>NZ_LMPS01000001.1:2500-2231549 GCF_001424405.1 Dyadobacter sp. Leaf189
TTACGGTTACTGGCAAGGTTAATGTTTAAAGAACAGGAGCCGAAGCGAAAGCGAGTCTGAATAGGGCGATTAGTCAGTGGCTGTAGACGCGAAACTTTGTGATCTACCCATGACCAGGTTGAAGCGCTGGTAACACATCGTGGAGGACCGAACCGGTAAACGTTGAAAAGTTTTCGGATGAGTTGTGGGTAGGGGTGAAAGGCCAATCAAACTGAGAAATAGCTCGTACTCCCCGAAATGTTTTTAGGAACAGCGTCGTGGTTGAGTCATGTTCAGGTAGAGCTACTGATAGGACTAGGGGGAGTCAAATCCTACCAAATTCTGACAAACTCCGAATGGGGCATGATATACACGGCAGTGAGGGCTGGGGTGCTAAGGTCCCAGTCCGAGAGGGGAACAACCCAGAGCATCAGCTAAGGTCCCAAAATATATGCTAAGTTGAACTAAGGGGGTCCGACTGCAGAGACAGCCAGGATGTTAGCTTGGAAGCAGCTATACATTTAAAGAGTGCGTAACAGCTCACTGGTCGAGCGGGGCGGGCATCGATAATAAACGGGCATCAAGCATATTACCGAAGCTATGCGATAGTAGTAATACAATCGGTAGGGGAGCATTCCCACAGGGGTGAAGGTGCAGCGTGAGCTGTGCTGGACTGGTGGGAAAAGCAAATGTAGGCATAAGTAACGATAATGCGGATGAGAAATCCGCACACCGAAAGACTAAGGATTCCTCCGCTATGCTAATCAACGGAGGGTTAGGCGGGGCCTAAGGACTAGCCGACAGGCGACTTCCGATGGACAGCAGGTTAATATTCCTGCCCCTGCATGCAGTGTGAAGAAGTGACGGAGTATCGTGGATGGTACGTACTGACGGAATAGTGCGTTGAGCGGAGCCTACGGGCGAAGCGAATCATCGAAGACGCTTCCAAGAAAAGCTTTTGAAACATCAGCTGTATGCAGCCCGTACCGTAAACCGACACAGGTAGTCGAGAAGAATATTCTAAGGTGCTCGAGTGAATCACGGCTAAGGAACTCGGCAAATTAACCCTGTAACTTCGGGAGAAGGGGAGCCTCCTCAGAAATGAGAGGCCGCAGAGAAATGGCCCAGGCGACTGTTTAGCAAAAACACAGGGCTCTGCCAAAACGAAAGTTGACGTATAGGGCCTGACACCTGCCCGGTGCTGGAAGGTTAAGAGGGGATGTCATCGCAAGAGAAGCATTGAATCGAAGCCCCAGTAAACGGCGGCCGTAACTATAACGGTCCTAAGGTAGCGAAATTCCTTGTCGGGTAAGTTCCGACCTGCACGAATGGTGTAACGATCTGGGCACTGTCTCGGCCGTGAGCTCGGTGAAATTGTAGTAGCGGTGAAGATGCCGCTTACCCGCCACGGGACGGAAAGACCCCGTGCACCTTTACTATAGCTTTGCATTGTTTTCGGGTCAGGGATGTGTAGGATAGGTGGGAGGCTGTGAGCCGGTGTCGCCAGGCATCGGGGAGCCAACGTTGAAATACCACCCTTCGCTGGCCTGGGATCTAATCCGACTAAGTCGGAGACCGTGCATGGTGGGTAGTTTGACTGGGGTGGTCGCCTCCAAAAGTGTAACGGAGGCTTCCAAAGGTCTGCTCAACACGCTTGGTAACCGTGTGTGGAGTGCAATAGTACAAGCAGGCTTGACTGCGAGACCGACGGGTCGAGCAGGTGGGAAACCAGGGTATAGTGATCCGGTGGTTCTGTATGGAAGGGCCATCGCTCAAAGGATAAAAGGTACGCCGGGGATAACAGGCTGATCTCCCCCAAGAGCTCACATCGACGGGGAGGTTTGGCACCTCGATGTCGGCTCGTCACATCCTGGGGCTGGAGAAGGTCCCAAGGGTTCGGCTGTTCGCCGATTAAAGTGGCACGCGAGCTGGGTTCAGAACGTCGTGAGACAGTTCGGTCCCTATCTGTGGTGGGCGTAGGAAGATTGACGGGGGCTGACCTTAGTACGAGAGGACCGGGTTGGACCCACCGCTGGTGAGCCGGTTGTTACGCCAGTAGCATGGCCGGGTAGCTATGTGGGGAATAGATAAGCGCTGAAAGCATCTAAGTGCGAAACTAGCCCGAAGATGAATCTTCCACATAAGGGTCGTTGTAGACTACGACGTTGATAGGCTGCAGGTATACGTGTAGAAACACATTCAGCTGAGCAGTACTAATTACCCAACAGCTTGCACATTTAATCTTCTTTCCTATCTCTTCTACTTCCAATATGACATGAAATGGAGTTAAAAGTCCATGAGTTCAAAGTTAATGAGTAAAGACTCATAGACTCTCAACTCATCAACTCTAAACTTCTAACTCAAAGACCTTGTTGGTGACTATTGGCCTGGTGTTCACCTCTTCCCATCCCGAACAGAGAAGTTAAGCCCAGAACCGCCGATGATACTTGGATCAAACCTGGTAAAGTAGGTAGTCGCCACAATACCATAGCAATTAAAAGCCCCGCAGAAATGTGGGGCTTTTTTTGTGCNAACCGCCGATGATACTTGGATCAAACCTGGTAAAGTAGGTAGTCGCCACAATACCATAGCAATTAAAAGCCCCGCAGAAATGTGGGGCTTTTTTTGTGCTTACCTCTTCCCATCCCGACTACGCGTCCCGGAACAGAGAAGTTAAGCTGGGGCTGCCTAAGCCGGGGGCGCCCAGCCCAGAACCGCCGATGATACTTGGATCAAACCTGGTAAAGTAAGCGGGGCGCGTAGCCTGGTCGCCACAATACCANCTGCCTAAGCCGGGGGCGCCCAGCCCAGAACCGCCGATGATACTTGGATCAAACCTGGTAAAGTAAGCGGGGCGCGTAGCCTGGTCGCCACAATACCATCTCAAAAGACCATCCCTTAAAGATGGTCTTTTTTTGTTGCTTATGGCTTGGTGTTCACATCGTTCTAGGTTGTACGCCAACCCCGGCCAGAGCCACTGACGAAGGATCAGCCCAAAACTTGGGGAGCGATAAAGAAATATTTGTTTTGTGATGAATCAATATTGAATGCATTGCAAGAGTCCTATTTAGCCCTAGTCCGCTTCGCTGTTACCTGAGGGTATCTTCGATTATTTCGAGCTTTCCAAAATCGTTGAAGCCTAACTAGTTTGCATATCTATCTGGAGGAGAAAATTCTTCCTCCTTCTGAATACACAGATCAAAAATTAAAGTTTAAGGGCTTTCTTGCTGAGATATATATTTAGGATTTCCCATTTAAAAATCCGGAAGTTACGCCCTGTATAAAGCATTGGAGCTGAGATGTCAAAGGCACTGGCTAGATTATCAGCAAGGACTGGAATGTAGTGCAATGGGGGACTCGAATGACAAAAGAGTTCGCTGATTTTTTAAAAACAATGTATTAATAAGAGCACCGTAAGTTGCTCCAACTAGGCAAATACTTCCACTTAGACGGCAAACAGCTTCAACAGCAATACAAGGACCCTAAGGATTGGGATCAACGAGAGCATGCCCCTGAGTGGCTCTTGTTCCCAGAAAACACAGGTTCATGTCTAAGCATTGATTAAACCTCATTACCCAATGGTGAGCTATATACAGTTGTGACTAATAAGGAAGCGAAAGGTCGCAAGGGCTCATTGGTGGCTTGATCAAAGGCACGCAAGCTAACTCGGTCATTGAGGTTTTGAGGAAAATCCCTAAGCGCCTTCGTGGAAAGGTAAGAGAAGTGACACTGGATATCGCTGCTAACATGGGACTTATCGTAAGCCGTTGTTTTTCAAGCGGCATCGAAGGTCTTCGATCGTTTTCACGTACAAAAACAGCATATTTGCTTTTGAATGGCTATATAGATCTTCATTTTAGACAATTTAAAAAGCAAATGAAAGAGGGTGCCTCGTTAAAACTGAGACACCCTCTTCTTTTGCTTAGTATACCGATGTTCGCAGTTCATCTTGCGTGCCGATTAACTCTTTAACGGAGCTAATTATTCCTGCGGTGTCAAGGCCACATTCGTGATACAACTCGTGAGGTTCGCCGTGCTCTATAATAGTATCCGGAATTCCTAAACGCTTTACCCGACAGGAATAACCACTATCATTCATAAATTCAAGTACAGCGCTTCCAAATCCACCTTGCAGGCATCCGTCTTCAAGGGTTACAATGCGGTCGAAAGAAGAGAAAATTTCAAGAAGCAATTTTTTATCGAGGGGTTTGGCAAAACGCATATCGTATAAGGCCGCGGAAATTCCTTGATCTTCGAGTAAATAGCAAGCTGTTGCTGCAAAGTTTCCAAGTGGGCCAAATGACAAAATTGCTGCGTCAGATCCGCCTTTTATTTTTCTACCCCGTCCAATCTCTATTTCCTCGAATGGAGTTTTCCATTGCGGCATTACACCTGCTCCGCGAGGATATCTGATGGTCAAAGCATTTTTACCAGCCTGAAATGATGCTAACTGAGCAGTGTACATCATATTTCTTAGTTCTTGCTCATTCATCGGCGATGCCACGACCATATTAGGTATGCAGCGCATGTACGCAATGTCATAAACGCCGTGGTGCGTAGGTCCGTCTGCGCCCACAAGGCCAGCACGATCAAGGCAAAAAATGACGGGCAATTCCTGAATGCAAACATCATGCACTACCTGATCATACGAGCGTTGCATGAATGTCGAATAAATGTTGCAAAAGACAATGTCGCCCCTTGTTGCCATTCCAGCAGAAAAGGTCACTGCATGTTGCTCAGCTATACCCACGTCAAAAGCGCGATCCGGCATAGCTTCCATCATAATATTCAAGGAAGATCCGGAAGGCATTGCAGGAGTAACACCAACAATCTTTGAGTTCTCTTTCGCAAGCTCCACTAATGTATGTCCAAAAACGTCCTGGTATTTCGGGGCTTGTGGTGTATCATAGGTTTTCTTTTGTATCTCACCGGTAATCTTATCAAAGATGCCAGGAGCGTGCCATTTCGTCTGGTCTTTTTCTGCAGGTCCGTAACCTTTGCCTTTTACAGTTAAACAATGCAAAAGCTTTGGCCCGGGAATACTTTTCAAATCGTGTAGAACCTCAGTTAAGTGGCTAATATCATTTCCGTCAATGGGACCGAAATATCTCAGACCTAATGATTCAAACAGGTTACTCTGCCGCAAGATCGCTGTCTTCATTACCGTCTCTACCTTGGATACAATTTCCTGCGCACTTTTTCCAAAGTGGCTCATTTTTCCAAGCAGGTTCCAGACTTCGTCGCGAAATTTATTATAGGTTTGAGATGTGGTAATATCTGTAAGGTACTCCTTCAAAGCCCCCACATTTGGGTCAATGGCCATGCAATTATCATTCAGGATAATCAGCAGGTTGGAGTCAGTGGCACCTGCGTGGTTCATGCCTTCAAATGCCAATCCGGCTGTCATAGCGCCATCGCCAATAACTGCGATATGCTGTCTTTCGAAGTTCTTTTCCAAAGCAGAAGCGACAGCCATTCCCAATGCCGAAGAAATGGACGTAGATGAATGTCCTACACCAAAGGCATCATAAATGCTCTCCTTCCGTTTGGGAAAGCCTGATAAACCACCATAAGTTCTGTTTGAATGAAAGGTATCTCGTCTTCCTGTCAGAATTTTATGGCCGTAAGCCTGATGACCAACATCCCAGACAATCTGATCATCGGGTGTATTAAACACATAATGCAAAGCAACACTTAGCTCAACTACTCCCAAACTAGCACCAAAATGTCCGCCGTAAACCGAAACATTATCAATTATAAACTGCCTTAGTTCATTGCAGACTGTGGGAAGTTGTGATATATCCAGTTTTCGTAAGTCTTCCGGACTATCAATTTTAGCTAACAATTTGCCAGGAGTTATAAGCATACAGTGGGGAATTGAAATCAGATTTTGAGCACTAAAATGTCTGCAAACCTGATGCGAAATTAAGCAAATAGCTGCTAAGTGTGATTATTTTTGCTGACTAGCCTTGAACAACTTCTGTTTCTCTTCCTTAGTCAGGCTTTCATAGCCAGACTTCGAAATCTTGTCAAGGATATTATCAATCTCCATTTGGTCAGGCATTTCAATCGTACCCGATGATGAAGAAGAATATACGCTGGTGCTGCGATACACCTGACGTTCTCTGTACGTCACCTGCATTGCCGGCCGCTTTCTGAACATTCTTGACCAACCCGACATAATCGCATAGATAGGCTTTCCAAGATCCGTACCGCTTTGCAGTAATTTGATGAATATATAACCAACGAATGCACCTCCTAAATGAGCTAGGTTTCCACCTGCATTAGGACCTACCGTTTGCGCCAGTGACAAAATGATATAGAACAATGCAATAAATTTGATTCGAATCGGACCCAGGAATATCAGATTAAAGGTATAATTGGGCAGCAATGTCGATGCTCCCACAGCTACTGAAAAGGCAGCAGCAGATGCGCCAAGCATTCTAGAACCTTCTATATGAGCCTGAAAATAAGGCAAAACATTATAGAGCACAATGTAAACCAGACCACCCGCGATTCCACCCAGCATATAAAGCGCTATTACCCTTTTTGCACCTAAATATTCATCCACCAGCTTGCCAAACCAGTACAGGAATAGCATGTTGAACAGAATGTGAAATATATCGTCGTGTGTAAAGAAATAGGTAATGAGCGTCCAGGGCTTATATATTAACTCGTTGGTAGCAGCCGGCAGTTGCAGTGAGTTTATCACTAGCAGGTATATACCGGACGCCTGAGAAAGCGTCAGAATGATTTTGGATAGCAGTAAAACAAGAAATACCGCCGTGTTTATCAATATAATCTTTACAAGTGCATTCTCGGATTTGGCGAATTCACGTTTTACGTCATCAACAATATTGCTCATCTTCAATAGAAATTTGATTTTTGCGTGCCCCAGTAACGCAGTAAAATATATGCAAATAGCATTCCTCCGATATGGGCGAAATGCGCTACATTGTCCGACTGAGCATTTTGAATACCTGCATACAATTCGTACAATCCGTAGAAGGCGACGAAATATTTAGCCTTAATAGGAAATGGTACAAACAGCAGGAAAAGCTCAGTATTTGGAAATAATAAACCAAACGCCATCAGGATACCGAAAATTGCTCCTGATGCACCCACCATCGGTGTATTTATCAGGCGTTCGTAATAGACATTGACAAAATTGATACTATCCTGAATATAACTGGTATTCGTCGGATTCTCCTCAAATTTATTTAAAAAACTCAGTGTCGATTCATAAATCCCCTTCGCGTATTTACTCATGAAATCAGCCAGTCCGTCGGGTGTAGGATTTTGAGTATATATTTCAACAGCTTGACGTACCTGTGTGTTCTCAAAATAATCAATTCCGGAGAAAAGTAGTCCGGCTCCTATTCCCGTGAAAAAGTAGAAAAATAAGAACCGCTTCGGTCCCCACATTCTTTCGAGCAGCGGGCCAAACATGAATAAACCAAACATGTTGCTGAACAAATGCCCGAGACTACCATGCAAAAACATGTAAGTCACAAATTGGTAGGGCATGAAATCAGGCGAAAGTACTGACCTGAGAGAGAAGTTGTTACTTAAATTAAGAAAGCTAGTATCAACCAGATAAAAGAGGATATTCAGAATCAGTAAATTTCTTACCGTTGGGGTTATGGCTAACATGTTAATCTAAATTCAGCGTTTATTCTTGAAAGGGACGTGCCTGTTTTTTGGTTCCTAGCTTTTAAATATGCTCGTCAGCTTATCCATGGTCAGCAAGACAATTATGGCCTCGCCACCAGGGGTTCTGTTTGGATCAGTGGAAGCAAACAGCTGATCAATCAATGTATGGATTTCTACAAATGAGAGCTTAACTGCATACCGCACCGAAAACCGCCGTGCGAGCGAGCGGGAGAGACTTTCAGGTTTATTCAATTTAAGATCTGAATAGCTCTGCTTCAACTGCTCAATCAACTCCTCGAAAAGATCCTGCTCGCTTTCCTCCGGAAGATCTGCCGGAATTCCACGAATAATCAGCTCATTGGCCCCAAACTCGTCAAATTCAAAGCCCAGACTATGGATTTCCTTCTTAGTCTCTTTAACAAGCTGCATATCCGAATGCGTCAGCCTGATCCTTTTTGGGAAAAGCAGTTGCTGACATGCACCGCTTCTGTTAATCAGCATCTTACGATATCTTTCGTATAAAATTCGTTCGTACGCGGCTTTCTGATCGATCAGCATTATTCCGTCTTTAACCTGGGACAGAATGTATCTGTTATGCAGCTGGAATAACACTGCATCACTTTCAGGCGCAGAGATTACCTCAGACGCCATTCTATTGATCTTGCTGGCTACTGTCTTTGATTCTTCGTGATAGGCTGGTCGTGAAACAGTAACCGGACTTACTTCAAACGCAGCCAATTCGCGACCACGGTCTTCTGTATTTTGAAGTCCTTCAAACAGCTTGCTCCAATTAGTCAGGTTAGACTTTGTAGGTCCATTGTCACTTTTTTTGGATTGCGCTGCCCAGTCAGGCATTACGGTGCGAGGGACGAAACTAAGTCCAGGGTCTGTGCCGGCGCCTTGATTGAAGAAATTTACATTATCGTCAAAATCGATGGATTGTGAAAAATTGTAAACCCCGACTGCCTTTTTAACAGCAGCCATTACAATGGCATAAACCGATTTCTCATCATCAAATTTGATCTCCGTTTTTGTCGGATGAATATTGATATCGATATGCGAAGGATCTATTTCAAGAAACAGGACATAAAATGGGTGGCTACCATCCGGGATAGTACCGTCAAATGCGCTGATCACGGCGTGGTGCAGGTAACTATGCTTGATATACCTGTCATTGACAAAGAAAAACTGTTCACCGCGCGTTTTGCGTGCGAATTCCGGCTTCCCAATGTAGCCTCTGACACTTACGTAAGAAGTATCTTCCTGGCAGAATGCCAGCTGCTCCCGGTAACTCTTTCCGTATATATCTACAATGCGGCGAACAAGCTTGGCCGGTTGTAGGTTAAAAACCTCTGTATCGTTATGATGTAATGTAAAACTTACCTCTGGGTGCGACAATGCAACGCGCTGAAACTCGTCGAGAACGTGCCGCATTTCGACAGAATTGGATTTCAGGAAATTTCGTCTCGCCGGAACATTGAAGAAAAGATTTTTGACCGACAGGTTTGTGCCTTTTACAGCGGCAATGCTTTCCTGCGCTTTGATCTCGGAACCGTCAATACGGATCAATGTACCTAGTTCGTCGCCTTCCTGGCGGGTACGCAGCTCCACCTGTGCAACTGCCGCAATGGATGCCAGTGCCTCGCCTCTGAAACCCATTGTGCGGATACTAAACAGATCTTCCGATTTCCTGATTTTAGACGTAGCGTGCCTTTCAAATGACATCCTGGCGTCCGTCTCGGACATACCGGAACCATTATCTATAATCTGGATCAAAGTACGGCCAGCCTCTCTCAGAACAACCTGTATCTGGGTAGCATGCGCATCAATTGCATTCTCAAGGAGCTCCTTTACAACCGACGCGGGACGTTGCACAACCTCCCCCGCCGCAATTTGATTTGCAATAGAATCAGGCAGTAGTTGTATAATGTCGGGAGACGGCATAGTGAATGGGGGATGACTATTTTACTATAACAAATAAACAAAAATTTTCGCAACCGGTTCTTTGAATGTAAAGAGGAGTGCATTTGAACGAAAGTGTTGAGAGGAAATGTTAATGAAGAATAATCACATTATTTATTGAAAAGATTCAGAAATTTTCTTGATTTTGCTCCAAAATCGTTGTGTCCTAGAATTAATTTGTATAACTTGGGAAACTAAACTCGTGAGTATTAACCCGATCCAACTATGAAAACGCCAATTTTTAAAAGATTCAATTTCACTATGGCTCTGCAATGGCTGATATTCCTTCCGGTCATTTTGCCATTGTGCATCATTTTTGGCGCTTTTCAAGGAATCATGAACATGGTTGAAAAGATGGCGCAAAGAATGTGGATGGACATGGAGTTGTAGAATAAGTTAGTAGACAGATATTTTTACATTTTGCTATAAAACAAAACAAGCCCGGATATTCCGGGCTTGTTTTGTTGCAATCTATCTTAGAATTTCCACCTGACGAAGGCTTCCATTGCTTCATATTCAGCGAGACCGAGTGAATCGTACAAGTGCGCTGTTCCCCGGTTTCTTTCTTCGGCTCTCTGCCAGAACTCGCGCGAATCTTCTCCCTGAAATACAACACCATCTTTTTGAGACTGGTGTTTGAAAATACCCTGGCGTTTTTTCAAAACCTGGTCAGGACTCATCGGAACTGCCATTTCGATCTCATAAATATCCCACTCTGCCCAAGCGCCACGATATAGCCAAACCCAGCAGTCTTTCATGAAATTCTTATGCTTCGAGCGCTGTAATGCAGCTTCGATCGCATCCCAGCAAACCTTATGCGTTCCGTGCGGATCGGCAAAGTCGCCGGCAGCATATATCTGGTGCGGCTTGATTTCTTCGATCAGGTTTTCAATGATCTTGATATCTTCTTCACCGATCGGTTTCTTCTGAACGGTACCTGTTTCGTAAAATGGCATATCCAGGAAGTGAGCCTGGCTTGTTGGAATCCCAACAAAACGGCAGGTTGCTTTGGCTTCGCCCCTTCTAAGTAATCCTTTTACCTTGCGGATCTCAGGTGTATCAATCTCGCTGTCTTTTGTATGTTTCAAAAACTCTTTGGCTTCGAGGAAAAGCTTGTTTGCATCCGGACTATCAATTCCAAAACCTTTATTAAAATCCACTACGAAATCAATAAAGCGGAGCGCCTCGTCATCTGCAACCGCGATGTTACCGGAAGTCTGGTAGGCAACGTGTACTTCGTGACCCTGGTCAACAAGCCGCTGGAAGGTACCACCCATTGAAATAATGTCGTCATCAGGGTGCGGGCTGAAAATCAGAACACGCTTTTTAGTAGGCTGCGCCCTTTCCGGACGGTAGGTATCGTCTGCATTGGGCTTGCCTCCGGGCCAGCCGGTAATAGTATGCTGCAATTGATTAAATACATTGATATTGATCTCATAAGCCGCACCATACTGGGCAAGCAAATCGCTCATACCATTGTCATTGTAATCTTTATCTGTAAGTTTCAAGATCGGCTTGCAAAGCACTTTAGACAAATGTGTTACAGCCTTTTTGATCATTTTATTATCCCAGATCACAGAATCAACAGCCCAAGGTGTTTTAATTCTGGTCAGCTCGGAAGCGGCACTTTCATCCAATACAAAAGAAACGTCCGGGTGCGCCTGCAAGTAGGAAGCCGGGTTCAGTTCAGTTACGGGACCTTCCACAGCTCCGCGGATTACCGAAGCTTTTCTCTCACCCCATGCAAGCAGTACAATTCTTCTTGCATTTAATATAGGAGCTACACCCAGCGTAATTGCTTTGCGGGGAACATTATGCAATCCGCCGAATTCCATTCCAGCAGCTACCCGGGTTGAATGATCGAGTGTAATCAGTCTTGTACGTGAATTGATAAGAGATCCTGGCTCATTAAAACCAATGTGCCCGTTTCCACCGATACCAAGTAGCTGGAAGTCCAGTCCGCCTACTGCATTGATTTTGTTTTCGTAAGAAGTACAGTAGTCGCGCAGCAAAGCAGCGGGAACGGTACCATCCGGTAGGAAGTAATTTTCTTTTGCGATATCAACATGGTCAAACAACTGCTCTTTCATGAACCTGTGATAGCTATAAATGGAATCAGGCTCCATTTGATAGTATTCGTCGAGGTTAAAAGAAATCACGTTTTTAAAGCTCAATCCTTCTTCCTTATGCATTTTTACAAGAAGCGCATAAACTGTTTTGGGAGAAGATCCGGTGGCAAGTCCCAGCACGCAAGGCTTACCTTCTTTTTGCTTTTGGCGAATCAAATCAGCAATTTCCTTGGCAACTGCGTAGGAAGCTTCTTTAGAATCAGCAAATATCTGGGTTGGAATTTTTTCGTAGGTAATGGGCTGCCCAATGGTGCCGTTTGTACCTTTTCCGTTGTTTGAAGCTTGCATCAGTATTGTCTGCGGACTTACCGTTTGTTGGCTCATACTTACTTGGATTTATTATTAAGAGTTTGAATAGATCGAGAGAGAAATATCCTGCAATATAGCGCGAGTGTTCGACCACACAGCAATATTCGCCGCAAAAATACGACACAAAGTTGATATTCTTAAAATAATTTAAAAACAACTTCCATTCTCAAAATTACTGATTTAGATTTAATAGTGACTAGTACCGCAACCTCTTAAATCACCGGAAACATAAAGTAAGGAGTTATATTTTATTACAAAAGAAATGCTCGTATTTTTGCGGCATCTTCAGTCCATATCATAAAAATACATTCATGTCTACCATCACCAGCGTTGAACGTGACACTACCATTTTCGATCTGATCAACAAGGAAAAGCACCGTCAGGAATCAGGTATAGAGCTTATTGCTTCTGAAAACTTCACTTCCCGTCAGGTTATGGAAGCTTCCGGTAGTGTATTGACTAACAAATATGCAGAAGGACTACCTGGCAAGCGCTACTATGGCGGCTGCGAAGTAGTTGATGAAATTGAACAAATTGCAATAGACAGGTTAAAAGAACTGTTTGGAGCAACCTGGGCTAACGTACAGCCGCATTCAGGTGCACAGGCAAATACTGCAGTGTTCTTGGCTTGTTTGAATCCAGGTGATAAAATCATGGGTTTCAACCTGGCTCACGGTGGTCACCTTACGCATGGTTCGCCTGTTAATATTTCAGGTAAGTACTTCCAGCCTGTATTTTACGGCGTTGAAGCTGAAACTGGTCTGATTGACTGGGATAAGGTAGAAGCAACTGCATTGAAAGAGCGCCCGAAGCTGTTGATCTGCGGCGCATCTGCATACAGCCGTGACTGGGATTACGAGCGTTTGAGAGCAATCGCTGATCAGGTAGGTGCTATTCTGATGGCAGACATTTCCCACCCGGCTGGTCTTATCGCAAAGGGACTTTTGAAAGATCCTTTCGACCATTGCCACATTGTAACTACTACCACGCACAAAACATTGCGCGGACCAAGAGGTGGAGTAATTATGATGCGGAATGATTTTGAGAATCCGTTTGGCATTAAAACACAAAAAGGACAATTAAGAACAATGTCGTCCCTGCTGGATTCAGGTGTGTTCCCGGGTACACAAGGCGGTCCATTGGAACATATCATTGCTGCAAAAGCAGTTGCATTTGGAGAAGCATTGAGCGAAGGTTACTATAACTACGCAACGCAGGTTGCACGCAATGCGCAGGCAATGGCCAAAGCATTTGTAGAAAAAGGCTACCGCATCATCTCAGGAGGTACAGATAATCACCTGATGCTGATCGATCTTCGTACAAAGAATGGCGTGGATTCGGGGTTGACAGGTAAGCTGGCAGAAAACACGTTGATCAAAGCGGATATCACTATCAATAAAAACATGGTACCGTTTGATGATAAATCTCCGATGGTAACCTCAGGGATCCGTGTAGGAACAGCTGCAATGACAACACGCGGATTGATTGAAGGAGATATGGAGCGGATTGTTGATCTCGTTGATACCGTGCTTGTTAATCACGATAATGACTCAAAAATCGCTTCTGTTAAAGACGAAGTAAATAATTGGATGAAACAATTCCCGTTATACGTCTGATAATTTTAAGAAACTCAGATAAGGAAAAGCGTGGAGGTAAACAGCCTTCACGCTTTTTGTTTTATTCAGAACAACAAACGGATTGTGAAATGCAAACTTCATTATAGCTATAAATAATATTGAAGAACAGCGCCAGCGGAATACAAAGAATTGTGCTACAACTTGTTTTGACTTAATAAAGTTTTCATAACTTTGCACTCCAAAATTGAATTAATTGATATGAGCAAGAAAAACGCGGGTGAACCGGGGATTGAAATTATCGAAACTCCGGAAGCATTAGCTGGTCAGATTAACAAGGCCGAAGCTTTTTTCATCAAGAACCGCAAAGTTGTTTTAGGGATTGGAGGAGCGATACTGGTTGCAATCGTTGCATTCGCCGGCTATCGCTTTTACATTGACAGCCAGGAGGGAACAGCTCAAAATGCATTAGCAAGTGTTGTGTACGATTTCGAAGCGGATTCATTGCAAAAAGCGTTGAACGGAAGCGGAGGAAATGAAGGTTTGCTTTCCATTGCTGATAGCTACAAAGGTACCGACGCAAGTAATCTTGCTAATTTCTACGCCGGTGTTGCATTGCTTAAACAAGGCAAATACGATGAAGCAATCGATCACCTGAAATCTTTCAGCTCTTCTGACTTGCTCATTCATGCCCGTGCTCAGTCGTTGATCGGAGATGCTTACATGGAGAAAAATCAGGCTGCTGAGGCAATCTCTTATTACCAGAAAGCTGCTGATTACGAGAAAAACGAATATTTTACACCAGTATACCTGATGAAGCTTGCTTTGGCTCAGGAAAAAGCTGGAAAGGCAGCTGATGCAGTTGCTTCCTATAAACGTGTGGTTGAGGATTTCCCGCTTTCGACGGAAGTGGTAAATGCCAAGAAATACATGGGGTTATTAGAAGGACAGGTCGGCAAATAATGGTTAACCATTCTGTTCTGAAAGAGGATAAAGCCGACGTGGTTTTATCCTTTTTTTATTCATTTTATCGAACAATCCACGATTAGACTATAAAGCAATGTCCAGCGCAGATAAGAATTTAAGTGTGTTTAATACCGAGGGGCTACCTGATATCACCTCAAAGCGGTTCGCGATCGTTGTAGCAGAATGGAATTCGGAAGTGACAGAGAAACTGTTTGAAGGAGCATATCAGACATTAATCCAGTATGGTGCCGCTCCTGAAAACATTGAGCGTGGCAATGTTCCCGGAAGCTTCGAGCTTACATTGGCTTCGCAATGGTTTGCCCAGCGTCCGAATGTAGACGCAGTAATCGCGTTGGGAGTTGTTATTCAGGGTGAAACGAAACACAACGATTACATCAATCACGCGGTAGCTCAGGGAATTACCAATGTAAGTCTCAAAACAGACAAGCCGGTGATCTTCGGTGTGCTGACGCCAAATACCATGGAGCAGGCTTTGGACCGTGCGGGTGGCGTTCATGGAAATAAAGGGGACGAAGCTGCGATGACTGCTATTAAAATGCTGGGACTTTATGCGCAGGTAGCACAGGGATACAACTTCTAACGATTAAGATCTCGTTATGAATTGAGAATCACCTCTGAACAATTCGTGACCTATATCAGTCATTCAAAATTTAATCATTCAATCATTACATTATGCAAGTCTGGAAATTTGGCGGTACGTCGGTAGGCATGCCTGAGCGTATGCATTCCATCCGCGAACTCCTCAAAAGTGATTCTAATCGGAAAATCGTTGTTCTGTCTGCGCTATCAGGCTCGACTAACGCATTGATCGCGATCGGTGAGGCTGTAAAATCATTTGATGATGCCAAAGCGGCTGTGTTGATCGACGACCTTAAAACGCATTATGCACTTTTTGTAAAAGAGCTTTATTCTACACCTGAGTCGCTGCAAAAGGGACAGGAGATTGTGGATACGGAGTTTGGCTACATTAAATCGCTTGTGGGAATAAAGCCATTCACGATCAAACAGGATAAGGAACTGGTTGCGGAAGGGGAGATACTAAGTACCAAAATGTTCCAGGCGTACCTTGAAGAGAAAGGCGATAACTCGGTACTGCTTTCGGCGCTTGATTTCATGCGCATTGATGCCGATGGAGAACCTGAGCTTTCGGTGATTGAAGATAAGCTGGTAACGATCCTGAACCAGTACCCTGATAAAGCTACCATTATCACACAAGGATTTATATGCAGAAACCCGAGGGAGGAAGTTGATAACCTGAAAAGGGGAGGCTCGGATTATACTGCTTCACTGATTGGGGGTGCGATCCGCGCTGATGAAATCCAGATCTGGACTGACATTGACGGAATGCATAATAATGATCCCAGGATTGTAAAACGCACATTCCCGATTCGCGAGCTGACTTTTGAAGAAGCCGCTGAACTGGCGTACTTCGGAGCTAAAATCTTACATCCAAGTACCATTACACCGGCTAAACTGAGAGGAGTTCCGGTTCGTCTGAAAAATACAATGCAGCCGGAAGCCCCTGGTACATTGATCGCCAATCAAACTTCGGACAGAGAGATTAAAGCGATTGCCGCGAAAGATAATATCACGGCAATTTACATTCACTCGACCCGTATGCTGAATGCTTACGGATTCCTTCGCAGGGTGTTTGAAGTATTTGAAAAATACAAGACGCCCGTAGATATGATCACTACCTCGGAAGTGTCTGTTTCGGTAACAATTGATAACTCGGAGAATCTGGATAAAATCACTGCTGAACTTCGGGAGTTCGCTGATCTGGAAGAACACGATGTAGATCAGAACATCATTTGCATTGTAGGTAATTTCAGTGCCGATAAAGAAGGTATTGCATTGAAAGTGCTTGATGCTCTGAAACATATACCAATACGAATGATTTCGTACGGAGCGTCTGAACACAATCTTTCTTTATTGATTCATTCGAAATACAAGGCCGAAGCGCTGAATGTACTTAATGAAAGATTATTTTATTACGAGGATGCAATGAAGGATATTTTCACTGCACCATAAGAAAGATATTTAACCTGAAATGTTACAAACCAACTTCATACGCGAAAACAGGGAACTTACTATTGCCGGGCTTACAAAAAAGCATTTTAAAGATGCAGAGCAGGCGGTAGAAAGAATACTTGATCTTGACAAAAAACGGCGGGAAATCCAGCAGGAGCTGGATGAAACTCTGGCCGCGTCCAACAATCAGGCCCGCGAAATCGGTGCGCTGATGAAAGCAGGAAAGTCGGCCGAAGCGGAAGAAGCGAAAGCTGTTACAGCGACTTTAAAAGAGAAATCCAGGGCACTCGACGAGGAGCACAAGCAAGTTGAAAAATCGCTGCTTGAAGAGCTGGTAAAGCTGCCTAACCTACCTCACGAGAGTGTGCCTGAGGGAAGAACTGCTGAGGACAATGTGACTGTTTTGGAGGAAGGTATCAAACCTTCGCTGCATCAGAGTGCATTGCCGCATTGGGAGCTGATCAAGAAATTGGGCAAGAGCCAGGCTCCGATTATTGATTTTGAACTTGGCAATAAAATTACTGGTGCCGGTTTTCCGGTGTATAAAGGAAAGGCAGCGCGTTTGCAGCGGGCTATGATCGCTTTCTTCCTGGATGAAGCTGGAAAAGCAGGTTACACAGAAGTGCAGCCTCCGATCGTAGTGAATGCAGATTCGGGTTTTGCAACGGGCCAGTTGCCGGATAAAGAAGACCAAATGTACCATGATGCCGCGGACGATCTGTACCTGATCCCGACTGCCGAAGTGCCTGTGACCAACTTATACCGTGACGTAATTGTTGCTGAAAGTGAACTGCCCGTTAAAAACGTAGCATATACGCCCTGTTTTCGTCGTGAAGCCGGAAGCTGGGGTGCGCATGTGCGCGGGTTGAACCGCCTGCACCAGTTTGATAAGGTGGAAATCGTGCAGATCAACAAGCCGGAGGAATCATACAAGGCGCTGGACGAAATGGTTGCACATGTGAAAAGCCTGCTTGGCAAGCTTGGACTTCCGTACCGGATCCTGCGACTTTGCGGCGGGGATATGGGCTTCACATCTGCACTTACTTACGACTTCGAAGTATGGTCAGCCGGGCAGGAGCGGTGGTTGGAATGCAGTTCTGTGTCCAACTTCGAGACTTACCAGGCAAACAGGCTGAAATTGCGTTTCAAAGGCGCTGATAAGAAGACGCAGCTGCTTCATACACTGAATGGATCTGCGCTGGCATTGCCCCGTATTTTGGCTGCATTGCTGGAAAACAACCAGCAGGCAGACGGGACTGTGAAGGTGCCGGATGTGCTTGTACCTTACTGCGGTTTTGACACAATCGAATAGACTTAGTTAGTTTGAAACAAGAAAGGCGCTCGTTCATGAGCGCCTTTCTTGTTTTATATACTACCGTAAATCGTCGATTTCGGCGGAGCTTCGTTGCTTTTTGGAAATGCCAGCCAGATTAAGTAGCCCGTCATGAATACAATGCAGACCTGCATGGAATAGTCTATCAGCAATTGTGAAGAGGCAAATGTATCTCCCGGCGTCATATAGCACGGCATACCGAGCCGCCACCAGAAAGAAGGGTGTACGACGCACAGTATGTTATAAATAAAGAAGATCGCCAGCTGCGTTTTGTTTTTCCAATTAATGGTAACAAAAACGAGCGGTAAGAGGAAGAGGAAAATGTAGTTGCTATACGCACTTTGCTGCACGATCATCATAGTCGCATACAAGACGATCCAGACTCTTGACAGCATGATCCGGAAGTCAAAATGACGCATTCGCCAGGCTGAAAAGGTAGCTAGTCCGACAGACAAAGCAAGCCCGATCCAATTCCAGAATTTCTCCCCGACACCGATTTCGTTATTAAACCAGGGGTTGATAATGGCAGGAATGTTAGGTGCGCGAAGCGTTTTTGCTTCATCGAGCGGCTGCATAAATTCCCAGCCAACCAGCGGATATAAGATCCCGAGGGAGATAACTCCGATAATCGCCATCGGAATTAGCATGCGCATCTTCTCTTTTTCAAGAAGAAAAAGCGGTATTAGTATTAATACGAAAATTGCCTTGGTAGTGAGAAGCCCGATCGCCAGAATAACTGCATACCATTCAACGCGTAATGTACGCTCGCGGACGAGGTAGGCAAGTATGACGAACAACCACATCCAGACATCTTCCTGTGCACCGATTACACATAGTACAAGCGAACCTGGCAGCAGCAGGTAAATGATAGCGAGAAACAGGAATTTTCCCTTTGTGAAAAAAGGTCTGAAAAAATGGTAGCTGGCCAGTAATGCAACTCCATCCATTACTGCCATTGTAAACACGATCATCTTCGCATTGAACCAGATTTTCAACCAGATACCTAAAAAGTAAGCATACAGCGGCGAGTACGGCGACCAGAAGTCACGATATACAACCTGGCCCAGTGAAGCCTTGCTCGCTTCGTCCCAAAATCCGTTTACATCGGAAGTGGGCTCCATACCTGCTGCAATGTAAATGACCAGGAAAGGAATCAAGCGCAGTAAAAGCCAGCTGACCAGAAGAGTAGCTCTTGCAGATTTCGATTCGAGCCACTGCTGTATCCTGGTTTTGAAAAACAGCAGGATACATACAAAAAGGACGCAGAGTAGGCTGATGCCTAGTTTGGCGAGGATTATACTCATGCCAGTACCGTGTTTTTGGAAGGAACAATCTTGCGATATGTTTCCCGCAAAATCCAGAGGAAGCAGAGCACATTCAGTATTTCAAGAATGTATTCAAACAGGTATGATAAGTCGCTGAACATGCCCAGAGAAGTATATGCAGGCTGTTTGATATATACCCAAACAAAGGGTTGCACGACTGTCAGCCAGTTCAGCAGCAGCAAAACCACCACATGGAAAGTTTTGCGGATATCAATAATCTCAAATAAAACAGCCATTAAATAAGCGATCAGATAAGCGCCCATTGCGCTGGCCTGGAAAATCATCATGCAAACAAAACAGGCAACGAAAATACCTGGGAGTACCTCATTGATGTGCCGGTGCCGCGATTTGAAGGCCATGTAAACCGGTACAAAAACGGTGAAGAGCAAGCCAAACCAGTTGATCATCCCAGAGTTTTTCTCGTCAATCGGAACGATCAGCTCGATAAACGGTCTTCCGATTGAAAAGAGGTTGGGCGTCATCAACTGTTCTGTATGTCGGATCGGCATCAGGAACAAATCGCCGATCTGCCAGTAAAGGAAGCCTACTGCCGGCAAGCCGATAGCAGCCATAACCAGCAGCATTTTCACAGGCTTTTTAACCAAAACCAAAATAGCAGGCAGCAGGAAAATGAATGTAACTTTGATTGTCAACAGGAAAATGGCGTAGAGTATACCTAGTCCCACTTCATAATTGTCAGTACGTTTGAGCGTATAGCGCCACAGCAGCAGCGCTGCGCCCCAGAACCACACTTCCTCCTGTCCGTCAACCAAAATGTACATAAAGCCCGCGGGCAACAGGTAGTAAATGATAGCGAGCTGTAATGCTTTTGAAGATCGTTCCTTGTAAGTTTTATAAGTAAGCCAAAGAATTCCGGACTCCATTAAAACCATAAAAAGTACGATCGCGCGTGCATTGTGCCAGATCCAGACAGGCAAGCTGATGATATAAGCGTAAAGTGGCGCGTGGTAGGACCAGAAATCGCGATAAACGAAACCGCCTGCTTTTGCGGCTTCTGCTTTGTAAAAGAAAAAAGGAATATCTCCCCGGGGATCTTCGTTGACTATCAGGAATATCCCGATGTACGGAATGAGCCGGAGAAGTAAAAACCCCAGTCCAAAAACTAATTTATCATTCCCTGACTGCCAACGCGAGAAAAGATCGGACCTGGTAACTGCCCAAATTATTCCGAGCGTTAACCCAAGATTAATGAGGAGCTTAATGTAAAAAATGGTAAGAATCGGCATCTGCAATCTGACGTAATCAAGCCGCAAACTTAAAACAAGTTTACTGATAATGAGTAGCTAATATCAAAGATTTAATCCAATGGAATAGTATGCTTGTCTGCTGTTCGGCAAAAAATTATTTTTGATAATGATCATTATTTCAATCAACGTTCAATAAGTCGACAACCACATTATTAAACGGAATGGATTTTAATCTGAGCGAAGAGCATGAATCGGTGCGCGAGGCTGCACGGGATTTTGCCAATACTGAATTGCAGCCCAGCGTCATCGAGCGTGATATCAATGAGAAATTTGATCCCGCCCTGCTCCACAAAATGGGCCAGCTTGGATTTCTTGGAATGATGGTAGCGCCGGAATATGGCGGCAGCGGAATGGATACGCTCTCTTACGTGCTGGCAATGGAGGAGATTTCCAGGATTGATGCGTCTGCTGGCGTTATTATGTCCGTCAATAATTCTCTGGTCTGCTGGGGACTTGAAAAATATGGCAGCGAAGAGTTGAAACAAAAATACCTGACGCGGCTTGCCACAGGCGAAATAATCGGTGCGTTCTGTTTATCGGAGCCGGAAGCTGGTTCTGACGCTACTTCTCAGCACACAACCGCCATTGATCAGGGAACACATTATCTGTTGAATGGTACCAAAAACTGGATTACCAGCGGCAAGACCTCAGATGTGTGCATTGTTATTGCCCAAACTGACGCCGAAAAGAGGCACCACGGGATCAATGCGTTTTTGGTAGAGAAGGATTGGAGTGGATTTGCAGTTGGTAAGAAGGAAGATAAGATGGGGATAAGGGCATCGGATACACATACTTTGATGTTTTCGGATGTAATTGTGCCCAAAGAGAACAGGATAGGGGAAGACGGACTTGGATTCAAATTCGCGATGAATGTTTTGAATGGAGGCAGGATAGGTATCGCTGCCCAGGCGCTGGGAATAGCTGCGGGCGCATTGGATCTCTCCTTGAAATATTCCAAAGAGCGCAAAACATTCGGGAAGCCGATCAGCGATCACCAGGCAATTCAGTTTAAACTGTCTGAAATGGCCACGAAAGTGGAAGCTGCTCGGTTATTGGTCTATAAAGCCGCGCTGGTGAAAGACGAGGGTAAGGATTACGTGCAGGCGGCGGCGATGGCAAAACTGTACGCGTCGGATGTTGCAATGTGGGTTACGACAGAAGCGGTTCAGATACACGGAGGCTATGGATATGTCAGAGAATATCACGTAGAGCGGCTGATGCGCGATGCGAAAATTACGCAGATTTATGAAGGTACCTCTGAAATACAAAAACTGGTGATAGCCAGGGAACTGTTGAAATAAGCTGATTTAGAACAACGAATTCCTTTTTGTTCTAAATGTTGGATTTAAATGATATCAAAATATCATTTTTTTTCAGTTTTTTGTCAATCTATACTTGTATTAGTTTTGTACAATTTATTAGATTTGTACAAAAATTGAAAGTTACGGTCGAAAGGACCCTTAAACATATAAAGTATGGAAGATTATAATAAGATTATTGAATCTTTAGGGGTAAAATTCGTGAAAGCCCGTCATATACGGATTTTGCAGCCTATTACAATTAAGAATTTCTACGATGTTCAGAACTCACTTACGATTCTGTACGACGGAGAAGTTTCTTTTGGCTCTGAGGAGTCGCAGAAGGTGGAAGAAGGTGACATGCTTTTCATTCCTGGTGGAAAACACGCTACTGTGACTTACGGGAATACTCAGACAGCCAAAACTGTATCGAACGAGGAGTTCATGACCAATCGTGACAACTACATCGACGCTGGTCACGATCCTGCATTGATCGGAAAGCTTCCTAACTCTTTCGGCTTGATTTCTTTTGAAGCAAAGGTTTTCGATACTGTCAACTTTTTCACTTCACTCGACGTACCTCCGTTTTTGATCAAAAGAGACGATCAGATCGCGGCTACAATCAACCAGATCCTGACAGAAGATATGCTCGATACACCTGGAAAGGGTCGTATCATCAAGATAAAGACAGAAGAAGTAGTAATTGAAATTATTCGCTACATTCTTAAAAACAAGCTGTTTGTTGAGCAGCTGGTTACAAACAGTACCTATTTCAAAGATCCGCGTCTGATTGACATTTTTGCCTATATCAAAGACAACCTGGGCGGCGATCTTTCCAATAAAGTGCTGGCCAATGTGGCAAATGTCTCTGAGGATTATGTAGGACAGTATTTCAAGATGCTGACAGGTATTAACCCACAGGATTACATCGAGTACCAAAGAATGGAAAAAGCGGTAGACCTGCTTCGTACATCCAAGAAAAGCATTCGTGCGATTGGTTCTGATGTAGGTTACAAAGACACAGCCTATTTCTGCCGTCGTTTCAAAATGATGTTCGGGATCCCGGCTGGTAAAATGCGCCGTCGTGAGTCTTTGATGAATGTGTAGATCAAAGGAAACATATATGAAAAAGGAGCCTTCAAGGGCTCCTTTTTTTGTTTGACTGCATTCCTATCTAGTTCACCGGGGTAAGCTGCACAGCAGAAACCTGCCATCTGCCACCAGCTCTGACACACACTGTCATGTAACTCAGATCACCCTGGAAGCTGCTGTTCTGTAACCTTGCGCGCACGCTCCACAAACCGGTAACTACGGCTACATCGCGGTAATTACGGGTGCCGGTACCGGAGAGCATGCCGGATTCAATGACGAGCAAACCTTCGCTTATTGCCTGTTTCAATTGCTCTCTGCTGATTTGCTGTCCATTGAAGCTGATCACCGTAAAGTCTGCAGTAAGTAATTGATCCAATGCGGCTGCATCTTTCTCCTGTAATGCATTAAAAAACAGCTTTGCACAATCCGTTCCGTCAACCGGCGCCACTTGTGCATTTGTTGCGACAGCAATCGAAAACAAAGCCAAAAACAATGCTGTTAATTTCATGTATTGAGAAGTATAAGGTAGCTTCGTGGATCAATTTAAACTTAACGAAAGCAATTGTCTAAAATGAAATTTGCGGACAAATTTTATATTCTGATACTATTTGTGGTATTGAATGCATGCGGCTCTGCGCCGGACAAACTGGGTGTGTTGGATCTTAAAAAATGGCGTTCTGATCGGGGTGGATGTGAGGATATTCGCGGAGTGCTTAAAAAGGATTTTAAAGCTGTGCAGGAAGAACTGAAAGGGAAATTTGCTGATGATATTACCAAGATACTCGGCCGCCCTGATATTCACCAGCTTGGAGAGCGGAACCAGAAATTCTATGTCTATTTTTTGGAGAAAGGCCCGCAATGCGAAAATATCCAGTCGCCTTCGAACGCAGAGAAAGTGATTCTGAAATTTAATGCAGTCGGGCTTCTGTCAGAGATTACTTACCAGAGCCGGCCATTGTAATTATTGGTAGAACTTCCTGATCTTAATCAGCTGCTCTACAGGCTCCGGCACGAGGTATTTGATCGATATCCCCTTCTTTATCGCAGACCGGATGAATGTGGCTGAAATATCCAGCAAAGGCGCTTCAACAAACCTTACCGCCTTGTGGTTGGCGAAAGCGTGTGGCTTTGAACCGGGCCTCGGATATACGTACAAGCCTGTATATTCAAGTATCTGTTCGTAATTTTTCCAATTAGGGAACTGCGCCAGATTGTCTTCCCCCATGATCAGCCTGAATTCGTGCTGAGGAAATTTTTCCTGAATACGGATCAGTGTATCAATGGTATAACTTGGCTTGGGCATGTGGAACTCGACATCACTGGCCCGGAATGCAGGATTGTCAGAAATAGCGCGCTCAACCAGATCAAAGCGGTCGAATTCGTGTAGTAAACTACTGTTCTTTTTAAATGGATTTTGCGGACTGACGACAAACCAGATTTGTTCCAGGTCTGTGGTTGCCTGCATGGAGTTGGCAATGATCAAATGCCCTATATGAATGGGATTGAAAGACCCGAAAAATAGACCGATTTTCATGCAGTGAAGTTAAGATGCAAGAAAACGTTCTACCAGTTTTTCTGCATTTTCAAGGGCTACATTGAGCTCATTATTAACCAGCACTTCGTCAAATTCATGCTCAAAGCTTTGCTCGTAGCGAACTTTTGCAAGCCTGGTTGCGAGCGTATCGGCCGACTCTGTGCCTCGTCCGGCCAACCGGCGCTGAATTTCCTTTTCGGAGGTAACTTTTACGAACACCGCAAGAGCCTGATCTCCGTAAGCTTCTTTAAGCTTTAAGCCGCCCTTTACGTCTACATCAAAAATAACGTGTTTGCCCTCAGCCCAAAGTCGCTGGATTTCTGATTTTAATGTACCGTAATAATTGCCCGCGTACACTTCTTCCCATTCAGCAAACTCCTGGTCAGCAATTTTCTGACGAAAGTCTGATAATGAGAGGAAGTAGTAATCTTTTCCCGATACTTCATGGTCCCGTTTCTCGCGTGTGCAAGCAGAGACAGAAAATGCGAGCTGGTTACTGTACTTACTTAATAAGTGTCTGACAATGGTGGTTTTTCCAGAACCGGAAGGGGCAGAAAATATGATGAGCTTACCTTTCACACGAACAGATTAACTGTTGATTTTAGTTAAAATCGTATTGAGGATACTTTCGGGGCAGGGCTTCTTCTCTATTTTGTGGTTGAGCGAATCTTTGATGCATTTTTCCAGACGATATGCTTCGATGCAGGGAATGCATGTATCCATATTTTCGCGAAAATGGTCTTTTTCAGCTTCGGTCGCCTCATCATCCAGGATTGCCTGAATGACCTTCATACACTGAGCGCGATGCTCACACGTGTGCTTCATGACTTTGTTTTGCGCAGCTTCTGTCACAGAAGGCGTCGTTGGAGATGCATTCATTACTTAAAATGAAAAGAATAATGGAATAAGTTTCTGTTGTACCCTATAACCGAATAGGTTGCAAAAAAAGTTTCACAACCTACGAATCATATCCCATTGAACTTGCATAACTCTTTAATTTTTCTTTCAAAAGGTTACGCGCGCGGTGCAACCTTGAACGTACAGTGCCAATAGGAATATCAAGTATCTTGGCCATTTCCTCGTACGTGAAGCCTTCGATATCACAAAGGATAATTACCGTACGGAAATCGACCGGAAGTGCGTTCAATGCATTGGCCACTTCGTCTCCAATCAGCTCCTGAACTGCATCTGCGCGAAGATCCACTGTGTACGTAGTATCAGAAGCTTCTTCTGAATTGTATGTGGTTTCAACTTCCTGGTAATCGACTTTTGAAGGTTCTTTGCTCTTTTTACGGTAGTCGTTTATGAAGCTATTTTTAAGGATCCTAAATAACCAAGCTTTGGCATTTGTACCTTGTTCAAACGAAGAAATAAACCGGAAAGCTTTTAAGTATGTATCCTGAACCAGGTCATTTGCATCGTCTTCATCCATGGTAAGGCGAAAGGCGAAGTTATACATGGAGTCGATATGAGGCATGAATTCGCGGTTAAATACTTCATAACGAAGATCATCCGTGTATCCATTAGTCGTGAGCGTTTCTGACATGGCAACTAACATAGGAATGCTGAATTTACAAAGATTAATAACAGCTCCAAACGGTACAAATTATTTTTGACAAATGGCTCGTTGAAGCTATTTAACAGCCACTGCTTCACGATAAAATTAGAAAAAGACAGAACTCACCATTTTCGAAAACTGCCTTTTTGCTCATCGTACAATTAATGTAGCTACATCAAATTCCGAGCCAAAATCAGGATTGTGCCAAATTGGCATATTCAGCGTTTAGAAAAAAGTTCCAGTAATATAATGAGGAGAGTAGTTAAGAGCGTGCTGGCACCAATGCGGATCAGGGTGTAAAGGATCATTCCAAAATGATTGATCTCCATTAAAAAGAGCACAGAATGATGTAGCAGAACAAGTGGGAACACATAGGAAATGAATGCGCCAAAGCCCTGGGTGCGGATTCCGACCTCGGCCCGTTCAGCTCCCCTTGACTTCATTTGGAAGTGGATCAGGAAAGGACGGATGTAGGCGATCAGGACTGTAGCGGAGGCGTGCATGCCAAAAGTATTTGAAAAAACATCGACCGTAAAGCCGATACCGAATGCAATCAGCAGCAAATACATCCTGTCAATGTCCGCAGGCAGCAGCAAAACGCCGGCGATATAGATAAAGCAGAATGCATAATTGAACAAAACCATATTGCGCATGAAGAAGATCTGCAGGAACAGATACAGCAGGATCATCAGCGAATATTGTATGGCTTCTCTTAAACTCATCGTTTTTCAATAGTACGTTCTTTCAGATTTTCCTGCTCCCCAAGTTGTTGATTTTGTACCACATAAACGTACGAGAGGTTCCGGAAGTCTGTAGAGAGCCTTAAAATGATATTGTAAAAGGTCTGATTAGGGTGCACGCTCACATTCTCCACTTTGCCGACCATAATGCCCGGAGGGAAGACCGAGTTCTGGTCAGAAGTAACAGCCGAGTCACCCTTGAAGATTTTCGTGTACTTGGATACGTCAATCAGATCAATGAAGTTGGGGTCTTTACCTGGCCATTTGGCATAGCCTATCTCTTTGCTGCGAACCAATTTGCTGGAAACCATGAATTGCGAATGCAGGATCGAAGTAATAACGGAATATTGCTCAGAGCAGAACCTGACTTTGCCCACAACACCAGTAGCAGAAATAACCCCCATACCAGGCTTGATCCCGTGCGCAGTACCTTTATCGATCGTCAGTACATTGTTCTGCTTGTTGGTTTCATTGTCAACCACCTTGGCAACTGTGTAGGTATACCGTGAAGCAAATACGGAATCGGGAATGTAGCCGGAAGGAGAGTCAACCGGCTTTTGCTGGTTCAGGGTTGTGACAAGTGCGTGCAGCCTGGCATTTTCGGCAGCAAGGTCCGCATTGATTTCGTCGAGTTTGGTAAATTCCCTTGCTGAGTTAGAAAACGCAAGTGTTTTAGCAACGTAGTAATTGGAGGTATTGAAATAAGTAGCTCCCCAATAGGTATTGCTGCGCACGATGAGCCAAACACTGAGTACTTCCAGCAGCACGAAAACCAGAAAAAAACGATTTCGAATGACGAAATCAACAAGTTGGAGCATGGGCTAAAAAGTTCACGCGCAGTTCATCACCTGGTGCACGAATACGTTGTGCGGCGCACGATGTACAAAAATATAAAATTTTCGAACGTCGGGCCTGAGGCCAAATTGATAAACTATGCGCGAGCCGATCCTAAGAAATCAATACAGGCTTGTAGAGTTCGAGGTTTTTGAGAACTTCTCCAGTACCTTTTACCACCGCCTTTAAAGGATCGTCAGCAATGTGAACCGGCAGTTTAGTCTTCTGCGCGATACGTCTGTCTAATCCGTGGATCAGAGCCCCGCCGCCTGTCAGGTAAATACCGTTTTTGAAGATATCAGCTGAAAGCTCAGGTGGAGAGATTTCCAGCGCCTTCATAACGCCCTCCTCGATTTTCGAAATGGACTTATCAAGAGAATACGCGATCTCACTATACGTCACGCGAATTTCTTTCGGAATACCCGTCATTAAATCGCGCCCGCGGATCTGGTAATCATCCAAAGGCACTTCCAACTCAGGCGAAGCTGAGCCGATCGCCATTTTAATCAGTTCCGCAGAACGTTCTCCGATCAGCAGGTTGTGCTCACGGCGCATATAATCGACGATATCACGCGTAAAAACGTCCCCCGCAATGCGTACAGACTGCTCGCAGACAATACCTGAAAGCGCAATTACGGCGATTTCGGTAGTACCACCACCAATGTCCACGATCATTACACCGTTCGGCTGGGTAATGTCGATTCCTATACCGATTGCGGCTGCAATGGGCTCGTGTACCATGTAAACTTCCTTGGCACCTGCATGCTCGCAGGAATCCTTAACCGCACGTTTTTCAACTTCCGTAATTCCCGAAGGAATACAAACTACCATTCGGTGTGAAGGCGTGAAAAAACGGCTGCCGGTATCGATCATTTTGATCATCCCGCGGATCATCATTTCGGCTGCCGTAAAGTCTGCAATTACACCATCTTTGAGTGGGCGGATTGTTTTTATATTTTCGTTGGTCTTCTCATGCATTTGCATGGCCGTGTGGCCGATCGCCAGAACTTTGCCCGTGGTTTTGTCCATGGCAATGATAGAAGGCTCGTCAACTACTACTGTATCTTTATGAATGATCAAAGTATTGGCAGTACCTAAATCAATCGCAATATCGCTAGTCAAAAAATCAAACAATCCCATATAATTTGTTAAAATTTGCGCTCACTTTGATTTCAGGTTGGCAAAATTACAGATTATTGTCCACAAACAAAGGCATTTAAAAAATTTAGGAAGTTGCCTCAAAGTGGGTAAAAATACGTCATAATTAGCCCCTTTGACAGAATTTACAATTACTATGTACCTTTGTTTTTACTATGGGAATCAAAGCAATTTTGAGTCAGCCGCTGGCGAGATATATTGTTCAGCAGCAGAAGCAATGGATCTCTGAAAGCATTGCGGTTCAGGAAAAATGGAGGCAGGAATTAGTCGCCAAAGCGGCCGGTACCGAGTTCGGGAAAGACCATCATTTCCGGGATATCCAATCTTATTCAGACTTCAAACAGGCCGTGCCGGTTTCAGATTATGAAGACCTGAAAGGCTACATCGGCAAGATCAAAGAGGGAGCAGACAATATCCTCTGGCCAGGCAAGCCACTGTATTTTGCCAAAACTTCCGGAACTACTTCCGGAACCAAGTATATACCGATCTCCAGAGACTCAATTTCCAATCACATCGACTCGGCAAGAAATGCCATTTTGACGTACATTGCTGAAACCGGGAAATCTCAGTTTTTAGACAAAAAGCTCATTTTCCTGTCTGGCAGCCCGGTACTGACAGAAACAGGCGGGGTACTGACAGGTCGTTTGTCAGGTATCTCCAACCACCACGTTCCGGGTTATCTGCGGAGAAACCAAATGCCCAGTTACGAAACCAACTGCATTGAGGACTGGGAGACCAAGCTGGAAAAGATCATCGACGAGACAATCGACCAGCCCATGTCACTGATATCCGGGATTCCGCCCTGGGTACAAATGTATTTCGACAGGATTATCGAGCGGACAGGCAAGAAGATCAAGGACGTTTTTCCGGACTTCTCTCTCTTTATATACGGAGGAGTGAATTTTGAACCTTATCGTGCAAAATTGTTCGAGTCCATTGGCAAGTCCATCGATTCTATTGAACTATATCCAGCCTCGGAAGGCTTTTTTGCCTACCAGGATGTGCAGCATGAAGAGGGATTGCTGCTTTTGCTGGATACCGGCATTTTCTATGAGTTTATTCCTGCTGATCAGTTTTTTGACAAAAATCCGCCAAGATATTCAATCGGTGAAGTGGAAGTTGGCAAAAACTACGCGATGATCGTGAATAACAATGCAGGACTTTGGGGTTACTCGCTTGGTGATACGGTGCGATTTGTTTCTACAAACCCATATAAAATCCTGGTAACAGGAAGGATCAAACATTTTATATCCGCATTTGGCGAGCACGTGATCGGAGAAGAGATTGAAAAGGCGCTTAAATTTGGAATGGAGCGGCATCCAGAGGTAGAGGTGGTCGAATTCACGGTTGCACCTATGGTAAACCCGCAGGAAGGCGGGCTTCCTTATCATGAATGGTTGGTTGAGTTTGCTACTTTGCCCAACAATATGGAGCAGTTTGTGGCAGATGTAGACCGTCGCCTCACAGAGCTGAACATTTACTATAAGGACCTGATCGAGGGAAGTATCCTGAAAACGCTGCAACTGGTACCACTTCCGAAGAATGCCTTTATCGATTTCATGCGTGCAAATGGAAAGCTGGGCGGACAGAATAAAGTGCCGCGGTTGTCCAACGACAGAAAGATTGCAGATGAATTGGTGAAGTTCAGACACAGGGGATGACCTTAAAATAGAAAAGAATGAAGAAGAGAATAGCCATTTTAGGGTCAACCGGATCAATTGGAACGCAAGCGCTTGATGTGATCAGCGCCAATCCTGAGGTATTTACCGTATCCGTACTTACTGCCGGCAACAACGCCGATTTGCTGATAGAACAAGCAGTTAAATTCCTGCCTTCCGAGGTGGTAATTTGTAATGGAGATCAGTTTGACAAGGTAAAAACAGCACTGGCCCCATTTCCGGTAAAGGTATATCAGGGTGAAGAAGCGTTGGTTTCCGTAGTCGAAAGTGATAATGTGGACATCGTTCTTACCGCAATGGTCGGCTACTCGGGACTGCTGCCTACTATTCACGCGATCAAAGCCGGGAAGACAATTGCATTGGCGAACAAAGAAACGCTGGTTGTGGCCGGTGAGCTCATCACAGCTTTGGCCAGAGAACATCATGTAAGTATATACCCTGTTGATTCAGAGCACTCTGCTATATTTCAATGTCTTGCGGGAGAGGAAAACAATGCGATCGAAAAGATTATTCTGACTGCATCCGGCGGCCCGTTCAGAGGAAAGGACCGTGCGTTTTTGGCGGAGGTAACCAAGGCGCAGGCATTGAAACACCCCAACTGGAGTATGGGTGCAAAGATTACCATTGATTCGGCTACCTTGATGAATAAGGGGCTTGAAGTGATCGAAGCAAAATGGCTGTTTGACTTGCAGGCTTCTCAGATTGACGTGATCGTGCATCCGCAAAGTATCATTCATTCGCTGGTGCAGTTTGAAGATGGCAGTATCAAAGCACAAATGGGCTTGCCGGACATGAAGCTTCCCATTCAGTATGCATTGGATTATCCTAATCGCCTGAAATCAGATTTTCCAAGATTCAATTTTGTTAATTATCCTTCACTAACATTCGAAAAGCCCGACCTGGAAACTTTCAGGAATCTCGCGATCGCTTATGAAGTTTTGGAAAAAGGCGGAAATGCAGCCTGTATCGTCAATGCCGCAAACGAAATAGCTGTGGATGCATTCCTGCACGACCGGATAGGATTTCTGGATATTTCGGACGTAATTACCGAAAGCCTGGCCAAAATAGCTTTCATCGGTAACCCTTCCTATTCTGACTATGTTGAAACCAATGAAGCAACCAGGCGTTTTGCTTCTGATATGATCCAGGTGAAAGTATAAATGAAAACCACCCTTCTCAAATACTTATCTGTTGCACTTGCCAGTACACTCAAATTCTTCGGCGGTCCGATCACGGGTGTAATCCTGAAATTAACCTGGATAGAAACAGCAATCTGCTCCGCAATCGGGATGATGTTCACTGTTCTGATATTGACGTATATCGGAGGAGGGATTCAGGCATTTATTAAAAAGCGAAGAAAGTCGAAGCCTAAAAAGTTTACCCGCACCAACCGCATTGCAGTCAATATCTGGAAACGTTTTGGCATCATCGGTATCGCTTTTCTAACCCCGCCATTGTTTACGCCCCTTTTCGGGCCGATCCTTGCAGTAGCATTCCGCGTCCCGAAACACTCCATATTCATGTGGATGTCGCTAAGTGCGATTATCTGGGGGCTTGGCATTTCCTACATCGCACATAAGGTCACATTCATTCAGGATTGGATCAAGTAGCATTTCTGCAAATGGCCAGCAGCTGTTTCTCAGCGGCTGTTCCTCAGCGGCTAACTTCTTTCTTTGGCGCAGTTGTTTTTTTCATGAAATCTCCCTGCGAGAAGTACTTTTCAATGAGGCAGTACATCAGTATGAAGAAGTACCTGCTGCCCATTTCCTTTATTTTCAGCTTCGATTCGCCGTATTTACGGTTGGTCCAGCTGTTTGGTACAACCGCATAATTAAAGCCACGCACCATTGCTTTCAGCGGAAGTTCAATGGTGAGATTGAAGTGAGGAGCTAAAAAAGGTTTGATACCCTCGATGGTTTCCCGTTTATACAGCTTGAATGCATTCGTGGTATCATTGTACTTGATCCCCATTACAATGCGAACAATGAAGTTAGCAACGCGGTTGATCACTTTTTTCAGTGCCGGGTAGTCAATCACCTTTCCGCCTTTGTCCCAGCGGGAGCCGAATACGCAATCGTAATCGCCTTCCACCATTTTGTTATAATATTTAACAAGATCTTCGGGATCGTCGGACATATCGGCCATGAAAACGGCTACACAATCTCCTTTAAAACGTTCCAATCCATATCTTACCGCATAGCCAAAACCATTTGGACCCGGGTTGGTGTAGTAAACCAGTGTGGGAATTTGAAGTGAAAGCTCGTCCAATACCCGCAACGTTCCGTCTTTGGAATTATCGTTGGTCACGCATATTTCGTGAGGGATATTGTATTTATTTAATGTATTGTAAAGAGATACCAGCGTGTGTGTAATGGATTCCTCCTCATTATATGCTGGTATTACGACGCTTAGCTTCATAAAAGTCAGTAGTTGAAAACAGTACAAATTAAAGATTATTAATTCGAACTGCCAATTTTCAGCGTATTGCTAGCTTGGCCTCGTAGCTTGCTATGGTTTTTGAGACAACATCGTGATACTTGTAGTCCAGCCACTTGTCTACGTTTTCAAACATTTCCTTTCTGTTTTGCAAAAAAGGAATATTTGTATGTGCGTGAACATTGCTCAGCCCCGCACTATGCTTTCTGTATACCCCCATTACATCCGGCAGGTAACCGATTTTGCCTCTTGCGGCAAGCTGTATCATTAAAGCCCAGTCACCTGCAGCGGCTTTCGAGTGCCATTCAGCAAAATCATGATCTTGGAAAGGATTCCGGTACAACCAGCTTGCTGTGGCAAAAAACCATTTGTCTTCCAGGATATCTTCAATACCCGAAATTAATTTCTGATCGGGCTTATTAAACAAATGTTCAGGAGATCCATCTTCGTAAACAACGCGCATATTATGGTGACACACGCTGAAATCGGGGTTTTTATCCAGGAAGTCGACCTGCTTCTGCAATTTCAGCGGGTCTGTCCAGTAATCATCGCCTTCGCACATGGCCACATATTCGCCTTTGCAGGCTTTAACCAGTTGCAGCACATTATTGCGACCGGCAAATTCCCGCGGCTCGCTTGGGCCCTGGTTCTCAGAATGCAGAAAAGCCCGGATTTTGCCGGGCTTTCTCTTTTCATAATCTCTGATAATATCTTGCGTAAGATCCGTAGACGCATCATCGCCGATTACAATTTCAAAGTCAAAATCAGTTTGTTGCATGAAAGCCCCTTCGAGCATCTGTACAATGTACTTCTCGTGATTATATGTCGGAACGCAGACTGATACTTTCATTAACCAAACTAAATAGCAACAAGCTCTCTCACCGTATCACCATTGATCTGATGGAAAGACAAACCATTGACATTCGTAACACTTGTAGCATGCTCGATAGTCAGAGAGACTGGATTTCCATTTTCATCAAGGTCAACAAGCATGTTTTCATTTAAATCATCTGTTGAAACGACCTCATTCTGATTGAAGACCAGCAATAGCGTATCTGTGTCCTGAAAATATCTTATATCCATATCAATCTTCCGGCTTAAACGAGCGATCAAAAAAAGCATTATGTACAGTAATGCCGTCTTCCAGCAAAACAAGGCGCAAAAATTTTTGGTTCTCCTCAATCTTGGCCCATCTGCGAATGCGACCGTCAGCTTGAATATCTTCTTTCAGTGGAAAATGGAAAGCTTGTTCAATCCACTCCATTCTGATATCCTTTCTGTCCGGTCGTTCTCTTGTAAATAAAAAGTAGTGTGTGAATTTCATTATGATTTTTAGGTTTAACTAAAAACCCCTTTCAACTGCTCCACACTTGGGAAGTCAGGTGTTACCAGTTCTGTTTCCGGTTTATAAATGTACGCCATCGGGTAGCCGCGCTCGATGAATGTAGGTTCGTCGAGATTGTTGTACCGCAGCTGAACAGACCAGCGAATGTTGTTAGTAATGTTATTTCCTGATTGGTGGATCAAAAACGCAGAGAAAATCAAGATATCACCTACTTTGAACTCAGTCTGGACAAAATCCTCGTCTTTCAACTCGGCAGTAATTCCGCCTTGGTAACCGGAAGTTGAAGATGCTCTCAGACCGGTTGTGTGGCTGCCTGGAATCACCTGCAATGCACCGATATCCGCGCCGGCGTCAACCATCGGGAACCAGATTACAGTACTGTCCAGAGATCCCTGACCTGTGCGCCAGTCCTGATGCGCATCCAGTTTCCAGTGCTTGCTACCATCTTTTGACAAAAACCGGCTGTTAAACTGCATTGCAGCACGTGCGCCGATGATTGGATTAGACAAACCAACTTCTTTCAAAAGGTTTTCGATCAAAGGATCAACACCAAGGCGATGCAGCGAAAATGTATGCTGTACCGTTTTGCCTGTGTTAACAAATGCATTGAAATCTTTCTCAAAAAATTCAAACATCGCGTTCTCAAATCCATCACGATCGTCTATATCGACCGACCTGCCGGTAACATGCTTGATCTGCGTCGCAAAGATTTTCCGCGCGTCTGTATATATTGTATTGATAATGTCTTTGTCGAGGTAATCTCTTAAAAGCACATAACCGTCTCTGTTGAACTGTTCTTGAAGTGTACTCATTTTCTGATTGCTTGTGTGAAGTTTAAGTAATAATGATCGCTCAAAATTATTATTCTTTTGGCAATGCAGAAGTGACTTAGATCAGTCTTTTTCAGGAGATTAATCCTCCCAGACCGCATAAGCAAATCCCGCCGCACCAAAGCCGTTTCCATTATACAGCAGGTAACGTTTGCCGTTGTGCTGGTAAAAATTGGCGTAATCGATCATCTGATAATCGAAATCCTCCGGATTGTCTGATTTCGCAATTCCTACCAGATGGTCTTTCCGCTCCCAGGTTGTTCCGTCGGCAGATTCTGCATAGCCCAGCCGGTAACTCTGATTACGATCCGTGCGGTAATCCCGGGAATGACGGTATGAGTAATACATTTTGTAAATACCATCTTCCTTGAAAACGCTCGGCCGACCTACCGCGTGCAGAAAATCATCAAAATCAAGCGTTGGAATGTCGCTGATTTCCCAGTGAATACCGTCTTTGGAAGTAGCAGATTGGGCGCGGTAGTAAGGTTCAGGGTAACCGTGGATCCATTCGCACTTGTGCCCGGAAATGTACCACATCCGCCAGGTACCATCGTCGTCGATCATGACCGAAGGCTGGGCAGCCCACAACGGGTTTTGAATGCTGCGATCCATAATAGGGCCGACAAACTTCTTCTTGAAAGTCAAACCACCATCGTGACTCTCTGCAAGTCCCATTGAAAGCCGGTAAGAATTATGCGTGCGGTTCCAGCCCGTGTAGTAAAGCCAGATATCGCCATTCGGGCGGTCTACAAACCATGCGGGCATTGCGCCGGTTTCGTCGTATTCCCCCGGTCCGCCGAGTTCCAGAATGGGCTTATCGTGAACGTACAGGATCTTTTTGGGATCGTCGTAATCCACATCTATAAAAGTCGGCCGCGATTGTGTACTTGCATCGCGGGTCGAAAAGTAAATGCGAAGAAAGTCTTTGTGTTTATATGCAAATGGAACCTGTGCGTGCGACAAACTATGTGGCATGCTCGCGTCAGGTTTGTAAATAACTCCTTTTTTAACCCACATGGAATGCTTAATATTCTTGGTGTGTAATATTTAAAATGAAAGAAGTGAAAATCAGTCCACTGCCTTTTCAGCTCTGATCCGCCAGTTATCGACGAAATCTTTGCCGGGAATCGGAAGGTCTATATCTACTTCCGGTGCAGTTGCGGTCACTTTGAATTCCATTACATAAAATGCATTGCCAAAAACATAATGCAGCTTGAAATTCTCAATGTTGGCAGGAAGGTCTTCCAGCGGTACCTCAGCCCTGAAAAGCGGATTTGCTTTAAGGAGCGTCGCATAAGTCGGGGTGTTTCTCAGCCAGGGAGCAATGCTTTCGTCGCCGACTACTACTTTTCCGCCCGGCCTTACTACGCGGGTCAGTTCCTCGAAAGCCTTTTTTCTCTCGGAGAATGTATTGATGCCGCCAAAGTGAAAAACAGCATCGAAGGTATTGTCAGGAAAAGGAAGGTAAGAGCCGTTTCCAAGAAAGTAATGCGCGTTTACGTCTTCTGTATTAAGTTTCTCCTGTGCCAGTTTCAACATATTCGGAGAAAGGTCGGACAACACAGCAGTTCCGCCCGGACGGACCCTGTCAAGAATCAATGCGGAATCTTTGCCTGTTCCTGCGCCCACTTCCAGCGCTTTCATGCCCGGCTTCAATTCCATTAAATCAATGAAGAATTTTCTGGTAGCAGCCTCGTCAGAATGGTTTAAAGTTTCAAAAACCCACGAAACGCCCTTGTCATAGCGAAGAAATGCCTGGTCGTAAAGGTATTGCTCGCGTGCATCCTCAGGAAGCAGTTCTTTGGGATATAGCATATTGACAATCCCGGTGTCGCCTACTTCGTACACTGTGCCGTCCTGGCTGGTCAATGTTTTCTGATCTTCTGATATGGTTAACGGGGTTCCTGTAAGCGGACAAACCAACGATTCTAAAAACTCCTTTTGATTCATTTCGTGCTGTGCTGATTAATTCATGTCTGGTCAAAATTACCCTTTTTCTTCATACAACGTTCAATGTTAACCGCCTTCTTACCAAAAGGAAGGGCAACAGAGTTGTCTTGCAGGATCAGCACCGCAATCTATTTATCCTTAACTTTGGACGATTTGTAACCAAATACCGTCATTAAAAAGTAAGATCCGCGTTCCTATGTCTCAGCTTCTGGAAAAAATCAAAACGCTTGCCAAAGAACAGTCAGCAGATATTATTGCTCATCGCCGGCACCTGCACAGCAATCCGGAATTGTCTTTTGAAGAGTTTAAAACGGCCAAGTACATTGCTGCCGAGCTGACTGCATTGGGCTTGCAGCCGGAAGAGGGAATAGCTGGTACAGGCGTGGTGGCAATTATAGAAGGAAGAAACCCGGAAAAAAAAGTAGTGGGCCTGCGCGCGGATATGGACGCGTTACCGATTTTTGAAGCGAATGAAGTACCTTATAAATCAACAGTCCCTGGGGTAATGCACGCCTGCGGCCACGATGTACATACATCTTCACTACTTGGCACCGCGCGGATTTTGAACCAGATCAGAGGTGATTTTGAAGGAACTGTAAAGCTTGTTTTCCAGCCTGCTGAGGAAAAAGCGCCAGGCGGAGCTTCGCTGATGATCAAAGAGGGAGTGCTTGAAAATCCGAAACCAGCCAGTATGGTCGGGCAGCACGTAGCTCCTAATATTCCCGTGGGTAAAATTGGTTTCAGGGAAGGAATGTATATGGCGAGTACCGATGAGCTGTATCTGACAGTAAAAGGAAAAGGCGGGCACGCTGCTGCGCCTCACCAGCTGATCGATCCCGTTTTAATGTCGTCGCATATCATCGTCGCATTGCAGCAGATCATCAGTCGCAACAGAAATCCGGCCAATCCTGCTGTATTGTCATTTGGCCGCTTTATCGCAGATGGTGTAACGAATGTTATACCTGACGAAGTAACTATCCAGGGAACGTGGCGCTGTATGGATGAAGAATGGCGTGAAGACGGATTGCGGAGAATGAAGAAAATGGCTGAAAACATCGCCGAAGCAATGGGTGGAAGCTGCAATTTTGAGATAGTGAAAGGGTATCCATTCCTTAAAAACCATCCCGAGCTTACCCGCCGCGTGCGCACTGCCGCTACGGGGTACGTGGGTGCCGAAAACGTGATTGATCTTGACCTATGGATGGCGGGAGAAGATTTTGCATTCTACTCACAGGTGGTCGATTCGTGCTTTTACCGGCTTGGTACACGCAATGAAGCGCGTGGAATCATTTCGGGTGTGCACACTCCGACTTTCGATATCGACGAAAGCGCATTGGAAATATCAACCGGACTAATGAGCTGGCTCGCGATTTCGGAGCTTAATGCTTGACAATGTACCTTTTGAAGTAGCTATTGATTTTGAGGCTGATCACTCCAAGGACAGCCTCTTTAAATATCCCTCTCGACATCTTGGAAGCGCCTTTAGTTCGGTCTGTAAAAATGATAGGTACCTCCACGATATCAAATCCATATTTCCAGGAATTGAATTTCATTTCAATCTGGAATGCGTAGCCGATGAACCTTATATTATCGAGATTGATCGCGCGCAGTACTTTCGCGGTATAGCAAATAAAGCCCGCAGTAGGGTCCATGATCTTCATTCCGGTGATCATTCTAACATAGGTACCTGCGAAGTACGACATTAATACCCTGTTAATTGGCCAGTTAACGACATTTACCCCTGTAATGTACCGCGATCCGATTGCTACATCGTGACCCTCCATTGCGCAAGCTTTGTATAGTTTGATCAGATCTTCCGGCGGGTGGGAGAAATCGGCGTCCATCTCGAAAATGTATTCGTACCCTTTTTCGAGTGCCCATTTAAAGCCGTGAATGTATGCAGTTCCCAATCCAAGCTTGCCTTTGCGCTCTACCATATGCAGGCCCGCAAATTCATTCATTAATTTCTTAACCACATCAGCAGTACCGTCCGGTGAACCGTCGTCAATGATCAGCAGGTCAAAAGGATGCCCGAGGCTGAATACTTTCCGGATGATTGCTTCAACATTTTCAATCTCGTTGTAGGTTGGGATTACTACAATACAATTATTCACAGGATAGAGTTGTGTTTAGTTAAATGGGTGATTCACAGAAGAATAAAGACTCAGAGCTTAATATTGTTATTTTTCTCCCTAATCTCAATTTTCTTGTTCACTTTTTCGTAAATGCGTGTCATGAGCTGCGGGTGGGACATATAGTAAGTATAACTCTTGGAATATGTCAGCGTATCCACCTTGTGTCTCTTCCATATGTCGGCCTTCAGGTGGTTAAAGATCATCAGGGAAGAATCCAGCGAGCGGAGGTTGAGGCGGTTCACCCGCGACTCGGCTACATGAATGTCGGTGAGGATAGCGGCCATCTTTTCTTCCGACAATGTATTTTGCGGTGGTTTCTCCTCCTCGGAGCAGCCGCACAGCATTAGGACAAACAATATGAAAGAAGCGAACCGCATTGGTATATTCATGGCTAAAAGCAGCATCACTATCAAAATTCCTATCTTTGTTTAGATAGGACTGGTGACAAAGGTGATAATTTTTTTGCAAAACTTATGTTTGAACAGTTTTTGGGAAAGCTGCGGAAATATGAAATCCGCATGCGCAAAGCTGTAACCAGCGAGCGTCACGGCAACTTTCACTCCGTTTTTAAAGGCTCCGGTCTGGAATTCGATGACCTGCGGTTGTACCAGTACGGCGACGACGTGCGGGCGATCGATTGGAACACATCGGCAAAAGGCCACGGAACATTTATCAAGATATTTAAGGAAGATAAAGAGCAAACAGCCTTTTTCATGCTCGACGTAAGTGCGTCGCAGCACGTGGGAGAGGCAAAGAGGCTTAAAATAGATATTGCGAAGGAGATATGCGGGGTTTTGGCATTGTCGGCGATACAGGAAGCAACGCGCGTGGGCCTGCTTTGTTTTTCTGATCGTAACGAAAGGTATATCCGCCCTTCCGATGGAATGAAGCACGGGTACACGGTGATCTCCGAGCTTTACAAACTGGTGCCTGAATCTACCAGGACCAACATTGGTGAAGCGATCCTGGTTACGCTGAATGTTCTTAAAAGGCGCAGCCTGATCTTTCTGATTTCCGATTTTATCGACAGCAATTACCACCATAACCTCAAAGCACTTGCCCGAAAGCACGATCTGATCGTAATCCATTTATACGATTCACGTGAAATCAATCTGCCTGGGTTAGGCATTATCCCATTGTATGATGCAGAAACGCAAAGTACAGTTTGGGTAAACACATCTTCGAAACAATACCGGGAAGATATGTCAAGCCGCTTTGATCAGAGAAGTTCGGAGTTGAGGAGACTGTGTCACCAGAACCGCGCCGACTATATCTCCATTAACACACAGGAAGATTATGTACCTGCGCTTATCCATATGTTTAAAGTAAGGCGTTATACCAAAAGCAGTGCGTCGCAGTAATCGAATGGGAAGAGTGTTTTCTTTATTTTTTTTAAAAAAGATGAGCAGCAGTTTATTGCTGATCCTCTTTTTATATGCCAACGCATCGGCGCAGAAAATAAAACCTTCCGGCGTTTTCCTGACAGACAGCATTGAAGTAGGAAAGCCCGTTTATTTTGCGCTAAGTGTGCGTCACAAGCCAGGTACCGAAATTTTCTTCCCTGATTCATCGTACAACTTCTCACCATTTGAAATCATATCGAAGAAGATTTTCGTATCCAACACAGACGAAAAAGGAACCCTCGACAGCTCGGTTTACCAGCTGATATCTTTCGACGTAACACCTAAGCAAACACTCCGCCTTCCGGTTTTTGTGTTCGGGAGCAAAGACTGCACTTCTGTTTTCACAACTCCTGATTCCGTATTCCTGATCAGCAGCAATTTGGTTAAATCGACTGAAAAGCCGCTTCTAAGGCCGGAAACCGACCTGCTCCCATTGAGCAGCCAGTTCAACTTCTCCATTCTGATTGGTACTGTCGCGCTGGTTATTGGCGTCTCGGGTAGCATTTACTGGGTTTTTGGACAGGATATTTACAAGCAGTGGCAGCTGATCAAGTTGCAGAGGCGGCATTTGGAATACGTAAGGTCATTCAACAGGCTAATGCGCAATGCTCGGGAAAAAAACAATATCAAGGATGCGGAGAAAGCGATAATCGTTTGGAAAAACTATCTTGAAAGATTGGAGAAAAAGCCTTTTGCAACTTATACAACCCGCGAAATAATGGATAATATGCCCGATGATGCACTTGCCGACGCATTGAGGAACATGGACGGAATTGTGTATGGGGGCCAGGGTAAGTCCAAAAATATGGAGGTATACCTGGAAGTTTTAAAAACAGGTGCGACGCGTCTTTATCGTAGTAAAAGGAAATTTATACTGGATAGTCCCGTCAGCTGATCAAAAAATGGATGCATGGTTATCGCTTCGCTGGTTTACTTACGACATGTTCAAGTCGTACGAGTGGGTGTATCCCTACTTTTTGTATCTGATCCCATTCATTCCGATCCTTTTCTGGCTACGGAATGCATTGCATCGAAATCACAAACAGCGGCTTACGATCACCTACACACCGGTAAGCGGCCCTGCTAATTTGCTGACATTACTGCGCTTTGTGCAGCCACTTTGCGTGGGGCTCGCAGTTGCTTTCATTTTCATAGCCCTCGCGCGCCCGCAGGTTGTTACGGAGCGTACAGATCAGTATTCAGAAGGAATTGATATCATGCTCCTGCTGGATATTTCCGATTCAATGATGGAAAAAGATCTTAATCCAAACCGTCTGGAAGCGGCCAAGAAGGTAGCGCGCAACTTCATCAAAGGCAGGTTACAGGACCGGATTGGGCTCATCATATTTGCAGGAGAGGCTGTTTCCCTTTGTCCGCTCACGACCGACTATGAACTTCTCTATGGTTTTCTGGATGAAATAAGTCCTAAAATGATCCCCACAGCCGGAACCGCGATCGGCAGTGCTTTGGCGGTGGCAGTAAACAGGATGCGGGAAATGCCAGGTGAAAGTAAGGTGGCGATCCTGATCAGTGACGGCGATAATACTTCCGGAAACCTCGATCCGACCACTTCTGCCCAGCTTGCCAATGCGTTTGGCGTAAAAGTGTACACGATTTCAGTAGGCCGGCTGAAAAAGGCGCCACGCTCGGACAGCACCGCGAGCACTGCATTAATCGATGAAGGACAGCTTCAAAATATTGCAGGTTTGGGTAACGGGAAGTATTTTCGTGCTACGGACAATTCGGGACTGGAAACGGTGTTTAAACAGATAGACCAGCTCGAAAAAGTCAAATCGCGTGATATGCTGTCGCGGGATGTCAAGGATTTTTACAGAATATATCTTTATTGGGCAGTGCTTTTCCTGCTTGTAGCTATCGGTACCAAAAGCACATTCATGGCCAATATCCTCGAAGATTAATGCTTAAGCCTTTTTACAATATAGAAGCGATCGAAGCCGGCCTGGATGAGGTGGGAAGAGGCTGCCTGGCCGGACCGGTGGTTGCGGCTGCGGTTATCCTGCCGCGTGACTACAAACATTCATTTCTCAACGATTCCAAGCAGTTGACCAAAATACAGCGGCTGGAACTTGAAAAGGAAATAGTGAGAGAAGCGCTGGCCTGGGCTGTGGCGGAAGTAGATAATCTTGAAATTGATAAGATCAATATCCTGAAAGCGAGCTTCCTGGCAATGCACCGTGCGGTCGATAAGCTGACAATGAAGCCGGAACATTTGCTGGTCGACGGGAACAGGTTTACACCTTATCCGATGATCCCGCACACCTGCATTATCAAGGGTGACGCGCATTATCTATCCATTGCAGCGGCTTCAATCCTGGCCAAGAATTACAGGGATGCATTAATGGAAAATCTGGCTGCACAATTTCCATTCTACGGCTGGGAACATAACGTAGGTTACCCTACCATTCACCACCGAAAGGCGATCGGCTTACACGGGCCTTGCGCTTACCATAGAATGACATTCCGGTTATTGAAAGAAGACGCGGATCAGTCGGTGGAAGTCGAAACGGAAGATTTGGGTTTTTTATAAAGCGGGACGGTACTGCAAGGTTCGCCAAACATCAGACTTTGTACCACAGGTTTTAGAAGTCGGCTGATTTCCACGTAGGCACTTACCGGCACTTCTACTTTGCTGCATCCTTTTACCACTACTCTTTTGCCTGTAAAAGAATCAATGTCAATCTTTTGAATGGCATTATTGAAAAGCGTAGCCTCCAACGCAGCCAGGTCTCCGAAAACGATGGTTTGAGCGTGCGGTTCAAGATGGACAGCGAGCAGCATATATGCCCAGGTAGGTACAATCGCGTCTTCCGAACAGATAATTGCTACGTGCTTGCCTGCATACTGAGACCAGTCATGTGCTTTCAGGAACTCACGGAAATCCTTTTCCCGCAAAATCATTCCCTGCCACAAATTATCTTTGATATCATACAGGATACGTTCTCCCGGCTGGTGTAATTCTTCCAGGTCCAGTGAAACAATCCCACTTGTTGCTACGCGGTTTACGATCTCTTCGGCTTCCATTTCGGTTTGTATTTTGATAAAAAACCAACACGAAAAAGTTTGAGTTCGTTTAAGCGTATTGTAAAAAGCGGTTAAGCGAGCGTTTTGGATTTTCTTGGGGCAGGTGACATGAAGTCTTTTAGGTAATAAGGCTCGAATGCGGCCACATCTTCAAACTTCCCTGCATTGTAAGCATCCACAGCCAGCAATGCTACGGTTTTGGAAGAAGGATAAATATCTGCGGAAGGAAACAATGCATTTGGCTGGTCAGCAACAAGCGATTTGAACTTGGCTGAACCGTCGCCGAAGAAGACCATTTTATTTGTTCGCAAAAGATCTTCGAAGGAGTTTTCTGTCAGGATAGTGGCTTGTGTTGGAAGTACAGTTGCATTTTGCGCATCGAAAACGGCTGCGTAAACTTCCATTCTCCGTGCATCGATCATCGGGCAAAGTAAATGACCGGGATAAAATGGAGCAAGCTGCAATGCCATTGCTTCAAGCGTGTTAATAGCTAGCAAGGGTTTTTCCAGTGCATAACAAAGCCCCTTTGCTGTTGAAACGCCCACGCGAAGACCAGTGTAAGAGCCTGGCCCCATTGCAACTGCCACTGCATTCAGGTCACTTAACATATACCCTGCATTTTCAACACAGCTGGCGATGAGTGTAGTGAGCATGCCCGAAGAGGATTTATCAGTAAAAAGCTCGTAAACTGAAACAATTCCGGTTTCATTGGTAAGTGACACGGAACAGCCGCGCGTAGAAGTATCAATAGCTAGGATAAGCATAAACGATAAGCCCGTCGGTGTGACGGGCTGAAAGTGACTATTTCTTTTTAAGAATTTCGTTGTACCGTGCAGGCTCTTTGAAGAGGGCCAATGCGGCTTTTACCTCAGTATCATTATTGAAAGAAGCTTCCCGCGTTCCTTTTTCAAGGTAATAATGCTTGATAATCTCTTCTTCCAGAATTCTCTTGATTTCCGGCTTGAATATCTGCAGATCGTTGTCTTTACTGTGCCCAAGCTTCGACTTCAATGCTTTTAACTGATCCTCAATCACTTCAAGCGATTTTTCCTTTTTAGCCGAAGCTTCCAGCTCACTTAGCTCGCGTTCCACTTGAGTGGTGTAATCATATTCTTTGTCGCCCAGCCATTTTACGAAGGCCGCATAATCCGCATCAGAAAGCTGGAATTCTTTGGCTGGCTTAATGGTAGGGTGCTCGAAATGATATTTTACTGCGTAATCAAAGAACAACCGGTTGCGGCCCAGTGAAGTAGCCAGCGGTGAATAGGTTTCCTTCTCTGTCAGGATATCAGGCAAAATACCGCCACCGTCAAAAACAGCCCTGCCGTTTTTGGTTTTAAACTCGGTCATCAACGAATCCGGGATCTTGCCTACACTGCCGTCGTCATTCCGGTGACTATAATCAATAGCCTGAATGCACCTGCCGCTCGGAATGTAATATTTGGCAGTCGTGATCTTCATTTTGGTGTTAAAGGAAAGGTCGCGCGTAGTTTGTACCAGCCCTTTTCCATAAGTCCTTTGTCCGATCAAAACGCCTCTGTCGTAATCCTGAATTACCCCCGAAACGATTTCAGCAGCGGAGGCACTTCGGTTGTTTGTTAAAACTACGACCGGAATATCTGTGTCAAGTGCGGGATTGTATGCGGTATAAGTTTTATTCCAATCGTTTACCTTTCCTTTTGTCGAAACGATCTCTTCGCCTTTTGCGATGAAAATATTGGAGATCTCAATCGCCATATTCAGCAAACCACCCGGATTGTCGCGCAGATCGAGCACGACGTACTTCATGCCTTTTCCTTTGAGTTCCTGAAATGCATTGCGCACCTCGCGGGAAGCAGTTGCAGTAAAATCTTTCAGGTCAATGTAGCCCACATTCTCATTCAGCATTCCGTAATAAGGTACATTGGTAACTTTTACAATGTCGCGGTTCAGGCTGATTTCCAAAGGTTTGGTGATACCATACCGTTTTACAGTCAGCGTCACATTAGTTTGCGACTGTCCTTTCAGCAACTTTCCGGTATCGAAATCCTCTCTCGTAGACAGATCAATGCCATTGATCTTGGTGATTTCGTCACCTAGTTGAAGTCCGGCTTTTTGCGCGGGGGTATCTTCATATACCATCATCACAGTATGCTTTCCATCCTCCGAATTCACAATCGCACCGATACCATTGTATTTGCCGGTGGTCATTGTCATGTAATCCTCGATATCATCTTCCGCATAATACACGGTGTAAGGATCCAGCGAGCGGAGCATATTGTCTATGCTGGTCTTGATCAACTGATTAGGATTGATTTCGTCAACATAATATGCATTAAGTTCCTTGAAAAGAGTTGCATAAATGTCAAGGTTGCGCGCTATTTCGAACAGGCGGTCGTCTTGCCGGAAAGATACAAATGCGAGACCGCCAACTACGGGCAAAGCCAGCAACATGGAGCGGAAATACTTTTTCATCTATGTTCAGGAATTAGGATGGACTTTTGGATGAGGCCGGCAACTTTTCCAGTTTGGTGAGCGATTGCTTCATAGCCGATTCAATAACGTCGTAGGACACTATTTCTTTTGCAAGATATAAAAAAGCGATGTAGGAAGGTCTTGATTCAGTGGTTAATGTAACCAGTGAATGCTTATTAAGACGGTAAGCTTCGCGGCAGCGCCGCCGGATCAGATTTCTGTCGACAGCCTTCTTGAAATTTCTTTTCGAGACAGAAAAGAGTACTTGCGGGGGGGACAGGGGGGCATTAATATACAGCACCCTAAAAGGAAAAAGGTAGAACGTGTGGACCTCCGAACTACCCTTTTTGAAAAGCCTGCCGATTATACGGGGGCTGCATAAACGCTCATTTTTACCAAATGTTTGTTTCAAGTCTTCTAATAAAAAAATGTCTGATAAACTTGATGATGGTCAAATTTATCAGACTATGAAAGACTTTGCTTCCCGGATTTACATCCTGGATTATCGCCCTAAACTCAGACCAATCAAACCCTGATTATTGCTTGTGGCGTTTTTCGTCAGAAACAGTCAGTTTCCAACGGCCTTTTTTACGACGGCCAGCAATCACTTTACGCCCGTTTGCCGTGGACATTCTTTCACGGAATCCGTGCTTATTTCTCCTCTTGCGATTCGATGGTTGAAAGGTACGTTTCATCTCAGTATCAAATTATTGCGATATAAATGTCTGTCTATCCCTAATTTTGGCTTGCAAAGGTAGAAAAAAAATTATTTATAGAAAAACTTTTTCTTAAAATACCATTCTGCACAGCCATTGTTAACTTCTACTGATGCCCAGGCTGGATCCCAGTCCGGCGTTACATTGAGGATTGTGTAGGGCATGTTCTTCAATTTTGGAACTGTTACCTGCTGCTCTTTTGTGCTCAATACCAGCTCGGTACGGGCGATCATTTCTTTGTTGTAACGGGCGGCACGGCCAGTCAGCAAGTCCGACCAGGCAGACCGGTAATTAAAATTGCTCAGGTACAAGCTGAAAAAGTAAAAAGCGACCACCCAGCTCAACACACCCAGGCTCAAAATGGGCCTGATGCGCTCTTTTTCCAATAACCAGAATATGATTACGAATACATTGAATGTCCATCCAATCAGCGTCCAAAAGTTGATCACACATTGTCCTCGAAGGTTAGGAGGCTCAGCGATAGACCAGTAAGAAGGAAAGTAGCTCAGGTAAAGCGCTATTGCAAAAACCAGCAATGAGAATGCGGGATGTACAAAGAAAAAGCCGAATTCGCCGGGCTTTCTCGAAGTATACAGTATGCAGGCAATCGGGATCAGGACAAGTGTCAGCACACACAAAGCAGGTGCCATTTTCGACAGATTATGAAATTCCCAGGTGAAACTGCTTTTCAGGGAAAAAAGCAAATTGTACTTCAATGGAGTGGGATAAAGTCCCGACTCTGCCCTGGCTGCATTGCCCGGTGCTGTCACAGACAATACGCCAAAAACCAGTGCGACCAGAGAGAGTACCAGAAATTTGAAATGTAATTTTTTATCAATAATACTCTTGAAAAAGAATAAAGAGCCGCACAGAATCACCAACCACACTAGTGTGTATTCATTCATTCCGATCAGTAAAATAAGACCAAGCGACAGCACTATGATATTTTGCGCAGTAATGGCCGGGTAATGCCGGAAGAAGTATGCCAAAAGGTAAAGCGTACTAATATCGGCAACCGTGTAATAGTAGCCGGTATACCAGTAAATGTAACCCGCAACGGAAGGCATTTCTGCGATAAAAACAAACAGCATTAAGAATGCGAGCAGGGCAGTCTGCCAGGTTGGCAATTTATTGGCCGATAATGCTTTGGCAAAGGTGATAAAGGCATGCACATAGATCAGAAGCAGAATGGCAGGGGCGACTTTGTAGCCAAAATAGGAACCATATGTAAGCGGCTGCGTGGCTGAAATGAGCGTTCCGATGTAACGTCCCGACCAGGTAAGCCAGTAATGTTTTTGGTATGCCCAGTAACCCATGTCATTGACTGTCAGCGTATGACAATAATCGTCTGTCGTGGGGAAAGTGAAAAAGGATAATGCTACGAATGGAAGGAGGAGAATTGTAAACGCGAAAATCAGCAGCTTCACACGATTGTCAGCGCTTTTAAGCCACGTAGAATTAGTCATAGATAAACATTTCTGATGGATGTCAAACCGGAGGTTCAAACATAAGATTTTTCTTGGGAAGAATCGCAAACTGCTCAGTCGGGCTATTTTCCGGGCAATAAAAAAGGCCACTAACTTGTGATTAGTGGCCTTCGATGTAGCGGGAGCTGGACTCGAACCAGCGACCTTTGGGTTATGAGCCCAACGAGCTACCAACTGCTCCATCCCGCGGCGTTGAATTGGAGTGCAAACATACGGCATTATTTTGAATATGCCAGTTTTTTGCAAAAAAAATTAAGACAACTTTTACAGACTTACCACGTAATACTACGCCCTAACGCGCGGTTTGCTGCCCGGAAAACCGTAGGTTTGCATAATAATTGGAGGCAGCACCCTAATTATCAGCGATTTCGAAAATTGAGGCGGCTGCATTCCTTTTTAAATAGTGAATACCAAAAAATTTATGGAAGAAGAAGAAAAAGAAGCTCCCCTGCGAAACCATCGTGCGGGCTTTGTCAGCATTATCGGTAAACCGAATGTTGGTAAATCCACGCTGATGAATGTATTGGTGGGTGAGAAAATGTCAATTATTACCTCCAAAGCGCAAACAACCAGACACCGTATATTAGGGATACTTAACGGAACACACGAAAATATTCCGTTCCAACTCGTGTATTCCGATACGCCGGGCGTGATCAAGCCTGCCTATAAGCTGCATGATTCGATGATGACTTTTGTAAAAGGGTCTCTGGAAGATGCCGATGTGGTTTTGTTTGTGGTGGAAGTAGGAGAGAAGGTGGCCGAACACGAGGTACTGCCGCTTCTGAACCGCACCGACTCGCCTGTGATCCTCGTTTTGAATAAAATTGACCTGTCGGATCAGGAACAGGTGAATGCAAGAATGGCGGAATGGGAAAATGAGATCCACCCTGCGGCTATCATCCCGATCTCGGCTTTGGAAAATGCTAACATAGGAACATTGTTCGATGCCGTAATTACACGCCTGCCCTTTCATCCGCCCTATTTCGAAGAAGACGAACTAACAGACAAGCCCGAGCGTTTCTTTGCTTCCGAAATGATCCGCGAGAAAATATTTCTGAATTATCGCCAGGAAATTCCATACAGCTCCGAAGTAGTAATCACAGAATTCAAGGAAAAAGACGATATCATCGTAATACGTGCCGAAATTCTGGTCGAGCGCAAAAGCCAGAAAGGGATTTTAATTGGTGAAAAAGGTGAAATGCTGAAAAGAGTAGGTACTCAGGCCAGGAAGGATCTGGAAGAGTTTTTTGGCAAAAAAGTCTTTCTTGAACAACACGTAAAAGTAGAACCCGATTGGAGAAGCAAGGAAAATAAGCTCCGCCAGTTCGGTTATGAAGATTAATAAATAAATGAATGAAAAACGGTATGAACAATGCCGTTTGGACCAGATCAAACAAGTAAAATGGCAAATATTATTTCGATAGTAGGACGACCGAATGTAGGTAAGTCTACATTATTCAACCGCCTTACAGAGAGCCGCAAGGCAATTATGGACAACCAGAGCGGCGTGACGCGCGACCGGCATTATGGTTATGGAGAATGGACAGATCAGTATTTTACAGTAATCGATACCGGCGGATATGTAGTTGGTTCAGAAGATATATTTGAAGGTGCGATCCGCGACCAGGTGGAGCTGGCAATTGAAGAATCAAGTGTAGTACTGTTTATGGTTGATACCATGACCGGCCTGACAGATCTTGACAAAGACTTTGCAAACGTACTTAGGCGGTTTAACAAGCCTGTTTACCTGGTAGCTAACAAAGCGGAAACGCAGGAACGTTACCAATCTGCTGCTGAATTTTACGAGCTGGGTTTGGGAGACGAAATTTTCGCTATTTCTGCGCAGACCGGCTTCGGAACAGGTGAATTGCTCGATAAGGTAATTACGCATTTTGACACACAGGGAATAGAAAACCCGGAAGAAGGGATTCCCCGCATTGCAATCATGGGCCGCCCGAATGTAGGAAAGTCTTCGTTTTTGAATGTGCTGACAGGAACTGACAGGAGTATTGTTACCGATATCGCTGGTACAACCCGCGACGCGATCCATACGCATTACAATGCATTCGGAATGGAATTTATCCTGACGGACACCGCAGGTATCCGAAGAAAGTCACGCGTGAAAGAAGACATTGAATTCTATTCGACGCTGCGTTCCGTGAAGGCAATGGAAGAATCGGATGTTTGTATCGTGTTGCTTGATGCGACATTGGGCCTGGAAGGTCAGGATATGAATATCATCGGACAAGCCGACAAAGCCAAAAAGGGAATTGTGATCATGGTCAACAAATGGGACCTGGTTGAAAAAGATTCCAAAACAGCTGATGCCTATAAGAAAGCGTTGCTGGAAAAGCTGGCACCGATGAACTACATGCCGATCATCTTTGCTTCCGTTGTTGAAAAACAACGCATTCACCAGGTGATGGAGAAGGCAATGGAGGTTTATAAAAACAAAACCAAAAAGATCACAACCTCAAAACTGAATGAAGTAATGCAGGCTGAGATCGAGAAATATCCGCCGCCGGCACACAGAGGAAAGTATATCAATATCAAGTATATGATCCAGTTGCCGACACCTTCGCCCACATTCGTGTTTTTCAGCAGCAATCCCAAGCACGTTAAGGAGCCTTACCTGCGATATCTTGAAAACAGGATGCGTGAAAATTTCGATTTTTCGGGCGTGCCGATCACGATTTTCTTCCGCGAGAAGTAATACATCAGGTTTATAATTGAAGAAGCGCCGGCATTCACCAATGCCGGCGCTTCTGTTTTATCCGGTAAGTCTTACGGTTCAGGTACTTAAATCTACGTTTCGTCTTTTTTATTTCTGCTGGTGCAACCTTTCAAATTACCTTTACATCTGTTAAGCATCGCAGCACATTTTTCTGTACCAAAAAGTTTTTTCAAAAAAATTGTTAAAAACAAGGTACTATGTATTGCAAGATACCTATTGAAACATATATATTTGTAAGGTCAATTAGTTACAATGAATTCTGTTCGGATTTTTTGAATGACTGAAAACAAAAATGCCATGAGAACGATCAAATTACTCCTCATATTCCTGGTGCTGTTTAGCTTCCGCGCCGGAGCAACAGGTTATGTTCACAATATGTTTGTCGCGCACAAAAAGCTGCAGGCGGGGAAAGAAGTTGTAATTGAAAAGGCAGTGGTTAAAAAGCATAAATCTATTGCCCGGACTACAAAGCCGGTTGCTCAGGCAAAGAGTGCTGCATTGTTTAACACCAGTATTGTTAGCAGCAATGCATCTGCTACATTAAACGAGCGGATCCTGGAAGAAGGCCCAAGTTCTTTTTTCAAAAACGAGAAAGAGGATAGTGCAGACGAGTCAATTGTGACTAAAATAATCGGAGCTTTTCGCTGCATGGTTTATGCATTTGTAGGTTCCACTCCATTAGGAAATTCGTAGACAATCATACTTCTATCATTAATGCAAAAGAGCGGCCAAATAGGCCGCTCTTTCTTTTTTATCCTACCACATTGGTCAGTGTTCCAATGGGCTCAATGCTGATGTGTACCACATCCTCCTTTTGCAGCGTAAAGTCAGAAGGAGGAATAATGCCGGTTCCGGTCATCAGATAAGCGCCTTGCGGGAAAGACATTTCCAGGAAAAGGTATTTGAGCAGCTCTTCCGGTTTTCTCTTCATTTGTGCCAGGGTAACTTCTCCATTGAACACCTCTTCGCCGTCGCGTATGATCGATAAATCAATCACTGTGTCATCTGTTAATGGATACTCGGGTACATACAGGCAGGGACCAAGCGCGGCGCTGCCCGTGTAAGACTTTGCCTGCGGCAGATACAATGGATTCTCACCCTCTATACTTCTTGAACTCATATCATTCCCGATCGTGTAACCAACAAGTGTACCCGAAGAAGACGCAAAAAGCGTGAGCTCAGGCTCAGGAACATCCCAGGAAGAATCTCTGCGGATCCTTACCGTACCGTGATTTCCAATTACACGCCAGGCGGTGGATTTAAAGAAAAGCTCCGGCCTTTCGGCTTCATACACACGGTCATAGAAACTTCCTCCGCCTGCCTTTTCCGATTCTTCCATGCGGGCTGTGCGGCTTCTGAAATAGGTAACTCCCGAAGCCCAGACTTCCTGTGAACCAATCGGTGCCAGCACTTCCGGCATGGGCAGATCGTCGGTAAATATGATCGGAATTAATTGTTCGGTTTGAATTTCGAGCCACTCGTACAGATCGTCGCGGTTAACAGCCAGGTCCCAGTCAGTTTCGTGCAAGCGATAAAATGTATCATCCTTTTCAAGAATAATGCCGTTTTGTGTTTTGTATAATTTCATCGTTTACAGCTGTTTTTTGGTTCAATAAGGCTTTTGACTTTTTTCTATACTGTTAATTACACCGGTTGAAAGGTAACAGGCCATTCCCGAATTCGATAATCAGGCTTTCCAAAGCCGCCTGTCAATAGGGATCCTTTCCTGCGAAATGAGCGAAACTGCTTCGAAATCAGGGTGCTGAGGATGAATGATAATGTTGAACGAAAAGGGAACAATCACAGATGGAAGGCCCACAGCCAGGACGTCAGGATTGATCAGCCAGTCTTTGAGCCAGTATTGTGTACGGTCGTAATTCCGGTCCTGCCAGAAATCCGGCATTTCACTTCTTGTATAATACCTGATCTGGTCGGGCATTTGAATTGTTGAAAGCCAGTATTTCGGAAGATCTTCGTAACGCACGCCGGGAGCGTGCGCGAGGGTTTCTACCAGGCCAAGTTCGGGTGTTGAAGTAGCGTACAGAACGCCAATCCCTTTCGGGTTCCAGCGCGCGCCGAAAAGCCTGCTGCCCTCAACAGAAAGCGCGCTGTCCTTGAATTTTTCCCTGACTATCCTGTAAACAACAGCCATAACCGGGATTATGCAGGTAAACCATAATCAAGCCGGCCCAGTACATCATCCACCAGCCCAAAGCCTGTTATCGTGTCCATTAACTGTAATGGGGATTGATCGTCAAGCTCCGAAAGTGGTGTGCGCAGCCAGTTACGAACGGTGCCGGCTTTTCCTTCAAAAGTATCAAGCGCATGAACCAGCACATTCCGCAGCAGCAGCAACCTTTCCGAGGCGTCAGTACCCAGCTTCTTATCCGACTGAATGCGGTGCAGGTTACGAGGCGTCATTCCCAGGACGAATGCAATCTCATTGTCTGTTAGCCCCACCAGATCAGAAACTTCGTCAGCCTCCGACCGCAACACGCCCTCGCGGGAAATCCGGATCAGGCTGAAATCAGAAGAATGCTTTGATCCGTAGGGAACAAAATCTTCATGGAACATGCGAAGTGGTGCTGACATACTTTCGGCTTTAAAGTGACCTATGTCTTAAATATAAGTGACTTTTGTCGAAGTTCAAAGTTTTTCCTTCAGAAAATCAGCAGTATAGTTGCCTTTCAGCTTGATCATCTCCTCGGGAGTTCCGGTAAAAGTAAGCTGGCCGCCATCGTCGCCACCTTCCGGGCCCAGGTCGATAATCCAGTCTGCGCTTTTAATTACCTCCATATTGTGCTCGATGATGATCACAGTATCTCCCTGCTCCACGAGCGCATTGATCGCTTTCAGCAATTTTTTGATGTCGTGAAAATGCAGCCCGGTAGTAGGCTCGTCGAAGATAAAGAGCATTTTGCCTTTATTGGTCGAGCCTTTTCCAAGGAATGATGCCAGCTTGACGCGCTGCGCTTCCCCGCCGGATAATGTATTAGAAGATTGTCCCAGTCCTACATAACCCAGACCCACTTCCTGCAAAGGCAGTAGTCGCTCTACCAGCTTCGGTTCACTACCCCGGAAGAACTCGATTGCCTCGTCAACGGTCATATCCAGGATTTCAGAAACATCTTTTTCATTGTACCGGACTTCCTGAATTTCTTGCTTAAACCGTTTTCCATTGCAGCCTTCGCAAGTAAGATAAATGTCAGCCATAAACTGCATTTCTACCTTCACCTGACCTTCACCCTGGCAAATCTCGCACCGGCCTCCGTCGACATTGAATGAGAAATGGGACGGTTTATAGCCCCTCGCTTTCGAAAGCGGCAGGTCCGCCATCATCTGGCGAATGTGATCGTAAGCTTTGATATAAGTAACCGGATTGGAGCGGGACGATTTTCCGATCGGATTCTGATCGATCATTTCCACTGCTTCAATGCGGTCGACACTGCCCACCAGCTCATCAAACCGCCCAACTTCCTCACTGAATTCCCCTTTCAGGCGCATTAACGCAGGATAAAGCAACTTGCGGATCAATGTTGATTTTCCCGAGCCACTTACGCCGGTAACTACCGTGAGCACATTCAATGGGATTTTTACATCCAATTCTTTAAGGTTATTCTCTCTTGCACCTTTGATTTCAAGGAAATGCAATGCTTTTCTGCGTACTGCCGGTATCGGAATGGAATCGTGGCCGAGTAAAAAATCAATGGTATGAGACCTGGTTTCAGGATCGGTGTTGTATTCGGCTCCGCTCGCCTTTAATGCAGCAATATCTTCCTGGTTACCCTGAAAAACGACGTGGCCGCCACCGGTACCCGCTTCCGGGCCGATATCGATGATCTGGTCCGCGGCGTGCATTACTTCTTCTTCATGCTCCACCACAATCAGTGTATTTCCAAGATCGCGCAACGATTCGAGTACGCCAACGAGCCGCTGGGTATCTCTTGGGTGCAATCCGATACTTGGCTCATCGAGAATGTACATAGAACCCACCAATGCACTTCCGAGTGAAGTAGCCAGCTTAATGCGTTGAAATTCACCTCCCGAGAGTGTACTTGTGAGTCGGTTCAAGGTCAGGTAACCCAGCCCGACGCGGTTCATATAGTCGAGGCGCGTTTCAATTTCGGTCAGTACGCGTTTTGCAACCTGACGATCGTGCTCGCCAATTTCAAGATTTTGGAAAAAAACAGAAACATCTTTAATCGGCTTCAGTACCAGGTCTGTAATGGACGCGCCGCCTATTTTTACAAAAGATGCATCTTTCCGCAACCGCGAGCCACGGCAATCGGGACAGGTAGTGCGGCCCCGGAAACGCGAGAGCATGACGCGGTACTGTATCTTGTGTGTCTGCGATTCCAGATCGGCGACAAAATCATTGATACCCTGAAAATATTGATTACCGGTCCAAAGCAAATCTTTCTGCTCCTGCGTCAGGTCTTTGTAGGGCCTGTGAATGGGATAATCGAACTTAATGCCGTTACGAACTAGCGGCACCAGCCACTCGCTCATCTTTTCCGTCCGCCAGGGAGCAATAGCACCTTCGTACACGGACAGACTTTTGTCCGGAATTACCAGGTCTGGATCAATCCCCAATATCTTGCCAAAACCTTCACAGCGCTTGCAGGCGCCAAATGGGTTATTGAAGCTGAACAGATTGACACTCGGCTCTTCGAATGTCATTCCGTCTAATTCAAATTTATCAGAAAAAATCCGGCGCTCTCCATTCACAACCTGGGTAATGCAAACGCCTTCTCCTTCGAAAAAAGCCGTTTGAACCGAGTCAGAAAGGCGGTATTGAGTGTCTTCATCATCCGCTTTCACCGCAGCCCGGTCAATAAGAATAAAAACCTGGTTACCTGCCTGCGGGAAATTGTCGGGGTTTTCAATAATATCTTCAATGGAAAGCACTTCATCATTCAGTACAATCCTGTTGTAACCTTTTGAAAGCAGAATAGTCAGCTCTTCCGCCTGCGTGCGGCCTTCGCGGATCAGTAAAGGCGCGAGTACCATTACGCGGGTACCTTCCGGGTGCGCCAGCAGGTAGTTGACCACGTCCGTAACCGAATCTTTTTTCACCATTTCTCCCGAAACCGGAGAATAAGTGCGGCCAATGCGCGCAAAAAGCAGTTTCAGGTAATCGTATATCTCGGTAGAAGTACCGACCGTCGACCGCGGGTTGCGGGTATTTACTTTTTGTTCAATGGCGATCGCAGGCGAGATACCTTTGATGTATTCCACCTCCGGCTTTTCCATTCTCCCCAAAAACTGCCGCGCATAGCTGCTGAGGCTTTCCACGTACATGCGCTGGCCCTCCGCAAAAAGCGTATCGAATGCAAGTGAAGATTTGCCTGACCCAGACAAGCCCGTAATTACGACCAGCTTATTCCGTGGAATGGCAACATCCACGTTTTTTAAATTGTTAACTCGTGCACCTTTGATCAGAATGTATTCTCTCGGGTCAAGTTCATCAAATTGGGAAGCTTCGACCCGGGCAAAAGGTAAATGCATCATAAAAGGAATTAATGGAATTCAGGTTCAAGTTTGTTAATGACGTATCTAAATGCAAACCAAAACCGGACCTATTTAGTTTGGCTTGCAGAAATGGAAATAGGAGTAGTATATCAGAAAGATATAGCGCCGGATTGCCGGAAAGACATTCCTTTTTGTGCAGCGTCTTCAAAGATCGGATCAGCCAGGTGTCCCCAGTTGGTCACGTCGGACATACAGTCTGACAGCACAATTACTTTCGGGATCAACTCAGGCGCATAGCGGATGATCTGGGCAATGCTGGTGGCAACGCAATGCGATCTCGCTTCACCGGCAATCAGGATCTGGTCAAATGCATTCAACTTTCCCAGAAATGCAGTGTCAAGCTCCGTTTCTGCTGCTCCTGCAACAGGTACCTGCGCTTTGAAAACACCAAAATGCTCGGTAAGCGGATTGATCCCTTTTTGAACTGCGACATAATCGCGACCAGTCCGGTGTGTCCACGCCAGAATGGCTTCCAGCAGCGAATCATCCAACGCAGCGCCCTTGGAACCGATCAAACAATGCTCGGGCCAGATGAAATGCTGAAATTCTCCCTGCCGCTCCAAAGTTTCCAGGTATTCAGTCACATATTCCTGGTGGTACCGTGGCGTCCATTTGCCTGACTTAACAGAAGCCAGGGTTATCAATGTAAATGGCGCGACTGTGTTTCCATTCTGGTCTTGCCAGAAAAGAGGATGCGCTATATCGAGGACTTTGTGCGTGTCGAGGGTGACAAAGATACTGTCAATGTGGTCCCCGTCGAGGGCGATCAGCCTGGTCAGCCGCGCGATATCTTCCTGAGCGCCGGGCACGAAAAGCGTCCCCTGCGGATTACAAAAATCATATTGTGCATCTATAATCAGCAGAGCGGTCTTTTTCATGATGTTAGTTTAGATAAAAACTATTCGATCTCGCCGGGGAGTTCCAGCTGTCGCGCATACATTTTGGAACATAAACTGTAAACCAGCTGCAGCATTCTGTTGGCATCTTTGATGTAATCTACCCGGTAATCTTCGTCCAGCTTGTTCAAACCATTCAAAATCGTCTGTGCCTTTTTGGCGATATACAATGCACAGGTATCGGCGCGTGACGAATAGGTTTTCAGGACAGAAGGGTAAGCTTCCAGAAAGGTATTCATCAGGAACAGATTGAGCTCCAAGCCGCCGATTTTGTCTTTGGTAACCTTTACATGATAAGCAATCTCGCCGCTCAGATTCCGCATATCCATCAAAATCCAGCCCGGTGTATTCTGGTTAAATTTCGACGTACGCATAATAGTCGCCATAATATCTTCCCGACGTTCGGGGATAGTCGAGCTGTCTTCAATCAGTTCAAAATGAAGCCTGTCGGAGAGTGTTTTATCTTTGGTAATGAGCCGGAGAAGCAGTTTATCCTTCTCTTTGGCAGGCATCTGGATAATTGCCTTTTTTAGCTGATCTGGTAACGCCATTCAAATGAGATTGATAACTTTATTTAGAATCCCGGATTCCTCCGCTTAACTTTATCGGTCATTAAAGCATGAGGTTTTTTGACAAAAATATCAGATATGTCTAAATATCTATCCATCTCTCTGAGCGCTGTCATCTTTTTAATCTTCCTTTTTACGCTCTTTGGAAATGCGATCAATGTGCCTTCGTTTGACGATTACGATACAACGCTGAACTTCATCCGGCGCTTCTTTTTCGACACTGGTTCTTTTAGTGTGCGTAAAGATATTCTGCTCAGCCGCCACAATGAACACCGTATTTTGTTCTCCAAATCCTGCGCGGCAATCTACTATTCCCTGTTCGATCAGCTCAGCTTCCGGAACCTGGTTTTAATTCAGAACATTTTCCTGCTGGGCTTTTTCGCCCTGCTACTCCGTATTATCAGCTACAGCAGGCTGCTAAGTCCCGAAATTGTACTTATATCCTCCATTTTCCTTTTCAGTCTGGCTTTCTGGCAGGTTACATTCTACTACTGGGGAGGAATTCAGCATTATACCGTTTTTTTCTTCTCATTTCTCAGTTTGTACACAGCCAGCAAGGCGGACAAGCTGGTGAGCGGCTACTTTTTTTTGAGTCTTATTGCTGCCACGCTCGCGGTACTTTCATTCGGGAATGGCTTTATCGCATTGTTTCTGGGCGGCTTTATCTTATTGATACAAAGGAAGTGGGCGATGCTCGGCGTGTGGGCTGTACTTGCATTGATCATGCTCGGCGTCACATTCCTGCACTTGCCGACTGTGAATGCAGCGAGTAAAGTGCCTTTCAATATCGAATGGATGGCGCGTTTGTTGTTTACGTTCCTTGGAAGCTTTGTTTATCTCAACCCCGGTTCGGGACAGGTAGGGAATATTGTGGTTTGTATGGGCGTTGGCTTTATAGTAATGCTGACCTGGCTCTGGCTTTTTTTAAAGGGTTATGCATTCAAAAATCCTTTGCTATACAGCATGCTGTCGCTGCCCATTCTCACTGGTATCATTGTTGCTATTTCACGCTTTGACGCAAAGGCCGGTGGAGGTATAGCACCTCGATACATGTTTTTTACAGCCACCATACCGATCATGCTGGTACTCATATTCCTGGATTTAAAGATCATTAAGCCGGCGTTTCTGAAGTATATAGCAGGTTTTGGCCTGGTACTCTGGGGTTTTGTTTACTTCAATAATCTGCGTGAGCTGAAAAAGACGAATAACGAAGTGGTTACCACAATTTGGCAATGGCAGCAAGACCATAGCACGCCGCTGGTATATTACCGGGATGCAGCTGCGTATTCCGAAATAATGTCGTGGGCGGTTGATAACAAAGTGATCAGCATTCCCGAAAAATCAAGATGAATAACCAATGATGAATAGCAAAAATGGCAAAGTAATTTGCTGGAAGGAGTCTCTAAGTATTAAATTGCGGCATTTTTCAGTTAAATCTATATACACATTATGATATCAGTGGCCATGTGTACTTACAACGGCTCGAAGTTTATTTCAGGGCAGTTAAGGAGTATTGCTGACCAAACTTTGTCTGTCGACGAGTTGGTAGTTTGCGACGACGGTTCAAAAGACAATACGATCGAAATCATCAGGAAATTTGCCGAAACAAGTGGATTTCCTGTCAGGATATATGTAAATGAGCAAAACCTGGGTTCAACCAAGAACTTTGAGAAATGCCTTTCACTATGCGAGGGAGATATCATTTTCCTCTGCGACCAGGACGATCTCTGGCGGGACGACAAAGTGGAAAAGCAGGTTACCTACCTGACCCAGCACCCCGATATTGATGCGGTTTTCAGCGACGCGATCATGATTGATGATGATTCGAAACCCATCGGGAGGAATATCTGGGAGGAAATTGAATTCAATGCGGCGGGACAGACAAAGTGGAAGAAAGGGAAACCGCACGAGATCCTTTTTCACGGATTTGTAGTGACAGGCGCCACACTCACAATCCGCAAATCGTGCCTGCAGCGACTTACCCCATTCCCGACCCACGTACCCGACCTGATCCACGACGCATGGATTGCAATGGTGCTGAGTCTGGAAAACAAAATAGACTTTATCACAGAACCGCTGATCTCCTACCGGATCCATTCCAGTCAGCAAGTAGGTTTTGGTGGAAAAACCGAGAAAGTGCACCTGAAAGACAGGTTCATCAGAGACCGGAAAAAGAAGCTGGAACCCCTGGCAGAAAAAGCGGCCAAGCTGAATGATATGTACCTGTTACTACGTGCGCTGCCTTTTGTGCCGCGTGAGAAGCTGATCAAGTTATATTTGTCTCAGCGTCACTTTTCAAGCCGCGCTTCCCTGCCTGATAACCGGGCGCAAAGGTTTACACCCATTGTAAATCAGGTGTTGAGGGGGTACTACCGGTTCAGCAGCAAAGATTGGTGGCTGCCGGCGATCGGCGACTTGTTGGAATAAATACAATTTATTAGCGTGAAATCAGATCAGGAAAATGCCCCCGCAGCGGTTGTGATTCCAGTTTACCAGACCGGTCTGACTGACGGAGAGGCTATTTCCCTGAGGCAATGCGCTAAAGTGCTGTCTGCCTATCCAATCATTATTGTTAAGCCGGAAAGCCTGGTACTGAGCCCGGAGTTCGACGCTATTCCTTCTGTTCAGCAGGTTTCTTTTAAAGATGAATGTTTCAATGGGATTGCTGCGTATAACCGCCTGCTCACTTCCATTGATTTCTATCAAAAATTCATCGCCTATCCGTATATCCTGATTTACCAGCTGGATGCTTATGTGTTCAGGGATGAACTTTCGGCCTGGTGCGCGAAAGGTTACGATTATATCGGAGCACCATCTTTACACCAGCCTGCATTCGACACTTTGAATGCACAGCAGGCGCAGCAGTTTGCTGATGCATTGACCCAAAACCGCATTGTTTTAAATGGCGGACTTTCGCTTCGGAAGGTGGATACATTTATCCGTTACCTGAAAATATACCGTACTTTTTACCCTGAATGGAAGGGAAATGAAGATATGCTGTTTTCCCAGGAAGCAACGCGGCTGATCCCTATGAAGCTATTTATGAAGCAGCCTTCGTGGCGTGAGGCGCTGGAGTTTGCATTTGAAAAAAGTCCTGCAGCAACTTACGAACTCACAAACCACCGTCTGCCCTTTGCCTGTCACGCCTGGGAACGCTACGATCCCGCATTCTGGAACCGCTTTATTCCTGAAAATCAGTAAGCTCTGTACTTTAACAATTTTTAACAAACTATCAGCTCCCTACGGGCGTTCTTGCAGTTGTTTAATTTAATAGTTAAAAGTCATGAATTTCAGATCGTTTCTGGCATTTGCATTTGCCATTACACTTTCCTTGAATGATACCTTCGGACAGGTTACCGAAAACCCGAGAGTTGATGAACAGTCGGCTCCGTACGTCAGGATCAGGCGTGTTGAATTAACAGACCAGCACACGATCATCCATCTGCAGTTTGTAGATAAGGCATCAGGTATGCCGAAACAGCAGCAACAGGTGATTCCTTTCCCATTTAATCCAAAACAAGGTCCGGGAATGGGATCCAGTCAAATCTGGCTTGATCCCGAGACAAGGCTGTACAAGCCAGGGGAGATCGAGAAGAAGTTTAAGTTTATCAAAGCCGAGAACATTCCAACTGCGGGTAAGAAGAATGTAACTCCGGGAGATACCGTCAATTTCGTTGCCTATTTCGAGCGATTAAGTCCGGGTATTGAAGAATTTGATTTTTATGAAGGCCGGAGTTCGCAAGGAACGCAGTCGTGGAATTTCTATGGTGTTCACATCAAGAATCCGCTCAAAAAGCAGCCGCAGAAAGCAGAGCAAGCCAGTGCGAAAGCAAAGGCGCCCGTGAAAAAGCCCGCTACGGAGCCTGTTATACCTAAGACTGAGCCTCAAAAAGAAGAAACTGTAAATGAAAGCGGAGTGGCTGTTTTCAGGGGAACCGTTTACAATGCAAAGACAAAGCAGCCCATTGCCGCCGAGATCAGGTACGTTGAAAATGGGGATTCGCTGCAAATCAAATCCTCGTCGGGTAAGTACAAAATCGGTCTTGATCCATCTGAGAAGTACGATTTCCGTATTACAGCTAAAGGTTTTTACAGTACAAGCTACAATATAAGTCCGGCCGATTCTACTGGGAAAGGTACATTCAGCCGTGACTTTTACCTGAATCCGCTAGCTGTTGGTGAAACGATCACGATGCCGAATATCTACTTTGAAACTTCCAAATTCGCATTGCTGCCGGAATCTTACGGAGAGCTGGACAGGCTGGTGGACATGATGAAGGAGAACAAAAGCATCCGGATCCGCATTGAAGGCCACACGGATAATGTAGGTGATTTTGACAAAAACCTGGAATTATCACGCAAAAGGGCCGAGTCAGTTCAGGCGTATCTGGTGGAAAAGGGAATAGAATCCAGCCGCATTGAAGCCAAAGGCTACGGAGCCACCCGCCCATTAAGCCAAGGCAGCGCCGAGGAGAGACGTAAAAACAGGAGAGTGGAGTTTGTGATTACGGAAGCGTAAAAGGGGGTAGGGGGCATCGCTTTTTGTCATCCTGAGCGGAGTCGAAGGAAAAGGCAGTACGCCACTCACTTCGACTCCGCTCAGTGTGACAAAAAAGGATGCTCAATGTGACAAAAAGGAAATGCTCAGAATGACAAACAGGTTCGATAAAGCAATCCTTACCTGGCCTTAATAATATTGGTAAACTCCCTAGATTTCAGCGAAGCTCCTCCTACGAGGCCGCCGTCGATGTCTGGGGAAGCGAAAAGTTCTGGTGCGCTGGCGGCTGTTACGCTGCCTCCGTACAGAATCGAGATTTCTTCTGCTACTGACTCACCATATTTTGCCGCAATGTGCTGGCGCAATGCAGCGTGCATTTCCTGTGCCTGCAATGCGCTCGCGGTCAAGCCCGTTCCAATTGCCCAGATTGGCTCATACGCAATCACTACTTTCAGCAGGTCAGCTTCGGAAAGGTGGAAAAGGCTTTCTGTAAGCTGGTTTTTTACAAAGCCGATATAATCTTCATTTTGTCGCTGCTGCAAAGACTCGCCGCAGCAGAAGATCGGGGAAACGCCATTTGCCAGCGCCACATTTACCTTCTCGGCAAGTACTGCATTGGATTCATTGAAGTACTGGCGGCGCTCGCTATGCCCGATCAGCACATATTCCACACCGATCGATTGCAACATTTGTGCGGAGATCTCACCAGTGAATGCGCCCGAAACTTTGTCTGAGCAATTTTGTGCTGCCAGCGAAAAGTTAGGTGCGTTTTCAATATATTTTTTAATAGTGGTCAGATAAATGGCAGGCGGACAAAGGATGATCTGCGCGTCATTCTGCACTTCATCATTGGCCATATTTACTAATTCAGAAGTAAGCGCAACTGCCTCATCCAGAACCTTGTTCATCTTCCAGTTACCGGCAACAATTTTTTTTCGCATGAGAAAATTTTAATTGTGAAAAAACTTCATTTTACGCAACAAAATTATCATAATTCTGTCATTTACCTGATTAAACAGCATTGTTAAATAAAAACACAGAAAGTTTTTAAATACAAAGATTTTTTTGTGTTTAAATGAGACAAAAAACATTAAATTTACTCGCTTTACATAGCCGTGGAGTTTGATACTTTGTGTACACAGAAGAGAATAAAAGACAGAGTTTAAGCCATTTATGATCAGAGTGTTTTTTGCGCTAACAGAAGACTTAACAATCCGGATTTAAAAGAAAGGAGGCCACGATGAAAACGTCTAAGTGGTTATTACTGGCGATCATACTTTTTACTAGCACCGTTTCTCTTGCACATACAGACGACATTCCACCCGTTTCAGAGGAAAAATATGGTTACTTTTTAGACAAAAACCATAAATCAACGCGCATTCCGTTCGAGCTGCATTCCAACCTGATCCTGTTGTACGCCAAGATAAACGACCGTGATTCCCTGCGGTTTATACTTGACACGGGTGTCAGCTCCATTATCATTACAGATCCTTACGTGCTCAAACCCGACAAGCTGCGTTTAACCAGGAAGGTTAACCTTACCGGCGCTGGCGAGGGCAAATCAATTTCAGCCCACGTTGCTATCGACAACCAGTTTTCAATGGGCCGGCTCAAAGCAAATCACCAGAATATTGTCGTCCTTGAAGAAGATTTTCTGCGGTTGTCTGAGTATGTAGGTGTTCCGGTCCACGGAATATTTGGATATGAGATCTTCAATAATTTCGTGGTTACCATTGATTTTTCCAAAAAGGAACTGGTCCTGATGCGACCAGATAAATACAAGTACAAGCCTAAAAAAGGAGATAAACATCCTCTTATCATTGAAGACACAAAACCATTTACCGACGCGGTAACCCTTTTTGCAGATGGCAGGGAACATCCAATCCGTGTGCTCATCGATACCGGAGCAGGGCATGCATTGTTGCTTAACAACACCCGGAAAGAAACTTTCAGGTTGCCTGAGAAGGTGATTAGAGCACAGCTAGGTCGCGGACTTAATGGTGTAATCAATGGAAATCTGGGCCGGATCGACAGGCTTCGTCTGGGCAGGTTTGAGATGGACAACATTGTCGCTTCATTTCCCGATAGCATTGCATTCGGTGCCAAATTAAAAGCAGGTACCGAGCGGCAGGGAAATATCGGCTGCGAATTGCTGCGCCGGTTTAAAGTGACCATGAACTATCAGGAGCAGTACATGGTGTTGAAGCCGGTTAAGAGCCGCATGCGCGAGAAATTTGAGCACGATATGAGCGGAATGGAAATCCGCGCAGAAGGAACAGACCTGCGGTCTTACATTGTGAACCACATTGTAGATGATTCTCCGGCCTCCAAAGCGGGGTTAATGGAAGGAGATCAGCTGCTTTTTATCGACGATCATGCAGCTACCGATTTGAATGTCAGCGAAATATACAAGCTGATGCAGCGCGGCGACGGAAAGAACATAGACCTGCTGGTGAAGCGGAAAGGGGATATTTTCTTTACTCAAATTACCCTCAAAAGGATGATTTAAGTATTTTTAAGCCAAACAAACCAAAACATCCGGCTTAATTGGAACGCCTATTAGTCACAGAAGACGGTTCACATTCCTTATACAGTTCTCAGTTCAACCAGCAATATCATTCCCTGCAGGGAGCGCTGAACGAATCCAGGCACATTTATATCAACCTCGGCTTGCAGCCGGTTTTAAGCCAGTCCGAAAATCCTGTTCATGTTTTTGAAATGGGTTTTGGTACTGGCTTAAATGCATTTCTGGCGTGGAAGCTTGCCGACTCGCTTCAAAAGCCGGTGATTTATACAACCATTGAAGCCTATCCCGTGGACCTGGCTGAGGCGGCATTGCTGAACTACGAAAGCGAGAGCGGCGGGACAGGCTTTATGCAATTGCACGAATCAGCCTGGGGCGAGTCCATCCGGCTATCCGCATATTTTACATTCAGGAAAGAACAAATCCATTTACAGGATTTTAAAACCGATGAAATTTTTGACGTTGTATTTTACGACGCTTTCGATCCCCGTGCACAGCCGGAACTTTGGTCGGCAGAAATATTTACCCGGGTAGCAGCCCAAACAGCTGCCGGTGGCGTATTAGTTACATATTCATCCAAAGGGATTGTCAAACGTGCATTGGCCGCTGCCGGGTTTAAAGTAGAGCGGCACAAAGGCCCGGGCAGGAAAACGCATGTTTTGAAAGCGATCCGCATCTGATTAGGTGAAATTGACGGATATTAGCACCAAGTTTACAATCTGAATTCAAAAGCCTGAAAAATATGAACTACCAGAATCTGATAAGCGCAGAGTTGAAAGAAGCGCAGACCGTGTTGGATAACTTTCTTAGCGACCCGGATCAGATAGAAAAAATTGAGCGTGCAGCCGGTTTAATGGCCGAGGCGATCATCCATAATGGAAAAATCATCTCTTGCGGAAACGGTGGATCGCATTGCGACGCGATGCATTTTGCCGAAGAGCTCACGGGAAGATACCGCGACAACCGCCGCGCATTACCTGCAATCGCGATTTCAGACGTAAGTCACCTGAGCTGCGTTAGTAATGATTTTGGTTATGAATTCGTGTTTTCAAGATACCTGGAAGCATTGGGCCAGCCGGGCGATGTTTTGCTCGGACTAAGTACCAGTGGTAACTCAACCAATATCCTGCGCGCAGCCGAAGCAGCAAAAGCGAAAGGAATGAAAGTGATCATTATGTCGGGCAAAGACGGCGGTAAGCTGGCCGGTTTAGCCGACGTTGAAATCCGCGTTCCGCATTTTGGTTATGCCGACAGGATCCAGGAAATTCACATCAAGGTGATCCACATTTTCATGTTATTAATTGAAAAAATGGTTTTGCGGGAGTAAAAAACCCTGGAAACGCTATATTGGGCTAAATCTAATCAGACACCACTGTTTTCATGAATGTACGCCCATCTGCCATTATACTCCGCGATAATTCAATTCTGACACTTTGTTATTGTTACAGCGGAACGGACGTTTTTGCCTTACCCGGTGGAAACCCCGATCCCGGTGAAAACCTGTCCCAGGCGCTTGCCCGCGAGCTGGAAGAGGAATTAGGCATTCTGGCCGAAGTAAAAGAAATGGTTTGCTGCGGGGAAGTGATCTGGCCGGAAGTACAAAAGGAAACGCTACATATTGTTTTCGAGGCTGAGATTTCGGATCAGAATCCGGTACTGAACCCTGAGCAGACAACAGCCCTGAAAATGGTCTGGCTTCCAGTGGAAGAGCTTCCCGGAAAGCGGCTTTATCCTAATATCGGTAAGCAAATCACCGACTTTCTTAATGGTAACACAACCAATGCACACATTGGTGTAATTGACCAGCCTTATATCAGCTAGGTTAAATTACCGGTATATCTCCATTACTGATTTCTATAAAACCTAAACATCCTGTACTTTTGCGTTTTCAAAAGGTAGCGGGTAAATGGAAAACGAAAAGAAGGAGAAATTATCTAACTTCTTGTTGAGACGAACAGAGAAGGACGTATTATCAAGAGGGCGTTCCATTTATAGCAGTGGCGGCTTAAAAGTATTAAAGCTGGATTACAATGGTCCCGGGATTGCGGAGTTTAAGGTTAAAAGCGACTACTCCATTCATTTTTATCAGATCAACATCCGGGATTTCCTTACCCCTCAGATCATTACCGAATGTTCATGCCCCGACAAGGCGGGCTTGTGCAAGCACCGGGTAGCAGCAATTCTGTATATCCTGGACAAAATGCCGACGATCAAGCAGGTTGTTCATGAAATGGAAGATACTGTGGTGGAGCTGGGCGAAATCCGCGATTTTCAGCTGCGCAGTCTCGTTCTGGATGAAACCTGGCGAAACAAAGACTCGGTTCAGGATGTGGAGATTACTTCTGCGAAAGAAGGCGAGGCCGAGTGCGTGGTTGTAGATCAGGGGCAATCTTATACTGTCAAATTAGAGCGGGTTGCAAACACCCGGCAAATACATACTTCCTGTACCTGCGGACAAAAGCTCTGGGCGCCACTCTGCGCGCACAAGCTGGCGGCTTTACTGAAACTGCGTGAAGAACTCGGCGAGAAAGCATTTGAAGTAATGCGTGATCTGACAGCCGAGAAAAACAGCTTACTAGCCGAATACGGTTATTCCCTGCAGGATAATTTTAAAGATAAATTCGACTTCCGTCTCGACGAAGCGGGAGGTCTGCAACTGATCAAGCTTGATCCGGCCCTTCAAAAAGTGGGCAGCTACCAGAACTGGGACGAGCTCAAAGAGCGGATACTGCCGCAGCAAAGTGTCACATTCGCAGTGGCCAATGCAGATGGTGCGCAGGATGAAGAGGATAGGGTTTCTATTTTCGTGTTTTGGCCAAAAGGTAAAAATCACCTGCTCGACATTGGATTTGGCGTTTTTTCTGTCAAACACAGCACCAAGTCCGAGAAGGTCACCAATATCCGCAATATAGCCGGCGGATCGAGCCACTACTATGCGGCTGACGAAATTCCCGTTCTTACGGAAGCTGACGCGCGCCTGGTGCGCCTTGCGAAGCATTGGGAAGAAGGCTTGCAGAAATTCATCCGGAAACATGGATGGGCTTACAATGCATATCTTCATTTTGACGATGTAAGCAGCCAGCAGCGGCTGGAAGCCCGTAACTACGTGGGCAAGCAGATCAGCAAGGTTTTCAGTGACCTGGATCCCGAGCGGCTTTACCTGGCCGACAGTGATTATGTGACGAGTAACAATCAACTCACACAGCTGGAACTCCACCGCGAGCCGGTAAAGCTCTTTTTTGTACTCACAGAAGACCGGGAATTCATTACCCTTAATCCTTATCTGGAGTTAAAACCCGGCGCGCCTATCGAGCTGCAAAAGGTAATGTCGCTGGACAGCTTCTGGCTGGGATTGTATAATGATAAAATATTGTTTCGCTGGGCAGGCGTGAGTGAGGCCGAAATGGCGGTTTACCTCAGCCAGAATGGATTTAAAATCCGTGTAAAAAAGGAATTTGGCGACAGCTTCCTGAATGACTGGATCATCCCGCTTACCGAGCAGTTCGATGTAATGTTCCAGACGCGGCACGAGGTACAATCCACGCCGCTGAAATTTGAAAAGCCGCTCCTTTACCTCCGTGAAGATGAAGCAAACCTGCTGATTGTCCCCTCGTATGTATATGCAGACGAGCAGGGCACAACCGAGTTTTTGCATGATCAGCGTAAGGCAAAAACCAGCTTCAAGGATGGCCAGATCGCTACGCTCGAAAGAGATATGAATGCTGAAAATGGAGTTTGGCAATGGCTGAAAAGTCTGCATCCAAGCTTCGGTAACCAGGCTGGGCAGCCCTTCTTTTATGTTCCATTTGACCAGGTTATGAAAGATGGCTGGCTGTTCACGTTTGTGGAAGCCGCCAAGAAGAAGCATTATGATGTTTTAGGTTTTAATAACCTAAAAAAAATGCGTTTTAATCCCAACCGCGGCTCGGTGAAGGTACAAGCCTCATCTGGTATCGACTGGTTTGATATGAAGATCGAGATCACTTTCGGAGATCAGGTTGTTCCGCTGTCTGAGGTTAAAAAGGCATTTCTGAAAAAGCAGAACTATGTGCAGCTGAGCGACGGGTCCCTGGGAATGCTGCCGGAAGAGTGGATTACAAAGCTTGAACCGATTATGCAGTTTGGCAGGGTAGATGCGGATCAGATCCATTTATCCAAAATCCACTTCTCTTTAATTGACGAACTGATTTCTGAAATAGATAATGAAGATGTTTTCCGGGAGTTGCAGGAGAAAAAAGAGAAGCTGCTCAACTTTAAGGAAATTCCGAATGTACCATTGCCCGGGAATGTAAAAGCTACATTGCGGCAATACCAGGAGGAAGGCTACAAATGGATCCATTTTCTCGATGAATTTGGCTGGGGCGGCTGTTTGGCAGATGATATGGGTTTGGGAAAAACCTTGCAGATGCTGACGTTTTTGCAACAGCAGAAAAACCTGAATCCAAGTAATACGAACCTCGTCGTAGTTCCTACTACGCTGATTTTCAACTGGCAGGCAGAGGCCGAGAAATTTACGCCCGACCTGAGGTTGTATGTACATCGCGGTATGGCGAGGAAAAAGGAGATCGATTTTTTCGTAGAATACGATGTCATTTTAACGACTTACGGTACTATGCGCAGCGATGTTGAGCTGCTGCGTCGCTTCGATTTCAATTATATCATTTTGGATGAAGCCCAGGCGATCAAAAATCCGGATTCGCTTACTTCAAAAGCTTGCCGGTTATTGCGCGCAAAAAACCGGCTAACCATGACGGGTACACCTGTCGAGAACAATACGTTCGACCTGTACTCTCAATTTGAATTCCTTAACCCGGGTATGCTCGGCCACGCTGACTTTTTCAGGACCGAGTACGCTACGCCAATTGATAAGTATCAGGATAAGGAAAAGGCCGCTGAGCTTCGGAAGCTGGTTTATCCATTTATGCTGAAAAGGACGAAAGAAGAGGTCGCGACGGATTTGCCGGATAAGACTGAAACCATTCTTTTCTGTGAAATGGGTCAAAAGCAGCGCAAAGTGTACGAAACTTTCCGGGAGAGGTACCGTGAAGAAATTGCGGAAAAGCTTGCTACTGAGGGACTCAATAAAAGCAGCTTCCTTATTTTGGAGGCATTGTTGAAACTGCGCCAGATCTGCGACTCACCATCGATCCTGTCGGGAGAAGAAGATTTTGGAAATGAATCGGCCAAGCTAGAAGAAATTACCCGCGAGATCGAAGAGAATGCATCGAATCACAAGATCCTTATTTTCAGTCAGTTTTTAGGAATGCTTGATTTGATCCGTCAGCATCTGGAAAAAATGAATATTCCTTACGAATACCTGGATGGGCAGACTGTCGACAGGGCCGGTAGGGTTAATCGTTTCCAGAATGACCAGACTTGTCGCGTGTTCCTAATGAGCCTGAAAGCGGGTGGGGTAGGACTTAACCTGACAGAAGCTGATTACGTGTATCTGATTGATCCATGGTGGAACCCGGCGGTAGAGCGTCAGGCAATTGACAGAACGCACCGGATCGGGCAAACCCGGAAGGTATTTGCTTACAAGATGATTTGTAAGGATACAATTGAGGAGAAGATCCTGTTGTTACAGCAAAGAAAACAGGATCTTGCCGAAGATCTGGTTGGCGGCGAATCGGGCTTTATCAAAAAGCTCAGCCAGGAAGATATTATGGGATTGTTCAGCTGAGAATTTTAATATTTCAACAGCTTATTATCAGCTGTCATATTAAGCATATTCCGGTCACTGAACTTGACGGAACTTGCTTCAAGCGTACTATCTGCGGACGCAAATTCAAAAATGTCCGCAGGATCGTACAATCTTTTGTCACCACTTGAAACTTCTACACGCTCCTGATCGAATATTGGGGTGTTGACCCCATTTCTATCAGGTACATTGTACATTTTTTCCACACTTGCACTTCTTAGTGCTTTATAGCGAGCTTGTTTTTCAAAAACACAAAGAACAAGTAAAATAGAGGCTATTAACAGGATACGCTGATTTTTCATATTAAATGCAATGTCTGGAATCTAATAAAGAAAGCCATGTACAGCATTAAGAGCAATTTTCAGGCCAGAAGGTTGCAATTGCCAGAAAATTTAAGTCAAAAACGTATATGCATTTTGCCCAACAAATTTTCCTATAAATGGATATTTAAAAAGTGCTATTTTTCTCTTCCCGAATCGCGAGTGCCAGACGAATTTGTCCATAGTCAAATTGCTCGCCCAATAATTCGAAGAGTGGCTTGACAGGATCATTTTTCCCCACTTGAATCTCATCAGCCGCTTTTACAATAATCTTGTATGCCGATTGCTCAATTAAGGCTTCCAAATCAATCGGCTGGCCTTCTTCTTTGAGCTTGATCAAATGAGAAATAACGGTCGTGGAACTAAGATTTCTTTTTTCAGCAATTTCCCTGACAGAAAGTCCTGACTTGAAGAGATCCCACGTTTCAATGAATGTCATGCCTGCGACAGATCGGGTACCTGGCTTGAAATTCTCACGGGCAAAATCCAGGATTTCATTGATGAAAGTCTCACCGTACCTTCTGAACTTCTCTGCGCCTACACCGGAAATGGATTTCATCTGCATTTCGGAAACGGGCTTCTTCTGGGCCATTTCTGATAAGGTAGCGTCACTGAAAACAACATAAGGCGGTACACCCAGCGCATCTGCCAGTTGTTTACGGAGCGCGCGCAACCTGTCGAACAATGCATCTTTAATGACTTCGCGCTTTGGCTTTTCCTTCGGCACAAGTTCTTCCTCTTTCGCTTTCCGCTCTGATAGCGGGATGAATTTCACAAGTTCCACCTTGCGCTCTCCCTTCAGAATCTGTCTGCTCAGTGCATTGAGCTTGAATGCGTGGGCTTCGTCGTAAGCGATATCCATTGCGCCTGAGTTGAGCAGCTGACTGATGTACTCGGCCCATTCATCACTTTTAAGCTCACTTCCAACCCCGAAAGTTGGCAGGCGCTCGTACCCGTGCTGAATTACATTCCGGTTTTTGCTTCCTCGCAGAATGTCCACCAGTAAGCCCATTGCTACTTTCTGATCTGTTCTGGCAATACCTGAAAGCGCCTTCTGTGCGATGATCGTTGCGTCGAAACGGGTACGCGGATTTTTGCAGACATCACAATTGCCGCAATCTCGGTCGAAGGAATCATTGAAATAATTAAGCAAAACGCGGCGCCTGCAAATGTCCGCCTCCGCATACTGCTTCATTCTGTTCAGCTTGGCATGCAGGAGCTCCTTCTGCTCGTCGGACTGCTCCGAATTATTGATCATATCCTGCCTTGTAATAATGTCCATATAGCTGTAAAAGAGCACAGTATCCGAAGGGAGCCCGTCGCGCCCGGCCCGGCCGATTTCCTGATAGAAGCTCTCCACGTTAGACGGCAGATTGTAATGGATCACCCAGCGTACGTTCGATTTATCGATCCCCATTCCAAATGCAATGGTTGCCACAATTACCTGTAAATCGTCCCGCAGGAAAGCTTCCTGTACTCTGGAACGTTTGTCGGCCGCAAGTCCGGCATGGTAGAATTCTGCTTTGAGCCCCGCATTTTTGAGGCTTGCAGCTACTGTTTCAGTGCCTTTTCTGCTCAAACAATAGATAATCCCGGGCTGGTTGGGACGTTTGGTAATGAAAGACTGAATTTGCTGAATGCGTTTCCTGCCTGGTAATACGGTAAGGCTGAGATTGGGCCGGTCAAAACTTGTGATGAAGGTTTCGGCATGCTCAATGCGTAGTTGTTTCAGAATATCGCGCCTGGTAACCCTGTCGGCAGTAGCTGTTAATGCAATTACGGGCACATTGGGAAAGCGAAGTTTCAGCGAGTTCAGTGACCGGTACTCCGGCCGGAAATCGTGACCCCAGGAAGAAATACAGTGCGATTCGTCGATAGCAAACAGTCCTACATTCCATTCTCTCAGCAGGTCAAAAGTATTGCCCGAGAAAAGGCGCTCCGGTGCGATGTAAAGCAGTTTCAGCTCGCCCAGTTTGGCCCGCCACATCACGCTGTCTTGTTCTGAGGAGGACAATGTGGAATTAAGAAATGCAGCTGAGATACCATTTCCGTGAAGTGCCTCTACCTGGTCTTTCATCAATGCAATCAGCGGAGAGATCACAACGGTTAATCCTTCCCGTAAAATAGCCGGGATCTGAAAGCAGATTGACTTGCCGCCGCCTGTTGGCATTAACACGAAACAATCTTTTCCCTGCATAACCGAGTCTATGATCTCTGCCTGATGTGTACGAAATGAGTCGTAGCCAAAATATTTCTTAAGTGCTTCCTGTTTATCGACAGTCATTTTAGGGTCTTCCATGTTGTTTTAAAATCAATTAAGCTCGTACATGAGCTGCATTTTCAGTTCGCTTCGCTTGTGCCCGCGAATCTCGTTCAGGCCTGAGCTGATCGTTTCCAGTTGTGTATAGTTGGTCTGAGACCAGCGAGCCCAAACTTTCATTTTCTTTGAAATCGTGTAACGCAGCATCAGATAGTGACGCGTTCCCACGTCGGAATAAGCCGGAATGGAAAATGCGTAGAGCATATCCTTTTCATAAGCGTACTGTCTGCTTTCGTAATCGTCAGTATTAAACCATGCAATGCGACTGCTGAGTTCGATCCGGGATAAATGCAAGGTAATATCCTGAAAAACAGTAATGCCCTTGGACTTCTGTTTTCCTTTCAGCCCCGAATCACCCACCTGGCATCTCGTTCGCAAGGAGAATTTCATCGGCATTTCGTATTCAAAATTAATCATGGCAGTCCGGCGAACCGACATAACCAGTCCGGTTGCTGGCGCTTTATTTTCTGGCGCATTGCGCTGCTTGTGCTTTTCGTGCATTAATGCATACACATTCAGCCGCTTACTGGGTTTGTAAAGACAATGCAGATAATAGTCGAATCCGCTGGAAGGTGCATCAACCTGAAATTTCAGCCAGGGAAACCAGAACCGGTCAACATAGCCGCTGAACTGCCAGCGGCGGGACGGCATGAAGCGCAGCCCTCCGTAAAGTCCGTTCTCGTTAATAGGCCGGGTATTCTCACTAATAGCATTTCCGTAAAATGTATGGAAACTACGGGCATAATGTCGCGCCAGGATAGTAGCATCCCACTTTTTACCCAAACTCACAATATTTCCCAAGAGTAGCCCGGTACCTTTTGACAGCGAAACGGCGCCTTCTCCAAAGACGTGGAAATTACGCCAGCGATAATCTCCGTGAAGGCCCGCGATCAGATTGTGTTTTCCTGTAAATTCAAATTGATTGTACGGAAGACTGCGTTTGCGGATTGTAGTGGGATAGAAAGTGTGAAGTGCAGTTATGCCGATCTGCCCATTTTGTGCGAGGTGGTGCAGTAAATGCGCGCCGATATTCTGCTCCTGGAGGATATTGTGTTTTTCGATCTCACTGCTTGTCCGGTGGTAACCATTGATGGGCAGCGAAGTCACGAGTTTTCCTGCGGCGCTTTCATCTATTGCTGCGTCTCTTTTGGTTTTTGAGTAAAATAGTGAGATCGTGGTGTACCTGTCAATAGCATAGGTAGCTGCTGCGCCGCGAAAAAAGTTGGCTTCGCCGGAAGAAGTATAAGGTTTAAAGCCCAGCGTGCTGCGGTACCCGGTCTTGATCACTTCTGCTCCTTTCCCCAGAGAAAACCCAGCCCCAAGTACCATTCCCTGCCCGGCCTGCATTTGATAGTCGCCAAGCACCAGGTTCTTCCATCTTCTCCGGTTCATCATTTGCGCGTGAAAGGATGAAAAGTCTGCGCCGAAAATATGGCGGCCTGCATTCCAGTCCCAAAGCGCCTCGCCCGCATCCTTGTCCATTGTAAATCCAATACTGTAAGAGCCGCTGCGTGCATTGCGGTAGCGCAGGTATGCATTATAGGGGCTTCCCGCATAGCTTGCGGCCGAATGGGAAGACGAATCCTGTTTCAGAAATCCTTTCTGCTTTTCAAGTACCCTGCCGGTGCGAAACATCAGGAAGTGCTGCCCCGGACTTCGTAAAGCCTCCCGGATGGAGCTTGTTTTCGGATTTAATGTAACGAATGGAAGTAATCGGTTGATGGTGACAAGATCGTAACCAGGTATGGCTTGCAGTTCGTAGAGCGACAGGAATGGACCTGCTTGTTCGCGGTAGCTGAGCAATGCCCTCACCTGCACGTCAGTGAGGATCAATGTGCCCGAAAGCTCGTCGGCAGTAACAGCATTAATGTCGAGCGGATTGGTGTATAGATGCAAAAGTGACTCAAACAGTTCCGAATAATCCGTGTCTTCCGATGGAACAGGGAAAAGTGCTGCTACAAACTGGTTGATATCAATGTCCCTCTTTGGAGGCTCCTGGCTGCGAGCTGCTTTTGAAGAGAAGAGGAAAGCGGTAAAATACAGGAACAACAGGCCAATGTGGCCTCTTTTGTAATAAGCGTATGCGATAAGTCCTGTATACTGCATACGCTGTTGGTATGTTGATAGAGGTTAGAAGGCTTTTAAACTTAAATCCAGGCTTCGCGCCTGGTGCGTTAATGCGCCGCTTGATATTCCGTCCACTCCCGTTTCGGCGACTGCGCGGAGGGTTTTTTCGGTAATATTCCCCGAAGCTTCTGTTTCAAACCGCCCGGCGATCTTTTTCACTGCGGCGCGCAAATTGTCGAGTGAAAAGTTGTCGAGCATAATGATATCAACCTGTCCAACCCGCAAAACTTCATCTACTTCAGCCAGGCTGCGTGTCTCAATTTCTATTTTCAGGTTTTTACCGGTTTGCGCCAGGTACTTGCGTGCCCCGGTGATTGCCGCTTCAATTCCGCCTGCGTAATCAACATGATTATCTTTCAGCATAATCATATCGTAAAGCCCCATCCGGTGATTTACCGCGCCGCCAATCTTCACTGCCAATTTTTCAAACAGACGGAAATTCGGCGTTGTTTTACGGGTATCCAGCAATTTCACTGGCAGGTCTGCAATGAGCGATGACATTTGTCTTGAATAAGTCGCTATCCCGCTCATTCGCTGCATGGTATTAAGCACCAGCCGCTCAGCTTTCAGGATCAGCCGCGCGCTACCTTCGACTATAAAAACAATGTCACCTGTTTTGACGTCGGTTCCGTCAAAAAGTAACACATCAATTTTCAATGGGGGATCATTATAAAACGTAGCGGTTTCTTCGAAGATGATCTGCGCCACTTCCACACCAGCCAGAATACCGTCCTGCTTGACGAGCAACTTGGCACGCTTCACGGCATTTTCAGGTACGCTGGACAGAGAAGAGTGATCGCCGTCACCAATATCTTCCAGTAATGCGAGCCGGATCAGGCTACGAATTTCATGTGGGTCAGTTTCCATATGGTTGTATTTCAATAGGTTTGCTGGCGATAAGCCATATTGTAGCGCACTGCGATAGTCCAGGTGTTGGACCTGGCGGCCACTTTCGTATCCGTCGAATTAACGTTCCTGAAAAGGTAGCGGCCGTCTACAAAAAAATTATGCGCGAATGAATAAGAGAGTCGTAAATCCGCGAAACTGGTACTTGCCTTGATTCCCTGGCCGATTTTCTGGTTCACTTCGCCGTCACGATTGAAACTTCTGCCTTCGTAACTTTTAGAAATGTCCCCTCCATAATTCATCATCGCATTATTGCTGGGATCTTTTCCCTGGGTCGCAAGCATCACAGTACCATAAGCTGAGAGGCGGGAAGTAAGCTTGTAGCGCAGAATGGCCAGGTATTCACGAAAATTGGCCCCCAGCGGGTGTGCGAGCGACTGCCCGTAATGCATGTAATTGCGGCCACCATCTTTATGTGAGTAAGTGTAGGGGCGAACCAAATTATATTCTGCCTGTAAGTCCAGGTTAGGGACACCGAATGCATCTACGTACTTGGCACCAACTTGCAGACTGTATTTATTAGTCCAGGATTTGCTGCCATTGAAAAGGAATTTTGTTAAAAATTCATCTAAAACAAACTGCCCGTAAACAGAAGCCTGATTTGCCACAAGCCAGCGGAAATCAAAACCAAGCAATGCATTGTCCTGACTACCTATATACGATTCAACATATCTGTAAAAAATGATCGGATTGAGATAATTGAGATCATATCCGCCGCCAACGGTATCCCGGTTGAAAACTTCGGCTTCAAACACACCAATATTGATCTTATCCGTCAGGTTGAAGCTCAAATGGTGAATGGCGGCAAACTTTTTGTGCCTCAGTTCTCCTGTAAAAGCATTGGAAGATGCATTGATCATGCTCGTCCAGAGATTGGTATAATGGAATCTGCCCAGCTGGGTGTCCAGGCGCAAAAAGAGGTAGGGGCTGCTGTTATCAGAAAGGATCAGTGAGCGGTAGCCGCTACCAAAAGTATTATGATCGTGGCCGAAGCGGAGGTTAATGCTTTTCAATGGACGAAACGTGATATACCCGCGTGCACTCAGAAAGTCTTTTCCATTGCGCGTGGTTTTCGCCAACCCTTCTCCCGGGAAGCTTTTTGCGACTTGTGCCAGATCGCCAAAATTGTTTATATAGTTCGGAAACCGCCCTTGGTTATCAGCAACGTAGGTGTAAAATCCCAACTTTTCATTGATCATACCCCGGATCTCAACGCCCCTCGCCGTAAACCACATGGTAGAATCGGTAGTAAGACCACCGGCGGAAAGGTGATCCCGGCCAATGAAGTTAGTAGTGGTAAAGTTGAAATGCAGGTCGAAATCCTTGTTGTGAATGCTGTAGAGGTCGGCGGGATGATGAAAAAATCTTCTTTTCTGCCCCTTCGGCGGCACTTTGAACCAATGCAGTCGTGAAAGCTGGTCGTATTTCAGGGAATCAGTCGCGACCATTCCGTTTGTCCATTCCCAGCTGTCTTCCCGAAGGTAATCGATCGTCTCCCAGTCGCGTTCGGTGAAGTTTACAGTTCCCTCTTTGAGAATAGAATCGGTAAGTGCAACAACCGCCTTTCTCTCAAATGGTTTGGTATTATAATGAAAACCTTCCGTGAGTTTGCCGCGCTTGATTTCCAGGCGGTCGATCAAATGGTAGTAGTCGTCGTTGAATGGTATAAATGAACTTTGTGCGTGTCCGTATGACAGGGATACCAGTATGATCAACAAGGTTTTAAGATACCGGCTTATTCCTGGAACCATAGGCAAACAAAATCTACTGTTCACACAAATCGAACTTTTGCGAAGAATTTTTAGAATTATACATCCAAATTACGTCAATGAATTTGTATTATCTTGCATGGAGTAGCTTAAAAACTGTCGATTATATGTTTTTACTAACCCAAAAACCTTCCATTGCCGATCACTATCTGGCCGAGTTGCGTGATGTAAATTTTCAAAGAGACCGGATGAGATTTCGTCGGAATATGGAGCGGTTGGGGGAGCTGCTGGCCTATGAACTTTCAAAAACTTTGACCTTCCGAACCTCCAAAGTGGAGACCCCGCTCGGGCAGGCGCCTTCTCGTTCATTGCTGCAACCGATTGTCCTCGCCACCATTTTACGCGCCGGACTTCCCCTTCACCAGGGTTTCCTGAACATTTTCGACCATGCAGACAATGCATTTATCGGCGCTTACCGCGGGCATCACATTAACGATGAGGATGAGTTTGAAGTTGAAATGGACTATATCACAAGTCCCGACCTGACAGGCAAGATCCTTGTGCTGATTGATCCGATGCTGGCAACCGGCCGGTCTATGGAAAAAGTATATCATGCATTGCTTCGCTTTGGTATTCCTGCTCAAACCCATATCGCCTCCGTGATCGCCAGTCCCGAAGGCGTTGAATTTCTGCAGCAGCGCATTCCGCAATGCAGGCTCTGGCTCGGCGCAGTCGATCAGAAACTGAATGAACAATACTACATTGTTCCAGGCCTGGGCGACGCTGGTGACCTTGCTTACGGAGAAAAATAGCCTAGTTCAGCAATTCATCAAAGGTGATACTTATATAATAGGTAGAGCCTACATTCGGGCTGGCGTAAGATTGAATGTATGACTTACCCAGCAGGTTGGTCCCGCCCACTTTTATAATGGATTTGATCGGGGAAACTTTCAGGCTTACCTGCGCGTCCAGATTGTGAATAGCCGGGACTTTGGTATTTGAAAAAACAGGAATACCCGTACTCGTAGGTACCACAAAGCTTGATTCCCATACAAAAGCCTGCTGATAACGATACACAACATTGAAGCCCAGCGAGTTGCTGCTGGTGATTCTTTTGCCAAAATTGACATTGTAGCGGTACTTCGGCGTATTGAAAGATGAATACTGGACTTCCGGTGAAGGAGTGAAGTTGCGTAGCTCATTGTTCGCGACATTTCCGCCTGCATTGAAGCCGCGCGGCAAAGCATAATTAAGTCCGATCGCGAAGCCGGTGGTTGTAATTGTTTCCGATGTATTTACAACCCTGGAAAATCCATTGAAGCTACCCACGCCAATGCCGGATTCCACGGGTAGCCCTGGCGCCGCCGCTGCCGTAGGAACCACGATTACTGCCCCACCAATCAGGTTCTTGTATTGGCTCACATAATAGTAAGCATCGATAAAAAGCTTTTTTGCAATAACTCCTTTGTAACCAATCTCATAAGAGGCAATCCGCTCGGGTTGTAAACGTCTCGCATTGTATTTGGGAAGTTTTGCGAGTGCGTAAGCCTGCGCCAGGGTAGGTACCAGGCCGGGAACCTGTGCGGCGAGGATACCGGGAAGTTGCGAAGAAAGTACGCCTGGCAGAGTCTGGTTCACACCATTGGTAATCGCGTTTTGAATGGCGGTGGCCTCATTGGGTATCTGGCCGGCTGCCACGGCCTGGTTTACTGCCGCGGTAACCTGCGTTGTAACTGCCTGCGTAATAGCGGCAGTGGCTTGCTGGGTTACCACTACTTTGGCGTAGGTAGTGGCACTCGCAACGATGCTCGGGTCGCTGTTGATCACTTTTGTGATTGCTTCCGTCGAGAGATTCTGCCGCAATATCCCGTTGGACAGATTGTACCTCGCGTCAAATTCGGGTAAGCCGCCTATCAGTGTGCCGGCTGGTGTTTTCAGGTCGATATATTGGTTTTGGGTGGTGGGAATGCGAAATCCGGTTTGGTAGGAGAGACGAATATTGTGCTCACCGAAAGTGGTTACCGCCGATATCCTGGGTGTAAACTGGCCTTTAAAATTCTCATTCTTATCATATCTGATCGACCCGGTGAGTTTCAAATGGTCAGACAGGAGTGATTTGCCAGCCTGCAAAAACGCGCCCCATTCATTGATCGGGATTGTTCCCGAGCGGCCTTCTTTTGTATCGGCAAATAAGGTACCTGCCGAGCGCAACTGATACTGCCTGAAATTAGCTCCGACAAGTACTTCTACTACTTTGATCTGGTTTTTGAAATTGTAAAAACCTTCCACGTGATAAAGATTGGTTTTATCCGCAAAACCGCCGCCACCTTCTACAATGGGCATATTCCGGTACTTATCTAAAAGCTGGGCGAAGGCGGGTGTTCCCGGCATAGGCATATTCGCGTCAGCAGTTTGGCGGGAAAGTAAATGCGCCTGTGCCTCGTCGCTGCCAGCCGCCCGCGCTGTGGCGAATGCGCCGGTATACTGGCCAAACCAGATGGTATTCGGTTTGAAGTCGTTCAGCATGGAAACAGCCGCAAGTCCGGACAAGTACGATTTACCCGATCTTTCCTGCGTGGTGTAAGCACGTACCGTGAAATTATCTCCGCGCAGTTCGAGCTTTGCCTGTGTCAGGTTGAAGTTGCGCAATGCATAGCGGCCGGTACCTGTATAAACGGTTGTTCCGTATCCATAATTAACCTGCGCGACGGCTTCTACTTTTTCATTGATCCGGTAATGTAAAGCTGCATTTGCTTTGAAGCTCTTGGTATTATAATCCACGAGATCTTTTTCACGATAGCCTGTGCGACTTACAAACTTACTGGGTACCAATCCAACTGCTGCCTGCGGGATCTGTCCCGCGTTGGCCAGCGACTGTGCTACTGCATTGATGTTGGTTTGAATTTCATCTCCGTAAACATTAGCCCCGTCATAATCCAGCGCAGTCCCCGCTCCCCGACCGGAATCTGCATTTCCACCGACATTCAAATTGGTGTAATTGGTTGCTTCCCAGTCTGTTGCTCTGATCAGCGAAACATTTGCTTTAAATGCGATTTTGTTATTAAATGCTTTTGCATACCGGATTGTTGCGTCTACGAACGGTGTCGTAGGTTTATTTCTGCGTGATTCGTGCATGATCCCGCCCTTTACACTGGCACTCAGTCCCTGGTACAGAAAAGGACTTTTACTGTTCATCAGGATCAGTCCATTCACTGCATTGGGCCCGTATAGTGCAGACGCAGCACCTGGAAGTACCTCGACACTTTCCACGTCGAGCTCCGGAATGCCGATAATGTTGTCGAGCGGGAAGTTGAGGCCGGGCGCCTGATTGTCCATTCCGTCGATCATCTGCACGGTCCGCGGGTTACCTGTGCTGCCGAAGCCACGCATATTCACCGACTTGAACAGGAAACCCTGGGTGGTCATATCAATGCCTTTCAGGTTATTCAATGCGTCGTAAAAACTCGCGGAAGGCGTGTCGCGCATATCGCGGAGGTTCATTTTCTCAATTGCAACCGGGGATTTCATCACCGATTCTTCTACCCGGGAAGCGGATACTACCACTTCTTCGCCCAAGGTAATTTGCTCAACCAATTGAATGTCGAGGTTGGATTGACCGGTAGTAACAGCTACTTCCTGTGTTTGAAAGCCGACTGACGAGATGACAAGCGTGAAGGGCGGGACAGAGCTGGTATTTAGGCTAAATTCTCCTTTGTTGTCGGTAATGGTACCCGCCACTTTTCCTTTGATCTGAATACTGATACCTGCCAGCGGCTCGCGGGAGGTTGATTCTGTTACTTTGCCTTTCAGGCTGATCTGGCAAAACGCAATAGCAGGGAGCAAAAGCAGCAAGATCAGAACATGGATTTTCGTAAAAATTGATCCCATTGATTTTAAGTTTTTGATGTGGATTATACAGAAGTAACGTACAAAATTTTCTTTGATTTTTGACAGAATTATCCGGGCAAAATTTTGTTGACAATCATGTGGTCACAGGTGTATTCAGGATGATTTGAAGTGTTTTTACGAGCCAGTGGCTGTTTTATGGTAATTTAACTTGCCTTTTTGACTGTTAGAGCCGGCATAATGATGCTTTATCACTAGTTTTGAAGACCTTTCAATAACGCTTATAACAAAATATTCGTAATGCAGGATACTTATGTGATTATCATGGCAGGCGGAGTGGGTACCAGATTCTGGCCATTCAGCCGGACCGATTTCCCGAAGCAATTTCACGATGTACTCGGTACCGGACAGACGCTTTTGCAACAAACTGTTGAAAGATTTGACGGAGTTTGTCCGATCGAAAATATTTATATCGTCACCAGTCAGGAATACAAGGGACTCGTAAAAGAGCAGATCCCGGCATTGTCTGATGATCAGATCCTGCTGGAACCGAACCGCAGGAACACAGCGCCCTGCATTGCTTATGCCTGTTACAAGATCGCAGCGCGTAATCCCAATGCGAATGTGGTGGTAGCGCCTGCTGACCATATTATTCTTAAAAGTGACGTTTTCAGAGACACCATCAAGGTTGCTCTGGGAGCTACGCGGAATGAAGATATCCTGGTTACGCTGGGTATCCAGCCAACCCGGCCCGATACCGGATATGGTTACATTCAGTACATTCCTGATAAACTGACCGTCAAAAAGGTTAAATCCTTCACCGAAAAACCTCATCTGGAACTTGCATTGCAGTTTTTAGACAGCGGCGATTTCGTATGGAATGCAGGCATTTTCGTTTGGAATATCAATGCATTTAAAAAGGCATTGAACGAGTTCCAGCCTGAGATCGCAGAAATATTCAGCGGAGGCGAAAACCACTATTATGTTGAAACCGAGGATTCGTTTGTTCAGCGCGCGTATGCGCATTGCGGCAGCATTTCCATCGACAACGCGATTATGGAAAAAGCGGACAACGTTCACGTGGTTTTAAGCAATTTCGGCTGGTCGGACCTTGGTACCTGGAAGTCACTGTATGAAGTTTCGGAAAAAGATTCGAACCTGAATGTAACAGACGGAAACCTGATCCTGCACAATACAACAAATTCAATCATCAAAACACCGGCAGACAAACTTGTTGTAATCAACGGTCTTGACGGCTTCATCGTAGCTGAATACGACGGAGTGCTTTTGATCTGCAAAAAAGAAGAAGAACAGAAAGTGAAGGAGTTTGTGGCCCAGGCGAAGGAGTTGAATCCGAAATATGTATAAGGAGATACCGTTAGAAAAATGCCAGGCTGTGAGGTCTGGCTTTTTTGTTTTTATCCAGTAACTTTATAATACACTGTCAAGGCTAGAATATGTCAGCATCGGAACTTAGAGCAGAAGCGATTCGGATCGTTAAAGAAATTGACGACAACAGAATGGAAGATCTGTTGAAAATGCTCAATTGTTTAGTGGAACAGCAAAATGCGCAATCGATCGAAATAGATCCTGCCGAACTCAACCGGCTCTTAATAGAATCTTTAAAACAAGCTCAACAAGGAAATTTAATCCCGAATGAACAAGTACTTAAAGAAGGCAAAGAGTGGCTTACGAAGTTAAATGGACGGCGGATGCAAGGAGAGACTATACCGAAGTAATCTCCTATTTATATGATCAATGGGGATTTGAATCTGCGGATCAATTTACGGACAAGCTCAAATTCCAGCTGGATTTGCTGAGTAGATATCCATTCATGGGTAAAAGGCATCGGACTTTTAGTTCTGTTCACGAATTTGTTTTGGGAAGGCATCAAACGCTGTACTATACAGTTTTTGACAATACGGTTCTGTTAATGAATATCCGCGATAACAGGCGCTCAAATAACTAGTTAGTTTGCACCTTCTCGATCTCGAAGAACCGCACATCCGCTTTTACATTCTCCAGAATCTTCTGGGAGCGTTCCGGTCGGGCGTCGGTGATGAAGACCTGGCCGAGGAAGCCGGTATCAACCAACTCGATCAGCTTCTGAATGCGGCGGTCGTCGAGTTTATCAAAAATATCGTCCAGCAACAGAATCGGCGTTTTTCCTTTTTCTTCTTTCAATAACTCAAACTGCGCCAGCTTTAATGCGATCAGGAAAGACTTTTGTTGTCCCTGTGAGCCGAATTTCTTGAGTGTAACTTCGTCGATTTCAAATACGTACTCGTCTTTGTGAATGCCCTTTCCCGTGCGTTGCGCATGCAAATCGCGGCTGCGGTTTTTCCTGAATTCTGCCGGAAAGTCGGGGCTGGATACTTCACTTTCGTAAATTACATCAACCTTCTCTTTCCCGCTGCTCAAAAACGCATAGTACTTATGGAACAATGGTAAGAACCGCTCCATAAACCGGCTGCGATGATTGTAAAGCCTTTGGGAAAGTATAATCAGCGGTTCATTGTAGGTTTCGAGCAGGTCCTCGTCGAGGTAATTTCTTTCGGCAAACAGCTTTAGTAATCCATTCCGGTTGTTCAGGATCTTGTTGTATTGCAGAAAATCTTCGAGGTATCCCTCCGTCGCCTGTGCCAGTACGCCGTCGAAAAAGCGCCTGCGCTCCTCGCTGCCCTCACGGATCACATCAGTATCGTCGGGCGCGATCAGTACGAGCGGGAAAAGCCCGATATGGTCGCTGAGCCGCTCATAGTTCTTCTTGTCGGACATGAATACCTTTCGCTGGCCGCGCTGAAAACTGCAGGTAATCTGCGTGTGGCGCGACTTATCGGCAAACACGCCGTCAATAACAAAGAAATCAAATCCGTGTTTAATGCCCAGCGCATCCTGATTGTGGAAGGCACTTTTGGTGAGTGTCAGAAAATAAATTGCATCAAGGAGATTCGTCTTGCCGCTGCCATTCTCGCCAACCAGGCAGTTGACATGTTCACCGAAGGTCAGGGCTTTCTCCTCATAACTTTTAAAGTATGTAAGGTGGAGCTTTTCTAGCCACATGAACTTCTTTGTTATTTAGTTTATGCTTATTTTCGCAAATCATTGCGTGAGTACGGCAAAAAACAGACTCTGTTCAAACCACTAACTTTAAGACAAAGTTCTGTCTTTATAAACGAGAACCAAATAATGGCCACCGTTACTGAAAAAAAGAAATCATCTGCCCCAAACAAAGTACAGCATTCAAAAGAGCGGTATCTGTTCTGGTTCGAGAACATGCTTTTACAGCGTCGTTTTGAAGAAAAAGCGGGCCAGCTTTACGGTCAGCAAAAAATCCGGGGTTTTTGCCATTTGTATATCGGTCAGGAAGCTTGTTCTTCGGGAGCTGTTACCGCGCTCAAAGAGGGTGATAAATACATTACCGCTTACCGCGATCATGGTATCCCGCTTGCACTTGGGACGTCACCCAATGCAATCATGGCAGAGCTTTACGGTAAGAAAACAGGAACAACCAAAGGAAAAGGCGGTTCTATGCACATTTTCGACAAAGAAAAAGGCTTTGTCGGTGGTCACGGGATCGTTGGAGCACAAATTCCATTAGGTGCCGGGATTGCATTTGCAGAGAAATACAACAAGACAGATAACGTTTGTATCTGTTACTTCGGTGACGGTGCGATTCGTCAGGGTGCATTCCACGAAGCGCTGAACATGGCGATGAGCTGGAAGCTGCCTGTGATCTTTGTTGTTGAAAACAATGGATACGCAATGGGTACCTCGGTAGCCAGAACTTCCAATGTAACAGAGCTTTATACGCTGGGCGAAGCATACGATATTCCTTCGGAGCCGGTTGACGGAATGAGCGTGGAGGCAATTCACGAATCCGTAACCCGCGCTGCCGAGCGTGCACGTAAAGGGGAGGGTCCTACTTTCCTTGAATTCCGTACTTACCGCTACCGTGGTCACTCGATGTCAGATCCTCAGAAATACCGCTCGAAAGAAGAGGTAGAAGAGTACAAGCACAGAGACCCGATCGAGCAAATCCGTGCGGTGATCCTAGAAAACAAGTTTGCAACGGAAGAGGATCTTGAAAACATTGATAAGAAAGTAAAAGAAATCGTAGCAGAATCTGTTCAGTTTGCCGAAGAATCGGAATTCCCGGATCCAAAAGAAGCTTACACAGATGTTTATGTAGAATCGGACTATCCATTTATCATGGACTAATCTGATCAGAAGAGTTAGCTGAAAAAACCCGCCGGAATACTTCGACGGGTTTTTTAGGTAAATTCAGCTTTTACAGAACGCCCGTGATCCTGTTTTTGCTTTTTGACGTAAATAGAAATTTAGTAATAGTCTTATAATATGCCCTTGGATCAGGAATTTGATAGCGAAGAAGAAGGCAGCGAAGGTAAAGAGATGTCGTTTATCGGGCATCTGGAAGAATTAAGGTGGCACGTTATCCGTGCGGCTGCTTCTATCCTGGTTTTTGCCATTATAGCATTTATCTACATACAGGAAATTTATCACTACGTTATTATTGCACCATCGCAGCCCGATTTCTGGACTTACAGAATGTTGTGTAAGCTGGCTGATGTGGTTGGATACGATGAACTCTGTGTGAAAGCATTGAATTTCAAATTGCAGGTGATCGGAATGGGCGACGCATTTACGATGAGTATGACCTCTTCCGTAATTGCAGGTTTGATATTCGCATTTCCTTATGCTTTTTGGGAAATATGGCGGTTTATCAAGCCAGGTCTGAAACCTTCGGAACGCCGGTCAGCGAGGGGCGCTGTTTTCTATGTGACGTTTCTCTTCTTTACAGGAGTATTGTTCGGTTATTATGTAGTAAGTCCGCTCGCTATCAACTTCTTGGCAAACTATACGCTGGACGAATCTATCATTAATGAATTCAGTCTTGCTTCCTATATTTCGCTTGTTGCTACGTTAACACTGGCTTGCGGCATTGCATTCCAATTGCCGATTGTGGTTTTTGTATTGGCGAAAGTGGGTGTACTTACTCCTTCTTTCATGCGGGAATACCGCAAGCATTCATTTATTGTAATCCTGATTGTGGCCGCGATCATCACGCCGTCGCCTGATATTTACAGCCAGGTTTTGGTAGCAATCCCATTGTTTATACTATATGAAATAAGTATTCTCGTGTCTTCCAATGTGGAGCGTGAGAAGTTGCGGGAGGAAAAACGACTTGCAGATCTGGGTAATACGCCGGATTAATCAGGAGATAAACTGCTTGCAGACCTCGGCTAACCGGTCGAGGTCTTTTTGTTGGTGGGCTGCGCTGATCACTAGGCGGGTCACAGGATTGGAGGAAGGCAGCGGATATGAAAAGCAGGAAGCCATAATCCCGTGTTGCAGCAGAAAATCAAACAGGCTTGCATTGGTACTGCAAAATACCGGATAGTGCGCAATGGTTTTGAACAAGCTTTCCGGACCTGAAAACAAGTTGTTGAAATGATTGATATTTTGGGTCAAAACCTGGTGCATCTGTGCATATATCCCATTATTCATGAGCTTGTTGAATGCAAATGCATAGGAAGGAGCCGCGGGAGACGCGCCGGCAAACCAGGGAGAATGGCTGAGGAAATCAAGCTCCTGCTGCCCACCCCAGATAATCCCTGCCGGGATTCCCAGCGCTTTGTTTAGTGAAGAGACAAACAATGTTCTGGCTTTTACGGCTGCATTCAGGGATGCACTTACACCTGCTCCGCCGGTTCCGGTCACACCCAGTGTATGTGACTGATCAATGATCAGCCGGCAGTTTGCGGGAGCGGGGATATCGTTGAAAATGGAGAGATCCAGGTATTCCGCAACAGGCGAACCCACTGCGTCGGTACAAATGATGTGGAAGATATCCTTTTCTTCATTGACAGCAGCTACGGTTTGATGCGCCCATGCATTCCATTCCGCGTTACTGCTTACGTATTGATTACCCCAAAGTGCAGGATGGACGCGCGGCGCATAATGGTAAGCTACATGATCAGCCCCGTCAATTGTAGAAACCAGGCTCTCTATTTCACGCATTAAAATCTGCCCGGCCAGCATACCGGAGGATACGAGCAAAGCGGCTGGTGTTTCCTGCCAGGCCGCAAAGCGTGCCTCTGCTTCACTGAAAATGCCAAGCTGCAGACTATTACTTCTTGAACTGCCAAAATGCGTCCCGTACCTTGTAATACCTTCGTGAAGAAAGGTCTGGAAATCGGCATTGTGGCCCATTCCCAGGTAGTCTGTTCCGCTAAACCAGAGGTATTCTGTTCCTTTATCCGTTTTGACGGTTCGCCCGGGAAGGTGATTGGTCAGGTGTAATGCCACGGTCTACGCAGTTGGAAATTTCAGGAGCGCGCCGCTTCCATTTCGTTGCGGAAAGATAATGCGGCCAAAATCGAATTCTACGCCTTCAGCAGGATCGTTGGTGATCAGCAAAGATCCGTCCATATCGACATAGTCGAGGAGCGGCAGCAGGTGCGCAATGGCGGATATTCCCACGCTCGTTTCGGTCATGCAGCCTACCATTGTTTTCATACCGAGCGATTTTGCTTCGGCAATCATTCTTTTGGCTGCGGTAGGGCCGCCGCATTTGGTCAGCTTTACATTGACGCCGTGAAAGAGGCCCGCACAGTCTTGTACATCACTTTCCAGGATACAGCTTTCATCCGCAATTACAGGCAATGCGCATTCAGCAAACACCTTTTTCATTCCTTCAATATCCTGCGCAGGAAGTGGCTGTTCGATAAATTCGACGCCCAGTGCTTTTAGTTTTGGGGCTAAGGAAATGGTTTGCGCTGCTGTCCATGCGCAATTTGCATCCACACGGAAGATCGCATCTGTATTTTTTCGCAGCTCCTGCACAATCCGCAGATCGTCGGCAGTGCCTAATTTGATTTTGTAAATCGGCCAGGGAAGCTCCTGCATTTTGGATACCATCTTTTCCACCGTGTCAATGCCGATGGTGAAGTTGGTCAGCGGAATATTTTCCAGGGACAAGCCCCAGTTTTCGTAAAGCTTTTTACCAGCCTTTTTGGCAAAAAAATCATGTGCAGCTTCGTCCAAAGCGCATTGCGCAAATGAATTTTCTTTCAAAACCGGATGTATAGCAGTCCAGAGTTCTTCCGCTGACTGGTAGTTACCTGCCTCCACGATTGCTCTGGCTTGTTCCAGCGCTTCAATCATGTTATCGATTGTGATACCGTAGTAGGGATTAGCGGTAGCTTCTCCAAGGCCGCTCGAAGTTTCATCGGCAAGTTCCACAATCAGCGTCTGCTGAATATCACGCGAGTCGTGCGCGATCGTGAAAGTATGTTTTAATGCAAGGTCAAAAGTGTGGTATATCAGCTTCATGGAAGTGTAATTAGTTACGCATATCAAGTCCCCACGACAATTTGTTCCTTAATGTATTTAAAAAACTGTCGTCTTTCATCTTGATCAGCTTGGCGGTAAAGTCGGCTTGTTTGACCGTCAGATGTGTGTTTTCATCAACGATCCTCGATCTGGCATCGAGGGAGACAAGGAAATTGTTGCTCCGGCTTTTTACTTCCAGCCTGATCACTGCGGTATCTTCTACAATCAATGGACGTACATTGAGATTGTGCGGGCTGATCGGGGTAATTATAAAGTTTTGTGAATGCGGCATTAAAACGGGTCCGCCGCAGCTAAGAGAGTAACCAGTTGAGCCCGTTGGCGTAGATACGATCAGCCCGTCTGCCCAGTAAGAATTCAGAAATTCCTGGTTCAGATAGGTATGTACCGTGATCATGGAAGAGGTATCTGTTTTGGTGATGGTAAAATCATTCAGACCAAAATTCAACCCATCGAAAAGATCGAGATTAGATTCAATGGCTACGAGTGTTCGCTCGTCAATGCGGAACTGGTTTGTTTCCAGTGCATTGATCATATCCGTAATCCGCTCGGGAGGTACTGTAGCGAGAAATCCAAGCCGGCCAGTGTTGATCCCGACTGCGGGGATAAGGCGTCTTCCCACGTGTGAGACGGTTTCGAGCAAGGTACCGTCGCCGCCCATGCTCACAATCAGATGTGCGTCGTAAAGTTCTTCGGGTTTTTCGTAAACCAGCTCTGAGTAATGAGCTATACCGATCTGGTCCAGGAAAGTGCGGAAAGGTTTCGAGAGCTGTATTTCAATTTTCCTGCGGTTCAGTTCATTGAACATATTTTCAATAAACGGTCGGGCGGACTCATTAAAATTGCGTCCATGAATGGCTATTTTCATGAAGAAAAGTGATAATACAGATGGTTCCTTCCGAAAGATAAGCGACAAATATGCCGTTTCAAAAGCCGGAGGAAATTTGAAAGGGAAAGAACTAGGTAGCGAGGTACCTCAAAAGCATGTCCAGGCGCTCCTGGTCAAAGCTTTCAATCGGATCGTTGGCGTGTGCTTCAACGATGTCGTAACCGAAACGTTCCAGCGTCGCAATAATAGGGGTAATGCTGGTTCGGTTGAGTTTCAAAGTGAGCTGAGCTTCGTTGGTCGGGTTGTAAACTTCTCCCGAAGAATAGTAGCTGCTTAGTATTTTGGTTCCGTTTGATTCTATCAGCCGGCTGATTTCCGATAGTGAATAGCTTCTTTCAGCAACTTTGAGTACGATAACCGCACCTTTTTCCTGAACACCAAGCTCATTTACAAAATGCTCGATCAGGTCATTTACCAAAATACTGCCGGCAAAGCTGCGATCTTCATGCAAAACGGGGATAATCCGTAATCCAAACTGGTTTACAAGGCGCAACAGTTCGTAAGGGTGTTGATCTTCCGATGCAAAAATATCCTTGTGCTGGATAATGATTTTGGAAAGAACTTCGGAGCTATCGGCAATGTCAAAGAGGATATCTTCTGAAACAATACCCTGGTATACACCCAGGTCTGAGACGATCAGTTGCTTGACGCCGAATTCATCCATCCAATCCAATGCAGTAGCCACCGAATCGGTTGGTTTAAGCACAGGAATCATCGGATTTATAAGGGAAATTGCAAGCATTTTCAGAACGTCTTTTTTCGAAGCTATAAAAAAACTGTATATCTATCAACTTTCGTCTAAAAAGAAATTTCCCCGAAGCTGCCTGATTTATACCATCGGCACTGAAACAGTCTTTTCAAGGAAACTCTCCAAAATCACGTTGAATTCTTCGGGATGCTCCATCATCGGGGCGTGGCAACACTTATCAATAAAGTAAAGCTCCGAGTTGGCAATCAGCCTGTTGAATTCATAACCGACGTGAGGCGGTGTGATGGTGTCATTCAAACCCCAAACCAGCAGTGTAGGAACGTTGATTTCGTGTAAATCTTTTGCCAGGTTGTGTCTTTGTGCCGATTTAGCGATCCCAACAATGCTCATACACTTTGGAATGCTGGAAGTTGTTTCAAAAACTTCATCGATCAAATCCTTGGTCGCAACTTTCGGATCATAAAAAGTGTAAGCGACACGCTCTTTGATATAATCGTAGCTTCCACGTTTTGGAAAAGAGCCGCCCATTGAATTTTCAAATAACCCGGAGCTGCCCGTCAGCACAAGCTTATTGACATTGCTTTGGTTTTTCATTGTGTAAAGCAAGCCGATGTGTCCGCCAAGTGAGTTACCGATCACCGTTAGATTCGAAAGCGCCTTAAAAGCAACAAAATCTTCCAGAAATGCGAGCAATGCTTCCAGGCCGGCTTCTCTGGGAGGAAGCTCGTATATAGGCAAAAGCGGGATAATTACCCGGTAGCGATTCGAGAAATGGTCGATAATACCGTCCCAATTACTCAGCGCACCGAAAAGGCCATGCAAAAGCAACAATGTTTCGCCCTTCCCTTCGTCGATAAACTGAAACCTGCCCTCTGCATGTACTGGATATTTCATGCGCTTATTGTGGATTTAACTTATGAAAGGTATTACAAATCTGATCGGAGAACCAATTATCACTTAAGAAAGAAACAAGTGAATGATTTGGTTACTCTACAAAACTACTTATTTTTTCAATTCGTTCAGCGTGCAAAGTAACTCCGGCAAAATCATTTTCTTGTAAATATTATATTAATAAGATTATAAGCAAGTGTTTGACATAGAATGGTGCAATTTTGTTCCACTGCCTGCCGGTATGTGCCGCTTTTCAGACGGTAAATTCGGGATACTGTCGCCTTCAACCTCTGGATCTTGTAAAAGTTGCAGGAAGCTATAACAGAACTTTGCAAATACCACCCTGCACTTGTCGAAAGTTAGGTAGAAATAACTTCCGGCTGCATTAGAAAAAGATTAGAAACAGGTATTCTTAACAATGTTAAAAATGGATAAAATCTGCAAAAAAGGAAGACTTAGCTGGGTAATGGTGTTTTTGCTGGCAGTTAATTTCAGTACATACGGCCAGCAGGAAATGGCGCTTTATCCTGCCAGAATACCAAATTCGATCCCCGGTTCTGATCAGGAAACGAACAAAGATTTTATAGTGAGGAATGTTTCCAAGCCGACATTAAAGGTGTTTTTACCCGACCCCGCCATTGCAAATGGAACAGCCGTCATTGTTTGTCCGGGAGGCGGTTATGGTGTTCTGGTGATTGATCGGGAGGGTTACCAGGTTGCGAAAGAATTGAACAAAATCGGGATTGCTGCATTCGTACTTAAATACAGGCTGCCTTCGGAGCAGATCATGAAAGACAAATCGCTCGGTCCATTACAAGATGCGCAAAAGGCAATTGCGACTGTCAGAGAACGCGCAGCGGAATGGAAAGTTGACCCAAAAAAAATTGGCATTATGGGTTTCTCAGCTGGCGGGCATCTTGCAGCCACTGCGGGAACTCACTATGACAGCAGTTTTATTGACAACCCTAAAAAAACCAGCTTACGGCCGGACTTTATGATCCTCGTTTATCCGGTAATCAGCTTTACTGACAAAATCGGGCACAAAGGATCTTCGGCGAATTTGTTGGGGCAAAATCCGGCATTGGAAAAGGTGAAGTACTTTTCCAATGAACTGCAAGTAACGAAGACCACGCCTCCCGCGTACCTTACTCACGCCGGAGACGACACGGTTGTACCGATTTCGAATAGTATCCGATTTTACGAGGCGCTTAATGAAAAAGGAATTCCCGCAGACCTGCATATCTATTCCAAAGGTGAGCACGGTTACCTCAAAGAACCTTCATTCGACGAATGGTTTGGAAGGTGCAAGCTCTGGATGCAGGTAAACGGATTGTTATCTCAGAAATGAGAAGCTGCATTTACATCGGTCGGCACATTAACGCAGCATCGTCATATTCAGGTAAGATCTGTTTTAAAGTAGCTACAATCTGACCTGGGTTGGCTGAATTCAATGCAGTACTTAGTTTTTTAAATATAGTCTCAAAATTGAGGGAGCGGTTATCGCTTGCGGCAATGCGCATTCCCGAATGTGCGGCGGGTATTTCTGTTTCATCGTCATTAAGCAAATCTTCATGCAGCTTTTCACCGGGACGCAAGCCGGTGTAGCAAATACAAATATCCAAGTGTGGCGTCAGGCCTGCTGACCTGATCATCTGCCCTGCGACTGCTTGCACCGACACCGGTCTGCCCATATCGAAGAATACAATCTTGCCATAGTAGTCAGACGAGGTCGCCTGAAGAACCAGCTGACAGGCTTCATCCGGCGTCATCAGATAGCGGCTTGCGTCACGATGTGTGACGGTAACCGGCCCGCCGTCTTCAATCTGCTTCTTGAAAATGTTAATAAATGAACCGCTGGATCCCAGCACATTTCCGAAGCGGGTAATCGTGAATTTGGTACCTGATTGTTCGCAGCTTTGCCTGATGTACAGTTCGGCAAGCCGCTTGGTAGCGCCCATTACACTCGCGGGCCTGACTGCCTTATCAGTTGATATGAAAATGAATTGCTTAACTCCATAACGCACAGCCAGATCTACGAGGATTTTTGTCCCGAAAATATTAGTCCGAACAGCTTCGTAGGGATGTTTTTCCATAACCGGCACGTGCTTGTATGCAGCGGCGTGAAACAGGATATCGGGCTGCATTTGCCGGATAATTTGCTCCATTCTCAAAGAGTCGGTAATGTCGCCAATGAATGCAGTAAGCCTGATATGGGGATAGCGGGGTTGTAAAGCAACTTCCATTTCAGTGAGCAGTGTTTCCGACTGATCAATGAGGATCAGGGATTTTGGATTAAGCTGACATACCTGCATTGCCAGCTCGCTCCCGATCGATCCTGCGGCACCTGTGATTAGGATAACGGCATTGCTGATTTGCTTTCTGATATGCGCATTATCCGTTTGAATCGGCTCACGTGAGAGCAACTGTGAAAGGTTGAATGCGCTCTGGTTTTCCTGGGAATGTCTGTCGGGAAGAGTTCGTGTCATTTGATATCTGTAAATGCGGTAGATATCCTTTTGACGTACGGTTGGGAAAAGGGTAACAAAAAAGAGCTGCAAATTTGCAGCTCTTTTTACAAAACGGTTTTTACAAAGTCTCAGATCAGGTTCTCGAATATGCCAGGCGCTAGTCCAAACAGGATTGTAAGGAATGTCGCCAGCACGAGAATCGCCTGATAGAAAGGCGCGACGCGGATTTTCATCAGGTCGCCTTCTTTCAAATAAGAAGAGATGATCACCCGGAAATAGTAGTAGATACCGACTGTTGACATTAAAACTGCTATTACGGTGATCCAAATAATACCTCGCTCTGCCGCACTTGTGAAGATGAAAAATTTGCCCCAGAACCCAGCTGTCAGCGGAATTCCCGCAAGTGAAAGCATGGAGACTGTCAGCACAAATGCCAGCAATGGATTTTGTTTTGCCAATCCGTTGAATGCATCATAATATTCATTGGGCTGACCTTCGATCGTTTTCTCTTTTGACACCAGCATCAGTACACCAAATGCACAGATTGTCGAAAGTGAGTAGGCAAGTGAATAGAAAATAATCGCGTTTTGTGATGGTTTTGACAATGCGGTAAGTGCGATAAGCAGATAACCCGCATGCGATATACCCGAATAGGCCAGCATTCTTTTGAAGCTGTTCTGGCTCGTGGCGCCGATATTACCAACCAGCAGCGTAAGTACCGCGATAGCCGCGACAACAATCCACCAGAACCCGTAAATGCCCGTGAAAGAGCCGCTGAGCAACCGGTACAGTGCAGCAAATCCGGCAGTTTTTACAACTGTCGACATGAAAGTCGTGAAAATCGTCGGTGCACCTTCGTATACATCGGGTGTCCAGAAGTGAAAAGGAGCAGCAGATACTTTGAAAAGCATTCCGATCAGCAATAGCAGCAGACCTGCATAAAGGATGTAAGACTGTGAGCCTGCCGGCATATTGGAAGCAAATCCCTGAATATGTTCCAGTTTGAAAGATCCCGTAGCGCCGTATAGCAAAGTCATTCCGAAAAGCATGAAGCCTGTCGCAAACGCGCCCATTAAAAAGTATTTAAGGGCAGCTTCGTTGGAGCGCAGGTTACGCTTGTTACTTCCTGTAAGTACATACATCGCAACAGACAGGATTTCTACGCCTATAAACAGCATAATCAAATGCTGGAAACCTACCATCATGAATGCGCCAACCAGCGAAAATAACATTAGTGCATAGTACTCTGCGGGTTCGGAATCAGCATTATCCTGGAAGCCGCCGGAAATAGCCACGATCATGAACGTAGATAGCAGTATGATACCATTGAATGCCAGAGTTACATTGTCAACCCGCAGCATATCGTAGAAGTACAGTATCGGCCCTTTGTTCCACTCGGCGAAGTTGCCAGCCAGCGCTATCAGCAAAAAGAATAATGTGGCAGGCAAAAGGATATTTTTTGATTTCGAGAAACCCAGAAAGAGGGTCACGACTCCAAAAAACGACAACAGAATAATGGGGTACATATTTATACTTAGTTATTTACCAGTTGTAAAAGTTGGCTTACAGCAGGTTCGGTTAGTTTCAGAAATGTATTTGGATATATGCCGATCCAGAAAACCATGATCACAAGCGGCAGAAGTACTGCGCGTTCGCTTGCCGTAAGGTCCTGAAATCCTTCAACCCACTTCGATTTTGGCCCAAACATCGACTTTTGGAACAGACGGAGCATGTATACCGAGCCTAGAATGATGGTAAGTCCGGCAACTGCACCAAGGATACCGTCGTATTGGAAGACGCTGGATAGCAGCAGGAATTCACCTACAAACCCGTTTGTGAGCGGCAATGCCACACTGCCCAGCAGCAGCACCATAAAATACATACTCAAATGCGGCGTACTCTGCGTAATACCGCCAAGCTGGTCGAGATACCGCGTTTTTGTTCTTGAATAAATAATATCAACGATAAAGAACAGACCAATTACATTGATACCGTGAGCAAGCATTTGAATTAATGCGCCTTGCAGTCCATTGACAGAAGAAGAAAAAACACCCGCTGCCATTAACCCCACGTGGGCAAAAGAAGAATAGGCGATCAGGCGCTTCATGTCACTTTGCTGAATTGCGATGATAGATCCGTAGATAATTCCGATCACCGAAAGGATCATTGCGAATAATCCCCAGCTTTCCATTCCCGCAGGAACAATAGGAAGTAAAAAGCGGATCAAACCGTAAACACCCATTTTCAACATAATACCTGACAAAAGCATTGTTGCAGGGGTAGGAGATTCGGTGTAGGTATCGGGCTGCCAGGTATGGAATGGGAAAAGCGGCATTTTGATCGCGAACGCAATGAAGAATGCCCAGAATATAAACCCTTGTACAGCCGGCGCCAATTGTAGCTGGTAAAATGCAGTTATTTCAGAAGAATGCGTGCCCGGTGTTTGGTAGTAAAGATAAACCAGCGCCACCAGCATGAACAAACTTCCGAAGATTGTGTAGATGAAGAACTTGAACGTCACTTTCAAACGATTTTCGCCCCCCCAAACTGCCGCGAGGAAATAGACCGGTATCAACGCTGCTTCAAAGAACAGGTAGAACAGGAATGCGTCAGTCGCAGTGAATACGCCGATCAATGCGGCTTCCATGAAAAGGATCAGCGAGTAAAATGACGCGGCGTTTTTGTATGTGTGATTGAATGCAGAAAGGATGATCAGCGGAGTAAGGAATGTGGTAAGCAGCACAAGTACCAAACTGATCCCGTCAATGCCCGCGGCAAAGGAGATACCTGCATTGGCCAGCCAGGCATATTTAAAGCCAAATTGGGTACCCGCGGCAGGGTCAAATTGTAGCCACACTGCAACCGCCAGTCCAAGCGATGCGAGCCCGCCTACCAATGCAACCTGTTTGGCAAGGCGCTCACCAGATAACAAGGTGAGAATTCCAGCCGCAATCGGTAAAAGTATTAAAAGAAGAGTAAGCATATTTCAGGTCAACGGTCAGCAGTAAATGGTGAACGGATTTAGAGTAATATCAAAGTAAAAGCTTCCAGAACAGGATCACGACGATGCCCAGTACCATTGCGAAAACGTACTCTCCTGTGGAGCCCGTCTGGGTTTTTCTCAGGAGCCCGGCAAGGAAGCTTGTCAGCCGCACGGTTGCATTTACAAAAAGATCAATGAAGAACTCGCCGAAGCTGTAAAGGATGTTCGAGAGTGTCTTGACAGGTTTTACAAATACTGAATCGTACAGTTCGTCGACATAGTATTTGTTGTAAATAACGCGCTGCAATGCTGATTTTTCTGCTGAATCAGGTGCAGGTACTGCGCCTTTTTGAACATACATTACAAATGCAGCAATTCCCGCGATCAGCGCCGCAGCCACTGAAATGCCCATTAGCATATATTCTTCCGAGTGGGAGAGTGTTGTTGCTTCGAACGCGGCAGGGTTTACCTGTCGCGCTGTATCATAGAGCGGGCTCATGAATTCGGCCAGGTGGTGTGTACCATGCAAAGCTTCCGGCACGCCGATAAAGCCCCCTGCTGCCGAAAGTACAGCAAGTACGATCAACGGAATCGTCATGGAAGCCGGTGACTCGTGCAAATGATGCTCCTGCTCGTGTGTTCCACGGAAGGTTCCGAAGAATGTAAGGAAAAGCAACCGGAACATATAAAAGGAAGTCATCACGGAACCAAGCACACCCACTACCCAAAGTGCTTTGTTGTGTTCAAAAACGTGAGCCAGGATTTCGTCTTTCGAGAAGAAACCGGAGAATGGCGGCAGCCCTGAAATTGCCCAGGTAGCAATGAAGAATGTGATAAATGTAACAGGCAATTTTTTTCTTAAACCGCCCATTGACCGGATATCCTGCTCGTCTGACATTGCGTGGATCACACTACCGGCGCCGAGGAACAGCAATGCTTTAAAGAATGCGTGCGTGATAACGTGGAACATCGATGCCGAATAAGCCATCGCTCCAAGTCCCATGAACATATATCCCAGCTGACTTACCGTAGAGTAGGCCAGTACCTTTTTAATGTCATTTTGTAACAAACCAATGGAAGCCGCAAACAATGCAGTAGCTCCGCCGATGATACCCACGATTTCAAGTGTAGATGGCGCGAGCGAGTAGAGGACATTGGAACGGATCACCATGTAAATTCCCGCAGTTACCATGGTAGCTGCGTGGATCAATGCAGAAACCGGGGTAGGACCCGCCATCGCGTCGGGCAGCCAAGTGTACAATGGAATTTGGGCAGACTTACCCATTGCCCCGATGAACAGGAATAATGTAATGGCCACAATTGCAGGATCTTCCAGTGAGAAGCTGCCTGCTTTGCTGAAAACTTCGGTATACTCAACAGAACCGAATGTGGCAATAATGGTGAATATCCCAAGCAGGAAGCCCAGGTCACCTACGCGGTTCATAATGAATGCCTTACGGGCTGCATTGTTATAGTTGGTGTTCTTGTTCCAGAAGCCGATCAGCAGGTAAGAGCAAAGTCCTACACCTTCCCAGCCGATAAACATGATCACATAATTGGAACCCAGCACAAGCAGCAGCATGAAGAATAAAAACAGGTTGAGGTAGGCGAAAAACTTGCCAAATCCCTCATCATGGTGCATGTACCCGATTGAATAAATGTGGATCAGTGAACCAACGCCGGTTATGATCATCAGCATCAGCAATGAAAGCTGATCTACCTGGAAGGAGAATGGAATGCGGAGCTCGCCTACCGTAATCCAGTCAAATAGAGGAACTACCATCGGCTGACTTCCCGAAGCCAGGAATGCATTGAAGGTCATCACGGAAATAACAAAACTGGCCACCACAGCAAGGGTACCAATAATTCCGACAGCTCCTTTTGGTATTGTTTTAAATCCGAGCCCGTTGATCAGAAAGCCGATTAGCGGCAATAGCGGGATCAGGATGAGTAATGATGCAGACATATTTAAAATGGACTTTGATCTCTGGTTCTGAAAATGAAAATGGTTACAATCAGCAGCTTACCATTTCAATTTGTTAAGAAAACCGATATCTGTATTTCTGGTATTTCGATAAATCATTACAATAATGGCAAGGCCCACAGCTACTTCGGCTGCTGCAACTGCCATGATAAAGAACACGAAAACCTGCCCGGACGGATCCGATCTGTAAGAAGAGAATGCGATCAGCAGGAGATTGGCGGCATTGAGCATTAATTCAACAGACATGAAAATGATGATCGCATTTCTGCGGGTCAAAACCCCGATAATGCCGATCACGAAAAGTAAAGTGCTGAGAATTAGGTAATTTTGAAGAGGAATATTCTGAATAACCGATGGTATAGTAACCTCTGGAATCATAGGGTTTGGAATCATATCAGATTTACCTTATAGGGTATTCGGTTAAAATAGTAATCAAAAACAGATTTCTGGCAAAAATAGGTATAAATACGATATATCAGCGTTGGGTCAATGCCCGTAATTTGATTTCCGTCAATTTTCGTTTTGTATCCAGCGGGAATTCACCCTTCATCATCCAATCGAAGAACGAAGGCTCATTTTTGAGGATATCGGTTACCTTTTTTCCATTGTGTTTACCAAAATTGAAAACCTCCTCGCCTTTATCGTTGTAAACCATTCTTCCGGCGAAATCAATGATCCGTGAGGCGGTCAGATCGTGCAGTGCGCCAATGTCATTTTTGATCGGCTCGGTTTCAATCCCGTGGCTGTCCACGACCGTAACCCCTTCATATTTGGCAATTTGTCCCTGCAGTACTTCGAAGGTTGCAATCGTATCCGCTTCCGCGCTGTGTGCATTCAGGAGCGTTTTTCCGCAATAATATTTGTAGGCTGCGGCCAGGTTGCGCGGCTCCATTAAATGGTATATGCGCTGTGTGTCGACCATTTTCCTGTTTTTAACATCAAAATCAACACCTACCCGCAAAAATTCTTCAACGAGCATCGGAATGTCAAAACGGTTGCTGTTAAAACCGGCCAGATCACAGCCTTCAAGGAAGGACGCCAGGTTTCTGGCAATGCTTTTGAATGTAGGTGCATCCTTTACGTCTTCGTCGTAGATACCGTGTATCAGGCTGCTTTCCAGTGGAATCGGCATTTCAGGATTGATCCTTCTTGTCCGGATTTCCGTTTCTCCATTCACCAAAGCCTTGACCACTGAAATTTCCACAATCCGGTCGCGACAAATATTGACTCCGGTGGTTTCAAGATCAAAAAAAGCAAGAGGCTTTTTCAGACGGAGGGTATGCATAGGGCTACTCTAATTTTGATTTTGCACAACGAAGTTAAGGTGAAATGGCAAATACGGGTACATAAGCACCTTGTTTATACTGGTTTCAAATAGGTCGCATTGTTATACAAACCAGCATTCGTGGCGCACGGTTTAATCCTCCATCCAGCCAAAGGACTTCGTCACCGCCTTTTTCCAACCTGAATGGTACTTCTCCCGGGTAGCTGCATCCATATCGGGGTTCCAGGTGTGTGCGATTGCCCAGTTCTTTTTAAGCTCTTCGGTGTTTTGCCAGTAGCCAACAGCCAGTCCGGCTGCATAAGCTGCGCCTAACGCGGTAGTTTCGGCAACTGCAGGGGCTACAACCTGGGTATTCAGGATGTCAGACTGGAACTGCATCAGGAGCTGGTTTGCCACCATTCCGCCATCTACGCGTAAAGACGCGAGCTCAATGCCTGAATCCTGCTCCATTGCGCGCACCACGTCGACAGTCTGGTAGGCAGTTGCTTCCAGAACAGCTCTTGCAATGTGTCCTTTGTTCACATACCTGGTTAATCCTGCAATTACGCCCCGCGCGTCGTTTCGCCAGTAGGGTGCATACAAACCGGAGAATGCAGGCACAAAGTATGCACCTCCATTGTCAGCTACCGTGCTTGCGAGCTTTTCAATGTCACTGCTGTTCTGAATCAGCCCCAGGTTATCACGTACCCATTGCACTAGCGCGCCGGTTACCGCCACGCTGCCTTCCAATGCATATTGAACTGGTTGGTCGCCAAATTGATAGGATACTGTAGTCAGCAGCCCGTGCTCGGAGGTTTTTAATTCGCTGCCTGTGTTCATGACCAAAAAGCAGCCGGTTCCGTATGTATTTTTCGCCATTCCCGGTTCAAAGCAGGTTTGCCCCACCAGCGCTGCATGCTGATCACCCAGATCGCCGGCTACGGGGACGCCCGGAAGAATTTCGTTAGTCACGTGTCCGTAGACTTCGCTGCTGCTTTTGATTTGGGGGAGCATTTTTCCGGGGATGTTGTATGCTGCGAGCATATTATCGTCCCACTGCAAAGTACGCAGGTTCATCAACTGGGTGCGGCTCGCATTTGAAACGTCGGTCACGTGAATGCCGCCCTGGGTAGAGCCTGTCAAATGCCAGATCAGGAAGGTATCTATGTTTCCGAACAGCGCCTCGCCTTTTTCTGCATCTTCGCGCAGCCCTTCCACATTGTCGAGCAGCCATTTTAACTTCAATCCGCTGAAATAAGTCGAGACTGGCAAGCCGGTAATATCCCTGAACTGATTGAGCCCACCTTCTCTTTCGTATTTGGCGACAAGCTCGGTTGTTCTGGTATCCTGCCAAACCAGTGCATTATAGTAAGGTTTGCCGGTTCTTTTGTTCCAGACAACCGTCGTTTCGCGCTGATTGGTTATGCCGATCGCCGCGATATCCGCAGCCGTGGCCGACGCATTGATCCGTGCGATTGCAATCACTTCCAAAGTATTCTTCCAGATCTCGACCGGGTTGTGCTCCACCCAGCCCGGCTGCGGGTAAATCTGCTCGTGTTCTTTTTGACCAACTGAAACGATATTTCCACTGTGGTTAAAAAGAATGCAGCGTGTGCTGGTAGTTCCCTGGTCAATTGCGGCGATATATTTGGACATAATGGTATTTTAGATTGGCTTAGTTTGAAGTAAAGTCAGTAAGTAGTGAAACTTAACTGATCGGGACAAAACAGAATCTAATTTTATATTTGTCATAGAACCTTCTTTACACACCTGATAACATGAAAAAAGCAACTGCGCGGAAGGCATTTTGGGTGATTTTGTCCGTCTTGCTGCTGCTCCTGCTCCTTGATTTTGCATTTCCCTTCAAACCTCAAATCAGCTACGCCACTCAGGTTACCGACAGGAACGGGAAAGTAATTCATGCTTTTTTGAGTGATGATGAAAAATGGCGGCTGTATACCGCATTGCCGGAGATTACGCCATTACTTAGCAAAACGCTGATTTATAAGGAAGACCAGTATTTCTATTATCATTTTGGGGTCAATCCGTTTGCAGTGGCGCGGGCTGCTTTCAGAAATATATTTACGGGTAAAAGAACTTCCGGCGCATCTACGATCAGTATGCAGGTAGTCAGGCTCGTGCAGCCCCGGAAACGTACTTATTTTAACAAAATCATCGAAATGATGCGGGCAATGCAGCTGGAACTGCATTACTCCAAAGAAGAAATCCTACAATTATACGTCACCCTGATTCCCTATGGCGGGAATATTGAGGGGATCAAATCAGCAGCACTGTTGTATTTTGGTAAATCGCCGCAGTTGCTGAGCCTTGCAGAAATCACCGCGCTGACTATCGTCCCGAACCGACCGTCCAGCTTACGTCCCGGGACCAAAAATGACGCATTGCAGCTGGCCAGGAATAGCTGGCTGCTCAGATTTGAAGAAGAAGGTTTATTTGAAAAAGAGCTCATTGAAGATGCTTTGCAGGAGCCTTTGCAGATAAAGAGGCTGCACGCACCACGTCACGCGCCGCATTTGTCACTCCGGCTTAAAAAGCAGTTTTCCGGTCAGCCGATTATTGCCACTACCATCAATTTCCAGTCTCAAAAACAGATCGAGGAGCAGGTTTATAATTTTATCAACCGTCGCAAGCTGATGAATATTCACAATGCGGCAGTGCTCGTCGTGAATAATGAGACAATGGAGGTAGAAGCTTATATAGGTTCGGCGAACTTCCATAACCCTTTCGACGGCGGGCAGGTCGACGGAATCAGGGCTGTGCGCTCGCCTGGCAGTACTTTGAAGCCACTCCTGTATGCTACTGCATTTGATAAAGGAATAATTACTCCCAAAAGTGTACTCAATGACGTTCCGGGGAATTTTAGCGGATATGAGCCCGAGAACTTTGATCAGCGCTTTAATGGCCCGGTTACCACTGAATTTGCACTGGCCAATTCACTGAATATCCCGGCAGTCCGCATTTTAAAGGAAATCAGTACGCCTGCATTGATCGGGAAGCTCAGAAAAGCAGGTTTCAAAACAGTAGACAGGCAAGCCAAAGAACTGGGATTATCGCTGATCCTCGGCGGCTGCGGTGTGACACTGGAAGAACTCACGCATCTTTTTGCTGCATTCGCCAACAAAGGCGAACTCCGGCCGCTCCGGTATGTAAAGCAGTCCGGTCAGGCGATAGGGGAGAACATTGTATCTGCGGAGGCTGCATTTCTGGTAACAGGCATTTTGACCAAAATCACCCGCCCTGACCTGCCTACCAACTTTGACAATACTTACCATTTGCCGAAAATTGCCTGGAAAACGGGTACTTCTTACGGGAAACGCGACGCCTGGAGCGTCGGCTACAATAAGAGGTACACGGTGGGAGTTTGGGTCGGCAACTTTTCGGGTGAGGGGGTACCGGAACTGAGCGGCGCAGATACAGCAACGCCGCTGCTGTTTTCCATATTTAATGCATTGGACTACAACTCACCCCGGGGTTGGTACCAATCTCCGGCGGATATCTCTACCAGGCTCGTCTGCCCCGCCACAGGCGACATTCCTTCGGAATTCTGTACGCATTCAGTGCCAGGCGAATATATAGTAGGTGTGTCTGATTTTCGGAAATGCCAGCATTTGCGCTGGGTTTTTACTGATCCTGCGGGCAAAATTTCTTATTGTACCTACTGTTTACCGCCGACCGGATTCGAAAGAAAAGCCTATCCCAACCTCGCGCCTGAGCTGATCGCATTCAACGAAGTCCAGAAAATCCCTTACGAAAAAATCCCACCGCATAACCCCGATTGTGAGCGGGTTTTTTATGATGGCGCACCATTGATTGTGAGTCCCAATGAGGGAAGTGAATATTACATTCGGAAAGATGAGCCGCAGCAGTTGCAGCTGGCTTGTCAGGCAGCGAATGATGTGGAGGAAGTTTTCTGGTATATCAATGATAAAATTACCCGGAAGACAAAGCCTCACGAGCCTGTTTTCATCAACCCGCCGGCAGGCAGGGTGAAAATCTCCTGCAGCGACGATAAGGGAAGAAATTCCGATGTCTGGATCACAGTCAAGCGAATGTAGCGGGGCGGAGTTGTTTGGGGGTAGGGGTGTTTTTGGACATTTATTGTCATTGACAACCACTGACCCTTAATGACCAAAAGGCAACTCCTCAAAGTGCCTCTCCCGCCGCTTCCTGGTAGAGAACCTGCACCAATGTTTGTCCCACAGCTTTCAGTGTTTTTGGATCAATATTCTCCATGTCATCGTGGGCTGTGTGCCAGTCCGGGAAGAATGTGAGCAGCGTGGAATTGCGGTTGGTGTGGATGATGTCGATCATCGGAATGCGGGCAATATTGTTTACCGGCACGTGGTCGTCTGTCACAGTTGATCCGCGTTCGTCTATAAAGTAGTTATTATAGCCGAGGCGGCTGGCCGTGGTCCAAACCTGCCTTACAACATCTTCTGCAAATTGCAGGGAATAACCTTCTTTGGAGAAAGTAGCTCCCTTGGCGCCTACCATATCCAGCAATATGCCAAAATAAGCGGTGTAGTTAGGTACGTGCTTGTTGGTAGCCCAATGTTTGGAACCCAGACAAAAGCCGCTGTATTCCATATCAGTCTGTGTTTCGGTACTACCCCAGTCTTCGGCATCGAAAAAGATGATATCTACACCAATATCCGGCTTGCTTGGCTGTGCTGCAAGCAATCGTGCGATTTCGAGCAATACACCCACGCCGCTTGCGCCATCATTTGCTGCCAGTACAGGTTTGTTTTTGACCAGCGAATCCTGGTCAGAGAATGGGCGTGAATCCCAGTGGGAAGTAAGCAAAATGCGTTTGGAAGCAGTCGGATTGAAACTCCCGATGATATTGCGTGCATTCAGTTTGGTACCGTCGAAAGTAGTGGCTGTGAATGGTTGCTCAGTTACCTGCAATCCGTATTTTTTCAGAGTAGCTACGAGGTAATCGCCGCATTGCTGGTGGGGTTTGGAATTGGGTACCCGCGCACCGAAGTCAACCTGCTTCTGGACAAATGCATAGGCAGAATCAGCACTAAATGCCGGACTGGCGACCAGCTTGGGAGCAGCGGCTTCACTGGTTTGGTCGGAGCTGGTGTTGCTCTTACAGCCTGCTATTAAAATTGAAAAGCAAAAAAAATAGCTGAATGGTTTAAGAAACAGCTTCTTAGAAAGAAATAGCATCTCCGGTTTTGATATTGTTGCGTTCACTGAAACCTGCATTTACCTCAACTACATACTGGGCGTTGCCGAGAGAAGGGATACCTTCATCGGAGTAGGGTTTGGTATTGGCAGCGATAGATATGATTTTTTTATTTTCATCCACATAGATGATATCCAGCGGGATACTGGTGTTGTGCATCCAAAAGCTCTGCGGCTCCGACTTTTCGAAGATAAACAGCATGCCTACTGAATCGGGGATATAGGGGCGGTACATCAGACCCTTCGCCCGTTCGTTTTCGTTTTCAGCAATTTCAACATCAATCGTTTTGTACTTCTGTCCATTCTTCCAGAATGTGACTTCGCCTTCTTTCACAAATGTTGGCGCATTGGCTGCCGGTGCTGAATTTTCTGTCTCGACCTTGCTTTTATTCAGATATGGAGCAAGCAGATAGGCTGCGCCGCCGAGTAAAAATACGCCGAGTAAAATGTATGCAAATATCGATTGCCGGTTTCTCATGATCACTCCTCGTAAGCCCAGTCAACCCTGACTTTGGTGTCGCGGATAACAAGCCCCTGATTTTTGAAATAAGAACGGATTTCGTCAACCTTTTCGTAGTTCTGCAGCATTTTAAATTCCCGGTATAATTTCAGCATTCCGTCCAGGATCGCGTATCCTTCGGCGAGCTCTTCTTTCAAGCCCAAAACATCTTCAAAAAACCGGACAAAATGATCTTTAAGATTATTAAATGCTTCCTTACCAATCGCAGCCGGCTTCAACTGCCCCATATTGAGCATGTTAATGTATTTAAGCAGATTGAAAAGGTTGGCAAATGCAACTGCGGTATTCAGGTCGTCGTTCATAGCCGCGTAAAAACCGTCGATTGCTTTTTGAATATCGGCCTTCTTGTTCTCGTCGATAGCAACCCCTTCTTCGTGCGAGTAAGTCAGCAACTTGGCATTGCGCAGCCCGTTTGCAAGTCTTTTGTAGCCTTTTTGGGCAGCTTTCAAAGCTTCATTTGAAAAGTCGAGCGTGCTCCTGTACTGGCTTTGGAGCATGAAAAAGCGCACGGTCATGGGACTGTAAGCCTGATCGAGCAACGCGTGGCTTCCGGAGAAAAGCTCCGACGGCAGGAAAGAGTTATTAAGCGACTTGGACATTTTTTGTCCGTTTACTGTCAACATATTCGTATGCATCCAGTAACGAACCGGCTCTTCACCTGTCAGCGATTTCCCTTGCGCGATCTCGCATTCGTGGTGCGGGAATTTCAGGTCCATTCCACCGCCGTGAATATCGAACTGCTTGCCTAAGTACTTCTTGCTCATGCAGGTACATTCAAGGTGCCAGCCGGGAAAGCCCATTCCCCAGGGTGAATCCCATTGCATAATATGTTCTGGGCTCGCCTTTTTCCATAGTGCAAAATCGAGCGGATTGCGTTTTTCAGCTTGTCCGTCGAGCTCGCGGGTTTCATTCAAAAGATCTTCTATAATGCGGCCGGAGAGCTTACCATATTCATTTCCGCCGGCCTGGTATTTATTGATATCAAAATAAACGGATCCATTGGATTCGTAAGCCGCTCCTTTTTCGATTAGCGACTGTACTGCTTCAATCTGTTCGATCAAATGGCCGGTTGCCGTAGGTTCAATGCTCGGTGGTAAAAGATTGAAAATGGCGGAAACATCGTGAAAATCATTGGTATACCGCTGCACGATCTCCATCGGTTCAAGCTTCTGCAGTTTTGCCATCTTCCCGATTTTATCCTCCCCCTCATCACCGTCGCCTACCAGGTGGCCCACGTCGGTAATGTTCCGCACGTATCGCACTTTATAGCCAATGTGGGTCAGATAGCGGTAAAGGATATCAAAAGACAGGAAGGTGCGGATGTTGCCTAAATGCACATTATTGTAAACCGTCGGACCGCAGACGTACATACCAACATACGGAGGAGCAATCGGTACGAACACGTCTTTTTTTCGTGTAAGCGTATTAAATAATCTAAGCGGCTGGAAAGTTTGTGCGGTCATTTATCCGGTACTTACTGAAAACTATTCTTAACTAAGTTGTTTCTTATCAAGGCGGGTTTCGACCCACCTGATGATTTTTTCTGCTTCCTGCAAACCAACAGACGCAAGCTTTGCGCTTTTGCTGCCTTGGTATCCCATATCAATATGCAGGATTTGATATGCAGTGGTAAAGGCTGCAAGAAGACTTTTGTCAACCCGGCTGAGTTCATACTGGTACCATTCGACACTCTTGGGCGTTTTCCTGTTTTTCTTGCCAAGAAGCTCATTCAGTACCAGCAATATGCCGGTGTAAGCAGTGTGTCCGGCTATCTTGACATACTTTTTGTCCTTGTAAAGCCCGTCTTCTTTTTTAGCATTGTTACTCAGGAAATCCTTCGCATTATCAATATGCCTGCGTGCTTCTGAAACTGCTTCCATTGTTAAGTATGTGTTTATAGTGGAGAGATAAAATGCTAATCAACAAAAATAGCAAATAACAGATGATAGACGTGCTGGTACCCGAATATTGGAATTTGCAAAACATGCTATTCAGCTGATTTAATTATCTTCGCAACGTTTTCTTGAATTGAATCCCAGTTTGAAACTTACTTAAAATCAACACAGTACTTATTTATGAGCTTACTTACCGTAGGATCTGTTGCATTTGATGCGCTTGAAACACCGTTTGGAAAAACAGATAAAATTATCGGAGGCGCTGCCACTTACATTACACTATCCGCATCTTATTTCACAAAGGATAACAACCTGGTAGCAGTTGTCGGCGGCGATTTTCCAGCAGAAATGATCAGCCTTTTGCAGGATCACGGCATTAATACAGAAGGACTTGAAATCGTTCAGGACGGAAAAACATTCTTCTGGTCGGGTAAGTATCATGAAGACATGAACACGCGCGACACGCTGATCACCGAACTGAATGTAATGGAGCACTTCGATCCCATCATTCCCGAATCCTACCAGGGTACCGAGTTTTTGATGTTAGGTAATACAGTACCTGCGACGCAGCGGCTCGTTATTGAAAGAATGTCGAAACGTCCCAAGCTGATCATGCTCGATACCATGAACCTTTGGATGAATATCGCGCTGGATGATTTGAAAGAAACTTTGAAGCTGGTAGACCTGGTGACAATAAATGATGAAGAGGCGCGCCAGCTTTCAGGAGAATACTCGCTGCGTAAAGCGGCAAAGAAAATCATGGAAATGGGTCCAAAAACCCTGATCATCAAAAAAGGAGAGCACGGCGCATTGTTGTTTCAGGACGATCGCATTTTCTTCGCACCGGCTTTGCCTCTGGAAGAAGTATTCGATCCAACCGGAGCCGGAGATACCTTTGCCGGCGGATTCATCGGTTACCTCGCCAGCACAAATGATATTTCCTTTGAAAACATGAAGCGCGGCATTATCTACGGTTCAGCAATGGCATCATTTTGTGTCGAAAAATTTGGTACTGAGCGACTTGTGAACCTTTCACGCGCGGAAATTAATGCACGGGTTCAGGAATTTGTGAACCTGAGCAGCTTCGAGATACAATAAGTATTTAGTTTAAAGTTTATGAGTCTATAAGTAAGGATCGATTTCCATGCTTGTAGACTCTTATTTTTCCAGGTTATGATTGGTAAAAGACTGATAATACTTTTCGCGATTTTAGGAATAACCGCTCGTGCGAATGCACAGCCGGCACATTTACCTCAGAGTAAAAACAAGACTGTCGTGATCGCCCATCGCGGTAATCACATGGAGGTACCCGAAAATACAGTTGCCTCTTGTCGCGAGGCTATCGAATGCGGCGCCGACTATGTGGAAGTCGATCTGCGGACTACGAAAGATGGAAAGCTGGTATTGCTGCACGATGCGAAAGTAGACAGAACTACAAACGGTAGCGGCCGCATTGCAGACATGACCTTGGCCGAAGTGCGGAAACTGCAGGTATTTAACCGAAACAAAAAAACGCACCGGATCCCCGAATTCAAAGAGGTACTTGCGGTCTGCAAAGGGAAAATCAACATTTATCTCGATTTTAAGGATGCCAGCACCGAAGAAACCTGGAAGCAAATCAAGGCTGCGGGTATGGAAAGTCAGGTGGTTGTGTACCTGAATGACGAGCGACAATACAGGCAATGGAAGGAAGCGGCTCCCACTGTTCCGCTTATGACAAGTTTGCCAAATCACGTTACAAGCAAAGATGGACTACTTGGCTTCCTGAAAAAAACCGATGTTCAGGTGCTGGACAATGTGAAAGACCCTGAGCTGGTGAAGGTAGCAAATCAGCATGGCGTGGCGGTGTGGCTGGACGTACAAAGTCCAAACGAGGGGCCCGCTTCCTGGAAAGAGGCGCTAAGTAAAGGCGTTCAGGGGCTGCAAACAGATACACCTGTCCATTTGATGAGCTTTCTGAAAGGGCAGAATTAGGCGTTTCGCATTGAAAATGTACGATCAGCTCGCCAGCTGGTTAATCTTCTGATAAATGGGACAGTCTGGCGTATGCGCGCCAGGCAGATAGCCTGTACTCATAAGAAATTCATTGACGATTTCGCCGCCGGTAAATTTGAATGTTTTTTTGAAAAGCTTGATCCACTGCTCCTTGGTCAAAGGATGATTGGCTTCAATCCAGCCTTTGAATGAGCCAAAATCTTTCCTGATTTCCAGTATCTTCTGTGCATTCACGATAGCTGCATTAATCTTCAACCTGTTCCGCACAATTCCGGGATCCTGCATCAGTCTTTCCCTGTCGCTTTCGTTGTAAGCAGCTACTTTTTCTATCGAAAAATGATCGTAAGCTGCCCGAAAACTGTGTTGTTTTCGGAGCATTAAAGTCCAGCTCAGGCCAGCCTGATTGATTTCGAGCAACAACCTCCCAAAAAGCTCGTCGTCGTCGACAATGGGGAAACCATAATGGTTATCATGGTATTCTTTATTTAGCAGAAAATCCGGTAGTTCAGAGATGTTATTGTTGACATAAGCGCAATATGACATGTGCAGCGGGTATTTGGTTGTTAGAGAATGCCTACCTGAACTTCGGTAATGTTGCCGGCCGGATTTTCAAAATCCATGTGAATGTAAATCTCACGATTCTGGCCAGAGGGAATTTTGTTTTTGGTGCCCAGCTCTGAAAATATTTGCCCATAAACACTCCCGAGGCCGCTCCATTCTCCCTGCAATTCGTGCGAGATACATTGAAACGGTTCCAGAAGTTTCAATCTGAACTCGGAGTCAGTAAGTGGTGCCGAGGGGCTCACCGGCAGTGCGATCGTGAGCTTGAACACTGTTTCCGGATTCCCGTCAGCGCCTTCATAAATCCAGAATACAGGTCCCGTAATTTCCAGATCGTTTTGTACCGCATCACTGTAAAGCCGCCGGGCGACCACGCGGACAAATTCGGCGAGCGCATTCAGGGAAGTTTCAGTCTCAAAATAAAGAACATGAAGCGGATAAATTGTTTTCAGTTGCATAAGCTGAGGTTTTAAGTTCAGGCAAATAAAAACACCCCGAATGACAGCCCTATGTCAGCAGGTTAGTAAGCAGGTGTACTTTTTCTTTTCCGCGACACCTTTTGTTTAAGCCAGGGATAGCTGATGTAAAAAACCTTTGTTGCCCCCATTCCTATTCCGGCACCCATAAGCACATCGGCCAGCCAATGTTTATTGTTTAAAATACGCATGGCACCTACTGCAGTGGCAGTTCCGTAGCCTCCAATGCTATAAAGAACACTTCTGCCTCCATACTCCTGATGCAGGATCTCTGCATTTGCAAAAGCAGTGGTGGTATGTCCGGAAGGAAATGAATGGTTATCCTCTCCATCTGGTCGCGGGTATTTTACTGCCCGTTTGAGCCCCTGAGTTACTACCTGGGCGCCGATGTTCGAAAGTAATGCAAGTATAACCTGATCGTCCAGCGAATGTTTCCCCTTCACACCCGCTGAGGCGAGTCCAAGGCTCACAATACCAGGAGCGTAGGGAAGAAAATCATCTGCATTGGTATGAAATCCAGGATACTGAGACCGTACTTCCCTTTGCAGGCTGCGGCTGACCTTTCCCTGTACAACCAATCCTGCAACAGCCAACGAAACCGGCGGGATAATATCTCCTGCCTTTACCCGCCACAAGGTAGAATCCTGCTGTGCCGACACCGTTTGCGGCAGCAGATTGCAGCAAATCAATAAGGTCAGGATCTGAATTCGCGCTGCTTTGAAGATCATAGGATAGCCTCTCTCACGCGAACAAGCCTTTCCAGCAAACCTTCTAATTGATCCAGCGGAAGCATATTTGCACCATCAGATTTTGCTTCTGAAGGATTAAAATGGGTTTCGATAAACAGCCCGTCTGCACCTACTGCTATTGCCGCCTTGGCGATCGTCTCAATCAACTTCGGCTTGCCGCCGGTTACCCCTGAACTTTGATTTGGCTGCTGCAGGGAATGCGTGCAGTCCATTACAACCGGTACTCCGAATGCAGCCATTTCAGGCAGGTTTCTATAATCCACAACAAGGTCGCCGTAGCCGAAACTATTGCCCCGATCAGTCAGGATTACCTGGCATTGGGGGTTGACTTCATGAATTTTTTCGGCTGCAAACTTCATTGAAGCGCCTGAAAGAAACTGTCCTTTCTTCACATTTACAGCTTTTCCTGTCTGCGCGGCGGCGGCCAGCAGCTCGGTTTGCCGGCAAAGAAATGCGGGTATCTGCAGTACATCCACGTACTCAGCAGCCATGGCAGCCTCGTGAGATTCATGAATGTCGGTGACGGTAGGGACCCCAAATGTTTCGCCTACTTCCCGAAGTATTTTTAAAGCTTTCTCGTCTCCGATGCCTGTGAAAGAGTCAATTTTTGTGCGGTTGGCTTTGCGGTAGGAACCCTTGAAAATGTACGGTATTTGTAGCCTGGTGGTCACATTGACGATATTTTCAGCTATTCGAAGTGCCATATCCCGGCCTTCTATCGCGCAGGGGCCGGCCATGAGAAAGAACTGCTGCGAGTCGGTATTTTTTAGATTTGCAATTGAAATCATATCTCAAAAACGCTTTTAATTAAATATTTGGTGAATGTACACTTATACCGGATGTTCTCCAGACCGCAAAAAGAAATCGGGAAATGAACACCTGATAAGGAGCTGATTTTCTGCTTTTTTTATTTTAGAAGCAATAATTGCAATAAAAATAAGGCAGTAAAAAAATTTTGAAAAAGTGAACTGAAATATCTTTCTTTGTTGCGATTTTAACCAAAAAGTGATTATAAAATGTCAGCAATTGCAGAAAGAGTTAAGCAAATTATCGTCGAGAAACTCGGCGTAGAAGAGTCGGAGGTTACACCGGAAGCAAACTTCCAGAACGACTTGGGAGCGGACTCTCTAGACACCGTTGAATTGATTATGGAGTTTGAAAAAGAATTCAATCTATCTATTCCTGACGACCAGGCAGAGAACATTGGTACAGTAGGCCAAGCTGTTGCATATCTGGAAGAGAACGTGAAGTAATTCGGTCTTTAAGCCAGTTATCATCTTCAATTTCTGTCCTTTTTTATGAGTTTTAAGCGAGTTGTGATTACAGGAATGGGTGCATTGACGCCCATCGGGAATGATGTTTCTACCTTTTGGACAAATCTGGTTGCGGGGGTAAGCGGCGCAGCGCCAATTACAAAATTTGATGCTGAGAAGTTTCGCACCCGTTTTGCCTGTGAAGTCAAGGGATTGGACATCAATACTTACATCCCGCGACAGGAAGCACGTAAAATGGACCCGTTTACTCAGTACGCCGTTATTGCTGCAGACGAAGCTATGAAGGACGCCGGCTTTGACGTAGATAAGCTTGATCTCGACAAAGCCGGTGTAATTTGGGGCTCAGGAATTGGGGGGCTTAAAACTTTCGAGGAAGAAGTGATGAACTTCTCCGAGAATGGAAAAACACCTCGTTTTAATCCTTTCTTTATCCCTAAAATGATCGTTGACAGTGCATCGGGAGTACTCTCGATCCGTTACGGTTTCAGGGGGCCAAATTTTATTACAGTATCCGCCTGCGCCTCAGCAACTAATGCGCTGATTGATGCATTCAATTATATCAAGCTTGGTATGATGAATGTGTGTATCTCCGGCGGCTCCGAAGCAGCCATTACTATTGCTGGTGTAGGAGGCTTCAATGCGCTGAAAGCACTTTCCGAGAGAAACGATAGTCCGGAAACGGCCTCACGCCCTTATGACAAAGACCGCGATGGTTTTGTTTTGGGAGAAGGTGGTGCCGCTCTTATCCTGGAAGATCTGGATCACGCAAAAGCCAGAGGAGCAAAGATTTACGCTGAAATGATCGGCGCAGGCATGTCTTCGGATGCTTATCACATTACTGCACCACACCCTGAGGGACTGGGCGCATACATGGTAATGAAAAATGCATTGGAAAACGCCGGATTGCAGCCGTCAGATATCGACTACATCAATACCCACGGTACTTCCACGCCGATCGGCGATCCGCAGGAAATTAAGGCAATTGAGACCTTCTTCGGAGAGCACGCTTATAATCTGAACATCAGCTCTACCAAGTCTATGACCGGACACTTGCTCGGAGGAGCAGGTGCGATCGAGGCTGCTGCCTGCATAATGGCGATCAAAGATCAGATTGTACCGCCTACGATCAACCATTTTACAGATGATCCGGAAATTAATCCAAGACTAAATCTTACTTTTAACAAAGCTGAGAAGCGCAAGGTAGATATTGCCTTGAGTAACACTTTTGGATTTGGAGGTCACAATGCATCAGTCATTTTCAAAAGGTATGAAGACTGATAAACTTTCTACAATTGGCAAAGCGAATTCTTATACCGATACTTTCTCTTTTCCGTACCGGAAGTGCTGAGGATAAAAAATTTAAGGAGTCCATTGCACACGTAATCGGTGACCGCCCCTCCAATTTAGGCGTTTACCAGCTCGCTTTCCGCCATACTTCTGCATCTAAGGAAACTGCTATCAAAGGTTTCAGGGAATCAAATGAAAGACTTGAATACCTGGGCGATGCAGTACTGGGTATGGTAGTTGCAGAATTTCTTTTTACCAAATACCCCTACAAAGACGAAGGTTTTCTCACTGAAATCCGCTCCCGGATTGTTAACAGGGAGTCCTTAAATCAAATATCACGTAAGCTGGGCCTCGACAGGCTGATCGAATACGATGGAAACCGCCGCGGTATGTCGCCGCGCTCTTCCATGTACGGAGATGCGCTTGAAGCATTTGTAGGCGCTATTTACCTGGATAAAGGTTTTCGGTTCACGAGAACATTCATCATCAGCAAGCTAATTACGCATTATGATCTGGACAGCATTATCCAGAACAATGCAAACTTCAAAAGCCTCATCATCGAATGGGCGCAACGCGAAGGCAAGGAAATCCGCTTCGAAATACTCGAAGAACGCGGTACCCGCCACCACCGCGAATTCATTTCCCAAATACTCGTTAATGACGAGCCTTTCGCTACCGGCAACGGTTTCACCAAAAAGAAAGCAGAGCAATCTGCATCTGAGCAGGCTTGTGCAATTCTTGAATTGCGATAAGCAACACTCTGTGCTTTAAACGGCCCCATCCTGTCATTTTACAGGTTTGTTCAATCGAGATCGGACATTCTGTCGCTTATATTTCCTTTACACCGCAGCTTTCGGACTTTTTGTCTTGTTGTTATCCATTTTTTTAACCCGGAATGGAAGTTGATAATATCACTGCATACCACGAAGGTTAAAACTGGAAATTAAAAACATAAAATCTTATAGCAATGAGCACATTAGTTAAAACCCAATTTGCAACTCCTTCTTACCTGAACGGATTTTTTGGAAAAGACCTTTTCAATGAATTTAACACACCAGCTTTCTCGGGAAGTGTACCGGCTGTGAATGTGGTGGAAAGTAAAGAAGGTTTCCGTATCGAAGTAGCCGCTCCGGGTTTACAGAAGTCGGACTTTAAATTGAACCTTGAAAAAAACCAGCTGACGATCTCTGCGCACAAAGAGCAGAAAAGTGAGGAAGCAGGGGAGAAATATACTCGCAGAGAGTTCAAATACAACTCGTTCCAGAGGACTTTCACATTGCCGAATTCAATTGACGGCGAGAAAATTGAAGCTAATTATGCCGATGGGATTTTGAGCATCTTGCTACCAAAAAGGGAAGAAGCGAAAGAGAAACCTGCCCGTCAGATCGAAATCGCCTAATTAAGTTCAGTATTACGGAAGGCGTTATTTTCACGAATAACGCCTTCTTCTATGATCAACGAAATGGCCCAAAATGCAGACAGAACTGGCAGGATATTTTGGTTAGATTTGAAATGAAATATCTTTGTTAAATTATGTTAAACGGGCCTGATAAGGGAATAAATAGTTATTTGCTTTGCGTTAATCATTCATAAAATTAAAACCCCAACATATGTCTATGAAAACAAATTGGAAAGGTTTAGTGTTGGTTGGGTTGATTTCAAGTGCGTCAACTCTTGCCGGCTTTAAACTATTAGGTCCGGACAGCGGCACGAATGTGATTTTCAAAGAAGCCCCTGCCGAATCTATTGCACGTTTTACCTCAACAGGCACGCCGGTAGGTGCACCTGGCGATTTCGTCTACGCAGCAGAAGCAACTACTCCAACGGTTGTGCACATAAAGTCAACAATGACCCGCCAGGCTTATCGCGGAGGCGGGCAGCAGATCCCGGATATTTTCAGGGACTTCTTCGGAGATGATTTTGGAGGCAGCCAGCGCGGTCCCCAATCTCAGGAAGCTTCGGGCTCTGGTGTTGTAATTTCAGCTGACGGTTACATTGTAACAAACAACCACGTTGTGGAAGGTGCACAGGAGCTGGAAGTGACTTTGCATAACAAGAGAAAATACAGAGCGAAAGTAATCGGAACCGACCCTTCTACGGATATTGCCGTAATTAAAGTGGAAGCGAAAGATCTTCCTGCGGTGACCTTGGGTAACTCCGATGCAGTGAAAGTAGGAGAATGGGTAGTGGCAGTCGGTAACCCTTTTAACCTGGAATCAACAGTTACTGCCGGTATCGTTAGTGCAAAAGGCCGGGGTCTTGGGATCATTGGTCAATCACGCCGCAATGGTGTGACACCGGCTTCTGCAAGCGCAGGAGATTCGCCGCTTGAATCTTTTATTCAGACTGACGCAGTTGTAAACCCTGGAAACAGTGGTGGTGCACTTGTGAACCTTAAAGGTGAGTTGATTGGTATCAATACCGCGATCGCGAGCCCGACAGGTAGCTTTGCAGGTTATGCTTTTGCAGTTCCTTCCAGCATTGTGAAGAAAGTGTCCAGTGACCTAATCAAATTTGGTAATGTACAACGCGGATACCTTGGCATTCAGCTGGACGATCTTGACAGCAGAAAAGCAGAAGAGTATGGAGTGAAAGTGAATGACGGTGTTTACGTACGTGAATTCACTGAAAACAGCGCAGCAAAAGCAGGCGGTGTAAACAAAGGCGACGTGATCGTGAAAGTAGATGGAATGGATATCCATTCTGTTCCTGAGCTGCAACAATCAATCGGCTTGCACAAGCCTGGCGATAAAGTGAACCTGACTGTAAACCGTGATGGCAAGGAAAAAGACCTGAGCATTACGCTACGCAACAGGACAGGCGGTTCTGATATCATCAAACGCGATGAAACCGCTGCGATCATGAATGTGCTGGGTGCACAATTCGGTAACCTGAGCGACGCGGAAAAACAACGTTTGTCCAGATATAAAATCGAAGGTGGTGTAAAGGTAGTTTCTATTGAAGGCGGCAAGTTTGCCCGCTCGCAGGTGGAAGAAGGATTTATCATCACCAAAGTAAATGGAAAGGCAATCCGTACCGTGAAGGAGTTTGAAGCGGCAATTGCCGGCAAAGAAGAGTCAATGGTAACATTCGAGGGGCTTTACCCTGATGCACCTTACGATGTATTCTCTTTCGGATTCAGATTGTAATAGCAATAGATTGAAACAAAACGAGGCTGCGAATTCCGCGGCCTCGTTTTGTTTTGTATCAAAGCATATATTTGAGCTTGACAACCTCTTTCTCACTCAAAAACCGCCATTTACCTCTTGGCAGGTCTTTCTTATTCAAACCTGCAAAAACGGTCCGGTCCAGCTTCTGGACTTCATAACCCAATTGCTCAAACATCCGGCGAACAATCCGGTTGCGACCACTGTGGATTTCAAGTCCTACCACCATTGCATCAGGAGTCACGATACCAACTTCATCGGGGCGAATAAAACCGTCTTCCAGATCTACCCCGTGCTGTAACCGCTCGAAATCTTCTGTTGTGATTGGTTTATCCAGCTCAGCCTGGTAAATCTTCTTGATCCCACTTGAAGGGTGCGTCAGCTTTTCGGCGAGTTCACCATCGTTAGTCAGCAATAGCAAGCCTGTTGTGTTCCTGTCCAAACGACCCACCGGGTACACACGCTCATTACACGCGCCTTTGATCAGGTCCAAAACAGTTTTACGCTCTTCCGGATCGTCCGTTGTAGTGATATAATCCTTCGGTTTGTTGATCAGGATATAAACCATTTTCTCAGGATTAAGCGCCTTTTTGCCGTATTTGACAACGTCGCTCATCTTGACTTTATAACCCATTTCGGTAATCGTTTTTCCATTTACCGAAATCTGGCCGGAAGAAATCAGATCATCAGCTTCCCTGCGCGAACAGATACCTGCATTCGCGATATAGCGGTTCAGCCTGATGTCAGTGCTGATTTCTTCTTTTTTTTTTGGAGCTATCTTCTTCTCATAATCTTGCAGATTGTAGCGGGGTGCTGTCTCATATCTGCCCACTCTGCGGTCCAATCCGCTTCTGTCTTCGGCATCAGGTGCTCTTTCTTCTCGCGGAGCTCTCTCGTCCCTTACTGGTCTTTCGCCTCTTGGCGCTCTTTCATCGCGTCCGGATCTATCACTTCTCGGTGCCCGCTTGTCGCTTTGATCCCGATTTTCTCTCGGTCTGAAACCTTCACGCGGCGCTCTTTCTTCACGTCCGAAACTCTCTCTTGGCGCTCTGTCACCATCCTCTCTTGCCCTGAAATTTTCTCTCGGTCCGCCTTCTCTGGATTCTCTAGGACGGAACTCATTTCTGTCTTCCCTCTTCCCGAATGCAGGTCTTCCTTCCGGCCTGAACTCACGTGTTTTATCAAAACGTGGCCTTTCATCCCTGTCGGAAGATGTTCTTCTGTCTGAAAAAGGCCTTCTTTCTGAATTTTCATCTGTACTGCGTGGTCGGAACGGGCGGCTTTCTCCTGATTCAGGTTTTCTGAAAGACCTTTTCTCTCCCTGGAAGCCCGAATCTTTTTTGAAACCACCGGCATTTCCGAAGGGTTTGTCCTTGCGGAAACCACCTTGTTCGCGATTGAAACGCGGCCTGTCATCTGCTGGTTTTTCGTGTCCGAAGCTTGGACGTGATTTGGCTGGCTTGTTTTCCTGTGCTGAGAATTTCAGACTGGATTTTTTAACACTCGGCTTACTGAAACGGCTTTCAGTTTCTGGCTTTGGTTTTCTGAATGAATTACCGCCGCCGCCGCTGCTTTTGCGGAAGGATTTGTCCCCTCCACCCGAAGACTGGCCACCTGCCGGTCTCGAATTGTTTGTTCTTTTTCTCATTTTAGGAATGCAGTATCACTACTGGGATTTTTTCCTCTTAACAAATTGCTTGTAACTGAAAGTTAATTTGTGGTATATTTTCCGACATTAATGCCACCAAAATCAGTTAGCCAGCGTATCTGATCATCAGAAAGTGTTGATAATTTATAGATTAGCCTGCAAAGATACGCCAATTTTCCGGTTAAATATTTCGCGGCCATTTTATGTCAAAAGTCATAAAGCAACGTTTATTAGTACTATCAGCGAAATGCCGGTTACAAGGCTTTCGGATCTAAATCTTCAATGAACGATATCGTATATGTCAACCGAGGTGCAGACTCAGCCATTATGGAAACCTGGACGGACATTGCTGGAACAATCCAATCTGAAAAAGTATATGGATTGGCTTTTTGTCAAAAAGGGACTTTATTTTCGATCTTATCACGACCTGTGGGAGTGGTCTGTAACCGATCTGGAAGATTTTTGGGAAAGTCTCTGGAATTACTTCAATATTAAGTCACACGATCTTTATCTCGAAGTTTTGCAACGCCCGCAAAGTGGAATGATAGGTACCAAGTGGTTTACCCGCTCCAAGCTCAACTACGCAGAGCATATTTTCAGGAATAAAACAAAAGATCGGCCCGCCATTCTGTTTAAATCTGAGCAAGAAGGACTTCGTGAAATATCGTGGGAGCAGCTGGAAGCGGAAGTAGCAGCGGTAGCTACCTGGCTCAAACAAATAGGAGTGCGGCCCGGCGATCGTGTAGCGGCTGTTCTACCCAACATACCTCAGGCAGTGGTGGCGTTTCTGGCAGCTAACTCCATTGGTGCAGTTTGGTCTTCGTGCTCGCCGGATTTTGGAAAAACGGCGTTGGTCGAGAGATTCCGGCAAATTGAACCCAAAGTCCTGTTTATCGCCGACGGTTGCCAGTACAACGGCAAAGTTCACGATCTGACCGCATTCGCGCAGGAGCTTTCCATTTCGCTTCGCTCTGTTAAGGATATCGTTTTAATCAATAATACTGGTGCCGAAAGCAGGTACGAAAGATATACATCCTGGGAGGATATTCTCCATTTGCAGCATTTTGGCATTGACTTTGAGCCGGTTCCCTTCGATCATCCGATCTGGATTTTGTATTCGTCGGGAACAACTGCTGAGCCTAAGGCGATTACGCACGGGGTAGGCGGTTGTTTAATAGAGCATTTGAAGGCTTTGGTTTTACACCAGAATGTGAAACCGGGCGACCGTTACTTCTGGTACTCCACAACGGGCTGGATGATGTGGAATTATGCGTTGAGCTCACTGCTTTGCGGTGCTACGCTGGTGCTTTACGACGGGGCGCCTGCTTATCCTTCCTCACAGGTACTTTGGAGTCTGGCAGAAGAAGCCAGGATTACGCACTTTGGAAGTGGCGCTGCGTTTTTCATAAACTCCATGAAAAGCGGTGTCAGCATTACATCTGAGCGCCTTTCCGCATTAGAAACGATTGGGTCTACCGGGTCCCCCCTGCCCCCGGAAGTTTTTGAATGGGTTTATAAGCAGGTTAAAAAAGATGTGTGGCTGATCTCGCTAAGCGGAGGTACCGACGTTTGTTCCGCATTCGTAGGTGGCTGCCCCATCGTACCGGTATATGCTGGCGAGATACAATGCAGAATGCTCGGTGCACGCATTGAAGCTTTTGGCGAAGATGGTAAACCGGTAAAGAATGAGCTGGGAGAAATGGTAATTACCCAACCAATGCCTTCTATGCCCGTCTGTTTCTGGAATGACCCTTCCCAGGAAAAATATCACAGCAGCTACTTTGAAATGTACCCGGCTGTTTGGCGGCACGGAGATTGGATCAAAATAACCGACCGGCACTCAGTAATCATCTACGGACGCTCTGATGCCACATTAAACAGAGGAGGAGTGCGTATCGGAACTGCGGAGATTTACCGGGCAGTTGAAAGCCTGCCCGAAGTGAAAGACAGCCTGGCTGTTTATCTTGAAAAATCCAATGGCGAGGGTACCATTTCTCTTTTCGTTGTGCTGGGCAGAGAGCAGGACCTGACCGATGAATTGAAGGCCAAGATCAGGGAAACGATTCGCAGCCAGTACAGTCCGCGGCATATTCCTGATACGATCGAGCAGGTTGCCGACATTCCTTACACGATCAACGGGAAGAAAATGGAGGCTCCCATGAAGCGCATACTTATGGGCCAGGATCCGGAGAAGTGCATTAACCTGGATACAATGCGTAATCCTGAATCACTGAAATCTTTTGTTTGAGGCCGAAATTCAATTTCTGTTCAGGATCTAAGCCTGCTCTATTTTCGTTTTCCTTCAAAACGTGCCCTCGGCTCTCTTGCAATAAGCAATCAAAATCGCTTACTTCACGTTAGATAGAAGTGTGCCGGACAGTCTTCTCAACACCCTTTTCAAACTTGACCAGCATGAATCCAGAAAAGTCTCAGACACCGATTAATAATCCAAAATCGGTTGTGCGTTTGCCAATCATCATTGGAATAACGCTGGCGGCGGGTGTGTTGCTGGGCAGCACGTTTTTTAGCGGCGGAAAGAAACTGTCAGAAGTTGCCAAGGGATATGCCAAGTTCCGGGAAGTATTGATGCTGGTTGAGAATAACTATGTTGACTCTGTGAATACCGAGGAGCTGGTTGATTTTTCAATTTCAAAAATGCTGGAAAAGCTCGATCCGCACACAGCCTACTTCAATGCAGAAGAAGCTACCGCAGCACGTTCGCAGCTGGAATCGGGCTTTGACGGGATAGGCGTTGAATTCAATATTTACAATGATACGGTTTACGTGGTAACGCCCCTGAGCGGCGGACCTTCGGAGGCAGCGGGTATCCAGAGTGGTGACCGGATTATCTCGGTTAACAAAGAGAACCTTTCGGGGCCGGGTGTAACCAATGCACAGGTCTATAAATTATTACGTGGTAAAAGGGGCACGAAGGTAAATCTCGCCATTGAGCGCGTGGGATTGAATGAGAAGATGAACTTCTCGGTAGTCCGCGACCGCATTCCAACATTCTCCGTTGATGCATCTTATATGGTTGATCAGGAGATCGGCTATATCAAGGTCAGCCGTTTTTCCGAATCAACATTTGAAGAGTTTAAATCTGCACTGAAGACATTGAAGGGGCAAGGATTGAAGAACCTGATCCTCGACCTGCGCGGCAATCCCGGAGGTTATATGGAGCGTGCTACAAGCATGGCCGATGAATTTATCGCGGGAAATAAGCTCCTGGTGTACACCGAAGGAAAGGACAGCCGCTTCGACCGAAAAACACGTTCGCACGTCGACGGACTTTTTGAACAGGGTCCATTGATCGTTCTGGTAGACGAAGGAAGTGCCTCCGCTTCTGAAATTCTCGCCGGCGCATTGCAGGATCATGACCGCGCATTGGTTGTGGGACGGAGATCTTACGGAAAAGGCCTGGTTCAAATGCCAATCAAGCTTTCTGACGGATCTGAACTGCGCCTGACAATCTCGCGCTATTATACCCCGAGCGGAAGAAGCATTCAAAAACCTTACGAACTGGGCAAGGGAGAAGATTACAGCCAGGATCTTTCACATCGTTACGAAAGCGGCGAGCTGTTCAATGTGGATAGTATCAAATTCGATAAAAGTAAAGTTTATAAAACTGACGGCGGGCGCATTGTTTACGGCGGCGGCGGCATTACACCGGATATTTTTGTTCCAAAAGATACCTTGCAGAACAGCAAGTATCTGTTTGAGCTTTACTCAAAAAATATCATCAGAGAATACGCATTGCGTTATGCCAATTCAAATCAGAAGAAATTGGAAAAACAGACTTTTGACGAGTTTGTGAAATCCTTTGAAGTGTCTGATGCTATGCTGGCCGATATGGTAAAAGACGCAACGAAATCAGGCATCAAGCCAAATCCCGCTGAGCTGGATCTTTCAAAAACACTGATTACCTCTCAAACGAAGGCAATCATCGGTCGCTATGTTTGGGGCAGAAAGCAGAAGAGCGGACTTAATAATGAGGTTTTCCAGGTACTTAATCCTACCGATAATGTTTTTCAACAGGCAGTCCAAATGTTTAACCAGGCAGCCCAGCTTGAAAAAGGTCAATTTAGCAGTCTGAATATCCCGCGTAAGAAAAAGGAGTAGTCAGACCAGTAACACAATCAAAATTCTAATGTCCCGTATTGCATTAATTACCGGAGCTACCTCCGGGATAGGAAAAGCAACAGCCGAACTCTTCGCTGATGCAGGAATTGATCTTATTCTGTGTGGTCGCCGCCAGGAAAGGCTCGATGAGCTCGCTGACAAATTATCTTCCAAAGTACAGGTGACCACCCTTCTTTTTGACGTTCGCGACAAAGGTGCTGTGCTTGCAATGATCAACTCGCTTTCCGATGATTGGAAAAATATTGATATCCTGATCAACAATGCAGGCAATGCGCACGGGCTCGGCTCCCTGGATGAAGGCGATACGAATGACTGGGACTCTATGATAGATGGAAATGTAAAAGGCTTGCTATACGTTTCGAAAGCGGTTATTCCATTGCTTTTGGAAAAAGGGAAGGGGCATATCGTCAATATCAGTTCCATTGCAGGCAAGCAGACTTACCCTAATGGAGCAGTATACTGCGCTTCGAAAGCGGCTGTGGAAGTACTAAGCGAGGGAATGCGCCTGGAATTGACACAACACGGAATCAAGGTAACAAATGTGGCGCCCGGAGCTGTGGAGACAGAATTTTCATTGGTTCGCTTCAAAGGCGATGAGGAGCGTGCAGGGAAAGTGTACCAGGGTTTTGATCCATTGCAGGCCGGAGATATTGCTGACGCAATCTTGTACGCTGTAAATGCACCGGATCGCGTGACCATTGCGGATATCACGATTCTGGCCGGTGCACAATCTACTGCAACTACCATTCACAGGAAGTAGCAACCAACTCAGCTATTTTTCGCTATTCTTAAAATGAGATTGGGATCGGGACATATTGAAAAATAATAGTCCTGATCAAAAAAGCTACTTACCCCTGGGAAATCGCCCTCATAATCACCAATATCGCTGATCACCTGGAAATGCAGGTGCGGTGGCCAGTCACCATTTTCCGGATAGTCGCCAATGGAGGCGAAGCGTTCCCCTTTCGCAATGCGTTTTCCGACAGCAAGTCCGTCGAGCGACGAAAGCGACAAATGCCCGTACAATGTATAAAATGGTACTCCGGATAATTCGTGGGCCAAAATGATCGTGGGGCCATAATCTCCGTAGTGGTTGTTGAATGCGTAGCTGTGAACTGTTCCGTCAAGAGGCGCAAACAGCGGCTCGCCCGCTTCAATCCAGATATCAGTACCCAAGTGAATGCTCCTCGCGCCCGGTTCATCGCCTCCGAAATGCATTCGCTGGCGGTATATCACCCGGTTTTCTCCATACCCGCCAATTCCATTGTATCTGCTTCGCGACAGAAGCTCTTCAAAAACATACTTTGAAAACTCACTCGTTTTTGAAAGATCGCGGGTAAGTAATACCTCGTTGCTGGCTGAGAAATCCAGTCTTCTGTAAGGTTTTACGTTGTCAATAACTTTGGCAAATGCAGGATAGTTGCCTAGTATTTGTTTCAAATCCGACATAATTGAGGTTTAAAGCAAAAGAGCCAGGCACGAATGCCCGGCTCTCTGAATTCAAGACTTATTTAGGATCGAGACTTTGTTTGATCCTCTGCAGAATATCCTGCAAGTGATACTTTGTGATTTTGTCCGCACTTTTTGGAATAGCAGCTGTAATCGTCGTTTTCAGATTTTCCAGGTGCGCCCGGGCCACAGAAGGCAGATCCGTTTTTTCCAGCTCCACAACGCGGGTTGAAAAACCATAGGTAATCCCCACCGGAATTGACTGTACATTGGCTTTGCCAGGTTTCAGCAAATCGATCAGCTTTTCGGTATAAACCTTTTGCAGGTTGCGACGATACAAATCGATGTTCTTGCCCGTTTTGGTTTCCGACCAGATACCGCCTTCCAGATCAGTGAACAGCTCATCGAGCGTGTAATTTTTGGCAGTCATACCTGTTTCCATTAACCTCACAGCCCTGTCGCCTGCAAAAAGCGCCGTGATCGCATATTCGTGCAATGCTTTAATCGCCTCTACACCTGTCTCGGGCTTGATCTTATTGATGATATTCTGATCTAAAAGCCAGGTAGGCGTTTTGAAAAGCTGCGCATTCAGGAATTCAACTGCCTCTTTCTGGGTGCTTTTCGCGACCGGTGTAAATGTCGGCCCTTCCATGTCGTAGGTAGTTGGTGTATCGTAAATACCGCCTATATTTTTGATCACGTGGCCGAGGTACCGGCGATATTGCGCAGTTACATTGCTGTAAATCTCATCAAGTTCCTTATAGCTTTCTCCATCTTCACGGCTCCATTCGATCAGGTTCGGGAGAATCCTTTTCAGGTTTTTTATACCATATTCGGAAGCTTTCATCGCATTGTCGCCCAAATCTTCCGTTTGGTACCTCGGATCGTACGGGCTGATTTCTGTTCCAAAGTGCAGCCTGGTATCCTTGTAAGCCTCTTTTGTCATTTCATTTAGCTTCGCCTTCTGCGCTTTTGGATCGCGGATGTCGGCGAAGTTGCTGTAACCCCATTGAATCGCCCACTTGTCATAATCTCCAATCCTTGGGAAAAGATCGGTAATACCATCTTCGGGCTGTGCCACATAATTAAACCGCGCATAATCCATAATGGAGGCTGTGTGGCCGTGCTCTTTGATCCACTCTTTGTCACGCAGCTTTTCTACCGGCGTAGCCGAGCTGGCGCCCATATTATGCCGCAGTCCCAATGTATGTCCGATTTCGTGGGAGGATACAAAGCGCACGAGCTCGCCCATTAATTCGTCGTCAAACTTCTTTGTACGTGCTTTTGGATCTACCGCAGCCGCCTGAATAAGATACCAGTTACGCAGCAGGCGCATTACATTGTGGTACCAGCCAATGTGGCTTTCCAGGATTTCGCCACTTCGCGGATCGTGTACATTCGGACCGTATGCATTCTGGATATCTGCTGCGAAATAGCGGATTACCGAGTACCGGGCGTCTTCCAGGCTCATGGTTGTGTCGCCTTCCGGCCAGTATTCGCCACGGATCGCATTTTTCCAGCCTGCTTTTTCAAAGGCAACCTGCCAGTCATCAACGCCGGCTTTCAGGTACTTGCGCCATTTTTCTGGCGTTGCAGGGTCGATGTAATAGATTATAGGCTTTTTCGGTTCAATCAGCTCGCCATTCTTCTGTTTCGCTGCGTCTTCCGCATTCTTGGGTTCAAGCCTCCATCTTACTGCAAATACTTCCGTATCTGATCGCTGCGATTCTTCACCGAATACCGCATACTGATTGGCAAAATACCCAACTCTGCTATCGAAAATGCGTTTTTGCATGGGTCTTTCGGGCAGCAGGATCATGGAAGTATTCATCTCAAATGTGACAACCCCGGCGTCGAGCCCCGATGGTAAGTACTGGCCGATCTGCGGTACGGGCGTAGGTGTGAGCATTTGTGGCGATACGGTAAAGGTTTTTACAGTCCGTATTTCCGTGTTGATCGGGAAACTTCTCATTTTTTCAATGTAAGAAGCCTCCTTTTTGAAACCTGTCAGTTTCAGCAATTGCTTGTTGACCGAGTTAAGTGAGAAAACCTGGTTATCAGAATTGAAAAACTCGGTAACGTCGATCACCGAAGCTTTTGTGCCCGGATCTTTTTTAACTGCTTTAATGTCGAAAACACCAATGATAGGATCAGAGTTGGAGTTTTTAACAGCCTGGAAAATAGGTTTGGTACTGTCGGGACTGGTTAAAACGACTGTCACGGATCTGAGCAGTACGTTATTGTCTACCCCTTTTTCCCAGCGGATCATCTGACGGTTTACTTCCTCCCCACCAAAAATCCCGCCTCCTGCGGCCGTCTTCGAATATCGGGTAACTGCCATGATATCCCGGTTCAATAACGAATCCGGTATTTCAAAATACCATTTGTCGTCCATTTTGTGCACCGAGATCATTCCTTTCTGGCTCACTGCACTGGTATCGATCAGGTCTTTGAAAGCCTTCGGACTTTTTTTCTTGTCCTCTTTCAGCTTGTCTTTAACCGCCGTCGCCATTGCGTCGACTGCCTTTTCGATTTTTACATCTTCTTCCTTCTTTTTCTTCTTTTTTTGGGCTTGGGCATCATTAAGATACACGAGAGCTAGTCCCGTAAGAATAAGGCACCGAAATAATCTCATGGAATTGTTTAAGAGTTTTGTTTTAAATGATAGAAGCCAGGGAGTAAATCAAAATCTAATTTACGATTAGAAGCAATTAGTTTGACAATAATTCGGCAAGAACACCTTCTTTTAATGCGTAACTGGAAATCTGAATTTTGTGAATGCCGTAACTTTTTAAAACATAGTCAATCAGGCACACTGCGACTACGATCATATCCACCCGCAGCTCGATCATTCCTGAAATTTGCATCCGCTGGTCGTGGTTTCCGGAAACGATAAGGTGATAGGCGCGGTAGAATTCTTCTAATGGAAGATGAAAGTCAGTCTGGTGTTTTGGAGGACCTTCGCCAAGGCGGTATTGAAAATCCATGTCAACAAGCGTGTCGAACGTGCCTGAGGAGCCGATCAGCTTCTGCGGGGCGTATTGATGAATCGCATTAGCCAGTGGAATGAGGTTTTCGTCAAAATAGTTATAGAGGTTCTTCTTGTCGGCGACAGATAGCGGATCGTTTCTCATAAACTTGTCCATCAAACGTTGTCCGCCGATCTCAAAGCTTTGTTTCCAGAATATTTGCGCGTGGTTTCCGATAATGAACTCCACACTTCCGCCCCCAATATCCATGATCAGCGAAGGCTCGTTTCCAATATCGGTACCAAAACGGACACCACGATAAATGTACTCCGCTTCCTTGTTCCCGTCTATAACTGTAATGGAAATGCCCGTTTTGTGGAATACCTCAGTGCAAAACTCGCCCTGGTTTTCTGCATTCCGGATTGCACTGGTACCGAAAGCAAACGTGTGTTCAGCATGGACTCCGTGCAAGTCCAGTGTTTCCCGGAAGTAGGAAAGTACGGCACTCGCGCGGCCGAAAGCCTCCGGTGTGATCGTTTTCCGGTTGATCCCGCCCATTCCAATCCTGGCCGGACGGCTGTCATGAAAGATTTTGGAAAACTGATCCCCATTTTTTTCGATGATCAGCAGGTGAAATGTATTTGTTCCTAAATCGATAATTCCCAGTCGAGAGCTCATATTGGGCTGTCTAATTGTTCCATTGCTTTCCTTCTATCGCGGTACTTGCAAAAATAACCTAATTTTAATGACTTATTTCTTGATTTTCTGTTTGATATAACTTTTCTTTGCAGTCCAATTTCAGAAAACCATTCAAAATAACATTACATTAATAAGCATGCTGATTATTAACATAAAAGACAACGAATCGATTGACCGCGCTCTTAAGCGTTACAAGAAGAAATTTGAAAGAACCGGTACAATGCGTCAGCTTCGTGCTCGTACAGCTTTCGAAAAACCATCTGTTAGACGTCGTTTCGAAGTTTTGCGTGCCGTTTACAAGGAAAAGACTTACGGTCATTTAGAGGACTAGATCCAAAGGAGTGGTTTCTGAATGAATTATACAGGATCATTGTATCCATATCAAAAAAGAGCTGTCTGATTTCAGATAGCTCTTTTTTGTATATTGGCCGCTATGATCGATGCCTTTCTGCAATTTCTGAATTTTGAAAAGCGCGCCAGCGCACATACGGTCAAATCGTACCAAACTGATCTGGACCAATTTCAGAAATACCTGTTGCTTCAATATGAATGCAGTGCTCCTGAAACAGCACAGCCGGCTATGTTACGGTCGTGGGTTGTCAGCTTAATGGAAGAAGGATTAAACCCGACTTCTGTGAACAGGAAAATTGCCTCTCTGCGGAGTTACTATGCATTTTTGAGACGAAAACAATTGATTTCCAAAGATCCGACGAAAGTCCTGTCGGCGTTAAAAACGCGAAAAAAGCTTCCTGCATTCGTTGAAGAGCAGTCAATGGAAATGCTTTTTCAGGAAGATACGTTTTCGGCAGACTTCTCGGGGATGCGTGACCGGGTGGTAATTGAGTTGCTTTATGGTAGCGGGATCCGGCTTGCCGAGCTGCTGGATCTGGAAGTAAGGCACGTGGACCTGCACGCATATACGCTTCGGGTTTTTGGAAAACGCGCCAAAGAACGCATTGTACCGATCGGAAAATCTTTGGCCGAGCTGCTGGATACCTATCTGCAACAAAGAAAGGAAGTTGCGGCCGCACATAACCTGATTGTCACGGACTCGGGGAAAGCAGCTTACCCGGTGTTTATTCAAAGGCTTGTTAAAAAATATCTTTCGGCAGTAACTACTTTATCTCAAAAGAGCCCCCACATCCTCCGTCACACCTACGCAACGCACTTGCTTAACCGCGGAGCCGATCTGAATGCAATTAAGGAGCTGCTTGGTCACGCCAACCTGGCAGCCACGCAGATTTATACCCACAACTCCATTGAAAAGCTGAAAAAAACGCATCAGCAGGCCCACCCAAAAGCCTGAAACCGATTTTTAGGATTATATTTGACCTCCATAGCAGATCTCAAAATATAATTTCGTCGCTTCATTATGAATAACAGTTTTCAGGACGCAGTTGTAACGAAGTATAATATTTTCAACAGCCTTTTCCTGAGTTTGCCCTATCGCGGTATTTTTCAGACGGGTTCGTTACTTCCGATACTTACGCAGCAGAGTGAGACAGGTTTTCAGGAGGGAAAATCCCCGAAGGAAATCATCGAGCACTTTTTTTCGGAACTACTTGAAACCGCCACTCCCAAGGAAAGGACAGATCTGCTTTTTGCATTTATTCAATATATTGAAAGGCAAGTTGTACTCTTCGATTCCGTTGAAGATGCTGCATTTGACCAAACCCACGATCTTACCGGAAAAGGCTCCGTTACTTACCTGACCGAAAGGCTGGACAAAGACGAGCTGAAAAAGAAGCTGCTGACGAAATTGCAGGATTTCAGTGTTCGCATCGTTTTGACTGCCCACCCAACCCAGTTTTACTCAGGTAAAGTGCTCGGGATTATCAACGATCTCGAAGACGCGATCAAAGAGAATGATTTTACCGAGGTAAATCAGCTTTTGCTTCAACTTGGTAAAACTGCATTTATCAATCACGAAAAACCTACTCCATTCGACGAGGCTGTCAGCCTGTGCTGGTTCCTCGAAAATGTATATTATGACGCTATTCCGTCTATCCTTGAAAAGCTGATCAATGGGTTGGGAATGAGCGTTCACGACTGGCCTTATCCGAATGTGTACCGGCTTGGTTTCTGGCCGGGGGGTGACAGGGACGGTAATCCTTTTGTTAATCCGGACATTACGTTGCAGGTAGCGGACAGGCTGAGAGAGACACTTTTGCGCAGCTACTACCGCGATATCCGTCAGCTGAAAAGGAGACTTACATTCAAGGGCGTCGACGAAGCAGTGTCAATTGCGGAAAAGAAGATGAACAGTACCATCTTTGGTCCGTTCGAAGAGGGTTATGCCAATGCACAGGAGCTGATTGACGAGTTGCTGAAAGCACGGGAAGTGCTGGTGAGCAAGCATCAGGGACTGTTTGTGGAGCTGCTGGACAATTTTATTTTGAAGCTTAACCTGTTCGGTTTCTTTTTCGCGAGCCTTGATGTGCGGCAGGATAGCCGGAAACATGCGAAAGCGTGGGAGGATATTCTGAAAAGACTGGAAAAGAAGATCCCGCTATTGAAATACAGTGATTATGAAGGCTGGGACGAGCCGAAGAAAATAGAAATGCTGCTCTCGCTCAATATTCCTTTGCGCGACGAAGATTATGAAGATCCTTTGACAAAAGATATCCTCGGGTCAATCAGAGCAATTAAGACGATCCAGGAGAAAAATGGTGAAAAAGGCGCTCACCGCTATGTTATCAGCAACAATACTTCTGCGTTGAATGTAATGCAGGTGGTTGCGCTGGCGAAGAATCTGATTGCTGATGAAAATGGCAAGCTTGCGCTCGATGTAGTTCCATTGTTCGAGACGGTGGACGACCTGGCCAATGCGCCGGAAATCATGCGCAGCTTGTATGAGAATGAATTTTACCGCAACCATTTACAAAATCGCGAGAACCACCAAACAATTATGGTAGGATTTTCGGATGGAACGAAAGATGGCGGTTACCTGCGCGCCAACTGGTCTATCTACCGCGCGAAAGAGGAGCTGACAAAGGTTTCGAGAGAGTTTGGGATCAAAGTCACATTCTTCGACGGTCGCGGCGGACCGCCTGCACGCGGAGGTGGCAATAACCACAATTTCTACTCCTCGCTTGGATCCGATATTGAAGATAAGGAGATACAACTGACCGTACAGGGACAAACTATCAGCTCCAATTACGGAACCGTAACCACGGCGATGTACAATCTGGAAAGATTGTTTACCGCTGGCTTGGAAAACCATTTATTCCGTGACAATCGTGCTGAGGATGAACTAAGTACAGAAGATAAGGAGTTGATCGAGGAAATGGCAGAAGCAGCCTACAACTCTTACCTGGACCTTAAAAATCACCCGATGTTTGTCAAGTACCTTGATAAGAAAACGCCATTGCGTTTTTACGGTCAGACCAACATTGGCAGCCGCCCCACGAAGCGCGGAAACGATGATGAAGGCTTGAAATTTGAAGATTTGCGGGCTATTCCATTTGTAGGTTCCTGGGCGCAGATGAAGCAGAACGTACCTGGCTTCTATGGTTTTGGATCGGCGATCCGGCAAATGGCGGACGAAAACAAGGTTGAGGATATCAAGCAACTTTACAAGAAATCCCTGTTTTTCCGGACTTTGATCGAAAATTCAATGCAGTCGCTTTCAAAGGCGTTTTTCCCGGCAACAAAGTACTTGCGTGACGAGGAAGAGTACCGCGAGTTTTGGGACAAAATGTATGACGAATTCCTGCTAACGCGCGACCTGCTGTTGGAGGTATCAGGACAGAAAGAGCTTCTGGACAGTAACAATGTGACAAAGGTATCAATCAAAACACGTGAGCGCATTGTATTGCCTTTGATTACCATTCAGCAATATGCATTACAAATGCTTGCACTTGACCCCAAAGACCTGCCGGTTGATGTAGAAACCTACAATCAGCTGATCATGCGGGCGATGTTCGGGATTATCAATGCAGCGAGAAATTCGGCATAGGTAGTTATTCCTATTACATAAATGAAAATGCTCCTGGAACTTACTTTCAGGAGCATTTTCTATGTAAAATGAAATTCAAAATCTAGCCGTTTAATCCTGCACAAATCGCGTGTGAAACCTGCCATTCGTGAAACGCAATGTATCCGGAAGAACAGGCTCGCCACCATCTCTTGTCTTTATCATGGTTATCTGGAAAGTCCCTTTGATTTCTCCCGTTTTGCTGTTGTACATTTCGATATTTAAATAGTTGTCAAAGCCTTCCGCCGGCCCGTAAGAATCTCCTACAACATCCCCATCTTGCATGACCACTAACAAATCCGCATAAACAGGATCCTTTTCATCACAATGCAACGCTGACCTTGCAATGATTTTGTTCATTCCGGCTTTCTTCGGGATCTTCATTAAATTAAGTTGCTGTCTTAGATGGCCTTCAGGAGAATACAATTCTGTAAGTACTTCCAGGTGGTCTTGGGTGCAGGGCATACTTGAAGAGTAGGGGATCATTCCAGAGGAAACGGTTTGATAAGCGTTTTCATAAGTCTTATTCCAATTTTTCCCATTCAAATCAGCTTCAAAATAGCCGATAGTGCCCCGGCTTGGCATGAGATGCTGTTTATAACAGCCAGTTAAAATATAAACAACAATGGAGGGATATAGCGATTTTCGTAGAAGTCTCATTTCTGAACGATAATACGTTTTACAACTATCTTGTCATCAATGGTCAACTTAACTAAATAGCTTCCATTTTCGAGCTTGTCATTTTTCCAAAACAAAGAATGTGCTCCCCGCATCTGCCGGGTTCTTGGTGGAACCAAGTTTTTCAACAGAATACCAGATAGGTCCATAATTTCCAGGCTGACATCTGCCTCAGTTTCCAAATTGTAGTGAATTTGTATCTGTTCACTTGCCGGGTTTGGGGTCACTTCAAAATCGGGATTGAATGTGTCCATTGAGTCAATCCCTGCACTTCCCTGTCTGTATGGGCTTGGCATCTGAGCAGTTATTGCGATGAATGCAGTAGTCGATTTTCCACCAGCTGTAACAGTACCCTTCAGATAAATTTTTTGATTTTGATAGAAAAACCAGGTGAAAATGTCAGTTGTCGTATTAGATAATGTATAGTTTACTCCGTCATAGCTGTACTGCCAGACGAAAGAATATGGCGCGTTACCACAGCTATAATTAAGCTCGAAGTTTTTTCCACCCTGTGTTGTCACGTAGGTTGGTCCGTCAATGTAAGCTGCCAATGGAGGAGTAGGGTTCGGCCGGAAACCGCCGACTACTAAATGGGTTTCAGTGATTCTCTTTGCATTGTTATTGTTAGCAGCAGTTCCAGTTGCCTTTCCTCCTACACTAATGTTTGGATTGGAAAAGTTGAGGAGTCTATTACTCCCGTCCGCAGTCTTGTCGCTCATCATTGTGCGATCAATTACGACTCCCAATCCATTTTTTATGTTGTAGCCTTGGGCATATTGCGGGTTACCATCTTCCCCATCGTGTCTGCAACCAAGTATATGCCCAACTTCGTGCGTAAATGTCTTATTTGTCACCGCATTTAATATTTGCACGATTGAATAAGCCGTGGAGTTGTTGAAAAATGGAGTTGCAGTTGCTCCTCGGGCGCCGTAATTGCCGTTTGTAAAAAGTACAACCAGATCTGCCTGATATTGGTCCCGTAAATTTTGAGCGGAGATATTCATGCTCAAATCGTTCACATCACCAGTCATTTTGTTGTCTTTCTCAATGAAATCCAGGGCAGCAACTCCCGCCAGCGTCAACACTGCATTGCTGGTAATACCGCTATTGTAAATTGTACTGTTAAATTGGGCAATGGAGAGGTTTGCCTGATCAATGATTGTTTGAACATTGTTTGCAAGCTCCAAAGCTTTAGGCGTATACAGCACCAGCACCCGCGGATTTACAAGCGGCTGACACGCGTTCATCTTGGCATTGTGATCAATCGGAGTTTCAGTTGAAGGCGGCGAGAGCTCTGCATGGGTCCGGTTACCAGCTTTGTCGCCAGCATCTGTGGCACATCCCACATCACTTGCTTTTCCAGGATTAATCTCCTGCAAGCAATACAGTCCATTCGGGGCAGGAAATATTTCATAAATGCCCGCTGGCGTGGATATGTGTGCACTGATTCTGCCTGATTTTGCAATGAGTACAATGGTACCACGACCTTCGTCTGTCTTTCCAATCCATTCATAATTCGAGTCGTCGTGATATTCCACGTGACTCACTTCGGCAGTGATCGGGCGCGCCTGGCCGGGAATGTTGATTTTCATTACTCCATCTCTTTGCGCCTTTTTCAGCGGATTTAGCCGGACAAAATGAAATGCGGTGACATTTGGATTTCTCCTGATTCTGGTTTCGTATTCGTCTAGCTCAGGGGAACTTTGAAGTTCTTGCTCGGCGACAGGTTCGATAAAGTGGATTAACTGCGCGAATGCAGCACCCGAACAAGTGCAGAAAATAACAAATGTAATCCAGGCAATTTTTCCGAAATGCGTAAAGTATCTATGCATAAGTAGAAGGGTTAATAGTAGAACAATGCCAACTAGATTGGTCGAAATGTTCTATTATTTCTAGGATTAACAAAATAGTTTTATAGCTGCGGGTGGCGCGAATTAGCTGCCGGTAAGAAGCTGAGTACGAACGGAAAGGTTGACAGGAAAAGTTGCCTGTGATCAGCCAATTTTCGTTGCAATTATTAGTAGACGAATAGTTGGGGAGACTTATAACCCGATATACTCAATATCTAAACTTCAACTTGTACTCTACATGACACATCACTCCGATCATCGTGCCTATTTTTTTAAGATAGACACGACTATCAAAAAAATTCGTAACGCCTTGCAAAAGCAGCTGACAGAAGCCGGTTTCGATTTGACAGTGGACCAATGGGTGCTCATAGATCATATATTCAGGAAGCAGGGAGTGAGCCAGAACGAGCTCGCTGAAATGACCTTCAAAGATCCGCCAACTGTCACCAGGATCATCGATCTGCTTGAAAAAAAGGGGTTGGTGGAGCGCGGGCCGGCAGCAGGTGATCGCAGGAAATTCAACCTTTTTTTAACAAAAAATGGTCAGGCTATCTACAACCAGGCTTTTCCGATCGTAGCGGACATTAGGAGAAAAGGGTGGGGCAGCCTTAACGATTCAGATTATCAGCATTTTGTGCGGATAATGGACTCCATTTACCAGAATTTTACCTGAATCTTTCCACAACGAAATCAAATGGAAGATGATCCTCACAAGGGCAATCTTCCATTTTTTATTTTACAGCCATGCTACATTCCTTTAAACTTTAGCAACAATAAAGCATCTAAACTGCGTTGAGATACAAAACACCTTTGCATGGTGTGTATTACAGCGTTCATTTTCAATTCATTTTTATTTTTTAAAGCCATGAAAAAAGCATTTTTAGCAAGCTTCCTCTTATCGGCAGCCATGTTGTCCCCAGCGTTCTCACAGGTAAAAACAGAACAATTGATGCAGGTACCGAATATTGAAGTGGCCGGTTTCGCTGAAATCGAGGTAGTGCCGGATGAGATATACTTTAACATTTCGCTGCGTGAGTACTATGCAGATGAAAAAAACCAGAAGGATAAAGTGGTTATCAGTACTTTGGAAAAGCAGCTTGTGAAAGCAATAGCCGACGCAGGTTTGCCGAAAGAAAGTCTGTCGATCAGCGGGGTAGGCGGTTACCAGGATTATGTTGATAAAAAGAAAAAGCCTGCCACTTTCCTCGAAAGCAAGCAATATGAGCTGAAAGTGAGCAGTGCGGAGAAACTCGATATTATCATGTCAAAAGTGGAGAGCCGCGGGGTTAATTATGCGAATGTTTCCCGCGTGGACCATTCCAAAAAAGAGGAATTTAAGAAGCAGGTAAAGATCGATGCATTGAAAGCAGCCAAAGCAAAGGCTGAATACCTGCTTGCGTCACTGGATCAGAAACTGGGCCGTGTGTTGGAAATTAAAGAGCTGGATGAAAACCTGTACTTCCCTCAGCCGATGTTTGCAAAGGCCAATGTACGCGCATTCTCAGCCGAGTCGGCCGATGCAGTTACCCAGAGCGATGTACAGTATCAGAAAATCAAGATCAGCTACCGGATGCAGGCGGCATTTGAAATTAAATAAATCCTTCTGAATTATGCCTGCTTTTTGCAGGCATAATTTTTTGGTGGTAACTCACCACCGGAGCAGGTCTCCCGGGAAATTTAGAAATGGTTATTTAACTTAAAGCTAAACTAAGTAACTGGAAATCATGGGCATCAATTCAAAACATCTGGCCACATTTATTCTTGGCGCCGCAGCAGGGGTTGCAGCACACAAGTATCTTCAATCCGAAGATGGAGAAAAGCTTTTGGAAGATCTTAAAACCAAAGCGAATAGTCTCAAAGCAGAGGCCGAGGGCGCAATTGATAAAGCTCCCGAGTACTTTGAAGAGCTGAAAAGCAAAGGAGCTGAATCGCTCAAGGGAAATTTCCCTGACGTGGAGTCGTTTCTGAAAGATCTTTACGAAAAATTCGTCGGGAACAAAGAAACTTCCACCACCACAGCCACTCCCGCGAACACACCTATTCCCGATCCCATTTCGTAGGAGCAGGATAGTATATTGAAATGCAGCTTGAAACCGGCGTTACGTCGGTTTCAAGCTGCATTGTTTTTTAAAAGGTGGTTAATCTGCGCATACTGGATCAGCATGATGGTTTTTGCATCCTTTATCTCGCCACGTGAAATCATGGAGAGTGCCTCTGCAAACGGGATTTCCATTACTTCAATGTTCTCCTGCTCGCCGTCGGCGCCGCCACCTTCACTCACTTTCATTTCTTCGGAATATTCGCCTACAAAAAAGTACAGAATTTCAGTTACCGATCCTGGCGACATATAGGCTTCAAATATTTTGCGCACGGAACTGAGCTTGTAGCCGGTCTCTTCCTCTGTCTCCCTGATAATGCAATCTTCGGGATTGTCTTTATCGAGCAAGCCTGCACACGCTTCTATGAGCATTCCTGATGCATTTCCATTCGTGTATGTCGGGAGCCGGAATTGATTGGTAAGGATAACTGTTTGTTTATCAGTGTTGTACAGCAGAATGGTAGCCCCATTCCCCCGATCATAAGCCTCCCGGCTTTGCCGCTCCCATTGGCCGTTGTTACCCTGATAATCAAATGTATACTTACGCAATGTGTACCAGTTATCAGACAGTATCTCTTCATTGACCAACCTTATGCGTGGATTCTCCATTGAACAGTTTTGATTAAAATTGATTAATAATGATCAAAAGTAGATGAATTGATCAATACTGACAAATGTGATTGATTATTTGGCAGCTATCAGCTTTCAACCTAGTTTAGGAGCTGCTTACTGTAACTACTATGAAGTCTCTTGAATATTGGGTTGAGAAATACCAGCTGCAACCACACCCGGAAGGCGGGTTCTATGCAGAAACTTACCGTGCGAAAGATGTAATCAGTTCGGAGGCACTGCCGCCTCGATTTGGTGGGGAAAGAGCGGCGAGTACAGGCATTTATTTCCTCCTGGATGCGCATCATTTTTCCGCATTTCACCGGATCAAATCGGACGAAATGTGGCATTTTTATGCAGGTGACGCTTTGGAGATATTTGTAATTGACCCAATAACCGGGAAACTTCAGATCATCAGATTGGGAAGTGATCCCGAAAATGGAGAGACTTTTCAGGCAGTAGTTCCGGCGGGAGCCTGGTTCGGCTCGCGCCCGGCTGCCGGAAGTTCCTATTCGCTGGTCGGCTGTACAGTCGCGCCCGGCTTTGATTTCAGGGACTTTGAAATGGCAGACAGAGCGGCATTACAAGCCGAGTATCCCGAATTCCAGACAATCATTGCTGAGCTGACCAGGATTTAAGCTGCTATTTAACTTCCATTTTTGACCAGTAAGGTTTCGATTCGTACCGGTTAGTATAAACACCGGTAACCGTATATTTCCCCACAGGCAGATCAGCCGGGAGCTTGTATTTGCCCAGGGGATAACTCACACCAGCTATTCCCCAGTAATAAACGACAAGTTCAGGAGCAAGATCAACCGTTTTGGCCGCCGATTTCAGGCGAAGTCGGGGAAGCCTGTTTACATCAAAATTGGTATTTCCTGATCCGTAATCGAGTGGCTGGGATTTGGTGTAGAATTCGTCACCTCTGTTAAGAGAAAGAGGTAAAGTATTTCGCTCATGCGTTTTTTCGATACTCCCTTTCCAAATTGTTTCCAGACAGTTCGTTTCGAAGTTGCCTACATAAACACTGTTCTTGCCAATCAGTTTGTCCTTTTCATAAAACGAAAGCAGGTACACACCCTCCTCTAAATTGGCCGGGATCTTGTCAAGCGAGATCTTGGAATGGTCATTCACCCGCATTGCGGCGGTCACTGGTTTTTCAAGAAAGTCGCTTGAAAAAGTCACAGTATACTTTCCTTCCGGGATAAATATTCCGCCCGTGGCAGCAACGGTATCTTTCCTTGTATACTGAAATTTATAAGTCGGCCAAACAGTAACTATCGGCGTGTCGCGGATGAATTTGATTCCTTCAAAAACCACCGGTTCCTGATTATAAAACAAAATTTCCAGCCTGTACGGATCAGAGGTAAGCAGCGCTTCTGTCTTCTCCAATCCAATCCGACCTTCTATATTATACACGACTGTTTCCGTCGAAAAGCCAGTTTTTGGATTGACAACTCTTAAAATAGGTCCGGCCTGGTTTGGACTGGAAGGAATACTGCCCACTTTGGCCTCAAACCGAAGCGGGAAGTTGATACCCTGCGCATTGATGGGCAATTCTTTACTAAGCAGGGTAATATTGGGTTTTCCGGAGAAATTAAAATATACATTGAAGAAGAAGGTGCCGCGATTGGCTTTTTCGCGCAGCTCAAACATCAACGGACCGGCTCCCTGGTATGTGAACCTGATAATACTGTCTTTGGTAATTTCACCGTTCTGGTTTACCAGTCCGATGTTCGAATGCAGCGACAATTTAACTTCGGCCTGCTGCTCGCTGTAAGTGTCGGGCAGGCTCACCATATAGCTGTTGGAAGTAGAATCAAAAGTGATTTGCTGTGCACCTGTTACATTCAGACCTTTCAGGAATTCTCCTGCTTTCGTCGGATTTTCGGCTTGCGGCTCAGGCTTTGGACCAACTTCCGGGTCTTTATCTTTCTTACACCCTGAAATAAGTGCGACTAGCAGAAGTATCAGGTAAATGGACTTTTTCATGGCAAATTCGAATAAACAAATGGTTACTCTGTTCATCCGAATTTAAGTCTTATTGCAGACAAATTGCAATTAATCATCAACAATCTATAAGCCCGTCCGCCCGCATTCCATCAGTACCCGACGCTTGTATCGTCGCCCCGGGGATCCGAGCCGCCTTCAAGCGTTCCGTCGGGTAAGACAAGAATGCAGTCCATGCGGCCGATTGTATTTCTTTGTTGTTCAAGAATATATCCTTTATCCTGTAACTTTTTGATTGCTCCTTCTGAAAATGCATTGGCTTCAAATGTTGTCTTGTCGGGAAGCCACTGATGGTGAAATTTCAATGCATTCACCGATTGCTGCATTGTCATTCCATGTTCGAGCACGTTCAAAACGGTCTGGTACACAGAAGTAATGATGGTCGAACCTCCGGGAGTACCTACCACCATGAAAAGCTTACCATCTTTTTCGAGGATAGTCGGCGTCATGGAGGAAAGCATTCGCTTACCTGGCGAAATTGCATTGGCTTTATTTCCAATAAGTCCGTACATATTCGGCGCACCGGCTTTGATACTGAAATCGTCCATTTCATTGTTCATGAAAAATCCGGCGCCTTTGATTACAACGCGGCTCCCGTAACCTCCATTCAATGTAGTAGTGAGCGAAACTGCGTTTCCCTCTTTGTCCACAACCGAAAAATGCGTGGTTTCCAGACTTTCATATCCCGGAAAAGTACCGCCTTGAATATCCTTGCTGTCGGTTGCTTTATTCCAGTTGAAATCTGCCCAGCGACCAGCCAGGTATGCTTTGTTCATCAGCGTCTCCTGCGGCACTTTCACGAAATCGGGATCACCCAGGAACTTGGCCCTGTCAGCATAAACGCGCCTTTCGGCTTCAATCATCACCTGAATGGTTGAATCAGCATGCCAGCCCCATTTCCTTAACGGAAACTGTTCGGTAAGGCGCATTAACTGCACCAGTGCAATTCCGCCACTCGAAGGCGGCGCCATGGTGATCACTCTATAGTGTTTATAGCTCTCAGCTATGGTTTCCCTCCATTCCGCATTATAGTCAGCAAGGTCTTTTTTGCTGATTATCCCTTCCCCATTCCGGTTTATGTCTTTGACAAGCAGCCGGGCTGTTTTGCCTTTGTAAAAACCATCACGCCCTTTTTTCTGGATCCTTTTCAAAACCTTTCCCAGATCCTTCTGAACAAGAATATCGCCCGCAGCCCATTCCTTTCCGCCCGGATGAATAAAGTAGCCGGTACCTGGATTGAGCGTTTCGACATCTTTTCGCACTGCATTTAATCCACGTGCTTCCCGCTCTGTCTGCACCACGCCATTCATCGCCAGGTCTATTGCGGGCTGTAAAACCTGCTTCCATGAAAGTTTACCATGTTTTGCATGCACTTCTGTCATTCCCGCTACGGATCCCGGCACACCGGAAGCAAGTCGGCCCAGAGTACTTGCTTTTGGAATGATGTTTCCGTCTTTGTCGAGGTACATATCTGCGTGCCCTTTTGCCGGCGCTTTTTCACGAAAATCGATGCTGTAACTCTTCCCGCTCTTGTCGCGCAGCACCAGAAATCCACCGCCGCCGAGGTTACCTGCGGAAGGGTGCACGACCGCCAATGCAAACTGCACAGCCACTGCCGCATCAACCGCATTTCCTCCTGCTTTCAATATCTCAACTCCCACCTTTGAAGCTTCGGGATGTGCGGATGCAACCATGCCATTTTTGGCGAAAACACCCTGCCTGTCGCTGAAATAAGGTTTTTGATTTGGATCGTCGGAAAGGAACTGGTAAAAGCCGGTGGATTCCTGAACAGGTTTCTGGGCAGATGCAAGCCACGGAATGCAACAGAAAATAATGAAGAATGTGTAGTGTTTTTGCATAACAGGAGTGTAAGGTTAGTGTTGTAAGATATCAAATCAGACCGTTTTTCTTACCTTTTGTAACAATTTATTTCAGGATCAGAGGCTTAACCGTTAACTTTTGAATTGAATATGTCCCGACTGTGATTATGAAATTTTTACGACAGGTTTTAGAAAGTCTCAGATTTGCCTGGCAAGCGCTAAAGTCTAATATTACGCGCACAATCCTTTCCCTGCTCGGTGTTACAGTCGGCATTTTCGCCATTGTTGCCGTCTTTACCATTGTTGATTCCTTGGAAAGAAGCATCAAGGACAGCATGAGTTTCATTGGCGATAAAGTGATTTATGTTCAAAAATGGCCCTGGGGTTTTGGAGGTGAATATCAATGGTGGAAATACTTTCAGTGGCCGGAGCCCACTTATGCCGAATACAAATATCTATACGAAAACCTCGAAAGTGCCAGCGCAGTTGCCGTGATGGATTTCAAGGGAAATACAACTCTTAAAAACGGCTCAAACAGCATCACAGCTCAAATCCAGGGCGTTTCCTTCGAGTACAATCAGATCTCCGAAATTCCGATCGCGACAGGCCGCTACTTCATTCCGCTGGAAACAAGCAATGCAAGGAATGTCGCCGTGGTAGGTGCGGATATCGCCTCTGCCTTGTATCCGGGACAGGATGCGATCGGGAAACCTTTCAAGTTGGCCGGTAATAAATTCACGATTGTTGGGGTACAGGTGAAAAAAGGAGAGAGTCTGGTCGATTTTGGCGGTAGTCCCGATAAGAACTGCATTATCCCTTTTACTGCATTTTCAAAGTTATTCCAGTCAGGCCGCAGGAGTGCTGATATAGTTGTCAAAGGCTTCCCGGAAGATGAGGGAATGCAGGAAGTCGAAGCTGAGATAACCGGCTTAATGCGCACCAAACGCGGTATAAAGCCCCGTGAAGGAAACAACTTCTCACTCAATCGTCCCGAGGCGGCAGCACAGGCAATTGCCGGCTTGTTCGCTGTGTTAACGATCGCGGGCTGGGTGATAGGCAGCTTCTCCATTCTGGTAGGAGGCTTCGGGATTGCAAACATCATGTTTGTTTCGGTAAAAGAAAGGACAAATCTGATCGGTATCCAGAAATCACTTGGCGCGAAAAACTATTCCATTCTTTTTCAGTTTCTTTTTGAGGCGGTTATGCTCAGTCTGGTAGGCGGATTGGTAGGGATATTCCTGGTTTACCTGATGTCTTTTGTACCAATGGGTTCGCTGGAAATCCTGCTTACACCGGGTAATATCCTGCTCGGGCTTACCGTATCCAGTGTTATCGGCGTGCTTTCAGGGATCATTCCCGCGATGCTTGCCGCCAGAATGGACCCCGTTATTGCAATCCGCGCGAAATAATAGGAAAAATCAAACCGTTTTCCGAAGTTAGCTTTCATCATAAACACTGAATTTCACACTTATGCGTAAATGGGTCATATTCGCGATTTTTCTCGCGATTATCTTTGGAATCTTATACTATCTCACGTTCGGATATTACAGCGAAGGCAAAAGGGGCGGTTTTATTACCAAGCTCAGCAACAAAGGATATTTGTTCAAAACTTATGAAGGCGAACTTAGAATGGGCGGGCTTTACGAGGGCGACGGAACAATGAACTCGTCGGAATGGGTCTTTTCTGTAAGCGGGAAGAATAAGGATGCGATTGCAAAACTCGAAGAAGCGATCAAAAATGGTCACCGCGTGTCGCTGACCTACGAAGAGAAATTTTTTACGCTTCCCTGGAATGGGGATACCAAATATTTTGTGACGAATGTTGAGGTGCTGGGCGGCTCGAGACCTGCTTTGCCAGACAATCAGCCGCAGACGGAACCGCTGCCTTCGCCTACTGAAATCGATACCAACGAAGTACTTTAATGCAAAGCCGGACTAGCCTCCGGCTTTTTTTGCTTTATATCCTTTGCTGGTCAGCCAGGTGATTACCTTGTCGCGGTGGTCGCCCTGGATCTGCACTTCGTGGTCCTTTACTGTCCCGCCGCTTCCGCAGAGGTTTTTGAGCAGCTTGCCCAAAGCTTCCAGGTCCGATACTTTGCCTGTATAACCTTTTATCACCGTACTTACCTTTCCCCCGCCCTTTCTTTCCAGCCAAACCCGCAGGTCCTGCTGATTCGGCGGCAAAGTCTCAGCTTCATCGTCGGCATCATTAAACTCGAAATCGGGATTGGTTGAATAGATGATCCCGGAGCGGTTCTTTTTTGACATTTTTAAAACTGTATTCCTGTTTGTAATGTGAATTTAAACAATCACGCGCAGACTTTCAGGTTTGATACTGACTTCAATGCGCGCAGTTGTTAGCTGCAGGGGCTCGCCATCGTAGTGGATCAGCGGCGGCGCTTCGGTCTCGATCACGGCGTGCGTTGCACTTTGATAATCGATAAAACGCGACGCCTTCATTTGTTTGGTAAAAAGCTGGTATGCGAGCGAAGTACCATACCATTTTGGAAAAGGTTTGATCGTGCAGATATCGAGCATTCCATCCTGCAAGTTAGCCTGCGGAGCTACCCAGGCATTATTTCCAAACTGACCTGCATTGGCAAACGAGATGGAGAATGCATTGGTCTTTACACCATTCAGCTTGAAGCTCTGCGGCTTGTAATGCCAGTAGGAGCGGAACGAAACATTGACATAAGTAGCCAGTCCGCGCACTTTCTGCTGACTGAAAAGGTGACCAACGTACGCGTCAAAGCCCATCCCCGCCGTGCAGAAGAAGGGAATGTCGTTGAGTGTTGCCGTATCTATTGTAACCTGCTTGCCCGAAAAAAGCTTGTACAGCGATTGGTCCAGCGAAATCGGAATCCCTAAATGCCTGGCCAGCCCGTTTCCCGAACCCAGCGGAATGATACCAACCGGCGTTTTGCTACCTACAAGCGGCTGCGCGATTTCGTTAATGGTACCATCTCCCCCCACTGCCACAATACCAGCCCAATCCTGCCGGTTAACGTGTTCTTTCACAAGCTGCGTAGCATGCGCCCGGCCTTCGGTAAAAAGAATTTCTGCATTACAATCATTTTTGTCCGCGATAGACTGAATGCGGGAAGTAATGAAGTCAGTTCTTTTGCCGGTTGAAGTACCCGAGTTTGGATTGAGGATAAAGAGAAAGGAGCGAGCCACTGATCAGGCGAAGAATAAGAAAAGTATGAGTAGAAAAACGATAATGAACAGGTAGTAAATACCATCGATAAACGGATATTTCTGCCTGTCAATCTTGCTGAAAAGATCATTGAACTTTCCCATTCCTGCGAATTACTGTCGTGTAAATGCTGTTAGTCCCGGCCAATCAAATCTTTCATTATATTGGAAGACCGAATGACTGTTTTACAAAAATCTGCAAAAAATATGAGAAACTGGCTTTTTACCCTCATCCTGCTTGCTACCTGCACCTTCGCATTCGCCCAGTCGGACAAGGACAAGGAAGAAGTGCTGGCGATACTCCGGCAGCAGGAGGCGGACTGGAATCAGGGAAATATCAAATCCTTCATGAATGGATACTGGAATTCTGACTCGCTGATGTTTGTGGGAAAAGCAGGTATTACTTACGGGTACAAAGCAACCTACGAGCGCTATATGAAGAGTTATCCCGACAATGCAACAATGGGAAAGCTGAAATTTACATTCCTGAATTTCTCCTTTCCAGGCCCGGGTGTAGCATTTGTTGTAGGTAAATTCCATTTGACCCGACCAGAAAAAGGCGATCTGGAAGGACACTACACTTTACTTTTCAAGAAAATAAAGGGGAAATGGCTGATCATCTGCGATCATACCAGTGGCTAAAAACAAGAAAGCCGGGTTGATGCCCGGCTTTCTTGTTAGATATCGGTCGCCTATACTCTTTTGAAAATAAGCAATGCATTCACAGGAGGCTTGGTGGTATCTGTGTTTGTGTTCACCACCACAGTCAGGTCTGTTTGTGTTTGCGTGATCTTGAATTCTTCCGAGTTACTTCCCTCAGTCAATGTAAGTTTATCGCCATTTACCTTCCATTTGGCATTGGTACCTACGGGAACGAGCGTACCTATTGCAGTTACCGCCACCGGGCAATCAGCCGTTGCGATGGTGTTGTTGGCATTGAAGGTCAATTTCATCTCGAAAATACACGGAACTACCGCCTTGATCTGCTCAATGTTTCCAATAGGAGGAGCGCCCGGCTCGGGAGTAATCGCAGTCAGCTGCCAGGTACCTACAATCGGATTATTATCGAGCGGCTCGGCATCGGGCTCTTTGTCGTCTTTACAGGCAGCTACTATCAAAGCCATCGCGAGCAGCATCGCATAGAGAGACCTGGTTGCGTAATGAGTGATTTTCATGGATTTTGGAATTAATGTGATCAGTTGGGAAATGGTAAGTTTAACGTTCAAACCTACCTTAAAAATGCTTCCGGCGAAAAACTTTTAGCGGTGAAGCGGAAGAATTACTGCTTCAACCATAATGCGATCAGCTCTTTTGCCGCGCTGGCAGGAAGTAAATTCCCTTCTTTGACAGCCGCTTCAAGGCTTGGTAACCGGGTTTTGACCTTATTGTTTTCGTAAAAACTATCTTCCAGCAGCTGCCGGATCATTTCATGCATCCAGTCTATTTGTTGCAATGCGCGGCTTTTTTCAAAGTATCCGCTGAGCCGCGTGGTATTTTCAAACTCAGCGATTAGATTCCAGATCTCTGCAATGCCTTTGTTTTCAATTGCCGAGCACGACATGACCTTTACCGGAACACCGGAGCTTGCCGGGGGCATTAAATGCAATGCATTCTGATAATCAGAAATGGCGGTTTCCGTTTGCTGTGCATGATTTGCATCTGCCTTGTTGACCACAATGGCGTCGACCATTTCCATAATCCCCTTTTTGATCCCCTGTAACTCGTCACCGGCGCCGGGCAATGTAAGCAGCAGGAAAAAGTCTGTCATTCCTTTCACGAGCGTTTCCGATTGTCCCACACCGACCGTTTCCACCAGGATTATATCATAACCGGCCGCCTCACACAGCATCATAGCCTCACGGGTATTTCGAGCAACGCCACCGAGCGACAAGCCCGTTGCAGACGGCCGGATAAATGCAAGCGGATTTCTGACCAGCTCTTCCATTCGGGTCTTATCGCCCAGGATACTGCCGCCGGTCTTTGAGCTTGTGGGGTCTACTGTAAGCACCGCCACACGTTTTCCAAGAGAGGTAAGGTGTGTGCCGAGCGCCTCGATCAGCGTACTCTTTCCTACGCCGGGTACGCCTGTGATCCCTACGCGCAATGCATTTCCTGAGTGAGGTAATATGCCTTGAAGAATGGAATGCGCCAGTTCGCGGTCGCCTTGCAGCCGGCTTTCAATGACGGTAATAGCGCGGCTCAGGATAATGCGGTCACCGGCCAGGATACCGTTGACGTAAGCTTCTGAAGAAAGGCGCTCCCGCATAGTTTTTGATTAAAATACTGCCTCGCAGGCGGTATGTCGTTCGTCGCCGAAAATTAAACTTTTTATATGAGAAAAGGCGAAAAGGCGTATCTTGGTCGTTTTCAATTCTATATTTTCCAATTATATTGATCAGAATGAAAATTTCGATGGTTCGTCTGGGTTTGCTTGTGTTAAGCAGTCTGGGCTTTTTTAGCGCAAGTGCACAGGAGGCTGGGAAAGGGGCTTATGACGCACACGTATTGTTTCACCCGCTGTTTAATTTCCAGCCTGGTAACGAATACCGCACAGGCAGCGGCGCGCAGGGACCTAAATACTGGCAGAACAAAGCCGACTATAAAATCAACGTAACGCTTGATGAGGCGAAAGGAACAGTGAGCGGGGATGTAGAGCTGACTTACAAGAACAACAGTCCCGAAAACCTTGAATTTATCTGGCTTCAACTGGATCAAAATGCATTCAGCGAGCAATCGAGAGGAGGCAGAACAACGCCGGTGACCGGCGGAAGATTCGGGAACACAGGTTTCAATGGCGGAGATTCCATTACCACTGTAACTGTTCAGCAAGGCAAAGACAAGTTTGTTGAAGCCGATTTTAAAATCACAGATACACGCATGCAGATCCGCCTGAAAAATCCGGTGAAAGCAAACGGCGACGTGATCAAAATCAAAATTGCTTACGCCTTCAAAATTCCCGAGTACGGTTCAGACCGCATGGGAACGTTGGAAACAAAAAATGGTATCGTCTATGAAATGGCACAATGGTACCCGCGGGTAGCTGTTTTCGATGATATAGAAGGCTGGAACCTGTTGCCCTACCTGGGTGCGGGTGAATTTTACCTGGAATACGGCGATTTTGAATATAATGTAACTGTGCCCTGGGACCATATCGTGGTGGGTTCGGGCGAGCTGCTGAACCCGGGTGAAGTACTTACCTCAGAGCAAAGAACCAGGCTGGCGAATGCAGCTAAAAGCGACCAGACTGTGATGATCCGGTCGGCAGAAGAGGTTTCAAATCCTGCTACAAGGCCGAAACAATCAGGTATGCTTACCTGGCGCTTCCGTTGTTTGCAGGCGCGTGATATTGCCTGGGCCACTTCAAAAGCATTTGTGTGGGATGCTGCGAGGATGAATTTACCAAAAGGAAAGACTGCATTGGCGCAATCGGTATATCCTGCTGAGGACGGCGGGCTAGACGGATGGGGCCGCTCAACCGAATACGTAAAAGGCTGTATCGAGTTTTATTCGAGCTATATTCATGAATATACCTACCCGGTGGCTACCAATGTGGGCGGTATCGTTGGCGGAATGGAGTATCCGGGTATCGTGTTTTGCAGCAGCAAAAGTCGCAAGGATGATCTTTGGGGAGTAACAGATCACGAATTCGGCCACAACTGGTTCCCGATGATCGTGGGTAACAATGAGCGTAAATACGCGTGGATGGACGAAGGTTTCAACACATTCATCAACTTCCTGTCCAGCGACAACTTTAACAATGGCGAATACAAAACGACGCAGATGAATGATCTGCACCAACTGGCGCCCCTTATTTACAGACAGAAAGCCGACCCTATCATGACTATCCCTGATGTAGTTCAGGCGCAAAACCTGGGTTGGGAAGCTTACCTGAAACCAGGTTTAGGTCTTAAAATGCTGCGTGAGCAGGTTTTGGGCAAGGAACGGTTTGATTATGCATTTAAAGTATATGTGCAGAGATGGGCATTTAAGCATCCGACTCCTTATGATTTCTTCCGTACAATGGAAGATGCAGCGGGCGAGGACCTGGGCTGGTTCTGGAAAGGCTGGTTCTTCGAGAATTACAAGCTTGATCAGAGTGTGAAAAGCGTAAGCTACGTGGAGCAAAACCCGCAGCGCGGCTCATTTATCACAATTGAAAACCTGGACCAGTGGGCAATGCCAGCGAAGATTGACATTGAAGAAGTAAGTGGCAAGAAAACGCGGATTGAACTGCCTGTTGAAATCTGGCAGAGAGGCGGGACCTGGACTTTCAAGGCACCAACCCAGCAGCCAATTCGTTCGGTAACGATTGATCCGGAACATGCATTGCCGGATATTAATCCGTCCAACAATACTTGGAAACCTCAGATGTTTGCCGAGCCGGAGGTAAACTGATAAGTTTGCAAAAAGGAAAAGCCTTCCGATTGAACTGTGTGTTCCGTCGGAAGGCTTTTTTAATGTCCTGCTGTTAAATTGTAACCAGCATTGCTCCGTAAGAGTAACCTCCTCCGAAAACGGTAACCACGATATTTTCTCCTTTTTTAAACTTATCCTTGTTTTCAGATAACGCAATCGCGCAGCCTGCGCAGCCGGTATTTCCCAGATATTGGATGTTGGAAATCAGCTTGTCGACCGGAATGCCGAGTGTATTGATCACATTGAGGCTGATCCGGTGATTGGCCTGATGCGGAATCAGGTAATCAAGATCGTCAATCGTAAGTCCGCAAGCATGCAGTACCTGCTGACTCACCTTTGGCATATAAATACACGCATTCTGGAACACATCGCGGCCAAATGGCATAATGACGCCGCGATCATTGGGCCTGAGTACTACTGCTTCAATCGCTTTTCCACTGGTAGCTGCTCCGCCTGTGATGATCTTTTTGATATGCATATCCGAATCGGTCTGGCGCTCTTTGGAAATCAGCAGTGCCGACGCTCCATCGCCCCATAAATGACCGGAAACCGTATCCATTTCATTGTAATAGGCAGTATTATGGTCTGAAACGACGACCAATGCTTTGGACGCTTTGCCCAATGCAAAGTAACCTTCCACGATCTCGATTGCATTAAGCAGCGAGGAGCAGGCGGATGAAATGCTCACCACCGGAATATCCGGGATTTGCAGCTGGTGCTGTACTGCATGGGCAAGCGTAACAATGGTATCGTAAGGCGTATAAGTAGCGCCGATAATAAGGTCTATTTCGTTCTTGCTGTAAGGAATATTTTCAAGTAGTGATTCAACCGCTTTAATTGCCATGGTGGAAGTATTCTCTTCCGCTGATGCCTTACGTCTTTCTGAGATTCCGGTCCGTTCTACAATCCATTCGTTGGACAGGTTGTTGAGATTTGTAAAATATTCATTACCAATAACTTCGCTTGGCAAATAATGACTGACTGTATTAATATACATGATTGAGAAGTTGACTCCGCAAACTACGATTCTTTTTGATTCCGAAAGTTAAATATTTCATAGAAATCGTAGTACTAAATATTTGAACAATTCAATAGTAAATTTATAAAATCATAATAACCAGATGGTTCAACCGCGATCTTTTTTTGTATCTGATATATCTACGTAAAAAGACAGCAGTTTTTGTGTTTCGTGCTTCCAATTATAAAAATTTTCAACGCAAATCTTACCATTCTTCCCCATCTGCGCTCGCTGCGGTTCATTTTCTGCCAGTAACACCAGCTTGTCAGACAGCTCCGCGTCGTCGTAAGGAGAAATACAAAATCCGCATTGAGAAGGTTCTACAATGGACTTGTACAAGGGAAAGTCGGAAGTGACCACCGGCAGGCTATGCGCCATGTATTCAAACAACTTGGTTGTATAAGAATCCGGGTAGTCGGCAACTGGTTTGAGCAGGGCAATCCCGGCTACACAGCGCGAGGCACATTGGAAGGCAGTCTGCTGGTCGGTATACCCGTAAAAAACCACATTGTCGCGTACCTGGTCAAACCCCGGCAATGCTTCAAGTACATTCTGATCCAGCCGCAACGGTCCGAAAAAGTGAGCTTTAAAGTGCGGGTAGCGGATTTTCAATCTCGCAAAAGCCAGCATGATAACATCAATGCATCTTTCCAGGGAAATCACACCAACATATAAGAACTCGGGATTTGCTGAGGTAGATTTTTGAGTGGATCTGCAAAGTTCAGGCTCCGGGATCCGCGCAAAGTTTTGAATCACAGCATAGGGATACCTCAATTTGCGGTAAGTACCGAGATATGCTTGTTCAGTAAAAATCAGGAAGAATTGCCTGCGCGCCAGCTTGTCGAAATACCGGAAGAACAGCTGATAGATCCTCGCATTGTTGTATTTCTTTATACTGAATTTCTGATAGAGATTTTCCTGAACTTCATAAATGACCTTGGCTCCCAGCCATTTGAACACGAAAGCAGCCGGTATAAGCTCAGGAACAAAAATGTGCAGAATGTCGGGTTTCAGCCGGAAGCATTTCCAGAACACAACCGGGTAGGTTACCAGTAATCTTGACCAGAGTTTTTTGAAAAAAGGCAGGGAAATGGTTCTAAATGCCTTTTGTTGCCTGACCTTCGGCAAAGCACATATCACCTCGTAATGCGCCGCCAGCGCAGGCGCTATTTTGTACATAATGCGCGGGTCGGTCGGCGGATGTACCGTGCTCAGTAGCAAAACCCGTTTCATTGCTGGCCGACAATGGCTACTCCCGCCGAGGTACCAATGCGATCCGCACCGGCCTCTATCAATGCAAGGGCTTGTTCAGCTGTGCGGATGCCGCCGGAAGCTTTGATTTTGACCTCTTTGGGAAGGATCGTGCGGAGGGTTCTGACTACTTCCACGTCGGCACCTTTGGGAGCAAACCCGGTAGAGGTTTTTACATAATCGGCCCCCGCCTCGGCACAGATTTCAGAAACTGTGTAAAGCTCGAATGAATCGAGGTAGGCAGTTTCGATAATGATCTTGATCAATGCATTTTTGCTGTGAGCCAGCTGGGCCAGTTGTGTCAGCTCCTGCCGCACACTCAGGTAAGCCATTGATTTAAATCGCGACAGGTTCATGACCACGTCCAGCTCGGTAGCTCCCTGATCCAATGCAATCTGTGCTTCTGCGAGTTTGGCTTCCGTGGCGGAGTAGCCCATTGGAAAACCGATGACAGTCGCAAGCTCAATCCTGATAGGACAAAACTCCATCATTTCAACCACGTAAGGCACATAGGTGGGTGCCACACAAATCGCTTTGAACTGGAACGTCCACGCCTCTTCGCATATCTTGCGAATATCGGTTTCAGTTGCGACAGGACTCAGCAGTGTGTGATCAATGCGGGAGCAGAGTGCGTTCATGTATTTGGTACAAGATGAAAAAATAAAAACCCCGCCATAAGACAGGGTTTTCGGATATTATCAGGCTTGACTAAGCTTTGCTTTTTTCTTTTTTAGCAGTTTTCTTGCCTTCGTCCTCCGACTCCGCACCAGCTTCTTCGGCTGCCGCTTCGGGTTCACTGGCTGCTTCTGTTTCTGTCACTACAAAAAGCTCCGGTAAATGCTTAGACAGCAGGTTGTACCACGTAATGATCTTTTTGATATCAGATACATATACTTTTGAACGATCAAAATCAGGCAGGATCTTGTTCAGGAACTCAATCAGCTCTTTGTCCGAGGCAGTTTTGATAGACAAGTCCACCTGTTCGCCATGTACTTCGCGAATTTTGGTAAATACGTCTTCAAGCGGAGCTGATTCCTCCTCTCCGTCTGTAAAAATAGACACGTCTTTCAACACAGAAACTCTCGCAGTGGGCCCGATCAGCGTTTTCTCGCGCTTTTCATCCAGGCTTTCAACAATCACGCCGGCGCGGCTGGGTTTGAGAATACGGAACAGTCCGCCTTTACCTGAAACATTTGCTATTTCCTTTAACAGCTCCATTCCTGTAGACTCTACTTTTTCACTCATCCTTTTTGTTATTTGTTATTTCTGATTTGAATGCGGTTTACTGACCGGCAAGTTTTCCGCAAAATAACGGAAAGATACTTCGCCAAACAACTTGCTAAGGCTGTGTATTCTGAAACGCGTCGTTGTAAGTTTGTATTGCTTTCAGAACAGCATCCCGGCCTTCGTTTTTTTCAGCCGAGGTCACAAACATCGGCGGTATTTCTTCCCAGAGTTCAGCCAGTTTAGCGGTATATGCCTCCACCTGTTTCGCTACCTGCGCCGGTTTGAGCTTATCTGCTTTTGTAAAAATGATATGAAATGGAATGCCGGCTTCTCCCAGCTGCGACATAAATTCCAGATCGACGGCCATTGCGCTGTGCCGTACGTCGATCAATACAAATGTGCAGATCAGGTTTTGGCGGTTGTACAGATAATCGTTGATCATCTTCTCCCATTTATCCCGCTCCGATTTGCTGACTTTGGCATAACCATAACCAGGCAAATCGACGAGGTACCAGGTCTCATTGATGATAAAATGATTGATCAGCTGCGTTTTTCCTGGTTGCTGCGAGGTTTTCGCCAGCGCTTTCTTACCTGTAAGCATATTGATCAGCGAAGATTTGCCTACGTTGGAGCGGCCGATGAATGCGTACTCAGGCAATTCAGGGGAGGGACATTTCAGATAATCTGAATTGCTCATTACGTACCTGGCATCCTGAACTTTCATAAGGAATTAATGTTAATGAAGCTGCGAAGTTATCTTTTTTGCCCCGCAAATCCATTGTAAAAGCTTAATCGTATGTTTAACAAGGGATTGTGAAAAACAAGATTACACGTTATTTTCGTTATTAGGATATAAGTATAACTATCAAGCAAGTAATGAGAAATTTAAAGAAATTAGGTCTGCTGATCGCTGTAATGGCTTTGTCGTTTTCTGTGGCCACTGCCGGAAATGGAGATAAGAAAGTAAAAGAAGCGGAAAAAGGCATTCAATTTGTTGAAGGATCCTGGGCTTCCATCCTGAAAAAAGCAAAGGCTGAAAACAAGATCATTTTTTTTGACGCATATACTACCTGGTGCGGACCGTGTAAGTTGCTTCAGAAAAATGTTTTTACAAGGGCAGATGTAGCCGAAGTTTTCAATGAAAATTTCATCAATGTGAAGTTTGACATGGAGAGTGGCGAAGGTCCAAAGCTGGCTGGCAAATACCCGATCGAAGGTTACCCAACTTTGTTTTTTATCAATCCAAATGGAAAAGTGGTGAAAAAGGTATTAGGCTACACTAGCGCAGAAGACCTGATCAAAACGGGGAAATCGTTGAAAAAGCCAACTGCGAAAAAGAGGACAGTCTAATAACAGTATATAAAGCGAAAGCCCCGGAAGCAAATGAGTTGCTCCGGGGCTTTTTCTATTTCTGCTATTCTTATTCGTAATAGTTTGGAACACGGTGACCGCTGCTTTCGAGCAACCTGTCTTTTTTGAACAGGGTCACGTCAGCTGCAACCATATCATTAACCAGTGCTTTCAGGTCATACTTAGGTTTCCAGCCCAGTTTTGTCATTGATTTCGTTGGATCACCAATCAATAATTCCACTTCGGTAGGACGGAAATATCTTGGATCAACAGCTACTACTTCTTTGCCAACTTCGATCTGGAAATCAGGGTTGTTGCATGCAACAACGGTCGCGATCTCGTCTACACCTTCGCCTGTAAATGCAACTTCGATACCTACTTCGTCAAAAGCCATTTTCACGAATTCGCGAATGCGGGTGGTGATACCCGTTGCAATTACAAAGTCCTCGGGGGTATCCTGTTGCAGGATCAGCCACATCGCTTCAACGAAATCTTTGGCGTGGCCCCAGTCCCGTTGTGCGTCCAGGTTACCCAGGTACACTTTGTCCTGCAAGCCCAATGCGATACGTGCAACTGCGCGGGTGATTTTACGCGTCACGAAAGTTTCACCTCTCAATGGAGATTCGTGGTTGAACAAAATCCCGTTCACTGCAAACATATCGTAAGCTTCGCGGTAGTTAACTGTAATCCAGTAACCGTACAGTTTCGCAACTGCGTATGGCGAGCGTGGATAAAAAGGAGTCGTTTCCGATTGTGGAACAGCCTGCACCAAACCGTAAAGCTCTGAGGTAGAAGCCTGGTAAATCTTGGTCTTTTTAGTCAATCCCAGCAAACGAACCGCTTCCAGGATCCGCAAAGTACCGATACCGTCCACATTGGCAGTGTACTCAGGCTCTTCAAAACTTACCTGTACGTGCGACATAGCGCCCAGGTTATAAATTTCGTCAGGCTGAACTTCCTGAATGATCCGGATGATGTTGGTAGAATCACTCAGATCACCATAGTGAAGATGGAAACGCACATTTTTCTCGTGTGGATCTTCATAAATATGGTCGATCCGCTGCGTATTGAACAAAGAGCTACGGCGCTTAATGCCGTGTACTTCATATCCTTTGCTCAGTAAGAGCTCGGCCAGATAAGAGCCATCCTGCCCGGTTATCCCGGTAATCAATGCCTTTTTCATTTAGACGTCTAGTATATCGAGTGAGATTACGATTAAATTATTACTGGTAATTTGATTAATTGTTTTCTGCTGAGGGATTTACGTTCAAGCTTCTTTTTATATCGACACGGTCGGGCAAAATAACGGCCGAGGCATATTGTTCTTTAATCAGGTCGAGGTACTGTTCTGCATCGCTGCGATACATGAAGTCACCTGCTTTAACGCGGTAAGTAGGTTGAGAGTAGGAAACGTAAGGGTTCAGATCTGGAAATGCCTGGTATATATAAGACTTTGCGCCGTCAGCTTCCTGCCGCACATTACCAACATACAGCTGAATGCGATATCCATTGATATACCTGATCGACTTGTTGTGTTTAGCCAGCGTATCCAGAACTGTATCCAGCTTTTTGTTAACGTAAAGCGGCTTGTCCACATCCGTTTTCGGCGCTGTGCCCGCCTTCGGAGCTGTTTCTGTGACGGCTTTGTCAAATACAGGTTCTACATATTCATACCTCGGGCGCACTGCCGAAAGGTCTTCTCTGTACTCCGAGCTGGACGAGCTGACTACCGACTTTTTACTACAGGCTGATAAGATGATCATGCCAATCTGCAGCGCCAATAAGGAATTCTTTTTCAGCTTCATATCTCTGAAAACGGTAACTTAACTAACAAACATAATAAAAAAGGATGAATCGGCATACCACTTAGTTTTGATTGTAATACCTAACTTTACCAATACAATTCACAATACCAATGCAAATTCAATCCAATTTTCCGCTCCGACATTATAATACCTTTGGGCTGGAATCGACGGCGTGCTTTTTTGTTGAAATTACATCTCTAACGGAATTAACCGAAATCCTGACCAATCCGGAATGGAAAAAAACGCCGAAATTTATTTTAGGCGGAGGCAGCAACATCCTTTTAACACAGGATATTGACGCGCTTGTAATTCATCCGAAACTCACTGGAATTGATAAAATAAAGGAGACTGACAGTCAGATCTGGCTGAAAGCAGGTAGTGGTGAAAGCTGGCATGAGTTTGTATTACACTGCGTGAGAAGCGGTTATGGTGGTGTTGAAAACCTCTCTTTGATCCCTGGCAGTATAGGCGCTGCGCCCATGCAAAATATTGGCGCGTACGGTGTAGAGGTTAAAAATGTGATTGAATCGGTGGAGGCTGTCGAGGTTGAAACCGGCGCACTGCACATATTTTCAAATGCGGAATGCAAATTCGGCTATCGTGAAAGTATTTTTAAAAAGGAGGCTAGCGGCCGCTTCGTAATTACAGGCGTCACCTTTGTTTTGTCCAAAAACCCTGTGCTGAACATTGGTTACGGCGACGTCCAGAAAACACTGGCTGAAATGGAAGTTACAGTTCCAACGATCAGCGACGTAAGTGAAGCGATTATGCGGATCAGGAAAAGCAAATTACCCGATCCGGCGCAGATCGGAAATGCGGGAAGCTTCTTTAAAAACCCCGAAATTCCTGCGGCACAATATGACGATCTGAAAAAGACATATCCTGAAATACCGGGTTATCCTGTTGATGAAAACACCGTGAAAGTGCCCGCTGGCTGGCTGATCGAAAAAGCAGGCTGGAAAGGCTACCGGAAAGGGAACATCGGTGTACATGAAAAGCAGGCGCTGGTACTCGTGAATTACGGAGGCGGTACCGGAAACGAAATCAAGTTATTATCTGAGTCAATTCAGGAATCCATTCTGTCCAAATTCGGGATCAGTTTAAAGGCGGAGGTAAATTTCATTTGATATATGAATTCAAAAAAGCGCAACGCGACGCTGTTTCTTGTTATTCTTTTTATTGCAGTCTTCTTTTTGAAGCAACGGTTTACGGTATCGCTTTATCAGGATGAGTTCCATTACCTGCCGACAGCCGTTTATTTCAGTCCCGAACCCATCCCTTCCATTGATCTGCTGAAAAGCTACAATGAGCTTAATACGCCCATTCCTTTTATTCTCGGCGGGTGGGTTGTGAGTCTTTTTGGCGAAAGCATTCAGGCCCTGCGTTTGCTAACATTCGTTTTCAGCTTCGGTCTGTTAATGCTCTTTGTATGGAACAGTCCTCAGAAAAGCAAACGCTTCTGGCTCTGCCTGGGCGGACTGCTGCTTTTTCCAAACTACTATCTGGTCAGCGTTTATTACTACACGGACATTTTTGCGATGTTTTTTGTACTCGCTGGCATCGTCGCTTATATCAAACGTGTACACTGGGCCGGGATGCTGCTGTTTGCGGCAGCTGTTTGTTGCAGGCAGTATATGCTCGCGTTTCCGGCTGCGGTGGTGGCTTACGAGCTGTTTAATCATTTGAAAAAATCAACTAAACCCGCATTGCTGATCAGGAATGCGTGGGAAGATAAAACGTGGCTTTGGTACGGAATTGCGGTTTTGAGTATCGTGCCGTGGGTTCTGCTCTGGAAGGGGCCGGCCCCTGCTGCCGTTATGGCCGACCAGCACTACGATTCGGATAAGATCGCGCAGTACAATTTTGGTTATCTGATGTATGCATCGGTGGTCATCGCCGTTTATCACGTGATCCCCGAATTGATTTTTACCAGAAAGCTGGGCTACCTGTTTAAGTTTCCGTCACTTTATCCCAAGCTGTTCGCCGCATTCGTCGCGTTACTCGCGGCCGTGATCATCTTTTCACCTGCCAAACAAGCCTATAATCCCTATTTCACGTGGCCTTATCTGGGTTACATTGATCAGTTATTGATGACGATCGGGATAAGCGGACTGATTAAACAGGTCATTTTCGGACTTTTAGCGTTAGTTACTTTAATGCGTTTTTTCTCCCCCAGATTCAATCTTGCGAGCTGGATGGTTGCCTTCAATGTGTTGCTGCTTGGTAAGGCGCAGTTGTCGTGGGATAAATATTCGTTACCGGTAATTATGGCTTTGTGGTTCCTGGCTATGTTTGACGAACAATGGTCGCTGACCGAAAAAGTAGAAGAAAAAGCAGAAGCAGTAAATGCAAAATATTAGGGATATATTTATATCAATTGAGGTGTAAAATCAAGCTTTTGAATTTAAAAGTTGCTGAATGAAATGAGCTTTACAAGTAAGGTAAGTGCCTTTTTCCTGATCATACTCGCAGGAATATCGCAGGAAACATACGGCCAGCGTTTCTTCTCTGTTGTGTTCAACAAGCTGCCTAAGGATATGCAGCTGTTCGCGCGCGATGACAATAATGTAGCCGAAGTTCCCTTTGCAGGAAAAATCGAAGCAACAGGCTGGGACCACATGTCGGTGGTTACTTTCCGTAATGGAAAGCAGGTTGGCTTGCAGCAGCAAAAGTTGGATTATGCCGGTCAGAGTTTCGCCAATTTTGAGCTGAAACCAAAGATCAAAGCTGAAATGGCGGATTATGAATTCGCATTTTATGTTTGTAAAACAGATGATTCTGTACTGATTGTAAAACGAACAGAAATCGTTGCGGGCGATTTTTACGTAATCAGCGGACAATCCAATGCGGCCGCGGTCCATTTTGGAGATTGGTCAAGTAAATACGCGCGCACCCTGGGCAGAACCCCCGATGACAGCCCTGCACAAACTTTGGGCGATACCATGTGGATACCTTCTTCGTGGTCGTGGCCTTACGCAGGCGCGTGGGGCGTGGAAATGCAGCGCCGCATTCTTGAGAAAGATAGCATTCCCACCTGCGTAATCAACGGTGCATTGCCCGGCTCGTATATCCGCTACCACACTGATCGCAATGCTGAAAATCCGGCCTCATCGAATTTATATGGTTTTTTGTACCAGAGGATCAAAGCCGCCAGGGCTGGCCGCATTCGTGCTTTCTTCTGGTATCAGGGCGAGCAGGAAGCTTTGGAGGATATCCGTAATTATGAGCAGGAATATGACAAGCTTTTTAAATACTGGCAGCAGGATTACCCGCAGGTTGACAAGTTTGTGGTCGTTCAAATTCCTGTACTTTTTAACCCGTATTACGTAGCAGGTACGATCCGCGAGTTTCAGCGGAAAACCAAATACATTTATCCCAAAACGGATCATTTCAATGTAAATGGCTTGCCTGGTTTTGACGGCATTCATTATAGTCTTTCCGGCTATCAGGAACTGGGGAGGAGGGTTTACAATTTCCTCAAACCAAAAGTGTACGGTTCTGCTGACAGCAGTAATGTAAATTGCCCGGATGTGCAGAAGATTTACTATTCATCTGAACAAAAAGATGAAATAACGCTGGTTTTCGAAGAAGGACAAAACCTGCGCTGGCCAAAGGATACGCTGATTGACGATGTCAGTGGAACGAAGTTCCTTAAAGGGTTGAAAGATGTTTTTTACTTTGACGGTGACGAATCGAAGCCGGCAAGCATTGCATCAGGCTCTGCAAATGGCAACAAGGTTATCTTAAAGCTCGCGGGCGCCTCTAATGCGAGCAAGCTGACCTACCTTCCTGCTTACAAAGGCGAGCAGATCAGGATCTATTATGGGCCTTTTCTGACGAATGCACGCGGTTTGGGGGCATTTTCCTTCCAGGAGTATGCTATTGCTAATATCATTACATTCCCTGTTTTTGAAGCCAAAGAATCCGAGTTAGCCAGTGTGCTGGTTTCCTGGCAATCCACGGGCGCAGACCAGTATGTGCTGGAAAAGAAAGGACCCGATGATGCGGACTTTAAAACTATCGATACATTCAATGGAAGTACGCTGTCTTATGAGGACAAAGACGTTTCTCCGGATGAAACTTACAGCTATCGCATTCAGGCTTTTAGCAAAACCTCGCAGTCGCTTGTGAAAACTACGACCGTAAAAATGCTGCCGCTTCTGGCTGTAAAACCAGAACCGCGCGAAATGTTCTGGAAAATTTATCCTAACCCTGTTTCAGCGGCTTTAAAGGTGGAGTTCAAAAATCCGGTGAAAGGACAAATCCGGCTGAGCAATGCGCGCGGGCAGCTGGTGCACAATGCGCAGCTAAAATCTGAAAGCAGGTATGAAATGGATATTTCAACGATGCCGACCGGCCTCTACATTCTTACAGTAGATCAGGGCGACGGGACCATGATCAGCAGTAAGATCATCAAGCAGTAACAAAAAAGGGTAGCGAGCGCTACCCTTTTTTGTTACTATATATATTGTCAGAATCAGCTTCCTAATCCGTAGCGTACAATGCAGTACAATGCGCGGAAACCGTCTTTCCAGTTAATCTTTTTGCCTTCTTCGTAGGTACGGCCGTAATAAGACACACCTACTTCATAAATTCTGATCTTGGGTATTTTGGAGATCTTTGCGGTTACTTCCGGCTCAAAGCCAAAGCGTTTTTCGTGAAGTGAAAGGTTCTTGAGCAAATCGGCCCTGAAAAGCTTGTAGCAGGTTTCCATATCCGTCAGGTTCAGGTTAGTGAACATATTGCTCAGGAATGTCAGGAATTTGTTTCCGATCGTGTGCCAGAAAAACAGGATCCTGTGCGGCCTTCCGCCCATAAAGCGGGAGCCATAAACTACATCGGCGTAACCCTCGACGACAGGTTTCAGCAGAATATTGAATTCCTGCGGATCATACTCCAGATCTGCGTCCTGCACGATGATGTAGTCGCCGGTAGCACGTCGGAAACCGGTATGTAGCGCCGCTCCTTTTCCCTGATTGTATTCGTGACGATAGTAGCTTACTTCCAAAAGGGGGTTTTCAGCCATAAATCTTTGTGCTACTCCCTCGGTATTATCTGAGGAACAGTCATTTATGATTACAATTTCTTTCTGAAAACCATTTATTAACTCGACGGATTTTAGCTTTTCCAGCACTCTCCAAATGGTCTTCTCTTCGTTGTAAGCAGGAACTATGACTGATAATTTCATCCGGGACTAGTAACGTGTATGGCTAATATGAAGTTGTAAATCTCTGTATCTCAATCAAAACATAACGAAGCCGCTCCAAGCAATCCTGCATCATTGGCCAATGTAGCACGCTTGATGCTGATTGTTTTCAGATAATAAGGAGTTAACCAGTATTGAAAGCGCTCGTTAATTGCTGGCAAAATAAATTCAAACGAAGCAGAAATGCCACCGCCGATCAAAATTGTAGTAATATCCAGGATGCGTACCATTGAAACCAGTCCTTCTCCCAGCAAGTAACCCATTTCCTGGAATACCTGCTTGGCAAGCTCGTCACCGCCCGAAGCTGCAGCTACGAGGCCGGTTGTTGAGATAGTACCGTCAGCAGGAAGTTGTGTTGTGCCTGTATAGGCTGCACGCATGGAAATAGCCAGGTCGAGGAGTTCTTTTTTGCCGATATTCCTTTCCAGTACCTTACCGTTTTTGGATGGTATATGTCCGGGCTCCATGGCATTACCACCGCCTCCTTTGAAAACCTTCTTATCTATAATCGCTGCTCCGCCGATCCCGGTTCCGAGCGTCACAAAAATGTAATCTTCCGGCAATTTATCCTCTCCGAAATAGTACTCTCCCAATGCAGCTGCATTGGCGTCATTTTCGAGGTAAAAATCGTGTGTTGGAAAGCGGGCTTTCAAGTCAGGCACGATCGCGATACCATCTATTTCGGGAATTGCTGTAATTTCAATTAATGTAGTCCGGTCGCGGGTAGTCAGTCCAGGAACTCCGATACCTACTCGTCTCACCTCGGGATATTCGACCAGCTGCAATGCGATTGCATCGCCCAAACGTTCAATGAAATGTCCTGAGCTGCGCCAGCTGGCCGTATCATGGCTATAAAAATTTGAAATTCTCCCATCCGTAGCGTCAACGATTCCCATTTTTACGTTAGTACCGCCCACGTCTATACCGAGGTATTGTTCCATGAAAAAAGCTAAAGGTTTTAATAAATAATTTTAAAAATGCGGCAATTTACTAAAAATGCGCTTTGTACACTAATCAATCCAGGTCTCCCAACTGCGGGCGGATCAATATTTCTTCAACAACTGTGCGTCCGGAAAGCGAGTAAGTTGACCAGATTGCCTCTGCAACGTCCTTTGGATCAATAAACCGTTCTTCCGGTAAATCAGTCCCTTTCCAGCTATCGGTCAATGTAGCTCCCGGAATCACTGCGGTTACTTTCACATTGTGGGGCTTCATTTCTTCCCTGAGCACTTTCGTCATCCCGTAAAGCGCAAATTTGGATATACAGTAAGAACCTCCGTTTGGATATGCGATAATGCTCGCGGTGGAGCAAAGTGTAAAAATATGCCCTTTTCTCGCGGCTGTCATTTCTGGCAGCAATCCTCGTGTGAGGTGGTAGGCGCTGTAAAGGTTGGTGTTAATCGTTTTCTCTAAAACACCTTCTTCTTCATTGTGTACCTGTCCGGGAATAAATACGCCGGTATTGTTAATAAGTACCTCTGGAAAACGGTTTTGAGACTTAATAAAATCAAGGAATGCATTCACCTGAGAACGTTCGGACAAGTCGGCCTGAAAGATGGAGACTTCGCTTCCCGGGTAAGTTTGGTTGCATTGACTTTTAAGCTGCAGCAGATCGTCATTATTCCTCGCGCAGGTGACCACATCAAATCCGCCTTGCAGAAATCGCTCAATTACCGCCCGGCCGATTCCCTTTGTGCCACCGGTAACTACCGCTAATTGATTCATTTTTCTAAATGCTTCTTTTTTTGCCTAATTTTCCCGAAAATATTGAATACTATTAAGATTATGTCTGTAATCGGGAAATACTTTATTTTTCTAGGGACAATATTCTCGAGAGGTGAAAAGCTGTCTGTTTATTGGCGGCGTCTGATGGAGGAATGCGTGGGAATCGGGGTGAGTTCGGTCTTCATTGTTGCGATTGTTTCCACATTTATCGGTGCGGTTTCCTGCATTCAGACCGCCTACAACCTGGTTAGCCCGATTATTCCGGTTTCTACGGTTGCATTAATCGTGCGGGATATGTCGATACTTGAACTTGCGCCGACGATTACCTGCATTGTGCTGGCGGGAAAGGTGGGCTCCAATATTGCCAGTGAGCTGGGTACTATGCGGATCACTGAACAGGTAGATGCATTGGAAGTAATGGGGATCAATTCAGCGGCATATCTGGTGTTGCCGAAGGTAATTGCTGCGATGTTGACGTTTCCAATGCTTGTTATATTCGCCGGATTCCTGAATATTTTCGGAGGGTATCTTGCCGGAACATTAACCGGCGTGATTTCAGAAAGAGATTATCTGGAGGGGATAAGGGATTCCTTTGTTCCATATAATATCTTCTTTATGTGTGTAAAACCGTTTGTATTCGGTTTTCTGATCGCAACGATATCTTCATATAAAGGATTTTTTACACAAGGTGGAGCTTTGGAAGTGGGCAAAGCAAGCACTGGCGCGGTAACGAGTAGCTGTATCTCCGTATTAATTGCGGATTATTTACTTGCACAACTCCTGTTATAATTTAGCCTGGGCTATCAATTCAGCAAGCAATGATCGAGATCAATAATATTTCCAAAGCTTTCAACGGAAAACAGGTTTTAAAAGGCATTTCCGCAACTTTCAAGAAAGGGGAGACCAACCTGATTATCGGCGGGAGCGGGACCGGAAAAAGTGTTTTACTCAAATGCATGATCGGCCTCGTAAAGCCGGATCAGGGTAATGTAATTTACGACGGCCGCGACTTCTATAACAGCGATAAGGAAACACAACAGTCGATTCGCCGCGAAATGGGAGTGCTTTTTCAGGGCGGCGCGCTCTTTGACTCTAAAACGGTTGAGGAAAATGTGCGCTTTCCATTGGATATGCTGACGGATCAGTCCACGCAGGAAAAACAGGAGCGGGTAGCATTCTGTCTTCAAAGGGTTGGCCTGGAAGCAGCTGCCAAAAGAATGCCTTCCGAAATCAGCGGTGGAATGAAAAAGCGCGTAGGAATTGCGCGGGCTATCGTCATGAACCCGATGTATCTTTTTTGTGATGAGCCGAATTCGGGCCTTGATCCGCTTACTTCGGTAAAGATTGACGAGCTGATCAAAGAGATCACCGAAGAATATCAGATCACCACGATTATTATCACACACGATATGAATTCGGTGATGGAGATTGGCCAGAACATTATGTTCTTGTACCAGGGAGACAAGTTGTGGGAAGGTGTCAATTCAGATATAACCAAAACCCCCGTCCCCGAGCTTAAAGAATTCCTTTTCTCCAATAAGTTGCTGCGTGAAATGCAGCCATAGCTAGCCTTTATTATTTCCTCAATGCAGGAAGATTTTTCCTTTCCAATATAAACACAACGGCAGCAAACAGTCCGAAGAGGATAATGTGCAGCGTAGCGGACAACCAGAGCTCAGGTATTTTTACGAGGGAAGAAAGAAAGATCAAGACCCCGCCGCCTGCCAGGTAGCCTACCGCGGATTTCACATCGTAAGGTACCGGATAAAACTTCTGTCCGTAATAATAGCACAGGACAAGCATCACCAATCCCGACAATGCAAAAGCTATTGCGAAGCCAAGGTAGCCGATTTGCGGTACCAAAAGGAAACTCGTGAGAATGGTAATGCAGGCTCCGGTCAATGTGAACCAGGTTCCATATTGCGTCTGATCTGTCAGCTTAAACCAGGTTGCAACATTATAGTAAATCCCCAGGAAGAAATATCCCGCGAGCAGCCAGGGTACTACCGGCAAGCCTTCATGGTAAATCTTTTGTTTCAGGAATATTTCAGCGAACAAGTCGAGATTCAAGGAGATACCAACCCACATCAACGCGCAGATAATGATAAAGTATTTTGTCACTTTTGCGAATATCGGCGGGGCATTCTTGTCTTCTCCTTTTGTAAAAAAGAATGGTTCTGCGGCATATTTGAATGCCTGGATAGCCAGGTTCATGAAGATGGAAAGCTTATAGCATTGCACATAGATACCAATTGCTGTTTTGGTACTGCGACCCGGATAAAAGCCGTCGGGAAGTAAGAACTGGATGAATGTACGGTCAAAAAGCATATTGATCACCCCACCCGCATTCATAATCAGAATTGGAAAAGCATATACCCAGACAGGTTGAAAGAGGGTTTTGTCAAAAACAAACCTGAACCCGGCAAACTCTTTGCGAAGTGAGACAAAGAAGAGGAGGTTGGCGATCAGATTGGCAAAAACAATGTAATCCGGGGCATGAGCGGGATTGTAGAACAGGTCTATCGCAGGTTTCAGCATCGACAGATATTTACCCTGATAAATATCCCTGCAAACGATCAGGAAAAAGAGGTTCAGCAGAATGGTAATAACGATGTTCGCAAGGCGCACTGTCACGAACTTTTTACCTTTTCCTTCCAGCCTCAGCCTGGCAAATGGAATAGCAATAATCGCGTCAGTCGCCATAATGGCCGCAAACATCCTGACAATATTGGCGCTTTCAGGATAGCGGATTGCCTCGGCAAGCTGGGGTGCAAAAATGAAGATCAGCCCGGAAAAAAACAGGCTGACCAGCATTACTGCACTTAAAATGAGATTATAGTAGGTTTTTCGATCTGCCTCCTGTCTCGCAAAGCGGAAGAAGGCTGTTTCCATTCCAAAAGTATAAATAACCATTGTCAACCCTGCGTAGGCGTACAATTGACCTTGTGCGGCGATCTGCTCGGGTTTAAACAGCCCGGTATGAAGGGGAACCAGCAGGTAGTTCAGAAAACGGCCCAGCATAGTGCTGATCCCGTACATGGCGGTTTCCCCCGCTAGCTTCTTTAAAACACTCATATTATATAGCCCGTCAACACTGGCAAGGCCTATTCAGAAAGTATCAGTATTATCATATATGAACGGGCAAATATAGGTTATGGTTGTTTAAAATTGCGATAGCAGCGTTGCGGGCTAGTTTCTGATATCTGTAATGATACGTTCAATAATTCGTTCAATGCGTTTCCAGCCGTCGTCTGAATGCAGGTCCACGTCGATCATTTTTTGGCGATAGTCGGTGGAAAGGGTCATAAAGTAGATTCCGGCAGAGAGGAAGGAGACCAGCGCACTGGTATCATTAAAATTGGGAAGCTCGCCTATCTTGCCCAGGATTTTGTGAGCCGTTTGATTTCTGGCGTCAGAAAGCATGGATTTGCCCGTGCCAATTTCCCACCTTAAAAGGTCGCGTGTCGCTTTTCTTTCACGAAGGTCCTTCATGAATGTCTGCATAAGGTTATTCAATGCCTCAGCGCGCTCCTCCGGGCCCAGTTCTGGGATGTTGTCGATGTAATCGGTACTGCTGGTGGAAGTGTACTCACCGGATTTTACGTACTGCTCCATGAGCCCGTCTACGCTTTCGAAATACCGGTAAATAAGAACTTTGTTGACACCGGCTGTGCGGGCAATGAGGTTAACCCCCACTTTTTCGGTTCCATGCTGCTCAATTACATCTCCTACTGCCTTGAGTATCTTACTCTTGGTCCGCTCTCGGTCACGCTTTTTGATTTTGTCAATTTTCATATGGGTGCTGTTTAGGTTAAAACATATAAATGTAATATTTCATCTGGAAATTTTATAGTATCCAAATATGGTAAGTAACCAAATCGAAGGATTGGTATATAAAACATCCAAAAACAGCGTCTATTGTGCCTTTTTAGCAGTTATGAAGGGATTTGAATGTTGTAATTTGTACACATTCTTAAAAAGGAGAGGGCCTGGTTGGCAGAAATCCCAAGAAGTGGGTATGAATTTGTGGGAAACAAAAAAAGAGCTCAGAAAACTGAGCTCTTTAAGTTACTGTTGGCCGACAAGGACTCGAACCCTGAATAAGACAACCAAAATGTCCTGTGTTACCATTACACCATCGGCCAAAACCGTAAACAGTGGTGCAAAAGTAATGTGACGAGATTAAGTTGTCAAGCTTTTGCGCAAAAAAATTAAATACTTTGCAGCAATGCGGTTGGAGAGATCTTCTTAACCAGTCCCTGCAACACTTTTCCCGGGCCGCATTCGATAAACATTTCGGCCCCATCGGCTGCCATTTGCTCCACAGACTGCGTCCATCTTACAGGCGCTGTAAGCTGAGAAATCAGGTTCTCCTTGATCACGGTAACCTCCGTAGCCGGCCTCGCATTTACATTTTGATAAATAGGGCAAACAGGGGGCTCGAATTGGGCAGCATGAATTGCCTCAGCCAGCTCTTCACGCGCCGGCTCCATCAACGGAGAATGGAATGCGCCGCCTACCGGCAGGATCAAAGCACGTTTGGCACCTGCTGCTTTAAGCAGCTCGCACGCTTTCTCAACGCCTTCCACAGAGCCTGAGATAACGACCTGTCCGGGACAGTTATAATTGGCTGGAACCACAATCTCGTCAGTAATACCTGCACAAACTTCTTCGATCACCTGATCAGGCAATCCCAGAATGGCAGCCATTGTCGATGGACGGATTTCGCAGGCTTTCTGCATTGCCGAAGCACGTTTGGAAACAAGCAGCAGGCCTTCTTCGTAAGACAATACACCAGCGGCAACCAATGCTGAAAATTCCCCCAGCGAGTGACCAGCGACCATATTCGGGTTGAAGTCGGTGCTGATCTTTGCCAATACCACGGAATGAATAAAAATGGCAGGCTGGGTTACAGCAGTTTGTTTTAAGTCTTCATCCGAACCTTCAAACATCACCTTCGTAATTTCGAAGCCAAGTACCTCGTTCGCCTTTTCAAATAGTGCTTTGGCAGAGTCTGAGGATTGGTAAAGGTCAAATCCCATTCCCTTGAATTGCGATCCCTGTCCGGGAAAAATATATGCCGTCTTCATAGTTTCTGAATTTTAGGTTGCTCACATTAAATAAAAAGCCCGCGCATCATGCGCGGGCTACAAAGGAAATACTTGATCTCGAAAGAAAAAAGACACATATAATCGTGCCTTACCTGATAAGCTGTACCCATCCTTTCAGGATAGTTTGCTCGCTTTCTCTTTTAGCTGATTCAAAACGGACCCTTGCTTCGTAGTARTACTGCCCTGCTGCGAGGTCTTTTCCTGCATTGGTTTTTCCGTTCCAGTTGATGTTCACATCGGTGGTAGAGAATACCTTGGCACCCCACCTGTTGAAGACAGTAAACTCCATGGACTGCACAAAAGCAGGGCATTCATAAGGCTGGAACACATCGTTTTTCGTGTCCCCATTTGGTGTAAACACATTGGGCAACACATACATCGGGCAGTTGTCCTTGCACACGGTGTTGCTGGGGGCACTCTCCGCACCAAACCTGTTGACGGCCGTCACATAGTAGCAGCCTGCAAAGGAAGTAAGNGTCGGTTCACGGCCGCACGCGCGTGCCACATCGGTGGTAGAGAACACCTTGGCACCCCACCTGTTGAAGACAGTAAACTCCATGGACTGCACAAAAGCAGGGCATTCATAAGGCTGGAACACATCGTTTTTCGTGTCCCCATTTGGTGTAAACACATTGGGCAGCACATACATCGGGCAGTTGTCCTTGCACACGGTATTGCTGGGGGCACTCTCCGCACCAAACCTGTTGACGGCCGTCACATAGTAGCAGCCTGCAAAGGAAGTAAGRCCGGTATGGTCGTACTCTGTTGCCAGCGGTGCAGGCGGGATAGTCACTGTTGCGATCAGGGCAGGTGTCTCATCTTCATAGCGGGCATAGTAGACCCTGTAAGCGGTCACTGCCGCGTCGCATTCTTTACCGTCTGCCTGCTGCGGRTAGGTCCACGAGAGGTGGTTGGTAAATGTAGGCGAGTCGCAGAATGCGTCCGGGTGTGCTTGTAACGAATCACAGTTGAGYGGRTCAAGTGCCAGCACAGGCGGGCAAGGCTTGGTGGTATCCGAAGAAGATACACACAGTATTTGCGAGAAGTTGTAAAGTACAGCAGGCCTGATCTGGCTGTTGTTGTAAGAGCCCACCGTTTCTACTTTGTAGCAGTACGTAGAATCGTTGTTGATGGTAATGCTGGCAGTCCCGTCGGCAGCATACCTGTCAACGCCGTCATCGACAAAAGTAAACGATCCTGTACCATCCACTTTCCAGTCGGCAATGCGGTTGAAAGTACCAGGCTTGGTTTTGTCTTCTCTGTATATCCTGTGTACGCGGTTGGTATTGTCCCAGGGCACAAGTGCCGACCAGTTGACGCGGATCTTGCCTGGCTCGGCCGCGCCCTGTTCAAGGCGTACACTGCTGGCTGTTTTTGTCTCATCAAACTTGACGAGCTGCCCGCNAGCCCCGCTCTGTCCCACGGCGCGGTAGAGGCGGTACTGTGCCGGCAGCCCGGCAGCAGCAGCTGGTTTAGTCCATTTAACGGTGATCACTCCCCTTGTCTCGCTGGTAGAATCAACAGTTACATTGGTGATGACCGGCATGAGCAAAGGCAGTTTGAGACAGAACTCGTCGGAAGCGACACTTTCCCCTCCGCCTACCAGGCTTCCCGGCTCAGAACCATTGGTGCCCGGCCTTGGGAAAATGACCACCAAACGGTAGCTGTACGAAACGCCCGGCCTGAGCCCTGCGCCATTGTTATTGTCCAGGTAAGTGGTTTGTGTGACCGGCACGCGGGCTACTTCCTCATAACCTGATCCTGCGGGTATACCCGTGATACAAACGTCCTCAGGGATGTCGGTACACCCTTCTTTTCTGTAAATAACCACCCTTGCGCCTTGTACCTGGCATTTATAGGCTGCCCAGTTGAGCCTGTAAGCAGTACCTGCCGGGTCAGTGGCCGCKACGGCAACCAGCCCGGTGGGCTTAGGCCCGTAGACACGGATGTTCAGGGTCGTCATATCGACGAGCTTGCGGAACAAAGACGGGTTGGGGGTACCACTTGCCGGGGCATCTTCTACCTTGAAGAGCACATCATAGGGTTCCATCCGGATGTGGTTGCAGGAAGTCTGCCAGGTAAACTGTCCCACGACGGTGTTCTGCGAACCTTGCTGGGGGACATTGAATGCAGCCAGGGCGGGCGGTACCAATGCACTCTGGTACACCCCTCCGGTGGAAGTAAGTGTAAGCCTGTCACCATTCTTGTCAGTGGCCCTGATCTGCTGGTTGATGAAAGTACCTGCTTCCACACANCGGGTTGGGGGTACCACTTGCCGGGGCATCTTCTACCTTGAAGAGCACATCATAGGGTTCCATCCGGATGTGGTTGCAGGAAGTCTGCCAGGTAAACTGGCCCACGACGGTGTTCTGCGAACCTTGCTGGGGGACAGTGAATGCAGCCAGGGCAGGCGGTACCAATGCACTCTGGTACACCCCTCCGGTGGAAGTAAGTGTAAGCCTGTCACCATTCTTGTCAGTGGCCCTGATCTGCTGGTTGATGAAAGTACCTGCTTCCACACAGATGTCATTCAGCGGGTCCATTAACGGGCGGTCATTACGGGCGTCTTCGACCAAAATCTGCATATCCCGAACAATCTGGCCGATTAATATACCATCCCTCCATTCTTCCACGATAAAGGCGACATTATACTGTCCCTTCAATGCAGGCGCATCCCAGACAAGGTCACCTGTGAGTTCATTGATGCTGAAATTAGCGGGTGAAGCACCTGCCTCAGTGCGGCCCGGCGCGCCGATTGCATTGGGGGCGGCGTACGGAATGTTGATTCCAACTCCACCGCCATTACTTTGCTGAGGAACGAAGAGTTTATACGCAAGACTATCGCCATCGGCATCAAATGCATTGGGATTGTGAATGTAACGCTGTCCTACTGCCGCAAGATCAATCGGCGGGTTCAGTAAAACGGGAGTTTGGTTCGGGCCGAATTGCGAGTTGATTTCAAGTGTACTGTGGACAAAGAAGTTGAGCCTGTCGGTCTGCACTCCGTTGTTGAGGTTAACTGTATTTGCATTCCGGTTTTCCATCCTTACGGAAATCTCGTAGGTACTGGCGGCCGGAAATGTGTAAGTGGTGACGTACTCGTTGTAAGTGGTATTGTTGCCGATGTTCCTTATTGCGCTGGGTATGCGGTCAACGCGGCGCGGACCATCAGTTCCGAAGAAGAAATCAACATTGATAGCTGCGTCAGCGGCAGTCTTGCCAGGAGGCGAAACGTCGAAATAGGCAGACAGCTTAATTTCGTAAGTCAGTCCTGATAACCTTTTCGCTGTTATTTCCCCCGCCCGGAAGTGGGTGGCTTTTACCTCGGAAACAGAAAACAGCAGAACGATAAAACTGATTAATGATAGAAGGGAACGTAAAGTACGTGACATATAAGAATAGATAATAGTCTGACCTGAACTCTCAACGAAATTCTTGCTATAAAATGTGTACGGTATTATCAAACAAAAGTAGGTTTTTCGGTGTTCTAAGGCTGTTTCGAACACACTGATTAGCACTCGCTTGCCGGGATCAGAAATTTCTTAATAATGATTATAAATAATACCCCATTCAGCAAAAATGGACAGGTTTTTTTGCCTGACGAGCGTTTGTGATATACCTTTGAATGGTTCTAAATATACCTCATTTTTTTGCACTAAAACCATTTGTGTTTCATATGTCGTGGTTTTCACAAACGTTAACGAGCTCGATCGGGAAAAAGCTTCTGATGGCTCTTACCGGTCTTTTTTTAATTGTCTTTCTGGTCATTCATGCCACCATCAATGCGATGATCTTCTATAATGATGGCGGAGAAACTTTCACTCACTGGGGTCATTTCATGGGTACTAACCCGATCATCAGGACACTGGAAATCGGATTGGTTGCAGGTTTCCTGATCCACATTGCCGACGGCCTTATTTTATGGAAAAACAACAGAGAAGCACGTCCGATCGGGTATGCAGTCACTAATGCTTCTGCAAACAGTACCTGGTATTCCAGAAGTATGGGATTGCTGGGCACGTTGCTGCTGATCTTTCTTGTTATCCACACGGCGCATTTCTGGATTCCCAACCGTTCCAACCAGTTTGCCACAGGCGAGGAGCTGAACTTGTATCAGATGATGCTGGATATATTTCAGAATGAGTGGGTTGTGTTGATTTATGTGTTGGGTTGTATCTCATTGTTCTGGCATTTGCTGCACGGATTCAAAAGCGCTTTCCAGACATTGGGAGCGAACCACGTGAAGTACAATGGTTTGATTTCATTTATAGGAACAGCTTTTTCGATCGTTGTGCCTCTTCTTTTTGCCTTGATGCCGATCGCGATGTATTTGGGTTGGGTCAAATAAACGAGTACCGGTAATACCGGTGATTCTTTCATTTCTAATTTCGATTAAATAAAATTTATATGGCGACTTCATCTCGTCTGGATGCCAAAATACCTCAGGGACCGCTCGAAACTAAATGGAGCAAATACCGTTCTTCGGTGCCGCTGGTAAATCCCGCGAATAAACGTAATCTTGAAATTATCGTTGTTGGTACCGGTCTGGCAGGCGCTTCTGCAGCTGCCACACTGGCTGAGCTTGGATATAAGGTAAAAGCTTTCTGCTTCCAGGATTCACCACGCCGTGCGCACTCCATTGCAGCGCAGGGAGGTATCAATGCTGCCAAAAACTATCAAAATGACGGGGACTCGGTTTACCGTCTTTTTTATGATACAATCAAAGGAGGTGACTACCGCGCAAGAGAAGGAAATGTGCACCGCCTTGCCGAAGTTTCCGGTAGTATTATTGACCAGTGTGTAGCTGCCGGTGTGCCTTTTGCACGTGAGTACGGCGGTTTGCTTTCCAACCGTTCTTTCGGTGGAACGCAGGTTCAGAGAACATTTTATGCTGCCGGACAAACCGGTCAGCAGTTGTTGCTCGGCGCGTATTCAGGTCTGCAGCGTCAGGTTGGTATGGGTACAGTTAAAATGTACAACCGCCACGAAATGCTGGATATCGTAAATATTGACGGTAAATGCCGCGGTATCATTGCAAGAAACCTGGTTACAGGTGAGCTGGAAAGACATGCAGGTCACGCTGTATTGCTTTGCTCGGGAGGTTACGGTAACGTATTCTACCTTTCTACCAATGCAATGGGAAGTAACGTTACCGCCGCATGGAAAGCGCACAAACGCGGTGCATTCTTCGGAAACCCTTGCTTTACCCAAATTCACCCGACGTGTATCCCCGTATCTGGTGAGCACCAGTCTAAGCTGACGCTGATGTCTGAATCGCTGCGGAACGATGGACGGATCTGGGTACCAAAAGCTAAGAACGACAATCGTCCGGGTAATGAAATTCCGGAAGAAGAGCGTGATTACTATCTTGAAAGACGTTACCCTGCATTTGGTAACCTTGTTCCCCGTGACATTGCGTCGCGTGCGGCTAAGGAGCGTTGCGATGCAGGCTACGGAGTAGGAACTTCCAAGCTGGCCGTTTACCTCGATTTCGCTGCTGCGGTTGAGCGTTACGGTAAGGCAGAAGCAAATAAAAACAACATCCATAATGCATCCCATTCAGATATTATTGCCTGGGGTAAAGCGGTGGTGAAAGAAAAATATGGTAACCTGTTTGACATGTACAAGCAGATTACGGGTGAGGATCCTTACGAAGTTCCAATGCGTATTTACCCGGCTGTTCACTATACAATGGGCGGACTTTGGGTTGACTATAACCTGATGACAACCGTACCAGGGTTATATGCATTAGGTGAGGCCAACTTCTCTGACCACGGAGCAAACCGTCTCGGTGCTTCCGCTTTGATGCAGGGTTTAGCCGACGGATACTTTGTGATCCCTTACACCATCGGAGCGTATCTGGCTAATGAAATCAGAACAGGTAAAATCTCTACCGACCATGAAGCGTTTGTTCAAACGGAGAAAGAAGTGCGGGACAGAATTGAAAAACTGTTGAGCATTCAGGGTAATACATCTCCTGAATTATTCCACCGCCGGTTGGGTAAGATCATGTGGGATAAGTGTGGAATGGCGCGTAATGAAAAAGGGTTGAAGGAAGCAATCGTAGAAATACGTCAGCTGAGAGAAGAATTCTGGAGGGATGTAAAAGTAATGGGAACAGCTACCTACTTCAATCCGGAGCTTGATAAAGCCAACCGCGTAGCCGACTTTATTGAATTAGGTGAGCTGATGTGTATTGATGCTTTGACCAGGAACGAATCTTGTGGCGGACACTTCCGTGAAGAGTTCCAGACCGAAGAAGGAGAAGCAATGCGCGACGATGATAATTATATGTTCGTGTCTGCGTGGGAGCACAAGGGAGTTGAGCAGTGGGAGCTTCACAAAGAGGAACTGATTTACGAGAACATTAAGATTGCCCAGAGGAGTTACAAATAATTAGTAAAGCCGGATATTGTCCGGGTGTACAATTTATCACAGCATAAAGAATAAGATAGATATGGAAGGAAATATGAGTTTGTCTCTGAAAGTCTGGAGACAAAGTAATAAAGATACAGCGGGCGGTTTTGAAGACTACAAGCTGGATAAAGTTTCCCCTGATATGTCATTCCTTGAAATGTTCGACGTGTTAAACGAACAACTCATTGAAGAAGGAAAAGAACCGGTTGCATTTGACCACGACTGCAGGGAAGGTATTTGCGGAGCTTGCTCAATGTTTATCAATGGACGACCGCACGGTCCGCTGAAAGGAGTTACAACCTGCCAGTTGCACATGCGTTCTTTCAACGATGGAGATACGATCGTAGTAGAGCCATGGAGAGCGGCGGCATTCCCGGTTATCAAAGACCTGGTTGTGGATCGTGATGCATTTGACCGCGTGATTTCAGCAGGAGGTTTTATTTCTGTAAACACAGGAAATGCGCAGGATGCCAACAGTTTGCCAGTTCCGAAGGAAGCGGCTGACGAGGCATTTTCAGCGGCAGCCTGCATTGCATGCGGTGCTTGTGTAGCTGCTTGTAAAAATGCTTCTGCGATGTTGTTTGTATCTGCAAAGATCTCTCAGCTTGCATTGTTGCCACAAGGTCAGGCAGAGCGCAGTATCCGTGCTGAGAAAATGGTAGCGCAAATGGATGCGGAGGGTTTTGGAGCTTGTACCAATACAGGGGCATGTTCGGCTGAATGCCCGAAAGAAATTAGCATGGTGAACATTGCGCGTATGAACCGCGAATATATCGGCGCGAAGTTTTCTTCTTCGGCTGTCTAATAGATTTAATAAGCAACAAAAAAGGTGTCGGTTCCATTGAACCGACACCTTTTTTGTTGGTAACCTGCCAGCTTATTTCTTGGTAGAATCTGCTGCTGCCGGTTTGCCTGATGATTTATATTCTTTGTTCAAGCCGTCCAGAATTTTCTGCGTAACATCCAGCGAAGGATTTGCAAAAAGGATTCCGCCTCCAAGTGAGTAACCAAGGACGTACTCAAAACCATTTTCCTTATTATATTTCTCAATGTAAGAGCGGATGTTTTTATAAAGCTCTTCATTTTTCTTAGCTTCTTCCTGGCCCAATGCTTGTGCCGACTGATCGCGGTACGCCATTAAATCCTGCTGTTTTTTCATCAGCTGCGCCTCAGTGGATCTTGCTTGCTCGGGTGTCATAGTCTGCGCTTTTTGCTGAAAGAATGCAACTTCATTCTGCAGAGAGCGACCTTTGGTATTCAATTCGTTTTCCAGCTGGAAGTTCTTGTTTTCAAGTTCCTTTCTTGTGTCTTTGAAGAACTCGTAATTTTTCAAAAGAGAATCTACCTGAACATAAACTGTCTTGCGGCCTGCCACTACATTACCGTCTGCTGCTACGCCGGCATCGCCCGACGATTTACTTGAAAAGTGAAGGAAGAAAAGTACGGCTACAGCCAATGAAAGCACAATGTTCCAGATCAACGAAGTATTATTGTTCACGTCTTTAAGGTTTAATTTTTTTGCATGAGCCGCAAAGATAAGGATTTGTGTTTAAGTACAATGAATCTTATAGAACCTTAAAAAGGCATTTTTGCAGTGGCTTAACTTTCTGCATTCCGCACGAAAATGTCGCGGATCAGGAATCCCGATAACCCTCCGAATCCGCCCACAAGTCCACCGATTATGCCGCTCACAAGCAGTAGTAAAAGGCCGTCAGGCAGGAAAAATATCTGCGCAATCCGGTCTGAAATCGCGCCGTTTGATATCAGGTGAAAATAGTAGCCGTAACCCAGCCACAACACGCAAATTGCCAGAAAGCTGATCCAAAATGATTTGAAAGCCGCTGTGGGCCACCACAGGTGAACTACAAACGGGACAATGGCGACTACCCACCAGGGAGCGAAGAATTGCAGTATGGCCGTGATGATCAGAATGACGAGGAAGTTCATCTTTATTTCTTTTGAAGGGTGATCCGGGCTGTAAGGCGGGAATGTTGCTGGTCGGGTGCATTGAGGAAGAGCAGTTCATTCAATTCCCCCTTCTCCCATTTACCAAGCATATTAAGGTAATATGGGCTACCCGGATTTCCGGATTGTCCGCCTGGATAGATACCGTAGGCGCGCGGCGTCGGCCCGAGCTCGACGACCATTCTCCATGAAGGTCCATTCCGTTTTGTGATCGCATTGACGATACTACTGCCGCCTCCGGTCGTAATGGGAGGTGCATTAAAGGATTTCAGGCTTCTGCTCAAATGCCGGATTTCGGTACCTTTTACTTTCGACCACTGCCAGGTAGGGCTCATGGTTCCGTGTCGCGCTTTCAGGCTGTCAAGCGTAGCTTTAAAGCTGCCGTAAACAATGTCCGGCATTGTCTCTTTATTAGAAGTAGTAATGTTATCAAACCATTTTTCTTCCGTTTGTTTCAAAAGCAAATACAACGTCCGGTCCCGGCTTGGCAGCTCAGATCCGAATTCATCGCTCCATATCGCATTTCGTAATGCAGGTATCCATTCTTCGAATATGGAAGCAGCAACCGAGTTTGGTGCATTCTGGTAGTTCCAATTGGCTAAAATGATCTTGGCCGCTTTTTCAGACGGAGATAATGCCGTTGTGGATAGTACTTCCAGAAGTTTGGGCAAAATGGTTCTGGCGAGGACACTGAAATTGTCGTTTTGCAAAGCACGGAGGCTGTCTGCATTCGCCTGTGTCATAGCCTGCAAGCGTTCGTTGATTCGGATCGCGCGTTCGGAAGGTGCGAAAACCCAGTTGATATAATAAGGATAAGTCGTGTCTGTACTCGATTGATTGGCACTGCTCACAAATCCTCTCTCAGGATTTTTGACGTAAGGGTTCTGTTCAGCCGGAATCCATCCCTGCCAGTCGTTCCGGTGATCGGTACCATCGAGAATGAATTTACCTTGCTCCTTGTATTTAACAGGCATCTTTCCATTCACGGTAATGGCGATGTTCTTGCTGTTGTCCGCGAAAACGAAATTCTGCGCGGGCCCCACGTATCTGGTTAATGCACTTCGGTAATCGTCATAATTCTTTGCCTTATTCAGCTGGTAAAATGTCATGAAGCTGTTGCCAGGCTCGTGCCCGATCCAGCGGATCGCCAGGTCGGGCTGCTTCGAAGTATTGTCCATTTCGGTAACCGGCCCGTGGTGGGTGTAAACCACCTCTTCTGTCACAGGTGATTTTTCACCTTTGATATAAACCACTTCTTTCCTGATGCGGGTGTTTTTCCATTGGTTTTCATGCCAATATTGCTTCCTGCTGCTGTCTTTGAATTTGATTTTGTATAAATCATAAACGTCAGCGTCCACATTGGTAACTCCCCAGGCTACATTTTGATTGAAGCCGATAATAACACTGGGGATACCTGGCAAAGAAACGCCATACACATTCATCTCGGGCGTATGCAGCTGTACCTGGTACCAGATCGAGGGGAGTGTGAGTTCCAGGTGCGGATCATTGGCCAGGATCGGGTAGCCGGTAATGGATTTCTCAGCGCTGACCGCCCAGTTATTGCTTCCGATCCCTTCTACTTTTTCAAACCTTTTCGCTGGTAAACTAAGTTTTTGAGTTAGGTGCGATCCGGAATTAACACTGTCGGTTGAAGTCAGTTTTTCAGGAATGGCAATTGGTTTAAAATCCCATTTTGTGCCTGACGGAATAATGGGGCTTTCCTGCAATAGCGGATAATCGGGGAAAACCTGATCGATTACCTGTTTACCATATTTTTGAAGCAACTCTGTCATACCTGTCTCATTCGAGCGCCCGGCAAGGGTGAGCGTCATTTGTTCGAGCATGTACATGGTATTAATCGGCTTCCAAGGCTCGGGTTTGTAGCCCAGCAGCTTGAATTCGATAGGATAATCTTTGGGCGCAAGCTGCCTGATGTACGCATTTACTCCGGCAGTGTAGCCCAGCAACGCGGTGCGCGACTGCGGTTCGCTCATGGCCATTTTGAAGTTTGCCTCAGCTCCATAGCCCATTCCGAGCCGGCGGCTCTGCAGATCCATTTCAAGCGTTACCTTGCCGAGTATCTCCGACAGCCTGCCCGAAGCAGCACGAATTTGCAAGTCCATTTGCCACAACCGGTCTCTGGCTGTGATATAGCCTTGGGCGTAGAACAGGTCGAAATCGTTTCTTGCAAAAATGTGCGGCACGCCGGTGTCGTCAAAGCGGATGATCACTTCGCTTTGCAGACTATCGAGTTTAAGTACCAATTCAGTGTCTGAACCCGAGGCATCTTCACCATTTTGGCTGAATCCCGTGAATGGGCTCAGGAATGGTCCCAGTGCAGGAGCAGGTCCGAGGGGTTTGTCGAGAAAATAAATCAGGGCTATGGCAATGGCCAAAGAAACAATCGCTTTAACAATCTTCATAGAGAGGGGACACTTTTGCAGAAAAAGGTCTTTTTGACTACGAAACTACTTGAACCATAGCTTCTATCACTTCAAGCTTACTATAAAGCACCGAACGTTCATCAGGAATTTCACCCGCCATTGAAACGGCTGCCGGGAAGTATTTCTGTCTGGCCGGACGGAATGCTTTTGCGGTAAGGTGCAGGGAATGTACGCCGGCTGCGGCCAGCTCAGCGGCATTTTCAGGATTTACTCCGCCTCCGGCCATAATCTCGATTTTGCCGTTTGCTTCCTTTGCAAGTGCTGCTAGCAGGTCAATCCCCTGAATGGCGCTGGCTTTCTGACCTGAGGTCAGGATTCTTTCAGCGCCGGTTTCTATTACCGCCTTTAATGCTTTGTGCGGATCAGGTGTGAGGTCAAATGCACGGTGGAATGTTACTTTCATTGGAGCGGCATAGTCCACCAGCGCTTTCGTACGTTGCACATCAACTTGCCCCTCTGCATTAAGTATCCCAAGCACAACGCCATTTGCGCCCAGCTTTTTAGCTACATCAATGTCTTTTTTCATGATTTCTTCTTCAAAAAAATCATAGACAAAGTCACCACCGCGTGGCCGGATCATTACATAAAGAGGGATTTCTATATACTGTTTGACGATTTCAATCAGACCGGCGCTGGGGGTAGTTCCGCCTTCACCCAGCCCGCCGCAAAGCTCAATGCGGCCAGCACCTCCGGCTTGTGCGTTAATGCAGGATTCAAGAGAGTACGCGCAAACTTCGATAGTCATAATAATGGTATTTAAGGAACGAAACAGGGAATTTACAAAAAGGTTTGAGGCGACGGACGGCTGTTGAAAGAAATGATTGGAACAGGTAGAAATTAAGGTTCGTCTGGAAGATTTGTCACCGTATTTTCAATAAAGTGATATCTGTAATAACTTGATAAACAGGTGGTTGCTTGGTTGTGGGAAATATTATTTTTAACCAGGCAATTATTTTTGCTTTTTTTCGCTTTAAGCTTTTAAAAGATGTCAAATTTTTTACTTTTGCAAAAAAGTAAAGTAACCATTAATAGGCGAAAATATTATGTACTGGACTCTCGAACTTGCATCGTACCTTGAAGATGCTCCCTGGCCAGCTACCAAAGACGAGCTAATTGACTTTGCAATCAGAACAGGCGCTCCGTTAGAGGTAGTTGAAAACCTACAGGAGCTTGAAGACGATGGTCAACCCTATGAAAGCATTGAGGAAATTTGGCCTGATTATCCGACAAAAGACGATTTCTTTTTTAACGAAGATGAATATTGATAAGAGACGACACTGAAAGGTGTCGTTTTTTGTTTTATAAGGGTTCAGATTTTCGTGAAACTCGCTCCTGAATATTTTTTAAATCTGGCAAAACGAATGTATATTGTTAGCGTTAAGAAAGGAAAGACGAGGATATAACCGAAGGTGAGTTTGTCATAATTCAGATATCTATCCATTCTAACTAATGGAGCTTCGATTGTTAAAAGAGCTGGTAAAGAAAGGCGAGGGTGAGCATGTGGAGTTCAAATTGAAATCCAGCCATCCTGAGAAAATTGTCCGCGAAGTTGTCGCTTTTGCCAACACAGGCGGCGGGAAGCTCTTCGTAGGAGTTGGCGACGACAAAACCATCAAGGGGCTGAAAGATGCTGATGAAGATGAATTTACGCTCACCCGGGCGATCGACAAATACATTTATCCCAAAATAAGCTACAAAAAAGAACGCGTTCCCGTCAGCCAGGACAGGGATGTGCTTGTGCTCACTATTCCGCGCAGTGTTGACAAGCCGCATTATGTGGTGGATGAAACCGGTACCCGCCAGGCTTACATCCGTGTAGAAGACAAATCATTGCAGGCGAGCAGGGAGATGAAGGAAATCATGCGCCGAGGCAGAGGTGAGCGCGATATCCGTTTTCAATATGGTGACAAGGAGCAGAAGCTGATGAAGCTGCTGGATGAAAAGCAGTCAGTTACAGTCGATCTTTTTGCAACGGTAGCCGGAATACCCCGGAAAATTGCCTCTAATACTTTGGTAGTGATGGTACTGGCGCGCATTCTGGATGTTCACCCTCAGGAAATGATCGACAAGTTTACAATGTCGATGAGCTATCAATCCAACTGACGTTAAAACACGATCAGCTGTCTTCCCAGCCATAATCCGGCGAATGTGGCAAAGAAACAAAGCAGCAGACTTACAAAAATGTTGAGGAATGCTTCTGTCCAGCGATCACTGACGAAGAGCTGGATCGTCTCGTTGCTGAAAGTAGAAAAGGTACTGAACCCGCCACAAAATCCGATTGCTACGAAAGCGCGGTAGTCCGGAATGTTGGTCGAATTACTTAAAGTTGCCCAGCCGGATAGCAGCCCAAGCAGCAAACAGGCAAGAATATTGGCCGTCAATGTACCAACAGGGAAAATTGACGACCATGAAATGAATGCTCTGGCAACACCATATCTTGCCAGACTACCCAAGCCTCCTCCAATAAATATCAGTAATATATTTTTCAAGTCGGCCTGATGTAAGTGTCAGCTTGATTAGAAAGGAAGATCGTCGGATTCGTCCTCTGTGAAAGTAGTAACAGGAGGAAGCGGGCTGCCGCCGGCAGACGAAGAAGAGCCGCCGCTAGTTGCTTTGTCTACTTTCCAGGCTTTTACCTCTGTGTACCACCGGGAATTGTACTCGCGGCTTTCGATATCAATGGAAGCTGTAACCGACTGGTTAATTTGAAGATCAGCCTGGTCTATTTTATCCCCCCAAAGCGAAATGCAGACTTTTTTCGGATACTGAGAAGGTATTTCAAGAATAAATTCCTGTTTACGCCACATTCCATTCTTGCCCTGGCCTGTTACTTCAGGAAGCAAAGCGATCACTGTTCCCGTTAATTCCATTTATTGTTTTGATTTTTAGTGTTTCAAAAAAGGTGATCCAAAAGTAAGATTTTTGAGTTTGAATGGCAACAATCTGCGACTAGCCAATTGCCTGTTCCAGGTCGGCGATCAGGTCCTCTGCATCTTCGATACCTACGCTCAGGCGGATCAATGTGTCTTTCAAGCCCACCTGCTCCCTTTCTGCTTTGGGAATGCTGGCGTGCGTCATACTTGCAGGATGCGTACAAAGCGATTCCACGCCGCCCAGGGATTCGCCGAGAGAGAACAACGTAAGTCGCTCCATGGTGGCGACGGCCTCTTCATAAACGTCGCCTTTTAGCTCAAAAGAAAGCATTCCGCCAAAATCCCGCATTTGCTTCCGGGCTATTTCATGACCAGGATGCGAAGGGAGCCCCGGATAATAAACCTTGCCGACCTTTGGATGGTTTGAAAGCCAGGTCGCAATCTGCATGGCATTTTCACAATGCCTTTGCATCCGGATATGCAGCGTTTTCAGTCCTCTCAAAACAAGGAAGCAATCCTGCGGACCGGGTACCGCGCCAGCTGCATTCTGGATGAATGCAAGTTGCTTTGCCAGTTCCGTATCGTTGGTGACCAATGCGCCCATTACAGTATCCGAATGCCCGCCGAGGTACTTGGTTACGGAATGCATTACAATATCTGCTCCCAGGTCAAGCGGGTTTTGCAGGTAAGGCGAGGCAAATGTGTTATCGACGGCACAGTGGATATTCCGCCCGTTACAAAGCGCAGTGATTTGTTTGATATTAATGATTTTGAGGAGTGGGTTCGTCGGTGTTTCGATCCAGATCATTCTTGTTTTGTCTGAGATAGCTTCTGTCACATTCCCGGCATCGGACATATCCACAAACTTGAAAACTAACCCATAACCTTCATAAATGCGCTTCATGATCCGGTAAGTGCCGCCGTAAATGTCATTGGTGACAATGATTTCGTCGCCTGGCTTGTACAGCCTCAGTACCGCGTCGGTAGCAGCCATTCCGGAGGAAAAGCAAATCCCGTGCTGCCCGTTTTCCAATGCTGCCAATGCATTTTGCAAAGCAGTTCGGGTCGGATTATGGGTGCGGGAATATTCGTAGCCTTTATGCTTTCCCGGACTTTCCTGAACGTAGGTGGAAGTCTGGTAGATTGGCGTCATAATAGCGCCGGTAGTCGGGTCGGGTGTTACACCTGCGTGTATTGCTTTGGTTCCGAATTTCATTGGGATGTTTGTAGTGCCACGAAGACACGAAAATACACGAATAAGACAATTGATAATGCACTTTTATGCTGCCCGGAAATTCAGGCGGCCTGCATAAAAGGCAAGCCCATTAAAAACCTTTTGTACAAACAAGTGGTTATCTGAATGCAGAGACAGCATACTTAGCCGCACTACAGCCGTGGAAAAATCTACTCCCAAAAAATTCTCGTTACCCGTGGTTATCAGTGTGCTGATGACCATTGTTCCACTGCTGACTACTTCGCTTCTCACTGCCTGGGCAATCAATAACGAGCAGTTTCTGCGAGCCATGCCGCTGGGCTGGTGGATTGGGATTACCTTAATACTGACGATTGCGTCTTCAGTAGCACTTACGCCGCCTACCTTTCTTGCACTTGTTTACGGTTATTTTTTGGGTTGGAAATCAATTCCGATGCTGTTCGGGATGAACCTGGGTGCTATCGCATTGATCTACGTTTCTGCCAACTATTTGCATGCTACTTCACTGAGAAAGCACTTAATGCAGATTTATCCGCAGGTTGGAAGCTTGTTAAGTCGCTTTTACAAGAACGAACTGCGGCTGATCTTTTTTGCCAAACTTTCACCTGTTCTTCCATTTGCGATCACCAACCTCTTTTTTGCAATGGCGGGCGCGCGTTTCAAGCAGGTACTTGCCGGCGGTACACTGGGAATGATCCCACGCACAGTTCTAGCTGTTTGGGCTGGGAGAGAAGCTCAGGATATCAGGTACCTGCTGGAGCATCCCAATGAGGGACTTGCTACCAAAGTGGTTTTGGTCCTGCTGATCATCGTTTCTACAATTGGGGTGGGTTATTTCTTTCGGGAGCGAAAAATAGTAGGATAGTTACGCTATCCTTTGAGGAAAATAGCTTCTCTTGCTAAGATCCTACAATAATACGCTACGAAACCATATAAACCCATTGACCTCATCCTGTTTCTTTGTGGTAAAGTTATAATTCATCCAAAATCAGAATGAAATCCTTACCATTTATAGATCTGGTCATTGTGCTAGCCTATCTGGCAGGGATGGTGGGTGTAGGAATTTACTTTTCAAGAAAGAATACGACTGCTGATCAATTCACAAAAGCTTCGGGCCGGATACCGGGCTGGGCAATCGGGATCAGCATTTATGCTACCTTTTTAAGCAGCAACACCTTTCTGGGAGTTCCGGGAAAAGCATTCGGGAGTAACTGGAATTCATTTGTATTCAGTTTATCAATGCCGCTGGCTGCCTGGGTTGCAACCCGGTTTTTTATACCATTTTACAGAAATACGGGCGCTGTTTCGGCCTACACCCATCTTGAACACAGGTTTGGTGCCTGGGCACGGACTTACGCTGTTGTCTGTTTTCTGCTGACACAGCTGGCGCGAATGGGATCTATCTTTTTCGGGATTGCACTGAGTTTGCAGGCATTGACAGGATATGAAATGTCGACGATCATGATCGTAGTCGGGATTTGTATTGTGTTATATACAGTAATGGGCGGAATGGAGGCGGTAATCTGGACAGAGGTGGTACAGGGGGTGATCAAGACCGTCGGCGCATTGGTTATCCTTTATCTGGTGATCGCAGGAATGGACGGAGGTGTATCCAGGATTATGGATATCGGCAGTGCCGAGAACAAATTCAGTCTCGGAACATTTGCGCCGGATTTTACGCAATCCTCTTTTTGGGTGGTGTTGCTCTACGGGTTTTTTATGAACCTGAACAATTTTGGAATGGACCAGAATTACGTGCAGCGCTACCATACTACCACATCGGTAAAAGAGGCTGCCGGGTCGGTCTGGCTCTGTGTTTATCTCTATTTGCCGGTTTCACTGATGTTTTTCTTTCTCGGATCCTGCCTCTACGCATATTACCAGAGTAATCCCGAGCTTCTTGAAACGATTAAAATGCAGGTTGCGACGGAGCGGCTGCCAACGGGAAGTCAGGAAGCGATCAGAGGATTGGCGGCTACATTGGTACCTGCTGATTACGGCGACAAGGTAATGCCGCATTTCATGGTTACGAAAGTGCCCGTAGGATTGCTGGGGCTCATTATCGCAGCAATTATGTCGGCTGCAATGAGCACGATCAGTTCGGGAATGAATGCCTCCGCTACGGTATTTTCAGTTGATATTTATCAAAAATACATCAAGTCGGACTTGTCTCAGAAAGAGTCGCTGCGGCTGTTATACATTGCTACAACGGTGTTCGGCTTGCTGGGCATGCTGACAGGAATTGCGATGATCGGAGTGAAAAGCGTATTGGATGTTTGGTGGATGCTGTCCGGTATTTTTGCCGGCGGAATGCTCGGATTGTTCCTGTTAGGGATTATTTCAAGACAAACCCGGAATGCGGAGGCATTAACCGCCACGCTGATCGGCATTGTAGTGATTATCTGGATGACATTCTCAGGCCAGCTACCCGGTGAATATGCATACCTCCGTAACCCATTGCACCAGAACATGATCATGGTGATAGGAACGCTCACGATCTTTTTGATAGGAATGCTACTGACCAGGCTGAAAAGAAAACGAATTGCCGAAAGGGAAGTGATACTGGACAATAAATAAATGCGCTGCGCAAAAACGGAGAGTCAGGCTTATATTATTTCAATAACAACACCAATTTTAATTGTTACTCAACATGACAAATGCACAAACGTCACGTTCGCTGCCGCAGGGGTTTATTCCGGTTATGCTTACACCCTTTCTGGAATCAGGAGCAGTCGATTTTGAAGGGCTGAAAATGCTGACTGAAATGTACCTTGAAGCAGGTTCAGCGGGGCTGTTTGCCAACTGCTTGTCGAGTGAAATGTTTGAATTAAGTGAATCTGAGCGTCTGGAAGTAACTCAGACCGTTGTGGACCAGGTCGCCGGAAGAGTGCCGGTGGTAGCCACAGGAACCTTGGGCGGATCGGTTGAGCAACAAGCAGATTTTGTGAAACGTATATACAATACCGGGATAGATGCTGTCATCGTAATTACAGGTTTGCTGGCTGAGGAGCAGGATCCGGAGGAGGTATTTGAAACAAATGTGAAAAAGCTGCTGGCTCTTACAGAGGAGATTCCGCTTGGCTTTTACGAATGCCCGGTTCCGTACAAGCGGTTAATCGACAGCAAATTGCTGGGTGAGCTGGTACAGACCCGGCGAATTGTTTACCATAAAGATACCTGTCTCGATATCGGAGAAGTTGTTAACCGCATTAAAGCGACGGAAGGATTCAGGTTTGGTTTGTATGATGCATATATAGTGAATGCAACTGCCTCGCTCCGGGCCGGGGCTGCCGGGTTATCATGCATTCAGGGCAACATATATCCCGAACTCGTGGTGTGGATATGTAATCATTACAATGATGCATCCCGCACCGCAGAGGCAGACAGGTTGCAGGCATTCTTTAATGATTCAATGGATATCGTGCATACAGCCTACCCGGTTATTGCGAAGTACTGCCTTCAAAAACGAGGTTTCCCTATTTCACTTTATACCAGGAGAGAAGTGGATGCATTGACCGAAGAAGTGAAGGATCGTGCCGATAAATTACTGGCAGAAGCGGACCAGCTTCGCAGTGAGCTTGGAATTGACAGCGTTTTTAAGAGCAGCTTCGCAGTGCCTTTGAAATAATACAAACATTTAAATCAAAAAATCATGGCCTTCCCGACCCAGCAGATTTTGCACCGCATTACCGAAGGAGATAAGGTCGCGTTTACGCAGCTTTGCACCTATTTTCGTGAACCTGCCATGAGCCTTTGCAGGGTTATTTTGAAAGATGAAGGTGAGGCAGAGGCAGTAACAAGTCACGTTTTTGAGAAAATCTGGGAAGACAGGATCAGGTTGGAAGCGGAAGAGAATTTTCAATCATACCTGTTCCTTAATTTAAAAAATCAGATTTTTACGGAGATGAGGAAGTATCAGGACCTTGACGTGCGACAAGCCTATCTCGACAAAATGGGTGCAGTCCACAGATCCTAGTGAAAGTGCACAGGCTTGTAGAACTTTTTGACAAAAGACCGGATAGATAAACAAATATTACTCTTTAAATGAATAGCAGACAGATACCTAAACCCTGTCACACTGGACATTTGAAATGAAACCTCATTTTCACAAAGTTCCGATACCTTCGCGAACTTCATTCAGCATCCGCCATGAAAAAGACGCCGGCTTTGGTACAGTCTGGCATTATCACCCTGAGCTTGAATTGCATTATCTGGTAAGAGGCAAGGGAGTACGCTTTATTGGTGACAGTATCAGCAATTTTTCAGACGGCGAGCTGATCCTTTTGGGAGAAAATCTGCCGCATACCTGGCGCGTAGAGGAAGGCGCGGCCAACACAGCTGTTGAAGTAGTTATTATCCATTTCCTGCCGAATTGCCTTGGTGGTGATTTTTTGCTTCTACCAGAAGCTTACCAGATCCCTAAACTTTACGAAAAAGCGAAGCGCGGACTCCTGATTTCGGGCAGTGCAAAAGAGAAAATAGTCGAGTTGATGTATTCCACCGTGAATGCACAAAACCTTGACCGGCTGATCGCGCTTTTGTCTATTTTGAAAATACTGGCGGAAACAACGGAATACGAGACCATTGCTTCTGCTCACGCATTTTATAAGTCGAACGATTCTGAAACGCTGCGGCTTAACAAAATTTACGCATACACATTGTCCAACTACCGGAACGACATCACATTGCAAGACGTGGCTTCCATCGCTAATCTTGGGATAACATCGTTTTGCCGGTACTTCAAGTTAATGACCAAGAAGACTTACAATGATTTCCTCGTGGAAATACGCATTAGTCAGGCTTGCAGGTTATTGATTGAGGATAAGTTGGCAACAGAGGTAATCTGCTTCGAATGCGGTTTCAACAATGTCTCTAATTTTTACAGGCATTTCAAGAAGGTAACAGATATGACTCCGCTTGAATACAAAAGGAAGTATTTGTATAAAACCACACCTGAGATGATCTGAGCGCTATTTGTAGTGTTTTAAATTAAATATCAGCGGTTGGTACGGAAGGCTAATGGTCTTCGATTAGGGAAGTATGTTTTGTGTCTTTCATGCGGATATAGATCACCAGCGATATGAAAATGCAGATGGTCACATACCAGTAATAGTAGCTTTCGTGTCCCAGGTTTTTAAACCAGAGTGCAAAATATTCCGCCGTTCCTCCGAAGATTGCGACTGTAAGCGAGTAGGGGAGCCCCACGCCCAGTGCCCTGACTTCTACTGGAAATAGCTCGGCTTTTACCACCGCATTAATGGAAGTATACCCGCTTACAATGATCAGCGCGGCCATTAAAAGCGCAAATGCCGACCACATATCCGTTGTTTTGCTTAATGTAGTTAAGAGCGGGTAAGTGCAGATGGTACCCAGTACACCAAAAGATATCAGCAATGGGCGCCTGCCGATGCGATCGCTTAACGCGCCGAAAAGCGGCTGCAACGCTGCGAAAATGAAGAGAGAGCAAAAGGTGAGGATCGTAGATTGGTACTTGGTAAGCCCGACGGTGTTGACCAGGAACTTCTGCATGTAAGTGGTATAGGTATAAAAAGCGAGCGTGCCGCCGAGTGTCAGACCGATTACAATCAATATTGCCCGGGGATGTTTGAGCAGCTCTTTCAATGAGCCTTCTTTTTTTACTTCCTGTGTTTTTGTCTGAAATGCTTTTGTTTCAGTTAAATGTGCGCGCAGGTACAGGGCGATCAGTGATAATGCGGCACCGAAAATGAAGGGAATGCGCCAGCCCCATTCGTGCATTTGCTTGTCAGTAAGAAATATGTTTTGAAGGATCAGCTGCAAGCCAAGTGCAATGAGCTGTCCACCGATTAATGTCACATATTGAAAACTCGAATAGAAACCACGCCGCTTCTCAGTTGCTACTTCGCTCAGGTAAGTGGCCGAAGTACCGTACTCGCCGCCTACGCTCAATCCTTGCAGCAAGCGCGCGATCAGCAGCAGGATTGGCGCTAAAATACCGATGCTGTTGTACCCCGGTAAAAATGCGATGAGCAGAGAGCCGAATGACATCAGTAACACCGACAATGTCATCGCGACTTTCCTGCCTCTCGTATCAGCCAGTTTCCCGAAGACATACCCGCCGATTGGTCGCATTAAAAATCCGACTGCAAAAATACCTGCTGTGTTGATCAGCTGTACCGTCGGGTTGGAGTCCGGGAAGAAGGTACTTGCGAAATAGAGCGAAAAAGCGGAGTAGGCATACCAATCGTACCATTCAACCAGGTTCCCGGCGGAGCCGCCGATGATCGCCTTTAACCGCCAGTTGGTGTCATTTTGAGGTAAATGTTGCTGCATAACGTCAGATGGGTGTCTGACAAGTTACTCAAATAATGTACAAATCCACGCAGCAGAATGTGCAACCAGTTGCGAGTGGCCGCTTTTTAGACGGATAGTCTGATTAGCAGGCAGCAACCTGGCTAGCTTGCTGACGGTGTGAGGTTTTAAGAGCTTGTCAAACTCGCCGGTAAACAGAAATATACGTGCGTTGTGAGCCTTTGCAAGCCTGCCTATTTGGGGAATGTCAAACCGGAGATTCTTGAATGCAATCCACGAACGTAGAATAGCGCTCCGTTTTTCTGGTGTGTTGAGAACGTGTTGTGTAAAGCGGACCAGGCTGCTGTTAACGAGGTTCAATTTCTCGAGAATCAGGATTGTTTTAAAGAAGAATGCAGGTTTTTGCATTACCTGTCGAAAAAGTGACCGGCCGAATGCATTCCGCGTTGCAATGGAGTATAGGGGATTTTCAGAAACTCCGTCCGGGGCAATGAGATAAACATTCCCGATCCTGTCCGCAAAAGCTTCCAGCGTAGCCAATGCAAATCTGCCGCCCATACTGAAACCCATGACATCGAAATCGACAATATTGTTTTTGATTAAAAAGTCGCTGAGCAACTCTTTCCAGAATGGTTTTGAAATGATGTCAACTTTTGAGTTTGCATTGCTTGCGTGGAAAAAGAGGTCGAATGCGTAAATGGTATAGTGCTTTCCCAGTAAGTGTTCGACAGGCTTAAAACAACTCAGTCCATCCTGCCCTATACCGTGAAATGCGAGGAGAATGCGCGGACCCTGGCCGAGTTTGTGGCAGGGGAGATTTTGAGCTATATAATTACTCATAAGCATCTCGGCGGTACTTAACACCGGAAATTTCAACAATCCGGATTGTATCTTCAATTAAATATAGCACCCGATATTCTTCCCTCTGATTTCAATTGAGCAATAAGCTCGTCAAAAGGAATTGAATATTCTCTTCTCCTTTCTTCGGCAGTTAACGCATCCAGAAAATCTTCAACAATTTCGCTATGTTCTTTTAAGTCAATGACTATATCGGTCTTCTGACCTTTGTCATTTGTGATATATCTGATACCAGTCATAATTCTGCTGTTTGATTAGACATTTAACAAAAAACAGTAAAACCTCCAACCCGATAATCAATCGGCAATCGGAGGTTTTTCAATTACTCAGGATTCCATCAAATAAGCCTTGATGAAATCATTGATTTCACCATTGAGTACCGCATCCGTGTTGGAAGTCTGATGGTCAGTCCGGTGGTCTTTTACCCGGCGATCATCCAGTACATAGCTTCTAATTTGGGAGCCCCATTCAATTTTTCGTTTGGATGCTTCCACCTCTGCGCGTGCTGAGTTGCGCTTTTCGAGCTCGATCTGGTACAAGCGCGACTTCAAAAGCCTGATCGCCACTTCTTTGTTCATCAGCTGCGACCGCTCCTGCTGGCACGCGATGATAATGCCAGAAGGTTTGTGATGCAGACGGACCGCAGTCTCCACCTTGTTCACATTCTGTCCACCTGCGCCGCCTGAGCGATACGTATCCCAGGTGATATCTGCCAGGTTTACGTCAATTTCGATATTATCATCAGCCAGCGGATACACATACACCGAGGTAAAGGAAGTGTGGCGCCGCGCATTTGAGTCAAACGGCGAAATGCGCACAAGCCTGTGTACACCGTTTTCAGATTTCAGGTTACCATAAGCATATTCGCCGTCGATTTCCAATGTGACAGATTTTACTCCTGCCACGTCACCGTCCTGCAAATCCACTTCACGTACTTTGTAGCCATTTTTCTCCGCCCACATGATGTACATCCGCATCAGCATCGAAGCCCAGTCCTGCGACTCGGTACCACCGGCGCCTGCATTAATTTCGATCACGGCAGGCAGCTCGTCGCCTTCTTCGCCCATCATTTTCCGGAATTCAATTTCTTCCAGCTTGTCTGAGAGCTTTTTACCTTCTTCGTCTACCTCTTCTTCGGTAGCTTCTTTTGCTTCATAAAATTCCCAAATGGTATCCAGATCGTCGCGGAGGCGCGCCAGTTCTTCGTAGCCATTTGTCCAGAATTTCAGTCCGCGGATTTCCCGCATTGTTTTTTCGGCACGTTCTGAATCATTCCAGAACTCCGGTTGAACAGTTTGCTGTTCAAGATCTTCTAGTTGTTTTTTACGGTTACCGTAGTCAAAGATACCTCCCCAAAGCCTCTACACGGGCCTTCAAGTCTTTCAATTGCTCTGCTGTCATTTGAAGTTTTTGAATGTTAAGTTGAAAAAATGGCAAGCTAAAACGTTGTTGAATACTTTGTCACACTGAGCGGAGTCGAAGTGAAATAGCGTAGTGCCTTCACTTCGACTCCGCTCAGTGTGACAAAAAGTGGTCAACAGCGGTATCAGCGGGCACTGTTAGTTACAAAGGTATAACAATTCGGGGTAATGGTCGGTTTCGTTCAAATAGCCGGTATTGTCCGTGTAGGCATTCCGGCAAATCGTCTTAACTTTGCGAGAAATTTAGTGTACCCATTTCTTATCAATAAAAATACCAGAAAATGGCTCAAACATATGATGTGATTGTAATTGGTAGCGGCCCCGGGGGATATCCGGCAGCCATTCGTGCTTCCCAATTAGGACTTAAAGTTGCAATTATCGAAAAAGAAAGTCTGGGTGGAATATGCCTTAACTGGGGTTGCATTCCTACCAAAGCGCTTTTGAAAAGTGCTCAGGTTTTTGAATACATTAAGCATGCAAAAGACTACGGGATCAATGTAGGCGAATCATCTGCTGATTTCTCTGGGGTAATCAAACGCAGTCGCGGGGTTGCCGATTCGATGAGCAAAGGGGTATCCTTCCTGATGAAAAAGAATAAGATCGACGTTATCATGGGCGCCGGTAAGGTGAAGGGGCAGAAAACGGTTGAGGTTACTGATAAAGACGGTAAGAAAACGGATTACACTGCCAATAAAGGTGTGATCATTGCAACAGGTGCACGTGCGCGCGAGTTGCCAAATATCAAGATCGACGGACAGAAAATCATTGAATACCGCAAGGCAATGAGCCTTGAAAAACAGCCTGCATCTCTATTGGTGATCGGTTCTGGTGCAATCGGAATGGAGTTTGCGTATGTATACGCTTCCATGGGCACGAAAGTTACCGTGGTGGAATTCCTTCCAAACCTGGTACCGGTAGAAGATGAGGAGATCTCAAAAGAGATCGCCAAGCAATACAAAAAGCTGGGTGTGGATACCTACGTAAATTCTACGGTTGAGAATGTAGATACCAGCGGAAACGGCTGCGTTGTTTCGGTGAAAACGCCGGACGGACAAAAGTCTTTCCAGGTAGATGTAGTGCTTTCAGCAGCAGGTATTGTTTCCAATATCGAGAATATCGGTTTGGAAGAAACAGGTATCAAAACCGAAAAAGGCAAAATCGCGGTTAACGAATGGTACGAAACCAGCGTTCCCGGTTTCTACGCAATAGGTGACTGTACACCTGGCCCGGCATTGGCGCACGTCGCTACTGCCGAGGGTATCATTTGTGCTGAAAAAATTGCAGGACACAAAACAGAGGCACTCGACTACGGTAACATCCCAGGATGTACTTACTGCCAGCCGGAAATTGCGTCTGTTGGCTACACAGAAAAGAAAGCAAGAGAAGCAGGTTACGATATCAAAGTGGGTAAATTCCCATTCAAAGCTTCCGGAAAAGCAACTGCTGCCGGTGCAACGGACGGTTTCGTTAAAGTGATTTTTGATTCTAAATACGGCGAATTCCTTGGCGCGCACATGATCGGTACCAATGTAACCGAGATGATCGCCGAGGTAGTAGTAGCCCGCAAGCTGGAAACAACTTCGCACGAGATCCTGCGGTCAATCCACCCGCACCCGACTATGTCTGAGGCTTTGAAAGGCGCAACAGAAGCGGCTTACGGAGAGGCGATTGACTTGTAAGAAATAGCCTTTAATGCTGAAAGTAGGGTATTCAAGAAATTGGATACCCTATTTTTTTAATGATTTTGTAAATTTGGGTTACAAGACCTTCTGCATCATATCTCAGCGTTTAAAATCTTTATTCTTGAAAAGTGCCACTTACACGGGTGATTTCGACATTTTGTGGAAAAAAGAACGGGAAATCAAGGCCCGTTGGGGGAACCTCATCTTTTGCATAGCGTTCCTCCTGGGTTACCCCGCCACTTCACTCCTTTATCTGCTGCGGAACAACCCTGCATTCGCCGAAATACTCACAGTTGAACTCGTTTTCAGCTTTGTGTCGCTCGTGCTCCTGTTTCTGCATCTGAGTGGCCGGATTTCCAGTCAGAGATCTTCATTTCTGACCTACTTAGCCCTCATTCCTATTCACGCATACATTCTTGCCACTGTTCCACACGACTATTACGGCCGGGCTACATTCAATATGACGCTCGCTCTGATATTTACATTCTTCATGGTGCGTTGGCCGGTTTGGAAGGCGGTAGTAGCCACTGCGCTCATATTAATCAGCTTTCCCATCGCCTTATACGCGCGACACCCGGAGTTTTTCTTTCAATTTTTGCGCGAAGGCGGTTTGTTCTTTTTTATGGGGCAGCTCCTTTTTCCATTTATCATGCTGTTGAATGAAAAAAGAGACAAGCGGGAGTTTTTTTACAGATATACCCTGGCTACCCAAAACGAAAAGCTTGAAAAACAAAAGCAAATCGCAGAGAATGCAACCATAGCAAAGTCGGAGTTCCTGTCAACGATGAGCCACGAGATACGTACTCCGCTGAATGGGATTGTAGGTATCGTCCATCTTCTGCAGGAAAATAAATCAAGGGATGGTCAGGAGCAGGAGCTCATTGAAACATTGAAATTCTCGGCCGCGCACTTGATGGCGGTAGTCAATGATATTCTTGACTTCAATAAAATTAATTCAAACCACGTCAAGCTGCATTCCGAAAGCTTTGATCCCGAATTATTGTTCAAAAACCTCTATAACACATTTGTCCCGAAAGCGAGAGAGAAAAACCTCGAACTGCTGTTTAATATTCCAGAATCCCTGCCGCAGCTTACAGGCGACCAGACGCGATTGAGCCAGGTAATTACAAATCTGGTACATAATGCGATCAAGTTTACAGACCGTGGTTTCGTTAGTTTTTCAGTGGCAGAAGTGAGCCGGACTGACTCCATCATTACGCTTGCATTCAAAGTTTCCGATAGCGGGATCGGTATATCAGAATCGCAGCAATCCAATGTATTTCAGATTTTCACGCAGGTTAAGAGTCTGGTTAAAAGGCAGGATAGTGGTACCGGGCTAGGATTGGCAATATCCAGGGAGCTTGTTCGCCTCTTTGGCGGAGAGATCAAGCTGGAAAGCCGGCTGGGCAGCGGCTCTTCATTCTCATTTCAAATCGAATTGCCTTATTCTGTCAAAAAGGCGCCTCAAGTGCCAGTCGAGAAGCTACCCACTGCCCATTTCAATCTCAACTCCAGAATATTGCTGGTGGACGACAACGCCACCAACCTGATGCTCGCGACAAGACTTCTTGAAAGAAAAAAAATCCCGTTTGACCTGGCGGCAAACGGGAAGCAGGCGGTGGATCTGTATCTCGAAAAAGGCCACGAGCTGATCTTCATGGATCTGAGAATGCCCGTAATGGATGGTTTCGAAGCCACAAAGCAAATCCGGACGCTGAATCCTGATGTGCCGATCGTGGCATTAACTGCTTCTGCATTTGAAGATGAACGGGAGCGGGCATTATCCAGCGGGTTCAGCGACTATCTTGTCAAACCGTTCCTGCCGCCTGATTTTTACAAGATTATCGCACTTCATATCGGAGTCGAAAATGGCGGATTGCCATAATTCGCGCCTACTTCACTTTTTGCCTGCGCTGCATTGCTTCGCGCCAGGTAGTCAGTACAATGCCTTCTTTTTCAATGTATTTTTTCAATTCAGGATCTATCATCGCGAGAAAATCACCTTCTCTCGTCGGCCATGAATCTGATATTTTCGGGAAAACTTCGGTGTGAATGGTGCAATGCATGATCACCATTGTAAGTCCGGGTTTTAGTTTGCCAAAAGCTTCAATGTACTTTGCTGTCTTGTATCGTTGCATTGCCTTCTCCGACTTATCGCCATTTTCAGGGCCTTTCCAGCCATAGCTGCTGTTTTCCAGATCATCGAGTACGGGCAGGCCTGCATTCCAGAGTTGCTGTCCAACTTTTTGCGTCATTTCAAATTGCTCGGCAACCAGCTTTTCTTCCGCACGCACCGCAGTATTGTGACCTCCGGGAAACATGACTGGGATTTTTTCCTGCATTCCTACTTTAAGATACCGCTCGATGAACTGGGGTGTAGCAAACAAGGTCCCCATATGTGAATCGAGGTGCGTAGGTTCAAAGCCCATTGACCTGGCACGGTCGAGCTGTGCACGGATCTCCTGCTCTACTTCGTCAGGCGATGCATTTTTTACCACCTCGGCAACACTGGGCCACAAAGCGCCCTCGGGATCTGTTAAGCCTTTTACCTGTTGTTTCCCCGCTAAAGGTCCCCAGCGATAGTCTTTCCATTCAGAAGTCAGCGTCAAATGCAATCCCGCGTCGAGGTCTTTATTTTCTTTCCAGTATTTGACAAAGCCCGGTACCCAGCCGCACGGCATCATCACGCTCAGCGAATTGGCAACTCCCTCCCGGATCGCACGGATTGCACCCTGGTTTGACTCGTAACTCATTCCTACATCGTCGACATGGATAATCAGGACCTTTTTACCCTTGGGATAACCCAGCTTTTCGGCATAGGTCTGCCCGGCGCTTTGCGAAAAGGCAACTGTTGAGAAACAGATCATGATCAGGAGCAGTGTTACGTTCATCATGCATTTTGGTTAAGTTTATGACTAACAACCTTACATGCCATGAAGAATTATGTACTACTGATTCTACTGTTTTAATTGTCCGCTCAGGTAGGGCAAGATGAGTCGGGATATTACCTTATCAACAGCATTCCTTCTCCAAAATAATAATCTGTACCCTGGTTAATGGAAGAAAAAGCAATTGCTACATCTTCATCAGCAGTTGTGTACCGGATCATCATTTCGCTGGCCGGTACCGAATCGAAGTTATGACCGTAAGCAGATTTCAACGTTCGTATCTTTTCAGACAGATCCCAGGTGTTGAGCTTACTTCCATTTTTGTAAAGATGAATAAACCGTCCATTCGCTGAAACGTCAAGTTTGTATGGGCCGGATTTTAACTGCGTTGACTGATTTAGCTGAAAGTATGCAAGTTGGTTGAAGCCTGAGATCGACAAGGTAGCATTCTCATTTTCAGGGGATCGGGACGAAAAATTGGCGTAATTTCCATATCGTCCCAAGTTATCGGGCTTGTTCACCACGTGCCCGGCCAAGATCTGCCTCATTTCTTCATAATGCTGATAATCCGTTTTGTATTTCTTTTTCAATCCTGGAAAATACTTTTCCAATCCTTTCTGTTTGCGTGTATTGAAAAACTGAATGATCGATTCTAATTGCCGGAAATCTTCTAGATCAACTGATACTTTCCCGGATATATGTCCACTTGAATTCAGCATTTTGTTGTCTTGAAGTATTTTCTCAAAAGTTCGGATTTGGCTATGTCTGGCGACAACAAAGATGTTCCAAGGTCCGATTGCCAGCAATAATGCGATGGCAGAAAGGGAGACCGGTATCCACCTGATATCCGCCAGTTTATTGACCAGGAAATAAATGGTGGTTCCCGCCAGCCAGAATGCCAGAACAGCTATGATATACCTGTTTTCAGTAATACCGTAATCATTGATCCTTCTGAAAATACCTATAAAAAGCAGTACAATAAGGGGGAGGAGCGCGAGGTAAAATCTTTTGGAAAATAGCCTCACCCATTTTTCCCTGACCGATTCCCTCAAAGGGTGCAGGAGCAATAACGCAAGTATCCCCGCAATCGAGAACGCCATAACCAGATAGGCAACTCCTCCATCCGGCAGTTTCCATTTAAAAAGAATCCGTACTGTGTAGGCGTACAGGATGACCATGTAAACTACTTCCAATGGCAGCAGAACATATTGTGTAAATATTTTCAGTCCCGCGGGATAGTTGGTTTCGTCGTTCAGTGAATGCAGATTTGCAGGGATCTTACTAAGAAAGAACAGCGAATGAAAAACGACGGCGATTAATACAAAGAGGTCGCTTTCTATTTTAATGAGATAGGTAATGTTGAAAAGGTATTCGACCGTTTTTACAGCAATGAGCAACCCGATATATAAGGTAATGGCATACAATGATGCATTTAGAAATTGGAGAAAAAGTGTCTTGTTGAACTGCCAGAAGCCATTTGACTGACTTTTACTTAAAAACGGGGCGTATGCAACGAAGAAGTGACATGCAACCATGAAAAGCATAAACCTGTAAAAATCGATCGAAGAGGGTTCATTGGGAATAGTAAAAAAATAGAGCGCGAGAATTGCTGAGAGCAACAGGTTTATCCCAATCACCAAAGAAGGTTTCCAATGTTTTTGTTCCGAAGTCAGCTGAGTAGCGATCAGCAGCGGAGTTGCCAGAAAAAGAGGGTACACCAGGCGGATCATCAGATTTACTTCCTCAGCATTACCTACCGATTCAATATACCGCCATAACACAGCCGCTTTACAGATTGCTGCCGCTGCCACCCAAGGGGAAACGCCTGATCGTGTGGGTAAGTTGATCGGTTACTATTCGAATGGAGGGTAATTTGATCATGGCTGGCGGGATTCTTAACGTGTGAAATGTATTCAGAAATCCAGGTCAAATTAGTCCCTCATAGTTTCAAACACAATACCCCATTTTACTTTCACGTTATCTGCCAGATTAACGCACCCCCTAATTTTGCTTTATGATAAACATCCGGTACTCCCTGGCGTGTCTTTTGTTATTGACGATAACAGCTGCCGACGCGCAACATTTTGCATTAAGCCGGCTCTTTTATCCTAATCTTACATTAAAAGCAGATTACTACGTGCCTTCCAGCCTCGATGGTGTGCAGGATTATGGCATGTCAAGAACCGGGTTCCTGGGAGTTATTCCGTTGCAAAGTGAGGTGCAGCTGGGATTCAGCTTGCGAAAAAAGTTTGACTTACGTGCGGTACATACCGTGGCTATCGCACAATACACTCAGATCCAGCCTACTATCGACACTAAGAATGTTCCTGGAAATGGCTACAAGACACTTTCACTCGGCATTATCAGGTTGCAGGCGAGCATCAAGGACCGGCTCTGGGCCTATGGTGGGGGTTTGGGGATGACGGAGACAAACGAGACATTTTTTAGTCCGCAGCCATTTTTCTGGGGAGGTGCCGCGCGGATGCATATTCTTGGTTTAAGAACGCAGATTGCCTACGGATCAGTCATTGCTTACAATCAGAAATTGCGTTTCGTGCCGGTATTCGGGGTCAATAAGGGTTTGGGAAAACATTGGCGGGCTTCTGCATTACTGCCTTTTGTGGCCAATGTAAACTATAAGGCAACCAAGTGGTTCAATGTGGATATGTTTGGCGGGCTGAATGGGTACAGCGGCGGTTTTCAGTTTCAGACACCCGAAGAGAAAACCCTCAGAAGAGAAAATTACCGGCATATCAAAATCGGAATGTCGGCCAATGCTCACCTTTTCAGCGTAATAAATGTCTCACTTGAAGCTGGTGTTACTACCTTCCGGCAGCTTCGTACATTCAACAGCGCAAGGGAAAATCTGACTTCCTACACACCGGCTACAACGCCTTACATTGGCGCGAGCGTACGCTACATTACAAGCCGGTCAAGTCTTTCTTCCAAGTTTATCAAGAGAATGGGCCTCGGACAGACTGGTATTAACTGGTAATCGCGTTGTTTTGGGGATCACGCCAGGTTTAGTTTTTCTGCCTCGGCTTTCAAAAGTGCCTTGTTAATAGGTACTACGCCTACCATTTCACAAACCAGTCCGCCACCGAGATTTGAAATCGCCGCGATCGACTTGGGCGGCAGGTTCAATGCAACACAGCAGGCAGCAATGCTGATCACGGTATCACCTGCACCGGAAACGTCGGCGATGTGGCGAATGTGCGCAGGCAGCTTGTGTGTTTCTCCATTCAGATCAATGAAAACACCGCGTTCAGAAAGTGTGATCAATGCACCTTTTACATTCAAAGTCTCTTTCAGCTGCTCCACAGTCGCGCGCAATTCCTCCGGCTTGTCGACATTGAATTCTACTTTCAAACCTTCCCTAAGCTCCTTCAAATTTGGCTTGAAAAGGGTAGTATGATTATAGGAAAGGAAGTTGCGTTTTTTGGGATCTACAACTGTCGGGATGTTAAGCGAGTTGGCAAACGCAGTTATTTCGCCGATGGACTCAGCTGTGAGAACACCTTTATCGTAATCTTCGAATATAATGACGTGACAGGTCGGGATCAGCTCTTTCGCTTTTTCCACCAGCTGCTGCGTTTCGCTCCTGGAAATAGGGCGGTCCGTTTCGGTATCAATGCGGACTACCTGTTGTGAGCCCGCGATAATGCGTTCTTTGATTGTGGTAATACGGGCCTGGCTGCGAATCAGCCCTTCACAGTTCAAGCCTTTTTCTTTGAGACTATTTTCAAGCAAATCTCCGGAACTGTCAGCACCGATCACCGAGCAAACAATGGCTTCCGCTCCAAGTGATTGTACATTCAAAAGTACATTCCCGGCTCCTCCGAGGCGGTATTCTCGCCTTTGAACAGTCACAACCGGCACCGGCGCCTCAGGTGAAATCCTGTCTACTTTTCCCCAGACGTAAGAGTCCAGCATAACATCGCCGATCACCAATACACGCAGGGAATCGAATGCTTCAAAGATCTGATTAATGTTCATTTGTAAAATAGGCTCCCTTGATCCATTGCAGTTTTCGTGATCATCACACTTTGGCTACAAAATGGAGGCTGGTAATTTGAAATCTTTTATTGAGATAGAGTCTGTGCGCATCCGCTCTTGCTTCTGAAACGCCCGAATCAAGGTGTACCTGATCAAAATTGCCTCTCTGGGCATAATCCATGATCCAGTCCAGCAGCATTCCGGCACAACCTTTTCCACGATGTTGCGGAAGCGTCGAAAGATCGTCTATATAGATGTATTTGCCCCGAAACAGGTTATAACCCGTTTCAAAAATAGCTACTGCGGCCGCTTCGTTTTCCGTTTCTGCAAAAATGATTTTCCGGTTGTCTGCCAGTGTTTTTGCAACTTCCGAAAGATATATTTCATCCGACAAACCCGGTCTTAGCGCCTGTATAGCGCCGCGGCATTTGAGAATGTCAGCTTCTGTTTCAGCGGTCCTGATGGTTATCATCCTTTATTAACAGGAATGGTAAGATTGCTCAGGTTATGTCCCATTTTGTCCCTTTTTGTAAGAAGGTACTTCTCATTAAATGGATTCGCAGGAATTTCCACAGCCACGGAATCAATGATCTCAAGTCCGTATCCGATCAGGCCAGCGCGCTTTTTGGGATTGTTTGTGATGAGTTTGATTTTGGTAACATCGAGGTCACGCAGGATTTGCGCACCAACACCATAGTCGCGATCATCCATTGGAAAGCCCAGTTCGAGGTTAGCCTCAACGGTATCACGGCCCATTTCCTGTAACTTATAAGCACGCAGCTTGTTCAGGAGCCCGATTCCGCGTCCTTCCTGGTTCATATATACAATCACACCTTTGCCCGCCTTATCTACCATATCCATTGCGGCATGCAGCTGCGGACCGCAGTCGCAACGGCAGGAACCGAAAATATCTCCGGTAACACAGGAAGAATGGACACGTACCAGTACAGGTTCGTCTTTTTCCCAGGTTCCTTTTACCAAAGCCAAATGGAGATCGCCGGTGTTGATCTGACGGTATGCAATGAGGTCAAAATGACCCCAGGCAGTTGGCATATCCACGCCAATTTCCCGTTTGATCAACGATTCTTCGCGGAGCCGGTACTCGATCAGATCTTTGATACTGACCAGTTTGAGATTAAACCGATTGGCAATTTCGCGCAGTTGAGGAAGCCGCGCCATTGACCCGTCTTCATTCAAAATCTCGACTAAAACGCCAGCAGGAGATAACCCGGCCAATCTCGGAAAATCAATGGCCGCTTCTGTGTGCCCCGTTCTCCGGAGTACTCCGCCTTTTTTTGCCCTCAAAGGAAAAATATGTCCAGGCCTGCCCAGATCTTCGGGTTTGGTCGCAGGATTTACAAGCGCCTGAATGGTTTTGGCACGATCACTTGCGGAGATACCGGTCGTGCAACCGTTGCCTAAAAGATCGACGGAGACGGTGAATGCAGTCTCGTGCAATGCAGTATTGTTGCCAACCATCATTTCGAGATCCAGCTCAACGCAGCGCTCTTCCGTGATGGGAACGCAGATCAGGCCGCGACCTTCACGCGCCATGAAATTGACGATTTCGGGGGTAACCAGCTCTGCTGCACAGATAAAGTCACCTTCATTTTCACGATCCTCATCGTCCACTACAATGATCAATTCACCTCTTTTGACAGCCTCAATGGCATCTTCTATGGAATCCAACTTAATCGGATTGTTAGTGCTATTCATTAATCGGGTTGATGAAAAATAGTTTTAAACCAAAACTCGTTTTTACCGTACAAAGGTATATTGTTAATATCGAAAGTTCTATTTTTGAACTTGGTCGAATGGTTAACAATGGATTTATCTTAACCGTTTCAAAGTTTGGAGCAAGACGACTTATCAGCGGACATTTCTACTCATCTATGAATTTCAGGCAGTTGATCGCATTTGTATTGGGCTTATTCCTGGCTTCGTCCTACCAGGTTTCAGGTCAAAGCTTTTGCGGAAATACGGGCGGATTTTCCATCACACCCTCGCAGGGTTGCGCGCCGCTGACTGTCACTTTGAAAAACTTGGTCCCGAAAGCTGAAAGTGTTACATATGCTTACAACTTCGATCGTTCGCAGACGACAGCCCCAAACCCACCGTTGGCAACACCGGATTCTACTTTCACCTACAATCTGCCGGGTAGCTACACAATTCTGCAATATGGAAGCGCCAATGGGACGGGGTTTAGTCAATGTGCGGATGTGATTGTGAAAGAGACGCGTGCGCCGAATGCGGAGTTGATCAGGTGTTCCGATGGAAAAGTGAGATTAACATTGATCAGTGACAGTATTTCCAATGCATACGATGCGATTATAGTTGACTGGGGCGATGGTTCTGCGCAGAGTTGGAGTCCCAAAAGCAGCAGTTTATACCTTGATCATAGTTACGCATCTAATGCCAGCCGGCCCATTACTTTAAAAGGAAGCTACCGGAATGCGGATTGCCAGCAAAAAATGGGAGTAAGAACTTTGACCGGAACTACTCCGCAGTCTTTGGCCAGAATTGGAATTAAAAGCGTGGAAATGCTGGAATCAGGTGAGGCAAAGGTTTTATACGAGGGTGTCGAAGGTGTTGTTACGGAAGTTTTGATAGACAATGGCGATGGTCAATTTGCTTCAACCGGAAAGGTTGGGCAGGATGGGGGAACTCAGCTTGCCACCATCGCAGGCCTGGACCCGAAGAAGCTGTACAGGTTTAAGCTTTCTTCCAAAAACATTTGCGATGAACTGGTAGACAGCCCCATTGTAAGCAGTATTAGTATTCAGGAAGCCGCGCTGTCGCTGGATGAAATCATTTCACTTTCCTGGCAAAATTTGCCTAATACAGGGGATTTGACAATGTATCAGTTGAAAAGAGATGGTTCTATTATCTTTTCGTCAGCTACTGAACTTTCCTATTCTGATACGGATGTGACTTGCGGAAATAGTTACAAATATGAGATTGTAACTATCATCGGCAACGATATCCGCTCTTATTCAGCACCGATTGTACTGGAACCTAAAACCTCCATTCCCGGTGTGATCAATCGCGCGAGTGTTACAGTTCAGGACAATAGCACGATCACCACGCAGGTTACATTAGTTGGTGAGGGACTGACCAGTTCGTACGATCTCATTATTGAACGCGCTCCATTAGGTAGCAGCGATTTCCAAAAGATATCTGCGGCGGACAATCAGAGCCTGCAATTTGTGGATACCAACGTTAATACTTCCGCAGAATCTTATTGCTATCGTTTTCAGTATGAGAATGCATGCGACCAGAAATCACCAGATTTCAGTAGCCCGGTTTGTTCCATTCTGTTGTTGAGCAAGGCACCGGAAATAGTCTGGAATGCAGAATCACCTTTTACAGAGCCGGTAAGTTCCTACAATTTGCATCAGCTTGATGGCCAGGGCAACATTGAAGCTGTAATTCCCAAAGATCTGGGCACGGCACATGTTCTGGATCTTGCTAAACAGTCTTCCTATTCTTTCCGGGTTGAGACGCAGTCGGCTGACGGCTCGATGACCAGTTACTCCAATCTGCTTCGATTCAGAAGTGATCCGATCGTACTGGTACCGGATGCATTCACACCAAATGGGGATACTCACAATGAACGCTTTGAGGTGAAAGGGTACTTCATTTCCGAGTTTGAAATGTCTATTTTCAATCGTTGGGGTGAAGTGGTTTTTCATACCAGCGATTTGTCGGGAAGCTGGGACGGAAAGGTTGATAGCAAAGAGGCTGCGGGAGGCTATTACATTTACCAGATCAATGCAACTGACAGTTCAGGTCAAAAACTGGCGCGGAAAGGTAGCTTTTTATTGATAAGGTAGGATTTTTCTAATCCATTGATTGTACGGATAATAGTTTGGAGTCTCTCCCGTTAATTATTTGCGTAGATTGCGACCCTGTTTTCAAGATCTCCCCGATACTCTTCACAATTCCATATTGCTCAATGTTAAATTGACTGTCGTTATAGCCGAAGCTTAATATTGCACACTTATGAAATTATTGCTACCTCTTCAATCAATTCTAGTTGTTCTTCTTTGTTTACTTAAATCGCCCGCAAATGCACAGGATCCTACAATTGGTCTATGTAAGCAAGGTGGAGGTGGTTTTGATATAGATGTTTCAGAAGGATGTGCGCCTTTGGCTGTAAAGCTTACCAATACTGTTTCGAACAGTCTGAATGTGTCATACAATTACGGTTATGACGGCAGATCTGCGCCAAGCCTAAGTACTATCACTTCAAATGTTTATAACATCAGGGGAAGTTTTGTAGTACTTCAGCAGGTAGTAGTTCCAAGCGGTGTAATTTATGCATGCAAGAGCGTGACAGTCTTCGAAAATCGTCAGCTTACAGCAGCATATTCTTCTTGCGGAGGCGGAAAGATAACCCTTAGTTTAGGGGAAGACCAGATAATTGCAGGTTATGATGAGGCCAGGATTGAATGGGGGGATGGTGAGACTTCAACATGGAGAAGAGGCGACAGCTATATATTTGAACATAACTACACAAATACAAGTACAAGCCCGACAGTAAAAGTGACAGGGCTGCATGTTGGTAAATCCTGTGCACAGGGCGCAACTGCCAACATCCCGATTTCATTTCAGCAGGCCCAGCTTAACGATATATCAATTAAGTCGGTTGAAATGCTGGGAAGCGGAATTTTGCGGCTGAATTATCTGGGTGTAACTGCCATACCTACTGAAATCAAGTATAGTACAGACGGAAACACATACGGAACTGCCGGAAGAAGATCCTCAGGCGGCTTACAGCCAGTGGATATCAGCAATGTTAATGTAAACCAAAGCTACAAGGTCAAGCTTTCTTCCCAAGACCTTTGCCAGGGGTTGACAGACAGCAAAGTCATTACAAGTATGACGCTGGCGGGGAAGTCGGAGGATGGGAAGAATGTTTTAACATGGAATAAATATCCCGCCGATGCTGATTTTGTCAGCTACGATCTGCTGCGGGATGGAACGATCATCAAGAGCTTCAGTTCAATTGAAGAGATCACTTATACGGATGAGGATGTTGCCTGCGGAAGCTATTCAGAATACCAGCTAATCGCTAAACTTAAAGAAGTAACATCTACTTCTGCACCTGTTGGTGTGAAAACGGAGGTTTCCTCTGCCCGGCCGATATTACAAGCTTCTGTTTCTGTTGCGGGGGACAATATGGTTGTTATAAAAGCAAATGTGCCGGGAGCGGGGCCAAATAGTACCTACGATCTCTCCATTGAAAAAGCTGAATCCGGAACACCAACATTTCGAAAGATAATTACACTTTATAATCAAAGTGAATACTCCGATCCTGAAGTAAAAACAGCCGAGACTTCTTACTGCTACCGCTTCAATTATCAGAATTCCTGTGGGCAGAAGCTTCCCGTTATTCAGCCCATTTGTACGATCCTTTTAAAAAAGAACCTGACTACACTAAACTGGTCTCCTGAATCTCCTTTACTTGAAGGTACAGAGAGTTATGAAGTAAGCCAGATTGCCTCGGGTGGCGCTACTGCCATTCCCAATCAGCTTAAAACAAGCTACACCGTGCAACTCAATGCACAGAGCGATCTTGAATATAATTTCCAGATTCGCGCGAAATCGGTTTCGGGGAATTTTGAGAGTTTGTCGAACATTATCAATTACCGCAGAAGTGCAGGGGTTTTTGTGCCTGACGCATTCAGCCCCAATGGAGACGGCTATAATGACGTGCTGGAAGCAAAATCAACCCAACTTCAATCTTTTGCATTCTCTGTGCTAAACAGGTGGGGTGAGGTGGTTTTTCATTCAGAGGATATTGCCAAAGGCTGGGATGGAACGATCAATGGCGAAAACGCACCCGTAGGGTCCTACGTTTACAAAATGACTTTCGTGGACGACATCAACCAAACAGTTGAAAAAAGTGGTACTTTTATGCTTTTAAGGTAGAAATCTTCAAAGAAATTTGTAGAAGCTAACACTTAACGGTTTAAAGATATGTTTGGAAATATGGCAGACATGATGGGCATGATGGGTAAAATGAAAGACCTGCAGGCCCGGATGAAAGAAGCTCAGGAACAACTCATCACAATCACGGAAACAGCTGAATCAGGCGGCGGGTTGGTAAAAGCCACTGTAAATGGACAGAAGTCGCTGATCAGCCTCGATATAGATCAGGACCTGATCAAACCTGAGGATAAGGAAATGTTACAGGATCTTATCGTTGCAGCGGTTAACCGTGCTTTTGACAACATTGAACCTAAAATCAAGGCGCATTTACAAAAAGCAACTGACGGTGTGTTACCCAATATCCCAGGGCTGGATCTGAGTGGGTTTATGAAATAATAATTCCTCAATGACCTCCTCTGTTGCGATCGTAATCCTGAATTACAACGGTAAGTACTATCTCGAAAAGTTTCTCCCCAACATTGTCCGTTATTCGGTCGGCCACGACATTTGGATAGCGGACAATGCTTCTACCGATCATTCACTCGATTGGGTAAATGCACACTTTCCCGAAATCAAGACATTGAGGATTGCCGAAAACAAAGGATATGCCGGAGGCTATAATGAAGCGCTCAGGCAAATTACCTCGGATTACTACATACTGCTGAATTCAGATATCGAGGTAACGCCCGACTGGATTGAGCCCGTTATTTCCTTCATGGAATCTGACGCGAGCATTGCGGCTTGTCAGCCTAAAATCCTTGCTTACGACCTGCCTACGCACTTTGAATATGCAGGTGCTGCGGGCGGTTTTATGGATTACCTCGGATACCCCTTTTGCCGGGGAAGGATTTTTGATACCCGTGATCAGGACCTTGGGCAATATGATGATGAAAAAGATGTGTTCTGGGCAACAGGAGCCTGTCTTTTTATGCGCGCTTCCGCTTTCCACAAAGCAAACGGGTTCGATGAATCCTTCTTCGCGCACATGGAGGAAATCGATCTCTGCTGGCGGCTTCTGAATATGCAGTATCGCGTTACTTATTGCGGGAAATCAGCTGTTTACCACGTAGGCGGCGGTACTTTGCACAAATCCAATCCGCGAAAAACCTTTCTCAACTATCGTAATAACCTGATCATGCTTTTTAAAAACCTGCCGAAAGGAAGGCGGTGGAAAACGGTGTTGATAAGGGTTACATTAGACGGGATATCGAGCGTGAGATTTATGGCAGCGGGCGCCTGGCCCGATGTACTTGCCATTATCAGAGCGCATTTCGCCTTTTACAGGATGATACCATCGCTTATGAAAGATGTACCACGTACAACTTACAGGGCGCCGCTATATTCAAGGAGTATTGTTTGGGATTATTTCGTGCGTGGAAAGCACCATTTTGATCAACTTTCAGGGATAAACCCGCCTACAACTCCCAAATCGTAGGACTATTGCTCTTTCTCCAATGCTGCCGGATCTCCATCCAGAATGCAAGTACCAGATACAATATGATCGGTGAGCCAAAAGTCATGAAGGTGGCGTAGATGAAGTATTTTCTAATGCTGCTCGCCGGAAAATTAAGCTTTTCACCTAGCTTGGCACATACTCCAAATATTTGATTCTCAACGTAGTACCGAAGTTTGTTCATGCCTTTCTCGAATTGTTAGTTCATAGTTACCAATTTTAGAGGGGATAAACAATCAACCTGACGGTTTTTTATCAAAGGGTATGGTGAAGCAAAATACCGCTAAGTCGTTACTTTACAAATTCTTTTATCAAATAAATTGTTTTACAAACAATTTTTGTTTCTTTGTGATTAAAGATTTTGTAAGTTGTTCATTATAATCAAGATGTCTTAACAAGAATTTCCAAAATTTCTTTTGCCATTGCGTTGAGCCTCCCTCAATTATTTGGTGAAGGCATTTCGAATATCTACTGAATCGCGAATAAAATCCTTGTGTTTTCACCTTATTTCAATTTTTTTATTTCAACATTATGCCAACAGGTACTGTAAAATTTTTCAATGAAGCTAAGGGATACGGCTTCATCGTTGAAGACGACACAAACAGAGACATCTTTGTCCATGTGACAGGATTGGGAGGACTTACTATCCGTGAAAATGACCAAGTAGAATACGAAGTCGTTGAAGGTAAAAAAGGACTTAATGCTGTACAGGTAAAAAAAATATAACTGTATTTTTTTTGCATGAAACGAAGAAAGCCACTCGCGAGAGTGGCTTTCTTCGTTTTTACTCTATTCCACCCAGGCTTTTACATCGTCAAGCTGAGGCATCTTCTCGTCTATTTTCAGCTTCTTTCGCATTCCGCCCAGATCATTAAAGATCTTGTTCGGGTTTGCCGCTTTTAGCTGCTCGATCGTCAGAATATTCATTTTCTGCAAAGCCGGTATCCACACAGCAGGTACGCCTGCATTGATATAGTCGGCCTCCTTCGCCATTTCAGCTTTTTTCTCAGGCCGCATTTGCGGGAAGAATATCACCTCCTGAATGCTCGAATTGTCTGTCAGCAGCATCGTAAGTCTGTCGACCCCTATCCCGATCCCTGACGATGGCGGCATTCCGTATTCAAGTGAGCGCAGGAAATCGTCGTCCATTTCCATTGCTTCGTCATCGCCGCGTTCTTTGAGTTTAAGCTGATCTTCAAACCTTTCACGCTGTTCAAGAGGATCGTTCAGCTCAGAATATGCATTGGCGATCTCTCTTCCGTTTACAAATAGCTCAAATCGCTCCACCATTCCCTGTTTGGTCCGGTGCTTTTTGGTAAGCGGCGACATTTCAACAGGATGGTCGGTAATGAAAGTAGGCTGAATAATATGTTCTTCTACTTTCTCACCAAAAATCTCGTCAATCAGCTTTCCTTTACCCATGCTTTCGCTCACTTCCATTCCCCACTGTCTGCATTGCTCACGTATCGCTTCTTCATCAAGCACTTCCACGTTAAGCCCGGTATATTGATGTATCGCATCTGTGATACTCAGCCTTGGGTAAGGTCCTGCAAAGTCAAGCTCTACATCTCCAAACTTCGCCTTGGTTGTTCCGTTAACCTGAATGGCCACCTTTTCAAGCAGCTCTTCGGTCATTTTCATCATCCAGATATAATCTTTATAAGCCACGTACAGCTCCACTGTCGTGAATTCCGGGTTGTGCGTGCGGTCCATTCCTTCATTCCGGAAAAGCTTTCCAAACTCGTACACCCCATCAAATCCCCCGACGATCAATCTTTTCAAATGGAGCTCGGTAGCAATACGCAGGTATAGTCCAAGATCCAATGCATTGTGGTGTGTGACAAATGGACGTGCAGCGGCGCCTCCGTGAATGGATTGCAGCACAGGTGTTTCTACTTCCAGCCAGCCATTTGAATCGAAATACGACCGCATCGTAGTGATAATCCTGGCGCGTTTGACGAAAATCTCACGCACATCCGGATTTACGATCAGGTCTACATAGCGCTGGCGGTACCTTAGTTCAGGATCAGTAAAACCGTCGTAAATGTTTCCTTCTTCATCGCGCTTTACAACTGGTAACGGGCGAAGGGATTTATTTAAGATCTTGAACTCCTGCACATGGACCGAAATCTCACCAGTCTGCGTAGTAAATACAAACCCGGTAACTCCAATGATGTCACCAATGTCCAGCAGTTTCTTGAACACCGTATTGTACAGGGTTTTGTCTTCTCCGGGACAAAGATCATCCCTTCTGAAATATAGCTGAATGCGACCTGTGCTGTCCTGAAACTCGGCAAATGCAGCGCTTCCCATAATGCGGAAGCCCATAAGCCGGCCGGCCATTGTCACATGTTTGTAGTCAATCTTATTGTTCTCGTAATTTTTAAGGATATCCCCTGCGTACGTGTTAACCACAAACTCCTCAACCGGGTACGGCTCAATCCCCAGCTTTATCAATTCTTCGCGCTTTTGGCGGCGCAATATTTCCTGTTCGCTTAGTAGCATTGTTGCTGCGATATGTTTGACTATTTGAAACTGATCTCAGAAAGAGTCGGCAAAACTACGATTTTTTGCCTTGAATAGCGAAGGTGAACCTTTAAGATACCTCACTTGGTTGATGGGATATAAGCTGGCACGTTATTAATGGATGTATATTGCTGCAGTCGGCGCTACAATGCTATCCTGCTAAGAGCAATTGCGTTAAACCCCTCGTTTCATGTTTGCAAGAGTATTGAAAATCTTTGGAATTGTTGTCCTCTGTGCCGTTTTCATGTTTGCAGCAGTCGAAATATGGGTGGACAGGAATAAGGAAAGAATATTCAGGAGTGTTCAGGAAGTGGTGAATGAAAACCTGAATGGAAACCTCGAAATAGATGATTTCAAATTCCGCCCTTTTTACGGCGGCTTGGGCTTGAATTTTACCTTATACAAGGTCCGACTTACCGACAGCCTTTTTACTACCCACCAAAAACCATTTCTGGAAGCTGAGCTCATCCACGTTGCTTTGGATCTGAAAGGATTTTACAAGGGAAATATCAAGATCAAAAACCTGGTGTTGCAAGACGGTTCGCTGAACCTGTTTACAATGCGCAATGGATATTCTAACCTGACCATTTTTCAATCCGGAGAAGGAAAGGACAAGAAGAAAAAGTCGGGTAGCAATAATATAGTCGAGAAGTTTGGCCACCTCCGTTTTATCAATTTCGGCGTGATGTTTGCCGATTCAGTCAAGAAAAAATACTACGGCGCGCTTTTCCACGACGCTACCAACATTATAACAGTAACAGACAGTACATCCAATTCCAGTTTCAAAGGATCTGTTTTGTTCAGGGGACTTACTTTCAAACCTGAGAAAGGTGGGTTTCTGATTAACCAGGAAACCAGCCTGAACCTCGCTCTTGCATTTGACAGTGAAAACAAGAAGTTAAAAATATATCCCTCGATCCTGGAAAGCGCCACGCACGACAAGATCAACATCAATGGAGAATTTGACTTTTCAGATACGATCAGGAAGTTTAGAATGAACTTCTCTGCCAATCAGATCGAAGTGGACAATGCATTGCCGCTGTTAACCAAAAAACTCCGGAGCCAGATTGACTCTCTCGGTGTTAAAACCAAAGTTGATACCAAGGTGAATGTAGTAGGGCAGTTGTCCGCGGTACAGCCACGTGTAGATGTGAAATTTGAAACAGATACATTCAAATATGACCTGCCCGTAGGAGCACTCAGGCAGATCAAAGCTTTTGGAACATTTACAAACCAGGCAGATACCTCACGGATTCCAGATGTGCGCAACTCCGCTTTGACCGCGCCTAAAATCACGGGTTTGTTTGAGAAAATACCGTTTCACTTTAAGTTTTCGGTTAAAGATTTCCGGTCTCCGCGGGCGGTGCTCGAAGGGCATGTGCTGGCAGACTCTACTAACCTGGGCTCGCTGCTTGACCCGGACAGGTACGTTTTCAAGAAAGGAACTGCGAGGATCGATTTTCATTTTGATGGCAGCCTGAAAAACTTCTATAATGCCCGGGAAGACAAGTTCGACGGAAAAATAACAGGTAGAGCAACCGTCAATAACATTGCAATGGATTACCTGCCGCGGAAAGTCCATCTTTCCAAGATCGATGGTGAATTCAATTTCAATGAAAAAGCGCTGGTATTTCAGGATCTGCATTTTTCTGACGGGCAGAACATGCTCTACATGCGTGGAAAGCTGATTGACCTGATACCTTACCTTTTTGGTTCGCCCAAGCCATTGCGCGCTACGGTGGATATCAATATCCCGAAATGGAAGCTTAACTGGCTGGAAAACCTGTTTGCTGCAAGAACGAATGCGCCGGAAAACAGGCGGCGGAAATTGAGATTGTCGCAGCTGCTCGATAATGCGATCGATCAAATGGAGATTACCGCAAAACTGGATACCAAAGAGCTGCAATACCGTCAGTTCACCGCAAGGGATGTGAAAGGCGAGTTTACAATTAAGGATAACGCGGTCAGGATTGAGTATTTCGTGATGAAAGCGTTTGGAAAAGGCAGTATGCGGATATCGGGGAATATGGATAACTCCGGGCGCGGACAGCTGCCGCGAATGGCGGTGAAGGGAAAGATCGTCAATGCAGATGTGCATTCCGTGTTCTATTCCTTCGACAATTTTGGTCAGAAAGCGATTACTAGCGACAACATCAAGGGTGTTCTCAATACCGATTTCAAGTTCGAGGCTAACCTGAATAATAACGTGCGGTTAATGCCCTCCACTATGCGTGGAGAGCTGTCATTTGACCTTTCAAACGGGTACATTATCAACTTTGAGCCTTTCATGAAAATGAAGCGGCTTATATTCAAGAAGCGCAATTTTGAACGCGTTCGGTTTGCTCCTATCCGTAATGATATCAGGCTGGTGGGTCAGGAAATCCAGATAGCACCAATGGAAATTGAGTCCAATGTGCTTACACTTTATCTGGACGGCGTTTACAGTTTTGGTAATAAAACGGACATTAACATTCAAATCCCGCTGAGTAACCTGAAAAAGCGCGACTCAACCTACGTCCTCGATCCTAACAACGAGGAGAAAAAAGACGGCTCCAAAATCTTCCTGCGCGCAATCGACGAGAATGGCGAGGTGAATATCAAGCTCGCCTTCCGCCGGAGAAAGGACAAGAACAAGCAAAAAGATGAGCAGACCGAAGCGGATTCGGTAAGTATTCAGAAGTGAGCGTTATGCGGGCTCGTTACTGAACATATAGCCTACGCCTTTTAAGGTTTTGATGTATTGGTCGCCCAATTTCTCCCTCAGCTTTCTGATATGTACATCAACTGTGCGTTCCAAAACGTAAATGTCAGCTCCCCAGATCTTCTGAAGCAGCTCGTCGCGGCTGAAAACCTTATTAGGAGTTTGAGCAAGGAAAAACAGCAATTCAAATTCCTTCTTAGGTAACACAATCGCCTTCTCGCCAGCCTGAGTTACCGTATAGTTCTTGCGGTTGATCGAAAGGTCAAGTATGTCAATGGTATCCCCTGATTCAGCTTTCTGGGCTTCGCGGCGGAACAACGCATTAATGCGGCTCATCAACGCGCGTGGCTTGATCGGCTTGGTAATGTAATCGTCTGCGCCAACATCAAATGCAGCTACCTCAGAATACTCTTCGGAGCGTGCGGTGAGAAAAAGAATGTAAGTATTTCTGATGTCGGGATTCTGGCGCAAAATCCTTCCTGTTTCGATACCGTCAAGTTGCGGCATCATGATATCCAGAAGGATAAGGTCCGGGGTAAAAGTCTTCGCAATTTCAATTGCTTTCTTCCCATTGGAGGCTGTGAGTACTGAATAGCCTTCCTTGGTTAAATTATATTCGAGGAGCTCAACGATATCGGAGTCATCATCCACTACAAGTACTTTCGGTGCTGATACAGCGGATTTAGTGGTGCTCATTGCTAGTATGATTAAAACGCACTTCGAAATTAGAGGATGTGATGTTCACATTACATGTATCGCGCTATTATTAACACAAACTTAATATCAACGATAAGTAATCCGGTACATATCTCCCTGCTCGGCGGTGACAAGCATATCGGTATTGTTCAAAAACAAGATCGCCTCATTTTGCTTTTTCACCAACCGGAAACAGCCCACTGGTTTGCTAAAATTAACGCCCTCGTCCGACACTTCAAATACCAGCACTTTTCCATAAGTCAGGAGTACAAACCTTTTACCGTCGGGACTGATATCTGCGGAGGTTACCTGCGCATTGACGGGAATACTGTCTGCCACACTGACTACATAATCGCCTGGCTTATCCGAAATGCGGTACATTCTCACAACCGGATCATCTCCCCAGTTTTTGGAAAAAAGATAAAGACTGTTGCCGTGATGAAAAAAGGCTTCCGAATCGAAAATGCGGCCTGCGCTATTCTTTGAAGGTTTTTGCTGCTCAGCGTATTTGAATTTGATTACCTGTGTTGTGGAATCCAGCGTATTGTGTTTGTATATCTCATATTCCGAGCGTATTGCTGCGTTGTTCCCGAAATCACCAATGTAGATGTTACCAAGTTTGTCTTCCGCCAGGTCCTCCCAGTCTGCATTCCTTGCCTGGGGAATGGTTTTTATTGAAATGAGTTTACCGGAAAGATCAAAACCATATAATTCGGGTTTACCGCCACTGTCATTGTGCGACCAGAATATGTTTGCATTCTGCGATCTGGCGAGCCCCGAACTTTCAGAAATCAGGCTAGGAAGCTTGCCTATTTTGCTAATTTTGTACTCAGACCGTACTCTCTTGAAATTGTTGACTTTGTGATCAGAATCGCAGGTAGAAAAAAGCGTCTTCACAGCAAACCACACGTACATTAACTTATTCATGAATTCAACATTACGCCCTGTTTCGGACAAAAGTAAAGAAACCCCCGTTTACCTGAAGATAGCCAGCACCCTTGTGGCATTAATCGCAACGGTTTACATTCTGTTTGTTCTTCGTGAAACTATCATTCCACTTGCGTTTTCAATCCTGCTGGCAATTTTGCTTTACCCGGTCTGCGCCTGGTTGGAAAGAAAGAAGGTACCCCGGATAGGCGCAATCCTGCTTAGTATTCTGACGCTTTTTACGGTCATCGTTATTCTGATCTACGTTGTGTCCATTCAAATCGGAAGTTTTGCAGAAGAGCTGCCCCGCATTACAGAAAAGGCAGAGACAATTATGGATCAAACGCTGACTATGGGCGAGCGTTATCTCAATATCAGCCGGAGCCAGCAGGTAAGTGAGGGTAAAAAATACCTGGTCAATGCATTAACCGAAGGCCGCGCTTTTCTCCTGAATACACTTGTTACCACAACCGGCGCAATCTCAACATTCGTACTGATCCCACTTTATATCTTCTTTTTCATGCTTTACCGCGACTTTTTCAGAATGTTCGTGCACAAAGCAGTGCGGAATGTACCTAACGAAGATCTGAATGCATTGTTGAGGAAAATTTATGAAGTAATCCAAAGTTACCTGTCCGGGTTGTTCCTGGTAATCCTGATCGTAGGTGTTTTGAACAGCGTCGGATTACTGCTTTTAGGAATTCCCCACGCGATATTCTTTGGATTTCTGGCCGGCTTCTTAATCCTGATTCCTTACATCGGGATTTTGATCGGCTCGGTTCTTCCTGCACTTTTAAGCATCGTGACGATGGATTCACCCTGGTATGCAGTAGGGGTAATTGGAGTAATGAGCTTTGTTCAGTTTCTTGAGGGTAACTTTATTACGCCCAATATCGTAGGATCGAAAGTCAGTGTAAATCCGCTGGCGGCTATTATTGCATTGTTTTTGGGCGGCCAGTTATGGGGGCTGTCAGGTTTGATACTTGCACTTCCCGTAACGGCAATCCTGAAAGTGATCCTGGATACAATTCCAAGCCTGGAACCTTACGGATTTCTCTTAGGCGAGCCGGTTCACGAAGTAGCGGCAGAGCAAGCAGAAATGCAGCGGGAAGCAGCTGTTCCCCAGGAATTCAAGAAAAAACCCTACCGAAAATACCGCAACAAACCGCGAAAAAGGCCAGAGGGATCTCCCGGCAACATCCAACCCGGATCAGTAGATAGCTAAAAAAGCTGATAGCTAATAGCCAATAGCAAACGACTAACAGCTAAAACCTACTTAACCGGCACTTTCTCCACACTTACTCCCACACTCATTACAAATGGAAGCGGGTTTTGGCGCATGGATTGCGAGAGCGTTATCGTGTAAGTCCCGGACCTGGGAAAACGGTAGTTTTTAAGGAAAGGGATTTTATGGTCAAACAAATCACCAAGTCCATGACCGTAAGGCTTGCCGGTAACTTCATTGGACAGGTAAACTTCTTCCAATGTATTTGAAATCACTTTCTGGTCGGGACCAACAAAGTTTCTTGTCATATACAGATTGTAATAAGGATACTGCAATGTATTCCTGAGCAGGTAATACAGATTGTAGGTCTGCGTAGTATCCGTGATTTCTACTTTGAAAGTAGGCCTGTTCTTGATATACCAAAGACCATCGTCAATATCTTCATGCGCCTTGTAAACTACATTTTCATCACAGGCAACAAGTGCCAGGCAGAGAATCAGGACAGCAGCTATTCCGGGGAACTTCATGAAAGCATTGACTAGTTAGATTTCAAAACTATCTATTTTTCCTTTAAACTGGTCTGCTCACTAAAATAACGGTTCAGCCAGGAATTGGAAGCTGCAATTTTCCAGCGTGTCATCCATTGCGCTTTCGTAGCCACCTGGTTGTCAAAAATGGTTGTAGAAGGTTGGATAATCTCTTCCTGGACAGATTGCCGGATCTTTGCTACCGGAACTGTTTGCACTATGCCGTGTTCATCCAGATACGCCACCGAGCGGTCGAGGAAGTCGATCTGCATGCGCTGTCCGATCTCCTGTAACCAATGCACAGATTTGTCAATAGAGCAGCCGCTTGGCAGCTCTTCACGCTCGTCAACAGCGATAACGACGAAGCGGTGTTCAAAAATTTTTCCCGAAGCCGTAAGTGGTTTTCCGTGTGCTTCCCAATTGTCGAGTGAGGCTTTCAGGGTTTCGGTGATAATGCCGCTTTCTGTTTCGGTAAGCTGGCGGTTAGCCTGATAAATCCAGATCCTGGATTGAAGATCTATATCGCTGAATGGAATGTACATGATTTCAAATTCAATTAATGCCCTTAACAATTACTTAGTCAAATTTCAACAATGAATAATCTGACTAAGTTCTGGTAATAAAAAGACCCTTTACAGTCCGTTTGCCTGTGCTACCAACTCTGCAAGATCATAGATTTTTACAGAATCCTCTTTTTCCTTGTTCTTCAAACCGTCGGTCATCATGATCATACAAAACGGACAAGCCACTGCAATCGTATCTGCGCCGGTTGCAAGTGCTTCTTCAATGCGTTCGACGTTTATGTCTTTATTGCCTTTTTCTGGTTCTTTAAACATTTGCGCACCCCCCGCACCACAGCAAAGTCCCTTGACGCGCGACCGCTTCATTTCGGTAAGATCCGCGTCGAGTGCTTCAAGAACATGGCGGGGCGCTTCGTAAATGTCATTGGCGCGGCCAAGGTAGCAGGAATCGTGAAACGTGATCTTTTTTCCATTGAATGGAAGCCCGTCTTCCGGCCGGATTTTTCCTTCATCGATCAGTTGCTGTAAAAATTGGGAATGATGGATAACCTCGTAATTGCCTCCCAGCTCAGGATACTCGTTTTTTAGTGTGTTAAAACAATGCGGGCACGCAGTAACTATTTTTTTGACGCCATACATATCCAAAACCTGGATGTTGGACATCGCGAGCATTTGAAAAGTAAATTCATTGCCAGCGCGGCGGGCAGGATCTCCGGTGCAGCTTTCCTCGGTACCCAGCACAGCAAACCGGATCTTAGCTTTGTTCAGTATCTTGACAAATGCGACTGTGACCTTTTTATACCGGTCATCGAAAGAGCCGGCGCAGCCCACCCAGAACAATATTTCCGGTGACTCATTGTTCGCCGCCATTTCCGCCATTGTAGGCACCCGGTAATCTGCTTGTTCCATATTCGGACTTTTTACAATTCCTGATTAAACTTATCGCACAGCATCGGCCCAGTTGAACCGGTCGCCGGGGGAGAATTTCCAGGGCGCCTGGTTGGTATCCAGGTTCTGGAACATTGCATTCCACGAGCCCGGTGCATGCGCTTCGTCCATTACTTTATATCTGCGTAGCTGTAAGATAATGTCAAGCGGGTTGATCAGCACCGGGCATTCCTGAGCGCACGCATTGCATGTTGTACACGCCAGTATCTCTTCTTCAAGAATGTAATCCCCGATCAGACTCTTGTTATCGGGTATGAATTCACCTTTGTTAGCCTGCATGATCCTGCCTACATCTTCAAGCCGGTCGCGCGTATCCATCATAATTTTGCGGGGCGATAGCTTTTTGCCAGTGATGTTTGCCGGACAAGCGGCGGTACACCTGCCGCATTCTGTGCAGGAATATGCGTCCATCAGGTTTTTCCAGCTTAGATCAGTCACATCTTTCGCACCGAAACGTTCGGGAACCACCGCGTCGGCATTTTGATTTTCGAGGCCCAGCATTACTTTCACTTCACTTGTGATCTCGGGCATATTATACATTTCGCCTTTTGGTTTGAGTCGGGCAAAGTAGGTGTTCGGGAATGCGAGAACGATATGCAGGTGCTTGGAGTACGTCAGGTAGACTGCGAAGCCGAGGATACCAATAATGTGCAGCCACCAGGCCACACGTTCGTAAATCACGAGTGCAGCGGTGTCCCAGTTGGAGAACAGGGGCTGTAAAAAGCTGCTAACGAGGAAGTCGCCTGTCACGGGATAATGCGGGTGTCCGACTTTTTGCAAAACGCTGTCTGATGCATTCATGGTAAGGATCGCAATCATGAGCACGATTTCCAGGACCAATATCAGCTTGCCGTCGAGTTGTGGCCACCCATTCAGTTCACGATGGCGGGCAGGTTGCAGCCGTTGTACGGCCGGGTTATACCTGCGGATCAGAAAAACGGAGCAGGCGATAAGAACACCTGCGGCAAGAACTTCAAAAAAGCCGATCAGATAACGATAGGAGTTAGCCAGTAATGGAGCCAGGATCCTGTGCTTACCAAGGATACCATCCAGAATGATTTCAAGAATTTCGACATTGATCAATATAAAGCCGATATAAACCGCAAAGTGGAGGAAGCCGATAAGTGGCTTGTCGAACATTTTCTTTTGCCCCAAAGCAATGCGCAGCATGGTCGAAAAACGTCTGGCAGGCTGATCGTTCCGATCTTCGTTTTTGCCTATCAGGATGGTTTTCCTGATCAGGCTAACCCGCCTGAGAAGTATCCAGGAAATGGCGGCCAAGATCAATATGAATGCAACTTGCTGTATCACTGCCATCTATGCCATTGGATTAGATTCTAAGCTCAATAGTATGCAAGCATACCAAAACAAATATGCCAAAAATGTACTTCGATGCAAACGGTTTTGCGATAAAATATACTTGTGTGGAGCTAAGTATCAGGAACTGAGGTAAAAGGCTTTTTTGATTCTTTTTTCGAAGAAATATTTTTGAAAATAATTTGCAAAGCAAAACCAAACTTCTAGTTTTGCAGTCCCAAAGGGAACCAATTGAGCCTGGTGATGTAGCTCAGTCGGTAGAGCAAAGGACTGAAAATCCTTGTGTCGGCGGTTCGATTCCGTCCATCACCACTTGAAAATCAAGCCGTTACGATGCAAATTCGTAACGGCTTTTTTCTTTCGTAAACTATTCGTAAACGCAGAAATTAACCCTGATTTGGTGGGTTGACCGATGTCTGATCCCGGGTGTCATTCTAATAGCCACAAGAATACAGCAAAGACGCTTCTGCAATTCTCGTTAAGAGGTATTAAAAAAGTGAGGTTTTAAAAGCTGTCGATGTCGTTCTGAAAAAACTTATAATATCCCGAGTTCTGATGTTGATTTAGCCGACAGGCCAAACTTTGTGTTGTCATTGATCATTCTATACGACATTACATTATGGGCAATTTTTGTGAGGCGAAAGGTTGTGTCGATTTGGTCAAGTGTGGTTCTACTTCCAAAATAAATAGCCGAACACTTATTGAGATAGAAATAACGACCTGGGCTCAACGGGTTTATAATATCAATATAACGCCATTCTTGCTCATAAGACCAATCGGAATGCTTATAGATGGATGCTATCAAAGGTAGATATTTTGACTGCTCAAAGTCACTGGCATCAAATAGCTCACTTGAATAAATGACTGGAAATAGTCTACGACCATCCATGTCATGCGGCTGATAGTTTGGCAGATCATATTCAACACAAATTCCCTTGTGGTCATTCGCATAATGCGCCCAGAGTAGAAAGGAATCATTAACAGCACTGAAACTGCATACGTTTATTGATTCCTTGCACCGTCTATTTAAATCCAAGACAATTTTTTCGATTTGATGCCTCATGTTGATCAGGTCATAGATAATAGGCGGCGCAATCGGATATTTTAATCTGATGTGTCGTTCAAGAGCCTCCAATCGGTTCGAAGAGTCAAATATGGATTTTAAATCCTCATCGGCGATATACTGGCCAATTGATTTTTCTTCAAGCCAATTAGTCCAATACGTATCTTGCCTATGGAGACTGTTTTTAATTATGCCCACACCTGAGTCGTATGGGTCGTTAAAGCTTGCCGGAGTTGATGCCCACAATCTATTTTCCACAATATTGTCAAGCGTGGCCAGTGTAATTTCTCGATACTTATAGAGTTTTTTCGGCAGATAAGGTTTTTTGAATTCAACCGCGTCTTCGAATTTTCCAGCAGCTAACGCATTTAACATTAGTTTCTGCCATTCAGGTAAATCGTCCATCAAATCTTATTTCTATGTGCAGTAACCAAGGCTGGCTAAATTCACCAGCTTTATAAATGAGCTTTGATTTAAATAACTAGGATCGAAATGGGTTGGGGCTAGCATTGCTGTTGATTTCCCAATATGGAAGCTTTATTAAGTTCCCTGGGCTATCGAGCCCTTTAATTTCTAAAATCATGTTTTGCCATCCCATGACTTCGTGTGGCTCCAGCAATGGTTTCACGACTTCACGAAGTTCATCATTATCTGCGCTTTTAGTGCTGACCATGCTAAGCTTCTTTGGCATTCGCTTGGAAATGTAATCAGCAGTGAAATTGTCTCCAATCGCCAGATAGTGCCGAACAATTGCGTTGTTTACAAATGTTTCCCACGAGTTTGTATACAGACTTTTTAACTGCGTTAAGTCCTGCATGATAGGCCACAGAGTCACGTTGTATCCCGCCAGAAAACCAGATGCGGTTTCAAATTCTTTCAGTGCGCCGAGTGTAGGGAACTCATCCATGATCATTACCACTTTGCGATCACGGCTGTAGTATTTGGTCAAAGCCCGCATCACTGATCCAAAAAACAATCTTAACCAGGTTTGGCATCGTTCGAGGTCGGCCGGACTCAGGCACACAAAAATTGCTGTTTTCTGATGCGCGATGGTTTTTAAATCGATGTCTGAGGCGGAAACAGAGTTTCTCAGCTGGTTATCCTTAAAAACATCTGTCGCGGTGCGAACGGTTGAATATATTCCTTCAACTGTGCGGCCACCATCATTGACGAGCTGGCCAAATATGGCTGTCGCTTCATCCTTAATGTCACCGTCAAAAGCATCATTTTTGGACATCTGCATAAGCAGACCTGTCCGTTCAGAACCCGCTAGCCGAAGCCATTTGTAAAGTGTACGGAAATTCTTAGGCTCCTGATCCTGCGTCATCATATGCCGAATGTAGAGCGTAACGTAATTTCTGGCCGATTTGTCAAAATAATCATTTGAGTGGCTGGCAGGGGGAATAAGTGCATACGCGATCATGTCAGCGTATTTATCAAAATCCGGGTCAGTGCCACTAAAAAGATCAAATGGATTAAAACGGGCATTGCCAAACAGTATAATCTCTGGAATGTCAAAGGGATTTACGGCCAATACATTATAGCCTGCACTTTGCAAATAGGTACCCGACACGGCTAAATTTTCTCCTTTTGGGTCAAGGACAACAAATGAAGGTGCATTAGCCTCTTTTAGATTATCTGCTAATAAGGCAGGCAAAATGAGATTGACACCTTTACCTCCTCGTGAGCCCCCGACAGTCATCATGTGACCTTGTCCATTCCAATAGAGCTTAGATCCGACGTGCAACCCCGATCCTGAATTTCCGAGTGCGATCTTAATTTCTTCTGTTGTTGCCCAATCTTTCGCACCATATGCCTTTTTCAAGGCTTTCTGCTGCAGTTCTTCCAATGTGCCCATCTTGTTAAGTTTATTCCAATGGTGCTGTTGCATTGAAACGTAATAGGCAATCCCTGCAACCGGGACAGATATAAGTAGGCTAACAAAAAAGACAGTTCCTGCATCCCTTCCGGCTGAGGAAGTAATCATAATTACTATTATCAAGTTGACTACGAGATATCCTATTATCCAACTTGAAGGCAATTTTCTTTCAACAGGCATTTTTTCCCCTGTAATTTCCTCAACAAGTTTTGTTCGCATGTTTATATCCTTGGAAAGCTTTTCCCATTGTTTTGCGAAGTCACTATCATTATCTTCCATTTGCAGTAGAGGTTTGGTTTTCTGCAAATTAGCAATAACAACAAATATTACTTGTTGTTATTGTGCAAAAAAATATGCTGCTAGATATGCTGAAAGATAGGTGAGCCAGTAGACTAGCATTGGAAAAAAATATGTTTGTAGCAGCCATTCTAAAATTGCTACAAACATATATTGAACGACACGAATGCGATACCTTTTAAGATTACGCCAAGTGATGTTCCAAATTTTTGAGGCTTTCATAAATGCAGGGATTAAATGTTTAATTGTCAGCAAATATGAGTTAGCGCAAAAGCAACCCGGTGGGACACCCTTATCACGTTCCCAACGTGATTTGCGCTGTAACGCAACATGATGTTTCGTTACAAACCGGCCAAATATGCCCTGGAAGATCAGGAAGAGTGTTTTTTGATACTTTGGGAAAGTTGCAATTGCCCGTAGGTAAAAAATGTAATTTTTTTTGAACAGTTTTCTTGATGACAATCATTTTGCGCCAAAGCAGTAAAATGTATATCTTGTTTATTCTTATGCAAGACATGTTTCCGTAGTGCAAAAACTCCGTTTTATGCCCTCCGTAAACGAGTCTTGCCAGAGGGTCTAACCCCCTGGACCCCCGCTTAAAACTTAAAAAAAATATAGATGGCGAGACCCAAGAAGGCTGAGAAAGATCGGCGCAAGCATCCACGCAGCACACGTTACAGCGACACAGAATTGGCATTGCTGGAGCAGAGAGCTGCTGCTGCCGGGATGGATACAGCGGAATTTTTGCGCGAGATTTCCTTAAAGCGAAATTTTACGTCTCGCCCACCATTAGCTGATGCGCAGTTTTTACTTTATATCAGGGGAGAGGTAGGCCGTACAAGCAACAATCTGAATCAACTTATTGAGCAGCTAAAATCGGATAACTCGGCGACGACAATTCAGGCTGTACAAGCTAATTTAGCACAGTCGGAGGAGATCAATAACGAGGTTTTGAAATTGTTGCGGGCTGATTATTTGGAGAAAAACAGGAGAAGTGATAATAAAAATTGAAGATATGATTGTAGAGTTCCCAAATGATCAAACTAAGCGACCTGTGTTAATATACGTAGGGATTCAGATCTGATCGTTGAATTTCAACTGTTATAACGCCAAGCCTTTTTGCTTCTTCTTCAAGCCAATTAAGAGCTTCAGCATTGTTTTGCCGACTTGAGAGCCATGGGCGGTTTACAAATTCGTAATTATAATGCACCGCTCTATTATAGTTCTCATAAGTTTGCGGAATATCGTTTTTTGTAAACCAGAGATCAAGCCATCTATGAATGAAATCCCATAGGAACGGATCATGTCGGTTATCATTACATGACTTAATTTTACCAAGTTTTGAATGCTTTGTAATTTTCATATTAGTTATAATATCACAAATTTATTTAGTGTCAACAAAAATGTTCAACCAATTACCTTGACATGGAAACATGGGATGAAATGGTTAAGCGCCATACTGGCGAGCGAAAATCTATGGAAGACCTTCACAACGGTGAAAGAAGGGATGCTGAGAGAGCTGGCGAAAGTGAGATGTTCTTAAAGATGCTCGAAAGCCAGCAGAAGTATGCTGTTGATGCTATTCATACGCGGCAAGTAGGGCAAGCAAAAGACCATCCTGATTGGGAGAAAGGACTAGAAAATGGTCCTTCGATGGATCTGTATATAACCGAACAAGAAAAGGTGCAGATGGAGTTAAACGACATAGCTCAATGGACTAGAGAAATGCGAGCTTCGAAGGAGGTTATTAATCTTGGAGAGAGCAATGCTGAATTGCCGAAACAAACTCGAATTAAGGATTGGACTATGATGGATGAACTTCAGGCATTGATGGAAAAAATAAAGCCAAAAGGTCAGGATTTAGAGCCTTAATAACAACACTGTAAATGGAGACGTACGAAGAAATGGTAACTCGACACCAAAAAGAAGTGAGCGAGTTGTCAAATTTGTCTGGTTTGACCGAGGAGAGGCGAGCTTACCGCGAGGCTATGTTGATGTCAGATCATCAGGCGGAACTGGATGCTTATCCTAATCATCCCATGTTTGATGCGCCGGTAGAAACGCCGGAAGAAGAAGAGCAAAGATTAAATGCGATGCTGAGTGATGAAGCCTACGAGCAGCATTTGCGTGAAGAAAAAGAAAAACATGAACAGGCAATAGTCCAGTCAACTACCAAGTTGCAGTCAATAATGGAAGAATTGCATGGCCTAACAAACAGCAAGAAACCAAAAGGTCCTGAATTATAAGCAAGACATGGTCATTCGCGGCAAAAGCAGAGGGAATGGTAAACAATTGGCGGATTATCTGCTGGCTAAACGGGATAACGATGAACAGCCAGAAGTTTTGCAATTCCGTGGTTTTGCAGATGGCGATCCCGTTGCTTCATTGATAAATACGTCCCTGGACGTTGCACTTATTAGCAAATCAACTAAGCCATTTTATCATTGCATTATAAACCCTCGCAAAAACGAGGCTTTAAACATGTCTAAAGAGGATTGGGAGCAAGCCGCCAATATCCTTGAAAAGTGGTTGCAGTTTGATGGTTTGCCACGGCTGGCTGTCCTGCATACAAAAAACGGACGCAGCCACCTACATGTCGTTTGGTCACGGTTCGATTATCAAAACTCCAAACTTCGATCTGATAAATACAACTTTTACAAACACAACTCCGCCCGTGCTGATTTGGAAATTAAGTTTGATCACAAGCGAACAGCCTTAAAACGGAATAAGGATTTAGAGCCTTGGCACAAAGAGCAACTAACGCGTCTATGGCAGCAAGCTGAAAATGCAGCGGAATTCATCGTAGGTGCAAAAGCTTCCGGATATGAAATAGGGCAGGGCCTTGATAGACGACCATACCGCGCTATTACGCCAGATGGTAAAAGCATAGATTTGGTTCGTAATCTTAAGGGTTACAATAAGAGAGATCTTGAAACCAGGTTTAATGGCTATACTCTTCCGACAGAGGCGGCAGCCTTGAAACTACACCACCACAGATTCGGAACATCAATTGAGACAATATTGGATAGAGATCAAAGTAATAACGTCTTTGAAGACTTGCAAAAGCAATTAGATGCACAGGAGCAAATACGAAGGGATCATGGGATAGAGCACTAGATTGTGTTTAAATTCCTATAGTTAGTAAAATGTTCTTATTTTGTTCTTGCTTTTTAGGAAAAAAATCATAATCCTTATAGGCATGACTCACACTTACATCCCTCATTGCCAAGCGATTCCCTTGATTGTTTCCAAAGTCTCTGCTGGCTTTCCATCACCAGCAGATGATTATTTGGACAGCAGTTTAAACATACATGAATTCTTAGTTTCAAAACCCGCAGCAACTTTTTTGGTGAGAGCTACAGGCAAGTCTATGACCGGAATTGGCATTCATGACGGTGATGTACTCGTTGTTGATAAATCTGCGAAAGCCGTTGACGGTAGCGTTATCATTGCATGTATTGAAGGTGAATGCCTTGTTAAACGACTGCGGATTGGCCCAAGAGCGGTTTGGCTCGAAGCGGCACATCCTCATTATCCGCCAATAGACATTGGCGAACACTTGGACTTTGCTGTTTGGGGGGTCGTCGTGGGCGTTGTTCGCAAACATCAGGAGAACGGTCGTGTTTGCACTGATTGACGGGAACAACTTTTACGCCTCTTGCGAACGGGTTTTTAATCCTATGCTCGAAGGAAAGCCAATCGTTGTGCTATCAAATAACGATGGATGTGTTGTAGCAAGAAGCAGTGAAGCAAAGGCGCTTGGAATTCCGATGGGTATTCCAGTACACGAAGTTAAATCCATAATTTCAAAATACGATGTAGACGTTTTTTCCAGTAACTACACTCTTTATGGTGATATGTCTGCCAGAATGATGCAGACCTTAGCCGAGTTTTCACCTGAGATTGAGATCTATTCAATTGACGAGTGTTTTTTGGGGTTATCTGGCTTTGACCGCTTCGACCTCGCAGAATATGGATTAATGATCAGAAACACTGTTAAGCAGAATGTTGGGATACCCTGCGGCGTTGGCATGGGGATTACAAAGACGCTTGCGAAAATTGCTAATAAGGTTGCGAAAAAATATTCTCAGTATGGTGGTGTTTTTATTATTGATAGTCCTGAGAAAAGAATTGAGGTCCTTAAAACGACTGGGGTAGACGAAATTTGGGGGATCGGTGATAAGTTTGAAGCAAAACTGAGAGCTGTTGGAATTCAAACTGCTTATGATCTGTCTATTGTAGGAAAGGATTGGGCTCAAAGAAATCTGGGCGGTATTGTTGGAGTTCGATTAATCCATGAGCTTAACGGCCTCTCTTGTTTGCCTCTTGAACTAATACAAGAACCGAAAAAGAATATTGCTGCCACCAGAGCTTTCGGGAAAGTAGTAACTTCGAAAGATGAGCTTGCAGAAGCCTTATCTGTCTATATTGCGCGCGGAGCGGCTAAGCTTAGGTTGGAAGGTTCCGTTGCAAAACAAATATCTTATTTCATTCACAGCAATCCATTTAGCAAAACTTATCCGTACTTCTCGGCTGGTGAGTCAATCACGCTGCCAGTGGCTACAAGTGATACGGTCCGGCTGACGGGTGTCGTTTTGAAATCTCTTGAAAAGAAGTATCGCTCAGGGATTAGGTATCATAAGGCAGGGATTATGCTTTCATTTTTGAGGCTTGAGGGTTCAGTTCAAGGTGATTTGTTTTGCTATGGGGACACAGAGCGAACGAAAGCACTAATGCAGACAATTGACAATCTTAATAACCGCTACGGACGGGATACATTAGTATTAGGTAGTGCCGGCTTTAAGAGGAATTGGGGCACTAGGATTAATAACCGATCACCACAGTATACAACCTCTTGGACTGACCTTATGCCGGTTTACTAACCTTAAATAGTAGAATTGAAGATGTGGCATGTCAGTTGGGCACAGTAGATAACTTTTTAAGCTCTTGATAAGATAATAGTCAATATTGACAAAGACTGCATCGCCATACTACTTACAATAGAGGTTAGCAGACTAGTTCACCATCAAGGCAACGGGTAATACTTTGATGGTGTTGTTACGTAGTAGTGTAGTTGTTTTGTATAATGGTTAAAAGTTGTATTTATCCGGAAGCACTTACTGGCAAATATCTTTCCGAGGGGAATGGTAAATGTCCAGAATATAGATTATGTTAAAATATAAATTTCTTATTTGTCAAAGCTGTTATATGTTCTAATATGAACCAGCAGCTTAAATAAGATATTAAATTCAGTGAATAAAATTGATGAAAAACTGTTCGTTTCCAATTATAGATATTTTTGCAGGACCGGGAGGACTAGGAGAGGGATTCTCTTCATTACACACTTTAAAAGGTGTTCCAGCTTTCAAAACTTTGGTTTCGATAGAGCGCGAAACAAATGCACATAAAACGTTACTACTGAGACATTTCTTCAGGCTGTTCAAAAGAAATCAAGTGCCTAATGAGTACTATGATTATATATCTGGAAAAATTAAATTGGAAGAACTAAAGAGCAAATACCCACTACAATGGGATGAAGCGTCGAGCTCTGCACTCCAAATTTCTCTAGGCAATGAAACACACAAGGAAGTTGAAAAAATAATAAAATCTCGTTTAGGTAATACAAAAAAATGGGTGCTTGTAGGCGGACCACCATGCCAGGCTTATTCCCTCGTCGGTCGTTCAAGAATGATGGGTAGTCCTGAGTTTGAGAAAGACGAACGTCATTTTCTTTACCAGGAATATTTAAAAATAATCATTGATCACAAACCTCCAGTTTTTGTAATGGAGAATGTCAAGGGCCTTTTGTCAGCAAAGGTAAAAGGTGAGCCGGTCATAAAAAGGATTATAAAAGATTTAAGTAACCCAACGAAAGCATTAGAAGGCAAAAATAATGGTCTTAGTTACCGCTTATATTCACTTAGCGAAGCTGGTGAAGTAAATAAAGATATTGACCCCTCATCTTTTATTGTTCGAGCTGAAGAGTATGGAGTTCCTCAGGCAAGACACAGAATGTTTATAGTTGGAATACGTTCTGACATAAGTATTACACCCGATGTATTGCAAAAAACTAAAGCCCCAACTGTTAAACAGATCATTGGGGGAATGCCTCGTTTACGAAGCGGGTTATCGGCGAGAGAAGATGACACTGAATCGTGGAAGAAACTAGTCAGTAAGGTCATGGGTAAATCTTGGTACCGTAATATAGAAAAGCGCGATTCAGATTTTTCCGATCTGCTGAAACATTACATTGCAGATCCAGATCGTCTTCCAAGTTATAGAAGTTCTCAAAAATATACTCCTCCAAGAGTTATGCGCGATTGGTATGTAGATGAAAAATTAAAAAGTCTTGTTTCCCACGAGTCGAGGGCTCATATGGATAGCGATATTCATCGTTATTTCTTCGCAGCAGCGTATGCAGAAATTATGAACGTATCTCCTAAAATTGTTGATTTTCCTGACGAGCTTCTTCCAAATCATAGAAATATTCAAGACGCAAAGATTGGAAAAATGTTTTCTGATCGGTTTAGGGTTCAAGTTGCTAATCGCTATTCAACAACAATCACTTCGCACATTTCGAAAGATGGTCACTATTTTATACATTATGATCCTTCCCAGTCTCGAAGCTTAACTGTAAGAGAAGCAGCAAGGTTGCAAACCTTTCCGGATAATTATCATTTCGAAGGGAATCGAACTGCTCAGTATCATCAAGTTGGGAATGCTGTTCCACCATACTTGGCTATGCAAATCGCCGATGTAATAAAAAATGTTTTGAATATGATCCCTGATTGTGATGGATAGTTTATCCCCTGAAAAACGAAGCTGGAATATGTCTCAGATCAGGTCGAAAGATACAAAGCCTGAAATTACCGTGAGAAAGGTTTTGCATTCTTTGGGGTTGAGGTTTCGCCTTGGGCGTACGGATATTCCGGGTAAGCCTGATATTGTGCTTCCAAAGTATAAAACTGCTATTTATGTTCATGGATGCTTCTGGCATCGACATAACGGGTGTAAATACGCTTATACACCTAAATCAAAAATGGATTTTTGGAATGGCAAATTCGCTGCTAATATCAAGCGGGATAACGAAATCTCTGAGAAAATAAAATCCACGCAGTGGGTACAATTGATTATTTGGGAGTGTGATACTCGTGATAAAGACAGGCTGACAAAGATTTTAAAGGAATATTTCTATGATACAAAAGAGTGAGCCGGTTTCCGAAGATCCAGAAGGAATAGACGATCCTGAAGGAACATATGATGTAACGCAGCCCGAACCTTCGGCACTTATAGAATCTCTTCGAGCGTTTGGGTATAGTCTTGAAACGGCCATTGCAGATCTTGTGGATAATAGTATTGCTGCAAAAGCAAAAAATGTTTGGATTCGTTTTGAATGGAAAGGTAGTGACTCCTATATAAGTCTCAAAGATGATGGAGAAGGTATGACTGAGTCTTCAATAATTTCTGCTATGAGACCTGGCAGTCAAAGTCCTCTTAAAGAGCGATCATTAAAAGATCTTGGCAGGTTTGGTCTGGGCCTAAAAACCGCGTCGTTTTCTCAATGTCGTCGTTTAACCGTAGTATCAAAAGTCAATAATGGAGAAATCGTAAAACGCTGCTGGGATCTTGACTACGTAAAAATTAAAAAAGAATGGCGGCTGTTAAAATTGATTGAGCCGGAACCACTTACGGTTATAAATGATACCATTTCCGTCCAAGGGACTATCGTTATTTGGGAAAAGATGGATCGAGTTAGTGGGAATCATAGAGCTGATGATGAAAAAGCATATAAACGTTTCTTAGAAGGTGCTGAAAAAGTAAAACAGCACCTTGAGATGGTTTTTCATCGATTCCTAGATTATCCAAACTCACTTAAAATATGGATTAACGGTCGTATGATTACCTCTTGGGATCCCTTCATGAAATCAGAGAGGGCTACACAAGAGTTACCTGTTGAAAAACTTTTATGTGATGGAAAAAATTTAGTCATAACTCCATATGTTTTACCTCATCAATCAAAGGTTTCGACTGAATCACATAAGATTGGTTCGGGGCCACGAGGGTGGAATGCTCAGCAGGGTTTTTACGTCTATCGAAATGAGCGATTGTTAGTAGGTGGGGACTGGTTAAGTCTCGGTTTTCAAAAAGAGGAGCATTATAAACTTGCTCGTATTCAAGTTGACTTACCTAATTCAATGGATGGAGAATGGCAGATTGATGTAAAAAAATCGCGTGCTAAAATTCCGGGGTATTTGAAGAGCGATTTTAAGAGAATAGCGGTTCTTACACGTAACAATGCAGTCGATATTTACAGGCATCGTGGTAAAGTTGTTTCGCGAAAACATGCGCAAGATTTTGTATTTATGTGGGAGCAAAAGACTAGACATGGTAAGTTTTTTTACTCTATAAATCGTGAACATCCGTTGGTTCAGCAGGCTTATAAAAATGGTGTTAAAATAGATCTTGATGCGCTATTCAGCATTCTAGAGGAATCAATTCCAGTTTCTCACATTTTGGTTACTAATGTTGGCGAGCCGGACAAATTTAGCACCCCATTCGAAAATGCACCTCCCGAAATACTCCAAAGCGTCTTGTTGAGTAGTTTTTCCGCTCTGCTAAATACTGGAGTTGAAGAAGGAGAAGCCAAACGAAGGTTACTTGCGATGGATCCATTCAGCTTGTTTCCCGATGTTGTTGAAGTTTGCTTAAATGAATTTTTAAAGGACAAGAAATGATTAGTTTATACGAAGAAGTAAAAAAGCATGTGATAATATCCTTACGCGATAAACATGGTGCCAGTACTGAGCAAATAAAACAGCACATCACTGCCGTTTTACAAATGCAGCGCTCACTAGGTCGTAATGATGAGGTAAATGAAGATGGCCTTTTCCGAGATATTCAAGCTCATGTTAATACTTGGCAAGCGGAAGCTTCAGTTTTAAGAGATCCAAAACATATTAGATGGGTAACTGACCGAAAACTTACCATTCAATGGGACTTTTGGAAACGCTACCGCCAATATTTGGAAGAAGAAAAGGGAAGATCGTCTATAGTTACTGCGAGGTTGGACAAGATTACAGATGATATCCTAAGCGATATCGGAAATCCGGCTCAATCTGGGCAATGGGATCGAAGAGGAATGGTAGTAGGAGAAGTGCAATCAGGAAAAACAGCTAATTATACAGGGTTAATATGTAAGGCCGTTGATGCTGGCTATAAACTGATTATCGTTTTAGCTGGAATGACGAACGATCTTAGAAGTCAAACTCAGGCGCGTCTTGATGCCGAGTTTTTGGGATTTGAAAGTGAAGTAGGTAAGTTACATAACAACGGCAGCCGTATTGGCGTAGGACTGATTGATGCACCAGGGCAGCTGATTGCTCATCCACTGACTTATAGTTCAAAAGACGGTGATTTTCTTGCCAACAAGGCAACAAATTTACAGTTGGGTGGAAGCCCGCTACTGCTTGTTGTCAAGAAAAATGCGGCCGTTTTAAAGCGTATACTTACTTGGGTTGAAAGCCAGGGAAAGATCCACCCGGCAACAGGAAAAAGAATTCTTGATGGAGTGCCTTTATTGCTCTTAGACGATGAAGCTGATAATGCATCGGTCAATACAAAAAAGGAAGATGAAGATCCTACCCAAATTAACAAGGCTATTCGTCTGATATTAAATGCCTTTCAACAAAGATCTTATGTTGGCTACACAGCAACGCCGTTTGCGAATATATTCATTCTTCCAGACACAGAAGATAAGTCTAAATATGGCGACGATCTTTTTCCAAGAGGATTTATCTATTCAATTACTCCCCCAACTAATTACATTGGACCTGCACAGCTTTTTGGTCTGTCTGAGGATCTTGAGGGTGGAAATGAAATTAAAGAAGGCCTTCCACTTACCCGGAGTGCAATAGATGCAGAAGTGGTATTTCCTCAGGCACATAAGAAAGATCTTCAAGTAAATAATCTACCGGAGACGTTAATCTGTGCGATTCAATCATTCGTGATAAGTTGCGCTGCACGTCGGGTGCGAGGACAAAAGGATGTTGACAACTCAATGCTGATTCACGTGACGCGATTTAACATGGTTCAGCGTCAAGTAATGGAATTGGTTAGTAATGAGCTTGTTAATATGTTCCGAACTATTGAATACAATACCGGGATGCAGGCTGTAAAACTTTTTGAAGATCTCGAAAATCTCTGGATCGAAGATTACCTACCCACGATAAATGCTGTTGGTAAAGAAAACAATGATCCTCAATTAATTCCTATTGAATGGGAAGATGTTCGCAATGAACTATTAAATGCTATTTCCAAAATTGAAGTAAGAGGGATTAATGGAGACGTTGGGGGTGCTCTGGATTACGCTAATCATCCTAATGGACTTAATGTTATTGCTGTGGGTGGCGATAAGTTATCACGGGGTTTAACACTTGAAGGCCTATCTGTTAGTTACTATATTCGTCCATCCAAGAACTATGACACACTTCTTCAAATGGGCAGATGGTTCGGCTATCGACCCGGGTATGCAGATCTATGTCGACTTTATTCAACTGATGATATTATCGGATGGTATGAGCATATTGCTGTTGCAAATGAAGAACTGCGGCGAGAGTTTAATTTTATGGAACTAAGTCGCCGTACCCCTGAAGATTATGGTTTAAAAGTTAGAACGCACCCTGCGGGTCTCAGTGTAACAGCTGCCAATAAAATCCGTCACGGTAACCGAATGAGGGTGTCGTTTTCAGGGCATCTTTCTCAAACAACTATTTTTCAGAAGATAAATAATGTCTACCAGAATAACTTCAATATAACTGAGAGCTGGATAAAATCTTTATCTGAACCTGCAAGAAGAGAAAACAAGGGAGTAACGTGGACGAATGTAGCAGCAGCTCAAATTATCAAATTTTTAGAAAATTACTCATCACATCCACTGTCGCGTCAAACTGAGAGCGATCTGCTTATAAAATATATTAGGAAGCTTTACGCTCAAGGAGAGCTTGTGAACTGGACTGTGGGTTTAATTTCAAACAGCACTAAGAGAGAAGTAGATAAGGTAGACATTGGAGGTTATAGAGTTGGGCTGCTTCAGCGTACAGACGATACGCCTAATGACAAAGATCTCTATATGTTGAAAAGATCCAACATTCTTAGCCCGGGAGATGAGATGCTGGACCTTACCGAGGAGCAGTCGAGAATTGCACTGGAAGCAAATATCGCAGCGTGGAAAGCAGGCGAAGCTAGAGGCAAGAATGAACCCAAACGTCCAAGTGGCCCTTTCATCCGGAATATACGGGAACCACAAAATGCGTTACTACTTTTATACCCACTTGAAAACCCATTACAGAATGAAGAGCCTTCAGTAGAAACTCCAGTAATAGGTTTCGCAATCAGCTTTCCGAAGAGTAATCTTGGTGAAGCCAGTGCGATTGAATACCAGGTAAATACAAAGTATTGGAGAGATCGCTATGGGGAGGAGGATGAAGATGAAGCTTGACGATTTATGGTCGGAGCTTGAGGCTGAGGCTCGCCAGATAACTGAGGATGGAATCTTAAAGCGCTTACTTAATTCCAATTCTGCATGCACCATGTATGCAGGCGTTCAAAGGCCATCTCTTAATCGGCTTTTTTTAATGCAGGCGCCTCGTATACTGTTTCCGTCAAAAGAGCACATGCCTGAACTTCGTGGTTTTGACTTAAACGTTCACGTAACAGGGGAAGAACCGGAAACTCATGCTACAATCATTCTCAGTGCGAATGACCCTGTATTTAATGAAGTATTTTCTGTCATGCTAGTAAATCTTTATGAAAGCTTGCAGTCATGTTCAAGCGAACGACAAGCCATGCACACTTTTCTTCAAAAATTAGGACAATGGCGGGAATTTTTTGAGAGGAACAGTATCAATGGATTAAGTGAAATGGCACAAAGAGGGTTGTATGGCGAGCTTTATTTTCTGAAAAAATTTATTCTTACAAAAGAAGACTATTTTATTTCGGGAATTTTGGGATGGACGGGCTCGAAAAACAGACAGCACGATTTTCAGTTTGGGGACATCGCACTGGAAGTTAAAACGTGCATTACTAAACAGCATCAAAAAATGCAGATCGCGAATGAACAGCAGTTAGATGAAACTCTCGTAGCATATCTGTATTTATTCCATCTGTCACTGTCTGTCATTGAAAGTCATGTAAATACCTTGCCTGCCATTATCACGGATATACGTGAGATGATACAATCAGTTTATGGTGCGTTATCTCATTTTGAATCTGCCTTAATGGAAAGAGGGTATCTTGATATTCACAACGATCTATATCTGCCGAGAGGGTATGCTGTCAGGGAAGAAAACATTTTTAGAGTAGTTGACGGTTTCCCACGTCTCACAGAAAGAGATTTGCCAATAGGTGTAGGCGATCTTTCATATTCAATTAGTGTGGCGGAATGTAAAAAATTTACAGCGCCATTCGATGAAGTTATAGAACATATACGCAGGAATACGAAATGAGTGATCAGGATCAGCTTAATAACTTCTCAGACCAACTCTTACAGGAAGTTATCGCATCATCAGACAGTGAAGAACATGGTGAATTTCGTGTAAACGAATTTACACGCCTGGTTTCAGAATCTCTAATAGAGGCCGGAGAAATTGATGATATTAATGTTTGTTATTATAAATCTCGAGGCATGCATGTAAATGGCTATAATGTTAGTCAGGATGATACTTGCCTTGATATCTTCATTTCTGTTTTCAATCAACAGTGCCCTCCCGTAACTGTTACAAAAACACAGACCGAAACCGCGTTTCGACAAGCGGAAGGTATGCTTAAAAAGGCGCTGGGGGGACATTATACATCATTGGAGGAATCCTCAGAAGTATATGATATGTTCCTCAGAATACATGGTCTCCGTGACGAACTTGTACAAATTAGGATTTATCTCCTTACTGATGGTATTGTGAATGCAGGTACTTATGTGCCTGAAAGCACCTCAGGAATTACAGCTTCTTTCCACGTATGGGATATAGAAAGACTATATCGTTTCGTCAGTTCAGGAAGAAAGTTTGAAACTATTGAAATAAACTTCGAAGACGAATTTGGCACTACAATTCCATGTTTATCAATGGTCGATCCGCATTCTGACTATCAAGGTTACTTGGCAGTTATTCCTGGTGAGATACTTGCAGGAATTTATGAAAAATACGGCCCTAGACTTCTGGAACGAAATGTTCGTTCGTTTTTGCAGGCCAGAGGCAACGTTAATAAGGGAATCCGAAAAACCATTCTTGAAGAGCCTCATAGATTTTTTGCATACAACAACGGAATATCTGGTACCGCGGACGAAATTGAGTTTGCAGATAACAGTGAGAGTCATGCTCAAATTAGAAAAATTAGAAATCTGCAGATTGTTAACGGTGGACAGACTACTGCATCACTTTACCATACGGCAAAAAAGGACAAAACGGATCTCAAAGGAATTTATGTTCAAGCGAAATTATCTGTTATACCTTTCGAACAGATAGACGAGATTGTTCCTCTAATTTCTCGTTATGCTAACAGCCAGAATAAAGTTAATGATGCTGATTTTGATGCGAATGACCCATTCCATGTCAAAGTGGAAGAGTTTTCTCGGATTGTTTGGGCTCCTGCCATTGATGGCACGAATAGGCAGACAAGGTGGTTTTATGAACGAGCAAGAGGGCAGTATCTTGACGCTAAAAATCGAGAGTTAACGCCAGCCAAAAAGCGCCAATTTGAAGCCACAGCTCCAAACAAACAAAAGTTTACTAAGACGGATTTAGCAAAGTATGAAAATACTTGGATGCAACTCCCGCATATTGTCAGTTTGGGTGCGCAGAAATGTTTTACTCATTTTTCCCTGCATCTAAGGGAGCGAGGTCATGTTAACGTTGATGTTACATATTTTGAGCATCTTATTGCTAAGGCTATATTGTTTAAGAAAGCCGAAAAGGTCATAAGTGATCAAAAATTTGGAGGTTATCGGGCCAATATTGTGACATATACTATTGCATGGCTGTCTCACTATACATCTCAGCTCATTGATTTTGATAAAATTTGGCGTGAGCAGAATATTTCCATCATTCTTCAGGAAGCAATTAAGACCATTTCAATAGAAATACATAAAGCGATCGTCAATCCGCCTAACGCCAGAAATATAACTGAATGGTGCAAGCGAAAAGAATGTTGGGATCTTATAAAACAGCTAAGTGTAGAACTGCCTGTTAAGTTAGATGCAGAATTGATCAACTTGGATCTTGGTAGTAATCTGGTACAAGATAAAGGTATTGATGCTCCTAATAAAGAAGATCAAGCGCTAATATTGCATGTGTCTGGTGTTAAATCAGAAACGTGGTTTGAGATATCAAAATGGGCTAAAGAGACAAGTAATCTTCAAGCTTGGCAACGTAGTTTATCGTTTTCAATCGGCAAGATTTTGGCCAAGTCAGGAAACCTAAGTTACAAGCAAGCTAAACATGGCATTGCTATATTGGAGGAGATAACTAAGTTAGGATTTAAAATTGACTGAACGATTACATCATTGTTTAAATGCCAAAAAACTTGATTTTTTCGTTACAGGGTTTTAAACAAATCCATAAAACTATTTTTTTTCTTTACTAGTTGTCTTGAGCTCACTTCTTTTACAGCATTGAATTTCATGTATGCTGAAAAAGGTTCAGTGTAAAAAGATAACTCGTCCGTATGCTCGTAAATTCCCAAGTCAAATTGCTTTCTGATATTGTTTACCTGTCCATGATAAGAGTTTATACGGTTAGCAAGATAGGCGGTATCATCCCTTAATTCACTGTCAAACGTTATAAGTGTATCAATGTTGATAACAGTTAGAGGTCTTACATTAGATACTTCTAACCCGTTGACTTTCAGTTCCGCTAGGCGACGATTAAAGTCTTTTTGAAGATAATTATTAAACCCGGGAATTTCAAAATCACTTCTGGCAGTAACGAGAATTGGAAATATACTGAGCTTTCTTCTGTTATAGCCAGTATCAAAATGTTTTGGATTTGCTGCAGGATCAATAATTGCTTTAATGTTATTGATTATTTGCTTTAAACCGGCATCTTGGAAGAAAAGACTTTGTAAAGTATTTTCAATATCAGAAAAATTATTAGATGATTTAATTACTCCGGAAACCAAATTATCCTTATTTTCAAATAGAAATATATTGTTTCTATTTCTTACGTAGAAATCAGGCTCTCCTATGTAGTTAAGTTTGTCTCTGATAACTGTACCTGGAAGTTTTACAGTGAAATTCCTATGAAAGATCCTATCTAATGTTTTATAAAGAAGGGTATTTTCTGAGAACTCTGACGTATATATTCTTCTGAATTGACCAAGTAGATATCTTTTTATTTGATCATCTGGTCTTGGGTTGATTATCTGCTCTTCTGGCGTTTTAAGCTCTAGGTAAATGTCTCGAAATTCAAAATACAAGCTATTGTACAACCGTTGTGCGACGAATAATGGCTCCACTGCTAAATATGAACCGTCAGTATCCTTATACAGTGGATTTGCTCGAAGTGTGGCAAAGTCAGGCAAAGACTCTAATGTTGCATCGAAGCTGACAAACTGGTTGAGAAAATTTACTATCCTTACATTATCATCGTTATTCTGTACCCCAATTCTTACCGGAAAAGTTTCGTCTAGGTTTGGATTTGGGCTGATAATAGGTAGGACAAGAGGCAAATACAGGTTTATATAATCTTTGACTGTATCGCACTGGTATTTCTGCAGAAATAATCTTATTAAATTTGGCTCGGCTTTGGCAATGAAGTTAAAAAGCAATAATGCCTTTTTAAACTGAGTTAAAAATACGTCTGCAAGCCAATGTTTGCTCGAACGATTCGTCAATTCAAACTGAGCTAGCCCTTTTGCAAGTACCATCGCAGTAATTTTCTCATAAGCGGGATTTATCCCAGTAACACTTGTTTTTAGAGTCTCATCCAGGATATTTTCATCTCTATTAAATAGCAGGATAAGTTTAAACAGGTCCTGAGTGTTATTATTACCTACTAAATCCTCATCATTATCTTCTTTATTGTAAAAAGTGAACTCGTATAATTTCAGCAATGAGACTTTGTTAAGAATGGACCAATCCCAATGTGCTGTTGTTGGTTCATTTCTTAATCTAGCTTCAAATTGACTTAGAGAAGCTGCGACTTCATTTCTGAATTCTCTATCCTGAGTTGGATGGAATAAGTAATTCAATATTTCATGCGGGCTTTTATCTAAATTTGAATAGTTTGCTATATAAATACATGCCTCTAAAACATACTTTTTTGGCAATCTTCGGAGACAATTCTCTTTTGTGTCATTTTCGCTTACTTCGAAGATGTCGTTGAATTGAAGGAGATAACTGAAGTGCATCGTTTTCTTCTGTGAAGTTGAATTGCTAAGTTGGGAAGTTTCTCGTAAATGGCAATCAATTTATGATCAGTTTTTTAATGTGAGCTATTTCAGTGCTAAAAGTCTAATTCATCAATTTAAATATGATTTGTATGGCTGGTTTCTAAGGTGCCTGCATCCTTCACACTTATAACGTCTTCACCGATTTCAGTTCTTTTAGGGAACGCCAACCGAAATTATAGCTTATACAGCATTAACAGTGACTGGGGGCATAACTGGGGGGCGTTCAGATGAAGACTCAGTTTTAACGATCGTGAATTCAATCGCTTAGGAAGAAAATTGCGATTCGACATCTAAATCGTATATGCATGACATAGTAAGTGCCGACGCGGTTAACACGGTCATCCTTCCTGGGACTTATCTTGAGTTTCAGGAAGCAATTCGATGAAGTTCCGGCTGATAACGAAATGGATCTAGTAAGATAGGATTTAGCGACAATCACATTAACGGTCTCTGCCAAGATATCATTTATAACGGACTGGAATGAACTGCTAATAGTGAAGGCAGGATGTGGTTTAATTGCGATTCATTATTTATTTTAGCTTGTAATTAGCTGATATTTAGGCCTATGAAACGACTACCAAAACTTATTGCCGGTGTCGATATCTCAAAGCACACCTTAGATATAGCTCTGATTTCCGAGCGAAATGAAACGCTATCATATCATATTGCGAACTCAGTGGAGGATTTCCGCAACTTCGTGAAAGGACTAAAAACCCAGTTTAAGCTGAGAAATGCAGATCTGGCTTTCTGTGCCGAGAACATGGGTCTTTATGCCAAGTTCATGACGGACGTACTTCTCAAAATGCATATTCCAATTTATCTGGAGTCACCATTGCAGATCAAACGTTCGTTAGGACTTCAAAGAGGAAAGACTGACAAAAAGGATGCAATACGAATTGCTGACTATGCAAGAAAAAATTTCCCTACCCTCCGCGAATGGACACCTCCTCGACCCTGTATCATTGAGATGCAAAATCTCCTTACCATAAGGAAGCGCCTGTTGAAAGTGAAGATGATCTTGAAGGGTAACCTCAAGATGGAGCGCTACTATCTTGATTCGGTCGCCGCCGACAATCTCGCAGCTCATAGCGTCCGAAGCGTGGATGCAGTTACGCAGGATATTTTAGATGTTGAAAGACGTTTAATAGCGATTGTTAAATCCGATGAACGGCTCAGTCACTTGTTTGACTTGACAACCTCGGTGCGAGGGATCGGCAATGTTATCGGAATTCAGATAATTATACATACCAACGAGTTTAAGGATTTTTCCACCGCACGAAAATTTGCAAGCTTTTGCGGCGTAGCGCCATTTCCTTGGTCATCGGGGATAAGTGTATTAGGAAGAACAAAAGTATCGTTCTACGCCAATAAGGAGCTGAAAGCCTTACTTCATATGGCGGCGATGCTAAACATCAAAAAAACGGATAGCTCGTTGGCGATCTATTATCAGAGAAAAGTAAAAGAAGGCAAAAACAAGATGAGCATCATAAATGCCCTTCGTAATAAACTGATCCATCGGATTTTTTCATGCGTTATCCATGATAAAAAATATGAAGATTGGCCGACATTAAGCGGCCTTTCCCAAAGAATTGCTAGCAAACTGTAAAGGCTGGTTGCCTATCAGATGTCACAGCTTACCTTCGGGAGCAATGATGATGTGATGTGCCTTGAGAAGGACTAGAACGTTTCTACTGATGGTCTTGGCAATTGCTAGTTGCGGGCCGCTTAACATTAAGCTCATTTGATCTACCTAATTTCAAAATGGTTTCTAAACGTAAAGACGGCTAATGCCTATGAAACAGCAATACAAGTTAAGCGGCTTTGCCCAAAGAAATTACTAGCAATCGTTTGAGGCTTTTATGCCTATCAGATGTACAAGCGTACTTTTGGCAGCATTAATGGCAATATTTACCGGCCGAGCATCCAGGGACAACCTATTCTAAGTATTGGACATATTGTTTTGCGGCCGCTTAATTTTCAACATTTATTTTATGCCGACCGATATTAAGCGGCCTAGTCACTGAGGAATTTCTAATGCGCGTTTGAGGCTTCGAGCCTAAGGAAAGTACAAGTCTACCCTCAGGCGCAACGATGAAGTGATGCACCCTAGCCAGAATTAGGCATTACCTGGTTTGAGTTTTGGTGGTTACGGAGTTGCAGGCCGCTTAACAAACATATCTTTTTCACAATAATTAGTCCGTCCAGATCAGATTGTGGCGCAACGGATAAGTTGCACCACAATCTGAGATTTGATACACTGTCTGTACGGACGTTAGGTGTAATTGGGGGCATAGTTGGGGGCACTCAGAGAGATAATCCGTATAATTGACAATGAACTCAATCACTTACAAGGAAAAATGCGATGCGACATCCGGCACCACTCTTTTTTTTACTGACATTATTTGTTCTTACCAGAACGCGAAAAATTCAATTTTCGCAGCAGTTTAACGCTAAACTGACCTTATCAATATATTCCTATCATTCACCCATACTAACACAAAGTGGGGGCATGATTGGGGGCATGAAACTTGTAGCAATGCAGCAGATTTCTAGCTTCGCGAATCAGGGAGGTCGATAATAATGTTATCCAATCTAACCTGTCAGTCAGCAAAACCAAAAACAAAGCCGTACAAAATTTCAGATGGTGAAGGCCTATATCTGGAAGTCACTCCACACGGCACAAAATTTTGGCGATTAAAATACAGGCTTCACGGAAAAGAAAGGCGGATATCGATTGGCGCCTATCCTTCTGTTTCAGTTGCGGAAGCCCGTAATGCGAAAGAAGTAATCAAGAAGGACATACGCGACGGTATTGATCCTGTCTCTAAGCGTTTGCAAACAGCTCAAATGCAGGCTTTGACTGCACAACTCGATTTCAAATCGATGGCCATAGAATGGCATTCAAAGCAAACTTCTCTATGGAAACCAACACACGCCGCGATCGTCAAGCACCGTCTTGAAAAATACGTATTCCCTTCTTTGGCTAAATTTCCGCTTGCAGATATCAAGCCGCTGATAATGCTGAGCTGCCTGCAAAAAATAGAAAAGACTGCTCCCGATCTTTCGCGCCGAATGAAAGCGTTGTGCGGTCACATCTTTAAATACGCCATTGCGACAGGTCGTGCAGATAGTGATCCGACCTACGGGTTAGAGGCGGCCATGCGAAAATTTAAGCGAGGGCACTACGCCTCTATTTCTGTTGATGAGTTTCCTGAATTTCTAGCCTGTCTCAACAACTACGAAAGTAAGGTACACCGTCAAACCTTCATAGCTCTTAAATTACTACTTCTAACGTTTGTCCGTACGTGCGAACTTGTAGAAGCAAAATGGAACGAAATCGATTTTGATAAAGCCATGTGGGTTATACCTGCCGAGCGTATGAAAATGAAGCTTCCGCATGTTGTGCCGCTATCACGACAGGCGTTAGCTATGTTTGGCGAATTAAAGATCTTGCATTCAAATAATGAGTTCATTTTTCCGGGGTACTACGATACCGGGACACATATGTCTAAGAATACCATGCTGGTTGCCATTAAACGAATGGGTTACAGCGGAAAAATGACAGGACATGGATTCCGTTCATTAGCGCTCGGAATACTAAAGGAGAAGCTGGGATATGCGCACGATATTGCAGATCGACAGTTAGCACACGTCCCTAAAAATAGTATTGATCGTGCTTATGATCGAGCAAAATTTTTGCCGCAACGTGTAAGAATGATGCAGGATTATGCAGATTACATTGACCATAGCTAAGCAATCCGACTATCGCGCAATCAATAAGTTAGGCGTGAACTTCTCAACCGTTCTTTAGACGATAAACATTGTTTATTTTACAAAAAAACCAGTGTTAACCCAACGTTTCGGAAGCTGTCACCGCCAGAAGCTCATATTACGCTGCTATAAGAGAATAACAATGAAACGGTCACCCTTAAAGGTCATATTTTTTTATCATGGTTTCTAACCGACTCACATGCGGACTAATCTGTTGTTGAACAGGAGTTGCATATCCGACCTGTGTATGATGCGCAGGATCAGCAAAACTAATTGTGTCTTTCAACCCTGCATGTTCTTGTTGTGTTGTTCCTGGGATGGATTGAAAAAGTGCAAGTAATGGTTTAGCTGATGAGGTGTCCAGCGTGGACGGCACTGGTGCTGAATTAACTTTCTCATACAAACGGCGTATTAGTGCTTCTGCCAGTACTCTAATGCGATCCACTGCAAACTTCCTATTATCCTCGTTTCCTTTCATCGCATCTTTTATTTGGGAGAGCTTTTGAGCCATCTCAACTTGTTCTGTCAAAATAGGTCCCGTCTGCTCATACTTTTCAAAATGATAGACTCTAGTGGAACGGTGCTGATTGAGGGCATTAAGGCGCTCACTTATTTTCTTGGCATGGGATAAGATTATGACTTGCTTGTTATGGTCATCCAAAAGGTGAGGTACAATGTCGCTCATAAAGGATTCGGCATGAGCATCATCCATCGATTGGACAGGATCATCTAGAACTATAAAGCCAAACGGCGACACATTGCTATTTGCTCGCATCAAGAAAGTCGCCAATCCAAGACAATTGAGCTGACACTCGCTTAGCATCGAAGCTGCGTGCATAATTTTACCAAAACTGGATGCATGTAATTTAAGATTATCATTTCCTGGCTCCATTTTATGAAAGCCGACTTGCGCTCCAATATTTAGGCGATCATATAAATCTTTGACAATTGTGCCACGTTCATCCAAAAGTGATGTTTGCTCAGCCAGGATTTTACTCTCAACTTGACGAATTATATTCTGAGTATCGACGAGCAATTGGTTGTATCGAGTTATGAGTTTTATATAATTTATATTTTTTAGGCTCTTTCCAACAGAATCTATTTTGGCAATCTCTGTGTCTGATGCAATTATCTCCTGGAGTACAAGGTCAAATTGTAACCATGAGTTGATATAAGTTTTGTATGCGGTATTTACAGTTGAAGATGTAGTTTCGAACTGCAAGTTGAAGCTATTCAAGCTTTCAACCACTGTTAATACCCTCTGCGGGTCGGTGACTGCAACAGCTAAATCTGTGAGTGAATTTGTTATTTGTTCGAGTAAAGAATTTATTGTTGATTTTGCATTAACCCAATCATCATGAACTATTAGGAAATCCTGTAAAGCCAGTGATTGGCTTGGGAATAACGATACTAGCTTTGTTCTTTCATCAGGTGTTAGACCATTAATGCCAAGCCGTCCTATGTCGGATATAAGTCGTGTAGTTAAAGTAGATAAGCTGGAAATTGAAGAATTTAGTGCGGAATGTGCTGCAGTAGCCTCAGAAGATGCTTTGATCCTTCCATTTAATTCTTCCTGTTTAGACTTTGTCAGAGTATCTTGTTCACAAAGAGGACAGATTTCATCACTTGCAAAGCCTAGTCCCATTCGCCAAAAATTAAGTAGAGCAATATTGAAGGCTTTGACGCTCGCTTTCAAAACTTCTTGTATTTTGCCAATGGTATTTAGTAGCTCGACTTGCAGTTTACTAGCAGTGTCCCTGTACTGGCTAAAAGACTGCTCGTAATTTTGCAGTGGTTTTACAGTACTTGTATTAAGGACATTGTTTGCAATCGACTGACGTTTTGTTCGCAATGCAATTAAAGCGTTTTCAACATCAGGAGATTGTGTTTTTGACAAAGCGTTTGCGGCGGCCAACAGCGTTTTAATGTCAGTTGTAGATGATACCTGCATTGGACTCTGCTGCCATCGCTTGGCAAGATCTCTCGTTTCGTCAATTTGAGCTAAGCCACTAACAAAACCAGACAGTTCCTTGCGAGCTAAGATTACAGTATTCGGCGGTGTTCGCTGTAGTGACGATCTCGCACTTTCCAATGAACTCTTGAGATCAACTAATTCATCTAGTCCAAGCGCTGCGCAAACTGCATCTCTTCGATCCTTTGGACTTGAATGAATGATTGATTGTAGTCCATTTTGAGCAATGATAGGGTAGACCGCTTCAACCGGTGATAAACCGATGGAAGCAAACAGTGCTGGAATTCCGTCTACAAAGGTTATACTTGTTTCATTGGCTTCAAGTTTGCGCCTCAGCTTATAATCATTGCCTTGATAACTGACAGTTGCTTCAACATAGACATCGTCAATTGCATGAACATTCTTATAACTATCGGCGTGCTCTCTTTTACTATTTTTATCCCCTCGTTCACGTCTTTTTGTTGAACCATAGAAAAGCCATTCAATGGCCTCAGATATGCTCGTTTTGCCAAAGCCATTTGGTCCAAAAAAAAGTAGCAGATCTCCGTCGAAATTTATTGGTGAGGAACTTGATCCAAAACCTCGAAAATTGTGGATGCTAAGTTCACGAAGCCGCATCTGTGTCATTCTCGGTTAGTGATTTCTCCATTACTTCTCTTAATAAAGTTGGATAATCAGACTGGGAAAACGATTTGTCTCGCAATGAGTCAGCAAACCTCTCAAAAAGTAACTTAGATAATGGCGTTGATGCACTGGCAACAAGTTCGTCAATATAGGGTAAGGGTTTCATTTACTTCCAGGAGGTTAATAAGGTTGCATGTTACCAATATTCGGTCGAAATGCAAAGGTGATTTGATTATTCGGTGACTTTAGAGGCTTTTTCTTGGAAATAGGCAAAAATTTGAACTGAGGCCTCAAAGAGATTGCGCCTATTGTTTGTTATTAATCCTTCTTAACGTTTATCGTTTTCTGTTGGTAATAGGAATATATTCAGTGTATGATGTATATATTCCTATTAAGGGTTTTATGGGGTCACAACCGACAGGAGAATACAATGATCAAAACGCACTTAATCGAAACTTTGCTTGATCGAAAAGCAGCAGCACGCTACTTGGCCGTTTCACCAGGGACACTCGCCGTTTGGGATTGCACTAAACGCTACGATTTAAAGCCGATCAAAGTAGGGCGAGCCGTCCGTTATCGAAAGTCCGATTTGGATAAATTCTTAGACGATCGCTTGGTTCGCTAACCAACTCTGCGTTTCAAACAGCTACATTTTTAGGAGAATGACATGAACATCGATCATGCCAAAGCCATCTCTATGCCTGAAATTCTAGCGAGGCTAGACAGGCATCCGAGACGGATCAGTAGTGATAAGGCACTATATCTCTCACCACTCCGCAAGGAAAAGACACCGAGTTTTTGGGTCTATCTTAAAACTAATCGCTGGTACGACTACGGAGAGGCTGCTGGGGGAGATTTAATCGATTTTGTGCGCCTCTATCTGAAAGCCAACAAGGAGGACTATACAACCCCAGATGCATTACGCTGGATTAAAAATATGGCGACGAATGATATAATTATTCGGCCAATTCAGTTTCTGGATAAGCATGAAATCACCGATCCACAACTTGTCGTCAAATCGGCTAAACCGATCGAACATTTGGCGTTGATCCGATACTTAGGTCAGCGGAAAATTGACCTCAATCTTGCCAAGGAGCGTCTCCAAGAAGTTCAGGTCGAAAACAAGTCGACCGGTAAATTTTTCTTTGCGCTTGGGTTTAAGAATGAAGATGGGGGATACGAATTACGCAACCCATTCTTTAAAGGAAGCACCAAACCAAAGACCATAACTTTTGTTAGGGGGGCTAATCCACTGTCGCAACGCATACATGTGTTTGAAGGTTTCATGGATTATCTTTCCGCCGTCAGCCGACTTGGTAAAGACTATCTGGACGGTGACAGCATCATTCTCAATTCAATTTCCTGCTTATCCAAGGCCTTCCCATACATTCGCAATTACGGCTATCGCGTCGCTTATAGCTGGATGGACAATGACAAATCAGGAACGAACGCATCACGATTGCTAGCTGAATTCTTAAATACTCAACAGGACATTCAGCATATCCGCATGAATAATCTTTATGCACCACACAAAGACGTCAATGAATGGCATGTGGCGATGTCATCACATACCAAACCAATCATTCACCGATGAGTTTTGCGTCAGTGTTAATTCTCTCCGGAATCAGGGTTTAAGTCGCTGATGATATCCAGTGCCACTCACTGCACTAACAAGAATTTTCGCCTGGCTACGCCATTCCCCGCCCAACCAAAATTCTTGCCGTTTGTTCGCTTTTGCACCGGATGATTCCATCACCGAACCCTGACACCGGAGAAAATTAGAAAACTTCGAATTCTAAACTTACCATTTTGAATCATTGAAAAGGAGCATGCTTTGATCCAAGAGCCACAAATCCAAACTGACATCTATTCTCGTGTGACTAATAAAATCATGTCTGATCTTGAACAAGGAAACCTGACCTGGCGTCAACCCTGGAATTCACAGAACATGTCTGCAACGGTCAATCTGCCGCTTCGCTGGAATAATATCCCATATACAGGCATTAACACCATTCTGCTCTGGGCAACTGCTGCTGAAAAAAGCTATCCCTTGTCCCACTGGATGACGTTCAATCAGGCATTGGATATGAAAGGTTCAGTTATCAAAGGTGAGAAGGGAACCCAGATTGTCTATGCCGACCACTTAATCAGAGAAGAAGAGGGCAAGGATGGACAAACTGAGACCAGAAAGATCCCCTTCCTCAAAACCTACACTGTTTTCAACGCATCCCAAATAAATGGCTTGCCTGATCAGTTCTATGCTATACCAGAACCAAAATCGAACAATCGTCCGCAACGTATCGCCGAACTGGAAGAATTCTTTGCCAACACCAAAGCTGATATCTATACCGGACGCGAAGCATCTTATTCTCAACTATCCGACCGTATTCAAATGCCGCCCGTAGAGAGCTTCAATACGATTAAAGATTACTACGCAATTTTAGCGCATGAAGTAACTCACTGGACAAAACACCCAACCAGATTGAACCGGGATCTGGGACGTAAGCAATTTGGTGATGAAGGATATGCGAAAGAGGAACTAGTTGCAGAAATTGGAGCTTGCTTTCTGGCAGCATATCTTGGTTTTGAACCAATGCCAGAAGAACGTCATGCTGCTTATATTCAACATTGGCTTAAAGCATTGAAAGATGACAAACGGTTAATCTTTTCAGCTGCATCCCACGCGCAAAAGGCAGTTGAATTTGTCCGTAGCCTTCAACCTTCATAGGTGTAAGACTTGTTGGATATCTTTCGATAAATGATTTCAGTTTAGATCAAATCTGCTTTGTTTGGTCTGTCGATATATGCTGTCAGCATAGCGGAACGCCCGTGCTGGCGCTTATCCCTGATTTTTATTGCATAAAAATCATCTTCGACTCCGCTTCGCTCCGGGGAGCTGTCACGTTCTTATCCGCTATTTTTGCTTCCATCATCAACAACAAAACAAAGGAGATTATTGATGACAACTGAAAACCAAACCGAAAAGAAATTCCCAACTCACACTGTTTATTACTTAACAGATAAGAAGGGTTCTGATCAAAAAGACTGGAATAAAGCCGGTGCTGCATGGATACATGCGGACAATGACGGTATGAACCTGTCTTTAAATATCATGGGTCAACATATCCCTTTGGTTATTCGTAAAGCCAAACCAAGAGAATAATATCACTGCCGGGCAAAGCAATTTGCCCGGCTTCCTTAATTTTCTTGTTTCTCAATTTCAATTTTTACTACAATGCTTTCTTCTACCATTTCTTGTGGAATGTATCTTTCTTCAATCGCCGTAATGGTTTTTGGCACATGATCGAGCAGTTGCGCAAACAACGTTTCTAACCGATATCCTTCGAGTACAACATCCTGCGATGAAAAACCTAACCGGATTTTGTTCATCTCATCCCCAGGGATAAAGTCGGCAGATATAAGATACGCATAGTTGAAGAATGACTGACCTCCATCGGGCCAGACAAAGCATAAATTCCGTGCATTCCCAAATGAATGGATTGGCGGATCGCCATTAACCGGAATCTCTTCCAGTTCCGTCCCCGCGCTGGCCAGATTGTTCTCCCGCATCTGCTCGAAGCGTGATTTAAATCCCTGGTTCATAATCTATGCCTTTGGTTATTGGCTTGGATTTTTTGGAGGTGACTGGCGCTTTGAATTTCGGCTTTTGCAAATTTCGTCGAACGTTGTCACTGGCGAGTTCCTCAACCTGTTTCCGTTTACGCATCAATTCCAAGGCAGATTGTCTGTCACCAATCCGCTGTGCGTAGGAGAGCAGCTCTTCCTTGTCGTCAGTATAAATACGGGCACGGTCACGTCCACGCGAAACGGAGACGTAGAGCTGTTTGGCATCCGTTGCCGGAAACGTTGCAGCCGGTTGAGATATGAATACTTCATCAACTGTCTTACCCTGGCTGGCATGTGACGTAATGCAATAAGCATGGGCAACATGCCCAAAATCCTTGTTGATCTTGTATGTGGCTTTGCTGATAGTGTTTATTAATTCAATGTCACCGCTCTTTTTAACCGATGACACTTGCAGCAGCTGACCATTATTTAGCCTTTTCGTTTGATCATCAAAACCATTGCGTGTTATCCGCACAAGGTCGCCTCTAGCCAGGTCAAGCGATTTTTCCCGGTAAACATCGTAGAATGCGCTTTTGTTGGTCGGTAGCAATTGCGTTTCATTTTTACTACTGCGGATCAAAATATGGCGATCATTGCACTCCTCGACTTTCCAGCGGCTGCCGCGCTGGATGCCTTCCATATTCTGATTAAACTGGATAACATTGCCAACATTGATATTACGCCAGTCACTTCTTTCAGCTTCCGTGAGGTTTCGGTTTACTAGGCGTGTTGCCGTGATTTCTTTCTTTCCCAATACGCCAGCGTTTCGGAGGGCGTGCCGAATATCACCTGTGACTTCTTCGCTTTGGTGGTGGGTAGGAGAGATAATGAGAGCAGTCTTTCCCTTCTTTACCGTGTTAGTGAAATCTTTTACCAGCGCCTCATTGGGCTTCAGAGGGTCAATGTCTTGAATAGCTTCCATCCCGATAAGCTTCTCAAAGGCACCTTTCACATCGCCATTAGAAAGGTCTTCAACGGCCTTACGATAATTTTCATTTCGCTGTCGGTATATCTTGTTCACTTCGGCGGTTTTGATCTGGCCAACCGTATTAAGGATGCGCAACGCGTCACCGCGAATAACCGCTGAATGCTGTCTTGTATCACCACCAAGGATCAATCGGGCGTTTTGCCGGATTGACAACTCCAGCAAGGCTGTCATGTCCTGGGTGCCTAATAACCCGGCTTCGTCCACCCATAGCACTTGCCCGGCAAGTTCCTCCTGCATCTTTTGGTCAATTAATAACTTCGATACAGTTTCGGCACCTAGGAAGCCTTCGTCTTTCAGAACGCCTCGTGAGGCTTGCGAAGTAGGGGCGACAACTGTGACTGTCTTGCCAGCACTCTCGATGTGTTTGACAGCTTCCTGCATCAAGGTGGTTTTGCCAGAACCAGCGGCGCCACGAATGATTGAAACACGATTAGTGGTTGTCAGAACATATGAAACAGCCGCTGCTTGCTGGCCGTCCAGCTTAAGTTCCGGTGCTTTGATACACAAAGGGGTTAGTCTGCCTTGTCCCGATCTGGCTAACTTCACCATATAATGCTCTTCGGCTAGCACAGCCTCAGTCGTTAGTAAGGTTTGATCGTGATCTTTGACACCGATAATGCGGCTGTCATTGCTCAGAATGGTTGTTACAGCATCGAGGCTAATTGCCCTGTCGCCGATGCCTTGGCGATAGGCGCTTTCTAGCAACCGCCGGTCGCGTATGACTGATGCCCGTTCAAACCCATGCAAAATGGCATGGTCAACGCAATCTTTGGCATGCTTGGCTTCTTTGAGCTTTTCGGGTGCATAACGGATAGACCGCTCTGATTTGCCGTCTTCCTCTGATCCGAGTTCTTTAATCTGCCGCTTCCAGTCAGTTTTGAGCTCATCCATACCAACACCTTTTTGCTTTTTGGCGCGGGTGCGGGCACCCAGCGCACCGAGCTCATCTATATCTGTGACGGCCTTTTCCTTAGCAATCCGGCCGATCTCATCTGTCCGCTTTGAAAACAGGTTGATGACACGTTCGGGTACATTTTCGATTTCAAATGATTTTTCGGTACGCACGATGCCATAGCAAAGATCAATCAATTGGTCAGATAGATATTTATGAAAACGCGCCTGGTAGTAGGGCATGTCCCGCTTGATATCCCGGAACTGTCCGGCCTTTACCTTCTGTTCCTGTTCATCCCAAGTCTGGTTGAAGACAAAGCAATGGGCGTGAACGTGCGGGTCGGGAAAGTGTCCTTTAACTGGACGTGCGGTCTGATGGACAAAATCTGCCCATAGAAGCTCACCTGTCAGCCTGTCGTCATCTCGGCCGCCCTTGCGCACCCTCGTTTTGGCATCGGCTTCTATGTCCTTCATTGTGGCCTTAACGCTTGCCTCAAATGCTTTCAGTAGATGGTCATCCTTGGATAGGGCATGGAGGATGGACACTGATTTGGGACAATGGAAATTAATGTCATAGCCGGTAGTGCGCTCCTTCTTCGTTCGCGGAGTTAAATGCTCACCTGTGAACGGATGGACGTTTTCGCAGAGGGCGAAAAACGTCTCTTTCGTCGCTCTCCCGGCCAATCCCAATCGTTTTGCAAGTTTGCCCTGAATATGGCCATTCAACTCTTGATCATTAACGTAATAATCTGCTTTTGAAAGCGATTGCGAGAAATAGGCCTTCGCTTGGGCTGCGCTGTTGCTTTGGATCATTCGTATCATACCAATGATCTTACAGGAGGAGTTATATCACGGTCGTCTGTTTCTAAATGGCGTAAGAAAAAACCATCTTCATTAAACATCACCGTTAAAGATGCTGTGTTGACGAGATCGTATGAGCTGTGCAGGAGAAAAATTTAATCCGTTAAACAAACTTGTATCAGACGTCTTCCCTAAGCACAGCTTAGTGCGTCCAAAATAGAAAGGATTTTAAAATTGCAACACAGGTATCTTGAAATGCCGGAGAGGTTCGTTGATGAAGAGGATGAATTACTTGACCTGCAAAAAGTAAAAAATAATAGCGACTATATATTTGCACTAAAAAATATTCCCAATGACCGACGCGGCTCTAAAACTGGTAAAAGCTTACATGAAGCTCCCGGAAGAGATAAAGCTGGAATTCCTTAAAGAGTTGAGAAAGCTAGAAGCTATGGATGAGGAGGTAAAAAAGGACTACGAAAGGATATTGAAGTCGCTATGAATTCGATCCCGGGGTCATAATTTGATTTTTCTGCCAGATCATCTGCCTTCTTATTTGCGTAAAACTAAATAATATTTTATCGGCTTGTTTTATCAATACCATAACAGGAATAAGTGGAATTTTTGTCAAGGGTTTCGAGGCACGAGGAACTTGCGCAGCCCTTTACAATAATGAAGCGTTGACTACCTTTGTGTTGACCTAACAAGTCGCGCAAGCAAAGTGAGAATGCTTACTGTTGTCACAGTTCGTGGTCCGTTTGACGGTTTTTATCATCCAGCTTTGGAGTGATCCTCATCTTTTCCTCCCATTCCTTCAATTCATCACGCACAAGCTGCTGTTCCAGCTCATACTGTTTTTGGCCGTCAATCAGTGCTTTAACGTAGCTATTTGATATGTCGTCGGGTTTGGCGGCTATGATCGCTGCCGCCAATTCGGGTTCAACTTTGGATATAAAGTATCCCTGGTTAAATCCTTTAATGTACTCTGCTGTTGGATCTTCTTCTTCCATACTAGAATGTGTCACGTGAGTGGCGGTTTAGATATTGTTCAATTGAATCAGCATCGTAAAGAATAATCTTCTTCTCGGGTTGGGTAAATCGAATACTACCTTCGTCCCTGAGTTTCTGAAGGGTGGTTTTAGATGTGATCCGAAGCTTCTGCATTGCCTCGCTGCCTGATATCCATTTATCGGGCACACTCGATTGCTTTGACAGGACGCGTTCAACAACTTTTTCAATGAGTGCGTAAAACGCTGTATCATTGATACAGATAACTTCCATTTATTTGAGTTATTTCTGGTTACGTAATCAAACAAGTTAGAAAAAGCTGCCGTAATTTGAAAACAGCGCTATTTGATCAAAATATATAGGCTAGGATGCTTTCTCAGTTTTAATGGCTTTGCTCGCAGACGCTTTCTTCTTATTTGCCTTAGCCTTGCCGGGATTTAACACGGCGTCCAAGGCATCATCTGCGTCCTTATTGATAAATGCAGATTGATATCCCACCGTTGTTACGATGCTTGCATGCCGATAAAGCTTTTGCAGCATTTGGATATTCACTTTATCGCCAGCTTCCGTTGCAAATGAGTGACGGGCTATGTGCATTGTCAACGTTTTATCAATTTTGGCAACGGGGGCAACATCCTTTTTCAGGCACTTATCAATAGCGCTTGTTTTAAAAGCAATAGTCCTTTTAAAGACAAACTGGTCATTTGTATCGACACCTTTCAATTCAGGGAATACGAAATCATTATTGCTGGTCTTGAAAGGAAGATATTGTTCGAGGATTTTACTTGCTCTCTCAGGGACTTTCAAAGTTCCCGCCTTGTCATTCTTGCCCATCACGTAGAATAGCCGTCCGTCCTGAAAGTCGTTCCAACGTAGTCTTAGCACGTCTGAAACACGCATACCTGCGAAATAAAATGAGAAAAGCCATAAGTTACGGCAGTGGTTTGGGCGGTCAGGCAGCGTGACGGTTTCCAGTCTTTTAATCTCGTCCACATTCAAACCGATCTTTCCTGATTCCGGAAATTTGATAATCATTTTTCCCTTACCGAACGGAGAGTGCTCAGCTTTAATGATCTTGTCCTTTCGCGCAAAGCTGAATACCGAGCGCACCATTGACAGGTGATTCATTGCTGATCTTTCAGAAAGCTTCAAAGTGTTCTTTACATATGTTTTAAAGCCTTCAAGCGTTGAAACCTCGATTTCCTGGAATGGAACATCCCTTTTGAGATATTCTTTGAAATGTTTTACCCTTGGCTTGTCCGCTGTATACTGGTTGTACTTTCCTGCGTTTTTCAGGCCAGTAAGGTATAATTCGGCCTGAATGAAGAAAGTGGCGGCCTTTGCTTTTTTGGTACTCTTCTTGATGAAATTTGCTGTAACTTCTTGCTTATCTGTTTCTAGTTCAATGGCTTTTTCTCTTAGCTCAGATATCCGCTTGGCTATAAGAGCATTAAGGCGCACGGAATTAGGATAATTTTTGCGAACAAGTCCCTGGGCAGCATCCCATTGTTCTGATGTGGCGCTGTAACCAACCGGTTCGTAATTTGTCTTTCTATCCTTGGTTATTCGGATACAGATTGGGTAAGTGCCATCCTTCTTTTTGTCGGGCTTAATGACCGCTTTAATCGTTGCCATAGATTTTTTGTCTAACCGGTTCGCTTACAAATATAGGAAATTATATCGTAAACTATTGGTAAACAAAACGCGGTTTCATATGAATACAGATGAATTCACATCAAACCAAGGTCACTTTATATCGCTCATTATGAGATGATTATATTTCTGTCTGCGATTTGCTGTTAGGGTGAGCAAAGGACTGAAAATCCTTGTGTCGGCGGTTCGATTCCGTCCATCACCACAACTTAAAGCCGCTACGAGCAATCGCAGCGGCTTTTTTGTTAATATGCGATTGATACAGGGTTTGAAGTTTAGTAATGTTTTGTCCGGATCACGGGCGCATTTCGTTCTGCTTTTTTCGTGATTTACTTTTGATACAGATATTAAACTGCAAACACAACCCGCCCGTACATGAACTTAAAATCATCCTCCTCCAAGACAGGTCTGCCTGCACCGCGATTGTATTGAATCGACGAAGAGATTGTGCGCATTACCACATATGTTACCAACTCAGCTGGGACAGAGTTAATGTTGTAGAGGACCGTAAAGTTCTCAGATGCACAATCTGTTAAATGTTACATGCAAGATATTCGGAAACTTCGGCGGGTAAGATTGTGTCAGGATGCTTAGAAGAAGACAGGATTTGGTTAGATCAGCCTCAATCGAGAATGGGATGGAAAATGCATCACATCACTATTAGTGACGCCTGAAAATCCATTAAACGCTTTTTTGCATCGAAATGGGATTCTAGTAGCGCAGATTGGTAGTTACTGATGACGGAAAACAGAACCTCCACTTCATCCGATTTATATGTCTGATCGTAAAAATATGTATAATTCCCATCCGAATAACTTTTGAGGATCGCCCGAATTTCATCAGTCAGGTTGTGCTGAAAAATATCTTCTTCAAGCATTGATCTAACGTCCTTTTTAAATTCTACTTCAACTTCCTGGACTATTTTCAGATTCTCTTTTATCGTTTCGAAAGCGGTAGTCTGAAACATGAAGTTAGTGGCATTAACCATTTTTCCATACACTTGAAAACGGTTATCTAATGCAGCATCGATTTGAAAGAATGTTCGGTATAGTGAATTTAACTCCTCGTGACTACCTTGATTGTCAGCTAATTTTAAAAAGTAGTTATATATATATTTATCATTTCGGGAGATTGTGAGTCGCATTTCCTGCGATTTCTTTTCCAGTCTTTCTATCAATTCCTGACATTCAGAAAGCGTATATTTTGTGCCATCATAATCAAACGATTTAATCGAATAATTTCCTTCCGAAATCTGTCTGATCAGGTTAATATCACTTTCCAGGCTTGTAAATTCATAAACATATTCTACTATATCATTCCCAAATAAATCACCTAAAGCTGGTACCAATTCGTGTTTGACTTCTTCATTACTCAGAAGGTCAATAGGTGTTGGGTTTTTACTGTTGAAATAAGAATTATATATTTCGCTAAAAGAATTTTTCTGATGCTCTTTTATAAAGTCGTGAATAAATTGTTCTTTCGACTGGATTGTTGCTGGTGAATTATATTCTTCTGGAGAAAATATTTTTTCGGTTAGTTTACTTTCTAAAACTTCAATATTTCGGAAAATCTCAGAAGCTGGTTTAGTATCATTTTGAAGAGTTTTAAGGTTTAATCTTTCCAGTTGTTTAACCCTGTCTTCCGTACTTGGGTGTGACGCCCATTGATTTGTAATTACCAGTTTTGACTTGTTATACCTGTTAAGATGGGCCAAGCTGACCTGAGGAAGATTGTTTTCAATGGGCAATTGGCTTTTCTCAGCCAGGAAATTCATCACAAAAGCTTGCTGCGGATATATATTATTCGTCATCTCCAAATCGCTGACTTTTCTCTGATAATGTTGAAGAACAGCTTGATATGATTGGTCTGCAAGATCCATGCGCAGCAATGATGTAATAAGGGGGCGAGAGCCGGTCACATTAGCAGCAACTTCATCGGCATGAAATTCCATTTCCCGGGAAAGGCTCATGTAGCTTAGGTTGACAATGTTGTATACCTTTTGCAAAATCCATTGAAAGCCTCTGATAATTTTGACAGCAATAGCTACGAATATGGCGAAATAGGTGCTTTTTTCTGCCCATTTCTGAGCCATATTGTCGTAAGATTCATTATCATACAACATATTGTAAATGACCTGATTCGTATTATAAACATAACTTCCGACTTTCATGGTCCGTTGAGAAAAGTGGCCAAACTCATGGGCAAGAATAGCACGCAACTCAATTACAGAAACCGTGTTTATAAGACCAAGACCGATTTGAAGGTTTTTTCTAACCGGCAAAAACATACTCCAAAAACTTGAATCATAGAATACGGCAGCATTTACATCAGCTGACAGGTAAATCTTTTTTGGGAAGTCGGTATCCACTTCCTTAACAATTTCTTCGATCATCAAAAACAACTGAGGTTCCTGATCTCTCGTAATTTCGGTGAGATGCGTAAGGTCTGTCTTGTGTTTTTTAAAGATAAATTTTACCAGAAAGATAAGGATCAGGATACCCATACTTACCAAGCCGATGGCTAGCATAACCGTGTATCCATGAAAGCCGGAAGATACCAATGCATATCCGGCAAGTCCACAAAGAAGTGTTAACGTTATCGCAAAACAAATAAGAACGAAATAGGTGATGATAAAAAGTAGAATAGCACCAACAGCTTTAATTGTCATTTTTTTGAAATCCTCTGATACGGATATCTGCTTCATGTTTGTAGAGAGAGGTTATAATCGGTAAAATATTAGTTTAGTCTCCAAATGAAAAAAAGTGCGCTTTTTACTATTGATACTCAACCGTATTTTGTTCAACCTCCCAAAATTCGCTTATCAGTAACCGCCTCCCGGTGCGCTTCCAGGAATTCACAAAATGATTTTACCTGCATTTCTTGCAATGAAAGATCGAGCGCGTGATCGTATTCTTCCTGGTAAACCTGCTTGAAGTCGGTGATGATGTAGCGCAGGCTGCGTACTCCTTTGGCGCGTAATGCAGGCAGGTAAAAGTTCTGGTGGTTTTGTCCGTACTGGCCTGGTTTGTAGTTGCTTGTAGTTTTAATATCAGCCGCAAACATCTTGCCCAAAACATCCACATACCCGTAAAGCAGCACATTGTTCAGCTGGTACTCGCAGTAAAATTGGGTGCGGAGCATAGGTCTGGGAAGCAATGCGCGCACCTGGGAAAGTATCTCAGCGTCAAACATTTCCTCGTCTGTTCCTTTGATCACGGCTTCTTCAAACGAAACCCCTTTCCGCTGTGCTTCCGTTTGCGGCACGGGAACGCGGTTGATTCTGTTAATCAGCTCCTGTTCAGTGAGGTGCCCTTTTTCAAAGCGGTCAAAACAATTAAGAATAGAGGGATATAGCTTGTAGTTAATTGCCATTTTTAATGCGTTGCTTCTTTTTACCCGGTTTGCCGAAGTGGTAAGTAAGTGAAATTCCCAGAAAACTGAATTTATCATCCGGCGTGTCGCTGTAAGACTCGCTTTCCTCCGGATTGATCAGCCTCCGTCCCGATGTGGCGTCCATTTTGTCTGTTCTCACAAAATAAAAACGGTAATCGGCGCTTATTTTCAATGCAGGAAACAATGCAAATTCCAAAGAAGTGCCCAGCGGCAGCATACCTTCCCGTGTCTTTTTAATGCCCATAGGTCCGCTGGCTGGCCCCCAGCGTAGAAATAACGGATTCCGGGCACTCAGCTTGCTGTTGGTAAACCGTAGCAAATCTCCACTATCCAGGTCAAATGCATTGGCGCTGAAATACAGCTGCCCAATGCCGCCGTAGACAATTAAATGCAACGATCCGGGCTCAAAGGTGCTGAACTGCTCTGTAATATCCCATTTAGCCAGGAGTTCGATCGCGTTATATTCATTGACAAAATATGAGTTGAAAAACTCCGATTGTTCCCCACCAACTTTTCCCGCACTAAAATCCATTTCAACAGAAAATTCTTTGGTGAATGCTTTTCCGATGTGGACACCCAGCACACTTCGCATATCCTGCCCATTCAGCTCGCCGAAAAACTGCGTAAGTCCGCCGCTTACCCCAATGAAAATGTCGTTTTTCTGCTTTCTATCGTAACTTTTCCTTCCGCTTATTCCATTGGTAGAGTAGGGGTGTAAAGGTTTTTGCGCGTAAGCAGCCAGCTGCTGAAAGCATAAAGCCAGGATTAGATATAAATGCCGCATAGAAATGGTTTTGAAAGTGGAAAAACGCCGTCCCCATTTAGACGTCGGTTTACGCTTTTCGTCAGCCAGTTACCGTAAATACAGCCCGTTCGTCAACGCGAAACCGTAATTATCTGTTAGTTTTGTTCATAGTTGCATTTATCAGAAAAGAAAATGAGTGTAGTACCTTACAAGGACAAGGAGGGCAGCAAAAGAGAGCAGGTTGCCGAAATGTTCGACAACATCTCGCCGAAATACGATTTGCTTAACCACGTACTGAGTGCGGGCGTGGATATATATTGGAGAAAAAGGGCGATTAAGCTGTTGAGAAAACAGCAGCCAAAAGTGATACTGGACATTGCTACCGGCACCGGCGACTTCGCCATTGAAGCTCTTTCGCTGAATCCTGAGCGTATCATCGGGGTGGATATCTCGGAAGGGATGCTCGCCGTGGGGCGCGAAAAAATTGCTAAACTCGGTAAGCAGAATGTGATTACACTGCAGAAAGGCGACTCGGAAAGTTTGGCTTTTGAAAACAATTATTTCGACGCCATTATCGTTTCGTTTGGAGTACGCAATTTTCAGAATTTGCTGGCCGGGTTGACAGAAATGAACCGCGTGATGAAGCCGGGAGGAAATTGTGTGGTAGTAGAGTTTTCCAAACCGCGCAGCTTTCCTTTTAAGCAGTTTTATAATTTTTATTTCAAATACATATTACCAATCATAGGAAAGACCGTCTCAAAGGATAGTTCGGCTTACACATATCTGCCCGAATCGGTTCAGGCGTTTCCCGACGGAGAAGCTTTCCTGGAAATTTATAGAAAAGCAGGTTTTACTAATACCAAATGCATATCACTTACCTTCGGGATTTGTTCAATTTACATCGGGCAAAAGTAATATTAGGAATGCTCGTGCTGCTGATAGCGGCGCAGGACTGCATGGCGCAGGGTATTGGATACAGGCGAAAGCACCTGGAATATTACGACGATAAGCCCATTCACTATGGTATTTTGTTTGCCGTGCCGTTCACCCGCTTTAATATCAGGCACAATGATGATTTTTTGCAAAAAGATTCTGCATTTGTCATCCAGTCGCCTACGCAGGCATCCTTCCGCATGGGGTTCACCGTTAATGCGTTTCTGACAGATCATTTTGACCTTCGTACAACTCCATCGGTCTCTTTGTATGAGCGACAGGTTAAGTTCAGTTATCCAAATGCAGCAGACAGAGTAGAAAAGCGCGAATCAACCTGGATAGAAGTCCCATTGCTTTTGAAATACAAATCACTTCGCAGGGTAAACTCACGCATGTATATGCTCGCGGGGGTGACTTTTGGAGTTGAAACCAATGTCAAAAGAAATCGCGGAGGCGGCTCGGCAAAGCTGGATACAAAATCCACTGACTTCTCGATTGATTATGGAGTGGGTTATGAGCAGTTCTTTGAGTTCTTCAAATTCGCCCCGGAACTCCGTTTCTCGCATGGATTGACGAATATGTTACAGCCTTCAAAAAATTCTGTGGGATCGGGGATCAGCAAGATGTCAACTCACACAGTCACGCTTTATTTGAACTTTGAGTAGGTATATTGATTTTCAGTTGCTTGTAAATTTTTTTAATTTTTTTTCTAAAAAAGTTTGCAGACCTAGATTTAGTCGCACATATTTGCACTCCCAAACGACGGGAAAAAGGGAGTTTAGCTCAGTTGGTTCAGAGCATCTGCCTTACAAGCAGAGGGTCGGGGGTTCGAATCCCTCAACTCCCACGATTACAAAAAGGCGCTAGCAATAGCGCCTTTTTTTGTGTCTTGATTTCTGCATTTGCAACATCAGGGCCACATCTCCGCTTTGGTAATTCGCCCGATTACTTCTTCTCTCTCTCTCCACATCCTGAAACCTCAAAGTCAGGTCAGCCCCACCTGCATTTCACTTGTACAATCACCTGGACTTTTATGTAGTAATAGGTTTTGTAACTGATATTCAACTTATTTGATAACTTTGAAAAAAGAACCTCCATCAACAATAATGTATGCATAAATATCTACACTCGTTAGACTATCTGAGAGGTCTGGCAGCGCTTTCCGTATGCCTTTTTCACTTTACAGATAAAACCGATTTTTTGTCTGACACCAATGTGTTAAAGACGCTTTTCAAACACGGTCATTACGGCGTAGAAATCTTCTTTATCATATCCGGGCTTGTGATTCCGTATTCCATGGCGAAAGCCTCTTATACTTTTAGCCAGGCCTGGACTTTCCTGAAAAAGCGAATTATCAGGATCGAGCCGCCTTATCTGATTTGCGTTCTGCTGGCAGTATTTCTAAATTACCTGACTACCGCAACGTCCTTTTATGTTGGGAAAGCATTTTCAATCGACTATGCACAACTATTCGCCCATCTCGGTTATTTGAATGCCTTTATCGGCAAAGATTGGCTTAATCCGGTTTTCTGGACGCTGGCTATCGAGTTTCAGTATTACATTGTCATTGCATTGATCTTTCCATTGATCAGCAGCCGGATACCCGTGGTTTGGATTACTACATTAATCCTATTCAATTGCTTATCGTTTTATTTTGACAGAAACTACCTTTTTAACTTTTCCGTGTTTTTCAGTACCGGTATTGTAATCTACCGTTTACTTGTTGACAAGCTGACACTGAAAAACTTTGCGACTTGCATTGCAGTACTGATTGCATTTGGCTTTTACAGATATAGCTACCTCGAAGTGCTGGTAATCCTATCTACATCGATCCTAATTTTAGCACCACTTCGCCCGTCCTTACTCAGCTCTTTTTTCGGCAACATTTCTTATTCGCTTTATTTACTTCATTTCCCAATCGGTTTAAGGGTTGTTAATCTCACACAGCGCTTTGTGGATAATGAACTACTCAGGAGTGCTGCGGTTGTTGCAGCACTCCTGCTATCGATCTATGTCGCTTATATTTATTTCAGAGTAATTGAAAAGCCTTGTAAAGAAGCGTCTCAACGCATTAAATATCAAAAAGGGAAATCTATGAGCCCGGAGCAGGAGCTGGTAGAGTCAGCTATACCAGCAGAGGTATACGTTGCAAAGGTGTAAACTCATACCGACAAGCAGTGAATTCTTGGAAAAATTAATCACCTGAGGCACAATCCCGGGCTTACAGCCGAAAAACACATTGTAAGTTGCCGAGTTATTAATCACTCTGAAAACAATCGGCTGCTCTTTTTCATAGGTCTTCGCAAACCAGTGATCCAGCCACCCAGCTTCTACTTACGGTAGCTTTTCAAACCTTCCTGATCGCCAAGCTCACCTAATAGCTTTTTCAGTCCTTCTATATTCACCTTCAATCCGTCTTCTGCATCCGGGGCGAATTCTTCGTTGATAATGCCTATCGGACCGTTGTAGCTGCTTTCCCTGATGATCTGCATCATTTCCAGCTCCGCGTCGCCCTGGCCAACAGGTACTACTTTCACCGGGTTACCTGTTTTTAAGCCCGCCAGGTTAATTGCCAGTAAATGCGGCAGTATCCTGGGGTAAAAGGTTGGAAATGTTTCCAGATCAGCTTCTGCGTGGTGGAAGTTGTAAACAATCCCGATGTTCGGTTTATTGACATACCTGATCAATTGTAGCTGATTTTCGGGATCTCCGTACCAGCCTCCGTGGTTATACACGCCCACTTTGCAGCCAATCTCCGCCGCTTTGTCGGCTATATAGGCAAGTGGCTTCGCATGAGCCTCGATCTTTTCTTGCTGCGACATTTTATCCAGATCCTTGATGCCCGCAATCATGCACCAGATTTCTGTTTTGACCTGATGCCTTTTCAGCACTTCCAGAATGATCGGCAAAGTCTTATCGTTTTCCGGGTCCGGACCTGAATACAGCCAGAATGCCTGCAATTTGATATGGTGGCTTTTCAGCGACTCTATTTCCTTATCAAATTCTGGAATATGCTTCTCCCGCCAATCGTAAGCGAGCATTGTAATGCCAAGTTTATTGAGCATTTCTGATCGCTCGACAGGGCCGCGATTTTTGCTGTCAAATGGTACAATGCACCAGGCAATCAGGTTGTCTTTCCTGTAAATGCTCTTTTGGGCATACGCCGAACTCGTCAGCAATGCAATCAGAAGAATGCATTTAGCCGAAATTGAAATGCTTTGTTTGTACCCATTCATGTTCAGAAATTTTATAGATGAACTTGCTGACCCATTTCCGCCGACTGAATTCCCGCTTCCAATACCCGCATAATTTTCAACCCATCGGAGAAGTCGGGCTTAATCTCAGTTTTTTCGTCCACAGCTTTCAGGAAATCGACTACTGCGTGTACAAATGCATGTTCGTAGCCAATAATATGCCCCGCAGGCCACCAGTTACCTACATAGGGATGTGCAGATTCGGTTACAAGTATGTTCCGGAATCCTTGCGCAGTTTCATCGTCAGCAAGCGAGAAGTATTGCAGTTCATTCATTTTTTCCAAATCAAATACAAGACTTCCCTCGCTGCCATAGATTTCAAATGACAAACGATTTTTTCTCCCCGTCGCCAGTCTTGTCGCCTCGAATGAGCCCACAGCGCCATTTTTGAATCTTACCATCATCAAAGCGGCGTCTTCTACTGTTACCTCTCCCTTTTCAGTTGCATTGGCTTCTGCCGACAGGTTACCAGATGTTCCTTCATTTGCAAGCGGCCGTTCTTTGATGAAATTGGCTGTAAGGCAGGAAACCGAAGTGATATCACCTACGAGGAAATGCGCCAGGTCTACTGCATGCGAGTTAAGGTCCCATTGCGGTCCAGCCTGCGCGATTTCTTTTTGCAGCTGCCAGGTTAATGGAAAATTCGGGTCTACGATCCAGTCCTGCTGATAGCAGCACCGCCAGTGAAAAATCCGCCCGATTTTACCGGCTTCAATCATTTTCTTTGCTTGCGCTACTGCGGGTACGCGTCTGTAATTGTGGTTGAGATAATGCACAACTTTGTTGTCTTCGCACGCTTTCAGCATTTCTTCGGCTTGCCGGCTGCTCATTGAAAGGGGCTTTTCGCAAAATATGTGTTTGCCTGCCCTGGCTGCGGCAAGTGCAATTTCGTAGTGGAGGTTTTGAGGCAATGCAATGTCAATAATATCAATGTCGTCGCGCTCGATCAGCTTCTTCCAATCCGTCTCAGTCTCTTCCCAGCCCCATTTCTCTGCAAATTCCGTAACCGACGGCTGGTTTCTTCCGCATGCAGCTTTGAGGATAGGTTTCACGGAAATGTCAAAAAACTGAGGGGCTTTGAGCCACGCGTTGCTGTGTGCCCGGCCCATGAACTTATAACCAATAATACCGATATTGAGCGCTCTTGTCATTGCTAAAAAGGTCTGTTTACGAATTAAATGTGAGGCTGAAATTTAGGTAATAATTAACACACTATACACGATGAAACAACTTGCGCTTCACCTGCGCACGGGTAAAGTAATGCTTCACGAAGTCCCCGCGCCGCTTGTCCGCAAAGGATGCGTGCTGATCAGGACGCGAAAAAGCCTTGTTTCGGCAGGTACTGAAAAAATGCTTGTCAGTTTCGGCAAGGCCGGTTTGTTGTCAAAAGCAATGCGTGAGCCCGGGAAATTCAGACTGGCCTTGGCCAAAATCAAATCAGAAGGCATTACCAATGCAATCTCGCTGATCTCAAATCAACTCAGCCAGCTGATACCGCTCGGCTATGCGCAGGCGGGCGAAGTGATTGCAGTAGGTGCGGGTGTTGAGGGATTTTGTATAGGCGACCGGGTTGTAAGTAACGGCTGCCATGCCGAGGTGGTATGTGTGCCGGTAAACCTGGTCGCCAGAATTCCCGCGAATGTATCTGATGAAGAGGCTGCATTCACGGTTCTGGCTGCTGTGGGTCTGCAGTCAATCCGACTCCTGGCGCCGACATTAGGTGAGACAATCGTTGTTATGGGCCTTGGGTTGATCGGCTTACTTACAGCGGAGCTGCTGCGGATCAATGGTTGTCAGGTTATCTGCATTGAGCCGGATCAGCGAAGGCGGGAGCTTGCGGCGAAACGGGGTTTTAAGGTTTTTGACAATAGCCTTGCAGATCCTGAATCAGGTTTGTCTGCATTGAATGAGGGGCACGGCGCGGATGGTATCATCATTGCAACAGCGGGAAAGTCTGGCTTCATTATCAGCGAGGCAGCGCGCATTGCGCGGAAAAGGGGCAGGATTGTACTGGTAGGCACAGCCGGGCTGGATCTGGAAAGAAGTGAGTTTTACAAAAAAGAGTTGAGCTTTCAGGTTTCCTGCTCTTACGGACCTGGCCGTTATGATCAGATGTATGAAGAAGAAGGCATTGATTACCCTTTTCCCTATGTCCGCTGGACTGAAAACAGGAATTTTCAAGCGGTACTGCAACTCTTGCAAGAGGGAAGATTAGAAGTAAAATCATTGATTTCGGCGACGATCGCGTTGCAGGAGACTCCGGCTTTTTACAATCAGGAGGAGAAAGGAAATGTGGCTACACTTATCAATTATCCCACTCGCACAACTGAGGGGCGACAGGGAGATCTGAAAACTTTCAAATGCAAATCTTCCATTCCCATCATCGGCATAATCGGTGCGGGCAATTTCGTCAGAATGACGCTCTTGCCCAATCTAAAAGGAGCGGCCGTTAAATACATTGCAAGTGCTGGTGGGCTTAACGCTTATAATCTGGCCAGGCAATATAAAATCGCTCGTCCGGTATCAGACTACCATCAGATTTTAGATGATCCCGAAATCGATCTGGTGATTATTGCAACCCGGCATAATCAGCATGGAAAACTGGTCATAGAAGCATTAGAAGCAGGTAAACAGGTATTTGTTGAAAAGCCACTAACTATTTACCCGGAAGAGCTCGACGGGATTATTGAAGCGCAGCACAACGCGCGAATGCAACTTTCCATCGGATTTAACCGCCGGTACTCGCCGTATGTAAGCAAAATGCGCGAATTGCTGGCGGGTGCTCAGATGAATGTGACCGTCACGGTAAATGCAGGCAGCCTGCCTGCTGACTCCTGGTTGAAAGATCCGGCAATTGGTGGCGGAAGAATACTGGGAGAAGCCTGCCATTTTATTGATCTGGTTACTTGTCTTACACAGAGTCGCGTGACGGCTGTATGCAGTAATGCCATGCGAAACCAGACGGGGCAGGCTGATGAAAATGTAAGCATTCTGCTCGGGTATCTGAATGGATCGGCAGGAGTAGTTAACTATTTTTCTAACGGCAGCAGTAAGTATCAGAAGGAGCGGGTGGAAGTATTTTCCGGCGGTTGCACGTTAGTACTCGATGATTTCAAATTCCTGGTTGGTTATGGTTTTAAAAATTTCAATAAGCTGAGTGTAGGTAAGGACAAAGGCCATAAACGGCAATTTTCGCAATTCAGCCAGGATAAAAAAAACATAAATCTAGCCGAAATCAGCATAGCAGAAGTTGTGAATACGACGCGGGCCACATTTGCAGCAGTGGAGAGCTTGAAAACTGGCCATTGGATTGAAGTAAGATGAAAATACTACGCAACTTTCTTCACTATAAGCATTTTCTCCTAGAAATGGGGTTTAGCTACGTAGCTTTTCGTACTATCTACGAAATTTGCCGTAAGTTAAAAATTTTGCGGTGGCGTTTTCCTGATCAATACGTACTGGAGTCCTCTATCTCTCTGGTAGATTGGCGGCGATCAAATGTGCGCTTTTTTGTGCCGGTTAAAGCTGAAATGCCGCATACACACCATCGGATCTTAAAAGAAAGAGTAAACAGAATTGCGCAGGGGAAGCAGCTATTTTTCTCTAATGAATGGATCAGAGTAGATGATTGGCATACCAATCCCAAGACTCGGTTCAGGTACCCGAAAAATCAGCATTGGACGGGAATTGCAACCTTGTCTCCCGCAGCCGGAGATATCAAATATGTTTGGGAAAAGGCGAGATTCAGCTTTTTATACGACTTGATCCGCTTTGATTTTTACTCCGCAGTAAGCCAGTCGGATCAGGTTTTCTCCTGCATGGAAGATTGGATTGATCATAATCCTGTTAACCGCGGCCCGCACTGGGTTTGTAGTCAGGAAATTTCACTACGCGTGCTCAACTGGATCTTTGCGCTGCATTACTACCAGCATTCGCCAGCGTTGACTCCGGCTATTTTCAGTAAGATCATTTCTAGTATCTACGCCCAAATGCGGCGCGTATCCACCCATTTCAAGTATTCGCGGGTTATTCTGCACAATAATCACACACTTACCGAGGCAGTCGCATTGTATTCTGTTGGTTTACTGTTTCCCTTTTTCCCGGAAAGCAATACCTGGCGGCGGCAAGGTAAAAGGGAATTTGAAGCTGAAATTGCCTCTCAGATTTTTGAAGACGGGACTTACATTCAGTTTTCAATGAACTACCACCGCGTAGCAGTACAACTGCTGACCTGGGCGTTGCATTTAGGGGAGTTGAATAGCGATCGATTTAATAATGAAACTTACCGGAAAGCCCGGAAAACTGTTGCGTTTCTCCAAATGTGTCAGGATGAAAAAAGTGGACAACTGGCTAATCTGGGTAACAACGACGGTGCCCTGTTTTTTCCATTAACCGAATGCCATTTTCGCGATTTCCGTCCGCAGTTACATGCATTGGCAGCACTTTTAAATATGCCCGATCAATACGGCAGTGGCAGCTGGGATGAAGAGGCACATTGGTTTGGCATTGTTCGGCCGAAAGCGGAGCACAAATCTTCCTCTGTTATATCTCCTGGTGTGAAAGACTTCAAAGTTGGAGGTTATTATGTAGTCCGCGACGATCAAACTGTTACTTTACTTCGCTGTGCTGCTTATCGGAACCGCCCATTTCAGGCTGACAACCTTCATCTTGACATTTGGGTTGGAGGGAGGAACATTCTTCGTGATGCCGGGAGTTACTCTTACAATACGGAAGCAAACTGGGCGGGCTATTTCGCGGGCTCCGCTTCGCATAATACGGTTACGCTTGGGGAATGTGATCAAATGCAGAAAGGTCCGGGATTTACATGGTCTCATTGGGTGCGGGATGCAAATGGATCGGCTTTCTGTTGTGATGAAGAGGCTGTTTTGGAAGGACAATTCACAGGATTTACTTTTCTGGAAAAACCTGTTATCCACCGTAGGCGGGTGTCAAAGGCGATCGGCAGGCTGCATTGGATTGTTGAAGACTGGCTTGAAAACGTACCCGACAATAGGGTATTAAAACAGCATTGGCATCCGGACAATACATTTTTCGAAAATTACCGGATTACTGCGATTGATCACGAAAGCAAGTGCATTGTTCCCGAAAAGCTACCCGGCTACTTCTCCGAATATTACGGCAGCAAAACAGAATGCATTGCGCTGGTTTTTCCATTTAGCGGCAGCTACATCCGAACAGAAATCTCGCACATTAGCTTATAAAGTATGCATATCTTGTTGATACACCAGTTCTTTCTCAGAGACAATGAAGGGGGCGGGTCAAGGTGGAATGAAATGAGCAGGATATGGATCGGGCAGGGCCACCAGGTGACGGTACTTGCGGGAAATGTGCATTATATGAACTCAGAAAATGCGGCGGGAGAGAGGTGGTTTACTGATACTACCAATGCGGTTGGCGTGCGGGTAATTCGTTGTTTTGTTTCTGAAAAGTACCATTCCGGCTTCTCTGGCAGGTTAATAGGATACTTCTCCTTTGTCTTCTCAGCAATTTTTGGCGGCATTTTCTACGCGAGAGAGAGGTATGATGCAGTTTTGGTAACTTCTCCGCCGCTCTTCATTGGTTTTTCGGGCTGGCTGCTGGCTCGATTAAAAAGGATTTCATTCATTTTGGAGATCAGAGATTTGTGGCCTGAATCGGCGATAGGCGCCGGACTTCTTACGAGCAAGCGCTTGATCAAGGTTTCTTATGCTTTTGAGCAATTCTTATATAAGAGGGCTAAAATAATCAATGTACTTACTCCTGCATTCCGGGAGGTGTTAATCAATCAAAAGAATGTAGAAAGGGAGAGAATTTGCTTTATTCCAAATGCAGCCGACTTTTCATTGTCGGAGAAGATTAATTCAAACTTTGACAATGTTGCATTCAGGCAAAAGTTGGGGCTCAAAGATGCTTTTGTGCTGATTTATGTAGGCGCACACGGCGTTGCAAATGCGCTGATGCAGCTCATAGATGCGGCAGAGTTGCTTACCGATACCCACGCGCATTTCCTGCTGATAGGCGACGGCGCTGAAAAGCAGATGCTGATGAATGAGGTTGCAAGAAGAAGTTTGAAGAATGTGACTTTTGTTTCTCAAGTTTCAAAAGAGAAGGTATTTGAATACATTCTGGCGGCAGATGCAGGCTTGTCTGTATTAAAGCGTGCGGAAATTTTCAAGACTGTTTATAGTAACAAAACCTTCGATTACTTTTCTTGCAAAAAAACGGTGCTGATTGGTATTGACGGAATATCAAGGGAATTGGTTGAGCAGGCCGATGCGGGCACATTTGTTGAACCCGAGTGTCCGGAAGATCTTGCAGCAAAGGTGCGGTTTTATCTTAAAAACCCGGAACTTGCTGAGCAACAGGGAAACAATGGTTATTTATATGCCAGACAGCATTTCGACAGAACGCAACTGGCTGACAAATACCTCTCCCTTATTCAAAAATTGATTGAAGCGAATGATAGTTAAATGGCTGAATTGGCGATTTTTACATTCAAATGAGTGAACCGAAATCGTAATCAGCAAGTTGTATAAAGGTCTGTTTTCATTCACTTACTCTATCTTTGCAATAGGGTAGAATCCCAAAATCAAAAACGACTTGTCGACTTACTTTAAAAATATATCAGAAGGAATTACAACCACAATGACGGGATTGCGGCTGACGCTGCGGCATTTGTGGGGGGCGAGAAACAGGAGAAAGCTGGTTGATATCCGTTCTGATGATTTTTATAGTCAGAATGACGGGATGGTCACCATTCAGTATCCTCTTGAAACCATTCCAATTCCTGACAATGGGCGGTACCGGCTTCACAATGAAATAGACGATTGCATTGTCTGTGATAAATGTGTGAAAGTGTGCCCGGTCGATTGCATTGAAATTGAGCCTATCCGGGCTGTGGAAGAGGTTGGGCGCGCTTCCGACGGTTCGCCGATCCGACTGTATGCGGCTAAGTTTGACATTGATATGGCCAAATGTTGCTATTGCGGCCTTTGTACAACGGTTTGCCCTACGGAGTGTCTTACGATGACCAAAACGTTTGATTACAGTGAGTTTGATGTGCGGGATATGGTTTACAATTATTCCAATCTCACACCTGAGCAGGCCGACGAGAAACGTGCGCTTTTGGAACAGTTTCAAAAGGAAAAAGAAGCTGCAAAAGCTGCCAAACCGGTGGAGGCAAAACAGCCAACAGAGCCCACAGCACCACGTCCTGCATTCAAACCTACGATCAAGCCTAAACCACAAGTTGAAGAGAAGCCGGCAGAAGCAGCTGAGAATGCGAAAGAGTCGAAGCCAGCACGGCCGGTTTTCAAACCTAAAAAGCCTGTCGATAATAGTACAGCTACGGAGAATCCTGCTGCTGAACCCGTAGCGACACCAGATCCAAAACCTGCTTTTCGTCCTACACTAAAGCCGAAAGTAGTTCCTCAGGAAAACAGCGAAAAGCCGGTCTCAGAAACACCTGCGGAAGCTCCGGTACCAGCGAAACCTGCATTTAAACCCACAATGAAGCCAAAAGCTGTTGCTGACGAGAATGTGGAGAAGCCAGTTTCAGAAACACCCGCAGAAGCTCCGGCGCCAGCGAAGCCTGCATTTAAACCAACCATGAAGCCGAAGGCTGTTGCTGACGAAAATGTGGAAAAGCCGGTTTCTGAAACGCCTGCAGAAGCTCCGGTACCAGCGAAACCTGCATTTAAACCAACNACCATGAAGCCGAAGGCTGTTGCTGACGAAAATGTGGAAAAGCCGGTTTCTGAAACGCCTGCAGAAGCTCCGGTACCAGCGAAACCTGCATTTAAACCCACAATGAAGCCAAAAGCTGTTGCTGACGAAAAAGTAGAAAAGCCGGTTTCTGAAACACCCGCGGAAGCTCCGGCGCCAGCGAAACCTGCATTTAAACCAACCATGAAGCCGAAGGCTGTTGCTGACGAAAATGTGGAAAAGCCGGTTTCTGAAACGCCTGCAGAAGCTCCGGTACCAGCGAANTGCATTTAAACCAACCATGAAGCCGAAGGCTGTTGCTGACGAAAATGTGGAAAAGCCGGTTTCTGAAACGCCTGCAGAAGCTCCGGTACCAGCGAAACCTGCATTTAAACCAACCATGAAGCCGAAGGTTGTTGCGGACGAAAATGTGGAAAAGCCGGTTTCGGAAACGCCTGCGGGAGCTCCGGCACCAGCGAAGCCTGCATTCAGACCAACAATGAAACCTAAGCCGCCAAAAGAGTAGGTGCTGGTGATTTTTATATAATAATAACATGGAAGCAGCAGCATTTTACGCCTTTTCCCTTATTGCGATTTTGGCCGCGCTCTTTATTCTTTTTTCGAAGAACCTGATTTACGGCGCATTTGCGCTTTTTCTGGCATTCCTCGGAGTAGGTGCATTGTTTGTTCTTGCAGGCGCAGATTTTCTGGGCGTTTCGCAAATCATGATCTATGTGGGAGGAATTCTGGTGCTGCTGATCTTTGGTATCATGCTCACGCAAAAGGCTGTCAAAAACAGTGATCCTACCAGACATAACCGAGTTGAGGTACCAATATCCCGTAAAGTTGCGGGAGTAATTGCAGGTGTTGGCTGTGGATTGGTTTTACTTAGGATTATCTTCTCGGCCAACTTCAGAATGGCAGGCGAAGCTGTCGAAAACCGATCCACGATTAAAACTATCGGGGTGGAATTGATGACGAGCCATTTGTTACCTTTTGAAATTACGGCTATTTTGCTGCTGGTAGCGCTTGTTGGCGCCGCATATCTCGCTATGAACCGAAATCCTGCCAAATGACTTCCATCACAATCTACCATTACCTGATCGTAGGTGCGATTCTGTTCTCGGCCGGGCTGGGCATTGCTGTTACCAAGCGCCATTTTATCGGAATGCTCCTGGGTATTGAGTTAATGCTCAATGCAGTTAATGTTAATCTGGTGGCATTCAGCCGGTACGATGGGGAGCGTTTGAGTGGACAATTGTTTGCATTGTTCGTCATGGTAGTTGCTGCTGCGGAGGTAACGGTAGCACTCGCAATCATTCTGCGCGTGTACGGTCATTACAAAACCGTTGATCCCGACGATCTGGATGAGCTGCAACAATAGGTCGCTTGCTTAATAATATGTTTATCAAAACCTCGAAAATGAACTGGATTTTTCTGATCCTGGCATTCCTGATCGGCATTTCGAATGCGGTACAATCCGGTGTGAATGTGCAGTTGCGCGAGTCTATCAACAATCCGATCCTGGCGGCCATTATTTCATTTTTTGGAGGATTGGTAGTCCTGCTCATCGCCTACGCCTGCTTCAATCAAAACCCCGTTCCTTCATTCAGCGAGATCAAACAGGTTCCATGGACACGATTTATGGGCGGTGTACTGGGTGCCTTTTATGTATTGACGGTGATTATGATCATTCGTCATATTGGTTCCGCAAATATGATCTGCCTTGTGGTAGCCGGGCAAATGGCGGCGGTAATGACAATCGATCACTTTGGTTTGCAGGGCTTCGTTGTTCACCAGATTTCAATGCCCAGGATACTGGGAGCAGTTTTACTCGTTGCGGGCGTTTACCTGATCATCAAAAACTAAAAAAGGTGACAGCTGCGGGGCAACTATCACCTTTTTTATAGCTGTAAAGCTATTTATGGAATGCGGTTGAAAACAAAAAGGTCAACAAACTCCCATTTATTGTTCTCCATTTTTCCTCTCTGGATTACCAGCTGATTTTGTGAACGTCTTTCGTAAATGATCCTTACAGAAACGTCATCTTTCTCAAACAAAGCCTGGTTCTTTTTTGCTTCGATAAAGTTGTAGGTGTCCGACACATTCTTCTCTTCCAGTGCAATCAGACCGGGTTTGAAATGCTTCACTCTCGCAATCGGCCCTTTATCGCCTTGTTCAAATGCAAATACTTCGTACAAAGCAGGCTTATCATCCTTGATCATACGGATATAGCCCATAATGTTGTTGCCGGCAGGGGCTGTCCATGAAGCTTCGATGGGTCCGCCATTGTAAGTACCAAGCCAGTGACCTTCAAGAAAAGCAATGTCGTTTAAGGTTCCTGTGGTTGTTTGTGCTTTGGAGAATGTGCTCACGAGCGAGAGCGCAATTAGAAAAGAGAAGATCTTTACAGATCTGGTCAGGTTGAAATTCATCATTGGTTACAGGTTTATTTTAGCAGGCAATTTAGGCGAATGCGGCGTTTAAAAAAAATAAGCCGCCTTGTTTCCAAAGCGGCTTATTAGTAATGTGTTTATGAATTAATATGCTCTTTCCAGCTTTCCTTCGTAAGAATTGGCAAATGCTTTGTTTACCACCTTATTACCGCCTTGGGTTGGGTAGTTTCCGGTAAAGTACCAGTCTCCCAGGTGATCAGGGCAGGCTTTGTGCAGGTTTTCAACTGTTTGGAAAACTACTGAAAGCTCTGCATTCAAATCTTTCGGACGAATGCTTTCGGCGATTTTCTGAGATATTTCCTCGTCTGTAAAAGGCTCGTAAAGTGCTTTTACAAAGTTGGTGTGATATGGATTTTTAGTCGCAATGGAAGTTACACTCCGTGTGTAAACATCTTCCAGAAGATATTCGAGATCTCTTTCTTCCAACAGTTTGAGAACGGCACGGAATGCGACAAAGTCTTTCATTTTCGACATATCGATTCCGTAACAATCAGGGAAACGGATCTGCGGTGCTGAGGATGCGACTACTATTTTCTTTGGTTTCAAACGGTCAAGCATGGTTAATATGCTCTTTTCCAATGTTGTTCCACGTACAATGGAGTCGTCTATGATCACAACCGTGTCCACATTCTTACGAACTACCTCAAATGTGGTATCGTAAACGCTGGATACCATATCGTCTCTCAGTGCGTCGGCGGTAATGAAAGTTCTTGATTTTACATCTTTTGTTACCAGCTTCTCGATCCTCGGACGGAATGAGAGTACTTTTTCCAGGTCTTCTTCAAAAAGAATTCCCTCCATGATCGCCTGCTTGCGTTTTTTCGCAAGATATTCTTCCAAACCTTCAATCATTCCGAGGAATGCAGTTTCGGCGGTGTTGGGAATGTAGGAGAAAATGGTGTTTTCAAGATCATAATTGATCTCCTTCAATATTTGCGGTATCAGCAATTTACCAAGCTGCTTGCGCTCGTAATAAATATTCGGATCGGTTCCTCTTGAGAAATAAATCCGCTCAAAGCTGCACGACCGTTTTTCCAGACGTGGCAGGATCGGGAATTCATTGTACTCTCCGTTTTTGTCAATAATTAATGCAGATCCCGGTGTGATTTCGGTAATCTGATCGTAGTCTACATTGAAGGCAGCTTTAATAGCCTGCTTTTCGGAGGCTACAACAACAACTTCATCATCAGCATAATAGAATGCGGGACGGATACCGGCAGGATCGCGGATCACGAATGATGCGCCATAGCCTGTCAATCCGCACATCGCATAACCTCCGTCGAAATCGCGGCACGAGCGATATAATACGCGCTGCAGATCTATGTTGTCTTCTATTACATCGGAAAGTGTCGGATTTTCATAGATTCCTTTGAACCTTTCGAACACGCGCTGGTTTTCTTCATCCAGAAAATGTCCTATTTTCTCCATTACGGTAACGGTGTCCACTTTTTCTTTCGGATGCTGGCCAAGTGAGACCAGTTTTCCAAAAAGCTCGTCAACATTTGTCATGTTGAAGTTCCCGGCCATCACGAGGTTGCGGCTTCTCCAGTTGCTTTGACGAAGCATCGGGTGACAGTTTTCAACCTCATTGGTACCGTGCGTACCGTAACGAAGATGTCCCAGCCACACTTCTCCGGTAAATGCAAGATTCTCCTGAAGCCATTTGGCATCCATGGAGCGGTCTCTGTGATTCTTAAGACCTTTGCGAAATTTCTTGTGGATTTTGGAGAAAATATCCGTAAGTGGCTGAGGTTCTACGGATCTGTATCTGCTAATGTATCTTTTCCCGGGCGGTACTTCGATTTTAATGTTGGCTACTCCGGCTCCGTCTTGTCCCCGGTTTACCTGTTTTTCCATCATCACCGAAAGCTTGTGTACGGCGTACAGGGGCGTTTCGTATTTGTCGATGTAGTATTGATAGGGCTTTCTAAGACGGATAAGTGCTATGCCGCACTCATGCTTAATGGCGTCGCTCATAGGAAGAGGAATGCTTTACAAATATGAATGTTTGCAGCTACGCAAAGCGTATTACCTTAATGTTAACTTGAACGAATTTAAACCTTGGTTTAGTTCGCTTCTTCTTACAAAGGTACAAATCCTTTAGCTCAAAAAATTTCAAACATCGGCGATTTTTAGAGAGTTATTAACCCCTTCAAAACGGCGAACGGTTTATCACAATAACAACGGCAGATATTTATATTGGTGCGCCGCTGCGGCTGAGATGGAAACCTATCTAACAGAAAGATAAGTATTTTTGGTCAAAAAGAATCCGGTATGCTTCATAAAACCCGAGGAATTGCACTGAGCTACATTCGCTACCGGGAATCTTCCATTATCTCGAAGATCTATACGGAGGCATTTGGGATACAGACCTACATAGTGAACGGTGTAAGAAGTTCGAAGTCAAAGTCTAATAAAATTGCTTTGTTCCAGCCACTTACACTTTTGGATATGGTGGTGTATCATAAAAGCAAGGAGGATACTATTCACAGGTTGTCGGAGCTGAAATGCTATGCCCCGTTTCACAGTATCCCATTTGATGTGATCAAGTCGAGTCTTGCCTTGTTTGTTACTGAAATTCTTGGGAAAACTTTAAGAGAGGAAGAGCGGAATGAATTTTTGTTCCATTATATCGAAGAATCGGTTCTTTTTCTCGACAATGCGGAGGGTAGCTTTGAAAACTTCCACATTCAGTTCCTGTTGCAGCTCGCATCTTTTCTGGGATTTGGAATCGAAACAATCGAGGACCTGGAAAATGAGCTGAAAGAAAACAATTACCCGCATTCGGCTGATACGGCTGAGCATGCGGCTTCCGAGCATTTACTGTATTCAACCTTTGGCACGCGCATTGTATTGGACAGAAGTCGTCGGCTAAAAATTCTTGAGAAGCTTATTTTCTTTTACAAAATACATTTGGACGGACTTGGCGAAATCAAGTCGCTGGAAGTTCTGAAAGAAATCCTGAGATAGTGTAATCGCGGCTCAGGTGTAGACTTGGCATAATTTTGATGACGTATATACTACCAACAAATCCAGTCAAAAAATGAGACATATACTTACAACCACCCTGGCTTTGATTTCAATGATTGCTTTTGGGCAGGATAGCCTGTCGCAGGTACCCAAAGGCGCGTGGAAGTCACAGGAACCAACCGGAAGCGCATCGACTCTCATTGTCGCAGATAATTATATGGTAATTGCCTCTTACAGTGTAGGTAATAAATACTTCGAGCGCACCGAAGGCGGACCATTCACGATGAGCGGCGACCAGATGACCTACACACCTGAATTCAATTCGGCAGATACGGCCAAGATCGGGATTCCTATTGTTTTTACGGTCACTGTGAAAGACGATATCCTGACATTGAAATATGAGGAGGCGATGGTATGGATGCGTGTTGACGATGCCACGAATGTTCCTATGGCTGGCGCGTGGCATATCACCGAACGGGCAAATGGCGCGCAGGGAGAACTTGTGAAAATTCATCAGGAGGGAACGCGTAAAACCTTAAAACTGCTATCTGCAACGAGGTTCCAATGGTTTGCGATTGATCCTGCGGTAAAAGGTTTTTATGCAACCGGTGGTGGAACCTATACAGCCAAGAATGGTAAATACACCGAAAAGATCCAGTTCTTCTCGAAAGACAATAATCGGGTAGGGAGCTCATTGAGCTTCGATTTCAAGCTTGATAATGGAAGGTGGGACCACAGCGGGAAAAGCAGCGAAGGAAAACCTATTCATGAGATCTGGGAAAAAATTAAATAGCCAAATGAACTTATTTAGATTTGTTCAAAATAATTAAGCGTAAAAATTTGAATCATTCTAAATAGCTCTTACATTTGTCCGGGTTATAACTGTCAATGGGATGAGCGTTTTTGTTTTAAATGAATGCAGTATGGTGTCGGAGCAGAGTGATTTGTGGATGAAATCAATGATAGGAGAGTCTGAATGCGTCTTTAAAAAGTGCTGTGAGAAGTATAAGAAGAAAGGAAAGCACTGCAAAAAATGCCCCAAGAAATGATGAACAGTTAGCCTGACAGCTTGTAATACAGTTCATGGTGAATAATTATAAGAGAGGGAATGCCTGGTAGCGTTCCCTTTTCTATTTTCCGCCTGTCAGACTTTGCGCTTCAATTCAAAATGCTGGCCCAGGTAAACCCGTCGCACTACTTCATCTTCGGCAAGTTCTTCTGCCGTTCCCTGCTTCAAAATCTTGCCTTCAAATAGTAGATAAGCACGGTCCGTGATGGAAAGTGTCTCATTTACATTGTGATCAGTAATGAGGATACCGATGTTCTTATGTTTCAATCTGGCAACTATGCTCTGAATATCTTCCACGGCAATGGGGTCAACTCCCGCAAACGGTTCATCTAACAGAATAAACTTGGGATCTACGGCAAGTGAGCGGGCAATTTCGGTTCGCCTTCTTTCTCCACCCGACAATACCATTCCTTTGCTCTTTCGCACGTGCCCCAGGTGAAATTCTTCAATGAGCTCTTCAACTTTCAACTTCTGGTCATTGCGCGACAAATCAGTCATTTCGAGTACCGCCTTGATATTTTCCTCCACGGTAAGAGTCCGGAAAACGGAAGCTTCCTGCGCCAGATAACCCAGCCCGAGCCGTGCCCTCTTGTACATTGGCAGACTTGTAATGTCCTTATCATCAAGATATACTTTCCCGCTGTTGGGTTTAACCAGCCCCACCGCCATATAAAAGGAGGTAGTCTTGCCAGCACCATTTGGTCCGAGCAATCCTACGATTTCGCCTTGTTCTACCTGATAGCTTACATTATTATTGACGAGTCGCGCGCCATATTTTTTAACCAGGTTCTCGGTTTTCAGTATCATGTCCGTCAATTCAGATTACTGCATCGTTTTCGTGCAGCTTAATGTCTTTCAAAGAGAGTTGTAACGTTTTTTTGTCGCGAAAGTTATTTTCTTCCAGCGAATAGCAGATAGAAAACGGCTTACCCGAGACAAGATCCGGATAAAACTGGGCCAGCCCAAAACCGACTGCGGTATAAACCTGGGAATTGCCTTGTTTTACATCAAACTTGATGTGTTTTTCTTTCATAATGCTCGGTCTGCCTGCCAGAGTCACTAATCTGGATTCAAAAACGGGTGTCATATTCCCTGGACCGAACGGGCCCATTTGCCGGATGATATTGTAGAATTTCGGGGAGATCGCTTCAAGATGGAGCAATGTATCGATATTGATCATAGGCACCATTTGATCCGGAAGGATCCTGCTGCTCACAATTTCATTAAAGCGCGATCTGAATGCTTCCAGGTTGTGCAGCGGCAGGGTAAGTCCGGCGGCGAAAGTATGTCCGCCGTATTGTTCAAGCAGGTCTGCACATTCTTCTATCGCCTCGTACACATCAAAACCCGGCACTGACCTGGCTGATCCTGCAGCTTTTCCATGTGAATGGGTTAATATGATCGTAGGGCGGTGATATTTTTCAATGCAGCGGCTTGCTACGATCCCAATCACACCTTTGTGCCAGTCTTCCTTGTAGAGCACGGTGCTTTTGGCTGTGGAAAACCAATCGTCGTTTTCAATCATATAAAGAGCCTGCTCCGTAATGCTGGAATCGAATGTACGCCGCTCTGTATTATGCTTGTTGATTTCCATTGCAAATTCCATTGCCTCTTCATCCTGTTCGGAGAGAAGCAATCTTACCGCCTCTTTCGCGTGCTTGATCCGGCCGGCAGCATTGATCCGCGGACTCAATCCGAATACCACATTTGTGATATCCAAATGCCCGCTCATTCCAGAAACCTGGATCAGTGCTTTGATGCCAGTTCTGGGGGATGCATTGAGCCTTTTTAAACCATAAAATGCCAGTACCCTGTTTTCTCCGGTAATTGGCACGATATCAGCGGCAATGCTGACAACGAGCAAGTCCAGGTATTCAAACAACAATTCAATATCAATGTGCTGCTTTATACAAAAAGCCTGCAAAAGCTTAAAACCGACGCCGCAGCCGGTCAGTTCTTTGTAGGGATATTCGCAATCTTCTCTTTTTGGATCAAGTACAGCCACTGCTTTGGGCAGTTCCGCGCCGGGCCGATGGTGGTCACAAATAATGAAGTCAATGCCTTTTTCCGTAGCTGCTTCAACCTTATCAACTGATTTTACACCGCAGTCGAGAGTAACTATCAAAGAAAATCCATGCTCGCTTGCCCATTCAATGCTTTGCCACGAAACTCCGTAACCTTCTTCATAGCGATCGGGAATGTAGTAGTCAAGGTTTGAATAAAACCTTTTCAGAAAACCATAGAACAATGCTACCGAGGTGGTTCCGTCTACGTCATAATCTCCGTAAACCAAAATCTTCTCGCCGCGGTCAATCGCTTCGATGAGCCTTTCGACTGCCAGATCCATATCCTTCATCAGAAATGGATCGTGAATATGGGTAAGTTCAGGTCTGAAAAAGTTTCGGGATTGCTCAAAATCGAGTATGCCCCGGCGCACCAGTAAGGATGCCAGCGAAGGGTTCAGGTTCAGGGCAGCGGCAAGTTCTGCAACAGTCTGCTGCTGCTCAGATGTAAATTCAGGATGGTGTATCCAACGCTTGTCAATCATGCCGCAAATATAACTGGATTCTGTGACCCCTTTTCAAATCGGATTATCCGTTCGTACATCGGGAAAAGCTAGTTGAAAGGTCTTATCTTTGCAACCTGTTAACAATCTTTAAGAAATGGCGCGATTACTTGCAATTGATTATGGATCCAAACGCAGCGGAATAGCCGTAACAGATCCATTGCAGATCATCGCGACGGCGCTGGATACGGTACCTACGCACGATTTGAGAACCTTCCTGAAAAAATATACTTCACAGGAGCAAGTCGAGGCGTTTATAGTAGGTATGCCCAAAAAAATGGATAATACCGATAGTGAAAATGCCGCCAGGGTTCAGGCTTTTATTAAGTTGATCCAAAAAGACTTTCCTGAAATACCTGTTCATACGCACGATGAAAGATTTACCTCTTCCATGGCGCTGCAATCCATGATTTCAGCCGGATCCAAGAAGAGTGACAGGAGAGAGAAAGGAAATATAGATAAGGTAAGTGCCACTATCATTCTTCAGTCGTTTATGGAGAGCAGGGGCAATGCAAGAAATTTTAGTAGTCAATAAAGTTAAAAACCAATGATTTACCCGATTGTAGCTTACGGTGACCCGATTTTAAGAAAGCCAACCAGATTTATCGAGAAAGATGAAATGGACTTGAAGAAGCTTTCGGAAGATATGTTCGAAACAATGCATTCTGCGAATGGAGTTGGATTGGCTGCGCCGCAGATTGGTTTGAACGTGAGGGTTTTCGTAGTAGATGCAACCCCTTTTGCAGAGAAGGAAGATGAGGATGACGAGCCAGATTTGTCACTCGCTGATTTCAAGAAAACCTTCATTAATCCCGAAATCCTCGAAGAAACCGGAAAAGAATGGGCCTTTGAAGAAGGCTGTCTGAGCATTCCGGGAATACGCGGTGATGTGTACCGCCCTGAAACCGTGCGCATCAGATACCGTGATATCGAGTGGAATGAATATGAAGAAGTATATTCAGGTATGGCCGCGAGGGTAATACAGCATGAATACGATCACCTGCTTGGTAAGTTGTTTGTCGACTATCTTCCCACTCTGAAAAGACAGTTTATCAAAAAGAAACTGACCGACATTTCCAAAGGCAATGTGGACGCGGATTACAGAATGCGCTTTCCCGGACGTCGGTAGGTACATATATATATAGCCACTCTTAGCAGCAAGGTATTATGGCCGAGATTCATTCAGATTTGTTATCAGTAGCACTGGTCCAGACAAACTTGTACTGGGAGGATGTTACGGCGAATCTGGCTTCGCTCGAAGAAAAAATCGCCGTGATCCCCGAAACGGTAGATGTGATTGTGTTACCTGAAATGTTTAATACAGGTTTCACGATGAATACTGCTGTCGCAGAACCCGTCAATCTGACCACTACGCGATGGATGAAGCAGGTTGCGGCCCAGACTAATGCGTTGCTGATCGGAAGTTTTGCGGTGAATGAGGGCGGAAAATTTTATAACCGGGTATTTTGTGTAAAGCCTGACGGTTCGTTTGTTTACAGCGACAAGCGCCATCTTTTTACAATGGGGAAGGAAAACCTCTCTTATAAGGCAGGAAATACAAGGCTTACATTAACCTGGAAAGGCTGGAAGATTACACCGCTTATCTGTTATGATCTCCGGTTTCCGGTCTGGAGCAGAAACAATGTCGCGGATCCCTTTGATGTACTTATATATGTAGCAAATTGGCCAGCTAAGAGGGCGCACGCCTGGAATACTTTGTTGAAAGCACGGGCTATCGAGAACCAAAGCTACGTTGTAGGCGTGAACAGGGTAGGGGAAGATGCAAATGGTTTACAGTACCAGGGAGACTCTGTTGCGCTGGATTATCTGGGAGAGCCAGCCTGTATGCTCGGCGACAGGGAAGTGATCAAGGTCGTACATTTTTCAAAGAATGAGCTCCAAACTTACCGGAATGCTTTCCCTGCATTATCCGACGCCGATCCTTTTACCCTGCATTAACCAGGATTATTCAATCACTTTCGGCACCATAATATAGCGCTCATTTTTGAGGGGCGCATTTGCTAGAGCATCTTCTCTGGTCAGCGTATTAGCAGCTTCGTCGCTGCGCCAGTTATTCACTTCATCAAGAATGTGGGTCAGCGGCTCCACTCCCTCGGTATCAATCTCATTGAGCTGATCCATCCAGTTTAATACCGAATCCATACTCTTTAATGTCGCTTCCTCTTCTTCAGGACGTATTTCGAGGCGGGCCAGGTGGGCTACCTTGTAAAGTGCGTCGCGATCGATTTTCATGATATTATGAATTTGTTAAGTTGCTGTGGTACCTACTGGCAGAAAGTCAAAATTACCTCATTTTTGCCAAACCGCTACTGTGGCAGGATAATTAGGCATGTTTTTAGCTGACGGATTTGCTGAAAAATTCAGCTTCGGGTGATGTTGATTTTTGTCAATAATGACACAAACGGTGTCAACTCTGAAATGATAGTTTAAAAATTGTTGTTAAGACACTTAGTAGGGGAAAAATAATATTTGCTTTTCTAAGTTATTCTTGAAATATTTTGAAATGCAAAATGCTGGTTTAAAAAACATGTATGAAGACTTTCGCGCAAAGAGTACAATTAAGTTATGATGTTGAAAGATCGATATTTTGTTCTTAATCAGTACTAAACTCAGATTTTTTAAGAAAATAGTGAGCAATGCGATCTTTAAAATATTCAATTTTTCAGCATTCAGTTGAAATCAGGAATAAAAAATCTGACCAAAAGCTTGCTTTTTTTTAAAAGGAAAACTCATACTTTTGTAGATGTCGATAACTGAAAAAAGCAATCGAAATTTTATTTTACCAAAACCAGTTTTTACCAAAAATTTTATTTAATTCACAACCAAAATCTCAATTTAACCTTTAAAAGTAAGTCTGATGGAAAAGAAAGCTACAAGTCCGGCACCTGCTCCAAAGCCTGCTGCGGCGGCAACAAAAGGCAAAGGCGGTTTAAACCCGGCATTGGTAATCCCTCTACTATTTGCGATTGCATTATGCGTGTACATTTTCGTTCTGGGAGCTCCCGAACACTTTAAAGATGGTGATCACGAAAAAGGTCCAATCGATGGTGATTACTACGGAATCGTTTACAAAGGAGGTCCTATCGTACCAATTTTGATGACCTGTTTCCTAATCGTATTAACATTTACAATCGAGCGTTTGATCACATTGAACAAAGCAAGCGGATCAGGCAGCATCGATTCATTCGTTCGTAAGGTGAGAAGCCTTTTGGACAAAAACCAAATCGAAGAAGCAATCAGAGAATGCGATAAACAAAAAGGCTCTGTTGGTAACGTAATCAAAGCAGGTCTTTTGAAATACAGACAGCTTACTACTGAAACTGGCTTGGATAAAGAGCAAAAATTGGCGGCTCTTCAGAAAGAAATCGAAGAAGCTACTACGCTTGAACTTCCAATGCTTCAGAAAAACCTTACGATTATTGCAACACTTGCGGGTGCATCTACTCTTCTTGCACTTCTTGGAACGGTAATCGGTATGATCAAAGCGTTCGCGGCTCTTGGTACATCAGGTTCACCTGACTCAGCGGCTCTTGCGACTGGTATCTCTGAGGCCCTTATCAATACTGCATTAGGTATCGGTACTTCGGCGATTGCTACTATTTCATACGCTTACCTGAACAGCCGTGTTGACGATCTTACTTACAGCATTGACGAAATTGGCATGAGCCTTCAGTCAAACTTTGCTGCACATTATTGATAGGTTAATGAACTATTTGATAGTGAAGTTTCGTTAATATAAAAAAAACTTATATATTTGATTTATGGCAAAGGTAAGACCTAAGAAGCACGCCCCGCATACCGATATGACGGCGATGACTGATGTAGCGTTCTTACTATTGACCTTCTTCATTATGACGGCGACTTTTAAGTCGAACGATGCTGAGATTACCACTCCATCTTCGATTTCTCAGATCAAAGTTCCGGATGATGATATCATGGTCATTAGTATTGACAAAGCAGGTAAAGTGTTCTTTGGCGTGGATGCCCAGCCCACGAGAGCGGCAATGTTGGAAAACATTGGACAATCAAAAGGGATTACATTCACAGATACTGAAAAGGCTAAGTTCGCGGTACAGTCTAGTTTTGGATTTCCTTTGAATCAATTGAAACCCTGGCTGAACATGCCGAAGGATCAAATGACCCAAGTTAAACAACCTGGTATCCCTGTTGACTCAACAGGTGCCAGCGAATTGGCTGACTGGGTTTATGCGGCCCGTAAAGCTAACAGTCAGCTTCGTATCGCTCTGAAAGGAGATAACCTGGCGAAGTTCCCTGTGTTCAAGGATGTACTGGCTAATTTACAGTCACAGAACATTAACAAGTTCAACCTGATTACAGGTAGTGAGCAAGCGCCTGCCGGCTACACAAACGATTAGGGTGTTATTAAGTAATTCATTTTAATTAAAGCAAGAAATGGCAGCAATTGAAGAATCGGGTGGTGGTGGCAAAGGCGACGGTAAGGTTCGGGGTAAGAAAATGTCTACTCGCGTAGACATGACACCAATGGTGGACTTGGGATTTTTGCTTATCACGTTTTTCATGCTTGCAACAACAATGTCGAAACCTACATCGATGTCGTTGGCAGTACCCGATAAAACTGACAAGGAAGATCAGGAAAAGACCGAACCTTTAAAAGCATCAAAAGTTTTGACCCTTTTCATGGGTGCTAATGATGATGTGTATTATCTGGATGGAGTAGCTGCTGATGATGATAAGGCGCAAGCGTCTTTGAAAACAACACGTTACGGATTTGATTTAAGAAGTGTAATTTTTGCTTCTCAGAAACGTATCAATGCTGCGAACCCGAAGGATGAGAAAGGAAACGATGCTTTCGTGGTGGTAATTAAGCCAACGCCAGTTTCAACATACAAGAATATGGTTGACGTACTGGATGAAATGGCAATTACGAAATCCAAAAGGTATGCGCTTGTGGAAACTTTGACGGATTCTGAAAAGAAGCTGTTGGGTGACAAGATTGTTCCGAAAGACCAATAATTTTTAACTAACCTATTAACTAATACGCGCCATGGCAGAACTAGGCCCGAATGCAACACTGGATGATATAGTGTTCGCTGATCGTAATAAGGCGTACGGTGCATTTGAACTTCGTAAAGGCTATCGTGCTGACGTTACGAAGGCCACTCTGATCGGAGCTGCACTTTTTGTTCTTGCAATGTTTACTCCGTCTATCATCAATAGATTGACAGCAGGGCAGGAAGAAGAAGAAGTAATGGTTGAAGTGGATTTAATGAAAATACCACCGCCGCCAATTGACCCGGCAGAACCACCACCGCCACCACCGCCGCCAGTAGAGCAGCCTAAGGTGAACACGGTGAAGTTCTTACCTCCCGAGGTTAAAAAGGATGAAGAAGTTCCTGAAGAGGTACCACCACCAACAGTGGAAGAGATTAAAGAAGCTGTTGTTGCTGACAAGACCATCGAAGGAGATCCTAACGCGAACGAGATCATTGTAGCTCCGGAAGCGGTTGCAGCCCCAAGTAAGGGTACGGTAGTTGAAGCGGCACCTGAGCCTGAAAAGGTTTTTACAGTGGTTGAGCAGCAACCTGAGTTTCCAGGAGGTACTACTGAGATGTACAAGTATTTAAGTAAAAACATTAAATACCCAAGTGCAGCATCTCGTGCGAACGTTTCCGGAAGGGTTTTCATGTCATTCGTTGTAAATACGGATGGAAGTATCCAGGATGTGTCAGTGTTAAAAGGATTGGGTTTTGGTTGCGATGAAGAAGCTATCCGTGTTGTGAAAGCAATGCCGAAGTGGAAACCAGGTAAGCAATCAGGACGTGCAGTTCGTGTTAAATATAACCTGCCGATCAATTTCCAACTGGAGTAACTCATGAGGGAAAAACCATTGCATGAGAAGATCGGTGATCTGACCTCTGTGTTGATGGCTTTGACATACATAGGAGGAGGGGTCTTTTTGATCCTCTCCTCCTTGTCTTTTAGGTTGTTACCAGTTGGAAGCGTACCCAGATACGCGTTTGCTGGCACACTTATTTTGTATGGTGCTTACAGAGGATACAGGGTCTGGCGTAGAAGAAATCAGGAAGAACTATGAGATTCAGGTTATTAGGGCTTGCAGTATTAGGTATTAGCGGAGTATTCGGTTTGCTGAATTGCGGGTCTGGAAATGGTAATCTGGACAACCCGAGACAGGGTACAATCACCGTTGCTTCTGATGAATCTTTCAAGCCGCTGGTTAACTCGCTTACTAATGCTTATGAAGGGATTTATCCTAACACGCATTTTAAGATCGACTATAAGCCGGAGCAAGAGGCAATCAGGCAGTTACTGAACGATAGCGCACGTATTATCTTTGCTACCAGACAGCTGAATGAGAAGGAGTTAGAAATTATTAAACGTCAAAAAGGCAGCCAAAAGTATCAGCATATCGCTACGGATGGTCTGGCATTGGTTGTCAGCAAATCTAATTCCGACAGCCTGATCACAATGGCCGAAGTGCAGGCCATTATGGAAGGAAAGATTAAGGATTGGGCTCAATTGAAGGATGGTAATCAGCAAGGTTTGATTACACTCGTTTTTGATAATGCCAACGCAAGTAACCTCAATTATATTCTTGAGAAGTTTAAGGTCAGGGATATCAGAAATTTGAGGATTATTTCAGCAGGTTCCAACGAGAAGGTAATTGAGGACGTTAGAAAAAATCCATTACATCTCGGATTTATTGGTGTGAACTGGATCAGCGATGGGCATTCATTGGCATCTGAGGAACTGTCTAAAGGCATTCATGTGTTAGGAGTCTCCAAGAAAACAAATCCGGATTCTTTGTCGGATTACATACAACCGTTTCAAAGTGGGTTGGAATTTAAAAGATATCCCTTGCATAGGGACCTATATATCATCAGTCGCGAAGGCTACTCAGGTTTAGGTGGTGGATTGATGACTTATATAGCCAGGGACGTAGGAGGATTGATTATTCAGAAGATGGGATTGCTTCCTACAGTACCTTACCCGCGTGAACTCGAGGTCACTACCGGGGCAAACTTTTAAAGTAAACAATTTTAATAGATTTGGATTTGTTATTGAAAAAGCCAAATTTTTTATCACTATTTTAACCGGGTAAAAAATGAACAGAAACATGAAAGTGAAATTAGTAGCACTAGTATTTGGATTATTGGCGTTTGTGCAATTACATGCGCAAACGGTGCAGGATGGCTTGGCATTGATACACGGAGAACGTTACAATGAAGCAGGCGAAGTATTTAAAAAGCTTGCTGAGGGCACTCCTTCCGGCGATAACCAATATTATCTGGGATATTATTATGTTATAACTAACCAGTTGGATGAGGCGCAGAAAGCGTTTGAAAAAGGTTTGCAGGTTGACGACAAATCTTATTTGAACAAAGTTGGTCTTGGTACCGTAGCGCTTGGAAAAGGCGACAGAGCTAAGGCGAAGGAGCTTTTCGACGAAGCAGAAAAGAAGAAGAAAAAAGATGCTGAGGTTCTTTACCGCATAGGTGAAGCTTACACTTTGTTCGAAAAACAAAATGATCCTGCGGAAGCAATCAGATTGTTGGATGAAGCTGTAAAAAGAGACAAGAACTTGGCTGATGCTTACATAGCAAAAGGTGATGCATTAATGTTGCGTAATGAAGGTGGTAATGCAGTTACAGCCTATGAATATGCATTGACTGCAAAGCCTAACTATGCAGTAGCTCACAACCGCATTGGTCAAATTTACCTGCGTGGTAAAAACTACAACCTGGCTCTTGAAAACTATAAGAAGGCAATTGAAGCCGATGCGAACTTCGCACCTGCTTACAAGGATCTTGCTGAGTTGTACTTCTTCGCTCAGAAATACAAACAAGCGGCTGAGAACTTCGATATGTACATTCAGAAAAGCGGTACTACTGACCCTGAGATGAAATTGCGTGCTGCTCAGTTTGCATTTACTGCTGATGACTATGCAAAGTCACTGCAATTGCTGGAAGAGATTAAAGGTAAAATCAACAACCCTATTACATTGCGTATGTACGGTTGGTCTTACTTTAAGCAAAACGATCCAGACAAAGCAATTGAGAACCTGAACGAGTTCATGAAAGTTGCTCCGGATAAGATCATCGGCGATGATTATAAATATCTGGGACGTGCTTACAACCAGAAAAATGGTGGCGAGAAAGGCTACGATTCAACTGGTGTGCTTTACATTCTAAAAGGTGCTGATATGGATACCAGTAAGGCAGAAGCTGCTACTACCTATAAAGAGGTTGCTGCGCTTTACTATGCTGCTAAGGATTATCCAAATGCTGCTTCTGCGTATGAAAAAGGTATTGCCCTTGATACGTCAAAAGCTAGTGCGAACGACTACTATTATACAGGTTTGGCTAACTTCCAGAGAGCTTCAAGCTTCGTTGTACCAACTGCTGCTGACTCGAATTATGCTGACAGCGCGAGAATTGCAATGGATAAGAAGAACCTGTATCTGAAAGCGGATTCGATCTTTGCTATTGTTACCCAGAAGTTGCCAGAATGGCCATATGGATATTACTGGAGAGCTAGTACGCTGTACAATGCATACGACAGACAAGAAAATATCGACAAAGGTATTTCAGCTCCCTATTATGCCAAGCTGGCCGAACTGGCTGAGAAAGATCCTGATCCATCCAAGTATAAATCTTATTTAAGACTTGCATATGGTTACCTGGCGTTTTACAGTCAAACTACCCAAAAAGATCCGGCAAAAGCGAAGGAATATTGGGAGAAGCTTTTGAAAGTTGACCCTGATAATGCGTCGGCTAAGGAGGCACTGGGCCTTGCTGTTGCAACTCCTGAGGCTGGACAAGCAGCAGGTAAGACTAAGACTGCTACTGCAACTCCAAAGAAGAAATAATCAAGTGAGTTATAAAAAGAACAGCCGCCCGGATTTTCCAGGCGGCTGTTCTTTTTATAAAAACTACAAAAAACTACGAAGGTGTAACCCGTGCAAAGCAGGTATTCAGAACAGGAAGATGCACAGAGGCATAATGATCATAGCACCACTGCTTTAAACGCTTAACCTCAGCCGGCATCAACATACGAATCGCTTTTTTAAGCTCTTTCTCGAACAATCTGCGATCGAAGCTCACTTTTTGCAGAATAATTTTAATGTATTCAAGCATCGAGGCCATATGATTACTTAATTTTGTGGTTTAGGGAGGAGGAAAATGCATTCCGACATAGCAATTGCTAATAAAGATAACGAAATATTTTAATGAGATTATATGCGTTATTGAATATTTTTTTGTGTTATTCTTTTATCTCCTTTGCTCAGGTTCAAAATAGCGATGCTACTGTTGAACTTGGTCCTAAGAACTTGACACTCAATCAGCCATTCACTATTTCTGTGGTTCTGAGGGATGCAGAAACAAGACCGGCGGTACTCTTCCCGGACATTCGTGATCTGGAAAAAAGAAGCAAATCGGCAACAAGCTCAATCAGTACTGTTGATGGTAAAAAAATAGTTATCCAGACGATTACGCAGGAATATTACGCTTCAAAGGCCGGCAGCTATCTCATTCCTGAATTTACATTAAACATCAATGGGCAGAGACTGAGATCCGATGAAACGATGGCGGTATTTTCGGCTTCTGAAGATGTGGATGATAATGCAACAAAGCCCGTTGCAGATGTTTCTGAAGCTGAAATCGAGAATTACAATGAAGCCGTGTTCCTGGCTGTGCAAACCGACAAGAAACGGGTTTTCATACGGGAGGGCTTTGCATTAAAGATATCGCTTTATATAGCCGAGAATGCGCCGGTGGATATGGAGTTCTACCGGTTTAATGAACAGTTTCAATCTATTTTGAAAACACTGCGTCCAGCTAATTGCTGGGAAGAAAATGTTGGGATCGAAGAGATTGTTAAGAGAAGAATCACGATCAAGGGTAAGCGATATACTGAATACAATATGTACCAGGCAAGGCTCTTCCCTATCACTACTGAGAAAATCGTTTTTCCGAAAATCCGGCTTGATATGCTGGTGTCGGACAATACCGCGGCCGTAAATGTTGATAAAAAGGTCGTAAAAACCTTTCGTTCAAAAGCGGTAACCGTAGAAGTGAAGCAACTGCCGGAACATCCATTGAGAGACCAGGTTGCTGTTGGGCAGTATAGTTTAAGGGAGTCACTATCAGCTGCGCTGGTGTATCCGGGCGAGAGCATTCGATATATGTTCAAGGTGGAAGGTGTGGGAAACATTGCTGCCTTGCCCACCCCATTGGTCCTGAGCAACTCCAATCTGGACATTTATCCGCCAGAGGTAAGTCAGGTGATCAAGAGAAGTTATCAGAATGTAATTGGAGAAAAGACTTTCGACTACTTTGTTGTGCCCCGGAAAGATGGTACATTTCCGCTCGGGAGGTATTTTCAATGGATATACTTCAACTCGCATCTTGCCAAATATGATACTCTGCGTTCTGCTAAGTCTTTGGAAGTAAAAGGAGAAGATTACAAGATTGCGAACCTCTCCCTGTCAGGTTCATCGGGCTTGTACGACAATATAGAAAGCCTCGACAGCAGTAAGCAGGGAACCGATTACAAGAAAATATTAAAGGAAGTAACCAATGCGATCGTCATCATTTTGCTGGCTACGCTGATATGGGTTTTTAGAAAATAAACAATGGGAAGTACTTACGGAAAGATATTCAAAATAGCCACGTTTGGCGAGTCACATGGAGTCGGTATAGGTGTAATTATTGAGGGCTGCCCGGCCGGATTGGAGTTCGATTCTGATTTTATCCAAAGCGAATTGACGCGGCGCAAGCCAGGACAGTCCCGGATCACAACCCAGCGTAAGGAAGCCGACGAATTTGAGGTTCTTTCAGGGGTTTTTGAGGGCAAAACAACCGGCACTCCAATTGCATTGATCATCCGCAATGAAGATCAGCGTAGCAAGGATTATTCTCACATCGCCACACAATACAGACCATCACACGCGGATTACACTTACCAGGAGAAATATGGAGTAAGAGACTATCGCGGCGGCGGAAGGAGCTCGGCGCGTGAAACAGCCGCAAGGGTCGCAGCTGGTGCAGTTGCAAAGCTGTTTCTGGCGAAAATGAACATCAAGATAACCGGATACGTATCGCAGGTTGGACAGATGAAGCTCGATAAAGCCTATCATGAGCTGGATCTTTCGCTGGCAGAAGAAAATGCAGTGCGCTGTCCTGACCCGGAAATGGCCGCTAAAATGTTTGATTATATCGATAATGTGCGAAAGTCAGGCGACTCAATTGGCGGAATAGTAAGCTGTGTAGTTACGGGTACTCCGGTGGGATTGGGTGAGCCGGTCTTTGATAAGCTGCATGCAGAGCTCGGAAAGGCAATGCTAAGTATCAATGCAGTAAAAGGCTTTGAATATGGAAGCGGGTTCGACGGTGTTAAACTACTCGGATCGCAGCATAACGACGCCTTTTTTGTAGACGAAAATGAAAAGGTACACACCAGAACAAATCACTCCGGCGGCGTGCAGGGAGGTATTTCCAATGGGCAGGATATTTATTTCAATGTAGCTTTCAAGCCTGTTGCCACGATCATGCAGGATCAGGAAAGTGTAGACCAGGATGGAAATGTGGTCATCGTGCAGGGAAAAGGCCGTCACGATCCATGCGTTGTTCCCCGTGCAGTACCGATTGTGGAAGCAATGGCGGCGTTGGTCCTGGCCGATTTTTACCTCAGGAACAAATCGAGTAAAATTTAGCTTAGAGGCGGTGTTTTCTGCGTCGTTGGTTGAGGCTTAGCACAAGCCAGATTGTTCCCAGGAATTCAATTAAAAGGCCGGCAAGGATAATGGGATTACTAACGTGCTTTTGAGAAGTGTTAAGGAATACACCGGTAAGTACTACGATCATACCGGTAAGTAGAATAAGTGCAGCGTTTCCTAATCCAAGTTTCACTGACTATTTGTTTCGTTCCACAATAAGATCGTAGAAGATCTCTTACCGAATGTAAAAAATTGTTTCGGTAAATGCTATTTGATCTGTGAAGTTTTTATTGATTTTACTACTGCAAAATAGCAGCTGACTTAAACAAAAAATGGCTCCTTGCGAGCCATTTTTTGTTTTGTAATATTTAGAATAAAGATCAGATAACCTGACTTTTACCAGGAATTGCAACTGGATAAAGGCCATCTGCACCTGGCATGATCTTCGGAGAAGCGTCCCAGGCAAGTTTGTCAGGGAACAAATTGATGTCTGAATTAAGCGCTTCATCCCACTTCACCATTTTACCGGAGTAAGTAGCCATTCTACCCATAATTGCAGTCATTGTACTTTTCGCGCCATTTTCTGCGTCAGCAAATTTGTATTCACCTTTCGCGATAGCAGCAAACAATTCGTCGTGTTCTACTTGATACGGGTTCTTATCAGCTTTGCCGTCATGCTGATAGATAACACCGCTTTTATAATCTTTCAAAGCTGTTCTCTTGCCGTCAAAGCTGTCGATCCGGCCTTTCGTTCCCACGAATGCTTCGTCAACGCGGTTCCAGGTTCCTTCAAACTGGCGGCACTGGCTTGAAATAACCGTTCCGTCAGCATAAACCAGATCCAATGTATGGTGATCGTAAATTTCACCGTAGGCTTTACCAGTACGAACCTGACGTCCGCCTGTTCCCTGAATTTCAACAGGGTAACCTTTTTTCACCCAGTTGGCAACATCAATATTGTGAACGTGCTGCTCTGAAATGTGGTCGCCGCATAGCCAGTTGAAGTAGTACCAGTTTCTCATTTGGTACTCCATTTCAGTCTGGTTTGGCTGGCGCTCCTTCATCCAGGGGCTGCTTCCAACCCAGTATACCTGGCCGCCTACGATATCACCGATTGCTCCGTCGTGAATCCTTTTGATTGCCTCAATATAATTGGCCTGATAGTGACGCTGCAGACCAACCACTACATTCAACTTTTTCTTCTTAGCCTGCTCAGCAATTTCCAGCACTTTGCGGATACCTGGTGCATCGGTGGCAACCGGCTTCTCCATAAATATATGCTTGTCATTCTTCACAGCCTCTTCGAAGTGCGACGGACGGAAACCCGGAGGTGTTGCCAGGATCACCACGTCTACATCTTTCAATGCGATTGCTTTTTTGAATGCGTCAAAACCAACGAATTTGCGGTCGTCAGGAACGTTAACCTTCGTAGCGGTATCAACAGCTTTGCCTGCTGCATCTTTGTATTTCTTTGCAGTAAGGTTTTTGTATGCATCATCCAGACGGTCTTTAAATGCATCGGCCATTGCCACGATCTGCACGTTCTGAGATGTGCTCAATGCCTGTGCAGCAGCTCCAGTTCCTCTTCCTCCGCAGCCAATCAGTGCCACTCTGATTGTTTCGTTTACAGAACTATTGAAGCCGTATCCTGTCAGAGGATTCAATATCGCACCGCCGGCGATCAGGCCCGATGCTTTTAAGAAATTACGTCTGTTTTGTTCCATTATGCAAAAATTAAGAGTTATAGTTGATCAATAGTCTTCAATTAATTTAGGGCTGTAATAAGCTTTAATTTCTTCCGGAGAAGGTGTTTTCAGAGGTCTTACCACTCTGAACCCAACGAAAGAAGCGCTGGTCAGCCACCATTCGCTTTTTGGCAATTGCGGGTCGAGTATCTTCCAGTCAGCCTTAGAAGGAATTCTTGCAGCACTTCTCAGTTCCGAAGGCTCATCATCCCATGATCCGCCACGTACAGAATTCGGGTAAAGCTCAGTAACCGGCGCGTATTTTTCACCAGCTGGCTTTTTAGCATAATAATCAGGGATATACTGATCCAGCGTCCATTCCATTACATTTCCATGCATATCGTGTAACCCGAATGCATTCGGTTTTTTCTGACCTACCTTTTTGTAAGCAGCGTCGCTGTTGCCACGGAACCATGCATATTCTCCCAGCTTAGAAGCGTCGTCACCGAAAGAGTAAGCAGTTTTAGAACCTGCGCGGCAGGCATATTCCCATTCAGCCTCAGTCGGCAAACGATAGAAAACACCTGTTTTTTCATAAAGCCATTTGCAAAAGTGAATAGCCGCATACTGCGTCATGTTTATCGCCGGGTAACCTTCGCGGCCCATACCAAATGACATATCCACATAAGGAGGACTCGGGCGGGTACTTGCATCTGTTTTTTGAACTGATTTTTCAGGATCCGGGTGGCGGGCTGCCATTTCTTTCTCCATATTTTTGAAAGAATACAAATCGTAGATATCCCAGATCACTTCAAATTTTCCCATCCAGAAAGGTTCGATCTTCACCTTATGCTGGGGACCTTCGTCGGCTTTGTGGCCTTTTTCGCTGGCCGGGCTTCCCATCATGAACTCGCCGCCGGGAATAGCGACCATTTCATATACCTTTGGGCTACCTCCGATTTTTTGTGTGTAATTCTTAAAATTAGCGTCTTGGGCTAGTGCGTTGAAGGAAAATAGGAGCGTTGAGATTAAGAAAAGAGATTGTTTAGACATAATAATAAAACGAGTCGGTTGGAACCATCTAACTGAATATAAGTGGCAATATTAGCCTATTTACCCTATGAAAACGAATTTTTTCTAAGTTGTTTGATATCTGTTCTAACTTTGCAGACATTGAATTTTAGCTTTAATCATGAATTATCTTTCAGCAGAAAATATAGCAAAGTCATTTGCTGACAAATGGCTTTTCAGAAATATCAGTTTTGGAATCAGCCGCGGCGATAAAGTCGCATTGATCGGGAAAAACGGAACAGGGAAAACAACATTTCTCAATATTCTCACAGGTAAGATACCGCCGGACGAAGGCGAGGTGAGTTTCAGAAAGGACATTCGCATTGGGTATCTTGACCAAAGTCCTGCATTCGACGAAAGTCTGCCTGTGCTGGAAGTGATTTTTTCTTCCAACAATCCGGTAGCCCAAGTGGTGAAACGGTATGAACACGCCATTGAAACCGACAACCACGACGAACTTGCCGAGGTAATGGAGGATATGGACAAGTACAATGCGTGGGACTTTGAATACCGTACAAAGGAAGTTCTCGGCAGACTGGGCATCCATCATACAGATACTTTGTACGGCGCACTTTCAGGAGGCCAGCGTAAGAGAGTTGCAATGGCGAAGGTTTTGCTTGAAGATCCCGACTTGTTGATCCTCGATGAACCTACCAACCACCTTGACCTGGACACGGTAGAGTGGCTTGAAAATTACCTGAATACGTCGAATACTACTTTGCTGGTAGTAACTCACGACAGGTACTTCCTGGATACTGTTTGTAATCAAATGCTGGAACTGGACCACGGTTCAGCTTATCCGTATAAGGGTAACTACTCTTATTTCCTTGAGAAGAAAGCAGAAAGAGAGGAAATGGAGGCTGCGGGCATTGATAAAGCGAGAAACCTGATGCGCAAAGAGCTTGACTGGATCAGGCGACAGCCAAAGGCGCGGGGTACCAAAGCAAAATACCGCGTCGATGCTTTTGAGGAGCTGAAAGAAAAAGCCAGTCAGAAGAAATTTGATACGAAAATGGAGCTGAATGTCCGCACTTCGCGTCTGGGAAGTAAGATTATCGAGCTTGAAAAGGTAAGTAAAGGATTTGGCGATCGGCAGTTGATCAAGGATTTTGAATATACTTTCCGCAAAGGAGACAGGATCGGGATTGTTGGTAAGAATGGAATGGGCAAGTCGACGCTCCTGAATATGATCACCGGCGAGCTGTCTCCAGATCAGGGTTCGATTGTGAAAGGGGAAACCGTACAGTTCGGCTATTACAAGCAGTCTGACCTGGTTTTTAATGAAAATCAGCGGGTAATAGATATCGTGAAAGATGTGGCCGAGGTAGTGCAGCTGGGTACCGGCGAATCGGTCACCGTTAGTAAGCTGCTCGAAGCATTCCTTTTTTCCCCTTCCAAGCAATATGATTTTATCTCAAAACTGAGCGGAGGTGAAAAACGGAGGCTGCAGCTTTTGTTGATCCTGATCAAGCAACCCAACTTCCTGATCCTCGATGAGCCAACCAACGATCTGGACATTGCGAGCCTGAATGTACTCGAAGATTTTCTGATGAACTTCCCTGGCTGTCTGATGATCGTATCCCACGACCGGTATTTTCTGGACAGACTGGTTGAGCACATATTTGTTTTTGAAGGTGAGGGTAAAATCAGCGACTTTCCCGGAAACTATACCGAACTGCGGGATTACCAGGATGAGCAGGAAGCAGAGAAAAAGAGTGCAGGTTCCAAGCCCGCGCCGGTTGCAGCTCCTGAGCCGGTTCAGGAAGTTACGCCCGCTGCTAATATCACAGCCAAAAAAAAGCTGAGCTACAAAGAGCAAAAGGAAATGGAGCAGCTTGAAGCTGATATAGCTAAAATGGAAAAGCAGAAAGCGGTTCTGGTGGAAAAACTGAACACCGGCGGCTCGCACGATGAGCTGGCAAGCTGGTCGAAAGAAATCGAGACATTAACCGAAAGTCAGGCTGACAAGGAAATGCGCTGGCTCGAACTATCGGAAAATGCTTAAATTTGAACAGCTCCATAGTTAGTATGGAGCTTGTTCCTTTATCCTGACATTATGAATTCAATTACCGAATTTTTCCAATATATACTCAACTCCGAGGAGATCATCCGTACCGGCGGTTTGCTGGTTATCACATTCATCGTGTTTGCCGAGAATGGATTGTTCTTCGCATTCTTCCTTCCCGGCGATTACCTGGTCTTCCTGGCTGGCGTATTCTGCGGTACAGGAATTCTGGATGTGCCGATCGGAATTTTGCTGTTGTGCATGTTTACGGCCGCAGTACTGGGCTCCTTGCTCGGATATATTTTTGGTAAATATTTCGGTGATATGTTTGAAAACAGGCCCGATTCCTTCTTTTTCAAGAAAAAACACATTGAAACCACACGCAACTACTTTGAACGGTATGGAAGCCGCACGCTGATCATCAGCCGGTTTTTACCTGTTGTCAGAACTTTCGCTCCTATTCTTGCGGGTTTAGTCAAAATGCCTTTTGTGTCATTCCTGATCAACAATGTTGCCGGTGGTGCCATTTGGATCGGTTCTTTGACTGGCGGCGGATATCTCTTCGGAGAGCGTTTCCCCTGGATCGTTGATTACGTGCAGTACATTATCCTTTTCTTCCTCGCGATCACGACGTTTACAGTTATCAAAGGTTATCTGAATGCAAGAAAGGAAATGGGAGAAGGCTAATCTTCCGTTTCTTTGAACCAGCCCGAGTAAGTAATGTAGTTGTTGGCAGTTCTGTCGATAGCCGCACTCAGTTCAGGAGAAACATCTTTCAGGTACCTGGCCGGATTTCCTGCGTAAATGGTGCCGGGAGGGATTTTGGTGCCCTGGGTCACAATTGCTCCGGCTGCCACGATAGAGCCTGTTCCTACTACCGCTCCGTCCATTACAATGGCTCCCATTCCGATCAGCACATGGTCTTCGATTGTACAGCCGTGCACAATTGCATTATGCGCAACAGACACGTAGTTGCCGATCGTGGTGGAAAAGCGCTGGTAAGTACAGTGGATAACCGCGCCGTCCTGCACATTGGAATGGTGCCCGATCCGGATGCTGTTCACATCCCCCCGGATGACGGCATTGAACCAGACAGTACAGTTTTCTCCCATTTCCACATCACCCACAATTGTTGCATTTTCAGCAAACCAGCAGTTTTCGCCGAATTGCGGCTGATACCCCTGCACGGATTTAATTAAAGCCATAATCTTGTTTTCGTTGGTTTTTGCAATGCAATGGTATGCTTTTTGGTTTGCAGGAAAAATTGCCGGAAACCTATTCAATTTTGATTGTTTCGGGGTTAATGTTACCAAAAAATAAAATATATTCGTTCAGCATAAAAAGTTTCGTCAGAATATGTCTACAAGCATGAATGTCTCGAAAGGAAGCCTGCTAATTGCCAAACCGTTTTTGGGCGATCCAAATTTTGAGAGAGGTGTGATCCTGATGTGTGAACACAACGATCACGGCAGCTTTGGTTTTGTGCTGAATCAAACTACGGAGCTATTTCTCGGCGATGTGCTTGAAGAAACGATTTACCAGGATATCACACTGCATCTCGGAGGTCCCGTAGAAAAGAACACGCTTCATTTCATTCACAGGCGCCCCGACCTGATCAGCGGCGGTGCTGAAATCATGAATGATGTGTACTGGGGCGGCGATTTTACAACGGTGAAAACACTGCTCAACCTCAATACCCTCAACCAGGAAGATATCCGCTTCTTTATCGGCTACTCGGGCTGGGGAGAAGGGCAGCTCGCAGAGGAGCTCAGCCAGGATTCCTGGATTATTACCCATACCAACTCTGATTTCCTTTTTACAACTCCGCCGGGCAACTTCTGGCGCGAGATCCTGCGGAATATGGGCGGCGAGTACCGTTCCATTGCGCATTATCCCATTGATCCGCGCCTGAATTAGTTAGGTTGGTCCAATCCTTTTACCGATTCGTAGTCAGATTTGATGCGGGCGACTTCTTTCGTCAGAAAGAACTGTAATTCTTCATTGAAGACTTTCTTTTCATCTTCCGGCAGGGCGTTATAGAGCTCTTTCAGCTCCTGATTAATCTGTGCGCGCTCCTCGGCTGTGCCTGCGTTCATTGATCTGATATGAAATCTTTTGAAATCGAAATTTCCCATTGTATTTATATGTATTTGAAAACCATTAAACAGGCGATTTTTGCCTTTAAAAGGATGGTGAAAACCTCTGCTGTACAAACCTCAACAATCTCCCGAGATAACCGAACGAGAAAACAAGGTCAAACGTTTACATGCAATATGAAAACGATCATTTAAAATGCCCAGAACAGTCTTTTTTTTATTGCTGACTTTTATTCTGATAGCAATAGATTTCTACGTCTGGCAAGGTTTACGATTTGCTACCCGCAATTTATCCCAGGTTTCCCAAAGGTGGATCGGAGGTATTTACTGGGGTTTCACGCTTATCACCTTGCTGGCTTACATTGCCATGCAGCTTTTGCCGCCCGACTATTTCAAAGGTACTACGCGGACCTTCGTCGTTGCTTTTATCGCAATTCCTTATTTGTCCAAATTACTGGCAGTCCTGATCCTGCTGGTTGATGATGTGCGCCGCTTCTTTCAGTGGATTGTGAGTTTCGTTTACCCTGGCGCTGCTACTCCGTCTCCGGAAACAGGCGAGCCTACTATCCCGAGATCACAGTTTCTGGCGACGACTGCGGTAGTAGCCGGAACAGGCTTAATGGGTACTTTTGCATTCGGGATACTATCGGGAGCGCACGATTACCGGGTGCGCAGGGTAAAGGTTCCATTGAAGAACCTTCCAGGTGTTTTTCACGGAATGAAAATTGCACAATTGTCAGATATTCATTCAGGGAGCTTTTTCAACAAGACAGCTGTCAAGGGAGGCGTTGAAATGTTGTTAAAAGAAAAACCGGATATCGCTTTTTTTACAGGTGATCTGGTCAATGACAGGGCTTTGGAGGTGCAAGATTATATCTCCATTTTCGATAAGGTAAGAGCGCCGCTCGGCGTCCATTCCATTCTCGGGAATCATGATTACGGCGACTACTACCAGTGGCCCGACCTGAAAGCGAAAACCAATAACCTTGCTGATCTGCAAAGAGCGCATAAGCTGCTGGGGTGGAACCTGATGCTCGACGAGCATCGTCCAATCCGTGTAGATGGTGAAGAAATTGGCCTGATTGGTATTCAGAACTGGGGTGCCGGCAATTTTGCCAAATATGGCGATCTCGCCAAAGCCTATCAGAATACAGGTGATTACCCTGTTAAAATCCTGCTTTCCCACGATCCAAGTCACTGGGATCAGCAGGTACTTCCCAAGTACAAGGATATTGACCTCGCATTGGCAGGGCACACGCACGGAATGCAGTTTGGCGTGGAAATTGGTAAATTGAAGTGGAGCCCGGTGCAGTACAGGTACAAACGCTGGGCAGGATTGTATAAGGAAGATGAGCAATACCTGTATGTAAACCGTGGTTTCGGTTACCTGGGTTACCCGGGAAGGGTAGGTATCCTGCCGGAAATTACTATCTTAGAACTGGTAAAAGCCTGAGTGCCGGAAATAAACGATTTATAATCAGATGCTATACAGGTTTTTGCATTCAGCGCGTTGAATATTAGATATTGTTTTCACTGCTCCCATAATCATGAAGAAAATCATTCCCTGCATACTGGTACTTGGCCTGACACTTGGCTTTTCCGGCATTGAACAACTCCAAGCAAAGCCTGTTACTTCCAAGATGGAGCTAATGGGAAAGAAGAAAAAATACAAGGGTTATAAGAAGCCCAAGTCGAAAAAAATACTTGGTATTTTCAAACGCAAAACGGATTGCGGCTGCCCGAATCATTGATTTGCAAGGGCGCTACAAATTTGTACATAATCAAGAGTAAGCATTGAGATCATTCTCCAAAAGTTTGGTCGGATTTGCTTACTTTTGTGTTTTAAAACTAGTAATCACGAACGTTTTTTGGTCCAAAACTGAATGAAAATTAACCTTCGAAATCAAGATAAATTTGAAAACCGGCATCACGGGAAAGATGTGCAGGAATTGCAGGAGATGCTGAGTACGATAGGCGCCGCGTCATTGGACGAACTGATAGATCAAACACTTCCCTCAGCGATACGTTTACAAAAGCCGCTTAATCTTCCTAAACCAAAGTCAGAACAGGAGTTTCTGGAAGGGATCAGAAGAACGGCAAGCAAGAATGCGGTCCTGAAATCTTATATCGGCACAGGCTACTACGATACAATTACGCCTAAAGTGATTTTGCGTAACATTCTGGAAAATCCAGCCTGGTACACTGCCTATACACCTTATCAGGCTGAAATCGCGCAAGGTCGGCTTGAAATGCTGCTGAACTTTCAGACAGTAATAACTGATCTGACCGGAATGGAGATTGCGAATGCATCATTACTCGATGAAGCAACAGCAGCTGCCGAAGCAATGACAATGCTGCACAGCCTGCGCGCCGGCAGCCGGAAGAAGGCAAATACATTCTTTGTTTCAGAACTTTGTCACCCGCAAACCATTGACCTGATTTATACCAGGGCAAGGCCAATCGGCATTGAAGTGGTTGTGGGAAATCACGCTACTGTTGATTTGACAGACGAGAACATATATGCCGTTTTGGTACAATACCCAGCCACAAATGGGGATGTAATCGACTATACAGATTTTATCGCAGCAGCGCACGAACTCAACATTTCAGTAGCAGTTGCTGCCGACTTGCTGTCGCTCGCATTGTTGAAATCGCCCGGGGAAATGGGAGCGGATGTGGTGGTAGGTTCATCACAACGGTTTGGTGTTCCAATGGGCTATGGCGGTCCGCATGCGGCATTTTTTGCTACGAAAGAATCATTTAAGAGAAATATCCCAGGCCGCATTATCGGAGTTTCGGTAGACGGAGAAGGTAACCGCGCATTGAGAATGGCGCTGCAAACACGTGAGCAGCACATTCGCCGTGAAAAAGCGACTTCTAACATTTGTACTGCCCAGGTTCTTTTGGCGGTAATTGCCGGAGCTTATTCCGTGTATCATGGACCAGAAGGTATCAGGTCAATTGCTGCCCGCATTCACGGACTGGCAAAGCTTTTTGTTGATACCATCAAGAAATTCAATTACGAAGTAGTAACAGAAGAGTTTTTCGATACGGTTACCATCAAAACGCCATTAACGAGAAAAGTACGTGAGCAGGCTTTGAAATGGGGGATTAACCTTCGTTACAATAAAGACGAAAGTATCACGATTGCATTCGACGAAGCAAAGTCTTTTGATGATGTGATCGCATTGCTGAATGTATTCGCAGAAGTCTCGGGCTTTCAAGGAGAAATGGTAATAGATGAAGAATTCGAATTTGCCTTTCCTGAAAATCTTGCGCGTGTTTCTGAATACCTGACGCACCCTGTTTTCAACACGCACCATACCGAGCATGAAATGCTGCGTTACCTGAAATCATTGGAAAACAAAGACCTTTCTTTGGTGCATTCGATGATTTCGCTGGGCAGCTGTACCATGAAGCTGAATGCAACATCAGAGATGATTCCGCTTACATGGCCTGAATTCGGACAAATACATCCATTAGCACCCACCAATCAGGTAGGCGGCTACGCACAGCTGGTGAGCGAGCTCAATACCTGGCTATGTGAGATTACGGGCTTTGCAGCAATGTCTTTCCAGCCAAATTCAGGTGCACAGGGAGAATATGCGGGCTTAATGGCGATTCGTGCTTACCACGCCAGCCGTGGCGATCATCACCGGAATGTGGCCCTGATACCTTCTTCGGCACACGGAACAAATCCAGCTTCTGCTGTAATGGCCGGGATGAAAGTGGTGGTTACCAAATGTGACGAAAGAGGAAATATCGACGTGGCTGACCTGCGTGCGAAAGCCGAGCAGTATAGCAATGATTTATCCTGTCTAATGGTCACTTATCCTTCTACGCACGGTGTTTATGAGGAAAGTATCATTGAAATCTGCGAAATGATCCATTCATTTGGCGGGCAGGTTTATATGGACGGAGCTAATATGAACGCCCAGGTTGGTCTGACAAGTCCGGCCAGCATAGGTGCTGATGTTTGCCATTTGAATTTGCATAAAACCTTTTGCATTCCCCACGGTGGCGGTGGCCCAGGTGTAGGTCCGATCGGCGTGGCAGAGCATTTGATGCCTTTCTTACCGGGTCACGTTAATTTCAATGTACAAGGTGAGCATCTTCCCGACGGCGAAGCAGGAGCTGTGTCCGCAGCACCTTATGGAAGCGCAAGCATTCTGACCATTTCTTACGCATACATCGCGATGATGGGTGGAGAAGGGTTAACCAATGCGACAAAATATGCGATCCTCAATGCCAACTACATTAAAGAACGTTTGAGCGGGCATTACGAAGTGCTGTATACAGGTACAAACGGACGCTGTGCGCATGAAATGATATTGGATTGCCGCTCGTTCAAAGCAGCTGGTGTAGAGGCCGAGGATCTGGCAAAACGCTTGATGGACTACGGCTTCCACGCACCGACCCTTTCATTCCCTGTCGCCGGAACGCTGATGATAGAACCAACAGAGTCAGAATCAAAAGCAGAGCTGGACCGTTTCTGTGATGCGATGATCGCGATCCGGAAAGAGATACAGGAAATAGAAGAAGGCACAGCAGATCGTACAGACAATGTTTTGAAGAATGCACCACATACTTCCAGAGTATTGCTCAGCGAAGAATGGAATCGTTCTTACAGCAGAGAGAAGGCTGCATTCCCACTTCCATACCTTCATTTTAACAAATTCTGGCCAAGTGTGAGCCGCGTTGACAGTGCTTACGGTGATCGTAACCTGATCTGCTCATGTATCCCTGTGGAGGCTTATACAGATGCAGAAGTTAACTAATTATAAGAACATAAAAGCATAAAGGGGAGACGCTCAGTGCGTCTCCCCTTTATGCTTAAGTCTATATCAGGATCAGAAATGTCTCTCTCCAATCTCGCGTTTTCCCAGCATTACCGCTCCAACCATAGCAACCAGCAGCAAAATTGAAGCCAGCTCGAATGGAAGAAGGTAATCACGGAACAACATATGCCCGAGGTTTTCAATCATTCCCACCTGAGAATCGAAATTTTCAGGATTAAAAGCAGGTATAGCCGTTTTGCGGTACGCCCCGAACAAGATTACAAAAACGGTCCCGCCAACGATTGTGGCAGCTACTTTGGTCAGGTTTGTCTTCGATTCCTCATGGTCCTGTTTCATATTAAGGAACATGATTACAAACAGGAAGAGTACCATGATCGCGCCCGCGTAAACAATGATGTTCACCGCGGCCAGAAATTGCGCATTCAACAGAATGTAGTGCCCTGAGAGTGTAAAGAATGTGAGGATCAGGTAAAGAACGCTGTGGATCGGGTTACGTGACACTACCACCATTACCGCGCTCAGAATGGTCAGAAACGACAGGAAATAGAAAAAAGAAACAGATGGATTCATAATATGTAACTGCTGAACAGCCTGGATAATGGATCAGGGTATAGCTCGTGGAACAACGTTTGTAACTTCGCCTGCGGCTCTCTTTGCATCAATTGCGCGGGCTTCTTCTTTGGTCCAGGCTTCTCTGGTATACCGGTTAGTCATATCCTCAACCAAAAGATCTTTACCCCAGATTACCTGATCTCTTTCAGTAAATACGGGTACAAACTCGTCGTGACGCAAATAAACAGCCTGTTTCGGGCAAGCCTCTTCACAAAGACCGCAGAAAATGCAGCGAAGCATATTCACTTCGTACACAGCTGCGTACTTTTCTTCACGATACAGATTTTCTTCGCCTTTTTCTCTCTCAGCAGCAACCATTTGAATGGCCTCTGCCGGACAAGCTACCGCGCACAAGCCGCACGCAGTGCAGCGCTCACGACCGTCTTCGTCTCTCTTTAAAATATGTCTGCCCCTGAATACAGGCCCGAGGTATCTCTTTACTTCCGGGTATTCAATTGTAACTTTCTTAGCAAAAAAGTGCTTGATGGTGATACCCAAACCCGTCACAATGGCCGGAATATAGGCGCGTTCCATCAATGTCATTTCTTTATTGCTAACCTGCTTGGAGCGATTTGTCAACTGCATAGCAATGTAATTTTTATATTAATTCAACCAGGCGGTAATTACCGGCTTTAAAAAGAGCACAGCCGCGCCTGTGATAATGATGTTGAAAATAGCCAGCGGAATCAGCTTTTTCCATCCCAGGTTCATCAATTGATCATAACGGAAACGAGGGATTGTCCAGCGTACCCACATATAGAAGAATATGAAGAACAATGCTTTTCCGAAGAATACTGCAGTACCGATCAATGTGGCAATGTTGTGCCCGGTTTCCGAACCTAATGCGCTCGTAAGCTGGCTGTAAACCCAGTCCATTCCGGGATAATTGTACCCACCAAAATATAGTACGGAGATAATTGCTGAGGAAACAAACATGTTGATATACTCGGCAAACAGGTAGAAACCCAGCTTCATACTTCCGTATTCGGTATGGTATCCTCCTACCAGCTCAGTTTCGCATTCAGGTAAGTCAAATGGAACGCGGTTACATTCAGCAAATGAACAGGTGATAAAAATAAGGAAGCCGAGCGGCTGATAAAAGATATTCCAGTTCATTCCATGCTGCTGCGCCACGATTTCTCCAAGTGACAGCGAGCTGCTCATCATCAGAATGGCGATCAGCGAAAGGCCCATTGCTACTTCATAGCTGATGTTCTGAGAAGCCGCGCGTATAGCGCCCAGTAGTGAAAATTTATTATTGGAAGCCCAGCCTCCAACCATGATCCCGTACACTCCCAATGCAACAACACCGAAAACATAGAGAATACCAATGTTGGACTCAACACCTTGCAAAACCACTTCATGTCCGTTGATGCGGAAAGTACTTCCAAAAGGAATTACGGCGCTCGCCAGCAATGCAGTGAGCATAGCCAAACTTGGACCTGCGATAAACAGCCATTTGTTGGCCAAAGCAGGAATAAAATCTTCTTTAAAAAACATCTTACCCGCATCGGCAAGCGGCTGTAACAAGCCTCCCCAGCCGGCGCGGTTAGGTCCCATCCTGTCCTGGATAAAGCCTGCAACCTTACGTTCAGCCCAGGTCGAGTACATCGCGATCACCAGGGTAAGTACGAAAACAACGAAAATCGTTGCTGTCTTAACTAGAAATTCAGTTAAATCCATTTATTATCAGCAATTATAATCAGCTTGTTAGTTGTTCTTTGCCAGCAACGAACGATGGTTCGCCTTCTCGTTATTCTCAATACTTTGTTGACGGATCGTTTCTTCGTCAGTCACATAAGCACGGTCGTCATCAACTGGTTTGTATTGTGAAGCCGCTAGTTTCAATGCAAAATCAGGTTTTTTAACCAGGTCAGCGCGGTATTTATTAGCTGAAATCACTGAGCTGCGTTTCACTTTTGTTGGTCCTTCCAATACCCAGTCGCTTGTTTGTTTTTTATCAAAACGGCAGGTATTGCAAATGAAATCGTTGACTTCTCCCCATGTATTCTTGCGGGCAGTTACGCGGAGCACTTCATCGCCACGATACCAGAGTGTCACTTTTCCACAGCATTTATCACAGTCACGATGCGCATCTTCCGGTTTAGTAAACCATACCCTTTGTTTAAAGCGAAAAGTTTTGTCGGTCAATGCACCTACAGGACAAACGTCAATAACATTTCCTGAGAAATCGTTGTCAATCGCTTTCTCAATGTAGGTACTGATTTCGGAAGCATCTCCGCGGTTCATCACGCCGTGAACACGTTTGTTCGTGATCTGGTCGGCTGTGTAAACACAGCGATAGCACAGAATGCAGCGTGTCATGTGCAGCTGCACATAAGGACCGATATCTATTTTGTCAAAAGTCCGTCTTTCTTCCTCATACCTCGTTTTTACAGAACCGTGCTCAAATGCGAAATCCTGCAAATGACATTCTCCGGCCTGGTCACAGATAGGGCAGTCGAGCGGGTGGTTAATCAAAAGAAACTCTACGATGCTCTTGCGCGTATCCAGTACACCCTGATTAGTTGTATTTTCAACCACCATTCCTTCCTGTACCTGTGTAATGCACGATGGTACCAGTTTAGGCATCGGACGAGGATCTTTGGCAGATCCCTGTGCAACCTTCACCAGACAAGCGCGGCATTTTCCACCCGAAGCATTAAGCGGTTTATAATAGCACATTGCCGGCGGAACCAGTGAAGCCTGACTTTCATCAGCCTCCGCGATTTTTCGTGCCGCCTGCATGATAGTAGTACCTGGCTCTACTTCGACCTCAATTCCGTCGAAAGTAATCTTTATCAATTGGGGTTTTATTTCTTCCATGCGAAACAATGTTCAAAAATCTCAATCAGCGGTTACGCCAGTTCCATTTCACCGCGGTAAACGGCGCCGGGCTGAGTAGCTTCATGCGGGTTTGTTATATGCCAGACAAATTCGTCGCGGAAGTGACGTATCGCACTAGCCACCGGCCATGCTGCTGCGTCTCCGAGCGGACAAATTGTATTTCCTTCAATTTTTTTAGATATATCCACCAGCAGATCAACGTCGTGCATACTGCCATGGCCGTGTTCAATGCGATGTAAAACTTTCTCCATCCAACCGGTACCTTCACGGCACGGGCTGCATTGGCCACAAGATTCGTGGTGGTAAAAACGGGAGAAGTTCCAGGTATTTCTGACAATGCAGGCTGTTTCGTCGAAAACGATAAATCCACCTGAACCGAGCATGGTACCTGTTGCAAAACCGCCGTCGGAAAGAGATTCATAGCTCATCAGCCTGTCCTCTCCATTCGCTGTTTTCATGATCAAATGGGCAGGCAGAATGGGAACAGAAGAACCACCAGCTACCAATGCTTTCAAATGATGACCTTTCCTGATACCGCCGCAGTATTCGTCGGAATTAAGGAATTCCTCAACACTCACACCCAGCTCGATTTCATAAACACCCGGCTTTTGAATGTGCCCGGAAGCAGAAATCAGCTTTGTACCGGTACTGCGACCTACACCAATTGCTGCATAAACATCACCGCCATTGTTGATAATCCATGGCATGTTAGAGATTGACTCTACGTTATTTACAACAGTCGGGCTTTGGTATAAACCTTTTACAGCGGGGAATGGCGGTTTGTTACGTGGATTTCCGCGCTTGCCTTCCAGAGATTCCAGCAATGCAGTTTCTTCACCACAGATATATGCGCCTCCGCCTGGTTGAACAACCAGTTCCAGGTCATAGCCTGAACCCAGGATGTTTTTGCCAAGAAAACCCTGCGCCTTGGCTTCTTCAATTGCTTTTTCAAGAATGCGGATCACGTACATCAATTCACCACGTACGTAGATAAATGACTTGTTCGCACCAAGGGCAAAGCTTGATATGATCATTCCCTCGATCAATAAGTGAGGGATCGATTTCATCAGGTGGTGATCCTTGAATGTGCCTGGCTCTGATTCATCTGCATTGCAGACCAGATAGCGGGGTACTCCTTCCGGTTTTGCCAGAAAGCCCCATTTCATACCCATCGGAAATCCTGCTCCACCTCTTCCTCTTACACCGGATTTCTTCGCCTCTTCCACAACCTCCTCTGGCGTCATGGTCTTAATAGCCTTTTCAACGGCAGTATATCCACCTTGTTTCCGATATACATCGAAGGTTTCTATACCAGGTACATTGATGTGCTCCGTTAATATTTTCTTAGCCATTTCAGGATACTATTTTAAGCCGAAAGCCTATTTGCTTAAATCTTCAATAATTTGATCAACCTTCTCATTCGTAAGGTTCATATAAAACTGCTCGCGGATCTGGAAAACCGGTCCCCAGCCACAAGCGGCAAGGCATTCAACTTCCTTTAAAGTAAAAAGTCCGTCAGCAGTTGTTTGTCCGGCTTCTACACCGAGTTTTTGTTTCAAATACCCGTAAACATCTTCCCCTCCCATTAAGCAGCAGGGGCCTGTCCGGCAGTATTCAATAACATGCTTTCCGACAGGATCGAGGTGGTACATCGTGTAAAACGTCGCTACCTCATATACTTCGACAGGTTCTATGCTCAAAATGCCGGCAACGTAATCCATTACCTCACTGCTCAGCCAACCCCACTGCTCCTGTGCCACGTGCAAAACAGGCAAAAGGGCCGACTTTTGGCGGCCTTCCGGATAACGTGCAATGATTTCTTTTACTTTTTCAAGCCGCTCTGGGGTAAAGGCTACGAAATTGGGTGTTTCGGTCATTTCTTAAATGTAATCTGTTTTAGAAAAACTCAGGCGTCCAGCTCGCCGGCTATCACATTGAGGCTACTCATGGTTAAAATGGCGTCGGAAAGTGTACTTCCCTTGCACATTTCAGGATAAGCCTGGTAGTAGATAAAGCTTGGTCTGCGGAAGTGTAAACGATAGGGAGCTCTTCCGCCATCGCTGATCAGGTAAAAACCTAATTCTCCATTTCCACCTTCCACAGCATGGTAAACCTCGCCAGCCGGTGCATCGATTTCACCCATCACAATTTTGAAGTGATAGATCAATGCCTCCATATTTCTGTACACTTCGTTTTTAGGAGGAAGATAGTATTCAGGGGCATCCGCGTAGTACGGACCTTCCGGCAAGTTGTTAATTGCTTGTTCTACAATTTTCAAACTCTGCCACATTTCTTCATTCCGGACCATATAACGGTCAAAAGTATCTCCGGACTGGCCAATAGGTACTTCAAAATCGAAATCCTGGTAAGAAGAGTAGGGGTTCATTACACGCACATCATAGTCTACACCCGCAGCACGCAGGTTAGGACCAGTGAAGCCGTATGACAAAGCCCTTTCTGCTGAAATAGGACCGACGTTAATGGTTCGGTCCATGAATATCCGGTTACGGTTCAGCAGCTTTTCGAGCTCGCGCAACACAGCCGGGAATGATTTGATAAACTCGTGAATTTTACGGATAGCTGTATTGGAAAGGTCTCTTTCCATACCGCCTAGTCGGCCCATATTTGTGGTAAGACGGGCTCCGCATACTTCTTCGTAAATCTCGTAAACTTCCTCGCGCTTCTGCATTACATACAGGAAGCCGGTAAAAGCACCTGTATCAACACCAAGAATACTGTTGCAAATGATGTGGTCCGTGATCCTGGCCAGTTCCATCATGATCACGCGGATGTATTGTGCCCGCTTAGGCACTTCGACGCCCAACAACTTTTCGACCGTCATGTGCCACCCCAGGTTATTGATTGGGGAAGAGCAATAGTTCATGCGGTCAGTAAGCGTGGTGATCTGGTAAAATGGCCTCCGTTCGGCTATTTTCTCGAATGCACGGTGTATATATCCGATCGTCTGCTCGCCCGAAACGATTTTTTCTCCATCCATTTTCAGGATATTCTGGAAAATACCGTGTGTCGCCGGGTGAGTAGGGCCGAGGTTAAGGGTGGTTAATTCTTCAACCAGTTCAGGCAGCTCGGTTTGAGAAGGGACGTTATGGGGTAATAATTCAATATCTGCCATATTTTACTCAGTATAAGGTCAACGGCCGAAAAGGGCATCAGTTTTGTCTTCACGCGTGGCATCTTCCATCGGGAACTCTTTCCGCATTGGAAAATAATCCATTTCTTCAATATTCAGGATCCTGATCAGGTTAGGATGCCCATCGAACAGAATACCGAAAAAGTCATAAGTCTCACGCTCCATCCAGTTGGCGCATGCAAAAAGCCCGGTCGCAGTAGGAATGTGCAGATCTGATTCAGCTAATGAAACTTTAATCCTGATACGGAAATTATGCACAAAGCTGTGCATGTGGTAGACTACCTGGAACTCCTTGTTCTTATTCTCAGGATAATGTATCCCTGTAAGATCGGTCAGGAATATAACCTGGTAGTTTTTATGGTCCCGGAGAAACTCCAATATCGGCAAAATCTCCTCGCGGGTCGTAGAAAGTGTCAGAAGCCCGTATGGTTCTTCAAAATCAAAAACCTGGTCACCAAATTTTTCCAAAAGCGCCTCAGCAACTTCCTGGTTAGTCAGCATATGGGTTATTGAATGTTATAAGATGCTAATAATTCCTGGTATTCGTCGGTATTGCGGCGGCGCAGCTTTTCATTCTGTGCCAGGTACTGGATCTGCATCAATCCGTCAATGATCTGCTCTGGCCGCGGCGGACAGCCCGGCACATACACATCGACAGGGATAATCCGGTCAATTCCCTGCAATACGCTGTAAGTATCAAAAATACCCCCGCTGGAAGCGCAGGCACCAACTGCCATTACCCAGCGCGGCTCTGCCATCTGCAGGTATACCTGCTTCACTACAGGCGCCATTTTCTTGGCGATTGTTCCCATCACCATCAGCAAGTCAGCCTGACGGGGTGAAAAGCTCGGTCTTTCCGAACCGAACCGGGAAATATCATAATGCGCACCCATTGTTGCCATGAACTCAATGCCGCAGCAAGAGGTAGCAAACGGCAAAGGCCACAGCGAATAGCTGCGGGCCAAACCAATAGCTTCATCAAATGATGTTGCAAAAAAACCGGAACCACTATGCCCCTGCGGAGCCTCCACAATCGTTACTTCTTTCATAATTTCCTGTATATCAAAGGTTCAGGCTACTCTTCCCAGTTCAGTACTCCCTTACGGATCACGTAATAGAAACCGGACAGTAGTAAAGCCATAAACAATAACATTTCAATGAAACCAAACATTCCAAGTCCCTTAAAATTAACGGCCCATGGATACATAAAAATTACTTCCACATCAAACAAAACGAAAAGAATTGCTACAAGGAAGTACTTTACTGAGATAGGAGTACGGGCATCACCTACCGACTCGATACCGCATTCAAATGGATCATCTTTCAGTTTGCTTTTACGGCTGGGACCAATCATGTGAGTTACGATCATCGTTCCACCGATGAAAGCCGCCGCCAGGAAAAACTGGACCAGAATGGGAAGATAATCCGATGGGAGATAAGTGTTTTTCATTGCACGAGTGCTATACCAAAATCTTTAAAAATCCTGAAAAAAACGAGGCAGGGTTGTATCCTGTCGTTTATCTCAAAATTAGCCTTTGCAAGTTTATCAATCAAATTCTTGAGTTTTTCTTTTGTCTAATTAGGATCATACTAAATAAGCCCCGTGTTGGCGGGGCTTATTTAATCAATATCGGCAAGAAATACTTATCTGATTACAATCTGCTTGGTTAAGCTTTGTCCCTGACCCGTAACGCGGAGGATATACTTGCCGGTTGGCAGATACCCAAGATTAACCTGCATCCGGCTATCCAGCAATTTCGGGCTGGTTGTTTTGATCACGCGGCCATGAAGGTCGAATATAGTGACAACTGCCTCGGCAATGTTGTCACGGGATTCGATGTAGATGTAGTTACCCTCGCTTGGGTTCGGGTAAATTACCACATCGTTTTGTTCGTTTGTTTTAAATTCCTGCGAAGCAGTATCTGAATAGCAGGTAATCCGGTTGTTGTCATTGATCGAGAACACGACCTGTGCTCTTGTTGAATAAACACCTGTTTTAACGATCTTAATAATATCTGCAATTGTGTCGGTTTCCGTCTCAGGCCTTCTCCATGCAAATTGCTCGTTCAACCCTGTTTCGCTGATGCTGGCAGTAATGCTGAATGGACCGGAAGCTGAGATAACCGGTTTCGAAATCTTTGGTCTGATAATAAGCGAAGAATTGGCTGAATTTTCAGAAACACATCCGAATATGTTTGCGCCGCGAACAAAGTATTCACCGCCCTCGGCAATTTTGGCCGTCGGGCCGGTTGCCAGCGGCGTTGTTGAACCTTGCTTGAACCAGCTGTATATATCACTGCCTTCTGCTACCGAGAATTGGAAAGATGAATCGGCACAAGCTTGTTGTTGTCCCTGTTGTAAAATACTAGGGCGGGAAGGTCTGGCTTCATGGTCCAGAACTACAACAGAGGAAAGAAGCGAGTTGCCTGCCGCATCTTTAACAGTAGCCCGGTATGTGCCGGCTGCTGAAACAGTAATGCTGCTGCTCTTTTCTCCGGTGCTCCATTCGTAAGACTGGAAGCCCGTAGGAAGCGATATTCTTACTGCATTGTTTTCGGTAACGCAGGCGGCTTCAACCGTTGGGACCGGAGCAGGCGCACTTGGTGTTACAGTAGCGAAAAAGTTTCCGTCAAGAGTCTCGTTCCAGGCATTTGCAAGAATAGTCAATGCTTCTACACCAACGAAGTGGATACCATCTGGTCTGTTAGGAACAAGCGGATCGGTTTCGGGACCAGGATAAGTCGGGTTGAAATCGGTTGCGAGTACTGCATTTTGTGCAGCGATAATCTGTGGATATACCTTCGAAGGCACTCTGCTGTCCAGTGAAGCACGGCTGGTTCTGGCAATTACCCAGGTAATGCGCTTGTTTGTATCGCTGCTCAGCTGATTGATGATCATCTGCAGGTTAGCCTGATAGAATGACGCCGTAGTTCCGAAAGCGCCGTCTGTTTCACCCTGCATCCAGAGAATGGCTCGTACGCCATATTGATTGGCATAGTTACGGGCAGCAACACGAAGGTTGGCATATGGCATTTGCGGAGCGTAATGATAACCATAATAGCTGTCTGTTGGCAATCCCTGAGAACTGCGCGCCCAGTTTTCCACAGCCGTACCTTCCCAGGCTGTATTGATGAACATAACCGGCATATTCAGCTTTTGCACAAGCAAGTCGCCCAGAATTCCCCAGCACCACGGCGTTTGTCCGCGCGGAGACATGGTTTTAAGACCTGTTGTCAGTTTTGAAAAAACAGGCGGAACCGGATCGGTAAGCAAGTCTTTGTACATTCCCAATTCATCGTTCTCGTAATTGGAAACATAGATCACACGGTCGTCATTGGCTCCGGGGCCCGGATATTCTCTCAATCCTTGTGCATTAGACTGGCCTGCAATAATAAAAACCTCTCCGACGCCGAATCGGGAAACAACGTCCCTGCCGACGATTTTACCATCTGAAGAACCTCTTACTTCCAATGTGTACCAACCCTGAAAAAGGGTTATAGTACCTGAAAAAGTACCTCCCTTGGAAGCTACTTCAAGATCTTTCCAAGGTGCGTCAACTCCTTGTCCCTGAACAACAGGCACAGCGCGTACCTCTATTTTGTCCATTGGAACGGTAAACGTACCGGTAACTGAAACTTGACGCTGGCCAGTAATATCTCTCTGATAAACTGACTGGAGTGAGGGAGAAGTGATTCTGATCTGAGAAAATGCTGCCGACGTAATGATACAGATCAACAGCAGTGCCTTTGCCACTACCTGAAGGATAATTCTATAATGCATTGGGAATTCTTATACGGGTAAAGTTTCTATCTCCGGACAATCTGGGTTTATTGGATTATTCTAACGTATTCAAACGCAAAACGGTCACAAATGTAAATGATTATTTTGGCTAAAATATAACCACTTGCTTTTTTTGATCAGCCGCTTACCCTAAACGTGATTTACTGCACTATTATCAGTTTTTGAGTTGCGGTAAAACTGGAAGAAACTATACGGACGATATAAATACCACTGGAAAGTCCCGATAAATTGAAGAAGTGCTGGCGATCGAACTTCGCTACCCTGAAATTCTTGTGGATTACACCTCTGCTGTCGATAATCTGTACTTCTGCATTAACGACGTTTGTAAGTGTCTCAACAGTAAGCCTGCCTGTCGCATTTGGATTTGGAAATGCCACAAAACCCGGATTTTTGGTATCAACATAGAATGTAAACGGAGCCGAGAAGTCGGAGAAGCAGGTGAGCGTGGGGCTGTAAACAATGGTATTGTTAACCACATAACTGCCTGACCGGATTGCTTTCAAAGTCGCGCTGTTTTCAGTTAACGTGATTTCGTTAAGCTTCCAAACGTGATCACCTTCATTCAGGTTATTTTCTGCAAACAATGTAAATGGCCCGATCTGCCTGATCTCCGGCGCACTTGGCGAAGGTTTTACCTCAATAGCAACAGCAGCCGAATAAGGCGAATAGCAACCCTGCTCATCTTTTACCCTAGCCGCATAGCTGCCCGACTTGAAAACCGATATCTCAGGACCTTGTTCCTCGTTGTTCCAAAAGAATAAACTCCCATTCCTTGCCTGTAATGTAATGGTATCACCATCGCAGAAAGTAGTTGCACTAAGTGCCTGTACAATCGGCGAAGGGGGTAATGCAAGCGTGTTCGTAGTGATCTGGTTACTTGGATCCGAGTAGCATTGGAATTCATTGATCGTCTGAACGGAATAGGTACCAGCTTGAGTCACCTTTAAAGTTTGTGTTGCAGCTCCATTGCTCCACAGAAATCCTGCGGCTTGTGTCGATTGCAGGTTTACACTCAGGTCCGCGCAGAAGGTAGTCGGACCGTCGGCTTTGATCATCGGAGTCGGCGGTAGGGGATTTTTTACGACCCGCACAACTGCGGATACCGGTGACACGCACCCTTTTTCATCCTTTGCAGCGATAGTGAAGTTGCCGGATTCCCGGATTTCGATGTCACGTCCATTTTCACCGTTGCTCCACAAGTATGAGAATGCCTCGCTGCTTCTTAGCGTGGTAAAATCGCGTTCACAGAAAGTAGTTGGTCGGAGTGCTGTGATCTGAGGGGTACCCGGCAGCGGATTTACTTTTACTGATACTGCATCGGAAGTAGATTCACACCCATTGGCGTCGCGTTGTTTTAATGTAAAATTCCCGGTTGTTGTAACAGAAATGGACTTCGTTGTTGCCTCGGTACTCCAGATGTTTCCGGTTTCGTAGCTGGATGTTAATGCTACGTTTCCACCTGCACAGAATTCAGTGTCGCCGCTCACAGCAATAGCAGGCTTTGCAGGCAGCGGATTTACTTTCACGTCAACTGCGTCAGAAGCAGGGGAGTAGCAGCCTACTTCGTCCAATGCGCGCACCGTATATGCACCTGATGATCTGACAACAATACTGGATTCCTGACCTCCATTAGACCAAACGTTCTTTTCTTTCGAGTCGGAAGTTAGTTTTACCTCGCCGCCGTCACAGAAGGTAATTGCGCCGGAAGCAGCAATCTTAGGTTTCGCTGGCAGTGGCGAGTTCAGGACTTTCATATTGATTTTATCCGAAGATGCTTCGCAGCCGTACACATTTGTGGTGGTCACAAAATAATCGCCCCCCGTCGTCACGTTCAGTCGGTCACCCGTTGATCCGTTGTTCCATCTTATATTTTCGGAGGTGCTGGAAACCAGAACTGCTGTGTTGCCAAGGCAAACCGGGTTACTGCCTTCAATTGAAATTGTCGGCTGGTTTGGCTGAATGCTTTCATAAACGCGGATTTCGGGAGAGTAAATGAAGTTTCCGCGACCGTCTCTCGCATACGCACGGTAACTGCCATTTCCCACCTGGATACTATTGGAATTCTGACCGTTGTTCCAGTTAAAGGAATTGAGATTGTCATTCTCAATAGTCAGTGTAATATTCCCATTCCCCGCACAGGAACTGTTAATACGCATTGGGCTCTCACCCTTATACGGTTCCGAGTTAGCAAAGAAGTTATCATTCAGCTGCTGAGTCCAGGCGTCTGCAAGTTGGGAGAGGCCTTCGTTCATGAAGTGCACACCCTCACCATCAATGCGGGGAATCTGGATCTGGTCAGTAGAAGGTCCTTCAAATACCTGGTTTACGTTGTTGATTACCCTGCGCTGGCCTTCAATTACCCTTTGATCTATTCCGTTCCTGTTGTTGTAAGATGTGAGTGAAACCACCCATGATATATTGTGCCCGGATTCATTTCTTATACTTTCAATAACCGTTTTAAGATCGTTTGCATAATTGTCTGTGGAGGTATTTATATCATTGTCAGCTTCTCCTTGCAACCATAAAATTCCTCTCAATCCTGTTATCGGGGCATACCGTTGCACAACTGAGCGCATATTGCCGTAAGGCATTCCGCTGGGCTCTATGGGGACGCCTGTATAAACAGAGTAACCAGTTCCGTTGATACTTTCCCGCCATGTTTTCACTGCAGTACCATACCAGCCTGCATTATAAAAAAGGATCGGCACATTGAGGCGGGCAGCCAGATTGTCACCCAGCTTGCCCCAGCACCAGGCCGAGAAGCCGCGGGGAGCAATTTCAGAATCGGCACCCAAATGTTCAAAATGCGGATAGGGTAAATCTTCGTAAAGCCTAGGAGCATCTGTGTTGTTGTACCTGATACAATTTACGCGGTCATCCTGAGCACCTTGTGCACCCATATTCTGATAACCCTGTGAATTTGATTGTCCTGCAATAAGGAAAACTTCTCCCACGCCAACGTGGTCAACCCGCGATGAACCGACAATCTGATCGCCCTTCCAGGCTCTTACTTCCAGATTGTACCAGCCGCCTCTCACATCATCCAGCCTGCCTGAGTAGAAGCCGCCTTTGGGATCGGACTTAATGGGTTTCCAATCCACAGGGGAGCCTTGTCCTTCGTTTCTCGGGGTGAGCTTTGCTTCAATTCTATCAACAACTTTTGTATAACTTCCTGAGATGTAAATAGTCGCCAAATTGTTTTTATCACGTTGAAAGACCAGGCGGTCTGACGGATAATCGATGCTTATTTGTCCGAAAGTATTGAATGATAAAAGGCTGATTCCTACCCAGATAATGTATGGTAGATAGTGTTTCATAGTGGCTGTATATTCTATTACGTAACTAACCGGACACACAAGATGCGTCAGTTGGTTGCTTGTTTCAAGAAATTATTATTTTACGGAAAACGGCGAATTGATCAGCTCCCATATTTTGTCTTTCAATTGTTCAATTCCTTCTTGGGTTATTGCTGAAATTAAAATTGCGGGGATGTTTTGAGGGAGTTGGTGTTTCAGACCGGCTTTTTCTTGGTCTGTCAGGACGTCAGTCTTAGAAACGGCGAGGATACGATTTTTGTCTAGGAGGGAGGGGTTATAAATCTTTAGTTCTTGTAGCAAGGTCTGATATTCAGCGTTAATATCCTCGCTGTCAGCAGGTACCAGGAACAGTAGAATGGAGTTTCTTTCAATGTGGCGAAGGAAGCGTAATCCCAGACCTTTGCCCTGCGAAGCGCCTTCGATAATACCCGGAATGTCGGCCATTACAAAGGATTTATAGTCGCGGTAGGACACTACACCAAGGTTAGGGACAAGCGTAGTAAAGGGATAATCGGCAATTTCAGGCTTTGCGGCAGAAACAACCGAAAGCAATGTCGATTTTCCTGCATTAGGAAAGCCTACCAGACCTACGTCGGCAAGCACTTTAAGTTCGAGAATAATCCACGCTTCAAGGCCGGGTTCTCCGGGTTGAGCGTGCTGGGGAGTCTGGTTGGTAGCGGATTTGAAATGGTCATTCCCCATTCCGCCGCGCCCGCCCCTGAGCAGGATTACTTCCTGTCCATCTTCGGTGATCTCAAACAGCTCTTCACCGGTCTCGCCGTTTTTGGCGATAGTCCCAAGCGGAACTTCGAGGATGATATCTTTACCAATTGCGCCTGTTCTTCTTCCACCTTCACCACCTTTTCCGTCAAAAGCTTTAACGTGCTTGGTGTATTTCAGGTGGAGTAATGTCCAGAGCTGTGCATTTCCTTTCAGGATCACATGGCCGCCGCGACCGCCGTCGCCGCCGTCGGGACCTCCTTTTTCAACGTGTTTTTCACGCCGGAAATGAAGAGAACCAGCTCCACCTGCGCCCGATCGGGCATTTATTTTTACGTAGTCGATGAAGTTGGAGGAGGCCATGTGTAGTATAGTGTAAATTCAGAACGGTTACTGCAGACTTGAAATGCTGGCAGTGATCTCACTGAAAATGTGCTCGATCTCACCAATTCCGTCTATGGCTACAAACTTACCTTGTTCCTGGTAGTAATCGGCCACAGGTCTTGTTTTATTATTGTATTCCTGGATGCGCTTGCTGATCAGCTCTACATTCTGATCATCCGGACGACCCGAGGTTTTGCCTCTGTTCAGGAGGCGGGCAAGCAGCTCATCGTCACTTACGGACAATGCGACCATCACAGAAATGCTTTCATTGTAAGTAGCCAGCAGCTGATCAAGTGCCTCTGCCTGCTTTACAGTCCGCGGAAATCCGTCGAAAATAAACCCCGCAGCATCTTTATGTTCTTTCAGTTTATTATCGATCATTCCAATCACCACTTCATCCGGAACCAGAATCCCTTGGTCCATTAATGTCTTGGCCCTCAGCCCCAATTCAGATCCCGCCTGTATTTCGGAACGGAGTAAATCGCCGGTTGAAAGGTGGATCAGATTGTACTTGGCAATGATTTTTTCACTCTGGGTACCTTTGCCCGCACCGGGAGGGCCAAACAGTATAAGATTCAGCATATTGCTCTGGAAATTGATGTCGCAGTCTGTGGTGATTTTCGGCAAATTTACAATTCTTACTAAATGTCAGCCTAATTGTCCAATAAATTTTACAAATAAAAAATCCCCTCAATGTTTATTTTGAGGGGATTACAGGGGTAATCTACCAATTCAGGGAATCACAATCCGCTTTACGGCACCGTCTTCATTTTGTACAACCGTGACAAACAGCGTACCCTTCGTGTTCTTTTTCAGCTCTACCTGGCCCACAAATTCACCTTCAAAATCTTTGATCTCCTTGCTGCCAACTTCTTTGCCCCTGGTGTCTGTTACAGTTACTTTTACATCGCCTTTTACAGGTACGTCAAAGCGGAGGTTGATTGTTCCATTATCAGGATTATTGCCGTAAACCTGCAATGCGCGCACGCTGGCCGGTTTGGCAGATCCCTTCTCCCAAACGCTGCCCATGCTTTTTCCGAAATCTTCCATATCACGCATAAAAACCTTTGCTTTCGGACCAATCTCCCTTTCTAAATTCCGGAAATTGTTTCGGAATTTTTCTGAGTCAAAATCGTAGGAAAAGTTATTGTCCCAGTTAAATGCCAGCGGTTCCCGGTCGTCGCGGTAGTCTATAATTGTTTTCCTGCGCTTCTTTGTAATCGTGTTATCGGCTCCGTCGTCCATTGTAATGGAGATCGTCTGCTTTTTCTTGTTATCTACATTCAGAGAGTCGAGTACCTTTTCAACAAACCTGTCCTTTTCTTCCCGGGTCATCGCGCCAACTTCATAGTCTTTTTCAATTTTCTTCATTTTACCATTTTCATCTTCGGTAACCTGAATGTGAATACGCGACTTTCTGCCTTTTTCTTCCTGCTTTCGGTCGTCGTCAGACTGTGCGTACAGGTTATTCGCAGCCAGCGCGGAAATTACCAGCATAGCAAGGGTAAGCTTTTGCATAAAAACAGCTTTCATAGGTTGCATTTGGTTATGTGTATGAATGGATTATACTCGTATAAGGAGCAGGATCTGGCCGTTGTTAAATAATGTTAAAAGCAAATGCGGCAGAACCTGATACCTTAAATTTGTTACAGCAAGAATGTCGGTGAAGTGGAGGGAGGTGTTGCACCGGCGAAATGAAATTTTATGACAAAGCGGAAAATTCAGATAATAGTTGGTTTGATGTGCATTGCATTGATTGGCCTCATCGGTTTTCAGTGGTACTGGATCCGGGAAGCTATCGCGATCCGCAATGACCAGTTTAACCAGAAAGTGTCGGAGTCGGTGCAGGAAGTAGTACACCGGCTGGAAAAGCAGGAAATGATGTATCTCCTGCAAAGGAGGATCGAAGCAGAGCAGCAGAAAAGCAAGCTCGACCGCATCGCGCAGCTCAGGAATATGCCGATGAAGCGCGTCACCCCACAAACCACTCAGCCGCGACCGGAGCAAACCAGGGTTGTACAGCCCAAGCTGGAAATAGCGATCGGACCCAATGGGGAAGAAATCCATTACCAGATTATCACCGAAGCGGTACCTACCGACGTGCTGAGTCCCAACTTCCGCATTATGGTGGATCATCAGCAGCGCATTATGGAGGAGTTTTTCCAGGCGCAGCAATATGGTATGGCGGGTATAGACGAATTTATGCGCCGCCGGCTGGATGATGAAAAAAGGCTGGGAAATGCATTCAGGAGCGTTTATGATCCCGAAGCTTCAAGAAACGGCGTAAAATCACATGCAAACCGGGATTCGGTATCGGGTTCCATTGCAAACCGGAAAGTCGCTTTGCCCAGCAGTAAATCCGGGCGCAGGTCGGGCGTTGTGATGAATGTAGCTGAGCCTGACCGGGCTGAGTTGCTGAAAGAAGTAATGAAGGATTTTATCTATACCAAAAGACCTATTGAACAACGCGTCAACCGCTTTTTGCTGGATACTCTGCTCAAAAAGCAACTCGTGCAGAACGGAATCAGTTTGCCTTATGAATTTGCAGTGCGCGGACAGGCAGGCGATAGCCTGATCTTTTCCACTGCCAGCCTGCGGCCGGGTGAATGGGAGCAGAAATCTTATAAGGCATCCCTTTTTCCAAGTGAAACGCTCAATGCACAAAGTGCTTTATATGTGTTTTTCCCGGATCAGCAGCGGTATATCCTGAGCAATATGGGCGTGATGTTTGGCGGGTCAGGTATTCTGATCCTGGTAATACTCGCTTGTTTTTACATGGCTGTTACCACAATCCTTCGCCAGAAAAAGCTTTCGGATATTAAAAACGACTTCATCAATAACATGACGCACGAGTTCAAAACGCCGATTTCGACGATCGCACTGGCTGCGGAAATGGCGCATGAGAACTCGGCCAGACAACCTCAGGAAGGTAACTCCCGGCTGGACAGGTACCTGGGCATTATTCGGGAGGAGAACAAGCGATTGGGGACACACGTGGAGAAGGTACTGCAAATGGCGTTGCTCGACAAAGGTCACGTCAAGCTGAAAATCAGCGAAGCTAATATGCACGACCTGATCGGAAAAGCATTGAATGGACAGAGCGTACAGATAGAGCAGCAGGATGGAGACGTAGATCTTGATTTTGAAGCAACCGAGGAGATTGTGGCGGCTGACGAAGTACACATTTCCAACATCCTGAACAACCTGATCGACAATGCGATCAAATACTCGCCCGAAAAGCTGCATATCGCCATCAGGACTTGGAATGAAAATGAAGGTATTGCCATTTCGATAGCCGACAAGGGAATAGGAATGACCTGCGAGCAGCAGCAGCGCATTTTCGACACATTCTACCGGGTACCTACCGGGAATGTGCACGACGTAAAGGGTTTTGGGCTGGGATTAAGTTATGTCAAGAAAATGGTTGAGGCGCACGAAGGCACTGTTAAAGTCCAGAGCAAACCCGGCGAAGGCAGTGTATTTACGGTCTGGCTGCCACTAACCAAAGCGGTGATTTCTTAGAAATATCAGCCGCAAATCCTAACTTGCCTGCTTTTTATGAGCAATCGCCAGTTTAGGTAAATTTCTGACTACACAATGATTTCCAAAACATACGCTCCCCAGGAAATTGAGGACAAATGGTATTCTTATTGGATAGATAACCGTTTTTTCAACTCAAAACCCAATCCTGACAAAGAGCCTTACACGATCGTAATCCCCCCTCCCAATGTGACAGGCGTACTGCACATGGGCCACATGCTTAATAATACGATTCAGGATATCCTTATCCGGAAAGCCAGAATGGAAGGCAAAGAAGCTTGCTGGGTGCCGGGTACCGACCATGCTTCTATTGCCACCGAAGCCAAGGTAGTGGCAATGCTCAAAGAAAAAGGGATTAACAAACAGGACCTTACGCGCGAGGAGTTTCTTGAATATTGCTGGGAATGGACCCACAAATATGGCGGGATTATTCTCAAACAACTCCGTAAGCTTGGCGCTTCCTGCGACTGGGAGCGTACGCGTTTCACAATGGAGCCGGACCTGTACGATTCGGTGATCGACGTTTTCATTGACTTATATAATAAAGGTGATATTTACCGGGGCCACCGGATGGTTAACTGGGACCCGCAGGCGCGGACTACCGTTTCCGACGAGGAGGTGATCATGAAGGAGGTGAACCAGAAGCTGGTTTACTTGCGGTATCCTTTGGTTTTGGAGAATGGAGGAGGGAGTATGGAGGAAGGAGTTACAGTTGCTACTACCCGGCCGGAGACGATCATGGCGGATGTGGGGATTTGCGTGAACCCCAATGACGAGCGGTATCAGCATTTGATTGGTAAAAAGGTTCTAATCCCTTTGATCAATCGCGCAATCCCGGTTATTGCAGATGAATATGTAGAGATGGAGTTTGGTACAGGCGCATTAAAAGTGACGCCGGCGCACGATACCAACGATTACGAGCTTGGGAAAAAGCATAACCTGCCAATCATTGATTTGCTCAATGAAGATGGTACACTGAATGAAAAGGCGCAGATATTGGTAGGTGAAGACCGTTTTGCAGCGCGTAAAAAGATCATTAAACTCCTCGAAGAATCGGGTAACCTCGTTAAAACGGAGGAATATAAATCCAATGTAGGTCACTCGGAGCGTACCAATTCAGTGATCGAGCCGCGGCTTTCGGAGCAATGGTTTTTGAAGATGGAGAAAATCAGCAAGCCTGCATTCGAGAATGTAATGAACGATACAGTTCAGCTGCTGCCGCCTAAATTTAAAAATACTTACCGCCACTGGATGGAGAATGTGCGTGACTGGAACATCAGCCGCCAGCTCTGGTGGGGCCACCGCATTCCGGCTTATTATCTGAATGACGGGACGGTCATTATTGCCAAGTCCAAAAGAGAAGCTTTGCGAAAAGCGCAGCACGAGTACCAGCTTTTTGCATTGACAGAAGAAGACATTACCCAGGATCCCGACGTACTCGATACCTGGTTTTCATCGTGGCTGTGGCCGATATCTGTTTTCAATGGAATTAAAGAACCTGAGAATGAAGAGGTAAATTACTATTACCCGACGAATGATCTCGTTACTGCACCTGAAATCCTGTTTTTCTGGGTTGCGCGTATGATCATCGCAGGTTATGAATACCGTGGTCAGTATCCATTCAAAAATGTGTATCTCACTGGTATTGTACGGGATAAGCTTGGTCGCAAAATGTCCAAGTCACTCGGTAACTCGCCCGATCCGATTGACCTGGTCGAACAATATGGTGCAGATAGTATCCGTACCGGGATGCTTTTCAGCTCGCAGGCAGGAAATGACTTGCCTTATGATGAAAAGCTGGTGGAGCAGGGCAGGAACTTTGGTAATAAGATCTGGAACGCATTCAGGCTTGTAAAAGGCTGGACAGTTGATACTCAGATCGCAAGTCCGGAAGGCTCGTTACTGGCGGTTCGCTGGTTCGACAGCAAGCTGAACCAGACTCTGGCAGAGGTACACGATCATTTCTCGAAATTTCGTATTTCCGATGCGCTGAATTCGGTTTACAAATTGATCTGGGATGATTTCTGTGCGCAGTATCTGGAAATGATCAAGCCGGGTTTCGAACAGCCGATCGACGCGGAGACATATAATGCAACGCTTGAATTCTTCGATCATTTAATGCGGATCCTGCATCCATTTATGCCTTTTATTTCGGAAGAAATATGGCAGAATATCATTGAGCGGGCACAAAACGATTCTATTTGCATTGCTCCTTATCCGCAGGCAAAGGAAAGTGATCAGGCGCTGCTCACGGACTTTGAGATACTTTTCGAGCTGGTATCGTCTGTGCGTAATATCAGGAATACCAAAGGAATCAGTCCTAAAATTGAGCTGCCATTATCAATCCGTACCGACGCCGCAGAACGCTATAACCGTCTGGAAAGTCTTATCCGGAAGCTCGCCAATGTAGAGGCGATCAACTATGTGACCGGTGAAGGCGAAGGGACTTCATTCAGGGTAAAATCGGATGAATTCTATGTGAATCTGGCAGACGAGGTTGACCCGGAATCAGAACGGGAAAATCTGCAGAAAGAACTGGAATACACGCAGGGATTTCTTGATGCTGTATTAAAGAAACTTTCCAATGAGCGTTTTGTCCAGAATGCAAAAGGAGATATCGTTGAAAAAGAGCGGCAAAAGCAGGCTGACGCAGAAGCAAAAATTGAAACTTTAAAAGAAGCGCTGGCCAGGTTAGGTTAAGGCTTGATAAAATCAGGGAAGCACGGTGTGAAAGCGCCGTGCTTTTTTTGTTGGCCGGAGTAGTAAGTGGCTTAAAGGTCACTACTGTATTAGTTTTCGTAACTTTGCAGAATGCAGACTACGCAAAACAAATTTGAGCAGTTCAAGCTCAACCGCCAATTACTGAATGCAATTGAAGAAGCGGGCTACACAGAACCGACGCCCATTCAGGAGCAGGCGATCCCGCTTGCATTGGCAGGACAGGATATTTTAGGCATCGCACAAACGGGCACCGGAAAAACGGCCGCCTATACATTGCCACTTTTAATGCGGATCAAGTTCGCGCAGGGTGAACATCCGCGTGCATTGATTATGGCGCCAACGCGGGAACTCGCCATGCAGATCTCTGAGGCAATTCATGCATTGTCCAAGTATACGGATGTACGCACCGTGGTTTTATACGGAGGAGTTGGTCCTAAAACGCAGATCGAGAATTTGCGAAAGGGCGTTGATATCATCGTTGCGACGCCCGGGCGGTTTATGGACCTGTATTTCCAGGAAGAGATCGTAGTGAAGCACCTGAATGTGATGGTACTTGATGAAGCAGATAAAATGATGGATATGGGCTTTATGCCGCAGATCAGAAAGCTGCTGGAAATCATCCCGACAAAGCGCCAGAACATGCTTTTCTCGGCCACTTTTTCCGAGAAAGTGGAGCGTCTATCCCATGAATTCCTTGAATTTCCAACACGTATAGAAGTTACACCGCAAGCAACTACGGCGGAAATGGTGTCGCAGACTTTGTACGAAGTGCCTAATTTCCGCACAAAAATCAACCTGCTTTCTTACTTCCTGAAAACCAGGGAGGATTTCAACCGCGTACTTGTATTTACGAGAAGTAGGGAAGTGGCCGGGTTGGTACATGACAATCTGCTCAACCGGGTTGTAAGAGAAAATGAAATGAAAGTGATTCACGCCAACAAAGGGCAGAACACACGTATCAATGCAATGGAAGCATTTCGCGCCGGTTCTGTGCGCGTCATGGTAGCTACGGACGTGGTAGCGCGGGGGATTGATATTACGGAGGTAAGCCACGTGATCAATTTCGATGTTCCGCTTATTTATGAAGATTATGTGCACAGGATCGGCCGCACTGGCCGCGCTAATAAGATAGGGGAGGCGATTACATTTATGACAATGGCGGACGAATACCACATCCGCAAGATCGAGCAGATCATCCGGATGGAGATCCCGCGAGAGGAATTGCCGGAGGATTTGGAAATTGCGTCAACCCCAATTCCTGAACGACAGGATATGCTCCGGGAAATGGATAATCAGCGTCGGAGAGAAGATCCTACCTTTCTCGGCGCCTTTCATGAGAAGAAAAAAGTTTTCCACAGCAAGCCCAAAGATTTGTCAAAAAACGGGCAAAAACGCAAAGGTTCTATGGGAAGAAGTAAACGTAAATAATGCAATACATTCCCGATAAAACCGTTTAACTTGGACAATAGAAAACCTGTTTCTCTATTTAGTTTCATATGAAAGAATCTGTTTTTGTTTGGCTTGCGGTGCTTATACCTGTCTTCGGCCTTGCGCAAAACACGCATCTTGCAAGCGCCGGCGCTGCCAGCTCGGGTACGAACACGGCGCAGAAAAAACCTCTTGAATTAAAAGAAAGACGTATTCTTCCGCTGTTTGGTGAGGTAAGTAAAACTTCCGAGCAGATCGACGAAGAAATTAAATTCCTGAGTGAATGCGACAAATCCTTTTCGAGCCGCACTGAGGCGAGCAGCTTTTTCGCTGCGCGCGCGTGGGAATATTTGCAGGAGGGTTCACTTGATACTGCCTGCTACCGTTTCAATCTAGCACAGCTTCTGAATGACAAGAATGTGGAGGCTTACTGGGGCCTGGGAGTAGTGTCTTATCAGCGTGAAAACTGGGTAGATGCAAAGCGGATGCTGAGTAAGGGAGTTAGCTTGCAGGGCGACAATGTGCCTTTGCTGGTGGATCTTTCTACTGTTGATCTAAAACTTTATGCAATTACCAGCCGGAAAGAAGAGCTGGATGAAGCAGCCGAGCTTTTGAAACATGCCACTGCGGTGGACTCCACTTACGCACTTGGACAGTATAATTTGTCGCTTTTGCATTATAACCTTAATGAGCTAGACAAGTCTTGGGAGCATTTACATAAAGGCAGAGTGCTGGATTTATCACAAATGAATTTCGAATTTGTGGAACTGCTGAAAGCCAAAATGCCAGATCCGCAAGGTTTCTTCAAATAGTTATCAAGATATATGATGCAAAAAAGCGCCCCTGAATGTTCAGAGGCGCTTTTTTTGTTGTTATATGAAATGAGCTTACTGGAAGAAAAATCCTGTTGGGGCAACATTTACTTTCACAGAATCAACTACCGAGCCGTCGGCGCGGTAGCGGATCGCGTAACCTGCCTGCGCGTACGATGGTGTTACACCTGCATAGATTAAACCTTGCGCAGGGTCCACTGCAAGTCCGGTGAACATTCTTCTGATGAGCGGAGTCGCAAGGCTGATCTGCGTATCATTGATCCCAAATTTGTAGGTTTCTCCGTGTGAAACGAAGTTGGCGTCAAAGTAGGACAATGTGAAAACAATGGATTTCAGATCATTGGTCAATGCAAAATTGCCTGCTATTTTGTTTGCATCAGTTCCTATCGGCAAAGTTGTCTCCACCGCGTAGGAAGTCGGATCAATTTTCATTGTTTTGATACCGGCACCTACCCAAAGCTTGCCGTTTGCATCCAAACCGATCGGTGTCGGTGTAGCGTCCAGGGCAATTGTTTTGGTGACTGTTTCTGCATTCGTATCAATAACATACAAAGTTTTGCCTTCGCCATAGGAAACTGTTCCCACGAACAGTTTACCTGTTGTAAATACCAGATTTTCCGGTCCGCCGGCAATAGGGATTTTCTTTGTTACTTTTCTTGTAGTAATGTCAACCACAGCAATATAACCGGAGCTATAATCGCTCGTATAAGATCCCCAGCAGGATACATAGGCGCGGTTTCCTGCAACCACAACTTCCCTCGGATTCTCAATATCCGGCGCGCCGATGGTGCCTTGTTTTTGAAAAGTATAAGCATTAACAAATTCAATCTTGTCCATTCCTGCATTGGAATTGTCAACCAGAATCACACCGTACTCACCCGTAGCTGCGTAACCTTGTACACCGCCGGTCAGCGCGGAGCCATTTACTTTGGAGAAAATATCGGCTTCGGCAGTGGTATTTTCGCGTTTCAAAAATGAAATAGCGCCATTATTCTGACTGAAGTTACCTTCGTTCACCACGAAAACGCCTTTCGCAAAATCCCCCTTCGGCTCGGGATCACTTTGATTACATGACGATACTGCTGCTGAGAATGCGATGAAGTAAAGTACTCTTGATAATCGTTGTTTCATCTTAATTGGATTTATATATAACTGTATTGCAAATTTAAAACTCGTCTTGTCGTACCCGCGCCTGTTTTGTTTTTGAATCAAATGCCGCAATGAGGTTGATCGCGAAGCTTCTGCCAGGCAATGCATTGTTTTGTACGCTCAGGTAAAACGTATTTGTTACATTGTTGATCTGCCCCTGCACCCGCAAATATACTTTCCCAAATGAAACGGAAGTTTCCGCCAGCAGATGCAACAGCGCGTACTCTTTCAAAAAAGTGGAATTGTCGAAAGTAGTGTACCGTTTGCCCGCAAATTGCAATTGGCCTGTCAGCTTTGTGTTGCGGTACTGTGCAAATGTACTCAGCCCGGCAGTATAAAGCGGCACGAAACGTAGCTGCTTTCCAATCACATCAACAGAGTATGCGTCGTAAGCTCTTTCCTGAATGCTTTTATTATAAGCATAAGTAATGTTCGTTCCAAGTTGCGTTACATCTATACTCCCGCGCCAGCCTGCCTGTATTTCCACGCCGCGGGCAAGTACCTGTTGTAAGTTTTCGATGCGATAATTTTTTACAGGATTCCAGTAAGTCCAGTCTTTGATCCGGTTGTGATAAGCTGTTACCGAAACATCCAGCTGGCTCTTGGGAGAAATAACGAAGGCCTGTTCTATGCCGGCTTCCTTGTTCCAGCCATTCTCAGGCCTGATATTCGGGTCACCCAGTACTTTCCAGTAACGTTCATTCAAGGTAGGTACACGGTAGCTTCTGGCAACCGAGCTTTTTATTTTCAGCTTATATCCGGGCAGTTCAATCAACTGGTATTCAGCGCCCAGTGAGGGGGTAAAAGGCGGGTTGTACCCTGTTACCAGCGCCTGGCGGAGATTCACGGACACGACCAGCGGTGCATTGACCTGCCAGCGGGTGAGGAGAAAGAAGTCGCCGCGGTTTTCTGTGATAACCGGCGTTTCGTAGCCAGGTACTCTGGTCCGGTAATGCGTCCATTCAGCTCCCGCCTTCATGGATATGTTGCTTCCGTTTTGATTCAGGATAAAGTCGAAATCCTTTTCAATGCGGTTGGAAAATTTATCAGTTACAGCATGGTCGAGCTGGCGATAATTGCCTTTCGCATAATCGATGATATCCCGCACCCAGGCCGCACGTGCTGTAAAATCCCCGACACTGTATCTAAGCATCGCCCGGTAAGCTTTGGTTAATGTGAGCTCGCGACCAGCTGTATCAGCCGGTGAGGTGGTCAGTTTGTTGCTGGTAATCCAGGCATGCGCAGAGATTTCCTGATTGTTTTTGCCACTAATAAAAATATCCTGAACCAGACCGCGCTGGAATGCTTCGGAAGGCAGCAATGCATATTCCCTCCGTTGTCGATAGGGAAATTGGTTGTTCATCCGATTGTCGTAAAGACTCGTTTTTCCCGAAATCCGCCAGTTGTTCCGTAGCGCGGACCCATAGCGGGCAGCAACCTGGGTCTGGTGATTGTGAAAGCTTTCGACCTGCTGTCCCAATAAAACTTTAAACCCATTCTCTCCCGCAGCACTGTTCAGCAAAATGCTGCCGCCTACTGCATCGGTTCCAACAATGCTCGCAGCTGAACCATATTGAATGGAAAGTGCATCGAAGCCAGCGACAGGTATGGTCGAAAAATCGGTTTGGCCCAAAGTGGGAGAGTTGATATTCAGGCCATTCCAGAGTACAGCCGTGTGATTGGCGGAGGTTCCGCGGAAGAAAGCAGTGGTAAGTTGTCCCGGTCCATATTTGTTAAAAGAAACCGGTGTTTGAATTGCCAGCAGATCACTGATATTCTGAAATTGAAAGGCGAGCAGACTGGCTGAATCAATCCGCTGCACTTTCAGTCCGCTCATGAACTTTTCGGGTACGAAACCCTTGATATTAACCGGCTGCAAAGAGATCGAGTCCGTTTGGGCGTGGGTTATGGCCGGAAGAAAAGTCCCTGCCGCAATAACTGCCGTAATCAAAATCCGCTTCACAAAAATCACCTGGGTATTCTCTGGATAGTAACAGGCTCGCTGCTTTTCCTCCGAAAGCGGTGTAGCACGAATGATCTGGCAGGTCTCCTGGCTCGCCTTTTGGCCCGGTGCCTTCCCGTTTTTCAACAGTGGCTTCGAAGATCGGGTCAATGGAACAGACTTACAGTTGCGGGGACAGCTTCCGGTTTTAACGGAATTCCCTATTAAGCCACGAAAAGCAACATGGAAATTGCTACGGGCACCAAACGGTCGCAAAGGTAGCTAATTGCATTCGTTTTACGACCGAATGCCCAATCGCTTATCTTTGTCCCAAAATCTATAAGGTGGCCTCTTCTGCACACATTCCTGGCAACGCATCCCGTAAAGGCATTTACCTTATGCTTGGAGCGGCATTTTTCTTTTCATTGACTTCTGCATTATCCAAGTGGCTGGGCCGTGATTTCCATATTGTTCAGCTGGTGTTTTTCCGGAATATAGTTGGTGTGGTGTTCGTGCTCAGCAGTATCCGGCAGCGGCCGCTCGTTCAGCAGGGCGGGAAGCTGGGCTTGCTGATTTTCAGGGGAGTTGTAGGTACGCTGTCACTATACATGCTTTTTTATGCCATTCAAACGCTCGGACTCGGACGGGCTTCTACCTACCAGTATACTTACCCGATTTTCCTGGCATTACTTTCCTGGTTATTGATTGGAGAAACCCTGAATGGAGGAGAGTGGGCTGCTATTTTCATTGGCTTCACAGGTATCCTGCTTGTGTTCAGGCCGGATCTTTCCATCTCGTTGCGGGACAATGCGCTGGGCTTGGGGAATGCACTTTTAACAGCAATTTCCTATCTGTCAATCCGGCAGCTCGGGCTGGTTTATGATACCCGCGCCATCATTTTGTCATTTATGCTCAGTGGGATCGTAATGCCCATTATCTCCATGCTGGTAGGTACTTACTATCCTGTCGAACACCTCGATTTTCTGATCGGGACATTTAAATGGCCTGATAACATGTGGCAGTGGCTGGGATTTCTGGCACTCGGACTAACTGCTTTGGCAGGTCAGAAAATGCTGACACAATCTTTCACATTCGACAAAGCAGGCCGGGTGGCGGCAATTGGTTATTCCAATATTCTCTTTTCAGTCCTGATCGGGTTTTTGATGGGAGAAGCAATTCCTTCTGTCCCGATGCTGGCTGGTATGCTGCTGATTGTTGCGGGGGGCATTCTTATTTCATTTGCCAAATCCAAAGTCGCAGTGAAATAAACCGCTAGTAATTCTTGTTCTTTGGTCAGAAAATAAGACTTGTATGAAAAACCTCATTTTAAACTGCCTGATCGTTGCAGCTGTGGCATTTATGTCAACTGGTTTTAAATCCGATATGGAGAAAAAAGATGCAGCGCAGATCCAATGGATGACGATTGAAGAGGCTTATGCAAAAATCCAGAAAGAGCCGCGGAAGATCATGATCGATCTTTATACTGATTGGTGTGGTTGGTGTAAAGTAATGGACCGGGAAACTTTCAAGAACAAGGCCGTTGTCGAGTACGTCAACAAGACTTACTATGCTGTGAAGCTCGATGCAGAGCAAAAAGCAACGATTACATTAGGAGATAAGAAATTTCAATTTCTGCCGCAGGGCAGCAAGGGAATCAATGAGATTGCATTGGCACTGACCAACAATCAGCCAAGTTACCCCACAACCGTTTTCCTGGACGATAAATTCAACATGATCCAGCCGCTCGCAGGTTACCTTAAATCCAAGGAATTCCACGAGGTAATCACCTTCATCGGCGGCGATTTTTACAAAAAAGAAGAGTTCGACAGCTACAAAGCCAAAACTTACAAGGAGAAGTATCAGGTTAAGTAGGGTCTAAACCACTTCGCCTTCCTGCATTCTTTCTGCATTTTCGGCAATTCTCAATCTTTCGATAAATTCAGCTATATCGCCTTCCATGACAGCAGGCAAATTGTAAACCGTATATCCAATGCGGTGATCGGTAATGCGGCTCTGAGGATAGTTATATGTCCGGATCTTGTCAGAGCGGTCGCCGCTTCCTACCATTGATTTGCGTTGCGAACTGATTGCGTCGTTATGCTCTTTAAGCTTGATCTCATACAGGCGCGAACGAAGTACACTCAATGCGCGGTCTTTATTTTTAAGCTGCGAACGTTCGTCCTGGCAGCTTACAACCAGACCAGAGGGAATGTGAGTCAAGCGAACCGCTGAGTAAGTCGTGTTCACCGATTGTCCACCTGCGCCGGACGATTGAAAAGTATCTACACGCACATCATTCATATTGATCTGCACGTCAACCTCCTCAGCTTCGGGAAGCACAGCCACAGAAGCAGCCGATGTATGGATCCTGCCCTGAGATTCCGTTTGAGGAACGCGCTGCACGCGGTGTACACCCGATTCAAACTTCATCTTGCCATACACATCCTCGCCTTCTACCTTACAGATAATCTCTTTGTAGCCGCCATTGGTACCTTCTGTAAAATCCATGATTGAGGAGCGCCAGCCCATTTTTTCGAAAAAGCGCTGATACATCCGGAACAAATCGCCTGCGAAAATAGCAGCCTCGTCACCACCAGTACCACCGCGGATTTCCAGGATGATGTTCCGGCTGTCATTCGGATCTTTCGGAATCAGTAATTCTTTAATAACCTGCTCCAACTCTTCCAGTTTGGGAGTGAGCTCATCGAGCTCTTCTTTCGCCATTTCGCGCAGTTCTTCGTCTTTCTCGGTCGCGATAAGCTCCTTGGTGCCGGCGATATCTTTCTGGATTTTTTGATAAAGCTCATAATGCTCCACGATTCTGCCAAGATCCTTGTACTCCTTGCTTAACTTGGAATACCGGCTGGAATCAGATACGATTTCCGGTTGAATAATCTGTTGGGAAACCTCTTCGAAGCGTTCTTTTATGGCTGCTAACTTATCGATCATCTTTATTGAATATCTTTGGCACGCTGTATTTGGGGCACAAAGATACGCATTTTAGCTGGAATGAACCGTTGAGACAGTGGTCACTGCATCAGGCAAATACAAAAGATCAGAAGTTTTATGAAAAAGGCTGTATACATTTTAATGGTAACGATGCTGGTCGCTGCCTGTAATTCAAGTAACAGGATCGAGCAAACCAGCGAGCTGAAAAGCGAGATGAAATCGGTTGAGATCAAGCGCGTAACGAATACGCAGCTGGTTTATTCAGCCAATGAATGGGGTAAGAAAATAGCTCAAATCACGGAAAAGTCACTGCAGAAAGAGCTGGAAAAAGATCCGGCAAAAGGAAAGCAATTGTGCGGGGCTCTGGACCAGATTCCTGTCGTGGCTGCTTTACAGAAGGAGTATGGGGTGAAGATCGAACTGCTGGGCGCAAGTGATTTGAATAATTCGAAACTTGATCCGAAGGAGCGGGAGTTGCTCGGTGCCTACCTGTACAGTGCGAAAAACAAAGCCAATGCGGGAGACAATCTGCAAAGACTGGGCGATACATTAATGGTTTATAATGCGCCGGTAGCGACCGAAAGCCTGGTATGTAAAAGCTGCGCAGATAACCCTGATCAGCCTTTTGCGGTTTGGAGATTACTTTTCAACAAAAAAGACATCATCCGGAAACTGGATGCGAAACAGCTGAAAAAATAGAAGCGTACTGGTGACGGGCAAAAGAAAAATGGGTAAGCAGCGGCGACAAATGGCGCGCTTTGCTTACCCGATAGCTTTTAACAATTATTTTCCGGAAGCGTGGTAGATCTCATACCAATCTTCCCGGCTCAGCTTGATATCCGATGCACTTGCAGCGTTTCTGATCCGCGCCTCCGAGAGCGAGCCTATAATGGGCAGCGTTCCCAGCTTCATTAACCAGGCTACTGCAGTTTGTTCAATATTTGCATTGTATTTACGGCCGATTTCTTCCAGTTTCGCCCTCAAACGCACTGCCTTTTCTTCGGTACCGTTCAAAATCTTTCCTCCGGCAAGTGGTGCCCAGGCCAGCGGCTTGCTAAAACTCTGTTTAATGAAATCAATGCGTCCGTCTTCTATCGCCGACGTATTCATCAGGTTCAGCTCGATGTGGTTGGTCACAATCGGAATGCGAAGGTAGGATGCGAGCAGCTGGTGCTGAAAAACGGTGAAGTTGGCAACACCAATGTGCTTCGTCTTGCCCGACTTGACTATCTCCGCCAATGCCGTCGCAGTTTCTTCCGGATCTGAAAGAAAGTCACTTTGATGCAGGAGAAAAATGTCCAGATAATCAGTACGTAACCTTTTTAAAGAACCATTGATACTTTCAACGATATGGTCGCGGGAAGTGTCGTAATACTTCGAATACTTATTCCCGGAATGCCTGATGCCGCATTTGCTGAATAGGACAATTTCTTCACGTTTAAAAGATTTATTGTGAATGATTTTGCCGAAATGTTCTTCGATTGTCTGATCTCCGTAAATATCCGCGTGGTCAAAAGTATTGATACCCAGTTCCAGACAGAGGTTAACTGTTTTTTCGATTTGTGAGGTAGTCGCAGTACCTTCATCCGCCCATCTCCAGAAGCCGTAAATCGCTTCTGATACTTTTGGACCGGAGTCGCTCAGGCTTACTTTTTTCATTCCGGGGATATTTGATTCGGTGCAAAAATATTTATTTCTCGAGACGTTTGTCTTTCACGATCAGATAAAAATCGTTTTCGAGTTCAAGATAGCCATAATCATAAACGAAATGGTAAATGCTGCCTTTCAGGGTGGGACGAATACTTGTGATCAGGTTGAAGTCAAAACCTTTGCTCAGCAATGCACTTTTGGTAGTCTTTGATTTATCCTCCGGGCAAAATTCTTCCAGGATCCTCCTGTTTTTCCGGAGCTGGTTGTTCATATTTCTTACAACATTGTAAGCATCTGAATTGAGCCGGTTGTTGTAGCTGTTCCGGCACATATCGGAGCAGAATTTCTTATCTACTCTCCCCATTAACGGTTTTTCGCATTCAAGGCAATTCTTCATCATTCCATATTTTGCTAAGATCCCGGAAGGATCTTTTACAGTGTGCATACCTCTCTGAATGCAATATAGTAAAATTCATTTGACACCAATAAACGCCCTTTTCCGCTTGCAAATGGCTGCAAATGTTTTCATATGCTTATAAATGATTAACAACCGAATCAATTTCCAGCTCACAAACATCTTTGCATTGTCGCTGGGTCGACAGTAGATACTATTCAATTCTAAACATCATTATCATGAACTCAGTAAAATTGGTCGGTAACGTAGGACGTGAAATCAATGTAAAGGATTTTGACGGAGGGAAAATGGCCACCTTTTCGCTTGCCACTAACGAGGTATATACGAACAGGAACAAGGAGGAAGTTAAAACAACGGCCTGGCATTCCATTGTAGCCTGGGGACCGCTGGCGCAAAAGTGTGAATTGTTGCTGGAAAAAGGAAAAATGGTAACTGTGGAAGGCAAGATAAACTACCGGCAGTACCAGAATAAAGATGATCACACTGTGAAGGTTGCCGAGATAGTGGCCTTCAAAATTGAAGAATATGTAAAAAGCACAGAGGTAACTGCCTGAAATCGATCACGAAAAAAGTTTGCTGGTCTCGCCGTTATAGGTGAGACCAGCAAGTATATCAAAGGCTTGCTTCCAGTGCCTCTTTCCATTTAGCGTAAGCATCTTTGGTAGCGGCGCTGTGCTCGGCATCAGGTTCTATGGTTTGTAATGCGCTAAGGCCATTGAAAGCGTCTGCGCGGTTCTTGTAATAGCCAAGGCCAAAACCAGCAGCACGGGCAGCTCCCTGCGCGCCATCTGTATTGTATAACTCTACGGTCGCCCCTGAGACGTTGGCGAAAGTTTCGCGGAATACCGGACTTAGGAACATATTGGCTTCTCCCGCACGTATATTTTTGAGAGAAACACCCACGGTTTCCATGATCTCCATTCCATAGTACAATGCAAAAACAATTCCTTCCTGGGAAGCACGCGTATAATGCGGCAATCCGTGGCGACTGAATTGCAAACCTTTGAATGTACTTCCCGGATCCTGGTTTTCAAGCATACGTTCCGCGCCGTTGCCAAATGGAAGACAGTACAGTCCGTCTGATCCGATAGGTGCCTCGGATGCAAGCTGATTCATTTGCGGGTAGCTGATATTTCCCTGGAAAAGGGAGTTCCTGAGCCAGCCATTCAAGCTGCCGGTACCATTTACGCAAAGAAGAACACCGTAGCGGTCAACTTCCGAAATGGGGTTTACATGCAGGAAGGTATTTACCCTTGATTTCGGATCAAATTTGATTTGCTCGCTTACACCGTAAACAACGCCCGAAGTGCCCGCCGTAGCAGCCACTTCGCCGGGTTCCAGTACATTGAGCGAGAATGCATTATTAGGTTGGTCGCCCGCCCTGTAAGTCACAGGGGTGCCTGCTTTAAGGCCAAGTGCCTCTGCTGCCGCGGCGGTAATGTGCCCCTGATCAGAGAATGTAGGCAGAACACTGGGGATAAGACCGGCATCAAAGCCGAAGTGATTAAACAGGAAGTCGGCGGGACGTTTGTTAACAAAATCCCAGAATATACCTTCGGAAAGACCTGATGGCGTTGTCACAACTTCCCCCGTCATTCGCATTGCCAGATAGTCACCGGGAAGCATGAACTTGTAGACTTTCGCGTAAACATCAGGCTCATTCTGCTTCACCCAGCCGAGTTTTGCTGCTGTAAAATTGCCCGGAGAGTTCAGCAAATGCGGCAGCACGTATTCTTCTCCCAGTTCCTGCATGGCGGTATTGCCCACTTCAACCGCCCGGCTGTCACACCAGATAATGGATGGACGGAGTACGTTTAGATTTTCATCAACCACAACCAGACCATGCATCTGATACGAAATCCCGATCGCGGCAACTTCGTCCGGCTTGATTCCAGCCTTTTTGACAACTGCCTGCGAAGCAAGACACGCATTTTTCCACCAGTTTTCCGGCTGCTGTTCTGCAAAGCCAGGCTTGGGAGCGTCGATTGTCATTTCACGCTCCGGAAAAAACGCGGACGCTGCTACTGCGCCGGTATCTGCATGGACCAAACATGCTTTAACAGAAGAACTGCCTAAATCGAATCCCAGGAAATACATTATGTTACGAGTATTTATTGATTGCTAAATGCTGACCAGCTATGCTATAACTGCTGAAAAGTACAAAAATGTTCACTTAAAATCACAAAGCAATGTCATTAAGTGTAATGTTTACAATTAAAGTTCAGTCCGCATGATAAATGTCATTTTTTCAATACGTTGGAAAAAATCCCGTGTAGAAAAAATTCTCTATATTGAACTCGCATATGAAACCAGACCGAGCAAATTGTAGTTTGATTTGTGTTTATCTTGCATAAGCTCAAATATCGGGTGGATATTTGTATTCTAATCAGTTGGATACATCCTTTATCAGGAACTATGAAAAAAATTGTACGGATCTTTTTGGTGAGCAGTTGTATCGTGTCGTTGCTCGGATTAAGTCCGGGTGAGAAGAAGTGGGATAAGTCTTTTGCGAAGATTGACAATGAAGTCAGAAAGAACAGCAAAGCGTATGTCACACTTGAAAATGCTACCAAAACAATCGGTCATCGCCTGACAGGCAGCGCCAACGGGGAAAAGGCAGAGGAATACGCATTTAAGCTCCTGAAAAGCTACGGCTTTACAGACGTCAAATACCAGCCTTTTGAAGTAGAAGCATGGATGCGTGACACGGTTACGCTGTCCATTGCACCTGGAAGTTCAGATAATTTCAGGGACGTACCAGTGGTTTCGCTGGCGCATTCTCCTGTTGAAGCCAACCTGCAGGGTGAAATCGTGGATGTAGGTAATGGTTTGGAAGAGGACTTTGAGGCAGTAAAAGACAAAGTGAAAGGCAAAGTAGCACTTGCCAATATCAATCTCGTAGGCGTCACTGGTAAAAAGAACCTCCACCGTTCGGAAAAAACAGCACTCGCTATTAAGTACGGAGCTACCGGCGTAATCATGGTCAACGGCGCACCCGGAAAGATCCTGCTTACAGGAACAGCTTCCGTTACAGGTGCAATTATATCTATCCCGGCAGTCTGCATATCCAGTGAAAGCGGCTTTGAAGTACGTAAATGGTTGAAAGAAGAAGGACCGCTGGAAGCGCACATTGAAATGCACAACACCTCCAAGCAGATCAAAGCCCGCAATGTAATTGCAACGCTTAAAGGGAAATCGGATGACCGCGTTATCATTGGCGGGCATTTGGACTCCTGGGATCTTGCTACCGGAGCGATCGACAATGGAATTGGCTCCTTTGCAGTAATGGATATTGCACGGACTTTCAAAGCTTTGAAGGTTAAGCCGGAAAGAACAATTCAGTTTGTTCTGTTTATGGGCGAAGAGCAGGGACTACTCGGTTCGAAACATTTTGTAAGCGAGCTTAAAAAATCGGGAGATATCAACAAGGTCACTTACATGATGAATCTTGATATGACCAATGATCCCAAGGGAGTGAATGCCTTTGGGCGTGATGAGATGAGCGAGTTTTTTGCGAATGTGGGCAATGCGATCCATTCAGTAGACTCGAATTTCAAGAACGAAATTATCAATCGCGCAGGATTGCATAGTGACCATCAGCCGTTTATGCTGGAAGGTGTGCCTATTGCAGGCTTGTCGGGACATCTGGATCCGAATGTGCTGCAATGTTATCATGCGGATTGTGATGACTTCAGTCTGGTGAACAAAGAGCAGCTGGAAACTACAGTTCGCATTGGAGCTATGTACTTATTTGCACTTTCCAGCGCCGATCAAATCGCAGTTAAAAAGTTATCAGATCAAAAAACGCGCGATTTCCTGATTTCACAGGGTTTGAAAGAAGAACTGGTGATTGGTCAGGAATGGCGCTGGGAGCACTAAACGAATTGAAATGCTTGTTTTCCCAAATGCGAAGATTAACATCGGCTTGAATATTGTTGAAAAGCGGGCCGATGGTTTTCATAACATTGAATCCTGTTTTTACCCTGTCGGCTGGAAAGATGCATTGGAAATTACGCGGACAGAATCCTTTTCAGTGGAATTTGACGGTATCTCGATACCCGGCAGCGAAGCGGATAATATCTGCGTAAAAGCATATCAGCAACTTGCCGCGGATTTTGATTTACCGCCTGTTAAGATCCATTTGCTGAAAGCTATTCCTATCGGGGCAGGTTTAGGGGGAGGCTCGGCAGATGCGGCTTTCACTATCAAGGCATTAAATGCGTTTTTTGATCTGAATATTTCTTTTGAAAAACAACTTTCATACGCACGTAGATTAGGCAGTGACTGTGCTTTTTTCATTCTCAATCAGCCAGCGTACTGTTTTGGTAAAGGTGACGAGTTCGAGCACATCGACATTGATCTCAAAGGGAAGTGGATTGTGCTTGTGAATCCCGGAATTCATATCTCTACAGTGGAGGCGTATTCGGGAATAAAGCCGCAAAAGAGTGAAGCAGATCTTAGAGCGTTGCTTGGCAGGCCGATAGAAACGTGGAAAGATCTTGTTAAAAATGATTTTGAAGCAACGCTTTTTCCTAAATACACTCTTTTAAAGGAAATTAAAGAAGAATTGTATAAACACGGTGCACAATATGCATCAATGAGTGGCTCAGGATCTACCATATTCGGGATTTTTGAGCAGGAAGCAGATCTGGCCGGTCAATTCAGTCAGTTCAAGGTATGGCAGGGAACTATGGGTTAATAATTCTTTGTAAATATGTGTAACAACCTTTCGCCAGCGTTATAATTCAACAGAATGTAAGACTGAAAATCGACCAGAAGATGAGCCCAAAACCTACCACGAAACTGAGGGAAAGTCCCTTCACAAAGCGCCGCGAACCACTCGGGTTTATGCTTTGGCTGTGTGTAGCAGGAAGCTCGCTGCTCTTCCTGTCGATATTCGTTATCTTCTTTATAAATCTTCGTCAGGAGGCCGGGCAGCTCGATTCACTGCCGGATATGTTCTGGCTTAGTACATTGGTAATCCTTTTCAGCAGTATCACCCTTCATGAGGCAAACCTGGCGTTCGCAAACGAAAGGTTCCTGCATTACCGAGTCTTTCTTTGCGCGACGATGTTCCTGGGTTTTATGTTCATCGCATTGCAGGTAGGCGGCTGGTTCGAGATGGTCAATACTCAGATTTTCAGCAATCTTAGCAATTCGAAAGGCTTCATTTATCTTCTCACAGGTTTACACCTCCTGCACATGCTGTGCGGAGTAGGATACCTGGTGTATTTATTCAGGAAAGCAGTTAAGAACCGGGCTTATGTTGACGCGTTTGTCTACAGTGTCAACCCGCCAAACCGGCTGCGGATCAAGCTATTTACCAGGTACTGGCATTTTACCGGCGCACTCTGGCTGATTGTCTTTGTAGTCCTGATCCTTCTTTATTGATCAAAATTCTTTTTGAGACTATTCCGGGCCAGGAATGTAGCCAACAAGGTGAGGATTGCGGCCATGATCATCGGAGCACCAGGTAAGTAGACTGGCGCAGACGATTTAGTGAAAGCCGCAAAAAGGTTTGTCATCAGTGGCGGTCCAATGATAGAGGTCAGACTTTGAAGGCTTGTCAATGCACCTTGTATTTCACCCTGTTCATTCGCCGCTACCTGTGTTGATATAATGCCCTGCAAAGAAGGACCGGCAATTCCGCCGAAGATATAGGGTACTGTGAATACGTACATCATCCAGCCTTCTGTGGCAAATGCATATAGCAGAAAGCCGATCGCGTAAAGCAGCAAACCCAGGTACACTCCGCGTTTCTGGCCGAGTTTTGGAATAATAAGCCTGATAAGGTATCCCTGTACCAATGCGCTCAGCACACCGACTACACCAAGTGAGTAACCAATTTCAGCTTCACCCCATTTAAATTTTTCAATCACGTAGAACGACCAATTGCTGTGCACAGCATGCATGGCGATGTACATCAGACCCAGCGAAAAGATCAATCCATAAATGACCGGGTAGCGTTTCAGATTTTTCAATGATCCGATCGGATTCGCCCTGGTCCATTCGAACTTCCGCCTGTTTTCGGGCTTCAATGATTCTGGTAAAATGAAGTACCCGTAGAGCCAGTTAATAAATGAGAATCCCGCTGCTGCCATAAATGGAACCCGCGTGCCAAACTGCCCCAGTAAACCTCCCAAAACGGGCCCAATGATAAAGCCGAGACCAAATGCAGCCCCGAGCAAGCCGAAGTTTTGTGCTCGTTTTTCAGGCGTACTCACGTCCGCGATGTAGGCAGCACCAGTAGTAAAACTGGCGCCCAAAATTCCCGCAATAATGCGCCCCACATACAACCAGCCCAACGAAGGTGCGAAAGCAAGGAAGATGTAATCAATCCCAAAACCAAAAAGAGAGGCCAGCAAGACAGGCCGCCTGCCAAACTGATCGCTGATGCCGCCGATAATGGGTGCACAAAGAAATTGCATGGCCGCATAAGCAAACAGAAGCCAGCCTCCGTCACGTGAAGCCTGGCTGATTGTGTCGCCGGTCAGTTCACTGATCAGCTTGGGCATAACCGGAATAATGATTCCGAGCCCGATTACGTCAATAAGAAGTGTAACGAAAATGAAACCTATCGCGGGGGAACGGTTTGCAGACATGATAATGCAGTTTAGGTCTTTGGTACCTTAAAATTTTAATGCCTGCAATGACTATTTCGTCAAAATCTTGAACTCTACCCTGCGGTTGAGCTGCTGACCTTCGGGTGTGTCGTTTTTCGCAACAGGCACAGTCTCGCCGTAGCCCTTGCTCGCAACGCGGTCTGGTTCTATGCCTTTGCCAATCAGGTATTCACGTACCGTATCGGCCCGCTCCTGCGACAATTGCAGGTTGAATGCAGCACTACCCGTATTATCCGTGTGTCCGCCGAGTTCAATGGTAAGTGTCTTGTTTTCTACCATGGACAGAGAAATCCTGTCGAGCTCGGGATAAGATTCCTTGTTCAATGTAGATTTCCCGGTAGCGAAGAAAATATTGTTTAGCCTTACGATCTGGCCTTCTTCAATCGGGATCAGCTTCAAAGACTTGTTTGCAATTTCCCGGAAATTCTTCCCGGATCCATTGGTTGTAGAATCTGTCAGATCGACATTCTCACCTTCTGCTATAAAGTTTGGTGCAACAGCCCGCATGCTGTATTTGTATCCGTACGGAAGTACAATCTTGTATTCGCCCGTAGTCGGGTTGGTAGTTGCGGTACCTACTTCTTCTCCGTCCGCCAGATTTTCATACACGATTGTGGCTTCAACAGGCTTGCCCGTTTTGGAATCGATCACTTTTCCGCTGATCATCACAACCGGGTCAGCTGCCGGGATATTTGCAATGGGAGCTTCGGAAGTTGTGTCGCCAGGTGTTGTTTTAGGCCGGAGGTCAAATCTTACAACATCGCCTTTCCCCTCGGTATCTTTAAAGGAAACCATATATGCATAGTCGCCGAGCGCTGAAATGGTGTAGTAAGCATCATAACCGTCGGTATTAATGGCAGGTCCGAGATTGACAGGCCGGCTCCATCTTTTCCAGGATTTGTCGATCCGTTTGCTGTAATAAATATCATTGCTTCCCTGCCCGCCCTTGCGATCGCTCGAAAAATAAAGTGTGACGCCGTCGGGTGCGAGAAAGGGTGTAGTTTCAGTGAATTCGTCCGTGTTAATTTCAGGTCCCAGATCCATCGGCTTGGTCCATGTACCGTTTTTCTGCTTAAAACTGACGTACATGTTATCGACTTTGCTGTTCTTTTTTTCGCTGAAAGACATAACCAGCGTTTTGCCATCTGTGGACAGATAACCGCAGTCAAACTGGCCTTTGCTGATCTTGGCATACCCAGGAATTTCGATCTTATTCGGTGCCGACCAGCCTCGTGCCGTTTTTTTGCTTGTCGAAAATCCCCGGGTCTCGTAGACGCCGTTTTTGTAAGCGCCTTTTAACAAAAGCGTATTTCCGTCGGGAGTAATGCTGTATAACGAGTTGTAATCCTCCTTGTTCAATGGAGAAGGAAGCCGCCGCGCCTGTGTCCATTTGTCATTTTTCAATTCAGAATACCAGATATCCTGACTGCCTTTTGCTCCGTGCGTATTTTGCGGGTGACTTACCCTCGAAAAGTAAATAGTTTTTCCATCAGGAGAGATAATGGGGCTGATCTCGTTGTATTCTGTATTTACAGTTTTTCCAAGATTTTCCAGTTGCCCGAAAGCACTGAGAGATATCAGGCATACAAAAAGGTACAAAATCGAAATACGAATCATGCAGGGGAGGCTAACTAGTTGTTATCTACATATAACGAGCTATCAAGAGGCTTATTTTCCGGATTTTCGCGTCGGAATATCTCCATTTTCTCCAATAGTTCGGCAGAGTTATTAGCAACTACCAGCAACTGTTGATTCTGCGGATGTAAAAAGCCTTCTTCAACCATTTTGTCCAGTTGAAGCAGCAGCAAATCGTAGTATCCATTTACATTGAGCAGACCAATGGGTCCGTGGAAAATCCGGAGCTGCGCCCAGGTTAGTATCTCGAACAATTCATCGAAAGTGCCATAACCCCCCGGCATCGCAATCACACCATCTGAAAGCGAAACCATCTTGGCTTTCCGCTCGTGCATGGTATCTACGAAATGCAGCTCCGAGAGTGTTTTATGGGCATTTTCAAGTTTGGAGAGAAAGTTGGGAATGATCCCCGTGACAAAACCGCCGTGGTCCATTGCACCGTCGGCGACCCGGCCCATTAAGCCCATATTGCCACCGCCGTATATCAGTTTGATGTTTCGTTTAGCCAGCTCGTGCCCGAGTTCGTAGGCATTTTCGGCATAAACAGGTTTTTTTCCTGGGTTTGAACCGCAATAAACTACAATGGATTGCATAGTGTCAGTGTTGTGGGTTATACTTCAAGAACCGCATTGCTCAATGCTTTCAAATCTAAGTCGCCGAATGTACCTGAGCTCATCAGGAGCAGGTTTGCATTTCGCCAGGTCAGCGATTTCAGGAATGTTTCCAGCTGACTGGCATCAGTGAAAATCTTCAAATCATCCCTTTTGAATGCAGCGCGGATATCTTCTTCCGAAAGCGCTTCAAGCCGCTTGTGTTCTACCGTTTGAGGATTGTAATAAATAACTGCAACATCGGCTGCTTTCAGCTTTCTTCTGTATTGAGTCAGAAATGCTTTGTTCAGGCTGCTGAAAGTGTGCAGCTCGGCACAGGCTACCAGCTGCCGGTTAGGAAACTGCTCTTTCAATGCGGCAGTAGTTGCTTCTACTTTGGAAGGCGCGTGCGCAAAGTCGCGGTAAACGCTCATCGACTCGGAGCTACCCAGCAGTTCAAGTCGCTTGGATGCGCCTTTGAATGTTTGAATGGCGTTGTAAAATTCTTCATCGGTCACGCCCAGCCGCTCGCAGACAGCTTTCGCGCCACTGATGTTTTTCATATTATGGTTACCAAAAATCAAGACCGGCACTTCACCCTGCTCTGCGGTAAGCAGGATTGTTTTACCATTCTCAATCTTGTTAGGGTGTACATTATAAGGGATATTCGCAACATCCGGCCGCTCTTTTTGTCCGATCACATTGAGCATATCATCGGTTTCATCAAAAATGATTGCGCCCGCCTTTGGCAGAGAATCCGCTAGAAGCTCGAATTGCTTCACGTAAGACTCCCAGGTTGGAAATACATTGAAATGGTCCCACGCAATGCCGCTGATTAATGCGATATGCGGCTGATAATGCATGAATTTCGGGGTAGGATCGAGTGGGGAGGTAAAGTATTCATCACCTTCGACAATGATCACCGGCGCATTTTCGGATAGCTTCACCATATTATCGAAACCTTCGATCTGCGCGCCTACCAGGTAGTTAAAAATGCGGTTATTGTATTTTAAAACGTGCAGAACCATGGAGGTAGTGGTGGTTTTGCCGTGACTTCCGGCAATAACCACGCGCTGCTTGCTCTGGCTTTGCTCAAAGATGTATTCAGGATAGGAGTACACTTTGATCCCCAGCTCTCGCGCACGGGCAAGCTCAGGGTTGTCCTGCCGGGCATGCATTCCCAGAATAACTGATTGAAGATCAGAAGTTATTTTCTCAGGGAACCAGCCTGTAACAGCAGGCAAAAGATCGTATTGGGCAAGCCTGCTGGCCGAAGGTTCATATATCTCATCGTCTGATCCCGTAACGATATATCCTTTCAGGTGAAGCTCGATGGCAAGATTATGCATGACGCTGCCACCTATTGAGATGAAGTGTATTTTAGGCAAGGACGAATTTGGACTCATTGATTGGGAAAACTGATTTGTCCGAAAGTTAGCAAGAATTGATATTGGGGCAAATAACGTTTCGACCGCCGGGCGGCCCCGTCCGCTCAACGTGACAACACGCCAAAACAGACCGCGTTGTCACATTTAGCGGACGGGGCCGCCCGGCGGTCGAAATGTTAAGCCAGTTTTTTGTACTTAATGCGCTTTGGTGTGGCGTCTCCGCCTAGTCTTTTGCGCCTGTTTTCTTCATATTCAGAGAAGTTTCCCTCAAACCAATACACCTGCGAGTCGCCTTCAAACGCAAGTATGTGCGTGGCAACGCGGTCGAGGAACCACCGGTCGTGGGAAATGATTACTGCGCAACCCGCGAAATTTTCCAGACCTTCCTCCAATGCGCGTAATGTGTTTACGTCCAAATCATTGGTCGGCTCATCGAGCAGCAGCAGGTTACCGCCTTCTTTGAGCGTCATGGCAAGGTGTACCCGGTTTCTTTCTCCACCAGACAAGTTGCCCACTTTCTTTTCCTGATCGCCGCCGCCGAAGTTAAAGCGACTTACGTACGCACGTGCATTCGACTGTTTGCCGCCGATCATAATCCAGTCATTTCCGTCGGCAATGCTTTGATATACTGTTTTAACAGGGTCAAGATTATCGTGTTCCTGATCAACATAAGCCAGCTCCACAGTCTCGCCCACATCGAAGTGGCCTGTAAGTGGTTTCAGCTGTCCGGTGATGAGTTTGAAAAGCGTTGTTTTACCAGCACCGTTTGGCCCGATAATACCAACAATTCCATTTGGAGGTAAGGCAAAATTGAGGTTTTCGTAAAGCAGCTTGTCGCCAAAGCCCATTGAAACATTATGTGCCTCGATCACTTTGTTACCCAGCCTTGGTCCGGCAGGTATGAAGATCTCCAATTTCTCTTCTTTCTCGCGTCCTTCCTCTCCAAGCAATCTCTCGTATGCGCCCAAACGTGCTTTCGACTTAGCCTGACGGCCTTTTGCGCCCATTCTAACCCACTCCAACTCACGTTGCAGCGTTTTCTGGCGTTTTGATTCTGTTTTCTCTTCTTTTTTCAGTCGCTCCTGCTTTTGTTCCAGCCACGAAGAATAATTGCCTTTCCACGGAATTCCCTCGCCGCGATCCAGTTCCAGGATCCAGCCGGCTACATTGTCGAGGAAGTACCTGTCGTGGGTTACCGCAATGACAGTACCTTTATATTGTCTTAAATGCTCTTCAAGCCAGAGTACCGACTCGGCGTCAAGGTGGTTGGTTGGTTCATCCAGCAAAAGCACGTCGGGTTGGCGGAGCAGGAGCCGGCACAATGCTACCCTGCGTTTTTCACCACCCGAAAGTGTCGATACCAGCGCATCCGAAGGTGGGCAGCGCAATGCATCCATTGCAATTTCAAGACGGTTATCAAGGTTCCACGCGTCAGCTGCGTCTAGTTTTTCCTGAACCTCACCTTGTCTTTCAAGTAATTTGTCAAAGTCTGCATCTTCCTCACCGAAGGCTTCATTGATCTGGTCAAACTCTTTTAAAAGATCGACAATCTCTTGAACACCTTCTTCAACAACTTCTCTGACGGTTTTGGTTGGGTCTAGTTTCGGCTCCTGTTCAAGCATTCCGACGGAGTAACCGGGCGAGAAAACGACGTCTCCCTGGATGTCTTTATCGATTCCGGCAATAACCCGCAGCAGCGTTGATTTCCCTGAACCATTTAATCCAAGAACCCCGATTTTTGCACCATAAAAAAAGGATAAATAGATATTTTTAATAATATGCCTGTTGGGAGGAATGATTTTGTTGACCCCAGACATTGAGAAAATAATGGTTTCGTTACTCATTTTTTGTTTAATTTGTGCGTAACAAATATCGTTATATATCCCTACACTTAGCAGATAAAAAAATTGGAAGAATGGAAAATGCCACATTGAATGATGAATACGGCTACGTTAAGGACAGCAAAGTATTTTTAAAGGGGTATTTAGATTTCCCCGACCGGCAAATTGGAGAAGTTAAAAGGACAGAGCAGGAGGCGATAGATTATTTTAAAAATCGGTTTAATATCGTCCTGAACAAAGTCGAGCAACTGGAGAAGGAAATAGATGAAGCCCTCAACAAAGGCTCTTATCTGACCAAACTGATCCAGCTGCAACGTAAGCTGAAAGGTTTTGACGCACTCGGGGATTTTGTCCCTCTGCTGCAGCGACTGGAAGAGAAAGAGGAGTACCTGAAAGGCTTGATCGAAGTTAACCAGCTCAAAAATCTTGAAATAAAACGTGCACTGATCGAGGATGTCAGAGTGGCTGCCGCTATTGAAGACTATGCTGCCGCAACCGATCAGATACAAGAAATAAAAGCAAAATGGATCCGTACGGGGCCGGTTGAAAAAGAGTATCAGGAGGAAGTGGAAAGCACATTCCAGCAGATACTTGACGATTTCTTCCAGCGCCGCCGTGACTATTTCGACGAACAGAATAAGATTAACCAGCAACGCATTGAAGAGTACGAAAAGCTGATTAAGATTACGAAAACACTCAGCTACTCACGTGATCTGGACGATGCTTATGCCAAGGCGCGCGATGTGCGCAATGCGTGGAATAATGTAGGAGAAGTACCGCCGAAGCGCTTTTTCAAAGTGAACAAGGCTTACAGGCACTTCCTGAAATTGTTTTATGATAAATACAATCTTGCAAAAGGCATTGAACCGAAAGTACGCGTAGACCCGCGGATTGTGGAACAACAAAAGCTGCTGGCACAAGCCGAAACACTGCTGCGCTCACAGGATATCGTTGAAGCATCGCAGGAAGCGAAAGTGCTGCTTAGCAAGTGGAAAGAGATCAAAATACCATTCAAGCTGGCCGACAAAGAGCTTGCGGAGCGTTTCAGAATGGTTTGCGATAAAATATTTGAGTTAAGCTACCTGGCGCGCGTGATCAGCAGAAAGTACCCTGCATTTGAACTGAAAAGTCAGGAAGAACAACTTCGCACCAAGTATAGGGAGCTGGAATGGCTTGCAAAACGTGAAAAGAGCGATCTTGAATTTGCAATCCTTGAATTCGACAGAACAGCTACCGGCGATCCTGAGCTAGATAAGCAGGCAGCTGGCCGAATCAATATCCAGAAGCGTAAGGTTCAGATGAAAGAACGCATTCTGGCTGAATTTGACAGGAAGTTGAAAACCATTACCGGGTGACGTTCACAGGTTAACGATACGATCACTTCATAGAAGATTTGTTGATCACCAAATTAGAAGGCAATACCCTGGTCTCGAATTCGGCCGGGGTATTTTTGCTTTCTATCAAATCCAGTAACAAAGAAGTGGCCTGCTGCCCCATTTCGAAGGAGGGCTGGGTAATGGAGCTCACCGGCGGATCGAGCAGCGACGACATGGCCAGGTCACAAAAGCCTACCACTGCTACATCGTCGGGCATGCGGTAGCCGAGCTGCCGCAATGCGGAATGCACGCCCATTGTAATACGGTCACTTGCGCCGAAAATAGCGTCGGGCCTTTCGCGAAGCGCCATTAACTGATAGGTACGCTCGGTACCGCCTGCCTGGGTAATCTCGCTATGCAGTACCCATTCTTCCTGAAAATCAATTCCATGTTTGCGCAATGCATCTTTGTAGCCTTCCAAACGGAACCGTGTAATGGAAACGGGCTTCGGGCCGGCTATATGCGCGATCCGGCGACAGCCCTGACTGATCAGATGTTCCGTGGCTTCGAATGCGCCTTTGTAATCGTCTACTCTTACTTTATGCGTTTGCATTGCCTCACTTACCCGGTCAAAAAACACGACCGGAATACCCTGTTCCTGCAGGGAGACGAAATGATCAATATTCTCAGACTGACTTGAAATCGCAACCACCAGTCCGTCGACCCTCCTGGAAGCAATGTGCCTGGAAGCAGAACGCTCTCTTTCTAAAAGTTCGTGGCTCTGATAAATCATGGTATGATACCCGCGGCTGTAAGCAATATCCTCAACACCGCCGATAGCCGAAGAGTAAAAACGGTTGGCAATATCCGGCACGATCACCCCGATCGTTTGTGTACGGTTTTTCAGCAGGCTGATTGCAATAGGGTTGGGGTAATAGTTGAGCTGCTCAGCCAGGTTGATGACTTTCTTCTTGGTTTCCTCGCTGATTTCGCTGCTATCCCTTAATGCGCGCGACACTGTCGATTTGGAAATATTCAGTTGTCGTGCAATCTCTTTGATGGTAATGGAAACCTTTTTCATGGAGGATATGGGAATAATGCAATCTTACTAAAAAACCTGTGAAATGCACCAAAGTCGGATGGTTGCACAATTTACCGCATTACAGCAGAAGTTCCGGGAAAAATTCCGGGAACGGGAACGGTTCCGGGAACGGTTGCGTGAAATAATTGCTTTTTTTCAAGATTTATTTTTGTGTATCACTGAATCAATGGTTAAACTCGGTTCACTGTTGACGAAGATCAGCTACTGCACACCACTACCAATCACGGAAATTTTCTAAACCAACCCAGCCTGAATACATGGAAGCAAAATCGTTTACCTGTAAAACATCTTCTGCTACAAATCAGAAAAATTTGTTGGAGAACCTGTTCGGCAAAGTAGTGGCGAACGGCGACTACCATGCTTTCCGCGAGCTCTTCAACCACCATTACAGATCACTTTGCAACTACGCCATGCGTGTAGTAATCACCCGCGAAATCGCCGAAGAAGTTGTTTCGGATGTGTTTGTGAAACTTTGGAAAAATCGCGAGCAGATCGAAGTGCATACTTCTTTTCAGGCTTACATTTACCGCGCTGTACGCAACCAGGCGCTGGATTATCTCAAATTGAGGATACACCGGCAGAATGAGCGGGAATCGCTGGATTCCGTGCAATGGAACATGACCCACGCTGACCACTTTTCTCCCTGCGAGGAATTGTCGTTCAACGAGTTTTACGAGCACGTGGAAGATTGCATTCAGGCACTGCCAAGACAATGCCAGCTGATTTTCCGGCTGAGCCGCGAAGAAGGGCTACGTTATCGTGACATAGCCGAAAAACTCGCCATCTCGGTCAAAACAGTTGAAACTCAGATGAGCCGCGCATTGAAAGTACTAAGAGAGCGCGTTCCTGAGCACAGGTTGGTAGCTTAGAAACTTCGGCTGTCGGCTTCCGGCAATCGGCTTTTCTTATTTTGAGATATCATTAATAATTACTTGTTGCTGACAGATCATTCTGAAAGCTTGTATAACTAAAACTGCTAAAAGCCGACGGCCGAGAGCCGAAAGCCGATAGCCCCTTAAAAATGTCCCTAGAACAAACTTGGCGGTGGTTTGGGCCTAATGATCCTGTTTCTTTGCAGGATATCAGACAGGCAGGCGCCACCGGAATCGTAACAGCATTGCACCACATCCCCAACGGTCAGATTTGGGAGGTAGATGAAATTTTAGCAAGAAAAGAAATGATCGGGCAGGCCGGGCTTACCTGGTCTGTAGTCGAAAGTGTGCCTGTGCATGAGGCTATCAAAACGCGTACGGGAGATTTTGAAAAGTATATTCTCAATTATCAGCAAAGTCTCCGCAACCTTGGGGCATGCGGTATTGACACGGTCTGCTACAACTTCATGCCGATCCTCGACTGGACAAGAACGGACCTGGACGCGCCTATGAAAGACGGATCGACAGGATTACGGTTTGATGCCGCGCAGTTTGCTGCCTTTGATCTTTATCTGCTAAACAGGCCGGAAGCGCAGGAACTGTATACCGACGAGCAGAAATCAAAAGCGAAAAGCTGGCTTGATGCTGCCAGGGAAGAAGACGTGCAGCGATTGGTCCGGAATATAATCGCGGGATTACCGGGTTCCGAAGAGAGTTTTACAATCGAAGAGTTCCGGAAAGTGCTTGACACTTACAAGAAAATCGGCGATCTGGAATTGAGAACGCATTTGTACCAGTTTATTCAGGCAATAGGTCCCGTAGCAGCAGAAGCGGGTATCAGACTGGCCATTCACCCTGACGATCCTCCGTATCCTATTTTGGGTTTGCCGCGCGTGGTAAGTACTGAAACCGACGCGATGATGCTGCTGGAAGCTTACGATAACCAGGCAAACGGCATTTGTTTTTGCACGGGATCGTATGGTGTTCGGGCGGATAACGACCTGGCAGGAATGGTGGAAAGACTGGGAAGCAAGATTCATTTCATTCATTTGCGCGCGACGCGGAGAGAACGCGACGGGAGCTTTTACGAAGCCGATCACCTGGACGGCGACGTAGATATGTACAGTGTCATGAAGGGGCTTGTTTTGGAACAAAAAAGGAGAAAAGAAGAAGGGAGAACTGACCTCCGCATGCCTTTTCGACCAGATCACGGACACCGCATGCTCGATGACCTGACAACCGGAAAGCGTACTAATCCCGGATATACAGCAATCGGCCGCTTGCGTGGGCTCGCGGAACTACGTGGACTGGAATACGGAATTGAAAGAGGGTTGAATAATTGAACCTCCCGAACCCCCAAAGGGGGCAGGGGGTATAAGAGAAAAAGCTCACTAAGATGACAACAATCGCTACCGCACAAAAGACATTCATCAGCGAAGATTTTCTCCTTCGCTCAGAAACAGCGCGTGTTCTTTACCATGAATATGCGAAGGAAATGCCGATCATAGATTATCACTGCCATTTGCCGCCCGACCAGATCGCAGCGGACAGGCAATTCGATAATCTTACGCAGATATGGTTGTATGGCGATCATTACAAATGGCGGGCAATGCGGGCTAATGGTATTAATGAACGCTACTGTACAGGTGAGGCAAGCGATTGGGAAAAGTTTGAGCAGTGGGGCGCTACGGTACCTTATACGATGCGGAACCCGCTCTACCACTGGACCCACCTTGAATTGCTCAGGTACTTCGATGTGGATATCCTGCTCAATAAGGATACTGCCCGGGAAATTTATGAAGAGTGCTCTGCCAAATTGAAGCAGCCTGATTTTTCAGTAAAAAGCCTGCTTAATAAAATGAATGTGAAGGTAATCTGTACCACGGATGATCCGACAGATTCTCTTGAATATCACAAGCTGATAGAAAAAAGCGGGTTTAATATCAAGGTACTTCCAACCTTCCGGCCGGACAAGGCGATGCTCCTGATCGATAGTCCGGAAGATTTCAATGCTTATCTGGAGAAACTGGCGGCAAGTTCCGGGAAGTCGTCAATCTCAGATTATAACGATCTTTTGGCGGCGCTTCAAAACCGTCACGATTTCTTTGCTTCTATGGGCGGGCGGCTTTCAGATCATGGACTGGAACATATTTACGCGAGCTTCGACGAGGAGGCAGCTAAAAATGCATTCAATGTAACCAGGTCGGGGCAGCTCGCAAGCGAGGCGGATCGTATTGCATTCAAGTCAATGTTACTTTTTGATCTTGCCAAAATGGACCATGCAAAGTCGTGGACGCAGCAATTTCATTTAGGTGCATTGCGGAACAACAATGCACGAATGCTACGGGAACTTGGACCTGATACCGGCTGGGATTCTATCGGAGATTATAGCCAGGCGCAGGCGCTATCGAAGTTCCTGAACAAGCTGGATTCTACCGATCAACTTGCTAAAACAGTACTTTACAACCTCAATCCGGCAGATAACGAAGTGCTGGCCACAATGACGGGCAACTACAATGATGGTACCGTAGCGGGCAAAATGCAATTCGGTTCGGGCTGGTGGTTTCTGGACCAGAAAGACGGAATGGAGCGGCAAATGAATGCATTATCGAACATGGGACTACTCAGCCGCTTTGTTGGAATGCTGACTGATTCTCGCAGCTTCTTGTCTTACCCGCGTCACGAATATTTCAGAAGGATATTGTGTAACCTGATCGGGAACGATGTGGACAATGGTGAGTTGCCAAATGATATTCCGTGGCTGGGTAAAATGGTACAGGATATCTCGTATCACAATGCCAGCAGGTATTTTGATTTTTGAAAAAAAACTAGATTCTCATAAAATGTAATTAGATAGCCCAGACTCTTAGTTGTGGGCTATTTTGATGTTAAGTGTTATTTTTGATCAATTCTTAACCTTTACCAACGCCTCTTCAAAGCTGATTTGTACGAAAGGCATTATCTAAAATATGGCTCAAATAGTTTCTTTCGGTGAAGTCCTGATGCGGCTCTCCACTCCCGGTTTCTCCCGTTTTGAACAGGCACGGCAACTTAACGTTACCTATGCAGGCGGCGAGGCGAATGTTTCAACGGCACTTGCTTACTGGGGACATCATACTGCTCACGTAACCCGTTTTCCTGATTCTCCAATTGGTCGGGCTGCGGCGCAGTACCTGCAATTTCACGGTGTTGATATTTCACATATCATCTACGGCGGGCCGAGAATGGCAGTATACTTTCTTGAAATGGGAGCTGCATTGCGCGGAAGTCAGATCGTGTATGATCGCGCGAATTCCTCATTGGCGGAAATCGATCCGAAAGAAATTGATTGGGAAAGTATCCTGAAAGATGCCAAATGGTTCCACTGGGCAGGGATTACACCTGCATTGTCACAAGGCGCAGCAGATGCATTGCTGGACGGGATCAAAGTTGCCAGAAAGTACGGACTGACCGTTTCAGGAGATATATTCTATCGGGCGAATCTGTGGAAGTACGGCAAAAAGCCATCAGACATTTTGCCGGAGCTTACTGCGGGAACTGACATCGTGATTGCAAACAAGGAGAATATTAAAGAGATTTTCGGCATTGAAGGAAACGATTTCCGGGAGTCCTGCGTCAACTTACAGAAGGCTTATCCGCAGGTTAGCACAGTTGTCGATACAAAAAGAACCTCTATAAGTGCCTCCCACAATCTGCTGCGGGCTTATTTGTGGAATGGAAGCGAACTCCTGGAAACAGAGGATATCGAGATTAACCCGATTATTGACAGGGTAGGAGGCGGAGATGCTTTTATTGCCGGTCTGATTCACGGATTGATCACTTTCAACGATCAGCAAAAAGCATTGGAGTTCGGAGTTGCAGCGTCCGCATTGAAGCATACGATAGAAGGAGATGCATTGATCTCGACGATTGACGAAGTGGAAGCGATCAGGCAGGGTGAAACTTCGGGTAGAATTAAAAGATAAAAATCAGGTACCCGGTAACGCGGGGTCACAAGCATTATTATGGATAAAGAAACAACACTGGTACTATTGAACGAAGTGGGTATTGTGCCCCTGTTCTATCATGCCGATATAGAAGTTGCCAAGGAGATTGTTAATGCAAGCTACCGTGGCGGCGCGAGAGCAATTGAATTTACAAATCGCGGGGAGAACGCATTTACCGTTTTCAAGGAACTGCTGGCATATACGAAGGAAAGCTTGCCAGGACTTTCCCTTGGAATTGGTACCATTTATGATGCTGAGACTGCTCAGAAATTCATAGATGCGGGGACAGATTTCATTGTAACACCTTGTCTCAACCCGGCAGTTGGGAGTGCCTGCGCACAGGCGAATATACCCTGGATTCCGGGCGTGGCTACGCTTACAGAGATATATAATGCGCAGCAGGCGGGTGCAGAGGTAGTTAAGTTGTTTCCGGGAGATGTTGTAGGATCCGCATTTGTAAGGGCTATTCGTGGACCAATGCCAAAAGTGAAGATTATGGTAACCGGCGGAGTGCAGCCGACACGCGAAAGTATTAGCGAGTGGTTTGGCGCTGGCGTATATGCAGTCGGCCTGGGTTCCAACCTGTTTCCAAAGGACATTGTTGCAGAAGGAAACTATCCCTGGATCGAGCAAAAAGTAGCCGAAAGTATCGCGCTCGTCAAAGAATTCCGTCAGAACAGCTAGGAGCTTTTGGCATAATAAAACTTCTCAGGCGGACCAGAAATCAGCACTCCGGTCCGCCTGGAACTAACTCCTAATTCTTCGGAATAATTGTCAGTACTTCTGCATTCTCAGCCATGTTTTCCTTTACTGCATTGGCGAAGCCGGGGAGCAATGTCAGGTCAGTATCCCATAACTCAATATCGCTCATTACCTGTTCGGCAAGGTCCACCGGTGAAGCGGCATTCCTCCATTTCTCGTCAAAATAAGCGGCAGAGTCGCAACGGATCGAGTAAGGGCGTCCATCCAGATCTCCGTAATAGTTGCCGTCTTTATGCACCACCGGTTTCATGAATTTCAGAAAAGCGGCAAAGCCTTTTGCAAATAGCAGCGGCGGCTGGTCTGAATGCTTGTAGTGTTCCAGCAGAGTAGGAACGTTACGCATTTTCATCTTCGCCGTGTATTGTACGGTAATATCAATCAGCTGGTGCCTGATAAATGGGTTGCGGAAACGATCCAGTACCTGGCTTCCAAAATCCCTTGCGCGTGCCGGGTCTACCGGGTAAGGTATTGCAGGGGCAAGCTCATTAAGCATCAGGTTTGTTACAAAACTGGCAGTTTCTGGTGTCTCCATATTCTCACGCACAGTTTCCAGTCCATGCAAATAGCAGAGTCCCGCAGACAATGTATGCGTACCATTCAGCAGGCGCAGCTTCAACTCGCGATGCAGATCGATATCATGTTCAATCACGACCCCGCTGTCTGCTTCCGCGAAACTGAGCACGGAGCGGATATATGCATCGCCTTCAATCGCCCATAGGCTGTACACTTCTGATATAATCATCAGATCATCTTGAAAACCAAGCTTTCCTGAAAGTTCTTCTATACTCTCTGCATCAGGTTTACCGGGAACAATACGGTCTACAAGCGAGCTGCAAAAATGGTTTGCATTTTCGAGCCAGCTGATGAATGCATCTTCAAGCTGGTGACGCGAAGCTTGCTCCATTACAATCGAGCGTAATTTTGGCCCGTTTCCTACAATTAACTCCGTAGGTACAATCACCATTCCCGATTCTTCTGACCCGCCGAAAGTTTTAAAGCGCTCATACAAATACGCGGTTAACTTACCTGGGAATGAAGCAGGAGGTGAGGCAAAAATATCGTCATCGGTCAGCTGAATGCCCACCTCCGTGGTATTGGATATCACAATTCGTATTGCGGGATCAGCAGCGCATTTTAATATGTCGGCCCATTCCGTACTGGCGCTCAGGGTCCGGCTGATTGAAGCATTAATGACGGTTTCGTCCACCTGCCGCCCGTTGTCGATCCCGCGAATGCTATGCGAGTACAGGTTTTGTTGTTGTTTAAATGCGTCTGTTCCGCCGCTTCCGGTGGACTTTACAACCACAATCCTTCCATTGAAAATCGCTTTCTGATTAGCCTTATTTACGAAATAATCGGGCAAGCCACGCAAAAGCACGCCTGTGCCAAACTGGATGATTTTTTCGGGCAAAGCAAGCAGCTGCCGGTGATTTGGCAGCAGGTCAGGACGTTGATCCAGGAGTTCGGGTGAAAGTTGCGGTAAAGACATTTTTAAAGAAATAAGTACATTAATGTGACGCCAATTACAAATGGTAACCCCTAACAAAAAAGAGGCGCCATCAAGCGCCTCTTCAATTATCTATATCCTAAAAAACCGAGCCTAAGCATCAATGGTAACAAAGCCACTTTCTTCCTTTTCTTTCTTCTCGTCAGGGAAAACAAACTTGATCGGATTTTTAACCTTCTCAGGCAGCAATGCAATCGCAAGTACTTCGTCGATCGTGTCAACATAATGGAACGACAGGTCCTTAATGTAGTTCGCCGGTACTTCTTCTACATCCTTCCGGTTTTTAAGACAAAGAATGATCTCCTTAACGCCCGCTCTGCGCGCTGCGAGTATCTTTTCTTTCACTCCTCCTACCGGAAGCACTTTCCCGCGCAACGTGATCTCACCGGTCATAGCGATATAAGGCTTAACCCGGCGCTGCGTGAAAATGGACGCCATTGAAGTTACCATCGTCACCCCGGCCGAAGGTCCGTCTTTCGGAACAGCTCCTGCCGGAACGTGTACGTGAAGATCGTACTGGTTGAAGATCCGGTAATCAATGTCGAGCCTGTCTGCATTCGCTTTCAGGTAAGACAATGCAGCTACCGCTGATTCCTTCATTACATCGCCCAGTTGACCGGACAAGGTAAGGTTGCCTTTTCCACGGCTCAGGCTTGTTTCAATAAAAAGGATCTCGCCACCCACCGAAGTCCAGGCGAGGCCGGTTACTACGCCGGCAAAATCATTGTCCTGATAAAGATCTTTGTCAAATATTTCCGGACCCAGGAATTTTTCAACATGGTCAGCGCGGAGGGTTTTCGGATATTCCTGCTCCATTGCCACCGACTTAGCAATTTTCCGCACGACGGTACCTACTTTCTGTTCAAGGTTCCGCACTCCTGATTCCCTCGTATATCCTTCGGCAATGCGTAGCAATGCAGTATCGTCAATTTTCAGGTCGCCCGATTTTAGCCCGTGGTCTTTACGCTGCTTCGGAACGAGGTAGCGTTTTGCAATCTGCAATTTTTCTTCAATTGTGTAGCCCGTCATTTCAATAATCTCCATCCGGTCACGCAATGCAGGGTGGATCGTATCCAGCGAGTTGGCTGTCGCTACGAACAATACTTTGGAAAGATCGTATTCAACTTCCAGGTAGTTGTCGGTAAAAGAAGAGTTTTGCTCAGGATCAAGCACTTCCAGCAATGCAGAAGAAGGATCGCCTCGGTAATCGGAGCTTACTTTATCTATTTCATCCAGGATAAAGACCGGATTTGCTGAACCTGCTTTTTTAATGTTTTGGATGATCTTACCTGGCATTGCGCCGATGTAAGTCTTTCTGTGTCCGCGGATCTCGGCTTCATCATGTACCCCACCCAGCGCCATTCTGATGTATTCACGGTTCAATGCTTTTGCAATGGACTTACCCAAAGAGGTTTTACCAACTCCCGGAGGTCCGTACAAGCAGAGGATAGGCGCTTTCAGATTACCTTTAAGCTTCAAAACCGCGAGGTACTCAATAATTCGTTCTTTGACTTTTTCTAACCCGAAATGATCCGCATCAAGTACTTTCTGTGCGCGTACCAGATCGAAATTGTCTTTGGTATATTGTCCCCAGGGTAGATCCACCAGCGTCTCCAGGTAGTTCATTGTTACCGGGTACTCAGGCGCCATCGGGTTAATCCGCTGGAGTTTGTTCAGTTCTTTGTCAAAATGAATGCGAACCTGATCAGACCATTTTTTCTGGCTGGCTTTCAGGCGTATTTCGTCGAGATCACGCTCGGGACTATCCATTCCAAGCTCATCGTGCAATACTTTGATCTGCTGGCGAAGGAAATAATCGCGCTGCTGCTGGTCGATGTCTGAGCTGGCTTTTGTCTGAATTTCCCTTTTCAGTTCCAGCATTTCAATTTCCCGCATCATATACTGAAGCAGGAGTGTGGCCTGCTTGTGACCGTTTCTTTCTTCAAGGAGCTTTTGCTTGTCAGCAACCTCCACGTTGATGTTGGAAGAAAGGAAATGGATCAGGAAAATAGGGCTTTCGATATTGTCCAATGCAATGCGCGCCTCCTGAGGGATCTCAGGGTTCAGCCGCATGATCTTGTGTGCTCCGTCGCGCAGCGACTGTAGCAGCGCCTTCGACTCTTTCTTGGTAGGACCCACAAACGAATCCTCAATCGCACGCACTTCCGCTGTGAGATAAGGCTCTTCATGAATGATATTCTTGATTTCGAAACGCTGCCTTCCCTGTACGATAATCGTCACATTTCCATCGGGCAACGTGATCATTTTCAGGATCTGGGCAACTGTACCAATGTTGTAAAGATCTTCCGCGGTAGGATCTTCCTTGTTAGGAATAGCCTGCGTCACGGCACCAAGTATGCGCTGATTGATATCAGAATTACGATATATCTTTTTAACCAGACGGATCGCTTTTTGGCGCACTACGGTCACAGGAATAACCATTCCCGGGAAGAGTACAGTCTGTCTGATTGGTAAAATGGCAAGTTCATTCGGAAGTTCAAAAGGCTCATCGGAACCGTCGGGTCCGCCAAGTGGAACAATTTCGAGGCTATCCATGTCGGAATCAGACATTAGTAGCCGACTATATAAGTCAGAAGGTTCAAATTTCATAGGCATTCTGTCAAAATGACAGATAATCTTTTCCCAATATATAAATAAGGCCTTTCAAAAGAAAGGGAATAATAAAACAAAATAGCTATGCCAATTGGTGCTTGTCAGGTCGGTTTTGGCGGTTTTTAAAGTGCTTGTACGGTCTGGCCCTTTTTGAAAAGAAAGGTTTTTTTCTCCGATGCAAGCTTCAAATTCGTCATATTCACCTGATCGTCGAACACCTCCATCAGTGTGCTGTTTTGTAGACGGTAACCTTCGGTTTTTCCCTGAAACGGAATTTCCAGATAGATCCAGGTAGCGTCGTCCTCCTGCTCTTTTCCCACGTAATGCATAGCCACAGGATTTTTACCCGCATCTGTTAGTACAAAGCCTTTTCGGATGTACTTCTCAACCAGCGGATCATTCTTGTCATTGTCTTTTACAACAAAGCGCTGGTTCCCGTTGCTCAGGGATAATCCTTTTTCAAGATCATCGGTAAAGATCCTGATGCTTACCTCAAAGGATTTTTGAGCAGGATTGAACTGCATGTGCGTTACCGAAACGTGGTACTCATGCTTCGAGGCAAAGGAGGTGAGAAGGAGGAAGGAGGAAAGGGAGAAAAGGAGGAAGGAGGCGGGAACACTCAATCCCTTCCTCCATCCTCCCTTTCGTCCTTTCTCCCCTTTAAAAAACAGCTTTCCAAACATCATTAAAGATCGCAAATGCCATCAGGCCGAGCAGTAATACCATACCTACTTTCTGTGCATTTTCGAGGAATGCGTCGGAAGGTTTACGGCCGGAAATGAGTTCGTAAGATAGTATAACCGCGTGGCCACCGTCAAGAGCGGGGATCGGGAGTGCATTCATGAATGCAAGTACCATAGAAAGCAAGCCGGTAAGGTACCAGAAGCGGCTCCAGTCCCAGATCCCGCCGAACATACGCGCGATACCGATAGGGCCGCTCAATGCTTTTGAAGCGGACACTTCACCGCGGAAGATTTTACCAAAACCTTTAATATTATCAAAAACTACATTGAATGCATCTTTGGTACCCACGGATATCGCTTCACCAAGTGTGTATTCAACTGTTGTATATTTCAAAAGACTGTTTCTGTAAAATCCGATTGTTCCATCTTCTGAAACATTCATTGGAATGCTTTTCTGTGCACCGTCTCTCTGAACAACTATGGTAACCTGCTTTCCTTTTACCTTGTTCAGCTCGTCCTGCATCTGGTGGAAAAACTGGATCGGTTTTCCATTCAGCGAAAGTACTTTGTCTCCTGTTTGCAGACCAGCTTTCTCAGCAGGCAAGCCAGGGATCAGTTCTCCGATCGTAAACGGTTCCTGTGCACGAATGAAATTTCCCTTTTCTTTCGGGTCCGAGAGTTTTTCGATGAAATTATTAGGTATTTCAACTACTACTTCCTTTCCGTCGCGATTGACTGTGTAAGAACTGTTGCTGCCCAGAAAAACTTCCGAGCTCACGATTTCACTGAAATTCGTAAAAGGTTTTCCATTCACCTTTACGATCTTATCACCAGTCTTCAACCCGATCTCTTGTGCAAGCTCACCTGCAACAACACCATATTTATTTACTTCCGAGCTCGACAGGAACTGGTCTCCCTCACGGTAAGCGATCAGGATAAAAATGAAAATTCCGACAACCACATTCACGATAATACCTCCCAGCATCACGATCAGGCGCTGCCAGGCTGGCTTAGAGCGGAATTCCCAGGGTTGTGGCTCCTGGTTCATTGTAGCGGTATCCATCGACTCGTCGATCATACCTGATATTTTCACAAAACCTCCCAAAGGAATAGCGCCTATTCCATATTCTGTTTCGCCGCGCTGGATGCTGAAAATTTTAGGAGGAAAACCAATGAAGTATTTTTCAACCCGCATTCCAAACATTTTGGCCGCGGCCATATGTCCCCATTCGTGTAGTCCTACCAAGATGGACAAGCCCAGGATGAGCTGTCCGGCCATTATTAATACTTCCATTCAGGTTTTTTCGTAATCGTTATTGGTAATTTATTTATTAAGCTTATCCAGGCGGATATTACGCTCCCGCATTAGAAACGTAAATGTAATCAGTAAAGTTACGTAAAAGCTTTGATAAGGATAAAAATGGCCCCTTACTCTGATGCAGCGGTATTTTTGTCTGGGACCGCTATTTCTATCCCCATCATCCGCATCAATTCGGAGGCATTGAAACTCCGGCAAATTCCCTTGTAAAGCCGATAGTCAAAATGCAGTTTGCCTTCTTCTACGTCGGAGCGGAAATGGAAATTATGCACGTACCCCTCTGTTTCTCCCCACTGGCCCAGTTCCAAATCATGCGTGGAAACCAGTCCTGATGCATTTTTACCGTGCAATTGTCTGATCAGCGCCTCTGCGCCGCGATGCCGGTCTGCTGAATTGGTACCTTTCAGGATTTCATCGAGAAGATAGAAAACGGGCGCTGCGTTTTCACCGGATAGTTCAAGAAGTAACCTGAGCCTTTTCAATTCTGCGTAGAAAGAGGAGGTACTTTCTTCCAGCGAATCCTGGGTGCGCATGCTGCTAAAAACACGTAGCGGCGAGCAGGAGAATGCAGTTGCACTGATCACTGCGCCAATCTGCGCCAGGACCAGGTTAAGCCCGATTGTGCGGAGGAATGTACTTTTTCCAGACATATTTGATCCTGTCACCAGCATCGTTGAGCCAGTTCCGGTTAATTCGAAATCATTGCTCACGCGCTTTTCCGCGGGAATAAGCGGGTGGCCCATGGCTGTTGTACGGACAGAAACTGCTGCATGTTCAGTCACTTCGGGTACAACATATTCAGGATTTGCAAATGCATGCCCCGCCAGTGAGTTCATCGCTTCGGCATCTGCGAGCACATCGAGCCAGTGCCACATTTTTGATTGGTTGGCCTGCTTCCATTTTTCCAGACCAGCCAGGCAATGCACGTCCCATAAGGAAGGTATACCTACAACGAGGCTGAAAAAAGGATTGTTGCGGTAGTCGAGCCGCTCGAACAATGCGCCGGCACGGTGCAGCGATTGGGAAGAGTCTTGTATCAACGCTTTTCTCTGCATCCACCAACCGGAAGTGTAAGGCGCAGATTCTGCTATTTTCAACAGATCTGCATAGGCAACCAATGTTTTGCCAAGCGTGGTTGTCTTGTTTGTAGTAATCTGGATTACAGCCTGGAATTGTTTCAAAATATAGAAATGGACTCCATAGCAGGCCAGTACTGTCCAAATTGGAATTATTTGCGAAACAGCCAGAATAATTACCAACAGCGTTACCACGGGGAACCACCGCATTTTCAAAAGCGTCGCAAGTTTGGGATCAAGGGTTTCTGTAGACCAGGCGCGGAATGCACCTACCTGCGCGGCTGCATGTTCGTGGAGCAATGCAGTCGCTTCCCAGGTTTGCATCAGCTCGGGGTGTTTTTTGAAGTCGGCCGAGGCTTGTTGGCGCGCCAGTATATCTGCGGTAGTCGCGTGATTTTTGAGCCAGTTTGAAAGTCTTTTACTACCCTCGGAAGTGCGTGTGCGGTTCAGTAGTTTGTAAAGGGAATACTCGCCGAAAATATCCAGGTCCGAAAGGAAAGCATGCTGCTTTTCGGTGTACTGCATGCCGTTGTCAGTGCGTTTGAAGCGTAGTGAAAGTCTTTCCCGTTCGTCTTCATTCACAGTTTGCAGGTTCTTGTGAAAATCGCGCGTCTGCTTAGCCTGCTGGTGTTTTCGCATGAGAAACAAAAACGCAAAAACGAGTACGGCAATCGCAAGTGCCCAGACTGCTTCACCTGACCGGATCATTAACCAGACAAAAAGAATGATAGTCACGAACACAGCCAGCCGGGCAAAGGAAAGTTCGTTAGACTTTTGCTGAGCGGCGGCTTCTGCTACACGGGCATCTCTGAGCCTGGCCTCGAAAAAAGCTGCGGGCGGGTCTTGTGCGGTGGTATTTTCCATTAATTGCTTTGGGCAGTTTCAAACTGCAATTTGATCAGATTGGCGTACAATCCGTTATCCAGCAGCGATAATTCATTGTGCGAGCCAGATTCGGCGATCATTCCTTCGCGGATCACATAGATCATATCCACTTTGCGGATAGTGGCCAGCCGGTGCGCAATTACAATCGTGGTACGATCTTTCATCAACTCGTCCAATGCAACCTGTACCAGCTTTTCAGACTCTGCGTCGAGAGAGCTGGTTGCTTCATCAAGGATCAGGATTTTCGGGTTTTTCAAAATGGCGCGTGCAATTGCAATTCGCTGGCGTTGTCCGCCTGAAAGCTTGATACCCCTTTCGCCCACCACAGTTTCAAACTTTTCCGGAAACGATTCAATGAAGTCGAGCGCATAGGCGCGCCTGGCAGCATCGTAAATCTCTTCCCTGGTGGCATCAGGCTTTCCGTAGGAGATGTTTTCGTAAATAGTACCGCCAAAAAGCATCACTTCCTGAGGTACGATCGCGATGTTTTTGCGCAGCTCAGAAATCCCGAACTCCGACAATGCTTTTCCGTCAATCATAATCCGCCCCGATTGATAGTTATAAAAGCGCATCAGCAGCTGGACAATAGTAGACTTGCCCGCGCCGCTGTATCCTACGAGCGCGATTTTTTCGCCTGCATGAATGCGGAGCGATATTCCTCTCAGTACAGGCAGATCGGGCCGGGAAGGGTAGGAGAAGTGGATATTATCATACAAAATATCCCCGCGGACAACACTGGTGCCTGCATTCCTGGCCCCGTCAATGGTAATCTCAGGCTCTTCTTCCAGGATCTCAAAGATACGCTCCGATGCACCGATTGTCTTGTTAACCTGCGCATACAGATCGCCCATTCCGCCAATAGAAGCGCCGATGAATGTGGTATACAGTATAAACGTAAACAGATCAGACAATCCGAACTCTCCTGCCTGCACCAATCCGGCCCCGTACCAGATTACGGCCACAATGCCGCCGAACAATGCAAAAATGATAAATGATACAAACCCGCCGCGAAAGCTGGCCGCGTAAAGAGACAGCTTTACAACTCTTTGCAGGATAGTACCATAGCGCGAAACTTCCAGGGGTTCGTTTGTAAATGCTTTAACAACGTGAATGGACTGCAACGTTTCTTCCACCACCACATTTGCTGCGGCAAGTTCATCCTGCGCCTTTCTGGAAAGCTGCCGCATTCGTCGGCCAAAGAAAACCGACGCAACTACCAGTACAGGAAAAGTCGCAAGCATGAAAAGTGTTAGTTTCCAGGAGGTATAGAAAAGGATCGCCATGCCGACTACGAGCGTGGCAATTTGCCGGAAGATCTCGGCCAGCGTGAATGAGAGCAATCCCTGTAATTGGGATACATCGGCAGTAATGCGGCTTGTCAGCTCGCCTACGCGCCGGGATTCCAGGAATGTGAGCGGAAGTGTGATGATTTTGCTGAAAACATCCAGGCGAATGTTTGTCATCGCCATTTCACTCACTTTGGTAAAAAGGTAAATCCTGAAATAGGAAAACACAGCCTGGCAGACCAGAATGACGAACAGGAACATCGTGATCTGGTTGATCGTGTAAGGCGATTTACCTTCGATCACTTCGATAATGCTGCCTACGAGTTTTGGAAATGCAAGGGAAGTGCCTGTTGATAATGCAAGAAAAATAAGCCCGATAAAAAACATCCCGCGGTAGGGCCGGAGGTATTTGAAGAGACTTACTGTGGTTTTTAGACCCGCCCAGCTGATTTTCCGGATTGAAAAGAAAGAAGTGGGTGTATTGGTTTGCTCATTTGTAGCCATCGGAATCGGACATATTGCGTGAGCGCCGCAGTGGTACTCACCAGGATATGCATTTGGATATCAGGCAGCAAAAGTAATTAATAAATCAATGGCTGCTGTGCCGCAAAAAAAGCTGCTGTTAATGGACCACAAGGTCCTGGTCCTGCTGGCGATATACCGGCTTGCGCATCTGCTCGTACCAGTTTCTGACCAGCTCGTAGCAGGGAACCTCTATAAACCGGGTTACCAGGTGCGCCACCAAAATGCATAAGCCTACTGTCAGCACAAGAGCGGGATAAATGTTCAATCCAAGGTTGGTAGTTAGCTTTGAAATAATCTGCAATCCCACATATTGGTGAATGAGATACAGACAATAAGAGATCTTCCCAAGGAAGAACAGCGGACGCTGATTGATGAATTTCAGATTACCGGTCAGGAAAAGTGCGAAGATGATGTGAAACAATGTAATCGCGATGCAGTGCCCCAGAAATGAGATGTGGTATTGCGAGGTGCCGCCCTTATCATGCAGATAAAACGCCGCCGCTACACTGAAAACCATCAGTAGCAGATTCTGCCTGATGTTCTTGCCGCCATTCAGTCTAAAAAACAGGATTCCCGAGAAGAACAGCGGAAAGTGGTTCAGCAATTGGACCTTTTTGATCGCAAATGCATAAAAGCTGAGGTAGTATGCGCTGAAAAAATGAAATGCAATAATCGCAACGATCGTGAGTGCGCCAATTTTTTCCACACTTTTAAGCTTGTGTGAAATGAACACCGCAAGGATCCACAGATAGAATACAAGCTCCACTAATAAGGTCCAGTACGACCCGTCGAGGTCTTCCATACCGAAATAAGCAGCCGCCATGGTAGCATTTGCAAGTATGCGCGTGGGATTGATATTAAGTGGCTCTACAAGTACCGCGACGAAAGCGGTAATCAGCATACAGTACCAGAATGCGGGGTACAAACGTGCAAAACGTTTTACCACGAAATCCTGCCACTTTTTCGTATTTTCAATGGATTGAAAAATAACAAAGCCGCTGATCATGAAGAAAATATCAACCGCGGTAACGCCGTAGCTGAATTCCCAGCCCAGTAGCTGCTTGTTATTGTTGATCGAAAAGTGAAAAATGACAATACTTAGCGCCGCAAGCCCCCGTAATGAATCCAGTTCCGCAAACCGGTGTTTTTTGACCGTATTAAGGCCAGGAGTATAGTTAAACATAAACGCACGTCTCCCTGTGGAGCAGATTAAATATTGGGGAATATTTTACGCTGTTATATGAATTTACGCTGTTATACGAAAATGGTAAAAATTCCGGTGTTTTACAAAGGGGTCAGTGCTGAAAACTCGTGTTTATTTTTCTTGTAAGAGTATTTATATCAAATAGTTACAAACTTTTTTGAAATTCTCCTACAAGTAAAGCAACCCTGTCGTCTGTTCGCCCGTATTAGGGATAAAAAGCAAATAGCATGCCCGAGTATAACTCCGCCGTTCTTCATGAACTACTCGCCGGCTGTTTACAGAGAAACCGCCGAAGTCAGGAGCTGTTATATAAACAGTTCTACGGCTACGCCATGAGCATTTGTTTGCGCTATACACGCAGCCGGGAGGAGGCCAAAGAGATACTTAACGACTCTTTTTTTAAGGTTTTTACCAAGCTGGAAAGCTTTGATACGGAACGTTCATTCAAGACGTGGTTGAGCAGGATCATTATTAATACAGCACTTGACCATTACCGTCAGGAAATTCGGAGGGATGTATTTGAAAATGTGGAATTTGCGGAGAATGTGTCCGTAGATGAAACAGTTATCAGCCGCCTTTCTCACGAAGAGCTTATGGGTTTGATCCAGAAACTTACACCCTCCTACCGGGTTGTTTTCAGCTTATCGGTCATTGACGGCTATACACACGAAGAAATTGCAGAACAGCTGGGCATTTCGGTTGGGGCGTCAAAATCAAATTTGTCGCGTGCAAGAGAAAAACTAAGAGAAATGTTATCCAAAATCAATATTGACGATTATGATAGAGTTACCAGATGACGAACTGGACAAACTCTTCAGAAAGTCATCAGAAGAGTTTGATCCGCAGTATGATCCGGAAGATTGGAATAATCTAAGGAAGAAGCTTGACCAGCAGGATGGGCAGACGAGTGGATCATGGTTGAGAAAGTGGTGGCCGCTTGGCTTATTGCTGTTGCTGATCCCGGCAGGAATTGTGGGATACCTGTGGCGTGACAATGGAGCTCAGAGCGGAGATGCGAAGTTTGTAAATGTGGTACAGGATAGCGTAACAAGGAATTTGCCTGAAAAATCGGAACCGGCAGCAGCAATGCAACCGCCACTTACAAATGCAGATACATTAGCAGCAGCTCACACCAATGCAAATGCTGCTGAAACAGATAAAGAAGAAGTAAACGTTGAGAAAGGTACTGAGACAGAATTGAACAAAAATGCGAACAGGGTAGCGACAGGAAATCCTGAAAATACATTTGGTAAGCCACTCTCTCGATCAGATTTGAAAACTGCTGATGTAAAAAGCAGTCCATTATTGCCCCGGAGCCGATCTAAGGCAGGCGGAGTGTACTTAGAGCCTAACCGCTCAAAGACGGGAGGAGGCGACGGGGCTCTTATTTTATCAGAAACCGCATTAACCCAAAGAAAGAGAACGGGTGCGGATAATGGCGCTACCAACATCGCGGGCGAAGGCGCGCAAAGTGCGGCTGCAAAGCGAAATGTGAGCACCTTGTCGACGGATGAACAGGTAAATGCAGCCGGCAACGACAATGCCGGGGAGCGAATGCGGGTTGCTGCGGTCATGCTCGGAAACAGGCAGCCAAGCTGGAACAGTAAGCATTTGCAGCGGGAAGTAACCTTTGAAATGCCAGAAAAAGCACCGGCTCGTGTAGAGGAAAAGGAGGTAGTGCCGCAGGCAAAATGGGCGGTAAGATTTGGCTATTCGCCTGATTTGAGCACGGTTGGCGGTGAAAAGCTTACCAAGCCGGGAACCGCAGTATCAATGCTGGCTGAGCTGTCTGTGCTGCCCAGGCTCTTTGTTCAGACAGGGGCAGTGTGGAGCAGGAAAGACTACCGCGCTAATGCCGGCGACTACATTCTTAATCCCAAGTGGGGCTACTATACCAAGCCGGAGAGTATTGAGGGCGTTTGTAAAGTGCTGGAAGTTCCTTTGAACCTGAGATACGACATTGTTTCCGGCAGAAGGTCAAGGATTTTTGCCGGATCAGGCCTGTCATCTTACTATATGCGGGGCGAGAAGTATAAGTACAACTACGAGTATCCGAATGACCCGCACATCAAGTATAACGGGTGGCAAGGGAAAACAGGCTGGTACCTTTTCAGTCACCTGAATGCTTCTGCCGGATATGAATATAGGATGACAGATAAGCTCTCTCTTGTTGCCGAACCTTATGCAAGAATGCCGCTGAAAAGAGTGGGCTATGGGAAAGTGAACCTGTTCACTGCCGGCGCATGGATTTCAGTTCGCTATGTACCTGCATTCAGGTAAACCCGGAATTACCGATACCAAATCATAACTGCTAATTTAAATTTTAACTGTTCACCATGGAGACTACAAACCAAGAGAAAATGAAGCGGGGAGAGTTTTTGAGGAGTCTGGGACTGAGTACCTCAACGCTGATGGCATTTTATTGCATTGGTACAACAATGACAGCCTGCGGGTCGAGCAGCGAAGATGATCCCGCGCCGGTGGATCCGGTAGTTGACCCAAGCGGAATTTCCGGGAATACAACGGGCAATGCGATCAACTTCACGATTGATCTGACCAAAGTGAGCAACCTGAAAACGAAAGGCAAGTTCGAGATCATCGGAGATACCATCGTGGCATTTACCGAGGCGGGCACTTACGTGGCACTCGCAAGGAGATGCACGCACGAGGGTACCAATGTACAATACCGCCTGTCGCAAAATGACTTCTGGTGCCCGAATCACCAGTCTGAATTTTCAACAACCGGAGCTGTGGAGAACGGCCCTGCCACAACGGCACTCAAAACTTACAAGACCAGCCTGTCGACCGACGGCAACACTGTTACAGTTACCGCATAACATTCCTGATTTTATGAAAATGCTCCGCTTTGTACTACCGTTGGTGGTTTGTACAACAAACCTCTATGCTCAGGATGATCTGCTGAACGAACTTTCCAAACAGGATAGTGCGCAGCGGGTACCCGTCACGGCTACTTTCAAATCGACCCGCGTTGTGAATGGACACTCGGTGGAAACGATGAAAAAGAAGCACCTCGACTTCCGGATCTCACACCGTTTTGGCCGGCTGAACTCAGGCGCTTACCAATTTTTTGGTCTTGATCAGGCCACGATGCGAATGGGATTTGAATACGGCGTAACCGACGACTTCATGATCGGAGTGGGCCGCAGTACTTCCCAGAAGGTGTATGATTTTTTTGGAAAATATAAGTTGTTGAAGCAAAGTTCAGGCGCGCATTCCATTCCGGTTTCGGTTACTATTTTCGGAGGTACCGGCGTGGCAACTGTCAATAAGGAGCTCGAATTTCAGGATAAACTGTATTACTCCGCCCAGGTGCTGATCGCCCGCAAGTTTGGGGAAAGACTTTCGCTTCAACTATCACCCACTTATTTATTCAGAAACAAACCTGAAATAGCCGGCGATGAAAAGTTGCTGCTGGCTGTGGGGATAGGAGGCAGGTTCAAGCTTTCGAAACGCGTTTCGCTCAATGGAGAATACTTTTACACGGCCCGTGAGAAGAACACACGTGCTGCGCCTTACTATGATTCTATGTCTTTCGGAGTGGATATCGAGACGGGCGGACACGTTTTCCAGCTTCACTTTACCAACTCGCTCGGTATGATCGAAAAGCAGTTCATTGGTGAAACGACAGGTTCCTGGGGCAAGGGTGATATTCATTACGGGTTCAATATCTCGCGGACTTTCAGTTTTGATAAAAACAATAGAAGGTCGAAATCAACTGATCAATAACAAACTATGAAACAGCACATATTATGCGCGGTGTTCCTGACCGTGCTCGGGATCGCTATGTCATTCCCAAAGGCTTTTGCACAGGGAGGTAAGTTCTCGACTTCGGCTGGAAACACCCGTTTTTCATCGGAAACTCCTTTGGAAAACATCAATGCGGATAACAAGAAATGCCAGGCTATTTTGAATACGGCGAATGGAGAAATGGCGATCCGGATGAACATGCGCGACTTCGTTTTCCCTAATAAACTTATGCAGGAACACTTCAATGAGAATTACATTGAATCCGAAAAATACCCAACTGCTACATTCACAGGGAAAATCGATAATGCACCAGATTACGCCAAAAACGGCCAGTATGATGTTTCAGCGACTGGCAAGTTTACAGTGCACGGAGTTACCAAAGAGCGGACTTTGAAGGGTAAAATGAAAGTGGATGGAGATAAAATCACCATTACTTCCAATTTCGAAGTCCCGCTTACGGATCACAAAATCGAAGTCCCGCAGGTGGTTTTTGTCAAGATTGCGCAGGTAATCCAGGTGAAGACGGAGTACGTTTTAACAGCCGCTAAAAAGTGAAAGTTATCTTCTGCGTCGCTGGCGGGAAGATTTCTTTTTCCTGACCGGCGATTTCCGCACAGGCGCTTTTCTGACAATCGGTTTTTGAACCGGCTCTGCAATTTCCTCTTCTTCCAATTCCTCTTCGCTGGCAACCGGCGCATTCCCTGGTTCAGTAGTCGCTGTTGCATTGCTGCGTGATGTTTTTGAAGTGAACGGAAGCTGGGAGCTGAGGATCTGGTCGATATTGGAAGTGCTGTTGATCGCTTTCAGCCGGAAATTGTACGAATAGGTTTTGGCCGGAAGCAGGTAAGCTTCGTGTACCCTGGGCGACCAGCTGTCGTCGCCACCTAATCCCATTTGCGCAAGATCGATGTTTACGGTCGTGGAAGTGCCGCGCGCCAGAACAGCGGCGCGCTTTTTGGCTGCAAGCAAATCCTTGTCCGTATAGTCATGTACGTTGAAGTTGAAAGCCGAGTCGCTGGCCGCAAGTAAGCCGGTACCTTCTGCATTCACCACGGTTGCCCAGCGCACATTTGTTTTGTTTCCATTCTCCTGTGGGGTAATGTACGGAAAATGCTGATCGGCAACCGAGCCTGTGTATATACCTACTTTCCCGCTTGTTTTCCGGTCTGCATAAGTTTCGTGAGGACCGTTTCCATACCATTGGGTTTTGTTAAAAGCGGCGGGCATTTGCAGCTGAAATCCGACTTTAGCCAGCGGCGGCCACTCGCCCGTTGGCGTGAATGTGTTCTGTACGTAAATGTCCCCGGAGGTATATACAATGTACTCCGAACTCACCGCCATTTCTCCTTTGAGGCTTTTCAGTTTTTGGGTAAGGGTAACGCGGTAAGCTTGTGAAGTAAGGCGCTGGGTTTTGATATCGGCGGACGTAATTTCCAATGTATCCAACCCTGCATTGCGCCAGCGGCTGGCATAGCTTTCAGCGCCGCCGCCTTCGTCATTATCAGTGGGTACCCGCCAGAAATCAGGGAAAGGCCCCGCTTCCAGCATTTCCTCTTTTTTGTTTTTGAAAGAAATAATGCGGCCTGCATTCTTATCGAACGTAACCGAAAAATCGTCGCCGCTCAACTGAACGCGACCAGCGCTCAGCTGCACCACGCGCAATGGTCTTTCTCCATACAAATTCAGAACGGGAAGCTCCGGAGCTGGTTTCACAACAGGTACCTGGTGCCAGGCCACTTCATGGCCTTTCGCAGCCCAGAGCGCAGTATCCTTCAACCTCACACTCAGATTCAGAAAGTATTCGCTGTTTGGCTTTGGTGTGGCCGGCAGTTCGAATGGGATATTGATCTGCTGTTTCTGTCCCCCGGGGATATTCAGATTCGCTATCGTCCCGCCTTTTCCTATCGCCTTTCCATTCTCCTGTAAAGACCATACTAACTCGTAGCCGGCAAGTGACTGGAAATCGTATTTGTTTGCGATCGTCACCTGCGTTTGCCCGGGCCGCAAAGTGTCGGGTATTTCAAACTTAATATACTGATATACCTTTTTCACCTCACTTAATTCCGGCTGCGGGGTTCTGTCCGGATTCATCAGTCCGTCGCCTGCATTGGCGCCGTCGATGTAGTTGAAATAATCCCAGTAAACAGTTCCGTCAGGTCTTTTCAGCTGTAAACCCTGATCAACCCAATCCCAGATAAAGCCTCCCTGCATAGTTGGCGACTTCTCAATCAGATTCCAGTATTCGCTCAGGTTACCAATGCTGTTGCCCATTCCATGCGCGTATTCACACACAATAAGCGGCCGGGTCTTGTCTTTTTTGACCAGCTCCGTCATATCCTGAGTCGACGGATACATGACCGAAATAATATCAAAGCTGCTCAGTGTAGTGGGTTTGTAATCCTTTCTGCCTTCGTAATGAATAGGGCGCGTAGGATCGGCAAGGCGGATAAAGTCAGCCATTGATACAAAATTCTGCCCCATTCCCGATTCATTCCCCAGCGACCAGATGATGATCGAGGGGTGGTTTTTATCCCTTTCCACCATTGCATTTCCGCGCGCCAGAAATGCTGATTTCCATTGCGGGTTATCGTCGAGAATAATGTTCTGCCGCCAAAGTTCGTGGCTTTCAATATTGGCTTCGTCAATTACATACAATCCGTATTGATCGCAGAGATCGTACCATTCAGAAACATTGGGGTAATGCGAAGTGCGCACTGCATTGATATTGTGCTGCTTCATCAAAGTAATGTCCCTGATCATCGACTCGTGGCTGATCACGCGGCCGGTTTCAGGATCAAATTCGTGGCGGTTAACACCTTTGATCGTAATCGCTTTTCCATTGACCAGTAATTGTCCGCCCTTGATTTTCACATCCCGGAATCCCACGCGCTGACTTGCCGTTTCAAGTACCTTTCCGTCCGAATTCATCAGCTGCACGGTGAGGGTATATAGGTAAGGCGTCTCAGCGCTCCATTTAATGGGCGCAGCTACCGGTACATCCACCCGCACAGCACCCTCTTTGCCGGTTTCCAGGGTACCTACCATCTGGCTTACCGGCGTCGTAACAACCGATTTATTAGCATCGTACAGGGTGAATAATACCTGGTGTGCGTGGATTGCCTGTTCGCTGTAATTTTTAACATAGGCACTTAATTTCAGCGTTGCGTTTTCGTGGTTCGCGTCCAGGGTTGTTCTAACCGAATAGTCGGTGAGGATTACTTTTGGTAAAATCAATAAGTTGACGTCACGGAAAATACCTGAAAGGCGCCAGTAGTCCTGATCTTCGAGGTAACTTCCGTCCGACCAATTGATTACCTCTACGGCCAGGTGGTTGAGTCCGGGTTTTACATCTTCTGTTACGTCAAATTCAAACGGCGTCATACCGTCTTCGTGGTAACCGATTGCAACGCCATTCAGCCACACATAGCAAGCCGACTGTACGCCGCCGAATTGCAGGAATATCTGCTTATCCTTATGATCTGCCGCAACCGTGAACGTAGTCCGGTACATACCTACCGCATTGGTATCAGCCGTAATGCGCGGCGGAGTTGCTTTAAATGGATGTTTGATATTGGAAAAAATCGGGCGATCGTATTTACGGCCCTCCAGCGCGCCCACTACCTGCCAGTTGGACGGAACGGGGATATTATCCCAGCTGGCATCAGACATCTTTGGATCAAAGAAATTAAGCTGTGCTTTCGAAGGATGTGACGCCCATTTGAACTTCCAGGTACCATTCAGTGACTGGACAAACGGTGATTTCTTGCTCATCGTCAACGCACTCTTTTCATCTGGGTAAGGCGTGAAGTCGGCGTGGGGCTTTTCTGTATTAATGCTGATCACCTGCGGATCCTGCCATTCCGGAATTGCCTGAGCGCTTGCTTCGGATAAAAAGCAGGTATTTAGAAGGAGGATTATACAGGTGCAAAAGCGGGTATAAAAAGACATGTTTATCCAGGTAGATATAGGTATGTGCTTGCCGGGTCCGGCCAGTTTGATCGATTCTTTTTTTGATAAAATTATAGATAATCAAAAAGAAACAGATGTTAAAGCTGGGAATGATCTGGTTTTATTTGAATAATGTCTTTATTTGCTCCGACACGTAAATGATCTTTTCATGCTGTTAGCGGTAGATGTCGGCAACACCGACACGGTTTTCGGACTTTATCAATTTGGCTCCTGGGAGCATCTCTGGCGAATGCGGTCGCTGCCGCAGGAAAGTGAGTCGCATTATGAATCCAGGCTGCGGCTGCATTTCCTGGAAGCGGGACTCTGGTTTGGCGATATGGAAACGGTAGTGCTGAGCAGCGTTGTGCCCGCATTAACGCCCGTAATTTTGAAAATGCTGCGGTCACTGTTTGGAGAGGATATCATTGTAGTCGGTCCGGACATTTATCCTGATCTTGAAATACAAATCGACCACCCGCACGAGATAGGGGCAGACCTGATCGCCAATGCAGTGGCTGTAAGATCACGGTACCAGCAAAATTGTGTCGTCGTGGATTTTGGCACTGCGCTCACATTTACTACCGTGTCCAAAGACAGCAAGATCCTGGGCGTAGCCATTTTGCCCGGTCTTGTCACAGCAGTGAAAGCGCTGTTTGCAAACACAGCCCAACTGCCCGAAGTACCGCTTGTGCTTCCTTCCACGGCGATTGGGAAAAACACTACCGAGGCGATCCAGGCAGGTATATTATTGGGTTATGAGGGATTGGTAAAGTCTTTGATCAGCCGCATTCGTGAAGAACTTGGCGGTGAATGCATTGCCGTGGCAACAGGCGGGCTTTCGTCCATTATCGAAACCCTGAAAGATGAATTTGTTGAAATTGACAATAAGCTTACGCTCGACGGGCTGCGTGTGATTGGCGAAAAAGTGAGGGGCTAGGCTTTGAAAATGCCTGTTTCTATTAACCTTAAATCTTGTACGGATTGGTTGTAGATGTACGTCCAGCATTCAAGACAGTTTCCATTCGGCAAATGCACAGGTATCTTTATTCTGAGGTATAAACTTGCCGCTTCGTTTTCCAAAACATCTTCATATTCGTCGAGCTCACGCAGTATCTCCGGCGATGTCAGCTGGAAAATTTCCCCATAAACTTTCGATGTACTGTCAGGCGTGAAAATTGCGCCGGGATACCACTCCACCTGGTATAAAAGTCCATAAAAAAAGCCTTCATCAATGAACAGCGAATGTGCGTGCAGCATTTGCGCAACCGGATTTTTGAACCCGTTTTTCAAAGTTCCGTAAGTAAACAGATAGGGTAGCTCTTCCATTGATTTGTGACTTAAAATCGTCTGTTTTTGGCAATAAATTTTAGAACTTTTCCATTTTGAATATATACGCGAACCAAATGTAGTTACATATCGAGTGTATTTTTTTTATATTTACATGTAAGCCGTTCATCTAATTCATATAAAAGTTATGTACGAAAAAAATCTTGGTACAAAACAAAAAGCGTTAAGAATCAATCTTGATCGCAGGATTTATGGCTCTTTTGCGGAGATCGGGGCAGGGCAGGAAACAGCAGCATATTTTTTTAAGGCAGGAGGCGCATCGGGGACAGTTGCCAAAACGATGTCAGCCTATGATATGACTTTCAGCGATGCAATTTACGGTACGGAAGAGGGTGGAAGATATGTGGTAGAATCGCGATTGATGAAAATGCTGAATCGCGAATATAATCTTGTAGAAAAGCGACTTTCTGAGAAACGTGGCGCTGACAGCCAGTTCTTTGCATTTGCTAACACAGTTGTTGCATTGAACTTCCAGAAGACCAACGAGTCGCACGGCTGGATCGGTCTGCAGTTTCAGCTAACGCCCATGGGGCCCACCAACTATGTTGTTATCCACGTCCGCATGCGCGACGATGAAAATATACTTCAGCAGCAGGCACTCGGAATTATCGGAGTGAACCTGATGTATGGCTGCTTCTTTTATTATAAATCTCCTGAAACACTGCTGCTTTCACTGATGGACGATCTGACAACGGATCGCATTGAAATAGATATGGTACGTTTCAGCGGGCCGGACTTTGCGAAGGTTGATAACCGGCTGATGAGTCTGCGGCTTGTAAAAAACGGGTTTACGGACGCTGCATTGTTCGGTAGCGACGGCGGTGTTTTGCAGCCCTCGGAAGCTTTGTACAAAAAGCACATTCTGATGATGCGCGGCCGGTTACGTCCGATCACCAATGTGCATATCGACCTGATCAGCAATGGACAAAAGCAGTTTCTCGCCGAGCCTGATGTGGACGAGTCCAAGGTTGTACTGATATCCGAGCTCACGCTGCACAACCTGAAAGCCGGCGACCGGGATATCGACGAAAAGGATTTTCTTGACAGGGTGGATATTTTGTGTTCGTTGGGGCACATGGTAATGATATCAAACCACCACGAATATTACAGGCTGGTGGCTTATCTTTCCAGACTTACCAAGCTGAAAGCCGGCTTGCTGCTAGGTAGTCCGAGCTTGCAGGATATTTTTGAGGAGAAGCATTATGAATTCCTCCCGGGCGGCATTCTCGAATCTTTTGCCACGCTGTTCAGCCGCAAAGTGAAGCTGTTTATTTACCCCACATTACAGCCCGACGGATCGGTTTACAGTTGCGAAAACTTCGTGGTACCTGCGCATTTGCAACCTCTTTTCCAGTATCTGATCATCAATGATAAAATTGAGGATATCCGGAACTACAATAAGGAGCACATGCACATTACTACGGACAGTGTACTTGAAAAGATCAAGCGCGGCGAGCCCGGCTGGGAAAAGCTCGTTCCTGAGAATGTAGCGCATATCATCAAAGAGAAATCACTTTTCGGGCTGCCGAATGAGGATAACTACATAGATACCGTCAAACAGATCCACCAGGCTGTGGGTAATTTGTGACAATGAAGTAACTAACTTCAAAATCAGGCTTTTGGCTAAAAGCATTTTTGCAATGGCCAAAATCCTGAATCCTCCCACTACATTCTTTGGCAGGCTCCGCTATCTCGGGCCTGGTTTTATCCTGTCCGCCGCCATCGTTGGCTCCGGCGAGCTTATCGCCACTACTGCATTAGGGGCAAAGGCAGGCTTTGTCATGTTCTGGATTATCATTCTCAGTTGTTTGGCAAAGGTTGCCTTACAGCTCGAATTCGGTAAGAACGCAATCTATTCAGGCACTTTCATCATGCATAACTTCAACCAGCTGCCTGGATTGAGGCTTGGAAAGGCACATTGGAGTATCTGGCTGTGGCTCTCGCTGCAAGGCTTGAAACTGTTACAGGTAGGTGGCATTGTAGGTGGAGTTGCGATTGTGCTGCACATGGCGTGGCCTGGTATACCTGTTAATGCGTGGGCGGTGATCTCTGTTCTGCTAACCTCTTTTTGGGTGTACAAAGGGAATTATAGCGTAGTTGAAAAAGGCTCGCTGGTAATGATTATGCTATTTACCTCCGTCATACTGATCTCCCTCTTCCTATTACAGGATACGCAATACGCCATTAAATGGCCGGATATCCAAAGCGGACTTGAATTCACACTTCCCGCAGGAATGGTCGCAGCTGCATTCGGTGCATTCGGCATTACGGGAGTCGGCGGCGACGAAATTATGTACTACAACTATTGGTGCATTGAAAAAGGCTACGCAGCTTATTCCGGTCCAAACGACAACAGCAGGGAATGGAGCGAGCGGGCAAAAGGCTGGTTTGATGTCATGTATCTGGATGCTGTTTTGTCGATGGTCGTATATACCATCGTCACTGCGGCTTTTTACTTGCTGGGAGCAGCAGTTTTGCACAGTCAGGGTAATGTTCCGGAAGGATATAAGATGGTTGAAACATTGTCCGGGATATTCACTGAGACACTGGGCCCCTGGGCTAAGAACCTCTTTTTGGTCGGCGCATTCTTTGTCTTGTACTCAACCCTTTTTACTGCAACTGCCAGCTGGGCGCGTGTTTGGGGTGACGCTTTCGGACAACTGGGCTGGATAAAATTTGATACTGAAGCCAGTCAGCGTAAAACAATTGGTATTCTATCCTGGGCTTTGCCTGTTGTCTGGTGCGTGTTATTTCTATTTTTTCAATCGCCTGTCATGATGGTAACACTGGGCGGCATTGCTACCTCTGTTTTGCTGCTGCTTATTGTTTACGTATCCCTCGTGTTCCGATTCCGTGATTTGCCGGGTGCATTAAAGCCCTCGCTGCTGTACGATGCTTTTTTCTGGGTCAGTGTGGTTTCTATTCTGACGGTAAGTGCATATGGGATCATACAAATCATGTAAAGTAATAGTACCAAAGTAGCAATCAATCGTACTTCTCATTAGCATTAATCCAAAAAGCAATTGCGCATTTATTGATCTTTTGTAGTCAGAAATATTATAAGGTAATCTGGTCTTAAACTCTTGAATATGAAAAACGAAAATGAAGTTTCCAGGAGGGATTTTATCAAGAATTCAACAGGTGCGGCTGTTGCATTATCGATCCCTTACATTGTGCCGGCAAGTGCATTCGGTGCAAATGACCGTGTGAGAGTAGCTGTTTTGGGTGTTAATGGAAGAGGAAAGAGCCACATAGCCGGTTTCAACGACCTGGCCAATGTGGAGGTAGCTACTTTGTGTGATCCTGACAACAATGTTGTGCAGCTGAGAGCCAAGGAATTTGCAGAAAAGACGGGTAAGAAGGTCAAGACAGAAAATGACCTGCGGAAGGTTTTTGAAGATAAATCCATTGATGCAGTAAGTATCGCGACGCCCAATCACTGGCACGCACTGGCTGCTATATGGGCCTGCCAGGCCGGGAAGGATGTATATGTGGAAAAGCCGGGTTCGCACAATCTTCATGAGGGGCGCAAACTGGTAGAAGCCGCGCATAAGTACAAACGTGTTGTGCAGCACGGAGTTCAGCTGCGCAGTTCGGTGGCATTGCAGGAAGCTGTAAAACACTTGCGCGACGGGTTGATCGGGAAAGTATATATGGCGAGAGGGCTGGTTTACAAATGGCGGCCGGATATTGGTGATAAAGGAACTGAGGCGATTCCCGCGGGATTAAACTACGATTTGTGGACAGGACCTGCCGAAATGAAGCCGTTTTCAAAAAACTACGTGCATTATGACTGGCACTGGCATTGGAACTATGGGAATGGAGATATTGGCAATCAGGGAATCCACGAAACGGATATGTGCATGTGGGGACTGGGGGTAGATACATTTCCCGAAAAAATCACCTCTTCCGGAGGCAAGTTTTTGTGGAACGATGCGAAGGAAACACCCGAGCTGCTGACTTCATCTTTCGTTTATCCGAAAGAGAAAAAGATGATCGAGTTTGAAGTACGTCCCTGGATGACAAACGATGAAGGCGGCGCGGGGATCGGCAATATCTTCTATGGATCTGAGGGTTACATGGTTGTGAAAGGCTACGATTATTATGAGACATTTTTGGGAAAAGAGAAGAAGCCCGGACCGACCCGCAAAGCAGGTGGAGATCATTACAAGAACTTCATTGACGCTGTGGTAGCGAAAGACCGGAAACTGTTGAATGCCCCTGTGGAGACGGCTCACTTATCATCCGGGCTCGCACACTTGGGAAACATTGCCTACCGAACAGGAAAAGCGTTGACCTTTGATCCAAAAACCGAGAAGTTCATTGGAGACGAAGACGCTAACAAGCTGCTGACGAGGAATTACCGCGCACCTTATTCGCTGCCAGCGGTGGTTTGAAATCTCAATGTATTTTCCGGTGGATAATCGATAAATGGTCCAAGATCATGTATTCTGATTTAAGTTTTATAATTGACTAACTTGCATTTACATGAACTTTAAACCGGAAGTACACACATGCAGCATCAGGAAATCGACAGGTACCTTTCAAATGCGAAGGAGATATTAACTACAAAGGCAAGGAAAGAAGGGAGCGAGTACCACGATATCAAATACGTTCAAATGGCATCGGGAACAGCCTACAATGCGGCATTGATGATCGCGGATGAATATCTGAAACGTAAAGAAGGGAGTAAATTTGTCAAGCCGAAAAGCATTGAAGATTACAGATGCAGGCTGAGGAAATATAACAAAACACTGCTCTCGTATCTGAATGAAGCCTACGATACGCTTCATCTCGCAGGATACTACCACGGAACTCCTTCTGTGAGGACGATCAGGGAAGGTATGGATGCAGCTTACAAGATGCTGGCAATAATCAGTTAAGACTACGCTATTAAAGCAAAACGCCGGCCAAGGGAACTTAGCCGGCGTTTTGCTTTGTATTGTATTCAGTTTCAAAGCGACTTAAAGTCGAATGTTTCAAGGTATTTCGTAGTGAAATTCCCTGATTTGAAACCCGGATCGTCCATCAATTTGATATGGAATGGGATAGTCGTTTTTATTCCTTCTATCACAAACTCCTGCAATGCTCGCTTCATACGGGTAAGTACTTCTTCACGTGACTGCCCGCTGACGATCAGCTTGGCGATCATTGAATCGTAGTTTGGAGGAATGGTGTAGCCGCTGTAAACGTGGCTGTCAATCCTCACCCCGTGACCACCTGGAAAATGTAAGTTCGTGATTTTTCCCGGCGCTGGTCTGAACCCGTTTGCAGGATCTTCTGCATTGATGCGGCACTCCATTGCGTATAGCTTCGGAGTATAGTTTTGTCCTGAAATCGGGTAACCTGCGGCAACTTTGATCTGCTCTTTGATCAGGTCGAAATCAGTTACTTCCTCTGTAATCGGGTGCTCTACCTGGATACGGGTATTCATTTCCATAAAATAGAAATCACCGTGCTTGTCGACCAGGAACTCGATTGTTCCAGCACCTTCATATCCGATTGCCTGTGCGCCCTTGATCGCAGCGGCTCCCATTTGTTCACGCAATTCAGGCGTAATAATAGGCGACGGAGTTTCTTCCACCAGCTTTTGGTGGCGACGTTGAATAGAACAATCACGCTCGGATAAGTGACAAACCTTACCGAACTGATCTCCGATTATCTGAATTTCAATGTGTCGGGGCTCTTCAACGAATTTTTCGAGATACAAGCCGTCGTTTCCAAATGCAGCTGCGGATTCTGTACGTGCATCGTTCCAGGCTTTCTCGAATTCATCGGGCTTGTTGATAATCCGCATCCCTCGTCCGCCGCCACCGGCAGTAGCTTTAATGATAACCGGATATCCGATCCCTTCTGCAAGCTTTTTACCTTGTTCAATCGATTCCAGCAAACCTTCGGATCCGGGAACAACAGGTACGCCGGCCTGGATCATGGTTGCTTTTGCAGTGGCTTTATCGCCCATACCATTGATCTGGGCGGCTGTTGCACCGATGAACTTGATGCCATAATCCGCACATATCTGCGAGAATTCGGCATTTTCAGATAAGAATCCGTAGCCCGGGTGAATTGCGTCAGCACCGGTTACTTCGGCAGCAGATATGATATTTTGAATGCTCAGATACGACTGACGACTTGGGGGAGGACCAATACAAACGGCCTCGTCAGCAAATCTTACATGGAGGCTGTCCCTGTCAGCAGTAGAGTAAACAGCTACCGTTTTAATGCCCATTTCACGGCAGGTCCTGATAACCCGCAGGGCTATTTCGCCCCGGTTGGCAATGAGTATCTTTTTAAACATAAAATCAATTTGGTTTTGCAGACCGTCTCTCGCCTTAGGCGGGCTCTACAATAAATAGAGGTTGGTCGAATTCAACAGGCGTAGCGTTTTCAACAAGAACTTTCACGATTTTACCTGAAATTTCAGATTCAATTTCGTTAAAAAGCTTCATTGCTTCAATCACACAAACGACTTTGCCTGGTTTGATTTCATCGCCGATACTTACAAATGCGGGGGTATCAGGGCTGGATGCGCGGTAGAATGTACCGATCATCGGGGACTTAATTGTTATCAGATTGGAAGAGCCGGACTCTGCCTGAGCAGTTGGTTCAGTCTGTGCAGAATGCGTTACTGCAGTTGTAGGTACCGGAGGCGCAGTTGTAGGAGCGGCAGTTACTGCGGCAGGCACAGAAGTAGGCGATGCTGCAGGAGCCGAACCGTAACGTTTTACCTTGATCTTAAGATCGGTAGTTTCAATATTCACTTCATCAAGTCCCGACTGGGCAATGAAGTCAATCAATTTCTGGATTTCTCTGGTTTCCATTTATTCAAATTTAAACTGTGGTGATCTCAACCTCAAAGGCTTGATAATAAGCAACTCGCAAAGGCCATTTACCTCACAGATTTCAAAAAGTTATGATTTTACTCTTTCTACGTAATCGTAAGTACGGGTGTCCACTTTGATCTTCTGGCCTTCCTCAATAAAAAGTGGTACCATGATCCGGGCTCCTGTTTCGACTTCAATTGCTTTCTTCGGCGAGTTGGCAGTATCGCCTTTCAGGCCGGGTTCTGAGTAAGTTACTACCAGCTCGACAAACGGAGGCAGCTCGCAAAGTAAAGCAACGTCGTTTTCTGTGTTGATGAGGATTTCGACCTCCTGGCCTTCTTTCATCAAATCCGCATTTGTAACCAGCTTCTCATCGATCAAAACCTGGTCAAATGTTTCAGCATTCATGAAGTTATATCCAACCTCATCTTTATATAAATACTGGAATTTATGTCTTTCAACACGTACCGGTGTAATACCCGCGCCGGAAGAGAAGGTGTTATCCAGTACTTTTCCGGTAGTAAGGCTTTTCAACTTGGTGCGGACAAATGCATTGCCTTTCCCTGGCTTCACATGTTGAAATTCAATCACCTGGAAAAGATCATGGTTGAAATCTATCACCAATCCGTTGCGCAAATCTGCAGTAGTTGCCATATAATCAAAAATTAATATTAAAGTCTGTATTCGGGGTAACCTATTTCGGATCGTAAGCCCATTTCAGATAAATCGAGCCCCAGGTAAAACCGCCGCCAAATGCAGCGAGAATAAGATTGTCCCCTTTTTTGAGTTGTGATTCGTAGTCCCAGAGACAGAGCGGGATTGTAGCAGCAGTGGTGTTACCGTACTTCTGGATATTCACCATCACTTTCTCCATTCCTACACCCATTCTGTTAGCTGTGGCTTCGATAATGCGCCTGTTGGCCTGGTGTGGTACCAGCCAGTTTACATCGGGACCTTTCAAGCCGTTGCGGTCCATGATCTCAGCTGAAACGTCAGCCATGTTTGTAACGGCAAACTTGAATACCTGTGCACCGTCCTGAAAAACAAAATGCTGGCGTTTTTCAATAGTTTCGTGAGTAGGCGGAAAGCGGCTTCCTCCTGCTTTTTGGTTCAGGTATGGATACCCTGCACCATCGGACCGGATGATTGAATCCTTAATGCCATTACCTTCTGAATTGGGTTCCAGCAAGACAGCGCCCGCACCGTCACCAAACAAGATGCAAGTCTTCCTGTCGGTATAATCCACGATTGCGGACATTTTATCAGTACCAACAACGATGACCTTTTTATATTTTCCGGTCTCAATGAATTGCGAGCCGAGTGTCAATGCATATAAAAATCCGGAGCACGCGGCCTGAATATCGAAGCTTCCTACATTGCGGATGCCCACCATATCGCAGATCAGGTTAGCTGTGCAGGGGAATATGAAATCAGGGGTAGTTGTAGCGCAGATTAACAGATCAATTTCTGCGGGTGCGGTGCCTGTTTTTGCCAACAAACCTCTCACAGCCTCAGCACCCATATGTGAACTTCCCAAGCCTTCTCCTTTCAGAATACGCCTTTCTTTAATACCCGTTCGACTTACAATCCATTCATCGTTCGTCGCAACCATTGTTTCCAACTCGGCATTCGTCAAAATATAATCAGGCACATACCCTTGTATTCCTGTTATAGAGGCTTTTATATGGGTCATGATAAATTAACTATTCAAAATCCGAATAGGTTTTGGTAAAAAGGACAGTTGCTGTTTAATCATAGGTGGTTCCGACTAACTCAGTGCTTGTGAAATATGCAAATATGCTTTGGACTTAACCTGTTTGTAAGCCCAGCCAACCATGTTCTTGATTGCCAGCGGAGACGAAATTCCATGAGCGATCATGACATTTCCGTTAACACCTATGATAGGACTGCCTCCGATTGATTCGTAGTTCGTCTGGTCGATAAAATCATCCTGAAATCCTCTTTTTTTGGAGATTTCGTACAGAGATTCACCCAGTTTAAACAATATATTGCCGGTGAAGCCATCAGTTACGATGACGTCGGCTTTGTTTGTGAAGAGATCTTTCCCTTCTATGTTTCCTATAAAATTAATGCGCTTGTTTTGTTGAAGGAGGGGGTAGGTCGCCTGAGATGTGAGCGAGCCTTTTTGTTCTTCTTCGCCGATGTTCATTAAAGCAACCCTCGGGCGCTCTATCTGAAAGGTGTACTGCGCAAATATGGAGCCGATTTCACCAAACTGAGCCAGTACTTCGGGTTTACAATCTGCATTGGCACCGATATCAAGCATAATGGAATGGCCGCCACCTACCTGCGGTACAAAGCCGGCAATAGCGGGTCTTAAGATTCCTTCAATTGACTTAATGCTAAAAAGGGCGCCAACGTGCATAGCTCCCGTATTCCCTGCACTGCAGAAAATGTCAACTTCTTTTTCCTTCAGAAGCTTGAATCCAACTCCGATGCTGGAATTGGGTTTTTGAGAAAGGGCTTTCGTAGGATGCTCGCCCATTTCAATCACATCTTCTGCGTGAACAACGTCAACATTAGAAGGGGTGAAATTGTGTTGATTGAATATCTCCCAAATCACATTTTCACGTCCGATTAAAACGATTCGCGCCTCGGATGGTAGCTCAGAAGAGGCTTGGATAACCCCTTCAACAATTGCATGTGGAGCTAAATCTCCCCCCATAGCATCTACCGCAATTTTCATTTACACGCTGTTATTTTAGACAAATAAGTTAGAACTCGAAGGTGTAAATTTAGCAGATGTGCCGTAGTAAAAAAGAATTTCGCAACAACTTTTATAGGGCTGCTGCGAAATTGATATGTTCACCGACTGATACTAAACTGTTTTAGTATAGTTTTCAACTACAACTTTTCCTCTGTAAACAAGGTTGCCTTCGTGAACGTGGGCGCGGTGTAGTTGGTGGATTTCTCCTGTTGTTGAATCTGTGCCAAGCTGCTTTCCGGTAAGGAAGTCATGCGCTCTGCGTGTATCGCGACGTGTAGTGGAATGTCTCCGCTTAGGATGTGCCATGATGCTTTATTTCTAATTGTTTTTGTTTTCTTTTTAAACTCCGTCGGCTGAAGCCGACGGTCATTGACTATAATCTATTTCCGTAGGCCTTAGCCAACAGATCCGGGTATTTTACATTGATCGCATCCATTTCCGTTCGGCTTTAGCCAACGGATAACGGGGCGCAGGGGACTATTATTCGCCTTTTAGCTTTTTCAGGGCTTCCCAGCGCGGATCTACGGGTCCTTCTTCTTCCGGCTGCTCATCGGTGTTTTCGGCAGATGAGTAAACCAATATCGCTTCTTCGTCATCATCTTCCAGGTTCAGATCGTCATCTTCGGTCCGCAGACTCGGATGTATTTTCTTGGTTGGAAGAGACAACGCTATAAAATCAAATATATAGCGGGCAACGTTGATCCTGTTAGTGTTCCTGTTGATGATCTCGATCTCTTCGGTAAGCTCTTCATTGTGGTCGCCGAACTTTAATATAATGCGTTCGTCGAAATGAATGGGCTCTTCGAATGTTTCAAGACTTCTGTCACAGGTCAATGTAACTGCGCCTTCCGTGTGGAACTGAAGCTGGATCATAGTGGCTGATTTATTCAAAACAACGTGTGTTTTGAAGTGCCCTTGCTCGATCAGATCCTGTTCCAGGTCTTCGAAAAAAGCGTTTCCGGACTCCATATCATAGTCATACTGTTTGTCCTCCAAACCGTAAATGTCTATGTTGTATTTACTTAGCTCTTTCACTTTTTCTCTCAAAAAGGAGTGCAAAGGTAATGTGTTTGGTTTTAATAAAAAAGATGTGACTGAATTTTGTCAAATCTTCCTTGCAGGATTTCCAAAGTAGGTTGCACCAGCAGGCACGTTTTCTACTACTACTGATCCTGCGCCTATTCTCGCATTCTTGCCTACTTCAATTCCTGCCACTATCACTGCACCGGAACCAATGAATGCGCCATCACCTAAAAGTACCCGGTCATTGATGATAGCACCAGTACCAATCGTAACAAAGTCGCCGACGCGCACTGAGGTATCCAGCAACGCGCCCGTCTGGATGAGGCAATGGTGCCCGACAACCGTTTTTGCCCCGATAGTAACTTTTGCTCCGATGAGATTGCCGTGACCAATTGCCGACATTCCGGAAATTATAGCTGTGTCGTGAACTGCATTCACGGGCATTACCTTGTACTCTTCGGTCAATGTTTCTACAAGCCTTTCTCTTACCACTTTATCTCCAATGGCGACGAAGGCTTCACATTTGGATCCGAGAATACTCAGATAACCTGTATCGTCTGTGGAACCGATTACGTTGACATCGCCAAATTCCTTACCATGCAATTCCGTGGTATCGTCGAGTAGTCCGTAAACGAGTACGTTATTTCTTTTAAAAATATCCAGCGCCTGTACTCCCAGGTCGCCTGCACCAAATATTAAAACAGGATTTTCCATAATTGTGGTTTGTATAAAAGAAAAAAGTCTCCATTTGCGCGAAGAGTTCAAATGAAGACAAAAAATCAAGCCACTTTCTTCGGCTTGTATATCAAAGTAAAGTAATGCGGAAAACCAGCGGGCTGCCGTAAGGAGATAAATTGGTAATGGCAGCAGCAGGTCCGGCAGAGTTATCTACCTGATTGTAATAATTCAGATTATATAATAAGGTAAAGTGAACCGCCTTGGCAATGCGGCCGCCTGTTGGTACGGAGTAGGCAGCGCCCAGCATGGGAGATACGATCCATTGCCTTTTCTGATAATTTCCTACCACATTCAAAGGTTCCAGTTCCGCGATCAGGTTCACGGGCTTGATTACATTGTACATAAAGAAGCCCTTTCCACCATAGTAGCTATAAGAATCGAAGTAGCGTTGTTTGAAAAACATATATGTCACTCCGACACCGGCGACCAGCTTTTCCGTCAGTTCGTAACCAACCATCGGCGAAAGGTTGATGTTCGTGAATGTGCCGAGGCTCAATCCGAAGCCGCCACCCGCGCGCAGCCTGTCCTTAAATGGAAGCTGTTTGAAATCAACTTCTTTTCTCTTTTCCGCAAGCCGGTTTGTGTCAGTAGGCGTATAATCCTTTCGTTGATTGGGAGCTTCCTTTCTCAGTGAATCCGGGCGATAGTATTCGTCGTTTTGCGCATATAAATTGACGCTGGTCAGGATAAGTAACAGAAGTGTGCAGCTCAGGAGGATTTTGCTTTTCATCTTAAAATCATTTATTTTATCGTATTGTTAACTGGTAACGACCCAGCATTTGTTTTTGGTTTATCAGATTATTCCCGCCCAGGACCCTCTTATATTACTGTAACCTTTATGCATTACCACATTTCCGTCGCAGAGCCCCAGTCACACCTTATTCTTATTACCTATACTATCCCGGAAATAGACAGTGATGTTATTGAGATACAGCTACCTGCGTGGCGGCCCGGTAGATATGAGCTTCAAAATTTTGCCAAAAATATTCAATTTATTGAAGCTATTTCAGCCGGCGGAGATAAACTGCCTATTCATAAAGTAACCAAAGATCGCTGGCAGGTTGGAACAGCCGGCCAGAAAGAAGTTAGAATACACTATTCGTATTACGCAATAAGTCAGAATGCGGGTACCAGTTATATTGACGAGGAGCTTTGGTACCTCAATTTTATCAACTTTTGCATGTATACCGAAGGCCGGATTTCCGAGCCTTACGAAGTGTATCTCGACCTGCCCGCAGGATATACGATTGCGTGCGGGTTACCTTCCTCCGGACCAAATACCCTGGCAGCACGCGACTTCTATCAACTGGTTGACAGTCCGCTGCTCGCTTCCGAAACTTTGCAGAAATGTGAGTACTACGTGCGTGGCGTGCATTTCAAGATATGGATGCATGGAAACCTGAAACCCAACTGGCGGCGCATTGAACGGGATTTCAGGCGCTTTTCACGCGAGCAGATCGCGACAATGGGAGAGTTTCCCGAAGAGGACTACCATTTTCTTAACCTCATCCTGCCAACCGCATTTTACCATGGCGTAGAGCACCAGAACTCGACGATGATCGTACTTGGTCCTGACGATGAAGGTGAAGGGTTGTATTCTGATTTGCTTGGCGTAAGTTCCCACGAGCTGTTTCACGCCTGGAATGTCATCCGGATCCGGCCAAAGGAGTTGTTACCTTACGATTTTACCAAAGAAAATTACTTTCAAACCTGCTTTGTCGCCGAAGGCTGCACTACCTATTATGGCGATCTTTTTCTGAAACGCGCCGGTGTTTTCACCGACGAGACTTATGTAAAAGAGTTGCAGGTATATATGAAAAGACACTTCGAGAACAGCGCAAATGCATCTCAGTCGCTGGCTGAATCTTCCTTTGACCTTTGGCTCGACGGCTACGAAAAAGGAATACCCAACCGTAAGGTTTCCGTTTACCATAAAGGTGCGTTAGTTGCATTGATCCTCGATTTGTATTTACGCAGGAAAACCAATCACGGCCAATCTCTCGACGATGTCATGCGGTTGCTCTGGCTACGTTTCGGAAAACCATTCACAGGCTATTCCGTTGAAGATTACATCGCGATCGTGGAAGAAGTAGCCGGCGAAACAATGGAGTGGTACTGGAAAGAATGCATTTTCACCAACGAGCCGCTTGAAACCCGCCTTAATGAGGCACTTTCTTTTGTGGGGTTACAAATGTCTGTTTTCAGCAATGGAAATATTCAGCTGAATGTAATGGACGATTTCCGCGGCAAATTGCAAAGAGATAAGTGGCTGGCAACAGCGCAGGTTTTGACGGCGCAGGAGGAAGAGGAGGAGTAATTTTTTAGCTGTCGGCTGTCAGCAATCGGCCGTCGGCTTGTTTGTTGCTTGTAAAAGCGAAGCCATACTAAGTAAGAAAAAGCTGAAAGCCGACGGCCGACAGCCGAAGTTCACTTTAAAATTTCCTCCAGGCTTCCCCGCAAATCAGGGTACTGATATTTGAAATCGGTCTCTTCTTTGATCCTTTTGCTGATCAGGTAGCTGCTTCCCAGTACTACATTCGCCATTTCGCCAAAAACGAGGCGCAATGCAAATGCAGGTACATGGGGCGCCCATTGAGGCTTATTCAGTACTTTGCAGATCACTTTCGTAAATTCTTCATTGGTGACTGCATCCGTAATGGCATTGTAAGCTCCCTGCCAGTTCTCATTTTCGAGCGCTTCAATGTACATATTACAAAGATCGTCGACGTGGATCCAGCTGATCCATTGTTTTCCTGAGCCAAGTGGCGCGCCGAAGCCGAATCGGGCAGGTGCAGCGATTTGTTTCAATGCGCCGCCCTCATTACTTAATACAATGCCTGTACGCAGCTTTACCGTTCTTATTCCAAGTTCTGTTATCTTATCTGCTGCTTTTTCCCACTCAATGGTAACATAGGACAAGAAATCATTTCCCGGCGGGAAGTCTTCGGTATTTTTCACATCACCGCTATCCTCGCCATAGTAGCTGCTGCCCGACGCGGATGCGAATGCAGCGGGACGAATGTTTTTCTCCTTTAATTTCTCTGCAATCAAATGAATGGTATCAACCCGGCTTGAAATAATTAATTTCTTCTGTTCGTCAGTCCAGCGCTTTTCGGCTACCCCGGTACCTGCCAGGTGAATCAGGAAATGCGTATTTTCCAATGCGCCCTCTTCAATGTAGTTTTTCGAGATATCCCATTGAAATACCTTCACAGATGGAATTGCTTTCTTACTCCGGCTGAGGTATGCCACTTCATAGCCTTTTGCGAGCAGAAGCTGTGTTAACCGTCTTCCGATCAGGCCGGAGCCGCCTGTGATCAATACTTTTTTTCCCATGTAATGGATGTGTAAAAATCTATACCGGCTGGCTGTCCGGAGTGGCTAATCCATCTTTTGGTGCTTCCTGCTCAATCGCTTTCGTGACACGATCTACCATTTCTTCGACTGATTCATCAGGCAAAAAGTGCATTGGTGCTTTGAAATGAACAGTAAGACGCGTATTACGCTTTTTAAACCGCAGCCCTTTTTTATCAAAAGCCCGTCGGAAACCATTAATCACAACAGGTACCACGATCGGCTGATGTTCTTTGATGAGGTGGGCGGTACCCTTACGTACAGGGGCATACGGTTTGGTAGTCCCCTGCGGAAAACTCACTACCCAGCCGTGGCTCAGCCCCATTCCGATACGGTCCTGTGCTGAGTTATCCAGCTGTCTTTTCACATTTTCTCCATTCGCCCGCCACGATCTTTCAATGGTAATGGCGCCGCCCATGCTGAATAATTTGGGTAGAATCCCTTCTTTCATTGTTTCCGACGCCGCTACATAATAGCATCTTGCCCGAGGGGAAAAGAGATAAAACGGTGGCCGGATCGTATCCTTGTAGCCCCATTTGACAGCACAAAAAATATGAAAGAACGCAATTACATCTGCGAAATAGGTCTGATGGTTAGACAGGAAAAGTACACCGTGATCAGGCAGGTCAAGCAGCTGATCGCCTCCGATTATTTCTATTTTATTGACAGCTGTATATCTGTAGTAAGTAAACCAGCCCAGAATAAAAATCAGCAACCTCTTAAATATGAGATAGTTGCCGAACGGATCTTTTTCGAAAATTCCAAAAAAGTCAAACCTGACGAGCCAGCGCGGCAGGAGACTGAATGTTGTCTTTTTCAAATTCATAGTGTCAGGGAAATGTACTTCAAAGGCGACGGGCTTTTTGGATTGATTGATCAACAACTATTATACCACCGGGGCGTAATTTAGGGAATAAGCGGAGTTAATGGGAAATATATTTAATTGCAGCCGCAACGGTCCTGCGAGCCGGAAGAATTGGCATGATTCTTTCAGATCTTCAGAGTCTCAAACGTTTTTGGACCGACCCCTTTAATAACAATCATTTTTCGAGTTTGTATGAAAATGAAATTTCAATTTCACATTCTGCTTGGTCTTGCAGCAGCAGGCCTGTTTACCGGATGTTCTAAAAATCCTGTTACAGGAAAAAAGGAAATCATATTCATGTCCAAAGAAAAGGAGATCGCGCTCGGCGCTGAATCACACCCTTCTATTGTGGCTACAATGGGTATTTACGACGATAAAAACCTGCAATCCTTTATCAATGAGAAAGGAAAAGCAATGGCAAATATCTCCCACAGACCAGATTTACCTTATCAATTCTTCATTGTTGACTCGCCGGTTGTAAATGCATTTGCTGTGCCTGGCGGTTACGTATACTTCACAAGGGGTATCATGGCGCACTTCAATAATGAAGCAGAATTTGCAGGGGTACTTGGTCATGAAATCGGCCATATTACGGCGCGCCACTCGGCCCGGCAGCAAACATCCCAGATCTTCGGGCAAGTAGGTTTGCTGGCAGGTATGGTATTGTCGGAAACGGTTCGCGGGCTGGCAGAGCAAACGCAGCAGGCTTTGGGTTTGCTGCTTTTAAGTTACAGCCGCGAGCATGAAACGGAGTCGGATAAAATTGGTGTGGAGTATTCGAGTAAAATCGGATATGATGCCAAGGAAATGGCTGATTTCTTCGGGACCTTGAAAAAGATCAGTGAAAAAGCCGGGCAAACGATCCCGACTTTCCAGTCAACCCACCCCGATCCGGGCGACAGGAGGAATAAGGTAGACAAGCTGGCAACACAATACCAGGCGGAGCACCCTGGCAAGTACAATGTCAACCGCGATGCTTACCTGCGTAAAATCGAAGGGATTATATATGGTACCGATCCTAAACAGGGTTTTGTGGAAAACAATCAGTTTTACCATCCCGAGCTGAGGTTCCAGTTTCCGGTACCAAGCGGCTGGCAGTATGAAAACTCTCCTGCACAATTTCAAATGGCGTCCAAAGATGGCAAGTCGATGATGCTTTTTGCGATGGCAGAAGGTAAGTCACTCGAAGAAGCAGCTCAGGCTGTGGTGAAGAATTACAGTCTACAGGTTTCTGAAAATAACAAAACTACGATTAACGGTAACCCCGCCATTGCGATGATCTCCCAGCAGGTCGCGCAAGCGCAATCGGGGCAGGCAGCAGCCAGTTCCATTCAGGTGGCAACCTGGCTGATCCAGTATGGAGGAAACGTTTATGTGATCCATGGTGTGGCGGCCCCGGCCAACTTTGCCGGTAACCTCGGTACATTCAGGAATGTAGCACAAGGCTTCAAATCAGTAACCGACCAGAACATCCTGAATCGTCAGCCTGAGCGTATCCGCATCAAAACCGTCCAACGCGACGGATCTTTGAAGGATGCATTGAAGGACAACAATCAGCCCGACAACAAAATGGACGAACTAGCCATCATCAACGGAATGGGCCTTTCAGATAAAGTAACCAAAGGAATGCTGATTAAAACGCTGGGGAGGTAATACGAACAATCGACCAAAAAAATGCCGTCAGGCATAAAACATCGGTAGTAGAAAGGTAAGGCCCGTACGGTAATAATGCCGCCAGGCATGTTATATTGGTAAAAATCGGTGCAAAATCCAACGTGAATTTGCACCGATTTTGCGTAAATGTGTTGTCGTCGCATCCCTACGGGATTTGGCGTTTCGGTTTGATCGTACATTTCTACCATGTTTTGCCGCTCTGCGGCTTTTAGCGATTACGCTTGTTTGATGTTGCTTCACTACAGATTGGCACCTCGTTGTACCCGTTTTTTACCGATGTTTTGCCGCTCTGCGGCTTTTAGCGATTACGCTTGTTTAATGTTGCTTCACTACAGATTGGCGCCTCGTTGTACCCGTTTTTACCGATGTTTTGCCACTCTGCGGCTTTTTTGCTGGATGCGGCTATTCAGTTATTCATTCCTTTTGCCTTCAATGATTATTTTAACCACTTACCATTTGATTTTGCCTTTCAAAAAACTTTTCTTCTCAACATTTGGTTGATATATCAACACAATTTACATTTGCACCATCATGAGCACGGTACTAAACAAATTTTTCTGTTTGAGAGAGGATATGAAGAATTCCCTGCAGTTTAAGCTGGGGATCGTTACAAAGGTTGTATTTAGGAAAATGAATGCGCAGTTGGTTCAGGAAGGAATTCCGGTACTTGCCGAGCAGCTGCCGATATTAATGGTTGTATATTTCCAGGAACATGCGATGACGCAGCAGGACATTGCAAATGTGCTGCAAAAAGACAAAGCGGGCATTCAGCGTTCTGTGCAGACGTTGCATAAAGACGGGTTTCTGAAAATTGAAAGTGATATAGAGGACAAAAGAAAGAATATGGTAACGCTCACTGCAAGTGGAAAATTCGTATGCGAGCGCATTCAGGCTTTGGTTATTGCATTTGACAACCAGGTAATGGAGCATTTCACCGAGGACGAACGCAAGACATTCATGGGGTTTTTAGACAGAGTTACGGCAGTCATAGAAAAATAAAAAAATTTATATAAATAGTTGATATGTCACCAGTAGAGGTGTCAACTAATTAGGGTTAGCCACAAAAGTCAAACAAGAAGAAAATGAAACGAGCATGGATTATTGCAATCCTCACAATAGCAGCAACTTCGGGGAATACCTGGGCGCAAACCCAGCTGAGCCTGAAAGATTGCATTGCCTACGGGATAAAGAATAACGGGAATGTAAAGATTGCCCAGTACCAGGAGAACATAGCGGTGCAGCAGGGTAGGGAAGCGTTGGCGGGTTATCTGCCACAGGTAGTTGGAAATGGTGCATTGGATGATAACATCAAGCTGCAATCTACGGTGTTGCCGGGCGCGCTCTTTGGTGGGGAAGACCGGCGTGTGGCCTTGGGTACCAAGTACTCGACGAACGTTTCGGCCCAGGCAGATCAGGTGATTTTTGACCGTCAGCTACTCGTTGGTTTGAAAGCAAACAAGCCAAACGTTGAGAATGCGGAACTGAATTCCCGCAAAACCAAGGAGAATATCATTTACAACGTGACGAATGCTTATTACCAGGTATTCATAACGCAGGCGCAGATTGATCTTTTAAGGGACAATCTTGAAAAAACGCAGCAGATACTCGGGACTTTGCAGTTGCAGCTAGATAATGGCGTAATCAAGAAAGTGGATTATGACCGTACACAAGTGAGCTTGAATAACATCAAATCCCAGCTTACACTGGCGGAAAGTAACCTGATTTTATCTCAGAACCAGTTGAAATTCCAAATGGGAATGCCGCTGGGCGAACAATTGGTGCTGACTGACAATCCATTGAGCCAGCCTTTCAAATTAGTGGAGCCGGACAAACTGGATGTAGCTAATCTGACCGACTTCAAAATCCAGAATATTAATATGGAATTGCAGGCGATCGAAAAGGAGCGGATCAAAGCCGGATATCTTCCCAAGCTTTCTGTTTATGGAAGATATGGTATTCAGTCTCTTGGACAGAATCTGGGTGAATCGTGGGGTAACTGGTTTAGTTTCGGTGCAATTGGCGTTAAGCTTTCCATTCCGATTTTTGACAGTTTCAGAAGAGACGCGCAATACAAGCAGGCTGATCTGAATCTTTTGACACAAAACGAACAGCTGAAACTGAATGTGCAGAATTACGAGCTTCAAAATCACAATGCAACAACCCAGCTTCAAAAAGCGAAGCTGAACCTGACAAACGACGAAAGCAATGTGACTTTGGCCAAAGAAGTGTACGATGTGACGACACTTCAATATAAAGAAGGTACCGTAACACTTTCGGACTTGTTGAATGCAGAAACTTCCTATAAAGAAGCCCAGAGTAACTACATCAATTCAATGCTGAGCTACTACCAGGCCAAGCTCGGACTTGAACAATCGCAGGGTAGTTTAAATGACTTTTATACAGCGTTGCCGTAAGGATCATTGATGGTCATTTACGGTTATTAGGTCATTTATAGTCATTGGGTCATTAATAGAAAATAAGAAAACATTCACTCATTCATTCAGTCATTCAATCATCGCACCGGCGACCCGGTCAAAATTAAACTTCCATGAAAAGGAAAATAATAATAGCAAGCTCCATTCTGATAATCGGACTCTTAATCGGGTTTCGTTTGGTAGCGAACAAGTCCAAGATGGACGCGAAGAAAGTAATGCCGGATAACAAAAATGTGACTATTCCGGTGACTGCGGTGGCAGTAAAGGAAGGCAGTACAAGTCAGGACCTGGTGCGTACAGGTAGTCTGATTCCATTCAAAGAAGCCGAGATTATGGCGACTTCGGCGGGTAAGGTCTTGTCGGTTAAATACGACCTGGGTACCTACGTTTCGCAAGGTGCTACGCTTGTGAAAGTGGACAGCAAACTGAAAGAGCTTTCCCTGGAAGCGACAGAGTTGAATATCAATAAACTGAAAAAGGATACCGAACGCTATTCAAAGCTTCTGGCAGGAAACGCAGCGACTGAGATTCAGGTAAATGATACCAAATACAATTACGAAAATGCATTGAACCAGGCTGAGCAGATCAAGCAGCAGATCAATGATGCTTCCATTGCAGCGCCGATCAGCGGCCGCGTGATCAAAAAGAACATTGAGCCGGGCGAGTTTGTAAACGTGGGTACTTCATTAGGAACGATCCTCGACGTTTCGCGCCTGAAAGTGCAGGTGATGATCTCGGAAAATGATGTTTATAAATTGAAAGAAGGTCAGCACGTGGAAGTGAGTACAAGCATTTTTCCTGATAAAAAAATCGACGGCGTGATCTCGTACATCGCTCCGCAAGGCGACGAATCGCACAACTATCCGGTTGAGATTGTTATCAAAAACTCAAATCAGCTGCGTGCCGGAACATTCGTAACCGTGGAATTCAAGCAAAAAAGCAGCCAGAATGCATTGTTGATTCCTAGAAGTGCATTGGTCGAAAGTGTGCGTAACCCGTACGTGTACACTGTCGAAAATGGTGTTGCCAAGCAGCGTAAGATTGCAGTAGGACGTGAAGTAGGGGATAATATCGAAGTTTTGTCAGGATTGAAATCAGGCGAAACGGTGATTACAACTGGCCAGATCAACCTCAGCGAAGGTGCCGCGGTTAACGTCACTAAATAGTTTTCATCAGTAAACGAATAACAAAATGTCAATCACCGAAGTAGCAGTAAAAAGACCGCTCTTCATCATAGTAGTATTCACGGTGTTGATACTATTTGGTGTGATCAGCTATAAACAATTGTCCTATAACCTTTTACCGAAGTTTGAGGCCAATGTTGTCAGTGTAATGACGACGTACCGCGGTGCCGCTGCGGACGAAGTCGAAACTAACGTTACCAAACACATCGAAGACGCAGTTTCAGCGATTGAAGGTTTGGACCAGATCAACTCAACTTCTCAGGAAGGCGTTTCTTCTGTGATTATCCAGTTGAAACAAGGTATCAGCGTCGATTTGGCACAACAGGAAGCGCAGCGTAAAGTAGAGCAGGTGATTTCACTTCTGCCCGACGATGCCGACCGCCCCGTGATCAACAAGTTCTCAACCGATGAAATCCCGGTGTTGAGAATGGGGGTTACCGCCAACCTTTCACCCTCCGCATTGTATGATTTGATCGATGAGAAGCTGAAACCACAGCTATCCAACGTGACTGGCGTGGGTCAGGTGACGATCATCGGTGGTACCGAGCGCCAGATCCAGGTGAATATCAGTCAGGATAAATTGAAAGCTTATCGCCTGTCCATTGCTCAGGTTTCCAATGCGATCAACAATGCAAATACTTCGTTCCCAGCCGGTCAGGTGAAAACGCAGGAAGATCAGCTTTCCATTCGTTTTGACGCAAAACTGACAACGGTTGAAAATCTGCGCAATGTAATTGTGGGCCGTAACAGCACTGGCGGACAGGTTTTCCTGAAAGATATTGCCGAAGTGTATGACGGAACTGCCGACGCAACTGCGGTAAACCATATCAATGGTCGCCCCTCAGTTGCTTTGCAAATCCAGAAACAATCCGATGCCAATGCAGTGGACGTAAGCAAGTTGACCCGCGAACGTTTGACGACTTTGGAAAAACAGTACGCTTCCGCTGGTCTGAAATTCAACATTGCATCTGACCAGTCGATTTATACATTGGCCTCAGCTGATGCAGTTGTGTTTGACCTTGGACTTGCCGTTTTGATCGTGTCCATTGTGATGTTACTGTTCCTGCATAGTGTCCGGAGCTCGATGTTTATCCTCGTGGCCCTGCCTTCATCCATGATCCCTACTTTCATTTTAATGAGCGTTTTAGGATTCTCACTCAATTTGATGACGTTAATGGCGCTTTCGCTTGTGGTAGGTATCCTGGTCGACGACTCGATTGTGGTTTTGGAAAACATCAACCGCCACATGGAAATGGGTAAGAGCCGCTGGCAGGCTGCATTGGACGGACGTGCAGAAATCGGTTTCACGGCGCTTGCGATCACTTTGGTGGACGTTGTGGTATTCGTGCCGCTTGCATTGACTTCCGGTTTGATCGGTAACATTCTGAGAGAATTCTCGCTCGTGGTCGTGTTCTCGACATTGATGAGTTTGTTTGTCTCGTTTACCCTTACCCCGCTTCTCGCTTCGCGTTTTGGTAAAATAGAGATTTTGGATAAAAACACACTCTGGGGCAAGCTGAACCTTGGTTTTGAGCGGTTTTTGGATCGGATCAAAGACGAGTACGGACGTATTCTGACCTGGGTTTTGGGTCATAAAAGATACATTTTCATTCTTTCGCTTTTGCTCATTGTAGGCTCCATTGCATTGGTTCCTGCCGGCTTTATTGGTGCCGCTTTCATGCAGCAAAGTGACCGCGGCGAGCTGAATGTTTCCATTGAACTTGCGCCGACAGCGTCAGTTTACCAGACCAATCAGGTAGCTCAGAAAGTTGAAAAGCTGCTTTTGGGAAGAAAAGAAGTAACCAAAGTCTTCACCAATGTAGGTTACAGCAGCACTGGTTTGGGGACGACATCCAATAGTAACATTGCCGATTTGACGGTGCAATTGGTTGATAAAGCTGAACGTCCGATGTCAGCAGAGGATTTTGGTACAGAGATTCAGAAGGAAATTCTTCGGATACCAGGTGTAAAAGTGACTGTGGCACCTACCTCGATTACGGGTAATGCCAACCAGGCGCCGATCCAGGTGGCTGTAAAAGGGACCGATATGGCGACAATCCGTAAGACAGCCGCGCAGGTGAAAGAAGTGGTAGCTTCCATTCCGGGCACTGCCAACGTGGATTATTCTGTTGATGATCCGAAACCGGAGGTGGGTGTGTCACTGGATCGCGAGAAAATGTCGCAGCTCGGTATCAATGCAGCAGAAGTTGGAGCTGCCTTGCAGACTGCATTCCGCGGAGATGACCGTTCAAAATTTAAAGAAAATGGCAAGGAATACGATATCATGGTGACGCTAGACCAGTTTAACCGTTCCAAAGCCGACGATATCCGCCATTTGACATTTGTTAACAGTACAGGACAAACATTCGAATTATCGCAGTTTGCAACGGTAAAAGAAGGAATGGGCGAAAGCGTATTGCAACGGATCGACCGTTTGTCTTCGATCACTATCAATTCACAGGTGATAGGTCGCCCATCCGGTTCGATCGGTGCAGATATTCAGGCTAAAATGGCGAGTGTGAAACTGCCGGAAGGCGTTTTCATCGAATATCGTGGTGACCTGAAAAACCAGGCGGATGCATTCGGAAGTCTTGGTTTGGCGCTTGTACTCGGTATTGTGCTGATTTACCTGATCATGGTCGCACTTTACGAAAGTACCATTTATCCTTTCGTTGTATTGTTCTCAATCCCGGTTGCATTGGTCGGTGCATTGACGGCATTGGCTCTGACAATGGAAAGTTTGACAATCTTCTCGATCGTGGGTATGATTATGCTTCTCGGTCTGGTAGCTAAGAATGCGATTTTGATCGTCGATTTTACCAATCAGCTGAAAGAAGAAGGTCACGCATTGAAAGACGCCCTGATCGAAGCAGGTAAAGAACGTCTCCGCCCGATCCTGATGACAACTATCGCGATGATCGCGGGTATGTTACCAATCGCGCTGGCGTCCGGCGACGGAGCCGAGGTGAAAAATGGGATGGCGTGGGTAATTATCGGTGGTTTGACCAGCTCATTATTGCTGACGCTGTTCCTGGTTCCGAGCGTGTACTACGTTGTTGACAGGGTGAAAGAGCGCCTTGCCAACCGTAAGAAGAAAAAGCACCAGAACGAAGAGTTGCTGCTGGAAGCGTAGACTTTGTGTCTGCAAACTGGAAGCTCAAAAGCTTATTAGTAAGTACCTTCCTTTATAAACACAAAGATCTCCGCAAGGAGATCTTTGTGTTTACGGGCAGTGCACAACATCAGGAAGATAAGTAGAAATAGGTTTAAAACTCGTCAATACATACTTCCACATCGGAAGGTTGGCTTTCCCGCAAAATAATCCTGCTCCTCCTCGCAGTCACTAAATGCGTTTTCATTTAGACAAGCTTCTTCTTTTGTACGAGATAAATAAATGTTCAACTACAAAATCTAAAAAGATGAAGCTAACAAAACTATTTCCGGTAGCTATGAGCATGGCCTGCGCCATAATGCTAAGCAGTTGCTCAAAAGAAGACGCACAAACACCTCAGCCGCTCGTTGAAAGCGCGAATGGACACTCGAGTGCTAAGACGAATGCAGGGGAGGTGGTAGAGTCTCCGTATTTTCCTGCAACAACGGGGGTAAAGGGTTTTGAAAAATATCCAACAGGCTGGACTAAATTGGTTGGGCCAAACCCTTCAATACCTGCGGGCTCGTCTTCACTTACATCGCTTTGGGGACTTGAGAATTGGAGTAACTCAGTAAATCCGCAGTGGATAAAGCCACTACTGCCCGCTACCGGGAATCCAGTCGAAAGCTCTTTTATCACTGTAAAAAGTTTCGCCGAAACTTCTGCAGAGACGAACGATAAATCTGGTGCACTTACTACGATTAAAAACTTAAAGCCAGGTAAAATGTATACAATAACATTTTATGTAGCAACTACGACTGTTGCCGGGCTATCAGGTAATGGCGAAACATCTGTTGCAGCAGCCTCTGCTGAAATCAAAATGTTAAATGTTAACAGTGGAATGACTACAACGAAAATCAACTTTGGAGGATTACAAGCAACATGGGTGAAAAAGACAATTACATTCACAGCCCAGGCTGATAATGCCAAGTTTGTTTTCTCAGGTTTGACGCCACTTGGAAATGTGTATTCCTATATTCACCTCTTTGTTGATAGGAACTCTATTGTAGAATTTATCCCTTTCCAGCCTATGGTTGTGCAATAGGTTATGTATAGTCTAGGTAAAAACCGTCTCATTGCATGAGGCGGTTTTTATGTTTACTGGCTAATGGTAAGTAAACATGCAGCTATGACAGGGGTATAAGAATTCGCAGATTACATTTTAGAAGATCCATTTCCACGAACTATCTCGAACCGCAATCCCGCAATAATTACAATTCAGTGATTACAATTTTCTTCTTTAAACCTCCTGATTGCCGAAGAATAACCCCGACCCGCCCGGTACTCACTATTAAGTGTACAATCGTTGTTCAACACATTGCTTTGCAGCAAGTACAAAATGTATGTTCAACTTTAAATTTTTTTCAAATGAATTTAGTACAAAAATTACCTATTGGTTTGGGCTTGGCTTGCATGATGATGCTGAGCAGTTGCTCGAAAGAAGATGTGCAAGTGGCGGAGCCGCACGAAGCTTCTATGGCGGCGGTTTCAGAAGCCAGTCTAAAAGTTCGTGGTCCTGTATTGCCGTCAAGTCAAGGAACAGTTACCGGTAATGCGAACTCTAACTCTGGATCGCTGCCAGGGTGGTCTGCGCTTCATGTATTAGGAGTGTCAAACTTCAAGTACCTTCTAGGTGATCCATCATTCCCTGGGTAACTCCTTTGCCGTTAGTGGTTCCCGGTCCATCCACTTTCGTAACACTCAAGACAGATAAGAATGATTCAAATTGGTCTATTGCGGCGATGGAAGGTTTAATTGCAGGTAAAATGTACACAGTAACATTTAACCTATCTACGTCAAAACCTATTGGAGAGCAGGAGCGATATGCGGAGACCGCCGAAGTTTACGTAGACGGTTTAGATGCTCAAAATTTGAAGAAAGTAATCCATTTTGCTGGAAAGGAAGGGCAGTGGATAACAGAAAGTATTACTTTTATAGCAAAGAAAGATAAGCATGGCTTCAATGTTTTCACTCCTGGCCTTAGCAACGGCACAGCAACTTTCAACTTAAAGACATATGTTAACATTCTTGTCGGGCAAAATGCTTTAAAACAATGGCCGTAAAAAAATAGGCATAAAAAAACCACCTGGGGATCCTAGGTGGTTTTTTATGCCTCCAAAGAAAAACTTACCGCCTCTCCCACGAATTTATCTTACGATCTTGCCCGAAGTTTGACAATTTCTAATTACCAGTCATAAGACGGAGCTAGCTTTGAGAGTGATTTTGTTCACAATTTCTATCAACCCCGAGTGCATTCCTACTTCCCAAACGCCGCCTTCCCACTATCCAGAAACGCTGCAAAATTCGCTGCATTCAAATCGTAATTCTTAGGCTTCACGAGCAGGTTGCCTTCGTGATCTACCAGGCAGTAGTGTGGCTGGGCGTTGTTGTTGTATTTTACAATTTGCAGGTCTGCGTTTTGTGCACCGATTGTCTTTTTGACTTTATTGTCATACTTGGAAGTATACCATTGCGATTCAGGTAATTCTGTTTTGTCGTCCACATACAAAGCAACAATCACATAATCATTCCGAAGCCTTTGCAGCACCGCAGGATCAACCCAAACACGGGCTTCCATTTCACGACAATTCACACAACCGTGTCCCGTAAAATCAATGAAAACAGGCTTGTTAACTTTTTTGGCATAAGCCAATGCTTCCTGATAATCGAAAAACCCATTGAGCTCATGCGGTAAATGGAAGAGATCGGAATACTTTCCGGCGATTTCGCTGCTGTTGCCTGCTGCGGCGGTACCCGCACTTCTTTTACTCAAATCAAAATCCAGAGACGACTGCGGAGGCAGATAACCAGCCAGCGCTTTCAGTGGCGCGCCCCACATTCCTGGCAACATGTAAATCACAAAAGTGAATGTAATAATGCTCAGCAACAGCCGCGGTACGCTCACTTTTTCCAAAAGGGAATCATGCGGCGTTCTGATCTTTCCAAGAAGATAAAAACCCAGCATCGCGAAAATCACGATCCAGAATGCGAGATAGATTTCTCTGTCCAGCAAGCCCCAGTGGTAAACCTGATCGGCGATACTGAAAAACTTCAGTGCAAGCGCCAGTTCCAGAAAGCCTAGACAAACTTTCACGGTATTCAGCCAGCCGCCCGATTTAGGGAGCGATTTTAGCCACTGCGGAAATAAGGCAAATGAAGTAAATGGAATCGCAAATGCAGCGGAGAATGCCGCCATTCCGATAATTGGCTTCACTACTTCGCCGCCCGCTGAGGCTACGAGCAAGCTACCCACGATCGGGCCGGTACAGGAAAATGAAACCAGTACCAATGTAAATGCCATGAAGAAAACGCCCGCATATCCACCCTGATCAGCCTTCTGGTCCATTTTATTCACAAACCCACTCGGAAGTACGATCTCAAATAGTCCCAGAAAAGAGAGACCGAAAACGATGAATATCCCGAAAAACAGCAGGTTAGGCAGCCAGTGCGTACTTAAAAAGTTAGCAAATGCGGGTCCGTTCAGGCGCGATACAACGGTACCTATTAATGTATAAATGAGTACAATCGAGATTCCGTACATAAAAGCTTTCACCTTGCCTTTTTCCTGATTGGTGAAATAGCTTACCGTCATTGGAATAATCGGGAATACGCAGGGAGTAAGCAATGCGACAAGCCCCGACAGGAACGCAGCTAGTGCAAATGCCCACAAAGAACCGTCGGCGGCAGTGTCCTCGGTATTTGCAGCAGCAGCAACGGGAGCTTTTTCAGTCAGTGTTGAAGAGCTGCTATCAACAGTTGCAGGTGCCGGAGCAGCGGCAGCATTTTCAGTAGAATCAGCTGAGGCTACGTTACTTTCCGCAGGAGTACTTTCCGGTGCGACTGTGCTACCAGCTGCCGCGACCTTCAAGCCTTTGAATTCGAAATCCTCTCCGCCCGGGATACAAAGCCCGGTTACGTGACTGCAGGTCTGGTATTCAGAAGTACCTTTGATTACCGGATTGTCGGCCAGAATTTTGATAGTTTGCTTGAAAACCGCTTTTCCTTCAAAGTATTTTACATTTCCATTCCATACCTCTTCAAACTTCGTCTTCGGATTCTGCGGTTTAAGCTTGCCGACCACTTCAAAAGTATTGTTCTTCTCAAAAGTGAAAGTGGTGAGCATTGGTCCCAGGTCAGGATCAAAGTCGGACGAATACATATACCAGTCTTTGTCGATCGTTGCAGTGAAAACAAGATCGACGGTCTCCCCCTTTTTTACATCAGGCTTCGAAAAAGAGTAGCTCCATTGGGCTTTGGCTTTCTGGATCTGCGCAGAGGCAGCAATGGAAACAAGAAGAAAAAAGCTTAAAAAGAGGAAAATACTGCGTTTCATATCGTTTTGACGGACTGATATTCGGTGAAAGGGCATTATCTATTGAGTTAATAGAGTAAGTGCCGGGTCTTAATTGAACGTAATTTTGCCAAAAAAATTCATCAATCGAAATTCCGTTTCGCCCCGCTGCTGTTTCTGTTACCTTTGTGCCCGCAATACCGAATCGTAAAATCAGTCAGTATGTCCCAGTCCCTATATATTGTAAAAATCGGCGGCAACGTAATCGATAATCCTGACGCCTGCTCACGCTTTTTAAATGCATTTGCTCAGCTTGATACTTTGAAAATTCTGGTCCATGGTGGCGGAAAGGTGGCCACGCAGGTTGCAGCCAAATTGCAGATTGAAACCGAAATGGTGGAAGGCCGGAGAATTACCGACAAGCCTATGCTCGACGTGGTGACAATGGTATATGGCGGGTTGGTCAACAAAAACCTGGTGGCGCAGTTACAGTCGCTCGGCTGCAATGCAATCGGACTTACCGGTGCCGACGGTGGGATTATCCGGTCTGTAAAGCGACCTGTGAAAACGATTGATTACGGATTTGTCGGAGATATTGAATCGGTCAATGCAGGTCAGATCGCCGCGTTGCTCAATAGCAGCCTCGTTCCGCTGATCGCCCCGCTTACTTATAGTTCAGAGGGGCTACTCCTCAATACCAATGCAGATACAATGGCGTCGGCCACGGCTGTGGCGCTGGGCGGGAGTTATGATGTAAACCTTATCTATTGTTTCGAGAAGAAGGGTGTATTATCTAACCCGGACAATGACGAATCGGTGATCCCGCAGCTGAATCCCGAAACTTACGCAACCTATAAAGCTTCCGGCGCAATCAACAAAGGCATGATCCCCAAGCTGGACAATGCATTTGCCGCATTGAATGCAGGCGTAAAGCAGGTCACGATCTGCCACGCTGATGAACTGCTGAATGCAACGCGGTCTTCCGCAGGTACTTCAATAACATTATAGACATTTTGCATCTGCCTCTTCAAGGCTACTGCTTATCGATTGTAATCGTAGGTAGTAGCCTTCTTTTATTCTGCCAATAATCTTCATAGCCATATTTAATTTCTACATTATTTATCTTTCCAGTACCTAATTAGTAATTTTTTTTAAGAAGATTCGCCTTAATTAAAAATTAAATATTAAAATTGTGTTAATTTTAATCCTCAACTAATACGCAATTCAAACTATGCGAAAAAATTTACTTCGGCTTTTCGTCATGTTCTTGATGGTAAGCAGCCCGGTAATCGCTCAAACGATCACGGGGACAGTTAAATCCGGAACAGATGGCACCACTTTGCCGGGCGTTTCGGTTCTTGTAAAAGGTACTACCAATGGTACCACCTCAGATGCGTCGGGAAATTTCTCTATTGCGGCAACTTCTGAAAACACTTTGGTTTTCTCCTACATTGGCTACAAAACCATTGAAGCTCCGGTCGGTAGCAAAACTGTACTTGATGTAGTCCTGTTAGAAGACGCTAATCAGCTTGGTGAAGTAGTAGTAACAGCACTTGGTATCTCCAAAGAGCAGCGTGCACTGGGTTACGCTACTGCTATAGTTAACAACGAGGCCCTGATCAAAACTGCTTCGCCAAACTTCGCGACAGCACTTTACGGAAAAGCGCCGGGTGTTACGATCAATGCAACACCGGGTGGTGCTACTTCGGGTGTAAGTATTAACATCCGTGGTTTCAGCTCTATCACAGGTAATACGCAGCCTCTGATCGTTTTGGATGGTATTCCAATTCGTAATGGAGAAGCACGTAACGGCGATTTCTGGGCTGACCAGCGTTTGCGCGGAAATGGTCTTCTTGACCTGAACCCAGCCGATATCGAAAACATTTCGGTTTTGAAAGGCGCTTCTGCTGCTGCACTTTATGGTTCAGAAGCTGTAAACGGGGTTTTACTTGTTACTACTAAAACCGGTAAAGGCAAAAAAGGGCTTGGTGTTGATTTCAATGCAAGCTACAATGTTGATAAAATCGCTTACCTGCCCCGTTACCAGGATGTAAGAGGCCCTGGTTATCCATTGAACTACAACAATGGTGGTCAGGATGCAGCAGGTTTCATTTACTATGATGTAGATGGAGACGGTGTGAAAGAAACAAGAGGCTTGCTTGGCGCGACTGTTAACTTCGGTCCTAAATTCGACGGACAGCCGGTAATGGCCTGGGATGGAAAAATCAGACCTTACTCTCCTTCAGGAAACAGCTACGCAGATTTGTTCGAAAATGCGAGCAGTTCCAACATTAACCTTTCGATCTCGAAAGCGACTGATAACGCAAACATCCGTTTCTCGTTTACCCGTCAGGATAACGGAATGATCAGCTACAAGTCTAAAAACAGCAAGAACATCGCTAACCTGAATGCGAGCTTCAACCTGAACAAAAAGCTGAAAACGGATTTGATGGTTAACTACGTTAATCAATATACTTACAACAGACCGTTCAAAGTGGATCGTATGATCAACAACTTTACCGGTATGATGAACCGTTTTGAGTCGGCTGACTGGTACAATGACAGATATCAGACTAGCCTGGGCTACAAATTCGTGACTGGTGCAGGAACGCAAAGCCTTACTCCAAACGAGAACATCATTTACAATGGTTTCAAATCAGATATCGCTGATTACGTTTGGAATACAAGAAAAAACCAGTATTACGAATACTCTGACCGGGTAATTGCAAGTATCACCCAGCACTGGGACATTCTTGAAAACCTGAAACTGAGAGGTCGTATCGCAACTGACTGGACCAGCGAAAGAATGGAAAACCGTGAATACAGCTCAGTTCCGCTTGCTTTCGGTTACTCAGGTAACTTTGGAATGGACAACAACCTTTACAATAACGTATATGGTGACCTTCTCTTGACTTATACCAAGAAAATCGGCGAAGACATCACATTATCTGCATTGGGAGGCTATACAGCAAACAGAACGCTAAACACGTTTATCCAAAGATCTACCAACGGTGGATTGAGCACAGAGAACTTCTTTGACCTTTCGGCAAGTGTGAACGTTGCAAATGGTAAGCAAACCAGAAGCAGATACCTGCGCGATGCTTACATGGGAACGCTTAACTTCGACTACAAGAACCTTCTGTTCGTGGAAGGAACAATCAGAAGAGACCGCACATCTTCATTGGCGCCGGGTAACAATGCATTCGTTTATCCATCTGTTAATGCCAGCTTCGTGTTTTCTGACGCATTCGATCTTCCAAGATTCTTTAGCTATGGTAAGCTGAGAGGTTCTTTCGGTATCGTGGGTAACTATCCTGAGATCTACCGTGCAAACGTGGCATTCAACCAGGGTAACCTGAGCGTTCAGCAAAGAGGCGGTGCTTCTGTTCTTTACACAACAATGAGCGCTGAGCGTGGTAACGACAGAATTCGTCCTGAGCAAAAGCGCGAATTTGAATTCGGTTTGGAAACCAAATTGTTCCAAAACCGTATCGGATTGGATATTGCTTACTACAACGCACAGATCGTAGACCAGATCCTTCCATTGAACATCGCAGCGACTACCGGTGCAAGAACTATTCTTGCCAACATCGGAACATTGAGAAACCAGGGTGTGGAGGTTGCATTTAACGTGAGCCCGATCAGAGCTACCAACCTGAACGATTTCAACTGGGATCTTACTTTGAACCTGGCAAGAAACGTAAACAAAGTAGAGAAACTGGCAAATAACTCAACCGAGTTGCTGCACGCTGACTACGACGGAAATGCTGCTCAGGTAAGATCAATTGTTGGTCAGCCGATGGGAGACATTTTCGCGCATGGTATTCTTAAAAACGAGCAGGGTCAAGGTATAGTTGGACCAAACGGTCTGTACCAATTGGATGGAGACAACTGGATTAAAGTAGGTAATGCAATGCCGAAACTGACTGGTGGTTTGCTGAACACTTTCAGCTACAAAAACTTCACAGTTGACGCGGTGATCGATTTCAGAGTAGGTGGCCACATTATGCCTACCGGTATCAACTGGATGACGTCAAGAGGTTTGACCAAAGAGAGTCTTAACTTCATGGACAAAGAGCACGGCGGTCTTTCTTACTACGTGGATGCGAACGGAAAAGGTGTTCAGACATCAGAATCAGCAGGCCCTGCCGGACAGCCAGTTTACCACGATGGTATGTTAATGGAAGGTGTAACTTCATCCGGAGAAGCTAACACAAATGTTGTTTCTCAGGCTACTTACTACAATGCGACTTACAACTGGGGAGGTCCTCAGTACGGTAATGCACGTTACGAGTTGTATGTTCAGGAGAACACCTACTTCAAAATGCGTGAGCTTTCACTTGCTTACCGCCTGCCTTCCAACATTGGAAGAAAACTGGGTGCACAGAACATCTCACTATCTGTTTTCGGACGTAACCTTTTCTTCCTTTACAGAACTGTGAAAGACCTGGATGCGGAGCAAACCAACATCAGTTCAAGATGGTATGAAAACATCAGCAATGCAGGTAGCAATCCATCTTTCCGTACAATGGGTGTAATGCTGAGAGCCAGCTTCTAATTTCTAAAATTGATTATGACAATGAAACAAATATCATCATTCATATTGGCAGGACTTATGCTGGTGGCGGCGTCCTGTAAAGAATCCGAGTTTACTGAAAGGTATGCGGATCCTGCAAAAATCTCCGAAACAACCATTGAGAAGCAGTATACCGGTATTATGTATACAAACCGGGAGTATGTATTGCCAGGTTACGGAAACTACTTTGTTACCCTGCGTACTACCCTGAACCGTTACAACCAGGCAGTAGGCTGGCCTTTTGAATCGGGTAACTACGTACCAGGTTCAGCTGGTGTACAGGAGGTTTGGTTTAACTACTACAATACCCTGGCACAATACCGGGAGCTTGAAAAGGTGTACGCCAGCAAATCAGCTGACGAGCAGGCTAACAAAAAGATCTTTATGCTGACTGCAAAAGTTTATTTGTACGACTATACGCAGCGTGTTGTAGATCTTTTCGGAGCGATACCTTTTACAGAAGCAGGTATGCTCAGCGCCAACAACGGAGATTATGCAGCATCGAACGCGAAGTTTGATTCACCAGAATCTATCTACACGATCATGCTGGACGATCTGAAATCAATTGCAACCGAACTGAACGGTATCACGCTGAATGCAGGATATCAGAAATCCTTCCAAACTTCGGATTTCATCAACAAGGGAAGCATTGATATGTGGAAGCGTTATACCAACTCACTTCGCCTTCGCATGTTGAACCGTGTTTCTGCTGCTGCTGACTTCAAGGGACGTGCAACTACTGAAATGGGAGAGATTCTGGGTAATACCACAACTTTCCCGATCGTAGAGAACAATGAGCAAAACATTCAGATCAATGTTTATGATGTGAATACCGATATCAATTCAAAAGGCTTCCAGGATGGTATCGCATCTGGCGGCGGAGACTGGTTTGGTAACACTGCCAGCAAGAAGATGATTGACCACATGAATACCAATGCAGATCCACGCTTGAAAATTATTTTCGAACCTGGCCAGAATGCGAAAGGTGTTTATGCAGGTATTGACCCGCTTGCAACTTCTTCGGTACAAACTACCATGTATCAGAATGGATTGGTGTCGATCTACAACCGTTTTACGCTGAGCCACAACCAGTTTTTCCCTGGTGTGATCATCAATGCGGCACAAGTGAACCTGATCAAAGCTGAATACTATCTGAATAACGGAAATGACGCTTTGGCAAAAACAGCTTACGAAACTGCCATCGCACAGTCGGTAGACTTCTACAATGATATCCTGGCCATAACCAATGCAACAGGGATTACCAATGCGGCTATTCCTACACCTGCAACCAATGCGCAGATTACAGCTTACATCGCAGGAAATGGTGTGAACTGGTCCAAAGCGACTACTCCTGCTGAAAAGCTGGGTCTGATCGCTACTCAAAAGTGGCTGCACTTCAACATTGTTCAGGCTTACGAAAACTGGGCAGAAGTACGCAGATTGGATATGCCAACGTTACAGTTCCAGGTTGATAATGCCAATAACCAGACAACTCCGCCTGTAAGATGGACTTACCCTGGCAATGAGGTTACTTACAACCCTACAAACTATGCGTCGGTAAGAGACAGCGACAAGCTGACTCAGAGACTCTTCTGGGATGTGAAATAACGATTAGAATAAGAATTAGATTTAGTTAAAAGCAAAAAGAGGCAGGCCGGTTGGCTTGCCTCTTTTTTGTTCGCTACTTCTGTTTTTACTACTTATCGTTTTTACGATTGGTTAACACCAGCAGCTGAGGAAATGACACAGTGCCGCGCGCCATAAGCTTGCTCACTTCTCCGATCGTATGAAAATAGGAGCCTAGTACAATGTCGATATCTCCGTCTTTATCAAAATCGCCTGCTTCCATTGTCAGCCATTTTCCTGCACCTGCCAGCGGCGTAGATGAAGCTTTAAAGTTCATTTTACCTTCATTGGAGAGGTACACGAATCCATGCGCGGGATTTTCCAGGTCAGTGTAAAATGAGGTAGCTGCAATGTCAATATCCCCATCGTTATCGAAATCTCTGGCAACAGCCTTGCTTGCACCGTAAAGTGGATAAAACCAGGCAAGTTTGAAATTATCTTTTCCGTCATTCAGGTAAAGCCTCACGCCGTGGTAATTCTTAGGCACGTTTGAAAGGTCCCAGTTGTCTCCATTGGTAAGCAGGATATCCTGAAACCCGTCTTTATTGAAATCTGCCAGTTCGAAGTAGCTCATGCCATACGAAGGGGGGAATTGCAGCAGCACCTTTTCCCTGAATTTTCCATTCCCAAGATTGTAGAAGATCGAAATTTCCTCCCTGGCCTGCGCCATCAATGCAATTACGTCAGGTTTTTTGTCTTTGTTAAAGTTAACAATCTGCGCACGCCTTGCACCGGGCAGTTCTTTTAAGATATGTTCTTTATTTGGGTCAAAACCATCCAGCCAGAGCAGCTTTCCCGAATGGTTTCCAAATCCGCAGATCAATGCATCATCTTTCCCGTCCATGTTAAGGTCCCCGCTTGTAAACTGAACGGGCCGCGGCAAAGCCTGGATATTCACCAGTGACTGCGGCGGTACCGGCGTTTTGGAAACCGACATCAATCTGCCTTCCCGCCGCTCTGACGGAGCAAAAACACCAATTGTCAGCAGCCTCGGTGGGGCATTTTTCGGGAAATCAATATCAGTAGGAGCAGAGTCTATCCAAAAGTTTTCTTTCAGCTGCATTACGTTATTTAACACAAATAAAGCTTGCTGATCATCGCCAACGTACAATTGAGCAGTGCGCGGATCGAATTTAAGGAGTGTGGTTTTCGGTACTGCATTGTCTGACACAGTCAGGTACTGTCCCCGGAACAAGGGAAGTGAATCAGAAATGGACAGGTTATCAGCTTGCGTGAGCGGCTCGGCGGGCGCTTCGTGCCGGTAGTAAGCTACAATTTTATCCCAATCAGCTTGCTGGATCAATGGCGTATCCGGATAAATGGACAGCTTGCGGATTGCCTGCTCCTCCTCGGGAAGCAGGTCGGCGAATGGATCTTTACCGGGAAACCGCAGCCCGAGCCGCTGTCCCATATTGGGAAGCACGCTGCTTACCCAAGTATTTTTATCCAGTAATGCAGGTTCAGGAAAAAGGTGACAACGCGCACAATAAGCTTTCGCCAATTGCCTTCCTTCTGCAACAGAATCGACTTGCTGATTCTTGCTAAAAACAACAGAATGCCCGCCGGGAGACTTCCAGGCCACGTTAATGGACAGACAAACAATCCAAATAAAAAAAGAAACGAGCAATCCTCTTTTTTGGATAAGCATTGGCTTTTATTGTCCTACCAGTTGATCCAGCGCCGCTTGTACTTTGTCATAACCAAAAGCAGCAAGTTCTTTCTGCATTCTTTGTGCAATCTCGGCAGTTTGTAAATTTCCGATGCTGCCTTCGTGCGTATGTTTCAGTTCGCGGGGTGGATTGTAAGTGCCTTCGGCGATCTCAGTACCTACCTGCCGGTAAGCATCGCGGAATGGAACGCCGCTGATCACCAATTCATTCACGCGTTCCACGCTGAACAGCAGGTCGTACTTCGGATCAGCGAGCAGGTTTTCTTTCACTTTCATGTTTTGGAGCATAAAAGCAGCTATATCGAGGCAGTCCAGAATCTCGTCAAATGCAGGCATTAAAATCTCTTTCAGGAGCTGCATATCGCGGTGGTAGCCTGATGGAAGATTGCTCAAAACCATTGTTATTTCCATCGGAAGTGCTTTCATCCGATTGGTTTTGGCACGAAGCAGCTCGGCTACGTCCGGGTTTTTCTTGTGTGGCATAATGCTGCTGCCCGTCGTGAGATCGTCCGGCAAAACGATGAAACCGAAGTTCTGGCTGTTGTAAAGGCAAACATCCATAGCAAGCCGGGATATGGTTGCTGCGAGAGACGAAATAGCGGTCAATGCAGCTTGTTCGGTACGTCCACGGCTCATTTGCGCATATACTACATTATGATGCATTCCCTCAAAACCCAGTAAGTCGGTAGTTAGCTGGCGATTGAGCGGAAAAGAAGATCCGTAACCAGCTCCCGAACCAAGCGGGTTGCGATTGGCCAGGCGATACGCTGCATTCAACTGAATCATATCATCGATCAAACCCTCCGCATACGCGCCAAACCAAAGTCCGAAGGAAGAGGGCATTGCGATCTGCAAATGGGTATAACCCGGTAAAAGGTCATTTTTGTGCTGTTCTGATTTTTGGATCAAAACATTAAAGAGCTTTTCCGTTGCCTGTACCACTTCAAACAAGCGCGAACGTGTAAAAAGCTTCATATCCACCAGCACCTGGTCATTCCGGGAGCGCCCGCTATGAATCTTTTTGCCGGTATCCCCCAGCTTTCTGGTTAGTAGCAGCTCCACCTGCGAATGCACATCTTCGACGCCGTCTTCAATCTCAAATTCGCCCTTTTGGATCTCTGCATAAATATTTTTCAGCTCTTCTTTCAGTGCTTTCAGATCGTCGCTGGTCAGTAAGCCGATAGTTTCGAGCATGGTCGCATGTGCAATGTTTCCAAGCACATCAAACTCTGCCAGATGCAAATCCATCTCGCGGTCTTTACCAACTGTAAACTTTTCTATTTTCTCAGAAGTGACTGTATTTTCCTTTTGCCAGAGTTTCAAAACGGATGTGGTTAGCTGATTTGACGAGAACAATTCTTCAAATTTACTCCCAATCCAGTTTATACTGCAACAACAGCCCGTCGAATTGAGATTATAGTTTTTCAGCTGAGCGGAAGGGTAGCGTTACTTTTCTAGCAGGTTGTCGTCAAATGATTTTACTAATTGTCATTTGTATGAGCTGGACGAGCATCTGGGTTCACATTGTTTTTGCAACTAAATACCGGAATCATTACCTGCATGACGGGATACGAAAAAAGGTGTTTTTTCATATAAAAGAGAATGCTGAAAAGAAGGGCATTTACATCGACGTTGTGAATGGTTACTACGATCACGCACATTGTCTGGTGTGTCTCGGGCGGGAGCAGTCTGTTAGTAAGGTGGTGCAGTTAATCAAAGGAGAATCTGCCTGCTGGATCAATCAGAATAAATTGACCGCTAATAAGTTTACCTGGCAGGATGATTACTGGGCAGTCAGCGTGAGCGAAAAGCACGTCGCCAGGGTGAGAAATTACATCCTGAACCAGGAAGCGCATCACAGCAAACAAACTTTTATAGAAGAAATCAACCGCTTCGCCAAAAAATATAATTGGCCATCAATCTAGATTCCGTCGGCTGAAGCCGACGGCTAGGGATTTTTTTTGGGCAGCATAGCTGCTTCCAAAGAAATCTATGGCCGCTCGCTTCAGCGAACGGAAAACGAGAATTAGGAAACGGGAAACAGTTTCACTGCGCCGACAAAATGCGCTTCACGGCAACGAAACGCTTGTGGTAATAGGATGCGTTTAGCAGGTCATAGCGAATGCCGCCTTTAAATGCAGAGTGGATGAATTTGACATAACCCGGCGAAACTTCCGTGATAATGCCCACGTGGCCAATGCGTTTGCTCTTGGTACTCTCACCTTTAAAGAAGATCAGGTCTCCGGGCTTTGCATTATCCAGATCAATAATTTCACCATGCTCAGCCTGGGCTGCGCTGGAATGAGGAAGCGTTACATTCAGCTTGTCAAAACAGTATCGAACAAAGCCGGAACAATCAAAGCCTTTCCGGGAAGTGCCGCCAGAGCGGTAGGGAATATGCAGGTGCTTGGCAGCAAAGGAGACAAGGGATTCAACACTGCCGAGCGAGTCGGACTTGGTTTCATTGGTAGGTAAACTCTTGCCAAAAGAACGGTTATCAACAGCATTAAGAAGCAATAACCCGGCAAAAAGGAGAACAAAACGCTTAACAATTGTCATGAAGGGTAGTAGGATAGCAACTCTTAACTCTCAAACAATAGGTTCTATCGTTTTCGATCTTTGAAACGATATATTGTAAATCTAAACGCTTCTTTTTGAGTATCCTATATTAATTTTAACTAAAAAATTAGAATAATTTGTAAGTTGCTGATTTCAATGAGTTAAGGCGGAAGTCATTAAAGTAAAGCTTTAAAGGGCTTTTTGCCTACTTTTGTGGCAGAAAGGAACTGACCGATAATGACCCAGCAAATCAAAAATACCGACCGTTACCTGCAACGCGGTGTCTCGGCTTCGAAAGAAGATGTACATAAGGCTATCGAGAAAATCGACAAAGGAATTTTTCCAAAAGCTTTTTGCAAAATAGTACCCGACACCCTCGCCGGTGATCCGGATTATTGCACCATCATGCATGCAGACGGCGCCGGGACCAAAACTTCCCTGGCCTATCTGTATTGGAAAGAAACCGGCGATATCTCTGTTTGGAAAGGAATTGCGCAGGATGCGATCGTTATGAATACAGATGATCTGCTGTGCGTGGGCGCCACCGGACCAATGCTTTATTCTTCCACGATCGACAGGAACAAGAACCGCATTCCCGGCGAAGTAATCGCTGAAATAATCAATGGCGCCGAAGAGGTGCTCGAAATGCTGCGGAGTTACGGAGTGGAGATTTACAGCACGGGCGGCGAAACAGCCGATGTGGGCGATCTCGTCAGAACAGTTACGGTTAACAGTACCGTAATCGCCAGGATGCGCCGGGACCAGGTGGTAGATAATGCAAATATCCGCCCCGGCGACGTGATCGTTGGTTTTGCATCGTACGGTCAGGCAAGCTATGAAGAGCAGTACAATGGTGGAATGGGAAGCAACGGACTGACTTCTGCCCGGCACGATATACTCGGTAAATACCTCAAAAAATACTCGGAAAGCTTTGATCCCGAAGTGAATGAAGAGCTGATTTACAGCGGTAGTAAAAACCTCACCGATCCAGTGGAAGGTACGCCGCTGAATGTAGGTCAGCTGATTCTTTCCCCCACACGCACCTACGCGCCGCTCGCCAAGGCACTGCTCGATGAGATCAGGCCACAGATCCATGGCATGGTACATTGCAGTGGCGGAGCACAAACCAAGATTCTACACTTTGTTGATAACCTGCACATCATCAAGGATAATCTGCTCCCCATTCCTCCGTTGTTCCGCATGATCCGCGAGGAAAGCGGTACCAGCTGGGAGGAAATGTACAAGGTATTCAATATGGGACACAGGCTTGAAATTTACCTTCCCGAGCAATATGCAAACCAGGCGATTGCATTGGCAGAGTCATTTGGAATCCCGGCGCAGATCGTCGGTAGAGTGGAAGAGGCAGCTTCCCGGAAGCTAACCATACAAAGCGAGTTCGGGACATTCACCTATTAGCAGATTATAAGTGTAGAGGCAGAGCCTTCCGATAAATCCGGGAGGCTCTTTTTTTGTGCCAGACCATTTTTCCAGGGTACAAAATTTGTAGTATAAGTTCATATTTTATAGAAGTATTGTTACAATTTTCATTAACTAAACGACGGATTATGAAAAGACTTAAACAATTGAACTTCAAGCTGCTCACTGCATTCTGCCTGTCACTTCTAACATTTGCAAATGCTTTTGCGCAGATTCCAGACATTCGGATCGATGTTGAGAATCCGGATATTGCAAATCTGGAAGAAGCTATGCAGCTCACGCACGCGGGCGACGGCTCCAACCGGATCTTTATCGCGGAGCGCGCAGGACTTATCAAGGTTTTTTTGCCGGCAGCGCCTACCACGCCGGTTACGTTTTTAAACATGAACAGCCCATCGCCCCGCGTCGGAGTAGAAGGTGAAGGGGGCTTGTTGAGTATCACTTTTCACCCCAACTTTGAATCTAATGGATACCTGTACACCTACTTTACTGATCTGGCAGGCGACCTGGTGATCGGGCGATACACGGCAGCTGGCAATGCGGCTGCGCCAGGTACTTTCTTCGAGATCCTAAAAATCCCGCATCCTGTCAACAGTAACCATAATGGCGGCGCAATCCACTTCGGGCCCGACGGCTTCCTTTACGCATCAATTGGCGACGGCGGCGGCCAAAACGACCCATCCAACAACGGTCAGAACCTGAACAGTCTGCTTGGCAAGATTTTGCGGATTGATGTGAATGTGCCCGGCGGCGTAGAGCAGGCTTACCAGATACCTGGTGATAATCCTGTTGCCGGAAGTCCTGTTTTCGCCTCCGGTCTGCGAAACCCTTTCAGGTGGAGTTTCGACAGACTTACCGGCGATGCCTGGATCGGCGATGTGGGGCAGGGTGCAAAGGAGGAAATTAACTTCCGCGCAGAGGGAACTTTGGGAGGCTCCAACTTTGGCTGGCGGTGCTATGAAGGCGATATTCCCACTCCCAACATCGACCGCACCGGCTGTCTTCCCGCATCCAACTACGTCGCGCCCATTTACACCTACGTCAATGGAGCCGCCCGGGGTAACTCGGTGATCGGCGGGCGGGTGTACCGTGGAACCAGGTCGCTGCTGATGCAAGGCTGGTACATCGGGACAGACTATTCTTCTGGCGAAATCCACAAAATCCTGCGCAGCCAATCTTACACGGGTTATCAGGAAGGCGCATTGGCCGGAACGAGGGAGATAGGAGAGGATGAAGCGGGTGAGATTTACGCCGTAAAAGCCGACGCCGTTTTCAGGATTTTTGCAGATGAACCGCTGCCTGTAAAGCTGGCCAATTTTGAAGGTTTCAAAGGAAACGAGGGCATTAAGCTTACCTGGAACACCACAATGGAAGAGCGTTTCAAGGGTTTCGAAGTAGAGTTTAGTATGAATGCGAGAAACTTTGAAACCGTCGGCAATGTACCTGCTGAAAATGCCGCGAACGGTACTCGCTACGTATTTTCACATTTGACCAAAAACACCGGAAACCTTTACTACCGGCTGAAAATGATCGAAGCTGATGATAGTTACGAGCATTCGAAGATCATTACCGTAAAAACGGATGAGTCCGCTCCGGTAAGCACTTACGCGCGGCCGACGATCATCAGTAACAATGAGCTTAACCTGGTGCTCGACCGCTCATTCCAGTCGGTCGAGCTGGTGAATGCAAACGGGCAGGTGTTCTTGAAAGAGGAAATCTCGGGTAAGAGCGGAGCGGTAACCATTCCCATTCACGAAGCTGCCTCCGGCCTTTACATTGTCAGATTGGAAAATGAAAACGGGGTTGTTCACGAAAAGGTATTGATCACTGAATGACCACCCGAACCGATTGCTGGCCAAGCTGCTGATTTACCACCAAATAAAATGGAAGCAAATCCGGTAAGAACATCCAGCATGCACAGTTGTATGATTGGTCATCCGCATTTATAAATATGCTTTTTTAGCGGAATAAAGCAATCTGCATACATTCAGCTCCGCGAAGCTGCATACTCCTGATCGGCTCCTGTTTTTCAAAAGTGAGTCGGTTAATGATAGTTTAAAAAACAGAAACACCTTGTTCACACGGCGAACAAGGTGTTTTCATTATACAACCCTAAAACCCAATTTGATTCTTGTGCTAACATTAAGTACAAATATATGGAATATATCCATTAAAAAGGAATAATTCCATAAATTAAACTGTGTCTCTTGCCGAATGTACCTGTTACCATTTTGTGGAATTACCGTAATGATTAAGTAAATACTGTAAATCTTACTTAATCATACTGGCTGATGAAAACACATTTCATGTTCACATTGAGGTACTTAATGATAATGCTTTTGATCTGGCCACCGCTTTCACCGACTGCATGTGCGCAAGAGGCTTTCCAGATAAAATGGTCGATGGACTACACGCAGGCGGGGACTTCGAGCCACGCCAACTTTACTCCCGTGAATGCGACTTTGCTGGGAGGGGCCAATGCATACACGTTGCCGACGGTTTACAGTCCCGGAGGTGCGATTGGCACAGGTTATATCACGCGGCCGTGGCCCACCAGCTTTACGACGGCCCGGTCAATGGAGTTTGCATTCTCGGCCAATTCCTTCAAATACAGCATTACCTCTTTCTCATTTCGCCTGCGCCGCTCTGGTACTGGCCCCAGTCAGATCAAAGTACGTTGCTCGGCCGACCATTTTACCAATGATATCGATGCTTTTCTGATCAGCAACTTAAATCAGTTTAATACCTATGTTGTGCCGGTCAACTTTCCGTTTTTGTCTGACAATACCTTCTCCTTTCGTATTTATGCCTACAATGCACCGAGTATTCACGGTGTACTCTGGTTTGATGAAATCATTGTTAACGGGCTGGTGCACCCGATTATCCTGCCGGTTAGCCTGACTTATTTTAAAGCAACAACCGCCGAAGATCATGTAGATCTGCATTGGGAAACAGCCTCCGAGCACAACAGCAGCATTTTTGTGGTTGAGAAAAGTGTTGATCTGATCCGTTTTAAAGAAGTGGGTGAGGTTCCTGCTGCGGGTGAATCGGAGGGGCGCAGGGTTTATCACTTTAAAGATGAATTACCGGCTGCCGGAGCGAGCTACTATCGTCTTCGCCTGGTTGATAAGGATGGAAGCTTCGCACTCTCCCAGACAGTCGATGTTATGATCGAAACCAGGAGCAGCACATTCATGCAGATCATGCCCAATCCGGCTGATCCCGAAAAAATCATAATAAGCGGAATACCGGAAGATCCGCAGGCGCTTGTACTTACTTCATCTGCCGGGATCAGGATTGCATTTGAATATCAGAAAACAGCAAATAACACGCTCGTTTTGCGGCCGTTAACCCGTCTTGATCCCGGTTTATACTTCCTGATTTATCAGAAAAATATTGGGAAAGAACATGTTAAAATACTAGTTCGGTAAAAGATTCTATGCTTAATTTGTGTATATAAAGCATAAAAGATGGTGCATAGCCATTTACAATTCACAACGTTCTGAATAATTTAAAGGCCCGCAGCCAATGTTGAAAAAAGTGCAGCCGAAGGTTTGGTGGACAGCTCTCGCTGTCGTGGTGGTTCTGTTGATTTCCTGGGGTTTGGTAAGAAGGAACGAGCCGGAAACAGAAGAAGAAGTAGCTGTACGTGCCAAAGCAATGTCGGGCCTTGATCCGGTAATAATCAAAAAACCGGATGCGGCCACAGCTGAGAAGATCACCAAGATCGAGGATATTTTCAGGCGGAAAAAACGGGCCGGTTTTAATGGAAATGTATTGATAGTTCAAAAAGGTGAAATCCTTTACCAGGACTCTTTTGGTTTTGGCAACATCAGGGAAAAAGATACACTTACCAGCGCGTCCAGATTTCAGCTGGCGTCACTTTCAAAGCCATTTACCGCGGTAGCAGTATTGAAGCTGATCCAGGAAGGGAGAGTAAGTCTGGACGATTCCGTTCAGCGTTTTTTTCCTGACTTCCCTTATCACGGTGTCAAAGTTGATATGCTGCTGAGTCACCGGAGCGGGTTGCCCAACTACATTTATTCTTTTACAGACAGTATCCGCCACGGCCGCAAGTATCCCGATAACCTGGATATCATGGACTGGTATGCCAAAGTAAAGCCCACACCCACACCTTACAACCGCCCCGGGCGCTCATTCAACTATTGTAACACCAATTACTGCGTACTCGCGGCTATCGCCGAAAAAGTGACGGGCGAACCTTTTGGTAAATACCTCAACGATCAGATTTTTACCCCCCTGGGAATGATCAATACCTTCCTGGTGACAGATACCTCCGCCACCGCGAGGAAGTTCAGAACAGCAGGGCACCAGTTTGGCCGCCGTCTTGACAAGGATTATTACGACGAAGTGGTAGGGGACAAGGGGCTATATTCCACTACGGGCGATATTTACAGGTTTTACAATGGGCTGACCAAAGGTTTGCTGATTGACAAGAAGCTGCTGGACGAAGCATTCAAGCCACGCAGCTTCGAGCGCGCGGGTATCCGCAACTATGGTTACGGTTTCCGGATGCACATCACGAAAGACAACAAACCCCGCTTTATCTATCACGGCGGCTGGTGGAAAGGCTACAATACCATGCTCTGGGTTTCTCCCGAAGATGAAGCTGTGATCATAGTTCTTGGTAATTCCTACAACCGCTCGACTTACGATCTCAAAGAGTTGCTGGAAGTAATCCACGGCTCCGGTAAAATCGAAGACATCGAGAAAGACATCTAGCATTGTTTGAATTCGGCCACGAATTCAGGATATTTGCCGAAATCAACCAGTTCCCAGCCTTATGCCCGATTCTGCGTATTTTTTGCCGGCTTACCTGCTGCTGGGAGTACCTTTTCTGGGGTTTCTTTCGCTTTGGCTGGGCGGTAAAAAGCTGAATAACGCGGCTGGCTACCTTGGTGCCGCAGCTACATTGACTGGCTTGATAATCAGCTTCTATTATGCTGATCCCGATGCAGTTCACATTGTCAGGTTCAACTGGCTGGTGATTGGAAATACCTCCATTGAACTCGCATTCCGCTTCGACTTCCTTACCTGCATCATGCTCGCCATTGTGCATTTTGTCGCACTGCTGGTTCAGCTGTATTCCATTTCCTACATGCACGGTGACCGTAACCTGCACAGGTATTACGCTTTCCTGCAACTTTTCCTTTTTTCAATGGTAGGGATTGTGCTGGGCGGGAGCTTGCTGGTGATGTATATTTTCTGGGAGCTCGTAGGCTTGTCTTCCTATCTGCTGATTGGTTTCTGGTATTTTAAAAAGCGGCCGGTGTGGGCAGCGCAAAAGGCATTTGTACTGAACAGAATAGGAGATGCAGCCTTTTTGACGGGTATTTTAATGCTATTCTACTATACTGGTTCTACCGACTTTGAGGTACTTCCCACCGCCATTGCCGACCTTTCGCCTGGGCTGCTGACCGTAATCGGACTTTGTCTTTTTGGCGGTTGTGTTGGTAAATCGGCGCAATTCCCGCTCTCGGGCTGGCTGCCCGACGCCATGGAAGGGCCCACTCCCGTTTCTGCATTGATTCACGCAGCTACCATGGTTGCAGCGGGGATTTTCCTGATGGCGAGAATTTCTTTCATGCTCACTTTTAAAGCAGAAGTGGTTATTCTGATCATCGGAACGATCACCATGCTGATCGGCGCAGTGAAGGCGCTCAATGAATGGGATATCAAGCGGGTGCTGGCTTACAGTACCATGTCGCAGCTGGGCCTGATGGTCGTGGCGATCGGTTTTGGTAGCTGGCAAACTGCGATGTTCCACCTTGCCACACACGCATTCTTTAAAGCCGGATTGTTTCTCTCTGCCGGATCCGTTATCCACGCAGTCACTCCCTCAGAAACAGATACCGTATTTGACGCGCAAAATATGCGGACTATGGGTGGTTTGAGAAGAAGCCTGCCGATCACATTCATATGCTTTTCTGTTTGTGCGGCGGCGCTGGCAGGATTGCCTTTTTTCTCCGGGTTTTTATCAAAAGATGCGATTATTACCGAAGGATTTCTCTGGGCCAAACTGGCTGGTCCGGTTGGATATATATTCCCGTTGATCGTCATTTTCTCGGCCGGGCTCACTGCCTATTACATGACCCGTCAGGTTTGGCTGGTGTTTTTTGGTGAGAAAAGATATACAGCATCAGCGGCTGTCCACCCGCACGAATCTCCTGCTTTGATGTGGCCGCCGATGCTATTGCTGTCGGTACTATCCTTGTTTATCTGGTTTTCTTGGAATCCTTTCGATGCAAACGGTTGGTTCCTGCATTTCCTTCAACCGGAGCATTCAGCGCATTTAAGCTGGGTTCCGTTTGTGGCCAGCGCCACTACTTTCCTGTTCATTTTCCTGGCTTACCGCGAAACAAAAGCCGCCAATCCATTCCGTTTGGAATCAAATAGGTGGGAAACGGAAACCGAAAAAAAATTCGCATTCAACTGGCTCCGGGACTACTCGCAGGAGCGCTACTTTATTATACCCTTTGAGTTTGTTACCAATACATTCAAAAGGTTTGAAAAGAACATTATCGACTCGGTTGTTGATTGGATAGCAAAAGGTAGTGTAGTAGCTGCGCACGTGATCAGCTGGATTGACAGGAATGTGGTAGATGGCGGGGTTAACCTCACTGTGTTTTCGATCCGCTCAGCCGGGAATGCGGCCCGGAGTCTGCAAAACGGCAGGATCCAATCGTATTACCTCGTGACTGTGGCAGGCTTATTTTTTCTGATATTGTGGCTCGTACTGGCTTGATAGCGCCGGCGGAGCTTTAACTCAATTTTGATGATTGACCATATACTTTCCTTACTCATTGCAATTCCGCTCCTGGGCGCCGCTGCTGTGGCTGTGTGGCCAACGCAGAATACCAGCCATTTCCGAATCATCGCATTGGTCGCGCTGCTGCTGGAAGTGGTCGTTGCCGTAGTCCTGTACATCAGTTTTGACAATCAGAATCCCGGGTTTCAACTTTCCGAGACAAAAGACTGGATCACGCTGCCTATCGGTTCCCTTGGGATCGTGTCCATTGATTATGCGCTTGCGGTTGACGGGATCAGCTTTCCATTGGTTTTGCTGGCAGTGATCGTTCTGCTGGTTGGAGTGATCAGTTCCTGGAATATTGCACAAAAAACACGCGCTTACTTCGCACTTTACCTGTTGTTGTCAGGCAGTGTGATAGGCTGCTTCCTGGCGCAGGATTTCTTTCTCTTTTACCTGTTTTTTGAATTCATGCTGCTGCCGATGTACTTCCTGATCGGATTATGGGGCGGCCCGCGGCGGGAATATGCTGCGCTTAAATTCTTCATTTACACATTCTTCGGTTCTCTGCTGATCCTGATCGTGATGATCGGGCTCTATCTGTCCGTCATCGATCCGCTGGAAACTGCACGGATGGTCGGCATAATGGGAGCCGATGATGTAATTCATCCTGACCTGATTCCCCAGATCCAGCAGTGGCTGATCGACGGAAAAATTGCGCCTGAGCAAATCGTACATACATTCCGCTTCCAGTTTCTGGGCGATCCCGGCAATTACCTGCCCGGTTCGCTGCTGCATCTGGCTTCCCAATATTACATCGGCGACATTCCACTCCGCTTGCTCGCATTCTGGTTCCTCTTCATCGGTTTCGCTGTCAAGCTGCCGGTAGTACCTGTTCATACCTGGCTGCCCGACGCGCACGTAGAAGCGCCCACGCCCATTTCGGTAGTACTTGCTGGAATCCTGCTGAAAATAGGGGGATACGGGTTTATCAGGATCGTCGATGGGTTTTTTCCATTGGAAGCACAGTACAGCGCCATTCCGCTTGGTATCCTGGGCATGATCTCGATCGTTTATGGCGGCTTTAATGCATTGGGTCAAACGGACCTGAAAAAGATGATCGCTTATTCTTCGGTCTCGCACATGGGGTTTGTGCTGCTCGGCATTGCTGCATTTACAGCCGAGGGAATCAATGGCGCCATTTACCAGATGGTAAGTCACGGTGTACTTTCGGCAATGCTCTTTTTACTGGCCGGCGTGGTTTATGACCGTACGCACGACCGTAAGATTGACAATTACCGCGGGCTGATCGGCGTTATGCCGCATTATACAATTATCACCGGCATCGCATTCTTCGCGTCGCTCGGCTTGCCTGGCTTTTCGGGTTTTGTAGGGGAGCTATTTACATTGATGGGCGCATTCCAGTCCGACCTGCTGCCTGCCTGGATTCCGGCACTATCGACCTTGGGGATTGTACTGGCAGCAGGCTACTTTTTGTGGACTTACCAGCGCATGTTCTTCGGCTCGTTCTGGTATCAGAACGGAAACAATTCCGTTCTGACCGATCTTACAGCAAGGGAAAAAGGCTTGCTGCTGCCGCTGGTGGTAATGACGATCCTGATCGGGATTCTGCCCGGGATCGTGTTTGATATGACCGGACCGACCATTGAAGCCTGGCTCGAAACAGTTACCCGGTAATAGTATAATTCCGGGTTGAAAGGTTATTTGCCAAACAGCTGATCCAGGCTGAACCTGCCTTTCTTTGATAATGCTTCGAGTCGCTGCTGTTGCTCCGGTGTGAGTACTTCAATCATCTCATTTCGTTTTTCCTGCGCCAGCATTTTCTTGTCTCGGCGTTTTGTGTCATCGCGTCTCGACAGCTTTCTTTCCATTCGGGCGTATCTGCGGTCAATTTTCTTCAACTGCTTTTGTTGCCTCTTACTTAGTTCAAGCTCGCTTGCAAAGCGGTCCAGGTTCTTTTCGAGCCGCTTGTTGTTGAGCTTGCTATTTGTTACTTCGTCGCCGGTACGTATGCTTTCTTTTTTACCAAAAACTTGTGCGTGTAAAGGAGTAACGTAGCCCGCCGACCAAACTGACAATGCAATAAGACAAAGCAAAAAGACTTTTTTCATGAGCAAATAACGGATTAGAATGTTGCAGCTAATAACGACAGCATGCATTCGGGAAATATAAAAATTCGATTTTTGATGTGTTAAGGCGCAGGTATCGTTCAGCTCGCAGGCTGGTTATGGCAGGAATTTCCCAATCCGATCGAAATAAATATGTTTTGTAACAGAGTATAGGTGGTATTATTTAACATCTTTACAGTAAACATTATTAGTTTTATTTCAAAGTTCACCTCTTTGACCAAATTTTATTTCCTTCTTCTTTAATTAAAATGAAAGAGAGTACTCCTCCGCAAAGACTTTTGTCCCTGGACACATTGCGCGGTTTTGACATGTTCTGGATATCAGGCGGCGAAGAGATTTTTCATGTACTGGCGAAAGTAACAGGCTGGTCATGGGCTGTTTTCCTGGCGCATCAGTTTACACACCCCGATTGGAACGGGTTCCGCGCGTACGATCTGATCTTCCCGACCTTCCTTTTTATGGCTGGAGTATCGACACCGTTTTCACTGGGCAGCAGGCTCGAAAAAGGGGTACCTGCAAAAGAGCTCCTGCGCAAAGTAGTGCAGCGGGGACTATTGCTGGTTTTACTCGGAATCATTTATAACAATGGCATTTTTCAGACCGAATGGGAAAATATGCGGTACCCGAGCGTGCTTGCGCGCATTGGTTTGGCCGGTATGTTCGCCCAGATCATTTATTTATATACAGATAAAAAAGCAAGGTGGATCTGGTTTGCAAGCTTGCTGATCGGCTACTATCTTTTCATGATGTTTTACCCGGTACCTGCCTGTGGTGCAGGATTGATGACAATGGAATGCAACCCGGCCAGCTACTTCGACAGAATGCTGATCCCGGGCAGGCTGCACCTGACGATTCATGATCCGGAGGGACTTGTTTCGACTATTCCTGCCATTGCAACGGGTTTAATGGGTATTTTCGCGGGCGAGCTGCTAAGAACAAGTGAAGAAACGATGAGCAAGAACACCAAAGTTAGCTATCTTGTTTTCGCAGGAATTATCAGTTTGCTTATTTGTGTGGTCTGGGATTACTTTTTCCCCATTAACAAGAATTTGTGGACAAGCTCGTTCGTGCTTTGCGCCGGCGGTTTCAGCGTGTTGCTGCTCGCATTGTTTTACTGGATTGTAGATGTACTGAACTATCGCCGCTGGACTTTGTTTTTTGTCGTAATCGGCATGAATTCGATTGTGATCTACATGGTAGGCAGGTTTATCTCATTCGGCTACACAGCAGAAGCGCTGTTCGGCGGTATCCTTAGCTACTTCTCCGAACCGGTTGAAGCAGTAGGAGAGATTATCGCCTTCATTGCAGTTCAATGGGCATTTATGTATTTATTGTTCAGGAATAAGTTGTTTTTGAAAGTATAGGGAAAGGGAGGAAGGATGAAAGGGAGGAAGGAGGAAAGGTGTAGGAAATGGCTTTGTCACCCTGAGCAGACTATTCACTCATTCAAAATTGAAAAAAAATGTCAATCCAGGTAACGAATCTCAGCAAAGTGTACGGGAGCCAGCGGGCTGTTGATGGGATTTCCTTCTCTTTGAAAAAGGGGGAGATCGTGGGTTTTCTTGGTCCTAACGGGGCAGGGAAGTCTACTACTATGAAGATATTGACAGGATACCTGAAACCTTCCGACGGGATTGCGAAGGTTTCGGATTATGATGTGGTGAGCCAGCCCATGCCCGCGCGCCGATCAATCGGTTACCTGCCTGAGCATAACCCGCTGTACCTGGATATGTATGTGACCGAACTGCTGCTTTTTTCGGGGAAGCTTTACGGAATGCACGGAGCCGCATTGAATGCGCGGGTGGAAGAAGTGGTAGCGATGTGCGGACTGGAAGCAGAAAAACGCAAGAAGATCGGGCAGCTATCCAAAGGTTACCGCCAGCGCGTGGGGCTTGCACAATCCTTTTTGCACGATCCCCAGGTACTTATCCTCGACGAACCTACCACGGGTCTTGACCCTAATCAGTTACAGGAGATCAGGGAGGTGATCAGAACGGCGGGGCAGGACAAAACAGTACTTTTTTCAACCCATATCATGCAGGAAGTAGAGGCGCTTTGCGACCGCGTGATCATCATCAATAAGGGTAAGGTTGTCAATGACAGCTCGTTGGAAGCGTTGCGGCAAAGCGGGAGCTCGCTGGAAGAAACGTTCCGGAACCTTACACAAACCACTGGAAATCACTAGATAGTTGCTTTAACGATAATCGGGAAAGCAATTATTAGAATTGCATTAAAACGCGATGTTTGTTGCATTTATTGAGATCTAAAATTGTTATTATTGTAACTATCGAAAAACTACAATGTCGTTTTTGAAGTCAGATAACCTAACATTCCCTCTTTAAAGTCAGTGATTTCAGGTATGAAGAAATGGTTTTTAGACCGGTTTCGTGTTGTAATAAGCATTGTCATTCTCGTTTTTCTAAGCACAATGGTTTCCGTTGCATGGAAATTCATGGGTGCCCGGAAAACCAATGCTGTCGCTGCTCCCGAAAAGCTTGAAAAAACTGCTGCCAAAGCGCCGAAAAGGAGAGCCGATCCTGTTTTGGTCCTGCCCGAAAACGAATGGGTAGACAGTACGCTGCGCTCGATGAGCACCGAAGAAAAGATCGGACAGCTGCTGATGGTTGCTACATTCTCCAACCGCGACGAATCTCATTATAAATATATTGACAAGCTGATAGACGAGTACCACCTCGGCGGATTGATATTCTTCCAGGGCGGACCCGTTGCGCAGGCTTCTCTGACCAACAGGTACCAGTCACATTCAAAAATTCCATTGTTCATTGGTATTGATGGAGAATGGGGCCTGGGAATGCGCCTGGACAGCACAATTTCTTTCCCTAAACAAATGGTACTCGGCTCGATCCAGAACGATGAGCTGATCTATTTAATGGGCCGCGACATTGCCAAGCAATGCCGCAGAATGGGTATCCATATCAATTTTGCGCCTGTATCCGACATTAACAACAATCCCGCCAACCCGGTGATCGGTATCCGCTCTTTTGGCGAGGACAGGGAGAATGTAACCCGCAAGGCGATTGCCTACATGAAAGGTTTGCAGCACAACCAGGTCATCGCAACAGCCAAGCATTTCCCTGGCCACGGCGATACAGATGCAGATTCGCATTTTACATTGCCTGTACTCAACCACTCTGCCGAACAATTGCAGGAGACGGATATTTATCCTTACCGCGCCATGATCGCGGACAGTTTAATGGGTGTGCTGAGCGGACATTTGAATATTCCTGCGCTTGATAACAACTCAAACCAGGCGAGTTCACTTTCTGAAAAGGTGATTACAGGGTTGTTGAGAAAAGACCTGGGTTTCCGCGGGCTGGTTTTTACCGATGCAATGAACATGAAAGGTGTTCTGAAAAACGGCAAAGCAGCGGACGTAAACCTGAAAGCACTTGTCGCAGGAAACGATATTCTTCTTTACCCTGAAAACATCGCGGAAACGATCACGAGGATCAAAGATGCGATTAACCAGAAAGTAATCAGCGAGAAGATCATCGACGATAAGGTTAAGCGCGTATTACAGGCCAAGTATTGGGCAGGATTAAGCAATTATACACCGGTTGACATTAATAATCTGTACGCCGATCTCAACAAGGAAAGCAGCAAAGAGCTTTACCGCGCATTGAGCGAAGCGGCTGTTACGGTTGTTAAAAACGATAATCATATTCTTCCGATCGGATCTGTGCTGGATAACGGGATCGCGTCGGTAAGTATTGGAGAAGGCAGCAGCGTGGCATTTCAGAAAATGCTCTCAACTTACAAGCCGATGCGCTCTTATTCTTTCTACGATAGTCAGGCTTCGCAGGAGCAGATCAGTGAAATGCTGAATTACCTCAATCCTTATCATACGGTGGTGGTCGACATTCACGGCATTTCCTCCAATCCGGCAAAAAATTACGGCGTCACCAAAAGCATGACCGACTTTGTTAGTCAGCTGAAACAGCAAAACAAGAAGGTAATCCTCTGCATTTTTGGTACACCTTACAGTATAGACTTCTTCCCGGAAACGGATGCATTGGTTTGTGCCAATCAGGATGGAAAAGACCAGCAGGAGATCGTTCCGCAGATCATTTTCGGTGCATTGAGCTCAAAAGGCACGCTGCCAGTTTCAGTACTTGCCTACAAAGCGGGTACGGGTGTTTTTACCACGGCCATTAACCGCATTGCATTTGGTACGCCGGAGAGTGTGGGAATGGACGCGGCTTCTTTAAAAAGAATCGATGAAATCGCTACTGCTGCATTGAATGACCACATTTTTCCCGGCTGCGAAGTGCTGGTGGCGAGAAAAGGCAAGATCGTTTATGACAAACAGTTTGGCGGGCTGAATTACCGGGCCGGCGAGAGAGTGACGTCCGAGACCATTTATGATCTGGCTTCATTGACTAAGGTGTCGGCCACATTGCAGGCTATTATGCTGCTTTATGACCGCAAGCAGATCAATCTGGATGAAAAAGCTTCGGCTTACCTGCCTGAACTGGTGGGTACCAACAAGCAAAATTTCACGATCAGGGAGCTGTTGCTGCACCGCTCTGGTCTCGTATCCTTTTATCCGCCGCTTTGGGACCGTACCAAAACCAATGGGGGAGGCTTGCTGCCGGAGTATTATAGTTCCAAAGCAGATACCGCCTATTATCTGCAGGTAGCGCCTAAATTGTTTGCAAAACCTGCATTACGCGATTCGGTTTGGAAATGGGTGATCGAATCTCCGATGAACAACCGCCGCGAGCGCTCGGGCAGCTACGGTTATCTGTATAGCGACCTGGGTTTTCTGACACTTCAGAAAATCGTGGAGCGCGTTACCGGCCAGCCGCTGGATATATTCGTGGCGGCCAATATTTACGAGCCGCTGGGACTGGGTTACCTTGGCTTCAATCCACTTCGTCGCTTCTCGGAAAAGCAGATTGCGCCGACAGAACAGGATTATCGGTTCCGCGGGCAGTTATTGCAAGGGACAGTTCACGATCAAATGGCGGCGATCATGGGCGGGGTGGCTGGGCACGCTGGCTTGTTTGGTACCGCGCGTGACCTGGCGGTTTTGTTTCAAATGAACCTCTGGAAAGGCAGCTACGCAGGCAAGCGGTATTTCGAACAGGCAACAGTCCCGCTTTTTTCAAGGGTTTATGATGAATCCTATCACCGCGGATTGGGCTGGGATAAAGCCCCGCTTGATGGGAACAGTTCCTATGTTTCGCCCCTCGCATCTGTCAATTCATTTGGCCACACCGGCTTTACGGGAACAATGGTTTGGGTGGATCCGGAAGAGGATCTGCTGTTCGTTTTTTTGTCAAACAGAGTCAATCCTGATCCTGAAAATACGGGAATAACGACGCATCGGACCCGCCGGAAAATCCAGGATGTGGTATACCGTTCGTTGCTGGAAAGGAAAAGTCAGCTTCCTTAAAGTGGTGGAAGTGTATTTGAAAAATATCTCTAACTTTACCAATTAAAAAAGGTTAGCGGAAAGATATTCAGATTGATACATGAAAAAACCATTTACCCTTCAAAGTGCCCTATTCACGTTTTTAGCCACATTTTTCTACGCGGCAACAGCTTTTGGACAAACCACAATCACAACAGGAGTACTAAGCCCGACCACTGTTTGCGCAGGTGGGGAAGTCTCCGTTCCATTCACAATTACAGGTACTGCATTACCCCTCACAAGCTACGTTGCGCAGCTTTCTGACGAAACAGGTGCGTTCGGTGCGAGTCCTGAAACGATTGGTTCTGCAACAGCCAGTCCGATCACTGCAACGATAAAGGCTGACGCAAAGCCGGGTGCAGCTTACAAGATCAGGGTAGTCTCCATTCTGGCGCTTGTTCCGGTTACCGAGGGTACCGAAAGTGCTGCATTGAAAATCAATGCAATTCCTGCTGCACCTGCTGTAACATCTCCGGTGGCATTAACGCAGGGTAAAAAAGCGACTGCATTGGAAGCAACTGGTACGGGCCTGCTGTGGTATGCAGCAGCTACCGGAGGCACCGGCGCAGCTATGGCCCCGGTGCCTAATACGGATGCGGCAGGAGCACAAAGCTTTTTCGTAAGCCAGACAGCCGGCGGCTGTGAAAGTCCGCGTGCTGAAATTGTTGTGAATGTAACAGCCTGTACACCGCCTGCAAAGCCGAATGTTGCCAATGTAAGTTATACAGTTGGCGACAAAGCAGACGCACTTACTGCAACACCCGCATCCGGATTACTTTGGTATACAAACGCAACCGGCGGAACAGGAGAGGCCACTGCGCCAACTCCCACTACTACTGCTGCCGGAACACAGAAGTTTTATGTTTCCCGCACAGTTGACGGATGCGAAAGTGACAGAGCTGAAATCGTTGTAACTGTTTCAGCTTGTACACCGCCTGCGGCTCCCGGGGTTTCTAATAAGACTTACGAAGTGGGTGACAATGCTCCGGTACTTACGGCGGTTGGTACAAATTTGAAATGGTACTCGGCTGCTACGGGTGGAACTGCATTACCATCRGCTCCSAAACCWKCAACTACYACRCCAGGCACAACGAGCTATTATGTTTCACAAACCAATGCAAGCGGTTGTGAAAGTGAAAGGGCTGAAATTGTTGTGACTGTAACAAATTGCACGCCTCCTGCTGCTCCCGGGGTTACTAATAAGACCTACGAAGTGGGAGATAATGCGCCGGTACTTACAGCCGTTGGTACAAATTTGAAATGGTACTCGGCTGCTACGGGTGGAAAAATTGTTGTGACGGTAACAAATTGCACGCCTCCTGCTGCTCCCGGGGTTACTAATAAGACCTACGAAGTGGGAGATAATGCGCCGGTACTTACAGCCGTTGGTACAAATTTGAAATGGTACTCTGCTGCTACTGGCGGAAGTGCATTGCCGTCAGCTCCAAAACCTTCAACTACCACACCCGGCACAACGAGCTATTATGTTTCACAAACTAATGCAAGCGGTTGTGAAAGCGAAAGGGCTCAAATTGTTGTGACGGTAACAAATTGCACGCCTCCTGCTGCTCCCGGGGTTACTAATAAGACCTACGAAGTACCAGGCACAACGAGCTATTATGTTTCACAAACCAATGCAAGCGGTTGTGAAAGCGAAAGGGCTCAAATTGTTGTGACGGTAACAAATTGCACGCCTCCTGCTGCTCCCGGGGTTACTAATAAGACCTACGAAGTAGGAGATAATGCGCCGGTACTTACAGCTGTTGGTACAAACTTGAAATGGTACTCGGCTGCTACGGGTGGAACTGCATTGCCAACGGCTCCCAAACCAGCGACTACTAGCCCTGGGAAGACAAGCTATTTTGTGTCACAAACTAACGCGAAAGGTTGCGAGAGCGAGAGAGCAGCAATTGTTGTAACTGTAAATTGTAAAACTTTCGTAGGACCTGCGGTTATATCACCACTATCCATTTGCCAAGCTCCAACGAATGCGACCGCGTTAAAAGCGACTGCGCTGGCTAACCATTCACTGCTGTGGTACACCTCAGCAACAGGTGGTGTTGGCGCACCTGATGCACCGATACCTTCTAATAGTGAAGCGAAGTCCTATTCCTATTTTGTCAGCCAAGTCAATCAAACAACAAATTGCGAAAGTGCACGTGTTGAGATTGTTGTTAATGTAAGAGAAGCTGCGAAGCCAACTGTCGTTACTCCGGTGGAATATTGCGTGGGTGAGACATCAACGGCTCTCACTCCATCTGGTTCGACTTTCAAGTGGTATACTGCGGCTACTGGCGGAACTGGGACTACCACCGCGCCAAAGCCAGTGACAACTGCACCGACAACAACACCGACAGCGTATTATGTTACACAATCTACGACGTACGGCCCCTTAGTGTGTGAAAGTTCACGTGTCAAAATTGATGTTGTAGTGAATGCAAGACCTGCTACGTTACAGACTTTATCAGAAGCTATCTGTCAGGAACGTGAGGACAAAACTTATTCTTTCCCTACAAAGGCCTTAGACGGAAATACATTAAAGTGGTATAGCGCGAGCACTGGTGGAACCGCTACAACTAGTACACCTACTGTTAATCTAAAAACTTCGGGAGAAACAACCTTTTACGTTACTCAAGTGAACGATAAAAAGTGTGAAAGCACAACTCGGGTCGCTCAGAAAGTACGCGTAAAACCACTTCCGGCGGTACCAACAGTAACTACTCCAACACTCGAATACTGTCAGTTTATCAAAGCAGATCCGTTGAAAGCTACTCCAATGGCCAATGCGACGCTAAGCTGGTTTGGTACCAATGCAACAGGCGGCGATCCTAGTACTACCGCGCCGGTTCCTTCCACTGCCGAGGGAGGTACCACTTCCTATTATGTGGGACAAACGCTGGAAGGTTGTTTGGGAGATCGGGCGAAAATTGAAGTTAAAGTAAACACAACACCAAAGCCAACTACTGATACATACCTTGAATACTGCCAGGGTGCAACTGCGCCGATTCTGGATGCAACAGGAACAATATTGAAATGGTACCGGACCGTTGACGGCGAGTGGCAGGGTTTCCCATTCACGCCATTTACAGATAAGGTTCAGGATTACTCATTTTATGTAACCCAAACAGGTGTTGAAAACAAATGTGAAAGTCCGAAAGAAGAGATCAAGATCCACATTAAATCACTGCCTTCTGCAACGATCACGGGTACTTCTACCATTGACCTGGGTGAGACTGCCACTGTAAATATCAAATTCACCGGCGAGGGACCGTGGAGCTACATCTTGTCTGACGGTTCCAAGGGCAATACTGATCAGGCGAACATCCAGGTGCCAGTGAAACCAAGCACCACCACGGTTTACCTGTTGACAGAAGTTGCCAATGCATGCGGAAAAGGCACACCGATCGGACAAGCAGTTGTTAATGTAAAGATTCCTACGATCAGCTCAGGTAATCCTTCGGTATCGGAGGCTTGTGCCGGTAAAACATTCAATGTGCCTTTCCAGCAATCCGGTGATTTCCCGGCTGAGAATACATTCAAGGTTCAGATCGCGACGGAAAATGGCGATAGCAAATTCTACACAATTCCTTCTGTTGCGACGAGCAATTCAGTGACAGCAACGTTGCCGGATACAACAAAAGGCGGACGCTACTTTTTACGGGTGATCAGTTCGGGCACAAACCCCGCATTTTTGGTAAAAGGAAGCGTAAGTGCGATCACGATCATGGCGAGTCCGCTGCCGGTTGCGACACTATCCGGTGCACAGACTATCCTAATAGGCGAGAGCGCTACATTGAAAGTGGAAACCACCGGCAACGCGCCGTGGACTTTTACGCTGAGTACCGGAACAAAAGATACACTGATCACAGCCAATACAACGCCATTTACCTTTAAAATAGCCCCAACTGCTACGGTTACCTACAACATTACGAAGGTGACCAACAGCTGCGGAACAGGTACAGGAGCAGGTTCGGCGCGGGTGCAGGTGGACCCGATCCTGGGAGTTGAGCCACAGCAGCCTTCGAACTGGGTGAAAGTGTACCCGACATTGATCCAGTATTCGGTGACCGTGGAAGTTTCGGGTAACATCAAACCCAAGCAGGCGCGCGTGGAAGTTATTGATTTGAATGGAAGGTCGAGAGCAATCCAGCAGATCGAGCAAAAAACCACAGAGGTGAACTTCGCAAACTATCCTTCGGGATTGTATTTACTGAGAATTCAAAACGGAAACCTCAGTACAGTTCAGCGGGTGATGAAACCTTGATTTTGGATAAATAATTAAAACCGGGACATTCATTGAAAAAATGGATGTCCCATTTTTTTGTACGATATGGATATACAGGCTGATATACTCGACAACTATTTTATGGCCGAGGCAATGCGAATGGCGGAGAAGGCCTACGACGAAGGGGAAATCCCGGTGGGCGCAATAGTGGTGCTGGGAGAGCGCGTTATTGGCAAAGGCTATAACCAGACAGAGCGCCTCAATGATGTGACCGCACACGCAGAAATGATCGCGATTACGGCCGCAGCAGACCACCTCGGATCGAAATACCTTTCGGATTGTACCTTATATGTGACACTTGAACCTTGCGTGATGTGCGCGGGGGCACTGTACTGGTCTCAGATGAAGCGGGTAGTAATTGGAGCAAGCGACGAAAAGCGTGGATTTTTGAAGCTGGGAAAACCTGTTTTACACCCTAAAACGCAATTGACAAGCGGAATTCTCGCATCGGAATCCCAGGAGCTATTACTCAAATTTTTTAGGCAATTAAGAACATAAAGCATTTTTATGCTGTTAGTCTTCTAGTGCAACATTAATATTTAATCATTAAACTACACTGAAAATGGCTTTTACACTTGATCCCTTACCTTACGCAAACAATGCATTGGAACCACATTTCGATGCGTTGACCATGGAAATTCACCACGACCGTCACCACCAGGCATACGTTACGAACCTGAATGCAGCCGTAGCAGGCACTGAACTGGAAGGCAAAAGCATAGAAGAAATTATCTCGAATATCAGCAAAGCTCCGGCACCTGTACGCAACAATGGCGGTGGTCACTGGAACCACGCGTTTTTCTGGAAATCACTTTCTCCAAATGGCGGCGGCGAACCAACTGGTAAATTGGCGGAAGCAATCAATGCAAAATTCGGATCATTTGCCGCTTTCAAAGACGAGTTCAAAAAAGCAGCTACGGGCCGTTTTGGTTCAGGCTGGGCTTGGTTGATCAAATCAGGCGACGGCGTAGCAATCACTTCGACTCCCAACCAGGATAACCCATTGATGGACATTGCCGAAGTAAAAGGCACACCAATTATTGGTCTGGACGTGTGGGAACACGCATACTACCTGAAATACCAAAACAAGCGTCCTGACTACATCGACGCATACTGGAACGTTGTAGACTGGAAGGCCGCTGACGCACTTTACTCAGCGTAATTAATCGCCTGATATATAGGCAAAGGGTTTGCAGCTGGTAAATTTTTCGATAAAATCTCTTGCAAGCTGTAAACCTTTTGCTACTTTTGTCTCCTCGAAAAACGGAGGTTGTAGCTCAGTCGGTTAGAGCGCTAGATTGTGGTTCTAGAGGTCGCGGGTTCGAGACCCGTCTCCCTCCCTTGAAATAAGTTCAAAGTCAAGCAAAATGCCTGTAAATCAATGATTTGCGGGCATTTTTGTTTTTCAGACTATATCAAAAAATGCAAAAATTCCCATGTTTTCCAGCGTCATTCGTGTAGTTCAACGCTTGACGAAAAAAGACGCTGGAAAATGCCCGTAAGTTTCTGATGGACAACCTGTTTACGCCGTAAACATCTTGTTTGGAAAGGCCGGTAACGCGATATTTAACCACTTAAATGTTAGCGTCATGTTGGAAAAAACTTTCGGCCTGTTTTTCTATTTGAAACACGCCAAGTACCAAAAGGAGGGTTTACGTTATGTTTACCTCAGAATTACGGTGGACGGCAAGTCTGTCGAAATGTCCACAAAACAGCTTTGGAGCCCTACCAGATGGAACGCAGATGCGGGTAGAGCCACCGGCCAAAAAGAAGACACCCGCACGCTCAATGCCTATCTGGACATGCTGAGCTCAAAAGTATTTCAAGCGAAGAAGATTCTGATCGAGGATGACAACCAATTAACAGCCGAAGCATTGAAGAATGTTCTGCTTGGTAAGAGCAATGAGACTCGCACTATCCTTGAAGTGTTCCAGCGCCATAATGAGCAGATGGAAGCACTGGTCGGCCAAGAGTTCGCTCCACTCACCTTGAAGCGCTATAAGACCGCCAAGGAGCATACTGCTTCCTTCATCAAGTGGAAGTACAAGAAGGATGATATGGCGATCAGGGATTTGAATTATGAATTTATTACTGAATTCAATTTCTGGCTTCGCAGTGCGCGAGGCTGCAACCATAATTCTGCGATCAAATACATGAGCAATCTGAAAAAGGTTGTGCTAATCTGTGTCAATAATAAGTGGTTGAAAAAAGATCCGTTTCAAGGCTTCAAGCTGACTAAGAAGGAGGTCGTTAAGAATCCGCTGTCCAGGGACGAGTTGAAACGACTTACTGAGAAAGTCTTTGAAGTTGAACGAATCAGTCAAGTGCGGGACATCTTTTTATTCTGCTGCTACACCGGTCTTGCTTATGTTGATGTGAAGCAATTGAAGACGACGGATATCGTTGTCGGCATGGACGGCGAGCCTTGGATCGATACCACCCGCCAGAAAACGGATGCGCCTACACGTATTCCGCTACTGGATACCGCGCTGGAAATTATTGACAAGTATAAGGATCATCCTCAGTGCTGTGCGGCGGGCATTGTGCTGCCCGTTCTGAGCAATCAGAAGATGAATGCCTATTTGAAGGAGATTGCTAATCTGTGTGGCATTTCCAAGACGCTGACTTTTCACATTGCGAGGCATACGTTTGCTACTACAGTGACGCTGAGTAATAAGGTGCCGATTGAGACGGTTTCTAAAATGCTAGGGCATCGGTCTTTGAAGCAGACTATGATCTATGCGAAGATATTGGATGTGAAGATTAGTGAGGATATGCTGAGCGGCTAACTACTTTGCTTACCAAGCAACTTCAAATCCTGCAACTTTCTTCCCAGCTCGTCATCTGCTGCCAGTTTTAGGAAATCTTCATGCAGATTTAGGACTCTCAAAACATTGAAATATGCTCCGATAGAAACACTTGGATTGCCTTTTTCAATGTGATACAGTGTGGTACGGTCGATCCCGGCCCGCTCAGATACTTGAATGGTCGTAAGTTTCCGTCGCTTACGAGCCAGTTTTATATTCTCGCCTAACTGCTCAAACATCTTCAAAAATTTCGGCAAGATAATGTGCTTCTTCGTTTTCATCTGTTGGCTATTACAAACAAGTTGCCAAATTATGTTGAAAATAGTCAACATAATGGATTTGTTATTGGCGTAACGGATACTCTATATCGTAAAGATAACACAAGAAAATTTATACCCGATATGGTATAATTGATAGAACTATCTTATTTTTATACCATAACGGGTATATAGCATGTCTACTTTTTCAGCATTCTTAAAAGAAAGGCGTAAGGCAGTTGGACTTACACAGGAAGAACTTGCTTTTAAAGCAGGTGTCGGTTTACGATTTGTTCGCGACTTAGAACAAGGCAAGAAAACGCTTCGACTTGATAAGGTCAATCAAGTTCTGTGGCTATTTGGAAAGGAAGTTGGTGTAGTTGATGAAAAAGCTGATGCATGACAATGGAACAATATGAGAACCTGTTGATAGAATCCATTTACTATGCCGAGACCTCCGTTTTGGCAACGATTAATGCCGATTTTACATATATCGAGGGGGCTCCCTGGTACGAGCTTTATCAGTATAAATATGATCAAAGCTTTTGGAGATTAGACAGATTCGATAAGCTGCAAGAGCAGTTTTTCCTCAAACTTCCTACTAGGGTTGATTGGACAAACTATAATTCACAAGACTTGCAAATCGAGTTATTAGTAAAAACCAGAGGGCTTACAACTATACCGTGTATATGGCAGGGCTGTGCAAAACCGACTCTTCAAGGACTCGCCTTTTGCGAAAGACACGCTTACGTTGAAATGGGAATCAGAAAGTAAGTTTGTAATTGAGTACACATCGTACATACAGCAAACCCATTGTCAAAGAATTCTAAAGTTCTTATTTTTACCTCAGTAAAATCGCAATTACCACCGCCAAAAACCACAGGCATTTTCCAACCTTTGAACACCTGAAAACCACCCGAAAACGCTCTCAAAAACCAGCGAAAATCACCCCTAAACACCTCAATTTTCGCTAAAAGAATTATACATAACAAATATACTGTTGTACTATATGTATAAAAAATAGTGAGTCTTTCGTGTAGTTTACCTCAAATACAGGAGACAATACCTTGATTACGAGCCGATTAAAGGCAAAGTTCGAGACCCGTCTCCCTCCCAAGTTTTAAAGGTACTGATTTTTTAGGGCCATTTTTGAGGCCGACTGGACAAGTCCAATACTATTATTCGGCAGATCTTTGCTTCTTACGTTTCGGCGGTTTACAAGTTTTACAAAAATCCGCTGATTTCCTTCTTTACCTGCTTGTGAAGCGAATCCAGTTTTACTTGGTCTCTGCCAAAATCTGTTGCCTGTTGGGTAGTGGTGCTACGTTCAATGTATTTTTTTTCCAGGGTATCATAAATGGGTTGGTAAAAATTGACCCCACATCTACTGTAATCATTTTCTTGTGTCAATGAATTCATAACTTTCAGTATTCATTTCAACATTGATCTGTTTTGAAATAAACTTTATACGATTGTTATCCAGTACCTCATATTTGTAAATATCTGTTTCACCGGAATCATCATGAAATTCGTAAAATTTACCATTTTTTACCCACCAGTTTCCCTTTTCAGTATGTTCATCAGATTCGCCTTTAATAATGGTTTTAAAATTAAGTAAGAAGGTGCCATCACTATTTCTCGTCATTTCCCATATTTTTTGAGCTCCTTCAATTTGTTGATCTTGCTCTGATCCCGTCCAAACTCCTACAAGTCTATTGTCAATTTTTTTTCCAGGAGATGTTGTCGTCAAACCATTAGAGCAAGAAGCTAAGATTAATAACAGTAAAGTAAATTTTATGTAATCTGTTTTCATATTTGGTTTATGTATTGTTTCGATTTTTATTTTTAGTTAGGTGATTTGATGGAAATTATTCGGCTATAATCCTTAACTACTTTCGTAAGTTGAAGATTTGCTATACTTTCATCCGCTTCCACTCCAAAAAAGCATCAATCCGCTTAAAATACTCGGTCGCAACTTCGCTAAAAAGTGGAAAACGGGCCTATACAAATCCTCTCACAAAGTCAAATGTAATGATGCCTGATCCAGAATAGTATTCGAGAAATATACCAAATGCCAGTGATTTGGATAATCGCATTAGCCCTTTTTTGCGGTTCAACAAATACTTTCGTTTACCCCTCGTATCCACGCTTCTGCTTCTCCGGAATCGGTAAAAAAGTGCTCACACTCGCTGCTGTACAGCGATTCGTATTTCTCCATTTTTGTAACATCCTGATGGCAATGTGCCGCTGCGATGCATTGAATATTCCTGTTCCTGGTGATGACCAACTTTTCGGCCTCCTCGGGAAACATTGCTACGTAACCGACTTTCCAGCCGTACCGCGCGAGCGTGAGCGGAATAATGCTGCGAAAGTACTTGTGCGCATCCAGGTCCACCGCATTAAAACCATGCAGGTTTACGAAAATCTTGAAAACGCCCGACTCAGCCACCTGATCCAGCGCGGCATATAATGTTTGTTCCCAATGTAACACATCCTGCTTTGCTACGTCGCCACTGATTTGTGTAATAATGAGCTGTTGATCAGCGTACCAGTCGCTGCGTATGATCGTCTTACCCGCCATATTATCTAGTGATTAATGAACCATTTTGGTATGATAATTCGGGTAATGGCCATTTTGTTCTGACCGTCGACAGAAGGCTGTGAACTGTCGACGAAACGAAAAAGTACTGTTAATGATAGGCCTGCAATTTGCAATTGATAACCCCCCGGCCTCTATCCCCAAACAAACACCCGGATAATCAACGATGCAACTGTGATAATCACAATGCCTGCGATGTTGAGCAATAGCCCTGCATTGCGCATATCAGCCACACGGAGCCGTCCGCTTCCAAACACGATCGTATTAGGCGGGGTTGCTACCGGCAGCATAAACCCTAGCGACGCTGCCAGCGTGGCCGGCACCATCAACATCAGCGGGGGCATGCCAGTTACTTTCTGAATGGCTATTAAAATAGGCAGTACCAATTGGATGCATGCCACATTTGAAGCTAGTTCACTAATGACACAAATGATCACGCACATGCCAGCGATAACAAAAAGCGGGGACGCATCCTTTAAAAACAGCAGTTCCTGCGCCAGCCAGGTACTTAGCCCCGACTGGTCGCAGCCTTTTGCCAAAGCAAAACCACTGCCCAGCAAGAGAATAATGCCTATTGGAAGTTTCTTCCCTTCTTCCCAGCTCAGCAGCATTTTTCCTTTCTCATTTTTTGACGGGATAAGAAACAGCAAAATTGCCATTACAATCGCCACCGTACTGTCCGTAATAAACGATGCCTGTGTTCCCAAAAGTCGGCCCCAGCCTTTTAAATGAAAAGATCCGAAATCAATATCCCTTCTACTAAACCACAGGTATGCGGTAATGACAAAAACCGCGAATACGACCTTTTCTTCAAAAGCCATCTTTCCCAATTGCCGCAGGGAAACAACGAAGTAACTGCGGTCGAATACAACATTTTTTGCATGGCGGAGAAATGTGAACTTAAGGATAAAAAACGCCGCCGCCAATAGCATTAATGCAACAGGAAAAGCAAGGACAAACCAACTGAAAAAGTTCATGTCGCCGGCATCTTTGTAAGCATCCAAGTATATTTTGTAGAAAGCAAGATTAGTGGCCGTGCCCACCAATGTAGACATGCCGCCGATGGAGGCCGAATAGGCAAGCCCCAGCAGCATTACCTTGGCGATCGCATTTTTTTGAGCAACAGATATATCGTGTTTTTCCACCTGAACGATAATGCCCAGCACCGCAGAGAGCATCATCATGACGGTAGCCGTATTGGACACCCACATGGAAATAAAAAAAGTAGCGACCATCACGGCCCCAAGCATGGTGGCCGGGTTGGCGCCGAGTTTCGATAAAATGGACAATGCAATCCGCTGGTGAAGGTTCCACCTCTCAATAGCGAAAGCCAGCAGCACGCCTCCTATGAACAAAAAAATAGTTTGATCCATATATTGCGCCGCCACCGTTTGCGAATCGGCTATGCCCAGTGTCGGCATCAGTATAAAAGGCAGCAAGGCTGTCACTGCCAGGTCAGTAGCCTCGGTAAGCCACCAAATGGCGACCCACAATGTCACCGCGGCCATACTGGTAACCTCGGGATGCCCGGGGTTTAGGTCAGCAAAAAATAGAACAAGAAAAAACGCAGCCGGTCCAGCTAGTAGCGCAGCAATTTGGGAGGGTTTCAAAGAGCTTCTGTTAAGGTAGTTACATATGTAAATATTGCGATAAAGTTGCAAAAAACTACTATATGCATGAACCCTGCTTGCTACGTAAGCGCTTAGTTAATATCAGGATAGATTCGCAGAAGTTTCAACCAAGAACGATAACTAATATACGTTTCGGTTAATATTAATTAGGTCTAACCGCTGAGGAGTGTGTCTACTCAGTCGGTTAGAGCGCCGAGGTGTTGGTGACCTCAACTAGTCGGCATCCTCGTCTTCCACCACATCAGCGTGGGCTTCTGCCTCGTAGCTATCCGCGTACTTGATGTCGCCGAGCCAATATTCTGAGCTTACAATGTCATAGGTAACAGCGGTTTTACTTCTGGAAACAAGGTTCAACTGCCAGAGAATATCCTTTGCTTCTTCAAAACGTTCGCCCTCTAATTGATCCGGAAAAAGGCGCTTTACCAAACTCCTGTCCGACATTCCTGCTGCCAGGATCCTGAGGATCGGAGCTTCGGGGTCTTTGTCAAAAATAGTTACATCGCCCTCAATCTCTATGGAGAACCTGACCGCCTCGGCACGCGGGAACTTGCCGTTAAAGGCTTCGTAAAGCAATTGGGTCGATCGGAAAAGATCGGGATGCAGATGCAGCTCGGGGTATTCTTCCCAAAGTTTTTCAGTCAGTATCTCGTGTGACAGATTCTGGATCTGGCCGTCTGTAAGGCGATCAGCAATTGTATAATCCAAAACGATTTTGGCAGCTTCTTCGGGCTCAAAGTCCGTCAATGACATCATACACATTTCTTTCAGCTCGGAATCCTTGATTTCGGCGGGATTATCGTAATCCATAGCATTCAGGAGATTGATCAGATCGGTTTTTTCCCAAGATCCCGGCAACTTCTGTATTTGTGAGAAAGACAATACTTTTACTTTAAACTGGCTCATTTTGTTGCGAATAGAATTTTGAAAGCCCGCTCCCGGAAAATCGGAAGCAAGCGACAGGGACAATCGTCTCCATGTCAGTTTCTTTGATCTGTAGCATAATCGTGCCGCGGGCAGCGTGGTGATAAAAACCAGGTTCGTAAGGAACACTTACAATTTGGTGTAGGCGAGTCCGGTAATCCTTCAACCTAATCCCGAACCAGACGCACTGAAAGTCCGGCGGGAATTGCGTCTTCCCAGCGGAATGCTTTCTTTAAATTCTTTTTATTGCTACTCGGAGGACCGCCGTAATGAAAGTTCCACGCCCAGGCGCTGCCAATTTACTGGATGTCGACGTCCAGAATATACCGAGAAAGCTGATCGTTTTATACGTTTGTCCATCACGCGGGTCAGTGAAGGTCCCGGTGGATTGGGCGATTCCCAATTGTGTAAAAAAGCTCATCAAAGCCAGTAAACGTACATGTTGCAATTAGTTAATTTTTGATATCTTAATGCGCACCGGCCCTTTCATATGCTCCACGTCAACAGGTACTCCCTTTTGCGTTATCACTACGCTGCCTTTTTTATGCAGATCAGTCGCTACTTCGCGTACATCCTGCATATGATTTCGCCAGTTGTCAGGAAATAGCATGCGTGCAATTTCGGACGGACAGGTACTTTTCTCAGCGCCGCGATGTGTTGCAGTGGATAAAATGGTGGTTGCTATTTCCTCGTAATGCTGCATGTTTTTACAATTAACTTCCATATCGATCAAAGGCTTTTTTGTATTGATCTGAGATCGCTTCAAATGAATTTTAAATAGCATTCCAACTAGTTTGATATTCAAATACTTTCACCGAAAATAATAGTAACGTATAGCAGGAATTTGCCATTGCGCACCGCCGCTGCTTTCTCTTCTTTTGTCTTACACAAAATCCGGTAGCTGTAGGGATCGAATACGGCTTTGACCACTTTTTAAAGCAAGTCGCCCGCCTGATACCTGGATTTACTCAATGTCTAAGTCTCAACAAATGAAGAAACTCTACACTTCCGTCGGCGGCGCGCTTTTCCTGTTTTTTTGTACGTTACTAACAATCCAACCCCTGCACAAAGAAGCATTCTGCGCCGTGCAGCTGCCGCAAAAACCCGCGGGTAATTTAGAGCAGAATGATGTTTTCAAGCAGATGACGGCTGGCTGGTCACAAAGGAAGACAAGCCGCGCAGCTTCACAACCGTCAGACAGTCTTTCAAGAAGCTTGTTTAAAAAGATGCTTGCCGCACCCGGCAGGCGGAGCCCGGTGAAGCGTGAGGCTCCGAAAAGAACATACAGGGCGCAGGACGCAGCGCGAAAATCGGCGTCGGCGGCAGTGCCTCCCATTGTGTATGTAAATAGTAACGCAGGTGGAGACAATAGTGGCACCAGCTGGGAAAATCCATTCTGGGATTTGGCGCAAGCCCTTAAATATGCGCATGATAATTCCGGTGTGGAGCAAATCTGGGTCGCTAACGGAACCTATTACCCGGATTATGATAGCAATTATGAATTTCAATACGACGAAGACGCAGTAAACCGCACATTCCTGTTGCCGCCGGATATCAAGATTTACGGCGGATTCAGGGGCAATGAACAATCACCTGCTGAGCGCGAACTCAACATTGCAGAAGGTAACCAGGTAGCAGATTTTGAAAGTGATGAGGAAATTGTCACTGTTCTCGACGGACGTAATACATCCTATCACGTGGTCACTTATGCCGGTGAGGCAGGCGACGCAATCCTGGACGGATTTATCATCAGGGGTGGAAATGCAAATGGTGAATCGAGCGCTTCCATTAATGGACGCAGTATTCCGCGGAATGTCGGAGGAGGGATTGTCGCCATTTATTCATCACCATCCTTGCGCAATTTGCTGATTACGGGCAACTATGCGACTGACGGCAGTGGTATTTATGCTTCTGGGTCCAGTTTGGCTTTAACGAATGCGATCGTCAGTGCCAATCCGGTAAACGGACAGGGTGCTGTTTATCTTTTGAATTCTTCTGCCATTTTTACCAATACTACTATTTCGGCAATCGCAGGACAGACCAGCGCCGCCGTGGTGCTTGAAGGCGCGGCCCCGAAAATCCGCAATACGATCATCAGCGCCAGTCTCAGTACTTCGGGCGTTGCGGTAGAAGTGGGTGAGGGAACAGTTCCCTATTTTTCCAACAGCATCGTTCCCGGAAGTGGCGGAAGTGGGTCCTGGAATGCGGCATATGGAAAAGATCAGGGCGGTAACCTCGACGTAGATCCCGGTTTTTTTGACGAAAGCAAGGGCGTTTTGGGATTGAGGCCGGGCAGCCCGGCTGTCAACAAAGGCAATAATCTCTTTCTTCAATCCGGCCAGATACCCAATCTGTCAACCATTACAACCGATCCTCGCGGAACCCCGCGCATTACAAAAAGTACCGTAGATATCGGCGCGCTGGAAAGTGTGTACGAAACCTTATCAACCACACTTATACCAAACGAAAATGGAATATTGTTTGTAAAAAAGGGTGGTTCTGGGTCGAAAAACGGAAGCGACTGGAACAATGCAGCCGCCGAAGTAGCCGACGCCATTGTTGCTTCCTATATCAAGGATATCAAGCAGATATGGGTTGCCGGGGGCACTTATCATCCACTTTACCGTCCTGATAATCTGTCAAATGCGGATCCGAAAAGCCCTTTGAACAGCTTCCTGCTGACAGGTGAGATTCAGTTATACGGTGGGTTTAAAGGAACTGAATCTTCGCTGGCAGATCGGGACCTCCGGCTTAAAGAAAATGCCAGTATTTTGAGCGGCGATTTCAATCAGGATGACAATTTTGATTTTATGGACTTCTATAACAATGGAGCCAGGAATGAATTCAGCGAAAACGCCCACCATGTGATTTATGGACTGTTCCTGAACTCGGATCATCTATTGGATGGATTTACGATTGAAGGGGCGAATAATATGTCTTCCAGTGAGGATGAAACGACTCTTATACTTGAAACAGCAGTTCCCACCGCCTTTGGTGCAGGCATTTTTATCTACCAGACGCGAAAGCCGGTTTATTTAGAAAATCTGATTATCAGGAACAATCTCGGAAATATAGGCGGAGGGTGTATGGGGTTTCTTGCCGGTTCGTTGTTCATGAATTGTCTTATCTACCACAATTATGATAAAGGATACGGGAGTGGCATATTGGACGGGTTTAATACGGAGGGAATTGCAATATTAAGTACGACCGTGACGCAGAACCTGTCAGAATCGAATTTTAATGGGCTTGGTGTTGTGGTAATCGACGGAATAGGTACGGGGATATTCAACAGTATTATAGCTAAAAATATCGCTCGGGGTGCCGATGGACCATACCAGCGCAGCCTTTCGATTGACGGCGCATTGGTTGCTATTACCAATAGTATTGTGGAGGGGACCGGAGGAAGTGCAAACTGGCTGTTTAGCGATGACGACGAATACCATGACAATGGCGGGAACCTGGATACAGATCCGCAGTTTGCTGACATGGATGGAGGTGACTTTTCACTAGCTGCATGCAGCAGGGCGATTGATGCAGGGGATGTAAGTCCGTATCCTTCGAATATCCTTCCAAAGACAGATCTGGGCGGCAACAGCAGGGTATTCAACGATCAAATCGATATTGGCGCATTCGAGTTTCAAGGTGTGAGGCCGCCAAATGCAGATGCATTGGCTGGTAATGCAAAAACCAGTTCTTTTACATTGGACGAAGAAATTATGGCGCCACATACTTTCACCGCAGCAGGCGCCACTTGTGACGCAGACCTTCTGACATTGATGCCAGACAATGTAAGTGGCGAGGTAACGGCCACTGTGTGGGTTGATGCGCAGGTGAATTCATACGGCGGCGCAGTGTATCTCCAGAGGCATTTTGATATCACTCCTTCCGAAAACCCGGCGTCTTCATCGGGGCGCGTAACTGTTTACTTCACCCAGGCAGAATTTGATGCGCTGAATGCAAAGCTATCCCCGCCCGACTATTTACCGACAGGACAGCCGGAAGGCGAAGACGAGAGAAAGGCTAATCTCAGGATTTACCAGTTTCACGGATCTAGCTCCGACGGCAGCGGAAGCCCTGCGTCGTATACAGACTCGCGGATTGTTATCGACCCGGATGACAATGATATTACATGGAATGCGAAGCTTAATCGCTGGGAAGTAACCTTTTCAGTTGAAGGATTTAGTGGCTTTTTTGGGGGCACAGTTGGTCAGAATCCATTGCCTGTCAAACTGATCAGTTTTGAAGGAAGACAGACGGATGATCAGCAAATAAAGCTCGACTGGAAGGTTGCCGAGCAGGAAAACATTCAGATATATGAGATCGAGTACAGTGCAAATGGCAAAAATTTTGCCAAGATCGGAGAGGTAAATGCAAATATCCTGACGAACACAGCATACAGCTACACAGACTCACTCACGCATGCCGGCGACCGGGCTTACTACCGCCTGAAAATCCTCGAATTTGACGGAAAAACAGGGTATAGCAAATTAATTTCCCTGAAACTTTCGCACAATGCCGGGATCGTCGCTTATCCGGTCCCAGCCAAAAATGAGCTCTGGATAGACTGGAAAAAGACCAATGCACAATCCGCCGAATTCATCGATTCCAACGGGAGGATTTTAAAGACAATTAAGAAATCGTCCGGAGTCCAGAAAGTGGATATATCAGGCTTGCCGGGCGGCTTGTTCTTCTTGAAAACAGAGGGGAATGCGGTTTTGAAAGTGGTTAAAGAGTAGGGGACTCGTGATGAACTATCCTTATGTGGGAGAAATCAAAATGTTCGCAGGGAAATCCGCTCCCGAAGGCTGGATGTTCTGCGATGGAACGCTGCTTTCCATTGCTGAAAACCATTTTCTTTTCAACCTGCTCGGAACTACTTATGGCGGCGACGGCCGGGAAACATTCGGTTTGCCCGATCTCCGCGGTCGCCTGCCAATCCATCAGGACGAAGGCCCGGGAAATGGAGAAAGGCCATTTAGCAGCGATGAGCCCTATTTGTACGTCAATTACATCATTTCACTTTACGGGATCTATTCCCCCAAAAGCCAGTAATAAAAACGTCTTTCCAGTAACATTACAGTCTCAAAATGGAAGAGCCTTTTATAGCTGAAATCAAATTCATCTCTTCCCGAGTCGCACCGGAAGGCTGGGCCTGGTGCGACGGCCGGGAAATGCGTATCGCGGAGCATCCCGCCTTGTTTGAACTGTTGGGCACGACATTCGGCGGCGACGGTCATGCCACATTCGCGCTCCCCAACCTGGCAGGCCGCAAACCCGTGCAGATCGAATTGCATTGCTTGAACCTCGCATTGGTCAATGCATCCTCGCGCCCGCTTGGTCTGGAAAGAAACGTGCAGCCACCTTATGACCAGCAAAAGTATGGATCTACCTGTTTTTGCATTGCTTTGAAAGGCAAGTTACCAGTGAGTCCGGGAGGACCTTGTTGAAACGAAGGATTGACCCATTGATATCGGCTACTTCGCCAGCTGCAAATCCGCAATGCTCTTGATCCGGTTTCTTTCCAAAAACGCATCGATCGTTTCGAAATGCTCGATCACACGTTTGTCTTTGAATTCGAAAACCTTTTGAGATAAGCCTTGTAAAAAGTCCCTGTCGTGGGAAACGAGCACCAATGTGCCGTCAAAGTTCCGGAGTGCTTCTTTTAAAACATCCTTTGACTTCAAATCAAGGTGGTTCGTAGGCTCATCGAGAATCAGCAGGTTTACTGGTTCCAAAAGCAGCTTCACCATCGCAAGCCGCGTTTTTTCTCCTCCTGATAATACGCTTACTTTTTTATCGATATCCTCTCCCTGAAACATGAATGCGCCCAGGATATTTTTGATCTGGGTCCGTACATCACCTTCTGCGACTTCGTCTACGGTTTGGAAAATGGTCAGGTTCGGATCCAGCAATGCGGCCTGGTTTTGTGCGAAGTAGCCGACTTTAACATTATGCCCCAGCTGGCAGGTACCTTCTACATCGATCTGCCCCATAATGGCTTTGATCATCGTCGATTTACCCTCTCCATTTCGTCCTACAAAAGACACTTTTTCACCTCTGGAAATCGTCATGCTCGCGTTTTTGAACACCACCTGATCACCGTAGGATTTGGAAACATCTTTCACAGTTACGGGATAATCGCCTGATCGTGGCGAAGGCGGGAAACGTAATTTCAGCGCTGAATTATCGATTTCGTCGATTTCAATAATTTCCAGTTTTTCCAGCATGCGTTCGCGGGAAGATACCTGGTTGGTTTTGGAGTAAGTCCCGCGGAAGCGTTCGATGAATTGCATGTTGTCCGCAATCATTTTTTGCTGCTCCTGATATGCCTTGATCTGGTGAGAGCGGCGTTCTTCACGCAATACCAGGTAATGCGAATAGTTGGCTTTGTAGTCAAAAATCCGTCCCATTGTCACTTCAATGGTGCGGTTGGTAATGTTGTCGATAAAGGCACGGTCGTGGGAAATGACCATTACTGCATTTGATTTATTCACCAGAAAATCTTCCAGCCACATCACAGATTCAATGTCAATGTGGTTGGTAGGCTCATCGAGCAGGATCAAGTCTGGCTTTTGCAAAAGGATTTTTGCGAGCTCAATGCGCATCCGCCAGCCACCGCTGAATTCCTTGGTCTGCCGCTGAAAATCTTCGGGCCGGAAGCCCAGTCCTTTCAATGCTTTCTCTACCTCTGCGTCATAATTGACTTCTTCGAGCTGGTAATATTTTTCACCGATTTCGGTCACCTTTTCAATGATCGCCATGTACTCGTCGCTGTCGTAATCAGTGCGGGTTTCGAGCGCGTGATTGAGTTGTTCCATTTCGGTCCGCATTTCAAACACCTGCTTGAATGCTTTGGCCGCTTCCTCGAAAACAGTACAGTTGTCTTCGGTCAATAAATGTTGTGGCAAATACGCGATTACAGCGTCCTTGGGTGCGCGAACGTGGCCGCGATTGGCTTTTTGTTCGCCGGCAATGATCTTCATCATCGTAGATTTCCCTGCTCCATTCTTACCCATCAGGGCAATTTTATCGGTAGGATTAATTGCGAAAGAAACCTCGCTAAAAAGCGTAGAACCGCTAAATTCAACGGCCAAATTCTCAACTGTAATCATCGTCTCATTTTTTGAAGCCGCAAAGGTACGATGATAGGATTATTGACCAACTGCATTGAATTAATTGTTATTTAAGGATGTTTTTTAAACAGGAATATGATGTTTCTTTTAAATAAACAGCGATCTTAAAATATGGACTTACGCACGACATTATCAGTAAATGAGAGCTTCATGGAAATGCTGACAGATATCAAAAACCGTGGAGCAAAAGCAGAAATGATCCTGGATATCAATGGGCTGGAACGGGCTGAGGGAGTGATAGAGGAAATCCACGCTGATGATCCGAACCCTTACATTGTACTAAGAGACGGGACGAAGATTGTAGAAAAAACAATCGCTGCCCTTAATGGCATGTTCCGGCCGGAGTATTCTGGGTGTTAGCAGCTGTGATTGGTAGTTAACTTTATTGCACTGGATCCGGAGAACCTTGCAGAGCTGGTCCATGCAATTACAAAAGGTGCGGCGAGGACACAAAAAACCTTCACTTATGGATACCCTATTCGCAGAGATATTACAGGAAAACCACGTCGCGGCCTGGAACGAAAGAGATCGTGAAAAGAGAGATATACTTTTGAAAACGATCTACGCAGACGACATTAAAATGTACGATCAGGATACTGTTTTCCAGAGCCTGGCCGAAGTTTCAGATTTCATCGGAAAACTTTACGCGCAAGATCCCGATTTTCTTTTCAGTGCAGCGCAGCCCATGAACTTCACGCAAAATGGAGCGCGTTTGTATGGACATATTGGTACAAAAGAAAAGCCGGATATAATGCAGAGTATGGATTTCTTCATCATTGAAAATGGCAAGCCGCGCATTTGTACGTTATGCTGGAGCCTGCGGTTCACTGAGTTTCTAATCAATTTTTACTTGTACCAAAAAACAAACTGGCCTCATTGAATTAGCGCCTTCCATCGGCGTTAATGTGAAACTCGATGTATCGTTTAGTTTTTGGTAAAAGAATTCCGAAAGTACCATGTTAAAAAACTGCTGCATATCCCTGACTCTAATCTTTTTCAGCCTGCATACAAGCTTAATGGCATGTAGTTGCATCAATGATTTCAAACGAATTAAGTCCGTTGAGGATTTAAAAGACTACGAGTTTGTTGCGCTGGTAAAGGTCACTTCTGAAACCATTAATCCGCCCGCGGATTCAACTCCTTTTCGGAACGCGATGCTGGGTTTCAGTATTATAGAGAAATTTAAGGGGAAGGACATTGCGAATGTGATTGAAAGCAACGTGCAATCGTCTTGTGACATGGGTATTGAGGTCGGGGACGAATGGGTGATATTTGCAAAAACAGATAACGGTAAGCTGAAAATCTCCGCTTGCGACCGGGATGTCCGGTACCGGGACAAGGCGGGCGTTCGCGACTGGCATTACAAACGCGGCATTCAGGAACTGGAAGATTTGAGGCAATTATACAGTCGCAGCCAAAAGCAGCAGCGCGATGGAATAAGCCGCGCGTATTATCCCGACGGCAAAGTTGAAGTAGAAGAAACATACCAGAATAACCTTAAAAATGGCATTCAGACGGTATATCACCCGAGCGGAAAGATATGGGGCAGGCAAAATTTTGTGAACGATTCTTTGCAGGGGAAGTCTGAATGGTATTATCCTTCAGGCCAGTTGAAGGGGCAAGCCTTCTACCGAAAAGGTTTTCTGATCAACATGTCGCGATTCTATTACGATACCACGATCACCGGTCGGGAGAAAGAATTCCTGATTAGGGAATTTTACAAAACGGAGGATTCGCTTCGCAAGGCGCACAGCCGTGTTCAGGTTTGGATGGAGGCACTTTACGATTACGATGGAAAGATCGTGTTGTCGCGGGAATATTCGAGAGCGGGTGTAATACAGCACGAAAACATTTATCACCTGGAAGATAAAAATTATACATCCGTGTTTTACCACGAAAACGGGCAGGTTCAGAATATCCAGCACCACAAAGGCGACAAGGAACGAGGCCACTATCATGAATACGACTGGGACGGTAACCCTACCAGGTCCTGGGATTATGACGAAAATGGAAAGCAGATTAATCTGCATATTCCCAGGCGTTGAGGGGTCGCATTGTGCTGGTTTCAGGCAAGTTTCTTTACCGGCTTAATTATTAAAATCTCCACCATCATCCCAATTCCAACTCCCACACCATAACAAACCAAATCGCTCCAGACGAATGTAAAACCGAGTACCAACCCGCCCAGCGGCATATTTCGGATCGCATCAATCCACGGCTCGTGGTACAGCTGACTGAGTTCAATACACACCGAAAATCCAAGCGCCGCAGCAGCCACCTGCCACGTAGGCCACTTGCGAAAAACGAATGCAAAGCCAAAAAACACCATTATCGCCCACAATGCATCGCCGACATACAGCTTAACGAATGCATACTGCCCGAGCAGGCGGCGTGACAAAAAGCCGACGAGCATGACGCTGGCTGTGAGGAAGCTGTAAAGTATGCGATTTCGGTAAAAGACCCGTGAAGAAGTGTTGTCTTCCATTTAGCTGGTAGGTATAATGAGCCGCCCGTGCTTTGCAGGATCAAACTTTTCGTATTTGTACTTAATCACATACTTCCGGTTGCTCCATCCATATTCATTGTTAATGAAGTTCTTTCTATATAAGTTAACCACTTCACTATCTCGGCGCGACAGCTTGGTTGTGTCCACTTCCCGCTTATTTCGCATATCGGTCGAGTATAAATGCCGCTCTTCGGTTAGCCGATTTTGTGCATTATAATAGTACCAAATAGTATCCGGACCCGCGGCTAAGTAGAATGTGCCAAGGTACATACTGTCAAACCACGCAAGTTTTAATCTTCCCTTCGGGTCGTAGGCAAACCTTTGTGAATAATGATTGACCGTATCCGGGTGTGTAGCATCAGGCCCACGAAGTACATAGAGCTGGTAATGGCGCACCAATTGACTTTTCATGTTCCGTTCCCAATGATCAATATTTACTAAGGGAGTATCAATCTCGGTCAGTTGAGGTTCCAGCTTGGTTAGTGTATCTCCGCTCGCAGTATACTTGAAATGTCGCTTGTAAGAACTTTGGTTAGAGCCTGCTGTTGATTCGGGCAATGAAGCCGTCGCGTGGTATTCCAGTATCAGCCTGCCGTTTGCGTCAAAATCACGGCGCACGGTATCAATGGATACATAACCGGGTGTTGAGCTCTCGCCATGTGAATAGTAGATGCTTTTCTTCCTCTGATCGCCTTCATAATAATGCAGTTCTTTCGAAGACGACTGTCCAAAAGTAAATGCCTCTATGACCCGGCCCCGATGGTCATAAAAAACCGTCTCAATGTGGTTACCATCCCGCCATTTAGTACGTAAATGAGCAATTTGATTAATAGGCGACTGCAATCGAGGAATAGATTCATCAAGAAAATATTGTTCAGACCGGCCGCATGCGTGCAGTGCGAGGCTTACGATAACCAGGAGTAAGAGTCTTTTCATGTGAATGCAAGATTTGAAAGACTTCGTACTAAACCAAAAAGATGAGCCGATTTAATGCTCGGCGGATGATCTAAAACCAAAAAAGGACTGTCGCCAACAGTCCTCCAGTTCCTAAATTTCCGCTCCCATCTTCTGAAACCCTTCCACCAGTAAGTTCACATCAAAAAGCGCCGACTTTTCGGCCGTATCAAACGGAACATCCGAATGATAAAGCGCCAGATCATGCACCATTTTAAGCGACTGCGCCAGCTCCTTGCAGCCCTGACATTCGATGAGGTACCAGAATTCGGCTTGTGAATCTGTCAGCGGAGTGCTGGTGTTTGATGCGTGACGTGCATCGTGCGTTGGGTTGACTGAATCTGCATTCGAGTCAACTCCTTTTCCATTAGACGTTTGCATTGTGAAAATGGATTGGATGAAAAGAAAGGAGAAGTCACCGCAAACGTCTACAAAGCGAACTTTGGCAGGTCGAGGGACTTTCACCCCTTTGCTTCTCCAGTGCCATTTCTGGCCTGCGTTTTGGTTGTTTGTTCATATAAATTTTGTAAACGTTTGCGGGGCAAATATAGGAGAAAGATTTAAACGAAATAGTACTTCCTAAGAGCTGTGGGAAGATAATGCGGATCAGAGCGACAATACTCAAACATCCGCTTTCCAAAAGTAATAAGCCTATCATCGGTAGATGACTTTAACAAGAGCATGTTGTGATCAAAGTACTTTGAAACAGCGTATCTTGTATTCCCAAAAACGTATCAAAGCGTTGAAATAAACTGCTTATTATAATGAACTTATCTGACCAATACATACTAATCCGGACCTATACGGATGAGATGGGAGAAAGTTTACCAGAGGACGATTTGATATTTGTTAGGCAATACCCCACTGATTATCTCATACTCTGCCTTTCTAAAATAAATGCATTGCTATATCAGGAACCAAGGATAGAGCATCACACTGCTGCAGTGCTAGATGTCATATTTCCGGGCAAGGATCATACAAAACTTTCATCAGCTACAAATCTTAAAGGTGGAGCTTACTTTGCATCGCCCGCAATTAGTCAATTAATTAAAGCTTGTTTGGGAAATTTTGTAGAAGTTGACGCCAAGCTTGCTTTTTATAATATTCAATTTGGCAGCGATCTGTTTAAGACCATACTAATCTTCAATGAAAGATATTTTCTAACTAATCCACGAACTCAGCTAGATACCTTTGCAGGTATTTTTAAATTAGATATCCAGCAGCAACATTACATAAGATCGGATTTTTTCAAAATATTTTCTATGATTAGATTCGCCTTCATCGCAAAGTTTTTAAGTGACAGTCAAGATTTCAGAAAATCATGCACTGAATTCTGCGAATACTATGAGATAGCTAATCCTTGGCTATTTGGTAGGTTTTTCTTGGATATTTTTAGGATTATATCATCCAAGGAGCAATTAGGGAATCACATACTAAACGTCGAAGGAATGCCCGCAAAGTTATTGTCAGAGTTTACAATGAATATGTCAACACTAAGTAGGAAGAAAGACATATCAGTTAATATGGATATAATTCCAAAGCCCTTTTATCGCATTGGTTCGGATGTCATAATAATAGATTATAATTTTTTCCAATACCCTATTGACCAAGGATTGTTTTATCTCCTATATAAACGAACTTCCTTAAAGAATGATCGTATGTTTGCTTCATACGATACATTTCAGGGATACATAGGGCTAATGTATTTTGAAAAATATTTAGTAAAAGAATACTTAACTCAAACATTTTATCGACAAAATCAAATTATTGTTAGTACAGAAAAGTATCAAGATTTTATTATAAAGTCGTCGAATAATTGTGTTTTAATAATTGAAGTTAAAAATACGAAGATTCATGCAAAAACATTGGAAGACATGGATTTTGTTGCATTCCAATCCGTTATCGATGAGAATTTACTTTCGGCAAAAGGTACAGATTCGAAAAATAAAGGTGTGCCGCAGCTGGTAGTTCAGATTAACAACTTGATTGAGGATGGCTCAGAACTCACAAAAAAACTGAAAATTAAACCTAATACCCAGTTAAGAATTTTCCCTATGATAATATATTCAGAAAGTGTTTTTGATGTTAGCGGTGTTAACTACTATGTAAATCAGAAATCCAGTTCAATGCTCTCGGGCATTGATACAAAAAAGCACATAGTCAAGCCAGTGACGTTACTTAACGTAAATATTTTAATTGACTACTTTGCACTTTTCAAAAAGAGCCCCTCACAGCTTACAAATTTGATTTCAGATTATTTTTCATTTGCACGAAAGAACAGGAAAAAGTATGACGTCGAGAATCATATGCATCATTATTACGTTTCAAACAAATCTTTTTCTGCTTACCTAAAACATCGGTCGTTAGGAGATCAATGGAAACTGAATTTTACTGAAATGAAAAAGGATTTTAATCTAGACATTCCTCCGATGAATCAGTTATAGAGACAAATAGCCGAAATAGGTCTACGAATTGAACTCGTCTAATATCAACCTCTGCAACTCAGCCTGCGGCAACAAAAGCTGATACTCCGCCACGCCAATCGGTTTGTTAATATCTTGCAAAGCTATTTCGACATCAAGATGATCCTTATCTGCGCAAAGGAGAATGCCGATGGAAGGATTTTCATTCTCACTTTTTTCCAGACGGTCGAGCAAGGAAAGATATAGATTCATTTTCCCTACGTATTCCGCCTTGAAACTGCCGATTTTTAATTCAATCGCCACGAGTGAACGCAGGCCGCGGTGGAAGAAGAGCATATCTACAAAATATTCCTTGCCATTGTATTCAAGCCTGTATTGGTTGCCAATGAAACTAAATCCTCTGCCCAGTTCCAGTATAAACGCTCGGATTTTGGCAATCAGCCTGTTTTCCAGCTCTAACTCTTTCATGGGCTCTGTTACACCCAGGAATCCGAGATTGTACGTGCTTCTGAAAACTTCGTTGGCATAGTCGGCGTGCGCCTCGGGCAGCGTCTGATTGAAATTGTGTGTTTTAAGTTGCTTTTGCGCCTGACTATAAGTGTCCATTTTAATGGCATTCAGCAACAAATCTCTCGACCATCCTTTGCTCGCGGCTTCACTGGCATAGAATTCTGCGGCTTGGAGAGATTGTAATTTATCGAGAAGGAGCAAATTATGTCCCCACGGCAAAACTGCTACGGCTTGTAGCAGTTTTGTTCTGCCTGATAATAGCGCACATACAAGCGTTTCATATTCCACAAATTCCGCGGGGACAACCCCATATCCGGAAATTCGTTTTTCAGATCAGTAGATAATTGATTGACAACTCCACTGCCATAACCTTCTTCCAGCTGCCTTTCCGAAAGCAACTTTCCTAAATTCCAATAAACAGATTGTCTGCTGCTATTAACCTGACGTGCGAGGTGTATACGCGCCGCCCGAATCTGGCTGATTGCCTGGTCAAGTATTTCCTTGTAGTCTGCTTCGTTAAAGCTAAGTGGGCTTACTTTGTCTTTGTTCATAAATGCTAGTGTGAATAGAATTAATCTCGTTTGTGCCTAGTGAGCGATGTAAGTTATTCGAAATTTTTGAACAACTGCATTCGAGCACTATAAGGCGACGCTATCCAAAATGCCCCCTTCAATCCCCCTTCAAATTTTCCAAAGGATTCACCAGCGAAGCCTTCACCGACTGGTAGCTCACCGTCAGCACCGCGATTACAATTGCCAACAATGCGGCCAGGGCGAAAACCCACCATTCAAGATTCACGTGATAGGCGTATTCCTGCAGCCATTGGTTCACCGACCACCAGGCCAGCGGGAAGGCGATCAGGTTGGAGATCAGTACCAGTTTCAGGAAATCTTTGGAAAGGAGCGTGGCGAGGCTGAATGAGGAGGCGCCGAGTACTTTTCGGATCCCGATTTCTTTGACGCGCTGCTCGGCGGAATAGGTAGCGAGGCCGAACAGTCCGAGGCAGGCGATGAAAATGGCGGCGAGGGCGGTCCAGATCATCAGCGTCTGGCGGCGGGAGTCTTCCATGTAAAACCGGGCGAGCTGCTCGTCCAGGAAGTGGTATTTAAATGGTTCGTCCGCGTCGGCGCGGAGCAAAACGGACTTCAACTTGTCCAGCGTGGCCGGAATGTTGGCCGGTTCGATTCGGGCAGTATAGTAATCAATGGGGTGAACAGGATTTCGATTATAACCCAAAACCAGCGGAGCGATTTTTTCCTTCAATGATTGGAAATGGAAGTCTTTAACAATGCCCACCACCTTTGCCTTAAATGGCGTTCCGTTAGAAAAGACAGCTTCAAAATCAGTGCCATTCGACGAAGCGACGGGTATTTCGACAAACTGACCGGCGGGGTTGGTGATGTTCAGCAGCCTGGCGGCGGTTTCGTTGAGCAGTACCGAAGACGAGTCGGAAAGGTTATCGAAGTTGCGGCCCTGTGCCAGTTTTATGTCAAAAGTGTTCAGGAAATCCCTGTCTGCCCCGAAAAAGTAAGCCACCTCCGGCTCGGTGCGGTTGCCCTGGGCATTGACCTTTACGCGCTGGTACATTTTCCATTCGCCGGGCACCCGGGAAGTGAGCGACACGCTTTTCACAGTCGGTATCGCGGCCATTTCGGCTTTGATCGCTTCGGAAGCGCTTCTGGCCTTGCCCGTGTTGACGTCGATCACCACGAGCAAATCCTTGTTAAAGCCAAGGTTAGTGTTGTTCATGAACTTCACCTGACGATAAAGCACGATCGTCCCGATAATGAGCACGATCGAAACCGTAAATTGAAACACAACCAATCCTTTCCGTAATCCCAAACTGCCGCTTTGGTTGATTTTCATGCCTTTTAATAAAGCCACCGGCTTGAAACCCGAGAGCAGCAGGGCCGGGTAACTGCCCGAAATAAGGCCGATCAACACTGTCGCGCTGACGGCCAACAACCAGACACGATAGTTGGTGGATAAATCGAAGGAAAGCTGTTTTTCTACAAAATTGTTAAATGGCGGCAGCAGCAGGTTTAGAAAAAGAACAGCCAATACAAACGCCAGACTGGTAATTAACAAGGCTTCAAACAGAAACTGATAAACCAGATTATGCCGTACTGCACCGATCGACTTACGCACACCGATTTCCTTAGCCCGGTTGGACGCCCGGGCGGTGGAAAGGTTCATGTAGTTAATGCCAGCGATGAACAGCACAAACAGCGACACAAATGAAAACATCCTCACATATCCCAGATTTCCCTTCGGTATCGGCTCGACATTCGAGTTTCTGGCGCCGTCGACGATGTTTTCCGAATGCAGGTGCATGTCTTTCAAAGCCTGCAAGCTGAAATGCAGCCGCGTACCTTGTTCGGGTTTGAAGTTGGCGAGGACCATATTGGTCATCTTAGCGGCGGCAGTTTCCGGCATCGCGCCGTTTCTCAGTAAAGCATAAACAGAAAAACCGTTGGATAACCAGTCGGTGGCGGCTATATTCTTGAACTCGTCCGAGTTGGTATTTTCGGAAATAAGACTGTTGAATGTAAAGCTGGAATTTTTAGGATGATTTTTCAGAATACCGGTGATCCTGTGCGGCGTGTCGAGGTAACTCCATTGAAGCTGTTTGCCCAGTACCTGCGTGCTCCCGAAAAGCCGCGTTGCCAGTTCTTCATTGATAACAATCGAATTCGGCTCTTTCAATGCGGTTCTTTTATCACCGGAAATCAATGGAAAATCAAATATTTCAAGAAAGTTTTCATCGGCTATGGTAATCGTTTCCTGAAAGTTGACCGGGTTCTGCGGGTTCACCAGGTTCGCTCTCCCGATTCGGCTCATGCGCGTTGTGTTTTCCACTTCGGGAATACTTTGCTTGGACACTTCCGCGAGTTTAAAGCTGGCCGCTGCGATGGTGGTCTCTTCACCTTTCACATTCTTGTGTTCAACAACCTGGTAAATGCGATTCGCATGGGTATGCTGCTGATCGAACGTCAGTTCATCGAACAAATAGAGGCCGATGAGCAGGAAGCAGGTAAGGCCAAACGTGAGGCCGGCTACATTCAGAACGGTGTAAAGCCTGTTCCGGACAAGCGTGCGGAGAGCGACGGTGAAGTAGTTTTTGATCATTGTTCGCGCGATAAGATTACCGCGAAGCTGAACAAATGTGTACCACTGAAAAAAGCTGCGAAAGCGTCCAAATTTGCGCTATCGGCTGTCCGGCAAGGAACATAGGCTGTTCGATAATGGACATTGCTGTGCGCCATTGTACTCTCACGATCTGATTCATTTCTTTGTGTTTATTTTTACGTATTAATCAAAACAAAACGCCACCTATGCCCATTCACGTCGCCATTACCCGTAAAGTTCTTCCCGGAAAAGAACAGGAATTCAAAGATGCACTCCGACGGTTCCTGGGTGATTCGTTTTTGCATGGCGGTGTGCATGGCGCATCCATGATGACGGCGCTTCCGGGCAGCGAAAGCCGGGAAGTTGGGATTCTGCGCACTTTTGCGGATGAAGCCGAGCGGGATGCTTTTTACAATTCGCAGCTATTCAGAGATTGGGAAGCTTATGCATCGACACTGACGGAAGAGCCGGTGTACCGCGAGCTTACCGGACTGGAAGCCTGGTTTCGTTCACCGGTTCCCCCGCCAAGGTGGAAAATGGCGGTAGCTACGCTTTGCGGCGTGTTTCCTACCAGTCTGTTGCTGTTTTACACCATTGGTCAATACATCCAGGGACTTCACCCGGTGCTCAGGACTTTGATCATTGCCGCGTGTATGGTGGGCTTGCTGACGTGGGTGGTGATGCCACAGGTGACGAAGTTGCTTAAACCGTGGCTTTCCGGAAGCTCACAGAAAAAATGAAGCTGGTAATCAGTATCTATCGAAGTTCGAATCTTGAATACAATAACCATATGCACAAAGCAAACGGCTACGAAGAAAACGCTGCCACCTTCATCAACAACCGCGCCCGGGCCGACAATACTACAGGTACCTCATCTGTCCGTCACTGGGCCAAAACTTTGCCTGCTGATGCCACAGTATTGGATGTTGGATGCGGGCCGGGGTTGCCCATCACCAATGTATTGGTGGACGAAGGTTTGAATGTCTATGCGCTGGATGCGTCGCCTTCTTTGGTGCAGGCTTTCAAACAAAACTTTCCGCACGTTCCCATTGCTTGCGAAGCGTTGGAAGATTCTTCATTTTTCAGCCGGCAGTTCGATGCGATCCTTGCATGGGGATTGCTGTTTTTATTGCCAGAGGAAATTCAGGAAGTAGCAATCCGGAAAATGGCGGACGCGCTGCAAATGGGCGGAAAACTTTTGTTCACCGCGCCAGCCCAGAAGGCGCGCTGGGAGGATGTGATTACATTGCAAGAATCTGTTTCGCTTGGCTCGGAAAAGTATAAGGAGTTGCTGACAGCAGTGGGACTTACGGTGATAGAAGAGTTTGAGGATGAAGGTGAGAACCACTATTATTCGGCTGTCAAAACCACTAAGAATTTGGCCTGATAAGCCCTGACTTTTGTCCCGGATCACCTCCCTGGTTTACATAGTCAACCCCTACTTTTGACCTACACCAAAACCAACAAACCATGAGAACGCTATCATTCAGCATGAATGTCACCATCGACGGATATTGCGATCATACGCTGGGCATTCCGAGCGCGGAGTTACATGATTATTTCACACACCTGATGGACGATGTGGATCTATTGTTTTTCGGGCGGGTCATGTATGAGCTGATGTTTCCCTATTGGTCTGATGTGGCGAAAAATCAAACCGGTTCTGCGGACGAAATACGGTTTGGTGAAAAAATCACAGCCATTGAAAAAGTGGTGATTTCAAAAACATTAGAATCCGCCGATTATAACACGCGCATCATCCGCTCGAACCCCGTGGAAGAGCTTTTGAAACTAAGAGAACTTCCCGGACAGAAGATTTCAGTAGATAGTGTAAGTCTGCTTCCGGATTTGATTGCGGCGGGGTTGATTGATGAATTCAATATCGTTGTTCACCCCGTCATAGCGGGAAAGGGCCGGCGGCTGCTCGATACTGATTTGCTCGGCGACAAGCTTGTTTTAAAATTGGTGAATACCATTCAATTTCAAAACGGATGCGTGGCGCATCAATATGCGCGGGCCTGATCTTTCACGACCATTACGCGGCTGCTGAACACATAATCCGCATCTTTTCGATCCGCATAAGACTGTTGCATCAGTTCTTTTCTGCGGATTACTTTTCCTTTAAAAATCACTTTTCCGTTTTGCTTAATCGTGATCTGTTTGTCCAGATTCATCATGTTGTCATTCAGGTGAATGTATAAGGTATCGGTATCATTGCGCTGAATGTCAATTTCCTGGCCTTGGTAAGATGCAAAAATGGTATGGCCTTTCACGGCAGAGCTCTGCGGAACAGAGAGCCAGTAAAAATGTTTCCGTACTGCATCATCCTGAACCCAGTTTATCTTCTGCGGATAAGGATTGCGCTTGAATTTCGCCATCCACGCCACGCTGATCGTATCCTGCTGCTTCATCCAATGTGGCATCCCGGCCATTAAATGCGCATCATGCACGAAGCCGGCTTTGTCGGTCGATTGGAGTGAGTCGAGGCGGTTGGACCATTCGGTTAATAATGCATTTCTGTTGTAAGCAGCATCTTTTTCGCCCACGGCCAGGAAGAATGGAACGTTCCGCAGGTTCAGAATCGCCGCGTCGCCCGGGTGCCCAGCCATCATCGCTGCTGCGGCCCAATGGTCTGCCATACGTGGCGCGAGCTGATATACCCCGTCACCACCAGCCGAATAGCCCATGATATATACCTTATTCGGATTAACACCTTCCATTATTACAGCATCCAGAATAGCTTTTTCGAGCAGACCATCTACCGGCTCCTGGTGCCACATATTCCAGGTATTCGATGGTGCGCGCGGCACAAAATAGACGCCCTCGGCCGGTTTATAGAGTCTTTGCTGATTTTTATACTGCTGATCATTCATAGAAGCAGGCCCATTGCCGCCGCCATGCAGGGAAATGAACATAGCACGACCATCCGCCGGCTTTTCACCAAAAACTTTTACCGTAAACAACAGGCTATCGGTACCAATCTGAATTTTACCACTGTCCCAATCTGCCTTGGCGGTTGACTGGTATTTTGTTTTGTAATCCAAAATCACCTTTTCCGCCTCAGCAGCAGCTTCTTTTGCTGATATACCTTTGGAAGCTGGCTGAGCGAATGTGACTGAAAAAAGTAAAGAAAACAGAAGAACAGGGGCTGCTTTGAAAAGAAACATATTGGGAGTAAAATGTCAAATTAAAGTTGAAATCGGGCTGAAAGGTACGAAGTTTCAGGTTTTACAATATCCAGGTTCAAACCTGCGGAATTTCCGCATTTAAGCTATTTGTAGGTACTACGCGCTGTTTTGGCTTATTCTTTTTCAGATATCTTACATGCATGATGCCAATGAGCAATGCCAAAATTCCCTGTCCGAGCACGGTGGCCTGCACGCCGATGTGCTGAGAAAGATAGCTGACAATCAGGCTGCCGATGGGGACACCACCCGAGTAGGCCATCACAAAAATGCTGATCACCCGGCCGCGCATGGCTGGGGCCACCAGGGTTTGAATCAGCGTATTACTGATCGTGGTTTGCGACATCATCCCGAATGCGCCAATCGCAATGAACACAAGCGCGAGCGCGTACAGACTGGTGTAAGAAAAGAGGATCAGTCCCGTACCGAAAACGAATGTGTTGATCGCGAGTATCCGGCTAAGGTTGGTTCCGGGCGGCAAAGTCGCCAGGAAAAACGCCCCGCATAATGCGCCGAAACCAATGGCACTGTCGAGCAGACCGAATGTGGAGGCGGTGCCCCGGAAAATGTCTTTTGCGTAAATGGGCATCAGGCTGGTGAAAGGAAGTACCAGCAGACTTACCATCGCCAGCATAATGATAATGTAGCGGATTTCGGGTGTCTGCCGGATGTATGTCAAACCTTCGCCCAGCTCGCTGAGGATGTTTTTAGTATGTTTTGTTGGCGTAAACTTAGGTAACCTGAGCAACAGCAGCGAACCGATCACAGCTACAAAACTGAATGTATTGGCTGCGAAACAAACCACTTCACCAAACCGCTCGATGGCTACCCCCGCAATAGCAGGTCCGAGTAATTTGGAAAGATTGACCATAGAAGAATTCAACGCCAGCGCATTGGGAAGGTTCTTTTTATCGTCCACCAGCTCGTACACCAGGGACTGCCGCGCGGGCACATCAAATGCATTAATCAGTCCCAGTACCACACTCAGCGCAATGATTTCCCAAACGGCATAATGCTTGAAAAACACCACGAGCGTTAGTGTAAGCGCCTGAACCATAGATAGTACCTGAGTAATCAGTAATACGCGATACCGGTTGTAACGGTCTGAAACCACGCCGCCCAGCGAAGTAAGCATTGCCGACGGGAACAGGGTTGCAAAAATGCTAACACCGAGCATAAACTTGGAATGCGTCAGCGAGTAAATCACCCAGCTGACAGCCGTTTTCTGCATCCACGTTCCTAAAAGTGAAATGGTTTGTCCTGCAAAAAATAATCTGTAATTCCGGCTTTCAAAAGCACTCAACGCGGCAATCTTCATGAAGTTTTGTTAATGGGGCAGCTTGGTTCTTCATAAAGCTTATAAAAGCTTGCCAAGAATAAGGTGTCCGATTTGGGAGAAATGTACCTGACTCATCAACTTTTGTCCATTCTCTCCCGCAGTTCAGTCTTCCAATTTTGCATTCAGTTCAAGGGAAGCGGTTTAATGCCGCTCCTGTCATTTTAACTAAATGCAAATGCAAAGACAACAGAACCGCACATTAGGTGCATTCGAAAAAACGTTTTGGCTGCTGGATCAGATCGATTCCAAGGACTTTTGTCTGGCCGCCGACATCTCAGGAACACAACCTGTTGACCAATGGAGAAAAGCCATTGACCTGGCGCAGCATCGGCACCCGAACCTTTCGGTGCGCGTTGCGCTGGATGAATTGGGGAGACCAACCTTGCAGCACGTTGATAACCTGCACATTCCGCTTCGCGTGGTGCACGCCGAGCAGCATTACCGCTGGGAACAGGAGGTTGAAAAAGAGCTTTCGACAAGGTTCAACACGCAGGAAGGCCCACTTTTGCGCGTTGTTTTGGTTCAAAAGACCGATCGCACCGTCCTGATCCTGGCCGCAAACCACACCGTCGCCGACGGCACATCATTAAGCTATCTGACTCGGGACATTTTGCTGGCTGTTACCGGCAACGAGCTGGCCCCCATGGAGCCGCAAGTGTCCAATGACGAGACGCTCGATATGCCGGAAGATCTGCCTGAGCAGATCGCAGAGCACGTTTTGGAATTAAAAATGAAGACGGATGTGGTTCATCCGCTGGTTTCCTCACACCGTTTTTCTGAAAGCTTAACACTAGACATTCTGGAACGCGCGAGACAGGAAAATACAAGCGTTCATGGCGCCATTTGTGCTGCCGTGCTAATGGTTTCCAGGAAGTTGCGCCCGGAATGGGACGATACACGCATGGAGTTGGTTTCGCCCGTTTGTACGCGGGGAGCGCTGGATCTGGATGATAATTTCGGCCTGAACATTACCACGCAATCCGTGTTTTTCGAGCAGCAGCGGCATTTGTCTTTCTGGGATCTGGCCAGATTGGCGAAGGCCGGGCTTGGCGGGACGAGTTCCATAGAATATACAACGGGCTATCTGTCGTTTTTCCGCGAAATCGTGTTTGGTCACAATGATATGCAGCAAATGCTGGATGCGTTGAAACAGGCATTTAACCATCACATTATGGTTACTAACCTCGTTAGGGTAAGATACAAAACGGATTTCGGGCCTTTGAAACTGGAAGCATTGTACGGGCCGATGGTGCGCTCGGGCAAAGGAATGGAACAGACGATCGGTGCATTGACAACCAATGACCAGCTCTGCCTCACCAACACCAGCGACACGCCGATTCCCGGGTTGCTTCTGGAAATGGAGCAAATGCTTGAAAAAGCGTGTCAGGAAAATGTGGTCACGAAGACAGTATGTTCTTTTCGATAAGCGTGCGCAAGCGCTGATCATTCTCGTCGCCCCACTGTCCGATAGCGCCGATGACCGGAATGAGTGATTTCCCAAAATCGGTGAGATAATATTCCACCTTGGGCGGTACGACGGGATAAATGATTTTGCCGACCAGCTCGTGATTTTCGAGCTCTTTCAACTGCACATTCAACACCCGGCGAGAGGCATCCGGAATTTTCCGTTGCAGCTCGCTGGGGCGTTGAAAGCCCTGGTGGATAAACCACAAAAGCCGAATTTTCCATTTACCATACAGCACTTCTCCGATCAGGTCGAGCCCGCAATTCAGGTTGGGCATTGTCTTTCTTTCGTACATGTTACAAAGGTAAATATATGCCCCCAGTAGTTCAATAGGGATAAATTTATCCCTATCTGAATCGTAAATCCGTACTTGTCAGCGGGAAGCATTGTGCTGAAATTTGTCCTACACAAAAACAAAAAGGACATGGAATTTAATTTTGAAAACGAACTGAAAGACAAGATTGCATTGGTAACAGGCGGAACAAAAGGCGCCGGAAAAGCCATCGCAGACCGCCTCGTAAAAGCAGGTGCAACAGTGATCATTACCGCAAGAAACAAGCCCGATGACGAAATTAATGGCGTTCATTTTATAGCAGCCGATCTGAGCAAACCCGAGGGAACGCAAAAAGTAGTGGATGAAATTTACACGCAATTTGGTCGACTGGATATTCTGATCAACAATTTGGGCGCGTCGGAAACGCCCGGCGGCGGCTTTGCAGTACTGACCGACGAGCAATGGGAAGAGACACTTCAAACCAATTTGCTGACACCAGTGCGACTCGACCGCGGCTTTCTGCCCGGGATGATCGGACAGCGCGGCGGGGTGATCATTCACATTGCGTCGATTCAGGCGAGGCTGCCATTGTACGAATCCACATTGCCTTATGCAGCAGCGAAAGCGGCTTTGGTCAATTACAGCAAGAGCTTATCGAATGAAGTTACCCCGAAAGGCGTCCGCGTACTTACCGTTTCGCCGGGCTGGATCATGACCACGTCATCGGTCCGGATGATGGAACGCATTGCCGAAAGCACAGGCGGCACGATGGAAGAAGCTGAAAAAAGCGTCATGGACGGATTGGGCGGCATTCCATTCGGCAGAGCAGCCCGGCCGGAAGAAGTTGCCGAGTTGGTCGGCTTCCTGGTTTCGCCAAGAGCAAGTTACCTCACGGGCACTGAATACATCATCGACGGAGGCACAGTTCGGACGGTGTAGTCAACATTCAGTCAAAAGCTTCAATCAGTAAAAACCATTTTTTAATCAGCATAAACCATCAAGAATCATGAAACTTCCTGAAAATATAGAAGGCTTAATTAAAGCACAAAACGAATCAGACAGCACCACATTTGCCAATTATTTCACAGAGAACGCCATTGTTCACGACGAAGGAGCGACCCACACAGGCAAAGGTGAAATCAAACAGTGGATTGAGGAGGCAGTAGAGAAATATAAAATGCAATCGAAAATCATTGATTTCACACAAACAGATTCAAAAGGTTCGCTGATCGTAGAAGCAAGCGGCGATTTTCCCGGCAGACCGGGGGTGATGCATTATCATATAGAGTTTGATGGCGAGCTGATCAGTTCGCTGAAAATTACAGGCTAATGATTTCAGATGCATTCATTTGCTGGAATACAACGCCTGCAAAGAGACAACAGCGACCTTTTAAATAATTGTTTACAGCTTCAAAGTGCAAGCTTGCTCCATACGCGCAGAAAGTCGTCCATCTCTTTTACCGAAGGATAATCCACCAAATTATTTGCCCGGCTTACTTCTATATTCGGGCTAAATAAAATGATTTAAAAAGATGGAGAAGCAGATTGAGATATATGAAAGTGCCGATGGTGGAGTTCAGATGGAAGTTTCAGTAAAAGATGGAACTGCCTGGCTAAGCCAGAAACAGATTGCCACATTGTTTGGAACCGAAGTCCCTGCAATTAGCAAGCATATCCGAAACATATTTAATAGTGACGAACTGGCGCGAGAAGCAACTGTTTCCAAAATGGAAATAGTTGCAGTGGAAGGTAAACGGCATGTTTCCAGGGAACTTGAAGTCTATAATCTGGATATGATTTTGTCAATTGGCTACCGTGTCAATTCCGGTAAAGCGACCCAATTCCGCATTTGGGCGACTCAGCGGCTGAAAGAATATCTTGTCCAGGGCTATTCCATTAACGAGCAGCGACTTGCTCAGAAAAACCAGCAAGTGCAAACGCTGAAAGACGGGATCCGGATTCTGAGCCGTGCGATTGAATACAAGGCTAGTGAAGCAGACACCCCCTGGCTAGCACATTTTGCCAAAGGACTGGAACTGCTTGATGATTACGATCATGAAGCATTGGATCAGAAAGGAATCAGCCAGCGAGCAGCGACATGCCCCGATTTATCATCTTATCAAAATATTATTGAAGCCATGCGGCGCGATTTCGACTCTTTCGTGTTTGGAAAGGAAAAAGATGATAGTTTCCGAAGCTCAGTTGCGCAGATCAGTAAAGGGTTTGGGGAAATAGATTTTTATCCGTCAATCGAGGAAAAAGCGGCTACCCTGCTTTATTTGGTTATCAAAAACCATTCATTTGTCGACGGGAATAAACGAATTGCCGCGGCGTGTTTTCTACTTTTTCTGGAAGTAAATGGCTTATTGAAAGCGAACGAAAACCCAATTATCAGCAACGAAGCACTCGCAAGCCTGACACTTTTCGCCGCCGCCAGCAAGCCAGAGGAAATGGAGACTGTGAAGAAGTTGATTGTTAGTGTTTTGAATAGGAATCAATAGCGGCTAATAGCCACGAGCTAAGTTTCAATGCTTCAATGGGAGATCAGTGGTGTCTATTGACCTGAGGCCGGGATAGGCCTGCAAACGGCGACTTATAAATGAAAGAAGATCAGAAGCCAATTTCGGCACATCTGTGGCTTTCAAATATTTGCGCTGGCCGTTAAAGTAAATATCGAGCGTAATTTCCGGTGAATCCTTTACCATCTGTGTGCCAAATTTCAGGCTTCTGATACTGCTTTTTTGCAGAATCTCAATAAACTGTCGGTAAGTACTGTCGTCGAGAACTGCGGTATAATTCCCGGTCGGCAATTCACCATTTCCAGGAGGATAATCATTTGTAATATCCAGCGCTAAATTCTTGCGGTTATCCAATTTCACGGTAACTGTTGGACTAAACCAGGCAGGCGTAGCGTGATAAGTCAGCTTTTCAAAAACAATTGTCGTGTCAATCAAATGCTCTTTTCTGCTGAGTTTCAAAAGCGCGCGGTTTTGAAAATAGCTTTTTGACAATTTGGAAACAGGCTCTACAATTAATGTTGAATCATTACTGCTGACAATTTTCAAATCATAGCGATCCGTATATTCTATTTTAAAATCAGTTTCAGAGCTTGTATAAATATGCTGATAACTCAGTGTATCGCCGAAAATGAACAAATGGAAATAATCCTCCTGCAACAATTTGTTAGCCAAAACATTACTCGAATCCCGACCCAGGTGGTGGATTTCGATCAGCTCCTGTAAGGGGCTGAGCCAGGTTCCTTTCAGCGGCGCTGGCTGGGCAGAGGCGTAAGATTCGAGTACTGTTATGATCAAAATAAGCGGAGCAATGTGTAGTTTCATTTCCGTGTGAATGTTTGACTCAAATATATAAATAAATTATATATAAGCTTTTTAGCAGCTTTTAATCTTTTTACTATCTGTAATTGACCTTTTAAACGATGATCCTGCCGCGACTTAAAACTGGAATTGCTGCCGTACTTGTCCTGTTTATTACAACCTGCTCCCAGGCGCAAAATAAGACTCATTTAAATACTAACGCGCTTTCTCGGCGCATCAAACCCGCCCCTGAAAGCGTCTTCAAAATGTTCCGCGAAGCCGGAATGCAGCCGGTCAAACACGAACTCACCCCGGCTGAGAAAGAAAAGGTAACAAAAGCATTCAAACTCCTGCCGCCGCTGCACCAGCACATTTTGAAAGGACATTTGCTCAGCATCAGCTTCATGGACCATATGCCGAACACGGCATTGACCTCACCAGTCGATTCGGTTGGCGGAAAGAAAATGTTCAACATTACATTTCGCGCGAGTTTGCTGAACGAAAACATTTCGCAGTGGGCGACCTGGAAAGAGAAATCCTGCTTCATTCCCGCTGCGGATTCCAGTTATAGCCTTCACGTCGAAGGCGGCAACATGGATGCTATCATTTATGTGCTTTTGCACGAAGCTACGCATGTTGTGGATGCGGTGACGAACATCACGCCGCATCCCGACAATGCCAGTGCAGTCGTGGAACCGACGCCTTTTACCAAAGACATTTGGCGGTTGATGAACAAGCCCGCCGAGCCATACATTGATTCATTGTTAGAAACGAGATTTCGAAGTGGGAAGCCGGTTTCCATCAGCCTGGCGCCTGATGTTTATGCAAAGCTTTCGAAAACGCCTTTCCCTTCTTTATATGCAACTGCGGCCTGGTTTGAGGACATTGCAGAGCTTTTGTCAATTTACCACATGACCAATAAGTTGAAGCAGCCGTTTTATATCGTGGTTACCAAGGACAACTCGGAAGTAGCGCGGTTTGAGCCGATGAAAAATGAGCTGGCAAGGCAGCGGTTAGGGCAGTTGGCGACGTTTTACAAGCCATAATTTTGAGTCGCGGGAAAAATGTACAAGTTGCTTGGCATTTTATCCATTCTTCTGCCGGGTTAAAGAGGCAACCTTTGTAATGTCGAAACGAAAACGACAATCTGCTAACGGTTAGCAAATTAACTCAAACATCAAACGTACTGCTCACATGAAAACTGTTGCCTTCACCATCGCCCTCGCATTCACATTGATCCTAAGCCAAGTGACATTTGCACAATCCCGCAAGCCGGCCGCATTCGGAAGAGAAGAATACATTGAAGTAGAAAAAAATGTAAAACTCCACGTGATCGACCTGGGCGAAGGCCAGCCTGTTGTCCTCATTCACGGATGGCCGCTAAACAATGAGATGTATGAATATCAATACCAATATCTGGTTGAAAAAGGGTTCAGGGTGATCGGCATTTCACTCCGCGGTTTCGGAAAATCGGACCGGCCTTATGGAAAATATGACTTCGATACTTTCTCCGACGACATTAAAGTGGTTTTGGAAAAACTGAAAATTGAAAATGCAACACTCGGCGGATTTTCGATGGGAAGCGCGGTGGTGCTGCACTATGTGACCAAATATAATAGCGCGCATATCAGCAAGCTGGCCGTATTCGGCGCCACCGGTCCGTCGTGGAAACAGCGCGAAGGTTATCCGCTTGGAATCACTGAACAGGGTGCAAAAGACCTCATCAAGCAGACCAAAACCAACCGCGAACAATTGATTTCTGGTTTCGGAAAAGCATTTCAGGGACAAGAAGGCGGACTTTCCGAAGAGACGATGAGATGGTTGGAAAACATTAACCTGAATGCTTCACCTTACGCTACCACTCAGGCAATCAGCGCATTGGGAGATCTGGACCTGCGCCCGGTGTTGTCGAAAATTACAATCCCGGTGGCGATATTCCACGGTGTGAACGATAAACTGTGTGATTTCAAAGGTGCTGAGCAGCTTGAAAAAGCCATCAAAGGTTCGCACATCATTAAGTTTGAAAAAGGCGGCCACGGGTTTTTCATTGAAGAAATGGATAAATTCAACACCGAGCTTGAAAAATTCGCAAGAAACTAAATAAACGATTCCACCTGTGAAGCGATGATTTGCTTCACAGGTTTTTTCTCTATTTTGAAACAAAAAATAATCCCGAAATTCACAAGCGTATATAGCCATGAGTTCAACTGTTTTCAACAATAATTTAAAGACGCTGGGATTGCTTCAGGTAAGTCAGGAGCAAACGGAACTAATCAACGGGCCTGCTTATAAGGAATATATCAAAATCCTGTATCTGCCTGCCGGCTACAAGCTTAGAGTGGATTTTGCATGTTATGAAACGCAGCAGCCGACTTTGTTTTTTATCAGTCCCAATCAATATCTCGAATTGGAACAAGCAGGCGAAGACAGCGGATATTTCATTTTTTACAACCGCGATTTTTACTGCATTCAGATTCACGATCAGGAGGTTGCGTGCGATGGGTTGCTGTTTAATAACATCCGGAATATGCCCAAAGTAGAGCTTTCGAATGCAGAAATTGCGCTTCTGGGAGGGTTATTTCAAGAGATGATCCAGGAATTTAATCTCAACGACAGCTCGCTGGAAGAAATGGTCCGCACGTATCTCAAACAACTCCTCATCCGCGCCACGCGCTCCTGGAAAAGGCAGCATCTGACGCACGACGTCACCGAGCAGCAAAGCGATCTCGAATTTTTCCGCAAGTTTACCAGGCTCGTAGAAGAACATTATAAATCCAAACACACCGTCGCCGATTACGCCGATTTCTTGTGCATGGCGCCAAAAACGATCACCCACAAATTCAACCGGCTACGGTTACCACAACCCAACGAGGTGATCAAAAACCGCATTATTCTAGAAGCAAAGCGCTTATTGGTGCATACTTCGCTCACTGCCAAAGAAATCGCTTATGACTTGGGATATCAGGATCCGGCGTATTTCAGCAGGCTGTTCCAGTCCAAAACGGGTGAGTCGCCGTCGGGTTTTAGGGCGGGGTTTTTGGCGCTGGAACAACAGTAAGGGCTTTTGATGTATATTGAATCTTTAAAACAACTCAACATTTTAAAGAGAGTAGAATATGGCGCCGGAACTGATCTCGATATTGCGGAAAGATGTGCAGCTCGACGATGCCGAGGCGGAATATATTTCTTCCTTCTTCAAAAAGCGCACCTTCAAACGCGGCGCTATCCTGCTCAATGCCGGAGAACAGGCATCTGAGGTGTTTTTTGTGCTGAATGGTGCATTGCACCAGTTTTACCTCGACGAATCCGGCGTTGAAAAGTCGTGCAACTTCGCATTTGAAAATGAATTTATCACAGACCTGGACAGCTTCTCCAAACAAAATGCAGCCACGTCCCACATCAAAGCGCTGACCGAAACTGCGGTACTTTCCCTGACCTGCAAGGATATGGGCATGCTTTTACGGGAAGTGCCCTCTGTTGCTTTGTTCTTCCGCATATTGGTGGAACGCATTGCCGCTGAAAGTATGGAACGTACCAAATCCCTGCTCGCTTACACTCCACAAAAACGTTTTCTGATGCTGGCCGAAGCCCGTCCGGACATTTTTCTGCGCGTGCCGCAACGTTATATCGCCCAATACCTCGGCATAGCGCCCGAAAGTCTCAGCCGCATTAGAAAAAGATTGTTTGTGGAGGCAAAATCTTAACACAGATCAACATTTGGATCTGGCTCACAGCGATACATTTGTATCAAAAAAAGCAATCATGCAAACGATACTAGGCGCTGGTGGTGCAACCGGCATTGTACTGGCCAAAGAACTGAAAAACTACACGGACCATATCCGGCTGGTATCCCGTAAACCCGCGCGGGTCAATGCCGGCGACGAGCTTTTCCCGGCTGATCTGTTGAAAGCATCGGAAGTTGAAGCCGCAGTGGCAGGCTCTGAGGTGGTTTATCTTACAGCAGGTTTGGAATATAACATCCGCGTCTGGAGACGTGACTGGCCCATTTTGATGCGCAATGTGATCAATGCATGTACAAAGGCAAAGGCGCGCCTGGTATTTCTGGACAATGTATATATGTATGCGGCAGACGAAATTCCGCACATGACGGAGCGTTCCCGTGTCAATCCGCCGAGTGAAAAAGGGAAGGTGCGGGCGGCTGTGCAGGATATGCTGCTCGATGCCCAATCACAGGGATTGCAGATGCTCATAGCCCGAAGTGCTGATTTTTACGGACCTGATGTTAAAAACAGTCCGCTCAGCATTTCAGTAAATGATGAGTTCAAGAAAGGCAAAAAAGCATTTTGGCAAATAGACGCGTCGAAAGTGCATTCATTCACGTACGTGCCTGACATTGGCAAATCCCTCGCACTACTAGGTAATACACCCGACGCTTACGGGGAAGTTTGGCACCTGCCCACATCGGCGGAGCGGCTGACCGGAAAGCAATTCATTGAAATGATCGCCACGGAAATGAATGTGCAGCCACGCTATTACATTTTTACGGGATGGATGATGCAGCTGCTCGGGCTTTTTGTGCCGATCTTGAGAGAACTGAAAGAAATGGCCTATCAATATGACCGTGACTACGTTTTCGACAGCAGCAAATTCGAGAAAAGGTTCTCATATAAGCCCGTCAGCTATGCGGAAGGAATCAGGCAAATGATCCGCAGCTGATAGCTGCTTTTTCATCATGATGTCAGTCTGCTCGTCCTCGCCGAATTTGAAAATGTGTTTATCAAAAGCCACGAAACCATTCTTTTCATAAAACCGGATCGCTTTCAGATTTTCTTCCCAGACGCCCAGCCAGAGATAGGACTTCTGTGTCGCCCGGGCGACTTTGAGTGCTTTGTCGTACAATAGCTGACCTACTTTTTTCCCGTGAAAGGCGCTTTTTACGTAAATGCGTTCAATCTCCAGGGACGTGGGATCCTGCAGTTCCGTTTGTGCCTGTCCTGCATTCAACTTCATATAACCTACAGGATTTTCACCGAGCCAGGCAATGTAAAACTGCGAATCGGGATGGTTGAGCTCTGCGGTCATTTTTGCCTCACTGAAATTTTCAGTGAGGTATTTGTTCATATCTGCCTCGGTATTAGCCTCTGCAAATGTTTCAAAAAAGGTTTCGCGGCTGATTTGCTGAACTGTCGCCAGATCGTCAGCGCCGGTTTTCACTATGGTTACCTGAGCCATTTGTTGCGTTTGTTTCATGTTCACGAAAGTTTCATAAGTACCAGTCCTGCCGTGATAAGCAGGGCGGCGGCGATCCGCATGGCATTTGCTGGCTCGCCGAGGATAAAAGTGCCGATCAAAAAAGCGCCGACCGCACCGATACCCGTCCAAACCGTATAGGCGGTGCTGAGCGGTAAAGTCCGCATTGCCAAAGCAAGCAGGGAAAAGCTTGCGATCATCGCAACAATGGTAATGGAAGTTGGGACAAGCCGGGTGAAACCTTCCGACTGCTTCATAAAGTAGGCCCAGACAACCTCAAGGAGGCCGGCGGTAACCAAATAAATCCAGGACATAACAAGACCTTTTTAGGCCGGGCCGTCCCGATTCGGTTCCCACTACGGGGGAGGTCGTCCTCCTGCATTGTGCTACGCGGAGATAGGTTGAGTAGCGCAATGCAAAAATAAGAAATCAGGAAGGTTACTGTCAAGTGATCCCTCACATTCGATTTACTTTCAACAAAATGCGGTTTAAATACGTCAGAGCTGCAAAAAGGCAAGAAGATATCTGTGATTCTATGTATTTTCCAGCATCCTCCATTCCTAAATCACAGAACCTTAACCATCATGATGAAAACAGAAAATAAGCTAACACTGACGCGGCGTGAAATGCTCGGTGTAACTGGTCTGGCCGGGCTTGCCGCTTTAACCGGCAACGCAGCAGCTGCGCCGCAAAGTGCTTCGGCAAAACCGCGTATCGCTTGTCTGGTCACTTACTGGGGTGCTACGAGATCGCATGCGGACTGGATTATCACGAAGCTTTTGGACGGTTACTGGTGGGAGGGAGCCCATACGCCTTCGCGGGTAGAGGTTGTTTCGGTTTACATTCATCAGTTTGATACAAGTTTGCTGGCGCAGAAGATTTGTAAATCGAAAAACATCCCAATCTTCAAAACGGCGGGAGAGGCGGTTACGCTGGGAGGGAAGGAGCTAGCCGTAGACGGGGTCGTGATTGTTGGAGAACATGGAGAGTATCCGACGAATCTGAAAGGGCAGTGGCTCTTGCCGCGCTGGTGGATTTACGAAAAAGTAATCCGGGTATTTGAGCAGAGCAAGCGTGCAGTGCCGATTTTTAATGATAAACACCTTTCTTACAGCTGGGATGAAGCCAAATGGATGTTCGACAAATCGCGCGAGCTGAATTTTCCGTTGACGGGCGGTTCTTCCATTCCAACCTACTTCCGAAAGCCTGAGATAGAACTTGCCGTCGATACACCATTGAAACATTCAATTGTACTTGGCGGCACACTGGACGAAGGGGCACTATTTCATTCCGTTGACGTGCTGCAGGCTTTTGTGGAACGCCGGAAAGGCGGCGAAACGGGTGTTAAGTCGGTACAATGCATCCGCGGACAGGAAACCTGGAAGTGGACAGGACAAAATCCCTGGGCCGGGAAGTTGCTTGAAGCGGTACGCGTCAGTTTCGGCTTGAAAGCAGGACATTTTCAGGAGATTGAAAAGCCGAATGTTTGCATTGTGGAATATAATGACGGTACAAAAGCAGCGGTTTACAATGCACGGGATGTAGGCTGGACATTTGCCGGAGAAATCAATGGACAAAAGGATCAGGTAGTGATCTCCATGCTGGGCTGGCCGGGACCGTTTGACCAATACCACGCCTCCAACTCTCAGCCCCATTGGATTACCGAAATGATGGTAACAAAGCAGGAGCCATTCAATGCAGAAAGGCTGCTGTTATCCACCGGAATCACTGCCTTCAATATGGAATCGAATTGGGAAAATGGTCGCTACTCACCAGTTGGCCGCCGCATTGAAACGCCATTCATGAACATGAAATACCGCTCCACACGCGGGCCTCAATTCAGCAAAGGCGAACGCCCGCCCAAAATGCCCTACGTGCGCGGATTCGATGAATAGGGGAGTTTGTAAGCTACTTTCGCAAAAATTAATGTTTGTATATGAAACGCAGAGACGTTATAAAATCCCTGACCCTTTTACCAGTAGCAGGTGCTGCTTTTGAAAAACAATCCTTTTCTGCTGCTCCTGGTATTGAAGACAAACCAATGCCGGACCTGCATCGCAATGCATTCGTTATGGATGGACATACGCATGTGATGAGTCGCGAGCTGATATTCAAGACGGATATCGGGCAGCGTTATCCCGATGGTACCGTCGATCTGCCGAGGGCGAAGGAAGGTGGATTGGACGCGATGTTCTTTTCGGTTTATACTCCTGAAAACTATTACCCGGGAAGGTTCGAGATGAAGAATACCTTCCGTGTTGTAAATCTTGCATTGGAACAAATCAAAAAGAACAATGCGGTAATTGAGCTGGCACTTACCGCTTCCGACATTGAACGTATCAACAAAAAAGGAAAAATGGCAGCCTTCCTTGATCTGGAAGGAGGCTACGACCTGCACGGCGATCTCGACCTGCTGCGGGCGCTTTACAAACTTGGACTGCGCTCCATGCAGCTGACGGCACACAGTACTACCAATGCGTTTATCGATGCCTGTAACGATGTGTATACCTGGGGCGGCATCAATGCGCACGGGAAAGCGGTAATCAAAGAAATGAATGACCTTGGAATGGTGATCAATGTGGCCCACGCTTCCAATAACGCCATTCTGCAATCGGTTGCTGCGAGTCGGCATCCTGTCATTTACAGTCACGGCGGCTTTCACAAAATCGTGGATCACCCGCGCTGTATCTCCGATGAAGCAGCTAAGGCAATTGCTTCAAAAGGCGGCGTGATCGGTGTCCATTTCGGCAGCTTGTTTAACAATCCCAAATACTGGGCGTGGCAAAAACCTAATAATCCGGTCAGAGTGCAGCCTGATCCGCAGCCTAAAACACCCAGGATACTTGCCTCCCAGGTTACCACGCAGACCATTGAGGATGTGGACAAAGAGTTTGCACGCGAGCTCCCGTTTACTTTCAATGGAACCATACCGGATGAATACTGGATGCATGTGGACCAGCTTGCAAAGGTGATTGACTACGGCGTGAAGCTGGTAGGAGAGGACCATATCGCGCTGGGATCTGACCTTGACGGCGGGCCTGAACTGCCTCGCGAGATCAAAGACATCAGCGATTTTCCACAGATTACCATCGCAATGCAAAAGCTGGGTTACACGGATCAGCGGATTAAAAAGATCCTGGGCCTGAACTGGCTGCGCGTGATCCGGCAGGTAACGGAAGGAAAGTGAGCCTGCGCTAATCTCCCCGCAAGCTTTTCACCGGATCAAGCAAAGCTGCCCTTATCGCCTGGTAGCTTACTGTTACCAGTGCGATAACAAGTGTACCAATGCCCGCTGCTGCGAAAATCCACCAGGATATGCGGGTGTGGTAAGTGTACTTTTCTAGCCACTGATCCATGGTATACCAGGCAATGGGTATCGCCAGCAGACAGGAGACGGCTACCAGCATGACGAAATCTACGGAAAGCAGCCGCCAGAGGTTTGTGACGGAAGCTCCGAGCACTTTTCTGATCCCGATTTCCTTTGTGCGCTGCTCTGCCATGAAAGATGCCATTCCAAAAAGTCCGAGGCAGCTGATGAAAATGGCCAGTATAGTAAATACTGCCGCCAGCTTACTGATCCTTTCCTCGGCAGCAAACTTTAATGCATATTCCTGGTCCACAAACTGGTAGCTGAACGGAGAGTCAGGCGCATGTTTTTTGAAAACCGCCTCAATGTTTTTCAATGCGGAACTTGAATTCGTGCCGGGATTGAGCCGGGCAGTAATAAACCGGCCGCCTCTCGGAGGAATGAAAAAGATTGACTTCTTGACAGGATCGTAAGGCGATTCCATGATCATATCCCTGATCACCCCGATGATTTTAAAAGACCGCCCGTCCCAGGTAACGGTTTCTCCGATCGCATCATCCAAGTCTTGCTTTGCCAGTCCCATGAACTTCACAGCGGCTTCATTTACAACAAATCCCGCCGAGTCACTGGCCAGGGTTTTGGTAAAATCCCGCCCGGCAATAAAATCCCAGCCGACTGTTTTTCCAAAATCGTGTGAGATACCGATTGTCGCAAATTCAGATTGCAGCCCGGGATCTTTCCCTTTCCAGTTGAAACCTACATTGGCCGAAAAAACCTCGGTAGGCGGTCCTGCCGATTCAGCCATTGCGGTCACGCTTCCTGTTTTGACAAGATCATCCAGAACTGCATCGAAATGCATGTGAATGTCGGGGGTATTGACCAGCATGGTTACAAGCCCCTGCCTGTTATAGCCAATCGGCCGGCTTTTGGCGTGAAGGACTTGTTTATACACAATCACAGTACCAATGATCAGCGTGATCGAAACGGTGAACTGCAGCACTACCAGTATCTTCCGGGGCAATGTAGCACGCAAGCCCAGCGGCGTCCATTTACCTTTTAATGCTTTAATGGGCTGAAATGAAGATAAGTAAAATGCCGGGTAACTGCCCGCTATAATACCGGTGAAAAGTGCGAAAAACAGGCCGCTAACCAGAAAAAGCGGATCTCGCCAGGGCATTTGCATTTGTTTATCGGCAATCTCATTGAATGTCGGAAGAGCAAGCCAGGCAAGCACCAGCGAAAGGAAAAAAGCCAGGCCGACAACCAGGAAAGATTCACTGAAAAACTGACCGACCAGTTGCAGGCGCACCGAGCCGATCGCCTTCCTGATACCCACCTCTTTGGCGCGTTTTTCGGACCGTGCGGTACTCAGGTTCATGAAGTTAATGCAGGCAAGCAGCAGCACAAATACACCGATAATGCCAAAAAGCCAGACAAACTGAATGCGCCCGCCCGCATTGCGTCCATTCTCCCATTCAGAATAGAGGTGCCAGCGGCTCATAGGATGCAGCAGTATCTCCAGCTACTCTCACATCCAGATCTTTGTTCAGTTTCAACGTTTTATCCACTGGGTCAGCGTCTCCGAAAATGGCTTTGGCGGTCGACGCTGAAAGCAGTATCGTCGCAGGATCTTTGAGCCCGGCAGTACTGCCGCTGACCATTTTCAGGGAGAGCATTTCGGCGGCGCCTGTGGACATAAAATTGCCGGGTTGCGTAAAACTTGCGCCGTTGTAAGTCAGTACGTGCCTTTGCAGCCAGGAGGTAATTACCACACGGTCAAAAGCTGCGCCGTAGCTCGTTTGCAGTTCCTTGAACAACGGCGCGGGTACATTATTGCCGGTATTTACCTCTCCGTCGAGGGTTTGCTGCTGCATTACCCGCGCAATGCGGGAGTAGTGCTGATGTGTTTTGTTAAAAGAAAGCTCATCATAAATCCACAGCCCGATCAGCATCGCTACCGCCATTCCTACCGCAAGTCCGCCAATGTTGATTGCCGAGTAGGTCTTATTCCCGGTCAGATTTCGCCAGGCTATCTTGAAGTAGTTACGGAACATGCCAGTGATCAGTTGATTTTGAAGGCTATAAGTTAAATGTATTGCGTAGCTACTGACCAGTGCGCACCTTCACGTTCCGAAACATAAAGTCATTATCACTTACCCGCACAGGTTTGCCGCTGGTCGTAGTGACATTCTGAAGCACAACCTCCCTCGTTTTTACATAAGGATACTTTTCCTGGTAAGAATCGTCTTTCATGGCCGGATTGAAGTTGGTAAAAATCGCAGGTCCCTGGTAATTTTCAGGATGCTGCGAATCATCGATCCGAAGGTTTTGAACCGTAATCTTTTCCGGCATGTAGCAGGTATAACCAAAGTCGTGCTGACCGGAGTTGGAGCCGCTGATCAGTGCCGCATTCACCGGCTTCCCATTGGCAGGCACGAATACGCAGTCACGAATGATTACTTCTCCCTGCCAGGTACTCCCGTAATCGGAGCGCAGATTGACGATGCTCCTGCCGCGGATCGTTGAATTTTCAATCAGTAACAACCCGCTGCCGATCGCATTGATACCCATATGTCCGAGCGTCGAATTGCGGATGGTCGCGTTGGCCACTCCCTGGTGCGCGTCGAAGCGGGAGAGGGTACAATGGTCATAGAGCAGGTTTTTGCAAAAATTCGAACCCAGAATACCCCAGTATGTATTGTCATTGATGTCGTTCGTCTGGGTACAGTTGATAAAAGATACATTCAATGCGCGGTTTGCCGACAGGTCGTAGGTGCCCATTGTAACCGGCTTGCCCGCCGCGCCGATGGTGCTGTAAGTTTTGTGCCCGGTCAGTACCGTGTTCCTGACGGTCACGTAGGCGCATTCACCGATGTTGATAAACCCTCCGTAAGGCGCTCCCTGCTCACCTTCGCCGGTAATGCGGTGTTCCAATCCTTCGAGGGTTACATTTGAGCGACGAATTGCGATGTTCCGGTTGTAGTAAGTGTATTTTGATTCGGCTTTGTTGGCTATTGTAGTAAAGCGCCCGCCTTTGATGCTCAGCGGCTTTTCGTCTATCGGCAGTGCAGTTATCTCAGTGATCTCATCAAAATCCCAGATAATGGGCGCATTCATATCTACCTTGCCGTTTTTATCAACCACAAAAATGTCAGTCTGCGAAGAACCATTGTTCTGATTCAATCCAAACCGGATATACTGCTTTACGTTTGCATTTGTGACAGTAACCAGGCAAGACGCCGGCAATGTCGCATTGATTTTCTCCTGGTTTCTTTTGAGTGATGATACCCCTTCCAGCTTGAAAGGTTTCAGGCCTGAACTTACTGTAAACACAGCAGCATTGCGGTTTTCAACATCCGTATCATCAATGATAAAAGCGGCTTTTCCAAAGTCAGTATCCGTCCGGATCACTGCTGTGCGTGCTTTCCCGCCAATGTAGTAGGTAGCTGCATCGTCGGCTTTCACGGCAAGTCCGTGCAGGTTGGCAAATGCGTGGGTGGCTGCAATGGCATTGATATCGTCAGTTTTGCCATCGCCCAGGGCACCCAAGTCGCTGTAATGCACCAGGCGCGCAGCCTTGAATTTAGCCACATCTTTTGGAGCAACATTTACATGGAGGTCTCCATTTTCACTTACGGAAACCAGCGTTTTGCCTTTCTCTGAGGTGATTACCACATTTTCGAGCGGGGCTTTGTTCTGCGCCTGTGTTACAAACCGGCAGAGGAGAATAAGGAAGAGTAGGTTGTACCTGATCATAGGGTATAGGATAGTTGTTGGTGTTTTTGCGGTAACCTACAAAATTTCCACATAACCTTCTGTTCCATTCACGCGGATCCGCTGGCCGTCTTTGAGTACCCTGGTCGCATTTTCAACACCAACTACCGCCGGTAATCCGTATTCACGGGCGATCACTGCGCCGTGTGTCATCATCCCGCCGACTTCGGTGATAAGACCTTTAACAGATACAAACAGCGGTGTCCAGCTGGGATCGGTAAAAGTGGTAACCAGTATATCTCCCTCTTCCAGGTCTGCGTCTTTCATGTTCAGGATAACCCGCGCGCGTCCTTCAATCGTGCCGGAACAAACCCCCAGTCCCGCAATAGCGCCTGCCGGCAGGTTTTTTGATTGATATGCGCCTGAAATCATCTCGCCCTCGGAGGTAATGACACGGGGTGGATTAAGTTTTTCAAAGTTCCTGAAATCCTCCTTTCTATTCTCAATAAGCTGCTGATCTGCTTTTTGCGTTTCAAAAACCTCAGCCAGCTCTTCAATCGAGAAGTAGTAGATATCTTCTTTATCGCGAATTATACCTGCTTTTAAAAATGCTTCGGCCTCTCTGAGTAACGCTTTCCTGTATACGAAATAACGGCTGATCATTCCATATTTTGGGTATTCCCGATAGCCTGCAAAATTGCGAAGCTGGTCTATCATCCGTTTTGCCTCCATTGCTTTCGCTTCTCCTCCGGGTAATTGGCTCAGCCGGGATAGTAAATCCTCTTCCTTCTTTAAAGCTTCCTGCAATCCACGCTCAAACTTGTCCCCGCCCGCACCAGGTCCGAAGTTTTTGACGTGACTCAGGATAAGCGGGATTATTAAAGCGGGTTGTTCGAGCCAGCGGGTTCTTGTGATGTCAATTTCTCCGGGGCAGCGCATTCCATAGTTTTTGAGAAATGCATCGATCGCATTCCAGGCTTGTTGCCCGCCATTTAATGCAATGAGTGTGTCCGGCCAGTTTTCGTCGCGCACACTTTCCAGGTACGCAATCACTTCGGGAAAAGGGCGCACTGCATCCGCAACATCCAAAAGCGCGAGCCCCATTTCAGACGTGACGTTGTTGGGGACAGACAGTGAAAGTGTGTCCGCTGCGCTCTTCTCACCCAGCCAATCGTACATTTTCTCATTGATCCACTCAGCCGCATTCATACCCGCCATAATCGCGCGGTGACTCTGCGGATCAAACAGTATCTTCTTCAATTCGACAATATCATCGAGGATAAACCGGATCAAGTCAGCACCTGATTTTTCCTGAAAGCGTTCTTCCAGCTCCTGCACCGACCTTTCACTACGGCTGATCAATTCAGGTACAATGGAGGCAGCAAGCTCATTTTCTTCGGGCGCGGGTGACTTCGCAGGCGGCGTCTTGCCGTTTTCGTTCGCATTTTCTTCCGGTATGGTCTCTATATCGCCCCTTTCGATGACAGTCAGCAGCGCATCTTTAATAAGCGGGTCCGATTTTCCCATGGTATCCAGGAGCGTTTCCCTCCTGGAGGGCAAGGCCAGCAGTGGCGTTACGTCCACAAACAACCGGCCGCCGGCAGTCCGCATTCGTGCCGGGGTTACGTGAAGAAAGAAAGATAATCCCAGCGGTCGCATTGCATCGGTCATCATCTGTCCATGACCGACAGACACGTAGGCGCGCGTTTTTTCATCCTGCGCATTCCACTCGGGAACCGGGAAGAGGGTAGTGATCGGTCTGCTCTGGACAATGTAAAACGTGCCGCCGGCAAGGCACCATTCAATATCCTGCGGCGCATCTTCTGTGGTACCAGCGAAATGAGCCTCAATTTGTTTTCCCAGGGTTGCAAGTTCCAGGATCTGCGAATCGGTAAGCACCAGCTGATCCTGACGTTTGGGCGTAATCTCTATTTGCATGGTACCACCTTGCTCGGCAGGGTAAACAGCCAGCTTTTTGGAAGATACCTTCTTTTCAATGCGCCCGTTCTTGCATACTTTGTAATGGTCTGCATTCACCAGTCCGGACACTACTGCCTCGCCCAATCCAAAACTTGCGTCAATGCAGGGCGTCTTCCTGTTGCCCGTAACCGGATCGGCAGTGAACAGAATGCCGGCTGCTTCCGGAAAGATCATTTTCTGGACAATTACGGCCAGACTTACTTTCCGATGATCAAAGCGGTTTTGAATGCGATAGGTGATCGCGCGATCGGTAAAAAGCGAAGCCCAGCATTTGCTGATATGTTTTAGAATTGCCTTTTCACCAACCACATTCAGGTAAGTATCCTGCTGCCCTGCGAAGGATGCTGTTGGTAAATCCTCCGCGGTTGCACTGGAACGAACCGCGAAGGCACTTTCTGCGCCAAAAGCGGAAAGGTACCGGCTTACTTCATTTTCAATGCTCTTTGGGATAGAAACCTCTTCAATCACACGCCGGATTTCGCTGGCTAATGCACTTATTTGCTCCCTTTGCTCTGCTTTTAATGTCGAAAGCTGAGTCAGCAAGTCAGTTATTTCAGGTATTTCTTTAATAATCGTATTGTAAGCTTCTGTTGAAACACAAAAGCCTGTTAGTACCTTAATTCCGCCTATTCGCGTGAGTTCGCCCAGGCCTGCGCCCTTTCCTCCTGCCAGGTCAGTTGTAGTTTTGTCAATTTGATCCAAACCCAGTATGTACTTTCCCATCTTATCCAATGTTAGAGGTTTGACAACTACTTTTTCTCTCCGCTGGAAGCCCGGCTGGCAGTCCGGCTGGAAGTCCCGCTGGTTGTGTCTGTGTCGGAAGTCAGCGCATTCGTGGCCTCGTTCATGATTTCAATGGCTTTTGAAAAATAGGCTTCAATGACTTTGCTTTCCTCCTCTGAAAATGAAGCGATCAGATTTTCTGTTTTGCTCCGGAAATCCTCGTAAAGCGGTACCAGGAGCTTCATAATGTTTTCGGTGTGCGGCTCTATAATCACTTTCCGCCTGTCGTCCGCCGCAAAACGTCTTTTGACTAGATTTTTCTTTTCAAATCTATCCACCAGCCCGGTCACAGCGCCGGTCGTAAGACCTGTAAGCGCCGATAGTTCACCCGCCGTCATCTGGCCCTTTTCCATCAGAAAACCCAGGTACTTATGATCCGTACCCGGGAGTCCTGCTTTCCTGGCCACCGCTTCGTGCAGCTGAATGGAGGTAAATGCATATTGCTGGCTAAGCTTTCTTATCCGCCTGAGTTCGTCCTTGTTCATATTATCTCATCAACTAAATATCTTAGTGACAAAGATAAATGGATAGTCTTGTAATTACCAAATGTGGCGGTGAAAACGAATGGCAAGTCTGGCTAGAAGCGCGTGTTGATCCCAAAACTGACAAGGCCTTTGTAGCCGTAGCCAATCTCAGCAAAGCCACCAACCTTTTTCCCGACCCTGATTCCAAATGGCGTAACCTGGAAAGTGGGCACTGCATACAGTTTAGCGTCAGTCGCAAGCCGCTGGTCTTTGAGCCGGACAAAGAGCCCGCCTATGCCTGCGGCAGCATACAAGGTAACATCTGGCGTGTCGGCGTAGGTGATTTTGGGTTCAAATGCCATGATCAGGTTGGTGTGCTTATACGCCCGTTGATAGTCGTAGTAATCCGCTTTATAGGAGGTACCATTGCTTGTTGCGGATGTTACGCCAATGGCAAAGCGGCGGGTTACCTGGTACCGGTAAGTAATAGCAAATGAGCTTGAAAAGTCCATCTGCGGCAGCGGCTCGCTGAACACAGACCCTAGAAAGATGATGAGCGCATCATCCAGCAGCCGCTCCCTGGCCAGAGGTCCGTAACTAAGCTGGACTTCGTGCTGGGAAGGCCGCTGTGCATGTGCCGGCGTACCCGCGGCGAGCAACAATGCGACAACTGCAAAGGAGAGAATGGTAGAATTGAGCTTTTGCATGGCAATATAGGTTAGGTGAGGCAGGCTGGATTGTGTGTTTTTGCACAGCACAAAGTAAGTGACATGGCAGAAGTTTATATCTTGTCCTGCGACACGGATCTGAGTTGTTCTGCAACACGGATTTGTCTTGCGCTCCGACAAGATTTTGTCACCCATTGAAAGTTTTGAGAAATCGTAAGCCCCTAATTGAATTTATGAAACCCTCCGAAGACATTAAGCCGCTTCAAAGAATCCTTGACGCTTCCAGGTTCATCCTGTCGGAGCAGGTTAAAGAACGTTTTCAGGAGAACCTCACGCGGTTTATGATCCCGAAGGGCAGGGTGTTGGTGGATATGGGACAGGTTAGTAAATGCCTTTATTTCATTGAAAAAGGCGCAATGCGGACCTACTATCTGCGGGGCTCGGAGGACATTACGTCGCTGCTTGTTTCAGACGGCGACATTGTTTGCATTGCTGAAAGCTTTCTTTTGCAAAAAGCCTCCAATGATGTTCTGGAGACGCTGGAAGATACGACAGGCTACTCCCTTTCTTACGAAGCTTACCGGAAACTGGTGCAGGAAGACGTTTACATGGCGGGACTGGCAGTGCAGCTCCTGGAACAGCACCTCATTAATTTCACTGATCGCGTCAAGGTTTTCAAATATTTGTCCGTAGAACAACGGATCGCGCACTATATCAGCCAGCCATCTTCCCTGCTGCGCCGCATTCCTGACCATTACATTGCCACTTACCTGGGTACCACCGCCGCCACTTTCAGCCGGTGCCTGAAAACGATCAATATGGATAAGGGTGGGGTGAAATCTTAAAAAAAACCTCCTCTCCGAAACATACCTGTTTCCCGGAGAGGAGGTTTTCTGGAAAAATATATGCACTTAAAACTCTGCGCTTTTTGGGTATCTTGGGAAAGGTATTACGTCGCGGATGTTGCCCATTCCTGTAACGAACTGTACTAAACGTTCAAAGCCTAAGCCGAAACCGGAATGCGGCGCTGTACCGAATTTGCGTGTTTCCAGGTACCACCAGAGGTTTTCAGGGTCGATGCCCACTTCATGCACGCGGCCAAGCAGCTTTTCGTAGTTTTCTTCACGCTGACTTCCGCCAATGATCTCGCCGATTCCCGGGAAAAGTACATCCATTGCACGTACGGTCTTTCCGTCTTCGTCCAGCTTCATGTAGAAGGATTTGATCTCTCTCGGATAGTTGGTGAGGATAACCGGTTTTTTAAAGTGTTTTTCTACCAGATACCGCTCGTGCTCGCTGGAAAGATCGATGCCCCAGCCCACAGGATACTGGAATTTCTTCTCTTTATGTGGTTTCGACTTCAACAGAATCTCAATGGCCTCCGTGTAAGTCAATCGCTCGAACGGATTGTCCACCACAAAGCTCAATTTTTCGAGCAAAGGCAGCGAACGCTCGTTTTGCGGCTTGCTCTTTTCTTCTTCTGCCAGCCTGTTTTGTAAAAAGTTCAGATCGTCCTTACAGTTGATCAATGCATAATTGATCACTTTTTTTACAAAATCCTCAGCGACGTTCATGTTGTCTTCCAGCTCATAAAAGGCCATTTCTGGCTCTATCATCCAGAACTCCGCAAGGTGGCGGGTTGTGTTGGAGTTTTCGGCACGGAAGGTAGGTCCGAATGTGTAAATTTTGGAAAGTGCCATTGCGCCCAGCTCGCCTTCCAGCTGCCCGGAAACAGTCAGGTTAGCTTCTCTTCCAAAGAAATCTTCCTTGAAGTTGATCGCTCCTTCTTCTGTACGGGGCAATTTGTTGAGGTCCAGTGTAGTTACCCGAAACATTTCGCCTGCGCCTTCCGCATCAGAGGCGGTGATCACAGGTGTATGGAGGTAAAAGAAGCCACCATCGTTAAAATATTGATGCACAGCAAAGGCCAGCGCGTGGCGAATGCGCAGAATGGCGCTGAAAGTATTGGTACGTGGACGCAAATGCGCGATTTCACGCAAAAATTCCAGCGAGTGTTTCTTCGGTTGTAATGGATAAAGCTCCGGATCGGCAGCACCGTAAACGAGAATATCCTCTACTTTCACTTCCACAGTCTGGCCCGAGCCTTGTGATTCGATAAGCTGGCCTTCGATTTTGAGGCAGGCGCCGGTTGTGACGGTTTGCATCAGCTCGTCGGGAAATTGCCCTGGTAGCGCAACTGCCTGAATATTGTGAATGGTGGAACCGTCATTTAATGCGATGAATATTGCATTCTTACTTTCCCTTTTTGTCCGTACCCAGCCTTTGAGGGTAACGGATTGGTTTTCCGGAGAAGCTTGTAATATCTCTTTAATTTGCAGCGGTCCCATTTTGGCAATATGTGATTTGATTCTGATTTGTAATTACCCGCTTTCAAATTTTGTATTGAAAAGCAGGCTGTTCGACGGAAGCGCACTTCATTTTTGAAAGCGCCGCAATCCTAAGCAAACTTACAATGTGATAAGCTTGATGACAAGCAAACCTGTTAAGAATGCCACAAAAAAGCAGTATTCGGGCCGGTGCAGATAATTCAGGCAGGATTCGGCCGCGCAGTATCCTTTACTTTCAACTTCCTCCGCGTATTTATTTTTGTTTTGATCCATTCAGGATAGTGCGTCGGGTCTTCCGCCGGGTACACGTGGAGTTGCTGGGCTGGATCCGGTTTCAACAGCTCGGCCTGGGAACTGCCCAGGATGCGGGCGGCAGTTTGAACACCCGAATAACTGGCGCCGGCGACTCCATTGGCCAGAATGCTCGCGCCGCACAGGTATAGATTTTCAATTTCGCTCTGCGCTTTAAAAGCAAAAGCGCCTATTTGCCAGAAGCTTTTTTCGGTACCATATACGCAGCCTTTCGTCGAATCAATGTAGTGCTTGTTGGTCAGCGGCGTGCCCATTTCTTTCTGAACAATGCATTCAGTTATTCCTGGCAAGGCCTTTTCAAGGCTTCTGATCATTTTCATGCTCAGCTGCTCTTTAAGGTCCAGATATGCCTGGGAATGCGCCCCGGTTTCGCCTTCAAACTGACTAAAAGCCTGATTGTTGATAAGAGTGATCACCTCCAACGTATGGTGGATTCCGTCAAAACTCGTGGGGTCTTTTAAGGTGCTGGAACTGATAAACAATGCCGGGAATTCAGCTTCCGAAGCAATGTCCGCACCTGCATGCTGACCGTAAGTTTCTTCACTTTCTGCATCCGGTACCAGCCAGATATTCCCTGAATCCAGACCGGCTTTACGCAGATCCATATCGACAGTTAGAAACAGGATCAGTGAAGTACAGGAGTATTTCGTGTTTTTAAGCTGATTTAAAAGTGGCTTGCTGAGATTTTCTTCGCCTACGAGACGGGAATAAGTTGTAGTCGGATCCGCATTGGAAATGATTCTTTTCGCATACATAGTTGCCCCATTTTCAAGCTCTACACCCACCGCCTGCTTTACTTTTTCACCCTGTACCAAAATGCGTTTCACCTTTTGTCCCGTCCTGCATTGACCGCCATGTTTTTTGATCACATTGGACATTGCTTTCACAATCGCTGCCCCGCCGCCCATCGGATAAAAGCCGCCTTTTGCATAATGTGCCATTACCGCGGCGTGGTAAGGGAAGCTGGCTTTGCCGGGGGGAAGTCCGTGGTTACCCCATTGAATGTTTAGTATCTTTTTGAGCAGCGGATCCTTGATATGCCAGTCGATTACACGTTTTACACTGAACAAACCGTATTTTCCCAAATGCCGTGTGCGCCAGGGAATGGTCAGGTGATCCATAAATCCGTTCATTTCTGAAATCAGGTCCAGCTGGCTGCTGACGTTTTGAACTGCTGTCAGGTATTCGTCAATGCCTTTCTTTTCCTTTGGAAATTGTTCGGAAAGCACTTTACGCAGCTCGTCGAAATTTGCGGGGATATCAACCCGCTCTTCGCCTATCCAGCAATGTTCGTAGGCAGCAGGGTTCATTTCGAAGAAGGTAAGCTCATTGGCAATTCCCAAACCTTCGTACAACATCCGGGTTGACTGACCTTCGCCGAGCTGACCTATGTAATGGACCCCGGGAGAAAAACGCTGTCCGCCGATCCGAAAACTGTGGCACCAGCCACCAAGCACATTATGCTGTTCCAGAATGAGCACTGTTTGCCCCTCACGCACCAGGCAAATCGCCGCAGAAAGCGCACCCATTCCAGACCCGATAATGATATTATCGAATTCATACATTAAATCCTGGTGATCAGACGACACGATATTGCGCTTGGTTTGGGTAAAAGGGCATGAAGCGGTTCAATATAAAAATATTGTTCCTCATCATTTTGCGGCCGGATGCTTTTTCTTCAATCGGGCATTTACCGTTTTTCTGGCTGAAATATTTGTCGGTCAACTTTACATTATGACGGGAAGATCTTGCTGATCATGCGGCTGATTTCGACAAAATCGTCGTTGTTGCTGACGGAGCGTTTTTCCGTTTCATCCTCGGGTTGCTGGGAGAATGGATAAATAAGCAAAAAATTGTTTTGCAATGCATGCTGGTTCAGGAAGTCGGGTAACAAGCCCATTCTGGGAAAATAAGAGGCCATTCCGCGTTTAGCCATAAAAATGATCAACCCCTCATCTTCTGCAATTTGCGTGGCTATTTGCTCGGCTTCACCCCAATATTCCACCGGATGGAGCGTCAGTTCGATGTTTGATTTTTTGGCAACCCGTTCAATAATGCGGATGATCTGGCTGCTGGTGTAAAATGCCATGACAGCGCCCGAAGTTTTCCCGATGTTCCAGACGCGCAGCAATGCCTGAAAGAATCCCGGCTCCTTATCAGCCCGGGGCGGGATCAGTACAAGGTATTTTTTAATGGTCGAAATAGGCTGTGCCGAATGGTAAATCAATGTATTGACATTGTCGTTTTGCAGGTATGCGTTGGTGAGATTGTAAACCAGCGAGGGCGTAAAGCCTTTACCTGGCTGTAAACCCAGAACGAGATCGGTAATCTTCTGCTCTTTGATCACATTGCTGATACCCGAAGCAACATCGCTGTCATATCTCGTAAGCGGCTGGATCCGGACATCGGCCGCCGCGGCAGTAGTCACAGCAGTGTGCAGCGTTTTTTCAGCATTCTTGACAGAAGATTCATTCTTTTCATCATTAATAATATTCAATGCAAACAGTCTGTCGCGGTTATGTGAAGCCTTGATCAGCAGGCTCAGATTCACCATTTTCTCCACTGTATCCTCATAATTGACAGCGAGGAGTATATTTTCAGTTTCCTGATTGATACCCGACGCCGTAGCTTCCTTGTCTACCGCCGCAATCTTCTGCGCACTCGCCATTGAAACAAATGAAGAGACGGTACATGAAATCAGGATCAGTAAGATACTCCCATTCAAAACGTGCTCACTCAGCAGGCGGACCGTTTCTCCATTCGCATTTTCAGAAACGATAATGTTGTAACCTACCATCACCGCCGCAAGTGTAGCAGCGGCGGAGGCAGAGCTTAATCCAAAAATGAGCATTCCTTCATCCTTGGTCAGCCTGAATGTCTTTTGCGTCAGCACCGCAGCCAGGTATTTTCCGCCGATGGATGCAACGAGCATCACCGCGGCCACTCCCAGGGTTTCAAGACTTTTAAAGAAAACGGTGAAATCGATGAGCATACCCACGCTGATCAGGAAGAAGGGAATGAAGATCGCATTGCCCACAAACTCTACGCGGTTCATCAATGCGGAGGTATGCGGAATAAGCCTGTTGAGTGCGAGACCGGCAAAGAATGCGCCGATAATTGCTTCGATACCCGCCAGTTCTGCAAGGACTGCGGCGAGATAAATCATCACCAGCACGAATATGTACTGCGAGATTTTATCATCCACTTTTTTAAAAAACCACCTGCCGATAATCGGGAAAACCAGCAGTACTGTAAGGCTGAATGCAAGCACCGAAAAGCCGAGCTGGAACCAGAAAGCGCCATTCACCTCGCCCTGCGTCATACCTACCACCACCGCCAGTACAAGCAGCGAAAGTACATCGGTGAGCATAGTTCCGCCGACTGTGATGTTGACCGACAGGTTTTTTGAGATACCCAGTTTGCTGACCAGCGGATAGGAAATCAGCGTATGTGACGAGAACAGGCTGGCGAAAAGAACCGACGTGAGCATGGAAAAATGCAGCACATAATAGCCGCCAAGAACTCCCAGAATGAACGGAACGGCAAATGTATACGCAGTGAAGGTCACACTTTTGCCCATGTTCTTCTTGAAGTCGCCCATATCAATTTCCAGTCCGGCCAGAAACATGATATATAGCAATCCGGTGGTGCCTGTCACGACCACGCTGCTGTCGCGGGAGAGCAGATTAAGTCCGTTAGGACCCACCAATGCACCTGCAATGAGGAGTCCGAGCAAATGCGGCACTTTGATTTTGTTAAGTAAAAGCGGAGCACCCAGGATAATGATCAGCTCGATCAGAAATTTCAGTACCGGATCCTCGATCGGCAGGCTGCTTATATGAATATTCAGAAGCTGCATAAGCTATTTGGTTGTCGGGCGGGTCAGCTCGAGTGAGAATTTGGAGTTGCAGGCCTGATTGATATTCATCATTTGCTGCCCCTTCATCAGCGCCTGGTTTACGCGTGCGAGTTCCACGTTGAGTACCATATTCTTTGTGGCGGAAGAGTCGCTCGCAAAGTTGAGTACGATGCCTGTACTGTCGAACCGCGCATTATAAACCCGCACGAGCTGATTGTCATTGCTCATTACGCGTGTGTACAGTCCTGTGGAGTCGCTGATAAATTCCCAGGAGTTGAACCGCTGGTCGCCGATCACATACTCTGGACAATTGGATTCGCGGCATATCGATTTCGCATTCCACAGACCGGCAATTTCGTCGGGCCAGTGAAGAATAATGGCGGTATCTTTTTTCGAAAGCAGACTATCGCGCATTTCGAGCAGTGATTTATAATCGGCTTCTTTCAGCGCAAACTCTCTTTCACGCTGACTAATGCGCTGTTCCCGTACATCCAGCTCCTGCTGCTTTTTGTTGTCCTCGCAGGCCGACAGGCCGAAGGCGAGCAAGACCGCAATAATATAGTATCTGTGGAGGGTCATATACAGAAGTGGTTTAAGATGTTTGATTTTACTCAGGAGAAAAGTTGTGCCTGCCGCTCAAATTCAATCCCGGCAAATGCTGGTGAAGCGGCACATATATAAAAAATCCTCCTCACCAATGCAACTTGGAAGACTTCAAAACCTGTCGATAGGGGGGAGGGGGGCTGCCGATATATACTGCGGGAGGTTGCATGTGGGGTGAAAGAAGTTGGGGCGGCGAATACCCCCGGTATTCGCCGCCCCATTCCATCAGAACAATGGAGAATGATTACCTTTTTCGTTTCGGCTCAAAAATGATCCTGGCCATGAAGCTCATACCATTATCCCTGAAATGGGTAGGAATGCCCGTAACAAGGCCGAGTGCCAGATTGGAGGCCAGTACCAGTTTCACTTGCGGACGAATGACAGTGTGTCTGCTCGTAGCAGAAGACTCATCATTGACCTCAACCCCTACAAAATGCCCGCCCGGAAGGACATAATGCATACTCGCATTGATTTGATAAAATAACTCCCGTTTTGATTCCTCAGGTGTTAACTCCCACTCCGGACCGGTGTAAATCATGGAATGGACCCGCTCTCCCCACTTTTTGGCAACGATTAAAAACGGGCTGACGGAATGGCCTTTTAACATGCCCCGGCCACGATTGATCGAATAAAATGAATGCGCGCGAAATTCATGCATATAACCCGCCGCCATCGACATTTGCTGTTGATCAGAAACCAGAAAGGTATATTGAGCAGCGAGTTTCAAGCCTTCGATGCGGTTTCGCGGAAGCGAGGCACCTTCCTGCGGCTGGGCAGATCTGTATAAAGCAAAAGGAACCTCCACTTCCAGCCCAAGGCGGTTGACAGGCGAAAATTCGTATTCAACAAATGCATGGTTGGCGGTGTAATCCTTGTGACCTTCAATGCCGTAACCGACATTCCATTCCTTTTCACCTTTTCGTGCACCGAGGTCACGGATCAGGTCCATGTAAAGCGGCTCCGCGTGGCGGATTTTCAATGGTTTTGGTTTTTGAACAGAGTCAACCTGCGCCGCGGCGGGCAGCATTGTTGTTGCAATCAGTAGTGTTGTGATGATGAAGTTTTTCATGCCTTTTAATTGTTTTTTAATACAATGTTAAAGGTCAATTCTGGAATCAATTGGGAAAGGCGTGTTGGCGAGACGGTTAACTTACACGGGCAAGTCTGTAAATTACCTGGAAACTTTTGGCGGCATTTATATAAATTGTCGGTTCAACAAAAAACCTTTCCGCAATGACACATACTACCTCCAATCCGAAGATCCACGAAGGCCGCAACCTGAAACGCTTCCGCGAAATGCTCGGAATTAAGCAGGATTTCCTCGCTTTCGAGCTCGGTGAAGACTGGAACCAGCAGAAAGTTTCTTTACTGGAACAAAAGGAAAAGATCGAGTCTGGTATTTTGGAGCAGGTAGCCTCGATCTTGAAAATCCCTGCTGAGGCGATCCGGAATTTTGATGAGGAACAGGCAGTGAATATTATCGCCAATACATTTGACAAGGTTGAAAACTCTTTCAATTTCGGTACCTTCAATTTACATCCGATGGAAAAGATAATTCAGCTGCATAATGAGAAGATTGCGCTTTATGAGCGGATGTTGAAGGAGAAGGAGGAGATGATGGGGAGGCTGGAGCGGTTGATTGGGGATAAATAGAATATCAAAATGGAGATATTGGAAAAATATAAAGAGGCCATTGTTAAACTTTGTAGAACGCACAAAGTGAGAAGCTTATATGCTTTTGGTTCTGTGCTGACTGACAATTTTGACGGAGAAAGTGATATAGATCTGATTGTAGATTTCACGACGATGGAAGTCGAAGATTATGCTGACAACTATTTTGATTTAAAATTTTCATTACAGGAAGTTTTTAAACGGCCAGTGGATTTACTGGAAGAAAAAGCAATCAAGAACCCTTATTTTCTTGAAAATGTAAATCAGCACCGGCAGCTTGTATATGGACGTTGAGATCAAAACCTGGCTATACGACATGTTAAATGGGATCGCCGAAATTGAAAGTTTCTTTTCGGATCAGCCGATGCAATTTGCCAATTATCAAGCTGATTTACGGACAAAACGAGCGGTCGAAAGAAATATCGAAATCATTGGTGAGGCGATGAGCCGCATTATCAAAAAGGATAGTACTGTTCAGATTACCAATTCGAGAAAGCTGGTTGATGCTCGAAATAGGATCATTCACGGGTACGATTCAGTTTCCGATGAAGTTATTTGGGGGATTGTAGTACGGCATTTGCCCATTTTGCGAGAGGAGATTGCCGCGTTGCTAGGAGAATAGGATAGCTAAGCGCCTGGTGATAACTTAAAAATCCCAAATTTTCACTTATGAGATCGGAGAAAGACACCTGCTTACTATGTGCACAAAATCCCGCTTGCAGTAGAGAATCGCATATTATTCCTGATTCGATGGTTAAAAGACTTCGCAAGTCTCGCGGCAAAGTCTGGAAGGTTGATGCTTCAAGACGAGATAAACGAGCGCTAATTGAGCAGGACGTAAGCAAAGAGAGATACATTTTATGTGATGACTGCGAAACATACATTGGGTTCCTTGAAACTCATTTTGGACAGGCGATTAAAAAATTCGTTGAACAAAATCGAATTGGAGATGATTTTTTTCCATTGCAGCAAATACAGGAGGTTGGGGATAATATTACTAAGGTGCAAACAGCGTTCGTGTGCTTTAAAGCGCAGCCTTTAATGACACAATTATTGATTGATTCAATACTTTTTCGGATTCATATTGCGAGCAAATCGACTTTTGCATATACAACTTTCACCTCGGAAATTGTAAAACAACTAAGAATTAACTTGTTGACGTTTAAATCGAAAGCCTACAATGAGGTTCTGGACAAATGCAAAACGTACAATGGTAGTAATGTGTTCTTTACTCCGTATATGCTTTATTGTCCTATGACGGAGATAGTCACCTCAGGAGAAATTATGTATGAATTCATAGAACCAACACCGGACTTTCTCAAAATTTTAGCGGGCGAGTATTGGATTTGGATCCCTAATCGACCGATTCAATCAGCATTTCTTAATTCCGGAAAAACCCTAGTAAAAGTGCTTAGACTGACAGTTCAACAATATGAAAAGATGTATAAAGAAATGAGGGAGCTTTACGATAGAATTGATGCTTACAATGATGGAGTTAGGGATTAAACACCATCAAATAAGCAAGCGCTTGGCCATTCCCTTCACCGGCACAGACACATTAACCTGCGCGACAATGAAATCCACTCCTTTGTAGTGATATTTCTTCAAAAAAATAAGTTTTGTCAGATCCGACTAGTAATTACTAGTTTTTTAGGAAAAGTAGCACATGCGCTTCCATAGAGCAATCGTCTCTTTCCATAACGTTGCGGCAAGCCCGCCAGAAGCAGCTAGAGAGCAGGTAACGAGGTCAACAAAAGTGCTCACCAGAATGCTACTAGTTAGCAAAACAAAAAAAGCACCTGATTTCTCAGATGCTTTTTAACTTTTTGTGGTCACGTAGGGATTCGAACCCCAAACCTCCTGATCCGTAGTCAGGTGCTCTATCCAATTGAGCTACGCAACCCTTCCGTATTCGGACTGCAAAGATAGAAAAGCGTCTTAAAATACAATACACATTTGTAATAAAAATCTTGCATTAAATTCTATAATAAGGCTATTTGCCCTGAAAATCAGGCTTTCTTTTTTGTAAAAAAGCTGAAATTCCTTCTCGGCAATCTGCACTTTGGAACAAGATCTCCTGGTTAACTCTCTCGAGTTCCTGCATGCGCGCCAGGTCCGAATGCGACGATTCATTCAATACTTTCTTCATCGTGCCAATGGCGAGTGTAGGGGCGGTGGCGTAGAAACGGGCGAGTTTGTCTACTTCTTGATCGAGCTCAGCAGCTGGTACCGCCTTATTGATCAAGCCGATTGCAGCTGCTTCATTTGCTCCTACTTTCCTGCCCGTTGAGGCCAGTTCAAAGGTTTTGGCCATTCCAATCAGTCTCGGCAAAAAGAATGTAGCGCCTGCATCGGGCATTAAGCCGATTTGCACAAATGCGAGACTCAGATACGCTTCTTCACTGGCTATCACCATGTCACAAGCCAGCACCAGAGAGCAACCAGCGCCGACTGCCACGCCATTCAATCTGCATATCACCGGCTTGGAAAGTGTGCGGATCGCATTTATCATCGGTTCGTAATAGTCTTTCAACAGCTGTTCGGCCGTGGTGCCTACTGCCATAGTTTCTTTCAAATCCGCGCCGGAGCAAAATGCCTTTTCACCTTCCGCAGTAATGATTAAAACGCGGATCCGCTCGTCGGTCGCTACCATCGAAATCGCCGCTGTTATTTCCTGCATGAGCTGCGGATTCAGGGCGTGGTATACCTCAGGCCGATTAAGGCTTAGTCGCGCAATACCATTTTCTTGGGTAAAAAGAATGTTTTCGTACATGAAATGGCGCGTTTAGGCTCTTGGATCAGAAATAGAAATAGACAGTCAGACTGCTTACCAGTACGCCGCACAGAAAGCCAGCAAAAACCTGCCCCGGACTATGTGCATTCAGTTGCAAACGGGCGCTCAGGAGTAAGCCTGCCAGCAAGATCGCGATAAGCAATGGATTGAGCAACGCAACTTCATCAAAACGGATCATCAGTCCCGCGAGCATAGCGATAACACCGCCTATGCCCGTCGCATGCGCACTGATTTTCCAGAAATAACTCACACAGGTCACGACCACAAGCGACAGGGTCACGCTGGCAAGTATCACCGATATCTGTGGCGCCATTTCTCCAACCGGCTGCAATTGCCACCCGAAAAGATAAGTGGCGAGCCCATAAATGATAACCGTCGCCAGATAAGGCAATCGCCGCTCATTTACGTCGTCAACATACAAATTTGTAATCACCCCCATTTTCATAAAATAATAGGTAACTACCGCCGGTGCGACAAAGGTGTTTAAGAATAAAAGCGTCAACAGGCTGCCCAATGCCGGAAATTCAAATGCGCTGACACCGACCAGGTCTGGCGAAAGCAGGAAAAGTAATGCAAATAGGTAAGTTGTGAGGATCAGTGGATGGAACAGCACTGATAATAGGATAGCAAGTCGATTATTCAAGGGGAAAAGCTTTAATCTGAACTTTAGTAAACAAAATTAACCTGAAAACCATACTGTACAAAAACTGTCCCAGGCTCGCTTCAAGGGTTTTCCGATCTCATCGATTTATAAAAAATTCCCTGAATGAAGCCATTTCTGATCGTTCAGTTTCCAGGAACTTTTGAAAGATCTTGTCGCCTACCTGCTCCCGCAGTGCGGAGATTCCGACGTCGATCAGCCTTAATCCGGTATCTGTCAACAGGATATTATCGTAATACAAACCGCCGATACCTGAGGGGCGTCTGAGATCCCTGTGAACAAAGCCGCTTTTGTGAAGCTGGTTGAGTTCGTCTTCAAACACATCCAGCCATAATTCCCTTTTACCAACTTCAAAAGCGCGGAAGTCGATAGGTTTCAACCGCTCCATCACAAGCATTTCTGCCTCAAACTCTTCACGGAAATCCAGCCTTACGAATTTTACAACCAAATCATTAACCTGGTTGGCATACTTCATTTTATCAGCCTCGGAGCCAATATCCGAGCGCGTGTCGCCCACGAAAAGCTTGGCTACTTCAGTTTCTGAAAGTGCAATCACAATATTGTTAGCACCAGAAGAAAGTCGGTTCGGATATTTCATTGAATATAGCGTCGATTTGTAGTCAATTTAAGCGGGCTAAGCGAGCGTTCATATCTGAGAGACAATTTACGTTGAATATCTTCTCGGCATGAAAATTTATGCTCGGTTCCCTAAACTTCATCGCAAATGGCAAAGGCTAAGAAAAAAACAAAGAAATCAGGCACCAAGAAGAACAAACTTGGAGTGAAAAACTCGCTGGTAAATAATATCAATGCCCGAAAAAAGAATGGCACTTCCAGATCTAAAAAGAAAAAGACGGTCAGTAAGAAGGCATACGCCAGAATGCAAAAAAACTGGGGCCGCAAAAAAGGTAAAAAGACAAAGAAAAGCGGTAAAAAGAAGCGCTAGCTGACAACGTTGACGGGTGACCCATTTTGAAAAGTTTGCAGGTTATCGGCAGTCAGCTGCATTAACCTTTGCCGCGCCTCAAACGTCGCCCAGGCCACGTGCGGTGTGATCACGCAATTCGGTGCTGATAGCAGTGGATTATCATTCTTTGGCGGCTCTACCGAAAGTACATCCAGACCGGCCCCTGCAATGGTACCGTTTGTCAAAGCTTCTGCAAGATCATGTTCATTGATTAGCGGGCCGCGACCTGTATTCAAAAGCAGCGCGCCCGGTTTCATGGAGGCAAGGCTGTTTTTGTTGACAATTTCCTTTGTCTCCTCCGTCAGCGGGCAATGCAGACTTACCACATCACTGTTTTTGAAAAGTGCTTCCAGCGAAACCATTTCAATTCCCTGCACCGGTTTTGGATGCTTGCGGTAAGCAATAACCTTCATGCCGAAAGCCAGTGCAATTTCGGCCACATTCGATCCGATATCTCCTAAACCGATCAGTCCCATTGTTTTGCCAGCCAGTTCAGTGAGCGGCGATTTCGAGTAGCTGAAATCCTGCGAAGAAGCCCATTCACCCGCAAAGACGCTCTGGCTGTGTGTTTCAACCCGGTTGACAAGTGCAAGAAGCAATGCGAAGGTTTGCTGGGCAACAGAGGCAGAGCTGTAAGCTTTTACATTAGTTACAACAATACCCTGCTTTTTGGCGGCTTCCATATCGATGTTATTGTAACCGGTAGCTGTAACACCAATATACTTCAACTTTGGCAGCTGCGATAGCGTGGCAGCCGATAGTACTGCCTTATTCACCAAAATCGCCTCGGCGTTGCTCGCCCGCTCCACGATCTCTTCCGGCTTGGAACGGTCGTATATTTTAACATTCCCCAGCTCTGAAACGGCGGTCCAGTCCAGATCGCCCGGGTTCAAAGTATATCCGTCAAGTATTACAATGTTCATGGTTTCGGTTTCAATTAAATGTTGCGCCAGCCCAGCACGGAATAGTCAGTCCTTTTCTGATTTTGATCCCCGCCGTAAATAAGCGTTTTAGTCCCCGCGAGCCCGTTACTTACTTCATTGAAGAAATTCATTCCTTTGAAATGCTCAGTCAGCACGGTTTGTGTTGATTTTATTTCAAAAATGTCAAACGCATTCCCGTTTTGAGTCAAAAGGTCAATCTCGTGCCCGTTGGAATCACGCCAGAACCAGTAATCATTGTGAAGATACTGATGTGCATTTTTCTTTTGATACTCGGCAATAATAAGGTTTTCGAAGATATTTCCTTTGAACGGACTGGTATGAAAAGTCTCTGCATTTCTGATCCCGAGAATGTGACAAAGCAGCCCGGTATCGTAAAAGTATAGCTTGGGAGTTTTTACAACGCGTTTATTAAAATTCTGATAGTAAGGTTGAAGCTGAAAAATAATGTAACTGCTTTCAAGTACCGATAACCACGATTTGGCTGTCGGCTGTGAGATACCGCATTCATTTGCAAGTGAATTCAGATTGAGCAGCTGCCCAACCCTGCCCGCACAAAGACTAACAAATGTCCTGAACTGTCGCGTATCTCTGATACTGGTAAGTTCAGTAACATCCCTTTCCACATAGGTTTGAATATAGTTGGAATAAAAAATACCAGGCTTGATCGAGCGGTCAAATACAGCAGGGTAAAAACCGTTCAGGCATACATCAGCTACATCATCCGCCAGCAAATTCCCGGATTTCATTTCGCTAAAATCGAAAGGCAGCAATTTGAACAGCGCAACCCGCCCCGCCAGACTCTGGGTAATACTGTTAAGAAGCTGGAAGTTTTGTGAGCCCGAGAGTATAAACTGGCCCATCATACCAGAGTTATCTACGATTGTTTGGATATAAGAAAATAATGAAGGAACCCGCTGTACTTCATCCAATATTACCTTATCTGAGTAAAGGTTCAGAAACGCAACCGGGTCGATGTCCGCGAAGGCGCGGTTGTTTGGATCTTCCAGCGAAATGTATTTATAACCTTTGAAGAGTGTCTTCAAAAGTGTAGTCTTTCCAGACTGCCGCGGCCCGGTCAATGCAATGACAGGGAACTTAGTGCTTTGTTCCCAAACTACTTTCTCTATGTCCCTGATTACAAAGTTCATACTGCCTGAAATGTCTTTTGTAAAGATAATCAAACTTTGAAATTACATAACTTCTATTTTGAAATTACATAAACTAAACTTTGAAATTACATAGATCTAACTTTGAAATTACATAGCCTTGACTTTGAAATTACATAAAAAAAAGTCCGCTCTGGCGCGAAGCCGGAGCGGACTTTTTTACAGATAAAAATCGAAGCTTACTTCTTCGGATCAGTGCTGACTTTTCCTGCACCTACACCTTCCATTTGCATGGGGTTCGGTGTTTTTCTGCTTTGCTGTTTGTAGATCTGGAAGCGGGTTGGTTTGGAAACACGCGGGAATGCATTGTTTTCCGTGTCGATGTCCGCGATTTGCTGGTAAGGATCGAGTGTCCATTGAACCACCTTCTTTTTGGTAGAAATTACCTTATTGATCTGCTGATCGTTGAAGCGCCAGATTTCTGCCGGAAATACCGCAACAGAGTCAGTTCCGTCTTCAAAGCCCATTTTCACGATCACAGGCATCGGAAGTCCGCCTTTGTTTTTGACTGAAAGTGTATAAAAATTGGTGTTCTGCTGGATCAATGCACGCTCACTTTCCGAAAGCGAAGCCAGGTACTGCTCATATTTTTGTTTATCAGCCGCTGTTACCTTGAACGGATCGTAGCGGTTATAGAAATCCGCCATCGTGGAATCCTGTGCTACCACGGTTTCTCCTTTGGCTTTTGCATCCTGGATTTTGCTCATTGTATTCTGCTTGCGCGCAAATTCCTGACGGGCGAGCTCTTTCTCGATATCCGGATTTTGGGTATCAATGCTGAACCAATCTACACTCACCAGATCCTGGTCAACAGCTTCGGTTCCATAAAACCAGCCTTTCCAGAACCAGTCAAGATCAACACCCGACGCGTCTTCCATGGTACGGAAAAAGTCAGCCGGGGTAGGACTTTTAAAGCGCCAGCGGTTTGCATACTCTTTAAATGCATGATCAAAAAGCTCGCGGCCCATTACTGTTTCACGCAGGATATTCAATGCAGTTGCGGGCTTCCCGTAAGCATTTGGTCCCAGCCCGATCACATTCTCGGCAGAAGCCATAATCGGTGTTAGTACCGATTTGTCAGAAGACATATAATCCGTGATCTGATTGGGCTCGCCGCGGCGGGTCGGGAAGTTGTAGTCCCATTCTTTTTCAGCCAGGTACTGGCAGAATGTATTCAAGCCTTCGTCCATCCAGGCCCACTGACGTTCATCAGAATTAACGATCATCGGGAAAAAGTTGTGGCCCACTTCGTGAATGATCACACCGATCATTCCGTATTTCACTGCTTCGCTGTAAGTACCATCCTCTTCCGGGCGACCGCCATTGAAGCTGATCATCGGATATTCCATTCCGCCGCCTGCAACTGAGTGGCAGGAAATCGCAACCGGATAAGGATACTCAAAAGTGCGATCTCCGTAAGATTTCAAAGTATGCGCCACTGCGCGGGTTGAATATTGTTCCCAAAGCGGGTTACCTTCTTTCGGGTAAATGGACATACACCAGATCTTGCGGCCGCTTTTGTAAACATCGGTCTGCATGGCGTCCCAGATAAATTTCCGGCTGCTCGCAAATGCGAAATCGCGCACATTATCAGCTTTGTAAATCCACGTTTTCTTGCCTGGATTCTTATTCTCCCGCTTTTCAGCCTTTTCTGCTTCGGCCTGCGTTACGATGATTACCGGTGTTTTGGAAGTTTCAGCTTTCTTCAAACGTTGTTTCTGGGTAGCAGTAAGCACCTGTGCATAATTCTGGCATTCTCCGCTGGCCGCTACCACGTGGTCGGCGGGTACTGTAATGGCAACTTTATAGTTACCGAAGATCAATGCAAATTCTCCCTGGCCTAGAAATTGTTTGTGGTTCCAGCCATTTACATCATCATAAGGAGCAAGGCGTGGAAACCAGTGCGCAATGAAGTAGTTGGCATTTCCGTCTTTCGGGAAAAACTCATATCCGCTTCGACCATAGTACTCGGTAATGTTATAGTTCCAGTCTACCCCAAAAACGAAGTTGGTACCGGGCTTCATCACTGCCGGAAGGTCAATGCGCATCATAGTACCATTGATCTTGTACGGAAGTGCCTTGCCTGCCTTGTCTTTTACCGCGGTAATGTTGTAGCCATATTCCACTTCCGGATCCAGTGAGGATCCTCTTCCATTGTTGATATTGGCAAGCTGGCTGGTGGTCATTCCTTTGTCACTGATCGCGCCGGTACGTGACATCGCTGCGATTCCGTCTTTTTTGAAGAGGTTTTGATCCAGTTGCAACCAGATATATTTCAGGTCGTCGGGGGAATTGTTGTAAAAAGTAATGGTCTCCGAACCGATAATGCGGCGCTTTTCGTCGTCCAGTTCGGCCTTGATGTCGTAGTCGGCGCGTTGTTGCCAGTACTCGCGGCCCGGCGCACCGGAAGCCGCGCGTGTTGAATTTGGCGTTGGCAGCATGGGACCCAGCTGTTCAAAACGGTCGTTGTACTGGTAAGTGGCGGAAGTCGGCAGCTGCTGACCATAGGAAGCCACGGAAACCAGCAGGAAGAGTAACGGGAGCAGGAGTTTTCTCATAATTAGTTAGTCAGATGTAATAAATTCTTGTTATTCGGCACTTCCGCCTGTAAGGCTTACAAAAAGCTCATTGTTCAGGATAAGCGAAAACGCCATTCCTACAATAATCCCGGAAAGTATGTGAATCCAGCTGAGGCGCTGTGCCCGCAGGATTTCAATCACTACAAAAGCAATGGAAAGGATTACAAAAACGATGATCAGCTGACCCAGTTCAAGTCCGATGTTAAACCCGAGCAACGGATTGAAAATCGCGGCTTCCTTGCCCAGCAATGCACGGAGGTAGTTTGAAAAACCCAGCCCGTGGATAAGGCCGAAGAAAAGGGCCAGTCCGTATCTCGTTGTCGAGTTCTCCTCTTTTTTACCAAAAGAACCCTTGGGGACTTTGTAAAAGAAATTCAGAGAGCCGGTAATTACGATGGTAACGGGGATAAGAAGCTCTATCCAGGCCGGATCAATGTTAATGAGGCCGAGCGTTGAAAGCGCCAGTGTAATCGAATGTCCGATCGTAAAAGCAGTTACCAGCACGATCACCTTTTTCCAGTCAATCAGGGTATATATTGTACAAAGCGCCATGATAAACAAAATGTGATCGTAGCCATTGGCATCTGTGATGTGTTCAAAACCTAATTGCAGGTAAGCTTGGAATTCGGACATTCAGTAGAATTAAGATTAGCGATCCTGACAAATTAATTGTCAAGACAAAATAACGGAAACGAAGTTATCCTTTTCGATGGAGGAATGCAATACGGGTTTTGTGGTCAATAAGAGAAATTTACCCGTATGAAAGAAAAAGACCGCGAACATGTGTTCACGGCCTTTCTAAATTCTGACACCAATTATATAAGACTATTACTTTCTGATCTCGTAGTTTGCATTCTGTGGATCCCAGTTCGCCCATTTGTCAGTCCAGTCGGTAGTTCCGAAAGCACCTACAACTGTGTTGGCTTCAAATCCTGTCGGCAACGTAGCGCCACCTGTCAGCAATGAAGAGCCAGCTTGTGGAAGAAGACCTGGCTTCGCAGTGATAGAGTTGTAGCCAGTCGCCAGTTTAAGATCTGCAACAGCGCCAACCATGTTTTTGCTTCCTGCCGGGATGAAAAGTGCTTGCGTGATTCCTTCAATTACGCCTTGTGCAGGAGTTCCTGTGATAGCAACTGCATTTCCGTCCATTTTAATCCTGCCTGCAACGAAGTTTGCGAGAGTAGCATCACCTTCAATTCTGACAGCAGAACGTGGCCATGCGCCTGTAATCAGCGTGTTGTAAACCGAGATCGCAGAATTTCTTCTGATACGTATTGCCGAGTTGAATTTGGCATTAACTGTTCCTTCTGCCATAGCGATAGTAACATTGGCGAATTTCGCAGAAGTTTGGGGAGTTGCAGCTGTACCTGTTCCGTCGTTATCAGACTCAAAGCCATTTGAATCACCAGCTAAGTCAGCTACAGCTGGGTCACGCAAGATGAAACCGTACTGTACGTTTCCTGAAAAACCATTATCAGTATCAAAATCATCGTCCAAACCACGGTAAGCGATCAAATGCTTTGCATTCACTGATCCACCAAACCATTCGAATGAATCATCACCTGAGTACGAAACTTGTACGTAGTCAATCTCAGTTCCTGAACCAACGCCACCGAATGTAAGGCCGTTGATCTCCTTATCCGTTTCAAATGCGATACCAGCAAACTCGATACGCACATATTTAAGTTGTCCTGAGTTGTCAGCTGCTTCTGTTCCGCCATATACAGATTGGTTTTCACCTTCAATTACTGCATCAGGTTTGTTAACAGGCGCTTTTCCAAGCAGGATCAAGCCTCCCCAGTCACCAGCTTTACGCTGTCCGGCTGGCATGCTTGATGTAAAAATGATAGGCTTATCAGCAGTTCCTACGGCAATAATCTTTCCGCCTGGCTTAACGATCAGTGAGCCTTTCTGCTTTCCGTCTCCTTTGATGATCGTTCCCGGCTCGATAGTCAATGTAGCGCCAGACTCAACATATACAAATCCTGAAAGTAAATATTGGTTGGAAGCCGACCAGGTAGTGTTGGATGTGATTTTGCCAGTGACGGTTTTCATTTCACCTACCGGAGTTACAATATCCTCGTCATCATCATCGTCGTCGTTCGTACAAGAAATGGATCCGAACATTGTAAGCCCCAACATCAGCAAGCTCAAAAGTTTACCTGTGTTTTTCATAAATTCAATTGTTTGTTTTCTGTTTTAAAGTTCTTTTTTGATAAGAGAGCCGGTTTACGACTTGCGGTTTTATTAAAATTTATAAGTCACGCCAATGGTTGAGTAGCTGCCTCTTTTGAAGCTTTGGTAAGATTCATCCACATCGGAAATTTTCTGGTCCTGGTTACTATCCTGGATAAGGCGGAAGCGCTGATTGAGCAGATCCTGGATTCCCAATTTGATTTCAAGGTGTTCTCCCAATGCCTTCACTATGTTCAGGTCGATGATGTTTCTCGGCATCTCGTACACGGTTGGCTGCAAATCCTTATCTCCAACCAGGAAGATCCTGCGGCCTACCACGTTATAAAGTGCATTCACCTGCCAGCCACGGTTTACGTCATTGTAGTAAAGTCCTGCATTGATCAGGTAAGGCGATTGGCCCTGCAACTGACGGTCGTTTTCCTGTCCGGCGAAGCCTGTCAGTACATTACTATGGATTACCGATGCATTCAGCACTACGCTAAGGTTATCCATGAATGGAGATACGGTCAGGTTTTTGAGTGATTTACGAAGCTCGATCTCAGCACCAGCCGTGTAAGCCGATTTTGCATTGTCAACATAGAACGATACCCCTGAACCTGCGTAGCGGATACGCGTTTCGATCGGGTTTTTGAAGTGTTTGTAGAATGCAGCCACCGAGATCATCTCTCCATCTTTCGGATAGAATTCGTAACGCAGGTCCACATTCTGGATCGAAGGTGTTTTCAGGTTCGGGTTACCAACGCGGGATACGTCGAAGTTAAAGTCATAGTAAGTAAACGGAGCCAGCTCGCGGAACTCGGGACGGTTCACAGAAACAGAATAAGCCAGTCTTACCAGTGATTTCTCGGTGAAGTTGTAGGCGAAGTTTGCAGAAGGCAGGAAACGGAAGATCGGATTGTTAACGCGGATCCGGTCGCCACCACCACGCTGCCTGCTTTGCAGTTTCTGAATGTTGTTCTCGACACGCAGACCAACAGATGCATTGAATTTTTTGCTGAAAGGAATGTAAGCGCCGAGGTATCCCGCCATCAAAGAGTTCTGAGCATTATACTTGTCGTCCGTATTGGTTCTTTCTGCGTAATAAAGTTGGTTTGCTCCAATGTTTTGTGAATCAAAAAGCTGCGCTGGTGCCTGGCTGAGCAATTCCTGAGGAGCATTGCCGGAGTTGGTCAGGTTAAACCATCTTGCTTTGAAAGCCCTGTCTTTTAGCTCGCCATAAGCGCCTGCACGCAATTTTATTTGCATGCTCTCGTCGTCTTCGTAGCCATTGCGTTCAATGCGGTGTTCAATATCAGCGCGGAAAGAGCTGGTATATTCGGTTAATTCAGAATAAAATCTTGCGCCTCTTGTTAAGCTGGCGTTGCTTCCCGGAACAAGTTCAACCTGGAAAGGACCGGTGCTGCCAATTGCGCGGGTTGAAATAAAGCGGCGGTAATCAGGCTCGCTGCGGAACGTTGTTCCCAATGCACCCAGCCATTTTACGGTTGTACGTGCGCCAAGCTCGTGCGTACCGCCTAACTGGCCTGAGTAAATGCTCTTCGACTCGTAACGGAATGCGTAGTTCTGAACTTCCACATCATTGTCTGTATTGTAGCCCTGACGGAAGTTAGTCTCTTTGTTAGACAGCTGGTTGAAGAGGTTTCTGAACTCAATCTTGTGATTTGGATTGATGATCAGCGCCCAGTTTGACATCACACCCAAGCGGACATTGTTTTGGTACAATTCGTCCTGGTAAGAGCTCTGAATGTCTGATTTCTGTTTTTCTTTATTAAAGCTCAGGTAACGGAACTGGGTTGTCGGTAAAAACTGGTTCGTAGATGAATAGTTGACATTATTGAATGTTGTCAACTTCATATTACCCAATTCAAATATATGGTTGTAACCCAGTGAAGCACGCAAATCAGGAGTTACTGATTTTGATTTCAAATCATAAAACTCAGGCAGCTTGCGGAATGCGTTCAATGATGCTTCCGATGGCGTATTTTCGCTTTGCAACCTTCTTGTCGAAGGAAAGCCATTTGGAAGCGCTCTGTCCGGGGCGCCAAAACCTGTCCAGTCCAATGCAGCGCCTTTGTAGTCGAGCACATTCTTGAATGTGGTATTTCCGCGGTAGCCGCCTGTGAGGCTGAATGTAAATCCGTTGTCGTCGGGGATTGTTTTTGTGTAAATTTTGATAATACCTCCTGCGAATTCACCAGGAAGTTCAGGTGCGCCGGATTTGTAGATCATCATCCGGTCGATAGCAGTACTTGGGATCAGGTCAAATGAGAATGATTTTACGTCAACCTCGGTAGAAGGGGTGATTGCGTCATTCAGCATTACCGTATTGTAACGCTCATTCAACCCGCGGATAATCACGAACCGATCGTCCTGAATAGAAACACCTGGTACGCGGCGCACAACCTGCGAAGCGTCACGGTCCTGCGACTTCTGGATCTGCTGTGCCGAAATACCTACCGCGATCTGCTCAGCCTGCTTGATCTCGGTAATTACTGAAACATCAGTAAAGGATTGGCGCTGGCCAACAATCTTCACCTCTTCCAGGTTCGCCACATCTTCTTCAATGGTGGTATTGATCAGAACAGCCTGGTTCGGGTAAACTTCGATCGCAATTTCTTTGGGCTTGTACGATACATAGCTGATGATAACCGTCTGCTTTCCTGTGGGAATATTGGAAATGTCGAAATTGCCTTCGACGTCCGTTGCAGTACCAATGGGAGGAGTAGAGCCTTTCAGTACCACGCTGGCACCGATAACAGCTTCTTTCGTTTTAAAATCTACTACTGTGCCTTTTACAGAGCCTGTCTGCGCAAAAGCGAGTGAAGTAGTAAAGAGGAGAATGAATAAGAGGGATAAATTAGCTTTCATGTTTTTTGTGTCAGATTTATGACACAAAAGTAGATCGCCAATATTACCCCAATGTTAACCGTATGTTACGACTCAGTTATTTCGGAAACGCGTTTTTTGTTATAAATCAAGGACTTATTCTACGATTCCCTGTCCCTTCTCTCTGCTGAAATCTTCCAGGTCATGCACAAACCCATTGATCACTGCATACCTTACTTTACCTGCTTTTTTGAGGATAAAGGTAGCCGTATTGCCCAGGCCGGGAGTTCCCGAAGGTACAGGCTGACCGCTCCTGAGTATATGCAATGGAGTAGTGGTAAAATAAAGCCCGAGTGCACGTGTGTTGGCGTCGGCAGCAAGTCGCACGTAGGTATAGCCTTCTTTCAGTAGATTCAATGCATTCAGCTTGCTGATTTCGCTCACATTTTTGTAGGTAGTAGGGTATACCTTGCCTTTTTCAATGGTATAACCTTTCGCATCCAGTTCCTGGCTTCCGTATTGCGGGTGCAGGTCGCCGAAATCTTCTATTTTACTGTAATAAAAAAACCTGGTCGCATTCGAGTAGCTGACTTCGTTACGGTTAATGCCCAGGTCGGCGGTAAAGGATTTCCCTGACTGTCTCACAGTCGCATTCCTGACTACGAGATCATAAACCCAGCGGCCGTTTTCGGGGATCTTATAGTAATCTTCGCGATTTTCCCTGGTAAGGGAGTTGTCAGCGATCTTACCCAATGCAGACAATATCGCCATGAAGTTCAGCTTGCGGATAAATTGCTTTTCCGGGTCGCCTACATATCCGCCTGACTCTATCAGTACAAGCGTAGTTCCCCATTTTTGTACATTATCACCAAACCCGCGCGGCTCATGGTCGTCGGCGTACCGCGCTACCTGACTGGGAATGTACTTTTGCAAAATCTTATTCATCCCCACGATGAGCTGCATAGAGCGCTGGCGCACATCGTTGATCGACAATTCGTAATCATAGGAAGTCGCAAGGAATGAAATCGTAGCCACTTTTGGGCTCCTGCCTGCGGAATAGCGCGGGCTTTGGTCGTGGAGGTTGAAACCGTAATCGGGTTTCAGTTTATCCACCAGGCCCTTCAATATAGCTGCTTCCGGTGTTTGCCGGGCGGCGGCGTCACGGTTCATATCAATGCCCTGCACGGTGCGGCGCTGGTACCTTTCGGCACCGTCGGGATTGAGCATGGGTACAAAGTACAGCGTGGTTTTTTCCAGCAGCTCTTTACGGAAGCTGTCAAATCCGTCATTCTTTCCTTCCAGGAAATTGAATATGTCAAAGCTCGCCATTGTGGCAGTGGGCTCGTCTCCATGCATTTGCGTCCAGAGCAGTACCTTTTTCTTGCCGGTACCTACTTTGATCATCTGGATTGTGCGTCCTTCAAACGACTCACCGACCTTTTCGATCGTGTACATTCCATTGCCCTGTCGCTTTGTAATCAGGGGAAGGATATCTTTTTGTTTGAACCTTCGCTGCGTCAATGCGGCTTCGCGGTAGGTTGGGTGTGCTTTGAAAAGCTTCTCGGCCAGATCGTCAGACTGTGCCATGGAATTTGAGGTGATCAATGTAAGGAGTAATAAAAAAAGACGTGAAATAGATAGTTCCATGATGGTATAAAGCCATTTTCAAACGCAAGGTACGAAGAAAACTCTAAGCAAATTTTAATGCAATTTTTACGCGTAGCGGCAACATTATTTACATTTTTCCTTACATTTGTGTCATGATAATCGCTGAAACATATCATCATTTTCATCATAGCCATCTGGCTTTCGGTCGTCTTGGGTGATATGTTTTTGCAAGTAGTGTTGTAATAAGGTTGAATACATAGTATCCCCGGAAGCCCGATTTTCTAATCGGGCTTTTTTTATTCTTTCCAACAGTATAACCGGATGAAAACCGTAATTATTAAGTACAATGCAGGTAATGTGCAGTCGGTCATGTATGCACTGGACAGGCTGGGCGCAGGGTACATCTATACCGACGATGTGACCGAAATTACCACAGCGGACAAAGTCATTTTTCCGGGTGTGGGAGAAGCAAGCACCACCATGAACTACCTCCGGCAAACCGGCCTGGACAAACTTATTCCTACATTGAAGCAGCCTGTTTTCGGTACTTGCGTGGGAATGCAGCTGATGTGCCGGTACTCGGAAGAAAACGACACGACCTGCATGGGGATTTTTGATGTGGATGTAAAAAGGTTTCCCGCTACTGCCGGCATGAAAGTGCCGCACATGGGCTGGAATAATATATCTGACTACAAAACTCCTCTCACCGACTCCATTCCGGAGAATGCATTCATGTACTTTGTACACAGCTATGCAGCGCCGGTTTGTGAGTATACAGTTGCTACCTGCGATTACACATTTCCATTCAGCGCAATGCTGCATAAGGATAATTTCTATGCGGCACAGTTCCACTGCGAGATCAGCGGCAATGCAGGTCAGCAGATCATCGAAAACTTCCTGAAACTCTAATCATAACCACTCCGAGCATGATTGAAATAATACCCGCCATTGATCTGATAGAAGGAAAATGCGTGCGCCTTACGCAGGGGGATTACGGCCAAAAGAAAATCTATAACGAAAACCCGCTCGAAGTTGCATTGCAGTTTGAAGATGCAGGATTGAAGCGGTTGCATCTGGTGGATCTTGACGGGGCAAAAGCCAAGAAAATCGTCAATTGGAAGGTACTTGAAACCATTGCTTCCAAAACCAGCCTGCACGTAGACTTCGGTGGCGGTGTACAGTCTGACGATGATCTGAGGGTTGTTTTTGAAAGTGGCGCAAAGCAGGTAACTGGTGGCAGTATCGCAGTTAAAAAACCTGAGATCTTCGAAAACTGGCTGAAAACTTACGGAGGCGAAAGGATCATTCTCGGGGCAGATGCCAAGAATGAGAAAATCGCGGTGAGCGGCTGGGAAGAAGGTACTGCATTATGGGTTTATGATTTCGTGGAAGAATACGTAGAAAAGGGGGTGAAGTACACGATCAGTACCGATGTGGCGAAAGATGGTTTGCTGCAGGGACCTTCGTTTGACCTCTATAAAAATCTTCAGGATAAATGTCCCGGTCTGCATATCATTGCCAGCGGAGGGATCAGCGGAATTGAAGATGTTGAAAAATTAGCTGAAATGAACATTTACGGCGTTATAATCGGAAAGGCGATCTATGAAAACAGGATCAGTCTTGCCGAGCTAATGCGATTCTCCGCCTGATAATTATGCTAACTAAAAGGATTATCCCCTGCCTGGATGTAAAGGACGGCAGGACTGTCAAGGGAGTCAACTTCGTGAACCTGCGCGACGCAGGCGATGCTGTGGAGCTGGGTGCATTGTACGCCGCCCAGGGTGCCGACGAGCTGGTGTACCTGGATATTACCGCCACGATCGACGGCCGCTCTACATTCATTGAGCTCGTAAAACGCGTTGCGCAAACGATCAATATACCTTTTACAGTAGGAGGCGGTATATCCTCCATTGCTGACGTTTCTGCATTGCTGCATGCCGGCGCCGACAAGGTTTCTATCAACTCGGCTGCGGTGCGTAATCCGGACCTGATCAATGAACTTTCACTTGAATTTGGAAGTCAATGCATTGTAGTGGCGATTGACACACGTTATATAGATATTGAAAACGGGAAAGAGCACATTGTCCACACGCACGGTGGCCGCAAGCCGACCGATCTCAGGACGATACCCTGGGCGAAAGAAGTGGAAGACCGGGGAGCCGGCGAGCTTTTGCTGACTTCCATGGACACCGACGGTACCAAAAACGGTTTTGCTCTTGAACTGACAGCAACAATTTCAGGTAATGCCAACATTCCCGTCATCGCCTCAGGCGGAGCAGGAGAAATGGCGCATTTTTACGATGTATTTACCACAGGTAAAGCCGACGCCGGGCTTGCGGCAAGCATTTTTCATTTCAGGGAAATAGACATCCCGGATCTGAAAGCCTACCTGGGCGACAGGAAACTTCCCATTAGATTGACAAGATAAACCAGACGAAATGAACGATAACTTTTCTACCATCGACTTTGATAAGTCAACCGACGGGCTGGTACCCGCCATCATCCAGGATGTTCATACAGACAAGGTGCTGATGCTTGGTTATATGAACAAGGAAGCGCTTGAAAAAACAAAGACAGAAGGTACGGTTACGTTCTTCAGTCGCAGCAAACAGCGTTTATGGACAAAGGGTGAAACGTCTGGGAATTTCCTTTTTATCAACGAGATCATAGCGGATTGTGACGGTGATACATTGCTGATCAAAGCCACTCCGGCAGGGCCAACATGCCACACAGGCGCAGATACCTGTTTTGGGGAAAAAAATAGTCAGGATGCCCGAATAGGGGAGGCGTTTTTTCTCAACTATCTTCAAAAGAAAGTGATAAGAGAGCGAAAAATAAATCCTTCGGAGGAGTCCTACACCAGCAGCCTTTTTAAGCGCGGGATCAACAAAATCGCCCAAAAAGTAGGTGAAGAAGCGGTCGAAGTTGTGATAGAGGCGAAGGACGATGATGTGGATCTTTTTAAAAATGAAGTGTCCGATTTGCTCTTCCACCTGCTTGTTCTTCTGGAGGAAAAAAACATTGACTTAGATGAGGTAATTGACGTACTTCGTAGCCGTCACCAATAATTGCTTACCGAATGAAATTACTCCTACGACTTGTAATCAGTGCTTTGGCAGTGCTCATCGGCGCCAATTTAATTCCCGGGGTTGCAGTTGAAAGTTTTACTACGGCCATCATCGTGGCAATTGTTCTTGGAATCCTCAATACATTCTTAAAGCCGGTACTGCAAATACTCGCACTCCCCATTACCATTCTTACGCTGGGACTGTTCTATTTTGTCGTTAACGTATTCATTATTTATCTCGCCAGCTTTCTGGTTGATGGATTTTACGTGAGTAACTTCCTGTCGGCTCTTTTCTTCGGGTTGGTAGTTTCAGTAGTTTCCGCGATTCTTGGTATGTTTTTGGATTAGTGTATGAACGACCTGCAAATCAGGTCGTAAATGGATACACATGATTTGAAAACTACTGATTATGCTAAGTCAACTAGAGGAGATTAAAGACACGCTTTTTAAGTATTTCGAGACACGTATCGATTTATTTAAAATTGAAACCAGGGATAAGATCGAGCGCGCCGCTGTAATGGCAGTGTACGGTGCGCTGATACTTTGCATTGCATTGACAATCCTTATACTGGTCGTTATTTTATTAGGAACTTTCCTGAACAGGTGGTTGGATAGTGATTACCTGGGATATCTGATTTTGCTTGGGGTATTTGTTATCAAACTGATTATCTGGATTGTATGGAGAGAAAAGTTTGTTCATATGATCCGCTCGGTTCTCGTAAAGTTTATGGGGGACAAAGAGTGACCAAGCTTTTAGCCGCATATTAGCTGATAAATAATCTTGAATTGCTATTTTTGGATTCCTTTTGAATCCCCGGGCACCATTAAACAGTAATGAAATGAGTACTCCAATAGATTCTTCGGTAAAAGTCAAACCTTTTTCGTCAGACACTGACAAAGCCAAGCATGATCTTCTGCTTGATGCAGAGATCTACCGTGATAAGCTGGAAAGCCAGTGGAGCGACCTTAAAACAGACGCAACTACGTACGGTAAGCAGGCACTTGTGATCGGCGGCGTACTGGCTACTACATTCGTTGTGATGAATGCTTTTTTGCCTAAAACCAAAAAAGACAGGGAAAGAGAACTCGGAAAAGCCAGGGAAAAGGAAAGAGATAACGAACTGCTCCTGATAAGCCATAAAAAGCTTAAAGAGGAAAAAAAACAGTCACAGGTGGTGCAGGCAGTTCAAAGTTTGGCCTGGACACTGGCTGTGGGTTGGGCCCGGCACAAGCTGAAGCATTTAATTGAAGACGAACGAAGAACTGAATGAAAACAGCGAAGCATCAAATCGCAGACCTCCTTTTGACACGTAAAGAAGAAAAAAGGAAATCGTTTGCTGTTCTCTTAGACCCAGATAAAGTTAATCTTTCTACATTTCCGAAATTCCTTGAATATGCGGCTGGTCATGGTGTTGACTTCTTTTTCGTAGGAGGCAGCCTGATCACCAACTATGCTATTGACAAGCTGATCTCAGCAATTCACGAGTACACAGATATACCTGCTATCCTTTTCCCGGGTAGCAGCCTGCACATTGATCCGTCTGCCGACGCCATTCTTTTACTTTCGCTGATCTCCGGCCGCAATGCAGAATTGCTGATCGGGCAGCACGTGATTGCAGCACCACTTTTGAAGCGCAGCAACCTTGAAGTACTTCCAACCGGCTACATGCTGGTGGAGAGCGGCAAACTCACTACTGTTTCCTATATCAGCGGGACTACCCCATTGCCCCGCGACAAGCCGGGTATCGTGGCCTGTACCGCAATGGCGGGCGAGTACCTGGGTCTCAAGAACATTTTCCTCGATGCCGGAAGCGGCGCCCAGTTTCCAGTTCCCGGTGAAATCATTGCTGCGGTTCGCGGAGCAGTAGGTACGCCTATTATTGTTGGTGGCGGGATTAACTCTTACGAGAAAGCGGATATCGCATTAGGTTCCGGTGCTGATGTAATTGTAGTTGGAAATGGAATTGAACAAAACCCAGAACTACTTCCCGAAATTGCTGCCTGCGTGCACGCTTACAACACCAAGCCTGAACAGGTTTGATAATTCACCAGGAAAATATTGGACTTAGGTAAGAGATTTAAGTTTTTTCTAAGGAATTTTTAAGTTCTTGGAAAAATACAATCTCAAAATGTAGGAATATTCAATTCAATCCTGTTACCTTTGTAATGAACCTTAATTACACCCAAGAAATGAAAAAATTCTTTGCATTTGCGTTTGTTGCCGGGATGGTAGCTTTCGCTTCTTGTACTAGCAAGCCAGCTGACGAGTCTGCTGACACTACTGCTGTAACTGTTGAAACTCCTGCTGTTGATACAACTGCTGTTGATACAATGGCTACTGATTCAGCTGCTGCTGACTCAGTTAAGTAATCAGACGTACAAGTCGAAATCTTGGAAAGGCCCTATGAAAATAGGGCTTTTCTTTTTTTATTTAAGGATGAAAAACATATCCTTTGGCCTGCATGTTCCCCCGGCCGCGAGCGGCTACTGCGCCGAGCTCTTTCATACCAATCACTTTGCATTTTCCCTATCACGACCACGTCGCACAAGGCTTGGTGATTTTACGGTCAAGCCCGGATTAATCCCAAAAATAACTGTAAATGCCAACCTGAATCCATACAGTTTTCTGGTTACTTACCTGCATGAAGTAGCACATTGCGTCGTTCATTATAAATACAAAACGAAGTTAAGGAAAAGGGTCGCCCCGCACGGGCCTGAGTGGAAGTACGAATTCGGTGTGTTGCTGCAACCGGTTCTGACCGAAAATATTTTTCCCAAAGACATTCTTGTGCACCTGGTTCGTTATGCTAAAAACCCCGCTGCATCTACCGGTGGAGACCAGCTGCTTTTCAATGCACTCCGGAGCTATGACGAGCACGCAGCAGATACCGGCAGGATAACATTGGCGCAACTCCACGAGGGTACCAGTTTCATGTTTAAAAACAGAGTATTTACGCGGGGTACGATGAGGAGAACACGGGTACTTTGCACTGATAAAGCTTCACAGCGTCTATATACAATACCTGCCCATGCATTGGTGGAAGCGTGCTGATTATTTTAAATTAATACTTTCTACGGTTCTGATTTACCTGGGCATTTCGCCTGGTATCTCGCTGGTTGCACAATCTGTGCTGGCGAGCGGTGAGTGGTACAAGCTCGCGGTAACGCAAACTGGTATTCACAAGATCGATGCGGCAATGTTGCGTCAAATGGGCGTGGCACCAGCCACAATCGACCCGGCTCAGATACGTGTTTTCGGCACGGGCGGCGCAATGCTGCCTCAGTCCAACCAGGCGCCGGTCGCTGGCCTTACTGAAAGTGCAATTCTGGTTCAGGGAGAGGAAGATGGCAGGTTTGATAATTCCGATGTAATCTACTTTTATGCAGAAGGTCCGCACGTCATTTCATACGATTCTGCAAAGGCCGAGCTGAGGCACCAGATTAACTACTATTCAGATACTTCTTATTATTTCCTGAATTTCGGTCAGAAAGCGGGTCTGCGAATCAGGAATGAGAATCCCGTCGTAGCTTCGGGGAAGGTGATCAACTTTTTTGACGATTACTGGTACCACGAGCAGGATGCAAGTAACCTGCTGAAATCCGGCAGGGAATGGTGGGGGGAATACCTGAGCAGCGCGCCACTCACTGTTGAGGCTGAGCTACCGGGCGTACTGCCGGCTTCCGAAATCAAATTCAGGAGCTCGGCGATTGCTGCGGGGCAGGTAAATACACGGTTTGTGTGGCAGTTGAATGGAGAGACCGCGGGTGAAACCGCTGTCGGGACGGTAGGTGCAGGAACTTACGATGTAAAAGCACTGCGGTCTGATTATACGACAGCGTTAACAGCCCCTTCAAATCCTTCCAGCGTTTTTCGTTTGTCAGTCACACACAACAAGAATGGGCAGGCTGCTGCACAAGGTTATCTCAATTATTTTGCATTGCAGGTAAAAAGGCAGCTCCGCTTTGACGAAAAACAGCAGATTTACTACCTCTTGCCGCAATCCACAGACATAGCAACTTACCAGTTTACCGATCCGTCAGCAGAATGGAACCTTTGGAATGTCAGTAACGCTGCACGACCGGCCTCTGTTTCAAATCAAAATACTTCCGGTCCATTTACATTTACCAGAAAAGACGGACGGAAACCTGCGCGCTATATCGGGTTCAGGGGAGATCAGGCTTTTGCGCCGGTGTCCTGGAAACCGGTTGCAAGCCAGGACATAGCTTCCGCTGAAACCCCCGATTTGCTGATTATCACACCGGCTGCTTGGGAAAGTGAAGCAAAGCGGCTTGCAGCATTTCGCAGCAGTCGCAACAATTTAAAAACACTCGTGGTAACAACCCGGCAGGTCTATCATGAATTTGCGGGAGGTCGGCCAGATGTGACTGCGATCCGGAATTATGTTCGGCATTTGTATTCAAAATCTCCGGGTAAGCTCAGGTACCTGCTTCTTTTCGGTGACGCCAGTTTTGATTATAAAAATCTGACAAAAAGCCAGACACCATCACAAAATGCAAACTGGGTTCCGGTATATGAAAGCAGGGAGTCGCTGAATCCGGTTTACACTTATTCATCCGACGATTATTTTGGTTTTATGGAGCCAAATGAAGGAGAATGGAGCGAGCAGGCTGCTGGCGACCACACGCTGGAAATTGGCGTAGGAAGGTTACCGGTAAAATCGCTAGCCGAGGCCAAGGTAGTAGTTGACAAGCTGATCCGCTATGAAGCACTCAGCTCGGAGGGCAGCTGGAAGAATATCGTGCGCTTCATTGCGGATGACGGAGACGGGAATATTCACCAGCGACACGCTGATCAGCTGGCTAGTCTGATCGAAAACGATTTTTCTTCGAAGCGGATTTTCATTGATCAATATCCACAAACTACTACTCCGGAAGGTCAGAAAGCACCGGAGGTAAACAGGCAGATCAGGAATGCAATTGACAATGGAACGCTGATCATCAACTACACAGGTCACGGAGGAGTGGGTGGCTGGGCGGAAGAGCAGGTGCTGACGCTCTCGGATATGCTGAGCGCAAGGGGAATGAACAATCTGCCGCTGCTGTTTACTGCAACCTGCGACTTTGGCAGGTACGATGATCCCGGCACAGTATCTGGTGCGGAAACGATGGTACTTAGTCCCAAAGGTGCGGCGATAGGCGCAATAAGTACGACACGACCGGTTTTTTCAAGTACGAATTTCACGCTGAGCAAAGCTTTTTATGAAGCCCTGATCACGAAAGGGGAGGGCAGGTTAATGGGGGATCTGATACGGGAAACCAAGAATAAGGCACTTGTAGGCAGTCTCAACAGGAATTTTACGCTATTAGGTGATCCATCGATGCGGCTCGGCAGCGGGCAGAAGGGAATCCGGTGGTTGCAGGCTCCTGAAACGCTGCGTGCATTGCAGAAGGTGAGTTTGACAGGCGAGGTTTTTAGCAATGTAAATAGCCAGCGTGACACGCAGTTTAACGGAAAAGCGCGCGTAGTTATTTATGATAAACAGGTCCAGTTTGAAACGCTGGGGAATGAGGGCAACCCGGAAAGTTATTCGGAGTTTCGAAGCAGGTTATTTGACGGAGTTGTCACCGTGAAAGACGGTGTATTCACCTGCCAGTTTGTGATGCCCAAAGATATTGATTATAGAGCCGGACCGGGCAGGGCGAATGTGTACGCTGTACGGAATGACAGTACAGCCGACGCGTCTGCTCAGCTTACCTTGACGGTAGGAGGCAGCGCTGCATTGCTTGTTGATAATACACCGCCGGAAATCTCTGCCTATATGGATAAGCCGGCGTTCCGGAGCGGGGACCGGGTTGATACTTCACCCGTGCTGATCGCGCATATCGAGGATGACAATGGCGTGAGCCTCTCAGCAACCGGCATTGGTCATGATATTACATTGACTTTAAATGACACTCTGACAATCGTGCTCAACGAGTACTTCACAGCGGATCTGGATAATTACCGGGCTGGTACAATCCGGTATCCGTTTGATAATTTGCCAGCCGGTGAATATAATGTGAGGCTAAAAATGTGGGATACGTATACTAACTTTTCTGAATCATCGTTCGGATTTCAGGTAGTGAAACCAGGGGGTATCCGGCTCAATGCAGCCAAAGTTTTCCCCAATCCTTTTATAAACGATCTGTCTTTTGAATTAAACCATGATCGTGCGAATGAGGATGTCGAATTAATTTTAAATATTTTGCTTGTAAACGGGCAGCGTCTGGGTACTTTCAAGTGGTCATATTATAACAGCGAAGCGAACATAAAAGAAACGCTGAGCGCTCAGCAACTTGGAAGCGGGGTTCCCTATCATGTTCCATTGGTTTACCAGCTGTTGATACGATCATTAAAAGATAGTACCTTCGACCAAAAATCAGGGAAGTTGATACGCTCTCAATAATGTAATAAAACTTAGCAAATTTTTAGTAATAACTATCTTTCATTGTATTTTTGACCCTTTAAAAGAAGCTGATACAAAGCACTTCCTATCGCAAATCCATTCTATATGAAAATTTTTTTTGGCGCATTTTCTTTTTTATCTATTCTCACACTAGGCTCAGTTTCTGCTCAACAAGATTCAGCCAGAATCCCCGCTTCTCCACTTACTTTTTTAACATTTGCTCCTGACGCAAGAAGCGCAGCGATGGGAGAGGCAGGTGTCGCTTCAAGCCCGGATGCGAATGCAACTTACTGGAATGCGGCAAAGCTTCCATATAACACCAAGGATTTCGGTATTTCAGCTTCTTATACTCCCTGGTTGAGAAATTTAGTAGATGATATGTGGCTTGGGTATTTGTCAGCTTACAAAAAATTGGGCGACAATCAGGCAGTTGCATTATCGGTTAATTACTTTAACAATGGCGAGCTTGATCTGCGTGACGCGATAGGTACGCAGTTGGGTTACTTCAATTCACGCGAGCTGGCAATCAACGGTACTTACTCCCGCCAGCTTGGAAGAAACTTTTCAATGGGTTTAACATTGAAATACATTTCATCTAACCTTGCCGGCGATGCCGTAATCAAAGGGGTTTCATTAAGCCCGGCGCGTGTTGCGGCTGGTGATATCAGCGCATATTACAGAAAGCAGATCAGGAATGAAGATACTGGCAGCGAACTTACCTGGTCGCTGGGTGCTGTACTTTCCAATCTTGGTGGTAAAATCAATTACGGCTCAGGTACGGATACTGAAAACTTCATCCCTACCAACCTCAGACTTGGAGCCGGACTTTCATTCACTGGCGACGGACGTAACAAATTCAACTTCATCGTTGACGCTTATAAATTAATGGTACCTACTCCGGATGGAACGGATTACAATGCCAGACCATTGCTCAAAGGCGTATTTGGCTCATTCTCTGACGCACCAGACGGTTTCAAAGAAGAAATGCAGGAAGTAGCTATTTCAGCAGGTGTTGAATACTGGTACAATAACATTTTCGCACTAAGAGGCGGTTACCACGGCGAAAACAAGCTGAAAGGAGATAACAAATTCTTCACTGCTGGTGCCGGGATTCATTTTATGGACAGGTACTCGGTGGATTTCGCCTACCTTTTCCCTGTTTCACAAACAAGTCCACTTGCCAACACACTCCGTATCACACTTTCTCTTGGCCTGAACAAAGCGGAGAAACTGGATGTGAGCGACACGGATAACTAAGAATACTATATTTTAATTTTTTCGAAACGAATGGCGTTATTGCAATGTCATTCGTTTTTTATTTGATCCCCATTGTAATGCTACTCGATCGCACCATAGCTCCTGATTTTAAAGTAATCAACTCCATTCATTTGCCGGAAGCGCAGACTCATACCCTGGACAATGGTGTGCCGCTGCATGTGATCAACATTGGCGAACAGCCTGTAATACGGATCGAGTGTATTTTTGAAGCAGGTAACTGGTATGAAAAGGAAATCGGCGCCTCCTATTTTGCGATAAAAATGCTGCCGGAAGGTACCACTTCACTAAGCTCAGGTGAGATCAGTGAAGCTTTCGACCGGCTGGGTGCATTTACTGAACTTACACATACATCTGACCGTATAGGAGTGGTCGTATACTGCGTTTCCCGCTTTTTACCTGAGGTTCTTCCATTGATCAGCCAACTGATCCACGAAGCCAGCTTCCCGGCGCATGAGTTGCAGGAGCTGAGAAATATCACGCTGCAAAATCTCAAAGTAAACAAAGAAAAGAATGCATACCTGGCCACAACAGAATTCCGGGCGCGGCTATTTGGTGCCGACCATCCCTACGGACAAAGCCAGGAAGAAGCCAACATTGAGCGATTGACACTTGACGCGATTCTCGACCATTATAATCGATTTATCAGAAACGGTAAGTTTACAGTTGTACTGGCCGGGCAGGTGAGTGAAAGTGACGTGGCGCTGGTTAACCAAACCCTCGGAAAAGATCCCGTGGAGGGAGGACAGGTGAAACCTGCATTCCTGGTTTCTACGTCTTACCAGGGCGAAGAGAAAGTAATAGAAAAGGCAGAAAGCGTGCAATCCTCTATCCGAATGGGGCGCGTTCTTTTCAACAGGCACCACGAAGATTATTTCAAAATGCTTGTTACCAACGAACTGTTGGGCGGCTATTTCGGGTCGAGGCTGATGAAGAATATACGGGAAGAAAAAGGGCTTACCTATGGGATTTCCTCTCACGTGGTTACCCTTCGCAATGCAGGCTATTTCATGGTCGGGACTGATGTGAAGAAAGAATTCACACAACTTACCATTGACGAAATCAAAAAAGAGATCAATCGTCTGCAGACAGAACCGGTAAGTCAGGAAGAGCTGACAACGGTCAAGAATTTTATGGCCGGAGAGTTTGCCGGTTCACTAAATACTGCCTTCGAGGTAGCGGATCGTCAGAAAATCCTTCTGCTGGACGGACTGCCAGGCGACTTTTTCAATCATTATATAGATAAGATCCAGGCAGTAACAAGTGAGGACGTTATTTCCATGGCGAATTTGTACCTGCAACCGGAAGATATGATTGTGGTCATTGCAGGCGGTAAGTAATTACCGCGCCTGATCAAGCGCTTTTTTGTAAGCTTCAAGGCATCGCTCCCGGGCCATTTTATGGTCAACCATCGGCTCGGGATACTCTGATGTTCCGATTTCAGGTACCCACTTTTTGATATATTCGCCTTTTGGATCAAAGCGTTGTGCCTGTGCTGCAGGGTTGAAAATGCGGAAGTAAGGAGCTGCATCCGTACCTGATCCCGCTGCCCATTGCCAGCCTCCGTTATTTGCTGCCATATCATAGTCAAGCAGCTTTTCGGCAAAGTAAGCTTCTCCGAGCCGCCAGTCGATCAATAAATGTTTGGATAAAAAGCTGGCCGTAACCATTCTGACGCGATTGTGCATGAAGCCGATCGCATTGAGTTGCCGCATTCCTGCATCTACGAGAGGGTAGCCTGTTTTTCCCTCACACCATTTTTTAAAATCATCCTTATCATAGCGCCACCTGATCAGGTCGTATGCGCTTCTGAATGCTTTTCCTTTCCCGACTTCGGGGAAATTGGATAAAATCTGCTGATAGAAATCCCGCCAGATCAATTCACTTAAAAACACCGCACTGTGGTCTTTTGCTTTTCGCGCCAGCTGGCGGATACTCACCGTGCCAAAACGGAGGTGTATGCCGATCCTGCTGGTCGCCTGCAATGCGGGGAAGTCCCGCTGCTCTGCATAATCCTCTAAAAGCGTTTCACTTACTTCATCATCAGGAAAGTGATATTCGGAAACTTCAAAGCCCATTTCCCCCATCGTCGGAATGGAAGAACCGCTCCACTTTTGCAGATTTTTGAGGTACTTTTTAGTGGGGTAAGAGGAAAGATAGAAGTCATTCAGTTTCTCTTTCCATGCGCGGCTATAAGGCGTAAATACAGTATAAGGCGTATTTTGACCAGAGAGGATTTCCTTTTTTTCAAAGATCACCTGGTCTTTTACTGTTTTGAAAACCGTCTTTTTTTCTTTTAAAATATTAAAAACGTCGCGATCTCTTTCGAGCGCGTAAGGCTCATAGTCCGTATTGGTATATACTTCGGCGATTTCAAATTCTTCACTGAGCCGCTTCCATACTTTCAGTGGACAGTCGTAATAGACCAGGATATCTGAACCGTGTTGTTTTAGCTCTTTTCTGATTTTTTCAACGGCGTTGTAAATGAATGTAATGCGGGGGTCTTTTCCATCAAGATCGTCGAGGATGTTCCTGTCAAAAATAAACAGCGGGACAACAGGGTATGGCGACTTCAATGCATAATAGAGACCGGCGTTATCTTCCAGCCGTAAGTCGCGGCGGAACCAGAATAGTGTGATTTTCTCTTTTTTTGTCAGGCTCATGAAATCTTCTAACGTAATGAGTTCGGCAAGGCACGAATAAATCCGAAGTAAACTATATTTACCGGCAATGCGGCGGGTTGCTTAGTATATCACATAAAAATCCGGCCAAAACTTTTTAAAACCATTTACCAGATGAAATTACAATTAACCATGCTTTTCAGCCTGATCTGGCTGAGTTTATCTGCGCAAAAGAATGCCGACAAGCAGGAATGGAAGCAGCTTTTTAATGGAAAGAACCTCGACGGGTGGGATATCAAGATCCGCGGGTATGAACTCAACGATAACTACAATAACACGTTCAGGGTTGAGGATGGAAAAATGGTGGTACGGTATGACAAGTATGATGATTTTAAACAGAAATACGGGCATATCTTCTACAAAGGAGATTTTTCATACTATCGCATTTCGGTAGAATATCGCTTTGTAGGCGAACAGGCGCCGAAAGGAGAAGGTTGGGCGTGGCGCAACAGCGGTATCATGGTACACGGACAGCCCGCAGCAACAATGGGCAAAGACCAGGATTTTCCTGCCTCCATTGAGGTACAGCTTTTGGGAGGAAATGACAAAGTACGCACTACCTGCAACCTATGCACGCCGGGGACGAATGTGGTAATGGATGGAAAGTTAATCACCCAGCATTGTGTGAACTCCAAATCGAAAACTTACAATGGGGATCAATGGGTTAAAGCAGAAGTACTTGTATTGGGCGACTCGCTTATTCAGCATTTTGCAAATGGTGAAATGGTACTGGAGTACAATAAGCCGCAGCTTGGCGGTGGCAATGTAAGCGGAAACGATCCTTCGTTGATCATCGCCGGCAAGTTACTGGATCACGGCTCCATTTCCCTGCAAAGCGAAAGCCACCCGGTAGAGTTCAGGAAAGTAGAGATATTAGACCTGAAAGGCTGCATGGACCCGAAAGCAACTAACTACAAAAGTTATTTCGTGAAGGCGGATAATGGGAAGTGTAGGTACGGGAAGAAGTGATTTTGCTTTCGGCTGTCGGTTATCGGCAATCAGCTAATGAAGGCAGTTTTTGTTTGTCACACTGAGCGGAGTCGAAGTGCTAGCACTTCGACCGCCCGGCGGCCCGGTACGCTCAGTGTGACAAAATTGTTTTTAAAGCTGATAGCCGAAAGCTGACCGCCGACAGCCGATAGCCTATTAAAGCCTCACAATCTCCGCCCCGATCGCGTTTAGTCTGGTATCGATATTCTGATAGCCGCGGTCGATTTGTTCGATGTTGTCGATGATACTTACTCCTTTTGCAGACATTGCAGCGATCAGCAATGCTACTCCGGCGCGGATATCAGGGGAAGTCATGCGGATTCCTCTTAGCTGCGTTTCGCGGTTGTGACCAATGACAGTAGCGCGGTGCGGATCACACAAAATAATCTGCGCACCCATTTCGATCAGTTTATCTACAAAAAACAACCGGCTTTCAAACATCTTCTGGTGAACCAGCACAGTGCCTTGCGCCTGTGTAGCTGTTACCAGGATAATACTGAGCAAGTCGGGCGTGAAGCCAGGCCAGGGAGCGTCAGCAACAGATAATGTTGATCCGTCCAGGTAATTTTCAATGCGGTAATGTTCCTGCGCAGGTATGAAAATATCATCTCCGCGAAACTCCATTTTAATTCCCAATCGCTGAAAAACATCCGGTATAATGCCAAGCTGAGGAATTTGGCAATTTTTTATCGTAATTTCCGACTGCGTCATTGCGGCAAGACCGATGAAGCTGCCTATCTCGATCATGTCGGGCAGCATCGTGTGCTCTGTACCATTCAGCTCACTTACACCTTCCACTACGAGTAAATTGGATGCGATACCTGAAATTTTGGCGCCCATTCTGTTGAGCATTTTGCAAAGTTGCTGCAGGTAAGGCTCGCAGGCGGCATTGTAGATGGTCGTGGTTCCTTCGGCCATTACCGCTGCCATTAATACGTTGGCAGTTCCGGTAACAGAGGCTTCGTCCAGCAGCATATATGCTCCTTTCAGATTTGCCGCATCGACTTTGTAAAAACCGCCGTCTTCTTCGTCATAACTGAATTCTGCACCGAGCTTTTCAAAACCTAGAAAGTGCGTATCAAGTCGCCGACGGCCGATTTTATCACCTCCCGGGCGAGGAATCCTGCCTTTGCGGAAACGCGCCAGCATAGGGCCAAGCAGCATTACTGAGCCTCTTAAAGCAGCCGCTTTCTGGCGAAATGAATCAGATTCAAGATAATCGAGGTTGATATTACTTGCTTCGAACCGAATGGAGCTTTCGCTCAATCTGGTCAGTTGAACACCAAGGTCGCCCAGCAGGTTGATCAGCTGGTTTACGTCCCGGATGTTGGGAATGTTATGAATTGTTACGGGTTCTTTGGTCAGGAGTACAGCGCATATAATTTGGAGCGCTTCGTTTTTCGCTCCCTGCGGTACGATTTCACCCTTGAGACGTCTATCCCCGGTTATTTTAAATGAAGCCATGATTGGTTGGGCAGTTGAAGAAATACAATGCACCGGAATTTACATTCCGGATTTTTTGCGGTTGTTACGGTTGTTGTTACCGTTGCGGCCAGCAAATTTGTTTGGCCTGTTCCTGTTTGAATTACCCTGGCTATTGCCGCCCTGGCGTTCCGAATTGTGAGTGGCTTGTGCTTTAAATCCGCCGCCAGCATGATTGCCGCGGTTTCTTTCCTGTCCGCCGCCATTGTTGTTGCGGTCTTTAGGAGCAGCATCCACCGGACCGTTCTGGCGAATGTAGTCGATTTCTTCTGTTAAAGCGCCTTTGCTCAGTTGTTCCAGTTGCCCCAGCAATACATTATCCTCGGGATTGTCTTTGTTCCAGGCATTGAAAAATGAGCGCATCAGCCGGAATATGTAGGAAACAAAAGCAAGCCTGTCCTCCTGGTTTTCGGTTTGAATTGCCTTTTCGAGCAGCAGCTCGATATTTCTGCCGTAGTGGCGATAAGTCAGATTTTGCTGGTTGTAGCCTACTTTGAGGGGCTTTTTACCAAGCGCCTCTTTGGATGGAGGGGGAAACGGGCTGTCAACGTCGAGCTCAAAACCGGAAATAATGTACAGGTCATCCCACAACTTGTTGGTGTAATCCTGGTTATCCCTCATATTGGGATGGATCTGCCGCATTAGTTCAATCAGGATGTGCGCGTAAAGGTTGCGTTTTGCCTTATCCTCCATTTTAACAATGTGGTCGGCAAGCTTTTGTACGTTACTACCGTATTCTTTCAAGACAATGGATTATTTATGTAATGGACAAAAATAAGAAGTTTTTACCGAAAGAAATCTTTAAGGAAACCATAATAATCTGCCGCTCACCCCGCTTTCGCCCGCTGATGAAAATACAGGCACCTGGTCATTGAATGCGATTTTGTAGATATATACGCCCGCTACAAGGTTACCGGGTTCCCAAATCCATTCATTACGTCCAATATGCGGACGGAGGTGCAACGTCGAAATTGTTCGTCCGTAAAGGTCTGTGACTATTAACGTTGCCTTTTCCGGTCCTTTTGGTCCGGAGATCGTCGCCCTGAATACAAACGCTTTTGTGGCCGGGTTAGGTGTAAGTTCAATGCGTCCAATGGACGGTTTTTCCGAAATATTGAATGTAATCTGGTAATCCGGTGCAAAGTTTCCGTTCAGATCACGTGCTCTGACTGTCAAAAGGTAGGTTCCGGGAGCAAGGTAGTCTGGCAGTTTTGTTGTGAGATAAAAATTTTCGGGACCTGCATTCTGCCAGGCAGCACCTGTGAAATAAAGCCGCTGTTCGTCGCAGCCGTCGCACAAAGGTTTTAGCCACATAACAATGCCGGCGGTATCTTGCCTGGCAACCGTAGCGCCCGGATCTGTTAATGATAGTTCGATTAGAGCTCCGTTTGCAATCTGATCAGCATTTTCGATAAACCTTCCGTCCAGCCTGACGAGTAGCGCAGGCGGGCTGCGGTCGGGTCGCGCAGCGCTGTTTCCGGGTTTGGAAATGTTGACAGTATACCGGTTATTTCTCTCATTCTCTTCATCTAACACATCGTCTTCATCAATTTCAAAGTCCAGTAAATCGGTTTCTTGAAATCGCGAATGGTTAGGAATGGAAAACTGCAGCGTATCCGACAAAGTAACCGCCTGCCTGTTCAGTTTATAAGTCGCAAGAATGGTAGAGCCACGAATGATGCGGAACGAAAAACCGTACGGATCATTCCGGTACCTTCCATTATTCAGAACAGCCAGGCTGACAAGCAAACTGTCACTTTTTGCATTGAAAGTTCCACCAGTACCATCTGAAATGACCAGCGAAGTGGAGTCGATGGTATAATCCGGAAGCCGGGCAGGGAAAATGCGGATTGCAGGATCACCGTGGAGGTTCATCTGCTGCGTAGTAATTGTATCATAGATGTTCGCCCCGCCTGTGAGGTTTCGCCTGATTGCCTCCTGCTGGATCATTCCAAAAGGAAGACTGGTGAATGCAGGGTCGGCCAATACTTCGTAAAAAAAGTCGGTATACCGCCTCAACGCCGTCGAAACGCCATTATAAGTATGCGCCAGGAAAAGAACTGCGCCATTATCAGGAGCAAATATCCAGTCACTGCTGAGGGTTTTGGGTGAATAAAAGATGCTGCCGGACGCACAACCATTCACGATCACGGCCGGATAGAAAGGTTTGTTGCGATACTGCTGCGAGGGGTCACTGGCAAAGCCAATGTCGATATCTGTTACGTCCGGGCCGGAATGCCCGAAAACGGTCAATAATGCGGCGCCTTTATTCAATTGTTTATGAAGCGGTATTTTCTCAACCGGATCGTCTGTTTCCTTCAAGATGGTTTCAACAGCCGCGCCGAGGGCAGAACCGTCGATTTTCTGTTCAAAACCCTTTACATAATCTCTAAAAACCGAGAGCTCCTGCCTGGACCTGCCGCCGCTTAAATGCAGTATTTTCTTCCGCCACGGAGCTGCTGGGGGAGTTGCTTCTATTGCTTTTACTTTCTGCAAATAGTCCCAGACCTGCCGGGAAGTCGCCGCATTGATCCGGCCCACGGGAACCAACGGAACAGGGGACTTCCTGTCAATCGCGAGCAAAAGATCCGACCCCGGCCAGCCCGCATTAGGCACCATATCTGCCTCTCGCGGATTGGCGTTCTTTCGGGCCTTTTGCGGATCTATCGACCTGCCGATCAGCAGTACAAACTTCAAATCCGGCGCCAGTTTATTAATCAGGTTTTTCAGACCCGCAGGACCAGGTAACCCATAATTAAACCGGTCGAAAATTTCACTCGTATGAACAATCAGCGGCTTGTAATTACCACCAGCTGGCGACGCGCGGTATTTTGCATAAGCTGCTACGGGATCTTCGCCGAGTACCGGAATGCGCATGGCCGGATGCGTGATAATCAGGTAGTCGGCCTGGCCAGCTTCTATCTGGCGGAAATGTACCTCCGTAAGCCCAGTAAGTTGCTCATAAACAACCTGATCTTCCGGATTGTACTTTTGCGGATAAGTGAATTGATAGTAGGAAACGGAAATGTGCCCGCCTGCATTGACAGGAACGAGGATCGCATGGAAAGTCCCTGCATTATCCAGGTCCGCACGGCTGATTTTTAACCGGATCAAATGCGTATCGTAGTCTTCAAATTGCACCTCAGCCAGTTTTCGTAATAAGCTGCCCTCCTTTTTTAACCAAAACTCAAATAAATGTCGCCCCGCTGACCACCCGGCCAGCAGCATTTCAAATGAAATGGAATCTGATCTGCTGAAGTCTGCATCCTCAGTGGAAATCGCCAGCTCGAACTGTTCATTTTCCTTTAACTCTGGTCCTGTCCAGCCTTCACCGGTATCATAACCCGAAAGAACGGAGCCGGTAGCGAAGCCGCTGCCTTTCGGATAAAATGTCCCGGGCAGGTAATGCGAGTTGTACAGTTGCAGTATTTCTCTGAATTGCCGGGAATTTGAATCTGCTGCGACTGACGCAGTCCTTTTCCCGGCTTTACCATCCGGTTTCCAGGTGAGGTAGTAATATGCCGTATCTGAATACAGACTATAATGCGAATGCGGCATTACAGCAGGTGGAATGTAAAGTGAGGTATCGTTTGCGCCGTCGTTGCCCTTTCCAAAAAAGCGAATGTAACCTTCGCCAGAAAGCGGCTGACCGGCATCTTGTGGTACCTCGATTTCAATTTCCTTTCCGCCTGTGAAGATCTGAAATGCGCCGGATGGAATGGCAGAGACAGGAATTCCTGCACTCAGAAGCTGGGAAGTTCTAAGCTCGTAAAATGCTGTTTTTACGATAGAAACCTTATAATAATTCTGTTGATCGTTGATCCATTCATCCCCTGCATATTGCAAAGCGAAGGTTTTAACACTGGCGATCAGAAACAGGAAGATAGTGTGTACAAGCTTTTTGCGCATTTGATTTGAGAAATCCGGCAGGTCAGTCCGCCGTTTTTCTCACATATACATTCATCGAAAACGAGTAAGAATGTGCTTCATCTGCTCCGTGGTACGTAGAATCAGTAAGCTCCCAATCGTCCGGATTGATTACGGGGAAAAATGCGTCGCCTTCCAGCCGGGCGTGAACAATGGTCAGATACAGTCTGTCAGCAAGCGGCAGCATCTGTGTGAATACATGCGCGCCTCCTAATACAAATACTTCCTTTTCGTCGGAAAGTAACGCAAGCGCCTGCGGAATATCTTTGGCGTACACAGTTCCAGGTGTTTCGGGGTGATCCGTTTTGGAAGACAGGATTACATTCAACTTGGAAGAATGCAGTGCATCCGGTGCCTCAAAGCTGGTGCGGCCCATGATAAACGCCCTGCCGGAGGTAACTTCCTTGAAATGCTTCCATTCATCTGGCAGGTGCCAGGGTAGGTGATTTTCTTTCCCGATCACACGGTTTTCACTCATTGCAGCAATGATATAGAGTGCAGGTCGGGTCAATGGGGAGCTCGTATCGAAAGTTTGTTCAGCCATGATCATGATTATTTACCGGTCATCAAACAAAAATACCATTCCTCACAAGCGTCACATCTTTTTCGCATGGTACCTTGCATCGCAAAGTACCTGTGTATACCTTTGTTGTGTTAGAATGAATTTCTATCTATTAGCCATGAACTTATTCATTTAATTAACACATGAAACCACATGAACATTGAAAATGCCCAAGTGCAGATGCGAAAGGGAATTTTGGAATTCTGCATTCTGCACATCATATCCAGGGGCGAGGTTTACGCCTCGGATATGTTAGATGAACTTACATCGGCTCACATCATGGTGGTGGAAGGCACGTTGTACCCTCTCTTGACAAGGTTGAAAAATTCGGGCTGGCTGGACTACAAATGGGTGGAATCCTCTTCGGGACCACCAAGGAAATATTATGTTTTGACGGATGAGGGGAAGGTATTTCTCGATGCGATGCAAGCTACCTGGTTTGAGCTGGCAGAATCGGTCACAACCGTTATTCGGCGTACAGAGGAATTGAGCAAAACAGCTCCTGGCAATCTTCCTGACCCTAACTGATCATACAAGACATTCGATTATTTCAACCATGAAAAAGACAATCAGCATAAATATTGGCGGTATCATCTTCCATATCGAGGAGGACGGGTACGAGAAATTAAAAGGTTATCTCAACTCGATCCAGCGGTACTTTTCCTCTTTTGCAGATAGCAAGGAGATCGTTTCGGACATTGAGGGCCGCGTTGCAGAACGGTTTATCAACAAACAAAAAGCAGAAGTAAAACAGGTAATCTCGCTCTCGGATGTAGACGAGCTGATTGCTGCAATGGGTACGGTAGCCGATTTTGAAGCCATTGAACAAGCAGAAGATATCCTCGCAGATCCGCTGGAAACAGCAGGCAAAACAGCGGTACCGGCGCAGGAAACAACTTCTTCGTCTTACTCGTCGAATGCAGGCCCTTCTTTTGAAGGCACATCTTCTTCATACATTCCCCCGGTTACGGAACCTGTTCAGCCTGCCGCGCCTCGCAAGCTCTACCGCGATTTGCGCCGTAAGCTGCTGGGTGGTGTAGCGGCCGGTTTGGCGCACCATTTTACCATTGACCCGATCTGGGTAAGACTTGCATTCCTGTTTGCTGTCATTGGTTTGCCTGCCGGATCAGGTATGATGGGGCTGAATATGGAAGATGAATTTGGCCCGTTTGCAGGATTTATGGTGCTGGTATACATTGCCATGTGGGTAGCATTCCCTGGCTCTTCCACTTTGGAGGAGGATACCCAGATCAAGAAGTTTTATCGTGATCCGGACAGAAAAGTGGTTGGCGGTGTAGCGGCAGGTGTTGCTTCTTACTTCGGGGTTGACTTAGGTGTTGTACGGTTTCTGTGGGTGTTGTCTATTCTTCTGTTCGGAACCGGTGTGATCATTTATATCGTGCTATGGGTAATTGCTCCTGTGGCGAATACCCTTACCGAGAAAATGGAAATGCAGGGCGAGCCGATCACGCTTTCCAATATTGAGTCAAATATCAAACAAAGCCTTAACCTGGAAGAAAAAGGGGGCGAGGAACACGGGATTACCAAAATTCTTCTTTTCCCTTTCCGTGCCATTGCATTGATCATCGCTGCACTCGGGAAGTTGCTTAAAGGATTGGGCCCCATATTAAGGGTTGTCATCGGCGCATTGCTTATCGCGATGTCGGTACTTGGTTTGTTTTCACTGATCGTGGGAATGGGAGTTGCTTTCGGGCTGACCAACGAGGTTGTTTTTGATGATCTGCCTGTCGCATTCCGCATTTTCCAGGAGCTTCCGGGTACGCTCGTTCTTTCGGGAATGCTGGTAGCAGCTATTCCGCTGGTTACTTTTCTGATCCTGGGCTTGACACTTCTTTCGAATAAAAGGATTGTGGGCGGTACGGTCTGGCTGACCATGCTGGGACTCTGGATCGTAGGTATCATCGGTTCTACAATCGGCGGGATTTCGTTTCAGAGGAATTTTGCCAAGCGGGGTGAAGTGGTACAATCCGTATTTTACCCTGTTCCCAATGGTACTTTGACGCTTAACTATAATCCAAGCTACGAAGATGACAATGTGGACATAGATATCAGGCTGGCCGGATTGAATGCATCAGACAGTCTCGAGCTTGTAAAGACGCTTCATGCCCGTGGCCGCACCAGGGAAGATGCCCAGCATAATGCCGAAATGCTGGAATACAATGTGGAAGTGAAAGATTCGGTCTTCCTGTTTAACGACGGACCTGCATTGTCAAACCGCCTTTTCCGCGAACAGCGCATTGACCTGACTTTGAATGTGCCTTATAACAAACCGTTCATTATGTCCCGCGATTTTTACTATTCGTTAAATGAATGGGAGTCCGGGTCGCAGGGAATGGAAAGGTATAACCTGGATGATGAAGATGTAAAATGGGATAACCTGATCTGGGTTGTAAAACGTGACTCTGGACTGGTATGTACCAATATACCTGCACGTTTCCTGAGAAGTGAGGATGATAATGAAAATGCGAACTATTCTTTTGAAAACGACTATAACAGTGATCTCGATCTGGGAGAAAGAGGTAATTACATCAAGCAGTTCCCGGTAAGCAATTTTACCAAAATAGATATCGGAGGTGCATACTCGATCGTAGTTCGCCAGGGAAGTGAGTTCAATGTAAGCGCTGATTCAGAAGGACAGGAGGAGATCGACGATCTGAAAGTGACAGTTGAAGAAGGTACGTTGCGGGTAAAACGCTCTGCTGATTTCAACCTCTTTGGAAACGATTGGAAGAGGATCGGTCTAGTGATCACAATGCCAACGGTGGAATCGGTAAACCTGTCAGGAGCCAATAAAACGCTGGTATCCGGCTTCAAAGCGCTGCCCAAGTTGAATGTAGAAATATCCGGTGCTTCCAAGTCGGAATTCAATGTGGACGTTGATCAGCTGACACTGAGCCTGTCGGGTGCTTCAAAGGCTACATTGCGGGGATCTGCAAAGTCTGCTTCGCTTGATGTGCACGGAGCTTGCAAGCTGACTGCCAATGAAATGATTATTCAGAATGCGGATGTAGATGCATCGGGCGCTTCCAAAGTAGAGCTGGGCCGGATTCCTAATCTGGACAGAAACGCCAGCGGAGCAAGCAAAATTAATATTCAGGAGTAAATGCATCCGTGCAACTTTCGGTAAAGCGGATTCATCTTTCGAAAAACTAACAGATCATTATCATGAAAAAGGCACTTGTATTTCACATTACCCTGCTCGCGCTCGTTGCAGTTTCACTCAATTCGATAGCGCAGACAACCAGAAAATTCAACGTTTCGAACTTCAACAGGCTGGCAATGGGCAGTGCATTCAAAATTGATGTGAAACAAGGCAGTAACTATAGTGTAACCGCAACGGGCCGGGAAGAGGATCTTCAGGATATGGAAGCCAATATCTCGGGTGGCGAGCTGAAACTGGGTTACAAGGGAAATGGCTGGAACAGAAACCGGAAAACAGTGAATGTAAGTATTACAATGCCGAATTTGCAGGGTGTTGATTTCTCAGGAGCCAGCAATGCGCAGGTAGCTAGATTTTCAGGCGTTAAAAACATGGAAATCGAAGTGAGCGGTGCCTCCAAGGTCAATATGGATCTCACGGCTGCGAAGGTGACTATGGACTTGTCAGGTGCGTCGTCGCTTACATTGAATGGTAATTGTGATATTCTGGACGGAGAAGTATCTGGTGCTTCTTCATTCCGCGGCAGCAATTTTCAAACCAAAGAAGTTAATATAGATGCATCAGGAGCGAGCAGCGCGGCAGTATTTGCAAGCAATGCCGTGCACGCAGAAGCTTCCGGCGCAAGCAGCGTCCGCTATTCGGGCGGCGCAAAAGATATTCATTCCAGTACCTCCGGAGCGAGCTCTGTGAAAAGAGGGGAGTGATCGTTTAAAGTTCACCATGAAGAAGAAGGCCGGCTTAGTCCGGCTTTTTTGTTTTATGCCAAATCCCAAAAGCAACTTATTAAGGCAAGAGTAATATATTTACGCACGTTAACCTTCCCTCTTTTTCTGAAATTGGTCGTTATTACAAACTATTCGGATAAGCCATTATTCTAGTAAGTATTAAAATTTTTGAGGGATGAGAAGTAAGTCTACCCAAACGTTCCGGCTGGTTGCGGCAACCATTTTGATCCTGGTTTTTGGAACAATTTCAAACAGTAATGCACAAGGCAGGTCCCGGTTTGGAGGGCGGTATGTTAGTCCGTTCGGGGATCTGAGTTTAACAGCCGGCGTGGGCGTTGCCTATTACATGGGCGATTTGCGTGACGGAGTAAGTATGAAGCATTTGGGATTAGGGCCAGCCATTTCCATTGGTGCCTTGTACCGGTTGACAGAGCATTTCAGTGCAAGAGGAGAGCTCCGGTTTTATGGCGTAAAGGCAGATCAGCAATACTCCAAGAACTTCCAGAATAACCTTTCTTTCAAGACATTCAACCCGGATCTCAATATCGGCATCAAGGCAGACCTTTTTTCCTTTAACCGGCAGGCGCGGGTTAATCCCTATCTACTGGGCGGCATTGGTTTTACCTTGCTGAACCCGAAAGCAGAGATCGACGGTGCCTGGCAAAAACTGGCGCCGCTAACTACCGAAGGTGTCAAGTACAAAAGGCTCCCGCTCGTTTTTACAGCGGGTATCGGCGTATCTTTTCAGGTAACCGAGCGGTTTGACCTTGGTCTTGAGATCTGCAATAATTTTGTCAATTCTGATTACCTCGACGATGTAAGTACCGTATACCCAAGTCCCGACTTACTGCCCAGCGATCTCGCGCGCCGACTTTCCGACCGAGCTCCCGAGATCGGCCAGCCTGCCCGGCAGCCGGGATTCAGCCGGGGAAATCCGGACAGCAAAGACAGCTACTTATTTCTGCAGGCCAAGGCAGCTTACCGGATTGGGAACCGGATGCAGGCCAGGGAAAGAAAGAAAACACGTTGCCCTAAATTTTAAGTTTATTCAAAAAACATCATGCTGAAACCAAAGCACCCGCACCAGTCGGAGGTAACAATGACCGAAATGGTACTTCCAAACGATACCAATACATTGAACAATCTGATGGGCGGGCGGCTGCTGCATTGGATGGATATTTGTGCCGCAATTTCAGCGCAGAAGCATTCCAACCGCATTGTGGTGACAGCCTCAGTGGATAATGTGTCCTTTTCCGAACCGATCCGCCTGGGCAATATCGTGACCATGCGCGCCAAGGTTACGCGTGCTTTCAATTCTTCGATGGAGGTTTTTCTGGAAGTTTGGGCGGAGGATATACCGGCAGGCGAGCGGGTGAGTACCAATCGTGCATTCTACACATTCGTCGCCGTAGACCAAAATGGAAGGCCCATTGAAGTTCCGCCGCTGGAACCTGAAACCGACGAGGAACACGAGCTGTATCTCAGCGCACTCAGAAGACGCCAATTGCGGCTGGTACTCGCCAACAGGATGAACCCCGCAGATGCTACTGAGCTCAAAGCGCTTTTTCAGGCTGGCTAACTTCATCTGCATCCATTATTTGGTAATTTTACGGTTCAACTCTTTATTACTTATGCCAAAAGAAATTATATTCTCAGATAAAGCACCGGCACCGATTGGTCCTTACAGCCAGGCTGTAAAAGTGAATGGAACACTTTATGTGTCGGGCCAGATCGCTGCAGAAGCTGCCAAGTCGGGCGATATCAAAGCGGAAACGGGTTTGGTCATGCAGCACATCGGTCACATTCTGGGTGCAGCGAAGCTTGGCTTTCAGAACGTGGTGAAAGCCAGCATCTTTTTGAAAGATATGAACGACTTTGCCGCTGTTAATGAAATTTACGGCAGCTTTTTCACCCAGGAGCCTCCTGCGCGTGAAACAGTTCAGGTAGCAAGGCTGCCAAAGGATGTGAATGTGGAGATTTCAGTGATTGCAGTAGAGTAGTGTGTTGTTTTTGTCATTGATGACAACAACCGCGCAATAATGACAAAATTTAAGTATTAATATTCCAACCAATGTCAAAACCCCAAGTTCGAGTAAGATTTGCGCCCAGCCCTACGGGGCCGCTGCATGCTGGTGGAGTTCGTACCGCCTTGTATAACTACCTTTTTGCACGGCAGCAAGGTGGGCAAATGTTGCTCCGTATTGAAGATACAGATCAGAACCGGTTTGTTCCCGGCGCTGAAAACTACATATTGGAAGCGCTTTCCTGGCTGGGTATCGGGATCGATGAAGGTCCGCAGCAAGGCGGTCCGCATGCGCCGTACAAGCAATCAGAAAGAAAAGAAATATACCGTGAATACGCCGAGCGCCTGGTTTTGGAGGGAAAAGCCTACTATGCTTTCGATACTCCCGAGCAGCTCGACGAAATGCGGAAGCGACTGGAAGCAGCCAAAGTTGCAGCAGCACAGTACAATGCGATCACACGCATGGAAATGACCAATTCACTGACATTGTCTATCGGCGAAACCAAGGCAAGAATTGAAAGCGGCGATCCTTATGTGATCCGGATGAAGATCAGTCCGAAAGAAGAAATCCGGTTTAATGACCTGGTACGCGGCTGGGTAGTGGTGCATTCATCGCAGATCGACGACAAAGTCCTGCTGAAATCCGACGGTATGCCGACTTACCACCTTGCCAATATTGTGGATGATCATTTAATGGGAATCACCCACGTGATCCGCGGGGAAGAATGGCTTCCTTCTGCTCCGCTGCACGTTTTGTTATACAGATACCTGGGCTGGGAGAGCACAATGCCGCAGTTTGCGCATTTGCCGCTTTTGCTCAAACCAGACGGAAACGGAAAGCTTTCGAAACGTGACGCAGACCTGGGCGGTTTCCCGATTTTCCCATTGGAATGGACCGATCCTAACACGGGTGACAAAGCAAAAGGTTTTCGGGAGGAAGGTTACCTGCCAGATGCTACTGCGAACTTCCTTGCATTGCTTGGGTGGAATGCAGGTACCGAGCAGGAACTGTTCAGTATGGAAGATCTGATCCAATCTTTTAGCCTCGAAAGAGTGCATAAAGCGGGTGCCAGGTTTGATATCCAAAAAGCCAACTGGTTCAATCAGCAATATTTGAAACAACTGAGCGACGAGGCTGTGATTGACCAGCTTAAACCGCTTTACGCTGCACAAGGTATAGAAGTAACCAGCGGCCAGCTTACCCAGATCGTTCATTTACTGAAAGAGCGGGTGCATTTTGTGAAAGAGATCGTGAGCGAGTCGCTCTTCCTTTTCAGCGCGCCTGAGACTTACGACGCGGAGGTTGCATTGAAAAAATGGAATGAAGAAGCTGTTACCGCGATCAATGGTTTGAAAGATGCTTTCGCAGCATACAACGGAGACTTTACAGCGCATGAGATCAAAGAAGTGATATCGGCAACGATGGAGCAGCTTGGAATCAAAATGGGTAAAGTAATGCAGGCACTCCGGCTTGCAGTTACCGGCGCAGGTGCCGGCCCCGACCTGATGATCATCATGGAAATACTAGGGAAGCAGGAAGTAGTACAGCGGCTCGAAAACGCTTTGAACCGCCTGTCACAGCAAATACGATTGGCATAGCATTTATATTACCGAACAATCAATTTCTGTTGGTTGCAGGTTGACAATATCTATTTTCGTAAACATTGAAATCCAGGTTACGCGAGTAATTCTGTTGCCCTTTAAACAAAATGGCTAAAAAGAAACAAAACGATTCTTCCAAACCGGTTTCCGAGAAACCGAGGGTGCATAAAGACCTGGATGGTTTTGACATTCAGATCAATTCATTCGGAGAGATTACAACGAGCTTCGATATGGATAAGATCAATGAATTTCTGAACAAGAATGTGGACGACAAGAAGCTGCGCGACCGGGAGGATATTCCGGGAAGAAAAACGCGTAAGTCGAAGAAGAAAACATCCGAGGAAGAGGAAGAAGAGGAGTAGCGAGGAATGACGTGGTTTAATGTAGTGATTGATATTTTACTGATAACCTTTACGAAAAATGATCTCACACGAAATTGATTACAAGATTATCGGCGACGATATTCAGGTTGTAGAAATCGAGCTTGACCCTAACGAAACCGTGATTGCAGAAGCCGGCGCAATGCTCTTCATGGAGGACGGTATCCAGTTTGAAACCAAGATGGGCGATGGTTCCGAAGCAAACCAGAGCATCATGGGCAAGATTTTCCAGGCAGGTACCCGTCTGATAACCGGGGAGTCGCTCTTTATGACGCACTTTACGAATCGCGGTGTAGGCAAGAAAAAGGTGGCATTTGCGGCTCCTTATCCGGGAACTGTTATGCCGATCGACCTTTCCAAGATTTATGGAAATGAGCTGATCGTGCAAAAAGATGGTTTCCTCTGCGCTGCAATGGGTACCAGCATGAAAATCCACTTCAACCAGCGTTTTGGTTCAGGGTTGTTTGGTGGGGAAGGTTTTATTTTACAAAAGATCAAAGGCGACGGAATGGCGTTTGTGCATGCCGGAGGCGTGGTAATGGAACGCCAGCTCAACAATGAGACACTGCGCGTAGATACAGGTTGCGTGGTGGCGTTTGAGCAATCACTGAGCTTCGATATCCAGCGTTCAGGCGGACTCAAATCCATGGTATTTGGCGGCGAGGGAATGTTCCTGGCAACCTTGCGCGGTACCGGTCGTTGCTGGATCCAGTCTATGCCGATTTCCAAGCTGATCCAGCGGCTTTCCACTGCCGGACCAAATGCAAACAAAGAAAGCGGCTCCATTATCGGGGGCTTGGGTAACCTGTTTGAATAGAGAAAAGTTACATGCGAATAAGAATGGGCAGAACTAAGTTCTGCCTTTTTTATTTTACCAGGACCCGCCGGGAAACGCTGCTAGTTGCGGTGGTAATTTTCAAAATGTAAATACCTGCAGGAAGTACCTCAACTGGCCTTACTGTAATTAATCCGATCGTTTCACGGTCTGAAAAATGAATGGGATGCTGTCGCCCGGCTGCGTCAAAAAGCTTGCATGAAACGGGTTCTTCTTTTTTGGTTTTCAAGTAAAAAATGCCGCGACCTACTGGGTTCGGAAATACCGTAAAATCTGCGGGGCCAACGTTCCGGAAGAATGTGACAACGCGCGAAAACGAGGTACTGCCGCTATTGTACTGCATCTTTAACCGGTAAAAAATAGCATCGGATTCTGCGTCAGTGTCACTATACCCAAATACCTCCGACTGTGTCTGTGACGTATTGAATGTTTGAAGATCGGAGTAGTTGATCCCGTCGGTTGTTTTCTGTAACGTTATTTCACGAAGTTGAGGGTCTACTGCCAGCAGCCACGGAACATAAATCGATGTGCCGGCAGGCCGGGCTGAAATCCTGCTGACAAAATCGACCTGGGAATAGCTCCTGTCTACATAAAATGAATCGGAAACGCTGCCGGGAAGAGTGGGATTTATCCCAGCCAGCCTGATGCGGTAAGTCCCGTTGGCAAGGTCCCGCGGGAGCTGAATGCGTAGCGGGTTGTTATTTGCAATAGTTAATGTATCCACAAAATTTCCCTCCCGATCAAGCAGCTCCGCCTGGATCAATGGATTAACTACATTCTCATTCACAGTGTAGGGAAGTGAAAAAGCAGCGCCGGGATAGGCTAGTGCAGGCACTACGCCGGTGTGAATGGAGTATGCGGGCTGTACCGGATGAAGCTGTTTAACCAGCGAGTCGGACAGGCTGCGGTTCCAGGCTGTCGCGGCCAGGGTAAGTCCGGGTACTCCGCCAGGGAGACTTTCAAAATGGCCGGAAACTGGTCTGGGGATCTGTACCGTATCCAGGTAAGGTCCTTTAAATACATTAAAACCGGGTAACTCTGCCAATCGGTTTTGCGCCTCCAAAACGGGCAGATAGGGATTGGGCAGCAGCTGGCTCACCGAGTTCCGCGCCACCAGCCAGGGAATGTTGTAGCCCGTATCGCGCCTGCTGTTTTCAATCAATGTGCGGATCGAATTGAAATAATCATTTTCCTTGAAGCCCAGTTGCGCGTCGTTTTCACCGTGAGAGAACAGGATAGCGCGCACGCCGGAAGAAGCTGTCAGGTATTTGATGGTATTGATAATATTACTGTAAGGCTGACGGTTCGGCCAGAACTTACCTACATAAAGATTGTAAGCATCTTTGCCACTTGCCGCATCGCGGTAATTTTCTGAATTGGCGGCAGCCCAGGCAGTGTTGAAAAACAATACGGGGCATTTCCAGCGTTGGGAGAGTATTACGCCCAGTTCGCCCCAGTACCAGGCAGTTTCGCCATTTGGGAATACATAATTGTCTTTTTTGAGTATTTCAAATGCAGGTGCCGGCATCGGCGCATCAGGGGCTACCGTGATATTTTCGCTGTTGAGTGTTTTGTTGGTTTTGTTGAAAGAGATCACATTGGAAGAAGCATCTTTGGCACCCAGGCCGGGCAGTCCCATTGCATTGGAGTTACCTGATATCAGAAAAACTTCTCCGACACCCACTCTCGGTACTATAACCGAATCCACAATGCCCTGATCGGAGCGGGCGATTATTTTAAGCTGGTACCAGCCACTTTCTACATTGAAATCAAAATGGAGAAACCCCTGACTGATTTGCTCTCCTGGCAATGTCATTTCTTTTACCGCATTGGAGTTACCTTCAACAGGAAAGAGCGAAGCCTTAATACTGGAATACGGAAAATAGGCGTAAGCTGTAACCGGAATGCGCGCCCGGCCATTGCTATCCCGCTGCATGACCTGGTTGTTGACCGGCGAGAAGACCGCAACCTGCGCCTTTGCAGTATGCAATGCAAGGATTAACAGGAGCCAGAAAGTAAACTTCCAAATTTTCATACGATGATCTTCTTGCCGCAGTCTTTATAACGCTTTTTCTCTTTCAAGATTGATCCTGCCAATATATAGCTTAAAACAAAAAGAGCCGGCCCCAAATTGGAACCGGCTCCTGCAAAACTTTATAGACTATCCGTCGTAACCCGGGTTTTGGGTCAGTTTCGGGCTGTTTCTGATTTCCGGGATGGGAATGGGGAACAGCAGGTGTCTTTCAAGCAAAGGAGCTCCGCCTGATACGTTCAGGTTGCGGTGACCAACGAAATTGTCAAAGCCTTTAGTGGTTTCGTTGAACACTTTACGAAGACGTACCATATCAAACCAGGTAATACCTTCGTATGCAAATTCATACCAGCGCTCGCGCCAAACTGCTTCCTGGAAACTCGTTTTCGAGAATGTTGCCATTGCAGGTGTTTTCAGCTGTGCACGGTCACGAATTCGCTTGTAGGCATCGTATGCTTCTGCATTCGGGCCACCAAGTTCGTTTTGAGCTTCTGCATAAATCAGCAATACTTCTGCAAAGCGAATTTGGTTAACATTCAGGTTATTAAGCCTTGTTGGTGTAATACCAGGTCCACCCAGCGCTGCAATGTTGAAATACTTGAATACGTAAGGCTGTCCAAGATCAAACTTAGCTCCTGTACCATTTTCATAGTAAGATGTGTAGAACCAGCCTTCCTGATCTTTGGTTCGGAGGTCGCCTGTCTCGTAAGAATTATAGAACGAACGCGTAGGTACAGTACTTCCTGTTCCACTTGGACCCGCATAGGTTACCGCCTTGAAGTTCGGGAAGAAGTCATTCAACGGGAAAGGTTCAACTACAGTGTTGTACTGGATCTGGAAGATGTGCTCAACCCGGTTTTTCAGGTTTTCCTGGTGCAATTCCTTGTAGGTAGCAAACAGATTCAGCGTAGAAGGATTCGCTTTTGAATAGTTAATCACTTCCAGTGCCTTGTCAGCAGCCAGCTTGTAGTGCGATGCGCCTTTGCTCAAAGGAAATCCAGCCATTGTCAGATATACTTTTGACATCAACGACTTCACAGCCATTTTAGAAGCACGTCCGTTGGTGTTGAAATCAGCCAGACCAGCAGCTTCGGCAGCAGCAAGGTCTTCCACGATCAGATTGTAAATTTCCTCCTGAGGTGCTTTGGTTGGGAAGAAATCTTCTGAACCGGCAGTTTGCGGCTTTGTGATCAAAGGCGCGTCACCCCAAAGTCTTACCACATAAAAATACGCCCACGCACGGAGAAATCTTGCCTCACCGATCAAGCGTGTTTTCTGCGCTTCATTTGCAGCAGGGAACTGAATACCAGGAATCTTTTCGATCGCCAGGTTTGCATTCGCAATTACGCGGTACAGACCATTCCAGAAGTTGGCGATGTGACCTGTGTTTCCATCGTAGATCAATGCATACAAGTTGTTCAGATCCGAGTTCTGGCCGGTTTCTGTTGTTGCTGTACCTGTTACGGCTTCCAGCATTTGCCAGTTGGCTGAGAAAATACCAGCACCTTGTCCGTAGAAACGCATCTCTGCATAAGTAGCAGCAACAGCCGCTTCCGCGTGATCAGGAATGGTATAGAACGTATCCGGTTGAAGGTTCGACGGGTCTTGCTCGTCCAGGAAGTCGGAGCAGCTTGTCGGGCCGAGCAGGATCGCCGCGCAAAGCAGTAGCTTAGAAAAGTTTTTATTATATAGTTTCATACTGAATTTCATTTTTGATAATCCCAATAATCTGGTTGTTAGAATGATACCTGTATACCTCCCATGTAAGTGGTTGGTCTTGGATAGCTGTGCCAGATCATACCTTGCGAGAATACGTTGTCTGAATCTCCACCACGGATAGGCGTTTGCTCTGGGTCACCGTGTGGGTATTTGCTAAGCAGGAAGAAGTTTTGAGCCGATACGTAAAGTCTCAGTCTGCTCATTTTCATTTTGCTGGCAATTTCCGACGGGAAATTGTACCCGAACAACAAGTTACGTCCACGTAGGAATGAACCGTCAAAGATCCAGCGCGTATCTACGTTCGTCACGTAACCTGCTTTTGTATCACGGATCTGGGCAATCATTGTATTCTGATTTTGCGGAGTCCATGCATTCAGTACAGTTGCGTAGCTGTTGGCAAGCGCCTGACGGTCTTCACTAGCGTGCAGGTTCATGTCCATCAGGTCGTTTCCGTACGAGAATTGCAGGTCAAGTGTCATATCGAAGTTTCCGAAACGCACAGAGTTGGAAAGTGTTCCCCAGCCTTTTGGACTACCATTACCAATGATCGAACGGTCGGCGTCAGTGATTTTGTAATCGCCGTTCAGGTCTTTGTATTTGATATCACCAGGCAGCATTTGCAGGTTACCACGGTAGCTGGTGAATTTAGCAGCTTCGTCAGCCTCCGCTTCGCTCCATGTACCCAGACGGGTAAGACCCCAGAATGCACCCACCGGCTCTCCTACACGCAGGATGCTGGTTTGGTTAGTGATCGAAGGACCACCCACTCCGAAGATATCAGCCGGTGTAGCCAGCGACAATACTTTGTTTCTGTTGAACGAGATATTGAAGTTGGTATTCCATGAGAAGTTAGCTCTCTCAAAGTTTACTGTGTTCAATGCAAATTCAAAACCTTTGTTCTCCATTGAACCGATGTTCTTTCTGATCACCGCGTAGCCACTTGTACGTGGAACTGGTGCATCCAGAAGCATGTCGGTTGTTTTGCGGTAGTAGTAGTCAGCCTCGAAAGAGATTCTTCCTTTCAGGAAGCTAATTTCAAGACCTCCGTCGGTTTGAGCGGTTTTTTCCCATCGCAAATCGTTGTTCGCCAACCTGTTGATACCGGTTCCGCCGATACGTGTGTCACCGTAAACAGCTGCGTAGTTAGATCTCAGCAAAGGAAGTGACGAGTATGGAGGAATCTCCGAGTTACCTGTCAAACCGTAGCTGGTACGAAGTTTCAAGCTTGAAATAAGCGTGTTACCTTTCAGGAATTCTTCGTCAGATACTTTCCATGCGAATGCAGCAGAAGGGAAGAATGCAAATTTGTGGTTATCCCCGAATTTCGAAGAACCATCCGCACGACCTGTTACTGTGAAAAGGTATTTTTCAAGCAAGGTATAGTTTGCACGACCGAAGTAAGAGTTAAATGCAAAACGTGAAGCACCTGAAAGATATGGATTCGAAGAAGGCAGAACCGCACCGGCACCAAGGTTATCAAAACCGAAATAATCAGTAGAGAAGCTTTGTGCACCAATAGCAGTAGTTGAAATATTGGTTTCCTGCCATGAAATACCTCCAAGCAAATTAATGGAGTGGATTCCGAATGTTTTGTTGTAAGTCAACAAGTTTTCCCAAGACCAGAAAGTCTCTTTTCTGTTCTCTTTTCTGGCAGTACCCAATTCGTTAGGAGTCAAAGTACGGGTCTGTGACTGGTTTACTTCCTGGTTGATGATGTTAACACCAAGCACCGAGCGGAATTCAAGACCAGGCGCCAGGGTAACGTTTCCATAAAGGCTACCCAATGTAGTCTGCGTGTTCAGGTTGTATTTACGTCCGTTCAAACGGTGAACTGAGCTGAAAGCACCTTCTGCACCAGGATAGTCACGGTTGTTTGCAAATGTCCCGTCAGGATATTTAACAGGAAGGAAAGGAAAATCTTCCACCATCTGACGAGGCACTGCGTCGTTGATATCTACCAGGTTCTCCGCCTGATTGTTGTAGCTCAATGTACCTCCGATGCGAAGCCATTTTTTAACCTGATCATCGATGCTGAAACGGGTTGCATAACGTTTCAGGTAAGATGTTTTGATCAGACCCTGGTCGTCGCGGTAGTTAAGTGACAGCGAGTAGGTGGTTTTGTTGTTACCGCCGCTAAAACCCAATTGGTGGTTTTGAGAAACACGGTGCTGGGTAGATTCGTCAAACCAGTTGGTGTCGTAGTTAGGAGCGTATTTTTTTGTACCGTCAGGGTTCGTCGTAACTGTAAAAACATCAGGGTGGTCCAGTGCCAGCTTTGCACGGCGAACCTGCGGATTATGTGTTAAATACTTGCCGGCGTCCCAACCTGCCTTGTCGAACTTCTCCATGTTTCTGTAGGAAAGATCTTCAACGTCCAGATACTCCTGGGCATTCAAAACTTTCGCTCTCTTAGGACCAGCAGTAGGTACGCTCAGGTCAAGACCGTAAGTGATAACGCCTTCGCCGGCTTTACCTCTTCTGGTCGTGATCATGATCACACCATTTGCTCCTCTTGCTCCGTAAATCGCAGTAGAAGATGCGTCTTTCAAAACCTCAACCGATACGATATCATTTGGGTTAATGTAGTCGATCGCCTGGCTTTGCTGGTTCTGGTTACCCTGCGGCAGCATAACTCCATCTACCACATACAATGGGTTGTTAGAAGAGTTGATCGAGCTGAAACCACGGATACGTACGTTGGAACGACCACCCGGACGTCCGGAGTTCACGTTCACCTGTACACCGGAGATTTTACCCTGCAATGCCTGGTTCAATGAAGGAGTTGGTCTTTCTCTCAGCTGCTCTTCTTTTACCGAGCCTACTGAACCTGTTAAATCAGATTTTTTGGCAGTACCGTAACCAATTACAACTACCTCGCTAAGTGCTTTGGAATCAGATTCCATTGCCAGATCGATTGTAGTTCTGTTGCCTACTTCTGCTTCCTGACCTACATATCCAACGAAGCTGAACACAAGTGTTCCGCCATTGTCAGGTACAGTCAGTGTATAGTTTCCTGTGCCGTCTGTTGTTGTTCCGGTGCTGGTACCTTTCAAAACAACGTTCACGCCAGGTAGTCCCTCGCCATTTTCCTTGTCTGTTACTTTTCCTTTGATCGTCTTATCGATTGCGATCACAGTTGAAGTGCGGTTGTTATTAGCTACACCTGCCATTGCCACGACCGAACATGAAAGTGCGGGCAGGAGTACTAGAGAATTCCGGATGCCCCGCATGCGGAACAACCATTGTTTGGTATTGGTATTTTTCATTTAAAGGTTAGTTAAACGTTTCTCATAAATTAGGTTTTGTAGCTTGGCTCATTTTTTAGTCATAGAAGGATTTTTGGTTAAATTGAGTATAGAACGATGAGAGTGATATTAAATGTGATTTTATTCCTATTTAGGTTTGGCCAGAATGATGCGCTGATTGTTTTTCAAGATTTTCAAATTAATCCGGCAAGTTCTTTCAATTAATCACGGAGGTACGGTGATGAAACGCCTTTTCTGACCACGGGTGCGAAGTTTAGCAGATTGCTAACAGCTCCTTTAGTGTTCTTTAAAATTGATGGTGTCAGCTTGAATTATTATAAAGTATTAAAAAGGAGTTACAATATTATAACATAGTTTTATTATTACGATAGCCAAAACATAATTATTTGTGCAAACGTTTGCATAATTTCAACTTAATCAGGCCTTTAAGACGTTAATAATCAAGAGGTTACTTACGATATTAAACAGAAAAAGCCTCTCTGCAATATTGCAAAGAGGCTTTTTTGTACTGCTATGTATTTACCGGCTTGCGGCTGATCAGATCAAATCCACAGTGCGTCCCGTACGTACCGATTCATCACATGCAAATGCGATCTGTAAGCTTCTTACTGCATCTTCCAAGTGCTCCGACAGATCAAGATCTTCGGTAATTGCTTTCAGGAAATACAGCTGCTCGCGGTTGCAGAGTTCCTGGTGATCGGGTTCGTCTTCCAGGTTAATCCAGGTATCTTCCTGTGTAAATTCGTCTTTGTCGTTCAGGTCAGCATGGTGAATGCGGATCGACTCAGTCTTGGTGTGCGCCTCCACTGAAGAAGATTTACCAGCACCTCCCGCATCTTTGGCAACAATGGAAGCAGAGCCTTTTGGTCCGATTACATCTTTTACAAAAAAGGCAGTTTCACTGATCATCGGTCCCCAGCCAGCTTCGTACCAGCCTACTGAACCGTCTTCAAACCAGATCTGCAATTGACCATAATTGTAATTTCCTGCAGGGATATCTTCTGTCAATCTCGCACCGATCGCATTCACGCGAAGTGGCGTCGAGCGCGTCATCTGGCACATTACATCAATATAGTGTACACCGCAGTCCACGATCGGGCTCAGGCTTTTCATCAGGTTCCGGTGTACGCCCCACATATAGCCGTGGCTTTGCTGGTTCAGGTTCATACGCATAACCAGCGGTTTGCCCAGGTTTTGTGCTTCTGTCACAAATCTTGCCCAAGACGGATGTACCCGCAGGATGTACCCCACTACCACCTTCTTGCCAGCTTCGATTGCCGCAGAAACGACACGCTTGGCGCCTTCAACACTATCGGCCAGCGGTTTTTCAATAAATACGTGCGCGCCCGCTTTCAGTGCTTTGATCGCGAAATCCTCGTGGGTATCCGGGTAAGTGGAAATACAAACGGCATCAGGCTTTGTTTCCTGCAATGCAGTTTCGTAGTCGCTGTACAGGCTGTAACCGCCGCCGAGTTTCTCGTTCAAAACCTCTTTGCTTTTGCCGGTAGAAACGATCCCGCAGATTTCAAAACCGTCCAGCAGCTGATAAGCAAATGCATGCGAAGCGCCCATATTTCCGCAACCTACAACCAGTACACGGATAGCGCTCTTGTTTTCAAAAGATGACATAATTGAATAGTAATGTTAAGACTTCGGGTAAGAAGGAATGTAGAACTGTAATTACAGGAATAACAGGATTAACCTGCTTTGAGTGTCAAAAATAGCGATAAAATCTGTTTTTCGGGAGAATAGAGGCTGATGAATGCAAGAAGGCAACTATTTCGATCCAGGTTAAAATCGGTAAATAATTGATTAAAACATGAGAAAGCAGCGTCGCCTGATTCGTTTACCTTTGAATTAAATTCATTATTCGAATTTTCAACATCACTTATTGATATGAACAAAGAATCCTGGTATGGCATTTTTCCTGCGTTGTTAACTCCATTCAAAGCAGATGACACAATTGATTTTGACCTGTTCGGCAAAAATCTTGAAGCCCAGATAGAAGCAGGCATCAGCGGCGCTATCGTGGCCGGGTCGCTGGGCGAGGCCAGTACCCTCACCAGAGCTGAGAAAATGGAGCTGGTTAAATATGCCAAAAATGTGGTTCCTGCAAACATGCCGATCGTGCTGTGTATCGCCGAACAATCGACAGCAGAGGCGGTGAGCATTGCCAGGGAAGCTGAGACTATCGGTGCTGATGGTTTGATGGTGCTTCCTCCAATGCGCTACAAAGCAGATGACGAAGAAACCGTAACTTACTTCAAAACCATCGCGCAGAGCACTGCCTTGCCTTTGATGATCTACAACAACCCGGTCGATTACAAGATCGAGGTAACACTTGAAATGTTTGAGGAACTGGCGAAAGAGCCGAATGTCGTAGCGATTAAGGAATCTACCCGCGATGTAAGCAATGTAACGCGCCTGTTTAACCGCTTCGGAGATCGTTTCCGTATTTTCTGCGGCGTTGATACCCTGATCATGGAAGAAGTGATGCTGGGTGCTGACGGTGTTGTAGGCGGTTTGGTAGATGCATTCCCGAAAGAAACTGTTGCTATTTTTAACCTCGTAAAAGCAGGTTACTATAAAGAAGCATTGGCTGTTTACCGCTGGTACCTGCCGCTTCTGGAACTCGATATTCACCCTAAATTGGTTCAGAACATCAAGCTGGCCGCGGAAAGAGCCGGAATCGGTTCAGCGTATGTACGTGCGCCCCGAATGGTACTCAAAGGTGAGGAAAGAGAAAGGGTACTGGCTATTATCGATAAAGCCATTGAAACACAACCAGTGCTGCCCGATTACCTTAACCTGACGGCGGATACTGCTCTGGCATAGTCACGGATTAGCTGTTACCGATATTTTGCCCCGATGGGGCAGGTGCGAGTATGCATAGTTGCTGTTACCGATATTTTGCCCCGATGGGGCAGGCGCGAGTATGCATAGTTGCGGTTACCGATGTTTTGCCCCGATGGGGCAGGTGCGAGTATGCAGAGCAGCTGTTACCGATATGTTGCCCCGATGGGGCAGGTGGAAGTATGCATAGTTGTGGTGCCGATATTTTGCCCCGATGGGGCTTGATGTCAGGTTTAAGATTCCTTAAAACTAGCCCGCAAGCCAATCAGTCGCATAGCGACGTAATATCGGTAACAAGCAGGTGCAGCCGCAAGCGAACCAGTCGCCTAGTGACGAAACATCGGTGACAAGGCTAGCAGAGGGGACTTTTCTAGATAAAATGTAGTTTTGGAAAATAAGGACTCCGCAGGAGCCGCCTTTTCAAGCCACATCAAAATATATCAAAATGAACACATTCCAGAAAACGCTAGAAAACCTGTTGCAAATAACACAGCAAGCCTTCCTAGAAATACAAAAATATCCGATAGCCCGCCGCATTCAGCTAATGCGCACGATCGCCGACGAGATTGAAGCACTTGGCCCCGAGCTGATACAAACTGCCCGTGAAGAGTCGAATTTGCCGGAGGCGAGACTGACAGGCGAAAAAGCCAGGACGATCTTCCAGTGGAGAAGCTACGCAGAAGCGCTTGAAAAAGGGTACAGCCTGGACGCAAGCATTGATACTGCCAATCCGGACAGAACTCCGCCCAAGCCTGACATCCGTAAAACCAATGTAGCGCTCGGTCCGGTAGCTGTTTTCGGGGCAAGCAATTTCCCGTTTGCATTTTCAACGGCAGGTGGAGATACTGCCAGCGCGATCGCAGCCGGATGTCCGGTCGTGGTAAAAGCGCATCCCGGGCATCCGAAAACGTCGCAAATGATGGCTGACGCGATATCGCGGGCAGTTGAAAAGAGTGGTTTTCCTGCCGGTACGTTTTCTCATATCTTTTGCGAGACCAATGAGGAGGCGCAGGCATTGGTAACACACCCGGTGATCAAAGCAGTTGGATTTACAGGTTCAAACCGCGGCGGTCTGGCGTTGGTGGAAGCAGCAAGCAAGCGTGCGGAGCCCATTCCTGTGTTTGCCGAAATGGGAAGTATCAATCCTGTTTTTCTGTTTTCGGGAAAATTGCAGACAGCAGCGGCAGAACTGGCGAAGCAATATGCAGGCTCATTAACACTAGGTGTTGGTCAGTTTTGTACCAATCCCGGTCTGGTAATCGCTGAGCAGGGCGCTGGTTTAGATCAGTTTGTAGAGAGTTTGAATGAAGAAATATTGAAAGCCCTGCCTGCTCCGATGCTCAATGCGGGCATTGCGAAGGGTTATACAAGCAACCGTGAAAAGGTAACCGGGCTGAATGGTGTGCAGATCCTGTCTGCTGCTACCGCCGAAGCCGAAGAAGGTTACGGAGCAGCGACAGTCGCTACCGTTTCCGGTGTAGACTTCCTGATCAATGACGAGCTGCAAACCGAAGTTTTTGGTCCGTTCGCATTGATCGTTCAATGCAAAGACGCGAGTGAAGTACTGGCAGTAGCCGAAAAGTTGCACGGTCAGCTTACCGCTACCTTACTCGCGACAAATGAAGATCTGGCACAAAATCCTGAACTGATCAGTGTGATCCGGAATAAGTGCGGAAGGATCATTTTCAACAATTTCCCAACCGGCGTGGAAGTATGCAAATCCATGCACCACGGCGGCCCGTTCCCATCTTCAAGCATCAGCCAGTTCACGTCCGTTGGTCCGGATTCGATCAAACGTTTCACAAAACCATTGAGCTACCAGAACTGGCCCGACGAACTGTTGCCCGAAGAATTGCAAAACGCTAATCCCCTGGGAATATGGCGGACGGTGAATAATGAGGTGACGAGGGAGGCGGTTTAAATACTTCGGCTGTCGGCTTTCGGCTGTCAGCTTTTAGGTACCTCGGCTATTAAGCGGGGTATCTAGTTTTATTAAAATTAAAAAAAGGCCGAAAGCCGACAGCCGAAAGCCGAAGTAATCATAACAATGCGCAAAACTTTTTTTTGTATCGACGCTCATACCTGCGGCAACCCGGTTCGCGTAGTCGCTGGCGGCGGTCCTTTGCTGAATGGGAATAGTATGATGGAGCGCAGGCTTCATTTTCTGAAAGAATTTGACTGGATCCGTAAAGGGCTGATGTTTGAGCCGCGCGGTCACGATATGATGAGTGGGAGCATTCTGTACCCGCCTGTTGATCCTGCCAATGACATTGGCGTGTTGTATATTGAGACGAGCGGCTGTCTGCCTATGTGCGGCCACGGCACGATTGGTACAGTAACTATTGCCATTCAGGAAGGATTGGTAACGCCCAAAGTACCGGGAAAGCTGCGGCTGGAAACACCTGCCGGATTGGTGTTGGTGGAATATAAGCAGGAAGGCAAAAGAGTAACTTCTGTCAAGCTGGTTAATATCAAGTCTTTTCTGGCAGCCGAGAACCTCACAGTGGAATGCCCTGACCTGGGGACATTGACGGTTGACGTTTCTTACGGAGGTAACTTCTACGCGATCGTCGATCCGCAGGAGAATTTCAAAGGTTTGGAAGATTACACCGCCGATCAACTGATCAGCTGGTCACGCGTGCTACGCAAGCGCCTGAACGAACAATACACCTTTGTTCACCCCGAAAATGAGCATATCAATGGACTGAGCCACATACTTTGGTCAGGCGCAGTGATCGATCCGACTTCGACAGCCAGAAATGCCGTTTTCTATGGAGATAAAGCCATTGACCGCTCGCCGTGCGGAACAGGGACTTCTGCAAGAATGGCCCAGTGGCACGCAAAAGGCAAGCTCAAAAAAGGCGACAAATTCATCCACGAAAGCATTATCGGTTCCAAATTCACCGGAACTGTGGAAGACGAAGTAACAATAGGCAACAAACCCGCGATCATACCAGGAATCGAAGGCTGGGCCGTAGTAACAGGCTACAACAACATTTTCATCGACGACGAAGAAGATCCGTACGCGTATGGGTTTCAGGTTATTTGATGAAGCTGTTGGTTTTACTTCGGCAGTCGGCAGTCGGCAGTCGGCAGTCAGCTTTTTGATTTAGCATAACAATAAAGACACCATGTCAACTTCCTCAACACAAACCATCAATCCGACAAGCACCCACGAAAGGCCGACAGCTGACAGCCGACAGCCGACAGCCAAAAAAGGCACCACGCTAATCATCGGCGGAGGCATTATGGGGCTGGCTTCGGCTTATTATTTACAGAAAAGTGGCTGGAATGTGACTTTGCTCGATAAAGGGGATCTAAGCGACAACTGCTCACATGGAAATGCGGGTATGATCGTGCCGAGCCACTTTATTCCGCTTGCTGCACCCGGAATGGTTTCAAAAGGCATTAAATGGATGTTTGATAGCCGCAGCCCTTTTTATGTAAAACCTTCCCTGGATTTCTCTCTGATTTCATGGGGATTGAAATTTATGAAAAGCGCAACTCCCGCTAATGTAGAGCGGGCCGCGCCATACCTGCGCGATTACCATTTGCTCAGTAAGCAATTGTATGAAGAGCTCGCGAAAGAAGAAGGATTTGATTTCGGTCTTGAGGAAAAAGGTATATTAATGCTTTACAAAACCGAGAAAGCAGGTGAAGAAGAAATCCACGTGGGGAAAGATGCCCAAAAGCTTGGACTGGACGTGGAAATGCTTTCCAGAGAGCAGGTGCAAGCGATTGAGCCCGGCTTGAAGCTTGATGTAGCAGGTGCGGTGCATTACCATTGCGATGCGCATTTGTATCCGACTGCATTGTTTAATCAGCTTCTGAAATTTATCAAAGCAAAAGGTGCCAAAGTCGTGGCGAATGCAGAGGTAACCGGCTATTCCATTCAAAATGGAGAAATAAAGGCCGTTGAAACTTCGCAGGGTAAATACGAAGGTGATATCGTGGTGATGACGGGCGGTACCTGGCTGCCGCAGCTTGCGAAGCTCGCCGGACTTTCTATTCCCGTTATGCCTGGCAAGGGATATTCATTCATGCAGCCCAATGCAGCGCATCCGATTGTACATCCGGCTTTGTTGATCGAAGCCCGCGTTGCGGTGACGCCCATGAACGGACAAGTTCGCTTTGGCGGTACAATGGAGCTCGCTGCCGTGAATGACAAGATCAATATGAACCGGGTGGAAGGGATCGTGAATGCAATTCCGAAATACTACCCCGAGTTGAATGTAGCTGTACCTGCCAAAGAGAAAATATGGTTCGGTTTCCGCCCCTGCTCGCCAGACGGACTGCCTTACCTGGGATATAGCAAGAAACTGAAAAACCTGATCGTAGCAGGCGGCCACGGTATGATGGGGATCAGCCTCGGCCCGGCAACCGGCAAAGTAGTAGCAGAGCTGGCAGATAGAAGTGCTACTTCTGTAAGTACGGCGTTATACGATCCTGAGCGGTATAATTAAGCGTTGTGCATGTTGCTTCGACCGCAGCGGCGGCCGCTGCGCTCAGCATGACAAAGCATACTTAGTTTGCTATATGACTTTGTCACCCTGAGCGGAGTCGAAGGGAGGGCACAATGCGACTCGTACGTAGAACACCCAGTCGAGGCAAAAGGCACCACGCAACAATTATAGCCTATATAATTCCTAACCTTTAATATGTCACGCCCGTGGGAAAACTTTCCTATTACCTTCTTTTTGCGATAGTATTGACGGGCATTGCCAGCAATTCCTCAGCCCAAAAGTCAAAATTCAACCTTTACGAGCAAACCAGCGAGACGGCCGGGCTGGTGATGCAGTATGATGCGGATATTCAGGCGGTGCGTTCTTTTTACTCTCCTATGCTCGTTCGCGGTCGCGGGTTTGCGGCCCCTTCCTATGTATTGAACTCGCCCGAGCAGCGGAAAAGACTGACCGAAGTAGATAAGGATTATCTGGCCAGGCTTTCCAAGGTGGATTTTGATGCAATGAGCATTTACGGCAAGGTGGATTATATTTTGTTAAAAAGAAATATCGATGACCATCTGTTCAGCCTTGCGCAGGAAGAGAAGGAATACAGCCTCATTACGAAGTACATTCCCTTTGCAGACAAAATTTATGCATTGGAAAAACAGCGCAGGCGCGGGGCTACCGTAGAAGGACAGAAAGTAGCAGCCGAGCTTAATTCAGTTTTGAAAGAGGTAAATGCCGCTTCCGAATCCCTGAAAAAGGTTGACAATATCGATATGCCCCTCGCTACCCGCGCAGAAGACGCGATCAAGGGAATGGAGGAGCGGTTGAAAGGGGTTTATGACTTTTACAATGGTTATGACCCGATGTTTACCTGGTGGGTGCCGAAGCCTTACCAGGCTCTGGACAGTGCATTGACAGTTTATGCCAAATCGATCAAAAGCAAAGGCAAGCTCAATACCACGCAAAAAGAAGATAAAAGCGGCATTAAAGGAGTACCGATAGGTCGCGACGAGCTGATCAGGCAACTGGGTGTTGAGATGATCAGCTACACGCCGGAGGAGCTGATTGAGCTGGCTAACAAGGAATTTGCATGGTGCGACAAAGAATTGCTGAAAGCTTCGCAGGAAATGGGCTTTGGAAACGAGTGGCAAAAGGCACAGGAAAAGGTAAAAAACAGCTTTGTGCCGGAAGGCGAGCAGCCCGCATTGATCATGAAGCTCTACAACGATGCGAAGGAATTTATCACCAAAAACAACCTGTATCAATACCCGGAGATCGCTGATGAAACCTGGGGAATGCAGATGATGACACCAGAGCGCCAGCTGATCAATCCGTTCTTTCTCGGCGGCCGCGACATTATCATTTCCTATCCTACCAATACCATGAACCACGAGGACAAGCTCATGAGTATGCGCGGTAACAATCCTTATTTTTCACGCTCCACGGTTCACCACGAGCTGGTACCCGGTCACCACTTGCAGTATTACATGCGGAGCCGGTACAAGTCTTACCGCCAGGAATTCGGCACGCCGTTCTGGACGGAAGGCTGGGCTTTGTACTGGGAGCTGTTGCTGTATGACAAAGGTTTTGCCAAAACACCGGAAGAACGCATCGGGATGCTGTTCTGGCGAATGCACCGCTGCGCGCGCATTATCTTCTCGCTGAATTATCATCTCGGTAAATGGACACCGCAGGAATGCATCGATTTTCTGGTCGACAGGGTAGGGCACGAGCGGGCGAATGCGGAAGGCGAAGTGCGTCGCTCGTTTCAGGGTAATTACAGTCCATTGTACCAGATCGCCTATCTCATCGGCGGGTTGCAGATTTTCAGTCTTAAAAAGGAATTGGTAGACAGTGGTAGAATGACCTTCCAACAATTTCATGACGCTGTGATGAAGGAGAATAATATGCCGATCGAAATGCTCCGCGCGACGCTGACAAACCAGGCATTAAAGCGCGAATTCAAAACCCAATGGAAGTTTTATAGTTTCAAATAATATCGTAGCTTACATTTTGTATAAACCGCCCTTTAAAACCTAACCCTGTATGTTGCCTGAAACTCCTGTTGAAGAAAAAACCTCGTTCAAACCCTCGCTCGGCCTGATGGACGCTACCATGCTGGTAGCTGGCAGCATGATCGGTTCAGGGATTTTTATTGTAAGTGCGGATATCACAAGAAATACAGGAAGCGTAGGCTGGCTGATGTTTGTTTGGCTGATCACCGGCTTTATGACACTAACGGCCGCATTGAGCTACGGTGAGCTCAGCGCGATGTTTCCCAAAGCAGGCGGACAATATGTTTATCTCAAAGAAGCATATAATTCACTGATCGGGTTTTTGTACGGATGGAGTTTTTTTACAGTAATCCAAACCGCAACGATTGCGGCTGTGGCTGTGGCTTTTGCCAAATTTACGGCCTATCTGCTGCCGATGTTCAGTGAAGACCTGGTCGCATTTGATCTGGGTTTTATCAAGATTTCACCCGCGCAGTTACTCTCGCTCGTGCTCATTGTGCTGCTGACGTTTATTAATACACGTGGTGTAAATGGCGGCAAAATCATCCAGACCACATTCACGCTGACGAAGCTGCTGAGCTTGCTGGGACTGATCGTTTTCGGTCTGCTCTTTATGAAACCCGAGATATGGGCAGCCAACTGGGACTCTGCCACGATGTGGGACCTGCACAAGCTGAATATCGATGGCAGCATTGAATCCTATACAACCATAGCCGCATTCGGCGCGATAGCAGCTTCGATGGTTGGGTCTATTTTTAGCAGTGATTCGTGGAATAATGTAACTTTTATTGCTGGCGAGATCAAGAACCCACAACGTAACATCGGACTGAGCCTTGCATTGGGTACCATCATCGTTACTGTGATTTATCTTTTGACCAATGTAATGTACACCGGCGTTTTGTCTTTACAGGAAATTGCTTCTTCTGATAAAGACAGGGTTGCGGTAACTGCCTCCCACGTTATTTTCGGAAACGCAGGAACGATCATTATCGCGGTTATGATCATGATTTCGACGTTCGGCTGTAACAACGGACTGATTATGTCAGGTGCGCGCGTGTATTATTCCATGGCGAAGGACGGAATGTTTTTCAAGAAGGTCGGGACTTTAAACAAGAACTCGGTACCGGAATTTGGTCTCTGGATTCAATGCTTGATTGCCTGTTTATGGAGCCTGAGTGGAAAGTATGGTAACCTGCTGGATATGATCTCATTTGTGGTGGTAGTGTTCTATATGCTTACTATCATCGGAATATTTATATTGAGGAAGAAAATGCCGGATGTGCCTCGTCCGTATAAAGCATTCGGCTACCCGTTCCTGCCGATCATTTACATTGTCATGGGCGTAGCATTTTGCGTGCTTCTTATTATTTACAAACCAGAATACACCTGGCCGGGATTGATCATTGTGTTGCTTGGTATTCCGGTTTACTATTTCATCGGTAAAAAAGATATTACGACCACAGACATAGTTTAACACATATGAAATTCCCTCTTTATTCATTTCTGCTGTTTTTTCCCGGGCTGGCGATCGCTCAGGAAATGGACCAGGCAGCTATCGACAAAATCCGTAAGGAAGGTCTTGAAAACTCGAAAGTTGCCGAGATAGCCCATCAGCTGACGGACGTTTCCGGGCCTAGACTTACCAATTCTCCGGGCTTTCAGCGCGCGGCAGACTGGTCGGTAGGCGAGATGAAGAAATGGGGATTACAGAATGCGCGACTGGAAGAATGGGGCGAATTCGGAAAGGGTTGGCAGGTAGAAAAAAGTTACTTGGCAATGACCAAACCTTATTATATGCCGTTTATAGCTATCCCCAAAGCCTGGACTTCCGGGACTGCAGGGCTGATTAAAGGCGAGGTGGTTGTGGTAGATATTCAGAATGAAGAGGACCTGAAAAAGTATGCGGACGGAAAGCTCGACGGCAAGATCGTGCTGACAAAAGGAAATGCCAGCACAGACCCGAGCTTCACGCCCGATGCCAAACGTTATACAGCTGAGGATCTTGAGAAAATGACCAATTCTGTTCCATTTGGTCAGAACAACTTTACGCCCGAGCAAGCCGAACGAATGCGGACGATGCGCTCTTTCAGGAGCCGGGTCGACAGTACATTGAAGTCGCAGAAGGTTAAGCTGGAAATTGCCGGCCGCATGGGTAAGCACGGTACCTTCTTCACGAGCAATGGGGCTTCTTTTAAAGGGAATGCACCACTGGCCGGACCTGCATTTGAAGTAGCGCCTGAGCACGCGGGACTTGTTGCCCGGCTGGTGGAAGATGGTGTCCCGGTTACTTTGGAAGCTGAATCCGCTACTACTTTTTACGATAAAAAATTAACAACAGGCAATGTAATCGCCGAAATACCCGGTACTGATCCCAAGCTGAAAGACGAAATCGTCATGCTCGGCGGCCACCTTGATTCGTGGCACAGCGCTACCGGCGCGACGGACAATGCGGCGGGTTGCACGGTGATGATGGAAGCTGTCAGGATTTTGCAGGCGGCAGGTTTGAAGCCGCGCAGAACGATCAGGATCGCACTTTGGTCGGGTGAAGAGCAGGGTTTGTACGGATCACGTTTTTATGTGAAAAATACATTCGGCGATATGGAAACGATGAAGCTGCTGCCGGCGCACGAGAAACTGTCTGCTTACTACAACATTGATAACGGTACCGGCCGCATTCGTGGAATTTACCTGCAGGGCAATGAAGGCGCCCGCCCGATTTTTGACAAATGGCTGAATGCATTCTCTGATATCATTGATCACCCGACCGTTACTTCGCGCATTACCGGAGGTACGGACCACCTCGCATTTGATGCATTGGGCCTGCCGGGTTTCCAGTTTATTCAGGACGGAATTGAATACGGAACCCGCACGCACCATACCAACGCTGATACTTACGAGCGCCTGGTAATGGACGATCTGAAACAAATGGCAGTGGTAGTGGCTGCATTTGTGTACAATACCGCGCAAATGGATCAGAAAATTCCCAGAAAGCCGATGCCCGCGCCTCAGGCCCAGCCAGGAAGCAAGAGATAGCACCCAAATTTTTACCGATGAAGTTCTTAATCTGCTATTTTTCAATAGTGAGCAGCCTGGTTTTTGCCCGGGAGCCAATGAAATATGTTGTTTCAATGGAAGATCCGGCAAGCCACACTTTCCATGTAACACTCGATTATAAACCTGAAAAGTCGGACAGTTTAGTACTCAAAATGCCGGACTGGACACCGGGTTACTACCAGCTGATGAATTATGCTGATAATGTGGCGGAGTTTTCGGTTAAAGACTCAGATGGGAATGCGCTGGAATGGAAACGGTCAGGTAAAACGGGCTGGGTGATCCCGACAAAAGCTGTAAAGCGGCTTACTGTAGAATACGATGTGAAAACCACGCGCAAATTCGTTGCGACGAGCTATCTCGATGCGGAACACGGTTACATTACACCGGCAAGTGTGTTTATGTATGTGGATCAAAAAATCAAAACGCCCGCAGAAGTGACCATCGTGCCTTATAAAGAGTGGGACAGGGTGGCGACTGGCCTGGACTCCATTGCAAAAAAGCGTTTTTCCTACTCCGCTCCTGATTTTGATATTCTGTACGACAGCCCATTCCTGATCGGTAACCTCGAAGAATTACCTGCATTTGAAGTAAAGGGAATTCCGCACCGTTTTATCGGCTATAAGCTTGGGGAATTTGATAAGGCAAAATTAATGTCAGATATCAGGAAAATCGTTGAAAAAGCTTCCGCGCTGATCGGCGATATTCCTTATAAACATTACACGTTTATCGCGATTGGTCCCGGGCAGGGCGGGATTGAACATTTGAATTCAACCACAATCAGTTTCAGCGGCGAGCAGCTCAATGCGCGAGGCTGGGATGGAATGCTGGGTTTTATTACGCACGAGTATTTTCATCACTATAATGTAAAGAGAATCCGGCCTGTGGAGCTAGGCCCGTTTGACTATGAAAATGGCAGCCGCACAAATATGTTGTGGGTTTCGGAAGGATTGACGGTGTATTACGAGCCGCTGATCATGAAAGCAGCGGGGCTCTATACTACTGATAAAATGCTGGAATTTTTCAAAAACCAGATTTCGAATGTGGAAAACAAGCCTGGCAGACTTCATCAGTCACTCGCGCAGGCAAGTGCTCAAACCTGGTCAGATGGTCCGTTCGGGCGCACTGGCGATGAGGTGAATAAAACGATTTCGGTGTATCAGAAAGGTCCGGTTGTCGGGCTGCTATTTGACTTTGCGATCCGGCATGAAACCCAGAACAAGAAATCACTTGATAATGTAATGCGGAAGCTTTACAATGATTTTTACAAAAAGAAAAACCGCGGCTTCACCGAAAACGAACTCCGCGAAACCATCGCAAAAGTAGCCGGCAACCCGCTGGAAGAACTGTTCAGCTACATTTACACAACAGCCGAGCCAGACTACAAAAAGTACCTGGGCTACGCCGGGCTGGATATTGATACTAGTCCTAAAGAGATATCAGAAACAAAAGACGGAGTAACTGTAAAGCGGATTGAAAAAGCCTTCACCATAACACCAATGGACAACCCGACAGAATTGCAAAAGGCGATTTTTGCAGGATGGAGCAAGGGAGGGGAATGAAATGCTCAACTTATTGTCCAATCCTCCAATTGAATGTCCGATATTCTTTTGAAATGATTTGTATTGTTTGTTACCATTATCAATTGGTGTGTGACTGATGTTACACCAATTAACAAGTCAAAATCATCGAGTGGAATGCCTGCCTTTTGGAGACGCGCTTTCTCTTTGGCATACAGATCCAATGAATGAAAAATAGGAAGAATTTTTACCCCGGTTAGGAATTGTTCCAAAACCTGTCTGTTCTTCTCGGGTCTTTCACTTTTTTCGATGCCAAATTTCAGCTCCGCAAGCGTTATCTCTGATATGTAGCAATGTTCCTCTGCCAATTCTTCGAACTTCCTTTCCAGATTGAACTTGCCCTTCATATAGTAAATGGCAATATTCGTATCAATCAGATATTTCTTCAAAATGATTCGATTTCCCGAGTGGCAACTCTGCTGCTCTTGATTTCGTCAATAATTTCATCAGCAGTTTTCTTTGAATCAAATGCACCAAAAGCATTTCTGAATGCACTTTTCTTGTCTACAATATTCTGTTTTGCAGACGCGCTTAACTTGGATATAAGGTCAAGTTTTTCTTCCAGGCTAAGACTATCTAGTAGCCCGATGTAGCCATTTACCAGTGTGCTGTTCATATCCTGTGTTTTTTATCTTCAACCAAATTTAACCAAAATGTATTGAAATTTAGTCTTTTAAGGTTCAAGCCCCAAATCACCGCAACGCCTCCACTTCCGCTACTTCCTTCGGCAAATGCTTTCCTAAAATCCTGTTGCCCGTTTCCGTGATCAGAATGTTATCTTCAATGCGGATTCCGGTGAAGTCACGCAGCGTTTCCAGTTTGTTGTAATCCACAAAATCGGCCAGTTTGTTCTCGGCTTTCCAGCGGTCGATCAGGGTTGGGATTAAATAGAGCCCCGGCTCTACGGTTACCACAAAGCCAGGTTCCAGCGCGCGGCCCAGGCGCAGCGATTTCCAGCCGAATGTGGTTCCTTTTACCAGATCTTCGGTGTAACCTACATATTGTTCACCCAGGTTTTCCATATCATGTACATCCAGCCCGATCATGTGACCGAGCCCGCATTGGAAAAATAGGGTATGCACATCGTTTGTAACAGCTTCTTCCACATCGCCTTTGACTACACCCAGTAATTTCAGTCCTTCCAGCAGCTTCGTCGCTGCGAGCTTATGCACATCTTTAAACAAAATACCAGGCTGGCAAGCCGCAATGGCTGCATTCTGTGCATCCAACACGATCTGGTACATTTCCCTTTGCAGCGTTGAAAACTGCTTGCCCATTGGAATTGTGCGTGTCAAATCGCCGCAATAGCGCATAGCGGTTTCAGCTCCCGCATCGCATAAGCCCATTTGTCCTTCGCGCATTGCGAGATCACGCGTGTGCGTGTGTAAGATTTCGCCGTTTACGGTCAGGATAATCGGGTAAGAAATGTCGCCGCCAGCGCCAATTGCAATACTTTGCAGCTTGCCCGCCACTTCCTTTTCCGTCATGCCCGGACGCGTGTTCCGCATAAAATCCAGGTGCATATCCACAGAAGTATCTACCGCCTTTTCCATTTCAGCAATCTCCTCGGCAGTTTTGTAATTACGCATGGCCACTACGGCTTTGATCAATGTGACCGATGCCTTTTGAGCAGCTTCGGCAGGAGATATATGCAGCCATTCCTGTAGTTGCAGGTAGTGATCGCCGCGGTAAGGAGGCAGGAAATGAATGTTTTGTTTTTTATCCAAAGCATTCTTCAAAAAGCTTCTGATGGCGGAGAGCGACTTTACCTGCGTAATACCCGCTTTTGCGGCTTTTTCAGTAAGCGGCTCTTTCGGGCCAGTCCACACGATATCATCAATCGTGAGCTCGTTTCCGAAAATGATTTCCTGATCATTATCAATGTCAATTACCGCGTGAATGGACGCGATATCTAAACCGAAATAATAGAGAAAAGTGCTGTCCTGACGAAATGGATAAACATTATCACGATAGTTCATACCCGATTCCTCATTGCCGAGGAACAGGATCAGGCCACTTCCTACTTTCGATTTAAGCTGCTGGCGTCTCTGTATATAGGTTTCTTTGGAAAACATAATTTCTGAATTTAAATGCGGCACCCGCTGTGAATGCGTGCCCTGCTTGTTTGAGTTTGCAATATAATTTATAGCGCCGCCGCAACGTGGCGGAAGCCTATTTTAAACAAAAAAATCTTGCTCGAAAACTTTGTTTTCGAGCAAGATTAAAACTACTAACCTAATCAGAATGTATTATCAGTAGCCCGGATTTTGTTTCAGATTCGGGTTTTTATCAATTTCATTTTGCGGAATTGGGAACAATGCGCGCTGTTGGGCTTGCGGTCTGTGGTTAAACCATTTCTTGGTTTCATAAATCCCGAAGCGGATCAGATCCTGGCGGCGGTGCGCCTCTGCTGCAAATTCCCAGCCTAGTTCATCCAAAAATCGGCCAAATTTCACATCGTCACCACCCTGGCGCTCGGTAATGGTACCGTCTGCCGCCTGGTAGCCGTAGTTGTATTTGCTGCCTTTCATCAGGTCTGCGCCGGTAACTGTGGCTTTTGCAGGATTTGCCTTGAATGCGCGTGCGCGTACCTGGCTCACCAGTGCAGCCGCTTCGTCCGCTTTGCCTGTGCGAAGCAATGCTTCCGCCTTGATCATCAACACATCCGCGTAGCGCAGGAAAGGGAAATCGTTGTCCAGACTGCCCGTTGCATTTGGCTTGATCTTGTATTTACCAATGCGATATCCGTCGGTAGAAGCAGTTTTGTCCATTCCGGGAACCGTTTTGGAGTAAGTAATTACCACTGCGCCGGTTGTTGCATTTTTCTGCGGGCCCATGATCCAGCTATCCGCCAGGCGACCGTCTTCTGCGTCGTAAGTGTCGATAAATTGAGGTACCGCGCAGTTTCCGCCCCATGGACCTGCATTCATCGGATACACCGAGCGGCTCAGAGGATCTAGCGTTTTCATGTGGATCTGGTTTCCGGTACCATAAATCTCATCATAAGGAATCGCGAAAATGATCTCTTTCGAGTTGAAGTTAGTCCACGTGAAAACATCCGAATAGTTTGCATCCAACGTGTATTTGCCACTTTTAATCACTTCATCAGCTTGCTCTATTGCCTTCGCCCATTCCGCTGTTCCGGTGTATACCTGTGCATTCAGGTATATTTTGGCCAAAAGCGTTTTCGCGCCCCAGCGGTTCATCTGACCGTAAGTAGTAGCCGCATTGTCGCTCAGGTTCGGCATGACTTCTGTCAGTTCTTTTACCACAAAATCATAAACTTCCTTCCGCGTGCTTTGCTTTGGCAGGTTAATATCCTTGAAATCGGTCACGATCGGCACATTACCGTGGTTGTCAAGCAAAAGATAGTAAGCAAATGCACGCACCGCCCGCAGCTCAGCCTGGATCTGTTCTTTACCGGTTGTAAGAGGTATGTCCCCGTCTTCAATTTGTGACAAAACCCGGTTGGCAGTAGTTATACTGCGGAATGCACTCTGCCACGCATTCTCAGGCTGCCATTGTAATGAAGTCCACGTGTGCTGGTGCATCCGGCGATAGGTACCGCCATCGTCCCAGCCGTTTGGACGTACCGGCGTGATGATGGCGTCGGCTGCTTCTTCCTGCAAATCGAAGTAACCTTGCCAGCCGAGCATCAAGCCGCGCAATGAAGAATAAACAGGCGCTACGATCGCAGGCAGGTCTTTTTCAGTCGGCTGGTAAGTACTAGACAATACTTCTGAATACACTTCCTCATTCAAATCGGTACACGACAAGGTAGCCACGCCGAGCATGGAAGCTAAAATGATATATCTGGTGGATTTATTTTTCATTGTTTTCAAGATTTTGGATCAGAAGTTTACGCTAAGTCCAGCTGTGAAAGTGCGTGTTGTAGGGTACTTGTCACGCTGGTCGCTGCCAGGGAAAAAGCCGGTCATGGATACACCCTCAGGGTCGATTCCCGAGTACTTGGTAATCGTAGCCAGGTTTAGTCCCGACACGAATACGCGTGCGTTTTTCATTCCTTTGATCAGGTTCACCGGCAAAGTATAGCCCAGTGTCACGTTGTCAATTTTCCAGTAATCACCTTTTTCAATGTAATTGGAAACATAAACCAGGTCACTGTTCAGCACTTTCCCGTCGATCGGATCGTAGGCAGTTTTGAGCATATTGTAAGCTTTGTTCCTTGGATTGTTGTAAAACATGCTCTGGAAATTCAGAATATCATATCCGAATGCGCCCCGCATATTCACAGCCAGGTCAAAGCTTTTGAAACGTACCGAGTTGTTCCAGCCCACTATGTGCTTTGGAATACCATTTCCATAATACTGACGGTCTTCCGGAGTTGCATTTGCGATCGGGATAATCTCTCCGTCTTTATTTTCGATCAGCCACGCGCCTTTATCATCCACACCTACCGATTTCCACACAAAAAACCGTCCGATCGGCTCGCCAACTTTCACCCGGTGCGTACTTACCTGAATCGGTTCGCCCGTATAACCCGCGTCGAAAAAGTCGTTTGCTGCTTCAAATTGATCGTTTGAAAGACTTACCAGCTTGTTCCTGTTGGTAGAATAAGTGATGCCGGTATTCCATTGCAGGTTCGCAGTTTGCACCGGTACAAGGTTCAAAAGAATTTCCATCCCATCGTTTTTCATCGTACCTGCATTGATCAGCATCGAGCTCGTCAGGTAAGGCGGAACCGGCACAGGGAAGTTGTAAAGCAGATCTTTCACCTTGCGGCTGTAAAAATCGATAGATCCATTGATCCTGTTTTTCATAAAACCAAAATCAATACCTGCATTCACCTCTTCCTTCTTCTCCCAGCGCAGATCTGGGTTGAAGTTACGGGCTGGGATAAATCCTGGAACCCATTTTCCACCAATGTATGCACCTTGTGCGCGGTCAAAATTATAGCTGATCTGCGACAGGTACGGCGCACTGGCAATCGTTCCCGTAACCCCGATACCCGCACGAAGCTTAATTTCATTCACACCTGAAAGTCCGGCCATGAAATTCTCCTTGCTGATCCGCCAGCCCACAGAAGCCGCCGGGAATGTACCCCATTGGTTGTTGATCCCGAACCGGGAAGAACCCTCGCGGCGCACACTCGCCATAAACAGGTATTTTTCGTCCAGACTGTAAGTCAAGCGGCCAAAGAAACCTGCCAGTTGCCATTTGTTCTTGGTACTTCCCATTCCAGCCTGGCCTTTTTGCAAAGCGCCACCTGCGCCGAGGTTGTTCCAGTCGTAAGCGTCAGTCGGGAAGTCCCAGTTGCTCGCGCTGAAAGCTTCGTAGGTTGCATCCTGCCAGCTGTAACCGCCAAGCAATGTAAAACGGTGTTTACCGAATGATTTGGCATAATTACCGGTCAATTCCAGCAGGTTTTCATTGTTTGCGTAAGTGCTGCGGTATGCGGTTGCGTTCTGGTTGCTCAATCGTGTCGCCGTATGGTTGAATGTCGTCGAGCCGCCTTCCAGGTTGCTGTTTTGTACATTGGAAACCAATAATTTGAAGTTCAGGTCCGCGATAGGCGCATAGTCCAGACTTCCGCTCATCCGCATTTCTTTGAATTTGGCATCGTAGTTCGACTCGTTGATGAGGGAAACCGGGTTTTCGTAAAAATAACCGTCACGCTCCTGCCACCCACCTGTTTCCGTTCTCACACGGTCGGTGGGGTTACGGATAATTGCCTGGCGGTAAATGTAACCGTACGCTGCATCGTTGTCAGCCGGACTCACCGCACCGTTCGTGCTGGTAATGCGGTTGATGATCTGAATGTTTGTTTTCAGTTTGTTGTCAAACATCGCGTGGTTCAGGTCTGCGCGGCCTGTAAACCGGTTTTGTCCAGACCTCAAAAAGATACCTTCCCAGTTCCGGTAGTTGACAGACCCTGTAAAGTTGGTCGTGCTGTTTCCGCCGAAGAAAGTCAGGTTGTGGTTGTGGCTGACAGGTTTTTGCATGATCTCGTCAAGCCAGTCGGTATTGCCGCCGTAATCTTTATAGTCAATGCCTTCACTGATTTTTTGGCGGTAATCGTCGCCGGTAAACAGCTCTGGTCTGCGCGCGATGGTTTGGATATTCACATAATTGGAATATTCAACGGTTGCACGCGAGGTACCCCGGTTTTTACGGGTTGTGATCAGAATAACTCCGCCGGTGGCGCGCGTTCCATAAATCGCAGCCGCTGATCCGTCTTTCAAGACATCTACAGACTCGATGTCCTCCGGCGCAACTGTATTCAAACCGCCCGGAATACCGTCGATCAAAACAAGTGGGTCAGAGTTTCCATTGATCGAGTTGATACCCCTCAGATTGATCTGCGTGTTTGAACTGGGCGAGCCGCTGGGCGTGGTAATACGTAATCCAGCGACTTTTCCCTGCACCAGCTGCGCAGCGTCGCGCACGGTTCCTTTGATGAAATCTTCTCTTTTAATACTCGCAACTGAGCTGGTCACATCGCCTTTTTTCTGCGTTCCGTAACCGATAACCACCACTTCCGAAAGCTGTTTCTGATCTGGCGCCATTTCAATGATCAGTTCGCTCTGGCTGCCTACTACCACTTCCTGGCTCACATAACCAATGTAGCTCAGGATCAAAGTAGCTTCATCAGGAATGGTCAGTTTGAATTTTCCTTCGGTGTCAGTGGCTGTTCCAATGGAATTATTTCCTTTCACAATAATAGTCACACCCGGCAGCGGATTTTTATCCTCGGCGGATACGATCTTGCCCGAAATTTCACGTTCGGCAGCCAGCAGCTGACCGGATAATAGGCATACCAATGCAAGACTGCAAAGCAGCCGGCGCGGTATTTCCTGGATCAAGTTAGATAATAGTCTATTCATGTTTTTTAAGTTAGATGGTGAAAGAATTTTCAGGAGAAATCTTCTTTTTCATAGGCTTATCGTTTTGTATTGTTCGCGACTACTTTCATAGTTCCATTCATGATCCGCCAGTGCCCGGGGACGGTGCAGAGGTAGGGATATTCACCCGGCTTGTCGGGCGCTATAAATACGAGCGTTGCATTTCCTTCCGGGCTCACGAGCTCTGTTGCGTGCAGTACTTCGGGTATTTTCGGTACATAGTTCAGGGCAATCGCATTGGATTCTCTCGCCAGCAGATCGGCTGCGGCACCTACTTTTTCAAGGCTGCCAGGCGTAGTTACCAGCAGGTTATGCTGCATAAAATCAGGGTTAGTGAACTGGATTGTCACTTTCTGGCCTGCTTTTACGGTAAAAGCCTTTTTGTCAAATTTCATTTCATGCTCAATCGTTTTGAGTTTGATCATCACTGGCTCGCCGATTCCCTTTTTGACCTGAGCTGGCGTTTCAGCGGTGATAGCAGCGACTTTTTTGTCCGACTTATCCTTTACGATCTGGTTCAACTGCAAGGTGCTTTTGATATCCAGCCAACCTCTGAGCCTGAAATTTTCACTGTATTCTCCCACTCGGTTTTCGTCCCTCAAATCACGTCCGAGGCGGATTTCGTCCGGTGTAAATGGTTTGGTAAAAAGCCCGGCCGCTTTTCCTTTCACAGGCGTTTCGTCTTCGATCGCCAATGTCATTTCTCCATTTTCAGAAAGCGTTGCGAATGCATTGAAACGCTCGTCTGGTACCTTTTTCGTGGAAGTAACCTGATAAGATTTTCCATTCTGTTTGACCAGCCAATGCAATTTTCCATTGTCGATAAAGAGGCTGTATCCATTCTCTTTATTCCCCTGCGAAGCAACCACGCCTGAAAGTTCCTCGTCGGCTTTGGTAATAATCGCCTTGATCTGCAACTCTTTATTAGCAATATCAGGAGGAAAAATGGGCGGCGACCAGAGGTTAAGTACATAAGTTTCCTGAACCAAACCCCGCTCAATGCGCGCAGTTAATGTGGAATCTTTGAGCTTTGCAGCCGCATTCTTAAATCCAGCTTCATGCTTGATCACGCCTGAAAAAATGGCTTGTGCCAGGTATTCATCCGCCGCATTTTCAGAATCCTGACCAGCCAGATAAAGCATTCTGCCGATCTCTTCCGAGGCCGGTAAATCCGTCAATGCGTGCACGGTTGCAAGGCGCACTTTCAGGTCGGGATCTTCCAGAGACTTTGTCCATTTTAATGCAGAAAGCGTTTTGTCGTTTCTTGGTAAAAGCTTCACTGCATTCTTGCGAACACCGGCGGCCGGGTGACGAACTGCGCGCACCAAAGTATGGTAAGCCGTCTCGTTCGTCTCGTAAGCGCCGAGTCCATCCAAAGTCCACAATGCATGCACAGCGGGACTGTTGAGGCCGATTTCGTCGACAGTCTGATCATTTACAATCTTCAAAAGCTCGGGGATCAATGCAGTTTGTTTCCCTTCTACGATCAGCCGCTGCGCCGTAGTGCGCCAGAACATATTGTCGTTTTTCAATGCAGCTAGCAAGCTGGCTCCGTCATTTTTATCCAGTTTTACCGGTGAATAAGATTTTGCTTTTTTGTAAACCACCCTGTATATACGTCCGTGTTTATTGTCCCGGAGCGGATTGATATAAGCATTGCCTTTTCCATTCTCAAATCCTCGTGGAGTAGGGTTGTGCTGGATAATGAAGCTGTACCAGTCGGCCACCCACACGGCCCCGTCGGGACCAACTTCGGCGTGAACCGGTGAAAACCATTCGTCGGAACTGGCCAGCAAATTGTAGCCATTTTTCTCTTTGTAACCCGCGCCTTTCGGGTTTAATCTTGCCTGGTAAAGCAAGCGACCTGTCGGCTCGCAAACAAATGCAGTATTGTTCCAATAGGATTTCGGGAAATTGCGGGCGGTGTATAAATTATGTCCGGCAGCAGCTGTAAACCCACCGTGGAAATCTACCTGGCGCAATGCAGGTGTGAGGTAATTCATATCGTAATGCGAATCCAGCTTGTACACCGTATTCCCTGATCCGTCGGCCACCGAACGTTTTACATATTCGAGCGGCATCGCAAAATGCCCGCTGTAATTACCATTTGCTGTTGAAATGAATACTTCGAAATCTTCCGAAAAACCGAGTCCCCAAGTGTTGTTGGAAGTGCGGCCGATGTATTCCAGGTTTTTTCCATTGGTATCAAAACGGTAAATACCCTGACTGAAATTCGTCGCTTTTCCATTCACATCGCCTCTGTAACCCGCGTATCCCAAAACACCCCAAACCTTATTATCCAAGCCATATTTCAAATTCGATGGGCCCGCATGCGTATCGCTCTTGCCCCAGCCGCTGATGATATTTTCACGAACATCGGCCTTGTCGTCTCCATTGGTATCTTTGAAGAAAATGAAATGCGGCGCCTGCGCTACGATCACACCGCCATTTGCGAAAGTGAGGCTGGTCGGGATATTCAGTCCGTCGGCAAAAACGGTAAACTTGTCCGCTTTTCCGTCGCCATTGGTATCCTCGCAAATCTTGATCCGGTCTTTACCGGTACCTTCTTCATTGCGGATTTCGTTGGGGTAATCTTCCGTTTCAATGATCCAGAGTCTGCCTTTTTCATCCCACGCCATGGCAATAGGTTTTACGATATCCGGCTCGGAAGCAAATAGTTGCAAATCAAAATCAACAGGTACCTGGATCAGTTTTTGTGATTCGGCAGGAGATAATGGAAGCTGGAATTTCGGAGCCGGATCGCGTCTTTCATAGTTGGGAACTTCGGCATCTTTAAACTCCATTACGGGCAATCTGAATTGCGCCAGACTTTCTTTCGCCTTGTCGTTCACAGCCCACATTACCCCGTTTGCAACCAGATCGTGGAAACCTTTCTGCTTCCAGGTACGCTCGTCGTGACCGTAAGCAGTATAAAAAACACGTCCTTTTCCCTGCGTCCGCACCCACGTCCAGGGTTCGTGGTGATCGCCTTCAATGCGTTCCTGCAATACCTCAATGTCGGGATTGATCTTGTGGTGAACGTAAGTCTCGTCCCAGGTTTCAAACGGTTTCAAACCCGCCATAACCGGATGCTCCGGCTTTGTAATCGGTGCAGTGAATGTTCCATACTTATGCGTATTAAACTGCGCCCCGACAGCTTTGATATACCAATCCGAATTTTGAAAACAGAAAGAAGCCGCATGCAGCGGAATCAATGCTTTTCCACCTTCTACAAAATCCTTCATAGCAGCTTCCTGCGCATTCGTGATCGTATTATGATTGGCATAAATCATCAAACCATCATACTGGCTCAACGTTTCAGGATTCAGATCATTGAGGTCGGAAGTATAAGTAAGATTAATGCCTTTCTGAAAAAGCGGCAGGGAAAGCATTGGAAAGAACTTTTCCGAAAAATGATGCCGACTATCGTGACCAAGGAACAGGATTTCGATCCGGCGGCCTTCTGCCGAAGAAGTCACAGATTTGTTACCTGAACCTGGCTTCTTGGCACAGCCGCCGAGAATGATAAAGCAAATGAAGAGTAGTAAAAGGTTTTTCATGATTCATGGGTTTTATTGATAGCGATAGTGCACGAGGCATCTCGCATTTTGCTTCGGCCGCCGGGCAGTCGAAGGGCCAAGCACAATGCTGCATCCAGCGGTACTTTGTAGCGTGGTCGCCATTTGCTTCGACTGCGCTCAGCATGACAAGGCTGGTGAGCGCGACACTTTTGTCACCCTGTTTCCCCTTATTCGCCCCGAGCGCCCCTTTTGTCACCCTGAGCGCAGTCGAAGGGCAGGCACAATGCTAATAGCAACCGTACTTTGTAGCGTTATCGCCCTTTTGCTTCGACCGCCCGGCGGCCCGGTCCGCTCAGCATGACAAGGCTGGTGAGCGCTACACTTTTGTCACCCTGAGCGCAGTCGAAGGGCCACTACTGCGTCACTGCCACCTTATTCCGCCCCGGCGGATCTACTTCCAGCAACTTTTTCACAAAAAAGTCCCGCTTCTTCCTTCTTCCATAAGTTCCCCCATCGCTGTGGCCCATTCCCGGGATTGTCAGCAATTCAAAATCTTTATTCGCCTTGATCAATGCATCTGCCACTCGGTAAGTCGATTCTGGTGGTACATTGGTGTCGGCCTCGCCCACGATCAGTAGCAAATCTCCCTGCAATTTTGCTGCGTTGGTTACATTCGATTGTTCGTCGTAGTGCTTGCCCACGGGGTAGCCCATCCATTGTTCGTTCCACCATTGCTTGTCCACACGGTTGTCGTGGCAGCCACAGGCGGAAACTGCGGCGTCGTAAAATCCGGGGTGGAAAAGCAGTGCGCCCAATGAATTCTGGCCGCCCGCCGAGGTGCCGTAAACGCCCACTTTGGTAGAATCAATGTAAGGATACTTTACTGCCAGCGCCTTCATCCAGGCAATTCGATCGGGGAAACCGGCGTCGGCCAGGTTTTTCCAGCAAACGTCATGAAATGCCTTTGAACGGTTTGCAGTGCCCATTCCGTCCATTTGAACCACGATGAAGCCCAGCTCGGCCATACTCTGCATTTCACCATAATGCCTGAAAGCTTTGGGCACAAACGAATCCTGCGGACCCGCATAAATGTTCTCAATGATCGGGTATTTTTTGTTCGGGTCGAATGTGCTTGGCCTGTACACAATCCCCCAGGTATCCGTTTTGCCGTCGCGCCCTTTTGCGCTGAAAATTTCGGGTAACTTGAAGCCCAGCGATAGATATTTCGAAATATCAGCCTCTTCCAGCTTCATAACCAGCGACGCGTCAGACGTTTTGTGCAGCTCCATTACTGGCGGGCTCGTCATCGTTGAGTAAGTGTCAATATAATAGCTGCGATCAGGTGAGAAGGTAAGCTGGTGGTGGGCTTTTGCGTGGTTTGTAAGTTTTACCAATCCGGTTCCGTCAAACTTAACACGGTAATAGTGCATGTGATAAGGATCTTCATCCGCATTCATCCCATTGGCCCTGAACCATACTTCGCGCTTTTGCGTATCAATGCTGTCAATATCGCGCACCACCCAGTCGCCTTTGGTGATCTGATTTTTGATCTTGCCCGATTTTTCGTCCACCAGGTACAAATGCCGCCAGCCGTCTTTTTCCGAAGACCAGATGATCTCGTGCTCCTTGGGCAGGTAATGTGTGTAAATAAGGTTTTGGTAAATGAATGTGTCGGTCTTCTCGTCGACGATATTTTTGGTATCGCCATTCGCTGCATTCACTTCAATTACCCTGAAACGCTGATGCCCGCGGTCTACTTTTTCGTAGGTAAAATGTTGCGGATCGCCTTCCCGCCAGCGGATGACCGGCACATTGAAGAAATCGATCTTTTCGGATTTTACCTTGGTCAGCGCTTTGCTTTTTGTATTGATCACGAACATTTCGTAGCTCGTAAATTCATCACCAGGCTGTGCGTAACCCCGCGTTTTCACTTCGCCTCTTGTTGTATTTGGGAGTGAAGAAAGAATGTAGCTTACCTCTCTTTCTTCTTGTTTATCAATTCGATAGCAAACAATATACTGTCCATCGGGCGACCAGCTTAACTCGCCGAATGGTCGCAGCGGATTACCTTCGTAAGTGAGCTGTTTTGCATCTTTTCCGCCGGTAGTGCCGAGGTAAATGTTTCCATTCAGGACAAATGCTTTCTGCTTTTTGTCTGGTGAAACACTGTCAGCACGGAAAGGCCTCCACCTGCTTGATTGTCTTGTCCAGCCAATTTCCTTTGGCTCCTCAATGGCAGGTTTTTCGATCTTTTTGGCAGTGTTTTCTTTGCTGTCGTAGGCGTACCATTTGTTGTCAGCTTGTATGTAGATCGTGTTTTTTGTATTGTCGAAACGTAAACCCTGCAGCAACAACTTTTCCGCAGAAAAGGTAGTATCAGCCGCTTTTGAAAGCGCTTTTGCTACTTTCTCATTCTCAAATGCCTTTGTTTTTTTGCCTTTTACCGCATCAACGTATATGTACTCCGTCAGGCTGTCTTTCAGGATATTCCTGTACCAGAATGATTTTCCGTCGGCTTGCCAGCCAGGCTGAATGCTGGTTTTCAGCACCGAGCCCTTTGTGAGAGAATCCATCAATTCCATATGCTTGTATGCCTTAGAAATTTCCTCCCGGGTTGGCTTGTAAGCCGGTAATTGGGCATGAGCAACGTGCGCTAGTAAACACAGCGTAGCCAAAGTTCTGACCTTTCCTATATAAAGATTAAAGAAGCTCATTTACAGTATTTTACAAGGTTTTAGGATTGTAAAGACAATAGCAGATCTGTCTGCCTTTTTGGGCAGAATACGGACTGTTTAAACTTTAAAACACGAATTGCTCTTATTGTCTATATGTAAAATTAGACCTAACCCTGATGATAAACTTGGTAGAAATTAGCGGCTTTTTTACCGATATTAACTTAAATCAAGCTGAGCTTTGGCATTCGAGGCAATTTGGAGGATTATATTTGGTGGATTTAGTGGATGGGCGAATTAAAGATGGAGTTATGACAATGTTATTCAGACCTCAATCAGATCCTGATAGGTTTGAACAAGTATTTTGGCGATTGTTTGAGTTCATACCCCGTATAGTCAAACTTCAAGGTACGATGAAGGACTTGTTGTTCCTGCTTCTTGTTTCCAGTTCAGCAGGGGAAAGCCGTTTACCCGTGGTGAGTTCCGGTGTCAATTTCGTGCTTTTAACTTTGTCAAGATACTCCCATTTGAGTCTTTCGCCTTTTGAGGGTGGGGTTTTCATGCTAGTGTTGTGATTACGTATTAACTGTTAATTGTTTGAAATTTAGTCGAATATAGCAAAAGCAGAATAGCCGTCCATCTTGAATCGAATAATTTTTAACCCTTTGATCAACCCTTTTTTGCATTATTCGCCAAAGATGCTAAGTTCATTGCGTCCAAATCTTCCTGAGCACGGCTAATGGTGTAATCAGTTTTACAAACATTACTATACTATCATGGACAAACTTCAAAATCCGAACAACCGCCAATCAGCCGCAGAGGCGCTTCTTGCCAACTACGTGAACAGACCTCATCAAACTCGAAAGAATGCACCACGATATTGTCCTGCGGTACTTTCACCCGGGAAACGGCTGGAATCCGAGTCCCGAAGATAAAATGGAGGTACTGTATACTACGGAGATCATCAATATGCTTTTGCGGGATCTTTGGGAGTATGGGAGGAAGGGGTTGTAAATGCAAGAAGGCGCAATGCAACATTGCGCCTTCTTCGATATTGTTTGATGTTTTACGTATCCAATCTTGTACTAATAGAATCCTCTTCAGCAGTTTCAATGAATTAAGCGACGAACTTCAAAATGTTGTCAGGTTGAAGCCGTTCACTCCATACAATTACGTCGGCATTCTTTGATTTGAGGGCTTCCAAAAATTCGCCTCTCACAAGTTTTTCTTCGTCGTTAATCACTGCGATTGCGGTTACGTTTTTCTTGCTTACCTTTTCTCTGATTGGCTTTATGTCGTCCCAACTAAAAAGGAAGCTACTTAAAGTCTGTTTATTAATTGTATTAAAAGACTTTATGACAATCTCGTTATCCCTTCCGGCAATTTGAAAGTCGAACATGAATTCTAATCCTGTGGATCCTTTGGAGATAAAATCGGGAGTGTAAATAATATTCTGCGCATCCAGAAAAGTTCGTACATCTTCCTTGAAAATTGAAGTTACGTTTGGTTTAGAGAGCATATACAAATCATTCAACTCCATTATTGCAGACAGGAAGTTGTGTTTCTTTTGCGCGAAGTTTTGTTCTGTTGTTTCGGTAGTCAATTCATCATTATGTAATTGAATCCCATAGTTAAGTAAAATTCTTTCAGCAATGTTTCTTCTCTCACCAACTCTGTTAACAGCAGCTCCCACCAATTCAAGATTTTGAAAAGTATCCCCATTGTCCGAAAGCAATATTTTTTGCCCTACTTTCTGAGCGTACATTTCGATGGTATCATTGAAAAGTCCAATGAACGGAGTTTGTATTGCGACCCATTCTGTTCGTTCATCAGGAATCACTACAGTTTTACTCTTCAGCCAGCCGTAATAATCATTTATCAGTGTGTTTGCCCAAGTCATAGTAATAGCGAATTTTGAATGGTAATCGGAGTTACAATATTGATCTCATTGGCAAATGCAAAAACGGCGGCTGCAAAATCTATACTATTTTCCACTTGAGTAACAGGAAAATTGTCCACGCTTATCGGAATTGCCCAGGCCAAATCTTTAAATCCTTCCACATAGATGTGCATGTGAGGTTCATTTTGAAAAAAGTGTCCAACATACGGTTTTACATGCTCAGGAACAAGGTCTGTGAGGGTTTCTGGATTCTTATGTCCGCCTTTATAATCGACTCTGAGTAAACCTTCTCTCAACTTATTCTCCTGATGATGCAAAGATATTTTGAAGGATATTTTTTTGTTTGATGTGGTATCAAACAAGAATTCGTATTCCGGTTCATCCTGATTTGTTAATATAAGACGGCTTTTCTCCTCGTGGAGGTTTATAGTGACAGCTCCATTCTTCAAATTCTTCGGTAGACGTAACAGTTTAGTTGCTAATTCATTTGAAAACATAGGTCTCAATAGATAGATTGATAGTCACTATTCTGGGTGTTGAGATCGGTTTTATGTCAGTATCGAGTAGCTCATCCGCAATTTAGCAAGATTAATATCATTACTAGTTTTTCTCCAACACCACCGTCACCAGCCCCCGCGCAGGCAGCCGCACCCCTTTCTTCCAATCAATACCTTTCCCAAACTGCATATCCACTCCCTGTTCCGTAGTGGTGGTATAGCTTTCGAAACCTTTTTTCAACTTAAATCCGCTCAGATCCAACTTCAAATCACGCACGTTTTCGGTATAGTTGATCGCTACTAAAACAATCTGCTTCTCGCTGGCATATGCACTTACCATCACATCCTGCGCGATTTGGACGGTAGTTAAGTTGTCGTTTCGGGTTAGGTTTAGTCGTTGCATGCCCGGGCGGACGAAGCGGCTGTAATGGCCTAGTGCCCAGAGGTTTTTGGTGGCTGTTACGGTTCCGTTGATGTATTCTTTATCCGAAGGATTCAATGCGATGACATAGTATCTGGTGTCGAAATCAGGGCTGCCGGGTTCCCAGCTGTTCCAGAGCTGCCAGGCGGCGGCGTTGCCGTAGACGAGGTCGTCGTGGATTACTTTGGAGAGGAATAATGCGCAATCTATCGCGGGGATTTTGCCTTTTTTACTTTCCTTATAACCGTCTGCGAGCATCGAATATTCAGTTTGCCAGAAGGTTACATTGTATTTGCGCACGGTGTCTGCCACATGCTGGCGGGTTGCAATGCGGGCGCTGTCGCCTTTGTCGGTGAAGTAGCTGTGGCCGCCGATGAGTTTGGGTAAATGCTTTAAGTTCGTAAGCTGAGTTGGGATTGTAGGATTGAAAAAAGCCTGTATCTGCTTGGTTGCATGACCATTTCTACCATAAAGAAAATCCAGCTGGGCTGCTTCTGTGATCAGGATTTTAGAGGCTACGTTGTTTTTGGTCAATGCATGGTCGAGCTCGGTTGTAATTCTGGCGATATCCTCATTTTTCCACGGGGTACCTTCCTGTTTCGCCGGCGCTCCCACGGGGTGTGACCAGTCCCATTGTGGCTCATTGACCGGACTGATATAGTTGAAATGCAAACCTTCCTCATCGAAATGCTTCAAAACCGTCGCCAGGAATGTTGCGTAGGCTTCGTATTTGTCGGATTTAAGGTTATTTACATAGTCCTTCTCTGTTTTATAGCCAAGTCCATTCTTGGTAAATTGAACAGGAGGAGTGTTTGAGAATGCGATCAGATTTTCTACACCATATTCCTTTGCTTTTTTCGTAAACCACAAATAACCAGCTTGTTTGGTCCAGTCGTAAGTGCCGTCGGGATTCAGGAAGCTTTCAACTCGTTTGCGAAAATCACTGATTCCGCTGCTATCGCCTTGCTCGGCTGTACCGCCGCCTATATTGAAGCGCCAGGCCGATAAACCTATTCCTTTCGGATTTCCGCTTTTATCTTTTTCCTTACTAAAAAGCCACTCAGCCATTTGCTCCCGATTTTCTACGGGCCAGTTTTTACCAATCCCTTCCGAAAACCAGGCTCCGGCTGCTCCAAAATTGTCAATCTGCTGCGCCGTTTTATTTGCATCAATTTTGATAACAAGTGGTTTGGGATTTTGGGAAAAAACAGGCGCACTGAGCATTGAAATCGAAATAGCAAAAATCAGTTTTCGGGACATATCAGAAAAGTTTAAAACCCATTGCCAGCAGCACGATCACAGCGAGCCAGCCGGCAATTTGAAGAAAAAGGGAATGCTTGTAAGTACCCACAAGACGCGCTTTGCGACTTGCTACCAGTAGAATCGACAATGCAACCGGCAGTACAAATCCATTTAAAGTACCTACAAAAATGAGCACTTTGACGGGCCTCCCTACCAGGAGAAATATCACTGTGGAAATGAAAATAAAGATGATGGTAAGCCAGGTGTGGTATTTTTCAAAAGCCGGATGAAACGAGCGCACGAAGGAGACCGAAGTGTAAGCTGCGCCTACCACCGAAGTAATCGCCGCGCACCAGATCATCAACCCGAATAACTGTCGCCCGAAGCTGCCGGCCGCAGTTTCGAAGACGGAAGCGGTCGGATTGTCGGGATTGATATTCGCTCCGGTCATTACAATACCCAGCGTCGCCAGAAATAGCAGATATCGAATTACAGCAGTGACCAGAATGCCAGTCGAGGCACTTCGATTAACAAGCGGAAGATCCTTTTCGCCACGCAAACCAGCATCGAGCAGCCGGTGCGCGCCTGCAAAAGAAATGTAGCCGCCCACTGTCCCGCCTACGAGGGTTAATGTGGAAATGGAGTCAAATTGAGTTGGAATGAAAGTGTGGGTAAAAGCCTCTCCAAGCGGTGGGTGCGAGGTAAATGCTACGTAAAGGATCAGCAAAATCATGACAAAACCCAACAACCTGGCGAAGGTATCCATTGCTTTTCCGGCTTCTTTGAAAAGGAAAATCCCAATCGCGATCGCCGCGCTGACTGTCGTACCCACCTCAACCGGAATACCCGTCATGGCTTCAATCCCAAGTCCTGCCCCGGCTACATTGCCGATGTTGAAAGCCAGTCCGCCGACTACGATCAGCAGCGCGAGCAGGTAGCCCAGGCCAAGGAAAAGTTCGTTGGCAAGATCCTGTGCCCGTTTTCCGGACACGGTAATGATTTGCCAGATGTTGTATTGAACGCAAAGATCTATAACTACCGAAAGCAGGATGACAAATCCAAAACTGCTTGTGAGCTGCTGGGTGAACACGGTAGTCTGCGTCAGAAAGCCTGGTCCGACGGCCGAGGTGGCCATTAAGAATGCTGCGCCGAGAAGTTTGCTTTTTGTGTTTTCCATTGTTTTGTTGCCACGAAGGCACGAATTGACACTAATCATATTCGTGTCAATTCGTGCATTCGTGGCATTAAAAATTAACCCCAACCCCCGCCACCAGGCGTTTCAATAATCAGAATATCGCCTTTTTGAAGTTCTAAACTACATATACCCGAAAGCTCCGAAATTTCACCGTCAGAAATCAATGTATGCTTCCCGCACAATCCAGCCGCACCACCATGCAGTCCGTAGGGCGCCTGTCTGCGGTGCTGGCCTAGCAAGGTAACCCGCAAAGGTTCGAGAAACTGGATTTTGCGGATAATACCGTCACCGCCATTGAACTGACCTTTTCCGCCGGAATTCCGACGAATGCCAAATTCAAGCAAACGCACAGGATACTTGCGTTCAAGCTGCTCGGGATCGGTAATGCGCGTGTTGGTCATGTGCTGGTGTACCGCCGACCGCCCGTGAAAACTGCTTCCCGCGCCGGTACCACCGCCAATCGTTTCGTAATAACCGAACTTCTCATTCCCAAACAGAAAATTATTCATCGTACCCTGACTGCACGCCGCTAAGCCGAATGCCTTCAACAATGTATCCACCAGCCGCTGGCTCACTTCGGTATTGCCGCCCACCACGGCCGGACAAGCGAACGGATCGTCTGAAAAATGCGGGTGCAGAAAACTGTTATCCGGCAGCTTGATCTCCACTTCTTTCATCAAACCGTCATTTAACGGAATTTCTTTGCCGACCAGCAATCTCAAAACATACAAAATCGCACTATACAAAATTGAAATATTCGCATTCAGATTGTTAGGGTGCACATTCGAAGTTCCGGCAAAATCAAAAAGCTGCTTGCCGGGCTGAATGGAAATCCGTACCTGGATCTGATGTCCGTCATCAAGCAATTCCGTTGCTTCAAACTTCCGCCCGAGCAGCGGCTCCATTGCACTTTGTAATTGCAGCGCAGCGGTTTGTTTGAGCATTTGCATATACTTTTTCACTTCCGCCAGTCCGTGCACATCCACCAGTTTCAAAAGCTGCTCACTTCCTTTTCGGAGTGCGGAAAGTGCGGCGATGATATCGGCTTCATTGGAGAGAAATGAGCGGGTAGGATAGCGGCTTTCGCAAAATAGTTTTCGCATTGCATCCCATTGATATTCTCCCGACTTAACCAGATATTGAGGCAAAATCACAACTCCTTCCTCCGCCAGACAAGTAGCGTCAGGTGGCATTGAGCCGGGCGTTTTTCCGCCCACTTCTGCGTGGTGTGCACGGTTAATTACGTAACCGATGCATTTATTTTCATTTGTAAAAACACCGGAAATTAATGTAATATCAGGCAAATGCGAGCCGCCGTAACGCGGGTGATTGGTGATCACCACATCTCCCGGACCAATTTTGATCGCATCCAAAACCAGTCTGCCGCATATGCCCATACTGCCCAAATGCACCGGAATATGTTGCGCATTCACCAGCAATTCACCTGCTGCATCGAGTAGCGCGCAGGAGAAATCGAGCCGCTCTTTTACATTCACTGAAAACGCAGTCCGTTGCAGCTGGACACCCATTTCTTCCGCAATTGCTTTGAAACGATTTGTGAAAAGTTGCAGCGCTACCTCTTCGCTATGTTGCTCTTTATTAAAGGTTTGAGCTTCTTTTTTGAAAATGATCGCATCCTTATTTTCCTGGATCACCAGCTGCCAGCTTGCCGGAATGTAAGACGTAGAAGTGTTGTTAAGTAAGATTGCAGGACCTTCAATTGCGTCCCCGGCATTGAGTAAGTCCCATTCAAAAATCTCGACGATTTTATTTTGGTCGAAGTAAGGCACTAGTTCTTTGGTAGCAGTTGCTTTTTCGCCGTCTTTTCTAATTCGTTTTGGGTCAAAATGCTGCGCAACTTCCTGAATTTTGAGCTTGACACTTTCCAGCTCCACGGTCATATTTTCAGGATAATAGCCAAACTGCGAGTGATATGCTGCTTCAAATGCAAGAATGGTTTCATCTTTCTGATAGGGTATTTCTATCACATTCTCCTGACCCGCAAACCGCAGATAACAGTTGAAAAAGGCAGTTTCTGCATAGCTTATTCCTTGCGATTTGAGCTTTTCTTCGCCAATTACAACTAACTCTTGTTGAATAGCATCAATCAATAATTTCGCTTCTTGCCAGGGTAAGAGGATCTGCCTGGGAACGATCGTGCTTACCAGCGCCTCTCCCATTCCTACTGCACTGAAAAGTCCGGCGTCGTAGGGGATCATGACCGTGTTGATATTCAACAGATCAGCCAGCTGACAGCTATGCAAGCCGCCCGCGCCGCCAAAAGTAATGAGCGCAAAATCGGCCGGACTGATCCCTTTTTCCACCGAAATCTTGCGAATCGCGTCTGCCATTTTCTCGTTGGCAATACTTTCCAGTCCGGTCAGTATTTCGAGCGGATGTAATCTGTTACCTGTTTTTTCATGAATGGAATCTTGCAACTTTTCCAATGCAGCAATCGCAGCTTCCGGGTTAATCGGAATGCCGAATTTGGAAATATCCAGCTTGCCGAGCAGCAGGTTTACATCGGTTATAGTAAGTGGTCCGCCTGCTCCGTAACAGGCTGGCCCGGGCAATGCGCCTGCACTTTCGGGTCCGACCTGCAATGAAAATCCGTCAAACCAGCAGATCGAGCCACCTCCTGCGGCTACGGTTTCGATCGCCAGCGTGGGATTGTGAAATTCGATCCCGTCGATTTCAGTAATGTATTTCAATTCAGGCTGTCCGTCGATCAGCGCGGTGTCCGTGCTCGTGCCGCCCATATCGAACGTGATTGCTTTTGCATAACCAAACTTTTGCGCCAGGTTTGCAGCCGCGATCATTCCTCCGGCCGGCCCGCTCAGCAAACTATCTTTTGCATTAAAGCCACTCACCTCGGCCAGGCTCCCCGGGCTGGTCATCACTTTCAAGGTACCCTGATGCAATGCGTTTTTTATATTTGAAAGGTATTGATCCAGAATCGGGTCCAGATAGGCATTCACAACCGCAGTTTGCGTTCTTCTGAGGTAATGCGAAAATGGGAAAAGTGCTGACGAAGCTGAAATGTACTTTACTCCCGCCTTTCCAAGCGCGTCCGTAAGCTTGATTTCGTGCGTATTGTTTTTGTAAGAATGTAGAAGAGACACAGCAACTGACTTGTAATCAGTAGGTAAGTTCTGGTTTACTAAATCGAGTTTCTGTAAAATATTTCCCTCAGCATCCATCCTTTCCTCTATTTCCAGCACTTCTGAGTAGAGTAAATTCGGCTCGGGTATATCCAGCTGAAAAAGAGAAGGTCGCTGCTGATTTCCAATATAAAGCAGGTCTTTAAAGCCTTTTGTGACGAGTAGCAGCGTTTTTGCACCTTTTCTTTCGAGCAATGCATTGGTGCCTTTGGTAGTACCAAGCCGCATTTCAATAGGTGGCAAATCGTTTCCGATAGGGGTTTGTGTCAGAAGTCTGGACGCCAGGATCGGCGCTTCTTCTTTGGTAGTGATCTCAAAATCCACGGTTTTTTCAAACGGAAAATCGTCTTGCAGGGTAATCGTATTTGACGCGTAATCAATGTCCGCAATGCTGGTCTCCGCATCATTTCCGAAAATCCTGAAAAAGTATCCATTCAGAATATCGCGCGAAAACTTCCAGTTAGCTTCAAACCGAAAAGTGCAGGGCGCGAGTTTATTAACTATTTTTCCCCTCAAACAACTCGAACTCAAAACCTTGATCCGACTTTTATTTCCAGCAGGATCAATCGCCAGACAATCCGTAAAAGTCCCGCCGGTATCGATCCAGATTTTCCAGTAACTAATTGAAGTATTCAAGTGGATAAAGCAATTGTGATGGTTTTTTAATATGCATTTAAGTTGGGACAAAAACTAGAGGTATGGGGGAGTATTTAAACATTAATCCTGCTTACGAGCTTACAGAAGAAATGAAAGTATCGATTAATATTGCCGAAGAGGATTTTCGTGAAGGCAGAGTTGTGGATCACGAACAGGTGATAAAGGAAATGAAAGGGTGGCTGGACAAGAAGAGTCCGGACAAAATACGCTAACCAACTCTCTCCAAAAATCCTTTCTGATACTCTCTCGGCGATAGCCCGATCGTCTTTTTGAAAACCCGGTTGAAATTCGTCACATTGTCGAAACCGGTTTGGTAGCTGACGTCTGAAAAACCGTCAAACTTGCCTGAAACGATGATTTTGCAGGCTTCGTTGATGCGGACTTCGTTGAGGAAGCTGACGAAAGTTTTATCTGTATGTTTTTTGAAATACCTGCAAAATGCCTGGGGAGTAAGGCTGGCAACTTCTGAAATTTCAGCGAGAGAAATGTGGCTTTTATAATGCCCGACCAGATATTGAAATATCCGGTCCATTCGGATCCCTTCCACTTCCGAAATCCGGTGCTCGCTGTTGCTGGTTGCGAGCGGTTTCAATTCTTTGGTTGTGGAAAAATGATGAAGCAACGAAATGAATGCGGCCACGCGCTGACTTTCCTTTTGCTGCATTACTTCTTTAATCGTGCTTTTAATATGTGCATTGTCGGATAACGGAACCTGGAAACCATTGTGCAAGCCACTCACAAACTTCCGGATTCCGGTCATTTCTGGCAGACTTAATATGTTTTGCGAAAGGTGGATCGGGTCGAAAAAGATGGAAACTGAACGGACCTGTCTTGGCTCGGCTGCATTAAAATACGATTCATCGCTCTTAAAAATATGCGATTGGTTGGCGCCGATTATGTACACTTCGCCCGACTCGAATCGCTGCATGTAATTTCCCGCGATCAGAATCCCCGAACCTTCTATAACCCACTCGATCTGCACTTCGCGATGGCGGTGCAAGTGGTTATAATAATGCGGTAAAATGCTTTCCTGCACCACAATGGTACTTTCCTTCGGGACCGGAATGGTGAATTGGACAACTTTCATTGAAGTTCAAATACGTTTAAAGCAATGGCCAGCCATCTTCCCAGTGGCATCAACGGCTCCATTACCGGATTTCGATTTGGAAGCGGTTTTTGGAACACTCGCCAGGGTATACCATTCCTGCGGATCAGTTGCAATCGCTTTCGCATCCGGATTTAGTTTGACAAGCTTAATGCCATTCCAGAATGACCCGAACGACAGCCACGGCTGCTTACTTTCGTCCAGTATTAAATTTGGATCAATTGCATTCCATTCATCTCTTCCGCTCACGGATTCCACAACTTGCTGGTGATCGGTCCAGTGGTAATCCGGACTTTTTGGATCCAGGGCTTTATTAGTGGCCAACCCAATGCAGGAGCGTTTTTTACCGAAAGTAGAAATGGAATAATAGAGATAATACAGGCCATTGTGAAACGAAATGTCCGGTGCCCAAATCTGTCCTTTAAATCCCGGAACTGCTTTTACGGCCCATTCCGGCGGGGATGCGAAGACGGGCTTTTCTTTCTTCCAATTCTCCATATCCTTTGACGACCAGATCGTTATTCCGCGTCCGGTGGTGAAAGCGTAGTAAGTTCCATCCTGCCGGATCATCACAGGATCGTGCGCAGGAATGTTCTTAAACAAAGAATCCTGGGCGCAGGATATTTTAGCGCCCAGGATCAGTATCAGAAAAGCAATGTGCTTCATTGATTATTTACTTAAAACAGCCTGCTCTTTGATCACCTTCATATTGCCCTTCATCAGTCTCCAGTGACCCGGGAATGTGCAGACGTATGGATAATCGCCAACCTGATCAGGCACGACAAATTTCAGCCGGAAAGTTTGTCCCGGATTCACAAGCGGCGTTGCGGCCAGTACTTGCGGGATGTTCGGAACATAGTTCTTCTCAGCACCGTCTTTCGCCGTGATCATTTTGTCAGCAGCAGCACCAATAATCTCAGTTGATTTTTGTTTTCCAATTACCACATTATGCTGCATGGCATCAGGATTTTCAAAGACCAGCTCAACCGTTTTACCAGCAATTGCAGTAAATTCGGTCACACTGAATTTCATCTCCTCGCGGATCGCCTTAATCTGCACAATTTGCACATTCGGATCGGTTGTAGTCTCTTCCTTGATTCCGTAGGATTCCAGGAATGGCGTCAATTTACTGCTCAGATCGTCGGTAACGCTGGTTTTCAGCGAAGCCAGCAATTTCTTGCCTTCGTCATTTGTAGTTTCTTTGCGTTTTGGATTCCATGATCCCAATACACCCTTGAAAACCGCATTACGTCCCTGCGGATCGAGTGTCTGCGCTGTTTTCAGCAGATCCAGCACCTCATTTCCGCTGGCGTAAGAAGCATAACCGCGCGTCGCGCGTTCCAAGGCAAAGTCCGACAAACGATCCAGTCTGCGTACCTCGAAGCTTTTGCTCATGGTATTGTTCTTGTTCTCGTCTTTTTCCGGAACCACATTGTCCACATCCACAGTCGCCGTGATTGTTACTTTACCAGCTTCATCGGAGGTAAAGCCGAATCCTGAGCGCCACGGACCGTTATTTCCTTCGGTAAGCTTTACCGTTTCGCCGGGAGCAATACCGTTGTTCAACTGGCGGCTCACGTAATTACTATTTAGCGAGCGGCTTCTCACACCCACGTTCACAACAGGTACCAGCTCTTTTGGAACTGCGACACTACCCTGATTGGTGATTTCGATTGTTACCCGCGCATATTCACGAACATAAGGCGTAGTAGGTTCAATCGTGATATTAGTAATCGCCAGCTCGGCTGAACCTTGCGTGGTCACTTTGCTTGCACTGTGGTTATCATGGTTCATGGTTGAATGATCCATCGGCTTGGCAGCTTCCGCTTTTTGAGCAGTTGCAGTAGTCGAGCCTCCTTTACCGGCGCGTTGTGCCAGGTATTTTTTACGGAGCGCACCGTCGTGTGAGTTCAAAACTGCGGCAAATGCATCGGGCATCCAGCGATCGTCGGCTTGTGCGTAAGTATCAAGCAATGTCAAAACTGCTGTTTCCACTTCCGGAGTCAAAGGAATATCTGCAAAACGTAGCAACGAATTCATCGCAACCAATGCATCTTTATCATGCAAAGCGTCGGCTGCAAGCAATGTTTGTGCGGTAGCTGGTGTGGAAGGCAAGACCTGAACAGCCGTTTTGCGTACATCCGCGGCAGGGTGTTTCAAAGCTTCGGTCACTGCCGCCAAAACCTGCGGATCTTCGATGGCATTCAAGCCGTGCAAAGTCCACAAAGCATGGATAGCAGCAGTATTCAGGCCAATTTCGTCCACTGATTTGTCTTTAACCAGTTCCACCAGTTTGCCCACAACATCTTTATTATTACGCTCCACCAGCAAACGTTGCGCGTGCCGGCGCCACAGCATATTGGTGTTTTTCAATGTGGCAACCAGTTCGTCAGGACGGTTTTTGCTCAGCGAGATCGGCGTATATTTCGGCGCGTTTTTCCATGCAATGCGGTACAAGCGACCGTGGGTAAAGTCACGCAGAGGTGTTTCATAAGCGTTTCCTGCACCATTTTCAGATCCTTTCGGAGTCGGGTTGTGCTGGATAATATAGCTGTACCAGTCTGCTACCCAAACTGCGCCGTCAGGCCCCACTTCTGCAAATACAGGAGCTACCCATTCGTCCGCACCGGCAAGCAGGTTAAAGCCCAGCTTGTCCTCGAAATCGGTACCTTTTTTGTCCATGAAATTCTGGTGCAAAATGTGTCCCGTAGGTTCAGAAACGAATGCCACTTTGTTCCAATACTTTTTAGGATAAGCACGGGCGGTATAAAAATTATGTCCTGCCGCAGCTGTAAATCCACCGAATACGTCAACCTGACGCACTTTTGGCGTAATTGGCTGCATATCTTTATGCGTATCCGTGCTCCGGCCGCCGTTATCTACCTTACTTTCTCCAAAATAACGGTTCGGGATTGCTGAATACCAGCCGTGGGAGTTGTTGGCAGTGGAACCAAACAGGTCGCCGCTTTCATTGAAACCCAGGCCCCAGGTATTGTTAGAAGTTTTGGTCACAATTTCCATATCAGAACCATCTGGCTTGAAGCGGAAAAGTGCTTGTCCAAAGTTCAGTGAATCGCTTTTTCCAACTTTACCTTTGAATCCTGAATAACCAACCGAACCATAAACCCAGTTGTCGAAACCGTAATGCAGGTTAGAAGGTCCCGCGTGGGTATCTCCTGTTCCAAAACCAGAGAAAAGAATCTTCTTAACGTCCGCTTTGTCATCACCGTCGGTATCCTGTAAAAACAGCATGTGCGGAGCCTGTGAAACAACGAGGCCACCATTTGCGAAAGTCAGACCGGTTGGGATACTCAGATCGTCGGAAAACTTCGTGAATTTGTCTGCTTTACCGTCTTTGTTCGTGTCCTCGCAAATCAGGATATAGTCGCTTCCGCCGGTATCTTTTCTTTCGTTCGGATAATCTTTGGTGATCAAAACAAACAATCTGCCGCGCTCATCCCACGTCATCGCGATAGGGTGCATTACGTCAGGTTCGTGTGCAAAAACGTCCAATGTAAAGTCAACAGGGATCTGAATATGCTTCACCGATTCTTCCGGCGAAAGTGGTAACTGCTGCATTTGAGGTCCAGGGCGCTGCTCGTAGTTGGGCAACTTGGCTTCGCGATATTCAAATGGTTTCGGCGCCAAAGCGGCCAATGCTTTTTTAGCATCGTCGTTTACTGCCCACAGAATACCTTTTTCGATCAGGTCCTGAAAGCCAGGAACTGCCCAGGTACGTTCGTCGTGACCGTAAGCGGTGTAAAAAATGCGGCCTTTCCCGTGCGTTCTCACCCAGGTATAAGGTTCTTTCTGTACGCCCGGCTTGTCTTTCGCCTGGTCTGCCTGGATCGTACGTTCTGTTAAAACGATATTATCCGGCTGCAATTGATTGTGCAGGTAAGTCTCGTCGATCGTTTTAAACGGTTTCACACCTGCAATTGCTGGGTGATCGGGCTGCGTCCAAACGGGCTGAATGGTGTCAAAAGTGTGACGCCAGAACTGTCCGCCGATCAGCTTTACAACTTCCGGGTTATTGCGGAAACAGTAAGAAGCGCAGTGAATGGGGATAAAGCCTTTTCCGCTTGCAACATAGTCAAGCAATGCTTTTGCCTGCTGTGGTGCGATCGAATCCCAGTTTGCATACAGCATGAGCGCGTCATACTTGTTGAGCGTCTCCGGATTCAGATCGTTCAGATCGTCGGTGTAAGTAAAATTGAAACCTTTCGGTCCCAATGCCGCCATGATCTGCGGCACACGCTCTGCGGGCTTATGGTGCCCGTTGTCGCCCAGAAACAGGATTTCCAGCCGTCGCGCCTTGGAAGCCTCACCTTTCGAAGATGCGCTTTTAACCGACGCATTCTGAGAGGAAGGCTGAGAGGCACAGCCCAGCAGGACTATACCAAGGATAAAGGATAACGCTTTAGTTTTCATCAGATAGTTTTGGCAAAATAGTGTTTATTAGTTTGGTAGCGTTTGCGCCCGCCCTTCGACTGCGCTCAGGGTGACAAAACAACCCTTGTCACCCTGAGCGCAGTCGAAGGGACGTGCGACTACGCCAGCTCCTTAAAATCCGGCAGCTGGATCAACGCCCCACCTTGCAATGCTGATTCGTGCGCCAGGATACCTACGCTGGTCCAGTTGGCCGATTGCCATGCATTCGGGAAAGGTTCGCGGTCTTCGATTAATGCGCTGATAAACTCGTGCGCCAAATGCGGGTGCGAGCCACCGTGGCCGCCGCCTTGTACAAACGACAAATGCGCGTTTTCATCCAGGTTATAAACTCCCTTGCCGGTGAAATGCTGGATTTCTTCCGGTAAGTAATGTGCATAATCGGGAGTTGCTACTTTTTCAGCGATCTCGTGTTCGGGCTTTTTGGCAGTGTGGATCACGGGATCTTCACCTTCGATCAGCGGCCATTCGAAAGATTTTTTGCTTCCGTAAACCTCAAAACTTTCACGATACTGGCGCGCCACGTCGAATAACGAACGGTACACATAAGCTGATAAATCGCTGTCCTTAAATTTAATATGCGCCGATTCTACCGCAAACGGCGAATTGTGGATCTTGGCCAGATCTTCGCTGATCGTTCCTGAGCCGAAGCACGAAACGTATTCTGCTTCCAGTTTCAGCAAACCTGCTACCGGGCCCACGCAGTGCGTTGCATAATGCATCGGAGGCAACCCCGGCCAGTAGTCAGGCCAGCCTTCCATATCCTGCTGGTGACTCGCTTTCAGGAACTGAACTTTACCAAGCTCACCTTTTTCATATAACTCTTTGACAAACAGAAACTCACGTGCGTAAACCACGGTTTCCATCATCATGTATTTTTTGCCGGATTCTTTGGTCGCTTTCACGATCTCAATGCAATCCTCTACGCTCGTCGCCATTGGTACGGTACAAGCCACATGCTTTCCGGCGCGCAATGCTTTCAAAGTCTGCTCTGCGTGGTTGGGGATCGGGGAGTTGATGTGAACCGCGTCTACATTCGGGTCGGCGAGCAGCTCGTCGTAGCTTGTGTAGCGTACATCGATTCCGTATTGGTCACCAATTTCATTTAATTTAGATTCTGTACGCTGACAGATCGCGTACATATTCGCATTGGGATGTTGCTGATAAATAGGAATAAACTCGGCCCCAAAGCCTAATCCAACAATCGCAACATTAATTTTTTGAGACATACTAATAGGATATTGGTTAATTGTTCAGTTTTATCAATGTTAAAAAACAGTCAATAAACGTATTCAGACCCGCTGACGGGCTTGTAAGTAGATGATTTTAAACAAAATAAGGGGATATTCAGTAATACAATTTTAAAGCAAAATAATGCTAAAAACTTTACGTCTTTTGATTAGTACTGACTGTTTTTTGACCATCATTTTGTTAATATATAGTTTTTAGGAAAAAATTGATACAAAATGAATACGAATGCAATCGATATCTCGGGTAATATCAGGCCAGCCACACCGGAAGATGCCGCAGCCGTAGCGCCGCTGCTGATTCTGGCGATGGGGCACATTGCAGGAATTTTCGCCCGATCGGGTAACCATGCAGATGCAATACCTTTTTTTACTCACTTTTTTGAAACCCGGGGAAACCAATACAGCTTCGAAAACACATTGGTATTTGAAGATGAAAACGGTGTAACGGGTTCCATTACTGGCTACGACGGCGCGTTATTGCATCAGCTCAGACAACCTGTGCTCGACCTGATCCGAAAAACGCAACCCGATTTCAATCCTTCTGACGAAACCGAGGCAGGCGAGTATTATATCGATTGTGTGAATGTGCATCCGGAGCATCAGGGTAAGGGTATTGGCAAAAAACTGATCAAGGCTTTTTGTGAAAGAGCAGCTCAGCTAGGCTATAAAAGAGTAGGGCTGATCGTAGACCAGGTAAACCCAGCCGCGAAGCGATTGTATGAAAATCTAAGTTTCAAGATCATCGGGCAAAAAGACTTCATAGGCCACCGCTACCACCACATGATCTCCGAAACAACAACCAATGACCAAATGACAACTAGTGACAATCAATGACCACAAACAACGCCCCCTTCCTTCCAGTTTTTCCCTAAATTGCTTCATTATAATTTTTTAAAAACTCAATTCCTGAAATAACATAATGCTTCAACGCAGAACATTCCTCAAAACTGGCGCATTGGCTGTTGCCGGTGCATCTATATCCGATTGGTCTTTTGCCAAAAATGCTGCTGATTTCCCTGTTGTGCGCATTCCGGCTGATAAGCGCAGCTTTACAAGTACGGCCGTGGAGGCGACTATTACGCGGATGAAAAAGGTGATCAAAGATCCCGAACTCGCGTGGATGTTTGAAAACTGCTTTCCGAATACAATTGATACCACCGTCCATTTTAAAATGGAAAATGGCAAGCCCGATACTTTCGTGATCACGGGAGATATTGATGCAATGTGGCTCCGTGACAGCACAGCGCAGGTTTGGCCCTATTTGCCGCTTTTGAAAGAAGATCAGAAACTGAAAGATATGGTAGCGGGACTGATCAACCGTCAGACAAAATGCATTATCATAGATCCTTATGCCAATGCATTTTACGACCGGCCGAAAGAAAGTGAATGGACGAAAGACCACACCGAAATGAAACCCATGCTGCACGAGCGTAAATGGGAGCTGGATTCGCTTTGCTACACCATTCGCCTGGCCTATAATTATTGGAAAATTACCGGCGATACCACGCCATTTGATGCGGATTGGGTGAAAGCGGCTGGTTTGATCCTGAAAACGTGCAAAGAGCAGCAGCGGAAAGACGGTCCCGGACCTTACAAATTTGGTCGAACTACTGCCTGGTCGACTGACACTGTTCCTGGAAATGGTTACGGTAACCCGATCAAGCCCAATGGATTGATCGCGAGTACATTCCGTCCGTCCGACGACGCGGCGATGTACCCGTTTTTTGTTCCTTCCAATTTCTTTGCGGTCGTTTCTTTCAGGGAAATTGCCGAAATTTTGGAGAAGCTGGGCGGCGGCAATGCAAAAGTGGCGGCTGATTTCAAAGCGCTGGCAACCGAAGTTGAAACTGCATTGAAGAAGTTCGCAGTATACCCGCACCCTGAATTTGGCAAGATCTACGCATTTGAAGTCGACGGATTTGGCAACTACCTTTTAATGGACGACGCCGGTATACCCGGGCTGATCAGTATGCCATACCTGGGCGCGATGTCCGTGAAGGACCCTATTTATATCAATACCAGAAAGTTTGTTCTCAGCGATTCCAACCCTTATTTCTTTAAAGGAAAAGCAGGGGAGGGGCTGGGCAGTCCGCATACATTGGTGAACCAGATCTGGCCCATGGGCATTATTGCCCGCGCGATCACTTCCACCGACGAAAAGGAAATCGAAGCCCAGCTAAAACTCCTAAAAACCACCCATAACCACACCGGATTCATGCATGAATCTTTTGATAAAGACAACGATGCGAAGTTTACGCGGAAGTGGTTTGCCTGGGTGAATACGTTATTTGGGGAGTTGATTTTGAAGCTGGAAAAAGAGCGGCCGCATTTGCTGACGAAGGTTTATTGAAATCTTAGTTGTTTCAATGTTCTTGTCACACTGAGCGGAGTCGAAGTGCATGCACTTCGACTCCGCTCAGTGTGACAAAGGGACGTGCACAACGCCTTTACTTGCAAATGGTGTAGCGCTTGTACCACTCGGCGCTTGGCTATGTGTAAAACAAAACAGCCACCTACGAATCATCAATAACCACCTCCCACTAATTACTTTCTCGATTTCTGAATGATCATTTAGAGTTTGGGCTTTTAACCAAACTTAGTTTCAAATGGACATCAGGCACTTCATTCTTATATTATTGCTAACGCCAGCTTTTTGCATCGCTCAGAAAGACTACGTGCGTTTTTCGGGTAGAATAGAAAACCGGAATAGCGACACAGTAATGATCTTTTCAAATACGAAGGTTGTTAAGACTTTTCTGGTTGATAAAAACGGAAATTTTTCAGACACTATTCAAGTGCATGATGGGCTTTATGCACTTTCAGATAATGTCGAAATGACGACTGTTTTCCTGAAAAATGGCTTGGATATCCGTGTAAAATTTGACGGGAAAAAATTCAATGAATCTATTCAGTACGAGGGTGTCGGAGGTAAGGAGAACAACTATCTGGCTAACCTTATCCGGCTGGACGAGCAGTTCGACGAGCAGCAGGAAGCACTGGATGATGAAACACAGTTTGCCGAACTTGTTAATAAAAAGAGAGATCAGCAGTTGTTGGAATTAACCGACGGCAGTTTCGATGCGGATTTTGTGCGACATGAAAAGGAGCTATTAATGCAGAATGCGGAAGGGGCGAAGGCAAGCTTTGCCAAGAAAATGGTTATAAAGCGACTCAGGAACGCAAAATCGCCTGCGTTTTCTTACGAGAACATCGAGGGAGGAGTGACCAAACTGGAAGATTTCAAAGAAAAGTTCGTATTCATCGATCTCTGGGCGACATGGTGCGCGCCGTGCATTGCTGAAATTCCACATTTGAAAAATGCGCAAGAAAGATACAAGGGCAAGAAAGTTGTGTTTGTAAGTCTTTCTGTTGATTACCAGAAAAATCACGATAAATGGAAGAAGTTTGTTATGGAGAAAAATCTTACCGGTGTGCAGGTCATAGCGGACAAGGCGTGGCAATCTCAGTTTATAAAGGATTATGCGGTATCCTCAATTCCCCGGTTTATCCTTATCGATCCGGAAGGCAAGGTGCTGAATGCAGACGCGCCGAGGCCTTCTTCTCATGAGTTTATTGATGAACTTGATAAGTTGTTGAATTAGTTACTGATAAAGAGAATAGCGAGGATCGATTTGTAAATACATCTTCGCTATTCACTTTTACATGCATTCCTTGTTCTAACCCTACCTTGAATTCCCATCCAACTTCGCAATCAGCGTAGTAACCCGAAGTTGATTGACAATGTGAACCCGCATTTCAGGAGTTACCCGGACAAGGTTTTCGCTGAATAGAAAACTCTCTACCATCACATTTAGTGACTCGATCATTTCACTGGCAGTGTCGGTTTCAAAAAACTCCTTCACGACTTGGTATTGCTTTATCAATGCATTTTCCCGACCGTTAAAATCAGATTTCATGCCGGTAGCTTCCTGGGATTTTGATTCATACAGTGTGTCCATAGTTTGTTTAAGGTTTGATTGTGAATTGATTGAATTCGGCCTGGTGGTATTGTAGTCGACTTTACCCCAGGCATTTTTAAAAGCTTTTCCTTGTGTATATTTCCAACAAATGCGACCTAAAAAATTTACTTCGGAGTGAATTTGATCAAGGTCTGAACCTCAATTTCTCCAAATTCAGAAAGGATTTCCTTCATTCGAGCGTGTGAGATACCTCTATTGTAGGTAAAATCTCTCCAAGCATATGTCAGTTTACCTTTCTTCACGTCGGCCGGCAATGATGGATAAATATTAGCGAGCCACCATTTGAAGGCCTCCTCCATGGAAGCAAAAGTCTTCATTAAGACAAAGATAGTAGTTTGTTCATATTTCCAACAAGCTTTAATCTTGAATATATTTCGATCTACTATTCTGCTTACTGTCTTGCAATTTCAGTGTGAACGAAAAATACAAAAAAGTGACCGTTAGAAAACTAGACGTTACTGGAATTCCGCACATTCAAGAACAGAGATAGCTTTGTCAAAAAGATGAAGCACACTAGGTATCTTTATAGTTCTGAAAAGTTTTTCACAGTATATAAGTTTGATAGTGAGGGACGGAATGGCAAGATTAAAAAGCTGGTTTTATTCACAAAAACAAGCACAGAAAATGTATTTAACTTGGCTTTTGGTGATTTGGATGATTTGACTGGCGAGATAGATGATTTTGCGGTGACCAACAACGGAGATCGCGCGGAAGTGCTTGCGACTGTTGCAGCAACAGTCTATGAATTTATACAAAAATATCCAAGAGCTTGGGTTGTAGCTACTGGGAGCACACCCGCGCGGACCCGACTTTATCAAATGAGTATCTCAAAGTACCTGGAAGAAATCTGTGAAGATTTTAGTATTTTTGGATATAGCGCTAATGGAGTTTGGAAGGAATTTGTGGTCGGCGAAGTATATGAAATGTTTTTGTTAACTAAGAAGGGTAATGAGCTATCAACATGAAAACAAATGAATTGAAACCATCGAAGACAATGCCCATTGAGATGGACGAAAGTCTTGGGAAATTTAGAGGTAAAAACCTTTTTCCAGAGCAATTGGCGAAGGTAAATACAATTTTAGCCAAGACGGGATTGCCGAAGGTTAAAAAGGCGTAAGTAGGTTTTTAACATTCCATTAAATAGAATATCTGCGATGAGCAGAATCAAATATTCTCCAAAATAAAATCTGCCGGCACTTTCAACTTGTGATAAATCGCCTTAATAAATGCTATATCCGGCTTTTACTTACCATTAATGATCATAAAAAGCTCGACGAGAGAAATCTGGAAAAATATGGAATTTGATTCCATATTTTTTCAGTTTTTCAAACCACAACCCGCCGCTTCACCTCTGAAGCGTGCATATCCTCCACCACCTTCATCTTCCCAAACTTCTTCTTGCCCTTCAACTTCCTACCTAGCCAAATCACAATTCCCGTCACTGGCAGCGTTGCTGCGATGAATGCAACGATAAACGCAATGATCTTCGTGGGCAAGCCCCAGATGTTGCCGGTGTGGATCGGGTATACCAGCCTTCGGACTTTCATGCCGCGGGACTCGTTTTCGTAGAGGCGTTTTGAGAGCAGTGTTCCGCCGTTTTTGTCGAAATAGAGAAAACTGACAATGTTACTTACAGAGGCGAGATCGTCAGTTTTGGAGATAGTGATCGACAAGCTATCCGTTTCAGGCATGGTGAAAAGAATTTTGCCGGGGTAGGGGAATTGTTTGTTGGTTTCTGTCAGTATTTTTTCGAGGTAGTTATTTTCTGATGCATTTGGAGAAATGTTGGCCGGTGCTTCGCGACGTACCTGCGGCTTTCCGTCGAACGTGAGATAGATCAGGTTATTCACCCATCTGTAACTCCAGACCAGCCCGGTGAGCGCAATGATAAATACAAATGGAAGCACGTAAAAGCCGAAAACCGCGTGCAGATCCCAGTTGAGCCGCTTGAACTTGGCACTCCATTTAATGCGGAAACGTTGCTTCTGGTTCTTTCTGTTTGGCCACCAAAGTACCAGCCCGGTGATCATTATTACCAAAAACATGACGCACGCCACGCCTGTAATCGCCTTGCCCGTTTCTTCCAGACAGAGATAGCGATGCAACCGCAAAACCACGCTGAAAAATGCTTCATGCTCATCACGAACTGCGGTTATGCGACCGGTATAAGGGTCAATTGCAGCAGATAAGCCTTCCTTCTCTTTTGTTTCAAGATTAAAAATAATCGTCCGGTCAGCTTCTGGTTCAATGGTAATGCGCTGAATCTCGTTTTTCGGGAATTTGTATCTGATAATGCTTTCCAAATGATCCAGCGGCAATTTCTGCTCCCCTGCATTCGCTTCCACAATGTGAAAATCGGGGTACAGAGCCGGTTCCAGCTCGTCTTCAAAAACGAGAATGCAGCCGGTCAGGGCCACTACAAAAACCACAAGGCCGGAGATAATCCCCAGCCATAAATGCAGTTGTGAAGCAATTTTCTTGAAAGCTTTTTTCACAGTCAAATCAGATAAAAAAGATCACATTAGAAAGTATATGCAATGGTAGCCAGGAAGTTACGAGGCGATCCCGGGAAGAGCCGCAGGTAATCGTAACCACCTACCCAGTACGTTTTGTTAGTCACATTGTTCAGGTTGACCTGAAATTGAAACTTGTCGATCTTGTAATAAATGGCCGCGTTCAAAAGCGTGTAAGCAGGTACAGTTTGTGCATTGTTGATCGACAAATTCCGCTCGCCTACATAGTTGCTTCCCAGGCCGAGCCCAAGTCCATTCAAACCTGCATTCACGAAAGTATATTTTGTCCAGATACTTCCCTGATTCTTAGGTGCATTCGGTTTTTGCAAGTTCACCAGCGCCTGGTCGGCCGCGCGTGAACCTGCGTCGGTGATCTTCGCATCATTATAACTGTAAGCCACGATCAGGTTCCAGTTTGGCAGGATATTTCCGGTCACGTCAAATTCAAATCCTTTGGCTTTCTCTTCGCCGATCTGCGTTTGCAGGTTCGGGTTTTCAGCCGCATTGGCCGAGTAAAGCGTATTGGTTTGGATGATCTGGTAAAAAGATGCATTCGCTGTCACGCGGCCATCGAGCCACTCGGTTTTCAGTCCACCTTCGGCCAAACTGCTCCGGATCGGGTCAAATGGGCCACCGGAAAGCGGATCGCTTTGAACGACTGCATCCTGCGGATTATAGCCTTTGGTGTAAGTACCGTAAATATTGACGTTTTTAGTCAACGTATATACAGCTCCGATGCGGGGCAGCAATGCGTGCTGTGTTACATTGGTTTCATTATTTTTAGTGTAGTTCTTTTTGTCAATGTAAGTATCGTAACGCAGCCCGAGCAGAATCTGCAATCTGTTGATCTTCAATTGTTCCTGCAAATACAAACCGTGCAACTGGTACATCACCGGCGTAGTAGATGCATTGGCCACCACATTATAAGTGTATTTCGTAGGATCTTCCAGGTTGTTGTTTTGAAGTGTGAGATCGTAGTGCGAAATGTTCGGCTTCGGAATGCTGCGCGTCACTCCGTTCTCCGTGTAGTCGTAAAATAAGAACCGCTCAGACTGCTTCGCATTGTAAGGTGCCGCGCCGCCCGCTTTCAGCAAATAGCCATTTGCAGTTTGCTGTCCCGATCCTTTCGGCGTGGAAGATTGAATGTAATCATAACCTGCAACCAGCTTGTGCTCAGCGATTCCCGTGTTAAAATTATGGTTAAAAAACAGGGATACATTGTCCATGAAAGACTTGGTCTTGCGGACAAAAACCTGCCGCGCTACCAGATTTTCAATAGGCGCACCTGCGGAGTCAACCGCATTCACATTGCTGCTGCGGTGTTCGAGCAGATCTTCGGTATAGCCGGTGCGCAGGTAAGCCACATTGAAAGAAGTATTTTGGGTAAACTGATGGTTCAGAGAAGTCGTGATCAGGTAAGTTTCCTCGTTCAGATAATCATTCACCGCATTAAGCGAAGTTTTGATAGAGCTCGAATACAGGTCATTTCCCTTCACCGACTGACCTCGATCCAGCCTGCTATTCGACCGGTTATACACCATATCAAAGTTGATCCGAGTCTTCTCAGTAGGCAGGAAAGATACCGACGGAGCGACGATGATATTTTTGTCAAATTGCAGGTTACGGAAACTCTGCGCATTGTTGTAACCCACATTCAAACGGTACAGCAAAGTCTTTTTCTCATTCATCGGACCTGTAAAATCCGCCAGCATTCTTAACGTATTAAAGCTGCCTGTCGTAAATGAAAGTGATTTCTGTGGCGTATCAAGCGGCTTTTTGGTAACCCGGTTGATAGTACCACCTGGCGAAGTATTTCCGTACAAAGCCGAAGCTGCACCTTTAATCACTTCCACTCTTTCCAGATAGTTCACTGGCGGCTGTTTCCAAAATCCCGAAAAGGTCCGGAGCCCATTTACGAGCTGGGTAGTACTTCCTCCATTCATACGGAAGCCCCTGATGGTGAGATCGTCGTAGAATGTAAACTGGTTTACGCCGCTCATATTCTTCACCGCATCACCCATTAAAAACGTACCCTGGTCGCGCATTACTTCCTTGGTAATGTAGCTGATCGCCTGCGGTACTTCCTTAATCGGCGTCGCTGTTTTACTCGCAATAAAAGAAAGATCGTTTTTATAGGTAGTCTCGCGGCGACCTAAAATTTCAAGCGTTTGCAGCTCTTCCGCTGCTTCAATTGCGGTTAATTCCAGTTCAGCAGTTTCACCGTCTTTCAGTGTAATGCTTCTTTCAATCTTTTTAAAACCCAGCCCTGTCCCGATCAACTGGTAATTACCAGCTGCCAGACCATTAAAATCAAACTCACCGGAAGCCGAGGTAACTGTCCCCTTGCCGGTACCTTTTAAAATGATGTTGACCGATTCGAGGGGCTGACCTGCCTCCGTATTAACTTTTCCTTTGATACTGCCGGTTTGCGCGAATGCAGAGCAAGACGCAATCAGCAATAGAATGAGCATAGAGTGTTTCATTGATATTGAAGTAGAGAAGAAATGTCGTTAGTGCTGTAAAATAACAGTCTATTTAGACTAATGACAAATTAGTATTTAAGAATACTACTGTTTTGCTCAAATATCTCTATCAGATAATACTTTCTCTTTAAATAAGTCAAGGAAAGACGCGTAAAAGAAAAAGCCCCGCAGTGGCGAGGCTTTGAAAATGGTCAGTTTTGCTGCTTTAAAATCCAGGATCCGCAGGCAGCTATACGTTTGCTTTGATGAACGAAAGTCCGTCGCGCATTAATTGCTCTTCCGAATCAAACATTTTGCGCCAGATATTCGCCACCGGCAGTTTGGGACTGAATGCTTCAATGCTCAGCCAACCGTCGTAATTGATATCCTTAATGGATTTGAAAACGCCTTCCCAATCCACGTTTCCCTTACCGGGCGTAGAGCGGTCGTTTTCAGACAGCTGGATAAATGATATCTTGTTAGCCGCCTTTCTGATCGTGTCGCCGATATTTTTCTCTTCAATATTGGCGTGAAAAGTATCGAACATAATGGTGCAGTTCGGGTGGTTTACTTCATTCACAAACCGGATCAGCTCATCGCCGCAGCTGGTGAGGTACATTTCGAAACGGTTCAGGTATTCCAGTCCGAGTGTAATGTCCAGCGATTCGGCGTAATCAGCCACTTCGCGGATCCCTTCAATGCCCCACTGCCACTCTTCCTGCGTAGCGGGCTGGCCGGTAAAAACGCCCAATGCAGAATGGTAGGGTCCCATTAGCTTCGTTGCACCGAGTACCAGCGAGCAATCGAGTACACTTTTCAAATGGTCAATCGTGTGCCGCCGCATCGCAGGATCGGCGCTGATCAGGTTTTCAGTTGGGCCGCAAATGGTATCCGTTTCACATGCCAGGCCAAGAGAATCCAGCTTTTTACGGAAGCTAAACCAGTGCTCCGGATTCGTATTGAAAATAGGTACTTCAACGCCGTCGAATCCAATTTCTTTAATCAATTCCAGGGTAGGAAACAGGCTATCGTCAATTTGATTCCCCCATAGGAGAAGGTTCATGCTAAATTTCATCAAATTCCATTTTTGCGGTAATGTATATGGCAATCTTACGACAAACCAACTCCGAACGTATTTCGTCTTTTGACGAGTATTGGTCGGTTATTGATAAATCCAGTGGTAAAATAGGAATAATAGTGGGACAGGGGCATAAAAAAAGCAACCTTCGGTCAGAACAGGTTGCTTCGTCGGTATGTAAGAAGACTATTATTGCGCTCTCGCGAAGATCAGTGCATTGTTGTTCTCATAATATAAAACCAGCTTATTAGGCTTCAAATCATACATATTCACGTTTGGAAGCGCATTCACGAACAGGTTTCCCCAGGAAGTTTCCGCACGCTCTGTGCCGCCGCCACCAAGCTGAATGGTATTTTGCTGGGCTGTTTCATAAAAGCCGGTAAGGTAATTCGTGGATGAAGTCCCTTCCAGTTCGCCTTTCTCTTTGAAGTTCAGGCTCACTTCAAACGCGCCTTTTTGCAGCGGTGGTTTTTTAATCGTATCGTCTTCCTGCACAATGCTTTCCAGCTGCCACTTGCCGGTGAGCTCCATGTTACTATTGATTGTGGTTGTTTTTCCACAACTGGTCATGAAAGAGATTGACAGTACGAATACCATCAAAGGGAAGAAATTTTTCATAGAGGTAACGATTCTTCAAAATTGTTATTAAGGGACATATTCACGGTGAAAACAGTTGCAATAACTTGTTCGGGCAACCATTTAATGTAAAAATTATGCCAGTGGCCTGACTAACGCCACCTTGTAATTAACGTAATAAGAAGCGCAATCTTTTGCCAGTTAATAAATGGGATTGAATTAAGTAAATAGCTGGACTTACTGTATTTTGATAGTAAATTTGTAAATACACTTGTATTAATGTAAAAATCAAGGCAGCGCTTTGAAGGCACCTATTCATAAAAACATCGAAAGCCAGGTTCACACTGTAACTGTACAGGAGCTGAAAGCCCCGCATTTTGACCCCAACTGGCATTTTCACCCGCATTACCAGCTTTTTACGGTACTGGAAGGCACGGGCAAGCGATTGATCGGCGATTCTATTCAAACATTTGGCCCCGGCGATACCGTTTTCCTTGGTCCCGACGTGCCGCACCTCTGGCGCAGCGACCCGGCTTACTTCGACGCCGGCTCCGATTTGGTCACGCACGGTGTAGTACTATACTTTCAGGAAGATTTTTTGGGAAAGGATTTTTTGGAGAAACCGGAAATGCTCGGTTTGCGGCAATTATTGATTGAATCAAAAAGAGGAATTGAATACAAAGGCGCACTCCGCGATCACATCCGGGAAGAACTTTTAGCACAAACTAACACGGAAGGTTTCAAGAGCATTTTAAAACTGCTAACCCTGCTTGACAAGCTCGCCCACGAGCCGGGCGGCTCGCCGATTTCAAGTTATGGATACGTCAATACCTACAAAGTTTCCGAAACGGAGCGAATGCAAAAAGTGCACGATTATGTGTTGCAGCACTTTTTCCAGGAGATTCGGCTGGGTGACGTAGCGTCGCTTGCCGGTATGACGGAAGCGGCATTCTGCCGGTACTTCAAAGCGCGGGCTAACAAGACTTTCATCGACTTCGTAAACGAAATCCGTATCGGCCACGCGTGCAAGCTACTTCTGGAAGACAAATGGACGATAGCCCAAATTGCCTACGACAGTGGCTTCGACTCGTTATCCAACTTCAACCGGAATTTTAAAAAATACATCGGTCACACGCCGCGGGAGTATAAAGGCAATTACTGACGAAGACAATCAACAAAGCCGCAGATGGTGGTTGTCAATTTTAATATTAAAGAAAACCTCAGCCTGCATTGCCTTAAACACTCTGACCAGCGTTTCGAGGGTCGCACTGTTGGCACTGCTTTCAAGTTTGGATATTTGGGCTTTCCGAACACCTACTAGCTCTCCAAGCTGCGCCTGCGTCAACTTCCTCTCCTTCCTGACCTCTTTAATCATCCGTCCCATCAATTCCATTTTCAACTCATACTCGAATTGGTCCCGCTCCGGCGTTCCATTTTCTCCTATGTATTTGTCCTTGATTTCTTCCAGTGTATAAGTCTTTAATTTCTTTGTTATCATGTCATCATTCGTCTAGTTGAGCAAAATATATATTTTTTATTGTAAGCGCTCTTTTTATCTCTTTCCCTGGAACCTTATCTACCTTTTTTACAAAGCCGTGAGTCGCTACTACCAGCGTTTTCTGTTTGTTAGTTTTATCCCAAAAAGATAATAATCTTATTTGCTGCCCGCGATATCTTGTCCGGAATTCCCAAATATCACTAGTCAGTTTTTTGAAGATTCGGGGATCATTTGTGGTCTGAGCAAGCGAAATGTTAAAGACAATCTTCGCAGCTGCTTCCCGGGATAATGATGCCAGGAATTCTTCCGCATCTTCCAGCATTAGTATGTCAAAGTTCTTCAATTTATAGTGTGTTAAAAACAGGGAGAAGTTTCCAAATTTAGAAACTTCTCCCTTTCAATACCAGTAACCTTTAACTCCTGGCTTTAGCTAATTATCTATCGGCTTAAACGGTCGGATTTACCTGCTCTTGGTTCAATTAAATATAAAAGCAAAAACCCTTCCTCCCTTTCCTCCATTCTCCCTTTATTCTTTCACATAGTTAGTGCCATAAGGAGCCCTTTGCGGCCTTGAAAGCATTGAATTCGCTTCCTTATCACCAATAAATTGCTCCTTTTTCGGATCCCATTTCAATTTGCGCTGCAACTTCATTGCGGTATGCGCGATAAGGCACGCTGAGCAGGAGCGGTGCGCTATTTCGGCGTGACTGATCGTCTGTTTGCCGCTTTGAATGCTCTCGATCCAGTTTTGGTGCTGCTCCGGACTTTCGTACAAATGGATTTCATTCGCCTGGATCACCGAGCCAAGTATCTTCGGATCACTCGCGTAAAATGCCTTGTTTTCCTTTGCCGCCGCAGCCGCACCGGGATCTGACGCAGTTACACCCACATTCCCGCGTGAAACAAATATCCAGCCTTCGGTACCTTCGAATTTTACGCCATTCGGGTTCGTACCTCCGATCTCCATTTCGACGCCATTTGCGTATTTTGCATTCACCAGAAAATCACCGTGAACATCCCAGAGACCCGATCCTTTCGCAGGAAAAGTGGCCTTTCCGTCTACTTCAATCGGCCCGGTCAATTCCGTGTCCATTCCCCAATGCGCAATATCAATATGGTGCGAGCCCCAGCCTGTGATCATACCCGCGCCAAACTGCTCCAAGCGCAGCCAACCCGGACGATCATTGATGTCCGTTTGCGAATGCACGCGGTCGAGGGTATAAAATACCTCCGGCGTAGAGCCGAGCCACATATTGTAGTTCAGGTTGGCAGGTACCGGCATTTCCGCGGTACTTCCTCCCGGAGGATCGCCCGGCAGACCAACATACACCTTTTTCAGCTTGCCAATGCGGCCATTCCTTACCAGCTCGCAGGTCCTTTTGAATTGCGGCCACGGAGAAATTGATCGCTGCTGGCTACCCAATTGGAATATCACTCCCTTTTTCTTGATCATATCCGCCATCATCCGGCCTTCTTTGATCGTGAGCGAAGTGGGCTTTTGCATATAAATGTGTTTCCCGGCGACTGCGGCTTCCATGGCAGGCTGCGCGTGCCAGTGATCAGGTGTACTGATAATCACCGCGTCAATATCTTTCCTGGCCAGGAGTTCGTGGTAATCGTCGTACGTTTTTACTTCCAGGTAGTTTTCCTTGCCAGTCCGTTCCGCATATTTTTTCTCGATCCAGACCTTTCCTTTTGCCAGCCGGTTTTTATCCAGATCTGCCACTGCAATCACGTGTGCAGCTTCATTTTTGATTACTTCCGGCAAATCGTGTGAAGATCCGATCCTTCCAAAGCCAATCTGTCCGATGTTAATCTTATTGCTTGGCGCATTCTTACCAAACACACTTGAAGGAACAATGGTCGGGAACATGGAGGCGGCAATAATGCCCGCAGTCCCTTTTGCAGTTGTTTTCAGGAAAGAGCGCCTGTTCTGATCAATTTCTTTGTGATTGTCTTTCATTGCCTTTCAGGTTGGATGGATTTCTCGTTCGTTTATTTCCTGCGTACTTCATCTTGCGGGCTGGCCGCGTAAGCTTTGCTGTAATTCCGTGATTTTTGCGGACCAATAGCCCACTCGATCGCACCAAGAATGTGTTTTTTCAAATCGTCTTTTTCGTAGTCCGTCTTTTCGTGACCCAGTGAAGTATATACTGCACGACCGCCGTCGTATTCATGCCACCAAACCGAAGGAAACACGGTACCAAATGTGTCAAGCGCCTTTCCAGCTGGTTTTTGAATGGTAGAATGGTCATTTACAGCCAGTACATTCAGGTTCACCGCCATTTCCTTGACGAAGTAAAATTCATCCTTTTCGCGGTTCCAGGTTGTGGGTAAATGCGCCAGAGCGGGATTTTTGGGATCAAGGATTTTTACCGAAAAACTTTGTCCCGGCTCGTGCCAGAAAAACGTCCCGCCGAGCATATCCTTAAACCAGCGCCATTTCCGCTCCGTACCAGATGCCGAGTGAATTCCCAGGAAATTTCCACCCGACTGAATGTAGCGCATCAATGCAACGCGCTGTGCATCCGTGTCAAATACATCATTATTGGTGTTGGAAAAAATAAGGACGTCGTACTGTTTGAGATTGTCGTCAGTAAATTTCGCAGCGTCAGAAGTCGAATCCACTGCAAACCCATTCTGTTTTCCCAAAGCCTGAATCGCCGCCACCGAAGCTGCGATGTTATCATGCACATAACCCTTCCCATTCCGCGTATAAACCAATACTTTGACTTTGTTCCATTTGATTTTTTGGGCGAAAGTCGAGGTTGCAAAGGATGTTAGCAGGAGAATTACGATTATTTGAAGGGCTTTTGAGTTCAGTTTCATTTTTAGTTAATGAATTGTTAGTTGGTGGTTTATAGTTTGCCTTGCCTCTTTCTGGCTTTGTCACCCTGAGCGCAGTCGAAGGGATAAGCGTAATGCTTGCCCTTCGACTGCGCTCAGGGTAACAAAGAGCACTCTTCTAAAAACCTATCGAATTCCCGCCATCGACAGGCAGTGAAACACCTGTGATAAACTTCGCAGCTTCTGACGCGAGGAACACAGCTGCCCAGCCGATATCGTCGGGTTTGCCCCAGGTTCCCATTGGCGTACGGTCCATTGCTTTGTCACGCCGCGCTGGATCGCCATCCATTGCAGTTAACATCATAGGCGTTTCAATAAAGCCGGGGGCTATTGCATTTACTCTCACATTGTAAGGTGAAAATTCAGTCGTCAAAGCTTTTACCATTCCCCCGATTGCCGATTTGGAGGCAGTGTAAGCCACCACACGATCAATCCCGTACAATGCCGCCATGGAGGTGATCATGATAATGGATCCCCTTTTTCGCTCGATCATTCTTTTACCGCATTCGCGTGTAATTGAAAATACGGCGTGCAGGTTGGTTTGTATAATTCGGTCAAAGTCCTCATCGGTCACCTCAACCGCGTGTTTTTTCATATTAATACCCGCATTATTGATCAGTATATCGATTTCGCCGACGTTCGTTTCGATATTGTCAATCAATGCAGGAATTGATTTCAGGTCGGTAATATCATTGACGAAATAAGAAGCGTTTTCAGGGCCGAGGGTGTTGACTGCCTCTTGTAAAACAGCCTCTCTGCGGCCGGTTAATATCACTTTGGCACCCGCAGCGATCATGCATTGGGCAATGTAAAATCCGATTCCGCTGCCTCCGCCGGTTATCAGCGCGCGTTTTCCTTGCAGGGAAAATGCCGCCTGGGCAGTTGTTAATGCGAGTTCTTCTGGCATATATGAGCCTTTGTAAAATGGATTATTGTTAAAACTGCGGGAGCGACCTCAAAATACTCATTTCAAGTCCGCGTAATTCAGCAAGTGCTTTCAACCGCCCGATAGCGGAATAGCCGGGGTAAGTTCTTTTATGAAGATCATCCAGCATTTGAAATCCATGATCCGGCCGCATAGGCAGTTCACTGTCAACATATTGGTCTGCTTTTCGCCTTTGTTCTTCCTGTACCAATGCTTTCACAACTTCGTACATATCCACGTCGCCTTCCAGATGCGGTGCTTCGTGGAAATTCAATGGGTTATCGCTGTCGCGTTTGGTCGTTCTTAAATGCACAAAATGAATGCGGTCGCCAAACTTTTCAACCATTTGTGGCAGGTTGTTGTCAGCCCGTACCCCAAGCGATCCTGTGCAGAAAGTGATCCCATTTGCGCGCACATCGCAGGATTGCAACAATTGTGAAAGGTCCGATTCGGTACTGACAACACGGGGCAATCCAAGCAGGGATTTTGGCGGATCATCAGGATGAATGCAGAGGTTAATGCCTAATTCCTGAGCCAGCGGGGCAATCTGCCCTATAAAATAATAGAGATTTTCGCGCAGTTCTTTGTCTCCGATATGCGCGTATGCATTAAGCAAGCTTTGAAATTCAGTCAGCTCAAAAGCCTCTTCGGAACCGGGCAAACCGAGCAAAACGGTATTGGTCAACGCGCCAATTTCTTCCTGCGACATTGCATTCAGTTTAGCGAGTGCCGATTTTTGAACCTCAGGCTCGTAATCGTTTTCAGATCCCGGTCTCTGTAAAATATAAAGGTCAAAAAGGGCGAAATCCTCCCAGACAAAGCGCAGCGTTTGCTGGCCTTCGGGAAGCGTGTAGCTGAGTTGCGTGCGCGACCAGTCCAGCACCGGCATAAAGTTGTAGCAAACGGTTTTGATCCCGCAAGCTGCCAGGTTGCGCAGCGATTCCTTGTAGTTGCTGATGTATTTTTCGCGGGAGGGTAATCCTTTTTTGATATCCTCATGAACCGGCAGACTTTCAACAACCAGCCAATGCAGTTCGGTAAATTGTGCATTACCAGCCTCGATCAACATTTTTCGCTCTTCAATCGCCTCCACGGACCAAACCTCACCAACCGGAATCTGATGCAGCGCACTCACGATCCCGCTGCAACCCGCCTGCCTGATATCCATTAAAGACACCGGATCATTCGGCCCAAACCAGCGCATTGTTTGAATCATAATTCAATCTTTGAAGTAAAATGTGATTGGTTATATCAAAACCCACATCGCAATAAACGCATGTTTCTATCTGACGCAGAGAGTAGAACTATTCCCTTACAAAATTGAAAAAGCCGATGAATACATTTCACCGGCTTTTTCAATTCAGGCAATGGTAAGGTCTTAAAATATATTTGTTAATACGAAAATCTGCTGCGTCTTGCCTCCGGTACTTGCATCCTCCACCAGCCTGTTGCAGGCAAGTACTTGCCCGTCATGTGACCAGACCAGATTAGCCGGCGCTTGTTCGGACGGAGCTGTCAGCACTCTTATTCTTTGCTGAAAAGATGCATTGCCAATTTCGCATATCATTATTCTTTCTTCCCATACATAAGCAATATACCCGCCACCGGGATGCCACCGCACATTTCCTTTCACATCCGAATCGTGGTTAGTAAGCTGCGAAGCCTCTCCGCCGAGAGGCGAAATCGTGAATATTTGGGTGATTCCGTTTTCATCTTTGGCGAGGAATGCAAGTTTTGAGCCGTCTGGCGAAGACCTGACAATACCGCTGCATCCAGGGAAAGCTGAGTTTGCGGTAAATGTGATCCGCCGCTGAACTGTACCTGCCGGCGGCATTGGAAAGTCGCTGGCAGTTCCTTCGAGTGGGCTCAGGGGGCCGGGTTTGGTAATATCGTCGGGAATGTCGACTACAAAAACTTCGGGTACCTCATTGCCGTTGCTATCGACCACGGTCCCCAGAAAAGCTCTCGCCAGTTGCAGACTTCCATCAGGCCTGACGTAACCTTTCTTCCCGATCCAGCTATCGTTTGCTGCATGATTAATCTCGTCACTGCCGGGCTGGGGTTGCGGCACGACGCGCACCACAACTACGCTAAACCATTCGCCCGGTACATTCTCCGGGGTGGCCGGCACATCAACCGGGCCGATGTTTGCTGAAACACCAATTGTCCGCAGGTTGCGTTTGGTTCCCGAAGCATCTTCCAGGGCTTTCAGGATCGCGTCGTTGTAAGTAAATCCAATCCATTTTCCATCGCCGCTCCATTCGTGCCGGTGCGTTCCGCCGCGCAGTGCGCCAGGGGTGAAGGGTGGGTCAATATTGCGGGCGTCCATAAAAACCGGCTTGCCCGGCTCGGCACCCCGGACTATCACGCCCGTTCGCCGCCATTGCTGGTAAGGGTTATCGGCCGTGCAGCTGGAAAGCCCGTGAATGAACACTACCGCATCTTCCACAGGACTATAACTTACCGCCCCCGCGCCCGGCCCCCACTTTGCATTGTCGGGTATCTGATAAATGATCCTTACTTCACCCGATTCAATGCATACCTTCTCGATCCGCGCAGATTCCGGAATGCCACCAATATCCGTTCTGGTATCATAAGCCAGCCACTTTCCGTCAGGCGAAAAATTGTCGTTGTTGTCGAGATCGTGGTGGTAGCTCAGGTCAAACGTAAGCTGCTTTTCCACTAAATATTTAACCATTATTCAATATTACTTCTGTGGTGCACTGATTACCCCGAGGTACCTTCCCATCCAGTAAGGAAGCAGCCAGATATCGCCCGCGCTGTGCTCAGAAGCGCCATTTCCATGATTTCTATCCAATCCGAACATATTTCCATTGTGTCGCTGGATAGGCCGCTCGTCGGGAGGCAGTACTTCTTTGGTAGTCTGCTTGCGGAAATTTGGTTCGATCATCTCAATGTCTTTCCGGTGGCTGTTTTTGATCACCCAGTCAATAAGATCCAGCGGGTGTTCCTGTAAATACCACACTGCTTCATTCAAATCAAACTCCTTCGTGCCGGTCAGTGCCGTAAATATATTCCAGGCTCCTTCTTTTTCAGGCCGCTCTGCTTCCCAGTGGTCAAGGATGGACTCTTTGTATTTGGCTTTCAAAGTATCATTGAATGCGTATCTGTACAATCCCCAATAACCTATAAAGTACATTTCATCATCGGAGTGATTCCATCCGTCGGACATATGTTTGGCGTGCTCATCTGCATCGGCAGGCGCTTTTCCGATCTCTTTCATCGACCGCATCATATTCTCGAGATAACCATGTTTGGTCATCAATTCGAATGCTTTCGCCTTATATTTTTCTTTTTTGGTAAAATGATAGGCAGTCTGCAGCATGGAGACAATGTTGGACGAATTCAGCTTCCGGTCACCTACATTGGTCGGAAAAGAATTCACATATACCGGATTCCATTTCCCCCACATAGTTGGTTTTCCATCAAAATCGATGAGGTACATATCATTTTTGACAATGTGCGACATCACGGTATCTATCAGCATGATCGCCTTGTTTTTCAATGCGGGATCGTCAACAAGCTCCGCCATCGCGCCAAATGCAAAAACGTGCCCTATAACCTCGTCGCTGCTCGTCGTCGATTTCCAGTCCCATTCTTTTTCGGGAGAATGCTGCCACCTTTCAGGATCATGAAGCTCCTTGATGTGCCCGGAACGCTCAAAAGACCGAGCAGGAAATCCTGGTACCGGGTTTACCGTATACAACCTTTCCATTGCTTCCAGCGACTCGCGGCAATTCTGCAAAGCTTCGGGATCTTTCGTTACCGCATACCTGAAAATCTCGCCACCCAGATACATCGAAGTCCACAAACCGTCATTATCCGAATCTTCCATATAGCCAGTTGCCAGGTTTCCGTGGTCCATTTTAGCAAGCGTAGCATTAAAACCGTTACGAATGTGACGTTTACGAACCTGCTCTTCGAAAAACAGCGCTTTTTCTTCCAGCGTCATCGATTTGAAGCGGATTTGTCCAAGCCCCTTTGTTGTCAATATCAAAACAGAATTAGCAGGACCCGGCTCAATGTCCGTGACCACATTGCCCGGTAGCCAGCGTTCGCCGTAGTAATAGTCGAACTTACCGTCTTCACGAAGTGCAAAAGCGCCCTGATCTGATCCAAACCATAACTTTCCATTAATTTCCTTTACCGCAGTGATCCGGGTAGCAGGCAGTTTCTTTGCAGTTGTTCCCGCTTGCTTACCTGTTTTTATGTCAAAAACCAGATAACCGTCTGAGGTACCTACCACAATATTACCTGCCTTATTAGCGAGCGCGAAACTGGTAAAGCCCGACCCGTCCATTACTTTGGAAAGCTTATTGTCTGCGAGCGTGTACAAAGACTTTTTGCCCAAAATCCAGAAAGTGTTCTTTCCGGGCTGATCGATCAGATCCAGTACTTCGTCGCCTGGTAAAGTACCTGTCCACATCGCTTTCGAATCCTTGATCAATTGCAGCGATTTGCCGTCACTTACCAGAAACGTGAAATCCTTCCCGCCAGCTATTGTTTTTGCATTGGTCAGAGTATGTTTCGAAAACAAAGTTCCGGCCCACGCATTGCTCATAACCACCGTGTTGGTAAGATATACAAACTGGTTTTCGTACACCGTCAGGTCCGCAACCTTTTTGTCCTTCATAAACCGGTAAGTATCGTCTGCCTTGATACTCCCGGGATAAAGAAACTCGCCTCCTGACAGGTGCTGCAAACCTTCTTTGGCCAGGACCTGAATATTCCCATTGCGGTCTGCCGCCACTTTCAGCAGCCTGGCTTTGGTCGTATCCGCGTAATATTTGATGCTGTAATCCTGCTGGAACGGTTTGTCTTTGTAAACCGGCTGCGCATTCAATTGCGCGCTCCATGAGTAAAGGGTAATCGCCAGCAGCAGGAGTGTAAAGTAATTTGATCGTTGCATTAAAAAGGTAGGTTAAGGTAAGCGCGTCGGGTCAACGACAACATATTTAATAGACTTTTTGCCTTTTTCGGGATGATGCGAGTAGGTCATGTGCATCAGCCCGTCTGGTGTCTGGATCAGCGAAGGGTAGGAGTATCCTCCTTTTCTTGACGCATCATTTTCAATGGAAAAGCGCTTCCAGGTCTTGCCTTCGTCGGCTGAGGTTCTGAGCGTCAGTATATAGCGTCCGTTTTCAATATCATTTCCCAGAAAAGCCCAGCGGCCGTCTTTTAAGACAATGAGTTCTACGCTTGCTGTGTTGGGAATGTCCGTTTTGCGGGTTGCCTGCCAGCTTTCACCCTGGTCGGTACTTTCGCTGACATGCACCCGGGTAGGCTCGTCGCCACTGTCGCGCATAAACGCCAGCAGGTCTCCATTCTTTTTCCTGATAATGGCGGGCTGAATGGGGCCGCGACCAACAATGGGCAGACCCGGCCGCCAGGTTTCTCCATTATTCTCCGAAATCGCCGTCATTGATAAATTAAAGCCGTCGGAATACAGCGGGAGGATAATTTTTCCGTTTTCGAGCAAAAGCGGTTTGATCCGGGTCATCCAGCCGATACTTCTTTTGGGTGCATCTTTGCTGGCTGTAATGATCATATCGTCGTATTTCGGCGCGTAACCAGCCCAGCCAGCGGTAAGGTGCGGCAGCGTTTTCAGTTTTTTCTCAACCTCTTCTGCGAATTTCTCGTCTGGTTTCAGGAGAATGTTATCCTGCCATTCCCAAACCGGCGCGCCTGGTTTGAGGTAGTTTTCGGAAGTTTTAAAACGTAAAATCGATTGCTCCCAAAGGTTAGCTTGTACTGCAATCCACACCAGGAATAATTTCCCTTTTGCATTCAGAAATAATACGGGGTTACAGTCCGGAATGTTGGGTGTATCAGCAAGCAAAAACGGCTCGCTCCATTTGTTTTCTCCTTTTCTCAGTCTCGCACCCATGATCTTCACATCGTCCGAAGTCCGCTCCCCGCTTCCCTGGAACCAGGTCGAAAGGAAATCACCATTGGGCAAGCTCACGATACTGCTGCCGTGAACATGTTGCGGCTGGTGCGGGAATATCAGCATTTGCTTTACGAAAGCGCTTTCCTGCGCATACGCTGAAATGCAGAGAAATAGGGTCAGGTTAAGAGTCAGTAGTAGTTTTTTCATAATGCGGCTATTTTGAAATCATTCCGAGGTACCTCCCCATCCAGTAGGGTAGCAGCCAGAACACAGGTTCGCGCTCTACCTCCGGGTTGCCTCCTGCTGCTGTCCAGGGGTTTTTGTCCCAGCGCACCGTCATTCTGATGCTGGGCGGCTGCAAAGTGCTCACCTGCTCATCTTCAAGCACGGGTGTACGCACAATGCGGATATCTTCTCTCGTCCGATGGTCGATCGGCCAGTCGATCAGGTCCAGCGGCGTGTCTGTCAGGAAATCAACGGAGTTCTGTAATTCGGCTTTTTGATCAAGAGTATAGTTGTAAATAAAGTTGATCAGCGGGTTGTGGTCGCCTTTCCGGTGGGTAAACCATTCTTCCAAATGCGTTTTGTAAAATTTCAAACGCTCAGGATCGGTTTCGCAGCGAATCAGTATTGGGTAGAGATATGCCTGCAGCATTACATCAAAATAGATAAACCAGGCCGGGTTTTGGCTTGTTATCTGCGCCATATTTTCCAGATAATGTTCCTTTTCGATCAGCCGGACATATTCCCGCTGGTATTTCTCCTGACCGGTCATGAAGTGGGCGAGCTTGATGAATGCAAGTACCTCCATGGAATTCTGGTTTCGGTCGGGTAGCCACTCCGGGTTCCGGTTTAGGTCGTCGGGCGACCATACCGACCAGCGGGTATGCGTTCCGTCTACGTCCATCAGGTTCAGGTTGTGCGCCATCAGGTAATCCACCAGCTTAGTTACGTGCGCGGCAATGCGTTTTTTCTCTGCATTGTCAGCCACAAGCGTGTAATAGAAGTAATAGCCAAACATATGTCCGCACATCTCATCACTGCTGGTATCGCCTTTCCAAAGCCACTTTCCATCTTTTGACAAATGCCAGCGTGTTTCGACAGGCTTGAAACGCGGCTCTTTCACAAGTTCATCTGCTTTTTCGCGATCAGTGAATGTGCGGTTTTCGTCGTGCATGTGCTTCCATTCAGAAGGGATTATGGTTCTGGCGAAGAAGCCGCTGGTGCCGGTAACTTCCTGCAGGAGTGTCAAAAAGCCGAATGCTTTTTTTGCATTGTTTTTTGCTTCGGGATCTTTCGTGTCGGCATATCTGAAACTTTCCATGGCCAGGTAGTTGCCCGTGTACTCGCCGTCATTGTCGTCATCTTCCGGCTCCCACGAAGTTGTGTCGCCTGGTATTTTCAAATGTGCCTGCCCCGCGATCCAGGGCGCGCGAATGTGTCTTTTTGCAAGTACATCGCTGAAAAACGCGCTTTTCTGTGCCAGCGTCATTTTCGTTTTCATGATCGCACTTACTCCTTTTGGTGTGGCGATCCAGGCATTTCCTTTTTTGTCAAAAGCAATATCATTGACCTGATCGTCCATCAGCCACCTTCTTGAAAAGAGCAGTGATCTGGTTCCATTCGGGCGAAGGCGGACTACTCCTTTTTGGGTACCAACCCACATGGAGCTGTCGGGAGCGAGCCGCACAGTAGTTACATAGGTTGAGGGAAGTCCGTCTTCAACGGTCAGCTGCGACTGTTTTTTGTCCTCATTCCGGATAGTAACACCGCCCAGACCAGCTACCCAGAGTTTTTGGTCTGTATCAAAAGCCAAACCTTTCGCATAGCCGCTGATGAGGTCAGTGGTTTGATAAAAATGTTGAAGCTCTTTTTCATTCCAATGGTATAAACCCACATCAGTAGCAATCCAGAGCCCGTTTTCTCTATCTGAGATCACATCCCTGACAGATCTGGCAAGCCTGCTTTTCTCACTTACAAACCCGGTTCCCTTATTTATCCAAAATCCATTTGGCCCGAGTACATATATACCATGAGTTGTGGTACAGATCGCGGAAATGGGTCCTTTCGGTCCGTCGACTTTCGAAGCTACCCCATTTTCGTATTTGTAAAGCCCATTCCAGGTTCCAAGCCAGATAGTGGACGCGCTATCTTCTGCAATTGCGTAAGCCGGCCCGTCGTTTTCCCCGGATATTACCTTCGACCATTCAGGTATCCCATTTGGTTTTAAGTAAATCCCGTCACCAGTCGCAGCCCAGATATTCGAATTCCGATCTACGAAAATGCGCCTTACTTCATTGGCAGATGGATTTGTTCCGATCACGAAAGTCTCGTGACGCTCCTGCCAGAAAGGCCGGTCTTGATACATTGCATTTACCTGTACCGGATCACCCTGCTTTTTACACGAAAAACAGCATTGTAGAACCAGGAAAATGAATGGCGCCAGACAGGCTTTGAAAACGCTCAGGTTCATGCCTCAGGGTAGTTGACACCTTCCTGGAACAGCAGCCCGATCAGTTTTTTATATTGAGAAAAATCTGGTATCAGCAACTGTGCACCCGCTTTGACCAGTCTGGGACGCTTTCCCGGATTGTGTCCGAAGCGTTGTAATTCATTACTGGTGATGCCTACCGCAATTCCCCCTGCTCGCCGACCTTCCCTGATCTCGTCGGGACCGTCGCCAAAAACTGCCAGCTCATTGCCCCGCAATCCATTCTCCTGAATAATTTTTTCAATGATCATCTTTTTGGAAAACTTGGTGTAATCCCTCAATGCACCATAAATGCCGCCATCAAATAAATGCGCATAGCCCAGCATCTCGGCTTCATGTTTTACATCCTCTACATCGGTTCCGCTGGCGAGGTATAGTGTTACGCCACGCGTTTTAAGCTCCTGCAGGAATGCAACTGCACCTTTCATCGTATAATCGTCGGTACTGAGCTCACCTTTCACAAGCTTGTCCATTCGCTTGCTTACCATTTCCATTAATCCATTATTGTAAAGTTCCTTATACTGAAACTTATCGAGGATCTCATTCTCCGGAACATAACCGAACTCGCGCACCAGCTTGACCAAACCTTCCATTTGGTAAATGGTTTGGATACCTGTGGTTTTATGGATAAACTGTTTGACTTCGCCGGTAACTTTCTGGAAAGTACCAGCATCAATGGTATCATAATGATCTCCGAGGATAGCTTTCATCATTACCGGCTCCATAATCTCTTCCCAACCCTGCCGCAGCGAGCTGATCGTGCCGTCATGATCAAACACTGCATAACGTATGTGTCCCATTTTTTCCAGCACACCGGGAACGGACAGCTCAAAGTCAGTTTCAGACACGTAAGTAGCACTACGCTCGTTTTCTGCCAGGTCTGCATTGTATATGTAATCGGGATCTTTGCTGATCAGCAGGATTTCTTGCGGACTCGCAGTTCCTGTTGTGAACAGCTTCTGCACAGTCACTGCAGCCGCGAAGTTCCCGAAATGCGCAGCTTCTTCGGGAGCGATACCTGCGGCTACGCAAAGTGTAATCGCACTGATCGCCGTGTCGCCTGCACCAACAGTATCCAGCTTGTTTTTGAGTTGCAACCCGAGTACTTCGTGATAACCATTTTGGTCAAATGCAATAATCCCCCGCTCGCCGCAGGTCACAAAAACAGGCTTTTGGGAACGTTCAAATATTTGTGTTCCGTATTTAAGCACGTCACTGACGGGGATGTGTTCGTCTGGTCCTGGCTGCAAACCTGCGAGTGAAGCAATTTCACGGTCGTTGGCTTTCAGGTAGGTATTTGAAAACCGGTCATTGAAATGCCGCGAATCGAGCATCACAATCTTGTTATTGTATTTTGCAAAAAGCGCGTTTGCAGCAGTTATAAAGGCTTCATTGTTAATGCTGCCGGTTACCTGCTGGTTGAAAATCAATGCATCGCACTCCTGTAATGCAGTTTCAAGCGCCGCAAGGATCTTCTGATCTGTCTCCGCACTTCTTTGGTTGAATACCCCGAAGTCAATCCGCGGCTGCTCTTTTCCCTCGACAATGCGTTTCAGGTAGCAGTAGGTCGTGAATTTTTCCTCCTGGACAAACAGCGAGCCGGTATCTGCGCCAAGCTGCTGCAACTGGGCAGTTAGCTCTCTTCCCTGCATATCGTGCCCAACTGCGCCAATTACCCGGATTTCGGCCGGGTTCAAAGCGGAAAGATTGGCCACTACATTGCCCGCTCCGCCGGGTGTATAATAATGCGTTGCAACTGCCTCGGTCCATAATCCGGTTTCAATGGAAATTTCCGAGCCGGCTTTATCCATAACCCAATACGAATCCAGGCAGAAGTCGCCGTAAACAGCGATTTTCACTCCTTTTATTTTGTCAAGGATGGTTGCAATGCGATTCTCGTTCATGCGGTGTAAGCTGATGCGGTTTGAAATCGGTTTCTGTTGTCGGCTATTATACTCTTCATAATTGATCGCGGGCTATCCCGGGTTGTGCTCATTTGTCCGGGCCTTTAAATAATTGTTAAAAAATCTTGTGACCAAATCGCGGAATGTGCGTCTAAATAGTCGCATACATGCCCGGGAAAAGGAAAATCGGGAAAAATGTAAACCCAGTACTATGTATTTATAATCAAACTGTTAAATAAAATGGCTTTGCGCAAAATGAAGATATTTTTACGCAGTTTGCGATTTGCAATTCAATACAGTGATGTAGTTTTATCAAACATTTACAGAACACCACTCAAAAGAAAACGTTACTGAGCTTTATAGCGGCAAAACAATCGGCTGAACAGTACGCATTTCGACCAACAAAATTTTACAAAACAGTATTGATACAATTAAAAAGACCCGTGTAAGCTAAATAGGCTTATCAATTGAATAATTATGATTTTGTAAAGATTGAATATTCGGATTTACCCTTTTTCTATATACAATAACCCTGAACTACCGTGGCCTACCCTGACGAAAACACCCTGCGCAAAGTAACAGAAGGCGATGAAGCTGCTTTTGCCGAATTGTACAACCATTTCAAATCTCCCGCGCTGAGATTTACAGCCTCTTTGCTCAAAGATGAAGAGGAAGCTGAAAACATGGTTCAGGATGTATTTATCAAGATTTGGGTCAAGCGCGCGCACATCAAGCCTGACTATAATTTCAACTCCTACCTCTTTACCTGTCTGCGCAATATGGCTTTTGACCATTTCAAAAAAGTGGAGAAAAGCGAGCAGCTGCGCAGGAATTATATGGAGGCGATCAGGGCAGCAGGTGAAGAAGAAAAAGAGGAAAACGAAAGAAGGCTGAACCTCGTACAGGCGGCTGTTGACTCACTTTCTGTGAAAAGAAAGCAGATACTGAAACTCAACATTGAAGAAGGGAAATCCTATCAGGAGATCGCCGAATTTCTCAGGATATCAAAAAATACTGTTAAGAATCAACTGGTTAAAGCGAAGCAGATTTTGCGCGATAAGGTTGATTTTGCGACGGTTTAAACCATACTACATTCCTAAATCCAACAAAAAACCAGAAACTGTGCAGGTTTCTGGTTTTTTGTTTTGTTAAGAGTATGTTATTTCAACTCACCCAGTTCAGCAAGTCCGATTGAGCTTAAAGCCTCTTTAAGTTGGTCGATCGTTAAGTTGTTTCCCTCGACGTTTACTACGTAGCGATCGGCAACAAGGATGTTGATTTCTCCCGATTTACTTTGGGTATCGTACTTTTCAAATGCCTTGTAACCTTCGAGCGTGGTTGTTTTTTCGTAGCCGGTGGCTGTTTCTTTGTCAATATCTGCCATAGACCAGGTTGCAAGCGCCATGGTAGATACGCCGGCAATGCCGCCGGTATCCACAATTTCTATTTCAAGGTTTGTATCGCCGTTCTTGTAAGTGGCCTGCGCGGTGGATACGGTAAAGCCCATTGCACCTGACTTTTCACCACTGGATTCGACGCGTTTGAGCCCGATCAGTTTGCCTGGAAGTAAATCTTTGAGCTTTCTGAAATCAACAGGATCCACCGTTTCGCCGTTTCCCATTGCTTTTGCTTTGTCGGTGAGCGCCTGTAATGCGCCCGAAGCGGTTTCAGTACTGTCGGCTTCATCAGCAGCATTGTCTTTTCCGTTACATCCACCCAAAATCAGGGAAGCAGAAAGAAGCAGCGCGAAGATCGGTTGAGTTTTCATTCCACCTTATCGGTTGTGCCTTACCGGAATATGCTGACTGCCCTCTGCCTGTTGAAGAGGGTTCTTGCGTGACTGGACAATGAAATAAATACCCAGCAACACCGCAGGAATACTCAGTATCTGGCCCATGTTCAGTGCATAATTGTTCTCGAAGGCTTCCTGGTTTTCTTTCAAAAACTCATACAGGAAACGCAGCGTGAATACCCAAACCAGGAACACGCCTACCATCAAACCTCTCGGCGTGGCAGCTTTGTATTTGTTCCAGATCCAGCAAAGCACAAACACAAGTATGAAGCAGGAAATGGATTCGTATAACTGAGCCGGATGGCGTGGTATCTGGCGGAATTCGGTGTTATGTAAAAAAACAAAACCCCATGGAAGATCGGTCGGCTTGCCAACGATCTCGGAGTTCATCAGGTTACCAAAGCGAATGAATGCACCACCAAGCGCGACGGTGATAATAATGCGGTCTATGACATAAAAGAAGGTTTGCCCGGTTCCTTTGCGGGATCGTGCATACAACCACAATCCGATAATCACACCAATAGCCGCACCGTGGCTTGCCAGCCCGGAGTAAGGAGGTATAATGACTTCGAGCGGATTTCTGAAAAGTGTTTCCGGTTCATAAAAGAGGAAATGCCCGACACGCGCGCCTATCACAATCGACAGCACCATGATCAGCGTGAGCGAATCGATATCTTCGAGCGACCGTCCTTCTTTTTTGAAAATGTAAATGACAATTTGCTGGCCTATCAGGAAACCAAGCGCGAAAAGCAATCCGTACCAGCGAACAGGGAAGGGGCCGAGCCCGAAGATTTCGGGTATGGTAAATATTTCGGGACTTGCATCCCAAAGAATGTACGAAATCATGCTAAAGGGTGTTATTTGTCAAAGATACTATTTTGAGACAAGAAGATAAATGAAATTTTTACTCATAGGATTGGTCCGGATTTACCAGGGAGTACTGTCCCCATATCTCCCGAATTCGTGCCGGTATACGCCCACCTGCTCGCAGTATATGATTGAGGCTGTGCAGAAACACGGCGCTATAAAAGGCGGCTGGCTGGGTCTGAAACGCCTTTCCAGGTGTCACCCCTGGGGCGGCCACGGCCACGATCCCGTACCTTGATCAGCCGATCGCTACTTTCCTTAGAATGGAATCAATGATGGTCATGGTCTTCACACCATCGGCCTCAGCTTCGTAGTTGAGCAATATCCGGTGGTTCATAATATCGGGAGCAAGTTCCTTGATATCTTCCGGCAAAACATAGTCCCGCCCTTCTAGATAGGCCAGCGCCTTGGCTGCGCGGTTGAGGTAAATCGTAGCTCTGGGCGACACTCCGAACTGAATATACCTGGCTTCATCCCGCAAGCCGTAGTCCAGCGGGCGGCGCGTTGCAAACACCAGCTCGATAATGTACCGTTCCAGCGTGTCGGAAATGTTCACCTTATTCACATTGTCACGGATTGCGAAGATATCCTCTTTGTTCAGTATCGGCCGGATCTGGTAGTCATAGTTGATATCCGACATCCGCCGCATTACTTCCAGCTCTTTGGCCTTATCGAGGTAATCGACGTAGACTTTCATCATAAACCGGTCGATCTGAGCTTCGGGTAGTGGATAGGTTCCTTCCTGTTCAACGGGGTTTTGCGTAGCAAGCACGACAAACGGGCGGTCGAGCAGGTAAGTTTCATCTCCGATCGTCACCTGTTTTTCCTGCATTGCTTCGAGCAATGCAGACTGCACTTTGGCCGGGGACCGGTTTACTTCATCGGCGAGGATCAGGTTGGAGAAGATAGGTCCTTTTTTTACCTCGTAGTCACCAATTTTGGGTTTGTAAATCATTGTACCGATCAAATCGGCGGGAAGCAGGTCCGGTGTAAACTGGATCCGCTTGAATTCAAGGTGAAGTACTTTCGCCATGACATTGATGGTCAATGTTTTGGCAAGACCCGGAACGCCTTCCAGCAAAATATGTCCTCCCGTGAAGAGCCCGATCAGCAGCCGGTTCAGCAGCTTATCCTGCCCAACCACTACCTTTCCCATCTCGTCAAGTACTTCCTTAATTTTTTCTATATACATCTATCAGAGTCTTTTACGGCAGGCTTAACCCCAGATCGCACGTACAAACCGGTCTTTTCCATTGATATCGCGCAGGATTTCAACGTTCCGGTAGTTTCTTTCTTCAAATACCTCTTTTGTTTCCGTCCCGAAGTGCTCATTGATTTCTACGTAGCATTTTCCGGCTGGTTTCAGGTAATGTGTTCCAAAATCGGCAATTGCCTTGTAAAACAGCAAGGGATCGCTGTCCTCTACAAACAATGCTTCGTGGGGTTCGAAGCGAAGTACATTCGGCCGCATATGTTCCTGCTCGGAGTAGGTCACGTAGGGTGGGTTGCTTACAATGCAGTCAAACTGAGGGATATCTCCTGACAATGGAAGTGTCATGTTGAGCATATCCTGCTTGGCAAATTTTACATCCGCAATCAGCTGCCGTGCATTTTCCTTTGCCACTTCAAGCGCCTCGTCAGAAACATCCCAGGCGTGAACGGATACGTGCGGCAGGAAGCGCGCGAGCACAATGGCGATACAGCCGCTGCCCGTGCCGATATCCAGGATAGAAATGTCTTTATCTGGCTCCGCGTAGTCGCGCGTTACCATTCTTACCAGCTCTTCAGTCTCCGGCCGGGGGATCAGCACGGACGAGGAAACACGAAATTCCAGACCGCAGAACTCGGTAGACCCGATGATGTGCTGCACAGGCTCATTATTGTTCAAACGGGTAATGATATCCTCCCAGTCCGGCTGTGCGGCATTTTGCGGGATCGGACGATCCACCAGTACATCAATGTTGCGAAGGCGCATATAATGCTCAAGCAGCATGAATGTGATTGCCTGGGCTTCTTTTTCAGGATATACTGTGATCTTTTTTACGATATATAAATATAGCTGGCGTGCCGAAGTCATTTCAGATGGTTTTAATAGCAATGTCGGAAAGTTAGCAAATAATAGGAACTCGCGAAAACTGTGTTTACACTCACCTTTGTATTTTTGCCTGATGAATACGGATATCAAATGGATGCAGCGGGCATTGCAGCTCGCAGAATACGGACGGGGGAATGTAAGTCCTAACCCGATGGTAGGCTGTGTGATTGTACATGATAACCTGATTATCGGCGAAGGCTGGCACCGGCAGTACGGCGGTCCGCACGCCGAAGTGCGCGCCATTGAAGACGCAGATAGGAAGGGAAATGCGGATTTGCTGGCTGAATCCACAGCTTATGTAACCCTGGAACCCTGCTCTCACACGGGCAAAACGCCACCTTGCGCAGATCTGCTGATCGCCAGAAAACTGAGAAAAGTTGTGGTTTGCAATCTCGATCCCAATCCACTGGTTTCCGGAAGAGGGATAGCAAAGTTGCTTGCAGCAGGCATTGAGGTTGAAACAGGTATACTGGAAGAAGAAGGAATGCAGCTGAACCGCCGCTTTTTCACCGCTATGAAGCAGCAGAGGCCCTACGTGATCCTTAAATGGGCGGAAACAGCAGATGGTTTTATTGGTAGAAAAGGCGGGCAGCCTGTTCCGATCAGTGGCGCATTGTCTAATATGCGTGTTCACAAATGGCGGGCGGAAGAAGACGCAATCCTGGTTGGTTTCAAAACCGCACTGGCAGATAATCCGAAGCTGAATGTCAGGCATTGGGAAGGCAGAAATCCCGTCAGGATAGTGCTGGACCGCTATTTACAGCTGCCGGAGACACACCATTTATTTGACGGTACCCAAACTACGATTGTGGTCAACTTTTTGGAAGAAACCGTTGTACCTGCCGATCCCGAAAGATATTCAGACATTCACCAGGTTTCTTACCTCAAAGTTGACCCTGAGCAGGAGCAAATCGGCCAGCTGCTGCAAGGCTTATTTAAAAGAAAGATCCATTCCGTTTTTGTAGAAGGCGGCACGACCGTGATCAATGCATTTCTGCAATCCGGCTTCTGGGACGAGATAAGAAGGTGCCAGGGGGCGATTGAAATAGGCGAGGGAGTGGCTGCTCCGCTGGCAAAAGGTGTTTTGATTAAAAGCGAAAAGGTAGAATCCGATCTTTGGAGCTTTTACCTGAACCGCTAAACACTCCAGAGGTTTTCCTCAGTCGTCCAGATCTCCCAGGATTTTTCAGCTTGTAACTGCAGCATTTTCAATCCATTCTGGGTTACCGCGCCCTTTTCCATTCCTTTTTTCAGGAACAATGTTTCGGCTGGATTGTATACAAGATCATACATGAAATGCTTCTTCGTAATCCATTGATACGGAAGGTCCGGGCATTCTTCTGTATTTGGGAAAGTACCCAGCGGCGTCGTGTTGATAATAAGCAAATGCGTACCCAGGATTTCTTCTGTCAGTTCCTGGTAAAGAATGGTGTCATTGTCTTTCTGTCTTGAAACAAGCTGAAATTCGACGTGCAGATCCTGTAAAGCCACCATAATTGCTTTGGCCGCACCGCCGTTTCCCAGCACAAGTGCTTTGAAGTTACTGCAGTTTTCCCCGCGCCGGTCAAGCCACTCTACAAGCGACTGACGAAAGCCATAGTAGTCGGTATTAAAACCCTTTGTACTTCCGTCTGCATAAATCTTGATTGTATTCACAGCACCAATGCGCTCGGCCGATGTATCATCAAGGTCATCAACGTAAGCAATCACGTCCTTTTTGTACGGAATGGTCACATTAAGTCCACGCAGATCCGTTTTTCTCTTCAACAAGGCAGGCAATTCTTCCAGGGATTTCATTTCGAAAAGCTCGTAACTGCTCTCCTTGATCTTCTCCCTGACGAATTTGTCTGTGAAATAGCGTTTGGAAAATGAATGCGTAAGTGGGTAACCGATTAGTCCGTATAAATCCATAGGTACTGCTAAAGGCAAGCTGTGAAATCGCGAAGTTAAACCAGTACCCAGCTATTTGCAAAATTTCTTGTTACCTCCGACACCTTCTGGCGTCTAAAGGGAAAGCTCAGTTGAGCGTGCAACAACCATCAGGAATGTTCTACTCAACTAGTATAAAAGCCAAGCCGAATTAATTTGTAAAATGCTATTTAATGAGTAGAATTACCTAATCTTATTAGTATCGAAATGTATGAAATGGCGTAAGCTCTACCTCCAAATTGTTTTAATCAGTTTTATCTCGGTACCTGTTTTTTCTCAGCAAAAGCGGGACTATACCATTCAGCTCAGAAGTGGCTCATTCACACCCGAAAAGAACGTCAGTGAAAAAAGTGCCTCGCTTCGCATGTCCGGGGAAGGTGGGCAAAAATCTTTTGTAATTATTCAGTTTGAAGACATTCCAACCGCACAGGAGCGGAATCAGCTCAGGGCAGAGGGGATCGAGCTGCTGGAGTACATTCCGAATTATGCTTATACCGCAACGGTGACCGGCAGCAACAGTCAGCGTGCATTGGCGCGGACGAAAGGCCGGGCCATTATTGAGCTTTTGCCTGAACAAAAAATGCAGGCTGCACTGGCAAACGGGCGGTTTCCCGCGTATGCTGTCAAAGAGCCGGGTACAGTGGATGTATGGATCAATTATCCCCGCACATTCTCCGCGGAGGAGGTAAAGGATGGTCTGAAAACAGTTGACGCAACGCTTGTTTCAGAGCAGTTTGCAGCTTACCAGATTCTCGAACTGCGTGTTCCTGCCGGCAGGTTGAAGGAGCTGGCGGCTCTTCCTTTTGTACAGTACGTACAGGCGCGGCCACAGCCCGACAAGTCTTTTAATGATAAATCAACCACCAATTCCCGTGCAAACGTGCTGCGTTCCAGTCTGCCGATCGGGCGCAATCTGAGTGGAAAAGGGGTAGTAGTAGGTATTGGCGACGATGCGAATCCGTCACAGCACCTCGATTTTAACAGCCGGCTTATCAGCCGTAACCCGGCTGAGGCAGGTGTTCACGGGGTTCATACAATGGGGATTCTCGGCGGAGCAGGTATTGTCAATGAGCGGTATACGGGTTATGCGCCCAAATCGACCATTGTAGTCCAGTATCTGTCGAACATTCTGGCTTATTCTCCTCAGTACGTGAAGGATTATGGAATGGTTGTGACGAACAACTCTTATGGTGGAGATATTAATAATTGTGAAACATTCGGGGTTTACGATCTCTATTCATATATCCTCGACCGTCAGGCATTTCAAATGCCGTATTTGCAGCACGTATTCGCGGCAGGGAATAATGGTGCCACTAGCTGCAGCCCGTATCCCGCAGGTTTTGCCAATGTTCTGGGCGGTTACCAGACTGCCAAGAATGTGATCAGCGTAGGTAATACTTCTGAAACCAGTGTTATTTCCAATGGTTCTAGCCGCGGACCTGTACGCGACGGTCGTATCAAGCCTGAAATCATGGCGCAGGGTGCATCTGTAATGTCCACGATCCCGGTGAACTTATACGGGAATGGAAGCGGCACCAGTATGTCGTCGCCGGCTGTTGCAGGTGGTCTGGTACTATTGACTGAGCGCTATCGTCAGCTACACGGCGATCAGAATCCGAAGAATGCACTTTTGAAAGCATTGGTTTGTAATGGAGCTGTCGACAAAGGGAATGAAGGTCCGGATTACAGATATGGTTTCGGCTGGCTCAACCTGTTGCGCTCCCTGAAAATGCTCGAATCAGAAAGTTACCGGAACGATTCTCTGGAGCACAATGCGGTGAAGGATTTCACTATCCAGGTACCTGCCAACACGGCGCAGCTCAAAGTGATGCTTTACTGGAACGATCCTGCCGCCAATGTACTTTCTGCGCAGAACCTTATTAATGACCTTGATTTAAAAGTAGTAAAAGAAGGTACTGCCACGCTCCCAAGGCTGCTGGATCCAACTCCCGCAAAGGTGAACGCCATTGCGGTTACCGGCACCGACCATACCAACAATATGGAGCAGGTTACCATCAACAATCCCACGGAAGGCAGCTATACCATTACGGTGAATGGAACATCAGTGGCGCAAAATCCTTTGCAGGAGTATGTGGTCGTTTATGACATGATACCCAATTCGATTACGCTGACAAACCCTGTTGGCGGAGAGCGCCTGAAAGACGGAGACGCGTTTTACATTCACTGGGATGCGTTCGGGAACAATGCGAGTACGTTTACAGTAAGTTACAGCCTTAACGATGGATCATCGTGGACACCGATTGGCAACAATTTAGCGGCTTCTGTAAGGCAGTTTTCCTGGACAATCCCTGCGGGCGTGAAAAGCGATAAAGCAAGGATACGGGTAGTGCAGAACAGCACTGGCGCCGAAAGTATCAGTGAGCCTTTCACTATCCTCGGGGTACCGACACTCACCCTGTCGAGTCTGCAATGCGAGGGGTATATCTCACTGGAATGGACTGCGATAACGGGTGCTACCGACTATGAAGTAATGATACTGAAAGGGTCAGAGATGGTTTCAGCAGGCGTAACGAACTCAAACAAATTTGTACTGGCCGGACTTTCGAAGGATTCGACACACGTACTGAGCGTGCGCGCAAGACTGAATGGTCAACCGGGGCGGGCCGCGGTGGCGATTAGCCGCCGCCCGGATTCAGGTACCTGTGCAGGTACAATTTCCGATAAAGACCTTAAAATTGAATCTATCCTGACTCCGGCAAGCTCGGGCAGGCAGAACACTTCCACAGAGTTGAGCAGCTCGGTTTTTGTTAAAATAAGGATCAAAAACCTGGATGATGTGGACTCCAATGCGCCATTTGAAGTGGGTTATATGCTGAATGGCGTTGCTGTTCCTCTTGAAACGATCACGCCATTTATCGAAAAGGGAAAAACATACGATCACACCTTTTCAGCAGGTGCCAACCTGGCGAGTCCGGGCGATTATACGCTTAAAGTATACATTCACGCAGCCTCTGATCCGGTGATTGGAAACGATACATTGACCAAAATCTTCAGACAGCTGCCCAATTACCCGCTTACCCTGCCTTTTTTGGATGATATGGAAAGCCTGCCTGTTCAAACGGTCGTAGCAAATCAGATCGGCTTGAAAGGGGATGGGCGGTACGATTTCTCCTTTTCTTCAACGGATGCGGGCCGCGTCAGGACTTTTGTTAATTCAGGTTTGGCCAATTCAGGCCAGCGCGCTTTAACACTGGACGCAAACCGGTATTTTTCCGGCGGGAACACCAACTATCTTGAAGGTACATTTAACTTATCAGACTACGACATTGAAACCGCTGACGTGCGGCTCACTTTCAGCTACAAAAACCACGGGCAAAAGACGCACGTCAACAATAAAGTGTGGATAAGAGGAAAAGATACCGATCCGTGGATCGAAGCTTATGATCTGTACGCCAATCAGAACCCGGCGCTGGAAGGATATAAGACTTCGCCAGGCATAGAAGTAAGCAAGTTGCTGGCTGCCAATGGGAAAAACTTCTCTTCCAGTTTCCAGGTAAGGTGGGGGCAATGGGGCCGCATGATTGCAGCAGACGAAGTGAGCGGAGCAGGATATTCCTTCGATGACATTGAGTTATATGCTGTGGCGGACGATATTCAGGTTTTAGGGCTAGCAAGTCCGGCAGCTGAAAGCTGCGGCCTGGGTGCGCAGGAGTCTGTTACTGTTAAAATACGTAACAGCTCATCCCAGGCGCTGATTGATGTACCTGTTTCGTATCAATTGAGTGATGGTACCATTGTTTCTGAAACCATTTCGTCCCTAGCGAAAAGAACGACTGTGGACTACACCTTTCAAGCGAAAGCCAATTTGTCTGCGCTCGGTTCACAAACCGTAAAGGTGTGGTCGGCGCTGGCGACTGACAGTTTCCGTGATAACGATACGCTGCTGTTGTCGATCTTCAATGCACCGGTTATTACTGCATTTCCGTATTTGGAAACCTTTGAAAGCAATAGCGGATACTGGTTTGCAAAAGGGATAAACAGCTCCTGGCAGCATGGTACGCCGCTTTCGCCGTTGGTTAATACCGCAGCAAGCGGCAGTAAAATCTGGAAAACAAGCCTGACTGGCTGGCACAATGACAAAGAGGAATCTTACCTCTATTCACCATGCTTCAAAGTGGATGGAATGGCAGCGCCCACATTGAGTTTCAGCGTGGCACTGGATCTTGAATACTGTGACCCGACACCCTGTGACATTGTTTATCTCGAATATTCAGGAAACGGAGGTGCGTGGACGCGACTGGGCACTGCGGGGCAGGGTACCAACTGGTACGACCGGACGTATTCAGGAAAAGGTGCATGGAGCAAAGAAAGCGACCTGCGCTGGCGTGCTGCCAGCATTGCATTGCCCACCGGCTTTACAGATCTCAAAATTCGTTTTGTGATGATATCCGACGGATTTACAAGCCGCGAGGGGATTGCTTTGGATGATATCCACATTTATGATAAACCGAATGGTATCTACGATGAAGGCACAATGGCCGCTGCCACAGAACAGAATGTAGCAGGCGGGAATGCTTGGGTCCATTTCACACAAAATGGGAAGCTGATAGCGTCGGTTTACCCGAACGGCCAGAACCTGGGGAACACGCAGGTGCAAAGTTATCTGAGTGCCGGCGCAGTGCGAAGTGCCAATTTGAACTACTATCTCGACCGCAACCTGAGCATCAAACCGGCCAATGGAACGTTGCAGGATTCAGTTGGGGTAAGGATATATTTTTCCGACGACGAAGTTAAAACCCTGATCGCGGCGAGCGGGTGTGAGTCCTGCGACAAGCCCGAGCATGCATACCAACTTGTGCTCTCGAAGTACAGGAATGCAGACACCGCCAAAGAAGATGGAACCCTGGACAATAACTCAGATGGTGGCTGGACTTTTCACGACGGTGCGGAAGTCCGGATTGTGCCTTTTGATAAGGGTTATTATGCAGAATTTAAGGTAAAGAACTTTTCTGAATTCTGGCTTGCGAAAGGTTTTATCGGCAGCTCATCTTCACTGCCGGTGGATCTGATCAGCTTTAATGCCAGGAAGAAGGGTGGGGTGGAGCGGAGTAGTGATGTGGTTGTGGAATGGGAGACTGCCTCCGAAGAAGATTTTGACCATTTTGAAATTGAAGTCGCGTCCGGCAATGAGGCTTACAGAAAGGGAATGTTTGCCAGGATTGGCGAAATAACCGGGCGCGGAAATGGGGCAGGCGGCACCAGGTATTCTTTCAATGATCAGACTATAATAAAAACCGGCGTACGGTACTATCGATTAAAAATGATCGATAGCGACAGCTCATTTAAATATTCCAGCGTGCGACCGGTGGTATTTGACGAGAAAATAGAGTGGGGTATCTATCCAAATCCTTCATCGGGCGTATTCCAGGTCATGTACCAGGCAGATCCCGGCAAGGAGGTTACATTCAATTTGTATGACCTGACCGGGCGGCTGTTCAGGAAGGCAAGTACAGAGGCTAATGGTTTTCCTCAAAAGGAGATGATCGATTTGTCAACTACGGCTTTCCCGCGGGGAATTTACCTGCTTGAAGTAGCTAATGGGAAAGACAAGCAGGTATTTAAGCTTTTGAAAGAGTGATTCCAGGCTGTTAACATTCGAATTTATTTTAACTGTCCGGCAAATGCAGCAAAGCTCCGGGATCAAACGAATATAGATTTGGTGTTACAACTGAAAGTTATATTCCGAGTACTATGAACAAGTTTTTATCTGTTATCCTGTTTTTTCTCACATTATCCAATCTTCAAGCGCAAAACAGAGGTGCATCCGGCAGGGCTGTTATTCTGGATACCGACATCGGTCCTGACTACGACGATGTGGGTGCAATGGCGGTTTTTCACGCGCTTGCGGATAAGGGTGAAATCCGCCCGCTGGCTGTGGTTTCCTCTAATAAAAATGAGCTTGTTGTTCCGGTAATCGATATTTTGAACACTTACTTTGGTCGCCCGGAGCTACCAGTTGGCGCACCCAAAGGCAGGGGCGTAAGCTTTGGGGCTTCTCAGAAATGGCCCGAAATGCTGGTCAGCAAATACCCTCCACACATTGCTAAAACCTCTGATGCGCCGGATGCAGTACAAACCTACCGCCAGGCCCTGGCCAAAGAGCCGGATGGTAGTGTAACGATCGTTACCATTGGTTTTCTGACCAATCTGGCCGATTTGCTGAAATCACAGCCAGACAAAATTTCTCCCTTGTCCGGACCTGCATTGATCCGAAAGAAGGTCAAACAACTTGTATCCATGGCAGGTGCATTTCCGGAGGGACGCGAATACAATGTTTATGCAGACTCGGTTGCCTCAGCGGAGGTATTTGCCGAGTGGCCCACGGAGATATTATTCAGCGGTTTCGAAATAGGGAGGGATATCAAAACAGGATTGAAACTGGTTGCTAACGAAGGATTGAAGAGCCCGGTTAAGGAAGTATTTGCAATGGCAATGCCGCTGAGCAAGGAAGACGCAGGCGGCAGAATGAGCTGGGACCAAACTGCTGTGCTCGTTGCTGCGCGGGGCGTGCAGCCTTATTTCAGTTTAAAGCGCGGCAAGATCATTGTGGAAGGCGGAAGCAATAAATGGCGGGATGATCCAATGGGGCCGCATGCGTATTTAGTTCCTAACATGCCGGCGGAGCAACTGGTAGCAGTGATTGAAGGATTGATGATGTGGCAGGGCAAAAGATAAATAATCTCCCATTTCATAGTTTGATGAAAATCCTTCTTCTGAACAGCAGATAGACGGGGATGAAATTGATACCAACAAAGAACAGCGCATAAAGCATGCTCGCCAGTTTCATGCTTATCCCTGCTGAGACGAATATGCTGACGCCAATCTCGTTCAGTGTTCTTCCTGAAATTTCCCATTGATAAAACGGAATGGAAAGGATATCAGCCAGTACATAGGCAGCAATCGCATTGGCGCCGAATATGACGCCCGGTGTAATTGCTGCTTTTTTGTTTTTAATATCAATAACAAAGTACAGTACACCCAGGAGCATGGAGGCAAATCCTGAGGTAACCAATACAAAGGAGCTCGTCCACAGATTCTCATTTACGGGAAAGGTAAGTCCCCAGAAGTATCCTGCACAAGCAGCTAAGAAGCCGCCGGAAACCAGATAGTTGCTTTTTTCATTTGCTGTTGCTGGCAGCAGAAGTACCCTGCCAGCGAGCATTCCCGTGATCCCGGTGGCGATCGCCGGGAAGGTGCTCAGTATTCCTTCCGGATCCCAGTTGCCCTGCCACATTTTGCCGGGCAGGTATTGCTGGTCTACCCACGCGGCGAGGTTCAGGCCGGGTTCGAGCACTACGATTCCTGCTGTCGGAGTCGGGATCAGTGTCATAGCCAGCCAGTAGCCGACCAATATTGCAGCTGCTACGATAGCCTGCTGTTTCCAGCTTGTATTCAGAAAGAGCAGTGCGCATACCAGAAATACGATCGCAATGCGATGCAGCGTACCTGTATACCGCAGGTCGGAGAAGTTGAAATGGGGTAGCATATTCAGGAACATTCCCACAGCGAAGATCTTGACAGACCGGATCAGGATTTTTCGGTGCAAGGCGGAGTTATCCCCGTTTCCGGTCTGATTTTTTGAATAGGCGAGTGCAATGGACACACCCACGATGAACAGAAAAACAGGTGCGATAAGGTCTGTGAATGTAAGTCCATTCCATTTTGAATGGCTAAGTGTGGGAAAAACATGGTCTTCGTCCCCGGGAAAGTTAACCATAATCATAGCCGCGATCGTGAATCCGCGCATTGCATCCAGCGACGAAAGCCTGGAAGTTGTTCCCGTTAGTTTTTGCATTAATCCACCATTTTTAAGCTGTATTACAGGTGAATGTTTTGGAAAGACTATCAGGCGCATAATTAAATGAATATTACTGCTGGTAAATCACCCGCGCTAGTATATTTTGCCGACTTATCAGTATTACAATCGTCAAATACTTACTCTCTTACCCTAAAAGTCACTGGCACCGGCAAATCCGTATTCAAACCTTATGAAAAAATTATTCAACTATCAGTTTCTCGTTATCGCGATCCTCTTCCTTTCGGGCTGTGGCAAATCGGGCCAGATCAGCAAGGAGCAAGCCGAGAAAATCCGTGTTTCCTGGAAGCTGGTGAACAACTTTGGTGAGCCTGACGGTAGTTTCGAGGCCAGGTTCGTGATCAAAAACGGTAGTGATATCACTTTGGACGGTACGAATTGGAAGTTGTTCTTTAACATGTCGCCACGACCAATCCAAACTAACAAAACGCCGCAACCTGCCACAGTAGAGCATATCAATGGCGATTGGTACAGAATGGTAGCTGCAAAGGATTTTAAACTCGCTCCGGGCGATTCGGTGATAGTCAATTATACAGGCACCGAGTCAATTATCAAAGAAACGGATGCGCCAATGGGCTTGTATTTTGTTTTTTATGATGATGAAGGCAAAGAGAAGGAGATCGTGCAGGTCACCGAGTATGCTGTGGAGCCTTTTGTTGCCAAAGAACAGATCCTGAGAGGAAAAAGAGACTTGATGCCAATTCCTACGGCAGAAACAAGATATAAACACAACTTACCTTTTACCAAAGTAGCCGCAGATCAGCTGTTGAAAATCATCCCAAGTCCGGTGAAGCTTACCGCAGGACAGGGTACATTCACGCTCAGCAGCCAAACGCAGGTATTTTACCAGGATGGTTTAGAAAACGAGGCAAAGTTCCTGATTCAGAAACTTCGTGAAATGACAGGCACGGACCTGCCTATACGTGCAGGGGTGCCTACTGGTGACTCTGCGGAAGCACCGGCCATTGTTTTGAGAACTGGGCCGGTTAATGTGAATGGGATTTCGCGGGAGGCTTATAAGCTGGCGATAGGAGAGACGGGAATCTCCATTACGGGAAGCAATGCTGCGGGTGTTTTTTATGCAGTGCAAAGCCTGGTACAACTTGCGCCCGTTGAAGTTTATCAAAAGCAAGGCACGCCTGTCGTTTTCAATTATGTGCAGGTAGAGGATGCACCCCGCTTTCAGTTCAGGAGCATGCATTTGGATGTTGGACGTAATTTCCAGACCAAAGAATCGATCAAGCGCGTACTGGACCTGCTGGCTTCCTATAAGATCAATCACTTTCTTTTTTACATCACGGAAGACGAAGGCTGGCGGCTGGAAATTGACGGCCTGCCTGAGCTGACCGAGGTTGGCGCGCATCGGCAGCACACGTCGGGAATGGAAGCTTCTGCATTGCATCCTGCATACGGTTCCGGTCCAAAAGCAAATGATAAAGGCAAATATGGAAGTGGCTATTATACAAAAGCAGATTTTGTCGAGATACTCAAATACGCTGCCGAGCGCCACATTAAGGTTATTCCGGAAGTCAATTTTCCGGGACACGCTTTGGCGGCCATCAAATCCATGGAAGCGCGGTATGAGCGTTTGATGAAAGAAGGCAAGGAAAAGGAAGCAAATGAGTACAGGTTGATTGATCCTGCGGACAAGTCGGTTTACCTGTCAGCGCAAGCATATAAGAATAATGTGGTTGACATTTCACGTGAGTCGACTTACCATTTTTACGAGAAAGTGGTAGATGAGGTAGCGAAGCTGTACAAGCAGGCCGGGTTGACACTTGACACATTCCATACCGGCGGAGACGAGGTTGCAGAAGGTGTATGGACGAAGTCACCTAACATTGCCAAACTCATGAAAGAGCATCCGGAGATCAAGGAGTACCGCAATTTGCAGACTTACTTTGTGAGGAACCTGCTGCCAAGACTTGAAAAGCGGAACCTGAAAGTACATGGCTGGGAAGAAGTTGCATTGACAAAAACAGCTACCGGCGCTTACCTGGCTAACCCGGAGTTTGTTAACCGTCCTGTAGTGCCTTATATCTGGAACAATGTGTTCGATGTTGATCTGGGTTATAGAATGGCGAATGCGGGCTATCAGGTGGTACTTTGCAACGTGACCAATTTCTATTTTGATATGTCCTACAATAACGATCCCAAGGAGCCTGGATTATACTGGGGCGGGTTTGTCGATACCTGGGATAACTGGGCTTTCGCACCATTCAATATGTTCAAAACTACCGAGGAGACGGCAATGGGCAAGCCTATGAAAGAGGAGTTCGTCGGTAAGGAACAGCTGAAACCTGCCGCAAGAAAGAACATCCTGGGTATAGAAGCGCAGCTTTGGTGCGAAACGATCAAGGGCCGCGATATGATGGAATATATGATCCTGCCCAAGCTGCTTGGTTTTTCAGAAAGTGCCTGGGCTGCCGAAAGAAAGTGGGAGTTTGTTGCTGACGATGCTGCCAGAAAGAAAATGATGCAGGAAGGCTGGAATATTTTTGCCAATACCATGGCGCAGAAAGCACTTCCAAAATGGGCGTATATCAATGGAGGATACAATTACAGAATGCCAATGCCGGGCGCTGTCATAGAAGGCGGTATGCTGAAAGCCAACTCGGAGCTCCCCGGACTGATGATCAGGTATACAACCGACGGGTCGGAACCAACGGCCAAGTCTGACTTGTATGAAGCCCCTGTAAAAGTTACAGGCACTGTGAAGCTAAAATGCTTTGACATTGCAGGCAGATCGGGCCGCACAAGCGTGGTCAGCGTACCTTAATCCGAAGCTTGAATTTCATACGAACCCTCATGCAAAGAAACAGCTTCATAGTAGTTCTGATCCTGCTGATATTTTTCGTCATTTCATTTCTTACAAACATCCTGGGACCCATCATCCCTGATATTGTGAGAAGTTTCAGTCTGAGCCTTGGGCTGGCGGGTTTCCTGCCTTTTGCGTTTTTTGTAGCTTATGGGGTAATGTCCATTCCTGCGGGGTTAATGGTTGAAAAATACGGTGAAAAGCGCATTCTGATCGCGGCATTTCTACTTGCGTTTATCGGTGCGCTGCTGTTTGCCGTTTTGCCGGGATTCGCAATTGCATTGTTCTCGCTTTTTCTGATCGGTATTGGAATGGCGATGCTGCAAGTCGTGATTAATCCGCTTTTGCGTGTCGCAGGGGGTGAAGAGCGCTTTGCTTTTTTTTCTGTTTTGGCCCAGCTGTTTTTCGGTGCTGCTTCTTTTCTGAGCCCGCTGTTATATACTTATCTGGTGCTCCACGTGCATTCGGGAGAATCGGGTTTTGTTATTGATATTTTAAATGATCTTGTTCCTGAAAACCTGCGGTGGGTTTCACTTTACTGGGTTTTCTCAGTGATCGCGCTGATCATGGTTTTGTTGATTTCGTTTGTGAAATTCCCAAAAGTTGAACTCCTGGAAGAGGAGCGGATTGATGTAGGTAATTCGTTCAGGGAGCTTGCCGCCTCACGGAAGGTCTGGCTGTTCTTCCTGGGTATTTTTGCTTACGTAGGTACCGAGCAGGGTATTGCCAACTGGATTTCACAGTTCCTGCAGACTTACCACGGTGTCGATCCGGCTACGACCGGCGCGTCTGTGATCTCTTACTTCTGGGGTTTGCTGACGGTCGGCTGTTTTCTTGGTTTACTCTTGCTCAAATTGATCGACAGCCGGAAAGTGCTGATCTTCTTTACCACAGGCGCAGTAATCGCATTGCTGGCTGCATTGTTTGGTTCAAAAGAAATGGCGCTCTACGGTTTTCCGCTCACCGGCTTTTTTGCATCTGTGATGTATTCGGTGATCTTTTCACTCGCATTAAATTCGGTGCCGCGACATCATGGTACATTCTCCGGAATATTGTGCGCCGGCATTGCGGGCGGTGCGGTGGTTCCTTTGATCGTTGGTGGTCTGGGCCAGTTTTTTGGTTTGCAGTCCGCCATGCTGTTTCTTCTCATCCCATTGGCATACATACTCAGCATCGGAATTTGGGCCAGGCCTTTGGTTAATAATGCGACTGTCAGCAGCGTCAAAGATTTGTTTTGAAGAGCTATTAGCGATTAGCTTTTATTTTTTCATGAGTAGACAATTTGGACTCCCATTTTTCTAACAGCTAACAGCTAACAGCTAACAGCTAACAGCTAACAGCCATGTACAAGATCATTCTGCTTCTTGACTTTGCGGAGGAATACAGTAAGAGCCTGATGAAGGGTATCAATGCGTATTCAAAGGAGTTTGGTCCGTGGATCTTCTGCCGGATGCCGCTGTTTCACCGGGAAACGATCGGGATCGACGGTATCCTGCAATGGGCGCTGGAATGGGGGGCGGATGGAATTGTGGGACAGCTTTATAATAAGGAGATTGACAAGATCGTCAAGGCGGGCATTCCCGTTATTGCCCAGGATTTCAAGGAACGTTTTACCGAGATTCCCAATATTACCGGTGCCTACCACGAAGCAGGCCAGCTGGGTGCAGATTACTTCCTGAAAAAGGGGTTTACCAATTTTGCGTTTTACGGTTTTAATGACATTGTCTGGTCAAGGGAGCGGGCAGAAGGTTTTGAAGAAAGACTTAAATCAAAAGGGCACCAGGTTCATTACTTTGAACATAAAAAAGCGCGATCGACGGAGCTCTGGTACTACAAGCCCAGTTCATTGAGCCGCTGGCTGAAATCGCTACCAAAGCCGATCGGTTTGATGACCTGCGATGACAATCAGGGCCAGCATATCACCGAGGCCTGCCGGCACGTGGGCATCCGCATTCCGGAAGAAGTAGCAGTGCTCGGCGTTGATAATGACGAAATGATCTGCGATCTGTCAGACCCGCCGCTTTCAAGTATCGCATTGGACGTGGAAAAAGGCGGTTATGATGCTGCGAAGTTGCTTGACCACATGATCCAGCACGGCATCGGCAAATACGATGATATCATAGTGAAGCCAATGCAGGTAATTACGCGGCATTCCACTGATATTTATGCTACCAACGACGATCACATCGCCTCTTCTTTAAAATACATTCACCAGAATATCGAGAAGAATCTTCATGTTGATGAGGTAGTAAAGCAGGTCCCGCTGTCGCGGCGTGCATTGGAAAAGCGCTTTCTTGAAATTACCGGTTACCCTATCTACAAATACATCTTCAATCTCCGCATCGAGAAATTCACCCAGAAACTGCTGGATACAGATATGTCAGTATTTGAAATTGCATTGGATATGGGCTTAACAGACAGCAAAAATATAGCCCGCCAATTCAGGCAGGCTAAGGGATGCAGTCCAAGTGCTTATCGGAACAAATATGTTGCAGGGAAGTGAGGTTTGAAGTTTATGAGTTTAGAGTTTATGAGTTTAAAGTTTATGAGTTTAAAGTTTTAAGATTGATACTTCCAACTCATAAACTCCTGAACTCCTCAACTCCATCACCAGATCACTATTCTCGCTGAGTCTGGCAGGATCATTTTGCTGCCCGGCGTACAGCCGAATGCAGTCTCAAACTCCTTCAAATGTGGAAGCGGACCATTGATCCTGTCTTTGGCAGGTGCGTGCGGGTCGGTTTGAACCTGGTTCCGTAATGCTTCGTCGGTCGTGTTCATGTGCCAAACCTGCGCCCAGCCGAGGAAAAACCGCTGCTTCCAGTTGAATCCGTCTATCGGCTCAGGCTCTTTTTTGCCTTCAAATGATTTTTGCAAAGCATAATAGGCAAGTGTCAGGCCTCCGAGGTCAGCCACGTTTTCCCCGATTGTCAATGCGCCATTGATATTGAAGCCAGGCAAGGCTTCAATGCCGCTGAAATAGTCGATGTACCTTTTAGTAAGTTTATCGAAATTGGCTCTGTCGGCAGCGGTCCACCAGTTTTTCAGGTTTCCTTCGTCATCGAACTGCGAACCCTGATCGTCGAAGCCGTGCGTGAATTCATGACCGATTACGGCAATTATCCCGCCGTAGTTAATCGCATCATCGGCGTCACGATTATAGAATGGCGGCTGCAAAATGCCGGCCGGGAACACTACTTCATTGTTCAATGGGTTGTAGTAAGCATTTACTGTTTGCGGCGTCATTCCCCATTCTTTCTTATCCACTTCTTTACCGATCTTGTCAATAGCTTCCTTATGCCCGAAGAGCGCAGCGGACACTACGTTTTCGAATAACTTATCTGGAGCGATCTCAATGCTTGAGTAGTCCTTCCATTTATCAGGATAGCCGATTTTGTAAGTAAATGCTTTGAGCTTCTTGTGCGCCTTTGCCTTAGTAGAGTCGCTCATCCAGGTTAATTTATCAATGCGCTCGCCGTACACGGTACGTACATTCTCGATCATTTCAGCTACCTTCTTCTTGTCTTCTTCGGGGAAGTATTTTTTCGAGAACAGCTTGCCGAGCGGCATTCCCAACAGTCCATCCGTTGACCTTATCGCTCTTTCCTGACGAACCCTCTGTTGTTTTGTACCTCTCATTACTGTACTAAAAAAGCGGAAATCTTCCTGATCGAAGCTCTTAGGAAGGTACCCGGCAAAGCGTGAAAGCAGCTGCCATCTGGTATACATTTTCAAAGTACTGATCGGAGTCGCTTTCAATAAAGTGTTCAGATTTTGCAGGTACGCTTTGTTCTGAACAATGACCGTGTCAGTTTTGATATCCTGCTTATCCGCAAAAGTTTTCATTTCAAATGCAGGCAACAGCTTTTCCAGATCGGCAAAGGCCATTTTGTTATAGGTCTTCACAGGATCACGTAATTCCACATTGCTTAGCTGCAGTTTCGCCAGCTTTGTTTCGAAGTCAAGCAAGGTCTGACCAGGCTTTGGATCTGTAAACCCGGCTAGGGAGAACATCTTATCTACGTGTCCGACAAACTCTTTTCTGACTTTAACAGTGCTTGAGTCGGTACGTTCGTAATAACTTTTTTCACCTAAACTCAGACCACCCTGGCCTTCATACAGGATATTGATTTTACTATTCCGCAAATCTGCATCTACACCAAAGCCGACCACACTGGGCACTCCCAATTTCTGTAATTCACCTGCTACGGGTACAAGCTCCTTTAAGGAAGTAACCGCATTGATTTTGTCAAGATATGGTTTCAATGGCGAGAGGCCTCGCTTTTCAATTGTAGCTGTGTCGAGGAAAGATTGATAGTAATCGGCGATCTGCTGCTCTTCACTTCCCTTTTTACGGTCTTTGTTGCTCGCGATTTCGGCGATAATGCTTTTCAGCCGCACCTCTTTGTTTTCCTTATCCAAAATCCCGAATGCGCCCCATCGGCTTTCTGTTCCGGGGATCGGGTTTTTCTTTTTCCAGCCTCCGTTGGCATAGCTGTCAAAATCATCGCAGGCTTTGGCGGTGGAATCAAGGGAGCTGATATCGAAGCCAGGTACTTTTTGTGTATCCGACTGTTCGTTTTCCTTTTTGCAACCCGCTAGCAACAGCGACAAGGCGAGTGCATGATAACCGAAACTGGCTAATTTCATCTTTGTGAAATGTTGTTGAAGTATTTATTGAAATGTGTAAATCAGTGTATGCCGCCCATCCAGCCTTTGATCGGCTTCCAGAAAACGAGCAGCAATAATCCGGAGATCGTGGTAATAATAGCCACCTGATTAAATAATGCAGGCATTTGCATGATGTTACCCTCGTCGAACCCTCCCGCAAAAATCCCGGCAATAAGGTTACCCAGCGAAGCACCTACAAACCAGATACCCATTAACTGGCTGACATAGCGTTTCGGAGCGAGTTTGGTATAAGAGCTAAGTCCAACCGGGCTTACGCACAGCTCACCGACGGTTTGAAGCAGGTAAGTAAATGTGAGGAAAAGAGGGGAAGCCAGCTCACCCGTGACAGCAATGTTGGATGCTGCTACCATTACAAAAAAGCTAAGACCGAGTAGGATTAGGCCCATTGCAAATTTGACCGGAATGGAAGGGTTGCGGTTTTTTGATGAAAGAGAAATCCACAAGCTGGCCAGAATAGGTGCAAAGATCAGTACAAAGGTGGGCTGGAAGTTTTGGAACCAGCTCGAAGGTACTTCCCAGCCGCCGATCATTCGTTGTGTGTGACGTTCAGCAAAGATTTGCAGGGATGTGCCCGCCTGCTCATATCCTGCCCAGAACAATGCAATGGCCAGAAAGAGGATAATCAATACGCCAACGCGGTATTTCTCGACGCGTGTAAGTCCGCCTGCAATAAGAATGAAAAGGAAATACGCGGCGGAAATGGATACGATGATCACACCCGCACCTTGCGCAAGGCCCTGTGCGGTGGTCATGTCAATGGTACCCGAAGATTGCAGTACGATCAGGAACACAACGAGCAATGCGATCAGTCCGTAACCCAGTAACTTGTTGTTGCCTGATTGCGGAGCCTCATTCAGCGGGTCTTTTTCTTTGGCCGCCGGAACTTCACCAAGTCCTTTCAGGTAAGTGGCACTTCCGTAACGAAATACAACCAGCCCCAACAACATCCCGATCGCCGCAGCGCCAAAACCCATGTGCCAGTTCACTTTTTCACCCAGGTATCCTACAATAGCGATTCCAAGGAACGAACCCAGGTTGATGCCCATGTAAAAAATGGAAAATGCTGCATCGCGCCGCGCACCTCCCTCCGGGTATAACTCGCCTACGATAGAGCTGATATTCGGTTTTAAAAGCCCGGTACCAATGGCCACGGTGCTCAGCCCAATAAAGAAGAGCACGGATCCGGCTGGTACTGCCAGGATAATGTGCCCGAGCATGATGACAATCCCTCCATACCAGATAGCCTTTTTCTGACCAAGAATATTGTCTGCCAGCCAGCCGCCTGGCAATGTAAGCAGATATACGGAGGCAGTATAAAGCCCGTAAATGGCCGTCCCCTCCGCTGCACTCATTCCCATTCCCCCTCTTATATTATCAAGCAGAAAGAGCAGCAGGATAGCACGCATGCCATAGTAACTGAAACGCTCCCACATCTCTGCAAAAAACAAAACATAGAGGCCTCTCGGGTGTTTTTGGGATAGTTGTGATGACATATAAGGAAGGCTATTTATTTGGTTTTCGGGGTTATTCTCAATTGTTTTTATGGTGCAAGATAGGAATTATGGGTAAATATAGAAATGCATAAAAAAGCGGCGGTGGTGCTTTACACCATCGCCGCGAACAAACACTGCGGTTTACCTGATTACTTTACTGAAAATGAACCTTCCCCAATGGAGAAGCCTTCCGAATATAATTCAATGGTGTATTTGCCCGACGGAAATGCAGCGTCGCGATCATACATAATACTCACGTCCTGGTTGCTGTTGGTATAAGCTACATCCTTGCTGATTGTAAAACCCTGCTCCTGTCCATTGTAATCGAACACACCTGAACCGGTTTTGGTATCGGAGATCGTTGCGCCGCTTGGATCGATGATACGGAGGTAAACGGTTTTGTTGTCAGTTTGCGTTAATGGGTTCTTTTCCAGCATGAAATCGACACGGACTTTATCTATCCGTTTTGCCTTCACATTCTCACCTTCTCTTACCTTGCCTTTTGAGGAAACTGCATACACTTTTACATTCCGTGCCCGCAATGCAGCTGCCATTGTTACCTTGGATTCAAGTTCAGAGTTTTTGGCTGTTACAGTCGAAAGTGAATCTGCTACGGCTTGTTTACTGGTTTGAAGTTCCGTTTTCTCCTGAGCCAGCGTTTCGTTCTGACTGATCAGCTGCTGGTTTTCTTCCCGGAGTTGCGCGATCTCTTCATCTTTTTTCGTGAGGAAACTCTCATACTCCTTGATCTTCCTGCCCATGTTGGCATTGCCTTTCCGAAGTGCAATACGATCATTTTCGAGTGAAGCTTTTACTTTTTGCAGCTCTTCAACATCACCGCCCAAACCTTGTACTTCCTGAATGCGCGCGTCGAGCTGTTTGGATATTGAGTCTAGCTTTATCTCGGAAGCAGCCAGCTCGCTGACGCGTGTTTCGAGGTCAGCCGATTGCTTGGTAGAAAGGGTTCTTTCATTATAATAAAGATATCCAAAAACCGCAGCGATAATTGTCATCAAGATCAATCCGACTAAGAGGCCGGTATTGTTTTTCCGTTCCATAAAACATTGTTTAGGTTAAAAGCTATATCTTTTATGGAGTATGTTCAAAAACCATGCCATCACTATACGTAGAAGTAAAAGCAGCTCTTTACCTTGAACTAAATGAAAAGGCCCGGAAACATGCATTTCCGGGCCTTTAAATAAGATCTATACTGATTGACATTCATTTAGTAGTCGCCGCCTGCGCCTCCTCCACCAAAGCTGCCTCCTCCAAATCCTCCGAAGCCACCGCTACCTCCTCCGAATCCGCCGCCGCCCCAGTTTCCTGAAAAGCTGCCTCCGCCGGAGTGTGTGGTATAAGGCCAGAATATCGGTCCGCCAAAGCCACCAATTCCTCCACCTCCACGGCCCCCCCGATTGTTCCGGTTCCGTATGATGATGAATGCGATGATCATAATAAAAGCAACGATGATAAGTACCGGCGGGGAGCCTCCATTGTCATCGTTATTATCCTGCTTTTCAGCTTTGTATTCACCAGTTGCGTATTTGAAGATCATATCTACACCTTCATCCAACCCCTGATAAAACTGATTTTGCTTAAAACGCGGCGTAATTACCTGGGAAATGATCCGTTTGGCAATTGCATCAGGGATAGCACCCTCCATTCCGTAGCCGGTGCTGATAAAAACCTTCCGGTCAGTAGGCGCCCACAATAGCACGATACCATTGTCTTTGTCTTTTTGCCCCACTCCCCATTCCCGACCAATTTTGAGCGCGTAGTCTGCAATGGGATAGTCACCGGTTGTGGGAACAATTACGATAACGATCTGCGAGGAAGTGGAATCGTTGTAAGCAACCAGCTTCCGTTCCAGACTGGCCTTTTCGTCAGCGCTGAGCTGATTTGCAAAGTCATTGACCAGTTTAGGCGGATTTGGTTTGGCAGGGATATCCTGTGCCCAGCTGCTACAAAGGGAAATGATCAGCAGAATGGGTATTAAGAGTATTTTCTTCATGGGTTCAGTGTCCGAACGAAATGTCGTCTGGAAGTTCGTTGATGTCGTCGGAGTTGTATGGAAAGTGCGATTTCAGCTGAAATCCAGCCTCGTCAATACCTTTACAAAGTCCTTCCAGGAACAAGCCTTGTGAAAAATGGCTGCGCAAAAGACTCTTTGTTGTTTCCCAGAAATCGGCGGGTACTTTTTCGTTGATCCCCTTGTCGCCTAGTACCGCAAACTTCCGGTCTTCGTAGGCGAGGTAAAACAAAACTCCGTTTCGCTGGGCAGTCTGATGCAGGTTAAGAGCTAGGAAAACCTCTTTAGCTCTTTCCATTACATCCGGGTTAGGGCACTTCTTCTCAATATGTACCTTCACTTCGCCCGAAGTCTGTTTTTCAGCTGCCATTATCGCATTGATGATAAGTTGCTGCTGCTCTTCTGTAAAAAAAAGGGATTGCGCTTCCATGGGAAATTGATGTGGGTATCTGTGAAGTGCTGCTAAGAAAAGAAAATGGTTTCCGGCTTTGTTACCCGGAAACCATTTCACGTCAGTTTAGAACTGTACGGAAGGAGCTTTTTCAGATCCGGCCGCCGCTGTAAAGTAACCTTTTTGCGAGAAGCCGAAAACGCCTGCAAACAAGTTGGTAGGGAAAGTCCTTACTTCCTGGTTATAATCTTTAACAACTGTGTTGAAGTCATTTCTTGCGACGCCAATGCGGTTCTCTGTGCCTTCCAGCTGTGCCTGTAATTCCAGGAAGTTCTGGTTGGCTTTCAGTTGCGGGTACTGTTCAACTGAAACAAGTAACCTGGAAAGTGAGCCGCTCAACTGATCCTGTGCAGCCTGAAACTTGGATATATTTTCAGGTGTAAGCTCGTCAGCCTGTATGGTTGTCTGAGTTGCTTTGCTACGTGCTTCAATTACGGCTGTCAATGTACCTTTTTCAAACTCAGCGGCACCTTTAACTGTGCTTACGAGGTTTGGGATCAGGTCTGCGCGGCGCTGGTACTGGCTTTCTACCTTCGCCCAGGATTCTTTTACCACTTCATCCTTTCCGACGAGTCCGTTATATTTTCCACAGCCGACGAATCCGAGTATAAGAACCACGACTATAACTGCGATTAATCCTTTTGACATTTTAGTATTCGGTTAATAGTTAATGAACAATCAAAGTTGTCCAAATCTAGCAAAATCCGCACTAAAAACTACATAACCGGGCTCAGCGCCAATTTTGACGGATTTTTGGCCGGATAGCGGGTTTCGGTATTGGTCAGATTGATCCTGTTTATTAATCCTGACCAACTCCCGCCACTTTATTCCATTTGCCCCAGGTAACAGACGGTTCGTAATCTTTGAGATTGCTTTCAAAATACATCGCTCCCCAGGTCCAGTTGATATCGAGTGTATTGGCAAGATATTCAGCACTTTTTTGGCGTTCAGATGCAGGGAGGTTACCTTCTGTCTTCAATTTTTTCATGATCGCATTCACAGCAGTATCGTCGGTTTCTCCATTGATCCATGTCTCGAAGACGGTATTATCATTGGACCATCGTTTCTCAAACAGGTGCTTTACACCACTTGGCTTAAAAATTCTGGGACCAAAACGGAGCAATGTCCAGTGGAAATAATCTCTTTCCAGCAAGTCACGGAGCAGGTTCTGCCGCTTTTCAGATTCGGGCGTTGAAAGTACAGCATGGTAAACGTACCTGGGAGAAAGGTAGCCCAAAGACAGTAACTGAGAAATACCGGAATCAATCAATGCATGGAAACCGGCAGGATCGCTCGCTGTTTCCAGGTACTTTGACAGTACATCCACAGCATTTGACGGCGTTACCTGAGAATCTGGTATAGTTTCATTTACGAATGCTATCTCTTCGGGATCAATTTGCAGATCTTTCAGCGACGGCAATTCTCCTGCCTCGTACTCCGCTGGTAATGTGATTTGCTCAGGTTCTGGCAATGCATTTTTGATCGACAGGTTACCCCGCATTTTCCCGGCGAACTCAGCGAAAGAGGATGGAAGCTTGGAGATAGGGAAAGGTAGTTCGGCGGCGTGCACCAAAGTGTCGGTCCAGAATAGCTTGATATCGATATTGAGCAGTTTGAGGTTTTTGCTTAAAGAAGACTCAATCCTTGTTTCTTCCGGAGCAATTTCTTTGGTGGAATACACATAGCTGGCTTCAAAATCTTCTGCGATCTGAGCGATGATCTTTTCGGGCTCTCCAATTCTAAGTAAAAGGTCCCCGCCTTTTCTCCTGAGCTTATTCTGTAAATCAACAACACATTCAATCAGATGCTGAGCTCTTAAAGCACTCGTCCGGCGAAAGCCCAGCCGGGTTTTTTCATATTGTCTTGGATCAAAAACAAAAACAGGGAGTATTTCTTCTGAGGAGTTGCAGGCTGTCAATAACGCTTCATTATCCAATAATCGAAGGTCATTTCTAAACCAGTAAACAATGCGCTGCGCCATTTACCTAAACTTAATTAATATGATGAAAATGTGATTGGAAATAATCGGCAAAGATAGGGACGCTAAAAACAAAATCCCGCTCAGGAACAATCTTGTCCGAAGCGGGATCTCTTGTCGATTCTTTGTGCTTAGTAACTCAGGATCGTAAACTCAGTTCGTCGGTTACGCTGGTGTTCTTCTTCTGTTTTTGCATTTGGAACAATCAGCTCCCGCTCGCCATATCCTTTTGCGACCATTCTGTCCGCATCAATTCCCTTAGAATTCAGGTAAGCCACTGCGGACTCAGCTCTGTTCTGAGATAAAGTCATGTTGTATGCATCCGTAGCGCGCGCATCCGTATGGGAGCTCAGCTCGATGTTCATACTTGGATTATCTTTTAGGATTTGAACAAGCTTATCCAGCTCGATAGCAGCATCGGGACGAATGTTATATTTGTTCAAATCGTAGTAGATGTTTTCCAGGACAAATGTTTTGTTCAATTCCAGCTTGTCCAGCTTGATCGTTACATTGAAGGTTGTATCTGTCAGTTCTTTTGTCAGGAATATCGGCGGAATGGAGCGACCTGTCATCGAAAATGGTTCGCGTCTGCTGATATAGCCTTTCCGTTCAGCCAGTAATACATAAGATCTGCCCTCTTCAACGGACTGCTTCCCGAACTTACCATCGCTGGTAGTAGGCAGCTGCGCGATTTGTACATCGGAAGTATCAGGATAAATGTGCACAATTGCCGAATCCAGCGGCGTGGATCCCTGGCCCGCAGTAATCACATTTCCCCCAAGGAAATACCTGACCACCTTCGGCTTTCCATTGATGAAGTTCGTGTTGTTAGGGTTAAGAGGATCGTTAGGGTCGTTGTTTTTAGCAATGGTTGTGCTGTCTGGCTCTTCCGGCGCAGCGAAATAGTAAATATCATCGTCGCCTTTGCCACCTTCCCGGTTAGAAGAGAAGAAGCCTTTTGTCAGACCTTCGTAAAAGACGAGTCCAAAATCATCCTGCGGGCTATTAAAGGGCAATCCCATATTTTCAATGGTAATCACTCCCTGAGTGCGTGTCGCTGAGAATAAGTCCAGCTTGCCCAATCCGGGATGTCCATCCGACGCAAAGTAAAGTTTTCCACCTTCGGCTACATACGGGAACATATCATCTCCGGCAGTGTTGATATCCCTTCCCATGTTCACCGGCTTGCTGAAACGGCCGGATGCATCCATATTGGTACGGTATATGTCAATTCCGCCTGCACCACCAGGCCTGTTTGAAGCGAAGTAAAGTGTTTTCCCGTCGCGCGAAAATGCGGGTGATCCATCCCACGCAAGTGAATCATTGATCGGGAGAATGGCGGGAGCAGTCCATTTACCTTCCACATTGCGGCTCATATAGAGGTCTACATCCTTGCTGCTGTTCTTCTTACCCGTGTTTCCTCTTGCAAAAACCAGCGTTTTCCCATCGGGTGAAAATGCAGGAGAACCTTCATTCGCCTCCTCGGCATTAATTTCCGGGCTAAGTAAAACGGGATTGCCTTGAATCGCTCCCGGATCTTCGGTGATAGAGACCTTATATAGTCCTAACATTGCCTGCCCATTGTTTTTATAGATTTTCTCTTTTTTGGAAGAAGAGAAAACAAGTTCTTTGCCAAGAACGGTAGGGGAGAATTCAGAGCCAGCGGTATTCAGTGGTATATTCTTAACCTCCACTTCCATTTTCTCCGTTTTAAGCCTGTCAGCAATGCGAAGAATTTCAACCTCCCGCAATGCCCTATCCTTTAAGGCTTGCGAGCCAACAGTATCTTTGGCAAATGAGGCAAATTGTGCAGAAGCTTCGCTGTACTGACCAGCTGTTTTCAATGCATACGCATACTGAAAACGGGCATCGTTACTTGCCAGGCCAGCATCCAACGCTTGCTTATAGTAGGGAATAGCTTCTTTAAAGCGATTTGATAGGCGGTAAGACTCGGCGATATAGTAGCTTGTTTGAACAGGTTCGTAATTTTCCTGAGCAGCTTTTTGAAAACCTTTTATCGCCAGGTCGTATTCTCCGTTAGCAAATTTCTTTTGACCGTCTTTGTAGGCTTGCATCGCCGAATTGCAGCCGGATAAAAGAGCACCAAATATTACGAGGGTAAAGACACTCCGCAAAAGTTTCATAATGTAAAGTATAAAATCAAACGATTCGACGCGCACACTGGGTTTCTGAAAAACAATACTAATAAAGAACGTTTGGAAATAAAATTCTGGATACAAGTGGAAAAGATTTTTATCTGTGATGAATAGAGGGAAGTTTTCGGCAGGAAAATTGTTGATTTACAACCTGTTTTTGGAAAAAAGATCAGTAACGCTTTGCTAATCAGTTGCGGAATATTACTTTTGCAGTCCGATTTTTCGGGAAAACTGTTTACATAACAATAGATCGGATTGTTAATCAGATCAAAATCAATTTGTTAAATGCCAACTATTTCACAATTAGTCCGTAAAGGTAGAGAGACCATTACATGGAAATCAAAGTCACCGGCTTTGGATTCATGCCCTCAGCGTAGGGGTGTGTGCACCAGGGTGTACACTACAACGCCCAAAAAACCGAACTCCGCACTTCGTAAAGTAGCTCGTGTTCGTCTTTCCAACAACAAAGAGGTGAATGCCTACATCCCAGGTGAAGGCCACAACTTGCAGGAGCACTCGATCGTATTGATCCGTGGTGGTCGTGTGAAGGATTTGCCAGGTGTTCGTTACCACATTATCCGTGGTGCATTGGATACTGCTGGTGTGAACGGACGTAAACAACGTCGTTCTAAATACGGTGCTAAGCGTCCAAAACCAGGACAGGTTGCAGCAGCACCAACAAAAGGTAAGAAAAAATAAAAAGTAACTCTCTCTGCTTTTATTAAATAATTAAGTTGATAAAAGGGAAGTAATCTGCGCCTTAGCGTGGGTGAATAAGTTGCAAAACGAAACCTCGTGTAAAAACATTAAGACAAAATGAGAAAGTCGAAACCAAAGAAAAGATATATCCTTCCTGATCCTAAGTTCAGGGATGTTCAGGTAACTAAGTTTGTGAACAACCTGATGTACGAAGGAAAGAAGAGCATTGCATTTACCATTTTTTACGACGCATTGGAGTTGGTTGAGAAAAAAACCAGCGAAAATGGTTTGGAAACCTGGAGAAAAGCATTGAACAATGTTACGCCTTCAGTAGAGGTAAAAAGCCGCCGCGTAGGTGGAGCAACGTTTCAGGTTCCAACAGAAGTTCGTCCTGAGCGTAAGCAATCTCTTGGCATGAAATGGTTGATCAACTATTCCCGCAAACGTGGAGAAAAAACAATGGTTGACCGTCTAGCCGGCGAAATTATCGCGGCTGCAAAAGGTGAAGGTGCTGCTGTGAAGAAGAAAGACGATACGCACCGTATGGCGGATGCGAACAAAGCGTTCTCTCACTTCCGTTTCTAAGCAAATAAAATATAATGCAATCGGGAGTCTGGTTATCAGGCTCCCGATTTTTTTGTATAAATTTTTGAAAAATAACTTTCCCTCAATTGGATTTATAATCAACAATTTATACTTTTGCGCTCTGAATTTTTGGAAGTAATGGATTTGTCATTCTCTGAAAAGTTCAAATTCTCCGAATTGAGTTGCACATCGAATAAAATATAACACATCACCATCTGTCATGGCACGTGATCTAAGATTAACAAGAAACATTGGTATTGCTGCGCACATTGATGCCGGTAAAACAACTACAACTGAGCGTATTCTGTACTATGCAGGGGTAAGTCACAAAATTGGAGAAGTACATGATGGTGCTGCTACAATGGACTGGATGGAGCAGGAGCAAGAGCGTGGTATTACCATTACATCTGCGGCTACAACAGTTAACTGGAACTACCGTAACGAGAAATATCATATCAACATTATCGATACTCCTGGACACGTAGACTTTACCGTTGAGGTAAACCGTTCTCTACGTGTTTTAGATGGTTTGGTTTTCCTTTTCAGCGCGGTTGATGGTGTTGAGCCACAATCTGAAACGAACTGGCGCCTTGCTAACAACTATAATGTAGCACGTATTGGGTTCGTAAATAAAATGGACCGTTCCGGAGCAGACTTCCTGAAAGTTTGTGCTCAGGTTAAAGAAATGTTGGGCAGCTACGCAGTGCCTCTTCAATTGCCGATCGGCGCTGAAGATTCTTTCAAAGGTGTTGTTGACCTGGTTAACTTCCGTGGTATTGAGTGGAATGAGGCAGATAAAGGAATGACTTTCACTGAGGTTCCTATTCCTGACGATATGTTGGAAGAAGCAACTGAGTGGAGAGAGAAATTGCTTGAAGCAGTTGCTGAATTCGATGATACTTTGATGGAGAAATATTTCGAAGATCCTAACTCGATCTCGGAAGACGAAATTTTAGCTGCGTTGCGTGCTGCAACTATCAGCATGAAGATCGTTCCTATGGTTTGCGGTTCTTCTTTCAAAAACAAAGGTGTTCAAACAATGCTCGATTACGTGATGGCGATTTTGCCTTCACCAATGGATCGTGAGAGTATTATAGGAACAGATCCACGTACAGGCAACGAAGTTAGCCGTAAGCCTTCTGAGACGGATCCTTTCTGCGCACTTGCATTTAAAATTGCAACTGACCCTTATGTTGGGCGCCTTTGCTTTATCAGATCTTATTCTGGTGTACTTGACTCGGGTTCTTATGTATTGAACAACCGTTCAGGTAATAAAGAGCGTATCTCACGTATATTCCAGATGCACGCTAATAAGCAAAATCAGATTGACAAGCTTGAAGCAGGGGATATTGGTGCGGTAGTAGGTTTCAAAGATATTAAGACAGGAGATACGCTTTCGGATGAAAAATCTCCGATTGTATTGGAATCAATGGTATTCCCTGAGCCTGTAATTGGTTACGCAATCGAGCCTAAGAAAGCTGCTGATAGCGATAACTTCTCAAAAGCAATCACTAAGCTGATCGAAGAAGATCCAACACTCCAGGTTGAAAGTAACGAGGAGACTGGTCAAACGATCATTAAAGGAATGGGAGAGCTTCACTTGGAAATTATCATCGACCGTATGCGTCGTGAATTCAAAGTAGAGGTAAACCAAGGTGCTCCACAGGTTGCTTACAAAGAGATCTTGACTAAGAACTACGAGCACCGTGAAGTGTACAAGAAACAAACTGGTGGTCGTGGTAAGTTTGCCGATATCGTATTTGAAATCGGGCCACGTGATGACAATGAAGAGGGCAAAGAGCCAAAAACTGGTTTGCAGTTTGTAAACGAAGTGGTAGGTGGTGCTATTCCTCGTGAATTCATTGCTCCGGTTCAAAAAGGATTTGAGGCTGCTATGATCAACGGTGCGTTGGCAGGCTATCCTTTGGATTCTATGAAAGTTCGTCTGTTCCACGGTTCATTCCACGATGTCGATTCAGATTCACTTTCTTTCGAATTGGCAGCTAAGATAGGTTTCAAAGAAGCAGCACGTCACGCTGGTTCGAAGTTGATGGAGCCTATTATGCACGTTGAAGTACTTACTCCTGACGAATACACCGGTCCTATTACAGGTGACTTAAACCGTCGTCGTGGTATCATGCGCGGTATGGATTCACGTAATGGTGCACAGGTTATCAAAGCTGACGTTCCTCTTTCTGAATTGTTCGGCTATGTAACTGACCTTCGTACAATGTCATCGGGCCGTGCAACTGCGTCTCTTACTTTCGCTTACTACGAGATCGTTCCTAACAACATCGCTGAGGGGGTAATTGAAAAGGCAAAAGGCTTAGTTAGAGCTTAAATGTGAAGTGCTACCAGCTTGCTTGGTAGCACTTCATTTTATATAGATATAAATCAGTAAAGTAAATGGTTCTTTTGCTGATGGATTGTCAAAACTCATTTGACAAGATTTTCTGAACCGGAAACAAACAAAAGAAATGAATCAAAAAATTCGTATTAAGCTTCGGTCATTTGACCACAACTTGGTTGATAAGTCAGCTGAGAAAATTGTGAAGGCTGTAAAGGCGACTGGTGCTATTGTTAGTGGTCCAATTCCTTTGCCGACCAAAACCGAGAAGTTTACTGTGTTGCGCTCACCACACGTTAATAAGAAATCGAGAGAGCAGTTCCAGCTTTGTACTTACAAACGTCTGGTTGATATTTTCTCTACTAGCGCAAAAACTGTTGATGCATTGATGAAGCTTGAATTGCCAAGTGGTGTTGATGTTGAAATTAAAGTTTAGTAAAAGCCGACTTATTTAAGGTAAGTCAAAGACATAAATTGGGTGAAGGTCCGCTTTCGGAAACCACATCTGAGCTCGAGGATGCCACTTAATTGGATGCATTATACGCAACAATCACCGGCATTCTAAAAAATGAGGTCAGATGGTAATTCATCTGACCTTTTTTGCTGATTATCAGCGAGAAATATTTTTTAACTGCATTGGATACTAAGAATTGATTTTCTACCTTTGCAGTCCGTTTTAAAGAATAAGGGGTATTACCTGCTAAATTTAAATTTCAAACATGTCTGGTTTAATTGGTAAGAAAATCGGGATGACCAGTTTGTACAATGCTGACGGGCAGGCTCTGGCATGTACTGTGATCCAAGCTGGTCCTTGTGTTGTTACACAAGTTAGGTCCGAAGAAAAGGATGGTTATAAAGCCATTCAATTAGGTTTTGGTGAGAAGAAAGAAAAGAATTCTTCCAGACCTATGATTGGCCACTTCAAAAAAGCCAATACAACTCCCAAACAAAAGTTGGTTGAGTTTAAGGAATTTGAAGTGGAGCATGAATTAGGAACTTCGTTATCTGTACAGGATATTTTCGAAGAAGGTGAGTTCGTTGACGTTGTTGGCTCAGCCAAAGGACGCGGCTTTCAGGGTGTTGTAAAACGTCACGGTTTTGGTGGTGTGGGTGGTCAAACTCACGGTCAGCATAACAGAGCGCGTCACCCAGGTTCGATTGGTGCCTGCTCTTTCCCTTCGCGCGTATTTAAAGGTATTCGCATGGGTGGACGTATGGGTAACAATCGTGTAAAGATTCAGAATTTGAGAATTCTGAAAGTGATACCTGAGCAGAACATTTTAGTTGTTAGTGGCTCAGTACCGGGTTCAAAGAATTCATTTCTAATCATTGAGAAATAGCACCAATGGAACTGTCCGTATTAAATATAAAAGGAGAAGATACCGGCAAGAAGGTAAGTGTGTCAGAAGAGATTTTCGGCATTGAACCTAATACGCACGCGATCTATCTCGATGTAAAGCTTTACCTGGCAAATCAGCGTCAGGGAACGCATAAGTCAAAGGAACGTGCAGAAGTAAATCATTCTACACGCAAGATCAAACGTCAAAAAGGAACAGGTGGTGCACGTGCAGGTAGCATTAAGTCTCCTGTTTTCGTAGGCGGTGGCCGGATTTTCGGTCCAAGACCTCGTGACTACGGTTTTAAGTTGAATAAAAAGGTTAAAGTATTAGCTCGCAAGTCGGCGTTTTCTGCCAAAGCACAGTCTGATGCGATATCTGTTCTGGAAGCATTCACATTTGATGCGCCTAAAACGAAATCATATCTGAATGTTTTGACATCGCTTTCATTAGTGAATACAAAAACTTTATTGATTCTTCCATCAATTGACAGCAATGTTTATCTGTCAAGCCGTAACATTCCAAAAGCGAAAGTTACAACTGTGGACGCGGTCAATACTTATGACCTGATGTATGCAGACCGTCTTTTGATAAGTGAATCTGCTCTGTCTATTTTGGAAACCCAATTGAACAAATAACAATGAGTGTACTGAAACGTCCGATTATAACCGAAAAGGTAACGGCTCAGGGTGGTCAAGGAAAATATGCTTTTGAAGTGTCTCTTACTTCTAATAAGGTAGAGATTAAAAAAGCTATTGAGAAGCTGTTCGGGGTTACCGTAGAAAGCGTTCACACCATGCGTAGCATTGGTAAAAGTAAGTCCCGCACATCGGGAGGAAAATTTGTAAGTGGAAAAACGTCGACTATCAAGAAAGCTATCATAACAGTAGCTGAAGGAGAGATCATCGATATATACGGTGAGGCATAAGCCTGGTTGAACGACTTAAATCTTGACGAGTAATATCAAATGGCAGTTAAAAAATTAAAACCGACAAGTGCTGGTCAGCGTTTTCGCTCAGCTCCTACTTTTGAGGAGATCACAACAGCGAAACCTGAGAAGAGTCTTCTGGAAACGATCAAAAGAACAGGTGGTCGTAACAGTCAGGGACACATGACCATGCGATATATAGGTGGTGGTCACAAAAGGAAGTATCGTGTTATCGATTTCAAGAGAAACCGTTTCGATGCGCCGGCTACCGTACTTACAATAGAATACGATCCAAACCGTTCAGCGCGCATTGCTCTGATTCAGTTTGAAGATCAGGAAAAAAGATACATTATCGCTCCAAACGGATTGAAAGTAGGGCAGGTACTTGTTTCTGGTAATTCAGTTGCTCCGGAGGTTGGAAATGCTCTTCCTTTAAGTGCAATGCCAATTGGTACCATTGTGCACAATATCGAGCTTACTCCTGGTAAAGGTGGACAATTTGCAAGAAGTGCGGGTGCTTACGCGCAGCTAGTTGCAAGAGAAGGTAAATACGCCGTTCTAAAAATGCCTTCTGGCGAAATGAGAATGATCCTTTCTACCTGTATTGCAACTGTGGGAACAGTATCCAACGCTAGTCACATGAACGTGGCTCTGGGTAAAGCAGGTCGCCGCAGATGGTTAGGTCGCCGTCCACGTGTGAGAGGGGTTGCAATGAACCCAGTTGATCACCCAATGGGTGGTGGTGAGGGCCGTTCGTCAGGAGGTCAGCCTCGTTCTAGAAACGGTCAGTTTGCGAAAGGTCTTAAGACACGTGATCGCAACAAGCACTCTGAGAAATTGATTATCAGCCGTCGTAAAAAATAATAGAATAACATGGCACGCTCATTAAAAAAAGGACCGTATATCGACTTCCGTCTCGAGAACAAAGTTCAGGTTATGAACAGTTCGTCACGTAAGTCAGTAATCAAGACCTGGTCACGACGCTCAATGATTTCGCCCGATTTTATCGGACATACCTTTGCAGTACATAATGGAAACAAGTTTATCCCTGTTTATGTAACTGAGAATATGGTGGGACACAAGCTGGGAGAATTTTCACCCACTCGTAATTTCCGCGGTCACACAGCGAAAAAAGATAAAGGAAGAAAATAAATAGTCGACGATAGCTGGTCCTTAGCGGACGAGCCTATATCTAAAGAACATGGAAGCAAGAGCTATATTAAGAGACGTGCCTACCTCTCCTCGCAAGATGAGACTAGTGGCCGACATGATTCGCGGACAAAAGGTCAGCAAAGCGTTGGCACTATTAAAGTTTCAACCTAGGGCATCTTCTCCCGTTTTGCACAAAGTTTTATTATCGGCAGTTGCAAACTGGCAGCAGTTGAACGAAGGTTCAAAACTTGAAGATGCTGATCTTATTGTTAAAACCGTATTTATCGACGGTGGACGTATGTTGAAGCGCTTACGCCCTGCTCCCCAAGGCAGAGCGCATAGAATTCGCAAGCGTTCGAACCATATTACCATCGTGATTGACGACGCTTCGGTTTCGGCATCAGGTGCAGATAAAGAAGAAGTAATCACCGAATCATAAGTAAACGATCTATATCGAATGGGACAAAAGGTTAATCCTATAGGTCTGAGACTAGGAATTGTTAGAGGATGGGAGTCAAGCTGGTATGGAGGAAAAGACTTCTCTGATAAATTAGTTGAGGATGAGAAAATCCGTAACTACATCAAGGCACGTATTCCGAAGGGATCGATATCTAAGGTAGTTATTGAACGTACTTTAAAACGTATTACGCTTACCATTCACACTGCCCGTCCGGGTATTGTTATTGGTAAAGGTGGTAGCGAAGTTGATAAAATAAAAGAAGAGCTTAAAAAGATTACAGGGAAAGATGTTCAAATTAACATCTACGAAATTAAACGTCCTGAAATCGATGCTAAGCTGGTAGGAGAGGCAATTGCTCAACAGCTTCAAGCTCGTATCTCTTATCGTCGGGCCATGAAGCAGTCAATCGCTTCTGCAATGCGGGTAGGAACTCAGGGAATTAAGATTCGTCTTGCTGGTCGTCTGGGCGGTGCTGAAATGGCTCGTACTGAGGAATACAAAGAAGGACGCATTCCGCTGCATACGTTGAGAGCAGATATTGATTACGCGATCTCTGAAGCGCAGACTATTTACGGGAAGATCGGGATCAAGGTTTGGATTTTCAAAGGTGAATTGTACGGCAAGCGTGATTTGACTCCAAGTGCTGCAACAGCAGCTTCTGACAGGGCTGACCGGAGTGCATCTGGCGGCAACGATCGTGGCGGTAATGACCGTGGTGGACGTGGTGACAGAAGAGGAGGCAGAGGAAATGATGGCGCTTCCCGCGGCGAAGGTGGTGGTGGTAGTGATGCTGATCGTAGGAAGAGAAGCAATAACAACAATAATAAGAACAAGAAGAAGTAATCAGGCATTTCCGGTGAAGCCGGTTCAAATAGATTAATCATGTTACAGCCGAAAAGGACAAAATTTCGCAAGCAACAGAAAGGAAAAGGTTCATACAACGGTTTAGCGACACGTGGACATGAAATCGCTTTTGGTTCGTTTGCTATTAAGGCTCTTGAACCAGGTTGGTTGACTGCACGTCAGATAGAAGCTGCTCGTATTTCAGTTACACGTGCAATGAAACGTGAAGGCCAGGTTTGGATTCGTATTTTCCCTGATAAACCTATTACAAAGAAGCCTGCTGAGGTTCGTATGGGTAAGGGTAAAGGTGCTCCTGAGTATTGGGTAGCTCCTGTTAAACCAGGAACAATCATATTCGAGGCAACTGGCGTTGCGCTGGATACTGCCAACGAAGCATTGCGTTTGGCTGCACAAAAGTTGCCAATTAAAACCAAGTTCGTGGTACGTCGGGATTACCAAGAATAGGAATAGGGTCCCGAGCGGAATCAGAACGTTAATTATTTAAAGCAATGACTAGTAAAGAAATAAAGGATCTGTCGCAAGATCAGCTTAAAGAGCAGATCGCCCAAGAGAGAGAGCGCTTACTTCGATTGAAATTTGCTCATGCAATTTCACCTATCGAGAACCCTTTGCGTATTCGCGCCTCACGTAAGGAAATTGCAAGACTCTTGACAGAGCTGTCGGCTAAATCTAACCAGCAGTAAATCAGATTGAAATTATGGAGGCAACAGAAAGAAATTTACGTAAAGAAAGAATAGGTAAAGTAGTGAGTAACAAAATGGAGAAATCCTGTGTGATCACTGTTGAACGTAAGGTTAAGCACGCCAAGTATGGTAAGTTCATGACCAAAACTACTAAGTTGATGGTTCATGACGAGACCAATGAGGTTGGAATAGGCGACACGATTCGTGTAATGGAAACTCGTCCGCTCAGCAAGAACAAGCGTTGGAGATTAGTAGAAATCCTTGAAAAAGCTAAGTAATAATGGTACAGCAAGAATCAAGACTGTCGGTAGCAGATAACAGTGGCGCTAAGGAGGTACTCGTAATTCGTGTACTTGGAGGAACTGGAAAGCGCTATGCTTCGGTAGGGGATAAGATCGTAGTTACGGTTAAGTCGGCTCTATCTTCGAGCAATATGAAAAAAGGAACGGTTTCAAAAGCCGTGGTTGTTCGTACCAAGAAAGAGGTACGTCGCAAGGATGGAACTTATATCCGCTTTGAGGATAACGCAGCAGTTTTATTGAATAACAATGACGAGCCTCGCGGTAGCCGCATATTTGGTCCAGTTGCACGTGAATTGCGCGAGAAACAATTCATGAAGATTGTGTCACTTGCACCAGAAGTGCTGTAAGAAATAAGGTATTTCTTTAAACTATTAAGAGAATACGTCAATGGAAATTAAAGGTAAAAAGGCACCAGCAAAATTGCATATCCGTAAAGGCGATACTGTGAAAGTGATTTCAGGTAACGCCAAGGGAGAAACAGGTGTGATTAAAAAAGTGCTGGTTGAGAAGCAAAGAGCTACAGTGGAAGGTGTAAACATGATCACAAAGCATGTTAAACCTAATGCTCAAAACCCACAGGGTAGTATCGAGAAGAAAGAAGGTGCTATTCACATCAGCAATCTTATGGTTGTGGATCCTAAAACAGGAGAAGCAACAAGAACCGGTCGCAAGATCAATGATGGCGGTAAATTGCAGCGCTTTTCGAAAAAGACTGGTAATTTGTTGTAACTGTTATCAGTATCGCTAGTTTAGTAACAAAGCAAGTGGGTCGGTAATCCACGTAACTAATGTAAAAATGGCACAGCCAAGATTAAAAGAGAAGTACGCGAGCGAAGTTGTTTCGCAGTTGAAAGAGAAGTTTCAGTACAAATCGAGTATGCAAGTACCTCGGCTTACAAAAATCGTAATCAACAAAGGTATCGGAGCTGCGGTTGCAGATAAGAAACTGGTTGATACAGGAGTAGAGGAGCTAAGCCTTATAACCGGGCAAAAAGCAATCGCAACTATATCTAAGAAAGCGGTTTCAAACTTTAAATTGAGAGAGAACATGCCGATTGGCGCGAAGGTTACTCTTCGTGGTGATCGTATGTACGAGTTTTTGGATCGGTTGACTACTATTGCAATGCCACGGGTTCGCGATTTCAAGGGGATCAGCGATAAAGGTTTTGACGGAAGAGGAAATTATACGTTTGGTGTGAAGGAGCAGATTATCTTCCCTGAGATCAGCATTGAGAAGGTGAATAAGATCACGGGTATGGACATTACTTTTGTGACTTCCACCAACTCTGACGAAGAGAGTTATGAATTGCTGAAAGCGTTGGGAATGCCCTTTACTAACGCTAGCAAATAATATAAAATTTAATACAAGATTTATTTACCGACAATGGCAAAAGAATCAGTAAAAGCGAGAGAAAGAAAGAGACAGGCGCTGGTAGAGAGATATGCTGAGAAGCGTACAAAGCTCAAAGCAGCTGGCGACTGGGTTGGTTTGGATAAGCTGCCACGTAACTCTTCTCCGGTTCGTCTACATAACCGATGCAAAATCACTGGAAGACCGAGGGGATATATGCGTAAATTCGGGATTTCAAGAGTTCTATTCCGAGATATGGCTTCTGATGGAAAAATTCCGGGAGTTACTAAATCAAGTTGGTAAGAATACTTTCAATTCTGATTTCAATTACTTAACTTTGCACTCCCGTTCAAAAAGGGGTGTTTAAACTTGGCATAAAAATGTTAACGGATCCCATAGCAGACTATCTGACGAGACTCAGAAACGCTATCAAAGCGAAGCACCGGGTTGTTGAGATACCTGCATCCAACATAAAAAAAGAGATTACAAAAGTACTTTTTGATAAAGGGTACATACAAAGCTATAAGTTTGACGAGGTTGGACCTCAGGGAACGATTAAAATCGCTTTGAAATATAATCCTGTCACAAAGCAATCTGCAATTGTAAAATTGGAGAGGGTAAGTAAACCTGGTTTGCGAAAATACTCAGGTTCATCAACATTGCCGCGCGTTTTGGGTGGATTAGGAACTGTAATAATTTCAACATCTAAAGGTGTAATGACTGACAAAGAGGCGAAAACTCTCAATGTAGGTGGAGAAGTATTGTGTTTCGTGTATTAATATTTTAAAGATATTCAGGAAATGTCACGAATAGGAAATAAAGTTATCGTTTTACCAGCTGGAATTTCAGTTGCGGTTGGTGAAGATAATGTCGTGTCGGTTAAAGGACCAAAAGGAACGCTTTTTCAAACAGTTGACAGTGATATTACTGTTGCAGTTGAAGGTAATGAGCTTACTGTAAAGCGCCCTACCGAGCAAAAGCGTCACAAAGCGTTACACGGGTTATACCGCTCTTTGATCAACAACATGGTAATTGGTGTTGGTGAAGGTTACAAGAAAGAGCTAGAAATTATCGGTGTTGGTTACAAAGCGAGTTCAGCGAACAATGTTTTGGAATTGCAACTAGGATACTCCCATAATATTTTTATGGCTATACCAAGCGAGATCAAGCTTACAACTACCTCTGAAAAAGGGCAGAACCCTAAGGTTATTTTAGAAGGTATTGATAAAGAATTGATCGGTTCAGTAGCTGCTAAGATTAAGTCACTTAGAAAAGTTGAGCCTTACAAAGGTAAAGGTATTCGTTTTGTTGGTGAGGTTGTACGTCGCAAGGCTGGTAAGTCTGCTTCTAAGAAGTAATTCGTTGCCACAAAATAATGTTATAAACAAAGTTAGATAAGATTACAATGGCTAACGCAAAAACAGATAGAAGACAACGTCTCAAACTTCATATTCGTAAGAGAGTTAAGGGTAGCACGGAACGTCCAAGGTTATCGGTTTTCCGTTCTAATACCAGTATTTACGCGCAGATTATCGACGACATCAATGGAGTTACATTGGCAAGCGCTTCGTCAGTAGATCTTGGTGGAAGAAAAGAGAATTCTAATGTGGAAGTTGCACTTCAAGTTGGAAAGAAAATTGCTGAGAAGGCTCAGGAAGCAGGTATTCAGGCGGTAGTTTTTGACCGTAATGGGTACTTGTACCATGGAAAAGTTAAAGCATTGGCCGAAGGAGCCCGTGAGGGTGGCCTGAAATTCTAAGTATAACAAAGACTATGTCTATAAATACAAGACCTTCGAAGGTTAACGAGTCCGATTTGAAAGAGCGCGTTGTTGCCATCAATCGGGTAGCAAAAGTAGTGAAAGGCGGTCGTCGCTTTAGTTTTTCAGCCATTGTTGTAGTTGGAGATGGTAATGGCGTAGTTGGATATGGATTGGGCAAGGCCAATGAAGTTACCGACGCTATTGCTAAGGGAATTGATGACGCCAAGAAAAACCTCATTCAAGTTCCAATGCTGAAACACACAGTACCTCACGAAATGGAAGGTAAGTTTAGTGGTGGTTTCGTTTTGATTAAGCCAGCTGCTCCCGGAACAGGTGTATTGGCGGGTGGTCCAATGAGGGCTGTTCTTGAGAGTGCGGGAATTAAGGACGTATTGGCTAAGTCCAAAGGTTCTTCAAACCCTCACAACGTTATTAAGGCGACGATTGACGCTCTTCTGAAAATGAGAGCTCCTCATCAGGTTGCTTTTCAGCGTAGTGTGAAGTTAGATAAAGTATTTAACGGATAATCTTAGGATTTCCTATATCTGAGAGTAATCATGTCGAAAGTACGTATTACACAAGTTAAAAGCACAATCGATCGTCCGGAACGTCAGAAGCTTACTATAAAGGCACTGGGTCTAGGCAAGTTAAACAGGTCGGTTGAAAAGGAAAATAGCGATGCTATTGCGGGAATGATTCGCAAAGTAAGCCACTTGGTTAAAGTCGAAGAAATTTAATATATACGAATTGTATGAATCTTAGTTCGTTAAAACCAGCTGCTGGATCTGTTAAAGTTGGAAAGCGTGTTGGACGTGGTCAGGGCTCCGGTAAAGGCGGAACATCTGCACGTGGGCATAAAGGGGCTCAATCTAGATCAGGATATAGCCGTAAATTGGGCTTTGAAGGTGGACAGATGCCACTTCAGAGACGTTTGCCGAAGTTTGGCTTTAATAATGTTAACAGAACCGAGTACAAGGCACTTAACTTGGATGCAATTCAAGCATTGGTGGACAAAATTGGTGTTAGTGTTATTACCCCTGAGGTGATTATTGAAAATGGTTTGTGCGCTAAAAAGGATCTCGTTAAGATTCTGAGTAGAGGTGAGTTGTCAGCTGCTGTTGAGATTCATGCTCATGGGTTTTCTGCAACCGCACTTGAAGCGATTGAGAAAGCAGGCGGTAAGGCTATCAAGTTGTAATTACGCTGTTCGGTGATTTGATAGTTGATCAGGATAGCTAATGTAGACCCACAAAATGAAACGATTTTTAGAGACTATTAAGCATATATTTGCAATTGAGGAGTTGAGAACACGTATTCTCAACACTCTTTTGTTTATAACAATTTTCCGTCTGGGGTCTTACGTCGCATTGCCAGGTGTTGAGCCTGATCAAATGAATGTATCGTCACAGGGTTTATTGGGCCTTTTGGATACTTTTCTAGGTGGAGCTTTTAGCAAGGCTTCCATTTTTGCATTGGGTATCATGCCTTATATTTCTGCCTCTATTGCTATTCAGCTTTTGACTATGGCTTTGCCTTATTTTCAAAAGATGCAGAAAGAGGGTGAATCTGGCAGGAAGAAGCTAAATCAAATTACCCGTGTTTTAACAATTGTCGTTACCCTCGTTCAGGGCACTGCATACCTTAATACTACTGTACCCGACGAAGCTCTGCTAGTGAGCCGTAGTCTATTTTCGATTTCGTCTGTTTTTGTTCTAACTGCCGGTACTATGTTTTGTATGTGGCTGGGAGAGAGAATTACGGACAAGGGTATTGGCAATGGTATATCAATGCTTATCATGATAGGTATTGTATCCAGATTTCCTGGGGCAATTTATAAAGAGTTTGTGTCTAGGGGCAGTGGTCAGATCTTGCTTTTTGTTCTCGAGATAGTTGCGCTATACTTTGTAATTATGGGTGCTGTTATGTTAACGCAGGCTGTACGCAGGATACCTATTCAATATGCAAAGCAGGTTGTAGGTAACAGAGTAATGGGTGGGCAACGTCAGTATCTACCTTTGAAGCTGAATGCTGCAGGTGTTATGCCTATCATTTTTGCGCAAGCGTTGATGTTTATACCATCACTTGGTGCTTCGTACTTCGCGGAGAAGAGTGACTTTGCAAGCAACGTTGCTACTATTTTTGCGAATTACACGACTTGGCAGTACAATTTGCTGTTTGCTTTTCTGATTATAGTTTTTACCTTTTTTTACACTGCGATATCAGTTAATCCGCAGCAGATCGCGGATGATATGAAAAGAGGAGGCGGCTTTATTCCTGGTGTTAAGCCTGGTCAGCAGACTTCGGAATATATTAGCTCAGTTTTAGATAGAATTACATTTCCAGGTTCGATTATGTTAGCAATCGTTGCGACTTTACCAGCATTCGCAAGTTTGCTTGGTGTGTCGACAGACTTTGCGCATTTCTTCGGCGGTACATCACTTCTTATCATGGTGGGTGTAGTTTTAGATACGTTGCAGCAGGTTGAGAGTTATTTGTTGATGCGCCGATATGAAGGTTTAATGAAGTCTGGTAGAGTAACGGGTAGAACGGAGAGCGTGGCTATCTAATAGAAGATGATTTATCTTAAAACGGAGGACGAAATAGATCTTATCAAGGAAAGTGCCCAGGTTCTGGGGAAAGCTCATGCCGAAGTGGCAATGTGGGTGAAACCGGGGGTCGCTACAAAAAGACTTGATTCGATTGCTGAGGAATACATTAAAGATTTTGGTGGTATTCCTTCCTTCAAAGGTTTTAACAATTTCCCTGCGTCGCTTTGTATTTCTGTGAATGAAGTTGTTGTCCATGGTTTCCCTAGTGGGTACATATTGAAAGAAGGGGATATTATTTCAATCGACTGTGGGGTCAAATTGAAGGGATACCATAGCGATAGTGCTTATACCTATCCTGTCGGAGAAGTTTCCAAAGAAGTTATGGATCTTCTGACTGCTACAAAACGGTCTCTTTATAAAGGCATAGACCACGCTGTTGATGGATTGAGAATGGGTGACATCGGTTATGCAATTCAGTCATACGTTGAAGAGCGAGGATATTCAGTTGTAAGAGAGTTGGTTGGACACGGAGTAGGTAGAGAACTTCACGAAAGTCCTGAGGTACCTAATTATGGTAAGAGAGGAAAAGGCGTAAGACTACGTGAGGGGATGGTGCTAGCTATTGAACCTATGATTAATCTTGGTACAAAAGCGGTATTGCAGGAACGTGATGGTTGGACTATTCGAACTACTGACCGTAAATATTCGGCTCATTTTGAACATACTGTTGTTGTACGAAAGGGCAAAGCAGAGATTCTCACGACATTCGATTATATAGAGAAAGTGACGGCCAACACCAGCCTAATGGTAGAAGTAAAGTAATAAAGCTACGAATGGCAAAACAAGCATCAATCGAACAAGACGGAGTAATTCTCGAAGCATTGTCAAACGCAATGTTTCGTGTTGTATTAGAAAACAAGCATGAAGTGATTGCTCATATTTCAGGTAAAATGAGAATGCACTATATCAAGATATTACCGGGAGACCGTGTAAAATTAGAAATGTCTCCTTATGACCTATCGAAGGCAAGAATTACCTACCGGTACAAATAAGGAGTCGATCACCTCAAATTAACACTTAAGTATACTCAGATGAAAGTCAAAGCATCAGTTAAGAAGCGCAGTGAGGACTGCAAGGTTATACGCCGTAAGGGTAAGGTATATGTAATTAATAAGAAGAACCCACGGTATAAACAAAGACAAGGTTAATCATATGGCACGTATTTCAGGAGTTGATATTCCCGACCGTAAAAGAGGCGAAATCTCATTAACGTATATTTTTGGAATCGGTCGCAGTTCTGCGAAGAAGATTCTGGACAAGGCGGGAGTAGATTTGAATAAGAAAGTTATTGACTGGACAGATGACGAGTCAGGCGCGATTCGTGCAGTGATCGCTGGTGAATATAAAGTAGAGGGTGCACTTAAGTCTGAGGTTCAATTGAGCATCAAACGCTTGATGGACATCGCTTGTTACCGAGGTCTTCGCCATCGTAAGGGATTGCCACTTCGCGGACAAAGAACGAAGAACAATTCTCGTACTCGTAAGGGTAAGCGTAAGACAATCGCTAATAAGAAAAAGGCTACTAAATAAACAATGAGCGGTGGCTTCGCCACACTTATTCCCCTTGAGCAATGGCACAAAATAAAAGAAAAGATAAAGCAAAAAAGAGAGTTGTTGTTGTTGAGTCTGTTGGTCAGGTTCACATTAAGGCCTCTTTCAATAATATAATCATCTCCATTACAAACAACAATGGTCAGGTTATATCGTGGGGTTCCGCTGGTAAAATGGGATTCCGTGGATCAAAGAAGAACACTCCTTATGCTGCACAAACAGCAGCTCAAAGTGCAGCGCAGGTTGCCTTTGATCTGGGGATGCGTAAAGCAGAGGTTTTTGTTAAAGGACCTGGATCGGGGCGCGAATCAGCTATCCGTACAATCCAGAATGCGGGGATTGAAGTAACAACAATCCGTGACATTACTCCGCTGCCACACAATGGCTGCCGTCCTCCAAAGCGTCGTAGAGTATAGTAAAATATCCATTCGTAATTTGGACACTGGGGTTACTGAATGGTCTTAATTAATAGTTAAACAAAAAAGTTTTTAATGGCACGTTATACAGGTCCCAAATCGAAGATTGCAAGACGTTACGGAGAACCAATTTTAGGTCCAAGTAAAGCACTTGCTAAGAAAAATTACCCTCCTGGAATCCATGGTAAGGGTCGCCGCTCCAAGAAGTCGGAGTATGCTTTACAGTTAATGGAAAAGCAAAAGGTAAAATTCATTTACGGTATTCTTGAAAGACAATTCCGTAATTTGTTTGAGAAAGCTTCTGTAAAAGAAGGTATCACTGGTGAAAACCTTTTGAAGTATTGCGAGGCACGTCTTGACAATACAGTTTACCGCCTTGGGATCGCTCCAACAAGAAGAGCAGCCCGGCAACTTGTATCTCACAAACACATTCTTGTTGATGGTGAGATCGTAAATATTCCTTCATATTCTCTTCGTCCAGGACAGGTAGTGACTGTTCGCGAAAAGTCTAAATCACTTGAAGCAGTAACTGACAGCCTTGCTGGCCACAGTTCACGTGGATTCAACTGGCTTGAATGGGACGGACAGCAACTATCAGGCAAATTCGTAACGTTCCCAGAGCGTGAGCAGATCCCTGAAAATATCAATGAGCAGCTCATCGTTGAGTTGTACTCTAAATAACAATCTTCATTATTTCAGTACTTTCTCCGTTGCGCGGGGGAAGTACTTTTTAGCCGTTAACGGCAATTTTGCGATCGCAAAGGTAACGGTAGCGTGATCAACTATCATTTACTACTATAAAAGGAGCAAAGACTATGTCAATATTAGCTTTCCAAATGCCTGATAAGGTCGTCATGGAAAAAGCAGACGACTTTCACGGGTTGTTTGAGTTTAAGCCTTTAGAGAAAGGATACGGCGTGACCATCGGTAATGCGTTGCGTAGAATACTTCTTTCATCTTTGGAAGGTTACGCCATTACAAGTGTGAAGTTCCCGGGCGTGCTTCACGAATTCTCTTCTATTGAAGGTATTGTTGAGGATGTTACAGAAATCATCCTGAACCTTAAAATGGTTCGCTTTAAAAAAGTTTCTGATCTAAGTGAGAGTAGGATAGTAGTAAATCTAAAGAATGTGTCTGCCATTACAGCAGGTGACATTGGTAAGTTTACAAATGCATTCGAGGTTCTTAATCCAGACCAGGTGATTTGTCATATTGACGATCAGAAGGAATTTGAGATGGAACTGTTGTTAGATAAAGGAAGAGGATATGTTCCAGCAGATGAGCCACGTGCAAATGAATTGCCATTTGGTTACATCGCTGTTGATTCTATTTACACACCGATAAAGAATGTAAAATACAGTGTTGAAAATACACGTGTTGAACAGCGTACTGACTACGAGCGTCTTTTAATAGATATTCAAACTGATGGTTCAATTCACCCTGAGGATGCTCTGAAAGGTGCTGCGAACATTCTTATTCAACACTTCATGTTGTTCTCGGATCAGACAATGACTTTCGAGAAGCAGAAAGCGGAAGAAGATAATCAGGTTGACGAGGAAATGTTGCGCATGAGAAAGCTTTTGAAAACTTCGTTGTCTGAGCTGGATCTTTCTGTTCGTGCATATAACTGTCTGAAATCTGCCGATGTTAAATCATTGGGTGATTTAGTAAGGCTTGAAATTTCAGATATGATGAAGTTTCGTAATTTTGGAAAGAAATCCCTTACGGAGTTGGAGCAGCTTGTAGCTGATAAACAACTGACTTTCGGAATGGACGTAGCCAAGTATCGCCTGGAAGAGGATTGATAATTATTCCATTCATAAGTATGTATTCTGTAGCGCGCCAGTCGCAGCTCGAAGCAACTAAACAACAAAAAAATGAGACACGGTAAAAAGGATAATCACTTAGGAAGAACAGCATCTCACCGCAAGGCTATGCTTTCAAATATGGCTTCCTCTTTGATTCTCCACAAAAGAATTGAAACTACTCTGGCGAAAGCGAAAGAACTTCGTAAGTACGTTGAGCCTTTGCTGACTCGTGCGAAAGAAGATTCAACCCACAACAGAAGGATTGTATTCTCCTATCTTAACGATAAGGCTTCTACGAAAGAGCTTTTCGGCGCAGTATCTGACAAAATTGCATCTCGCCCAGGTGGTTATACCCGTATTATTAAGTTAGGTAACAGACTAGGTGATGCTGCTGAAACGGCATTGATCGAACTTGTTGATTTCAATGATGCACTGCTGCTTGCTAATGCAGATAAGCCAGCTAAAACTCGTCGTAGCAGAAGAGGTGGTGGAAAGAAAGAGACCTCCGCTGAAGCCGATGTTGCTGCACCTGTTAAGAAAGAAGATCACCCGGTGGTAGAAGAGTCAGCACCAGCTGCTGAGGAAGCTCCGAAGACGGAAGATTCATCTGAAGGTACTGACAAAGAGTAGTTTTGGAAGGTAGTAGAAATATTGAGAGGGTTAAACGTTTTAGTTTAACCCTTTTTTATGCGCAAAAAACTGTATTTTTGCACCGCTTTTGAGAATAACTTTACAATTCATTCTCATTAATCAGAAGAAAATCGATAAAAACCATATATGAATCAAAAACAGGAAGCTCTGTTGTTGCTTGAAGACGGAACAGCATACAAAGGTCTAGCTTTGGGAATACGTGGAACGACTGGCGGGGAAATCTGCTTTAATACCGGAATGACGGGCTATCAGGAGATCTATACGGATCCCTCGTACTATGGACAGATTATCGTCAACACCAACTCGCATATCGGCAACTATGGTGTACAGCTAAATGATGAAGAGGAATCAAGCTCTGTCAAAATCCGGGGAATGGTTTGTAACACGTTCTCGGCCATTTATTCCAGAGATACCGCGGATTTCTCACTGCAGGAATATTTCGAGAGGTCCAAGATTGTTGGTATCAGTAATGTAGATACCAGGCATTTGGTAAGGCATGTGCGTGAAAAAGGCGTGATGAATGCAATTATTTCTTCTGAAATTCTTGATGAGAAGTTGCTTATGGAGGAATTAAGAAGGATACCTTCCATGGACGGACTCGAGTTGTCGTCAGAAGTAACAACTACTGAACCGTACTTTGTCGGCGAAGAAGAGGGAAGCAAATGGCGGATAGCGGTGATTGATTATGGAATCAAAAAAAGCATTTTGTCAAATCTTACTTCCAGAGGTTGCTATTGCAAAGTATTTCCAGCAAAGACGCCGTTTGAAGAAGTAATGGAATGGAACCCCGACGGGTTCTTTATATCTAATGGACCGGGCGATCCGGCTGCTATGCTTTACGCAGTAGAGAGCGTGAACCAGATGATCAAGACTGCGAAACCACTTTTTGGAATTTGCCTCGGTCACCAGTTATTAGCGCTATCAAGTGGCATAACTACTTATAAAATGCATCACGGACACAGAGGCTTAAATCACCCTGTCAAAAACTTGATTACGGGATTGTGTGAAATCACTTCTCAGAATCACGGATTTGCTGTGAACCCTGATGAGATCCAGAGCCACCCGGACATTGAGATCACACATATTAACTTGAATGATAACACAATAGAAGGGATCAGAAGGAAGGATTATCCTGCATTCTCGGTGCAGTATCACCCAGAAGCTTCACCAGGTCCTCATGATTCAAGGTACCTGTTTGACGAATTTATAAAATTGCTAAGCGCAAGCTGATCAGAAAACCTCCTTAACGGAGGTTTTCTTTTTATAGAGGTATACAACCCGTAACTAGTTTGCTCAATACATATGAAATTGACTGTGTTACCGAATTGTAAATTTAACTTAAAGTGATTTGCCGCTTATGGATGACGATTTTTTTTGTGTTATTTTGTAGGCGTTAAAATATTTAAATTTATAATTAAAACATAAGCTGCAAATGAGTACGATTCAGTCAGTACATGCAAGACAAATTCTGGATTCAAGAGGAAACCCGACAATAGAAGTAGATATTCGTACCGAAAATGGTTACCTGGGACGTGCTGCTGTTCCATCTGGTGCTTCTACCGGAAAGCATGAGGCCGTTGAACTTCGTGATAACGACAAAAGCGTTTATGTTGGAAAAGGTGTTTTGCAAGCAGTTGAAAATGTCAACGATATTATTTTTCCTGAACTCATCGGATGTTCAGTATTTGAGCAAAATCTGATCGACAAGATCATGCTTGAGCTTGACGGAACTCCTAATAAAGGAAAGTTGGGTGCCAATGCAATCCTGGGAGTTTCCCTGGCGGCGGCGAAAGCAGCAGCGCAGGAAGCAAACCTGCCATTGTATCGCTATGTTGGCGGAACAAATGCAAATACGCTTCCTGTACCTATGATGAATATTCTGAACGGAGGAAGTCACGCGGATAACTCGATCGATTTTCAGGAGTTTATGATCATGCCTGCAAAAGCAGATACGTTCTCTCAGGCGCTTCGTATGGGTGTTGAGGTTTTCCATACCCTGAAAACTGTTTTGAAAAGCAAAGGCTATTCGACCAACGTAGGTGACGAAGGTGGTTTCGCTCCAAATATCAAATCCAATGAAGAGGCGATCGAGATCGTAATTCAAGCGATTGAAAAAGCTGGTTACAAACCTGGCGAAGAAATCTTCATTGCCATGGATGCAGCTGTTTCCGAATTCTACGAAGATGGTCTATACCACTTCAAAAAATCAGATGGCCGTAAACTTAGTTCAGCTGAAATGGCGGATTACTGGACTCAATGGGTTGCTAAATATCCTATTATCTCTATTGAAGATGGTATGGACGAAGACGATTGGGCTGGCTGGAAAACTTTGACAGAGTCAATCGGCAGCAAATGCCAGCTTGTAGGTGATGATTTGTTCGTAACGAATGTAACCCGCCTGCAACAAGGAATTGAATCTCAGATCGCAAATGCAGTTTTGGTAAAAGTAAACCAGATTGGTTCTCTTACAGAAACTATCGATACTGTAAACCTGGCAAAACGTAACAGCTATAAGAGCATTATGTCGCACCGTTCAGGTGAAACTGAGGATGCAACAATCGCTGACCTTGCTGTTGCATTGAACACGGGACAAATTAAAACCGGTTCTGCTTCACGTTCTGACCGTATGGCAAAATACAATCAGCTACTTCGCATTGAGGAAGAATTAGGCGAAAGCGCATACTTCCCGGGATTGAAATTCTGATATAATAAACCGGAGCCAAGCGCTCCGGTTTTCATTTTTGGGTATTCCTATGAAAAGCAATTCATTCTGGTCATTTAAAACATTGAAAAACTTCTATGTAGCTACTTTGGTTGCATGGTTGTTCTGGATTTTGTTTTTGGACAACAATAACATTCGGGTGGTTTTTTCTAACCGGATGAAAATGAAAGAGCTGGAAGTAGAAAAGTCCAAACTACTTGAAAAAATTTCTCAGGTAAAGAAAGAGCGGAATGAGGTTTTTGGGAATCCGCAAATGGTTGAGAAATGGGCCAGGGAAAAGTTTCTGATGAGGAAACCAGGCGAGGAGGTTTACGTGATCGTAGACGAGAATAATCAACCTATTGAAAGTAAGAGCGAAGAATAACCCCAGTGGCTCGCTAAATAACATTTTAACATTCCACCAAATTGAGCAGAAAAGTCATTCTTATCATTATGGACGGTTGGGGAGTCGCCAAGATTGGTGAGGAAAACCGTTCAGCTGTTATAGCTGCCGACACTCCTTTTTACGACAGTATCCTGCAAAACTATTCAAACAGCAGATTGGAAGCCAGTGGTTTGGCAGTTGGGTTGCCTGATGGTCAAATGGGTAACTCGGAAGTAGGGCATACCAATCTTGGAGCAGGCCGTATTGTTTACCAGGATTTGGTTAAGATCAACCTTGCCGTATCGGAAGGTACATTAGCCCACGAAAAAGCTTTGACCGAAGCTTTCGATTACGCCAAGGTCAACAATAAAAAAGTACATTTCATTGGTCTGGTATCCGACGGAGGTGTCCACTCGCACATTGACCATTTAAAAGGGCTTTGCAAAATAGCTGCTGACCGCCAGCTTGAAAACGTTTTCGTTCACGCTTTTACAGACGGCCGCGATTGTGATCCAAAAAGCGGTTTAGGCTTTTTAACGGAGCTTAAAGAAGCAATGGCGATGACTACTGGTCGACTTGCCAGCATTACCGGTCGCTATTATGCAATGGACCGAGACAAACGCTGGGAACGTGTAAAGCTGGCCTACGATGCCATGGTACATGGAGAAGGAAAGCATGTTCCGGAAACAGACGTTTTGCAGGCAGTACAAGCTTCCTATGAGGAAGGTGTGACCGATGAATTCATCACGCCTATCATTGCGACAGATGCAGCGGGAATTCCTATCACCGTGATCAGCGACGGAGATGTGGTTTTGTGCTTCAACTTCCGCACAGATCGCGGACGTGAGATAACGGAGGTTCTTACCCAGCAGGACTTCCATGAGCAGAACATGCACAAGCTTAATCTGAAATATGTTACAATGACGAATTATGACGAGACTTATAAAGGAGTTGATGTCATTTTCGATAAAGATAATCTCAATAATACGCTGGGAGAAGTGCTCGAATCAGCAGGTAAAAAGCAGATCAGGATCGCTGAAACTGAAAAATACCCGCACGTTACCTTCTTTTTCTCCGGAGGTAGGGAAAAGCCTTTTGAAGGAGAGAGTCGCTTACTTTGCGCTTCGCCCAAAGTGGCTACTTACGACTTACAGCCAGAAATGTCCGCATTTGGTATCAGAGATTCAATCGTACCTGAGTTGGAAAAAGAAGAGGTTGATTTTGTCTGCCTTAACTTCGCCAATCCTGATATGGTAGGGCATACCGGCGTTTTCGAAGCGGCTGTAAAGGCTTGCGAAACGGTTGACCAATGCGTACAGGCGGTTGTTACGACAGGTTTAAACCACGGTTACTCATCGATTATCATAGCTGATCATGGAAATTCTGATTATATGATGAACGATGACGGATCACCCAACACTGCGCATTCATTGAATCTGGTACCATGCATTCTGGTCGATAACGAATACAAAGCTCCTATCAAGAATGGAAAGTTGGCAGATATTGCCCCGACTATCCTGGATCTGATGGGAATTGCTAAGCCGGAGGAAATGACTGGAACCAGTTTGCTCTAAAACTTAACAGTTGTAAAAGATGTTAACCACAGAGAGCCCGCAAGGCTCTCTGTTCTTTTAAAATTCCATTCTGAATTCTTACAAATGCCTCAGCAGACCAACCACGCAAAATCCTTTATTAAAGCTCCTGTTCTATACTTTTTTGCATTTCTTTCGACTGCAATGCTGGCTTCCTGCGATCAGCAGGCTGCCGATGACAATGAGGTAAAAAGGTATTTTGATCTGAAAGGATTTGTAGAAAATCAGATCGTTTATCTGAATGAAAAGAAGCCCTTGGCAACGAAGTCGGCGAAGCTTGATGGTGAACTCGAAACCGTCAAATCAGACGCCATTGACTGGAAAAAGGAACTTGAATTGTTCATTCAGGCTGATATCAATAAACCCTCCTATGCCCAAAGTTATGATGTGACGAGGAAGGATTCGTCTACTTACGAGTATCGACTCAAAGAGAATAGTGATTTGCCGGTCCGCTACCTGAAAATTGTTACTGATACCACAGTTAAATCTCCCACCAAAGTAATGGCCACGTTGCTGTCTCGCAATCGTATTTACGAATCTGAAAAGCAGATTGAGTTTACTTGCCAGAAGAAGGACAATCTATTGCAGATTTCTGCTTACTCCGTAAAAGGATATCAGAAACTGATCTTCATGGAGCCGAAGCGTTTCGAAATATCAGCTAGAATAGGATTATAGCGGGTTTTTTAATTTCCTTTTCCTGTACTCTTACACCATAAATTGGGTAAAGATTACCCAATTTCTTTACGGCGAATGCGCTTCAAAGGCCATTTGCCAAATATTTCCTCTCAAAATTTTGGTTGTTGAAAATTGGCCTCAGATGTGGAATTTGAGGCTTTTTTACTGGTATTATTCGTAGAAAGCGATTGGGCGTATATAGCCGGCTAACTGCTGTTGCAGGGAAGAGGGCACAAAATTGGTTGCTTACCTATCGAAACCATGTAGACCCGGACTAATCCGTCAACATGTAAACTAAATCATAAAGTAAACTTAAAACTCAATGCAACAAGAACAGAAAAATAAGCAAAGCATAGCTTGGGCAATGGTAGTTGTCCTGGGACTAGCGACGGCCATGTTTGGCTACTTGTTTACTACTCAAAAACAAGAGTTGACCCAACAGGAGTCAATGGTAGTTGAGAAAGCAAGAGAACTGGCTGTGACCAAAACTAAACTGGACTCTATTTCCACCGTTCTGGATTCTAAAATTGCTGAAATCGAAAGACTGGGTGGAGATGTTACAGAACTTACCAAAATGAAAGAGAAGTTGGAAGCTGATAAATTGGCTTTCAGCAAAAGCAGAAGAGTTGAAACTAACAAGTATCTTGGAAAGATCAAGGAGTATGAAAGATTCCTGACCGAAAAAGACGAAATGATTGCGCAGCTTAAAGCTGAAAACGAACATCTGGTAGCTTCAAACGATTCCCTCAGCACTCACGTTGGTACGTTGACAAGCGAAAGAGAAAGACTGGTTCAACGCCAGACTGAATTGACTGACTCAGTAACTACTTTCACAGCTGCTAACAAAGAGCTAAGCGAGAAAGTAAGTAAAGCTGCTGCTTTGAGAGCTCAGAATCTTAAAATCCTGACCGTTAATTCAAGAGGTAAGGTGAAAGACAAAGATGAGTACAAAGCGAAGAGAGTTGACAAGCTGAAACTAGTTTTCAACCTGCCAGAAAACGAGCTTACTGCTCAGGAGCCAAAAGACATTTACGTGAGAGTTCTTGATCCTGAAGGTGCAGTGATCGCTGACGATGCAACTGGTTCTGGCGAATTTGAAGTGAATGGTGCGCCATCTAAATTCACAGCACGTGAATCAGTAGCGTTCCAGAACAACAACCAGAAAGTTGAATTGCTATACGATAATACCTCTCAGTTCCGTCCTGGAAAATACAATGTAGAATTGTACGCAGAGGGATACAAGATTGGTGGCGGAGATTTCACCATCAAGTAAGACATAACTTCACACCATGCATAGCTATGAAAGGCGGCCGATTTACATCGGCTGCCTTTTTTTGTTACTCATGATTTTGAGCCTTAATTACATCAATATATTGCTTCAACACTTCCGTTTGCGAAGGGTCTGATTCGGGATAAGACATATCCATTCTCTTCAACTCCTCCACGATGATTTTCCCCACTGCAAGCCGCATGTTCCGTTTGTCGTCTGCGGGAATAATATACCAGGGCGCTTTCTTCGAAGCAGTAGCATTAATGCATTCTTCGTAAGCTTTCATGTATTCATCCCATTGCGCACGCACTTTGATATCCTGATCGTCAAACTTCCAGTTCTTCGCAGGATCCTCAATACGTTCAATCAGCCGCTCGGCCTGTTCCTCTTTTGATACATTCAGGAAAATCTTGACAACCCGGATCCCATTCCGGTATAGATACTTTTCAAGATTCGAAATATCCGAATAACGCTGTTTGAAGAGCTTGTCAAGATCTTCTGTCAATTCCTTGGGCAGCCTTTGTGACTTGGTCAGGATTTCTGGTTCTACTTTCACTACCAGCACTTCTTCATAGTAGCTCCTGTTGAAAATCGTAATTGTTCCTCTCTGCGGCAGCACCTGGCTTGTGCGCCAGAGGAAATCGTGGCTTAGCTCGGTTTCCGTCGGCCGCTTGAAAGAGTGTATCTTAATCCCTACCGGATTGACACCTGAAATCACATGCTTGATCGTACCATCTTTACCTGCCGCATCCATTGCCTGAAAAATCACCAGCAATCCGTAGCGATTATGCGCATACATCATACTTTGCAGTTCATCAAGTTCCTGTGCAGCCTCAGCTTGCAAAACTTCGTAATGTTCCTTATCCTCGTAAAAGTCCTTAACCTTCGTTTTTGCCTTCTCAATGTCAAATTTCTTGGAGCCGTCTACACGGTAGTCCGCCGGATCAAAATCTTGCATAACATAGGTTTTACAGTTGATACTATCTTAAATGGATTGAAGAAAGTCCACCAGCTTCGTGAAAGCACGTGCACGGTGGCTTAGCTTCGACTTCTCCGCCAGCGTCATTTCAGCAAAGGTTCTATCGTAACCATCCGGAACAAAGATCGGGTCATAACCGAAGCCGTTACTTCCTCTTTTATCCGGAATTATGGTGCCTTCCACTGTACCTTCAAACTGATGGTAAACGCCGTCGATCACCAGTGTAATTACAGTTAAAAACCGCGCCTGCTTGTTTGCAAATGGAGCAAGATTCTGCAGTAGTAAAGCAATGTTATCAGCTGGCTCCCGCTGCGGGCCTGCATAGCGGGCGGATCTTACACCCGGTTCGCCATTCAATGCGGTAACTTCAAGACCAGTATCGTCGGCGAAGCAGTTGACATTGAAGTTCTGATACACATATTCAGCTTTACCACGCGAATTTTCAGCTATGGTTTCGTAAGGCTCGGGAATGTCAGCTTCGCAGCCTATTTCGGCTAGTGTGACCAATTCAAAATGATTTCCCAGTAAAGCCTGGACCTCAATAAGCTTATTGACATTGTTGGTTGCAAAGCAAAGTTTCATAGTATTGATGTTGATAATAGCTGCGCATTTTACATAAAAAAACGGCCACTCTTGTGAAGCGGCCGTTTGATTTGTCTTTTTCTGTTAGCGTGTAGGCGGTGCAACCGGCGGAGCAGCTGGTGCACCGGTTCCTTTGGAGAAATCAATCAGTTCCATTTCAAACTGAAGTACCGAGTTGCCTGGGATTGGTCCATAAGCTTCTGGTCCGTATGCCAGACCGGAAGGAATGATCAACAAGCCTTTTTCGCCTTTTTTCATGAGCATAATGCCTTCTTCCCAGCCCGGGATCACCATTCCCTGGCCAACTTGCAAATCCAATGGCTTGCCCTGGTTTTTAGAGCTGTCAAACTCCTTACCGTCGAGGAATTTGCCTGTGTAATTCACTTTTACATTATCGCCTGCGACCGGACTTGCGCCTGAGCCTTCAACCTGAGGAACATATACCAATCCCGAAGCCGTTTTGCGCGCTTTTCCCTGCAGATTGTTTTTCGCAAGAAAAGCATCGATCACTTTCGCGTCAACTGCTTTCTGCTTAACACCTGCTTCCGATTGCTGCTTCTGGAATTCTTCTGATGTTAAAACGCTCAAAACCTTTACTGTAAAGCTGATCTCAGAACCTTTTTTGATCATCGGCGGCATTGGCTGCATCATTTTAGCAAACAAAGTATCTGCATTGATCATGAATTTCGCACTGTCACCAGTTGCCAACATAGCAAGTCCTTCTTCAAAGCTTCCTTTGAACGGAGGCGCCTGAAGTACCATTTTAACCGGATTGCCTTCTTTATAAGTGTCGCGAAGTGTGGAATCGCTACCGTTTTTTAGAACCAGATGGAAAGACATAATATCTCCAAGCTTTGCTTTTCTGGCATCATCTTCGTGTTCGAAGATCTGATATTTAAGCCCGTTCTCCGTAACCTGCGTCTTATACTGATTACAAGAGGCCGCAAGGATCGTTATGCCCATCGCATAACTGATTGTTTTAAGATTCATTTGATTGTTTTAATTTGGAATATTTGGGTGAATTTTGATAGATCAATTTTAAGCTTAGTCAACGCTCAAAAGCGCCTGTTCGTATGTTGGGAGGATACTTAAGAAGTAGTCAACGGTTTCATTTACTGATTGTTCCGATCTTCCTCCGCTCGCATTCTTGTGGCCGCCGCCATTGAAATGCGTACTTGCAAGATCTCTTACCGAAAACGTACCGACTGACCTGAAAGAAATCTTGATCTCTCCTTTACGTTCAATGAACATAGCAGACATCACCACGTTTTCGACCTGCAGTCCATAGTTAACGATACCCTCTGTTTCGCCGGTACTCGAATTGAACCTTTGCAGCTCAGCCTCAGTGAGTACCATATAAGCAGTTCTGTATTTGGGCAACACCACAAGCTTTTGCGAAAGTACATATCCCAGAAACTGCAGGCGGGAAAGGGGGGCGTTATCATAGATAAGCCGGTGAACGCGGCTGGAGTCAAACCCTGTCCGCATTAAATCTGCAACAGCGAGGTGCACATCCGCAGTCACGTTTGCGTGCCTGAAAGAGCCTGTGTCGGTCATGATACCGGCATAGAGGTACTCAGCCATTGGAACATCAAAAATCTCCGTTGCCGGCGCGTAGTCTTCCAGCTCTTTAACCAATTGATAGACAAGCTGCGCCGTTGCTGCTGCATTGGTATCCCAGATCATCCATGTGGCAAAATACTCGGGTTCCAGATGATGGTCTATCATCATTTTGGGAGCAGGCGCTTCCTGAACTACCTTTCCGAGATCTTTTAAACGGGATAATACAGAAAAGTCAAGGCAGCAAATCAATGTAGCTTCCTGGATTTTTTTCCTGCATTTAGCTTGCTCAGAGGCTTTTTCGTAAACGAGCACCAGATCGGGATTAACCATCCAGCGCAGGTTGGCCGCATATTCGGTAGGGCTGATAACAGTTACTTCGTGTCCTTTTTTGGATAAATAACTGGCCCACCCAAGCGAAGATCCCAGCGCGTCAGCGTCCGGGTCGCGGTGCATCGTTATGATGATTTTTTGGGGAAGGGATAAAAAAGAGCTTAACTCTTTAACGGTTTGATTCACAGTTATTTATTTCAAAAAAGGAGTTTTGAGAGCGTAATAAGCCCACAAAATTAACAAAACTGTTGGGATTTGCTCAATCTTCATCCCGAAAGCCTAAGTATCAGCCTGCTCTTGCGCGTTTAAATGCATACTTCCCGAACTATCAAGGATATACAATGAAAAATAGTAGTTTTGCACCAAAATCAATTAAGCTTTCGTATGCCAACAAACAGAACTTTCACAATGATCAAGCCGGATGCCGTACAAGACGGTCACTCGGGATCAATTATCAAAATGATTGAGGAGGCGGGATTTCGTATTGTAGCCTTGAAAAAAACAAAGCTTACCTCAGAGCGCGCTGGCGAGTTCTACGCTGTTCACAAGGAGCGCCCGTTTTATAATGATCTTTGCAAGTACATGTCTTCCGGCGCGATCATTCCGATGATCCTGGAAAAGGAAAATGCAGTTGCAGATTTCCGCACATTGATCGGGGCAACCAATCCGGCGAATGCAGAGGAAGGTACTATCCGGAAATTGTATGCAAAATCAATGGAAGCCAATGCAATCCACGGGTCAGACTCGGATGAGAATGCGCAGATTGAAGGCAGCTTCTTTTTTGCATATACCGAACAGTTCTGATATCGGTTAGACCATAAAAAAGCCGCCGCTACATTTGTAGCGGCGGCTTTTTTATGGAATTTCTTACAAAAACTTTCTAACAACAACGCTGTCAATCACATGGATCACGCCATTGTCTGCATTCACATTCGGGATCACTACGTCGGCTTTGTTGATCGAAACAATGCTGTCGACTCTGGCAATATTCACCTTTACCCTGTTTAAAGTAAGCTGTTCGCCCACTTTCAGGTCAGATAATTTAGTTTTGTTCTTTAAAATGTGATTCTGAAGGAAAAGCTTGGCAGAATCTTTCGGAAGCTGAGTAATTAGACTTGCACTAATATTAGCCTTGCCAAATGCATTGTTATCAGGTGCAAAAACGGTCAGGTTTTCTGTTCTCAGCGCATCGCTCATTCCCGCGTGAATCATGAGGTCTCTCAGTATACTGAACTGCTCATTTTCAAGAATCACGTCCGTGATGGTTTTCGGTTTTACCAGGTCTTTGCTATCTTCTTTACACGAGAGAACAGTTGCGGAAATTGATATTGCAATCAAAAAAAATGTCGCCCAACGCCCTACAAAACGGTTTTTTTTCATAGCTTTCCAAATAGTTATTTTCCGTAAAACTAATGGAAAATGTATTTTAACAGTATTTCACTCACAAATTTTTTAATCCTAATCCCAAGATCAATATGTTAAAAACAAGACAATTACTTCTCATTTGCTGTGCCATTTTGTTTGTTAACTCAGCATTCTTAGTGTCTACGGAAACTGGCGGAGAGTTTGTTAAAAAACCTGTCAAACTTTTCAATGGTAAGGATCTAACAGGCTGGAAAATAAATGGTACCGAGAAGTGGTACGTTGAAAAGGGCGAGCTTGTTTGCGAAAGCGGACCGGATAAGCAATATGGCTACCTGACGACCGACAAGTTTTACAAGAATTTTGACCTGTCGCTGCAATTCAAGCAGGAGGCTAACGGAAACAGCGGCGTTTTCTTTCGCTCAACAGTGACCGGAACAAAGGTATCAGGCTGGCAGGTAGAAGTTGCTCCGCCAAATCACGATACAGGTGGAATCTATGAATCATACGGTCGTAACTGGCTTGTGCAGATTCCCGAGGAGAAAGAAGGTTTTCTGAAAATGGGCGAATGGAATACGCTTCGCATTCGTGCCAATGGAGATAAAGTGCAAACCTGGCTGAATGGAAACGAAATGGTGAATTTTGAGGATGCGAAAATCGGTGCCGGCGACGGATCAATCGCATTGCAGATCCACGATGGCGGCGGTATCAAGGTACGCTGGAAAAACATCATGCTGGAAGAACTATAGTTTTCATTCCCGCGCCCGTGGAATTCATACTGCTGAGGCGGTAGTTCGTCGGAAAGTTTTAAAGAGAAAGCTTTATGGAAAATAGATTTGTGTCAATAACAACGCAATCTGTTAGCCATGAAGCTTTTTTCTTTATTGCCAGTTCCTATTCTCACCTTTGCTTTTTCGCGTCGAAATGGATGATCGTAAAGTGAAATCTCTGCAAATGCAAGCCTCCTCCCTGGATGGACGGGATTTCAGTAACATGAACCTGGAAAATGCGGATTTCAGCTTTTCCAGTTTAAAAGGTACCAACTTCGACGGAGCTAACCTGCGCAATGCCAAAATGCGCTTTTCCGCACTGGATCAGACTACTTTCCGTAACTCAGATCTTACCAATGCAGACCTGAGTTTTAGTAGTCTCCTGAATGTGGACCTGACAGATGCGAAGGTGGAAGGCGCTAATTTTAGCTATACTTCCAACGAGCGTTCTTTCCGCTGGCAGGATCTCAACCTGATTGGCATGCTTCAAAATCAGGGTTGGGTAGGTACTGCCGTCGCCATTATCCTGGGTGCATTGTTCCTGTACGGAATGAATGCAATCCTCTTTTTTTCTGCTGCAATTTTCTACGAAGAGGAGCCTGTCAGGGTAACATTATATCAATACCTGGTCTTGAATGGAGTGCTTTCCGGCATCGTAACAATCCTGCTTACACAAGGTTTGACGCAGTTGATGGATGTTTTCATGAAGAGACTATGGCTAAAACATCTGATTCTTACGATTGTCGTAGCTGTTTCCAATATCCTTTTCGGGCTTATTTTCTTTAACTACTTCGGAACTGAGATTTTCATTGCCTACGGTAACCGCTATCCCGATGAAGCAGCTCAGAATGCACCTTTGTATTGGTATATGTGGGGCCCGATTTCAGTGGCCAACGCTTTTTATTATATAAGAAGGGCTGGCCAGCAGCTTTCACGGAAGATATCTGATCAGGAATACCAGCTCCTGAACCTTGAAAAACTGAAAACCCGGGCCGAACTCGATGCATTGCAGGCGCGGATCAATCCTCATTTCTTATACAATTCCCTCAATAGCATTGCGAGTCTGGTGCACGAAGACCCCGATAAAGCCGAAGAAATGACGCTCTTGCTGTCAAAACTCTTCCGGTACACGACCGGCCGAAAAACGAGTGATTATTTTGACACCATTGAAAATGAACTTGAAATGGTGGAAACTTACCTGCAGATTGAAAAGGTACGGTTTGGCAGCAGGCTGCAGTTCAGTGTGGAAGTACAGGAGACAGGATTAAGCCAGCTGCTAATCCCCAAGTTTATCTTACAGCCCATCGTTGAAAATGCGATCAAACATGGGGTATCAAGAATGGCCGAAGCCGGGAACATTGTGGTGAAGATTTATGAGGAGAATAACTGGCTGCATCTCTGTGTACACGATAACGGACCAGCATTCCCGGAAACAATGGGAGCCGGTTACGGGATAAAAAGTATTCAGGATAAACTTAAACTGCTTTACGGTGATCTTGCCAGGATCGAGCTCCACAACGAACCCGTAAAGACGGTGAATATCGGCATTCAAAGATCAGCAATCGGATAATTTCAACACTTCAAACATGCGATTCCCTCTTAAAACAATATTGATAGACGATGAACCGCTCGCGTTGAGCAGACTGAAACGATTGCTGGAAAAGCACCAGGACAATTTCCAAATCGTAGCAGAAGCAAAAAACGGTGCGGAAGGTTTGATCGAAATCAACAAACACGAACCTGACGTAATTTTCCTGGACATTGAAATGCCCCTTTTGAATGGATTTGAAATGCTCTCCAAACTGTCAAAAATGCCGCTGGTGGTTTTCTCAACAGCCTATGATCAATACGCGATCCGTGCGTTCGAGGAGAATTCAGTTGATTATCTGTTGAAGCCGGTTGAGAATGAGCGTTTACTTAAAACGATTGATAAGATCCGCAATATCACAAAAGCCGCCGACGCAGGAGCCGCAAATCCATACTCTGAAAATCTGCTCCGCTTGCTTGAAGAAATGAAGCCTAAAAAGGAAATCTTCTCCTTATCGGTCAAATCCGGTGACCGAATTCTGCTGGTACCGCTTACAGATATCACGCATTTTGAGGCCGAGGAAAAATATGTTTTCCTGAATACACTCGACGGACAGAAGTACCTTCTGAATTACACACTCACTTCACTGGAGGAAAAATTACCGAAACATTATCTGCGCGTCAGCCGCGCCGCCATTGTTAATACCCACCACATCAAGGAAATCCAGAAGCATTTCAATGGAAAGTATGTGATGAACATGCGCGACCGTAAATCCTCACAGGTTACAAGCGGCAGTACTTACAACGACGCTATACGTCATCTTCTTGATAATTAACCGGCTCGGTTAGCTTAACTCCTTGTGAACGATTGATTTTGTAGAGGCAATACTTATTCCTAAATTGCGCCCCTGTTTACAATTCCATATAGAATTTTAGGAAGATAATCTCCTGTTCGTCAGTAGGTTTGTTGTGTTTCTTGTAATTTGAAATGCAAATTTTTTTCTGGATTTCGGCACATAATTAACTTGCTCAGCGTACAGGTCGGTATATAAGTGATTCCCGAACAGCCGAGGAGATTAGATTTTGTCCGGAATTGATAAGATCCTTTTAGTATTGTTCAATTGTTTTGTTAAAAAAGGTTAAAGGGAGTCAGGAGTAATGAAGGAGCTCATTGATGCGGGCAATCTGCCGAAGCACATCGCCGTTATCATGGACGGTAACGGAAGGTGGGCTCAAAACCAGGGTGCAGCCCGGGTTTTTGGCCACCGCAATGCGATAAAGGCGGTAAGAGAAGTGACAGAAGGTTGTGCGGAAATAGGTGTTTCATACCTTACTCTCTATGCATTTTCTACTGAAAACTGGGCGCGTCCCGAGTTTGAGGTCAGAGCATTGATGGAACTGCTTGTCCAGTCAATCAGGAACGAGCTGCCAACTATGCTTAAAAACAATGTTCGTCTGGACACAATCGGGGACACAAAAAGTTTGCCGGGGAGTTGTCAGCGACAGCTTGCGGAAGCCATTGAAGCCACACAGGCAAATACCGGTTTAAATCTGATACTTGCATTGGGTTATAGCGGCAAATGGGATATTACCCAGGCTGCAAAAAAACTGGCGGAAGATGTTCAGAACGGCAGTTTGACGCCGGGTGAGATCAATGAAGAAATGCTTTCCGCAAGGCTTGCCACGGGAGCCCGTCCGGAAGTGGACCTGATGCTGCGTACCGGAGGCGACCATCGTATCAGTAACTTCCTTTTATGGCAGCTCGCATATTCCGAGTTGTATTTTTATGAAGATCTTTTTTGGCCTGATTTCCGTCGGGAGCATTTATATGAGGCGGTACTTTCCTATCAGAACAGGGAAAGGCGATTTGGAAAAACAGGCGAACAAATAAAAGCGAATAGTGCTAAGTAGAACAATATGAACCTTCTTACCAATTTGAATAAATCACTAGCACATCTGAAAGGTCTGACAGCATTATTGCTGATCTGTTCCTGCTTTTCGGTAAATGCACAACGCGTAGGTATCGGTGCAAGCGGCCGCCCTGCTACACCGGCAGCGAACAGTGCAATGGATCCGGCTAATCCCAAAGAATACACCATTGCCGAGGTTACCGTATCTGGTACCCAATTCCTGGATCCCAATTCAATGGTTTCTATCTCAGGTTTGAAACCGGGCGACAAAATCAGGCTTCCCGGACCAGCTATCCCATCCTCCATTAAGAAGATGATGGATTTTGGTACGCTGGATGATGTGGAAATTCTTTATACAAAGATTCAGGACGACAAGGTTTGGCTGAATATTCATATCAAAGAACGCCCGAGACTCTACAAGGTTTCGTTTTCAGGTATCCGGAAAGGGGAGAGAGAGACATTGAATGACAAGGTTAAGCTGATAAAAGGGCGTGTTATTACGCCAACTGTTATCAAGAACACACAGCTTGTTATCAAGAAATATTATATGGACAAAGGATTTTACTACACCAAAGTAAAGGTGTTGCAGATTCCTGATTCCACACGCGGTCAGGCCACATTGAACTTTACGATCACGAAAGGCAAAAAGGTCAAAATCGAGAAGATCGATATCCAGGGAAATACCGCTGTAAGCGACAAGATTCTAAAAAGGAAAATGAAAGGTACCAAGCAAAAACGCATTGGCAGGCTTTTCAACCCATCTAAATACATTCCGAAAAAATACGACGAAGACAAGGAAAAGCTCATTGCCTATTACCGCAAGAATGGTTACCGCGATGCTACGATCGAGTTTGATACCATCAAAAACGGTGACGAAACGATCAGCATAGATATGAAAATCGATGAGGGCAAGAAGTACTATTATCGTGATATTACCTGGTCGGGTAACTATTTATACACCTCGAAATACCTGAGCGAACGTTTGGGTGTGAAGAAAGGTGACGTTTACAATCCTGAGGAACTGGACAAGAAAATCAATGGTATCCCGGGCGGCGACGTAAGCTCCATTTACATGGACGACGGTTACCTGTATTTCCGCATTGAACCCACTGAGAAAGCGGTAGATGGTGATTCCATCGATGTTGAATTACGGATGTTTGAAGGTAAGCAAGCGACGATCAACAGAATTTTGCTTAACGGAAATACGAAGACAAGTGACCGCGTGGTTTTGCGCGAGCTGTTTACATTGCCTGGACAGAAATTCAGTAAAACAGAAATTATCAATACCCAGCGCCAGCTTTCACAGATGGGGTATTTTGATCCGGAAAAGATCCAGATCAATCCAATCCCGAATCAGTCGGACGGTACTGTGGATATCGAGTATACAGTTGAAGAGAAACCATCTGACCAGATTGAATTGTCCGGCGGTTGGGGAGGATACATTGGTTTTGTAGGAACGCTGGGTTTGGTGTTCAATAACTTTTCTATCAAAAACATTCCTAACCGCGAAACCTGGCGCCCGCTACCTTCAGGTGATGGTCAGAAACTCTCGCTTCGCTTCCAGGCGAACGGACGTCAGTACCAGACTTACTCTATGTCGTTCAGTGAGCCGTGGCTCGGAGGTAAAAAGCCGATCAACTTCGGAGTTTCGTTCCAGCGGACAGTTTACCGCCTTACCGACCTGAACTCAATGTATGGTATCGGCGGTCTGAACGGAGGTTCGAGAACTATTAACTACCGTGGCGGATATTATAACAACGGGGTTACCGTCTCATTAGGCCGTCGTTTGAAAGAACCGGACAGAAACCTCGTGATGACACACGCGTTGTCGTTCCAGAGATATCGTCTGGATGATCTGGATATTTTTGGAAATGGTTATACAAAGGGGAATTCCAATAACATCTCTTTTAACACTACCATTTCAAGAAATACATTAAGTGATTTCCAATTCCCGAGAAGTGGAAGCAATATCTCGCTGAGTGCTACTGCTACACCGCCTTATTCTGCATTCAGGAAAAAGGAGTTTACAGACAAAAACGATTCTTATCGCTGGGTTGAATACCACAAATGGATGTTCGATGCAAGCTATTATGCGACCATTGTTGGCAAGCTGGTATTAAGCACCCGCGCGCACATGGGTTTCCTGGGTAACTATGATGGTTCCAATGTTTATAGCCCTTTTGGTCGCTTTATAGTTGGGGGATCCGGTTTGGCAGGACAAGGTACATTCTCACTTGCGGATCAGGATATCATTGGTCTGCGTGGTTACCAGGATCAGAAAGTGGGACCAATTTCAGATACTGGCCGTCCGGCTTCCGGCGGTGGGGTAGTGTATAACAAATACGTAATGGAGCTTCGGTATCCGGTGTCACTTAACCCTCAGGCGACAATTTTCATTCTCGGTTTTGCGGAAGGTGGAAACAACTGGGGTACTTACAAAGAGTTCAACCCGTTTGACCTGAAACGTTCGGCTGGTGTGGGTGCCAGGATCTTTATGCCTGCATTCGGATTGCTAGGGATCGACTGGGGTTACGGCTTTGATAAAATACAAGGTAGTTCAACACGTAGCGGCCCTCAGTTCCATTTTACAATTGGCCAACAAATCAGATAATATTCTCTCAGGAGTTTCGTTAAGAAGTTTGCAAATTATTAGCAGCTTGGCATGAAGAAGTTTTTTATTTTACTAGTTTTGTCAATTCTATACACGTCAGTGGCTAATGCTCAAAAGATTGGGTACACGGACATGGAGTTCATTACAAGTAAGATGCCCGAGTATCAGGCTGCACAGACGGAGATGAAAAAGTTCTCCGAGAAATGGGCAAAGGAAATTCAGGACAAATTTGGCGAGATTGACAGAATGCAGCGCGCCTACATGGCCGAAGAGATTTTGTTGACTGAGGAGCTGAAAAGAAAGAGACAAAACGAGATCAAGGAAAAAGAACTCGAAGCAGGCGAGTACAACAGCAAGATTTTCGGAATGGACGGATTAATGTTCCAGAAGAAAAAAGAACTCATGAAGCCTGTACTTGAAAAGGTACAGCGTGCAGTGACCAAAGTTTGTAGCCAGCGCCGTCTTGACTTTATGTTTGATAAATCCAGTGATGTTGGAATGCTTTATACCAATCCGAAGCACGATTATTCCGACTACGTAATGGAGGAATTGGGGATTGATCCGAAAGCGAACAAAACGACAGGCAGCGATAAACCTGAACAACCAGCCAATCAGCCTGCGAATAGCTCACCGAAACAAAAGAGTACAACCAGTAAACTTAAATAAGTAACAAGCAATGAAACAAAAATTGATGGCTTTTCTGGTCGTAATGACCTTAATCACCACCCCTCTGTTAGCTCAAACAACCCCTGCAAGCGGACTTTCCAAAATAGGCTATACCAATGTTGATTATATCCTCGGTAAACTGCCAGAAAGTAAAGTAATGCAGAACCAGCTTGAAGTTACCAAAGCGCAGCTTGACAAGGCGCTTGGAGAAACATATAAAGAGGCGCAGGACAAGTATGAGGCTTATCAGAAAAACGGAGCCAACATGACTGACGTGATTCGTGCAGACAAAGAGAAAGAATTGCAAAATCTGCAGACACGTATTCAGGAAATGCAGAACAATGCACAAACTTCTCTGCAAACCAAGCAACAACAATTGCTGGAACCGATCCTGACTAAAATCAACAATGCAATTCAGGAAGTAGGTAAAGAAAATGGATTTCTTTACATCCTGAACATGGACGCAGGTCCCGGATCAACTCCTATCATCTTGTTTACAGCTACTGAAGAGAACAATGCAACGCCTTTGATCCTGAGAAAACTGGGAGTAGATCCTGACAAAGCTGACGCCGCACCTGCTGCCGCTACGCCTGCCAAACCAGCTACAACTGCGCCTGCTACTACACCAGCGGCAACTCCTAAGAAAAAATAATAGGATAGTTATTGAACTTTAAAAACCGGAGAGCAGTCTTTGAAAAGGCTGCTCTCCGGTTTTTTGTGCACTCGCATCAGGATTTTCAGGCAATGTGCCTGCTTTTATTATAATCCATCATTTTGCACCCGTATTTAAAAAGTACAAACTGGAAACAAACCTGTACTTAGAAATCGGGGCATTTCATTTTTGTAAGGTTTCACAGGGCTTTCTATACGGGATTTGCTAGTTTTGCGTTTAGACTCAGTGTTCTTCCAGGCAAAGAATAAATTATATTTTTGACGTTATGCTCATAAAAGATATTCATAAAATACTGATACTTCTGACAGCTATTTTACTGTTTTCAAAGGCGCAGGGGCAGGATAATATGAAGAGTACTTCAGGCGGTCCGCTCCAGATTGTATTCCCCTCGGAATCGGAATGGAATGTTTTGTATGAAGGCAAAGAAATCAATTTCCATTTGCAGACAAAAGGCGGCAAAAGTGATTCTGTGAGATATACGATTACCAGCGGGCTTGCAAAGGAAATGAAGTTTGATTCGCTCGGCCACTTCGTTTGGATTCCCAGCTATGATATTGCAGACAGGATTAACACTACCAAGTCTTTTCCTGTCGTGTTTGAAGCTCAAAGTACAGCCGGAGAAAGTGTTTCCAGGGAAGTTGTGTTCAAGGTCAACCACGTGAACCGACCACCTCAAATCGACGAACTCCAGCCATTTTACGTACAGTATAAGACTCAGAATGTCTATAAGATCGATATGGGCTCGGTGCGTGATCCGGATGCCGATCCGATCGTCTTTGTTCCGATCCTGGAACAAATGCCTGAAGGAATGAAGTTGACTGCCGCAGGAGAAATTACCTGGGAGCCTTCAACCGCGCAGTTCGCCATATTGAAGAAGGGACCCAGGTACATGGACTTCTATGTAGAAGATCAGCCGTCAAAGGCGCGCACCAAGGGACGTCTTAAGCTTGACGTTACCCAAATGGACCTTGCACCCGATTTTACGATCATACCTCAGAATTCCATTATAAGAAGTGCAGAGAACAACCGTATTAACCTACGGTTTACCTTATCCGATCCAAACGGCGAGGAAGATATTACTGCATTCAATTTTATATCGGAAAACAAGAAAGTGCCCTCCGAGGCTTTGGTTAAAAATACGCCGACCAGTTACGAGTTCATCTGGGAGCCCGGCTACGATTTTGTGAAGGATCCATTAGATACAGTAGCTTTTAACATCACATTCTATGTGTTGGACAAAGCCCAGAATAAGAAGGAGCGGAGCGTACGGTTTGTAATCAAGAATACGGTGGACGAAAGTCTTCGTGATAATTACGTATACAACCTGTACCGCGGCGCGCTTGTGAATGCATGGGGCTTGCTGGAACAAATGACGGAGAAGGAGGGGCAGCTTAAAAGGGCATATTCACGCGCTAAAAAAGGAAAACGCAGCCGGTCACTATTGAATGCATCCCTTGGTGCTACTACTGGTCTGGCGCCTGTAATAGCAAAAACTAACCCGGATACAAGAGGTTATATTACAACAATCGGAGGAACTACTGTGGCTACTGTGGGGACCCTGGAAGCGACGGAGGTAATAGGTAAATCGGTAAATGGCTTGCTGGACAGGTTCAATTACGTAATGCAGAAGAAGAATGAGCTGCAAAACAAAGGAGACGTTTTTGCAAGGGAATATGGTCAGAAATCAGCACGCAGGCATCCGGATTTTATCCGTAAGCTGGACGAATTTAAATCACTGATGAACCTGAGTGGGCTGGTTGCACTGGAATTGGACGCCAATTGGGAAAATAAGAAAGAGGCAACAGACGTCGCTTTGAAGAAGACATTTAAAGATTTTGTCCCTCTCACGAAGGACGAGAACTGAAAGTAAAAAAGAGAGCTAAATGCTCTCTTTTTTGTTGATATCGTCTTCACGCTCTGTATTTTCTGTGGTAGAAATATCCGTAGCAGCGTTCTCCGCTGGAGTGGGTGGTAAAGGATGTGATTGCGTTGTTTCCTCGTAATTAGAAGTGTACCCGTTATCCTCAATTTTCTCTTCCTGATCTTCCTCTTGTGCACCTGTTGAATGAAAGCTGCCCTGAAAGATGAGAATGCTGCAGACACCGATAAAGATACACGAGTCTGCAATGTTGAAAATAGGGGTAGAGTAATATTGTCCGCCCCAAACAGGTACCCAGTCAGGAATAAATCCTTCCCAGAAATCAACAAAGATCATATCGATTACCTGTCCGTGAAACCAGGGAGTTGGCGAACCGTATGGCGCATTTTCGAGAAATACACCGTAAAATGTGCTGTCGATCACATTGCCCACAGCACCAGCCAGGATCATCGCCAATGCCCAGAGTAACCCTTTTGAAGCGCCTGCACGGGCCAGGTGGATCATATACCCGCCAATCGCAACCATAGCAACAAGACGGAAGAGTGTAAGGAACAACTTGCCGTATTCGTGGCCCAGCTGCATTCCAAACGCCATTCCCGGGTTTAGTACATAATGCAGTTTTAGCCAGTTACCAATGAGCGCAATCTGACCTGAAAAGCCGGGATCCATGTATTTATGTACAAGCAGTTTGGAGGCCTGGTCGATAATGATGAGCAGCAAACTGAACAGTAAATACGGAGCTGGATTTTTGGATTGATTCATTCTTTTTTTTGAAACAATTGGGAATTTCAGGAATGCGAAAGTAATAAGTTAGTTATAAAGAACTGATTCCTCTTCTTTTCAATTCACTTTTTACTAACAAAAACTCCCTGCTGCTCTGGCCCGCAATGGAGGTATTTTCTTCCGCGCGGCGGATTAAATAGGGCAATACTGCATTGATCGGGCCATAGGGAACATACTTGGCTACGTTATAGCCAGCATTCGAAAGGTTGTATGAAATATTGTCACTCATACCAAGCAGCTGAGCAAACCAGATCCTGTTGTCGTTTCTCTCGATCCCGAGTTTCTGCATTTTGGCAGCACAGTATTGTGAACTGTACTCATTGTGGGTACCCAGGCAAATAGAGATATGCTCTACATGTTCCAAACAAAAATCTATTGCCAGGTTATAGTCTGTATCCGTAGCTTGTTTTGAAACGTGGATCGGATTGAAATATTCATTTTCCCTTGCACGCAACCTTTCCTTTTCCATATACGCGCCCCGCACAAGCTTCCCGCCGAGCAGGTAGCCTTTTTGTCTGGCAGTAAGGTAAGCTGTTTTAAGGGCATCCAGCGTTTCGTGTCGATAAAGCTGGTAAGTATTGTAGACAATGGTCCGCTCGCGATTGAATTTTTGCATCATCTGGTAAGTCAGATCATCTATCACGCCCTGAATCCAGCTTTCTTCGGCATCAACAAAGATCCTTACATTCTTTTCATGTGCGCGCGAACATAGACTTTCAACGCGGGCAATTACACGCTCATAGGCGGCTTCCTCATCGTCAGTCAGCTGATCTTTGCGCTGTATTTTTTCGAGAAGCTCTGCCGAGGCAACTCCTGTGATTTTAAAAACGGAGAATGGAATAGTTTGGGAGGTTGCTGCTTTATCAATCGTCCGGAGGATTTCGGTAGCAGTTGCATCGAAGCTGGATTCCTTGTCTTCGCCTTCAACAGAATAGTCGAGGATAGTGCCGATTCCCGATTTTCCGAGCATTGCTATAGTGCGGTCGCAATCGTTAATTGTCTCGCCTCCACAGAATTGTTCAAAAATGGTAACCCGGATGAGATTTTTTATAGGTAAGTTTAGTTTTAGTGCAAGCTTTATAAAAAAAGTGCCTAAATTTACCACTCGAGCCTGATTCATGAGGCTGAATAACCAGTATGTTTTCCGCAGTTCAGCGTCAGATTTAGAGGCAAAAGCGACGGAAGTATCTTCAAAAAATACAGGTATTTGGTTTATTGGTGAAGAATCTGCCATTTTAAGTACACGTTTTCTCTACTGAATGTATAAGTAAATCAGACTAAGAAAGTTGTGTTCATTAAGAAGTTATTTGACTTTTATGGCATCAAATGTACGTCAATCCCGGAAATACGCATGAACTACCGGGTCAAAATATTGCAATTATCTATTTTACTAAGGACAAGTTTTTGAATATGAATGCTTCTTTAGATATCCTTCCGCTGAGCAGTTGGATCAATACCGAGGGAAAACCTTTGGTAATCGCAGGGCCTTGCAGTGCAGAGACTGAAGACCAAATGTTAGAAACCGCAAGCCAGATTAAAGAGGAAGGCTTTGCACATGTGATCCGTGCGGGGATCTGGAAACCCAGAACCCGCCCTGGCAGCTTTGAAGGAATGGGAGAGGCAGCATTGCCCTGGTTACAGGCGGTGAAAAAAGAAACAGGTTTGCCTGTTGCTGTCGAAGTTGCTACTCCGCAGCATATCGAACTTGCATTGAAATATGGCGTTGATATCCTTTGGATAGGCGCTCGTACTACTGTAAACCCGTTTAATGTTCAGGAATTAGCTGACGCATTGAAGGGTATCGATGTACCTGTACTTGTTAAGAACCCGGTTAACCCGGACCTGCAACTTTGGGTAGGTGCTCTTGAGCGTTTGAATCAGGCAGGAGTGAAGAAACTTGGTGCAATCCACAGAGGTTTCTCAAATGCGCAGGAGACCAAGTTCCGTAATTCACCAATGTGGAACATTGCGATCGAGCTGAAAACGATTTTCCCTGAGCTGCCGGTAATCGGCGACCCTAGCCACATGGCAGGAAAACGTGCCTACTTGTATGAATTGGCACAACGTGCGCTTGACTTGCATTACGACGGTCTGATCATCGAGTCACATCGCGATCCGGATAAAGCTTGGTCTGATGCATCTCAGCAGTTAACTCCTGCGGCTTTGGGCCAGATGTTGCACGATCTGCATGTTCGTAAAGAATCTTACGGCAGCGATTATGCATCACAATTGGAAATTATCCGCGGCAAAATCGATCATTTGGATCGTGAAATGCTGGAAACTTTGGCACAGCGTATGGCGCTTGTTGAAAAACTGGCAGAATACAAACGTGATAACAACGTAGCTGCTTACCAGGTGGATCGTTTCCGTGAAGTATTGGAAACGCGTGCAGGCTGGGGCAAGAGCATGAACCTTTATCCTAATTTGGTGGATGAATTGTTCAAGCTGGTACACATGGAATCTATCCGCAAGCAAACGGAAGTAATGAACCAGGTGAGTGCCTAGTTACGATAATATATTAGATGAAGGCTGTCCGGATTTCGGGCAGCCTTTTTTGTTGTATTAGAGTTTGCTTTCTCTTAATACCCGACTGATCTCCTCTCCCCAAATCTGATACGCCCGCTCGTTCAAATGTGTTTTATCTACTGCAAACTCCGACCGCAAACCGGTAGGATCTGAAATCCGCGCATTGAGGTCAATGTAGGTAATGCTGTGTTTTTGACAATAATCAACCAGGAAGCGGTTCAATGCAATTACTTCTGCCCTGCTTATCGGATCGTTCTGCTCGAAAGGGGTTAGGGTAACAACAGGTTTGATGTTGTTCCTGATCATGATTTCAAGGAGCGATTGGAAATTAGCCTGTATCTTCTCCTGCGAAACGCCGACGGTAATATCATTAATTCCACCTTCCAAAAAGCAGATCTCAGGTTTCAGGTCTATAACGTGCGACTCTATCAATTGCAGGAAATGGTAAGTGCAAAGTCCCGGAAGTCCATTGTTCATTACATCGGTCCGGCCAAGCAATTCCACCCATTTCCCCTGTGCAGTAAGCGAGTTACCATACATGACAATGGTCGGGTTTCCTTTGATGCTTACAAACCTTTGCAGGATTTTATCCCTGTAAATAATTGCAAAGGCTATAATCAATGTGATTAAGATGAAATTGAGCAGGAGTGAAGCAGTCAGCAGCTTTTTAGTTTTCATGCGCCTTTCGGGAAAAAGCTAATAAGCGTGCTCGCCGAGATTGAAACACCTTCTGCAGCGTGCTTCATAGTGATCGGTTTCGCCCAGCAGTACCCGCGCATCCGAGGCAGTGAGGCGGTAAGAATGGGATGCAACCTCGCCGCACACCATACAAATTGCGTGCACTTTGGTGACATATTCCGCAGTCGCCATCAATTGCGGCATACAACCAAATGGTTTTCCCATATAATCCATATCCAGGCCGGCCACAATTACCCGTTTGCCGGAATCAGCGAGATCGTTGCAAACCTGCACAATAGCCTCATCAAAGAATTGCGCTTCATCGAGCCCGACAACCTCACAATTCTGCGCCAGATCCATTATTTCAATGGAGAATTGGACCGGAATAGAGCGGATCGAATTATCATTATGCGAAACAATGTTCTCTTCGTGGTAACGTTTATCCAGTGCTGGTTTGAAAATCTGTACGCGCTGGCGCGCTATTTTTGCTCTGTTCAGTCTCCGGATCAACTCTTCCGTTTTCCCGGAGAACATCGAGCCGCAGATTACCTCGATCCAGCCCGTTTTGGGGTGTTGATCTGCTCTTTTAGGGGACGGTTCTACAAACATCTTTGGTGTCGGATTGACCTTTTTAAGAGTCAATTTTGATTATATTTACAAAGCAAACATATTTTTTTTAAACACGATCGTTATCAAAAGCTCATATTCGTTATGCCGGATAATTTGAATTCAAATGCACTCAACCAATATGCCGCCCGGTTTACTACAACAGTTCTGAATGATGTTTACAGGGCTCAGGATGTAATCAATGGGGCAGGTTTATTGAAGCTCACTCCGGTAAGGCAGGTCAATCTCGGAATTCTCAACCGGTTGTTTGAAGCATGGAAAAGCAATGCAGAATCATTTCGCAGCCCGTACTTTGATTTTGCCCACGAAGATGTAAAACGAGCGCTGGAAGATTTTATGAACACCGCTTCCCAGCATATTGCGGTAAGACGGGCGGATCTTGAACCGCTGCTTTCCGAATCTGTAAAAGATGCATTGCGGCTGCTGCTTGCACCTGCCGATTATTTTGAGGGTAAAATCCGCTCAACTGCTGACGCCGAATTTACACACGAAAAGGCTGAGAAAATGCTCAAATACACGCACATTCACCGCGGTATTGCAGAAGCGATGTTAGGAAGACTTACAGATAGCGGCTCCGATTCGGTATACCAAACACAGGCTGTGAGCTGGTTGTACGAATTGAAAGACAACGGAGATCTGCTGGACGACACCGATGAACATCTGCAGCTGTTTTCAGATATATTCCCGATTAACATCAATGAGCTGCGCATTCAGGAGATTAGTAAACCTGTCAGTACCAAGCAGGAGCCCAAATCCTTCTTTGATTCAGCATTCAGCGAGCTGGAACCGGCAGGTGCCAGACCAGGCCCGCCACGTGCCGAGCCTGTTTCTGTTGTTTTGGGAGATATCGTTGCGAAATCCCAGACAGTGGAAAAAGATTCATTGAACAACCGCTTTAAGGTAGATATCCCGCAACCCAAGGAGGATAAATCCTACGGAAGCGTTCCTTTCCGTGTCGAGAGCATTGCCAGTGCTATTCCGCTGGGACAAAGATTTATGTTTGTAAACCAGCTTTTCAATAAAAACAGCGAGCATTTCGATAAAGCGATTTATGAGCTCGATGCAGTTAAAAGCTTTGAAGAGGCTGAAAACCTGATCTGGCACCGGTATGCTTCCAAATATGCGTGGGATGTAAATGGCGAGGCAGTAACTGCGCTGCTGGCGATTGTAAAGAGAAAATTTGCCTGATAGCTTAGTGTTGCAAGATATAGAAAGGCTCCCGTTGCTTAGCTGCGGGAGCTTTTTAGCTTTTTACCAAATCCAAAAATAAAGCTCTGGCTGTCTCTAATGCTGCAAAGTCAAGGTTTAGCGGGCTTTGCTTTTCAATAGCGAAATCGACAAGCTTCTCGGTGGGCATGTTGCCGACCAGCTCGTCCTGCGCCATCGGGCAGCCGCCATATCCGAGCAGCGCACCATCAAAGCGGGTGCATCCGGCAGCGAATGCAGCTTCTATTTTCTCGCGCCATTCCGCAGGCTTGGTATGAAAATGAGCCCCGAATTCAAGGTGGGGGTAATGCGGGATGAGCTCCGAGAAAAGCGACGTTATTGCTTCGCTACTGGCAACTCCTACCGTATCTGATAATGAAAAGATACTTACCCCAAGATTTGACAGCTTACTGATCCATTCCATAACAATTCCGGGCTCCCAGGGATCTCCGTACGGATTTCCGAAGCCCATTGAAATATATATCACCACTTCTTTCTCATTTCTGGATGCGAGCTCGCAGATGTTGCGGACCCTTTCTACAGAATCGGCAATGGTCGCATTGGTATTGCGGCGCTGGAAAGTTTCGGAAATGGAGAATGGAAAACCGAGGTAGCCGATCTGTTTGAAACCGCAGGCTTCCGCCGCGCCCCTTTCATTTGCAACGATCGCAAGCAGTTTTGACCTGGAAGAAGCGGTATCAAGCTGATCCAGCAGAAGCGCAGTATCGCTTACCTGCGGCATAGCTTTCGCGGAAACAAAGCTGCCAAAGTCAATCGTATCGAACCCTACTTTCAACAATTGATTGAGGTACTCAACCTTTTGCTGCGTCGGAATGAATGGATGATACCCTTGCCAGGCATCGCGGGGACATTCAATTAGTTTCAATGATTGAATGATTGAATGATTGAATAGTGGGAGGACGGAGGAGGGCAGAAACGACTTCCTCCCTTTCCTCCATTTTCCCTTTTCTCCTTATTTTAAAATCGGAGCTAAATCGGCTTCGTTTTCTTTCAGCCAGGCAGCAATTTCCTCTACGATCTGGCGGATACCGATTTCCGGTTTCCAGCCGGTTAATGCGGTTACTTTTGTATTGTCGGTAACATACAACCGGATATCTGCAGTGCGGTTTTCAGGTACTACTTTGATCGGGATCGTTTTGCCGGTTACTTCCTGGCAAACTTTCGTCAGTTCCTGCAACGAGGCGCTGCTCTCCAGACCGCCGCCTGCATTCAGGATTTCTCCGTTTACCTTATCCAGATTGTGTAATTGCCAGTCGATCAGCCTGTACAAATCAGCCACGTGCAGCATATCGCGGATCTGCTTGCCTGTGCCGCCGTAGCCAAAGTAACCCAGCTGCTGGTCAAAATAATGTTTGGCGATCCACAACACCATTACGCCCTGATCAACCTTGCCCATCTGCCACGGACCAGTAATCACACCACAGCGGTTGATCACCGTTTTGAGGTTATAGAACTCATTGTATTCCTGAATAATCAGCTCGGAAGCCAGCTTTGTGGTACCGTACAAAGAACGCGCGCCATTTAGCGGGAAATCTTCGGCAATACCTTTTGAGGATACCCCGGGAACCGGCTGCTCGTCAGACAATGCAAATCTCGTTTCTTCCTCAACGAAATTCAGTGTTTCAATGGTTTTAATCGGATATACCCGGCTGGTAGAAAGGAAAATAAAACCTGCTTTGTGCTTCAATGCATAGTTGAGGCAATTCACAGTGCCCACCAGATTGGTGTTGATCAGGTAATCGGGCGTTCCGTCGAGTCCCGCCAGTACCGAAGGTTCGGCAGAGGCTTCTATCACCGTGTCCACTGCCGGAATGGCGTCAAAGTCTTCCTTGTTACGTATATCCCCATGGACGAATTCCACTCCATGCTTTTTCAAGCGGCTGATATTCAGTTCTGATCCCCGGCGTTTCAGGTTATCGAGCGCAAATACCTCGTAATGCGGATAATTCATTTTTAAAGAAATGGCCAGCGACGATCCGACAAAGCCTGCTCCTCCGGTAATTAAGATTTTCATAAAGTGTTTTTAAATTGGAAGAATGTGTGGATTCAGATAAGACCAAAGTTAGGACATTCCCGAAAAACGGTTAGCAAGCTGACTTAGTTTTCTATGGAAATAGGCCTGGTAAGTAGCTAAACGCCGGAGAATAAATAAATTCTGCTTCAGTGAAGTATGTAACTTCCGATAACATCTTTGAAGTAGATACCTTTCGAACCGCAGCAATTACACAGGTTTTTATAGTATTATTATAAAAAATTTCGTGCATGTCGAACTTTACCTATTCCTTTCTCTTCTTCCTGTGCATTGCCGGTAATTCCTTTGGCCAGATCGCCCAGGTAAACACTGCGACAGATCCCGCATCCCATCCCATATCTGTTTATAAAGAAGCCACCGCCTTCACGCAAAACCTGTATAACGGCCGACAGTATTACCTCTACGATCCGAGGAATGAGGAACACCAGTTTTTTGATACGAGAAAATGGATGAAAGGTGTTATTCGCTATGATAATCAGCAGTTTGACAGCATTCCGATGCTTTACGACATTTTCAAAGACGAGCTGGTCATCAAGCATTTCAATGGAGATCACCTGTTGCTGCAATCCGAAAAAGTTGACTTCTTTTTGCTGAACGATCACAGTTTTGTTCGCCTCGAAGCAGGGAAGGATATCGGACCGCAAATGCGTACCGGTTTTTATGACGTGATTTACGATGGTAAGTCCCGCACGATCGCTAGACGGGCGAAACAGCGGCAGGAAAAAATCGTGGATAAAAAAGTAATATCCCTATACCCGCAGAAGAACTTCTTTTTTGTTCTGAAAGATGGAAAGTACCACAGTACGCAGACAAAGAAATCGGTATTGAACCTGTTTCCTGAGCACAAAAAGGAATTACGCAAGGTGCTGAGGGACGGGCATATCAAGTTCCGGAAGCAAAAAGATCTGGCCATTGCCAAGATGGTCGCCGTTCACGATGAATTAGCCAAGCCATGAAGAAACTTTTACCACTTATTTTCCTCATCAGTCTATCGTTCTTTCCAAGTATTACCCGGGCGCAAAGTGTAGCCGATAAGAAAATCACCGTTAAACTGGACTCTGCCCGGTTTGGTGAATTCGTGCAGGTCGTCGAAGCGCAAACGGGATACTACTTTTATTACGATCCCAGCAAGTTCGACAGCCTTACGCTCGACCTGAATGTAAATAACCTCACAATCCGCGAAGTGCTTGATCAGGTTTTCAGGGGATCGGAATTCGAATATGCGATTGACGCGCAAAGACGGATATACATTACCCAGGGGCCGCGGATCATTACCCAGCTTACACCCGGATTATTTGAACCTGATAAAGGCAGCGATAATGATTCCATTTCCTACGCCGGTCCGGGCGACGATGCGAAGGAAAAGCTGCTTTCTACCGCTGAAAGCAAGCTGCACGAAATTGGTATCCGAAAACATCGCATTACGCCAGGCAATTCCACCATTACGGGGTATGTAAGAAATGCAGTAACGGGCGAGCCTGTCATCGGCGCGGCTGTTTTTATTGCTTCCCCTTCCATTGGCGTTACAACCGACGCGCTCGGCTTTTATGCATTAACTATCCCGCGCGGCAAGCAGGTAGTCAGGATCAGAAGCACCGGAATGCGGGAAACGCGGCGCCAGGTAATGCTTTATTCAGATGGTAAGCTGGATATCGAAATGCGTGAAAGTGTGGTAGCACTGAAAGAAGTTTCGGTAAAAGCCGGAATGGACAGGAACGTGGTAGGTACGCAAATGGGGACTGTGAAGCTCACTATTAAAAACCTCAAACAGGTACCGACGGTTTTCGGGGAAACAGATTTACTCCGCACGATACTCACATTACCGGGCATTAAGTCGGTAGGGGAGAATAGTACGGGGTTGAATGTACGCGGTGGCTCCACAGACCAGAACCTGATCCAGTATAACGATGCTGTTATCTATAATCCGTCGCACCTTTTCGGCTTTTTCTCTGCATTCAATCCGGATGTACTGAAAGATGTAGAACTGTACAAAAGTACCATTCCGGCCAGGTTCGGCGGGCGGTTGTCGTCTGTTCTGGATATCAATAGTCGTGATGGTAACAAAAAGAAATTCGTAGCCTCAGGCGGGATCGGGCTGGTAACCGGCCGGCTTACATTGGAAGGGCCGATCGTGAAAGACAAAACGTCGTTTTTACTGGGCGGACGCTCTACTTACTCCAACTGGGTTATCAAGGCGCTGGATAATGAGAATTATAACAAAAGCTCAGCCTCATTTTACGATATCAACCTGCACGTCAGTCACGAGATCAATGAGAAAAACAGCTTGTTCCTGACGGGCTACACAAGCGACGACCGGTTCAGGTTGTTTGGAGATACCTTGTATACTTATCAAAACCAGCTTGCTTCGTTGAAATGGAAGCACACATTCAATTCGAAGCTATATAGTGTATTCACGGCTTCGCACAGCAAGTACCAGTACGCAATGAATGCGAAAGGATTACCGCTGAATGCATTTGATCTTAAATTTGACATTAATCAATCCAACTTCAAGGCGGACTTTAGCTATAATCTCGATCCACGGCATACCCTTGAATTCGGGCTCAGCAGCATTTATTATAAGTTGCATCCGGGCTCATTCAAACCCGCTACCGCCGAGTCGCTGATTGTGCCCGACGAGCTGGAAGCCGAGCAGGCTGTTGAAAGTGCATTGTACCTGGAAGATAAATTTGAGGTTAGTCCGCGCCTTTCCATTTCGGCAGGTCTGCGTTTTTCACTTTTTCAATACCTGGGCCCAAGAAATGTAAACACCTATGTGGCCGGCCTTCCGATCGAATACATTTATCAGAATGGTGTAAGACAGTATAAGTCGGGTGAAAATATCAAGACTTACGGCGGACCTGAGTACCGTGCTTCCGTCCGTTACAGCGTTTTTGATAACCTGTCCCTCAAAGTAAGCTACAACACGCTGCGGCAGTACATTCATTTGCTTACCAATACAATGACCGTTTCGCCAACGGATATCTGGAAGCTGAGCGACCCTTATATCAAGCCGCAGATCGGGGACCAGATCTCAGTCGGACTTTACCGCAATTTCAGGGGCAACAAAATAGAGGTATCCCTGGAAGGTTATTACAAAAACATACAGAATTTCCTGGATTATAAAGGTGGCGATTCGCTGATCATGAACCATAATATCGAAGCCGCCGTGCTCAATACGAAAGCAAAAGCTTATGGTGTCGAATTCATGATCAAGAAAATGACAGGTAAGCTGAATGGCTGGCTGGGCTACACTTATGCCCGGACATTGTTGCGGGCAATTGACCGCGAGTCGCCGGATGCGCCGAATGACGGTAACTTCTACCCGAGCAATTACGATAAGCCGCACGATTTTACCCTAATCTCCAACTACCGCTTCTCACACAGGTTCAGTGTTTCATTCAACTTTACTTACAGCACCGGCCGGCCTTATACCCCGCCAATCGGCAAGTACCTGATCGACGGCGCACAGCGGGTTTACTATGCAGACCGCAACCAGTTCCGTATCCCGGATTACTACCGAACCGACGTGTCAATGAATATTGAAGGAAATCACAGGATCAAAAAGCTGGCGCACAGTTCCTGGACACTGGCGGTTTACAACTTGCTGGGCAGGAAGAACCCGACCTCGGTGTATTTTCAGACAGTTGGCGGAAGGGTAAATGGATACCAGCTTTCCATATTTGGCCAGCCAATTCCTACGGTTACATACAATTTCAGATTTTAAGAAAACAACATATATGCGATACTGGTTATTTAAACTTGGCTTTTTTGCGCTGCTGCTTATTCTGGACAGTTGCGTTGAGCCTTTTTCACCGCCCGAGGTCAACTCTGTTGAAAAGTACCTCGTAGTAGACGGTTTCCTGAATGTAGGACAGGATACAAGCCGGATTGAGCTGCGGCAGACGCAGAATGTAAGTGAGCCAACAGTCAATCTGAGCGTTGAAGGCGCCATTATTACCGCGGAATCGGAGACGGGTGAGAGCTATAACTTCACAGAAGCCGGCAGGGGATTGTACCTTCTTCCGCCTCAGCAATACAATGAGAATACGAAATACAGGCTGCGGATCAACTTATTTGGAAAAGAGTATTTGTCCGAATACGTGGAGGTTACCAAGACACCCCCGATTGACAGCCTGGCCAGCCGCTTTGATGCGGGGCAGGATGCAATGATTTTTTACGTAAATACCCACGATCCCAATAACAACACGCATTTCTACAGATGGAAGTTTGAAGAAACCTGGGAATACAGGTCTGCTTACTATTCTTACCTCGAAGTTGTTGATAAAAAGATTGTGACCCGGAGTAAGGATATTAATCAATGCTGGGGAAGTATGCGATCGGGAAGTATCCTCCTGGGATCCACAATCAAGCTGAGCAGTGATATAATCAAGGATCTTCCGCTGTTCAAAGTCCCGGTATCAACCAACAAGCTTTACATCAGATACAGTGTGCTGGTGCGGCAGTATGCGCTTTCCCGGGAAGCATTTGAGTATTGGACAAGTCTTTCCAAAACAACCCAGGGGACAGGAAGCCTGTTTGATCCTCAACCTTCACAGGTTACCGGTAACATCCATAATGTAAAAGATTCCAAAGACCTGGTATTCGGCTATTTCAGTGCAGCTACCGAACAAACAAAGCGGCTTACCATTGCGCCGCACCTGGGCAATTTTCCACGCTGTATGCCGCCCGATACATTTGATATTGTCTGCCGACCAAACAGTGACAGGCAATGTGCGCTGGAAACAGCCGCGCTGTTAATGTCTTTCGGAGGAGAACGGGCAGAGTACATACTGGGCGCGCCGGCCAGCTGCATTGATTGCAGGACACAAGGCGGAACAACTACAAAACCAACTTTTTGGTAGCTATTAATACAGCGCAACTCATGTGTAAACTCGCGAGGTTCTTTATTCATATCTTTTTGCTGATCGCATTTCCGCTCGCTGCGAGCGCGCAGGAAGATCCTATGGTTACTTCTATGAAGCAGCGCTTTGATTTATATACAGGGCGCGCTGTGCAGGAAAAGCTGTATGTGCATTTGGACAGGCCTTTTTATCTGGTCGGAGAAACGCTCTGGTTCAAAGCGTACCTGCTCAATGGCGCCACACACCGGTTCCTTGATCTGAGCAAAGTAGGTTATCTGGAAATTTTGGATCTGGATAACAACCCGGTCGTGCAAACCAAATTCTCCATGCGGGAAGGGAAGGGGAATGGAGCAGTGATACTGCCCGCTGCGATTATCAGCGGAAATTACAAAGTGCGCTGCTATACCAACTGGATGAAGAATTTTGGTGCAGATCAGTTTTTTGAAAGTACAGTGTCCATTGTCAATCCATTTGTCAGGTTCGAGCCCGACCGTACCGTGAAAGGTGAAAGCAAGTACGATGTACAATTCTTCCCGGAAGGCGGACGGCTGGTTCAGGGGCTGGAAAGTAAAATCGCATTCCGTGCAGTCGCGGCCGATGGAAAGGGAATCCGGTTTAATGGAGCTATTGTCAATGCGCAGAATGATACCATTCAGAAATTTACGCCGTCAATTAATGGAATAGGCAGTTTTACATTTACCCCAAGGGAAAGCGAGACTTACAAGGCTTACGTTACCGATTCAAAAGGCACCCGAGCAGAGTATGCCCTTCCCGCAGTTGAGGGACAGGGCTTTGTAATGCAGGTAAAGGATTCGACGGACCAGTGGCTCAAAGTGTCCGTAACTGCAAAGCTGAACACCGACGAGCCCGTATACGTTTACATGCTTGCGCACACCCGGCAGGTAAATCCGGTGATCGAGAAAAAGCCGCTGATAAGAAACAGGACGTTTTTCCTGGTTGATAAAACCAAGTTGGGCGAAGGGATTTCGCATATCACGATTTTCAATGAGAAAGTGAAGCCGGTTTGTGAGCGGCTGTATTTCAAGCGGCCCCAGAGTAAGCTCGACCTGGAAGCAAATTTGGCTAAAACATTTATCACCCGCGAAAAAGTCGCGCTGAACCTTACCGCGAATGTAGCTGCGGCGGCTGATCAGATGACAAACCTGTCAGTGGCTATTTACCTCGAAGATTCCATTCACGCCGATCCTCAGCAGGATATCGCAAGTTACCTCTGGCTCAATTCCGATTTAAAAGGAACTATTGAATCACCCGGTTATTATTTCAGCAATGTTAACAGGGATACCGATCAGCAGCTCGATAATTTAATGCTTACGCACGGCTGGCGCAGGTTGAAGTGGGAGAATGTATTCGGTAACCAGCCGCCCAAATATGAAAATGTGCCTGAATACGACGGCCACTTCATTACGGGTCGCATTGTGAGCAGGGAAGACGGAACTCCGGCCAAAGGAAAAGATGCATTCCTGGCCGCGCTCGACGTTCCGGCGAGGTTATATGTTGCGCAAAGTGATCAGAATGGAAAGGTAACCTTTGAAGTGCGCCGCTTTGAAGGACCGAAGGAGATCACGGTACAAACCAATCTCGCAATGGATTCAACTTATAAGTTCGAGATCGCGAGTCCGTTTTCCAAGCAGTTTTCCGGTAATGCGCTGCCCGGTTTCTTTTTTGACAAAACCCTGGAAAACCAGTTACTGACACGCACGATCAATATGCAAACCGGCAACTCCTATCTGCCCCGGGTTTATACGCAGAAGAAAGCTACATTAATTGATTCGGTCGCATTCTTTGGTGTTCCCGATGAGAAGTATTTCCTCGATGATTTCACCCGCTTTCCAACAATGGAAGAGGTTTTGCGGGAATATGTAAAAGGAGTATTGGTGAGAAGAAGACAGAAAGAGTATCATTTCAGGATGATAGACAAGCTTTTGCCAAACACTTACTATGATACCGATCCCCTGATCCTGGTGGACGGAATTCCCGTGTTTGACGCGGACAAGATCATTGAATTTGACCCATTGAAGGTGAAAAAAATAGAAGTACTGAACTCACGGTACTTCCTGGGGCCGCTGACATTTACCGGAATTGTAACCTTTACGACTTACGGGAATGATCTGGGCGGGTTTGAGCTGGATCCGAAAGTGCTAGTTCTGCCTTACGAAGGCGTGCAGGCGCAACGCGAGTTTTATGCTCCCAAATACGATGCAGCCAGCGCAAACAGCCGCATTCCCGATTTTCGCAACCTGCTCCACTGGGCACCGAATGTAGTGACCGACAAAAGCGGAAAAGCGGCGCTTGAATTTTACACCTCCGACCAAACAGGTAAGTACCAGGTTGTGATCCAAGGAATTACACCAGCTGGCGTGGCAGGTAGCAAGCAGTTTTCTTTCGAGGTCAACAAAAGAAATTTCTGATCAGGTCAGATATAAAATTCAGAGGTATGCTTGATCTCTTTCAGTACGAAAGTGCTGTTCAGCACGCCGATATTGTCGATTTTGGATAGCTTGTATTTGACGAAATCGTGGTATTCGTCGAGACTGGATACATTGATTTTAAGTAAAAAATCCACTTGCCCCGCCATGTGGTAACATTCCTGTACTTCATCCAGGTTCTGGATTTCCTGCTCAAACTTCTCGATAAAAGCTTCATTATGGTACCGCATTGACACCTGACAAATGGTGGTAACGTGGCGGTTGATCAGCTTTTTGTCGAGGATAGCCACATAGTGTTTGATGTAGCCAAGACTTTCCAGCCGCCTGATCCGCTCGTAGACCGGGGATATCGTCAGATTTAGCATCGTAGCGATTTCCTTGGTCGTTTTTTTTGCATCTTTTTGAAGAATGCGGAGGATTTTGGTATCGATTTTGTCCAACTGTTCCATGGTGCAATAATATTTGCTGCTGCAAGGTAAGCTGTGGCAGCTAAAAAGTGATTTTTACCAAAAAATAATCATTGTGCGGTAAAGTTTCCTGCTGAATGTGCTGTTTGTTGAAAATAAATTTCTTAAACGGCAAATTGCAAGTGATTTATGCTTTAAACAAGAATCCCTATGAAGTCAGAAAATGTTTTGGTAATCGGGGCAAATGGTCAGATCGGTTCTGTTTTGGTGGAGTACCTGCGGGAGATCTATGGGATCAATCACGTTGTAGCCTCCGACCTTCGCAAACCGGAATTGGAAAAAGGCATTTTTGAGCTGCTCGACGCGACAGACGCAAATGCGCTTGCGGCGATTGTGAAAAAACATAAGGTTACCCAGATTTATCATCTGGCCGCGATCCTCTCTGCGAAAGGCGAGCAGGAACCTTTGAAAACCTGGCACATTAACATGCAGACTTACTTCAATGTGCTGGAAGTTGCAAGAGAAAATGACGTTCAGAAAATATTCTATCCGAGCTCGATCGCGGTCTTCGGCGACCAGGTTGATGTGCGGGCAGAACAATGGTCTTACCTGGATCCGGGCACCGTTTACGGGATCAGCAAGGCCGCTGGGGAAAACTGGTCGAATTACTATTTTAAAAGATACGGGCTGGATATCCGCTCAATCCGTTATCCCGGCATTATCGGCTACCAATCCATGCCGGGCGGAGGTACCACGGATTATGCGGTCGACATTTACCACAAAGCAGTAAAGGGAGAGTTGTTTGAATGCTTTTTGAGGGAAGATACAACACTCCCGATGATCTATATCACCGATGCAATGGACGCAACAGTGCGGCTGATGGAAGCGCCGGCTGAGAAAATCACTGTCAGAACAGGATATAACCTGGCGGGAACCAGCTTTTCTCCAAGAGAGATCGCAGCCAGTATCAGCAAGTTCATTCCCGATTTCAGGATTACTTATAAGCCCGACTTCCGCCAGCAAATCGCAGAATCGTGGCCACAGGAAATTGACGATACCCAGGCCAGAAAAGACTGGGGCTGGCGCGCATCTTACAACCTCGACAAGATGACAGAGGAGATGATCAAAGAGCTGACCATCAAGTACAAGCCGGTAAAGCACTAGGTAAGTAAATCGAAGGTCTGGTGAGTTGTCAGGTCATTGGGTCATTAGGTCATTAAGTCATGCAGATCATTGACTAACTCACCAACTCGCTAACTGGCTAACTATTCACTCATTCACTCATTCAAAATTAAACCATGTACGGATCTATTCAGGCAGAACTGGAAAAAGAGCTCGACGCTATCAAAGATGCGGGCTTATATAAAAAAGAGAGAGTGATCACCACGCCGCAGGCAGCAAGTATTGCTACTACTGACGGGAAAGATGTGCTTAACTTTTGTGCAAATAACTATCTCGGACTATCGTCACACCCGGAGGTCATTCAGGCGGGGATAGAAGCGATTCAAACGCACGGTTTTGGAATGTCGTCGGTGCGCTTTATCTGCGGTACCCAGGACATTCATAAGGAACTTGAAAAGAAAACAGCCGAATTCCTGGGAACGGAAGATTGCATTTTGTACGCAGCTGCATTCGATGCAAATGGTGGTTTGTTTGAACCTTTGCTGAACGAGCAGGACGCAATTATTTCCGATGAACTTAATCACGCCTCACTGATCGACGGTATCCGTTTATGCAAGGCAAAGCGCTTCCGCTACAAACACAACGACATTTCAGACCTGGAAACACAGTTAAAGGATGCGGCAGGAAGCAGAAGAATCCTGATCGTAACTGACGGAGTGTTTTCAATGGACGGAACCATCGCGCAGCTTGATAAGATCTGTGACCTGGCAGAACAATATGGGGCAATGGTCATGATAGACGAATGTCACGCCACCGGATTTATGGGAAAAACCGGCCGCGGCTCTCACGAATTCAGGAATGTAATGGGGCGCATTGATATCATTACGGGCACTTATGGTAAAGCATTGGGCGGCGCCTCGGGCGGTTTCACGGCGGCCAAAAAGGAAATCGTTGAAATCCTGCGTCAGCGTTCAAGACCCTATCTTTTTTCAAATACGCTCGCACCATCCATTGTCGGCGCGTCCATTAAGGTACTTGACCTGCTCTCGTCTTCAACTGCGCTGCGTGATAAACTGGAAAAAAACACCGCTTATTTCCGCAAGGCGATGACGGAAGCGGGCTTCGATATTCTACCCGGCGAGCATCCGATTGTTCCTATCATGCTTTACGACGCCAAGCTTGCGCAGGAATTTGCTGCCAGGTTATTAGAAGAAGGAATTTACGTGATCGGCTTTTTCTACCCCGTTGTTCCGCAAGGGAAAGCAAGGATCCGCGTACAAATATCCGCCGGTCACGAGCAGGAACACCTAGAAAAAGCCGTAGCAGCTTTCACAAAGGTAGGGGTCGACTTGGGAGTTATTTAAAAAGGGAGGAAGGAGGAAGGGGAGGATGGAGGAAGGGAAAAATCTTCCTCCCTTTCTTCCCGTTCCTCCCTTTCCTCCCTTTCCTCCTTCTATTCTATCAAATGTGCTTCTACGTGCAGTGACTGTAATGTCGCATTGCCGTACTGGGTAACCATCGCTACATCCGCGGCGTCGCGACCGTGGGCAATTTCAATGCGATAGCCTTCGGTTTTCTCCTGAACAGCGTCAAACGTATACCATTCTCCCCCTATAAATACCTCAAACCACGCATGCAGGTCCATTACTTTGAGCCTGTCGAGATACCCTACTGTCATTCTTGTAGGAATGCAAAGGTTTCTGCAAAGGGCGATGGCTAGGTGCGTAAAGTCACGGCACACCCCTATACGATTGCGGGCCAGATCCAGCGCTGTTGTACTCGCATCTGTCACACCGTACTGGTAAGTAATGTTATTATGAATCCACGTCCGGATCGCCTCTACCTGCTCATATCCCGGTGTCCGGTTGCCGGCAATTTCCATCGCCAGCATGTTGATTTCATGTAAGTCCGACTGACAATACCTGCTTGGCAGGATATAATGCATCACATCATCAGGCAGGTCGCCTACAAGCACGTAGCCGGGAGGCGGACTGGGGATTGGTTTCGTGGCATTTACCTGAGCCTGTACTTCGGTAGTGATTACTACGCGGCCGACAGGCAGAATGGTTCTTTGGCAAGGATTGCCGTAAATATCAATGTATTCTGAAAAAGGTACCGCGGGTTCGATATTAAAGCCTTCCTGGATAATAGATTGACCTTCCTGACGACGAGGCCGGAGCATCGTGGTCACGGTAGTGGGAGCGTATACATCGTACGTGAATACGCTTCTTCCCTGCATTTTCATGTGGCGCGGATTTATGTTTAGTAAATATAATGATAAGGTATGATGTATAAATCACGTGCCGTTTATCTTCTTGTAAACTCTATATGCGTTCTGAATTAAAACATGTTAATACACGTTTCTTAGCTGGAATGCTATTTTTGGTGTTCGTCGCAGTATGTAGTATTTAAATTTTCATTACCTATGGCAGTTACAAAATGGATCGTAGACCCCGCACATTCTGAGGTTCAGTTCAAAATCAAACACCTCGTTATTTCAACGATTACAGGCTCATTCAATAACTTCGAAGGCGGCGCTACTTCCGACCTTAGCAATTTCGAAGATGCAGAAATCCACTTCTCTCTCGATGTAAGCAGTATTGATACCAATATAGAAGCCCGCGACAAGCATTTAAGGTCAGCAGATTTCTTTGACGCTGAGCAATTCCCGCACATTACTTTTCAATCCAATTATTTTCATAAAGTCAAAGGTGACAACTACAAGCTTTCCGGTCTGCTTACCCTAAAAGGTATCACCAAACCCATTGAGCTGGACGCAGAATACGGCGGCTCCGAAAGAGATGCCGATGGAAATATTAGAATCGGGTTCGAAGTCGAAGGCAGGTTGAGCAGACAGGAATTTGGTCTGAATTACATGCAGCTGACCGATTCCGGCGGACTTGTGATTGGTGAAGACGTAAAACTCATCGCGAATATTCAGCTGGTTAAGCAATCCTGATCTAATTCGCAGTTACAGCATACATCCCGCCGGCTCAGCTGACGGGTTTTTTGTTGTATGAGGATATCAGAGGGGTGTTTTCCTTTTATATTTGGTCGGTTTAAATCTTCAAAAATGCCCTTCCATGAGATTTCTTAGGATTCTGCTGCGGATCATCGGTTCAATCGTTTTGATTTTGATATTGATCCTGGCGGTGCTTGTCACGACAATGGACAAAACGCCCTACAAGGAAATGCCTTATTACAGGCAATGGAAGGAAATAATAGGGAAGGTTGAACCCATCAAACCGGATTCTCCCGGCGAATTGAAGGCAGGCTGGGCGAAAGTCAATATTACGCCCGCTTCTCCCACACCGACTGCCGGCTATGGTAACAGAAAAGGCCGTTTATACACTGCTGTTCACGACTCCGTATATGTACGCGCCATTGTAATTGATAATGGAAAAACAAAAGCGGCGATCGTCTCCGCTGACCTGCTTATCATTCCGCCGACGGTCACTAAAATCCTGCAAGCCAGGCTGACAGAAAAAGAGATTCCATTTGATCAGGTTTACTTCGGGGCTACGCATACTCATAACAGTGTAGGCGGCTGGGGTACCGGCGTTTCTTCCTTGTTTTTCTCCGGAAAATACGATCCCGCTATTGTGGACCGGCTTGCAGATGCATTTTATACCGCCATTACGCAAGCAAAAGCCAATGTGGAACCCGTTGCACTGACTTACCTCGAATCTGTGGACACACTGGATATCAGAAATCGCCTGGTAGGGGAGGAAGGCGGGGTGGATCCTGAAATCCGCTCAGCGGCGTTTGTGACCAAAACAGGCAAAAAAGCTATTCTGAGCTCTTTTGGCGCGCATTCCACGGTTTTAAATTCCAAAACGATCATCCTTTCCCGCGACTATCCCGGTATGTTGGTTGACTCGCTGGAAAACGGAAGATATAACTTCGCCATGTATATGGCAGGCGCAGTAGGCAGTATGGCTCCGATCGAGAAAGGAACCGATGATTTTGATGAGGTTAAAAATCAGGCGTTTGGTGTACAGAATGCATTGTTATCACCAGCTACTTCGAAGGAACCCAGCAAAGAAAATGTGATCCGCTCGTTAACCCTCCCTTTGCCACTCCGTGATCCTAGTCCGCGGTTAACAATGGGTTTGGTTTTAAGATCCTGGGCTTTTAAGAAAGCATTTGGTGAGTATCCGGTTTTTGTAAAAGCACTGCGCGTCGGCAATATGCTGATGGTGGGAATGCCCTGCGATTTTTCGGGTGAGCTGGTCGCGGAATTGGATGCATATGCGAAGTCAAAGGGGCTTAACCTGCTTGTTACCAGCTTTAATGGCGGTTATATTGGCTATATTACCCACGATAAGTACTTCGATAGGGATTTGTATGAAACCAAAACAATGAGCTGGTACGGTCCATACAATGGAGCCTATTTGCAGGAAGTAATTAAAGATATTATTGATAAAATGTCTTAAACACCTTGACTATGAAAGCATTTCTCCTGTTGATTTTAGGTATGATCAGCGTACAAACAATTGCACAATCGCCGGTGAAGCTGGCGGTAGCCGGCCTGACGCACGGACACGTGGGCTGGGTTTTCAACAGAGCTAATAAAACCGATATTGAGCTGGTCGGCATTTATGAAACAAATCCGGAGCTGGTGAAGGAGTTTTCTGAGCGATATAAACTCGATAAGAAGCTCTTCTACTCCGACCTCAACAAAATGCTGGATGAAACAAAGCCACAGGCAGTATCTGCATTCGGGGCGATCAGTGAGCATATGATGGTTGTCAAAGCCTGTGCGCCGAGGAAGATCCACGTGATGGTTGAAAAACCCCTGGCTACTACATTTGCCGACGCCAAAGAAATCCAGCGGCTCGCAGAGAAGAACAACATTCAGGTGCTGACCAATTTTGAAACTTCCTGGTATGCAAGCAATCAATATGTGAAAGAGCTGGTGGAACAAGGCAAGCTGGGCGAGATCAGGAAGGTAATGGTCAACGACGGGCACCAAGGACCGAAAGAAATCGGGGTAAGCAAAGAGTTTTTAGAGATACTCACTGATCCTGCGAAAAACGGCGCGGGGGCGTTGGTGGACTTCGGCTGCTATGGCGCCAACCTGATGACCTGGCTCCTGAAAGGCCAGCGACCTGTTTCTGTTACCGCCGTAACTCACCAGAACAAGCCCGAGATTTACAAGAATGTTGACGATGAAGCCTCTATTATCCTGCAATATCCCAAGGCGCAGTGCATTATTCAGGGTTCGTGGAACTGGTCGTTTGCGCGCAAAGACATGGAAGTTTTTGGAAATAAAGGCTATGCAGTGGCTGTAAATCCGACGGTAGTGCGGCAGCGTTTACAGGAAAAGACGCCGGAAGAAACAATCAAGCTCGATCCGCGCCCAGCTCCTTTTACAGACCCGTTTTCTGTGCTGGCAGATGTAGTAACCGGCAAACTCACATTGGAACAAAATGATATGTACGGATTGCCAGTGAATGTGACAGTGGTTGAGATTCTTGAAACAGCCAAAGAAGCTGCCAAGACAGGAAAAACTATATTTTTGAAATAAGCAGATTATATATGGAACCGCGCTCGGTGAGATTCTCACAAACCACTCTGACAGAATTGATGATCCCGTCCTATGCCAATTTTGGCGGTAAGATCCACGGCGGGATCCTGTTATCGCTCATCGACAAAGTGGCGTACGCATGCGCATCCCGGCATGCGGGTACCTATTGTGTGACAGTGTCGGTAGACGGAGTTGACTTTTTGCCGACGGTTGAAGTGGGCGATCTTGTGTCGCTACACGCGTCTGTCAATTACGTGGGACGGACTTCGCTGGTGATCGGCATTCGCGTCATTGCTGAGAATGTGAGGAACCGTACGGTCAGGCACACCAATACCTCGTATGTGACGATGGTGGCCAAAGGGGAGGATGATAAACCAACTCCCGTTCCCGAGCTGCTTTTGGAAAATGAAGAAGATGCACGGCGCTTTCTGGAAGCAATCAAGCGTAAAGAGCTTCGCGGGATTTACCGGGATGCATTGGATAATGCAAAAACCCGGCTAGATGTCCAGAATAATATGGATCAACTAGCCGGGCATCGTTGCGTGGTGGGCTGGAAAGTCAAAAAGTAATTTAGAACCCGAAAAATCCGCCGCTTTTCTTCGTGGTACGTGACCGAGTCGTTTTACCAAATAACATTCCAAAAACGCCTCTGACAACCTCCCGGCCGATTTGCTTTGCCAAAGGAGAATTCAGTGCTTCAGAAAGCATTCCTTTTTCCTCTTTCTGTTTTTTGACCTCGGTTACTTCCTGTTTGGTCTCTTCTTCTGCTTTGGCGTGTGCTTCCATCCGCTTTGTCAGCATTTCGTAAGCACTTTCCGGATCAACAGGATCTTTGTATTTCTGGTAAAGACTCGATTGCTGCACGTGCTGGTCATAATCCGCCTGTACCATTGGCCCCATTACCGAAGTGGGCGGAAGCAGGTGCGTTGCAGCTACCTCGGTCGGGATACCTTTTTCATTCAAAACCGTGATCAATGCCTGTCCGATCCCAAGCGTTGTGAGTACCTGGTCAATCTCATAAAAGCTTGACTTGGGATATGTTTTTACGGTTTGTTTCAATGCGTCTGCATCCTGCGGCGTGAATGCGCGCAGTACGTGCTGAACACGGTTACCAAGCTGGGATAATACCGAAACCGGAACATCCTGCGCCATTTGCGTACAAAAGAATACACCCACCCCTTTGGAGCGTATCAGCCTGATCACCTGCTCTATCTGGTCGAGAAATGCCTTTGGTGCATCTTTGAACAGCAAATGCGCTTCGTCGAGGAAAAACACGAGCTTCGGTTTGTCGAGGTCTCCTGCTTCCGGCAGCTTCTGGTAAAGTTCAGCCAGAAGGCTCAGCATGAATGTGGAGAATAATGCCGGCTTATCCTGCACGTCCGAGATATTAAGCAGGCTGATAATGCCCTGTCCGTCTACGCGATCAATGAGGTCGCTGATATCAAATGATCTTTCACCAAAAATACTGCCAACTCCCTGCTGCTCCAGTGCAACGATCTTACGGAGAATAGTGCCGGCAGTAGAGCTGGAAATGCTTCCATAGTCACCTTTGATCTCCGCTGCACCCGGCCCTTCCGATAAATAATTGAGGACTTTCTTTAAATCATTCAAATCGACCATTGGGAGATCCTTATCGTCGGCATATTTGAAAAGGATAGCCAGCACGCCGGATTGCGTATCGTTCAGTTCGAATATTTTGGATAATAAAATTGGCCCGAATTCGAGAATGGTAGCTCGCATTTGTGCGCCTTTTTTACCACTCAGGGAATATAGTTCAACCGGATAACCTTTTGGCGTAAACACATTGCCGAGGACTTGCGAACGTTCTTCAAGTGCTGCATTGGACTTTCCCGGCTGTGCTATTCCTGAAAGATCACCTTTGATATCCGACATAAAAACGGGTACGCCTGCTGCTGAGAGCTGTTCGGCGAAGACCTGTAATGTGCGTGTTTTACCGGATCCGGTAGCTCCTGCAACCAGCCCGTGGCGGTTCATCATACGCAGCGGGAGACTTACCCGGGCCTCACTGATGATCTCACCGTCCAGAATGGCAGAGCCCAGGTGGATAACAGGTTTGTCAGTCTGGTATGATTTCTGGATTGCAGCAGTTAACTGTTCTTTTTTCGACACGTTTACTCCGGTTTTAGGTTATGATATGATATTTTACAAAATTTAAATGTTTCGGGAATATTCCAAGTCAGTGCTTGCATTTTTACAAAATGAGAATCTTTCGTGATACTTTATTACTTTTCGCATAATCTTGTATATGCAAAATTTTATTAGGTATTTTGGTAGAACTGCTTAACGAATATTCTGATTATCAATTTTAGAGACAATACTTACCGTTTATGCTAAGCCGAGTTGCGAATTCAATTTACTGGATGAACCGTTATATGGAGCGGGTTGAAAATTATGCACGCTTTGTAGGAGTTAACTTCAATCTTGCCCTGGATTTGCCGCCCGATGTAGATGAACAATGGGAGCCGCTCCTGATCGCAACTGCCGACCATTACCTTTTTTATAAATACTACGATAAGCCTACGAAAGAGGATGTAATCCACTTCATGACTTTCGACAAGCGCAATCCCAACTCCATTATCAGCTGTCTGTACGAAGCCCGCGAGAATGCACGTACGATCCGCGAGACGATATCAAAGGAAATGTGGGAGAGTATCAATACATTTTACCTGTCTATCCGTGAAACATCGCCGGACCATTTCCGGAATATGGACCATATGCAATCCTATTTCACGGATATCCGCAAAAGCTGCCAGCTGTTCCACGGCGTGGTGGATACTTCCATTACGCGGAATGAGGCCTGGCATTTTGGCCGGCTTGGCCGTCACATTGAGCGCGGCGACAAATGCTCGCGGTTTCTGGATGTGAAGTACTTTACCCTGCAGCAGGACTCCGGAACTTCGGGTTCCACACTCGACCTGATGCTCTGGACTGCGGTGCTGAAATCGGTAAGTGCTTACAATATGTACCGTCAGACGCACCGTGCGCTTACTTCCATGAACATTGTAGCTTTTCTGATCCTTGATAAGCTATTTCCCCGGTCTATCGCCTACTGCGTGCGCCAGGCGGAGCTTTCGCTTTATGCGATTGCGGGCTCCATTCCGGAAAGAGGCCACACCAATCCCGCTGAGCGTGCATTAAGTAAAATCCGCGCAGAGCTGGAATTCACAGATGTGGAGGAGATTTTCAAAACCGGCCTGCACGAGTACCTGGATACATTTCAGACCAAAAATAACGAGATCGACAGCGCTATTTTTGATATGTATTTCGGACTGGATAAGGGGCAGTCACAAAGTCAGTCACAAAGCCAAACGATGGGCCAGAGCTTCGGTCAATTTAAAACCCAGTGGATGAACTGAGTGCAAAACTTTCATAACTTAGCGACCCACTTTTTATCAGAGAGAGCCGCAAAGACATGACATATTGCCTTGGTATCAAAGTAGCATCCGGCCTGGTCGCCATTGCTGATACGCGCCTTACATCCGGAACGGAGGTTTCCACCAACAAGAAAGTTTCCGTTTACCAATCCAGCAAGCATTCGATATTCGTGATGACATCGGGCCTTCGGTCTGTCCGTGACAAAGCGATCACCTATTTCAAGGAAGTGCTGGAAGAACGTGACTCTTCGTTCAACAAGCTCTACAAGGCGGTAAATGCATTGGGGGAGCAGGTCAGGCGCGTTGCAGACGAGGACCGGTCGGCTCTGAATGCAGCTGGGCTATCTTTTAATCTCTTCGCCATTATCGGCGGCCAGCTCGAAAATGACTCCGAGCATAAACTTTTTCTCCTGTATCCCGAAGGCAATTGGGTGGAAGTGGGCGATGGTTCTCCTTTTATTATTATCGGAAATTCGGGTTATGGAAAGCCACTGTTGTACCGCAGTCTGAAATTCGATTCGAGCATGCACGATGCATTGAAAATCGGGTTTCTATCTTTTGATTCAACGCGGGTCAGCTCCAACGACGTAGATTATCCCATTGATGTGGTAATGTATACAAAAGACTCTTTTGAGATTGTTGAGCATCGTTTTGAGAAGGACGATCTGGATTATGTGGGCAAACAATGGAGTGCATTGCTAAGCAATTCGGTACAAAAGCTGCCGCTGCAATGGATGGATCCGGTCTTTACAAAAATGGGAGAAGTGGCAAAGAACTGACGCAAATGGAAGCGATTTTTACGGGTATACGTCAGCATCCGGAAACTCAGACACGCTATTAGTTGTAGAAAAATCTAAGGGCTGAGAGGGAAATTTAGTATTTTTACAGCAAACAAAAGAGATACACCAGAACGTGACGTTAATTAAATCTATCTCCGGAATCAGAGGTATTGTGGGTGGAAAATCCGGGGAGGCACTGACTCCGATTGATGTAGTGAAATTTGCAGCTGCATACGGAACCTGGCTGAGGCGATCGGATCCACAGAATTCAAAAGTTATTATTGGCAGGGATGCGCGACTTTCCGGTGAAATGGTTAGTCGGCTTGTGGCAGGTACATTGCAGGGAGTAGGTCTTCATGTTGTGGACCTGGGCCTTTCTACTACGCCAACTGTCGAGATTGCTGTTACCAATGAAAATGCGGCAGGTGGAATCATTCTGACAGGCAGCCATAATCCCATTCAATGGAATGCATTGAAGCTTTTGAACCACGACGGAGAATTTATATCCGAAGCGGAAGGAGCAGAGGTTTTGCGTATTGCCGAGCAGGAAGATTTTGCATTTGTCGATGTGAAAAAGCTGGGTAGCTACGAGTCAGACGATACTTATCTGCAAAAGCATATTGATCAGGTACTTGCATTGTCATTGGTAGATGTGGAAGCGATCAGGAATGCAAATTTCAAGATCGTGGTGGATGCGGTTAACTCTACCGGCGGGATCGTTGTTCCGATGCTTTTGGAAGCGCTGGGAGTTGATCCCAAGAACATCAAAAAACTCAACTGCGAGCCGACGGGCAACTTTGCCCATAATCCCGAGCCGCTGCCGGAACATTTGCGTGAAATCAGCAAAGAGCTCAACGATGGTGCATACAACCTGGGAATAGTAGTTGACCCGGATGTGGACAGGCTGGCGCTCATGTGCGAAGACGGCACTCCGTTCGGCGAAGAATATACCCTGGTAGCTGTCGCTGATTATGTGTTGAAAAATACACCCGGTAACACCGTTTCCAATTTATCCTCCACAGCTGCATTGCGCGACGTGACTGTCAAAGCTGGCGGCGAATATTTTGCTTCTGCAGTAGGAGAAGTGAATGTGGTCAATATGATGAAAGCCAACCATGCGATCATCGGTGGGGAAGGAAATGGAGGGGTGATTTATCCGGAGAGCCACTACGGTCGCGACGCGCTGGTTGGTATCGCCCTGTTCCTGACGCATTTGGCCAAATTCGGCAAAACTGCATCAGTGCTGCGCAGGTCTTACCCGAATTACTATATTTCAAAAAATAAGATTGAGTTGACGGCGGACATTGATGTTGATAATATTCTAAGCCGCATTCAGAACCGCTATTCCAAGCAGCCGCTTAACACAATTGACGGCGTACGGATCGAATTCAATAAAGAATGGGTTCATTTAAGAAAGTCAAACACCGAACCCATAATCAGGATCTATTCCGAGTCGGAAACGCAGACTACGGCGATTAACCTGGCAAACAAGATCATTTCGGATATCAAGGAAATTATTTCCGAGCCGAAACAATGAGTCAGAAGTAATAACAAGAGTAATATGAAAGCTTATCTGGATAACGCCGCTACTACCCAGCTTGACCCGGAAGTATTGGAAGTGATGCTTCCATTAATGACGGAGCAGTTTGGTAACCCCTCTTCCATTCATTCATACGGAAGAGCTGTTCGCTCATCAATAGAGCGTGCACGAAAAAGCATAGCGGGTATCCTGAATGCAGCTCCGGCTGAAATATTTTTTACTTCCGGCGGAACAGAAGCGGATAATACAGCGATCCGCGGCAGCATAGAAACACTGGGCCTGAAACACGCGGTTACTTCCCGGATCGAGCACCATGCTGTTTTACATACCCTCGAACACCTGAGCAAAGCTGGCACGATCAAGCTGAGCTATGTCAATCTGAATGAAAAAGGCGAAGTGGATCTGGAACATCTGGAAACGCTGCTCGCTACCAACAGCCGTTCGCTTGTTTCATTAATGCACGGCAACAATGAGATCGGGAACTTACTGGATCTGGAAGCAACAGGAGATATCTGCGAGAAATACAATGCAGTTTTCCACAGTGACACCGTACAAACAATGGGTCACTTCCCGCATGATCTACAAAAATTAAAAGCCAACTTCATTGTCGGTGCGGCGCATAAATTCAATGGTCCGAAAGGAGTAGGGTTTTTGTATGTACGTCCGGGCATTAAAATCGCACCGTTTGTCCACGGAGGCGCACAGGAGCGTAATATGCGCGGCGGTACCGAGAACATTTACGGTATTGTAGGTCTGGCGAAAGCATTGGAAATTGCTTATCGCGATATGGACGCGCACCGTCAGCATATTGAAGGTTTGAAATCAAGAATGATCGAGAACCTGAGAAGTAAAATCGATGGCGTATCGTTCAATGGAAACTCTGCTGATCTTGGTAACAGCTTGTACACTGTACTGAGTGTAAGCTTGCCACCCTCCGATATCAGCGATATGTTGCTGTTTAATCTGGATATTGCCGGGATTGCAGTTTCAGGCGGCAGCGCATGTTCAAGCGGGACAGACATTGGTTCACATGTATTGAATGAACTTCAGATCGATCCCGATCGCGCCAATGTTCGTTTTTCATTCGGCAAATACAACACCGAAGCGGAAATCGATTATGCGGTCAATACACTGGCGGATCTATACAAAAAAGAGGCTGTAAGCCTCTGATTAACTTCTTTTATTGGTAATTAAGTCTTCGAGCGTCTCAATCCAGCTATCGCTGTCGTTGAGACTTTCAACCAATTGCCAATGCTGTCCGCCTTCTTTCTCAAACAACTCTTTGTACTCTTCGCCTACCTCAATGGTTGTTTCCAAACAATCGGCCACGAAAGAAGGAGAGAATGCAAGTACGTTCTTTACCCCTTTTTTGGTTAGTTCCGGGATCACTTCATCTGTGTAAGGCTTGATCCAGGGCGTTTTGCCAAGTCGGGACTGGAAGCAGGTCGTATATTTTCCTTCCGGTATTCCCATTGCTTTTACAAGTAGCCTGGTTGTTTCAAAACTCTGCGCCCGGTAGCAATGCTGATTTCTATGGTCAAGCTTATCGCAGCAGCTGCCAAACTGGCAAAAGCTGTTGGTTACATCGCCTTTGGTAATCTGGCGCTCAGGTAAACCGTGGTAGCTGAATACGAAATGATCATAGTTTCGCTGTGCCATGTATTTTTTACCTAAATCGGCAAATGCCTGAATGAACTTGGGATGATCCAGGAAACGGTTAATAAAACGTATTTCCGGCAAAACCTCCCAATCCTGCACTACACGCATTACTTCTTTATAAACCGAGCCAGTCGACGCAGAAGCGTATTGTGGGAAAAATGGAACTACTATAATTTCAGAAAGGCACTGTTCACGCAGGTTTTTCAATGCACCTTCAATGCTCGGGCTTTGATAGCGCATTGCCAGCTCCACCACGTAATCGCTGCCCAATGCAGTTTGCAACTTCTCTTTAACGGAATAACCGTATATTTTCAATGGAGATCCATCGGGCCGCCACAGTTGTTTATAAACTTTGGCTGATTTAGGTGCTCTGAATGGCGCGATGATCAGGTTGATCAGAAACCACCTGTTTATATAAGGAATATCAATGACCCGCTCATCCATCAGGAATTCGCGGAGGTACTTGCGTACATCCGGCACCGACGGGCTGTCTGGCGTGCCGAGATTGACGATCAAAACACCAGTTTTGCCAATGGTCTTATTATTACTAGAAGGAATTGGCTGGGCCAAAGTGTCAGTATGCATTATTGTTTTTATCAAAGTCCGGACTATCTGTTTAAAATGATTCCGGAGTTTTAAAAGTTCGTGTTTTCTGTTTTAATCACTGCATCCCGAGTAAAATCTCCCGTAGTACAGCCTGCGCCGACCATTCACGGTTTGCAGCTTCTTCGATTACGAGAGATCTTGGCCCGTCGAGTACCTCATCGGCTACCTTCATATTCCTGCGCAATGGAAGGCAATGCATGAACTTACCATTATCTGTCAGCGCCATTTTTGCTTCGGTGATCATCCACGAAGGATCGTCGGTAAGTACCTGTCCGTAGTGCTGGTAAGACGACCAGTTTTTTCCGTAAACGAAATCTGCACCTTCCAGTGCCTTATTCTGGTCGTAGATCACCTGACCTTTTCCAACAAATTCGGGTGCCAGATCATAACCTTCCGGGTGTGTGATTACGAGCTCTACATCCATCGGATTCATCCATTCACAAAAAGAATTGGCCACAGCCTGCGGCAATGCCTTGAAATGGGGAAGCCAGGTTAGCACTACTTTCGGGCGCTGCTTGATCTTAAATTCTTCGATTGTAATGCAATCTGCGAGCGACTGCAAAGGGTGGCGTGTCGCTGATTCCAGATTCACGATCGGAACCTCTGCATATTTCTTAAACTGCTGGAACACCTGCTCCGAGTAATCCTTTTCCCGATCCTGCAAACCTGCGAATGAGCGGATCCCGATAATGTCGCAATAACTTCCGATAACGGCAGCCGCTTCTTTCACGTGCTCGGCTTTGTCTCCATTCATGATCACACCCTCCTCCATTTCGAGGCCCCATCCATCTTGTCCCACATTCATGGTAATCACGTTCAGGCCAAGATTTTGAGCCGCTTTCTGGGTACTTATCCTTGTCCTGAGACTGGAATTGAAAAACAACAATCCGATTGTTTTGTTTTTCCCCAATTCAATATCCCCGAATGGATTCCGTTTGGCGGAAATGCCGCTGCTAATCAGCTGGCTGAGATCTGTGACGTCGTTAATGGAAAGGAAGTGGTTCATTCAGTTTAGTATTCTGACAAAATTAGATACTGCGGCAAGGCCGGTTTTGGATAGATTATATTAAATGCTTGTAACAGCGACTTCTTTCTTTAAAGCTTCAAGGAAAAGATCTGCTTCCTCTTTGCCCAATGCAAGCGAAGGTAGCAGGCGGATTGTATTTGCGCCTGCCACTCCGGTAAACATCTTATGTTCAAAGAGCAGCTTGTTGCGCAGGTCTTTTACAGGGAAATCATATTCTATTCCGATCATTAATCCACGTCCTCTTAATTCTTTATAACCTCCGATTTCCTTGATTCCTTCAAAAAGGTACGCTCCGATTTCAGCTGCGTTTTCGATCAGGTTTTCTTTTTTCATTATATCGAGCACAGCAACCCCGGCTGCGCACGCCAGGTGGTTTCCGCCGAATGTGGTACCCAGCAGTCCATAGCTCGCCTTGAACTTTGGAGAGATCAGAATACCTCCGATTGGAAATCCGTTGCCCATTCCTTTGGCCATCGAAATGATATCGGGATCAATGCCGCTGAATTGGTGTGAAAAGAACTTGCCGGTTCTTCCGTACCCGCATTGTACGCTGTCGACAATCAGCACTGCACCGGTTTCGTCGCATTTGCGTCTGAGTGTCTGGAGGAATTCGTCAGTACATACGTTGATACCCCCGACCCCCTGGATCCCTTCCACGATTACGGCGCAAACTTCTTCCGTGATTCCCTCACTCGCTGCCTGAACATCGTTGAAAGGCAGAAAGGTAACGTGTTCTTTGTAGTTGATCGGTGCTACGATCGAAGGGTTGTCGGTAGCGGCCACTGCTCCGGCTGTGCGGCCGTGGAATGATTTGGTAAAAGAGATCACTTTCGTCCTTCCATTGTGAAAAGACGCAAGTTTCAATGCATTCTCATTGGCCTCGGCGCCTGAGTTGCAGAGAAAGAGTTTGTAGTCGGGATAGCCGGACAATTCACCCAGCTTCTCTGCCAGCTCTTCCTGCAATGAGATTTTTACAGAATTGGAATAGAAACTGATTGCACCCAGTTGCGTAGTAAGCTTTTCAACATATTCGGGGTGGCAGTGACCGACTGAAATCACCGCGTGTCCGCCGTAAAGATCCAGGTACTTTGTACCGTTCGAATCCCATAAATAACTCCCCGCCGCCTTTACAGGCTCTATATCGTAAATAGGGTAAACATCAAATAAATGTGACATTCTGGATTAGTATGATCAGGCAAGTATCAGGTTTTCAATTCGCTGAAAATGCCCTTGGTTTAACGTTTTAACAGGCAAATGAAAGGTAATGGCAGAAGCTGCTATAAATATATCCCGGAATTCTATCATTAAGTTTCGCCTTCGAAGGTTGTGATAGATTTCGGCGGCATTTACAGAAACTTCTTCATTAAACGGTAAAACGGGAATTCCGTCAAGGAGAATTCTGACGTCATTTTTCTTGTCATCGTTTGTAGCTCCCATCATCAACTCGTAAACAGTTACAGCAGATACAAATAAAGAAGCGTCGTTTGGTAACGACGCCAAAATGGTCTTTGACTTATCAGATTTCCTGAGAAATTCGATGAATATGCCAGTGTCGATTACCATTCCGGAATTTTCCAATTGTTGACACTTTTAGAGTTTTCTGTAATCACAGCAATGTCATCGTCGCTCCACGTAGACACACTCTTGATTTTCTTCTTCCATTCAGATAGGTCACTGTCGTGTTTACGCACTTTCTGCTGAATCAAAAGTATGTCCGCATAAGCGAGTAACAGCCTTCGATGCGGCTCATTCAACTGATCAAATGTTTGAAGTAAATCGTTCATAAGGCTAGCTCTTATAAAAGCGTCTGATCCATTACAAAAATAAGAAAATGCGCTAAAATGCCGGCGCTTTCAATTTCAATCCCGCTTTTTCAGGTAAGCCGAAAGCAATGTTCATATTCTGGACTGCTTGTCCGGACGCACCTTTGGTCAGGTTATCAATGATGCTCGAAATCAGCAATTGTCCGTCGTGTACTTCCAGGTGGACAAGGCATTTGTTTGTATTAACAACCTGTTTCAAATCTATCGGTACATCGCTGACGTGCGTAAACGGATTTGATTCGTAATAGCTTTTGTAAATCGCATTTGCTTCTTCGAGACTCCCGTCAAAAGGCGTATATACATTTGCCATGATACCTCTTGTAAAATCACCGCGGTAAGGAACAAAGTTGACAGCTTCCGAAAAGCCCGCCTGCAACTTGCCGATACTCATTTTTATTTCGGTCAAATGCTGGTGCGTAAAAGCTTTGTAGATAGACATATTGTTGTTTCTCCACGTAAAATGCGTAGTCGCGCTCAAAGCCTGGCCTGCACCGGTGCTGCCGGTTATTGCGCTCACATGCACTGCATCTTTTATCAAGCCTGCACTGGCCAGTGGTAAAATAGCCAGTTCAATGCTGGTGGCAAAACAACCGGGGTTTGCAATTCTGTTTGCACCAATTATAGCGCCTCTCTGAAGTTCCGGCAGACCGTAGACAAACCCTTCCGACTCGTTTCGGAAATCGGTGCTCAGGTCGATCACTTTCAGTGTTTCTGGCAGAGCATGTGCATCCAGGAATTTCTTCGATTCACCGTGGCCCGAGCAAAGAAAAATGGCATTCAGCTCCGGCTGATTCAAAAGTTCCTGCGTGTCCTCACCTGAAAATACCAGGTCTGTATCTCCCAATAGATCCGTATGCGTGGCATGTACCGGTTTTCCTGCCTGGCTTTTACTATGCGCGAAGGCGATATTCACATTCGGGTGGTTGACTAAAATTCGAATCAGTTCCCCGCCTGTGTAGCCCGCCGCACCTATTATTCCGATATTGATGGAGTTTACAAGTTCGGAGTTTATGAGTTTATGAGTATCTGAATTCATGATATTGTGTTTCTAGCTGATCTGACCGTTTTGATCAAAGAGACTAGCATTGCTTTAATTTCTTTTAAATCACTGTTCTTTTCTTCGAAAGTTTGAGAAGTTATGTATTGCAAATCTTTGGATACAAGCATGTAATATTCTGTCTCGTGCAACGATCCAAGTGACATCTGAAAATAATTGGCAATGTCAGGTGTCTTATTCTTACCACAACCTTCAGCCAAATTCGCTGCCACAGAAATTCCTGATCTTCTAATTTGTGAGACGAGCCCGAAGGTTTCAGTTTTAGGAAACCCATCAGTGATCTTATAAATATCCAAGACCATTTTATGTGCCTTCTGCCAAACTTTAAGCTCCTGATAGTTCTGCATGTGTATCAATCACGAATTTCAAAAAACCAAACTCCTAGACTCTTGACTCATAAACTCTAAACTTAGGAACTCAAAACAGCTACTCAGTCGACTCACTAACCTTCTGATAAATCATCACCTGGTTCGAGGCTACTTTCGAGAAGCCGCGTACATCGTCGCCGGTCCATGCATTGTTCATTTCACCATAGCTGCCGAATTTCGATGACATTAAGTCGAATGGAGATTCAATACCTTCCACATGGAAGCGGTAAGGTGCCAGGTAAACGTGCACTTTGCCGGTTACGTGCGATTGTGTATCTGTCAGGAAAGTCTCGATATTCCGCATTACCGGCTCTACGAATTGTCCTTTATGTAGCAAGCTTCCGTACCAGTTAGATAACTGCTCTTTCCAGTATAGCTGCTGCTCGCTCAGCACGTGTTTTTCCAAAGTATGGTGCGCTTTGATAATAATCAATGGTGCGGCAGCTTCAAAGCCAACACGACCTTTGATACCAATAATCGTGTCACCCACGTGAATATCACGACCAATGCCAAAAGGCTGCGCAATTGCTGCAAGCTTCTGAATGGCCTCCACCGGATTTTCAAAACTTTCGCCGGCGACCCCCTTTAATTCTCCCTTTACAAATTCAAGCGTAATGCTCTCAGGTTCTGTTTTTGAAATTTGGGTTGGCCAGGCGGACTCCGGAAGGTATTTTTCGGAAGTAAGCGTTTCTTTTCCGCCTACCGAAGTTCCCCAAAGTCCTTTATTAATACTATAAGCAGCTTTTGCCCACTCGCGGCCCACTCCTTTATTAGTCAGATATTCAATTTCAGCTTCACGCGAAAGTTTCAGATCGCGGATCGGCGTGATGATTTCTGCGTCAGGAATAATAATCCTGAAAGCCATATCGAAACGAACCTGATCATTTCCTGCGCCTGTACTTCCGTGTGCAATCGCATTGGCACCGATTTCCTTGGCATATTCCGCTACTGCTACCGCCTGAAATACACGCTCTGCACTTACAGAAAGCGGATAGGTATTGTTTTTCAGAACGTTACCGTAAATGAGGTACTTAATGCAATCATTATAATACTCACTGGTTTTCGAAATGGTCGCGTGCTTTTTCACACCCAGGGAATAGGCATTTGCCTCAATGGTTTTGAGTTCTTCGTCCGAAAAACCACCGGTATCCACCAATACTGAATGGACCTCGTAGCCTTTGTCTTCGGCTAAATACTTTACACAAAAAGAGGTATCTAATCCTCCGCTGAATGCTAATACTACTTTCGGTTGTGACATTATATTGAACTTAATCTGACTGGATTCTTGAATAGAGGTACAAAGTAAACAAAAAAATACCTCGCATCGGGCTTGTTAAGGCTGCCGGGCGAGGTATTTAAAAGATATATAAAATCTGTAAATGAATGTGCTACTCTAATGTACGAGCACAGCCCCGGCGTTTTTCTTTTTAGCACGTTCTTCCCTTCGCAGCAAAATGCGCTGCTTAATGCGCATCCAGCGCTCGTAGAGACTCGACTCTTTCAGAAAATCCCAGGAATGCTTTTCTTCAACCACTACACCGTTGTTCACGGGAGCAGCAGGCTCTTTTTCAACCGGATCGTACATCATTCCGGTGCAGAGGCAGTGTTTTCTGCCGGTACGCGTAAGTACATCGTAGTTCACGCAGCTCGCACATCCTTTCCAGAATGCATCATCGGCAGGCAGCTCGCTGAATGTAACCGGTTCGTAACCCAGGTCCGAGTTGATTTTCATTACAGGCAAACTGGTCGTTATACCAATAATTTTCGCGTCGGGATACTTCTTACGGGACAGCTCGAAAGCTTTCATCTTGATCGCTTTTGCCATACCGCTGTTGCGGAAATCAGGGTGGACGATCAATCCCGAGTTAGCTACAAACTTTCCGTGCTCCCAGGTTTCTATATAACAAAATCCAACCCATTCGCCCGTATCAGTAGTAGCGATAATCGCTTTACCTTCCACCATCTTTTCCATGATGTACACCGGAGAACGTTTGGCTATACCGGTACCACGCTTTTTAGCGCTTTCCTCCATTTCAGCACAAATTACTTCGGCGAAACTGAGGTGATTTTCATTGGCAGTCTGAACGATGAACTTACTGCCCACTACTTCGGTATTTTTCATTGATGGCGATTCTGACAAAAATTCGAAAACAATAATTACTACACCCAGATTAAAACGATGGGACGTTTAGAACTTGTAAGAAAAATGGGGGTAAAAGATTTTACCACGTAGGTAAAAGATAATTATGCGGTCCGCGGGGACCTGAATCGGAAAGGCGTAGTATGAAGGACAGTATATGTGCCGTTGTTATTCATTGACTTTCAAGCGAGTCTAAGAAGGTGCAAATTTTGAAAAAAAAATTATCACACCAAAGAAACAGAAGATATATTTTTATGGTTCGGTTTCAATGAAAGTTTTCAATTACAGTAGCCCAAGTACCTCTTCATGTCAGCTCTAAACCCGGACGATATTCTAAACGGTTACATCAACGGAATATTTCCAATGGCCGAAGCTGATGGGACAATTTATTGGTATTCGCCCAACCCCAGGGCCATTATCCCGATCGACACCTACAAACCTTCCCGGTCTCTCCGACCTGTATTGAACAGGAATTATTTTGAGATCAGGGTAAATACAGACTTCGAAGGAGTAATGCGGGGATGCTCTGCACCCAGGGTAAAGGAACCGGGTACCTGGATCTCAGAGGATATCATCGCCAGCTATACCGAACTGCACCGTTTCGGCTACGCGCATAGTGTGGAAGCTTATCGTGAAAACAGGCTTGTAGGGGGACTTTATGGCGTCTCGATCAATGGTGTATTTTTCGGAGAATCGATGTTTACGGTAGAGAGCAATGCATCCAAAGTGGCATTTCACTACCTGATCCAGATTTTGAAACACAACAAATTCGTGTTGCTTGACACGCAGTTCATCAACGATAATGTGCTTCGTTACGGGGCGATTGAGATCCCGCGAGAGGAATACCTCGATCTGCTGCATAAAGCGTTGAAAGTGAAAGTCCGGTTCAATGGTGTCCCGTTCACGCCGGGAGTGCAGCTAAACTAAATGCGCCATTTCCTCAGAAATAATTTAATTTTGGTCAAAATCCTTTACCTGGCATCACTCACATTGGATTGATGCTGTTTTTTGAATCCAGAAGTGTCGAAACCAATACTTGTTATCAAATTTGGAACCGCGTCGATCACGCTTGCGTCAGGAGAGCCGGATACAGGCAAAATTTCTGAAATAGCACGGCAGGTTTCCGAGATCCATTCAGCGTACCGCATTATCATTGTTTCTTCGGGAGCAGTAGGAGCGGGGAAAGCCTATATTCAGAACTACAAAGGCACGATGACGCAGCGCAAAGCGGCCGCCTCTGTCGGTAATCCTCTGCTTGTCGGTTTGTATGCAAGCTATTTCGCCCCTAATCAGATATTTATAGCCCAAAGCCTGTGTGAGCGTCAGCATTTTGCAAACCGCGACAAGTTTTTGCAGCTGAAAGAAACGTTTGAGGAGCTCTGGGAAAACAATATCATCCCCATTGTTAATGAAAATGACGTGGTAAGTGACCGCGAACTCAAATTTTCTGACAATGACGAGCTGGCCACTTTGCTGGCAGTCGGTTTCGGAGCTCAGTCACTCATGTTTTGTACGTCTGTTGGCGGTTTGCTCGATGAGGAGGGGAAGATTATTCGTGATGTAGCCAATGTAAATGAGGTTTTCAAGTTTGTAAAAACAGATAAATCATTCCTTGGTCTGGGCGGAATGGCCTCCAAGCTGACCTTTGCCAAACTCGCTGCCCGCATGGCGATCACGGTAGTTATATTTGGAATGAACAAAAAAGACGAGTTGCTGGAAGCATTAAAGGGAATGGCAGGTACCCTGATCACGCCGGGCAAAAGTACCCTTTCGGCCAGAAACCGCTGGCTAGGCAGCGGCGGGCTTGTTTCGGGCAGGTTGCAGATCGATGAAGGAGCTTCAAAAGCACTATTAAAAAGAAAAAGTCTGCTTGTGGTGGGCGTAGTGGAGGTTAGTGGAGATTTTGAATCCGGCGAGATCATTGAGATTTACTCACCTTCGGGAGAAATGATCGCGGTGGCACGTGCGAGAGAAACATCCGCCGCCATCAGGGATAATTTAAAAACAATGAATTTTGAAGTGGCTCACGCCAATGATATCGTACTGCTTTAATGGAATCGATTTTACCCCTATTACAGGAAACACAAAAAGCATCAGCGCAGGTGCGTAACCTGGATGCAGCGCGCAAGTCAGAAATGCTGCTTGATCTTGCAGCAAGAGTTGTTGAAAATGCGCCGCAGATTATTGCTGAAAACCAGAAGGATCTTGCAGTTATGGACGATGCTGACCCGAAAAAGGACAGATTGCTCCTGACCGAAAAGCGCATTCAGGATCTGGCACAAAGTATGCGTGATGTAGCAGTGTTGCCTGATCCGGCCGGAGCTGTTTTGCTGGAACGTACCATTGAGCAGGGGTTATTATTACAGAAAATTGCAGTTCCGCTGGGTGTGGTCGGGGTAATTTACGAGTCACGCCCCAATGTTACGCTGGATGTAGCGGCGCTTTGTCTGCGTTCCGGAAATGCCTGTGTTTTAAAAGGTGGTAAAGAGGCGCATTATTCGAATTTGTTCCTGGTAGGATTGATCCACGAAAGCTTGGCTGAATTCGGCATTGATCCTGCGGCTGTATTGTTGCTGCCGACTGACCGGAAGTTTGTCAGCGAGCTGCTTACTGCAACACGTTTTGTAGATATCATTATCCCGCGCGGCTCAGAAAGCCTGATCAAGTTTGTGAGAGAAAATTCTTTGGTACCTACGATTGAGACTGGTGCCGGAGTTTGTCATACTTATGTTGAAAAAACAGGTGATCTGGATAAAGCTGCCAGCATTGTAGTCAATGCGAAGGTTTCACGCCCATCGGTTTGCAACTCGCTGGATACTATTCTGGTAGATCAGGAAGTAGCTCAGGCCTTCCTGCCGAAACTCAGGGAAGAGTTTATCAAATGGAATGTAGAGGTATTTGCAGACGAAACTTCGTTTTCAATTTTTGATGAAATCAATTATCCTTATTTGCAAAAGGCGAAAGAAGATGATTTTGGACGCGAGTTTCTGGATTATAAATGTTCTGTAAAGGTGGTAAATGGACTGGATGCCGCATTGGATCATATTCGTGCACATTCGTCGCGCCACTCAGAAGCGATCATCTCGAAAGATGAAAACGCTATAAACAGGTTTTTAAGAGAAGTAGACGCAGCGGCTGTATATGCGAATGCGTCCACGCGTTTCACTGATGGGGGCGTGTTTGCGCTAGGCGCGGAGATTGGTATATCCACTCAGAAGTTGCACGCGCGGGGGCCCTTTGCATTGGAGAAGCTGGTAACAGAAAAATGGATTGTTAAAGGGGATGGACAGGTAAGATGGTAAAAACGGCGGAACGAATACAGGTATTGACCAGCGAGGCAATCGCGCTTCTGAAAAGCTTGATTGAAACACCTTCTTTCAGCAGGGAGGAAGCGGGTACCGCACTTTTGCTGGAAGAGTTTTTTCATAAAAAGGGAATTCCATTTGAAAGGCTGAAAAATAATATCTGGGCAAAAAACCTTCATTTTGACCAGAATAAACCTACTATCCTCTTAAACTCACATCACGATACAGTTAAGCCAAACAAATCGTGGACACTTGATCCTTTCCAGGCAATAGAGGAAGACGATAAGCTTTTCGGGTTGGGGAGTAATGATGCCGGTGGTTGTCTGGTCTCCCTGATTGCGTCGTTTTGCTATTTTTATAATCGTGAGAACCTTGCTTATAACATCATAATCGCTGCTACTGCCGAGGAGGAAATTTCAGGGAAGGAAGGATTGGAGATTGTAGTGCCGCTGCTGCCGGAAATTTCGTTTGCAATTGTGGGTGAACCTACTGAAATGCATCTGGCTGTTGCAGAGAAAGGATTGCTGGTTCTCGATTGCACTGCAAAAGGTAAGTCAGGTCACGCAGCGCGGGAGGAGGGTGATAATGCGATTTATAAAGCATTGAAGGATATAGAGTGGATTACCAGATACCAATTCCCAAAGGTTTCTCCAACACTCGGTCCGATTAAAATGTCAGTGACAATTATAAATGCAGGCACGCAGCATAATGTGGTACCTGATACCTGTGTATTTACAGTGGATGTGCGGGTAACAGATCAGTACACTTTGGAGGAAATAATTGATGAAATCCAGCAAAACATCCAGTCTGAGGTAGTGCCGCGTTCTATCCGGTTGCGTCCATCCAGTATTCCTATTGATCATCCGATTGTATTTGAAGGCTTGAAGCTAGGGCGGGAAACCTATGGTTCGCCTACTACTTCCGACCAGGCTCTGTTGGACTGTCCGTCGCTTAAAATGGGCCCCGGTCACTCTGCCAGGTCGCACAGCGCCGACGAGTTCATTTACATTCATGAGATCGGAGAGGGTATCACGCAGTATATAAAAATGCTTGAAGGCGTTCTGATCCAATAAATCGCTATAATTGCCGGGGTTAACCTAATACGTCCGGCAATGCAATTCTACTCCGAAGAAGATACACGGTCTTTCCAGAATGTCCGGTTTATGTACATCACAGCTACATTGACCGGACATATTTTTACCATTACGCTAAACAGGCCTGAGAAGAGAAACGCTTTCACGCCGACAATGGCGGAGGAGATCATTTATGCGCTTGCTTATGCGCATTATGAGCCGGAAGTAAGATGCGTGGTTGTTCAGGCAGTAGGAAAGGTTTTTTGCGCCGGCGCAGATCTGAATGCATTTCACGACCCCTCAGCCGATCTGAAAAATGACACATTACCTAAGATCCGCGGCGAGGCGCGCCTGGGCGATGCATTTGAAGAGCTGCTCAAACCTGCTATCGCCAAGGTAGAAGGCGCTGTGTTGGCAGGCGGGTTTCTGATTGTCTGTGGCTGTGCTTTCGTAATCAGTACGCCAAATGCAAATTTCAGTTTACCGGAAGTAAAGCGGGGCATCTGGCCCATGCAGGTTATGGCATCTTTAACAAAGGTTATCCCGGAACGAAAAGCATTGGAACTCGCGATAACTGCCCGGAACTACACAGCAGTAGAAATGCGCGACTTTGGCTTGATAACTGACATTAAGGAAGCAACAGATATTGATTTTGCAGTGAATGCGCTGGCTGACCTGATCTCAGCGAATGCGCCACTGGCAATCAGGGCAGGAATATCAGCAGTTCAGCAGATGAAGTATATACCCGAAAATGAACGGCATACATTCCTCAAAGCACAATTGGATATTCTGCTGCAAAGTGAAGATGCAAAAGAGGGCGTATTAGCCTTCAAAGAAAAAAGGGAACCAATTTGGAAAGGGAAATAGTTGACTGCCGAAAGCCGAAAGCCGAAAGCCGAAAGCCTAGTTTACCGGCACAATCTCAATTTCTTCTCCATAACGGTTGTGGAACTTGAAATCTACCACTCCCAACGAGCTGTCCTTGGTCAGTTTAACCCAGGTTTTATAATGGAAGAACCATTTCATCTGCTCTGACATCAAACCTTTTGTGAAATAAGAATGCAGGAATGGATGCAGTGAGATCGTTATGCCCCGCTCATTCTGTTTTGTAAGAATGTAATCCAGGTTATTGGCAATCACATCTGAAACGAGGATACTTGCCTGAATTGTACCTGTACCGCCGCAAGTAGGACAGGTTTCACGGGTAACAATGTTCATCTCCGGCCTCACACGCTGACGTGTAATTTGGAGCAGGCCGAATTTGGAAAGAGGGAGAACCGTGTATTTTGACCGGTCGCCTTTCATCTCGTCGCGCATTGTATCAAAAAGAACGCGTTTATTTTCCGCTTTCTTCATGTCAATGAAATCGACTACGATAATTCCGCCCATATCGCGCAGGCGCAGCTGACGGGCAATTTCTTTGGCAGCTTCGAGGTTTACGCTCAGTGCAGTAGCTTCCTGATCTTCCTCGGAGTTGGACTTATTACCGCTGTTTACATCAATAACGTGCAAAGCTTCGGTATGCTCGATAATCAGGTAACCCCCATTTGGCAGGCTTACTGATCGCCCAAAGAGTGACTTAATCTGTTTTTCGAGGCCGAACTGTTCAAACAGCTTGTTTTTGCCATTATGCAGCCTCAGGATATTCTCCTTATCGGGCGCGATATTGTGGATATACGCTTTAATATCCTCATAAACATCTTTCGAGTCAACTGTGATACTGTCGAAAGATTCGTTGAGCATATCCCGGATAATGGAAGATGCACGGTTCATTTCACCTATAATGCGGTCGCGTGGTTTGGCGTCGCGCAGGTTCTTGATCCCGTTTTCCCATTTATCAAGACAATCCTGCAAGTCCCTGTTCAGTTCATCTACATCTTTGCCAGTCGCCACAGTACGGATAATAACACCGAAATTCTGAGGTTTAATAGAAGACATCAGTCTTTGTAAACGGTTCCTTTCCTGCTTATCGGTAATCTTCTTGGAAAGGTTAACCGAGTTGGAGAAAGGCACTAATACGATGTAGCGTCCTGCAATGGAAATGTCGCACGAAAGTCGCGGGCCTTTTGTAGAAATAGGCTCTTTGACAATCTGAACGAGAATGGGCTGATTTTTGGAAAGTACCTTATCAATTTTACCAAGTTTCTCAATTTCGGGCTCCATTTTGAAATTATTGAGCTTACCGGAATTGGCCTTCTTGGAAATAACGTCTTTGGTGAGTTTGTTAAGGGAGTTGATATTAGGACCCAGATCGAGGTAATGCAGGAATGCATCTTTTTCAAAGCCCACATCAACAAAAGCGGCATTAAGCCCTGCTACCAGCTTTCTAACAGTACCGAGGTAGATATCCCCTACGGTAAAGCTTTGATCCGGCGTTTCGACGTGATATTCTAAAAGACGTTTATCCTGCAAAAGGGCTATACGTTCTCCCTTTTGAGTAGAATTGATTAGTAATTCGTTACTCAATGTTCAACCAACTGAATGGCTATATAATGTTGATACTTAACCGCCCGCTTTTCCGGAATGAAAAGGGGTATTGCAAATGTAGTGAAGAAGGATGACCGGATCTTTATGAAAAATCCGGTCATATTAATTATTTCTTCTTATGTCTGTTCTTTCTAAGTCTTTTCTTTCTCTTGTGAGTTGAGATCTTATGTCTTTTTCTTTTCTTTCCGCAAGGCATAATTTATGTCGTTTATAATAAAAAATTAATTCTCTTATTCGTTGTGGATCAATTATTAAGGCGGCCTTCCAGCTCGCCGACAGCTTGCTGAATCACCGGATCTTTTTCTTCTTTCTTAACTTCTGCAAGTACTTTTCGCGCCTGCTCCTCATCGCCGAGCTCAACCAGCGTCAAGCCAAGGTAAAACTTCGCCTTGGTATTGGCCGGATTGTTGGTCAGAATTTGTCTGAACCTGTCAGCAGCTTTGGCGTATTGGTTCGACCTCATGGATAGTATACCCAGATTGAAGAGCGCAAGTTCATTTGTTGGATCTGTATCTAATACTTCACGCAACATCAGAATACCCTGCATAGGATTATCTGTGTTCACGTAAGTCATGGCCATGTTGGATTTTGCAGCCAGCAAGCCAGGATTCTGATCCAAAGCTTTTTGATAAAATTCCCGGGTTTTAGCGCCCAAATTCTTCGCCTTCTGATCATCAACTGCAAAGCCGTAAGCTTCATAATAACGATCTCCGGTACGAAGTAAATTTTCGGCAGTAGGAGCTAAAACAGCAACTTGTTCTGCATAGAATGCAGCACTGTCAAATTTTTGTAGTTCGGCAAACTTGTCAGACAATTGCAGCCCAGAGGAGATTTTTTCTTTTGCATTTGCCTGAGTGAAGCCGCTTCGGAGCCGATCAATCGCTTTTTGCTGATCGGGAGTCAAAGCGGCTCCATCATGCTTTGGAGAATTTTCAGGCGCTTTCTCGGTGGATGCCGAAGCAGTCTGGGTTCTCTCCTTGTCCACTTCTTTGCCTTTTGTATTCACAACCACCTTAGGAAGGCTGAAAAGCGTTCCGACAAGAGCAACTGCAAGCACACAAGAAAGGAAAATGGATTTTTTCATAACATTATAACCTGGGAGGCAGGTAAATTACTTTTCAGCGACTGCTTTTAGTTTGTCACTTTCCTTAACCTGTTCAACGAAAACCTTGGCAGGTTTGAAGCTAGGTACGAAATGCTCGTCAATAATCATTGAAGTTCCCTTCGAAATATTACGGGCAACCTTACGCGCACGTTTTTTATTAATAAAACTACCAAACCCTCTAACATAAAGGTTCTCGCCCTCAGAAAGGGAATCCTTTACCACGGTGAAGAACGATTCCAGCGTTTGCTGAACGTCGCCTTTGTCAACACCTGTTTTTTCAGAAATCTGTGCGATTACGTCTGCCTTAGTCACTTTGATTGTTTACTTTAAGTGGATATTATTTCATTTATTTACTTACTCCTCTGAATTTTGGGAACACAAAGGTACGGTAATTTTACCAGAATTTAAAAGAACGGCATTTTCATTTTTTTTCTAATTGATTAAATGACAGTCTCTAATGACAAAAATATATTGAACCCTGATCCTGACCTGATAACGAGCTTTAACAAAAAATTAAAATCGTGGTATATAAAAAATCATAGACAGCTGCCCTGGCGGGAAACCAAAGACCCATATAAAATTTGGTTATCAGAAATCATCCTGCAACAGACCAGGGTAGCCCAGGGAATGCCTTACTACGAGAAATTCCTGCTCCATTTTCCAACTGTTTTCGACTTAGCCGCTGCCGATGAGCGCGATGTACTGCGTTTGTGGCAGGGGCTGGGCTACTACTCCCGCGCCCGCAATATGCATTTCACTGCCAGGCAGGTTGTGGAGGAATATGGCGGCCAATTTCCCGCGACTGCTGCACAGCTTTCAAAGCTCAAAGGACTGGGCGCTTATACTGCAGCTGCGATTGCTTCTTTTTCGTTCGACGAGCAGGTGGCGGCGATCGATGGCAACGTTTACCGGGTAATGTCACGGATTTTTGGGATCCAGTCTGATATGTTAAGTAATGAGGGCAAAAAAGCATTTGCGTTACTAGCAGAAAAGCTGGTTCCTGCCGATGATCCTGCTACTTACAACCAGGCTATGATCGAATTCGGTGCATTACAATGTGTTCCGGTCTCACCAGCATGTCATATTTGTCCATTCACGGATATATGCTTTGCATTTGCCAGCAACATGCAGAACCAGCTTCCGGTTAAGGTTAAAAAGTTAAAGGTAAAACACAGGTACCTCAACTATCTGGTAATCCAATCGGGCGAAACGCTGGCAATGAAGGAGCGTGGAAGTAAGGATATCTGGCAAGGCTTGTACGATTTTCATCTCGCCGAAACCAAAGAACCTGTAACTGATCCCGAAGAGTTGCTGGGAGGAGTTTTTCCCCTCAATTTACTTCGGGAAGGTCAGCTGAAACTCGTCCCCAAAGCATATACGCACATTCTTACACACCAACGTTTGCAGGTGCGCTTCTGGTGGCTGCAAATTTCCGCAGACAAAGCAATAGAATTGCCCGCAGGCTTGACTTTTTACACAAAGGATCAGATAGAAACGCTTCCAAAACCGATTCTGATTGATACTTTCTTAAAAGAGGAAAAGTACCTGTAAATGCTTAAAACTGATAGCTATGGCAAGATTTAGTTTAAATTCCAGTCAGGTTGAAGAGTATAACCGTGATGGTTATATCGTGGTTAAAGGTCTTTTTTCGCAAGAAGAGATCGACAAGCTTTACCGGACTGCGGTCGAAAATTCGGTGATGCAGAATAATGCGATGGACCTGAATGATCAGTCCGGTAAAAAGACCAGGCTGTCACTATGGTTTACCCCGGGCGACGATGTGTTCGGGTACCTGATCCGAAGCGAAAGAATGGTCAACTCGGTATGGCAGCTGCTTGGCCAGGAGAGCCAGGTTTGTCATTTTCATACGAAGCTGATGCAAAAAGAGCCTAAGGTAGGCGGTGCCTGGGAGTGGCATCAGGATTATGGTTATTGGTATAAAAATCAATTTATTTTCCCTGATCAGTTAATGAGCGTAATGGTGGCGCTCACGCCTGCTAATAAGGAAAACGGCTGCTTGCAGGTAATCAAAGGCTCGCACAAAATGGGGCGGGTCAATCATGGTTTTGCCGGTGAGCAGGTAGGCGCAGATTCGGAGATGGTTAACCACGCTCTCAAAACAATGGACCTGGTTTATTGCGACTTGCAACCAGGCGACGCGCTGTTTTTTCATAGTAACCTGCTGCATCGTTCCGAAGCAAACCTCTCGGACCAGCCGAGATGGTCATTGATTTCCTGTTACAATTCCCAATCGAACCTTGCTTACGCAGAACTGTCAAACTCCTGGAAAGTGCCCGTCTCAACTGTGCCTGACCACGCCTTACTTGAATGGGAAGCGAAGTCATTTGGCGATGCCGACTTCTTGAAGAAGGAAGATGATCCTGCATTGAAAACGACGGGCTGGGAAGCGGAGGTGAAGACGGTCGGGTAGGGCATTGACACCATCAAATATCTATTTCTAAACAAAATCTGTATGCAAAAAATAGCAATGCTTGGCTCCGGCTTTATCGGGCGGTTTTATGCGGAATCTATTCACGGACAGCGCAGCCGCGACAGGGTGGTCGCCATTTATGCGCGCCGGGAGGAAAGCGCAAAGAAGTTTGCGACGGATTATGGTTGCGATTTCTGGTCATCCGATATGGAAGAGGTAATCGCTCACCCCGATGTGAACATGGTTTGCATTGCTTTACCTAATAACATCCACGAAGAGGCAGTGATGCTATGCGCCAAGCACAAAAAGGCAGTCGTTTCTACAAAGCCCTTGGGGAGAAATGGGGAAGAGGCATTGAGAATGATGAAAGCAGTGGAGGAAGCAGGAATTTTTGCAGGATACCTGGAAGATCTTTGTTATACCCCTAAGTTTCTTAAGTCGCTTGAAAGTGTGAAAAACGGTTCACTGGGCCGGATTATCTGGGCGAAGTCAAGAGAGGCGCACCCCGGTCCGCATAGTGAATGGTTCTGGGATATAGAACAGGCGGGCGGCGGCTGCATTCTCGATCTCGGCTGCCATTGCATTGAGATATCACGGAATTTTATCGGTAAAGATATCCGTCCGGTGGAAGTAATGTGCTGGGCAGATACGCAGGTAAAACCCATTGACGCGGAAGATCACGCGATTGCATTGGTGAAATATGAAAACGGCGCTATCGGGCAGTTTGAGGTAAGCTGGACTTTCCGCGGCGGAATGGACCTGCGTGACGAAGTAATGGGAACAGAAGGCACAATCTGGATTAATAACTTCCTTCGTACCGGATTTGAAATGTTCACAACCGGCCAGAATCCGGAGGGGTCAGGGGAGGACTATGTAGCCGAAAAAGCCGAAAGCAATACCGGCTGGCTGTTCCCTGTCGGTGACGAAGTGAATGATCTGGGGTACAATCACATGTTTACAGATATGTTCAACTCAGCCGAAAAAGGGCAGGAGCCGGCGGAGACTTTTTATGACGGATATATTGTCAATGCAGTAATTGATGCTGCGTACAAATCTGCCAAAACCAAGCTTTGGGAGAAAGTGGAATTGCCTGTTTGGCGTGGCAGAGAGGGTGTAACCAAACCTTCCAACTATGTTTCCTACAATGAAGATTATTACCTCATCAAGCAGGAAATGACCCACGACGGCAGAAATAAGCTCATTTTGAAACATAAGGTAAGCGGTAAGATAACCGAGCAGGACATTTAGCCGTGCATTAATCGAATATCTTATATCTTTAAATTTTCATTCAATCCACATCTGAGAATCATGGCAGGAAGTGTTAATAAAGTGATTTTAATAGGTAACCTCGGCAGTGATCCTGAGGTAAGATACCTGGAAAGCGGCTCCGCGGTAGCGAAATTCAACATCGCGACTACTGAAAGCTATACCAACAAAAACGGCGAAAGGGTAGACAATACCGAGTGGCACCGCATTGAACTATGGGAAGGCCTCGCGAAAGTAGCCGAGAAGTACCTGAAAAAAGGCAATCAGGTTTACATTGAAGGCCGCATCAGGACAGACAGCTGGACAGACAAGGAAGGGCAGCAGCGTACTGGCGTGACGATCCGCGCGAGTAGTATGACATTGCTTGGCGGCCCTTCGGGATCAGGCGGAGGCGGCGAAAGTGGTAGCGGGTATCAGCAGCAATCTTCGCAGCCAAGAAGCAACCAGGCACCCCGCTCATCAGACCCGATCCCACCGTCACTGGCTGCGGGCAATGATGACGACGACGATTTACCGTTTTAATGTTCCGAGGATTGAATCGGGGGGATTCAGGGGAATGAATGTAATTATTAAAAGGGAAGTACCTTTTTAAATGCATAATAACTACATTTATCTTATTGAACATTTGTATCCACCTATTCTGAAAATACGTGAAAGAAGCCGAAGACAGTGACGACCCGCTTGCCCGAACGCGTACGGGGATTTCAATTCCCCAAAAATGTACGCACTCCATTCTGGCAGGGGTTATTATACCCGTTGATTTCTTAGCTCCCTACGATTTAATCCTCGTAATACTTCTCTTTCTCTTTTCACTTTCTCTCTCAGGAATACGCGCTGCTTACGCCGCAGCCGGCGCCATGGAAAATCCGTGGGACCGCAAGCCTGACGAAGAAAATCACTTACCTACCCGCATTCAGCAGCTTGCATTGTCGCTCGTCCAACGTGCGCTTACGTTGTTTGCATTGATCCTCGCAGTAAGGCTCGTCTGGATCTGGCTTGAACAGTCGCAAAATGAAAATGTGCGCTGGATTGCGTTAGGTCTGCTTGCTTTCTGGATCTGGCTGGATGCGATCGTTCGTTTCAATGCAGCGAGGCGGGCCAATGAATTAGTCCCGCGACTTGCCGGTCTGACAAGGGTTTTTATCAAAATCGCACAGCCGCTTACCCAGCCAGTACTCAAACTAGGCTACTTTTTCGGGATATTCACGCCCGAGGGCGCAGAGATTACCACAGAAATGCTGGAAGCCAAAGCGGAGAGTGAAGAGGAAACGGACTTGCTGCGCGGCCTGGCCAACTTCCGGCAGACCAATGCAAAAAAAGCAATGCAGGCGCGCCTCCACGTTACCGCTTTTGACATTGAACTGAACTTTCACGAGCTGATGGACAAGATCAATAAATCGGGCTACTCGCGGGTACCCATTTTTCGCGACGATCTTGATCACGTTGAAGGCATTCTGAATGTAAAAGACCTGCTGCCACATATCCATCTCGACGAGCATTTTAACTGGCAGAAGCTGATCCGCCCTGTTTACTTCATCCCTGAAAGCAAGCGGCTTGACGATCTGATGAAGGATTTTCAGAACAAGCGCGTGCACATGGCAATTGTGGTTGACGAGTATGGCGGAACAAGCGGGCTGATCACGCTGGAAGATATTATTGAAGAAATATTCGGAGATATTAACGACGAATATGACGAAGACGAAGAAGTGAACTATACGCAGGTCGATGAGAATACCTATGTTTTTGAAGCCAAGGTACTGATCAACGATCTTTGCCGCCTGCTGCACCTTGAAACTGATTATTTCGACGAAGTAAGAGGAAACAGCGAATCACTGGCCGGGCTTTTGCTGGAATTGTTCTCGCAGCTCCCACGGACCGGAGAAGTTGTGACACATCGCAAAGTGACTTTTAAAGTGCAGTCAGCGGATAAAAAACGGATCAAAAAAGTGCGGGTACTGGTAGGTTAGCTAGTCGCGCTTGTTGCCAGGCGCAGCCTTGGAGAAATACCTGATCTCGTATAATTCCTGATTTTTACCCGAAAGATATGGAGCCTGGGCTTTTTTTAGCACCAGGCTCTTTTCGTCTAAATGCAGGATCTGATAACCATTTATCATCTTTCCTGTCGAATCCAGGTATACCAGTGAATCGGAAGAAATAAGCTTGTAAGCCGATTTGCGGTATTCTCCCTTGCGTCGCTCGAAAAGCGATCCATCCTTTCTGTACTCGAAATAAGACCAGTGCGCGTCTTTGGTATTGTTGGTAAAACTGAATCCATTTACAAAATTCAAAATGGAATCAGTTCTCCATAAGCCCACTATATCTTTTTCACGGGACGCGCAGCTGGTTAGCAATAAGGGAAAAGCAAGTAAAATCAGCAGCTTTTTCAATGTTCGGCTTGCCTGGATTAATTCTGAAAACTAGTAATTGCTGTTCTGGATCAAAGTACCATTGCTTAAATCCACCTCACGTTGAGGCAGCGGGAAGTAATAGTGTTTGGGTTTCACAAAGTTGCGGCTCGGCTTGTGCGGCCCGCGGTCAATTTTATAATGTGCGACGATGTCAATCAGTCCGGCTTTGTCCCAGCGCATTAAATCCTGGTGCCTTTCGTTCTCCCCGGCCAGCTCAACCCGCCTTTCGTGCATGATATTCTTCATTGTTGCATTCGTTACCGGTAACAGACCTGCCCGTTTTCTTACTGCATTCAACTCCGCGTCGCCATTTGCTCCCGACCGGATCTTAGCCTCGGCTGCTAACAGATACACGTCGGCAGTTCTTAAAAAGGGCGCATTCAGGCTTTGGCTCATATCTCCATTTGCTGCAAACTGCGTGTATTTTCTAAAAGCATAACCGGTTACCCGCGTCATATCTGCCGTAAAAGTTTCATCTCCCATTGCATTACGGTCAACCTTGTCACCCGGACTGAAAATAGACGACGTTTTCCGCGTATCCCCTTTTTCAAACTCCTTTACCAGATCCTCGATCGGCTCGTGAAAACCCCAGCCTCCAAATGCCTGCGGTGTGTGGTAGAATGTAGGCGAGTTGTCGGTTGTCCAGCCGGTTTCGTATTGCAGTGAAAACAGGATCTCCGGATTGTTCTCGGTAGCCAATTCAAAGTTTTGGTTAAATCCTGCTGCAAGCTTGTAAGCCGGGTTCGAAATTACCTTCGCACTTGCCTCGATTGCTTTTGCCCATTGTTCCTGGTAAACATACAATTTGGTCAGAAAACCGTATGCAGAACCCTGCGTAACCCTGCCCGCCTCTGCGTCACTGTACGAAACAGGCAGCAGGGAAGCCGCTTTGAGAAAGTCTGACTCCGCTTGCGCGCGTACTTCGGCGAGTGTGGATTTTGGTTTATTGAAATTCAGGTTCAATGCATCGTCTTCCAGCAAAATAGGTACCTCTCCGTAAATCAGCGAGAGCCGCCAGTATACAAAGCCCCTCAGGAAGTAAGCTTCACCCAGGCTCCTGTTTTTTAAACTTTCGTCCATTGTCACTTTTGGCGCATTGATCAGCACCGCATTGGCTCTTGAAATCACCTCGTATTTAGTCTTCCAGGTGGCCAGGATATGTGAATTGGATGCATCGAAAGTGAACATTTCCAGCGATGTTTCGTCGGAATGGTCGCCAGCGCGGTTCATATCGTCCGAGCAGTTGTCGAAGGTATATTCCGTATGTGCAAAACCATCTTCATCAAGCAGGGGCGCGTAAACTGCATTCACCGCAGCCACCACATCGTCGCCGTTCCGCCAGTATTGTTGAGATGTAACCTGCCCGTAAGGTGTTGTTTCGAGCAGATCATCGCAGCCCGTCAGCATGGCGAGCAGAATATATCCGGATAGTATTGTGATCTTTTTCATAAGTTCTTGATTTCTTCGGTATAAAACTGAACGGGGGTTTAGAAAGAAATAGTTGCCCCGACTGTCCAGGTGCGTGCCAATGGATATTGTGCGAAGTCTACGTTCAGCTGATTATAGGAATTGGCGGCTCCCACATATCCCAGCTCCGGGTTCAGGCCCGAGTATTTGGTAAATGTCAGGATATTCTGCCCTGTTACATATACCCTCGCCTGCGTCATTTTCAATTTGCTGATCGCGTTCTTTGGAATGGAATAACCAAGTGTCAGGTTCTTCAAACGCAGGTAATCGCCTTTTTCAACAAATAAGTCCGACGGACGGAAGTTGCGGTTTGCATTATCAATGCTCACGCGGGGAATCGTGTTGCTGGTCCCCGGTCCGCGCCAACGCTCACTTTCTTCCGCATACAAATTGAAAGAATAGCTTGCGTCAAGCCCCTGCATTCTATCCGCATTATAGATTTTTGAGCCGCCCACTCCTACAAAGAACAGGTTGAGGTCAAAACCTTTCCAGTTTGCGCCGGCAGAGAAACCGTAGTTAATCTTAGGCTGTGGGCTACCGATAATCGTGCGGTCCTGGTCATTTACCACACCATCACCATTAAGGTCCATAAAACGTACGTCGCCCGGCTTGATCAGCCCGTCGTTACGGCGGGAGTCATTTGCTATGTTATTATCAGAATCGATTTCACCCTGGGTTTGATAAATACCGTCTGTTTTGTAGCCGTAAAAAGTGCCGTAAGGCTGTCCTTCGTAAGTACGAACGATCTCCTGCTGGCCGCGGCCATACAATTGTGTGGCAAGAAAGCCGCCCGGTGTAGCCAGTCTGGTGATCCTGTTTTGGATAAATGTGGCATTACCACTTACATTAAACGTCACGCTGCCGACTGTGTGGCGGTAAGAAGCTTCGAGTTCCAGTCCTTTGTTACGCAGCTCTCCGATATTCTGATCAGGAATAGTGGCAGTACCAATTGTCCCGATTGAAGGCGGTGCCAGGAGCATATTCTTTGTGTTTTTAACAAAATAATTGGCAGAGAAGAAAAGACTGTTTTTGAAAAGCTCTGTTTCCAAGCCGAAGTTTGTCATTTCCGCTGTTTCCCAGCCAATGTTCAGGTTAGCAAGCCTGCTTTGTGCGGCACCGGAAACCTGGCTCTGTACACCGCCATTTCCGAATGCATACCGATACGTGGAGTTGATCAATGCGAGGTATTGCAGCGAAGCTACATTCTGGTTCCCCAGCCTTCCCCAGCCTCCTGTCAGCTTGAAGTTGCCGAACATGGGTAATGCATTCTTAAAGAAATCTTCTTCCGAAATCCGCCAGCCAGCTGAAAAAGCAGGGTAGTAACCCCATTGATTGCCGGGCGCGAATTTAGAAGAACCATCGCTTCTGAGTGTTCCTGTCAGCAGGTAACGATCTTTAAAAGAGTAGTTGACCCGACCAAAAAAGGAAGCGAGTGCATCGTAGCTCCGTCCGCCGTTTCCGCCATTGTTCAAAGGCACCGACACGATTGTTCCCGCATATTGCATGTAACGCAGGGAAGGATCTTCACTCGCAAAGTCGCGTCCCCATTGATTGGAGTAGACACTATTGAAAGTCTGGGAAGTAAAGCCGCCCGTCAGGTTCAAAGAATGAGAGCCGAATTTTTTGTCATAATTCAGGAAGTATTCCTGCAAAAACGACCACGTTTTTTCGTGGCCCAGGGTGAGCTGGTTATAGGAGTTGGTGCGGAACTGATCGTTGATCTTAATGTCAAAATTGTGGCTATCACCGAAAGTAGCATCAACGGCCACATTTGCGCGGAGCGTTAGGCCCGACAGGATTTCAAGCTCGCCGGTGACATTGCCGAGAAAACGGTTGCGTGCATTGTCTTTATCCTGGGTATCTACCGTAAAAATCGGGTTGTTGATATCACCAAACGCGCCTATCCCCTGGGTAGAACCATAGGAGCCATCTGCATTTTTGACGGGCAAACCAGGGTGAAAACGAATTGCACTCCAGAGCAAGCCCGTTTGGGACGATTGCGTATCTGGCCCAACATTGTGTGTGTTACTGAACTGGAAATTCTGGCCGATTTTAATGCGGTTACCTACTTTATGGTCAGAATTAATGCGGAAGTTCAAACGTTCGTACTTTGACTTCTCGATAATACCGGTTTCTTTATAATAGCCCCCTGAAATCGCAAAAGACGAATACTTGCCGCCGCCCCGAAGAGAGATATCGTAGTTCTGGGTTGTTCCCTGGGTCAGCAGTTCATCCTGCCAGTTGGTAAGCTGCGTCTGGTATTGTTTATCATTCCAGATCGCCGGAACCGGCAGGTTATCATTTTTATATGCTTCACGTTTAATAGCCGCGAGTGAATCTGCGGTAAGTACGTCGAGCGTTTTAATGCGGTTGGTTACACCTGCATAGCTGTTCAATGTAACACTTATCGGCTTGTCGAACTGGCCTCTTTTGGTCGTAACAATAATAACCCCATTGGCTGCGCGCGTTCCGTAAATGGCGGAGGCAGAAGCATCTTTCAGGATTTCGATTGACTCTATATCATTCGGGTTCACGTCATTCATTGTCCCCGAAGGCACCCCGTCGATCACAACCAGCGGAGAGGAGTTATTGACAGTACCAAAGCCGCGGATCTGGATGGAACCTGCGTCGCCCGGCGCACCGCCATTTCGAACAATATTCACACCCGCCGCGCGACCTTGCAGCGCCTGCTGGGCACCACCGGAAGGAAGATTCTGAAAATCAGCGCCCTTTACAGAAGATACTGCGCCGGTAATGTCCTTTTTTTCCTGTGTACCATAACCGACTACCACAACTTCCCGCAATGCACTTACATCAGGGGCCAATGCGATGTTCATCAGTTCCTTGTCCACTACAACTTCCTGACTCACATAACCGATGAAAGAAAATTTCAGCGTTGCATTCTGGTCCGGGACTGTAATGCGGTACTCGCCGTTTTCGTTGGTAGAAGTTCCCACCTGAGTGCCTACAAGCAGGATATTAACTCCCGGCAATCCATCTCCTTTTTCATCTACCACTTTACCGGAGACAGTCCTGTCAATCTCCGACAGCGACGAAGTGGCTGCATTGCTGCCGACTGCCGCAGGTGTTTTCTTTCTCAAAAGGATCCGCGAGCCGCCCACGACCTCGTAAGATACATTCAATGGAGTAAGCAGCTGATCCAGAACGCGGCTCAATGGTCCTCTCAGTTCTTTGACAGTCACATTCTGCACCCGCTGAATGCTCGATGTACTATATACGAATTTAACATCGGCCTGTTTCTCGATCTGTTGTAAAACCTTTTTGATCTCCTGGGATTCAAGCTTCAAGGCGACTTCCTTGTTGAGCAGTTCCTGTGCGCGGGTGGCGTGCGCAAAGGAAATACCGCAGCATATAATCGCGATAAGCAGTTGTTTAACTGTAGTGCTCATGACTTTGTAAACAACCCGTTTGGTGGGTATTTTTTTATGCATAGTTTTAAAGGTTTTTGTTTTAAGAGGCAAAGACAACTGTTTATTGCGGCGGTGATGTTCGAGCATCACCGCCATTTAAGGTATTAATCCACACAACCTGCACCCTGGACAAACAGGGCAGTTCCGCGTCGCTCATAGGAAATGTTGGCCGACTTGCAGATCAGGTCAAGCTGCTGGAACAAGGTTAGTCCATTTAAATCCCCGGTGAAAAGGCAGGAATCTGCCGTATCGTTTTCGAGCACGATATCGATTCCGTACGATTTTTCAAGGGCTGAGAAAACATTTTTAACAGGAATGTCCGCGAAAGAAAACCCGTGTTCCGTTTCGGCCGCCGGGATTACCAGCAGGGGGTTTTCAACAATTGACAGTTCCATTTTCCTCGATTTTTTATCAAAAACAATGCGCTGGTTCGGTGTTAATATTACCCCGTTCCTGTTAGCAGTACCGTTGCCCGAGCCTTCATAAACGGATACTCTTCCTGACTTTACCTGCACTTCTACCGAGCCCGACTTATCATACGATTTTACGTTGAAACTGGTGCCCAGCACCTTGGTTACCAAATTTCCGGTGGACACGATGAAAGGTTTGGCAGTGTTTCTTTTAATCTGGAAAAAAGCTTCGCCATGGAGGTAAACAGTCCGGTTTTTGTTGCCAAAATGCGACGGGTAACTCAAACTGCTGTTTTTCTTTAATGTAACTACGCTGCCGTCTTCCAATGTAAACGGGTGCGCCTTGCCGGATGTATTCCTGATTTCAACCAGTTCATTGCGGTTATCAGTCTCCGCCGCTGCGAATGTTTCAGATTGACTTTCTTTCGATATGAAAAACCAGGTACCTGCAATTAACAGAACAGAAGCCGCCGCCGCCAACCAGGGCAAGGATCTTTGAAAAAGCGTTTTCCCGAATGCAGACCGGAGCACCCGGCCCTTTAAGTTTCTACCTATAACCTCTTTTTCATTTTCAAAAACGGGCGTTTCATCCAGAGGGTTAGCTTTCAGGTACTCCATAATAAAGTCCTCTTCCTCGGGAGAATGCTGCCCTGACAAATACCTGTTTAAAGTTTTCTGAAAATCGTATTGGTTCATTAGTTGTTGAGAATGCTCAATTATCGGTTTGGTAAATCCACAGATCGTCTTGCAGTAATTTGAGCGACCTGGTAATGTGGTATTCCACCGCCTTCTCTGAAATGTGAAGTTCTTTGGCAATGCTTTTGACAGATTGATTTTCAAACCTGCTCAGCTGAAAAACGCGGCTGGTTTTTGCAGGCAGTTTTTTCATAGCCCGGTCAATTGCCGCCGAAAGATCATTGAATTGGACATTGTCTTCGGTGGAAGAAATCTCCTGCATTTTATTAAGAAGTACGTATTCCTGATATTTCCGCCAGGTAATGCGCGATTTCACAAGATTTGTGATCAGGTATTTGAGCGAAATGACGAGATAGGAGCTCAAATGTTTGATGTTGCTTTCCAGCCTTCTGTTCCAAAGACTCTCGAACAAATCGTGCACCAACTCTTCCGCTTCTTCTTTCGAGCCTGTCTGGTGATATGAAATGCAGAACAGCTTGTACCAGTACCGGTTATAGATCTCCTCAAAAGCAGGTTTGCTGCTTTGGGAGAGCTGAGTCACCAGCTGTTCGTCGGTCAATATTGGCTTCATCAAGTGCCCGCAAGTATGGGAATACAAAGGTATAGTCAATTAACCGGCTATAACCCCTAAACCGTTTTACCTTTTTTTTAATAATTTTTAAGAACAGTTGTTTTGTACTTTTTTTGGTCGACTCCAAACTTATAGCTAATTTTGCCCGGCAAATAACAATCGTTTATTTGCTATGAGCACAGACCCATCCAAAGTCCTCTTCGAGGCCCTCACTTACGACGACGTTCTTCTAATACCTGGTTATTCAGAAATTCTTCCTCGCAATACAACAACTAGAACCAAGCTTACGCGTAACATCGAGCTGAACATTCCATTAGTATCAGCAGCGATGGACACTGTAACCGAATTTGACCTGGCTATCGCAATGGCCCAGGAAGGCGGTATTGGAATAATCCATAAAAACATGAGCCTGGAAGCGCAGGCTGAGCAGGTACGGAAAGTGAAAAGGTCTGAGAGCGGAATGATCCTCGATCCGATCACGCTCAACGATACTGCAACGCTTGGCGATGCACACCAGATTATGCGCGAATTCAAAATCGGCGGTATTCCGGTGATTGACAAGGATCACAAGCTGGTTGGTATCCTCACGAACCGTGACTTACGTTTTCAAAAGGAAATGACCAAGCCGGTTACGGAGATTATGACGAAAGAAAACCTGATCACGGCTTCCGACGGCTTATCACTCGACGACGCTGAGAAGGTCCTGCAAGAGTACAAAATCGAAAAACTCCCAATCGTTGATTCAGAGTACCGTTTGACTGGTTTGATTACCTACAAGGATATCCTGAAACGCAAATCTCACCCAAATGCATGTAAAGACGAATACGGCCGCCTCCGTGTAGGAGCAGCAGTAGGTGTTACTGCCGATCTTCTGAAACGGGTTGAAGCATTGGTTAAAGCTGGTGTGGACGTGATCAGTCTTGATACTGCACACGGACATTCAGCAGGTGTAATAGCGGCTTTGAAGTCTGTTAAAGCACAATTCCCGAAACTGGACGTAATTGCAGGTAACGTTGCCACCGGCGAAGGTGCCAAAGCGCTGGCCGACGCAGGTGCTGATGCGGTGAAGGTAGGAGTGGGACCAGGAAGTATCTGTACCACGCGGATTATCGCAGGTATCGGTGTTCCTCAGCTGACTGCAGTGATGTGGGCGGCAGAGGCATTGAAAGGAACAGATGTTCCAGTAATTGCTGACGGGGGTATCCGTTTTTCAGGAGATATGACAAAAGCGCTAGCCGGCGGAGCAAGTACGATCATGATCGGCTCGATGCTCGCAGGAAGCGACGAGGCGCCAGGTGAAATTGTAATTTACGAAGGCAGGAAGTTTAAAGCCTATCGTGGAATGGGGTCGGTGGAAGCAATGGAAGATGGTTCGAAAGACCGTTATTTCCAGGATGCGGAAGACGATGTGAAAAAGCTGGTACCAGAAGGAATTGTCGGCCGAGTTCCATTCAAAGGAAAGGTTTCAGAGATTGTATATCAAATGGTAGGTGGCTTGAAAGCGGGAATGGGTTACTGCGGAGCGGGAGATATTGCAACTTTGCAAAAAGCCCAGTTCGTGAAAATCACTTCTGCCGGCGTAAAAGAAAGCCACCCGCACGATATCATGATTCAGAAGGAGGCACCGAACTATTCGAGAAGCTAAGGAGGACATCGGCTGTCGGCTGTCAGACTTCGGCTGGTTAGCTGTTAGCTGTTAGCTGTTAGCTGTTAGCTGTTAGCTGTTAGCTGTTAGCTGTTAGCTGTTAGCTGTTAGCCTAAAATAGATATCAAAGTACAAAGAAAATGCCTGGCTTTCAAACCAGGCATTTTTGTTAAATTCTTAAAAGAGCTAACAGCCAATAGCTAACAGCCAATAGCCAGCAAGTATAAAGCCGAAAGCCGAAGTCCTACTAAGCCACCCTCGGCTTCGCGAATTTGCTTTTGAAGTAGCCGAAAATCATTGGTAGTAATGAGAACCCGATGATGCCGAAAATGACAAGTTCGAAGTTCTTTTTAACAATCTCCATATTCCCGAAAAAGAAGCCCAGGAGTGTCAGTGAGGGTACCCAGAGGATTGCTCCGACGATGCAATAAACAATGTATTTGGAGTAGTTCATGCTTCCGGCTCCGGCCACAAATGGCGCCACGGTACGCACGATAGGAATGAACCGCGCCATGATCACGGTGCTTCCGCCGTGTTTTTCGTAAAATGCTTCTGTTTTTTCCAGGTATTCCCTTTTCAAGAAAAGAATTCGTTCCCGCTTCTTGATTTCCCCGCCCAGTTTTTTACCTACAAAATAGTTAAGGTTATCTCCCAGCAGTGCGGCTATAATAAGAATGATAATAATAAGCCAGACATTTAGACCGGTACTTTCATTGGCAGCAATGGCGCCGGCGGCGAATAACAGCGAATCGCCAGGTAGAAGCGGCATGATAACGAGTCCGGTTTCTGTAAATACGATCAGAAAAAGTATCAGATAGGTGAGCGTTCCGTACTGCTGGACAATGTCGAAAAGGTGCTTGTCCAGGTGGAGGAAAATGTCAATAAACTGCCTCAGAAATTCCATAGCTAAATTGAGTGAGTGAAAAAGCGTCTTACTTATTTGGAATCAATTTTCCATTTTTGTTTGGTCTTCGCATTCAGGAAGTGGTTGAACGTATCCCCACGTAATCCAAGGCGGATTGTTTCAAGCGGGATCAGCTCACTTGGTGCAATGTTTCCGAGATTCACGTTTGCGCCCAGCAGTTTGACAAACCAGACCTGCTGTGACTTCTGCGGTGCTTCCCAAAGCATATCTTCGAATGCAATTTCGGTAAGGATCTCTTCCACCAGGCCCTGGCGCACTTCGCCGCTCGCACGGAACAAACCTACATTACCCGATTCGCGCGCTTCGCCAATTACCTTCCACGCACCAGCCTGTAGTTCGGATTTGATCAGCTGTATCCATTTATAAGGAGGGATGATTTTGTTCTCGTCCTTTGAACCTACTTCCGAAAGAACGGTCACCTGCTTGGACAATTTGTTGATGTATTCGCATTTAACATCCTGCGGCATTTCAATGGAACCGTCAGAAACTTCTGCGTATTTTAAATCGTATTTATCAAGCAGTTTCCGGTAATCGTCAAATTGGTTTCTTACAACAAACGCTTCAAACAAAGTACCACCAAAGTAGACCGGAATGTTGGCACTCTTGTAGACTGCCAGCTTTTCATTGAGATTGGGGCTGACGTAAGAAGTTGCCCAGCCCAGCTTTACGATATCAATGTAAGGAGATGAAGTTGATAACATATCCTCTGTTTCCCTGATACTGAGCCCTTTATCCATTACCATTGTCAATCCCTTTTCACGGGGTTTTTGGGAACGGTCAGGAACCTGCGATAACGTAAAATTCATATATGGGTATGCTTTTATCTCTGGCAAAAACTCCGGTAAAGGTAGTAATAACCTTCAAAACATAGCAATTAAATCCACAATAATGACTTTGAACCATAGATATTTCTATGATAATTACTATTTTTAAAATCTCACTTTTCCGGGCCGGGCAACTATTTCTTTTTGCAATCAGGATCCCGGATCTTCATGATAATGGAAAACGAACGTATCAGTTTTTTGCGCCAGTATATAGGCAAGAATATGCAGCAGAATTTCTCCCCGGTAGCGCAGTGGCTCAATGGGAAGCTGTTGAACATCGAAGAGGGAATGATGCAGATCGAGTACCTCGTGAGGCCGGATATGTGTAATCCGATGGGTACGCTGCACGGCGGAATGGCGGCTACCATCCTGGATGAGATTGTGGGTACTATGGTTTTTGCGCTCGGCAGGGAGTATGCATTTACTTCCGTTAACCTCAACTGTGACTTCCTCAATCCCGCCTTTCCAGGTGATGTGCTCATTGCACATTCCAATATCGTGAGGGTTGGTAAAAACATTATTCATGTAGAGGGCAGGCTTACAACTCCCGAGGGCAAGATAATTGCCAAGTGCGCCAGCAACCTCATTCAGACCAGCTTTCAAATTCCTTCATTGGTCGCCAACTGACCTGGTTCAGCTTTATATTTGTTGTATGGAAAAACAATTCAGTGAGCTGACAGAAGCCCGCCAGCAACAGCTTATGGCTTTTGACAGGCTGCTAACTATTATGGATGAGCTCAGGGAGCAATGCCCCTGGGACCGGAAACAAACGCTGGAAAGTTTGCGGCACCTGACGATTGAAGAGACTTATGAGCTGTCGGATGCGATCCTGGATAACGATTTGCCCGAGATAAAAAAGGAACTTGGCGACGTGATGCTGCATTTGGTTTTTTATGCCAAAATAGCTTCTGAAAATGATCCTGAAAAAGCCTTTACTTTTGATATCAGGGATGTTTTGAATGCAATTTGCGACAAGCTGATTTCGCGTCATCCCCACATTTATGGCGACACGATCGCCGATTCGGAAGAGGCTGTGAAGCAGAACTGGGAGAAATTGAAGTTGAAGGAAGGTAACAAATCCGTTCTTTCAGGTGTACCAACCTCTTTGCCGGCTTTGGTAAAAGCAATGCGCATTCAGGAAAAAGCAAGAGGGGCCGGATTCGATTGGGACGAGAAGCAGCAGGTTTGGGAAAAGGTACAGGAGGAATTACAGGAATTCAAAGCGCATTTCGATATTGAATCCGGGGACACAATTGATCAGAAAGAGGCAGAAGGAGAGTTTGGAGACCTGCTTTTTTCACTTGTCAATTATTCGCGTTTTGTAGATATTAATCCGGAAACTGCATTGGAACGGACTAACAAGAAGTTTATACGGCGCTTTCAGTTTTTGGAAGAAGCTTCCAAAGCAGACGGTAAATCGCTGTCAGATATGTCGCTCGAAGAAATGGACGAGTACTGGAATAGGGCGAAGGAATTAGGGGTTTGAACCGTTAGAAAATTCCCTTATCAATAGATTGTTCGTTGTTGTTTTTGTAAGGATATTGTCGGCGTCTTACCAACACTATACTTACTAACGCACACGAATATGTATATCGAAGAACGGATTGATCTTGCGGAAATCAGCCTTGTTGAACATGGAAAACAGATTGAAATGATAGCAACCGGCCTGGCGACCCTTACAACCCTTGTTTATACCGGCTTTGCCGAAATGAGGGAGGAGTTTGTCCAGGTACATAAACGTATTGACAATCTTGAAATCAGGTTTAACAAGCTGGAAGACAAGGTTGATCGACTCGAAATTAGAATTGACAGGTTGGAGGTCCGGCTGGACAAAGTCGAGGCCAGGCTTGACAAAGTCGAGGAGCGTTTGGATAAAATCGAGGAGCGTTTGGATAAAATTGAGGAGCGTCTGGATAAAATTGAGGCTCGCCTTGATAATCTTGAATCTCGCTTTGATAATTTGGAAGCCCGATTTGATAGGTTCGAAACCAAGATGGATCAGCGGTTCGATGAATTGATTATGCTGGTCAGAAGTTTGAAAAATTGAAATGTCCTCACACCATATAGTAAAAGAAAAGCAGGAGCCGGCGCTGATTATCGCCAACGGAGAAGCATGCAGTGAAGAACTGCTCGGGCAGCTGCTTGAATGGAGCCCGTTTATCGTTGTGCTGGATAATGCGATTTATCGCGTATTAGAGCTCGGGATCAAGATTGATGTCTGGCTCGGAGACTTTGACGATCCCCATGATTTTGAAGCGATCCGGGAGCGACAGCATCCGATTGAAATCGTCAATACACCGGATACTGAGAAAACGGATCTTGAAAAAGGCATCGATTTTCTGATCGAAAGGGGCTTTCCGGCAGCTAATATCGTGTGGGCGACCGGGCGTCGGGCAGATCATGCTGTAACCAACATTACCAATCTGGTGCGCTATAAGGATAGGATCCGACTCGTCATGTTCGACGATTATTCAAAAATATTCCCTCTTACAGGTACTTTCGAAAAGTGGTATGTAGCAGGTACCCCCATTTCATTGATACCGGTAGGAATTGTGGAAGGTATTAAAACTGCCGGTTTGAAATACAACCTGAAAAACGAAACATTGACCCTTGGCCACCGGGCCGGCAACAGTAATGAAGCCGAGTCCGATGGTTTGGTAAGAATTTCAGCTCAAAAGGGTGATATGCTGATAATGGAATGTTGGGATCTATAAAGAAGCCTTTACTTCCTTCGCCTCCACGTAAAAATTCGGGTCAACTGTCAACGTCTTTTCTGACTTTGTTTTAAGCGTTTTCCATTCGGTAGTAGGATAGATAAAGTCTTCTTTTCCTGCTCCTATCTGCACTTTTACAGGCATATCAAAGCCCTCAACTACGTTGCTCCACCGGTATTGCATTCCTTTTGACCCAAATGCATATTCCAATGCAGGGATGCGGGTATCGCGCAGGTATTGGTCAAATACTTTGCCCAGCTTTTTGCCGGACTTTTCACTTACATAAGCCTCGATCTGAGCACCGTCAACGGTTTGGTGGTAGAAAGTTTTATTTAATCCTCTCAAAACCTGTCTCCACTTTTCATCATCATTCACAACCTGCCGTATCGTATGCAGCATATTGCCGCCTTTGTAGTACATATCCTTTGAGCCTTCCTGGTTCACACCATAGATTCCGACAATCGGCGACTCATTTGCAATAAGCTTTCTGGTGCCGATCACGTACTCAGCACCTGCCTTTTTGCCAAAATAGTATTCAGTATAAAGGTTTTCCGAGTAGTTGGTGAAACTTTCGTGGACCCACATGTCTGCAACATCTTTGTAGGTAATGTTGTTGGCAAACCATTCATGACCGCTTTCGTGAATGATAATGAAATCCCATTTCAAACCCCAGCCCGTGCCGGAAAGATCTTTACCACGATAGCCCATCTGGTAACCGTTTCCGTAGGTTACCGAACTCTGGTGCTCCATTCCGAGGTATGGAACTTCAACTAGCTTATAGCCATCCTCATAAAATGGGTATGGGCCAAACCAATGCTCGAACGCTTTCAGCATCATGGGCGCCTGTTTAAATTGCTCTTTCGCTTTTTCGAGATTCTTGGGAAGAACATAATAGCTAAGCTGCAAATCGCCCTTTTCGCCCTTGTATGTTTCTTTCCAGCTCACATATTCTGCGACATTCATATTCACCCCGTAGTTATTGATCGGATTCTTTACCGCCCAGTTGAAAGTGCGCGTGTTATCATCATTTTCCACAACAGATAGCAGATTCCCATTTGAAACATCCGTCATATTCTTCGGAACGGTAATGCTGATCTTCATGCTGTCGGGCTCGTCGTACATGTGATCCTTGCAGGGCCACCAAACGCTGGATCCCAGTCCCTGACATGAAGTAGATATAATTGTATTTCCTTTTCCATCAGGTATCCATTGCACGCCACCGTCCCAAGGCGGATTTTTTGCAAGCCGCGGTTTTCCTGAATAGAAAACTTCAATTGTTTCGGTTTTGCCGGTTTCCTGCTTTTTCCTCAGGTCAACGAAGAATGCATTGCCGTCACGTCTGAATTCCAGCGATTCACCACCCTGGGTAACTTTGCTGATTTGAAGCGGCTGCTGCAGATCAACCTGAATGCTTTGATTCGGTTGAATTACTTTATAAGTAATGGAAGTGCTGCCCGTCAGAGTACTGTCTTTGGCATTGGGAGTGACTTTGAGATGGTAGTAAGTCAAATCCCACCACGCGCGCTGCGGTGTGATGGCGCCCCGCAATGTGTCGGCATGTGTAAATTTCTGATTTTGTGAAAAGCCGGAAGTTGCCGCAGAAAGCAGGAGCAGCAACATGGAATGGCGTAGTTTCATTCGGTAGTTTTGGATTAATTATTTACTCAGTACTTCCATATCATTCAGCTCTGGTCCGCCTCCCCGGTTGGCAGATCCTGCTGCGACGTATATCTTTTTATTCAGAATTACTGCGCCTGTACCGTGGCGACCCTGGTGCAGCGCAGGTAACTTTTCCCATTTGTTTGTCTTCGGGTTAAATGCTTCCACTTCATTGTGTGCCTCTGTGTGTGCAACACTCTCACCGCCGATCACAACAATCTTGTTATCATAAACCACCGTCATATTTCCTGCCCGCAACGTAGGGAGGTTGTTTTCGGCCTGGAGGGTAGTCCATTTACTTGTTTTAAAATCAAAAACATCCACTTCCGCGATTACGGTATTCAATACCTGATTGATTCTCGCGGTTGATAACCTTCCGCCTGCAACATACATTTTATCGTTTAGTACTGCCACCTGAACATGGTCTCTGGGGCGGGGAGCATCGGGCAGCGTTTTCCAGGTACCTGTGGCGGGATCAAATTCATCGAACCAGGTAACCTGTCCATCCCAGTGTCCGTCCTGAATACCACATACGAGATAAATCTTGTCGTTCATGACAAATGCCCCGGCCGCGCCTCTACGCCTGTTCTCCGGAATAGGTGCGCCTTTCCGCCATTCGTTTTTGGCAGGATTGAAAATGTAAATGTCCGGTATAGGGATCTCGTGGGGATATCCGCCTGTAAATGCGCCCAGTACGTAGATCTCGTTCTTATAAGTGACAGCCTGAAAGTGGCTCATTTCAAGCGGACTCGGCGCCAGGCTTGTCCATGCATCTTTTTTGAAATCATATTCATCAACGGGCTTGATGCCCCGTCCACCCAGAAGGTATAGCTTTCCATTCGCAGTGGCCATTGCATTTTCATGCCGCTTTACGGGAAGATTCTCCGGCTCCGAAACCTGCCATATCTGTGCATTTGCAGAAGCAAAAATGAGGTTGAACAGGAAAATATAACATACCTTATGATAGCAGGATTTCATAGCCAAAAGTGTTTGTGAGGATTAAGAATGCATAATTTCATGCGGTTCATTCTCAAAAAAGCACCATCAAGATACAATTATATTCCTTAAAACCGAAAGACCAGCCACTGGCTGGTCTTTCGGTTAATTTAGGTCAAAAACTTGTCAATTTTTACTACTTACCTGCAATGCGGGACTCTCAAATCCAAGCTTTTTCAACCCAGATTGAATGTCGCTATCTTTCATAAACAGCTTCCAGAGCAAGCCCGTACGGTAGTTCTCGATCATCACAATGATCGGTCCCTGATCTATGGCAAGATGTGATTTTGCATACCAGTTCTGCGACTCGTTGAATGCATCCACGAAACCGTATTCGCTCCATATCTTGTCGCCCAGATCATCATAAAAATGCCGGAGCGCCTTCATTGATTCTTTTGGAGTATATGGAAATGAGGAAAGTGCGGCAGTCGGCGTAATGGTACCAAAGTCGTTTGTCGGTGAGTGCGCATTGTACCCGTTATAGGTATCACTGGCAGTGAGTCCCCAGCTATTTTCACCGTATCCTTTAAACTTACCGGGATTGGCTACACAATGTTTATAGTTGATCAAAGTATGATTTACATTCTGCTCCCAATAATCAGCATATTGGTCTTTCAGCTGTCGCGGGTCCAATCCCAGAAATGAGTAGTGCGCGAAAAACAACGGGCCGCCGTAATCGAAGCCAAGTGGCAGCTTCACGCCGTGGTATTCTTTCCCATTTTTGAAGTGGTCACTTTGTGCCCAGCATTTGTGGTAAACCTGTGCGGAAACCGGGTAACGCGGGGAAGCCGCAGCCAGTATGTGCGTGATCAAAGCTTCATTATATCCCCGAAGCTCAAAATTCATCGCCCAGCCATGATTAGGGCTCCAATGCCAGTACAGCTGATTTGCATTTCCCTGCGTATACCAATCCCATTCAGCTTCGCTCCATAACCATTGAATGCGGTTTCGGAGATCACGTTCCACGTAGTTTTCACCGTCGAAATATTGCCTTGCAGCGAGCAATCCCTGGAACAAAAAGGATGATTCAACCAGGTCGCCGCCATCATCTTTTCTACCGAATGGAATTGTTTTTCCGGTTGCTCCATTGAGCCAGTGCGGGAAAATCCCATGGTAACTATCAGCTTTGGAAAGAAACTTCACCATTTTCAACAAGCGCGCGGCCACTGAGTCGCGTGGCTGCCACTTTCTTTCCGCCGCGACGATCATCGCCATAACACCAAAACCAGTTCCGCCGGTGGTTACTACTTCGTCGCCGTACTCAAAAGCGATATTGCTTCGCTCGCGTGACATGCCGCTTACGGGGTGGCCGAATTCCCAGAAGTAGCGGAAAGTCTGCTTCTGGACAAGTTCAAGTAATGCGGTATCTGACAGATTTTTCGGCCGGTCAGCGGCACTGAATGCCACTGTTTTTGCAGCGGTATTCTTCTTCTTTTGCGCATTGCTATCCACGTTGGTGAACAGCAAAAATATTCCAAGAAGGTAATAACAGGATAACTTCATGATTGAGTAGTTAAATGTCTTAATTGATGTTCGGGCTTGTGAATCCCAGCTTTTTGAGGCCGGATTTAACTTCCGGATTGGTCATAAACAGCTTCCAGGGGAGCCCGCTTCTGTGATTTTCAATCATTATAATAATTGGTCCCTGGTCTATGGCCAGGTAAGAGTCTGCAAACCAGAGGTCCTTCAACGAGAATGCATCACGAAAACCGTATTCGCCCCACATCTTATCGCCAAGTTTGTAATAGAAGAACTTCAAGGCCTTCATCGACTCTGCCGGCGTGTAGGGAAATGAAGAAAGTGCCGCGGTAGGTGTGATAACGCCCTTGTCACTGGCAGGGGAGTTGGCGTTGTAACCAGCAGGAATGTCGCTGGCAGTCAATCCCCAGCATTGATCACTATATCCATAGAACGCGCGCGGATTAGCAATGCAATAGTTGTAATTGATTAACGTATGATTTTTGTTTTGGGTAAAATAGGCAGCGTACTGATCTTGGAGACCGGTCGGGTTTAATCCCAAAAAAGAATAATGAGAAAAGAACAGCGGACCTCCATAAGGTTCTCCCAAAGGCAGCGGAATGTTGAAGTAGCTGTTTCCATTCTTCAACCCGCCGGAATTGGCCCAGCCCTTATCATATACTTCCTTTGAAATACTGTGCGTAGGAGAGGAAGCAGCGAGCACATAAGTGATCAGCGATTCGTTCCAGCCGCGGATCTGGTGGTTCATGTCCCAGCCAAAAGTCGGGCCCCAATGCCAGTAGAGTACCTTTTCATCGTTTTTTGTAAACCAATCCCATTCCACACCCTCCCAGATTGCAGTAATGTCCGCCCGCAGTTTGGCCTCGGCTGCATTGTTTGCATTAAAGTATTGCCTGGCTGTAAGCAGCCCCTGGATTAAAAAGGAAGTTTCAACCAGATCGGCCCCATTATCCTTCTCACTAAAAGGAACCACGGAACCAGTTCCTCCATTGAGCCAGTGAGGAAATGCGCCGTGAAATTTCTGCGTTTTGTCTTTCAGGAAGGCAGTAATCTTCTGCATTCTTTCAAGCCCGGCCGTACGTGTAATAAACTTGCGTTCAATCGCCACCGGAATTGTCATAATCCCGAATCCGCTTCCACCACTTGTGACAACATCGCCTGAGCTATTCCGTTCTCTGGCGAGTCCGCTCACCGGATGTGCAAAGTCCCAGAAGTATTTAAAGGTTTGCTGCTGCACCAAAGTGAGCAATGCGTCATCTGTGATCACCGGAAATTTGTCGGTACTATCAAGCTGAGTATGCAGGCTTAACGTAACTGCATTGGCAAGCGTCGCATTGGATTTTGATTTCAGCGCCGACGTGGCCGAAACCGTGTATGCATTGAGAAATTGGAGATTGCCGGTTGGTACAATTACAATGGTACTATCTCCATCTTCAAGCGTAGCAGAGAATGGCACCTTCTCACCTGAGTTTGCTACGAAAGTAAGTCCGCTGGCAAGAGACGCATCGCTGAGGGCAGAAGAAAATGTGAACCTGAGATTGGGTTTCAGGCTCACATCCGTGTATTCATAGCCTGAGAATGCACCATTTACATCCAGGCTGCTTAGTGTGAAAGTGGAGGGTTTCGCCGGAGCTGCCGGCTCAGGATCATCCTTTGTATTACAGGAAATCCCAAACCAGATCAAAGCTCCGAGAAGAACTAATTTTCTAAAAGGCATTATTTCTTTTAAACCCATCCACTCACTGTTCACTTCAATTAATAACCAGGGTTCTGCACCAGAAGTCCGCCGCTCAGGTCAATTTCGTTTTGCGGGATTGGCCAAACTTCATTCTTGTTCGCTTTCCAGCCTTTTGGTCCAAAGATCTGTGCAGCTCGTCCCTGGCGGATTACGTCAAAATATCTGTCAAACTCCATGGCCAGCTCAACATGCCGCTCACGCCAGATCGCATTCCGCAAAGCCGCTTTTTCCGTGGTTGTAACCTTTGGCAATACATTTTTCAAAGTACCTCTTGCGCGGGCACGAACCATTTCGAGCGACACCAGGGCCTGAGTAGCATTTCCGAGTTCATTAGCAGCCTCTGCATTCATCAACAATACTTCGGCGTAACGTATAACGCGAATGTTCTGCTGAGCACCTTCGTTAAAGCCTGTGATGAACATGCTGAATGGAACGTAGGATTTCTGGTTGTACATCGGATTATCACCGACCGCAGGTATTACATCGCCGGCGGGAGTTGTTTCGCCGCGGAAAATGATTGTTGCGTCACGTCTCGGATCACCTGTTTCGAATGAATCAGCCAAAGCTTGTGTAGGTACATTGAAGCCCCAGCCTCCACCTACCACACCACGTACCCCCTGAACCTGCGAGTATTGCGAATTAGACACGTCTTTATTCGACTCAACCAATGCATTCTGTATCTCAAAAATTGACTCAACAGAATTCTCATTCGGAACACGGAAAAGTGCTTCGTAAGAAGGGAAAAGAGAATATTGTCCCGAAGCAATCACCTGGTTAGTCAGGTCAAATACCTGCTGCCACTTTGCCTGGTACATCGCTACTTTTGCATGAAGGGACTGTGCGGCTCCTTTTGTTGCGCGACCGATGTCCGCTGCACCATAGTTAACCGGCAATGCTGCTGTTGCATCAGCCAAATCCTGCTCAATAGCAGCGTAAACTTCCGCTTTCGGAGTACGGGGAATGTTATATTCGGTAGCATCCTTCGGCAATGTCAAACGAAGCGGTACGTCACCGAAAGCCCTGACCAGACGGAAGTAAGAATAAGCACGTACAAACTTGGCTTCCGCTATATAGCGGGTTTTCAATGCCTCGTCCATGCTGATCGCCGGAATATTGGTAATTACCTGATTTGCGTAGTTGATGTTCTGGTACTGTCCCTCCCAGAATCCAAGCAGCTGTCCGTCAGTTGATCCTACCGTAAATTGATCGTACTGGTTAAAGAATGGAGCATCGGAAGCAGTCGAACCTTTCTCTGCATCGTCGGAACCTACACTTTCAATGGAGATCGCCGCAAATGCCGTGTTGTTCCAGCTACGGAGATTGGCATACATCGCATTGACTGCCTTTGTTGCATCTCCTTCATTTTGCCAGAAAACGGCGCCTGCCTGTTTTCCCTGCGGGTCTGTGTCCAGGAAGCTTTCGTCGCAAGCCGCTGGGATGATCAGCATACCAGCCAGCCCGAAATACATGCCGGCTTTTCTGATATGGTTTTTAAAATTGATATAATTCATGTTGATTCTGATATTAGAAAGTAACATTGATACCGAAGTTGTAAGTAGCCGATAACGGGTACACATTCGCGTCAATTCCAGCTTGCGTCGGCTTGTTCTCATTTGCTCTCACTTCCGGCGACAATCCCTTGTACTTGAAGAAGTTCAAAGCATTCTGCGCATTTGCATAGATTCTCAGCTTGCGGATTTTCAGCTTTTCGTTAAACGACTGTGGCAGTGTGTAACCAAGCTGCGCATTCCTTACTCTGAAATAGCTGCCGCTCTGTACGTAGAATGTACTTGGAGAGTAGTTAACACCACCGCCAATGTTAGCCGAAGGATAGGTGTTTGAGGTACCTTCGCCATGCCAGCGGTTGTCAAAGAAATCCTTTGTGAAGTTCTCGTTACCATAGCGCCAGCCCAGGTTTGCATTGTAAACATCAACTCCGGAAACGCCCTGGAAATCGAGCATCAGATCTATGTTCTTGTAATTCCAGTTGGTATTGATCCCATAAGTAAACTTTGGATTCGGGTTGCCGATTACTTGTCTGTCAAGACCTGTAATAGCACCGTCAGGCGTACCCGAAGTACCACTTATATCACGGTACCGGAAGTCACCTGGCTTAGCAGTTGGCTGTGCCGACTTGGCGATTTCATCCTGATTCTGGAAAATTCCGTCCACAACGTATCCGTAGAAAGAACCGATTGGGTCACCAACGCGGGTACGGGTTGCAAGAGCGCCGCTGGTAAGTCCAACACCACCGTCATAGATCGGGTTGGCACCACTGGTTACTGCAAGTACCTTATTCTCATTGAAGCCGCCATTAACACCGATGCTGTAAGAAAGGTCTTTACTGATTTCATCTCTCCAGTTCAAAGCAAACTCAAAGCCTTTGTTTTGGAAATCAGCCTGGTTACCAACGATACGTCCTGATTGTGTACCAATGGAAGCCAGTACTGGGATATCGAAAATGGCTCTTTCAGTTTTCTTGATATAATAATCAAGTTCAACTGTCAGCCGCGATTTCAGGAAAGCTGCTTCCAGACCTACGTCAGTACCCACACCGCGTTCCCAGTAAGTGGTAGGAGGGATGATGGTGTTAATGCTCGCGCCGGTATTGATAAGGTTGTTTCCGAAAATAGCAGCCAGATTTCCGCCAGTTGCTACCGTCAGTGTAGACAGGTTCGAAGGCACTGACGCATTTCCTATTTTACCCCAGCTTCCTCTCACTTTCAGGTTGTCAAAGAAGTTTTGGTTTTTCATAAAAGCCTCATTACTGATCACCCAGCCCGCTCCGACAGAAGGGAAATAACCCCAGGCATTTCCACCCTGATAGAACTTGGAAGAACCATCAGCACGAAGCGAAGCATTGATCAGGTAGCGATCGCCAAAGGAGTAATTTACCCTACCAAAATAAGACGCATATGTTCCCAGATCACCTTCATCCAGTACGTTGCGGCCTTCGGTATTACCAAGCGACAGGTACAAATCGCCTTCACTGCTATATGGAACGTTCAATGCAGTTGCAGTCAGCTTGTAAGACTGATCACGCTGGGCTGATTGGCCTAAAAGGGCAGTGAAGCTATGCTGTCCGAATTCTTTGGTATAAGTCAATGTGTTTTCAAAGATCCAGTAGCGTGCCTGCGGACGGGTAAAACTTAGCAAGCTGGTCGTGTTGCGCTGCTTGAACGTTGCAGCATACTCGGGGTTGTAAAAGCGTGTTTCATCCTGCGAGTACCGGCCACCCAAGCTTGTTTTGAACGTCAGACCTTTCATAGGAGTGAACTCTGCGTAGGCATTACCGGTCAACAAAGTCCTTTTCGTGTTCTGGTTGTAGTAGTCGATGGTAACCTGTGGGTTGAAGTTGTTGGCATCTCCGAGATTGAAGTCATTTGGATCGCCATAAGAACCATCTTGTTTATACACAGGCACAATGGGAGCCGCAGTGTACAGTTGTCTGAAAATTCCACCTGCTTCGTCTTTCGATTTGCTGAAAGAGCCTGTGGCAGTATAACCTACTTTCAAGCTCTTCAATACCTGAAAATCATTTTGGAGGCGGGCTGTGTAGCGTTTGAAGTTGTTTTTCTGAACAACACCATCCTGATCCAGGTATCCAAGTGAGAAGTTATAGCTCGATTTTTCTCCTCCGCCGCTGATTGAAAGCTGGTGATTGGTGACCTTGGCCGTTCTCAAAATCTGGTCGTACCAATCAGTACCTTCGCCAAACTGGTTTGGGTCAAGAATATTCTCCTTCCCATTGATATTGCTCAGCTCATTGACCATCGTAGCGTACTCTTTCCCATTCGCCATTTTGATCTGGTTAGTTACTTTTTGGAAGCCTACGAAGCCATTGTAATCCACAACTGCTTTCCCGGACTTGCCTTTTTTAGTCGTAATCAGAACAACTCCATTCGCAGCGCGAACACCGTAAATGGATTGACTTGACGCATCTTTCAGGATGTTCATGCTTTCGATATCCCCGGAGTTCAGGAAGCTGATATCGTCAAACCAGACGCCATCCACTACGTAAAGCGGGTTAGCACTTCCATAAGCCGTACCCACACCCCTGATTCTGATCTGAGGAGCTTCCCCAGGCTTTCCTGAGTTGTTGATCTGCACACCAGCCACCTTTCCCTGTAAGCCGCTCACCGCATTCATCGAAGGTTGCCGGGATATGTCTTCACCTTTGATCTGAACGACAGAGCCCGTCACATCTAGCTTGCGCTGGCTACCATAACCCACAACAACAACTTCATTTAACGCTCTCGCATCTTCTTGAAGTCCGACGTTGATGACAGTTTGCGTACCCACCGTAACTTCCTGTGCTGTCATCCCGATCATCGAGAATACCAGCACTGCCTGGCCAGAAGGGACCCTGATTGCAAAATTACCTTCGGCATCAGTTGGTACGCCCGTTGTAGTACCCTTTATAAGCACGCTTGCTCCCGGAAGTGGCGAAGCGTCTGCTGCGGATGTTACTTTTCCTGTCACATCTATTTCCTGGGCGAAGGATGAAGTCCCGATCGCCAGGAAAACAAGCATGTACAGTAACCGTACAGTAGTTTTCATTTGGTATCAATAAAGTTGATTGAACTATTAAAGGAATTAATTGACTTCAAATTTAAATCCGAAGTGAGAGGGAAATCAAGAAATGAACTACATCACCACTACATCACTGGGAATAATGCAAGGTTTATTAAGATTAAACAGGCTTTGTAGTAGATAAGTCCTATCGTATCAAACATCCATCATAAACTGGACGAGATTGTCATCGTTGCCCAAACCCAGCTTTTTGCGGAGGCGATAGCGCTTTATTTCCACACCCCGGATGGAAATCCCAAGTACGGGCGCCATTTCTTTAGTGGATAAATTCATGCGCAAACAAGCAGCAAGTCTGAGCTCGGATGGAGAGATGGTGGGGGAGAGCTGACGAAGCCGCTTGAAGAACTGTTCATGTACCTCATCAAAGTTTTGCTCGAAAAGCTCCCAGTCATCTTTGCCGGCTACATTGCGCTCAATGCTGTGCAGTAACTTTTGGTAATGGATGTTGGGCAGTTGGTGGCCGAGTTCGGCTTTCACCTGTTTGAGTTCGTTACTGATCTCTTCCAGGATCTCATTCTTCCGCACCACGTTGATAGCAACATTGCTGAGTTGCTGACTTTTACTCTGAATTTCACTTTGCAGCTTCTCATTCTGGATCTGCATAATTTGCCTTTCACTGGAAAGTCGCTGCTGCCGGAGTTTTTCTTCCTGTTCCTCAATCAGCCTTTTGCGGTGACGGGCGAGGCGCTTTTCCTGGTAAAAGATCAATCCAAACAGGGCTGTTACGATCAGAATGGTAAAAAGGCTCCTTGCGAACAGCGTTTCGCGCCAGAGGGGCTGGACACTGAAACGGTAGGAAGTAATCAGATCGTTGAGGTTGCTGCGAACTTCGAAAACATAATCTTCCGATTCGAGGTTGGTAAATTCGACAAAGTTCTGATCTGTCCATTCCGACCATTGATCCGTCAACCCCTTCAAACGATACCTGTACTGGATGTTACGGCCATATTCGGGTACGGAATACGAGATTCGAACCGCGCGCACATCCCTGGGCAGAGTCGGATTATTGGTCACTGCATAAGTTTCAGACAGGTTGCGCAGGTTGGCAACTTTGCGGATCATGGGCGCGGAATCAGTATTACCGGCGTCAGTATCGGAAGATCTGTCGTATAGCGCATAGCCATTATCCAGGCATAAAAAGTAATGGTTTTTTGTCACCGGGATAATCGTCTCGCTATTCCGGACCAGTTTCAAAGACAAATCGCGGGGTCTGTTGCCGGGCGAATAGAACGTGACCCTATTCATGAAAACTTTAAACCAATCGTCGCCAATACCAGTACGTACTTTGAATGCTTCTTCTTCGGGCATGAAGTCGGTACTCGTTTTCAAACTTTGCTGCCCCTCGGGTTCAAGGAATGTATTGGCAGACCGGATATGTATTTTCTTCCGCCAGTTGAACAGCTCGACTGAAAACTCACTGGGTATATCGGCCGGTGAACGGAACTCCTGCCATTTTAATGCAGAGTCCAGGCGGGGTGTGAGCTGGCTCAGGAAAAGACCTTTATAAGCATGTGCTAGCCAGAAAAAACCGTTTTTATCCTCAGCAATCTGCCGGATGGGCGTAGGAGGTACCCCTTTCACGGGATATGCGTACGTCCATTGGTTCTGTGCGTTTTTCTTGTAAGTGTGCAGTCCATTGTACGCGCCTTGTAGCAGCAATGTGTCATTTTCGCTTTTGATCGGTAACATAATCCAGCCACCGGTAATATTGGACACCTTCCTGATCCCATTCTCTTCAATGCTATACGTAGCATCATTATGTCCGCAGAGCAGCTGATCGTCGAACACTTTCAGCATCCACGTCTGTCCTTCCAATCCGGGAACTGCCCGGAAAGGCTCGGACGAAAGCCATTTTTTTACAAAAACACCTTTGTTTGAACCGACGTAAAGTTTGCCTCTCCAGATAGCCGCCGCGTAAGTGGAGCCGAGCGGATTGTCGTTTGTTTGATAGGAAATAACGGGCGACGACATTGCTACAAGGCTGATTCCCTGGTCCATTCCAATCCAAAGCTTCTTGTGGCGATCCTCAGAGAGCGCGATAACGGTATTGTTTTGCAAGCCCGTTGTCTTGTTAAAACGATACTTTACCTCTCCGTTTTTCGACAACACATAAACACCGTTCTGAATTGTACCGAGTACAAGGCTGCTGTCCCGTGAGAGTATGATCGCTTTGTTAATGATATTCTGCTTCAACTCCTCCGAAACCGGGATCTGCCAGGGAGTTAGTACACCATTTTGCCAGATAAAAAGCCCGTTTTTGGTAGTTGTGATCAGGATGCGCTTGCCCGGAAGCGGAAGCATGGAGGAGATTATAGAGGTCGCAAGTGACTCGGTACCCGGCAGCCGCGAGAAGACCGCGCCTTTCAGCTCATAAATTCCCTTGTCGATAACCGGTACCAGTACGCGATTATGTACATAGCGAAGGAACATGAAATTCCCATCCGCCTGCATTTCGGTCAGGTTTTGCCCGTCGTACCGGTAGATTTTCGCAAATGACTGGAAGTAGATGTACTCGGGAGTTTTGAGAATATGCCAGATCTCTTCGGTTTTAAGACTTTTGAAATTGGCTTTTTTACTAAGCGAATGATATTTCAATTGTCCGTCAGCCGCGCGCAGCCAGTAGCCAAATTCAGAGAAGCCGCCGACGTAAATGCGCTGCTCCTGCACGGGGGGGCGCTTAGTCTTGCCCGCAAGTGGCGGTACAATGGTAACCTGGTCGCAAAGTACGGTGCGTACGATCTGTCCGTCGGGTAGCGGATACAGCTTCCACGAAGCCCCGTCGTACTCCATCAAACCGTCTGAGTTAGCGGAATATATGATCCCATCAGAGCTTTGGCTGATCGCCCAATTTTGATTGTGGGCCTTGTATTCTGACGAATAATAGTTGACCAAAGGCGGTGTTTCCTGGGCAAAAACCTGGGAGAAGATGCAGAAAAAAACAAGTATAGCACTACCCGAACGTGCCTTATGATTCAGGCTTGCAAAAACATTCATGTCAATAAATGAAAAAAATACTTTCTATTTTCTTGCTTACCGGCTCAGTTTCAATGGCGCAGGTAAAACCCACAGACGACAATACCAGGACTGACATTCGGTACAATCTTAACGAATCAGGATCACATTATGTAAAAGTAACTTTCACGAATCAGGCATGGTTCCGTTTCAATGAAAGTAACCCCGGGACTACGGTACTCGGAGACCCCAAGTCCAGCACATTCGACATCGGCCTCCGCAGGACGCGCCTGCAATTGTTTGGGCAGATCACAGACCGGATCTTCTTTTATACCCAGTTTGGAATGAACAATTTCAATAAGGTAAGTGCTTTCCCTGCCTATAATACCGCCGGAAGTCCCAGCAACAGGAAAGTCGCCGCATTTTTTCATGACGCATTGGGAGAGTATGAAGTCCAGCGGAAAGGAACGGGCTTCATTCGGTTTGGCGGCGGATTGACCATTGTTAATGGCTTTTCCCGTTTCTCTCAACCGGGTATTGGTTCTATTATGACCACGGATGTGCCTGTTTTTGCGCAGGCTACCGTGGACCAGACCGACCAGTTTGCCAGAAAGCTCGCTGTTTACAGCCGGGGTCAGATCGGGAAAGTGAATTATCGGGTAAGTGTTGCAGATCCTTTTCCGGTTGAAACAAATGGTTCGGCGCAGGCCGCGATTAGTCAGAATGCAGTCTTTTCCCAGCGTCACCATCATAAGCAGTTTGAAGGATTGTTGATCTACAACATCTTTGACACGGACGATAACACGACCCCGGGTTACCTGGCTGGTACTTATCTCGGAAAACGCCGGGTGCTGAACATTGAAGCCGGTATCAACTCCCGAAAAAATGCCACGTGGAGGCGGGAGGGGGCCGATACCTTGTACAACAATATGACTTTGTGGTCTGTGGCAGCTTACCTGGATATGCCGCTTGATAATGCAAAAGGTACTGCGGTATCCGCCTATTTAGGGTACTTCAATACCAATTACGGCAGAGGGTACCTGCGTTACAATGGGATTATGAACCCTGCTACCGGCACCACCCAGCCCATTGCGGGCGTAGGTGGTACTCAGGGGAATGCTTACCCGATGTTCGGTACGGGAAGTGTGATCTATGCGCAGGCAGGTTACAAATTCAAAGATGGACTACTCGGCAGTCAGGGAACATTAATGCCTTATGCCTCGCTGCAATATGCCGATTATGACCGTCTTCTTAACGGAATGAATGTTTTCAATGTGGGTTTAAACTGGCTGATCAAAGGACACACTGGTAAAATGTCGCTTAACTACGAAAACAGGCCTGTTTACCGCAACAGCAATGTAGTCAATGAGCTGGAAGCAAACGGCCGCCGCGGCGCTGTGACTTTGCAATACCAGATTTCCATTTAATCAAAAATTGAAATTCACCCTTGCAAAGATGTACCGCCCGTTAAAACCCATTTGCTGAACGCGGCGCGAGTATACAAAGCGGCCGAGGCTCACATTACCTGAATGCGTGTGTTTATCCTGATACACATCAAACACATTGTTAGCGCCTACGGAAAGGCTGATCCCTTTTACAATGTTGAAATTCACTGCCAGATCCGTGACGAGTTTTGCGCCAAAGGTTTGATCCAACGTTTCTTTCTGGCCTGTCAGTACGTTGACGGGCCAGGAGTCGGGTTTTGCGGGATCTATTGTCGGATCAAGATAAGTCACTTCTCCGAAGCGCACGCCGCGTAACATAAGCCCGAGCTTGCCGACATTATAGTTGATGGTCAGGCTCTGCTTGTTCTTAGGGCTTGCGATCTCAAACCTGCTCTGATCTTCCCGGTTGAAGTAGGTATTTACCTGTTTTGTCTGGACCAGGATATCCGATGCGTGAATAATGGGTTTTCCGTCTGCGCCTTTTTTTACTTCATTTTGAATGAAAGTACCTGCCAGTACCGCTCTGAAAGATTGATTGCCCGAAAATTTGGAAGAATAGGAGAGTACCCCCTCGATTCCCCTCGACCGTGTATTTACCGCATTGGAAAAGAAATTGGCAGTAGTTGCATTTGCCTCTGCAAGCTGAGCCTTCAAATCTGCATTGCCGCCGTCGTTGAAATTATTGGTAAGCACAATGCGATTGTTAATGTCAATCTGGTAAGCGTCCATAGTGAGTTCCAATGCATTCGCTAGCTGAATGGTTGTTCCTACGGTAGAGCTTTGCGAGGTTTCCTGTTTCAGCTTTGGAATGCCAAGGATAGCTGCGGGCCGGCTGTCGTTTGTAAATGTCCCGCTTTCCTGCGCTACCTGCTGTCCATTCTGAGTGACGAAAAGCGTGTTGGTTTTGGCATAAAAACGCTGTTGCAAAGAGGGCGCCCGGAATCCTGTGCTCGCCGATGCGCGCAATGCAATTCCATCGGTGATTTTGTAGCGGGTGGCGAATTTGTAGTTCAGTGTATTACCGAAATCCGAATAGTGCTCGAAGCGCAATGCAGCACTCAGCACCCATTTTTTTGTCAAATCCTGTTCAAGGTCCATATATCCGGCCACACTGTTCCGGGAGTGAGATCCTGCATTTTGAGGGAAGAACCCGGAAAACACCTGTGCGCCGGCTGCTACGCCTGCTGCCACGTCATAGTTTTTATAAGAAGCTTCTTCTCCCGCAGTTATGGTGTATTTATCAGTCCGCTGCTCGGCGCCGACTGCCACATTGAGGCCGGAGAGAACCTCGAATTTTCTGTTCAGGTCCAGGTTGATCGTATTCTGGGAAAATCCATTTCCTCCCGCATTGAACTCCTGCTGGATCATCGTTGCAGTGTTGATCTGCGTGTAGTTGACAGAATTGGAAATGGTATAATCGAAGTTGTTTTTGCCAAATGTATTACTCAGGTCAAACCGCCATTGACCCAACTTTCCGCGAAGACCAGCCGCAGCAGAAATATCGGTTACATTGCTGTTTATCTCAGGCAAAAATCCATTCGGATACAATGCAAATACTCCTGTTCTCACCGCAGCTGGAATTGAATTGGGATACCGGTAAAAACCTGCGGCATTGCCTTTCTTGTTATTGTAGCCTCCAAATGCATAAAAATCAACGTTCGACGAAATCAGCATGCTCGCATTCACAACCACTCCGCCGCCCTGCACTTTTGAATTCCCGATCCGCATATCGAAATTGTCTCTCGTCAGGCCTTTTTGTTTAAGTAGCTGCTCGTCCATAACAGCGCCGTCTACCGACGGGAAGATCTGGCCGGTATAAGTGCCCGCCCGGTTGGTTGCCCCGCGATTGACATATTCTCCTGTAATATTCAGAAATCCTTTTTCGCCGATCTTCAATCCATAGTTTAGCCCAATCTGCGCAGTACCTCCGTCTGATACATTCACGGATCCGTTTTTTCCATTATTCAATACATAGTTTTTATCATACTTGGTCATATTCTGACCATAGGAAACATTCCCGCTCAATCCTGTTTTTGATTTTAATATAATGTTGATAACTCCTGCAATTGCATCGGAACCATACTGGGCAGCTGCTCCGTCACGGAGAATTTCAATTTTGTCCACAGCAGTCGCAGGAATGGCATTGAGGTCGGTGCCGACTGTTCCGCGGTTGACAGTACCATTTACATTGACCAGCGAAGATTGGTGCCTGCGCTTTCCATTTACCAAAACGAGCACCTGATCAGGTCCGAGGCCGCGCAGCTGGGCGGGATCAATGTGATCGGAACCGTCAGAGATTGTCTGCCGGGAAGACTGAAACGATGGAGCAACGTAAGTCAGGATCTGGTTGATATCAACCTGTCCCACATTGTTGGTGATCTGGGATACCGGGATAATATCGACCGGAACAGGCGAGTCAATGCGCGAGCGGCCGCCGCTCCGGGAACCTGTGACTACTATCTCGCTTAATACTTCCGAAGATTCTGCAAGTGTGATATTGATTACAAAAGGCGCATTGCCCTGCAAAGTAGCGGGTATTGTTTTAGTCGTGTACCCGACAAAAGAAACGATTAGATTGTAGGTTCCGGGCCCGGCGGCAAGCGTGAACTTGCCTTCTGCATCTGTGACGGTTCCCTGGTTGGTACCCTGCAGCAGAACCGACACGCCGGGAAGCGTGGAGCCACTTTTTTCATCGGTAACCTTTCCGGTGATGGTTTGTGAGAATGCGCATAATGCATTCATAAACATGAACATAGCTAATAGTATTGTTTTCATAAAAGTGTGTTAAAAGATTAAATAGGTTAATTGTTAAAAACGAAAAAGCCGGCTTGGAGATCCAGCCGGCTTGCTTATTACAATTTAGGAATTTTAGAGACTTAGCGCTCCATTCATAGAACGAACGGCTTCTGCTGACTTTTCAAACGCAGCTTTTTCAGCGTCACTCAGGCGAAGGTTGATGATTTTTTCCCAGCCATTTCTGCCCAAAACAACAGGCACACCCATACAGATATCTTTCTGTCCATACTCTCCGTTCAGGTACACGCTGCATGGTACAATGCGTTTCTGATTACGCACGATACTTTCAACCAGAAGCATAGTGGCCGCGCCGGGCGCATACCAGGCCGAGGTACCGATCAGTTTGGTAAGCGTAGCGCCTCCCACCATCGTGTCAGCCGCAACTTTTTCAAGCTGCTCGGAAGAGAGGAACCGGCTCACAGGAATCCCATTGTAAGTAGCCAGTCGCGTCAAAGGGATCATGGTAGTATCCCCGTGACCGCCGATTACCATTCCGTGTATATCAAGCGGCGATACGTCCATTGCCATCGCCAGGTATGTTTTAAAACGCGCACTGTCCAGCGCACCGCCCATTCCGATCAGGCGCTTCTTTGGAATGCCCGATTCTTTCAAAGCCAGGTAAGTCATCGTGTCCATCGGATTGGATACAACGATGATGATTGCTTTGGGTGAATATTTGAGAATATTTTCAGTAACTCCTTTTACAATGCCGGCATTAATTCCGATCAGTTCTTCCCTGGTCATGCCGGGTTTGCGGGGCAGGCCGGAAGTGATAACTACTACATCAGATCCTTTTGTTTTTTCATAATCATTCGTGGAGCCGATTGGTTTTGTATTGAAGCCGAGCAATGCGGCAGTTTGATAAATATCAAGCGATTTACCCTCACTCACGCCCTCTTTGATGTCGAGTAGAACGACCTCCTCTGCCAGCTCACGACGAATAATATTATCGGCAGTAGTTGCACCAACGGCGCCCGCGCCTACAACAGTGATCTTCATAGGGAAATATGGTTTATTGAATAGAAACTAATGCTTTTTGAATTTTTCCTAAAAGTAGGATACATAATTTGTTAATACCAAGGGGAATGTAATTTTTTGGATGAAAAGTAACCAGAGTGATCTAAAATGCAATTTTTTACGTATTTAGATAGTTATATTGGCATTCAGAACCACTTTTTCCTGCCATTATACCATGAATAACAAGTCCATGATCACACAAATATTACAGTCGATTTTTTTCAGGAATGCGAAGGGCAAAGCAGGCCGGTATGCCAGGAATTCGGGTAAGCTTTTTGAACTGGCAAAGGATGTAATGAGCAAGCTCCAGCGCGTGGGAGTGCGCGAGAATATGGCTGAGTTTACGCTCAGTGTTCAGACGCTGATCCGGATGGTGCGTGCTTATGCTTCGGGTGAATACAGAAGTCTGCCCTGGAAAAGTCTGCTGTCGATCGTTGCCGTACTGATTTACTTCGTGTCGCCCATCGATCTGATACCTGATTTTTTGCCCTTTGTAGGTGTAACCGATGACGTGGCTTTGGTGGTCTGGCTGGTGAAAACTTTGGGTGATGATGTGCGGAAATTCGGCGAGTGGGAGAAGCGGGGAAAATCAATTAACATAGGATAAAACAGAACCTTTTAGTAGTTTCTGTAGAAAAGAATTTTTATTTTTGTAAACAATATAAAAGAAACAGATATGGAATCAGCAACCGTTTTGGCATTTATGGGATTGGGTGGACAGGAGATATTTTTTGTTGCCTTGTTCGTTTTACTCTTCTTCGGTGCGAAGAAAATTCCTGAGTTGATGCGCGGTTTGGGGCAAGGTATCAATGAATTCAAAAACGCTACTAAAGACGTTAAGGAAAATATTGAAAAAAGCATGGAAGACCCCAAATAACGCTTCCATCTTATCGAAGAAGGTATAACCAGAGCCTTTAAGCTAATCCCTTAATGGCTCTGATTATTTATTTACAACCCCACAAATAATTTACATTGAAAGAGTATCTGACGCTAGCCGAAATTCAGGAAGATTTGCGTACAGGAGGTCTGACCTGCGTCAAGTTAGTTGAGCATTACTTACACAATATAGCGTCCAGCTCCCACCTCAATGCTTTCGTTGAAGTATATGCCGACGAAGCACGGGAACAAGCGGCCGCCGTTGATCGCAAGATTGCAGACGGTACTGCTGGCAGGCTTGCAGGAATGGTGATCGGACTGAAAGACGTACTTTCCTACAAAGGCCACGCATTACAGGCGGCCAGCCAGATTCTTGATTCTTATATCGCGCCATTTACAGCCACTGCTGTTCAGCGGTTGCTCGATGAAGACGCGATCATCATCGGCCGGCAGAACTGCGATGAATTTGCGATGGGATCTTCCAACGAAAATTCATCTTTCGGACCGGTGCTGAATGCTGCAGATACAACCAAAGTCCCAGGAGGTTCTTCCGGTGGCTCGGCAGTGGCGGTACAGGCAGGTTTGTGTCACGCTTCGCTGGGTAGCGATACCGGCGGATCAGTTCGGCAGCCCGCTGCATTCTGCGGCGTTGTGGGAGTCAAACCTTCTTACGGACGGATTTCCAGGTATGGACTGATTGCCTATGCATCTTCTTTCGATTGCATTGGCCCCATTACCAAAAGCGTCTCCGATGCTGCATTGCTGCTGGAAATTATGGCTGGTACGGACGATTTCGACAGTACGGTTTCAACCCAGTCAGTACCTCAATATTCCTCTCAGCTGACATTTACGGAAAAAGCAAGGATCGGTTATCTTCGTGATTCTGTTGAAAATGAGGCTATTTCTTTGGATATTCGCCAGCACACAATGGATTTGCTCAACCGGCTCAGGGCGGAAGGTCACGAGGTAGTGCCTGTGGAGATGAAGTTGCTTGATTCGCTGCTGCCTACTTATTATATCCTGACAACCGCTGAGGCAAGTTCTAATTTGTCGCGTTTTGACGGTGTACGCTATGGTTACAGAAGTGCCGCCTCGGTGGATCTGGAATCCATGTACAAAAAGAGCAGGACAGAAGCATTTGGAGCAGAGGTTCGCAGGCGGATTTTGCTGGGTACTTTTGTTTTGAGCGCAAATTACTACGACGCATACTATACCAAAGCGCAACGCGTTAGAAGATTGGTGCGGGAGGAAACGAACCGGTTCTTCGACCAGTTTGACTTTCTGATTTCACCTGTCACACCTACCACTGCCTTTACAATTGGTGAAAAAACCGAAGATCCTTTACAAATGTATCTGGCGGATATTTTTACTGTGCAGGCAAATGTGGTTGGAAATCCGGCTATCGCAATTCCGAATGGAACAGACAGCGAGGGAATGCCGATTGGAATTCAGATAATGGCTCCTTATTTTGGTGAGGAAAAAATGTTGGCATTTGCCGACTACCTGACCAGGTTCAATCAGAAGGTTGCCGAAACACATCATACAGATCAGGAGGTCTAAAATTTTTGACCTTGCTTTATAAGCGGCATCTGTATTTTACCCAAACTTCAAAGTAAATTATCGTGCCAGAATCGCAGGCGGTTACCCAAAAGTTATTCTGACGCAGGTTTTTGTGTATAAAAAAGTAAATGTATTAGAGATTATTGCGATTCATCAGGACGATTTCCCGGAACAGGGAGTTTTGAAAACAGGATTTTCTATCTGTAAGTAGTTTAAAAACAGGTATCAGCCATCGAAAACCGTGAATTGATTAACCTTCAAAAAACATTTTATTAATGAGGCTTTCTAAAAAAGTATTGTGGCTCGGAGCCATGTGTGCAGGGTTCTGGAATGCGTCTGCAAATGCGGCAATTCCACAGGAGAAGTTAACATTCGAGCAAGATACGCTTAAAACCGAAGCTCAGGAGGAAGCAAGCCTGCTTCCCTACCTGCCCGAAGTTGAAGAGATAGGACCTAATCCCGCCGTTCCCCAGGATCTCCTGAAAGAGCGGTTTGCAAAACTAGAAAAGTCCATCCCGCTTACTTACCACAAGTCCTCTCACGAGTTCGTAGAATATTTCATTTATAAGAAGGCGGATTTCACCCGGACGATGATGGCGCGCATGCCCTTGTTTTTTCCAATGTTTGAAAAAGCATTACAAAAGCACGGTCTGCCTACCGAATTAAAATACCTTTCCATGATAGAGTCGGGCCTGAATCCGACGATCATTTCACATGCGCGCGCAGGCGGACTGTGGCAGTTTATGCCTGCAACCGGCCGCGAGTTCGGTTTGTATCAGGACAAATACATTGATGAGCGATTTGAGCCGGTAAAAGCTACTGAGGCAGCTTGCCTTTATCTTAAACAGCTTTACAAAATCTTTGGCGACTGGGAACTTGCACTGGCTTCGTATAACACAGGGCCCGGCAATGTAAAACGTGCAATGCGCCGGTCGAGAGGTACTACTTTCTGGACGATCTACAATGTGCTTCCGAGAGAAACACGTTCCTATGTGCCGCAGTACGTGGCGATGAACTATATGATGAACTATGGTTACGACCACGGTATTTTCCCTCAGACTACCGAGTTCCAGATTCCGCATGATACCGTGCACATCAATGGTTACATTGATCTGGCTGCTTTTTGCGAGCAGAGCAGTATCAATATGGAAGATCTGAAAAAGCTGAACCCGCAGATTACCAAAACTTCACTTCCTGCACAAACGCGCGATTTCGTGCTCAAAGTACCAAGCCCACAGTACACTTACTTCGTCAGCAACCGTGATTCTATCATGAACTACTGTACGGGCAAGGTGTTGAATGGCGTGCTTGTTGCCAAAGCAGATAGCACCCGAACCGACTCGCTGGGTGTCAATAAAGCATTCCCTTACGCATTGGCCAGTCAGACTTCCGAGACTGACGAAGATGAGGATACAGGAGAAGAGCAGGTATTGGTCGAAAGAAATCGCACCAAAAAAACCAGCCACACAGTACGCCGCGGCGAAACTTTATCCACTATTTCGAGGAGATACCACGTGAGTGTTGCCGAGCTGAGAAAGTGGAACCGTATTCGCAGATCTTCTATCGCCAGAGGACAGCGGCTGGTGATTTACAAAACCGTAAAAGAAACTGCGCCAGCTCCGGTGAGAGTAGCGGCAGCAGCTCCAAAAGCAGACGAGCAGAAAACATATAACCAGGCAAGGCATACCAGGAAACGCTACCATACTGTTCAGAAAGGCGATACGCTGTGGATCATTTCACAACGCTACGGACTTGAAATCGGACAGCTGAAAAAGCGCAATAAAATACGCGGTAACTCTATCAAGCCTGGACAAAAACTGATCATTTCTGCCTAATGTTCAACAGTCCACAATGCACATACTATTTATATGATTGCCTACGTTAACGGAACAGTAGCGTACAAAGACCCGGCATATGCGATTATCGATGTGAACGGATTGGGCTACGAAGTTCGCATTTCCTTACAAACATATACCTCACTTCCCGAACCGGGCGAACGTTGCAAACTTGTAACGTTTTTGAGTATCAGGGAAGATGCACATGTGTTATATGGTTTCTGGGGAAGCGATGAGAAAAAACTCTTCCTGGATCTGATTACAATTTCAGGAATAGGTCCGTCGACGGCTCTTGTCATGCTTTCCTCTCTGTCTTCATCTGAAATAAGACAGGGAATAATCGATGAAGATCTTAGACTGATCCAGTCTATCAAAGGGATAGGATCAAAAACTGCTCAACGCGTTATTCTGGAATTAAGAGATAAAATACGCAAGGAAGAGCTGGTATCAACAGGTCAGAAATCATCAGACACATCTTCCGGAACTTTGCGAAATGAAGCCCTGGCGGCGCTGATTACCCTCGGGATACCGAAGGCAACAGCGGAGAAAAGCCTGGACGCCATTATCAAAAGGGAAGGGTCTGAAATCACAGTGGAAAACTTGATAAAACTAGCGCTTCGTTAACCTGAACCGCAATGCATGTTTGTAAAAACCTTTACGCAGATAAAATCGTCTTGATGGATTTGATTGTAATTACAACCTTCTCTAAATAAGTCTATTACTTTGTCATCAACGATTTACTCTTTTCTATTTAAAGTCTTAAGTATATCAGCCGGAGCGGCTTTGCTGGCCAATATCTCGGTTGATGCGGATGAGCCATATTCACAATATCCACAGGAGTGGGTTGTGGAAGATACCATTCCCGATACGAACAGAAGAACAGTCGACAGGTCCGGAAACCAGCTGATCACACGCTGGAAGGATTACTATTCCAACCGGATCGCCGAGCCGCGTCCCCGCTCTCCTTTTTACCTCCGTGACCCGGCCAATATTTCTACCAACATCGTGCTGGATAGTGCCGGTAAAATTGCCGTCACAGAGAAAGTCAAGACGCAATCCGGAGACCTGAATTTCCGTGCACCTGAGCGCATGGACCTTGCTACTTACGACAAGATCCAGGAAGACCGGGCATTCAAGAGCTTGCTACGAGAATATGCAGGCCGGCAGGATGGAAAGAGTGCAATGGGAGCAAGAGGTTTGTTGCCAAAGCTGGATATTCCACCGGGACTTTCAAAGTTGCTGGGGGACGATTTTATCAACTTCAAGCCTACTGGATTTGTCTCGCTGGACCTAGGCTTAATGCACCAGTTCCTGGATAATCCCGCCATTCCGATCCGCCAGCGGCGCAATACGCAGTTTATATTCAATGAGCAGATCAGTATCAACTTTGATGCGCGGCTGGGCGATCAATTGGGCTTTCAAACCAACTTTGATACCAAGGCAAACTTCAACTTCGAGAATGCGATCAAGTTGAACTATAAAAATCCTGAGGAAAGCTTTATTAGGAAAATTGAAGCCGGTAATATCAACTGGGCAATTAACAGTCAGCTGATCCCGGGTGTACAGAACCTGTTCGGTCTGAAGACAGATTTTCAGTTTGGCCGTTTGAGCGCGACGTTTGTAGCTTCTCAGCAAAAGTCAAGCAAGGAGCGGATTGTATTACGTGGCGGCGCTCAAAACCGTGACTTCGAACTCCGGGCAGATACTTACGATGAAAACCGCAACTTTTTCCTCTCGCAGTATTTCAGAAATATTTACGAAAGCTCGCTGCGGAACACACCTACGATCACTTCCGGGGTTACCGTTACAAGGATTGAAGTGTACGTAACAAACCGGACTACGACAACCGAATCGCTCAGAAATGTGGTCGGTTTCGCGGATCTTGGAGAACCTGCACCTTACAAATCTGCTAATCCAAGCCTTCAACCTATTCGTTCCAGCTCGCCGGCCGACAATGCGGCAAATGGTTTGTACAAGACGCTAACTGATAATGGAGCATTCCGGCAGGTTGATAACACCAACAGTTCCATTACTTCGCTGGGTTTAGAAAAAACAATCGATTACGAATTGCTCCGTGGTGCCAAAAGACTGGTGGCTGATCGTGACTATACATTCCACCCGCAGCTCGGTTATATATCCCTGACCAATGCGCTGAGAAACGATGAAGTACTTGCAGTTTCTTATGAATATACCTTGAATGGACGCGCATTCAAGGTAGGAGAGCTTACCGAAGATTACCAGGCCCGCCAGGACAATGAAGTGATTGCACTGAAATTACTAAAATCATCGACGATCAGGAATAACACCAAGCTACCGATGTGGGACCTGATGATGAAGAACATCTACTCGCTTGGTACAAGCCAGATTGACAAGCAGGGGTTTCAGTTGCGTGTTATTTATAAGGATGATCAGACAGGTATTGACAACCCGAATTTGCAGGAAAGCAGTATCGCCAATGTTCCCCTGATCCGCCTCGCAGGTTTGGACAGGCTCAATCCTGTGAACGATCTTCAACCCGACGGTAATTTTGACTACGTGGAAGGCATTACGATTGATAGTAAGTCGGGGAGGATCATTTTCCCGGTGCTTGAACCGTTTGGTACCAATTTATCCCGTAAGTTCGGCGCAGGCGAGGATGCATTCAGGAATAAATACGTGTTCAGTGAGCTGTACCGCACTACAATGATAGATGCGCAGCAGGTAACCGAGCGTAATAAGTTTTTCCTCCGTGGATCCTACCAAACGAGCGGAGGCGCCGAAGTGCAGCTTCCTTTCGGGGTACTCGAAACTTCTGTGACAGTGACCTCGGGCGGCGTGCCGCTTTCGCCGGGCTCGGATTACATTGTGGAAGCGCAGATCGGTCGTGTCCGCTTGCTCAATGGAAGTGTGCTTAACTCGGGACGCGAGATTGTTATTGAATACGAAAGGCCTGATATGTTCCAGAATCAGGTGCGTTCATTACTTGGTACCCGCCTCGACTATGTGGTGAACCGGGATATGAGCGTCGGTTTGACGGCGATCAAGTACCGTGAGCGTCCGGCAGGGTTCTTGTCGAGGGTAGCGATCGGGAATGAGCCTGTGAACAATACCATGCTCGGCTTTGATATCAAATTCAGAAAAGACGTTCCGTTTTTAACAAAGCTCCTGGATGCATTGCCGCTGATCCAGACCAAGGAAATGTCGAGCATTCAGTTCAAGGGTGAATTTGCGAAGTTGCTTCCCGGTGTTTCAAAAGATGTAAATAACCGTTCTCTTGTAGACGATTTTGAAGCGGCGCGTACGATTTATGATTTATCCCGCCAGCCTCAGAAATGGCGCCTCGCTTCTGTTCCTTCCAAATTCAGGGACGGGCTTGACGGCCGGACTTTGAATTATGCATACAAAAGGGCAAAGATCTCTGCCTATACAGTTGATAATATTTTCGGAGGAGCGCAGGGGCTCGGCGGAGGTTACCAGCCACCAGCCAATATCGAAGATGCCGACCGTAAGAATTTCTACGAGCGGCTGTTCCTGCCTAACGAGATTTTCCCAAACCGCCCTATTGCCGGATTGGTAACCTATCCGCAGCAGGTACTTGACATTGCTTACTACCCCAGTGAGCGTGGAATGTACAATTACAACACAGATCTTAACCCCGATGGCCGGTTGAAAACACCGCGTCAAAACTTCGGAGCGATCAGTAGGGCAATTACTTCCGATAATGATTTTGATAATGCAAACATTGAAAGCATTGAATTCTGGATGCTGGATCCATTTATCAATACACCCGAGGGGAAAGTAAGAGACGGATTTGAAGAGCAAAACAACACCACCGGAGGAAAGCTGGTATTCAACCTTGGGGATATTTCAGAGGATGTAATTCCGGACGAGCGTTACAATTTCGAAAACGGACTTCCCATTGTTCCAAAGCAGGTAGGTGTTAATGTAGATTCAACAGCCTGGGGATATGCTACAAAATCCCAGTACCTGATCAATGCATTCAGCAATGAAGACGGAGCAAGAGAGCGGCAGGATATTGGTCTTGACGGATTGTCGAATGAAGAAGAACGTGCATTCTTCCGCCAGTTTATAGACAGGCTGCCCGCCAACCTAACGCCGGCTGCCCGCGAGCGTATCCTGGCTGACCCTTCGGGCGATGATTTTAAATTCTTCCTCGGTTCGGACCTGGATAGCGCGGACGCGAAAGTGCTGGAACGTTACAAGAATTACCTGGGAATGGAAAACAACTCTCCCGAAAGCCTTGGAAGATCTGCTGACGTTACGCCGGCTTCGACGAACGTGCCTGATGGAGAAGATATGAATGTCGATAACACAATTAACGACAACGAATCTTACTACGAATATGAAATTGACCTGAAACCAAATCAGCTTGGAGTAGGTAACGGATACATTGTTGATAAAACAGAAACAAACGGCCAAAACTGGTATTTGTTCCGCGTACCTATCAAAGAGTTTTCGGGTGTGGTCGGAAATATGAACGGTTTCAAATCCATTCGTTTTATGCGGATGTACCTGACCGACTTCCAGCAACCTGTTGTACTCAGATTTGCACAGCTGCAAATGGTAGGTCAGCAATACCGGAAATACACTGCCAATCTTGATGCGCCTGGCTTGCAGGAGGTACCTGAACCTTATGATGCAAAGTTCACCGTGGGTACGGTAAGTATTGAAGAAAATAAAAACACGGCGACCGGAACTGGCTCGGATAAGTACCAATATGACATTCCTCCGGGCTGGCAGCGCGATCTAGACAATACCCAGCGTCCTCCACTACAGCTGAACGAACAGTCCATGAGCCTCTGCGTAACTGACCTGCGTGATGGTGATTCCCGTGCTGTTTTCAAGAATGTAAATCTGGATCTGTTGTTCCGCAAAAGGTTGCGTATGTACGTGCACATGCAGAATGAGCAGAATGAGAATGGAATGGTCGGAACGTTCATGCGTATCGGAACTGATTTGACCCAAAACTATTATGAGATCGACCTTTCGTCACTGACCGCTACATCGCCTGGTCCCAAGTCGAGAGAGGAGATCTGGCCGGAAGGTAACGAGATCAATATCGCATTGGCGGACCTGATCGAAGCGAAGGCGCAGCGGAACCGGCAAATTGATAAGAACCTGAGTGTACCCTACACGATTCAAACTGCGGACGGCCGTTACAAGCTCACTGTGGTAGGTAATCCCGATCTGAGCTCTGTGCGGGTAATGATGATCGGTATGCGTAATCCGAAATCCTCAGATCAGCGGCCAAAGAGTTTCTGTTTGTGGGTTGACGAAATGCATGTGGAAGGTTTTGATGACACCGGCGGTATGGCGGCAATTGCGCAGCTGGACGCGAAGCTCGCCGACTTTGCCACGCTCACTGCATCGGGCCGTCTGGAAACTTTCGGCTTCGGAAGTGTGCAGCAACGTATCGGGGAACGCTCGCGGAACCTTACTCAGGAATATGGATTTTCGTCAAATATCGCATTAGATAAGTTGCTTCCCGCGAGCTGGGGTTTCAGTATCCCGCTTTTCGTGAGTTACGATCGCAGAAATGTAAAGCCGCACTTCAACCCGCTTGACCCGGACACCCCGCTGAATACATCACTGGACAATTTGCTCACTGACGAAGCGCGTGACGGCTACCGGCGCATGGTTGAAGAGAATGCGGTAAGGCGCGGGATTAACTTCTCGAATGTGCGCAAGGTCAAAACGAAACCGGGTGCGAGAAACCATTTTTATGATTTTGAAAACTTCTCGTTCACTTACGCTTTCAGTGACGACAAGCGACGCAATGTATTGACGCAGGAATATAACCAGCGAATGTATAAAGGTGGAATTTCCTACGTGTACAGTAGCCAGCCAAAAGCATTTGAGCCATTTAAGAAGTGGACACCCAAGAACAGGTGGGGTGAACTGATCAAGGATTTCAATCTGACTTTGCTGCCGAATATGGTTGCGCTGAGAACGGATGTAGACCGCCGCTTTCTGAAAACGCAGTTGCGTAATGCGGATCTTACTACCGACGGTATTCAGCCGCTTTATGAAAAATACTTCTGGTTTAACCGCTATTATGATTTCGGGTGGAACCTGACCAGGAATATGACGCTGACATACAGCTCGTCGGCCAACTCCATTATCGATGAGCCAATGGGCGACATTAATACTGCCGAGAAGAAAGATTCTTTGTGGACTAATTTCAAGAAGCTCGGAAGGATCAAGAATTTTGACCAAAAAATTGACCTGACATACCGACTGCCGCTAGACAAAATACCGCTTACAGACTGGATGACGGCTGATTACAAGCATTCTGTTGCTTACCAGTACCAGGCGAATGCGCTCGGGCTGCGGGATACAACCGGATTACCTTTTGGGGATATTATAAGAAACAGCAGAGAGCGCGGGGTTACCGGTAAGGTTGATTTTGTGTTGCTCTACAACAAGCTGCGCTATCTGAAATTTGCCAATACACCTTCGGCTGGTCGCAAGAATTTTGCGAGAAGCCCGGGTGATATCGAGGACATCGATATGCGTACAACCGATGTGCTGAAAAGTCTGACCCGCGCACTGATGACTGTTCGAGGCATCAATGTGAGCTACTCGGTACTGGAAACGACTGCATTGCCAGGCTACCTGCGTGCGCCTCAATACTTTGGAATTGACAATACCAATGCGCCCGGCCTGCCTTTCGTGCTTGGCCAGCAGGACAGAAATTTCCAGAAAAAGGCCGCTGAGAAGGGTTGGATTACCAGAAGTGACCAGCAGAATATGCCTTTCCAGCAGACTATTGCGAAGAACTTTTCTGCCAATACAACCCTGGAACCATTTAAAGATTTCAGGCTGATTATTGAAGCGCGCCTCACCCGGCAGGACGCATATCAGGAGTTTTACCGGCCTGATTCCAGCGGTGCATTTGCTTCACAAAGTCCGTTGCGGAACGGGCAGTTCAGTATGTCGTTTATGTCATTCCGGACTGCATTTGCGAAGATGCGGCGGGATAATTCGTCACCGGTTTTCGATAAATTCAGAGCATACCGGGCGATTATCCGCGACAGGCTGAACCAGGAAAACAGGAGCGGAGGTGAGTACAACGAAACTTCCCAGGATGTACTGATTTCGTCATTTTTCGCAGCTTATACCGGAAAAGACCCCAATACGTCCCGGACAAATCCATTCCTGAAATTCCCGATGCCAAACTGGGATTTCAGCTATAACGGACTATCTCAATTGCCTGCATTCAAGCGGCTTTTCAGCTCGTTTACATTGAAGCATAAGTATATGTCCAATTACAGTGTAGGTAACTTCACTTCTTCGCTGGATTATGAGGCTTTGTATGTGAACCTGGCTGTGACAGGTTACCCGTTATCTTCGCGACTTAACGATCTGGGGCAGTATATTCCGGTATTTGCGATGAGTACTATCACACTGTCGGAGAAATTCCAGCCGCTGGTGGGCGTGGAGGTACGTACGCAGAGCAGGATCACAGCGAGAATGGAATACAACAGAGACCGGACGATTGCATTGAACCTATCCAATTCACAGGTTGCCGAGCTGTTTAATCAGGATGTGACGGTGAATATTGGTTTTACCAAAAACAATGTGAAACTGCCTTTCAAACTGAACGGGGTTAAGAAGACTTTGAAGAATGATATGACCATGCAGCTTGGAATGACTTTCCGGGATACCAGGTCCATTCAGCGGAAATTTGACGGGGAGAATATTCCGATTGCCGGTAACATCAACTTCCAGCTGCGGCCCACTGTTAATTACATGGTTAACAATAGGCTGAGTGTGCAGTTTTACTTTGACCGCACATTCAATGACCCGCTCGTTTCCAACTCCTTTTACCGGGCCAGTACCTCGGGGGGTGTACAGTTGAAGTTCAATTTGGCTGAATAAATTTTTGATTTGGAAAATACACGCCACATCTTGTAATTTGCGGATCAGATTCATCCAAAACTTACCTAATAAATCATGAATTTCCCTTCAAATCTAAAGTACACAGAAGACCACGAGTGGATTCTAATAGAAGGCGATACAGCAACAATCGGAATCACGGATCATGCGCAGCACGAATTAGGCGATATTGTGTACGTGGATATTAATACTGTTGGGGATGCACTCGAAAAAGGGGAAGTTTTCGGTTCTGTTGAAGCCGTAAAAACAGTTTCCGATTTATTTATACCAGTTGCAGGAACAGTGCTAGAAGTAAATGAAGAACTTGACGGTGAACCTGAACTTGTGAACACAGATCCTTACGGACGTGGCTGGATGGTTAAGATCAGCCTTGCCGGTCCTGCCGACGGCGATGGGCTGTTATCCGCAGAAGACTACCAAAAATTTATAGGTGCCTGATAAAAGGTTAAAGCTCCAATCGGAGCTTTTTTTTTGAAACCGGATCAACAAATGCATCCGGCTACCAGATTTAGAATATGAAATTGCTAATCCGATCCGTCCGAATCATTGACAGTAAATCGCCGTTCAGCGGCCAGGTTAAAGACATTCTTATTGAAGACGGGAAAATAAAAGAAATAGGTCATAACCTCTCCGCCGGGGACGCGGCTATCAGGGACACGAAAGGGCTTTGCGTATCTGCCGGGTGGATAGATATGCGCGTGGCTGCACGTGACCCGGGGTTTGAACACAAGGAAGATTTGACAACCGTTCGCGCCGCGGCCGCTCATGGTGGTTTTACAGAAATTGTCCTCCTGCCGAATACCAATCCGGTAGTACATAGTAAAGATACACTGAACTATATCCGCCAGGCGGGTAGTGGCACTCTGGTTACGTTACGTCCGACTGCTTCTGTAACCAGGAAAGCAGAAGGTGTGGATTTCACGGAAATGATCGACCTGCATACTGCGGGGGCAATCGCATTTACCGACGGCGAGCATGCGGTTCAAAGTGCGGATCTGCTGCTGAAAACGATCCTGTACCTTCGTCCGCTCAATGCATTGCTGATGAACCGGCCCGAGGAGGCGCAGCTTTCATTGTACGGGCAAATACACGAAGGCATTACAAGTACTCTGACGGGCATGAAAGGAATACCTGCGCTGGCTGAGGAAATGATGCTCACGCGGGATCTCAAACTGCTTGAATATGCATTAGAAAAGAGCATGTACAGCAACTCAGATCCGGTACTGCACATTTCACTGATCTCTACTTCGGTGGCCGTGGACCTGATCCGCGACGCTAAAAAGCGGGGCCTGCCGATATCCTGTGACGTAGCTGCGCATCAGCTTGCATTCGAGGACTCGGACCTGCTGGGCTTTGATACCAACCTGAAAGTTAACCCGCCATTCCGTTCTGCGGATGACCGGGCTGCATTGAGACAGGGGCTGGCAGACGGAACGATCGATGCGATCGTTTCTGACCACAATCCGCACGACGAGGAGAGTAAGAACCTGGAATTTGATCACGCGGACTTCGGTATGACTGGTCTTGAAACAGCTTTCTCGCTGGCAATAATGCACAGCGGGTTGGGCCTGGAACAGATCATTGAGAAATTTACAAGTAAGCCAAGATCAATCCTGCGGCTTCCTGCGGCGGGAATTGTAGTAGGAGACCTGGCGAATCTCACATTCTTTGAGCCGGAAGCTGAATGGACATTTGATAAGAGCTACTCTAAATCTAAAAATACACCGTTTTTGGGGAAGACGCTGAAAGGCAAAGTAAGTGGGGTGATCAACAACGGTAAACAGGAGTGGTATTCATGAAGTCAATAATTGCCTATTTTAACAAACCTATTCTCAAACTTTCGCTGCTCTTCGGACTGGCATTGGGGATACTGGTTTTCGTATTTTTTATCGGGTTGTATCTGATGGGCATCGTTCCCCTGGGAAATAACAAGATCATGGATTTTGGGATCCACGTGATATTGATCGCGGGAGCCTGCTGGTACTATCGCAAAAAGGTGGGGAATGGATTTTTGCACCTCTGGGAAGCGCTCACGATCGGTTACGTGGTCAATACCATAGGCGCCCTGATTGCGGGCTGGCTGATCTACTTTTTTGTTACTTACATTGATCCCGCCGTTTTTACCAGTTACCTGGCCGAAATGAAGGCGCTGATGCTTGAAGGAAAAGCGGAGCTCGTGAAGAACATTGGGGAAGCCGAGTTTATGAAAATGTACAATGGAGTGGGTAGCATGGAGCGATCGGAGATTATCATGGATGAAGTAAGCAAGAAGACAGTAATGGGGATTATCCCTATTCTCGTCATATCATTGATATTGAGAAAGCAGGATTACGGCGTTTTTCATAATAAATCATAAACCTATCGACTTACCTGAATCAACCTAGGAACCATGGAAGAAAAAACATCTACTGCGCGGGTGGCTTTGAAGTACGGCGTGCTGGCTTCGGTCGTCATCATGATCTACACCACCATCATCAATGTGGCCGGTTTGGGGCAGAACAAGCTGCTTTCGTCGCTTTCATTTGTATTCATGATCGTCGCCATTGTGTTGGCAATGAAGAATTTCAGGGAGCAGAACAAGGGTTTTATGAGCTATGGTGAAGGCCTGGGAGTAGGATCACTTCTGTCGGCGGTAATGGGGCTTCTGAGCTCCGCCTTTACGATGTTTTACATTCAATTCATTGACAAGACAATGCTCACGCAGAGCATGGATCAGGTGAGGGAAGATATGGAGCGGAAAGGAATGGACGATGCGCAGATTGACCAGGCGATGGAGCTTTCGCAGAAATTCATGTCTCCCGGAATTGTGTTTGTAATGGGGGTACTGGGTTATGTGGTGACCGGATTTATAATTTCCCTGATCGTAGCTGCAATAATCCGCCGGGATAAACCCGTTTTTGAATAACTTTTAAAAGTTGATATCTTAAAATAAAGACAGTGTTTGCAATTTTCCGGAAAGAAATTGGCAGCTTTTTTAATTCGCTGATTGCCTATATGGTGATGGTCGTGTTCCTCACTGCGATCGGGCTGATCGTCTGGGTTTTCCCGGATTCCAATATCCTCGACTACGGTTATGCAGATATGGGCTCGTTTTTTCGCCTCGCACCTTACGTGCTCTTGTTCCTGATCCCGGCGATTACCATGCGATCCATTGCTGAGGAAGCCCGCAACGGTACACTTGAACTGTTGCTTACGAAGCCTGTCACCAACGCAGACCTGGTAATCGGCAAGTTCCTGGCCAACTGGAGTCTTGTTTTACTTACATTACTACCAACACTGATCTATTATTACAGCATTTACCAGCTGGGTAGTCCGGCAGGGAATATTGACTCAGCCGCAGTTGCGGGATCTTACATTGGATTGCTGTTGTTCAGTGGGGCGGTAGTTGCAATGGGCTTGTGGGCATCTTCGCTCAACGACAATCAAATCGTAGCATTCATCCTGGGTGTATTCATCGCGTTTATCTGGTACGTTGGTTTCAGCGCGGTGTCTCAGATGCTCGGTACGGGCATACTTTCAAAGCTGTTTTTATGGGTAGCGCTGGATGAGCAATACCTCGCGCTCGGCAAGGGACTGGTTGACTCCCGCAATGTCATTTATCTGCTGAGCCTCATTGCTTTCTTCCTTGTTCTGACCCTCTGGCGCGTCGAAAAGCTGAGAAAGTAAAAGCTTTGAAAATCAACATGCATCGTTTGATCTAACCGCGTGTATTTGATCGTATATGATTGAAAACACACTAACATGATCGCCTTTTATTTAACACCCGACTCTCCTTCTGAACATGTGCAATCCGGCCGTTTGAGGAGGCGGCCGGGCGTGACAATAATTTACAATCGCGCAGACTGGTTCTTGGGAAATTTCGCTAGATTGCCAGTAAGTAATGCACAATTAACTATTAAGCGACTCTTGGCGACAAGCAAGGTAAAATACTCGGAAGAGGAACTCGTGCTGGCTCTCAAAAGGAATGAGAAGGTGGCATTTGATTTCCTGTACGACCATTACTCGGGCGCTTTGTTTAATATCATTTCAAAAACATTAAGGGACGAGGAGAAAGCCGCAGATGTGTTACAGGAATCCTTCGTTAAAATCTGGAAGAATATAGCTTCATACAATCCGGAGAAAGGACGGCTGTTTACATGGATTATGAACATAGCGCGTAACGGCGCGATTGACGCGGTGCGGGTGGAAGGTAGAAAGCCGGCAATGGATGATATTGAAGACATAGCGGTGAGGAATGAAAAAGACGCGTACGAAGATTTACAGACAACGAGTTCGGATATGAAGGCAATCATAGATATGCTTCGTCCCGAGCGAAAAATTCTCATTGACATGGCTTATTTCCAGGGGTACACTCATGAAGAGATTTCCGAGGAGCTGAGCATTCCGCTGGGCACGGTTAAATCGAGGATCCGAACCGCGTTACAAGAGTTAAAACAATACTTTGCAGCATGAATATCCAAGCATACATAGAGTCCGGCATATTGGAAGAATATGTATTGGGCACTGTTTCTCCTCAGGAAAAACAGGAGGTCGAGTGTATGTCTCATATTTATCCGGAGATCAAGGAAGAGTTGATGAGAACTGAGAATGCTTTGGAAGAATATGCATTGAAACATCAAACACCGCCTCCGGCTTCATTGAAAGAATCGATTTTCGCTATGATGAACTTCGATTCGGCTGGTGAAATAAATAATGACACGCAAAACGGTGATACTACCGGCACTCAGGAAGAAGTAAGAGCAAACGACAGCATCGAAGCACCCAGGGTTATGGAGACTGATGGTGGCAGGGTAATAGGAGACGCGTTTGAAAGGGTAGTGGTTGAGACGAGAGAAGTAACTCCGCTTTGGGCGAAAGTTGCAGCTGCGGCTGCTATTCTGCTGGCGCTTTTTGCAGGCTGGTCAGCCACGCAGATCAGCGGCTATAAGAGCAGTAACGAGCAGCTGGCTGCCGAAGTCGGCAGTATGCGTGGCGAAATGGAAGGAATGAAAAACAATCTTGCCTATACAGAGTCGCTTGCGGGAATGTACCGGAACCCACAATACAAGGTGGTCAAAATGGCCGGTATGCCGAAGTCTCCGGAAAGCAGTGTGGCGGCATTCTGGAACCAGCAGACGAACGAAGTAATGCTAGATGTGCAGAACCTGCCTGTTGCACCTGCCGGGAAGCAATATCAACTGTGGACGATTGTAGATGACAAGCCGGTGGATATAGGAATGCTTGACAAGGATTTCGCCGGGAAAGTACTTAAGATGAAAAGCACCAAACCTGGCGCAGTTGCATTTGCCATTACCTTGGAAAAAGAAGGCGGCGTACCTTCGCCAACAATGGAGGAAATGTACGTAATGGGTAAAGTGAGCTGATTTTCGCATCGTGCACGTTGCTTCGACCGCCCGGCGGCCCGGTGCGCTCAGCATGATAAGGCATTTTTAACTAGTAAGTGTAAACAATGAAGCGTCGTAATTTCCTAGGTAACATCGCACTGACAGGTGCATTCGTAAATACAATTTCAGAAGGTTCGGCTAAACAGTCCGAACCTTTTTTGCATAACAGCAAGTCGCAGGAAACCCTAACTGCGGATTTGATAGTCGCCGGCGGTGGACTCGGCGGCTGCGCCGCCTCGCTCGCCGCTTTGAGAAACGGATTAACCGTAATCCTCACCGAAGAGACCGACTGGATCGGCGGGCAGATTTCCCAACAAGGCGTCCCGCCGGACGAGCATCAGTGGATCGAAACGCACGGCGCGCCGAAAGCTTACCGCGATTTCCGCAATGCGATACGGGAATATTATATCAAACATTATCCCCTCACCGACGAAGCCAAAAGCCGTAAATACCTCAATCCGGGCGATGGGGCGGTGTCGCGGATTTGCTGTGAGCCGCGTGTGGCGGTGGCGGTGCTGAACGAAATGCTGGCGCCTTACATAAGTTCCGGCAGGCTTACGCTCCTCACCGAGCACAAAGCCGTTTCGGCCGAAGTGCAGGGCAACTGCGTGAAGTCGCTCGATGTCGTGAGCACGCGCACGGGCCGGCGGGTTACCTTGTCGGCGCCGTATTTTGCCGATGCCACCGAGCTGGGCGACCTGCTGCCGATAACCGGCGCCGAGTTCGTCACCGGCACCGAGTCCAAAGCCGAAACCGGCGAGCTCCACGCCCCCGAAAAAGGTAACCCCGACAATGTGCAGGCATTCACGATGTGTTTTGCGATCGACTACCGGCCGGGCGAAAACCACGTCATCGAAAAGCCCGCCGAATACGATTTCTGGCGAAACCACGTCCCTAAAATGAGCAAACCCTGGTCGGGCAAGCTGCTGGACCTGGCGTACTCCAATCCCAAAACCCTCGAACCGAAAATGCTGGGCTTCCACCCCGAGGGCATCAAAACGGGCGACGCGCTCAACCTCTGGCTGTACCGCCGCATTATCAGCCGCCAGAACTTCACGCCCGGCACCTACGCGGGCGACATCACGATCGTCAACTGGCCGCAAAACGATTATATGCTCGGCAACCTCATCGGCGCCAGCGAAAAGGATTTCCGAAAGCACATCGACCGCGCCAAACAGCTCAGCCTCTCGCTGCTTTACTGGCTGCAAACCGAGGCTCCGCGCCCCGACGGCGGCAAAGGCTGGCCCGGCATCCGCCTCCGGAAAGACATCATGGGCACCGACGACGGCCTCGCCAAATACCCCTACGTCCGCGAATCGCGGCGCATCAAGGCACTTTTCACCATCAAGGAAGAGCACGTCGGCGCCGTAAACCGCGAAATGGCCGTCACAAACGGCGCGCCCGGCGACAAAACCAAAGCCGCCTTCTTCCCTGACAGCGTCGGCATCGGCTACTACCACATCGACCTCCACCCCAGCAGCGCCGGCGACAATTACATCGATTTCGCCTCCCTGCCATTCCAAATCCCCCTCGGCGCCCTGCTGCCCATACGCATGGAAAATCTGCTTCCCGCCAACAAGAACATCGGCACCACGCACATTACAAATGGCTGTTACCGCCTGCATCCGGTTGAATGGAGCATTGGGGAGGCTGTGGGGTTGTTGGTGAAGTTTGCTTTGGGGGAGAAGGTTGCGCCGAAGAAAGTGCGGGAGGATAAGGATTTATTGGAGGGGTTTCAGGGGTTTTTGGTGGGGGAGGGGGTGGAGTTGGAGTGGAAAGTTTGAGATGAATTAGGTAAAATACCGATCATGTTCATCATTGCTAAAATGGAAAGAGTATCATGGAAATTGAAGTGAAAAAAGTTTGGTTTGCGGATGATCATATATTTATCCAAACCGTATCCGGCGAAGAGCGCAGCCATCCTTTAAAGTGGTTCCCGAAATTATTAAATGCGTCTATTGACGAGAGGGAAAGCTACGAATTATCTCCTTTCGGAATTCATTGGGAAAAGCTTGATGAAGATTTGAGTTTTGAAGGGTTCTTTTCCTAGGCAGGAGACGCTACACAATTGCACGACATTGTAAGCTTAAGCTACTATTCATATCGACCTTCTCCCAAGCAGCATTGGCGACGATTACGTCGACTTCGCCGTCTTTCCAAATTGCGCTGTGTCGCACGATCGATACTCATCACCGGGTACATGGAAAGCAAAGTACATGCTTGAAGATATTGGCCGTTGGCATTGAATTCACAAGTAAAAATTGAAGAGTTACAGCTTATAAGTCAAAATCCCACAGCCTTAATGATGTATTAACTCTCCTTTGTTTTAATGTAGTTATGAGCATGAACTTTACTCGTATAAATGACGGACATGTGTGTAAATGTCTCAGAAATTGTGTTGAAAACTACGAAGATCTATTTCTCAGACGTATTGATAACAAAAATAAGCTGCACATTAGAGACTTTCGAACGCATCACGAGAGAAATAAAACTAGCGAAGGAGGATGTGATAATTTGTGTGGAAACCGGGGTCTTTCTATCGAAATTTTTAATGAGGAAAGTTTAGCAGCGACAATAAACCAGATACAAGTTACCCGCCAATTTAATCCGCAATCTAGTAGAAAGCACGTAGCAATATTCAGGTTGAGAGAAGGTGCGGGAATTGTTAAGCATACCCCGAATCAAATTGTATATAATAAAAATCACTACGACCTGTTTAAATCTGACGAATTTAGCCTTGATTTTGAGCCGTGGACAAGTTTATTCCTGTTGAAGATGTTTGAAATAGACGAAAAATATAAGCAGGAAAAGGAATCCGATATTTTTACCATAGCGGATAATTATCAAGTTTTTCATTTTGATGAATTTCCGATTCTTTTCTCGGGAACCAATATCTATGGAAATAGAATTTTAGGTTCATTGATTAGTGAGGACGAGGATGGATATCTCTTTCATTATATGCATTTTTTGGTCACTGATAAAGAATATGTCCTTTTTACGAAAGGAGTAAGTACTTATCGTGATCTTTTATTGAAAAAACAATTGATTTACATTGTTGAGAAAACCATCAATGGAGAATTGAATCAGAACTTTATCATTGATGTGAATTTAATTCCTGCCGAATATTTACCATTAGAAAAATCTTTTTGTCCTAATGTTCAAAGTGTTCTGGGCCTAAATTATTCATTTAGTCTTCAAGGTAAGCTCGCCGACGTGTATTCAGCTATTCCGAAAGTGGCGGCTTCGATAACTACTAGCATTGAAAGTATCTTCTTGAATCTTCTTAAACCACTTAATATACCAAGCATTGATCCTAAATTGCTTCTCACGGTACCATCAGAGGGAAGCTTTAAAATTAACTTTCGGATAACAGTCGATCGGAAAGGGCAATTACCTCTATTTTTTGGCAATCAGGACGAGAGTATTCAAGAATATGTTCAAAACTTCATTGAATACCTTTTGAATGATTTTACTTCTGAGACAGAATTGCTATTAGAGCGTGAAGCTAATCTAAACAAAGTCGATTTTGAAGATCTAGGGATAGACAAAGAGTCGAAATATTCAAAGAAGATAACCTCGAAACTAGCTAATGTTTACCAATCAATTGGTCTTCCTTATTCCAAATCAGCGGAGCAGAAAACAATGAGTTCTATACTCAAATCAGTTGATCATCTTGATAAAATTGGTGAAGAGATTGGTAAAGGCTTTATTCAAATTGAAGTCCTTGGCCATGATAATAACGATAAAGACATTTCCATAGGATTAATTAATGCTGATTTCGCCGAAGAAATTGTCGAACAAATTCAGTATATAGAAGAATATGGAAAAGTTGTCGAGATTGATGATGAATATCAGCAATACAATTTACAAATCTATGATTTGAACACTGACACACGAAAAGGTACAGCTCATATAAAGAACAAGTATGTCGATGATATTTGGGATAAGCCAAAAATTAAGATTATTGGAGATAGTAATTTAATTAAGTCTACATTTACCGAAAGTTTACACTTAAACAAGTTTATCACTGTTAGTGCCAAAGCAAAAAGCGTTAACGGTAAATTTACTTATATGGACATCCTTTTTGAGCGTTAAACTTGATCTGATCAATTTATATTTTTAAGCTGTTACTAGCTTTGTATTTCTTATTTTTCCCAAGGTTTGATTTTAACAATTTCACTACCTCTCATCACAACAAGCGGAGTACCTTTTTGCTTTTTGAACTCGACAACTTTTTCATGCGTTTTTTTGATTCCCAATAGAATTTTTTCTTGTAATGCCAACTCTTTTTCAATTTCGCTCATACAGATTTCGAAGTTGATTAAATTTCTCTTTTTGAAATACATTTAAACTATAATCTCTTGATCTTTTCGCAATTAATTCTTCATCTTCAAATGAGTTGTCAATTATGAAGGCAAGATCAACTATTGGTAGGTAGATTTCAAATAGATTTTTGATTCCTTTGATATACCTTCTTTCAATCACATCGGGTTCTATATTGTGCCCTCCTTCTGAAACTCTCATCCGTACACGCTCTTTTGCTAGTTCGACATCATTGAGCCAATAGAAAATCAACGTTACTGTAAAACCTTTCTTCTTCGCTTCTTCAATTTTGGGTTTGTAGCTTCGCGTAGACAATGTCGTCTCAAATGCAAAACTGTCATTTCCATTTAGGAGTTCATTTACTCTGCTCAACATGATTCGCCCAGCTTCTAACGCTACTTTTTCGGGTTGAAATGGAGAAACTCCTTTGGCTATTTCATCTGCATTTACAAATTCTTTGCAGTCCAAAATCTCTGGTAATATTGCAAAAGACGCAGCTGTTTTTCCAGCACCGTTACAACCCGCAATTATGTATAGATTCTTTTCTAGCATTGGTTGCAATAAATTCACTTTGCAAGAATCAACCGCTCCAACCTCCCCATCATTTCATCCTTCTCCTTCAACATCCGCTCATAAAGCTCCATTTTCTCCTCATGCAGTCTTCTTATTTCTGCAATTGGATTAACATTAAATGTTGAATGCGGATTACCTAAATAAGCCTGATCGTGAAATGTATTTGAAATGATATTGATCGCCTGATCCTCATCAAAATTCCGAATTGCCTCAGCGGGGATTTTAAGAATAGCGGAAACCTGTTCGAGGATGTCGGCATCGATTTTTTCTTTTTGTTCGAGGAGCGAAACTTTTTGCTGGTTCCACTCGCTGCCGAGCTCGAAAGCGAGCACATCTTGTTTGATTCCGAGCATTTCGCGGAACCGTTTGAGGTTTCGTCCCTCGTGGATCTTCGGGTTGGCGGTAGTATGTGTCATGCGGAAAGGTGTTTGGTTAAAGAGGCAATTTATATAAATCCGGCGGTAAGTTTTTGGGTAATTTACATGGGGAGGCGGTTGGTTACTTGGTGAGATGGTAGGAGGTTTGTGGCTACCGCATCAGCCCTTCGACTGCGCTCAGGGTGACAAGGGTTGGAGAGCTCGCCTTTGTCATGCTGAGCGCAGTCGAAGCATCACGTGCAAGAGGCTTTGTCGCTAGGCCCTTCGACTCCGCTCAGGGTGACAAGGGGTGGTCGCTTCGGGTGACAAAGCTTAGTTACCTCACCTTTGTCATGCTGAGCGCAGTCGAAGCAACATGCATAATGTCACACCTTTAAACCTCACAAAAAATGAACACAAACACACACACAACCCCACCTTCTGACGCAATGTTGCTGGCTTACGGCGAGGAGGTAAGCGAGTTGCTCAGTAGCAGCGCGGTCGAGCGGTGGAAGGAGGAACTCTGGACGATGTTTGGCGGGTATATTCTCGCTCTAAAAGACTTGGGCTACGCTCCCAACCTGAGTAATACGTACTTTTCCTTCAAACAGCTCCTTGATTTTTTCGAGAACGTGGAGCGGATCAGGTTGGGAGAATCTTCTCCTGATTAAAGATGAAAAATTTTAGATGAAAATGATTATATAGCGTTCGAAATCAATGTGTTTTACCTTTTTTTCGAGAACGTGTATGAGAAAGTTGTTTACGATTTTGGCAATGGCGCTTGTTAGCCTTTCATTTTCCGCAAAAGCCCAGAAAGTGGCAGGATGGGAAATCGGCATTCAGGCTGAGTATGGACGTGATTGGTACCACAAAAGCTACGCAGCCGATGTAAATTACGGGGAAGAGGACCTGGATTTTTCTTCGGATCGCTCGTCGGGCGGGGGGATCTATTTTGAAAAATCCCTCAATCCGCGATGGTCTGTGATGGGGCAAGTAGGTTATGCGCAGAAGAAGGTGCATCCGCAACTTTTTCATTATCCCAGCCAAACTACGGCGCATTATTATACCCGCGAACTGCATCACAGGGTTGCGGCGGATGCGGGATTGAGGCTGTACCTGAATCCGGAATCACAATTTAAGTTTTTTGTCGACGGCAAAATAGGAGGAAATGCCTTTATCTCAATCGTCCAACGCGAAGCCCGCGACGGAGACAGAGTTATTAAAGACGTTTTCGGCTTTCAGCGCGTCGCCCCGGTGTCATCAGCTTCTGTCGGTTTCAAATGGTCGCGACTAACCGTTTCGGCGGAGTATAGAGACGATTTGATGGTTTCAAAACGGAGTGACAAGAGAAGCGGGATTTCGGGCAAGGGATTATTTGGGAAAGTTGGGGTGACATTGTTTGAGGGGAAGAGTAGGTAGTATATCAATGGCGGACCTGCTAAACCTCAAAAATCTCTTTCACTAAAAGCTTAAATGAATCGAGCGACTGGGAAGTCAAAGTTTCGGATTCCGTAAAGGGTTTCAGCCCAATATACTTGCCACTTTCATCAAGCACATACACCAGCACAATACGGTCATTCGGCTCCACCAGCCAATATTCCTTCACGCCATTTTCCCGATAGATCTCAAATTTTTCATTCATCTCCTTCTGCGTATTTCCGGGGGATAGAACCTCAATAATCAAGTCTGGAGCACCAATGCAGCCTTTTGCATCGATTTTAGAGGGATCACAAACCACGCAGATGTCTGGCTGTACTACTGTATGGATTTTCGTAGAGTCCGTCTTTTGAGATGGTGTTAGTCTCACATCAAAAGGCGCGACGAAAACCTTGCAAGTGTTGCGATGCAAGTGATTACTAATCTGCCGAAAGATCTCGCCTACATATTGCTGGTGCCTGGTAGCAGGCGCGGGCGACATTTTGAAAATCTTGCCTTTGATCAACTCAATACGCTCATCGAACTGCCATTTGAGGTAGTCGGCGTAGGAGTATGTTTTGTTAAGATCAAGCTGGTCAAGGTCTAATATTTTCATTTGTTATGAATGCTATGGATTGGGATGTGGCGAAAGACAAAATTGAAGTTGTATGCGTTTTTCATAAAAAAAACATGATTTAAGCGTTTTTCACGATAAATAGGTGATATTCACAACTTTGTAACTTGTTAGAAGGACTCTGATGTATAGCATGGCAAGTGCATCGAGAACAAGACATTAAAATATGCATTTTTCACGAGCGATAACCACTTTTCATGGACGAGAAGCACCGGAAGAAGCAGAGTTAGTTGGGTATGGAGCGGTCATTGATACACTCGCCCTGCCGCTCCCTTTACCGGATACCTTGTCACTTATAGGAAGTCGTCATAAACTGTATTCAACCAAAGGTTGGAAAGTCTACACACCCAGACATAAACCATCGGACAGTCTCTACGGGCACCTGGTATTTGCGCTAAAATATGAAGGAGTTAATCTTCTTTTCTTCAAAAAGCTATTTGATGTCATCGGTAGAGAAGGAGTTGAAACTTTAATTAGATCGCAACCAAATGGGCAATACAGTAGGCGCGTTTGGTTTTTGTACGAATGGCTTATGCCGCAGCCGCTCGATGTACCTGATTTGAAGAATGGAAACTATGTGGAATTGCTGAATGAAAATTTACAGTACACTCTTAAAAAGTCTGTGAATGTTCCCCGGCAGCGCATTCGTAATAATTTGCCAGGAACTATTGACTTTTGCCCATTGATATTTAAGTCAGTCAAGCTTGAAGAATACATTGATAAGAATTTGGAGCAGGAAACTTATGAAATGCTAGCAAGCATTCGACAAGACATCTTGCTCAGGATTTCTGCGTTTTTGATCTTAAAAGATTCAAAGTCTTCCTTTTCGATTGAGGGCGAGTCTCCGTCTCAAACACGAGCCTCTGATTGGGGAAAAGCAATTGCCCAGGCTGGAAGTAAAGAGCTTTCATCTGAGGAATTTCTACGCTTGCAGCAGATGGTGCTTGGCGATACAAAAAAGCTCAAGTTGGGATTTCGGAAACAAAATGGTTTTGTTGGTGAGCATGATAAAGTAACAGGCGCACCTAAGCCCGATCATATTTCAGCTAGATGGGAAGATCTAGACTCCCTGCTTAGCGGCCTCTTGGAAGCTGCCAAACTGATGACTGAAAAAGGATATCATCCTGTTCTAATCGCAGCATCGATTGCATTCGGCTTTGTATTTATTCACCCTTTCATTGATGGTAATGGCCGTATTCATCGATATATCATACACCATTTGTTAGCCCGAAACAAGTTTAGTCCCGAGGGGATGATATTTCCTGTTTCAGCTGCTATTCTTGAAAGAATAGGTGAGTATCAGGCTGTCTTAGAGCATTACTCACGTCCGATCTTACCCTTTATTGAATGGGCCATTGCAGCAGACAATAACGTAGAAGTCAAAAATGAAACGACTGATTATTACCGTTTTTTTGACGCTACAAAACAAGCTGAATTTCTATTTGATTGCATTGCCTACACAATGGAGAATATTATTCCGAACGGCATTAAGCAACTGGAAAACCGTGACACCTTCAAAACACGATTAAATGATGATGTTCTAATGTCAGATAAAAAAGTGGAATTGGTTATCAAGTTTTTAGAGCAAAACGAAGGACGATTGTCCCGAAGAGCAGTAGATAAAGAGTTTGATGAATTAGAACACGAACAAATTCAACTTGTCGAAGAGCAATACAAAGAAATCTTCAAAAGGGAACAGCCAGTTAGATACTCTATCGTGATCAGGCCGCCAGCTGACATTATTGAAAAAGTAAAAGGAATGAAAAATGCTTTGAAACAAGCAATTGGCGGCTTCTTCAATAGTGTCAATTCGGAGGCGCATATTACATTGTTTGAATTTCACGCATACGAAAACGATTATCCACTACTGCTTAAAGAGTTCAGAAAAGTAATTGGAGGCCTAGATCCATTTGATATTAAATTGGATGGATTTAAACATTTTCCAACCAACGGCGCATTTTACATTCAGCCTACCATTGATTCATCGAAAGAGATCGTAGCAGCGTCTAAAAAGTTTAAGGAAGAGCTTAACTCAAAGTTTTTGAAGGAGTTAACGGAAGGTTGGATGGAGCTGTTTAAAGTACCCCACATGTCAATTGGCCGAAAACTTCAACCAGAATGGATTGAAATTGCTTATTCACTTTTCACAGAGTTTAAAGCTGAATTTCGCTGCGACAGAATTACAATCAGAAAATTCAATAGTAACAGACGACAGTTCGACGTAATCGATGAATTGCCAATGCTAGGAAAGGGGTTTGCGTCTGATAACCAATTGAATTTGTTCTAACAAAAAAAAGCGAGCAGCGCTCCGCGCCGCTCGCCAAATCCATTTCCGTCGGTTTCAACCGACGGAACACGGGTCATGCAATCATTTCGCCTTCTTCAAAGCCTCCGTCGTCAACCAGTACTTCGCAATCATATTCGGTACTTCCCATTCCGGCAGCTTGCCTGCTTTGAGGAAGCCCATATAAGCATTCGCAACCTGTGCGAAGTGCGATTCGTGGCCTGTGTCGTATTTCGCAGGAATCGTAATTTCCCAGCCGGCAGCGATCTTCTTCAATTCAATACCAGGGTATTTGTCCTGAACCGGTTTGAATGCAGCTGCAACTGCGTCTTCATAAGCTTTGCTCTTGTCTTTGGTCTCGATGTAAAGCACAGGCTTATACTTCTGATCTTTGCCCTGACGTACGATCAGGTTGGATTTTGAACCTTTCATAATCGAGTAATGCGTGTCGCCGGTACCTTCGGGAGCCTGAAAATTCCATAGTACAGAAACTTTTGCGTGCACGCCTTTCAGCTTATAGGTCATTTCTCCATTTGAATACACATTCAAAATGGTATCCTTCACATCTTTTTTCAGGAAGTCAGGGAAAGTTTCGCTTTTGGTGACGAGCTTGAATTGCGATGGCGTCAACTGCGTGGCGGTACGTTTTGAGCTGAGCAGCTCCATGTCTTTCGCATAATCCAAAGCCACATCCGGGAATGCGCTCCATTGCACAAGGTCAACCAAATGCGTCGTCACGTCCACCATTCCTTCGCCCTGCTGTTTTACGTCGAAAAACCAGGTCGGGCGGACCAGCGGCTCGCCGGAAATGTATTTGAAATAATGGTGCACGCTTTCTTTCATCACTGCCGGATTTTCAGGTGTACCTTTTTGCAACTCACCAAAAATCTCAGGAACCGCAGCCAGCTCGCGCTGCAATGCATTTGTGATCTCATAACGCTCGGTCATGATATCATACAAAAGCACATTGTTCTTTTTCGCGCTCTCGAATGCCTCTTTCAATTTATCAAAACCAGCCGCGTCGATCGCCATTGGTTTGTCTGCAAGCACATTTAAGCCCGCGTCGACAGACTTTTTGATATAATCAGTTTTCTTCTGGTTGTTACCAGCCAAAACCACCACGTTGCCTTTCTTGTCGGACAGCATTTTGTCCATAAAATCGGTACCCGTGTACACTTCTTCTTTCCACCGGGTCGGATTTTCGGGCGCGGAATTGTATTTCTCCACTTTGTCGAGATATGCCTTCACATCGGGACCTTCGGTTGCATACACGTGCACTACCGAATCCACATCGTCATACATGGATTTCTGAACAAGCGCCGCGTGGAAGTGGCCGGGCTCCACCACGATCAGACTCAGCGGCTTTTTACCTTCCTCATCCTTTGCCTCTTCCTTATTCGAATTACATGCCTGGTTAAATGCCATTGCGCTTAATAAAGCGGTTGTCAAGAGTTGTTTTCTCATTTGAATGGGTTGATGTAACAGGTGCAAGATAGTTTCAAAACGAACTATGCCTGACTGTAAGACGAAATTTCTTTGAGCATCCCTGAACTCGCTTTATCGATAAAAAGAATTGCATTCGGGTGGTTGCGCAGGATCGTCGACGGGTACAATTCCTGAATATCTTCCTCAACGGTATGGGCAATCGCCTGCGCCTTTTTCTCTCCCGGAACAATGCAAAAAGCATATTTGGCCTTCATCAAAGTAGGGATCGTAAGCGTCAATGCAGTGGCAGGTACCTCATTGAACGTATCAAAACACGCGTCATTTACCTGCTGTTGGCGGCAAGCATCGTCAAGCTCCACCTGTTTTACAACCTGCGGATCATCAAAAAACGCCACATGCGGATCGTTGAATGCCAAATGCCCGTTTTCACCAATACCCAGACAAACAATATCGGTAGGGTTATCGAGCAGCAGCTGCGCATATCGCTTGCATTCCGCATCGAGGTCAGCTGCATTTCCGTCGAGGTAGTTAACCGATTTAAGCGGTTTGAAATCGAACAGACGTACTTTTAAAAAGTAGCCAAAGTTTTGCGGCGCATCGGCAGGGATACCTACATATTCGTCCATGTGAAATGCATTGATCTTTTCCCAGGCAATTCCTTCCTCTTCCTTCAATGCATCCAGGAATTCATTTTGAGAAGGCGCAGAGGCGAAAATGATGTTCAATGTATCTTTTGAGACCTGCAATTCCCTGATCTTGTCTGCTACTAAGCGAGCCGCATCAGTGCCCATTTCTTTTCTTGTATCAAAAATCTTTATTTCCAGATTGTCAACTTTCATCTCTCGTGTTGTTAATACTTATATAGCGTTATTGTAGATTACTTTTCCTTTCACGATGGTTTTTTGTACTGATATGTTTTGGTCAAAAATTACAATATCAGCATCTTTCCCAGCCACTAGGGAGCCTTTTCGCTGGTCCACTCCCATGATTCTTGCAGGTGTCAAACTCGCCATTCTCACTGCATCCAGCAGCGAAACATCCGCCATTTGAACCATCGTCCTGATCAGCCTGTCGGCTGTTGACACGCTTCCTGCAAACGAAGTACGGTCGGGCAGCTTGGCCACACCGTCTTCCACAATTACTTTCAACCCGTTTTTAAGCGAGCCCAGCGTACTTTCCCCTTCGGGCATTCCTGCGGCGCGCATGGCGTCGGTAATCAATGCAATGCGATCGGCTCCTTTGATTTTATAGATCAGCTTCAAAAGCGGCGCAGGTAAATGCACCCCGTCGGCGATAATTTCCACGTCCATATCCAGCAAAAAAGCGCTTTCAATGGTACCCGCGTACCTGAATGCATTCCGCCGCGTTACACCCGACATTGCTGAATATAGATGCGTGGCAAGCGTATAGCCATTTTCAAATGCATCCAAAACCTCCTCATAAATAGCGTCGGTATGCGCTACTGCGGCCAGAATGCCTTTTTGTCTTAATCTTTTACCAAAATCAATAGCCCCCGGCAACTCCGGCGCAGCACTCCACCGGGTAATGGAAGAAGAATAAGCCAGCACTTCTTCATATTCGGCAGGATCAGGATTGCGGATATAACGCGGATCCTGGGCGCCCCGCTGGCTCAATGCGAAATAGGGACCTTCCAAATGCATCCCGAGAAACTGCGCGCCGTTTGTATTCACTGCATTTGCTTTTTCATACAAATCCAGCGTTTCCAGCAAATCAGCCTTTTCACTTGTTAAAGTAGTGGGCACCATTGCTGTCGTGCCATATTTGGCATGCGTTTCAGCAATTCCTAAAAATGCTTCCACACTTCCATCCATAAAATCATGTCCGCCACCACCGTGAATGTGAATGTCGATGAAGCCAGGTGCGATGTAATGTCCGTTTGCGTCGATTACCTGCGCGTCAGGTACATGAATATCTCCCTGATGAATGCCAATGATTTTTCCTTCCTCTATTACCAGCGTACCGTTTTTGATATAGCGGTAAGGGGTGATTAGTGTGCCGTTTGTGATTTTTGTTTTCATTTCAAAATATTAGATTTTACCATCGGGCTTGCCCAACCACTTTGTCATGCTGAGCGCAGTCGAAGCAGAATGCAGGATGTCCTTAATACCAGAGCGGTCGCCTTTACCCTTCGACTGCGCTCAGGGTGACAAAAGCCGACAGCCGACTGCCGAAAGCCGACAGCATTTAGAAGCCCCACCTCCTCAACTTATGCCCCTTCACGGCATAAAACACCAGGTACAAATAACAAGGAATCAATACCCAATACGCCTGCCTTACGTCAAACTGATCGGCGAAGTAGCCGTAGAAGAGCGGCATGATTGCGTTTCCGCAGAGTCCCATGATCATGATTGAGGCACCTAGCTTAGTAAAGCGGCCCAGATCATCCAATGCAAGCGGCCAGATGCCTGCCCAAACCAGTGAGTTGGCTAAGCCAAGCAATACCACAAACCAGATCGAAATGTCGGTCTCGTGTCCGAGGAAGTTAACCTGCCCTTTTGTGAAAATAATAAGCAGGGAAAACACGGTACCCAGGATCGTGCAAATGCGTAATGCATTGACTTGACTGATGAATTTCGGAATAACCGTAATACCGATCAGGTACCCGCAGATCGTGCAGAACAAAGTGTAGGAAGGAAAAACCTTCGCTTCCAGTAAGTCAATGCCCATTGAATTGGCATAACCGATAATGGTGTCGATCGCGATTACCTGCGTGCCTACGTGCAGGAAAATCGCCAATGCACCCAGGATCAGGTGAGGGAACTGGAAAATGCTCGTTTTCCCCGCATTGGCAGTTGCTATCTCCTCACTCTCGTGTTCGGTATCGATCTCCGGCAGTGGCGATTTGAATACCAGGATACCCAGCACAAACAAGAACGTACCCAATGCGATATACGGATTGATCACGCGACGGATCAGCTCGTCCAGCGCGGCGCTTCTTTCAATGTCTGTCATTGAACTGAGCTGCGCGAAGAGGTCCGTGTCGGTCGGTTTCAGGATAACGGCTGCAAACACAATGGGCGACAAAATACCCGCTGCCTTGTTGCATATCCCCATGATACTGATCCGCTGGGCGGCTCTTTCCTTGGCGCCCAGAATGGTAATGTAAGGGTTTGCGGCAGTTTGCAGGATAGCCAGACCGATACCGATGGTAAAAAGACCAAGCAGGAATATCTCGTAAGTACGGGTCATGGCGGCGGGCACAAAAATGAATGCGCCCAAAGCCATCGACCAGAACCCGAACATCATACCCTTTTTAAAACCAACCTTCTTCAATAAAAATGAAGAAGGTACCGACATCACGAAATAGGCAATGTAGAATGCGAATGCGACGAGGTAAGCCTGAAAACTGGTGAGCTCGCAGGCGATTTTGAAATAAGGGATCAATATCGAATTGACCCAGGAAATGAATCCGAAAATGAAAAACATTACCCCGATCAGGAAAATGGAAATGGTCGTTTCCTGACGGGTAAGGTTCTCAACTTTTATTGCGGCTGTTGCTGTTTTCATATTTAAACCGTCGGTTCCCAGCCCTTCTGATATTCTCTCTTCCACAACTTCTCCGCCTCCTTATTGCCCTTGATATGCCCATTCGTAGGGTCCACATTCAGCACACCGCCGGAGCGTACCGCAATGTTTCCGAGCTGCGCGAGCAATGTGCTCTGGTGTCCGCCTACAATCTCGGCATTCAATGCAGTGCCTTTTTTGATACCGTCAAAGAAGTTCTGGATATGCAATGCGTCGAGTCCCTGTGACGGGTTCATCTTGTTAAGCGGGTCGATCACGAAGTCGTTCTTCGCTTCTTTCACCAGTTTGTTTTTAAGGTCGAAAATCTGGTAAGTATTGCCCTCGCCGATCTGCAGCGAGCCATTTTCACCGTAAAAGACAACCCCTACACTAGTCCCTTCATTGGTGCGGCCATTGCAGCTGCGGCCTTCCCACGACATCATGGTATTGTTTGCAAATTCAAGATTGATCACCTGCGTATCCGGTGTTTCCCAATCATCTTTGTAGCGGAATCGGCCGCCTGATGAGGTTACCCGCGTCGGGTATTCTACTTGCAAGCCCCAGCGCAGAAGATCGAGCATGTGGGTTCCATTGTTCAGGGCTTCGCCTGTTCCCCAGTTCCAGAACCAGTGCCAGTTGTAATGCACCACATTGTCTTTGTAAGCTTTGCGAGGTGCTGGTCCCTGCCATAAATCATAGTTTAGCCAGGATGGCACAGCTGTTTCTTTTCCAATGCCGATTGATGCGCGGTTATTGGTATACCAGCCTGTTCCATAATACACCCGGCCAATTACTCCGTCATGCAAAGACTTGATCGCAGCGGCTACATTGGGCCACGAGCGACGCTGGTTACCCATCTGAATTACATTCTTATACTTTTTCGCAGCCTGGATCAGCAACTCGCCTTCATGCGGATTGTGGCTGCATGGTTTTTCGAGGTACACGTGCTTGCCTGCTTTTGAGGCGAGTATCGCCGCTGGTGCGTGCCAGTGATCGGGGGCTGCCACTACCAGCGCGTCCATATCCTTGTTTTCAAGTGCCTTTCTGAAATCAGGAACATTCGCAGGCTTGTATTTGGCAATTCCTTCAACAGTACTGATCGCCTTTTCAGCAGCACGGGAGTCTACATCCGAAATGGATACGATCTCGCAATTGGGCTGCAAAGCGTAGTTCGAAGACAATGCGAGTCCGCGGCTGTTCACACCCATCATTCCTACGCGCACTTTCTCGTTTGCGCCGATAATTTTGGCATAGCTCTTAGGAGAAAAGCCTGGTAACACGCCGCCGAATGCAAGCGCCGCGCCTCCTGTAAGCGATTTCTTGATGAAATCTCTCCTGTTGTTGCCGCTTTCCTGGTTTCCCGAAGCAGCGTTGTTGTTATCGTTCAGATTGGTTGTCATTGGATATAGGTTTAAGATTTTAATTGCGTTGTCAGTTGGAAAAAAGCATTGGAATTGAAATCATACTGGTAATCAATGTACTTTGATCGTCGGTCAGGCAAATGGATTAGGGATCCTTACCAGATCCTGGATTGTTTTTCCATTGTGTTCAAACCGGGCAAGCGTATAAACATCGCCATTCGCGCCCACTGCAATCGAGTTCACGTAAGTAGGTCTTTCGCCATCTTCGTAAAACACGGGACCGTGGTCAATGTAAGTCTGTGAAGGAATATGGTAAGTGATCAGATGCAGGTTTTCCAGGCCCTTGGCAGCCCCTTTTGCAATTTGCTCTTCGCCTTTCAGCCGTTTTCCATCGACATAAATGGGGCCGCCTGTCAGGTAGTAGATCGTTTCCTGGTCCGGGCCAAGCTGAAAGCCGAGGTAACCGTAACTGAACTGATCAAACATCCCGCTCCTTTTGGAAGGTCCGGAAGTAATGCGTTCCACGATCTCGATCTGCTCCTTGCGCGGGTCAAACCGGAAGAGGTAACCCGAGTTTCCATGCACGCCGTAAGCTACTTTTTCAATCGGGTGCCAGAAGATCTTACGCCAGTTGTACGACATGCTGCCCGGACGTGTAGGATCGTATTTGCCAAAATAATCAAGGCGTAAATCCACATTCTGCAACTTCCGAACAGCGCCTACTTCCGGGTTGTATGTAAAAATATCACCTTCTGCCACTGAAAAATATACATCTGCCAGCTCGGCATCCACGAAAAGCGAGCGGCACAAGGAACGGAAATCGTCACCCGGTGTACCTGCCTCGCCATCTGCCGAAATCGGTCCGAGGTTTTTAAGCTTATTCTGATCTATATCATAATGAACAAAATTCCCGTGCGGCCACGTAATCCCGTATAAATGCCCACGCTCCCGGTCCATCGTCATCGAAACCATTCCCTCTCCGTTTGGCACGATTGCCAGATCTTCGAATGCGCCGGTTTTGAGATCGTACGAAAGAAAGTGGCCGCCTGGATAAAGCTGATAACCCGCCGGCGGTGTTTCAGGCAAGCGATCCATTCCGTCGATCAGCTGGTAAAAACCGACGTGTGTCGAGAAATACAGTTTGCCATTTCTTTCATAAAACCGCACGTGGCTTTTTCCCTGCGGAATCACTTTCAGCTCTTTTTCTCCGCACACTTCAGTCAGATCGGCGATAAACTGTGTCTCGTCAGTTTCCGGATCAAACACAAACATTTGTCCGCCGATTTCGTACTGATCCGACGAAAGGACGTAGTAAATCCTGCCGTCGCTTGCAGCCGAAATCGCATTGTACGTATCGTGAGCGCGATCAAAACCCGAATAATAGTGCCGGGCTGTAAGTGATCCTTTATGATCAAGCGCTTCAAATCGGAGGTGGTGGTGGGTATGGGTCACTGTTTAGTCTAATTTTTGATCACACGGGATTCAGGTTTGGTCACACCTGCTTCTTTGGCAAGGTTAACCATTCCGTTTAAAATCTTGATTTCTACATCGGAAGCCCAGGTGGCAGGCAGCCCGTACACAATTGCTGCCGCCTCTCCTTCATAGCCGCCTTCACGCAGGATGGTGGCACTCGGAATGTAGGTCATCACATCATTGGAGTAGCCCATCACGAAAGTGTCCTGGCCGAAAATCTTTTTCAGATTAATGGCATAATCAACCACCAGCTCGCCGCCCAGTGTCATGATCGCCTGGTCGCCCAGCTTCCATACCTGCAGGGGAAAAGGGTAGGAGGTTGTAAAAGGCTCTTTCTTCTCCATTTTTTCAAGCATCCGGTTCGCCCATTTCTGCTGATAACCTGTCGTATTTTTGGCCAATGCAGTAAATTGTTCTTTCGTAGGCGCAGTGGTAAGCGACAGCTCCACTTCCGAATAAGCAGTTGAGAGTTTTGGTTCGAGCGTTTTCATATCCTCGCTCAGCACGCGTTCCACCGCGGCTGCAAGCGTTTTTCCATATTGGATCGCGAGCGGCACGGTACGTCGCGGCAATGGGTTCTGGTCTGCGCCGGCGCCCTGGAAAAACAGCGCGGTAGTTCCGGGATATAGCTTTTCGAGCTCGATCTGCGCATAGCCAGGATAGTCTCCCGACCATTTATACAAATCCAGAACGGTAGGGTGGCAGGCGTAACCAAATGCAACTGCCAGCATTTTGCCTTTTGCATCAGTTACTTTCAGTACAGGTACAGCCGCGTCACCTGGCCCTGTGATCTCAGTCAGCCTTTCCAGCGTAGCTGCATTGTTATTTCTCCGGTTCACCTGAAAACGCGCCACGCCATTCTGTGACTGCAATGTAGCAGGCTGCAAAGCTTTCAATGCATTCCCCGCCAAAGTCACGATCTGGCTGACCAAGGCTGCGGTATAAGCATCAATTTTCTTTTGATCATCGGCCTGCAATGGATAAATGTCAGACAATGCACTTCCCAAAACCGGCCCTGAATGTGTATGCGAGCTGTTGAGGATGATCTGCGCTTTGGAGAGTTTGTATTTTGCAAAAAGCTGCGCGCGTATCTCGTCTGACATTGCTTTCGGGAAACCCAGCAAGTCGGAAGTGATCAGTACTGCCTGCTTTCCGTCTGCATCTTCCAGCGCCAGCGCTTTTGCCCACAAATCGTGCAGCTTACCTTCCGAAGCGTGCGTGCGGACAGCGAAACCCGCCATCCAAAGCGGACCTTCGGGCGTGATCACAACTTTGGACACACCTGCTTTCCATCCTTTGTTTTGGGCAAAAGCGAAGGTTTGCGCGAGTACCAGGAAAACCAGCAGCAATGCTCTCATTTCTTTGCAGCAGTTTTAATCTTATCGGCGTGGGCGTATACTTTTTCTATCGCCGACGAGATTGATTTCATATCCTCTTTTGTACCAAGCAGCATGTTTTGAGTAAACCAGACTGCCTCCTCGTTACAGATTTTGTCGTTCACCGGGCATTTGTTCCGCTCGTTGTATGCATTGATATCAAGCATTTCCTTCGAATACATTTTCCGGTAATTTTTCGAATCAAAGGTGTCTTTCAGGTAAGGCTGGGTGTTCAAAGTCGCGTAGCCGCTTGCGCAGGGTACCCCTTCCGAGCGGAGCGCGGTAAGGAACAAATCGCGCGACAGGTTTTTAAAACCTTCTTTTTTAAAACGGAATGGAAAAAGGTGGAATGCGCCGCGGTTTACATTGTCGTACAACTTATAAGGCACGATCCCGGGAATGTCTTTGATGAGCGATTTGAGGTATTCGGCATTTTCGTGGCGGAGCGTGGTTTGCGCGTCGAGCCTTTTCAATTGCGCGAGGCCGATCGCCGCCTGGTATTCGGTAAAGCGGAGTTTGGTGCCTTGCATAAGACTTCCCGCACTCACCGAGCCCACGGCAGTTCCGTACGCATTCCCGAAGTTGGTGTACGAAAAGCAGCGGTCCATAAACTGGTCATTATTGCTCACCACCGCACCGCCTTCACCGATCGGCAGGTTCTTCGAGTTCTGAAAGCTGAAACAGCCCGCATCCGCGATTGAACCTACTTTTTGATCCTTATATATAGCCAAATGTGCCTGGCAGGCATCTTCAATCACCATCAGCTTGTGCTTTTTGGCAATCGCCATAATCCGGTCCATATCAGCCGGCAAGCCGAGGATATGGACGGCGATGATCGCTTTGGTGCGCGGCGTTATTTTCGCTTCAATTTTCGCCGGGTCGATCTGAAAAGTTTCCGGGTCGATATCCACAAAAACGGGCATCGCACCATTTGACAAAACTGCTGAAACCGTCGCAATGAAAGTGTAGGGAGGCACAAGTACTTCGTCGCCTCCTTTGATATTCATTTGGTTCAAAGCAGTTACCAGCGCATTGGTCCCATTCACCACAGCCAGGCAGCGTTTCACGCCCAGCGCGGCTGCCCATTCTTTTTCAAATTGGGTAACCACCTGCGCCCGCGACCATACTCCGCTCCGCAGAACTTCAAGTACCTGCTTTTCGTCCGTTTCAGGGTTCCATTGCGGCCAGGTGGGCCACTTTTCGGCACTCCATGCTGCCGGTCCGCCGAGGATAGCCGGCTTTTGAGCTGCATTCGCCTTTATAGAAAATGCATCGGCAGCGCCTGTGGAAGCAAGCACAAGGCCGGCTCCGGCAAGGGAATTTTGTTTAATGAAGCTTCGCCTTGAAAGTTTGTTCAAAAACTGTTTCATGGGATTTCCGGGTTTAGGGTGACGGACTCGATGCTTACTTCTTGCGTGCTTTGGCCAGCACTGTTTCCAGCAATACACTTTTTCCGCCTTGCCTTTTACTCTCGTCGGCAGCTTCCATGAAGGCGAATATTTCAATCGTTTCTTCGGGTGTTACCGGCACTTCCCCGGTCTGGAAATACTTTATAATGTCTTTCAAAAGTGGTTCATAACCACCGTAGGGGCCGAGAACTTTGTTTCCATCCTGTGTGAATACGGTTGCGCCGTAATCGTGTTTTCCCGTGCGGGTACCGCGGAATGTTCCCGTGCGGCCATCGCCCCAGATACCTACTACAATATCCGTATTGGGAGTATTGACGCGGGTTACGCTCTTGCAGCCGGTGCCCATGACGGTGTATAGCGTCTCCACGCCGTGGATACCATACCAGTAGAAATCAGGGTGCGTTTTTTCGAGAACGGCCGGACTATACGTATCCGCCCCAAGTACTTTCGACTTGTCGATCGCTTCAATGCCTTTGATATACCGCAGGGATGAGGCAGAGAATATAGGTACTTTGTATTTTTTCGAGGCTTCAAAAATAGCGAGCGTGTCAGAAAGGGAAGCTGCTACCGGCTTGTCGATGAACATTCTTTTTCCCGACTTGAAAACTTCCAGCGCCTGCTGTAAATGCAGCCTTCCGTCGTTGGTTTCCAGAAGGATCACGTCAGTTTTGCTTAACAAATCCTGAATGGAATCGACGATCTCAACTCCCAGCTTTTTCACCTCTTCAATGTAACCGGGAATGCGTTTCGCGCTGGACTCGATTTCTTTGCTGCCGTAAGGATAGGCAGCCGCCACTTTGTAGCCTTCAAAAACCGGGTCGGGGGTAGCTGCATTGAGCGCCTTGGCAAACGCAATGCTGTGCGAGGTATCCAAACCGATGATACCAACCCGTTTGCCTTCTGCCGGCTTTGCTGAAAGTGGCATGTGGCCCAGCATGCCCAGACCTGCGCCTGCTGCTGCCGATTGTAAAATGAATGTTCTTCTGCTAAGCGAATGCATAGAGATTTTAGGAAAAGAGTTTAGGAATAGGATTAATGATGTAGTGCGATCGGGTACGTACCCGTAAATATACTAACATATTTGAATTTGCAAAATGATCAGTTTTGATAAAATGCGTGGTTCTCTTTAGTAATGATGTCAATAGGCATAAAATGCACCTTTTCGACAGGTGCGCCAAGTACCAGTTTTTGATAAAGCGCCATCAGTCCGCGGTAACCCTGCTCTTCGGGTTTGTGGCAGATCAGGAAATCAATCAGTCCTTCGTTCAGGTAATTGATATTTTCTTTCAAAAAGTCGTATCCGATCAGCGAAATATCGGTACGCTTGCTCTTCTTCAAAAAGGAGGCAACTGCAAAAACCCTGGAATTGGTAACGAAAATGGCTTCCAGATCTTCATGTTCATGCAAAATGCGCGTCAGTGCATTGGTAACTGACAGGTTATCCGTATCCGGGATATCGATCCGCACAATTTCGCAAGGCTGATCGTGGTCGCTGAAATAGGCGCGAAATCCTTTTTCGATCTGCAGGTAATTATAGTTGTCGATCTCTTTCGAAATATTGACGACCAGCACTTTGTGATTTTCTTTCAACCGGTAGGTCAGCAATTTGGCGCCTACGTAGCCGCTCTGGTACAAATGCGGACCAATGTAGCAAAGGTTATCCTGGCCCGGCAGATCGGAATCAATGAATGCGAGCGGGATCTTTTTTTCGTGACAAGCCTGAACAAACTCCTTTGATTCTTCAATAAAAGAAGGAGAGAGCAGCACGCCCTGGATATCTTCTTTCAATAGCTTGCGCGCCTGTTCCTCAAAAGAATTTTTATCATTCAGATCAAAAAAGAAATGCTGTATTTCAATTCCGTACTTCTTGATTTCTGCCTCAGCCCGCTTGATACCGCGCAGGGGAGCTTCCCAGAAATCGGTTTCGTCTGAAACGCGGGGTATGATTACGGCCAGTGTGATGATTTTACGGGAAGCCAGCCGGCTTGCCAGAATATTGGGTTGATAGTCAAGTTCCTTGATGATCTCGTTGATCTTCCGCTTGGTCTTTTCAGAAACGCCTGTCCGGTTGTGAATGACCCTGTCGACGGTCGCAATGGACACATTGGCCCGCCGTGCAATTTCCTTCACTCCGTAATAAGTAGTATCTTTTTTCATCGGGTATTAACAGGCATTTTTGCCCAATATAAAGCGCGTTTTCTCAAAAACAACAAAGAAGTGACCCTGGTATCAGGAAAGGCTGCACCTGAGCCGGTTATACTTTCGGTGCAGCCTCAATGTTTGTTACTCAATCGTTTCAAGCGGGGCGACATTCCTCTCCGCACCTTCATAACCTACATTCTGGTTGATCACGGCGAGGGTATTGGCTGTAATTACAATAGACGGAATGGGCCAGAGTACGTGGAATGGTGCAATAGAAGCTACATTTCCGATGTACGATACCTTTTTCTCGTAAAAATTATTGCGCGAGTAAACCCGGTCATAGAAATAGTTTTTTGAGCTGAAATTAGCCAGATCGTAGCCGCCTTTGTTCAGTTTTGCCATGATATAGGAAACGCGCACCAGCTCCGAGTGGCGCGGCTCTTCTGCAAAAAGCTCGCGGGCGCGTTCGTCAAAAATGAAATCTAGGGTAACCTGTCCGGCTGCAACAGGCAATGCATTGGCGCGTGCGCGGACCATATTCAGGTCGGCAGCAGCAGCGGCAAGGTTATTTTTCCAGAAATGCGCTTCTGCCCGCAACAGGTAAGTTTCCGCCAGTCTGAAAATGTACCAGTCGCCATTCCCGCCGAAAGGTGCGGCTTTGGGATCATCCTGGGGTACATAAGTAATGTAATGCGGCATCGCGTAAAGCGAATAGAATGTGTCCGCCAATACCGCCATATTCTGTGGTCTGATCGGTTTTCCGAAATCGACAGAAGCAGGATTGTTGTAAAGCAGCTCGTCCAGATCCACCCAGTTGATATTGGCGCGCCTCAGGTCAGTGGTATTTTTCCAGTTTGCATTGCCGAATTTCCACAGATCATATTGGTAAAATGGCGTAAGCCGCACGTTTCCATTGCCACGGCCCAGCGAATCGTACATCGGTCCGGAGGCTAGCGTACCCGCTTTTCCCTGACTATCCCGTACCACCGCATTCCACCACGCACTGTTGTAATGCCGCATGGTAAGCAACCCGGCCGACTTTGCTCCCGGAGGCGCTTCAAACCGGTCGACAATCGCAAGAATGGTCTCGGTGTTTTGTGTGCTGTTAAAGTTTTTAGGCCGGTGTAAATCCCAGATCACATTGCGCTTCGCATCACCTGCAGCTACGCCAAACCTGTTTTTCATCAAAGCATAAGGTCCGTTAATCACGCGTGTAGTTGCTTCGATCGCTTTATCAAACTGCATGTTCGACAGGTAAATCTTGGCCAATAAATGATCTCCTGCGCCTTTGGTAATTGCGCCCGGAGCGGCTGTTGCGGGCAAATGCTGTACTGCAAATTCCATATCCGACTGGATCTTGTTCAGGATCGCCCAGCGGCTGTGCGTTTTGAAATCCAGCTTCGCACCGATCAGCTCTTTACCGATAAACGGAACATCTCCGTACGTATTCACAAGCCGGTAGTACCAGTAAGCCCGGTGCCAGTAAGCTTCTGAGAGCAGCATATTACGGTCGGCTTCATTGGTCCATTTGATGTTATCAATTCTGGAAATCAGCACATTCGCATTCTTGATCGACGCATAAGCCGAGTTGAACATCGCCAGGAACTTGTAGTACCGGTCGGTGTTAGGGGTGAGTTTGTAAAAATCCAGCTGCACGCTCGCTGCACCCAGGTCGGAAGCTGCGAACTCGTTGATCAGGAAGTTGATCGCGCCGGTATTTTCATTTTTCAGATCCTTGCGCATCGTGATCAGCAGAGATTCAAAACCTGCTTTGTCGGTATACACATTTTCAGGGGTAAAAAACGAAAGCGGCTGAGGTTCAAGCCATTTTTCGGTGCAGGAAATTGTCACCACAAACAGCAGCAACAATGTAAATGTTATGTTTAAGATCCTTTTCATGATTTCAGATTTTGGGATTGCAATGCATTAAAGAGAAACCGAAACGCCGAATGTGTAAGTCCGCGGCATAGGCGAATACCCCGATTCAGGGTCCCAGCCGGGCCACTTGTCAAATGTGTACAGGTTGCGGACAGAAGCAAACAAGCGCGCATTGTTCAGCCGGATCTTCTCTGAAATACTTGAAGGAAGGTTATAGCCGAGCGACAAATCCTGAATTCTCACAAAAGAACGTGGCTTGTAAATCATCACGCCGCCGCCGAATGCATTCTCATTTACATTCAGGCGCGCATAATCGTTGATCGGATTGTCGGGTGTCCAGTAGGGGATAGCCCAGGTATTCCGGCGATCGTAAGTTTCGGAGCCGCGGTGCAATGCTTCTGCAAACGAACCAATATGGCCCAGATCAGCCCGCACGAATATGGAAGCAGTAAAGTATTTCAGGAAGTTGACGTCATTACGAAATCCAAGACGGAACCTCGGCCGCTCCCAGCCGATGAATTTCTTGTCTGACAAAGCCTCGTAAACTCCGTTGTTATTTACATCTTCCGCTTTGAAATCGCCGGGTTCCATTCTGTAAACTGCGGCTGCGTCTTTCTCGGCTGTCTGCCAGACTCCCTTGATATTATAGTTCCAAACGCGGTCGATTGCCTGTCCGGGAAACCATTCATTGGAATAATCCGGCAGCTCGCGGGTTACCTGTTTTCCGTCCACTTCCACCGTTTCATAGTCACCAAACAGTTCTTTGATCTTGTTCCGGTTCAATGAAAACACAAAACTCGACCGCCAGTTGAGTTTAGGTTTGCTCACGTTGACTGTATTGATCGTCATCTCAAAACCTCTGTTACCCAGCTTTCCTAAATTGGAAGTCACACTTTGAAAACCAGTGAGCTGAGGAAGCAGCCGGTTCATCAGCAAATCCGTCGTGGTCATATCGTAATATTCCGCACTTACATCCAGTCTGTTTTTGAACAAACTGATATCTGTACCGATGTTAATAGACTGCGTACGCTCCCAAACCAGATCGTGGTTAGCTAACGTACTGTTATATACGCCAACTTGTACGTTTGTTCCATCATAATATAAATTCTGGCTCATCTGCGCCAGTGCTGAGTAGGCACCGATTTCGCGGTTGCCATTCACACCCCACGAAACGCGTAGTTTCATCTGGCTCACCCAATCCAGCTGGAAGAAATCTTCTTCCGAAATCCGCCATGCCAATGCGGCGGCAGGGAATACTGCGCGGGGATTTTTGATACCAAAAGCAGAGTAACCATCGCGGCGGACCGAGCCTGTGAAAAGGTACTTATCGTTGAATGTGTAATTCAATCGCGCCATAACCGCGTCGCCGGTGATGATCGAGTCGGCATTCATCAGGGCAGGATTGGTACCGTATTGCAGTCCATTGAAGCCCAGGTTTTGATTCGGGACAAAAATTTCATTGCTGATCCGCGTATAGAATTTCCGGTTTTTCTCTGTGCTGTAAAGCATGGTTACGTCAAAGCTGTGCTTGCCGAACTGCTTGTTCCAATGCAAAAGGTTATCCAGGATAAATTCGTAATTGGAAGATTCCACGCGTGTTCCGTAACCTTTTGAATGGTCGTTTCCGCCTACAATCGTTTGTGCCGACCAGAAATTATAGTCTTTCAAAAACTGGAATCTCGGCTGATAGGAGATTTTATAATCAATACCAAAAGGCAGCTTGATTTTGGCAAACATACTGGCAAACAAGCTGTTGATCTTCCGGTATTTATCCTGACCATAATAATCGATCAGCGGATTGATACCTCCCGGATAATCGTGCGGGTACCAGTTGATATCGCCGGCAGCATTGAACTCCGATCCGTAGGGACTGGAGTTGAACATGCCTGATAGATTGGCAGGTACTGCACTTTCATCACGATCGGAAAACTGGGTGTTTACACCTACATTCAGCCAGTCAGTGATCGTGAAATCCACATTCAGGCGCGTTCTCAGGGCCGAAAATTTGTCGCCGATTATCACACCTTCATTGTTGGTGTAACCCAGCGAATAGTAGTAATTGAATTTTTCAGAACCGCCCGCTACGCTCAGATCGTAGTTCTGGCGAAATCCGGGCTGCATTACTTTGTTGTACCAGTCGGTTGTTCGGCCGGCTTTATAATTTTCGAGTTCGGTAGGGAAAAGTCTGAGCCTGCCCAGCCACTCGTCGGTATTGTCGGGCTGCGGGTTATTGCTCGCATTCCGCCATTGTTCCGTAGTCACGCCGGCGGGTAGTTGTTGTGGGTTAAAATAGTAGAAATCAGGATTTCCGGAGTTGGTTACGCGCAGGATATCCCTTCTGAAATCCAGGTAGCCTTTGGCGTCAAATGGTTTGAAATCATTTGCAACTTCCGTAATGCCCAGCTCACTCGAAAAGTTAATGGTCGTCTTCCCTTTGGTGCCTTTTTTGGTCGTGATCATCAAAACCCCCGCCGCTGCGCGTGCACCGAAAACTGCTGTTGAGCTCGCATCTTTGAGGATGTCAATGGTTTCAATGTCAGACGGATTAATGTCCCGGATACTTCCATTGAAAATCACCCCATCGAGCACGATCATCGGTTCAGTAGATGCATTCAGCGATTTCGGCCCGCGTATTTCCAGCGATCCCCCACCTGCTGCGGTGGTAGACTGATTGGCGTAAAAGCCGGCTACCGTACCTGTGAGCATATCCGTCAGCTGCGTCATCGACTGATTTTGATACGCTTCCTTATTCACCCGCATTACCGCGCCCGTCAGGTCGCTTTTCTTCATTGTTCCGTAACCCACTACCACCAGCTCTTCCAGATTGGTTAGCGAGGGTTGCAGGATCACGTCAATAGTCGACTGGCTTCCGACGGTAACCTCCTGCTTTTCATAACCTATAAACGAAAAAACGAGTACTGCTTCCCGGGCAGCAGCAATCTCGAAATTGCCTTCCGCGTCGGTGGTAACCCCTTTTTCTGTGCCTTTAATTACCACATTCACTCCAGGCAGACCGATCTGCGCTTGCTTATCAGTAACTTTTCCTTTCACAGGCACTTCGGTTTGAGCGAGGCAAAAGGCTGGTAACATACACACCGTGAACGCCCAGCAAGCAAAAACCTTCAAATAGTAGAGCTTTACTTCTTTCATGTAGGAAATGGGTTAAGAGTTTAGAAATAGTTTCGGGTACGTACACGCATTGACCTAATTGAATTCATCCTGGAAACCACCTGAAATGAAAAATGCAGCGGCTCTTGTTAGAACTTAATGTAAGCTTTTGATGGAAAAATATCGGGTACGTACCCGAAAGATAGAAAGTGTAAATCATAAATCCAAAGTGTGTTATTATATTTTGTTAAAAATCATTTTGGTAGAATAATGTTGTTCGATACACTGCGCAGACATAAAAAATTAAGTAAACAAAAGTCCACTAACTCAGTAGAGAACAGGATAATTTGATAAATTCCCGGATTACTCACCGCCATATCACTTTCGCTTTGACTTCTTTTCACAGGAATATGATGAAATTCAGTATTTTATCAGCACTCATCTTCTCCATTATATGGACACCAGCTACACTGAAAGCCCAGTCTCCGAAACCAGCCCGGCCGAATATTGTTTTTATACTGGCCGACGATCTGGGATATGGCGATGTAGGTTTTAATGGGCAAAAGCTGATCAAAACACCCAACATTGACAAGCTCGCCAGGGAGGGAATGATTTTCAGCCAGTTTTATGCAGGTACTTCTGTGTGCGCACCGTCGCGTTCTTCCCTGCTCACGGGTCAGCATACCGGTCATACTTACATTCGCGGCAATAAAAGTGTAGCACCCGAAGGCCAGTACCCGATCGCCGATTCGGTAACAACCATTGCCGAGGTGTTGAAAAAGGCGGGTTACATCACAGCTGCATTCGGGAAGTGGGGACTGGGGCCGGTAGGGTCGGAGGGGGAGCCGGGTAAGCAGGGATTTGATAAATTTTACGGCTATAACTGTCAGAGTCTCGCGCACCGCTACTATCCAGACCATTTGTGGGATAACAGCGAGAAAATCGTACTGGAGGCGAATAAGAACCTGATGTATGACAAGGACTATGCGCCGGATCTGATCCAGCGGCAGGCTTTGCAGTTTATGGACAAACAGCAGACAGGAAAGCCATTTTTCCTTTTCCTGCCGTACATACTTCCCCATGCCGAGCTGCTCGTGCCCGACGACAGTCTTTTTCAACAGTACAAGGGAAAGTTTGAGGAGAAATTTTACAGAGGCGCGGACTATGGTTCAAATGCAACTCCGGGCGGATATGCGTCTCAGGAGTATCCGCGGGCCACTTTTGCCGCAATGGTAGCCAGGCTGGATATGTACGTAGGGCAGGTGATGAGCAAGTTGAAAGAGAAAGGATTGGACAAGAATACGCTCGTAATTTTCACCAGTGATAACGGTCCGCACGTGGAAGGCGGCGCGGATCCTAAGTTCTTTGGCAGCAGCGGCGGGTTCAGGGGTGTGAAGCGCGATTTGTACGAAGGCGGAATTCGCGAACCTTTTGCGGCACGCTGGCCGGGTACCATCAAACCCGGCTCCAGAAGCGACTACATAGGTGCATTCTGGGACATATTACCCACGTTCGCAGCGCTGGCCAACACGCCCGCGCCTGCCCATATTGACGGGATCTCATTTACGGATGCATTAAAAGGCAAGCCCACCCAGAAAAAGCATGATTATCTGTATTGGGAATTCCACGAACAAGGCGGGCGGCAGGCTGTGCGGCAGGGCAACTGGAAGGCAGTCCGCCTGAAAGCAGCCGGAAACCCCGATGCATTGGTTGAACTTTACGACCTCTCCAAAGATCCTGCTGAAACAACCAACCTCACACCACAATTCCCCGAAAAAGCCAAGGAGCTCGGCCAGCTCATGAACCGCGCACACGTGACGTCGTTGGTATTTCCATTCGGGAGTCTGGCGACGAATTCGGAGAAATAGTTACCGTTTGTGCATTGTAAAAGGTTATTATAATTTCTTTTTGTAAAATCGAGGGTTAATTAATTTGCATTCGACAAACACTATGAAGGAAATGACACACACCAATTGGGCATCGGTAATTACTGCGGCATTGTCGGGAATTGGAGGAGGAGCAATGCTGGGAGGTTCCTTGTTTGGTTTTCCAGGCGCGGTGACTGGCGGACTGATCGGGGCATTTGTTTGCGGGCTTGCTGAGGTAAATACGGAAAAACGTCTGCGCAGGGAGCAAAACATGTGATTTGATGGAAGTTAACTGCCACATTTAGTATAAATTCAATGATCGATTTCCGTTTTAACTATCCCCTTACCAGTTCGCATCATGAACTTATGAAGGGCGTGCTGGCTGGTATTTCGGAGGAAATAAGCCTGCGGATGGTGCCGGTAGGAGGGGTGGGGGAAGACCGTGAAATTGGTGCCCGCTGGCTATCGCGTCCCGACCATATTATTGACGCTGAGAACATTCTGATTGCAGGTGGCGGGCACAATGCATTGACCTCTATTTTACTGGGCTTAAAATTTTCAGGAGAAGTTGTGGTGACTGACTCCATTACGTATAACGGATTTAGTGCGCTGGCCAGAATGCTCAATGTGCGGCTAATTCCTTGTGCCTTCGACAGTGAAGGTATGTTGCCAGATGCATTGGAAAACATCTGTATTCAGGTTGGTGCGAAGGCGGTTTACCTGATGCCGACTGTTCATAATCCTTTGTGCATTACCATGCCGGAGAATAGGCGAAGGGAAATTGTGGAAGTGGCAAGAAAGTATGATTTGATGCTGATTGACGATGATGCCTACGGGTTCCTTGAGGTGCAATCGCCCCCTAATTTTGAGCAACTGGCACCTGAAAGAAGTTTTTACATTTACAGTTTCGCCAAACCACTGGCAGCCGGGCTCAAATGCTCCTACATTATCTCACCGCCTAAATGGCAAAGCAATATTGTAGAGGGCATACGTTTATCCGGCAGCGGCGCGCCTGCATTGACGACAACATTGGTTGGACGGTTGATTAATACTGGCGTTGCCAATCGAATTATCCAGGAAAAACGTGTTGAAGGCGCTTTCAGGCAAAAGATCGTAAGCGAAATACTGACCGGATTGCCATACATTTCTCAGGAAAACAGCTTCCATCTTTGGGTCCCGCTTTCTCTCAAAACGGATGTCGCCCTGTTTGAAGGTGAGTTGAAAAACGTCGGCGTTGAGGTCGTGACCAGCCTGGCATATCAGGTTGAAAACAATCCGAAAAACAATGGTTTTCGGATTGCGCTGGGCAATGTTGAAAACCATTCTGAGATACGCACCGGGTTAAAGATTATATCCGATATTCTCAGAAAGCCTTAACCAGCTAAATCAACCCCAACCCCGCCGCCAGCTTAATCAGCGAAGCCGTATTTGATACTTCGAATTTCATTAACAGGTTCTGCCGGTGGGTGTTTACGGTGGTGACACTTACGAAGAGTTGCTCGGCGATTTGAGGGTTGGTGAGTCCCTCCGCGATGAGCAGCAAAACTTCCTTTTCTCTTCTGGTTAAAAAAGGTATCGTTTTCGAGGGAGCAGGTGAAGATGCCTGGTCGAAATTGACATTCATGAAATAGCCACCCGCCTGCACCTGCCGGATCGCTTCAAGGATTTCTTCTTTACCCGAACTCTTGATCAGATAACCCGATGCGCCATTCTGGATCATCCGCGATACATACGACCGTTCATTGAATGTGCTCAATGCGAGTGTCTTCACTGACGGGAACTGCTCTTTGATTTTCTTGCAAAGCTCTATCCCACTGATATCGGGCAGACTGATATCCAGAAATGCAATATCAACCTCATTGGTCTTCAAAAATGCAATCGCTTCAATTGCATTCGAGGCGGTACCTGCCACCAGAATGCCTTCGCAATCCGCCAGCAGCGATTTTAAACCTTCCAGTACCAGCGGGTGGTCGTCGACGATCAGTATCTTAACACTCATAATAGCTGTTTAGTAATCTTTCAGACCTCAATTTCAACCAAAATAGAAGTACCCTCGTCAGGTGCAGACTGGATATCCAGTTTTCCATTCAAATAGTCCACCCGCGCCTGCACATTCCGCATTCCGGCACCCTTATTCTGGTCAAGCTTGCTGACATCAAAGCCTTTTCCATTGTCTTCCACCGTCAAACTGACCCGGTTATCGACTTTGGTGAGCTGTACCTGAACTTCGGTCGCTTCTGCATATTTAAGCACATTATTGAGCAGCTCCTGCACGATCCTGTACAAAACGATTTCCACGGAAGAGTCGAGCCGCTTCTCGAAACCGAAATGCTGCATGCTCACCAGCAGCTTACCCGAGGCGCTTATCCCGTCGCAAAAGTCGCTCAATGCATCAATGAGCCCGAAATGCACCAGTGTTTCGGGCATCATACTATGGGCAACGCGGCGCATTTCGCTGATCGCCCCGTCCAGTTGGTTCAGTGCCCGGGTGAACGTCAGCGCGCTCTCTTCGGGCAGGATTACATTTCCTTTCACGGAGTTGAGTGTTAATTTAATACCTGATAATAGCCCGCCGAGCCCGTCGTGTAAGTCCCGCGCCACACGTGTGCGTTCCTCTTCCTGACCTTTCAAAATAGAATTGGTAGCCACCAGCTGCTTTTCCTGCTGCAACTGCAATACTTCCTGCTCGGCAATGCGTTTTCTAATTGTAATGTTACGGTACACCAATACTGAAATACTCACCAGCACAACGAGCCCCGCCGCCAATCCGTAAATCAGCGTGTTGCGCGTTTGTTTTTCCTTTTCCAATGTAAGTATCTGCTTTTCCTTTTGTGCTGTGAGGTACTTCGCGTCAAGTTCCTGCAGTTGCTTTTGAATGTCTGTTCCCTGAATGGAATCGTTGAGTACCACGTATTTCATCAGGTAATCGTAAGCAGCTTTATGTTTGTTCTGCCGGCTCAGGTCTGTCGCATAATCTTCATAGAGCTCGATCAGGTGGTCGGTCATTTCATTTGCTTCGGCAATCTTCAATGCTTCTTCGGTGTACCTGGCTGACAATGCGGTATCCTTATAGTCTTCCGCCACAAACATCAGTGCGCGCAGGCATTCCATTTCAAGAAATACATTGCCTGTTTCTCTTGCCAATGCCAGTCCTTTTTCACCATATTCCCGCGCCTTTTGTAGGTTTTTAAAACCTCTGTTGGCGCGGCACAAACCTGCATAAGCCTGTATAACAAAAATATCCGAGCCTTTTTTCTGCGCAATAACAAGTCCCTCATTGAAATGGACAGTCGCCTCTTTGAATTTCTTTAAATTGAGATAGCATGTGCCCAGCGTAGTCAATATATCTGCAAGTTGCAGGCTGTCCTTCATTGGCCGGGCAAGTTCCAGTGCCCTCTTTTTGTATCCCAATGATTTTTCAAAAAGGTTAGCGTGTTCAAATGCAGCCCCGATGTTGACGTAAAGTCTAGGCAGATAGTCTTTCCGGCCCAGCTTGTCAAACTGGTCTGCCGACTGCTGGTAATATTTGATCGCCTCCGTAAAATTGCCCATGTAGGTATGGCTAGCCGCTACATTAGCCAGCGCTTTTCCCACATTCAGCGGGTTCTTCATTTCCCTCGCAATGGTCAGGCTTTCTTTGTTCAGCTTCAATGCCTGCTCAAACTTCCCCTGCAGGTTTAGAATGTAAGTATAATAAGTCCTGAACTTGAACTTGCCGGCCGGGTAAGCCAGTTTGTCACTCAATGTCCCGGCTTTTAAATAGTACTTCGCTGCACTGTCCAGATTTTGGTTTTCGAGGTATTGACCATAATCAATGTAGGTGAGCACCATGCTGGTGTCCTGCTTTCCAGCCTGCAAGCGTCGCCGGATGGATTGAACATCCGAATCCTGCGCAGAAACACGGAAGCAGATCAGCAATAACAGCAGCGCCTGAACAAAAAACTTCATATTGCCGGAGGATGGATCGACAGGATTTTACAGGAAGCAAAATTCTGAAATAAAACGATTTAGAAATATCCTCTAAAAGCATGATTTTTCAAAAATCGTGTTTTTAGAGGATTGATTTGGAAGAACACAAGGGGGTACCTTTGTTTTGTCAAGAGGCACAGCAATGTCCTTGGTAGATTACAAATTAGCCATGAAAAAGAGCCTTGTGCCGGATGTTATTGCCGGGTACGGGGGTAAAATGAAGAGCCCGGCCCGGTCGCTTTGCAGCTTACAACCCTGCACTGGACCGGGCCGGACTGTTTTTTATCAGCTCCGGACGCTTGTATTTTTGAAGTGGTACTGTGGGTATATATCCTTTGGTGCCGTCTTCCAGCGTCACGCGGTAACCTTTCGCCATTTCTCCAATGATCCTCACAACCGTATTGGCCGGCAATGTGCTGATCTGGCTTGTTTTGTCAAATTGCGGAGAATAGAACAGGTTTGCCTTCTTTTTTAATGTAACTGTATCACCAAACCATTTAGACGTCTCAGGCAGGCCGGACAGCTTTTCTTTCCTGTCGTTGATAAATGGAAGTGGGTTAACAGCGCCCTGCCCACGCAAGTAGATCCCAAAATGCAGATGCGGCGCGGTTGTGATTGCATTGCCTGTATTTCCTACGAGCCCGAGCGTATCGCCCAGGGTAACGCGCTGTCCGCTCGACACAAGCTGGCTATCAAGGTGTGCATAATAGAGCGAGTAGGGACTTGACAAAGTCGATAGAAACACCACTTTTCCGCCCAGATTGTTGGTCCCGGTTTGTGTTACAAAACCAGCCTGCGCTGCCACCACGGGCGTACCGCGTTTTGCCCGGATATCGACTCCCTCGTGTGACCTGATGCCACCATCGCGGTCGGCACCCCAGAAACTGATCAGAGCTGACATGTTGTGACCCGCAACCGGAAAGCTCAGTGACGGCAGGGTGGTCAGTGAGAGTGTAACCGACAGCTTTTCATTGAGGCCCGTTTGCAGGCGAAGCAAGAGGGTATCCTGTTCGTAGTTGGTATAGGTGAGTGATTGTCCGTCTTTGTTCAGGTAGTCGAGCCGCTGCGTTTTTCCATTGCTTTTGATTTTATAGAGTTCAAGAAACAGGTGCGCAGTTGTGTCTGCGTCCTCACGGAGCGGGGTAATGACGAGTTTTCTTCCTTCGGGTATTTTAAGCCGGATTGCCTGTGCAGGAACCGAATCGCCGAGGTAGAAACGTTCCTGATAAGGCGCGAGCGAAAATACGGAATCGGATAAAACTTTCTCGCCGACGCGAAACCAGGTTTGTCCTGCGGGTGTCTTTTCAAGCTTGGCTTTCAGCAGGTCACGTTCGTAAAATTCTTGTGGAGTCACCGGAAACCAATGCGAAACGGGCACAGGCTTGCAGGAAGCGAGCAGCGCTAAAAGCAATGCGATCAGTGACAGTTGTTGCAAATGTTTCATGACTTAGGACTTCGTTTTAACCGGCTACTAACAAATCCATGCCTGTTACGTCTGATATTTTGTAGAAGAGGGGTATTTAGGACAAAAAATTCTATATTACGTGCAACTTCAACCTATTAGCCGCTAAAAACATGATACAGTTAGGCCTCTTGATCACACACAAACATCGTTTATTGAGTGTTGCTGCTATTCTGGATGTTTTTGAATCAGTTAACAACTTTTGCGAAAGCGAAGGAGCACCTCCGTTTTTTAACATCACGCTCTTTTCACCCGAAAATCAATCCGGGCAATTTTACGGAGCCTACAACATGGAACCGATCGCAGGTGCTCCCAAACAGGACTTGATCCTTGTGCCTGCATTCGGTGCCGGCGACCTGAAATCTTCTCTCGCGATCAATCAAATGTGCATTCCCTGGCTGCACGAGCAGTATAAGCAGGGTACTGAGCTGGCCAGTTTCTGTACGGGCGCATTTTTGCTGGCAGCGGCGGGCTTGCTGAACGGGCGGCAGGCAACTACCCACATTGATTCAGCGCAGGCACTCGCATCGAATTTTCCGGATGTGATTATGAAGAGTGACGCAGTAGTGACCGAAGATCGGGGGATATATACCAGCGGCGGCGCCACGAGCAGCTTCCATTTAATGCTATACCTGATCCAGCGTTTCTGCGGAAAGGAAATCACGTTGCGCACAGCCAAAATGTTCGCGATTGATATGGACCGGGAACAGCAAACCTACTTCGGCACATTTACCCCGCCCCAAAATCACGGCGACGGGCTCGTAAATATGGCGCAGCAAAAGATAGAGAAAGCATATCAGGAAGGAAGTACGATTGAAACCCTGATCCAGGATATTCCAGCGAGCCGCCGCAATGTAGTGCGCAGGTTCAAGCAGGCAATCGGAGTAACACCCATTGAATATCTGCAGCGCACCAGGATAGAAGCTGCCAAGAAACTACTCGCGCAAACCGACCAGAGCGTACTGGAAGTAATGCTCAATTCGGGCTACAACGATCTTAAATCGTTTCGTCAGCTATTCAAGAAAAGTACTGGTGTTACACCCAAAGAGTACAGAGATAAATTTAACATTGCCCGGCTGGAAAGCGGCGCCCGACTCGACCGCAGGATGAGCGGCGTGGCGTAAAAAAGAAGCGGAGCCGGTTTAATGCTCCGCTTCTTTTTAGTTTAACTTGGCCAGCTTCCTGAATGCCCGGTCCTGATCCTGACTGATCTCGACTACATACATACTTGCCGGCAAATTGGTAATGTTGATTTTATGAATGAATTTGTTACCCGTTTTCTGCACTTTGGCTTTGTGGTGTAAACGGCCCGTGCCCGCCTCAAATATCTTGATTTCAACCTCCGTATTTCTTTCATTCGCCAGATCAATGCTCACAAAGTCGGAAGACGGGTTGGGGTAAATGCTTACATCGGTGTGCAAAAGCTGTTCTTCAACGGGAGGCGCGGGCGCTTCTACCATTGCCTTTCTTGCACTGGATTGCTCTGCGATAACAAAAATGGGCGTTTCACCTGCGGTAACCGTCACTTTTCCATCCACAATGGGAAGTTCCTGCATGCTCATGCTGTTGCTTCCCGCTTGCGGCGTGTAAATTCTTGCGATACCTGCTTCGTTCAGGTTCACGGTGTACTGCTCTGTGCGGCCAATCTCGTCTGGTACGGTCAGGATGAAAAGTGATTTTCCATCGAGTTCATAGCGGTCGACGATCGGATCGGAGTTCAACGTTTCTTTATACCGGTAGTTACCAAAACGCTGGTTAACCTGGTAAATGTAATCTGCGGCTGGACGGCGTGTCTGGTCCCAGTTCAGCAGGCCCGACGTTCCAAACATCCCGGAACCGTTGTTATCATCATACATCTGATAAAAGAACACTTTCTCAATACCCGAGCGTGCTGCAACCAGTGAAGTTCTCAAAATCCAGTCAGCCTGAGTTACCAGCTCCGATTTGCTACCAACGGGGATTGCTTTCAGCGGACTTCCCTGGTTCACATCGTAGCCTGTTTCTGTAATCCAGACGGGCATATCCTGCGAAACCTCGTGCGTTGTTTTAACATAATCGTCGATGATCTGCTTCGCATTCGGGTTTTCAGGAGCAGTACCGCGGGTAGATGTTCCGCTCTGGTTCAATGTGGCGTTATCAATGTATAAATGGAAGTTGACGATATCCCAGCAAAGGTTTACAGAACCGTCTGCGCGGTAACCGCGGAATTCCCGGCACCAGTCTACCATTCCTTTGATGTAATCCGAACCGGTTACAAGTCCCGCGATCACTACTTTCATGTTCGGGTCGGCATTTTTGATCCCTACGCCTGCACCCATTGTATTTTTGTGTCCGTCGTAAAATGCAGAAAGATTGGCTGCATATTCCCGTGCGGTCTGGTAGGCTTTGCGGCCTTTCCACCATTTGTCGCGCTCATTGTCGCATTCAATGTACTTCACCAGGTTCAGCCCGATCTTCACTGAATTGGGAACATCTCCATTCCATCTTGGCGTGTTATGTGTGCTTAAAAGGTTGGGATCAACGTTCGTGTTGCTTCCGTACCTGGCTGCATACTGAAAACCAACTTTCGCCTGTTCAATGTATGAAAGCGGATCTGCGAAATCTTTACCATAACGTACCGGCGTATTCTCATTGTCGCGCTCGCCGGCAGGGTAAGTATCCAGCATCCAGCCCGGAAGTGTTTTCAGGCAAGCCAGTACTTCCATGTTTTCAGCTTTGCAACGCTCATAAATCGCATCATAATTCCAGCCGCCCGAAAGGGTCGGGTTGTAAGTAAAAACACCTTCCTGCGATTCCAGCTTTTCCCAGTCGATATAGTGACGGAAGCCAGGGAAACCTTTCGCCAGGTTCATCAGCGGCTCATTGATCACCTGCGGGTTATTGCCCACTTCGAAATTCCATTCGTATCCGTTTACGCCAAAGGTATCCCCCAGTCGCACCGACTTGTGCGGAACGGCAGTCGGGCCTTGTGACGGTGCTGTATATGTGCCGTAAAATTCTATTTCGGTAGGCAGTACACCCTGTATTTTCAAAACCAGGTACCTGATGTTGCCCACAGTTGCATTCAGCTTGAACCTGTTCTCCTCCGAAACCTGTGCGTCGGGGTAGGGACCTACCCAGCTGTTGTATTCATATCCTTTAAAAGAAGCGATTTCAATGCGCTCCCAGTTGTTATTAATGATTGAAAGCGTCATCGGGTTGTTAGCCGCACTGCCTTCGAGGTCGAAGAACTTGATGCTTTCCAAAGTCATTTGCTCGCCTTCGAGCAGCGGGTAATATGCCTCGTATTCGTTGATTACCTTGCCCCAGCCGGTGTTCACCGATGCTTGTGTGTTACCATCAAAAAGTGGTTCGAGCGAGCTGGTGGCGTTGGTAAGCTGGTACCAGCGCTTTCCGTCTATGGTAACCTTATTCGTCGGTGCCGAAGGTTGTACGGGATAAATTACCTGTGTTTGGGAAACCTGATCTGCCGCAGCAAAAGAAGTACTCGCCGCCTGAGAGGCTGTAATTACAGCGCTGCCCTCTCCCTGAATAATTGCCTGCCAGGCAGAGCCCGTGTTGGATACGGTAATTACCGCCGTGTTTGAAGAGGTAAATGTAACAGGTGCTTCGTTGTTGGTACTGATTGCATTCAGTGTAAAAGGCGCATTTGCAACTGTTTTGGCAGGAAGCGTAGCGAAGGTAATAATGCCCTTTGGCTGTGGAATTGTAGCCTCTTCCACTTCAAACCAGTTGAAATTAAAGCCGCCCCGGTTCACCTGAAGGCGCAAAACCTGCTGTCCTGCTGGTAACGTTACCGTGTCCGCGAAAACGGCATAAGTTTGCCAGCCGCCTGTCCAGGGTATATCCACGCTGCCGAGGGTATTACCGGCGGCATTTTTGATTTCAAGCTGGCTGTTACCTGTCGCTCCTGCTACCCGGAAGCGAAATGCGTGCGGACCGGCATGCTGAACATTCACGTGGTAATCCATCCAGTCGCCATTGTCTGTTCCGCTTACATTCAGGCCACCTCCGTTTGCGTCGCCTGTATTCTCGGTTTGCAAGCCATTAACCCCGTCAAAATCCTCTGCCTCTATTTTTCCGGGAATGTTTTTGGTCAAAAGCGGGGTGGTACCTGCAACTTCAAACCAGTTGAAATTGAATGCGCCTCTCGTCGCCTGAATGCGCAGCAGGTGACTGCCTGCCGACAATGTAGCAGTCGTGCTCACGGTAACATAGTTCTGCCACCCGCCTGTGCGAGGAATGCTCACCTGGCCAAGTGAAGGACCATTTCCATCCCTGATATCGATCAACCCGTCTCCCCACGCGTTGGATACCCGGAAGAAAAACGTGTAAGTGCCGCTGGTTGCCACATTTACATTATAATCCATCCAATCATTATCATCAATATTGGCGACATTCAGGCCGCTGCCGGTGTCCGGTGTATTCTCTGTTGTCACATTAGCGGCTGCGTCAAATTGCTCTGCTTCTACTTTGCCGGGGATATTGATTGTGCCTGCGGCTGCTTCAAACCAGTTGATAGCAAAAACGCCATGTTCGGCAAACAAGCGGATTGTCTGATTACCTGCTGGCAGGGAAGCAAACATAGTCACCGTTGCCCAGCCCTGCATTCCGCCGGTTCTTGGAAGTGTTTTTTGTGAGAGTACCGTTCCGTCTGCTGATTTGATCTGCAGCGAAGCATTGTCGCTGAAACCGTTGGCAATGCGGATTTTAAAAGTGTAGAATCCCACAGTAGCTGCATTGACATTGTATTCAACCCAGTTGTTGTCGTTCATCCAACCTACATCCATGCCGCCGCCGGCATCTTCTGTAGGCTCTGTTCCTACCCCGGAAATCGCATCGTAGCTTTCGGCTTCTATTTTGCCCGTAAGTGGACGAAATGTTTGGGAAAATGCATTAAAGCCAACTATCAATAAGAAGGAGAGTAAAAGACTTTTCATAGAGGAGAGGTTTAAATTCGATCCAAGATAGTATTTGTTCGTATTATTTTATTTGAGGATCAAATTTATTCATTAAATTTTTTGTAGCAAAGTAGCTACAAAGTCTACATATTGTTCAATGCAGTTGTAAATGTGCCTGAACGGCGGGTAGTTTGGTTTGTAATGCGAATGGAAGTTGTACTACACGATATGAGAAGAGGGTATGTAGCTGCCGTTTGATTCAGACAAAAAAAACTAACCTTGGAACGAAGGTTAGTTGAATGCTGGAATTCCTGGTTCTCCGCCGGGCTCCCGGATCGGTTCCACTTCGGGGACCACAGGTTCTACGGGTGGAATCCCAGGTTCAGGGTTAATGGGCGGCGTCTCGGGTTCTTTCTCGTAAGGCGGCGTTTCTTCCGGAATATCGGGCGAAGGTACCTCGGGTCTTGGATCAAATGGAGGTGTTTCGCTTGGCCCGGTAGGGTCGCCACCGCCATCAGCGGTCGGCTCCCAGTAAGTATTTGCAAGATAAATGTCCATGTCTTAGTTGTTGTTGAAGCTGTAAAGTGACGATCAGGTAATTACAATAACTGTGCCTGACATTATGCTCCGCTCGCCTATTGCTTTGCAAAAAACTTATATGAAACTTTGAAGAGCTGCATAACTATATACACCATGAGTAATTCAATACAGAATCAGAAGCAATTCAAACTTATTATGGAAAGGATTGAAGACTACCTTCAATTAGCAACTTCGGAAGGCGGCTTTCAGATGTTCAATGAGGATGAATTAGCTGAACTTCAACAACTATCAATGCTTGCTGAACAATATGAAGATACTGTCTTGCATATAATGCCTATCATAGTTAGAAAGGCCTAAAAATTCTCTCGCCTTGAAAAAAATCGTTGCGTCAGGAATTATTTTTTGAGCACGGTTGTAATGTAGCCACTGTACAGTAAATCAATATATTCAAATCTATCAATATATCTAGGCATGGAGGTTCGAAAAGTAGAGCGGATATCGAAAGCGTTGAGTGACCCAAGCCGCATTCTCATATTAAAGCAGTTGCGTCAAAAAGAAGATTGTTTGTACTGTCATGAAATAGCTGATTTTATAGACCTGGCCCAGCCTTCCATTTCTCACCACGTCAAACAGCTCGCAGATGCCGATCTGATCGTAGTAGAAAAAGAAGGAAGGAACGTGAAATACAAACTCAATCAAGCCATACTGAATGAGTATGTAGATTTCCTGAATACGCTGAAAGTTTAAAATTTTTTGTTCAAATACATCGAAACATTTCAATATATCAATAAGTAACCGGTGTTAACTTAATCCCCAATGCCGGTTACATGATTACTCTCCCAAATTGCCCGTTACTCGTTTTTCATTCATCGAAATATTCAAATATATAAATCAATCAATACATGGAAAAGACAATTCTCTCTGCCAAAATCGTCTCCGGTCTGATCATCACCGGTGTGATCTTGCTCTCGGTGTTTCTTAAAGGGTATACTTCCGAAGACGGGGTTCCCAGGAAAGCAGCAACTACTACTGAAAAGCCTGCCGCTAGCGCAGGTTCAGGTGTGCCGGTTGACGGCCAGGTACTCCATTCAGAATCACTGAATGATGAAATGACGGTTTCAGGTACGCTGCTGGCTTACCAGGAAGTGAATATTACCAGCGAGCTCAACCGCAAAGTGGTTGCAGTGCACGCAAAAGAAGGTAAATACGTGAATGCAGGTACATTGCTTTTTAAGCTTGACGATGCTGATCTGCTTGCTGAAATGGAGCAGTTGAAACAACAGGAAAAACTTGTGTTACTCAACGAAAGAAGATTGAAAGACCTGATCGATAACGAAGCAGCCAAACAACAGGATTATGACGAAGCATTTACAAATCTGAAAGTATTGCAATCGAAAATCGAGCAGTTGAAAGTAATGATCGCGAAAACGAGCATTCGCGCGCCATTCAGCGGTAACCTGGGGATCGTGAATGTACATACCGGCGCTTATGTTACTCCGGGCAGTCCGCTTGCGCTGCTTACAGATAATAGCAAGCTCAAAATCGATTTTGCCATTCCAGAAAAGCACGCGAATACGCTGAAAACGGGGGACGAAGTGCAGTACCACGTCGAATCTGACGATCGTACTTTCAAAGCGCACATTATCGCACATGAAGCTGGCCTCGACCAGAAAACACGTACTCTGCTAACGCGCGCCGTCACCAACAATAGCAGCCGCGACTTACTGCCGGGCCAAAGTGCCAGACTTACCTTACGTTTAAACAACACCGGTAATGCATTGATGGTACCAAACCAAGCTCTTATCCCTTCTTCAAAAGGATACAGTGTGTACGTGGTTAATCAAAATAAAGCCACCTTCAAACCGATCGAAGTAGGCCAGCGCAATGCGTACTCGGTACACGTGACCAAAGGACTGGCTCCCGGCGACACCGTGATTACCAGCAATATGCTTCGATTAATGCCAGGTGCTGAGGTACAGCTGGTTTCAGTTCACTAATAAATTATTCAAAAATGAGTGCGATTTCTCAAGTAAGTATTTCCCGGCCGGTTCTGGCCGGGGTAATGTCCGTACTGCTTATACTTTTCGGGATTGTAGGCTATACCTTCCTCGGAACGCGGGAATATCCCGTTACCGATTCCCCGATCGTGATGGTCACTACGGTGTATCCGGGTGCGAGCGCAGATATTATCGCGTCGCAGGTGACCAAACCACTGGAAGAAGCAATTGCGGAAGCAAATGGGATCAGGTCGGTTTCGTCCACGTCCCGCGAACAGGTGAGCATTATCACCGTCGAGTTTGAGCTCAATGCAGATCTTGAAGCAGCCGCAAATGACGTGCGGGACAAAGTTTCCAAGTCGCGCCAGCAGCTGCCTACCGACATTGAACCGACGATTGTTGAAAAAGCCGGTCCGGCCGATTTCCTGGTCTTCCTGACAGTTCAGAGCAAGACTAAAACATTGGAAGATGTTACCGATTTTGTGAATATCAATATCAAGGAAAGGCTCCAATCCATTCCCGGTGTAAGGCTGGTTGATTCTTATGCCGGCCGCAAACGGGCAATGCGTTTGCGAATGGACCCGGTAAAGCTGGCAGCATACGGATTGACTCCGGTGGACATTCAAAATGCATTGCAGCGTGAGAATGTAGACTTACCAAGTGGCCGCATTGAAGGCCAGAACACAGAGGTAACCCTCAAAACGCAGGGGCGGCTTGTGACCGAGGATGATTTTAACAATATGATTATCCGTGAAAGCGACGGTGCAATTGTGCGGTTCAAAGATGTGGGCCAGGCAGTGATGTCTTCGCAAAATGAACGTACCGCGATGATCATTTATAATGGAAAAACTGCTGATTACGGAGTAGGTACCGGGGTAAGTCCGCAGCGCGGCGCCAACTCACTCGCGATTGTGGATGAGTTTAAAAAGCGGTTTGAGGAAATCAAGAAAACCGCGCCGAAAGAGTATGAGATCGCATTGGGTAAAGACTTTACGGTGCCTGTTAGGAATTCACTTTCCGAAGTGGAGGAGACTTTGCTGCTCGCATTCGCATTGGTTTCGCTGATCATTTTCATCTTCCTCCGCGACTGGCGCAGTACGATTATTCCGCTGCTGGCTATTCCCGTTTCGATTATTTCGGCCTTCTTCATTATGTACGTAGCCGGGTTTTCGATCAATGTATTGACACTGCTCGGGCTGGTACTCGCGATCGGGCTCGTGGTGGATGATGCGATTATTGTTTTGGAAAACATTTATAGTAAGGTTGAAAAAGGCATTTCGCCCATTGAAGCCGCTCGTCTTGGATCTAATGAAATCTATTTTGCAGTAATCTCTACTACCATTACCCTGGTCTCCGTATTTCTTCCGATCCTCTTTTTGGGCGGATTGACCGGCCGGCTCTTCAAAGAATTTGCGATCGTAGTGGCAGGCTCCGTTACCATCTCGGCATTCGTCGCATTGACTTTAACCCCGATGATGAGCGCGTATTTACTTAAATCCAATTCGGGTCAAAGTTGGTTTTACCGCAAAACAGAACGCTGGTTTGTGGCGCTGAACAATGCTTACGGAAGATCCCTGTCCGCATTCATGAAAGTGCGCTGGCTGGGGATTGCGCTCCTGCTGGTTTCATTTGGAATTGCATTTTGGCTCGCGCCGAAGTTGCCTTCTGAACTGGCACCACTGGAAGACAGATCGATGATCGGACTCGCTGTGATTGCACCGGAAGGAACTTCATACGAAAGTATGGAGCAAAGCATGAAGGCGATCGGGAATTACATCAGTGACTCCATTCCCGATTTGAATGCACAACGCACTTACACAGCCGTGGCTGCGGCGGGAGGTACTTTGGCCCAGCCCGTGAATGGCGGTTTTCAATGGATTTTCCTCAATGAACCCAAAGACCGGAAAAGTGGATTGACACAAGGCCAGATCTTCCAGAAACTGGTTGTCGCTTCGCAGCAGTTCAGGAATGTATTGATTATACCCGTGCAAACGCCCACTATCGGCGGGTACGGAAACACCCAGCCGGTGCAGTATGTGGTACAAGCGCCGAGCTTGAAAGCATTGATCGACGTGATGCCAAAGTTGATGACCGAAGTAGGCAGCAACAAAAAACTGACTTTCGCCGATGCCGATTTCAAAATTAATCGTCCGGAGATCAGTATCAGTATCGACCGCCAGCGCGCGGCCCAGCTCGGAATTTCGACGCAGGATATCGGAAAAACTTTACAGCTCGCATTGAGCAGCCGGAGATATGGTTATTTCATTTACAATGACCGTCAATACGAAGTAATCGGCCAGCTCGACCGCGAAGACCGCTCTGCGCCTTACGATCTGAAATCGTTATACCTCAAATCCGGCAGCGGCGAAATGGTTTCGCTGGATAATTTGACGAGACAAAACGAAGGGATCAGTCCGCCAGCGATTTACCGTTACAACCAATCTTACAGCGCCACGATCTCGGCTACACCTGCGAATGGGGTAAGTTTGGGAGAAGCGATCAAGGAGCTTGATAAAATCTCCGCGAGAGAATTGCCAAAAGGTTTTACAACTGCATTGGCCGGGCAAAGCCGCGATTACTCAGAAAGTAGTTCCAGTCTGATTTTCGCATTCATCTTCGCGATTATCCTTATTTACCTCGTGCTCGCGGCGCAGTTTGAGAGTCTGGTTGATCCATTTATTATTCTGCTGACCGTTCCAATGGCGCTGACAGGTGCATTGCTGAGCCTCTGGTTCACTGCACAAACAGTCAATATTTTCAGTCAGATCGGGATCATTATGCTCATTGGTTTGATCACCAAAAACGGTATCCTGATCGTAGAATTCGCCAATCAGAGCAAGGAAGAGGGTGTTTCAACATTCGAAGCTGCCAAGATAGCCGCCGTATCCCGTTTCCGTCCGATCCTGATGACCACACTGGCGATGATCTTCGGTACGCTGCCGATCGCGCTTTCGCTGGGTACAGCTTCGGGCAGTCGTCAATCGCTTGGTATAGTGGTAGTTGGCGGGCTGATCTTCGCGGGTGTACTCACATTGTACGTCATTCCTTCCATTTATTCATACCTGTCCCGGCCGCATAAAAAGCGCCACGAAGAAGGACAGCAAACGCTGGCGAGAGAATCAGCTTTGCAACCGCATTGATCCCAACAGCATACCCCAACAACATCATGAAAAGTAAATTTTTAAATCAATGGAAACGCGCACTGCTGACCTTCGCATTAGCAGGTGTGCCGCTCTTCCTGGCCGCTCAGAAGCAGACGATATCTTTGCAAGAAGCCATTGAGCAAGCTAAGGCGCACAACCGCGAGCTGCGGGTTGACTCGCTGGGCATTAACAAATCGAGACAGCAGACTGCGATCACGAGAGGGTTATTGTTACCGAATATCAGTCTGAGCGGGCAGTACCAGCATTACTTTCAGCGGCCTGTATTTTTTGGTCTGAATGGAAATTCTGCTTCTTCGGAGCGCATTGACTATGCCCGTTTCGGAGGAGAAGATGTAGCTGGCGCGCAGGTTTCGCTGGTGCAGCCGATCTATAATTCGGGAACGCGGCACGAGATCGCGCGGCGCAAGCTTTTTGAAAAACAAAGTCAGCTTAATTACCGCGACAAAGAAGTGAATGTGATTGCGAGCGTAAAGCAAAGCTATGTCCGGCAGCTGGTTTTGAACGAGCGCCTTAAATTGCAGCAGGAAAGCATTCTCCGTAACAAAAAAGCACTGGCTGATTCCCGGTATCTGCTGGCGCAGGGAAAAGCATTGCGGGTGGATACTTTGCGGGCGTATACTTTGGTCAAGAACCTCGAACCGGACGTGCTGAGACTTACTTACGCATTGCAGGTGAGCCAGCAGGAACTCCGGTACCTGCTCGGGGATACGCAGCAAACAGAGTACGTGCTTTCTGATTCGCTGCGGCTCAGCCCGGCAGATTCCATTCCTTCTGAAACCGGTGCATACCGCCTTTCCGTAGAGCAGCGGCCCGATTTGCAGTTGCTCAACCTCAATAAGGAGATTGCTGATAAAGAGATTATGTTGTCTAAATCGGCGCGGTTGCCGGTGGTGAGTTTTATCAGTCAGTACCAGTTACAAACGCAGACAAACCAGTTCCGCTTCGGCAATGCGGGTTACCCGCCGGTTTTCTTTGCAGGGATACAATTTGCGATACCGATTTTCAATGGAAACCAAAATGTAAACCGGGTTGCATTGGGGAAGATCGAAAGACAGCAGGCTGATATCGTATATACCAATGCGCAGGAACAGCTGAAAACGCAGATCAAGCAGGTTCTGGCGAGTTTGTTTGAAACCTCAGAGCGGATCAAAACACAACAGAATGTGTCACAAACAGCAGAATTAAGCTATTCCATTACCAAGTACCGCTACGAAAAAGGTGTAGCGACGAGGCTGGAATTAATGGATTCTGAATTTGCATTGACGACTGCAAAAGCCAATTACCTCGAATCTGTTTTCGATTATCTGTCGGCCAAGATCGAGCTGGACAGGATTACAGGCGATTAGGTGGGTAATTTCTAATATCTTACTGGGATTAAGGTTGTTTGGTATACCGCGGGATAATTATCCTGCGGTATATCTGTTTATAGCCGGTTACAAAGTTTAAATTTTTTCAAAGAAACTTTATATTTGACGTAAACTCCCCATTTCAACTTCGTCAAATTATGGAACAGCATTACGATCAGCAAAGACAGGTAACTTTTCACGGAAAAGGCCCTGGCTTGTTTGGAATTTACATCATCAACATCCTGCTCACAATCGTGACACTGGGACTCTACTATCCCTGGGCCAAAGCCGCCATTCTTAAATACCTGTATGCGGAGACGGAATTTGAACAAAGCCGCTTCACTTTCCACGGTACCGGGCGTGAAATGTTCCTGGGCTTTATCAAAGCGATCGGGATTTTCATTGTGCTTTACGGCGTGCTGCTCACCGCCGCGTGGTACAAAGACACCACTTTACTGGTGATTGCTTTGATCTTCTTCTACGGCGGGTTTCTCCTGCTTATCCCAGTGGCAATTCACGGTTCAATGCGGTACCGGATGTCGCGCTCTTCCTGGCGGGGCATTCATTTTGGCTACCGCGGCGAGTTGAAAGAGTTTGTGCAAATGTTCGTAATCGGCAGCGTTCTCACGCTTTGCACGTTCGGGATTTACTCTTTCTGGTTTATCATTGATATCCGTAAATACATTTTCAAGCATCTCCGGTTTGGTAATCTGACTTTCGCATACGTGGGGAAAGGCGACACTTTTGCGTGGCTGAATGTGAAAGGTTACCTGCTGTCGTTGTTTACGTTAGGTATCTATTCTTTCTGGTATGTCAAAAACCTTTTCAACTATTATATCAACAACATTCGGATGTACCAGGGTGAGAACCGACTGGTGTTTCGGTCCACTGCAACTGCCGGCGGCTACTTTATCCTGATCGCAGGTAACTTGCTGATTATCGTGCTCACACTCGGGCTCGGAACACCCTGGGCGATCGTGCGCGCACTCAATTTCGTATTCTCCAACATTGTCATCGAAGGTCCGCTGGACGTGGATGCGATTCAGCAAACCGAAGAAAATTATACCGATGCAACCGGCGAAGATCTGGCAGATATGATAGATATTGGCCTGGTGTAAGGTCAAATTGTGAATGAAATGCAGCTAATTAATGTCAGGTACCACGATGGGAGAACCTCTGCCGCTCACGATGCGGTTCTTGAACTCATGCCGGGCTACTGGCTCATCCATCCTGTTGCAGGGAATGCAGATTTTCAAACGGTCCGCTGGGATTTGCCGGGCATTATAACCGAGCAGGGCTTTACCAATCTCTCTATATTCAGGTACGGCGAATATCCGCAGCAAACCATTGAATGCAGGGATGATGCGTTGCCCGCAATTTTAAAACAAAAGTATCCTGACAGGGTATTTTTCAGAAAAAGGATATCGGACAATGTCTTCAAAAGTCCGTTGGCGCTGGTTGGGTTTATCGTTCTTTTACTCGGTTTGCTGGTTGCTACTTACCTGTTTGTTCTGCCTTTCGCAGCCGAAAAAGTAGCGCGCCAAATTCCTCAGGACATTGAAGTCAGGCTCGGAGACGCGATGTACGGCAACCTGATTGCGGGCTATAAAGTCGATAGTAGTCTTTCAGCGAAAGTCAATCATTTTGCCAAAGCCATCGATTTCAAAACAAATTACCCCGTCCGGATTACGGTAGTAAAAGAAAAGGAGGTCAATGCATTTGCGCTGCCTGGCGGACATATCGTAGTCTTTGACGGTATTTTGAATAAAATGAAAACCAAGGAGGAACTTGCCGCTCTGCTGGCGCACGAAGTTTCGCACGTGCATTACCAGCATTCCCTGAGAAGTGTTTTGCGGAGTTTGTCAGGATATCTGTTCGTTTCGGTTATACTGAACGATATCAATGGGATCATCGCGGTACTGGCCGAAAATTCCAATATGCTCGTCAATCTGACTTATTCAAGAGAGCTGGAAATGGATGCCGATCGAAAAGCCATGGGTGTGTTCCAGGCGCAGGGGATCAGTTTGAAAGGGTTTGTGGATTTGTTCAAAATCCTTGATACCGGCGCCGAAGGTTCCACCTCCATTGAATTGCTGAGTACACACCCGCTCACCGCCGATCGCATGCAATATGCAAGCGAGCTGGCACGCGAGCAAACCTCCTTTCGGGACCAGTCTGAACTGCAAAAACGCTGGCTTGAACTTCGCCAGGCGAGTGCCCCGCGTCAGTAATGGCACTGTTTTTGTGACTTCTTTTGAAAAGAACCAATTAATTATGAAAGCGTTAACAAAAGAAGGCGAGCAATATGTAGCAGAAATTGCCGCAAAATATAACCTGAAGAAAGAGTCAGTCGAGGCTCTTTTGAAAGCAGTGATCGATGGTAGCGGTAACATGGCGCAGTTCAACATTCAGGAGCTGGGCGGACAAGGTCAGTGGATGCGTGGCGGAATGACGATGGTAGGGGATATGTTCAATAATTCTACCAAATCTACCGTCGATAAAGTATGTAGTGAACTGGCGGAACTGGCAAGTACGCGGGTGCTTTTTGAGGAATCGGAGGAGCCCGCTGGTATTGCTGCAAGTACAGGTAATGGAGGTTTTCAGCAACAAAGCAGCAGCTCATGGCCGGCGGTTTTCGGAACACCTACCACTAGCGGATCACAAAATGACTTCCGGTATGCTTATTTCGCCCCGGTTCGCAGACTTGTGATCGAGGAAAATGGAAAAAGGACTATTTACGACACCAAGCATCACCACATTACAGGAGTTTCCCAGCAGCAGGGTTCATCGAGTTCTTACCGGTTTACAAGTCAGGACGGACCGGTTGACCTGAGTAGCCTGAGTGTTATTTCTGAACCCGGGCAACCTTCCCAGCCTACGCCGGAGATTGCTTATGATGTAACTTCAACGGCAGACCTGAGGACGGAGCAGCAAGGTTCAACTCCGCAGGACATTATCATTTCGACGATCGAGCGGATCAATGTACTGTTTGAAAGAGGGCAGATAACTGAGGAAGAATTCAAATCAAAAAAGCAGGAGCTACTGGCCAGGCTGTAAGATTTATATGATACGTGTGAAGGCAGTGAGCTGGATTTTTCCAGCCTCGCTGCCTTTTTTTATGTAGAAATTGAGCACTTTTGAAGTGGTTTTTAAAATGCATTGAACGTCCAGATGATTTTTGCGCAGATCTCAAAAATAGTAGATCCCATTGCTGTTAAGCTCGACAGGTGGTTTGTGGAGGGAATTCGTTTTGTTCCCAACCTGATCATCGCGATACTTATATTGGTGGTATTCCGGTCCCTGGCAAGGTTTGGCAGCCGGTTTATGGAGAAAGTACTCGGCCGGGCTTCGCAGAACATTGCATTGGTAAGCCTCGTATCCGCAATTACGCGGATAGCAATTGTAATGGCGGGACTGTTTTTCGCATTGGGCGTTTTAGGTCTTGACAAAACGGTAACCTCGCTACTTGCCGGTGCCGGAGTTCTTGCGCTCGCATTGGGTTTTGCATTCCAGGATTTGACTACCAATTTTATTTCCGGCGCATTCATCGCAATCCAGCGGCCGATCAAAGTAGGCGACATTATAGAGACAAATGGATATACCGGGAAAGTCCTGTCAATCGGGCTGCGGTCGGTAAAGCTGGACAATTTCGCGGGCCAGCATGTGGAGTTACCGAGCAAGGATATTTTTCAAAAACCGATTGTAAACTTCACTTTTTCGGGTGAAAGAAGGGTGCAGGTTGAATGCAGTATTGGTTATAAAGATGATCTGGGAATCGTAGAGAACCTGGCGCTTTCTGTGATCAACCAGCTGCCGTTTTTGAACAAACTAAAACCAGTAGAACTCAACTTTACGAAGTTCACTGAAAAGAGCATTGATTTCGAAATTCTCTTCTGGATCGATCAAAGTAAAATAGGTCCCGGCCCGGCGAAAAGTGTGGCGATGAAAGAAGTGAAGAGGGTTTTTGATGAAAATGGAATTGCATTCCCGACGCCCGCTCCGCCTGTTAGACTCGGAGAGCTGCCTGTTTCAGGCAGAGAAGGATTTGGTGGAATTCATTCTTAGCCAGCCGATTTGTGTGCCATTACATTTGAAATCTCAGGTGTTTTCGAAAAGCATAATAACCGATATAAACCAGGATTTCGAGCAGGATTACAAGGTAGGGCATACCCCAGATCGTGTCGGCTAAAAAGTGGTGTTTGATAATCAGGTCTTCCATTAAAATGCCGAAAAAGAGGAAGACGAAAACAGGAAATGCGAGTAGGTAGAAAAGAAAAACTGCCAGTCTATTCGCGTTTTTGATCGACCGGAAAGCCAGTATCAATGGTGGAAATGTGATCAGCCAGATACAGCAGTTCATTAGCCAGAATAGTAGTTTGTCGTCACCAACAAACGCCCGCAGAACTGCTGATTCGTCATTTGCGCCCATTAAATTGAACACAATCCGCATGATCGGGATTGTTGCGAAAATCAGTGTTATCCCAAAAAGCTTCTCGCGATTATTCCCATTCTTCAATTTGAAATAGCCGATCCACATTGGAATATAATTGAACAGAACCGGCCCCGCCAGAGTAGCCGCCCAGGCCAGAACAGGGTGATCCTTCGTGCAGCCTTCTGCCAGCTGAAAAGAATTAAAAGTCTTATATCCCCATTCCCCACATATCAAAAAGCCAGCAACATGGTGCGCAAGCTCGTGACTGATACCAAGTATCGAACCCAGGCAGACGAATACGAAGAGGTATTTCGGAGTGAATTTGATGATCATGTGGAGTGGGAGGTTAGCGGATTTATTTTGAGATATTTAGAATCGAAGCAGGAGGTGTGCTTCTTTGAAATATCAATAAATCGGACTAAATGCCTGCATGAAATGAGCTGCCGGTGGGAATGAATAGATGTTCGGTATTCCAAACATAAAAAAGCGCCCGGCACCCGTAATCTGAATAGTCACGAATGCAGTATTTGCGGGTAGCGCCGTTTAATAAGTTAATTTTGTCACCGGCACCGGAAGTTGTAGTATTACTTAATTACTCCAACCTCTATCATGTATAAATATTTACTCTCTTTTTGCATTCTTCTTGTTCTTCAAAGTTGCGCGCCCAGCATCGTTCCGTTGCGTGGAAAGTACCAGCAAGGATCCATTAAATCCAAAATAGAAAAGCCATTTGAGCAGGTCTGGGAAAGTGTTATTGATTTGATAGCCGAAACTGGCGTGTCGGTCAAAATGATTGATCGTAGTAGCGGGTTGATCATCGCTGATGTTGCGTCCTTCGCAGGGTTACTGTCTTATGAAGACACGAAAGGTAACCTCACCAACCCGGCTGCCTACATTGCTGTCGAGAGGATAAGCAGTGAATTTCCAAGTTCAGTAGCCAGGTACCAGGCATCTGCTATCTGGAATATGAGGGTAAAGGCGATTGGCGATAATACCACCATTTTGAGTGTAAATCTTCATTCAATCAGAATCGAGAAAGCTGTGCTTCCACTTAATGGCCAGTCAACCGGCAATTTTGAAAAGATGTTGATTGATGAGATTGTCGATGGAGTTGAGTGAATCGGCATCTAATTAGATCTTACACCAAAGCCAGTAACTAACACCAGTTTTCAATTATATAAGTAATAACTCCTTTTAAAATCATGGACTTCAAAGATCAAATCAAGCAATTTAGTGACCGTGTTACAAAGCTTAAAGACAACATTCACACAGAAGAAGCGACAAAGAATGCGTTCATAATGCCTTTCCTCCAAATACTCGGCTACGATGTATTTAACCCGCTCGAAGTAGTACCAGAATTTATTTGCGACATCGGTATCAAGAAGGGCGAGAAGATTGATTACGCGATCTTTCGCGATGGCTCACCGATTATATTAGTTGAGTGTAAGCATTGGAAGCAAAAGCTTGATGTACACGACGGTCAATTGCTCCGGTACTTCCATGTATCAAAAGCTAAGTTCAGCATTTTGACCAACGGTCTCATTTTTAGATTTTACACCGACTTAGTTGAGCCCAACAAAATGGATGAAAAGCCATTCTTGGAATTTAACATAGAGGAAATTAAAGACGGCCAGATCGAGCAACTTAAAGAATTTCACAAGGCATATTTCGACGTTGAGAACATTTATCAGTCCGCCAGTGAGCTGAAATATATTAATGAGATCAGGCATTTAGTTAACCAGGAGTTCTTGGAGCCAAATGACGACTTCGTCAAATACTTCGCAAAACAGGTGTATTCTGGGGTAGTCACGGCAAAGGTTTTAGAAGCATTCCGGTCCTTAGTAAAACGGACAATCACCAATATTATCAACGATACTATCAATGATCGTCTGAAATCTGCAATAGCTAAAAACGATGCTCCAATTCAGGAGGAGCCTGCACCAGGTACTTTAACAGCTAGCACCAGCAGTCAGGATAAAGAAGTCAATACAACTCAGGAAGAAATGGAAGGCTTTTACATTGTTAGGTCTCTGCTGAGACAGAAAGTAAGCTCGGCCAGAATTACACATCGGGATGCCTTATCTTACTTCGCAATCTTTCTAGATGATAACAACCGCAAACCACTTTGCAGGCTTTATCTTAATAGTCCTACTAAAAAGTACATTGGTCTTTTTGATTCAGAGAAAAAGGAGACTAAAATGGAAATTTTGACAATTGATGAGATTTACAATTTTGGAAAGGATTTGGATAAAACCATTGAGATCTATTTAGATCCTAAAAATCAAAAGTAAATCGATTGAATTGTCAAGAAGAAATCCTTTCAAATGAGTATGAGTAGTAAAAATGCCTCCGAAGATGATATGATTTGCCACAAGTGTATTGAGAATCATGATTTGGCGTACAGAGTTCTAGGTGAAGGCGAAAAAAACACATGTTTCTATTGTGGAAGAAGAGAAAGTGCGATTAAGATGTCTAAGTTATCGGCGATTATAGAGCATGTTTTCGAAAGACATTTCGAGCTGGTTTCTAACACTCCTGATAGATACCAGGAAGCTACCCAAAATGATCCAGACAGAGATTACATCTTTGAGCCTGACGGTGATTCTTTCACAGTCTTAGTCGAAGAAATAGCCGGAGTTAACAGCCAAATCGCCTGTGATATTCAAGAAATATTGTCTCAACAGTATTCCTATTTGTCGGAGGCCGACGATACCTCCTTGAATGAAGACTGCTACTATAAGGAAAAATCATCACATGAGCACGAGTGGGATCTTGATTTGATACTTGTACAACACGCAATAGAAACGCAGGGGCGGCATTTTAACTCCCGTGCAGCTGATTTCCTGAACAGGATCTTTGAGGGGCTTTCAGAGCACCAGACGAAACACGGCAAACCGATTATTGTTGAAGCAGGACCTGAAAGTTTAATTTCCTCTCTATTTCGAGCACGTGTTTTCAAGACAGGGAAACTGCTTGAAGAGGCAATGGCAAATCCTGAAAAAAATCTCGGGCCTCCACCATCAGAAATTGCAACAGCTGGACGCATGAATCCATTCGGCATCTCTGTCTTTTATGGTTCAAATGACCCAATTGTAGCCAGGGCCGAAGTAAGGCCGCCAATTGGCAGCATGGTAGCTATCGCTAGTTTTCGAATACTTCGCCCACTAAAGCTATTAGACCTTGAAGCACTCGCCGACGTTTATGTCAAAGAGAGCTACTTTCATCCTGATTTTGAAGAAAAGAAATGGCGTGCTTATTGTATTCGACATCTCTCGCAAGCGATGTCAGTAGGTGTGATGCCAGGTGATGAAAACCGTGAATATATTTTGACCCAAGCAATGGCAGATTATTTGGCGTATTATGATGGATACAGAATTGATGGCATCATATATCCTTCCATTCAAGCCGCCAAGCTAAAGCAGAACATCGTTCTTTTTCATAAGGCATCTCGTGTACAAAAATTCAATAGGACAATAAATAGGATAGAAGCAAGATTACAAAACCCGGAAGATGGAAGTCCGGATTTTGTCATTAATGAATTTAAGAACTCTGACCAAGAGAACTTTGAAATGTCAAATGTTTACAGCAAACACCTCGTTCAAAATGACATTTTCGAGAATCGTTTAGTTACTCTTTCATTAGATTTGGACAGTATAGTCGCCGAACAAGTAGTAGAGATTAGCTATAAAGTCACGCAAAGTCAAGGTAGTTATTATCCGCTGTTTGACTTGAGACAACCAAAATAGCGCCCTTGCTAACCGGCCCGAGCCGTTGTGCATCACACACACTATTTTGGAAATTCTTTCCCTTACCCCTTTTGACGCCGGTTCCGCAGTTTGGTCGCATGATTTGAAAATTTATTTTCGATAACATTGATAGCGGAATCTTGAAGCGCCTTTGTCGACCCACATTTCCACATCCTCTCCCCAAATTTTCCGCTACCATTCGAAAATTCCTTTTGATTTCTTCAAACAATCATCTTACGTTTGCCACGCTCAATTTCAGTCTGACATATGGTAATTGGCCTCTTCTTGTGGAGGTCAGGAGGTCGCCTTACGGAACTACGTATACCTATTAACGGTGTCGTGGCTACCGTAATGGACGTAAGGCGCCATTGCCCGTTAGACTGGGTTGAGCAACGGAAAGCGCGGCACCGTTAACTGGCCCGCACCACGCAAACCGGTATACATACACAATGTCTAACATCGAAAAAACCATCAAACCTCGTTTCACATCCGAGGAATTAATCGAGAATTTCGTTGCCGCCGAGTACGATCTGGCTGAAATGGAGCATCTTTTTACGGATATGATGCTGCGTTATATCTACCCGGGCGAAGATTGGAATCCTGGCCCAAGAGTGACGCGTGATGTTTTAGATCGGGGAGAGATTTTCCTGGATCTGCTGCGGGGGATACGTTGCCGATTGTAACTTTAAAGAGGAGGAGAGTAGAACAATTCCCATTAATACACAACACAAAAGCCCCCGCTACAAATGCAGCGAGGGCTTTTAACTGAACCTTAATTGATATTAATATCTGTAAGTCTCTGCTTTGTATGGGCCTTCCAGAGAAACGCCGATGTAAGCAGCTTGTTCGTCTGAAAGCCTTTCCAGCTTCGCGCCTACGTGGGCAAGGTGGAATGCAGCTACTTTTTCGTCCAGTGCTTTTGGAAGTACGTATACTTTTTTCTCGTAAGCAGCTGTGTTGGTCCAAAGTTCGATCTGAGCCAAAGTCTGGTTAGAGAATGAGCAGGACATTACAAATGAAGGGTGTCCCATTGCGCAACCCAGGTTAACCAAACGGCCTTCCGCAAGGATGATAATGTCTTTTCCTTCAACAGAATAGATATCAACCTGTGGTTTGATCTGAGATTTTGTATTACCGTAAGAGCTGTTCAACCAAGCCATATCGATTTCATTATCGAAGTGACCAATGTTACAAACTACGGCTTTGTCACGCATTGCAAGGAAGTGACGATCTGTGATGATCTTGTAGTTTCCGGTTGCAGTAACGAAAATGTTCGCACGCGTTGCAGCTTCGTCCATTGTTACTACTTCAAAACCGTCCATTGCAGCTTGAAGCGCACAGATAGGGTCGATTTCAGTAACCAATACACGGCAGCCTGCGCCACGAAGTGACTCCGCAGAGCCTTTACCTACATCACCGTAACCAGCTACAACTGCGACTTTACCAGCAAGCATCAAGTCAGTTGCGCGACGGATTGAATCCACCAATGATTCGCGGCAACCGTATTTGTTGTCGAATTTAGATTTCGTAACTGAGTCATTTACATTGATTGCAGGCAAATGAAGCGTTCCGTTTTTCAGGCGGTCGTACAAACGAAGTACACCTGTTGTAGTTTCTTCTGAAAGTCCTTTAATACCAGCGATCAGCTCAGGATATTCGTCGAAAACCATATTGGTCAAGTCGCCACCGTCGTCCAGGATCATGTTCAAAGGCTTACGATCTTCGCCGAAGAACAACGTTTGCTCGATGCACCAGTTGAATTCTTCTTCGTTCATTCCTTTCCACGCGTAAACCGGGATACCTGCTGCTGCGATTGCCGCTGCTGCGTGGTCCTGCGTAGAGAAAATGTTACATGAAGACCAGGTAACTTCTGCACCCAAAGCTGTAAGTGTCTCGATCAAAACCGCAGTCTGGATCGTCATGTGCAGACAGCCCGCCACGCGTGCACCTGCCAAAGGCTGTGAAGGACCGTATTCTTCACGGATAGCCATCAAACCTGGCATTTCAGCTTCTGCCAATGTAATTTCTTTGCGTCCCCACTCAGCCAGGGATATGTCTTTTACCTTGTAAGGAATGTACGTGTCGGTTGACGTTGCCATTATTTTACAGTTTAGTTATATCTTGATTATAATACAAAACTAAGTAGAAAAACCACGGAGGGGAAGAAATGTAGATACAAATTGTGATTTGTGATTGTAAATCAGATATTTTATCTTTTCAGTCGCTGCTTACGCGCACTTTGGCACTCTCACTGCCCTGTATCTCCATGAATGGCAGATATTTTGTCTTGAACACAAAAAAGTTGCCCTGTTAGCCTGTATCCGAGTTAACCTGTCGTTCCTCCTGATAAGTGGCTCCTTGTATTTTTATAAGCCATTTTTATGTTAAATAAGAAAACACAGAACAGGGGGCGTGACTTTTAAATAGGATTAAGATCTTTACTCCGACTGTATAACCATTGATAGAAAATTCTAAGTAATTGAGCACCTCCTTTGTATGTTAAAAGCTCAATTATTGAAGAAATGGTTATCTACAGAGCTATTCTAGGGGGCATTGTTATTGTATTTTCGTTTTTTGCCGTTTACGGAAGTTTAGGAGAAAATAGTTCTCTAACGTTTTTTTCATTCTTGATGATAGTGATCACTAGCCTGGTTTTGTATCAGAGCTTTGATCGGCTAGTATCTCAAATGGCAATTGGTATAATAGGATTTTTTGTTGGAAGGCTCTTATTTGTAGGAGTTGTGATATATGCCAACTATCTGATATTTAACTTTCTTAAATCAAGGGTTATACAACAAGGAAGTGTTAGAACGTATGGAATAGCTACTGGAATTTCTAGCAGATACTACAGAGGGAATTGGCATTATTCTCGAAATTTTACCTATGTAGCCAATGGGAAGTCTTTCGTGGGAAGGATCAACTTCAATCACGAGCTAAGCAGCGGCGATACAATCTATCTGAGGTATTCGAGAAGTAATCCATACTTATTTGAATTTGAAGACAATGATCATAACCGTAGACATGGAATAGTTCGATAATGCTGTTCGTCGACAAATTCCGTACATCTGTCTACCAGCTTTGCTGCACAAATCTTTGGCTTTTGAAATAGCTATATTTGTCCATGCGTGCAAATGTCCCGATACTTTCCGATCCGGCCAGAAGAAGAACCCTGCTTCATGTATTATTCTGGATAACCATCCTGATCATATTAACGGTTATCTATGGCGCGGGTATGCCCGGCTACGGGCTTGCTCTGGGCGTGGTGGCTATGTTTATGCCAATCCACATGCTCTATTTCTATTGCATTGCCTACTTTTTGATCCCGAGGTTTTTCAATAGAAAGCGATATGTGGAGTTTGTGATCTATCTGATTTTATGCATTATTCTTTCCACGCTTGTATTCAGGTTTCTCGAAATACTGGTTGCCGATCCGATCGTTTACGCGGCGGTGCGAAAGACGGACCCGACATTTGTCTGGGTGAAATTGCAGGGCAGTTTCCGCGAGCAGCTTTCGCGGCCGGTATACCTGATCAATGCATTTGAGCAAACGAATATTTTCGTCTGGATAGCCTTGTCCATTAAATTTTTCAAAATGTGGTTTGAAAGAAGGCAAGCGGCCATTGAGGCAGAGCTTAACTTTTTGAAAGGGCAGTTACACCCTCATTTTCTGTTTAATACCCTCAACAACCTTTACGCACTGACATTGACCCAGTCGCCGCAATCCCCGGCGGTGGTAATGGGACTGGCTGAAATTTTGCGTTACATGCTCTACGAAGCAAACACAGATATAGTGGAGCTGGAAAGGGATATCCGCATTGTTGAAAGCTATATCGAGCTCGAAAAGATCCGGTATGAAGAGCGGCTGGATATCAATTTCAGTATAAACGGACTGTCGCCAGGTTTTAAAATAGCGCCGCTGCTGCTTTTGCCGCTGGTTGAAAATGCATTTAAACACGGAGCCAGTGAGCAGGTCGGACAAGCCTGGATCAACATAGATCTGCGCATTAAAAACAATAACCTTAAATTCAAAATAGCCAATAGCAAGCCCGAAACGACCGTAAAAGAAGTGCGGAAACATCATGTGAGCATCGGACTGGCAAATGTGCGCAAGCGGCTCGATATCCTTTATCCTTCGGCGCACCAGCTCCGGATACTGGAAGAGGATGATGTGTTTGCGGTAATTTTGGAGATAGAACTGGACAAACGACTGGAAATCTGATTGACATGAAAATTACCGCCATGCTGGTCGATGACGAGCCCCACGCCATTGAGGTACTGGACAATTACCTGGGCAATTTCGGGGAAATAGAAGTGGTTGCCCGCTGCCAGGACGCGATCCAGGCTTTTCAGGTATTGCAGCAGCAAAAGGTAGATCTGATGTTTTTGGATGTGAAAATGCCCGGGCTAAAAGGCACAGATTTACTGCGAAGCCTCAAAAACCCTCCCAAAGTCATTTTTACAACTGCCTACCAGGATTATGCTGTGGAAGGTTTTGATCTCAATGCAGTTGATTACCTTCTCAAACCAATCCCATTTGAACGTTTCCTGCGTGCGATCGACAAGGTTTTTACAGGATTGAATATCAGCAACCAATCCGTTTCCATTGCTCAGCAGAATCTAACAGCCAACAAAGACATTTTCCTCTACCTCAAAGTAGACCGTAAAATGGTGAAGGTGAACGTAAATGACATTTACTGGATCGAAAGTCTCCGCGATTACATCAAGGTGGTATTAAAAGACAAAGTGCTGATTACAAAACAAAAGATCAGCCTGCTGGAAGAGCTGCTTCCCGAAGATAGCTTCATCCGCATTCACCGCTCATTCATCGTCTCGGTTGAAAAAGTAGAAAGCTACCATTCCCACAAGATCGAGATCGATGGAAAAGAACTCCCCATCGGCCGAAATTTCAGAAATGATTGCCAGAAAAAATTCAAACTGATCTTTTAAAATCTGTTATCAGTGGCGTTTGTCGATAAAAAATGTTGTTGATCGACAGTAACTTCCCCGCCTTATTTCTCCTCGGGTTTTCAACTTAAAATTGCAGCGCCATTTGCATTGGCACTCTCATTTTTTAAGTAAAAAGCCATTTAGCCATGTTAAAAAGTAAAAGAATCCTTCTGGCAGTGCTCTCTCTGGGGCTGCTTGTATCAGGTTGCAAAGAAGATGAAGAAGTGAAACCGTCACAGCTGACTGCACGCGCAGGCGCCGACCAGAATGTGAAAGTAGGGGAGCAGGTGACCATCGATGGTACCGGGTCTACGGACAGCGACAACAAGCCTTTCCAGTTCCGCTGGAATGTTACCAAAAAGCCGGCTGGAAGTACTGTGACCCTCGCAACACCCTCGCAGGGTAAAGCTACATTCACGCCAGATCTTCCGGGTGATTACGAAGTGGATATGACGATCTTCAATGAAAGCGGCGAGAATACCGACAAAGTTTTGGTAACAGCAACCATTATCCAGCCCATTGAACTGGAAAGGGACATCAGGACTAAAACCGTTCTCGAAAACCGCATCGATAATCCGAACATACCCGACTATATCGTCAACAACAACACCCAGGTAAATGCAGAACTTACATTGAAGCCGGGCGTAGTAATTGCATTTGCAAGAGATACCAGGCTGGAAGTCAACTATAATGGCGGTATCCTGATCGCAAAAGGTGATTCCACGAAACCCATTCGGTTAATCGGTAAAGAAGCGAGTAAAGGATACTGGTCAGGCGTGATTTTCAGGTCGGCCAGCAGCGCCAACGAAATGGAACATATCCAGATCCTGCACGCAGGAGGAAGACCGATTATCTCTACGATCAAAGCGGGACTGGCGGTAATTGGTACTTACAAAGCTAATTTGTCAATCAAAAACTCGCTTTTTGAAGATAACGGAGGATATGGTTTGTATGTGGATGAAGGGGTAACGATTACAGGTTTTGAGAAAAATACATTCAAAAACAACTTGGAAGCGCCCGTGTACGTCGGTGCCGACATTGTGAGCAGTCTGGATTACAATTCAAGTTTTACCAATGGAAATGGCCGGAACGTGGTGGAGATCTTCGCTTCTACGCTGAAAAAGAATGTCACCTCCGAAGTAGTATGGGCCGGTTTCAAGGATAAAACGCCGTATCGCATCCTGGAAGGGATGGGCTCCGACGCCAACTGGAAACTGATGCCGGGCGTAACGATTGAAATGGGCCGCGGAGCTAGATTATCTATTGATGACGGTTACTTTAATGCGGTGGGCACGAAAACCAACAAGATCGTGATCAAGCCGGCGGAGAATGCCCGTGCCTACTGGCGGGGACTGATCTGCTTCTCGACAAGCGGCAAAAATGTAATGGATTACGTGGATATTTCAGGTGGAGGCAGCACTGCACTTGTATCTGGCAAGAAAACCAACATCGCTGTTTACGGAGGTAATGCAAGACTCGAAATCCGGAATTCTCAAATTACAGGAAGCGGTGGGTACGGTGTGTTTATTAACTATCAGGCTGTTGTAAATGAAGACATTGAAACTGCAAATACTTTTGCGGACAATGTAGAAGGGAAATTGTTCAAAGAGTAGCCTGATGGACAACCTGACTCCCTGCATCAGCCTGATCTTCGGGCTGATTGCATTCCTCACTGTGTTCACATTTTTCCAGGCAGCAGGAAGCGGTACCAGATTCGGGATACTGCTTCTTACCTGGATTGCATTGCAGATCTGTATTTCAGCCTCGGGATTCTATCATATTACCGGTACTGCATTCCCGACGCTTCTCATTATGGTGGTCCCGCCTGTGATCCTGATGGCCTGGCTTTTTCTAGCCAGGTCCGGGAAATCACTGCTCGACCGCATGGATTTGCATCTGCTGACGGTAATCCACGTCGTTCGCGCTCCGACGGAAGTGGTCATGTACTGGCTCTTTATTTGTCGGGTGGTACCTGCTGAAATCACACTCCAGGGCGGTAATCTGGATATGGTTGCCGGGCTGACTGCACCTGCGATCTACTATTTCGGTGTTTTAAAAGAAAAAATCCGGTGGCAGCTGATGGTTTGCTGGAACCTGCTCGGGCTTGGTCTGGCGATAAGTGTTGCCTTGAAGTTTGTATTTTCTGCGGCCTTTATCCCTGAAAACCCCACGTTCGAACAGCCTAACATTGCGCTGTTCCAGTTTCCATTCGTGTTTTTACCTGCTGTTGTTATCCCATTGGTCATTTGCTCGCACCTGGCCGCCATTCGCCTGCTGGTGAAAAGCAATTCTGTCCAATCCAAAAACAAAATTGACCCGGGTTATCTGCTGCGTCAGCTTATGATCAAAACATTAGCCAGCCATGGAAAGCATCAAAATTAATGTACTCGCTGCCGCTTTGTTGGCGGTAATTAGCCTGTCCTACGGTATTCCGCCGCAAACCAGATCGTGGCGCCAGCCGGTACCCGAAAAGGGATTTTGGGTAACCGAAACAGACCCTGCCAGCCGGATAACCACCGTCCGCTTTTACGCCGCGAGCAACTATCTGGTATCTGAAAGAAAAGAGAATAAAGAGCTCGATATCAAAAAGCTTTCGGTGAGAAGATACCTGAACAATGCATTGAAAGAAGCACTCGAAAAAGACTCACTCGCCCAATCTCTGCCCAAACTTTATGAAATCAATTGAAGTAATATCCATCGTGCGCCTGGCAGGTTTTGCATTGTATTTCTTCATCGCAGCCCAGGGTGCATTCTACCATTTTGGATTTGGAAAAGCACTATACCAGATCCCCGCCGAGCATTTTATTGAGCTGCGCAAAGTGGTTGACCCGGTGGTCAGGAGCAAGTTCAAAGTGCTCTACCTGTCTGCCCTGGCGGTGATGCTGCTGTGGGTTGTTTTGACAGATAAATCGGCAGGTTTCTGGTCTTATGGGCTGATCCTGCTTGCATTTCTCCTGCTGGTGGCCGATATGGTTTTCATACTCCGGTTCAGCGAGCCCGTCAACGACCTGATCAACAGCAACCTTTTAAACACAGAAAGAGGCTATTCCAATGCAAGGTCCGAATGGTTAAAGTTCATCTTGATCAGAGGATACCTCTCTCTTACCGGCTTCGCGCTGCTTGTCATACAGCTGGCCTTTAAGTCAAATTAATCGGGTCGACGTATAGCCTTTTCAGTGGATCATTTTTAAACTCTAATAGCCATGAAAAACCAACTTCTTTCATTTACAAATCTCCCAGGCAGAAAAGCGCTGCTGGCAGTACTTTTTGCCAGCTTTTCGCTCGGCGCCTGCAAGGAAAACGGCCCGGATGTTGTGCCGGATGTAATCAGTAAAGACGAAAAAGCCATTATTCCGGCTAAAAACCAGCGGTACCTCTACAAGATTCTCGAAAGCGACAACACAGAATCAAGTGCTGTTACGCGGGTGCTTGCCGAGCGTGATTCGGCGGGTGTGCCTGTGTATGATATCGAAAATGCGATCCAGTATGAGGAAGCCGGCAAACTGGTTCTTAAATACCGCGCTTTCAGTAAAGATGGGTTAACCACGAACGAAATTTCCCAGGCCGCCGGCTTGAATGCGATTACTGAATACATCGGAAGTTTTGCGATAATTAAAAGCACGGAAATGAGCGGCCTGCCACAGCGCCAGATTTTCGAGAATAAAGGAACGGTAGGCAGCAAGGTAACATTCAGCAGCGCGCCTGTGCGACAATATATGGAACTCGAAATCCCTATTGAAGACGGCGATCCTGTGTCGGCAGAGATTGAATGCGTGGTAACCTATCACGAAGGCAAGGCAGTGAAAGAGGAATCGGTTACTACGCCCGCAGGAACATTCAATTGTACCAAATGGGAGTATACCTACGATCTTGAAACCAAGCTCACTTCCGACGCATTCCCTCCTGAGGAATCGGGCGTCATTTATACAGTCCGCCTTTGGACTGCGCCGGGTGTTGGGATTGTAAAGTCAGAAGAATTTTCGGGTTCGGATGTGACCAAAACGGAGTTGCAGAAAATTGAAAAATAGAGCTGCTATGCGAAAACAACTGATTTGGTTGCATTGTCTGGCGGGTATGATCCTGCTTTTCAATGCCTGTAAAACTGACAATAATCCTTCTCCCGACGGTGTTCAGTCCGAGAAAGGATATGCGGTCGGGAAAGTCACCGGCACCGACGGCAGCCTGCTGAAAGGTGTGGAGATTGTGGTAGATAACACAATGTTGTATAATTCGTACGCACTGGGCAGGTCTGATGAAAACGGCAACTACAAAATCCAGCTGCCCAAGGTCGGTACATTCATGGCTTCTGCTCAGATCAAGAAGGAGTATAACGGCGAGATATATGAGCTTGATCTTGATCCTGACGTGTACGAAGAATTCAGTATTGATGGCGCCGTCCGGAATTTCACCTGGAAACTGACAGGCCGGCGACCGGAAGGCGAAGGATATTATGGCGCGTCCATTGAAGTAAACAAATCAGTGAACAGCGAAATATACGATTCTGAAAACATTGAATTCACCTTAACCCCGGTCGGAAACCTGATCGATGGTTCAAAGGGAAAGTCACTGAAACTGAAACACGGCGCGCCTTTCTCAAAAGAATACGGGCGCCTGGTAGATGTGCCTTTGGGAAGATATAGGATGACGGCTTACTACAATGGAGAAGCAGGGAAAATGCCGCTGAAACTCAGAAAGCACTTTTCAGAAGATGCATATGAAGATGAACTGACCATCGATTTCGAACCCGAAAACATCTGGGGAAAGAACATTTCGATTATTAGTTACAAAGAATAATAACTCAATAGTCAGAGATTGATTTCAAAATCAATTCAAATATTGATTCAAAATTCATTTTAAAAGAAACCCCGGGCTGAAGCCCGGGGCAATGGATCTTTTTAGGGCCGAAGGCCCTCTTTAATTTAAATTCTATTACCGTCGACTTCAGTCGACGGAGCTTAAAACTAAATTAGCACTGAAAAACTTTTGAAAATGGCGCCTACTCTCACTGCGTCGAATATACGCGCCTGTGTGCCGCCGTGGTTCAGTACCGATTGCTCGTGAGATGTAACGCACATTTCACAACCATTCAGCGCCGATACAACCAGACTCAGCAACTCAAAAAACTCTTTGCCAAGTAAAGGATTTACCATAATGCTCATTTTGATACCTGCCGGTGCATTATCATAAAATTCCTTGTGCATGAAGTGTCTGAAACGATAAAACACATTGTTTGCATTCATCAGGGAAACACAGGCAGTAACTTCTGCAATCTCCTTTTCCTCAGCACCTTCTGTTTTCAAAAGCTCTTCAAGCGCAGAGATCAATGCGGTGTTCTTTTCGTTCACAGCTACCGATAGCGCGATCAAAAGTGCCTCTTTGCGGTTCAATGTATTTGATTTCAATACATTGCTCACATTTACTTTCAGGTCCTTCAAATAGCGGTGATCCAGTGCTGCCAGCTTGTTGATCAGTACACTTTCAAAATCTGCGGGCAGGTTAACTTCTTTATACAGGGAATCCTTCGTATTTCCTGTTGCTGCAAATGGGTACATGTAGGGAAGTTTGAGTGAAGAGGTTTATGAGTCTATGAGTCTATGAGTTTAGAGTTTACGAGTTTATGAGTACACTTTACGACAACTCATAAACTCATGAACTTTAAACTCATAAACTTAAATTAAGCAAGAGTCGCCTCGCCTTTTTTCCAGTTGCAAGGGCAAAGCTCGTCAGTTTGAAGTGCATCCAAAACGCGGATTACTTCGCTTACGTTACGGCCAACTGAAAGGTCATTTACGCTTACCCAACGAATAATTCCTTGTGGGTCAACGATATAAGTTACGCGGTAAGCGATTTTCTCGTTTTCTTCCAGGATACCCAACTCTTCTGCCAATGATTTAGAAGTATCAGCCAGCATCGGGAATTGCAGGTCGCGAAGATCGTCATGGTTTTTTCTCCATGCAAGGTGAACGTACTCGCTGTCAGTAGAAGCACCGATCAGGATAGTGTCGCGGTCAGCAAAGTCACCCACGTGCTTGCCGAACTCAGCGATCTCTGTTGGACATACAAAAGTGAAGTCTTTTGGCCACCAGAACATCACCATCCATTTGTCAGCATTTTTGTGATCTTCTGAGGTAATATCATAGAATTCGTTTCCTTTTTCCAGAGATACTACTGATGTTTTCTTGAATTCAGGGAATTGAGATCCTACTGATAAAATTCTATTTGCCATGATTGGTCGGAGTTGATAATTTGTATTTTTTAGTGTTACAAATTTATAACCGTGCGTATCCTTAGGCAAGATTGAACCTGGTACTATGGCAGGAAAGAGTTGTTTTAAACAAATGAATTTAGTTTTGTTTATACAAAAACCAATGTTATAAATATTATCGATAACTCTATTGATGTACACAATAGGATTATGCCAATATTTACTTTAATGTGACGGTTATCCGGGCAGCAGGTTCAGGACTGTTTCAAGCGACATTCCCCTTGATCCTTTAATAAGAATATATGTATTTTCCTGCGGGTTGTCCATCACCCAGTTATGCAGCGAAAACTTATCAGGGAAGTAGTAAGCTTTGGGCAATGCGGGCAATGCGTGCTGCATTAATGCGCCTGCAAGGATCACGATATCAAACTTTTCCGCCGCAATCTGCCTGCCAAGTGCAAGGTGCTCTTCCGGCGCGGCTTCGCCCAGCTCAAACATATCTCCCAGGATCAGCATTTTACGTGGCGCATCCAGTCTGGCGAAGTTGGCGATGGCGGCAGACATCGAAGATGGGTTTGCATTATAAGCGTCCATAATCACCGTATTTGAGCCTTTCCTGACAAACTGAGAGCGATTGTTGTCAGGCTGGTAAGTAGCAACTGCTTCAAGCGCATCCGCATCAGCTACACCGAAGTGCTTCCCAACCGCCAGTGCTGCGCAGATATTATCGAAGTTGTAGCTGCCGGGTAAATGCGTCGTCACCGTTTTGCCCCCCGACTGGAAAACGACCACCGGGTTCTCGGAAACGAGCTTCGGATTGACCGGGCTGTTTTCGGAGCAGTAAAAAACGATCTCGCCGAATGCGCGGCGTTTGCTTACCATTTCCATAATCACGTCAATAGTCGAATTTACGAAAACAGTACCCTTCTTTTTGGAAAGAAAATCGAACAGCTCGCCTTTCCCTTTTTTTACACCCTCCGGCCCGCCGAAACCTTCCAGGTGCGCTTTGCCGATGTTGGTGATCAACCCGTGGGTTGGCAGCGCGATGGAGCAGAGTAGTGCGATTTCTTCCTGGTGATTCGCGCCCATTTCGATTACCGCCATTTCCTGTTTTACCGGGTCAATGGAAAGTATCGTGAGCGGCACACCAATGTGATTGTTGAGGTTGCCCACAGTCGCATAAGTGTTGAACTTCATCGATAACACTTTCGCGATCAGCTCCTTTGTTGTCGTTTTTCCATTAGAGCCGGTAAGCGCTATAACCGGGAATGCGAACGTTTTGCGATGGTGCCGCGCCAGGTCCTGCAAGGCAGCGAGTACATCTTCAACCAATAGAAAACGTGCGTCGGCCGCCACAGCTTCATCATCTACAACCGCGAATGCAGCGCCTTTTTGCAGTGCCTCGGCCGCGTATTGGTTACCGTCAAATTTATCCCCCTTCAAAGCGAAGAATATACAACCATTCGTGATCCTGCGGGTGTCTGTACAAATGGAAGCGCCTTTTTTAAAGTGCTGATAAAGGGTTTCGGTGGATGTAAACATGGAAATAGGTGTTCGTTATAAAGTTATCAGGCCTTATTTCGTTAGGTTTGAAGAGCAGAAACTCAGGCCGGCGCGGTGTCCTCAGACACCTGCAAAACTAATAGATTATTCCTCAACGATGCGAACCATTTATACCTCCTTATCTCTTCTGATCTTTTCTTTTCTGACAACGGGCACAGCGTTTTCGCAGCAGGTTTGGTTCAAAATGGATACGGCTACCAGTGTAACTTCCGGCGGCGCCAAAATGCTTAATCCCTGGGCAGGCGGACTGAATGCTTCGCAATTCCTGAAAATGCATTTGAACAACGATGCTGAGGAAGATCTTGTCGTATTTGATCGCACCAATAGCAAGGTCACCACGTTCGTAGCCGGGACTGATCCCACTAATCCCTCTAAAAAAGCCTTTATACACGCACCCTACTACGAAACACGCTTTCCGCAGGCTGATAACTGGATGATACTGGCCGATTACAATGGTGACGGGAACAAAGATCTTTTTGCAAGTACCTCACTCGGGATAAGCGTTTACCAACAGGTGAAAACCGCCGGTTCGTGGACGTGGAAGCTGATGCAGCCTGTGATCTACACCAAAGGTTTTTCAGGAAATATCAATTTGCAGGTTTCCGGCACAGATATTCCGGGTATTACTGATATCGATGGTGACGGAGACCTGGATCTGCTCACATTTGACTTTTCAGGTACTTATATCGAACTACACCAAAACCTCAGCGTCGAGAAGTTCGGCGTGCCGGATAGTCTTGGCAATGCAGGAAGTCCCATTTTCCAGCGTAATGGAGATTGCTGGGGGAATTTCCGCAAAGGCGACGGGGAAGGATTTGAGTTTGATGTGGACTGTGGTGTGGTTACCAATCCGGGCGGCCGCGAAATGCATGCAGGCAATTCCATACTTCTGCATGATCTCAATGGCGACGGGAAGAAGGATTTGCTCGTGGGTCACGTAAGTAACGAGCACATCTCGCTGCTTACCAACTCGGCTGCGGGCATCATCGCCGATTTTACAACTTACTCCAACGTTTATCCCACAAAAGACCCGGTGCTGCTGCACATATTTCCGGCTGCATTTTATGAAGACGTGGATTTTGACGGAGTACCCGACCTGCTGATCGCGCCCAGCCTGCCTTCCAATGATCTGAATTTAACCGATTTCAAATCATCGGGCTGGTTTTATCACAATGCAGGTACAGCATCGAAACCCGATTTTCGGTTGGTTCAAAAGAATTTTCTGCAAAATCAGATGCTGGATGTGGGTGAAAATGCAGTACCCGCATTCTTCGACATCGACGGAGACGGTGACCTTGATATGCTTATAGGAACAGGCGGAACAGCCCGGAGCAATGGTTTCAGGGGTGGGTTCTGGCTGCTTACCAACAAAGGCACCGCAGCAGCGCCGAGCTTTGAAGTAACTTCTGAAAATTACCTCGGCCTGCCAGCTTCGCTCGGACTTTTTAACCTGAAACCTCAATGGGCTGATTTCAATGGGGACGGTGTCGCAGATCTGGGTTTCTCAGGCGTTTCGCTCAGCAATCTGAAACTCGAATACCGGTACATTCCTAACAAAGCGGCGGCTGGCGCACCGGCCCAGCTGAATGTGGCCGAAGCAGTAACTATTGCATTGCCAGCTGAATTGATCAGCAGCGATTCACCGCATTTCTACGATACCGATGGGGACGGCGACCTTGACCTGCTCGTGGGGCGAGGCCAGGGAAATATTTACCATTACAGCAATACGGGTAGTAACAAGCAGTTTACATTCAGGCTCGAAACCGATGCGCTGGCTGGTGTCGGCATCAGCTTCGCAGGCCGGTCACCCCAGTTGGCAGTTGCCGATTTCGATCTCGACGGTCTGCCCGACCTTGCAACCGCGGACCATACAGGTAACCTCCGCATTTTCCACGGTGCCGAATTTGGTAAATGGACAGCGCGCGAAAGCCAGCTGGTAGCAGTGAGCGGAAAGCCCGGCGCACCTAACTTCGGAAATTACCTGTCCATTGCCGCTGCCGACCTCAACGGCGACCGCAAACCTGATCTCGCGATCGGGAACAATGCAGGGGGCGTACGTTTGCTCACCAATGTTTTACCCGTTGAAATTACAGGCACAGAGCCTGAGATCAGTCCTATCCGGGTTTTTCCGAACCCCGCAGCCGACTTTTTAAAAATAGCATCCACAGAAACCGGTACCTTCGATATCATCACCGCAGGAGGGAAAAAGATCCTGCAAAACCAGCGCGTCAATGCCCATGCGGAGCGGACAATTTCTACTGCGAGCTGGCCTTCGGGCTTGTATCTGGTGGAATGGAAAGGCGGCAGCAGGCGGTTTGTAAAAAAGGTGATTGTAGAGTAGATACCCGCCAGGCGGCTCTTACATGATAAAATCCTAAACTCATGCAAGCTCTTCTTGGCGTTATCTTCCACTTTATCGGTGGTTTTGCTTCCGGCAGTTTCTATATTCCTTACAAACAAGTCAAAGGCTGGGCCTGGGAATCCTATTGGATCGTCGGCGGATTGTTCTCCTGGCTTATCGTTCCGCCTCTTGCCGCTTACCTGACCATTCCGGGCTTTTCAGAAATCATTGCACATACAGACAGTGGTACCCTGCTGATCACCTACATCTTTGGGTTGCTCTGGGGGATCGGGGGGTTAACCTACGGCTTAGGCGTACGCTACCTCGGCGTGTCACTCGGCAGCTCCATTATCCTGGGACTTACTTCCGTTTTTGGTGCATTGATTCCGTCCATTTATTATCAGTTTGAACCAAAACCCGGGAAAGACAGCATTTCAGACCTCTTTACCAATACCTGGGGACAAATGGTTTTGCTTGGCCTGCTGATTTCCATAATCGGCATCGTCATCTGCGGGAAAGCCGGCAGCATGAAAGACAAAGACCTTACAAGAAGCGGCTACGTACCTGACGATAAATCAGAGTTCAAGATCGGTCTTGGGTTGACAGTTTCCATTATTTCAGGCGTATTGAGTGCGTGTTTTGCATTCGGGATCGATGCGGGCAAGATCATGGCGGAAGAAGCAAACAACATCTGGAAAGCGGCTAATCCAGGTCAGGGAGAGTTTTTGTTTCAAAATAATGTCACTTACATCATCATTCTCTGGGGCGGGCTTACGACCAACTTTATCTGGTGTATGTTTCTGAATGCACGCAACAGGACTTTCGGCGACTATACCAATTCAGCTACGCCGCTGGTTAGAAACTACATTTTCTCAGCGCTGGCCGGTACCACCTGGTTTATGCAGTTCTTTTTCTACGGAATGGGAGAGAGCAAGCTGGGCAACGGACCGAGTTCGTGGATCCTGCACATGGCGTTCATTATCCTCATTGCCAACACCTGGGGCCTTATCCTGAACGAATGGAAAGGCGTGAGCAAGAAAACCATTACGACGGTAATCACCGGTATTCTTGTCATAGTGCTTTCGGTACTTGTGGTAGGTTATGGTAACTACTTACGGGAATAGTTTTCAAATATTGACCAAATCGGAGAAATATTTAAATAAAAGCATGATAGCGCAGGATAGTTAAGGTAACATCAGCATTGATATTTACATACTGATTACAAGATTTAGTTGGATGTATTGAAGTGGAATGTTTATCAATGATTTTTGTCCCTGATTCCCGTGAAGCATTCAGATAATTTACCCGAAGCCTACCTGGTCACACGTTGGCAGCAGTTTTGTGCTGGTGATAAAAGTGCATTTGGTGAAATAACGGAGCTGAATTATGCTCCGTTGTACCATTATGGAACCCGCTTTACTCCGGACCGCGATATGATCAAGGACTGCCTGCAGGACCTGTTTCTTTCCATCTGGGAAAAGCGGGAATCGCTGGCAGAAATCGCTGCGATCAAGCCTTATCTGTTTCAGTCGCTGCGCAATAACCTGGTCCGCAGGTGCAGGCGCCAGTCTGTATTTTCTGAAATCGGGGGAAATGAGCCTTTTGACGACATTTCACCGGAGTCCGACTGGATCATTAACGAAACCGACCACCTCACCAGCACAAGGCTGAGGCAGGCGATCGACTCGCTCCCGAAAAGGCAGCGGGAGGCATTGTACCTGAAATACTACGAGAACCTTTCCTATGAAGAAATTGCCGTGATTATGGGCTTGCAGCGCCAGGCTGTGGCCAATTACTTGCAGTATGGTATTCAGAAATTACGCGAATACTGGCACCATGCCGCTGTTTTCCTGGCGATTCTCTCCGACATTAACTGGTATTGATAAATTCCTAAAAAATATTTGAAAGTTCATGGGTACTATTTGTTGAGGCGATACTCATCGTATTAAAGCAAATAACTTTTCAAGAAATCCATGAATAGCTATAAAGACTTCGAAGTCAAAGACTGGGTGGAAGATCTGCAATTCCGGCGCTGGGTCTACCAGGGCGAATCCGACCTTTTCTTTCGAAGTTACATTCAGAACAACCCTTCGCAGCTCTCCGCTATCGAGCAGGCAAGAGAAATCCTTTTGTCCATACGCGGTGAACAGGACGTTATTTCCGAAACCGAAGTTAAATCCAGGGTATCTGAGATCCTTGACGCTATTCCGGCTGCCAACCAGCAGCCATTTCTCTGGTGGAAAGGCAATTGGCTAAAAATAGCGGCCATTTTAATCCTTGCTTTCGGAATCGGTTTGAGCTTGTACCGCAGGCCGGGCGCATTGAACGAACTCGCATTCACATTTGCAGAAGTTCAGCAGCCCAAAAAGGCCCGTAGCATGCAGGTGACCAATCACACCGGCAACATCCGGCTGGTAACACTGCCCGACGGCAGCTCGGTAATCCTGAAACCCAATGCACGCATTACATATCCCGAGCAGTTTGATAAAAGCAAAAGGGAGGTGAGCATGGCAGGCGAGGCATTTTTTGAAGTTGTTAAAAATCCCGCACAGCCTTTCATCGTCTTCGCAGGATCCATGGTGACCAGAGTAAAAGGTACCAGTTTCAGTATCCGCGCCAATGATGGGGACGATGAAGTAGAACTTGTTGTAAAATCCGGCCTCGTGGAGGTATCGGCGCTGGAAAGTGAAGATGAAGTGGCAGGCCAGCCGGCGTCACGCAAGCTGATCCTGAAACCAAACGAGCAGGTAACTTTCAATCAGAAGAATAAGATAATGACCGCCAAACTGGTCGAAAAACCAGTCTTACTCGATTTGACAGTCGAAAAGCAGGATTTCGAATTCAAGCGCACCCCGCTGACCGAAGTATTTACGATGCTGGAAAAAACCTACGGGATCATGATCCGCTTCGACGCCGACGCTATTTCCGAATGTACCATTACTGCAAAACTGGGAGATGAGCCTGTATCCGAGAAAATGGATATGATCTGCTCAGTTGTAAATGCAAAATACGAGCTCAGTAACGGTGTAATTACGGTCACTTCCAACGGATGTGACTAAACAGTCTTAACCTAAACCATCTATGAGAAGACTTCTTCAATGTAAAAAGGTCATTTTTCCGATCATGAAGTTTACCGTCGGCCAATGTCTGCTCCTGCTGCTGTTTGTGGAGATCGCGACGGCCAATAACCTGCGTGCACAGGAAATTCTGAGTCAACGTATATCCATTACAGTTAGCAATATGGATGTAGCGCAGGTGCTCGAAAAAATCGAGGGACAAACCAAGGTGCGCTTTGTATACAGTGCCGAAATGATAGGGGCCGAGCGCAAGGTGAGTTTCGAGGGAGCCAACCAGCGACTGGATTCCGTACTCGAAAATCTGCTTGGTCCGCTGGGTATTGAATACAAGGTTTCCAAAAGGACCATTCTGCTGAAAAGGGCCGGAGAAAAGAAAACTTCGGAGGAAAGAAGTGAAAATACGCAAACCTCTCCGGCAGCAGACAGGGACGTGACCGGTACTGTAATTGACGAAAAAGGCGCGGGCATTCCGGGGGTGAGTGTGGTTGTAAAAGGTACCACACAGGGTACTTCCACCAACATCGACGGAAAGTACCAGATCCTTGTTCCAGAAGATAATGCCGTGTTGATTTTCAGTTTCGTAGGTTATGTGAGCCAGGAAATTGCATTAGGCGCAACCACGAGGCTAGATGTTACGCTGAAAGTTGACGAGAAAGCATTAGAAGAAGTGGTAGTTGTTGGTTTTGGAGAGCAAAAGAAAGTGTCCGTTACAGGCGCAGTATCGTCTGTGAGTTCGGAAATATTACAACAGAGTTCATCAGCAAGCTTGGCCAATTCCTTGTCGGGGCGCTTACCGGGCCTGACCTCCATTCAATCGGGTGGGGGCCAGCCGGGACGCGATGACGCTACGATGTACCTGCGCGGCGCTGCCACCACTAATGGAAAAAGCCCGCTGATCCTGATCGACGGTGTGCCCAGGGACAACATCCGTACATTGGACGCAAATGAAGTCGCCTCTGTCTCCATTCTGAAAGATGCATCGGCTACCGCAGTATTTGGTGTGCGGGGTGCAAACGGCGTTATCCTGATTACCACGAAACGTGGTACCGCCGGCAAAACCGAGCTTACGATCAATACCGAGCAAAGTTTTTCGTCCTTCACCCGCGAGCCCGAGCGCCTGCATTCGCTTGAATATATGGCATTGCGCAATGAAGCTTCCAAAAATGACGGGATCACGCCGCTGCCTTTTACCCAGGAACAAATGGATAAATACGCCAATCCGCTCGCCGGACTCGATCCTAACGATCCTGAATACGCGCAAAAATCAATGGTCAGGAGATATATGTACCCCGATCACGATTACTACCGCGAATACATTTCAAGATATGCCCCCCAAACGCGTGTTAACATGAATGTGACAGGAGGAACCGACAAGGTTTCTTACTTTGTAAATGGTGCTTACCTGCACCAGGGGGGGAATTTGAACACACAGCCCAAATCAGTGCTCGGCTATGATCCTTCTTCCAAAATGGACCGTTACAGCTTTCGCGCCAACCTGGATTACAAGGTTACCAACTCCCTTAAAGCATTCCTGAACATAGGCAGCTACATTGAGCAGGTGAATATGCCCGCAGCCTGGCTTTACGGAAATGATACCAACTGGATGATGCGCGACCTGCTTTACCAGGCACAAACGATCCTGCCCATTACGCCCGGACCAACTACGATCGACGGGTTTGGCGTAGCACCCGGCCAGATCGTCGACCCCGGTTATATGGACCGCTCTGCATTTGAAATCATGAACAGAATGGGCTACCGCAATGAGATCCGCTCCAACCTGAATTCATCTTTCGGGATGGAATGGGATCTGGGTAATACGGTTACCAAAGGGCTGAGCATTAAAGGGATGATTTCTTACGACTCAAAATCAACAACTGCGATGCAGGGTGACAAGTCAGAGCGCCTATACCTGGCAGAAGTGAACCCGGCTACCGATGTGCTCACTTACGCAGTTAAAAGGTCGGACGAAAGGCTGTTGTCACTTGGCAAAGGCGCTGATTCCCGCTACAACATCAATATGCAGGGTTCCATTAACTACCAGCGGTTGTTTGGCGAGAAACACGACATCGGCGGGATGATACTTGCCCAGCGCGATACCTGGGAGACTACGGCCGGCGAAATTCCTTACAATGTACTGGGCGTCGCTGCGCGGGCTACTTATGGTTTTGATGAGAAATACCTGGCCGAGGTAAATATGGGGTACAATGGATCCGAGCAGTTTGCGCCTGGTCACCGGTTTGGTTTTTTTCCGGCGGTTTCGATTGGCTGGGTAATGAGCAACGAAAATTTCCTTAAAAACAACCGGTACATCACCAACCTTAAATTCCGCGCTTCTTACGGAAAAGTAGGTAACGACATTCTGGGTGCGTCGCGTGAGACCAGTCCGCGGTTTTTGTACCAAAGCAATATCACAATGAGCGGCGGCGGTCCGCTGGGCAGCCTGGGCCTCGGCCAGCAGATCAACCTTGGTTTGTTGGGTAACCCGAATATTACCTGGGAAGTCGCAGCTAAACAAAACTACGGAATTGATTTCCAGCTGCTGAGAGACCTGACCCTCACCTTTGACTACTTCAAGGAAAAACGCAGCAATATCCTGATCAACAGAGGTACTGTACCTGAATTCCAGGGTGTTTCGCTCGGTAATATCCCCAAAGTGAATATGGGACTGGTGGATAACAAAGGCTACGAGATCGAGCTGACGTACAACAAAGCTTTTTCCAAAGATTTCAATATCATGATCTCAGGAAACTACGGGTACAACCACAATACGGTCAAATTCATGGATGAATCGATCCGTGATGAAAGCTACGCGCACAGGTACCGTCAGGCTGGCTATTCTTTGAATCAATCCTGGGGATACAAAATTGATTACAGCAATGGAAACGGTTTTTTCAACTCCAAAGAAGAACTTGATTCCTATCTCGCCAAAACCCGTTACGGATTCGGGGAGCCGAGGGTAGGGGATTTCAAATACATTGACCTGAATGGCGACGGTACCATTGATGACAAGGACCAGGCGCCGATCGGCTACTCAACCATTCCCCGCGTCAATTACGGTTTGTCGCTTACATTCAATTACAAAGGGTTCGACTTTACTACTTTCTTCCAGGGTGTTGGAAAATACACGATGAACTACGCGCAGCAGGGTGTGTATGAATACATTATCCGGGGTACCTATTTCGATTATCACAAATCTGCCTGGACACCCGAACGCTACGCAAATGGAGACGACATTACCTATCCTGCATTGAGCACACATAGTACAACCAACCATACCTCCAATGATTTTTTCATTATGGACAGGTCTTTTACCCGCCTCAAAAACCTGACGTTCGGCTACACATTGCCTTCCGGGTCGCTGAAAGCTATTGGTATCAGCAAGTTCCGGGTATATGTAAGTGCACAGAACTACTTCACGTGGGACAAGCTCAGAATGAACCATCTCGATCCGGAAAACGACGATTCGCTCGGTTACCCGGTAACGAAAATGGCGAACCTCGGTCTTAACGTCACCTTTTAATCAGAGAGATCAATGAAAAAGATATATCGTTTTTCAATGCTTGTTTTTGTCTTGCTGACTTCCTGTAAAGGTGTGCTGGATATGGCGCCCGACGGTAAGCTGGCCATGGACGAGATTTTTGCAGACAATGACAAAGTGGGTGCCTTTTTGAACACCTGTTATGCCAACATACCCGTAAAAGGAACGCGCTACTTCTTCTGGAGCCGCGGGCCTGTGAACTGGAGTGACGAATCGTGGGATACCGACGCGGAGGCAGAATCGTGGATTATGTCGGGCAGGATGTATAATGGAGATGCATCCGCGGGAAGTCACCCGGTAACGAACATCAGCGCTGACGGCGGCAACGGCGAGTACTGGGCAAGATACTGGGCTGCAATCCGGAATTGTACCGTTTTTATCAGCCGCATTGATGAGGCCGTAGTACGTGTACCGACCGATCGCGCCCGCTGGAAAGCGGAGGCGCATTTGCTGCGGGCTTACTACTATTCGGAACTGCTTAAATGGTTTGGCCCCGTGCTGCCGATCGAAAGAGAGCCTTACGACTTTTCCCAGGATTTTTCTACCGTGGAAAAAGCGAGCTATTATGATGTGGTCAAATTCATTATCGAAGATTGCGACGTAGCATTGAATACGGCCGAGCTTCCGTGGCGGGTTACTACAGCCAGCGAAGGCGGGCGCGTACATAAAGGTCTGGCGGAGGCGATTAAGTCCAAAATGATCCTGTTCGCAGCCAGTCCGCTCAATAATGCCGGTCAAAATCTCTGGCAGGAGGCTTACCAGATCAATAAAACGGCTCTGGAAAACCTGAAAGCAAATGGGTACCAGCTGTACAATCAGGTTAATTTCCCGCAGACCTACCTTTCTGAAACAGCTTTCCTCGGCCCGAACAAAAATGTGAATACCGCCATTTATAATGAATATTTTACCCAGACCATGAACTACTCGGCTGCGCCGGTGGATCGTGAAACCATTTACCAGAGCCGTGAAAACCAGGGTAACATCTGGAATATCGACGGTATTGGCTCGCAGGATGGTTATAAGTCGGGAACTTGTCCTACGCAGGAGCTGGTGGATGCTTATGAAACGATCGACGGTCAGCCTATCCTTGACTTGGATAGGCCGTACCTCGACGACCAGCATTTGCAGCCCAACTACAATGCAGCCAACAAGCTCTACAATCCAAATGATCCTTATGCCAACCGCGACCCGCGTTTTTACGCATCCATTTATTACAATGGATCAAAGCGCAAAGCAATGTGGAACTTCGCCGAAGCACCGGAATCCGTAGAAAACTATCCGGCACCTATCGGGAACCGCACGCGCATTATCGCCACTTACGCCGGCGAGCCGCAAACGGGCATTCACCCGACCACGCGCCGGGCAACGCGCACGGGGTATTATGAGCGCAAGTTTTTACATCCCAATTCAGGCGGCGACAATCCGATCGCTGGTGCCAACTGGAAGCTTTTCAGGCTGGGCGAGGTGATCCTCAACTTTGCTGAGGCAGCAGCCGAAGCTGGCCAGCTTGCCGATGCGGCCAAAGCCGTAAACGAGATCCGCACCCGTGCCGGAATGCCGAATCTTCCAGCGGGTCTTTCCAAAGATGCCTTGATCAAGCGCGTGCGCGCCGAGCGCCGGGTAGAGCTGGCAATGGAGGAAAACAGGTATTTCGATGTGCGTCGGTGGTCCATGCCGACGGAGGATCTTTCCAAAACCGACCGCTGGATTACAGCTATGGAAATCACCCGGAACGCAAACGGCACTTTTAGCTATAAACGGCGGAATGTGCGCGGTACGGAAAGAAAGAATTACACAAACAAGTTCCTGTGGGTGCCTATGCCATTGAATGAGGCAAACAGACTGCGGTCTATTACAGGAGCGAACTGGCAAAGTCCGGGTTGGTAATCAATATTGTTTTCAACGATTTATACGATCATTTTTTATGATAACATATATAAAATCCGGTATCCTTTCGCTCGCAGCCTTTGTGATCCTGTCCGCATTCAGCACGGCAGCTTTGGCGCAGGAACCGACAGAAACGATCAACGGGCTCGTGCTCGATGAGTTTGGCAAGCCGCTTTCGGGTGTTGTGATCAATTCTGAAAACGGGAAAAATGGAACTTCTACGAATAGTAAGGGAGAGTTTGCGATGAGTATCGACGACGGCAGCCGCGCCATTGTATTTTCATTATATGGTTACAAAAACCAGAAAATCAATGTCACCGACAAGCAGGAGCTTGATGTGAAGCTGGAATGGGACGCGCACAGGAAGGACGAAGTAATTCAGCTGGGTTACACCTCGCAGTTCAGGAATGATATCTCGGGTTCGGTTGCGACAGTGAAAGGCGAAGAGCTGGAAAAAGCGCCTGTCGCTAACCTGACGCAAACACTTGCCGGCCGTCTGCCGGGACTTACCACGCAGGAAACCTTCTCGGAACTCTCGCGGGCAAATACCAACCTGTACATCCGCGGGCTTGCTGCGGCACGGGACGGTGGGCCGCTGGTGATCATCGACGGGATTATCTGCGCTTACAACAGTAACCAGACGCTGGATTACATTACCGCCAATGAAATCGAAACGGTGACGATCCTGCGGGATGCTTCTACCCAGGCGCTTTACGGTATTCAGGGTGCAAACGGGCTGCTGGTGATTACCACGAAAAGAGGTAAAAAAGGGCCTTTGCAGATCAAGACGAGGTTTGACCAATCAATGCAGCAGGTAACTACAACCCCGCCGTTCTATAACTCGGCCGACTACGCCACCATGCGGAACCAGGCTGCATTCAATGACGGTTTGGGAGCCAATTATCTGTATAGCCAGCAGCAGATTGAAGGTTACCGGTCAGGCTCAGACCCTGTTCTTTACCCTAATAACAACTGGTACAAACGCTTCATCAAGGATTTCGCCAACATGCAGCGGGCGAGTGTGAATGTGACGGGCGGAAACGACAAAGTGCAGTTCTTCTCGAACATCAATTTCATGCACCAGGGCGGCTATTTCAAAACCGACCAGGAGCGCTACAATCCCAATGCGAACAATATCTGGGTAAACTATCGCTCCAATGTGGATATGAACCTGAACCGTTACCTGAAAGCATTCGTGAGGCTGAGCGGGAATGTGAAGCGCGAACGTACGCCTGGCGCAAGTAATGCAGATGTGTATTCGAGCATTTTCCGGATTCCTTCTACGGTGTACGGTCCGGTAACGCAGCCGGTAGTGGACGGTTCCGGCGAAGTAACAGATCCCGGTGGAAAAGTGATCACGACCGAACGTGTGGAATCGCCTACCTATGGTTTGCTCAACCGGACAGGCTATGTGCGCCACACGGTTACCAACATTACCTCGCAGTTTGGTCTCGACCTGGATATGGGTTTTCTGACGAAAGGTTTGAACATGACCGGCAGACTGGCTTACCAGACCAACTCCGTGGGTAGTTTGAGTACCAAGCAGGATTATGAGCGCTGGGTGCAGACGAGCGATTCTTCGGGTACCGGATTCATTAAAAAAGGTGCGCAGAACAACACGCCGCTGGCATACTCCAAGTCGCATTCCTACTATTACCATTTGACTTACAATGTGGCAATGAACTATCAGCGCGACTTTGGCCGGCACCGGGTGGGAGCAATGGCGTATATGTTTTACCAAAACCTCACAAGAGCTGAAAACGATTCGGCGCGAATGCTGCCTTACAATAGGGTTAGCTCAGGATTTGAGGTCAATTATGGGTTTGATAACCGGTACCTGCTGAAACTGGATCTCGGCTATTCAGGATCTGAGCAGTATGCGAGAAGCTCGCGTTATACAACCACACCTGCAATTTCGGCGGCTTGGGTGATTTCCAATGAGGCGTTTTTAAAAGACAATGCATTCCTCTCTTACCTGAAACTGCGCGCTTCTTACGGGAAAACGGCTAATGATGAAAGCGGGCTTGCGCGGTATGCATACCTGGACAATGTGACGGTGACGGGCGGCGGGCCGATCGGTTCACTGCAATATGAAGTGAAGGAAGGCCAGGTGGGTAATCCCAACATTGCAGCTGAAATTTCCAAGAAGCAGAACTTCGGGATCGATCTTGGATTTCTGAATGCAGTGAATTTGTCGGTAGATGTTTTTCATGAAAAAATGGACAACATGATCGTCAGCGCGCTATCCACAATTCCGCTTTACCAGGGTGTGCAGCTCGTTAACTATCCCAAGCTCAATGCAGGTAGTTTTGAAAACAAGGGTGTTGATCTGACACTCGGGTATAACAAAGCAGTGAGTCGCGACTTTTCAGTTTTTGGTAAACTGATGGTGAGCTACGCTAAAAACAAGATTATCAATCAGAATGAGGCGCTCAAAACGGAGGATTATGCTTATCGTAAATGGCAGGAAGGGTATTCTTTTGGTCAGAAGTTCGGGTACCTCGTGGATCGCAGCAATGGAAACGGATACTTCAATTCGCAGACGGAGATCGACCAGAGCGGACTTACTTATGGGTTTGGTACACCGCGCCCCGGAGACCTTAAATACCGCGACCTGAATGGCGACGCCAAGATCGACGAACGTGATAAAGCGCCCATCGGAACGGGCATGCTGCCGAGTACGATCTATTCCTTATCGGCCGGATTTACTTACAAAAACCTTGATCTCAGCTTCCTTTTTCAGGGCGTAGGCAAATACGCAACGGTTGAAACAGGCACGCTCACGGGTATCTGGGAAACTGAGTACGACGGCGTTTTCGGCTCGCTGCACCGTAATGCATGGACACCCGAACGGTTTGCAAACGGGGAGGAGATCACTGCACCCGCACTCTCGCTGGGCAAGAGTGTCAACCACGAAACGAGCGACTACTATCTGGATAACCGCTCTTATCTGCGCCTGAAAAATGTGGAGATCGGCTACACGCTTCCTGCTTCCATTTCACGCTACATTCTTTCCGAAAAAATAAGGATACTGGTGAGCGGACAAAATCTGATTACGTGGGATAAAATGCGCTCGAAGGATTACGGTCCCGAAGGCGGCGGCTTTGCCGGATTCCCAGTTTACCGCGTGTTCAATGCAGGTATCAGTGTCATTTTCTAACTCTGTCATTTTACAAAATGAAAAAATATAAGATACTTCTCCTGACACTTGCAGTTACCTCCATATTGGTATCCTGTAACGAAAAGCTGGACTTGCCAAGCGACGGCCGCATTACCATGGACCAGGTATTCAGCGACTATAACCGGACACGCGGCTATCTGAATTCGTGCTACGGCTTTACCCCGAAACCTTACATGGACCGTGCCTCTTTTACGGATGAGGCCCAGGACGCAGACGATATCACGCCAGGCTCAAAATACATTGTCTGGTACGGCGGCAATGTGACTTCTCTTACTTACGCGACCAATTCAGCAGACGGAAGTCCGTGGGGGAAACTGTATGAAGGGATCCGGAAATGCAATGTATTTATTGAAAACATCAAAACCGCTACGGTTTATGCGAGCGAAGGAGAGAAGAATTCTTGGATAGCGCAGGCGCACACTTTGCGTGCATTGTATTACCTGCAATTGATCAAACGCTATGGCGGCGTGCCTATCTTCGATAAGCCGCTCGCGATTGACCACGATTTCTCGCAGGATAAACGTGCTACCTTTTCGGAGGTAGTAACCTTCATTCTGGCGGATTGCGACAAGGCACTTTCATATCCTGCTACGCGGGAGGGTTTGCCCTGGGATATTTTCGACAATCAATATGGGATCATGACGCGGGCAGTTGCTTATGCTGTCAAGTCGCAGGCGGTTACCTATGCAGCAAGCCCGCTTTGGAGCGACGGTACCTATAACTGGCAAATGGCCACTACAATTACTGCCGAAGCGCTGGGAGAATGCCTGGCAAACGGTTATCAGCTTTTCAACCAAAAACCATCAGCTGATATCGCTCAAAACAGCTACGCGCTTTACTTTTTCACCAGTTCAAATGACCAGCGCGCTACCGATAAAGAAACCATCTATCATGCCGGAGATGCTATGCAGGTTTGGCGGTATGCAGGCATGCCGACCAACCCTGGCATGGAAAGAACGGGCCCGTGCCCCACGCAGGAACTGGTAGACAGCTACGAAATGGCGAATGGGGAAGCACCGATAACAGGGTATTCCGATGCTAATCGTACCACGCCGGTTATCAACGCAACTTCGGGCTACAAAGAAACGGATCCTTATGCAGGACGCGATCCCCGTTTTTACGCTTCCATTTACTACAATGGCGCTGTCAGGAACCTGGACCAGCCTGCGGGAAAGAAGGTCGAAACCTTTGTCGGCGGGGCTGAGGAGATTTCAGATATCAACCGGAAACATACGCGGACGGGCTATTATCTCAGGAAGTTCAACAATTTCAGGTCGGGACAGAACAATGATGCAGACGGTGCGATCAGGCTGTTCAGGCTGGCAGAGCTGTATCTCAATTTTGCTGAGGCTGCGAACCAGTCGGCCGGACCGGATGCGGCTGTGAAGGTAGGCGCACAAACCATGTCTGCGCGGCAGGCTGTGAATGCAGTGCGGGCGAGGGCAGGAATGCCCGGCTTTCCGGCTGCGATGACGAAAGAGGCATTTGAGAAAAAATACAGGAATGAAAGGCGCGTTGAGCTGGCATTTGAAGAGCACCGGTTTTTTGATGTGCGCCGCTGGAAGATCCTGGACCAGACCGACCGTTTTGTAACAGGAATGCGGATTACCAAAAGCGGCGCCAACTTCGTTTATCGCCGGTTTAAGTTCACCAACCGCAATGCGTTTTCAGACAAATACCTGCTTTACCCGATAGACCAGGCCGAAGTGGACAAGATCGTCGGACTGTCCGGTGCAGACTGGCAAAATCCCGGCTGGCTGGATTAAATCTGGCCAGCTACGGCACTGCGCTACTGCGTGGCGGCCATTGAATGCAAATACATCCTAAATCCTTAATAATGCTAAAGAGAATCTTCACACTGTTAGGCCTGACAGCGACTGCAAGTTTTGCGCAGCCGCTGGCAGGTACTGATGACCTCGGCAGGACAATTCCGCAAAACAACGTTGTGGGCGATCCAAAGAGCGACCGCCAGGTAGGTATGTTCTATTTCCTGTGGCACGATGTAGCGCCGGCACGGCATTGGGACCTCCATGCGATCGTTTCCAAAAATCCCGCGGTACTGGAAGACTTTGATCATCCCGATTGGGGAGGTGATCCCAAGAATGGCGTAGGAATGTACTACTGGGGACAGCCTATTTATGGATACTATAAAGGCGATGATTACTGGGTGCATCTGCGGAGCATTCAGCTGCTCACGGATGCGGGAGTTGACTTTCTGGTGATTGATGCAACGAACCGGCTCACTTACCCGAAGCAGGCCGATGCGCTGATGAAAGCAATGGACGCAGTGCGCTCGCAGGGCAGGAAAGCACCCAAGATTGTTTTTTATACCAATACGCAATCTGGTGAAACGATGCAGGAAGCGTATGATATGTTTTACAAAGAAGGCGCCCCTTACCGCCACCCGGACAGCTGGTATATGCTCGACGGCAAGCCTTTGATCATCGGGATCAGTAAAGAGGCAGAAGGGAGCAACTACAAATCCTTTTTTACTTTCCGCGAGTCACAATGGCCTACGGAGGCGCAGAAGAAAAATGGCTGGCCGTGGATTTCTTTTACCCGACCTCAGAAAGTACATTATAATAATGCAGGCGAAGCGGAGATTATCAATGTCTCGGTTGCGCAGCATCCAAATCCCACTGCGGGAATGGGCGGGTCGGCGTTTTACGGGAACAAAGACAACTGGGGCAGGAGCTATCGCAATGGCTCGCCCGGCGATCCGAAGAAGGATATTGTTTACGGTTACAATGTGCAGGAGCAATGGGATTTCGCGATCAAGCAGAATACGCCTTTTGTATATGTGACCGGCTGGAATGAATGGATTGCGGGTAAGTTTCCTAGTCACGACAAGAACCCGGAACATTCGTGGTTTTGCGATCAGGCGAGTCCGGAATACAGCCGGGATATTGAGCCGTCGCTCACGGCAGGTTTGAAAGACCATTATTATATGCAGCTAGTCGCCAATGTGCGCAGGTACAAGGGTGTGGAAGCCAATCCGGCTTTGGGGCCGGTAAAAAGCATCAAAAATCTGGAAGACTGGAAAGGCATTGCGACCATTTACAAAGATTACACAGGTGATACTCAGGCGCGAAACCATCCCGGTGCGCAAACAGAGCCTGCGATGGTGTATGTGAACAAAACGGGAAGAAATGATTTTGACGAAATGAAGATGGCCCGTGATGAAAAGAACCTCTATTTCTATGTAAAAACAGTAGCTGAAATCACGCCGAACTCCGGCGACAACTGGATGCGCCTTTACCTGGATATCGACCGGAAGGCGGCTACCGGCTGGAAAGGGTACGAGTACCGCATTGTTTCAGGGAACACTTTGCAGCAATATAAATCGGGTAACTGGCACGACGTCAAGAAAGTGACCTACCAGGTTGCAGGCAATCAAATGATGGTCTCTATTCCTAAATCCTTTTTAACAAATCTGAAATCCCCCCTGAACATGGAGTTCAAATGGTCGGACAACATGCAGGAAGACAACAACCCGCTAGACTGGTATGTAAACGGCGACGTTGCGCCTGGCGGGAGGTTTAATTTTATCGCAAACGAGTAGCGTGTTTCTCACCCAAGCGCATTAACACTTGTCACCCTGAGCGCAGTCGAAGGGCCTTCGACCGCCCGGCGGCCCGGTGCGCTCAGGGTGACAAAAACTTACAAACCATCTTTTGAAAAATGAAAATCAAACTTCAACTTATCCTCCTACTCCTCGCACCACCAGCCTTCGCCCAAAATTACAGCCCACTCGTCACTGCTACCGATGCAGTCGGCCGCAGGTTGCCTTCGCATCAGGAGGCAGGAGATTTTAAAAAGGACAAGTTTGTGGGACTGTTTTACTGGACCTGGCATACGCAGCAGGCGAAGAATAATCCTGCATTGAATGTAACCGAATACCTTTCCCGCAATCCCAAAGCGATCCACGATTACAATGATCCGATCTGGCCGAAGCGCAAAAGTCCGTGGTTTTGGGCGGAGCCGCTTTTTGGGTATTATGTAGATACCGACGAGTGGCTGCTGCGCAAACATGCTGAAATGCTGGCCGACGCAGGTGTGGATATGATCATTTTTGATTGTACCAATGGAAACCTGACCTGGAAGGAATCCTATATGAAACTCTGCGAGGTATTTACGCAAGCCAGAAAAGACGGCGTAAAAACGCCTCAGATCTGCTTTATGCTGCCTTTCTGGACAACTGACGGCGGAAAAGAGATCATCAGGGAGATTTACGCAGACCTTTATAAGCCGGGAAAGTACAAGGATCTGTGGTTTATGTGGAAGGGAAAACCATTCATTATGGCTTCTCCTGAATTTACCGAAACCATCAAAGGAAAAACGGCTGAGCCTGCATTGGAAAAGGAACTGCGTGAATTTTTTACATTCCGTCCGGGGCAGCCGGTTTATAACAAAGGGCCGGAAAAAGCAGATCACTGGGGCTGGCTGGAAATTTACCCGCAGCACGGATATAAGAAAAACGCAGACGGGACTTTCGAGCAGGCGACGGTAGGCGTAGCCCAGAACTGGACCAAAGCACGCGGGTTGACTGCATTGAATGCAACGGGCTCATTTGGCAGAAGCTATACGCACACCAAAGGGCAGGTTACCACGCCTGGCGCAGTGAATTACGGCTTTAATTTTCAGGAGCAGTTTGACAGGGCGCTGGAAATTAACCCCGAGCTGATATTCATCACCGGCTGGAACGAGTGGATTGCAGGCCGCTACGATGTGTGGCAGGAGCAAACCAATGCATTTCCCGACGAATTTGACCAGGAAGGCAGCAGAGATATCGAGCCTATGAAAGGCGGTCACGGCGATAATTATTATTACCAAATGGCGGCGAATATCCGAAAGTTCAAGGGCCTGCCTGCCCGGGAGCGAACTTCGGCAGCTACTACGGTTGCGATCGATGGGAAGTTTACAGAATGGGATCAGGTAACTCCTGCATTCGCGGCGCATAAAGGCAGTACGATGCATCGGAACAGTCCGGGCTGGGGGAGTCTGGTGTACACAAATACGACCGGCCGGAATGATATTGTGCTTTCAAAAGTAGCTCGTGACGCGGATTTCGTGTACTTCTATGTAGAAACCGCACAGCCGCTTTCGCCTAAAACAGATCCGGGCTGGATGCGTCTTTTTATCAATACTGATAAGGATAAGAACACGGGCTGGGAAGGATATGATGTGGTCATCAACCGCATTAATCCTGATAAAAAAGCAATTGTTGAAAAAACGGATGCAGCCTGGAACTGGACAAAGGCGGGTGAAGCCGAGTTCTCTGTCAATAAAAATAAAATGGAGATCAAAGTGCCTAAATCCATGCTCGGCATCACCGGCGAGCCCGATTTTGAATTTAAATGGAGCGACAGTATGCAGGAGCAGGGCAATATCATGGATTTCTGGGTTAATGGAGACGTGGCACCTGCGGGAAGAGCTAATTACATTTATCAGCCGTGAGCCCACCCCCCTGCCCCCAAAGAGGGGGTCGGGGGGCAGGGGGTAAAATCAACTCCTAAATGAATGATTATTTAAAGAAGTCTCGCTTTGGCAGTACCGTTGTTTTATCTGCGGTACTTTTTCTTTATGCGCAAAGTTGCAGCGCGCCGAAAAGCAAATCCGGGCAGAGCTCCAAAATTGCCCTGAACGCCCAGCCTTCGCCTGATCTTTACGCTGAGCATATCAGAACCAGCGAATTCAAAACGCCTGACGAAGAGCGCAAGAATTTCATCCTGCCTCCTGGTTTTGAAGTCACCCTTTTTGCCTCTGAGCCCGATATTACCAAGCCCATTAATATGGAGTTTGATGACCGCGGCCGGCTTTGGGTGACTCAAAGTTCGGAATATCCGGTGGCTGCGGGGCAGGGTGACGGGAAGGATCGGATCACGATTCTGGAAGATAAAAATGGCGATGGGAAGGCAGATACCTTTACGCATTTCGACGATAATCTGAATATCCCGATCGGGGTAATGCCCGTGGCCGACGGTGCGATTGCTTACAGCATTCCCAATTTGTATTATATCAAAGATGATAATAATGACGGGACAGCAGACAGCAAAAAAGTACTGCTGGGACCATTCGGTCACAAAGACACGCACGGAATGGTGAACAACCTGGTGCGCGGCTACGACGGCTGGCTCCACGTTTGTCACGGTTTTTCCAATACTTCCAATGTGGCAGGTACCGACGGGGATACCATTAAAATGACTTCGGGGAATACATTCCGGGTGAAACTCGACGGGACTCACGTGGAGCAGACCACCTTCGGTCGGGTAAATCCATTTGGCTATGCTTATGATGAAAAAGGGTATTTGTATTCGGTGGACTGTCACACGAAGCCGATCACGCAGCTCATTTTCGGCGGAGAATATCCGCATTTTGGTAAAAAAGCACCGGCCGGACTAGGGTTTGCTCCGGTGATGATGGACTACGATCTGGGTTCAACTGCATTGGCTGGTCTGGTTTATTATACGGGCACCCAGTTTCCCGAGCAGTACCGAAACAGTTTTTATACGGGAGATGTGGTAACCTGCCGCATTGACCGCAATACGATCACATATAAAGGTTCGACGCCCGTTTCCAAAAAGGAAGAACCATTGCTGGTAAGTAAAGATCCGTGGTTCAGGCCGGTGGATGTGAAGCTGGGGCCTGATGGCGCTATATACATTGCTGATTTTTATAACAGAATCATCGGTCATTATGAAGTTGCATTAAATCACCCCGGTCGCGACCGGCTTAGCGGACGCATTTGGAAGATTACCTACAAAGGTGACTTACCGCATCAGGATATGAAGGTGGTGGATTGGTCAAAAGCGACGCTGGATCAACTGATCGAGGGATTGAAACACCCGCAGCTGAATACCAGATTGAAAGTGGCGGACCGAATTGTGGATAGCTGGAAAGAACAGGCGACCAGGCCTTTGGAGATATTATTTTTTGATAGTGAAAAAGCGGGATCTAAAACGGCGGCTGTACATGCATTGTGGATACTGAACCGGTTGGACGTGCTGAACCCGGAATTGTTAATGAGCGCAATGGAAAGCAGTGATCCAGTGCTTCGTGTGCATGCGCTCCGAATTGTTGCGGAGGGTCTCGGAGTGGCCAATAACTTTCATCAGCTGACGGTAAATGCATTGAAAACTGATTCTGACCCATCTGTACGCAGGGTTGCCGCAGAGACGCTCGGCAGATTTCCACGCTTCCAAAACATAGCACATCTAACCGAGCTTTACGATAAAACGGATTCGCAAGACACTCATTTGCGCTATACTGCTTTGCTTGCGCTGCGGGATAACCTCAAAGATCGGAGCATCCAGTGGCGGCTTGCCGGCTCCAAGTGGACAGAAGCGCAGCTTGCATTGATGACGAGGGCAATGCTCGATATACCATCTTCGACATTGGCTGCATTCGTGCTGGATTATACGCTTACGCACGAAATATACTCGGAGGACCTGGTTCGAAATCTGGAATATATTGGCAGGCATGTTTCGCCTTACCAGCTAGAAAAAGCTATTGGCCTGATCACTAGCAAGTTCGCGAATGATCTTGAAACACAGCTTTCCTTATATAAAACGATCCAGGCGGGTGTAAAGCAGAGCGGGATGGAGCCCGGAGAGAAACTGGTTTCCTGGGGTACCAGTCTGGCGACGCGGTTCCTGGAAGGTATCTCCGAAAGTTCGGAAGTCTGGAAGAACAGACCACTGGCGAAAACGGCTGATGCCGGTAATACATGGACAGTCTCAGAACAGTTTCTGACGGATATCACACCCGCTTTTCGAATTATTTTGAGTGAGAAAAACGGCTATGTGCCCACTGCTGCGCTTTACTCAGTCCCATTCAAATTGCCGGCTACGTTGAAAATGAATGTTTTTGATAACGATATCCACAACCTGCCTGAGAAAAAAGGTGTTTCAAGAAATGCTATTCGGGTAAGACTCGCAGAAGGTGGAAAGATCATTCAGGAATACCGCCTGAACCAGAAAGAAACAATGCAATGGAAGGATTTGATCAAAAATACAACCTTTAATCTGAGTAAATACGCCGGACAAATGGGCTATATCGAGGCGGTTGACAGTTCGCAGACCGGCTCGGTGGGTTTTGGGAAACTGGAACCGGCTGTACTGGAAATTCCGGCGAAGGCGCCTGGCATTATTTCTGATCAAAGGGTTGCGGCAGCAGAGATAGCTAATGAGTTTCGGATCAAATCACTTGAACCGAAATTAAGAGAAATGGTCAAAGCGAAATGGCTGGATTACCCGGTTCGCAGCGCGGCGGCAAATGCATTGATGAATATTGATCCGAAGGCAAATGTGAATGTGCTTGCGGAAGCTTTTGATGATCCTGCGGAGCTGCCGATACTACGCGAAAAACTAGCGGCTTCGATGAGCCAGGCGCCTTCACCTTCTATTTATGAAATGCTGAAAAAGCAGCTGGCGGGCGGTGCACGAAATTTGCAGGTTGCGATCGCTACGGTACTTTCCAATACTTCACAAGGTATTGATTACCTGCTGCATGCATTTAAAGAGGAAGCCGCTAATCCTGATATTGCCAATGAAATTCCGGTGAAAGAACGTTTGGATGTGAATGCCAATGCTGGTCAGCGGGAGCAAATGCAGAGATACCTTGCGGCTGGGGCAGACGAGCGGGAAGAGCGGCAAAAGCTGATTGATACGCGCATTGCCAACTTCAAGCCGGCGGGTGGATTGACCGATGCAGGGAAAGCCGTTTTTGTGCAGAATTGCAGCGGCTGTCACCAGATTTTAGGGCAGGGCGGAATGGTCGGTCCGCAGCTCGATGGTATCGGAAACTGGGGCCACAAAGCATTGACCCAAAAGATTCTTGACCCTAACAGGAATATAACCGAGGCATTTCGTACTTATAATATCACATTGAAAAATGACCAGACGCTCACGGGCTTGTACCGCAGGACAGAAGGCGAAACAATGGTATTTGCAGATATGACCGGAAAGGAATTTGCGCTAGCCAAAAGCGAAATGAAAGAACACCGCGCTTCCAAGTACACCTTAATGCCCGACCAGTTCAGGAATATAATCCCGGAAAAGGATTTTTACGCATTAATGGATTATTTGCTGAGTGTGAAGTGATGGCGTTTATGTGAGTTTACGTTTGTTACAGTAAGCGTTCTTTTGTCACCCTGAGCGCTTTTCTGCCGGCCTAAGTGCCTTTTTTGTCACCCTGAGCGGAGTCGAAGGGAACTTGTGAGACGCTTTTGTGCAGGCCCTTCGACTCCGCTCAGGGTGACAAAAGGTAGACAATCAATAGAAGTTTGTAAACATTAAATAAGATTGAAATGCATCATCAAATAAAATTCCTCTGCCTCCTGGCTGCTTTAATGCCTTGCTTTGCTAAGGCGCAGACCAAGGCTAAAAAGGGCAGCGATATCACATTCAAGAAGACGGAGTTAACGAAGCGGTTTATCTCGGAAGGAGCTGCGATGGGGGATGTGAATAAGGATGGGAAAAAGGATGTGCTGGCAGGGGCGTATTGGTTTGAGGCGCCTTCCTGGAAGGCACATGAAATTATGAAACCCGATACTTTTCAGGTAAATGGCGGTTATAGTAACTCATTTCTGGACTATGCAATGGACGTGAACCAGGACGGCTGGATTGACCTGGTTCGGATTGACTGGCCGGGTAAGGCTGCCTATTGGCACGAAAACCTGAAAGGAAAGCCAGGACACTGGCCGGCGCATCTGATCCATTCCTCGGTGGGAAACGAATCGCCGATGATGGTGGATATTGACGGCGACGGCAGGCTCGACCTGCTTTGTAATGATCCCACGGCTAAGAAAGTGATCTGGATGAAAAGTCCTGCGAAAAAGGGTGAGATAGCCTGGGAAAAGTATGTAATCAGCAATGATCCCAATAACTCTACCCACATGTACACGCATGGAATCGGGTATGGGGATATCAATGGCGATGGAAGGAAAGATGTACTTGTGAAAGCGGGCTGGTGGGAAGGTCCGGCGGAGGGACCGGCAAAGCACGGGAAAGAAGAAGACTGGAAATTTCATCCCGCCGACCTCGGTAAAGACTGTTCGCAAATGTATGTGATGGATTTAAATGGAGATGGATTGAATGACGTACTCAGCGCCTCAGCCCATGACTATGGGGTGTGGTGGCACGAGCAGCAGAAAGATGCCCAAGGCAATGTGATCTGGCGTCATCATACAATCGACGATTCGTTTTCGCAGACGCACGGTTTGGAAATGAAGGATATCAATGGTGACGGGAACATGGATTTCATCACGGGAAAAAGGTATTTTGCCCATCACGGAAACGATCCGGGAGAATTTGAGCCGGCAGTAGTTTACTGGTTTGAATATAAACCGGGGAAAACGCCAACGTGGACCCGGCACGAGGTTGATAACAATTCAGGGGTAGGGCTGCACGTAACTGTGGAGGACATTAATAATGACGGCTTGCTGGATATCGTGACCGGAAATAAAAAAGGAGTACGGGTTTTCACGCAGCAAAAAGGTAAGTAACATATATGAAATTCGGGATCAATACCTATTTGTTTGCGTCGCCTTTTACCAATGAGGGTGTTTCGTGGTTTCCGAAATTCAAAGAATGGGGATTTGATTTTGTTGAGATAGCAATCGAAGATCCTGCGAACATCGATCCCGTATTTGTTAGAAAAGCATTGGACGAAGCCGGGCTGGAATGTCGCTCGGTATGTGCGGCAACCGGGCCGGGGAGGGATTTGAGAGGAAATAAAAAAGAGCAGCTCACTTCAATCGAATATGTGGAGCAGCTCATTGATATAGCTCCGGTGCTTGGCAGTAAGCTGGTGGCAGGACCTATTTATTCTTCGGTAGGCCGCGCTGATTTATATGATGAGGAAAAAAAGTTGAGACAGTGGCAGACTGCTGTGACCAATCTGCGCAGGTTGGCTGCTTATGCAAAGGAAAATAATGTCATGCTGGCTATTGAACCATTGAACAGGTATGAAACGGATATGGTCAATACCTGTGAGCAGGCTTTGAAAATGATCGCTGATGTGGGAAGTGACCATTTGCTGGTGCATCTGGATTCATTTCACATGAACCTGGAAGAGAAAGATCCTGCGCTGGCGATCAGAAAAGCAGGAAATAAGCTGGGACTGCTCCACGCGTCAGGCAGTGACCGCGGCACGCCGGGTGGTGATCAGATCAACTGGGACCGCATTTTCGCCGCACTCGACCACATTCATTATCAGGGTGACATTGTCATCGAATCATTTACTCCCGACGTCAAGATCATCGCCAAAGCCGCGTCAATCTGGCGAACAATCGAACCTTCAAAAGAAGCAATCGCAGTTGACGGACTTCACTTTTTGCGGTCGCTGGCATTTTAAGTCAAGTACGAGGTTCCCAATGCGGGACAGTTCTGATTATGTCAAAGCTTTCCTATATTTGATATCATTGCGAACAAAACATCTCCATGATAATAGACACACTTGAACAACTCGACTTTGGTAAGCAATATACTTACGCGGACTATCTTAAATGGCAGTTTGAAGAACGCGTTGAGCTAATCCGTGGGTATGTTTCTCATTTGTTACCAGCACCTTCACGCCAACACCAGAAAATTATTTGGAACTTAAACGGGGCTATTGGGGCGTATTTGAAAGATCAGCCCTCGCAAGCTTACTCCGCTCCTTTTGATGTTCGTCTTCCAATCCGGGATAAAAAAAGCAACCAGGAAATTTCTACGGTTTTGCAGCCCGATATATGCGTGATCTGCGATAGCTCCAAGTTGGATGATCAGGGTTGCATTGGAGCTCCCGACCTGGTTATTGAGGTACTTTCGCCGGGTAATTCTGCGAAAGAGATGAACCAGAAATTTGATATATACGAAGAAAGCGGCGTTAAGGAGTATTGGGTTGTATATCCTGAATACGAGCACGTACTAATATTTACATTGTCTGAGGCGGGGAAATATGTTGGGCAGCACCCAAAAACCAGCAAAGATTTGCTCCGATCAACTGTTCTCCCGGATTTGACAATTGATTTGTCCCAGGTTTTTGCAGACAAGTAATTGCGTTTGGTTTTAAAACAAAAAGAGGGTGTCTCAAATGAGGCATCCTCTTTTCATTTTAAGGGTTGTTTGATTTTTGTGAATTGATTATCTTTAGACATAAGCAATTCCGGAAAAATGGGTCGCCGACAGCCTAATTTCAAGCCTTACCAACAGCAGCAGCTGATGCTGCTTCCTCCAAGTTTAGAAGAATTGGTCCCAAAAGGCCACGTTGTGCGTGTGGTCGATGATGTGATCAATAAGATCAATTTAGAGCCGCTCAATGCTGCCTACTACCTCACTGGTCCTGCGAGCTACCATCCTCAGATGCTATTAAAAGTGCTCGTATTCGGCTATATGAGCAATATATATTCGAGTAGAAAGCTAGAAGCAGCATGCAAAGAGAGCATTTACTTTATGTATCTGAGCTCGATGAGCTTCCCTGATCATAACACCATTAACCGGTTTCGGGGCATACGTTTAAAAGATACGTTCCGAACGATTTTTGAACAAGTAGTCAGTCTGCTTGCCCAGGAAGGCTATTTAAGTATTGAGGAAGTATATACCGACGGCACTAAGATCGAGGCCAATGCTAATAAATACACCTTTGTTTGGAAGAAGGCCATCGCCACCAACAAAGAGAAGATGAAAAAGCAGCTGTCCGAGATCTGGTCGTATGCCCAGAGCGTGGCTGCCACCGAGGACAACCTGCCAGAACCGCCAGACCTGACCGGAATCAACAAAGAGAAAGTGCAGGATACGGTCGATACGCTTAACCAGGTGCTTGGCAAGAAAGAAAATATTGACAAGAAGATGAAAGCCAAACTGGGTTACGTAACCAAACACTACCCGGCCAATATCACCCGTTATGAGCAACAAGAGGCTATTTTAGGCGACCGCCTTTGTGAAGTACAACCTGTTTGACAAACGCCAAAACCACGCCTTTAACAAGAAACATCCGTTCTCGACTAACAAGCTTTATTATAATCCTGAGCAAGACCATTACATCTGCCCGATGGGCCAGAAAATGGCTTACATAGGTGACCGGACAAGGAAAACAACGACCGGCTTTGAACAGACCGTCAGGCTTTACAAAGCCAAAAACTGCCAAAGCTGCCCATTAAACGGAGCTTGCCACAAATCACAAGCAGATCGGATCATTCAGGTAAATGTCAATCTGGAAAGGCAAAAGCAGCAAGCAGATGAGCTACTAACAAGTGAAGAAGGCATTGCCAAACGAAAGAAGCGGTGTTTTGATGTCGAACCTGTCTTCGGAAATATAAAACACAACCACGGCTTCCGCCGGTTCATGCTCCGTGGCAAACAAAAGGTCGAAATCGAGTGGGGATTGATCGCATTAGCCCAAAATCTCAGAAAAAGGGTGGCCTAGAAGGACTGCTTACATCAATATTGTCAGATAAAGCTGATTAGCTTTGGATCCAGGATTTTGAACAGCTATTCTTGATTAACAAAAACCAAAATAAAAGAGGGTACCCCATTTTTAAAATGAGACACCCTCTTTACTTTTATATCGACCTGGGAAATCAGGCTGTTAATTCTTCTTCTAGTCTGGAAGCATTCAGTTGAAGTATCTCCGTGGTCCAGGCGCGGGTCTTCGCAGCCAGCTCCGAATCTTTGGCAAGAGACTGCCCGTAAGACGGGATCATTGTTTTGAATGCAGTCTGCCAATCCGAAGATTTTGCTTCCGGGAAGCAGCGGTTAATCAGATCGAGCATAATGGATACCGATGTAGAAGCACCCGGAGATGCGCCCAGCAATGCAGCAAGTGAACCATCAGCGGCAGTTACCATTTCGGTTCCGAATTCGAGCACACCACCTTCTTTTTCATCTTTTTTGATCACCTGAACGCGCTGACCTGCTTTCAACAAATCCCAGTCTTCCAGCTTTGCATCCGGTAAGTAATCTCTTAATGCTTCAACACGGTCCTCAGGAGACTGACGAACCTGGTCGATCAGATATTTGGTAAGCGGAATATTGTGTATCCCGGCTGCAAGCATCGGCTTGATGTTATTCAGCTTAATTGATAATGGTAAATCCAGGTAAGAACCATTTTTCAGGAATTTAGTTGAAAATCCTGCGTACGGCCCAAAAAGCAACGCCTTTTTCCCATCGATCATGCGGGTATCCAGGTGAGGGACAGACATCGGAGGCGAACCTACCGAAGCTTTTCCGTATACTTTTGCCTGGTGTTTTTCTATGATTTCAGGTTTGTTGCAAACAAGCCACTGTCCGCTTACAGGGAATCCGCCAAAGCCTTTTCCTTCCGGAATGCGCGACTTTTCGAGCAATGGGAGAGAGCCTCCGCCTGCGCCTATGAATACAAATTTAGCCTGAACATTGCGCGACTTGCGTGTATCACGGTCTTTCACCTCAATGTTCCATGATCGGTCACGGTTGCGCGTGAGATCGTCTACTTCATGGTTCAGGTAAAGGTTTACACCGTCCTGTTTTTCAAGATAGTCAAACATAGCGCGGGTTAATGCGCCAAAGTTTACATCTGTACCCAGTTGCATTCTGGTAGCCGCCACTTTCTGATCTTTTTCGCGGCCTCTCATAATGAGCGGGATCCAGGAACTGATTTCTTCCTGGTCTTCGGTATATTCCATTCCACGGAAAAGGTGGTGGCTGGTCAGCGCTTCGTAACGCTTGTGCAGGTAGTCTACATTTTCATCACCCCACACAAAACTCATATGCGGAATATTGTAGATAAAGTCAGCAGGACTGTCGATCACGCCCGTTTCCACCAGGTGCGCCCAGAACTCTTTTGATACTTCAAACGATTCAGCGATTTTGATCGCTTTCTTGGTTTCCACAGAACCGTCAGGAAGCTGCGGTGTGTAATTGAGTTCGCAAAAAGCAGAGTGCCCGGTACCTGCGTTGTTCCATGCGTCGGAACTTTCGGCAGTAACACGGTCAAGGCGCTCGAATATGGAAATAGTAGTAGCAGGATTTAACTTTTTGAGCAAGACGCCCAGGGTTGCGCTCATGATTCCCGCACCAATCAAAACCACGTCAGGAGAGCTCGTTTTTGAAGACTTTTTGGTATTCATAACGAAAAAAGTAAGATATGTTTAGCGGGATGCAAACCCGGAAAAGTACAAAATGCAGTTAGATAACAAATTAGCTAGTGCCTTTTGTTTCGAAAATAGTATAATTTCAAAAAATAAATTTATGGCGGGTTACAAGTTCTTGGTTACGGGCAATTAAAACTTCTTAAGTTTCAAAAAGCGAAGAACTCAGGCATAAAAAAAGGTACAGTATGCAAAGTGCACCTGTACCTTTCTGATGGCAGCTCCAATCGCTTAGATATCTGCTTCTATAATGTCTGATTCTTTGATGCCATAAGCCTTTACAACTTCCTCGTAATTGTTCATGTTCACACCTGCATTGGCACGGAACGATTTGCTAGGAATGATGACCGCGCGAATTCTCTGAAATGTTCTTTCCGGAGCAGTTGGCTGATCTTCAGACCAGCTTACCGGACGAATATCTATGAAGAACTGGTTTCCTCTGAGCAGTGTGATGAAGTTAAAGGTTGTGCTTTTTCCTTCTCCAAACTCAACTTTTCCAGGAATTGCCCACCAAAGGTTCTGGCTTTGAATGAAAACGACCACTACACTTTTTGCAAGCGCTGCTGTATCGGCTGCTGAAAGGTTGTTTTTTCCCATTGTGTAGCCGCCATTGGTACTTGGCTGGTTAGGAGCTGTAATCAGTTCTCTTGCTCCCAGAGCGTCCTTACCGGCTACTCCGGTATCACCTTTCGGTCCTGCTGGTCCTGCGGGTCCCGCCGGGCCTGCTGCTCCTGCTGTGCCGGCAGGGCCAACTTCCCCTTGTGGGCCTTCGCAGCTGAGGGATACCCCAACAATACCAATCCAAGCAATTACAATTAGTTTTTTAAGCATAGCTGTATCGATTAAGTTAAAATAAATAGAAATAGATTGTGCAAATAAACGGTGAATAATAGAAATACCTAAAGTGGGTGGCAAAAAATACACTATTGGTCACAAAGTAAAGCTTTGTGAACGTAACGTTCTTTGCAAAAAAATTGTACCCGAATTGCCGCTGTCCCCGATCATATGCACTGAGTGAATCCAATTCGGAGAGCAAAGTAGATGCCGCGGTAAGTTTTTGTAGTATATGTTCTATTGATCTTGCGGAAAATTTGTTAGCTTATTCAAGATGTTGTAATTTCATGCTAAAATCCATTCTTTCTATCAGTTACAGCTTTTTTCCACGGATACCCTTCACCTCGCAGACCTTTTCCAGGCTCTCGCATTGAAAACAGAAACACTATAACATTTTGTTAAACCTTATGAAATCTAAAAATTTTACAAAAAAATTCTTAGTACTACTTGTCTTTGCATTGATCAGCTTTGGTGAATTGCATGCTCAATGGAGCGGGGCGTACGGAAATGAATGGCTTGCGGGAAAGTACAATCAACCTTGGGTGAGCATCAAAGCAGGTGCAATTCCGGGCAGTAACAACACTTACACGCGCTCAAAGGGCATTTACAGGATTGCAATGAACTCTGCTGCATTGCCCAGCTCAATCAAGAATGCCGACAAATCGCTGCTGCAGCTGTACCACCGCGGAAGGCAGGTTGATATCATCAAAGCTGATAATACTGAAATTCTCTTTTACGCGGTACCCAATGACGGTAAGTCTGATGAGCTCTTTTACCGTCCGACTTCTTCCCGCGTAAATCCTTACTGGAGCGCCTATTCTGACGAAAGTACTTACTTCCTTACAGTAGGAGCAGAGGCGGGCGCCCGCGCAGCTTCCGTACAGCTTAATAACCCTGGGGCGACTGTCTTGGATGCGCACGTTAAAACCGACCTGAAGACTTTCCAGAACGACTATTCGCACGCGGCTTACTCCCCGATGCGTCCGCCAAATATCAACAGTTTCTTTGAAGACGGGAAGACGAAAACAGGCGCGAGCCTTTATGATGACGGTAATCCAACCTGGACAAAAAATGGTGCAACCGGTGCAGAATTCTCGGTTCAGGTAACGAATAAATCAGGCTCCGGTAATCCGCAGATCAAGGGTTTGATCCATGGAAGAAGTTACTTCCCTTCATTCGGAGGATCGCGGGTGATTAAAGTTTATATTGGGAAAACTGCCGCTACGTTGAGAGAGGCCACACAAGTATCCATCCCTGGCTTCTACTTCGCTGAATTTACCATTGATGTACAACCTGACGATCTGGATGCGAACGGAAAAGCAGTACTCGGATTTACAACACTCGGCAACTCGGAGAATGTTGGGGGTACAACGGTTTACGACAGTTTTTCGGTGACCTATTATCAGGTAACCTATTCGCAGACACTTAATATGCAGAATGCAGCGGCTGCAGAATTTGTGTTTCCAGGTGCAGCGACAGGTACCGTAAATAAGGTAAGTATCAGCAATGTACCGGCAGGAGCATCTTTTTATGACATTTCAGATCCGGACAAACCACGGAAGGTGATCGGCGCGACAGATAACCTGCAATTCTCAAGGATCAATGACAGCCAGCTGACTTTATTGGCAACCAACCAGACTCCATATACAGTTACAGACGCCAAAATAGCCAGTATCAGCTTCTCGAATATTAATCCTGCTGATTTCAACTATCTGATCGTCACCAATAAAACGCTGGAAGCTGCCGCTGATGAATTTAAGGAATACCGCACAAATGGTTCTCCGGGCGAGAAGTATAAAGCAGGCGTGTTCAAGATTATCGACATCTACAATCAGTTCAACTACGGAGAGCCTAGCCCTGTTGCGATAAGACGCTTTGTTGATTACATGATTTCAAATGGCGACAGACAAAAGTATTTGTTGTTAATGGGACCTTCTATTGCCAGGAACGACAGGGCAGTGAGAGAAATGCCTGACGAAGTACCTACGGTTGGTTATCCAAGTTCTGACGTATTGCTGGTAGAAGGTCTTGGTGGCGAGCTGGAAGATGTGCCGGCTATTCCGGTGGGAAGGATCCCGGCGGTAAGTTACGACCTTGCACATGGTTACCTTGAGAAAGTGAAAACTTACGAGAGTGCGAATGTGGATCTTGCGTGGAGGAGAAAAGTAATCCATGTGAGCGGAGGAAAAAGCAGCGCAGAAATCAACCTGCATGCTGGTAACCTGGCTACTGCTGCTACTGCAAGTGGAATTACAACCCAATTTAGCGGAGTTGTAAGTGAATATAAAAAGCCCGCAGCCCAGGCTGGTACGATCCCCGTGACACTTGATATCACATCGCAGGTAAATGCAGGAGTAGGTATGATCACCTATTTCGGGCACAGCGCGCCTTATCAGACGGACTATAACTTCGGTTATGTTTCGGATGCGGCCAAAGGCTACACGGCGACAAATGGAAAATACCCGGTGATTTATTACAATGGATGCGATATTCTGAACATTTTCAGCAACAACATTGGAAGTACAAGTGTGAACTCTTCCTCTTCACGTCCTCAGTCAGTTGACTGGCTGTTAACCCCGGACCGTGGCGCGATTGCTGTATTTGGTAACTCGTTCTCGGGTTATAATGAAAGCTGCAACGAATTTCTTCAGGAGCTTTATCCATTGATTTTTGGTACACCTGATAAAGCCCGCCAGACATTGGGGAATATTTTAAGGGCTACTTCTCACGAAACAAAAAGCAATCCGAATCCTTACAGAATGTCAGCTGATAATGCGAGAATTGCCGCTGACTATCAGAAAAGAAGGGCACAACTGCATCAGACGGTATTGATCGGAGATCCTGCTATCCAGATCTTGTTCAGCACAGAAGGTGGTTTGCCAGTCGATCTCAGCTACTTCAATGCAAAAGCAGTAGGCGAGAGTTCGGTTGAAGTTACCTGGAAAACGGCTTCTGAGAAGAACAACAGCCACTTCATAATTGAGAGAAGCTATAATGCGAAGAATTTTGAGGTAGTTGGTCTCGTGGAAGGAAAAGGCGACACTGATTCACCAAGCAGCTATGTTTGGTATGATAACAAACCACTTTCCGGAAAAAGCTATTACAGGCTGGTTCAGACAGACAGGAGTACTGTTGAAAATGGACAGAATGTTGACGGTAAAAAAACAACTTCGCAGATCGTTCCAGTTGACAGACCTTTTTCAAGCGCGCTCATTATTTCTCCAAACCCGGCAACGGACCAGGCTGAAATCAAGCTTGACCTGCCAGTTTCAATGAAAAGCTGGAAACTGATTGACCTGAACGGAAAAGTGAGACGTAAGGGTCTGACTTCGAATCAAATCAATACAAGCGACCTGCCTTCCGGAGAGTATGTTTTGGAGGTAACCACAACAGCAGAAGATACCTATTCCAAGAAATTGATCAAGAAATAATGCACGTATAATAAAGAAGGTATAGCAGATCGTTATTTGCTATACCTTCTTTATTATAAACCAAAATCATAAATGAACTATCGACACACTCTCTACAACATCTCCCTTCTGATTTTTATTCTGACTGCAAATCTGTCCTTTGGGCAGGCGGGCAAGTCTTATGATAACAGCTGGATTAAGTACGACCAGCCTTATCTCAAAATTCTGGTGAGTGCAAAAGGTATTCACAAAGTGCCGCTTTCGGCTCTGCCAGCCAGCTTTCCCGTTTCTGAACAGGCCAAATTGCAACTGTGGCATTATGGAAAGCAGGTAGCTATTTCGATCATCAACAATGAAATCATATTTTACGGAGTTCCCAATGAAGGTAAAAGGGATTCCCTGCTGTATCGTCCTTACAGCGCGCGATTGAATCCTTATTTCAGTATGTATTCGGATGAAACCGCATATTTTCTTACTGTTTCGACTTCAAAATCGCTTCGGGCAGAAACAATTACGAGGGCAGTGGACATGAAGGTGCCTGCCACGGTAAGTCACATCGCGAAAGATCCTTATATTCTTAAAACAGACTACTCTCTCATTACCCCGAGTCCTTTGAGACCGCATTTGTCCAACTCCTTCTTTGAGGATGGAGCAAGTCGCACAGGTCCGGCCGTCGTGAAAAATACACAAGTAACCTATCCCGTTCAACTCACCAACCCGATTGATGTAGCTACAAATAGGCCAAGGCTGAAAATGCTTATTCATGGAAGGAGTAATAACCTGCGAAATGTGGAGGTTTCGATTGGGAAAACAGCCCAGGACTTGCGTTTAGTCGGAAAGATAACGAGCAGAGATTTCGTTGGATCCGAATTTGAATTCGATATTCTGCCGGGAGATTTAGACCAGGCTAACAAAGGAGTAATTGCATTGAAATCGCCCAGCAATGAGGCTTACGAGGCGTTTTCGCTGGGCTACTTTACAGTTACTTATTTACAAACTCTATCAGCACAATCAAAAAAGTCATACGAATTTTCTTTGCCTGCCTCCAAGGAAAGTGTAAGCCGGTTAAATATTTCCGGGTTGGCAACCGGTTCTGTATTGTACGATATTACTGATACACTAAAAGTAATCTCGGGAGACCCGGCCAATCTAATGGTTCCCCGCAAAGCGGGCAAAGAATTGAAATTGCTTGCTACCAGCGAAGTAGTTACTGTTGATGCTGCGAAGATCAGTACGGTTGATTTCAAAGCCTATGATCGTACAAAAGCTGAATTCATCATAATTACAAGTGAGAATTTGCTTAGCAGTTCACAGACTTACGCCGCTTACCGCAGCTCAGCGGCAGGAGGCGGGCGCTCTGTGTTGGTTGCAAATATTAAAGACTTATATAATCAGTTTAACTACGGAGAGCCCAGCCCGCTGGGGATACGTGGGTTCATGGACTATATACTGGCTGATGGAAACAAAAACCGGAATCTTTTTCTAATCGGTTCTGCCACTTCTTATGTGGACCGCATGAAGAGAGGAATACCGGACGAAGTTCCGACTGTTGGGTACCCTGGCTCCGATCTTCTGCTGGTGTCTGGTATTGCAGGCGCTTCCATAGACAACGCGGCTATACCTGTCGGTAGGCTGCATTCCATTACAAATGAGCAGGTATTAAGTTACCTTGATAAAGTAAAAGAGTACGAGCACAGCAAAGCAGAGGATCGCGGCTGGCAGAAGCAGATATTACATTTAAGCGGTGGGAAATCGGTATCTGAAATAACCCAGCTAAAAAACTTGTTGGAACGGGAGCGACCGGCTGTTGAGAATGGAAGGGTAGGTGGCAAGGTTATCGCGCTTACAAAACAACAGGCAATGGCGGAGGTCGAGAAAGTAAATATCACACCTCAGGTGAACGCCGGTGTAGGGATGATTACCTTTTTCGGTCACGGTAGTTCCACTATAACTGATCCGGATATCGGGTATGTATCGGATGTGGATCGTGGTTACGACAATGCGGGAAAGTACCCATTGATGTATTTTAACGGATGCAGTGTTGGCAATATCTTCGCCGGTAAAACGAATACCAGCCCGAGTGCGGGCAACAATCGTGCCCCATTGTCATTGGATTGGATGATAGCTCCTAAAAAGGGCGCAATTGCTGTTATTGCTAATTCCTATGAAGGGTTTATAAGTCCGCTTACAGGTTACCTGGACGAACTATATGCAGGCATTTTTTCAGATGAACAAACTTCCAACTTATCCATTGGGCAAATACAGCTGATTGCAAACGAAAAGGTACTGAAAGCCGGCGCTAACGAGTATGATATAGCGAACATACATCAGTCCGTTCTACAAGGTGATCCCACCCTGAAATTGGTAAGTGTAGCAAATGCAGATTACGCACTTGATGCGGATGAGGCGATCTTTATCCGGTCGGAGGAAAAAAATAAATCGATCGGGAATTCGGCTAACCTCACTACCGGCATTATCATTGAAAATCATGGCAGGTACATAAAAGACCAGAAAGTGCCTGTGGAGGTGAGTTACGAGTATAAGGACGGCACAAAGCGTGCATTGTCGGCAACGGTCAATGCATTTGCCAGCCGTGATACTTTGCTTGTTGCGGTTGTCAACAATAAGGATCTGGCAAGAATTATCGTGAGAATAGATCCGGACAGTACGATCAGCGAAACTTCCAGGAAGAATAACTATTCCGATCTGGTGATCGACTGGGACAGGGCAAAAGATCAGAGTTTTTACCCGACCGAGCCTTTGAAAGATGTTGTAGCGCCCATTATGAATGTAATGATCGATGGCAGGACAATCAGGAATGGTGATTATGTTTCATCAAATCCCTCGATTGAAGTTGTGCTCGAAGATGACCGTCTGCTTTCTGCGGACTCATCATTAGTCGATATATTTCTTAAATCGTGTCAGGATGATTCCTGCGAGTTTATAAGACTCGCCCATTCCAGTGGGATTGAAATTGTAGAAAATTCGGAACGATCATTGAGCTTTAATTACCAGTTTGATAATCTGATTCCTGGCACTTATGAACTGTTAGTGAGCAGCAAAGATGGTTCTGGCAATGCATCTGTCAAATCGTACCGGATCCTGTTTGTGATACCTGAAAACGTGCAGCGAAGTGCATTGATCGCAAGTCCTAACCCGGCATCTGAATACGTGAGGTTTGCTCTGGAAAATGTTGGACAGGATGTTTACGATTCAATTACCTGGAAGATTTACAACCTGAACGGCATTTTGGTAGACTCAGGATCTGAGCGTGCTGAGAAGCAGGTTATTAAAGAATGGTACTGGCTTCCCCGTCAAAATGTCAAATCTGGCATTTACATCTACCAGGTGAAGCTTTCAGGCAACACTGAGAAATCGATCACTGGGCGGATCGCACTTACAAGATAGTAATCAGTAAAGATTGTTTTCCCGGAGCCAGTTGAGCCAGATGGCAAGTGAGATTGTCCTGGTCACAAAGAACTGGCTTCGGGAATGTTTATAATCCGGCAAGCCCTCCGTAAAAAGGATCGAGAGGCATTCTTCAAATTTGCTTTTCTCTACATATTGCCAAACCGGATTATCCTCTTTTTCCATTAACGCTTTCGACTGTGTAGCCAGCCGCAATGCAGCCTGCCTCCCGTAGATACTAAAATTAGCCTTAAGTGGCCTAGTACGCACATTTTCGGGCAAGAGATCCTTCATAGCCTCTCTGAAATGCTGCCGGCCCAACCCAACTCCGAATTTTGTCCGCATCGGAATTGACAGGCAAAATTCAAAGAGATCCTTGTCGTAAAAAGGAAACAGGTTGACAATGTTGTAGTGGCGCCCTAATGCGAAAAATTGTTCACTGGCTATGATTGACTGTGCATTAAAAACGTCGTCGAGCCCCATTTTATATTGTTCCGGAAGTGCTCCCCTCAGCAGGTTGGACGTTTCCTGGGAGTCGCTTTGCATTTCAGTATCGCTGAGGTATTCCGTTGCGACCGAGGTCGGCAGATTATCGCCGCTGATCCTTGAAAGCCTGTTCTTAAAAGCGCTGACTCCCTTCTTGAAGAAGTGCCAGAGCGACACATTCATTTGACTGGATGAGGTCAGTAAGAGACTTGCCGCCTGGCTTACAGAAAGTTGTCTTAGCTCACGATAAAACTCCTCAACAACAAGCGACCGTTTGTACAATTCGTACTTTTTATCATCATTATAAGCATCCCATTGAGGGAAGTTCTTGGTCAGAGACGTGTATTGAATCCGTAACCGGATCAGCGATTTAAGTTCTTCCCAATTCCGTTTCGCGTAAGTTTGTCTGATCAATTCCAGCCCGCTTCCCACAACTGAATCCCCGTCGTGCCCGATCAGCAGGGACTTACAGCCCAACTCAGCCGCCTTTTTCATCAGGCTTCCCTGTGCAGATGGGCTGATCACCATGCATTCGGGATGCCCGTAAAGAGAGGTGTAAAGCGAGAAAAGCGCGAAATCGTTAGTTTGTGGAGGCACCTTGTGGTGAATGGATCCGATTTTATCCGCTACTGCAGACGCGTAATCAGATTCATCCGAATACTTTGTTTTCGTATCCAGATAAAGAGTGTGCAGTTCCGCATCCGGGTTCAGCAGATTTGTAATAGTGCTTAAAGAAGACGAATCCAAGCCGCCACTCAAATGGGAACCAATAGGTTCGGTCGGTCCTTCAAGGGATTTCGCTACCGATTTGAAAAGCAACTTTTTGAAAGTCTGGCCGAGCTCTTCAATGGTAGTGATATTGTTCCATTTAGATGGAGAGAAATGGAGGTATCGCTCTAAATTTACTTCCGTAGCATTGATAACGGCTGTATGACCTGGGAGTACTGTCCTGATATTTTCAAAGAAAGTACGGTCAGTATAACTTCTTGCCTGGTCTCTCCGGTAGCTGATGTAATTAAGAATACGCGCCTTATCAACTTCTAGGTAAGCTCTGGCGCTTTCCATTTGAAGCAATGTGACCAGGCTATTAGAAAAGGCTACGAATCGGTTGGAGACGTGGAGGTAGTAAAAAGGAGCAGTGCCGAAGATATCACGCTTTAAGTGAAGCGTTTGTGTTACCTCATTGAACCAGATACCCCATTCAAATTCGTGCAAAATATGCTCTGGATGCTCGATATATTGGTTCTCAGAAGGCAGATCTACCTCAGCCGGGGTCAGTATTTCACTTTGAGGTTTATGCAAAAAATTAGCTCCGAAAATAACCTGTTTACTGAGGTTACTTATCGGAGCTGATTTTTGTAATCTTAAAAATCCGTTTGCCCAATTAATTGTACCAGACTGGTTGTTTTCAGTGTGGTTGATGTTGTTTTCGAAAGATATTACTCCCTCAACAACCATTAACTGATTCACGGACTTTTTTGAATGCTCAAATACTTACAGACTATTCAGAAAAGTCAAACGTTGGACCTAGATCCTGAGCGCTGCCAATTTTTCCTTTTGTTAGTTTCGCCACATTACCGAATCTGTTCAAAACCGGTTTGCGATAAGACTTTTTTGTCTGTGTAGAGTGCGATGTCACTGTTCTCATGTGTAATTGATTAAAATGATTTTTACCAGTATCCGCCGTAAAATTAGCTACTTTAATCTAATATGCAAATTTTGAGGGGATTAAATGTGAAAAAACAAAATGAAAAAGTTTGGAAATCCTAGAAATTTCTGGATTATTCTGCTCCAAATTCAACAATTTTCCTTGTTTTTCGGGTTCCAGAGTCGATTTTGCCAGATCCTATGCAAGCTTCATCCTGACAGAATTCGAAAGATGTTTGTAGGTCAGTAATGAGGCCTACACCAAGTGCGTACTGCTTAATACCAACGTACCTGTTGATAATGGAACTGTCATTTCGCTCCACCACATTCAATACCTTCTCGAAATCCTGATCTCCAACTTTCGCAGGTAACCCGAAATCTTCGTAATGGTATTCCTCCTTATCCAGATTGTTGTAAGTATTCCCATTCCAGCTCATTCGCGTGTCAATTGGAAATGCCATTGAAAAGAAAGTCTGGTTGTCAATGTTTGTCAGGATCTTGTCCGGGAATTTCTGAACAGCAAACTCTTTGACTTTCGTCCAGTACTCACCCGCTTTGTTTCGGGTGGACCGGGAATAGGTGTACGTGGAGATACCTTCTGCATTAACATTAACGCGCTCGATTTGGTCCTTCTCCTGCCAGCTCTTGATCACGGGATTAGCCTGGCCTGTGGAGTAGACTTCTTCCCGGACATCGTAAACCGCATACCGGCCAACTTCCAGAGGATAATACTGATAGGTATCCACCGGCTCAGCATTGTCGCCATCGCATGCGGCGAGTGACAATGAAGCAAAGAGCATCAACGCCCAGTTTTTAAGTGACCTGTTTTTTGCAATGTGTGTAAATGTGTTCATTGAGGGATATTTTAATTGTAAAATGATTCAAACTGACTAGACGCGCTCTTGAAGTTTGGCCTTCAAAAAGCCGATCAGTACCTGCAAGCCCGTGTCAAACCGGTTGTTGTTATTAATGATAACATCGGCTTCGGACCGAAGAGGTAATATAAACTTGTCATAAGTTGGCGCGACATGATGCTCCCAGCGGTAAAGCACATCATCTAGATCGTAGCCGCGTTCGTTATTATCACGAATAATGCGCCTTTTTATTTTAACGTGTTCCTTGGCGTCAACAAAAATTTTGAGATCAATAAGCCGCGCAATTTCAGGGAAGTAAAAGACAAATATACCTTCAACTATAATGATCGGACGTGGTTCAAATATAAGCATTTCCGGCTTGATCAACGGATTGTTGAACGTGTACTCCTTTTGATGCACTTCTCTGCCGGCCCGGAGAACAGCAATGTGTTCGGCAAACAAATGATGGTCTATCGTCTCAGGTAAGTCAAAGTTTTCCACCCCATTTTCATCCCGCGGGATTTCGTGTATGGGCCGGTAATAGTTATCCTGGGAAATACGCGTGATTTCATCCTTTCCAAAAGAGTCGATCAGGCTCTTCATGAAATAGGTTTTGCCTGACGCACTTCCACCTGTTATACCAACAATGTATGGGGGTTTTTCCTGGGTTATCATAATGCTGCTGAGATCCTGAAAACAGGATATCCTGAAAATTAAATTAGAAAATATTAGTTAATAACTGCCAGCTTACCGGCAAGTTTCTCGCTTCCGTCGCCGGATACAATGAAGACCATATAAACCCCGCCCCGCGCCCGCTTGCCGGTATAATCAGCCAGGTTCCACGAAGCAGTTCCGCCTTGTGACCGCGTTTCAAAAATCAGCCTGCCCGAAAGCTCGGTTACCTTCACCGTCGATCCGTCCATTAAACCCTTAAAGCCCACTTTACCCCCGAAATCGGGCCGGACGGGATTAGGGAAAATGGTGACCTGATCAAGGTTTTGGGAAGCTTCGCTGGCATCGCTCCGATAAGATACCATTCCATTTGCAGTGTCCACAAACAGCAAACCCTGCGCGGGGTCAAATCTCAATGCGTGAATATCGGTGGAAGGTAGCGGACTGTTTTCTGTGTTGAACATGGTCAGAAGCTCCGTTCCGTCCGCGCTGAATTGGTAAAGTCCGTTCCGAGTTGCTATCCACTTTCTGTTGCCCGGCTCCACGGCAATTGCGGTACATTTTTCATTGCTGAACAATTTCCGTTGTCCGTAAATGGGAAGGATCGCGTCAATGCGCCCGCCGTCCAGCACATTATCAGGCACAAAGTACCCCGCGCCTTTGTCACTTGCAAACCAGACATTGTCTTCATAGTCCAGTGCAAGGCTGTTGATCACGTTCGACGGCAGACTGCCTGATCCGATTGAAGCAGATAAAATTCGTTGCTGACCAGCGGTATTCTTGACAAGAATGCCGCCGCCCTGATAATCAGGAATACGTGCCCAGCTTGTTCCCGCCCAGTCGATCACCACCGAATCGAGGCTTGCATTGATTGTCGTATCCGTTTGAGCAGGTAATACCGGTTGAAAGCTTGTCCCTGCATTCGTGAGTAATCCCGCTTTTCCGTCGGCTGTCCACAGTCGCCCGTTCTCGCGAATGGTTGTCGCCAGGGCTTTAAACATCGGATCGACTTTCACAGATACTTTGTTTTGCGCGTTGATTGAAACGATCTCGCGGGGAGTAGTTACCAGCATTTCATTTTCAGAAGTGTCAATGTTTAAATATTCACTTGGGGAGGAAAAGACGGTTTGCCAGCTGCCTTTATACAATTGGTAAACACCCTTCCCTGAAAATGCAGCATATAGGTTATTGTTGAAAATGGATACAGCTATCGCCTTTTCACTTGCATTGACCAACTTCCAATTGGCAAAATATTGACGATTGACACTCGGCGACATCGAAGCTGCCAGAATACCCTCGCGGGTGGCAGCAAATATCGAATCCGCAGAGAATGCAAGATCTCTCACTGCTGTCTGAATCCCACCTGCGCCGATATAACGGTAACTTTCTTTCACCTGGCGCATTTCAGTGTCAAGCACAATAATTCCAAAATCGGTACACAGATAAGCCAGCTGTTCTCTGAAAACGATCTTACGAACGGCCTTACTTTCTGTTATTCCCGCCGTTTCAGCCAGTACAGACCAGCCGGCTATTTCAGCAGGTGCTAAATTCTCATCAAGGTAAACGAAATCAATGTAGCCGCTTCTGTAAGCGAGCAGGAGCAGGTTGTTTTCAGGCTCAAATGCGAATGCACTTACTCCATTATCATGCAAACCTTCCGTCTTCGACCAACTTGTAACCTCGCGGGTTGTAGTATCGAGACTGAAAAAACCATTGTAGGTACTATATAGAATACGGTTTTTAACAGCCATAACCTGCCTGGCAGACAAGTTGCTGAAATGGTTTTGCCAGTGTCCGATCGGAATGGTCTGACTTTTGGCCTCGGGCAAAAGGTTACCCAGCAAACAAAGAGTGACCAGAATATTTTTCATCTGTCTGCGTGTTTCCTTTTGGTATCAATCCCCTCTCGCCCTTCGTCCATCGTGATTGATTATTCAACCGTTATCACAGCGGAACCTTTTCCGGTACCACTGCCGCAGCCGCTTTTGAGTGAGCTGATCGTGTATTCAGTGGTTGCAGTTGGTGAAACCGAAATAAGGTATGGGTTCAGAAATGTTCCATTGATTGCTGTTCCGTCGGACAATGTGAATGACCAGGGCGGCAATCCGTTCTTAAATTTCAGCTGTATTCTGGTTGTTCTTCCTGCGGAGATGGCGCCTCTTCCCGAAACTTCGCCGATTGCGCGGTCAGGTGCAACTACGTCAATCTCTTCAATGGCGCTTGAAACCGCTGGTGAGCTGGATACAATCCGGATTTTCTGGGTCTTGATGGTGTCTCCCGCTGCTGCATTTGCGATTTTTACTTTCATCGCCGTCGGCGTGATAGTAGTTGGGAGGTTTACAAAACGTCCCGACTTATCGGTCATTTGCACTGTAAACTTGTTGCCGGCATTGTAGCGTCCCTCGGTTTTATAAGGGAGTTCAATGGTCGAGCCTGCGCAAACCATATTCTGGGGTAGCTTTTCCAGCGTAATGCTGGCGGGGGGCATTTTTACAGATATTTTCGCACTTCCCGAGAATTTGCCCACTCCGCAAAGTCCTCCCGCAGACGTGATCTGGTAATTGGTATCGTATAAAGGTTTCACCTTGATTTTTGCGGGTGATTCCTGAATATTGTTCTCATAAGTACCATCTGATAACAGCACGAACCAAGGCCCGCCGCCTGTAAATCTGACAGTCAGTTCACCGGTTTCATTTTCACCCAACCGGAGCGAATCCTTTTCAAGCGTGGCTACTGTGGGAGAAACAATGGATACATTGGCTGTTTGTGTAACTAGGTATGGTGCCGAGGAAACAACCCGCAGCTTGTACTCTCCGGGTTTGTAGGTAGCCGGTATTTCGGCAGTGATAAAACCAGTGGTATCCGGGGCGGAAATTGTCTTGAATGCACCTGTGCGCTCTGCAATTTGCACCACGAACTTATTACCCTCCTTAAACTTGCCCGTTGCATTGAATGGAACCTGGAATGGAACCCCGCCGCATAGCCGCGCTATTTTTTCGGCTTCTTTCAATTCCAGTTTTGGCTCAGGATTGTTGTTTACATTCACGATAGCCTCACCCGACGTAACACCACTCCCGCAAGCATTGGCCACACCCGAGATCCTGTAAGCCTTCACTTCTTTTGGCTTCACAGACACATAATGCGGATTCGAAAGCGTGCTTAAAATCGTAGTGCTGTCCGAAAGTCTGAAAGACCAGGGCGCGGTTCCGGTAAGGTGCACCCGAAGCTGCACTTCCTGGCCGGGCATTGTTCTGGTGGTCTGGCTTCCATCCAGGAAGTCGATGCGGGCGGTAGGTGTCTGCAATAACCTGATTGGTACCTCCTGGCTTCTTATAACCGGAATGGAACTGACAATTTGCAGGCGATACACTTCACCGCCAATCTTGTAAGAAGGAATAACTGCTTTTACCGGGCTTTTCTTAACCGGCAGCGAAATAGGTACCGTTTTCCCCGAAGCATCAATCATTTGTGCCAGGTAAGTATTGGCTTCGTCAAACGGGCCGCTTACTGTAAAAGGAATTTCAATTGTAGTGCCTGGACAAACCGACAAATAGGAAATGTCTCCAATTGTTATCGTAAATGAATGAAGACTGTCGCCGCGTGCTTTTTCAAGTTTTTCAACCTTCTCGTCTAATGCCCGCTCCGTGAGACTATCCGGTGTTGCCTCCGTAGAAAGATCGGCAGCATTCGTGGTATCCTGTCCTGCATTGGTATTTGTCTGGACAGAATCTCTCAAAGGTGCAGTTACCCTCGTCGCTTTCGGCAAAGTATCAGGAGCAGCAGCTGCCGGTTTTGTTGCCGGAGTGGTCGCCTTCTTTTTAGGTGGTAAGATTGTCTTTCTGGGCGACGTGGTTTTTTTCTGGGCATCCACCTGCGTGCAGACGAACATCAAACCAAAAAACAGTAAAGCGATAAACCGGAGCATGTATAGGTTTTTATTTTCTAATTCATTGAAACCAATGTACTTCCGCGGAGTACCGGGACTACATCGTAAAGATCTCTCTGCAAACAGTACGAAATGTCTTTCTGGATTCCCAAACGCTGCAGCCTGCGAACGTGAGATGAATTGGAGACACTCGCTAGCAGGTTGTCCCTGCTTTGATCGTAAAGTCGCTGCGCCATTAAGGTCCCGTCTTCCAGCAGCATAAACTGCTCTTTCAGCGCATCAGCAAGCGCGCCTGCAAACAATGTATCCTCCAGGTTTGGCCGGCCTTTCCAGCCTGCACAAAGTACAAGAACATCGTAAGGTTCTGATCTGAGATGATTGGCAAGAGCACCCAGGTTTAAGAACGACCCGATCATCACTTTCACTGCGGAAGATTTTGCCTTTGAAATGGATAACGTTCCATTGGTCGTCGTCATTGCTACCTCAGAGCCGATCAGCCGCTCATTCATAAAGCTGAACGGGGAATTGTCAAGGTCGAAACCCTCCACTTTCCTTGCATCGCGCTCGGCGGCAGCTATAAAGCCTTTATCCTGTAAAAGCTTGCATTCTTCTATAGTCGCGACGGGCGTAATGCTTTTTACACCATAGGCAAGCCCCGTAACCATACAGGATGTCGCGCGAAAAATGTCGGCAACTACTACAATTGAATTATCAAGCTTATGTAAATGGAGCAGATCGGGGGTAAGACAAACGTCAAGTTGTTTCATTCTGAAAACAGGTGCTGATTTTTTTGTTTAGTTTTTTACAAAAGGCAGTTTTACAATTCTCGCCTTCAAGAGCTTTTCCCTGACTTTTATAAATACTTCCGAATCAGCTTTCGCAAATTCTGTGGGCACGTATCCCATTCCGATCCCTTTTTGTAAAGTAGGTGACTGGGTACCGGAAGTAACTTCTCCAAGCTTGTTACCTGCTGCATCGCAGAGCTCGTAATGTCCTCTTGGTATACCCCGGTCAATCATTTCAAAACCAACAAGCTTCCTTTTCAGGCCCGCTTCTTTCTGAGCTTTGAGGTTTTCCGAATTGATAAAGTCTTTCGTAAACTTGGTAACCCACCCCAATCCGCCTTCCAGAGGAGAAGTTTGATCATCTATATCATTTCCGTAAAGACAGAAACCCTTTTCCAGCCTTAATGTATCCCTGGCACCGAGTCCGACCGGTTTAATGCCGAATTCTTCACCTGCTTCAAATATCGCTTTCCACATTGCCTTGGCAGATTCATTTTTAACATAAATCTCAAAACCGCCAGCGCCGGTATAGCCCGTTGCAGAAATAATTACATCCTGTATACCCGCCATTTCTCCTGTTTGAAAGGTATAATAATCCATCGCAGCAAGATCAAGGGTAGTCAGCTTTTGTAAAGTAGCCGTCGCATTGGGACCCTGTACCGCAAATAGACAGGTAGCGTCGGAAATATTCTGCATTTCAGCTCCCTCACTGTTATGGCTCTGGATCCAGTTCCAGTCTTTCTCGATATTGGATGCATTCACAACCAGGAGATAACTGTCTTCTTCGATACGGTAAACCAGCAGATCGTCCACAACACCGCCGGTTTCATTGGGTAAGTAGCTGTACTGTACTTTTCCGTCAAACAATGCAGCTGCGTCGTTGGCGGATACTTTCTGAATCAGGTCCAGTGCTTTGGGACCTTTAACAAGGAACTCTCCCATGTGGGACACATCAAAAACACCCACGTTATTTCTTACAGTATGGTGCTCGTCCAAATCAGATGAGTAACGCACAGGCATTTCAAAACCTGCAAATGGGACCATTTTAGCGCCTAATCCGACGTGGAGCTGATGCAATGGGACTGTTTTCATGTAGAATAAATTGATTCACTTTAATTCACAAAAGTATGCAAAGCGGCGCAAAGCCGCACAAAAAAGTCTTTATTCACTGACCGTCCAGTTCATTTTGAAGTATATTGTGAAAAAATAGGTTAAAAATTGTATCCGCTGAATCGTGGATTATTTCAAAAAGGGATGAAGAAACAACTACTGGTCTGGGCAACTTTACTGAATGGCGCAAACGCATTTTCGCAAACCGCTACATTCAATGGGCAGGTTATCGACGATAAAATAAGTATTGGGTATGGAGTGGCCGCCGGCGATGTGGACGGGGATGGAAAAACAGACATTTTGCTCGCTGATAAGAAGGAGATTGTCTGGTACAAAAATCCTGGTAATAAAGAAGGCAGCTGGTCGAAATATGTGATTGCAAAAGATCTGACCGAGCAGGATAATGTATGCATTGCCGCCAGGGATATTGATGGTGACGGAAAAGTGGAGGTAGCGGTAGGCGCGCAATGGAATCCTTCTGAGACAAAAAATCTGAGAGAATCGGGCGCGGTTTTCTATTTGTCGGCACCGGAAGACCGCACCCAAATGTGGGAGCCGGTCCGTTTGCACCATGAAGTAACAATTCACCGGATGCAGTGGGTTAAAAAGGCCGAAGGAGATTTTCAGCTGGCTGTTCTGCCACTGCACGGAGAAGGTAATGCAGGCGGAGTAGGAGCCGGGGTCAAGATGATATTATTCGATGTTCCGGAAAACAGAAAAGGGATATGGGGTTTCGATTTGCTGGAAACCAACATGCATATGACGCACAATATGCATCCAATGGAAGTACCCGGGCGCATTCTGGGACTTTCAGTGGCGGGAAAAGAAGGTGTTCAGGTGTTTTTAAATGGAGCCGATGGTTGGGCGCCTTCGGGTAACTGGATGGTAGCCGATCAGGGAGTAGGAGAGATCAGGACGGGCAGTTTGGGCAAAAATCAACTTTTCACAGCAACGATCGAACCAATGCACGGAAGTTCGCTGGTTGTGTATTCGAAAGATAACCGCACTGTGCTGACAGACAAGATCAAGGAAGGACACGCATTGGCTTGCGGAGATTTCTTTGGGCAGGGCCGCGACCAGGTGGTGATGGGCTGGCGTAACCCGAATGTGCTGGGAGAAACAGGTGTACGGATTTTTGTAGGATCCGATCCGGAAGGTAAAAAGTGGCAGGAATACACATTAGACGAAAAAATCAAAATTGCCTGCGAAGATCTCCTGGCTACTGACCTCGACGGTGACGGCGACCTGGATATCGTAGCTTCCGGCCGCGCTACCCACAATGTAGTAGTATACTGGAACCAAAAGAAGAAGTAACAAGAAAAGGCTGGGAAACAAAGTTTCCCAGCCTTTTCTTGTTGTTAATAAGTTGCATTGTCTTCTTTTGTCACACTGAGCGGAGTCGAAGTGCATGCACTTCGACTCCGCTCAGTGTGACAAATATTTGACTAACTAGTTACAAGCATCAGTCCCTGCGCCCCATCAGCAAGCTCACATAGTAAAGTAATGTAGCCAAAGAACCGATAGCAGCTACCAGATATGTTCTTGCAGCCCATTTCAATGCATCGGCTGATAGTACATATTCTCTTTCTGTAACAATCCTGTTTTTCTGTATCCACGCCAAAGCACGGTTACTTGCATCATATTCAACCGGCAATGTGATAAAGCTGAAAAGGGTTGTTGCAGCAAATAACGCAACGCCGATTGTAAGTGGCAGAACAGTTGTATTGATCAGCAAAATACCGATCAAAATAATCCATTGCATATACTGTGAAGCAATGCTCAGGAACGGAACCATTTGCGAACGGAATTGCAGCCATTTATAAGCAGTAGCATGTTGCACCGCGTGCCCGCATTCGTGGGAAGCCACTGCGGCGGCAGCTACACTCCGGCCGTAAAATACATCCGGGCTCAGGTTAACTGTTTTATCCTGAGGATTATAATGGTCGGTTAGCTTTCCTTCAACAGACAATACGCGAACATCGTAGATACCATTTTCACGAAGCATAGTTTCAGCGATTTCCTTTCCGCTCATTCCGTTGCTTAATCCTACCTGCGAGTATTCTTCAAACTTGCTTTTCAGCCTCCACTGGACGTACAAGCTTACAAGCATTACAACAATACCGATTACATATGCACCCATCATAGCTTTTCCTATTTATATCCTTGTTTTATTTTCTCTATCAGCGCCGTAGTCGAGTAACCCTTCACAAGAGCTATCGTTTTTACTTCGCCTCCATTAGCTAAAACAAAATCCGCGCCAGCAATGGTTTCAACGGTATAATCGTCTCCTTTGACCAAAATGTCAGGTTTTACAGCCTCAATCAACTGACTAGGCGTCGGTTCATCGAACAAAATGACAGCATCGACAAATGAAAGTGCGGCCATTAACCTTGCGCGGGCATACTCATTTACGACCGGTCGCAATGGACCTTTCAGTCTGCTTACCGAAGCATCGGTGTTCAGCCCGAGCACCAGTTTGTCACCCAGCGCCTGTGCTTTTTCCAGGTAATCAATATGTCCCAGATGCACAATGTCGAAACAGCCGTTGGTGAAAACAACTTTCTGTCCGGCACGCTGCCATGATTCTACGGTAGGGATTGCTTCTTCCAGTCTCAGGATTTTGCTCTCAGTAAGGTTCATAGGGTATAAAAGGTGTTAAATGCCGGAAAATGAATGTACAATCATCATACTGATTTTCCATTATCCCAGACTATTACAAGGCATTATTCACTTGCGTTCCGTCATGAGGTCATTAAGTCACTTAGTAGCAATCATTCAATCAAGCCGATACCTGCTCAGGTTCGTCTACTGTTTTATTGTTTTTTAGCAAAACAAAAAGAAACGCTAATGCACCTGCGGCCAGCATAAAGAGCATTTGCGCCCCGTGGATAAATGTTGCGAGGGTTATCCCGTCACTTTGCGACAGTCCGTAAAGGATCATAACGTTGCCCACCAGCAGGTGATATGCGCCAATTCCGCCTTGCGTAGGAGCGGTCATTCCAATTGCGCCTACCACCAGTAGCGTCAATCCGGCGAGGGGGCCAAGATCGGAAGTTTCGGGAATGCAGAAGAAAAGTACGTACGAGACGAAGTAGTAGAGCACCCAGATCATCAATGTACTTAAAATGAAAAGTCCGGGATTGCGCAGCTTGCGGATACTCAGCAAACCTTCGAGCATACCTTGTGCAAACTGGACGATTTTAGCGACCAATGCATTCTGCTGGAGCTTCGATCTGAGCGTGAGGTTTTTATAAAGATAAATTGCGAGTAAGACAACGAGCACCAATCCACCGACCAGGATACCCAGCAGCATCCCGCTGCCCGAGCCTCCATTTCCGCCTGCGACTTTGCTTTGGAAGAAATCGGTAAAGAATGTACTGAGCCGATCAAATTCTAAAATGAAGTTCAGGCCGATCAGCAGAACCAGGATAACCACGTCAAAAATACGCTCCGCCACTACTGTCCCGAAGCTGAGGTTTACAGGAATGCGTTCCAGTCGGTACAATGTTCCGCAACGTGTTACTTCGCCCATTCTGGGTACAATATAATTGGCAAAATAACCGGTAAGAACAGAGACCGAGCTGTTGACAATGCCTGGTTTATGGCCGAGCGGCTCCATTAACATGCTCCACCGCCAGGCTCGGGTAACGTGGGCGCAAAGAAGAAAAAAGCAGGAAACGGCTATCCAGCGCCAATCCGATTTGGCAAACCGGTCCAGCATTTCAGCCAGATTAATATCTTTAAATACAAACCAGATCAATCCGCCGGCCAAAACCAGCGAAATGGTGTAACGTAGAACATTTTTCATAGCTGCTGTTTATGTGGTGCCGGGAGCAGGATTAGCTCACCAGATGGTTGTTGTGGTCGGGAAAAACGATCATCGGCTTGAAGGTTTTGGCCTCTTCCTGGCTCATTGATCCGTAAGCAATAATGATGATGATATCTCCAATCTGCACGCGGCGCGCGGCGGCTCCATTCAGGCAAATCATACCTGATCCTCTTTCTCCCTTGATTACGTAGGTTACAAAACGTTCGCCATTGTTGTTGTTGACAATGTGAACCTGTTCATTCTCAATAAGTCCGGCAGCATCGATCAGGTCTTCGTCGATGGTGATACTGCCAACATAATTCAATTCTGCCTGAGTCACCTTCACGCGGTGAATCTTGGATTTCATTACTGTTATTTGCATTACCCGGTATTATAAGTCGAGATAAAAAAGAGTGCATTACTGCCCAAAGTTACAGGAATAATGCGCAGTCCTCAAAACATCAGGGTCCGGTTTACGGTTCCACCCGCATCCTATGCAGCCGCTCCCTAAATTCTACTCGTTTGAACGTGCCATTTTTCCAAGGTCTTGAAGTAATATTCCGAGCCACTCTGCTTTACATATATTATCACCTTATTTTTCTTAAATATCCGATGAGTACAGAAAATAAACCAAAAGATGTAAACCGCCGGGACTTTTTACAAAAGACTACGGCAGCAGCAATTGGTAGCTTTTTTATAGTCCCGCGACATGTTTTGGGTAAAGGCTACCGGGCACCAAGCGACAAGCTGAATATAGCTGGCGTAGGTGTCGGAGGAAAAGGCTTTTCGGACACCAATAATGCATGGAACAAAGGCGCCGAAAACCTGGTAGCACTTTGCGACGTAGACTGGGGTCAGGCAAAGAAGAATTTTGAGCTCCACCCGACAGCCAAGAAGTACAAGGATTTCAGGAAGATGTTCGACGAAATGGGAAAGGATATCGACGCGGTAACTGTTTCCACTACTGATCATATGCACGCCATAATCGCAATGGCCGCAATGCAGAGAGGCAAGCACGTCTACGTTCAGAAACCTTTGACGCACGACATTTATGAGGCGCGTATGCTCACAGAAGCAGCCAGGAAATACAAAGTTGTGACCCAAATGGGAAATCAGGGCGCTTCTAACCCGGCGCAGAACCAGATGAAAGAATGGTTTAATAAAGGTTTGATCGGAAATGTGCATGAAGCGCATGTTTGGACAAACCGTCCCGTGTGGCCACAAGGAATTCCGGTTCCAACCGAAAAATTCCCTGTTCCTGCTGATATCGACTGGGAACTTTGGGTAGGATGTGCGGATTGGGTTGATTATAATCCGGCCTGGCACCCGTTCAAATGGAGAGGTTGGTGGAATTTCGGTACAGGTGCATTAGGCGATATGGGCTGTCACCTGATCGACCCGGCGTTCCGTACGCTTGGGCTGGGTTACCCTACCGAGCTGGAATGCAGCGTGGGGCAGGTGTTTATCAAAGACTGGACTCCTGAGTACATTCCTGAAGGCTGCCCGCCATCTTCAAGGGTGCAATTGAAATTCCCTGCCAACAAGGTAAATAAGTCAGAAGTAACATTAACCTGGCACGATGGCGGTCTCCGCCCATTCCACCCGGACATTATCCCTGCAAACGATCCGCTAGGCGAGCCCGACAGCAGCAATGGTGTTTTGCTGATCGGTGAAAAAGGTGTAATGACCTGCGGTACGTATGGTATCGATCCAAAAGTATATCTGAAAGACGGAACCAAGCTGCAATACAAGCAGGGTGATTTCGGAAACAAATACACCACCATGCCGGAGTTCGGTCACCATGTTTCCTGGTCTGACGCTTGCAAGGCTGGCTTCAACAGCAAGGAGCACAAAGCGCTTACCTCTTCATTTGACTACGCAGGTCCATTGACTGAAACTGTGATTATGGGTAACCTTGGTATCCGCAGCTACAACCTGCGCAAAGCCAAAGCAGATGGCAAAGGTTTTGACTATCCAGGCCGCAAGAAGCTGCTATGGGATGGTACAAATATGAAAGTAACCAACTTCGACGAAGCAAACCAGTTCGTAAAGCGCCAGTACCGCGGCGACTGGAAGCTGGGAAGCTAGGTTGCAGTATGTTCATTTCACATAAAGGCGGCACGTACCTGATACGTGCCGCCTTTATGCTATGCTTTGTCACCCTGAGCGGTGTCGAAGGGACGCTACTCACAGGCGGTAGCGCCCCTTCGACTCCGCTCAGGGTGACAAGTCTGGCCCAGGGTGACCAACTATTTTCAAAACACCAAATTATCAATAAGCCGCACCGGCCCCAGGAATACTGCTACGCATATTGCGTTATTCCCCTTACTTCCAATTATGTCGATGGGTTGCAAATCGGATAGATCCACTATTTCAAAGTAATCCAGCCTAAATGCATCGACAGCTGAAAACTCCTGTTTCGCTTCTTTAATAACCTCTGAAACACTTTCTCCTTTAAGCAGGGCATTTTTCGCTGATTCCATGATCCGGAAAATGTGTGGCGCAATGTGCCTTTCTTCTTCATTCAGCCTGCGGTTTCGTGACGACATCGCCAGTCCGTCGGCTTCGCGGACTGTAGGTGCTATAACAAGTTCCAGGTCAAAACTCAGGTCCGCAACCATTCTGCTGACCACCGCCACCTGTTGCAGGTCCTTTTGACCAAAATAGGCGCGATGGGGTTTTACAATATGAAAGAGCTTTGAAACCACGATCCCGACACCATTGAAGTGCCCTGGCCGCGAAGCACTTTCCATTACCGTTTCCAGCGCGCCGAAATTAAATTTCAGAATAGGCTGCTCGGGGTACATTTCTTCTGCTGACGGAGCAAATACAACATCGCAGCCGGCAGCTTCAAGCATTGCGCAATCGGCTTCCAATGTCCGCGGATATTTCAGAAGATCTTCGGGATTGTTGAATTGGGTAGGATTGACGAAGATGCTGCAGACTGTCACATCGTTATCGGCTTTTGAAGCCTGTATCAATGAAATATGACCTTCATGCAATGCGCCCATTGTGGGGACAAGCCCTATTTTTTGCTGTTGTTGAACTTGCTGAACGAGGTACTTTCTGAGGTTGGAGATCGAAGTAAATACTTCCATGGAAAACTGAAATTCGGAGGGAGTAACCCTGCTTGTCAAAGTGCTTTATATCTCAGAATGAAACCGGAAGTGAGAAAGCGAAATATTTGGAAATAGACTTCCCAAACTGAGCGCAATATGACAATTAGTTTGGAATATCTTTTGAAAATGCGATTTTTTTTGTATAATTTTGCAAAACTTTTTTTCACAAACTGCTAAAAGATCTATGGAGAAACTACGAATTTTATATGTAGCCAGTGAAATCAATCCTTTCCTCCAGACCACTGATGTTGCCGATTACGTAAGAAAGCTCCCACAGGCAATGCAGGAAAGAGGTGCAGAAATCAGGATTCTAGTTCCGCGATTTGGTCTTATCAACGAACGCAAAAACCGGCTTCATGAAGTAGTTCGACTGTCAGGAATAAACATTACCGTAGGAGATGAAGAAAAGCCACTGATCATCAAAGTTGCCTCAATCCCTAATGCCAAGTTGCAGGTGTATTTCATTGACAATGATGATTATTTTCACCGTAAATCTGTGTTCTTTGATAAAGAGAACAACTTTTTCGATGACAATGACGAGCGTGCAATTTTCTTTTGCAAGGGTGTTTTGGAAACAGTTAAAAAACTGGGTTGGGCTCCGGACGTAGTACACTGTAATGACTGGATGACCGCCCTGATTCCGCTTTACCTGAAAACCACTTACCGCAACGATCCGATGTTTAAGGATACGAAAAGTGTGTTTACGGTTCACAACAATGCTTTTGATTACAAGTTTGATGCAGATTTGCAGAGCAAGGCAAAAGCAATGGATGTAAGTGACGAGGCTTTGGCCCATTTACATTCTGCTGATTTTGAAGGATTCGTTAAAATCGGCTGTGCTTATGCAGATGCAGTCTTGAAAGCTGACGATAGCTGCAGTGATAGTTTGAATGAAATCTTCAACAATGCACCGAAACGTGTAGAGCTGAACGAGCAGGATGAAAACTTCTCTGAATCATATTACAACTTGTACACTGATCTGATGAGCTGATTAGCATATAACAGTCACAGAAACCGGCAATTTTGGAATTGCCGGTTTTTTTGTGCCTTACCAGATCGTTTCTTCATTGTTTCAATGTGTTCGAGCACTCCGTTTAAATTGGATAATTTCCAGTATTTAACTTAAAATAAGCTTGTTAGGAAAGGTGTATTGCTCTTTATTTGCGCTCCAAGTTGACATACACTTTAACCAAAATTGAAAAAACTATGTGTGGAATTGTGGCTTATGTTGGAAATAAGGAAGCTTATTCCCTGATCTTGAAAGGCCTTAAAAGACTGGAATACCGGGGTTACGACAGCTCTGGTGTTGCCTTGCTTGAAAATGGTGAATTGAATATTTACAAGAAGAAAGGGAAAGTCTCCGAGCTGGAAGCCGGGTTGGCGGGCAAAGAGCTGCATGCGACTATCGGGATAGGGCACACTCGCTGGGCTACCCACGGAGAACCTAACGATGTGAACGCACACCCGCATTTTTCCAATAACCGCAAGCTTGCTGTTGTTCATAACGGGATCATTGAAAACTACGCCGCAATTAAGAAAAACCTGATCAGCAAGGGACATACGTTCCAGAGTGAAACTGATACAGAAGTTCTCATTCATTTTATTGAAGATATCCAGGCCGAAACCGGCGACTCGCTTGAATCTGCCGTGAAGCTGGCGCTGAAAGAAGTAGTGGGAGCGTATGCAATCGTCGTAATGTCGGTGGATCAGCCCGGACAACTCATCGCCGCGCGAAAAGGCAGTCCGCTGGTAATTGGAATAGGGGAAGAGGAATACTTTTTCGCTTCGGACGCAACGCCCATTATAGCCTACACCAAAAACGTGGTTTACCTCGATGACTATGAGGTTGCGGTAGTACGTGACGGAAAGCTGAGCATCCAAAATCTCGATAATACCGAGACAATTCCTTACATCCAGAAGCTGGAAATGGAACTCGAAGCCATTGAAAAAGGCGGCTACGACCATTTCATGATTAAAGAAATATTCGAACAGCCGCGTTCCATTGCCGACAGTATGCGGGGCCGACTGCGTTCAAGCGATTCGCATTTGCAGCTCGGAGGATTAAGTAACCATCTCGATAAGCTCGCCCAGGCGGAGCGGATCGTGATCGTAGCCTGCGGCACTTCCTGGCATGCGGGACTGGTGGCTGAGTATCTTTTTGAAGAGCTTGCCCGGATCAATGTGGAAGTGGAGTATGCTTCCGAGTTCCGGTACAGAAATCCGGTTATTAAAGAAAACGACATTGTAATTGCCATTTCCCAGTCGGGTGAAACGGCGGATACACTCGCAGCGATTGAACTGGCCAAATCAAAAGGAGCTACGATTTTCGGGGTTTGCAATGTAGTTGGCTCGTCGATTGCGCGGGCTACGCATGCAGGTGCCTATACACACGCCGGGCCGGAGATAGGCGTGGCAAGTACCAAAGCGTTTACAGCACAAGTGACGGTACTTACATTAATTGCATTAGCTACCGCAAAACAAAAAGGCACGATATCGGAAGAAGTATTCCGGCAATTGCTGACTGAGCTGGAAAACATTCCCGACAAAGTCGAGAAAGTGTTTGAGAACGCATCTAAGATCAAAGAGATCGCATTCATTTTCACCTATGCACGCAACTTCATTTATCTGGGCCGCGGACTTAACTTTCCGGTCGCGCTGGAAGGCGCGCTGAAATTGAAAGAGATTTCATACATCCATGCAGAAGGCTACCCTGCTGCTGAAATGAAGCACGGACCGATTGCATTGATCGACGAAGATATGCCGGTCGTTTTTCTGGCGACGAAGGATAGTTCCTACGAGAAGATCGTATCCAATATTCAGGAGGTAAAGGCGCGGAAAGGCCGCGTGATCGCCATTGTTACCGAGGGCGATACGCTGATCCCGGGAATGGTAGATTTTGTGATCGAAGTTCCGGAAACGCACGAGATACTTACGCCGCTTGTTTCCGTGATCCCGTTGCAGCTTTTATCCTACTACATTGCGGTTATGCGCGGCAGGAATGTAGATCAGCCAAGAAATCTCGCCAAGTCTGTCACAGTTGAATAACTGCTTTGACAAATACGATAAAGAAAGCGAAGCCCGTAAATGGTTTCGCTTTCTTGTTTACACAAATCCGGTGAAAATAATATATACCCGTTTTCGTTAGCTTTGCGCATCAGCATTGTCGGATTTGATTTATATGTTAAAGCAGTTACCCCTTCTTTTTGCGGCGCTTTTCAGCCTTTTTCTCGTTTCCTGCGGTAAAGAGCAGCAATCTTCTTTTGCTCCGAAGCCCAAAGGTTTCAATCGCATTGACTTGCCGGCTCATCAGTATCAGCAATTAACGGAGCTGCATCCTTATACTTTTCAATATTCCACTTTTGCCAGAGTAGAGCCCGACACCTTTTCCATTGCGGAAAAAGACTGGATTTTTATCAACTATCCTGCATTAAACGCGAATATCCAGCTGACTTACAAATCGCTTGAAGGTGATCCTTCAAGACTGAAATCCTACATTGACGATAGTTATAAGCTCACAGGAAAGCACCAGATCCGGGCATCCTCCATTCAGGAGCAAAAGGTTTTGAGTAAAACCGGTCGTACAGCAATAATGTTTAAAATCGAAGGCGATGTGCCGAGTCCGTATCAGTTTTACACAACAGATAGTACCAAGCATTTTTTGCGCGGCGCCATTTATTTCCCAACTGCTACCAAAAACGACTCCCTGGCACCTGTGATCAGCTATCTGCAAAAAGACATGCTGCAACTTTTGAATACCCTGAACTGGAGATAATTCGTCGTAGTTATTGCAGTGAAAAATCGAAGGACGTATCTTTGAAGTTCTCACCTCAACAAGATCAGCAAATGGCAAAAAGGCAACCTAAGAATCAGCTTCCTTTAGATTTCTCGGTTCGTGGTAACCGGATCGTCCTGCATCTGGGACAAGTCGAAAGCCAGCGCTTGGGTACCCGGCTTTTTGATGAGCTCGTTAATGGTGACTGGATGATCGAACCCGCCGGAGAAGCTGCGGATATCTCCTACGCACAGGATATCGTGCATCAGATAGGGCATAAGCTGCCTTATCCTGAGGGTATTAAAATAGCGCAGCTACATAAAGTTGATCCCGCGTTCAAAGGTTTTTCTGCTATTTACAGACAGAAAGGCTGGGTGTTTGTAAATGCGGCGTCGGAGATAAATGAGCGTAATTACCACATTCATTTACTGACTGTTTCGCTCGGCCTTCATACCTTGTATTCCAGCACCACTTCGCTGGCTGCCCGCTCTGAGCAGCTGATTTTTGAGGCACTTCTGCCTTATAAGGAAGTGGAAAGCTTTTTCAGGAATGATATATACAAAATCCCTGATTCACTTGCTTCCGATATTGCAGGCTATTTCAAAGTGCCTTTTCCAATGGTGCTCAAACGCGCACTGGCATTGAAAATCATTTCTGACGAGCAGTACAGGAATTTTATGACAGCCAATCCTACATCACCGGTAAGGCCCAAAGAGCTTTTTGTTTCGAAAGACGGGAATATTGAAGATCTGGAAGCGCAGCTATTCTCAGGTAATCTGGAAGATTGATTTTACTGTTTGACAGGATCCAGGTTGCTGAGATCAGGCAATGGACTTACCGACGTCCACCCGCCATCTACCACAATGCTTTGCCCTGTAATATGTCCTGAATGTGGCGAAAGCAGGAATAAGGCTGCATTAGCAATATCTTCACAAATAGCAGGCCGCCCCATCGGAGTGATCGACGACCAGATTTTGGGGTAGGTAGGATCCTCGGCCATTGTCCGCTCCGTCATAGTCGCTCCCGGCGCAACCGCATTGATTGTAATTCCAAAAGGCGAAAGTTCAAGAACCAGATTTTTAGCCAGCATTTCTAACCCTGCCTTTGTCATCGCATAAGCAGCTAAAAACTGGTGCGCCTGGTGGCCTACGACGGATGACATTAATAAAATGCGACCTCCCGATTTTTGTTTCCGCATTTGTCGGGCAGCTGCCTGTGTAAGCAGGAAAGAACCCATTAAATTCACTTCCAACACTCGCCGCAGATCATTGGCGGGATACTCAAAAAAATCGCCGAATAAGGTGATACCTGCATTGGCTACCGCAATCGTGAGCTTGCCGAAACATTTGACAGCTTCATCAACCATTCCTTCGATCATCTCAGGATTGGAAGCATCTCCGGCAAAGGCGACGCACTCGCCGCCTTTGTTACGGATTTTCTTTGCAGCTTCTGAAGCAAGTGCTTTATCAGTATCATTCAAAATCACACACGCACCCTGGACTGCCAGTTGGCGTGCAATTTCAAAGCCGATACCCTGGCCTGCGCCAGTGACAATTGCTACCTGATTTTCAAAAAGATTGTTATTCATTTTACCCAAATCAAAAACCATTCTGCTTAATGAGAATCTCTGGTCACCTTATCTCCTGAACCACCTTTCAGGAAGTCCAGGTCCGCGCCTTCGTGCGCTTGTAAAACGTGGTTAATATGCAGATTTACATAGCCGCGTTTATAACCCAGATCGAGCGGCTGCCAGTCGCGCCGTCTGATTTCAAGCTCTTCCGGCGACACTTCCAGATTCAACCGTCTGTTAGCAACATCGAGTTCGATAAAATCCCCGTCACGAACCAATGCAAGCGTACCGCACACCGCGGCTTCGGGAGAAATGTGCAAAACAACCGTTCCAAAACCGGTACCGCTCATTCGTCCATCAGAAATGCGGACCATATCAATCACGCCTTTCGCCAGCAGCTTCTTCGGCAGCGACATATTACCTACTTCCGGCATACCGGGGTAACCTTTCGGGCCTACATTTTTAAGTACCAGAATGCTATTTTCATTCACATCCAGCTCTGGATCGTCGAGCCGGTGTTTGTAATCATCTATATCTTCAAAAACGACCGCTTTTCCCCGGTGCTGCATCAAGTCAGGGTTGAGGGATGCAGAAGGTTTGATCACCGCGCCGTTTTCGCAAAGGTTACCCCGCAAAACAGCCAGTCCGGTCAGGTCTTTGATAGGCTCGGCCAGCGTGCCGATTACTTCGGGGTCAAAGCACTCTGCATCTGCACAGTTTTCGCCCATTGTTTTTCCATTGGCTGTAATTACCCCGTCATGCAACCTGCCGATCAGCTCTTTGATCACCACCGGCAAGCCGCCTGCATAATAGAAATCCTCCATGAAATAACCACCGGAAGGTTGCAGGTTGAGCAAAAGCGGAACACGTGCGCAGATATCGTTAAAATCGTCGAGCGTAAGATCCACACCGATCCGGCCGGCGATAGCGAGGAGGTGAATCACGAAGTTGGTAGAGCCGCCAATAGCCGCATTGATCATGATCGCATTCTCAAATGCTTCTTTGGTCAATATTTGTGACAGCCTTAAATCCTCATGGACCATCTGCACGATCCTTCTTCCCGATAAGTGCGCCAATACTTTGCGACGCGAATCAGCAGCCGGAATAGCCGCGTTTTCAGGCAGGGTTAACCCCAGTGACTCCACCATGCACGCCATTGTGGAAGCTGTTCCCATTACGGCGCAATGCCCCGCGCTGCGGCACATACAGGCTTCGGAGGTCGTGAATTCCTCCTGCGACATTTCACCTTTCCGGTAAAGTTCGCTGAACCGCCAAACATCGCTGGTACCTACTGTCTTTCCTCGGTACCGGCCGGTGAGCATGGGCCCGCCCGAAACAACGATCGTCGGAATATCCACACTCGCTGCACCCATGACAAGCGAGGGCGTGGTTTTGTCACAGCCGCAGAGCAATACCACACCATCAATCGGATTGGCACGGATCGATTCTTCTACGTCCATACTGGCCAGGTTGCGGTAAAGCATGGCGGTAGGCTTCATCAATGTTTCACCAAGAGACATTACAGGGAATTCGAGCGGGAAACCGCCTGCTTCCCAAACGCCCCTTTTTACCGATTCGGCCAGCTCGCGAAAGTGTCCATTGCAGGGTGTAAGCTCCGAAAAGGTATTGCAAATGCCGATTACAGGTCTTCCCTCAAATTCATCGGCCGGGTATCCCTGGTTTTTCATCCAGGCGCGGTATATAAATCCATCTTTCCCGGATTTTCCGAACCAGCCGCGGCTGCGTAGCTTATTTTCTTCCATTGATCGCCATAGTTTACAGATAACAGGTAAAGCCCGTTTTCAGTAAAATATAATTCTACTGACCCTTTTAAATAAAAAGTGTATCTTCGTTTTATACGTGTTCCAGGCTTGCCAATGATTTTCGGAAAGAGTTATAAATTGTTGCTTTTCTTGCTCTTAACGCTGTTTGCTTCTCCTTCATTCGCCCAATTTCAGGCAGATAGTTTCATTGAAAAACTTCTGAAAAAGCACCCAGAGCGATTCTCTGAAATCCTTAAAAATCCCGATAAGTACCAGGTACAGATCCTGTATACCCGCATTGACAGGAACAAGAAAAACGAGCCGCATTTCACAACGCACGGTTATCGGGTCAATCGCAATGCATATTTCTATCCTGCCAGTACCGTTAAGCTCCCTGCCGTTGCATTGGCTTTTGAAAAGCTGAACAAGCTTGGCATTGATAAATATACGCCCATGCTCACCGGCGTCGACCGGGCAGGGCAGACCCCGGTATCAACAGATACCACTGCCGAAAACGGGCTTCCATCCGTCGCGCATTATGCAAAGAAGATCCTGCTTGCTAGTGATAACGACGCATTCAACCGATTGTATGAATTCATAGGGCAGGAAGAATTGAATGACAGCCTGCATAAGAAAGGTTATTCTGACACACGCATTGTACATCGGCTTGAATCGCCTATGAATGCGGAAGAAAACAGGTATACCAATCCTGTACGCTTTGAAAAGGACGGAAAAATCATTTACCAACAACCCGGTAAATACGCAGGTAAAGAGCTGAAAGCGCCTTCTCAGATTTTAAAAGGAAAAGGTTATCTAAAAAATGGCGAGCTGATCAACGAGCCTTTTGATTTTACGTATAAAAATGCTTTTCCGCTGGAAGAACAGCATAAGATGCTGAAAGCACTTTTCTTCCCGGCCCAGACACCCGTTAATCAGCGTTTCAATCTGACGGAAGACGATTACAGGTTTATCTACCAGTATATGTCCCAGTTCCCGGTGGAAACTGATTTTCCGGCAAGCTATACCGACGATTATTATGATGGTTATGTGAAATTCTTGATGTTCGGAGCGACTAAAACGCGGCTGCCGCGGCATATTAGGTTATTTAATAAAAGCGGGGATGCATACGGTTTCTTGCTGGATAATGCCTACATCGCCGATTTTGAGAAAGGAATTGAATTTATGCTGACTGCCGTGATCTATTGCAATGAAGATCAGATTTTCAATGACAACGAATACGAATATGAAACGGTCGGCTTACCGTTTATGGCTAATCTCGGGAAAACGATTTTCGAATATGAACTCGGGAGAAAACGTGCAGTAAGACCGGAACTGGACCGGTTTGAAGTGCAATACGATAAGTAGATCAGGAAATGCGGACCTTAAACCTCGGCGCGATCTGGCAGATGTAAAGGTTGATCAGGTGGCCGATAATCAGAAGTGCAGAACCCGCGTAGCCCAGCCACGAGAAAATAATGTGCTTTCCTTCAAACAACAACGAGAAGGAAAAAAGCATTAAAGCACCCCAAAGGAAGATTTTCAGAGGAAGCGATTTGTGATTTCGCGTAGCGTAATAAACAGCGACGCCATTGATAAGAATGAACAGGAAGTCAAGCGAACGCAAGCCTGCATGATGCTCGTGGTGCGTGGCCATCGTTGAGCCGAACGCCAATGCAGGTACCAGTAAACAATGGACAATGCAAAGCGCAGAACCCAGAATTCCTATGTAATCGGCTTTGTTATGTGAGTGTACTGACTTCATTTCTAAATACAATGATGTTGCAAAAATACGACCATTAAAATCAACTTGCAACAGAGTTGCAGAATATTTTGCCTGTCATAAAATTCTGTTCCACCGCGTTGTTTGTGGAAATTGTAAGTGATAGAACTTAACTTTGAAGTGAAAGGTTTTATAAGTACCAAGATTTTATAAGAATAACTGTGGAAAGAATGGACCAGTTGAGAGAAACCCTGAAAGTACATCACCTGCGTACAACTACATGCCGGGAAGATGTGCTATCGACATTTATAAATAAAAAGAATGCGCTTTCTCACGGTGATTTGGAAGGTGCGCTGGGAGAAAATTACGACCGCGTTACTATTTACAGGACTTTAAAAACTTTTCTTGAAAAAGGAATTATCCATAAAGTGCTCGACGATGAGGGGCTGAGATATGCATTATGCTCGCACAGCTGCTCCGAAGAACAGCACCACCACGATCATATCCATTTCAAATGCGTTGAATGCGGCGAGACAAACTGTCTTGAAAACCTTCATATTCCGGCAGTACAGCTGCCTGCGGGTTACCATTCCGAGAACTTCAATCTCCTGATCCAGGGAACCTGCCCGAAATGCAATTGAGGTTTTCAGTGCATTATAGATCATGCATTGAAAACCTCAAAAAATAAAAGTCTTCTATCCGGATCTATTGCACTTTCAGCACAAAGTCCAGGTTCGCGTCGTCGCTACCGATAGTTGGCGAGCCGTTTTTTCCTTCTGGCTGGTGACGCAGCTGCACTTTTAAGTTACCCGTACCCGCAGGCCCGGTTTGTACTGTTCCCGTCAAACCGACATTGAAATTGTTCTCGTCCTTATCTCCATAAGTATAAGTCAGCAAACTCGCCGGAGCAGGTGTGTAAACAAGCAAATGCTCATCCGATTCTTCCCTGATCTCTTCTGTAATATTATCAGCAGGCGTTTTACTTTCATCCAGGAATTCGATCGTCATCGTGTACTTGGTATTGGCCTTTAATGCGACCGTATCAAACTTGGTAGGCGCATTTCCACCATCTCCGTCTGCATCCTTATAGCTGAATGAAGTAACGGTTCCCGTTGCATCCTCCTTGAAATTCAATGTCACAGAAGTAATCAGCTCATTTTCATCGTCGGGTTGGAGGTCTTCGCCTGAATCTTTGCATTGTGTGAAGGACATAGCCAATCCCAGAAACAGCAGGGAAGAAAGCTTTCGGTACATTTTCATAGGTAATGAATTTATTGATAAAACAGATTTAAGCTCCAAATTTCCATTTGAGCCGCAGTGAAGCATTGCGGCCCATTTCGTCTGCATAGTAGCGGAACCTGTTCAGGTAATCACGGTATGCCGTATTAAAGAGGTTTTGAATGTTAATTCCGATTTCGATCTCCTGCTTTTCTGCGAAGTGCACGGAGGTGCCCGCCTGTAAGTTCCAGAGGCTGTAAGCTTTTGGAGGGGGTAAAAAATCGCTGTTTGCCGGTACCCGCTTTTGTCTGGCTACAAGCAGGTTGCCGAGTGACAGGAATGTTCCATGCAGATTACCTTTGTCTGGCAGCTCATATTTTAGCTGATTGTCAACGCGGTTAGGCGGGATCATTACCAGGTAGCTGTCATTTCGCTGATCGTAAACGCGCAGGTAGCTAAGCTTGCTGGCTATGGTTGTATTTCTTAAAAACTCCCAGCTAGCCGACACGTCGATTCCCTTGAAAGTAGCGTCTGTTTGCGTGTATTTAAAATAAGGAAATGCGCCACGAACTGTCAGAATAGGTTCTGCTTGTGGTTTCAAGTAGATGAAATCAGCAATGTAATTAAAATAGCCACCTATTTCTGCCGACCACTTTGTGTCTACATATTTAAGACTCGCGATTGTGTTGAAGGCTTTTTCGGCCTGCAAAGCAGCGTCGCCCCTTTCAAATGCGGCCGCACCGTGATGCACACCGTCGCTGAACAGCTCGCTTACATTGGGTGCCCGCCAGGCGGAGCCCGCATTTAGCCGCACGGAAAACTTTTCCGAAAAACTGCGGGTAGCACCTACGGTACCGGAAAAATTGGCAAACTGGAAATCATCGGCGACTTTTTGCCTGTTGACAATGCGATAGGTTTTTAAAGTCCGGTAATCATAACGTATCCCGGCTTCAAACTCCCACCGTTTTGTGACATACCTCTCCATCCAGAACAGACCCACATTAAATTGATTGAAATTCGGGATCAAAGGTCTTCCGTCCATCAGATTGTACTGATACAACGTACTTATCCCTACCTGGCCAGCCAGTTTTCCGGCAATCGGCTTGTGGTCCCAAACCAGATCGTTGGTTAATGTGGAGAGTTTGAATGTAAGCTCAGGATGATTGAGCGCAGCTATCGAATCGTTTCTTGGCCGGTGTAAATCGTATTCATTTCTATCGTTCAGCTGCCGGGCAAATGTCCATTGCAGCCGGTTACCATTCTGGAAATGATAATGCGTTTCAGCTTTGATCAGCTCGTGAGCAACGTTTTGATTGGGCCGGTTAATTGCATAGCTGAATCCGGATTTTACCAAAGGTTCGCCTTTTTGAATCACATTCAACAAGTCGGTAACACTTCCAATGTGAGAACCTGAGAAAATACCGATTTGGGTAGCAAACCTGCTGTAGAACACGTCGATACCGAACCCTTTGTGACGATACCCCGCAGAAAGCGAGAAGTTCTTTTCACTGATTCCCGTATTGTCGAGGAAATAATTGGGAGTACGGATGTTGCCACCCCGCTTGAAAGTGCCTTGCGCGCGCCACGCAAATCCTTTAAAATTTTTAATTCCACCCTGCAAAGTGCCGGATACCACACCTTGCCGGCCATTTGAAAAACCGACCGCATTCAGTTCCCCACTTAACATTTTGTCAAATGGAAGCTCTTCCGGCTCCACGAGGATCACGCCGCCGATTGCATCCGAACCATAGCGAACCCCTGCCGCCCCTTTTACAACAGAAAGCCGCGTCGCGATAAACGGGTCGATTTCCGGCGCGTGTTCAGAGCCCCATTGCTGCCCTTCCTGCCGCACACCATTGTTCATGATCAGAATGCGGTTACTATGCAAGCCGTGGATAACTGGTTTGGCAATGGAAGAACCTGTTTGCAGGGTAGTTACGCCAGCGACACCTTTCAGGCTCTCGCCGAGGTTCTGTCCCCTCGTTTTTTCAAGATCAATGCCGGACAAAGTGGTCAGCGGCTGCGAAGAAGGCGACTCAGTACGGTGCGCGGTAATTTCCACGTCCTGCAAATGCACCTCTTGCTCTTCCAGGTCGAAATTCTCTTCGTGGCCAGCAGTCAGGTCGAGCTTTTGCCGAAACGGATTATAGCCCACAATGCGACATTCAAGCGTGTAGGAGCCGGGGCAGAGGTTTCTAAGTTCGTACCGGCCATTCTCGTCGGTGAACACACCTGTATTTTGTCCCACTAGCAACACCGTCGCACCAATCACAGGCTGGTTTGTGTGCTTGTCCTTCACAACTCCCTTTACAAAGCAGGCACAGCCCGGATTTTGGCCAAAAACGATAATTGGCAGAGATAGTAGGACTGCCAGAATAATCAAGAGGAACTTGTTGCGCATTTGTTAAAAGCAGGAGCTTTCTGTTACATTGTTGCAAAAGTAACGCTAATGCAACTTTGTTGCAAATGAAATTTGCGGCTATTTGTGGATTCAGGTTGGTTTTAGTATAAAAAAAGGCTGATTCTGAGAGAACCAGCCCGACTAAGCTTTTAAACTCTTTCCAGCTTGACTGGATAGGTCTTCTTCGCATTCCACTGACACACGTAGATATTTTGATCGCCATCCACGCAAACATCGTGGCAATGCATGAAAATAGGTTTCTCCTGAACCATCAATTGTAGCTCGCCACTTTTATACTCGGGTTTGGTACCTCCCGGATTTGATATCACCTTATTTGATTTGTCAAGGATTGTTACAAAACCTGAATTGGGCGTTTGGTTGAGGTATCTCAGTCTCGACCAGCAAACACCTGCGAACAGGTTTTCACCATGAAATACCGGGCGGCAGACAAATGCGCCCGGAAGGAATATCGTGCTCAGGTATTTACCGTCGAGCGAAAAACGCTTGAATGCATTGTGCGCCCTTGAAGTTACCAGCAGGGTAGGGTTGGCCTTATCCCTGTAATCAACAGCGATTCCGTGGGCTGTCGAAAACTGGGCATCTCCGTCGCCGCTGCCTCCAAATTTGTCAATGAATTCGCCTTTTTGATTGTAGCGTAAAATGTAATTGGAGCCATAACCGTCGGCAATATATAGTGTCCCGTCAGGTCCAATTGCCGTTTCTGTTGGTTTGAATGGGTCTGTCTCTTTGTATGCACCTACCTTCGACGGATGCTCAATCGTAAGTAGAACCTTGCCTTTCAGGTCAGTTTTGATGACCTTACCTGTATTCGGATCTGTGATAAACAGGAATTCCTCGCCGTTTGCATTCCAGAGCGTAAGTCCGTGCCCGCCGGGATATTCGTGCCCCCAGCTTTCCAGCAACTTACCCGACCGGTCGTAGATAAGAATATTGTTCTTAATCTCATCAGTGACCATAATCAGCCTGCCTTTGCTATCCTGGACCATTTCGTGGCAGTTATTGACAGGAAATTTAGATGCGTCGAGATTGCCCCAACTCTGATTTACCTTGTACCGGAAGTTTCCGTGCCCGATGGTCTCTCCATCAGCTTTCGGTTTGGCATTAAGAATGTAAAATGGCTTGAATGCAATTGCGGCTGCCGTAGCAGCTGTGACTTTGGCAAATTGACGACGGGATGGGGTATAGGACATGATCTGGACTTTTATCAAAAAAGACAGCCCATTCACATTCTTACTATCACAAAGTTCTGATTCGGGCTAGCTTGCAGAGTAGCGTTTTCCGTAGCGGTTCAGCCAGTCCATCAGGTGGTTCACATCCTGCATCTTGAAAAGCTCGCTTCCGGCATTCATAGTTGCAGCAGTGCCACAGGCTACGCCCATTCTAACAGCTTCCCGGAAAGATTTACCCTGCGAGAGTGTCCAAACGATGCCCGCCAGCATACTATCTCCTGCGCCTACTGTGCTTTTGGGCTGCACTGGCGGTGCCGGAATGTGTTCAACCTGATCTTCGGTCACCAGCATTGCGCCCATTGCACCCATTGATACAACGACCACCTCGCATTGTCCGCGGATGATCAGCGCGCGGGCAGCATCGTCCACCTCGTCCATTTCAAGCTTATCCACACCCACGAGCTCACTTAGCTCCGTGATATTGGGTTTAAGAAGGTACACACCTGACTCAGCAGCATAACGCAATGCATCTCCGGAAGTATCGGCAATGAACTTGGCACCTTGCTTGTTGGCGATCCTGGATATCTGGCCGTAAAAGTCCTCGGGAACACCCGGAGGCAAACTGCCGCTGGCAATGATATAGGAAGGTTTTGGGTCAAACTCTTCCATCATTTCTAAAATTGATCTTACTTCGGTCGGCATCATTTCGCTGCCGGGCATTCCGAACCGGTACTGAAAGCCCGTGCTGGTTTCAAGCACGTGGAAGTTTTCGCGGGTCCATTGCTTGGTTTCAATAACCATGGTTTCCACGCCTTCATTTTTAACAAGCTTGTGCAACCTCTGACCAGTAGGACCGCCGATTGTGAAAATGGCGATCGGATTTCCGCCTAACCTGTGAATGGCCTTCGCCACATTAATCCCCCCACCTCCGGCCTCGAATGTGGGCGTTCCGCAACGGAGCTTATTGTCCGGTACAATTCGGGAAACCTCCGAACTTTTGTCGAGCGCAGGATTGATTGTCAGGGTCACAATTGGTCCGGTAGCCATAAAAATGCTGTATGTTAGTTTAAACCTCGAAGGCGGAACAACTTATCACTTAATTTACGCGAATAAAAGAAAAAAAGTGATTGCCGATGCAGCCTTCTTGATATGTTCACATAACCCCGGCATTTTATTCAGTATTGCCCGTCGCTCACTTCCCAGCCGCCATCGACAGATAAGTTCTGTCCGGTAGTGAATTTTGAATAATCAGACATGAAATAGACAGCAGCCCCATCCAGATCGCCCGGTACACCATAGCGACCTCCGTCGAGTGACTGTTTGCTGGTGACAAACTGTTCAGATTCCTTGCCTTCAACTCCCTCAATGATACCTGGCGAGAGCACATTCACCCTGATATTTTTAGATGCGTAAGAAGAAGCGATGGATTTAGAGAAGCCAAGTACCGCCGACTTTGCGGTAGCATAAGCATGGTTTGAGAACTGGGAAGAAGGATAAAAGCCCAGTACCGAGCTCATGTTCAGTATGCTGCCACCTTTGTTCATTCCCATAAATGTCCGGATTGCTGCCTGGTTTGACAGCATCAGCGAAGTCAGGTTCCAGTCAAGTGTTTTGTGCCAGCCTTCAAGCGAAAGCTCGTGCAAAGGTCCGTCACCAAATTTCTCTCCGCCACCGCCTGCAACATGGTATAGGCCGTCGAAACTACCGAATTCGCGGATACAGAGTTGTATCGCTTCCATTGCGGTTTGCGGGTGAGTAGCATCGGCCTGCTTGGCGCGAGCGGTGCTTCCGAGCTGCAACTCAGCAACAAGGCAGTTTTCAGGGTTTCGCCCGACCACAACCACGTTTGCTCCGCTTCTTACAAATGCCCTGGCCGCAGAAAACCCCAGACCGGTTGTTCCTCCTATGACCACAATCGATTTATTACCCAGCCAATTTTCCATTTTCACTATTCATTTTTATTGCAAAATAGGATTATTGGGGTAAAAAATAAAACGCCTGGCATCTTGAAGATACCAGGCGCCACTTACTATGAAGTCAATTGTCTAGGCCACAGAGCGTAGCACCGACATTGCTGATTTCTCAAACTTATCTTTTGCATAGTCCAAGGAAAGAGTGAAATCTTTCACATCCGTTTGCGAAGGCAGGTCAAACATCGCGTCGGTCATAATTGATTCGCAAATCGAGCGAAGTCCGCGGGCACCCAGTTTGTAAGTCATTGCCTGATCAACAATGTAATCCAGCACTGCGTCTTCAAAATGCAAATTGATGCCCTCCATTGCGAAAAGTTTACTGTACTGCTTCACCAATGCATTTTTCGGTTCTGTCAGAATGCGGCGCAGTGTTTCGCGATCAAGCGGGTTTAAATGCGTGAGCACAGGCAAGCGACCGATCAGCTCTGGGATCAAACCGAAAGATTTAAGGTCCATTGCCGTTACATAGCGCATCAAATTTCCTTTGTCGAAAATCTCGATGATCCTGTTATCACCTGAAAAACCGATCGGACGGGTATTAATGCGTTTTCCAATATGTCTTTCAATGCCGTCAAATGCGCCTCCGCAGATGAAAAGAATGTTTTCGGTATTAAGGGTAATCATTTTCTGGTCGGGGTGCTTGCGGCCGCCTTGCGGGGGTACATTCACGATAGAGCCCTCCAGCAATTTCAAAAGCGCCTGCTGTACACCTTCGCCGCTTACATCGCGTGTAATGGAAGGGTTATCTGACTTACGTGCAATTTTGTCGATCTCATCAATGTAAACGATACCGCGTTCAGCAGCTTCTACATTGTAATCGGCAGCTTGCAGCAAGCGTGTTAAAATCGTTTCAACATCTTCCCCAACATAACCTGCTTCCGTAACAACAGTTGCATCAGCCACGCAAAAAGGCACTTGTAGTATCCGGGCAATGGATTTGGCAAGATAAGTTTTGCCGGTACCCGTTTCGCCCACCATAATGATATTCGATTTTTCAATCACAACATCATCTTCGGTAGTTGCCTGGTTGAGCCTTTTGTAATGATTATATACAGCAACGGCCAGCGAGCGTTTCGCTTCATCCTGACCTATTACGTATTGTTCGAGAAAGTGCTTGATTTCGGACGGGGGAATGGGTTTCAGCTTAGGTAGCTTGCCCTTTTTTTCCTTCTTATCTTCTTTTGCCCCTAATTCTTCCGTGATCACCTGATGCCCCTGGGCAATGCAGTGATTACATATATGTGCATCTATTCCGGAAAGTAATAAATCGACTTCGTTTTTCTTACGTCCGCAGAACGAACAGCTTACTTGTGCCATTGAATTTGTTTATACAGTGGTGAATTACCCGGTTCGCTGAGTTTATTTATTATTAGCAACAGCCAAGACCGTGTTAACAAGAAGGTTTACATTATTGTTTCCAAACGCCGCACATTTTGCAGCCAATCGAAAGGATATTACAAATTTCCGGTTTTTTGACCGGGTTACCAAAAGAAAATGAGGCTAATGCATAAAAAAGCACCCTGACAAGCTGGTTGTCAGGGTGCTTTCAGCAAATCAAAAATGGCTTATTTGTCTCTTGTCAAAACCTCGTCGATCAAACCGTATTCCTTCGCTTCTGTCGCTTTCAGCCACTTGTCACGGTCAGAATCCAATGCGATTTGCTCCGGTGTCTGGCCGGTATGGTTGGCAAGGATTTCGTACAATTCGTGACGCAGCTTAACAATCTCGCGGGTTGTAATTTCGATATCAACCGAAGTTCCCTGCGCACCTCCCGAAGGCTGGTGGATCATCACACGTGCATGAGGAAGCGCCGAACGTTTTCCGGCAGCGCCGCCCGCCAGCAATACCGCGCCCATGGAGGCAGCGAGGCTGGTACAAACAGTTGCTACGTCTGGACGTACATATTGCATGGTGTCATAGATTCCCAAACCTGCATACACAGAACCGCCCGGGCTGTTGATGTACATCAGGATATCTTTCTTAGGATCGGCTGATTCGAGGAAGAGCAACTGTGCGACAATGATATTCGCAATATTATCGTCCACACCAGTTCCCATGAAAATGATGCGGTCGGCCATCAAACGAGAGAAAACGTCAACTTCACGGAAGTTCATCGGACGTTCCTCGATCACCGAGCGGGTCATATTTTCAACGGTGTGGTTCATATAACCGTCCACTGAAAGGCCATTCACGCCAAGGTGGTGGACAGCATATTTTCTAAATTCATTTCCGTAATTCATCGGTAAACTTAATTTTAATTGAGTTTATATTTAAAGGGCAACGACTATCAGAACAAAAAGCAATATATGTTAGTTTCTGATTAAAAACCTGCCTGCTGAATAATCGGCTTGCACAAAATTGACTAATTCATCGGGAAAACCTTGTCAATTCCTGCGATAAATTCTCGGAATTTGCGAGGAGCAGGAGCGGGGCAGTTAAGTACATTGCATTTGAAAAGTTTGAAAAAGATAAACACGGCGACCATGAGCGCAGCAGCTAACTTATCAGAGAAAATCCGGTTGATCAGGTTACAGAAAGGTCTCTCCCAGGAAAATATGGCAGATATGCTTGGGTTATCCACTACTGCTTACGGTGATCTCGAAAGAGGCAGGACGGAACTGTCAGTTTCGCGCCTGGAAAACATTGCCAAACTGCTTGACGTAAAACTCCCCGACCTGCTGGGGTTTGATTCGGTTTCGATGTCGGAAACGGATTGGCTCAGGCAGGAGAATACCCGGCTGCTGGCAGAAAACCGGAGATTGCAGAATGAGCTGGACCAATGGAAGTTGAAATTCAGGCAGTGGTTTGGTGAAGGGATCGTGCGCGAGCTGGGGCAGCAGCGTGAGCGTATTGGTTTTTAGTAAAACAAAAAACACCGCCCCGGTAACCGGAGCGGTGTCTGATGTATAAAGCTAGTTAGCTGATTAAGCTGCTACTTCTTCGCCTTTCGCCATTTTCTCGAATTCGCTTACTTCAATGGTTTGTTCGTCGGTAGAAACTTGTCCGCGAATGATATCCATTACTTTGTTGTCGAAAACCTGATTGAAAATGCTCGTGTAGTTGTCACGCTCTTTGTCAGCAAGGTAACCCTGTGCAACGCGGTCGATTGTTTCCTTCATATTATCGTCATCGCCGTAGATACCGAACTGACCTTTTACCATGTTACGGGTAAATTCAAGGATCTCGGGATATTCTACTTTCACGTTTTCGCGGTCAGCGATCTTGTTTTTGATCAGGCTCAGTTTCAACGATTTTTTGAAATCTTCAAACTGCTCTTCGATCTGCTCGCGGGTAAATTTACCTTCGTTGGTACGTTCCAGCCATTCTTTCAGGAACTCTTCGGGAAGATCGATGGAAATGTTTTCCAGCAATGCATTTTCGATATCGCGACGAAGCAACGCTTCGGTTTCGCGCTCATAGTTTCCTTTGATGATTTCAAGAACTTTCTCGTTGTACTGCTCTTCGCTTTCAACCTGTCCGGCTCCCAGTACCTTATCAAAAAACTCCTGGTTCAATTCCGCAGGTGCTGAGCGGGTGATATCTTCTACGGTCAAAACGAAATCGCCTGAAAGTGAACCGATATCTTCTTTTTTCTTGCCGGTCACATGAGCGATCGCCGACTCGTCGGTGAATGTATCCTGGATATCAAATGTGATAACATCATCTTTTTTGACACCAATGAACTTTGCAAGTGCTTCTTCTTTAAGCTGCTTGGTAGGGATTGCAGTGCGTGTTGTGAATTCGGTTGACTCTTGTTTAAGCTCTCCGAAGATCATATCGCCAGCCTCACTTACTTCAGGGTGAATGCTGTCTGCAAAACGCTCGCGCAGGCTGTCATTTGTCTTACCAAGCTCCGCATCGTCTACATTGATAGTGTAACGTTTTACTGCAGGCAGTTCTGAAAAATTCACTTCAAAGTCGCTCGCCATTCCCAGGTCGTAGCTGAACTCAAATTGGCTTGGATTATCCCAGTTCACTTCGGCAGCTTTGTCACGATCAGGGATCGGGTCACCCACTACCTGTAATTTGTTTTCCCGGATGTAGTTACTCACTGCATTGCTCAGCAGGTTGTTCACCTCGTCAACCAGAATGCTTTTTCCATACATTCTCTGAATTACATGCGAAGGCACTTTTCCAGGGCGAAAACCTTTCAGGTTTACACGTTTTGAATAATCCTTTATGGTTTTATCAATTTTCGGCTGGTAATCTTCTTTGGTCAGCGTCACTTTAAGTGAAGCCATTGTAGGCGAGCTTTTTTCTAACAGAACTTCCATGTTTCGCTTATGCTAATGGTAATACCTTGGGTAAAACAGAAAAGAAAAATAAAAATGCCCTCAAAACGAAGTCCTGAGGGCATTTGACGGGTCTTACTACGGAGCAGCACATTTTTCTATATGGGATAGGAATCTGATGCCCCGTCATTCCCTTGTAATTTGTACGGGCGGAGGGAATCGAACCCCCACGCCTTGCGGCACTAGATCCTAAGTCTAGCACGTCTACCAGTTCCGCCACGCCCGCTCACTTTTTCCGTCTTCAATCGCAGTTACTATCGTCGCCTGTTCTCGAATTGGGAGTGCAAAGGTATTTCTATTTTTTAGATAGATGCAAGCTTTTTTCAAAATTTTATCTTTTGGTAATCCTTTATTGAAAAATGTCGCCGGAATTTGTTATTTTGGTGAAGCATACCAATTAGAAAACATCAGTGGAGCAACTCGTCGAGGCCCTCAATATTGACCTGGAGCAGGAGCGGAAGGATATCCTCAAAAAGTACAGGAGACTATTACGTACAGCCAAGCCATTTTTGAAGGATAATGATGCCAAATTAATCAAAAAGGCTTTTTATACTTCCGTCGACGCCCATAAAGATATGCGGCGCCGGTCGGGAGAACCTTATATTTACCACCCGCTCGCAGTAGCCCAGATCGTGGTGGAAGAGATCGGGCTCGGTACCACGGGCATTGTTGCTGCTTTGCTGCATGATGTGGTGGAAGATACCGATATGCGGATCGAGGATATTGAAAGACTTTTTGGAAAAAAAGTTGCCAAGATCATCGACGGGCTTACCAAAATATCCGGGCGCTTCGAATATGGTTCTTCACAGCAGGCTGAGAATTTTCGCAAAATGCTGCTCACGTTGTCCGACGATGTGCGTGTGATCCTCGTGAAGCTCGCCGACAGGCTGCACAATATGCGCACACTTGACAGTATGCCGCGTGATAAACAGCTTAAAATCGCTTCCGAGACTATTTTTATCTACGCGCCGCTGGCGCACCGGCTCGGACTCTATAGCATTAAATCCGAACTGGAAGAGCTTTACCTGAAATATACCGAACCTCAGGAATACCGCGCCATTGCCAGGAAACTGAGAGAGACGAAAGGGATCCGTGACCGGTTTATCGCCAAGTTCATGGAACCGATTGCACAAGATCTCGAATCGGCGGGATTGAATTTTATCCTCAAAGGCAGACCCAAATCGATCTATTCGATCTGGAATAAAATGCGGAAGCAGAACAAGCCTTTTGAGGAGATATATGACCTTTTTGCAATTCGCATTGTACTGGAATCTTCGGCTGAAAATGATCGTGAAAAAGCGATCTGCTGGCAGGCGTACTCCATTGTTACTGATCATTATAAGCCTAACCCGGATCGGCTAAAAGACTTTTTGAGCACACCGCGTGCAAATGGGTACCAGTCGCTGCACTCAACAGTAATGAGCAAGAGCGGACAGTGGGTAGAAGTCCAGATACGCACGACGCGAATGGATGAAATCGCAGAAAAAGGCTACGCAGCGCACTGGAAGTACAAAGGCAACGATACCAAAGTCCGCGGTAATATCGAGCAATGGATTACGCAGGTCCGCGAAACGCTTGAAAATGGCTTTGGGGATAAAACTGCCGCGATCGAGTTTCTTGATGAATTCAGAAGTAACCTGTTCAACGAAGAGGTTTTTGTATTTACACCAAAAGGTGAATTGAAGGTATTGCAAAGCGGCGCAACAGCGCTGGATTTCGCATTTGATATCCACTCCGAAGTGGGCGCGCATTGTATGGCTGCCAAAGTAGGGGGTATCCTGGTTCCGATCAGCTACGTGCTCAACAATGGGGATCAGATCGAAATCATAACTTCCAATAAGCAGAAACCCAATGAAGACTGGCTGCGGATCGTAGTTACCTCGAAAGCCCGGGCCAGGATCAAGGATTTTCTGAAAGAAGATAATCGCCGGTACGAAACTGACGGCCGGCAGATGGTTGAGAAAAAACTTAAAACACTTGGTATTGAACTTACTGCCGAGGTTGTCAACCAACTGAGGGCATTTTTCGAATGTAAAACAGCGCCCGACTTTTTCTACCGAATAGGAAAGGGATATATTCAGCTTGATGAGCTGAAAAGGTTCAAGAAGGATAAAGAAATAAAAGAGCGGAAAGCCGATTCCGCCCATGCAGCAAATGCGGTTCCCGGGCCGGTTGGCAGCGATGGTAAGACACTTACCAAGTTTTTAAAACAAATCCACGGCGACCGGGCAGACAGTGATACACTGTTGATCGGCGACGATATGGACAAAATCGATTACAAGCTTGCCGCCTGCTGCAATCCGATTGCTGGCGACGACGTTTTTGGTTTTGTTACGATTAACGAAGGCATTAAAATACACCGGACTACCTGTCCGAATGCGGCCGAACTGATGTCCAAACATGGTAACCGTATTATCAAGGCCAAATGGGAATCTAACAAGGATGAAGCCTTCCTCGCAGGGCTCTATTTGTCTGGAACAGACCGCGTGGGACTGGTGAATGACGTGACGCGTATCATTTCAAATGAGCTGCATATCAACATGCGCGGACTGACAATTGATACCAAAGACGGCGTGTTTAATGGGGATATCAAGCTCTATGTACAGGATACGCGGCATTTGGATATCCTGATTAATAAGCTGGAACAGGTAGAGGGAGTTTACAACGTACAGCGCTTTGACACGAACCTGAGCCACACCTGATTGGGTGAACGATTATCGTCAGGCAGTGTTATTAAATTGTGTCGACCCTGGTATTGTTAAATTACCAGATTGACTGTGATTTAGTATAAAAAAGCGTATTTTCGCGCAAGAATAGTCAGAGATATGCCACAAGCCAGCAAACCAAATTTCGAAGCCGCCAAGAAAATCCTGACGGCTTACCTGGAAAATAAAGGACTTCGCAAAACGCCTGAACGCTTTGCGATATTGGAAGAGATCTACACCAGGGAAGATCATTTTGACGTAGATGAGCTTTACATCAGCATGAAAAACAAACGGTACCGGGTTAGCCGCGCAACCGTTTACAACACGCTGGATGTTTTGGTAGATTGTGACCTTGTGACCAAACACCAGTTTGGGAAAAACCTGGCGCAATTTGAAAAGTCTTACGGTAACAAACAACACGATCACCTGATCTGCACGGATTGCCATAAAGTAATGGAGTTCTGCGATCCAAGGATCCAGTCTATACAGAATATGGTAGGCGAAATGCTGAATTTCAGCGTGATGCACCATTCACTTATCTTCTACGGTAACTGTACCAAGGAAAATTGCCAGAACCGCAACGACGTACCGAGGGAAACTTCGGCTGCATACGAAGACAGATAGTATCTGATATCCTTTAAGGCAGGGGCTTGCTCCTGCCTATCTTATTCTTACACATATAGTTTCAGTAATCAAAAATTGAATGAAAGTTGACGTACTACTTGGGCTCCAATGGGGAGACGAGGGAAAAGGTAAAATCGTGGACGTTTTGGCGCCGCGTTACCAGGTTGTAGCCCGTTTTCAGGGTGGCCCGAATGCGGGGCACACGCTTGAATTTGATGGTATCAAACACGTTTTGCACCAAATTCCTTCCGGTATCTTCCGCAGTGATATCCAGAATATTATAGGAAACGGCGTGGTTCTAGACCCGATCGTTTTCAGAAGAGAGATTGAAAATCTCGGCAAATACAACCTTGACCTTGTGAGCAACCTTGTTGTTTCCAAGAAAGCGTCTATTATCGTTCCTACACATTCATTGCTCGATGCAGCTTACGAGCGTTCGAAGGGCGATTCCAAAATCGGTTCTACACTGAGAGGAATTGGCCCCGCTTACCAGGATAAAACTGCAAGGCTCGGATTGCGCGTAGGAGATGTGCTATCCCCGAATTTTGCACAGAAATACAAGAAACTGGTTGATGCCCACAAGGTGATCCTTGATTTCTATCAATATGATTACGCAGAAGCTTTACCAAAAGCTGAGGAAAACTTCTTCGCTGCGGTGGAATTCATGAAGCAGTTCACATTGGTTAACAGCGAGTATGTTGTTAACGATGCATTGGCCAACAACAAAACGGTTCTGGCAGAAGGAGCGCAGGGATCTTTGCTGGACATTGACTTTGGTTCATACCCGTTTGTAACCAGCTCAACTACCATGGCTGCCGGTGCCTGTACCGGTCTTGGTATTGCACCAAAGCAGGTAGGAGAGGTTTTCGGAATTTTCAAAGCGTACTGCACGCGCGTAGGCAGCGGTCCATTTCCAACTGAGCTACTGGAAGAAACCGGTGAGAAAATGCGTCAGGAAGGCCGTGAATTTGGTGCTACCACGGGTCGCCCTCGCCGGTGCGGCTGGCTCGATCTGCCTGCATTGAAGTACGCGATCATGATCAATGGAGTTACCCAGCTGATTATGATGAAGGTAGATGTACTTACCGTTTTTGATTCAATCAAGGTTTGTACAAACTATAAGCTTGCAGACGGAACGCTGACAGAACAGCTTCCTTACGATCTATGTGATGAGTCTGTTGAGCCGGTCTATAAAGAATTCAAAGGCTGGCAAACTTCCCTCGACGGTATCCACGATTTTGATGCCATTCCGGAAGAGCTGGTAGCTTATGTAAAATTCCTGGAAGAGGAATTGAAGTTGCCAATTACATTCATTTCCACCGGTCCTGACCGTGAGGCATTGATCAGCCGCGAAGCGTCTGCATTGTCGGTTTAGGTAAGAAGAAGGAGTTGTTTACCTTGTCACCCTGAGCGGAGTCGAAGGGCGGGCACTATGCCCCTTCGACCGCCCGGCGGCCCGGTCCGCTCAGGGTGACAAAATTATAGGGTACAAGTGATAAAGTAAGTGCCTTAGGTACCAGCGGCTATGCCAGCAAATTCAACACATCTTCCCGGCTGAGCGATTTTATAAAACCTTCTTCGTTTGAAATCAGGTCGTCAGCGAGCTGTTTCTTTGATTTCTGCAATGCAAGAATCTTCTCCTCTACCGAGTTTTTAGTTATAAACTTATAAGTAAAAACGGTTCTGTGCTGGCCAATGCGGTGTGCGCGGTCTACTGCCTGTGCTTCAATGGCCGGGTTCCACCAGGGATCTAGAATGAAAACGTAGTCGGCGGCGGTGAGGTTAAGCCCGAGGCCGCCTGCTTTTAGCGAGATCAGAAATATCTTGATACCCGCTTGCTCCTGAAACGTTTCCACCTGCTCCTGCCGGTCCTTTGTTGAGCCGTCGAGATACGCGTATCTGATATTCCGTTCGTCGAGATAATGCCTGAAAAGGTCAAGGTGTTTGATGTACTGGCTGAAAACCAGGATTTTGTGATCCTCAGTCATAACCGTCTGCATCTTGTGCAGCACATCCTCGAATTTGCCCGAACCGTGACTATATCTCGGATCAACCATCAACGGGTGGTTTGCGAGTTGCCGGAGCTTTGTAAGGCCCTGCAATACAACCAGCTGCGACTTGGAAATGCCTTCTTTATCAATGCTTTGAAGAATCAGATTCCGATAGTAGGCTTTTGCTTCCTCGTAAGCTTTTTCCTGCTCTTCCACCATATCACAGTACTGGATACTCTCGACTTTTTCAGGAAGATCAGTCGCTACCTGCGATTTCAGCCTTCGTAAAATGAACGGTTTGATCAGGTTATAAAGTCGCTTCGATTTATCTTCATCACCTTTCTTCTCAATCGGAATCTGAAATTCGTCCCTGAAAAATGACTGACTACCCAGCAAACCCGGGTTTACAAAGGTCATTTGTGACCACAGATCAAGTGTGTTATTTTCAATCGGCGTACCCGTCAACACGAGCCGGTGGGAAGAATTAAGCTTTCGTACAGCCTTCGTGATAATGGAAGTCGGGTTTTTAATGGCCTGCGACTCATCAAGAATAATGTAATTGAACCGGTAAGCTTCGATAATATCAATATCCAGCCTCACAATCCCGTATGAGGTTAAAATCAGGTCGTACTGATCAAATTGCGCTGTATCCTTTTCCCGGTTAGTGCCGGTATAAAGGAGAACTTTCAGGTCGGGTGTAAATTTCTTCGCTTCCAGTTGCCAGTTGTACAGCAGTGAAGTAGGCATGATCAGCATGGAAGGATTAGATGCGCCATTCTCCTTCTCGGATTGCAGCAATGCCAGTGTCTGGACCGTTTTCCCTAAACCCATATCATCGGCCAGGCAACCTCCAAGCCGGTATTGTTTGAGAAATTGAAGCCAGTCGTAACCTGTTTTTTGGTAAGGCCGTAAAGTGCCTTTGAAATTCACAGGAGGATCGACAGGCTCAATTTGCTGGAAATTCCGAAGGTTTTCGAGCTTTCTGCTGATTACGGTTGTGGCGAGGTTTTCCTCCTGCAGTTCCTGTACCAATGCCAAATGGTGCATCCGGAGCCGGAGCTGATCGTCGTCTTCGGCGTGCTCGGTGAACGAAAAGAATTCAGAGTATTTGGTAAACCACCATTCGGGGATCACTGCGGTTTCTCCATTTGGTAGTAAAAATTCTTTCTTACGGTTCAGAATGTAGCTTCTCAGCTGTATAAACGGGATCTCAAACTCTCCAAACTTCACTTTTGCATTGATATCGAACCAGTCACGGCCTTCCTGAACCGAGATGTCCAGGGAAGAGTACCCCAGGAAATAACGTTTGCTGTCGCTGGTATTCTGCCTTACGCTGATGCCATTTTCAGATAACGTTATCGCATTGCCTTGCAACCAGCCAAAAGCTTGTGACTTTGGCATTTGCAGCTTTCCATTGCGCATATTCAGCCCCCATTCCTTCAAAAGTCGCACATTCTTGCTTTCCCCATCGATATCACGCCTTACCTTGTTGAAAAAGTAATCATTCCCTTTCTTCTCCATGTGTACACTCGACGGATGCGCGAAGCTGTCGTAATGAAAGGAAAAACCTGCATATTGGAACGAAAGATCAAAAGTGACGTCGCTATCTTCCTCTTCGATCACCTCCACATCTTCTGAATCCTGGAAAAGCACCGGCGTCTTTTTAGGCGCTGTTGTAAATTCGGAGATGGTCAGCACCGTTTTTGGCTGCGACGAGACATTCCTGATCTCAAATCCTTTGGCCGCCACATCGTAAGAAGCAATAAGCGGAGCAACAAAGCGCCCGTAATACTGCTCCTCCACCTGACCCGGAATGGCAATGAATTTTTTGTTCAGAAATGGCTTGATCTTCTTCCCGTCCACATTTCCTTCGAAGCTGTAAAGATGTCCGTCGACAATGAGCCAGGCAGGATCTTCGCAGATCAGAAATGCATTTTTATATTGAAAATCAAGCTTTTGGTATTTGTGGCGGATCGTTGGGAAGTAATGTGTGTTATCTTCATTCCTTACAAAATGAAAGCGTATCGTCGCTTTTTCAGGCTCGGTGACGACAGGTTTCCAGAGCGGGTTACCGTCGCTTCCCATGATGAAAATGTCCTTTCCATTCAGCTTTTCCAAGATCCGGGCTTTGCTATTTTCGAGGTAGCTTGCGATGGCTTCCTGAATTGCCTTATCGCCTTTTTGTGCGTCGTAAACTTTAAGGAAGAAGTCGACCGCATTGAGCTTTTTGGTGTTAAACTTCCGGACTACCAGATCTTGCTGAATATCGTCGATCAGTTTTACCAGCTCAAAATCCCCGGCGTCAAGCCCGCTTCTGAACTCCTTGACGTTTTTGGAAGATATATTCTGGATCTGAAACGTAAAATCGCCTTGTGCATTCAGCTGTACGGCGAAAGCTTCAAAAATATACCCCAAATATTCATGGTTCAAAATTGAATAAACAATCTTAAATGGCTCGGACGGAGATACTTTCATTATCCGGTTTCTACAAGTAATAAGTGTTGACGAAATGCTTCCCAAAGAGTAGGAGACGACCTCTTTTAAGAATTGGGAAACTTCAAATATAGGTTAAATCATACCTAAATGAAAGTCCGCACACGCAGCAGTAAGCAATATTTGTAGAAAAAATTGAGACAGGTTTCCAAACAATTCGATAGGGGTTGCTGCTATCGGAATGCGCGCAATGGTGAGCATTGCCTGGGGGATGTAACCATGCTTTTGTTAATGTTTTTTAAGCGCGAGGCTTACCAGTTCTGCCGTGTTTTTTACATTCGTTTTCTTCATAATGCTGGCACGTTGGTTGGCCACCGTATTGGAGCTGATCTCGAATTTTTCGGCTATATCCTTGCTGCTCATTCCCTCAATGAGGCATTTCAGGATCTGCTGCTCGCGCGGGGTGAGCAGGTTCCATACCGATTTTCCTTCCAGCTCTTCCTGCGCCGGGGCGGGTTCGGGTGCCACGAGCAACTGTTTCATCAGTTTTTTGATGATAATGGAAGAGGCATAAGGTGGAAAATACAGCTCACCTTTTGCAATGGCGCGGATCGCCAGAAGCATTTCGTCGCGGCTCGCGTCTTTTTGCAGGTAGCCCGATGCGCCGCTTAATGCAGATGCTACAATATAATCTGCATTGTTGTGCATGCTGAAAACCAGTATTTTAACATTCGGGAATGCGGGTACGATCTGTTTGATCACGTCCAGGCCGGGTACGCGCGGCATGGTCAGGTCAAGCAAAATCACGTCCGGATTCACTTTTTCCACCATATCCCACACTTCGTCACCGTCGGCTGCTTCGCCTGCAATCAGCAGGTCTTCTTCATCTTCGAGCAGGGTGATAATTCCCTGCCTGACAACCGAGTGGTCGTCGACAACCAAAATCCGTATACGCATTCTGCTTTAAAAAGGAGTGACAGTTCATAGTTCGACTTCCAGGACGAGCCTGGTGCCACCGTCGATTTTGGAGGAGATATTCAATCTGGCATTGAGCAGCTGGCTCCTTGTGCGGATATTTTCCATTCCATTGCCGGAAGTCGAAAACCCGCCCTCTGTTTTCAGCTGATCCATTTCAAAACCCTTCCCATCGTCGGCGATCTCCAAAATAATACGATTACTGCTCTGTTCCAATTTAATCTTAATGCGATCAGCCCCGGCGTGCTTGATCGCATTGTTAAGTGCTTCCTGTGCGATCCGGTACAGGCTCGTTTCCATAATGCCGCTTATAGCGATTCTTGAACTGGTATCTCCTTCAAAATCAACCCGCACACCGGCAATTTCGGCTGTCTGGTCACAAAGCAGTTTCAATGCGGCAGCAAGTCCGAAATCATTCAGTACCGAAGGCATCAGATTGAAAGATACCTGTCGCGTAGTCTGGATAATGTCCTGCACGAGCGCCACAAGCTTTTCGAACTGCCGCTTGTGTTTTTCATCATGAAACTGCACCGATTTGAGCTTTTCAGCATGCAATTTGAGCCCGGTCAGCATTTGCCCAATCCCGTCGTGCAGTTCCAGTGCAAACCGTTTACGTTCTTCTTCCTGTCCTTCAATCAGCGAAGCTGCTCTGATCTGGTTTTCTGCCAGTTTCATCTGGTACTTCTCTTCTTCGACGCGCAACAACTCATTTTGTGCTTCCAAGAGCTGTAAATTGGCTTGTTTCAGTTTTTGGTTAGAAAGCTGCAATGCATTCTCAGACTCGGTCAGCATTCTTACAACACGCCGGGTTGTATTTACCACCGGCCTGAAAATCAGCAATCCCTCAGCCAGCAGTACCAGAATGGTCATGATATCCAGGATCCATTCTATCCTTTCCAGGTTTTCCAGCCGCTCGAAACTTTCGCGGTCAAACTGGAAAACGATCTTGTCCATTTTGGCAAGAAAGCGGGGTTCATTCTCTAAAATGGTTTGTAATCCCTGCTCGCTGGCCTGGGTCGAGGTATCACGCTCAATGATTAGAAACTGCGTGTACATTTCGTCAAATACCGGTTCGAGCTCGGTGAACATCTGATCCAGTAGCGGACTTTTCCAGGTTACAAACCCGTCCTCGACGGCCAGTCTCCGGTTTGCAAGATTTTCGTGACTTGTTTTCCAGAGATCCAGCAGTTCCGAAAAACGGGCCGAGTCCCTGTGCGCTGTACCGCTGATTTTGAGCAATGCAAGCTTCGTCAGGCGCTGGCTTAACATCCGCTGGCGCCCCGCCACATTTACTACCCGACTGTCGTGGTTGAGGTTACTAATTGTTTTTCTGATCAGGAATAAGCCGCTGAGCGTCAGTAATGCAACTACGCATAATGCGACCACATAAAACCTTGTCAGACTACCTGCTACCCGTTTGTCGAGTCTATCCATTTGCTCATATTCCGATATATACCAGGTTTTCTTTCACCATCACCGGAAAGGTTTTGATTTGATAAGCATCGTCATTGAGGCAATGCCCGGTTTGCAATGAAAAGGTTTTTTTGTGAAAAGGACAAGCCACTTTCGGTTCACCATCCTGGCTCCCGATCATCCCGCGCGCCACGGCCATTTGCTGCCGGTGCGGACATTCATTATCTGTGGCGTACCATTCGCCTCTTCTTGCGAAATTAAATATAGCGATTTGTTTCCCGTCAATCAGCGCACAACCGCCGCCATCTTCCGGTATATCGCTCACTTGACAGGCTACATGCCAGGTTACTGTTGTTTCAGTTTCCATGAAATGAATGTTTTTGATTGTTAGAATATTTGGGGCCTAGAAGCTATTGGCTGTTAGCTGTTAGCTTTCAGGTTTTTCTGATTTAATTAAAAGGTCTCTCAATACCAGCAGGCAGTCGCCAATAGCTAACAGCTAACAGCTAAAAGCTCCCTAAACCCACTCCTTCGCTCTTTTCTGTTCCCTCATTTCTTCAAACTGAACCGATGGATCTTTTGCCGGGGTGTTTACGAAGTGGGAGAAACGTTTGCGTAGTTCGGGGCTTTCTACTACTTCTTTCCATTCGCATTGATATACGTCGATCAGTTGCTGGAGTTCGCTTTCAAGTTCAGCGGCAATGCTAAGTACGTCGTCGACTACCACTGCTTTGAGGTATGACAATCCGCCCTCCATTTTGTTTAGCCAGGTCGCAGTGCGGGTAAGTGGGTCGGCGGTTTTGATATAAAACATTAAAAAGCGATCAATCAGGCGCAGGCAGGTTTCTTTGTCTACATCGGTAGCGAGCAGCTGTGCGTGCTGCGGTTTTGATCCTCCATTGCCGCATACGTACAAATTCCAGCCTTTTTCAGTTGCTATGATCCCAAAATCTTTACTCTGCGCCTCGGCACATTCCCGGATGCAGCCCGAGACTGCCGATTTGAGTTTATGCGGCGATCGCAGCCCTTTATATCTATTTTCTACTTCAATGGCGAAACTCACAGAATCCTGAACTCCAAACCGGCACCAGGTTGAACCCACACAGCTTTTTACGGTTCGCAGCGATTTTCCGTAAGCGTGACCGCTCTCAAAACCTGCCCCGATGAGCTCTTCCCAGATCAGCGGCAGGTCGCCTAGGTGCGCGCCGAACATATCAATGCGCTGGCCGCCGGTGATTTTGGTATACATACCATATTTCTGAGCTACCTGGCCGATCACGATCAGTTTCTCCGGCGTTATCTCGCCGCCTGGAATCCGCGGTACAACCGAGTAAGTTCCTCCTTTTTGAATGTTGGCTAAAAAGCGGTCGTTTGAATCCTGGATAGGTGCGCGGTCTTTTTGAAGGATATTTTCATTCCATAAACTAGCGAGCAGGGAAGCGACCAGCGGCTTGCAGGTTTCGCAGCCGTCACCTTTTCCGAAGGTATCCAGAACTGTATTGTAGGTTTTCAGCCCATTCATCTTGACAAGATCAAGCAACTCCTGTCTTGAATAATCAAAATGCTCGCAAACTACATTCCGGATGTAAACGCCATTTAGCTTCAATGTGCCTGCGATAATATCCTTGACCATCGGAATACAGCCGCCACAGCCGGTACCCGCTTTGCAGGATTTTTTTATTGCTTCTATATTCCGGTGGCCTTTTTCATTAACCTCCTGGCAGATCATCCCTTTCGTCACAGCCTCGCAGGAGCAAATCAATGCATCGTCGGGGAAGCTCATCACGCCCGCGCCTGTTTCTTCTCCGCCTCTTGATCCTAAAATCAGATCTTCGGAATCGGGAGGTAGTATTGTTTTGTTTTTACAGGTTTGCAAAAGCATATTGTACTGCTCCGCATCACCGACGAGAATCCCTCCAAGCAGCGATTTTCCGTCTAGACTTACATTGATTCGCTTGTAAATGCCTTTTGCCTTGTTTTCATAACGCACGGTAGTACAAGCGGGCTCTTCTATAAACGGATCGCCGAAACTGGCAACGTCTGTGCCGATCAGTTTGAGCTTCGTGGACATATCGAATGGAAGAAACTCCTTTTCTCCGCCTGTAATCTGCGTCGCAACCACATCAGCCATTTCATATCCCGGCGCGATCAATCCGTAAATCATGTGATGTGCCAGCGCGCATTCGCCGATTGCAAAAATGAATGGATCGGAAGTTTGCAGTTGGTTGTTCACCACGATCCCGCCTCTCGGATGTGTTTCCAGCCCTGCTATTTTAGCCAGTTCGTCGCGCGGCCTGATTCCCGCGGAAATCACCAGCATATCAACTTCCAGAAAAGACTGATCGGCAAACTGCATTCCTTCAATGCAATCACCGCCTTTGATCTCCTGCGTGTTTTTCGATAAATGTATATGTAACCCAAGCGATTCGAGCTGGTTTTGCAACATCCGCGAGCCAGCATCGTCGATCTGCCTCGGCATAAGGCGTGACGCAAATTCCACTACATGCGCTTCCTGCAAACCCAGGTCAAGCAAAGCTTTGGCAGCTTCAAGTCCCAGTAACCCGCCTCCAATCACGGCGCCTCTTTTTGCTTTGCGCGCATAGGTCTGGATCAGTTCGAGGTCTTCAATGGTACGGTATACAAAAACGCCATCTTTCTCGACCCCCGGAATAGTGGGTACAAATGCGCCGGAGCCGGTCGCCATAACCAGGTAGTCATAATGCACTACATGTCCATGGTGTGAACGCACGAGCTTACTATCTCTGTCGATATCCACTACCGGGTCGGACAGATACAGTGTAATTCCATTGTCAGTATACCATTCTTCTTTGGCGAGGGTAAGGTCATCGGCAGACTTACCGGCAAATAATTCACTTAAATGTACGCGATCGTAGGCAACGCGAGGCTCTTCTCCGAATACTGTGAGCGCAATGTTCTGCCCTTCTTTCCGCTTCGACAATAGTTTTTCACAAAACTTAAAACCAACCATTCCGTTGCCGATTACTACAATTCTGATCTCCAATTCTTGTTTCATAGTAAATAGTAACTATCAATTTGTGAACCAATAAGTATTTTGTTGTACTATTTCAATTCCTTTGTAAAGTGTACTGGTATAAGTGCTTCCAAAATTAAATGGCTAATAGTCAATTTCCTAATTTTATATTTGCAATTATAGTCAAATACAAATATAAATTTTGGTCAAATGCTTGTTTTGTAAAATCTAGCTTCTAATTTTGATGCACCAATAACTATGATAAGTAACTACTACGCATAGTACATTTTTAATATTCACTCCTATGATACCAGCGAAAATGGAAGCAAAACTCACATTGGTAGGAGCCGGCCCGGGCGACGGAGAGCTGATCACCCTAAAAGGGGTCAGAGCACTTGAAAAGGCAGATGTAGTATTGTATGACGAGCTCGCCTGCAATACGCTGCTCGATTTTGCGCCAGCACACGCCATGAAAATTTACGTAGGCAAAAAAGTGGGAGAAACATCGTTCACCCAGGATGAGATCAACGGTTTGATCGTTCGTCTCGCCCGAAAGAAAGGTCACGTTGTTCGTTTAAAAGGTGGCGACCCATTTGTGTTCGGTCGTGGCCACGAAGAAATGCAGTATGCACGTGACTACGGAATTGCGGTCGAAGTGATCCCAGGTGTGTCCAGCAGCATTGCGGTACCTGCTTCCATGGAAATACCGGTAACCCGCCGGGGCGTGAGCGAGAGCTTCTGGGTGATTACGGGAACTACACAGGACGGGACTTTGTCCGACGACCTGCGCCTGGCAGTACAATCGAAAGCGACGGTGGTGGTTTTAATGGGATTGAACAAACTGAATGAGATCTGTGAGCTGTATAAACATTTCGGTCGTGGACACTTACCAATGGCGGTAATCCAGAATGGTACCCGGCCAGATGAAAAAAGTGTAATCGGGCAGGTTTGGGAAATGCCTGAGCTGGTGCGCGAGCACGGAATAGGCACGCCCGCGATTATGATGATGGGTGAAGTAGTCGCGCTACACCCCTCTTATGCATACGAATACCTGCAACACGCCGGGATATCCTGTTAACAACCACCTCCAACCTTTCACCGGGATGAAAAGAACTTTATTCCTATTCATTGCAGGATTATCAGCCTGCGGTTTACTGATATGCGCCAATGCGAATGCACAGTTCACATTATCGGGCCAGTTCCGTACGCGCACCGAGCTGCTGCACGGACAGGGAAGTCCATTGTCCAAAAACGACAAAGCCGCTTTCTTTACATCCCAGCGCACGCGCCTGAATGCAGGTTATACGGGGTACCGCATGCAATTTTTCACCGCAGTTCAGGATGTGCGGGTCTGGGGACAGGATGCTTCTACCAATAACCGCATTACCAATCAGGCTGCAAACGGATTAATGCTCCACGAAGCCTGGGCACAGATTAGCTTGCTGGATACCGGACAGGCAAATGCGGGTAAAATGCTGGCGATCAAGATTGGGCGGCAGGAATTGCTGTACGACGACAGCCGGCTGCTCGGTAATCTCGACTGGCTGCAGCAAGCCAGGCGCCACGATGCGGTTTTGCTCAAATATGAAAACAAGAATTGGACAGCGCACATCGGGGTTGCGTATAACCAAAACCGTGAGGTTAAAAGCGGCACTTTGTACGATGGTGTTCCGGTGGGTTATCCGGCCGGTACCAATGCAATCGGGACGATGTATAAGTCAATGCAGTTTGTATATTTTGGTAAAAAGACAAAGAATGGAAAAGCTTCATTCCTGATTTTTAAAGACGATTTTCAGAAATATTCAAAGGATTCTACCGGAAAGAAAGAGCTGAGAAACGGTACCTGGAACCGCATTACAATCGGACCGTATTTTGAGACCAAGTTGGGTAAATACTGGAATCTAACCGCAAGCGCGCATTACCAGACAGGGAAAGACAAAGATGGGCTGTCGCTCGACGCATGGCTTTATTCGGTACGCGGCTTGTACAATGCAAACAGCCGTTTTGCAGTGGGCCCGGGCTTTGATTATACCTCGGGAAGTCAGGCAGGATCAGCCAAAAACCACACATTCGACCCGCTTTACGGAACGCCGCACAAGTTTTGGGGACAAATGGACTATTTCTATGCAGCCAATGGATTTGGCCGGGGCGGACTGAAAGACTTTTACATTAATACTTTAATTAAACCTGCTCCAAAGTGGCTGATACAGGCTGACCTGCACCAGTTTTCAAGCGCCGCGCCTATTCGGAATGCAGAGAACCAGAAGCTGTCGGCCAACTTCGGGAGCGAGCTGGATGTGATTGCCACTTACAGCCTGACCAATGCGATCAGCTTTCAGGCGGGTTACTGCACTTTTTTGCCGAGCAGCAGTTTGGCGGTTGTCAAGAACATTCCCAATCCTCAGAACATGGCCAACTGGGCTTATCTGATGATCAATATCAAACCGGAGTTTATCAAATAATTCCCCAAGTCAAATCTTCACCTTTCAACTCTTATTACGATGGAAACAACTCAGAAACCGCTCGAGAAGCTGAATGTATTTAGTTTCAAGGGTGTACAAATGCGTACTTTTCACCTGACCTGGATGGCGTTTTTTCTCTGCTTTTTCGGTTGGTTCGGTCTCGCACCTTTGATGCCGATTATCAAAAAAGACCTGGGTTTAAGTAAAGAAGAAATCGGAAACATCATCATCGCATCAGTAGCCGCGACAGTAGTTGCCCGCATTCTGATCGGGAAATTGTGTGATTCGTGGGGGCCGCGAAAAACCTATGCGGCTTTGATGGGCATCTGCTCCATTCCCGTGATGACAGTCGGGCTGGTGCATTCTTATGAATCGTTTTTGCTTTTCAGGCTGGCTATCGGGGTGATCGGCGCGTCGTTTGTGATCACGCAATACCATACTTCGGTGATGTTTGACAAGAAGATAGTAGGTACTGCCAATGCGGTGGCCGGAGGCTGGGGGAATCTAGGCGGTGGTATCACCAATATGGCAATGCCGCTTGTTTTCGGTTTTTTTATAAGTCTGGGTTACCTGCCTGAATCTGCCTGGCGCGTGGCGATGATCATTCCCGGCGCGGCTCTTTTCATTTTTGCATTCGTTTACTACTTCTTTACAAAAGATACTCCTGCGGGAAATTTCGAGGATCTGAATGTAACGGATACCAAGGCTGTGAAAGTAAAAGGTACTTTGGCAAAAGCAGCGAAAGACCCGCGCACCTGGGCGCTTTTTCTTGCGTACGGTGCCTGTTTTGGAATTGAGATCACCTTCGACAATGTAGCTGCACTTTATTTCTCCGAAAACTTCGACGCGTCGCTGGCTACTGCCGGGCTGCTCGCAGGTGCTTTCGGTTTTATGAACATTTTCGCCCGCGCTATCGGCGGGATTGTGGCTGATAAGGTTGGGAACAAGTACGGAATGCTTGGAAAAGGCAGGTTACTGGCTGCATTGTTGTGTCTCGAAGGCATCGGGATTGCGCTTTTTGCCCAGAGTAACAGTCTGACCGTAGCAGTAATTACCATGCTCGGCTTCGCGATGTTTCTCAAAATGGCCAATGGAGCTACCTATGCGATTGTTCCGTTTATCAACCGGAGAGCGATGGGGGCAGTGAGCGGGATCGTGGGTGCTGGTGGTAATGTAGGGGCGGTGCTTGCAGGTTTTCTTTTCAAATCCAGTTCTATTTCCTACTCGGATGCATTCATGTACATCGGCGGCGCTATCGCCTGTGTGGCCGCAGTAGTCGCGCTGGTCAATTTTGAAAAAACAGAATCCATCATATCAGAAAGCCTATCTCCATCCCCCTCTTCCGTTGGCTGAAGCCGACGGAAATGGATTGGGGCGATTGGCCTGGCGCTCGCTGCGCTGCGTTTGCAGGATGCGTTTGCGGGATGCTTGCCGCTCGCTGCGCTGCGGGAGTTCTATTCACCCGTTCCCCGTTGGCTAATTCACTAATTCATTCATTCATCGCACCGGCGACCCGGTCATTCACTCATTAAAAATTGAAACTAACATCCTACAAATCCACCTGCTGTTACTGTGGCGTTGGCTGCGGGGTGGTGGTTACCAAAGAAGCAAATGGCCGGCTTTCGCTGGAAGGGGACAAAACGCACCCTTCCAATAAAGGTATGCTCTGCTCCAAGGGAATGAACCTGCATTATACGGTAATGGACCAGTCGGACAGGCTGCTTTACCCGCAAATGCGGATGAACCGTTCGATGCCGATGCAGCGCGTGAGCTGGGACAATGCATTGGAGCGGACTGCGGCTGTTTTCAAAACATTTATCAAGAAATTCGGTCCGGATTCAGTCGCATTTTATGTTTCGGGTCAATGCTTGACAGAAGAATATTACCTGGTCAACAAGCTGATCAAAGGCTTTATAGGCTCCAATAACATCGATACCAATTCGCGGCTTTGCATGAGTTCGGCTGTCGTAGGTTATAAAATGTCGCTCGGGGAAGATAGTGTTCCTGTTTGCTACGACGATATTGAAGCGGCGGATGTGATGTACGTCACCGGCGCAAACCCGGCCTGGTGCCACCCGATTATCTGGCGGCGCGTGGAGGCGCACAAAGCTGCGAATCCTGGTGTAAGGCTCATTTGTGTTGATCCCCGAAAAACCGATACCGCCCGCTCTTCGGACCTGCATTTGCAGATCATACCGGGTACCGACATTGTTTTAAACCACGCAATTGGAAGGTTGCTGATCGAAAATGGCTATACTGATGATGATTTTATAACAAACCATACCGATGGTTTTGAAGCTTACCGCCAGAAGGTAATGCAGCGCACGCTCGCCGAATCTGCCGAGTTATGCGGGGTAGCCACGGAAGATATTGCACTCGCAGCCAAATGGATCGGAGAGTCTCAAGGGTTTCTTTCTTTCTGGACAATGGGGCTGAACCAGTCTGTGATTGGTGTTAATAAAAATCTTTCACTGATCAACCTGCATTTGATAACAGGCCGGATTGGGAAGGCGGGTAATGGACCATTTTCACTCACTGGTCAGCCGAATGCAATGGGCGGACGGGAGACGGGCGGTTTGGCGAACATTTTGCCCGGCCACCGGGAAGTGACCAACGCAGCTCACCGGCAGGAACTGGAAGATTTCTGGCAAACTCCGGTACAAATCGGCGCCAAACCCGGGTTGACCGCGACCGAAATGTTTGAGGCACTGGAAAACGATCAGCTGAAAGCGATCTGGATCATCAATACCAATCCGCTTGTGAGTATGCCGGATATGAATGCGGTGGAGAGCGCATTGAAAAAGGCGCGGTTTGTGGTGGTTCAGGATGTATCCAATCGTGCAGATACCGTGCAGTTTGCGGATGTGGTTTTGCCCGCTTCGGCCTGGCTTGAAAAAGAAGGCACAATGACGAATGCCGAAAGGCGCATTACCCACTTACCCAAGGTGGTCGACTCGCCGGGCGAAGCTTTGCCTGATGCTGAGATTATTTGGCGCTTTGCTGAAAAAATGGGTTTTGGCAGTTCTTTCAACTATGCCAATGCAGCTGAGGTTTACGATGAATACGTGAAAATCACAGCCGGGACGCATATCGACGTGACCGGGGTAAGCCACGATTTTTTACAAAAAAACAGAAGTGTACAGTGGCCGTTTTCATTGCAAACGCAGGAAAGTAATATAACTGCGGGCCAGCAGCGGCTTTTTAGTGATCATCAATTCTATACTCCAAACAAAAGAGCTCAGATCCACGCGGTAGACGATGAAAATGCATCAGAACCCATTGATGCGGATTTTCCATTGATATTGACCACCGGCCGGATCCGCGACCAGTGGCATACATTGACTAAAACGGGGAAGGTAGCGCGGCTTAACAAGCACATTCCCCAGCCATTTTTACAAATAAACCCGGCAGACGCGACACTGAGGAATATCGCGGAGGGACAACTGGTAATCGTGAAAGGCAGGAGAGGAGAGGTGCGCGTGAAAGCGCAGCTGACCGGCGATGTGCGACCCGGACTTTGTTTTCTGCCCATGCATTGGGGGAAGATTTTAGGAAGTAATGCAGTCAGGGCCAATAACCTGACCAATGCATTGGTAGATCCAAAATCGAAAGAGCCGGATTTTAAATTCTCGGCGGTTGAGGTCTCATTATACCAAAAACCTGTTGAAAAGATTATCATTATTGGAGCAGGTTCCGCCGGGCTGGGCTTTATCAATGCGTACCGAAAGTTGAATCAGGAAGATGAAATCCATGTTTTTTCAAAGGAAATTAATCCATTTTATAACCGGGTCATGTTGCCCGACTACATCAGCGGCGCGCAGCAGTGGCAACAGCTGGTCAGGTTGCGTGAGGATGAATTTGACTGTCAGCGCATTGTTGTCCACAAAGGAACCGGCATTGTTCACATTGATCGTAAAAACAAGACGATTATTGATGATAAAGGGCAGGAACATACTTACGATAAATTGATCCTTGGAACCGGCAGTCGCGCTTTTATGCCGAAAAGTGTGCCCAAGCTGCGCGGTATTTTTAATATGCGATCGCGCCCGGACGCAGATGCTTTGCTGCCGTTTTTAACACAGCCGGAGCCGCACGCGGTGATTGTTGGCGGAGGTATTCTGGGTTTGGAACTGGCTGCTTCTTTTCGCGAAATGAATGTAAAAGTGACCGTAATCCAGCGTAGCGGCCGTTTTATGGAGCGCCAACTCGATTCACTTGCAAGTGAGCTGCTCTATCAGGAGTTGCTTGACAGGGGAGTTGAAGTGTTTTTTAATGATGAAGTAGCCACATTTTCTGGCACTGAAAAAGTAGAAGGTATCCGGCTGAAATCGGGACGAAAGCTGGACTGTCAGGTGGTGGTGATGACAATGGGAACTGTGCCCAATATCGAGCTCGCTCAGGAAGCCGGCCTGGAATGCAAGCGTGGGGTGGTCGTAACTGATTATATGCAAACTTCCGATGCGGACATTTATGCCGCCGGTGAAATTGCGGAATGGAACGGAAGAATGTGGGGGATCACATTGGCTGCCGAAGAACAGGCCGGGGTAATTGCCGGTTTCCTGGCAGGAGATATTACGCAGCCTTACAAAGGAAGTATTTCGATGAATATCCTGAAAATGGAAGGCTTGCATTTGTGCAGCATCGGGCTCACGGAAGTGCCGCCAAATGATCCCGCTTATGAGCAAATTGTATTTACGGATCAATCCAAAAGGTATTACAAGAAATGCATTGTGTACCGTGACAAGCTGGTAGGCGCGATCATGATCGGGGATAAAAATGAGTTTGCCGAATTCCGTGACCTGATTGCAAGTGGTACGGAGCTTTCGGAAAAGCGTTTGCAGTTGCTCAGGGCGAGTAAGCCGGCCGATCCGCTGGTAGGAAAAGTGGTTTGCTCCTGCAACAATGTAGGTGAAGGAAATCTTGAAAACACCATTGTAAATGGTTGTGACGATTTTCAGGATTTATGTAAAAAGACCGGTGCTGGTACTGGCTGCGGCTCGTGCCGGCCCGAAGTGCGTGCTATCCTCGAAAGGGTAATGGAGCGCTCGCTGGTTGTTGCGCAGGAATGATCATGTTTACAATGAACGCGGTGAAAAGATGAGAGATTATTATCATGTAAAGATCAACCTGCCGGGCGGGATTGCCTCTCCGGGCTTTTTAAAGGAGGTTTTGCTGGCTGCCCGAGAAGCCAATGTACATAAAGTGCGTTTTGGCGCACGGCAGCAACTGCTGATGACTGTGCATTACGAAGAAATGCGTTTTTTGGAAAAAAACCTGAAAAATGCATCTGTCCGCTACGAGATAAATACCGATCGCAATCCGAACATCGTGAGCTCCTATTGCGGGGAGGATGTTTTCCGGACCGGGCAGTGGCTGCTTGCAAATGAATACCATTCGGTACTGGATTGTTTTGATTATCAGCCTGCATTGAAAGTCAATATCTCCGATTCAAACCAGAGTTTTACGCCATTTTTTACAGGTAACCTTAACTTCATTTCTTCGCCCGAGCCGCATTTTTGGTACTTATATGTACGTCCGAAACAGAGCAATGTGGTTTTCAGGTGGCGGGAGCTGGTTTATACGAATGAGATTGGAAAGGTTGCCAATGCAGTGGAAACCTGTTTGCTGGAAGAGGAGTTTGTAGATGAAGAAACTTTGTTCGCGTCCGTCAATGCGCGCATTCAATATATATCCCAGCCAGCGACAAATGAGGTTGAGCTGCCCTCATTTTCACTTCCTTACTACGAAGGTTTTAACCGCTACAAATCGCGGACTTGGCTGGGTTTATACCGGCGCGATGAATTGTTTTCTGTCGATTTTTTACTGGATGTTTGTGCGCTTTGCATGAAAACGAAGATCGGCGAAATATGCATTACGCCATGGAAGTCGCTGATTATAAAAGGGATTGAAGACCAGTACAGGGGCGATTGGAGCAGTATACTGGGTAAACACAATATCAATGTAAGGCACGCTGCTAACGAACTGGCGTGGCAAACGGAAGACCATCACGAAGAAGGTTCTGTACTCAAAAAGGAGCTGATCCAGTATTTCGACAAACACGATACACGCACTTTCGGACTTTGTTTCGGCATTCAAACGCGACCGAAATCAGAAGTATTTGGCTCGATATTGATAAAAAAACGTCCATTGCTACGAATCGGTCAGCTGGCGGTTTTCAGTCTGTACGACATTTATTATACCGAAAACTTCAACCCGAACAGTCGCCGACTCGTGGCTTTTGAAAAAGGTTTATACAGAATGCAGCTGGCTGTGCAGCTCGAAAAGCTCTGTCGCAGGTTTAGTAATCAACGCTCAAAACTCGGAATGCATCTCGCCTTTACTGCGGACGAAGAATTGCAGCAACAACCAGAGCAGGGTAAGGTACTTCACCAATGCCCGGACTGTTTCACAGTCTACGATCCGCAGTATGGCGACGAGCAGCAAAACATTGCACCAGATACACCTTTCGAGTCCCTTCCCGAAAGCTACTGTTGTGGGGTATGCGGAAGTGGGAAGGAGGAAATGGTGGAGGTTGTTTTGGAACTCAGCTAAAAATGAGAAGCGGCTTTGAAAATTGTTCAAAGCCGCTTCTCATTTTTGGTACCGGGGACGGGAATCGAACCCGTACGAGCGTTTCGGCTCACAGGATTTTAAGTCCTGCGTGTCTACCAGTTCCACCACCCCGGCCAGTGCCATAATTTTGTGATGGTACCTAAGAGAAAAAAAGCACCGTTTCCGGTGCTTTGCTCTCTGAGCGAAAGACGGGGTTCGAACCCGCGACCTCGACCTTGGCAAGGTCGCGCTCTACCAGCTGAGCTACTTTCGCGTAACCGATTCGGTTATCGTGGTGCAAATGTATGTACACGCACTATTTGACGCAAGTTTTTACAACAAATATTTAACAAAAAATCTGAGCAGACTAATTAACAAATTGTAAATCACGTACTATAACCCGTAAACTTTTTTTACTTACCTGAAATCTCTTCCATAAAGCTGGCGCGGTTTTATCAGGAAAAACTTTCAGATCGGCTTGTGGTTTTTGCCGTCCGTCCGTTTTCGACGATCCATTTCATATTTTGATTACCTTTATCCTTCTGAGTAGGCAATGCAGGCTGTGAAGGCCATTTTCAGTCGGATGTTGTCTCTAAGTCCAAAATACATAACAGCGTTTTTTCATGTTACTTTCCAACGAAGTATTGTTTTTCGCAGGTTTTATACTGGTTATTACCATTATGCTTCTTCTTGACCTGGGTGTTTTTTTCAACAGAAAAGACCATATAGTCAAGTTCAAGGAGGCTGCTGCGTGGACGATCGTGTGGATTGCCCTGGCAATGGGCTTTTACCTGATCATAAGAACGCACGGTGATCTCATTCATGGCGTAGACAACTACGCTCAGCTGGAAAGCATCAAAGATAAATACGCGCCTCACCTGACGCTGATTCCAGGCAATTTCGAGGCTAGTGTTGAAGTATACCGTAAAAACATGTCGCTGGAATTTATTACCGGCTACTTGCTCGAATATGCATTGTCTGTTGATAATATCTTCGTCATCATCCTGATCTTCGCGTCATTTGGTGTGCGGCCGAAGTACTATAAGAAAGTACTTTTGTGGGGTGTACTCGGCGCGATAGGAATGCGGTTCGTGTTTATTTTTGTGGGTTCCGCATTGATGCAGCGCTTTGAATGGATCATCCTTGTTTTTGGTGCATTGCTCGTTTATCAGGGTGGTAAGATATTTTTTGAGGGTGGAGAAGAAGAAAAGATCGATCCGGCCAAGCACCCTGTTGTAAAGTTTGCTTCCAAATACCTGCCTGTTTTTCCAAGATACGTAAGAGAGCATTTTTTTGTGAAGAAGAAGGGCAAATGGATGCTTACGCCACTGTTCGTTGTGGTACTGATCATTGAATTTACAGATTTGATATTTGCGGTCGATTCCGTTCCGGCGGTTTTCTCCGTTACAAAAGATCCATACGTCGTTTTCTTCTCCAACATTTTCGCAATCATGGGATTGCGTTCCATGTTCTTCTTCCTCAGCAACATTATGGGCCTGTTCCGATTCCTGAAATATGGTCTGGGCGTTCTGCTTGTATTTATTGGAGGGAAAATGCTGGCTCACAGCTACCTGGAATCGGTTGGCTTCGAAACGATCTATTCACTTTACGTGATCATCGGAATCCTTGCAATCAGTATCCTGGCTTCCGTTGTATTTCCGAAAAAGGACACGAACGAAGAGAAAGTACTTTCAAATAGCTAGCGTGCAGGATCGTTGAAGTATGTATGAAGCGGATTCTGAAAGCCTATTTAAAACGACTGACAAATTTAAGTACTAGGAATAAGTCACTGCTCCTCACGCATCTGGCAGCGGAGCAGTTTATTGATCTTCATGATACGGACTTTGTTCTTGAAAAACCTTCCATTGATCTGGTCAGACAGCTTGTGCAGCAAAAGGCTCGCATTGCTGTCTGCGACGTGGCCGATCCGCGTTACGAGAAGGTAAATCAAATCAGCAAACGGCTACGGAAGATCAGCAGGACCGAGCAGTTTATAGCCGAGGAACGGGGTTCACAGGATTTGTTTGTCGGCTATCCTTTTGTAAAGGGCAAGCTGTCAGACGGTACTTCCATTCACGCTCCGCTGTTGTTCTTTCCTGTTACGCTGAAAATGGACCGGGAACAATGGTGTTTGCAGTTGCGGGAAGAAGGCAATGTAGTCTTAAATCAAAGCTTCGCACTCGCTTACGCGCATTTCAACGAGACTTCCCTACCTGACGAAATTCTTGAAAAATCGTTTGAGGACTTTCCCAAAGATTTCCTGGAATTCAGGACCCAGCTTTACGAGTGGCTGAAAACAACGCCATTCCGTATCAACTTCAATCAGGAATTATTTGACGAAAAGCTCGTTGCATTCTCGGCGGAGAAAGCGTCGGAGCTGGATAACACTTGCCGGAACGGAGAGTTAAAGCTATACCCAGAGGCTGTTTTGGGTATTTTCCCGCAAGCGGGTTCTTACCTTGTGCCTGACTACAATGCGCTGATTACCGCTTTTGACGAGCAGCCGTTTTCTGTTCCATTGATTAATGCGGAAGAGGAAGGCTACACGGAAGATCAGGAAAATAACTTGTCTCTGGCGGCACAATCAAATGTGTCAAAAGTGAGGGAGGAAGAAATTCTGACGCCATTTCCGGTTGACGAAGCGCAGGAGGATATCATTTTACAGGTAAAAACGGGCAAATCGGTCGTGGTGCAGGGACCGCCGGGAAGTGGCAAGTCTCAGCTGATATGTAACCTGATGTCGGACTTCGCTTCCAGGGGAAAGCGGGTGCTGCTGGTTTGTCAGAAACGGGCTGCACTGGATGTGGTGCACCAGCGGCTCAAAACAATTGGAATGGACAGGTTTGTCGCATTGATCCATGATTTCAAAAATGACAGGGCGGCATTATACCGGCAAATCGCGGCGCAGATCGAGGACGTAGATGCATACCGGAAGGAGAATTATAGTCTCGATGCCGTTTTTCTTGAAAGACAGTTTACGCAGGAGAGCCGGGCTATCGACAAGACTGTCGCTGACCTGAATGCGTTTCGGGAAGCTTTGTTTGATGAGACTGAATGCGGTGTAAGTATCAAGGAACTATATCTTACCAGCGACCAGCGCGCGCCGCATACCGACTTGCTTGCGCATTACAGACATTTCAGAATTGACCAATGGGACGATTTCCGGAGGCGCTTAAAAACATATTTCGACTATACCATTCACATTACTGCCGCCCACGACTGGGCTGAGCGCAGGGATTTCGCGGGATTTGGGCTTGCGGAGTTAAGGAGAATGGAACAAATGCTGGATGAAATCCCGGCTGTTTTTTTGAGACAGAAAGACAAATTTCAGCAGCTTACCAGTGCGCATTTTTCAATTGATTTTTGTCAAAACCGTACTGAGGCGCTTGGTCGGCTTCGGGATATTACTGCGTTGATCCACAATAACGAAAGCTGGTCTTTATTAAAGCAGTACCTTTCATCAGCACACAATGCACATGAGCGGCTCGCTTTCGTAAGGCAGACTGCCGATGCACTTGACGGATTTTTGCAGGAAGAGGGCATTGAATTTTCGCTGAATAAAACGGAGCTCGTTACTTTTTCTCAATCTCTGAACAAGGCATTGGAATCCAAGGGGTCGGCATTGACCGGCTTTTTCTGGGGAATATTCAGCAAAGAAAAAAAGGAAATCGAGAGGGTTGCCACTGCCAATGGACTTTCACTTGAAATTGCAGACCTGAGAAAGTTGCAGGTGCAGATTAGGAACAGACAGGAAGTGGAGGGGTGGTTGTCGCAGGCAAGTCTGCATTACAAAGAAAGCTCTGATACCCGAATGCAGCCGGATATCGCATTAACCCAATTTTTTAGAAATGCGGAGTCAGCTGCCGATGCTGTTGTGCGTTGTTCATTTCAGCCTTGGCAGGCGGTTTTGCATGCTATTATTACGAATGTAAATGACAAAAGCGAGTTCGACGCCATTCTCAAAGGATTGATCCAGTGGCTCGAAACCTGGGACAAAATGGAGCGTGAAATGCTGCCCTTTTTACTGCCCTCACAAATTGGCAAATTGATCAGTGAGCCAGCGTATGCAATTCGCCTACGTGCTTCTCTAACCAGAGACTTTGACTCGCTGGTTGATATGGACCGGCTTTTTAAGGAAATGACAAGCTCCGAGCAGTCCGTAGCCAAAAGCGTGCGTGTCGAAAGCAGCAAATCCGGATTAGCAAATACGGAAGCGATGATGGGCCTGTTTGAAAATAGCATCAAACTTGCCTGGATTGAACATATTGAGTCAAAATACCCGCAGCTGCGGGCTGTTACTTCGCTGAAAATGGCGCAATGGGAGGATCAGCTTCAAGCCAGTATTCAACGCAAACAAAAGCTGAGCGTAGCTATCAATAGTATCAAGCTGCGTGAAGGTACTTACGAAGATATTGCGAAAAACCGGCTGGGAAATACGGTTACCTATCGCGAACTGGCGCATCAGGTAACCAAAAAACGCAAGATTTGGCCTATCCGAAAGGTGTTGGAAAGTTATTCGGAGGAGGTTTTCTCGCTGGTACCTTGCTGGCTCGCCTCGCCGGAGTCTGTATCTGCCATTTTCCCGATGCAGCAGGCGCTTTTTGACCTGGTTATATTTGATGAAGCTTCACAATGCTACGCCGAATATGGTCTCCCGGCGGCATTCAGAGGGAAGCAGCTGGTTGTAACGGGTGACGATAAACAGCTGTCGCCAAGTGACTTGTATAAGGTCAGGTATGAGGATAGGGGAGAGGAAGATGATGAATATGTTGCTGCCCGAGAGATCGAATCGTTGCTGGATCTGGCAGCACAGTCGCTGGAACAGTATCAGCTTACCGGGCATTACCGCAGCCAGTCACTTGATCTGATCGACTTTTCTAACCGCCAATTTTATAAAAACAGCCTTCGGCTGCTGCCCGATTTCAGTCACATCAATGCAGGTAGAGCCGGGATCCAGTACATTAAAACCGAAGGTATCTGGAAACAGAATACGAATGCAGTTGAGGTGGAAAGAGTGGTGGAGTTGGTCAAAGAGCTGATTCCCGAAGGCAAAAGCATTGGTATCGTTACATTCAATTTCTACCAGCAAGCGGCGATCCAGGATAGTCTGGAAAAGGAAAGTATGCTGCCACCCGATCTTTTTGTAAAGAATATAGAAAACGTACAGGGCGACGAAAGGGACATTATCATTTTCTCCATGGGCTATGCGCCTGATGAAAGAGGCAGGCTCTCCATGCAATTCGGAAGCCTGAATATGCAGGGAGGCGAAAATAGGCTGAATGTGGCAGTTACCCGTGCCCGGGAGCGTATTTATTTTGTAACAAGCTTGTGGCCGGCCCAAATGCAGACGGACCATACTGCAAATGCAGGCCCCAAAATGTTAAAAGCATACCTGGAATATGCGCTGGAAGTATCACAGGGTAAATTCCAGCCCGTTCCCGTGAGTGCAAAGCAATTCAGGACAGACTGGCTGCTGAAAGAACGTTTAACGAGACTGCGGCCAGACTATAGAAAAGAACTTCCGTTCGGCGATGTGACAATAAAAGAAGAAGGGGTTTATAAGGGCTTGATCCTGACTGACGACGATCTCTATCATGAGAGCAAATCGTCAAAGGAACCGCACGCTTACTTACCCCTCCTTTTGCGGCAGAAAAACTGGCCATTCAGGCGCATTTATAGCCGAGAGTACTGGTCTGGCAATTTGCCGGCAGACATATTATAGTTCTCTGATGCGGATGTTTCTGTAAGAAACCTGATCTCCGTGATCCTGCAAAGCAATTTTTCCTTTTGAAGCAGCACCAAATCCTTCCCAGGTTTTGAATTTGCTGTTTGCAACAAGCTTTTCCCATTCAGCGCCTTGTGTCGGAAAATCAACTACTTTCTTGCCATTTAACCAGCTTTCACCGCGACCACCTTTGATCACGATTTTCGCCTTGTTCCATTGTCCCGCAGGCTTTACAGCTTTGAAGTCGTTTGCAGGAAGCATATCATAAAGTGAACCGGATTTGTGGTTGCCTTCTTTGCCCGCTTTTGCATCAGGGTGTTTTACATCATCCAATACCTGGATTTCAGGGCCGGTAGAGTAGGGGCAGCAGTACTTCTTATCTTCGATCACGTGGTAAATAATACCGCTGTTGCCGCCTTCTGCAATTTTCCATTCGAGTTCAAGTTCAAAATCGCCGTATTCCTTGTCGGTAACGAGGTCTTTTCCGCCTTTTTCCGTCAGCACGATTGCATTGTCTTGTATTTTCCATTGCGGCAGCACTTCGTCTGACTGCCAGCTGTGCCAGCCTTTCAGTGATTTACCGTCAAACAGGGTTTCCCATTTGCCTTTATTTTGCGCTTCTGCATGGTTAGTAGTAGAAGCGAAAGCGATCAATGCGATCAGGGATGCTCTGCTGAAAGCTTTCCAATTCTTGCTTGTCATGTTTTCTCTGTTAAAATTTAGATCGCAATATTAAGTACTTTTCGGTTTTTAAATACTTATTTCAAACGAAAGTTCGGCTGCCAAAGTAGGTATCCTGACCTGATTTTTTTTAAACTGATAACGATGGCTTCTATATTTTCAAGAATAGTTAACGGAGAAATCCCGGCTCACAAAATTGCGGAAAATGATGATTTTCTGGCCTTCCTTGATGCATTCCCGATTGCAAAGGGGCACACTTTGGTGATACCTAAAAAAGAAATTGATTACCTGTTTGATCTGGATGATGCTACGTATACGGGTTTGCTGCTGTTTGCAAAGAACATCGCGCCTGCATTGGAGAAAGCAGTCCCCTGTCTCCGCATTGGTGTGAGCGTAATCGGCCTTGAAGTGCCGCACGTACATATCCACCTGATTCCGCTGAACAGTATGTCAGACGCTGATTTCTCTAAAAAAATCAGCATTTCACAGGAAGAGCTGGCGAGCCTGGCTTCGCAGATCCGCGAAAAGCTTTAAAGAACGATCAGTAAAAGGAGAAGTTTTTCCGCAAGCCCAGGGTAAAACCGTGCGTTTTGCGATACAAATCCCCTATATCCGTCGCGTATGCTCCTTTGACCGTGAGCCCGCCAAGTACATCAAGCTGCGTTTGCAGTGCAATGTACCCGGAGAATTGTTTGGGGATATCCAGGAAACGCCAACCGTACGTGCCGTAATTGTGAGAGTACGAGAACTTGGTCTGCCATTCTACTTTACGGAACAATGTCCCACGCAGGCCGAGGTGATAAAGTAATACCCTGTTATTGCTTGTGAAATTATCTGCGTACTGTGGATACTTCCAGATCGTCTGGGAAGTAGGGGGAATAAAGGGGGTCCCGATTGTTCGGTCATAGTAGGACCAACCGTCGCGGACTTGCTGGTTATTGAAATAATCGTCGTGCCCCCGCTGCTTGCCGTCGCCCAGAACAAATACATCGCCTCCCTGGCTCTTGGTATAAAGCATTTCCAATACTCCCTCGGTAATTTCGAAATTAGCGCCGTAGGTGTTCTTCTTGCGCAACCTGATTCCGTATAAACCGTCATTCAGCGTAGTGAGATAGAATAGGGAGCCGTCTTCAAATACGAATTGTCGGTAGAGAAATATGCTCATTCCATAAGTCTCGATCTCCATTGCGGCATCAATGGAGCCCAGGTGGTTACCAACGCGATTGGTACTGTCAAAATGGGTGACATCATCGCCGGAGCCTCCGATCGAGCCTGTTACCGCACGAATGTAATTGGCAAATCCATCGGGGAGCTTGCCGTTTTCAGCTGTTAAATGTTTTGATCTGCCTCCCCACTGCACCTGATGATTGAATCCTCCGTACAGCTTTAAAGTAGAATGTGGTTTTCCAATCCGGAGGTAAAATGATTTTTGATGCAGCTTCAAACCGCTGGTAACCGGCCTGCCTTTCTCAAACAGACCGTCCGCATAAAATGCCTGGAAGGAGATCCACTTCTTCGTAAAAGGGATCGGGACAAAGCGCGAGGTACCCAGGATGATTTTCGGGATCGGCATTGCATTGCCTGACCATGAATAGGAGCCGGAGCCAATCGTGGTGTCAGCCAGGCCGATCCACTGCTTTTTTCGACCGACAGATAATTCCCAGTTCTTGAATTTCAGTGTAGCATGGAGTTGCGGGAGAAGTACTTTCGAATTTTCGCCTACGTTTGCTACTCCTTCTATTCCGCCGCCTACTCGCCAGACATTCCTGCCAGTGTTCTCGGAAAGCGGCCAGTATGTTTCAATTCCAAACCTGGCGGTACCTGCCGGGCCGGTCACCGGTACGGTTCCAAACTGGTTTGCATGCATCCAGAAAGGAGTATGTCCATTGTTACTTCCCATTCCCGACACTTCTAGGTAGTTGATTGTCGAGTCTGTATATATTTCAGGTTGTTTGTCGTACTGCGAAAATCCGATCGAAGGTATAAGCAGCAAAAGAAAATAGTAGTATTTCATATGTATACCCTCACACGCTCCGGAATGTGTATAATGCTTCCTTGGTCATAAAAATAAGTATAACTTTCAGGTTTTCATATTGCACTTCCGCAGGATGGCGTCTTCTAATCCAAAAAGCCGCTCTTGCGAAAGCCAATCATCAACCCGGTCGAATGCGCGTACAGGTCGCCGTAATCAGAGGCAACACTTGTAAAAACGCTGCTTCCGTTTAATACTTTCAGTCTTTTTTCAACACTTAACATGACTGATCCCTGCTGCTTAACGGATTCAAATGGGCTGATAAAAGAGCCGGAATTCCGTGAATATGTTCCTTTAAACGACCATTCCAAAGCAAGCCAGCTCGCAGTCACTCCGGTATGAAACGCCCACACGCGATTATTATTGGTAAATTCCGACCGGCTTCTCGGCAGGTCAGGCCTTGTTTGCGAGGCGGCAGGTATCAATGGAGTACCTATTCCACTACCGTAATACGACCACCCCCTGGCAAATAGATAGCTGTTATAATAGTTGCCTTTCTCGAAAATAACCAGTCCGGACAGCGGGTTCTTATTTGTCTGATTTTTAGTGCCTAACACTTCAAACAGAAAAGATCGGAACGCGAAATACTTGGCTCCTTTTGGTAAAGGTTTGAGCCGCTTCAAACTAATCCCGTTCAGACCGTCTGCGAGATTATTGACTTTGAAAAGCGAGCCGGTCTCGTAAATATTTTGTCTGTATAAAAAATAAGACCAGTCTTTACCTCTCCATTCACCCCCTATATCTACGGTGCCGAAGTGATTTCCGATTTTTCGGTAGTCAACAGTTTTTCCGATGACAGTGTAAAGGTATGCCTTGGGCGGACTGAGCTCCCGGAGCGGCATGGTCTCTGCCTCGCCGCCCCACATTGCCTGATGGTTCATGCCGAGGTATACTTTGTACTTGTCCTGCGGCTTACCTAATCTGAAATAGAGACTTTTCTGGTGAAAGTAAGATCTCGGAACGCGGTTGACGCTACCGTAATTGATTCTGCTCGATCCCAGGTAACCATCGGAGTATGCAAATTTGAGTGCGACAAAATTGTCTGTAAAGAACAGGGGCAAGTATTTTGGAATGGAAACCTGTATGCGCGGCATCGGGCGTGCATTGCCCGCCATTGCAAGCGAGCCGGAGCTCATTGTAGTGTCAATCAAACCGGACACCATTCTTTGTTGTCCGGCGAGAATTTCTACAATATTGAATTTGGCAGTGAGGTAAGCGTCGGAGAGGAACACGTTTCCGGCTTTCCCGTAGCTTGCGATCGCCTGTACACCGCCACTCCATTGGAAATTGCGTGGATTATTCGGGTTGTAAATTTTGTAAATACCTATATCAGCCAGGCCGAAGTTTCCATCCAGCGGAACACTTCCATGCTGATTGGCAAATTGCCAGAACGGAGTTTGAGCAGTGGCGCCGGCCGCCGATATGGTGCCTTTATAGTAAAGCGTGGAGTCTTGAGAATAGCCGCTTATAGCGAAGCAAAGAATACAAAGAATTAAGCAAATTCGGCGCTGACAAACTGGAACGGGCATTTAAGTATATAGAAGTTATTCCTCCGTTGATCAATTGATAATTCATCAAAGTTATCGGATAAAACCGGATTTTCTCCATCCGAGCAAAACAGCCGCACTATTCGGAAATAACTCTCCAAAATCAGCAGCGAGCATGATCGACAGACGGTTACTTTTACTAGCAAAAATCGGGCTCGAAATGTCGAGGAGCAGGGAAGTTTGCCGGATTGTTTTTGAAAATGGAATCGTGTATGTGCCGGAATTCAGCGAGTGGCTCCCTTTGAAGTTGAAAGTGACCTTGTTGAAAGAAGCGGAGATACCTGCATGATACGCCATAATCCGGTTGTTTGGAGTGAATGAAGCTGCGTTGTTTCTGAGTTCATTCTGCACCATCGATTGCGAAGGAATAAAGGGCGATCCCAGGCTCCGGCCTCGGTAAGACCAGCCCTGACTATAAACATAATGGTTGAAATAATTGTCGCGCCCGAAAGTACCGGTAGTGAAATCGAAGACCTCGCCGCCCTGGTTTTTTGTGTAAAGAAATTCAAGAAGTATCGTGTTGATGCGAAAGCCGCTTTTAGTTCCCGAAGTATTTCGTTTGAACCTGAGTCCATTCAGACCGTCTGCCAGGTTGGAGAGGTTACTCAGCGATCCGTCTTCGTAAATGCTCTGACGATAAAGAAAGAGGTTCCACTTATTGCCTTTCCAGTCAGCGGCCACGTCGATGGTCCCGAAATGATTACCTACGCGGCTGTCGGCCCAGGGCTTACCGAACACAACATAGCTATAAGCTTCCTGACGTTTGAGGCCGCCGGCAAAAATCTTGTCTTCGCCGCCCCACATGGCCTGGTGATTAAATCCTGCAAGAAGATTAAGCCGGTGCCTTTTGCCACCGAGCTTGATATAAAATGACTTCTGATGCAGGTAACTCTCTTCAATACGTCTGACATTTCCGAAGTGAACATCAGCGGGGCCAAAAATTCCGTCGGAATAAGAAAACTTGAATGAAAGGAAATCATTGTACGGGAGAATACTTACAAACCGGCGCGTGCGGAGCTCAATCTTAGGGTAGGGGCGGAAATTCGATGACATTGCTATTCCTCCCATCGTAAGCAGACTGTCGGATAGCCCCATGTATTCTTTACGCTGGCCAACACTTAGTTCAAATGGACCCGCGCTTCCGCCCATAAATAAATCTGAAAAGAACAGGTCCGGCTTCTTTCCGGCAACTGCGATCAGTTCTGCTCCGGCAGTCCATTGAAAAAGCCGCGGGTTACTGGGATTGTAGACCCTGTAAAACCCTGCATTGGCTAATCCAAAAGAACCGTCTTGAGGTACAGTGCCAAATTGATTTGCATGCATCCAAAAAGGTGTTTTGGATGTAGAGGCGGCACCTGATATTCCCAGGGAATAATAGAATGTAGAATCCTGGGAATATAATTTAGAGGAGCAGGCTGCTAACAGAAGCAGGCCTAGCAGTAAGTTCCTCATCAGAGTTGGTGTGAGAAGATGGAATAAAGTGACAGGCACTAACTACCTGCCCTTTTTTCCGAAAATCACAACTGCCGTAAGCAGGATTATTCTCAATTCGAGGAGCAACGTCCAGTTTTTAATGTAGTAAAGATCATACATCAACTTATGACGCGCATCGAAAACGCCGGCTCCATAAGAGTACATAACTTGTGCATACCCGGTAATACCTGGTTTGATGTTATGTCTCATATTATAATAAGGGATTGTTTCGTCAAATGTCTCCGTAAATACCTGACGTTCAGGCCGGGGACCGATCAATGAAAGATCCCTTCTGAAGATATTGATGATCTGGGGAAGCTCGTCGATGCGTGTTTGTCGCATAAACGAACCATAAGAGAATGTACGGGAATCATTCTTTTTAGAAAATGATGCGCCATTCTGCTCGGCATCGAGCCCCATAGACCTGAACTTGATACAGAAAAAAGACTGATTATTCATTCCAACCCGCTCCTGACGATAGAAGATAGGGCCGGGCGACTGCATTTTAATGCGGAAATAGCTTAGTATCCAAAGGGGGAATGTCAGAAGAAACAGGATGATCGAGATCGAAACATCAATGATCTTTTTAGGATATCTTACCCTTTTTCCAAATGTAGGCAGGGTAAGAAGATTCGGATTGATTTCTGATACATCATCCGGAATGTAGACCTTCTTAAGGATGCGCTCACAAAAGTCGTAAACGGTGTTAATTCGGATGGACTTATTCTTTCTTACTACCAGCTCATAAATAACCCTGTTTCGGCTGTCGTATTGGGGATTTGTAACAAGGTGTATTTTTTCAAATTTGTCTAGAAGCGGCCTGACTGTATGATTGAGCAGATAATCATCATCGGAACTGTGTGGTATCAGAATGATTTCCCTGTATTTCTTCAATAGGAGGGCTAAATCATATTTCTGGAGAAAGTAATCATAGCTGGTCACTATTAGAACTTCTTCTGAAACAGCGGTCTTACTCAGCAGGCGATGAATATACCGTTTTTCCGATATGTAAGTGTTATTCATATGTGTGTACCTGATTTATGTGATAGTGTCGTGTTCTTCAACAAGATGTGTTAGAGGTACAAGTTTAGCTATAAAAATCAAAAAACAGAAATGTACCTTGTTGTTTTTATTATATTCAGCTCTGTTGGTCAATTGCTTAGTGTCAGTTGTCAACCATTCTGCGAGAAACTAGTTTCGGTGTATTTCGCCAATTAATTTGAAGTTACTTACAAAACAATCTTCCGTTCAGCCATTTAGTGGTCAGCGTATATTCAGTACTTTACATCCTTTTTATAATGATAATTTCATATTTATCCGGCGCCATTCACAAGCTTTGCATGGTAAGCTCTGTGCCATTTTGCGAAATGTTCCACACCTGTACTGATGTCCGTTGCAGCCCGGTATCCTGTTGCCCTTTCCAGCTCTGCAGTGTCCGCCCAGGTTGACACAATGTCGCCTGGGATCATTTCTTTCAGGTTAATTTCGGCCGGTTTACCGAATGATGATTCAAGGCATTTAATAAAGTCCATCAAGTCGACTGGTTGCCCATTTCCAATATTGAAAACCTGGTATTGCTCAGTCAACTGTGTGTCCAGTACGGCGTAGATCCCGCTCACAATATCATCAATGTAGGTAAAATCACGCTTCATGTTACCATGGTTGTATACGTTAATTGCCTCGCCTTTTTCAATCGCATTTGCAAAAAGATAAGGCGCCATATCCGGCCTTCCCCACGGACCGTACACGGTAAAAAACCTTAAACCAACAGTCTGGATATTGTACAAATGGCTGTATGCATGTGCCATTAATTCGTTAGCCTTTTTCGACGCAGCATATATGTTGATCGGCGTTTCGGATTTTTGGCTTATTGCAAATGGCTGCTCGGTATTCAGGCCGTATACGCTCGAACTACTTGCATATATCAGCTTCTCTGGCTTGACCAGCCTGCTGCACTCAAGAACGTTGAAAAAACCTTCAACATTCGAAGAAAGATAGCTGCGTGGGTTCTCTAAGCTATACCGTATACCAGCCTGTGCCGCAAGGTTGATCACGTACCGGAACCTGCGCGTTTCGAACAGCTCCGACAGCTTGTCCATCTCCGTGAGGTCCATTTTGAAAAACTCATAATTAGCTATATCGCTTTTGTAGTAGTTTTCTAAAACAGGATTGTCAATGTCAATGCCGCATTCTCTTAGCCGATCGTGCTTCAATGTGACTGAGTAATAATCGTTGATATTGTCAATGCCAACCACATCATGACCTTTTTCGATCAACTTCTTTACCAGGTGAAAACCTATAAAGCCCGCGGCTCCGGTTACTAAAACGCTCATGAGTTGTATAGCTTAACAATTTGACTAAATACAGTTTCTTCTGAAAACTCGGTTACCGCCAAATTGCGGCTGGAAGCTCCCATGCTTTTCCATTCTGACTGGCGTGAGAGCATCTGTTCAACTGCATTCCTGATAGCAGCCACCGATCGTGGTTCTATCAAATATCCGTTTTCACCCTGAATTACTGTCAGGTTGCAGCCGGGAACTTTTGTTGTGATAACGGGCAGTCCGCAGGATAATGCCTCTAATATGCTTCTTGGGATACCCTCGCGATAATAGCTTGGCAAGATAAACACGTCAGAGCTATTCAGCATTTCGGCAATATTGCTCTGTTTGCCGAGGAAGCGTATTAATGTATTGTTCTGAAAACCCTGAATAAACTCTGGTGTGACTGTTCTTGGATTTTTGTTGTCAGGCTCGCCAATAATCAGCAATTGCAGGTTCGCCTTCAAATGTGTGGGTAAAGTCTCAAAAGCCTCAGTAAGCTCACTGATCCCCTTTTCCCAGATCAGCCTTGTAGTACAAAGAAATGTTATCCTGGTAGGGTCGGGAGTTTTTGATACAGGTGAAAACTTCGTTATATCTACGCCGCTTCCTTTAACAACCTTGATCCTGTTACGGAAAGATTTTTTGAAGAGAAAATCATGATAGTCGTCCGGGTTCTGGATAATCACGAGATTGGCTCTCAGGAACTGAATCAGAAAAAGGATTTGCTGAACAAGTTTGAGGAATTTATACTTCGGACCCGTATTGGCAAATGCAATCCCCAGGCCTGCAATATGCAAAACAACTTTCTGGCGTCCGAAAATGCCAGAGAACGAGTTGATCAGATTAGGAACAAATTTGAAAGAATGCACGAGCCCTATCTGATTTGCCTTGGCAAATCGTCGGACTTCAAAGATCGTTTTGATGAGGGCCAAAGGATTGGTATTGTCCCGCTGCAGACTTGAGTTCTGCACATAAAATCCCTCCTGCTGAATGCGCGCGGTGTACTCGTCATGGGGTACCATTACAGAAATACTGTACCCTCTTTCCTTCAAAAATTTCGCAAAAGGAATCCGTGCCTTATAGAAATCTTCTCCGTCATGTGCCAGGAGAAGAACGTTTTTATTGGTCATTCCTGAAAATCAAGTTAACTGAAAGAGACTGACCAGAGGGGAGAACGAAGTCCGATTTATGGAATTCCGGGTTATTTTCTATGAAACAAGGTCGGCTCAGAGAGGCTTCTGGAAACATAAAGCTGCTAGTGTGTTACTTAATGATTTTCAAAAATACCTTAAATGTTAAAAATTACCAGTTTCATCACCGAAAAAGTAGGTGCAGCAATTTCTCTGAGGCTATAAAACAAAATCAGCCGGTAAATTTTTGATTTACCGGCTGATTTTGTTTTTGAAACGGATTAAGGCTGGGCTGTCCAGGTACCTGTCTTTTCAATGACCGTCCAGGTATTGTCACTTGTTTTTCGCAGACGAATGCGACTACCTACTACGTTACTGGTAATCCATTTCCCATTGCCCGACGCAAGAGGCGTAATGTTGTCTGTTGCATTTGGTATGATCGTAATATTTTTCGCCGTTTTAACCTCGATAATGACGTCAGGCCAGCCCGCATTTACCTTACCTAAGGTAACATTACGTGTATTGGTCGATTTTTCATTGGTATAATATTGCTTATAGTAGGTATAATCAGCAATACTATTGCCTGCTCCGAGTTCATGAACCAAGGTCTTGTTTGCATCGGAAAGTGCAAGCTCGGCATTTACAATCATGTTGTTTGATGGAAAATAATCACCTGATTTAACCGGATCAACGATACTGCAATTCAAGATCTTGTTGGAACTGTTCCAATCTTTGAAGCTGAATGCGCGGGTACTAAGCTTGGTTGCACGAAGGTCTGTTATGCTGGGGTTGAGAATATGAATGTTGCCTATATGTGTATCCCCTGCATCGTTTGTTTCACGGTGAACATAGAATGCGGCGCTGGCAGTCGGTGATGTACTGGCATTGGAGTTGCAGTTTATAACACTTGGTTTCTGTATCACCACATCGCATGCACGATAGCCCCAGTTTCTGGCTACAAACCCATTCAGCTTCGCATTTTTCCAAATGGGGTTCTGGATTGTAACAAATCCGCCAAGTGTACTTTTTACGCCGATTGCAAGCATTCCGTACTGGCTGCCATCGTCTATATGATTGGTGATTGTGACTTCAACTACATTACCGGTGCCGGATAATACCCCCGGACTGATTACAATTCCCGGGCCTTTATTACCTGCAGTCACAGTATTCAGAATTCTTATTCCTTCCGCGCGTTGCCCGGAATTACTTGGTTCGATATCAATCCCGGCTTGTGGACCTTCTCCGATAGTGTTGCTGAAAGAAGAATTGATAACATCAATGTTCCGGATAGAGACGATGGAAAGTCCCTGCCTTCTGTTATTGTTTGCGGAGACATTGGTGAGTTTTACATTTTCACTGATCTTTCTGACACTGGCAGAGCCTATATAGAATCCGTCGCCGCCACTATCGTTTGCTGCCATACCTTCCAGGGAAACATTCGCTACGCCTTCCAGAGAAAAAATGTGTCTGTGCTGTCCTGATGTGTATTGCGACTTCAGATCCCTGAAAATCACCCCAGGTGCCTTGATAGTAATATTGGATACATCATACATGTACATCATTTTCTGAGATGTTCCTAGTGTTCCCATACCTTCGACAATCGTTCCTTCTTCAAACGTAAGGTTAGAATTACTCCAGATGCGTATGCTTTTGATCCGATACGGCTGGGCTCCTTTCGGGAAAAACACGTTTCGGTATTTAGCATTGTCCAGCATCTTTTGAATTGCAGCCGACTGATCATTGGTCCCGTCAGCAACAACACCAAACCATCTGACATTTACTGCGCCTTCATATACGCGCTCGTACCTTCTTGTAGCTGCTACGATAGTCATTGCGCCATCATCAACGGCAGTAGAAGTACGGTTATACTTGAACAAACCGGATCTCCCTTCGTCAGTGATAAACACCGACGAAGCGGTATCTGCTACACCGGCCCTTAATTGGGCAATGGTAAGGTAAGGTATATAGTTTACTGCTGCAGTTGCTGCGACCCTTGCACCAGACTCAACGTCTTCAGATGCAATCCCTTCATCGGGTTTGAAAGACAACTGGGATACAGCAATATAGTTGCTTTGATTATCCGCTTTCCTGTGGCTGCGTAACAGTTGGAAAACACCATCGCCAGAGTTGTGGGTGAATTTACCCTTTACTGTGTAGGATACATAAGGCTTGGTTGATGAAAGCTCTGCACCTACGAAATCAGAGAAAGTACCTCCTGTTTGTTCGAAGCCGTCTGGCAAGATCAGCTTTAATCTGAACGCATTTGATCCTTCAAAGACAAACACGGTAGTGGCAGGAAGGTACATGTAGCTCGCCTTGATTTCAATCTGAAACTCTTCATTTAAGCCAACATGCGTAGCCTGGGTGCCGATTGAAAACTTGATCGGATCGATCAGAGGCGCCGCGTTTACTATGTAGGATAAATTAGCGAACAGCAGCAAGAAAATAGCTTTTAATATTGTAGAGCTTTTCACAGGTCTAAAATTAAATAAGTTTGTATTTTAACTACAAAGCTAATTTAAAAGTTCTACAAGAAAAAAATGACATTTGTCAATTAGTTCTACAATTCATGAATTTAAATGTCTTACCATTTGGCATTATGGACTAAAATCGCCTCATGTGAAAAATCAGGGCATATTTTAGCTTAACTCTCTATTAGAAAGCATGGTGTATCTTTTTTTTAGAAACCAAAAGTTACAAATTTTGAAATCAAAAAGATAGTTGGAGCTGCACATTGAAGCTAGTATATATAGAACATATTCTACATTTCTATCGCGCTATGTAGAGTGATAGCGATCGAATTTTGCGTAGTAAAGGTGATTTGAAAGTGGGATTCAGGATGAAGTGCTCTCAATCTGCTCGATAAGGGAATCAGCATAGAGCTTTTTTGAAGCGAAGTGAGCGTGGCAGTTAGAAGAGAGTTTGGCGTATAGTGCAGGATTGCGGATTACGCTTAATACTTTGGCAAAATCCTCGTTTTTCTTTGCCGGATTATGGACGTCAATGAATATCGCAGAATCCATATCCTTTGAATAATTTACAATATCTCCAACAGGGGATACTACACCTACAATGCCATTCTGCATTGCTTCGGTAACACTCATCGCCATCCCTTCGTTGAAGCTTAATTGAAGGTAAAAGTGGTAATTTGGAAAGATCTTCCATTTCTGTGAGCCGGTTATTTCTCCTTTAAACCGGATATAAGCATTCAGATCATGTTCACTGATAATCTGCTGCAAGCTAGCCCCGGAGCCATCATCGTCCCTGCCGTAAATGTCAAAATATGCCTTTACATTATTTTCGTGCAGATATTTGATAAGCTCGACTGCGTCGGGTAAGTTTTTTACCTTATTTATCCTGCCCAGAAACATAAAGCGGACATTATCCTGTGTCTCTGGCGCAAGTGCCTTATTGTCGGTCGGTGTGGAGCGGGTGAGAAAGCTTACCACTTTGATTTTCGCTTTGGGCTTGAAGTGATCTGCAACATATTTCTTGGTCGCAGAGCTATCTACCAAAACAAAGTCGGCCATGCGAACAGCATATTTATTGAACTGCTTTGCAAATGCGTGAGGGAAGTCTGTGCTATGGATAAATGAATATAACCTGACGTTCTTGTCAACCAATTTACATAGCGTACCCACCAGCGAACTTCGCCAAAGTGAGCAGATTAGTATATCCGGACGGGTTTGTAATACGGTCCGAACAATTTTCGGCAATACGATCGGATAAAGCGGAACAGCATAGTCAAGAGGGATGAACACCTGTTTCTCCTCTTCGGATAAATGCGACATAATTGCTGGATTGATCTTCCCCAGTACTATAATTGTGAGGTCGTACTGTTTGTGAAGAGCAGGCACAGCTGATAACAAAGCAACTTCTACGCCGCCAATCGCAATACTGTGTAACACGTAAGTTAATCTTTTCCTTGAACTCAATGGAAGAAATAGCTATTTGATCAAAACCTTATTTCGCGCATTTGCCTGATCTATCAAATTCTTGATCTTTTCGTTGTTTGATCGGTTTTTCATGGTATACGTTTTCCCCTGATGGACCAGTTTCAGATTAGACAAGATGTATTTCACGCCGCCTTTCCTCGATTCGCTTGTGCCTTGGAAGAAATAGTAGTTAGGCTTGGCCGTGTTCCTTATGATAGTGGGGTTAATAATAGTAAAAGTTCCAGAAATATCCTTGGTATCATAAGGTGTCATGTCTCCGCTGGCAATGGCAAATGAAGCTCCGTATGCTTTGGGATCATCTGTGTAATCGGTCCATTTATCAATCGTAATGTCAATCTTATTAACCCCGCAAGTGTTTTTTGTAAAAATTGCGTAGAAGTTAGTTGTTGCCAGTACAGGACCAAGGTTGTTCTTTGTTTGCAGATTGTAAAACTTGCAGTTGATGTACTTGCTTGTGCAATCATTAGGCTCAAAGGACAATCCTGTTTGCGGTTTGACTATCTTGGTTTTATCTTCTTCACCGGTACCTTCTATACTTATGTCCCTAAAATCGCCATTAATAATTCCAGTGACCAACATACCTACCCGTGTTGCGTCGTTAACCACTAACTTATTAATAGTGATGTCCCGGCTCTGCTTGTTCCATTGAACGCGGACTGTTACGCCATCTCCCGAGCTCTTCGTTACTTTTGCATTGGCTATCGTAACATTGTCGGGCGCATACATGGCAATGCCGGCCCCGGCCGCGGAGGTGAGATAATCAGGGTTTGCTTTACTGCCTACGAGATTGATCCCGTCTATAAATACATCTTTGATATCCCAGGCGATGAAGCACATGTATCCGTTAGTTTTCATAGTACTGGGACAAACTAGTGAACTGCCCGCTGGAAAATACAATCTGTTGCCGGAACTTACCGAAATATGCCTTTTGTAACCCTTGAACGAGTCGTCGACACCAATAGTAAGGGGATAGGCAGGAAAGATGACGTATTTGTGCTCACTCAGGAATTTGTTGATGTAAGGAGAATAGTTGAAGTCCTTGACAATTTTACCTCCATTAATGCTTTTTAGATATGGTTCAATCGCGACACCGTATTTCATGGTACTATCGCGCAACATCTTTTCACGCTTTTGAGCATGTAAGCTGTGGTGCAGGCTAATTAAAACGACCAGTAGCAAGCTGAAAACAACTTTTTTCATAAGTTATTATTATTTATGAGCTGATAAGGCATATATATACGTACTTACAGGAGTAAGCTAAAACCCTACCATACGAAGGGTGCGTCATTTCCGAAAAAATCATTTTTTAGTAAAAGGTAGTAGATTTGCAACTCACACACATTTCCAGCCTATGAAAATTTCATACGTAACTTCCTACGATGCATCGGATATCCATAACTGGTCCGGACTTGGATATATGATTGCTGATGCATTGAGAAATCAGGATCATGAGGTTAATCTGATTGGTAGCCTGAAGTCCTCACCATCCGCCGAGATGTATCTGAAAAAGTTGTATTACAAGATCTTGGGAAAAGATTTCGACTTTGGAAGAGAACTTCACACAGCCAGGCAGTATGCTGCACAAATCAAATCCCGTGTAAGCAGTGATAGCGACGTAATTTTTTCACCAAGCACTTTGCCTGTTTCGCTGCTCGATATTTCCAAGCCGAAGGTCTTCTATACAGATGCAACCTTTGCCGGGATGATCGGTTTTTATGATTATTTGTCTAATCTTTCATCCAGTACAATTAAAAGCGGAAATGAACTGGAGAGGCAGGCATTAGAATCATGTGCTCTGGCGATTTATTCCTCAGAATGGGCAGCAAACACCGCTGTCGAACACTATAATGCCGATCCGGATAAAATTAAGGTGGTTCCATTCGGCTCGAATGTTGTGTCTGGAAAGGACCTGAATGAAATCCGGACAATCATCAACAACAAGAAACATGGAGAATGCAACCTGCTTTTCCTAGGAGTGGATTGGAAAAGGAAAGGGGGGGATATCGCGCTTGAAGTTGTAAATATTTTGAATGCAAATGGGTTAAAAGCCACCTTGCATATAGCCGGCGTAAAAAACTTCCCCTTCGAAGTTGCCCCTCCGCACGTCAGGAACTACGGGTTTATCAGTAAGTCAGATCCCGAGGGAATAATGCTGATGAACAAGCTGCTCGTTGAAAGCCACTTTCTTTTACTCCCCACCAGGGCTGATTGTACACCCGTGGTTTTCTCGGAGGCTAATTCCTTTGGGCTACCATGCATCACAACGAATGTTGGGGGTATTCCAACAATTATCCGTGAAGATGTGAATGGAAAGGCATTTCAGATCCAATCATCCGCCATGGAATATGCATCTTACATTGAATCTGTTTTCAGTAACTGGAGTTCTTATCAGCAACTGTCACTTTCCTCATTCAATGAATACGAAAGCCGCCTGAACTGGGATGTAGCTGGACGTACAATCACACAATTAATGTCCGAATTATAGAGACTTTAATTCGCTGACAAGAGATATGATTGTGGATCTGCTAAATCACATCTCCTCCTAAGTGACTGTTACACTGCTGGAATAATCGGATATTTAAGCTGATTAGAAAGGTTTTCTGTCGCCATATATCCAGTTTTAAATGCCCTAATATTAGCTATATACTGTTTGTAACGATCGCTGTTGACTATGTCAGGATCCAGGCCGTTTAGGACATAGTCATTTAACTCTTCCGGAGTTTTGAATGGTATTCCAATAGGGCCTGCAATCTCTGCATAGTAGTCGAAATAATCGTTATGGACATATAGTAGAGGAATTTCTGTGTTGATTGCATCCCAGAATGACCCACTTGAACAAAGTGAATAGTCGGAATTTTCGTAATAAAAAACGGTAAAAGATGATTCAAGTGTCAGCCTATCCAGCTCTTCGCGGGTTAATATTCCAAAATCGCGTTTGTAATTAACATGTTCATTCAGGAAGCATTGCATATTGGGATAAACCTTGCCGCAAACATTGAATTTGTATTTCAAACTTTTAGCGAAAGCCTGTTCTGCGAGCTGGAAAAAGTGGTGGGTATTCTTAGCCTTTGTTGCTACTCCTAATGTCGACAGCACAATCGGACGCGTGTCTTTGCGGAGTAGGGGAGGTTCAGAAAACGGGTAAGGATGGTCAAGGACAATGGCATTCTGTGATAAAAAAGAAGGCAGAACATCAATCAGGTTTCGGTAAATGCTTTTTCCCAGTATAATGTAAGTTACATTATGGTTTCTTTTAGCAAATGCCTGTTTTTGAAAAAATCCCCATATTTTGTTTAGGAAGTGCTTATTGAATTTTAAAGATTCAAGTTCACCGTGCATTACAATAGAAATTGGTGCCTTTCTGTCACCAAACAACTTATATAGAAAATGCGCAAAGGGATGGATTAACAGAATATATAATCTGGCATCTGCATGCTGCCTTGTCAGGCGAAGCAGTTTCCTGAGTGTTTGAAACTGATGATATGCCCTTATAAACTCTTTAAACCCGCCACGCTTGTCGTACACAGGAATTTCCTGATACTTAATGTTAGAAGTATCCTCCTTTATAACACGAAGGTGTTCTGCCTCTCCCAGAAAAACAATAGGCTCCGACGGGTATGTCTTAGTTAGAAGTTCTAAGAAAGATTTATTAAACTGCTCGTGCCTGAAAGCAACAGAGGATATATCAGATACGTAGATCATATTTGGTTTTCGGTAAAGATGGTTTTATATGGCACATTGATACCTTCATCACTTCTGATCATTGAAGTGAATTTATAAACCGAGAAAACAAAAACAATACTGACCAAGATTATTTTATAGCGGCGGGAGGCATTGTAATATGCTATTGGAATAGCCAAAATCTGAAAGATATCGTAAGGTCGGGCAATCCTGCTAAATATGGGATTTAAATGAGTAAATATTATATATAGTACAATTCCGAAAACGTATATATTGAAAATACCATTAAAATCTTTATCACCGTTTTCAGTGTAGTTTACAGCTGGTATTAACAATGCCAAAAAAAGCAATCTGCGAGATAGCCCTTTCAGGAGTGTTGTATATGGATCTTCAATTGCTTCATCACCGAGGTCCATATAAACCTCAGTCTTATGTTCTGAAACAGCTGACCCAATGGTTTCAATCATGATATCTGACAAGTAAAAGCTGATAATTATCACTACCAGAATAGCTAATACGGAAAGTACATTCCACTTTAAATTGTATAGGAAATACGCTGGAAAAAAGACGAATGAGGATTTATGGATCAGTGTGGCAATGAATACAACAATGGCAAACTTGTAAAATGATCTTTGTTGAATGAAAATGACAGAAAATAGTGTAATGCTGATAGCCAGATCCTGTCTTACTCCGAAACCACTGCCTACTAAACTATAAGATAATAGTAAAAACAGCGCGAAAGCTGGATAAGGACTTGTTTTATAAACAGTGTAATACGTAAATGATACAATGATAAGCGCACATTCGAAAAGAAATAGCGTATAGTTTTCGGAAAAAAGATTAAACGATCTAACAATAAGTTCGTAGCCAACCTCCATTCCTGTCGCACCAAATTCCACTTGCTTTATCCTACGAAAATAGGCGAGATAATTTGGCCAGTCTGTTCCTGTTTCCCAACGTATTCCCGCTGTTATAATTACCAGGCTGCCTATTAAGATCAATGGAAAAAGCAGTGACTTATTACTGGCTTTCTTTATAAACAAATCTGCCAATGCAGTTGTACTAAGCAGAAAGTAAATGATAAAGTAAATTGCCATTGCTTATTTAATTATAATCGGGTTGCACGCTGGATTTGTGTAGCTAAGATTTTTTAAGTCCTAATAACTTCTTAATAGTATCCTTCCCATTGACACCAAAAGACCTGATAATCAAATCGATAACAAGAAGCTTGCTGGCAGAAACTATCCAGGAGAAAGGAGGAATATATTTATACATCCCATTGCTTATTTGTACACGACGCGTATCTGCAAGCAATTCGATTTTACTAACAGCGAAACTCAGCCCCCCAGTCCGCATCACCGCAACTGTTACAGGGAAATAGGTTGCATCGTGATCTTTCAAATGGCTTAAAAGGAAGTCGTAATCACCAGCAATCTTGTAAGAAGTATCAAATAGCCGTTCTTGAAAAAGACTACGCGCATGAAATGTTGCCTGGTGTGCGAGATACATAGCCACGTCTCGAAAGCGTTTTTTCAAATCCGGCCATGCTACGCCGTATTGCTTGTCTGTTCCATCCGGATAGCGATATATAATATCCCCGTAGGCTATTTTATGAGGTGTTGTAGACAAATATGGAATAGAATCCGCTATTGAATTCTTGTCTGCCAGAAAATCATCTGCATTGATAAAAAGCAGCCAATCGCCAGTGGAAGCTCTTACCCCTTTGTTCATTGCATCATAAATCCCCTTATCTTTTTCGCTGATCCAGTAATGCAGCTTGTCACTGTACCTACGAATAATATCAACCGTTCCGTCAGTGGAATTTCCATCAATAATAATGTATTCTATATTGGAATATGTCTGCTCAAGAATACTGGTGATAGTAGTCTCGAGATATTGCTCACCATTTCTTACGACAGTTATTATAGTGATTTTAGGAGATTGCATTCAGTTGGATTTTAAGGCCAGATTTACCTCGTTCACAAAGTTGTCGGCATAGCTGCTAACAGTAAAATTCTTGGCAACGTGGCTCAGTGCATTTTCTGAAATGTTTTTGTATAGAACAGGATCGGACAGAAGCTTGTCTATATTTTCAGCTAGATCATCTTCTTCACCTGTGTAGAGCAAACCCGTTTTTCCATTTTCTATAATCTCACCCGAACCCGCAGATGCAAATGCGACAACAGGTACGCCATACATCATACTTTCGACGGTCACTCTACCGAAGGCTTCCATGCGCGAGCACATTAAGGTCACGTCCGAATCAGCTATCACTGTTTTTATATCTTTCACAAATCCAAGGAACTTCACGTATTCAGACAGGTTCTCCTGTTGAATATATGTATTAAGTTCACTGTAATATTCAGGATCATTGATGTCGCCTGCAATTTGCAGTGTTAGCTTCTTTCCTTGCCGTAACAATAGCCTAAGTGCCTTGATGGCAATTAGTTGGTTTTTAGCCCGATTAATAACTCCTATTATTGAAATGACGGAAGTCCTAATTGCAAGGGTCTTTGGAGTCAGCGCCATATCACTCCCTACCAGGCCATTGTAAATAATCACGCTGCGGGTGTCAACTTTGCCCTGTACCAGCCTTACCTCACGTATGCTTCGTGAGATACAGATTATTGTATCCGCTTTGCGAGCCCAAAATCTGAAAAAGGGTTTTCCAAGATTGTATTTGGAATCATAATCTTCATATACAAATTCCCGAAAATGCCACAAATGCTTTTTGGCAGCAAGTTGAGCTGTGATAGCCCCAATCAGAATTACAGATGAATTGGAATGAATGATGTCAATTTGTTCACTGTTTATCAGACTTACAATATTAGTGGCTGCCCGGAAATTGGTTACGAGCTTTAAAATGCCGCGCAGCATCGGAGTGTTACTTGTGCCATTGTAAACATCGGGTTTAAACGGAATAACGCGGTAGGCAACAGAATTGGCTTTCAATTCGTCCGTGAATTGTCCCTCTTGTCTGCATATGACCAGCCAATCCAATCTGTCGCGCGAGGCAAGAATCAACGTCAGTAGCGACCTGTTTGCACCATATAGTTGTCCATAGTGGCTAAATGACAGGATCTTTGGCTTTTTAATCTTACCGTATGCTTTGTTCATTAATATCAACAGCAATTAAACAGCCTTCTTTTTTGCGTTAGTGTAAAGGTACAAGTATCGCGATCCTTTGTTCCTTTTGAAGTTATCTTAATTACTGCACTAAGAAGGCCTATTTCTAGTAAAGTGAAGACTATTCCTACGAGGGGAAGATTGCGCCTGCACTAAATGTGATCATTGAAAGCAAACCGGGATACTGAAATTTTAAATAACAGCTACTTCACTCCATTTGCTTCCAGGTAGTATACAATAATTCATCAGAGGGAAAATCAGACTGGTGAAGGAAGTAGTTGCGTGAAGGCAAGCAACGAAGCCTTTACTAGGCAGATTAATAGGACAATGTAAATAGCTGGAACTTAGGGTTTGCGTTAAAGAAGTCGCAAGTGGTATTTTTCTTTGAAAAATACAATGTAGATCAGCGTAAGGATTGCTCCTGCAATTGCAAACACCAAGCCAATAATAAGCCTTTTAGGGCTGCTTTTGTTAATCGGAACCTTCGCAGGTTCTAAAATCTTGAATACCGGCTTTTCCTCCTTAACCTTAATTTTGGATTGTTCAAGCTTGACGACAAGGTCAGAATAGATTGATTGAGCAAGCACATATTCCGCCTGCAGACGCTGTTCTTCGATACGGGCTACGTTGAGGAATGCGTTTCTGTTTCTGTCCCGATAACTCTGCAAGGCGTACTCTGCTCTGTCTTGTCTTGCTTTAGCTTCCTTTACTCTGTCATCAAGGAATAAAGCCTGGTCACTCGTTTTTGATGTTCGGTAATCTTCGACATATTGAATAAGATACTCCTTTGCACTTTCAACGATCATTGCAGCTACAACAGGGTCAGGCATTTCACATTCAATAGTGATAATCCCGTTTTTATCATCCACATTAATGCTTACCAATCCGATTGCAGCCGAAATTTTGGCTTGTTCGTCGCTGGTAAGGGAAATAATATTGGATTTTGGCAATGGTGTTTGTGCCTTGGGCGGTCCCGGCTTTGATTTGAATAGCCCTTTGATGCTGGCTAACCAGTTCTGCGTTGTGTCACGAGCGAAATATTGACGCAGGTCAGCATACTTTTTCCCTGATTCGTCTATAACCGGTTGTTTTAATAGGTACTGACCAAATGGCGTACTTTTCAAAATGTTCGGATAAAGTTCAGGAACCAGTTTTTCAGCACCGCCTCGTTCAGCAGTTACGGCCATACTGAAAAAGGAATTCTTCCCCGACATACCGTATTCCGGAAGAAGTATAGTTTGTGCCGTAAAGAGTTTTGGCAACAAAAAACTGTAAAGTATACCGATTACTGCAAAACATATGGGTACAATTACCAACACTAAAAAATACCTTCTAATAAAATCCAGCAGATCCGCTACACTTACTTCAAGCGTTTCCCTCTTCGTCAAAGTCTTGTTCTCCACCATCATTATAAAATACGTATCAATGCAACCGCGAGGGTGGTGAATAATGAAATAAGGGCTAAGCGTTCTCCGCGGGACATTGGTTGCTCGTTCCTTGGCTCTTTCATTGGGATTGTAATCACAGAACCTGGTTCGACGCGGGGATAAGATCTGAAAAACAGGAATTTGTTTGTCCTGTGCGTCCGGCCGTTAGGATACGAAACGTACGTTCTGTTTTTACGCGCTCTCTCCGTGTAGCCGCCTGCCTGTGAGATGTATTCTTTGAAGTTGAAGTTCCGGTCAAAGTTCACGACAGAAGGATTATAAACTCCTCCCTGAATCCGGACCATTTCAGACTTCTTAGGAATGTAAAGCGTGTCTCCGTCCATCAGCAGAAGATTGGCTGGGATATTTGGCTTCTCAACAATAGCCTTCAAATCGAGGGCAACGAGCTCCCGGTTCCGGTAAAAGCGTGCTCCTTCAATGTAAGCCTCCTTTTTCATTCCGCCTACTTTTGGGAATAAGTCTGAAATACGTTCAAAGTTGTTCAGGATCGTGTAAGTACCAGGATAAGTTACTTCTCCGGCAACTGTCACGATTTTTTGGCTCTCGTACCTTGGTGATTTACGCACCAGCACGATATCATAGGGGAGGAGTTTGAATTTTTGATCTTCCTCATTCAGTACGAGGTTGTCCGCTACATTCAATGTGAAAATCCGGACATTCTGCGACTCGGGTAATCCGATCGTATCATTCTTAACCCGCCGTGAAACTTCAATGCGGTAAGGGACCCCGCCTTCGGTAAAGCCACCAGCCTGAAAGATAAGGTCAGCTATCGTAATGTCTTTGTAATAATAGTAGGCACCAGGGTTGATAATTGATCCGTCTATTGACAGGTAAGTGAATTCTTTTAGGTCTTCCACCGACTTGATCGTCAATATATCGCCCGGCAAAAGCTGAATGTCAGGAATTTCATTATTCAGCAGTTTGCGAAGATCAATGGCGACAAGACCTGTCTGCGTATCTCCACTTGCGCGTTCCAGCAATGCGCGGTTTAAAAATGCTCTCTGACCTATTCCCTGCGCAATGTTGATCAGTTCCTTCACTGTTTTGGTACGTTCGTCAAGCGGATAAAAGCCTGGGCGGGTTACCGCGCCACGGACTTCAACCTGATTGGCAATTACGTCGAGGATCTTTTTGATAGTAAAGATGTCGCCGTTCTTAGGAATGAAAGAACTGATTTGCGTCGAATCAATCGTACCGATAATGAAGTTATTGCCTGTATTACGTTGATACTGAATTAGCTGAGTAAATGCTTCCGGGGAAAAGCCGCCTGCATATCTAAGCAGATCATTCAGCGTTTCACCTGGCTTTGCTTCAAAAACACCTGTTTTCTTTAATTGCCCTGCAAGCTCCACCCGTGTATCGTAAGGACGGATAAGTATGATGTCCTGATCCCTTAATGCGATATTATCCCGAAGATCTCCGTCCATTAAAAACCGGTAAAGGTCTATTTTGCGGAGTACCTTATTGTCCCTGATAATTTCGATATTCCTGTAAGATCCGTTTCGGTTAGGTCCGCCGGAAACGTATAATGCATTGAATGCAGTAGCAAGAGAAGAAACAGTGTAGCTGCCAGGTCTGACAGCTTCTCCGATAATCATCACTTTAATGCTGCGTACGTTGCCTAACGTGATGCTCGAGTAAGTGCCGGAACCAGGCCTGTTTAGTGTAGAATATGCCTGCCTAAGCCGGTTAACAATCCTTTCATTTGCCTGTTCAATGGTAAGCCCGCTTACCTGCACTGGTGCGAGGTTCAGCATTTTTACAGTTCCTTCCGGGCTGACCTTCATCCTGAAATTGTCAACGGCATTTCCGTAAATGTCAACGATCAGCTCGTCGTCAGGTCCAAGAATATAGTTTTTCGGGGTAGCGATGCGTAGATTAGGTTCGAAAGTTGCAGCTGAGCGCCCAAAGAATGCGGATCCGAAAGTTCTGTTCAATCTTCTTTGTCTTGCTTTTCCTGCGGCCGTCGAGTCCCTCTCATTGTTCGTCTCGTCATCGAGCTCGTCCTGATCGTCCTGCTCGCGTGTCTCATCAATCTCATCGCGGTTAGGGTCATTTCTGGTGTTGTCTTTCGAATTCTGCTGCAGCCTGCGGCGAATGGTCGAAATATCATCGAGTGAATAACCTCTCTGAAGCGCAGCTCTTTCAATGTCCATGTCGGACATCCCGGCACCTTTTGCCTGATTGTAAAAGTCGACAGCCTGCTGGTTGCCTACTTGTGCGGGATCAACCGTGGGTTGCGTAGTTGGTGTCTGCGGAGCGGTGTTTTGTGCAAAAACTTGAAGATTGATTAAAATCAGAAATACAGGCAGAATACGCCTTAAGTATTTCGCTAGAACGGATTGATAATGCATGCAGTGTTGTTATTTCGGCCGGTACTGGTGCGCTCCATTGTACCGGCGTGATTTGGAAAATCCTAAGTTGTGGTAAAACTACAAAATCTTAACTAATAATGATTTAAGAGTCACTACAGTTAACCGGATAGGACTATTCAACTTTTATTGATAATTCTTTCAATTGGCTATCGGCAATAACTGACGGTGAATCGATCATTACATCGCGGCCTGAATTGTTTTTCGGGAATGCGATAAAGTCCCTGATCGAGTCGGCACCGCCAAATATGGAGCAAAGTCTGTCGAATCCGAATGCGATACCTGCGTGTGGTGGTGCTCCGAACTCGAATGCATTCATCAGGAAGCCAAATTGTTCCTGAGCTTCCTCCGGCGAAAACCCGAGTATACCGAACATTTTCTGTTGCAGTTCTTTCTCGAATATCCTCACAGATCCTCCGCCAACCTCAACGCCATTAATAACCATATCGTATGCATTTGCTCTCACAAGCCCCAGATTTTTATCCAGAAGATCAATATCCTCGGGCTTCGGACTCGTGAAAGGATGGTGCATTGCAAACCAGCGATTTTCAGTTTCACCGAATTCCAGCAACGGGAAATCCAGTACCCAAAGCACCCGGTATTCATCCGGATTTCTCAGTCCAAGGCGGCTTCCCATTTCAAGGCGCAATTCATTCAGCTGCTTCCTTGCTTTGTCTCCTTGTCCGGATACTATCAACAGTAAGTCGCCCGGTTTTGCATTGAATGCAACTATCCATTTTTTAAGGTCTTCTTCGGTGTAAAATTTGTCAACGGAAGACTTGATTGATCCATCGGTATTATATCGCACATAAATCAAACCTTTCGCACCAATTTGCGGGCGCTTGATCCAGTCTGTAAGTTCGTCCATCTGCTTGCGCGTGTACTCAGCACAGCCCGGCGCACAAATCCCTACAACTAATCCTGCATCATCAAAAACGCCGAATCCTTTTCCCGAAGTAAGGTCCTGATTCTCGCCTTTAAGCTCCGTGAATTGCATGTCAAAACGAATGTCCGGCTTGTCGGAACCATATAAACGCATTGCGTCTGCATAGGTCATTCTTGGGACTTCCGGCAGCTCGATGCCTTTTACATTCAAAAACAGGTTCCGGATCATACCCTCGAAGGTGTTCAGTACATCTTCCTGGGTTACAAACGACATTTCGCAGTCGATCTGCGTAAATTCAGGCTGACGGTCTGCACGCAAATCTTCGTCACGGAAACATTTAACGATCTGATAGTAACGGTCAAAACCGGCTACCATCAGGAGTTGTTTAAAAGTCTGAGGGGATTGGGGTAATGCATAGAACTCACCCGGGTTCATTCTGCTCGGTACTACGAAATCGCGCGCGCCTTCGGGTGTAGACTTGATCAGAACCGGGGTTTCAACTTCAATAAAATTCAGATTATCAAGATATGTTCTGGTATACCGGGCAACCTGATGACGCAGTTGCAGGTTTTTACGGACATTATTTCTTCTCAGGTCGAGATACCGGTATTTCATCCTGATATCGTCGCCACCATCCGTTTCATCTTCAATCAGGAAGGGTGGTAACTTAGCGGGATTGAGGATACTTAGTTCCGAAACGCGGATCTCAATGTCGCCTGTCGCTATCTTGTCATTTTTAGACAAACGCTCAATCACGGCTCCTTTTGCCGAAATCACAAACTCGCGACCAAGCGAGCGGGCGATTTCCAGCACATTGGCCGGTGTCTTTCCTTCTTCAAAAAGCAGCTGGGTAATGCCGTACCGATCGCGAAGATCAAGCCAAATCATTCCCCCCTTGTCGCGAACCCGCTGAACCCACCCGCACAATACAACCTCTTGATTAACATGTTCTAAGCTTAATTCCCCACAGGTATGTGAACGTAACATATAACTATTTTGATACTGATATAAAGAAAGTCCCTGATAATAAATGCCGCAAAACTACGTATTTTTAGCAAATCTAACATGCAACGTTTTTCATGAATGTATTCACCCGGCCGGGTAACCAGCTCTCAATTGTATTTGCATCACTAGCTCTCGGGCTGGCTTTTTCCTGTAATCCTGAGCCAGAGCCTCCATTAGGCACTTCCGATCAGTTTGAAACAAAAGCTGAAAAATTTCCGATCGAACCGGGTATAATTGACGAGGGTTCCGGACTGGCGCCCAGTCTGAACATGCCAGGGTACTTGTGGACAAACCAGGATTCCGGCGCGCCCAATTCACTTTATCTGATCAGCAAAGACGGGAAATCGATTAAAGAATATAATGTACCAGGCACCACTAACCGTGATTGGGAAGACATCGCTTCCGGTCCTGGCCCCAATGCAGGAGTTAATTACCTGTATATCGGTGATATTGGCAATAATAATACACCTGCTGCGCCGGTCAGCGTCATTTACCGTATCCCGGAAATTGCAGATCTGAATGGTGCATTCAATCAGTCTTCGGTTGAAAAGATTTCTTTTAGTTACCCCGGTGGTCCACGCAATTCGGAATCGATGATTGTAGACCCGGTGACCAGGGATATTTTCATTATCTCGAAAGACATGGAAAATACCGGTATTTACAGACTGCCTTATCCGCAATCTACCAGTGATGTGATCATTGCTGAAAATGTGGGTACTATTCCTGGCATTTCTACCGCCACAGGCGCGAGCATTTCCAAAGACGGAAGTGAAATTCTGGTTCGCACTTACCTGGCGGTTCATTACTGGAAGCGAATGGAAGGCGAGGGTGTAGGACAGGTTCTTAAACAGGCGGCTGCGAAACAATTAAGAATTGAGCTGGAACCGCAGGGAGAAGGCGTTTGCTTTGAAGCAACGCGTGCAGGATTTTATACGATTTCTGAAAAATCAACTGCAACTTCCGTATCCCTTAACTTTTATAAAAGACTATAATCAGGGCCAATATGTTCAGAGCGCTACTAACCGCGGTTTTTCTTTTCGTTTTTGTTGCTGCTCACGCGCAGCCTTCGTCAAATGAAACATGGATCAGGGAGAATTACACCAAAACGGAATATGACATTCCGGTTCGTGACGGGATAAAGCTGCATACCATCGTTTATACACCGAAGGATGCATCTCCGGATAAGAAATATCCCTTTTTGATGCAGCGGACCTGTTACAGCGTAGCTCCGTATGGTGCCGACAAGTTTCCTGCAAAACTGGGTCCAAGTCCGGCTTTAATGCGTGACAAGTTTATTTTCGTGTATCAGGATGTGCGGGGAAGATATATGAGTCAGGGAGAATGGACCAATATGACGCCCCATATCGAGCAAAAAAAGAAGAAATCGGACGTAGATGAATCCTCGGACACTTACGATACCATCGACTGGTTGCTCAAAAACATTCCGAACAACAATGGAAGGGTAGGGCAATGGGGTATTTCCTATCCCGGGTTTTACACTACCGCCAGCGCGTTGTCCGGGCACCCTGCTTTGAAAGCATCGTCGCCGCAAGCTCCGATTGCGGATTTTTTCTTTGACGATTTCCATCACAATGGCGTGTTTACGCAGGGTTATTACCTCACGTTCCCTGTGTTTGGCATAAAGCCGCCAAAGCCTACTACCGCTTCCTGGTTTGCAAGTGAAATGATCAGCCCTGAGCCCGACGGTTATATTTTCAACCTGAAAATGGGGTCGCTGAAAAATTTTGATAAGTATTATTCCAAAAACTGGTACTGGCAGGAAACAATGGATCATCCCAACTATGATGAATTCTGGCAGAAAAGGGACATACTCCCGCATTTGAAGGGGTTGAAACACGCATTTATGACCGTAGGCGGCTGGTTTGATGCGGAGGATCTGTATGGACCGCTGAATACCTACAAAACCATTGAGAAGAACAATCCTTCGGCTTACAATACCTTGGTGGTGGGTCCATTCGGGCATGGGCGGTGGAGTGCAGAAGCTGGCCACACGATGCATAATGATATCTACTTCGGGGATAGTATCGCCACTTTTTACCAAAATAACATTGAGGCCAAATTCTTTAAACACTTTCTGAAAGAAGCAGGTGATGGCAAAACAGGTTTACCGGAAGCATATCTTTTTGATACAGGAAAGAAAGAATGGAAAACCTACGATAAATGGCCGGTTGCCAATGCTGAAAAACGGAAGCTGTATTTTCAGGCAAAAGGTAAACTCAGCTTTAATGCACCTGACGAAAGTAAGTCAGAGACAGCCTATGTAAGCGATCCTTTGAAGCCGGTCCCATATACTTCAAATTATAAGCAAATGTCAGGCTTTACGCCGTTTGAGTATATGTCCGAAGACCAGCGTTTCGCAGCAGCCCGGCCTGATGTGCTTGTTTTTGAAACCGATGTGCTGGATCAGGACATTACTTTGGGAGGAGAGATTACTGCATTGTTAAAAATCAGTTCCAGCGGCACCGATGCTGATTTCTTCGTGAAGCTGATTGACGTTTATCCGGGGAATGAGCAAAATCATGAATACCTGAAAGATAATAAAACGGTATTGGCAGGCTACCAGCAAATGGTAAGGAGCGAAATCATGCGGGCAAGATTCCGGAACAGCTTTCAAAAGCCTGAGCCGCTGGTTGCCGGTCAGGTTACCGACATTAAGTTCCGATTACAGGATGTACTTCATACTTTCAAAAAAGGGCACAAGATCATGGTGCAGGTTCAAAGTACTGCATTCCCCCTTTTCGACAGGAATCCCCAGAAGTATGTCGAGAATATTTACAAAGCTGCTGATACTGATTTTACAACTGCCACGCAGACTGTCTACCACCAGGCAGACGCGGCGAGCGCACTGGAAGTTGATATAATCAAATAACACTCCACATTCATGAAATTTAAATTAATGGCAATGAGTCTTACTGCTGCAAGCCTGAGCCTGTCCGCGCAGGAAATTACATATCCGCAGACCAAAAAAATAGAACATACCGACGAGTACCACGGGACCAAAGTTGCAGACCCTTATCGCTGGCTGGAAGACGACCGCTCTGATGAAACTGCGGCTTGGGTGAAGGCGCAGAATGAGGTTACTTTCGGGTATTTGAACAAGATCCCATTTAAGGCGAAGATTTTCGCAGATCTTGAAAAAGCATACAATTATCCAAAGTATTCGGCCCCTTCAAAGAAAGGAGAGTACTTCTATTTCTACAAAAATGATGGTCTGCAAAATCAGGCTGTTTTGTATCGTCAGAAAGGCTTGAATGGAACGCCAGAAGTGGTAATTGATCCGAACAAGCTTTCAACAGACGGTACTACCAGGCTTGCTGCATTCAGCTTGTCGAAAGATGGCGGGCATGCAGTGGTAGGTTTATCAAAAGGAGGCTCCGACTGGCAGGAATATGGCGTAATGGACATGAAAACGCTTTCCATGTTGTCTGACAAGGTGGAATGGGTGAAGGTGTCCGGTGCAGCCTGGCAGGGGAATGGGTTTTATTATAGCAGATATCCAAAACCGGATGGAAGTGCATTGGCTTCCAAGAATGAAAATCACCAGGTATATTTTCATACTGTGGGCACGCCACAAAGTGCAGACAGGCTGGTTTACAAAGACAGTAAAAACCCGCAGCGTTTCCATACAGTAGGTACCACCGAAGATGAGCAATATGCGATTCTCAGTATCAGCGATCGGGGTAAGGGAAAAGATGGGAATGGGGTTTGGGTCTTGAAAAAAGGAGAGACCAAATTCACACCAATCAAGGAAGAAATTACAGATTTCAGCTATGGCGTAATCGATAATATAGGTGCTGACTTTTTAATTGAAACCAATGAAGATGCGCCTAATAGCAAGGTAATGTTATTTGAAACAAAGACTGGAAAGTGGAAAGCCATTTTGCCGGAAAAACCCGAACCTTTGCAGGGCGCAGGAACAGCGGGAGGAAAGCTTTTCGCAACTTACTCCAAAGATGTGACTACAAGAGCTTACGTATATGATCTTTCCGGTAAGCTGGAAAATGAGGTGGCACTGCCTTCTCTTGGATCTGCAAGCGGATTCGGCGGCGAGCGGGGCGATAGCTTTGTTTTTTACACATTTACCTCATTCAATTACCCGCCGACCATTTTCAGATACGATATTGCCTCTAAAAAGAGCGAGGTATTCCGCGAGCCGGAAGTTGCATTCAAACCAGCGGAGTATGAAACAAAACAGGTATTTTATCCCAGCAAAGACGGCACGAAGATCCCCGCATTTATTACCTACAAAAAAGGATTGAAGCTGGATGGTAGTAACCCGACCATTCTTTACGGGTACGGTGGCTTCAATGTAAGTTTACCCCCTTCATTCAGTCCCACTCGCATTCCTTTCCTGAACCAGGGCGGCGTTTATGTACAAGCCAATTTGCGTGGCGGAAGTGAGTATGGTGAAAAGTGGCACGAACAAGGAATGAAGCTCAAAAAGCAGAATGTTTTTGACGATTTCATTGCTGCGGCGGAGTACCTGATCAAAGAAAAATATACCTCACCGGAAAAACTGGCCATTCAGGGTGGTTCTAACGGAGGCTTGCTTGTAGGGGCGGTAATGAACCAGCGGCCTGAGCTGTTCAAAGTAGCATTTCCGGCAGTGGGAGTAATGGATATGCTGCGGTTTCACAAGTTTACGATTGGCTGGAACTGGATCGCGGATTATGGCAGCAGCGATAATGCAGACGAGTTCAAAGCACTTTATGCATACTCACCTTTACACAATATCAAAGAAGGCGGAAAATATCCTGCAACAATGATCACTACCGCCGACCACGATGACAGGGTAGTGCCCGCGCATTCATTCAAGTACGCCGCCGAGTTGCAGGCAAAAGCTGGCGCTTCATCAGCAAATCCGTTGTTGATCCGCATTGACACCAACTCCGGCCACGGCGCCAGCAACACCAAAAAAGCGCTGGAAACACAAGCGGATATCTATGCATTTATGTTCGCGAACATGGGGCTGGTCTGGAAGTAGAGGAGTAGAAATGTAACTGGTTGTTATTTAGTGTCATGATATTCCCATTGAGGGACTACTCTTACTCTATCATGCCATTATGAAAAAACTTTTATCGTTCATTCTGCTATTATCTTCTTTTAGTACCTACTCACAAACATTAGAACAGGACAGGCTTGCACTCGTTGCATTTTTCAATGCAGCTGATGGTGAACGGTGGTTCTTTCAGCAGCGACCGTCTGATTATCCTGTGTGGCAAGTTCCAGGTAATCCGGGAGACAGCCCCTGCGGTTGGTATGGCGTGGAATGTGAGAACAACCGGGTTGTAAGTTTGACTTTAGCAGCTGAGGATCTTTCGGGCACGATTCCAAAAGAAATAGGAAATCTTACCGCATTGAAGTCACTTATTATACCAGGAGGTGGCGTTTTGGAAGGTCAACGTCCATCTCTGTACGGAACGTTGCCGGCAGAGTTTGCAAATCTGGTCAATTTAGAAACACTTGATCTGCGGAAAAACTTTTTTGACCAGGTTAACTCGGATATTATTTTCGACCTCCCTAACTTAAAATCACTATCATTTTCCGCTACCTGGCCAATTCCTGATGAGATAGGCGACCTGTCAAACCTGGAAACTTTGGTAATAGATAATGAATATGTCAACAGCTATAAAGCTAATTTGGGAGACTTTCCGATTGGAATATGCAGACTTCCCAAACTTACTTCATTAAGTGTGTCCGGTACGCACTTTCAAAGCGCTATTCCCAATGAAATTGGACAAATTACCAGTCTGACTTCGGTGTTTTTGAATGGGGCTGCTGATATTGGTACAATACCTCCTGGTATCGGCAATCTGTCAAATCTTACATCCCTTCAGATTATTGATCTTCCCGGAGGAAGCGTGATTCCAGATGAGATTGGGAATCTGATCAATTTGAGAACCTTAAACCTAACCTTATTGCTCAACTCCGGAGCTATTCCGTCGAGTATCGGGAACTTAGTAAATCTCGAACAATTGACTTTATCAGGCAATGGACACACAGGTACAATACCTTCATCCTTCAATCAGTTGACAAAAGTTTCTTCGTTGAGTTTGATTAACAATCATCTTACTGGCCCAATACCAGATCTTTCGGCAGTGGGCTTTCGTAAAATAGTTGTAAGCGTTAATGATTTTACCTTTGACGGTATAGAAAGCAACGAAACCAGATTCGCTTATTATTCAAATCAAAAGAAGATACCCGTAACGAAGAGGAATGGAATATTGTCTGTAAATGCAGGAGGAACACTGTCCAAGAATACTTACAAATGGTACAACTTTGGCAGCCTGGTAGAAACCAAAGTCGGAGACAGTACATTCACGCCTGCGGAAACGGGAAATTACCACGTCGAGGTTACAAATTCTGTTGCGACAGGATTAACGCTGATCAGCGAAAACGTAGAAAGCTCCCTCCCGGTCACGCTCATTTATTTTAAGGGAAAGCAGGAAAAAGCCAGCAATGTAATATCCTGGAAAACTGCTTCCGAAACTGGAAACAAAGGATTCGAAATTGAAAAAAGCTCGGATAGCCGCACATTTGAAAGTGTGGGCTTCATAGACGGGGGAGGAGATAGCAGGGAAGACAGAAGTTATCATTATACCGACCTCAATCCATTCCGTATTACTTACTACCGCCTGAAACAACTGGACTATGACGGCAGGAGCGATTATTCTAAAATAATAATGGTTAAAAACGAGCCGGAATTAAGCGTCTATCCCAACCCGGCACGCGACTATATTACAGTTTCAGGGCTGTCAAAACATGAAGAACTTTCTATCTTTAACATGCGTGGTGAACTTGTTTTAAAGCAACAAACAGGGATTTCAAAGCCTGTAAATATCAGCGGCCTGCCTGTTGGTGTTTACACCTTGAAAATAGGTGACAGAACAAAAAATATGGCGATTTCGAAATAACTACTAAGGATATTGTCCCTCAAAATGGTCTGCTTCATCAAAGGGGCAGGCCATTTTTATTAACTTCTTAATCTCCCATTAAATCTCAATTTATTTCTACATGCAGGATACAACAGGACGGTGTGCATAGCTAAGTTTTCTAATCTTGTGCACCTTTCCAGAGTAAGAACCGTCCGGTCAAAACCTTTCTGGAAAGTGCTATTCACCTCAAATCGACAAAATAATTAACATAAAATATATGAGCAGTTCTAAAGTGAGCCAGTATCGGTATGTAAGCTATTTGTGGGATGATGAAAAAGCAGCTTCGCTCGGCGATGACCAGGTGGCGCTTCTTCTGTACCGTTCCAACCTGTTGGGAGCAGACCTCCGGCTAACCAATTATGCTGGTGGTAACACAAGCTGTAAAACCATTGAAAAAGATCCTCTTACAGGCAATCCGGTAGAGGTAATGTGGATCAAAGGCTCAGGTGGCGATATAGGTACATTGACAAGAAGCGGGCTGGCTGGTCTGTATGTCGACAGGTTGCATAGTCTTAAAAATATATACAGAGGTCTTGAATTCGAAGACGAGATGGTGGAGCTTTTTAACCATTGTATCTATGATCTTAAATCAAAAGCGCCTTCCATCGATACGCCGCTGCACGGCCTTCTTCCATTCAAACACATTGACCATCTTCACCCCGATGCATTGATCGCGATCGCTGCTTCAAAAGAGGGCGAGGCGATTACAAAAGAGCTTTTCAATGGCGAACTGGCGTGGGTACCCTGGCAGCGTCCGGGCTTCGATCTTGGATTGAAGCTGGAGCAGGCACTGGCTGAAAATCCGGGTATACGCGGCATCGTTCTGGGCGGACATGGTTTGTTTACCTGGGGAGATACTGCTTACGAATCTTACATCAATACATTAGATACGATCGAAAGAGCTTCTGAATACCTGAATGAGAACTATGGCAAAAGCCGCCCGGTTTTCGGAGGACAGAAACTCCAGAGCGAACCACAGGAGCGCCGTACGGAGATTGCAGGTAAACTAGCCCCTTATCTTCGCGGACTGGCTTCTGAAAAGCAGGCGATGATCGGCCACTTTACCGACGATGAGCGTGTGCTGGAATATATCGCCAGCAATGATCTTGATAAACTGGCGCCACTTGGTACCAGCTGTCCCGACCACTTCCTTCGGACGAAAATCCGCCCGTTGGTACTGGATCTTCCATTGGAAAAGCTGGCGGCCGCAGATCAGGAGATACTTGATCACATCCGTCCGCAATTTGAAGCTTACCGTGCCGATTACCAGGCTTATTACGATCGCTGCAAGCACGATAACAGTCCGGCAGTACGTGACCCGAACCCGGTGATTATTTTACTGCCAGGTGTAGGAATGTTTTCTTTTGCCAAAGACAAACAAACTGCCCGCGTTGCCGCTGAGTTTTATATCAATGCAATAAATGTAATGAAAGGCGCTGAGGCGATTTCTTCTTACGTTTCACTTCCTGAGCAAGAGGCTTTTGACATTGAATACTGGTTGCTGGAAGAGGCGAAACTGCAGCGTATGCCAAAAGAGAAATCGGTGTCGCGCAAAGTGGCGTTTGTTACCGGGGGATCAGGCGGTATTGGAAAAGCGATTGCACAAAAACTGTTGCAGGAAGGAGCCTGCGTTGTGATTTCAGATATCGATGAAAACGCATTGGCAGAAACCAAAGCAGAGTTTGACGCGAAATTCGGTAAAGACTTCTCTGATACTACCATCGCCAACGTGCTTGATGAAGAGCAGATCAAAGCTGCATTGCACGCGACCAAGTTGAAATACGGCGGGGTCGATATCGTGGTAAACTGCGCAGGACTTTCTATTTCAAAACCACTTGCCGAGACTACTATCAAAGATTACGATATCCTGCAGGATGTTTTGGTGAAAGGCCAGTTTCTGGTTTCGCAGGAATCAGTTGCAATTATGCGTCAGCAAGGGTTGGGAGGAGATATTGTCAACATTGCAAGTAAGAACGGGATTGTTTCCGGTCCAAATAATGTGGCTTATGGAACCGCCAAAGCGGCTCAGCAACATATGTCGCGCCTGCTGGCAGCTGAGCTGGGCCCGGACAAGATCCGAGTGAATGTAGTTAACCCTGATGCGGTAATTGCAGGAAGCAAGATCTGGGAAAGCGGCTGGGCAGCTGGTCGTGCGAAGGCTTACGGTATCAAAGTGGAAGAACTTCCGGCATATTATGCCAAGAGAACTGTTTTGAATGCAGAGATCCACACCGAGGACATTGCTAATGGTGTGTACATTTTCGTGAGCGGATTGCTTAGCAAAAGCACCGGAAATGTGATCAATGTGGACGGTGGGGTACCTGCTGCATTCCTGAGATAAAATTGAGTGAAATGCGCCGGGGCCGAGAAGCCCCGGTTTTTTTGTTCCATATAAAAGCGCTTATCCATGAGAATTGAACAATATCAGATCGACGAGCACAACGACAGCTTGCTTGCAAAGCACGATAATCAGCTGGCGTACACAAAAAACATACTCGCTGAGGAAGGGATTAATGCAGGCGAAGTAGTAAAGGCATTATCCGATTTTCAGGTAGCTATACCAAGCTGGGCTTTGGGCACCGGGGGAACGCGTTTCGGCCGCTTTTCAGGTGTTGGAGAGCCGCGTTCTTTGGAGGAGAAAATAGAGGATGTGGGCTTGCTGCATACATTAAACCGTTCAAGTGGATCCATTTCGCTGCACATTCCCTGGGATATACCTGAAAGAGCACAATCCATAATGGACCTGGCTTCTTCCGTTAACCTCAAATTTGACGCTGTCAATTCCAATACATTTCAGGATCAGAAAAACCAGGAGCTTTCCTATAAGTTCGGTTCGCTCTCGCATGTAGACCCGAAAGTGCGGAAACAAGCTGTTGAACACAACATTGAAGTAATTAGGTATGGCAAAGAATTAGGTTCAAAAGCGCTGTCGATCTGGCTTTCTGACGGGTCTACCTTTCCTGGACAATCCAACTTTGTGCAATCTTTCCAGAATACACTTGAATCTTTGCAGGAAATATACACTGCATTGCCCGACGACTGGAAGGTATATGTGGAATACAAAGCTTACGAGCCTAATTTTTATTCAACCGTAATCCAGGACTGGGGCAGCTCGCTTCTTTTCTGCCAGAAACTGGGCCCAAAAGCCGATGTACTGGTCGATCTGGGGCACCATCTGCCGAATGCAAATATCGAACAGATCGTTGCTACGCTGATGATGGAGGGTCGCCTGGCAGGTTTCCATTTCAACGATTCCAAGTACGGCGATGACGATCTGACTGTGGGCAGCATTCGCCCATATCAATTGTTCCTGATTTTCGTAGAACTCGTGGCAGGAATGCAGCGCGCTAACCGTGCTGCGGATACGTATGCCTGGATGATCGACGCGAGCCACAATGTGAAAGATCCACTTGAAGACCTGCTGCAATCGGTAGAAGCGATCCTGATCGCGCAAGCACAGGCGTTGCTGGTTGACCGCAGCAAGCTGGAACAGGCAAGAATGGAAAACGACGTTGTACTCGCCCAGCAGATCCTGCAAAACGCATTCAGAACGGACGTAAGGCCACTGGTCCGCGAATCAATGCGTCAGAACGGCGGCGCCCTCGATCCGATCGGTTTGTTCAGGAATTTGAATGTAAGAAATGAATTAATGAACGAAAGAGGTAAACTGACCGTAGCGACGGGGTTGTAAGTTTTCAGCTGAGTTTTTTGTCACCCTGAGCGGACCGGGCCGCCGGGCGGTCGAAGTGCATGCCCTTCGAATAGCTTTTGTGCCTGCCCTTCGACTGCGCTCAGGGTGACAAGTCTTCTGCTTTGTCACCCTGAGCGCAGTCGAAGGGACCTCAAAGCGACTTTCTCTTAATCAACGTAAACGGATTTTTAATCACCGCTCTTTTATTCTCATTAATCAGCTCGGCGGCAGTTCTTCCCATTTGCTCATGATCAGTTGAAATGGTGGTGATACCGTCCAGGAGAATTTCTTTCAATGGGGTTTCATTGTAAGAGATGATCCCGATGTCTTTTCCGACTGTCAACTGCTGCTCGCGCGATTTCTTGATCAGGTTAACCAGGTCATTTTCTTCTATTACCACATACGCAGTATCTTTCACAGCCTTGTTATCCTCATGAAAATCGTACATGATCTCATGCTGGAATTCATGCTGGATACAAAAAATCCGGAATCCTTTGATGATTTCTTTCGGATAGCGGATCAGGGTTGGGAAGATCAGTACCAGCTTTTTATAGACTTTGAGCAAGTCTACCGCTTCATTCAGCGCCAGTACAATATCTTTCTCAAAGTTCTGGTATACAGACGAATGCTTTTTGCTGTTTAGTTCCAAATCCCTGTCAAGTAATATCAGCTTCTCCGGCGGGATCATTTTAAGTGTTTCAATGGCATCTTCTGCTTTTTCGTAGAAATGCGGCATGATCACGTAATAGTCGTACTCTCCCAAGCTGTTCTTGATCAGGTTCCGGAAAATGTTTGCATTGGAATGGTGGATATGCAGATCCACATTTACGTTCTTTCCCAGATTTTCAACAAATGCATTATAGACCTGCTTTTTGTAGTTGCTAATCTTGTTGAATACCAGTAAAATCCGGACTGATGTTTCAATGTCAACGCGATTGATGAAATATCCTTTTCCGCGAACCGAGATCAGTACCCCGTCTTTGATCAGGTGTTTGTAAGCTTTTTCAACAGTATCCCGCGAGAGCAGGTATTCCTCGCTGAGCTGGTTAATGGAAGGGATTTTGTCGCCTCTTTTCAGCTTTCCTTTGCTGATTGCCTGCAAGAGCGACTTGATGATCTGGATGTACTTGGGGGCACTTTCTTTGAATTCAATGTCAAATTGTATTTCCATTAAAAAGTGGGTTTAGAATAGGCTAAAAGTAACGATTTTATCCTGCATCCAATAGAAAAAACCCGCCAAAATCTATGATTCTGACGGGTTTTCAAATACACTAACACCACTTATCTTGGCCCTCTTCCGCTTCTTTCAGAGGCACCCCGCGGTGCACTTTCCTGGGAAGAACGACCATTATTTCTGGGCTCGGGAGCACTTCTTTCCTGGCGGCTCGAACGCTGCGGCGCTTCATAAGATCCGCGGCCCGGATTGACCGGCGCATCATTTGAGCGGCTTGGTCTGGCACTTCTTTCAGAACCGAATCCTGGATTAACCTCCCTGCTGCTGCGATCAGGCTGACGGGGCGCTTCGTACCGGTTATTGCTGCGGTTGTCAGAAGGAAATGACGGCTCAGCTTCCCTGGTCCGGCCTCTTCTCATATTATCAGGAGCTTCCACCGGATTACGCGGCGCATTGTTGATACGGTCGCCGGGACTACGATCAACAGGGCTACGGTCACCGCGATCCGAATTGTCGCTGATCCTTGCATTATTAATGCGTTCATCACGACGATCAGCATTTTCGTTGACCCGACCGCTGCTGATGCGGTCATTTCTGTCAAAATCGTTATTCCCACGATCCCTGCTGCTGTTATCATTATCGCCCCTTCCATTGCGGTTGGCATCAATGACAGATCCGCGGCGGTTCGGTTCGTATCTTGCACCCCGGTCGTCACCACGTGAATCGTACCGGTTATCACCTCTGCTGTTCCCGGCTACAATCACCCTGCCGCGGCCACTCGGTGTTGCATCAATTGTACGCACAGGTACGCTTCTTCGCGTCACACGCTCAATCTCATCCCGGCGCGGCCCATACACATAAGTGCGGTTGTTGCTGCGATAATAATTGTTGATAATCACAGTTTGATTGTAAACGTTTGTGACTCTCCGGCGCGGCGGGCAGTAGTTGTACCAGTTGCGGTAAGTGACATAACGTTGTGGTACAAACACCCACCAGAAGGAAGGAATGTTTACCGACACATTGATATTCACCCCGGGACCCAGCGGCGCCCAACCATAATAGCCTCCACCCGAACGCCAGTTTACCCAGGCAGGCCCCCATTCGTAATCAGGTACCCAAAACCAGCCCACGTAATCGTCGAAAGACCACCGGCCATAGTGGAACGGTGCCCAGCCCCAGTCGTAGTCGGACACCCATGTGTTACCATATTCGGTAACTTCCCAATATCCGTTGGTGGAGTAGGGTTGAAAACCTCTTGGTACGTCAGGCACCCAAATGGAGCCGAACTGCGGATTGCGCACCCACCTTCCGTAGGGTGACAATTCTTCGTAAAATGTTTGAAAAGAAATGCTTACCCCGGGTTGAGCCTGGGTTTTATTGGACACCGTAACACCGCCTAACATGAAAATGCACAGGCCGAGAATCCGAAGTATGCGCGTGGTGCTCATGGCTGTATGTTTAAATTGTTTTCTGTTTTTAAAAATCGTTTCTTGGACATCAATTTTTGCTGCCGGTTTAATGCTATTTGACAGACTACCGAACAGGCTTCAAGGTTGCTTTCAGCATTTTAATGTCAATTTTTGCAACCCTAGGGAAGGTACTTAATGTAAATTCTTCTTCCACAGCTTATTAGTAGCATTTTTAATGAAATGAATCTGTTAGCCAGACAGGTAATCTGACAATTGAACAAGCAGATAGCCCTATTTAGCCAAAAAACATTAACAAGCGTTAACAATATTTCTCCTCCTGATAATGATAAATCCGGACACACTTCACAATGAATTGACCTTCCAGACAGCCCGCAGCGGTGGCGCCGGAGGACAAAATGTTAATAAAGTAGAAACAAAGGTGGAACTGAGATTTGATATCCTGCATTCGACGGTACTTACTGACGAACAGAAGCAAATGCTCATCGAAAAACTTGCCTCCAAGTTAACGAATGACAAAGTCCTGGTATTATACCACCAGACCGAGCGCTCGCAGCTGGCCAACAAGGACAAAGTAATCGCCAAGTTTGATCAGCTGATCAAACAGGCATTTACAGTTAAAAAAAGCCGGAAACCTACCCGGCCCACCAACGCTTCCAGGCTGGAAAGGTTGAAAGACAAGCAGCGCAATGCGATCGTAAAATCGCTGCGGAAGAAAACTTTTGAAGATTAAGACTGCTCAACACATACCGATAATGCACTCCGTTACAACTGTTCAGCCCAAAATAAGCGCTGTTCTTACATTGCCCGTGATTGTAGCCTCACTCGGCTATTTCGTGGATGTTTACGACCTGCTGCTGTTCAATATCGTGCGTGTTCCAAGTCTCAAAGATTTGGGCCTGAGCGAAGAAGAAATCTCCCGGATCGGTGCCAATATTTATAACTGGCAGCAGGCGGGATTGCTGATCGGTGGCTTCATGTGGGGAGTTCTGGGCGATAAGCTGGGGCGGCGATCAGTGCTGTTTGGCTCAATACTGACCTACTCGCTCGCAAACATTGCCTGCGGTTTTACCAGTAACGTAGAGATTTACTCCTTGTTACGTTTCATCGCAGGACTTGGCCTGGCTGGTGAGCTGGGTGCGGGTATCACATTGATAGCCGAAATCCTGCCGCGGGAGCTCAGGGGATACGGAGCCTCGGTGGTAGCGAGCGTCGGACTTGCCGGAGCAATTGCGGCTTTCTTTGCCGTTAAGCTTACGGACTGGCGCACGGCGTACTTTATAGGTGGCGGAATGGGGTTGATCCTGTTGGTTATGCGTTTCAATGTGCTTGAATCCTCGGTTTTTAGTAAAAGTCTGGAAAAGCGGGGAGCCAGGCGGGTACCCTGGTGGACGTTGTTCATAAGCTGGTCGCGGCTGATAAGGTACCTTCGCTGCATGGGGATCGGGCTGCCAACGTACATGGTAATCGGTATTTACTCCACCTTTGGTAACGAATTCGCTAAGGCACTTGGAATACCAGGTGAAGTGCAGGCGGGGACCTGCGTGCTGTATACTTACATTGGTGTAGTCACCGGCGACTTTTTCAGCGGTATTCTGAGTCAGTGGTTGAAATCACGGCGCACAGCTATTCTGGTTATGATCACAATGACTTTGGCCGGGGTAGGGTGGCTGCTTTACGGGGGTATCAGGTCGGCAGAAGTATTGTATATCTGCTACGTCTGGCTTGGATTTTCAATCGGGTACATTGCGATGTTCCTGACCACGACTGCGGAGCAATTTGGCACCAATCTCCGGGCTACTGCCACTACCTCGGTAGCGAACAATGTGCGCGCTACGGTACTGATTACATTGCCCCTGTTCCAATTGCTGAAGCCTTCCTCCGGTGTATTGCATTCCGGAGCGATTGTAGGCGGCATTTGTTTTACCCTGGCTTTATTGTCGCTTTGGAAAATGGAGGAAACCTACGGCAAAGAGCTTGACTATGAGGAGCTGTAACCCTTACTTCACTGCCGGAGTGCCGAAAATCAGCTTGTCCGGGGTGGGATATACAAGCAGTTTTGTAAAATCAGTTTTCCAGAAATCCAGGTCGAGTAACCTGTTGTTCTCATCTTTTGTGAGCGTAATTACAACCGGAGTTCCATCCTGGTCCACGTATTCGACCTGTATCAGATCTCCGGCATATGCATCCACATTGCCGCCCAGACTGATACTTCCCATTACGCCGCCTTCGTATTCATCTACATTTTCATCGACCGGAAAATCGTCAGGGTTGAGGTTGATGTGTGTAAGCAAAAATGTAATAAGGTCTTTTTCGTTTTGACGGATCTGTCTCATTTAGTGGGGGTAGAAATGGTTTTATTGCGCCACTGTTCAGCCTTTCTTCCTACAAACCAGAATGAAAGTGCAAGTATTGCAAAGAAAATGCCTTTGTTGGTACGGTCCCAGAAGTACTCAAAATACCGGGTGTAAATGTTTAGCAGAAAGAAGATCAGGCACAAGTCGCGGAGGACATACAAACCTTTTTGAAATGCATAATAGAGCATTCCGGCGAGCATCAATGTAAATGCAGCTGCCCAATACCAGAAATGGCCTTGTTTCAGCAATTTCCAACCCTCCCAATCGTCATAGTTCCCGAATATAGAAAGTGTCCAGGCCGCGAGTAGGAAGAGAAAAAGGCCGATGCTATAAGTGACTTCCTGTAAAAACTTCATTGAGCCGGAGCGCTTCAAAAGGAAGGAAGAACCCCAGACAGCCAGTCCGAAAACTGTCATCCGCAGCGGATAATTCATTCCCAAAAACCGGAAACTGCCCTTTGACCAGTAATGGGTTTGCGCGCCCCACCAGCCGGCAAGTGAAATAATCATCACCGTCCAGAGCAGGGTTGAGCGTAATAGAACAGCTATGCCGCCATAAACAACCGCCGCAATCAGCAATGGCAGTGCGTAGTTGCTTTGCGCATCGGCGAAACTGCGCGTCCAGTAGGTGACAGCAATGGCGACTGTGAGGATGATCGTAATATTGTAGGCTTCGTTGCTTGCGCGTGCCTGTGGAAAGCGGATTTGTCTTCTTTTGGCAAGAAAAACAAACAATGCAGTCAGGAGAGAAAAGCCTATCCCGAAAATATTCTCGGAAATACCCCATTTCTGTCGCAGCATTTCCAGCCACTTTTCATCGATAACCAATGCGCCGAAAGCCAGCAGGCCACACGAAATGGCTGAGATCAATGCGTAAATGGCGATTGCATCCACATTCGAATTGCGCAGCTGGTAACTTCCCCGCAGCTGTTCTGCCTGTTCCCTGGATATCTGGTTACTTTCCTCCCAGAAAAGAATGGCTTTGTTAACAGTTTCGGCTTCTTTTTTATCTAATTCCATTCCGGTTTTTAGTGCATCATTTTACAAAGTCTGTGCCGATGAACTGTCAGAAGCATCACTATTGTAATACCTATTTAGCAAAAATGATAAATTTCTGCCAAGCCGCACTTGCAATCAATAGCACAATTGGTTGAAATCCACTGAATTCGTCGAAGTTTTGATCAAACCCGTCGAAAGTTCAGCCCCATTGGACGAATGTTTTTCAAGCACTCATAAGTAAAAAGCAAAAAAGGCTGCCAAGGATAACCTGACAGCCTCTTTTGCTTTTTTCAATCTCTTTTATCTCTTCAATCCCGACAAAAATTCAACTACATCTCGGATTTCCCTTTTTGACATAATTGTTCCCATTGGCGGCATGCTTGAAGGTACATTCTCCCTTTTTGCGATACGCGCCGTGGCAATTTTGAGCGGCTCGGCTTCGGAAGTTTTTAGTACCAGTTCATGCTCATTTTCCTGCGCCAGTACGCCTGCAGCTGTTGTGCCGTCCTTCAAAGTCAGGATTACCATTCCGTAACCTGGTGATAAACGCGCGCTCGGCTCGATCAACGCCTGCAATATCTGCTCGCGTGAAAGTACGTTTCCGATGTTCGAAAGAGATGGCCCAACTTCGCCACCTTGTCCGCCTATCGAGTGACAGCGCACGCATTCTGCGGCTGAGCTTGTCAGGAAGTACCGACGGCCCAGCTGCGCATTTCCGCCAAATAGTGCATCCTGGTAATCGGCAACGGTAGCACCTTTGGAACGCATTGGAGCCAGTTTCGAAATCAATGCGGTCGATTTTGTTGAGTCAATGGCCTCTCCAAGATCAAGCGCGAGACTTGGCGGAAGTTTCTTGGCTTCCATTCTGCCGATCAGATCATTCAGGATTGTTTCGGTTTTAGCGACTGGCAGGCTGCCCAGTACTTTCAGCATCTGCTGTTGCTCTCTCAAGCTGCCTTTTTCAAAGATCTGGTTTGAAATGTCAGTCAATGTTTCCTTTGACATATTCACACTTCCTACCATTCCCAATGCAGCAGTACGAACATCGGCGTCAGCATCTGACATTCCTTTTTTCATTACCGCGTCCATTCCTGTATAATTCAGCTTATTCAATGCAACCAGCATTGCCGCGCGCACCTTTGAATCCTTATTCTCATTCAGGATTTTTACCAAACTTTCATTGCTGTCAGAAATGTTCAGGTTTGTCAGGATCTGCGAAGTAGCAATTAATATAGTCGGGTCGCTTTCCTCCAAAAGGTCAGCAATGATCGGCTGTACTTTGGCTTTAATAGCAGCTGGATCTCGGGTGATAACGCCCCGGTAACGTCCATCCACACGGTCCATTACTGACGGACTTGCCCAGCTACCCAATGTTGCCAGCGCTTCTGCCCTTATTTCCTTGTCAACATCTTTTCTTTTCGTAAATGCGATCAGATCGTTCAGTTGAGCCTCTCCGCCCACTCTTAACGCCGCATTGATTGCGCGGCGAAGTAGCGGCTCAGACTTAAATCTTTTCTCGTTTAAAGTACCTGCAAGCGCCTGCAATGCACCCGGGATAGAAAGATCATCATTGATCGCACGCGCTGCCTCTGCTACGATGTACTCATCCTTATCCTGCAGGAAAATACTGATACCATCATTTTTCATCCTGCGAAGTACCAGTACCGCAGCAGTACGCACCGATTTTTCAGGATTGTTGGCCAATGCAAGGATCGGCTGGGCTTCTCCAATGCGCGATAATGCAAGCACAGCAGCGTGGCGCAGGTACACATCTTCATCATTGTTAGCCTTGATCATGCTGATCAGCGGCGCAACTCCGTCTTTGTACTTGATCCTTCCGATCGCCTGCGCAGCATAAAACTGTACACGCGGGTTTTTACTCGACAGCATTGGTACCAGCATCGGGCCGGCTTCCGCAATGCGTGCATCGCCCAGTACTTTGGCTGCCTGTACGGTAACCTCTTCGTCAGAATCTTTCAGTAATGTCATCAATACATTGGCGTAAGATATATCCTCTCTTGCCAATTGCCCCATTCCCCAAATCCCGTGAATGCGACCGAACTGATTTTCTTTTTGTGCAATTGCTTTGTTCAAAACCGCCGCGCCTTTCGCGCCGCGTGAAGCCAGCTCGAACTGCGACTTCTGCCTGATCCGCATATCCTGATTTGATAACAGCTTCAATAACATATCGTCATTTTGCTGTGCATAATCAAGCTGCATGAATTTCTTGGTCTCTGCGCGAAGTGCTTTCAGGTCGTTCTTTTCTTCTGTTACATCCAGTTTCCAAACGCGCCCGTAGTTTTTGGTATCCCATCCATTGATCCAGTCGGCTACGTACAAGGCGCCATCAGGACCGAAACGGATGCCGGTTGGAAGAATACCCGACAAAATATTTTTCTCTCCATTCAGCACGAAAGATGCGCCTTTTGGTTTGAGCCCGAAAGCCCAGATCGGCGAGCGGGCCGGGTTACCTACGAATTCTACAAGGAAAAACTTGTTCTTCCATTCAGAGCCGAGCGCAGTTCCCGGGTTGTATTGCATTCCTGTTGGTCCATTGTGGAAATTCTGGATAGGAGGGATAATGTAAGCCGCCTGACCTTCCCAGCGTGGTTTGAAGAGTTGTTCGTCCATCCACACTTTATAGCTGTTGTTTTTCGGATCGGTATACTTTCCGTACTGCCAGTTGGAGCGCCAACCTGCATCAGATCCTTCCACTACGTGCACCAAACGCTCGCTTTCGCCCGGGTGGTCACCGTCGTTGTCCGAGCTGATCAGGTTACCATATTCGTCGAATACGAATTCATGCGTATTTCTCAAACCGTGTGCAAAAACTTCAAAGTCACTTCCATCCGGATTGGAACGTGCAATGATACCCGAGTTCGGATGCTCGTGTTTTACACCTTCTTTGGTCGTAATGTTGGCACCAATATCACCAATGTTCCAGTAGATTTTTCCGTCTGGCCCCTCAATCGGGTTGGACATACCGTGACCACCGAAACCGATATGTACCCCGTATCCGTGACTGATTGAAGTCTTTTCATCGAGGACACCGTCGCCGTTTGTATCCCTTAATCTCCAAAGATCAGGCGCGATGGCAACGAATGCATCTTTGGCGCGGATCAGCACACCGCCTGCAACGTCTGACACTTCTTCAAAAAAGTCGTCAAGAATGCGCGTCGATTTGTCGGCAATACCATCATTGTCGGTATCCTGAATTTTCCAGACCTCGTCTTTTTCAACTGCAAGATCTTTCCAGTCGTGAGATCCGTCGCCATTCAAATCTTTCAGCCAGCTATTTTCCTTGCTTTTTTCGGGTGCAAAAGTACTGCGTAAAAACGCGCGGCGCTCTTCTACAGTTTGCAACCCAATGGAAGCGGTCATCCAGTTCTGGTGACCGCGGATATCGAATTCTGAGTTCTTCTGGCGGTTGGTACGGTTGAGGTATACTGCACCCCAATCGTCAACTGCAATCGCAACCGGGTCGGGAGCGAGGGAATCGGAAGCCCAGAGATCCAGTTTGAGTCCGTCTGCGAGCTTAACCGAGGTTTTTTCACGAATTTCTTTGGCCCTAGCCTTTCCTGTGGCCGCATCTTCTTTCACAATCACTGCCGTGCTGTTGGTCTTGGTAGTTTTACCGAAAGATCCGGAAGGCGACATTTTCATACACGAAACCACCACAACAGTAGTCCCGGCCAGGAGTAGTAAAGGTTTTTTTAGTTTGATTTTAGAGATCATTGAGCTGGTTCATTAACTATTATTCTTGATTTTCTTTTATGATGCAGATCTAAACTGCTCTCTGCCGCCAGGTAGAAAGTGTTTTATATCTGCTCGATTTATTTTCTTTTCTGCATGCCAAAGTTCGTAATCTCTTTGGAGCTTCAACCAGAATTCAGGAGTAGAGCCAAATGCTTCCGATAAGCGTACTGCCATCTCGGAACTAACTCCCTGATGCTCATTTAAGATATTTGAGAGTGTTTTTGCCGTTATACCAAGCCCTTCGGCAATCTGACGAATCGTGAGATCGTGTCCAGTCTCTTGCTTAATTCCTTCGATTACATCCCTTATCATTGAGCCTGGATGTGGAGGCATCATACCGCGTTTCATCATCATTTTAACTTAGTGGTAATCGAGATAATCTACTTCAGAGGCATTCCCATCTTCAAACCGAAAGATAATCCTCCAATTACCGTCGACTCTAACAGACCAGAAATCTCGTAAAGAGCCCTTTAACGGGTGCAATGCCCAGCCAACAACGTCCATGTCTTCGATCGAGCCGGCTTCATCTAATCGGTACAAAATTCTTCTTATCCGTTCAATGTGGTGTGCTTGCAACTTGGCTGGATTATCGTTTTCAAAGAATAATCTCAAACCTTTATGCCTGAAATGAATGATCATGCTATGTTCAAAAGTAACACATAAGGTTATGTGTTACAATCAAAAGAAAAAGTTAGAAAAGGATTCTGCTCAGTTTGCATGCGGGCGTCTTCAATTTCTCAATGGAACAATTTTTTGTTAACATGCAGGATAAACGAACATAAAAACGTCTACTTCCAAGTTAATGGCTATACAGGTTTTAATTACGTTGGTGCTTGTGCTCCTCAATGGTTTTTTTGTTGCAGCTGAGTTTGCAATCGTCAAGATCCGGGCTTCCCAGTTAGAGCAAAAGGCGCAGGAGGGGAATAAAATGGCGATTTTGTCTAAACAAATCGTAGCCAACCTAGACGGATACCTGGCCGCTACCCAGTTCGGGATCACACTGGCAAGCCTTGGATTGGGCTGGATAGGAGAGCCTGTTGTTTCCAAAATCCTGATCGGCGCAATGGAGCTAGTCGGTATCTCACTGGATCCTGTGCTCGCACATCAGATCGCATTGCCAACCGCATTTGCTATTATCACCGTACTCCATATTGTTTTCGGCGAGCTTGCGCCTAAGTCCATCGCCATTCAGCGGCCGGAGGCAACTACATTGGTTTTGTCGTATCCATTGCACATCTTCTTTTTGATTTTCAGGCCAATCGTCTGGATGCTTAACGGCATTGCCAACTTTATCCTGAAAACAATCGGTATCACACCATCCCACGGAAGCGACGTGCATAGCAGCGACGAGCTCCGGTATCTGGTCCAGCAGCAAAAGGAAAGCGGAATGATCGAAGCTGCCGATTACGACCTGATCAAGAATGCATTCGATTTTTCAGAGCGGCTGGCGCGGCAGGTTATGATTCCGCGTCCGCAGATCGTAGGCGTTGATATCAACGATTTTGATGAAGAAAAGCTGGAAAAGATCATTGAAGAAGGCTACTCAAGAATTCCGGTTTATGAAGATACCCTCGATCAGATCGTGGGCGTGCTGCATTTAAAAGATCTGCTGTTGAAAATGCGGCAGGGAAAAGATATCGTACTCCAGGAGCTGGTAAGACCGATTTCCACCGTACATGGTTCAAAACCGATTGGTGCATTACTTCGGGATTTTCAGGTTAACCGTCAGCAAATGGCCGCTATTGTCAATGAATATGGCGGGATCGACGGGATTATCACAATGGAAGATATACTGGAAGAACTGGTCGGCGAAATCCAGGATGAATACGATAATGAAACACCGATCATCAAAAATGAGGGTGATAAGAGCTTCATTGTACTCGGTTCCATTTCCATTGAAGACCTGAACGAACGTTTGCCGCACGATTTGTCAAAAGGAAGTGAATACGAGACTTTGGCAGGTTATCTGATCTGGAAATTTGGCAGGATACCTTCTGTCGGCGAGAAATTCAAGACCCGCAATTATGAATTTACTGTCTTAAAAAAACAGCGGAGTACGATTACGCAGGTGAAAATTGCATTGCTGGATAATCAAAGTGTCATTTGATATACTAACCTGAAACTATGAAAAGCTACGTACTTATTGTTTGTGTCCTGCTTGCGGCAATATTGTATGTCCCGAAAGCGAATGCGCAGAAGTCGAAGAAGGGGGATAGTTTCCCAACATACGAGCAAATCCGGGGAGACCGGCGCGAGATATTTGACCACGTTGCTCCCGTGCAGGTGGTCGACCAGAATGTTGCCGGGGAAACAGGAAAGCTGCACGTTCCGGTTACATTGCGGCGCTTTGATGCATTTGGATACCCGCCTGACAGCACGATCTATTACTTAAACGGGAGAAAGATCAAAAGCCAGAAAGCGGCAGAGGCGGAGCTCAGGGAAAAAGCCGGGAATGTGGAGCGGGTCTCGATCGGTGAAGTTGACAAAAAAGGAATGCGTGTGATCGAGATTGATTACGAGCTTAAAAAACAGTAATCAAGCCTGATGGTATAGTTTCAACACCGTTTCTTTCATTTTACTTCCGGTTTCGCTCAGGATAAACGCGATACTTTCGGCCATATCTTTCGGAGAGATCCACTTCGTAAAATCAGAACCAGGCATTGCTTCCCGGTTATCGGGCGTGTCAATGATACTTGGAACAACGACCGAAGCGGAGATATTGCTTTTCTTGCTTTCTGCATTGATCACATCCGCCGTTTGAAAAAGCAACGATTTTGATAAAGCATAAGCAAAACTGCCCGCGCCCTGATCAGGTACAAGCGCCGGCCGGGCACCGACCAGAATGAACTGTCCTCCACCATTTTCCTCAAAATGCGCTTTAAGAGGTTTAATCAGGTTGAATGCGGTCAGAAAATTCATGCTGATCATCTTCTCAATATCCTGCAATGTGGTCGCTTCCAGCTTTCCGGGAGCAAATCCGCCGGCCAGTAAAACGGCTGCATCGATCCTGCCAGCTTTCGCTACTGCATTTGCAGCAAACGCTTCTGCCTGTTCAGGCTTAGTGAGATCAGCTTCGTAAGTTGAAACAAAAGCCGGATCAAAGTCGCCGGCTTTTGTTGTGTTTCTCAAATTGATATGCAAACCATAACCCAGACTGATCAGTTTCCCGGCAACTACTTTGCCCAGGTTGCCCGTTGCTCCGCTTACAATGATGTGTTTTCCCATGATCAATCAGAATAGTTCTGGTTTATTTTTCAAGAATGCGGATCAGGAATTCGCGGAAAGGCTCTGCAAACTCTTTTCTTTTTAATGCAAATTCAACGGTTGTTTTGAGATAATCCAGCTTGTCACCGATATCGTGACGCTTACCTTCAATGTGGTGCGCATAAATATTTTCACGCTTCAAAAGTAGCAGCAGTGAGTCTGTTAGCTGAATTTCGTTGTTCTTCCCTTTGGGAGTTTGCTCAATGGTATTAAAAATCTCAGGAGTCAGAATGTAGCGGCCTGCAATCGCCAGGTTCGAAGGAGCAGATTCGATCGCGGGTTTCTCAACCAGCGTAGAAAGCTCCATGATGGAGTCGCTTAACGTTTTTCCGCCTACAATTCCGTACCGGTTAACCTTATTGGCCGGTACCTGTTCCACTGCGATTACCGAACCTCCGTATTGCTCGTAAGTGTCCATCAGCTGCTGCGTGACAGGAATAACCGAATCCATGATCGTATCCCCAAGCAAAACCGCAAACGGTTCATTGCCCACGTGGTGACGTGCATAATAAATTGCATCGCCCAAGCCATTTGCTTCCTTTTGGCGGACAAAATGCACATTTGCCATATCTGCCAATCGGCGCATTTCATTAAACCAAAGCAGGTCTTCTTTTTCTTCCAGCCTCGTTTCCAGCTCTACGTTCCGGTCAAAATGGTCTTCGATGGCCCGCTTACCCTTTCCCGAAATGATCAGAATATCTTCTATACCGGAATCAACAGCCTCTTGAACTACATATTGGATGGTCGGGATGTCGATAATGGGAAGCATTTCCTTCGGCATCGATTTGGTAGCTGGTAAAAACCGGGTTCCAAGTCCGGCAGCAGGTATTACGGCTTTGCGAATCATATGTTGGCTTTCGGCCGTCGGCTTTCGGCTTCCGGCTTTTTTAAGTGATAAATTTCTGCCTATGCAGGCGTATTCTCTATGAAATTATAAGTAAAAGCTTCGAGCCAGATATTCTTAGCTGATAGCTGATAGCTGATAGCTGATTTAAACTACGAACGGCTTTATGACACGTGCGTTATGCTTTTTTAATTGTACAAAAAGCTGGTTGAGCATATCGTCGTCGCGGTAAATGCCAATGATTGTGCCTCCGGATCCGGCAAATTTAGCTGACGCGCCACAAGCTCTGGCCGCATTGATCAGCCTTTTATTTGAGTCGGGTACATTGTAAATCTGACAGCGAAGATCAAAGTTTTCATTCATCAACTGGTGCAGGTCATCGGCCCTGCCTTCCAGCAAAGCTTGTCGTCCCTGTTCAGCTTTTCCGGCAATCTGCCCCAGGATATCGATAACGTGCGCTTCTCCGCGGTCGAATCTTGTGCGGACATCGCTGTGTACCTTGCCCGAAACCTTGCTGAGATTGGTGTTATAGGCGACGTAAAGTTTGGGCAGGAGTTCCGGATTAATGCGTTCATAAAGTCCGTGGCCTTTTTGTTCGATCATTGTTTTGTCGAAATCCATATACACACAACCTTCGTAACATTGGATAACACGATCCTGCAACCCTGCGGTAATGCCCAGTTCTTCGGTTTCGGTGACCATAACAAGCTGCGGCAGGATTTCCAGTGGGATTTCAACCTTATAGAACTGCATCAAAGCGCGGAAAAGCGCAACGACAATCGCGCTGGAACCCGACATCCCCACTTGTCTCGGAATGGATGAGCGGTAGCGCACTGTGAAGTTCCTGTTCGGCAGCCTGATTCCCTGCTCTTCGCAGTAATCGCCAAACTTCTTGATGCCTGCTTTGATTAATGGAATACCGCCATTATAACCCAGCATGCTTACTGTGTCACGCAGGTGGAAAATGCTACGGAATGTGCTCAGATCCTGCGGCTGGGCTTCTATATGTAGTTCCGGAGATTCGTAGAGCGAAATGGAGGCACCGAAGTTCCTGACCGAAATGGAAATTGTTTTTCCGAAAAAACCGTCAGATGGATTGCCCAGTAGCCCTGCCCGGGCGTAAGCGCGTGTCTCAATGATCAAGGTGAAGTCTTTTTTTGCCAAAAGTAATAACTTATTGACGATACAAAGACGTTTTACCCCTATACGAAATTTGCAATACGGTAAAATCCGTGTTTGGCTATCTCAACAGGCTGAAAATAAAAAAAGCGGGACAAATAAATGTCCACGCTTGTTGAAGAGACTGGTTTACTGATATATCTTATTGCTTAACTACTTGGATGTTAGCGATCAATTTAACTTCATCACCAACAACCACGCCGCCAGCTTCTGTGACTGCACTCCATTCCAGGCCAAATTCCTTACGGTTGATTTTGCCTGTTACTTCAAAACCGGATTTATTATTTCCGTAAAAGTCTGTCATGTTACCACCGTACTCTACCGCAAATTCAAAAGGCTTGGTAATCCCTTTTACAGACAGATCTCCTTTAAGTGTGTAGCTCTCAGATCCTGTTTTGGCAAGTTTGCCGGTAAAGGAAAGTTTAGGGTGTTTTTCCGATTCGAAAAAATCACCTGACTTCAAGTGCTCGTCGCGTTGCGCCTGGTTGGTGTCAACGCTCGCAGTATCTGCTGAAAAGTTAACAGTCGCTCCGTCAAAGTCCTCGGTCTCAGTTTCAACTGATCCTTCAAAGGTTCTGAAATAACCTGTAACTGTTGAAATTACAAGGTGTTTTACCTTAAACTGAATTTCTGAATGTGTTGGGTCAATCACCCATTTTGTGGTAGCCATAACGGTAGTGTTTTTGATGTATGTAATAACATTTAATGTATATACATGTAAATACGAATAATAGTTTCAAACACACAAAAAAATCCCGAACAATGTCCGGGATTTTTTTGTGATGTCTTACCAGGTCACTTCGGCATTTCGAAAATCGCGGGGTCAATTTTTGGGTTCACTTCGAGCGTCTTGATGTGCAATGCCATCTTAGTGCCAGGCATTGCGGATGTTGAAACCTCCGAAGTAAAGGGGTAGTATATTCCATCCACCTGCCGGAAGTCAGACTGCATGTTTTCAGATTCAATATCCTGGCCGTTAATATTCGTCTTCGCCACAATTTTCAGGATGTAAAATGTGTCTTTGGAGATATAGTTAACCCTTTTTACACCATTTTTCAAGGTCATCGTCACCTTGTATACCTTCGCACCAGCTAAATCTTCCTCTCCATCCAATGTCAGCTGGTAGCCTTTCTGTTTGTAGTTATATAAACCTGTAATGTCAGTTTCCGACGCCATTGACTTCACCGCTTCTTCGGGCAATGCAGTTGGTTTTGTCTCGCCTGTCATCGGGTTAATCGTCCAGCCGGTATTTCCATTGATAGCCTGCACAATAGTAGAACCTTGTACCACAGTCTCGCTTCTGAAAGCCTGGTTCTGAACGATAGTGGTATTGATAGGTACTTTCATGTTCATCACATCCATTTCGGCCGTGATTTTCATGCTTTGCAATTTGGACAGCTTATCCTCACCACCCATTGCATTAATATGTTTCGAAACAATCTCATCCACGCTCTGCGCCTGAACACTCGTAAAAATGCCAGAGAGAATCAGGAGCAGGAATATGGTTTTAACTAGTCTGTTCGTCATGATTTACATGGTTGTTGTTGTTAGTGGTTAAATATAGCAACAAAAAAACGAGCGAACAGTGCTTGTTCGCTCGTTTGAATTAGTGCAGTTTACTGCTATTTAGTTCTTCAATGCTTCGGCACCACCTACGATTTCAAGGATTTCCTTGGTAATCGCCGCCTGGCGGGTACGGTTGTAAACCAGTCTGAGATCTTTAAGAAGTTCCTGCGCATTTTCAGTTGCTTTGTCCATTGCCGTCATCCGCGCGCCCTGTTCAGAAGCGTTGGATTCCAAAACAGCACGGTACAGCTGGATTTTCAATGACTTTGGAATAAGCTCGGTTAAAATCTCTTCCTCAGTAGGTTCGAAGATATAGTTAACCTCAGCTTTTGTCGTTTTAGCGCTTTTATCTTCATTTGGGATCGGCAGGTACCGGTCTGCGTGAATGATCTGCGTAGCTACGTTTTTAAATTCATTGTATACAAGGTCCACTGCATCAAAGCGTCCATCGGTGAATGCTTTCATGATCTCTTCGGCTGCCAGTTTTACATTTGTAAAGCTTAGTCTTCCAAAAAGGTCTGTGTAACCAATATTAACAAGAAGTCCGCGACGGCTCAGCGACTCAGCGCCTTTCTTGCCAATTGCGAAAATCTCAACATTTCCTTTGCGTGCCTGCTCAGCATACCTCTGCTCGATCAGCGCAAGTGTTGCTTTAATGATGTTGGTGTTGAATGCACCGCACAGTCCGCGATCGGAGGTGATCACTACGATCAAAACCTTCTCCACCGGACGTACTGTTTTCAATGGGCTATCCCCGGAACTTTCGGCTCCGGCAGAAACAGTTGCGAGCATTTCACTCAGTTTCTGGGCATAAGGGCGCATTTGTAAGATACCATCCTGAGCCCTGCGCAGTTTTGCCGCAGCAACCATCTTCATTGCTTTGGTGATCTGCTGCGTAGAGTTAACCGACACAATGCGGCTACGTACTTCTTTTAAGCTTGCCATTATTTGGAAGTTTAAAACATATCCGGTCGATGCCGGGGGTTGATATTTGGAAAAGGGAGCAGAGATCCTGCTCCCTTTTTAAGACTTAGTGATATTTAACAGCAACTTCTCTGGCTACTTTTTCGATCACGTCAGTAACGCTGTTGTCCAGCTTACCTGCACGCAATGCAGCAAGTGCCTCTTTGTGCTGGCCGCTAAGAACGGTGAGGAAGTCTGTCTCAAACTCTTTCACTTTGTTCACGTCCACTGAATCCAGCAATCCTTTTGTAGAAGCATATACGGTAGCAACCTGCATTTCAACAGGAACTGGTGCATACTGAGGCTGTTTCAAAACTTCCTGGTTACGACGACCACGGTCGATCGCAAGCTTGGTAGCAGCATCAAGGTCAGATCCGAATTTCGCAAAAGCTTCAAGCTCGCGGAACTGCGCCTGGTCCAGTTTAAGGGTACCAGATACTTTCTTCATTGATTTGATCTGAGCATTACCACCCACACGTGATACCGAGATACCTACGTTGATCGCAGGACGGATACCAGAGTTGAACAGGTTGGATTCAAGGAAGATCTGCCCGTCAGTAATCGAAATTACGTTGGTAGGAATGTAAGCAGAAACGTCACCAGCCTGTGTTTCGATAATTGGAAGAGCTGTGAGTGAACCACCACCTTTTACCACATTTTTCAATGAAGGAGGAAGGTCGTTCATGTTTCTTGCGATGCTGTCATCAGCGATCACTTTTGCAGCACGTTCCAAAAGGCGGCTATGGAGATAGAATACGTCTCCTGGATAAGCTTCACGGCCCGGAGGGCGACGAAGCAGCAGGGAAACTTCGCGGTAAGCTACCGCTTGTTTTGAAAGGTCATCGTAAATAACCAAAGCAGGACGACCTGTATCACGGAAATATTCACCGATCGCAGCACCTGTAAATGGCGCATAAAATTGCATTGGCGAAGGATCAGAAGCACCAGCTGCAACGATTACGGTGTAATCCATTGCACCATACTTGCGAAGTGTAGCTTCGATTCCTTTGATAGTGGAAGCTTTCTGACCGCAGGCTACGTAAATACAGTAAACCGGCTCGCCTTTGTCGAAGTATTCTTTTTGATTGATAATCGTATCGATTGCCACAGCTGTTTTACCAGTCTGACGGTCACCGATAATCAGCTCGCGCTGACCGCGGCCGATGGGGATCATCGCGTCGATCGCTTTGATACCTGTCTGCAGAGGCTCAGTTACCGGCTGACGGTAAATAACACCAGGCGCTTTACGCTCGATAGGCATTTCGTAAACTTCCCCCAGAATAGGGCCGTTTCCGTCAATAGGTTCAGCGAGGGTATTTACAACACGGCCTATGATTCCGTCACCCACTTTTACAGAGGCGATTTCTTTCGTACGCTTTACTGTTGCACCTTCCTTAATGTCGCTGAAATCTCCAAGCAATACGGCGCCGACATTATCTTCTTCCAGGTTAAGAGCCAAGGCTTTCAGCCCTGTTTCGAACACAAGCAGCTCACCTGCCTGTACCTGAGAGAGACCATAAATACGGGCAACACCGTCACCAACCTGAAGAACTGTCCCTACTTCTTCGAGCTCTGCTTCTGATCTGGCGCCTGCGAGTTGTTCGCGCAGGATAGCCGAAACTTCATCCGGTCTAACAGATACCATAGTATAATTGACTTATTTAGAGTATAGTAGTAAGTTTTTGAAAACTGCCGCAAAGGTAGTGTTTAATTTTGGTAAAAACAGTATGTTCTGAATAGTATAATTAAGGAGAAAGTACGGTCCCGTAAAATTAGATTATTCCAAGTATCAAGCCTGAATGCCCTTTTAGACACGATTTACCGTTTGTAAGCTATAAGGAACATTTTTAAAACTTTTTTAGGTACTAATTGTGTTTTTGTTGTAATTGAATTCGTTAATACCACTTACATCTGAAAAGTTTATTTTATCGTCCATCAATCAGTATAATGTACAAATTAGAAAAAACCATTTTGGCAGCGTTGTTATTAGGCGCATTTGTAACAACGGAAGGCAACACACAGACTATCAAGAAAACGACCAAACCAGCTGCGGCTGTAAAGAAGGCGCCGGCAGCACCAGCAAAAGCAGCAACAACGCCTTTAGTACTCAAAACTCAGATGGATTCTTTGTCAGCGGCAATTGGAGTAAGCTTTGCCAATTCGCTATCCTCACAGGGAGTGTCAGGCATCAATACCGAGGTACTTACGAGAACAATCAATGCAGCGCTCAAAGGTAGCAAAACTACGTTCTCACCTGAGGATGCCAATGCATTTATAGGAAGCTATTTTCAAAAAATGATGGAAGAAAAAGGAGCAGTTGTTCGGATTGAGGGAGAAAAATTCCTGGCAGAAAACAAGAAAAGAACAGGTGTGACAACCACTGAAAGCGGATTGCAATATGAAGTGATCAAAACCGGCGACGGTCCGAAACCTGCTGCAACTGATAAAGTAAAAACGCATTACCACGGAACTCTGACCAATGGAACGGTTTTTGACAGTTCGGTCGACAGGGGGGAACCCGTTGAGTTTCCGGTAAATGGCGTGATAAAAGGTTGGACGGAAGCACTTCAATTAATGCCGGTCGGATCAAAATGGAAGCTATACATTCCTTATCAGCTTGCGTACGGAGAGCGGGCCGCGGGACCTCAGATACCAGCTTATTCAGCATTGGTTTTCGAGGTCGAATTACTAGAAATAATTAAATAGGAAAACGTGCGATAATGAGAAAGTACTTAATCACTCTTATACCGGTTGTGTTGCTCGGATGGCAGCGGGGCCCTGTTCAGGATCATACGGCAACAGTACCTGCTGTTGGAACGTCATCAATGGAAGATGACATCAAGCCAATCCCTGCTCAATACAAGGCGGAGGAGTTGACTACACGTATTTTGTCAAGTTATCATTATAGAAAAACCAAGCTGAACGATTCGTTATCCGAGGCGATTTTCGACAAGTATATCGACGGAATCGACCATGGTAAGCTGTATTACCTGGCCGAGGATATGAAGCAATTCGAGCAGTATAAAGATCAGTTTGATGATTATCTGCAGAAGAGAGAGCTGGATGTCCCCTTCCAGATCTATAACGTTTTCAGAAAGCGCTACAAGGAAAGAAGCGAGTATATCCAGAATTTGCTAGGTCAGGCGAAACCTTTTGATTTTACAACAGACGAATCAATGGACACTGACCGTGAAAAAGCAACTTGGGCAAAAAGTACTGACGAGCTGAATGACACTTGGAGAAAATACCTGAAAAGCGAGGCACTTGACCTTAAACTCTCCGGAAAAGCGGATACTGCAGTAATTACCACCCTGCGTGATCGGTACAAAAACCGCGACCGCGCATTGGGCCGTATCCGTACCGAGCAGGTTTTTCAGATGTATATGAATGCGTATGCAGAGTCAATGGATCCGCATACCAGCTATATGGCGCCTACCTCTGCGGATCGTTTCAAGCAGGAAATGAGCCAGTCACTTGAAGGTATCGGTGCACTGCTTGGAGAAGAAGATAATTACATCAAGATCAAAGATGTAATTCCTGGCGGACCAGCATTCAAAGGAAAGCAGCTTAAGAAAGAGGATAAGATTGTGGCGGTAGCGCAGGGTGACGAGGGTAAAATGGTGGATATCATCGGCTGGTTCGTTGACGACGCTGTGAAGCTGATCAAAGGGCCAAAATCTACCGTGGTTCGTCTGCAGGTAATCTCCGCCGACGCATTGCCAGGAACTCCTCCTAAAGAATACCGTCTTGTTCGTGAGAAAATTAAACTGGAAGAGCAACGCGCCAAGAGCGAAATCGTTTCGATCAACAACGCGAACAAAACTTTCAAAATCGGTGTGATCGACATTCCATTGTTCTATCGCGATTTTGAAGGAGCTCAACACAGAGAAAAGGAATTTTCAAGTACTACGCGTGACGTACAAAAGCTGATTACCGAGTTGCAGGCTTCTAATGTAGATGGTATCGTGATCGACTTGCGTAATAATGGTGGTGGCTCGTTGACAGAGGCTGTTTCTCTTACTGGCTTGTTTATTAACAGAGGTCCTGTTGTTCAGGTGAAAGAAGGTCAGGGCGAGATTGAGGTTCAGTCAGACAATGATCCTGCTATTGCTTACGATGGACCAATGGCGGTAATGGTAAACCGGTTTAGTGCTTCTGCTTCCGAAATCTTTGCCGCAGCTATTCAGGATTACAAACGCGGAATTATTGTTGGTGAGCAGACTTACGGTAAAGGAACGGTTCAAACTTTGATCGATCTTAACCAATGGGTACCAAAAGAAACTGACCAGCTTGGTCAGGTGAAATTGACGGTTGCTAAGTTTTACCGAATCAATGGAAGCAGCACGCAGCTAAAAGGCGTTATGCCAGATCTGGAATTACCAACCGCATTTAAAGAAAATGAATACGGTGAAGGTTCTCAGCCAAGTGCATTGCCATGGGATCAGATTCCATCATCGAAATACGAGGTTACCAATAGCGTTAATCCAAAGATGATCGAGCAGCTGCGCGATAAGTACAAGCATCGGTTGAAAACGGATGATGAATTGAAAACACTTGCAAAAACGTTGCAGGAGTTCAAGGAAGCCCGCGAAAACAAGGTGGTATCACTGCAGGAATCGAAACGTAAAATCGAAAGAGACGAAGCCGAGAAAAAAAGAGCGGCAATGAAACAGCTGGGAGAAGATGCAACTGACGGAGACGAAGATGAAGACTCGAAAGCGGTAGAAGCTCCAAAAGAGGCGAAAAAGAAAAAAGACATATATCTGACCGAAACCGGTCGCATGCTGGCTGATCTGATCGTGATATCAAAAGAGCCAAGCCTTGCAGGCGCTAAAAAGAAGTAAAAAGTACCATTCCATGAACTGAGAAGAGGGCGATTCCATACGGAGTTGCCCTCTTCGTTTTTAAGGTATAATGAGAAAAATTCTTAGATTCGTACTTCTCACAAGCATGTGATAGAAGCAGTTAATGCGCTTGGCAAGACTAAATGGAATAAGCATGCAGCTCAAAGACACAACAGCATTGGTTACCGGCGGCGCCTCCGGACTAGGAGAAGCGACAGTACGCTTATTCGTACAGGCAGGTGCTAATGTGGTGATCCTGGATCTCAATGAAGCGGCCGGACAAAGCCTCGAAGCGGCATTCGCCGGTCAGGTTGTGTTTGTAAAAACGGACGTTTCCAGTGAAAGCGAAGTGCAGAATGCGTTGGACTTAGCGCTGGGAAGATTTGGTAACATTCACATAGTTGTCAATTGTGCGGGTGTTGCTCCCGCCCGAAAGATCGTCGGCAAAAATGACGGTGTTTACGGACCGCATTCCCTGGAAATTTTTGAAAAAACAATTCGCACCAACCTCATTGGTACCTTCAATGTGATGCGCCTGGCTGCATTTGTTATGGAGAAAAATGAGCCGAATGAAGAAGGCGAACGCGGCGTTATTATCAATACAGCGTCTGTTGCGGCTTATGATGGACAAATGGGGCAGGTAGCTTATGCGGCAAGTAAAGGCGGCATTGTCAGTATGACATTGCCGGTAGCACGTGATCTTGCCAGGTCGGGGATTCGCGTCATGGCGATTGCTCCGGGCCTTTTTGAAACGCCTCTGATGCTCGGATTACCGGAGGAAGCCAGGCTTTCGCTTGGACAGCAGATTCCATTTCCATCCCGTCTCGGAAGGCCATCGGAATATGCGTTGCTAGCTAAATCAATCGTTGAGAATCCAATGCTCAATGGAGAAGTAATCCGCCTCGACGGGGCGATCAGAATGGCGGCCAAATAATGCAGGCACTTTTCAACATATTAACTACGCGGCCAACACTTTTAAAGTGGCTCTTTCTGGTGGTTTTATCTACCGGGAGCTCCCTCTTTCGGGATGCAGCATACAGCGGTGCTTTCCGCACAGAGCAGGTATATACAGCGGAAGCGCGGCAAACTGCTGGTATAACCATCAGCCTTTTCCGCTCAGCTACTTCTGTTAGAGCTTCCGTAAAAGCAGGAATAAACAGGTTTAGCTTAGCTTTCTTATTTCAATTTGCAAGAGCAACAAACACGCGGTACAAGCTGCTTGCTGTTATCTTTTTGTCCATTCTCTACAAACTCCGGCAGATCAACTCGCAGCTATACTGCCGAATTCTCCACCTGCCGGTTCCGGTTTTTTCCAGATCCTGAACAATCTGTATTGTTCTGTTGCTACGCCTGGCATTCTCGCCAGCGCGTACACATTTATGCCGTTTTCAGTTTTGGAAACGGTAAGTATCCATTTATAAAATCTGGGGAATGAATGCGGGAAAATATTTTAGCAGCGCAAGAAAATGGTTGCGCCGACTGGCTATGGCCTATATGCTTGGTTTTGCGAATGCAATCAATCAGGAGACAAAAATGATGGACGATCCATTCTTTAAAACAGAGCAGGTATTACCGGATGACAAAGATTAGCCGGATGTAAATCGCAGCGCCCGGATCAGAATGGTAGCAAGTTCGGGCGCTCAATTTTATCACCTGAGTTGCAGAATTGTTTAATAGTACCTGCACCTTATGTACTTTTGGACAAGAAACATAGCTTATAAATGAACAGGAAATCGATTGCAGTAGATATGGACAATGTCCTCGTTGACATTGAAATTAATTGGATTAACGCTTACGAGAAGGCTTTTGGAGTAAGAGTAAGCCGGGAAGCAATGCTCGGTATCCCCGAAGATCAGGCATTTCCCGATCCGGTAGCTGCCTGGGGTTTGCTGTACCAACCTGGATTTTTCCGTAACGCTCCGGTGATCGCGGGCGCTCAGGAGGCTATCCTGAAATTGCAGGAAAACTATGAGATTTACATCGTATCTGCCGCGATGGAGTTCCCGAATTCACTTCTTGAAAAACACGATTGGCTGGGTGAACATTTTCCGTCCATTCATTGGAGAAACATTGTTTTTTGCGGTGATAAAAGCGTGATCAACACTGATTACCTGATCGACGATCATTTGAAAAACCTAGACTTCTGCAAGGGAACGCCGATCCTTTTCTCGGCATCACATAATGCGGGTATCGATAAACATCGCCGGGTAAACAGCTGGGCGGAAGTATTGGAGTTGTTTGAAGAGGAGAATGCTAAATAGAATCTAGCATTCTCATTGTTCTTCTTTTACCTTTTCTTTGAGCTGTAACAACTCGTCGCGCAGCCTGGCAGCTTCCAGGAAGTCCATGTCTTTGGCTGCAGCTTCCATTTTTCGCTGGGTTTCTGCGATGAGTTTTTGCAGATCGTTTTTACCCATATACTGTACCACCGGATCAGCTGCGATCCTAATTTCCTGCGGTTCTACGTACACTTTCCGCACTTTGGAATCAGCCACCGAGGTTTGCTCCATAATCGCTTCTTTCGATTTTAGGATCGTTTTTGGTACAATGCCATTCTCAAAGTTGTACTCCATCTGAATGGCGCGGCGACGGTTTGTCTCATCGATCGCAAGCTGCATCGACCCGGTCATTACATCAGCATACATAATTACCTTCCCGCGGTCATTACGCGCCGCGCGGCCGATCGTCTGGATCATAGAGCGCGTATCACGCAGGAATCCTTCCTTATCCGCGTCCATAATGGCTACGAGTGATACTTCCGGTAAATCCAGACCTTCGCGCAAGAGGTTTACGCCCACAAGTACATCAAATATACCCAGCCGAAGCTCCCTCAAAATCTCAACCCGGTCCAGCGCTTTTACCTCCGAGTGGATGTACCGGCATTTGATACCAACGCGGTCCAGGTATTTGCTTAACTCCTCGGCCATTCTTTTCGTTAGCGTGGTTACCAGAACGCGATCGCCCATTTTGATCCGCTCAGTGATTTCTTCGAGCAGATTATCGATCTGGTTCAGACTTGGTCTGACCTCGATTTCCGGATCCAGTAGTCCGGTAGGGCGGATAATCTGTTCTACCACTACACCTTCCGATTTCCTGAGCTCATAATCCGCCGGCGTGGCACTTACGAAAATCGTCTGCGGTGTCATATCTTCAAACTCCTGGAATGTAAGCGGCCGGTTGTCCAGTGCAGAAGGAAGCCTGAAACCGTATTCTACCAAAGCCTCTTTCCTGGACCGGTCGCCGCCCCACATCGCGCGGATCTGCGGCATAGTCACGTGGCTTTCGTCCACTACCATTAAAAAATCGTCAGGGAAATAGTCTAGCAGGCAGAATGGCCGCTGGCCTGGCAGTCGCCTGTCGAAATAGCGCGAGTAATTCTCGATACCCGAGCAGTAACCCAGCTCGCGCATCATTTCCATATCAAATTCAGTACGTTCCTTCACGCGCTCCGCTTCTGCCAGTCTGCCTTCTTTGGTGAAGAACTGAATTTGCTGCACAAGATCATTCTGTATTTCTGAAATCGACTGCGTAAGTACATCGCGGCCCGTTACAAACAGGTTGGCAGGAAATATGGCCACTGCTTTTTCTGACGAGATCTTTTTTCCTGTTTCCGGCTCAATGCGCTGGATCTCCTCAATTTCATCTCCAAAAAAGATAAAGCGATAAGCAAAATCAGCATACCCCGGATAAACGTCAACAGTATCGCCTTTGACGCGGAAATTACCCCGGTTGAATTCCAGTTCGGTCCTGCTGTAAAGGATTTCCACCAGTCTGAACAAAAACTGGTTCCTGCTAAAAATATCGCCCAGCTTTGCACTTACAATGCTCTTCTTGTATTCGTGCGGGTTACCGGCACCATAAATGCACGAAACCGACGCCACGACAATAACATCGCGTCGACCGCTCATCAATGAAGAAACCGTATGCAGCCGCAGCTTTTCGATTTCCTGATTGATCATCAGGTCTTTTTCTATATACGTGTTGGTAGTGGATATAAAAGCTTCCGGCTGGTAGTAGTCATAATAACTGATAAAGTACTCGACTGCATTATTGGGGAAAAACTGCTTGAATTCGCCGTAAAGCTGTGCTGCCAGGGTTTTATTGTGGCTGAGCACCAGGGTAGGTTTGTTGACGCGGGCTACTACATTGGCGACCGTAAATGTCTTGCCCGATCCGGTTACCCCTAGTAACGTTTGTGCTGGTTCGCCAGCTTGTAATCCTTGAACAAGTTGTTCGATTGCGTCGGGCTGATCACCCGTAGGTTGGTATTGGGAAGTGAGTTCGAAGTTCATAACGCATATTAGGCCGTACCGGAAATAACGCATTTCAAAGATAGATTAGTTTCTTTGAAATGCGTCCGGAACTGCCTTATGCTTGTCTTAGAACACTTTCAGCGTTTTCAACAGCCTTTTTCTCTTTCCAGTGCTGCCATTCAAGGCCCAGCAGCTTGGTCATACTTTTATCCACAAACGTGTGACGAACCAGGTTCATGCCGCCTTTCACAGCCGTGAAAATGGAGTTGTTGGCTCTTAATGCAAGACTGAAACCACCATCGACATAACGGATATAATGCCACCACAATGAAGGAATAAAGATCGTTTCGCCGTGGTACAATGTAGTTTCATGGCCCACTGCGCCTTTCAATGCAGGAAAACGCTCGTAGTCCGGATTAAGCGGATCTACTTTGCTCATTACCGTAAAAGGGTGGTGGTATAACCTGCGGCTTTCTTCCGGAGAAAACAGGATGATCTGCTTGCGTGTTTGGAACTGCGTCAGGAATACATTGGAGCAGTCCATATCGTAGTGCAGACTGGTAATGGATCCCTCACCTCCGAAGAATACAAACTTGTAAGATTTTAAGAATCCATCCATGATCGTCGGAAAACGGATATCGTTTGCCAGCTCAGGGATTTTTTTGAAAATATCAAAAAGGAAAATACGAAGGTCGGTTGGTCCCTTCTCGATCAACGAGAGATACTCACCAAACTTCATTGTTTTCGCAATCTGGAAATATTTATCTGCATCGTGAAGATGGTTGTCAACCAGGGGAACATCCAGATTACCGTGATTCTCTCTCAACCACTCAAATGTCCATTTCTGAACTGCCGGCCAATCTTTTGCCAAATCCGTAAAAACCACCGGCTTGCTTGGTTTCAGGTAATTTTCGATAAATTCCTCGCGTGTTAACCCACTACGCTTTTCTATTGGCACTAATTTCATACAGAAACTGAGTAAATAGGTAATCAATTAGACTATAATACTGTAAACTCAACGTTTTCAGCGGCCTTGCCGATACATTTTACCTTATCTTACGCCTGGTCAAATGTATTAAAGAGAATTCAAAAATATAAATTTCAATTCATTTAATAATCATATTCTTTATTCTATATAGAATTTATAGACTAATAAGATCAAAGGCCCGGCTTCCATGCATTACTACACCATTTTACCCCCTCCCGACCTTGCCGCCTATATCAGGTGTTTCTGGGTATTGGAACATGAAGTGAGTGCCTGCAAGCCCTATTTCCATAAAACAATGGCCGATGGTTGCGCCGAGCTGATCTTCCATTACCAGGGCAGATTTGACGAAATAGCACAATCCGGCAAGACAGCGCTTTCCTTCACATCCGGGTTAAGCGGACCTTCCTCACAGTTCCGCAGGTTTTGTATAGGCGAAAGTTTCGGGATATTCGGCGTGTACCTGTTTCCTTTTGCATTGCCGGGTTTATTCAAAATCCCTGCCTGCGAGCTGGTCAATGAAATGCCTGACCTGCAAACACTGCTTGGTAAAAAAGGGGAGGAGCTGGAAGAACAGATGATGCTCGCGGAAAACAACGAGGTGAGGGTTGCGATCATGTGCCGCTTCCTGCGGAGGTGTTTGCTTAAAAGCGCACAACCGGAACCTGCTGCTTTCGCGATGATCAACCAGGTAATTCAAAATAACGGACTTACCAGCGTGGCCGGGCTTGCGGCGCAGAACAATTTATCGATCCGGCAGCTTGAACGTAAGTTCAAAACATTTTCAGGTTTCAGCCCGAAGCTTTTTTCGCGCATTGTACGCTTTCATACCGCAATGAATGCATATGGAGACAGAAACAAATCGCTGACCGAAATCGCTTACGAAGCTGGCTATTATGATCAATCGCATTTCATCCACGAGTTCAAGGCATTTTCGGGAGAGCATCCGGGCAGCTATTTTTCAGGAAATTCAGAAGCGACAGAGTACCGCGACGTTTAATGTCGTGTTTTTCCAATTTCCTGTTTTAACACTGACCTAGTTTTGTCCCAAACATAAACCAATAATCATGAGCACTGTAAAAATTCCAAATGGCCACCAGGCGGTGATGCCTTATTTAATGCTGGACAAAGCCGTTCGTTTTCAGGATTTTGTCACCCAGGTTTTGGACGGCGAAGTTGTGTCAACCCATTTTCAGGAAGACGAGCCAACGCTGATCAAGCATGCAGAGGTGCGGATAGGAGAGAGTACCATTATGTTTTGCGACAGTCGCGGCGAGTGGCCTGCCCAGCCTGCTAACCTGTTTGTGTACGTTGAAAATGCAGATGAAACCTATGCGAAAGCGCTTGAATCGGGTGCCACGAGCATGATGGAACCAGCAGATCAGGATTATGGAAGAAGCTGCGGCGTAACAGATCCCTGCGGAAATGTGTGGTGGATTACTTCTGTGATCTGAGCGCGCATCTTTTGCCTTAAAGCTGTCTTTATCGCTATATTGAGCCGCGGTAAGACAGCTTCCTTTTTTATGATCAACTACGATAACAAAGTTTTTATACCACTTTCAAACACTGAAAACGGCGAGGTGGATTTGAGTATGCAGTTTGTTTACAAGCAAGCCGGCAACATCGTTACTTCCACGTACTCAGGCGGCAGAATAATCAGCGGGCACCTGATCGCATTGGTGGACGAAGCCGGTCACCTGGATATGCGCTACCACCAGGTGAATGACAAAGGCGAGATTACAACGGGCATCTGCAAATCAACTCCCGAGCAACTGCCGAACGGAAAATTGCGTATGCATGAAAAATGGCAGTGGACTTCCGGTGACCTCTCTTTCGGGGAATCGCTTCTGGAAGAATTATAATGCCTTAGACTTGCTTGTATCATGCGCGCTTTGAAGATCTGGTTACTTGTTTTGTTACTTACTGCATTGTTCACCAATCTGCATGCGCAGGCTTCCAGAATAGTATCCGGAAGCACAAAATTCAGTGTCAAATATATTCTCGGTACCTGCAACGGGACTTTTGCTGCTCCGACAGGAACAGCAGTTTTCAATGAAAAAAGCCCGGAGAATGCCGCATTTGACATTAAGATTGCGGCCAACACCTTTGATACAAAGAATAATTCCCGCGACAAGGATATGAAAAGCGAGAAGTATTTTCACGTTGAAAAGTATCCGGATATCCATTTCAAATCGTCCCGCGTCGGGAAAAAGGAGGGTGGCTATCTGGCTACCGGTACGCTTACAATCCGCGACGTTTCCAAAACAGTTACCCTGCCTTTTGAAGCAAAAAAGAATGCTGACGGCAGCTACAATCTTACCAGCACATTCGAGGTCAACCGGCTCGACTACAGACTCGGTGAAAAGGACTGGAAACTAAAAGATATTGTAACAGTCACATTACAGGCAGTCGCCAAATAAAGTAACTTCTTTAAAATGGCAGCTTCGTTCAGGAGCTGTAAATGCACCAGCTTAAATATTTTTCTCATTAATTGTATTTAGTCTAAATAATACATTTTATTTGTATTCATAATTAGTCTAAACAAGCTCCGATGAGATCAATCTTTACTGTCTTGTGCTTGCTGGTCAGCATCGCCAATACCTATGCGCAGGTGGGAAATGGCGTGATCGAGGGCAAACTGATCTTAAAAGACGGACTTCCGGCTTCATCTGTAAGCCTGTTTCTCAAAGGGACCAGCTACGGTACCCAGTCTGACAGTGCAGGTTTTTTCAGTTTGAAGGCACCGGCAGGCAGCTACCAGCTTGTGGTAAAAAGCATTGGGAAAGCGGAAAGAATGATCAAAGTGCAGATTGAAGCGGGGAAGACCATTCAGCTCTCTGACATACAATTAGCAGAAACTCCGCTTGCATTGATGGAAATGGTTGTGACAGGCCAGTCTGAACCTCAATCACTTAGGAATTCGGTTTACCAGGTTCGTACCATTGACAGCGAGCGGATCAGAATGCGCGGGGCTACCACTTTGCAGGCTGTTCTGAATACGGAGCTGGGAATCCGGTTTTCAAATGACCTTACCCTCGGTACCAGCGACATTCAGTTAATGGGCATGTCCGGACAAAATGTGAAGGTCCTGCTCGACGGGATTCCGATGGTGGACCGGGGCAGCACGCGTGAGAGTTTAGGCCAGATCGATATCAACAGCATCGAACGTATAGAGATCGTCGAAGGACCGATGTCGGTGATGTACGGGACCGACGCGCTGGCCGGGGTTATTAATCTTATTACCAAAAAGAACCACTCCGGTTCCAATATGATCGTAAGTGCGCGTTTGCAGGAAGAAACAGCCGGCAAAGAATACGATCCGCTTACGGAGAGGGGTGCTCACAATCAAAGTCTTGGACTGACCTGGCAGAGCCAGAACCTGCAATTTTCAGGCAATGTGACACGGAACAATTTTGGCGGCTGGCAGGGGAATGCGGTCGGGCGGGAAAAAGAATGGCTGCCTAAGGAGCAGATGCTTTATACGGCAGGAGCCAGGTATCAGGGCAGCAAATGGAATGTTTGGTACCGGTTCAATGGGGCTGATGAAACAATCCGGTATTTCGGAAGACGAAATGTTGAATTAACGGCTGTTGATAAAGATTATATCAGCAAACGCTGGTTTCATCAGGTACAATCTGAATATAAGGTAAGTGAAAAGCTCAACCTCAATGCGGTGATGTCTTACACCGATTATTCACGCAGGACACTCACTACCAACGTCGATGCAAATGACCGGCGCACTCTGTCGCTTGACGCAGGCGCTCAGGATAAGTCTGTATTCACGACCACATTCTTCCGGGGAACTGCTTTTTACAAGGTATCCCACGGATTTTCGGTGCTGGCCGGGGTTGATTTCTCAAACAATGCAAGTTCCGGGGCGAGAATTTCAGGTTCGCCGACTATCGGAGAATATGCTTTGTTTATAGCGCCGGAAGTGAAAATAGGAGAGGTACTCCGGCTTACTCCCGGATTGCGCTTTCTTCAAAATTCTGTCTACGACGCGCCGCCGGTTATTCCTTCGCTGAATGGAAAGCTGACGATTTCAAAAAACCTTGATTACCGTTTCGGTTACGCCCGCGGCTTCCGTTCTCCTGCACTCCGCGAGCTGTATTTTGATTTTGTAGATGCATCCCATCAAATCTTTGGAAATACAAACCTCAAAGCCGAATACTCCGACAGCTTTAATTCATTCCTGGTCTGGCAGGCTGCCAGCAAAGCGCATCTCCGCGTAACGTCAACAATAGGCGGTTTTTACAACATTTTTCACGACCAGATTGGCTTTGCCACTGACCCGAAGGATGCCAGCAAGACCACTTATCTCAACATCCATCTGTTTAAAACCACCGGCTTTACGATTGACAATAAACTATTTACCAAACACATTCAGGCAAGTATCGGAGCGAGTTATGTGGGAAGATACAACCAGTTTTCTGCCGATCCGGAGCTTTACGGTGAACTGCCGCAGTTTGAATGGTCGCCTGAAATCAATGCGAACCTGCTGTACACTTTTACCAAAATCCGTGCGGGGATCAACCTTTTTTACAAGTACACCGGCAAGCTCCCCAACTACGAGTCAGCTGATTTGATCAGCGTCAACCTGGCTGAAACGGCAGGCTATCACATGGCGGACATTACTATCAACAAAGCTTTCGGCAAATACGTGAACCTGCTCGGAGGCGTGAAAAACCTGCTCGGGGTAACCACACTCAACAATACCTCAACAGATACGGGCAACGCGCATAGCACCGGCGGGGCAGTGCCTATGTCTTATGGACGCTCGTGGTTTCTCGGATTGAATTTTCAGTGGTCAAAAAATTAACATATACCCTTTTACATAACTCCAACCAAAATGAAGAAAATAGTTAAGTCCCTGTTGCTGATCGCCTTTCTGGGAAGCTTTAATGCATGTAATGATGACGAGCCGCCACTTCCTGATAATGTAGCCGGTTTTGAAAGTGCTGAAAAAGGGTTTGAAGGAGAGGAGACCGAGATCAGGATCACGCTTTCGCGTGCCGTGGACGTAGTTACGCCGGTCACAGTTTCAGTTACGCCCACACAGCTTACGTATGGTAATGAATTTACGACCACTCCGGCCGAAGTCAACAATGCAATTTCCCTGTCGGTACCTGCCGGGCAGTCTGCGGTATCTTTTAAAGTGACCAAAAAAGCGGGCATTCTGCTGGACGGTGATGAGCATATTGCATTCAGGATCACCTCAGTAGGAGCACCTGCATTGGCAGGCACTGCTACCGATCTCAAACTTAGCTTCAAGGCAATTGTTTCCGAAGGTACCAGTATTCAGCTCAACGGGATTGCCGACGATGAACCGGGAAGCAGCGCGGCTAATGCTGTATTCCTCGATCTGAGCAGCAATACCCAAACCGCGGTGCTGCGCGACAGCTGGGATCTTGGTTTTTACAGCGGCACTGATTTCCGCGTGATCATCAATGGAACAAATGGCGCTTCTGCATTAATGGTTAACAAATCGGATATCAATGCAGTTACAGCCGGTGATTTTGTTGCGGATTCGCTGGCAGTTGGTCAGGGAAAGGGCAAGCTAACGCTGGTTGACGATGCCAAAGGCGATTTGACCAAAACTGTAATCAAAGAAATTTCAGCTACTGATGCGGACAATAAAGTGTACATCCTCAACCGAAAAGGCGGTACTGCGAACGTACTTCCCGCTGACCAACTCTACAAAATCCGCATTGTACGAAAAGGAACGGGCTATTCTGTCCAATATGCCAAATTGAATGAGACCACATTTAAAACGATTGATGTAAACAAGGACGCGACTTCCAACTTCGAATATGTATCTCTTGGAAAAGGCGCTGCGGTCGAAGTCGAGCCCGCGAAAGATAAATGGGATTTACGATGGGGATATAGCATGTACTATACCAACTTCGGCACCGGCCTGATTCCCTATGGATTTTCAGACCTGGTTTTCACAAACAAACATGCGAACGTAGAAGCTGCCGAGGTACTCACTGCCACTGCGACCTACGATGCATTTGCCGAAAGTAACCTCGCGGGAATTACCTTTTCCAAAGATGCTGACGCGATCGGTTCCAAATGGCGGGTAACTTCCGGCGGGCCTGAGGGCGTGAAAACAGATCGTTTTTACCTGATCAAAGACCCGGCAGGAAATATCTACAAACTCCGGTTTGTGAACTTCCATCCAAACGATGGCGGTGTGCGCGGAAAGCCGAAGCTGGAATACAAGCTGGTTAAAAAGGGAGCTTAATCAATTCAAATCGTTAGCTATGAAAATGCTTTTAATATCAATATCCATTCTTGTTTCTGTATTTCAAATGAAGGTAACAAAGCGGGCAGAGCCCATTGTTGCAGGTAATGCAGCAGCAATAGTGGTGGTCAAAGACCTTGACGCAAATGCTAAGCCTTACGTTTATTTCAGCTTTGCGAGCGGAAAAGATGTGCCCGCGAGCGAAGCCAAAACCAGGAACTGGGACATTGCTTTCAGTAAAACGACCATCGCTGTTAACGGAGGAACCAGCGGCCCGGGAGAAGGCGGCGCAATGGTGGTGGAAAAACCATTTACCTCATTGACCGAGGCTCCCAAAGAAGGTTACAAGTCCGACAGTGAGGCGGGATATGCAATACCCGGCGGCAGCGGTAATTCGTGGTACAAATACGATATGGGCGTGCACGCGATCCTGCCGATTGTCGGGAGGACGATCCTGCTGAAAACGGCTGAGGGTAAGTATGCCAAAATCGAGATTATCAGCTACTATAAAGGGGCGCCGGAAGAAGTACCGACAGAAGAGTCCAGTTACTATACTTTCAGGTATGTACTGGCTGATGCTAATGGTAAGTTCTAGCTATTTGCGCTCGTATTTCCAATTTCTTGATTTACCTTCCCCTATCCACTCAATAGCAGTTTCGACGCGCTTCATGCGCGTCGTTTCTGTTTTTGCCTCTTCCAGCCACATCACATATTCCTTTTTGCCGGACTGGCTGAATGCATTGAAGTAAGTTTTTGCCTGGGGGTTTTCTTCCAAAGCTTCCAGCAGGTAGTCAGGTATCACCAGCTCCTTTTTCTCTTTCACTACTCCGCCGGCATTTTTGATCTTGACACCTTTGTCAATCAGCTCCATTGCTTCTGTAACAAACCCGGTCAAATGCTCTTCCGCAGGCAAGCTTTCCAGGCTGGTAATGCGACCGAGATGTCCCATTGAAGTTTTTTCAGTATCAGAGGCAAGTAATCCGTTCGGATCGGACAGGCGGGTGGCGAGCCAGAAGCTGAATGCGCAATGCTGTTTAAAGGAAGCCATACTGCACAATATGCTCCCATTATATTCGAAATGGGGGAAGCTCCATTTCATGGTTTCTTTTACATCCGGGCAAGCCGCGTGCACAATGCTGCGCAGGTATTCCAGTATCGGGATTGCAAAAGGCGCAGACTTGACGATGTAGGCGTCGATGCGGGGATCTGTGTGGTTCATTCTTTTTAATGCGTGTTAGTTAATCCACCCAGCCCACCGCGAAAGCGGCAATCAATGCGATCACGAGCAGCGCGAGCAGCAGATAAAGTACTCTTTTCAGTACATTATTTTTCCGGGGTATATAAATGAATTTGTATTTGACCTCGTCGATATCCTCTATGGTTTCCACGTTTTTCATTCCTGCTTTTTCCAGGACGCGAACAGAAGCCGCATTGTCTACATTTACGAATGCGATCACATTGGCTGCGTGGAGGTGGTTTTTTGCAAAATGGATCAGGCCAGAGGCAATTTCAGTCGCAATTCCTTTGCCCCAATGTTCAAATCGTATCCGGTAACCGATCTCAATATCAGGTCCGCTTTTGTCCAGCTTCGCTACTCCGATGAGCTCGGCCGACTCGGGTATTTCAATCAGGTACCTGCCCAGGTAGGTGTCGGGCCCGTATTCGCCGACAATCGTCCGGAGCATTTCATCCGACTGAATGCGATTGAGCGCATAACCTGTCACAAACTTCATCACCGCGTCATTGTTGCTGAGCAGGTAGTACTTTTCACTATCCGCAGCAGTCAGTTTGGTAAGCACAAAACGCCCGATCCTGATTGGCCTCACATCCATAAAACGGCATTATTTTCAACGTCCGGACACCATTGCACAGGCTTGTTCAGGCACTTTTGGAACTTGGATAAGAAATTTTGTGGAATCATGAAAAGTTGATGAAAATTTTGGAGAAAACCAGTTTTAACATACTTTTTATTCTAAAACAAATTTGTTAACACTCATTAACAAGGATGAAAATTTGGTTTCTACATTTGAATTGTTACATTTGACCTATTACGTACTGATATTAACATTCCGTATTCATTGTTCCAATTAATCTTGAATTCATTATAAAAGTATGAATTTTTTAATGTACTGATTACAATCAGCATCATGATAAAAAGAGCTTTTGTATTGTTTTTCTGCCTTGCGCACTTCCTTGTTTCTCCTGTACTGGCGGAACAATCGGGCTCGGTGTGCAAACTGGAACTTGGTACCAGCAACTTCTCCATTCATATTGGTTTATCGGCCGAAGAAGACGATAACTTCGTCATTGAGGACGATACTTTGCCCAAAAATCAGGCAATTGTCAGGGCTGATGAGTTTGAATGGAAAGAGAGTTTAGCGGACCTGTTACGCCACCGGCATTCTACTTACAGGTTCATTACGATTGTTGCCCAGCAGGCTACCCTCGAATATCACATTACCCAGATCTCCAAGGTTGTCCGGGAGTCTGTTACATTGCCTTCCATTGCCAAAGGTACCCTTGTGCTACCTGGCTACTACGGTTTTCTTCACCGTCTCTGCCCGTTCTGACGTCTCTTTTCAGCTCCCTATAATTTCCGTTTGATACACAACGGACAGGATCACCGCGTGGCTTCCGGCCGCCTGGTCCTGTGATCATTTACTATGTGCCCTGCCGGGCGCCTGGCTATTTCTATTCACCCCAACCACATTACCACCATTTCAACTACTCTCATGAAAAATTTAAAATGGCCGCTTTTCCTGTTTATCAGCGCATTTGCATTTGGCTGTGCATCGAAAAGTGAAACCACTTCGGGAATGAGCGACAGCGTTCGGACCATTCCGGTAACCGAACTGAAACCACAGAAAACAGACCTGCACCGCGAATACGTCGGTGATATACACGCAGTCAGAAACGTTGAGATATATGCCCGCGTGAAGGGATACCTGGAAGAAGTATATGTTGACGAAGGCAAGGAAGTGAGAAAAGGACAGATACTTTTCCGGATTAACAATGAAGAATATGAAGCCCAGCTTGCCAAGGCAAAAGCGAATCTGCAGAGCGCCATCGCAGAAGCAAAAGGAGCTGAGCTGGAAATGAAGCGGGTTAAGGTATTGGTGGATAAAAACGTAGTCGCTAAATCTGAAATGGAAGTGGCAGAAGCCAAGCTGGCTGCTGCACATGCCCGGATTGAAGAGGCGCGTTCCGAAAAATCCAATGCATCAATCCAGCTGGCCAGGACCGAGATTAAAGCGCCTTTCGACGGGATTATTGACAGGATACCGCATAAAATGGGCAGCCTGATCGACGAAGGGACACTTTTGACCACGTTATCGGACACAAAGGCTGTTTTCGCCTATTTCAATGTATCTGAAAACGAATACCTCGAATATGTGCGTGCAAGAGGCGCTACCAACAAAGGCGCGATCGTTGAGCTCGAACTTGCCGACGGATCTTTCTTCAAACACAAAGGGACTATTGAAACAATGGAAGGTGCCTTTGATGAAGGTACAGGCTCCATTGCGTTCCGCGCGCGTTTTTCAAACCCCGACAAGCTTTTGAAGCACGGTTCGACAGGTACCATCAGGCTCACTAACACGGTTGAGAATGCAATCCTGATCCCTCAGAAAGCGGCATTTGAAATTCAGGATAAGAACTTTGTCTATGTTCTGGGGAAAGACAATAAAATCAAGACGCGAAGCTTCGTGCCGAAATCAAGGCTCGCAGGCTATTATGTTGTAAAGTCAGGACTGGAATCAGGTGAAACGATTGTGTGCGAAGGACTTCAGGGATTGAAGGACGGAGCGACGATCAATCCGAAAACCATTACAATGGACAGCCTCAAAACAGGGGCAAGCAAGATCGAGCTTACAGCCCGGTAGGATCTATTTGTTTCACCTGAATTAACAATCATGTTTCAAAAATTCATAGAGAGACCAGTGCTGTCACTGGTTATCTCCATTTTTATAACCCTCCTCGGGCTTTTAGCATTTACAAGCCTCCCCGTTTCGCAGTTTCCGGATATTGTGCCGCCTTCGGTGGTGGTAACTGCGACTTATACCGGTGCCAACTCCGAGGTTTGCGTGGATGCAGTAGCAGTACCGCTCGAAAAAGCGATCAACGGTGTGCCGGGCATGACTTACATGACCAGTGTATCCGGTAACGATGGTGTTACCACCATTACCATTTCATTTAATGTGGGAGTAGATCCCGACCTCGCTGCTGTAAACGTTCAGAATCGGGTACAAACTGTTATTGACGAGCTTCCCGAAGAAGTAATCAAGGCTGGTGTGACTACGGAGAAAGAGGTGAACAGTATGCTGATGTACCTGGACATTATGAGTTCAGATACATCCATTGCCGAGGATTTCGTGTACAACTTCGCCGATATCAACATTCTTAAAGAGCTGAAAAGGATTGACGGTGTGGGCCGTGCTCAGATTATGGGCAGCAAGGATTATTCGATGCGCGTTTGGCTCAAACCCGACCGGATGAACAGCTACAATGTGTCTGCTGATGAAGTCGTACAGGCGATCCGCGACCAGAACGTGGTTGCAGCTCCCGGGAAAACAGGTGTGGCGTCGGGTCGTGAGCAGCAGGTTTTACAGTATGTTTTAAAATATACCGGAAAGCTTTTCGAACCTGAGCAGTACGATAATATTGTACTGAGGTCAAATCCGGACGGTTCGATGCTGAAATTGAAGGATGTCGCCGACATTGAATTTGGTACGCTGGAATATGATATGGCCTCCAAATCCAATGGAAAACCGTCTGCTTCGATTATGATCAAGCAGCGGCCCGGCTCCAATGCGCAGGAGGTAATCCAGAACATTAAAGACAAGGTTGCCGAGCTGAAAACGACCACTTTCCCGCCGGGAATGGACTACTTTGTTTCGTACGACGTTTCGCGGTTCCTCGACGCTTCTATCCACGAGGTTGTACGCACACTGATCGAGGCATTTATCCTCGTAATCATCATCGTATACCTGTTTTTACAGGATTTCAGATCGACTATCATTCCTGCATTGGCAGTGCCTGTTGCACTGGTAGGTACCTTCGCTTTCATGCAGCTGTTCGGGTTTTCGATCAATTTGCTGACGCTGTTTGCATTGGTACTGGCAATCGGTATTGTGGTAGATAATGCCATTGTCGTCGTCGAGGCAGTGCATGCAAAAATGGCTGAAAAGCATCTGGATGCACGCGAGGCGACCATTGAATCCATGAAAGAAATGAGCGGCGCTATCATCGCGATTACACTGGTAATGTCTGCGGTGTTTGTCCCTGTTGCATTTATGTCAGGTCCTGTCGGCATATTTTACCGGCAGTTCTCCATTACGCTGGCTATTTCCATTGTTATATCGGGTATTAATGCGTTGACGCTTACTCCGGCACTTTGTGCATTGATGCTGAAAAACACGCACGGTCAGCCTTCGAAGAACACGCTTCTTGACCGCTTCTTCCGTGGTTTCAACAACGGTTATAATGGCATTTCAAACAAGTACCGTAACCTGCTTTCGGTAATTGTAGGCAGAAGAATGATCACGATCGGACTGCTGCTTGCATTTTGCATCGGTACCTACGGAATCAATACAATACTGCCGACCGGCTTTATCCCGACAGAAGATCAGGGTGTGATTAACGTGAATGTAACCACACCGGTGGCGGCTACTGTGGAGCGTACCGAGGCTGTTTTGGATGAAATTCAAAAAGTAGCACAGTCGCTTGAACCAGTAGAATCTGTGTCTTCACTTTCGGGATACAGTCTGATCACGGAATCAGCAGGTTCGTCTTACGGAATGGCAATGATCAACCTGAAACCCTGGGACCAGCGTACAGCTTCCGTTCAGGAGGTTATTGCGCAAATGGAGCAGAAAACGAAGCATATCACGGATGCAGACATTCAGTTTTTCCCGCCGCCGACCGTTCCTGGTTTTGGTAACTCAAGCGGATTTGAGTTGCGGGTCCAGGATCGTACGGGAAGCGACGACCTTCAAAAAACAGCTGAGATAACCAACCAGTTTGTGAAGGATTTGATGGCCGCGCCCGAGATCGCCAGTGCATTCAGCAGCTTTGATGCAAGCTTTCCTCAATATATGATCCACGTGGATGCGGACATTGCCTCTAAAAAGGGAGTGTCTGTGGATAAGGCGATGAGCACACTGCAGACGCTGATAGGAAGCCTTTATGCCTCCAACTTCATTCGTTTTGGTCAAATGTACAAGGTGATGGTGCAAGCCGATCCTAGTTTCCGTCGCAGTCCGGAAGATATCCTGAAACTATACGTCAAGAACAACCGGGGAGAAATGGTACCGTTCTCGACATTCATCCGCCTGGAAAGAGTTTACGGACCTGAGCTCCTGACGCGCTACAATATGTACACTTCGGCGATGATCAATGGAGACGCAGCGCCGGGATACAGTAGCGGCGATGCGATCAAAGCCGTGGAAAGAGTAGCAGCAACCAGCCTGCCGAAAGGATTTACATACGATTGGTCGGGTATGACGCGTGAAGAAATCCTTTCCGGGAATCAGGCGATTTACATTTTCGGTATCTGTCTGATCTTCGTTTACCTGCTGCTGGCTGCCCAGTACGAAAGCTTCCTGCTTCCATTGCCTGTAATACTTTCATTGCCTACGGGCGTTTTCGGTGCATTCCTGGCTTTGAAGTTGATGGGATTGGAAAACAACATTTACGCGCAGGTTTCGCTCGTCATGCTGATCGGTCTCCTAGGTAAAAACGCGATTCTGATCGTTGAGTACGCGATTATCAGGCAAAAAGAAGGGCGCTCCGTGATCGACGCAGTACTCGAAGGCGCCACCGAAAGGCTTCGTCCCATCCTGATGACCTCATTTGCATTTGTAGCCGGTTTGATCCCGCTCGTGGTAGCATCAGGTGCAGGGGCCATCGGTAACCGTTCCATTGGTACTGCCGCAGCAGGTGGTATGCTCATCGGTACGGTGTTCGGGGTCATTATTATCCCCGGATTGTACGTGCTCTTTGCAAGCATGGTCAAGCCCAAAAAGACTAAAAAGGTAAGTTCAGACCACGAGGAGCCGGTTCTTGGCTAACGAAAAACAGACGTCGGCAGCCGGCATTACGCTGGCTGCCTTTTCATACATTTTACAAAATATTAATGAAAACCTCCCATAGGCTACATTCCGTGTTGCTGATAGTCAGCACACTATTGATATTATCAGGATGCAAGCTCACCAAACCCGTAGAGCAGGCAGCCAAAATCGGCACGCCGCAGCACTTTGCCGACCAAACGGATTCTACTGGCATTGCGGCTATTCAATGGAAATCCTTTTTCAAAGACCAGCATCTGATCGCATTGATCGATACTGCATTGCAGGGCAACCTGGATCTGCAGATGGCATCTCAGCGCATTGAAATGGTGCGTACCAATATCCTGATCGCCCAGGGTGCGCTACTCCCTTCCGTTTCGGCAGAAGTGACGGGCGGCGGGCGGAAGTTCGGTGATTATACGATGGACGGAGTCGGTAACTATGATACCAATTTCTCGGGGAACATCGATGCAGACCGAAAAATCCCATTGCCTTTCCTGCCTGACTACTTTGTGGGACTGCGCAGTTCCTGGGAAATTGATATCTGGGGAAAATTACGTGCTCAGAAAAAGGCTGCCTATCACAGGCTGCTTTCCACAGAAAAGGCGCGCCACGCTATTGTTACAGGCTTAATAGCCCAAATCGCGAACTCCTACTATGAGCTTGTTGCACTCGATACCGAGCTGGATATTATCCGTAAGAACATCAACCTGCAACAAACTGCGGTGGAAACGGTGAAGATCCAGAAAGAAGCCGGCCGGGCCAATGAGCTGGGGGTACGTCAGCTTACGGCACAGCTTCTGAATACACAAAGTCTTGAATTTGAAGTGCAGCAAAAGATCATACAGGAAGAAAACAATCTGAACCTGCTGCTCGGCCGCTTTCCACAACCGATTGTGCGTGGCAATGCGCTGGATCAGGCTTTTCCTGCAACGATCAGCGCGGGTATCCCTGCTACAATGCTGAGAAGAAGGCCGGATATCCAGCAGGCACAACTCGACCTGCTCGCCAACTATTCAGAGCAGCAAGCCGCCCAGCTGGCTTTCTTACCCTCACTGAATATTACCGCATTCCTTGGTTTCAGTTCATTCAAGAGCAATTTGCTGTTCTCCCCGGGTTCGCTGGCTTACAGCGCATTGGGCGGACTGGCTGCGCCACTGGTTAACAGAAAGGCATTGAAAGCCGGACAAAGAAGGGCAGAAGCTGCGAGCAGGGAAGCCTTGCTGGCTTATAACAAGTCGGTGTTAACGGGCTTTCAGGAAGTAAGTACCAGCTTGAAAAAGATAGAGAATACGAGAAAAATCAGTGATTTGAAGCGACAGGAGGTAGAGGTGCTGCAACAATCCATTGTCACTTCAAAAGATCTTTTCCAAACCGGATATGCATCTTACCTGGAAGTGATCACAGCGCAAAGAAGTGCGCTGGAAGCCGAATTGAACCTTACCAATGTTCAAAAAGAGCAATTTCTTGCATTGATTGAGCTGTACCGCTCGCTAGGCGGGGGTTGGGAATAGTTGGTTAAAAAGTAAGGCTATCGATGCTGCCATCGATAGCCTTACTTTTTGTATTAAACTGATCTTATTACTACATTCACGAAGCAACTTCAATCTTGACCTTCAGCAGGAATTCATCCATTTCAATCTCGCTGGCTTCTCCGTTCAGGTCTCCAACCAAATTCAGGTCGAGTGCCTGTACTTCCTGGCAAATGTATTCCTTATTAGCAGTTACCGCGCTTGCCAGCAATGCATCGTTGTTTTGCAATGTAATGCGGATCTTGTCAGTGACTTCAAAACCGCTGTCTTTGCGCAGGTTTTGAACACGGTTTACGAAATCCCGCGCGATACCTTCCAAACGAAGTTCATCGGTTACGGTAATATCCAGTGCAACCGTGAGGCCGCCTTCGCTCGCTACCAGCCAGCCCGGCACATCTTCTGCTATAATTTCCACATCGGTCAATGCAATGTCGAGCGGGCCGCTTGCGCCTTGTAGCGTAATGCCGGAGTTGCTCTCGATCGTCTTGATCTCTGTCTCGTTCATCGCCGAAATCGCCGCAGCTACTTCCTTCATTTTTGGTCCGAATTTGGGACCAAGTGTTTTGAAGTTTGGCTTGATCTTCTTTTTCAGGATACCGCTGTCATCGTGCACAAACTCGATGGTTTTTACATTCACTTCCGTGAGGATAATGCCCGATACCTGCTCAATCTGGCTCTTTGTCTTTTCACTCAAAACAGGAATCAGTATTTTCGAAAGCGGCTGACGAACTTTCAGCTTATGTCCTTTCCGGATGGAATGCACCAGTGAGCTGATCCGCTGCGCAAGCTCCATTGATTCTTCCAGGTCGGCATCCACATATTCCGTCTCGATCTTGGGCCAGTAAGTCAGGTGAACTGAATCATACTTGTAAGCAGAATCGTGCTGCACTGCAAGTTCGCGGTCTCCGTCCGTCAGGCTTTTGTACAACCATTCTCCAAAGAATGGGGCAATTGGTGACATTAACTGCGAAACAGTGACCAAACAATGCTGCAAAGTCTCGTAAGCAGCCAGCTTGTCGTCGGTAAGGCCCGTACCTTGTTCCTGCGATGGATTCCAGAAGCGGCGACGGTTTAGACGGATATACCAGTTGGACAGCTGATCTGTTACAAAATCCTGCACCAGACGCCCCGCTTTTGTCGGGTTATAATCATCAAACTGCGCGCCTACTTCTTTGATCAGCGTATTCAGTTTGGATAAAATCCAGCGGTCTAGCTCCGTTCTTTTCTCAATCGGAACAGAATTAGCCTCATGGAACTCATATCCGTCCAGGTTGGCATACAATGCAAAGAAGTTGTAGGTATTGACCAGCGTTCCGAAGAATTTCCGCTGTACCTCGCCAATTCCATCGATATTGAATTTCAGGTTATCCCAGGGCTCTGCATTGGTAATCATGTACCAGCGCGTCGCGTCAGGACCATATTGAGCCAGCGTCGAGAATGGATCAACTGCATTTCCGAGGCGCTTGGACATTTTATTTCCATTTTTGTCCAAAACCAAACCTGTCGAAACCACATTCTTGAATGCAACAGAATCGAAGAGCATTACAGCAATCGCGTGCAGGGTAAAGAACCAGCCGCGTGTCTGGTCCACACCTTCTGAGATAAAGTCGGCAGGATAGCTCTTGTCGAATATCTCCTGATTGTCAAAGGGATAATGCCACTGCGCATAAGGCATCGCACCTGAATCAAACCAAACATCAATCAGATCCGGCTCGCGGTGCATGACGTGGCCTTGCTTCGAAACCAGTACCACATTGTCCACATACGGTCTGTGCAAATCAGCCTCGCCGTTTTCCAGTTTCAGCAGGTATTCGGAGTTATGCCACGCTTGTTCTTTGGTCAAATGGCCTGAAATGGCTGCTTCTTCCAGCAGATCTTTCAACTCTGCTACTGATCCCACGCACACTTCATCGCCGTAATCGTTCCGCCAGATCGGCAGGGGAGTACCCCAGTACCGGGAGCGCGACAGGTTCCAGTCAACCAGGTTTTCGAGCCAGTTACCAAAGCGGCCGGTACCGGTGCTTTCAGGTTTCCAGTTGATCGTTTTATTGAGTTCAACCAAACGGTCTTTCAATGCCGTTGTACGGATGAACCAGCTATCGAGCGGGTAGTAGAGCACGGGTTTGTCAGTCCGCCAGCAATGCGGATAAGGGTGCTCGTACTTCTCCACTTTGAATGCTTTTCCTTCTTCTTTGAGCCTGATCGCGATCAACACGTCAGTAGCCCTGAACTCAGGATCATTCTGCTCTTCTTCGGAGTAATATTCAGGCTTGACAAAACGGCCAGCGTAATCTGTAATTTCTTTAACAAAACGGCCTGTACGATCTACAATAGGTACTTCCTTGCCATTTTCATCCTTTACCATGATCGCCGGAATTCCATTGGCCTGCGCCACCCGGAAGTCGTCAGCACCGAAAGTAGGTGAGGTATGTACTACACCAGTACCATCTTCGGTAGTCACAAAATCGCCCAGGATCACGCGGAATGCTGGTTTATCATTTGGGCCGACGGTTGGCTGGATGTACGGCATTAATTGTTCGTACTCAATGCCTTCGAGGTCTTTTCCTTTGAATTCTTTCAGGATAGTCCACGGAAGTTGCTTTTTGTCACTGGCTGCGTATCCTTCGAAATCACCGTTCTGACTTTTTTCGCTGAAATATTTTCCAATCAAATCCTTCGCAAGCACCACTGTCGCAGGCTCGTGGGTGTATGGATTGAAGGTTTTTACCAAAACATAGGTAATGTTACCGCCCACAGTCAATGCAGAGTTCGCTGGTAATGTCCAGGGTGTGGTGGTCCATGCGAGGATCCGGATATCCTGGTCAGCCGCGTCGGCGAATACCGGCCACTTACCGGCCTCTTTCACCTTGAACATCGCCACAATGGTGGTATCCTTTACATCCTTATAAGTACCCGGCATGTTCAGCTCATGCGAAGAAAGGCCTGTGCCAGCTGCGGGTGAATAAGGTTGAATGGTGTAACCTTTGTAAAGCAAGCCTTTGTCATACAGCTTTTTGAGCAAATTCCAGAGGCTCTCGATGTACTCGCTTTTATAGGTAATATAAGGATCGTCCAGATCCACCCAGTAGCCCATCTTTTCAGTCAGATCATTCCATTGATCTGTGAACTTCATGACCGTCTGGCGGCATCTTTCATTATATTCTTCAACAGAAATCGTTTTTCCGATATCTTCTTTGGTAATCCCAAGCTCCTTTTCGACTTGTAATTCGACAGGCAAACCGTGAGTATCCCAGCCGCCTTTGCGTTTTACCTGAAATCCCTGCAATGTTTTGTACCGGCAAAAAATATCCTTGATCGCCCGCGCCATGACGTGGTGAATGCCCGGCGTTCCATTCGCGGAAGGCGGTCCTTCAAAAAAAGTAAAAGTAGGTGCGCCTTCGCGGGTGTTTACAGACGCTTCGAAGATCTCCCGGTCTTTCCAGAATTTCAGTACTTCGTCACCGATTTGCGGATAACTCAGATTTTTATATTCGTTGTATTTCATATAAGCTGTTAGCGTCCGGCCGCGGCCCTGGCTGTTCAAGTAAATGGCATTATAATAACCCTCTACGGATTTTAAGAGTGCAAAATTACTACTTTTTTTCTGCTAAAAGGATGCTGCATTTGGAATGAAACCTTACATTCGTATCTTGATTCAGTCTAATTAAGATCGCAGGCTTCCATGAAAAAACTGTTAGGCAAACTTCACCTTTACCTGGGCCTTGTTTCGGGGGCGCTTGTTTTTGTGATTTCGGTTACGGGATGCATTCTTGCATTTGAGCAGGAAATCAAGAGTTTTACCCAGCCTTACATGTTTATTGACTTGCCGAAGCAGGGCAAGCTGCTATCTCCTTCGGTGCTGGCGGCTGAGGCCGAAAAGTTTCTTCCCGGCAAGAAGGCAAATGGCGTGCTTTATGATGTTCCTGGAAGAAATGCGCAGGTAGGCTTCTACAATCTGGATCCTGAATATTATTATGTCGTTTATCTCAACCCTTTTACCGGAAAAGTAGCGAAGGTTTGGAATGAAGACGGTGACTTTTTCCACTTTATACTTCACGGGCATTACTATTTGTGGCTGCCCGAAAAAATCGGCCAGCCTGTTGTGGCATCGGCTACTTTGGTCTTTTTCGTGATGATGATCACCGGACTGGTGCTTTGGTGGCCCAAAAACAAGGCGGCTTCAAAGCAACGGTTTTCTGTTAAATGGAATGCGGCCTGGCGCCGGAAAAACTACGATCTGCACAATGTGCTGGGTTTTTACATTATGTCAATCGGCGTGATCCTTTCATTGACCGGGCTGGTCTGGGGGTTCCAATGGTTTTCTCAGGCAGTTTACACCGCTACGGGTGGCGAAGGTTCTGATGTTTACTATAACCCTGCTTCCGATACACTTGCAGTTTCCAGGGTAGGCGCGCCAGTGCAGGCTGTGGACCATGCCTGGAACAGGCTGCGGGCACAATATCCCAAATACTCCAGCCTGAACATTTCGATTCCGCACCTGAGGTCGGAGTCCATTTTCTCTTATGTGAATTTCCGCGAGGGTACTTATTATAATGTGGATTACCATTATTTTGACCAGCATACCCTGAAAGAAATCAAAGCGACAGGGCCTTATTCAGGCAACTATAAAGATGCCAATTTCGGGGAAACACTGCGCCGGATGAACTACGATATCCACGTAGGCGCCATTTTGGGGCTGCCGGGCAAAATACTGGTGTTCTTCGCGAGCCTGATCTGTGCATCGCTGCCGGTCACCGGATTTCTGATCTGGTGGGGCAGAAGAAATAAGGCTCCGAAACCTGTGAAACGGAGCCTGAAAAGGATTAAGCCCGACCTGGTAAGCAGGTAATTACTTCTGCTGATAAACCCGCACATAGTCAATCTCGTACCTGGCAGGGAACTCTGTGCCTGCGGGATCGCCTCCATTGTCACCTCCGATCGCCATTCCGACCAGAATATAATGCGGCTGATGAAAAGGTGAAACCTGCTTATTGGCGAGGTTCATTTTCGGGTCGGTATCCTGAGAAGCCAGCAATATGTCGTCAACATACAGCTTGATCGATTTTTCGTCCCAGTCCATTCGCCAGGTGTGGAATTTGTTTGACCAATCAGGATCATTGAATTCCTTCACAGGCTTCCTGACAGAGTTCCAAACGGGCTTGTACCTTTCTTTGGAGCCCCACGCAATGTTTGCCAGCAACATACCGCGGTAATATTCCATGATATCGATCTCGCCATTGTCAGGCCACTCGCCAGTTGTTCCGAGTGTCCAGAAAGCGGGCCACAAACCGGCTCTGGTGTCTATTTTGGCACGCATTTCAAATCTCCCGTACTGAAAGCTTTGCTTGCCCCGGGTAATCAGACTGGCGGAGGTATATTCAGAAACTTCGCGGCTTTCGTTCCATTTCTTGCTTCCTGCCTTGTAAGCCGGATTTTTCACCTGTTCTTTTTTGGCCTCAATGATCAGGTAACCGCCTTTACAATAAGCATTCTGCGCCTGGTAGAATTGCAGCTCGTGGTTTCTCACAAACCCTTCTTCCGCTTTCCAGTTTTTGTCGTCTGGCGCGCCTTCACTGTCAAATTCATCGGCCCAGACCAGCTTCCATTGGGCAAAACAAGGAGCGGCTAACAAGAGGAAAATAGCGCTGAGAAGTATATTTTTCATATTTGGATTGAGTTTGGAACCAGTATTGCTGGTTTGGGCGTAAATCTAATAAGCAGAAGCGGGATTTTGTTTAATCAACTTTTATCCTTCTTTTGCGGGCAGCGCAGGAAGTCCGGAGAAATCCGGAGATGAATAACCAACTATGAGTAAAATACTTTCAACAGCTAAAAAGGCGGGATTAGATGGTTTCATGCTCGCATTGCTCAGCATGATATTCCTTGCCTGGCTCTGGCCGGCGCCGGGGATGAAAGATAGTCCGGTACCACTTTCGGATATCTCCACGTATGCAGTCTCCATTATTTTCTTTTTTTACGGACTCAGGTTAAGTCCCGACAAGCTGAGGGAGGGGCTGACGAACTGGCGGCTGCATATCATGGTGCATTTATCCACTTTTGTCCTTTTTCCATTAGTTGCACTGGCGTGTCGCCCGTTGTTCGCAAGTGACGAAAGCCGCACGCTCTGGCTGGGTATCTTCTTTCTTACTTCCCTGCCTTCTACGGTTTCGTCTTCTGTGGTAATGGTTTCCATTGCAAGAGGAAATATTCCCGCGGCAATTTTCAATGCAAGTATTTCAAGTCTGATCGGTGTTTTTGTCACCCCGCTCTGGATGGGAATGGTAATGGATACCGGCCCTGGACATTTTGATCTGTTTTCGGTAGTAGGAAAGCTCGCATTGCAAGTATTATTACCGGTATTCGCGGGTATCCTGCTTAACAAACGATGGGGACATTTTGCCGAAAAGAACAAAACATACATTCGTTATTTCGACCAGTCCTCTATTTTGCTAATCGTGTACACTTCATTTTGCGAATCTTTCGGGGAACACCTGTTTAGTTCGCTTGGATTGAAAGAAATCGTATTTTTAGGAATGGGAATGCTGGCGCTGTTCTTCGCGATCTATTTCCTGCTGACATTCATCAGTAGTCTGCTGAGGTTTAACCGGGAAGACAGGGTTACTGCTGTTTTTTGCGGGTCAAAAAAGTCGCTGGTACAAGGCGCGGTAATGTCCAAAGTGCTGTTTGCGGGTCCTCAGGCCGGTATTATGCTGCTCCCGATCATGATCTATCATGCATTGCAGCTGATCGCCGCCAGCATTATCGCTCAAAAAATGGCGAAAGAAGCTGAGGATCAGGACAGGTTAGAAGTTTCGAGATAAAACAGAATTCAATGCGATTGTTATCCTGGGTAGTGCGTTTGTTGGTTTTGGTCCTGCTGATAGCCGGAATTCAATCGTTGTGGTCCAATTTCCGCTCCGGTAACTGGGCACCTGACTGGTTTGGGTTTGGAATGGAAGATCAAACAGAGACTACGCACACGATTGTTTTGCAGGAGATCAGCGCAATGGGAAAGCTGGAACTGGTGAAGTATAACTTCAAAGATGTGGTCGAGCGGGAGGTAGTGAAAACCTGGCTTCCGAATGCAAAAGCAGTATTAATCGTGCAGGGGGAGGCAATTGGTTGCATAGACCTGACGCAGGTGGAGATCGCGGATATTTCTTCCGAAGACGAAACGCTGGTCGTCAATATGCCGGAACCTGAACTTTGTGTTTTCAAGATCGACCATAGCAAATCCAAAATCTACAATACCGAATTTGCATTCAGTGAAGAGGGGAAGCTGGTGGAAGAAGCATATAAGGAAGCCGAGAAACAGATCCTGAAATCGGCGCAGGATATGGGTATTTTGGAGCAAACCAAAGAAAATGCCCGCAAGATACTGACCCCGGTTCTTGAAAAGGCTTCTGGAAAAAAGGTAGTATTGAAATTTCCAATGAATGTCAAGATTGATAAATTACGCTAGCTGATTCCCTTAACCCCTTTTCAATGGAAAAACGAGGATTTCTTACAATAGAAGAACTGAGGAAAAGAATTGGTGAGGGCTTGATAGAGACGGTTATAGTTGGTTTTACAGACCATTATGGGCGGTTAATGGGAAAGCGCGTCGACGCGGAGTATTTCCTGGACTCCATGCTGGAAGACGGTACCCACGCCTGCAATTACCTGCTTACCACAGACGTGGCCATGGAGCCGGTGCCGGGTTATCAGTATGCCAATTGGGAGCTGGGTTATGGCGATTTTCACCTCGTACCCGATTTCAATACCCTGCGCATCGCCGACTGGCTGGAAAAAACTGCGCTGGTAATCTGTGACGTGTACAATGAAAAGTCCCACATTCCTGAATCAATAGCACCGAGATCCGTTCTCAAAAAACAGCTGGACCAGCTCGCAGGAGACGGAATGCAGTGTTTCGCGGCTTCCGAGCTCGAATATTATCTGTTGGAAAATACTTATAAACAAGCTTTTCAGCAGGGTTATCAGAACCTGTCGCCAGCGGGGTATTACCTGGAAGACTATCATATTTTGCAGGGAACACGGAATGAAAAATTCACTTCAGTTGTAAGAAGGCACCTTAAAAATTCGGGCATTCCGGTGGAAACCTCCAAAGGAGAGTGGGGTCTCGGCCAGCACGAACTGAATGTGAAATATGCGGATGTACTTTCCATGGCCGACAACCACGTGGTATATAAGCAATGCATGAAGGAAGTCGCTGATGCAATGGGGCTTTCGGTAACGTTCATGGCCAAATTTGCAACAGACCAGGCCGGATCTAGCAGCCATATTCACATGAGTTTGTGGCAGGATGGAGAGAATGCATTTGCAGGAGATCAGGAGTTTGGCCCGGTAAAAGGATCTGACTTGTTCCGCTGGTTTCTCGGCGGCTGGATAAAGCACGTACCGGATGTGATGCCATTTTACGCACCAACAATCAATTCATATAAACGTTTTGTAGACGGATCCTGGGCGCCGACGCGCCTGGCTTGGAGCTATGATAACCGGACAGCCGGGTTCAGAGTGGTAGGGAGCGGGAAGAGTTTGCGTATCGAGTGCCGCATTCCGGGTGCCGATTGCAATCCTTATCTGGCATTCGCCGCCTCTCTGGCTTCGGGCTTGGCCGGGATCAAAAACAAGGTAGAGCCACCGGAGTGTTTTGTCGGCGATATTTATGCTGCTGCGCATTTACCGCGGGTACCCTATACTTTGGCAGAAGCAGTAAATATGTTCGAGCACAGCGAATTTGCCAAAAATGCTTTCGGACAAGAAGTAGTGGCACATTACACGCATTTCTTTCGCACGGAACAAAGAGCATACGATACTTCGGTCACAGACTGGGAACGAAAGCGCTACTTCGAGCAGATATAGTTTTCGATATTTAACACACACTTCATTTAATGGCAGATACCTTTTCACAGATTTACCTGCATTTTGTTTTTAGCGTTAAAAACAGGCAGAGCTTAATACCCCAGGAACATAAGGAAGAGTTGCACAAATACCTGACGGGACTGGTACAGAGTCGTAAGGCAAAAATGCTGGCTGTGCATTGTATGCCTGATCACGTGCATATTTTTGTAGGTTTCAAGCCAGTGATTTCCATCTCTGACTTTGTGAAAGAAATCAAGGTAGAGAGCAACGAGTTTATCAACGCGAAAGGCTGGTCAAAGTTTAAGTTTGCGTGGCAGGAAGGCTTTGGTGTTTTTTCGTATTCCCATTCACATATAGATTCGGTAGTGAAGTATATTTTGAACCAGGAGGAACATCATCGTGAAAAGCCTTTCCAGGAGGAGTACAAGGCATTTTTAGAAAAGTTTCAGATCTCGTTTAAGAGCGAGTATTTGTTTGAATTTTTTGATTGAATACCAAGTTCAGTTTTCCGCATACATGCAAATCAATTGATCCGTAAATTGAGTAAACGATGTTGCGTGGATAATGAAAAGGTGCAGAAGTGTTCTTTTATCAATAAACAAGATGCTCCCCGGTGCATTCTCAGCCCCAGCGGGGCTTCCTGTTTATAGAAAACGGTAGTCCGGTTGATGTTTGGGCTCCCGCGGAGCCTCCTAACATATCGAATGCAAGATAGACAGGAGGCTCCGCAGGAGCCTAGGGCTTGATTGTCACGGGGGGCTTTTCTATAAACAGGGGGCTCCCTCTGGAGCCTCTTATGACTTGTAGCGGAACATTTTATAAACAGGGGCCTCCTCTGGAGTCTTATTCGACTTTTGGAGGAATGTTTCTGTAAGCCCGGTGCTCCACGAGCACTTGCAGCCCCAGCGGGGCTTCCTGTTTATAGAAGGCAGATTTGCCGTTGATGTTTTGGGCTCCGGCGGAGCCTCCTAACATGTCAATGCGGGATAGACAGGAGGCTCCGCAGGAGCCTAGGGCTTGATTGTCACGGGGGCTCTTCTATAAACAGGGGGCTCCTCTGGAGCCTCTTAAGACTTGTAGCGGAATATTTTATATAAAGGGGGCTCCTCTGGAGCCTTATTCGACTTTTGGAGAAATGTTTCTGTAAACCCGGTGCTCCACGAGCACTTGCAGCCTCAGAGAGGCTTCCTGTTTATAGAAAACGAATTTGTCGTTGATGTTTTGGGCTCCGCAGGAGCCTCCTGACAACAAACAATATGGAACATACCCAACTTCTACCGCGATCGATATAACATATTTTGCACTCAATTACTTAAAGATTATACATCCATAAATACACAAACCAATGCGTTTAGAAGGTAAAATTGCCCTTATCACAGGCGGAAGCGGCGGAATTGGCCGTGAGACTGCCATTTTGTTTGCCAAAGAGGGTGCCCAGATCGTGGTTACCGATGTAAATGACCAGGCCGGGCAGGAAACTGCCGATGCGATCGTAAGTGCAGGGGGAGAAGCCTTTTTCCTTCATTCCGATGTATCCAAAGCCGCAGACTGCGAGGCGGCAGTGGCTTTCGCAGAAGAGAAATTCGGTAAGCTGAACATTATCTTCAACAACGCGGGGATTATGCACAGTGATGACGACAATGCGGTTACGACAGAGGAATCTGTGTGGGACTTAACGATGAACATCAATGCAAAAGGTGTATTTTTGGGTTGTAAATATGGAATTCCGGCTTTGCAACGCGCAGGCGGGGGATCAATTATTAACACTGCATCTTTTGTCGCCATTCTGGGCGCGGCTACTCCGCAGGTTGCTTACACGGCAAGTAAAGGCGCTGTGCTTGCATTGACCCGCGAGCTGGCGATTATTCACGCACGGGAAAATATCCGCGTGAATGCATTGTGTCCGGGACCGCTTCGTACAGAGCTTTTGATGAAATTTCTGAATACCGAAGAGAAGAAACAGCGCCGCCTCGTACATATCCCGATGGGAAGGTTTGGGGAAGCAAAAGAAATGGCCTACGCCGCATTGTTCCTGGCTTCCGACGAATCCTCATTTGTTACCGGTACTGACTTTCTGGTAGATGGTGGGATCACATCCGCTTACGTAACTCCTGTTTGAAAAAAGGAGGAAAGGGAGGATGGAGGAAGGGGAGGAAGTGAAAAGCTATATACCAGCTATTTTTTCAATTTCTTATCTTTCTTCCATTCTCCATCCTCCCTTTCCTCCGTCCTCCCTTTCTAAAAAAAAATGATTCAAAAAACGATAAGTCCGATTGATGGTTCTGTGTATGTGGAGCGTACATTGGCCGATGATGCTGCTGTTGAAAAGGCCCTGGAAACCGCAGTGGTGGCGCAGAAGTCCTGGCGTAAAACTTCATTGGAACAACGTGCCGCGATTTGTTTGAAAGCGGTTGAATATTTCCTTGATAATGCCGACGAAATTGGATTGGAACTCACCTGGCAAATGGGCCGGCCGATCAGGTACACAGCCAATGAGATCAGAAAAGGTTTTCAGGAACGTGCCAGGTACATGATTGCTGTTGCCGAAACTGCATTAGCTGACGTTGAGGTGGAGCAATTGCCCGGATTTAAAAGATTTATCCGTCGTGATCCGCTGGGTGTCGTGTTTGTGGTGGCGCCTTGGAACTATCCTTACCTCACTTCGGTCAACTCTGTCATTCCGGCAATTATGTCCGGGAATGCGGTGATCCTCAAACATGCGCAGCAAACGCCGCTTTGCGCTGAACGTTATGCAGCCGCATTCGAGTATGCAGGATTACCGGCAGGTGTTTTTCAATTTTTGCATTTAAGTCACACGCAGGTTGCGCAGGTGATTGGGGATAGTCGCATTGACTACGTCGCATTTACCGGGTCGGTTGAAGGCGGACAAGCGGTACAACGCGCTATCAACGAAAGGTTTATCGTAGGCGGACTTGAACTAGGCGGGAAAGATCCTGCCTATGTACGCGCTGATGCAAATCTGGCCGATGCTGTTGAAAACCTGGTCGATGGTTCATTCTTTAACTCCGGCCAATCTTGTTGTGGCATTGAGCGCATTTATGTGCACCAGGATGTATATGATGAATTTGTGAGTGAATTTGTAAAACTGACAAAAACCTACACGCTGGGAAACCCTACTGAGCAGGAAACTACATTGGGGCCAATGGTGCGGACTGCAGCTGCGGACTATGCGCAAAAGCAGGTTGAAGACGCGATCGCGCAGGGAGCTACTCCGCTGATTGATAATAGCTTGTTTTCCTCTCACCAAAAAGGAACACCTTACTTTGCGCCGCAGGTGCTGGTGAATGTGGATCATTCCATGGAGATCATGACAGAGGAAACCTTCGCTCCCGTTGTCGGGATTATGCCGGTAAGTGGTGATGAAGAGGCGATCAGGTTGATGAATGACAGCCAGTACGGACTAACAGCATCTATCTGGACAACCGATATGGATGCCGCGCTGGCGATAGGGGAGCAGGTAGAGACTGGTACCTGGTTTATGAACCGCTGCGACTACCTTGATCCTGCATTGGCGTGGACCGGCGTGAAAAACTCTGGTCGCGGCTGTACATTATCTAAAATCGGCTACGAAGCTTTAACCCGGCCGAAATCATTTCATTTAAAGATCAACAGCTGAGTAAAATGAAAGTTGGCTTGCTGGAATGCGACCACGTCAGGGACGATCTGACGCACATTGCCGGCGACTACCGGCAAATGTTTCCTGCGTTGTTCTCGCAGGTTGCGCCGAATTGGGAGTTTGTTTTCTACGATGTTTGCAATGGAATTTTCCCTGCTTCGGTTCACGAATGCGATCTGTACATTTCCACGGGTTCCAAATCCTCCGTTTACGATCAGGAAGACTGGATATCTCTGTTGAAAGTCTTCATAAATGACCTTTATAGATCGGAGAAAAAGTATGTGGGGATATGCTTTGGACATCAGATGCTTGCGGAGGCACTGAGCGGGAAAGTAGTAAAAGGAAGTCCGGGCTGGTGCGTGGGGGTGCATTCATTTTCATTGATCCAAAATGAAGAATGGATGAAGCCCGAAATGGAAGATTTTAATCTCCTGATGATGTGCCAGGATCAGGTGGTACAAATGCCGCCAAGCAGCACTTTGTTAGCCAAAACAGCCGATTGCCCGGTAGGTATGTTCCAGGTAGGTTCGCATATGCTGGGCATACAGGCACATCCCGAGTTTCCCGTACCTTACAACCGGGCATTGATGGAGCTGCGTGTGGAACGTATCGGGCAGGCGAAAGTGGATGCAGGTATTGCCAGCCTTGCATTACCTACGCATGAATTAACAATTGCAACGTGGATAAAGAATTTTGCGATGCTATGAACTAGCCTGCTCTATGCTTAATTTTACCTGACATTCCTGTTACGAATCCTATTTTCAATGACAAACAGTACCAATAGTCCCCGCCAGATACTAAGCTCTCATCAGACAAATCAGAAAATCAGGAGAATTGCTTTTGAGATTTATGAACATAATTTTGAAGAACCCGGCGTGATCCTGGCGGGAATAGCAGGCGAAGGTTATGCATTTGCCAGTCGCCTCGCTGCTGAACTGTCTGCTATATCCCCATTAAAAATAGATCTGATCGAGCTGCGGTTTGATAAACACCTGCATCACCAAAGCCCCGTTCTTTTTGATAAAGATATTGACATTGAAAACCAGGTAATTATTCTGGTCGACGATGTATTGAATACCGGTCGCACGCTTGCATTTGCATTGGAGCCTTTCCTGAAAGTACCGATGAAAAAGGTTCAGGTAGCCGTGATCGTGGACCGCAGCCATCATTTATTTCCCGTACACGCCGATTACGTAGGTTACTCACTTAGTACCACATTAATGGAGCACGTGGAAGTTGTATTAAGTAAGGAAGGAGAAGAAGGGGTATTTTTGAAATAAGCTTTCGGCTGTCGGCAATCGGCTTTCGGCTTTAAAGTACTTCTAACTTTTGAGGAATTTTTATACTGCTCAGAGTAGATAAAGTGACTTTGCTTTTTCATACAAGCCGACAGCCGACAGCCGACAGCCGACAGCCGACAGCCGACAGCTAAGTATACACTCTCCTCAGCTTCACGTTCTCCACTGGTCTGATAATCAGTGGAACTTTCTCGATTTTTACCGAGCTGCTGTCCAGACCGAACCATTTGTCTTCGGGGGTAGTGAAATCTTTGACAAAGAAGTAGGTTTTCATAACCAGCTGCTCAAATAGCGGCAGGTCGTTTTCGAATGAGAGGAATCTCTCCAGTACAACAAAGCGGAAGTCGCCCGTAATATTCTGCTTACTTAGCGATTCGTAGCGGCTGGTAATGTCCACTTCCTTGTTCATTACCATATCTTCCACCACTTTCCGGAAAAACATGTTGATACGCTGATCAACCCGAAATCCCAGCCTGAAATTGATTTTGATTACATTGTCATTGTTGTCATCGTCGGACAACACCTTGTATTCCATTGTGTACGGATCATCGGTAATATCCACGTGGATAAACCAATATACATCGGCCCTTTTGGGTCTTTTCTGGAAAATGGAGTAGATAACTTTTGTTTCAATTTCCGTAGCACGGGATGCATTGGTCATAAAAACGAGGTGAGTAGTGTATTTAGGGATACTGATATCGCGGCTCAACTCATGCAATGCAGGCAGGTATTTTTCAAGCTTGGTGTATTCAGTAAGCCGGAGCTTAATGTAAAATGCCCTGAGCCAGACGGTCATCAAACCAGCCACTAACGTGCCTATCATAATTGTAAACCAGCCTCCATGCGTAAATTTCAGCAGGTTTGCGCCGAGGAACATTCCCTCAATGAAAAGATACAGCAGCATAAATACGATCACAATCCACATGTTTACTCTCTTGATGTAGAGGTAATAGGAGAAGAGGATCGTGGTCATGATCATGGTAAGCGTGATCGCCAGTCCGTACGCCGCTTCCATATTCGAAGACTGCCGGAAGTACAGCACTACTCCCGTGCAGCCCAGCCACAAAAGCCAGTTGATACTCGGCACGTAAAGCTGGCCTTTCTGGTCACTCGGATAGTTAAGTCTTACTTTTGGCCAAAAATTCAACCTGATCGCCTCGGATATCAATGTAAAGGAACCGGTTATAACGGCCTGGCTCGCGATAATTGCAGCCAGTGTCGCAATTACAACTCCCGGCAACAGCCACCATTCGGGCATGATTTCGTAAAAGGGCTTCCGCGCATTCAGGAGGTTACCCATTTCGGTGATCAGCCAGGCACCCTGCCCAAAGTAGTTGAGCAGCAAGCATATTTTTACAAAAATCCAGCTTACCCGGATATTCTCCCTGCCGCAATGCCCAAGATCGGAATACAATGCTTCTGCACCGGTTGTACAAAGGAAAACGGCGCCGAGTATCCAAAAACCGCCGGGATGTTTGGTGATCAGATCGAAACCGTAAATGGGGTTTACGGCTTTCAGGATCTCGGGGTGTTCCATAATCTGGAATAATCCCAGCACGCCCAGCATAACAAACCAGGTGATCATCAGCGGCCCGAATGCACGGCCCACTACCTTTGTTCCAAAAGCCTGAATGATAAAAATCAGCGTGAGAATGCCGATTACAATGGGTATAGTCTGAATGTTGGGGTAAATCAGCTGCAAACCTTCTACGGCCGAGGATACCGAGATAGGCGGTGTGATAATACCGTCGGCCAGCAGCGTACTGCCCCCGATAATGGCCGGGACAGTGAGCCACTTGGCGTGTTTGCGCACAAGGGCGTACAATGCAAAAATCCCACCCTCGCCTCGGTTATCTGCGCGCAGTATCAGGATTACGTATTTAACGGTAGTTTGAAGTGTGAGCGTCCAGAAAATGCAGGATATTGCTCCGTAGATAATTTCTTCAGTTATCCTTTCATTCAGGATAATGGCCTGCATTACATAGAGCGGCGAGGTGCCGATATCTCCGTAAATAATACCAAATGCAACCAGCACACCAGCCGCTGTTACCTTATCAATTTTGTGCTTTGATTCCATTCATTTTGCTGAAAAAACAGCGAAAGTTAGGAAACGGCTTGCAAAGAAGATATTGTCAAAGTCAAATTTAATTTAGTTACAAAAAATCAACCCAGAAATGTGTTGAAAAGCAGGTATCCATTTAGCAGGATGATGATCAAAGTAATCGCCCAGCTTATTACGGTGAGGATCTTCGAATTTGCAAATTTTCCCATAATGGACGATTTCGAAGTGAAGAAAACCAGTGGTACCACGGCAAAGCTCAGTTGAAGCGAGAGGATTACCTGGCTGAACACGAGCAGTTCGGCGGTACCTCTTTCACCGTAAAGGGAGGATACGATCAGTGCGGGGATAATGGCAATTCCGCGGGTAATCAATCTTCTCAACCAGGGTTTCAGGCGAATGTTAAGAAACCCTTCCATTACAATTTGTCCTGCCAGCGTACCGGTAAGTGTGGAACTCTGCCCGGATGCAAGAAGCGCCAATGCGAAGAAGATACTTGCCAGGCTGACCCCTAAAACCGGGTCAAGCAAATGGTAGGCGTCGGTAATATCAGCTATTTCAAAGTGTCCGTTGGCATGAAATGCAGTGGCCGCGAGGATCAGAATGGAGCCGTTGATGAAAAAAGCAAGACCCAGGGAAACCGTCGAGTCGATCGTAGCGAATTTGATAGCAGAACGTTTGCCGGCTTCGTCCCGCTTGAATGCGCGGGTTTGCACAATACTCGAATGCAGGTATAGGTTGTGCGGCATAACGGTTGCGCCCAAAATCCCGATTGCGATATAAAGCATTCCCGGGTTGGTAACAATCTCGGTTTTAGGGATCAATCCGCCCAGCATGCCCGCCACAGAAGGTTGTGAAACAAACATTTCATACATAAAGCTCAATAAAATAATCCCCATCAAGCCGGCGACAATGCTCTCTATAATTCGAAAACCCTTTTGTTGAAAATACAAAACAAGCAGTACATCCAGTGCAGTGAAGACCACGCCCACAGGCAGCGGCAGACCAAAAAGAAGGTTTAATGCAATGGCTGAGCCGATTACTTCTGCGAGGTCCGTAGCGGCAATGGCGACTTCAGATAATACCCACAGTACAAAGGAAACAGGGCGGGAGTAATAATCCCGGCAAGCCTGGGCAAGGTCCCGGCCCGCCGCAATTCCCAGTTTGAGCGATAAATGCTGTAACAGCATCGCAAAAAGGTTGGAGATCAGGATCACGGAAAGTAATGTATAGCCAAATCTCGAACCGCCTTCAATGTCCGTCGCCCAGTTGCCCGGGTCGATATAGCCCACTGCCACCATCAGGCCGGGGCCGGTAAACGCCATCATTTTTTTCCAGAATCCAGCTCCTTCCGGAACTGCTATACTGGAATGTACCTCTGACAGTGATGCCAGCTGATTCTTATTATCAAGCGCCTCTTTGCGTAGAAATTCTTTCACTTTTAGACCGTCCATCATTTTAGCTGCAACCGAAACAGTAATGAATATTACGAAATCAAATATAAGAAAAATCTCAAAAAAAATTTAGGCTAGGCTAAATTTTTTATTTTCCGCTTTCCAAATCGTACTTTTGCTAATATTCGGATCATAAATCCCTGGTTTCCGCGCAATGCAGAATTCGTTCACAGAAGAAAACTATTTAAAAATCATACACGCGCTTTCCGGCAGGGACGGTGGCGAGGTAAGCACCAATGCGCTTGCCGAAAGCACCGCCACGCGCGCAGCTTCCGTGACAGATATGTTACGTAAACTGGCGGAAAAAGGATTAATCAATTATAAAAAATACCAGGGCGTAACACTCACGGAGCAAGGGGAGAAGGTAGCTATCAAAGTGATCCGCAAGCATAGGTTGTGGGAGGTGTTTCTGGTGGAAAAGCTGGGATTTGGCTGGGACGAAGTGCACGACATTGCCGAGGAGCTGGAACATATTCCATCTGAAATTCTGGTTGAAAAGCTGGACAATTTTCTGGGACATCCGCGCTTTGATCCTCACGGAGATCCGATACCCGACGCCAAAGGGAACTTAACTGAGCCTGATTACAAGGTGCTTACTGATGTTCATGTGGGAGAAAAGGTACGTATGATGGGTGTACTGGACCACGCGCCTTCGTTCCTGCAGCACCTGGACCGTTCGGGGATCAAGCTTGGATCTGTAATAGAGGTAAAAGAAATTAATGAGTACGACAAGTCTGCTTCTGTACAAATAGACGGCGGGCAATCGTTGTTTATCAGTCTCGAAGTATCAAAAAACCTATTGGTACAACGCCGATGAGACACTGCCAGCCATGAGATTTAAAATTCTGGATCGTTACCTGATCAAAAACTTCCTGATCACCTACGTTTTCGTAGCGTTTGTCATCGTGCTTATTATCTGCATGATCGATTACACGGAGAAGGTCGACGATTTCCTGGAAAAAAAGGCCCCACTCAGGGAGATCCTGATCGATTACTACCTCAACCTGATACCTTACTGGATCAATTACATCAGTCCGCTGATGGTATTTATAGCCACGGTATTCTTCACGTCGCGCATTGCAGCGCGGACTGAGATCATTGCTATTCTGAGCAGCGGGATCAGTTTCGGGAGAATGCTGCTGCCTTACATGGTGGGAGCGATGATCCTGGGAGTTGTTACCTTTTTACAGGTGGGCTGGATTTTGCCAAAAGCTAATAAAATCAGGAATAGCTTTGAGAAAACGTATGTAAAAGACCAGTTTTATTTCAGCGGGCACAATGTGCATATTACCATTGCACCCGACGTGTATGCCTATCTTGAAAGCTACAATAACAGCAGCAAGACAGGCAATAAGTTCACAATGGAGACCATTAAGGGTAACCAGCTTGTCCAGAAGTTTTATGCCGATAAGATCGTGTGGCAGCCCAAAAAGGGTAAGTGGACAATGCAGAACTACCAGGTACGGACGCTGGACAGCCTGGGTGAAAAGCTGAGCCAGGGAATGGAGATAGACACGGCGATCAACCTGTCGCCCAAAGACTTTGAAAGCGATTATAACCTTTTTGAAACATTTACATTACCTGAGCTGAATGCGCATATCGACTTGCTGAAAAGCCGGGGCTCGGACGGACTTGAAGTTTACCTGATCGAAAAATACATTCGTTTTACGCAGCCTTTCGCCATTCTGATCCTCACAGCGATCGGTGTTATTGTTTCGGCGCGGAAGAGCAGGCGAGGGGTTGGCTGGCAGATCGCGCTCGGCTTTATGCTTGCATTTATTTATATACTCTTCTTTCTTTTATCAAAAGGCGTGGCTGAGGCGGGTACCATTAATACGCTGTTCGCTGTTTGGCTGCCAAATATCGTTTTCTCGTGCATCGGAGTGATTTTATATAAAACATTGCCGAGATAAGTATGTTTACATCTGCCACGCTGCGCTCTTATTTGCACCTGCATTTCCTGGTACTAATCTGGGGATTTACCGCGATTGTAGGTCTGCTGGTCACTATTTCACCTATCGCACTCGTTTTTTACCGGACACTTTTCGCCTGTCTGGGGTTAGGGATTATCATTTTATTTAAACAAAAGCGCTTCCGGACAAATCCTGCAGACTTGCTGCGGATGTTTGGGGTAGGGTTTATTTTATCGGCACATTGGATGCTGTTTTTTGCTTCTGCCCGCGTTTCCACAGCTTCGGTATGTCTGGCCGGAATGGCTACGACCTCTTTGTGGACCAGCATCATAGAGCCTCTGGTGAACAAAAAAAGCATCCGGCCGCTGGAAGTAGGATTGGGGATTCTGGCTTTTGCGGGATTGTATGTGGTATTCCGGTTCGAGTTCGATCACGCGCTCGGGTTAATGCTTGCGCTGGCTTCTGCGCTTCTTGCTGCCATGTTTACAGTGGCCAACAGCCGGCTGGTACAGCGCATTGATGCTTATGTGATTACTTTTTACGAGATGGCAGGTGCGACCTTCTTTTCATTGTTGTCGCTGTTTGTTGCAAAAACATTTCACTGGACCGGCGATGCGCCTTACCGACCTGAATCGGGTGACTGGATCTGGATTTTGTTCCTTGCCTGGATTTGCACAGTTTATGCAAGTACCATGGCCACACAGCTGATGAAGCAGTTTTCGGCTTACCTCATCAACCTGACTATCAACCTGGAACCGGTTTACGGAATTGCACTGGCGTTTCTGTTTTTTGGTGAAAAGGAAAGAATGACGACCGCATTTTACTGGGGTACCCTGCTGATTTTGCTGGCTGTATTGCTGTATCCGCTGCTCTCAGGAAGTGTTCTGGACAAAGGCAGCCGGAAGATAAGTGAGGTCAACAAATGAATGATTATAAACGCCCCTGTCCGCGGGAAAGAAGCATATTAACTTATTACTGCTATTTTTGTCGATTCAATCCACACGGTAATATATGAATCCAGCACGACTACTTTTAGTAATACCATGTTACAATGAGGAAGCTATTCTGAATCTTACCTACTCCAAACTGAACATTTATTACAATAGTATCAAGCAGCAGGGCCTTATTGCCGAAGACAGCCGGATCTGTTTTGTCAATGATGGCAGCCGCGACCGAACCTGGAAAATCATTGAAGAGCTCTGTCAGTCAGATCCCGATGTGATTGGTGTTGGATTATCAAGGAATTTCGGCCACCAGAGTGCTATAATGGCTGGCTTGGAGCAACATGTGGACCAATTTGATTGCTTTATCACCATCGACGCCGACTTGCAGGATGATATCAATGCGATTACCGGCATGATAGAAAGGCACCGCGAAGGCGCAATGGTCGTTTACGGTGTGAGGAGCGATCGCAGTTCAGACAGCTGGTTCAAGCGTGTTACTGCTGAAAAATTCTATCTCTTAATGCAGAAAATGGGGGTTCCGGTCATCTTCAATCATGCGGATTTCCGTTTGATGGACCGCAGGGTTTTGCAGGAGCTGGGTAATTTTAAAGAAATCAACCTGTTCCTCAGGGGCATTGTTCCTCTGATCGGTTTCAGAAACGATAAAGTATATTACAGCAGGCTGGAACGCGAAGCTGGCGAGACCAAATATCCCCTGAGCAAAATGCTGCTTTTTGCGTGGAATGGAATTACTTCTTTTTCCACATTCCCAATGCGGCTGGTACTTTACTTCGGGCTTTTCAACTTTCTGATCGCGATGCTCATCGTGGTTTATATCCTCTTTTCCTTCCTGATCGGGCATACCGTGCCGGGCTGGACATCGACGATGCTGCCGCTTACCTTTTTCAGCGGGTTCAATATGATGGCGCTGGGACTGATTGGCGAGTACATTGGAAAGATCTACGAAGAAGTAAAAGGCCGCCCGAGATACATTATTGAAAAAACTGTCAATGAATAGATTTTATAGAAAATACAGGACTGTTGGCAACTGGATCAACATTGCATTGCTGATCGCAGTGCTGCTTCCGCTGCTTGTGCTCTCATATTACAACCATCCCTCAGCAGCTGACGATTATTGCTACATTGATACCGTGCAAAAAGTGGGCTGGTTTGGTGCAATGAAGTTGTACTACACCACCTGGACGGGCCGCTATTTCGGTGTCCTGCTCAATCACAGCAATCCGTTGCTCTTTCACTCTATTACCGGTTTCAAGATATTGCCGGCGGTTCTGTTGGGCGGGACGATCTTTGCATTATACAGCTTGTTCCGGCATTTAACGCCTACTTTGTCGAGAGTCGCGCATTTGGGTTTTGCAGGCGCTGTCTTCTTCTTGTTTATACTGAAAATGGCCAGCCTTGCCGAAGGTTTTTACTGGATGGCGGCATTTGTAACTTACACGATCCCCAATATGCTGACGCTGTTCTGGATTGTGCTTGTGCTCAGATGGTACCGGCAGGATACGCAATCGGCAAGGATACTGGTCGGCGTACTGGCAGGTTTTCTCGTGTTTGCAGCAATCGGTTGCAGCGAGCAAAACATGCTGACAATGGTATTGCTGGTAGGGGCCTGGTGGGTTTACCGGCTTATTTACCACCGGAAAGTGGACGCATTTATGATTTCAATGCTGGTTGTTACGGCATTATCCTGCTACGCACTGCTCGGCTCGCCGGGTAACCAGGCAAGGATTGGCGGTAACCCGCTGGGTGGTAACATTCCATTCTCGGTGGTTTCAACGATCAAAAAACTGGCGGTACTTGGCTACGAATGGATCTTTACAACTCCATTGGTATTTTTCACGGCCGTCTGGCTGGTAGTTATGTCGCGGCTGTCTGAGGGAGCACGCAACTATTTCTCAATCCCGATCTGGTACGCAGTACTGCTTTTCATTGGCGTACTTTCTGCGCAACTTTTTCCGTCCTATTACGGAGTGGGTATTGAGCCTACGCATAGGGTTGTAAACAGCGCGTATTTCTTTTTCCTGATTGGCTGGTTCTATGTTTTTGGTGTGGTCTTCCATTATTTTAAGCAACATCGGTTTGCGGTTTTCCAGTTTACCGTCGCCCGTTTTGTAGGACTTTACGTAATACTGCTGGCATCCACTGCGCTTTCTTTTTACCGGAGCGGCAATGTAAAGCTGATTTATTCAGATTGGCTCAGAGGTACTGCTGCTGCTTATGATCAGGAAATGTATGCGAGATACGAAATCCTGAAAAACAGCAAAGAGGAAGTCACATATCTTCCGCCGATCCGTTCCAAAGCATTCTCGATTTATGTAGAGGACGATCTTACCTCCAATCAAAATCACTGGTGGAACAAATGTATGGCGGGCTATTATGGCAAAGGTGCCATCATTTTGAAGGATGTTTCAGGTGAACAAAACAAATAAGCTTTTTCCGGTTACCGTCGCGCTTGTCCCCATTCTTATCTGGGTATTTGTGATATTATACTACTCGGTGGACCTGCCCTGGCTCGACGATTTCGATCCATTTCCCGATTTCCTGCACAAATGGATCGGGGCTTCATCGGCATCGGGCCAACTCAGACTGCTCTTTCAGCCTAATAACGAGCATAGAATGGTGGTAGGCAAGCTGGTCACGCTGGCTTATTATTGGGTTACCGGAAAGCTCAATTTTACATTCCTGCACATTGCGGGAGCGTGTTTCACATTAGGTACATTATTCATTTTCTGGCGGGTGTTCCGGCAGACGAAGTTGAATATCTGGTACTTTCTGCCCATTCCCTTCCTGTTGTTCCAGCTGCAATATCACCTGGTTTTCCTTTGGGCAATATGCAGCCTGCAGCATCAGCCCGTGGTACTGTTCGTTTGCTTGTCAATGTACTTGCTTGCCAATAAGCGCTTTACCCTGGCCGCATTGTCCGGGCTTTGTGCGACTTATGCAATGAGCAGCGGTATTTTTGTCTGGCCGGCCGGACTAATGGTCTTGTTGTTGAGCGGGCGCTACAAGCAGCTTGCGATCTGGTGTTTGATCGCCGTGGCTGGTGTGAGCCTGTACTTCTATGGCATGTCGGCCCAGGGAAATGAGTCGAGCTTTGAGTTCTTTGCCAAATACCCGCACCTGTCTTTCCTTGGCTTTTTTGCCTTTCTGGGCGGTTTGTTCGACCTGTTTCCTGAAAAGCGCATTGAAGTACGCACTGCCTTGCCAATCTTAATGAGCTTTCTCATCATGATCTGGATAGTGCGCTGGTTATGGCAATTGTTCTCGGAATGGACAGTCAGAGCATTCGGCTGGCCTGGCAGAACAAGTTCGAAATCAGTCAAAAGCGATGAGCATGAATACAGTCCGGTGCAGATGTTCTTGCTGGGCGTTATTACATTCCTGCTAGTTAATGCGATTATCATCGGGTTGTTGCGGCCTCGTTTCGGGTTTTTCGTAATGGTAGTGAGCAACTACAAAATGTATCCTGCGCTATTCCTGGTTGCAGCTTACCTGACATTCATTACCTCGAACCTGGCAGAAACAAGTCGTAAGCTTTTGTTCAGAGCTGCATTGGGTGTAAGTATGCTGATTTGGATCGTTTCGGCGATCAACTATCTCCCTGTTATCTCGGAGCGGTCAAAGTACCTGACGATCAATGGATACAATCAGGAATTTAACGGGTTCGGACTTGGTCACGTACCATTTTCGGCGGGTGCTGCCTATGTGGATAGTCTGATGAAGGGAATGGTTGAAATGGGAGTGTACCAATATCCGGAAGGAGGAAAGGCGATCGCACAGCGGGTGGATGCACTTGATGCAAAACCGGCTTATTCCAATATTTTGGTAAAAGAAGAAGGCAGCCAGATTTATATCAATGATCCCGCCGGTTCGATTACACTATCCAAAGACAAAGGAGAATATGTGTTTTTGAAAAATCCGGAAAGAACTTACCTCTTCAAAATGGAGCCCAGGAAATATGCAGGGAGAAATATTTTCCGGCAATACGAAAAGGGTGCTGATATTGCCATTCCTAATTCTGCTATGCTTCCCGGATCTTACAATGTAGGAATTATCAGGACCGGCAATCCTGTTCCCGAAGGAGGCATTCTTCGAAAAATCATAATCCCTTAGCTCATACATTTTTTCGATAATAGCCCGAAAGGTGTATTTTTGCCAATATTGGTCATTGAAAATCCCTGAATATTGAAAACTCCTCAGATATCCATTGTAGCGCCGTTATATAATGAATCCGAGTCACTCCCGCTACTGGTGCAGCGGATCAATGCATTGATGGATTCAAGTCCCCTGGCGATTGAAGTAGTGTTGATAGATGATGGAAGTAAGGATGATACTGCATTAAAAATCAAGCAGGTAGCATTAATGGACGAACGTTACCACGGTGTGTTTCTGTCCCGGAACCACGGTCACCAGCTTGCATTAACTGCGGGTATCTCTGCCGCAAAAGGAACGGAGGCGCTTTTCGTGATCGACGGTGACTTGCAGGACCCGCCAGAACTCTTACCTGAGTTTTACAAGCTGCTCAAAGAAGGAAATGACGTTGTTTATGCAGTCAGGAAGAAGCGAAAGGAAGGTTTTATCAAACGGACAGGTTATCATTTGTTTTATCGCATTTTACGCTCTATTTCCTATGTGGATATCCCATTGGATAGCGGCGATTTTGCATTGGTTAGCCGCCGCGTGATCGATGTAATGAACAAAATGCCCGAAGAAAGCCGCTACCTCCGCGGAATGCGTTCCTGGATCGGGTTTAAGCAAACCGGTTACGAGTATGAAAGAGATGCACGGGTTGCCGGAGAATCTAAATATTCATTTAAACAGCTTTTCCGGCTTGCGTATAACGGGATCTTCAATTTCAGCGAATTCCCGATCAAGTTCATGAGCCGGGCGGGCATTGCGGCGATCATGATTTCTCTGGCTTACTTTTTAGTTGTAGTGGCCAAAAAGTTGTTTTTTGCCCACGTAATCGAAGGTTTTACTTCATTACTTTTCGTCATTATTCTATTTAGCGGAGTGCAGTTGCTGGCGCTTGGCATAATCGGGGAATATGTGCTCCGGATATTTTTTCAATCCAAAAACAGGCCTTTGTTCATTATCAAAGAAGAGATAGTCAACAGAGAGTACATTTCGCCCGATGCTGTTTAATACAATTCAGTTCCTGATTTTCTTCCTGGTTGTTACGCTGGCATATTTCAGTTTGTCCTGGCGTGGCCGCTGGATCCTGTTGCTTGCTGCGAGCTGTTATTTTTACATGGTTTTCAAGCCGGTATTCATATTGATCTTGTTTGGAACCATTGTAATTGACTACTATGCAGGTATTTGGATCGAGAAGTCGCAAGACCCGCGACAGAAAAAATGGCTTCTGATTATCAGCCTCATTTCCAATATCGGCATTCTTGCCTTTTTTAAATACTACGATTTTTTACAGGATTCTATCAACGGACTCCTCGCGAGCGCCGACCTGCGGCCACTCGTGCCGCCCTTGACGCGCCTCATTCCCGCTCAATTTGCTCAGTGGATTACGACAGGCTCAGGTAAGATTTTACTGCCGATCGGTTTGTCGTTCCACACATTTCAGGCAATGAGCTACACCATTGAAGTGTATCGCGGGCATCAGAAGGCAGAGCGCCACTTCGGGATCTATGCACTTTATGTGATGTTTTACCCTCAGCTTGTCGCGGGGCCTATTGAGCGGCCGCAGAATATGCTTTTCCAGTTCCATTCATATTTCAAATATGATTTTGAGCAGGTAAAAGAAGGGTTAATGCAAATGGCATTCGGGCTTTTCAAGAAGATCGTAATCGCCGACAGGCTCTCGATGTTTGTCGATTACGCCTACGATCCCGGCAGTGAACAAAACGGACTTACCCTCCTTACGGCCACTGTTTTTTACTCCTTCCAGATCTACTGCGACTTCTCAGGTTACTCGGATATGGCGATAGGCGCGGCGCGTGTGATGGGATTTACGTTGATGGACAACTTCAAAGCGCCTTATGAAGCCAGGTCTATTAAGGAGTTCTGGGGGCGCTGGCACATTTCACTTTCCACCTGGTTCAGGGATTACTTGTATATCCCGCTTGGAGGAAATAGGAACGGGGAATTTGCCCGATATCGGAATCAGATGATCGTTTTCCTGGTAAGCGGGTTGTGGCATGGTACGAGCTGGAGTTTTGTGATTTGGGGCGGGTTACACGGTTTTTATCAGGTCGCAGCTTCTCTGCGGGATAAGTGGCTTGAAAAAGCCGGTATCCGCTTTCCCGACAATGCATTAACCAGGATAATCAACCTGATTGTGACCTTTTTACTGGTTTCGCTAACCTGGGTATTCTTCCGTAACTCGATCAGCCGCTCCATCGAAATATTGAAAGGGATAGGGAACCTGTCTTTCTCCGACAAAATCATGTCACCGCTGAATGCATTTGAAATGTGGTTCTGCGTATTCCTGATCGCATTTTTGCTGATTAAGGAGCATTATTTTGAAAAAATACCGACCAGAAATACGGTAGCCTTTTTCATCCTGTTTCCCTTACTTGCATTCCTCACTTACATACTCTGTGTAGTTACTGAAAAGCAGTTTATCTATTTCCAGTTTTAAAAAGGAAGTATTGGGTAAACAATTGCTTTCAAATATTTGTTAGTTCATCTCGAAGGGCAGTTTCACGTCCATATTCTATTTTGTTTTAAAAATGTACGAAGTAACATCTGACAACCGATTGAAAAGTCTAATTGTTGTTGGTGACAGGGTTTTGATCCGTCCCAAAAGTCCAAGTGACAGAACAAACAGTGGCTTATACCTTCCGCCGACCGTCACTGAAAGAGAGCAGGTGCAAACAGGCTACGTGATCAAAGTCGGCCCGGGCTATCCCATTCCGGTGGCAGTAGAGGAAGAGCCATGGAAGGAAACAGAGGAAAAAGTGAAATACATGCCGCTGCAATCCAGGGAAGGCGATCTCGCGATTTACCTGCAACGGAATGCGATCGAACTGGAATACGACGGCGAAAAGTACGTTATCGTGCCCCAATCCTCCATCCTGATGCTTGAACGCTCGGAGGATTTGTTTGATTAGAGTTTATGAGTTTAGAGTTTGAAGTTTATGAGTGTAAATCTCAATTTAAAACTCTCCAACTCTAAGCTCATGAACTAATAGACTCATAAACTTATAAACTCATGAAATACAAATTTCTAAGCAATACCGGAGTGCTGGTTTCAGAGCTTTGTTTTGGGACGATGACATTTGGTGGAGAAGGATATTGGGAGGCAATTGGCCGACTGCAGCAGGAAGAAGGGACCGCGCTTGTTAAAACTGCTTTTGACAGCGGGATCAATTTCTTTGATACTGCCAATGTATATTCTTATGGTAAGTCCGAGATCATTTTAGGTCAGGCGCTGAAAGACCTGGGCATTAAGCGCAATGAAGTGGTAATTGCTACCAAAGTCCGCGGCAGAATGGCGCCTGGCGCAAACCAGATCGGTTTGTCGAGATTGCATATCATGGATTCTGTAAATGAAAGTCTTGAAAGGTTAGGAACTGACCACATTGACCTGTTTTATGTCCACGGTGTGGATGTCGAAACTTCACTGGAAGAGACGATGCGGGGACTGGAAGACATTGTGCGGTCAGGTAAGGTGCGGTATCTGGGCGTAAGTAACCACGCGGCCTGGCAAATTATGAAAGCAAATGGGATTGCTGAGAAAAACGGCTGGACCAAATTCGTGGCTTGTCAGCATTATTATACAATTGCCGGTCGCGACCTGGAAAGGGAACTGGTACCTATGATGAAAGACCAGAACCTTGCATTAATGCCGTGGAGCCCGCTTGCAGGAGGATTTTTGTCAGGCAAATACACGCGTGATAACCAGTCTACCGGAGATAACCGGCGCGACAGTTTTGATTTTCCGCCTATTGATAAAGAGAAAGCATACGATATTATAGATGTTATTCAGCCCATTGCCGAAGCCCATTCCGTTTCGGTGGCGCAAATTGCATTGTCCTGGCTCTTGCATCAGCAAAGTGTAACGAGCGTTATTATTGGGGCGAAAAAGCCTGATCAGCTGAAAGAAAACATTGCTGCAACTTCTGTGGTACTTACTTCGGAAGACCTCGAAAAGCTGAATGCGATCAGTGCATTGAAAACAGAATATCCGCAGTGGATGTTTGAGCGTCAGGGCAGAGACAGGATACCGGGCTGATATGTTCAACAACATAATTACTATCCTTGCTCTATTGCTTTTTGGGAATGCCGCTCAGGCGCAGAAAAGCGTTGCGATCACCATTGATGATGTGCCTAATGTGCAGATTGTAGAACGCGATGGAGGTTCTCGCTTGCTGAAAAGACTGGATTCACTGCATATCCCTGTCGCCATTTTTATTAATGAGGCAAATTTGCTGAAAACCGGCCATGCAAAACAAAATCAGCAATTGTTGAAAAGTTGGCTTGTCAGCGATTTTATCACCCCTGGCAATCACACCTATTCGCATCCTAATTATGGCGAAGCAGGTTTCAATGCATTCAGCGAGGATGTGATCAAAGGAGAAAAACTGACGCGCAAGATTTTGGCGGGTACCGGCAAAAAGCTGAGTTACTTTCGCTTTCCTTTTAATGCAATGGGGAAGGATAGTCTGGCGCATTTGCAAATGCAACAGTTTCTGGTGCAAAAAGGGTATAGATTAACACCATTCACGGTGGAGAGTGAAGACTGGCTATACAACGAGCTGTACGAAAAAGCTTTGCGCAAAGGAAATAGTGCACTAGCCGATTCGATTGCAGATCAATATATTACGATGAGCTTGAAGCTGTTCAGCTATATCGACAGCATTTCAGTCGCTATGTTCGGGAAAGAAGTCAGGCATATTTATCTCTGCCACGATAACCGGCTAAATACAGATTATCTGCCGGTATTGATTCAGAAATTAAAGGATAACAGGTACCAACTGGTCAGCTTGGACGAGGCGATGGAAGATCCTGCCTATAGATCCATTGATTATTACCATGGAAATGCAGGGTTTTCGTGGCTTTACCGGTGGATGAAGCATGCAGATAAACGAAAGGCAGCAATGCGCGCGGAACCTCTCAATCCAGGCATACAGCGGGCTTACGACGAAATGAAAAAGTCGGAATAGGCTAAAAACAAAAAAAGCATGCAGTGAATGCATGCTTTCGAAATGTCTTAGTATGACTAAACTTAGATAACGCGAACGTTAACTGCGTTTAGACCTTTTCTTCCATTTTCCACGTCGTAAGACACTTTGTCGTTTTCACGGATATCGTCTTGAAGACCTGAAACGTGAACGAAAATGTCTTTTTCACCTGATGCTGGTTGGATGAATCCAAATCCTTTGGAATCATTGAAAAACTTAACTGTACCTTCTGCCATTAGAATTGATCTTATATTTTTAAAAATCAAATGTATATAGAAAAAATATATAAACAAGATTAAAATTTAATTTGCTTAGAATTATTCTTAATAATTTAACAAAAAATGAATGTCTGTAATTGACGTCAACAGCCTGATTTCACCTTTTTGGTTACCTAACGGGCACTTTCAGAGCATATATCCGGCATTGTTCCGGAAAGTGAAAGGAGTAAAATATTTCCGCGAAAAAATTGTAACTCCGGACGAAGATTTCCTGAATCTCGACTGGTCCGGCGCAAATAGTAACCGATCGGACACGCTTGTGATACTTACCCACGGGCTCGAAGGGGATAGTTCCAGGCAATATATGCTGGGCCTGATCAAGCTTTTAAATAAAAACGGTTTAGACTGCCTGGGATGGAATTTCCGTAGCTGCGGAGGTGAAATGAATAATGCTTTGCGGTTTTATCACAGCGGGGCAACCGACGACCTGGATCTGGTAGTACAGCATGCATTGCTGAGCGGATACGAGAATATCTACCTCGCCGGGTTTAGCCTCGGTGGTAACCTCACACTTAAATATCTGGGTGAATACGCCGCGCAACTGGACAGCAGGATCAAAAAGGCATTGGTTTTTAGCGTGCCGATGGATTTGAAAGCATGTAGTCTGGCGATTATCAAGCCCGAGAACAGGGTATATATGCAGCGGTTCCTAAACACACTCAGTCCGAAAGTTGCGGCGAAAGCAGCGTTGTATCCCGACCATATTTCGATTTCTGATTATAAGCACGTAAAAACGCTTTACGACTTTGATCACATTTATACAGCTCCGTTGCACGGGTTCAAAGGCGCAGATGATTATTATGCGCAATGCAGCTCCATGCATTTCCTGAAAAATATTCGTGTGCTGACCCAGATTATCAATGCAAAAAATGATCCGATAGTCCCGTTTGCGAGTCTGCCGCTGGACGAATTACGGATACATAATCACGTTTCGCTGATCGCAAGCAGTGAGGGCGGACACTGTGGATTCAGGCCTGCGCGGCTGGTTGATGAGTTCTATTGGTCGGAAAAGCGGGCTCTGGAGTTCTTCCTGGCAGAAAACGGGTGAGTGAACCGGCGACGCACGCGTCCTAAATTTTAAACTGTTCGAATCATTATTTTGTTAGCGTCATATCTAATATGATTCGTAATTTTGCCGCCCGGATCCTTAGATAGGTATTTCTTTTTGACCCGATTATTATTCAGTTATTCCCTGCTTCATGTCCACATTAACACTCAATCCGTTACCGTACATTATCATTGATTTCGACAGTACTTTTACCAAAGTAGAAGGCCTCGACGAACTTGCAGCGATCGCATTGAACGGGCATCCTGAAAAAGATCAGGTTGTTCAGAAGATCACCGATCTCACGAACAAAGGAATGAATGGCGAAATGTCGTTTGCAGAAGGACTTCGTCAGCGCATTGCATTGCTGAAAGCCAATCGCTCGCACATCGGTGAGCTGGTTAACCTGCTCAGGACCAAGGTTTCGGATTCTTTTAAACGGAATGCGCACTTTTTGACTGAAAATACGGATCAGATTTATATCGTTTCAAGCGGGTTCAAGGAGTTTATCGTTCCTGTTGCTACTGAGCTGGGTATCCGTGCGGACCATGTTTATGCCAATGAGTTTGTGTTTGATGAAGAAGGTAATATCATTGGAATAGATGAAGAGAATGAGCTATCGACTGACGGAGGGAAAATCAAGGTATTAACTGCATTGAATTTACCGGGCGACGTGTACGCGATCGGCGATGGTTATACAGACTACGAATTGAAAGCATCCGGGCTTGCGAACCGCTTTTACGCATTTACCGAAAATATAGAACGGCCGCGGGTCACCGCAGTAGCCGATCACATTGCGACTTCGTTTGACGATTTCCTTTATGATAACAAGCTGAGCAGAAGCCAGTCTTATCCAAAAAGCCGCATTAAAGTATTGTTGCTGGAAAACGTGCACCCGGCTGCATTACGCGCTTTTAAAGAAGAAGGTTTTAGTGTAGAATTCGTCAAAGGCGCATTGGATGAAGATGAGCTTTGCGAGCGGATCAAAGATGTTTCTATTATAGGTATCCGGTCTAAAACCAATATCACGAAACGCGTTCTTGAAAATGCCAACCGCTTGATGGCGATCGGCGCATTTTGTATCGGTACCAACCAGATTGACCTGGAAGAGGCTGCGAAAAAAGGAATAGCTGTTTTTAACGCGCCTTACAGCAATACGCGCTCGGTAGTGGAGCTGGCTGTTGGTGAAATGATCCTGCTGATTCGGAATATAGTTGGCAAAAGCAACCAGCTGCACCAGGGGATCTGGGACAAATCTGCGAATGGAAGTTTTGAAATCCGTGGGAAAAAGCTCGGGATGGTCGGTTACGGAAGTATCGGAACACAACTTTCGGTAGTAGCCGAGGCGCTGGGGATGGAGGTTTACTTCTATGATGAAGTGGAGAAGCTTTCAATTGGTAATGCCAAAAAATTGAATTCACTGGAAGAACTGCTTTCCATTGCGGACGTGATCAGTATGCACGTTGACGGACGGAAAGAAAATACCAATCTGATCGGCAAGCGTGAATTCGATCTGATGAAAAATGGAGTCATTTTTCTGAACCTTTCACGGGGCCACGTGGTCGATATTCAGGCTTTGGCTGATGCTGTAAAAAGCGGAAAAGTTGCCGGAGCGGGTGTCGACGTTTTTCCAAAAGAGCCTAAAACCAATGATGAGCTTTTCGAGAGCGAGTTACTTGGTTTGCCCAATGTGATCCTGACACCGCATATCGGAGGAAGTACAGAAGAAGCCCAGGAGAATATCGGCCATTTTGTTCCTTCAAAGCTGCTTGAATTCATGAATAACGGCAGCTCTTACGGTAGTGTTAATTTCCCGGAAGTACAGTTGCCCAAGTTGAAAGACTCACACCGGCTGCTGCATATCCACGCAAACGTACCGGGTGTTCTGGCCAAGCTGAACCATATTTTTGGTAAAAACAATATCAACATCACCGGCCAGTACCTCAAAACCAATGAGCATATCGGATATGTTATTGTGGATATCGAAAAGGGATATACAGAGGAATTTATTCAGGAAGTTAAAGAGCTGGAAGGTACAATCCGGTTCCGCATGCTTTACTAATTAAAGCGAAATACACTTATCCAATACCATGTCGCTCACCTTCTTTACTCCGGGCCCTGCCCAGCTTTATCCAACATTTGAAAAGCACCTGCAGACTTTTGTTTCCAATCAGCTTGGATCAATCAGCCATAGAAGTCAGCAGTACCGCGATTTACACAAGTTCACAGTTGATCAGCTCCGCACCCTACTCAATGTGCCTGATACGCACGCGATCCTATTTCTTGGCTCAGCGTCGGAAGCTTGGGAAAGGATACTTTTCAGCTGTGTGGAACTGGAAAGCTTCCATTTGGTGAATGGTTCTTTTTCGAAAAAGTTCTACGACTACTCCAATGCGCTGAATAAGTACGCGCACAAGTTTGAAAAGCCAATGGGAAGTGGGTTCTCGGCGGCAGAAATCGAGGTACCTGAGTACGCAGAGTTGATTTGTGTTACCCACAATGAAACGAGCTCGGGAGTACAAATGCCGGTTTCGGAAATCCACAAGTTGAAGCAGAAAAATCCGGGCAAATTCATTGCTGTGGATATTGTATCCTCTGCACCTTACCCCGACCTGGATTATACATTAATAGATACCGCATTCTTTTCTGTTCAAAAAGCATTCGGTCTTCCCGCCGGATTGGGCGTCTGGATTGTCAGTGAAAAATGCCTGGCGAAGGCTAAAAGCATCAAAAATCAATATTCAATAGGTGCACACAACGATTTGCCGACACTCTGGAAAAATGCACAGAACAATGAAACGCCAGCGACACCCAATGTAATGGGAATATATTTGCTGGGGAAAATTGCAGAGGAGTTCAACCAGATCGGAGTGCAAACCATGCGCAAGCAAACCGAGCAGAAAGCTGCATCGATCTATAAGTTTATAGAGAAAACAGCGGGCTTCTCGTCATTTGTGAAAGAAAAGCCGTACCGCTCACAAACAGTTATTGTGGCTGATACCGAACAGCCTTCTGCTGACATCATTAAAAACATCAAGGAAAAAGGAATGGTAATTGGCAGCGGATACGGAGAATTTAAAGCCTCTCAACTGCGTATCGCCAATTTCCCGGCTACCTCAGCGGAAGAAGTTGACAAGCTTCTTTATGAATTAGGAAAATTGTAGGATCTCCATTGTGACCAAGCGCTTGTTTGAACGTCTAAATTCAAACAAGCGCTTTTTTTGTGTATACCAACGATATACTTTGGAAATCGATCCTGGAAGATACTTTTGAGGACTTCCTGGTGTTCTTCTTTCCCGAATCTCATTCATTGTTCGATTTCAGCAAAGGATTTGAGTACCTGGATAAAGAGCTCGAACAGCTCTTTCCGGTAGATGACTGCATAGGTGGGGTCAAGTTTGTGGACAAGCTGGTGAAGGTATTTTTGCTTGACGGGAATGAAGAATGGATCCTGGTACACGTAGAAGTCCAGGGTTATGCAGACAAAACATTCGCCGAAAGAATGTTCACTTACTATTACCGGATCTGGGATAACTACAGGCGCCGGATTACAGCATTCGCTATCCTGACTGACGAGAATGCTGCTTTCCTACCGGAGAGATTTGAACAGGACTTTCTCGGTACCCGTCTGACTTTTCAATTCAATGCATACAAGATATTGGAGCAGTCTGAAGAAGCATTGCTTCGCAATACCAATCCTTTTGCGCAGGTTATTCTGGTAGTTAAATCTGCAATGCGTGGTAAAACGCTCGAAAAAGAAGATTTACTCTCACTGAAAATCGCATTAGCCAGGAGATTACTCGCGATGCAAATTCCGAAGAGGAAAATTGGAAAGCTGATGAAATTTCTGAAACTTTATGTCAAGTTGGATAAGCCTTATATGGAGGATAAATTCAATGACGAAATTTATAAAATCACTAACACACAAAAAGACGCTATGGGAATTGATGATGTCTATGAGCAGTTATGTATTGAGCAGGCTGTTGAAACGCAGGTTGTAAGAGTTATACGAAATATGCTCCGCGAAACTTCCTTGGATAATAGTATGATTGCCAAACTTGTCGAAGCGCCGGTCTGGTTTGTTGAAGAAGTTAGAGAAAGAGAAAAGTACCTTTAACGCTCTATATTTACATTGCATTAAAGCGTAGAATCAACGATTCTGCGCTTTTTGTTTTTTAGTTCATTCACAAATCAATCTATTAATGACGCTCTACAAACAATTCCTGGCTGCCACCATGATTTTGTCGACGTTCGCTGAGGCCTTTTCGCAGACCGCGACGACAACAGAGCTATCCTACAAAAACCCGGTCTTTGAACCTATTCTTGCCGACCCGACTGTTGTCAGGGCGGAAGACGGCATGTTTTATGCCTACGGAACAATGGATAACTGGGGGGATGGAAATGGTGCGCACTTAGTGCCAATTATCAGGTCAAAAGATCTGGTGCACTGGACCTACCTTAAAGATGCATTTACCAAAAAGCCAGCCTGGAAAGAGAAAGGTGGTATCTGGGCACCTGAGGTGGTGAAGGTTGATGGTAAGTACCACATGTATTACGCATTTTCAACATGGGGCGACGCCGACCCAGGTATTGGTCTTGCAGTTGCAGATTCGGCTGCCGGACCGTTTACAGATGCAGGTAAGCTGTTTTTAAGCTCAGAAGCAGGTGTTCCCAACTCCATTGATCCATTCTACATGGAGATTGACAACAAAAAATACGTATTCTGGGGAAGTTTCAGCGATGCTGCCACCCAGGGAACCTATGGTGTCGAGCTGAGCAAGGACGGCAGGTCAGTTCCGGATTTGTCCAAAAAAATCAAAATTGCCGCAGGAGACTTCGAGGCGGTAATGATTCAGAAAAAGGGGGAATATTACTACTTCTTTGGCTCAAAGGAAAATTGCTGCGAAGGTGCCAAAAGCAAATACAACATTCGCGTGGGCCGCTCCAAAAATCCACTCGGACCTTACGTCGACAAGGAAGGAAAGGAGCTCACGCAGCGCTGGACAGGTACATTACTGGTTCATCCCAGCGAACAATACGCCGGCCCCGGGCACAATGCCCGGTTTGTTACCGACGATAATGGTACAGACTGGCTGCTTTATCACGCTATTGACAAGAAAAAACCACATGTATCCACAGGCGCAAATCGCAGAGTGCTGATGCTCGACAAACTTACCTGGCCGAATGGATGGCCGGAAATTGCAGGTTTGGAGCCAAGTAGTTCTGAAAACAAAGCGCCCATTTTTAAATAAACCTTTTAGTTAAAATGAAGTTATTCAAATCGACAATCCTTGCGGTATTTGCCGCATTGCTCACTTTTGGCTACGCGAAAAAGGCAGAAGAAAATAAAGAACAAGCCGCTGCATCAGACAGTAGCCAGGCGGCACGGGCAATCTGGTCCAAGCAACAAGCCAACGATTGGTATGCCAAACAAGGCTGGCTGGTAGGTGCAGATTTCCTGCCCAGCACAGCGATCAACCAGCTTGAAATGTTCCAGGCAGCTTCATTCGATACTGCCACGATCGACAAGGAACTGGGTTGGGCGGAAGAAATCGGCATGAACACCATGCGCGTTTACCTGCACGATCTTTTGTTTCAGGAAGATTCAGCAGGTTTTGTAAAGCGTCTCGATACATTTCTGGATATAGCTCAGAAGCACAAAATAAAACCTATGTTCGTGCTTTTTGATTCTTGCTGGGATCCATTTCCAAAACTGGGAACGCAACGCGCACCGAAGCCGGGCGTACATAATTCCGGCTGGGTTCAGAGTCCGGGATTGGAAGCATTGAAAGACAGTACGCAATATCCGCGCCTGGAAAGATATGTAAAAGGGACTGTTGCTGCATTCGCAAATGACGATCGCATTCTTGCCTGGGATGTCTGGAATGAACCAGATAACCCAAATACGAGCTCCTATGGAAAAGTGGAATTGCCTAATAAGGTTGACTACGTGCTGCCTTTGCTGGAAAAATCATTTGCCTGGGCGCGCTCCGTAAATCCTTCTCAGCCACTTACTGCCGGTGTTTGGAATGGAGACTGGACTTCGCATGAAACATTGAAACCCATTGAAAAAGTAATGATTGATCAATCGGATATCGTCACTTTTCATAATTACGAAGATGCAGCGGATTTTGAAAAACGCATCAAGCAGTTGCAACAATACGGTCGCCCAATGATTTGTACCGAGTACATGTCGCGTGGAAACGGAAGTTTCTTCAAAGGATCATTGCCTATTGCCAAGAAGTATAACGTAGGCGCCATCAACTGGGGGCTTGTAAGCGGAAAATCCCAAACAATCTATCCTTGGGACAGCTGGAAAAAAACATATACGAGCGAGCCGGAACTGTGGTTTCACGACATTTTCAGAAAAGATGGTACACCTTACAAAAAGGAGGAAACTGATCTGATCAAGCAACTTACGGCCTCTAAGTAGGTCAAGGTTCCCAGGTAACTGCCTTGAGATTTTAACAAACAGAACAGTTAGGCAAAAGATTTTTAGAAATAGCGCCTGCTACTAAGTTACTATTACAAAGAAGTTACGTCTAAAAGCATAAACGCCCGGTTTATGCAAACACATTACAGAATATTACAGAAAGCACTGTTCCTGGTGCTTTCTGTTTTTAATTTCAGTCAAGCCCAGACAATCTACTTTCACCAGGATTTTGCAAAAACAACTTCCCTGGTCAATCCGCTTCCTGACACCGGGCAGTTCAGCCATATTATTCTGACGGCACCGCAATTATCTTATCACAAGTTTCACAAGGGTTACGTAGAGTTTGTCAGGTCTCAGCAGGATTCTGCTACTGGCGGGATCATTCGTGCAATGCGGGCGACACCATTTGAACCCAGTCCGAAAACGTTGTTTATTCAGATTAAACTGGCTGCTGAGTCTGTGCAGTCCAGCGCCGTTAATGCTGTTTATTTTTATGCAGGCGAGGATTTTAACCCTGTCAATAATTCATTCCCGGGAAATGGGATTATGTTCTCCAAGTTCGTGATCAACTTCAAAGAAGACTCCATTTGCATTAAAGATTCAGAAAGCCAAAAAACAAGTCGCTGGCTTCCTGAAAAGGAGGTAGTTACCCTTACCTGGGTGCTCAACAATGCAGCCAAAGATCTCATTTATGAAGCGCCCGATAGCAGCGGGGAAGTGACAGTCGGCCCTGGTACTTACGATTTGTGGCTGAATGGAGAGCCGGTAAGTCTGGGAAGTAAGGGATATCCAGGCAACTCGGTTTTTTCTCCGACGAAGCTTTCCAATTTCGAGTTAAGGTTCAGGAATGGACTCGGCAAGCTCCGCATTTTCGATATTCTGATCAGAGATGGAGAAAAAGAAGATGCAGCTTCAAATCCCATTGCATTTCCTAATCCGGTGGCGCAACGTGTGTTTCAGATTAGGTCGCAGGGTATTGATGTCAGTACGATCCGCCTGATCTCGTCTTCCGGCAATTCGGTTGCTGCTAAAACAGAGGCTTTACAAAATGGTACAGTGCAGGTGCGGATACCTGAATATCTTACGTCAGGAATATACATTGTCCGGTATAGAGACCGGTACCAGGTGCAAAGACAGTTGAAGGTACTCGTGCAATAATGGTAAGCTGACTGAAAACCACTTACTCAAAAGCGCAACCGCTTACTCGAAACGCCTTTTTCGCTGGCCTTGCACCTTATACTTTCGTGATTATTTACAATCAAAAACAAATAGTCATGAAAAAAATGTCTCTTAAAAATCTGTCAGCGCTGCTACTCTCTCTTGTACTTGTTGCAGGTGTTTTCTCGTGTAAAGATGATTCTGAAAATCCGAAGCCAAATGAACCTGTCAATGAAAACAAAGTAGAAGGTTCATGGAAAATCAAAGCGATGACCATTGAACCGGCGGTAAATGGAATCACAGATATGCTGGCTTTCTATGAAGCTTTGGCCGGTAATAACTGCCTTTCACAAACAACAATCACATTCAATGGCAACGGAAAGGTTACCGGTGCTGTTCCTGCGGGTTGTGTGGAAGATGATGATTCTCCCGTTGTAGGTACAGGTGCAACCTGGAAAGTAGTCGGTAACAAAATCCAGATTATGGAAGATGGTGAAACAGACGAGTTTGATCTGGAAGTAAAAGGGAATGAAATGAAATGGTCTGTATCGGAAACAGAAGATGGTCAGACGTTCAAAACTACATTGGTTTTTAAAAAGTAAAGCATTGTAAATGGTGCGGCAATAGATTGGCTTAGCACAACTTTTCTCTTTAAATTTTCGAAATTATCAAACAAATAGCCGGTCTTTTGTCCGGCTATTTGCATAATATTGCAGATATTCCTTAGAAACCCATATTATTTGAAATGAATTCTGTAACAGCACCTCGTTCAGATGCTTCCCACCTTTTTAGTGCCCCAGTCATTGTTGCCGCACTTGGTTATTTTGTAGATATCTATGATTTGCTGCTTTTTGGGATCGTCCGGATACCCAGCCTGATCGCACTTGGGCTGTCGGACGCCGAAATTTCCATTACCGGGGCCAGTATTCTCAACTGGCAAATGACCGGCCTGCTCTTAGGTGGAATTCTCTGGGGAATTCTTGGTGACAAGAAAGGGCGCCTTTCCGTACTCTTCGGTTCCATTATCACTTATTCACTTGCCAATATCGCCTGCGGTTTTGTTCAGGACGCGGATGTGTACAAAATCCTTCGGTTTATAGCCGGAGTAGGTCTGGCTGGTGAGCTGGGTGCGGGTATCACATTGGTTTCCGAGATTTTGCCAAAGCACCTGCGCGCGATCGGAACTTCGCTGGTGGCGGGTATTGGTCTGCTAGGAGCTGTTGTGGCTTATTTTACGGTTGAGTTTTTCAGCTGGCGCTATGCTTATTTCATTGGCGGAGGTTTGGGGATCTCGCTGTTGCTGCTGCGGATCGGCGTATTTGAGTCAGGTATTTTCAAAGATATCAAAGACCAGAAACATGTCGAAAAAGGCAATTTTTTCGCCTTGTTTACCAATAAAGACCGGCTTGCCAGGTATCTAAGATGCATTGGCATTGGTCTGCCAACGTGGTTTGTAATTGGTATTCTTGCCACTTTCAGCAACGAATTCGGGAATGCATTGGGCATTGCCGAGCCTATCAAGCCAGGGTTGTCCATTATGTGGTGTTATGTTGGTCTGTCCATAGGCGATCTTGCCAGCGGATTTATCAGTCACTGGCTGGAATCGCGCAAGAAGGCTGTATTTTATCTGATGATTTTTACGTTAATAGGAAGCTTGATTTACCTGTACGCCGGAATTACTTCTCCGACTTACTTTTATGCTACTGCTGCATTGCTCGGTTTCGGGATCGGGTACTGGGCTATGTTTGTGACAATAGGAGCGGAACAATTTGGTACAAATCTGAGAGCAACAGCCGCGACTACAGTGCCGAACATGGTACGTGGAACTGTGGTGTTAATGACAACATTATTCGCTAATTTTAAAGACTCTTTTACGGTAATCAATTCAGGTGCGCTGGTGGGGGTAATATGCTTCGCAATAGGTATTTACTGCATTTTGACAATACCCGAAACACACGGAAGGGATCTGGACTTTTTGGAAGAATAGATAGAGGCTATCCTCGGAACATTGAATTTTCACAATCAAAAATATATGTAATGGAAAGACGCGTAGCGCTGAAAAGCATGGCGTTGGCTGTGGGTGCATTGGCAAATCTGCCGGCCTGGGCATCGGGATGGAACAAGGAATCACTTACCGGAACCGGCTTCCTTTCTGCTGACCAGTCCAAAACCCTTGCAGCAATTGTAGAGACCATCATTCCCAAAACGGATACGCCGGGCGCAGGCGAGCTTGGGGTAGGTGACTTTGTGCAGAAAATGGTTAAGGATTGCCACGATAGCAAGACACAAACCAGCTTTGCGAGCGGAGTATCTAATCTGGACGAGCAAAGTGTGCAGAAGTTTGGCAAGTCATTTGCCGAAGCAGGCAAAGATCAGCGCCTGCAGCTGGTACAGTCCCTGGAAAAAAGCCAGGATGTTAGTGACCGTGGTTTTTTCAGTCTTCTTAAAAATCTGACAATCCAGGGTTACATGACCTCAGAATATGTAATGACCAACATAACCCATTATGAAATGGTACCAGCGCGTTTCCACGGCTGTGTGCCTGTTACTAAGGGATAGAAGGGAGAAACCTCCCTTTCCTCCATCTTCCCTTTTATCCCTTTCTTCTCAAAAAATGGCAAATTTCAATATAGACAGTAAAAAGGCCCGGACTTACGATGCGATCGTGGTAGGTTCCGGGATCAGCGGCGGCTGGTCGGCCAAGGAGCTGACGGAAAAAGGGATGAAAACCCTTCTTCTTGAACGCGGCCGGAATGTAGAGCATATCAAGGATTATCCGACCACGAACATGATGCCGTGGGAGTTTGAACACCGCGGACGTTTGCCCAAAGAGATAACAGACGCCAACCCGATTGTCAGCAAGTGCTATGCATTCGGCGAATCGTCGGCGCATTTTTTTGTGAAAGACAATGAGCATCCTTATGTGCAGGAGAAACCTTTTGACTGGCTCAGAGGATATCAGGTAGGAGGAAAATCATTGCTCTGGGCGCGTCAGACGCAACGTTGGAGTAAATACGATTTCGAAGGACCAGCACGTGACAAGTTCGCTGTTGAGTGGCCGATCAGTTATGATGACATTGCTCCCTGGTACAGCCACGTAGAGAAATTCGCGGGCATTACCGGAAATAAGGATGGACTCGACGCACTTCCTGACGGAGAGTTTCTTCCGCCGCACGAACTGAACTGCGTTGAGAAATACTTCAAAGAGCAAGTTTCTAAAAATTACAAGGACCGCCACATTATTATTGGCCGGGCCGCGCATATCACGGAACCGCAGCAGGTACACCTGGATCAGGGACGTGCCAAATGCCAGCATCGTACCATGTGCGAGCGGGGTTGTCCGTTTGGAGGATATTTCAGCAGTAACTCCTCTACCATCCCCTGGGCCTTGAAAACAGGAAATCTTACCTTACGCCCGCATTCGGTTGTTCATTCCATTATTTATGATGACAAGAAGCAAAAAGCTTCCGGTGTGCGGGTGATAGATGCTACGACGAACGAAATGATGGAATTTTATGCAGATATCATTTTCGTGAATGCAGCTGCATTGAACACAAACCTGATCCTGCTGAATTCGACGTCAAGCCGCTTCCCGAATGGATTGGGGAATGACAGTGGCGTGCTGGGCAAGTATGTGGCTTTCCATAATTACCGCGCGAGCATTTCCGGTGAGTATGAGGGTTTCCTGGATTCTACAACCGACGGGCGCAGACCTAATGGTGGTTACATTCCGCGGTTCCGTAATGTTTATAAACAGGAAACTGACTTTTTGAGAGGATACGCGGCTGGCTTTACTGCTTACCGCCAGACATACAATGACAAAAATGGTGTAGGCGAGTCGCTGAAAGCGGGGCTGCACGAGACAAAATACGGTAACTGGGGTGTGGGCTCACACATGATGGGCGAAACCATTCCGAAGGAGAGCAGCTATGTGGCGCTTGACAAAACGCAGAAAGATGCTTGGGGTATCCCGCTTCTGAAAATCGATGTGGGTTATGACGACAACGACGAGAAGATGATCAAGGATTACATTGAGCAGGTGAGCGAGATGTTTAGCAATGCGGGTTTCAAGAATGTGAAAGCACATGACGGAAAACGCAACCCAGGTAATGATATCCATGAAATGGGTGGTGCCCGAATGGGAAAAGATCCTAAAACTTCCATCCTGAACAAATGGAATCAGGTACACGCTTGCAAGAATGTGTTTGTTACTGATGGTGCAAGTATGACTTCCACTTCAACGCAAAATCCATCACTCACTTATATGGCGCTTTCGGCGAGAGCTGTTGACCATGCAGTGAAAGAAATGAAGGCGAAGAATTTGTAAAATTCACCTTCGTAGTTATACGGCCGGTACAGCAATGTGCCGGCTTTTTTTGTGTCAAATAACTCAGAATAAACATCCTTTTTACATCAGATTACAAAAGAGCGACAGAGCAGGATAGTTGTGTTTTGCGCTTTAATTATGATTAATAAAAGTTTTAATTTTTTTATACCAAGACTAAGGGCATCCGGGTACAAAAAAGTCTTTCCATTATTACATAAACAAAGACTCAATGCACGATCCTTTGCTTAACCAGGAACTGAAACGCTCCGGCCCTTTTGTGTCTGTACTGCACGAAGGAAAGAACGATGTGAGTGAAATTGATTCTGCCTCATTCCTTAAACTGACTTTTGAACAAAATCCGGCAAAAGGGCTGGAATTGCTCTTTAAGAGGTTCTATACTCCGCTTTGCAGCCACGCTGTAAGATTTGTTTACTCCAAACAGCTCGCCGAAGATCTTGTCAGTGAAGTCTTTTTTCAGTTCTATCGCACGAAAGCTTACGAGAATATTAACACTTCGTATACCAGCTATCTCTTCCGCTCCGTGCGGAACGAATGCTATACGTATATGCGACGGGAGTTTGGCAAAACAGACACACTGGATGTAACCGAGGAAAACACCATTTCGTGTTACCAGCAACTACCCGACGCCGAGATCCATTATAACAACTTGTTTATAAAAGTCAATGAGGTAATTGCCCGCTTGCCGACGCAGTGCCAGAAGGTATTCCTTCTCAGCAGATTTGAGAACAAGAAGTACAATGAAATCGCCTCCGAGCTTCACATTTCACCTAAAACGGTGGAAGTACATATATCCAAAGCATTGAAACACCTGCGCTCTGCGCTCCATGGCGAGTGGATGATTTCACTTGCTCTGGCCCTGTTGACTTTTGCTTCTCTTTAAGAGACTGCGTGGGTTGGTGTTGTACTTCGAAATTCTAGCAAAATGAAAACACTTATATCGAGATATAGCCTGTTTGAGTATCTGGCCGGTCGGGCGAATCCGCTGGAAAAGCAGCTGATTGAAGACTGGATCATGCAAAAAGAGAACAGCGAACAGTTTCACCAATGGTTGATGGAGTATGAGATCAGCCACCCGCAATTTGCACCGGAACAGGATACCGCGCTTGAGAACCTGCTCAATCGGCTGAATGAAGACCTTCCTGAGCAAGAGGAAAAGGAAAGTCCGGCACCCGCACAGTTGAAGTCTTCTTTTCAGAGTTTTGGAAATCGCTTCTGGCTTATTGCGGCTTCTGTGATTTTAGTTGTAGGCTGCTGCCTGTGGTTCAGGGATGATATTCAGTATAAAACGTATCAGACCGGCTACGGAAAAACAACGGATATATACCTGGAAGACGGCAGCAAAGTGGCGCTGAATTCGAACTCGAAACTTAAAATCCCAAGGTTTGGATTTGACAGGGCGCTGCGCCAGGTCATGCTGGAAGGCGAAGCCGAGTTTTCAGTCAGTCACACCGTTGACAGCAAGAAGTTCATTGTAAAAACATCAGATAAGTTCAAGGTCGAGGTACTAGGTACCACCTTCTCGGTTTACGCACGGCCGCGCGGCACGAAGGTATCGCTCACCAGCGGAAGTGTGCGCATTGATTACTCCCGCGATGAGCAGCACAAGAATCTGATGATGGTACCGGGGGACCTGGTCACGCTTGACAAGGCTGGCGAGGTACAAGTGGCGCGTAAGCAGGATACCAAAACGTTTGCGACCTGGAAGGAACAGCGGTACGTATTCAATGCCACTTCAATGCAGGAAATCGCTGCGCTGCTTGAAGAGAATTTCGGGCAGAAGGTCACCCTGGCCGACTCGGCTATTGCACAAAGGACTATCACCGGGAATTTCAAAACCAGGAATGCAGAAGAACTTTTACGGACGATCTCGGAAGTGCTTGATATGAAAATCGAGCGTAATGGCAGCACCATCTCTTTAATGAACAACTGATTATTCTTAACCACTTACTTATGAATCTAATGCTATCAGCTAAGCAATGGGTAAGCGTTGGACTTGTGCTCATGACGCAGGTCCCACGACAAGCCCAGTCCCAGGTAATTGCATTTGCCTCCGCACCGGCTAAGCAGCACAATGCTTATGCACAGGAGATGAAACTCAAGAATGTGCTTTTGGATTTGCAAAAGCACTATGGGGTTGAAATCGTATTCGAAGATCGTTTGGTTGGTTCAATTAATGTAGCTGCCAGCGCGCTTGACCTGAGTCAGCCAATCGAGAAGAACCTCGGTATCATCCTCGCTCAGAACGGGTTGAAATATAAAAAAACCAGAAAGAATACATTTGTTATTACCGAGGAAAAAGCCCGGGAGAATGCGCCAAAAGATGAGAAAAGTACGTCAGCGGCGGTACCTGATCAATCCGCAAGTAATGAAGGTACCAGTAGCATTGGTACGGTTCAGCAGGTCGCTGTGGACCGTACTATTAAGGGGAAAATCTCGGACGAATCCGGAACGGGATTGCCTGGCGTAAGTGTGGTTCTGAAAGGTACGCAGCGCGGTACTTCTACAAGTTCAACCGGAGAATTTGCATTGGATATCCCCGATGGTGGAAATCCTGTATTGGTTTTGAGTTTTGTGGGATATAAATCTCAGGAGATCAGCGTAGGCAGCCAATCGGAAATAACTGTATCAATGGCGCCTGATGAGAATGCGCTGGATGAGATTGTAGTTGTAGGTTACGGGTCAGTCAAGAAGTCTGACCTGACTGGCGCGGTAGGAACCATCAAGGGGGAAGTGTTACAGGAGCGGCCCGCTTCTTCGCTGAACCAGGGTCTTTCCGGTCGCATTGCCGGGGTGAATGTATCGTCTAACTCCGGCCGGCCGGGCGGGCGGGCCAATATCCGCATCCGCGGTGCGAGCTCCATTAGCGTTTCTAATAACCCATTGTATGTGATAGACGGGGTTATTCTGAATGCAGTAGATCTTGCAAACGGAAGTACGCCCATTGACTACATCAACCCTAACGATATTGCGTCTATTGAAGTTTTGAAAGATGCTTCTTCGACAGCTATCTATGGAGCCCGCGGTGCAAACGGGGTGATCCTTGTAACTACAAAAAGAGGTACTTCGACAGGTGGGAAAGTGACTTACGATACTGACTTCAGCATTGGTGTTGCTCCCAGGAAGTTGCCTGTCCTGAATTCCCGCGAGTTTTTGGCTGTGGAAGAACTGGCTTACGAGAATGCGAAAAAGTTTGATCCGGTAGGCTGGGCGACGGGAACAAAATACACTGATCCAAAGACGAAACGGACCAACCCGCTGCTGTTTGATTCCAATGGAAATCCATTGTATGATACTGATTGGCAGGACGAAGCGTTTCAAAAAGCATTTACCCAAAATCACCAGCTCGGTGTTACAGGAGGTAGTGAAAAAGGCAGTTTCGGCGCATTCCTGAACTACCGCAATGAGAATGGGATCGTGCGCGAATCCTGGCAGAAGCGATATGCCGGCCGTTTTGTGTTTGATAGTCAGATCAAAAGCTGGTTGAAAATAGGAGGTACCCTGGGCTACACAGACCAGAATGAGAAGCAGATCGATCAATTGGGCGGCGGCGGAATTACCGCTATGCGCCAGGTATTGGAAGCGCTTCCTATTATTCCCGTTAAATATCCAGACGGCCGCTGGGCCAGTAACCGCGACTATCCCGGAATGGAAGGTGGCGACAGTCCGCTGCGGGTTGCACAGGAAAGGCTTTCCTATCTGCGCACGCAAACCATGCTGGGGAATATGTATGCAACAATAAGCCTGGCGCCTGGCCTGGATCTGCGCTCGACAGTTGGTACCAACATTATCAATCAGCGGGAAGATTATTTTGCTGCTGCGGGGTTGCAGTACATTTCAAACAATGGGGATGCGAGTGTCAACAACCGGCGGTTCAATTCGTGGCAGTTTGAAAATTACCTGACGTATTTCAAAGAGTTTGGTAAAATCCATTCGATCAATGCCATGCTCGGATTGTCCTGGCAACATGTAGACCGTTTCGAGAACCTGGCCAGAAGTCAGAATTTTACAGACACTTACTTTCAGTTCAATAACCTTGGAGCAGGTGCCACTGCACTTGCACCCAGCTCTTCCGCTTCGGCCTACGGACTCAATTCCTATTTCGCGCGGCTTAATTACGGGTTAATGGACAAATACCTGGTTACATTCACCGGCCGGATCGACGGATCTTCAAAGTTCGGTGCTGCCAACAGATATGCATTTTTCCCATCGGCTGCATTGGCCTGGCGGGTATCTGAGGAACAATTCCTGAAAACAAGCACGGTTATATCTAACCTGAAAATCCGCGCGAGCTACGGTGCAACGGGTAATTCCGAGATCCCGGCTTACCGTGCTCTAGCAGGTATGACCAATAACATTTCCAATGTTGTGGATTACAGCGTCATTTTTGGTGGTACCCGGAACATTGGTACCGGTATCAGCCGGATGTCAAACTCTAATCTGCAATGGGAAAAAACACAGCAGGTCGATCTGGGTATCGAACTGGGACTGTTTTCAAACAGGCTGAGCTTCGAGCTGGACCTTTACCGCAGGAAAGTAAATGAAATGCTCCTCGATGCCCCACTTCCGATGAGCAGCGGTTACAGCAGCATATTTACGAATATCGGAAGTATGGAAAACAAAGGGGTTGAATTTGCAGTCAATTCAATGAACGTCAAAGCCGGCGATTTTTCATGGAGTACTACTTTCAATATCTCGGTTAACAAAAACGAGGTACTTGCGCTGTCAGGTGGAAGCGACATTTACTCGGGGGCTACTGTTATCCGGGTAGGCGAGCCGGTTGGTTCATTCTTCGGAAGGGTTCACCAGGGTACCTATTCTACTTCGGAAGTGGAGGAAGCTAAAAAGTACAATATGCTTCCGGGAGACGTGAAGTACCAGGACCTGAACGGGGACGGTACGATTAACGACAACGACCGCACGATCATCGGAAAAGGTATCCCTGACGGTTTCGGGACATTCCTGAACACATTCCAGTACAAAGCGTGGTCGTTGACGGTTGATTTGCAATACATGTACGGAAACGACGTACTTGACAGAAGTATCCACTCGGCGGAGGACAGACAAGGTATCGCGAACAGCTACAAAACGGTTTTGAATGCCTGGACCGAGACAAATCAGAATACACCTATCGCGCAGATCCGCCCGATTAACGCATATTATACAACCAATAATGATAGCCACAAGGTTACAGATGCATCCTTTATCAGGGGCCGGAACCTGCTGCTTGCCTATGCATTCCCGGCTGATGTAGTGTCCAAGTTGAAGCTTGACAGGCTGCGGGCTTATGCTTCGATTCAGAACTTCTTTGTAGTTACCAAATACAAAGGTTACGATCCCGAAGTTTCCAACTCAGGTTCTCCATTTGATCAGGGATTCGGGTTGTATGACTATCCAAAGCCAAGGGTATTTATGCTTGGTCTCAACATTGGTTTGTAACATCTTGACCTTCATTCTGAATTAATATGAATAGGATATCAAAAAAAATCGGATTGTTAACTGCGGTAATGAGCATGTTTTGTGCCGCAGGCTGCTCGGACTTTCTTGAAGAGACGGATCCAAGCAATTTTACCACTGATAGTTATTTTACTGAACCTGCGCAGGCCCGAAGTGCCGTGAACTCGATCTACGCCAGCTTACGTGAGCCACTTGGAAGCGGTTTTGGTGGTGGGGCCTGGATGATGACCGAATTCGCAACTGGTCTCGCCAATACCGATCTTGGGCAGGCTGTGAACAGCTATTTTGTAAAAGACCTGCGAAATACCTCTGATAATGGTTACGGCCAGACTTACTGGGCAGCTTACTACCGGGGCATTGCCAATGCGAATTTGTGCATTGAGAAAATTCCCGGCATTGCTACCATGAATGCAGCCGAGGGACAGAAGCTGATCGGTGAGGCCCGTTTTCTTCGCGCATTTTACTATTTCAATCTCGTTCGGATGTTTGGTAAAATCCCATTGGTTACTGAATCAGTGAATTTGCAATCGGAGCAGCTCAGACCTTCGCAGGCGACGGAAGAGGAAGTTTACAACTATATCGTGGAAGATCTGAAAGCGGCAGAAGCTTCGGGTTTGCCTTGGCTGGATACTTCCGGGAAGGTGAGTATGGGGGCTGTCAAGTCTCTTCTGGCGCAGGTATACCTCACGATGGCAGGGTTTCCATTGCAAAAAGGCGCTACCCATTATGATCTTGCCGCAAAGAAAGCGGAAGAGGTAATCGATTCGAAGCAGTTTAAACTGTTCACGACTTACAATGATCTGCATGATCCGAACAAGAAGAATGTCGAGGAAAATATTTTTATGATCCAGTTCAGAACGCAGATCTTACCTTCCGGCTGGCAAGTTTCCATTATTCCTTACAACAAAAATATCTCCCAGTACTCGGATGAAACGGGTGGTATTTACGCCACAGCCGATTTTGTTAAATCCTATGATCCGGGTGATCTGCGTGCCAAGGAGAAGCAGTTTTTCTTTACCAAATTCACCAATGAGGCTGATCGTACGAAAGAGGTAGACCTGGGTGGTTATTTTATTTACAAACACTTTGACGTAGTTGCGCAAACCAGTACCGCGAACAGCGACCTGAACTGGCCGGTGATCCGGTATGCAGATGTTCTGCTGACGTACGCGGAAGCTGCAAATGAGGTAGCTGGGCCTTCTGCCAAAATTTACGACGCGGTGAATGCAGTACGAACAAGAGCGCAGCTGCCTGCACTTGCCGGTCTTACAAAAGATGTACTCCGCGAATCAATCTGGAAAGAAAGATGGTATGAGCTGTGTTTCGAAAACACCACCTGGTTTGATATGGTACGTTTGCGGAAGGCATTCAATGTGACTACCAAAAAGTTTGACAATTATGTAGGGCATAAGTTCTCATACGGTCCCACGGTGACTGACCGCGAGCTGTTGTTTCCAATTCCGACTTCTGAAATGCGGAACAACACGAATTTGCGCCAGAACGCCGGTTATTAAGCACGAATTGTATTTAGGTTAATGATTAGGCTTGTAAAAGCAGATAGGTCCCTGATCGCATTTCGGGGACCTATTTTTTTGTAAAAACCGGCGTGGCATTACTTTTTTGAACTAACGGTTTTAAAACGAACAATTTCATTGACAACTGAACAACTATGAAAAAGACAGTAAATGTTTGGGTGCTGAGCGCGATGGTAGTAATGGGTGCTTCACTTGCGAGCTGCAATTCGGCAGAAAAGGACAGAAAGGAACTTGCCAATGCAGAAGAAGATGCACTTAAAGCTGCTGAGGAAACTTCGGCAATGGGCGATACCAGCAAAGAAGAAATGGCAGACGCGAAAGAGGATTTGCTTGAAGCGAATGCAAAGTTGAACGAGAAGCAGCAGGATTATCTGAATTCCCTGAAAGAACGTGAAGCTAAGATCCAGGAGCGCATTACAAAGCTGGATGAAAAACTCAAGTCGGCAGATGGTAATTCCAAACAGCGACTGACTGAAAGAAAGGATAAGTTTACCAAAGAGCGCGACTTATTACAGGCTAATATCCTTGAAATGCAGAAACCAATGGAGGATAAGCGACTTGAAACTGTGCAGAAAGAAGTGCAGCAGCGGGTTGTTGCTATTGACAAGGAGCTAAGTCAGCAGGACTAATTTGAAGATATAGAATAAAAAATGGCCGGTTTATAGCCGGCCATTTTTTATTTATAATGCTGACAATCTTAGATATAACGGTTGATCAGATTTTCCAGGTACTCCTGTCTTCCTGATGTGATCGCCGGTTCGCCATTTGCAGCTGCCAGCTCAAAAAGATCTTCCAGTTTTAATGCACCTTTTTCAAACTCAGCACCTTTGCCGCCGTCGAAGCTGGCATATCTGTCTGTGCGGATCTTGTCGTATTCTCCATTCTGGATGATTTTGTCGGCAACAACAAGTGCTCTTGCAACTGTATCGACACCACCAATGTGTGCATGGAATACATCTTCCATATCAGTCGAGTTACGACGACGTTTCGCGTCAAAGTTGATACCACCACCTTGTAGTCCGCCTGCTTTAAGGATTACCAGTAATGCTTTTGTCCATTCTGCAAGATCGTTCGGGAATTGGTCAGTATCCCATCCATTCTGGTAGTCTCCACGGTTCGCATCGATTGATCCGAGGATACCTGCATCAGCTGCAACCTGCAATTCGTGCTCAAAAGTATGTCCGGCAAGTGTCGCGTGGTTTACTTCCAGGTTCAATGCGAAATCGCCGAGCAGATCGTGCTGGCGAAGGAAGCCGATTACTGTTGCTGCGTCGTAGTCATACTGGTGTTTCGTTGGCTCGCAAGGTTTTGGCTCAATGAAGAATTTACCTTTGAACCCATTGGCACGTGCATAAGCTACTGAGATTTTAAGCATTTGCGCAAAGTGCTCCTGCTCTCTCTTCATGTCAGTGTTCAAAAGCGTCATATATCCTTCACGACCGCCCCAGAAAACGTAATTTTCTCCACCTAATGCGATTGTTGCATCTAATGCCATTTTAACCTGCGCGCCTGCGTGAGTTACTACTGCAAAGTCAGGGTTGGTAGAAGCGCCATTCATGTAACGGTGGTGGCCAAACAAATTGGCTGTACCCCAAAGCAATTTAACTCCCGATTCCTTCTGCTTCTGGCCCAGGTATTCGGTCAGAGTTTGCAGGCGTTTTTCGTTTGTTTTAACATCATCTGCATAATCCACTACGTCCACGTCATGGAAGCAGTAGTAAGGCAGACCCAGTTTCGTAATCAGCTCAAATGCAGCGTCAGCTTTGTCTTTTGCCCGGTCTACCGCGTCAGACTTCTGGTCCCACGGGTAGAATAGGGTAGGACCTCCGAACGGGTCGAGGCCCGAGCCGCAGAATGTGTGCCAGTAGGCCACTGCAAACCGAAGGTGCTCCTTCATGCTTTTCCCCGCGATCACACGGTTTTCGTCATACCACCGATATGCCAGCGGATTATCCGTTTCGGGACCTTCATAAGCGATTTTCCCGACTCCTTTAAAGTACTCCTGTTCTCCGAGTAAGATGCTCATTTTAACTATAAGTGTAAGATTGACATTTTATAATACAATACTATTACTTTTTTCTGAATTTATTGTAAGTCTGAAATAAAAAGAGGAGCAGAAATCATTTCTGCTCCTCTCAACCTAAGATTTTTTTATTTGATCTCAGAAAAACTTAGCTCTGTTATCTTCGATTTTGGCGTGCTCACGAATCGCTTCGTTTACTAGATATGACATTCTGCTTTCGAGAGATTGCGTCAGTTGTGTTTTGTACTGCGTGAAATCTGCAATTTTCGGAGCTTCTGTTTTATTAAGAAGTTCAACAATGAAGACACCATTTTCACCTGTAAATACATCTGATTTCTGACCTGCCTTCAAGCCAAAAGCTTTACCCAATGCGATAGGATCGAAACCTGCGCTTGTAAGGAAGCCGGTAGCCAGTGAAATATCGTTTGCAGATTCAACCAATGCGCCGGCGCCGTATTTTTTAGCAATTGCATCCAGGTCGCCGGTTGCACCTTTCAATTTGGCAGTGATCTGTTCAGCTTTGATCTGGTTTCTTACCTTGGTAGTAAGCTCGTCGCGGAAATCGTCTACTTTCACTTCTTTCGCGTCAGACTTACCAGTCAGCACTGCTACAACATATTGTTCCTCAGTTTCAAACACAGGAGAAACATCATCTACGTCCGAGTCTTTCTTGAATGCCCATCTTACGATTTCACGTCCATTCTGAATCGCATTGATATTCGTTGCTGATTCAGGAACGCGGTTAGCAGTAGCAACTACCAGTGCTTTGTTCTTTTTAACAGCTTCCTGGAATTGTTGTCTTGTTTTTACAGAGTTTACAAACTCGTCAGCTCTTCTGTAAGCTTCGTCACGTGTTGCCTGGCTCGGAGCGATTGTTTTTCCGATTGCGGCAATGTGGTATAATGTGTTCGATTTTGGATCTGTTACCTTGATAATATGGAATCCAAACTGGCTTTCTACAATTCTTGGGATCAGGCCCGGAGCAGTAGCTGAGAAAACAGCGTCTTCAAATGGTTTCACCATTGCGCCGTTGTTCTGGAAATAATTCAGGTCACCGCCACGCTGTGCTGATCCGGGATCTGCGCTGGAAGTAGCTGCAAGTGCTTCAAAGTTCGCTCCCGCTTTGATCTGCGCCAGGATACTTTCTGCTCTTGTACGTGCTGCTGCCTTCGCTGAGTCAGACTGGTTTTCAGGACGGATCAGAATGTGGCTTGCTCTTGCAGAAGCTACTGTATCTTTTCTTGTACCGCCGTATTTGTAGATATAATAGGTATTTCCTTCGCGGTAAGGTCCGTAAACGCCACCTGGAACAAATGTCTTCACAGCTTCTTTCAACTGGTCTGACATATTTGCCAGTGACATATTGATCGGAAGCGGAATGTCCGAATTCATACTTGCGAATGCAGAATCGTTAGGAGCAGCCGCCAGACCTCTTGCGAGTTCTTTGATTTCGGAGTAAAGCGCCGCGCTGTCATCTTTCGCTGGCTGAACCGGGAAGGTAACGTACTCGATTGAACGCGTATCCGTTCCTTTGTATTCTTTCCGGTGTGCGCTCAGGTAGTCCTGAAGCTGCGCGTCCGTTACTTTAATGGTAGTATCAACAACCGAGAAATAAGGTACATACAAATAGCGCAAATTGGCTTTGGTATTTTGTGCTATGTATTCTTTCTCTGCCTGTGCTTTCGGAGTATAGGTAGAAAGTCGCAGCAGGTTTTCGTATTTGGTACGGGTGCGTTCTTCGCGAAGGCTTTTCTCGAAGTTCTCCCATGATTTCTGTTGTTCAATCGGAAGTGTTTTCAGGTTTTTCAGGTAATTGATAACTGCATTTTTATCAAACTTTCCTGTTGTAGGATCTGAAAAAGCCTGCAAGATCGAGGGACTGATGTGATTTCCTTGTACCATATCGTACAATTCTTCATCTGTCACAGTAAGACCGAGCTCATCAAATTGTTTCTTATATGCAATATCAACCACAAACTGGTTCCAGGCCTGGTCTCTCAGTGAAGCGAGCTCATTTTCGTTCAGGCTGCGGCCCGACTGTGCTTCATAGTTCTGGCGAAAGCCGTCAACCCGACTTTGAAAGTCCTTGATATTGATTTCTTTGCCGGCGATCTCACCTACAACCTGGTTATTACTTCCGCCCAGCATTGAATTGGGACCTAAAAGATCGCCCCCAACCATAAAAAGAATTAAACTGATAGCGATTACCGTCACGGCAACCCCGGATTTCTCTCTGATCTTGTTAATTAAAGCCATTTTCTCGATTCAAAATTAGTGCGCAAAATAAAATCTTTTCTTCGTGGAAAGCAAGAGCTTACATTCCAATTTCAAGATAATGAATGCTATGTGATTGAGGCGAATGCCGGGGGGAAGTTCAGTACATATGCTTCAGGTTGAAAGCATACAGGATTGCCATAAAAGTACTGATCAGAACTCCTGCCATTGCTGTAATTACTCCCAGCCAGCCGCCAATGAGGAAAAGCGGTGCAAGAAATGCAACTCCGATGCCCGCCAGGTAAAGGTAATATCCCTTTTTTTGAAGGTTCCACATCAGGTAAGCAGCATAAAGAGAGAGTGATTCGAAGATCAGCATGATAATCGCGCCTGTTTTGATGGATTCCGGTGTGGTTTGCTCGATCACTGCTTCGAACATCTTGTCCATTGTCTCGGTGTCGGCAGTTGTGTTCTGCTTATCGACGCTCTCTCTGACAGTTTCAAATGTTTCCCGGGTCCTGTCTGCCATTACTCCCGGACTCCATAATCTTTCTGATTGTGTCCAAAGCCCTGAAACAGAACTCATGAAGGTGAGAAAACACAATATTGTAAGGAAAGTCGGACGTTTTACGGGATCACTCATTGAGTAGGATAATCAGCAGATCAGTTCGTTCTGCTTTGTAAAATTTGCGGATTTCGATGAAAAGACCAAAGCGATTTGAATATTCTTACAGTCAAATATACTTTTGTCCTTTCAGTTTCACTTAATACATAACAACGAAAAACTACTTCTGATGAGCCTTCAAATTCTGACCGAACGCATTAAAAATATTCTTGGAACCGATAGCGGCCTTGGTGCAACTGCCAAGTTTGTGACCGAAGAAGGTGTGGTTTACGTCGATGGGAAATCCATTCCGAATGCAGTTTCCAACGATGATACCGAAGCCGATGCCACCTTCGAGGTATCTACAAAAAACGCATTGAAACTGATTGATGGCGACCTGAACGCGATGATGGCGCTGATGACGGGCAAGCTTAAAATAGACGGTGATATGGGTGTTGCGATGAAAATAGCTGAAACTTTCGGCGGCAAATAGTAGGGCTGGAAATCGGCAGGCTTTTTCGGGTAAGCGGGTTAGTTTAAAAAGCCCGTGTCCGGACCAATGGAAGATCAAAAGTCAAGCTCACAGGATCACAGCCGCAGGGCATTTGTAAAAGCAGCGGCACTGGCGGCCTCAGGCTTCATGATTGTGCCCCGCCACGTTTTAGGGAAAGGATTTATCCCGCCAAGTGACAAATTAAATATAGCTGCGGTAGGCTGCGGTGGAAAGGCGGATGTGAATATCCGGCAATCCTATAATAATGGAGCCGAAAACATCGTCGCGCTTTGCGACGTAGACGACCGGCAATCCGAAAAGTACAGAAAGCAGTTTCCGAATGCTCCTTATTATAAAGACTACCGGAAAATGTTGGAAAAGGAAGCAAAGAATATTGACGCTGTCCTGATCACAACACCGGATCACATGCATTTCCCGATCGCCAATTCTTGCATTGAACTGGGAAAGCACGTGTATGTGGAAAAGCCGCTTACCAAAGACATTTGGGAAGCCAGAACATTAACCCAGGCGGCCGCCAAATACAAGGTGGTAACTCAAATGGGAAATCAGGGCAGCAGCAGCGACGGTACCCGGCAGACAGAAGCGATTGTGCAATCGGGTGTGCTGGGTGATGTATATAAGATTGAAGTATGGACCGACCGGCCGGTGTGGCCGCAGGGTGTAAAATCACCTAAAGACAGGGGCGAATCTCAGCCTGTGCCTAAGGAGGTCGACTGGGACCTTTGGCTCGGTACTGCACCGAAGCGCGATTACCATGAAGCATATATGCCGTTTAGATGGCGTGGCTACTGGGATTTCGGTACAGGTGCATTGGGCGATATGGGTTGTCACTTCATTGATGTGCCTTTTCGTGCCATGAAGCTGGGTTATCCTACTTCTGTTGAATGCAGCGTCGGTTCCGTGTACGCGGATTTTTTCAGTCAGGCTTTCTTCGACGATGTATGTCCGCCTTCGACTTCCATTCACCTGAAATTTGCATCCAAAACCCCAGGAAAAGAAATCAGTTTCTCTTGGTACGACGGCGGCATCCGGCCGCAGCTGCCCGACGGTTGTGATTATAAAACGGTCTTCGGCAGTGTGGATGGCGGAATGTTGTTTATAGGTACAAAGGGGATATTAAGTGCAGAAATGTTCGGTGAAAATCCGAGACTCTGGCCTGAGAAGAAATTCGAAAATGTAAGGCTGAATGTGAAACCCAGGGCTCTGGTAGCCGGAAACTGGCAGGGGCACCAGCAGCAGTTTGTGCAGGCTTGTAAGAAAGGTTACGGTGCGTACACCAGCTCTTCTTTCGACCAGGCAGGCCCACTAACGGAGATCGTTTTAATGGGTAACCTAGCCGTAAGATCTTACCTGCACCGCGAAGCCAAAGCAGATGGAAAAGGATTTACATTCCCTGGCCGGCAAAAACTGATCTGGGACGGGGCTAATATGAAGATCACCAATTTCGATGTCGCCAACCAATTTGTAAAGAGGGAATATCGCCAGGGCTGGTAAATCTATAATTCCAGCTCCCGCAAATACATTTGGATTGTGTTTTCAAGACCCAGGTACAATGCATCCGAGATCAGGGCGTGGCCGATGGAAACTTCGTCCAGCCAGGGAATACTTTGTTTTAGAAAACGCAGGTTATCGAGGCTGAGGTCGTGGCCGGCATTCAAACCTAACCCAACTTCTCTGGCAGTTTCAGCTGCTGCTACGAATGGTATGACTGCTTTTTGTCTGTTTTCAAAATAACCTGCGGCATAAGGTTCCGTATAAAGTTCCACACGGTCTGCGCCGCATATTTTGGCGCCTTCCACCATTTTCTCGTCGGGATCTACAAAAACGGATACGCGAATGCCGGCAGACTTGAAGATGTGGATCAGATCTGTCAGTTCACTTTTATTATTAATAGTGTCCCAGCCTGCATTGGAAGTAATTGCGTGCAATGCGTCAGGAACCAGCGTTACCTGGTCGGGTTTGTTTGCTAGAACAAGCTCTACAAACTTCTTTTCTGACGGATTTCCTTCGATGTTAAATTCAGTAGTTACTACCTCTTTCAAGTCGTACACATCCTGGTACCTGATGTGTCGCTCATCGGGCCTGGGGTGAACTGTTATTCCCTGCGCACCAAACCGCTCACAATCCAGCGCGACTTTTAATACATTAGGATTATCACCGCCGCGTGAGTTACGAAGGGTGGCAATTTTGTTGATATTAACGCTTAGGCGAGTCATTGTTTAATGAGTGAATGAGTGAATGATTGAATGAGTGAATGTTTGAATGTGTGCTTTCGAATTATCAGGTAGTGCTAAATTAGGGTTAATTGGGAGGATTATTTTAGTTTTGTTGCCGGCAAATTTCACCAGAAGCTTGTCAGAAACGCTTCGTACAAACAACTAACCCATCCTCAATACAAACACCAAACCTTTGTAAAGATCGAAAAACCAACCTATTCGCTCATTAACATACCCATTAATTCACTCCTTCAAAAGATATTCACTCATTCACTCAATCAGTCATTCAACATTAAAAAAACATGTCTCTAAAAACACAAGTCGAGTCGGGAATAAAAGATGCAATGCGGGCCAAAGACCAGGATAAGCTCCGGGCGCTGCGTGCGATCAAATCGCTTATCTTATTGGAAGAAACAAAAGGCGGCGCCAGCGGCGAGCTTTCTGCTGATGACGAACTAAAATTGCTGACCAAAGCTGCCAAACAGCGTCGTGAATCTGCGGATATCTACAAAACCCAGAATCGCGCCGACTTGCTGGAAAAGGAAGAAGCGGAACTGGCGATAATCGAGCAGTTTTTACCTAAGCAACTTTCCGAAGAGGAAGTGAAAGCGAAATTGCAGGAAATTATAGCCAGGGTAGGCGCATCAGGGCCTTCTGACATGGGCAAGGTAATGGGCGTTGCTACCAAGGAGCTTGCGGGACAGGCAGAAGGTAAAGTCGTTTCAGCATTGGTGAAGGGATTGCTCGCATGAAGTTACTGGATGTGATCATCCTCATTCCGCTCCTCTGGGGAGCTTTGCATGGTTACCGTAAAGGTTTGCTGATCGAGATCATCGGGATAGCCGGATTTGCGGTGGCGATGGTACTTGGATTTAAGTTTTTAGGGCTGGGCATGGAAGTGCTCACGCCTTATTTCAGCGATAATATGGCGAAGAAAATCTTGCCTTACATTGGATTTTCGGCGATTTTCTTTCCTACCATATTTTTGTTAAACCAGTTTGGCTACATGATCCGGCGCTCACTCCGGTACTCTATCCTGGGTACTTTCGACAGTTTTGCCGGCGCTATGGTGGGCATTTTTACCTGGGTTTTTGGGATCAGTGTGTTTTTCTGGCTGGTGGATATGATCGGGGTGAAAATACCCGCGCACCGCACAGACGATACTTACATTTACCCGCTCGTAGTACCTATTGCCCCTAATCTGATCACCAAAGCCCTGGCGCTGATGCCCGACGGTACGGCGCTGATCAGTGAATGGAAGCGTGAATATCTGGACGATTGAACTTTCAGAATCTGCCCAGGGTTAAGCTTTCGATATTGATTTTCAATAACTTTGCAGTTAAAACAGGTTGAATGCACCCCGCATTTGACCAAATAATATAAAATGACCGGATTAGAGGAAAAGCAGGATATCCGCAAAATGAGCGTTGATCAGCTGAAACAATGGATGGCGGAGCATGGTGAAAAAGCTTTCAGAGCGAAACAGATTTATGAATGGATCTGGAAAAAATCTTCGCATTCATTTGCCGAAATGACCAATCTTTCGCTCGGTACCCGCCAGTTGATGGACCAGCATTTCGTGATCCGATCAATGGAAGTTGCCAAGCAGCAGCAAAGCAACGACGGTACGATCAAGTCTGCCTTCCGCCTTTTTGACGGCAACCTTGTAGAAGGTGTGCTGATACCCGCAGCGGACAGAATGACTGCTTGTGTTAGCAGCCAGGTAGGATGTTCCTTAACCTGTAAATTTTGCGCTACCGGTTATATGGACCGCAAACGTAACCTTGAAGCAGGTGAGATATATGACCAGGTAGTCGCCATTGCCAAGCAGGCAGAGGGGAGCTTCAATGCGCCTCTTACCAACATTGTTTACATGGGAATGGGCGAGCCGCTTTTGAACTATACCAATGTTTTAAAATCCATCGAGCACATTACCTCTCCCGAGGGCTTGAATATGTCGCCGAAGCGGATCACGGTTTCTACTGCTGGTATTGCCAAAATGATCAAAAAGCTGGGTGATGATGAGGTGCGTTTCCGGCTTGCATTGTCGCTGCACGCGGCCAACGATGCAAAAAGAAATCAGATTATGCCGATCAACGAATCCAATTCACTGGAAAACCTGGCGGAGGCTCTGAATTATTTCTACCGAAAAACAGGTAACCGTATTACTTTCGAATATATCGTTTTTAATAACTTCAATGATACTTTGCAGGATGCGAAAGAGCTTTGGGAGTTTACGAAGAAAGTGCCTGCGAGAGTGAATATCATCGAGTACAATCCGATTGCAGAAGCTGATTTCAAGAACACAGAGGGGGATAAGCTTGATAAATTTGCGGGCTTTCTGGAAGATCGGGGAGTGTCAGTACACGTAAGAAGAAGTCGTGGAAAAGATATCGATGCAGCTTGCGGTCAGCTGGCTAATAAGGAAACGGCCTAGGAGTTTGGCTTAACAATTTGTTAATATTGCATCGCTTAAGAATAAGTAGCTTTGTGCTGTTATAGATAAACTTATATACTTCTTCTATGTTTGGTCTTGAAACCGACATTTTTATTCTCCTCGCTTTTAGCATTTTAGCAGCCTGCGCATTCGAATTTGTTAACGGTTTTCACGATACTGCCAATGCAGTAGCAACTGTGATTTATACAAATTCACTAAAACCGAATGTAGCCGTTATCTGGTCGGGTTTTATGAATTTCTGCGGTGTTTTCTTTGGAGGGATTGCAGTTGCAATGGGAATTGTTAACCTGCTACCGGTCGAACTGCTGATCGACCAGAATGTGTACCACAGCGCCGCCATGGTCTTTGCATTGCTTTTCAGCGCGATCATCTGGAACCTGGGCACCTGGTATTTTGGCTTGCCGAGTTCAAGTTCACATACATTGATTGGCTCCATTCTGGGTGTGGGACTGGCTTTCACATTCATGCCTGAAAATTCAAATGCTGCCGGTGTCAACTGGTCCAAGGCGAAAGAACTCTTCATGTCGCTGCTAACCTCACCGATTTTCGGTTTTGCACTTGCGATTATTATTATGTTCATACTGCGCCGCTCGCTCTCCAAGCCGCTGCGTGAGATCGTTTTCAGCGAACCCAAAAAGAATCAGGCGCCTCCGATCTGGATACGTGTGATTTTGATTACTACCTGTACGCTTGTAAGCTTTTTCCATGGTTCCAATGATGGTCAAAAGGGAGTTGGACTGGTAATGCTGATTTTGATCGGAATTGTTCCTGCTCATTTCGCATTGGACAACAGTCTGGATCCAAGCAAAATGAAGTCAGACCTGATCGGAATAGAGCAGGCAGTGGGCAGAATTGATTCGTCAAGACTGTCTGTAACGGACCGCCTGCATCTGGCCACTATCAAACAGGAAGTCGCAAACCTCACAGTGCAGATAAACGATTCACTCCCGGAGCATAAGTTGCCCATGGAAAAAAGAATGGACGCCCGTCGCTCATTGCTTTTGATCAGCCGCAATACAAAGACAATTCTGGACAATGGTCACGCCAACCTTAACTCTGCTGATGTTGCATATTTGAAAATGCAGTCTGGCAGTGAAAACGGGATCAGGCGCTATACGGATTATGCCCCAGACTGGGTTATTCTGATGATTTCCCTCTCACTTGGTTTGGGAACAATGGTGGGCTGGAAGCGGATTGTTGTAACGATTGGCGAGAAAATCGGAAAGCAGCATTTGACTTACGCCCAAGGGGCATCTGCGGAGCTGGTAGCAGCGAGTACAATCGGCGTTTCATCTTATATGGGGCTTCCGGTAAGTACCACGCACGTACTTTCTTCGGGTATTGCGGGTTCAATGGTTGCAAGTAAAGGTGTGAAAAACCTGCAAGGCGGCACGATCAGGAATATTGTGATTGCTTGGATACTTACATTGCCGGTTACCATGCTTTTGTCAGGTACACTCTATGCATTTTTCCGCTGGATTTTATAGTAAATAGATATCGATAGTCAATAAAAAGCCGCAGGGATCGCCTCTGCGGCTTTTCATTTATCCGGGTGCCGCACTTTCTTTGCCCTGGATTGGTTTTAATGTTGTAATTTCGAAATAGAGTTTTAAGATCCATTAAAGCCAATTATTCACCAGAATGACTACTATTGAAGATCAGGTAAACCGTTACGGCTACGTTACGGAGGCAGTTGCAGAAGATATCGATTTGATTGCCGAGATCAAGAGATTAAAGGAAGAAAAGAATGCGGTTATCCTCGCACACTATTATGTAGATGCTGAAATACAGGATCTGGCTGACTACATTGGCGACAGTCTGGGCCTTTCCCAGCAGGCAGCAGCTACCGAGGCGGATATGATCGTGTTTTGCGGAGTGCACTTCATGGGTGAAACTGCCAAAATCCTGAGTCCTGATAAAAAGGTGGTCATTCCTGATCTGAATGCAGGCTGCTCACTCGCTGACTCTGCGCCTGCTGATAAATTCGCTGCCTTCAAAGCCCAGTATCCGGATCACATTGTAATCAGCTATATCAACTGCTCAGCGGAGATTAAGGCGCTGACAGATATTGTTTGTACTTCTTCGAATGCATTGCAGATCGTGGAAAGTCTGCCGAAAGATCAGAAAATTATCTTCGCTCCCGACGCAAACCTGGGCCGGTACGTGGCTCACAAAACAGGCCGCGAGATGGTTTTATGGGATGGAGCCTGCATTGTGCATATTGATATTTCGCGTGAAAAGTTAAAGCAGCTTCAGGAAGAAAACCCGGATGCATTGCTGATCGCGCATCCTGAATGCAAAGAGGATATCCTGAAACAAGCCGATTTCGTAAGTTCAACAACGGGACTGTTAAAGTTTGTAAAGGAATCGCCGCATACCAAGTTTATCGTGGCGACCGAAGCCGGTATTTTGCATAAAATGAAACAGTCGGTACCGGACAAAAAGCTGATACCTGCGCCCGGCTCTGATAATAATACCTGTGCCTGTTCAGAATGTCCCTACATGAAGATGAACACATTAGAAAAGGTGTATAATGCACTTTATTATGAGCAGCCGGAGATTTTTGTGCCGGAGGATGTCAGGTTAAAAGCCTATGAATCAGTCGCCCGGATGCTTGAACTGAGCAAAGGTATCTGATCAAACAGTTATGTAATTTTATTCTGATTTATGCCCCAGTTTGATTTTCTGATCATTGGTTCGGGAATTGCCGGACTTAGTTATGCAGCCAAGCTCGCCCGACATTTCGATTCGCTGAATCAGGAAAAGTCTATCGCGGTAATTACCAAAGTTCAGGCCGATGAAACCAATACCAAGTATGCACAAGGCGGCATTGCGGTAGTCTGGGCTGAGTCAGATTCGTTTGAAAAACATATCCAGGACACAATGGACGCGGGTGACGAGGTCAACAAGCGGAACATCGTGGAAATTGTGGTGAGAGAAGCGCCCGAGCGGATACAGGAACTGATCGATTATGGAACCCGCTTCGATAAGGAAAGCGGAGGAGAATACGACCTGGCCAAAGAAGGCGGGCATTCAGATCACCGGATTTTACATTTCAAGGACATTACAGGCGCCGAAATAGAGCGCGCATTGCTTGAAGAGGTAAACAGGCACAAAAGCATTCAGATTTTTACGCATTATTACGCCGTCGAGTTGATCACCCAGCACCATTTGGGGGAAACAGTTTACCGGTATCAGGAAGATATTAAATGTTTTGGCGCGTATGTGCTGAACAGGCAAACTGGAAAAGTCGAGAAATTCGTTGCCAAAACGACCATGCTCGCTACCGGCGGCATCGGAAATATTTACCAGAGTACGACCAATCCCACGATCGCAACCGGCGACGGCATTGCAATGGCGTACCGCGCCAAAGGTATTTGCGACAACATGGAGTTCATCCAGTTTCACCCTACCAGCTTTTACAAGCCCGGACAAAAACCCTCATTCCTTATTTCGGAAGCAGTACGTGGTTTTGGGGGAATATTAAAAAGGGGGGACGGTAGTACTTTCATGGAAAACTACGATTCGCGACTTTCCCTGGCGCCCAGGGACATTGTTGCGCGTGCGATAGATTCAGAAATGAAAAAGAATGGGGTAGACCATGTTTATCTCGACGTGCGGCATTGTGACTACGAGAAGTTTGTCGAACATTTCCCAAATATCACAGAATACTGTCTGAACGAAGGTATCGACGTAAGAAAAGACATGATCCCGGTTGTTCCGGCGCAGCACTATATGTGCGGCGGGATCAGGGTGAATGAGTGGGGGAAAACCAATATTGACTTCCTTTATGCAGTAGGTGAATGTTCCTGTACTGGTTTGCACGGTTCCAACCGGCTCGCCTCCAACTCGCTGCTGGAAGCGGTCGTATTTGGTCATCGCGCTTATGAAGATACACTTGCGAGTTTCGAAAGAGCACAAACACCGGGGAACATACCGGAATGGGACGATTCGGGCACCACGCATCCCGAAGAGCAGGTGCTGGTAACCGAAATGACGCGCGAGCTGAACAGCATTATGTCCAACTATGTTGGTATCGTACGCACCGATCGCAGGATGAAACGAGCCTACGACCGGCTTGAACTATTACATGAAGAGCACGAGCAGCTTTACCGCGAGTCAAAGGTATCTGTTGCCATTTGCGAGCTCAGAAACATGATATCCGTTTCTTATCTCATTATCAAAATGGCGATGGCGCGGCGCGAGAACATTGGTCTGCATTATAATTCTGACCACGTTCATCAGGCTACTTTTTAGCCAGCGTTTCCCTGTTTTTCCTGGTGATTACGCGTTTTAATACGTTTTCGCCGATCTTTTCACCGAGGTGTGTCCCTTCTTCAACGCCGTCGCGGTAGTGTATACCGCCGTAAACCCGGCTAATGGAAGCATCCCAGTAAGCTTCTTCAAATGACTTGAAGGATTTTACGCCGTGTCCGTATTTCTTTTCCGTAGTGTCCGTAAAAGCTACATTAGCGCCGATCAGGTGTGTCAATACGGTTCCGCAGGCTGCCGAAATGGAGCTGTGGCCGCTCACATATTCGGGGAATGCGGGTGTTTCCAGGAATGGACGCCACTCGGGTGCCCAGTTATTGTTTATCACAGTTTCTGGCCTGATCCGCACTGTCCGGTACTTTTCGTCCCAGCAAGCCACAAAAGCATCGAATATAGATAGTGCGCCAAGGGTGTAAGCTTCGGTCGCCTGCATCAGATCCAGCTTCTTGTCGGTTGTCACTGTACGTATGATCGCAAGCCAGTGACCGGCCGGTGTCATTTTCTTGTTGGCGAACATTGCATGCCCCACGACATTGGTTACAAAAGCATTGTCATCCCAGAAATAGGCAGTTGCTTTCTGATCATCTGTGAGGTTATTACCTGTATCATATACTTCCATTGCCAGCTTCATGAACTTGCTGTTTTTGTCAAGATCGTATTTAGCCGGGGGAGGACAGCGAAACTGTGTGACAGAATCCAGCGTGAATGTCCGAACCGTGTTCCACATAGGTTCGCAAGCATCTGCATAGGCGGGCGGCGTAGGTACCCAGGTTCCTGGTGCATTGGTAACTGTGTACCGGTAACCACGGATTTCCTTGTAATGGTCTTTCGAAGAATAACGGATCACGTGTTTGGCAACAGAATCCCCGTATGCAAGTGACCGCGTATATACATCTTCGGGTATGCCCATTTGCGCATACTTCTCAAACAAATCCTTCTCGTATTTATCCCACATATCACCCGAGAATGTCAGCGTGCGGCCTACGGAGGTGAATGCCTTGATACTGGCCAGCGGGTAGCAATATGCCAGTGAAGAATCGGGCTTTGGCGGAGCTTCAAATTTTACGAGCTGGCCTGCAAGTGACTTATATTCAGGGTATCCCGGTGCAAGTGCTTCATAGGCAGCAAGGAAAGAATAGCTGTAAATGCGGCTGGCAACAGGGGGCTTGAAGATATCGTGAATAATGACATCAGTGAGATATGTTGCTGTTTGGTGAAATAGCTGCGGATCGGCTGCTTTGGCATTGTACTCGGCTGGCGACAGCTCTTTCCGGCAGCTGAAAAACAGGGGAACAAGGATCAGGGAGAGTAAGCGAAATCTCATTAGCAATATGCAGGTGGATCAGGATGTTTTTGAATGAATATACGAATATAAGTAAGATTGGAAATGTTACCAATTCTGGATTAAAGAACGAATAATTGTAACTTATATACTACTAAATCCGGCCATTTTAGCCTAAAACAGCCATTTCATTGTTATTTTTTAATAAATTATATACCTAAATTAAGAACCCTTTTTTTTGTGAAAAAATTAATATCTTTTTGTACAAACAAACGAGTAAAAAAGATTTCACCACGCTTATGCTACCAGTTTTTGGCGGTGTTGCGAACCGAATTGTGTTATAAGTACACCCTTTCATATCAGTGCCCGGCTATCTACTCACCTAACAATTAACCTATGTAATAAACTTTCCGAACTACTCCTTCCGATTTGTAGACCGGCTTCCCGGAGATGGAAGCAATGCAAGCTCTACGTTCCGTGCTTATACGGTTAAGCAATTTTCAATACCACTTTCTAACTCTAAATTTTAATCTATGAGATTTTCTACTGAATGGATACCTCGTGTCATTTCGCGCGGTGTTTTTTCACTTATCCTTCTCGTTGCGACTGTCATGATCGCTCATGCGCAGAACACAGTCAAAGGCAGGATCAAGGATGAGCAAGGCCAGGCGTTACCGGGCGTGAGCGTTGTTGTCAAAGGGACCACAGCAGGAACTGTTACCGATAATGAAGGCAATTACTCCGTAAATGCGGACAGAAATTCGACATTGGTGTTTTCTTTCATTGGTTACCTGACCCAGGAAATCGAGATCGGAACCAGAAATAATGTTGATATCACATTGGCTGCCGATACCAAAGCACTTGAAGAAGTGGTGGTTGTAGGTTATGGTACTGCCAAAAAGGCAACATTGACAGGTTCTGTAACAGCTGTAAAAGGAGCTGAGCTTCAAAAAGCACCTGCTGCCAACCTTTCCAATACATTGGGCGGCCGTCTTCCGGGTATCTCAGCGGTACAAAGCAGCGGTGAGCCTGGCTACGATGGTTCTGCGATCCGTATCCGCGGTACCAACTCACTCGGTAACAGTAACGCGCTAATCGTTGTGGATGGTGTTCCCAACAGAAGTGGTGGTTTGGACCGTATCAATCCTGCTGACATTGAAAGTATCTCCGTTTTGAAAGATGCAGCAGCTGCGATTTACGGTTCACGCGCAGGTAACGGGGTAATCCTGATTACTACCAAACGTGGAAAAACCGGCAAGCCGCAATTGTCTTACGATATGAACTTCGGGGTTTCGCAGCCAACGCGTACACCTGAAATGTCGAATGCATCTGAATATGCAACCATCCGTAACGAATTGCAGATTTATGATAACCTTCCTGTGGGAGAGTGGCAAGGTGCATTGCAAGGCTTTAATTCAACCGGATCTTACAAAAGAATCGATAACGGAAACGTGATCAATGCGGTTTTCAATCCGGATGATATGAAGAAGTTTGCTGATGGTTCTGATCCCTACCTGCACCCAAATACAGACTGGTATGGTTCAGTTTTGAGAAAATGGGCTCCTCAGCAGCGTCATAATGTGCAGTTGACAGGTGGTAGCGACAATATCAAATATCTGGCGTCTCTGGGCCACATTAATCAGGATGGATATTATGTGAATTCAGCGACTGGTTACAAGCAGTACGATATGCGTATCAATTTGGATACAAAAATCAATAAGTATGTAACTGCAAACCTAGGATTGACGCTTCGCGAAGAATTCCGTCACTTCCCAAGCGGAGGTAACAGTGCGGGCGCAATCTTCCGTATGCTGATGCGTGGTAAACCAACTGAAATCGCAATCTGGCCAGACGGAAGCCCGGGCCCGGATATCGAGAATGGACAAAATCCTGCGGTAATTACTACCAATACAACAGGTTACAATAACGACAAGAGAGATTACATCCAAACAAATGGCGGTCTTGAAATTCAGGTTCCTGGCGTACCAGGTTTGAAAATCAATGCAATGGCCGCATTGGATAAGCAACTTCGTCGTCAGAAAAACTTTGAAACTCCCTGGACGCTTTTTTTCTGGGACAAAAAGACTTACGAAGCTGACGGAAAAACGCCTTTTATCACAGGTACAGTTCGTTCAACTTTCAAAGACCCGCGTATCAGAGAAAGTGCTTCTCAGGAACTTTCCATTCAGCTGACCGGCCAGGCTTCTTACGAAAAATCGATCGGCGGACACAACTTCAATGTAATGGCGGGTATCCAGCGTGAAAAAGTGGATGCAGATGGATTCTTCGCTTTCCGTCGCTATTTTATCTCGCCTGTGGTTGACCAGCTTTTTGCGGGTGGTACTGCTGAGCAGGATATCAACAACTTTGATCTTTACAAAAGAGCCCGTTTGAGCTACTTCGGACGTGCAGGTTACAACTTCAAAGAGAAGTATCTTGCTGAATTCCTGTGGCGTGTAGACGGTTCGTATGTATTTCCAAAAGACGGCCGTTTCGGTTTCTTCCCTGGTATCTCAGCAGGTTGGAGGGTTTCGGAAGAAGATTTCTGGAAGAACAATATCCGGTTCATGAACAACGTGAAAGTGCGCGGATCATGGGGACAAATGGGTGCTGAACCTTACATTCTTGGAACAGAAACCCTGGCTGAATACCAGTATTTGTCAACAATGGGCTTTGGTAGCTACATTATCAATGATCAGGTTGCCAAAACATTGCTTGAATCCCGTGTGGCCAACAGCGCATTCACATGGGAAGTTGCCAACAACAGCAACTTCGGTATCGAAGGTACGCTGCTGAACGACAAGGTTTCATTCGAGTTTGACTACTTCGTAAACAACCGTTCTAACATCCTGATCCCGAAAACAGGTACTACACCTTCGTCTGCGGGTATCGACGGCAAGCTTCCTCCTCAAAACCTGGGTAAGCTTCAAAACAAAGGATGGGAGTTTAAAGTGAGCTACGATGGTAATGCAGGCGATTTCACTTACTCTGTGAGTGTAAATGGCGGTTATGCCAAAAACAAGATCAAATATTGGGATGAAGTTCCGGGAGCTCCTTCTTATCAGCGCTCAACCGGTATGCCTTACCAGTCGTTCCTTGTTTACACTTTCGACGGTGCATTTAAAGACCAGGCTGAAATTGATGCTAACAAACTTGATTATACACCAATTACAGGTAACCTGAGGCCTGGTGACATGAAGTTCAAAGACATCAATGGCGATGGAAAGATCAGCGCTGATGACCGTATCCGTACGCAGAAAGTTCAGCGTCCATGGTTTACCGGCGGTGCCTCGATCAACCTGGGCTACAAAGCATTCGATCTTGCTGTTCTGTTCCAGGGCGCATTTGGCGGCTTGCAGCTGGTAGGCTTGACTGAGTCCGGCGACATTGGTAACTACCTGAAATATGACTACGATCACCGCTGGACAATCGACAACCCGACTGACAAGTACCCACGTTTGACCAACCGGAACAACAGGTACTATACCAACACAGGTCAGGCAGGTTTCAACGATTACTTCCTGAAAAGCAACAACTACGTGCGTTTGAAGAACATCGAGCTTGGTTATAACCTACCATCTGAGATTGGTTCTAAAATTGGCCTGAGCAATCTGCGTGTTTACGTAAATGGATTGAACCTTCTGACTTTTGACAAAATCAAGATCTGGGATCCGGAATCTACCAACACAAGCGGTCAGTACTATCCACAGGCAAGAGTTGTGAGCGCAGGTCTACGTCTAGCATTTTAATGAAAATCAATATGAAATTTAGCTATAAAAGTTTGTTTATAGTTGCTCTGATGACTGCCGGTGGTTTGTCATCCTGCGACACTGAATTTTTGGATGTAACGCCACCAACCGAAATCCCAAGCGAAGAGGTTTGGAAAGACGGCGCATTGGCCGAGGGTTTTGTGACAGGTATTTACCAGGGCTTGCAGCAGGGTGGTTTCAGCGAGCAAATGCTTGCTTCCCTTACTGATGAAGCGGTATTTACCCACACAGGCCGGAACATCAATACGGTAAACGAAGGCAGTTTGAGTCCGTCGAACCTTGGCTGGGTAGATGATACCTACGGTTGGGGCCCGATGTATACGCGAATCCGTGCTGCGAACATCGCGATAGCAAACCTTGCTACGGCTACGTTTACTGATGAAACGCTTAAAGCCCGCCTGAAAGGGGAAGCTTATTATATGAGAGCTTACTACTACCAGCAGCTGGTGCGCTACTATGGTGCTGTTCCCCTGATCAAAAAGGTTTATGCATTGAATGAAGACTACTCTACACCTCGTAACACTTACGATGAATGTGTGAAGTCTATCGTAAGTGACCTTGACAGTGCTGCATTATTGCTCGAAGGAAAAACGCTGGTAAAAGGCAGGGCTTCCAAAGTAGCAGCTTTGGCCTTGAAATCACGTGTGTTGTTGTATGCAGCAAGTGATCTTCACGACATTCCAACGGCGAAAGCGAAGTCAAGCGTTATCTCAGGATATCCGAATCCTGAATTCCTGGGATACCTTACCGGCGATCGCGCTGCACGCTGGACTGCTGCTCAGGCAGCCGCAAAAGCTGCATTGGATGCAAGTAACGGTGGATATAAGTTAAACCTGACCGCGCCGGTTTCTGCTGAGCAAGGAAAGCTTAACTACATCTCCGTAGCAATGGCAGGTGCAAGTGCTGATAAAACGCTTGATCCGACTGGTGCAAACGAGCTGATTTTTGCAAGATACTTTACACCAAGTCTTGGTGAAGGTGCCCGTCAGACTGGCTTGAACAACGGACCAAATGGTTACCACAACTGGGCTGGAAATACCCCGATCGGTTTGCTGGTAGATGATTACGAAATGATGGACGGAACTCCGTTTGCCTGGACAAACCCTACGCACAAAGCTGCTCCCTACACAAACCGTGATCCACGTTTTTACGCAACTGTGATGTATGACGGAGCTCCCTGGAAGCCACGTCCATCGGATGCAAAAGATCCTGCGAACCAGATTCAAACCGGCGCTTATGATCTGCTGGACGATAAAGGTGCATTGATTAACCGCAAAGGATTGGATACCCGCAGCAGCTCAATTGAAGACTGGAACGGTAGCCGCACAGGTTACTACATGCGTAAGTTCATCGATCCAAACCCTGCATTGTACGATAACACCGACCGTCAGAATATTCCATGGCCTTTTATCCGTGTAACTGAGGTAGTGTTCAACTACATCGAAGCAAGCATTGAATTGGGTCAGGATGCAGTTGCATTGGAATGGCTGAACAAGATCCGTTTCCGCGCTGGTATGCCTGCGTTGAAAGTATCTGGCGCAGCTTTGAGAGACGCTTATCGTCATGAAAAACGCGTTGAAATGGCATATGAAGAGCAACGTTACCACGATGCACGTCGCTGGATGATCGCCGAGCAGACTTTGGGCCGGCCGCTTCAATACATTAACGTAATCGGTAAGTTCAAGCCAGGTAAGTCAATGAAAGAGCCTTATCATTATGATACAACGGTTTACGATTATACTTACACGCCGGTGGAAGAGAAATCTCATGAAAACCGGAAGTGGGTGGATAAAATGTATTTCCGTCCGTTCAGCCGTGATGAGATCAACCGGAATGCGAAGTTGGTTCAAAACCCGGGCTACGACAAATAGTAATATTTTATTGATTATTTTTACTGAAACTATGTCTTCGATGAGGAGACATAGTTTCTTTTTTCTATCCCTTTATAAATCTTCTTTCGCTGTATGAAGCGCTTTAAATCCTGGAAATCAGGTGTTGTGGCTGGGTTGGTAGGTCTGAGTCTCGTTTGCTGTAATAAAGAGGCTGAAAAGGAAAAGCAGGAAGAAAACAGCAGCCCGCCACTTTTTACATCGCTGTCTCCCGAAAAAACCAAGGTCGATTTTAGTAATACACTCACGGAAGGTTTGAATACCAATGTGTTGATGTACGAATATTTCTATAATGGCGGCGGGGTAGCGGTCGGGGACGTGAATGGAGATGGGCTCGACGATATCTACTTCACAGGAAATATGGTGTCCAATAAGCTGTATCTCAACAAAGGGAATATGGTTTTTGAGGATATCACAGCACAGGCGTTAGTTGGTGGCCGGGAAAAACCCTGGAAAACGGGAGTTACAATGGCCGACGTGAATGGCGACGGGAAACTGGATATTTACGTTTGCTACTCCGGCAACGTTTCACCCGAAAGCTTGCGTAACCAACTGTTTGTCAATAAAGGAAATAATGCAGCAGGAATACCGCAGTTTGAAGAAATGGCAGGCCAGTATGGTCTGGCCGATCCGAGTAATAGTACGCAGGCTGCCTTTTTTGATTTTGACAAAGACGGCGATCTGGATATGTTTTTGCTCAACCATAATCCTAAGTCGCTGCCCATTCTCGATGAAGCCAGTACAGCCGACCTTCTGAGTAAAGATGATCCTGTAACTGGCGTACGTTTATTCCGCAACGATCCGAAAGGAAGCGCGCCTTTCTTTACGGATATCACCAAAAAAGCCGGCATTCACAGTTCTCCGCTGACATACGGACTTGGGATCGGTATTGCAGATATCAACCAGGATGGCTGGCAGGATATGTACATTTCCAACGATTATTCCGTACCTGATTTTTTATACATCAATAATAAAAACGGCACTTTCACCGATGTGCTGGATGAAAGTATCGGTCACACTTCGCATTCGTCAATGGGCAGCGATATTGCCGATTTCAATAACGACGGGCTGCCGGACATTTTTACGCTGGATATGTTGCCAGAAGACAACCGGAGACAAAAGTTGCTTTCCGGTCTGGATAACTACGAACTCTTCGACTTCAATGTAAAAGTGGGCTTTCATCACCAGTATATGCGCAATATGCTGCAAATGAATGAGGGGACAAGCAAAGGCTCGAAGGTGCCTGTTTTCTCGGAAGTAGGTCAGCTTGCAGGCGTTTCAAATACGGATTGGAGCTGGGCTACGCTGTTTGCAGATTACGACAATGACGGCTGGAAAGACATTTTCGTCACAAACGGAAACTTGCGTGATTTCACCAATATGGATTTTGTCAAATTCATGGGAGATCATTTGAAACGCATTGAAGGACAGGTTAAGCGGGAAGATGTGCTGCAATTGGTGTACCAGATGCCTTCTTCAAACATGAAAAATTACCTTTTCAGGAATGGTAAAAACCTTACGTTCAGTAATGTAGCGGATAGCTGGGGGCTGGGTGAAATATCGAATAGCGGCGGAGCAGCTTACGCAGACCTTGATAATGACGGCGACCTGGATCTGATCGTCAATAACATCAACAAGCCGGCTTTTATTTACCAGAATGAAGGAAATAAGCTTTTGCAGAACAATTACCTCAAAATCAAGTTAGAAGGAGAGGGGAAAAATACTTTCGGAGCGGGTGCGAAAGTGACTATTTACCAGAAGGGTCAAAAGCAATTCCTGGAACAAATGCCGACACGCGGGTACCAGTCGAGCGTGTCGCCTATTCTCCATTTTGGTTTGGGTAAAAATGGCCATGTTGATTCCTTGTCGGTGACCTGGTTGAGCGGCAAGCAGCAGAAAATCGTTTCACCAAAAGTTAACCAGCAACTGGTACTCTCTGAGGTAAATGGAAAAATGACCAAATCGTTTCCACCAAAATACAATCCTGCATTTAACCCGATTCCTTCTCCGATTGCATTCAAAAGCCCTTCGATTACAACCAATGATTTCAAAAGGCAGCCGCTGCTGATCAACCCGATTTCATTTTCGGGACCTTGTCTGAAAAAGGGCGATATTAATGGCGACGGACTGGAAGATGTGTATGCAGGCGGGGGCGCAGGTGAGCCGGCGAAGCTGTATATCCAGCAAAAAAATGGTTCGTTTACCAGCAAGCCGGTACCCGCATTTGAAACAGACAAACAATCAGAAGACACAGATGCATTGTTTTTTGACGCCAATGGAGATGGTTTTCAGGATTTGTTCGTGTGCAGCGGCGGATATGCCAGCTTTATGCCCGAAGATCCTTTGCTGCAAAGCAGGTTATATCTGAATGATGGAAAAGGGAATCTGACCAGGAGCATTTCATCGCTACCGAAAATGCTGACAAGTACCAGCTGCGTGCGGGTTGCGGATCTGAATGGGGATGGTAAGCCCGATTTATTTGTCGGCGGGCGGGTAATTCCCGGCCGGTACCCCGAAGCGCCAAGAAGTTATGTATTGATCAATGACGGGAAAGGGAATTTTTCGGATCAGACTAAAAAGTGGAATGCGGATCTTGAAAAAATAGGACTGGTAACCGACGCAGCCTGGACAGATTTGAACAATGATAAAAAGCCGGACTTGATTTTGGTAGGCGAGTGGATGCCGGTAACTGTTTTTATCAATACAAATGGAAAGCTGGAAAATAAAACCGCGGACTATTTTGCCAAACCTTACAAAGGATGGTGGAATAAAATACTGGTAGAAGATTTCAATGGTGACGGAAAGCAGGATCTGGTCATAGGCAATATGGGGCTGAACACGCAATGCAAAGCCAGCGATTCTGAGCCTGTTCAGATGATCTACAAGGATTTTGACGATAACGGATCGATCGATCCGATTATGAGTTTCTATATCCAGGGTAAAAGCTATCCATATGTAACGCGTGATGAGTTACTGGATCAGATGAGCATTATGCGGACCCGTTTTCAGGATTATAAAAGCTACGCTGATGCTTCGGTTAAAGAGATTTTTACTGCGGAAGAATTACAAGGCGCGCAGGAACTCGAATCGAATTATCTGAAAACAGCCTATTTTGAATCCAATGCGGCAGGTAAGTTCGTTGAGAGACAGCTTCCGCTGGAAGTGCAAAGTGCGCCGGTTTACACCATTACCAGTCTGGATTACAACGGTGACGGCCACAAGGACCTGCTGTTTTGCGGGAATGTGAGTAAGGCGAGACTGCGGTTTGGTAAGTACGACGCCAATTACGGGATACTATTGAAAGGGGACGGAAAAGGAAAGTTCGCCTACATCCGGCAGACTGATTCGGGTTTTAGCCTGAAAGGGGATGTGAGAAGCGTGCTGCCGATTGGCAATAAATTGTTGTTTGGGATAAATCAGAAGGAAATAAAAGCATATCAGATTGGTAAAGTTCAGTAAAATCATTGCGCTGCTGCTCGCACTTGGGATTTTGGCGGGGTGCAGTAAACAGCAAAAGGAATACAACATTAGTCCGGAAACGATTGGCCAGGTTACCCTACAGATGACCGACGTGATGGTGCATGATGTAACTAATCCGCCATTGAGCGCCCGGTTTTTTGCCTACGCCTGCTTGGCCGGGTATGAGACAGTAGCGCAGCATGACAGTGCTTACAAAAGCATGCACGGTGTGTTAAACGATTTTCCCCAAATTACGAAACCGGCCATTGAAACATACTCCTACCAACTGGCGGCAGTAATGGCGATGCTGGAAACTGCCAAGAAAATGCAGCCTTCTGGCGCACTCTTGCAGAAGTACCAGGACCGACTGCTTGATTCGTGCAAAACACTTGGCTGGGATGAGGATGTGCTCGCTGGTTCCCGGGAGTATGGAATTGCGATCAGCAAGCAGATCCTGAAATACGCCAAAGCGGACAAATACAACCTGATCAGCAACTATCCGCGGTACGAGCCGCGCAACACGCCAGGTACCTGGTACCCGACGCCGCCGGGATATTTCCCGCCGGTCGAGCCTTTTTTTAGCACGGTAAGGCCGTTCACGCTTGACTCTTCTTCCCAGTTCATCCCGCCTCCTCCTGTTGCATTTTCGGAAAAGAAAGACTCTGAGTTTTTCAGGTTGATGAAAATGAATTATGATGATAAAAAGGAGCAGGAGCATTTAGTTACTGCCGCATTCTGGGATTGTAATCCATTTGCATTGGAAAACAGAGGCCACTTGCTGGTAGGAATGAAAAAAATCTCGCCCGGCGCGCATTGGATGGGTATAACGGATATTGCATGCAAGCAGGCGAAGACAGATTTTTGCAAAACTTTGCTGATCAATACCAGTGTTGCGATTGGCTTAATGGATAGTTTTATGACTTGCTGGGATGAGAAATACAGAAGTAACCGCATTCGTCCTGAAACCGCGATCCGGAAATTCATCGATCCTACCTGGAAGCCCTTTTTGCAAACGCCTCCATTCCCCGAGTACCTGAGCGGCCACTCTGTGATATCAACTTGCTCAGCTGTTATACTCACGCATTACCTCGGAGAAAACTTTGCTTATACCGATTCGGTTGAAGAACGTTTCAACCTGAAAGCACGCAAGTTTCCCTCATTTAAGGCTGCCGCATTGGAATCGGGCGCTTCAAGATTCTACGGCGGAATCCACTTTATGGATGCGATTACAAATGGGCAGAAGCAGGGAGAGCAGGTAGGAGAGTGGGTTGTGAAAACTTTGGAGAAGCGCTAGGAGGAAATTGAAAGCGCTTGAATTAGACAATAGATAGTTATTTATCGTCATAATGTCCTCTTGCAGAAAGTATGTCAACAGTGATGATATCATCATTTACAGAATAAACCAATCTATGTTTATCTGTGAGTTTTCTTGCGTACAATCCTGCCAGGCCATAACCCTTTAAGGTAGGTTTTCCTCTTCCGGTTCTCGGATGCTGCTCAATTTCTTTCAAAAGCAAAACCGCTTTTTTATAGACCTTCGGCTCAGATTTTAAAAGGTTGTATAGATCTTGCTCAGCTCTTTTTGACAGAACAATTTTATACATTATAGTGACTCAAAGTATTTATTCATTTCGTCAACGCTGTTGAAGGATATGTATTTCCCCTCTTTAATCTCTTGTTGAGCGTCTTTGATCCGCTGGATCATTTCCGGAGTGAAGTACAAGTCATCCTCGGAAATTGGAGTGAGTACATATGTTTGTTTACGGCCTCTCCTAATCACCACTTTTTCCCCTTTGTCGGCTAGCTCGAAAAAATCCTTCTGCCGCTCTCTGAATTGCCTGCTAGTTGTTTCTATGATCGCCATGATGTACATTTTTTGGTACACAAATATATCGATATTGAGCGATAAACTGTATGGTGGAACTCAAGCCAATACAACCGATTTTAATATTAGCTTCAACGCCTAACCTAGTAAATCCAAAGTTCAACTTTGGATTTACTAGGTTAAATGCCTTTCAAACTACTTACATCAGTACTTTGCAGCAACTCCGATGTATATGCATATCCCGCATCAAACAACGCTTTTGCTTTTCTGAAATCAAAAATACCGAAGCGGTTCAAGGCGGGGGGCTCTATAAGCAGGTCGCATTTTTTAAAACGTTCCCGGTTTTTGGTATGCATAGCCAGGATCAGGCTGCGGTAAATGATCTCGGTAGTTGTTTTCAGTAGTTTATTCAAACTGAATGGGTTACAGTGACTGCCAATAATAATGTCAGCCTCGCCTTCGATGTGTTCCACAGGTAAGTTATTAAGCACGCCGCCGTCGACAAGATCGCGACCATTTACCTGAATGGGACTAAAAAGACCGGGGATGCAGCATGAAGCGAGTAGTGGTAATGCAAGTTCACCATTTCGAAAAATGACAGCCTCGCCGGAGACTATATCCGTCGCATTAATTACAAGTGGTATTTGTAGCGATTCAAATGTGTTTTCGGGAATGTACTGACAAATCACGGTTTCAATACGCTTCATTTGCAACAATCCGCTTGCTCCGAAGCCCGGCCGCAGATATGGATAAAAGCTGGTTTGTATGATCTTATCCAGAATGTCGGCAGGTTGAAAACCATAGGCGATCATTGCTCCGACAAAGGCACCCGAGCTCGTCGCGCTGATGATACCCGGCTTTATACCATGTTCCTGCAAAGCCTGGATCACTCCAAGATGCGCAATCCCGCGCGCTCCGCCGCCCGATAATACCAGCCCGATCTTCATACCTTATTCTCCTATAAAATCACTCAACTTCCCACGCTCTCTGATCCTGATACCTTTTTCGGTATGTTCCACAATGCCGGCTTCGTAGAGCGGATCGTGTTCGAAAAGCAGGATATGATTTTCGTCTGCTGCATTTTTTAGTATCTGTTGCTTTTCGTCCATGGTTTGCAGCGGCCGCATATCATAGCTCATAATCCATGGGAGCGGAATGTGAAATGAAGAGGGGAGCAGGTCCGCGACGTAGATGAGCTTCCGGTCATTATAGGAAATCACAGGCAGCATCATCTGTTCCGTGTGACCGTCAACATAGATGAAATCCAGTTTTTCAAAAGGGGAGGTTTTATTTTGGATAAACTGCAACTGCCCTGACTCTTGCAGTGGAAGTATGTTTTCTTTCAAAAACGAAGCTTTTTCACGCGGGTTCGGATTCACCGCCCAGTTCCAATGCGCTTCATTGGACCAGTAAGTAGCATTCGGAAATGTAGGGAGCAGCTGCGAATTGTCTTTGCTGAAACTCACCGCGCCACCTACGTGATCAAAATGCAGGTGCGTCAATAGCACATCTGTAATATCAGCTGGCTCAAAACCCTTGTCCCGAATGGAGCCCAGCAGCGTAGCATCGCCGTGCAAATCATAATGCCCGAAAAACTTTGTATCCTGCTTGTTGCCCATCCCGGTATCAATCAGGATCAGCCTTTCTCCATCCTCAATCAACAAACAGCGCATTGCCCAGGAGCAGAGATTCTTCTCGTCCGCAGGATTTTGTTTGTTCCAAAGCGACTTCGGGACAACACCAAACATAGCGCCGCCGTCGAGTTTAAAAAAGCCGGTATCGATGATGTGAATGTTCATAAGGGATGAATGCTTTTTGATCGTCTTCAATGGGAAGGGCCGAACATTGTGGTGGTCTAACATAGCATTATTTTCTCGATCTTCCGACTTTGAAAGCCAATAAGCCTGACTATGCAATTTAAACATCTACCCTTTTCTGCCTGCTTAACAGCGGCAATATGTCTTTTTACCAACGCATTTGCACAAAAAACACCGCTTCAATATGTTGAAACGCGGATTGGTAGTGCGCCTTCCACCACGGAAAGTGCGAAGGCGCATAGCGAGGCAGGAAGTGAGCTGAAAGGGCAAACTATTCCGGCAGTCGGTGTTCCCAACGGAATGACACAATGGACACCTCAAACGCGCTCGACTGAGACCAAATGCATTTCGCCATACTATTATAATGATCAGAAATTTCAGGGATTTCGTGGTACGCACTGGCTGAACGGTTCCTGCGTACAGGATTACGGCACGCTTACGATTATGCCAATGTCCGGCGAGCTGATCACCAATCCGGAGCTGCGCGCAAGTACTTTCTCGCACGAAAAAGAACGGACTTCGCCCGCTTATTACGGAGTTTATCTGGAAGATGAAAAGATTGACGCTGAGGTAACAGCTTCCGCCCGGGCTGCTGTTATGCGGTTCCGGTTTGAAAGCGGTAGTGAAACATTCATCGTCATCGAGCCGAACAGCGACGAGGGACAAGGTTTCGTGGAGGTATTTCCGGAGAAAGGCGAGGTGGCAGGCTATAATCCTGTGCACCGGATTTACCAGGGTTCAGGCCAGCCGGCAGGGTTCAGCGGGTATTTTGTGATGCGGTTTGATAAAAAAATCTTTCAGTCCGGTGTCTGGCTGAACGACACAATTTCGCCAATGAGCCGCACTTTGACCGGTAAGGGAAAAGGGGAGAAGCTGGGTGCTTATGTAGGTTTCGGCGAAGGCGTGCAGACTGTCACTGTTAAAATCGGGACTTCATTTACGAGTCTGGAAGCAGCCCGGCAGAACCTGGATAAAGAAATCGGCAGCAAAGATTTTGAAAGTGTCAGAAAATCAACCGAAAAGATTTGGAATGATGCATTGGGGAAAGTTCAGGTGAAAGGTAGTGAGAATGATAAAACGCTTTTTTACAGTGCATTGTACCGCACGAAGCTGCTGCCCAGGCTTTTTTCAGATGTAGCCGGGACTTACCCTTCATTTGCAGGAGGTACGCCGCTGCAAAAGGCGGAGGGTTTCGATTACTATTGTGATTTCAGTTTATGGGACACTTTCCGTGGCGCTATGCCGCTTGGTATCCTGCTGGAACCTGAGAAGGCGGGAGATATGATGCAGTCGCTTGTTAAAAAAGCGGAGCAGGGAGGCTGGATGCCCATTTTTCCATGCTGGAATCATTATACCGCAGCAATGATCGGCGACCACGCCATGTCAGTAGTCGCAGATGCGTACAGCAAAAACGTTCGCAATTTTGATGTGAATGCAGCCTATACCGCGCTACGTAAAAACGCATTTGAAGTAAACAGCGATGCGAAAAGTTATGCTTCGGGCAAGGGCAGGAGGGCGCTGGACTCCTATCTGAAATACAACTATGTGCCGCTGGAAGACAGTGTGCCGCTTGCATTTCACAAGCGTGAGCAGGTTTCCAGAACGCTGGAATATGCATATGATGACTTTTGTTTGTCTGTGCTAGCCAGTGGAATCGGCAAAACGGAAGATGCGCAGGTATTGCGGAAACGCGCTCTTAACTACAAAAATGTCATAGATCCAGCAACGGGTTATGCGCGTGGCCGCTACGCAAATGGTGGCTGGATTGCAGATTTTGATCCGTTTGCCAAACGGGCCAGCTTTATTACAGAAGGTTCGCCTGCGCAGTATACCTGGTTTGTTCCGCAGGATATCGCCGGTTTGCAGAAGATCATTGGCGGTGAAAGTGCCTTTATTAATAAACTGGACACGCTTTTTAATCAGGGGCATTACTGGCACGGGAATGAGCCCAATCACCAGATTGCTTACCTGTACGCATTTGCCGGACAACCCTGGAAAACGCAGCAATGGACACGCAAGATTATCCGTGATGAATATGATACCGGCATGGGCGGGTTGAGCGGCAATGAGGATGGAGGCCAGATGTCGGCCTGGCTGGCATTTAGTATGATGGGTTTTTATCCTGTCACGCCAGGTATTGATCAATATGTACTTGGAAGTCCGGTGTTTGAAGAAATGACAATTCAGGGTGCAAAAGGCAGGAAATTCAGTGTTATCGCGAAGAATGTGGCTGACAATGCACCTTACATTCAATCTGCCACCTTGAATGGAAAGCCATTTAGCCGCACTTACCTCACCCACGAAGAGATCGTCAAGGGCGGTAAGCTCATTCTGCAAATGGGAACAGAACCAAATAAAAAATGGGGCTCGGAAGCGGCGAATGCACCATTTTCTCTTTCAACCAGCGGATTGTAGTCTGGTATAATCAATAGTAATTTTTGGATTTATAAACAGAAGTAAGTGTTTTCTTCTGAATTTCGCCGGGTATGCAGTAGGATATTTGTGATTATTGGTCAATGTCATTAATTTCAGTCAAATCCATTCCTATTTTACACCAACCCAGATGAACCGCAGAAACTTCTTCGAGAAAGCAATTCCCGCCACTTTTGCATTAGGTACCATTGCTGCTTCATGCGCACCCAAAACGCAGCAGTATTATCCTGACAAGCACTTTCATATCAGTGGGGGCTACCATCAGATTCCTAAGCTGCGGCTCTCCATGGACCGGATTCTGAAGGAAACGGTGGGCTTGCGGCCATTCCGGGCGTCGGGGCCGCGGCTCGATGTGGAGCAGCTGGGTAACAAAACGCTTGTACATAATTACGGACACGGAGGAAGCGGCTGGTCGCTGTCTTGGGGTACGGGCAATATTGCGCGGAATAATGTGCTTAAAACCGGCGAGAAGAAAATTGCGGTACTCGGTTGCGGAACAGTCGGCATTGCTACTGCCCGGCTTTTACAGGAAAGTGGCTGCGAGGTGACGATCTATGCCAAAGATGTTCCGCCGAATATTACAAGCAACCTCGCGACAGGTACCTGGTCGCCTGCATCGCGGGTTTGTGACAAGAAAGTAGCCAAACCTGAATTTCAGGCAATCTGGGAAGAGGCGACGCGGTTTTCACACCGCCGCTTTCAGTTTCTGCTAGGAATGAACGATATCGCCTGCTGGGCTGAGGAATACAGTGTTTTTAACCAGGCTCCTGTTTACGCGCCCGGCGCAGGCGGCGAAGATTTTGAAGTGGAAGGGTTGCTTCCGGAGCGGGTGCGGCTTACTTCCAAAGAGCACCCGTTTAAAGCTGACTATGTGACACGCCGCTCCAATATCATGTTCAATATCCCCACTTACCTGCGTCACCAATTGCAGGATTTTACGATGTTTGGCGGAAAAGTAAAAATTCACGAGATCAAGCGATTGGAAGATATTGACGCATTGCCGGAGAAGGTAGTTGTAAACTGCATGGGCCTCGGCGCCAAGCCCGTATTCAATGATGAAGAACTTACGCCGGTTTCAGGCCAGCTTTCCTGTCTGATCCCGCAAAGTGATATCAATTACAAACTGTACACGCAGGGAGCTAATTTTATCTCACGCAAAGACGGAATTTACATCGGGAGCAATGGCATTGTAGGTAACTGGGATACCACGCCAAGCAAGGAGCAAACCGAGAAAACGGTTGGTATTTTAATGAAACTTATGGAGGATATGAAAGGCTAGTGGCCTAATCCTCTTTCACGTGATATCTTCTTCTGATTTCGTTGATAAGAAACTTCTTGTGGGCAGTAAAACTTTCCGGGTGCATTGTTTCAAATATGCTGCGCCACTCCTGAAAACGGGCATTGTCTGCCTTTTGGAATGTTTCCGGGTCTATCTTTTTTGACGTTAAGTACTCTTCAAACTCCATATCTCAGATTTTTGACGCAATATATCGGTTTAAAAGTATTTGCAACTTATCATCACTACTTCCGTTATTCGTTGATATTTGGATTTGCAAAGTTTCAGGCAGCAATACTTTTGATTTAATACTAAAATGAAAATTGACTTACGCAGCGACACGGTCACCAAACCTACCCTGGGAATGCAGCAGGCCATGTGGGCCGCAGAGGTAGGGGATGATGTAATGGGCGATGATCCGACCGTGAATGCATTGCAGGAAAAGGCCGCGCAGCTTTTTGGAATGGAGGAAGCATTGTTCTGCGCGTCGGGTACATTGACGAACCAGCTCGCTATCCGCGCGCATACACAGCCCGGAAGCGACGTGATTTGCGATAAATACTCTCACATTTACCTTTATGAAGGTGGCGGGATCATGCTCAATGCGCTTTCCTCGGTGAAGCTGCTCGACGGCGACAGGGGCAGGCTAACGGCGAGCCAGGTAGCAGAAGCGATCAGCCCGGAGCACGATATACACTCCACAGTAACCCGGCTTGTTTCTTTGGAAAATACGATGAACAAAGGAGGCGGCAGCTACTACGATTTTGAGGAGATCCGTGCAATCAGGCAGGTTTGTGACACAAAAGGAATTCCATTGCACCTGGACGGCGCCCGTCTGTTTAATGCATTGGTAGAAACACGCGAAGAGCCCGCAAAATACGGTTCGGTTTTCGACAGTATCAGTATTTGTCTTTCCAAAGGGTTGGGCTGCCCGGTAGGTTCATTGCTGATAGGTACCAAGGAAGTAATCCAAAAAGCACGCCGTTTCCGGAAAGTAATGGGCGGCGGCTGGCGGCAGGCAGGTTTTCTGGCGGCGGCAGGGATTTACGCATTGGATCACCAGGTAGAAAGATTAAAGGAAGATCACCTGCGTGCCCGGGAGATTGGAGCCATTTTCGCTGCGAAGCCGGAAGTGGAAGAGGTATTTCCCGTGGATACAAACATCGTTATTATCAGGCTTGCGCCGGGGATATCAGAAGCTGAGTACGTACAGCAACTGGCGCAAAGAGATATTCTTGCTGTTACCTTCGGAAAAGGACTGGTGCGCTTTGTCACGCACCTCGACTTTACTGATATGCATCTGGAAGAACTAAGAAAAAGAACAGCCTGAACGATAACGTTGCAGGCTATACTTCCGGGATTGTTTCCTCGTATTCATACTCTGAATTCGGTCCCTGATAAATCACTTTCATTCCCGTGAGGTCGGCTACGTAGGTATGTATGCCTGCGGCGCCTATCTCGCGTAGGAAAGTTGGATAATCCGTTTCACCTTCCTGTGAACGCCTGATCGCATTTTTCACCTCTTCCAGCTCGAAAGCTTCGGCACATTCAAATTCCGGGAGCTCGCCCGGGATCATCAGTTTGTCCCCGTTCGTGGCCGTGTAAGTACGCTGGTAATTCCTCACTTTTACCTCGTAATTATCTACCCCGATCGCTTTCAGGTTCTTTACAAAATAAGGATATGGCTGTCCAGCAGATCGTTGCTCTGCCGACCGGATCAGTTCTTCCGTTAATTCGATCATTTCCATAGCTATGTGTTTTTTTAAATCCCCAAACCCTTAAAATAGCTGTGCCAGGCCCGTATTCCCAAATGTACAGCAACAAAATTCAGGCAATTCTCGCCGTGTTCAGCGAAGGTACCCACTCGTCACGGTTACAAACCCGACAAATATGTGCCCCCGACTTCAACACTTCGGTGTTGCCGCAGAATGAGCACGAATGATAACCGTCGCTTGAAATCGTTTTGCTTTTCTTGTAATACAAAGACGGCAGCAGCGGCAGTCCGTATTTCACTTCTTCATCCTTGTAAAAAAAGATACTTACCTCACCGGAAGGTTCCAGCAATGCAGTTCTTACCTGACCAAGATGTTCAATGCTTTTTGACCGCAATTCAGAAAAAAACTCATCCTGCGCAAGTGTTTCCTTCGAAAATTCAGAAATGGAAAAGCGGCCTTCATTGATCAGGCAGACTGTTTTTCCTTCTACTATTTTCTCGAAAAACTTGCTCTTTCCCGTAAGCCAGGTTACCAGCCTGTAAAGCATGATAATCGTAGCAAACACCACCAATGCCGGTATAATACCTACATCTTCATAAAACATCGGATCACCTGCTGCGGAGCCCAATGCGATGATAATGACCGTCTCAAAAATGGAAAGTTGCCTGACTCCCCGTTTGCCTGTGATTCGCAGGGCAACAAGAAGGAAGACAAACATGATGGTCGATCGCAGGAGTACTTCCAGCAGAAAAATGGGAGGGAGTTCGTTGAACAAAACCCGGTCCCATTCCAGAATTTCAGTCATTTAGCAGCAGATTTAGTAGAAAGGTTTAAGCAAATGAAAAGATGTTACTTTACACCTTTCGGGTAATGTAACATCTTTTTGCACTTGTTTAGTCGAGATATAGTGTGATTGACGCATTTTTAATGCGCTATATCTTCATCGTCGTGGTGTACGATCAGAGAACTTCTTGTATCAAGTTTCTTGATCATCTCATTTGTCATGCTATCGGCATAAACCCCATAGCTGCTGATCAATGTACCTTTCAGACCATCTTTCGACTCAATCGCATAGAGGATCGACATATCGCCCGGGTCGGTCATCCCTTCGAATCGGTATACCTGAACAATGTCAAAATCTTCCGGCGAGAGGTTCAGGCAGATACCGTCTTCCTTGTGCACTTCCAATGCGTGTGCAGTCAGGTTGAAATCGTAGGTAAACCCGTCCTCTTTCAGATCTTCAAGTGTTTCGAGCAGGGTATCCGGCTCCGACATGTTTTTATTGGAAGGATTTTCCTTTTTGGTTTGATCCTTATCAGTTCCTTGCAAGTCCATATCTAATTTGTTTAAGGTTATAATCAGGATATCATATCTTCCGATATGTATGTATATAAGCCTCGTTGTGATCGGAGGCAGTTTGTTGTGCTAGTTTAAAAAACGCTACGCTGTTTGAAGGGTGAACAGAAAAAAGCATGCCTTTCAGCTACAATGTCACCAGGCAGTTATTAAGAAACTACTGTAATCTGTTCAGCGCATTTGAAATGTGCATTTTAAAACCGCTGAATGCTGCGTTTCTGCTGTTTTGGAATTCGATATGTGCAGTAATTTCTTGCAAATATTTTAGAAATCATGCGAACATTTTGAGGTGCTTTGACCTCAGTTTGTCTTAAAATGTAGAAAGAAAAATGCCCTGAGAGAGGCAGGAACTTACTTTGGCCGGTAAATCAGCTGTCCGGTGTGGTAAGCGGCAAAGCATCCGAGTCCGCCCTCAATATTGGTGAACACCAGTGAAGGTTCTACGAAGGGATTATCAGCGTTGCGTGCATTGTCCAGAGACTTGTGATACCTGAAATAATTCTCATCCGTATTTAACACCTCCATAGTCATGGAAATGATCTTGGCTTTTGGATAAACCGTAAAATACGATCCGTCACTTGTGCCGAAACCTGTGGGGCCGGGCAGCCTCAATGTACCTGTTGGCGAGGTGAAAACCGTTCCGTCCAGATTGACGTCGCTTTGAAAATTGTCGCGGCCGATGGTTTCTTCCCAGTTCACATTGAAACGGTTCCGCACGCGGCGCTCACTGTATTTACCACCTCCAAGACCGTCGGGAATGCTGTATTCGAGGTCAACAAATGCCCGTACGCGATAGTAATTTCGCTCACCCGGGATGTCAGTCCACTTCATTTTCAAACGAAGTGTCGTATCTGAAAAGCTGGTATATGCAGTGTCCAGTTCGAAAGTCATTGGCACCACCGCTTTTGCCGGTACAGAGCAGGTTGAGGTCACTGTCCGGCCTCCCTGAGATACGGTGATCTTGTAGGTCCGGCCGGCTACGACAGGAAACCGGGCTTTGTCCGTCACGTACAAATCGTTGGTTGAGTCAAATGGAACCGTTACCTCGCGCGTCTCGTCGGAAAGTTTTACTACTGCATTTCGGATAATTCCCTCGGTTGTATTAGGCTCTCCGAACAAGGGACGCGATTGTGTGACTGCTACAATAATGCGTGGATTTTCGGGAGACAGGAAAGCCTGAACCGTCAGTCGCGATTCGGTTTTTGGCAAATCAGCATCGTCGATCTCCGTCACCAGCGACTCGCAGGCCGACAGGCTGATCCATAAAATGAATGCGATTACAATGTTGATTTTCATATCAAAACTTGAAATTGTAGCTGAATGAGGGAAGGATAGGGAATAGTGAATAGCGTTTCAACGTTTTCCTGCTTCTGACTGACGAGCCTTCGGTCACGTTTTCACTATCGATATTATAGAAGAATGGATTGCGCCTGTTATAAACATTGTAAATGCCGAACTCCCAGGTCCGCTCGTGCCTTTTCTTCTTTTTGTGAAACTGGATAGCCACGTCGCCTCTGTGGAAAGGCTCTGCACGAAAGCTGTTTTTCTGGCCGTATTCATTCACTTCCCTGCCGCCCCAGTCGATAACTGTTTGCCCTTCCGGAGTAACACGCGGCACAAAATTGTCTCTGAGGCCGGTGTAAGTCGAGATTGGGAGGGTCAATGCATTTCCGGTTCCGTAAACCCAGGTTGCACTCAGGGTAATGCGCTTGCTTAGCTCATAAATGCCCACAACCGACAAATCATGCCGCCTGTCGTAACGCGGAAAGAAGGTCCGGCCAAAGTTCAGCTCGGGAAATTTCCAGTAAGTCCAGGACAAAGTGTAGCCGATCCATCCTGAAAAGCGCCCAGTTTTCTTCTGGATCAAAAATTCGGCACCATAAGACCAGCCTTTACCGGCAGTAACATTTTCTTCCCAGCTCAGTTCATTTGCATTTTCTCCATTAAAACTTAAAAAAGACGATCCTTCCTTGTAGTTTAAAATGTTGTCCATTGCTTTGTAATAACCTTCCAATGTCAATGTAATGGCAGGTTTTTCGAGGTCTTTGGCAAAACCGACTGCTACCTGTCTGGACTGCTGAGGAGCAATGCGATCGGTGGTAGGTACCCAGAGGTCGGTTGGAAGTCCGAGGCCGGTATTGGAGAGCAAATGCACATACTGGTTCATTTGTGCATAGGAAGCTTTAAACGAGAAATCTTTCGCCAGCCTTAATGCAGCTGAAAACCGTGGCTCCGGCCTGATATAGTTTTTGGTTTCGGTCTGAAATGAGCTTAACCTGAACCCTGCATTTATTTTGAATGCTTCAAGCGCCTGCCAGGTGTCTTCAATGTATAACCCGGCTTCAAGCGAGTTGACGGGCCTGACCGATCTTTCAATGGAGTTATCGATGAATGAACCCTCGATTGCAAGCGCCGAAGGTACAAACCGGTGGAAAGTCGCAAGTCCTCCGAATTTGACTGCATGTTTGGTCGATGGGTAAAAGTCGAAATCGATCTTGCCTCCAAAATCACGTATTTTCGAGTTATAATCGAGGCTGAATTCATCGGTATCATTTGCATTGATTTCTTTGGTGTAACTCGAAACTCCAAAGTCGAAATTGCTGTAAATCAGTGAAGTGTTGACAAAAAGCTTCTGATTCAATACGTGGTTCCAGCGCATGGTTGCGGTTGCATTCCCCCAGGCCAGGCCTGCGCGGGTTTCCGAGTCAGAGCTTTTTTCATTAGCATGAAACTTGTCTCTCCCAAAATACCCGCTCACGTAAAGCTTGTCCTTTGAGCCAAGATCATAGTTCATTTTTGCATTCAGATCATAAAAATAATAGCCGGGCTTCACCTGACTATCTGATCCCTGCTGCGACTGGGCGATAAATGGCGCGGCCAGAATATCAATGTAAGTACGCCGTCCCGAGATCAGAAAAGAGGATTTACCTTTTGAGATAGGCCCTTCCAATGTAAGTCGGGAGGAAATTAACCCGATACCACCTTCACCGTGCAATTTTTCTTTGCTGCCTTCTTTCATATTCATTTCCAGAACCGAGGAAAGCCGGCCACCATAACGCGCAGGAAAACCACCTTTTGTGAGCTCCACACTTTTCAGCGCGTCGCTGTTGAAAATGGAAAAGAAGCCGAAAAGGTGGTTTGCATTATATACCACTGCATCATCGAGAATGATCAGGTTCTGGTCCGGTCCGCCGCCGCGTACATACAATCCGGTTTGTCCCTCGGTCCCTTTCTGTACACCCGGCATAAGCTGCAAGACGCGGAGTACATCCTTTTCACCAAAAAATGCGGGTATCTTTTTAAGCTGCTGGATCGGAATCTCGACCTTGCTCATTTGCACATCGCGGCTTACATAATCTTCCTGTTTTCTCGCAGAAACCACTACTTCTTCGAGCTGGGTAATGGTTGCGAGAAAGATATTCAGCTCTGCATCCCGAAGTAAGCTCATGGGGCGGGTTACTTTTTCATATCCGACAAAGGAGAATGAAATGCGGGCAGAGTCGGTTCGGGGAAGGGTGAGCGAGTAAAATCCGTAGGTGTTGGTGACGCTCCCGTAAGGTGAATTTTCAATGTACACATTCACGCCCGGCAATTGCTCCTGGCTCCCGCTTTCCTTCACGAAGCCGCTGATGGTAATCCGGTCCTGCGCCAGCGCAGCAATTGTTACAAGAAAAAGGAGAGGAGTAAACAAAAATCGCATAGTGCGGGAGCTGGTTCGCTTTTGTAACGACCCGATAATATTTATAGTATGATCCGTTTTTCGCGCATTACCAACTCCGGGGGGCATTCTTAATGCATGCTTATTGTATTGTCATCCATGTTGTTGCGGAGCATCAACCCGGAAGATACGCTTGCGAGAACGAGTTTGAGATTCGGGTCAAGCTCTTTTTTAAACCACACTTTCCCATTGTTAATCGTGGATACGGCCGCTACTACTTTTCCATCCCATGTAAATTGATAGCCGTATACGTCATTTTGGGTCAAAAATGAAGTGGAGCCTTCCAGCTCGCGAATGCCTTCAATTTCTATTTTAATGTGGTTGGAGCGGACAAAACCGACAGTGCTGTTCTTGCTTAAACTCCGGCTTGCTCCGTCTACGTTATGAACCAGAAAGTCCCACGATTCACTGGATTCTGCAATTTTGACCGTACCTGCAAAGTAGTTTTTGTATTTGAGAGAAATAGAGAAGTAATCCTCTAAAGGCGCATATTCGCTTTCCTTAAACCGGCTCACAAGCGCCACATCAGCAGTAGTCCCATTTAAGCCAAATTGCTGAAAGCTGATCTTTTCGCGCGCTCCGTTGAACTTAACGATAAATGGAAGCGAATAGCTGAATGTCCACCCACGCTTGACTTTGCTGGTTTTGTAATCTCCAAATGACAGTACCTGGCCAATTTGAAATCCCTGACGACCTTTTACCTGGTAAGTTTCGGTATCCGTTTTAAGTTGATTATTAACTGCAACTTCGGCAGTCCGGCAGGAAAAAATGAGAAGAGAAAATGCGGCCGTAAAAAGAAGGCCTTTCACAATGTGTAAAGAGGATTTGAATCGCTGGTTCATGGAAATAAATAGAGTTTTTATTTCCAGAAACAAGAAAGGATACGAAAGTTGCAGGCGAAAGATAAATTTTGTGTAAACGGCAAAGGAGGCTCATTTGAGCCTCCTTTAAAGCTGATCGCCGAAAGCCAATAGCCGAAGTTACTTCACCCCTTTAACCCTCATTTTCAAACCATAAACCGCAGTTTCGGCAGTTATAAACAACAGGTCCCGGTTTTTTCCTCCAAAACAAAGATTGGCTGTCCAGCCATTATGTGTTGGAAAGTGCGCGATTTGTTCGCCATTTTTATCGAAAACCGTAACGCCTTTTCCGGTAATGTACAGGTTTCCTTCTTCGTCCAGGATCATACCATCGGAGCCTTTTGAAACAAAAAGGGTTCTGTTGGTCAGTGTTCCGTCATTCTGAATATCGTATTTGTAGGTCTTGTTATCACCAATGTCCGCTACATACAATGTTTTGCCGTCGGGCGTACCGATAATACCATTTGGCTTTTTGATCTTCTCGTCAACGCGGGTTAGTTTTTTGTGGTCGGGACTTAGATAATATACGTGCTCACCGTCCTGCTGCATTGCCGGGTCACGCTTCCAGTAATCGCGTTTGTAAAGCGGGTCTGTCAGGTAAATGCCGCCTTTTGCATCTACCCAGAGGTCATTTGGTCCATTTAGCAGCTTGCCTTCGTAGTCTTTGACAAGCACAGTTGCTTTTCCGTTTTTATCAAAAGACCAAACCTGATTGTCTTCATCTGAGCAGCTGATCAGGTTTCCCTTGCTATCGAAGTACATTCCGTTAGCCCTGCCTGCTTTATCCGAAAAAACAGAGAATTTACCCGTTTCTGCGTCCCAACGGATGATTTTGTTGTTGGGTTGATCGGTGAAAAATACGTTTCCGTCTTTGTCTGGGGTAGGTCCTTCAGTGAATTTATAACCTTCACCAAGTTTTTCAACCTGTGCTCCGGGAGCTGCTATTGATTTGGAATCCATCATTTGTGCTGAAAGTAAAGCCGGAAAGAGCAAAGCTGTTAATCCGGAAAAAATAGAAAATATACTTGCTGATCGTTTCATAGTAAAAACAGTGCCGGGTTGTGTTGATGCGGCCTTGTTCTAAAAAGCCGGTCAGCCTTGGTTCCTTACTTGTCAAATTCTCGAAGGAGCGACGCCATAGGCTTTTTTGAATGCATAGGAAAAATGGGAAAGGTCTTCAAAACCAATTTCCAGGTAAACCTCAGATGGCGCCTTGCCTTTCTCCCTGATCAAATAATAGGCTTCTTCCAGCCGGCGTTGCACCAGCCAGCGGCTTGGAGAAATGTGAAAAATCTTTTCAAAATCACGCTTGAATGTAGCCAGACTTCTTCCGGTCAGATAGGCAAACCGTTTCAGCTGCACATTGAAATGGAAATTCTGGTTCATGAAGCCTTCCAGGTCAATTTTTCCAGGTTCACTGAAATCGAAAAGAATGTCTTTCAACTCCGGGTTGGTTTGTAACAGAATCAGCAGTGCTTCACGTAATTTCAGCGAAACCAAATCCGGATTATCGGGTTGATTTGTTTCGTAGTAGGGTATAAGCGAGAGTATATAGCTTTTCAGCAACTTGTCAGGACGCAATTCGATTACCGAAGCGTGATTTTGATGCGGCGCTGCAGTGTACCCGTATTCAATGCTGAAATTGCGCAGCGTTTGCTGATCGAAAAAGATGGAAATGGATTTGAAATCGCCGTTTTCCGGCGGATACTTATTGAATTTAATCAGGCTGTTTCTCCTGCTGAGCCTGAAATCGCCTTCATTGCTGATGTATTCGCCGCGCCCATCATTAAGCACAAGCGAGCCGGCAATCTGAAAGCTGAAAGCATGTTCTTCAACAAACTGCTCCCCCTCGCGGCTCCTTGCGTGGTAGCAGGAGTATACAATCTGAGATAACTCGGAGCCTTGAACCGGGTTTGTCATTGTTTAAATTATTTCAAAGAAACAGCATTGCAGCACTGATTTGTTCTGCAAGCTGTCTCTGATTTCAAAATGCGAAATCTGTTAGATACCTTTCATAATCTGGTAAACCTTACCGGCCTTCGATTCAAAAAAGTTTTCAGATTCGTCGTGATCTGTGGAAAGACTTACCTGCATCCATTTTTCGAGTTCTGCCTGCCTGGTTGCATCGGCGCGTTGCAGAATGCCGATCGCCTCGCTTCCAAGTACCAGATGTAACGGAGGTTCCGGATGGTTGGCTAAGTCTACCATCACCTTCGCGGCTTTATCAGGATCACCTACAGGGACAAATGCCCCGCTTTCCAGAAACTTTCGGATGCCGCCTACCGTTTGCTCGTAGCCTTCAATTTCCGGCGCAAAACTCATGGAGGAACCAGCCCAATCCGTGCGAAAACCGCCGGGTTCAATGCATGTAACTTTGATATCTAACGGTGCTACTTCCTTTGACAATGCCTCGCTGAATCCGCTTAGACCGAACTTTGCAGCCTGGTACATGGTGAGCCCAGCACCGCCTACCCGCCCGCCAATGGAGCTGATCTGAAGAATGCGGCCAGATCGTTGTTTCCGCATGTGCGGAAGTACGGCGCGGGTGACTTCTATGGGTGCGTACAAGTTGGTAGCCAGTTGACTTTGGACCTGTTCGTCGGTAAAAGCCTCTGCTGCACCAGTAATCCCGAAGCCGGCATTGTTCACCAGTACATCGATTCTCCCGAAATGTTGGACAGCGTCACCTACTGCTGCATGGATTTGCTCCTTGTTCGTTACGTCCAGCCTGATGGGATGTACCTGATCGGGATACCGGCGGACGAATTCATCTAATTGTTCCGTATTTCTTGCAGTTGCAGCTACTTTATCGCCGCTTTTAAGTACTGCTGCAGTGAGGCTCTTTCCCAATCCGCGGGAGCTGCCTGTGATAAACCAAACCTTTGTCATCGTTCTGTCTTTTTAAATTACGATAGCAAAGGTCAGGGGAAATGAATGTGACAGTTTTGTTGAAAAGCTCAAATGTGCTTTGTTCAAAAGCTCGCATTGGTAAAATCTGGAGTGATTTCGGAATGCGCCGAATGTTGCGATAATAAAAAAGGTGCCGTAAGTGGCACCTCAATAACTATGGGATCAAACGTTGCTGGCTTTTTTCAAGACCTTCCAAAAACTGCCGGGCCCGGGCTGTTTTTTCTGGAAAGAGATCGCGGTCACCGATTTTTATCAGTAATTGCCTCAGAAATTCAGCTCGCTCTTCCGGGTCATTTGGAATGACAGATGGATTTTTTTCTTTTGTTTCCATATCTTAAAGTTACAACTATTTTCTAAAAAAGAGAATGGCATCATATAACCGCCCTGGTATGTAAAGTTCAGTGGTGAGGCTTCTGTTTTCTCTTAAAAATCCACCTAAAAACCAGTAGTGTAGACCCAGAACCTGGAAGTTTTTCTCAACATAATTGCGATAAAGTGTGATCCGCTGGTTGAACTTGCGGCAAACCTTGGTGCAGCGTCTAATGCATGTTTCTCTGCATTTCTCAGCAAAGTCTGTTCGGCTGTCGCTTCCTTGTACCATAATGATTGCTTCCGGGAAGTTCTCGAAGAATGGTGGAATAGTGGACAAAACGGTGCGAAATACCTTATATGCATCTCCGTTGTTGGACTTTGCCTGATCAATAATGTGATCGAATTGCGGATCATAGTCTCCAAATCCAAGATTGTATACGTTTCTGCCTTCAAACTTTCGAACATAAGTGTACTGCACAGCTTTAATTATATTATCGGGGCCTTCACTCGTAAACATGAGTTTGTATCCAATTGGTAGTTTGATTTCCTGAGTCTTATAAGCATCGGATAAATTTGCCATTCAGAAGATTTTACATGAATGGGCAGAAGTTAGGAAGGCGATTAAACTTCTTTGCATTCAATTAGCAGAAGGCAATTGCTAAATGATCGTTCGGTTTGACACGTTTCAGAACGCACCAAGTTGCCGCAGCACTTCCCTGGTGATGGTCTTGCGGCAATTCCCAAATTCCGGGTTGGGCGTACTTCGCTTTTTGGTTACACGTGTGGCAAAAAAATAGGTGTTGTCTTTTCGTTCTACGTAGCCAACCCACCAGCCAATGTCATTTCCGTCCACCCGCGTCCAGCCTGTTTTAGCGCGGAGCGTATAGTCAGCAGTTTGTTCATTGACCATCACCTTTTTGAGAATATCAATATTGCGTTTTGAAAAGGGTACTTTCCCTGCGTAAACCGCCGCGAGAAAAGTGACCTGATTGCGTGGTGAAACACCGAATGCACCAAAATTCCAAAAGTCGTCGCCTTTTTCAGACAGGTTATTATTCCCGTATTTTGCAGCTTTCAGGTAATGTAGATACTGTTTCCAGCCAATCTTTTTCGCTAGTTCAATAAACGCCCAACCCGCCGACACTTCGAATGCTTCTTTGACCGAAATGTCATGGTATATTTCTGGCCTGTATCCATACAGCGTCGTGTCGGTAGAACCCGGCCACTTGACAATCTCATTTTCATCCTTAATCACACCTGTTTCAAGTGCAATGAGCAGGTTAATGATCTTGAATGTAGAAGCAGGCTGAGTCTCCCGGCGTGAATCTTCCTCATCACTGGTCAGCCATTTCCCTGTTTTATCGTAAATGGTAATGCTGCCTTCGAGGTTGCAGGATTTGAATGGGGTGGTGAGGTCCACCTGAGCGAATGCTGAGGAAAAAGAGAATAAAAAAGCAGTTATAATCTTAACTTTCATTGCCTTGAAGTGGCTGTTCACTGTAAAATAGCAGGGTTTTTTTGAGAGTGAAAATACAGGTAAACCGTCCATAATAGTTGAATAGGGCCTGCATTCTTTACTTTCGTAATTCAAATCGTCACCTGTTTAACTATATGACTTGGATTTCGACTACGAACTCCAAAACAGTATTGTTACGGAGAATAGTAGCTATCATTGTATCTAGGGGCCTCTTCCGGGCGATCACTTCTATTAGTTCCTGTATCGAATTCACAGGCTGGAAATCTGCTCCGATAAGAATGTCATGTATCCGAATGCCCGCAGCATAAGCGCTTCCAGACACGGTGTTATCCAATATTTCGACAAGTATGCCTCCTCCGGTGTATGTTGATCCACTCAGACCGATGAACGGGCGCAGAATAGCTCCCCTTGAAACCAAAGCTTCCCCAATTTCTTTATTTCGTCGCCCGAAAGCCAGCTTTGCAGCTGTCCAGCCATTTTTATCTTTGTAGTGAATGTCTGCCCCGCTATCAAGCAGAAGCTTCGTAATGTCATAATTTTTATGGATGATGCTGTACATCAAAATAGTACTGTCCCCGCGCGAGCCCACCTTTTCGTCAATTTGAGCTCCTTGCCTGATGAGAATATCTGCCAGATCGGTTAATCCGTTCATAGCGCACCGGGCCAACGGAGTATGATTGTTCGTGTCTCGCAGGTCGATTGCAATTCCTGCTTTAATCAAAATTTCTGCAATGGTAAGATCCGCAGTAGTCGTCTTGTTTTGGGATGAAAGAAGATGGAGCAGATTGCCACCTTGTAAATAACTATCTTTTGTGAAACGGTGGTTCACAGATGCATGTTTTTCAATGAGGGACTGAACGAGTTCAGGAGATTTTATGAAAACAGCTAATCTTAGTGGAGATTGTTCCTCGGCCGCCAGATGATTATGTGATCGAAAAGACTGAACCTTAATGAAATTTACATCCCGCACCTGATCTATAAATCCAAATAAGGAAGCTTTCCATTGAGAGGCTGACGCGCTATCAGGTGTATCATACTGTTCGAAGGCAGCTCTGTCAGTCAATTCAAAAAAGTGTTCGGGAGAAAGTTCCCTTAAAGCCAACCCGTTAAAGACTGCTCTTACCTTCTCAAGTGAACCGTTGCGAATGGTATATAGAATAATACTATTATGGTTTTTTAGTTTTTCGAAAATCCCAGCTTGGATGAATAGATAAAATATGGTGTCCGCATCACGGCTGGAAATGGATCGCCTGAAGGCGGTTATCGTAAAGTCGATACCCATATTCCGAAGTGTATCTACAGCAAGTGCTTGTGATAGCATGAGATGTGTAATAGTGATAATATCGCCTATAAATTCCGTTGTATTAAAGAAGATAAAGAATGGAGCAAGCAACTCAACTCCAAATCTCCAACTGCGGATTCTTCCTCAACTCGCCAACCGGTTCAATAATCAACTTCTCTCCTTCCAGCCGCACCGTAATGTGTTCGCCGTAGTCGAAACCCATATCTTCCAGCCATTTGCCACAAAGACGGATTTCGGGAACGAACTTGCTCCTCCACTGGGACGTTTGCTGGTATTTTGGATAAATTTTTAACTGACGTTCCTTGAATATTGGCATACGAATCTACAATTAAGTTTTCGTAAAACTAAAATAAAATTTCGTTTTGCGAAAATTTTGTTTCGTTTTGTACATATAAATGAGCGTTAAGGTTCTCATTATCATTAACTTAAAGTTTTCACTAAGTTTGCGTCAAACGAAATCTCCGGCTCATGCCCAAGCAGAAGTACAACAGAATAAAGATTGTTCTTGCAGAGAAAGAAAAATCGTCGAAATGGCTTGCAGAGGTAACTGGCAAGGATAAATCAACGGTATCCCGTTGGTGTACAAATGATATGCAGCCTACGATTGAGACTTTTTTTGAGATAGCGAAGTTACTTGACGTGGATGTGAAGGAGTTGCTCGTTTCGAGTAAATAAGACATTTAAAAGTTGATTTATTTATTTCTCGTTTTCAATTCCTCAAATTCGACAACGCTTTTGTTAATTACATTTTGCAGAAATCCTCCAATAGGGTTTAGTATTTGGTCGAATTCAGTGCCAATGCTTATACCCTCGCTCCAAGTAATATCATATATTACATTAAGTTGTTCAATTGAGGATCTATCTCTATGTGCTATCGAAACATTTCGAATCTTTTTCAATGAATGCTCCCTGGTCGACTTGAAAGTGTTGAGCCTCGAAACATTTGTATTAAGCTCATCAATAAATTTTTCATGATTTGAAAGTGTTGATCTGGTTCTCCGAAAGGTTTTGCCTAGTAACTCTAGTAGATCATTCATTCCTTCATAGGCGAGTAGTGCTAGTTGTCTGACAAAATATCTTTTTTCCCATTCCTCTTTTGCAAGTACAAGATTCTTGACAACAACTTTAAGGTCGTAAGATAATATGTTCACATATCCTGCAACATTCCAAATTATCTTATTACTGTCAAACCGATTAAAGTCAGCGTGTCGAATGGATTTGGAAATTAGATCCAATGTTTTTTCTTGGATTTCAAAATTTTTAGAAAAGGTAGTGGCTAATGAAGCCCTATCCTTGTTAACCATTTTTTGTAAATCCTTGTCTTCTGATGTGATTTTATACATGTAGCTTTAATTAATTAGCAATAAACTTCGCGAAATTCCTAAAAACATTAAAGTTGTATAAACGGCTTATTATGATCATCTCCCCTTCACCACCCCATCAATCTCCCCCAGCAGCGACTTCACCCCCGTGCTATCCTGCAACAACTGCCAGATCATCACGCCGCCAACTTTGTCTTTCGCCAGCTCTGTTTTCTTCCGGATGGTAGGTAAGCCATTATAGTACACAATCCCGCCATTCAAATGCATTTGATCCTGATTCACCGAGTCGGGATATTGGCGGAGAATGCTTTTGTAGGACATACTTTCCGGAGCATTGCCGCCAAAGCCGTAGCCGTAGAAAGGCACGCCCAGGGTTAGTTTTTCTTTGAGGATTTTGCGGGTGTTCAGCCAGTAGTCGAGGTCTTCCTCAGCCATGGAGTAGGGGGCGTGCGGACCGGGTGTTTCGGGCCGCCAGGGACCGGTGCGGTCGTAGGACATGATATTTACAAAATCGAATTGCGCCAGTGCTTTGTCGGTGAACTGATCCTTGTAAACAGTCGCAATGGCGGCGGTGATTTGTTTGTTTTTCTGCCTTAATGCAACGGCAAGGTCGATCACAAAGTTTTCATAATTTGAGTCAATCAATGCACCTTCCAAATCCACATCAATGCCGTCGAGGTTATTGTCAACTGCCAGATTTACCAGGTCTTTGATCAGCTTATTTTTCTTCTCCCCAACCAAGAACGAAGGATAATACTTAGGAGCACTGCCTCCGCCGATGGAGGCCACGATTTTTACGTTTTTCGAATGGGCAACCACGGCCGTTTCTTTCAAACCTGCGGTTCGTGTAAGATTTCCCAACGAGTCGGGGTTGATAAAAGCGATGTACAAATGTGTGATCTTACCAAAGTCGACCTGGTTGGCAGAAGCTTGTAAATCATTACCGTTTGGTAAATAGCCGATTACTTTAAAGCGATTGTCTGTGTCACCACTTTTCGAAACAGTGGTGCTTTTTTTACTGCAGCTGGTACTTAATGCAAGAATCACCATGAAAACGGAAATGCCTTGTTTGAACAACTTTTGAGAATTCATGGTAATTCCTAATGATTTTAGATTGCTATTTACCCGCTAACATAATCTTTGCGCCGCCTTTCAGAATGGACTCATAAACCGCATCTACGACGATCATATCTTTCAAACCTTCTGCACCACTTACATTAGGATCGGGCTTATTGTTCAGGATAATGTCGGCAATACCGTCCATTTGCAAGGTTTGGTGGGTCACTACTGGCTGGTCCATCGGACCTTTGTGTGTCCGGCCCTTAATTGGACCGTAGCTGAATGCGGGACTGAGTTCCACAAAACCCTTCTCTCCAACCACATATAATCTTTCGTAGTTATTGAAATTGTAAGTTGTGCCGCAGCTCGCGATTACGCCACTTGGAAAGCCCAGCTGGAACATAATTGTTTCGTCCACCTCTTTGAATTTGACAGGATCGGTTTTCGATTCCTGCGCTGTCACCCAAATCGGCTCTTCGCCTGTGCAATACCTGGCTCCATTTAATGCATAAATGCCCACGTCCATCATCGCGCCGCCGCCAGCCAAAGCCTTTTTAAGCCTCCACTGATTTGGATCGCCGGATTTGAAGCCCATATAATTGTTCACATGCATGATCTTGCCCAGCTCGCCTGCCTCACGCATACGGATCAGCTCGCGGGTATGCGGCTCGAAGTGCATCCGGTAGCCAATGTAAAACTTCACTCCAGCCTTTTCACAGGCGGCGATCATTTCACGCGTCTGCTTCGCATTATCTGCGACCGGTTTTTCACAAAGTACATGCTTGCCTGCTGCCGCGATTTGCAGCACATGTTTGTGATGCAGCGAGTTAGGAGTGGTAATGTACACCAGATCAATGTCCGGATTGTTCTTGATCTGAGCGACCGTCTCGTAATTGTACGTGTTCTTTTCAGGAATGTTGTACTTCTTTTTCCATTCTTCCAGCTTAGCTGGTGTGCCGGAAACGGCACCGACCAAAGTTGCCATTTTGCAATCTTTCATCGCCTCAGCCACGCGAGTTCCATAGCTGCCCAGACCCATGATCGCGACGCGCAACTGCTTGTCGGCTTTCGGGCCGGAGTACAATTCCCTTGCTGCGGCAGGCAGGTCTGCCAATGCAGTAGCACCAATTCCAAAACCTAATTTTTGCAGAAAATCACGACGTGAATCCATAGTAGTAGGGTGTTGTTTTTTGTTGATAAATACTCTTGCTCAATTCTTGTGCGAGGATGCGTAAATCGCATTTACCACGATCATGCATAGTTACTTACATGCATAATCTTGCCAAATCCCCCAGCCACGCGCATTCTGGTTGGTTCTTTGGTGTGAGGTTCAAAATGCAACCGAAATTCTGAACAATTAAAAAAGGGGTGTAGAGATTGTATCTCCTTATAAGAAGGCGAGATATGCTTCAGGCGTTACTATTCTTATTTCTGCCAATTTATAATCCTTGAGATTTCTGGTGATCAGCACATGAATGCTATTTTCGATCGCCGTATTATATTGAATTGCGTCTTCAAAGTCGGCAAAACCGGAAGCAATAGCACGATCTATCACTTTGCTGTCCACGGATAGTATCGTAACCAGTGTTCTGAAACGCGCAATCAACAACGTCGGCTCTTTAACGCTATACTGGGCATTTAAAACATAATGAATATTGGATATCGAAAGTGCGGAAATACAGATCTCAATCTTTCCTTGCTCTGCCAATGTGAACAGTCGCTCGGCGAAACTATTGAAAGGTTTCCGTCCGGATAGCAGATCAATACAAACATCAGTGTCAACAAAAACCTTTTCCAAATTGCTATTTCGAATATTTTTCTAGTATGTGTTTTTGATATGCTTCCTTTTCGTCGTACTTCTCAGGCAGCGTGACTGCGCCGGAAAGACTTTTTACAAACGGCGTTATATCAGAAGACTGCTCGTCGACAGTTGTTACGAAATTCAAATAATTTTCAATCAAATGCGATAGGCTCACCTTCTTGGTTCTCGCATAGTTCTTTGCACGTTCAATGGTTTCCGTGTCAAGTCTTAAAGTCAGTTTAGTGTCCATATCTTTGAGTCTATACGTCTAAATATAACTTATTTAGACGTATAAACAAAAAAGCTCCCGAGGAGAACCCCGGGAGCCTTTTTGAACCCTAACTAAATGAATTATTTCACAGTAACGATACGTTCTACTTTCTGTTCTGACAGCTGGAAAGTTTTGGATTGAACTTCACCTCCGCTGATCACGTCCAGCTTGTACTGTCCGGCTTCCATGCTGTCGAGATTCAAAGTGCGACCGAATTTTTGTTGTCCTTTACTAACTGTCTCGCGGTAAACAACATCACCGCTCTCGTTTTTAAGCAACAAAATAGTGCTTGATTCTGTGTTTGCTTTGTCTACCAATACATTGATCTTGCCTGCTTTGGTAGGGTAGATACCTGTTCCCAATGCTGCTTTTTTGGCTTCTTTGTCTTCTGCGTTGGCAGTGAAAGATGCAGCTACGAATGCGAAAGCTAATGCGAAGAATTTGAATGAGGTTTTCATGGCTAATTTATGTTTATGGCTGTTGTTTTGATTTTCTTTTTTGTCCCTGAGGACATAACAAAGGTGGTGCAAAACCCAGTACTATGTATTACAAAGTACAGGAATGGTGGTTTAAGTAAATGAGTGGCGGATATCTTTCATGAGTAATTAAATGGTTTGATGTGGTGGACTCAATTTCGGTCTAATGATGGGCGTATGAAGGTGAAAGTTGCTTGGTGGAATGTTAATAACTGTTAAAAAAAATGGCTGCCCGCGGTGCAGACAGCCATTTCCTGGTAAAACAATTAAGAACAGGAACTATTCCTTCTCTACAAAATCCATGTCTTTCGTAAAAGTTTCTTCCAGATAATATAAGGCAAGCAGCGCTACTGCAGACGTAGCTACTCCGATGACAAGCCCGCTTTGGATCACACCAAGGTCCGGTTTGAAGTTGACAAATAGCGCCGCAAGTGGAATAGTAGCTCCCCGTACAAAGTTGGGGACAGTAGTAGCAACAGTTGCACGCAGGTTTGTTCCGAAAAGCTCAGCGGCGATGGTGATGAACAATGTCCAGTAGCCGTTACAGAAACCAAGTAAGGCACAAAGCAGGTAGAATGAGAACAAATCAGTGATCGGAATTAACAGATAACCTACTACCATCGCCAGTGAAAGCAGGATAAATAGCCTGATCACCTTTTTGCGACTTTTCAGATATTGACTTAGTAAACCGCTCACTATATCTCCCCCAACCTGGCCAGAAAATGCAAGCATTACTGCTTTCCCTGCATTGATGCCCTCAATACCTTTTGCAGCACCAAACTCCGGCGAGAACGTAATCAGGATACCTACCACAAACCAGATCGGAAGTCCCACCAGGATCGCCATCATATATTTACCAAATCGTTTTCCATTGGTCAGGATCATCATGATATTCCCCCGGTCGACCGACTTTTCCTTCACGTGCTTGAACATACCGGACTCAAATACATTGAATCGCAGTACCAATAGCAGCAAGCCCATTCCACCACCGACGAAATACGAGATCCGCCACGCAAACAAATCTGCCACAAAATAAGCCAGAATAGCACCCAGCACACCCAAAGTCGCCACGAGCGTAGTTCCATAACCTCTTATCTCTTTTGGCAAAACCTCTGTTACCAGCGTAATTCCCGCACCCAGTTCACCTGCCAGACCCACTCCCGCTATGAAGCGCAGGATTGCATACTGATCAAGTGAAGTGACAAAACCGTTTCCGATATTGGCAAGGGAATACATGATAATCGAGCCAAAAAGCACCGATAAACGGCCTTTTTTGTCAGCTATAACGCCCCACAAAACGCCACCAATCAGCATTCCCGCCATTTGGTAGTTCAGCAGACTGATACCTTCGGTGAGCAGCTGGTCTTCCGGCACATTCAGCGCCTTCAAACTCGGGACACGCACGACGCTAAACAAAAACAGGTCGTACATATCGACCAGGTAACCCAGTGCCGCCACAATAACCGGCACCTGCATTAATTGCGATAAAAGAGAAGGACGGGAAGTAGGAAGTTCGGACATGGAGCGGTTGGTTTACTTCGGCTGTCGGCTATCGGCAGTCGGGTTTTTGTTTTATTTCGGCTTTCAGCTATCAGCGGTTGGCCTTTGAATTTCATTCATCCATTCAAGACAATAAAGCCGATAGCTGATAGCCGACGGCCGAAAGCCAAATCACAATCTATCAATCAACATTCCCCCATCTACACCAATCACCTGGCCGGTGGAGTAGGGGAAGTCGCCTCTTGTGAGGGAGGCTACGGCTTTACCTACGTCGTCGGGGGTACCCCAGCGTGGTTGTAATGCAATACCGCCTTGAAAAAGATTATCGTATTTTTCCTGGACTTTGGAGGTCATATCAGTCGATATAATGCCGGGGCGAATCTCGAAAACGGGGATATTGAACTCGGCCATTCTTACTGCGAAAAGTAGGTTTGTCATCGCCAGTCCCGCTTTGGAGACGCAATATTCTCCCCGGTTGACGGAAGCCACAGTTGCAGAAATGGACGTAACGAAAATGATCGTCGCCTCAAATGCATGGTTATTCTGCTTCGTATGCGCCATTCTTTTGGCAATGGCCTGCGTGAAGAAGAATGGACCCTGTAAGTTGGTGGTCATCACTTCTTCGTAGTTCTCAATGGTAGTTTCAAGAATGTCGAGTCGCACGCGTGGCGCGATCCCTGCATTATTGACCAGGACATTGATCTCTCCCAGGCCAGAATAGGCTTTTTCTATAATTGACTCGCGGTCAGTTGCGGAGGCGATACTTCCCTGGCAGTAAACCACTTCTGCGCCAAGGCTGCGTAGTTCGTCCAATGCTTCGGTTACGCTTTCTTCATCACGCACACCATTGATCGCCAGATTGTAACCTTCTTTCGCCAATGCTTTTGCAATACCAAAACCGATTCCGCGGCTTCCTCCTGTTATCAGAGCGGTCTTTTTCATAGCTCCTCAATGTCAACCCAGGCGCGTTTTGCCCAGCTTTCAAGACCTTTTTCCGCCAGCTGAACACCTCTTGCACCTGCTTTCAGGTCCCACGGGAATGGCGTATCTTTTACAATATGTTTTAAAAACAGCTCCCACTGCGCTTTGAATGCATTATCAAAAAGTTCTTGCTCAGGTACTTTCGCCCAGCCTTCGAAGAATGGGATTGGCTGCGGAATATCCGGATTCCATACCGGCTTCGGCGTATTTCCGTAATGCTGAATATGGCAATCGCGCAAACCAGCTACTGCTGAACCGTGCGTACCGTCGACCTGCAAAGTCAGAAGATCGTCGCGGCGCACGCGCACTGTCCACGAAGAGTTGAATTGTGCGATTACGTCACCTTCCAGCTCGAAAGTTGCATAGCAGGCATCATCCGCAGTTGCCTTGTAAGGGTTTCCGTTTTCGTCGATTCGCTCGGGAATGTGGGTGGCGCCGAGGCAGGAAACCGATTTTACCTTGCCAAAAAGATTATCCAGTACATAGCGCCAGTGGCAAAGCATATCTACGATAATCCCGCCATCATCTTCTTTACGATAATTCCAAGAAGGCCGCTGAGCAGGGATACTATGCCCTTCAAAAACCCAATAGCCAAATTCGCCGCGCACAGAAAGGATCTTTCCAAAAAATCCATTTTCCATTAAACGCTTCAATTTGAGCATACCCGGCAGCCACAGTTTGTCCTGTACCACACCATTTTTTAAGCCTGCGGCAGTTGCCAGTTCGTAAAGCTCCAACGCTTCCTCGGTAGTAGTACCTGTTGGTTTTTCACAATAAATGTGTTTCCCAGCCAAAATCGCTTTCTTCACGGCAGCAGCGCGGCGGCCGGTTACCTGTGCGTCAAAATAGATCTGATAATTCGGATCTGACATTACGGAATCCAGGTCAGTCGTATATTTCTCCACACCTGATTGCTTGCACAGTGCCTGCAATTTCGATTCGTTTCTGCCCACGAGAATAGGGTCCGGCATGATCACTTCGTCTGCCGAAAGTTTTACACCACCTTGTTCCCGGATCGCCTTGATAGAGCGCAGTAAATGCTGGTTCGTCCCCATTCGGCCGGTCACGCCGTTCATGATAATGCCGATGTTATGTGTTGTCATTTTTTTGGCTGTTAGATTTTAGCTATTAGCAGTTAGTTTTTTTTATACTGTTTTTAAGAAAGCTTCCGTGATTTCTTTCAGGAAAATATGCTGGTCTTTGGCCCAATGGATATTTGAAAAGATTTCGACTTCGCAGAAACCTTTAAAGCCCGTTGCTTCCACCCAGCTTCTGATTTTTTTCAGGTCAATGCAGCCTTCGCCCATTAATCCGCGGTCATTTAGTAAGTCGATGGTATTGACTTTCCAATCGCAAACGTGGTAAGCAAACAAATTCCCTTTTGCGCCACAGCGCGCTATTTCTTTTTCAAGATCACCGTCCCACCACAAATGGTAAACGTCTACGGCAACTCCTACGAAAGGTGAGTTGAAATACTCTGCGAGATCATTTGCTTGCGCCAGCGTATTAATTGCCGAGCGGTCGGCCGCGTACATGGGATGCAGCGGTTCGATGGCGAGTTTTACATTCAATTTTTCAGCAAGAGGCAGTATCGCCTGGATACCTTCTCTGATCTGCTCCCTCGATTTTTCAAGAGATTGATCGGGCGAGGCACCACAAACGAGTACGATCATCGGCGCGCCCAGAGCGGCTGCTTCTTCAAGTAATTTTTTGTTATGATCAATCGCCTGCGCGCGGCCTGCGCTGCTGGTGTGCGGGAAAAATCCGCCGCGTACGTAAGAAACGATTTCAAGTCCGGCAGATCGCATCAGCTCTCCGGCATGGTGAGGACCGATCCGTTCTATTGAATTCTGCCAGACGCTTATTCCTTTGACCCCCGCCGCCGCATACTTTTCCACCGCCTCGGAAAGCTCCCAGGGCTTGGTAGTTATCGTATGAATGCAGCACCGGTCGAGTGTTATGTTTTCCAAGGTTTGTTTTTGTTTTAATGAATGCTTTTGTGCCTGCCCTTCGACTGCCCGGCGGCCCGGTGCGCTCAGGGTGACAAGTGCTTTTGTCACCCTGAGCGCAGTCGAAGGGCAGGTACCATGCTACCTTACAGCGCCTAAATACGTATAATAAGGCAATCCTTTATTAATCCTGTCCAGGTAAAGCGCCAGTTCTCTTGCGTGGTAATCGCCCCACATGCTCGACTCTCCATTCGGGATTTTTTGGCCTGCCGGGATGTTATCCCAGCCATTCGGGCGGTGGTAGATTGAGTGTAAAATCAATCCCTGGTGTGCTGGGTCTGTTGACAGGTAGGGTTCTGCAAAGAGTGAATCCGCTGCTGTGAGTCCTGCCTGCCAGTATTTTCCGCCTTCTTCCTGCTGGCCTTTGCTTTCCAGATATTTACCTAATCTCAATAAACCCTGCGCACCGATGGCGGCAGCTGAGCTGTCGATTGGTTCAAATTCATTGTAAGGATCCGAAGTGCGGCTGGTGTAATCGCCTAATTTATGGAGTTGCGGTGCGCCGGTATCCCAGTAAGGAATGCCATCTGCGGCTGTATTTTCAATGTAAAAATCACAGGTAGCTTTGGCTGCTTTGAGGTATATTCTTTCAATTTCCTCCCTGCCGCCTAGTGCTGCAAGTTCTTCGTTGTTGAAGCTTGAAAGCGATTCCAGCTGTTCGGCGAATCCGAGCATAGCCCATGCTAACCCGCGCGTCCAGGTAGTAAATCCGGAGAAACCCTGCTGTGAATTCGGGCAGCGGTAATTGCCGTCGTTGGTGTTGAAGACGCTTTCATGCGCAGTGCGGCCCCACAAATCATAACTGTCGCGGCCTTCGCCATAGTAAACTGCATAGTTGGCAGTAGCAATGGAGTGCAATGTGCCGCGTTCCAGCAGACTGGTTTTTACATCATTCTCACCCATTAAACTGTGGCCCATTAAATGCGAGACCATCAATGCACGAACCGAGCGGATCGTGTCGACGAATAGGGAATGGGGACCATTGAACGAATGAATAAAACCTTGTCCATTCTTAGTATTTGTCCAGCGTTTGGCTTGTACAGCTCCTGATATTTTCAGGGCAATTTCGTAGAAGTTGCGTTCCCATTCATTTTCAGGAATGCGCCCCTCATTCATCAATCTCAAAAGATTGCCGTAAGTACTTACATTATTAAATCCGTGATCATGAACACCGAAATGGCCCACGTGCGAAGCCATATATCCGACTGTCTTCTTTTTAGCTGAATCCAGAAAAGCGGTATCGCCGGTAGCGTCAAACTGCAACACCTCAGCCCCGTATTGGAAACCCTGTGTCCATTCTGTCCAGCCTCTTAGCGTATATTTACCATTTACCGTAAATACCGGCGTGCCTTTCGAATTGTCATACTCCTTATTAATAAGGTTGATTTTCTCGGCGGAAACCTGCCAGAGTCGGTCCAGTTTGGATTGAAGTGATGCGGCGGTGAGGTCGTTCCTGATCTGCATAGTATCCTTATAGTATTATTTAGTATTTTCTTAATAGGATAATACAAAGATATTATGGCCAAAAAACCGGATCAAGGTACAAATCGGCTAATGGATGGTACTTTTCCGAACTTGCTCGCGGTATTCGTTTGGGGTAAGACCTGTTTTCTTTTTGAAGATGCGGCTGAAATAGGAAGGGTCGTCGAGGTGAATGTGATAGGCTATCTCTTTACTGCTCAGGCCCGTAAAGACAAGTAGTCGCTTGGCTTCGAGCAGCAGTTTGTCCAGTATATATTCCTGAGAAGGTGTTCCGAGGTACTTTTTAGTGATTTTACTTAAATAGTCGGGAGAGACCGAAAGGGCATTGGCATATTGCTGAACTTCATGTATCTGCAGGAAATTTTTCTCCACCATTTCCTGAAACCGGCCAACCAGTTCGGGAATAGGCTGTGCTGCTGATTCTTCCGGCTGCGTATTTTGCTGACTTAGCAGCGCACATTTTTGTAAAAAAACACCGAGGTACCTGCCAATCAGCGCCTGATCTGCTTCATTGCTCAAATGATCAGAAACCATATTTTCCAAAATATTATGGAAATACCGCTTCTCCGATTCTGATAACGTGATAATGGGCTGGCGGCGCGCTGGCTGGAAGAATGTATACTGGGAAAGCGGCTGACTGACCGGATTATAAAATTGGTAGAAGTCCTCGGAAAAGGCAACTATAAAGCCTTGAAACGAACTGGAAAAAGTGAGCAAATGCACCTGGCCCGGCGTAAGAAAATGCAGCCCTGCGCCGAATACGTTGTAGGAACGAAAATCAATCTCATGAAACCCCCGGCCTTCTTCCACAAATAATATCTCGTAGTAAGTGTGCCTGTGGGGCGTATCGGTTGGTAATGGAGTGATCGGGAGCGGAATAGCGAGCTCTTCATTGATCTCCACGCTGTTTTTGAAGCGGAATATTTTTAATGCAGAAACCTGACTGGGTGTTTTCGGCAGGGAATGAACCGGTATTGCGTCTGACACGGGAATCATAATCTACTTTTTCAGTTGCTACAATGTTTTAAGAAGCCGCAGAATCACTAAAACTACCAGCAGAGGGAGTTTTTTGAAATCGTTGGTGACGTTTTTATAATTTACTTTGTTGGTTATTGACACTAGTCTACAACCACAACCATTCCATTTCAAGGTGAACCAGGAAACCAAGAGCGGCCAAATATTCGATCTTCCTACATTAAGACGTCTATATGCATTCGTTCGCCCTTACCAGCGCCAGTTTTATTTATTGATAGGGATCATCCTGCTTAATGCCTTGCTAGCTCCTCTGACGCCGCTGCTCATTAAGTACACCATTGATACGCCCATTGCAAACGGCGATTTTCAGCAACTGACAATCATGCTGGTCGTGATGGTGGTTGTTACTATTTTTCAGGGAGTTGCGCAGTTTTGGAATACCTATATGTCGGGCTGGCTTGGACAGTTTATCATCCGCGATATCAGAGTGCAGCTTTACCGGAAAATAATCGGATTAAGATTAAAGTTTTTTGACAATACCCCAATCGGCCGGCTCGTAACACGTACTATTTCCGATGTGGAAACACTTTCGAATGTATTCAGTGACGGAATGGCGGCAATTGCCGGGGATATCCTGCAATTGATACTGATCATCGCCGTGATGTTTTATACCGACTGGAAGCTGTCGCTTATCAGCTTGTCGATGATCCCGCTCATGCTGATCTGTACCTATATATTCAAGGAGAAGATCAAGGACTCATTCAATGAAGTGCGTGCAGCGGTGTCTAACCTGAACTCGTTTGTGCAGGAGCACTTAACGGGAATGGGCATTGTGCAGATTTTCAGCAGCGAGGATATTGAGTATAAAAAATTCAGGGAGATCAATAAGGTGCACCGCAATGCGAATATCCGGTCTATCCTTTATTACTCCATTTACTTTCCGGTAGCTGATGTGATCGCAGCTGCGGGTACTGGTCTGGTAGTCTGGTACGGATCAAAACAGATACTGGATAGCGAAGTGACTTTCGGTACTGTTACCGCATTTGTGATGTTTATCAACCTTTTTTTCCGCCCGATCCGTCAGCTTGCCGACCGGTTCAATACTTTGCAAATGGGTATTGTGAGCACAGACCGTATTTTGAAAGTGCTCGACAGCGATGAATATACCTCCAACGAAGGCACTTATGATCCCCAGATGATAAAAGGTAATGTCGAATTCAAAAATGTCTGGTTTGCCTACAATGAGGAAGAATATGTTTTGAAGGATATTAATTTCAAAGTAAATGAAGGTGAGACCATCGCGCTTGTTGGCGCAACCGGTGCAGGGAAATCGTCTATCATCAATTTATTAACCCGCTTTTACGACATCAACAAAGGGAATATTTATGTAGATGGCGTGGAGGTGCATGATTATGAACTGAATGCACTTCGCAGGAACATCGGCATTGTATTGCAGGATGTTTTTCTTTTCTCCGATACAATTGAAAACAATATCCGGCTCGGCGACTTTTCAATCACCCACGAAAGGATAGTGGAAGCTGCTAAACTGGTGGGCGTGCACGATTTTATCGAGCGGCTGCCCGGCGGATACAGCTACAATGTAATGGAGCGTGGTGCAACACTATCCGTTGGTCAGCGCCAGTTAATTTCATTTGTCCGCGCGATGGTACATGAGCCTAAGATTATTGTCTTGGATGAGGCAACCAGCTCGGTAGATAGCGAGACCGAAGAATTAATCCAGCACGCGATTGAAACACTAATGAAAGGCCGCACCGCCATCGTTATCGCGCACAGGCTCTCAACGATTCAGGAAGCTAATAAAATTATTGTCGTAGATAAAGGACGCATCGTCGAAGAAGGCAACCACGAGCAGCTACTGGAAAAAGAAGGAGCTTACGCGAATCTGTACCGGATGCAGTACAAGGAAGTATTAAAGATCGGGGCGTAGAATTAGGCTTTCCATAGCCTTCGGCTTCTTCCTTATCGCCCATTTTTGTCACCCTGAGCGCAGTCGAAGGGCGGGCGTTATCGCTCCTCCCTTCGACTGCGCTCAGGGTGACAACGTTTAAAATCAGCTAGTTCCTCCCTCCCGTATCCAGTGGAATAGGTGGCGGGCCGATTAAAAATTCATCTTCTGCGCTTCTTCCGGCAGGCGTGCTATCGCCTTCAATGCCCAGCGAATCAATTGAACTTGGCAGGTACAGGGTAGGGCAGTTGTAGTTTTTGGTAATCTTGAAGCTCGGTTTCGAGAATGGGCCGGGTTCATAGCCGATCGATTTATCTCGGTATACCTTCTCTAAAAAGCTTCCTACAATCGGTAACGCAGTTTTAGCTCCTTCTCCCAGGTTTGTTGTACGGAAGTGGATACTGCGATCGTCACCACCCACCCAGGCGCCTACTACCAGGTCGCGCGTAATGCACATAAACCAGCCGTCGGAGTTATTGGATGTAGTTCCTGTTTTGCCGCCCAGTTCGTTTCCGTTACGGGTTACATCAAATTTCCAGCGAATGCTGCCGGAAGTACCTCCCGGCTCTTCCACTCCGGCTTTCAGCATTTGAACCATCAGGAATGCGGATTCCGGCCGGATTGCCTCTCGGTGCTCTGCCTGGAATTCTTCAATCACTTTCCCGTTGCTGTCTTCAATTTTCGTTACTAAAATGGGCTGTGTGTAGGTTCCGTTATTTACAAAAACACTGTAAGCGGCTACCATATCGTAAAGCGAAACATCAAATGGACCCAAACCAATAGAAGGTAATCCTTTAAGCGGCGTAGTAATACCCATTTTCTTGGCGTATCTGGCCACATTATCCGCGCCAACCTGGTCCGTAAGCTCTGCTGTAACCGAATTGATTGACTGTGCCAGGGCGCGCCGCAATGTCATGCTTGCATAGGAAAAGGTACCCGTTGCATTGCGCGGTCTCCATTCCTTTTGCTCGCCGTCTTCCATATAAATCTTCTCAAACGGCTTATCTACAATCTGATCACAGGGGGTCATATTGTAAGTAGTATCATCAATCGCCGTTGTATAAACGAAGGATTTGAATGTCGATCCCGGCTGCCTTTTGCCTTGCTTTACCGCATCGTATTTGAAGTAATTATAATCCAAACCACCCACCCAGGCTTTGATCTGGCCGCTCTGCGGGTTCATAGCCATCATACCTGCGCGCAAAATCCGCTTGTAGTAATCCAGCGAATCCATTGAACTCCAGTATTTCTTCATCTCACCACTGTTTTTCCAGTCGTAGACTGTCATGGTGTCTTTTTTATTCAGGTAATAATTGACGCTGTCCGGATTGTTCGGAAATTTGGCGGCAAGCGATTTGTATTTGCTGGTCCGTTTTACCACGTTTTGAAGAAAGTCAGTGATTTCCTTGCCTTGTTCGTCTACCCATGGATTCTGGTTTCGCCAGTGATCTTCAAACACGCGTTGCAGCTGCTTCATCTTCTGCGTCATCGCTTCTTCGGCTTTTTCCTGCATCCGAGAGTCGATCGTCGTATAGATTTTCAGTCCATCGGTATAAAGGTCATAACCATTTTCGTCACCCCACTTTTTAACAAAATCAACAACTGCATTCTTGAAGTAATTGGCATTGCCGTCGTATGGTGTTTCGAACTTGGTTTTTAGCTCAATAGGTAGCGCGCTGATCGAATCCGCTGCTTTGGCGCTGATGTACCCGTATTTCTCCATTTGCGCAATTACCACATTCCGGCGTTCAAGCGACCGCTTCATGTTGCGGATCGGGTTGTAGGTGGTAGTCGCCTTTTGCAAACCCACCAAAACCGCCGATTCCTGCACATTGAGGCTGTCGGGCGATTTACTGAAATACGACTTCGCTGCCGTATTGATCCCGTAAGTATTGTTACCGTAATCAACCGTGTTGAAATACATGGTCAGGATTTCTTCTTTGGTAAAGTTCCTTTCCAGCTTAATGGCAGTCAGCCATTCTTTTGTTTTATAAATTAAAATGCTGAAACCGGGAATGTAGCTTAGCACTCCGCGTGCACCCGATTTTCTTGTTTTAAATAATTTCTTTGCAAGCTGTTGTGTGATAGTACTGCCTCCCCCACGATCCGTCGCGCCGGTTACAATGCCCATTGCCACGCTCGCCATTGCTTTATAGTCGATTCCCGAATGTTTGTAAAAACGTACATCTTCGGTCGCGATCAAAGCTTTTACCAGGTTCGGAGAGATCATTTTGAATGTTACCGGAGTCCGGTTTTCGGTATAAAACTTACCGATCATTACTCCGTCTGCTGTGTATATCTCCGAGGACTGGGCAACTTTTGGATTTTGTAGATCTTCAACGCTCGGCATACTTCCCATCAGCCACAGGAAATTGGTTTCCACACAAAAAATGTAAAGTGCAAATGTCAGAAACCCGTAAGCAAAGGTTTTCCAGATAAACATGATCGGCCGGTAAAAACGGGAATTGGTATCCACATTGTTTTCCCACCAGCGGCGCAGGGATCTTTTGTTTTGACGATAGGAATGGAACAGGTTATCAGCGCGTTTTTTGCCGGTAACCAATGAAGTAAGCTTGTATGCGATACGGTTGATGAGTGTGGCAATGAATCTGAAGACTGCCTTTATTTTGTTAAAAAACGATCGGATAACTTGCATCAAACGTTATGGTTCGTAAGAATTCAAAGATAAGAAAAGCCGGACATTTATGATTGTGTCCGGCTTTTACGATTATACTATTCGGCTTTATTGAATTTCAAAGCAGCGCCATTCATGCAGTATCTGAGTCCTGTTGGCTTTGGACCGTCATTGAAAACGTGCCCCAAATGTCCCCCGCAGGTTCTGCAAACTACTTCAGTCCGGATCATACCGTGACTTTTATCGACGATTTCCTCCACACTCTCCTTTGCAACCGGCTGAAAAAAGCTCGGCCAGCCCGAACCTGATTCATATTTCGTTTCGGAGCTGAACAACGGGGTGCCACAAGCTGCACACACGTAGGTACCCTCTTCCTTGTTATCATTATAGGGATGTGAAAATGGGCGCTCAGTCCCTTTTTCAAACAGCACAAAACACTGTTGTCCAGTTAGTTCCTGCTGCCATTCTTCTTTTGTTTTCTGTACTTCTCTCATTTTATCCGGATTTGAAGATATGTTACGTTTAGAAAAATTGTACCACATTATACGTAACGCAAGACAGCCCTTTATCGTTTAGAAAAAATGCGTCTGATCCATGAATCTTCGCGTGGCCAGCACTGGTTGGGCGACTCGGGCGGGCGGCGGAAAAGGCCGGCCGATATCCCGAAATAAAGATTAAATGCTTTTGGATTGCCAATGTTCAACAGTCCTGTCAAATGATCGGTGCCAATCCACAAAGGTCCCGCGCGTCCAGCCAGCCCGATTGCCGGTGATCTGTACCGGTTCATCAAAGATACAGGTACAGACAATTCATACCATTTATGCTCAATGCGCGGTGTTACCGCAAGAAAAGATTCTGCTTTCATACCGAATGCACCCTGACTGATCAGGTTCTGTACCCACAATCCGCTCACATAAATTTTTGATTGAACATGGTAATCAACACTCGCCTGAAACGCCATTGGCAACACCGACTTGAAGTTAGGCGCCATTGTAGGTCCTCCGTCCAGCGATGAATTGATCGCATTAAACAGTCCCTCGGACCCCTGCAGTTTCTGGAAAGAGTTAAAACGGAATTCCTTGTCCCTGGTGTGGGTTTCCTGTTGCAGCAAATAAGCCGGATTTTTGAAATGGACCCGCCCAATATCGGTCAGCGAAACTGCGACGCGGTACAAATACTTATTCTTGGAAGCATCACGTTTTCGCTCACCACGTTCTGTATAAGAGTATTTGTTGATATCCGGCCGGTATTCGTATACGGCGCCGATATCAAAGCCCCACCCGCTTCCCGGAGGCGCACCGCCTAGCAGCCAGGCCGGTGAAGGTTTGATATTCTGGAAACCTTCATCCCGGGTAATCGCATACTTTACATTGATCTGCTGCACATTGATATACTGGCGGCGGTTTTCGTAAGCTTCGTCGGGCAGGATATTGTAAGTCGAATTGTCAATGATCGCATGTGCATTGTACAGTCCTATCAGTCTTTTTACGGTAAAACCAACTTTGAGGAACTCCGTTTCGTTATCCACCACAATGCCGCCCAGCGTCAATGCAATTTCTCCCAATGCATTAAAGTGTAACTGGCCTGACTGGTTCTCGAATGTGCTCCCCTGAAGTTCTTTCATCTGCGCGGTTTTGCTGATCAGTCGGGCAAGTGGCTCGGTGAGCTGGGTCGTATTCAGTATGTACCGTGCCCTCGTTGATATACCCACGCCCATTTTACCTTTCAGCAAATTGAACATCACAGACGGCAGCCGCGTATCTCCGCCTGCGTTCAGATATTTGTAATTACCGTTAAGCTTTTCCTTCAAATAGGAGCGCGGGAACATGAGAACACCGCGTTCATTCCTGTATTGATCCGGCACTGAGTTAGTCATCAGGGAAAGGAAGGAAAATGGCGCATCGTACTTGACGTGGTTGTTACCTGTATAAAACTGGGTACCTACCAGGTTCACGTGGATAGCATAGCGGCTATCGGCGACAAAGGCAGGATTATGGTACAATGCATTGGTACCCGCGTAATTTCCCATCGCAACGCCAGGCAAGTGCTGGGCCGATCCATTCAATGCTATCCCAAGGAAAATAAAGGATGCGAGTATCAGACTTTTGGGCATAGTCACTAGAAAACGTTGAATCGGCGAATTTTATATTCGTGTGCAAAGAAAAGCGGAACTGCACGGAGTTGCAACGAATGTTCTGCGATTCAGAATATTTAATCTTGCGTCAGCGGCATGATTTTAATGCGCTCCAAATCGAACAGAAGTGCTGAATATGCTATTATCCCAAGAAAAAATGTGCGCGCTTTTATAAAATAGTCTGAAAAAGGATGAAGGCTTGTGTTTGCCGTTTTAAGCAATTAGGTACGATCAGGAAGTGAATTCCAGATTGTTTTGTTAATTAAAACATAGACCATATATTGTTTTGTTAAAAACGGATATAGGCTTTTTCAAATTTTGTATTGTATGAATTTCTCTTTTTCAAATTATCAAAGTGAAAATTTCTTCGATGAAATGTTTTCCCCCGACGGACAGACGCGCCCAGGGTACGAGCATTTGAAGAGCAAATTTGAAAATCTGACCCACGAAGACCTTACCAATCGCCAGCTTGCTACCGAGCGGGCGCTGCTTTCGATGGGAATTACTTTCAATGTCTATTCCGAAGGAGAGGGAACGGAGCGTATTATGCCGATCGATATCATTCCACGCGTGCTGCCCAATGCAGAGTGGGAGTGGCTGGAAAAAGGCTTAAAACAACGTATTAAAGCGTTGAATATGTTTATCGATGACGTTTACAATGAACAGAATATTCTCAACGACGGCGTCGTACCGCGCGAGCTGATCGAGTCGAGTAAGTGCTTTTTGAAACCCTGTCTTGGACTTAAACCGCCCAAAGGTATATGGTGCCACATTACTGGTACTGACCTGATCAAAGGTGACGACGGTACTTTCATGGTTTTGGAAGATAACCTCCGCTGTCCGTCAGGTGTATCCTATATGTTGGAAAACAGGGAATTGTCCAAGCAGATTTTTCCGGATGTTCTGGCAAGAACCGGCGTAAGGCCGGTTTCCGATTATCCTACGCGCCTGCTGCAAATGCTGCAGCACCTCGCCGACCGTCCTAACCCGACTGTGGCGGTTCTTACGCCAGGTATCTATAATTCAGCATATTTTGAACATTCGTATCTGGCGCAACAAATGGGCGTTGAGCTGGTGGATACGCGCGATCTGGTAGTTTCCGACGGTTATGTAAAAATGCGGACTACCAGCGGGTTACAGATTGTAGACGTGATCTATCGCCGGATTGATGATACGTTCATGGATCCCGAAGCATTTAACCCTGATTCGCTGATAGGTATCCCCGGTATTTTCGAGGTTTACAAAAAAGGTCGTGTGGCACTTGCAAATGCGCCTGGTACCGGTGTGGCCGACGATAAGGTGGTGTACGCCTATGTGCCGCGTATCATTAAGTACTACCTCAATGAAGAAGCCATTATCCCGAATGTGCAGACCTACATTTGCGGCGAAGAGGAAGATTTCAATTATGTGCTTGAAAACATCAGCGAGCTGGTTGTGAAGGAAGCCAACGAGGCCGGCGGTTATGGTATGCTGATCGGGCCGAAAGCGACGGAGCAGGAACATGAACTTTTCAGACAAAAAATCCGGAATAATCCGAGAAACTACATTGCCCAGCCTACCATATCTCTCTCCCGCGTACCTTGCATGGTCGACGGCCACGCAGAGGGCAGGCACGTGGATTTGCGCCCGTACATCCTGTATGGCGATGATATCAGCGTAATCCCTGGCGGGCTGACGCGGGTTGCATTGCGTAAAGGTTCTTTGGTTGTTAACTCGTCACAAGGTGGCGGAGGTAAGGATACCTGGGTCTTGTATTGATTTATTACCACAGTTACTGGCAGGCTGTTGGTGATAATTGGTTCGAATATTGAACCGCGTTTGAATCATGCCTGTTAATCGTTAAGTAACTTAAATGGTAAAGAAATGCAACGCGAGGTAACCGGTTGGTATAGTCCGGCGCTAAATGAACATATGGATATTGCGGTTTACGGACATTATGGGTTTGCACTCCTGCTGATCCCGACTGCCGCTTCAAATTATATGGAGTATGAGGAGAATGGCCTGATTGAAAGTATCCGTCCGTTTATTGATTCCGGAAAAGTCAAAGTCTATTGCATTAACAGCATTAATTCAGAAAGCTGGCTGAATCCCTACATGCACGGTTATGACAAGGCAGTAAGGCACCAGTTGTTCAATGATTATGTGATCAAAGAAGTAATCCCATTTATTAAGGACACATCCAGCCAGACTAATGAGATCATAGCCGGCGGCGCTTCTTTTGGTGCAATGCATGCAGCTAATCTTTTTTTCAGGCACCCGGATTATATTCACGGGATTATCGCCATGAGCGGTTGTTATGACCTGAGTGTTTACACCGACGGATATTATGATGACAATGTGTACTTCAACTCGCCTGTCCATTATCTGCCGCAACTAAAAGCAGAATGGCATTTATCCATGTACCGCGACAGTCGCCACATTCATTTTATATCGGGCTCGGGTGCGTATGAGGTGCCGGAATATTCAAGACAGATTTCGGCTATTTTAACCTCGAAGAATGTTCCGCACGAATTGGATATCTGGGGAACTGACATTCCACACGAATGGTGGTCCTGGAAGAGAATGCTTCCTTATTACCTGGAAACAAGGTTTTAAATATGAAAATGTTTCGGGCAAACAGGCGCTTGCCCGAAACATTTTCATTTATGCTCCCTCGAACTGTCTGAGAAAGCGCACGTCATTTTCTGTGAATAAACGCAGGTCATTGATCCCGTAACGCAGCATTGTAATACGCTCGATACCCATTCCGAAAGCGAAACCTGTATACTCCTCACTGTCTATCCCGCAATTTTGCAGCACATTGGGATCCACCATGCCTGATCCTGCGATTTCTACCCAGCCGCTGTACTTGCACACATTGCATCCTTTTCCTTTACATATAAAGCAACTTACATCAATCTCGGCACTTGGCTCGGTAAATGGGAAGTAGGAAGGACGAAGGCGGATTTTTGAATCTTTGCCAAACATCTCCTTTGCAAAATGATAAAGTGTGTCTTTCAGATCTTTAAAGCTCACATTCTTATCTACATACAAACCTTCAACCTGATGAAAAACGCAGTGAGCGCGGGCAGAAATGGCTTCATTCCGGAACACGCGACCAGGCATGATCGAGCGTATCGGAGGTTTTTGCCGCTCCATTAAACGTACCTGTACATTGGACGTATGTGTGCGGAGTAACACATCATCCTTCACTTCACCTTCGCTTTTGGATATAAAGAAAGTATCCTGCATTTCCCGGGCAGGGTGGTTATCGGCAAAGTTCAATGCGCTGAAATTGTACCAATCTTTCTCGATTTCTGGTCCGTAAGACACATTGAAGCCCATTCTTTCGAAAATTTCGATAATGCGGCGGCGTACAATGGTAAGCGGGTGCAAACTACCCTGTAAGTTGGGCACCACAGGAAGGGTAAGATCGATCACCATTTCAGGATTGGCGTCCGCCGCATTTTCCAATGCAGCCGAAAATTCCTGAAAACGGCCCTGCGCAAGGTTTTTCAGGGTATTAAGTTCCTGCCCGACCGCGCGCCTTTCTTCCGGCGCTATATTTTTCAGTCCGTCAAACAGCTCGGTAACAACTCCTTTTTTGCTGATATATTTTAACCTGAAAGCTTCCAGCTGTTCTTTATTTTCAACTGTGACTTTCTCAATTTCCGATACTAGTTCTTTTACCTTTTCGGTAATCATAACGCATTTGATGTTGTTGGTAACAGACTTATTTATCGCCCGTTTTGGCAAAACTGACTGGCGAAATCATGGTAAAGATAATCAAAGTTCAGGCGCGTGTAGACTGGTAATCTTGCTTCATTGCCGATTTCATGCGTTTAGAGCGTAAAATGGTGCTTTTTGGGACTACGTAAAATTACGCATTTTGCTAAGGTCTGTTACGTCATTTCACCTTTCGCTCAATGGTAAATACCTTTAAATCAGTGAATTGAAAAAGAACACGTAGTTCTACGTATTTTATTTAAGCTGCACTATTGACTAATTTTGAATCAACAATCAAACATTATTAGTCATACGTTACCATGAAAAATTTCACATCATTTACTCGTTCCAACATTTCTGAAAGAACTTACAACGACAGCCGCAACTCCATTTCGGTACAATCAATGGGGCGGACTATCTTTTTGACTCCCGACGTGATCACCTTCCTGGAAGGTGAAGGCAACTATACATTTATATATACAAACACCGGCAAGAAATATCTGGTGTCAAAAACATTGAAATCACTTGCAGAGCAGCTTAATGCTAATTTCATGCGGGTACACAAATCTTACCTGGTTAACTCGGATTACATTGTAGAGAGACTGGAAGACGATCGTATGCTGAAATTATCCTGCGGAAAAGAAGTAGCGGTTTCACGCAGAAAGATCAAAGAAGTAAGTGGTATTCTCAACCACAACAGTCTGCGCATTACCGCATAACTGTTAAGATTTTAGTGAATTAAATTAGTGGGTTATTCATAAAAACAGCAGCCATCGCTTGATCGAAGGCTGCTTGTTTTGTTTTTAGGAAAGGTATAATGGAGGAAGGAGGAAAGGGCTGTATGTTCATGATTTCTCAAGTTTATTTCCATCTTCTCCTTCCTCCTTCTTCCATTCCTTTAAAATAGCTTCAATCCTAGCGTTACTTGCCAGGAACTGATCTTCTGTTTTACATCTCCTCCCTGACCATCGGCATTGAACGAGGCTACATTGGTGAAAGATCCTTCCTTGCGCACATCCAGACTAAAACTTCCCAGATCAAGTCCGCCGCCGAGCTGGTACCCGAAAGTCGCCTGTGACAGTGCATTGTTCAGATCAGACGTGTAATACTTGAATGCATCCCGAAGCTTCTGATTATCGCCGATCCGGAATGAGGTAACCGGGCCAGCCAGTATCCGAAAAGGTCCACCCTTTAAACCGATCAAAAGCGGCACATCGATGTTGCTGTACTTAATATTGATTGTCTTGGAAATAGGCTGTTCTTTATCCATTTCAACAATTTGAAATGATCCTCCTTTTGTAGACACCAAAACTTCCGGCTGAATAAAAAGTGTGCGGCCGAAACGTGCATATATACCTCCAACTGCGCCTGTTTTTGTGTCAAAACTTTGTTTAAGGTTGTCCCTCACCGCCTTTCCGTCATATCCCAGATAGGGATTTCCTGCGTCGTCATACCGCGTTGTAAAAACATCTCCCATCGTAAGGCGTGATAAATTCACCCCTCCTTTGATACCGAACGCGAAACCTTTTTTCTGAGCTTGTGCTGATCCAATCGCAACAATGCATAACATACAAATACAAGCTACTTTTGTCAGGATGTTCATGGATAATATCATTTTTTAAGTAAGACGGATAATAACGCCGAAAAACAAAAAACTATACCTTACCTATATTCTTTTTGATTTTGTGGCTTAAACATCCAATTTTCGATTTCGGATCGATATTATCAGCTTAGTTGTTATACACTTACAAATTAGATTATTCTACTTATGGCCAAAGCCAAGACTGCCTACTTTTGTCAGGAATGCGGGTACAATTCACCAAAATGGGTGGGGAGATGTCCATCATGCGGTGAGTGGAACACGTTTGTTCAGGAGGTGATTGAAAAGGAAGATCCGAAGACGGCGGTTTCCTGGAAGTCGGTGAACCTGGCCAGCAGGCCGCGCGCCATTTCAGAAATCGAATATCAGAATGAACCGCGCATTAAAACCTCGGACGAAGAATTGAACAGGGTGCTTGGCGGCGGTATCGTGCAGGGTTCTTTGGTACTGATCGGAGGAGAACCCGGTATCGGCAAGTCTACCCTGATGCTGCAAATCGCATTGACACTTTCGAATAAGAAAGTACTCTATGTTTCGGGTGAAGAATCCGATCAGCAGATCAAAATGCGGGCCGAGCGAATGGACGCGAAAAGTGACAAGTGCTACATTCTCACCGAAACTCATACACAGAATATTTTCCGGCAGATCGAAGATTTTCAGCCCCAGGTTTTGATCATTGATTCCATTCAAACCATGCAATCGACATACATAGAGTCGGGCGCCGGCAGTGTGTCGCAGGTTCGGGAGTGTACTGCCGAATTTATGAAATATGCCAAAGAAATGGGTGTGCCTGTTTTCCTCATAGGGCATATTACCAAGGATGGTTCATTGGCCGGACCCAAAGTATTAGAACATATGGTCGACACAGTTTTGCAATTTGAAGGCGACCGGCATAATACTTACCGCATCCTGAGAACTGCAAAAAATCGCTTTGGAAGTACCTCGGAGCTGGGTATTTATGAAATGCACGGAACTGGTCTGCGGCAGGTAAGTAATCCCTCCGAAATCCTGATATCACAGCGCGAAGAGCCCGTTAGCGGCATTGCAATCGGTTCGATGATGGAAGGCAACCGTCCTTTGCTGATCGAGATCCAGTCCCTGGTGAGTGTGGCCACATACGGTACTCCGCAGCGAAGCAGCACGGGCTATGATGCGAAGAGATTGCAGATGTTGTTGGCTGTACTCGAAAAACGGGGCGGGTTCAGGCTTGGTACGCAGGATGTTTTCCTGAATGTAGCCGGCGGATTAAAAGTGGAAGATCCTGCGATTGATCTTGCCGTTGTGGCGTCACTTGTATCCTCGTATGAAGACAAATATATTCCGCCGTCGGTATGTTTTGCCGCCGAGGTTGGTTTGGGAGGAGAGGTAAGAGCGGTGAATAGAATTGAAAACCGGATTTCGGAAGCGGAAAAGCTGGGATTTAAGAAAATGTATATCTCTAAATATAACAGCAAGGGACTTGAATTGAAGAGAGGAAACATTGAAGTGATCCCGGTAGCGCATCTTGATCAGCTTTTTATGTCTTTGTTCCTGAACGAACTTTAACAGAATTTACCGCATCTTGGCATGTTTAACCAGATACGCCATTAAGATGGGATCAAAACCCTGCGCAATGTCAGCCTCAATGAAATCGATTTTGTATTGGCCGCATTTGAGTTTGAGTTTTTGATAAAAGTCACTGACAAACTCTTTGTAAGAGTCTCGGACCTGATCAGGCTGGACCTTGATTTTCTCGCCTGTTTCAAGGTCTATGAATTCATACGGGCGGTTTTCAAAAGCGAAGTTTTCCTCCGTTTTCCTGTCGGTCACATGAAAGAGCAATACTTCGTGCAGATTGTGGCGTAAATGCTGAAGAGAGGAGAATATTTTATCAGCGTTTTCCAGATTGTCGAACATATCACTGAAAATCACCACGAGTGAGCGTTTATGGATCTTTTCGGCAATCTGGTGCAGTACTTCGGATACTGAAGTTTTGAGAAGAGGCCGGCTGCTTGTAAGCTGGTTTTCAAGTTCCAGCATGATCTTGTGAACGTGTGAGGGAGTTGACTTGACAGCTGTCTGCACTTCGATTTGCTCCGAAAATGTGCAAAGACTTACTGCATCTTTCTGACGTTGAAGTAAATACGTCAGACTTGCCGCTGCCATCACACTGAATGTCATTTTACCAAAATTCTCTTCCGGGTAGTACATGGAAGAGGAAGTATCCAGTAAGATATGGCAGCGGAGGTTTGTTTCTTCCTCGTACCGTTTTACATATAGCCGGTCGGACTTTGCGAAAACCTTCCAGTCAATATTTCTGGTTGATTCTCCTGTATTGTAGAGTTGATGTTCTGCAAATTCCACAGAGAAGCCGTGGAACGGAGACTTATGCAAACCGGTTATAAATCCTTCAACGAGCTGTTTGGCAAGGAATTCAAGATTTCCGAATTCTCTTACTTTGGCTAAATCAAGCTGCCGGTTGCTCATTGAAGTTTTACATTATTGTTTGCCTCTCATTGCGATCACTTTGCCGGATTTGGGATCAATATGTTCATTGGATTCCAGCAGTACCATTCCCTCCATTCCTACAACGCGTACTGAAACAGCTGCTACACCTTTTGCAACGATACCGAGCAGCCTGGCAGCTTCCTTACTCAGGTCAACGATCCTGTTGCGGGAGAATGGACCTCTGTCGTTTACTCTGACGATCACTTTTTCGTCATTTTCAAGATTCGTGATTTCCAGCATCGTATTCAGCGGATAACTCCTGTGTGCGGCTAACAATTCAGTGCTTTTGTGCACTTCTCCGAAAGAAGTTTTTCTTCCATTAAACATTGACGCATAATAGGAAGCGTGACCTGTTTCTGTTTTGCCTAATTTGACCTGAGCGAAAACTTCAGGCGAGGCAGCGAATGCTAATAAGATGAGAATCAGAATCCGACGATAAGTCATATCTCAGGATTTAAGTGAAACATAATAAGGAAAAAACGCCCTTACTTGATACTTGTTGCCCGGTTCTTCGTAGGAAATGAAAGACCAGGAATTTCAAATGTAATGGAAAAAGATGAGAAATGAACAAATGTTAAGGTTAAAGTACAACTGAAGAGTCGAATAGTGTAGTTGTAGCCCGCGCGCTCTTTAATATGTCTTTGTTTTTTTTGTTCGCAGCAATAAACGTTTTATTTTAGCGTTTGAAAACCTATTTAAAACTAAACATAGTGGAAGACAGAGAGCAAATCTACTCCAAAAGGGTTAGGGCGGGAAAACGGACTTACTTCTTCGATGTTCGCTCTACGCGATCTAACGATTATTATCTCACCATCACTGAAAGCCGTCGCCACCCACAGGGAGACGGATTTACGTACGAAAAGCACAAGATGTTTTTGTACAAAGAGGACTTTGATAAATTCGTGGATGCTTTGAAAGAGGCCGTTGACCACGTGAAGACAGAGTTGATGCCAGAAGTTGACTTCTCTCAGTTTGAAACCAAGGCCGACGAGGTGGATGTGGTTGGAGAGTCGGATCTTAAGTGGGATTAAAAACATTACATGAATAGAAAAGCCTTTGCAATCAATTGCGAAGGCTTTTGGTTTTTGTACTCGCTAAATGGTAATTTTGCAAAAAATTTAATTTAGCAGACAGGAGTTCTTTGCTTTCCAACAAGAAGAATGCCTGCTATTCACTGCATACTTCTTAAAATATGAGTCTTCAATGCGGGATCGTCGGGTTGCCAAACGTAGGTAAATCCACTCTCTTTAATGCGATTTCTACCGGCAAAGCCGAAGCCGCCAACTATCCATTCTGTACAATTGAGCCCAATGTAGGTGTTGTTACTGTTCCTGACGAGCGTCTGGAAGTTCTTACTACACTTGTGAAGCCTCAAAAGGTAATCCCTACAATCATTGAGTTTGTGGATATCGCCGGTCTTGTAAAAGGTGCCAGCCAGGGCGCAGGGTTAGGTAACAAATTTTTGGCCAATATCCGCGAGGTTGACGCGATTGTGCACGTGGTCAGGTGTTTTCAGGATGAAAATGTAGTGCACGTGGAAGGGCGGGTTGATCCTGTTTTTGATAAAGAAATTATCGACGCGGAACTGCAGCTGAAAGATCTTGAGTCCATTGAGAAAAAGATCCAGCGTACTGAAAAAGGCGCCCGCGCAGGCGACGCTAAAGCAAAAGCTGAATTGGAGTGGTTGAAAAAATACAAAGCCACGCTTGAAGCCGGTAACAATGCAAGAAGTGTCGAAATAGACGAAGAGACGAAGGAGGCCGTAATCGGCGATTTGCAGCTGTTGACGGCAAAACCTGTTTTGTATGTAGCCAATGTGGATGAAGGCTCGATGCTTACGGGTAATGAATATTCCGAGAAGCTGAGAGAGACTGTGGCCAAGGAAGGTGCCGAAGTGATCGTGCTTTGTGCTGCCATCGAATCGCAGATTTCAGAAATAGAAGATCCTGAGGAGCATGAAATGTTTCTGGGAGAATATGGTTTGAAAGAGTCGGGGTTGAGCAAGCTCATTAAAGCTTCTTACAAACTCTTGAACCTGATTACTTACTTCACGGCAGGTGTGAAAGAGGTACGGGCCTGGACAATTGTGAAAGGCTGGAAAGCACCGCAGGCCGCCGGTGTCATCCATTCGGATTTCGAAAAAGGTTTTATCCGCGCGGAAGTGATCAAGTTAGCCGATTACGAGCAATATAAGACGGAAGCGGGAGTGAAGGAAGTTGGCAAAATGGCAGTAGAAGGAAAGGAATATGTTGTTGCCGACGGAGATATCATGCATTTCAGATTTAACGTCTAGCTATTTATAAATTCATATAAATTCAAAAGAAAAGAGCAGCCGGATAGGTTGCTCTTTTCTTTTGAATGCTATCTGCGCCGATTCCATTCCACTGTGCGGTAACCTACCAGTAAATCGGCCCTGCCGGCCGGTGGGCGATGATAGATCAGAATATCGTAGTCGTTTTCCGTAGCTCCGTAATTTCCTTCAATAAATGACTCGTCCGGCTTCCCATTGCCTGTTTTCATGATGTAGTCGTAGTTGATTACGCCCTGTTTCAGCATGATTTCCGCTTCGTAAGCCTGCGTGTCCGCATTGTAGGTCATTTTGTTGCGTTCATTCAGCTGCCAAAGATTAAATGCGCCATTTACATAAAAAGCAGCATCAGGTTCTTCGGCTATTTTCAATGTGAAAAATACCGGCGTATAATCAGCCTCCACACTTCCCCGACCAGATTCTCTTTGATCTACAATATAATTTCCGTTAAAATCATCGACCTGAATGTAAGCGCCACTTGACCTTGGTTTATCAGGAAACAGGTGCAGACTTGTAAATTCATTGGTACGCTCCATTTCATTAATCCCGAAACCTCTCGCGGATAGCGTCCGGCTGTCGAAATAACGGAATTCATTACCCCCCGGAAACGTATTTTCAAGATCGAAAAAAGTGTATTCAAGCAGCCGGTCAAAGGGCTTTACGCTAGTGGGTTTGAAGCCGCTTTTCATCTGGTCAAACCGGAAGTTTTTGCGGATAAATACTCTCAGATCAGTCTGTGGGGCAATCAGCTCGTATCCCTTGTAATCTACGGAAAAGTCAATCTGCTGATCAGAAAATTGCTCCTGAATGCCCTGCGAGAACCTTGCTTTTGCATTGATACTTACCCTGTTCTCAAAAAGCATAAATCTCCTGCTCAAAACGGGTTTTCTGTCCCTGTCTGAATATACATAAATCACATAATTGCCTGACAGCTTCAATCGCGGCAATTCGAGCCGGTAATGAAAATAGGGCACTTTGGTGCTGAATGCCTGTTCGGGACTATTGACAGGGTATTCGTTGAATTCATAGGTGAATTCAATATCATTCAAATTCGACTTTGTCCAATCTGCATTGCAATGGACAATTTTGGCCCGGTAACTATTGAACTCTGCGGACAGATCATCAAATTCCAGAACAAACGGCGAACCGCCATTGAGCTGCTTAACCGGTGGCGTGAGCAGGCGCGTAGGGTTCTCGGGATCTTCCAGCGCCGGGTATAGTAAAACCGTCCGGATTTTTTCATCATAGATATAGTCTTCCAGACGCAGCCCATTCGGCTGCGCCTGTGCCTTTAAGGCACATATGGTAAGACAAATTACAAGCAGTAGTCGCATTGGAGATTTTTGAAATAGTAACGTTACTTTTCGGGTCAAGGTACGTATAGTAAGTAAAAGTGATTTGAACATTATTAACTATTTTTGTTTACACACGTATGACAGCACAACCTATCACCATGTATTCAGCAGAAGAGTATCTCGAACTAGAAAGAGCCGCAGATTACAAAAGCGAGTACTACCGCGGGGAGATTTTTGCAATGGCCGGAGCCGGGCGGAATCACAATCGTATTAAGGAAAACTTGTCAATTGAAATTGGGTCTTTCCTGAAAGGCAAGTCCTGCCAAAGTTTTTCCAGTGATATGCGGGTGCATATTCCGGAAAGTACATTGTACACATACCCGGACTTACTGATTTTATGTGGAAAGGCAGAATTTCTGGACCGGCACACTGATACCCTGCTCAATCCGTCTGTAATCATTGAAGTGTTGTCTCCAAGCACCGAAAGCTATGATAGAGGTAAGAAGTTTCGATTTTACCGCGGCATCGACTCGCTGGTAGAATATATCCTGATAGATTCCACCGAGCTCAGCGCAGAAGTGCATCGTAAAGAAACCGGTGATGTTTGGGTTCTTTCGTCTGCTGCATATGATCTAGAAAGCAGCATTGAAATCAGCCAGGTAGGTCTCACGTTGAAGATGTCCGACATCTATTCTCAAACGGAAGGCATATTCTAAGTACAAAAAAGGAGCTATTTCTAGCTCCTTTTTTGGATAAGTTTATTTTCCTGCAAGCTCTTCCACTTCCATCATCAGGTTTTCCCAATCCTCTGTGGTTTTTTCCAGCTTTTGTTTGATATCGGCATAAAAGCGGTTCATTTCGGCCAATGCAACAGAATCATTGTAAATCGTCGGATCTCCCAGCTTTGTTTCTGTTTCCGCTTTGCGGATTTCCAGATTGTTGATGGTCGATTCCAGTTCTTCGATCTGTTTTTGCGCTTTTTTCAGCTTGGCTGCATCCTCACTCGAATGCGGTTTGGGAGCACTCTTTGCAGGCGCAGCTTGCTGTGCAGACTTCTGAGGAGGCGCGCTGCTGACAGTTGCTTTCTCGCTCACAGCAGATTGCAAGCCTCTTTCTTCAACCCATATTTCATATTCCTGATAAGTACCAGGATATTCTTTGATCTGATGATCTTCAATGTACCAGATCTTGTTTGCAATGTTTTCAACGAAATACCTGTCGTGGGAAACGACAATGTAGCTGCCTTCATATTGCTGCAAAGCCTGGATCAGGATATTGACAGACTGCATATCCAAGTGGTTGGTAGGCTCATCGAGCAGCAGGAAGTTAGCCTGTGACAACAATACCTTCGCTAATGCAACCCGCGATTTCTCTCCTCCCGATAATACTTTGATTTTCTTGAAAACATCGTCCCCGGTGAACAGGAAGCAGCCCAGTACAGTCCTGAGTTCGGTTTCTGTTTTGGTAGGGTTCGCATATTTCAGCTCCTCGATCAGGTTGTGTGCAATATTCAACGATTCAAGCTGGTGCTGCGCGTAGAATGTAAACGATACATTGTGTCCCAGTCTTCTTTTGCCTTCAATAGGTTCGGTACCTGCCACAACGCGGAGTACAGTAGATTTCCCACGACCATTTGCTCCGATCAATGCAATTTTGTCGCCCCGCTCCATACTGATGTTGGTGCTGTCCAAAATGACCTTCTCTCCGTAGGCTTTAGACGCGTCTTCCAGCTGAAAAACGTGCCTGCCGGGCTGGGTAGTGAATTGAAAACGGAAATGAACTTTCGCGTTCTCATCGACAACCGCATCCACAACTTCCATTCTGTCCAGTGCCTTTACACGGCTTTGTACCTGACGCGATTTGGTCGCTTTGGCCTTGAACCGCTCGATAAAACGCTCAGTCTGGCGGATTTTAGCCTGCTGGTTCTCGTAAGCGCCCCGCTGAATTTCATTACGCTCTTCTTTTTCTTCCAGATAGTAAGAGTAATTCCCCGCATAGTAGATCAGCTTTCCACCTGATACTTCTATGGTCGTGTCGATTGTATTATCAAGAAATTGCCTGTCGTGGGAAACAACGATCACAGCTCCTTCGTAAGACTGAACATATTTTTCAACCCATTGAATCGAGGGTAAGTCAAGGTGGTTGGTTGGCTCATCGAGCATGAGCAGCGAGGGTTTTTGCAAAAGCAGTTTCGCAAGCATTACACGCATTCTCCATCCACCCGAAAATAACCTGAGCGGCTGGTTCAGATCGCCGGTGGAAAAACCAAGTCCTTCGAGTATCGCTTCCGCCTTCGATTGAACAGAATATCCGTCGAGCGCCTCGAATTCGTCCTGCACTTTCGCCAGCTTGTCTACCAGCGCATCTGTATAATTATGCTCCATATCGTGCAAAATCTTGTCGATCTGCACTTGCAGCTGATTTTGTCTTTCGAAAGCCTGCATAGCTACCGAAAGTATAGAATCGTCACTTTGGTAGGAAAGCAGGTCCTGGTTCAGAAACCCGATTGTGCAATCACCTGACTTGGAAATATGTCCCTCGTCGGGCTGGAATTCTCCATTGATCATTCGCAGGAGTGTCGATTTTCCTGTTCCGTTCAGACCAATGAGGCCAATTTTCTGTTTCGGCTTTATATGCAGCGATGCACCGTCGTAAAGTGCTCTGTCGCCAAGGAAATAACTGATGTTGGTAATTGCGATCATAGTACAAAGTTACACGGAAAGAAGCAGATAGTAAAAGTAGGATTGTTGGAATAGTTATAAACCGGACCCGACAGGTAGAATCCAAACTTATTTTATAGTAAATTTGATTATAATCCATTCATCCAAACAACAGGCCGTGAACGAGCTTTTCCCTATTTTTATCAAGCTTGAAAACCTGCATACATTGATTGTAGGGGGAGGTTACGTGGGGCTCGAAAAGATCACCGCAGTACTGGACAATTCACCCCGGGCTACCATCACACTTGTAGCGCCCGAGATCCGGCAGGAGATTGCCGACCTGGCTGCGGAAAATGCAAGAATCACATTGATCAGGCGCGTTTTTGAAGATCAGGATCTTGACTATAAAGACCTGGTTATTGTGGCTACGAACGATAAGGAAGAGAACAAGCGTATCTGGAATACGGCCCGGGCGCGGCATATACTCGCCAATGTGGCCGATACTCCCGCTATCTGCGATTTTTATCTTTCTTCGGTTGTCAGAAAAGGGAACCTGAAGGTCGCTATTTCAACCAATGGAATGTCGCCTACTCTGGCCAAAAGATTAAAAGAAGTGCTGGGAGAGGCGCTTCCAGATAACCTGGAAACAGCAATGCAGCAATTAAAGGAAGTCAGGGATATGCTCAAAGGGGATTTCGCCTATAAGGTTGACGAGCTGAATCGCATTACCTCTGTTTTGACAAACCCGGTAAAAAGTGCTGAAAACAATTTGGAAAGCGATAAATAACGCCTCTGATGGTTACAATAAATCTTGCGCTAAATTGTTTTAATAAAGATCTTTATACCAGTACTTACCGCACCCTCTAAATCAGTTTCAGTTTCTGCGTACCCCGGATTATTAACTCCGGAACTGAAATTCCATTCATCGTTTGCATACTCTTGCCGAAAGCGAAAAATTGAGTTCGTTTTTTAAGACTATAATATGTATTATTGAACATACTAATTAACCAACGCCGAGCAGTCGGAAGCCCTTAATTTTTGAGATAGACTTATACACAAACATATGGATCGTTTTTACCGGAACAGTGGCCAGGGTCGGCTTTCGTTGTGGCTTCTTGGTGTTTTCTTCTTTTCACTCTTTCTTTTTTCCCATTCATCGTCTTCTGCTGCGCTCGCTTTTGAAGTGAGAGGTATTGTCAAAAGCAGTACCGGTGAAGTGTTGATCGGTTCTACGGTGCGCGTCAAAGGCACTCAGAAAGGGACGGTTACCAATGAAAGGGGCGAGTTTGTTATTTCTGATGTGAATGAAGGTGCCACGCTGGTCGTGACGATGATCGGGTTTTTACCAAAAGAACTTCCTGCCGCACGTAATATGACGATTGAGCTGGCTGAGGATGCAGTTGGTTTGCAGGATGTGGTCGTAACCGGTTTTCAGCAGATCGACAAGGATAAGTTTACGGGCTCGGCGGTTACGCTTAAAACAGACGATGTAAAAATCGACGGACTGCCTGACGTGAGCCGGATGCTCGAAGGCCGGGCTGCGGGAGTTTCCATTCAGAATGTATCAGGTACTTTCGGAGCAGCACCCAAGATCAGGATTCGCGGCGCCACTTCTTTGAATGGAGATAATAAGCCACTTTGGGTGATTGATGGTGTCGTTCAGGAGGATATTGTGAATATTTCAAATGACCAGCTTTCCAGTGGCGACCCTACTACATTGCTGGGTTCGGCAGTGGCGGGACTTAACCCCAACGATATTGAAACATTTGATATCCTGAAAGATGCTGCTGCGGCTGCATTGTACGGAGCCCGCGCAATGAACGGGGTAATCGTGATCACTACCAAAAAGGGAAAGAGCGGCAAGCCGGTGATTACTTATTCTGGTAATTTCAGCACGCAGCTTACGCCTTCCTACCGCAATTTCAACATCATGAATTCTGCCCAGCAAATGTCGGTTCTGGGTGAACTGGAAAGGAAAGGATACCTGAATTCGGACATTCTTTCCAAGCCTGATTTTGGTGTTTATGGCAAATATTACAACTCGCTGAATGGAGACAGTCAGGGTAATTTCCCGATCCCGAATACGCAGGATGCCAAGAAAAACTACCTGCTGAGATATGCCAAAGCCAATACTGACTGGTTTGATGTACTCTTCAAGCAAAATTTTATCCACGAACATTCGCTCAGCGTTTCATTTGGAACAGATAAATCAAGTTCCTACGCATCGGTAAGTTACCTCGATGATAATGGCTGGACCATCGCCGACAAGGTGAAACGCTACACATTGAACTTCAATAATACGTACCAGCTTTCTGACAGGTTAAGTGTGGGCCTTACTACCCTCGCTTCCGTGAGGAGGCAGCAGGCGCCCGGCTCGCTCAGCCGCAGAAGTAATCCCGTGGAAGGTAAGTTTGACAGGGACTTTGATATCAATCCATTCAGTTATGCATTGAATACCAGCCGCACCTTAACTGCATACGACGAGAATGGCGATCTGGAATACTTCCGTAGAAACTTCGCGCCATTTAACATTGTATCCGAGCTCGCCAATAACAGGATCAACCTGAACCTTGCGGATATCAAACTTCAAGGGAACCTTTCCTACAAGCTTACAGACCATATCAGCTACGATTTCCTGGGTGCATTGCGCTACATTCAAACGGGCCGCGAGCATATTATTACCGAACATAGCAATATGGCGAATGCCTATCGCGCTGCTGATAACTCTACGATTGCTCTGGCCAATAAATACCTGTATACTGATCCTGATGTGCCTAATGCTTACCCGGTGATTGTGTTGCCAAGCGGAGGTTTTTACAACCGGAATGAAGATCAGATGCTGTTTTACAACATCCGGAACAATTTCAGGTTCAACAAAATGTTTGCGGAAAGGCACCAGATTGACCTGCTCGCCGGTCAGGAGATCAAGTACACAAACCGCCAGAATTCAAATAATACGGGATATGGATTTCAGTATGACCAGGGAGGAACTCCATTCGTAGACTACCGCATTCTGAAACAAACCATTGAAACAAACTTCCAGTACTACGGAATGCGCATGGATTATGAGCGTTTCGCCGCATTCTATGGAAGTGCGGGGTACACGCTTGACGATAAATACAACTTTACCGGATATATCCGCTACGATGGTTCCAATGGTTTTGGTAAATCGGCAATCGCACGCTGGCTGCCAACTTATACCATCGCCGGATCCTGGAATTTTGACCGTGAAAATTTCATCAAAGGCTTCAAATGGCTGAGTATGGGAAGATTGAGGGCCAGCTACGGACTTTCAGCGGATACCGGCCCCGCTACAAACTCTGCCGTTTTGTTCCAAAGTATTATCACCAGGCGACCTTATGCTGATGAAAAGGAATCGGCTATCGCATTGTCCTCACTTGAAAACACCGAGTTAACCTGGGAGAAATTGTATAGCGGGAATGTAGGACTTGATCTGGGGCTGTTTGCCAACCGTGTTAACCTGACTGTTGATGGTTATTTCCGGAACAGCTTTGATCTGATCGATGAGATAAAAACATCGGGTATCGGCGGACAGATTTACAAAGTCGCCAACTACGCGGATATGCAGTCTTACGGCGTTGACTTTTCGCTTGACGGGGTTTTGTACAAAACCAAAGACTGGGATTTCAGATCGAGAATCACAGTGGGTTATGCTAAAACCCACATCACCAATGTTGATAACTCGCCCGGAATTTTTGATTTGGTAAAAGCGGAGGGTGCAAATGTAAAAGGCCGCCCCGTGAGGAGCCTTTTCTCTATTGACTACCGCGCATTAAACCCGAAATCGGGTGTTCCGATTTTTGTGAATGAAAATGGCGAGGTTAATTCAGATGTTTACCTGCAGGATCAGAATGTATCCTATCTGAAATACGAAGGCCCGGTGGATCCACCCGTAACTGGCGGGTTCAACAATACCCTTGCTTATAAAAACATTACACTCAATGTGTTTTTAACCTATCAATATGGTAACAAAATACGCCTGAATCCATTGTACAAGGCTGCATTCAGTGACCTTGATGCCATGCCCAGGGAGTTTCTGGATCGCTGGCTGATTCCCGGTGAAGAAGGTGTGACGCCAGTAGCGTCAATTCCTGACAAGTTAGAAGCTCAATATCTCGCAGGTACCTATCCTTATAATATTTACAATTACTCAACTGAGCGCGTGGCGAAGGGAGATTTTATCAGGTTGAAATCCGTTTCACTATCCTATAAAGTTCCCGTTTCCGTTGCGGGCAGATATGGTCTCAAAGGAGCAAGTATCCAGCTGTCGTCGATCAATCCCTGGTTGATTTATGCCGACAAAAAGTTAAAAGGGCAGGATCCCGAATTCTTTAACTCGGGCGGGGTCGCTCAGCCCATTCAGAAGCAGTTTACAGTTGCATTGAAACTGACATTGTAACGGGGACTTAGACTAAGATTTTGATTCAAGATATTTCATATGAGCACATACAAACTTTTCAAATACCTGAGCCTCGTCTTGCTGGTCATTATTTCGGCTGGTTGTGAAGACTTCCTGTCTACCGAGCCGGACAGTACGCGCGCTTTGATCAATACGCCAAAGCAAGTGTCACAGCTGCTTACTACTGCTTATCCGCAGGGTGGTTATGTGGTGTTTGCGGAAACAATGAGCGATAATGTAACAGATAAGGGAACAGGACAGGATGATAAGGTCAACCGGTTTTCGTTCCTGTTTGAAGAAGTGGAGGCAACTGTTGATGATCAGGATTCACCCGACCAGTACTGGGCAGAATGCTACCGTGCCATTTCCGTAGCAAACGAGGCACTCGACATTATCAGCAAGGCTGAAAACCCGGAAGAGTACAGCGCGCAAAAAGGGGAGGCGCTGGTCGCACGTGCTTATGCGCATTTCATGCTTGTTAACTTTTTCAGCAAATTTTACGATCCCGCCCAACCAAATACCGACCCAGGGATTCCTTATGTAACCGAGCCCGAGCGTGTGGTGTTGAAACAATATGAGCGGAAAACGGTTGCTTATGTTTACGAAATGGTTGAAAAGGATTTGCTTGAAGGGTTGCCGCTGATCAGCGACGGATCTTACACTATACCTAAGTACCATTTCAACCGTGCAGCTGCCAACGCATTTGCAAGCCGGTTTTATCTTTTCAAAAAAGACTACCAAAAAGTAGTACAATATGCGAATGCAGCGTTTCCTGGAGGGAATATTGGTGAGAACCTGCGGCCGTGGAATACGACCTATAAAAGTTTGTCACCTGCTGAGCTGTATAACACCTACTCCCGCGCCAGCCAGAATGCGAATTTGCTGCTGGCAGAAACTTCGTCTTTATACGGGAGGTACGTGGCCCAATATCGTTACGGTATGAATTTCAGGAAGTGGCAGGAAGTTTCAGAAGGGGAAGGTATTATTGGCGGCAATGCAAGCTGGGCTTATCCATTGTACACTCAGGGCGATAACAACTATTTGATCCCAAAGCTGAATGAATATTTTGTGCGTGAATCCGTGAATGCGGAAATCGGCTTGCCTTACGTAATGCTGCCGTTATTTACAGCAGAGGAAGTTTTATTCAACAAAATTGAGGCAAATGCGTATCTCAATAATACAAACGAGAGTATTGCCGACCTTAACCTGTTTGTGAGCAAGCGGGTAGCTAACTACAATCCCTCTACGCATACGGTAACAGCTATAAGAATGCGCAATTTCTTCAATGTGACTTCTACGCGTTCAGCGATCGTGAATACGGTCCTAGCTTTTAAAAGGGTCGAATTTGTACAGGAGGGAATGAGGTGGTTTGATTTGCAGCGATATGCGATACCTGTGGAGCACGAAACATCCTCAGGGCAAGTGATTGCAGTTGCCGGCAATGATCCGAGGAGAATTTTGCAGATTCCGCAATCGGCAACTTTGGCAGGTTTAGAACAGAATAGCAGATAATTGACACATACAATGATCACAAAGGTATTATCAAAAATATCCCTGGCCGGAATGCTGGCGCTCAGTACGCTGCTTACCTCCTGTAAGGAAGATGAAATCGGCGAAGTGGAAGATATTCCCGGACTGGGCGGTGACGAATGGGTTCAAGGGCCGGTGGACAAGTGGATACTTGATAGTCTCACCACACCTTACAATATCTCTGCGAAGTATAAGTGGGACCAGTTTGAGTTTGGTAATATCACCAAAACGCTCGTGCCGCCAGATGAAGCCCAGGTAGTTCCGCTGCTGAGCACAATCAAGAAAGCTTGGACGATTCCTTATGTTCAGGAAGCCGGGAAAGTGTTTTATAACCGGTTTTCTCCCAAATTCTTCATTTTGTCAGGCAGCAACGAGTATAATGCAGAAGGCTCTGTCACGCTTGGTACCGCAGAAGGTGGCCGCAAAGTGGTTTTATTTGGGGTTAACCTCTTTAAAATAAAGGGAATGCAGGGGTACAATGCAGCCCGGGATTCATCTTTTGTGAAAGACTGGTTCCTGCATACGATCCACCACGAGTTTGGTCATATTCTTCACCAGACCGTACTTTATCCCGTGGAATACCGCAATATTACGAAGTCGCTGTATCAGGGAGGAAACTGGATCAACTGGTCGGATGCCGATGCGCGACGCGACGGGTTTGTTACTGCTTACAGCTCGCTTAATTTTGATGAAGATTTTGTGGAAATGATTGCGATGATGCTTACGGAAGGAAAGGCAGGTTTCGACAAGATCGTGAATTCCATTCCCGAAGGAACAAGTCCGCACGGAGTGACCAAGGCGCAGGCACAAGCTTCACTCCGGCAAAAGGAAGCGATTGTGGTGGCATATTATAAGAATACCTGGAATATAGACTTTTACAGCCTGCAAAAAAGGGTGCGGGGGTCGATGAACCAACTTTTTTAGGATTGATGAAAAAAATCGTTTTATATCTTCTGGTTGCGTCGGCGGGCCTTTTTTCCTGCGAGAACAGCGACGATACATTGTTTGAAGAATCAGCCGATACACGTCTGAATGCAGCCCTGGCTTCTTACCAGAAAAAGCTGGTGGAAGCGCCTTATGGCTGGAATGCTGTGATTTACCTGGCGGGTGGAGGCAGTTACGGATTTTACTTCAAATTCAATGATCAGAACAGGGTAGTCATGTATTCGGATTTTTCAGCTGCTTCTGCCGCAACTGCCAAGGAAAGCAGCTACCGGCTCAAAGCAATGCAAACGCCTTCGCTGATTTTTGATACCTACTCATACCTGCATGTCCTGGCTGATCCTGATGAAGAGGTAAATGGCGGAACAAGGGGCGAAGGATTACAATCTGATTTCGAATTCAGCATATTCCCGGACTCGCTGGGGGAAGATCGGGTTGCATTTGTAGGTCGTAAAAACCAAAGCAGGCTGGTTCTTACCAAAGCTACGCAAGCCCAGGCGGCCGCCTTTACCAATGGAGATCTTGCCAAAGCATTGCTTTTCAATAATATCGCCAAATACCAGGCCTACTTCAAAAGGATCATAGTAGGAAATGTCACTTACGAGGTGACACCCAATTTGAAAGCACGCACCATTAAGCTGACCTGGCTGGATGGGAGTACGCCAAAGAATTTTACCACTGGCTATTATTTCAGCGGAGGCAATCTTGTCTTCCTTAATCCGCTCGTAAATGGATCGCAGACGATTAATGGATTCAATAATTTCAGCTGGACCGAAAGCACAGTTCAGTTAAAGTTTAATGCGGGAAACGTAGCTACAACCGTGCAAAGTGCTATCAAACCGCTCGCGGTAGATCTGGCAGCTTCAAGAAGATGGTGGCAGGAGCCAATCGAATCAGGGCGCGACTGGCGGACCAGGGATGTTTTCCATGTTAACGGTGTAGATGACGCACTTGGAGTAAAAGATGTAAAGTATGGAGAGAGTATATATGCCTATTTCACTTATCAGCCCGGGGTTGACAAAAGATATGATATTTTTGGGCCGATTTTTCTTGGCGAAGAATCGTACATTTTTGATTACGCCTTTGCGCCTGCCAGACCTACCTTTACCGCTGACGGCCGGATAATATTCAAAGAATATGCGAAGTTTGGAGCGGTTCCCGCAACTGGTCCAATCGCCAAAACGGCTGAGCTGTTATACGAGCCAAATGGATTCTATCTCATTCAAACTTCGGAAACAACTTATGATATGGTAAGTGCAAAGGATGCGAAAGCCTGGATCAGCTGGCAGTAAGATATTCAGTTTAGAGGACCAACAAAAAAGCACTTCGTTGAGAAGTGCTTTTTTGTTGGTAGGTGTGGCTATTCGGGATTAATATCCTTCGTTTTGCACCAGCTTTTTATTTACATCGATCTCGCGCTGCGGAAGCGGCAGGATCAGCCTGGGTGAATCGTAAGGTAGCGCGCCTACATTGCCTTTGTTACGTTTGATATCGTGCAGCATGTGGCCTTCAAATGCAAGTTCCAGGTGTCTTTCCTTCAAAATGGCAGGTAGAGTCAATGTTGTCAAATCCTTTATACCTGCACGTTTGCGGATTCGGTTGACATCAGCAAGCGGAGTTGCGCCCACAGCTGTTCCAAGACGGAAATTCGCTTCCGCGCGTGTCAGGTACATTTCTGCTGAACGGAATTGCAATACATTGCCAAACTGATCAATGTGCTTCTGCGTGTAAGTATTAATGGAGCTTACAAAAAACTGACCGCGTACATCGCCTGCTTCGTACAGGTTGCGGTGCCGGGGAAGTACCCTGATATCACCACGTCCGGAGCTGCCCGGAATATCGTCGATCGTAGCGCCGAAGTAGGTGTTCAGGTCATTGATCCCATCCTGCTGCGTTACAACCATCGAGAAAATGTACTCTCTTGGATTAGCTCCTCCATTTCTCATGAAAGTGTAAAACAATGAATTAAAGTCCGTTGCAAGAGGATACTCACCTGATTCGATGATTTCATTCGCCTCGTCACGCGCTTTTGCAAAATTGGATTGCATTAAATACACACGGGAAAGCTGGGCCGCCGCGACAAATTTATTGGCGTAAATGGTGTTACCCTCAGGGAGAAGCGACTTTGCCGCATTCAGATCTTCCAGGACCTGCTGGTAAACTTCCGCAACTGAATTCCGCGCAATTTGATCTGCTTCTGTTACTACGCGTGTTGGTTTGAGTACAATCGGTACACCTGGATTTTGGGCTGCATCTCCATCGCCCCAGGCTCTTGCAAACAGCCTTACGAGATCGAAATAAACAGAGCCACGGATAAACCTGGCTTCTCCTTCAATGCGTGCACGTTTGTCTTCATCCACGATATTCAATGCAGAAAGCACATTGTTACACCGGTTGATCGTCACATAGGAATCTCTCCATGTAGCCAGTGAGGTTACATTCTGTGTGGTAATTTGCTTGTTGTACATTTCAAGCAAATTTTGGAAAGTTCCACCAAAACCCAGCTCATCACTGTTACCAAGCAGTTCGGAAGAATATTGGAAAGCGCCTCCGTAAACATCAGGATCCTGCAATGCATCATAGGCGCCGATCAGCGTCACCTCTACGTCACGGGAAGTACTTAGCGCAGCTTCCTCGTCAATACTTTGGGTTGGGGCAACGTCGAGTCTGTTGTCACAGGCTGTCAGTAGAAAAGATCCCGCGGCAAATACCAGGGAGTATATATATGTTCTTTTTTTCATAATTCAGATGAATTGATAAGCTGAATGCGATTTAAAAACCGACGTTGATACCAAACATGATCGTGCGTGGCTGTGGTGCTGTATAAAAGTCATTTCCCAAAGCAAATTTTGTATCTGCCTCGGCCAGATCGTCCGTGTTAACTTCGGGATCCCAGCCTTTGTAGTTGGTAAATGTCGCCAGGTTAAGTCCTGATACGTAAACACGCACACGCTCCATTTTGATTTTGCTTGTAATGCTCGAAGGCAGGTTGTAGCCCAGTGTCACCGAGCGTAAACGCAGATAAGATCCGTCAAGAATGTAGCGTGTAGACGCCTGGTTTCCGTTTCCACGATAAAAACGCGCCTCAGGAACATTCGTGTTCGGGTTTTCAGGAGTCCATGCATTCATCTGGTCGGCAGTCTGGTTATCCTCATAAATCCCGTTTGCAGAAGAATACTGGCCTACTCCGTAGAAATTGATCTTATTACCTGCAACTCCGTTAAAGAAGACATTCAGGTCCAGCCCTTTGAAAGAGAATGTATTGGTAATACCACCCACAATTTTAGGGTTTGGACTTCCTGCTGCGATCCTTTGTGCGCTGTTATACAGGTTGTTGGTAACTGTGCCGCGGGGGTCGTTTTCTGTATTTTTGTAAAAAAGGGCATCGCCGTTTGCAGGATCAACACCAGCATATTCCACTGTGTAAAAAACGCCAACCGGCTGACCTTCCATGACGCGGTTCATATTGCGGATACCGCCTTCAATAATCTGTCCCTGAATGTCAGTAACCTTGTTTTGGTTGGTCGCAAAATTGAGCGAAGTGTTCCATTTAAACTTGCCGATCAGGTTTTGTGTGTTCAGTACAAATTCAAAACCTTTATTTTGCAGCTTGCCTACGTTGGCCACTTTGGTAGAGAAACCGGTTGTTGCAGGAACGTTCACTGCAAGCAATAAGCCCGTAGTTTTCTTCTCGTAGTAGTCAATCTCTCCATTGATCCGGTTGTTGAAAATACCGAAGTCGATACCCAAATCAGCTTGTCTGGTTGTTTCCCATCTCAGGTCAGGGTTTGCCAGTTGTGAAGGACGCTGTCCGGCTGCTCCTGCATAACCTGCATCACCCGAAAACAAGCCCAGTTGCGGAAAGTCGCCGATTTCAGAGTTACCTGTTGAACCGTAGCTCCCTCTCAGTTTCAGGAAGCTGAGAGTAGCATTATCTTTCAGGAAGTTCTCTTCTGTAAGCACCCAACCCGCAGAGACTGACGGGAAAAATCCATAACGTGAATTGACACCGAAACGGGAAGAACCATCGATCCTCGCGCTGGCATATAGCAGGTACTTGTCAGAGAACTTATAGTTTACCCGGAGGAAGTACGAAAGGAAACGGTAGTTGGTTTCGGATGAGCTACCGCCTGATTTCGTAGCCGCACTCGCGATCTTTTTGTATGAATTGGAAGGAAACTGGGTTCCTTCGACAAAGTTCTCCCTGCTTTGTGATTGCTGGTAAGACATACCTAATGTACCGTCGAAAGTATGGTTGTTCACCACCTTCTCGTATGAGAAGAAGTTGTTGGTATTATAGTTGGTGATAAACGTTGCAAAATTCTCACCCAACCCGGCAACCGCTGTACTAACGTTCCTGATATTCTGCGTTTGGTAGTAACTCTCTTCGTTCTGGTTCAAAATGTCAATTCCCAGCTCACTTCTGAATCTCAGGCCAGGTACCAGGTTAATCTGCGCGTATGCATTGGTCAGGTTCCTGGAAGTGGTCGCAACGAAGCTCGCATATTTGATGGAGATCATCGGATTGAAGTACAGCGGCACGCCAACTTCTCCCGGAGGGGTACCAGTAGGTAAGCCCGTTTCAGGGTCATTGAATGGTGTCAATGGCGTTAATGCCGCCATTTGCAATGGATTAGAAAACGCATTGTCACCAGGCAGACGTTTGTTTACCGTTCTTGCCAGACCCATTGAAAGGCCTACCTGTAACCATTTATAAGCCTGGTGGTCAAGGTTGATGCGACCTGAAAGGCGATCCAGCTTGTTTCCGATGATGGTTCCTTTTTGATCAAGATATTGGCCGGAAATGAAGAATTTGGTTTTTTCATTACCTCCATTCATTTGAAAATCGAGCTGCTGCTGGGGCGCTTTCTGGAAAGCCTGATCTTGCCACAGGTACTCTTTCTGATCGGGAGTGCCGTACGTTCCAAGGCTATAATTATCTAAAAATCCACCTTCGCCCAGCATGTATTGCGTGTACGAATCAGGATCATTCGGGTCCACACCGTCAATGCGGTCGCGGTTGTTAGCCGCCATTGTATAGAATTTCACATACTGTTCCGCATTCAGGAAGTCAACCCGGCGGGTGGCTTCCGAAGAACCGATCTGGTAATTAACACTTACATTGGTTTTTCCAGCCTTCCCTCTTTTGGTCGTGATAAGTACCACGCCATTTGCTGCACGTGAACCGTAAATAGCTCCCGCAGAAGCATCTTTCAGGATTTCAATGGATTCAATATCATTGGAGTTAAAGTCTGCGAGCGGGTTGGTTGCCCCACCGGTGCTATTGCTTACATCGGAGGTAGTTACCGGCATTCCATCGATCACATAGAGTGGCTGGCTGCTTGCGCTGATAGAAGAATTTCCACGCACCCGAACATTGATCGCCTGTCCAAGCTTCCCTGTTCCGCTGTTTACATATACACCTGCTGCTCTTCCCTGCAATGCAGCGTCGACACTTGCAACAGGCATATTCTGGATTTCGGTACCCTTCACCTGGGCGATATTTCCGGTCACATCACGCTTGATCTGTGAACCAAAACCGGTAACAACCACCTCGCTCAAATTGCGGGTATCGCTCACCAGCTTTACATCGATCACACTTTGGTTACCAACAGCGATCTCCTGTGAGGTCATTCCCACAAAGCTGAAAATCAAGATGGATGAAGAATTTGGAACACTGATGGAATAATCTCCCTGTGCATCTGTCTGCGTCCCGTTGGTGCTCCCTTTCACCTGTACGGACGCCCCCGGTAGTCCCGAGCCGTCGTCGCTTGTTACTTTTCCTGTGACTCTAACATCTTGGCCGTTTGCTGACACCCATGCAATCACACAGAAAAAAAATGCAAATAGCAGAATTTTTTTCATAACGATAGGTTTGGTTATTTATATAATTGATAAAACAAATATATCGTTAATGAAAGTTGTACCAAATTTTGTTAGGAAAAATATGGGATTTTAAGCAAAATTTGCATATTAGGATTTTGGTAAAAAATAGGACAACAGCTAGTCTAAACCCGTTTTCCGAGTCCAATTTGCTAGAAATGAAAAATAGGAGTAAAAAAAGAAGGAAGCTTACCAGTACCTGCCCCTGCGCATCGTAAAAACGGCCCCGCGCCAGAAAATGCGGAGGTGATTGAAACTCGCCTGGATCGTTCCGAAATGTTTTTGCAAGACCAGAAAGCGGTCGACAAGCGAGCGGCGGTGATTTTGAACGGAGGTGCCGCCCATTAGGTACCGACATAGAACGAACGGCAGAAATTGCACTCGGCCAGCACGTTTGAGACACGTAATTTCCCAATCAATATCTGCACTCAGATTGGAGATATCATAAATAGGAGCGACTTGCTTCCGGGCAATAAATGCCTGGTGACAAATTTTCATCCCTAATGCAAAATCTGTCCATTGAATGTTCTCCGGCAAGGAGTGCGGCGTAAACTGGCTCCGGAGACCATGTTCACGGTTGCTTTCATCCACCATCATTGCGTCGCTGTAATATACATCGGCTCCCGTGGCAGTTGCCGAAAGCAAACCGGCGAGTGCCTTGCTATCGAAAATCTCGTCGCCGGCATTAAGGAACCAGAGATATTGTCCGCCCGCCAACTGCATTCCTTTGTTCATCGCATCATAAATCCCCCGGTCTTTTTCTGAAACAATCCGGGAAATAATGGACGAATACTGGTGGCAAATCGACAGCGTAGTATCCTTTGAAAGCCCATCGATAATCAGGTATTCGATCGGTGAGGGATCAGCAACTTGTGAAAGTGCCGCTTGTACGCTGCGCAATGTGCGCTCCACGTACTTTTCTGCATTGTAGGTTACTGTTATGATCGTTATAATCGGCTGGCTATCCATTCAATAATGAATTGTAAATAGCCTGGTAGCGCGAAGCGATCAGGCTTTCTGAATAATGATTAACAACTTTTTCGCGGGCGGCCGCTGACAAGGCAGGCGATCCGTTTTGTTCCAGCACCCAGCTGATCCCGGCTGCAAGTGAATCGGCAGACCTTTGTTCAGCAACAAATCCATTTAGCTGATGATCGATCATTTCCGGAATTCCCCCGGTATCAAATCCAACCGCAGGAGTGCCGCAGGCCATTGCCTCCATGATTGTATTCGGCAGATTATCTTCCAATGATGGTACTACGATCAGGTCAGCGGCATTATAAGCATTCACCATCGTTTCTGTATCGCTGATCTTGCCTATATAATGTACGGGAACGGGGAAATCCGAGAAGCCGGACACATCTGCTTTTCCAAAGAGCATCACCTCAATTCCTGCCGAAACGGACTTCATGCACTCCAAAGCTTGTTTGAAATAAACGAAGCCTTTTCTTTTATCCTGAATGTTTGCTCCGGTAAACAGGATCAGCTTTTTATCAGCAGGCAACCCGAATGCGTGGCGCGCTGCAAGCTTGTCTACCGGCCTGAACAAGGTAGTGTCAATGCAGTTTGGAATGCAAAATGAGTTGAGATTCCTGGTAAGCGCCGCTTTTTTGGCGAGTGTATCCAGCCACAAGCTGGGAGAGATCAGGGCTGTTTTGGCCTGCGAATAAAGTGCCTTTTTTGCTTCAAATTGTGTAAAGGAAATGTCGTAAATGTCGGGCTTTGCCAGATAAGGACAGTATTGGCAATGTGACAGAAACCGCTCGCAGCCGCGGTTGTAATGGCAGCCACCGGTCATTGTCCACATATCGTGCATTGTCCATACAATGGGTTTATTTAATGCAAAAAGCTTTTCGAGAGATTGGAGTGAAAGAAACCCGAAGTTGATCCAATGCAAATGCAGGATATCTGCCTTTCTGACTAATGGATGTGCGCTAATATCTGCTCCAATCCCAGCAGGGGAGAACGCAAACCTCACTGACTGATCTGCTTCCTGCGGGTAAAAAAGGAGCCGCTCGGCGGTAAACCGGGCCCACATTTTTCGCAGGTCCCATTTTGAATTGCCTAATCCATAAACATTTTGCTCCTCTTTTGAAGGAAATGCAGCAAGCAGACTGGATTCGATACCCGACTTTAATAATGCCTGATGCAACCGGGCAGCTGCCACTCCTGCGCCTCCTTCCAAATGAAACGTACTTAAATGAAGTACCATGTAAATGAACTTTGCCGACGGTTTCCGAAGGGATGTTAATGTTTGATAGCGGTAAAATTAAACAGTTCCTCGCTTAAAAATTTTATTCGTTGATCTATCTTTATCCTGAACTAAGTAAACTGACGATAATGTCTAATGAAAAGCGCAGCCACGAGGCGCATTCGGAATGGTACGATGTCCAATACGCGACAAAGGAGGCGAAAGACAGGGCTATTGAGCTGTGGGAGTATGATAATCAGCATAAAACCATCAACCACTGGATTCACCAGCGGATGCTTACATTGACTGATCCTTTTGTAACAGAGTCGAAAACGTGGCTTACAGTAGGGGATGGTTACGGTTTTGATGCCAATCACTTTTACAAAAAGGGGCTGGATGTGACTGCTACCGACATTTCAGAAGCTTTTCTTCCATTATCCAGATCGCGGGGGTTTATTGAAAAATATGCTGTCGAGAACGTTGAAAAACTCACTTTTCCTGACGGTAGCTTCGATTATATCTTTTGTAAAGAAGCCTATCATCACTTTCCCCGCCCGTATTTGGGCGTTTATGAAATGCTCCGCGTTGCCAGAGAGGCGGTCATACTGGTCGAGCCCCACGACCCGATTTCTAAAATGCCCTTTTTATTGGCGCTACGAAATATTTTCGATCGTTTTGATACAAATGCTTTACAAAAATATTGGAAGAACAGGTATTCGTTTGAGGAAGTCGGCAATTACGTTTTCAAGCTCTCGGAGCGGGAGATGGACAAGCTTGCAAATGGTATGGGTCTCCCGATGGTTGCATTTAAAGGCATTAACAATAACTATTACCACCCTTCATACAGCCAGGAAAAGGCAGATGATTCGTCTCCTGCTTTCAGGAAGATAAAGCGCAAGCTGGCGTTTCACGATTTTCTTACGAAGGCTACGTTAATGCCCTCACAGGTACTTTGCGCAGTCATTTTTAAGAAAGTACCCTCTGCACAGGTTTTAAGTGCCATGCAAAGAGAAGGCTTTCAGGTACACGTTTTTCCACCAAATCCTTACGCCAGGTAATCATTCGCCTGACTTGAAACCAATGGTCGCGCGTGCTGGCTGGGGCGGATCAAGCAGGTATTGCAATGCCTGGTGGATATCCTCAAACTTTGTCTCCATTTCGAGCTCAATGGCTTCAATTCGCTGCCTGAGTTCGGCAGAGTCCAGGTAATTCTGCCGCATTCTAACGAATGCACGCATAATCGTAATGTTTACTTCCAGCGCTTTCGTGCTTTTCAACACGCTGGAAAGCATAGCGACACCTTGCTCGGTGAATGCAAATGGCAGGTACCTGTTACCGCCTGGACTTGAGGTCACATTTTGTGACCTCAAAACCTGGTACTCCTTTTGCGTCAGCTCGAACATAAAATCGGGCGGGAACCTGTCCATATTCCTTCGGACGGCCTGTTTCAGTGCTTTGGTTTCGATCTTGTACATTTCTGCCAGATCGTAGTCGAGCATTACTTTACAGCCGCGAATAACAAATACTTTGTTTTGAATGATTTGTAAATCCATAAACGTATTTAAGATGTTCTATACAACCAATACGTCGGTTTTTAGCTTTGGTAACGGGGTAAATTGAAATTTTTTGGTAGGTTGAAATATGCATAGTTTTATGCCCGACATTAAACATGCACACAGAATGCTTCCTGAATTTGAAGGTAAAATCGCGGTAATAGGATTGGGTTATGTAGGTCTGCCGCTGGCAATCGCGTTTAGTCAAAAATACGATGTACTGGGTTACGATATCAACAGCCAGCGGGTAGCTGAGCTGCGTCGTGGTGACGATGTAACAAAGGAGATTTCTACGGAAGATTTAGCAAATGCGTCCAAGCTGCGCCTTTCAGAAAGTGAGCATGATTTAATGGAATGCAATGTTTTCATTGTAACAGTTCCCACTCCGGTTGATAACAACAAAAAGCCGGACTTGATACAGCTGCTCGCAGCAAGCAGTACCATTGCAAAGTACCTTAAAAATGGCGATATCGTCATTTATGAATCTACGGTGTATCCGGGTTGTACGGAAGAAGACTGTGTTCCCGTGCTGGCTGCGCATAGCGGACTCAGGTACAATGTTGATTTCTTCTGTGGTTATTCCCCCGAGCGGATCAATCCGGGAGATAAAGTGCATACGTTTACCAAAATCAAAAAGGTAACTTCGGGCTCAACTCCTACCACAGCGCGTTTAGTTGATCAGCTTTATAATTCTGTGATTGAAGCAGGAACGTATCTGGCACCAAGTATCAAAGTTGCGGAAGCCTCCAAGGCGATTGAAAATGCGCAGCGCGATGTAAATATTTCCTTCGTAAATGAGCTTGCACTGATATTTGACAGAATGAATATTGATACAACGGAGGTGCTTGAGGCTGCTGCGACCAAATGGAACTTTCTTAAATATAAACCCGGGCTGGTTGGCGGGCATTGTATCGGAGTTGATCCTTATTACCTGGCTTACAAAGCGGAGTCGCTCGGCTATTATCCGCAGGTAATTTTATCGGGAAGGCGTGTTAATGATACAATGGGCGTGTTTGTCGCCAATAAACTGGTAAAGCTCCTGATCAAAAAAGGCCATAAAGTGGAGGGGAGCAGGGTACTGCTGCTGGGTATCACATTTAAAGAAAATTGTGCGGATATGCGTAACACACGCGTTGTTGACGTGTATCGGGAGCTGTCTGACTTTGGCTTACAAATCGATATTTACGATCCCTGGGCTTCGGCAGAGCAGGCACTGTCAGAGTTTGGTATCCAGCTTGCGGCTGAGCCTGAGGGGAGGTATGAGGCAGTTGTACTTGTGGTGGCCCACGACATTTACAATCAGCTTGATTTCAACAGCTTTACGAATGCCGAATCCGTCATATTTGATCTGAAATCGGTATTGCCGAGAGAAATGGTTGATTCCCGGCTTTAATCCAACTTATTCGCGCCAGCCGAAAATGTTTAGCTGCAGGTCCATGATCTCGTTGCCGCGGTACTTGTGGTTTGTAAATGGTTTAAGGCGGTGCTGATTAGTATCGATGTAGTACCTGAACCCGTTTTTCTCGAAAACAGTAATTACTGCCGCCAGGTCTTGCGGATTGTTGACGTAAGAATGGAACTCTACGAATAAGTTTTGAACATGCTGCAAGTGATCCTCGCAATCGTTTAAAACTTCTTTCTCTGCGCCTTCAATATCTATTTTAAGAAAATCAATGTGCTTTTCAGCAAGTAAATAGTCGCGCAAACGGATAGATGCAATCTTCTTTTTTGCGGATGTGGAGTAAATAGAGGACGAATCAGCGGACTCGCTGCCAAACCAGATACCTTCTTCGTCGGTCCACACAGCTTTATCCACGATTTCTACATCACCTATGGAGTTCGCGGACAGGTTATTCCGGAGCAGCGATGCAATTTCCGGCTCGGCTTCAAATGCTGTGATCTTCGCATTTGGATAAAGTTTCTTGAAATACAAAACACTCATACCAACATTAGCACCGCAGTCGAATATTACGGGTGCAGAGTTTGGTGTTTCGAAGTAGTAGAATTCGTCAGCGAAAATTTCCTTGTGCTGCCAAAGAAATGACATGGTATCCGGCACTGTCAGCTGGTATTTCCCGAAACTGACCTGCGTGCGCTTGTGTCTCGGACTGTTTCCATATTTAAACAACAATCCGACAAACTCCCGTCCGGCAGGTGTATGGAGTGAATTGTAAGGTTCTTTCAGCAGATAGCGCAGCCAGTACATATAAGTGGGGTCAAATGCGGTATTTGATCCAGTTTTTGATTTTGACAGAAACCGGTAGATTGTAATACTTCCGGAACTGGTTGATTAGCAATTCGTCAGGTTCCAAATGCGGGTCCATACTTACGTTCCCTATTTTCAGTTCCTGTCCGTACCCGGTAGATTTGAATGTAAAATTAGTGCCGCTGCCGTCTGTTCCAATGTTTTTTATTTTTGAATGGACCGGATAGAGCCCGTAAGCCTGATTTTTGGCCTGTGCCAGTGTCCATCGGATCGCCCAGGAATCGATGATACCTTTCTGCTGCTTGATGAGCATCGGCCAGAGATCGTCCCCGCCTTTAATCAGGGCTTTTTTTAATGCGGCTGTTTTTTCAGGATCAGAAAAATCCTGCATTCCCCAATCTGCTTTCTCCCATTTATGCGCCCACGTACCCCAGCCCCAGGAGCTCGCGCGCGGCACCAGGAACAGATCATTCCGGTAAGTTTCGGGAATTGAAATTGGGGGCGTGTAGCCCGTAACAGAGAAAATATCGTGACGCGCTTCAAAGACATTCAGCGCCTTATTCATAAAGTCCAGAAAGTCGGGTGTAGTGAGCATATCGTCTTCCAGCACGATCACCTTGCGATATTGTTCGATCACCTCAGTAACCCCCTTTATGACAGAAGCAGCAAGTCCCTGGTTATGCTCCGACCTGATAATGGTAATTTTCCTGAACCCGTTTAGCTGGTCGAGATAGGCTCTGATTTGCCGGATCGCATTCTGGTCTTCTTGATTTTTCGGACCGTCGGAGTAGATAAAAAGCTCACTTCTGGTCGCCAGCGTATTTGCCTGTAACGATCTCACTGTCTGTTCCAGGTGCCAGGGGCGGTTGTAGCAGAATAAAACGATCGGAGCAAGCTGGTCAGACAAATCCATTAATTTTTGAATGCGTCGATAATCAATGAGGTATAACCAAGCTTTCCGCCTTTGTTGCGGTCGTCATGGTCGGCGGAGCGTCGTACCATTCCGTCTTCCACCTTCCAGGGATTTTTATGAAACTGACCGTGCTCATCGAAATATTCCAGTGGCTTAACTGAGAAGCCGATCTCTTGCAGGAAGCCGGACATCAGCTGGTAATTGTAAAGGATCTTATGATCATCGGCACCTTCACCGGTCCCGCCAGGTCGCACGTAGTTGATATAATCAGGATCGGGATGATAACCGTCGGGCACGGCTACACGAAGAAATCCGCCTGGTTTCAGGAATTGATAGCAATGCAGGAATGCCAGTTTTCCCTCTTCAGGTGTCAGGTGTTCCCAAACGTGTTCAGCCAGGATCCTGTCAATGGAGTTTTCATCAAAATACTTTTGCCAGTCGCTTTTCTTCAACAGGTTCAATGTCTCGATATCAGAATGTATCCAGCCTTTGTAAACGGAATACATAGAACCGACCACCATATTTATGGGTTTGCTGCGGTCGTAAGTAGTTAATTGAAACTTGCTGAAAGGCTCTTTCAACAGGCCGGCTACTATTTTTTGTTTAAATGACATTGAGAAGATGAAATTTTAAATGTGCCCGAAAGCTCAGGCGGCTGATAGTCAAAGATAGCAAAGTTAAAAACACAAATGCCAGAAAGGAAAAGCACATCCCAGGTGCGCGGGCGTCTGCAACAAGGTTATTTTCTCTTCAAAACCCCTGTTTTTACAAAACTCCAACCTGTTCCGATGCCCGTCGAAATATCCTCGGAAACCTTCCAGGCCAGAATTCCTCCCCCGAAAATAACCGTCACGATAACGGATCTCAGCAGTACGTCGATGATCACCGCATAGAGGTTTTTCTGGTCAGTCGGGTGGGGGATAAAGTAAACTGCCAGGTAAGCCAGCGCCGCCAGTACAGCCACTTTTGCAGTGCCGGCTGTAAAGGGTTGGATGCCCATTTTACGCTTGATAAAAAAGAGCTTTATAAAGTTGTATGTAATCGTGGAAAACAGCGCGGCCGCAGCAGCTCCATTGTAGCCAAACATCGGGATCAATATCTGGTTACTGAAAAGCAGTAAAATCGTGAAGAAAAGCATGAAGACGATATCATACCGGTAAAATTTCGAATTGGTAAGTATCTCCGAGTTCAGGCCCGTCGCCATATCCGCAATGCGGGATACGCCCACCATCAGTACCACCCACTTTCCCTGCGCATAAATGTCAGATTTGGGGATCAGTCCGAAGATAGAATCGATGTTGCACCAAATCCCGAGGAAAAGGAAGGTGCCGATAATGAAAAGATTCAGCGAGGATTTTTTGTAAATACTGTCGATGTGGCCGATATCATTTTTGGCGTAAGCTTCTGAAATAATAGGCGCACTGATCATCACGATACTGTTCCGGGGAATGGAGATCACGAGCGCGATTCGGGAGGCAATATCAAATATGGCAGTGTTCCCAAGTCCACCTTCGAAGGCGGGCAAAAGCACTTTTTCGATGTGCGGGAGCAATGCGGCACTGGCTCCTCCAAGTAATACCCAAAGTCCGTAGCGATACATCTCGTGGAATGCAGGATGCTTGATAAACCCGAAATCCAGCGAAGTGTAAAGTCTGTTCTGAAAATATAGATAGACGAGCATCGCAGTGATTGCGAGTGCATAGCTCAGGACAGTGAGCCACACCATTGTATCAAAATTGATGATTTTGAAACCAAATAAGATAACCAGCAAACTATTCGCCAGCCTCAGGCCCACTTCGCGGATCAGAGAAGGTACAGCAATGCGCAGGTTAATGCGTGAGTAGGATTCCAGCGCCAGTAAATAAACCATCCCGACCGTTAGGGGAATGAAAACGTAATAGTACTTAACCAGCAGAGGAGAATGGTCGAGGTAAAACTTTAAATAGAGAGGTTTGAAGAGCAAATACAGCGATACAAATGCTGCCAAACCCACCAGCGGAGTCACAATGATGAATGTAAAAAGCTGCCGCCGGGCCACTTCATCCTGAAACCGGCTGTGAAAACGCACTGCCACAGAAGGCACTCCGAGCAGCGCGAAAGACATATAAATCACGGGGAAAGTGAGCAGGGTAGAGGCATAAAGGCCAAGCTGCTCCTGCGTCATAAACTGGTTGTAGAGGATCAGTATATTGAAAGTCCCTATGATTACTCCGACATAAGAAACAATAGAACTTTTAAATCCCTGACGAACAATAATCCCCATTTGATGAACTTGATTGGCAGGACGAAATAAGATAAAATGCAGCAGATAGCCTATGAAAATACTGATTGTCGCAGGTGCGCGGCCTAATTTTATCAAAATAGCACCTCTGTACCGCGCTTTCAATGCATGCCCTGAATTTACGACGCAACTGGTACATACCGGGCAGCACAGCGATTTCTCAATGTCGGGTATATTCTTTCGCCAGCTGGGTTTGCCGAAGCCTGATTATTTCCTGAATGTAGGGGCAGGGACCCAAACCGAGCAGACAGCGAAGATCATGCTGGCTTTCGAGAAAACTGTGAAGAAGCAAAGGCCAGACCTGGTTGTTGTGGTAGGTGATGTAAATTCGTCGCTTGCCTGCGCACTTGTCGCTGCCAAACTGCATGTGCCCGTGGCGCATGTCGAAGCAGGGTTGCGCTGCGGAAACCGTCAAATGCCGGAAGAGCTGAACCGCATGATGATCGATGCGATTTCAGAGGATCTGTTTGCAACGGAAGCAGCTGCTGTTGAGAATTTGCGCAAAGAAAATATTCCCTCAGAGCGCATTCATTTTGCCGGAAATGTGATGATCGATTCTTTGGTGCATTGCATGCATGAAATAGATCGTGTCGAGCTGCTGGAATTGCAGGGTATCACGGATCCTTATGTGTTGCTTACCATGCACCGGCCACAAAATGTTGACAGTAAGCCGGAGCTCGAAAAGTTGCTGGACCTGATCCGGGTCTTGTGCAGCAGGTATCACGTAATCTTCCCGGCGCACCCGCGGACGTTTAATAATATCAATCAGCTCAATCTGTTATCGGCATTCACTGAAATCAAAAATTGTAGTTTACTTCTTCCGGCGGGATATTTTGAGTTTACAAACCTGATCAAGAATGCGAGACTGGTTGTCACAGATTCGGGTGGCATACAGGAGGAAACTACATTTTTGCGCATCCCCTGCATTACGCTCCGCAACGAAACCGAGCGACCGGTCACGGTAATGGAAGGCACAAATCACCTTGTCGCTGATTATACTGCGAAGAAAGTCGTAGCTGTGATAGATAGGATTCTGTCGGAGCCGATAAAAGAGACTCCATATCCTTTTGGTTGGGATGGAAAAGCAGCAGAGCGCATTGCGGCAGTTTTGAGAGAAAAGTACATTAATTCGTAGGTTTGTGGCAAACAATGCCTAGCAGATCGATCAATGTTAAAACAAATAAAAAATAGCGCGTGGGGTTTATTGAATAAGGTAGGTCTCGGCGGAGTTGTCCAGCTTCATCTTGACGGGGCCTTAAAGCAATATGGCTGGTTCAAAAGCTTTCATTCAAAACAGTCCGTCGACGCAAACGGAAAGCCGCTTCCCTGGTACACTTATCCATTTATACTTTTTCTAAAACCCAGGTTGAAACCAGAGTTTCGTGTTTTTGAATACGGATCCGGTAACTCTACAATCTGGTATGCAGGTCTGGTGAAGCACATCACAGCTGTGGAACATGAAAATGCATGGATCAGACAAATTGGTCCCCGGCTCCCTGTAAACACAACCTTGCTGGAAAAACCGCTGGGAGATAGTTACATTCAGGCAGTAAAATCTACGGGTGAATCATATAATATCATTGTCGTTGACGGTCGCAACAGGGTTAAATGCGCCATTTTCGCTTCCGACTTTCTTACTCCGGACGGTGTGATCATTCTGGATAATTCAGAAAGGGAATGGTACCAGCGCGCAAAAGAACATCTCGCACAAAAAGGGTTTCGCCGGCTTGATTTCATAGGTATGACGCCTATCGTAGGTATCGAAACTTGCACGAGCGTGTTTTACCGGGACGGAAATTGTCTGGGTATCTGATTAAATCTCGCAGCGATATGTGATTTTCATGCACTCCCTCGCTCCAAGATTGCGCTTAAACCGGCTTAACGATTCTTTTTCGTTGCCAAGATGATCGAGGGAAGTCCCGAGGTCGAGGATCTGGCAATCTTCCTGCTGGCAGTGTTCGTATAAGCACTGCGTGAGAAGAATAATGGGACTGAATGCAGCATATGCATTGTCGTAGTCGGACAGGAAAAGATAGAGTACGTGTGGTGCTACACGTACGGCGATGATGACAGCTACAATCACACTTTTGTGGGAGGCAGTGAATGTCAGGAAGTGGTTGGGGAAAGTTTGCGTCAGTTTAGCAAGCTCTTCCTGCGAAACCGGAAGCGGGTATCCTTTTTGCGTATGACACTTATAGATAAACGAGTATATCTGCGCAGAAGGAGTGTTCATGTCTAGTGTGGCCTTGAAACCTGCGTTTAGAGTTTTTCGTAATCTACGCGCCGCAGTACTGCTGATTACGGTTGTGAATTGTGTTTCGGTTACAAGAATATATTGGTTTATAAGGGTACGAAATGGATTGAAACCAGTATTTATATAATTCCAATGCGTTTTCTCGTGAATTTCGAGATAATAACAGGAGGGAGGGGTTTTGATAATTAGAGTTTTACACGAACTTCGTGCAAGCCAGTCCCTGATCGAATGCAGCATGAAAATCAGCTCGCTGTTTGTGCAGTTTTCCTGAAAAGTAAGTCCTCCAAACGGAGCTTTCAGCAGTGAAACCCAGCAGCCGGCAACGTCTACATTACAGTGAAATTCGGCTATGATCTGATGAGAACAATTTCTAGCCATTAAAAAGGTCTGAACAGGAGAGTTTGTCAATTGAAGATGCGAACCCTTGAAGAACAGAAAATCAGAAAGTGAGGTCTCGTGACTGCAAAGGGGGTATTCGTCAAACACCATCATAGTTATTCGACCATTGTCACAAGAAAAAATAGGTGCCTTTTGTAAATCCCGAATGAACAAGCGTGTGTAAGCGTTATTTGGAAATAAATGGTATACTAATTTGATATTTTTTATGTTTAATACAATGCAGATTACTATTTTTGTTAATTATTCAAACAGTCCGGTTCGAGTGTACGGTAATTGCATAGGTTGGTAATCAGGTCTTTGAATTTAGTTGTTAAGTGTACACAAGCGGCGCTTAGCTTTAATTTAATCAGATTTCATACATATAATTGGCCCGAGCCCATCCATGAAACACATACTTATCGCCGAAGATCATGCAGTAGTGAGAATCGGTACGAAGCACCTCCTCAAATCATTGATTCCGGACTCTACCATTTCGGACGTTGACGATTTTGATAAGATACTTCAGGAAATTGAAGTAAAAGCATACGACCTTCTGATCCTGGATATCAATATCCCAGGAGGCAATACAACTAAAATGGTTGAAACCATTCGTCAGAAATCCCCGGGAACGAGGATACTGATGTTTTCCAGCTACGATGAACAGCTATACGGCCTGATGTACCTTCAAGCAGGTGCAGACGGTTATCTGTCCAAAGATGCGCCGGAAGAAGAGTTTAAAACAGCTGTAATGAGCGTTTTGAACAACAAAAAATACATGAGCGAGGATATGCAGCAGATGAATATCAACCGTCTCATTAACCCGAAAGAGTATCTTCCGGACCCGATCGTAAGTTTGTCACCCCGCGAGACGGATGTGATGAACCTCTTGAAAGAAGGCTTGGGAACAGCTAAAATCGCTGAAAAGCTCAACCTGCAACTTTCAACGGTAAGTACCTATAAAGCAAGGATTTTTGAAAAGCTGGGTGTTAAAAACATTGTTGAGCTGATCACGAAAATCAAGTAAGAACTCAGAAAATTTAATGCGGCTCCTGGATATGATTCAGGAGCTTTTTTATTTATGTGCGATATTGCGCATTCAGAATAAATGAAAAATATGCGAAAGCTGGAAGTTGAGGAAATGAATCGCCTGACGGTCGAGGAGTTCAGGGAGGCTGAGAAATTTCCTTTTGTGATTGTACTTGATAACATCAGAAGTTTAAACAACGTAGGCTCCTTTTTCAGGACTGCGGATGCATTCCGTGCCCAAAAGATATTCCTCTGTGGCTACACACAGGAGCCGCCGCACCGTGAAATCACCAGAAGCGCGCTGGGGGCCGAGCTCTCTGTAGAATGGGAGAAATGCGCCAGTGCAGTTGATACTGTAAGACAACTGAAAGCAAGCGGGTATCAGGTGTGGTGTGCCGAGCAGGCAGAAGGCAGTACCTATCTGCAAAATTTCGAACCATTAAATGGAAAACCCTGCGCCTTTGTATTTGGTAATGAGGTAGAAGGCGTAAACCAGGAGGTGATTGCGGAAAGCGACGGCTGCATTGAAATCCCGCAGTTTGGTACCAAACACTCTTTCAATGTATCGGTCTCTGCGGGGATCGTAATTTGGGAATTTGTAAGAAAAAATTTAACATAAATATAACACCAAATATTTGGTCATTGTCGCCGAATAAATGCTAATTGCAGGTTCAGCATTGTTCTTTGTCTACACAGAAAATCAGATTTATGAAATCGGCTACAAAAAAGTTGTCAACTGAACTTGCGGAAACGCTTACAGGTAAAATCGAAGCAGTTTCGGCAGGATCGAAGAAAATAAAGAAATCCATCGAAAAGGCAGCCGCTAAACTAGCGAAGAAGGTTGCGAAATTTGAAAAGGAAACTCAGAAGAAAAAGGCAAAAGAAGCGAAGAATGCAGAGAAGAAAATAAAGCAGAAAACAGATAAAAAAGAAGGTAAAAAGGAGAAAACGGAGAAAATTGCGGCACTCGTAGCGGCAGCTTCTTCGAAAGCACCGGTTGCTGCACCTGTAAAAGCTGTTAAGCCTGTTTCAACCAAAGTGGCACCCGCCAAATCAGCGGCAAGGACCGCTGCTCAGAAACCGGCTTCAACACAGCCAGCTCCTGTACAAACGGAAACTACTTCTGCTGAACAAGTCTAGAATTTGCATGAGCCGGCCTGAAAGCCGGCTCTTTTTTATTTAAGCTCTCCGGTTGTAAACCCGATTGTAGCCAGCATTCTGCCGGTTACCCCATTTTCGTTCCGGTACGAAAAATAATCTTCGTTGTTCAAAACCGTTGAATAAGGCGATATTTCGATGTTTTCAGCAGGCAGACCTACTTCTAGTAGCTGGGCCTGATTGCTTTTTTTGAGATCAACAAAGAACTTCCTTTTCTCATCGTCCCATCTTTTGCAGGTATCGTCAAAATGCTGCGCGACGTCTTCGCCCACTTCAAATGAGCACTCGTCGATACAAGTACCGATGTAAGCAAGGCAATTTTCAGGTTTGCTACCGTATAACTCCTGCATTTTCAAAACCGTTTTAGCAACAATTTTCCCTACTGTTCCCCGCCAGCCCGCGTGAATCGCCGCAGCCGCATTGCCTCTGGGATCGAGTATCAGGATCGGCGTACAATCAGCTACCGTTACCGCAAGCTGGATCCCTTTTATTTGCGTGATCAATGCGTCGTAACCTTCAAATCTACCGGGTTCTGTCACGTTTAAAATCTCTGTCCCATGTACCTGGTGCGATTTTGCTACTGTAACAAAAGGAATATGCAAAGCCTCAAAAAAGAGCTTGTTGTTTTCAAGTACATTTTCATAACTATCCTGCGTTCCGCCCAGGTTAAGTGAATGGAATGGCGCGGGGCTCACACCTCCGTGCCTGGTACTTTCAGCGGCTACCACATTCGTGAACTGACTGAAAATTGCAGGTATGCGGAATAAAGGCTTGGTTTCAGATTGTGTGGATTCGTTCATACTGCTTTGTGTTTGTTCAAAAATAGAGCATTCCGGTGAGCAGGTTTGCTGTTCTGAATTTATTTTGAGTATAAAAGGTTGCTTGAACAGCCGACGGGACGTGCATATGCGTTACCGCCGCTAAACCGGCAGGTTCGGCGATTGACAAATAAATGCGCTAAATTTGCCCCCGGTGAATGCCCAAATTGATGATGAAGTGATTATGATAAAAGTAAGCGTCTGCGTTGTTACCTATAACCACGAGAAGTTTGTAGCTCAAATGCTGGATTCTATTCTGATGCAGCAAACTACATTTCCCTTCGAAATTGTGGTAGGCGATGATAATTCGAAGGATAACACAGCGGCTATTTTGAAGGAATACCAACAACGTTACCCCGATCAAATCAGGCTGTTGCTGCACCCGAAGAATATGGGCCTCAATGGTAAATACAATGCACTGTCCACCTTCGCTGCCGCAAAAGGGGAGTATATCGCCCAGTTTGACGGCGACGATTATCTGATTTCGCCGTTCAAGCTTCAAAAGCAGGTGGAAATGCTGGATGCGAATCCGCATTACTCCGCTTGTTACCATAATGCCCGCGTCATTTTCGACGACAATGCAGCGCCGCCTTACCTGGTGAATACGCTGAAAAAACCTGAGATAACAGTAGACGATCTGATCGGGGAGGATGAGCTTTGTTTTATAGCGACTTCCAGCCTGATGTTCAGGAGAGAGGATTTTGCGAAAAACCCTGATCCGGAATGGACTAACCTGTCAACGAGTGGAGATATCCCGCGTAATATCATGTTCGCAACACGCGGACCGATCGGCTATATCGATGAAGTAATGTCGGTTTACAGGAAAAACAGGGGAGGAGCCAGTTTTGCCGACAACCATTACGGTGCCGATTTCCTTTTCAACCGCATTCAGCTGTACGAGAACATCAACAAGGAGTTGAACTACAAGTATGATGACCGCATCAAGAAAAATCTGAGCGTATATTATTACAAGCTGCTGTTTTCAAAAGAATACGGCAATACCTACTGGCCGCGGTTGAAATATGCACTGAAATATCTTTCCCTGGCCGAGCCGGCCCCTGAAAAGAAAAAGGAGGTGATACGTGACTTCGTCGTACCGGGATTTGCCATGAAAGTTTACAGTTTCATAGCACTCAGCCTTTATAATCTGAAAAGCAAGGCAAAAGCTTAATGCAAATAGATGGTACAAAACAAGAGGGTCGGCATGCCGACCCTCTTTGTTTTTAAAATAACATCTCCTGCGGCGGAGTTGCACCTTTCATCCGAATGTAAGGTGTGGTTTGTCCGCGATGGTGGGTTTGGTGTTCAAATGCTTTCTCGAAAGCCTCTCCCAATGTGATATCCCTGCCAAAAACCTTCACGCTTTTGTTCCAGTCAGCTTCGGCTACACCTTGTAAAGATGTAATTACAAAATCGTAGCTCGCCATTACAGCTTTGGTGACAGACGCTTTTGATTGGTCAGCCATTTTCTCTGCAGATCCTTCAAGTGGTCCTTTTTTGCCGGTTGCTGATGCTATAAATCCAATGTTGGCGTCGGCCAGGTGGTCCATTTGTCCGGCGAAGGAGCGGATCTCAGGCGTAGGTTTGAATGCATAACCGTCTTCCGGCATGGCGTCCAGATATGCTTTCGTGTAGGCTTTGGCTCTTTCCCAATCCTTAACCTGCTTTGTGATGGTACTTTGCGCGAATACTGAGCAGGTTGTCAGCAGCATTAAACAGATGATAGTGATTTGTTTCATTCGATTTTGTTTTGGTGGTTAAAAAAACGCCCGAAAGGTAGCTTTAAGTGGTACGATTGTCAACAAGAGCGGAGACTAATTAACTTTCGGCAGGTTTCGGTGTCCCAATGCCGTTCCTCAGGTGCATTTTCACCGATTAATCATTTTATTGCGGGATAAAGGCTGGTATCCACCGGAACGGATTTTTGAGATACTGCAATTTGCCAATTGTATTTACAGATTATGCCTGAAACTCCCCAAGAGCGTGCACAAAAATACCTGGACCTTGGTCACAGCGAGGCCGAAAACCACGCAAAGGTCCAGCTTGAACTTTATGAAAAGCGGGTCAAAGACACAGCTTCGGCAACCAATGTGATCTCCGAGTTTTTCAAAACAAACCTGATCGATTTCGCCTGGCATTACCTTAAAAGCCGGTTTGGACCGCGCCACCCGTACCAGGCATATCCCAAGAATGGCGACACCGGCATATATCCCCTGCAATCCTCCATTCCGTCCCGCGAGGGGATCAGCATTGCATTGATGTCCGACTGGGCGAGTGATACTGCTGAGTCTGACAAAGTAGCCAACCTGGTTTCGCGGTACGCGCCTGATTATACCATTCACATGGGGGATATCTACTTCGTAGGAACGCCCAAAGAAATTGAAGAGAACTTTACGGCACCGCACGCTTCCTGGTACTATGGTGCGTCCGGGAGTCTCGCATTGTCGGGAAATCACGAGATGTACTCCAATGGAAACGCCTACTTTCAACACCTGCTGCCGGCCATGTATGCGTTGGACGGAGAAGTGAAGAAAACACAGCAGGCAGGTTTCTTTTGTCTTGAAAATGCGCATTGGCGGATTATAGGGATTGATACCGGCTATACTTCGGTAGGGCGGCCGCTGCTGGAAATCATTTCGCCGCCTGATTGTCACCTGCGAAAAGAACAGCTCGCGTGGCTGCGTGACGTAGTCAGGCTGGGTGATGTAAATGACAAGCGCGGATTGGTTTTTCTGAGTCACCATCCTTATTTATCTGCATTCCGGGAGGAGTATGTAAAGCCTGGTGAACAGATCAGGGAGTTACTTGGTGAAGCGGAAAGGCCGGTGATCTGGCTGTGGGGCCACGATCACAGATTGGTTATTTATGAAAAAGTAAAAAATGGGAACGGACCTGTCGCCTACGGCCGGTGCATTGGGCACGGTGGCTTGCCGGTAGAGATCAAAATGCCCGATCCGAAGGATATCGGTAAAATCAGTCTGTACGATCGCCGCGTAAGAACTGTGATCAAAAGGCATTCACTCGGCTACAATGGTTTTGCGAGAATGCAGTTGAAAGGCGAAAACCTGAATATAGAGTATCGTGATCTGGAAGATACCTGTGTGTACGAAGAGTGCTGGACAGTGGATAAAGAGAATGGCCAGCTCTCGTGGGAAGTGATTCAGGCACTTCCGGAGCTGGCCATTCGGTAATGTTGCTGTTATCAGCCGGCAGTATGTCAGTGGTGCCCGGCGTCGTGGCTGTTGTCACGGTAGAATGCGGCAAAAGTGACCACAAGCCCGATTGTTCCGACGATGAAAACGAACAAATCTGCAAATACTGCGAGGATAACAAACAGGATTACAAATGCAGCAACGTATGCAAAGCTGGATAATCCGGTGGTTTCGGTATGTGGTGTTTCAGACATTTTATAAAGCTATTATTGAGATCGATTCCTTCGCGAAAATAATAATTACTGCCCAAGTTTCTGGTTTTTGGGACTGTTTTTTTGATAACAGTTGTTATTCCATAGTTTTGTTTGAGTAAAATTTGCGGCTAATCCGATTCAAAAACTGATCCTGCTGCTGCTAAAATGACGTGCAATGCCCTACATGATCGGTTGTGATATCGGCACAACAAACGCCAAGTCCGTTGCTTTTGATTCAGTTACGGGTAATATCCTGGCTGTTCACAGTGAAGGTTATGAAATGAACCATCCCAAGCCGGACTGGAGTGAGGAAGATCCTGAGGAAATTTTTCAGGCTGTTTGCAATACATTGAAAAAAGTCACGCAGGAGGTTGGCAAAAGCAATGAGCTTCTTGGCATCTCGTTCAGTGCTGCCATGCACGGTGTTCTGGCATTGGATGCAAATGGAAAGCACCTGACCGCGCTGGTTATCTGGGCCGACAACCGCAGTTCCGATATTGCCGTCAAATTGCGCGCTTCGCAAATCGGAAAGAAGATTTATAACAACAACGGTACCCCCATTCATGCGATGGCGCCGGTGTGTAAGTTGTTGTGGTTCAAAAAGAATGAGCCGGAAATATACCGCAAGGCAAAACGATTTGTAAGTATCAAGGAATACGTGATCTATCGCCTCACCGGCGCGTTTCTGATCGATTATTCCATTGCATCGGCCACGGGTATGTTCAATATCCGCGAATTGCAGTGGGATGCTTATACCTTGAAAAAGTTGGGATTGAAGACGGAGAAGCTTTCAAAAGCAGTCTCGCCTTACCACATTGAAGAAATCCCAGGCAAAAATTCTGCGGGATTGCCGGCGGGCACCAAGCTCATCATGGGCGCGAGCGACGGCTGTCTGGCAAACCTCGGCAGCGGGGCGATCAGTCCCGGCTCAATGGCGGTTACGATCGGTACCAGCGCGGCAGTTCGGATTTGCTCCGATAAACCTTATTCAGATCCGTTAATGCAGACTTTCTGCTATTTGCTGGATGAGAAAACCTACATCGTAGGTGGGCCTTCCAACAATGGCGCGGTCATTTTTGAGTGGCTGGTCAATACATTTTTCCCAAATGAAGAGTTTGATGCAGTGATCAAAGAAGCTTCCGAAGTACCGGCCGGGGCTGACGGGCTGCTATTTTATCCTTACTTACTGGGAGAGCGGGCGCCGCTGTGGAGCTCTACGGTGAGAGGCGGGTTTTCGGGCCTTGATATATCGCATACACGCGCCCATTTCGCGCGGGCTGTGATGGAAGGGATTATGCTTAATCTATATGGCATTGCTAAAATCCTGCCTGATATGCAGACTATTAAAACCATTTACGCCAATGGTGGTTTTGCCAGGAGTGCGGTTTGGGTTCAAATGCTTACTGATGTTTTCGGCATCAAAGTAAAGTTGAATGAAACCGTCGAAACCGGCGCAGTAGGCGCGGCGATGATCGGACTGAAAGCGCTGGGTATTTACGAGCAGTTCTCAGATATGCAGTCTTTTACAACTGTCGGGCAGGAATTTGATCCCGGTAAAACGGCGCACGATGTTTATGAAGATCTGAACAAGCAATTCAACAAAGGCGCGCAGCTCATGCTTTCACACGCGGTTTGATCGCTACAATTGAAGAGCCTTCTTTTTTACAAATCCCCCTTGCTCTCCGGCCTGCGCCGGAATCTGTGCTGGCCTGTTATGCATCATTCCGGCGAGTGCAAGTGACGTAATTCCCGTAACGAGCCAGAAAAGGTCTGTAAAAGCTACATACAGATTGCCTTCGGCCAGCATTTTCCAAAACCAGTCTCCTGTTGTAATGCCATTTACAAATGGTATAAGAATCGAGAATGCGCCTCCCGCCAGTAAATTGAACCAGGTAAGCCGGGCTTCTGTCCTGAAAAGCAGGCTGACTACCGCCAGTACCAGCCACGATACGAAAAAGGTTGTATTAACCAGGAATACATGATTTTTCAATGCAGGCATCAGCAACTCACTGTTAAACAAGATTGCAACCGCCGGAAAAAGGGAGAAGCAAATAGCCAGGTAGACCATGGTAACCCGGTGATGAAAACGCTTTTGTTCTGTGGTATAATTCTTCTTGTTACGTGCTTCCTTCCACAACAATATGCCGCTGATGATTACAAAACAGGTAAAAAGTGCCAGCAGGAAGTAGATGCTTTTTAATAAAAACCCACCGAATGTGGCGAAATGCAGCTTGGCAATGCCAAACAGTACCGACTGTGTATAGTTTTTCTTTCCGGGCAAAAGATCAAGTTCTGTTTGTCCCGTTTTTAACCTTACGGAAATGTAACCGTCGCTTGTGAACGACCGGTCATTGGACATGGCGAGAGTAAGGAGCGCGTCTTCCCTGTCGTAGTTTTTAAGTTGTAAAAATCTGAAATGCAGGTCAGGATGCTTTCGCTGAATATCTTCCAGGATTGCTGAAATGCCTGGCGTGAATGTACGGGCCGGAGCATTCGCATTGATGGCGATACCTTCGCTTGGTCTGATCATTTCAAAAACCTTCTTCTGGTCGCCGCCATAAAACACCATCACCACCGGGAGTAAAATCAGGATGGAAAGCATGTAAAAGGCCCCGGTCACTGCGTACATCAGCTGAAAGGGTAACCCGATCATCCCGAATACCGTATGTGCATTGGTCCAGATCTGTTTCCAGGTTCCTTTGACCGAAAACCCGTAAAACTTGGAGAAGATATTACGCCAGTGAACCAGTACTCCTGTGATGGTGGCGAACAGGAAAAACAGCGCAACGAAGCCAGTGATATATCGGCCGATGTAAAAAGGCACCTGATCAAAAAAGTGCAGGCGGTAAAGCGTTTCACCTGTTGTTGATGTTCCTTCTTCGCTGAATGTTTTAGTCTGCGGCGAGTATGCGGTGCTGTAATGCTCTTCCGGTTTACCTTTTGGTACAGTTAAATGTCCGTAGATCATCATGTGCGGTTCTTTCTCCGACGGAATGCGCACGGTGATATCTTCGGTGAAGTCAAACCGCGGATTGTTTTTTTTCAATGCAGAAAGTACCTGATTGTAATCAACAGGTTCAGTTAGCTTCTGCCTCGCAACCGGATTTTCCCATTGATAAAATTCACTCTTGAAAAGGGAAAATGCCCCTGCAAAGAATATCACATACAACCCAAAGCTTAGTACAATGCCCGACACCGTGTGCGTGTGGAAAAATATGTTGTACAGCCGGTTTGAAAGACCTTGTAGCTTCATAACTATCGGAGAAAATAGGTGAATGCGGACAAAACAGAAATCGCAAGCAGGTAGTATCCCCACACTTTTAGGCCGCTCCTGGCAGCAAAAGCCAGTACCATAAACGCAACCCAGAGAATGAAAAGGGAGAAGGTTGCGGTCATCATCACTTCGGATTTGAATGGAAGCAATGCGGCAGCAAACAAATGGATGGCGAGAGAAAGAAAATAGCCGCCGAGCAGTCCGGCCGTGATTTTCAATGCGCGCTGTCCGCGGGTGGTCAGGTATTCCTTTTTAGCTGGCATAAGTGAAAATGTCGGCGACTAGCAGGATGTGGACGAGTACCGTTAATATGATAAAATAACGCTTTCCTAAAACCGCTGTAAACGGGATCAATGTCATCGCAAGTCCGCAGGCCACTAGTGAAAGCAATAATCCGCTCGCCCATTCTTCGTGGTAAACAAAGCGCACAGTTCCGGCCAGGAGCAGCACATTACCTGCTATCCTGGCGCTCTTTACCGGAATTTTGATGAGGTAGGAGGGACAATACTTCGATCTGGAATAATGGAAGTACACGCCCAGCAGGATCAGGTAAAATGCAACCATAACAGTGTTTCAAATCAGGTGAGGATTCTTTATAAAAACAGTTCAGGCTATAAGCCCGAACCGTTTTTGCAACTTCATGAAATTCACTTAAAACTTATAGGACACGCTCAGACGATAGTTTCTCGGTGGCTCAGCCTGCCAGTAATACGAGGTAATCGGGTCTCCTTCGGAGGTTGAAAAATTGTAAGTACCACCCGTGTACAGGTATTTGTCAAGGATGTTGAATACATTCAGTGTAAGGCGGATCTTATCTTTTTCCCAGAATAGGCCACCATCCAGTTTGAAGTAATCAGGAAGGTTGTAAGTAGCGTCTGTATTGCTCCACGTGGAGGTAGCACGGTCGACCAGGTAGGTGAAGCCGCCGGAAATTCCTGCACCTTTCAGCGCTCCATTCTGAACTTTATAACCCAACCATCCATTGGCAGTATGTTTTGCAAAGCCTGGAACCGGATCTCCCACTTTGGCCACTTCCACGCCGTTTGTCACTTTGGTCACCTCGGAATTGGTATAAGCGTAATTGGCAGTCAGGTTCAAGCCCGGCAGGATCGTTCCGCGAAGGTCAAATTCGATTCCCTGCGCTCTTTTCTGACCAAGTTCCACGCTGAAACCTGAGTTGGCGGGCTTGGTAGGGTCGCCCGTCAGCTCATTGCTTTTAAGAATGCGGTAGAATGCAAGCGTCGTGTTCCAGCGCCCATTGGCCCAGTCTCTCTTCAAACCGAACTCGGTATTATTGCCGGTAATCGGCTGTACCTTCCCGCCACCGCTCAAACGGCCCGACTGCGGCAAAAATGCCTGGTCGTAAAGTGCATATACCGACGTGTTTTTACTGATTGAAATACTTAACCCGAGGCGGGGTGTGAAATGCTTGGCTTTATCCGGCGCAGCGCCCCATTGTGCCTGGCTCAGATTGGTGTAGCGCCCGGCAATCGTCAGCCTGATCTTATTGTCTATAAACCCGAGCTCATCCTGCAGGTACAAGCCCGTATACTTTTGGTCCATTAAACCACCGGCCGCAACAGCCCGCGCTTCCAGGTTCAATGAGCGGTCAAAAACAGGATAACCATTGTTGGGAACTCCGTAGAAAGGATTTTTCTGATCAAAAAGTCCGCCCAAAGTGTCCAGTGCGAGCGACTGTGACCAATCTGCAAAATATTCCTTCGTACCTACATCAATACCTCCCAGCAGGCGGTGCACCACGCCTCCTGTATTCACTTTACCATTCACAAACACCTGTCCGAGCGTCATTTCGCTCTTGGCGTCCCACAATCCCACACCACGCTGAATGGTCGCGTCCTCATTGACCAGCTTCGGCCACTGGCTGCTGCCGGCCATTTTGTAATTCAGGTAAGCCAGCTGACCAGTGATTTTCCAGTCTGCATTGAATTCGTGCTGCAGATTTACAAAAATGCTGTGGTCTGTAATTTTGGTCGGATTGAGTCCGGTGGGCGTTGAGGTATATTCCCTTGGCAGGGTTGCATATCCTTCGGGAGAGAATACGTAGAAAGAACCTACGTCCGTCATTTTGGCGTATTGCAATGCGTACTCTGCGGTCAGCTTCGTTTTCTCGTCAATCTGGTAAGTAATAACAGGTGCGATGCTGTAACGGTTATTGTATTCGTTTGGCCGGAAAGAACCTTTGTTTTGACCAGCGAGATTGAGGCGGTAAAGGAATTTCCCATCCTTGCTCAGCTTCCCGTCAAGATCAAGCGTCGCGCGGTACAGATCGTAGCTGCCGATTGTAAATGAAGCTTCTCCTTTCGTTTCGCCGGTAGGCTTCTTGGTTACTACGTTATACAAACCACTCGGGTCGCCGTTTGCCAGCATGAACCCCGCTGGTCCTTTTACAAATTCAATGTGGTCTACAAAACTCATATCCTCGGTCAATGGTCCCCAAAACGAGTTTACTACATTGAATCCGTTGCGAAAAGCCTGTATCTGCGAGCCACGCATAACGATATTGGTATACATATCACCCCAGTGTTCGAGGCGCGCCGCACCACTTACGTTGCGGATCAAACCATCACTCATACTGATAATCTGCTGGTCTTCCAGCACTTTGGAAGTGACTACCTGAACGTTCTGCGGCGTTTCGAGAATGGGTGTGAGCAGTTTAAGGCTGGACGATAAATTATCGTTTTTGTAGGTATTACCCCCCTTTACAATCACCTCCTGCAACTCGTTTGCACTTTCGGCCAGGGTAAATGATACTTCCGTGGTTTCTCCGGCGACAACATCAACCGGTTTTTCCTGAGTAGCCGATCCCACAAAACTGATCAGCAGAATATGCGAGCCTGGTTTAACGCGCTCAATTGTGAATTTTCCTTGAACGTCCGAAACCGCGCCTTTTGAAGATCCTTTGATGCCGACCGAAACAGACTCGGCAGGCTGACCGTCGGAGCTCAGTATCTGCCCTGAGACTCTGCCATTTTGCGCAAACGCTACGGCCGTCGACAATAGAAATAAGATAAGAATGTATACCTTTTTCATCTAAGTGTAATTGGACTTTTGAGTTAATGAGTCGCAAAGATGAAACGCGGAATTTTTCAACACAAGTTTTTATTTAGATTTATTTAAAATAACAAAGTGCGGCTGCGGAAGGTGATATCCTGTTTTTTTCCAAATAAAAAAGCCGCACAGTCAGGTCGACTGTGCGGCTTTGTCCCATTCGAAGGAAGAGCTACTTTTTCTCTTCTACCTCTTCTACCATTTTCTCGGTAACCATCTTTTTGTCAGAAGAATTGCCCCAGGAGTTCATGATGTAGTTCATCACGTCGGCAATCTCGTCGTTGCCGAGCCCGGGGTTGGGCATCATATTGTCGTATTCCACTCCATTCACCTTGATTTTCCCCATTAACCCAAACTTGACGGCTTTGATCCCGTTTTCAGGTGTTTTCATGAAGTAATCCGACTTGGCCAGGGGAGGGAAAGTGCCTGTAACACCCTCACCGGTTCCCATGTGGCAGGTAATGCAATTCTCGGAATAAACCATTTTACCACGCTCAATGCTTTTGGCAAGCTCGTCATCCTGCTGCGGGAAAACGGCTGAGCAAAAGATCACTGCCGAAAGTAATGTCAGGATAATTTTCATGTATTAACTAGCTTTTCGGACTGATACGCACCACTTTACCGGAGTTTTCAAGAACGACATAGATATTGCCATCCCAACCCTGGCGCACGTCGCGTACCCGGCCAATTTTGTCAAAAATCACTTCACGTTTGGTCACCTTGTTGCCTTTGATGGTCAGGTGGTGCAATTGCATGAATTTCAATGAGCCCACGATCAGGTCACCTTTCCAATCCTTGAACTTATCGCTGGTCACGAAAGTCATTCCGCAAGGTGCGATAGACGGTCTCCAGAAGATAACCGGCTGCTCCATTCCTGCTTTTGCAGTATCTTTTGAGATAATGCTGTTGTCGTAATCGATACCGTAAGTAATGAGCGGCCAGCCGTAATTTTTGCCTTTTTCAACGATATTCAGCTCGTCACCACCTTGTGGTCCATGCTCGTGCTCCCAGATTACGCCGGTAGTAGGGTGGATCACCATTCCTTGCGGGTTACGATGTCCGTAGGTCCAGATCTCAGGTCTTGCGCCTGCTGTTTTTACAAACGGGTTATCAGTAGGAATTTTACCATCTTCAAACAGACGAACTACTTTTCCCTGGTCCTTACCCAGATTCTGAGAGTTTTCCTTCTGGCCTCTTTCGCCCAGAGAAAGGAATACGTAGCCTTTTTTATCAAAAACAATGCGGCCACCGAAGTGTACATTACCCTTTACATTCGGAATCGCCTTGAACAGCTGCTGAATGTCTGTCAGTTCTTTTCCTTTCAGTTTCGCGCGCATCAATGCAGTATTTGCTCCGCCATCGTCACCTTCTTCTCCATCTTTTTTAGGAGAAGAATAGCTGATGTAAATCCAGCCGTTTGTTTTATAGTCCGGGTGCAAAGCAATGTCAAGCAAGCCGCCCTGGCCTTTGTACCAAACTTCCGGAATACCTGATATAGGTGTGGCATCCAGCTGTCCTTTGGAAACGAGCCGCAATTTACCGCCGCGCTCTGTTACCAGGAGGTCACCGTTTGGCAGTAAAGCAGAAGCCCACGGCATAGTAAGTCCGGTTGCTACAGTGTCCACTTTCAGGTCAGACTCAGCAATGCTTTTCTTCGGGCTGTCAGTTGCATTGTTGTAGCTCATCAGGCCCACAGAAGCCGTCATTAACAAACCTCCGAGTGCGACAGGGAGGTACTTTTTTAGAATAGAAGTTTTTCCGTTCATAGGTTATGGTGAATAAAAAGCTTGGTTTTTGGGGTTAACTGTTGGATAATAAATGTAGTGAAAAAGAAGCGCGCTGTGAATGCAGCGCGCTTGCTCTTATTTAACTAGTTCCAGCTCATTTAAGTGTGCTGTAATGGTATTGATTTCGTCAGTACTCAGTACAATGTCAGCCGCAGCGGCATTTTGCAGTGCCTGCTTCGCGTCGCGTGCGCCTGCCAGTGCAATGGTAATGCCAGGTTGCTGAATGGTCCATTTCAAAACAAGCTGACCAAGCGACACGTTCTTATCATCGGCGATCGGTTTGATCTTCGCCAGGAATGAATCTACACGTTTCAGGTTTTCGTCTTTGAAAAAGTGCAGGGAAGCGCGGTGGTCGTTTTCAGCAAAGTGGTGGCCCGGCTTCATTTTGCCGGTCAATAAGCCACGTTCCATCGGGCTGTAAGCCAGGATCGCTTTTTCATGTTCAATGCAATAGGGTACAAGCTCCTTCTCGATCTCTCTTTTGACCATACTGTAAGGAACCTGATCAGAAACGAGATTAATGTACTTCGATGCTTCGCGCATGAGCTCCACATCGTAGTTGCACACACCTGCATAACGCACTTTTCCCTGCTGAATAAGCTGGCTTACCGCCTCCATTGTTTCTTCAATGGGTGTGGTTTTGTCGTGCCAATGAATTTGGTAAAGGTCAATGTAGTCTGTGCCGAGGCGGGTCAGGCTGTCTTCACATTCTTTAATAATACTGTCTTTTGCAGCATACTTATAAATGTCAATATCTTTTCCCTCATTGTTTTTACTGTGCATGGCAAAATCGCCTTGCGCAACATCCCAGCTCATACCGTACTTGGTAAGTATCTGGACTTTGTCACGGGGAATATCTTTAATTGCCTCGCCAACAATCTCTTCGCTGAGACCTTGTCCGTAAACGGGTGCTGTATCAATAGAGGTAACACCTACGTCAAACGATTCGCGAATCGCCTTCACGGCATCGTTCCGTTCAGATCCGCCCCACATCCATCCACCTGCTGCCCAGGCGCCAAATGTGATCACAGACAATTCAAGATCCGGTTTTTCAGGATGATCAGAGTTTCCAACTTTGCGGTATTGCATGGTTTTTGGGGCTATCGGCTTTCGGCAGTCAGCCGTCGGCTTTTTAGCGTTTAGTTAGGATGAAAGTTATTGTGGCTTTCGGCCGTTGGCTGTTAGTTCTTGGCCGTCGGCTTTCGGCAATTGGCTTTCAGCTTTTTTTAATTTTGAAAATTATAGCTTTCAGCATTAGTTTGAACTTCTTTAAGCGTATCCAATTTTGATAACAGCTAACAGCTAACAGCTGATAGCCGAAGTCATTTCGTCAACGAAAACGGTGCTGCTTCCGGCTTGGTTCCCCATGTTTTGGATGGTTTGCTGCCCATGTTGAACTGCACTGTGCCTCCTTTTTGAATGTCAGCATGTTCCAGATAAGTGTTTCCATAGCTTTTTCCATTAAGGTTAGCTGCCTGGATATAGATATTGGACCCGCTGTTTTCAGGTGCCTGTATCGTGAACTTCTTTCCATTCTCCATTGTCAGCGTAGCTTTTTTGAAAAGCGGCGAGCCGATTACGTATTGTGTTGTGCCAGGTGTTACCGGATAGAAACCAAGTGAAGAAAAAACGTACCAGGCAGAAGTTTGCCCATTATCCTCGTCTCCGCAGTATCCGTCGGGCGAAGGCTGGTACAACCTGCGCATTACCTGCCTCGACCAGTACTGAGCCTTATCCGGCGCGCCGGCATAGTTGTACAGGTAAATCATGTGCTGGATCGGCTGGTTGCCGTGCGCATAGTTACCCATATTCATGATCTGCATCTCACGGATCTCGTGGATCGGGAATCCGTAGTAGCTGTCGTCGAAAATAGGAGGTAATGTGAAAACGGTATCGAGTTTCTGCACAAAAGCTTCACGTCCGCCCATTAGTCCGATCAGACCCTTCACATCCTGGAACACAGACCAGGTATAGTGAATGCTGTTTCCTTCGGTAAATGCATCGCCCCATTTGAATGGATTAAAAGGTTTCTGAAACTGACCGTCCTTGTTTTTGCCGCGCATCCATTTGGTTTCGGGATCAAACAGGTTACGGTAGTTCTGGCTTCTTTTCAGGTACAGATCTACCTCTTTCTGGGGTTTCTTCAATTCTTTTGCCAGCTGCGAAATACAGAAGTCAGCGTACGCATACTCCAATGTACGTGCCGCATTTTCATTCACTTTTACATCGTAGGGAACATAGCCCAGCTCGTTGTAATATTCATGTCCAAACCGGCCGACTGAACTTACCGGGCCTGCATTTTCAGTGTTTTTCAGGATCGCTTCATACAGCTTATTGATATCGTACCCACGGATTCCTTTCACGTAAGAATCGGTAATGAGCGAAGCTGAGTTGGATCCTATCATACAATCACGGTGACCAGGGCTGGCCCATTCAGGCAGGAAGCCGCTTTCGTCGTATGCATTGGCCAAACCTTCCATGATCTGTCCGTTCAGGGTTGGGTACATCAGCGTAAAGAATGGGAAAACCGCGCGGAATGTATCCCAGAAACCATTGTCCGTAAACATGTAACCCGGCCTTACCTCGCCATTGTACGGACTGTAATGCACTACTTTGTTGGCTTTATCCAGCTCGTAAAACTTCCTCGGAAATAAGAGTACCCGATAGAGGCAGGAGTAAAAAGTCCGGATCTCGTCTATATTGTCACCCTCCACCTGAATCCTGGAAAGTTCATCATTCCAGATTTTCTCGCCTTTGGCTTTTGTAACGTCGAAGCTGTCATTTGCGAGCTCGCGTTGCAGGTTGAGCTCAGCCTGTTCGGGACTTATGAAAGACGAAGCTACTTTGAGGCCTACTTTTTCACCTCTTTTGGTTTTAAATCCGATTACTGCGCCTACGTGATTTGCTTTCAGCTCCAAAGTATCCTTCGCCAGCTGCTTGCCGCGGAAGGCAGAAGAAAATGTAAATGCTTTGTCAAAAACCAGAACAAAATAGTTTTTGAAATTGGCAGGAACACCGCCGCTGTTTTTGGTGGTATAACCAATGATTTTACGTTCGCCAGGGATGATTTTTACATAAGATCCTCGGTCAAATGCATCAAGCAACACATAGGAACTATCCGATTCGGGGAATGTAAAACGGAACTGGGCAGCCCTTTCGGTCGGAGCAATTTCAGTGGTGACGTCGTAATCAGCGAGGTACACTTTATAGTAATGCGGCTTGGCTGTCTCGGCCTTGTGAGAAAACCAGCTTGCGCGGCTCTCCTCGTCGATCTTCAATTTTCCGGTGATCGGCAGGATCGAAAATTGGCCGTAATCATTGATCCAGGGACTTGGCTGGTGCGTTTGCTTGAATCCCCTGATTTTCTCGGCATCGTACATATAGCTCCATCCGTCACCCATTTTGCCGGTCTGCGGCATCCAGAAGTTCATCCCCCAGGGAAGTGCAATAGCAGGGTAAGTGTTACCGGCCGACAAGCTGAATTTAGATTGGGTACCCATCAGCGGGTTTACATAGTCAACAGGCTTTGGCTTTTCAGCCGATTGTCCGAAGAGCACGGAGGCATTTAACAGAAAAAGTAAAAGGTAATAGCAGTTTTTTTTCATTGAGCTGATATAAAAGAATTCTTTGATGCGAAACCGTGACAAATGTAATGGAAGGGCGTCTAAGAAGAACAGAATCAATCAAGAATTGCAAATGACCGCAGTATGACATTTTGTACCGGCATAGTTCTTTTTGCATCCAGGCAAATGCATCAGGTTTGGCGCTAGTCGACTTTTGCCATTTTTATGCTGCTTTATTCCTTTAAACCAGCTTTTATACTGACATTATTATAACAATCGATACACATTAAAATGACTGAACACTTAAATCGCCTGACTCCCAGCCAAATCGTTTTTGAGCTTGACCAGTACATAATCGGACAAAATGACGCAAAGCGGAACGTTGCGATCGCATTGCGGAACAGGTGGAGAAGAATGAACAGCCCTGCAGATATTCAAAAGGAAATTATTCCGAATAACATATTAATGATCGGGGCCACCGGGGTAGGAAAGACAGAGATAGCACGCCGGCTCGCGAAAATAGCAGATGCGCCCTTTGTGAAGGTAGAAGCTTCCAAGTTTACCGAAGTAGGTTACGTGGGCCGCGACGTGGAAAGTATGGTGCGCGACCTGGTGGAGCAGGCTGTTGGAATGGTACGGATGCAGAAGAAAGAGGAAGTGAAGATCAAAGCCGAACAGGCTGTTGAAGACATTATTCTTGATGCGCTTATTCCGCCGGTGCACGGCTCCGGCATACCCCGCGTACGCCCTGAAGGCGGCGCAGACGATATGCCGGAAGACGATGGCGAACTGAACCAGCGTACACGTGAACGTTTCAGAGAAAAGATCAGGAACGGTGAGCTGGACAGCCGGAAAATCGAAATTGAGGTACAGCAAAATCAAATGCCGAATGTAGGTATGATCGGAGGTACTGTCGATGACGTGTCGATGATGAATATCCAGGAAATGATCGGTAATATGATGCCGCGCAGGGGTAAAAAGCGGAAGGTAACCGTAGAGGAAGCCCGTAAGCTGCTGCTCGATGAAGAAGCGTCCAAGCTGATTGATATGGACGAGGTGAAGCTGGAAGCGATCAAAAAAGCCGAGAATCTGGGTATTATCTTTATAGATGAAATTGACAAAGTCGCTTCAAGCAGATCAAATGGTGGCGGTGGGCCGGATGTAAGCCGCGAAGGTGTGCAACGCGATTTGCTCCCCATCGTGGAAGGCAGTGCGGTGAATACAAAACATGGTGTTATCAATACAGACCATATTTTGTTTGTAGCAGCCGGTGCATTTCACGTTTCGAAACCTTCGGATCTGATCCCCGAGCTGCAAGGCCGGTTTCCGATACGCGTAGAGCTGAACAGTTTGACAGAATCAGATTTCTACCAGATCCTGAAAACGCCCAAGAATGCATTGACAAAGCAGTATGAGGCGATGATGGAATCGGAAGGAGTAGAGCTGATTTTTGAAGATGGCGCGCTGCGTGAAATGGCGAAGATTGCTTTTGAGGTGAACAGCGAAGTTGAAAACATCGGAGCAAGACGCCTGCAAACAGTAATGAGCCTGCTTTTGAATGATTTTATGTTCGATATCCCTGACGTGATCGGCGCAGACTCTCAAATCACTGTTACCGCAGAAATGGTGAAAGAAAAGCTATCGCATTTAGTAAAAAACCGCGATCTGAGTCAGTATATTCTTTGAGAAGGAGAATGGAGGAAGGGGCGACTTTGTCAGTCTGAGTGGAGTCGAAGACATCTTGCACCGTGTCTTCGACTGCGCTCAGACTGACAAGCGCTTTCCTTCCTCCATCCTCCCTTTTCTCCTTCCTCCTTCTTTCTTACTCTCCAAAAAAAAGCCACTTCAATGCGATTGGGAATTCTTTGCTCCAGTGTTTTTCGCTGTGATCTGCTTTGAGATTGGTGCTGGTTTTTATCTGTACCCGATCGTAGCCAAATCGCTGATTTTCCAGAGCTTCTGTTAACTTATTGAAGTTCGGGATCATGTTGGAGCCTTCTTTTCCACCTGCGTATAGGTAAATGCGTGTGGCAAAAGGCTCGAAAAAGTGGATTACGTCAAAATAGATGCGCTGGGAAATCCATAAGGATGGTGAAAATGCCATAATTCTCCCAAAAAACTGCGGAAACATCAATGCAGCATAAATACTCAGCAAGCCACCTACCGAACTCCCGCCGATGCCTGTATTAAGCCGGTCGGGCTTGGTACGGTACTTCTCGTCGATGTGCGGTTTCAATGTTTCAGTGATAAACCTGATAAATAGCTCGCCTTGTCCCTTCCCGAGTTTCGGATTGGTATAAGGTGAAAATTCCATGATACGGTCTACATTGCCGTGGTCGATCGCCACTATAATAACGCCGGCTTTATCTTCCCCGGCCAGTTTGGTCAAGCTCTTATCGATACTCCAGTTGCCATATTCTGACCCTTCGGCAAACAGGTTTTGCCCGTCTGTCATATACAAAACCGGAAATGATAGATCGGGGCGGTCGTAATAATCGTGAGGGAGCAGGATCTGTACCCGGCGCGTTTTGCCGAGCTGAGGAATTTCAAATGCTTCGGAAACAAGCTCAACAATGGGAGATATATCGGTTTTTTTCAAAACGTCAGTTTGCCAGCGCAGTACTGTATCCTGTATTAAGGTATCTTTTTCCGTAATCACCCGGTTTCCGTAGGGATTGCCAAAGCGATCAAGTTCAACCTGGTCCCAACCTCCGCGGGTGTATTTGTATTCAACCGGGAAAATCAACTCCGCGTCTTCGGGAAACTGAAAGGTATATTTACCCGGCGACACCAGCGTCATTCTGTATTCTTCGAGGTCCGGCAGCCATTTGCAAAAGTTACCGGTAATGTAAACGGGACGCTTGTCAACAGGTGTGGTACTTAATTCGATAGTCAGGGTATCAACTAATACTTGCATTTTTATAGAGTCACATGGGTTACGTGACAGCAAAAATACTTATTAATCAGGTCTCTTTGAATAATTAACGAATTCAAATTTAAATGCGTGCTTATCGTCGTGCTCGTGCACAGTACGTTCTGTTTCGATCCAGGCGGAAGGATCGTTAACATGAAAATGGGTGTCGCCTTCGATCTCCGTATGCACTTCGGTTACATACAAGCGGTCGGCAATGGATTGCGCCTGCTTGTACAATTCACCTCCGCCGATGATGAATGCTTCCTCGTTTTCGATTTGCCGCGCAGCTTCGAGTGCTTCATCCAGGGAGTGGACTACCATAATGCCGTCGGAAGCGAAATCTGCATTGCGGGTCACAACTATGGACGTGCGCCCGGGGAGCGGTTTACCGATCGATTCGAATGTTTTTCGTCCCATGATCATCGGGTGACCCAGGGTCAACTGTTTGAACCTTTTCAAATCATCGGGCAACCGCCACAACAACTGATTATCTTTTCCAATAACGCCGTTATCGGCTACTGCAACTACGATCCCTATTTTCATCTACCAATGTTTTATCGCTCTGCGATTTTTTGTTTGTACCATCTTTTATCGCTGCGCGATTTGTTTTCTTTGACACCTTTTAGGTGTTTTATTGCTAGGCGATTTTTTGTTTGTGCCTTCTTTTATTGCTGCGCGATTTTGTTTTCTTTGATACCCTTTAGGTATTTTATTGCTACGCAGTTTTTGTTTGTACAACACTTTTTAGGTGTTTTTTGCGCTACGCAATCTTTGTTTGTGCCTTCTTCTATTGCTAGGCGACCTTTCTTCTTAGCTTTCATCTTGCTTCCTGCCAGATGATCGACGCAAATAAATCGCGTAGCGATGAAACCTCGGTAACAAGCAGGCTCTCGATCCCGCCACCAGTCGCGTAGCGACGCCACATCGGTAAAAGGTGTGCTGAGTCCCCTCAGTCGCGTAGCGACGCAACATCGGTAAAGATGTGCTGAGTCCCGGCAAGTCGCGTAGCGACGTAATATCGGTGGCACCTGTCGCTACGATGGTGCTTTGAAGATATATGCTTCGTTGTAGTCTACTTCAAACTTTTCCAGGATCGATTTGTATTCGTCGAGGAAGCCTACTTTGCGATGATGTTCTTTTTGTCTTTGAATATACCGGATTACATTGCTTACTGCCGATTTACTATATGAAAATACACCGTATCCTCCCTGCCACTCAAACCTTGAATCACAATATCCCCGGCTATTGATCCATTGTGAAGAATCAGCTTTGACATCCTGCATTAATGCTGCGATACTCTGTGTCATCTGAAGTCCGATCAGCATGTGCACGTGGTCGGAAGTTCCGTTAATCGCAAGCATCTTGTGCTTGTTCTTCTGGACTATGCCGGTGATGTACCTGTACAAATCATCTTCCCAATCGGGATCAATCAGTGCTGCGCGGTGCTTTGGCGTGAAAACGAAATGCAGGTGAACCTGGGAGTAAGTGTTGGCCATGATGATAGTGTTGTAGTGTGTAAATATTTCAACTAAGCTGCTCAGAGCCGGTAGCCTCTGAGGAAATCGCCGATTTGCATTTTCTTTTTTCCTTCCAGCTGTAAAACCTCAATCCCGATCCAGCCGTCACCTGTTTTGATATGAAGAAAAGATTTCTGGTCAGTCCTGAATTCGCCTGCTTCTCCCGGCTCGTCTGAATGGATCAGGGTCGTTTTGAAAATCTTGCAGGAGAGTCCGTTCAGGGTAGTCCAGGCGGCGGGGTAGGGTGATAAGCCTCTTACAAAATTGTGTATGGCAACGGAAGGATTGTTCCAGTCGATCTCGCAGGTTTCACGGAATATCTTTGGTGCCAGTCTGATATTTTCAGGTTCTTCCTGAGGCACCTGTGGGTAGTCGCCTGCTTCGATAGCTTTTACCGTTTTCACGACCAGCGCAGCTCCTTTTTCCATTAATCGATCATGCAAAGTTCCTGCATCATCTTCAGGAGAAATGGGCTCTTTGTCCTGGAAAATGATTTTACCCGTATCAATATCTTTTTCGATAAAGAAAGTCGTGACGCCTGTTTCAGTTTCCCCGTTGATCACCGCCCAGTTGATCGGTGCGGCGCCGCGGTAATGCGGTAGCAGCGAGCTGTGCAAATTGAACGTTCCTTTTGGCGGCATATTCCAGACCACCTCGGGCAGCATCCTGAATGCGACCACCACCTGCAAGTCGGCATTGAATGCACGCAATTGTTCGAGAAATTCCGGGTTGCGAAGCTTTTCGGGCTGCAAAACAGGGATTCCCTGCTGCTCAGCGTAGATTTTGACCGGCGAAGCTGTCTGCTTCTGGCCACGGCCCGAGGGTTTGTCGGGCACAGTAACCACAGCTACAACATTAGAATTGCTTTCGACCAGACTTTGTAAACTTGGAACCGCGAAATCGGGCGTTCCCATGAAGATTATCCTTAGTGATGTTGACATAGAGACCTGCTGCTTTTGCAGAATTATGGTGTTACCATTCACAAATATTGTTATTTTTGTCGTTCTTAAAAGCAAAATATGGTGTACTCCAAATCACATAGTAACCGAAAAGACGAGGTCTTCTAGCCTTTTTCTACGAGTGTAGTTACTCTTGTAGAGCGGTCTTAGAGCCGTTCTTTTTTTTTATCTGACAATTCAAAAATTTAATAAGACTTAAAACCAAAATAAGGTCATGGCTAAAATTTCATACTATACGGAAGAAGGATTAACAAAGCTGAGGAATGAGCTGAATGATATGAAAACCAAAGGCCGCACGGCCATTGCTGCACAAATCGCAGAGGCTCGTGACAAAGGAGATTTGAGTGAGAATGCTGAGTATGACGCAGCAAAGGATGCGCAGGGAATGCACGAAATGAAAATCGCCAAGCTGGAAGAAATCCTGTCTAATGCCCGGGTAATTGACGAATCTGCAATCGATAACTCCCAGGTTTCCGTTCTCTCCAAAGTGAAGATTAAAAACCGTAAGAATGGAATGGAGGTAACATACACGCTGGTATCAGAAGAAGAAGCCGATCTGAAAGCAGGCAAGATCTCGGTAGGTTCCCCGATCGGAAAAGGATTGCTGGGCAAAAAGGTAGGCGAAACAACAGAGATCAAAGTTCCAGCCGGTTTAATGGAATTCGAAGTACTGGATATCAGCCGGTTTTTGGAGTAAGCAGAATTGGTAAATGAAGGATCGCCATGGTTGATTAGCGTGGCGGTCCTTCTTTTTTGTATTAGCTGTTGGCTATTAGCTATTAGTCCTTCTCTGTAAAGTCATCTGCTTTCTTATACAGAATTAGCTAAGAGCTAAAAGCCAATAGCTAACAGCTAACAACCCACAGCCGAGTCTTTCCACGCCATGACCCCCAAAGGCATTATCCTCACTGTTTCCTTCCTCTGGGTTGAGGCTATGGCCTTTTTTCCTTTTATTTTATTAAAACATAAATCCCCCAGCCGGTTCCTGATCAATCATGAGCGCATTCATTTGAAGCAACAAATCGAGCTTGGGCTGATCGTTTTTTACCTCTGGTACTTCGCCGAATATTTTATACGGCTGGTTCAGTACAAAAAACATTATTTAGCCTATCTTCATATTTCCTTTGAACGGGAAGCTTTTCAGCATCAATCCGATCTGGCATATCTTGAAAAAAGGCGTTTCTGGGCTTTTTTGAAGTATTTGCGGGATTAATAACGTACTCTGAAAGCCAATCCGCTTCAAGGGAAAACGTACATTTTAGTCGCAATTTTAAAATGAAAATATGGCAGACAAGAGCGTAGATTTTCTTTATAAGTATCTAAACAATGCATCGCCAACCGGCTTCGAATCAACCGGTCAGCAAATCTGGCTTGACTACATCAGGCCCTATATTGAAGAGGAAATCATTGACACTTATGGTACCGCAGTTGGTGTAATCGGGCCGGGGCAGGATTACAAAGTGGTGATTGAGGCGCATTCCGATGAAATTTCCTGGTTTGTAAATTATATCTCCGACGACGGCTACATTCACGTTCGCAGAAATGGCGGTTCGGATGCAGCTATCGCGCCTTCCATGCGGGTTAACCTGCATACTGCAAAAGGTGTTGTAAAAGGTGTATTTGGCTGGCCTGCCATTCACGTGCGCGATGTTGCCAAAGATCAGGTGCCCAAAGTACACGAGCTTTTCATCGATGTAGGCGCTGCCAAGAAAGATGAAGTTTTTGAAATGGGCATTCATGTCGGTACCGTGGTAACCTTTGCCGACGGGCTCGATGAACTGAATGAGAAATACTATGTTGGTCGCGCACTCGATAACAGAATGGGCGGCTACATGATCGCCGAAGTGGCGCGCATGCTGCACGAGAACAATGTGAAGCTTCCGTTTACATTGTATGTTGTAAATGCAGTACAGGAAGAAATCGGTCTGCGGGGTGCAGAAATGATCGCCCGCAGGTTGAAGCCCGATCTGGCAATTTGTACGGACGTAACCCACGACACCCAGTCGCCGATGTACAACAAAAAGGAGCAGGGCGACCTCAAAGCCGGAAACGGACCGGTAATCTGCTACGGACCGGCGGTACAGAACAATGTGCGCGAGCTGCTCATCAACGTTGCCAATGAGAAAAGCATTCCGTTCCAGCGCCAGGCAGTGAGCCGGTCTACCGGGACAGACACCGATTCATTTGCATACTCAACAGAAGGAATTGCGTCTGCATTGATTTCACTGCCTCTGAAATACATGCATACTACCGTGGAAATGGTGCATAAAGAAGACGTGAAAAATGTAATTCAGCTGATGTACGACGTACTTTTGTCCCTCAAAGGCAACGAGGATTTCAGGTATATTAAGTAACTTCTGTCACCCTGAGCGCAGTCGAAGGGCATTGTGCACGCCCTTCGGCGGCCCGGTGCGCTCAGCCTGACAAGCCTAAAAGTAGCTTTGGCCGCGCTTAGGATGACAAACAAAGGACCCAAACAACCCATTTAAACATCAACAACTATGCAAATCATTAACAAATGGACAATCGTGTTCGCGGCAGGGGAGCCGCCATCAATCCCCACAACAAATTCTTCAAACAAAGCACGGAATATACTTCCGAAGACTGGCAGCAATGGGAAGAGCCAGAGGTAAATCCCAAAACCCAGTTCATTGAGGAGCAATCCAAAACTTTATTAAGCGTATCAGACAGTCCCGATCTGGGGGCTTTCCATTCTCTTAACCCCTACCGGGGTTGTGAGCACGGTTGTATTTATTGTTACGCCCGCAACTCGCACGAGTACTGGGGCTACTCCGCAGGACTTGATTTTGAAACCAAGATCATTGTCAAGAAGAATGCACCCCAGCTGCTGGAAAAGCTTTTTAACTCCAAAAAGTGGGAACCTAAAAGTATTCACATTTCCGGGAATACAGACTGTTATCAGCCCGGCGAGAAAAAGTACAGACTTACCCGGCAGTTGCTGGAAATATGTCTGCGCTACCGCAATCCGGTAAGTGTACTGACCAAGAATGCATTGATCCTGCGGGACCTGGATGTGCTGGAAAAGCTGGCGAAGCTGAACCTGGTCCACGGCGCTATTTCCATTACTTCGCTGAATGAGGACCTGAGACACAAGCTGGAACCCCGGACAGTAACCGGAAAGCGCCGCTTGCAGGTGGTGAAAGCCCTTAGCGAAGCAGGAGTACCTATGGGGGTGATGACTGCGCCGATCATTCCCGGACTAAATGACCATGAGATTCCAACGATCATCGAAGCTTCTGCTGAGAGCGGTGCATTATGGGCCAATTATACCGTTGTGAGGCTAAACGGTGCAATAGCGACCTTATTTGACGAGTGGGTTCACCATCATTTCCCGGATCGCGCGGCCAAAGTTCTGAACCAGATCAAAGAATGTCACGGCGGACAGGTGAATGATTCCCGGTTCGGCTTGCGAATGGTAGGAGAGGGGAGTTTTGCCGAACATATCAGGCAATTGCACGATCTGGCTTGCCGCAAGTATTTCAAGGGAAGAGAACTCCCGCCGGTAGATACCAGCCAATTTATGCGCGCCGGACAAATGCGACTGTTTTAGATTTTGCCACGAATACACGAACGGTCACGAACAGTCTCAGGAATTTTCGTGACCTTTCGTGTATTCGTGGCAACAAAAACTTAGTTTTAACACAAACAATCCCGATCCCATGAAAACCTTATTAACCGCATTTAGTCTGACACTGAGCCTCGGCTCGCTGGGCAACTGCGTCAATTCCTCCGCTTCCAAAAGCCCGGTACTTTCAGCAAATGATTCCATTAACACCGGCGGAGTTGAACAGGCAGCCAAGGCACCGGTGACTGCTGCCGACCAGATTTCACAGTATATCGGTTATCTCAAAGGTAAAAAGGTAGGGATTGTGGTAAACCAAACTTCCATTATAGGAAGCAAACCGATGGTGGACAGCCTGGTTGCGCTTGGCGTCAACATCGTAACCATTTTCGGACCTGAGCACGGCTTTCGTGGCTCAGCCAGCGCTGGGGATAAGGTAAGTGACAGTGTAGACCCGAAGACGGGGATACCCGCGATTTCATTATACGGAAAATTAAAGCGGCCGACTAACGAACAAATGGCGAAGCTCGACCTGATCGTTTTCGACATCCAGGATGTAGGCGCTCGCTTTTATACTTATATCAATACGCTCGGTCACGTTATGGAGGCTTGCGCCGAGAACAACAAGGAAATGCTGATCCTCGACCGCCCTAATCCAAATGGTTTTCTGATCGACGGACCTATCCTGGAAGATCATCTGCATTCAGGAATAGGTATGTACCGGATCCCGATCTCACATGGGCTGACAGTGGGCGAGTTTGCGCAAATGATCAATGGAGAAGGTTGGCTGCCGAATAAAATGCAGTGTAAGCTTAAAATCATCAAAGTAGCCAACTATACGCACGATACGCCTTATACCGTGCCGGTGTTTCCATCACCCAACCTCAATACGCAGCAGTCGGTGATGCTCTATCCGCATATCTGTATGTTTGAAGGTACTATTGTCAGTCAGGGGCGTGGAACTTACATGCCCTTTACAGTGCTGGGCGCGCCTGCTTTGAAGGGGAAATACGAGTTTTCGTTTAAGCCGCAAAGCATTAAAGGAATGAGCGAAACGCCGCTGCACCAGGATGTGGAATGTTACGGATTGGACCTGCGAAAATATGATATGTCTTCGATCAGAAAGTCAGGCAAGCTTAACCTGGGCTGGTTAATGGATATGTACAAAGCTTATCCCGATAAAGCACGTTTTTTTGACAGGTCACAGAGCAAGCAAATGAACGATTTTGATAAGCTCGCAGGTACCGAAAACCTGAGAAAGCAGATCATCGCGGGGGCTTCTGAGGAGGAAATCCGGAAAAGCTGGGAGCCCGGACTTTCACAATTCAAGGAAGCCAGAAAGAAGTACCTGCTTTATCCCTGAGCGTGCCTGTACTTGCGGTAGAATTTGACCGACTGCATGATCGCCAGCAGCACGAATATTAGTGAAAATATGTGAACCGAAAGCCAGGGGCTAAACCTGGATGTGCGGGTGAGCACTTTTTGCAAAATCATTACAAAAATAAAAACGCCCGTAAAAGTGCCGGCAGAAGTGCCCGACACGTAGGCGTATTTTCGAGAGCCGGAAACTTCAATGTAACCGGCATTGATCAGGTATAAATTCCAGCCCATCCAGAAAGGCACCTGCACCAGGTTAATGCAGTTCAATGCAAGACCAAGAACAAACGGCGAAAAGCCCGTCATAAAAGCAGGAATACTGTTCTCACTTTTGGTTTCCGTTCCATTGTAGAAGGAAACCGCAAGTGCAAGCATAAAAACGATCGAGAGTATCTCGGTTGCTTTAGTAAAACGCTTATGGTTGTGTAGCCAGTTGGCAGCTTTTAACGTGAGCAGGATCAGCAAAAATTCGATAATCACCACACCGAGCAGGAACGAGGTAAGGCTTGCAATGCCTTGCGACTGGTACATTTTCAATGCAATGACATTGATGTAACCCAGCGGCATTGAGCCTACCATGCTTACTATAAAACCCACCAGAATGTTCTTCAAATGCACCATAGGTTAAAATCTTTCCAGCTTTTGAACATGGAGCTTATTTTGCCTTAACATCCGGATACCTTCCGCAAAGGTCAGGAACCGGTGCCCTTTGCTGTGATTAATGCGGCTGATCCGGAACAACATCGAGAAGTGCCGCACGATCTCCTTCCAGGCTGTGAAAATGGACTGGCCAGGGTCGTAAATGTGCGTTGGTTCGCTGCCAGCGCCATTAAGCTCGATGATCGACAGGTTTTTACCTGCCCGCAATTCTTCCAGCGTGTTGTACTTCATATCAATGCGACCGTAGTAAAAATCAGGTACCTGCAGGCAAATCCTGTTGATTACTTCTGTAAGCTGTTTATCAGCCCAGGAAGTCGCATTGACAAACCTCGATCCGCGCGCGTGATTTCCGTAAGGTACCAGCATCACCCGCTCTCCGGCAGCCGGCACTTCCAGCAAACGTTCCTTGTACATTTTCCGGAGTGCATTCAGTTGCAGGTGGAAGCGCGGATTTCGTTCAATGAGGTCCAGTATTGATGAATTTCCATCGCCCGTAATGGTCAGGAATTCCTTCGCTACAATGCCGGTAATTCTTCCGGTAGCCTGATTTGGAAAACGGACGTAAAACACGCCCATTTCGTTAGGTAAGTCGATATACTCCTGGACCAGGAATTCGAAGTCGACTTTTTCGATGTAGGCTTTAAGATCTTGTTCATTCTCGATCTTTTGGACAGCCATACCACGCATGCCGATATCGGGTTTGGCGATCAGCGGGAAAGTAAGTCCGGCCAATTTGCATTGCTGCTGAACAATGGAGAAAGGCGTACCGGGTTTACACAAAATCGTTTTCGGATAAAACTGACGCGGTATCAGATCGTAGATTTCTTTTTTCGACTCCATTAAAAAACCTCCATTCCGGATCAAAGGATTGGAAGCATTGAAGAAGAAAAACGACCGCGCCCGCAGCGAATAGTAAAACCACACGAAGTACATCGGGATATACACAATCCCGAAAGGCCAGTATTCCCAATGTGTGATTTTGTGAAACAGGAGTGCAGCTCTTTTCAAGACGGTTGCATTAAACGGTGGTGAAAGAGTTGGCGCATGTTTGTTCCTGTAAAAGATCCCGGTGGAACATTTCAGTGTTGTTACGCAGCCTCACAGCCTGTGTAATGCTGAATGTCTTAATGATATTTCCCCTGTTAATGACCAAGCCGTTTTCACGATTGTCCCTGGCTGTATTGGAGTGGAAAAAACGCATATCCTCCGGATCAGGTAGCCGGTTTTGTTCCAGAAAATCCCTGAACCACAACTCCCTTTCCTGCCGGACTTCGGGTGCATATAGCGTGCTCGAAGACCAGATGTAATGCGCATTTACAGAAAGCTCCTGTATTTCCTTTTTCAAACCATCCCAGCGCAGCTGATACAGGTTGTCCGTCAGGCTCAGGATAATTGTAAATGGCTCAATTTCATCCAGATCATAATCTGCCCAGGTAGTAACCGACGATTCCGCAGCGACAATATCGAGCAGTACCAGGCCACGGCTTTTACGGTAAAATGGCTGGGCGACGTGCCGGTCCGCAGCGCCATTCAGAAGTACGCCGACAGTTGCATTTCCATCTATCGCAAACCAACTGCCGCCTCCGAGCGGATCTTTCGGGAAAGTAATCTCCTTATTACCGATCAAATAAGCTTGTGGATAAATTGCCGCCGGCCGGTTTTTATGTTCGTCGCGGTTTGAAGTCAAAATGGTACATTCACCATGCCTCACGTAGGTTACTGTGCACATTGTCTGTATTCAATAGTGGAAGGAGCTACTCCAAAACTTTCGTCCACCTCCACATTGTGCATATCCATGATCGCAACGCGGATCAGCGCCTGGTGATGGATACAATGTTCAAGATTGTAAAGCAGCTCTCTGTGATAATTGGTGTCAATGGAAAATTCCCTGCCCGGCGCATGGTGCAGGAGGGTAAGTCTTTTATCAGCTTTATCAATGCTTTCACGGATCCTGTGAATACACCCGCGTGCGTATTCGGGCAGCGTTTCGATCAGGGTATTCCTGGGCCGACTCTCATAATTGATCCTGCCGCATTCATATTGGTTGATCAGGCATTGAAACAGCTCGATAATATGCCGGGTATGCTGACCAATGCTCGCACCGCTAAGTTCCCGGCAAGGGAAATTGTACTGTTCATTTGTCAACTGACTCAAAAAGGTATCTATTTCGCCAAGGGTGTGCCTTACGGATTGAACGAGCATATCAAAAGTCTTTTTTTTCGGCGGTAAAAAATTGTTCCAGCTACCTGCCCGAATTTCAATAAGCACCGCATTTCCCGGTCTGCGGACTTCCCTGCGAGCAGCAATCATCGCTTGTTTAATGAGGCAGACTGAAAAACGAAACATCCCGGGGATAGCTTCCCAGGGATGTTTAATTATTCTCAACGATATTTAATTAAAGGCGCAAATAGATTTAGTTTAGGTTATAAGCTCTTGGTTAATGTGTGCATAATACAAAAAAAATGTCATTTAATGCCATTTTGTATAGATACGATAATTGGGTCAAATCGGATCTGTCGCGTGCATTTATTTTTGAATTTTTTCGACAGTATTATTAGTGGAAAAAATAAAACTATAAATGCTTGTGGATGCTCTATGAAAATAGTTCGATACCATCGATCTCCCAAAATTTTGGGACAATCCCGAAGTTTTTAGGGGTGAAGTCCTGGAATTGTTGGGTAAAGCCTGCTGAGACTTCAATACTGGTCAGGAGAACGTTTTGACCCTGCTGAGCAGATCGTTCCGGTTGTCGTTTGTGATCGGAATTTCGATTTCGTTGATCATCACATGCACATAGTCAATCGCCGTAATCGCATTCAGATTGATGATGAAGGATTTATGAACGCGGAAGAACACGTTTGCAGGGAGCTGCTGAAGCATGTTTTTAAGTGTTTCCCGGATCGTATATTTTTTGTTCTTTGTGTGCAGTTCAAGATAGTTATCGTCGCTGCGGATGTAAAGGATATCTGCCAGCTGGATCTTTGTAAACATCTGTTTTTCCTTGATAAACAGCGCATCCTTGATCACAGTCGTATCCTCTTTTTCCTTGCTTTTGCTTTCGCCGGCCAATGCAGCAAGGCGGTAATTTTCAAGCGCCAGCTTCACGGCTGTATATACCGTGATTTTCTGAAACGGTTTTTGCAAAAATGCATGCGGCGCCGACTGCAGGGCTGCATTTACTACGGCGATATCGTCGTGGCTGGACAGGAAAAGGAATGGTATGCCGAGATTTTCCCGAATGTGATCGGCAAGATCAATACCAGTCTGGTAGCCGTTCAGGTTGATGTCAAGAATCGCAAGGTGGAAGATTCTGGAATTGAGCATTTCTACCGCAGTAGCATAGTCAGAAGCAATGTCATTGGCCTCATAGCCAAATCCATTCAGGAGAAATTGGAGGTGTCTGGCAATAATAAAATCGTCCTCAACAATTAGAATGTTCATTTTGTCAAATTGTACGCAACGCACTTGGCGAATCGTGACCGATAAATCTTTAATAGAACAGGGCTTACTCGCCGGACTTGAAATAGTATGCATTCAAATACGAAATAACTTGTGTTTCGGATTTTCTAATACGTACTAGTCTTACAATTCACAGCTTTGCAAGATATTAAAATAAATATAAAATCGATTCTCACACAAGGACTTATAAATTTTGTAGAGATATTTCGAATAATGAAATCAGTGCGTTTTGTGGCGGCCGGTGAGTAGAAAAAGCAATGTAACCAATGCAAGTCCGCCGAAGAACCAGAGACTTAATGCAGGATTATAGTAGATAATTGCCACTAGGCACACGCCCGAGAGCAGGAGCGCGACCGCTGGAAAATAGGGATAGGCGGGTACTTCGAAAGGTCTTTCGAGGGCAGGTTCTTTTCTCCGCAGTGAAAACAACGCGGCCATACTGATCATATACATGACCACTGCACCTAATGCAGCCAAAATGATCACCTGATCCGTAGTACCCAGCAGCAACGCGGCGCACCCGGCCACTCCACCGGCGATCAGCGCCCAGTGCGGCGTTTGGAAGCGCGCATTTACCTGGCCTAAAAAAGAAGGAAGATACCCGCTTCTGGCCAATGCGAAAATTTGCCGCGAATAGCCGATTACCGTTCCGTGAAAGGAGGCGATCAGCCCGAAAAGGCCAAGACTGGCGAAGAGCTGCGTGAGCCCGCTGTCGCGACCCAGCACAATGCCCAGGGCAGCAGGCAATGGATAGTCGATCTCGCTCAGCGACTGCCACGGAGCGATACCGCCCGTAACGATCATCACGGCCAGCGCAAGTACCACCAGCGTAAGGATACCATAAATGTAGCCTAGTGAAATAGTGCGCCTGGGATCTTCCACTTCTTCGGCCACCATTGCCACGCCCTCTATCGCCAGGTAAAACCAGATCGCGAATGGAAGTGCAGCAAAAACGCCCGGCCAGCCAAACGGCATCGGGTCTGTGACGTAAGTCTCGTACGAAAAGTGCGGGGCAATAATGCCGATGTAGATCAGCAGCTCGGCAACAGCGAGCAGGGTTACCACCAGGGAAAAGGTAGCCGATTCTTTTATCCCCAATAAATTGATCATAATGAAGATCAGGTAACACGCAAATGCGACGTGCAGCACTTCCAGCTGCGGGTACAGGAAGTGGGAGTAGCTGCCCAATGCAAAAGCAATGGCGGTAGGTGTTACCAGAAACTCGACCAGCGTGGCATAGCCCGCGATCAGCCCGCCCCACCAGCCAAATGCCCGGTGAGCGTAGGAAAACGGCCCGCCAGCCTGGGGAATGGAGGTTGTCAGCTCGGTGAAGCTGAAAATGAAGGTAACGTACATCACTGTTACCACCAATGTCGCGATCAGAAAACCGATTGTTCCTGAAACCCCCCAACCATAATTCCAGCCAAAATATTCACCTGAAATAACCAGTCCGACCGCGATCGCCCAAAGGTGGATTGGCTTTAAAACTTTTTTAAGAGCAGCACTTTGTACGGAGGTCATACGGTTCAGGTTAGTTGTTCAGGAGCTATCTTGGGGCATTGCGCAGGTAGTCGCCCATTTCCCTGACTTTGTCGGTGTTCAGGTAGTCGACATTCATGGACATGAGCGTGCGCCAGGAATTGATATTATCAGGCGTGGCCCAGATCCTTACTTTTTTGCCCATATCGTGAACCTGGCTGATCATTTTCATCAGGTTTTTCTTTTCTTTTTCGGGAATTGGACCTTCACCATTCCAGCGGGAGTATTTCTGGAATGCCTGACTGATCAATCCGATTCTCCGCAGCTGCGCAGGTGTGTAGGTGATTTCAGGCCGGCCGTCGAAATAGATAAACGCAGGATACTTTTCGAATGTGGCGGGATCAGGCACGTTTCCGCTGATCACGATTTTGACAGAACCTTCGGGCGCAAAAATGGCTTTATGCGGTTCGAGCTGCCTGATCAATGCGGCCAGGGTTTCCTCTCCCGGCGTCTTTAGGTCGATGAGCAGTTGCATAGGCATATCGCCGGGATAGATCTTGCCGCCGTTTTTGCCAGCCTGTTCCAGAATGGGTTGAAGATAAAGCGCTCCGAAAGTTCTTTTGGGACTGATTTCCTTTATCTCATGCGCCACGTAAAGGCTGTCCTGCACGAGATAAAGATCCGCCTCGATAGAGCCGAACTGCTGTTCATAGGCATCAAAGAATGGTTTACGGCGCGTGTAATCATTGTGTGAATGCGCCTGGGCGGTGGTGTAAGCTTTGTTTTTTTGAGCAAATGTAAAAGGGGCAACGAATGCAAAAAGCAGGAACGTAAAGGTCAGTTTCATGTGGCTGGTGCGGAATGGGTAAGCTAATATCAGATCGAGAACACAATCTTCTTCGGTTTGATTTATAAAGCAAGAATTTTCTTCTGAAATAAGGGGCTATTTCAAACAAATTTGCAATGAAGTGCGCAGATGAGCTGAGAATATCTTTATTTTAGCCCCACTTATCGCATTCCGATACAGGTAAATCAGCTCCTGCATGAAACAAAATTCTTCTCTATTCCGGAAAAAAACGGTTGATCAAATTCTTAAAGACGCACATGCCAATGAAGGTGGATTAGCAAAAATCCTGGGAGTGAGGGACCTGGTATCGCTTGGAATTGCGGCAATCGTGGGAGCAGGGATTTTCAGTACCATCGGTCTGGCCAGCTTTAATGGCGGCCCTGCTGTTTCACTTCTTTTTGTTTTCACTGCAATCGCATGTGTGTTCACAGCATTGTCTTACGCACAGTTTGCCAGCACGGTTCCTGTATCCGGTAGTGCCTACACGTACGCATACGTCGCTTTTGGCGAGCTCTTCGCCTGGATTATCGGATGGGCGCTTATTCTCGAATACGCCGTGTCCAATATGGTCGTCGCCATTTCGTGGTCGGAGTACTTCGTCAGTATGCTCAAAGGTTTCGGCATTACGCTGCCGGGCTGGCTTACGATCAATCAGGAAAGTGCATTTGAAGCATACAGTAAGCTGCAAACTGCCGGAGCCGCCGAATTGTCGAGCTACGAACAATTTGCTGCTACTGCCTACGAGACCGCCCCGCGCATCGGCGACTTCGCGATCATGCTTAACCTGCCCGCGGGACTGGTTACATTGCTGATCACCGCGCTGGTTTACATCGGTATCCGCGAGTCGCGGACAGCAAGCAACATTATGGTGGTGTTGAAGATAGGAGTAGTGCTCCTGGTGATCCTGGCAGGTGCATTTTATGTAAAACCGGAGAACTGGACTCCCTTTGCACCCAATGGGGCCAAGGGTGTTCTGAGTGGAGTAGCCGCAGTATTTTTTGCATTTATAGGTTTTGACTCCATTTCTACCACGGCAGAAGAATGTAAAAATCCGCAACGCGATATGCCGCGGGCGATGATCTACTGTCTGGTAATTTGTACCGTTCTATATGTACTGATTACACTTGTACTGACGGGGATGGTCAATTACAAAGAACTGAAAGTAAGTGATCCGCTTGCATTTGTTTTCCAGCAAAACGGGCTTGACTTTATGGCGGGGGTTATATCGGTTAGTTCTGTCATCGCAATTACAAGCGCATTGCTGGTGTACCAGCTGGGCCAGCCAAGGATCTGGATGACCATGAGCCGCGACGGCTTGCTGTGGAAAAGGTTTTCGAAGATTCACCCCAAATACCAGACACCCTCATTTGCCACGATCGTCACAGGTTTTGTGGTAGGTATCCCTGCATTGTTTTTCAAAATGGATTTCTTCGTCGACCTGACCAGCGTGGGTACATTCTTCGCATTCATTCTGGTTTGCGGCGGCGTACTTTACCTGGATCACAAAGGCATTTCGGCGCAGTCCAAGTTCAGGGTACCTTACCTGAATGGAAAGTACCTGGTTGGGTTGTTGTTTGTGGTTGCAGTGATCGGTCTCGCCTTGTACGGACAGGAAGTTATTGCAGAATGGGATACACTTTCAGGCGCTGAAATCATCGAGCACAAGCTGCTGACGATTATTTTCTGGATTACCTGGGCGGTTTTATCAGTAATGAGCTTCAAACATAATTTTTCAATACTACCGGTAGCAGGTATCCTGACAAACCTGTACCTGATGACCGAACTAGGCTCTTCCAACTGGCTGATCTTCGTGATCTGGCTGGCGATCGGGCTGGTGATCTATTTCAGCTACGGATACCGTCGGAGTAAACTAGCCGCTCAATAATTTTATAGTTTTTCTACTTTCAGCTTGATCCGGCGAACCTCTTTTTGACGCACGCTGTCGAGGGAAGGTCCGGGTTCCAATGCCGAGAGTATGAATCGGTATTGCTGGCCCGCGAAGTTTTTGTCAAGGGTATCTATCAATACATAAGACGTTTTAACGCTGTCTTTCCGGGAAAACTGGCAACCTCCGAGGCACATCTTGACGTGCTCATTGATCCTACCCTCTGTCGTTATGCCCGATAACAGCAGGTCTACCTGCGCATTGCCCGCCCAAATGCAGTTTGCGCCTTCGGGACAGCGGCTGTCTCCATAAGCAAAGAAGGTCAGGGTAGCTTTGGGAACGTCATTAATTGTGATGGTTTCCTTATAGGCGATCCCTTCATCCCGCTTGTCAATGGAGTTATTTTGGCAGGAAACGATACTGCAAACCGCCGTGATCATCAATGCAAACTTTTTCATACCAGTCAGAATTTTTTTTCTTAACAGATGTTTGAAGGCGGTAAATAGTTGGAATGGAGCTGCCGATGGGCTTACTATATAATAAGCGTAAAAGTGGTACCCTTTCCTACTTCGGAAGTCACATTGAGCTGGCCGTTATGCTGTTGCAAAATCTGGCGGGAAAGACTTAATCCAATGCCGGAGCCAGTCTTTTTGGTTGTGTAAAAAGGAATGAAAATGTTCTCGATCGCCTCTGGTTCGATACCGTCCCCATTATCAGCTACTTCTATCATCACGGTGTTGTCGGTCTGGTAGGCGGTGAGTGTGATGAGCCGGTCGGTTTGGGCCGAAAAAGCCTCGGAAGCATTTTTGACGAGGTTGATCAAAACCTGCTGGATCTGGTCTGCATCAGCTTTGACCATCAGGTTCTCCGGTTTTACCGAAAGTTTCCACAAAACACCCGACTTGGTCAGGTCTGTTTGGAGCAGCTGCAATACTTCCTGCAAAAGCTCTGCAACACTGTGGCTGGCGAAAACCGGTTTGGGCAGCGTCGTAAAATCGCGATACGCATTTACAAATTGCATCATACCCTTGCTGCGCTTTTCGAGCGTAGATAATGCCTCTTTCAAGTCATTAACAGCCTCCTGGTCGCTGGTGGATTTTTCAATATCTTCATTCACGATCAATCGCATGGTACCTACCAGCGACACGATCGGCGTCATGGAATTCATGATCTCGTGACGTAAAACCCGCGTCAGGTTTTGCCACGATTCAACTTCCTGCTGCTGTAATTCGGTTTGGATATTTTGTAAAACCACAATCCTGACCCACATACCGCGCAGCTGGATCGCCGCACCCTGCAATGCAAGCGGCTGGTCTGACGGAGTACGGTACAATTCCCGCACGCCGCTGTTCAGATTGGAAAGCAGCTCGTAAAGGCGCGGATGCTTGTCTTTCAGCTCCACAAGCTGGTGTAGCCGGTAAATACCAAGCATGCGCAAAGCCGCATTGTTGATCAGGTTCACCTGGCCCGTGCTGTCAAAAGTGATCAACCCCGTACCAATATGCTGCACAATGGTATTCAGGTATTGAAGATTCGCCTCCTTTTCTGCCCGCGCCTGGCGAAATGCGTGCAATACCTCATTGAATTGCTGGTTAAGCTCCTTGAAAGTACGCCCCATTTTGTTGTCCGACCGGAAATTGATCGTAAAGTCAGAGTACCGCACCGATTCCAGGAAATAGGTGAGCTTCCTGTTCACATTGGTCACATACTGATACAGCAGCGAAGCCTGCACAAATATGAAAATGGTTCCGAGCACATACACGAGCATTTCATTGGTATGCCTGGCAGCAAGCCACGCCAAAGCAATCACGCTCAGGATAATAATCGCTATCCTGATCATGATCATAATACTAAAGTGCCGAAGTCCGATCATCGAAGGGCTGGTGGTTTTTTAGTTAATGGGTTGTTTGGTCGTTTGTAGTCATTGGGTCATTGATTGCCATTTATGGTCTTTAGGTCATTTGTAGTCATTAGCTTATTGATTGTATTGGATGAAGGTATGCTTTGAGTCAATTGATGAATCTCAAAAGACAAAAAATGACAATCAATGACTATTAATGACCATCAATGACCAAAAATGACAATAATCCCCTTTAACCCTCAACCACATTCGCCGGCACGCCTGACATTTCGCTCAATATATATTTTTCCAGCGAGCTGATTTTATAATGCGCCATATCAAATTTCGGATCTTTGAAAACTTCCGCAGCAGGGACCGAAATGGTTACCATTCCCGCAGCATGCGCCGACCGCAGCCCGGCATGTGAATCTTCAAATGCAATGCATTCTTCCGGCAGTACGCCCAGTTTTTTGGCGGTGGTCAGGTACACAGCCGGGTGTGGTTTGGTAAATTCTTCCAGTTCTCCTGAATGCCAGGTATCGAAGTATTCTGTGATATTCAATCTCTCGAGTACGCCTTCGATCAGATCCATGTGTGAAGCGGAAGCTACTGCCAGCTTCAAACCTTCTGCTTTAAGCGTTTTGAGCAGTTCGATTGCGCCGGGCATTGCCTTGGCATTGTTCAGGATCAGCGTATGTGCCTTTGCTAGGATCTCTTTTTCAAGCTCTTCGAATGAAGGCGTGTTCCAGGGTTGGATTTTGTGACAAAAATCCAGGAAAAGCTTGATCGACAAGCCTGTGGTCTGGAGTTTAAGTGCGTCAGTAATTTCAAAATTCACTTTTTTCATTACTTCATGAGCCGCCTGGTGCCACATTGGCTCTGAGTCGATCAGGAGGCCGTCCATGTCAAAAATTGCTGCTTTGATCATATTTGGGTTATTGTAAATGCGAAATCGGGTTGGTGATTGGTTATAAATTGTTTTTTAATAACTCCTTAAAACTACTACTTTCGTAAATAAGAATGGCTTTGGGGGTGTCCAAAATAAGGACTGAGATTTATACCCTTTGAACCTGAAACAGTTGGTACTGTCGTAGGAAAAAGCGTGCGCGATCGTGTGATCTGCAATACCTTACAAAAAGCCCGCCAATGCGCGGCCGCTCCCTCCATTTGCCCATTCGTTTTTAAACAAACACCGTGCTATGGACTTGCATCTTGAACAAAATCTCACCCAACTGAGGAATACCGCGCCGCTCGTGCACAACATTACCAATTTCGTGGTGATGAACTATACAGCCAATGCATTGCTGGCAGTTGGTGCTTCGCCGGTAATGGCGCATGCGGTTGAGGAAGTTGAAGAAATGGTATCGATCGCCGGCGCCCTCGTTGTGAACATTGGTACATTATCGGCACCGTGGGTAGCAGGTATGAAACTGGCGATCCGAAAGGCTTCCGAACTGAACAAACCCATTGTGCTGGACCCCGTGGGTGCAGGCGCGACCAGCTACCGGAACCAGACGCTCACAGAGCTGCTGGAACTCGCATCTCCTGCTATTATCCGCGGAAACGGATCTGAAATACTCGCAGTGGCCGGCGCTAACATCCGTACAAAAGGTGTCGACAGTACCGCCAATTCTACCGACAGCCTTGGAGCAGCGCGCGCATTGAGCAGTCAGTTTGGCTGCGTCGTAAGTGTGAGCGGCGCCACCGACATCATCGTTAAAGGAGAACAAACTGCCTACATTTCCAATGGAGTCGCATTGATGACGAAAGTAACCGGAATGGGCTGCTCCGCCTCTGCAATCGCAGGCGCCTATGCGGCGATAGTTGCCGATCCATTTGAAGCAGCTGTTTCAGCTGCGGCTACAATGGGCGTTTGCGGCGAACTGGCTTACCGCCATGCAAAATTGCCCGGCTCTTTCCAGATTGCTTTTCTGGATTGCTTGTCAGATATTACGCCGGCACACCTGGCTGAGCTGGCCAGGATCAAACTTTCTGAATTATAATAGAAACAATGAATGCACCTGAAGAAAACGTACAGCTTTACCTGGTCACAGACGAGGCCGCCTGTATGGGACGCGATTTGTACTGGGTAGTGGAAGAAGCGGTACAAGGCGGAGTTACAATGGTGCAGCTGCGGGAGAAAACGCTCTCCACGCGTGCCTTTATTGAACGTGCCAAAAGGTTGAAGGAAGTTTTACAGCCCTATAATGTACCGCTGATTATTAATGATCGGGTAGATGTTGCCCTTGCAGCCGACGCAGACGGCGTGCACGTGGGACAAAGTGATATGCCTTACGAAATCCTGAATCAAATGCTGCCCGCCAGCAAGATCATCGGGCTTTCGGTTGAAAGTGAAGCCGATTTGATGGAGGCAGCGCAATGGGATGTGTCATACCTCGGGTTAAGCCCGCTGTATGCAACTCCAACAAAAACGGATACAAAAAATCCCTGGGGAATAGAGGGTCTGCGCCGGGCAGTTACGCAGACCAAGCACTCGCTGATTGCGATCGGCGGAATCAACTTTATGAATGCAGAGGAGGTGATCCGGAATGGTGCCGGCGGGATTGCCGTAGTATCCGCGATCTGCAGCGCGACTTCCCCTTACGAGGCAGCATTTCGGCTCAAATCGATCATTCTGAATACCAAAGCCGGCACACCTGAACAAACCTGACGATACCTACCAAATCCACAACCACCAAATGACCCGATACCCCACAGTTCTCACCATTGCCGGCTCCGATAGCGGAGGTGGCGCAGGAATCCAGGCCGACCTGAAAACCATTGCTGCATTAGGCGCCTACGGCGCATCGGCGATCACTGCGCTCACTGCCCAGAATACCATGGGTGTAAGATCGATCCACGCAGTACCGCCTGCCTTTCTGAAAGAACAGATTGAAGCGGTGTTCGACGATATTGCTGTTGATGCGGTGAAGATCGGGATGGTCAATACCATTGAAGTGGCGCAGGTAATTGCTGAAATGCTGGAAAGGTACAAGCCAGGGTTTGTGGTTTTTGATCCTGTGATGGTCTCAACGAGCGGTTCCAGGCTGATCCGCGACGAAACGGTAGCTGTGCTCTGGGAGGTACTATTTCCGCTTGTCCATTTAATTACGCCTAACCTCGACGAAGCACGTATCCTGATTTCTGAAAAAATCGATTCTGTTGAAGCAATGAAAATGGCCGCGGAAGAAATGGTGCGCAGAGGTTGTAACGCCGTGCTCCTCAAAGGCGGACATCTTGTGGCACCTGTTTTGTCAGACATTTTTGCCCGGAAAGATCAGGATACCCTTATTCTCGAAAGCAGCTATATCGACAGCCGGAATGTGCACGGGACAGGCTGTACATTGTCTTCGGCGATTGCCGCGTTTGTTGCAGCCGGCAACTCGGTACCGGAGTCAATCATTTTCGCAAAGGAGTACATTTCCGGAGCAATCGCGGCGGGTAAGGACGTAACCACAGGCCATGGACCCGGTCCGCTTAACCATTCTTTTTCTCCCATTCCCATGCAGTTGATATGATCCGGTTTACAGACCTGCTCTGGCAGAACGCACTACCTGTTTACGAACAAATTCAGGCACATCTATTTAACCAGGAACTGAAAGCGGGGACTTTGCCGCTGGATAAGTTCAAATATTACATTTACCAGGATTCACTCTACCTCGCCGATTTTGCCAGGGCGCTCGCCGCCACAGGCGTGAAAGCAGGCAATAGCCACGAGCTGCTGGACTTTCTGGAATTTGCACAAAACGCGATCCTCGTCGAACGTGCGCTTCATGTCAGCTATTTCAATGAATACGCGATCGATTACCAGAGCGGAAAAGGGCCGGGCTGTTTTGCCTATACCAACTACCTCCTGGCGACCAGCGCATTTGAACCTTACGAAGTATCAGTAGCTGCGTTGCTGCCTTGTTTCTGGATATATAAAAAGGTCGGTGACTACATTTACGCCAATCAAACCACACCGAATCCTTACCAGAACTGGATCAATGCATACGCCGGCGAAGACTTCGCGCACTCGGTCCAGAAAGCACTCAACATCTGCAACCAACTGGCCGAAAACGCCTCAGAACAAACCCGCAAGAAAATGATGGAAGCATATCTCACAGCAACACGGATGGAGTTGGAGTTTTGGGAGAGTGCTTATGGGGGTGGCTTTTAGGTGTATTGGGGGAGGAAGGAGGAAGGGGAGGATGGAGAAAGGCTTCCCTTTCCTCCCTTTCCTCCTTCCTCCCTTTCCTCCACTAAATCATTTCCCCCAAAAAAAATAGGGTAACGCTTAGCCTGGTTGTCAATGCTGAAACAACCAGCTATGAAAAAATATATCTTCACGATGATTGCCGCTGCTTTTGGGGCGGGGGCTTTTGCGCAGCAGCTTGCGCAGACTGTCAAGGGACGCGTTCTTGACACTGAATCACAGCAGCCTGTTATAGGTGCCAATGTGATTATCACCTCACTTAATCCCGTACAAGGTGCAGCCACCGACGCAGAGGGCAACTTCCGGATTGAGCATGTGCCGGTGGGGAGGCACGCATTCAGAATTACTTCTGTGGGGTATGATGATGCTTTTTTGCAGGAAATAGGAGTAGGGTCCGGGAAGGAAGTGGAGCTGAATATCAGGCTCACAGAATCTTTCCGCGCATTGGACGAGGTGGTGGTAAAGGCTCAAAAGGAGACCGGTGCTCCATTGAACGATATGGTGAGTGTAAGCGGAAGGTCGTTTACAGTTGATCAGACTAAAAGATTTGCTGCTTCCGTCAACGATCCGGCGCGAATGGCGCTGTCTTTTGCGGGCGTGTCCACCACCGACGACGGAGGCAACCTGATTATCATCCGCGGTAACAGTCCCAAAGGTTTGTTGTGGAGAATGGAAGGGGTTGAAATTCCGAACCCCAATCACTTCGCTTCCGAAGGTACCTCGGGCGGCGGCGTAAGTGCATTGAGCGCGAATGTGCTGGGTAACTCCGAGTTCCTAACTGGTGCATTCCCTGCTGAATATGGCAATGCAACGTCCGGGGTTTTTGACCTCAAACTCAGGAAAGGTAACAACGAAAAGCGCGAGTATGCATTGCAGGCGGGTGTACTCGGCCTTGATTTTGCTGCCGAAGGTCCGATCGGGGCAAAAGGAGGTGCATCTTATCTTGCCAACTACCGGTATTCAACGCTGTCTATCCTGAGCAAGTTGGGGGTCACGATGGGCGATGCCGTCAATGATTTTCAGGATGGGGCATTCAAGGTATACCTGCCTTACGATGAAAAAGCCGTGGTTTCGGTCTGGGGAATGGGGGGTATCAGTACTTCTACGGTTAATAATGACGATATCAAAGAAAAGTTTACCTCCAACCGCGGCATGCTGGGGGTGAATTACCTGCGGTATCTAAACAGCCGGTCTTACATGGAAACCATTGTATCCTACGCGGCTACCAGGCAGACCGGCGATTTTCTGGATAAGGAAAGTCAGGACGTTTATCAGCAGAACTTTATCAATCAGACCCTGCGCGTGTCTTCCTTATTCAATGCAAAGCTGAATTCTCGGAATACGCTCAGAATCGGTGCGATCATCAACCATCTGGACTTCAACCTTTTTGACCAAAATAATGAAGACGGACCTTTTGTAAAGAACCTGGACCAGAAAGGAAATACGCAATTGTTCCAGGCTTATGCACAGCTGAAATCAAGGTTATCACCCAATGTGACTTTGAATGCAGGCTTGCATGGTATGTTACTGGGACTGAACAACCAGTACGCTATCGAGCCGAGACTTGGGATGAAATGGGCGGTTGCGCCCCGGTCCACAATTAGTTTAGGCGCGGGGCTGCATAGCCGGACAGAGTCCATTTCCACTTATTTTGCGCAGGTAAAAGCGATCGACGGACAGAGTAACCTGGTGAATAAAAACTTGAAACTCATGAAATCGGCGCATTTCGTTGCGGGTTACGAATTCAGGCCGTCGGCAGGCTGGCGCGTGCTCGCGGAGACTTACTACCAGCACCACTACCACATTCCGATCGGGCCGCCTAATACCAACTCCCCATTTCTTTTACATAACTCCATGCTCAATGAGATAGACGGGTTCGTAAATGATTCGCTGGTAAGTGCCGGAAAGGGCAGGAGCTACGGGCTGGAAGTGACGGTCGAGAAATCTTTGACAGCCGGCATTTACCTGATGAGTACTACTTCCCTTTATCAATCCAAATACACCGGACGCGACGGCATTGAGCGCAGCAGCCGTTTTAACGGACAGTTTGTTCAAAACCTGCTCGCAGGAAAAGAGTGGAAAGTGGGTAAAAACAAAACCAACATTTTCGCAGCAAACATCAAGCTGCTGGCTGCCGGTGGAAATATGACCACGCCGGTTGATCTTGAAAAGTCAAGAAAAGAAGGTCGCACCGAGCGTGATTGGTCGCGGAGTTACTCCGAGCATCTGCCCCATTATTTCAGGACCGACCTGCGCGTGAGCTATACTAAAAATAAAAGGCGCACAGCTTCCACCATTTCGCTTGATTTACAGAATGTAAGCAACCGGTTAAATGCATTTGACAGGTATTATGATAAAAAGGAAGACCGTGTGAAGCTGATTACACAGGTAGGTTTGATTCCGGTGCTCAACTACCGCCTCGAATTCTAGTAAAAGAGTCAGCGGCTTCCCATGCAATGGAACGGTTGTTTTAGTTTTTTGTAAAAAATGATTTTGATAGACAAACTAAAACAATCATGGAAAAGGATTTTGAAAATAAGGATGCAATAAAAAAGCTGAAATCACTGGCCGAGGATATCCGGTTTTGTATGTACACCACTTATAAAAACGATCGGATTGACTCCCGTCCGATGACCACGCAGCAAATTGACGAGCAGGGAAACGTATGGTTTTTTACAAACCGCAATTCTGAACTCGGGGATACATCCAACCATGGAGAAGGCGTCACGCTGATTTATGCCGACCCTAAAAACAACACTTACCTGAGCATTTCAGGGAATGCAGAGCTGGTCAACGACGAGCAGAAAAAAGATGAACTCTGGAATGTCATGTCAAAAGCATGGTTCCCGGAAGGAAAAGAGGATCCGGATCTGGTATTGCTCCGGGTGATCACGGAGGAAGCTGCCTATTGGGATGCAACATCTTCGAAAATGGTCGTATTCTTCTCGATGCTGAAAGCGGCACTTACAGGAACAACGCCCGAAGGCGGCGACCACGGAAAGCTGAATCTGGCTTAATACCATATATCTTTCAAAAAGAAGTGCTGACTGGCGTTAAGCCGGCCAGCATTTCTTGTTATCTATAAGCAACCTCAAACACCCATGAAAAACAACAAAATCCTCGTCTATATCCTTGTTTTTGCACTCTTGATCGCTGCCGGCTGGGCTGGCTGGCATTTTTACAAAAAGGAAAATGAAAATCCGGTTTCCGGTTTGAAGCCGCGGGTTGAGATGGGGATCGGGCACATTTCCAATATTACGGACAGTACGATTGACCTTTCATTGCAATTGCTGGTACACAATCCCTTGCCCGTCGAGCTGGACATGAAGGGTTTCGAGTATTTTGTTGAAATGAATGGGGTCAAGATTATTGAAAACGAATACTCCAAGCCCTTACTGATCAAATCCCGGGACAGTACTATGGTAATGCTGCCTTCCCAGCTGAAAATCAAAGCGCTCAAACAGGAAGGTAACTCGGAAGCAAAGCGCGGCGAAGACAGCGCCGACTATCATTTTGAAGGTACTTTTGCATTGAACAAGCCATTTTTGGGTAAAGATTCAGTTACACTTTCGAAGGATAAGAGACTGCCTCTTTATCGCCTGCCCAAAGTGGAAATTGTCGATTTTGACATTACCAAATTCCGCCTCGGGAACTCAGATGTGACGCTGCAATTGAAGTTTTCAAATCAAAATCCCTTTCCCGTTCAGTTTGAAGATCCTTCCTATGTAGTTAGTCTGGGAAGTCAGGAGCGACTGGCTGAGGGTAGCGTAAAAGGAGCGACCAAGATCAAGGGAAAAAGCAGCGAGATCTATCAGATCCCGCTTTCGGTTGATATGGGTAAGTTTTTGAAAGCAGTAGGGCAGGTGATTACAAAAGGTAAGTCAATCCCTTTTACACTTTATTTTAAAAGCAAGCTGGTGTCCGATAACGAGATTTTCAAGAAAAGTGACGTGAATGTAGTCGTTGACGGAACCTTGAAGGATATTGAAACCGTAAAGAAAAACTTGTCCAAATAGCAAGAGCTATTTGGACGCGGTAAACCAGACGGTCATTTCATTCGCGCCGCGGTTGGCCCAGGCGTAATAGGGGATCAGCGTTACATTGTCCTGCGACTTCAACACATTCAGTCCGCCCAGCATATCCTCCCGGAACTCGGGAGTAAATGCCTGGTCGGGCTTGATTTGCAGAGAAAGTGCTTTGCCATTGTTATCGTGGCCTTCTGCACAATACAGTACCGGTCCGCGCTCAATAGCGACTTTGCCCTGATTTGATTTAATATTTTCATTGGATACCACTTGTCGCACAGGCATATCCATCGTTACCTCTATCACATCACCTTTTTTCCAGGTTCTGTCGAGTCTTACATAACCGTTTACAGCAGCAGCTTCGCTCTTTTTACCATTAATCAAAATGCTGACAGGCTGCTTTGCAGGTGAAGTGTAGGTATATAAGTTACCCGGAATCGCCTGTCCGGTTGCCCAGCCCGGAATGCGTACCGAAATCGGGAATGCGGCTGCTTTTTCGGGAGATACCGTAATTTTTACTTTTCCTTCCCAGGGATAATTCGTTTCCTGCACCAGCTTTACGGCAGCTCCATTTACGGAGAGCGTAGCGTCATTCCCCGCGAAGAGATTTACAAAAACCTCATTGTTCTTCACAGCATATATGTAACCCGGCATAGACGGGAGAAAGCGGGATACATTGCTCGGGCAGCAGGCAGTGCCAAACCATTCGCTCCGGATCGCCGCGGTACCTTTGCCAAAATCGTTTTTTCCATTGGATGACATCGGATTGACGTAGAAGAACTCATTGCCTTTGACCGATATCCCACCCAGAAATCCATTGTAGAGCACACGTTCGAATACGTCCATGTACTTGCTGTCACCCGAGTTAAGGTACATTTTGTGGTTCCATAGCATATTGGCAATTGCCGCGCAGGTTTCCTGGTAAGCATTGTCGTTGGGAAGCACATAAGCTTTGTCAAATGCTTCGCCATCCTCGCGCGCCCCCACGCCGCCGGTGATATACTGCTTTTTAAAAGTAGCATCTTCCCAGATCGTATCGAGCGCTTTGCTATACGCAGGCTCATTCTCGACCATCAACATATCCGCCACGGCTGCATACAGGTACTGCGCGCGCACCGCGTGGCCCACAGCTTCGCGCTGCCTTACAAATGGTACCTGGTCCTGAAAATAGGAGGGGCCGAGCTTGTGTTCGTCCAGAAACAATGTGCGCTTATCTGAGCGGCCGCGCATTGCGATGAAAAATTTGGAGAGTTCGAGGTATTCTTTTTTGCCGGTCGCGTGGTACAGGCGGATCAGTGCAGTTTCCGTTTCCTCGTGGCCAGGGACTACAACCAGCTGTCCGGGTTTTGGGCCAATGGTTTTGACAAGGTGATCAGCATTTTTAGTAGCAACATTCAGCAGGTTTTTCTTGCCGGTAGCCTGGTAGTGTGCAACAGCCGCTTCATAAAGGTGCCCCACATTGTAGAGTTCGTGGCTGCCATTTTCAAAAGAATAACGGTATGGTCCCGCGATCCAGTCGTAAGAGCCCGTCGTGTCTTTGTTGATTGTACGTATAGTGTACAAATAACCATCAGGCTCCTGAGCAGCTGCGAACAGCGTGATCAGACTGTCGAGATAATGGTCTAGTTTGGGATCGTATTTGTTTTGTAAAACGTAGGAAGCTCCCTCCACCACTTTAAAAACGTCGGAGTCGTCGAACCTGGCGCCCCTGAATTTTCCCTTCTTCAAGCCGCCTGCAACTGCAAAATTGTCAAACCGGCCTGATTCTTCGCATTGGTGTAATGCATGCGGGATTGTGGTATTCCGCGCTGTTTCCAGCCTTTCATGCCAGAAGCCGGTCGTTGTTTTTACATTTTTAAGAGGGACCGGTTTGAGCTGGGTAGTTTGGGCAAAAATGGATATGGATAAAAAAGATAATAGGACCGTCGAGAAGTATTTCGTCATTTTTGGTGGTTTTGAAGGTAGTTTTCTTCGTGGATTCATTTACCAATTCTGTAAATAAACATACCAGCAATGGCACGAAACTGCTCTGTTGCTTCCTTCAAACCCGTCTGACCAACTTACAATCCGTACTTCTCCATTCTCCGGTACAATGCGGCGCGGCTGAGGCCAAGCTCGCGGGCAGCATCGGTAATATTTCCATTGAAACGCTTCATTGCTTTCACGATCATCGTCTTCTCCATGTCTTCGAGATCGAAGCCGGTAGCGGTTGTGGGTTGTCCGGCTGAGCTTTTCAGGAAGAGATCGTCGGGCTGTAATGTTTTTTCCTGCGACAAAATCACCGCCCGCTCAACTGCATGCTGCAACTCGCGGATGTTACCGGGCCAGTTGTACTGCTGCATTTTCTTGATCAATGCACTGCTGATATCGTTAACTGGCCGGTTGTACTTTTTAGCGTATAATTTGAGGTAATAGTCAGCTAATGCGCTGATATCTTCCGGACGTTCGCGCAATGGAGGAAGGTCCAGCTCAATGGTATTGATCCTGTAAAGCAAATCCTGACGGAATGTCTTTTCAGTAACCATTTTTTCGATATTCATATTGGTAGCGCATATCAGGCGCACATCCAGCGTAATGGGCTTGTTGGAACCCACGCGCGTCACCCGCCTTTCCTGGATTACAGTCAGCAGCTTCGCTTGCAGGGGTAAGGTAAGGTTACCTATTTCATCCAGGAATATAGTCCCTCCTTTTGCCTCTTCAAATCTTCCTGCCCTGTCCTCCTTCGCATCAGTAAACGCGCCTTTCACGTGACCGAAGAGCTCGCTTTCAAAAAGAGGTTCACTTAATGCACCGAGGTCAACTGCTACAAAAGGTTTGTCTGCCCGCTTGGAATGCTGGTGAATATGCTTGGCAAGCTGGGTTTTACCAGTTCCGTTTTCACCGAGAATTAACACGTTTGCATCCGTTCCGGCCACTCGTTCCGAGGTGCTCAGCAGCTGGCGCATGATTTCGCTGGTCGCTACAATGTTATCTGACGATGATTTTGCCTTCTTGGGATCTTCCTTGGATTTTTCTTCCTGAACAACAGCGGGCTTGTCTTTCCCGCCTTCGAGTGCCACGGCGATCGTCGCGAGCAGCTTATCGTTTTCCCATGGTTTGAGCACAAAATCAATTGCGCCGGACTTGATCGCGCGTATCGCCATTTCAATGTCGCCGTAAGCAGTGATCATGATCACCTTCGCTGCCGGGTTGATATCAAGTATCCTGTCGAGCCAGTGAAAACCTTCGCGGCCACTGTTCACGTCACGCGTGAAGTTCATATCCAGCAGGATGAGGTTATAGTCCCCGTTGGTAACCAGGAACGGCAGTTTCTGCGGATTTTTTTCGATGTCTACTGCTTTTGCGTGGCGTTTTAGCAAAAGTTTGGCGGCACTGAGTACGTCCACATCATCGTCAATGATCAGGATTTTGGCTTCGGAGAGTTGCATGGCTGTGCTAATTGCCGTCGACTTAAGTCGACGGTTATGGATTAGTTTGCAGTTGCTTTTGGCAACTGATTGTTATTGTGCGGTAAGTTAGTTGATACAATTTAGAATTCTATTTCCCGGCTTGCCAAAAACTCAGTATTTTGAGCCTTAACACTAAAAAACAGGCTTGTCCGCAGCCGAACAAAAATGTCCGATAACGAACATTGGAAGTACTTCATTGATATGTAACCGACTTGAAATTGAGCGTGTTATCCTTATTTCCCTTCTTTGGCACAGCGATTGGATAATCTAGGGAAAACTATCACGGCGAATTTTCAATAACACATATAATGGAAGTCAGGACACCTAACTCAACAAGCACGAGCAACAACGGTTTTTCCGGAGGATCATCAATGGACAAAATTAAACCAAAGAAATTCTGGACTACCCAGCGGATCGGTATCATTGCCGGGAGCACATTGCTGGTCGCTTTTCTGGTTTACCAGTTTTTCTTCGCAGACAAGCGGAGCAAGCTGAATGTAGAACAGGACAAGCTTACTGTATCAACCGTGAAGACCGGGCGTTTCGACGAGTTTATCGTGGTTACCGGTGTGGTTCAACCACTCAAAACCATTCAGCTGGATGCAATTGTGGGCGGATATGTTACCGAGAAGCTGATCGAAGGCGGTAACATGGTCAAGCAGGGAGATATCTTGTTGAGATTGGAAAATCAAAACCTGAAACTGAGCTTCCTGCAATCTGAAACGGAGGCAAGCCGACTGGTTAACGATCTTCAAAATACGCGTCAGAGCTTGAAAATTGCGCGGTTTAATCTTCAAAAGACATTAAGTGACCTGGATTTCCAATTGGACCAGGCCAAAGATGCGCATGACCGGAATGTCAAATTATATAAGGATAAGGTAATCCCGGAGGCTGATTTTCTCAAAACAAAAAGAGAGTATGAGAAGCTGGTGCGTCAGCGCGAGATTGAGATAGAATCGCAGAAATACCAGGAGGAAAATGCGCGGATGACGATTAATCAGCTGGAAGGTACCCTTGCAAATACGCAGAAAAACGTGAGCCTGTGGCGCCAGACATTGGATAACCTGGTTGTGAAAGCGCCGGTGTCGGGTTTGCTTTCTTCCATGAACGTGGAAGTGGGTTCCAACATCAACCAGGGCCAGAATATCGGTCAGATTGATGATTTGAATGGATTTAAAATGCGTGTCAGTGTGGATGAGCATTACATTTCGCGGATTTTCGCAGGGTTGCAGGGTTCAATGGAGTTCAATGGGAAAGATTATGGTTTGAAGATCATTAAAATCTATCCTGAGGTACTCAGCGGCCGGTTTGAGGTGGATATGCAATTTGATAAGGGAGCGCCAGAGCTGATCAAGAGAGGACAGTCGGCACCGATACGCCTGCAACTGGGCCAGCCTTCGCAAGCAACATTGCTGCCAGTAGGAGGGTTCTTCTCTGAAACAGGAGGTAACTGGGTATATGTAGTAAGCGAAGACGGCAAAAGAGCAGCCAAACGCAGCATTACCCTGGGCCGCAAAAACCCTGAGTATTTCGAAGTACTGGAAGGATTAAAACCAGGCGAAAAAGTAATCACAAGTTCCTACGAGAACTTCGGGGATAATGAGGTGTTGGAATTTTAAAGGATACTTCGGCCGTCGGCTTTCGGCGGTCGGCCTTTTTGAGACTCTATTAGTAAATAATCAAATTAACAACAACCCTGGCCGACAGCCGACTGCTGAAAGCCGATAGCCAAGAAACCAATGATCAAAATCACCAACCTGCACAAGGTCTTCTCTACAGAGGAAGTTGAAACTACTGCGCTTAATGGCATTGACATGGATGTGAAAGATGGCGAGTTTGTCGCTATCATGGGTCCGTCCGGATGTGGAAAATCCACTTTGCTGAACATCCTGGGTTTGCTTGACAACCCGAGCGAAGGCTCTTACGAGTTCTACGGCACGGAAGTAGCAAAAATGTCAGAACGTCAGCGTGCGCAGATCCGCAAGGGGAATATCGGTTTCGTATTCCAGAGCTTCAACCTGATCGACGAACTGACAGTTTATGAAAACGTGGAGCTTCCATTGCTGTACCTCAAAACACCTCCTGCCGAGCGCAAGGAAAAAGTAGAGGCCGCACTGACCCGCATGAACATGATGCACCGCCGTAACCACTTCCCGCAACAGCTTTCGGGAGGTCAGCAGCAGCGTACTGCCATCGCCCGCGCCGTGGTAGCAACACCCAAGACCATACTTGCCGATGAGCCGACAGGTAACCTCGACTCCAAGAACGGGGAAGAAGTAATGAACCTGCTCAGCCAGCTGAATGCATCGGGAACCACGATATTAATGGTAACCCACTCGCCTTACGACGCAGGTTTCGCCCACCGGATCGTGAATTTGTTCGACGGCAAGATCGTGACGGAGAAGGTGCATGTATAGGTTGTCGGCTATCAGCTATCAGCTTTGTTTACTACAGTCGAGTAGAAGTCGTCAATTCTCTTTTTTCGACTGCCGACTGCCGACTGCCGACTGCCGACTGCCGACTGCCGACTGCCGACTGCCGACTGCCGACTGCCGACTGCCGACTTTCCATATTTAGCCAAATTAACCATGAAAAGAATCCTGACCATTTTGCTGGCTTGTTCCGGCACATTTGCTCTGGCTCAGAAAAAATGCCATTTGAGCAGAAGTATTGACGACGACGGCAAAACAATGTCGATCCGGGTTACCGGGACGATTGATGGTCGGGAAATTAATTTCTCCCGTTCTTTTGATGTGGCCGAACTGAGCCGCGACGAAAGAACGGAGTTGCGGGATGAAGTAATGGAATCAATAGCAAGCGGTGAACTGGATGTTCCTGAACCGCCTCAGCCTGTGGAAGCTCCTGCACCAGTACCGCCTGTCCCTGCCTTACCAGAGGAGCCGGTTGTTTATTCATCAATTCAACCGGAGCCTGAATTCTCCCGGTCCCGCGATCCGCACAGGAAAGCTTTTGACGGCCTGGAATCGACTGGATACCGGAAGCATGTAAAGTACAATCCGCAAACCGGCGAGCTGTTTTTGCAGTACCATTTCAAGAAAAACGAGGAAGAGTTCGTCTTTGAGAAAACCGTGAATGCGGAGGATAAATCAGAGTCGGAACGCCAGCGTATTATCGACAACTTCGAACGCGAAATCGAATTACCTGGCAAGGGAATGGACATGTAAACCGCCAAGATTATGCTTCAAAATTACCTCAAAATAGCCTGGCGGAATCTCCAAAAGCATAAGTTCTATTCATCCCTGAACATTTTCGGGCTCTCGCTCGGTCTGGCCAGCTGCCTTCTGATCACATTGTACGTGATCGATGAACTGAGCTACGATAAATCATTTGATGCTGCTGACCGGATTTACAGGGTAAATTCGGATATCCGCTTTGGTGGTGCAGATATGACGCTGGCCGTCGCACCGGATCCGCTTGCATTTACATTGCTCAAAGATTATCCGCAGCTGGAATCAGTTGCGAGGCTGCGGGACGACGGAAGCTTTCTTGTACGCCGCAAAAACGCGACGGAGAGTCTGAAAGAGGATGTTGTATGTTATGCTGATTCCACCTTTTTCGACGTATTCTCAATCCCTCTCATTGCAGGCGATCGTAAACGTGTACTCAGGGAACCTTTAACAATGGTGATCTCCGAGCGCGTTGCGCAAAAGTACTTCGGTTCGGAAAACCCGGTCGGGCAAATTCTGGTGCTTGATAACAATCTTACCTATACTGTTACCGGTGTGATGAAAAACATTCCGGAACATTCGCATTTGTCAGCGCTGAACATGCTGATGGCTATGAGTGCTTATCCCGAGAGTAGAGAGGACAACTGGGGTAGTCACAACTTTGTGACTTATCTCAAATTGCGGGAAGGAGTGAAAGCGGCTCAGTTCGAAAAGAATTTCGATACCATTCTTGAAAAATATACGAGTAGCTGGTTAAAGCAGGTGATGGGCGCTACGCTGGGCGAGATGCGGAAGTCAGGGAGTAGTATCAAATACAGCCTCATGCTGCTGACGGACATTCACCTGCGCTCGGATCGTAAAGCTGAGATCAGTGCGAATGGTAACATTCAGTATGTGTACATTTTCGGTATAGTTGCAATTTTCCTTTTGGCAATCGCGTGTGTCAACTTTATGAACCTGGCAACGGCACGTTCGTCAAACCGGGCCAAGGAAGTAGGCGTGAGAAAAGCGCTGGGCTCAAAGCGTTCATTTTTGATGAGCCAGTTTTTGACAGAGGCCATTTTACTCAGCCTTTTATCCCTGGTACTGGCACTGGTTCTTGCCTATGCCGCATTGCCATTTTTCAATAATCTGGCCAATAAGCACATCAGTTTTCCATTCGAGAGCTTATTATTCTGGATTGTGGCCGTATCAACGGCGGTAGTAGTAGGAGTATTGGCGGGGAGTTATCCGGCTTTTTTCCTGTCCGCATTTACACCTTTGAAAGTGCTGCGCGGCGCAATTGAGCAGAACGGCAAGGGAGGCTATCTCCGCAATGCGCTGGTAGTATTCCAGTTTGTAGTATCCGTAATGCTGATTATCGGCACGGGCGTTATTTACAATCAGCTGAACTACATTCAGACCAAAAAACTCGGTTATGATAAGGAGCAGGTCCTTATTATCAAAAATACGTATGCACTTGACAAAAAAGCCCGTGCATTCAAGGAAGAAGTGGCTCAGCTGCCGAATATTCAAAGTGCCACACTCACCAGCTTTTTACCAACTCCCTCAGCCCGTACCGACAACACCTTCTTTCCCGAAGGCGAAATGCAGCAGGAAAAAGGGATCAGCATGCAGCGCTGGACAGTTGATCATGATTATATCAAAACACTTGACCTGAAAATGAAATCAGGTCGGGCTTTTCAACGGGATTTCCCAAGCGATTCTTCCGGTATTATTATCAATGAAGCAGCTGCCAAGATTCTCGGCTATGCAGATCCGGTAGGAAAGCGGATATACGATTTGGTCATGGATTCGGCCGGGACGCGCCGAACGTATACTGTGTTGGGTGTAGTAAAAGATTTCCATTACGAGTCGCTGCGGAAAAACATCGGCGCGTTAAGTATGATCCTGGCACCAAGTAACGGGCTTGTAGTTGTAAGAATCAAAGCAGCCAACTATACACAGACTGTCGACCGGATTGAAGCATTATGGAAGCAAATGGCTCCTGGGCAACCCTTCAACTTTGGTTTCATGGATGAGGATTTTGATCAGGAATACCGCAGCGAGCAGCGTGTAGGCCAGATATTCATCACCTTTGCGGTAATCTCCATCATCATAGGCTGCCTGGGATTATTTGGTTTGTCTGCCTACACAGCCGAAAGACGGACCAAGGAGATTGGTGTCCGCAAGGTACTGGGCGCAAGTGTGCCGAATATCATTGCTCTTTTATCCAAAGATTTCCTTAAACTGGTACTCCTCTCGATCCTGATCGGAAGTCCGGTTGCCTGGTACGCAATGAACAGCTGGCTGAAAGATTTCGCTTACCATATCGACATATCCTGGTGGATGTTCGCCGCCGCAGGCGCATTGGCCATCGTTATCGCATTACTTACAGTGAGTTTTCAAAGTATCAAAGCCGCATTGATGAATCCGGTGAGGTCGTTGAAATCTGAATAGCGGAGGAAAGGGAGGAAAGGGAAGAAAAGGAGGAAGGGGCATTGTCAGACTGACAATACAAGTTAAATTTTTCATCCTCCATCCTCCTTTCCTCCATCCTCCCCAACATCACTAACAATCCCGAAATCCCATGCTAAAAAACTACCTGAAAATCGCCTGGCGGAACTTGTGGAAGAACAAGACTTTCAGCCTGATCAACATTCTCGGACTTGCGCTGGGAATGGGTTGCAGCCTTTTGATTATGCTTTGGGTTCAGGATGAAGTGAAAATGGACCGGTTTCATGCGAACGATGCGCGGCTGTTTTCTGTCATGGAAAACCAGTTTTACTCTGGTACCATCAGCACGTTTTCGGCTACTCCCGGTGTGCTTGCAGAAGCGATCGTGAAGGATATACCCGAGATCGAAATGGCGAGCCAGGTACTTTGGCAAGAAGAGCCGGTTATCATGGTAAAAGATGTTTTTGATAATGAAAAAGGAAGATATGTTCAGGGTGATTTTCTGAATATGTTCTCTTTTGAACTCGCGCAAGGTGATAAGGCGACTGCATTAAAACGGCCCGACGGTGTGGTTATCTCCAAAAAGCTGGCTGATAAGTATTTCAAAGGCCAGGACCCGATGGGGAAGACAATTCGGGTGGATAATAAAGATGATGTGATCGTAACGGGTGTTTTGAAAGAACTCCCTGCTTACACTTCCATGAAGTTTGACTTCCTGATGAGCTACGACCGCTGGTTGAAGCAAAATAAATGGGCAAATGAATGGGGGAATAATGGTCCGCGCTGCGTGGTGTTGCTGGCTAAGAATGCGGATCCGGAGCGGGTAAATGCGAAGATCAGAAACTATATTAAAACCAAGAACAAGGATAGTAATGTAGAGTTGTTTTTGATCAATTACGGGAAATCGTACCTGTATTCTAACTGGGAGTCGGGCAGGCAGAACGGCGGCCGGATCGAGTATGTGCGGATGTTCACGATCGTGGCCATATTCATTCTCGTTATTGCCTGCATTAATTTCATGAACCTCGCTACTGCCCGTTCAGTAAAGCGGGCCAAAGAAGTGGGACTGCGGAAGGTAGTGGGCGCTTACCGCACGAGCCTGGTGGGGCAGTTTATGGGTGAGTCTATCCTGATCACCTTCATCTCGCTGCTCTTTGCATTACTAATTGTTTTGCTGCTGATCCCTGCTTTCAATAATCTGACAGAGAAAAAACTCTCAGTCGATTTTCTGAATCCGTTCCTGTGGGTACTCCTGTTTGCGCTGACGATCATTACGGGCATTGTTGCAGGTAGTTATCCTGCCATTTTTATGTCGTCGCTCAATCCGGTTACCATTCTCAAAGGCGCATTGAAGTTTAAGCCGAGCGCTACTTATTTCCGTCAGGGACTGGTAGTGTTCCAGTTTGGCTTGTCCATTCTTCTGATCCTGGCAATGATCGTGATCTACCGGCAAATAGAATATATACAAACGAAAAACCTTGGTTTTGCAAGGGAAAACCTGTTGTATATACCTGATATAGAGAAAGGAATGGAGAAGAATTTCACTTCATTCAAGCAGGCGCTGGAAAACGAGCCCGGGATCAAATCAGTTACAAATGCACAGTCGAGCCTGCTGGATATCGGAAGTTCGACCATGGGTGTATCGTGGCCGGGCAAAGACACGACGCAGCAGCTGCTCTTCAGTGTAGATCCTGCGGGTTATGATTTTGTAAAAACAATGGGCATTCAGTTGCTCGGTGGCCGCGATTTCAGCCGTGACTATGGTACCGATTCACTCAATTACCTGATCAACGAGGCGGCAGCGGCGAAAATGGGTTATAAGGATCCGGTTGGAAAAGAACTGACGATGTGGGGGAAAAAGGGGGTAATCATTGGTCTGATGAAAAACTTCCATATGGGCTCGTTACACGTTCCGATACAGCCCCTCATCGTCAATTTGCAGCCTGCAAAATCGGTTTGGGGTGTTGCATTGATCAGAACAGAAGCGGGACAAACAGATCTGGCGATCAAAAATATCGAAAAGCTGTTCAAGCGGTATAATCCGGGGCTGCCTTTCAAATACCAGTTCGCCGACGAAGAATTTGGCAATCAATACAAAGCTGAAAATGTGGTCAGCAAACTTTCCAACTACTTTGCATTCCTGGCCATTTTCATTTCCTGTCTGGGTTTATTCGGACTGGCTGCATTCACTGCCGAGCAGCGCACAAAGGAGATTGGAGTGCGTAAGGTGCTGGGAGCGAGTGTCAGTAATCTGGTCGGAATGCTGTCCGCTGACTTTATCAAACTTGTAGGGATAGCCGCATTGATCGCATTCCCGATCGCCTGGTATTTCATGCAATCCTGGCTGGAAAAGTATGCCTACCGCATTGATCTTGAATGGTGGTACTTCCTGGTCGCAGGGATCGCAGCATTAATCATAGCACTGTTAACAGTCAGTTTTCAAGCTATCAAAGCCGCGTTAATGAATCCGGTGAAGTCGTTGAAGAGTGAATGAAAAAGGAGGAAGGAGAAGAAAGGGAGGAAGGATTTTGACAACTCTTTTTGCATCTCCATCCTCCTTTTCCTCCATCTTCCCCTTCCTCCTTCCTCCCTTTCCTCCCTTTTTTCAAAAAACTATGCTCAAAAATCAACTCAAAATCGCGTTCCGGAATCTGTATAGTTCCAGGCTGTTTACTTCACTTAATATCATCGGACTTACCGGTGGAATGGTGGCGGGTGTTTTTATTTTGTTGTGGGTCCAGAATGAGCTGAGCTTTGACAGCTACCATAAAAAGTCGGACAGGATCAGCCGCATTATCACACACCTGACGCTGAGCAAGGAAGAAACCTGGCATTGGGCTACCACGCCGCTGCCGCTGGCCGAGCAGATCAAAACACTTCCCGAAATTGAAATGGTGACCCGCGAAAACTATGTCGGGAACCTGCCGATCAGGGTAGGGGAGCGGAAGATCAGCGGACAAAATGCAGCTTACGTCGATACCAACTGGTTTGAGGTTTTTGATTACGAATTCATAGCAGGCTCACCGGCTACATTCAAATCGGCTGTAAGGAATATTGCCATGACCGAGGCAAAAGCCGAAGAGCTTTTCGGACAGACGGACGTAGTAGGCAAAACAGTCCGCATTGACTCGCTTGATTATGCAGTTGCGGCGGTTTACAAGAATAATCCCGCCAATTCGAGTTTGCAGCTCGATTATATGCTCCCGATGTCTGCCTATCTGGCTGATGACGCGGTACTCAAAAACAGCAATAACTGGAACAACTTCAACTTTCAGACATTCATTGTCCTGAAAAACAAGCCAGACCTCAAAAAGCTCAGCAAGAAGCTGACGGGTATTATTTCTCTTGCAAAAAGAGACGATAGCGGAAAGCCTTCCACGAACACTGCACTGGAAGCAGAAATGCTGACTGATGTTCATTTTAACAATGAAATCCAGCACGCAAATACTACCAATGGCGACCGCAGGACGATTTACATTTTCTTTGGGCTGGGTGTTGTAATTATCCTGGTGGCGTGCATTAACTATGTGAACCTTACCACCGCACGCGCCAGTGTGAGGTCCAAGGAAGTTGGCGTGAAGAAGTTGCTGGGAGCAAGGCACGCGCACCTTTTTGGCCAGTTTATGACGGAGTCGGTGGTTACCTGCGTGACAGCCTTGCTCTTGTCTGTGCTGTTTATTTATCTGCTGCTCCCCGTTTTCAATTCAGTTACGTCGAAAACATTCACGCTTTCTTTTACCAATCCGGCAATCTGGATGATTTTGCTGGGTACCACCTTGCTGGCCATTGTTCTGACAGGCGTTTATCCTTCCATTTTGCTTTCATCATTCAAGCCTTTCGACACGCTCCGCGGTACCAATGTACTTGGGTCAAGCAGTACAGCTTTCCGCAAAGGATTGGTGGTAGTACAGTTTACAGTCGCCATTGTTTTTCTGATCGCGATGCTGATTGTGAGGCAGCAAATGGATTTTATCCGGAACAAAGAGCTCGGCTACGACCGTGCGCATACGTTTTCATTCAGTCTGCCGTGGGGCATGAAATCCAAAGTTGATGCGGAGACTGTCAAGGCAAAGCTGCTGGGCGAGTCCAGCATTGCTGACGTGACAATCGCCAGCCAGAGCATTGTGCAGATCAATAGCAGCACGTCGGGTTCTTATGACTGGGACGGCCGCCCGAAGGATTTTTCTCCTACTGTAGCACAGATTGTGGTGGAGGAGAATTTCCAAAAGATGTTCGGCCTGAAAATGGCGGAAGGCCGCTGGTTTGAGGCGAACCGCGTAACGGATCAGGGGAATGTCATATTAAATGAGACCGCTGTTAAGAAATTCAATTTCAAAGAACCTGTTATCGGCAAGCGATTCGACTTTCAAGGTAACAAAGGAGTGATCATTGGAATAGTAAAGGATTTTCATTTCAAAAGTTTGCGCGACAAGATTGAGCCGCTGGTGCTTTTCAAAAGCAAAGGCTGGCAATCTGCCCTTTACGTAAAAGCACAGCCCGGCAAAGATGCCGAGGCAATCAGGGCGGCAAACCGGATCTGGGACGAATTTGTACCGGATTATGCAATGAAATACACTTTTTTGGATGAATCTTACGATATGCTTTACAAGAATGAGCAGCGTACTGCAACGCTTTTCAACACATTTACAATCACTGCACTGCTAATTTCCTGCCTGGGATTATTCGGTCTGGCCACATTTACAGCAGAGCGGCGCATTAAAGAGATAGGTATCAGAAAAGTGCTTGGTGCGTCGGTTGCCTCATTGGTTTCTTTGTTATCGGCAGACTTTGTCGTGCTGGTATTACTGTCCGTCGCGGTCGCCTCGCCAATCGGGTACTACGCCATGGACAAATGGTTGCAGGGATTTCAATACCGCATTGAGATCAGCTGGATTGTATTTGCCGTGGCGGGAGCTGCATCAATCATCATTGCATTGCTGACGATCAGCTACCAGAGTGTGAGGGCCGCATTGATGAATCCGGTAAAAAGTTTACGCAGTGAATAGGGAATAAGAAAAAACAGGAGGGCTCTCCATTCTTTTTTTTGTTTGAAAACGTTAAATCAATGCTTAGAAATTATTTCAAGATCGCGTTCCGCACGCTTTGGAAAAACCGGCTTTTTACTGGGATAAACTTGCTGGGACTATCCCTTGGGCTCGCCAGTGTAGGTGTGCTGATCCTGTTTGTTCAGCGCGGGATCACTTTCGATACTTTTCACGAAAACACCGATCAGATCTACCTGGTACAAACCGAAACCCGCGACGGCAGGTACAATCAAACTGTACATCCGATTCTGGGTCAGCTGGTGAAAACATATCCTGAAATAGAGGACGGGACGCATTTTCAGGGTTGGTACGATTTGTGGATCGGCTACAAGGGAAAAGATGCGCAGGGCGATACCAAGTTTGTGGATCCGGGCTTTCTCAGCATTTTTACTTTCAAACTTAAATACGGAAATCCTCAAACGGCTTTGAAAGACCGGCAGTCTATCGTGATCAGTCAGCAAATTTCTGAGTCGCTTTTTGGTAATAAAAATCCTGTCGGCGAGACAGTTTCAGTAAACGATACGCTTAATTTCAAGGTAACAGGTGTTTTGGAAAAAATACCTGAAAATTCGTCGCTGCAATTTGATGTACTCGCGCCCATCGCTTTCCTGGAAGCTGACAAGAGCTTTGCAAACAATGCAGATTGGTACAATACCTTCTCAAACGTATACCTGAAATTGCGGAAGGATGCCGATGTCGCCAAATTTCAGAAGCAAATGCCCGCTTTTGCAAAAGCACATTTCGGCACTGCAGATGCTGACCGGGGCGTGCATATCGCTCCATTGAAGGAATATATTCACACAGAAAATCCGGGCTTCAAATGGATGATCTATGGCGCAATCCTGATAGCAGGCTTCATTTTGCTCATTATCAGCATTAATCTGCTGAACCTGAATACTTCCATTGCGTTTACACGCGCCAAAGAAGTGGCTGTGCGGAAGGTAACCGGGTCGACATTGAAACAGATCCTGTTCCAGTTCTGGACTGAGTCCGGAATCGTGCTGATTGCCTCGCTGCTACTTTCCATTGTATTTGCAGTAACCTACCTGGTGCCCGAATTCAATGAATTCAGACAGGGCAGAATGCAGCTGGTACTCAGCTGGGAGCGGGATTATGTAACGCTTGTTGTGCTTGCGGGCGTTATCAGCCTTATCGCTGTAATTGCGGGCACCTATCCCGCGCTTTATCTGAACAAACTGGATCTGAGGGATACCATTAAAGGAAAACTGTCCAACAAGGCTGGCGGACGCGGCTGGACCCGCAGTACGCTGATCGTCGTGCAGTTTGTGATTGCATTTGCACTGGCCATCGGCGCGATTACTGTAAGAAAGCAGGTAAGCTTTATGCGGCAGGCCAAGCCCGGGTATGAGCACAGCAATGTGGTAGTAGTCTCCACGGACCTGCAATTCAAAAATGAAAAAGCGGCCAGAAGTCAGTTTAAGTCAATTCTCGACGGTCTTAATCAGGATTCGCGGGTGCAAAGCTTTGTGACTTCAAGTGTAGTACCGACCAAATACTGGGGTAACTACAACATGTACCTGCCAGAAAAGGAGACCAGCAAGGAAGTGCGGTTCAGGCATTTGGGTTCTGGCGCACGCTATGCCGAGACGTACGGGATACAAATCGTCGAAGGCCGGGAGTTTTCGGATGAGATTGACAAGGATGGTAAAAATAATCCGGTTATTATCAATGAGTCGGCGATGAAGGCGCTGGGCTGGAAGACGGCGGTGGGCAAGCGCCTGCGCCAGAAAAATAACACAGAGGTTTATACGGTAGTGGGCGTGATGAAAGACTTCCATTACCAGGAGCTGAAAGACAAGATTGAGCCGCTGCTGCATTGGTACGGAGGCCCGGCTGGCATAAATAATTACCTGAGCATCAGGCTTCATGACATTGGTCAGGCAAAGAAGGTACTGTCGGCGGTGGAGGCCAAAATGAAACAGATTCCCGCGCGCAAGCCGTTTTCTGCATTTTACGCCTCTGATGCGTTGAGCAGTCAGTACAATCACATGGACGGGATCTGGAAGATGGTCAATTTTGTCAGTTTGTTGTCGATTATCATTGCATTTGCAGGCGTTTTTGGTCTGATCACACTGGCGGCCAATCAGCGTACCAAAGAGGTGGGTATCCGCAAAGTACTGGGTTCCGGCGTTTGGGAAATTGTTTATTTGCTTTCAAAAGACTTCCTGCTCCTGGTGGTAATCGCCGTGATCATCGGTTCGCCGCTGGCTTACCTGTTTGAGAAAAACTATCTTCAAACATTCGAATACCACATTAGCATTGACTGGTACATTTACGGATTGGTAGGGCTATTCGCGTTGCTGTTAACCATGCTCACGGTCGGCTTTCAAAGTATCAATGCAGCATTGACAAATCCGGTGAAGAGTTTGAGGAGTGAATAGAGGGGGAATTGGAGTTTAGATTATGTATGATTAAATTGAAGTAGTTAATAGAAAAAGCGGAAATGATGGAAGCTAAAACAATTGACTCGGAGATTTTACTTTACCTTCCTTTATTGGAAGATGAAGAGAAAAAATCTTTATTGAGCGTAATTAAGTCCTTTCTGAATCTTAAAAAGGAGCATAGCCGGGATTTTGAAAACTCCCTGGAAGAATATAACATGGAACTTGATGACGCACTTAAACGCATTGACAGTGGTTCCTTTATAACGCATGAAGACGTGGAAAAGCATTCCGCTAAATGATCGAGCGGTTCTACAGGGCATTTGAGATTAACAAAATACGCATTTCATACTATATAGACGAAGCAGCAAAAGCAGTAAAGATCATCCGCGTAAGAAGTACACATCAAAAGCCGTTTTCTTATTAGAAGTCAAAGTCTCGAATTTATGATCGACTTTGAGAAGTGAGTTGGCGGAGTTTATATCTGACATTAAGTACTTTTTTTAATTAAAACAAATGAGGCTGGGATGTATTTAGAGAGAATTACATTTGACCCCAAAATCATGGGCGGGAAGCCTTGTATCAGGGGAATGAGGGTAACTGTTGGTACAATTGTTAATCTGGTTGCATCAGGAAGCAGCTTTGCAGAGATACTGCATTTTTACCCATATCTTGAAGAAGAAGATATCAAAGAAGCATTAAGTTACGCCGCCTGGCGTTCTGAGGAAATGGAACTCCCCTTTCTGGTTGCATGAAGGTTCTTATTGATATGAACTTGTCGCCAACTGAAAGTCAGAATTCTGCCTTTAAGGCCTTGACAGCCAAAGTCCAATACCGAACAAAAGTGTCCGAAAGCGGACACTTTTTTAGTTTAAAACCGGACTTATCGCATTGTTAATCAATATGTTGTAGTGTGTTTAATTGCTTTGGTATAATAATTCACTAACGGATAACAGAAGTTTGCAAATCTTCCAATATCCGTTAGCCATGATTAAAAATTATCTGAAAATCGCGTGGAGAAATGTGCTTAAAAGTAAGCTGTTCTCTTCCATTAATGTATTTGGGCTGTCAGTCGGCATGACCTGCTGCATGCTCCTGTTGCTGTATATACTCAGTGAAGTTGCTTTTGACAAACACCACAGGAATGCAGGTGATTTGTATCTTCTCAGGAGCGAGAATGTGCAGGCAAATGGTGAGAAAATGGATAATCCGCGCGCGCCTTCGCTTTACGCACAGGCTGTAAAATCCGAATTCCCGGAAGTAGTAGAGGTAACCCGCCTGTGGCAGAACTTTCTGGAAGACAAAACACTCCTTAAAATTGAGGAAGCCGGCAAAACAGTCCGGTCTTTTTACGAAACAAAAGGTACGCACGTAGATCCGGCATTCTTCGATATGTTCTCTTATGAATTTACCGAAGGCGATCCGCACACCGCGTTAAAAGACCCGCATTCCATTGTGCTTTCCGAGGAAGTAGCTGCAAAGCTGTTCGGCAATGGACCGTTTTTAAACAAGAACATCAGAGTAGGAGGTCGCACGGGGAATAATGAGGTTTTCAGGGTTACCGGGGTCTATAAAGACGAAAGCCGCAGGTCACACATCGACGCGCGCTACTTTTTGTCGCTGCAGGCAGGTTGGGTAGGAGATTACCTGCGGGAGTCGAAGCAGGATTTTACGAATAACAACATGTTTTACACTTACCTGCAACTGAAACCCGGGACAAGCGCAGAGAAGTTTGGACAAAAGCTGCCTTCCTTCATAGACAAATACGCAAGAGCGGATTTGAAGCTCGCCGGCTTTGAGAAAAAGCTGCATTTGCTTGCTGTGCCCGATATTCACCTTTTCAATGTTATTGATAAAATTGTAACTCCCACTACCAGCACTACGTATCTTTACATTCTGGGCTGCATTGCACTATTTACGCTCCTGATCGCCTGCATCAACTTCATGAACCTTGCTACTGCACGCTCAGCCAAACGCGCTGCCGAGGTAGGGATGCGGAAAGTAATGGGCGCGGGAAAAGCTGGGTTGGTAGGTCAGTTCCTGGGCGAATCGATGGTGCTCACTTTTCTGGCGCTGATCATCGCTGTGCTGGCTGTGGCGCTTTGTCTTCCGTTCTTCAACCAGCTGGCCGATAAAACCTTGTACATCAGTGACCTGCTCAGGCCTGAGATTATCCTCGCATTCATCGCCCTGGCATTGATCACCGGACTACTCGCAGGCAGTTATCCTGCTTTTTTCCTTTCGCTCTTCAATCCACTGGATGTTATCAAAGGCAAATTCGTGAATTCTGTATCTGCTACCGCTTTGCGTCGCGGACTGGTGGTATTTCAGTTTGTAATTTCCATTGGTCTGGTAGTTGGCACGATCGTCATTCAGCGGCAGATCAAGTTCATGCGGGAACAGCCTCTTGGCTTTAATAAAGACCAGCAGATTGTAATCGCATTCAGAAGTGAGGATTCCCGCAAAGTGTATACAGCGTTGAGAAACGAGCTGCTGCAAAACAGCCAGATCAGCGCGGCAGCGGGTACCTCTTATTATCCTGGTATCCTCAATCCAAGCGATATGAAGGTGTATCTGCCTGGTCAAAGCGCGGCGACTGACAATACCGTTAAAACAAACTGGGTTGCACCGGAATTTATTGAAACAATGGGCTTCATTCCGCTTGCAGGAAGGATGTTCTCAAAGGAATTCCCGAGTGATACTAACATGAAAATGGTCGTAAACGAGGCTACGCTGCGGAAGTTCGGAGTTCCGTTGGAAAAGGCGGTTGGTCAGAAACTGTTTTTCGACGACCGGTTTGGCGGGAATGTACCTGTTCCGATCGAGATCATCGGTGTAGTGAAAGACTTCCATTTCGCGGATATGCACCAGGTGATCGAACCTTACGCGTTTTTTCTGCAAAGCAATACTTACTTCAATTATCTCATTGCACACGTCAATACGAATGAGGTGACCACCGTGCTGCCGTTTGTGGAATCCAAATGGAAAGAGCTGGTGCCGGACGAACCTTTCAGTTTCAGTTTTGTCAATGAAGATTTCCAGCGCAATTATGCCGCCGACGCGCGCACAGGGCGCATTGTAAATTCTTTCACGATCATTTCCATTCTGATATCCTGCCTCGGATTGTTCGGGCTGGCGGCATTCGCGGCGCAGCAACGGATCAAGGAGATTGGCGTCAGAAAGGTACTCGGCGCCTCGGTAACAAGCATTGTAGCGTTGCTTTCGGGTGATTTTATCAAACTGATCCTTGTCTCGATCGTAATCGCCACGCCATTGACCTGGTACCTGATGGACAAATGGCTCGAAGACTTCGCTTACCGGATCGATATCAAATGGTGGATGTTCCTGGTTGCAGGTATCATGTCTATTGTGATCGCATTGCTGACAGTAAGTACCCAGGCGATCAAAGCAGCAATTACAAATCCAGTGAAATCTCTTAAAAGTGAATAGGGGAGAGGATGGAGGAAAGGGAGGAAGGACGAAGGAAGCGTTTTTCTTTTTCCTCCATCCTCTTCAAAACCAATAACGCTATGTTCGAAAACTACGTCAAAATCGCAATGCGGAACCTTTGGAAGAGCAAAGGTTATGCGCTTATTAATGTTACCGGGCTTTCTGTTGCTTTTTGTATCAGTGCTTTTTTGTTCCTCACAGCCTACTTCGCGCTGTCGTTCGACGATTTCCACAAGGATAAGGAGCGCATTTATCAAACTTATTTTTTCTCGAATGAGGCGGAGAAAGCGCGTAAGTCCGGCTCAATGCCGCTGCCGCTTACACCAGCGCTGAAAGCGGAGTTCCCCGAAGTGGAAGCCGCCGCGCGCATTCTGAATGGAAGCGATGTGGTGCAGTATAACGGGAGGTACTTCGATAAGCAGATCAAGTTTACAGATGCAGATTTCTTCAAGATCTTCACCTTCCCGCTGATGCAAGGCAGCCCGGCAAGCGCATTGAGCAACCTGAGTAATATCGTTATCACCGAGGATATGGCGAAGGATGTTTTCGGGAAGGAAGATCCCATCGGAAAGCAGTTGGAGGTAGGGCTCGACGGAAGCAAGAAGCAGTATATCGTTTCAGGTGTTTTTAAAGATTTTCCGGAAAATTCGACGATCAAGTTTGATGCATTTGTCAGGATTGAGAATGCAGGTGGTTACCAGCAACAAAAAGATCAATGGGACGCGCATTCACATCCTGTTTTCGTGAAACTCAAACCCAATGTTGATCAGGTTGCTTTTGAAAAAAGGCTGCGTTCGTTAACCCCCAAATATTTCAGCGACAACATTACAAGTTTGAAAAAACAAGGAGCCAAGCCGGACGAAAGAGGCGATCTCTTTGCATTGCGGCTCACCAAATTGGAGGATGTACATTTCGATTCTTCACTGGCGGGCAGCTCGCCCATTGCATTGATTTATGCATTGATGGCAATTGGGGTTTTCATTCTGCTGATTGCCTCTTTTAACTTCATCAATCTGAACGTAGCGAGGTCTTTCATCCGTGCGCGGGAAGTAGGCGTAAGAAAGTCGCTGGGCGCATTAAAACAACAGCTTTTCCTGCAAATCTGGGCGGAAGCGGGTATCATTTGCTTTTTCGGATTTCTGGTTGGTATCGCACTTACCGTACTGCTCCTGCCTTCTTTCAATGCAACTTTCCAGTCCAAACTAAGTCTCGGCTACATTTTCGAGCCTGATAAGCTGGCGCTGATCATCGGGCTGTTTGTATTTGTTGCATTGCTTGCAGGAGGCTATCCCGCCTGGCAAATGTCGCGGTTCAATGCAGTAGAGGTTTTGAAAGGCAAAGTATCTTTGAAAAAACCAGGTATACTACGCAATTCACTCATTGTTGCCCAATTTACCCTGTCAAGCCTGCTGATCTGCTGTACCATCATCGCCGTGCAACAGGTTAATCACTTACGCACAGAGCCGCTCGGGTTCAAAAAAGAAGAAGTGATCAGTATTCCGGTGGGTAGCAAGGTGGACGGGCAGGTAGCATTGCGCCGCCTGCGAAATTTGCTGAAAGATGATCCCAATGTACTGAGCATGACCGGCAGCGGAGTTAACCTCGGTATCGGGCTCGACAGAAGCACTTCCCGCAGCGTAATCGGTTTTACTTTCAAGGAAAGGGAAGTCTCGACCGACTGGCTGCAGATCGATTACGATTATCTCAAAACATTGAATATAAAGCTGCTCGCAGGTCGCGAGTTCGATCCGGCTTACCCGACAGATTCGCTGGACCGCGTTATTATCACCGAAAGTATGGCCAAGATGATCGGAGAGAAAGATCCGATCGGTAAGTTTTTCCAGACAGATACAGCCGGTGTAAAGTATCAGATCATCGGACTTGTTTCTGATTTCAACCTTTATTCTTCCAAAAACGAGAAGAAGCCGATTACCATGCATATTTCACCCTCGGGCGGAATCAGCTACATATTTGTCAAAGTTGCGCCGAATAGTTTAAGAACCGCAATGGATAAATTGAAAGCGTCCTGGAAGGAAATCTCACCTGAATCGGATTTCAATGCTTCGTTTGTGGATGAAAATACAAATGCCTGGTACAAAGAAGAAGAACGTATGTCGCAGGTGTTCAGCCTGGCTTCGGTGGTGGCGATTATCCTGTCCTGCCTTGGCCTGTTTGCTGTGGCGCTGATTGTAATTGAGCAACGTACAAAGGAGATCGGGGTACGCAAGGTGCTTGGGGCGAGCATTGCCAGTCTTGTTCTGGTACTGTCCAAAGACTTTGTCAAACTCGTGCTGGTAGCAATTCTGATCGCAACTCCGCTGGCGTGGTTTGCAATGCAGGCGTGGCTGGACAATTACCCTTACCGGATCAGCATCAATCCATTGATCTTCATTTTTGTAGGTCTGGCAGCAGTGATCGTCGCAGTAGCAACGGTGAGTTTCCAAAGTATCAAAGCAGCATTAATGAACCCTGTTAAATCATTAAAATCGGAATAGAGGGAGAATGGAAGAAGGAGGAAGGAGGAAGGAGGAAGGAGGAAGTCTTTACCATCCTCCCTTTCCTCCATCCTCCCTTTTCTCCCTTTCCTTCATCCCAAAACAGCCATGATAAAAAACTATGTAGTTACTTCACTGCGCAACCTGCGCCGCAACTGGAATTTTACGGTTATCAACATTGTCGGGCTCACACTAGGGCTTGCTTGTTGTGTGCTGATCTTTTTTACGGTCCGGTTTGAGTTGAGCTATGACAAGCACCACAAGAATGCAGATCGCGTGTTCCGTATCCTGAACCACAGCATTGCCGACGGAGACAAGGGATTTAATACCGGTATGCCAATGCCGGCAATCGGTGCGCTCGGAAACGATTTTCCAGAGCTTAAAAAACAGATTACCTGTACTTATGCATTGCGCAGTGCATTGATCACGATTGGAACGGGTGCAGAAAAGAAAAAATTTTCAGATCCCGGAAATACCGTTGCATTCATCGGTCCTGAGTATTTCAACCTGTTGGATTATAAGTGGCTGAAAGGTTCTCCCAAAACCTCACTGCAAAATCCCGGCTCGGTTGTACTTGCTAACTCCGAAGCTAAAAAGTTCTTCGGCAATGCAGACCCGATGGGGAAAACGATCCTGGTTGAGAACCACCGAAGCTTTACTGTAACAGGTATTATCGCAGATCCGCCTGTGACAACCAACTTTCCATTCAAAACCATGCTTTCGTTTGCTTCTCTGAAAGACTATGGGGCATTTACGAACTGGGACGACTGGATTTCGAGCTATGGCGGCGGACAGATCTATCTGCTTTTGCCAGACCATATCAGCAAAGAGCAGTTTGAAAAACAACTTGATGCTTTCAGCAAGAAGTACCGCGACCCGGAAGCAGCTAAAAAGTCCAGATTTGTGCTTCAACCACTGAATGAGATCCATTTTGCAACCAAAATCGGCAACTACTCCAATCGCACGATCAGCAAAGGGATGATCTGGGCAATGTCGCTCGTGGGCATATTTATCCTGATTACCGCCTGTGTCAACTTCGTCAATCTGGCAACTGCGCAGGCATTGCGGCGGTCTCGTGAGGTAGGTGTGCGTAAAGTGCTGGGCAGTACGAGAGGCCAGCTTTTGCGTCAATATTTCTCTGAAACAGGGCTGATCACCACATTGTCCGTTTTACTGGCACTGCTTTCTGCGCAGCTGGTTTTACCCTATATCTCGGATATCCTGGACATCAATGCAGAAGGTGCGCTGTTCTTTGCCGATCCCAGCATTCTGCTGTTCTGCCTGGTATTGACTGTAATTGTTACATTACTTGCGGGATTTTATCCGGCGCTGGTGGTATCCGGCTACCAGCCGATCCTTGCATTGAAGGGGAAAGTATCCAAAGGCGGGAAAGGACAATCTAACCTTCGCCGGGGATTAATCGTGCTGCAATTTGCCATATCGCAGGTTATCCTGATTGGCACTCTGATCGCGAACAGTCAGATGAACTACTTCCGTAATCTGGACCTTGGTTTTAGCAAAGACGAAATCCTCACGATCGGCATTCCTGATGTGGACGCGGGGAAAGTCAATGCAATGCGATCAAAGCTGGCTGAAATGCCGGGTGTGAAATCGTATAGTTTCAGCGCATTTACACCCATGTCGCGAAGCAACTGGCAAACCGGTTTTACTTATGAAAACGATCCTGAACCGCTTGACTTTGGAGTCGTGATGCGGCCGGCGGATACGGCATATTTTAACACTTACAACCTCAAAATGGTAGCTGGCAGAATGTACCAGCCTTCGGATACGATCAGAGAGTATGTGGTGAATGAAGCTTTTGCGGAAAAACTGGGTTTCAAAAATCCACAGGATATACTTGGAAAACGGCTGACGATAGGTGGGAGCGAGTTCAAGCTGCCGGTTGTAGGTGTTGTTAAAAACTTCAATACGTTTAGTCTGCACCGTGAAATCATTCCCTGCGTAGTTACTGCAATGGGCGGATACAGAACATTAAGTGTGAAGCTGGACAAAAGCGCAGGCCCGCAGCAGATTGACAGGATCAAGGCGGAATGGACAGCATTGTATCCCGATTATCTGTTCTCGTACTCGTTTTTTGACGAAACACTCAATAGTTTTTACGACAAAGAAAACAAGCTGTTCCAGCTATTCAGGATACTCTCGGGGATTGCGATTTTCATTGGCTGTATGGGACTTTACGGCGTAGTGGCTTTCATGGCTGAATCCCGTACCAAAGAAATGGGGATCAGGAAGGCAGTAGGTGCCTCGGCCTTGAACATATTCGGACTTTTTTCCATGGATTTCATCAAGCTCGTGATTGTGGCATTGGTCATCGCTTCTCCGATCGCCTGGTATTTCATGAATGACTGGTTGCAGGATTTTACCTACAAAATCAGTATCAGCTGGTGGATTTACGCGGTCGCCGGGCTTAGCGCCGTAGTACTTGCATTGATTACGATCAGCTTCCAGAGTGTCAAGGCTGCATTGACTAACCCGGTTACCGCATTAAGAAGTGAATAATTTTCTGGATTGGCCTGCTGCATGCAACTTTCAAAGCAAAGTAAGTATCTGTTGTGCAGCAGGGCCCATCCATTTATCTAACTAAACCCTAACAATCAATCCAAGTCGGCATGATCAGGAATTATCTAAAAATCGCGATGAGAAACCTGCTGAAAAGCAAGGTTTACTCTTTAATTAATATTGTCGGACTGGCGGTTGGAATAGCAGTAGCCATGCTGATCGGCTTATGGGTTTGGGATGAGCTTTCTTACAATAAATACCACAAGAACTACGACCGGATCGTGCAGGCCTGGATCAGCCAGACATTCAATGGACAAACGGGCACAGGTACTGCGGTATCGATCCCGGCTGTCACTGAAATGGCGACCAAGTACGGATCTGATTTTAAATATACCTCACTCGCTTCCTGGAACTTCGGGCACTTATTGGCGAATGGGGATAAAAAGATCAACAAAACGGGCATGTGGGCGCAGCCTTCGCTGCCGCAGATGCTCTCGCTTGAAATGGTGCGCGGCGACTACACTGCATTGAAAGATCCGGGCTCCATCATTATCGCTGAGTCTGTGGCGAAGGCGCTTTTCGGGAATGAAGATCCGCTTAACAAGACCCTGAAAGTGGATATTAAGAGGAATGTAAAAATTACGGGTGTGTTTAAGGATGTTCCGTTCAACTCCAACTTCAACGAGCTCTTCCTGGTGATGCCGTGGAGCGATTATCTGCAAGCCGAACACTGGGTAAAAGAAGCCGAAACGCAATGGGGTAACCACTCCTGGCAGTTTTTCGCACAGGTAGCCGATCATGCCGACATTGAAAAGGTATCACGCAAAATCCGCGACGTAGAGCTGCCGCACGCATTTTCGAAGACCGACAAGCCACAATACATGCTCCACCCGATGAGCCGCTGGCATTTATATTCGGATTTCAAAAACGGAAAAAATATAGGCGGCGCAATCCAGTTCGTCTGGCTTTTCAGCATTATCGGCATTTTCGTGTTGCTGCTGGCTTGTATCAATTTCATGAACCTCAGTACCGCACGTTCTGAAAAGCGTGCAAAAGAAGTGGGGATACGGAAGTCGATCGGATCGTTGCGGAGTCAGTTGATTTTCCAGTTCCTGAGCGAATCGTTTTTGGTGGTGTGCTTTGCGCTAGTCCTGGCAATAGTGATTGTATTGATCTCACTACCTGCATTTAATTCACTGAGCGGCAAGCAGGTGAGCTTCCCATTTTTGCAGCCGCAATTCTGGCTGCTACTCATTGTATTCTCGTTGGTTACGGGCTTTGTATCGGGCAGCTACCCCGCATTCTACCTGTCTTCCTTCAATCCGCTCGCTGTGCTCAAAGGTACGTTCAAGGTAGGCAAATGGTCGGCGGTGCCGCGGAAGGTTATGGTGGTTATGCAGTTTACAGTGTCCATTACCCTGATTATCGGTACAATTATCGTCTTCCAGCAGATACAGCATGCAAAAAACCGGCCCGTAAGCTATGACAGGCAGGGGCTATTGCAGATAAACATGACGCCGAACCTTTATGGAAAGTACACCACACTGCGCGACGATCTGCTTAAAACAGGCGTGGTTTATGAAATGAGCCAATCGTCCAGTCCTACGACAGGTATCTACTCAAACCAGATCGGTTTTGAATGGGAGGGAATGGAACCTGGTTCTGTGCCACTATTCGGTACGATTGCCTGCACGCATGATTTTGGTAAAACAATCGGCTGGAAAATTGTGAAAGGCCGCGATTTCTCACGTAAATATTCCACGGATTCAACCGGATTTATCCTGAATGAATCAGCTGTGAAGCTTACTGGCATTAAGGATATTATAGGTAAAACTATCCGGTATAATGGAAAACCCCGGCAGGTGGTGGGTGTTGTGAAGGATATGGTAATGCAGTCGCCTTATGAACCTGCTGTGCCTACTATTTTCCTGATGGATTATGGCTGGGGTAGCCTGATCAATGTCAAACTGGCTCCGGGCAAGCCGGTAGACGAAGCTTTGAAGAAAGTAGGTGACGTTTTCCGGAAGCACGATCGGGATTCTCCTTTTGAGTTCAAATTTGCAGACGAAGAGTACGAGGCTAAATTCCGCTCGGAAGAGAGGATTGGTAAGCTGGCGCGGGTGTTTGCGGTGCTGGCTATCTTTATCTCTTGTCTTGGACTGTTTGGATTGGCGGCTTATACGGCCGAGCAGCGGACGAAGGAAATCGGGATCCGCAAGACGCTGGGGGCGAGTGTGGGACAGATGTGGAGTTTGCTTTCGAAAGAATTTGTATACCTCGTGCTGATTTCCTGCGTCATTGCTTCGCCCATCGCATTATACTTCCTGGCTGACTGGCTCGACAAGTACGAGTATCACATTGAGTTGAGCTGGGTTGTTTTTGCAGTATCTGCATTGCTTGCAGTCGTAATTACACTGATCACAGTGAGCTTCCAGGCAATTAAAGCTGCGCTGATGAACCCAGTGAAATCTTTAAGGAGTGAATGAGGTGGGGATATCCGGGATTTTTTACCAGACCAGCTGTACTAACTTATTATATAAACTGAATTTGGGATCAGCGGAAATCAGCGCGTAGCCTTCTGTTAGTGCGGTCGCGAGAATCATTCTGTCAAATGGATCTTTATGGTTATCAAAGACCGGCAGTTGTCCGTATGTGACTGTATGATTTTCTGTGATCCCTATTGTTTCAATTTGACTGAGCGTCGATTTTGAAATGGTTTCCCGTAGCGAGTCTGGTAATTCGAGCTTTCCGATTGAGATCTTCACTGAGATTTCGAACCAGCTGGTAACACTTACGTAGATGTCGTTCTCGAAAGTTTCAATCATCTTTTTGGTCCTCTTCGAGAGTCTTGGACTGTCTTCTAAAAACCAAAGTAATGTGTGTGTGTCTAGTAAAATTTTCATTTAGCTATATGCATTAAACGCATCAATTGGGTCATCAAAATCGTCGGACATCTTTATTTTTCCACTGAGAACGCCTGCTTGTCGCTTTTTTGCGGGTGCAAGTGTTTTCTCAGGGATGAATGTCACGAGTACAGCTGTTCTCTTCTCAACAGGAGGTCTTTCATTGAGGGTGATTTGCCCATTCTCGAAAATTCCTTTAATCACATTTCTCATCGCGCAAGGTATGTTTGGCTATAAACAAATATACAAAATCGCGGCAATCACGCTTTTACTTCAATGCGGCGGATGTGCGAGCGGTCAGTTTGAAGTAACCATTCGTCGATTAGAATTAGCAGGTGGTAGGCAAAGGTCTTTGCGAGCGAGTGAAATAGGATGCACTCATATCGATTTTAGAGGATGTATGTGCCCAAATGGTTTAATTTAACCCAATCGGGTACAGCATCCTCAGCAGTTAATTCCGTGATTGCGTAGTAAGTAACATCGACCAGTCTTACATCCTGAAATAGTATCCTGTTCTCTTGAAACAAAGGCATTGTACTGTGATACATTGTTTCAATCGTTGCAGGAACTACCTCGTGACCTCCGTTGAGGTGGCGGATTTTTGCGCGGTCAAGACAAAGGTTGATATCGTCCGTATAGAAAAGGATAAGGCTGAGGTGACAATCTGGAGTCAATGCCAGAATTGAGCGCAGGTAAGTGTAGTGTGACGGAAAGCCAAGATTTAATTCCAGGGCGAAGTCTGCTGAATTGAAGACAAAATCTCGGATTAACGCATTGGTTGCAATCGAGGCAATGTCTTTATAGTTGTCAAACCCTTTCTGCTTATACTGGTAGGCTGCAAGATCCTGATCAATGATGGGCACGCCTTTCGGAATTAATTCTTTTGCATTCGTGCTTTTTCCGATTCCGGGAGGACCTGCGATCAGGAATATATTCACCGGACAATCAGGATTTTTCCGTCTTTGTGTTCAGCAACAACACGGCCATCATCACGCTTGTATACCAGTGGCTGACCGATTGAAAACAGATATTCCTTCGCATTACCGGTAATTTGCCGACGCCAGCTTTCTCTTTCATGCGACGACATAGCGCGTGGCTCTTTCGCCATCTTCCCAGTTTGAAATTTTACGTCCTCTGCCATGATGTAGTGTTTTTACAAATATACAAAATCGCGGTAATCAGACTTTTACTTCAATGCGGCGGATGTGCGAGCGGTCAGTTTAAAGTAACCATTCGTCGATTAGAATTAGCAGGTGGTAGGCAAAGGCGGGGCTTTGGCAGATTGGGTGTTTGTGTCGGTTAAACTTAGTTGCCAAAATGGCTTCTAACCTACATAAACGAACAATTTAAACATTTGGAAACCATGAAAAAGACCATTTTAGCCATCGCGACAATCATAACGTTGACAGTAGGAAACAGCTTTGCGCAACGCTACAAAGCCCACGAAATTCCTGCGATCAAAAACGGTAGTTCGAGAGTGGATAACTCCTATGAAGAGTTTCAGATCAACCGACTTGACAACATCGTAAAACTGACCCGCAAGCAGGAAAACCAGATCAAGAAGATCGAGAATAAATACGATCGCATTGCTGCAGGCAACAAACGCAGCCGCTCTTACCAGGGATTGAGAAGATTGGAAGAAGAGAAACAGAGAGAAATCGTTTCCTTGCTCACCCCGGTGCAGCGCCAGCGACTTTTCGTCTACCAGCACGCAGGCAAGCGCAACAATTGGAGAGGATAGTTAGCAAAGGGTAGATAGCCATGAGAAATTGAAAAGGCCAGGTCGCAAGATCTGGCCTTTGTTGTTTCTGCCCAACAGCTTGATAAGTTACAATGCCTTGCCGTTCAGCTTCCAAAATTAACCACTTATCCCGAATCATTGAAATTTTCATATAGTACCTTGCATCACAAAGTACCTTAGTATACATTTGCTTCCATGTTATTGATCTCGAATGCCTTAGTCAGTGCATTGAGTCAATAAACAACTTCCGGTACATCCCGATCATTTTAAAAGAGCCAAAATCTCTTGCTGGAACTTCATTGCCATTTTGAATCTATTAGCCATTTAAAAAACTCATGATGAAAGCGTTACTTCTTCTTCTCCTATCCCTGCTGGTCTCCGGCCTGACCTGCGTTACGTCCTCCGCACAATCAGCCGACGGGGCCAGGATACTCGGCATTGTGGCTGACTCGGCAAGTAAAAAGCCGATGGATTTCATTACAGTGAACCTGATGATCAATGAAACAACGCCGGTAAAGGCGGATTTTACCAAAGCAGACGGATCATTCCTGTTCGTAAACCTGAAACCTGCCAAATACACCGTGGTGCTTGTGGGAGTGGGATACAAAACCAGGATTATGGCAGCAGACCTGAGCGACCCGGCCAGGAAGGAGCACAATGTAGGTACAGTTTACCTGGCTGCCTCCACGGTGGGGTTAAAAGAGGTAACGGTAACCAGCGTGAAGCCGATCGTAAAGCAGGAGGTCGACCGCATTACTTACGATTTGCAGGCCGATCCTGAAAGTAAAGTGTACAGCGTGCTTGATATGATGCGCAAAGTGCCTTACCTGTCGGTAGATGGGGATGAAAACATTCAGCTGAAAGGAAATGCGGATTTTAAAATCCTGATCAATGGAAAACCGTCGAGCATGATGGAGCGGAGCTACAAAGAGGTACTCCGGAGTATGCCTGCCTCTTCTATCGAGCGCATTGAAGTGATCACGACGCCGCCAGCCAAATACGATGCAGAAGGTTTGGCGGGGATTATCAACATTATCACGCACAAAAAAGTAGATAACGGTTACAGCGGCTCGCTCAATGTGAGTGAGAAGTTTCCGGTTGGCGGTCCGGGCTTTGGAGGCTCTTTTGCGGCAAAGTTTGGAAAGGTCGGTATGACAGTACTGGTGGGAGGAAGCCAGTATAATACGCCATCAACGCGCAATATGGTCAGCAGGAGCACATTTGGTGAAGTGAAGTCGGATTTGAATCAGGATGGTTTTTCCAGATCGGGAAACAACAGCGGGTACCTGGGCTACGAAATTAGCTATGAAATTGACACCCTTAACCTGCTCAGCGCTCAGTTTAATGTGAATGGGAGCAAGTCAACGGGCTCAGGTTTTCAGACCTCGGCTTTAAGCCAACAGGGCGAAACGCTGGAAGGATACCGCATTGAGAACGACAACCGCGGAGATGGAACAGGAATGGACGCTGCGCTCAATTTCCAGCGGACTTCCAGGGCTGACAAAAACAGGCTGCTTACATTTTCGTACCGCTATTATGGCTTCAATAACACTCAAAAGAATAACCTGACTGTCTCGGAAGAAATCAACTTCAATCTGCCCGATTACCGGCAGGTCAACGATCAGAGCTTTTCGGAACAGACCATTCAGGTAGATTATGTTTATCCCGTCAAAAAGCTCAGCATTGAAGCGGGGTTGAAAGGCATTATGCGAACCAACCGGAGCGATTTTCAGTATGATACGTTTGATCCTGAAAGCGGGCGGTATGTGGTGAACAATGAAATGAGCAACAAATTCAATAACACCCAGAATGTATTTGGCGCATACAATACCTACCAGTACAATCTGCAGAAATGGAGCCTGAAAGCAGGTGTGAGAGTTGAACAGACCGTAGTGGATGCAGATTTCATTTCTACGGACTCGAAAGTGAAACAAAACTATTTCAATGTGATCCCGTCCGTTTCGATCAACAGGAAACTGAAAAACAACAATGCGCTCAACTTCGGGTACTCACAGCGCATTCAGCGGCCGGGTATCTGGCAACTGAACCCGTTTATTGATCGCTCTAATCCCAATTTCGAGCGTACGGGAAATCCTAACCTCCGTCCTGCTTTTGTAAATGATGTGCAGCTGACTTACAGTATATCAAAGAAAGGGTCGATCAACTTTGGCGGGGGACTCATTGCATTCCGCGACCTGATATTCGGCGTTGCCGTGTACGATCCTGAAACTGATATCACGCGCACATCTTATGCCAATACCGGAACCGCTCGCCTGATTATGGGTATGGTAAATGTCAATTACCCGATTACTAAAAAGTGGAATTTCAGTTTGAATGCAAGAGCCGCACACGGTAAGGTTCGCGGGGTTGTCAACAATATACCTGTTACAAATCAGGGGATTATGTCGCAGGTTTCCGTGTCAACAGGTTACCGGCTGGAAAAGGACTGGCGGGTGAATGCCAACCTGAACATCAATGGACGTAACATCAATTTGCAGGGGATTAACAATGCGATGACAAGCTATTCTTTCAGTGTCAATAAAGATGTTGTGAAAGACAAGCTCTCCCTCTCGGCGGCCGTAAACAATCCCTTTACCAAATTTCGTCAATGGCGGAGAGAAACATCGGGACCGGATTTCGACCAGGTTGATTCCCGCAGGGACTACTTCCGGACATTTAATATGAGTCTCAACTACAAGTTCGGGAAGCTAAAAGAGGCGATCAAGAAAAATAAAAGAGGTATCCGCAATGACGATGTACAGAGCGGTAGTTAAACGTGGTAGTCAAACCCGGCACTTCGCATGAGGCTGCCGGGTTTTATATTAAAAATTGAGGTGCCGGGATCACGTGAACCACTTTTCCGTCACGCTCTATTTTGTCAGACTGGTGAAAGGTGACCAATGTTCCGGCTGTCAGGTTAAAAAACGCCATTGCTTCAAACAGGCCATTCAGCTCCCTGTCGAGGTTATCTGGTGTAAGTTCATAGCAAACCTGGATTACCTGCTGCACTGTGCCTTTGTTGACAACTACAAAATCGCATTCCCCTTTTTCAGCGAAATAGTGAATTTCCTTGTAACTCCTTCTCAAATGCAGGAATATCATATTTTCAAACTTTCGTCCAAAATCGTCGGAAAACGAGCCGGAGTTTGCACTGATCAGTCCGGTGTCGGCTGCATATATTTTCCTGGGGTTGACCAGCTGCTTTCGTGCCGAGTAACTGAATTTTGGTATAAAATGAAACAGGTAAGTGTATTCCAGGTGAGACAGATAGTCCATTATCGTATTGGTAGAGCCAACTTCAAAAACGCTTTTCAGCCGATTGCCTGTCACCATTTTACCCACATTTGATATGAGGTATAAGGCAAGTCTTTGTAGCGTTTTTACATCCCTGACCCCATACCTGACAGCGATATCCCTGATCAGTATATCTTCGAAAAGGTGATGCAATACTTCTTCCAACCCGGATTTGACATACTCAGGAAAGCCGCCTTCCTGCAGGTAAGCCATGACAGTTTCTTTCGAAGGTTTTTGTTTCCTAAAAGTCAGAAACTCGCTGTAAGAGAATGGAAAGAGTTCCTTCGTGATGTGCCTGCCCGTTAGTTTGGTGCCCAGCTCGCGGCTGAGCAATGACGCATTAGAACCGGTAATTACCACTTTGCAGCCTTCGTCCAGCTTTTGCCTGACATAACTTTCCCAGCGGTCTATGATTTGTATTTCATCAAAAAACAAAACTTTGGTGTTCGAGTCTTTAACGATTGCATCAACCCTTGCAAAATCATTAGGTTCGAAATCGTATAGCCTCGTATCTTCAAAATTGAGGTATAGTGCTTCCGGGTGTTTTTCTTTTAGCAGCTGGTACAACAACGTACTTTTCCCTGACCGCCTTATACCTGACACGATCAATGCGTGTGACGATACATCGGGTAATGTGGTAAGAGTATGCCGGCGTAACCCTGCATCAAGCTCGTCAAGGTTCGCTTTCTGCGCGTTCATCACATTCAGCAGTACCGATTGAAGTATCATTCCTTTACTTTTTGCAGATATATAGATTAATACAGTGCTAATATACAAATTTAATCATTGCTAATGCACAAGTTTATGTACTACTAATGTGCAAGTAATTTCAGCGTCAACCCGCGGAATAAAGTAACCCGATAGAATGCACGTTCGACCTCATAAGTAACTGTCCGTTTTCGAACGCAGCAGGTATGATAATGCTTTGAAAAACAGTTCGTTAGCAAGGTGGCATAAATTTGTTAACCACCCTCAAATTAATCCCAAGCCAAAATACTAACAGCCAACAGCTAACAGCTAATACCTAACAGCCAACAGCCAACCACCAAAACCTAACCAACATGCTCCGCAACTACCTCAAAATCGCTTTTCGCAGTCTGTGGAAATACAAGACGAACTCTTTTATCAGTATTGCTGGTCTTGCAATCGGGATAAGCTGTTTCCTTTTGCTGGCGACCTACGTGCTGCATGAGCTGCGTTACGATCGTTTTCAACCCAATTCGGACAGGATTGCGCGAGTCGCATTGTTTTACCAGCCTGGCGAGGGTACGGCGGAGTACATTGCCATGACACCTACGGCCATTGCGCCGCTGTTTGCGCGGGAGTTTGAAGAAGTCGAAAAAGCGGTACGGATATATCCTTACAGTGGCAATGGAGCGGTTTCTGTACAATATCAAAATACTTCATTCAACGAGCGTAAAGTAGTATTTGCCGATTCTTCTTTCTTCGGCGTATTACCATTTCCATTCATTGAAGGCAATGCAGCCACTGCATTATCTGCTCCCAACTCGGTCGTGATTGACGAGACCACAGCCAGGAAGGTTTTCGGAAGTGAAAGTCCGCTTGGAAAGTCTATCAAAATGGATGAGCGGCTCACCTTGCAGGTGACGGGCGTGATCAAGGATGTACCTTCTTATTCGCACATTAAATTCAACTGGGTCGGCAGTTACAGTACGCTTTCCCGCTCTAAAAACGAGGTATTTGATTCAGCCAACGATTTTTCCTATGTTCTGATTCGTCCTAATGCCGATCTGAAAGCGTTACAATCGAAAGTGGATAATTATGTAAATAAAAACATCAATAACCCGCAGAATGCAAACTTTAAACTGAGCCTGGTACTGGAACCTTTCGCTGATATCCACCTTTATTCCAAAGCAACAAACGGTCCGGAACCTGCCGGCAATTACAAATACATTTACATACTCTCTGGCATTTCGGTCCTGATCCTGCTGATTGCCTGCATTAACTTTATCAATCTGGTTACCGCGCGCTCGGCGGTGCGGGCGCGCGAAGTTGGCGTGCGTAAAGTGATCGGTGCTTTAAGAATGCAGTTGTTCCGCCAGCATCTTTTTGAGAGCGGCATGATCACCTTTGCAGCCACCATTATCGCATTACTGGCTACAATCCTGCTACTGCCAGGACTGAGCAATCTGACCGGCAAAGTACTCGATCTCGCAGTGTGGCCGGGTTACAGCTTTGAGCTCGTCGTGCTTTGTTTGGTATTGCTGGTTACCCTGCTCTCGGGCGCGTATCCTGCTGCAGTACTCTCAGGTTTTGAGCCCGTGAAGGTTTTGAAAGGAATGCCTCTTTCCCACACCGGAAATGGCGGGCTGCGGAATTTCCTGGTGGTTTTTCAATTCACGATATCGATGCTCTTTATCATCGCCACCATTATTGCCAATCAACAGCTTAACTACATTCAAACCAAAAACCTGGGTATCAATCCCTCCCAGATTATCGTGCTGGATATGAGTTCGGGGTTATCGGCCGGCAAGCTGGCAGCTATGAAGAGCGAGCTGCTCAACAATGCCACTGTCCAGTCGGTAACGGCTTCATACGATTCGCCCCTCAATGTGCAGGGAGGATACTCGATCACAGCAGCGGACAAACCGGCAGGTTTTAACATGAACATTACTGCAATACCTGTTGAAAAGGATTTTGTGCCTACAATGGGAATGAAGCTCGTTGCCGGTGAAAATTTCAGTGATGCCGACGTCGCACAGGCCAGTCTGGATAGTGCCGAGCTGCGGTCTTATGCATTCGTATTAAATGAATCGGCGGTAAAAGCGCTCGGATGGACACCGGAGAATGCAATCGGTAAGCTGGTTAATCTGAATGGCCGCCACGGAAAAGTTAAAGGAGTAGCGCAGGATTTCCATTTCCGGTCGCTCCACGAAAAGATCGGACCGATCGCAATCATGCCTGAATACAGCTATTTCGGTAAAATGCTGGTCAAGGTTTCAGCCAGCAAAGCTTCCGACGCCATTGCCACACTGGAAAAAAGCTGGAAAGCCAATTTCCCTCTCCGGCAGTTTGAATACCATTTTTTAGACCAGGAGTTTGACGAAATGTACGCAGCCGAAAACAAGGTATCCACGATCCTGCAAGTGTTTTCTTTGGTAACAATCCTCATTTCGTGTCTGGGCCTGTTCGCATTGATCGCCTTTATCTCGCAGCAACGTACCAAGGAAATCGGCGTGAGGAAAGTGCTGGGAGCATCTGTGGCAAGTATTGTCCTGCTGCTTTCCCGTGATTTCATCAAGCTGATCGTGATTGCCATCGTACTCGCCTCGCCGATAGCCTGGTACTTCATGAGCGAGTGGCTCAAAGATTTTGCATACCGCATTCAGATCAGCCCCGGCGTATTCGCGCTGGCAGCACTTATCGCGATGATTATCACGATATTGACCATCAGTTTCCAAAGTATCAAAGCCGCATTAATGAACCCGGTGAAAGCACTGGGGAGCTAGTGGTGAAGGGAAGGAAAGGGAGGATGGAGGAAGGGGATTTTACCATCCTTTTTCCTTTCCCCCTTTCTCCCTTTCCTCCTTCCTCCCTTTCCTTCCAACATTAAAACGAACAAGAAAATGATCAAGAACTATCTCAAAATCGCGCTTCGCAACTTGTTCAAGCATAAAGCTTTCAGCTTTATCAATGTTGCCGGCATTACTATTGGACTTAGCTGTTTTTTGCTGCTTTCACTATATGTAAAGGATGAGCTGAGCTATGATCGGTTTCATGTGAATGCAGACCGGATTTACCGGCTTTCAAGAACGTTTTTGTCAAAAGACGGGACTGAATCGCTGCGTCTGGGTCACGCAGCGCCGCCTTTTGCCCCGCTGCTCAAACAGGATTTCCCAGAGGTAGAGGAGGTAGTCAGGCTGTTGGATGTGAGTTCCAATGTTCGCTATGGAGAGAAGAGTTTTAATGAAGACGATGTATTTGCAGCCGAGGCCAATCTGTTTAAAGTATTTACATTCCAGCTGCAACAGGGTAACCCGGCAAATGCATTGGTAAACCCGTTCTCCATCCTGTTTTCCAGGCCAATGGCGGAAAAATACTTCGGGAAGGAAGATCCGATGGGCAAGATCGTGCGACTGGATAATCAGCTTGACTATACGATCACAGGTGTTTTTGAGCCGCTGCCTTCCCAATCCCATTTTCATCCCAATTTCCTGATCTCGTTTTCAACGCTCAATGACGACCGCGTTTATGGCGCAGAGGGACTCAGGACCAACTGGGGCAACAATTCATTTTCTACCTTCCTGCTTTTACCCGCCGGCTACAATCCTCAGAAGCTCGTAAAAGCATTCCCGGCTTTTCAGAACAAACACATAGATCCGCGCGCGTCGACCTACTCCCGGCTGGACCTGATGAAACTGACAGATATCCACCTGCATTCGCACATGGATTCGGAAATTGAAGCAAACGGTGATATTCAATACGTGTACCTGTTTTCTGCGATTGCGCTTTTCATCCTGCTGATCGCCTGCATTAACTACATGAATCTGGCTACTGCCAAGTCGGCTACCAGGGCGAAGGAAGTGGGAATGCGTAAGGTGATCGGCGCAGTAAGGCACCAGCTGATCAGGCAGTTTTTAAGTGAATCGATGCTGCTGGTGACCATATCGCTCATTTTTGCATTGGTTACCGTCACGCTTTGCCTGCCTTTGCTGAACCAGTTTACGCAAAAGCAGTTAACATTCACAGCGCTTCTCGACCCTGTTTTTGTGTCGGTGCTCATCGCCATTACCTTGTTTACCGGACTGATCGCTGGCAGCTATCCCGCGTTTTTCATGACTTCTTTCCAGCCGCTCAGCGTGTTCAGGGGAAAAGTGTCTTCCGCATTAAAAAACGGAAAATTGCGTCAAATCCTCGTTGTAACGCAGTTTTCCATTGCTGTTGTGTTGATTGTGAGCACTACTGTAGTTTACAATCAGATGCGCTACGTGCAGAATTACAATCTGGGTTATTCCAAAGACCAGGTGGTGCTCCTGCAGGCAGGTAGCGATTCCAGTACCAACTATGAGAGTATCAAACAAAGGTTAAAATCGGGCAGTAACATCATTGAAGTGGGACGCTCGTCGCGGATACCCTCAGGCAGGCTGCTCGATTCCTGGGAAGCGTACGTGATGAAGGGCGATTCGATGGCACCGTCGGATATTAACATCAAATCACTCAGTGTGGATGAAGACTTTATCCCTGCCTACCAGATCAGAATGGCAGCCGGAAGGAATTTCTCGCGCGAGTTTCCGACAGATCGCACCAATGCATTTGTGCTCAACGAGACTGCCGTGAAGCTACTGGGCTGGAAAAACCCGCAGGAGGCAATTGGTGCCAGATTTGGATATGGTGAAATCCGTGGACAGATTATCGGCGTTACCAAAGATTACCACTTCGAGTCCCTGCATCAGAAAGTTGCGCCCATTGTAATGTTTTGCCAGCCGGACAGGCTGGGCTGGATGTCCGTACACATTTCTGGCGGCAATGTGAAGCAAGCGCTTGCGCATATCGAGACAGTATGGAAGCAACAATATCCTGAAGTGCCCTTTTCTTACGAGTTCCTTGATCAACGTTTTGGAAACCTGTATGCCCGCGAGCAGACACAGCAAATGCTCTTTGGCATTTTCGCAGGTATCGCAATCCTGATCTCCTGTATGGGCTTGCTGGGACTGTCGATGTTCATGGCTGAGCTGCGGACCAAGGAAATCGGTGTGCGGAAAGTACTCGGCGCGTCGGTATCAAGTCTGGTGATTATGCTTTCCAACGATTTCCTGAAACTCGTAACCATCGCTATCCTGATTGCCTCGCCCGTTGCCTGGTGGGCAATGAACAACTGGCTGCAGGAATTTGCATACCATACAAGCATTCACATAGGCGTATTCCTTTTTGCAGCCCTGATATCGGTTGGGATCGCATTGCTGACCATCAGTTTCCAAAGTGTGAAAGCAGCATTGATGAACCCTGTGAAATCTTTGAAGTCGGAGTAATGGAGGAAAGGGAGAAAGGAGGAAGGGGAGGAAGGGGAGGATGGAGGAAGAAGGGAAGAATGTAAGAAATGGAGAATGGTAAGAAATGGAGGATGGAGAATAGACGAATTTAAGTTAATATAAATCCCTTTCCTCATTCCTCCCTTTCTTCCCTTTCCTCCTTAAAAATAAGAACTATGCTGAAAAACTATCTGAAAATCGCTTTCCGGACGCTGGTACATAGCAAGACCTACTCGGTGATCAATATTGCCGGGTTGGCTTTGGGAATGGCCGTTTCTGTTTTGATCCTCATTTTCGTCATGCACGAGCTGAGTTTTGATAAGTTCCATGCAAACCATGAACGCATATTCAGGCTTGTTGCCAAGATCAGGATAGACGGCAATGATCTTCAAATGACCGGGTTTAAGCGGGAGGTTGGTCCGGCATTGAAAAGGACGGAGCCGCACGTAAAGGATTTTGTGCGGATTAAAGAAGCTTATGACAAAGTGGTAATGAAATCGCCGGCTACCGGCCAGCTTTTCTACGAGGAAAATTTCCTTTTTGCGGATCCTTCCTTTTTCTCCGTATTCTCATTCACGTTCAAGGAAGGAAGCAGTCGCGCGCTCGACAAGCCGTTTACGCTGGTGATTTCCGAGCGGGCGGCGCATAAGTACTTCGGCACAGCCGATCCCATTGGAAAGACGATTTTGTACGATGGAAAACATCCGATGCAAATCACCGGTATCATTGAAAATGCGCCTTCCAACTCCACATTTGACCTCGATTTTATTACTGCTGCCAGTACTTTCCCACAGATAAGCGAACAGAACAAAGCGCTCTATGAAAATGAAGGTGTCTTTACCACTTACCTGCTGCTTGACTCGGAAAAGTCGGCGCGCAATGTGGAAAACCGGATTGGAAAGCTTAGCAGTACTACCGATTTTTTTGATAAAGACTCAAAGTATGTGCTCGATCAGTTCAGCACAATCCATTTGGGAAACAACTTTGAAGGGATAGGAGCGGGCAGGATGATACCGGTTTTTGCAGGAATTGCATTGCTGATCCTGTTTCTCGCACTGTTTAATTATATGAGTCTTACCACAGCCCGTTCCACTTTACGCGCGAAAGAAGTGGGTGTGCGGAAGGTAGTAGGCGCAGGTAAAAAGGGCCTTGTTACACAGTTTTACATGGAGTCGGTCCTGGTTTGCACGATCGCATTCCTGCTGTCTTTTGTGCTCGTCAACCTGCTGATGCAGCCGTTTTATAACCTGCTTGGCCTGCATATAGACGCTGCATTCCTGCTGTCGCCGCCCTTTATAACTTTCCTGATTGTGCTGCTGGTAATCACCGCAATCTTCGCGGGCAGCTATCCAGCACTGGTACTGTCGGGATTTGCTCCATTGGAGGTACTAAAAGGCCGCCTCTCTGGCGGACAAAGTGGTGCGGCGGTCAGAAAGACGTTTATGGTTTTCCAGTTTACCGTTTCAATTGCATTGATCGTGTGCAGCCTGGTTGTGAAATACCAGCTTACATTCCTGCAAAACAAAGAGCTCGGCTTCTACAAAGATCAGGTGCTTGCCATTCCCATTACCCAGTCACTTGCCGGTAACTACTTTCCATTGCGGAATGAGATCCGCGGGCGCGCCGGGGTAAATGGCGTTTCGGCTACTAACTCGGGGCTTTTTAAAGGTTATAACATATGGTTCCTGAAAAATTTCACAACACAAAAGGACGTGGGACTGATCACGATGGTGGCCGACAAGAATTTTGTAAAAACACTGGGCTTAAAACTGAAAGTGGCCCCCCAGCCGGGCACGTATAAAAACCGGAACTATGTGCTGCTCAATGAAGCCGCGATCAAAGAGCTGGGGATAAAAGGGGACCCAGTAGGGCAGAAGCTGGGTGACAAGGATGAAATTGCCGGAATCGTCAAAAACTTTCACTATAACTCACCGCGGGAAGGTATACGCGGGCTGGGACTTTATGTGATGAGCGATACGACCAATATCCTCAAATACTCCAATTCCAATGGAATACTTTATGCCCGCCTTGATCCCAAAGCCGATATCAAGGCAAATGTGGAAGCGATCGGTCGGATCTTCAAAAAGTACGAACTGGACAAACCATTTGAGTACTACTTCCTGGACGATGCATTCAACGAAACATTCCAGACGGAGGTACGCATGTCAAAAATGTTCTCGCTGTTTACAGGCGTAGCCATTTTCATCGCCTGCATGGGACTTTTCGGGCTGGTTACATTCACTGCCGAAACGCGCACAAGGGAGATCGGGATCCGGAAAGTTCTGGGCGCGTCGGTGGCGGGGATTGTTACTTTATTATCAAAAGATTTTATCAGACTGGTATTGTTGTCGATTGTCTTTTCCCTGCCGATCGCCTGGTATTTCATGGAAAAATGGCTGGAAGATTTCTCCTATCGCATTCAAATCCCGGTCTGGATCTATCTCACCGCCAGCCTCGCCGCCATCATCATCGCCCTCATCACGATCAGTTTCCAAAGTATCAAAGCAGCCTTGATGAACCCGGTGGATTCATTGAAGCGGGAGTAAAAGAGAATGGAGTAACGGAATATCGAACAACTTAACACACTACATTATGATGCTGAACTATTTGAAGATTGCGTTTCGCAATCTCATCAACAACAAGACTTATTCCCTGATTAATGTCGCCGGACTTGCAATAGGACTGGCAGTTTCGTTCCTCATCTTGCTTTTTGTAATGCATGAGCTTAGTTATGACAGATTTAATAGCAAGGGTCATCGATAAGAAAACTGTTTATGGTATTTCAGTTTGCAGTTTCAACTGCACTCATTATTTGCAGCATGATAGTTAAAGATCAGGTTTCTTATATGCAGAATAGAGAATTGGGTTTGTACAAGGATCAAGTCTTATCTATCCCAGTTACGAATGACAGCATACAGCATCTTTTTGCATTAAAGGATGAACTGGTCCAACAAGCCGGGGTGCAGAGTGCATCCATTACTGATCTCGGGCTTTTTCGGAGTTATAACATTTGGTCTATCAAGGATTCACGTACAAACAAGAAAGTGAATTTGTATTACATAGTAACTGATCCTGGATTTATTAAAACGCTGGGTATTAAATGGAAAATTGCTCCTGCATCAGGGACATTTACCAGCAGAAAACATGTGTTGCTGAATGAGGCAGCTGTAAAGGCATTTGATATAGAGAAAAAACCGATAGGGAAGTCTGTTAACGATTTGGATGAAGTCGCTGGCGTTCTGAATGACTTTCAATTTACATCTCCTCGTGACGGCATTAAGCCGATGGCTTTGATGATTGAAACCGATCCAGGCAGTTTTGATAAAGCAGCTGGCTCTAACGGCGGCATACTTTACGCCCGGCTTGATACCAAAGCAGATGTGAAAAGTAGTATTCAGGCAATTGAACAAAAATTCGCGAAGTATTATCCCGGAAGACCATTCGAGTACTATTTTCTTGACGACGCGTTCAATCAAACCATTAAGACGGAAATAAGAATGGCGAAGATGTTCGCTGTATTTACAGGACTTGCGATTTTCATCGCCTGTATTGGTCTTTTCGGTTTGGTAACTTTTACGGCCGAAGTACGAACAAAAGAAATCGGAATAAGAAAGGTGCTTGGTGCTTCGGTAGCAAGGATTGTTGCATTGATAGCTCAGGATTTTGCAAGATTGGTAATGATCTCAATTGCAATCTCCATCCCCGTAGCCTGGTACTTCATGAATAAATGGTTACAGGATTTTCAGTACCGGATTGAAATAAGCTGGTGGATGCTCGCCGGCGCCGCGACCATCGCTATTGTTATCGCATTCATTACTATAAGCTTCCAAAGCATCAAAGCAGCCTTGATGAACCCGGTGGATTCATTGAAGCGGGACTGACGTCAAAAAACAGATATAACATGTTAATCAATCATCTCAAAATTGCATTGCGCACTTTGTTGCGGTACCGGAATTATACGATCCTGAATGTAATGGGCCTGTCCGTAGGCGTAGCTGCCTGCCTGCTGCTGTATGTTGTTTTTAATTACGAATCAGGCTTTGATAAATTCCATTCGAAACACGACCGCATTTACCGGATTGTGAGAGAAACGCAGTATCCCAGCGGTCAGACAGACTATTCTCCCGGTAACCCACTGCCTTTTTCAGCTGCATTGAAAGTGGATTTGCCGCAGCTCACAAAGATTGTCCCGGTAAATGGTACCATGGACGCGCAGGTTACGGTTTTAGGGAAAGATGCCAATAACCAATCGCAACATCAAAAGTTCAGGGAAGACGAGGAAGGCCTCATGACGGAGCCGGAGTTCTTTGACATCTTTGATTTTGCCTGGCTGGCTGGCTCAAAAGACGTATTAAAAGATCCCAATGTGGTCGTACTCTCCAGAAGAAGAGCCGAGAAGTACTTCGGGAGCTGGCAGGAAGCGGTTGGCAAGTATTTGAAGATCAACAATAAGGTGGTAATGCAGGTTGGCGGCATACTCGCTGATCCGCCGGTACACACCGATCTGCCCGTAGATATGGTGGTATCCTACGAGAGCAAGCGGCAGCAGCCATTGATGTTCGGTCACGGAGATTTCAGTAACTGGGGCGCCACCAGCAGCGACGATCAGATCTTTGTTCTTTTGCCTGAAAATATGACGGTAGCCTCAGTTGAAAACCTGCTTGCCAAATTCATAGTCAAACACTACGATAAAGAGAATCACCAGTCGAGGATAAAGCTGCATTTAAGTCCGCTCGCCGACCAGCATCACGATAGCCGCTATCTTAATTTCTCAAATCACCAAACCAGCAGGGGAGTACTCTGGACGCTCGTTGTCATCGGGTTTCTCATCATTTTTATGGCTTGCGTGAACTTTGTAAATCTCGCAACAGTGCAATCGGCGAGACGGGCAATGGAAGTGGGTGTGCGGAAAGTGCTGGGCAGCAGCCGGCAGGAGCTCATGAGGCAGTTCCTGAGTGAAACCTTTTTGGTCGTGAGCTTTTCAGTGGGGCTGAGTGCGCTGTTGGCCACGTTTTGTATGCCTCTTCTTGGCAAAATATCCCAGGTGCCGGCCGACCTTCCCGTAGTAAGCAATCCGCGGATCTGGTTGTTTGTCGTCATTCTTTCCCTTGCGATAAGCATGGTCGCGGGATTTTATCCAGCTATTGTTATGTCAGGCTTTAAACCAATTGAGGCTATCAAAAGCCGGGCAGCGACGCGGTCTATCGGAGGTATTTCGCTCCAAAAAGCATTGATCGTGATCCAGTTTGGTATGTCTCAAATCCTCGTGGTGGGTACAATCGTGACGATCACACAAATGCATTTCGTGCAAAACCTGGATATGGGTTTTACCAAAGAAGGGGTTTACTCGGTTACACTCGATGATGCTTACGGCAGCCGGTTTCAGACTTTTAAAAATGAGTTGCTGCAAGATCCGGAGATCAATGCGGTCAGCTTTGCTTCGGATGTGCCCTCGTCTGACAACAAATGGTCGGGAAACTTCGCATTTGACAACAGGGGTAAAGACGAGGATTTTCAGATATTCAACAAGTTTGCCGATGAGGATTATTTCAAAACATACGGACTGGAATTTGTTGCCGGAAAGCATTACGAGCGGGGAGATTCGGTTGGCTCGTGTGTGGTGAATGAGACTTTGCTGAAAAAGCTGAATATCAAAGATCCTGCTTCGGTAGTCGGTAAAAACATCAGACTGGGCGGAGGAAGCTGGCAGCCAATCGTGGGTGTTGTGAAAGATTTTAAGACCAGCTCGGCGCGCGAAGCAATGACGCCGGTACTGATCCTGCCTATGAAGCAGTTTTACTGGCAGAGCGGCATTAAAATCCGCACGCAAAACCTCTCCAAGTCAGTTGCGTATATTGAGCGTGTTTACGGCAAAGTGTTCCCCGAAGTAGCTTTTCAGGGTGAGTTTTTCGACGAGTCGATCATCGATTTTTATAAACAGGAAAGACAAATGAGCCTGCTCTATCAGATTTTTGCAGGATTGTCGATCTTCATCGCCTGTCTCGGGCTGTTCGGTCTTGCTACATTCATGGCGCAGCAGCGGATGAAAGAGATTGGTGTCCGTAAAGTACTCGGCGCGTCTGTTTCCAGCATTGTAACGCTGCTATCCAGAGATTTCCTCACCCTTGTTGCGATTGCCATTTTGATCAGCTCGCCCGTAGCCTGGTACTTCATGAATAAATGGTTACAGGATTTTCAGTACCGGATCGAAATAAGCTGGTGGATGTTCGCCACCGCCGCAGCCCTCGCCATTGTCATCGCATTCATCACTGTAAGTTTCCAAAGTATCAAAGCAGCCTTGATGAACCCGGTGAAGAGTTTGAAAAGTGAGTAGGGAGAAGGAGGAAAGGGAGGACGGGGGAAAAGGAGGAAGGGGCTGGTATTTCGCCGTTAATCCGAACAAAAAACGTCCGAATGCGAACAGTGGTTTTCTGTGTTTAAATTGTAAATACCTTATTTTGAGCTTCTTAGGTAGGTGTTCTGGTGTTGGCGCATAATTTGTATCACCGCCAATAGCTAATAGCTAACAGCCAAACCCCATTCTCCATATTTACTTTCCTCCATACGTTTAACCCAATAAGGAATGTTAAAAAACTATCTGAAAATCGCTTTTCGAAACCTTTGGAAGCATAAGGTTTTTTCTTTTATCAATGTAATGGGACTGACCGTAGGGATGTCGGCTTGCTTCCTGATTTTCCTGTATGTCAGCTTTGAGCTGAATTATGATGCTTTTCATAGCAAGGGAGATCGTATTTACAGGCTCGTTACCGACATTAAAACGCCCTCCGAAACCATTAACACCAGTTCTACCTCGTGGGCTTTTGCTCCGGCTATTGCTGCTGATCTTCCTGAGGTGGAGGCTTTTACGCGAGTTAGCGGCGGTAGTTTCCTTGTCAGGAAAGGCGATATCAAATTTCAGGAGGAGAATACGGTTTTTGCGGATTCCAGCTTTTTCCGTGTTTTTGATTTTAAACTGTTAAAAGGAAATCCAAAAACGGCATTGAAGAACCAGCTCAGCCTGGTACTGAGTGAAAAGGCTGTGGAAAAGTATTTCGGCAATGCGGACCCGATCGGACAAACGCTCCTGCTCTCAGGTGACGGGCTGCCTGCGGTGGTAACGGGCGTTTTGCAGGATATTCCTGAAAATTCGCAGATCAAGGCGGATATGATTATTTCCATGTCCACGCAAACGCAGCGGTTTAGCAAAGACCTGGACGAACAATGGGGCAATTTCGGCGCTACTACTTACCTGCTGCTCAAACCCGGAACTACCGGGGCTGCACTGGAAAAGAAGCTGCCTGCTTTTTTGAAAAAACGGGCTGGTAAGCTGATGGACCAGATGCAGATGCATTACACCCTTTTTCTGGAACCGCTCAGAGATGTATACCTGCATTCGACACGCGGCGGGCAGGAGACGGGGAGTATGAACAATGTGTACATATTTGCGGCAGTTGCGATCTTTATCCTGCTGATCGCGTGCATTAACTTTATCAATCTCACTACCGCGCGTTCCGTTGAGCGGGCAAAAGAAGTGGGAATCCGCAAAGTGGTAGGAGCGCCTAAATCCCTGGTGGCGCGGCAGTTTATCAGTGAATCGGTGCTGCTTTGTCTCATTGCATTCATTTTATCCATGCTCCTGTCGGCTGCCTTGATGCCGTTGTTCAATACGCTCGCCGGAAAGATCATCAGCACGGGTATTTTCAGTAATCCTTCTTACGTATTGATCATGTTTGTGGCGGCATTGTGCATTGGTGTGCTGGCGGGGATCTATCCGGCTCTGGTACTTTCGTCATTTGAGCCGGTGGTTGTATTAAAAGGCAGGTTTACCACGAGTGTGAAAGGGATATTGCTGAGAAAAGGGTTGGTAACAGTTCAGTTTGCGATTTCAATTGCGCTGATCATTTCAACGATCGTGGTTTATACACAAATGAACTACATGCGCAACCGCGACCTGGGTTTTGCCAAAGACCAGATGCTGATCGTGAACTCTCAGGGAGATCCTAAAAAGGAAGCATTCAGGCAGTCGCTGACTAATCTGGCCGGCGTGAAATCGACTACCATTTCTTCCAGCGTACCTGGTAGCGGCAATCCCGGCGCCTATTCAGAGATCGAGAACAAGAGCGGGGATCTGCAGATCGCCAACCTCGATCTGTACTTTGTCGATTTTGACTATATCCAGCATTTTGGCTTGAAAATGGCTGCGGGCCGGCCGTTTTCAAAGGAATTTGGAACAGATACCACACAGGCAATGGTCATGAATGAAGCTGCGGCCAAGCTTTTCGGGTACAGCAAGCCGGAAGAAGCGATTGGTCGCAGGTTCAAGCAGTGGGGCAGGGAAGGCAAGATTGTGGGTGTTGTCAAAGATTTCCACTTCCGTTCATTGCAGGAAACGATCAAGCCGCTTACCATGCGCATTGAACCCAATGGGACAGAGCTGATTTCCGTAAAAATGGAAGGCAAGGATGTGAAAACCACATTGGCGGCAGTAGAGCAGAAGTGGAAGCAAATGATTCCGGAGCGACCATTTAGCTACTATTTCATGGATGAATTTTTCGACCGGCAGTACCGGGCGGAAGAGCGTTTTGAAAAGCTGTTCTTCAACTTCGCCATACTGGCTATTTTCATTTCGTGCCTGGGACTGCTCGGCCTGGCTTCTTACAGTACCATGCAGCGCACGAAAGAGATCGGTGTGAGAAAAGTAATGGGCGCGTCGATCGGCAGCATAGTCGGACTGCTTTCCAGGGATTTTCTGAAACTGGTATTCATCGCATTCATTATTGCCTCGCCGGTGGCCTACTTTGCGATGTACAAATGGCTCGAAAACTTTGCGTACAAAACAGATATATACTGGTGGATATTCGTACTCGCCGGCATTCTTTCCACCGCCATCGCCTTCCTGACCGTCAGCTTCCAGAGTATCCGGGCCGCAGTCATGAATCCGGTGCGGAGTTTGAGAAGTGAGTAAAAGGGAGAAAGGAGGAAAACCCAAAAAACTATGTTCAACAACTATCTTAAAATTGCGTTTCGTAACCTCTGGAAAAATAAGGGTTACTCAGCTATTAACATTGTCGGGTTGTCGGTGGGAATGGCGGTGGCTGTGCTGATCGGGCTCTGGGTTTTTGATGAGCTTTCGTTTAATAAGTACCATAAAAATTACGACCGCCTGGGCCAGGTCTGGCAGTTCGTCAAATTTGATGTCGAGAAGTCGGCGTACAATGTAGCGCCGGTTCCTTTGGCAGAGGAGCTGCGAAGTAAGTATCCGGACTTTGAAAAGGTCAGTCTTTCCGGATTCAAATCAGCGATTTTATCTGCCGGAGAAAAGAAGTTTGAGCAGACCGGCCAGTATGTCGAGCCTGATTTCATCGGGATGATGGGCGTGAAAATTGTTGCAGGTACCGGCAGCAATTTTGCAGATATCAATTCAATTCTGCTTTCAGAATCGCTGGCCAGATCATTTTTCGGAGCTGAAAATCCGCTTAACAGAATGATCAGGATTAACAACAAGGAAGAAGTAAAAGTAGCAGGGATTTATGAAGATATGCCGTCGAGCAGCAGTTTTAAGGAAGCGTCTTTTCTTGCTCCCTGGAAGTTGCTGGTTTCAATGGATAACTATGCGAGAAGCGCTTCCACACAATGGGACGAAAATTCATTTCAGGTATATGTACAGCTGAAAGAAGGAGCTGATTTCGGTAAGGTATCTTCCAAGATCAAAGAAACGAGAATGAAAAGGGATGATCCGCCTGCTTACCATCCCGAGTTTTTCATTCATCCGATGAGCAGCTGGCACTTGTACTCGGATTTTCAAAACGGGATCAACACAGGCGGGATGATCACGTTTGTCTGGCTGTTTGGTACAATAGGTGTATTTGTGCTTTTGCTTGCTTGTATCAACTTTATGAACCTGAGTACGGCGCGGTCAGAGAAGCGGGCGAAGGAAGTAGGTATCCGGAAGGCAATTGGCTCGTTGCGGCAGCAGCTGATCAGTCAGTTCTTTTGTGAATCGTTCCTGGTGGTATTTATCGCGTTTTCCATTTCCATTCTGTTGGTCGCATTGTCGCTGCCGATGTTCAATCAGGTGGCAGAAAAGGAAATAACATTGCCTGTGGCAAATCTGCGTTTCTGGATCGCCGGACTTGGTTTCAGTGCAATAACTGCATTGATCTCGGGCAGTTATCCCGCGTTTTACCTCTCCTCATTTCAGCCATTGAAAGTTTTGAAAGGGACCTTCAGAGTTGGCAAGCTTGCATTGATTCCGCGCAAAGTACTGGTGGTGCTGCAATTTACAGTTTCAGTCACTTTGATAGCAGGTACGATCATTGTTTTCAGACAAATAGAATTTGCCAAAGACAGGCCGGTGGGTTACAACAGGGAAGGTTTGATTGAAGTGGAGATGAGCACTCCTGACTTGTACAACCACTATAATGCACTGAAAAACGAGCTGCTTGGTTCCGGCGCAGTTTCCGCATTCTCTGAATCAAGCGGCTCTTTGACAGTACAGTATGGGGGTACCACCAATATTTCCTGGGCTGGTAAAGCATCCGGGTCTCAGCCGCTGATTATGTCCAACTCAGTAACGCACGATTACGGTAAAACGGTAGGATGGAAGCTAAAAGCCGGAAGGGACTTTTCCCGGGATTTCTCAACAGACTCCTCCGCCATTATCCTGAACGAAACCGCTGCAAAACTGATGGGATTCAAAAAGCCACTTGAAGCCGTTGTTAAATTGAACGGTAGAGAATTCAGGGTGATCGGAGTGATTGAAAATATGATCAAGGAATCACCTTTTTCGGAAGTAAGTCCATCATTTTTCGTGATTAACTATACTGGAGTGAATATGATCAATATGCGCTTATCAGGCACATTGGGCATAAGCCAGTCACTTGCACGTATCGAAAACGTATTCAAAAAGTTCAGTCCGGGCAGTCCGTTTGAGTACCGCTTTGTGGACAAGGAGTTTTTAAAGAAGTTTGGCGAAGAAGAGCGGATCGCACGTTTGGCTTCATTTTTCACATTGCTCGCAATCTTCATTTCATGTCTCGGACTCTTCGGGTTGTCTTCGTTTGTAGCCGAGCAACGGACCAAGGAAATAGGAGTTCGAAAGGTGCTAGGTGCTTCCGTGGCGAATCTTTGGCAACTGCTTTCTCGTGATTTCGTCTTTCTGGTTATGTTATCCTGCCTTATATCCTGTCCGATTGCAGGGTATTTCATGGAAAGCTGGCTGGACCACTACACGTACCGCGAGCCGATCTCCTGGTGGGTATTCGGATTAACAGGCTGCGGTGCGCTCCTGATCACACTGCTGACAGTAAGTTACCAGGCAATCAAAGCCGCACTTGTTGACCCTGTGCGGAGTTTGAGAAGTGAGTGAAATAAAGGAGGAAAGGGAGGATGGAGGAAGTCCCTTTCCTCCCCTTATTCCCTTTCCTCCTTTTCCTAAAACCTATAGGAGTAATTAGGGCTTTTTGAGGCTTTGCGCATAGATATACATTGCAAGCTCTTATCTTGCAGTATATTACTTCATCTAGCAAGATGCCTCTGCCCAGAATATTTACAATCACATTTATAGCGATCGCAATGCTGTGGTCGGTCTGCTCATACGGGCAAAGAAAACCCTTACCAGCTCATTTGTCGGCACAGGCAGAGCTTGGCGTGATCGCCGCCTCCAATGAAACTACACCGTTCTGGCTACGTACCAATCAGTTTGGTATCATTCCTACTGACGCTCCGGCGGCATTGCTGTCTGCTGCGCTGCGCAGGAACTATGTTTTTTATGATAGCCTCAGTAAAAAGGCACGCAAGTTCGACTGGAGTGCCTCTGTAAAGCCCGTATTGGTTTATTCCAAAGCAAACGACGCCAAAGTGCTGTTGCCCGAGGCTTACGCCAGTGTGCGTTTCAAAAATGTTGAGCTTTATGCCGGCAGGAGAATGGAGCTGATGGGACTCGGGGATTCTACGCTGAGTATGGGCTTTTACTCCGGCTCCGGAAATGCATTGCCGATACCCAAAGTGCAGATTGGTACCATTGGTTTTACACCTCTCAAATTCACGAAAAATTTCCTCGCGATCCACGCCGGCTTCTCACACGGCTGGTTTGCTACCAACTACCTTGAAGGTGTGCGTTTGCACCAGAAGTTTATGTATTTCCGGTTCGGAAAGCCCAAATCGAATGTGAAGGTATACGCCGGTCTTAACCACAACGTGCTTTGGGCCGGGCAGGCCGATTATCTGAAAAATGAGCCAGACCTGGCCAAAGACGGCAAATTCCCATCTTCATGGAGCCTTTATCCGAACATTGTATTTGCCTATACTCCTAAAAACTGGTACGAGAAAAATGGTTACGGCGCATTTGACAGTTACCGCCTTGGTAACCACCTGGGGAGCTATGATTTTGGTGTGGAAGCAAAGGTGCTTGGCTATAATATGTTTGTATACCACCAGCACCCGTTTGAGGATGTTTCCAGTATGATTTTTAAAAATGTTCCTGACGGGCTTTATGGGATCAGCTTTAAATCGAAGAATGCAGCTGCCGGAAATATGTTCAGACTTACGCGGCTTACGCTGGAATTCCTGACTACCAAAGATCAGTCCGGGTCGACATTCTATATACCTGGCAGCAAATTCCAGGGAGCTGATAATTACCTGAACCATAGCCAGTATGTACAGGGATGGTCTTATCAGGGCAATGCGGTGGGGACACCTTTCATTATCCCCGGCAAAGATATGGATCAAAGCAGGCCGAAAAGCGGACGTTTTTATCCCAACAATCGCGTCAACGTATGGTATGCAGGGGCACAGGCTATTTTAGGTAAATCCTGGCAATTTGGAGTGCGCGGTTCGTTCAGCCGGAACTTCGGAACCCCCGGCGACAGCTTTGAGCCTCCGCGCAGTCAATTGTCACTTCTGGCATCTGCCGGGTACAAACTTCCCAAGCTAAGGAACACCAGCCTTACAGCCCGCCTGTCGACCGATAGCGGCGAAATTTTCAGGAACAGCACTGGCGGTTTTCTCGGCATTTCAAGGACCTGGTAGCGGGCCGGATTGTCACTGCAATTTACAATGTTCAAAGGTGGACAAGCCTGTCCGCTTTTGAACATTTTTTTTGGTTTATAGTCGCGCAGGCAGTTGTATATGAGGTATTTACAGAGCTTGGCATAGGTTTGTTGCAAAAGGTTATTTACATGAAACAGCTTCCCGAAGCGTCACTTTAATCATGTGAGTACAAACCCTTTTTCCTGACAGGCAGATGCTTAAAAACTACCTCAAAATTGCATTTCGAAACATCTGGAAAAACAAGGTTTTTTCTGCGATCAATATCATCGGTCTGGCAGTAAGTATGGCGGCCTGTATCGTGATCATGCTATTTGTGGTTTACGAAAAGAGTTTTGACCGGCAGCACTCAAAAAATATTTACCGCCTCGACGAAGTACAGAAATTTGAAGGAATGGTGGCACCGCAGAAAGTGGCACTTTCTATGTTCCCGATGGGCCCGACCCTCAAAAATGAATACCCGGAGATCCGCAACTACACACGCGTCAACGCAAGTACCGACATGCTCGTTATGCGGGGACAAAAGAAGGTGGAGCTACCAAGAATCCTCTGGGCTGATTCCAGCTTTTTCAGCCTGTTTGATTTCAGGCTGCTGGAAGGAGAGCGCGAAAATGTACTTAAAGAGCCAAATACCGTGGTGTTATCCCGGGAATATGCCACCAACATTTTCGGGAACGAAGATCCGATCGGCAAGACGATCAACCACTACGGGAGCGATACACTTGCTTTGAAGGTGACCGGAATCATGGAAAATGTACCTGCCAATTCCCACCTGCAGTTTGACGCATTGTTCTCGTTCAGTTCAATCACGCGCCCCGATTTCATGGACAACTGGGGCGGCAACTGGCTGGTCACTTATCTTGAACTTGCACCTGGTACCAACGTCGCCAGCCTTGAAAGGAAGTTCCCTTCCTTTTTGCAAAAGCACATGAAAGGAGATAACTGGAAGTTCTATGAGCTCTTTTTACAACCGCTCGCCGAAGTGCATGCGAAGTCCACCGACATCACGCACGATTACATCAACTTCCAGAAATTCGATCAGAAATACACTTATATCTTCTCATTGATCGCGCTGATCGTACTGGTTATTGCGTGTGTGAACTTCATGAACTTGTCAACCGCACGGTCTACCGGCCGGGCCAAAGAGGTAGGTATCCGTAAGTCCATTGGCGCGCAGCGCTTGCAGCTTTCCGGTCAGTTTTTGGGCGAATCTATTCTGCTATGCATGATTTCGCTGGTGCTCGCTGTATTGATCGTCAAGCTGCTGCTTCCATCCGTCTCGGATTTCAGTCAGCGAAAGCTCGATTTTTCTATTTTCACCAATCTGCGCCTGTTGCTGATTGTACTGGGCGGAACGGTGCTGATCGGTATTTTCTCCGGACTTTACCCGGCCGCATTTCTCTCCGCATTCGAGCCGATCAAGGTTTTAAAAGGTACTTTACGCACTGGCAAAAGCACGTTCAGGAGTGCATTGGTGATCACGCAGTTTACCAGCGCCGTTTTCCTGATTATCGCCACGGGTTTCGCTGTGCGGCAGCTTCGTTTTATGGTTACAAAAGATCCGGGTTTTGATAAGGAACAAGTAATTATTATCCCGCTCGATTCGAAGTCAGGTCCCAAATACGCCTCGCTCAAACAGGAGCTGCTCACCAGTCCTTTCGTGGAGTCGGTCACAGGTTCGCAGCAGCGGCTGGGCAACAATTTTCACCAGACCGGGGTAAGGTTCCAGGGCACGGGACCGGTGAAGGAAATCGCATCGTCACAGGTGATTGTGGATCCCGACTATCTCAAACTATACAAGATCAAGCTGATCGCCGGACGGAATTTTGAAGATACGCCGGGCGATAATGCAAAAACCTATATTATCAACGAGGCACTTGCCAAAAAGCTGCTGCAGGAAGAGCCGACTTTAACCTTGCAATCGCTGATTGGAAAACGGTTTGGTTTCGGCGGAATGGATTCGCTTTCTACCATAGTTGGCGTGGCGGAAGATTTCAATTTCAATTCTCTTCACCATAAAATAGAAACCTTGTGCCTGTTCAACCAAAAAGACTGGGGCTATTCCGAAATGTCCGTGCGGATCAAAGGTACCCAGAATGAGCAGGCTATATCGGCTATCAAAGCGCAATGGACGCGGATCGTACCCGACCAGCCTTTTACGTATTCATTCCTCGACGAACATTTCGCCGAACTTTACCGCGCCGATACGCAGGTGAGCGAAATCGTAGGTATACTGGCTGGCTTGGCGGTATTCATTTCCTGTCTGGGTCTGTTCGGTTTGGCTTCTTACTCCGCCGAGCGGCGTTTCAAGGAGATAGGCGTACGGAAAGTAATGGGCGCTTCGGTCGCAGGTATTGTGGCGCTGCTTTCGGGTGATTTTATCAGACTGGTGATTGTGTCAATCCTGATCGCCTCGCCGCTCGCCTGGTGGGCTGTCTCCACGTGGCTGCACGATTTTGCTTACCGCATCGATGTGGAATGGGGCATATTCCTGAGTGCTGCGGTACTCGCCGTGCTCGTTGCATTGGCGACGATCAGCTTCCAGAGTATCAAGGCCGCATTGATGAACCCGGTCAAGTCGCTGCGTTCGGAATAGTGTTCCGGTACAAGTAAATGTTGGTTTGAACTTAAAATGAACATTAATATAGCAATCTCATGAGCCACATTGCCATTCCAATCCCACCGCTTCAGGGGAAGCAGGAGATTAAAGTTGAAGTGACGATCAATGGAATTAAACAAAACTTATTTTACCGGGTCGAGCTGTTTTACTGGGAAGATTGCTCCAACCCCGTAGCGCATCGCGCCGACTGCATTAGTGAAATGCTGTCGCACCACGATCCCGACTGGACGGTGTACTACATAGGCGCGCCCACCGACGAGTTTGTGCCCATTACGTTTGTTAAAAAAGAAAGCAGAAACCTGTTAAGAGAAGCTATCGCGTAAACACTACATCTTTCAGATTAAGGAAATCTTTATTTGCATCATTGTTGCATTTGTGGTTATCGAACCTATATTTGCATCATTGTTGCATTTAAAGGTTTTTTTATGAAAAAGGGTTTATTCAAAAGTTTGTTGATCGCTGCGGCACTGCTGAGCTTTACTGCCTGCGATAATGACAATGAAAAGGAAGTGGAGCCGGAGCTCGAAATGGAGCACCGTTTTGTGCGCATCCTGGTAAATGATGAAGTTTCCAACGAGGTATCGCTGGTGGATCCTCAGAAGCTGACCGCCGAAAAGTTTACGGCCGGTTTCCCTAAATCTGCATTGTACCGCACCGCGGCGGGAAGGTTTGGTGCCCTGGTTAATGGAACCAATAATCATGTGCAGCTCTTTGACACAGGTTTGGAAGGGCACGGCGACCATGTGGATGTAAAAGGTACCCCCAAGTTTGGCGCATTGATCGGAGATGGAAACAAGCCGACACACTTCAAGAGCAAGGGTGACGAGATTATTACATTCAATGACGGTGACGGCACATTGAGCATTGCGCAGCAGGCGGATTTTCATACAACCGGCGCGAAAATGAAGCTGATCAATGCGGGGAATGTGGCCCACCACGGCGCTATGACCAAGTTTGACAATGGAACTTATGCGATCACCGAGAAGGACGGTTCAGTTGCAGGGAGTTTGCCGGAGCGTGTTAAAATCATTGATGGTACCGGGAAAACCGTACATCCTTCCAGCATTCAGACGAAAGGTATTCATGGAAATGCGTCGAATGGACATACTTCGGTTTTCGGCTCGGCGAGCGGAATACTGGTAGTCGACCAGTCGGGTGCACAAAAGCTGATCCCGCACCCTGCCGACTTTGGCGATGCCTGGTTTGGCAGTATTTTCGAGGCGGCGGGTGTTGGCAAGTTTGTAGGCTTTACGGCTGCAAAGGGTGCTTTTCTTATTGATGTTGACAAAGGCGAGGTGAAGCCGGTGCTGGCCAGCGCGGATATTATGCAGGCAAAGATAGACCTGGCCGGCAAGAACCTGGTCGCATTGATGTACAATGGAGAAGTGAAGCTGTTTGACCTCGCGACGGGAGCAGAGAAAGTGAGCGGAATGGTGATTTCTCCGGTTGCGAGAAACGAAACGCAAAAACCGCAGGTAGAAGCGACCGCCAGGTACATGTATATCACCCAGCCTAAATCGGGGGAGCTTCTGCAGATCAGTACTGCAAACCTGGCCCGCATTCAACGCGTCAAAGTGTCGGGAACACCTTACCGGCTCAGTATTCTTGGATTTGAATCCAGCGAAGGACATTGATAATGTTGCAATCTGTAGGCATAATTAACATTGCCGACAGATTGCAACTTTTTACATTCAATCCTCATTTAGCCTTGCTTACCTGCTGTGCATGGAAGGTCAGCCGGCCCCAGTATTCGGGGTAATGCATGTTAATAATTCCCTGCGGCGACCATACCCAGTTATATTCCGGAAGAATCTTCTTTGTTGCGGGATCACGCTTTCTGGCGTATTTTCCATCGCTGTCCACTTCGTGTTGCCAGTTAACGCGCGAAAAGTTAATCCGCCATTCAGACCCGTCTTCGGGTATCACTGCCGTCACCTGGCTGGTGGATAATCCTGTAAACGGAATCGCAATTTCGACAGTCCATCGCTTGTCGCGATCGGCTGCATTGTTGATTGTTCCGTCAATGGACACGGCAGTTAGCAACCCTTTGATATCCCACCGGATGTCGGCCTTTCCGCCGCTGCGGTAAGTTTTTGGGAGAAAAAGATCAAAGATGTTGTTGAGCGCATTTACTTCCAGCTCGTAGTAGTTGTCGGTATCTCCGTCGGGATCAATGAAGACCTCGAAATCATTTTCCAAATAAACGATCTGGTCTTTCCTGTTCTGATAAGCCCAGATATGCTCTTCCTCGATCACGGCAGCAATGTAGAGGTAGTCTTTGTCCCAAAGCATTTTTGCCCGCGTTTGCTGCAAGGGTTTAGGCTTTTTATCTCCTTCTATATCTTCAAAAAGTGAAGTCCACGCAGCTTTTTTCCACGAACCCTCATTAAGCTTACCGTCAATGACGATTTTCTTGTCTGGTTGGTAACAATCATAGCTTTTCGGCTGCGCGGGAGCCTGTGCAAGATTTTCCTGAAAAAAACCGGGTAGTACCGAGGCAAAAAGAGACAGGCAGGTTCTGGAAAGCAATGTTGAAAAACCTGTAACCGGAATGCCGCTCATATTTTTTTCTCAAAATAGAGTACCCCTTCGTAGGGGTTATAATTGTAAGGCGGCGTTTCCACGAACCCGAAAGACTTGTACAATTTAACCGCTGCCGGCATTTTGGGGCCAAGCGTGTCCAGCTTGATGGTTTGATATCCCAATACTTCCGCCTTTTCGATCAATGCGCCCAAAAGCGCCTTACCAATGCCCATTCCCTGGAATTCGGGTTTGATATACATTCTCTTTACTTCGCAGGTGTGGTCATTTTCTATTCTCCGCAGTCCTGCTACTCCGATCGCCTGGTTATCGGCTTCAACCAGGAACAAGGCGCCGGTTGGTTCGCCGTACATTTGCGGGAGAATGGTCAGTTCATCGTCAAAATTCTGAAAGCAGAGGGTAAAATCCAGGGAGTTGGCGTAAGCGAGGAACATCGCTGCGCCTGCCTCGTATTCGGATGCTGTACCGGCTTGTTTAATGTGGTAATTCATACTATTTCGTTTTTTCTAAAAGTCTTCCCGCGCGCATCTGGTTGCTGAGTAAAGTCTGGAAAAGTTTCCATCGGAGCTCAGGCGCATTCGCGGTACCGCCCTGCGATTCAATGTAATTTTTGACAATATCCTGTCCGTAATTATAATTTATCACATAGCTTCTGTATTTCCGGATAAAGCGGATATAATCCGTTGCGCCTTTTGGCGGCAGCAAACAATAGGCTTCGAGCCAGCGCTGAGCCTCTTTTTCATCCATCGTTCCAGCCAGCAAGCCACGCGCAACTTCGTTTCTTGCATAACCAAGCCGGGATTTAAGAGATAATGCATTGAAATAAGCACTTGTGCCTGCGGTATCCAGACCGGCTACGGGCAAAAGCACATTCTTGCAAAACTGCTCCTGCTCTTTTCCAGGGAACGCAATGGAGATACCATAATTGGCGCTGCCTTCTGCAATGAGCGACTGCGGACTGAAAAGCGGGTAGAGGGATACTTCCAGCCAGCCTTTGTCACGGAAAAGGTTCTTTTCCAGCAATGCATTGTACACGTGGTGTCCGGGGTAACCTTCATGGCAGGCGAGATCTATTGCACGTTCAATGAAGATCGGCTGGCTGATATTGATCTGGATCAGGCTGTGAAAATTGCCTTTGTACCAGTTGTAGCCCGACCAGGGTTTGTCAGTAACATATTCCAGCTCGAAGGTTTCGTTTTCAGGTAGTTTGTAATGGGCCAATGTCCTCCTGCGTGCTTCGGCAATGGCGGTTTGAAAAACGGTATCGATTTTATCTTTCGGAATCAGAAAGCGCCCGGCCATTTTCTGGTAACGCTCCTGGATGCTGCCTTTGCCTGGCAGAACACGGTCCAGCTTGGAGATCAGATCCTGGAAATGCTTTTCATTAAAAACAGGCGCAGTCGCGTCGAAAAGCTCTTTCGACTCTGTGTCAAAAGGAGCGAAATCCTGGGTGAAAACTTTGATCCGCCGCTCAAATGCAGTCAGTTGGTAAATCAGCCAGTCCGCGCGGGCAGCAATCGTGTCGTTGGTGGTACCTTTCTGTAATGCTTGCAACTGTGCTTTCAATGCAGCTGCTCTGGACAGAAAAGCTGCTTTTGGAAAGGTATCGGACTTGCTTTCGGAAGGTTTTAAGGAATCGGGACCATAATATGCATCTACAAAGTCGGTATCGTAAGCTCCGATCGCGAGCCCCAGTTTCACATATTCCTTCCCGATCGTACCGAGCTTCGCCTTATCATCCTCATTTTCAGAAGAAGAGGAACACGCGAAAAGAATAACGGACAGAAAGAGAGTAATGCATTTTTTCATAGCATTTGCGACTTGGTGGTTACTTGTTCGAATATAGGAATTTAGGTGCATGTGAGAAAGTTGTGGAAGCACTTTGGCGCTGCGGCACACATCAAAATCAACATACCCCAAAATGAGTTGTATTTTCCCAGTTTGTCCGGGTCAAAAAGCTGGAATAGAATTGATATTATCTTCTCTGATTCCAAAATATTGTGAACCCGAATAACAAGAAACAAGGCTGACATGGGCAAAAAGGCTGTATATGCAGAACAAGAGTTGGTAGTTCTGCTCAAGAACAACAATCGAACCGGATTCGACTATCTGTATGAAAACTATTCAGCTCCATTGTACGGCATTGTGCTGAAAATCGTGAAAAGCGAAGACAATGCAGCCGACGTATTACAGGATACGTTCCTGAAAATATGGAAGAACATTGGCACTTATCAGCCGGAAAAAGGTACCCTTTTTACCTGGATCCTGAATGTAGCCCGCAACACCGCCATTGACAAGTTGCGCGGTGAAGTAAAGCTCGAAAGAATGGTCAAATTACAGGCCGTTCCTGAACACGAATTAAACTCCAAACTGGCATTCTATCCTGCCGCAGCCAATTTCGACATCAAGCAACTGGTTGATAACCTGCTGCCTGAGCGGCGCACATTGATCGACCTGGTTTACTTCCAGGGTTATACCCACGAGGAAGCTTCTGAATACCTGAGCCTGCCGCTCGGCACGGTTAAGTCGCGCGTGCGTAAAGCTTTGCAGGATCTGCGCGGCGTATTTGCATTGCGCGAGATGAGCCTGTACGCAAACTAGAAAATCATAATTTTTTACAGCTAAAATCCATTAAAACTGAAAGGAAGGTTGTGGATTTCCGTAAAATGGCGTGTAAAACTTGTAGAAGCGGGCTTTTTACAAAAAATAAAATTGTCGAAATTCTTCAGTGGAATGGACCGTTTGGCGGACTACTATACTGCTGAACACTGCATGTTACAATTACCGTTAAATAAAAACGTGTTATTATTTGGCGCATCCCTGCATTCAATTGCGCTTGCAATTAATTTTACCTGCACAGTAACCGTGCATTTACCGGTTCTCCACAAGACAGCTCAGCCCGGCAAGCTGCCCGAAATGCACCCTGCATTTTCTATGAGGTAATTACCGCCAAGCGTTTCCTGCAAAGTTGAAATTAAGCTTCCGGGATACCGGTTGTTGGAAAGGCGTGATATAGAAAAATTCATATCGATACTTTTATGTATTGTCAAGAATTACTGTTCACCCGATTTCGAAATACATCAGTCTTTTTTCTTCTAAATTTTAGCAATTATGAGGTTTTTATCTCCGAAATACTTCTCAGTAAAACTGTAAAATTAATTTAGAAATCAGCAGTACACCTACTTTGGTTCGATTTGTAATATAAAAAAAGTTATATTTTTTAATGGTCTGCGCATGTACATTTGCCCGTACATTTTATTGACTTACTCATTAAGCTAACCATTTACAAATCAACTACCTTATGAAAAAATTTTCCTTACTGTTACTTTTATTCGTGCTCAATCTGGGAGTTAGTATGCCCGGGTTTAGTACAGGCGTCGACTGCGACTGTCTCGGCTCCCAGAATGCCGTGAAAAATGGAAGTTTCGAATCCGGTACAAACTATTGGAGCAAAACAGACGGTACCAACTTCGGCACCGATGAAGCATACAACATGTGCGGCAGCAAAAATGGTCTGATCACAGGGTCGGGTACAGTGTACCAGGTGGTAGATCTGCAAGGCGGAAGCCAGGTTGACCTTTCCATTTACGGAGGTACCCATACTACAAGCAAAACGCACCAGTTCAAGCTGACTTTCTACACAAGCAACAACCAGGAGATAGGTGGTGACGAAAACAGGAGAGTCATCAACATGGACTACAAGGTTACCAACAACCAGCTAAAACATTTCACAACTTCGATTACCGCGCCGGCCAATGCGGCGAAAGTGGTGCTGTCCATTTACTCCGGCGGCGATTATTTCAAGTTCGACGTGGCTTGCCTGGGTGTAACCCCGCCAGCACCGACTGACTGCGGATGCCCCGATTCGGAGAATGCCTTGGCTAACGGAAGCTTTGAAAACGGTACCGCGAGCTGGTCGAAAACGAGCAATACCAACTTCCAGACAGATACCAAATACAGCCAATGCGGCGCTAAAAACGGTCTGATTGATGGTGCCGGGATTATTTACCAGGAAGTAAACGTGTCGGCAGGCGCTGAGGTAAGCGTGAGTGTATATGGCGGAACGCACGATACGAGCAAGACGCACCAATTCTGGCTGACTTTCTACAACAGTGCCGGACAGAAGATCGATGGCCCTCACAACAAGGTAGTTGACATGAACTACAAGGTGACCCAGTACCATAAATTAGAGGAATACAAACTATCCGGTACCGCACCTGCTGGCGCCACCAAAGTGCGCTTGTCGGCCTATTCGAGTGGTAATTATTTTAAGGTAGATGTAGCCTGCATGAATATCACCACGCCTCCGCCATCTGACTGCGGCTGCCCTGACTCGCAAAATGCGGTTAAAAACGGAAGCTTTGAATCTGGTACCGATGCATGGACCAGGTCAACAGGCACAAATTTCAGCCAGGATGAAGCATACAGCGTTTGCGGTTCTAAAAATGGTTTGATCTCCGGAGCAGGCAGCATTTATCAGGAAATTGATTTGACACCCGGCAGCGTTGTGACTGTTAAAGTGTTCGGAGGTACCCACGATACTTCCAAAAACCACGTGTTCAAGCTTGAATTTTACACGAGCTCAGGTCAGTTGATTACCATTCCGGTAAACAGTGACAATAATGTACAAATGGATTACCGGGTTACGCAGACGCACAAACTGCAAGAATACAATCTGACAGCAACTGCGCCTCTTTTCGCGGCGAAAGTCCGTTTCTCTGCAGTTTCAAGTGGCGATTATTTCAAAATAGATGGCGTTTGTATGTCAATCACACCTCCTGCGAAAGAGTGCGAAGGTTGCAACGACAACAGGCTAACCAATGCGAGTTTTGAAGAAGGTGCTGTGGGCTGGATTACGACAGGCAATGTGAGTGCGGAAACAATTATCGCAAACTGCGGGTCGAAAAGCCTTATCCTGCAAGGTGCGGGTTCATTCCGCCAGGATGTAGCGGTTGACGGAAATTCAGGAAATACAGCCAACCTGATATTCTATGGCGCAGTTACTGAAAACAGGGACCAGAAAGTTCAGATCATTTTCCTTGACAATTCAGGAAAAGTGTTGGGTAGTATTTTCAGGGATGTTGATAAAATCGTAGATGCATCTCCGTGGGGATTGCAGAAATACATATTGGCGGGAACAATGCCGGTTGGTACTACTATCGTTCGGATCCAGGCGTCGGGATCAGAAAATTACCTGGCTATCGACGGTACCTGCTTAACTTTCACAGGCCCTCCGCTTCCTGTAACACTCGCTTCTTTCAATGTGAAAAAAGAAGGAACAACTGCTTCCCTGGTCTGGACCACCACACTTGAAACCAATTCTGACCATTTCGATGTGCAGCACAGCGGCGACGGTAAAAACTGGTCGGTACTTACCACAGTGAAAGCACAGGGTGAAAGCAAAGCCACTATCTCTTACAGCTATACCCACACCAGTCCCTCTGCGGTTAACTTGTACAGGCTGAAAATGGTGGATGCGGATGAGACTTTTGCATATAGTTCTATCAAGAGCCTGAATTTTGAAGGTGATGGACAAATGAGCATTTACCCGAACCCGACTTCGGACCGCATCAAATTTACTGGTAACCAGCAGATCAGCAATGTAAAGCTGTACAATGTAAATGGCGTGCTGGTACTTAACACCAAGCCGGATACGGACAATGAAGTGGACCTGACCAGGCTTGCACAAGGAACTTACTTCGTGAAAGTAAATGACGGTACAACCACACGCAAAATTGTGGTAGTAAGGTAAGGCAGTCTTTTGCAAACAGCCGTAAGGCTTTAAAACCCCTCCTCCTGAAACTCAGGGCGAGGGGTTTTTTACAATATGTTCCTAACTTTCCGGAAAAGTCACTTCGTCATTTTGTGGATTCTGTAAATCATTTTTCTAAATCGCCGGAAGGTACATTGGTACAGCAGGCGCCATTATCCCGGTCAGACTTCGGCACCGATTTTCGCTGGGGTGTTGCCACAGCCGCTTATCAGATAGAGGGTGCGGTGAATGAAGATGGCAGGGGAGATTGCATCTGGGATATTTTCGCGAAGAAGAAAGGTAAAATCAAAAATGGCGACAATGCGCAGACTGCCTGTGATTTTTACCATCAATATGAAAAGGATCTGCTGCTGGTCAAAGAACTCGGCTTTACTTATTTCAGGTTTTCGATTTCATGGTCGAGGATACTTCCATCGGGATTTGGAGCAGTCAATGAAAAAGGTATCGCATTTTACAACCGGCTCATAGACCAGTGCATTGCATTGGGCCTGGTGCCTTGGATTACGCTATATCACTGGGACCTGCCGCAGTCGCTGGAAGAGCTGGGGGGCTGGACGAACCGGCAGATCGTAGACTGGTTTTCAGAGTACGCGGCCATTTGTGCCACGGCTTTTGGCGACCGCGTCAAGAACTGGATCATACTGAACGAACCCATGGCAGTTGCCGGGCTCGGTTATACGACCGGCCTTCATGCGCCCGGCAAAAAAGGGATCTGGAATTTTCTTCCTGCGGTGCATCACCTTGCATTGTGCCAGGCCGCAGGCGGAAGGAAAGTTCGCGCGTTGGTACCGGGTGCATTCATCGGTACTTCTGTTTCCTGTTCTTACGTGTATGCAGAGTCGGGTAGCGCGGCAGATATCCGTGCGGCGAAAAGAGCCGATGCAGTAATGAACAAGCTTTTTGTTGAGCCGGCACTCGGGCTGGGTTATCCCGTTCAGGATTTTCCTTTTTTGTCAAATCTGAATCGTTACATGCGTGAAGGAGATCTGGATAAGCTTACGTTTGACTTTGATTTTCTGGGTGTGCAAAACTATTTCAGCGTCGTCGTGAAACATTCCTGGCTTGCTCCGGTAGTCTGGCTGAAAGAAGTGCCCGCGAAACTGAGGAACGTACCGGTCACCAGCATGGGCTGGGAAGTAGATGCCGACGGAATGTACAGGATTCTGAAACAATATGCTGCTTATGAAGGCATCAAGGAAATCATTGTGTCAGAAAGCGGTGCCGCCTTTGAGGATCATTATTTAAATGGAGAAGTAGCAGATCCCGAACGCAGGCAATATTTTGAAGACTATCTGGCTGCGATCCTGAAAGCGAAAAACGAGGGCGTGAAAGTTAATGGATACCTGGCGTGGACTTTAATGGACAATTTTGAATGGGCGGAAGGTTACGCTGCAAGGTTCGGATTGATTTTTGTTGATTTTGAAACGCAGCAGCGGACGATCAAAGAATCCGGTTTGTGGTTCAGATCTTTTTTGAATGCATGAAATCCGTCGCTCGCATTTACAACCATTAATGCGGCTTGTACGTCTTTCAGCAAACCTGTAAACTTATTACTAAATGAAAATCCTCATTGTACTTTTCGGCCTGCTTGCCTGGATAGGCTGCCACGATGAAAGCAGCGTGCTTGATGACGAAGTTGTGGAAGTGGAAGCAACCTGGACCAATCAGCTGGCGTCAGACGGTTGTTCGTGGCATTTCAGCGTTTCCACCAAGGATAGTACCTATTCTCTTTTGCCAGATGAAGCTTCGCGCAAGACAATTGAGGCAGAGCTGGGGATTATTAAAGAGTATTACAGCTTCACGCCGGTACAATTAAAGTACAGTAAAACCGGAAAAAAAGCCGCTGTTCAATGCGGCTGGGGTAAAACGGGTACTTTTGATGAAATCAAGGTAATCTCAATCCGCAAAAAATAATTACAAGTTCAGGATCTGCTTCGCCTCTTTCTCAGAATAATAGGGGCCTAATTCTGCCTCATCTATAATTTCCTGCACCTGCTCCTCTGTGGCAGGTGTTGCTTTTTCATGATGTTCATACTGGTTGTCGATGTGCAGGGTAATCAGGCCTCTTTGTTCCAGAGTTTGCAGGATTTTGGTTACCAGTGCATTGTCTGTATCATTAACCTGGATTTGGTAAGTTTTCATAAGCTTTTTGAGTTTGAAATTAAAATCTCAAAAATCGTACCCGCTGGTTACTGTTGTACTGGTTCAGTGGGCATTGTGCTTTGAAATTGTCCGGATATGAACAGTACTTATGGTGTAAGTTTCTGTCCAACAGATACTTAAATGGTGGCTCAATTATTGAGCATTCATTGAAACAAACAAAGATTTGCAGTTACCATTGATTTATTCGGAACCGCGCAACTTCTTCTTCGTTTTCAGCATCATTGAGCAAACATCTGATAATCATGAAAAAAAGACATTTACTTCTGATCGTATTTCCATTGTTGCTGGCAACGGGCGCTTTGGCGCAGTCTGACAGCGAGCAGCCTTACGTTTCCAAAAAATTCACAAGCTCATCTTTGAAAGAGCTTGTTGTTGAAACTTCGGGAGGATCCATTTCCGTGACTGGCGGACGAAGTGATGGTTTTAAGGTAGATATGTTTGTAAAACCAAATAACTGGAATGGAAAAGACGAGCTATCGAAAGATGAAATTGAAGACCGGCTTGAAGATTACGATATCCTGATCGGAACAGAGGGGAACAAGGTTGTGGCTACGGCCAAGCGGAAATCGGGTACTACCTGGAACGACAAAAAGAGCATTTCGATCGGGTTCAAAGTATATGCGCCGAGGAATGTAGCAACTAATCTGAAAACCAGCGGAGGCAGCATTAAGATCGCTTCCTTAACCGGTGAGCAGAATTTTCAGACAAGCGGAGGAAGCCTGAAAGTGGAAGATCTGAGCGGAATGATACACGGACGTACCTCCGGCGGGAGCATTGACGTAACAAATTGCACTAACGAAATCGACCTTGAAACCAGTGGCGGCAGCATCAAGGCAACCGGACTGAAAGGCAAAATTGAACTGAATACCTCCGGAGGCAGTATCACACTCAACAGCATCAATGGCGATGTAGTGGCGCATACGAGCGGCGGCAGTGTGAAAGGCGACGATATCAGCGGCGCATTGGATACGGGAACTTCGGGCGGTTCTGTGCGGCTGGCAAATGTTTCGGGCAGTATCAAGGCAAGCACAAGCGCGGGCAGCGTAGAAGTGGAACTCACCAAGCTGGGCAAGTACGTGGATATATCCAGCTCCGCCGGAAGCGTGCGCGTAACTATGCCGATGGACGCGGGAATGGACCTGAACCTGAAAGGAAACAAAGTCTCCATCCCTTTGAAAAATTTCGATGGTCGCGCTGAGAAGGAATATGTTCGCGGTAAAATGAATGGCGGCGGCATTCCTGTCACATTATCAGCCAGCAGCGGCAGCGTTTATGTAAATTGATCCATACAAAAGCATTACGAAAGAACGTCGGGTTTATCGCCTGACGTTTTTTTGTTTTTTTGACCGATACCAAAATGAATTCCGGACGTCAAAAGGGAAAAGCGCTTTTGACATATGTTTAAAAAACTGACGGAGCAGATTCAGGATTTCTTTGGGATTTCAAGAAAGGAGGCACGCGGCGCGATCGCATTGATGGTGCTTTGCGCGCTGGTTATCTGGTTTCCCTTTTTATTCAGGAGGTATATACTCCCGCTTTTCCCGCCCGGTCCGGCGCCGTTGAGCGAGGCGAAGCTGGATAGCATTGTGGCCGACATTGAAACTGAAAACAAAGCCAGGTTTAAGGAACAGAAAAAGAAGTCGCGCCAGCAGTACGAAAAACCTGCCAAACCAGCCCATCTGTTTGCATTTGACCCGAATGCGGCTACTGTGGAGCAGCTTGCTGAGCTGGGAATACCAATGTTTTTGGCCAAAAGGATAGATAAGTTCAGGTCAAAAGGAGGGAAGTTCAGGAAAAAGGAGGACCTGCTGCACATCTATGATTTTCCGCCGGAGCTGTTTCAGAAGCTGGTTCCTTTCATTGAAATAAAGAATAACAACACTGCATTGACTTCAAAAAGTAACTTCTCAAATGCACCTGAAAATGTCAATAAAGCCAGAGAAGGAACACGGAAATTTACGCCTCCCGTTATCGCTTCCTTTGATATCAATACTGCGGATACTGCCCAGCTCGTCAGGCTGCGCGGCATTGGTACCAAACTTTCTGTAAGGATATTGAAGTTTCGCGATGCACTTGGCGGGTTTCATTCGAAGAGCCAGTTTGCCGAAATCTTCGGTCTTGATTCGATTGCGTTGGGTGAGCTTGACAAATATGCGGTGATATCGACCGGGGTGAAAAGGATCAATATCAATACGGCGACTGCTGCTGAACTGGGAAGTCACAGCTATATGAAAAACAAAAAGCTGGTTTCAGTAATTATCAATTACCGTAACCAGCATGGAAGCTTTAAAAACAGCGCCGATCTGCGCAATGTAAAAATACTTGACGAGGAGCAACTGCGGAAAATAGAGCCTTACCTCGACTACTGAACCATTAAAAGTTAGGTTTCAGCAGGTATTTGGAATAGAATGTATCGATCACCTTCACAGCCTCGTCGGGTGTATCTACAACGCTGATCAGTTTCAGATCTTCCGCATTGATATTCCGCTCCGTGAGCATTGTGCCTTTGATCCAGTCCAGCAGCCCGGTCCAGTAAGAACTTCCAACCAGCACGATCGGGAAGCGGCCGATTTTCTTGGTTTGGATCAGGGTTAATGCTTCAAAAAGCTCATCCAGCGTACCAAAACCGCCCGGCATCACTACAAAACCTTGTGAGTATTTGACAAACATTACTTTCCTCACAAAGAAGAAGTCGAAGTTGATGCTCTTGTCATGGTCAATGTAAATGTTGCTGTGCTGTTCAAAAGGCAATTTAATATTGAGCCCGACAGACTTACCGCCTTGCTCGGATGCGCCTTTGTTACCCGCTTCCATGATACCCGGCCCACCACCGGTGATCACCCCGTACCCGTGCCTTACCAGCTTTGCAGCGATTTCCTCAGCTGTTTTGTAATGCGGGTTATCTGGCAATGTCCTCGCCGAACCGAAAAGGGAAACGCAGGGGCCGATCTTGGCCAGTTTGTCAAACCCTTCCACAAACTCGGCCATTACTTTAAATATAACCCACGAATCGGCACTTTTTATTTCATTCCAGTTCCTGTCTTCAAATGCTTCCTTGATCCTTTTTTCATCTTCGGGCACTGCCGGATTAAGAAGGGAAACGTCAACCAACTCTGCATTGGTTGGTTTTGTTTGTTCACTCATATCACTCATATTCTAAACTCCATTTAATTGTTAAACCATATAATGGTATTTTTGTATTACAAGCGTGCCTTGGAGCCGCTCGCTATTCACCCGACCGTCTGCAAAAGACGGGCCTTAATTAACAGAAAAGTAATGAGAAAAATTGCTATTGGTTCAGATCACGCCGGATTTCCATACAAAGAACCGATCATTGAATGGCTGACTGCAAATGGTTTCGAAACCAAGGATTTCGGGACTTACAGCCCTGACTCTGCAGACTATGCAGATTTCGCACATCCTGTTGCCAGTGCTGTTGAAAGCGGCGAGTTTGAAAAAGGGGTTTTACTATGCGGAAGCGGCCAGGGGGTTTGCATTACTGCCAATAAACACCAGGGAATCCGCGCTGCATTGGTGTGGGATACTCCGCTGGCAGCATTGACGAGGCAGCACAATGATTCCAATGTAATCTGCTTTCCGGTACGTTTTATGGAGCTGGAAACCGCATTGGCGAGCCTGGAAGCTTTCCTGGCTACCGAATTTGAAGGCGGCCGTCACCAGACGCGGGTTAATAAAATCGCTTGCTAGTTGGTGCGTTCGTAAATGCCTTTCCAGGGGCTCAGCTTATACTGCTTCTGTAATGCCGGAACTCTGCTGAGCAGTTTCGGCATTAAATTCACTTTGTCGATCACGTAATCCGGCGGGTCCTTTTTGAAATTATCATAAACATGGATCACGCTGTCGAAGTTATCCAGGCTTCGCAAATCGTAGCTCGCCAATTCCCAGTTCAGGTAGGGTGTGGCGGTGTAGTTATCGATATACTCTCCTGAGTGACTTCCCAAAACAAGAATGCGTTTCCCGGTAATCTGTTCAGGCAGGTTAGCCGGCTTGGTGCGCAGGTTTTCCAGTCTTCCCATTGAAATACCCGGAATAATTCCCCGTAGTCCCTGGTACTGAATCAAAATAATCACCGCACCCATTAAGGTGAATTGCAGCTCGTCGGCCCAGCTGTTTTTCTTGAAACTCTGAAAATAATGGGTAGCAAAGAATGCAGCTGGCGGAATGAAGATCACAAACTGCATAGGAGCCAGAAACTGCATGAGCGGAATTGTAAATACCGCGACAATGAACCACAGCGCCATTACCTGCTGAATGCGGGTTTGATAGTTGACAAACCTAAGCGTGGTGAATATCCGCATAAAGCCCATGATCCCGAAACCAAGCGGCAGCAAGAGTGAAGCAAGCAGCGACGAGAAATCGTTGAGGTTATATTGTTTTACCTGAAACACCGAAGTAAGCAGGTTCCTGTTCAAGCTTTCAATGCCGTTGTTCAGATAGAAAAAGAGCACGACCATTAACAATGGAAACAGGGAGCCGAAAAGACCCAGTAAGTGGTGTCGGATCGTGGAGCCCGTGTAGAACAGCAGCGCCAGAAACGCCCAGATTACAAACAGAGATGCAGGCAGATAAAACAAGGTCGCGATCCCGATATAGAGCCCCATTTCAAAAACCTGCGTAGTAACCTCCCGCCTTACCAGCATTTTGACGATCGACCCGAATGCAAAAAGCAGGAATGTGTTGGCCATCAACATGGGTGAAAGTGTACCCATATCAAAGGAGATGTTGAGGAAAAGGGTGTAGAGCGCCCCGGGCAGGAATGTGCGTTCGGGGAATACTTCCCGCGAATGGATGACATAGTTAAAATACAGGATCTGGACAATGGATACCGTCATCGCGGCGATCTGATAAACCCATTGCGTGCGGCCGAAGAGGCTGTCGATCAGCCAGTATGTTAAGCCCGAGAATGGGCTTACATTGTCCCACACATCCCGGTAAAGCATGAAGCCGCGGCCCATTTGTTCACCCACGAGCATCCAGCTCAGTTCAGGGATCAGCAGGGGTGCGCCACCCAGGAAAAAGGGGAGGCGGAGCAGCAGGAAGAATACTACCAGGCTGATGGTCTGATACCTTGCATTGACTCGGAAAAAACTAAGCAAGTACGATGCGGATTATGTAGCTTACGGGAATAACTTTTACGAAATTACAACGCTGCATTCTACAAAAACAAAATAAGTGCGGATATTTGTGATCATTGGAAAAACGTGGAAGGATGATTTAGGAATGTAGTTTACATTACCCTAACTTGAGAAGCAGACAGTCTGAGTACCGCAAACGCGACCCTTCTCCGATAAAGAATTTACACATGGAATCGAAAAGACAACAAAAAGTAGGCAGGCAAATACAAAAAGATCTGGGCGAGATTTTTCAAAAAGACGCACAGCATTTGATCAACGGATCGATTGTGACGATTACTGCAGTGAGAGTTACACCAGATCTGGGCATAGCAAGAGCCTACCTGAGCTTTTTACCGGATAATAAAAAGACCATTTTACTGGAAACGATCAAGGAGAATACGCGCTTTATCCGCCAGAAGCTTGGCGAGCGTGTTCGCCACCAGCTGAGGATCGTACCGCACCTTCAATTTTACATGGATGACACAGCAGAATATGCGGCCAAAATGGAACTGCTGTTCTCCGATATTGTAATACCTCCTGCAGCGCCGGACGAGGAAGAAGAAACAAATTGATTCAATCCTCCCGGTCATGGATCTTTCTTACCGAATTGCCGTTCGCTATTTTTTCTCGCGCAACAAAAGAAGTTTTATCAGCCTGATTGCCCGGATTGCGATGGCCGGCGTGGCTGTCGGAACAATGGCAATGGTGGTGGTACTCTCTGTCTTTAATGGAATGGAGGATCTTAACCGGAAAATCTTCAAGACTTTTGATTCTGACATCAAAATAGCACCGGCGGCCGGAAAGCGGTTTACGATTACGCCTGCCATGCTCACCAGCATTAAAAAGGTGAATGGAGTGAGTGTGATCACCGAAGTGATTGAGGACAATGCGCTGGCAAGGTACGGTCATCAGCAGACTATTGTTCGTCTAAAAGGAGTAGACCGCACTTTTGAGCAGCAGGAAAGACTTGATACGGCGATGATCGAAGGTTCTCTAACATTGCGCGGCACAAATGGAACTCCGTATGCGATCGTATCAGAAGGTATCCGCAATGCATTGTCTATTTCGCTGGAAGACATTCTTACACCCCTCGAATTCCTATATCCCAGAACAAGTACAAAGGCACTGAACCTCACCTCGCCGGAAGCTTTCAATCAGTTGGCGTTGAGGCCGGGTGGCGTATTTTTTATAGAAACCCGCTACGACGATTACGTGATCGCGCCGGTGGACCTGGTCGATTCGCTGATGCAATACCGGGGTGACAGGTCGGCGATCGAGATCAATGTAAGTCCGGGATTTCGTGAACAGGCAGTGAGCGCGCAGCTTGCGAGTGTGTTGGGCAAGGATTTTGTGGTAAAAGACCGGGATTCCCTGAATGCTGATTTGCTGCGTGCGATCAAAATGGAAAAGCTTTTTGTGGCTGTTACCCTGTCCCTGATTATTTTAGTTGCCGCAATCAATATTTTCTTTTCATTGAGTATGCTGGCAATCGAGAAGAAAAAGGATATATCCATGTTGTATGCACTTGGCGCGACGCCTTCGCTGATCAGGAAGATTTTTCTGACAGAAGGTGCCATCGTAGCGCTTTCCGGAGCAATATTCGGCTTAGTCGGAGGTGTCCTGATTTGCTGGTTACAGATTAAATACGGCTTTGTTTCAATGGGAATGACTACTTCACTGGTGGATGCATACCCGGTCAAATTAATATGGGAAGATATACTCTATACAGGCATTGTTGTCGTTATGATTACCATGATAGTCTCTTACATACCAGCCCGGCGCGCAGCCGAGGCGGGCGCTATTTTGCGCGTTTAAGTACTTCCGAGAACAGAAAACGACTTATTAAATTCGATAATTTGAATCACTCCCCAGCTAACAATTCGAAAGCAGATATGACCGGTCGCAATACCTTACTTTTGAGCCGACTAATCGCTACAATCTTTGCATTCAATTTACTTTTGACCTCCGTCTCGGCCGCTCCTGATAACCGGGTTCCGGCTGATACAGTTTACCGGAGAAATCCCGGTTCTATCACTAAAAAAGGTCCTTACCGCCCTGAACGTACCAAAAAGAGCGATATCATTTACACGCGCCTTGACGTACAGTTTGACTGGGTCAAGCAGCAGGTACCTGCCTCGGCTGTAATCGCATTCAAGTCACACTTCCATCCCCAGAATACATTGGAACTGGATGCAAAAGGTTTTGATATCAAAGGCGTATCAATGCTGGACACTGTCGGAGATTATGGCGCACTTACTACGGAGGAAATTGCCGGAAAGGTGATCAAAAAGCTGAATTTTACTTATGAGGATAAACGAAAGCTGATCATCAAGCTTGATAAGAACTACACACGAAATGACACGCTGCTTGTTAAAATCGACTACGTAGCCAAACCAAACGATCTGCCTAGAAACAAGCCCGACGATAGTCAGACCGATAAGGGATTGTACTTCATCAATGCAGACGGGCTGGACGAGGGCAAGCCGCGGCAAATTTGGACGCAGGGAGAAACCGAGGGCAGCTCCTGCTGGTTCCCGACTATCGACGCGCCAAATCAGAAATTCACCCACGATTTTTACATTACTGTAGACAGTACCTTTAAGACACTGTCGAATGGACTGCTGATCGGGCAGAGCGAAGGTAAAAAGGGAACACGGACAGATCACTGGAAACAGTCCATTCCCCACGCGCCATACCTCGCTATGATGGCAGTAGGCGACTTCGTGGTTGCCAAGGATATGATGCCCAACGGGCTTGAATTAAGTTATTACGTAGAGCCCAAGTACGGAAAGGATGCACATGCGATCTTCGGCCGCACTCCTGAAATGATGGGTTTCTTTTCCAATATATTCGGCGTTGAGTATCCCTGGGAAAAATACGCGCAGATAGCAGTGCGCGATTTTGTGGCGGGAGCGATGGAAAATACAACGGCTACCGTACATGAAGAAGGTGTGCAAAATGATACGCGTTCGCTGGTGGACGGGAATTCGGATGCGGTAATTGCCCACGAGCTGGCGCATCACTGGTTTGGCGATTATGTAACCTGTGAGGAATGGGGCCAACTTCCTTTAAATGAATCTTTTGCCAATTATTCCGAATACCTGTGGAGCGAGTATAACGACGGGAAGTATGAAGCTGACTGGGGTAACTTACAGGAAATGAAGAGTTACATGCTTGAATCAGAGACCAAGCAGGTGCCAATGATCCGCTATTTTTATAAGGATCGTGAGAATATGTTTGACAGCCACTCTTATGCAAAGGGCGGGCGCATTTTACATATGCTGCGGTCGTATGTGGGCGACGATGCTTTTTTTGCTTCCCTGAAATACTATCTGCGTAAAAATGCATTGGGAACAGTTGAAATTGATGATCTGAGAACTGCATTTGAAAAAGTGACCGGTGAAGATCTCAACTGGTTTTTCGACCAGTGGTTCCACCGTCCGGGGCACCCTAACCTGAAAATACAGCAGGAATATATGGCCAATACAGGCAAGGTGGTATTGAAGGTGAAACAGGCTCAGGATACACTTGCGACTACTGTTTACCGGCTTCCGCTCAAAGTGGATGTGTGGGTGAGCGGTAAAAAAAACCAGTATAATGTGGTGATTGACAAAGTAAGCCAAACCCTGGAATTCCCTGCTGCCAAAAAGCCTGATCTGGTTGTATTTGATGCAGACGCGCAGCTGCTAGCTGTAATCGAGCATGAGAAAAACCGTCCTGAAATGCAGTTTCAGTATTTGAATGCAGATCGCTTTCTGCATAAGTATGATGCGTTGTCTCAACTGGAAGGCGCGCTCTCCGACACAACGGTGAAGAATATACTCGAGAAGGCAATGGGAGACCCGTTCTGGAAATTCCGTCAAATGGCGGTGAGTAATTTCGCCGAATATGCAGGCGCTGGTTTCGCCGACATTGAAACTAAAATTCAGAGCCTGGCCCGCAAGGATCCGCATCCGCAGGTTCGCTCCGAAGCGATTATTACTCTGGCTTCGTTTGGCGATAATAACAGTGATTCGATTTTTAAGGAGGCGCTTAGCGACAGTTCCTATCTGGTGGTATCCGTTGCGATTGAAAAATACCTGATGTCACAGCCGAATGATGCCAACGAGATAGCTGCCCAGTTTGAAAACTCACCCAACGACGCGATCGTGACGTCGGTTGCTAACTACTACGCAGGTCTAGCTCAGCCGGAGCGGTTTGACTGGTTCCTTGAAAAAATGCGGGCGATGAAGCCTACTGAGAAGTATAACTTCCTGCAGGTGTTTGGGAAATACCTCATTAAGTCAAAGCAGGATATTCAACGGAAAAGCATTCCGGTACTTGAAGGTCTGGCGCGGGACAATTCCTCTTATTTTGTCAGATTCGGCGCATTCCAGGCACTAGGGCTTCTGACGGACATTCAGGGTGTCACCGCACTCAGAAAAGATATCCGTGCGAAAGAAACCGAGCCAAAGCTTAAAGAAATGTACGCACAGTTCGGAGATCTTTAACAAATCTCGTCACTGCGGATCGAGGTAGTAATCCAGATTTTCCTTCGTGATAATATCGAGCGGAAGGAATTTAATGGGTGCTACCTCTTTTTTAAATACGAGGTGATTAGCCAGCTGGTGTATTCCCCAGTATCCCTGACCAAGCGGATTTTGGTTGATAAGGAAATGGATCACCTCTTTGTTGAGATAATCGAGGTTCGCTTCCACCAGGTCGTATCCTACCAGCTTGATGTCTTTCAGGCTGTTCTTTTCCAGGTAAGCCGCTACTTCAAAGGCTTTGGAATTAGTAACGTAAATCGCCTTCAAATCCGGGTTTTTGCTTCTGATCGCGTCAAGCTCACGGTCAGGACCTTCTTCATCTGAAAAATGAACTTCCCTGCTGATTACCTCAAAGCTTCTTCCATTCCCGAGACTTTTGAAATAATCTTTAAAACCTTCCTCTTTGGTGATCAGGTGAGCTGAGTTGGATATGTCTTCATTGATATGCGCAATCAGGATACTGCCGGAAGATTGCAATCCGAAACTCAGGATTTTGGCTGCCAGCGAACCACTCCGGTAGGAATCCTGCCCGATATAACACAGCGGATTAACGTGCTCGATCTGCGTATTGAAGAGCACATACGGAATGTTCATGTCTGCCCACTCCTTGAAAAACGGTAGTACCTCCTTGTAAAACACCGGTGCAATCAGCAGCCCGTCGGGTTTCTCGGCAGTTACCTCCTGCGCGCGCTCGATAAAAGATTGATCGTCGTGCGGATCGAAAATGAATTGTGTAATGGACAAACCGTATTGCCGGAGTTCCTTCTCTGCTTTCTCCAACCCCAGGCGTGGCGCCTGCCAGTAGGGGTCGAGTGCCGGATCAGGAACAAGTACTGCCAGATTATAGGTACGCTGCGATTTAAGTGACTGCGCAATGAAGTTAGGTTCGTAGTTCAGCTCTTTGATAATGCTCAATATCCTTTCCCGTACATCGTCGGCAACCCTTCCGCGGTTGTGTAGTACACGGTCAACAGTCCCTTTGGAAGTTTGTGCACGCTCGGCTATATCTTTTATTCTTACGATTTTCTTTTTCACAATTTAATCAGAGGTAGTTAGCTTCTGTGAAGCATGCAAAAGTAGTAATTAACAGCACTTTCAGGAACAGGATCACTGGCTGATTGGCTGATTAATAATTACTTTTCGAATCTTTTTTATAACAAAACAGGGAATGTGGAATTTACAAGCTAAATTTATGTGCTGGATCCAATTATGCAGTTGTCAAATCGTGTACGATAACGATGGTCACTTTTTATTGCGTGTTCGTGCACTTTTTCACAATTTCGCTTTGTAAATCTAATTTTACGATTAATTTTGTAATCAGTTAATCAAGTAGAAGATTATTCGTCATTTTCGAAGTTTAACATCTCTGATTAATGTCCATTCGAACAATACGTTTAAGAACTAAATAGCATTTGACGTTCCTTGCTCTTATACCTGAAATCCGCCTTTAACCTTTTCTATATTTCCTAAATTTTAATAATTCCTAAGTTTAAGACCCACTTATCCTAAATCCTGAGAAAGCGTAAGTCCGCCCGACTTGCGCTTTCTCATTATGGGTCAGGGAATTTCGATAGTTACATTGTCGCTGTCGACGTAGGCCGAGCACGTCAGGACCCAGCCTTCCGCTAAATCCTTATCCGTCAGAACTTCATTTACGCTCATGTGGACAGAGCCCGTCTTGCAAATGCCTGCGCAGGTAGAGCAGCGGCCGCCTTTGCAGCTATATGGAAGGCGAATACCCTCGGCGAGCGCGGCATCTAGCACGGTTGTATGCGCGGGTACATGGAGGTGGTACAATTTTTCGCGGAAATTGAGCACAATGTTATGCGGGTATGATTCAGGCGGGGGAGAGGGCGCGGAAGTGATCACGAAGTTCTCTTTTCTGATCTGATCTTTGGAAAACCCCATAAAATGGAGTGTGATCTCCGATGAGCGCATCAGATCAAATGGTCCGCAAATAAAAAAGCGCGCGTCTGCGGGACTGTATTTTAGCGACTTATTTACAAGCTGTTCCAGCCGCGTGTTGTTGATCCTTCCCCGGATCCCGTTCCATTCATCGGTAGGTTGACTATGAATGTGAATAGCGCGGAAACGCTCCTGGTATTTGCTTTCAAGGTCAAGTATCTGCTGCCAAAATAGGGTGGTTTTTATATTACGGCTTGCGTAAATAAGCGTTACGTGCAGCTGTGGACCCTCGCTGAGGGTTTGTTTCAAAATAGAAAACAAGGGTGTAATTCCGCTTCCCGCGCCAATCAGTACAATGTCGCGCTCGCCGGAAATACTTTCTTCAAGCACAAACCTCCCGGAGGGAAACAGGGTAGTGAAAATGTCACCTTCCTGAACATGATCAATCCAGAAACGCGAGATTTCGCCATTGGGTACGCGCTTGACGGTAATGGAAGGATAAGTGTCCACATCAGGCGCCGAGCTCATGGAGTAGGAGCGCCGTACTTCGTGACCGTGCATTTCGATCAGGAAGGTCAGGAACTGGCCAGCTTTGTAGACAAGCGGCTTTCCATCTGTTCTTTCGAAAACAAAGGTTTTTGCATCGTCAGCCTCTTTGATAATCTGCCTGACCTTTATGGATATCGTCGAATCTGACATGTTACTTTTTCAATTGGTTTGACACGTCGGCGGCAGTATTTTCAACCTGCGCCCACAGCATTTCGTACTCCGCCAGCAAAGTCCACGAATGCGCTTCACATACCCATTTCATGTGGAAGAGCGGAGATATAGACAGTTTATAAAGCAGCGGATTCTCATAGGCGGTGAGAAGGCCGGCAATGAAAAAGCCGAATCCTTCAAAATGTTTCGCGCTGAATTGCTCAACCGGGATACGTTTTGTGGCTACACCAAGCCGCATGAGAGAAATGGATAGCAAAACCCAGTCCATATCGTGCAGGGAAGTGGTGAGCAGCTGTTGCGTATCGGCTATCAACTTGATCCTGACAGATTCAAGTGCAGCAGGTTCGAATGCAGCTATCAGACGCGCCACGTGGTAAATGATCAGCGGAGTCCGCGGGTACTGGTGTGCGCAGCGAAAGGGGACTTTGATGTACCGATCGGTTGCTATTACTGAGCGAATGTATTCCAGACTGGCGTGGTCGTGTTCATTGAGCGGCAGCCCGTATTGATGGATACAGTAGAGCATGTTGCTCAACACACACACATCGAACTCTACATACATATTCTTACCAAACCAGGTGGAATAGGCTTTCAGGTTCCGGTACTCGGGGTAAGTATTCCTGATCCACAATTTGTATCCATTGGAATGTATCGCCAGCTTTTCTTTCAACCAGGCAAGTTCCTCCCGCGTCGGATTACTTGTCAAGTAGATGAAAGCAGTGTCATCTATGTCGTCGGGAATGCGGAAATGCTCGAAGCGGCGGAAAATGTAACCGTTCGGGAAGTGTTTAGAAGGTTTCGTTTTCCAGAAATTGTAGGTTTTCAGTCCGTCTTTATTTCTGAAATCGGGATAGTTGGCAATGATCTTTTCACAAATACGATCGATCTGCGCCGCGGTTTCTCCGGTAACGTGCCTGCGAATGGATTGCAGTGTAAAGCAGATAATGGCTGAGAAGAATATCGTTGTATCCTGCCGTTTGTAGCCGATCAGCGGGTTAATCCGCTGCGCGGGAAAAATCCCTGCTGGAAAATAGTTGTCTCCCGTGGATTGCAGTTTTTCAATCTCTGTAATAAATCGATGCAGCGGCTGCTTCATGTCCTGAAACTAACAAAACATTAAAAAAAAAGAAACCCTGCCTCACGACAGGGTTTCCAAAAGAAATCGGGAAAAGCTTAAACGCCTTCTGCAACTACTTCTTTTACATCGGGTACCATTCTGGTCAGCAAGTTTTCAATGCCTGCTTTCAATGTCAATGTAGAAGACGGGCAGCCGCTGCACGAGCCTTGCAGCAATACTTTCACAGTGCCTGATTCTTCATTGAATGAATGGAAGTTGATCGCTCCACCGTCTGACTCCACTGCCGGCCTCACGTACTGGTCTAGCGCTGCTTTGATTTTCTGCACGGTGTCCGAATCGCGGGAATCTACGATCAGGGTATTTTTATCAATAGTTTGCTGTTCAAAAACAGGGTGGTTTTCTTCGAAATATATTTTAATGAATTGCTTGGTATCTCTCAACACATCTTCCCATGCAATGTTGTCATCTTTCGTAATTGTGACGAAGTTACTGGCAATAAATACGCGCTTTACGTGCGGAAACTGAAACAGGTCGGACGCAAGCGGAGAAGCTTTTCCTTCTTCAAGGGCGGCCTGAAGGGAAGGGTAGTCAAAAGAAAGCCCGTCGGGTACCAGCTCGAAGTTCAGTACAAACTTCATTGAATTCGGGTTGGGGCTTAATTCGGTATATACAAAAACTGGACGTGTAAGCATGTCAGTAGAATGATTGGAAATAGGTTGTACTCAATTCAAACAAGCAAAGCGTGCTTTTGGTTTTCCATTGGGTTGTTGTAAAAGAAAAAACCCGTAAGGTGCGGGACCTGACGGGTTTTTTAAGAGCATTAACTAAAAACTAAGCTTCTGCAGTAGCAGTAGTTTCAGCAGCAACTGCGATCGGCTCGATGTGAACGTAAGATCTGTTTTCACGTGTTTTGCGAAAAACAACATTACCATCAACCAATGCAAACAAAGTATGGTCACGACCGATACCTACGTTTTTGCCAGGATTGTGTTTGGTACCACGCTGACGAACAAGGATATTTCCTGCTTTGGCAACCTGACCACCGAATAATTTTACTCCAAGACGCTTGCTTTCCGATTCACGTCCGTTTTTCGAGCTACCTACACCTTTCTTATGTGCCATGATATCTTAACTATTAGTTGTTATTTCCTGATTGAATAAAACTCCGGCTTCGATTTCTGTTGCCGGAAGCTGCATTAAGCTACGATCTCGTCGATGCTGATTTTGGTCAGATATTGACGGTGACCGTTTTTAACGCGGTAGCCTTTACGTCTTTTTTTCTTGAAGACGATCACTTTCTCACCTTTAAGGTGTTCAAGGACAGTTGCCTTTACAGAAGCGCCTGCTACTGTAGGTAGTCCAACCGATACTGTGCCTCCGTTGTCAACGAGAAGGACTTTGTCAAATACAAGTGCAGCGTTCACGTCACCTTCAAGCCTATGCGTGAAGATTTCGCGACCCTTTTCAACTTTAAATTGCTGACCTGCGATTTCTACGATTGCGTACATGTTAATAAATTAAGTAAGCTGTTTCAAAATGAGGTGCAAAGATAAACAGCTAAACACAGAATGACAATATTTTAGCAATATTATTGAGCCCGGATAGGGGTACCTGCGTATATTATTTGTTCGTTGAATAGGGAAACCGCTGTATTGGTTGTCTTTTGTTACATTTACCTGTGCAGCCAGCAACAAAGCAGGTCCCGGAATGCGCCTGCAAAAAGGCTTTTATAAGATTGCATGACGCCCGAACGTTTTGTTTCTGTGGCACTTGCCGGTCTTTAACAAAAATTAACAGTACTGATTGTTACTTTTCCACGGGAATTCCGTCTCAATAGAGAATGCATTTAAATTCGACATTATGAAAATTGGTTTATGGATTTCCCTGGTGCTATGTACGGGATTGTCGTTCTCATCTCACGGCGAAGATCGGCGCGGGCGGGAAGCGGCTGTCTATGAGCAAGGCCAAGGCGGGTACCAGATCGGCGATGCGGTAGCAGGTTTTCAGCTCAAAAACACGAACGGGAATACGGTATCCCTGAATGATTATGGTAATGCAAAAGGTCTGATCGTCGTATTTACAAGCAATCATTGTCCATTTGCCAAAGCTTACGAAGACCGGATTATAGCGCTTAACAGCAAGTTTTCGGGTCAGGGATTTCCTGTTGTAGCAATCAATCCAAGCGATCCCGGTACGCATCCTGATGATACTTTTGAAAAAATGAAAGAACGGGCATTGTCCAAGAATTACGGATATCCCTACCTGTCAGACCAGGCCCAGCAGGTATCCCGGGCTTTTGGCGCAGCCAGGACACCGCAGGTTTTTGTAGTACAAAAAAGCGGTTCAAAGTTTATTGTACGCTATATTGGCATGATCGACGACAATCCGCAGGATCCAGGCTGGGTTACAAAGCTGTATGTTGAAGACGCCGTGAACAACCTGCTTGGCGGGAAGCCCGTGGTAACTACCATCACAAAACCCGTAGGTTGTCCGATCAAATGGAAAAACCAGTAAAATCATTGCATTCATCCCGATGAACAAACGTATCCTTCTCTTCGCGACCGTTTTCTTATTATTTGTTCAGATTGCCTGGGCACAAACCAAAAGCAAGAAATTTTCGAGCGAAGGCGAGTTTACCAGTAATTGCGAAGGCCCTGCTGTGGACGATGAAGGCAATGTATATGCTGTAAACTTTGCACGTGACGGTACGATCGCGATCATGAATGGAAAAGGCAATGCAAGCTTTTTTGTGACTTTGCCGAAAGGAAGTACCGGCAATGGTATCCGGTTTGGGGATAAAAACACATTCTACGTGGCCGACTTCACCGGGCACAACATCCTGAAAGTGGACCTGATCACGAAGAATATTTCGGTTTTTGCCAATGAACCGAAGATGAACCAGCCTAATGATCTTGCGATTACCGCGTCGGGAAACATTTTTTGTTCAGATCCGAACTGGAAAGAAGGTACAGGGCAGATCTGGCACGTTTCCCCAGATGGAAAGGTGAAACTCGCGGCGGAGAATATGGGTACCACCAATGGAATAGACGTGAGCCCCGACGAAAAGAAATTGTATGTCAATGAGAGTGTACAGCGCAATGTATGGGTATTTGACCTGGCTGCTGACGGTACGCTAAGCAATAAAAAGCTGCTGTATCATTTCGAAGATGGAGGAATGGACGGTATGCGCTGCGATGTGAATGGGAATCTCTACATCGCGCGGCACGGAAAAGGCGAGGTAGCGATCCTCTCACCAGAAGGCAAGATCATTCAAACAGTTACTACGATCGGGAAAAAGGTCTCCAACATCTGCTTTGGTGGCCGTAATGGAAAAACCTGCTACATCACATTGCAGGACCGCGGCTGTCTGGAAACTTTCAAAGCGCCCACAGCCGGTAGGGAATGGGCGATGATGAAAGCATTTGCCAAAAACAACAAGTAGCAACTCCTTAGTTTTTCATTAAAAATTCTTAATCATAATTGTCAGCTGGTATTTTGTAACTTACTTTGCAGCTCAAAGTACTTTTCAATTTTATCATCAAAATTATGATAATGGAAATTCTAGCAGGCTATTTACAGCGTAACCAGAAAATTGCATTGATCGCATTCGTGTCGGCTGCGGCAATGAGCTTATTGTTGTTTCGGATTTTGCTGCACGACTGGGATTTTGTCTTCCTGTCCTGGAACCTGTTTCTGGCCTGGGTACCCCTGATTTTTATTAAATGGGTGGACGAAATGGAAGCGCAGCGCCGGGCTCCTTTTGGTCTGCTGATGTGCTACCTTCTTGTCTGGTTGCTGTTCTTTCCTAATGCACCTTACATTATCACGGACCTGAAACATTTGCGCGGGATCGGCGACAATATCATCTGGTACGACTCACTGATGATCTTTACTTTCTCGGTCGCGGGATTTTTAGCCGGGCTCTACAGTATCCGCATTGTACACCGTATTATCAATGCACGCTGGAATGAGGCACTGGCCTGGACTGTGATCCTGTTTTCGATGATACTGAGCGGATTCGGTGTATTTCTTGGCCGCTACGGTCGTTGGAACAGCTGGGATATTCTGACAAAACCAGTGTCTTTGTTAAGGGGTATTTTTGAAAGTATGCAAAATCCACTGGCTATAAAACACACCATCACGTTTTCGTTCGTGCTGATGTTATTGTACTTTGCGTTCCACATTTTCGCAGAACTAAAACAAAATGAAGGGACCCATCGATATCCGTAAGGCACTGCGCAGTTTTACCTTCGCCGGTGTCGGGATCTTCAACCTATTCCGGTACGAAAACAACGCCAGAATCCATTTGATTGCCTGTCTCGCCGTAGTCGCTGCCGGAGTGGGATTCCAGATTTCAGCCACGGAATGGATGATCCTTGTCATTCAGATTGCCCTGGTTTGGGCGGCAGAAGCATTTAATACTGCGCTTGAAAAGCTGGCTGATCTCGTGTCACCCGGCTATCACCCGGTGATCAAAGTAGTAAAAGATACTGCGGCTGCCGGTGTGCTGATCCTCGCTATTTCGGCGGTGATCGTGGGCGCCATCATATTTTTCCCAAAACTCCTTGTATTGCTCTGATTTGTACTACTCGCATTTATTAATGTAAATATATTTATGAACTCCAACCAGGATTCCCTGCACACGCTGACCGAGATCCGCGATTTAATGGAGCGCTCGTCAAAGTTCCTTTCGCTCAGCGGGCTGAGCGGTGTATTCGCTGGCTTGTTTGCATTGATTGGTGCCGCAGCGGCTTATTTAAGATATAAAACAGATTGGTTTGAAGAAATCCTGAGTCCCTTCGGCGCTTACCATGGACCTTCGGGAAAGCCGCTGATCGGCTTTTTGTTCGTCGACGGACTTCTGGTTTTGATCCTGTCGCTGGCAGTCGGTATCCTGCTGACGGTGCGGAAAGGACGAAAAAAAGGGTTGACAGTCTGGAACAGCAGCTCCCGCCGTTTGCTGGTCAGTATGCTGATCCCGCTCGGTACCGGAGGCGTATTTTGCCTGGCGATGCTGCATTACGGCTTTATCTGGCTGGTTTTTCCGGCAACATTACTCTTTTACGGGCTGGCTTTGGTGAATGCGAGCAGGTTCACTTACCCGGAGCTTTTCTACCTGGGAATGCTGGAAATTACAATCGGCTGCATTGCGCTCTTTATGACGGGTTATTCACTGCTTTTCTGGGCTTTCGGGTTTGGAGTACTTCATATTATCTACGGACTTACGATGCACAATCGTTATGACCGGGACAAGAGCAAAACCGGCAATACAGCTGCAAAAGGCTTGATCGTGGTGTTAATGCTGCTGTTTTCTGCCAAAAGCAATGGGCAGGTGGCGCCGGATAGTACCATCAAACAAGCTATTAAGTGGTATGACAAGGAGACGATCTATTTGCGCGGCGCTAACAGCTACGTCAAGGATAATGTCGTTTATTCGGGTCAGCGTGCATTGAAAAGGGAGTTTTTAGTGTCGACTCGCGGATTTGATCTTTATATGAGATCGCGGCGTACACGAACTATCGGTCTGGTGATTTCGGTTGCAGGTTCAGCGGGGTCCATTATTTCCCTGATTTCAGGAAACCGGGACAACCTGCGGACATTTTTTTGGGTTTCGGTTGGAACAGGTCTTGTTTCGGCCGGCCTCACAGGCAGAGCTAATAACCTGCGTGATGAAGCAGTTTGGGTAAGAAATCGCGATGCGATGCGCTTTATGCAACCCATTGTAGAGTAATTTGATGGGAGGCGAACAAAATGGAATGGTTAGAGAAATTCAATAAGGTATTTGAAAGTAAGATCAGGCTGGGATTAATGTCAGTGCTGGTGGTGAATGATGCTGTCAGCTTCAACGAGCTGAAAGAGCTTCTGCAGCTGACAGACGGGAATCTGGCGTCGCATTTGAAAGCTTTGGAGGAAATCAAATATGTTGAGGTTCAAAAACAGTTCGCCGGCAGAAAACCTTTAACAACCTACAAAGCCACCGAACTGGGGCACAAAGAATTCACCGAACATTTGCAGGTACTTGAAAACATGATCAAGGCGAATTTGTAGAAGGAGGAAAGGGAGGAAGGAGAAAAGGGAGGAACAACAAAAAACCGGAAGCTGGCTCACCCAACTCCCGGTTTTTTTATTATAGAGATATTACCTCAGAACTTTACAGGTACTGAAAACCCTTCTTTGTCCCACTGGAAATCAACAGATTTGTCGGTTACAATTTATTCTGCCGTAACATCTTTCATCTCTGCCATTGGATAATTGCTTACTGCCTTGAAAATCATGTTAAACTAACTTGATACAAGAGTTTGTTTTGTTCACTTAATCCCGGTAACACAATGGAGAAAGTTAAACCATATTACTTTGCTGAGTTTCAATTATTAGCTTTTGTAGTGGTTTTTATTCTTGCAATTTCTTGCAAGCATGAGATACCTATCGCTAGCGAGGCGTCAGCAGGCAGCATAGATTGCCATGAGAACCCCATCGATAGTACAGTTGCATATGACTCAGTAAACGTGCTTATCGCAGGAGCAATAAATGTTTCTAATAACAAATGGAACGCATGCTTTTGGAAGAATGACTCTATGCAGGTTTTAGAATCGAATCATTCTATTGCAAATGATATTCTCACGGCAGATGATAAGATCATCATCGGTGGAGAGTATGAAGATAAGCCGTGCTTTTGGATAAATGGAAATTTAGAGATCCTAGATCACTTGCATGATGGCAAAGTGAAGGCAGTTGGATATCATCAGGGAAAAATTTACATGGTTGGTCAAATCTATGAAGATGGTTCATATCCGAGACCATTTATATGGAAGGATGGAAAAGTAAGCTATTTGTCTCAAGGCAGAGGTTATGCAAGCGACATTGCATTCAGCGGAAAAGATATTTATGTCTCAGGGATGGATTCTGATAAAGCTTGTTATTGGAAGAACGGAGTGAAAGTAGAGCTCTCAGAAACTCTGGGACACGGGTATGCGATTGAGGTAAGGGGAGCCGACGTTTATGTCGGAGGAGAATATCGACCCACAAACGGAGGATATTTTATTGCTGGATATTGGAAGAATGGAAAGTTTGTTTCACCACAGGGTAATTCGGTTTACGTATGGAATTTGGGGATAAATGGAGGGCAAATTGTCTTGGTTGGAAATCAAGTACTCTTTGGCAATAGTGTTGTCGAGAATGCCATTTGTATCAGAGGGAATGACAAGGCTAATCTAAAAACAGAAGAAAATGTCTCTTCTGGTGCTATTGACATCACGTTCAACGGAAAAGACGAATATGTGTTGGGTACAAACAACAGAACCGCTGGTTCGAAACAGGTATCTCACCCCTGCTATTGGGTAAATGATAAACTTCATGATATTCCCTCCCCATTAACAGCCATAGCGTCAGCTATTTTCCTGGAACCTGCATTGTAAACAAACAATAATAAAAAAAACCGGAAGCTGGCACACCCAACTCCCGGTTTTTTTATTTTAGGGATATTACCTCAGAACTTTACAGGTACTGAAAACCCTTCTTTGTCCCACTGGAAATCAACAGATTTGTCGGTTACAGTAAAGGTCAGCTTCTCGGCTGATGTTGGGTATTTTTTGGCAGGTACAGAGACTTTCAAAACATCTTTTTCTTTGTTTTTCTCATATTCATAAGCACCTGACTGGCCAAGTACACTGTTCAAAATCACTGTCCATTGCTTCTCGCCAGGGATTGTGAACAAGCTGTAAGTTCCGGCTTTTACATCTTTACCACCAAACTTGCCATCTTTTTTGAAGGTAATTTCGGTAGACGCATTTGCACCGGTTCTCCAAATCTTGTCATATTTTTCAAGGCTCTCGCTACCTTCTTTTCCAAACAGCACACGTCCTTTTTTAGACGGTTGTCCATACGCAACGCTGACATTCTTGCCTTCGGCTGTTACGCGCGGGCTTTGTGCGGAAGCCCATGTGAATGCAACCAGGGAGAAGAAAAGCGCTAAAAATGATTTTTTCATAAAAACGAAAATTAGTTAAACAAAATAGGTGATTGGGAAACTTAAATTTCACGAAGTAATGAATTCAAAAGTTGTTAATCAAGTGGCTATGCGCCAATCGCAGCGATACGTGACCACATTAACGTTGATTAACATATCGGAAAACCAAAAACAGTGGTTTTAGCGATTTCACACTATATTTGAAAAATGACATTTGATACAAATCCATCTGTAAGAACCCGCTTTTTCGATACCAAAATCGAATTCCTGAGAGGAGTAGGGCCGCAAAAGGCAGCTTTGCTCAATCAGGAACTGAGCATTTTTACATTTGGCGACCTGATCCAGCATTATCCTTTCCGCCACGAAGACCGCACCGTTTTTCATCAGATTTCAAGTCTGAACGAACAAATGCCCGCTGCCCAGATCAAAGGCAGGCTCAGGGAAATGACGACGGTAGGTGAGGGTGGCAAAAAGCGGTTAGTAGCTTACTTTTCAGATGGTACCGGCATCATGGAGCTGGTGTGGTTCCAGAGCATCAACTGGTACGAAAAAAGCCTGCGTCCCAATGCCGAATACATTGTCTACGGTAAGCCGGTGCTTTTTGGCGGCAGGTGGAACATCACGCATCCTGATATTGAGATGCTCACTCAGGAGAATGAACGGGGCGGGTTTTGGCAGCCGATCTATCCACTGACTGAAAAGCTGAGGAGGAAATTTGTCGACAGCAGGGCGATCAGCAAAATGATGCGCAGCCTGCTCGAAATATCCCGGGCCCATATCAGGGAAACACTTCCTGAAACACTTACACAGAAGTACAGGCTTATCTCAAAAGCCGATGCACTCTGGCATTTTCATTTGCCCGATAGCCAGAAGTCGCTTCACCAGGCACAAAGGCGGCTTAAATTCGAAGAGCTGTTTTATAATCAGTTCAGGCTGATCAAGAACAAGCTTTTACATAAAACGGAATACCCGGGGCTGGTGTTTTCAAAAACGCATTTAGTCAAAGAATTTTACGAGCATTTTCTTCCTTTTCAGCTTACCAATGCACAAATCCGGGTTTTGCACGAGATCCGTGAAGACCTGAATACAGGTAAGCAGATGAACCGGCTTTTACAGGGTGACGTAGGTTCGGGTAAAACGATTGTGGCCTTTATCAGTATGCTTTTCGCATTGGATAATGAGGCGCAGGCCTGCCTCATGGCACCGACGGAGATTCTGGCAGACCAGCATTACCAGGGTTTGAAAAAGTTTGCCGACCTGCTCGGCGTGAACATTGGCAAGCTGACGGGCTCTACGAAAAAAAAGGAACGCGAAATCATACATAAGCAGCTGCTCGACGGTACCATGCAGATCATCGTCGGCACGCACGCACTGATTGAAGATATTGTACAGTTCAGGAACCTGGGATTGTGCATTATCGATGAGCAGCATCGGTTCGGGGTTGCGCAACGTGCTAAGTTGTGGGCAAAAAACAGCCGCATTAATCCGCATATGCTCGTGATGACAGCCACGCCGATTCCGCGAACGCTGGCAATGACGCTCTACGGAGATCTCGACATTTCCGCAATCAATGAACTGCCAGCCGGCAGGAAGCCCATTAAAACAGTACACCGCTACGACGCGCACCGACTATCCGTATTCGGTTTTTTGAAAGAGGAAATTGCGAAAGGACGGCAGGTTTATATGGTTTACCCGCTGATCGAAGAGTCTGAAAAAATGGACTTGAAAGATTTAATGGATGGGTACGAAAGTGTGTCGCGCGCGTTCCCGGATGTGCCGCTGAGTATTTTGCATGGTAAAATGAAAGCGCAGGACAAAGATTTCGAAATGGGACGGTTTGTTCGGAACGAAACCAAGATCATGGTCGCTACCACGGTGATCGAAGTTGGGGTCAATGTGCCGAATGCGTCGGTTATGGTGATTGAAAATGCGGAGCGATTTGGTTTGTCCCAATTGCACCAGCTACGCGGCAGGGTAGGGCGCGGTGCCGAACAATCCTATTGCATTCTCATCACGGATTACAAGATTTCGAAAGATACCAAGCTGCGCATTGAAACCATGTGCCGCACCAATGACGGTTTTGAAATTGCGGAAGTGGATTTGCAACTACGGGGGCCGGGGGATATTTCAGGAACGCAACAAAGCGGACTTGTGGATTTACTGGTGGCGAACCTCGCGCAGGATGGCGAGATTCTGAAAGCAGCGCGCCAGTCTGCAGAGGAGATCCTGGAAAAAGATCCGGATCTTTTGGAAGCTGTCAATCAGCCGATCCGGCTACATTTGGCAAATCTCCGGAAAGAGGAAACCAACTGGAGCCGGATCAGCTAACGATCAAAGTACTATCTCCCTTATTTCTTCTATAAAATCAAATGTCTGCGGACGCGTAACGTGCAGGGCAGCTCCGAGCGAAGTTGCGTAAGGCAGGTCTGTCGCGTAGACTTTATGATTAGAATAGTGACGTGCTATCAGTTTGGTGAAAATTTCATTGCGAGCAAAGCCACCATCGATATAAATAGCCTGCACATCATTGACCGCAATCAGATCCAGCGAAACAAACAGCAGTTCGGTTAATCCTTTGATCAGGTGATGATAGGCGATTTCAGCCGAAGAGAATGCACTTACCTGCCATTCCTGTGTATTTGGCTCAGGAAACGGACCATTTCCGGTCATGCATGCTGAATAGAATTTCGGAGTATCCAGGTCAAGATAAGCTTCATTGAACGCTACCCGTTTGTAAAAATCAGGTTCAACCCGGAAGTAATCCGCAATGCGTGCAACCTGGAAATCGTGCTCACGTCCCATAAACAAACGCGATGCAGTAACCCCGCTTCCTTCCGGTGTGAGGTAATTCATACAATCACGTTCAAGCTGGTAAGAGGTAAGCGGCTTGGATGCAAAAGAGTTGAAATTAATGCACCAGGTACCAGTTGAAAGCAGCACAAATGGTTTTTTAACGGCCATTCTGTACGGTATCAATGCAGAGGAACTGTCGTGCAGACCGAATCCCGATTGTACACCCTTGTCGCCGTGACGGTAAATGAAAGACGATGAAGCGAGTACCGGAGCCAGCTTTTTGTGAATGCCTTCTTCCTTCACCCACTCGTGATAATCCCACATTTCGAAGCTCCAAAGCGCAGTATGGCAGCCCAGGGAAGTATAATCGCTCACTTTGCGACCAGTGAGCAGGTACAAAATGTATTGGGGCAGGTGCAGCGTAGTAGCTATCTGCTTGTAAATGTCAGGTTTGGTATGTTTAAGCCAGTACAGCTGCATTCCCGAGTTCAGCATGCCCATTGCAGGTGAACCGGTTTGAAGCGAAATCCTCGTCGGATCGCCATAGGTGCTGTAAAACTGCCTTAACAGATCCTCAGGAAACGGTTTCAGATAAGAGTAAAGCGGGGTAAGTGGCTTATTGGCAGCGTCCAGGTGAACGAGGCTCGCTCCGTAAGCAGCTACATTAACAGCCTTGATATCGTATTCGGGATTGGCCAGCAGCTCGTTCCATCGGTCCTGGACCCACTTGGTCAGCAGCTCGCAGTCCTCGGTAGGAAACCCGTCCTCGTCGGTCGTCTCCGGCAACGACTCGGAGAATTCTTTAACGATATCGTACTTTTCATTGAAGAGCACATACTTTTTATTAGTCCTTCCAATGTCAAAAACCGCTGTTACTTTCATTAGCTAATGTTGTATCACTTTTTACCCGGAAATGTATTTTTTCGGTTAATATAGTGACTTTACGTTAAAACCTATACCCTTATTCTTTGTTTGTAAAATCTTGTTAATTGGCCCAATTTCACGTTATCAGGATGTTTTTTCAAGAATAGGTCTAAAAACCCTGGTCCACCTGCGGTAGCCTTCTTCATTCATGTGGAGACTGTCGCCAAGGAAAATGCTTCCATCGGGACGGCCATCTTTCAGCATAACCGGCCACACATCAATGTATTTGTGGTTCTTGTCGGATTTGATAAAATCCTGAATCAGCCGGTTGGCTTTGATAACATCCTCTTTTCTGTCCCAGCGCGAGGGAGAAGGTTTCAGAGATACGCCGTAAATGAGTACGTCAGGCTGTTTGTCACGGATTGTCTTTGTGAGTGTCACATACGCGTCACGTACCTGCTCGGGTGTTTTCTTCTTTTTACCAAACATATCGTTCTCACAATAGATCACCACGGTTTTCGGCTTGTATTTGGTAATGGTACGGTCGGCATAATGGATTACTTCCGGCAATGTGGAGCCGCCAAACCCGCGGTTAATGATCGGAAGCGGCGCGAGGTCCTGTGCCGCCGACTGCCACTTTGTAAATGAGGAGCTACCCGTAAATACTATTCCGCCGGGGGCAGGCATTTTTTCAGCATCCTTTTTCTCGAAATTCAGGATTGAACTTTCGGATCTGTCAACCTTATAATCAGGCTCCCAGGGAGCATCGAGGCTATTGTAATTGGGCTTGTGGCAGGCGGTCAGTCCGGCAATAAAAAGTAACAGGAAGTATTTTTTCATTCTAACTAAAAAGTGGATATGCCCAAAAAAGGCACATCCACCGCGTTTTTAATGTATATGGTGCAATTATCTTTTATTATTTCAAACCATAAAAATACCGCAAACCCAGTCCGATACTTCCTGATGAAATGTTCGGCGAAAAGAAATAATTAATTCCGTGTCCTTCGTATTTGACATTTTCCCCGTTGGGGTATTTATTCTGAAAATATTCGGTGGTCGTAAATCCATAACTAATACTGATCGGATTCAGGAATGCAAAGCCGCCTTCAACTGCCCATTTGGGCGATAACCGCCAAATTACCCCCGCACTGATGCCGGCACTTAAATTGATTGAATTGATCTTGCTTTCATAAACCAGCTCATTATTGTTGACCGCATTGTTGGTTTTGAACTGATACCCGAGATTCAACGCAGGTCGGGCGTATAAAGCAAATTTTTCACCCACCGACTTGTAAAACTCAGCAAAGCGCTCAACTCCTAAGCTGAGCTCCCCTAAAGTGTTGGGATCTGGTTTGTAGTAGCTGTTGCTCTGAATATTCAAAGAGTGTGTCAGGCCCCAGCCGGTTGCCCGATTGTCTTTGGTAAATTTGCCCAAAGAGATATTGATATAATGATTATAGGCATTTGTATTGGGCTCGCTGCCTTTTTGCCTCACATTATTGAGGTTGTTATAAAACGACCCGCTGATAAACGATTCGCCTGCCTGAAACTGTGCCGTTGCAATATGGTTCAATAAAACCAGCAGCAGGAATGTAAGTATGGAATTTCTCATGGCTCTCAGTTTTTAGGGAAGATATATTTGGCGACGCGGAGAGTAATTACATTGGGGAATGCCGTAGCAATACCGGTATTAAGTGTAAATACGCTGGGAGCGTCATTTTTGAAAGGAACATAATTAGCATTCAGAGAGAGGATATCTGCATAACCTTCGATGGCCCAGCCATTTTTCTTCGAAACATAGGCAATACCCGGTTTGATACTCACTCCGTATTGCCAGAAATCCCTGTACTCGTTAACCGGCGTGCTGCCCTGGATATTAGTAGTTCTGATCCACTGATATTGAGGACCAAGCTCACCGTGCAGGAACACCGACCAGTTGCTGCTTCCCAGCGATTTGTACTGGCGGATAAAGGGCAGTAACGCAATGCCCTGAGAGAGTTGGCTGTTCGCAAGATCGTTTTCGTCGTATTTTGTGCGGTTATAAGTTACATTATACCGTACGCCCAGTCCCATCATGGTCCGGTCCCCGATCATTTTTCCAAACTGGATTTCCGGCGCAATGGTGTGTCGCCGGGTCCTCGCAGAATTAAGAGGATCAGCGGGTTCTTCACTCCTTGAAGTTTCCCCGTCGAAACTGATCGTACCGCCGAGATAACAGGCCCCTTTCTGTATTTGTCCAAAAGCATTCCCGACCAGGAACCAGGTTCCGAGCAAGGCAAATAGAAGAAGTTTTCTCATGACTGTCGTTGTTAGTTTGACGAGGGCAATATACATAGCATTAAGTCACCTGAGAATTATTTAATTTATTTTAACTATAAGACAAAAAAAGAGGCCGCCCCAGCAGGACAACCTCTTAAAAATTACCGATACCAAATTTAACCTAACAAGAACATTGGGGGAACATCGGCTGTCGGCAATCGGCTGCCGGCTTTTACTTTGCAACTTCATCGCAAGCCGAAGTATGACAGCCGACGGCCGAAGTCTCCCCTTAAAATACCCCTTCCCAGTTTCCCTGGCGATAATATTGTAACAGTCTTTGCTGCATTAAGAAATCATATTTTGCCTGGATCGCATTGGCCTGAGCTTTTCCCAGGTTTGCTTTTGCGAGTGTATATTCATAGCTGTTGGCAATGCCCGCATTCAGCTTGCTTTCTACTACCGCAAAGCTGGCTGTGAGCGACTCTACCTGATCGCGGGCTGCTGCGTATTTGTCCGCCAGCGCATCCAAATTAAGTACAGCCTGCTCGATCGCTTGTCTGAGCTGCTGGTTGGTTACATCCAGCGTATTCTGCGCAAGCCGCTCCTGGACTTTGGCGAACTCCACACGTGGCCGGGTTACCCAGCGACCCATAATCGGAATGTTCAGACTGAGCATCAACGACCCGTTTCGGGTAGAGTTCAGCTGGTTCAGATAATCCAGTTTCCGGTTACTGGTCGCGTAAAATGCTCTCATATTTGCGCTCAAACTAAGCGATGGATAATTAGCCGCTTTAATCGATTTGACTTGATATTTGAAGCTTTCCCTGTACAGCTCCGCACTTTTTATTTCAGGAAAAATTCTCTGGGCACTTTCATAAAGCGCCAGTGCATCCTCTTTTCGCTGCAAAGTGTCTTTAGGAGCGAGTATTTCAAATTGGATTTTATCGTCAGGCGTGATGTTCATCCGCTGGAAAAGCGACAGCCGGGCAGTACGGTAATTGTTCAATGCGGTAATCTGCGCGAATTTATCATTGGAAAGCTGCGCCTTGATCTCGTAGAGCAGATTAGCACCCACCGTACCTGCATTCACCTGCTTCGAAACACGATCCACCTGCTGTTCAGAGGACAGTACCTGCTGTGTTGCCGCGTCGAGCAATGCATTGGTGGCGAGTACATTTACATATCCCTGCATTAAAAGGATAGTCTGTGCATTCAGCACCGCAGTACGGTTTTCCATCGCCGATTCTTTCAGCAAAACACCCTGACGGATCTGGTTCTGTAATTTGAAACCCTGAAAAACGGGTATTGAAAAGCCGGTTCCAATCGCATTCAGACCATAAACCTCATCTATATACGCATTGGTATACTGGTCGATGCTCCGGCCCATATTAAAGCTTTGATCGGCGCCAATGTAAATCTGCGGTAAGATCTGCGACCTCGTTTGCCGCAGCTGTGCCTGCGCTGATTCGGATTGCAGGTTGCCCTGCTGGTAAATCAGGTTGTTCTTGATCAGCAGATCGACGCAATCTGCCAGGCTAAGGGTATCCTGGGCCTGGCTGAACAGAGGCAGCAGGCAAATAAGTAGAAGAATACGTTTCATGGCTAATAGGTATTTTTAGGCTAACCAGCCGTCTTTCAGGCGGACGACGCGATTGCCGTATCCCGCATTTGTTTCTGAATGAGTTACTTGTACAATTGTTACTTTGTCTTCCTGGTTGAGTTTTTGAAACAACTCCATTATTTCTATTGACTGTTCCGAATGCAGGTTTCCGGTCGGTTCGTCGGCAAAAATCACCTTTGGGTTATGAACAATCGCTCTGGCAACGCCCACCAGCTGCTGCTGGCCTCCCGATAACTGGTGTGGGAAAAGGTCTTTTTTAGCTACCATATTGAACCTGTCCAGCAATTCGGCCACCCGGCTTTTCCGCTCCGAAGAAGAAGTGCCTTTGTAGAGAAGCGGCGTTTCGATGTTTTCATAGACCGTAAGCTCGTCGATCAAATGGTAAGCCTGGAACACGAAGCCAATGTGGTGGCGGTGCAATTCCGTGCGCTTCTTTTCTGACAATTTCTGAACAGGCTCGTCGAGGAAAAGGTATTCTCCTTCCGAAGGCTCTTCGAGCAAGCCCAGGATATGTAAGAGGGTAGATTTCCCCGAACCCGACGGGCCCATAATGGAAACAAACTCACCTTCTTTTATATGTAAATCGATGTGACGCAAAACGTAAGTCTTGCCAAATCCTGCCGGGTAGTACTTTGATATCTTTTCTAACTTAATCATAAAAAATGTTGGGTTTGAGATTCAGGTTGTAATTACGGACAAGCGTTTTTAAAAACAAATCCAGAACCATCGTCTCTTATACCAATGCTATTTTAAAAAGCCTTGCCAAAGTAGTATTAAGCTGATATATAGTGATTTGAGATTGATATAATGCATTTGATCGTTCAAAAACGTACAAATGTGTACGGTATCGGACGACCAAAACTACTGTTGTAAAATGGGTAGGGTAGCTTCCCGCGTGGCGATTCAGAAGTGTGATTTTCAGGACATAATGTCAGGAATGGATTTCCATTTTGTAGCCGACGCCGTGAATGGCGGTAATTTTTACAGCCGGATCGGCAGCCAGCAATTTGCGCAGCCGGGATACAAAAACGTCGACGCTCCGGCTTACGATAATGCCTTCATCTTCCCACACCGCTTTTAGGATAAAGTCCCTTTCCAACACTTGATTGCTGTTTTTTACAAAAAGACCAAGCAGCTTCGCTTCCCGGTAAGTAAGCTGATTTTTTACATTGCCGCACATGAGTACCTGATTCGGACTATTCAGTGACGAGTTCCCGAAATGGAGTTCAGAAGCAGCCAATGGAGTTATTTCTGTTTTGGTCAAATGCGTTTTCTGCTGGTTCCTTTTCCAGAAAAACAAACCGATCCCGGCAAGGCCGCATACAAATGGCAAGATCCATAAACGGCGATCGGAATTAGCGGTCGCAAGCTGTGGCTGGGGCTCAAAACTGATCTGAAGTGTAAAACAACCATTTTCGTCAGCCCTGTCTTCGCAGGCTACCCCACCTTTCTGACTGAGATCCTGAAAGTTATAACCGAGCTGCAACTCGCTTGTCTCGCAGTTAAAAACCATCACATTGTACCCACGATCAATGTTCTGGATTTGTAAAGATTGCTGCATCAGCGCGGGTAACTTTTCATAGTCACCCAGATTTTCAATGCGCACGGAGAAGGTGTTTGCATCAATTTGTTTGACAGCCGGAATCTTTGTTACTGAATCACCCGTTGCCAGGAGCAAATGGTGCGCGGTCCGCCTTAATGCGAGATTTACCTTTTCAGCAAAACGGACTGTTTCATTGTTTGCAGAAACAGTTTGAAACGCCGGCAACAAAGCGAGCAATGCTGCAAAGCAGAGCAGTGTGAATGAAAAAGCAGATTTGTTGCCGGTGTCTGTCATTTGTCAAAAATCGATTAGCAATTATCCCGTTGACCTTTCTTTTGTTCCAAAGGTCCGAACCAGTGAAATACCGGCGTAATGATTTTCTGTTTGGCCGGCTCAGTAACTTCCGCCGCGGTATTCTTCTGGGCAGCTTCCGGTTTTTTGACAGCTTTTTTTACTGGTTTATCCGAAGGCAGCGCGATAGAAGTCGTTACTGCGAGCAGGATCGCACAAATAAAGCCTGATGCATTTTTCATAGTTCCGATGTTTTTGTGAATGGAACAAATCTATCAGCCGGGGAATGAATGCGGGTAAAAGGGTTGTAAAAGCTTGTTAAGGAAATGTAAAACCGTTTCTTGCGGCACAAACTTCATTAATTTTCCACAAAAACAGAACATTATTGCCGACGTGTCGTGTTACGGTTTCAGAACACCACCACATCCGAATTGAAAACAGTTTCTTCCCACGATCCTTACGCGGCACTTCGCTATTCTGATTTTCGTTTTTTCATTTCAAACACTTTTCTCTTCTCAGCCACGATCCTCATTCAGGAGGTTATTGTTGGTTATGAATTGTATAAAATGACGCACGATCCGCTGGCATTAGGACTGGTGGGTCTGGCTGAGGTAATCCCGTTTATCATCACGTCACTTTTCGGGGGACATATCGCCGATCAAAAGAACAAGATCACGATTATGCACGTGAGTCTGGTTGTGATTTTACTGGGCTCGGTGATCCTTTATGTTGCTTTTCAGCCGGGAATTTACAATTCTTTAACCCAGGGCGAGCATCTGGCCGTTATCTATTCGGTTTTCGCATTGATCGGTTTTGCAAAAGGCTTTTATTCACCCGCCTCCAATTCTTTAAAACCCTTCCTTGTTCCCCGCACTATCTATCACAATTCATCTACGTGGAGTAGTTCATTCTGGCAGGCGGGATCAATTACGGGACCCGCCATTGCAGGTTTTCTTTACGCATATCTCGGTCTGGCCAACGTATTGCTGATCGTAATTGCCAATTTTGTGATCTGCTGGATTTTGCTGGGTATGATCAAAACGCGGCCCGAGTTTCCGAAGATCACCATACCTATTGTGGAGAGCCTGAAAGAAGGATTCCGCTTTGTTTTCAAAACCAGGATTGTGCTTTACGCGATTTCTCTTGATCTGTTTTCTGTGCTTTTTGGCGGAGTTGTCGCAATCCTGCCTGTTTTCGCGGAGGATATATTGAAAGTCGGGCCAGAGGGATTGGGTTTGCTGCGCGCAGCGCCTTCCATTGGTTCACTGCTGACGATGTTCGCAATGGCTTATTATCCTCCAACCCACAATGCATGGCGGAATATGCTCATTGCGGTAGCTGGTTTTGGAATATTCACGATCGTTTTCGCACTATCGACCAGCTTTTTGCTATCCTGCGCCGCACTTTTCGCGACGGGCGTCTTCGACAGTGTGAGTGTGATTGTTCGGCAAACGATCTTACAGATCTATCCGCCTGATGAAATGCGCGGCCGGGTCGCCGCAGTAAATGGGATGTTTGTAAGCTCCTCCAACGAGCTCGGCGCGTTTGAATCAGGCGTAATGGCGAAAGCTTTCGGGACCGTGCCATCCGTAGTAATCGGCGGCATATTCACGATGGTTGTAGTAACCTGGATCTATTTCCGGTCAAAAGACTTGTTTTCGGTGCGGCTGAGTTGATTGACGATAGCTTTGGTGCAAATGGTTGAAGCAGTTATTGATACTAATTGTCTTAGAGCCTCCATTCCTCCGAAAAGCCCATACTATCAGCTATATTTAGATTTTATGGCTGGTAAATTTAAATGGTGCGTCAGTAATGAAATTCTATTTGAATATTTAAAACACTAGCTTTCCCAAAGCTTGAAGTGGTGAATCTCGAATCCTTCTTGAGACACCTTCGATGATATCGTCACTCCGACCGCAAGCTCTTAACCGGGTTCATTAAGGCCGATTTATAGGTTTGGATGCAGACCAGCAGGATGATAGTTGCAGAGAAAGCAAGCGCTATTACCGAGAACGTGGGCCAGTCTGGCGCGATTCTGTAAGCATAGTTGTTCAGCCAGTTTTTCATTACAAAAAATGCCAGTGGGAATGCTATTGCCGCGCCTGTGAGTGTTACCAGCAGGAATTCCTTCAAGAACAGCATCACTACATTGATCCCCGATGCCCCGAGCACTTTCCTGATTCCGATTTCCCGCGTTCGCCGCGCTACACTTAATGAAACCATGCCGATTATGCCAAGCACAACAATGACCAGCGCCAGCAATGTGGCCAGTTGTGCTGCCCTTTGCAACCGAATCTCCGATTGATAAAGCTTTTGCAGCGTTTGGTCCATGAAAGTATATTCAAAAGGTGCGTCCGGCATCAGCGCAGACCATTTTTGCTGAATTGCCGCCATAGCCGACCCAACATTGCCATTCAACCTGAAACTCAGATACCTGTATGTATTTCCGCCTTTTATGTGGCTAATCGCCAGTGGCTTGATCTGTTGGTGCATGGATTCAAAGTGAAAATCCTGGATAACTCCGGCAATGGTTGCAGGTTGAGGAGAAAAATGGATCCTGACCTGTCTGCCGACAGCATCTTCGGGAGACTTGAACCCCAGCGACTTCACTGCTGAACGGTTGATCACAATGCGGTCTGTCTGAATACCGGCATTTGGCTTCGCAAAGAAATCACCGGCCAGTACTTTGATCCCAAAGGTTGATGCGAATTTTTCATCAGTTGAAAAAAACTGGGTGTGGATCGCCTGTGCGGAGTCCTGTCCTGGCTGGTAAATACCGTATTGAGCGCCCGTGTTCCCGTTTGCTATTTCATAAGATAAACTCACATCCGCTACTTCGGCCATGTTTGCCAGCTCATTTCGGATACCTTCCATTTTAGCCAATCCCTCTGGTGTCCAGTCGCGCGGTACTGCTATTGACACCAATGCATTTTTCTCAAAACCCAGACTTTTGTTGAAGAAATAATCGACCTGCTGGGTGATGATGGCAGCCGCTACAAAAACAAACAATGCGATCGTAAACTGCATGACAAGCAGAGATCTCCGAAAACCCACATGCTCTTTGACAGATTTCAACTTCCCCTTCATCGAATCCACCGACGGGATCGCCGATAATATGAAAGCAGGGTAGGAGCCAGCCAGTAAGCCGATCAGCAATGCACAAAGTACCGGTAAGATTATAACCCAGGGAAAAAGGGAAATGCAGGAGACAAGTTCTTTACCGACAATTTCACCAAAATAGCCCCGTGATAATTCATAAAATCCGATGGATAACAAGCTCGCGAATGCAGCCAGCAGTATGGATTCAGCTAAAAACTGTCCGATGATCTGCGCTTTGATTCCGCCCAATACCTTCCTTACGCCGATTTCCTTCAACCTGGAAGAAGAGCCCGCCACGGAAATGTTGACGAAATTGACAACCGCCATCAGCAGGATAAAAGCCGTTACTGCGGCCAGGATGTAGATCATCTTCTGGACCAGCCCATTGTTGGCCTCGCGATAATAGTCTTTGAGTGGGGTAAGGTATATGTGCAGATTTTCGCGCGCACTGGCAGGTGCATTCGTTTTCAGTATCTGGGAGATGGGTTTTTCAAGTGCTTTCGGTTCAATGCCTTTTTGCAGCTGAATAAACGTTACCATAAATGGAAAATTCCAGTCGCTCTCTGATCCTTTGCGCCCTTCAAGTGAGCTCAGCGGGATGAATATGGAAGATGGATTATTAAGTAAGTGGCTGACTGAGTTGGATTTGAGATCTTTCAAAACAGCTGTTACCTGATACTCCTGCTTGCCTCCGACAAAGTTGTGCAAAGTCAGGTTTTCGCCAACTACATCACTTTTTCCAAAGTATTTAAGTGCTTTTTCTTCGGTAATTACAATGGAATTAGGCTGTTGAAATGCAGTTTTTACATCGCCGTGCAATGCTGGAAAACCGTACATCGAAAGCAGTGTGGTATCTCCTGTTTGTACATCTTCCCGAAAGTGCCTGTCGCCGTGGGACACTGCAACTGTAATGGCATCGTAGCGATAATAGCCGGCTACGAGATTAGGATATTCGTCGCGGAGTGTCTTTCCAAGCGGACCGAATGTAGCAAAGTCGATCCCCATTTCCGGTACCTTCCATTTGCTGCGGACAATGTACTGCTGATCCGCATTCCGGAGATCAGCATTTACCTGCAATTCACCAAGAATGTAACTGCCCACCAGGAAAGTAAACGTAATCCCGACCGCAAGTCCAAAAATGGTCAGAACAGAATAGAATTTACGTTTCAGCAAATTCCGCCAGGCTATCGTAAAGTAGTTGTGCAGCATAATCCCGGTATTTTTATCAGGTATGACAAAAATAGCCGGGATTGCAGGCCGAGATTTTTCTTTAACTTTTTTTAACCAACAAAGAGGACAGAGCAAAGCCGCTAGGTGCTAACAGCCAACCCAACAACCCAATCTACTCCGTCTTCAGACTCTTCACCGGGTTCATCAATGCGGATTTAAATGCCTGGGCACTGACGGTTGCCAGGGCGATCAGAATGGCGACGAGGCCGGCACCTGCGAAGATCCACCAGGAGAGTGGTTCGCGGTATTCGAAGTTTTTAAGCCACTCGCCCATGGCGTAGATCGATACCGGCGTTCCAACCACAATTGCGATCAGAACCAGCTTGACAAAATCTTTGGACAGCAGCAGCACCACACTCTGGATACTCGCACCCAACACTTTGCGGACACCAATTTCCTTCGTTCTCGACTCGGCAGCAAATGCAGCCAGACCAAATAAACCAAGACACGCAATTAAAACCGCCAGCACTGCAAAAGTGAGCATTACGTTTCCCTGGCGCTGTTCAGAAGCATATTGCTGGGCAAAGTTCTCGTCCAGAAAATGAAAGTCCAATGTCGCTTCCGGGTCAAATTCCTTGTAAGCCTGACGCATATAAGCCAATGCTTCTTTGGTCTTTTCAGGCGCAATTCTAACGTAAATATTGTCGCCGTCACCAGGCGCAGGTGCCTGTAAAACCAGCGGTTCGATTTTGTGCTGGAGTGAATAAGTATGGAAATCTGCCACCACGCCTACGATGGTCGCTTCTTTCGTGTTGCCCTCGCCATCTATAAAGTACTTGATCCGCTTACCCACAGGGTTTGTCCAGCCTTGCTTTTTGACCAATGCTTCATTGACCATCGCTGAACCCAGCAGATCAGCCTCAGAATCGGAGTTAAGATTACGGCCAGCTATCAGCTTGATTTCCATTGTCTTGAGAAAATCCCCGTCAACTGCAAACTTCTGAACCATTTGGGTACCCGGGCTCATTTGGCCATTTTCTTTTTCCATAAACATCCCCGCAGATCCCATATAGTTGGTCCCGATTGGGTTACTGGAAGACGCCATACTTTCAATGAACGGACTTTCGGAAAGCTTTTGTTTCACCGCACGGACCTGATTCCTGACTTCATTTTTATCAATGTGAAACACAAGTACCTGGCTTTTGTTAAAGCCCAGGTCTTTATTGTTGACATAGTGCATCTGGCGGTACACCACTGCCGAGCAGGCGATCATTACTACCGTGGCTGCAAACTGAAATACGACCAGCGATTTGCGAAAATAAGCGCTGCTGACCTGACTGCTGATCTGGCCTTTTAATGCATTCACAGGACGAAAAGCAGAAAAGCGAAGTGCGGGATACAAGCCACTTATCAGCCCTACCAGCAGTACAAATGCAATTGCGACCAATGCGCTCATCAGGTCACTGCGGTAGCCGGGTGAAAGCGACTTTTCTGCCAGTTTGTTGAACAGCGGCAGTGATACAATGACCAGAATGAATGCAACCAAACCCGCCAGGATCGTCAAAATCATTGATTCTGTTAAAAATTGCCCGATCAGCTGGCCCCTTTCGGAACCGATAGATTTTCTGACACCCACTTCGCGTATCCGCTTCATTGAGCGGGCGGTGTACAGATTTACATAGTTGATACAGGCGATCAGCAGGATCAATGCGGCGATTGCAGAGAACACGTAAACGGTATTGGCATTTCCATTAGGGCCGATCTCGAAATCCAGGTGCGAGTTCAGGTGAATGGAGGTAAGTGGTTGAAGCTCCATTTGATAGTTCACATTGCCCATCTCTTTTTTCAGGTAGTTCGGGAAAAAGCCTGCCAGCTTTTTCCCGAACTTTTGAACATCGGTACCGTCTTTAAGCAGCAGGTAAGTATACAGTTCAAACTGTTGCCACCCAGTCGAATAGTCTTTCGGTAAAGATCTTAATGCACTGAACCTGAGGTGCGAATTGGTTGGTATATCTTCAATTACTGCCGTTACAACATTGGGATAGTTATTGCTGAACAGTACTGTTTTTCCGACAGCCTGGGAAGCATCCTTGAAAAGCGTCTCTGCCATTGTTTTGGTCAAAACGATTTTTTGCGGCTCCGCCAGTGCGCTTTTTGCATCGCCGTATAAGACAGGAAAGGAAAATACATTGAAAATAGACGGATCGGTAAAGTAAATGTCATTTGCTACGACCTCGTTTTTACCATACTTCATCGCACCGCCGCCTTCCGAGCTAATGCGAACCGTGCCTTCGACTTCGGGGTAATCCGTTTGCAGGGCTGTGGCAAATGGCGCCGAGGTAAGCGGAATGTGGAAGCTGCTTTCGTCCCAGGTAGCCCGCTGTACAACCCGTACAATGCGGTCTGCATTCTTGTGAAAACGGTCGTAGCTCAGTTCATCGGCAACATAAAGCAGCATCAGCCACACTGCTGCCATGCCTATACCAAGTCCGAAAATGTTGAGTCCGCTGAACAGTCTCTGTTTACTGAGGTTGCGAAAACTGATTTTGATATAGTTGAACAGCATGTTGCAAGTAGGTTTGTTTGTATACCTGGTTAAAAACGTATGCCAATTTTGTATATGCATTGATATTCATTGACTTACATCTGATTGTCGCTATATTTTGTCCGGTTTCGAACATTGGGCTTACGTATGTCCGGTCAAAATACCTAATTTTGCCAACTTCCTAGTTTTGGATGCATTAACAGTCTTTTCTCTTTGATTTTTTAACCAGAATGAACCCAACACCCGCTACCTCTTTACAAGATATTGTAGGGCACGCCAAAGAATACGGCTTTGTTTTTCCTTCTTCTGAAATATACGACGGTCTGCAGGCTGTTTACGATTACGGCCAGAACGGCGTCGAACTAAAAAATAACCTGAAAGCCGCATGGTGGAAAGCGATGACGCAGCTGCACGATAATATCGTGGGTATCGACGCGGCTATCTTCATGCACCCGCTTACCTGGAAAGCTTCCGGGCACGTCGACGGGTTTAATGACCCGATGATCGATAACAAGGATTCTAAAAAGAGATACCGTGCTGATCAGTTGCTGGAAGGCAAGGCAGAGCAATATGCTGCCGAGGGTAACGAGGAAAAGTCACAGGCGCTGCTGGAAGAAATGGGGCGGCTGCTGAGCGCCGAAGACCTGAACGGAGTTCGTGAGCTTATCATATCTGAAAATATCAAATGCCCGGTTTCTGGTACTACCAACTGGACGGAAGTTCGCCAGTTCAACCTGATGTTCAGTACGCAGGTGGGCTCGGTAGCGGAAGATTCCAGCCTTATTTACCTTCGCCCGGAGACTGCGCAGGGGATATTCGTGAACTTCCTGAATGTACAGAAAAGCGGTCGGATGAAAATTCCGTTTGGTATCGCGCAGATAGGCAAGGCATTCAGGAATGAGATCGTGGCCCGCCAGTTTACTTTCCGTATGCGGGAATTTGAACAAATGGAAATGCAATTCTTCATCCGCCCTGGCACTGAAATGGCCTGGTACGAATCCTGGAAAGAGGCGCGGATGAAATTCCATAAAGCAATCGGGCTTCCTGCTGAGAAGCTTAAATTCCACGATCACGAAAAGCTGGCGCATTATGCCAATGCTGCAGTTGATATCGAGTTCCAGTTCCCGTTTGGCTTCCGCGAAATCGAAGGTATCCATTCAAGAACAGACTTTGACCTGCGCAACCACCAGGAGCTTTCAAAGAAAAAACAACAGTACTTTGATTCCGACCTGGATGAAAATGGTAAACCTTACGGAAACTACATTCCTTACGTGGTTGAAACTTCCGTTGGTGCTGACCGCTTATTCCTGGCTGCTTTTTGCAATGCTTATACCGTGGAGACAGTAGGAGAGGGAGAGAGCCAAAAAGAGCGGACTTACCTGAAACTGCACCCGGCGCTAGCGCCATTTAAAGTAGCGGTGCTTCCATTGGTGAAGAAGGATGGATTGGCAGAAAAAGCGCAGGCGATCGCTAACTCACTTAAATCTTCATTCAGGACAACTTATGATGATGGAGCGGCGATTGGAAAACGATATACGCGCCAGGATCTCATTGGAACTCCGTTCTGCGTTGCAGTGGATTACCAGACCATGGAGGATGATACCGTTACTATCCGCCATCGTGATTCAATGGAGCAAGAGCGCGTACATATTAGTGAATTGAAAGAGAAAATAGGTTATCAGGTCGCATTAGAGCGGATACTGGAAGCGATCTAAATTTGATTTTCATAGAAAATTGAAAGCGGGCTGACTCTAAATGAGCCAGCCCGCTTCTGTTTGTTGATGGTTACTCTGCGGTGTGCAGGCGCACCAGATCTTCTGCATTCCCTCTGATCAGGTCCACCGAGTCTACTTCAAGAATTTGCGCGATCTGGATCAATCGCTCCAGCGTAATGCGGGTGTAGGCAAGCTCAATTTTACTATAAGCATTTTGAGATATGCCCAACTTCATTGCGAGATATTCCTGTGTGTAATCCCTGTACTCCCTGATTTTCCGGATATTCAGCGCCACGGATCTGATCTTCGCCTCTATCGATTGGTCCATGAAACTTCTTTTTTGTTCGTAAAAATTCAGCTTTACGGATACATACGACCAGCGCCCTGCGAAAAGATCAATAGCCCAAATCCCGTTAAATCATCCGTTTATATACGTTAGGTAATCTTCCAGTCTCTATAACATATATAAATTATTGTAAATACCTGAAATTCAGCCTGTAAGTTTTAAAAGATAGCTTTAAGGAATAAAGCTGAATTTTTTTTGTAAAAAATTTAAACCTGCTCCTGCAAACAGCCAATGCCCTTATGCAGCTTGCTTGAAAGGTACCATCGTTTAAACCACAAATGGGAAGAACAGCAGGGTGGAACTGATTTCACTGAATGTAGACAAATTCGACAATTTACTTCTGCCACTTTTCACCCGAGAACAATACAGCTAAGCAACTGAACCCTGATGTTGCGTAAATCTCGCTTTTATCAAAGTCAAACTCCCATTTACGAGCCACATAGCATTCTGCAAAAAGCGCCTGTTAGATATAATGAACGCGCACAGGATACGACACGAAGAACTTCACAGATCAGTTAGGTTTACACATTTTAGTTGTATTTTATTCAAGTTAGTTGTTTCATTATCAATATGTTAGCTTGATATTGGCACGTATGTTTCAGGATATTCTGCGAACGTGAGTTCAAACAGGGGGAGCTGAAAACCTGAAACAGAGTAGGCTATTTTTCATTTAATTGTATGTATTATGAAATTCCAAGAATTGAATTCCGCAGAAATGAAACAAATCAATGGTGGTCTTTTAGGACTAGGTAGCAGTAGCGATTCTGCATCATCAGGAAGCCTCATCGGATCACTGGGTATCGCATTCAGCAATGAATCGGTAGACGATGATGGTTCATCTGAAAAAACACAGTTCGGCCTAGGTCTTGACCTGGGTGGAATCTTTAACTCTATAACTGAGTAACAAAGTGGATAACATCGAGAAGAGTGGGGGTAGCTAAGCTACCCCCGTTTTTGTTATAAACCAGCCTAAATCGGACTTCACCAACATGGAAAAGGAAATCAATACCGCCCGCAACAAGATTTTCCCTCCCGAAATACTTGAACATACCGCCGACTATCATTTCCACGAGCACAACACAAGGTCGAGCCTCGTTTATCAGCTTTCAATGGCAATTATGATCGTCGCGTTCATTTCGCTCTTTGTTATCACAGTAGATGTAAGTGTAAAAAGTACCGGCATTATCCGCGCCACCGACGATCGCAATGAGATCAAAGCGCTGGTAAGCGGGCGACTGGACTCGGTTTTTGTTTCCGAAAACCAGCGAGTTGTCAAAGGTCAGACACTCCTGAAAATTGAATCTGAGATCCTCAAAGAGCAAAATCAGCTTGTGAAGGCACAAAAGCAAGATTACGACAAGCAGATCGACGACTTAAATGTGCTGCTTCATTTGAGCCGCACCAACAACTGGAGTAAAAAGCCCGGCTTGACTAGCGGGTTGTATAAGCAGGATTTCGCATTGTTCTGGCAAAAGATCACCGATGCAAAAACGACCCTGATGACGGTGGAGAAGGATTTTGCAAGAAATAAAAAGTTGCATGATGTAAAAGCCATTTCGGAAGCAGAGTTTGATCGTGCCCAGCTGCTTTACGCGACGGCAAGCAATAAGATCAAGACCATCATGGAGGAGGAAGAAGCAAGGTGGGAGTCTGAACTTACGCAGTTGCAAATGAAAACGCGTGAGCTGAACTCTCAGGACAAGCAATACCTGCGCGAGAAAGATTTCTATGTGGTAAAAGCGCCGATCAGCGGTACAATCCAGCAGCTCAAAGGTTTGCAGCCAGGAAGTATCGTTTCTTCCAATGAATTTTTGGCAGATATATCACCTGATGAAATGATGGTAGCCGAGATGTACGTGCTGCCGAAAGACATTGGCCTTATACACCCGGGAACCAAAACCCGTTTGCAGGTGGATGCATACGATTACAATCAATGGGGGCTGGTGACAGGGGAGGTAATATCGATTTCAAATGATGTGTATACCAATGGGAAAGAGCCACCATTCTTTAAGGTCCGGTGTAAGCTGGATGCCAATTCCCTCACATTAAAAAACGGGTATGTAGGAAAACTGAAAAAGGGTATGACGCTGCAAGCGCGTTTTCTGGTCACAGAAAGGACACTTTTTCAGCTGCTTTACGACAAAGCCGACGATTGGCTGAATCCAAACCTGATCGCAACAACTGAAACACCACCCCTAAACTAACCTTATGAAATCGAACGGACTTACTACGTTATGGAGCGGCATTCAGGAAGTCGGTAATGCCATTTCCAGGAAAATACCTTTTCTGAACACACGCAGCAGGCTAAAAGATGTCGTGATCAAGCAGCACGATCTTACGGACTGCGGTGCTACCTGCCTTGCTTCTGTATCGGCATTTTACAAACTGGCTATACCGGTTGCTCGCATCCGGCAATATGCTTCCACGGATAAGAAAGGTACCAATGTGCTCGGACTGATTGAAGCCGCTACAAAGCTGGGCTTTGACGCCAAGGGAGTTAGGGCGGAGTTTGACCAACTGCCGCACGTACCCGTGCCTGTGATTGCACACGTGATTATCAAGCAGATACTTCATCATTATGTTGTCGTTTATAATGTTACGTCCACAACGGTGGAAGTAATGGACCCTGCCAGAGGTGAGCTTATACCCATGAGCTACGATGAGTTCAAAAGCATCTGGACCGGCGTTCTGGTATTGCTGCAACCCGGAGATACATTTACCCAGGGCAACGAGAAAATTTCTGTTAAGGAGCGTTTCATGTTCTTGCTGAAACCGCACAGGTCCGTGTTGTTCCAGGTCCTGCTCGGCGCGATCATTTACACGGTGCTGGGCTTGTCCACTTCGATCTTCCTTCAAAAGATTGTAGATAATGTACTTCCGGAAGGTAACCGCAACCTGCTGAACCTGATGGGAGTGATTATGATCGGGATTCTGTTTTTCAGGGTAGTTATCAATCACGCCAAGACGCTCCTCACTATCAAAACCGGACAGCAGATTGACGCGCGCCTGATACTGGGTTATTACAAGCATTTACTCCGGCTTCCGCAACAGTTTTTCGATAACATGCGGGTAGGGGAGATTATCTCGCGGATCAATGATGCGGTGAAGATCAGGGTGTTTATCAATGATGTATTGGTCGGCTTTGCGGTCAATATGTTCATTCTGGTATTCTCATTTGCATTGATGTTCACCTATTACTGGAAGCTTGCGCTCATTCTGCTGGGTGTGGTCCCATTGTACGCGGTGATCTACTATTTCTCCAACAAAATGAATAAGTCTACGCAGCGCAAACTAATGGAAAGCTCGGCGGAATTAGAGGCGCAGCTTGTAGAGTCCATTCATTCCGTAAGTACGATCAAGCGTTTTGGTTTGGAGGATTTTACCAATATGCGCACCGAGACGCGCTTTATCGGAATGTTGAAATCGGTTTATGAATCCAATACCAACTCGCTGTGGATAGGAGATTTCAGCGGCTTTATTTCGAGTGCATTTACCATCATTTTGCTGTGGGCAGGTTCTTTGTTTGTGTTAAACAAAATCATTACACCGGGTGAGCTGCTGTCGTTTTATGCGATTATCGGCTATTTCACCGGGCCTGTTTCAAGTCTGATCGGGATGAACAGGACGATCCAGGACGCCAGTATCGCAGCCGATCGTTTGTTCGAAATCATGGATATCGAGCGTGAATCGATCGAAAATAAAGCGGTACTCACGCCGGATATGATGGGTGATATTCATTTTCGCGATGTTCATTTCCGTTATGGAACCCGCGTCAATGTGTTTGAGGGTTTAAATCTGGTTATACCCAAAAACAAGATCACGGCAGTTGTTGGAGAAAGTGGTTCCGGGAAAACCACTTTGCTCGCGCTTTTGCAAAACATCTACCCGGTTGAAAAAGGGAATATTCTCCTCGGCGGTTTTGATATTAAGTACCTTACCAACGACAGTCTGCGCCAAATGGTAAGTGCTGTGCCGCAGGATGTGCATTTGTTTGCGGGCAATGTGATCAACAATATCGCTGTCGGCGAGTTTGAGCCGGATATGAAAAAAATCGTGTCTATCTGTCAGGAACTGGATATCATGAAGTTTATCGAAAATCTGCCCAATGGCTTTAATACTTACATCGGTGAAAATGGTACGAGCTTATCGGGCGGGCAGCGGCAACGGCTTGCGATTGCACGCGCTTTATACCGCGATCCTGAAATCCTGATCCTTGACGAAGCGACCTCCTCACTGGATTCCAAGTCGGAGCAGCACATTCAGCTTGCAATTCAATCTTTAAGAAAGAAAAACAAAACGATCATCATTATCGCACACCGCCTGAGCACGGTGATGAATGCAGATAAAATCGTGGTTTTGGAGCAGGGAAAGCTGATTGAAGAAGGTAGCCACAAGAAGTTGTTGAGTAAAAAAGGGAAATATTTCGATATGTGGAAGCAGCAATTTCCCATGCTTGAAAGTGTCAACTAATGCGAAAAACTGTATCAAACTGATATTTGAAGAAGAGGCTGGTTAGAAATACCGGCCTTTTTTTTACAAATTGAGCACCTTATATCACCCATACACATTATGATCAATCAGCTATACGACACTTCTCTGAGCCTGCTTACCGACCTTTATCAGCTCACGATGGCTTACGGTTATTGGAAATCGGGCAAGGCCGAGCAGGAAGCAGTTTTCAACTTATACTTTCGAAAACATCCCTTCCAGGGCGGTTTTACGATCAGCTGCGGACTCAATAGTGTAATCGAATATATCAGGGAATACCGGGTAAGCCAGTCCGACCTGGATTATGTCGGTTCCTTAAAAGGAAACGACGGAAACGCATTGTTTGAACCGGGCTTTCTTGAATATCTATCCCAAATGGAGCTGCAATGCAGCATCGATGCTATTCCTGAAGGTACCGTTGTATTTCCAAATGAGCCGTTGATACGCGTGCAGGGACCTATTCTGCAATGTCAGCTACTGGAAACGCCGCTGTTGAACCTGATCAATTTTCAATCTCTTGTTGCTACCAAAGCTGCACGGATGCGGCTCGTGGCCAAGGATGATACCTTACTTGAATTTGGTTTAAGGCGTGCGCAGGGGCCCGACGGTGGGGTAACTGCCAGCCGCGCTGCCTATATCGGCGGCTTTGATGCTACCTCCAATTTGCTCGCTGGCAAGATTTACGACATTCCGGTGAAAGGAACACACGCCCACAGCTGGGTAATGTCCTTCGATTCCGAGCTGGAAGCATTTGAAACCTACTCGCAGCATTTGCCCAACAATGTAACCCTGCTGGTAGATACCTACGACTCGCTTGAAGGTGTACGCAATGCGATCGAGGTTGGTAAAGGGTTGAGAAAGCGCGGCCATGAACTTGGGGCGATAAGGCTGGACTCTGGTGATCTGGCTTATTTAAGTATAGAATCTCGCAAGCTGCTGGACGATGCGGGTTTTGCGCAAACCAGTATCGTTGCCAGCAATGATCTCGACGAGTATATTATGGACAGTCTTAAAATCCAGGGTGCAAAAATCGACATCTGGGGGATTGGTACCAAGCTGGTCACCGCGTACGATCAGCCGGCTTTGGGCGGCGTTTACAAGCTTGCCGCGATCAGGAATAGCAGCGGCGAATGGGACTACAAGCTGAAACTGTCAGAGCAGCTCGTGAAAGTTTCCACGCCGGGCATTCAGCAGGTGCGGCGTTTTCGGGATAGCAAAGGTTTTGTTTCTGATATGATCTTCAATATCGAAAATCCGCTGATAGGAAAATCAACGATGGTTGATCCCTACGATTTTACGAAAAACCGGTCATTTGAAGAGCAGATGCATTTTGAAGATTTGCTGGTGCCCGTTTTTGCAAAAGGCCAGCTCATTTATAGTCAGCCTTCCATTCACGAAACACGGCAGCGGGTAAAGGATCAGCTTGCACATTTTTACAAAGGGATCAAGCGTTTTGTAAATCCGCATACCTACCCGGTCGGGTTAGAAAAGCACCTTTTTGATCTTAAAACAAACATTATCCTGAAATTAAGACAAGGCCAGCCTGCTCAGTAAGTGCGGCAGGCTGGCTTCATCGCTATTATTTCTTCTCAGGCATTAACACCACCTGGATAAAATCGTCATCATTGAAGTACTTACGCGCTGCTTCCTTGGTGCTGGCGACTGTAACTGATTTCAGCAGACGTTCCTGCTGGAAAATTTCGTCCAGATCGTCTCCCAGGAATGTGTTATCGTCAAGGTAGCTGAGCCAGAAGCTGTTTGTTTTAACAGCCGTTTCCGTTTGTCTCCGGGTTTCAGCTACATACTTTTCAATGTCCTTCTGGTCGGCCCCGTTTTCTTTAACCTTCGCAATTTCCTCTTTTGTGCGCTTGACCAGCTTTTCTACATTCTCGGGCGCACATCCGAATCCGACTGTAAACCGGTATCTTCCTTTTGGAAACTTGTCGGTGCTTTCTGAAACACTCACTCCATACACCCCACTTTCTTCCTCGCGCAGCGCCTCGATCAGCTTGATCTGAAGTACCTCCTGCAAAGCTTCTATCTGAATGTTGTTTTCAGGATTGTAGTCGTATTCTCCGCTCGCAACCAGTGTCACGCGGCTTTTTGGCTCCATTCCTTTGTAAACCATCTTCTCTATTTTTCCTTTTGGTGGAAAAATATTCGGGTGATTAAAGTCGTCATTCCTTTCAGTCGAGGGCAGGCTGCCGAGGTACTTTTCAATGTAAGGCTTGATAGAATCCACGCGGAATGCACCTACAAAGGTGAAAACGAAGTCGGAAGCATCAGAAAACCGATCTTTGTAAATGGCTTCTGCACGGTCGAGGTTTACCTTGTCTACACTTTCAGGTTTGAGTGGCTGACGTTTTGGATTATGATTTGTCAAAACCGCATTCAATGAATCCGAATAGACTTTCTCGGGAGTCAGCGTTTTCTGGATATTTTCCAGGTACGCTTTCTGATTTGCCAAAATGCCTTTTACAAGTTCTGCATCTTTGCGCGGTTCCGTGAAATACGCGTAAATAAGCTGTAAAGTAGTCTCCAGGTCTTTCGGGTTCGTTTCACCGCCGATACCCTCGGTAAGCTCACTGATATAGGGTCCGGCGCTGGCCGTTTTTCCTGCTAAAAACTTTTGCAGCTGCGTCTGATTGTAAGGCCCCACGCCGCCTGACTGGATCAGGTAGCTGGTGAAAACGCCCGTCTCCCGCTCCTCAGGAAACAGCGAGTAGCCGCCGCGCGCCGTAGCTTTGATCAGGATTTCGTCATTTTTAAAGTCCGTCGGTTTCAGCAATACCTTCACTCCATTTGAAAGGGTAAGCTCTGTAACGTCCAGCTTATCAAGCTTCTTCTCCGAAGTAACTTTCCCCGCAACGGGCTCTTTACTCAGCAAGGGAGTATCAACAACATCGTCTACATAGGCGGTCACATCCTTTCCGGCATCTTTTAACAATGCCCGGATCTCTGGCTCGGTCGGCAATGCGTCTTTGCTTTTCTCTGCGCCCATTACTACTACTGCCCGGTTTTTGTCGGTAATGTATTTTTTGGCCAACGCATTCACTTCGGCTAGACTTACGCTTTCCAGGTGTTTTTTAACAAACTCAAAATAGGCTGCTGTGCCCATATAAGGCTTTTCCTGCAGAAAGTGGTTGAGGTACTCCTGTACGTGGTTAGCAGATTTGGTCTTGTCACGCTCCTTGTAATACTGTTCGATGCTGTTAAAAAAATCCTTTTTAGCGCGATCCAGCTCAGGCTGCGTAAAGCCAAATTTTTGCACGCGCGCATTCTCTTCGAGCAAGGCGGTTAATGCAGTTTTCATTGACGCCGCATCTTTGGCTAGTGCAACCGAAGTGTAAGAATCGAGGTTGCCCAGGAAATCGCCGTATTCGCTGCCTCCGTAAAGGAAAGGTGGATTAGGCTTCTGAGTTAGCTCCTGCATGCGCTGTCCCATCATGGCATTGTACAGTCCCTGCGCAAAGTTGTTCCGCACATCTTGCAATGTTTTTTCCTTGCTGTTTGGCTGCTTGTAAATCAGCTGGATCAGGTTTTGCGGATATTCCGGGTCAGTAACAATCGCAACCTGCGTAGATCCGTCGAGCGGAATGTCATATTTAGTGCGTTTTTTTGGATTGACCGGCGGCGCAATGGAGCTGAATTTTTGAGTAATGACCGCTTCCACTTTGGCAGGATCAAAGTCACCTACCGCAATCACCGCCATCAGGTCCGGGCGGTACCAGTCTTTGTAAAAAGCTTTGATCGTTTCTGGTTTAAACGACTTCAGAATGCTGTCCTTCCCGATCGGCAGGCGGGCTGCATACCTGGAATTATTGAGGATTACTTTCAGGAATTTATCACGCATTCTCTGCTGCGCGCCCCGGCCCATTCGTGATTCCTCTAATACCACGCCCCGCTCTTTTTCGATTTCCGCCGGGTCGAGCAATGCGCCGTGTGCCCAGTCTTCAAGTACCTGAATGCCCTTTTCAAGCAATCCGGCAGAATCGGTAGGAATGGGCAGCATGTATACCGTTTCGTCAAAACCGGTATATGCATTCAAATCGGCGCCGAACCGCACACCGGTTTTTTGCAGAAAATTGACAAGTTCGTTCTTTGGGAAGTTGGTAGTCCCATTGAAATTCATGTGCTCCATGAAATGGGCAAGTCCCTGCTGCGCATCCGTTTCCAAAACAGACCCGGCCTTTACGGCCAGCCTCAGCTCTGCCCGGTTTTTGGGTTCGCTATTCTTGCGGATATAGTAGGTGATCCCGTTTTTCAGTCTGCCGGTTTTAACGTCCGGATCGAGGGGTATTTTTTGTGAGGCCAGGTCCTGCGCTGAAACCAGCGAAACAAAACCTGATCCCGTGATAGCGAAGCAAAAAGCGAGAAAAGCCTTTTTCATTTTTTTAATTTTAAATTGATTTAAAGTCAGTGAAACGAAATATAACGCTTTTCTATCTGACCGGTTCGCCGACAACAGTTTTTAACTTTCCAGACGAAACTATCAGAAAATCTGAAAGGTATGTTTTGTCTGGAAGGTTGGACGTGCCTTATTGAAGTGTAGGCGGGCACCTGATGCCTTTGAATACAAGTCCGCGCCGGAATTTGAGTTTTGAACGGTCTTTGAAAATCATCGAACCGTCTTTTTCTTCCACTTCCCCGAAGCCTTCAATCCATTGCGGCCCTTTTTTGAGAAACGCTACTTCCCTGGTCGATTCTGTTCCCTCCGATACGAAGGTATATTTTGCATAAATCGTATCCCCGCGCATTACCCCATCGATTTTACCCTGATTCCGGTCTTTTTCAAAAAAGGCATAAAACAGTTCACCGGTGACAATGCTGTCGGCTACATTGACGTGCAGAAATGCCGAATCCTTTCTGGTTTTGTATACAAAGCATTCGTAAAGCTCAAAATCCGAGATCAGTTTATCAGGATTGCCTGTTTTTGCATAAGTAAGCCGTTTTCCGTCATGCTCCACAACGAGGGTACTGTCCCCGGCAGAGATGATTTTCATGGTATCAGTTACGTCGTCAGTGCGTTCGGTAAACTCGTTTTTTCCGCTCAGAATCAGCAGGTCACCCTGTTTTTCCCATTTCTCATAAAGTTTGGATTCGAGATTAATGGACGAAGCCCGCCCATCGTCTTTCAAAGTAAAACCCCTTTTGTGTTGCGGCTGATCGGGTATTTCGGTTACCCAGCTGCCGGTAATGGAGCCGGATTCTTTGGTGCAGGAAGCAATGGCAAGAAACGCACAGAAGATCAGGATATGCTTTAACATCAGGCGGGGTGGTTTGTGGTTGTGCAAAAATGAGCTATTCCAGTGAATAGCAAAACTGTTCTACAACGAAAAACAACTCGCCTGCATTATCCCGCGCCCTTTAAATGCAGATTTTAGAAGTTCTTGCCAGACGTTAATATGCCCTCTGCTACTTTTCCCTTACCACCGAATCCATTCTGCTGATGTCCATCACATCTACCGTCATGAACCCAAACTCTTCCGTTACGATACCCCGAATTTTGTAAACACCCTTCACCGAAAAGTTGACCTTAGTGCCTCTTGGAAAATGAACTGTATCGATAAACTTCCCTTCCTGGTCCAGAAAAGTACCGAAATGCATTGCCTCGCCCCGGGAAGTCCGGGTGTTCTTAACAGCCACCAGATACCCATACTGAATTACTTCCTGATTTACATACCGGTGCAGATCCTTGCTCATAACGCTGGGCGGCAGTGGATGTTTAACGAGCGCAAACGGGCTGCAAAGCGGGTATCCCAGCAACTCTATCTGATCATAGGCATCGTCGATGGGCGACGACTCGAATGAAGGAAGCTCGTAATCCTTGATTTCCGTTTGAAACAATTGCTTCTGCGGGACCTTCACGGGTGTGGTGCTCAGCCGGAAATGTGCTTTCCATAACAGCGTTTTCTTATCAATACCGGTAAACCGGAAAGCGTCAATGCGGATTAGGATCGTGAGCTGTTCAATGGAAATGGCGACCCGGTCCAGAAAATTATTCAGTGACAAAAAAGGTCCGTCCGCCTCGCGCGCCTGGATGATTTTTGCAATCGTTTTTTCTTCGATCTCATTCAGGAACTGCATTCCAATGTAAATATCCTTTCCTTCGATCACAGTCTGTGCGTAACTGTGGTTTACACAGGGTGCAAGCACATTTCCGCCGAGCATTCGTGCCTCGTGGATATACAACTCCTGGCCGTAAAAACCGCCTCCATTGTTGAGCACCGCCACCATGAATTCCAGCGGGAAGTACGTTTTAAGAAAAAGGGTTTGATAGCTTTCCACGGCATAGGATGCAGAATGTCCTTTTGCAAACGCATATCCCGCGAAACTGGCGATCTGGTTCCAGATTCCCTGCGTCATTTCTTCATCGTAACCCTTTTCGCGGCAGTTTTTAAAGTACTTGTTCTTCACCCTGTCAAACTCCTCCCTTCCCCTGAACTTACCACTCATTCCGCGCCGGATCACATCCGCTTCGCCCAGGTCGAGCCCGGCAAAATAATGCGCCACCTTGATCACGTCTTCCTGGTACACCATGATACCATAAGTCTCTTCCATTAACTCAAGCAACTTCGGATGTGCTTCTTCACGACGTTCGGGGTGTCGGTGGCGGAGAATGTACTCGCGCATCATCCCGCTTTTGGCCACGCCCGGTCTGATAATGGAGCTCGCCGCAACCAGGCCGAGGTAATTGTCCACTTCCAGCTTTTTCAGCAACATTCGCATGGCCGGAGACTCTACATAAAAGCAACCAATGCATTGCGCCTGCTTGATCAGGTCGTTGATCTTGGGGTCTGTTTTAAATTTTTTTACATCATCTATATCGAACTCGGGTGCATCCGGGCGGTTGTATCTGATCACTTCCAGTGTCTCTTTGATCTTCGCCAAACCTCTTTGTCCGAGAATGTCATATTTGTTCAGACCGACATCCTCGGCGATCACCATATCAAATTGTGTGGTCGGAAAGCCTTTGGGCGGAATGTCAGTAGCAGAAAAGTAATGGATCGGCCGCTCAGAGATCAATATACCTCCCGCGTGTATGCTGAGGTGGTTTGGCTGATTGTTCTTTTGGAGATAATCCGCGTATCTGATCACCAGCGACCCGTATTGATCGAGTTTTCGGGGATCGTATTTCCCGTTACTTAATGCTTCAATTTCGTAAGCAGGCAAGCCGAATACCTTTCCCAGTTCCCGCACAGCGGCATTATGCTGGAATGTGCTGTAAGTCGCCAGTAGCGAAGCCTGGCCTTTTTTGCCGAAAGTGTCGAAGATATATTGGGTCACATCCTCCCGGTCGCGCCAGGAGAAATCAATGTCAAAGTCGGGCGGATTTTTCCTGTACAAATTCATAAACCGCTCGAAGTAGAGATCAAGCTCGATCGGATCTACATTGGTGATATTCAGCAGATAGGCGATAATGCTGTTTGCGCCGCTCCCGCGTCCGACGTAGTAGTATCCTTTTTCCCGCGCATAGCTGGTAATTGCGTGATTGACGAGAAAAAAGGGGATGAAATTCTGTTTCTCAATCAGCTCCAGCTCCATATTGAACCGGTCGAGTATGACATCATTCACATTCGAGCCGTAGCGGTACCTCAGTCCATCACAGCCGAGCTGGAAAATGCGCTGGTAATCGTCCCTTTTGCTCTGACCAAAGACCTGCAAATTCTGATGTTCACGCTCATCCCCAAATTTGAAATGAACATTACATTCATCCAGCAGCTTTTCGGTATTGTAAATGATCGTTGAGAAATCTTTTTGGTTAAAATGGTAAGTCAGTACTTTACGCGGCACGATCTGCTCGTCTTCGCAGCCGGTTTCCGACGGGAGCAATTTGCTGAGCATTGTATTTCCGTCAACCGCGCGCAGCAGGCGGTGTGCATTGAAATCTTTTTTGTGCCTGAATGTAACTGCTTGCTGAATAACCAGTTTCTCCTTGAATTTTATCAAATGCGAGAACTGGATCTTGTTCAGATCTTTCAGCGAAATGCCAATAAATTCATTCTCTCCGAAATGCTGTTTTCTGGCTGTATTTGCTTTTTCAAAAGGGTATATGAAAGCAGTATCTGTAAGCTGCGGCGCGGTATCTGGAAAGTTGGTCTTCTCGTTCAGGTGTTTGGACAAGAATCCATTCAAAGCCTGAAATCCTGCATTGCTTTTTGCCAGCCCAATATATTGCTGTTCAATCCCATTGCGGAAGTCTATCCCTACAACAGGTTTAATGTCAAACTTCGGTGCCAGCCGCACGAAGTTCAGGCAGCCGGAGGTATTATTAATATCCGTCAGCGCCATGCAATCATAATCATGCTCCCTCCCGAGCCGGAGCAACTCCTCCTCCGGAATCATCCCAAACCGCAGGCTAAAATACGAGTGACAGTTGAGTAGCATTTTGTTGAGAATTTAAACTTTATACTTACCTTGAACGTTACTAACGCGGTACGTTATGATTGTGAGTTTTTCGTCCAAAATCACGGAAAGGATCTGGCTTGGAGAGCGGATAACCTCGCTACCTATGGATATTCAATCCGTTGCGAGACGGAAATTGAGAATGTTAAATAACTCACAGAATCTGGCTGACCTCCGAATTCCGCCGTCAAACCGCCTGGAAAAGTTGTCAGGCAATTTGAAGGACTTTTATAGCATTCGTGTCAATATCCAGTGGCGGATCATATTCAAATGGGTTGATGGAAATGCGCTGGAAGTAGAAATTGTGGATTATCATTAATTATACTCAATGGAAAAGCTTGAAAATGTTCACCCGGGTGAAGTGCTGCAGGAAGAGTTTCTTGCGCCAATGGGAGTCAGCGCTTACAAACTCGCAAAGGATACTTCAATTCCGCAAACAAGAATCAGCGAGATCATCAAAGGGCGCCGCAGGATCACTGCGGATACGGCACTCAGGCTTGCGAAGTACTTTGGCACTTCTCCTAAATTCTGGCTGGGATTGCAGGACGATTTCGATTTGGAAGAAGAGCAGCATTTGATTACCAATGAGTTGAATAACATACAAACCTTGCAGCAAGACGCAGCCTGATATTCAACTCAGGCATTCCTGTGCGCCGGGATAATGGGTGGGTCGCCGTTGAAGGGGTTTCCCATACTTGAAATATTAGGTATGCCCAGCGTGGTTGCCCAGCTGATAATGGAGTTTCCGCGCTCGTCAATCCCGTACTTATCACGTATGTAGTCCATGGCCAGGTACAGGTTCAGCCGCTCTTCGGAATCATCAAACATATTGATCTGGTGATTGCCGGATACCAGGTCGCTAAAATTCACTCCTACCAGTCTTACCATCATTCTGCGGTTATAAAGCTGGTCAAACAACCGCTCTATATGCGGGATCAGCACGTGATCTGCCGAAGAGTAGGGGATTTTAACCTGTTTTGAAAAGGTATTGAAATCGGAATACCGGATCTTGACAGAGATGCACGAAGTCAGCTTGTTGCCTGAGCGAAGCTGGTACGCCAGGTTTTCTCCCATCGCACGGATCATCTCGCGCATTCTTCTGATATCCCCCGTATCTTTCCCAAAAGTGCGCTCATTGGAGATCGACTTGCGTTCGTGAAACGGGATAATCGGCGAGTTGTCCAGCCCATTGGCGCGGTTCCAGAGTAGTACGCCGTTTTTACCCAAAACCTGGCTCATTACCTGCACCGGCATATCCTGAATCGTCTTCACATACCGGATTCCCATATTTTGCAGGATCTTATCCGTCTTTTCTCCCACCATCGGGATCTTCTTGACCGGCATTGGCGCAAGGAAGGACTTCTCCATTCCTGCTTCCACCTTGCGGTGATTGTTGGGCTTTGCCTCCTCTGTCGCCACTTTCGCGACTATCTTACTGGTAGAAAGCCCCAGTGAAATCGGCAGTCCGCTCTCCCGCCTGATGCGCTCTCCCAGGTTGGTAGCAAGCTTGTAGGAGCCAAAGAATTTATCCATTCCCGACAAATCAGCATAAAATTCATCGATACTGGCTTTTTCGAAAACGGGCACTGTTTCACTGATAATCTCAGACACGATCTTCGATTCCTTGGAATAAACACCCGCGTCGCCACGTATGACGATCGCCTCGGGACAAAGCATTCTAGCTGTTTTCATGGGCATACCGGAATGGACGCCAAATGCTCTCGTTTCATAACTGCATGCGGCAACTACCCCGCGATCGCCCACGCCGCCGACCATAACCGGCTTATTTTCAAGCCGGCTGTCATTCTTCCGCTCGACTGAGACGAAGAAGGTGTCAAGATCCAGATGTAATATCGTGCGGTCCACAAATTGGAATTTTTACGTGTTGATGGATTTATTCCAAATATATGGATCATTTCCATCTGAGAAAAGGAAATATTCCAAAATAATATTATTTTTGAAAAGACATAGGTTTCGAGTAACTGATCAACTGACAAATGCCGACCGAAGAAGAATTTAAACGTTTCAAACAAGTAAGAGAAGAGTTGAATCTGACCCAGGCTGCATTCGCGGAAGAGTTGGGCATCAGCGCGACTACGGCCGATATAGAACGAGGCCGCACGCGCATTCCGGGGCAGGTTGTGAAGGAGCTTTTAAAGAAGTATCACATTAATCCGCTCTGGCTTTTTGGTGAAAGCAGCCAGAAATACCTGCATTCAGATAAAGTTTCTGTCACCCCGAAAGTAGTGACAGTCGACAGCGAGGGCAAAGAGAATATCGTACTGGTGAATGCAAAAGCGGCTGCGGGTTACCCGAGCAATATCGGTGACGCGCAATGGTTTGAGCGTTTGCCGGCATTCGGTATTCCGCTTCCCGAGTACCGGAATGCCACGTTTCGCGGCTTTCAGGTGGATGGAGACAGTATGTCGCCTGTGCTGCAATCGGGAGAGTGGATCGTGGGGAAAGCTGTTGATGATATGGATGGCCTGAGCAACCGGCGGATGTACGTCGTTGTGACTGCCGATAGTGTGCTCGTCAAAAAGATCCAGAAAGAAGCGAATTCCGGTTTTGTAAACCTGGTATCCCTGAACCCCGATTACGCACCTATCCGCATAGATCAGAATGAGATCAGGGAAATGTGGCAGGTGAGCAGTAAGCTGACATTCAATCTGGAAGCCGATACTCAGCAGGTGAGCCTGCAAAGTCTCCACCAGGAAATGAAAGAGCTGAAAGCAGAGGTAAAAAGGTTGGTGAAATAATCTCGGCTAGACTTCCTCGGCCATGAGCTGCTTTTCGTACAGCTCTTTATACGCGCCGTTTTTCGCCATTAGTTCTGCGTGCGTACCTTGCTCGATGATCTTTCCTTCGTCCAGTACCACGATCCTGTCCGCCAGCTTCGCTGAGGAAACGCGGTGCGAGATAATGACCGAGGTACGATGGTCCATAATCCGTTTCAGATTATTGAGAATGATATTCTCGGTATTAGTATCAACAGCCGAAAGACAATCGTCGAGCACCAGAATCTTGGGATCGCGTGCAATGGCGCGTGCAATGGACAGCCTTTGTTTTTGACCGCCCGAAAGCGTGATACCCCTTTCACCCAGCACCGTATCGTAGCCCTGCGGAAAGTCGATGATGTTATTATAAAGATCAGCGTCTTTTACGGCTTGTTCAATGCGTTCAAATGGCATATCGAGTGTGCCAAACCGTACATTGTTCTGGATAGAGTCGGAGAAGAGGAATACATCCTGAGGTACATATCCTATTTGCCGGCGATACGCGTGTACATCATAATCTTTCATAGGAGTACCGTCTATCAGTATCTGTCCGCCGGTCGGATCGTAAAGGCGGCAGAGCAAGTGCGCCAGCGTACTTTTTCCTGATCCCGTCGTTCCCAGGATCGCAACCGTTTCGCCGGCTTTAATGTCGAGGTCAAAGTCATATAACGCCTGGATACCTGAATCCGGATAAACAAAGTTCACGTGCTCGAACCGGATCCCGCCGTCCAGCGGCCTCACAAGATTCTTCTCGGAAACCAAAGGCGTTTTTTCATTCAGAAATTCATTGATACGGGCCTGAGAAGTGGCTGCACGCTGGATCTGACTGGTTGTCCAGCCCAGCGCCATTACCGGCCAGGTAAGCATATTGACATACAAAATGAACTCGGTAATGTTCCCGGGCGTAAGCCGGCCATTGATAATCTCCTGTCCGCCTACATAAATGATCAAGATATTACTCAACCCGATCAGCATAATGATCACCGGGTAAAAGAATGCGTCCACTTTGGTGAGCGCGAGAGACTTCACTTTAAATGTTTCGGCCTCTTTTTCGAAATTGTCGTAAGAGTGTTTTTCCTGAACAAAAGACTTGATTACACGTATTCCTGAAAAAGCTTCCTGAACATAAGTCGAAAGGGCCGAGAGTTGCTTCTGGATTTCCTGGGAACGTTTCATGATCAGGCTATTGACCACATACACACTCACAGAGAGTACAGGCAACGGCAGCAAAACGTAGAATGTCAGCTTGGCACTTACAGAAACCATATAGGAAATGACCAGCACGAAAAGAACCAGCAGGTTGATCCCGTACATCAATGCCGGGCCCACGTAAATGCGCACATTACTTACGTCTTCCGAGATCCTCGCCATCAGGTCACCGGTGCTGTGACGGCGGAAGAATGCGGCCGGAAGGGTTTGATAGTGCTGGTAAATGTCGTTTTTAAGTGCAAATTCAATGTGCCGCGACATGACAATAATGGTCTGTCGCACCAGAAATAAGAAGATCCCTTTCAGTAAAGCCATCAAAAGGATCAACAGGCCGTAAAGCAGGATACTGAATGCAAAAATGTCGTACATTTTACTTTGCAGCGACACTCCGTTATAAAGGTAGTAGATATCCAGCGTTTCGATCACCAGATCAAGCGCATAACGCACAAGTTGTGCGGGGATAATGCCAAAAAGGTTGGAGATTACAGTAAAGATGATACCAAGAATAAGGTACCATTTGTATTTCCATAAGTACTTATTGAGGTACTTTAATGATTTCACCGGCTATGCTTTGGGTAAGAAAAATGTAGCTTTGGAATAGGCAACATCCTATTTATTTAAAACGTTGCAAATTTAAGGCAGGTGTTTCATTTTTTCGAATGTGAACAAAATACGCTAATTTCGCGCTAAATTTTAGATGCTCCCGCAGGGTACAAGACCAACCTTGCCTTTATATGAAGAAACGTTCTTTGAATTACTGTACTTTTATACAATTAGTCCCGGCTTATGCTGAATAGGAGATTATTAAGGACCAAGGCTGTTCAGGCACTTTATGCTAGGCAACTGACTGCTGACGCAAACCGCCTGCTGGCGTTGGATCACATTGAGGAGGCTTTCGCGCCTGATCTGAATTCGATGGAATTTCAGGACAAACAAAAATTGTCGGGCATGAAAAAGCTGGCAAGTATTGCTTTGGACGAATTCATCAAAAACGGCAAACTGAGCGAAGATGAGGAATTGCCAGACCGCGTGGTACGTGTGGCAAGAAGCGCCTATGAAGCTTATGACAGGCAAACTAAGTCGGACGGAGAAAAGCTGGTAAGAAGGGTTTTAAATGAAACCGAGCTGATCCACGTCGATTTTGTACGGATACTTTCCATGCTGATCGAACTTTCGCATCAGGCCAAGATCGACAGGGAGAGAAAATATGATGACCCGGAGTCGCCTTTTCCGAAAGACTCAGGACTGAACTCCAATCGGGTAATCCAGCTTCTTGCAGCAGATAAAGGCCTTGAAGAGGAGATCATCCGAAGCGGGATCAACTGGAGTAATGAAATGGGCGTGATCCGTAAAACATACCGGGACGCACTTCGGAAGGATGAGGTTTATGAAGCTTACTGCCGCCAGGCTTCGCACACTCCGGAAGAAGATCAGGCATTGGTGCAGCACGTGCTGCGTCAGGTGATCCTGAAACATGAAGTTCCGCTTGATTACCTTGAACAGCGCGATTTGTACTGGGTGGATCACAGCGAGTTGATCCGGAGCCTTGCTATCAAAACATTGAAATCAGCTGATGATATCAGTACATTCCAGCTGGCGCCGCTCACAAAAGATTGGGAGGAAGACCGCGAGTTTGTCGAAGAATTATGCAAGATCGTAGTTGCCGAAAGTGACCAGTATGATCTGTATCTTGATGATCAGCTTAAAAACTGGGAACTGGAAAGGATCGCATTGGTTGACCTGATCATCCTCAAAACAGCATTGGCAGAGCTCATTCATTTTCCCGGAATACCCGTGAAAGTTACCATCAATGAGTTTATTGAAATTGCAAAAAGGTACAGTACCCCAAAAAGTGGTAAGTTTGTAAACGGCGTCCTCGACGTGCTTTCGGTGAAACTCGCAAAAGAAGGAGTTATCCGGAAAAGCGGCCGCGGACTGATCGATAATAAGTAATGCCGGCTTTGGCTGTGCATTACAATGGAATAATTTTTGGAGCTGTCGGATATAGGAAGCCTATGGCCGACTCAACAGCTAAAACTAGGAAATCATGAGTAAAACCAGTAACAGTCTAATTGCATTTTTGACAGGTTGTGTCACAGGTGCTGCATTGGGAATCCTTTATGCACCCGATAAGGGCGAAGTGCTCAGAACACAATTAACATACCGCCTGTCCAAGTATCGTGAGAAACTTCAGGAGGTAGTTCAGGACCTTATAGACAAGAAAGATCAGCCTGACAATTTTTCACGTTCAGAAGGAGAGCGTGTTGTAAACGATGCGCGCGAGAAGGCTGAAAAGTTACTTGAAGACGTAGACCGCCTGATGGCGCAGATCAAAGGTCAGGCAAGCTGAGCCGCTATATGAAACAAATATTCACTTGCATACTCCTTGCAGTTTCGCTGTCCTTTTTCAATTGTTCAAAAAGCGAAAAAGGGGAAAATGAAAAACAGGCATCTTCAAAAATGCCTGTTTTTGCATTGGTCGACAGTGCATCTTATGATTTTGGGACGATACAGGAAGGCGCAATCGTGGAACACGAGTTCAAGTTCAAAAATGAGGGTGAATATCCCCTTATTCTGAACAATATCTCATCTTCCTGCGGCTGCACCACACCTGAATGGCCGAAAGAGCCTATCGGGCCGAATCAGACATCGAGTATCAAAGTGCGGTTTGACAGTAAAAACAAGAGCGGCCCGCAAGTGAAAACGATCACGGTTTATGCAAATACAGAACCTGCATATTCTGAATTGCGACTTAAAGGAATTGTGAATGCAGCACCTAAGCCGCAAGAATCCAAATAACTCAACTCTATCCATTTAAGACCGGTTTACGGTTTTGAACTTACCTAATCCATTTAATTCAAATGAAGCTTTCTCTTTTAGCACAAGCAGCAACCGACGGTTCTCAAACAATGATTTACCAGGTTGTAATGTGGGTCGGAATCATCGGTGTATTCTATTTTTTCATGATCCGTCCGCAACAGAAAAAACAAAAGGAACAGAAAGAGCTGTTGACTAACCTGAAAAAGGGCGACCAGGTGGTGACGATAGGAGGGATACATGCAAGAATTTATACTGTCGAGGAAGCTACTGTAACGCTTGAACTTGACAAAGGAGTTAAATTAACTGTCGAAAAATCGGCAATTTCACGCACAATAGCAGGATAAACCTAGTTGGCCGTGAATTACGTACCACCAAACCAAAATCGAATCAAAACCTTTATTGGATGCTTGCTGGCTGCGTCTTTCTTCTGGCTGATGAATGTGCTGAACAGGGATAATTATTCCATCAAGCTGAATTACCCGCTGGAAATCGAGTACGATAATGCATCGTATGTTCCCATGCAGCCACTGCCACGCCGGATCTCTGTCAATGTTTCGGGCGACGGTTGGAGATTACTTCAAAAATCATGGCTGAATTTCAATGCCAATCCGGTGGTTTATAAAGTGGTCAATCCTAATGTGAGGAATGTGATCAATTCCACCGCTCTTACCGACCAGGTTGCCGAGCTCTTTCCCGGATTGCATGTGAACTATGTGGTATCCGATACTTTTGAGCTGAGTTTTGAACCCAAAATCAGGAAGATTATCCCGATCAGGGTAGATAGCGCCGGGATTGAGGTCAGGGAAGGTTATGTGATTTCCAGCATTATCAATGTATCTCCTTCTTTGATTTCAGTCGACGGTCCGGTTTCACTGATCAAAACCTATCCTGATACCATCCGGATCTCTGTGCCCACACCTAAGATCCAGAACAACTACGACGAAAACCTGCCCATTCCTTTGCCCGTTTCACCGTTGGTCGATGTGAGTCACCGCGATGTGTTCGTAAGTTTTGAGGTAGCTCAATTTCTGAATGTACCATTGTAAGTAAACCGGCTAAGATCATGTCAGCTCCGCTTCAAATTGGCGTTACAGGTGGAATTGGCTCCGGTAAAAGTGTTGTTTGTGAGCTGTTTAGCTGTCTTGGTATCGCCGTTTATAACGCTGATTCGCGGGCAAAGTGGCTGACAAACTATCACGAAGGTATCAGGCGCGAAGTTACCGGGTTACTTGGTCCGGCTGCTTATAACTCCGAAGGTAAATACGATACTGCATTTGTTGCCTCTGTTGTTTTTAAAGACGAAGCTTTGCTCAGAAAGCTGAATGCGATCATTCACCCGGTTGTGCAGGAAGATACTGCGCACTGGGTCGCCCGTCATTCCGGCGATGCTTATGTGATCAAGGAAGCTGCGATCATGAAAGCAGCAGGTGATGGAAATACGCTCGATTTTGTAATTGTGGTAGAAGCCCCGGCGTCACTTCGGGTTGCGAGGATATTAAAGCGTGACAGCAGGTCGGAGCAGGAGATCAGGGCGATCATAGACCGGCAGGTATCTGACGAAGTCCGAAGTGAAATTGCTGATTTTATTATCACAAATGATGAAAATGCCGCATTGATTCCGCAGGTCGTACAGCTTCACCAACAATTTCTGGCCCGCTCCAAATCTTAAAAATCCACGTCCAGGCCGAGCGCCTGTTTCAGTTCAAGCAGATAAGGATTTTTCTCCGCCATATAATTGAATTTTTCAGCGGGAGTATATGGAAGGCGGTTTACCTCCTGCGGTGCTACCCGCGCATTCACATCTAATTTTGGTGCATTCAACCGACTTTTCAAAAAGCTGAGCAGCTCGTAGCGCACATTCTGGAGTGCTTCAAGTTGGTGAGTGTTCGCCAGCGCAATTTCAATGGAAGAACCTTCCAGTTTAAATTCGCTTCTCAGGGTAAGTTCTTCTGTAGTGGAATTTCCACCTTCCCGGCGTTTTTCAGCAAACTCATACCAAAGTCGTTGAAGTGTTTCAAAGCTTAATTCTTCCTTTCTGATCCCGTTTGTAAATGCGCCACTATCCTGCTGACGGGTTTCGGCGACGGTTTTTGCTGCTGGCTGGTAGCTGACCGGCGGCGTCATAGCCAACGGAATTGTATTTTTCAATTTTGAAGATGTAACCGGCGCAGGTGCAACAGCGGGTGCGGTTACCTGTGCGCTTCCATTACTCTGCGGAACTGAGTTAATCTCGCTGGCTGCCGGGCCGCTTCTTACTGGTTCGGGCTCAGGCTCAACTTTTTTTTTTGCCGTTTCATCAACGGCTGCCAGTGAGTTTAATTGAAGGATATTGGGAATATTGGCGAGCCTCATCAGGCAGAGCTCTGCATGTAATCGCTGGTTCTTGGCAGACTTGTAATTAATGTCGCACTGACCGGTAATGCTCAATGCAGAAAGCAGGAAGCTCATATCCGCCGCCGCCGACTGTTCCAGGTACTTGCGCTCAGCAGAGGCGGAAACTTGAAGCAAGGTCACAGTTGCAGGATCTTTACAAACTAGCAGGTTTCTGAAATGCTCCAAAAGTCCTACAACGAACAAATGCCCATCAAAGCCTTTTCTCAAGATTTCGTCAAATAAAACCAGGGAACGGGCAATGCTGCCGGCGATGAGCGCGTCGGTTATTTTGAAATAATAATCATAATCCAGAATGTGCAGGTTTTCCAGAACGGCGGCATAGGTAAGCCGGTTGTCCGTGGAAAAAGTCACATTAAGGTCAAACATCGAAAGTGCATCGCGCAAGCCACCGTCAGCCTTTTGTCCGATAAGCTCCAAAGCTTCGCTTTCCGTCTCAATACCTTCTTTTTTGGCGATATCGGCCAGGTGGTAAGCAATGTCCTTGGACTGGATGCGGTTAAAGTCGAAGATCTGGCACCGGGACAGGATAGTGGGCAGGATCTTGTGCTTTTCTGTGGTGGCTAAAATGAAAATCGCATAGCTGGGTGGCTCCTCCAACGTTTTCAAAAAAGCATTGAATGCAGCCTGCGAAAGCATGTGCACCTCATCTATGATGTAGATTTTGTACTTGCCGGTTTGAGGCGGATAACGCACCTGGTCGATCAGGTTGCGGATATCTTCAACAGAGTTGTTGGACGCAGCATCAAGTTCATGGATGTTAAATGATGCATTGTTCTGGAAGCTGACGCAGGATTCGCATTCACCGCAAGCTTCTACATCATCTCCAAGGTTTTGACAATTAATCGTTTTTGCCAGAATACGTGCGCAGGTTGTTTTTCCAACTCCTCTTGGTCCGCAAAAAAGAAAGGCCTGCGCAAGGTGATTGGTACGTATCGCGTTTTTTAATGTAGTAGTAATGTGTGATTGCCCAACCACCGAATCAAAGGTAACAGGGCGGTATTTTCTGGCGGAAACAACAAAATTATCCATGATGCAAGATACCTCCGTGCGGTGGATTTTCAAAGTTACTTTTTCTCCGCCAGCGGGTAAACGCGCACGTAATCGACCACCATTTTTTGAGGGAATACACTGTCATCCACGCCCTTTTGCCCGCCCCAGTTACCGCCTGCGGCTATGTTCAAAATGAGGTGAAAAGGCTTGTCAAAGGGCCACTCTGCCCATTGATAGGCGGCTTCTTTCAGGAAAACAAAGTAAGGTTTGTTGTCAACCAGTATCGTAATGGATGCAGGTGTCCATTCGCAGGAATACACGTGAAAGTCCTCCGAAGCCTGGTCTACGATCACGTTGTTACCTTTGTTTGTTTTGGCAACATGATTGAATGCTTTGGTGTGGATGTTACCGTGTACGCGATCCTGGTCAAAGCCGACGTGCTCCATAATATCGATCTCTCCATTGTCCGGCCAGCTCTTGTTTCCGTAGTTATTCTCGCTGTACAGCATCCAAATAGCGGGCCAGGTGCCTGTTCCTTTCGGCAGTTTGACCCTTACTTCAATTTTACCATATAGAAAATCTCCTTTGCCTTTGGACACCAGCCTGGCCGAACTGTACTCCGCTTTACCCGACTTCTCTTTGATCGCGGTAATAACAAGGTTGCCGTCTTCCACTCTGGCATTTTCGATCTTGTCGGTATAGTTCTGTAGTTCATTATTTCCCCAACCGTGATCTCCCAGCGCATAAGACCATTTTGCCGGATCCGGCTGCCCGGGTTGGTTAAATTCGTCTTGCCAGGACGGAGTGGAGGCGAAGGTGTATGTTTGATGTTGCTGAGCAATAGCATCTGGCCTTGAACATCCCAGCAAAGTTGTAATTGCAAGTCCAAAGATTGCCAAACTCGGTAGGCTTATCTGGCGCATTCTTCCTTAGCAAGAGTTTTGATTTTAGATAAATCAACTTTTTTCAGCATAGCATTTACAATTTGTAATTCATGCTTAATCAGTGTTGCAGCCGACAATCTTGTAACTTCGACTTCGTTCTTTTTGTCTCTCATAGCTTATTTGTGATTACGTATAGGTCGTAAGATTGATCTGGTAGAAAGTGCCCAATGCTATCATTGGTTACTCCTAAAATAACATATTTTTCTGATAATTGTTTTAGTTCTCTTGATATTGCAATCCGATAAAGCCTATGCCTTCTCGGATCATTCCCTCTAAAAACAACTACATAGTCTTTTTCGATTTCCAGGAAATCTACAACAATTTTAAAAACGGTGGCCACTACCTTAGCCATATCTTGGTTTCTTGTCTCTGTGTTGTTACTGCATTTCCCAGAATCAAGAATGTCGAACAGAGCAAGATTGAACACGTTTTCACTTTCCGTTTCTGAAAACGTGACGAGTTTTCTAACATTTTTGTCTTCGCCGAGACTTACAAATTCATATTGATACTCTTTTTGAAAGGAGAATTGATAAGAGGGTTCTTCCATAATTAGCTGTGTGTTTTGACATCCTAAACCTAAACCTTTCCAGAATAACAGGCACAAAGCGATTCTCCAGCGGTTTAAAAGTTACCTTTGTATGCCCGGACTCAATGTTGTTATGAAAGAAATCAAATTCAGTACAGAAGTAGAAATTGCCGCTTCCGAATGGAAGATGGACCACCAGTCGAAAGTCCTGACGCTCGGATCCTGCTTTGCGGATGTTCTGGGTCAGCAGCTTGCAGGCTATAAATTCCCGGTGCTTAACAATCCCCTGGGGACGATTTTTAACCCGCTTACCATCGCCAAAACAATTGATTCAGCCATTGAAGAGCGGTATCCGGCTTCTGAGTTGTTCATGAAAACAGAAGATGATATCTGGTTACACCACGATTTTCACTCTTCGCAATGGGCGGGCAGTCAGTCAGAGCTGGAAACCAATATCAAGTCGCATTTAATGGAAGTCGGTGCTTTCCTGAAAGAGGCCGATCTGCTTGTGATCACACTTGGCACTGCGTACGCTTACAGGCACAAGGCCAGCAACATGATCATCGGCAATTGCCACAAGCTCCCTGCAGACCAGTTTATTAAGGAGCTCCTGCATCCTGATCAGATCATCAAGGCAATGGAGCCCCTTGTACAGAAACTGCTGATGTTCCGCAGGAACCTACGCATTGTCCTGACTGTAAGCCCTGTCCGTCATACGAAAGATACTTTGCCGCTTAACCAGGTTAGTAAGTCCATACTGAGGCTCGTTTGTCACCGGCTTTGCGAGAAGTATAAGCACATCAGCTACTTTCCATCGTACGAGATTATGGTGGACGAGCTGCGTGACTACCGTTTTTATGAACCCGATCTGATCCATCCCAGCAAAATCGCGGAAGATTATATATTTAATGCATTTGCAAAGACCTATGTTGCCTCCGATTCGCAGGATTTAATGCGTCAATGGGATAAAATCATGTTGACGCTCAACCACCGTCCACTGCATGGATTCTCGAAAACGCATTTGAAATTTTTGAAAACGCTTTGGAGCAAGCTGAATGAAGTTTCACGAAAAATTGACGTCACAGAAGAGATGAATGAGGTAGAAAGGAGAATTGGAGAATTTCCCGTTTCATAACAAACTCAAAGACCATTTTCTGTGTTGGATAGAATTAGTTAAGGTCCTCAACCATCGTAATGGGAGAATTTACAATCAATAAAGAAAAAGTATTACAGGCGCTAAGTACTGTCGAAGAGCCGGATTTGAAAAAAGACCTGGTGACACTCGGTATGATCCAGGATATTGAGATCGGAGTTAATCAGGTTCATTTTACAGTTGTTTTAACAACCCCCGCCTGCCCCCTCAAGGAACTGATCAGAAGGAATTGCGAGAATGCGATCCACGAACATCTGAGTCCTGATGTTGAGGTAATTATCAAGCTTACAGCGAATGTAACCTCTACGCGGCAAACAGGTCCGCTGATTCCCGGTGTGAAAAATGTGATCGCTATTTCGTCCGGTAAGGGTGGAGTAGGGAAATCTACCGTGACCGCAAACCTGGCCATGGCACTTCACCGTTCGGGTGCGAAGGTAGGGATTATCGATGCTGATATTTTTGGCCCGTCTATCCCGGTGATGTTCGGCGCTGAAAACATGCAGCCGACCATTACTCCGAAAGACGGAAAAAATTACATCAACCCGATCCGGCAATATGGGATTAAAATGATCTCAATCGGATTTTTGACTCCGCCTGACAGCGCAGTTGTGTGGCGCGGACCCATGGCGAGCCAGGCTTTGAAACAATTTTTTGCAGATACTGACTGGGGAGATCTCGACTATCTGCTGATCGACCTGCCGCCAGGTACCAGTGATATCCACCTTACCCTCGTGCAAACAGTGCCGGTAACGGGAGCAGTAGTGGTTACTACCCCGCAAAAGGTAGCGCTGGCAGACGCAATGAAGGGTTTGGCGATGTTCAAACAACCACAGATCAATGTCCCCATTTTAGGGATTGTAGAAAATATGGCGTGGTTTACGCCGGAAGAATTGCCGGATCACCAGTACTTCATTTTTGGAGAAGGTGGCGGGCAGAAGCTGGCAGATAAATTCGATGTGCCGCTGCTGGGCCAGATACCGCTTGTGCAGGGGATAAGAGAGGCAGGAGATGAGGGAAGGCCCGCTGTAATGAATACAAACCCGATTGTTAACGATGCATTCAGGGACACGGCAGAAGCCCTCGCGCAGCAGGTTGCAATCCGCAATGCGAATAAAGATAAGACTGTTCCTGTCGAGATTCAGGTTTGATTTCGGGCCTGATTAGGATTTGATTTTTTGAATATTATCTTGCATCTTAGCAAATACATAATAGAACCAATGGATTCCAAAGAAAAAACATTAGAACTTATTGAGCAGGCACTGGAATCAGTGCGGCCCTATTTGCATGCTGACGGTGGTGATGTGAAACTTGTTGAATTGACTGATGATAACATTGTGAAGCTTGAATTGCAGGGATCTTGCCAAAGCTGCCCAATGAGCGCTATGACGTTTCGTGCGGGTCTTGAAGAGTCAATTCGTAAAGCAGTACCTTACATTAACAAGGTTGTTTCCGTAAACGTACCGGCGCTGGCTTAACTGTCAGATCTATATAAAATCATTGAAAAAGGCAGTTCTCAGCAAAGGGAGCTGCCTTTTGCTGTTTTAAACCTGCCAGTTTTTTCATACAGATTGATTCCTCCCAAATAGTAGCTTATCTTGCGCGTGTTGAATAAAAACCGGGATTATACTATGCGTATCGGAATATTTTTTGGAGGCCCTTCACGAGAAAGAGAGATATCATTTGCAGGTGGAAAAACAGCTTTTGAGTACCTCGACAAGTCACTTTTTGAGCCAATACCTGTATTTGTTGACAGTTTTGGCCGATTTGTCCTGCTTGAAAAGCAACTGATGTATTCCAGTGAAATACGCGAGTTCTATCCACCCAAATCACACCAGAAAGCAGGCTTCAAAACCTATATAGAATCTTTTCCCGAGCTCGCTTCTGAGCCATTGCCGCCTGAGCTGGGTAGGATCATCTCACCCGCAGAATTCAAAAACCATTTCGATTTCGCATTTCTCGCCATGCACGGCCCTGACTGCGAGGATGGCGCCATTCAGGGTTTGCTGGAATGGTATAAAATCCCTTATAGCGGCCCGGGATTGATGGGATCTGCGGTGGGTATTGATAAAATTTTACAAAATGAAATGATTGCGCTGGTCAATGGACAGCAGAAGAAAAGCTGGACACTGACTTACAAGAGCTGGATCCCGGACGAATATCCGTTGTTGTTCCAGGTACTTAAAAAGCATCTCGGCCTGCCGCTGGTGATCAAGGCGCCGCACCAGGGTTCGTCCATCGGCGTGGCGATCGTGAAAGAGGATTCGCTTGAAGAATTTATCTCCGCAGTGAACCAGTGTTTTTTCAGGATTGAGCTCGAAGCTGCTACCTGGAAATCTTTCGGAAGTGCCGAGAAGCAAGCCTGGGGACAGAAGATAGCCAACCTGGATGAGGGCATCGGCTTTCCGGTAGTATTAACAGACAAAACCATTTATCATCCTGCCGAACTGATCGCTGAGCTGGATACCTACTTTGCTGCGGGCAATGCATCGGCAGCATTAAGCAGCTCGAATGCGGAAGACCAGGTGCTCGTAGAGGAATATATCAATGGACAGGAGTTTTCGTGCGGCTGCATTCAATTTGACGACGGAAAGCCACTTGCATTGCCGCCGAGTGAGGTGATCAAAATGGTACAGGTTTTTGATTTTAATGCCAAATACAAGCCCGGCGCCAGCCGTAAGCGCATTCCCGTTGATACTTCACTTGAAAAAAATCAGGAAATCCAGCAGGTAATCGCACAGGTTTTTGAGCAGCTCGGAATCGATGTATGTGTGCGTATCGACGGTTTTCTGACCGAGGACGGACGCATTCTGCTTCATGATCCTAATACGATTCCGGGTATGTCGCCGACCTCTTTTATATTCAAACAAATGGCCGAAATCGGGCTGAATGTAACGCAGGCACTTACTTACCTCGTTCGCCAGTCTATCCGTGAACGGATCAGAACGGGCAAAAACACCTGGGCGCTTCGTGCTTTGCTTGCCGGGCTCGACGAGAAGATCAATGCAAACAATGCGATTGCAAAGCCGGTTGAGTACATCGTTTTCGGTGCTACGGACGAAGAGTATATCAATGCCCGTCTTCGTTTTGGCGCACTGAATGCACAGGGAACTACGCAGCCCGTGCCCGTTTTGAAAGCAAGCGACGGACAAATTTACAAACTTACCACCCCGCTTATGTTCAAAGAATATGTAACGGAAGTAGAGGCACTGCTGAAAGTGGAACGCCACCCGTTACTTTCTGAAACATCTGCCCGTGCAGAGCAGCTAACGCGGTTTTACGCAGGCAACGTTTCCTTCGAGGTATCGTCCTATCCCGACCTGGCAGCGATGCAATTAAATGCCTGATAGGATTGCGGGTTTTCAATTTTCTACCTGTTTTTGGTGTTTTTGGTGACCGGTTTTTTAAATTGGGTAGATTTTACAACGAGATTCATTCCTTTCGATAACATAAATATTAATGGCAAACGGCGCTGAAAAGGTAAGATTAAGCCTTCAAAAGGATAATAAGGGATGGAAGAAATGGGGGCCTTATTTGTCCGAACGCCAGTGGGGAACTGTAAGGGAAGATTACAGCGGAAACGGTGATGCCTGGAATTACATTACCCACGAAATGGCTTTGTCAAAAGCATACAGGTGGGGCGAAGACGGAATTGGCGGGTTTTCTGATAATAAGCAGCATATCTGCCTTTCCTTCGGTTTTTGGAACCATAAAGACAAGATTTTAAAAGAGCGGATATTCGGACTTACCAACAGGGAGTCTAACCACGGTGAAGATGTGAAGGAAATGTACTATTATCTCGATAGTACCCCCACGCATTCTTACACTAAAATGCTCTACAAATACCCGCAGCAGCTTTTTCCTTACGACAAGCTGCGCCAGGAAAACGGCCGACGGGGAAAGCAGGATCCTGAATACGAAATCATGGATACTGGCGTCTTTGAAAATGACGATTACTTTGACATCTTCATCGAGCACGCGAAGGCAGATGAGGAAGATATCATGATGAAAGTCACGGTATTTAACCGCGGCCCGGTAGATGCTCCGATTACCGTGTTACCTACCATTATGTTCCGGAATACGTGGTCGTGGGGTTATGAAGCCTTCAATTACAAACCGATCATGAACGGCATTTCTAACCGTTTGGTAGAAGTGACGCACCGGAAGCACGGGAAATACAACCTTTACCTGGATAATGCCGACGAGCTGCTGTTTTGTGAGAATGAAACAAACTTCAAAAAGCTATACGGTACTGCCAATAACACAGCTTATCCGAAAGACGGGATCAACGATTATATTGTATCGGGAGGCAAAACGAACACAGTTAATCCTAATCACATTGGTACCAAAGCTTCTGCCCGGTTTACCCGCACGGTAAAAGCAGGCAGCAGCGAAGTATTCCGTTTGCGGTTTGTTAACCACACCATTTCTGAGCCTTTCGGTGGTTTTGAAGATCTTTTTGCAAAGCGGATCCGCGAGGCTGACGAGTTTTATGACGACTTGCAGCGTGATGTTTCTGATGCTGATTTAAGGTCCATTCAGCGCCAGGCTTATGCCGGAATGCTTTGGAGCAAGCAGTTTTATTACTACAATGTATACGAGTGGCTGAAAGGTGATCCTGCTCAGCCCGGACCTAATCAGGGACGAAAATGGGGCCGTAACTCGGGCTGGAAGCATTTGTATGCGGCAAATATCATTTCAATGCCCGACAAATGGGAGTACCCGTGGTTTGCAGCCTGGGATCTGGCATTCCATTGCGTGCCGCTTGCGAGGGTAGACGCGGATTTTGCCAAAAGACAGCTCGAAATCCTGCTCCGCGAGTACTATATGCACCCCAACGGGCAGATACCTGCTTATGAATGGAATTTTTCAGATGTGAACCCGCCAGTTCACGGCTGGGCTACCTGGAAAGTGTATGAGATAGACCGTGAGCAGAACAATGGAGTAGGGGATATCCAGTTTCTTGAAAAGATATTTCACAAACTGCTCCTGAACTTTACCTGGTGGGTCAACCAGAAGGATGATACCGGGAACAATATTTTTAGCGGCGGGTTCCTAGGGCTGGATAATATCGGGGTGTTCGACAGATCTACTCCAATGCCTTTTGGCGGAAAGCTGCAACAGGCTGATGCAACGGGCTGGATGGCGATGTACACGCTGAATATGCTTCGGATTTCGGTTGAAGTGGCGCTTGTTCATCCCGTGTACCAGGATATGGCGTCTAAATTCTTCGAGCACTTCCTGCATATTGCGGGTGCAATGGAATCCATTGGCGGGAAGAATTCGTCGATCAGCTTGTGGGATGAGGAAGACCAGTTTTACTATGACGTGATCCACATTCCGAATGGACAGAGTATCCTGCTGAAAGTCAGGTCGATTGTGGGATTGATACCACTTTTTGCAGTCGAAATCCTTGATCCTCAGAACCTGGATAAATTGCCTGTTTTTAAAAGGAGGGTTGAATGGGTACTGGCTAACAGGCCTGACCTGGCAAGATTGATATCGCGCTGGTTTGAGTCTGGCAAAGGTGAAAACCGCTTGCTATCGATCCTGCGCGGCCACCGGATGAAAATGATCATGAAGAGAATGCTCGACGAGAGTGAATTCCTTTCAGATTACGGTGTACGTGCGTTGTCCAAATACCACGAGCAGAACCCTTACAAGTTTTATATCAACGGCGAGGTTTTACAGGTAGATTATACCCCGGCGGAGGCACTTACCGATATTATGGGAGGTAATTCCAACTGGCGCGGACCGATCTGGTTTCCATTGAACTACCTCATTTTTGACTCGCTGATGAAATTCCATGCTTATTATGGCGAGGATTTTATGGTAGAGTATCCTACCAATTCGGGTAACCTGGCGACTATTAAAGAAGCGGCTGTGGCAATTGCCTGTCGGTTGATAGACATTTTCAAGAAGGATACCGAAGGAAACCGGGCAGTTTACGGGCACGATCAGAAGATGCAAAAGGACAACAACTTCAATGATCACGTGCTGTTTTATGAATATTTTCATGGGGACAATGGTCGTGGCTGCGGCGCCAGTCACCAGACCGGATGGACGGGGCTTGTTGCAGAATTGATCCACAAAACCGCGAAAGAAACAGTTAAAGAAGACGCGACCGAAGAAGCCGGCGTCGACAAAAAATCACTGGTATAAGTTTAAAATCAAATCATACTTCAACTACTTATGACTGCAAATCTAGAACCGAGTGTAATGGCCAAAGTAAACAGCTGGCTAAGCGGTGATTACGATATCGATACGAAACAATCCATTCAGCAACTGATAGATGAAGGAAATGATACCGAGCTGACGGATGCATTTTATAAAGACCTTGAATTCGGGACCGGCGGACTTCGTGGATTGATCGGGATTGGGTCAAACAGAATGAACCGCTACACAGTCGGTACTGCCACGCAGGGATTAGCTAACTATCTGAACAAAGCTTTTCCTGGCGAAGAGATCAAAGTGGCGATTGCACACGACAGCCGCATTAAGTCTGACGAATTTGCACGCATTATCGCAGATATTTTCTCAGCAAACGGGATCAGCGTATATCTGTTTGAATCGTTACGCCCTACGCCGGAGCTTTCTTTCGCGATCCGCGAGCTGGGTTGCAAAAGCGGGGTGGTAGTAACAGCTTCTCACAACCCGAAAGAATACAACGGATACAAAGCTTACTGGGACGATGGTTCTCAGGTAGTTGCGCCGCATGATACCAATATCATCGGGGAAGTGAATGCAATCCAGTCGATTGACGAAGTTAAGTTCGACGGAGATGCTTCCAAAATCACGAAAATCGGTACTGAAATCGATGAAAAATATATTAACCATATTCTTTCATTGTCCATTTCGAAAGACGCGCTGGCCCGTCAGAAAGATCTGAAAATTGTCTATACTCCGTTGCACGGAACTGGTGTTACATTGGTTCCGAACTTACTCGCAAAAATGGGTTTTGAGGCAGTGACGGTGATTGAAGAACAAGCTGAGCCAAAAGGTAACGGGCAGTTTCCTACTGTCGTTTACCCAAACCCGGAGGAAAGCGAAGCGATGTCCAAGGCAGTTGAAAAAGCAAAAGAGATCGACGCTGATCTTGTAATGGGAACTGACCCGGATGCCGACAGGGTAGGTATCGCAGTGAAGAACCACCACGGCGAAATCCAGCTTTTGAATGGAAACCAGACAGCGAGCGTATTGATCTATTATCTCTTGAATGCGTGGAAAGATGCAGGTAAGCTGACAGGTACACAGTTCGTCTGCAAAACGATCGTGACCACTGATTTGATCGACAAAATGGCGGCGGCTTTCGACGTCAACTGTTATAATACCCTGACCGGATTCAAGTATATCGCCCAGGTAATCAGGGAAAAAGAGGGTGTAGAGCAGTTTATCGGCGGTGGCGAAGAGAGTTATGGTTACCTGATCGGTGACGCTGTGCGTGATAAAGATGCGATCGCTTCCTGTGCAATGATCGCCGAGCTGACTGCTTACGCGAAAGACAAAGGTCTGAGCCTTTTTGATATGTTAATGGAAATCTACAAGCAATTCGGTTTCTACTACGAAGGGCTGATCTCATTGACTAAAAAGGGAAAAACCGGTGCCGATGAAATTCAACAGATGATGGCCGATTTCAGGGCAAATCCACCAAAAACAATCGCAGGCTCGCCGGTAATCAGAATGGACGATTACAAAGCATTGACTACAACAGATTTCGCAAGCGGAACTACCAGCTCCATTCCTTCCGGTGAAATGGGAATTGAGCCTTCAAACGTATTGCAGTTCTTCACTGAGGACGGTACCAAATTCACCTGCCGCCCCTCAGGTACAGAGCCAAAGATCAAGTTCTACGTGGGAGTACGCGCCGCTTTGGAAAGAAATGAAGATTTCGACAGCGTTTATGCTTCTTTGAAAGAGAAAGTGAAAGCGATCGGTGAAGAGCTGAATTTGAAGTAGCTTTTATTAGTAAGTATATAAATGAAGGCGGCCCATTTGAGCCGCCTTCATTATTTTTTATAAACAAAGAGCATTTTCATGGGAGAACCATCAATGACGGTCACCTTCTCAACCTGATTGATGGGAAATGCATTCAATTCCTGGAACGTGGCGCGCTCGGTATTTATATAGAGTTCATGCTCTTTGTAGGTATCTGCTATCCTTAGTTTGTCGTCAGTCGATTTTCCAATGCCTTTGGATAAAAAGAGTTTCTCTGCTGACTTACCTGTCAATGCATCCTTCAAAAAAGTCGTGGTGGAGAAGGCCCCTATCTTCCTTGTTGCTTTGTGTTCAAAGTAAGCGACTTCGTTTTGTTTTTTGAGAACCAATGCTTTTTCAAAATCGTCTGTAAGTTCATTGCTAAGTGGCGATGGAGGGAGCTGTCCCATTCCGATTCCTCCCTGACGAATATAACCTGAGTAACCTTTGGTAGGACTGAATTCATCTTCACCTTCGCGGGAGCCAGAGCCAGATGAGCCTCCGCGGCTGCTTCTTGTCAGGATGGAGACGGAAGTAATGAAGTGCTGAAAGGGATCATATTGTATTTTATTAATGGCAAGTTCAGCGCCAAACTTGTGAACTGCATTCCGGACATTGTTGATATCATCCCAGCTCATTAGTGGAGTAATCGCCCAGTATAATGTACCATTTACGATCAAAACTCCTTTCACTTTTGCCGACTGCTCCTGGCTGATCTGAGTGGTATCCGGTACTTTCCGAAAGGCTTGTGGTTCAGGGTCAGTGTTTTTTTGTGACGGATCAGGTTCGTCCTTGTGCGGTGTTGACAGAGCAATGCCCGGTTGAGTTTCGAGAATGTCTCAAACTGGATCAGCCAGCGGTAGCCCAGCGTAAGTACAGCAAGATTGATTTTGAACGGGTTTGAATAGACACTCCAGCAAAGCACTTTGTCCTCGCTATGTGACCGCAGGATTATTTCGGATAATTGCCATTGATACTTTTCGTAGAAAGAATATTAAATTACATTGTAAGTCACAACAAACTTAACTAACAGAATGAATAAACTACTACACAGCAGGTTAGGTGTGCTCCTGCTCTTTTGGCTTGTTCCGTTGATTGCCGTACATGCGCAAACCGGGACTGTAACAGGAAAGGTGCGCGACCAGGAGGGGAGTGAGATCCCGGGAGTCAGCGTCAGTGTGAAAGGAAGTTCGCAAGGTACTTCCACCAATGAGCATGGAGATTATACGATCCAGATTGCGCAGGGAAGTACGCTGGTTTTCAGCTTTATCGGCTTCAAGCGCACAGAGATTGTTGCAGGCGGACAGCAGGTTGTCAATGTAACCTTGCAATCAGAAGCTTCGATTTTGAATGAAGTTGTTGTCACTGCACTTGGGCAGACGCAGGAAAAACGCGCGATCGGGTACTCGGTACAATCCATTAAGTCAGACGAGATCCGGAACTCGGGAAACCCTAATATGATCGGTGCATTGCAGGGAAAGGTAGCCGGGGCCGTGATCACAGGGTCGGGTGGTGCCCCGGGAGCCGGGGTGAATATTATCCTGAGAGGTATCACTTCGCTGAGCGGCAGCGCCGATAACCAGCCCCTGTTTGTCATAGACGGGATTATCATCAGCAATGCAACTACTGCCGGCAACCCGCTTCCCAGTGCAGGCTCAGCCTCTCCCGGTGCGTCAGAGCAATTTGCCAATACCAACCGCGCCGCCGACATTAACCCCGATGATATTGAAAGTATGTCGGTGTTGAAAGGTCCCGCAGCGACTGCCCTTTACGGACTGCGTGCGTCCAATGGCGCTATTATTATCACAACAAAGAGAGGGAAATCGGGTAAGATGAATGTTTCCGTCTCTCTCTCCGGCGGTATGGATGTGCTGGGCAAATCGCCGGATATTCAGACGCGTTTCATTCAGGGCAGGTTCGGGGAATTTATCTCGCCTACGGAGGTGAGGCAACGTACACCTTACCAATCGTTCGGGCCTTCCATTATCGGTAATAGCACCGACAATATTTATGACAATTTCAGGGGATTCTACCAGACCGGTTATCGCACCAACAACAACGTCTCCATTACCAAAGGCGGGGAAAAGGGGAACATTTACTTTTCGGTAGGCAATACTTATCAGCAGGGGATCGTGCCTACTACTGATTTTTCGCGAACATCGGGGAAATTGGCCGGAACATATAACCTGGCCAAAAACTTCTCGGTTTCAGGGTCTTTCAACTACATCCGGTCGGGCGGGAAGCGGCCACCGGCGGGGGATAAGTCCATTTTCAGTGCTTTGGCTTACTGGCCTAATACCTACGATGTCAATGATTACCTTAATGCGAATGGTTCTTACAAAAACCTGTTGCCAGGTTTTACAGATAATCCGAGGTACCTGGTGGAAAAAAGCCCGAGGATCGATAAAGTGGACCGCTATATCGCCGATATAACCCTTGATTATAAAATAGCGGACTGGCTGACAGCGAAGTACCAGCTTACGTTCGACGCATTTAACGAGCGCAGGTTCCGGCAGGTAGACAGTACTTTCGACGTCGGGACAGCCGTGAAAGGTTTTTTGATCAAAGAATACATCAATTACCGCGAGATCAACTCCAACTTTTATGTGACTGCATCCAAACAGTTTAATGAGAACTGGAACGGTTCGTTGATGGTCGGGAATTCAGTTGTGGACAGCAGGCGGCCCAACAGCTACTATGAACGCGGAGAAGGTTGGAGAACTCCATTCACGGACGAAATCAGCAGCTACCGGAACCAGCAAGTGCGACCTTACTCTCCGCTCCAATACCGCATTGTCAGCTTTTTTGCGGATGCAAAGCTGAGCTATAAGGAAATGCTTTACCTGAATGCAACGGGCCGGAATGATATTGTTTCCACGCTGCCTACTGCCAGTAATTCGTTCTTTTACCCCTCATTCAGTGCCGGTTACATCTTCACTGAAAATCTTCCCAAAAACAATTTCCTGACTTATGGTAAGCTGCGTGCATCCTGGGCTCAGGTTGGGAAAGGTACCGATCCTTACGTCATTGGCGCGTATTATGAGATCGCGGATAATTTTCCATTCAATAATGCGGTGCCCGGATATGTGCGGCGGTCTACAACTGCGTCGGATAATCTTAAACCGGAGCGTACAACATCCATTGAATTTGGTACTGAACTAAGGTTTTTCAAAAACAGGCTGATGCTTGATGCGACCTATTTTACAATGGACAGCAAGGACCAGATTGTGCGGGCGCCGGTTTCGAATGTATCGGGATACTCATTTTATTATACCAACATTGGTTTGATCAGGAACAAGGGCGTGGAACTGCTGGTATCCTATAAACCTGTGCAGACTTCCCGTTTTACCTGGGATATGTCCCTCAATTTTACCAAAATGTCGGGCAGGGTAATCGATATGCCTGATGAACTGGAAGAGATTTCGTACTTCGATAATGGAAGCCGGGGGGTATTGAAGGTGCGCGAGGGGAGCAAAGTGGGTGATCTGTGGGGGCTCGACTACATGCGTGCACCAGACGGCCAGAAGCTGATCCAGGCAAACGGATTTCCATTGACGAGCCTGGTAACGACGCCCTACGGCAATGCATTGCCAGACTGGACAGCCGGGTTGACCAACACATTCAACTACAAAGGCCTGGGCTTGTCTTTCCTGCTGGAATGGCGGCAGGGCGGCAATGTGGTTGATCTGGGTGAACGAAATGCATTCCGTGCAGGGTCGATCAAAATCACGGAGCGAAGGTACGAACAGGTGGTGTTCAAGGGAGTTGTTGAGCAAAAAGGTGCGGACGGACAAGTTACTTATGTGCCGAATACAAAAGCAGTAGTACTCGACGACGCATTTTACAATCCTTCCACTGCCCGCTACATGGGCAATGCAGCCGATTTTAATATTCAGGACGGATCGTGGTTCAGGCTCAGGACAGTCAGCCTTAATTATGCATTGCCCAAGAACCTGATTGCGAATACCGTTTTCAAAGGGGGTGTCCGGTTCAGTTTTACCGGGACAAATCTTTACCTCAATACACCTTTTCGCGGCTATGATCCGGAGGCGCTTACGTTTGGTTCAGGCACAAACCTGATCGGTTTTGTGGGCAGGAACAATCCTGCTACGAAGAGTTTTCAGCTTGGCGTAAATGTTAACTTCTGATCCTATGAAATCTTTGAAACAAATATTGACAATGTGCGCCGCTATGCTGTTTCTGGCAGGCTGCGATCAATTTCTGGACATTAATGTAGATCCGACCCTGAAAGCGGAAGCAAGTTTGCAGGAATTATTGCCAACTGCTCAATTTTATACCGGCGAGGCGAGTTTCCAGCAGGCTTATGTGGCCTGCCAGTATGCGCAGCAGCTCGGCAATGCGATCGGAGCAAACGGGATTGATACCTATGCTGAAACGGATAATACGCTGGGATGGACGAATACCTATTTGTACGTTGTGCCGCAATTGAATGCGATTATTCAAAAGGGTACCAGCGAAAATGCGCCGGCTTATGTGGGTATTGCCAAAGTTTTAATGGCATACAATCTCGGACTTGCTACTGTGAGCTGGGAGAATGTCCCTTTTTCCCAGGCTGACCAGAAAAACTTTACGCCGGCTTATGATACCCAGCAGCAAATTTACGAAAGCATGCAGCGGCTGCTCGATGAAGCTGTTACTGAGCTGGGCAAGACCGGCGGCGCTAAACCTGTCGCTGACGACCTTATTTATGGGGGCGATGTTTCCAAATGGACAAAGCTGGCATATTCGTTGAAAGCCAGGTATGCCATGCATTTATCGAAAAAGAACCCTCAAGCAGCTGCGCAGGCGGCACTGGATGCATTGGAAAAAGGAATGACAGGCAACGAAGATGATTTTCAGCTGCAATACAATTCCAAAAACCTGAACCCGTGGTACAGTCGCGTTGCGATCCCGAATACTACGAGCAATTTGTCGGTTACCTTCACGAATACCTTTGTGGATCTGATGAATGGAGAAAAGCAGGGCGTCGTTGATCCGCGGTTGCCGAAAGTGATTTCGCTGAAAGGCAGTCAGACCGTTTACGCAGGTGTGGTACCTGGTTCAGGCAGCGGCTCAACGGTGGACCTTACTGCCGCATCCTGGCACTCGGGCATTAACTCGCCGCTGGTAATGATGCCTTACGCCGAGCTGGCCGCGATCGAGGCGGAGGCGCGTTTTCTGCTCAATGGAGGTACCGAAATTTCGGCTGGTACTACCGCAAGCGGCTACGGTGCTTACCTGGAAATGATCACGGCCAATATGCGGAAAGTGGGCGTTTCCAATGCAGATATCGCCACCTACATCGCCTCGTCGCCGGTGAATGCAGGGGCAGGGAAGCTTACTTTGAAGCACATTATTACAGAGAAGTTTAAGGCGATGCTGCTGATCGGCGATATCTGGACTGATATCAGGAAGTACAATTACCTGGATTTTCCAATGCCCACAAATGTCAATCCCGATTTGCAGGGAAACCGCATTCAGCGGATGCGCTACCCGGATTCGGAGATTACCCGCAATTCAAAGTCGGTAGAGGCTAATCAGAAAGATCCGGCGGTGCCCATGTGGCTTTTTACCAAATAATTTTTTCACCCACAACTGAAAACGATTATGAAGAAATATATCAGATTAGTCTGTGCGCCAATGTTTGTCCTCCTATTCCTGAGTTCCTGCTACAAAGAGCCGGACCTGTTTGACGATTTATTGGTAAGTAACGGGAAAGTCGCTCAGATTGCTGTTTTGTGGCTTGGTGATACAAAAGTGTACTCGGCGGCGGGCGTGTTGCAGCCCGGTATCACGGTAGATTCTGCCACGACGGTCAATGTCAACATCGAATACACCTCGGAGATCGGAGTGCGGGAATTCAAGGTATATAGCGCAGCTACCACCACCGGCACGCAGACACTTCTTGCCACATTGCCAGCGGGGATTCAGAAATACGATACTGAGCTGCGGAATTATGTTGTTAAGGTACCTGTAAAGGCACCCCAGTCCAGAAATGCGACCGTAGTGCTGTTTGCGGAAGTGATCGCAGAGAATGGTCTCCCTTCATCTCAGCGGAACGTTACGCTTAAAACTACTCCCTGATTTGGCCATGTTAAGTCCGTTGCGTGCGATCTGATTTCCTGATTGTGCGCGACGGACTTTTTTTATCAACATACATAACCATTGGTTTTAAACACTTCACTTTATCTTTGGCAAAAAAGCAAGTTTATTAATGCGGCCCACTCCCCGGTTCAGATATTTGATTTTTTGTAAACAGGCTGGAATGCTGCTCTTGCTGCTTCTTTTAGCGGGTCATATTTCTCTCGCACAGCAGCCGGCCACTGTTACGCTGGTGGGCAAGGTCACGGATGAGAAAACGGGAAAGCCGCTTCCTTTTGCCAACGTTTTTATCAACAATTCGTCCATTGGGACCAATGCGGATGAGAATGGAAACTACAAACTGCCTAATCTCCAGATCGGCAACCTCGAACTGGCGGTGTCGTTTCTCGGCTACGAAACGATCAAGCAAACCTTGCGCTTCGAGCAGCCTGGTACCAAAACGGTGCTGTTTAAGTTGAAGGAGGGAATGGAGCTGCAAGGCGTTACCGTTTATGCCCGGAAAGACAAAAAGCGTGAAAAACATCTGAAAGTTATTACCAGAGAGCTGCTGGGAAACAACCAGTTCAGCAAGCTTTGCAAAATTATCAACCCCGAAGTACTCCGCATTTCCCTGGACGATAATGGTCACCTCAGCGCACAAACAACCAATGCGCTGATCATCGAGAATCAGGCACTTGGTTACCGCATTCACCAGGATCTGGATGATTTCGACTACTTCGCCGGTAAGGTGTACTATGGCGGAAGCACGCGCTTTGAACTCCTGGTACCCAAAGATGAGGCTCAGAAAATGCGCTGGCGCGAAAACCAGAAGGTTGCTTATCGTGGCTCACTCAAACACCTGATCGCAAGTATGGTGTCAGACAGCCTGCGCGAAGAGGGATTTCAGGTGTACCAGGTTATTCCCGATTCACTGCGCCGTTTCAATACAGTGCGAAGTGCGCCGGGTTACAATACCATCAAAAACCATTTGAACAACCGGATCGAGCAGGTGAGAGGAATGCGGCTTGTGCGTCCGGGAGAGCTCTCGACGGAGCGGCTGATCGTTTCAAAAACGACATTGGAAGTGTTTAACATGCAAAAACGTGGTCGCTCTCCCTATTCGGATATGCCCTTTTCCTACACGCAGATCTCCATGCCGCAGGGATATATGGTGGTAACCCCGCAAGGCTGGGTGGTGATGCCAATGGGATTTGAGATTGCAGGTGATCTCGGCAATGACCGCTTTGCCAATCTGCTTCCCGCTGACTGGAAGCGGGAGGATTAGCTACCGGGGAATGTTCGCGACGCTGATGTTTTCCAGAATAATGAAGGGAAGTCTGGTGTTCCAGTCGGGCTGCACGCGATCCTGGTTCAGAAAGCCCCGCGAAAAGTTTCCCAGTGCAATATCAATGTCGCCATCACTGTCCCAGTCTGCCGCGTCCATACAAATCCATCGCCCCAGCTGATCAACCGGAAGCCGCTTTGGCGTGAAAACACCGCTTTTTTGATCCTGACTAAAAATCAAAAATTTCTCAAATGATTTGTTTTTGAGATCTGCGAAGAATGCAATCGTAGCAATATCCAGCTTTCCGTCCTTATCAAAATCTGCTGCAATCGCTTTTGTACAGCCGTTTATGGGATAAAAGAAGGTTTGTTTAAAAGTGAAATTTCCCGTATTCGTGAAAATGTACAAACCGTGGTAAGGTTTGAGAATGCGGGAATAATCGCTGTTGTCGCCAGCTGTGTAGATGATGTCTTCCAGCCCGTCCTGATTTACATCGGCTAGCTGAAAACTGCTTGACCCGAACACCGGAGGAAAGCGCAGGATGTTCTTTTCTGTGAACCCGCCTTTCCGGTCGTTTGTAAAAAGCCAGATCCCTTCGTCGCCGTGTGCGAAGAGTGCGACTATGTCCGGCCAGCCATCGTTGTTGATATCACGTATATTGGTGTACGTTGCTCCTGGCATTTCCCGGATTACCTGTTTTGTGAAATTCCCGTCGCTTAATTGTTTAAGCAGGTACAATCCTCCCTGGTTATGCCCGAATGCGCAGATCGTATAATCAGTAAGTCCGTCCCGATTGCTGTCGATCGGCCGGGTTTCAATGGGGCGGATCAATCCTTTTGACAAAAATTGCAGCTTCGGTCCGGGATGTTTTTCAAGCAAAATTACCTGCCCTTTCGTCTCGTCCGATGCGCTCATCCCGCCCATGCAGGTGAGCAGATTCAATGCTCCTTTTTCTGCGGGAATATGCATGTCGACCGGAGGCGAGGCGAGTTTGCTGAGCAGACTTTTACGAAGCTTTGCATTGTAAGAAAATATCGCCGGCTCCATGGCAGCGCCTGAAAAAACGGAGTGCGTCGCGGTATCGATCCTGACCAGCATAGTACTCGCCACAGCCGAATCTTCGGCCGGCTTCCTGATAGAAAACAGTCCATTTTTCATTATTTCTGGCTGTTTTTGAGCGATTTGCGTGAGTGAATCTGGCGCAAGTGTTTCGTAAAATGCCAGGATTTTCTGCCAGTCGGGTGAGGAAAGTGCCGACGATTTACTGTGCAGGTACATGTTTCCTTCCAGTACCTCGATGCCAAGTTTTTCGGCCATTGCCGGGAGTACTGCGTCGCGCCAGGTCGCTTTGTTAAGCAGCCCGGGGTCGGGGAGCTGATGGCAGTTTGTGCAGTACACTTTGGCCAGCTCGCGCCCTTCTTCCACGTGCTTTTTTTCGCCTGCAGACTTGCACCCGGCGAAGGCGATTGTCAATGCGGACAGCACCAGTCCGGCTACCCTGATCCTCAGAAAAGACACCGGTAGGATTTTCATCTTTTGAAGTGCAACTATCAGCGGCATAGCTAAAATCGTACAACAGTTACTCATAACGTGAACCGCTTAAACAGGCTGTAAATGCACTTTTGAACATAGGGTATGACATTATTTTATCTTTTTATAATACTAAAATATATTCGAATGAAAATATTAGTGGCAAACAGACAATTAATTGTCCGAATAATAATAGATTTGATTGCTTAATAAATTATTAACCTAATAGAAAACTATGAAAAGAATTTACAAGAACTCCCGCTGGAGTGTCTTATTCTCCTTCATGCTCAGTTTCGCGGCGCTCGTCGCAGTTGCTCAGGATCGAAAAATTACAGGAAAGGTTACTGACGTGGCAGGAACGGGAATTCCGGGCGCGACAGTAGTAGTGAAAGGAACGCAAAGCGGTACCAACACCAATGCAGATGGTGAGTTTTCACTGACTGTCAATTCTCCTGACGCTACGCTCATTGTAAGTTTTGTGGGTTACAAAACCCAGGAAGTGGTGGTTGGGAATCAGAGTTCATTGTCTATCAGAATGGACGACGATGTATCTGCGCTTGAAGAGGTGATTGTTACCGGTTACACCGTCGACAGCCGCCGCGAGACAACTGGTGCGGTATCGACAGTAAAGTCAAAAGACTTGACGGCTACGCCATCGGGTAACGTTGAGCAGCAGCTGCAGGGACGTGTTGCCGGGGTAACAGTAATTACAAACGGCCAGCCGGGAACTACAAGCCAGATCCGCGTGCGTGGTTTTGGTGCATTCGGTGGTAACGAACCACTGTATGTGGTGGACGGGGTACCTACAAATTCAACTGACTTCCTTAACCCAGATGACATTGAATCAACTACGGTATTGAAAGATGCGGCGGCGGCTTCCATTTACGGAGCACGTGCAGCGAACGGTGTAATCGTTTACACAACCAAAAAAGGTACCAAGAAAGCTAAAAAGCTCTCTATCACTTACGATGGTCTGTTTGGTTTTACAACACCAGGAAAAGGCCAGCCGATGCTGAACCCGCAGGAACAGGCTGACTGGACCTGGCAGGCGATCAGAAACGATGCATTTCAGGGTGACTCGCTGCCAAAATTCAACAGCGTGGCACAAGGCCAGTATGGAACAGGCGATACCCCGGTTTTACCGGATTATATTAACGTAGGCGGAGCTACCGGCGTGAGAGGTACATTGGACCTGGAAGCAGAGCGTAAGAAATACAACATTAATCCTGCTGCCGGTACGATCTATCAGGTAGTTCGTGCAAACAAGCAGGGTACTGACTGGTATGATGCGGTTACAAGAAATGCGCCATTGCAGCGTCACACCCTGGGTTTCTCAGGCGGCGGTGAGAATAGCCGTGTTTATGCAGGTTTCAGTGCGCAGGATCAAAAAGGTATTCTGCTCAATAACAGCTTCAAACGCTACGCATTCCGCATTAACACTGAATTTGATGTGTTGAAAAATGTTCGGATCGGGCAGAATGCACAGTTTACTTATCTGCAGGTACTTGGTCTTGGTGGAGGAAATGGTGGTCAGGGTGTTGCGGCTGATGAAAATGACATTCTTTCAGCTTTCCGTATGCCTTCCATTATCCCTGTCTATGATGAGTTCGGTGGATATGCCGGTACAGCTGCCAAAGGATTTAACAACCCTAGAAACCCGGTTGCCGCACGTGATGGTTTGAAAGACAACAATGCATTTGCAGGAAATGGCTTCGGTAACTTCTATGCAGAGGTTGACATTATCCAGGGACTTACATTCAGATCCAGCATTGGTGCTCAGTACAGCAATTATGCCAACCGCGGATTTAACAGGTTGCAGTACGAGAACTCGGAAAATAACTCTGCATTCGGTTACAATGAAGGATCCGGCCACCGTTTTGCGTGGACATTTACCAATACCCTGAACTTCAAAAAGCAATTCGGACTACATAACCTGGATTTGTTGCTTGGTCAGGAAGCATTGAACAGCGGCGCAGGTAAAAACCAGAACTCTTCCGGCTTGAACCCATTCTCTACGGACATCAACTACATTAATATGAACAATGTAGGTTCGCGGATCGTAGGAAGTGACTTTTACAAAGGCGTAAACTTCTATTCATTGTTCGCCAGAGCTAACTACACTTTCAATGACAAGTATATCGTAACAGGAGTTGTGCGTCGCGATGGTTCTTCACGCTTCGGATCTAACAACCGTTACGGGGTATTCCCTGCATTCTCTGCAGCATGGAGACTTTCTTCCGAGAACTTCATGAAGGGAATTCCATTTATTACAGAACTTAAAGTTAGAGGTGGTTATGGTTTGATGGGTAACTCTAACAACGTAGACCCTAACAACCAGTACAGCTTGTACGGTGCAAGCCTGGGCCAATCTTCTTACGATTTAAATGGTACCAATTCCAGCGCATTGGAAGGTTACTACCGTACACGTATCGGAAACCGGGATGCGAAATGGGAAACCAGTATCACCAAGAACATCGGTATCGACGGAACATTCCTGAAAGGCAAACTGGACATTATCGTGGATTTCTGGCAAAAAGATACCAAAGACCTGTTGTTCCAGGTTCCGGTAACTGCAACTGCCGGATACGACGCAGCTGTTCCTTCGGTTAACGTAGGTAAAATGTCTAACAAAGGGATTGACTTGCAGGTGATTACCCGCGGCCGCATTACCAATGATCTGGGCTACGAGTTCAACTTTACTGCCGGTGTTTTGAAAAACAACATCGAATCACTTGCTCCTGGAATCGAATATTTGACTGTTAACCCTGATTTTCGTGGAATTAAGCCGATCAGAAATCAGATTGGTTACTCCATATCTTCATTCTACGGTTACAAAGTGGTAGGCTTGTTTAAAGACGATGCAGAGGTGGATGCAGCTGCTACTCAGGAAGGAGCAGCCCCAGGCCGCTTCCGTTATGAGGATATCAATGGCGACGGTGCGATCACAACTGACGACCGTGCTTACCTCGGCAGCCCGGTTCCAAAATTCACAGGTGGTGTCAATCTGAAGTTTACTTTCAAAGGTTTCGATGTTGAGACTTATCTGTATACCTCGATCGGTAACAAGATCTTCAACGTTTCAAAATGGTTTACAGACTTCTATCCTTCATTTACCGGTGCTGCTGTAAGTGCCCGCGTGAAAGATTCATGGTTGCCTAACCATACAAACACTGAAACGCCGATCTTCGAAAGCACTTCCAACTTCAGTACCAACACACAGTCCAACTCATTCTATGTGGAAGACGGAAGTTTCTTCAGAATGCAAAACCTGACATTGGGCTACACGCTGCCAGGAAACCTGCTGAGCAAGATCCGCATGCAGAAGGTGAGAATATTCGCTTCTACCAACAACCTGTTTACCGTAACCAAATACAAAGGTCTGGATCCAGGTGTGGGCGGAAGTGCAGATACCAACTTCGGTATCGACCTGGGTAACTATCCTATTACAAGAAGCTACACAGTTGGGATCAATCTTGGTTTTTAATAAAGGCAAAATCTGGTTGATAACAGTTTAGAACATCGATTAAAATTTCTAAGAAAATGGAAAAAATAATATCAAAGAGTGGCCTTCTGGTTTTAATCACGCTAATGCTGATCGGCTACTCGTGTAAGGAAAGCTTTTTGGAAATACCGGCAACCGGCCAGCTTGATGAGGGCCAGCTTTCTACCAAAAAAGGGATAGAAGGTGTGCTGGTTTCTGTTTACGGACAATTGAACGGCCGTGCAAACAGGATGGCGAGCGCGAGTAACTGGGTTTGGGGAAGTATCCGTGGTGGCGATGCCAACAAAGGAACTGACCCGGGTGATTTCAGTGATATCAACCCGATCCAGCGTTTCGAATATCTGTCCACGCAAGGTGTAATTGTTGATAAATGGAAAGGTAATTACGAAGGAGTAGCGCGTGCTAACCTGGTGATGCGACTGCTGGGTACCAATCCCGCAGACGTAACTGACGAAGACAAGAAGAGAATTGGCGGAGAAGCGAGATTCCTGCGCGCCCACTACTACTTCGAGCTGAAAAGAGGTTTTAACAACACACCTTATGTAGACGAAACAGTAGATTACGGTACAGGTATCGAGAAAGTCCCCAATACAGCCGATTTGTATCCAAAGATTGAGGCTGACTTGAAATTTGCTTACGAAAACCTGCCTGAAACGCAGACAGCTGCCGGCCGGATCAACAAATGGGGTGCGGCTGCTTACCTTGCGAAAGTGTATATGTACCAGAAGAAGTTTGCAGACGCAAAAACTTTGTACGACCTGATTATCGCTAACGGAAAAACCACAAACGGTAAGAAGTACGCGCTGGTACCACGCTTTCAAGATGCATTCAAGGCTGCAAACGACAATAACTCAGAGTCGGTATTCGCAATTCAGGCGGCAGCAAACACAGGTAGTGTAAACAACGCAAACCCTGATTTTGACCTTAACTGGCCTTACAACACAGGTCCAAACGGTCCTGGTAACTGCTGCGGGTTTTTCTCGCCAAGCTTTGAGCTGGTTAACTCTTTCCGTACCAACGCAAGCGGTCTTCCATTGCTGGATGGATCTTACAACGTAGGTGCGAATGAAGTGAAATCGGATATGGGCTTGAAAAGTAATGCAGCATTCACGCCGGATGCTGGCCCGCTTGATCCACGTTTAGACCACTCAGTTGGTCGCCGCGGAATTCCTTACCTCGACTGGATCAATCACCCGGGAGCTGACTGGATCCGTAACCAGGCAAACGCAGGACCTTATTCACCTAAAAAGTATGCTTATTACAAATCGGACGTAGGTTCACTGCAGGATAACAGCTCCTGGACGCCGGGTTATACAGCTATCAACGTGAATATCATTCGTTTTGCAGATGTACTTTTAATGGCTGCGGAAGCTGAAATCGAAGTTGGTTCACTTGAAAAAGCACGTGAATACACCAACATGGTGCGCGAAAGAGCTTCGCTTCCTTCAAGCTTTGTTAAAACCAAAGAAGGTGCGAATGCGGCAAACTATGTAATCGGTCTGTACAAAACGCCGTGGGCATCCAAAGATGAAGCGCGCAAGGCAGTTCGCTTTGAACGCAAACTTGAATTGTCAGGTGAAGGTCACCGCTTCTACGACCTGGTTCGCTGGGGAACAGCTGCTACCGAAATCAATGCTTACCTGACTTACGAAAGCAAAAAGCTGAGCGGTGCATTGGGTGGAGCGAAATTTACGCCTAACAAGAATGAGTATCTTCCGGTACCACAAGAGCAGATTGACCTTGTAGGAAAAGACGTACTTGTCCAGAATCCAGGCTACTAACAGTTTTTAACAAACAAACAAAAGGAGATGGTATTCATTTGCCATCTCCTTTATTAATTTAGGACAATCCTTCTTCATTTTACCACATTGAAATTAATGACGGCAAAGTATTCCATCCTGTCTGTTTTATTAGCTGTGTTCCTGATATCCTGCAAAAAGGATCTTAAAACGTTTACCGAACTGGACACTGACGAAACAGGGATTAACTTTTCGAACCGGATCACGGAAAACGATACCATGAACATCCTCGCATTTGAGTATGTGTACAATGGCGGCGGCGTTGCACTCGGGGATTTTAACAATGACAGCCTGCCGGATGTTTATTTCACAGGGAACACCGCGCAAAACAAGCTTTATCTGAATAAAGGGGATTTCAAGTTTGAAGATGTAACGGAAAAGGCCGGAGTAGCGCCAAAGAATAAATGGTCTACCGGGGTAGCGCTCATTGATATCAATAATGATAACCTGCTCGATATTTACGTTTGTGCATCGGTTCGCGATGTGCCAAGCGAGCGTGAAAATATGCTTTACGTCAACCAGGGGCTTGATGCGAACAGGGTGCCTGTTTTCAAGGAAATGGGCAAAGAATATGGAATTGCTGACACTACACACACGACCAATGCAGCCTTTTTCGACTATGATAACGACGGAGACCTGGATCTTTTTCTGGTCGTTAATGAGATGGACGACAACAACTTTCCGAACAGATACCACAAGAAAATCGCCGATGGATCTTCGCGGAGAACGGACAGACTTTACAGGAATGACTGGAATGCGGAATTGAAGCATCCGGTTTTTACAAACGTTTCAAAGGAAGCGGGCATTCTTATCGAAGGGTATGGTTTGGGGGTGAATGTAACAGATGTTAATCAGGACGGGTGGAAAGATATATACGTGACCAACGATTACCTGACGAATGATTTGCTGTATATCAACAATGGTAACGGGACTTTTACGGACAAAGCAGGTTCTTATTTCAAGCATACCTCGCATTCGGCGATGGGAAATGATGTGGCGGATATCAATAATGACGGGCTGGTAGATGTGATTGCGGTGGATATGATGCCTGCTACAAACAAGCGCAAAAAGATGATGACGCCAGCGAACAGCTACGTCACTTACCAGAATAATGAGCTTTTCGGATACCAGTACCAGGTTGCCCGGAATACATTGCAGCTGAACCTCGGTGCAGCCGGTAACAGTAAGGATCCCGTTTTTAGTGAAGTGGGCTTGCTGAGCGGGATTGCTGAAACCGATTGGAGCTGGGCACCGATGGTTACCGATTTTGACAATGACGGATTGCGGGATATGATCATTACCAATGGATTTCCGCGTGATATCACTGATCTGGACTTTATTGCTTACCGGAATGAGGTGTCGAGCATTATGGAGCCTAAGATGATGCTGGACTATGTGCCGGCAGTCAAGCTCAAAAACTTTGCATTCAAAAACACGGGTAACCTTGCATTCAAAGACGTGACCGGCGACTGGGGAATAGAAAACTCGGGTTTTTCGAATGGAGCGGCTTACGCAGATCTGGACAATGACGGCGACCTCGACTATGTAGTTAACAATATCAACGATTCGGCTTCTGTGTTCAGGAATAACAGTATCCAGATTAAACCGACAGAAAGCAACTTTTTGCGGATAGGTTTTAAGGGGGAGCGGTATAACCAGAAAGGAATAGGGGCGGTTGTGGAGATCACCTATGCAAACGGACAAAAACAGATCGCTGAAAATTCACCTTATCGCGGCTACCTCTCAACTGTTGAGCCCATTGTGCATTTTGGTTTAGGGAAAATACAAAAGGTAGATCGTCTTAAAGTAACCTGGCCAGGAGGTAAATCCCAGGTTTTTCAAAATATAAAGGCAAACCAGGTTTTTGTCGTAAGCGAGAAAAATGCAGTGCAAGGAAACAATCCTGACGCCGGAAAAGAAGCTGTAACGCCACTCTTTACCGACATAACCAATGTGCTGAATGTGCCTTATGTGCACGAAGAAACAGATATTATTGATTTCAATGTGCAAAAGCTGCTGCCGCATAAAATGTCGCAATTCGGGCCTTCGATGGCGGCGGGAGATGTAAATGGCGACAGGCTTGATGATATTTTCGTAGGCGGTGCCATGCAGCACAAAGGGCGCTTTTTGATCCAGCAAGCAGGCGGTCGCTTCAAGGTCTCAGACCTGCTGCCTGGTGCGGACGGTTTGGAGAAAGATACCGAGGATATGGGCGTGCTGCTTTTTGATGCCGATGGAGACCGCGACCTCGACCTTTTCGTCGTAAGCGGCAGCTATGAGATCAACCGGGATTCGCCGGGATTGAGAAGTATACTTTACCTGAACGACGGCAAAGGCAAATTCAGCATCGACACTGCGGCACTACCTAATCTGCTGGTTAATGGTTCCTGCGTGAAGGCGGTTGATTTTGATAAAGACGGTGACCTTGACTTGTTTGTGGGCGGCCGCGTGGAGTCGGGAATGTATCCTAAACCGGTTTCCAGCTACATTTTGAGAAATGATACGCAAAAAGGAGCTGTCAGGTTCTCAGATGCGACAAAGTCGGTTGCGCCTGAGCTGGTGAATATGGGTCTTGTTTGTGACGCATTATGGACCGATTTCGATAACGATGGGTGGATGGACCTGCTCGTCGCGGGAGAATGGATGCCACTTACGTTTCTGAAAAATAAAAATGGAAAGCTGAGCAAGATAGAGTCGGGTATTGAAAACAAGAAAGGCTGGTGGGGGAGTTTGGTTGCAGGTGACTTTGATAACGACGGTGATATGGATTATATCGGCGGGAATCTGGGTGCGAATACTTTGAGCCGCGCCTCCGACGAGCGGCCGGTTCATGTTTATGCCAAAGATTTTAACAACGATGGTTATTTCGACGCCATTCCTACGATTTTCTATAGAGCTGAGGATCAATCCTATAAGGAGTTTCCGTATAATACCAGGGACGACCTCGGTAAGCAGATTATTCAGGTAAGGCAGCGTTTTCAGGAATACAGCAAGTTTGCGCAGGCTTCGCTTACTGACATTTTGAAGCCGGAAGAAATGAAGGATGCGCTGCACCTGACTGCAAACTGGATGAAGAGCAGCTACATTGAAAACCTGGGCAATGGTAAATTCTCGATACGCGAGCTGCCGCTGCAGGCACAGTTCGCTCCGCTATTCGGAATGATAGCCGACGATTTTGATCAGGACGGCAATCTGGATCTGCTGGTTTCGGGAAATGATTATGGTTCGGAGGTTTCAGTTGGCAGGTACGACGCTTTTTATGGATTGGTTTTAAAAGGCAACGGAAATGGCACATTCCAGCCACTCAGTCACACTGCAAGCGGCTATCTCACCAAAGGCAATGCGAAAGCGACGGTCAGAGTGCCTACTTCGGGGGGCAACTGGCTGACTGCTACTTCGCAAAACAGGGACTCCATTCGTTTCCATCAATCCACGCTTTCCGCGCGGCTCATACCCGTATCCGGTTCCGAAACAACTGCTTTGCTGAAACTGAAAAATGGGAAAAGCAGGAAAGAAGAGCTAAGCTATGGGTCCTCATTCCTTTCGCAGTCAAGCCACGTACTGGCATTGCCGCCTTATGTTTTAGAAGCAGTTATTGTAGATTCCCGTGGTGCAAAAAGAACTGTCAAATAGCTGGTACCCATTTGGATATCAGCGTGCTTTCTGGATTGATTAAGTAAGAGCTTTAAACAAAAAATCCCCTGATCAACTCGGTCAGGGGATTTTTGCATTCAATGGACCATACTAGCTTACTTTGATTTCCTGTGCGGGCTTTTCAGAGCCCGGGATAATAGGAAGTGTGAGAAGAAGAATGCCATTTTCATATTCAGCACGAATGTTTTCCGGATCCACTGTTTCGTCGATCATGAATGTACGTTCAAATGAAGTTTTACTGAATTCGTGCCTTACCCAGTTGCGGTTTTCACGCGCTTCTTCTTTCAGCTGGTAAGAAATGCTCAGTTCGTGTCCTTTTAAATTGATCCTGAAATCCTCCTTTAACCGGTCGGGTGCGAAGACGAAAAGTTGATATTCGCCGTCATTTTTCAGGATGTTCACCGGCACGCGGTATTCACGGGAGTTGCCGGCAAAGCGGCCGTAATGATCGTGGCGCACTCCAAAGCCACGGTTTCCATATCTATTGCACATAGTTTTTCTGTTTTGATAAATGGTTATTAATACCTGCGCTCGAACCCCGGGTTCAGGTCGGCTGGTTTCTCGAACTTGTCCCAGTGTCTGTCGCAATGCCGGAATCCGTGGCCGCGAAAGTGTCTGGGGTGAAATCGTGTTCCTGCCGTCAGGTGGAGGCTTGCAGCTGTAATCAGCGCTACGCTGATCCCCAGCAACATCTTAGTGCTTCTTCTCATGGTTAAATTTGTTTTGGATAGTTGTTGGACAGATCTCGCAGGCTCTCTTTTCCTTCGTAAATCTCATAATGATCATAAAACTGCGCGGCGGACCTGCGTCCCCGCCATCTTCCGAAATGTCTCCTGCCCACAGCCAGCCGGAAAATCAGGCCGAAAACCAGAAAGAACAGAAGTGCCTTGAAAATGAGAAATGGAATCAGAAACAGCAGAAAGCCGCCCAGGATGCCTGCAAGTATTACTCTAAAAACGGATGTGATCATGGCTGAACCAGTTTGATTAAATGTTTGATAACAATGCAGTTCAATGCATTTATCAGGCAGACGGGCCAGTCAGGATTTTACTTTAAGTTTTGGAAAAAATAAAGCCCGGTCGGCTGACCGGGCTTTGCTACATATTTTCTGGCGGCTTCCTGCATCGGTTTCGCATTTCCTGCCTGAACCTGATCCTTTCTTCGGGTGTCATTTCCTTCCATTTGTTGCGCCACTCGCCAAAGCGCGAAGGGCCATTCTCGCGATTCCACCTGCCCCAGCGCGGAGGCCCGCCGCCTCCCGGTCTGCCGAAATTCCCGAACAATATCCGGCACAATACCAATAGCGCTACCGCCTGCCAATAGTTGATCTCGTTAACGTCCAGGAGCAAAGGCAGTGTTGCATTCCACAGGAATTTCACTGCCGCGCCCAGCAGCAATGCGGCAAGCAGGGCAAAAACAGGGAATAAAAATGCAAGCCGCCTTCTCTTCATATTGCGCTTATTCATGGTTGACAAATTTAATAATTTACAAACTCCCGGTAAACCGTTTCAAGCCGTTCACGCAAGTGCCGGACTGCATATCTTTTTCGGGAAATCAAGGTTTTGATATTTTCTCCGGTGCGATCCGAGATCTCCTGGAAAGTCTGGTCTTCCATTTCGTTCCAGATAAAAACCTGTCGCTGGTTCTCGGGCAGCTCTTCCAATGCAATGGTGAGTTGCTCCCAGAAAACTTCTTTCAGGTAAGCTGTCTCCGGCGAGTTGTCATCGGCCAGCAGAATTTCCTTAAAATTAAACTCGCCGTCTTCGTCTTCATACCCGTAATCTTCCAGAAAATCGGGTTTTTGCTTTCGGTACTTGTCTATAATGCGGTTTCTGGCCACGCGGTACAGCCAGCTTCCGACCTGCTCAATTGCCTCCACTTCGGGTACGCTGCTCAGCTGGTACCACACATCCTGCAAAATATCTTCCGCGTCCTCATCGGAATTCACACGCTGACGAATGAATCCCATTAACTGCTTACTGTACGCAGCGACGGTCTGGATGATATTTGGTTTTTTCTGGGACAAGCGTTGGAATAAGGTCTTACCAATCAGGTAGACGGGAATGGCGGCAAATTACTTTAACCTTTTTTGCCACGAATGCACGAATGCACACGAAGTCAGCAAGAAAGCATTCGTGTCCATTTGGGCATTCGAGGCAATACAAAATTCATAACTCCTGCAAATTCAAAGAAAAGTACAACAAACCTACAATTGTACTTTTTACAGTTATCTGTCAAATTTCAAACGACTTGTTGTACTTTCATTGGAAACATATAACTATTCTAACATTAATAGATAACAGCAAAAAGAACTTTCTTCAACTTAAAATCAGGCTATTGACTTTTGATGCACGATCCAGCTACCTTTGAATTGTCAAAACGATTAAGAATCAGCAAAAAACTTAATTTTTGACTAGTGCAGTGATAGTAAAAGATTCAAAATATAAAAAGTACAATTATTAACGACTTTAAAACATTAAGTAAAATGAAAAAGACATTTTTAGCAATTGCAGTATTGGTGGGAGTATCAACTGCAAACTTTTCAGTAGCTGCGGACAAAGCAAAAGAAAACAGCGCTTCTATCGAGCTTGTTTCTAACAGCGAATTGAAATTCAAACTGACTTTGGAAAACGTAAAAGAAAGATCTTCTTTGTCTATCAAGAATTTCAGCGGTGAAACTGTTTACAGCACCTCACTTCCAAAATCAGAGAACTTCTCAAAAATATTTGACCTTTCAAACCTTGCTGACGGAAACTACAGTTTCGTTATCAGCAACGGAAACGAAGTATCTACAAAGCCTTTCTCTATCTCAACGGAGACAAAACGTCAGGTAACTGCGGTAGTAAAATAGTATAAATTTGTTGATCAAGTATAAAAATGGCAGCCCGGTTTGAGGCTGCCATTTCTTTTGTCAGGGTATTTCTAAAACTGTAATACCTTCTTGTCGCGGCTGCTTTGCGCGGCCAGGTCGATTACACGCGTAGTCCGCAGAATCTCTTCCGGCTTCACTGCCAGCTCTGCATTGTGTACGATCGCGTCATATACATTTTGGTAAAATGGCGCATAATTCCCGGGTTCACTTGTTATCACGCCGGTGAAATCGTTGCTGTATAATTTGCCCCAGCGATCTTCGGGTTCTACGCCCCAAGGCTGTGTTGTGGGCAGGATATCTTTTCTCAAAGTTTCCTCCTGAGGATCCAGTCCGCCTTTGATGAATGAACCTTTGGTGCCGTGCAAAACGTACCGCAGGTGGTTTTCATAGATCATAAGGCTCGATTTCACGATAACCAGCTTGTCTTTATAACCCAGGCGAATATCAAAATAGTCATCGATTTCGGAATGCGGCCGTACTGTGCGGATCTCGGCAGTAACAGTTTCCGGCTCGCCAAAGAGCACCAGTACCTGGTCGATCAAATGCGGCCCAAGGTTATAGAGGTTGCCGCCCACAGGTACGCTCTTCTCTTTCCAGGATTCTGTCGGTACCACTTCCCGGTAGCGGTCATAGTGGCTTTCAAATTCTATGATATCGCCCAGTTTCCCTTCCGCAAGGAGCTTTTTGACGGTCAGAAAATCAGAATCCCATCGCCGGTTCTGATAGGCGGTGAGTACCAGGCCTTTTTTCTCTGCCAGCTCAAAAAGTTGTCTGGCTTCATCTTCGGTAGCCGCAAACGGTTTTTCGATCACCACGTGCTTGCCATTTTCCAGCGCGTCCATTGCGTAAGGGAAATGGGTATCGTTGGGAGTGCAGATAAAAACCAGGTCTATGGACTCGTCGCTCAGCAGCTCGTCCACTGAGCGTGCATTGCCGATTTCGGGGTCAAAAGCCTGCGCTTCGTTCTTGCTTCTTTCAACAACGGTTTTGATTTTAAAACCGGGATTAGTACTCAGAAAAGGCGAATGGAAATAGCGTCCAGATAATCCGAAACCTATCAACCCGACATTCAGAATTTTTGAAGACATATCATTTAAATAGTTAGACTTAATGCAAATGTAACTTCACGCCGCCGAAATTGCGCTTTAAGCTTCTGCCCACAGCTGTTTGGCGCGGGCCAGATCTCTTTTCATCGCATCAAAAACCACCTTTTTATCTACGGTGATCTGGAATGCACCCTGATCGGCGCCGCCAAGCGGATATTCGAGGTGAAGGCAGATCGGCACATCCACTTTATGTTCTTTCAGCAGTTTGAAATAGGTTTTGAAATCTACCATACCTTCGCCCAGCGGCACATTCTTTGGTCCCCATTTCCCATTGGTCTTTTCCCACATGAAATCTTTAAGTACAATCGTCCTGATACTTGGGCGGATCAGATTGAAGCCGGTTTGCCAGGAAAGTCCGCCTTCAAGCGTCGCGTGACGGATATCATACTGTGCGCCCATTGTTTTAGGATTTGCCTTTTGCAGGATCTGCCAGATCTCGAACATGGAAGCGCCGACCATTCTTCCTGCATGGTTTTGGTAGCAGCCAGTGAGTCCCAGCTGTTCGTTCAGCTTGCTCAGTCCGGCCATTTTTCTCTGATATTCTTCCAGCAGCTGCGGGATTGTTTTCTGGTCGTTGTATTTATACCAATTCATCCGGTAATACTTGAAACCGAGCTTGGCCGCTGTTTCAAGCAGCTTTTTGTCCGTCGGATTAGTCGCATCCTCAACTGCTGTGCAGAAGAGCGAAGGCGAAAAGCCGGCTTTTTGCATTGCCTCAACAGCCAGTGGCAAATCTGTTTCCACCTTTTCCGGCAATACGTGGCCTTTTGGTCGTACTGTCAGGTCAATTCCGTCAAAGCCCATTTCTTTCGCAGCTTCAGACATATCCTGATAGTTCAGGAATTGGAGGTGTTTTGAGAAAATGTTAACTTTTATTGTATCTGCATTTGTATCAGGCTTTGCTGAAAATGCGTCCGTTGAAAGCAATGGGACAGCACTGCCTGCAAGAGCGCTTTTGATCAAAAAGTCACGGCGGGAAAGAGCTTCAATCATGGTCTTTAATGTTAGGGGAAGAATAGTCAGCGGCGTACCATTTACAAAGACGACGTTTTCAGTAGAATTACTGACTTCGCGCTTTATTTTACTTTCATTCAGGATATTTTAGTTAAAAAATATGAATGTATCACGTCTGAACCGCCGGGACTTTCTGAAAGCCGGAGCGGTAGTTTCCTCGTTCATGATTGTGCCCAGGCACGTTTTAGGAAAAGGTTTTACCGCGCCGAGCGACAAGATTGTATTTGGCTTTATTGGCTGCGGGCGACAAGCCGGCGGGCTTCGTAACAGGTTCATCGCATTGCCCGAAGTGCAGGTGACCGCTGCCTCCGATGTTTACCCGGTTAAGCTGGAAACCTTTGTGGCAGCTGCTAACAAATCCTATGCGGAAAAGACGGGGAAAGCCGATTATAATGCTACCAAAGCACATTCAGATTTTCGCGAAATCCTGTCCGACAAAGACATCGATGCAGTAGTAATTGCCTCGCCGGACCATTGGCACGCTTCCATGGCAGTGCTGGCCGCAAAAGCCGGAAAAGATATTTACTGCGAAAAGCCTTTGTCGCTCACAGTCAGGGAGGGTAGGGCTATGGTAGATGCAACCAGGAAACACAACCGCGTATTTCAGACCGGTAGTATGCAGCGGTCTGCGCCTGAATTTACAAAGGCGGTGCAGCTTGTACGCAGTGGCGCGATCGGGAAGGTTGAGAAAGTGTATGTGAATGTTGGCGGGCCGCCGAAAGTGTGGGACCTGCAAGCCGAAACACCGCCAGCAGGCCTGGACTGGAAGATGTGGATGGGGCCGAACACCGTGGACAGGCCTTATAACAATCAGCTCGCGCCCGCAATGGATGCCAAGTTCTGGCCAGCCTGGCGGAACTACGATGAATTCGGTGGAGGCGGAATGACGGACTGGGGCGCACATATGTTTGATATAGCGCAATGGGGCCTGAATATGGACAACAGCGGACCGGTAGAGCTCATTTATTCGGATCCGCAAAAAGGGCTTGTTTATAAATATGCAAATGGGACGGAAGTAATTCACCGGCCGATGGAAGGAAAGCAGCATTGCCACTTTGTAGGGACCGAGGGAGAAGTATTTGTTGCAAGAGGCGAGCTGAAAACCACGCCGGAGTCTTTGAAAGATAAGGCTTTTCAGGAAGGTGCGTCGGACGTATATGTCAGTACAAACCATTACCAGGATTTCATCAATGCGATCAGGTCGCGCAAGCCGCCCGTTTGTGACGTGGAAGTCGGTCACCGGACTGCGAGTGTCTGTAACATTGGCAACATTGCATACAGGCTGGGCCGTTCATTGAAATGGGACCCGAAGAAGGAGAACTTCGTAAAGGATAAGGAAGCAGACAAGTTGCTTGGAAGAGCAATGCAAGAGGAATGGCGGGTGTAAATATGGTATTTAAAAAAACGAACCGGAGGCAGATAGTACCTCCGGTTTTTTGCTTTTAAGGGAGGTCTTCGATGCACATTATATGCCCGGTTCTTTCAAAATGTTTATTTTTGTAAAATGAGCAATCAGCCAGTGACAATACGGTTCAGCAAATTGGAGGAGTTGGAGCAGGTATCCTCAGAACTGATGCAATTGGGAAGGGATACGCCGGTGTGGCTTTTCGAAGGTCACATGGGAGCAGGTAAAACGACATTGATCAAAGCAATTTGCAGGTATTTAGGCGTTCAGTCACACGTACAAAGTCCCACGTTCTCGCTTGTAAACGAGTACGCAGCAGGTCAGGATTCCATTTATCACTTTGATTTTTACCGGATTAAAGATGAAACGGAAGCATTGGATATGGGAATTGAAGAGTATTTCGATTCAGGCTCATTCTGCTTCGTTGAATGGCCGGGAATGATCGGGTCCCTCTGGCCGGAACATTACCTGCATATCGACCTTCGCGCAGACGAAAGTGGCACGAGAATATTACAAGTAAAGAGGATTTAAGAATAACACATACCGGATTTAGTTTCACTTTCTTCGTTCAATGGCGCAATCACAGATTACCGGCTTCGAAGAGCTGGCCAAGCAGTCGATATTATATCCCCAGGAGTCGTTAATGGCTGTTAGGAAAGATCAGAATGCATTGCATATAGGTCTGCCGAGGGAAGTTTCACTGCAGGAAAACAGGATTGCACTGACGCCCGACGCGGTAGGTATACTCGTGCGGAACGGTCATGAGGTTTGGGTTGAGAAAGACGCCGGAAAAGGAGCGAACCTTTCGGATCATGAGTATAGCGAAGCCGGTGCCAAAATCGTGCAAAGTCCGGAGGAAGTATATCAGGCCAAGGTAATCCTCAAAATCGAGCCGTTGGTTGATGGTGAATTCGGCTACGTGAAGCCTGGTACCACGCTGATTTCTGCACTCAACCTGCCTGCACTGGAAAAGCAGTATTTCGAGAAGCTGAATGAGCTGAAAATTACTGGCATCGGCTATGAGCTGATCGAGGACAAGGTGGGAGGTAAGCCGATTATCCGTGCCATGGGAGAAATTGCCGGCAGCACGGTACTTCTGATAGCGGCCGAGTATCTGTCTACACCAAATGGCGGCCGAGGCATTATCCTGGGAGGAATTACGGGCGTTCCGCCGACCAAGATCGTAATCCTGGGCGCAGGTACCGTCGCTGAATACGCCACGCGGGCAGCAATCAGTGTAGGCGCTGATGTGAAAGTTTTTGACAAGCACATTTACAGGTTGCAGAGACTGAAATATTCGATTGGTCAAAACCTTTATACATCCATTATTGACTCAGATATACTTGCAGAGGCGATTGGCCGGGCGGACGTGGTGATCGGCACCATGCGTGCTGAAAACGGATTGAGCCCGCTGGTTGTTACCAAAGATATGGTGTCGCAAATGAAGCCCGGTTCAGTGATCATCGATGTAAGTATTGATCAGGGCGGCTCCTTTGAAACGTCGCGGATGACAACACACAAGAATCCGATTTTCAAATATAACGACGTGATCCATTACTGCGTCCCGAACATTCCATCACGCGTAGCGCACACGGCCAGTACTGCATTGAGCAATGTATTTTTACCTTTTTTGTTGCAAACCGGTACAATAGGCGGCATTGAGGAAATGATTTATGCAAACCGGTGGTTTATGAAGGGAGTTTACTGTCACAAAGGAACACTCACCAACTCACACATCGCCCGAAGCTTCAACATGCGGTATAAAGATTTGACGTTGTTGCTGGCAGCGAGAATGTAGGAAGTGGCTATCGGCAGTCGGCTTCTTGCGAATTAAAATGCTGACAGTAGCTAGCTGAAAGCCGAAGTAATATTAAAATCCGCCGACGGCCGAAAGCCGAAAGCCGAGGTAATCTAAACGCCGAAGTATCTAAAAAAATGATCAACAACAGTAACGAAAATGCCTTGATGGACGATGCCAATTCTCCGGAATTGAATCAGAAGCTGATGGGGCATATATCAGAGGATTTTATAAAAGTGGCCGACCAGTTGAAGGAGGCTTCTTACCAGATCCGCAAACGTGGATTCTCGGATTTTCCCATTTTTGTGGTAACGAATAATGAGCTGCACATCGGCGCATTGCTCATTGATGCGCAGGAACTTTCAAACAATTTCAGCTACCGCGCATCTTATATGCAGGAGTTTGTAGATCGTAAACTGATCGGGGAAGAATCGGTACTGCTTTTTACCGAAAACTTTAAGAATGCGGACGAGTACTGCTGCCTGTTTGCATTGATCGGCGAATTCTCGGGTTTTGTTTTCGTACCCTACCCGGAGGATTAAGCAGGAGCCAGTAAATAGGTTTTTGACCAAGGAGCAGCCGCTGGCTAAACAATACCGGCACGTTAAAGATTGGGGCGTTAGGTTTGCAGGGAATCTGACTAGATTTATTTATCTCTTTTTAACCATAAAAATCGCCCCTCATGGAATCAAAACTACCTCTGGAAAAGGAACTTGAACCTATTTTTCTTGGCAAATTTCCGCCCTTCTCGGAAAGCGTAAAGGAATTTCTTGTTCAATACGGACCTTATTTTATCCTTATTCTCTCCATTCTCGCTGTATTTGGTCTCGTCACTGCTTTTGGTATCGGAAGTGCTGCATTAGGCCTCGGCGCTGTGCCGGCCGGAATCGGGTTCAATTTCTATTTGAGCATTGCACTGGGCGTTATCACGCTCATTATGTACCTCATGGCATTTAGTCCATTACGCGCCAGAAAACGTGCGGGCTGGAATTTACTTTACTATGCTGTGCTGATCGGTGTGGTGAGTAACCTTGTACAACTTTACCTGCTTGGCGCGATCATCGGCGCCGTACTTGGTTTCTGGATCTTATTCCAGATCAGAGAGAAATACGTGATCTGATACTTCGGACATATTCAAGTCGAAAAAGCGAGCGGTACTCCGCCCGCTTTTTTATTTTTACCGCTGGTCACCAAAATCCGGTTTATGCTTGTAACTTTAATATTACCCCTCTACTTTGCACTTTTTGGTGCCTAACCCCGGATTCTCAGCAAATGAATATCATAGAAGTCAGAAACGTTACCAAGGAATATGCCAATCACGTGGCACTTGACAATGTAAGTATCTCCATTCCACGCGGGAAAATCTTCGGTCTGCTTGGCCCCAATGGAGCAGGTAAAACTTCACTGATCCGCATCATCAACCAGATTACGGGACCGGATAAAGGCGAGATCCTTTTTGATGGGGAGTTGCTGGGCAATAAGCACATTTCCAGAATCGGTTACCTGCCTGAGGAAAGGGGTTTGTATAAGAAAATGAAAGTAGGCGACCAGCTGCTGTACCTCGCCCAGCTCAAAGGTTTGTCACAAAAAGAAGCTATGGACAAGCTGAAATCATGGTTTGTCAAATTTGATATAAAAACGTGGTGGGACAAAAGTGTGTCCGACCTCTCGAAGGGAATGCAGCAGAAAGTCCAGTTTGTGTCAACTGTTTTGCACGAGCCCGACCTGATTATTCTCGATGAGCCTTTCTCAGGCTTTGATCCCATTAATGCCAACCTGATCCGCGACGAAATTCTGGAACTCAAACAAAAAGGCTGCACGATCATTTTTTCTACACACAGAATGGAGACCGTTGAAGAGCTTTGCGATCACATCGCATTGATTCATAAATCAAAAAAAATACTTGACGGGCCGAAAAGGGAGATCAAAGAGCAGTTTAAAACCAATACCTACTTTGTGGAATACAAAGGTTCTCTGTCCGGTCTGGAGGGACTTTATGAGATTTCGGCGGACAAAGAAGTTGAAAATGATTATCGGCGGGCTACCATTCATCTTGGCGAAAATAAAAGCCCGAATGCATTGCTGACCAGTCTTTTACCCAATGTAGAGATCCGTTCTTTCGGAGAGAATATCCCAAGTATGAGCGATATTTTCATGCGGTCTGTCAACGAAATACCAGAGGCCTGATCTGCTTAACAACCTTAACTTTCTTCCCAATGCGCAATATTTTCCTTGTCATAAAAAGAGAATACCTCGTCCGTGTCAAAAAGAAATCTTTTCTGATCATGACATTGCTGGGCCCGCTGCTGTTTGTGGGCTTTTATGCAGCCGTGATCTGGGTCGCGATCGGTTCTGTTGACACCAAAACGATACAGGTACTTGACGAGAGTGGTTTGTTTCGCAACGAGTTCAAAGACTCGGAAGCATTGAAGTTCAGCTTTATAGAGGGTAACCTTGATTCAGCCAAAGTGAATTTCAGGAAAGCCGATGCCAATGCATTGGTTTACATTCCGGAGAATGTGATCAAATCCCCGAAGTCGGTCAGGATTTATGCTGCGAAAAATGTAAGCATGGATCTCAAATCCGAAATTGAAAAGGTAATTGAGAAGCAAATTGAAGATATCAAGCTCTCAGAGGCAGGTATCACACATAAAATACTGGAAGATTCACGCGTGAATGTGAGCTCGGAAACGATCAGCCTGAGTGAAGAAGGGGAGAAGACCAGCAGCTCAGGCGCCGCAACCGTCATCGGAGGTATCTGCGCTTTTCTGATCTACATGTCGGTCTTCATTTATGGCACACAGGTAATGCGCGGCATCACAGAGGAAAAAACGAGTCGCATTGTCGAAGTCATTATTTCCTCCGTTAAGCCATTTCAATTGATGTTGGGTAAAATCATCGGCGTAGCGCTCGTGGGCCTGACGCAATTTGTACTCTGGATCCTGCTCACTACCGCACTGACAAGCGCTACTTCGGCCATTTTGAGCAACCGGATACCAAAAGACGCTGTGGAAATGCAGCAGCAGATGGAGAAAGTGCAGAAGGGAATGCCAAACCAGAATATGCCCGGCAACAATGTGGAAAACCCCATGGCAGAAGTGCTGGGAGCAGTCAACAGTCTAAATATCCCGCTCATCCTGGGCTGCTTCTTATTTTACTATCTCGGCGGATACCTGCTTTACAGCGCACTTTTTGGCGCGGTGGGAGCGGCAGTTGATAACGATGCAGATACCCAGCAGTTTATGCTGCCTATTACTTTGCCCATCATTTTCTCATTTGTATTTGCCCAGTTTGTACTTCGCGATCCTGACGGAAGTCTCGCATTCTGGACCTCCATTATCCCATTTACCTCTCCAATCATCATGATGGTGCGGATCCCGTTCGGAGTGCCTGCCTGGGAGATCGCGTTATCGATGGTTTTGCTGGTTCTGGGCTTTATGGCAACCACCTGGCTGGCCGCGCGGATTTACCGTGTAGGTATTCTGATGTACGGGAAAAAGGTGACTTATAAAGAGCTGGCAAAATGGATTTTCTACAAGTAATTCTTAACACTTTTTAAGAGAGTAAGGGACTTTACCTTCTGGTTATTTTGCTATTTTTGGCCCATCGTTGATAAAACTGTTTTGGCAGCGTTACCATATTAGCACATTTTGCATATCATATTTTTTAATTTACCATCTCTCAGATGACCCGTTTCAACCGTTCCAACAACATTGCGGGTTGGATTGTATTCGCAATTGCATTCATCACCTACGCACTTACCGTTGAACGAACTGCCAGCTTTTGGGACTGCGGCGAGTTTATCGCCTGTGCGTTTAAATTACAGGTGCCTCACCCTCCGGGAGCACCATTTTTTCTTTTAATAGGCCGACTTTTCTCGCTGTTCGCATTCGGCGACCTTACCAGCGTTGCCTTTTGGGTGAACATGGTATCTGTTCTAAGCAGTGCGTTGACGATCCTGTTTTTGTTCTGGACAATTACCCTGCTTGCACGCAAGTTCATTTCCAAGTCTGAAAATGAAATGACGACAGGCGACCTGATCCTGGTATTGGGTGCAGCGGCTGTTGGCTCACTGGCTTATACCTGGTCCGACTCATTCTGGTTCTCAGCCGTTGAGGCGGAGGTGTACGGTATGTCTTCATTTTTTACAGCTATTGTGATCTGGGCTGTTTTCAAATGGGAGCGTGTGGAAGATCCGGCTGCCGAAAACCGCTGGCTTATACTGATCGCCTACCTGGTTGGTCTTTCCATTGGCGTCCATTTGCTTAACCTGGTCACTATCCCAGCGCTTGCCCTGGTTTATTATTTCAAAAAATACCCAAAAACAAGCCTTTTTGGTGGTATAATGGCCTTTGTAGGTGGTTTGGTGATATTAGGTATTATCAACTCTGGTATCATTCCGGGACTGCCGAGCGTTGCAGGTAAATTCGAGATTTTCTTTGTTAACTCACTGGGCTTACCTTATAAATCCGGTGTTATATTCTTCATTATCATCTTCCTGGGCAGTCTGATCTGGGGGATCCGGTATTCGCACCAAAAAGGAAATGTGCTGCTTAACACCGGCTTGCTTTCACTCGCCTTTGTATTGATTGGATACGCGAGTTACCTGATGGTACTGGTACGTGCCGAGTACAATCCACCGATCAATGAGAACAATCCCAACGACGTACTGAGCTTTGTTTCCTATCTGAAAAGGGAGCAATACGGAAGCCGCCCGCTGCTTTACGGACCATCATTTGTATCGCGTCCGGTAAGTCAGAAACGGGGCGCGCCCATGTACCGCAAGCAGAATGGCAAGTACGCCATTTATGACTATCGTCCTGAGTATGAATATGAGCCAGGTAGCAGTATGCTGCTGCCGCGTATGTACAGCACCCAGCCAGGTCACCCGCAACTATACCAGCAGCTGACCGGCCTTGCCGAGGGGCAAAAGCCGACCATGGGACATAACCTGTCATTTATGTTCTCTTACCAGATCGGTCACATGTACTGGCGCTACTTCTTGTGGAATTTCGTTGGGCGTGAAAGTGACGAGGAAGGGGCCGGGAATTTGCTGCCATGGGATATCAGCAAGAAATATCCTGAGCCGATCGAGAACAATAAAGCGCACGATAACTTCTTCATGCTGCCATTCCTGCTCGGTTTGTTTGGTATTGTGATGATGTATTTCCGGCAAAAAAGAGACTTGCTCGTATTAGGATTATTGTTCATTCTAACGGGCGTCGCGCTGGTGGTTTACCTCAATTCCCCGCCGACCGAACCGCGTGAGCGTGACTATATTTACGTGGGTTCTTTCTATATATTCTGTATCTGGATCGGCTTTGGCGTACTCGCAATTGCAGATGCGATCAGTAAATTTATCGGTAATCCTTCAACCAGAGCGATTGCCGCCACGGGTGTTGCAATGGTAGTTCCTGTTATTATGGTGGCCAAAGGTTGGGATAATCACAACCGCAGCCACAGGTACCATTCAGTTGATTTTGCCAAAAACCTGCTTAATTCCTGCGCCCCGAATGCGATCCTGTTTACAGGCGGCGATAACGATACATTCCCATTGTGGTATGTGCAGGAAGTGGAAGGATTCCGTACTGATGTTCGTGTTTGTAACCTCAGCTTGCTCGGTACTGACTGGTATATCGATCAGATGAAACGCAAAACTTATCTTTCAGAAGCGCTTCCTATTTCTTTGGACAAGAGCAATTATGCTTTTGGTAAAAACGATATCGTTCCCTTCTACGAAATACCAAGCGTGAAAAACGGTATCAACCTGAAAGAATACCTTGGATTGGTTAAGCAGGAAAACAAGGCGATTCAGGTGCCGCTGACAAGTGGAGATATGACGTCAATCCTGCCTTCGTCGGTATTGTTCCTGCCTGTAAATGCAGAGGCAGTGAAGAAAATGAATATCATCAAATCTGACCTGGTACCATTCGTAAGCGATTCTATCAGCTGGACAATTGGTAAAGGAGATTTGTACAAGTCTGACCTGATCATGCTGGATATCATCGCAACAAACGACTGGAAAAGACCGATCTATTTCTCATCAACGCTGGGCGGATCAAGCTACCTTAACCTGAAAGAATATATGCAGCTGGAAGGTTATGCATACAGATTGCTTCCCGTGAAAGTGCCTGGTGCAAGCGACGGGTACGTGAATGCGGATGTGATGTACGACAACCTGATGAACAAAATGTTCTGGCGCGAGCTCGACAATCCGAATACCTATTACGACAACACGTACCTCGGCTCGCCGGTGGCAACTGCAAGAATCGCATTCCTGCGGTTAGCAGGACAACTGCTCGCCGATGGTCGCAAAGCCGATGCCAAGAAAGCAATCGATAAATCATTGGCGACAATGCCGGATAAGAGCATCCCGTACGATCAGTTCTCGGCCAATTTCATTGGTCCGTTGTTCGATCTGGGAGAAACCAGCCGTGCATTGAAAATAGCGGACACAATGGTCACCCGCGCCGACGAAGTACTTACGTGGGCCAAAGACAACGGAACCACCCGCCGCCGCGACAGCAACGTTTATTTATACATTCTGCAAATCATCGTTCAGGAATGCCGCGAAGCCAAGCAGGAAGCCGCCGCCAAAAAGTACGAGCAAGTCTTCCAAAAGCACCTGGCCGCATTTAATATGTACGGAGGAGGGCAGTAGTCGCTCAACATCCCGCACGTGTCTTCGGCTCCGCTCAGACTGACAAGCTTCTTACGTTGTCACACTGAGCGCAGCCGAAGTGTTGTCACCCTGAGCGGACCGGGCCGCCGGGCGGTCGAAGGGCAAACCAGCAAAAGTCGAAGGGCTAATCCAGCTTCATTTTCACCCATACCAACCGGTGATCGGAGCTGGATTCTCTTTTTTCGACCAGTTCGGCCATGGGTTCTCCTTTTGCCGGCCAGAAAACACCGCTGTCTAGAATCTTAAAACCATCTTTGGATGGAAGTACGTAATCTGCGCGCATTCGCCAGAATGCGGTGTGATTTTTGGCAAATGCATTACCGGCGCTGTGTTCCGCACCGCCTTTACTGGCCGGAGGCAGCTCGTTGTTGATCTTCGGATGATTGAGCAATGAGCGTATTCCTTCTCCGATTGCATTGCCTTCGTCCGGCGACGCGTTTTGATCTCCCAGGATCACAAACGAAGCATTTGCTCCCAGTCCTCCCTTTTTGCCTTTATCATCATAGATATATGCTCCGTCACTGATGTAATCCTTCCAGAAACGGATTTCATCGTGGTTGCGCTTTCCGTTGCGGTCTTCGGGGCCGTCGAAAGAAGGCGGGGTGGGATGGCTGGCAAGTACGTGAATGGTTTTTTCTCCAACCTTCACAGGAATATCCCAGTGTGACTTGGAAGAAAGCGGAAACTGCGCCCAGGCTTCTGCCGAGTACCAGTCGCTTCCGTCTGGTTTCGTCGTTTTCAATGCGCCGGGCATATCTTTCCATTTAAAATGCTGGAAAGTTCTTACCTGCGCCTCGTCAATGGGGTACCGCGATAGCAGCGCCATTCCGTATTGGCCCGGATAGTTACCGAAACCCCAGGCATCGGCTCCGTATTGCTCCGATTTTCCATTCCCGTCAAGGTCAAACGGACTGGGCTGTCCCGTGTTTACTGTTGAATAATAGTAGTAAGGATAATCGATCCCTTTTGCGCCATCTGCATCGGTTTTCAGATAGTTATTGATGAATGCGCCTACGCTGGTGGTTCCGTCTTTCACATAATCAAACTCATTAAGCAGAATAATGTCAGGCCGCACGGTTTTGATGATCCTCGCGATATTTCTGATCTGCTGGTTGCTGCCTGAGGCCAGTTCTTTCACCAGGATCTGCTCCGAAAGTCCTTTCGTGCCGCGGGGGAAGTAATTCTCCGCTTCCATACTTACGTTGTAAGTTGCTACGGTAAGTTCGTTTGCTGACTGCGCCTGCAGCTGAAAAGCGGCGGATGTGATCAATAGAGATAAGAGTGTTTTTTTCATAATAATGAATGCTGAACAACAAAAGTATCCGCAACCAGGGTAATAAATGTTACCGCAGTTTGAATTTTTAAAAGCAGGGTGTCAGTAACAAAAAGAGCCGCCTCCCGGAAGAAGCGGCTCGTATCGTTCAGATATTTATATCAATGAAAGAAGTCTTTCATTTTGTCAAAAAATCCCTTCTCGTTCTTGCCCGGCTTCGGCTGGAAGTTAGGCGAGTGGCGCAGAGATTCCAATGTTTCACGTTCGTCAGACGATAGTTGCTGTGGTGTCCATACATTGATATGAACCAGCTGGTCGCCTTTTCCATACCCATTCAGGTCTTTGATACCTTTGCCTTTCAACCGAAGGATTTTACCCGCCTGTGTGCCTGACTCTACATTGATCCTGGCTTTGCCGTCAATGGTCGGAATTTCTACCGAGGTACCTAGTGCAGCGTCGATGAAGCTCAGGTGCATATCGAATACGACGTTATTACCATCGCGTTTCAGCATTGCATCTTCTTCTTCCTCGATCACGATCAGCAGGTCGCCCGCCATTCCGCCGCGCGCTGGTACATTACCTTTGCCCGACATGGAAAGCTGCATTCCTTCTGCTACACCGCCCGGTATGTTCAGTGTGATCAGGTCATCCTGCAACAGTCTTCCTTCTCCTGCGCAGGAATCACAGCGCTCGCTGATGATCTTGCCGTCGCCATTACAAGTCGGACAGGTGCTGGTAGAAACCATTTGTCCAAGCATGGTACTTACTACCTTGCGTACCTGACCGGTTCCGTTACAGCCGTTGCAATTGGTGAGCGAAGTGCCGTTTTTGGCACCGTTACCACCGCAGGTATTGCAGGTTACGTGGCGTTTTACCTTTATTTTCTTTTCAACACCGTTTGCAACTTCTTCCAGGTTCAGTTTGAGCTTAATGCGCAGGTCCGAACCTTTACGTACACGGCGACCACCGCCTCCGCCCGCACGACCAAAAATGTCACCAAACGGACTGCTATCTCCGAATATATCCCCGAACTGAGAGAAAATATCGTCCATTGTAAACCCGCCGCCGCCGTAACCGCCAGCTCCGCCGCCACTCGCACCACCTACGCCCGCGTGACCGAATTGGTCATACCTTGCACGCTTGTTTTCGTCGCTCAGGATGCTGTAAGCTTCTGCTGCTTCCTTGAACTTGTCCTCCGCAGTCGGGTCGTCAGGGTTCTTGTCGGGGTGAAACTTGATCGCAAGCTTGCGATAAGCCTTCTTAATGTCATCCGCAGTAGCTTGCTTGTCTACGCCCAGTACCTCGTAATAGTCTCTTTTCTTTGCCATTATTTTGTGCTAATGTATCTTTTACGCGGCTAACTAAGCCCCAACTATCACTTTCGCGTAGCGTATGACCTTGTCATTTAAATAATATCCTTTTTCAATTTCATCGATCACCTTGCCTTTCAGATCATCGGAAGGCGCAGGGAATTGTGCGATGGATTCGTGGATCTCGGCATCGAAAACCTCTCCTTTTGAAGTCATCGGTTTCAAACCTTTTGATTCCAGTGCCTTAAACAGCTTGTTGTAAATCAAATCCACGCCTTCTTTCAAAGCCTCTACATCCGTAGAAGAATCAAAAGAAACTTTGGCACGTTCAAAATCGTCCACGATCGGGAGGATGAGCTTTACCATATCGGCACCGGCACCCGAAATCATTTCCAGTTTTTCCTTCGCCGTTCTTCTGCGGAAGTTCTCAAAATCTGCATACAGGCGCAGGTACTTATCTTTCAGCTCGGCGATCTCTGTTTTTGCAGCCGCCAGCGGGTCAATTTCCTGAGCAGGCGCTTCATTTTTTATTTCCTGTCCTGCATTGTCAAGCGGTACCGAATTGGAAATTTCATTGTTTTCACTATTTGCCGTGCTGTCAGTTTCCAATGGCACATTTTCCTCGTTCATTTCGTAATTTTTGTCTTGATCTATGTTGAAATCTGTGTTTTCAGGCATAATTCTTAATAATAACGTGACTTATACAATGCACCAATTGAAGTAAATTATTTTGCCAGAGCTAAAATACTGACAAGATGGCATTTTACAATCAATTTGTAAATTTGCAAGATGACCAGCGCAGATCTAGTAAGCCAGGAAAGGAGTGGGTTCGTGAAAATGAAGGCGAAAGAAATCGGCTTCGACTTCTGTGGTATCTCCAGAGCGGAGTTCCTGGAAGAGGAGGCGCCGCGGCTCGAAAGCTGGCTCAACAAAGGGCGGAATGGACAAATGGGTTACATGGCCAACCATTTCGATAAGCGCCTTGACCCGCGCAAGCTGGTCGACGGTGCGAAAAGTGTCATTTCTGTGCTCCTCAATTACTACCCTGAAAAGCAGCTTCCCCAGGGAGAAGACGACCTCAAAATCTCCAAATACGCCTACGGGACAGACTACCATTATGTATTAAAGGAAAAGCTGTCGCAGCTTATGCTGGCGATCAGTGAGGAAGTTGGCGAGGTAAATGGGCGCGTATTCACGGATTCTGCGCCGGTAATGGATAAAGCCTGGGCAGCTAAGAGCGGGCTGGGCTGGGTAGGGAAGCATTCCAACCTGCTTAACCGCGAGATGGGCAGCTTTTTCTTCATTGGTGAGATCATCTGTGATCTCGAACTGGCGCCCGATGGTCCCGTGCAGGATTACTGCGGTACCTGCACGCGCTGCATTGATGCTTGTCCGACAGACGCGATCACTGAACCTTTTGTCGTTGACGGAAGCAAATGCATCAGCTACTACACGATTGAGCTGAAAGAGGCGATCCCGCAGGATGTTGCTGGCAAGTTTGAGAACTGGATATTTGGTTGTGATATCTGTCAGGATGTATGCCCGTGGAACCGTTTTTCCCGGTCACATTCAACACCTGCATTCGATTTGCCGGAAACTTTGGCAGGCTTTAAAATGAGCGATTGGCAGGAAATAACAGAAGAAGTGTTTAAAGAAATTTTCAAACGGTCGCCTATAAAAAGGGCCAAATTTGAAGGTTTGAGGCGGAATATCGATTTTGTTATATCCTCTAAATAAAAAGCACAACTAATAGTTAATCCTTTTATATTTGGGCTCGGGAGTTCCTTTCGATGACTGAATAACACACTCAATTTAATATGAGAAAACAATCTGTCAATCTTTGGGCCGTGCTGGTGTGCGTAGTGATAGGGCAAATTATTCCTCCGATTTGGTACAGTGCCTTTTCTGAAAAATGGATCGCGTTGAATGGCTTTACCATGGAGCAGATCAAAGCCGCTACGAGTCCCGCTCCATATCTTGCAAGCATTGTTTCTTCCTCTTTTGTGGCCTACACAGTGGCCTGGGTCTTCACCAAAATTCCCGTTAAATCTGTTTGGAGCGGTTTCCTGACCGGCTTGCTTTTCGGGGTTGTCTTTATCCTGTTCGACACAATTGTTAAAGATCTTTTTTCCCTTAAACCTTTCCTTCTGGCGCTCATTGACGGCGGCGTAAGTGTGTTCGTTTATGCCATTACGGGAGCTGTTCTGGGTGGCTGGCGCAAGTACGATTAAGTGGTCCGCGTCGCGTCGCCTTGCATTCAATCTTACAATAATACTAGTTCATTAAGCCGCTTCACGCAGCCTCTTCGAGGCTTCTTTGTGCCGTTTTCCTCCAACTTTCATACAGCTTGCATTCGCTTTTACCCGTCGATTGCTCCGTGTCAATAATGCCGAATCTTAATTGGTGTTTCGAGCACGCAGCCAAATTTTCTCATTTTTGATAATTGTATCTGCGACAAATAAAATTCCAAAGAGTACTCTACGGGGCAGTTTTGGTACTTTCAATCATCATTATTACAGAATATTAGTATAGTGCAATTAAATTTTACCGAATAAATTGCTATTGTTTCGAAATGAGTATAAATTTCAAAAATTTTAAAAACCCAACGAAACCTATGACTAAACATTTACGGTTGATGCTACTGACGTTTGTTCATGTAGCATTTCTTTGTTGCACCGCATTCGCTCAGGACCGGCAAATAACCGGGAAAGTGAATGATGAGAATGGTGCAGGACTGCCCGGGGCCAATATTCTCATTAAAGGCTCGACCCGTGGTACCAATACAGATGCGGAAGGTAATTTCTCTATCTCGGTTGCCTCCGGTTCTACGCTGATCATTTCTTCGGTAGGCTACACTTCAAAGGAAGTATCAGTGAGCGGTTCCATGACCACCGTTACCGTGACTCTTGATCCGGATGTTCGGAACCTTGGAGAAGTAGTGGTAACTGCATTGGGTATCGAAAGAAGCGCCAAGTCACTTACCTACGCGACCCAGAAGATTGACGGAAAGCAGCTTACCGATGTTCGTGATGCCAACTTTGTAAATACGCTTTCAGGTAAAGTGGCCGGTATTGTGATTACCCAGGGCGCAAGCGGCCCGGGTTCTGCAACGCGCGTTACTTTGCGTGGAAACCGCTCTATTTCAGGTAACAACAATGCGCTGTTTGTTGTAGATGGTGTGCCCATTGACAATACGGTACAGGGACAGGTAGGCAGCGATTTTGGTGGTGTTAACGGAAGTGACGGAGCTTCAAACATCAACCCGGACGATATTGAGTCGATGAACGTGCTCAAAGGAGCAGCGGCATCTGCATTATATGGTAGCCGCGCCGCAAACGGGGTTATTATGATCACAACTAAAAAAGGAAAGGCCGGGGCGGTTTCTGCAAACATCAACTCCGGTGTAGTAATTGAAAATCCATTCGTTCTGCCCAAGCTTCAAAATACCTACGGACAAGGTAATGGGGGCATTTTTGCTGAGAAAGCAGGTCAGAGCTGGGGAGCAGCGGCTACTGCTTATCCGGATAATGTGAAGGATTTTTTCAGGACCGGCGTGTCGACGAACAACTCGATCGGTATCTCCGCAGGAACTGACAAGGTTCAGACTTATACCTCTTACACCCATAATAGCAACCAGGGTATCATCCCGAACAATGGACTGACGCGGCATACATTAAACCTGCGTATAGGCACACAGTTTAGCAAAAAGTTTTCAACTGATGCCAAAATCACGTATACCAACCAGACTATTGAAAACAAGCCGCGCGCAGGAGAAGAAAGCGGCGCGGTGATGAATGTGTATAAAGTGCCGCGCAGCGTTGATCTGAGCACTTACAAGAATTATGAGGATGAAAATGGAAATCCGACTTACTGGACTACTTCTTCCATTTACATGAATCCTTACTGGACAATCAACAAAACGCCGAATACGGAGAAAAGAAACCGGACCATCATTCTCGGATCTGCCAAATACCAGCTTACAGACTGGCTGAACGTACAGGGCAGGATCAGCTTTGACCGGTACGACGACCGCATTTCAAGAAGCTGGGCCAACAGAACATTGCTTTTTGCAGGCACAGGCGGATCTTACGAAGATTTTACAAACAATATCTCTGAAAAGAACCTTGACCTGATTGTTTCAGGAAACCATAATATTGGCAAGGATTTCGCATTGACTTACAACTTCGGTGCGGGACAAACTTACAAGCGTTTTTCACAGGTAGGTGGTTTTGCAAACGGGCTGAATGTACCCAACAAATTCGATCTCTCGTTTGCAACTACATTAACCCAGCGTGCTGATTTCAGTGAAAAGGAGCTGCATTACGTATTTGGTACCGCGTCTCTTTCTTACAAGGATTTCCTGACTGTAGATATGGCGGCGCGTAACGACTGGTCGTCTACCTTGCCGAAACCGTATTCGTACTTCTATCCGTCTTTCGGAGCAAACATTGTTCTTTCCGATGCAATGCAGCTGCCTGAGTGGATCAGCTTTGCAAAAATCAGGGGATCGTGGGCGCAAGTGGGTAACGATACTGATCCTTACCAGCTGGTTCAAACCTACACTTTCTCGCAAGGCGGCGGACCTGACAAGCTGGGCTTTATTTCCCGTGACGATACAAAACCTGCGGAAAACCTGAAACCGGAGATTTCTTCGTCAACAGAATTCGGGATCGACCTTCGCACATTTGATGGTCGCCTGGGACTGGATGTAACTTATTACAACTCCAACACGGTAAACCAGCTGCTCAAACTGGCACTTGCTCCTGCTTCGGGGTTTGCATTCCAGTTTATCAATGCTGGTAAAATCAATAACAAAGGGATCGAGATTTCTCTTTCAGCCAAGCCCGTAAGAACTGCAAACTTCAACTGGGATATGACCGTGAACTTTGCACGTAACAAAAACACAATCGTGAAGCTGAGTCCCGAAATCAAGGAAGCTACCCTGGCCGGCGGCTATGGACGTACAGCCAGCCCGGTCGTAAGGGAAGGTGGTTCTTATGGAGACCTGATCGCGCAGAAATGGGACCGTGACAGCACCACAGGCGCATTCATACTGACTGCCCCGGACAGTTTGGGTAAAGGCGGAGGCCGCCCTGTGGCAACGACCACTAACGAGATCATTGGTAACTTCAACCCGAAATTTACATTGGGTTTCAATAACCAGTTCAGCTACAAGAACTTTGTGTTCGGGTTTTTGATCGATGGTCGCTTCGGCGGTGTAATGACTTCGGGTACTGAGGCTAACCTTGCTTTTGACGGTAATGCGGAATATACAACCAACAATAGAGAAGGCGGCTGGGTACTTCCGGGTGTGACGCGCTCCGGCGAAGCCAATACTGCGGCTATCAATGCAGAGGATTTTTGGACAACAGTGTCAGGCGGTCGCTATTCGTGGGGTGAATTCTTTACCTATTCAACAACCAATGTTCGTTTGAGAGAGCTTTCATTCGGATACAACATCCCAACTGGTCCCAACTTCTTCATCAAGAATGCACGGATTTCGTTTGTAGCCCGTAACCTCTTCTTTATTTACCGCGGCAGCGCAACGCTGGATATTCCGGGAGTTGCCAAAAGAAAGCTGCCTTTTGATCCGGACGTGAATCTGGGCGCAGGAAACTTTCAGGGTGTGGAATATGGAAACCTGCCTTCTACAAGAACCGTAGGCTTGAATCTAAAACTGGGATTCTAATCACAAATCATTATTAGGCTACAAAATGAAAATACATATAAAATATAAAAAGATAGCGTGCATTGGCCTGATAGCTGCAACCGTCGGGATCGGGCAGGCTTGTACAGGGGATTTTGAAGAAATGAATACAAGCAAGACAAAGCTCACCACTTTGTCTGATAGCGAGCTTCCATTCCTCTTTTCCCGCGCGCAGCAGCAGGCATCATATTCCAGCGGAACCTACCAGATCGCGCAAAACCTCTTTGCTGATTTGTACGCGCAGTACTTTGCGACTTCCGCAACCTACTTTCCAACAGATCGCTACGCAATGCGGTTTGACTGGCTTACAGGTCACTGGAACCCTGTATACACGCAGGTGGTACCGCAGCTGAAAACCATTTTTGAGCAGACAGATCCGGGCTCGGCTGAATATGCTCTGGCGAATGTGATCTGGGTATTTGCCTTTCACAGGCTTACGGATTATTACGGACCTATTCCTTACTCCGCTGCCGGAACACCTGCATTGTCAATCAAATACGATTCGCAGGCGGATATTTACAAGGATTTCTTTGTGAGACTGGATGCGGCCACAACGGTGCTCAAAGGTAAAACGACCGCTGTTCCTTATGGAAAATTCGATTTGATCTATAAAGGTGATGTTAACAAATGGATCAAATTTGCGAATACTCTCAGGCTGCGGCTAGCATTGCGGATCTCGAAAGTGGATCCGGCAGAAGCTAAAAAGCAGGCTGAGGCGGCTTACGCCGGCGGTATCATGACCGACGTTGCTGACGACGCTTACATGGGTAAAACACAGACCGGAGACGATGCCAATGGATTGAGCCGCATTGCTGTATGGAACGAGTTCCGTATGAGTGCTTCCATGGAGTCGGTACTGAAAGGTTACGCCGATCCCAGGATTGGAATTTACTTTCAGCCAGCCAGCGGAACAGGTACCTATGAAGGTCTGCGCAACGGTCTCACACCGAAACAACTTGCTGCCGGGCCAAACGGGAACAACAATAATTCAAATGTTGGAACAAGATGGGCAACCGGCTCAGGCGCCGACTGGACTACTGTTTTTGATACTCCTCAAAACATCCTGCATTCTGCCGAGGCTTACTTCCTGCGCGCAGAAGGTGCATTGAATGGCTGGGCAATGGGCGGTACTGCGAAAGAGCTTTATGAAAAGGGTATCACTGCCTCTATGAAGCAATGGGGCGTTTCTGATGCAGCCGCAGCAGCTTACGTGAACAGCATGAGCAAGCCGGTTGCGCCAGGGGATGAGCAAAATTCGCCTGCACTTTCCAATATTCCTGTAAAATGGGACGATGCAGCTTCTATTGCTGTGAAACGCGAGCAGATCGGTACGCAAAAATGGCTTGCATTATATCCCGACGGTATGGAGGCCTGGGCAGAGGCGAGAAGAACGCGTTTCCCGAAACTTTACCCGGTGGTGAACTCGGATAATGAAGATCTGAAAAACGGCGCAATGATCCGTCGCATTCCTTTCCTGCGAACAGAAAGGGAGACAAACGGAGCAGCTGTGAAGGCAGCCGAAGCGTTATTGGGTGGTCCTGATAAAGCGAGCACTCCATTGTGGTGGGACAAGAACTAGCCTCAATGGTGCTCTGAATGAAGCAAAAGGCGGGCTATGTGCCTGCCTTTTTGCTATTTAAGTGAAACCTCCTCTTTTTTGAATTGAGCTACAACCTTTGAAATAATGAAAAACAGCTTTCTGGCTTTCGTTCTGTGCGTTTCCCTATTCTCCTGCGGATCGGAAGATACCTTATTTACCTTGCTCAAACCTTCGCAAACGGGCATTGACTTCAACAATTTTATTGATGAAGATGCTTCGAATAATGTGCTGGAATACGGATATTTCTATAACGGGGGCGGAGTTGCGGCAGCTGATTTCAACAATGACGGGCTTGTAGATCTGTACTTTACAGGCAATATGGTCGCCAATAAACTGTATCTCAATAGAGGCGATTTTGAATTTGAAGATGTGTCGGAGCAATCGGGTACTGCATTGAATGAGGGCTGGAAAACGGGTGTGTCGCTCGTGGATATCAACGACGACGGCTGGATTGATATTTACGTTTGCCGGGCCGGTGCGCAGGATCCCAGGCTCAGGACAAAGCTGCTGTATGTCAACAATGGAAAAACGGCCGACGGGGTGCCGACCTTTACCGAGAAGGCAGCAGCGTACGGGCTTGATGATCGTTCCTACACCACTCAGGCTGCTTTTTTTGATTATGACAAAGACGGCGATACCGACTGTTTCCTGCTCAATCATTCGGTCCAGCAATATGCCGGATTCAGTAACCTGATCGCCAATTACCGCCAGCAGCGAAATGACGCCTACGGAAATAAATTGCTGAGGAATGACGGCGGCAAATTCACGAATGTGACAGACTCTTCGGGTATTGTATCCAATGTGCTCAGTTTTGGTTTGGGGATCAATATCAATGATTTCAACAACGATGGCTGGCAGGATATCTACATTTCAAATGATTATAATGAAAACGACTACCTGTACCTGAACCAAAAAAACGGCCGGTTTAAAGAAGTGATCAGAGAAGCTACCGGGCACGTTTCGCTGTATTCAATGGGGACAGATGCGGCCGATATCAATAATGATGGGCTCGTGGATATCCTTACACTGGACATGCTGCCGGCTTCGAACGAGCGGATCAAGCTTACTTCCGGCGATGATAATTACGACAAATACCAGCAGCTGCTCCGTGCAGGCTTTCACGATCAGACAATGCGGAATATGTTGCAGCTGAACAGCGGCGTCAATGCAGACGGCGTGCCGGTATTCAGCGAAATTGGTCAGCTGGCTGGTATTTCCAACACGGACTGGAGCTGGGCAGGTTTAATGGCGGATTTTGATAATGACGGCTGGAAAGACATTTTCATTTCAAACGGATATGCCCGCGATTACACCAATATGGAATTCCTGAAATACTCAACTGATCTGCAAGGCCAGGCGGGAAAAGGAGGGAAGCAGCCTACACAAATGGAAATCATCGCCGAAATGCCGCCCATTGATGAACCCGATGATATTTTCCAAAATCAGAAAAACCTCACTTTTGCTAAAAAAACAAAAGAATGGGGCTTTGAAAAAGGTAATCAGTCCAACGGCGCCATTTATGCAGATCTGGACAACGACGGGGATCTTGATCTTGTAGTCAATAATGTAAATCAGAAAGCATTTGTATATAAAAACAATGCAGAAACAAAGCTGCCTAACAAGTACCTCAAAGTAAAGCTCAATGCACCGAAGTTCGCCTTCATGGCAGGGGCAAAACTGGATCTTTATTCCGATTCGCTGACGCAGACGCACAACTTTCAGCCCGTGCGCGGCTTTCAGTCTGCGCAATGGGACGCGGTACATTTCGGGCTGGGCAGCGCGCAACGTATAGACAGCCTGGTTGTGTCCTGGGCTGACGGAAGGAGACAAACCCTGAAAAATGTAAAAGCGGGAAGCGGGCTAATCCTGAAATATACGGACGCACAGAAGTCTGCCGGGGACAAGGTCCTCCCTCAGCCTGCGCTATGGACGCCGGAAAACCTTCTTGATTTTACACATACCGAAGACCAGCGGAATGATTTCCGCGTACAAACGCTGCTGCCTGCGATGCTATCTGCACAAGGCCCTCATTTTGCTAAAAAGGACATTAACAAGGACGGAACCGAGGATATCTATGTGGGCGGAGCGCGTGGGCAGGCGGGTGCATTGTTCCTGAGCAGTAATGGGAAACTGGTGAAATCGCCGCAGCCGGCATTGGAAGCAGATGCTGCTTTCGAGGATGCTGATATGGAATTTTTTGATGCAGACGGGGACAATGATTTCGACTTGCTGGTAACCAGCCAGGGGTACGAGCTCAATGCAGGCGATCCGCTGTTGCTGCCGCGGCTTTACATTAATGAAAATGGAAAATTTCGGAAGGCCCCATTGCCTGCGGCTGGTTTGAATGCGGCAGTAGTTGTGAGCGCCGACGTGGATAAGGATGGTGATTACGACCTTTTCCTGGGTACCCGCGTAACGCCGGGCAGGTTTCCGGAAAGTATGGGGGGCGTTTTGCTGATCAATGACGGAAAGGGGAGGTTTTCAGACCAAACTAAAACGAATGCAGCTCAGCTGGCAGGCGCAGGAATGGTGACCGACGCCGTTTTTCAGGATCTGAATGGAGATGGTTTTCTGGAGCTATTGCTCACGACCGACTGGGGACCTGTGAAGGTATTTGGCAATAACAACGGAAAGCTCACTGATGCGAGCGCGGCCTGGTCAACGAATGCACTTACCGGCTGCTGGAACACCATTGAAAGTGCTGACCTGGATGCCGACGGAGATATGGATTTTGTAGTCGGGAATGTGGGGACGAACTGGCAATGGAATGTTGTTTCTCCAACTGGGCTGTCTATGTATGCGGCTGACTTTGATAATCTTAACCGCATTGTGCCGGTGATCGCGATCACTGAAAATGGCAAAGAGTTCCCATTTGCGAGTCGTGACGAGTTGCTGGACCAGGTGCCTTCACTCAAAAAGAAATACAACAATTACGTTACCTATTCCAGCGCGGCCCTGAACGAAATACTACCGGCAGAAAAACTGAATGCAGCCAGAAAGCTCGGGGTAAGTGAGTTCAGGAGCGGGATCCTTGAAAATAATGGCGGCAAGTTCACCTTCCGTCCGCTGCCTGTTGAAGCGCAGTTCGCGCCGGTTTACGCGATCGCCGTGACGGATATGAATGCAGACGGGAAGCCTGACCTGGTTCTTGGCGGTAACATCAGGCAAACGCGCGTGCGGCTTGGCAGGAACGACGCCAGTCTGATGCAGGCGTTTGTTAATAAGGGTTCGCAGCAATTTTCCTTCCTTCCTCAATACAAAAGCGGATTTTACGTTAAAGGCGATGTGCGGGATATTGCAGTGGTGCAGAGTGGCGGAGTAAGTTATTTGCTGGCTGCTGTCAATAACGGGAAGATGGAGGGGTACAGGTTGAGAAAGCACTGATTTCCAATGATATTCTTGTAAACCCCCGGTTCTTCATAGCCGGGGGTTTTTTGTTGTTGCAGACTTTGCATCGTAAGTCATACAACTGTAAGTTTTGTGTATGAATGTGTTTGAAAAATGGCATAAAAAATAAATAATGGCGGGTACTTCCTAAAAATATTTAATTACGAGAGATTTTTGAGATATTTGCCTCTCGGATAATGAATAAGAACTTTATTCTGTAAACGCCAATTTAACCAAATTAAAAATTCATTAAAGAAGTAATCTATGAAAGAAAAGCTACCCGAAACCCTTCTCCGGGTTTTATTTTCGGTGTTGTTTCTTCTGGTGACTACCTTCTCTGCTTTTGCGCAGGAAAGAACAATCACTGGTAAGATTTTGGATGAAAAAGACCAGGGACTTCCTGGGGCTTCTGTAACCGTCAAAGGAACTACGAAAGGAGCGAATGCCGATGTAGACGGTAATTTCAGTCTGGCCGGTGTCAAAGATTCTGACGTGATCGTGATCAGTTCGATCGGGTACATGAAGCAGGAGGTTACAGTGGGCGCGCAAAGCTCGATCAGTGTTAAACTACAACCTGACGTAGCTAACCTGGAAGAAGTTGTTGTAACTGCCTTGGGTATTTCCAAAGATGCCAGAAAGCTGGGATACTCAGTAACTACAATCGGCGGCGAGGTAATGACCAAAGCCCGCGAAACCAACGTAGCCAACTCACTCGCCGGACGTGTTGCCGGTTTGAACGTCAAAGGTACGAGCAGCGGTCCTGGCGGAACAGCCAAGATCCTCATGCGTGGTATGCCAAGTATGAACTCGGCCGGTTCTCCATTGATCGTTATCAACGGCGTACCAATGGATAATACCCAGCGCGGAAGTGCGGGTGAGTGGGGTGGTGCTGACGGTGGCGATGGTATTGGTAACCTCAACCCTGACGATATCGAAACCATGACCGTGTTGAAAGGTCAGGCTGCTTCTGCACTTTATGGTACAAGAGCGACAAACGGTGTAATCCTTATCAAGACGAAAGCTGGTAAAAAAGGCGATTTCTCTGTGGATTACAACCTGAACTACTCCATGGATTCTCCCCGTGATATGACTGACTTTCAATATGAATATGGTCAGGGTATCGACGGAAAGAAACCGACTACCGTTGAATTGGCAAAACAAACCGGCCGTATGAGCTGGGGTGCTCCTCTGGACGGTTCGCAGGTGATCCAGTTTGACGGAAAGAATTACGCCTATTCCGCACAGAAGGATAACGTGAAGAATTTCTACAGAACAGGTTCCAACTTTACAAACAGCCTTGCCGTAACCAAAGGTGGTGACAATGGATCATTCCGTCTCTCGATCGCAAATCTTGATACCAAATCCATTATCCCTAACAGCGGGCTGAGCCGTAAAACTTTCAACCTGACTGCTGACCAGAACCTTACCAAGAAATTGAGTGTGAATGTACTGGCTAATTATATATTGGAAAATGTAAAGAACAAGCCACAGTTGAGCGACGGTCCTATGAACGCGAACAACGGGATGTTCCTTGCTACCAACATCGATCAGCGCATTCTGGCACCGGGTTATGATCCTGTAACCGGAAGAGAGATTGTGTTCAGCGATGACGAGTATGTTACCAACCCGTATTTCGTAACAAGCCAGTACATCAACAATGTAAACCGCAAGCGTTTGATTTCGGCGATTTCTACCAAGTATCAGTTCACTGACTGGATTTACGCGCAGGCACGGATCGGTTATGATAACGCGAATGATAAAATATTTCGTGTAACCCCTTGGGGAACGGGGTTCTCTAACCAGGGAAAAGGTGGTCTTGACGAATTGGCCACCTCACAGCGTACAGAGCTGAACGTTGACGGTTTGATCGGTTTTAATAAATCATTCAACAGCGACGAGTTCTCAATTGACGCGATCGTGGGTGCTAACCTTAGAAGAAACAGGTACGAAAGAACATCCATCGGCGGTAGCCCGTTTGTATTGCCTTACCTGTACAGCTGGAACAACGTGGTGAACTTCAACCGTGATTATAACCTTGAAAACACAGAAGTTCAGTCTGCTTATTACAGCCTTGATTTGGGTTACAAAGGAATCCTTAACCTGACTACAACCGGACGCTACGATACATACTCTACTTTGCCCAGCGCAAACAGATCCATCTTCACGCCTTCGGTAACAGGTTCTTTTATTTTTACCGACATGCTGAATGTTGAGTCTCTCAGCTTTGGTAAGCTACGTGCATCCTACGCGCTTACCAGCGGCGAGTTCAAGCCTTACCAAACTCAGGTTTATTACGGTGTAGGAAATGCAATCAATGGTATTCCGACAGGAAATTTCAGCGATCAGCTTCCAAACCTCTTCCTGAAACCATTTACAAAAAGCGAGGTTGAATTTGGTCTTGAATTGAAATTCTTCGGTAACCGCCTTGGATTAGACCTTTCTTATTACGACCAAAAGACCAGAAACGAGATTATGCCTGCGAACTACAGTTCTTCAACAGGTTATGTGAAAGGTGTGGTAGGAACAGGATCTGTTCAAAACCGCGGTCTGGAAGTAATGGTGAATGCAAATCCGGTTAAAACTTCCAAAATAAACTGGAACGTTTCGGTGAACCTTACAAATGTGAAAAACGAGATCCTTCAGACAGATCCAGACAACAACCCGATCAACCTCGGCCAGAACCGTGCTACATTGGGTAACGCTGTAACTGCATTCGTTGTAGGCAAGTCAGGTCCTCAGGTGAGAGCGTATGATTATAAATATGCATCCAATGGTCAGATCATCGTGAACGAGTCTGGTCACCCTGTTGCAGGTAACCTGCTTGACCTGGGTACAGTTCTGCCTACATTATATGGTGGTGTGAATAACGACCTTTCTATTGCAGGTGTGAACCTTTCGTTCCTGGTTGACTACAACTTTGGAAACAAGATCCTTTCTGCTACTGAAAACTACGCTTACAGAAGAGGTTTGCACAAGGCTACGCTTGTAGGCCGTGACGGTATCACAACCGGTGTACTGGAAGGCGGCGCTGCAAATACAGTAGAGGCAAGTGCGCAGGGATATTACACTGCATTGGCTAACAACGTTACCAAGCTGAGCGTACTGGATGGGGACTTCATCAAGCTGAGACAAATCACATTGGGTTACACCATTCCTACGAAAGTAATGGAGAAATGGCCGTTGATCCGTGCGATTGATGTATCGCTTGTTGCGAGAAACCTGTTCTACATCATGCGTAAAACAGATAATATCGACCCGGAAGCATCTTTCGGTGCAAACATCAATTACTCAGGTATCGAAGGTACCAGCTTACCATCGACCCGCAACTATGGTGTCAATCTGAACTTCAAGTTTAAATGAAAATGACAATGAGAAAGAAAATATTAGCGGCGATACTTCTTACAGGTCTGCTTCCGGTAGCTTGTACTGATAAATTCGACGCGATCAATACAGATCCTACAAAAGCATCTGCCGAAACCTTTGATGCAAACCTTCTTTTGCCGAGCATTCAGTGGAAGTATGTAAGCGCGCAGGCGGGATATAATGGTTCGATCCTGTTCCAGAGCGGCTGGATGCAGTTGCTTTCGTCTACCACATCAGGTGCTGCTAACTACTATTCGAATGCGGACAAGTATGTGATTTCGAGCAATACCAATTCATACCTGGCAAGTGTGTGGAACACGGATTACAGTGCGGCCAGCTTCGCCTATGAAATGGAGCAGCTGACGAAAGACAATCCGGTACGGTCCAACCTGACCAACGTCGCGATCATCATGCAGGCACAGACACTGTCTACGCTTTCGGATGTGTACGGGGATATCCCTTACATGGAAGCGTTGCAGGCAAAGGCCGGCGTAACGCTGCCAGCTTACGACACGCAGGAAAGTGTTTACAAGTCGCTGCTGCAAAGACTGGATGCTGCTGTGGCAGGTCTTGACGCTTCAAAACCGCTTCCGGCCAACGATGCATTCGAAGGGTATAAGGGAGATGTTGCGAAATGGAAAAAGTACGGGTACTCGCTGATGCTTAAAATGGCCATGCGCCTTGTGAAAGTGGATCCTGCTACTGCAAAAATGTATGCTGAAAAAGCTGCGGCAGGCGGAACGTTCGCAAGTGTTGCGGATGACGCTTATGTAAGAAGCGACGATGCAAACGGATACACCAATGGAAATGCTTCTGCATTGCAGACACCTGCGGATTTGTACCAGGTAAGATGGAGCAAAAAGCTGATCGATTATTTGAAAGCTTCAAACGATCCGAGACTTGGCGCAATTGCCGAAGTTCCTGCGGCAGGTCTTACTGCCAATCAGAGCCAGAATGCGGGCAATTCAGATCCTGCTGTGCAAATGGGCTTGCCAAATGGTTACGATATGAATGGCGGTGCAACTGACATCACAAGATCTCCGGGTTACCCTGGCGCAACCGGAACGGGTGCGGAAGCTACGCCAATCGGTAAGTATTCAAGACCGTCAGCTATTTACAGAAACAGAAATGCTGCATTGTTTGTATTGACTTACGCAGAAACTGAGTTGTTGCTTGCTGAGGCAGTAACGCGCGGGTTCTCGGTAGGAAGCGCAACTGCTGCTGCGCATTACCGCAATGGCGTTTCTGCAGGTATCCAGTCACTGTCCAAATTGGGCGCGGCTATCCCTGCTGCTACTGCAGATGCATACGCGACCGCAAATCCGCTGGTTCCGGCTAACGCATTGAAACAGATCAACGAGCAGTACTGGGCAACAACCGGTATTTTCTTCAACTTCGTTGAATCCTGGAACAACTGGAAAAGATCAGGCTACCCAGAGCTTACACCTATCAATTACGTAGGTAATTTCTCAGGCGGACAAATCCCGAGAAGGCAGCTTTATCCAACTGGTGAAGCTACTTTGAACGGCGCCAACTACACCGAAGCTGTAAACAGGCTTTCAGGGGGTGACAGATGGACTTCCCGTATCTGGTGGGATAAATAAAATGAAAGGGGTAAGAAATGTAAATTTTCTTACCCCTTTAAAATAAAATAGCTTTGCTAAGTTTTAACTTCAACCAAAAGTTGAAGTTTTTTAATTTTAAGTAAATCTCCTCATCCTGAAACTGGTACCCGTGTTTCAAATGAATAGCAAAAGCAGGTATTTCTCTCTTCTTTTTACATTGCTTTTCGCCTCTCCTTTGCTGTTAAGAGGCCAGCAGCCGCTTTTTAAGCTACTTCCCGCCAAGACTACCGGCATCGACTTTATCAATCCGATCAATGAGGATGAACGGAGCAATGTGATGTCCTACGAGTACTTCTATAACGGCGGCGGTGTGGCTGTGGGCGATATTAACAACGACGGTTTCGACGATCTTTTTCTTACTTCCAATGCAGGTCCGAACAAATTATACCTTAATCTGGGCGGAAAAGGGCAGTTGATGAAATTCAGGGATATTACCAGTTCTGCAGGGAAGGGATTGGAGGGACGAAAGGGCGGTTGGAAAACGGGCGTGACCATGGCGGACGTGAATGGCGACGGGTTGCTGGATATTCACGTGTGCTACTCGGGGAAAGTACCTGACGAATTGCGCAAAAATCAGCTTTTTATCAACCAGGGAAATCTCAAATTCCTGGAACAGGCGCAGGAATACGGACTGGATAATGTGAGTTACAGCACGCAGGCTGCCTTTTTTGACTATGATAATGACGGGGATCTGGATATGATGCTGCTTAATCACAGCGTCAGGAAGATCGATAATATGGAACTGGCGCGCGCCAAGCAGGAAACCGACGCGCTGGCTGGTAACAAGCTGTTTGAGAATCAAAATAACAAGTTTACAGAAGTCACCCAGAAAGCGGGCATTCACCAGTATCCGCTCACGTTCGGGCTGGGTATGGCGATTTCGGATGTGAACCAGGATGGCTGGCAGGACATTTACGTGACAAACGATTACAACGAGCAGGATTACCTTTACATCAACAACAAAAATGGTACGTTCGAGGACGTTACCAAGCAATATTTCAGGCATATCGCCCAGTTTTCAATGGGCATCGATATCGCCGATTTCAATAATGACGGATTGCCGGATATTATGTCGCTCGACATGCTGCCTGAGGATAACCAGCGGCAAAAACTGCTTCAATTACAGGAAAACTACGAGTCATTTGAATTGATGACCAACCAGAATCTCCATAAACAGTATATGCGGAATATGCTGCAGCTGAACAATGGGAATGGTACATTCAGCGAAATAGCCCAGTTTGCGGGCGTTTCTAATACAGATTGGAGCTGGAGTCCGCTGTTGGCCGATTTTGATAATGATGGTTTTAAGGATCTTTTTGTTTCGAATGGCTATTTCAGGGATTATACCAACAAGGATTTTCTGCGCTACTGGGGCGATTACAAGATCAAGCGGGCGGTAGACAAAGAGCCGTTTTACCTGATGGACCTCGTCAAAGCAATGCCTTCAACCAAGCTCGCCAACTACATTTTCAGGAACAACCACGATCTCACCTTCACTAAAATGCAGGATAAGTGGGGGCTGGACCAGCCTTCGATTTCGAGCGGGGCAGTGTACGCAGACCTGGATAATGACGGTGATCTGGACCTGGTTGTCAACAATATCAACGAACCCGCATTCGTGTACCAGAACATGGGAAGCGAATCGAAAGAATTGCATTGGCTGCAAATCAAGGTGAAGCAGACTGGTGCTAATACTGCCGGTACCGGCTCACGGGTTTACGTTTATACCCCTGCGGGAATGCAGTACCAGGAGGTCAACCAGAACAGGGGCTATTTGTCCAGCCTGCCGCAGCGCTTGCATTTCGGGCTGGGTAAAGAGGCTGCTGCCGATTCGGTCAAGGTTATTTTTCCGGACGGTTCTATTAAAATGTTGCGTGCCGTAAAAGGCGATCAGCTGCTGGTGGTGGAGCCTGAGAAAGGATTGAAAAAGGAATTGCCCGCCGCCGGAACGGCGTCTGTGTTTCAGGATGCAGGCGACCTGATCACGCATGTTCATGAGGGTTTTAATGAAAATGATTTTAAAAGGCAGCCGCTCATGCTCACGATGTATTCTCAAACTGGGCCAGTTATCGCGAAGGGTGATGTGAATAAGGATGGGTTTGAGGATATCTTCATCAGCGGCGACCAGAACAAGCAGGCAAAAATCCATTTGCAAAAAACCAACGGTACTTTTGTCCGGTTGCCAGGTTTCTCGATTGGCGACGAGAATGTATCCGCTACTTCTGCGGCTGCATTTTTTGATGCAAATGGCGACGGCTATGACGACCTGTACATCGCGAAAGGCGGATATTCCATGTTCGAGCCGAACACTTTTTCATTGCAGGACGAGATTTACATGAGCGACGGGAAAGGGCAGCTGAGCTTGTCGGTACTGTCGCTGCCCAATATGAAAGCGAGCAGCAAATCCTGTGTGCGTCCGTTCGATTTTGATAAAGATGGTGACCTGGACCTGTTTGTAGGCGGCCGCGTCATTCCCGGCAGGTACCCCGAGGCGCCTGTGTCTTTTTTGTTGTTAAATGACGGAAAAGGGAATTTCACAATGAAAGAGTCGCCTTTCTTCAAAATAGGGATGGTAACTGACGCACAATGGGGCGACCTGAATGGGGACGGGAATGCAGAGCTCGTTATCTGCGGTGAAATGATGTCATTGAAGGTATTTTCTTTTAATGGGAAAGATTTTGAAGATCAAACGGCAAGTTACCTGGGAGAAGAGATCAGCGGATTCTGGTCGGCTTTAAAGCTGGAAGACCTGAACGGGGATGGAAAGCCTGATATTATCGCAGGCAATATGGGCCTGAACTCGCAGATCAAAGCCAGCAGGAAAGAGCCGGCTGAACTGTATTTCGCAGATTTTGATAAAAACGGCTCCATTGATCCCTTCTTTAATTTTTACGTACAAGGTAAATCGTACCCGTTTGTAAGCCGCGACGAGCTGAATGACCAGATTTACCCGATGCGTAAGAAGTTTCCTTTTTACCGCGATTATGCGAATGCGTCGATACAGGAAGTTTTCCCGAAAGAAGATCTTGAAAAATCCACCAGACTGGAAGTAAACGAGACGAGAAGTCTTTGCTTCCTGAGCACAAACGGAAAGTTTGAAAAAACAATCCTTCCCGTGCAGGCGCAATTTGCACCTGTATGTTCCATTCTGGTTGAAGACTATAACGGAGATGGGAAAAAGGACGTTTTACTGCTGGGTAACAAGACAGACAATCGTCTCAAAATAGGCAGTATGGACGCCAATTTCGGTTGCCTGCTATCCGGGAACGGACAAGGTGCATTCAGCTACGTTAGTCAGCCGGTTTCGGGATTGTCTGTGCGGGGCGACGTGAAAACCGCATTCAATATCCGGATCAACAAGCAGCCTTTTGTAACAATAGGCGCTTTCAATGAAACACTCCAGTTTTACAGGTACAACAACAAATAATGCGCAGGTACTTATTGATTTTGCTTCTTCTGACTCAGGTTGCTTTTGCGGGAAAAGGCAAAGATGATCTGCGCATGCATTTGCAGCCGGCTGTTTTTTCAGTTACCATGGTGATGATCCACGACGTGGTAAATCCGCCCGCTGCCAGCCGCTTTTATACCTATTGCTTAATGGGAGCCTACGAGATCGCTGCCCGCAACAACAAGCAGATCGTTTCTCCTGCCCGGTTTGTCAAAGGTTTGGAACCTGTTTCGGTGGCAGATAATGGATACAATTACCAGATAGCGGCCTTATACTGCATTCTTGAAACGGGGCGGTTGATCATTCCGTCGGGCTATATGCTCGAAGAGGACCAGAAGAAGCTGGTGATCAGTTTGCTGCGTGAAGGTTATTCACAAAAGGAGGTCGATGGTGCGATAGTAGTTGCACAGGATGTTGCCAAGCAAATTGCGGCAGGTGCGGCGAAGGACGGATACCTTAAACTGAGTACCAGGGTGCGCTACCGGCCTAAGAAAGGCGAAGCTTACTGGTACCCGACGCCTCCTGGCTACATAGAGGGGGTGGAGCCGCATTGGAAAACCATCCGGACTATGATCATCGATTCGAGTGGACAATTTGTGCCAAAACCGCCGGTGGAGTTTAGCAAGGATAGTACCAGTGCTTTTTTCAAACTGACAAAGGAGGTTTACCTCGCGGGAAAGAACTTGAAGGAAGAAGAACGTTTTATCGCATCCTATTGGGACTGCAATCCATTCGCCATCAATACCTCAGGTCACATGTCCATTGGTTTCAAAAAGATCAGTCCGGGCGGGCATTGGATGAACATTACCGGGATAGCCACTACAAAGGCCAGGCTGGACCTAGACAGAGGAATTATGGTGCATGCAATTGCGGCGGCAACTTTAATGGATGGATTTATCAGTTGCTGGGATGAAAAGTACCGCAGCAGCCGCGTCCGGCCGGAAACGGTGATCAATAGGTCGATCGATCCTAAATGGCAGCCGCTCTTGCAAACTCCGCCATTCCCCGAGTACACCAGCGGACACAGTGTCATTTCCACTGCCGTGGCCGAGACGCTTACGTATCTTCTGGGCGATCATTTCTCATTTCGCGATGATACCGAGGTGATTTTTGATTTGCCGACACGCGATTTTAAATCGTTCAGACAAGCTGCGGAAGAAGCGGCTATTTCACGGTTATATGGCGGGATTCACTACCGCGATGCGATTGAGAACGGGCAGGAGCAAGGCAAAGCAATAGGCCAGTTCATTGTGGAAAAGCTTAAAAGCAGCGGCATCAAGCCGGTACTCTGACATTAAGTGCCGGTTGGTAATCGATATTGGGCCAAAATTGGATAGTTTTGGAAACTGTTTTAAGCAATTTTTCATCATGATCAGAGCACTTGCACTGCTTCTTGCATTCGTTTTTTCGGCTGACTGTTTGTTAGGGCAAAACCCGGCGGGCGCTGAATGGAGCAAAGACAGGGATGCCTCGGCCGTGCTGGTCAAAGAGAAAGATGCGAATGTAAACAAGCCGCCTAAATGGGAATATGGTCTGAATGGCGGTTATGCTTACCGGCTTTTCAGGCCGGGCAGGATCTCGGACGTGGCGACTAAAAACTACATAGATGATCTGAAATCCGGGTTTGCTGCGGGCGGGAATGTATCTTATTTCCACTGGCAGAAAGTGGGTTTTGGGCTTCAATACGAATACTATCAGGGTAATGCAGCTTCCGAGGATGGTTTGAAGGAAAAGGTGACGATCCAACACCTGAGCGGCTCGGTGATCTACCGGCACTATCTTAAAAATCATACAACTTCGGTACTGAGCTCATTTATGCTGGGATACCAGCCTTACCAGAACAAGGCTGCACTGAACGGGGATCAGCTTACGTTCACGGGCAGGACGATGGGATGGGGTATCAGTGTAGGTCTGGAACAAAAAATCAGCAGGCATTTTGCCCTTCATCTGACAGGTAACGCCATGATGGGGGCGATTTACAGAATGCAGCGCAAAACGGGCGTCAGCACCCAGACACTCCATTTGTCGAAAGACGACAGCGTCGATCTCTCCCGCGTTTCACTCACATTCGGATTGCGGTTTTTTTGAGTTTTGTTAAGTTTTTACACATACTAATCAGATGACAAATGTCAACGTTGTGACCTGTCTTCTCTTGCTGGCAATGCAGCTTTTTTACTTACCAAATAGTACGAAAAAATCTTTGAGCAAAGCTGAAATAGCAATAGAGATATACTTATTGGATCCGCAAAATGTACGATGCCTGGACAGCAGCATGGCTTTCTTTCCTAATGAATCGGATCTGCCGCAATCACCCCTAATTACAAACGAAGAAATAACCTCGTACCAATTGAAGTGGGATTCGGCTTCGAATGATTCGGTCTATATACTGGAACTTAAAGATGCCGGAATTGATAAAGTTAGCCGCCTGACAGATGTCAGTGTACGCCAGGGTAAACCATTTGCGCTGTGCGTAAACAGGAAGCCTGTATTTGGCGGATACTTTTGGTCACCGTTTTCTTCCTATTCATGCGACTGGATTGTTATTCCATTAAATAGCCTAAACGGCGGATATTCCATATTGGGAAGCTATCCATTGGCGAAATTCCTTCATCAACGCAGTGATCCAAGAAGCAGCAAAGTTCTATTAGCAGCTTTTCGGGAGAGAATTCTCCCTAAATAGCTGTTCATTTTGATCAGTCCACGGATCTTTCAACTAGCATTAAGTAAGGGAAAAATTGGATTCGGGAGTCTTCTAAGTATTAGTGTTATATCTTTCCGGAAAATTTCAGAGTAAACCCGGACAGGATGCCGGGCAATGCGAGGTATTCCGTTATTTTGGATCTTAATTCTAAACTCTTAAAAGGCTAACCTTAATCGCATGACAAAATTGCTTCACTGCGGCCGCCCCTGGCTGCTGATTTTTACACTCATATCCATTTCCCTATTTACAAGCGGCGTTGTCAAGGCGCAAACGAAGAAGCCGGTGGTCGTTTTCGTGACCGGTGACCACGAGTACAGCGGCGAAGAGACGCTCCCGATCATGGCAGCCGAGCTGGAAAAGAACTATGGTATGAAAACCATTTTCTTGAAAGCCAAAGACGGCCCAAACGACGAAAAGAACATTCCCGGCCTGGAAGCGCTGAAAGATGCAGATTTGGCGATATTCTATCTCAGATGGCGCCAGCTTCCTCCCGATCAGCTTGCGCACATTGACGCTTATCTAAAAACAGGAAAACCTGTCATGGGTTTCCGCACGACCACCCACGCGTTCAACTTTCCAAAGGGGCACGAGAGTGAAAAATGGAATGCATTCGGCGAGTTTGCATTGAACTCACCTCCGGGCTGGGGCGGCGCTGCCAAGCATACGCATTACGGTCACGAAAGCAGTACAGATGTTACCGTCATTCCTGAACAAGCTAAAAACCCAATCCTCACCGGCGTAAAGGGACCTTTTCACGCGCGCTCCTGGCTGTACCGCGTGCTGCCCGACTACCCGACAAAGGGTTCTACCTGGCTGTTAATGGGCAAATCGGTAAACCCGGACAAGGAAGCAATCGAAAATCCGGTAGCCTGGACGGGTACCAACTCTTTCGGCGCCAAAGTTTTCATGACTACCCTCGGGCACCCGGAAGATTTTAAACTCGAACCTTTTCAGCGCCTGATCGTGAATGCGATCCACTGGGAGCTTGGGTTACCTGTTCCTAAATGGAAAGGCAAGATGAACATCGACGTTGCCTACCGTGGCATGAAGTAGTAACACCTGCATACATCCTAATCCCAACCTTTAAGAATACCATTAAAATGTCTAAACCCAGAAAAATCAGCGTTCACGTATCGCTTATTGCATTTGGATTGGCGCTGATTGCGTTCAGTGCTTTCAAGTTCAATCAATCTGCTTCCATTGCCCTTCAAAAAGGCTCGCATATCGTCCTGCTCGGCAACAATTTGGGTTCGAGAATGATGAACTACGATAATTTCGAGACGGAGCTGCACGTGCGCTATCCCCACAATGAGCTTTTTATCCGCAATATGTGCGATGGCGGTGATACGCCCGGTTTCAGACCGCATGCGAGCCGCAATTCACCCTGGGCTTTCCCCGGCGCTGAAAAATTCCAGACAGAGCTGGCAAACCCTTCACAAAGCGAAGGCCATTTTGATACGCCGGATCAATGGCTGACGCGGTTAAAGGCTGATGTAATCGTAGCATTTTTTGGTTACAACGAATCTTTTCAGGGTAAGGCGGGATTGGCCAATTACAAGGCCGAGCTGGATGCATTTATCAAATATACACTGAGCCAGAAATACAACGGCAGCACCGCACCTCAGCTCGCCATCGTTTCCCCGATTGCATTTGAAGACCTCACGGACAAATACGACCTGCCAAACGGCAAAAAAGAAAACGAGAATTTGCTGTTGTATACCAATGCAATGAAAGAAGTTGCAGGAAAGAATGGCGTCCTGTTCGTGGATGCATTTGCGCCTTCACAAAAGTGGTATGCCGAAACAAAAGAGCCGCTTACCATTGACGGATCGCAGCTCAATGAAGCAGGTTACAAAAAGCTGGGCCTGCTGCTCGCAGATCAGATTTTTGGAAAATCTTCACCCAAGGCAGAGGCAAACAGGAAGCTGGTTCATGAAGCAGTGGATGAGAAAAACTGGATGTGGCACAACGATTTCAAGATACCAAATGGCGTGCACGTGTATGGCCGCAGGTATAATCCGTTTGGGCCTGATAACTATCCTGCCGAGATCGAGAAGATCCGTGAAATGACGGATATCCGCGATAAAGCGATCTGGCTGGCAGCTTCTAAAGGAGAGAAGACGGACCTGGCTGCGGCTGATAAGAACACGAAGCCGCTTCCTCCGGTAAAGACGAATTTTAACCCGGAAAAAAATGGCAGTCTTACTTACCTGTACGGACAAGATGCATTAAGTAAACTGAAAGTGCCGCAAGGATATAAAATAGAGCTCTTTGCTTCCGAGGAGGAGTTCCCTGACCTGGCGAAACCGATGCAGATGTCTTTTGATAATAAGGGCCGTCTCTGGATTGCGACTATGCCGAGTTACCCGCATTACAAGCCCGGTGATACAAAGCCTAACGACAAGATCATAATTCTGGAAGATACCAACAATGATGGTAAGGCAGATAAGCAAACTGTTTTTGCGGACGGGCTGCATTTACCGCTTGGGTTCGAGATTGCTCCCGAAGGTGTATATGTGTCACAAGGCACAAACCTGAAATTCTTTGCAGATACAAACGGAGACGACAAGGCGGATAAAATGGAGATCCTCCTCAGCGGCTTTGATGACCATGATACCCACCACAACAGCCACGCGTTTACAGTGGATCCGTCAGGGGCTATTTACTCGGGAGAGGGCGTTTTCCTGCATACCAATGTGGAGACTTCCTATGGACCTGTACGTGCTACAAACGGAGGTTTTTACAGATATGCGCCTCAGCTGAAAAAGCTGGAACGTACCGCGCAATTGTCGATTCCTAACCCGTGGGGTATTGCATTCGACGATTGGGGCCAGCCGTTTTTTGCTGAAACGTCCAGCCCGGATGTACGCTGGATGCTGCCGGGTACTGTGTTGCCAAGATATGGCGAGGCTACGCACAAATCGGTGCAGCTGGTGGAAGAAAAGCACCGGGTACGTCCAACATCCGGTCTGGAATTCGTATCCAGCCGCCATTTTCCTGACGAGTTGCAGGGTGATTTCCTGATCAACAATACCATTGGATTTCTGGGTACAAAAGAGCATACGCTGGTGGATGACGGAACAGGTTATAAAAGTCAGCACCGCCAGGACCTGGTTGTGAGCGAGGACCGTAACTTCCGGCCTGTTGATATGGAGTTTGCGCCGGACGGATCATTGTATGTGATCGACTGGCACAATATCCTGATCGGCCACATGCAGCACAATGCACGAGATCCTTTGCGTGACCACTCTCACGGCCGCGTGTACCGCATTACATATCCTTCACGCCCGCTCGTAACACCTGCCAAAGTAGCCGGAGCGAGCATTGAAGAACTTTTGGATAATCTGAAATTACCGGAATACCGCACCAGATACCGGACAAGAAGAGAGCTGAGAGGAAGGAATGCAAATGAGGTTTTGACTAAAATGAACACCTGGATTGCCGGTCTGGATAAAAAAGATCCGAGATATGAGCACCATTTGCTGGAAGGATTGTGGGTAAGCTGGGGCTTGAACAAAGTTGACCAGAAATTGCTGAAACAATTGCTGAAAGCAAAGGATTATCATGCGCGGGCTGCTGCTGTGGAGGTGGTACGCTACACCGGTCACCAGGTACCCGACCAGGCCGCGCTGTTGATGCAGGCTGCCAGGGATGAGAACAGCCGGGTACGCCTGGTAGCTATTGTGGCTGCTTCGTGGATCGGTAAAGAAAAGGGATTGCCGATTCTGGCAGAGGCCAGGAAAATGCCGCTTGACGACTGGATGATCCACGCCTGGGAAGCTGCCGATGCGCATTTAAATGACAGGAATGTCAAGAAGGAAAAAGAAGAAGTGGCTCAAACCTCTCTGAAAGGCAACGATCTGATCCTGTTCAACCAGGGTAAGCAGATTTACGCCAAAGAAGGTTACTGCGCGACCTGCCATCAGCCTGACGGAAAAGGATTGGCTGCAGCCGGTTTCCCTCCGCTGGCCAATACCAAATGGGTACTTGGAAGCGACGAGCGGCTGATCAAGCTCGCATTGAAAGGTCTGCTTGGGCCCATTGAAGTGAATGGGCAGAAGTACCCCGGACAAGTGCCGATGACACCTTTCGGCGGACTTTTGAAAGACGACGAAATGGCTGCTGTGCTCACCTATGTAAGAAACTCATTCGGTAATAAAGGGCCCGCTATTTCGCCGGAGAAGGTGAAGCAGGTACGTGCTGCCACTGAGAGTAAGAAGGATTTCTACTCACCTGATCAGCTCCTGAAGGAACACCCGATGGAGAAAATGTAATGAGATATAAATTTCAAACGAAGAGAGCGGCCAGGTGCCGCTTTCTTCGTTTAGAGCCTGTAAGTGACATCGTTGACGAAGATTTGGCGGAACGTTTGAGATTAAATGCTTTAAGTTTTTAGATTTGTCTTACGCAGCCAGGTTGTAAGCCCTGCCGATAGCTGCCCACCTCTCATCTATCAAATTAAACTTATGCAGCGATTTTTGGCGGGCATTGTTATAATCCTTGTTGCCCTGATCTACTTCGTTTACAACTTTTACTACTCCGTTAATTTTCCATATCAGGATGATTATCTCCTTATCCAGTTTATAGAAACGATTTCCCAGGGCGGATCGGGTGTTTCAGGAGTTATCAAGGAGCTTTTCAGGACCTTTAACGATCACAAGGCGGCGGTACCGCGGTTTGTGTCGCTGGTTAACTATCATTTGACGGGGTACCTGGATTACCGGGCTTACATTGTGATCGTCTCGGTCAATGTCTGTTACATCTTCGGATTTCTATACCTTCAATTCCGGAAGCTGAATCTGCCGCCCTGGTACTTTCTGCCAGCTGCTTTCCTGTTTTTTCAGCCACTGTATCACGAGATCTCAAACTGGGCGCTAACCGGATTGCAGCATTCTTTCCTGACTGCATTCACAGTTACGGCGATTATGCTCGTTTCCCGACGCACCAGCGGCGCATTCCTCGGAGCGATGTTCTGCTGCTTTCTGGCCACATTTACGCATGGTAACGGGATACTTTCTTTCCCGGCGATCATTTTTTTCTTTCTGTGCATTAAGGATTTCAGAGGCGCCATCATGACAGCTCTGTTTATGATCGGTTGTTTTTTGATTTACATCATCGGCTACGAGTCGGGGCAGGCTGGCAAGCTTCCCACCAGCGTGATCAGCTTCCTTTCTTCGCTGTTTGGTTTTGTGGGTTCAAGTATGTCACTCTGGTCGGCTCCGGTGCTTTGGTCCGCCGTCTGGGGGATTGTGATCGTCGCCTTCGTTGCCTTCATCGTGACCAAAATCGCACAGACGTACTACGGCAAGCCGTTGGTTATCAAGCCCGGTACCGTGGAGCTGATCTCTCTTTTTGCATTCATCTTCATCACGAGCTTTGTGGTAGCCTTGTTCAGGTCCTGGGCGGGCAGCACGATCGCGAGCCGCTTCCAGATTTATGCCTCGCTGGCCACGGTTATTTTTTACCTGTTGCTGCTCAGCTACACCTCATTTTTCCGCCGCATGCGGGTTGTGTCCATACTGATCGGATTAAGTGTGTTCTACTGGATTTATTCCTATTACAAATTCACGGAGATGATCGCCGCTCAGAAGACGGTTTACCTCGCAGATGTTTACAATTGGAAAACCAACCACAATATGTTTTCTGTTGAAAAATCGATTCTCCGGAATGCCGATTTTTATCTTACGCCAGCTTATCAGAAAGGTTTTTTCAGGATTCCCAGGCCCGTCGTTGAAAAGGCGCAGCTGGATTCGATGTTTGCTGCACAGCCTTTGGCCACGGCGGATCACGGCATGTATGTGGAGGAATGGAAGGTAGACAGGCTGAGCCGCGACACTACGGAGCTGCTCACATTCTACTTCGTTTCCAGCGTTGTAGAGCCGGAGCGGAAAGGGTTTACCGGTAACCGGTTTATGGTTTTAAAGGATCGTACCCACGGACAGGTCCACCTGGTGAGTGCCAATCCCAAAGTGGAGGCAAGAAGGGAGATATTAACCTCAGGAAACTACTACAAACCGGGCTTCAATGTGCTTTTCCGGATTGACGATCTGGCGCCGGGGAACTATGACCTGGGTATTCTGGATGTTAGTGATAAACACGAAAAAACGTTTTACCGGCTAGACAAAGCGCTTCTTGTCACCACCAGCCGCATTGCCTTGCAATAGCTGCAAAATACCTTTCTTCTGCATTATTTTACCGTTAGATTACCCAATCCGAATATTGGTTAATTAATATTTCCACCTGCTTCATCCCGTCGCAACAAATCGTTCCCCAAGGCTGGATTCCTCCGAAAAAAAACGTATCTTTACATGCTTAAAAAGCCTGAAAATGGTTCTTTTTATCCAAGTGAAAAACAAACTATATGTCAAACGAAACAGTGCTTGAAGTAAACAGTTATTCAGCTGAAAATATCCAGGTTTTAGAAGGTTTAGAAGCCGTCCGCAAACGTCCGGCGATGTATATCGGTGACACTGGTTTTAAGGGAGTTCACCATTTGATTTGGGAGGTTGTTGATAATTCCATTGATGAGGCAATGGCCGGCTATTGCGATACCATCAATGTTACAATAGAAAAGAATAATTCTATTACAGTACAGGATAACGGTCGGGGTATCCCTACGGGAATGCACCCCAAAGAGAAGCGGTCTGCACTTGAAGTAGTACTGACTGTGCTCCACGCCGGTGGTAAATTTGATAAAGACACATACAAGGTTTCGGGAGGTTTGCACGGGGTAGGGGTTTCCTGCGTAAATGCACTTTCTATACATCTCCGCGCGGAGGTTCACCGCGAGGGAAAAATATTTGAGCAGGAGTTCAGTGAAGGCAAGCCGCTTTATGCTACAAGGGTAATCGGAGAGTCTGAAAAGACAGGGACATTCATCCATTTCCTTCCTGACTCAACCATTTTTACAGTAACTGAATTTAAATACGAAACCGTAGCAACCCGTTTGCGCGAACTTTCGTACCTGAATAAAGGAATACGCATTACCCTGGAAGACAAAAGGGAAGAGGATGAAGAAGGCAAGTTCCGCGGCGAAGAGTTTTACTCAGAAGTAGGTTTGAACGAATTCGTTACCTACCTCGATGCCACAAGACAGCCGCTTATCCCGCAGCCGATCCACATGGAAAGCGACAAAGGCGCGATTCCCGTGGAAGTGGCGATGATGTACAATACGTCGTACAGCGAGAATGTGTTTTCTTATGTGAACAATATCAATACCATCGAAGGCGGAACGCACGTTTCCGGTTTCCGGGCTGCATTGACCCGTACACTGAAAAACTATGCAGAGAAGTCGGGTATTCTTGCAAAAGAAAAAGTAGAGATCAGCGGTGACGATTTCCGCGAAGGTTTGACAGCTGTGATCTCCATTAAAGTACAGGAGCCGCAGTTTGAAGGTCAGACCAAAACCAAGCTGGGTAACTCGGAAGTAACAGGTGCAGTAAGTCAGGTAGTGGCTGAAATGCTTGATACCTATCTGGATGAGCACCCGAAAGAAGCGCGTGTGATCATTGATAAGGTAATCCTGGCTGCCAAAGCACGCATCGCCGCTAAAAAGGCGCGTGAGATGGTGCAACGGAAAAACGTGCTAACAGGTACGGGACTTCCAGGTAAACTTTCTGACTGCTCGGAAACTGACCCTAACGTTTGCGAACTGTACCTGGTTGAAGGGGACTCGGCGGGTGGAACTGCCAAGCAGGGCCGCAACCGCGCCTACCAGGCAATATTACCATTGCGTGGTAAAATCCTGAATGTGGAAAAAGCACAGGAATACCGCATTTATGAAAATGAAGAGATCAAGAACATGTTCACCGCGATGGGCGTGCAGATCGGAAAGGATGGAGACGAAAGGGCGCTGAACATCGATAAGCTGAGGTACCACAAAATTGTGATCATGACCGATGCGGATATTGACGGAAGCCACATTCGCACGCTGATCCTGACGTTCTTTTTCAGGTATATGAAAATCCTGATCGACCACGGGTACATCTACATTGCCCAGCCGCCGCTTTATCTCGTGAAAAAAGGACGCGAAGAGCGTTACTGCTGGACAGAATTACAAAGAGAAGAAGCGATCAGAGAAATAGGCGGAGGGAAAGAAGATTCCGTGAACGTGCAGCGATACAAAGGTTTGGGAGAAATGAATGCGGAGCAGCTCTGGGAAACAACAATGAACCCTGACAAGAGAAGCTTGAAACAGGTTTCTGTTGAATCAGCAGCAGAAGCCGACCATTTGTTCTCTATGCTGATGGGCGATGAAGTAGCTCCGCGGCGTGATTTTATTGAGAAAAATGCAAAGTATGCACGAGTTGACGTATAGCGGCTGATTCACATCGGATCAATCGAAACGGATGGTTGTCACTGGCAGTCATCCGTTTCTTTTTGAGCCAAAATTTAACAGAAACTTCATCGACCCGAAAACAATAGATTATTTACATTCGTTGAAATTTTAGCAGGTTTCCTACAACACATTAGATTAGTTATGTCCGATTCGAGTAACCATACATATAACAGTGAAAAAAAAGGTAAGTTGACAAACTTGTTAGCATTCTTTAAGAGCTCCAAGGAGCCCGTTCCTTCGGAAGAAAGCAAGGCGATCACCTTGTCGGAGAAAGCTACTACCCAGGTCCAGCAAAGCGATATGATCAGTCGTGACCTGAGCTGGCTGAAATTCAACGACCGGGTACTCGATCAGGCACTGGATGAGAGCAGGAACCTTTTCGACCGCCTCAAATTCCTGGCGATCACATCTTCCAATCTCGACGAGTTCTTCACGATCCGGGTAGGCAGTCTTTACAATTACCTGGACTTCGGAAAAGAGCGGCTTGATTATTCAGGCTTGCGGGAAATTCCTTTCCGGAAGGTGATGATGCGCGATATACACGATTTCGTGCGCAGGCAGAATGAATGTTATACCAACCAGTTGAAGCCCCTTTTCTCTAAACACGGTTTTCGCATTGTTGACCTGGAAGAAACCACGGAAGAGGAGAAGAATGCAGTGGAAGAGTATTTCGAGCGCACCGTTTACCCGATGCTGACACCGATGCTCTTTGACTATACCCATGCATTTCCGGTTTTGCTTGCCAAAGTACTGGTGCTCGGCGTGATCACGCAGGTAAAAGGAACTACCTCCGAGGAGGATAGAAAACTGTCTTTCGTGCAGCTTCCATTGAACCTGCCGCGATTTTACGTCATTGAACGTGAGGACGAGCTGCTGTTTATACCCATTGAAAACATCGTCAGAAAGCACATTAACAAGCTTTACCGGAATGTAGATATCGCGTCGACGAACCTGTTCCGCATTATCCGCAACGGTGATTTTACATTGGAGGAGAGCGATGATATCGAAGCAGATTTTATCGACGAGATCAGGCAGAAGATCAAAAGCCGGAGACTGGGGCGTGTAGTGCAGGTTTCCGTAGAGCCGGGTATTAATCCTGACTTGCTTAACCTGATCAAAAAACGCTGGGAGATTGACGATTACAATGTGTTTCCCACCGAAGGTTTGATAGACTACACGGCTTTTTGGAATATCATCAAACATCCGGAATTTAAAGACCAGATACCGCCGATCCACCCGCCTGTGCCACCACTAGGGCTGGACAGGGACCGTATTCCAGATATTTTCGAAACCATGCGGGAGCGGGATATCCTTTTACATCATCCCTACAACAACTTTGAGCCTGTATTGCAGCTGCTCGAACAAGCCGCAGAGGATCCGAAGGTATTATCTATTAAGCTGACCATTTATCGGCTTGCAAAGAATTCACGTGTTACCGAGGCCCTTTTACATGCAGCGGAAAACGGCAAGCACGTGGCAGTATTGTTTGAGGTAAAAGCGCGCTTTGATGAAGAGAATAACATCCGCGAGGCGCAAAGGTTGCAAAAGGCAGGCTGCTTTGTGATTTACGGAATCGGGTTGCTCAAAACGCATACAAAACTGCTGCTGATCGTCAGAAATGAAGGTAACAGGGTATTGCGGTACGCGCATTTGTCGAGCGGGAATTACAATGAGGATACATCAAGATTGTATACGGATACCGGGCTGCTAACTTCCAATGAAGAATACACGCACGATATCTCTGAGTTTTTCAATGTAATAACGGGCCATTCTATCCCCACGGAATACCAGAACCTGATCACTGCGCCGCGGTATATGCGCGCCAAGCTGATCGAACTGATCCAGCAGGAAGCAGAGAATGCGAGGGCCGGACTGAAAAGTGGTATCTGCATTAAGATCAACTCACTTGAAGACAGGGATACGATTCTGGAACTGTATAAAGCTTCGGAAGCAGGTGTGCCAATCCGCCTGATCGTACGGGGAATGTGCTGTTTGCGGCCAAAAAGGAAGGGATTAAGTGAGAATATCACTGTCAGGTCACTCGTAGGCAATTTCCTTGAACACTCTCGGATCTTCTACTTCCACCAGAATGGAAATCCGCTGGTATATGGTGGCAGTGCCGATGCGATGGTAAGAAGCTTCGATAAACGCATTGAGTCGCTTTTTAAGCTGGTAGACCCACGTGTGCGGCAGCAGGCGATCCACATTCTTTATTACAGCTTGCAGGACAATGTGAATGCTTACGAATTGCAGGAAGACGGATCATACGTCAAATGCGAAATCGAAGAAGGCGTAGCGCCGCTGAACGTGCACGAAGCTTTTTACGACGTCAAGCTGGACGAAGTAATGGCGACGCATTTGTTTGAAGAGGAAGACAAAAAGGCAGAAGCTGCGCTGCTCACGCCGGCTGAGCCTGAAATACAAGCCCAGGCCGGCAGCGAAGAATAGTTACTCTTTAAAAAATACCCGTTTTACACGATCTCCTATGCCAGTCAGAATCTCATAGGGGATCGTGTTTATTTTTTTGGCAAGATCAATAATAGGTACCTGCCTGCCAAATACGATCACTTCGTCTCCCTCTTCGGCATTTGCCTCGGTCACGTCGACCATTGTCATATCCATACAGATATTCCCGATCGTAGGGCAAAGCGTCCCGTTCACCCAAACCTGCCCGACACCGTTCCCCAGGCGCCTGTCGTATCCGTCGGCATAACCGATCGCCAGGGTAGCAATTGCCGAATTGTGCCTGATCTGACCTTTTCTGCTATAACCGACCGTTTCGCCGGTTGTCAGGTATTTGATCTGCGAAATGACCGTTTTGAGGGTACCGCTGTGCTGCAATGCACTTTGCTCCTGGCCTGTTGCTTCAACCCCGTAAAGTCCGATCCCAAGCCTGACCATATCCAGCTTGTATTCCGGAAAACGGACAATGCCGGCAGAGTTCAGAATGTGTTTCAGTACATTGTAGCCAAGCGTGTTTTCAAGCAAGGAGGCGCCTTCGATGAACTGGGCATATTGCTGTTTTGAAAATTCATTATGCACACCTTCATCAGCACCGACGAGGTGTGAGAAAATGCTGGCTACTTTTATTTCAGGATGTTCTCCCAGTTTTTGCATTAGCCAGTCAAGATCGTCGGCAACAAAGCCGAGCCGGTGCATTCCGGTATCGAGTTTTAAATGGATAGGAGGTATGTAAGAGCCTGCGGGCAGTTTTTCAATGTAGGCGATCCAGTCGGCCAGTACGCGGCGACTATATATTTCGGGTTCAAGCCTGTGCTGAAGTAGCAGATCAAATGTGGGCGTTGCCGGGCTCATCACCATAACAGGCAGGTTGATCCCGTTTTCTCGCAAAACAACACCTTCATCTGCATACGCAACTCCCAGATAATCGACCCTGTGGTATTGTAAAAGTGCTGCAACTTCGGCACTGCCGCTTCCATAGGCGAAAGCTTTTACCATCGCCATTATCTTCGTTTCCTTTCCTGCTTTTGCGCGATAGTAGTTGAGGTTGTGTACCAATGCGTCCAGGTTGATTTCCAGTACAGTACCATGCGCTTTTTGCTGTAAACGCTGCACGATCTTCTCAAAAGAGAATGGACGCGCGCCTTTTACAAGGATTAAGCTGTCGGTTAATGATTCAAATGGAAATTCTTTCAGGAAAGCTTCCGTGTTATTGTAAAAAGATTGAATGGGGAAATCAAATAGCGCTGCCTGGCTGCTGATCTGCGGACCGATCGCAATCAGCTGATGGATATTCTTCTCTCTTAAAAGGCTGGCCACGGACCTGTACAGTTCAGCCGGGGTTTGCCCGGTTTGTAAAAGATCTGAAATGATAACCGCCTTTTTCTGTCGCTGTTCCTGCTGTCCCAGGAAGTTGAGCGCCATTGCCAGCCCCTGTATATCATTGTTGTAGGTATCGTCGACCACATAATTGTGATTGATCCCTTCTTTCAGCTCCAATCGCATGGATACCGGACGGAGTTGCCTGATTTTCTGCTGAACCTTGTCAGCAGAAATGCCGAAATCAAGCATAAACACAATGCAATGAACCAGGTTTTCAAGCGAAGCCTCGTCGCGGAATGCAGTTTCAAAAATGTGACTGCCGAGCGTACCCTGTAACCGTATCTGCGTTTTGTCAGGGTGAACCTCGAAACTTACCTGTATATCAGCACCGGAGCGGCTGCTGCCCCAGCTTACCGTTTTCAGAAATGTATTGACGGGTTTCAGTATCAGCCTGATTTCTTCATCTATATCCGTGTAATCCTTCCTGTATATCAGCTTTCTGACCTTGGTGAAAAGGCGGAGCTTTTCTGTGATTTTCTGCTTGCGGCTCCTGAAACCATTATCATGCGCAGAACCGATGTTTGTAAAAATTCCGATTGTGGGCTGCATAACAGGTTGCAGGTATTCCATTTCATGTGCCTGCGAGATGCCCGATTCGAAAATTCCCAGTGTATGTTCATTGCTGATGTTCCACACAGAAAGCGGTACACCAATCTGCGAGTTGTAGCTTTTGGGACTCGCTACGATCCGGTGCTCGGGAGATAGAAGCTGCACCAGCCACTCTTTCACGATCGTCTTCCCATTGCTGCCCGCGATCCCGATCACAGGAATATCGAACTTGCTCCTTTTCTCCGAAACCAGTTTTTGCAAAGCGCGGATCGAAGAAGGTACGATCCAGATTTTGGCGTCGTTCCAGGCGGCCATTGTCTCGCGCAGCTGTTCGGGTAGCTGTGCATCTTCGAGCACAAATTCCCGCACACCCATTTCGTACAGTTCAGGGACAAAGTGATGCCCGTCGTGACGCTCGCCTTTGATCGCGAAAAATATACTTTGTTCCGGAAAAGATACCTGGCGGCTGTCAGTAAGAATGTAAGCGGCTGTGGTTGAGATAGGTTGAGAGATCGTCGGAGTAAAGCTCATTCCAATGCATTTTTAAACGGCGTAAAGGTATCAAACCTACATCCATTTTTTGCTTTTGAAATAAAATATCAACCCTGTTGTGACTACCGCCATTAATCCCCAGACATAAAAATAGCCGTACCGCATTTTGAGCTCGGGCATGTATTCAAAGTTCATCCCGTAAACACCTACAATGAATGTAAGCGGCATAAATACCGCCGAGAAAATCGTCAGGGTTTTCATAACCGAGTTCATCCTGTTGCTGATCGTCGACAGATGTACGTCGGCAAGGCTGGCTACCAATTCGCGGTACGAATCAATGGTATCCAAAACCTGCATTACGTGGTCATAAAGGTCGCGGTAGTAGGGAATTACGTCTTTGGAAATCTGAATATTATCTTCCCTGATCAGCTGATTGAGCATGTCGCGTAGCGGCCAGATCTGCCGCCGGGCCAGGGTAAGCTCGCGTTTCAGCGCGTAAAGTTGTTTGAGTGAAATGTCTTCCGTTCCCCTGATAACCTGATCTTCAACAGTATCCAGCTCGTCACCTAATTTTTCGAGTACGATAAAGTAGTTGTCTACCACCACATCGAGCAATGCAAAGAGCAGGTAATCAGGCCCGTTTTTGCGCGTTTTGCCCACCGAGGCTTCAAGCCTGGAAAGTACCGGAGAGAAAATGTCGCTCGTCCGTTCTTCCTGAAATGAGATCAGGTAATTCTTTCCCAACACAAAACTCACATGCTCGGACGAGATGCAGATAGGCTGTTCAGTCTCAATGTTCAGCATCTTCAAAGTAAGGAACAGCTGTCCCGAATCATAGAGTTCGAGCTTGGGCTTGTGCTCGGTATTCACCACATCCTCCAAAAGCAATGAATGGAGATGGTAAATATTCCCGAGCTTCTGGATCAGTTCAATTTCGTGAATCCCGTCGACGTCAAGCCAGGTTACAACAGGTTCTCCTTCTCCGGCAGGAAGACAGTCTTTCAGGGACTTGACCGCCTCATCTTTGATCATCTTTTCATTATACTGGATCCTGCGCACCGTTGTTTTGAGCGCGATTTCCGGGCCTACATAAGTAAGTGTGCCCGGCGAAGTCAGCAGGTTGCGGCGTTTGTACCGCTTCGTTTTTCTGATCAAAGGCGTAAGCTGATCGCTTTCAAGCCCCTGGATTAGTTCTTCCTTACTCAATTAGTTTCAGGATTTAAGGTGAAAAACAAGCAGCGGTACGTGGGTATCGATGACCAGTTTTCTGGTAACGCTCGGGTTGATCAGGAACTCTTCGATAAATGAACGTTCGCGCGCAGACATAATGAGCAGATCCGCGCCTGCTTCGTCGCAATATTCTTCAATTCCGTCCAGGACATGATTCGCTTTTTTATAAACAATCTGATCCTCCGCGATCGCAAATTCAGCCTTGATCTCATCTATATACTGATTGTCGGGCTGGATATTCGGCTGCGCGTCAGACTGGATTTTCAGTAAAGTAAGCTGAGCGCCCAAATGGTTGAGCAAAACAAAAACTTCCTTGAGAATGTCATTTTCATCATATTCAAACTGAGTGGCATATACGACCTTGCTGAACGTGGTCGGATTGCTCTGCGGCGGTATCACAAGCACCGGGCATTTGGATTGCAGCGCAATATGCGTCGCTGAGCTTCCTATCAGCTTATCCAAAAAGCCGCCGGTTCCGGTCCGTCCCACAATGACCATAGCGGGCTGATGTTCCTCAATGGCCTCTTCCACAACAGACTGCACACTACCCAGCATCCACAACGCGCGCGCATTGTAGCCTTGGGCAACGAGGTTGTCGGCGTATTGATCCAGCCTGTTTCGGTAATCATCTTCGAGGTCCGTGGTCATTGCCAGGAAATCCGCGCCGCCTACTCCGGGCAAAACGCCGCCGGGCGTAAGGTTCACATCGGCGATATAGGGCTGGTAAGCATGCAGGATAAGCAGCTCGGTAGCTCCTTTTTCGGCAATGATCTTTGCGGCATTCAGGGCGTGCTCGGCGTTCTCGGAAAAATCAATCGGGATCAGTAGGCGGTTCATAAAATGACGGTTTGAGTTGGGAAAATGCAGTGCCCGAACATATTCAATTTAAGAACTGGATCAAAGGATTCAGGTCAGTTTTCATAATTTGGTAAGATAAAGCTGAATGTGGCTGGCTGCTGCAAATTTCGTCCTGTATGCAGAGGCATGTTAAATTTTTATGCCAAATTAGACCTGTAAAACTGCAACCTGAGACCAACCGGGTTTCTTCTTCCTTTATATATTTGCATTAATCCCAGCTTTAGTATTCTGTAAGAAACAGTTTTTTATTTTATTTTCCTGATCAAACCTGGTATAAACGATAGTAATGTTGAATTAAGGCAATAATTAAATTCTGCAAACGGTGAGAAATGCAGATGCTTCATAGCTGGCCTTAAATTGATTTTTAATAAGTTTACTATCGCAAACCGATCTCCCACTTCAATCCTGATATGAAGAGCAAAATTACGTTAATCAACATTGCATTAGTTACAGTAGCGGCTATCGCCTCAGTGCTAAGCGCCTACGATATTGTTCCCCTTTCTGATACAGTGCTTATTTCCCTCCGCTGGCTCGCGCTGGCAAGTCTGATCGTTTACGCGATCATCAAAAAGAACCTGACGACCTCTATCCTGATCTCCATGCTGGTTGGGACGGAAATCGGCTATGATTTTCCAAAAATGGGAACAGAGCTGCATTTCTTGCGGCAGATATTCCTGCAGATGATCAAAACGGTTATCGCGCCGCTACTTTTCGCGACCCTGGTGACGGGTATCGCCGGTCACTCTGATTTGAAACAGGTAGGCCGAATGGGCTGGAAGTCGCTTTTGTACTTTGAGGTAGTTACCACATTTGCATTGCTGATCGGGTTGTTTTTTGCGAACTGGTTTAAGCCGGGCGAAGGAATTATTCCACCCGAAAGTCTCAATGCGACTTTGCCTAAGGTAAGCGAGCAAACCTGGCAGGATATCGTGCTGCATTCGTTTCCTGAAAACATTGCGAAGTCCATTTACCACGGGGAGGTTTTACAAATTGTGGTTTTCAGCGTCCTGTTTGGTATAGCGCTCGCATTGATGCCGTCAGTGAAGAAAGAGAAGTTTGTGCACGGGGTTGAGTTGCTGGCTGAGGTCATGTTTAAGTTTACCAAAATCATCATGTACTTCGCACCGATTGGTGTAGGCGCCGCCATTGCTGAAACGGTGGGGCACATGGGTATTGATGTTTTGAAAAACCTTGCATTGCTGCTCGCGACGCTGTATTGCGCATTGATCGTCTTCATCCTGATCGTATTTGTCCCTGTTGCTTTAATCGCGAGGATTCCGGTGATCAAGTTTGCCAAAAATATTTTCGAGCCTGTTTCCATTGCATTTGCTACTACCAGCTCCGAATCCGCATTGCCCAAAGCAATGGAGAAAATGGAGAAGTTTGGAGTGCCCCGGCAGATTGTGTCGTTTGTAATGCCAACAGGTTACAGCTTCAATCTTGACGGGTCCACCCTCTACCTCGCACTTGCGACGGTGTTCGTGGCGCAGGCTACCGGTACCGAAATGTCGCTGGGACAGCAGCTCACGATGGTATTGCTGCTGATGCTCACCAGTAAGGGGGTTGCGGGTATTCCGCGCGCCACGCTTGTGATTCTGCTCGGCGCGATTGCCAATTTCGGGATGCCCGAATGGCCGGTACTGCTGATTATGGGTATCGACGAGTTAATGGATATGGGCCGCACATCGGTGAATGTGATTGGTAACTGTCTGGCTACGGCGGTAGTAGCACGCTGGGAAGGAGAGCTGGACGATGAAAAAATGCACAACTCCGACCTCATTCCTGACGACGCTGCAATCCCTGGCGTTTAATCTAATATTCAGTTTTAATTAAAATTTCATGCTGACCGTTTACGGAATCCCCAACTGCGATACCATCAAGAAAACCCGCACCTGGCTGGATAAGAACAATGTAGCTTATACTTTTCACGATTACCGGAAAGACGGGATTTCGGAAGAGAAAATCAGCCAGTGGTTTAAGGAACTACCCTGGGACAAGGTTTTAAATAAAAGCGCTACCACCTGGAAAGAGTTACCGGCTGAACAAAAAGCGGATGTAACAGGTGGGGAAGCTGCGGCTAAGATCCTGGCGGCCAATAGTTCCGCGATCAAGCGACCTTTAATTGAAGACAGCACCGGCAAGGCGATACTTGTTGGTTTTTCAGAAAAGGAATTCACCGAACGGTTCCTGAACTAGGCTTTTCGGGTTACAATTACCGTTTTAGTATTATTGGAGAGGGTAGTGGCAAACAGATAAAAGTCACCGCCCTCTTTCAGTTTCCACTTTTTCCGTAAATCTTCTGTTTTCGCCGGAAAGTTGCGGGTGGTGAGGTTTGCCTTGCTGCCGCCGATGAACTTTGAAATCTCCTTTATATCCGGTTTGCATTGCGCAACAATCGAAAATGCGCGTCCCGGGAAGTCCGTTACCAAAGTTTCGGAAGTGTACAGCTGACTATTTACCGCCAGCTTCTTTAACCCAAATTTTTCACAAACCGTTTTAAATGCGCCGGCTTTCAAAACTGCTGCATGCGGCTCGTATAAAAAGGCGAGCGGCTGGTCAAAGGCAGCTTCTGCGTCCCTTTCTTTTTCCCTGTCAAAATCCAGCGCATGCAATGCATTTCCTTGTTCGTCCACAATGCGCGCTTTGATAGTAAATGAAGGCTCCCGGTGATTTCTGTCAAGAATAAAGAGCAGTTCTTTGCATTCACTTTCATAGCCCACCACGTGCACTTCTTTCAGGTTTGTCAAAGCCTTGGCAGCAAGGTCGATGTCCAGCAGGGGAGAGGTTTTGATCAGGATGTGAGGTGCGAGGCTCAGCAGCAGTTCCTGGTTTGCGGGCAGATCAGGGGCACAATCGGCGAGCTGCACTACTTTCTCCTTATGCTCATTTCTCCGCGCCGGATCAGCATATATCCAGTCGGAATAAATGGGAGTAGCTGCTAGTGATTGCAGGGAATCTGCGTGGTGTACAATGATGTTTTTTGCATTCAAGTGAAGGAAATTAACACGCGCTGCGGCGGCAACTTGTTCCTGCATTTCGAAATAATGTACCTCGCTGAATTTTTCGCTCATGTAAAAACAATCGACGCCCATTCCGCCAGTAATGTCGGTGAGCCGCTCGCCGGAGACGAAAGTGGCCTTGTACCTGGCAGTTGCCTGAGAGGAAGATTGTTCGACCGACAGCGCCGGCGGAAAGAGGAGTGCAGGGTGGCGCGACCATTCGGGGAGCTTGCGCGCGGCCTTTTGTCTGGCCAGGATCTGCCCTGCCATTTTCTTGATATCCAATCCATTCACCGGTCCCGGTTTCAGGATCAGCTCGTTGATATCCCGGTGCCGGTTTTGTTGTATAAAATCAATCTCAGCCTGGCTCAAACCGGCTTCCTGATCGTCGGATCGGGTAATTGCCTCATTCATAACACTCTTGTACAAGCAGGTTTCCAGCCGTGAAAGTACACTTTTTTGGCTTTGCCTTTTCACATTGTACAATGGCGAATAAAATGATAACTTGTCGCCTCAATATCCTAATTTCCCTAAGTTAACCTTTAAAAATCATGAGAATTAAGACCTTTGAAGAGTATCAGGTTGCCTACAAACATAGCGTAGACGATCCCGAAGGTTTCTGGGCAGAGATAGCCCAACAATTTCAATGGCGTAAACCCTGGAAAAAAGTACTGAGCTGGGACTTCAAAGAGGCGAATGTGAAGTGGTTTGAAGGGGGAGCAATGAACATTACCGAGAATGCGCTTGACAGGCATTTGGAAACAAAGGGAGACCAGCCCGCTCTGATCTGGGAGCCTAACGATCCCGAAGATCGCGCCGTTTCGATCACCTACCGCGTGCTTTACGACCGCGTTTGCCGCTTTGCCAATGTGTTGAAAAAACACGGTGTCAGGAAAGGTGACAGGGTTTGTATTTACCTGCCGATGGTTCCCGAGCTCACTGTGGCGGTACTTTCCTGCGCGAGAATCGGCGCGGTGCATTCAGTTGTTTTTGGCGGATTTTCAGCAAAATCCATTGCAGACAGGATCAATGATGCGCAATGCACCATGGTGATCACATCCGATGGCGCATTCCGCGGCTCGAAGGTGATACCGATGAAAGATACTGTGGACGAGGCGCTTGTACAATGCAGCTCGGTAAAGAATGTAATTGTGATGACGCGTACCCGCACACCCGTTTCCATGCTGAAAGGCAGGGATATGTGGTGGGAAGAAGAAGTAAAGCACGTGGATTCAATCTGTCCGGCTGAACCAATGGATGCAGAGGATATGCTATTTATCCTTTATACTTCCGGCTCAACAGGTAAGCCCAAAGGGGTTGTGCATACTTGCGGAGGTTACATGATTTATACGACCTATACTTTTGCAAACGTATTCCAGTACGAACCCGGCGAAGTTCACTTCTGTACGGCAGATATCGGCTGGATTACCGGGCACAGCTACATTGTATATGGTCCGCTTTGCTATGGAGCCACTTCGGTTATTTTCGAAGGTGTGCCTACTTACCCCGATGCAAGCAGGCTGTGGAAAATCGTTGAAAAGCACAAAGTAAACATCCTGTATACTGCTCCTACCGCTATCCGCTCACTGATGAGCTTTGGTCTGGACTATGTAAAGGGGCATGATTTCTCTTCTCTGACAAAATTAGGCTCCGTAGGAGAGCCGATTAATGAAGAGGCGTGGCATTGGTTTAAAACCAATATCGGCGCAGATCATTGTCCGCTGGTGGATACCTGGTGGCAAACAGAAACAGGCGGTATCATGATTTCGCCGCTGGCTGGGATTACGCCGGAAAAACCAACTTATGCGACTTTGCCACTTCCCGGAATCCAGCCGGTGCTGGTGGACGAGAATGGTCAGGAGATCGAGGGCAACGATGTAAGTGGTAACCTTTGTGTCAAATTCCCATGGCCGGGCATTATCCGCACGACCTACGGCGACCACGAGCGTGCGAAGCAAACGTATTTTTCCACTTACCCTGGTATGTATTTCACCGGAGATGGTTGCTTGCGCGACGAAGACGGATACTACCGCATTACAGGCCGGGTTGATGATGTATTGAATGTGTCAGGTCACCGGATCGGCACTGCGGAAGTGGAGAACGCGATCAATATGCATTTGGGCGTGGTTGAATCGGCAGTAGTCGGTTATGCCCATGATATTAAAGGGCAGGGGATTTATGCTTATGTAATTGCCGAGAACGAAGTGGACGATCCGGATATGTTCAGAAAGGACATAGCAGCCACAGTATCACGCATCATTGGCCCGATTGCGAAACCGGACAAAGTTCAGTTTGTAACAGGTCTCCCCAAAACCCGCTCGGGTAAAATCATGCGCCGCATTCTAAGAAAGATTTCGGAAGGTGACGTAAATAACCTTGGGGATACCTCCACGCTGCTTGATCCAGGCGTAGTAGAAGATATCAAAAAAGGTGCATTGTAGTTGTTGCATTAATTTCAATAAGTGATAAACAGGAGCCCCGATTTCGGGGCTTTTGTCGTTTGTAGCGGTTTGGCGCAGCGATACCAGATAATTGCAGATTAGCGGCTTGGGTGCAGCATTATCGAGGTAATTGCAGGGTGGTGTTTTGGGTGCAGCATTATCCAGTAATTGAAGAGTAGCGGTTTGGGTGTAGCATTATCCAGGTAATTGAAGAGTATTAAAGTGGAAAAGCCACCAGTCCGCAGCCCCAGCGGGGCTCCCTGTTTATAGAAAAGCAATGCCATTTATATCAAGGGCTCCTGCGGAGCCTCCTGTTTTTCTCGCATTGGAATTGAGTAGGAGGCTCCGCGGGAGCCCCATTCTTTGGCGATGTTACATTTCTATAAACAGGAGGCTCCTCTGGAGCCCTGCGCTTTGACAATGTTATACTTCTATAAATAGGGGGCTCCTCTGGAGCCGAATTCAACTGGGAACTGTCCCTTTGCTATAAAAGGGGAGCCCCTCGGAGCCACATTACCCATTGAACGCTTTACAATCGGCGAATTTCAAAATCAAAAAAGGCCCTTGACGGGCCTTCTGTGTAACTTTAAGATATCTCAAATTTCACTTTAACTTAAATGCAGTCGCTTTATCTTCTGCACAGCCGCAGCCTTTGGCGCAGCCTCCTGCATTTCGTTTGTCAAACGATTTCCAGATCCGCCAACCGATATAGCCGGCTGCGGCGAGGAACAATAAGAGTATGATAACTTCTTGCGTTTGCATATACCTCAAACACTTACCTATTTCCAATTGTTCCTTAAAGCCAGCTGAAATGCATGCTGATAATGGTGCTCACTGTGCCAGGCGTAATTTGCAATCACTTCGTCCAGACGGAAGGTCCGGTTGGTTGCAGGATGTACATAAGTGCGTGCAAGATCTTTTTCGTCCATTGAATTGAGCAGTAAAACCCAGCGCAAATGCACGTAGCGAAGTAGCTGAATGGATAAATCTATCTGCGCCATTTTGGCGTCAGGTAACTCAGCCCAGAGTTGTTCTTCGTAAGGCTTTATCACGGGATTATCCTCGGTCATTGCCAGTCTGCAACGTGTATATGCATTGATGTGGCTGTCTGCAACGTGATGTACGAGCTGCCGCACTGTCCAGCCGCCAGGCCGGTAAGGTGTATTAAGCCTGTCATCTTCCCAGCTGCCCAGCAGGTTGATGAACTTCGAAGGCAATGCGCTGATAATTTGGATATTTGATTTTACCTCAGCCAGAGAGTAGCTCTCCTGAGCTTGAAACAGACCGATTGGGTAACGGAGGTTGTCCATTTTAATTTTGAATGATTTAATGACTGAATGAATGAGAGAATAAGTAAGTGAGTGAAGCTTTGTAGCCCTGAGCGCACCGGGCCGCCGGGCGTCGAAGGGGAATGCTTTGTCACCCTGAGCGCAGTCGAAGGGCCTCCCCTTTAAAAATTCTCCCGGATGACCTCTACCAGTTGCTGGTGGGCTGGGCCGGCTGTGGCTATGATGTCGCCTCCGAAGAGGTAATTGTCTGTGCCCTGAAAGTCTGTGACTTTGCCGCCTGCTTCTTTGATCATGAGTACGCCGGCTGCCATATCCCAGGAATTGAGGTTGTATTCGTAGAAACCGTCAAAGCGGCCTGCGGCTACGTAGGCTAGGTCAACAGCGGCTGCTCCCATTCTGCGGATCCCGTGTGTTCTTTGCATCAGCAGTTCCAGGATGTGCATATACCTTTTCTGCTTTTCAAATTTGTAGTATGGAAATCCGGTGGCAATAAGGCTATCCTGTAATGAAGGAACGGTCGAAACTTTGATCGGCTTATCATTGCACCACGCTCCGCCGCCCTGCCAGGCGTAAAACATTTCATTCAGATTTGGCTCGTGTATCACACCCAAAAGCAGCTCTTTGCCGCGAGCCAGACCTACACTTACACAGTAAACTGGGATTCCGTGGATGAAATTGGTCGTGCCGTCGAGCGGATCGATGATCCAGTTCAGCGCAGTTGGATCGGGTTCAATGCCCGTTGTACCTTCTTCTGTAATGTAGCTGGCTTCGGGCAAAAGGTTGCTTAATCCTGCCACCAGCAGCTTTTCGGCCTCCTTGTCGACGTAGGAAACAAGGTTATTCAGGTCTTTATATTCAATTTTGTCTCTTGAAAACAGCGCGGCTTCCTGTTGAATAAAGGAAGAAGCCTGTCTTACAATCTCAATTGTTTTTCGTGTCAGTAATTCCAGATCCATATTCCTTTTCCCCGGTGGGGATTTTTGAAAGTGAGTTGTTAATGTAGTACACCCGTACAATCAGCATGAGCAGGATCGGGACAACTACAAAATTGTGCTTGGTAGCATTACCTGTTGCGCAAAGTAAGAGAAATCCATAAAAAATCAAGAAAAACTGAAACCATGCGGGCTTCTTCTTCTCCGACAAAAAGAAAATAACAGGCAGCCAGAATGGGAATGCCCACAAAATATCGTAGTTCCAGGAAGTTACCCCATGGTTGGTCCCAAACCACAGCAGCAGCAAAATCCATCCTGCCAGTCCCACCACTGCGAACAGCACCTTATCCAGTGTGAAGTTGATCTTCTCCTTTTTAATCTGCCAGTAAGTGAATGCAAGTACCAGAATGCCAAGTGTCCAGAAAACAACTGTTGGTGTCAGCGAGCCTGGTCCTGGTTCGGGTTCGGCTGTGAAAAGAACCTGCGTTGTAGCCACCAGGGGCGCAGTGCCTGTGGCTGTCTTTACCTTTGCGTCGGCAAATGCCTTCGCCATATTGTCGGGCAAAAAAGTTGCCTGATCAGCAGTTGCAATTTCGTCGGAAGGGTTACCAATCGCGAGGTCCATTCCAAAATCCGCCCAGGGTTTTTGTTTGTAAGCGTATTTGTCGATCCACTGCCTGAAGCTCAGTTTTTCCTTGGTATAACCGTTGTAAATCAGGCTATCGCCGCAAGCTGCTTTCAATGCGCCGGACATGCGCGTGGAACAGTTATCATAAAAGAATTTGTATTGATACTGCCGGTTTTCCGGCAAATAATTGGTTTCCAGAAACTGAAAGAGCCGCTGTTTCTGGGTTAATGTCAGATTGAGTATCTGCTCGGAAATCGAGCGGTTTTCATACTTCCAATGCTCGGCTTGTAACCCAAGCGGCGAAACGGAGAGCGAATAGGGCAGGGTACCTCTCAAAAACTTAATGTAAAAATTCCCTTCTCCAAAGCTGAAAGTGCCATAATTATAAGCGCGGTCAATGCCGGTTACCGGGTCGTAAATCCAGAGAACGCTATGCCCGAACCCAGAGTAGAGTTCCTGGCCGGGGCCTACTGTAACCAGGCTTGCTTTGGACTGTGGGCTTAATGCAGGAAGCTGCGCGAATGCATTCGTTTGAAACAAAAGAATAGCCAGAACAAGCTCAATTTGGCGGAAAGTACCGCGGATCTTAATCCTCATATTTATCAGATTTCTTTTTTTCTTCGGGTTTACCAGCCAAAACAATCACGATCTCGCCCTTGATGGTCTTGGGTGAAAAATAATCAATTACTTCCTGCAAAGTACCTTTTACATTTTCTTCATAAATCTTCGTCAGCTCCCGCGATACACATACCTGCCGCTCTGCGCCAAAAAACTCGGCAAACTGTTGCAAAGCTTTGACCAGCCGGTGCGGTGATTCATAAAAAATCATCGTACGCTCCTCGTCAGTAAGGTTTTGCAGGCGCGTTTGTCTTCCTTTTTTGTGTGGCAAAAAGCCTTCGAAAGTAAAGCGGTCGCATGGAAGTCCCGAGTTGACGAGTGCAGGCACGAAGGCGGTCGGGCCAGGGAGACATTCAACGTCAACGCCCTGCCGAATGCATTCACGCACCAGCAAAAATCCGGGATCGGAAATAGCGGGCGTTCCTGCGTCTGAGACGAGCGCCATGGTTTCGCCTTTGAGAATGCGTTCCACAATGCGAGTCACCGTTTGATGCTCGTTGTGGATGTGGTAGCTGTGCAACGGTTTGGAAATCCCGAGATGCTTCAACAGTGAGCCCGATGTGCGGGTATCTTCCGCAAGTACAGCATCGACGCTTTTCAGCACATTTATAGCCCGAAGCGTAATATCTTCAAGGTTTCCGATCGGAGTTGGAACAATGTAAAGTTTCATCTAAATGCAGCGCGCCTATCTTTTCAGGAAAGGGTTGCCAATGGGTTTATTTTCCTTTTTCAAAGATTTCATCAATAGCAGCAGCCAGCTTTCTGTCTTTATCGGTGACAACATCGCCTTCGCTGTGGGTATTTAGTTCGAAGTCTACCTTATTATAGGTGTTGGTCCAAAACGGATGATGGTCCATTTCGTTCACCACTTCTGATACTTCGGTCATAAAACCGAAAGCTTCTTTAAAATCCTTGAACTTGAAGCTTTTTTTTAGCTTGTTATCTTCTTCCTTCCACATAAGCCGGTTTCGTTTTGTTGATGCTAAATTTTGGTAACACGGTATTCGACAAATTTATCAGGCCCATTCCCGCGAACGCAGGTGATCGTTTCGATCAGGTACAATTGCTTTCCTTTGAAGTTTCCTGTGCCTTTCATGGAAATCCGCCCGCAGCCGTCTTCGCCTGTTCCTCTGTCGTAAGTAAAATCCGTTCCATTCATTTCCAGCTGTTTGGTGTGGTTAAATGGCGTAACTTCTTCTAGGTCCAGCTTTCGTTCAGCTACCCAGCTTGCCTTCATGGTAACTGCCAGAGAGTCTTTTCTTGACTTATTGAAAAACTTGTACCCCTGGTAGGTTCCTGCCAGCTCGGTGTCGGCGGGCTGTTCCCGGGCAGGTTCTGCTTTCTCCTCGCTTTTTTTGCAGGAAAGCATCAAAAACACTGAAAGAAGCAGCGCCAAGCAGGTTTTTAACATTTGAAGCCAGGGTTAACATTTTATCAAAACGAATATACGAGGATTATCGTTGTTTTAATGATCAGGGAAATGCCCTATCGCATTTGTAAGTATATTTGCAGCTATTCGAAACATTATGAAAATTGAACTAGTGCGCGTTGATGATGCCTTCCACTTCGAAGGCTCCGGATCATCAGAAGTTAAAGTACATACCGACGGCTCTCCTGAAATTGGAGGTAGTAACCTGGGTGTGAGACCAATGGAATTGTTGTTAATGGGGCTTGCGAGCTGCAGCGCGATCGACGTGGTGCTGATCCTCAAAAAGCAGCGCCAGGAAATCACCGATTTTCGTATCGTGGCCGACGGCGACCGCGAGCAGGAGGAAAATACTGAGCGCAAACCTTTCCGTAAAATACATCTGACCTTCAAGTTTGCCGGAAATCAGCTGGACGAGAAGAAGATCAACAAGGCGATCGGGCTATCCATGGAAAAATATTGCTCAGCGACTGCCCAGCTGGAAGCGCTCGCTACCATTACTTATGACGTTGAGATTGCGACTGTCTGAAAAGCCATTTTGTAGATATTAATTCAATTTTAAAATGCAACAATATCAGGACCTGCTACGCCACATTCTGGCAAACGGAGTTCGGAAAACCGACCGCACTGGAACAGGAACGATCAGCGTTTTTGGATATCAGATGCGTTTTAACCTGAAAGACGGATTTCCGCTTGTCACTACCAAAAAGGTACATACCAAGTCCATTATCTATGAACTGCTGTGGTTTTTGAAGGGAGATACCAACATCAAGTACCTCAAAGATCACGGTGTGTCCATCTGGGATGAATGGGCGGATGAGAATGGCGATCTGGGCCCGGTTTACGGGAAACAATGGAGAAGCTGGGAAGGCGCAAACGGGAAGTCGGTTGACCAGTTGCAGGAAGTTTTGAAACAACTGAAAAACACACCTGACTCGCGCCGAATTATGGTGTCGGCCTGGAACCCTGCCGAATTGTCCCAGATGAAATTGCAGCCCTGTCATGCATTATTCCAGTTTTACGTAGCCCCACCCGATGAAGAGGCTGGTGAAACCAGGGGTAAGCTGTCCTGCCAGCTTTATCAGCGCAGTGCGGATGTTTTTCTGGGGGTACCATTTAATATCGCCAGCTATGCGTTGTTAACCATGATGATCGCGCAGGAATGCGAGCTTGATCTGGGTGATTTCGTGTGGACCGGCGGAGATACCCACATTTATCTCAACCACCTCGAACAGGTCGAATTGCAGCTCAGCCGCGAGCCGCGTTCGCTGCCGACCATGGTGATCAATCCTGACGTGAAAAGCGTGCTTGACTTCGAATTTAAAGATTTTGAGTTGCGTGACTATAATCCATGGCCTGGAATTAAGGCACCGGTGGCCGTTTAGCGCATTCTGAAATGAGCATTCAGTACATTTTAGAGATCATCGGAACGTTCGCGTTTGCCATTTCAGGTGCATTGGCAGTGAAGGATTTGAAGCATCCCGACTGGTTTGCTGCCACATTCACTGCTTTTATTTCTTCGATCGGCGGAGGAACGCTGCGGGATATTTTGCTTGGCAGCTACCCGCTGGTCTGGATCAGCGATATCACCATCATTTATGCAATCCTGGCTGGCGTAATCGTCGCATTCATTTTCTTTGACTTCCTGCTTCGGCTTCGTAAAACCTTGTTTCTCTTCGATACTTTCGGGATTGCATTGTTCACCATTGTGGGAACGGAAAAGGCCCTGCATTTAGGTGTGAGGCCGGAAATCGCCGTAATCATGGGCGTTTTTTCGGCGACAATGGGTGGGGTGATCCGCGATATGATGACGAATGAGATCCCGATCGTTTACCGGAAGGAGGTATATGCAACTGCATGCCTGGCCGGGGCATGCAGTTATCTTATTTTTGACAGCTTGGGGATGGAGCGCAATACCGCATTCATTTCGGCTTCGCTGGTGATCATTCTGATCCGAATCCTGGCCGTGCGCTATGAATGGAGCATACCCCGTTTTTTTAGATAGCCTTACTTCTTTTTCTTCTTGCCTTTAACATTCGTCGCAACAGCTTTCGGAGTTACTTTCGGTTGTATCTCGGCGATTGTTTTTTCTATCTGTCCTTTGAAAAAACTTGTAAAAGCCTGGTCGGATGCATTCCCCAGTGTCAGTGCTTTTTGCGCAACGGGCAGTGCTTCGTTGTATTTGCCCAGCTTGTTCAGGATCGAAGCTTTGAGCCACATATTGTAGTAAGATTCTTTCAGGCCAATAGCCTTGTCAGCCCAGGACAGTGCGATAGGGAGATCTTTTCCTTTGGATAACAAATATCCCGCAGCGCTTTCCAGTGCAGCAGTATCTTCCGGCTTCTCGGCGATGATTTTATTCAGCGAGTTCATCGTCAGCGACTCGGTACGTACTGCAACCGGCACCGGAATTGTAACAGAAGACCACGACAGGATCAGATACCCGGTACTGTCTGAAACCGGCTCAATGTCGATCTTGAAAGCTTCCGTAAACTCGCCCGAGGTAGGTACCACGCGCGTCCGCGCCACATCTTCTGATTCTGTATAAGCCTCTGTTCCCTGGTTGTAGTTTTTATTTAAGATGACAGTCCAGGCTGTACCTGAAGGTATAGAAAGCAATGCATATTTTCCGGCAGGTACCTTTCTGTCACCAAATGTGAATTCAGTACTTACTTCAATGGTAGTCGGAGAATTGGCTCCGGTTCGCCAGAGTTGGTTGTAAGGCGCCAGCGCAGAGCTATCGGCAAAAACCTTGCGTTTGCGCAGCATGGGCCGCGAATATTTAACTGTAAAATCAGTTACACCGATCGTCTGCATTACCTGCGCGCCCTGACTTGGTGCAGGTGTGCGCTGGGCAATTGCGTAGGTGGAAAGCAATATGGTGAGTGAAACAATGAGTAGTTGCTTCTTCATAGAGTAAGGCAGTTTTGGGCGGGATATGTTAAACTTGTGGTGAAAATAGAATTAAAAAATCAGATAGCCTAGATGAAACGCGACAGTTTGCTTGCATTGCTCAGATCGTATCAGCCATTGAATGAGGAGGAAAATAAAATGTATCTCGACACCATCGAATTTGTCGAAAACAATAAAGATTGCTTTGAAAGGACACTATTAGCGGGGCATGTTACGGCGTCGGGCTGGGTACTGTCGGCAGACAGGAGTGCCATTTTGCTGATGCACCATTACAAGCTCGGTCAATGGTTTCAACCCGGCGGGCATTGCGACGGTGATCCTGACGTGGAAGCAGTTTCACGAAAGGAAGTCTGGGAAGAAACGGGGATCAGCGATCTGTCTTTAGCCAAAGAAGGTATTTACGACGTAGATGTACATCTGATACCGGCCCATAAAGATTTGCCAGCCCATTTGCATTATGATGTACGGTTCGCGTTTGTCGCGCCTCAAAATGCCAAGATTGTTGTCAACAGCGAGTCGCGCGATGTACAATGGATCCCTGTTGCAGAAGTAGCTGCATTCAACAGCTCCGAGTCGATTATGCGGATGGTGCGGAAAACTAGTTCTTTATAAACTTGACAACCTGTTTTTGATTATCGGCTTCCACACTTAGCACGTACAAGCCGGTAGGAAGCTGGTCAGTCCGGACCATGTGTGTTGTAGTAAGTCGCTCCCGGTTGTCATATTTCGCAGTTCCATTCATATTAAATATCCGGACTCTCGCAATTTTGCCTGCCAGTGTGGCGGGGATTGTCAGCGTGAGATCAGCCGCGACAGGATTTGGCATAAGCAAAATATTGCGCAGCGAAGAATTTTCTAAACCCAACGGTCCGAATTCTGTTGCAATAATTTCCTCCGCTTTTGCTGCATCGGGCACACCGAAGCCGAGCATGTTATTCGGGTTTGCTGCATTGTGCGCTGATTTCTTCAATGCATAAATCAGTTGCTGCGCCGTGATATTGGGATGTGCCTGCCAGAGAATGGTAGCAAGTCCCGCGATGAGTGGAGACGAAAAAGAGGTACCATTTGAAGAGGAAGCATTACCCGACACATTCCCGACAATTGCACCTACACCCACCGCCGCTACATCCGGCTTTTGTACGCCGGCTGCATTAGGCCCAATGGAACTGAGTGAAGCGTAGCTGCGATCGTACATTGTCGCTCCTACTGTGAGTACCGAATCCACATCCGCGGGGGCGGTAATGTATCTCCACGCATTATTTCCTTCATTACCCGCTGAGGTTACCACGAGCATTCCCGTGCGTGTTGCAATACGCGCCGCGCGGCTGATGATGGTCGTTTTACCGTCCATATCTGCATAGGTGTAATTGTAATCGTCGTTATCAAAAGCACCATCAAATGAATAGTAACCTAGCGAAGTATTGATCACATCCACTCCCAGGCTGTCGGCTCGTTCGGCAGCCAGCAGCCAGGTAATTTCCTCGTAAGGCGACTCGCCCTGATTGTGCTCTGTTTGATAAAGTGCGTACGAAGCTTTGAATGCGCCGCCTACCATTGTACCCGGCTGGTAAGCAGCCATCGTGGAAAGTACATTTAATCCGTGAGAGCCGTCGTTGAAAACGTTTCCGTCACGGGCAACAAAATCCTGGCTGTCAACAATGCGGTTTTCTGAACGCAGCTGTTCGAGAAAGGGAACCAGGTTTCCATTGCTGAATCCATTGTCCATGACTGCGATCAGCATACCCTCCCCGTGAAAACCTTTTGCATGAATTCCGGGAACGCCCATGAGCGCGAGCTGCGCATTCATATTGCCGTAATTGATATCCTCTGCTTTTTCAAACTTTTCACGCGTGCCCGCGGTACGTTCAATGCCCGGTGATTTTGACCCGATGTTCGCGACGGGCAGGTTCAGTTCAATTCCTTTGTAAAAAGCGAGCTTTTTAATGGCATCGAGCTGCGTGGCAGATGCTTCTACCAGCGCGCCGTTAAACCAGCGGGAAGGATAAATGACTTTTCCGCCAGTCGCTTTTACAGCCGCAATGTAGGTCGGGTTGACTGGCAGATCGGTGGTAGTTACAGGTATACCTTGCCTTTTACGGCGCGCAATCGCACGTTCAGAAAGATAGTTGCCGGGTTCTGCAATGGAAAAGGGGGAGCCTGCTTTGTCTTTAAAAAGGACGAGGTACCTCGGCGCACTTTGTGCAGATGCAAGGTTTGAGGTAAGCAGAAAGTAGAGTAGTGTGATGGATAGAGTTCTGATCATTGTTTTCCCGTTTTGCTGATTGTAAAAACTTCTTTCAAACCTGATTCGATTATTCCTTTACCAATGCATTCTGTATCGTAACAATAGCGAAGATAAAGCCGCTCGCTGTATATCAGACCAACGTTTGCAGCATATATTTCAATATACTTTTTCCGCGACAAAAGTGTGGAATCGTCCTGATATACAATGCATACTGTATTCGGATAAAACTGTGTGCCCGCTTGAAAGGGCTGGTTAACCCTGGTAGCCTTGGCGACACTTTCTTTTACATTGTTATAAGCATTGAAATTCCATTGCGAATGCTCAGTCAGGGGAAAATGCATTTTTAAAATGATATTTCCATTCTCCTGCTCAAAAGCTTTGTTGGCGGTGAGCCAGGCGGCGTGTACAGAATCAGTTTGCCACTGATTGGTAGCGGCTTTGCTGGCGTAAGTAAGGGGGTATGCCGGCTGGCTGTCGGGCTGTTGAAACATACTTCCCACTGTTCTTCGAACCTTGAATGGAGTGGTCGTTTTCTGATCCGGAAGGTACCGTGTTTTTTCAACTAAAAATTCGGAGTAGCTGCCGGAATGCAGCGGGAAGAAATCCTGTAATGCAGTGCTTTCCCGCGGGGCGGGATTGTTACAGGAAGCAAAAAGAAGCAGGAAATAGAGTGTGGTAGTGTGTTTTTGCATGGGTGTGTATCAGCTAGGCTACTTTTTCGTCCGGGATCTTTCGCCCGCCCAGGTGCGGACATTCCAGCAAGGCTTTGAAGCCGGGATAAGGGACGATCGTTTTAAGATAACCGTAATTGTCTGCCAGCGTGATAGTTCTGTTGTGATCTCCCATTGAAACATCAACATCATTCATTCCAAACTGGCAGGGATGTTCATAGCCGGCTGCGTGCGTAATTTCGATTATTTCCTTGGCGAGCGTCTTCATATAGTTGTTGAAACGCGCGCTTTTAAGTGTTGGATCGATGCCGGATTCGAGCCACTTATTGTTGGTGGTAATGCCCGTAGGACAGCGGTTAGTGTGACAAATCTGCGCCTGAATGCAGCCGATTGACATCATCGCTTCTCTGGCCACGTTGATAACGTCGGCTCCCATTGAAAATGCCATCACAGCCTGCGCAGGTAGACCCAGCTTACCGGAGGCAATAAACGTCAGCTTGTCAGTAAGGTTTCTTTGCTGAAAAATCTTGTAAACAGTCGTGAATGCATATACCAGCGGAAGGGCCACGTGGTCGGCGAAAGAAGGCGGTGCGGCTCCGGTACCTCCTTCTCCTCCGTCAATGGCGATAAAGTCAGGTCCTTTTCCGGTTTCTACCATCAGATCAGCCAGCTCTTCCCACATTTCCACCTTCCCTACTGCCGATTTGATACCCACCGGTAATCCGGTCTTTTCGGCCATTTGCTCAATAAAGTCGATCATTCCTCTCACATCTTCAAAGGCGCTGTGGTAAGGTGGCGACACAACATCAACGCCCATTGGAACGCCCCTTATCTCAGCAATTTCAGCAGAAATTTTGCTGGCTGGCAGTACGCCGCCTTTTCCCGGCTTGGCGCCTTGTGAGAGTTTAAGCTCAATCATTCTGACACAAGGGTTATCCTGCGTCATTTTGATCAGCTTTTCCATTACAAAATTGCCTTCATGGTCGCGGACGCCGAAGTAAGAGGTACCCATATTGAATACCACATCTGCGCCAAATTTGTGGTAAGGGGAAAGCCCGCCTTCTCCTGTATTATGGAAATTGCCAAAAGCGTAAGAGCCTTTATTAAGTGCTTCCACTGCGCGTGAGGAGAGCGAGCCAAAGCTCATCGCGCTCACATTAATAACTGAACGCGGCCTGTAAGGTCTTTTTCTGCCGTGATAAGCACCGATTACTTTGGCAGAGGGAATGGTATAATGGTGCGGATCGTTTCCGTTTTTGACGTGGTGGTTGTGAGTAGAATCAAGCCTCTTTGGCAGCAAAGCGGGTTTTACGAGTACGTAGCCCGGCTCGTGCATATCCTGGTCTGTCCCGAAACCCTGGTAGTTGTTTTCTTTTTTGGAAGAAGCATAAATCCAGGACCGCTGGCGCCGGTTGAAAGGCAATTCTTCGCGGTTATTGGCCACGATATACTGCCGCAGTTCCGGACCGATGGTTTCGAGCATATACCGGAAATGCCCGACAAGCGGAAAGTTGTGCTGGATCGTATGCTTTCGCTGGATAATGTCCCTTAATGCGATCACAACAGGTACCAGCAAAATGTAAACCCAAACAGGTACCTGCGCTAAAAAGGCGAGCAATTGATCCATAAATAGCCTGTTAACTAAATTTCGGTCTCTTCCCAGTTAGTGACTTTGCTGAGATCTTTCCAATACCCGGGATATGATTTCACCACTACCCCCGGCTCCTCGATGCGGATAGGGGATACCATTCCTGCAGGAGCAAATGCCATCGCCATTCTGTGGTCGTCGTAAGTGTGAATGGAAGGGATTTCGGTTGGGGCAAAACCGGTGATGGAGGTCACTTCGTATAGATGGTCTTTTTCTATCTCTTTCAATTCCGCGCCGATCTTTTTCAATTCCTGCTGCAATGCAAATACGCGGTCGGTCTCCTTGATTTTAAGACTTTCCACACCTGTCATCGATAAGCGGATATTTTTGACAGCGCAGCAAACGGCAACGGTCTGGGCGAGGTCGGGACAATCGGTAAAGTCCCAGCCAATGGAAGCGGCGGCAGGAATTTTGGTGAGTAAAACGCCACGTTCAGTAAAAAGGCTCTCTACGCCCAGGTGGCGCATGATATCAACAATGGCGCTGTCACCCTGCAATGAATTCTTTTTAAGTCCCAGCAACTCTACTTCTGCATGCTCGGCCAAGGCCACAATGCTGTACCAATAGCTCGCTCCCGACCAGTCGGATTCGATCGCGTAAGGTTTGGGCTGGTACTTCAATGGCGGTATTGTAATGGTATTAGTCTGCCAGTCGGCTTTGTAATCGATCCCGAAATAAGCCATTTGGTTCAGCGTCATTTCAATATATGGCCTTGAACCCACTTCGCCTTCGAGTTGAATGGTAAGCCCACTCGGCAGCTCAGGCGCGATCATCAGCAATGCGGAGATATACTGGCTGCTCACGTCACCCCGCATCGTCAGATGGTGGTTTCCGGAGCAAGCGAATCCGTTCAGTTTTAATGGCGGGTATCCTTCCTGGTTTTCGTATGTAATGTCGGCACCCAGCTTTCTCAATGCATCTACCAAAATCCCGATCGGTCTTTCGCACATACGCGCCGTGCCGGTCATGGTTTTGGCCTGATTGGTTACCGCATAATACGCAGTAAGAAAACGCATGGTGGTACCTGCATCGATCACATCTGCGACAGCATCTTTGGAAGCAAGCAAACGCATCATGGTTTGCGAATCCCTGGCTTCGGATACATTGGAGAGCTCGCATTGAAAACCTGTCAATGCATTGATGATCAGGGCGCGGTTGCACTCGCTTTTTGAAGCGACCAGTTGGATTTCTGCTTGAACAGGTTTTTGCGGGGGGCTAACAAGAATAGATTTCACTTTAAAAAATCAGATTTCAATTAAATGCGGCAATGCTGCTCACATTGTTCAATATGTTTCCAGTACCTTCAGCTTGTTGCGGTTGTTGATTTTCAGTGATGAAAATGTAAGCCGGTAACAAACATATCCTGCGACCATCATGGAGCCGCCTATTATGAAGGATGAAGCGTCAGTTGTAAAGCGTTTGTTATCCATGCCTTTATTGAAGAAGTCGGCACCGATAAAAATAAGTCCGGCGAGCGGCAGTAATGGGGCAGCCTGAGATATGAATGGAATGTTCCTTGAAACCTTCATCAGCCGGACATCCTTTAATAAAATTTCCTGATAGTCGACGCGGTTCACTGCCTCATTTAATATTCCAATGGTAAATGAGCTATCGGAAACACTCGAAATGGTCTCATTGAATTTGATAGTTTCATTCCGCATTCTGAACTTGATATTGTCACCGGGAAAGAAGCGGTACCGGTGAAAACCACCAATGGCAGGGGAAGCGTCGAGGACGAGGTATTTTTGTCCCGGGCTGGCGATCGCCCTGCTTGGGTTTCCCTGTTTTAAAAACAATTCCTCACTTGTAGGCGCTTTCCGGGGATCATAATGGTCCTGTGACCACGCCGTCAGATTCCCGAAAACAAACAAAAAAACGATAAGCAGCAGCTTTCTCATAGCACAAAAAGAATGTTTCAAATATAGGGAATCATTCTCTTAAACGGGCAGAAGTGTTGCAATGTTGCCTATTTAAACTGCGGCTTAATCCTCTTCCTCAGGCGTTTCCTCCTTGGAAACTTTCACCGAAACTCCCCCGGAAACGATCATTTTCATGATATCCGTAGACGAGGATTCAACGGGTACAATCTGGTCGACGGGCACGATGAAGAGTTCTCCCGACAATGAATAGGAAAAGGGCATGTAAACGGCGACGTGATCCGTTATTTTAAGGTGTGTAAGGTCATTTTGAGTAATAAAGCCAATTTTTTTGATCCCGGTATCTTTGTAAATGGTTACCAGGACAGGCTGGTTGAACTTCTTTTTGTCTCCTACAAAGGCCAGGATCAGATCTTTAATAGAGTAGTAGATCAGGCTTACCAATGGAATGCGCCGCATTATTCCTTCCGTGAATTTGAAGAACGATTGCGGAATGATCGTGGAGAAAAGGAAGCCAAGTAAAATGATCCCGAGGATGATGATCAGCACACCCAGACCAGGCAGGTACACCGATTGCTGGTTGGAAATCGGGATATCTATTGGAATGATGTTGTCCAGAAATTCAACTCCTGTCCATATAATAAGTCCGGTAGCGTAGAGCGGCGCAACAAGCACGAGCCCGCGAATGAAGTAGCTGATAATCCTTTTCAGGATAGAATTCTTGATTTCCATTTTTGGACGAAGCCAAACGAATTATTGATATTTGCACGCCGGCAGTAAAATCAGACTGACAACTACGGTAAAAATAAACAGAAGTTCACTCATTTGACGTATATGTATCAGGCCAGTTATTTGAAACATTTTACCGAGGAAGTATTCCTGGCCATCGGCTGTCCGCCGGCGGATGCGAAACTTGCCTCAGAAGTACTGGTAAGTGCAGACCTGCGGGGAGTTGATTCCCACGGCATTGCCCGGCTCGCCGGTTATGTGCGCCTGTATGATCACGGCCGTTTGAATCCTGTCCCTGAGATAAAGGTTGTGTATGAAACGCCAAGTACGGCAGTTGTGGACGGAGATCGCGGGCTTGGGCTGGTGGTAGCGCCAAAGGCAATGGAAATTGCAATGGAAAAGGCAGAGAAAGTTGGCTCCGGCTGGGTTTCTGTGCGTAACTCAAACCACTTCGGGATTGCGGGGTACCATGCTATGCTGGCGTTGCAGAAAGATATGATCGGCTGGACAATGACCAATGCGGCACCGCTGGTTACGCCTACTTTTTCACTGGATAAGTTGCTCGGCACAAACCCGATCGCAGTGGCGGTACCTGCACAGGAAGAACCTGCATTCGTGGCAGACTTCGCATCAACTGCTGTGGCTTATGGCAAGTTCGAGATTTTACAACGCAAAAACCTGCCGGCCCCGCTCGGTTGGGCGCAGGATGCAGAAGGGAATGCAACCACAGATTCCAATGCAGTAAAAAGCGGTGGCGGATTGCTGCCCCTGGGTTCAGACAGGGAGCATGGAAGTCACAAAGGGTACGGTCTAGGAGCGATCGTTGATATTTTTTCAGGGGTACTTTCGGGTGCTAACTTCGGGCCCTGGGTGCCACCGTTTGCTACTGCGGGATTTATGTCGGCCGGGGCAGGTGTTGGTCTGGGTACCGGGCACTTCTTAGGCGCCATGCGGGTGGACGGGTTTCGTCCTGCCGACGATTTTAAGACAGATATGGATAAATGGATCCGGGCATTCAGAGGCGCGAGGGCCGTGGAAGGGCAGAAAGTGCTGATACCCGGCGATCCTGAGCGCGAAATGGAGGCAGACAGGAGCATAAATGGAATCTCCTTGCTGGAACCGGTCGTTTTGTCGCTGGATGAACTTGCCAAGAGGTTCGGCATCCCATTTGAGGTTAATTTATAAAAATAAAAAAGAGCAGCCGAAAGCCGACTGGCAAATGCTGACAGCCTGATAACTATGTCTCGTAATTTCAAAGTAGGATTGTTCGTCACGGTCGCCATTCTGGCCACGACCTTTTCATTTTATTTCTGGCAGATATTCAAGACGCCCAATCTGCAGGTCGACAAGCAAGCAAGCTTTGCATTGCTGATCCCGGAAGGCGCCTCTTATAAGTCTGTGCTGGATACGCTGAACAAGCACGATGTGATCAATGATCATATTTCCTTCCGTTTTCTGGCCAAGCTTTTGAAATACCCTGAAAAGGTGAAAGCCGGCCGCTATGTAATCAAGCCCGGAAGCAACAACTATGAGGTTGTCAAGAAGTTGGTTTCAGGTAATCAGGATGCGGTTAAGCTCACCTTTAACAACATTCGTCTGAAAGAAGATCTGATCAAAAGGATCGGCAGTCGCTTTGAGTTTGGGGAGGCTAATTTCAGAAAAGCATTGAATGACCCCGCAGTTTGCAACAAGTACGGGCTCGATACGCTTACGATCGTTTCCATGTTCCTGCCTAATACTTATGAGATCTACTGGACTACCGGGACGGAGAAATTCCTCGATCGCATGCATAGCGAATACAAGAAATACTGGACTGACGAACGCATTGCCAAAGCAAAAGAGATCGGGTTGACGCCGGAACAGGTGTCGATCCTGGCTTCCATTGTAGAAGAAGAGCAGGCCAGAAAAGTGGACGAGCGCCCGCGCGTGGCAGGGCTTTACCTGAACCGTTTGAAAGCGCAAATGCCATTGCAGGCAGATCCTACTATCAAGTTTGCATTGCAGGATTTTGGTATCAAAAGGATTTTGAACGGACAGCTGCTCATTAAGTCTCCGTATAATACTTACATCAACACCGGACTTCCTCCCGGGCCGATCCGCGTTGCCGATCTCAAATCACTGGATGCGGTACTGAATTACGACAAGCACGATTACATTTATATGTGTGCCAAAGCAGATTTGTCGGGTTATCATGCATTTGCAACCAATTATGCCGATCATCTCAAAAATGCCCGGCTGTATCAGGCAGAATTGAACAGACTTCAAATCCTCAAATAGCATGTTTGTTCACGAAGTGAAAGGGATCAGGGTCAGGTATGCTGATACTGATCAGATGGGGTATGTTTACTACGGAAATTACGCCCGTTACTACGAGATAGGAAGGGTAGAAGCACTCCGCAGCCTTGATTTTCATTATAAAGCAATGGAGGATGAAGGGGTAATGATGCCCGTTTATGACTGTCACTCACGCTATCTTAAACCTGCCCGTTACGACGATCTGCTCAGTATAAAAGTGACAATCCAGGAAATGCCCGGCGTGCGCGTCCGGTTTTTGTATGAAATAAGAAACCAGCTTGACGTTTTGCTGAATACCGGAGATACTACGCTGGTATTTCAGAGAATGGACAATGGGAAGTTGTGCACAGTTCCTGAAAAACTGAAAGCCAAGCTGCAATCGTACTTCGAATAAATGATACCATGGGAAATATGCTTGAAAAACTGCTGCAAAACCGCCAGATCAAGCGATTTGTTAAATGGTCACAACATGCTACGCCTGTAAGAGGAAGAGTAACCCTTTATGACATTGCTCTTAATCTGGTTAAAAGCAATCGCAAATACGACATTGACCAGCGCGCCTCGGCTGTGGCTTTCAGCCTGACACTCGCGCTGTTTCCAGCGATTATCTTCCTTTTTACCCTGATCCCTTACATTCCGATTGAAAACCTGGATCAGCAGATTATGGATTTGCTGCGGGAGAATATTCCAAGCGGGATTTACGAAGATGCCGACCAGACCATTATGGACATCATCAGCCGGCCGAGGGGAGGAGTACTTTCATTCGGTTTTATCTTCGCGGTAATTGCCTCTACCAATGGAATGATGTCGCTGATGCGCTCATTTGATATGGTTTATGAAGACGACGAGATCAGGACCTTTCTGCAGATCCGCGGTATTGCCATCGCGCTCACCTTTCTCCTGCTGCTGGTATTGTTTGTTTCCGTGATCCTGCTGATTGTAGGTGATGCGGTGATGAACCTGCTTGGGGAGTGGAACATTGTGAGGGACAATTTCCTGTTGGTTTCCCTGAACATTACGCGGTATCTCGTCAGTTTGGCATCTTTAATGCTTACGATCTCCATTATTTACCGTTTCGCTCCGTCACACGGCAGGCAGGTCGCATTCCTGAACGCAGGCGCAATCGTCGCCTCGGTACTTATTCTGGTAGCTACTTACGGTTTCTCATTTTACCTGTCCCGTTTTAGTTCTTACAACAAATTGTACGGTTCCATTGGTACGATGATCGCGCTGATGATCTGGCTGTATTTACTTGCATTCGTTATTATCCTCGGTTTCGAGATCAATGCGAGCATATTGGCTGCGCGCTCTTCCAAGGCGAACCTTAAAGACTGATCTGCCGGAAAATAACTACTTCGGCTGCCTCTGCTTATTGTTCCTACTTTTGTACCGGAAGGCGCGCATTCAACATCAACAAAAGCGCCGTCGTGAGCTAAGCCGCACTTGTGAGGGTAAGATGAAACAATCAGAACAGCCATTGGTTACGGTAATCCTGACCGTATTTAATCAGGATCAATATCTGGGGGAAACCCTCAATTCGGTCTTTTATCAGACATATCCCCTCATTCAGCTTATTGTTGTAGACAATGCAAGCACGGATAAATCCCTGCGGATTGTAGAGCAATTCCGGCAGCGGGCACCTGCATTCCAGGTAATTACCAACACTTACAATGCGGGATTGTGCCGAGCATTTAATCAGGGGCTTGAACTTGCACAGGGCAAATATGTGATCGATCTGTCGGGAGACGATATTCTTGTTCCCGAGCGGATTGAAAGGCAGGTTGCCTGTTTTGAAAGCCTGTCTGAGGAATATGCAGTCGTATTTTCAAATGCACAGTACATTGATCAGGCGGGGCGGAAATTAAACGATCACTATCCTGTGAACCAGCAGGGAAAAACGCTGACCCAGGTACCTTCCGGAGATGTTTACAAAAAGATCCTGGAACGGTATTTCATTTGCACGCCTACCATGATGATGCGGAAAGAAGCATTGACCCAGCTTGGCGGATATGACGAGAGCCTGTTATTTGAAGATTTTGACTTTTGGGTAAGATCGGCTGTGAAGTTTAAATACCATTATCAGGACGAAATCCTGACCAAAAAGCGGGTAGTACCTGCGTCTCTTTCGACGAAGGTTTACCAGAAGAACAGTGGCATGCTCGCGTCTTACTATACAGTCTGCAATAAAGCCTACGATTTGAACCGCGACCAGCAGGAATTTGACATTCTTGCCCGGCGGATCCGCACTTTTATCCGCAAATGTCTTTATGCGCAGGAGTACGAGCTCGCATTGCGTTTCCGGCGCTTATTGAACTATATAGAAAACCCGGGTTGGCAAACTGAGCTGATTGTACTGCTCTGCCGACTTCACCTCCCACTCAATTTCGCATATCGTTTTTACATCAAAAACTTAAAAAAAGCATTCAGGCAGGAAGGATTTAGCTTTTAACGTTGTTAGTTAAAAAAGCCCAGAAGTTTTATGCCTGCTGAATTCATTAAAATATATCCTCAAAATCCAGACGAAAGGCGGATCCGCCAGGTTGTTGATTGTCTCAAAAACGGTGGTCTGGTGATTTATCCTACCGACACGGTTTACGGTCTTGGCTGCGATATTTACAATACCAGAGCGGTTGAGCGGATCGCACGGATCAAGGGGATCAAGCCTCAGAAGAATGACTTTTCGTTCATTTGCTACGATCTGAGCCACATTGCAGATTACGCCCGCGTCGGCAATACTGCTTTTAAAATCATGAAACGGGTACTTCCCGGACCTTACACCTTCATTCTTGATGCGACCAGCAATGTTCCCAAGCTTCTGAACACCAATAAAAAAACGGTTGGAATCAGGGTGCCAGACAACCTTATTCCCCGTTTGATCGTAAAGGAGTTAGGAAACCCTATTGTTACAACGTCCATTAAAGACGATGACGAGATCATCGAGTATTCTACTGATCCCGAGCTTATTTTCGAAAAGTTTCAGCATCAGGTGGATATGGTTGTCGACGGAGGTTATGGCGGAAATGTTCCGTCCACGATTGTGAAGGCTGACTCGGACGACTTTGAGATTGTTCGGGAAGGTTTGGGCGATGTCAGTATTTTTTCCTGAGTGGAAATTGTAAAGATCTAAGGCAGTATTGAACATTGCTGACTGCGCAAAATAATTATTATAAATTTTTTGATAATATCGACAGCCTTTAGCATATTTGGTAGTGTCAGAATTGGAAGTAAATAGTGCTCAGAATCGGGCGGTTAAGTTAGAATTGCAGTACCTGCCTTGCCTGGAATACTTTACCTGCATCCTGCAACACGAACAGGTTTTGATTGATATTGAGGAGAGATACGTGAAGCAGACTTTCAGGAACCGGTGTAGTGTACTTACTACCAATAAGATTGACGTGTTGACGGTCCCTGTCAAAGGTTACGAAGCAGCCAGCCCCACAAAAGACATTTTGATTGATTACAACCAGGAATGGATCAGGCGCCACCTGGGTTGTTTGAAAGCCGCATACGGAAAGTCGCCGTTCTACGAGTTTTATGCATCTGAACTAATCGATACTTACGGTAAAAAACCAAAATTCCTGGTCGATTTGAACTATGAATTATTGACAATTTGTCTTAGATTGGTTGGAATCAAAAAAGAAATAAGGTACATTTTGTCAGGTGAGCGGGAGGATGATAATGGTGTTTTTAATGCTATCTCGCTGATTAACAACAAAAAAACGCAGAACGCATTTAACTACTATTCGCCAGTAGCTTACTATCAGACTTTCGGGAATGGTTTTGTTGGTAATTTGAGCATAATCGATTTAATTTTTAATATGGGGCCGGAAGCAAAAAGTGTTTTGTTAAGATCCTGTGAATCCCGATAAAGCTATTTGAACAAACGGGGATCAAGTAGCGTTAATGATTTTAAAACACTTTTTATTGCTACACAATGGAAGCAAAATTTTCGAATAGAGTGAAGGAAGTAATTTCAATGAGCCGGGAAGAAGCCCTCCGACTTGGCCATGATTACATTGGAGCCGAACACTTGTTACTTGGAATGATTCGTGAGGGAGATGGTGTGGCGATTGGTTTGCTTAAAAAACTCGGCGTTTCGTTGGATGATGTTCGTCAGACGATCGAACAGGCGACCAAGGGTGCCGCAACCAATAATGTCAAGAATCTACAGAATATACCTTTAACCAGGCAGTCTGAGAAGGTGCTTAAAATTACCTACCTGGAAGCCAAGATATTCAAAAGTACCCTGATAGGAACGGAGCATTTGCTGCTCTCTATACTCAGGGACGAGGATAATGTTGGTACTCAGATCTTGCATAAATTTAATGTTAACTACGAAGTCATTAAGGAAATGTTAGAATATCAATCATCTGGATCCAGACCTCATATGGGGCCGGAGACCGAGGACGGAGACGACGAGGCAAGAGGCGGTATGTTTGGAGGCGGTGGATCTTCATCCGGAAAAGAATCAAAAGGTGCAGAGAAATCCCGCACCCCGGTGCTCGATAACTTTGGACGTGATCTTACTAAAATGGCGGAGGTAGGCAAGCTTGATCCTATTGTAGGCCGTGAAAAGGAAATCGAAAGGGTAGCTCAGATTCTGAGCCGTCGCAAGAAGAACAACCCGATCCTGATCGGTGAGCCTGGTGTCGGTAAAACTGCTATTGCAGAAGGACTTGCATTGCGTATCGTTCAAAAGAAAGTATCACGTGTACTTTTCGGAAAACGCGTTGTTACACTTGATCTTGCTTCCCTGGTGGCTGGTACCAAATACCGTGGCCAGTTTGAAGAAAGAATGAAAGCGGTGATGAACGAGCTGGAAAAATCTCCGGATGTAATCCTGTTCATTGATGAGCTGCATACAATTGTGGGCGCAGGTGGCGCTTCCGGTTCGCTGGATGCTTCCAACATGTTCAAGCCTGCATTGTCACGCGGTGAAATCCAATGTATTGGTGCAACAACGCTTGACGAATATCGTCAGTACATCGAGAAAGATGGTGCATTAGCCCGTCGTTTCCAGATGGTCATGGTGGATGCAACTTCTATCGAGGAGACCATTCAGATACTTGAAAATATTAAAGACAAATACGAGGATCACCACCACGTAAATTATACGCCGGAGTCTATCAGCACTGCTGTGAAGCTTTCGGAAAGATACATTACCGACCGTTTTCTACCTGATAAAGCAATTGACGTTTTGGATGAAGTAGGAGCGAGGGTGCATATCAGCAACATTACAGTACCTGAGGATATCCTGCTGCTTGAAGAGCAGATTGAGAACATCAAGCAGGAGAAAAACCGGGTTGTTAAAAGCCAGAAATACGAAGAAGCTGCACAGTTGAGAGATCGTGAGAAGAAATTGATCGACCAGCTTGACCGTGCTAAACTGGCCTGGGAAGAAGAAACCAAGCAGAAACGCTACACCGTTACCGAGCAGAATGTTGCCGAGGTAGTTGCGATGATGACGGGTATCCCGGTAACCAACGTGTCAATGGATGAAGGCAAGAAATTGCTGAATATGGCCGACGAGCTGAAAGGCAAAGTAATTGGTCAGGATCCTCCGATCGAGAAACTGGTGAAAGCAATTCAGCGTACCAGAGTCGGTTTGAAAGATCCTAAGAAACCAATCGGTTCATTTATATTCCTTGGACCAACCGGGGTAGGTAAAACCGAGCTTGCCAAAGTGCTTTCGACTTACCTGTTTGATAAAGACGATTCACTGGTACGTATTGATATGAGCGAGTACATGGAGAAATTCAGCGTATCTCGTTTGGTCGGAGCGCCTCCGGGATATGTGGGTTATGAAGAAGGTGGTCAGCTGACAGAGAAGATCAGAAGAAAACCTTATAGCGTAGTTCTTTTGGATGAGATCGAAAAAGCGCACCCGGACGTGTTTAACATCCTGCTGCAAGTGCTTGACGACGGTATTCTGACAGACGGATTGGGCAGAAGGGTTGATTTCAGAAATACGATCATCATCATGACTTCAAACATCGGAGCGCGTGATTTGAAAGATTTCGGAACCGGAATTGGATTCTCTACAAAAGCGAAGTCTGAAAACCAGGATGAAATTATGAAAGGCACGATTCAAAGTGCGCTGCGTAAAGCATTCTCGCCTGAATTCCTGAACCGCTTGGATGACGTGATCGTGTTCAATTCGCTGCAACGTGAAGACCTGCACAGAATCATCGACATTTCTCTCGGCAAATTGTTCAGCCGCGTGAAAGGTTTAGGTTACGAGATCGAGCTTACGATTCCTGCAAAAGACTTCCTTTCAGAAAAAGGTTACGATCCGCAGTACGGAGCTCGTCCATTGAACCGGGCGATTCAGAAATACCTTGAAGATCCCGTAGCTGAGGAGATCTTGAAAGGCGATCTGCGCGAAGGAGATGTTCTGGTTGCCAATCACGAAGAAAATAGCGAGCAACTCGTTATCACTGTTCGCAAGAAAGAGGAAGAACTGGCTAACTAGGAAGCCGGGTTAATATAAAATCAATGTTAGAGAGGCAGGTCGAAAGATCTGCCTCTTTTTGTTTGCAAATATTAACAGGGCGGATCAAAGCATTTGTCTATATTCAGCGTTCGCATTATGATTTGGGTTATATTTAACCACTGAAAATTTAAATATGCAGATGAAGTTACATTCTATTCACATTGCATTCCTGGCTGCTTTTTGTCTGCTGATTTCGGGGAGTAATGTAGTCGCTCAGAAATATTCAAGTGGTCCCCAGGTACTTACTTTCTCCTCCGATGCAGACGATACAGATCAGCCTTACGGATTGTATCTCCCCCCTAATTACGATTCAACTAAAAAATACCCGCTTGTAGTAATGCTCCATGGCGCAGGCTCTAATCACAAGCTGGCATTGCGACGTGTATTTGGCAAAAGCAATGCGGAGGGCGAGACAGACGTTGAAGCCTCACGCTCCTTTCCCAAATGGGACGATGTGGATTTCATTGTTGCGTCGTCTTATGCCCGTGGTACTGCGGGTTACCAGGGCGTACCTGAGCAGGATGTATACGATATGCTCGATGACGTAAAGCGGCGTTTTAATGTGGATGAAAACAGAATCTACCTGACCGGCTTGTCAATGGGAGGTGGCGGTACCTTGTGGATCGGACTTACCCGACCTGATATTTGGGCCGCAATCGCACCTGTTTGTCCAGCGCCTCCTGAGGGGACATTTGATCTGGCGCCTAATGCATTGAATTTTCCAATCCACTTCTTTCATGGAGATGCAGATCCCGTTGTGCCGGTTGATGGTACAAGAAAATGGGTCAGCCACTTGCAGGAAATGGGTGTGGAGGTGAGCTATAAGGAATTTGTGGATGTGAAGCATGACAGCTGGGTGAGCGCCTATGATAATGAATTTATTTTCGAATGGTTTGGCCACGCGGAGCGAAATCCGTTTCCTGATCGGGTGCGGTTTGTCAGCAAACTGTATAAGTATAACAAATCGTTCTGGGTAACATTTGACAAGATCACTTATGGTGCATTGGCGGAGATTGATGCTAATCTGGGCAAACCGAATGCATTGCAAATCACAACCAAGAACCTTGAAGGTTTTACGCTTAATCTCAAAAATCACCCTAAGTTCAAGCCCGGTACTGTCACTATGGATGTGGATGGTGTAAAGCTGTCGGCAAAAACAGACAGCACGATCTCATTCTCAAAAAAAGGCACTGTCTGGACTTTGATACCAAACGCGGTAAGTACGGCGGCTGGGAAGAGAAAAGGTGCGGAAGGCCCTATTTTCGATGCATTCTCGACCCGGCATATCTATGTTTATGGAACAGCTGACAACCCGTCACCGGAAGAGCTCGCAAAAAGACTGGAGATCGCCAATGCAGCAGCTAACTGGTCGCAATACCGGGGCCCGTTCCTCGGAAGGATTATGTTTTTCCCACGCGTTTTGTCTGACAAAGAAGTGCGCCCAAGTGACCTCGAAAGCAGCAATTTAATTTTGTTCGGAACGAAGGAAACAAATTCATATATAAGCAAGTACGCCGACAGGCTGCCTGTGCATTTGAAAGCCACAGATAAAACCCACGGGCTTTTCTATGTTTTTCCGGTGGATCAGCATTATGTTGCAGTTAATTCGGGATTGCCCTGGTGGCTTGGAACAGAAGATCAGGGTTATCCCTTTGTACCAGTAATGCATAGGAAGCTTTCCGAGTATAAGGATCTCATATTTTTCAAAGACAGCGCCAAGAATATGATCGTAGAAGGTTATTTCAGCCCTGAATGGAAGTTAACAGAAGATATGAGCTCCAAACTGTCTGCTTCCGGAGCAGTGAACATTACAAAGTAGAACAATTACCATTTACCAAATAACCGATGAATTACGACGAAAAGATTTCCAGGAAATCATTTATGAAGGCAAGCGCCCTGATGCTTGCTACGCCTATGTTATCTAAACTGAATTGGGAGTCGAAAGCTGCTTCCAAAATAGGTTTGCAACTGTACACGCTGCGCAATGAACTATCCAAGGATTTGCTCGGAACCCTCAAAAAGGTATCTGCTATCGGTTATAAGGAAGTGGAGCTTTTTGGTTATTCTGATGGGAAGTTCTTTGGAAAAACACCCAAGGAATTTAAAGCAATGCTGGGAGATCTTGGCTTGAACCCGGTAAGCGGACATTATGGAGCAGGTGTTGAGAATAAGACCGCCAAAGGCACACTCAGCAACAACTGGCAACAAGCTATCGACGATGCTGCTGAAATCGGCCAGAAGTATGCGGTATGCGCATACCTGACAGACAAGGAGCGGCAAAGCATTGATCAGTACAAGAGCTATGTTGATCTTTTTAATAAATCGGGTGAAGTAGCAAAGAAGGCAGGATTGCAGTTCGGCTATCACAATCATGATTTTGAATTCAAGAAAATTGACGGCCAGCTGCCTTACGAGCTGATTGCTTCCACAGATCCGAATCTCGTTAAGTTGGAACTGGATCTTTACTGGATCGTAAAAGCAGGTATGGATCCGGTTGATCTGTTCAAGAAGTATCCTGGCCGTTTCCCACTGTGGCACGTGAAGGATATGGATAAAACAGATCAGTCTTTCGCAGAAGTAGGTACCGGCTCCATTGACTTCAAAAAGATCTTTGATGCGCGAAAAACGGCTGGGCTGACGCACTTCTTTGTAGAGCAGGACGTAGCTAAAAGACCTCCTCTTGAAGCAATCGAGATAAGCTTCAAGAACGTGACCAAGATGAAAGTTTAAAACAAAAAAAGACCCGGCCGCATAGCAGCCGGGTCTTCCAAATTATGCAGATAAAAATTTCAGTTTACTAACTGTAATTTAAGCTCATTAAGCCTGCTTCTCAAAGACGCGTCGATCTGGCGGTCTTCAATGGTCAGGATATATCCTCCGATTAGGGCAGGATTGATTTTCTCAGCCAGCTGCACTGTTCTTCCCGTTTTCTCTTTAACGATTTCCTCAAACTGCTGACGCAGCTCTTCTGTCAAAGGAGTGGTTGTAGTAACAGTCGCCTTCTGAATGCCCTGGTAAAGGTTGTATGCTTTTATAAATTCGTTAGCGATCTCATCAAGGATCGACTCCCGGTTTTTCTTTGTAATAATATTAAAGATCGCGTAAGACACGGGGTTCACGCGGCTTTCGAAAAGTGCTTTCAGTATACCTGATTTCTTTTCGTGACGCACAACAGGGCTTTTCAATGCAAGCATTAAACCTCTGTTTTTGTCGGCTGTATCTTTGAACAAAAGCATATCCTGGTAAACTGCTTCAAGCACATTCTGCTCTTTAGCGAGTTCAATCAGCGATTTTGCATATCTGGAAGCTACTATACTTACTGACATCGGAAATCAATGGTTTAATTAAGACGTGCAGAAGAAGCAAGTTCCGCGATCAATTTTTCCTGAGCTTCCTTGTCTTTCAATTCGCGCTGCAAGACTTTTTCAGCGATTTCAAGAGAAAGTGTAGCAACTTCTTTTCTGATTTTTGCTACGGCAACCTGTTGTTCGTTGCGGATCGATTCGCGTGCGCCTTCGATCATTTTCTGTGCTTCCACAGCTGCTTTGTCTTTTGATTCTGCAATGGTGCGATCGGCTGCATCTTTCGCGTCGCGGAGGATCTGGTCGCGAACTGCATTGGCTTCTGCGATCAGTTTTTCGTTATCAGATTTCAACTGAACCATTTCAGCACGGGTTCTTTCCGCCAGGTCCAATGCACCCTGAATTTCGTTTTCACGGTCTTTAAGTCCTTTGATGATCGGTTTCCAGGCAAATTTGGCAAGGATGAAAACCACCAGTAAGAATACTACCAGCATCCAGAAGATAAGACCTGGGTTTGGAGTAAGCAATGACATAGAATAATGAGTTTAAGTGTAAGTAGCTCTCTTTTTTCAAAAGTCGTGGAAGCCTAATGCTTCCACGAAATGGTTTCTTTTACTTCTCAGCCTAATGCAGTTGAAGTAAGGACAATGTCCCGATTCGATTAAAGCTTGAACGAGATCAGCAGACAGATAACCGCCGCGAACAACGCTACCGCTTCAATAAGAGCCGCGATGATAAGCATTGCAGTCTGGATAGCACCAGCAGCTTCTGGCTGACGAGCGATACCTTCAACAGCGCTACCACCGATTTTACCGATACCAAGACCAGCACCGATTGCAGCAAGACCAGCGCCGATTGCAGCACCGAAAACAGCAAGACCAGCACCGCTCTGCTCAGCAGCTTGAAGCAAAATTTGAAGCAACATAATTGTGTTTGTTTAAAATATAATTGATAAAAAGAGATTCAGAATCAATGTCCGTGGTCTGCGTGGCTATGTTCTTCAATAGCGCTGCCGATGTACATGGACGACAAAAGAGTAAAGATAAATGCCTGGATAAACGCTACCATGATCTCGATAAAGTTTAGGAACAAGGCGAAAAGCGAAATAACCGGCGCGATCATAAAGCTTTGGAAAATAAAGATCAGACCGAAAAGGCTTAAAAGGATAATGTGGCCTGCTGTAATGTTGGCGAAAAGCCGCACCATTAAAGAGAATGGTTTCATAAACACACCCACAATCTCAACCGGAATCATTATCAGCAACAATGGAATAGGTACGCCGGTCGGTCTTACAAGGTGTTTGTAATAGTTGCCGTTCGCATTCAGGTGAACAACAATGAATGTCAGCACCGCCAGTGTCATCGTTACTGCGATATTACCTGTCAGGTTGGCAGATCCGGGAAGCAGACCCATGATATTGTTGATCAATATGAAGAAGAACAATGTAAGCAGGTAAGGCAGGTACTTTTCATATTTGGGACCTACGTTAGGCTTTACAACTTCGTCGCGGATAAAGAGGATAATTACCTCCATGGCCGACTGAAAGCCTCTTGGCGCTCTTCTGCTGTTGTTTTTATAGAATTTGGCGATGCTCGTAAAAATGAGGATCAGGATCACTGCGCTGAGCAGCATGGAAGCGACGTTCTTCGTAATGGAGAAGTCGTAGATTTTACGGGATTCATCAACCGGGACGATTTGTTCTGAATCGCCGTGAACCAGGTGATATCCGTTGTATTCGTGGTGGTCGTTGTGGAAATTGGATGAAGAGAATACTTCAATTCCGCGATCAGCTGAGTAAAGGATCACTGGCAGAGGTATCACTACGCCATGCGTGATTTCCCACTCGTGAGAGTCGGCAATGTGGTGCATGATCATCTCGCCGATATTGAACTTCTCCTCTGACTCTTCAAGCTTATGTTCAATTTCGTGCTCTTGCTCGTTGATGCTTTCGGTCACCTTTTCACCCTCGTGCTGAGCCCGAGTCGGAGCGCTGAAAAGGCAGGTAGTAGCTACCAGGGCAATTGTAAAAAAACGTCTGATATGGATATACATAAATGCTTGAAATACTATGCTTTGTCAATCGCGGCGCAAGTTACAATACAAACCATATATTTCAAAACATGTGTAAAATAAATAGAGTGCAAAAAAATTGATAATGAATAGGAATGAATTACTTAGCCCCTGATATAAAAAGAAGGCAATGAAAACGAGACACAGTATAATGCGGGCAACGATGGAAGAAATGTAAAAAGTGACAAATTTCTCCCGGTTGTTTCTTAATCCTATCTCCATGAGCCGGTGGCCCAGAAAAGAGAGCCCCAGGAAAAAGATCAGAATGTACCATATATAAGGGTGGAGCAGGGTATCTCCGCCAAAGTGCTTAACAAGGAATAATGCAATTCCTAAAATGAGGGTGGCAAGTAAAGTACGTAGCATCAGGCTGACTGGGTGAAAGGCTCAGGACTTTGAAAAGCTTCTGATCAGCATGTAAAGCGAGCCGGCTATTGAGGTAAGTGAAAGAACCAGCGTCCATACAGGTACCTCGTTTTGCTGGTATTCGTCCAGTTTGTAACCGCCCCAGGTAAACAGCAGAATGGTCCCCAGCATTTGCGTGGCCAGTCCGGAATATTTCAGGAATTTGGAAGATTGGTTTTTAACTGACTGTTTCCCCCCTTTTTCCCCCGATGTGCTGCTGTCGCTGTCCATACCGCTGATTGATAATATTGCGGTAAAATTGCTCCAATTTTCACAAATGCCGCTATCTTCGATACGGTTTTATTTAAATATCCGTTTTAGTTTTGCTTGTTACAAGAAGATCAGACCACCCCTAAAAGCTGCTTTGTGATCGACGTTATTGCCTTTCATATCCGAAAAATCACTTCTTTCCTTATTCTGACTGTGCTGATCGCGGGGTGTTCGCAGTTCAGCAACAGGCCGGGAGCTGTGAACTTCCATAACATTTCGGCAAGGTATAATGCATACTTTATGGCCGAACAGGATATGCTTGAAGCCGAGTACGAGATGAAAAAGGCTTTCAAGGAAGATTATAACCAGCTGCTCCCCATTCTCCTTCCGATGGATTCGGTTCTCGCGCTTCCTGTCAAGCCAAAATTGGAAGACGCAATCAAAAAAGCTTCCATTGTTGCAGAAAAACATCAGAATAGCAAGTGGCTTGATAATAGCTACATTCTTTTGGGTAAATCGCGGCTTTACCTCGGGCAATGGGCCGACGGTCTGGAAGCGCTCCGGTATGTGTATGCCAATGGACGCGACGAGAATGACAAAAACAATGCGCTTATCCTTTTAATGCGCGCCTATATCGAGCAAAAAGACTACTCAAATGCATTGGGCGTGGCAGAGCACCTGAGCCAGCAGCCGCTTAACAAATCAGCAATTCGCGAGTTTTATCTAACCAAAGCATATCTCCATCAGCAAAACGGAGAGTACCTTACCTCAGTGGCAATCCTGGAAGAGACATTCCCGCTGTTGAAAAAATCAATAGAAACGGCGCGGATCCATTTCGCAGCTGCGCAGATGTACGATCGGCTTGGTCAGTATGCTCTGGCCAATAAGCATTACAGGGGAGTTTCTAAAAACCGGCCATCTTACGATCTGGGCTTTTATTCCTCCATGAATTCCCTGCAAAATGAGGTAGTACTCAATCCTAAGAAAGACCTGAGCTCAGTTGGTTTTGACAGAATGTTGCGTGACAGGAAAAATGACGATTTACGTGACAGGATCTACTTTACAATGGGTTTGCTGGCAGAGCACCGCAAGCAAGTGCCGGAAGCTGTTGGTTACCTGCAAAAATCAGCCGCTGCTTCCAAAGGAAATATGCAGCAAAAGGCATATACCTATTTGCAGCTGGCCCGCATTAACTATGAAGCCCTTGAAAATTTTGAAGTCTCGAAATCATACTACGATAGCGCGCTGGTAATCCTCCCGAAAGAGGCGCCTGAATACAGACTGGTTGCTGACAGGAAGCGCGCATTGGACAGCTTCGTCTCGCAATACGCAATTGTGACAATGCAGGACAGTTTGCAAAAGCTGGCCGCCATGAATCCCGCAGCACTTGATAACAAGATCGACGCGATCATTGAAGCCAATGAAAAGTTGCGCATTGAGGAAGAAGAAAAGGCCAGGAAAGCAATGCTCGCTGCGAACAATGTAAATAATCAAGCAGCCTCGAACCCGCTTGTAAGTGGAAACGAGCGCAGATGGGAGTTGTACGATCCTGCATTGATGAATCAGGGTAAGATAGATTTTAAGAGAATCTGGGGGAACCGGCCGCTGGAAGACGACTGGCGCCGGAGTAATCGTCCATTGCAGGCAGTGTCCAATAATCCCGCCTCCACTGCTGACGACAGTACCGCGTTGGCAAGTACTGCGCCTGTTGATCAAAGCATGAAAAAAGGGACGCCCGAATGGGAGGCAGCGCATGATTTATTGAAAAAGAATGTTCCGCTTACCGAGCCGCAAATGGCTGAGTCGCGGCATGCGAAAGAAGATGCGCTGTATAATCTTGGTAAAATTTACCGCTTTGACCTGAAAGAACCTGGCCGCGCCATTTCCACATTCGACAGAATGCTTGCTGAATATCCCCAAACCCAGTACAAGGATGAAATTTACTACCTGCTTTATCTGAGCTATGAGGAAGATAATCAAACCAGGGCTGCGTGGAAGAATAAGCTGCTGACCGAATATCCAAATTCCACTTACGCCAGGCTGGTGAACAAATCCAGTGAAGCTGCTGGAAATTCGGGTAATCCGATTAAAGAATATGAAGCTGTATATCAGCTGTATGCGAGCGGTAATTACACCAAAGCGCTTGAAGATATTGAACGTAACCTGCCTGCTTATAAAGGGGGAGCAATGGAAGATAAGTTTGCTTTACTGCGTGTTTTCCTGATCGGAAAAGTAAGGGGCAAAGAAGCTTACGGACAGGCTATTACTGAATTCATGCGATTATACCCTGCCAGCATCTACCTGCCACGACTGAAAGAAATGCAGGAATTCAATTCTGTTTCGATGGGAAAAAGATAATTTCCCCGAAATCATATCTTTGTAAGTTTTCAATACCAAATCCCACATCTAATGATTGAGTTACAACCCGGAAAATATCGTCGCACCATTATACGCTTATGGAAGTATGTGGCACTGGGACTGGGTCTGATTATCCTTTATATTGTTGCTGTAAGCTTTAACTTTTTCTGGCTTTTTGGTGGAATGCCGGATTTAAAGATCCTGGAAAACCCGAAAAGCGAACTCGCTTCCGAGCTGATCAGCGAGGATGGAAAGTCTCTTGGTAAGTACTTTTTCGAAAACCGTACACAGATCGATATTTCCCAGATTTCACCTAATCTGATCGACGCATTGGTTGCTACTGAGGACGCGCGTTTTGTAAACCACTCCGGGATCGACCCAAGAAGTTTGTTGCGTGTATTCAAAGGAGTTGTTTCGGGTAATTCAAGTTCAGGGGGAGGTAGTACCCTCACGCAGCAGGTTGCCAAAAACCTTTTCAATACAAGGTCTGAGGAGTATGAAGGATTATTAGGTAAAATTCCGGGAATCAGGATCGTGATCGCGAAGACCAAGGAATGGGTACTTGCCGTAATTCTTGAAAGAAAGTATACAAAGCAGGAGATCATGCAAATGTATCTCAACACTGTTTCTTTCGGTAATAACACTTATGGTATCAAAGTGGCTGCCAAAACCTACTTTGACAAGGAAGCCTGGGACCTGAATGTAACGGAGGCCGCCTTACTCGTGGGAATGCTTCAAAATCCAACGCTTTTTAATCCGCTTCGTTTCCCAACCAATGCGACCAACCGCCGCAATACGGTACTGGCGCAAATGATGAAGTACGAGTACATCCCGGAAGAGGATTTTTTGAGATATAAGGAAAAACCGCTTGGCCTCAACTTCACCGTCGACAGTCACAATACTGGATTGGCGCCTTACTTCCGCGAGTCAATGCGGAACTACCTCAAAAGCTGGGTTAAGATCTACAACGAAGAGCACGATAAGGATTACGATTTGTATACCAGTGGTTTACGTATTTACACGACCATCGATTCAAGAATGCAGCGCTATCAGGAAGATGCTTTAAAAGAGCACATGAAAGAACAGCAGCGGCTTTTTGACGAACACTGGAAAGGCAGAAACCCGTGGACTTTTGACAATGGGAAAGAGATACCTGGATTTTTGGTGTCGGCAGCTAAGAAAACGCCGCATTTCATATCCCTGAAAAGAGACCTGGGTGAAGAAGAAGCCTGGAAAATCATGCGCAAACCTTACAAAATGAAGGTTTTTACGTGGAATGGAGAGAAAGAGGTGATGATGAGCCCGATGGATTCAATTGCTTATTACAAACGCTTTTTGCGCGCAGGTATGATGTCAATGGACCCGCGGAACGGACATGTGAAAGCCTGGGTAGGTGGTATCAATTTCAAATACTTTAAATATGACCACGTAAAGCAGGGTTCACGCCAGCCAGGCTCCACGTTCAAGCCCTTTGTTTATGTTTCTGCGTTGGATAAGAGCTTCCTGACACCTTGCGATCATGTAACGGATCAGCCCATTTATTTTGGTCCTTCCGACGGGGTTCCCGGCGGTTGGTCTCCGAAGAACTCTAATAACAAATACTCTTACCAGGCACTTTCGCTGCGCCAGGCACTCGGAAAATCGGTGAACACAGTCAGTGCCTATCTGATGAAAATGGTCCGGCCGAAAACGGTTGTGGAGTATGCCCATAAACTGGGAATCACCAGTGACTTACAGGCGGTACCTTCACTCTGTCTGGGTATCAGCGATGTTTCTGTTTATGAGATGGTGGGCGCTTATTGTGCATTTGCAAATGGGGGGCACCGTACGGAGCCGATGACGATCCTGCGAATCGAGGACCGCTATGGTAACGTTTTACAAGAGTTCTTTCAGAAGCAAAATCAGGAGATCAGTGAAAATATGGCATATAATATGCTTTACCTCATGCGCGGCGCAGTTGAAGATCCGGGTGGAACAGCTGGCCGACTCAGACAATGGGGTGTAACAGAAGGTAACGAAATCGCTGCGAAAACGGGAACTACCTCAAACTATTCCGATGGTTGGTTCATGGGTATGACGCAAAATCTTGTTACTGGTATCTGGGTTGGGGGAGAAGATCGTGCGATCCACTTCCGTACCATTGCATTAGGTCAGGGTGGCCGGATTGCGATGCCCGCCTGGGGGATGTATATGAAGAAAGTGTATGCCGACCAAACACTTGTACAATACAGAAAAGGCCCATTCAACAAACCTGAAAACTACGTCAGGGAATGCGGTAATGTATCTATGGATAGTACCGACACCTATGTTCCGCCATCCAGATCTGACGACGAGGGCGTTTTGTTTTAATCCTCAAAACTGGAAAGCATTGAATATTCTCGTTGCACCCGATAAGTTTCGTGGTTCGCTCGAAGCGGACGAGGTATGCAATGCAATCCGTGCGGGTATTTTGCTTGCCTATCCGGATGCGAATGTAACCACAGTACCGCTTGCCGACGGAGGAGAGGGGACAGCACAGATCCTGACAAAGCAGGCTGGTGGTACACGAATTGAGGTCAAAGTCTCTGACCCACTGGAACGCGAGGTAACCGCTTCTTATGGACTTTCTGCTGATAGTGAGGTTGCATTCATTGAAATGGCTGCGGCATCGGGCTTGAAGTTACTTTCGGAAAATGAGCGTAATCCGCTGCTCACAACTACATTTGGTACCGGTGAACTGATCCTTGATGCATTGAACCGGGGTGTCAAGAAGATTATTCTGGGAATTGGCGGCAGTGCTACAACCGACGGCGGCATCGGGCTGGCTGCTGCACTCGGTTTTCGGTTTTTTGATAAAAACAATAAAATGCTGGGAGTCAATGGAGGCAATTTGTCCCTGATCGACCGCATTGAAACTGCCAATGCAGATCCCAGGTTAAGCGCTGTATCCATTGTAGTCGCATGCGATGTTTCAAATCCTCTATTTGGAACCAATGGAGCAGCTTATGTATATGGTCCGCAAAAAGGCGCGACCGCTGAAATGGTGGAAGTGCTTGACAATGGATTAAGAAATGTGGCCGACGTAGCTAGCAAAACCTTCGGTCGGGATTACAGCGAGGTACCTGGCGCCGGTGCTGCCGGCGGGCTTGGCGCAGGTTGCATGTGGTTTTTGAATGCTGAATTGAGAGACGGAGTCAGCATTGTAATCGACCAGAGTAATATCGTCGAGCTGATCAAGCAAGCTGATCTCGTCATTACCGGCGAAGGAAAGATTGATGAACAAACACTGAGCGGAAAGGTAGTAAAAGGATTGGCGGACTTCTGTCAGCAGTATCAGGTACCTCTTGCCGCGGTGTGCGGTACCCTTCAAATCACCCCGGAACAAACCCGCGACGCAGGTATTACGTACGCGGTTTCTGTTTTGGATAGACCAATGAACCTGGATGTTGCCCAAAATGAGGCATTCAGGTTGGTAAGAGACGCAACTTTTCAATTGGTACGCTTGTTTTTTGCCAATACCAGATCTGATTTTTCCTGAGTATCTTTTATTAAATGTCCGAATTCAACTATAAGGAAGAGCTTTCAAAGATTCCGAACGATCCCGGAGTTTACCGGTATTTTGACGAAACGGGAACGGTGATTTATGTGGGGAAAGCTAAAAACCTGAAAAGCAGAGTTTCCAGTTATTTCCTGAAATCCAACCAACACGATCGCAAGACGAGACGACTTGTAAGTCAGATCAGAAGGATCGAGTACACCATTGTGCTAAGTGAATGGGACGCGCTGCTGCTGGAAAACCAGTTGATCAAACAGTTGCAGCCTAAATTTAACATTCTTCTCAAAGACGATAAAACTTATCCGTTTATCTGCATTACCGACGAGCCTTTTCCAAGGGTTTTTCCGACGCGTAATATGGATCGGGGCAAAGGTACTTACTACGGTCCTTTCGCAAATCTGAGGTCAATGCACACGCTGCTTGACATGTTCAAGTCGCTGTATCAGATCAGGTCCTGTCAACTTCCGCTCACCAAACCGAATATCGAAGCAAGGAAATTTAAGGTTTGTCTTGAATACCATATTGGCAATTGTAAAGGCCCGTGCGAAGGTCTGCAAACGGAGCCCGAATACAATGCAGAGATAGAGCAGGTACACAATATCCTAAAAGGCAACCTGTCGTCCCCGCAGCAATACTTCAAGGAGAAAATGCTTGCTGCGGCAGAGCAAATGGCGTTTGAGAAAGCGCATGCGTGGAAGACCAAGATTGAACATCTTTCTAATTTCCAGAGTAAAGCGACGGTTATCAATCCACGTATCGGGAATATCGATGTGCTGACGATCGTGTCTGATGAAGAGGCTGCATACCTTAATTTTATGAAGATAAAACAGGGGTATATGGTGGCTACACAGACGGTCGAGGTGAAGAAAAAGCTGGACGAAAGCGACCGCGATATACTGGCAATGATGATCATCGAAATGCGCAGTACTTACGGTGCAGAGGCCCGGGAGCTGATTTCGAATGTGAAGCCTGATCTTGAAATGCGGCTTGAAGTAACCGTTCCGCAGATCGGCGACAAGAAGAAGCTGCTGGATATGTCAATGAAAAACGTGATGTATTTTCGCAGGGAAAAGGCGGAGCGCCGGGAAGTGGAAGCTTCTGCTACCTCGTCTAAAAAAGACAGGGTACTGATTCGTTTGAAGACTGATTTACAGCTGAAAAGCCTGCCAAGACACATTGAATGCTTTGATAACTCCAACATTCAGGGTACTAATCCGGTAGCGGCTATGGTTTGTTTCAAAGAGGGGAAACCTTCCAAGAAAGACTACCGGCATTTTAATATCAAAACGGTGATCGGACCCAATGACTTTGCGTCCATGAATGAGGTTGTGAGCAGGCGCTACCTGCGGTTGATCGCTGAGGAGCAGCCGCTGCCAGATCTGATTGTGATAGATGGAGGTAAGGGGCAGCTTGGAGCAGCCTGTGATGCATTGAAAAGTCTGGGTATTTACGGTCAGATTCCTATAATAGGTATTGCGAAGCGTTTGGAAGAGATCTATTTTCCGGAAGATTCACTACCGCTTTATATTGATAAAAAGTCGGAGTCACTCAAACTGATCCAGCAGATACGCGACGAAGCCCACCGTTTTGCAATCACTTTCCACCGTGACAAGCGTAGCAAGGGAAGCCTGATCAGTGAACTGGAAGGAGTTGTTGGCGTAGGGAAGGTCACTGCCGCGAAGCTCTTAAAGCATTTTGGCTCGGTGCGCGGCATTCGCGAAAGCTCATTGGAAACCCTCACCGAACTTGTGGGGTTAGATCGCGCCAGGAAAGTGCGGGCCTACTTCGATGCTATGGCTGAGTAAGGCCGATGTTTTTGCCTGCGATGTAGCCGGTTGTCCACGCGTTCTGAAAGTTGAACCCGCCTGTGATACCGTCTACGTCCATTACTTCCCCTGCGAAGTACAATCCACTTACAGAGCGGCTTTGCAATGTTTCAGGATCAATGTCTGTCAGCGAAATACCGCCGCAAGTCACGAATTCTTCCTTGAAGGTCGTTTTTCCACTTACTGCAAACTGGCTGTTTGTAAGTACTTCTGTGAGACGATTTAGGTTTTTGTGGCTCGCATCTCCCCATTTCAGTGTTTCAGGAATTTCCACCATTTCAGTAAAAGCTTTCCAAAGCCGGAGCGGCAAGCCAAACCTTGCATTGGAGACTACCTGCTGTTTCGGTGTTTTGGTTTTTTCATTGATCAGGAATTCGCGCACCTGCTGTTCATTCAATTCAGGTAACCAGTTGACCCTGCACCCGAATTCATAATTCTTCTCAGCCAGTTCGCGGGCCCCCCAGGCTGAAAGCTTCAGAACGGCCGGCCCGCTGAGGCCCCAGTGTGTGATCAGTAATGGACCACGCCACTCGTATTTGGTACCCGAGATTTTGACAACCGTATCCTGAACTGAAACACCTGCAAGCGGAAGCAGGAAATTTTGAGGTGTATTGAATGTAAAAAGCGAGGGTACTGGCGAAATGATCTCGTGGCGGTGCGTTTCGAGCCAGTCAAAACTGCTTAGCCGGGGATAGCCTCCGGTGGCTATGAGCAGCCTGTCGGCCTTTAAAACTTGACTATCTGCCAAATGCAGTTCGAAGCCTTCCGGAGTGGATATAAATGAATCCACCGTGGTACTTGTTCTGATTTCAATATTTAGCTGGCGTGCAGTCCGGAGCAGACATTCAATGATGGTGTGGGAAGAATCCGTTACCGGGAACATTCTTCCGTCCGCCTCCGTCTTCAACTTGACACCTTTTTTTTCAAACCAATTTACGGTTGCATTCGCGTCAAATCGGGGCAGCAGTTTTCGCAGCAGCTTTTCGCCGCGTGGATAATTTTTAATAAAAAACCGGAGATCGGAAGGGTTGTGAGTCACATTGCAGCGACCCCCGCCCGAGATCCTAACCTTGTTCAAAACGGTCCTGTTCTTTTCTAAAATGACAATTCTTGCCTCCGGGAATGTCTCAGCGGCGGTAATTGCCGCCATAAATCCGGAAGCGCCTCCACCAACAATTGCTATCTGCATCGTAATAGTTTGATCATGCAAAAATGAAATGTAAGTTTTAAAAACTGCAATTTCTTTTCATATCTTTCAAAAACCTTCAAATAATTTAACTAAAACCCGTCAAAACTATACATGCAAAAAATTCTCGTTATCGGTTTAGGTAAAGTTGGCTCGCTGGCGGGAACACTGTTGAGCAAGCGCTTTGATGTGACAGGTGTGGATAAAGCCTCGCCTGCGTTGGTGCTCCCGTTTCCTGTACTTTCAGGTGATGTGAATGATCCTGAAAAATTGGATCAGTTAATGAGCGGTCAGGATGCTGTTGTGTCGTGTATGCCTTACAATCTCAATCTGCCGATTGCCCGCAAAGCTTATGAGCACGGCATCCATTATTTCGATCTTACGGAAGATGTTGGTACCACAGCAGCCATTCGCGAGCTGGCCAAAGACAGCAGCAACGTATTCGCTCCGCAGTGCGGCCTGGCGCCCGGGTTCATCGGGATTGTAGGAATGGATCTTGCAAAGAAATTCACAAGGCTGCGTGATATGGAGCTGCGTGTGGGTGCATTGCCACGTTACCCAAACGGATTAATGGGCTATTCTTTTACCTGGTCGCCGGCGGGCGTCGTGAATGAATACATTAATGATGCGGAAGTTATTCATAACGGTGTCAGGAAAATGGTACCCTCTTTAGAAGGTATTGAAATGATCAATATCGAAGGTCAGGAGTTTGAAGCATTCAGTACTTCCGGCGGCCTCGGTACCATGTGTGAAACGCTGGAAGGCAAGCTGGATACGCTCAATTACAAGACGATCCGTTACCCGGGACATTGTAGTCTGATGAAGTTCATGCTCTATGAACTTTGCTTGAAAGACAAGCGCGAGCTCGTCGAACAGATCCTGACAGAAGCCAAACCGCCCGTTCAGCAGGATGTAGTGTACGTGTATGCAGTGGTGGAAGGCTGGAAAGACAACCGGCTCGAACGCGAGGAGTTTTATAAGGCATATCACCCGATCGAGATTGACGGGATACATTGGCGGGCAATTTCCTGGACTACGGCGGCATCCATAGCGGCAGTAGTGGAAATGGTAGCAGATGGCATTCTTCCGCAAACGGGTTTTATCAGGCAGGAAGATATTCTTCTGAGCGATTTTCTTGCAACCCAAAACGGCCGCTTTTTCCTTTAAAACGCTTTTCTAAAATGATTGATATAAGATCTGTATTAAACAAGCTGGATATACAGCCACTAAACAATGGCATTACAACCGGTCAGAAAAGCTGGACGGGCGATGGCGACGTCATTGAATCCATTTCACCAGTTGATGGTAAAAAGATCGCCGGAGCCAATCAGGCAGAGCGGAGCGATTACGATCAGGTAGTGAAAAAGGCAGAAGAGGCATTCAGGATTTGGAGAATGCTGCCTGCGCCTAATCGTGGCGAGATCGTGCGGCAAATGGGCGACGCGCTTCGAAATGCCAAGACCGAGCTGGGTACGCTTGTCAGCTATGAAATGGGTAAAAGCTTGCAGGAGGGCCTCGGGGAGGTTCAGGAAATGATCGATATTTGTGATTTTGCCGTCGGGTTATCGCGCCAGCTTTACGGGCTGAGTATGCATAGCGAGCGGCCACAGCACCGGATGTTTGAACAATGGCATCCGCTTGGTATCGTCGGGATCATTTCTGCATTCAACTTCCCCGTAGCTGTGTGGTCCTGGAATGCGATGCTGGCTTGGGTCTGCGGCAATGTTTGTATATGGAAACCTTCGGAAAAAACACCGCTTACAGCTCTGGCTTGTCAGAATATCATCCAGTCCGTCCTGAAAAACAACGAGGTACCCGAGGGGGTATCCTGCGTGATCGTAGGCGGGCGCGAAGCAGGGGAATGGATCGCTTCCGATACGCGTGTGGCTTTGGTATCTGCTACAGGAAGTACGAGAATGGGAAAAGCGGTGGCGGAGGCAGTAGGGCGCAGACTTGGAAAAAGTATCCTGGAACTGGGCGGTAACAATGCGATTATTGTTACTCCGCACGCGGACGTCAACCTCGCCATTCCGGGCATTGTCTTCGGAGCAGCCGGAACTGCGGGCCAGCGATGCACTTCGACGCGGCGCGTACTTGTACAGGACAGTATTTATGAAGAAGTAAAATCCCGGCTTGTTCGCGCATATGGTCAACTGAAAATCGGAAATCCGCTTGATGCCGGGAATCACGTCGGCCCATTGATCGACTTGCAGGCTGTTGAACGATACAATGGTACTATTCAGAACTTGAAAGAAGCAGGGGCGCAATTTGCCGTAGAGCCAGGTATTCTGGAAGGTGAAGGGTTCAGTTCAGGCTGCTATGTTAAGCCCTGTATTGTAGAAGTTGACAACAACTGGCCCATTGTTCAGCACGAAACATTTGCGCCTATCCTGTATCTGATCAGGTACACTACCCTGGAAGAGGCGATTGCAATGCAGAATGATGTACCGCAAGGTTTGTCTTCCGCTATTTTTACATTAAACATCAGAGAATCAGAACTGTTCCTGTCACAGGCAGGCTCCGACTGCGGCATTGCGAATGTCAACATCGGTACGTCGGGGGCAGAGATCGGCGGTGCATTTGGTGGTGAAAAGGAGACAGGCGGTGGGAGAGAATCAGGATCGGATGCCTGGAAAGCCTACATGCGCCGGCAGACCAACACCGTTAACTACGGCAGCACGCTTCCATTGGCGCAGGGAATAAAGTTTGAGATTGACTGAGTAAAATTTTTAACTTTGTACAAACGGCACATTATACTTTTTCAATTCCCTTCATGAAATATCAATTAACCTCAGATCAGATTTCGTCAAAAGTAGCGGGTGAAACCGTTATTCTCAATCACAACAAAGGCGCCTATTATGGCCTGGACGAAGTTGGAGTGCTGATCTGGGATACGCTTGAAAAAGGGCCGCAGACAATTGACGAACTGTGTGATGTAGTGGTAAGCGAGTATGACATCGATCTTGATACCTGTAAAAATGATGTCGATACTTTGCTGAAAGATCTGATATCTGAAAAGCTGGTTGAAACTGTGAAATAAGTTGGGAAAGCTGCGCAGATTTTTTGGTAAATGGCAAAGCCTGAGTAACTCCGGTAAGCTGATCTTTGTAAAAGCGACCGCTTGTCTGTTGCTGGTGAAGGCCGGACTTTCATTGCTCCCATTTGCTACATTCAGAAAGCTTTTCCACCGGTTAACCAGTACGAAAACGGTGGAGGAAAAATCCAAAGCGGAGATAGACCAGGTTGTTTGGGCCGTGGATACTGCCGCGAATTTATTGCCAATTGAGCTGTTATGCCTCCCTCGCGCGCTTGCCACCAAGTTTCTGCTTCGTAAAATTCCTGCATTAACACTTGAAATCGGTTTCGAAATCAACCCTGCCAAATCCTTTGAAGCCCACGCGTGGGTTGAGCGTAATGGACATATCATCATAGGCGACTGGCCTGACGCGATTTCATACAAGCGTCTCTGGGTTTGGGAATGAGCTAACCTAAATTATACATGCATTATTACAAGGCTTTCGGGCTGAATGTATTTTCTGAAATACCACTACCGGAATTGAGCGAAGGTGATCCTGCTACATCACCTGATCTGCAAATCAAAACAGCCACCATTGAACTACCGGATCTTAGCAAGACACAGGTTTACAGGCGGGGCATTCGTGCATTATTTGGCAAAAACGCAGGCGAGCTGGTATTGCATTGGCCGGGTATAGCTACATTCAAGGCGATCGGCGGTAACGAGCTGGTCGTGAATCCATTCGTAGAAGATCCCAATCTTGTCAGTCTCTTTACAGTAAGTGAGGCAATTGGTTTGATATTATTCCAAAGAGGGCTTTTTCTGCTTCACGCCAGCGCAGTGCTGGTAGGGGAGGAAGCCTGGTGTTTCATGGGTACACCCGGCGCTGGCAAGTCTACTACCGCCGCTGCATTTATAAAAGCAGGTTGCCGCTTGCTGAGCGATGATCTTACGGCGATTCAGACAGCGGAGAATGGCACATTATCTGTTCTGCCTGCTTACCCGCAGCTTAAAATCTGGGATAAAACCGTTGCAGGCTTGCAGTACGACAGAGGAAATCTCGAACCTGTCAGCGAGGGTGTGAACAAGTTTTCATTTCAGCCTAAAACCAACTTTCCTGATAAGCCTGTTCCTCTTACCAAAATCATTTTCCTGCACAGAGCCCGGAACCGGGCTGCTTTACAGCAGGTAAGTGTGAGCGAAACGCCCGGCGAAATGATCAGGAACTTTCCTCTTCCTATGCAATTGCTGACCGGCGACGTATTAAAAACACATTTTCTGCAAAGTATGAAATGTGCCGCCCAGGTGGAGGTAATCAAAAAGAGAAGACCCGAAGGATTTGACTTATTGGAAAAATGGGTTCAGGAGAGTGTCATTCATTCGGTTTAGTGCATGAAAATCTCCCCTGAGCTGAACCTACTGATCAAAGCGTCGCTGGACAACGCAAGCGAGTTGCCTTTCCAGGTTGAGGCCCGTTCCATTGACTGGCAAAAGCTTGGCCGGCAAGCTAAATGGAATCAGGTCCGCCCTCTTGCCTTTGACTTTCTCTCCCAAAATCCGGACAACCTGGCCGCTGACGATGTACTTGCGCAGCTAAGAGATTTCAGTGTTGGACAAGCTGTTACCAATATGGCATTTTCCAGCATTTCCGTTCATTTGAATCAGCAGTTGGCGCAGCAAGGTGTTCGGGCATTCCTGATGAAAGGTGCATTGTGGGCCTGGCTGCTGTATGAAAAGCCTGGGCTCCGAGAATTTGGGGATATTGATTTTTTTGTCGCAAAAGAGCAGCTTCAAGGTGGTTTGAATGTTTTTGAACAGAATGGATTTGAACCCGATTCGTACCGTAAGTACCTGTTGAGAAGCGATAAAGCTGCCAGCGCCTACCTGAATACAGACTATCAGCTCCCATTAACGCCGGTGCGGGAACACGCATTAAGGTCACTGGAAATTCAATGGAATTGCAGCTACCCGCGCTACCAGTTTAATTTCAGCTGGAAGGAGCTGTGCAGCGAAATGGTGGGGCATCAAATTATGGGTAAGACGGTCAATGTGCCTGTTCTGGAAAATCAGCTGATTATGATGCTGGTACACCATGTAGGAATTGAGCAATGGGATAAGCTGAAATACATGGCCGACTTTGTGCGGCTGTTAAAACAGTACTCAGCGACACTCGACTGGGCTTATATCTCCCGGATTGCGCGTCACAAAGGTTTTTTCAACCTGCTGCTGGAATCACTTGGAGCCGCACAAATGCTCACGGGGATACAGTATGTGCGGCTCGTAGATCCAACCGGCAATGCGGAGTACCCTTCGGCCGGGTTTATGCAAGATATTGTCAGCCACTGGGAAGACGAAAGGGACACTTTAAAGACCAAGACGTTCCGCATTCTAGCTTACAATCTGAAATACAGGGACAATTGGAAAGTAAAGTTGAGAATCCTGTCGGGACATCTCGGTTACCTTGTTCACTGGCGACTGATCTGGCACAAATGGATCTGGCATAAAAACCGTTAAGTCAATCGTACTACAATCTCCCCGCTGAATACACCGCCTCCTGGCAGAATATACAATCCGTCTCCCGTATTAAAGGAATCAACATTGGCGGTAAGTGCCTCAATGGCGATACAATCCCTTTCAGGCGGTGTGTAAACTACCAAATGATTGAATTTGCCTTCTCCTGTTTCCTGCGTAACAGACAGTGTGACGTCCTGATTTTCGGATATAAGCTCAGTAGTTGCCAATTGTCCTTCTGACTTTACAACAAAACAATTATCGAAGACTTTGCGGTGTAAAAGCGCTGGCTTGTCAATGTGAAAATGCGCCACTCCGGTAGGAATCTGGTTACTGTCAAATGTGACGATCTGATCAGACGGAATGATAATCTTCCAGGCTTCCACATCTTCGTTCCCCAGCCTGAAATAGGGGTGCCACCCAAACATAGCCGGACAAGGTTCCGATCCTTCATTCAAAGCTTCAAAGGAAACAACAAAACGCCCATCCAAATGGAGGATATACCTGATGGAAAAGAGCACCCGAAAAGGGTAACCTTCAGGCGCATCTATCAGATACGATAGTTTAATGGATGCATGATCAGCATGCGCCAGTTGTTCTTCCAGATGGAAATGCTGCTTTCTTACCAGCCCGTGAATTGCATTCAGACCATTCTTTTCATTTTTCGCAAGCTGATAATCTTTTCCCAAGAACCTGTATTTACCCTCGGGAATGCGGCTGGCAAACGGGAACAGAAGCTCACTTGCACTTTCCGTATCATGTTTCAGCGTTTCCGGTGTTGGAGGTGTTTTCAGGACAGAAAATAACGTAAGACCTTTCCGGAGCGATAATTGCCGGACAATTCCGCCTAGCTCGGGTACCACTACGAAGCGGTTGCCTGTTGTACTTTCCTGCACTACATATTCTGTAAGATCACCAAATTGCTGCTTGAATATCTCAAAGGCCATATTTTCTCTTGGTTCAATGGGTTTATAAAACAATAGCCGGGCTTTCGAGTGCCCGGCTTCTATTTTATGGTATTTATTTCAGATTCTATTCGTTTGAAGCATCTTTTTCAGCTTCTGCCATCTCTTCTTCCTTCTTTTCCTGTTCAAGAGTATGTTTTACAACTTCCTCATGAATGGCAGCTTCCTCGTTTGAACGACGGTTAATGTACGCCTGATAGCTCGTTTCTTTTTCGTAAGGACGTTTGCCGATCAGCTTTTCAAGGTCGCTTTGGAACAGGATCTCTTTTTCAAGAAGTTCTTTGGCCAGCACTTCCAGCGCCTCACGTTTTTCGATCAAAAGGTTTTTAACAAATTGGTAAGCCTGGTCAACCAGCTTTCTTACTTCTTCGTCAATTGCCTGTGAAGTTGATTCTGAATATGGTTTGGTGAATGAATAGTCCGACTGTTTCGAATCGTAGAAAGAAATGTTACCAATCCTTTCGTTCATTCCGTACATCGTAACCATGCTGTAAGCTACTTTGGTAACTCTTTCAAGGTCACTTAATGCACCTGTTGATATCTTGCTAAATACTACATCCTCAGCCGCTCTTCCACCCAATGTCATACACATTTCGTCAAAAAGCTGCTCTGTACGATACAGATACTGCTCACGAGGGAGATACTGTGCATAACCCAACGCGGCAACGCCACGGGGAACGATAGATACTTTCACCAATGGATCAGCGTGTTCCAGGAACCAGCCGGCTACTGCGTGACCAGCTTCGTGGTATGCTACGATCTGCTTCTCTTCGGGCGAGATCAGTTTGTTCTTTTTCTCCAAACCACCAATAACACGGTCCATTGCATCCTGGAAGTCCTGCATGGTTACCTCTTCCCGGTTACGACGCGCCGCGATCAATGCAGCTTCGTTACAAACGTTGGCAATTTCAGCACCCGCAAAGCCGGGAGTTTGTGAAGATAACTTCTGAATGTTGACGTCAGTTGCCAGTTTCAAAGGTTTCAAATGCACTTTGAAGATTGCTTCACGGCCAATTACGTCTGGCTTGTCAACTGAGATCTGACGGTCAAAACGGCCCGGGCGAAGCAGGGCAGGATCCAATACATCCGGACGGTTGGTAGCAGCAACGATAATGATACCTGAATCGGTCGCGAAACCGTCCATTTCTACCAATAAAGAGTTCAATGTATTTTCACGCTCGTCGTTTGAACCTGGCATAGCGCCACGTCCACGAGAACGTCCAACTGCGTCAATCTCATCTATAAATATGATACAAGGCGCTTTCTCTTTTGCCTGCTTGAAAAGGTCACGCACACGGGCAGCACCCACACCTACGAACATCTCAACAAAGTCGGAACCTGACAGCGAAAAGAATGGAACACCTGCTTCACCCGCAACAGCTTTTGCAAGCAAAGTTTTACCTGTTCCCGGAGGGCCAACAAGCAATGCACCTTTTGGGATTTTCGCACCCAGTTTCTTGAATTTGTCTGGGCTTTGAAGGTATTCTACAATTTCTTTGATCTCTTCTTTCGCTTCATCAAGGCCAGCCACATCATTAAATGTAATCTTCACCTTGTTTTCAGCGTCGAAAAGCGTTGCACGGGAGCGGCCTATATTGAAGATCTGACCACCAGGACCTACTCCTCCTGACATTCTGCCGAGGATGAAGTACATCACCAGTATCATTACGATAAAGAAGCCCCAGGTTCCGAGGAAGCTGGTCCAGTCATTTCTTGTATCAACTACAAAAGGGACTTTGTCATCGTCAGGCACTTTCTCCTGCATTTTGTCAAAATCCTTCTTAAACGTTTCTGCTGATGTTACCTGAAACTGGTAATGCGATGCGCTTTCGCCACCGAAGTAGTTATTTTCCTTCGCAACAACCTTGTATTTATCTTGCTTTAACGCCTCTGGTTTAAGAGTTACTTCTACCGACTTATCGTTCACGATAGTTACCCTTTCCACTTCCCTGTCGGCCATCATCTTTTCAAAACGCTTCTGAGTAGTTTCGCGGATTGTTGAGGTACGATTCAGGTAAGTAATTCCCAGTATAGTGGCAATAAGAGCGGCTATAATCCAGCCTTGATATCCCTTTTGAGGACTTTTAGGACTGAGGGGCCCCCTTTTGTTATCGTTTTCGGACATTCTTTGTTTCTAATTAAGAGGAAATTTAATAAACAACGTTCCCGGTAGGATGAATGTTCACCACCGGCATTTTATACCATGGAATCTTCCAGGTATGTCACCTCTGCATCTCCCCATAGTTCTTCCAGATCGTAGTGCTTACGGCGTTCCTTGTTGAAAATGTGAGCGACAACGTCTACATAGTCAATCAAAATCCATTCCCCGTTTGCTTTTCCTTCTTTCTGCCAGGGCTCTGTTTTAGAGATTTTATACACCTCTTCTTCAACCGAGTTTGCCAGAGCATCGATCTGCGTATCGGAGTTACCGGAACAAATCACGAAAAAATCAGTTATTGAATTTTTTACTTTGCGGAGGTCGAGTATTGCTATGTCCTGGCCCTTCTTTTCTGTCATTCCTTTTACTACCAGCTCGGAGAGATCTTTTGAAGATAGTTCTTTATTTTTGCGTTCTTTCATGCGTAATGGATTCCTTTCTAAACCCTAAAGTAAAGCAAAAAAATTGTACAACTCGATACAGGATACCTTAATAATTGGTAAAAAAGTTATCTATCTGCCAAGTTGTCATTCAACAAACGACATAGCGGCGGAAATAGTACATGCTGGCTTGTTCACGGAGGGTACCGTTGTCATAACCGACCATCAGCTGTCAGGAAGGGGACAGCGGGGGACAAGCTGGTTCGCAAATCCTGGGCAAAACCTGACATTTTCAATTGTACTGACACCCGCATTTCTGCCCATCCAGAATCAATTTCTTATCAGTCAGACCGTTGCTCTAGGTATCAAAGCATATCTGGAAAAGTATATTTCAGGAGTTCAGATAAAATGGCCGAATGACATTCTTGTGGGCGGAAAGAAAATCTGCGGAATACTGATCGAAAATGCAATCCAGGGCAGCAAACTGAATACCTCCATTGTCGGTATTGGGTTGAACATCAATCAGATGAATTTTGAGAATGATCTCGCAACCTCACTGTTTATCGAGACAGGGGGCGAGCTTTCACTGGGGGACGAATTTGCAGCGTTAATGCGTTGCCTTGATGCCGCCTATCTTCAATTGAGAGGCGGCAATCGGTTTACAGAAATTCGCAGGGCGTATATGGGCAGTCTGTATGGGTATGCACAGGAGGTGAAGTTCTCCTACAAAGACCGCGTTTATACAGGTACCGTAACAGGGGTCGATGAGTTGGGACAGCTGTCTGTCAGGCTGTCAAACGGAGAAGAGCTTACAGATCTGGGTATAAAGGAGATCAGCTGGATCAGGAGTTAGGCTGTCCCCATTTGCCAATCACAAACATCACGATCGCACTGATTGCAAGTCCCAGCGACTCTCTCGCCAATTCAATGTTCAGGCTCCTCATCTGCGTTTCGCCAAAGAAAATTCCTTCGAATTCTGACGGCCATTGAAACACAGCACCTATCAGGTAGGCTGCTCCCAGCATATAAAAAACCCAGCTTGGCCAAAGGTCGCGGATACTCATAAAACAAGCGAGCGCTGCAAAACTGTAAATCCCGATCCATACACCGGAGTCAGGATCATTCAGTTGGAAGTAGGCGAAAATGACGAAGATGATGCCGAAGAATATTTTAAACAATCGCATTGTTCTTTCAATAAAAAGTGAGTCGGTATATTTAGATAAAGTACTTTCACAGGCTCAATTTACCCGTTTTCCCCGATTTATTGACAAAACTGCGCCAGCGCATTGACCGCGTCGGAATAGCCCAGTTTTTCAGCTTGTTTGAGACTGGTGCAGCCAAGGTCTTTCTCTCCGTCATTCCATTGCGAAAGGCCAAGTCCATAGAATGCTTTTCCGTATTGCCCGTCCAGTTTTACTGTCTGCCGGAACGCTAGAGTCGCTTTTTTGTAATCTTTCAAGCGGTAGTAAGTATTGCCGAGATTATACCAGGCTTGCTTATTGTTTTCATTAAGCCGGGTAGCTTTTTCAAAGTCCGGGATAGCTTCTGTGGGTTTGTCCATTAGAACCAGCAACTGACCGCGGTTGAGAAAAACGTCGGCAGTGTCGGGCGCAAGTGTGGCGGCTTTATTGTAGTCTGCAAAAGCGGAGTCGAGGCGGTTTTCACCGGAGTAGAGCAGAGCGCGGTTGAAATACGCGCGGTAGTTGTCAGGTTCCAGTTTAATCGCCTGAGCAAAGTCCAGCAAAGCATTTTCATTCTCCTTCAATTCATAGTAAGCGACAGCGCGGAGGTTGAAGGCCTCTGCACTCGTTGTATTTTTTTCAATTGCTGTATTAATGAATTCAATGGCTTCACGTGGTTTTCCCTCATTCATCAAATCCTTGCCTTTTTTAAGAAAAGCGTCGGAAGATTGGGAGCAGGCATTAAGGAGTACTAAAAAAAATAAAAAAAATAAGCGGGGCATACTGATTCATTTCTAGGTGATTCGCACAAAAGTAGCGCGAAACGGCAAATGAATGTTTTCTTTTTGTTAATAAAATGTCTTTATCTTTGCACCCGGCAAATCGGAACTACCAGCTCCTTCCGAATCCCCCAGGTCCTGACGGAAGCAAGGGTAGGTGGTTGATGCGGTGAGATTCTCGGTTTGCCTTTTTTTATTCCCCTCCCTGCGATCCCCCCTTCTTTCTTTTTGCATTTGACCAGGGTTTTCTACTTTTGTGGAATATTCTAACCAATAAATTTCCGATATGAAGTTTTTCATTGACACTGCTAACCTGCAAGAGATTCAGGAGGCACAGGCGCTTGGCGTTTTAGATGGAGTTACCACCAATCCATCCCTGATGGCGAAAGAAGGAATTACAGGTAAGGACAATATTATGCGTCACTACAAAGCAATTTGTGACATTGTTGATGGAGACGTAAGTGCCGAAGTAATATCAGTTGATTTGGAAGGAATGATCCGCGAAGGTGAAGAGCTGGTGGAGATTGATGATAAAATTGTGGTGAAAATCCCGATGATCAAAGAAGGTGTGAAGGCATTAAAATATTTCTCAGGCAAAGGAATCCGTACCAACTGTACACTGATCTTCTCTGCTGGACAGGCACTGCTGGCTGCAAAAGCAGGAGCAACTTATGTATCTCCTTTCATTGGCCGTCTGGATGATATTTCAACAGACGGAATTGGGCTGATCGAGCAAATTCTTACTATTTACAGAAATTATGGATTTGATACCCAGGTACTGGCTGCATCAGTTCGTCACCCGATGCACATTATCCAATGCGCAGAAGTAGGCGCCGATGTAATGACCGGCCCGCTTAGCGCAATGGAGGCACTTTTGAAGCATCCATTGACCGACATCGGTCTTGAAAAATTCCTGGCCGACTACAACAAGGGTAACTCCTAAAAAATCGTTTTTGCATTATTATGACTGAGTCTTCGGAGCCGATAATTGTACTCGACCAGGCGGATATTTTCCAGGGTGACCGGCCGGTACTGAATGACGTGCATTTTGAGATTAAAAAGGGAGAATTTGTCTATCTGATCGGTCGGACCGGCAGCGGCAAAAGTTCACTTTTGAAAACCCTCTATGCGGATTTGTGGCTCCATACCGGGTCTGCCAAAGTGGCTGGTTATGAGCTTCACAACATCAAGAGAGCAGATATACCTTTCCTGCGTCGCCGGATCGGCATTGTGTTCCAGGACTTTCAGCTCTTATCCGATCGCTCTGTGGAGGATAATCTTTCATTTGTACTCCGCGCAACCGGCTGGGACAACCAGACGAAAATTTCGAAACGAATAGCCGAAGTGCTCATGCAAGTTGGATTAGGTACTGCTCAGAAAAGAATGCCGCACCAGCTTTCAGGCGGAGAGCAGCAACGCATTGTAATTGCACGTGCGATGCTCAACGAGCCGGCAATCCTGATCGCCGATGAGCCTACTGGTAACCTTGACCCGGAAGTTGGTGATCAGATCATGAATGTGTTCAGAACAATCAATAATGCAGGTACTGCCATTTTAATGGCTACTCACAATCACGATTTTATAAAAAGATTCCCTGCGCGTGTTTTGAAATGCGAAAATGGGAGCGTGACAATCAGCTAAGTCACACCAGACTAAGAACAAAAAGGGGGCAGAGTTTTAAACTCTGCCCCCTTTTTGTTTGCTACCTGTTGCATTAATTACTTAGCTGTCATATCGATGATCGGAATGATCATCTCTTCCAGTGACACGCCGCCATGCTGGAAGGTATCCCTGTACAGGTTGACGTACTGGTTATAGTTATTCGGATAGGCGAAGAAGTAATCTTCCTTCGTGAATACATAAGAAGTTGAAACGTGCGGTTTTGGCAGGAATATCCGCTCAGGCTTGCGGCAGACCATTAAATGGTTGTCATCAAATCCCAGGTTCTTTCCGTGTTTATATCTCAGGTTGGTGTTTGTTTCACGATACCCAATGATCTTCACCGGCTTTTGTACTCGGATCATACCGTGGTCAGTGGTCAAAATCAGCCTGCATTTCTTTTCTGCCACCTTTTTTATGAAATCCAGAAGGGGAGAATGCTGGATCCAGGAGCGGGTAATAGAGCGGTAAGCTGCTTCATCTGGCGCCAGTTCCTTGATCATCTGCACGTCCGTCCTGGCGTGCGACAGCATATCCACGAAGTTATAGACAATCACATTCAGCTGATTGTTCAGCATGTTGTTGAAATTGTCAACCAGCGATTTGCCCTGATTTGTATTAAGAATCTTGTTGTAAGAAAACTTAATGTTGTTAAAGTGGTTCATTTCCAGCTGTTTTTGCAGGAAATCCTGTTCGTGGTTGTTCAGTCCCTCTTCACCTTCCGGCGTATTTTCATCGCTAACCCACCACTGCGGATGCTTGCGCTCCATTTCACTCGGCATTAAGCCCGAGAAAATTGCATTCCGCGCATACCCAGTAGTAGTTGGCAGAATGGAATAGTAGGAAGATTCTTCCTCAATGTTGAAATACTCCTGCAAAATGGGCTGGATCATCTTCCATTGATCATAACGGAAATTATCGATCAAAAGGAAAAATACAGGTTCGTCGGAGCTCTTCAGATGTGGAAATACCTTCTGCTTCATCAATTGGTGAGATAAGATTGGCTTATCCGACTTGGGGTCGTTCAGCCAGTCTTCGTACTCATCTTCAATAAACTTGCAGAAATTAGCATTCGCCTCACTTTTCTGCATGCTGAACACTTCTGCCATTCCCTGATCCTCGGAATTTTCGAGTTCCAGTTCCCAGTAAATCAGTTTCTTATAAATATCTGCCCACTCTTCGTGCCCGATCCTGTCCTGGTATTGCATAGCCAGGCTTCTGAATTCCTGCTGGTAGCTCAGGGTCGTTTTTTCGGTAACCAGTCGTTTGTTGTCGAGTATCTTCTTAACCGAAAGCAGGATTTGATTAGGATTAAGAGGTTTGATCAGATAATCATCTATTTTAGAGCCTATTGCATCCTCCATAATGTGTTCTTCCTCACTCTTGGTGATCATCACTACCGGAAGGCTGGGCTGCTGTTGTTTGATCTGGGCGAGTGTTTCAAGGCCGGTCATACCCGGCATCATTTCGTCCAGAAAAACTATATCAAACCGGTCATTTTCAATGCGGTCCAAAGCATCAGCGCCACTGTTTACAGGAGTGACATTGTACCCTTTGTTCGTCAAAAACATGATGTGTGGTTTGAGAAGATCTATTTCATCGTCGGCCCAGAGAATGTTATATTGCATAAGCTTGTTTTTTCAATGATAATTAAAATGGAATGCCTTTAAGGGTAACGGGACAATCAGAAAGTGTGGTATAAAAATACCCGTTTTAACATATTTTTAGAATTGACACCTGACTGTATACGTTGCCAAAACCGGTACAAAAGGCATACCAAGAATAGGGTTTTCGGCTGGTTACAAAAACTTTTTGGTAACACGTTCCAGGTCGTCAGGAGTGTCAACGCCGTGTGAATCGTCAGAGGTAATCACCGCTCTTATCGCGTAACCATTTTCCAGCCAGCGCAGCTGCTCCAAAGCCTCGGCCTTCTCCAATGCAGACACCGGCAGCTTTGTGATTTCGGCAAGTACGTCGGCCCGGTAAGCATAAATTCCAATGTGTTTGTAAAACGTATGTGCAGCAAGCCATTGCTCTTTTTCTGCATTGCGGAGATAAGGTATTGTTTGGCGGCTGAAATACATTACTTCATCTTTCTTGTTCAATACAGCTTTTGGCACATTTACATTAAACAGAAGATCTTCCTGATCGATCACTTTCACCAGGGTCGCGAGCTCGGTGCGACTGTCAAGTACCCCGGCGAGCTGGTCGATTGGTTCGGGGCTGATAAATGGTTCATCGCCCTGGATATTAATGATATAGTCAAAGTGGCCTTCTGTTTTTGTAAGCGCCTCATAGCAGCGGTCGGTACCGCTCTGGTGAGCTTCAGATGTCATTACAGCAATTCCTCCGAAGCTTTTTACATGATCCATAATCCGTTCATCGTCAGTGGCCACGATCACCTGAGCCAGGCGGGCCGCTTTGGATGATTGTTCGTAAACTCTCTGGATCATACTTTTACCCCCGATATCCACCAGGGCCTTCGCCGGAAAGCGGGTAGAGGCGTAGCGGGCGGGAATGATTCCTAATATTCGCACAAGGTCGTTGGTTTGATTTTTGTCCAATTCTGTTCCAAAATAAAGCTAAAAATTGCAAAATACTTTTTCACATCGCTTTTCAAAGAATATCTGGCGCATCCTTCCCGATGCCGATCCGGCAAGCTCGTTATGGGCCATTGAGCTACGTGACACGGAACATAAAGTTGCCTCTGTCGCGGTGATTGACTTAGCACAAAAAACAATGCAATGGGAAGGTGTCCCGCTGGGGATGGACTGGTGGTCGTCAGTGACTGCATTCGCTTACGGCCGGTTTTTCCTGCATCATTACAGATATCCTGATCTGCCGGAGCCGACAGACTTATCTGCATTATCTGCGGAGGACGGCGCGCATTTATGGGATTTACCGAATCATCTGCTGGTTAAAGTGGCTGATAAGAACCGCATTGGAGTTGCAGCAAAGGCTGGGAGCGGGTTCAGCTATCATTTGTGCGACGTACGTTCAGGCGCGTTGCTGCCGCATGAGGAAATTGTTGCAGTTGACGAGGATCAGGTAATTTTGGAAGAACCTGTTCGTTACAAAAAAGGAAATGTATTTTTCGATAAGCTGGCGCTCTTTATTGAGGAGATTACGGGCGGGCATCAGCCCATTAGTATCGATTATTTAGAGAAAAGGCCCTTTATGATCTTTTCTTATTATATTTACCATCAGGATAAAACCGTGCAATATCTTCTGATTATCACTACTAAAAGAGAGCTTGTTTTACACGAAAAGCTATCAGAAGAACGCGAAGGAATAGGCCGCTCCACAATGATATTAAAGGCGTCAGCACTGATTTATCTTAAAAATAATAACGAATTTTCGAGTTTAACGCTTTCATAATAAATGAAATACATTTTTTGCCTGACTGTTCTGGCAGGTATTTTTTCAGGAATGATCAGTGCCCGGGCTGCGGGGAATGTAAGGATTGATTCAGTAGGAGTTGAGAGGGTAGGAGGCAAGGTATTTGTCTTGCACAAGGTAAACCAGGGACAAACCATGTTTGCGGTAGTGCGGCAATACGGTACTTCTATCCAGGCCCTGCGTGAAGCCAATCCCGGCATGAGCGATCAGATCCAGTTTGGACAAACTATCCGAGTACCCTATACTCCGAAGGTCAGCAAAAAAGAAGCTAAGAAAGAAGAGAAAAAGGAGGAGAAGAAGGAAGAAAAGAAAGAAGAGAAAAAAGAGGTTAAACCTGCGGTTCCGGCCACAGCTGCAAAGCCTGATACTACGCCATCCACTACTTCTGCGCCTACCGCAGGATCTGCCGTTTCGGTATCCCCCAATGGAAAGCACATCGTTGAGCCAGGACAAACACTTTACCGTGTTGCTGTGAAATATGGCGTTTTAATGGCAGATTTGCGTAAATGGAACAATCTGGCGGACGATAACTTGAAAGATGGTCAGGAGCTGATTGTAAGTGAAAAAGGTGCTGAAAAGGCTGTTGCGGCAGTTACACCACCCGTGGCACCGAAAGTGACGAGCACAACAGTTGTGAAAGACTCTGTAAAAGCAAAAGCGGTTGTTCCCGAGAAGGTAGTTAAGCCTGTGGAGGAAGTTGTTGAAGCGCCGAAAGTTGTCAGAGGCAAGAGGAAATCAGAATCCGGGTTGGCAGAAGTGATTGAGACTGACGAAAGTACCAGTAAGTTCCTGGGCTTGCACCGTAGTGCGCCAATTGGTGCGTTGGTAGAAGTATTGAATGAATACAATCAGGAGAAAATCATCGTCCGCATTATTGGACGGATACCGGATACCAGCGTTAATGATGACATTGTTATTAAATTATCATCACGCGCATTCGAAAAAGTATCCCCGAACAGCAAGCGTTTCAGAGCAGTTGTAAGTTACCTGGAATAGTTTTGTTATTAATCCCGTCATGAAACATTCACCCCAATTCCGTTCGAAGAGAGAAGAGGAAAGAGAAGCCCTGAAAAATACGGCTGGTTATAAAATTTGGAGCGTTATGTTCACATTGCTCTACCCCTTCATCGCAATTTTTACATTTCTTTTTTCAGGAATAGTCATGTTCTTCTCTGGTATCTCCCGTGTTCTGGCTTACCTGTTTGGAGGAAGCCATGCAAAGCATTGAAGTGCCCCATTTATCTCCCTACATCATTGATTTATTGGAGGAAAAAGTCGTGCAATACAACAAGCCCGACTTTATCTCCCTCGATCCCGTCAGTATCCCACATCGTTTTTCTGTAAAGCAGGACATCGAGATCATGGGTTTCTGGGCGGCAGTACTTGCCTGGGGACAGCGCAAAACGATCATCAGCAAATGCCTGGAACTGGCTTCGCTCATGGATAATGCTCCTTTTGATTTTATCAGAAATCATCAGGATAGTGATTTAAAACCCTTCCTGGACTTTAAGCACCGCACGTTTAATGCGACTGACACGCTTTATTTCCTTCATTTCTTCCAAAACTACTACCGGCAGCACGATTCACTTGAATACGCATTCAGCAAGCACATCAGCGCTTCGGACGAGACGATAGAAAAGTCGCTGATCGGTTTTCACAACATGTTCTGCGATTCAGAAAATTTTCCTTCGCGAACTGCCAAGCACATTGCCACTCCGGCCCGGAAATCCTCCTGTAAGCGGTTGAATATGTTTCTGAGATGGATGGTCCGGAAAGACAATCATGGTGTGGATTTTGGTATCTGGAACAACATTGTACCTGCACAGCTGGTCTGTCCCTGCGATGTGCATGTTGACCGCGTTTCCAGATTTCTGGGCCTTATCAAAAGACCTAACACTGACTGGCAAACTGCATTAGAACTTACTGCTTCATTAAAACAGCTCGATCCGTCAGATCCTGTCAAATACGACTTCGCATTGTTTGGGTTAGGGATTGAAGGTTTTGCAAAGTAGTGTTACAAACCCGCTTCCAAGTACTTAACCCAAGAAAAAAGGCGCTCCCGATCGTTAATTTTCCCCAGCCTCTGAATTATCCTTTTCTCGTAAATCACTCTAAGTGTAAAACTTGCAGCTGCAAAGTTTGCAACAATTCACTAAACGATCGGCGAGATGAAAAAAATCTACAGGTTATCAGGTGCTGTCTTTTTAGCGGCAGCAATGTTTAACAACGTTTGCGCACAAACCACCTCTTTCGGTTCGCAAGCCGGCAATCAGGGTACCGATGGTACTTACATGGGAATCTGGGCGGGCTCCTCCACAATTGGTGAGCATAATACATTCGTTGGAAGTCTTTCGGGGTACGGGAATGTTGGTGGGAATCAGAATACAGCGCTTGGGAGCAGGTCTGCCTACACGCTCTCTAGTGGTAGTGAGAATACCTTCTTAGGGTACTTCTCGGGTAAGGCAAACACGACGGGCAGTTGGAACACTTTCGTGGGTTCAAAGTCTGGCGCAGCGAATGCGGTTGGTCTGAGAAACACATTCCTGGGCGTAGAAGCAGGGGGTAAAAATTACTTCGGAAACGAAAATATATTCATCGGTTGCCGAAGCGGTTTTTTCAATACGGACGGAAACTACAATCTGTTTGCAGGTAATGGCGCCGGAGAATACAATTCAAGCGGCAATTATAATGTGTTCCTTGGCCATGGTTCCGGGAGAAGCAATTTGAAAGGACTTGCCAATACGTTTATCGGGTACGAAACTGCGGGTAGCGCTAACGTGACCTACGCGACAGCAATTGGTGCGGCGACCAAGGTTACCCGGGACCATAGCATTGTGCTCGGAACAATTTTCGACAATGTGGGAGTGGGTGTTGAAGCTCCCACTTACAAGCTCCATCTCAGTACTTTCTCAGCCGCAAAAGCAGGCTCTTCTGCCTGGATCATTGCTTCTGACAAACGTCTTAAAAAGGATGTTTCAGAGTACGCGGAAGGGCTTGATGTATTGAAGCAGATCAAGCCTGTCTGGTTCAGCTACAATGGAGAGGCGGGGTTGCCGACGAATAAGAAATTCGTGGGTATCATTGCGCAGGATATGCAGAAAATTGCTCCTCACATGGTAGGTACATTTACCTATCAGGATTCGCTCGGGAACAAAACGGACTATCTTGATTATGACGCCAACGCACTGACCTACATGCTTGTAAACTCTGTCAAAGAGCAGCAGCAAACGCTTGATCGGAAAGACGAGGAGATTCGCCAGCTCACCGCAGAAACTGCGGAGTTAGCAAAGAGGCTTACCCAACTTGAACGCATTGTAGCTTCCAATACAACCCGGCCGCTTACGACTCCTGCCGCAAGAACCAATGATGTAAATGAAAATGGCGTGATCCTGGAACAGAATGCACCGAACGGCTTTTCAGGTATTTCTTCTATCAGGTTCTTTATTCCGGATACGATCAAGGATGCGGTATTGAACATTTACTCAACCAATGGACAGAAAATCCGCTCAGAAATCGTCAGAACACGCGGAGAAGGCGCTGTACAGCTTTCTGCTGATGATTTTGGAACGGGCGTGTTTGTTTACGATCTCATAACAGATGGTAAGAGCAACGGAGCTAAAAAGATGATGGTAAGTAAATAGTGCTTTAAAACGAGAAAAGCCGGACTTCAATGAAGCCCGGCTTTTCTCATTTTACTAATTAAACTTATAGAGCAGCGCGGTCAAATCGTACCGTTTCAACAGTAAACAGCGGCTTTCCTCCTGCATTTGGATTTTTGAACACAAAGAACAGCTTGTGCAGCTTCTGGTCAGCCGGACCTTTTACTGGAATACTTACTTCTCCGGTTTTGTCAATTTTCACTTCACCGATCTTTGTACCGGCCGGGCTATCGAGGCGCACTTCCAGCGTTCCGCCAGCTGTAAACTTTTCGTTGCTGCCGCCAGCAATCGCCAGGTTTGTAATTCCCGACAGGTCAATACCGTCGAATGCGAAGAAACTGCCGCTTTTCGATCCCAGCACAACTTCCTTGCCATTCTCAACCTTGAAATTAACAGTATGCATGGCTGAGTCTGCCAGTGCGGCTGTCAGGGTAGCAGGGCGTAAAGCAAGTGTTTTCGCGCCTGTAAGTGGTCCCATTGTGCTGCTTCCCTTGTCGGTGTAGCTGGCCGAGATAATGTATGAACCCTCTTTTTTCTTCGCTTCCGTTACATAAGAGCCTTTCAATGGTTTTTTATCAACAGCCTTATCATTAGCAAGAGAAAGGATGTATTTGACCATATCCTCAATTTCCTCCGGCTTATGCTGCGGGTGGCCCGGCATTGCCTGCTCGCCCCAAACACCACTTCCGCCTTTCAGAACTTTATCAGACAATGTTTTAAGTGAATTGCGCTCGCTTGCATACTTCTTGGCAACTTCCTTGTAAGCAGGGCCAATGGATTTTTTGTCTATCGAATGGCATGCTTTGCAGTCGCTTAGTTCGATTAACCTTTTTCCGGTTTCAAATCCAGTATTTGCCTGGTGACCCTGGGCAAGTATGGTTTTGTCAAAACCTTCCAGATAATTAATGGTCACAGTTACTTCATCCTCAGCTATTTTCTTGTTTGCAAGGCTGCCATCTTCTTTATCCGAAACAGAAACTTCGTAGTTAACGGGTTTGTCGTTCCAGTAAAAGGATTTATTTCCTTTGATAGCTACATCCACTTTCGGGATCGCATTGCCAACTCTCACGATTACTTCCGAAGTATTTGCATTTCCTGCATTATCAGTCACTTTCAACACGGCGGTGTATTCACCCGCTTTCGCATAGGTGTAGCTTGGATTAGCCACATTGCTTTTTGGAAGACCTTTTCCAAAAGACCATTCGTACTTGATCGGATCGCCGTCGTAGTCGACTGAGCCTTTTGATGAAAAGTTAACTTTCAATGGCGTAGCGCCGGTGGTGTTGGTAGCAGAAGCTACTGCCAGTGGCACGCGGTTGCCAGCATTGTAAGTGATGTGTGACAGACTGGCTTCATCGTTTTGGGCAAACCAGTTTGGTCCGTATTCCAGTGTATAAAGCGAACCGTCATTGGCAAACTGCATATCAATCGGGTGACTGAATTTTGTATTTGGCAAGAAGCGGTCAATGCTTTTCAAATCACCTTGCTCGTTCATGGTAACTATATTGATATAGTCACGAATCCAGTCGTAAGCGAAAAATTTTCCATTGTAATACTCAGGGAATTTCACTTTACTGTCCTTAAAATCAGCAGAATAGTAAACCGGCCCGGCCATTGCATTACGGCCGCCTTTGCCCACGATCGCACCGAATTCAGGAGAGTCTGCATAAGGATAAAAGATGAATGCAGGATTAGCCGGCGGCAACTCTTGCAAGCCCGTATTATGCGGTGAGTTATTGATCGGTTTCGCAGGGTCAAATGGACCATGTGAAGTACTGTCAGCGAAATTGAAGTCGATATAAGGCTTGTTGTCCGCAATGAAGAGGGGATATCCGTAATAACCTGCCTTTCTCGCCTGGTTTACCTCGTCGTAACCGCGTGGGCCACGCTTTGGATCGTCCAGAGAAGCGTCAGGACCTACATCACCCCAGTACAGATAACCATTATGCTGGTCAACTGAAATGCGGTAAGGGTTCCGTGTTCCCATCACGTAAATCTCAGGACGTGCTTTCGGGTTGCCGGCAGGGAAGAGGTTGCCTTCGGGAATATCATACAAATTGGTTCCGCCTGGCATATTCGCGCGACGATCGCCGTAACGTGGTTTAATGCGTATTACCTTGCCTCTGAGCGAGTTTGTATTGGAAGAAGTATGCTGTCCGTCAAAGCCTTCACGTCCCGGCCGCTCGTCAATCGGTCCGAATCCATTGGACTGGAATGGGTTTACGTCGTCTCCGGTGGACAGGTACAAATTCCCTTTACTATCCCAGGCAATGGACCCGCCCGTGTGGCAGCAGTCTGTTCTTTTCACAGGAACAGTCAGTAAAACTTCTTCCGTACTGAGGATCAGCGTGTCTTTTACATCGTCATATTTGAAACGTGATAAATGCTGCGCCGTATCAGGAGCAGAAGAAAGCGGAGAATAGTACAGGTAAACAAGCTTGTTGGTTTTGAAATTAGGATCGATATTCAAGCCCATTAAGCCGTATTCCTGTTTGGTATAAACAGGTACCTCGGCTACAACTTTCACTTTGCCCGTTTTCGGATTATACAATTTCAGCTTTCCTTTTCTTTCTGAGAAAAGTACGCGCTGATCTTCCAGCACTACCAGCTCGGTAGGTTCGTCAAGCTTGGTAGCGAGCGTCTGTTTGGTAAAACGGTTTTCTTCCGGTCTCGACTTCGCGAAGTCCAGCTTCTCGGCCATTGCCCATTTCAAGCCGCCGATGAAATGTTTTACAAATACCGGATTTTCATAGGTAGCATCTTCATGTCCGAAGTTGGTGTAAAATGCTTTTCCCCCATCATATTCATGGTACCACGACATAGGATGGTTGTCGCCCATTTTTCCGTCTTTGTAAGACTTCTCGTCGATGTTAACTAAGACATTTACCTTTGGATTAAAGTTTTTGAAATCATAAAACTCATCCTTGATCTTCCATTTCTTCGGAAAGCCCGTCATGGAAGGGTGCTGATCATTTACAACGTAAGCTTCACCTTCCTGCACGTTCGGGTTGCCTGGGTGGCTTGCGAAATAGGCGCCGGACAGCTGGTTGTACCAGGGCCAGTCGTACTCGGTGTCGGTAGCCGCGTGAACTCCCACGTACCCGCCTCCTGCCTGGATGTAGTGTTCAAATGCCTCCTGCTGTTTCTCATTCAGGATATTGCCGGTAGTGTTCAGAAAAACAACCGCCCCATACTTTTGCAGGTTTTTCTCTGTAAAGACAGTTGCATTCTCGGTAGTATCTACCGCGAAGCCATTTTCTTTGCCGTATTTCATGATAGCCGCTTTCCCGGCAGGGATAGAAGAATGCCGGAACGCAGCCGTTTTGGCAAAAACAAGCACACGCTTTTCAGGTGTGACAGTCTGTGCCACGGACGCTAAACCGCAACAGACAAGGCCCATTGCACCAATTACTCGGAAGCGGTTCAGTAAGTTTTGATAAAGAATTTTACGCATTACAGATTAGGTGAACTGGTTATTTTTTAGTGTTGGAACTGCATTCTCATTCTACTCAAAACGAAATAATGCAGCAGGTAATTATATGAAAAAAACCTCCCTTCCATAAGGAAGACAGGTTTTTAATATACTTGTACAATCGACAATTACAAACCTAAAACTTTGCGGTTGAACGCCTCGTCAGCGCCGGTTCCGGCAAAATCGTCAAATGCCTTTGTAGTTACTTCTATAATGTGGCTTTCGATGAAAGGCGCACCTTCGGCAGCACCCTGAACAGGCGACTTAATGCAGCATTCCCATTCCAAAACTGCCCAGCTGCCGTAATCGTACTGAGATAGTTTGGAGAAAATACCGCCGAAGTCAACTTGTCCGTCACCAAGCGAGCGGAAGCGACCAGCCCGGTCGGCCCAGCCTGCAAATCCGCTGTAAACACCTTGCTTACCCGATGGGTTAAACTCGGCATCTTTTACGTGAAATGCCTTGATCCGATCGTGGTACAAGTCAATGAATTGAAGGTAGTCGAGCTGCTGGAGTACAAAGTGGCTGGGGTCGTAGTTGATGTTGGCGCGGGTGTGACCATTAAGGTAATCAACAAACATTTCGAATGTGGATCCGTCAAAAAGGTCTTCCCCGGGGTGGAGCTCGTAAGCTACATCCACACCGTTTTCATCATATACATCCAGGATTGGTTTCCATCTTGCAGCCAGTTCTTTGAATGCAGTCTCTACCAGTCCGGCCGGGCGCTGTGGCCACGGATACAGGAATGGCCAGGCCAATGCACCGGAGAAAGTAGCGCTCGCGGAGAGGCCCAGTCTGCGGCTTGCCTGCGCAACGTATTTCAAATGTTGCGTCGCCCATTCCGCACGTGCTTTCGGATTGTTGCGCACTTCGGGTACTGCAAAACCATCGTACATTTCGTCGTATACCGGGTGCGATGCCACCAGCTGGCCGATGATGTGCGACGCGAGCTCCGTAATTTCCAGACCTTTATCAGCCAGTTTGCCTTTCAGCTCATCAGCATAAGTCTGCGACTCGGCGCATTGTTTCACATCAATCACCCGCGGATCCCAGGTAGGAAGTTGAAGGCCCTTATAGCCCAACCCTGCCATGTAATCAGCAATTGAATCCAATGAGTTAAACGGAGCTTCGTCACCCAAAAACTGAGCAAGGAAAATTCCAGGTCCTTTTATCGTTTTCATATTTGTTGATTTAAATAGTTACCCAAGACTGCGCTCTGTTGCTTTCAAGTATCTTCTCACAAATCAATAATTCCCGGTATCCGTCTGCGAAGGTTGGGAATGTTGGGTTTTCTGGTTGTTTGCCTGCGGCGATGGCTGCGTATACCTCTTTGAACATTTGCTTTGAAGTATCAGGGAAGCCTTCGTTGTGCCCGCCAGGGAATGTAATTGTTGAGCGCACATCTTCATTCACAAGAGAAGGATCGCGCATCAGGATTTCATTGCTCTTGTCACGGTTACCGATCCACATTTCGTTCGGCGACTCTGAGCACCAGCTGAACGTTTTCTTGGATCCGGCAATTTCAAGCGCCATTCTGTTTTTCCGGCCCGCTGAAACCTGTGATACCGTAATTACCCCTTTGCTTCCGTTGTCAAAACGCAGCAAAACGTTTGCGTGGTCTTCCGTATTAATAGGTACATCGGCATAATCCTCAGGCTGCAGCATTTTGCCTGAATACGTTTCCACCGGTTTAAGCGGCTTTTTACGTGTTTTGTGAATGGTATTGAAGTCCGCCATTACTGAAACCGTTTTCAGGCCGGTAATGTATTCCAGAATGTCCATCAGGTGAGAGCCGATATCTGCAATCGCACGGGAATCGCCTGATTTGTCTGGTTCGAGGCGCCAGTTGTAGTCGGTTTCGTAGAAAAGCCAGTCCTGCAGATAAGATCCTATGAATGAATAAATCTCACCCAGCTCGCCTTTTTCGCGCATGGATTTCATCTGACGTGCCAGCGGATAGTAGCGCAGGTTGAAGTGTACAGCATTCACCAGTCCGGTTTCAGCAGCAAGCTTTACCAGCTCTTCGGCTTCGGCAAGGTCTTTGGCAAGTGGTTTTTCACAAATTACATGTTTTCCAGCGAGCAATGCAGCTTTCGATTGTGAGTAGTGCAGGAAGTTGGGCGTACAGATATGTATTGCCTGAATGTCATCCTGTTTCAAAAGGTCTTCGAAAGTATAGGAACGTTCGATTCCGAGTGCGTCTGCTTTTTGAGCGGCCAGTTCAGCCGTTACTTCGCAAAGCGCTGCTACTTCAACATTAGGAAGGCGTCGCAGCGCTTCAATGTGCGCCGGGCCGATGAAACCTGTGCCGACAACGCCGACTTTGATTTTATTCATAAACGGGTATGGATAATAGGTGAGAAAACAGTCCGCCGGAGCGGGTTGGGGATTTAAGGTTAAAAATAATGTTTAATGCAGGTCAGAAGTCAGTCCACTTGGTGTCCGTCTGATTGGAGGCAATGACAGTGTCAATGAACTTCATTCCTCTCAAACCATCCTGCGCAGTCGGGAAGTCGTATACCGGATCGACTTTGCGGCCCTCCCAATAAGCCCGCAAATGCAATGCAAAATTGCGGTAGAGGTTGGCAAATGCCTCGAAGTAACCTTCCGGGTGGCCTGCGGGAATGCGCGTATGCACCTGGGCAGCTTTTGAAAGATTTCCTACGCCCGTGCGGATAATGCGTGCGCCCTGATTGGTTTTGTGGATCAATGTATTGGGGTCCAGCTGCTTCCATTGCAAGCCGCCGGTTTCGCCGTACACGCGGATATTAAGGTCGTTTTCTTCTCCGTTGGCGATCTGGCTGTTTTGCAGGATCCCTTTCGCGCCGTTGTTAAAGCGGAGGAGAATATTGGCGTCATCATCCAGCAGGCGACCTTCTACAAAAATGGTCAGGTCGGCGCAAAGCTGCGTGATTTTTAGTCCGGTAATGTATTCTGCGAGGTTTTCGGCGTGCGTTCCGATGTCGCCTAAGCCGCCGGCTGCACCGGAGCGTTTTGGGTCGGTACGCCAGGCAGCCTGCTTGTTTCCGGTCACTTCTACCAGTGTAGCCAGCCAGCCCTGCGGATATTCCACAATTACTTTCCTGATTTCGCCGATAGCACCCGACCTAATCATCTCGCGGGCTTCTTTCACCATCGGGTAACCGGTGTAGTTGTGGGTCAGACAGAAGATCAGGCCGGTTTTTTCAACCAATGCAACAATCTCTTCTGCTTCCTTAGTATTTAATGTAATCGGTTTATCGCAAACGACGTGAAAACCATTTTCAAGGGCAAGTTTGGCAGGGGAGTAGTGAACGTGATTGGGGGTAACGATTGCAACGAAATCCATTCGCTCTCCTTCCGGAAGCTGCTTTTCCTTCGCAATCATTTCTTCAAAATCATTATAAATCCGGTCCTCCGGTAAGTACAATGCTCTTCCTGACTCTTTTGACTTCAATGGGTCGGAGCTGAAAGCGCCGCAGACAAGTTCAATTTCTCCATCCATGATCGCTGCACGGCGATGTACCCCGCCAATAAACGCGTCCAGGGAACCACCTACCATGCCCATTCTGATCTTTCTTGACATTCCAGTTGGTTTAAAGTTTTGAAAAGATTTTAAAGGTATAAAGAGTAGTATATATCACTCTTACTTCTTACAAATATAATTTTAACAGTCAAAAAACACCCCCGAAAGCCTGTTAAAACCAGTAGAATCGCCGTTAATTTGTTTTTTCTGTGAAAATCTTAAATTAAAACTTTAAGGCAGACCGTTTTCAAAAAAACCATCTAATTCAAATAATCAAACCCTTTTAGTCTTATGACTCAAACTGTTAACAGCAGCAGGTTATTCAACGCCAGTTGTCTTGCCATCATTACAACGGCCTTTTCATTCAGTATAAGAGCAGGTATCCTCCCGCAATTAGGCACTGAATTTGGCCTTACCGCCGAGCAGTTGGGCTTTATTAACTCCATGTTCTTCTTCGGGTTTCCAATCTCGATGGTCATAGGAGGTATCGTGTACCACACCATCGGACCGAAAATTATCATGCAGGTGGCCGTTGTGGCTCACACGCTTGGTATCCTGCTGACTATCTATGCAGGCGGCTACACAGGTCTTTTGGTGTCTACATTCTTTATCGGGTTTGGAAACGGCTGTACAGAAGCGGCTTGTAACCCGATGATCGCGGATATGTATTCTTCAAACAAGCTGAACAAAATGCTTGGCCGCTTTCACATGTGGTTCCCAGGTGGGATTGTACTCGGAAGTTTGATCTCGAAATTTATGACAGATGCAGGTGCATCATGGCAGACTCAGATCTGGGTATTGATGATCCCAACCGTTATTTACGCATTCCTTTTCCTTGGTCAGGCTTTCCCAAGACCAAAAGTGGAAGGTGTAACTTCACTTGCGAAAAACTTCCAGGCGATGCTTACTCCTTTATATATCTTCATTTTCTGCTGCATGGCACTTACTGCGATCACAGAATTTGGTCCTAACCAGTGGGTTAACGTGGTATTGAGTAACAGTGGAGCAGATCCAATGCTGGTATTGGCATTGACATTCGGTGTGATGACGATCGGCCGACTTTTCACAGGCCCTGTTGTTGATTTGGTTGGACAAACAGGTATTCTGCTTTTCGGAGCGGTTCTGGCAGCTATCGGTATCTACATGTTTAGCACAGTAACCGGCCCGATCGCCTATTTCGCAGCTGTGATTTTCGGACTTGGTGTATGCTTCAACTGGCCAACTGTGATCGGTTTCGTAGCGCAACGCGTTCCATTGAGCGGTGCACTTGGAATGTCCATCATCGGTGGGGTAGGTATGTTGTCTACTTCAATCTTCCAGCCTTTCATTGGTCGCTGGATCGACTCAGCGCATGCTGAATATTCGGCACAAGGTCTTACAGGCCCTGCATTGGAGCTGGCGGCAGGCCAGGCTACATTGTCTACCATGCTTACTTTCCCGATCATCCTCATCGTCGCATTCGCGATACTGTGGTTCTGGGCGGGGAACCCGAGAGCAAGTGCAATGGACGAAAAAGTCGTTGCTGAGCAGCCTCAGTTGTAAGGTCAGCTTAATAGCATGAAAAAAGCGTCAGGCAGTTATCTGCCTGACGCTTTTTTCATGCCGTCTAACCTATTTCAGTTTCACAATGGTAACCCCCGCGCCGCCACGGTCGGGATGTTCGTCCTGCATTCCTTTTACCTGCGAATAGCCCCTCAAATGGTTTCTCACAAGTGTTCTCAGGATTCCGTCGCCTTTTCCATGCACGATCCGCAGCTCATCATAACCGAGCATAATTGCATTGTCCATAAACTGGTCCACAAGCCCCAGCGCTTCTTCTCCGCGTTTGCCGCGCATATCCAGGTTGAAGCTGAAATTGAGCATGCGCTCATTCAAATCAACTCCTTTGGCAGTGGATTTCAGCTTCTTTTCGCCTGTGGCCGCTTTGTAGGTCTTGTTGGAAACCTTTTCGAGACGGTTCAGCTTTACATTCGATTTCAAATCCCCGATCCTGATCTCAGCATCTTTACCTTTTACAGCCAGTACCTCGCCAATAGCAGTCTGCCCGAGAATGCGCACGTAACTTCCCGGCACGATTTCGCCGCCTTCCGGCTCGTATATCTCCTCTGCCGGCGCTGTCTCTTTTACTTCTTCCAGCGCCAGGTTTTTCTTGCCAAAAGTTTCAAGTTCGCTTCGGACGGATTTCGTCTTCTCTTTCTCTGCTTTATTCTCCTTGATTTCCCGAATGGTATTCTCGATCAGCTGATTTGCATCAGTTAGCAGGTTTTTCGCTTTTTGCTTTGCCTCGTTTACAATCTTTTTCTCATTGTTTTCAAGACGTTCTTTCAAAGTAGTATAGTCTGCCAGCTGCTTGGCCAGCTTCCTTTCCTTGATCCCGATTTCAATGTTCTTCTCCGAAAACACTTTGCGTTCAATGTCGAGCTCTTTCAAAAGCTTCTCAAAGTTAACCTGCTGCTTGCCGAGCTTGTCTTTGGCGCGGTTTACCACAGATTCCGGTAGCCCGATCTTCGATGCAATTTCAAATGCAAACGAACTGCCGGGACGGCCAATTTCCAGTTGATAAAGTGGTTCCAGGTGCTCTCCATCAAACCGCATTGCGCCATTCACGAGCCCCTCGGTTTTGTCGGCGAGTACTTTCAGGTTTGTATAATGTGTGTTAATCACGCCATAAGCGCTCGATTTTACGAGGTTTTCCAGGATAGACTCCGCGATTGCGCCGCCCAGTCCCGGCTCGGTACCCGTTCCGAACTCGTCAATGAGGAATAAGGTACGCCGGTTTGCGGTTGTCAGGAAGTAACGCATGTTCGTTAAATGGGAACTGTACGTACTCAGGTCATTTTCCAGCGATTGTTCGTCGCCTATATCAATGAAGATATTTTGGAAAAATCCCATGGATGAACCTTCGTCGACAGGTACCAGCAAGCCGCATTGGAACATATATTGAATAAGTCCCACTGTTTTTAAAGACACAGACTTACCTCCCGCATTCGGTCCCGAAACGATCAGTATCCTTTGCTTCTCACTCAGTTCAATGTTCAGCGGCACTACTTTCTTGCCTTGTTTTTGGAAAGACAAATGCAGCAGCGGGTGACGGGCATTTCGCCAGTCTATAAACTGTTTGTTGGTAAAAGGCGGATTGATCGCGCTCATTTCAGCGGCCAGTTTGGCTTTAGCCCGCAGAAAGTCCATTAACCCGAGAAAACCATAGGCTTTTTGGAGATCCGGAACAAAAGGTCGCAGCTGACTGGTCAGTTCAAGCAATATCCGGTTGACCTCGCGCCGTTCTTCATATTCCAGCTCGCGGATCTCATTATTGGATTCAAAAACGTCCGTAGGTTCAATGAAAACGGTTTGTCCGGTGGCGGATTCATCGTGGATAAATCCCTTCAGCTTCCTTTTATGCTCGGCCGCCACAGGAATAACCATTCTTCCGTTCCGCACCGTAAGTGAAACATCGTCACCGATCCAGCCGCTGCTCCGAGCCGATTTCAGGATTGTATCAAGCTTTTTACGGATTCCTGCCTGCTCCGAAATTAGTCTTTTTCGGATGCGTGACAGTTCGCTGGAAGCAGAATCGCGGATTTGTCCGCGGTCATCAATAATGCGGTCGATAGCGTCAGTGATCGATTTGTCGACTTTGATAGTCCTGGCGTACTCGCCCAAAATAGGGTAGGAGTCGGGCTCCTGGCTTTCAAAGAAGCGCTGACAAAGCTTGATCGTGAGCAATGAAACTTTAAGGTCAGAAAACTCGGCCTGTGTCAGCAACATTCCTTCGATTGCGGCGCGTTTGAGATAAGGTGTCGCGTCTATATAGTTCTGGGAAGGAAAATTCTCTCCGATTTCCAGGATACGCTGCATCTCCGCCGTCTGGCTGACGAGCTTTTCTACCAAAGTAAAATTCTCCGAAAACTTGATCTTTTCCACAAAAGCTTGTCCCAGCGGACTGATACAAGCCTCCTTCAATCGCTCCCGAAGGTTATCAAAACCTAATTTTTGTTCTAGTGTATTGGGGTAAAGCATTATTTGGCTTTCGGCGTTCAGCTTTCGGCTTTCGGCCTTTTTTAGTTAAAGATGGAAGTGGTGGCTTGTGAGTACTTCGGTTTTCGGCAATCGGCTTTCGGCTTTTTGGTTTATTGCTTGCCGGTTTTAATTCGCAGAGCAAAGGTCTGATTGCCGACGGCCGACAGCCCTAAAATATCCCCCTGATCTCCTCTTTCAGCACTTTCAATGCATGTGAGGCTGGCTGTACTTCTTTTTCGATTACGTGTGAAAAGATTTTTTTAGCCAGGTCAGAAGGTGGGGCTTCTGCTGGTACTTCGGTGGCTGCCTGGTTGATAACCGCAACGGTTTCGTTCATTGCATTGGTGATCTGTTCCCAGGCGTGTGTACTCATATATAGCTGCTGCGCCACGTTGTGATTGTATTCATCCCTGATCTCCTGCAAAAGGACCTGCTGCAATTCCAGCGCGCTCATTGCCGAAGGTACCAGTCTCAATAACAAATTACTAGGCGTGATACGTTCAAGAAAGAGGCACATGCGCTCGTAAGCCTGCAATCTCAGGGGAAGGGTGATTTCGACGTTTTTGCTTCTGATATCCAGTTTCTTGTTTTGAAAAATCTTGTCTGCAACTGTCGTGACGGTCATGTAAATGCCGAACGTAACAATCCCACCAAGTAGCAAAAAGGCCAGTATAAGCTGATATTCCATATTCTAATGTTAATTTTCGATCCAAAAACGAATTGCAAAATTAGCGGATTGCCAGAATAAGCGGATATTTATTTAAGGTCGCGAAATGGAACGGGGATCGCCGCTGTTTAGTTTTTATCCGAACGAGTATCTGCATTCAAATGGAAAGTCCGATTCAACTTACAGAAAACGCAAGGCTGGAAATAAAATCTACACTGGAAGCAAACAAGATTCCTGACACCTACGGACTGCGGGTAGGATTGCGCGGCGGCGCGTGCAGCGGCACTTTTCTGCTCGGATTTGACACTGCAACCGAGTTTGACCAGACTTACCTCGTGGAAGGAATCAAGGTAATCATAGACCGCCGCCACCTGATGTACGTGATCGGAGTATCGGTTGATTATGAAGAGGGCGTGAACGGCAGCGGCTATACGGTTTCAGCCAACGAAAGAAACATGAAGTAAGTAAATCAGTTATTCTTCGATTGTTACGTGTTTCCAGTTTTCGCCTGAACGGATCCGGTTAAGCTGCGTATGCGTAATCCCAAATTGCTTCGCAATCATTTTAAGTCGGTTATTGTCATTCTTAAGCAGCTTTTTAATGATACGCACTTTGCTTTCCGTCAACTTGTAATTTTTTGTACGTCTTGGGATCACACGGTTAATGAATGCCGGATTTTCGCGGTTATGCTCAATCATTTCAGCCTTCGTAACCCATTTTAGATTCTCGTAGTAGTTGTTTTGTTTTTCAAAGTCGATGTGTATAACAAAGTTATGCTCTGCATCAGGCTTATCTACAAAGTGCTCAGCTACAAGCTTGTGTACGTATCGATTTATTGTTTTTCCTCCCGCAACCCTGATATTCAGCGATCTGTACCCCTGGATAACTGATCCTTTAATGACCACTCCCTCCTTCGGATTGTTCTGAAAGCTTTTCAGCCTGCCGTAATTAGATACTTCGTAATGAGGAGCGTTCTCGATTTCGTCGAAATTAATTTTTGCCCACTTTTCGTTCCAGAAACTCCGACTTACATTTAACTCATTCATTGTGTTAAGGATATATTATTAGGTTTTTTCAGGTTGCATTTAAATTTGCCGCGTCGGCTTGCTATGCGCTTTGCTGGAAACATTTTTGCAATCTTTTTCTGTTGCTATAAGTGTGCCTTATCAGGTTTACACATTTACATTCATCAAAAACTATAAAAATGAAACGTACGCTCATCATCGGCGCTACCGCCAATCCAACCAGGTACGCATATCTGGCTGCTCAAAAACTCAGGAATTACGGTCACCCGATCTTGTTACTCGGCCGGAGAAAAGGTTCGGCTCTGGGAGAAGAGATACATCTTGAAAAGACAGACTGGGAAGACGTGGATACCGTTACATTGTACATTAACCCGAGCCACCAGCCTGAATATTACGATTATATTGTCTCTTTAAAACCCAAACGCGTCATTTTTAACCCTGGTACTGAGAACCCTGAATTTAAAAACATGTTGTTGGATAAAAATATCATACCAATTGAGGGCTGTACGCTGGTAATGCTATCAATTGGTCAATATTGATTGTATTACCACTTAATTAATGCAGAAGCCCACGTGAACCCGCTTCCGAAAGCAGCCAGACAAATCAGGTCGCCGCTCTTCAACCTGCCTTCCTCCCAGGCTTCCGATAATGCAATGGGAATGGAGGCGGCGGTGGTGTTACCGAAGCGTTGCAGGTTATTCACTACTTGCGATTCGCTCAGTCCCAACTGCTGCCGCACATAGTCGCTGATGCGGATATTAGCCTGGTGAGGTACCAGTAAGTCAAGGTCGCTGTGAGTGAGTCCGTTAGCTTCAAGTGCTTCACCAATTACCTCTCCAAAACGCACAATTGCGTGTTTGAAGACTGCATTTCCATTCATGTAAACATTAAATCCGCCTTCTTCCAGCATTTCGCTGTTCACAGGTCTTCCCGGCCTGCTGCTTCCTGGGTCGCGGACATAAAGTTCTTCTGCAAATCGCCCGTCTGCGTGCAGGTGTGTAGATAATATACAATGTTGGGGATCGTCGGTTGCCGATACGACGGCCGCACCTGCGCCATCACCAAAAATCACCGCAGTATTGCGCCCGGCGGTACTTTTATCTATCCACGAAGACTGGATTTCCGAACCTACCACCAAAGCATTCCTGTACATTCCCGATTTGATAAACTGGTCGGCGATAGAAAGCGCATATACAAATCCCGAGCATTGTTCACGAATATCAATGACGGGCTTTCCGTCCATTTTGAGCTCTCGCTGCATTAAAAATGCGGAGCCGGGGAAAAAATAGTCGGGGGTAATAGTTGCGTAAACGATTACGTCAATCTCATCAGCGCTCATGCCAGCGCGTTCCAGCGCCTGGCGGGAAGCAGCGGCGGCCATGCTGTAATTCGTGTCTTTGCCATATTCAAAGTAACGGCGCTCGCGAATGCCGGTACGTTCCTGGATCCATTCATCGGATGTTTCCATCCATTGTGTCAGATCATTATTGGTCACGATGTTTTCAGGAACGTAGTAACCCAAACCTGTAATGCGCGAGAATTTCATATTTGTATTTTGAACAACAAGTTGTCAATGATTTAGTCAGGCCTTTTGTCTTCTCAGATTCTCTGCCAGCGATAATCCGATATAAAGGACGAGTATCAATGGTATTGCAAGGAATTTTAAAGTAACAAGAAGCACGATCGAACTAACTATTAAAAGAAACCGTGCCTCGTTTCCTTTCCAACCGAAATGTTTGAATTTTAATGCAATCAATGGCAGCTCCATTACCAGCAGGTACGACATTACTACTGTAAGGATCAGGAGATTGGTTGTGTTGATGATGATATCTTTCCAGAATTCACTTTCGAACTGAACTATGAATGGCAGCGCGGCGATCAGCATGGCATTGGCCGGGGTAGGTAAGCCAATGAAGGTATCCGATTGCCTGGTGTCGTTATTGAATTTGGCTAAACGCAATGCCGAGAAAATCGCAATGATAAATGCGGGATAAGCCTTCCAGATCCCCATCAGGTCGGGAATGCTTTGCATTAACAATTGGTAAACGATGATAGAGGGCAGTAGTCCGAAAGTGACCATATCTGCCAGCGAATCGAGGTCTTTTCCTATGGCGGAACTCACTTTCAGCAGTCGCGCCAGAAAGCCATCAAAAAAGTCAAAAATCAGCGCCACGCCGACGAGGATGCAGGAGATCAGCAGGTTATTATGAAATGCTTCCACCACGCCAACGCAGCCACAAAGAAGGTTTCCGCAAGTGAGTGCATTGGGTATGTTTCGCCTGATCATGATATCGTCGGGTTTCTTATCTGAAAAATGGATTGTTCTTTTTCTCAAAACCAACCGTGGTTGCATCCATGTGGCCTGCATAAACGGTATAGTCTTCCGGTAATGTGAAGATTTTGGTACGGATGCTTTCCAGCAATGCGGCGTGGTTCCCGCCTGGTAAGTCTGTGCGGCCGATACTGAGCCGGAAGAGCACGTCGCCGCCGATTACAAAACGGTCTTCGTGACTTACAAATGCAATGTGGCCCGGCGCATGTCCCGGCACAAAAATGATTTCGAGACTGCTGTTACCAAAGCTGAATACTTCTCCTTCTTTGAGGTAACCGTCAAGTTCCGGTTCTTCGAATTTGTAAAAGCCGTAATTGGAAGCGTAAGTTTTCACGGCTTTCAGCAGCGATTCGTCGAGCTGGTGCAGTGAAAATGGAATGTTGTATTTCCGTTTCAATGCAGCTACGCCCAGTACGTGGTCAATGTGTGCGTGGGTGTTAATAATATGTACCGGTTTGAGGTTGCTGGCCTCTATAAAACCGGCCAGCTCCTCCACTTCCGACTGTTCATAACAACCCGGATCTATGATAACGGACTCGCCGGTTTCATCATAAAGCAGGTAAGTATTCTCGGAAAATGGGTTGAATGTAAAATCTTTTACGCGAATCATTAAAGTCAGATTTACTGCATTTGACGCAGGGGCGAAGTTACAAAAGACTTTGTAAACAGCCCCGCGGCGTTGACGTAATAAGACCTAAAAGAAAAATGCCACAATGCAAGACCCTCGCATTGTGGCATTTTGGTGCTTTGCTTAATTAATCCGCCTTTACTTCCTGCAAAGTGGCTATAATGCGGTTGTAGTACAATCTGGTAGTTCCCTCGTAGCCCGAATCCGTACCAACGAAAAGCCAGATCTCTCCATTTGGATTGGCTTTGACGATGAACGGTTTGTCTGCATTCGACTTGTCGATGAGCGTGTATTTCACTTGATCTGTTCCATTTGCCACATCTCCCAGCACCAACACATCCGCACCTCCCTGCGACTGCTGCCCTTTATCCAGGTTAAACTCGTACTCGGTACCTTTCAGGATGGTCCTCGGTTCTGTACCGGATGCGCCTACCTTTACATAAACCGAATTGGCGGGCGACCCCCCGATTCCTACACTGCCGTTTGCTGCATTGGTTCCCAGGTTGATATCAAAGACAGTCTCGTAAGTTTTACCCGGAACAAGGCCGGTTACCTTTTTCTTTAGGTACATAAAAACATCGTCGCTGCGGTTTGTGCTTTGAATCATAAAAGCTTGCTGAGAGCTATCGAGTCCCTTCGGTAAGGAGGTTACACCGGCAGCTAATTTCAAGATCGAAGTGTCAGTTTTGGTGGAATAATCGGAGAATTCAGCCACCCAGCCTTCCTCTCCTGTCTCAAAATTGGAATTCACTGTTGTAATTGCATCCAAACCGTCATCATTGCAGGCAGCCATCGCCAATGTGAAAAGTACACCTGCTGCTGCGATCCATTTTTTCATGGTACAAACTATTTTATTGATAAGGTAAATAATGCGTTGTTTCTTCCAAGAGGCAAATTCCGGCTGCAAGGTTGGAAACGGCACTGCTTTAAAATGGCTTTACACTTACCCGATTGAAAATATAACGGGCCGCTTGTGCAGGTCAGGTTTATTCGATTTCCAGTTCCTGACGGGCATTGTTTTCAAAAATTCGGTAGCTGCAGTGATGTCGGCTGCGATGCTGAGCATTGTATCCGGCTGGCAGGTTTCCAGCAGTGTGTCAAGCAACTGGTTATTCCTGAAAGGAGTTTCCATAAACAGCTGCGTCTGCTGTCGCTGCCGGCTTTCCCTTTCCAGCGTTTGTATCATTTTCTTACGCTGTACCTTGTCGATCGGCAGGTAACCATGAAATGCGAACGATTGTCCGCTCAGCCCCGAGGCCATAAGCGCCAGCAAAATGGAAGACGGACCTACCAGCGGCACCACCTGAATGCCCAGCTGATGTGCAAGATTCACCGCAACGGCACCGGGATCAGCAATACCGGGGCAGCCTGCTTCGGATATTACACCCGCATCGCGGGTCAGCCTTTTCAATGCATCATAAGTTTCGGCCTCAGGAGTGTCTTTGTTCAGTTCGATAAATGTGAGCTCGTCAATCACTTTCCCGAGTCGCAGACTGCTGATGAAGCGCCTGGCGGTACGCACATTCTCCACAAAAAAAATATCCAGCGATTCAATAGCCGAAATCACCCCCGGACTGAGTACCTGATCTTGTGTATCATCAGCCAGGACGGTGGGTATCATGAAAAGCTTTAAGGCAGTTTTATGCATTGAAATTGTAGTTATTGCTTGTTTCCAACCAATCCGGGGCTATTTGCATCCTAAGGTTTATACAAACTTAATCACTATGAAAAGGCTTTTATACTTCACACTATTTCTTACGGTTCTTATTTCCTGTAAAAAAGACAGCATGGACGCGGCCATGAATGGAATTGCTGTTGCAAGCCCGATCGCCGGTAAGTGGCGCCTGAGCCAGATTGAACGCGCTTCTGTAGACAACAGGAACGAATGGGAATACGTTGCTGCTTCTCAGATCGATACCATTGGTTTTCGTGAAGATGGGGTTGTTCTGCAAGCCGACGGCCTCCCGATGTGCTGTGCGCCCAAATCCCTTATTATTAATGGCGTGTTGATGGATATCAAGCCTCAATATCCGATTCCTGCAAACGGACTTTGCGCAACTGTCAACTGTGTTTATTGTCCGGTATGGGAAATCACAGTTACCAACAACGAACTGATCGTATCTTCCTGCCTCAAACAACGCCGGAAATACATCAGATAGCCTCGTCGAAAAAGCCTGTAACAGCTGCAACGAATTCTTTCGGTTTTTCTGCCTGCACCCAATGGCCAGCGTCTGCAATGGTTTCAAACCTGGCATCGGGAAACATTTCCTGTATTTCCGCAAAATCCTCGTCTTTAATATAATTAGACTTTTCGCCACGTATAAAGAGCACTGGGCCAGGAATGGGTGTCTCGTATGTGATCTCCTGACCTACATTGGCCATATCCGTTGTGAGCAGCGGCAGGTTAAAACGCCACGCAAAGCCGCCTTCATCCTTTCTGTACAGGTTTTTGAGTAAAAACTGGCGCACTGCCAGTATCGGCTCATATTCCCTTAACAGCTCATCAGCCTCGTTCCGGCTTTCTATCTTATCAAGGGGAATCGCATTCAAGCCTTCCAATATCCTGGCGTGGTGAATAGGGTAACCTTTCGGGCCGATATCAACCACAACCAGCGCCTCGTAAGTGCCCGGGTAGGTTACGGCATATTGCATCACCGTTTTGCCGCCCATTGAATGTCCGATCAGGATTGGGTTCTCTAAATGATGTTCTGCTATAAATTCCTTTAAGTCTGCTGCGAAAGTGTGAAAGTCAAGCGGTCCCGCGTGTGGGGAGCGGCCGTGATTTCGCTGATCGACCAGGTATACGCGGTATCCCAGCTCCGCAATCGTCTTGCTGATTCCGGACCAGTTATCGAGCAGGCCGAAAACGCCGTGAAGTATAATGACCGGCTTGCCGTGTTTACCTACCTGTTTAAAATTGAGCTGCATGATATGAGTTGAATGAAATTTAATAATACGATAATATTGGAATTTTTGCCCGCAGGCGCCTCCATTTAAAAAAGTTTTAAAATTACCGAAACCGGTAAATAATCGGCTGAATACGGTAATGCTGCTGATAAAGGATTTTTAACGATTTGATAACTTGTAAAATATTGAAGTATTGGTACACTATTCTGCATTATTCCAATAGATCAGTTAGTTACGTATATTAGTATTGTATTTTAGTAGGATTAACGTTTTTGTTTCTAAAATAAAAATCTTATTATTTTGCGGTAAATGATCACTCATCGCTATCGATGATGCCCCCATTTATACAAACCAAATCACCAACTTTTATGAACGGGAAAAGTTTACTTTTCAAGGCAGCGTGTTGTGCGCTGGTTACTCTTCTATTAACCATTTTCGGGCCGGATGTTTCTGCCCAGGTAACTTCATCAGCAATCACCGGCCGGGTTACAGACACAAAAGGTGACGCGCTTCCAGGTGCAACCGTTGTGGCGATTCACACGCCTTCCGGTACAAGGTACGGATCTGTTACTAACGAACAGGGTCTGTACACGATTCCGGCAGTTCGGGTAGGCGGGCCTTACTCAGTGACTGTCTCGTTCGTCGGCTTCAGCGACAAATCTCAGGAAAATATCTTCGCAAACCTGGGAACAGCGGCAAATGTTAACTTCGATCTGCAGGACGGCTCTACAGACCTGAACGAAGTAGTTGTGACAGGAGCAGGAAGTGACATTTTCAGTTCTGATCGTACTGGTGCAGCTACAACCTTTAACAAAGGATTGCTGGGCAGCCTGCCTACTTTGGGAAGAACGCTGAATGACATTACCAAATACATTGCTTACGGCAATGGCCGCTCATTCGGTGGGCAGGACAGCCGTTATAATAACTTCACCATTGACGGATCGGTTTTCAACAACGGTTTTGGATTGGGTAACGAGGCAGCAGCAGGTGGCCGGACAGGTTCTTCTGCAATCTCGCTGGACGCGATCGAAGAGGTTCAGATCAACATCGCGCCTTTTGACATTCGCCAGTCAGGTTTTGCGGGTGCAGGTATCAATGCGGTAACCCGCTCGGGAACAAACGAATTTTCAGGATCGGTTTTCCATTTCTTCAAAAACAAAAGTCTTGCAGGTGATAAGACTTACGGAAGCAAGATCAATGTAACTGAGTTCAATGAAAAAACGACCGGTTTCCGTTTTGGCGGCCCGATCATTAAAAACAAACTTTTCTTCTTTGTAAACGGGGAGTTTGTAAAACGTTCGAGTCCTGCATTGGATTTCGTTTTAAACCGCGGTCAGTCGGGTGACAACGTGTCCCGTACTACTGCTGCCGATCTGGAAGATCTGGGTGCTTTCATGAGAGATAAGTTCCAGTATGATATCGGTGCGATTGACGGTTTTAATAACGAGAACAAGAGTAACAAGTTTCTTGCCCGCATTGACTACAACATCAGCGACGCGCACAAACTGACAGTTCGTTACTCACACCACGATTCTGATTCTGACGTGTTGATCAGCCAGAGCAACAGTAGTAACACAGCTGGTTTCGGTAACCGTACCAACTCACTTTCTGCTATTTCTCCTCAGAATACAGGCTACATTATCCAGGATAATACACGTTCTTTTGTAGCTGAACTGAACTCGAACTTCGGTGGGAAATTTGCAAATAACCTGATCGGTACATTCAACAAGCAGATCGAGGACAGAAAGTATAAAGCGCCGATTTTCCCGACTATTGAAATCCAGAAAGACGGATCTACTTACACTACAATTGGTTCTGATCCATTTACACCAAACAACAAACTGGATTACTCCACGCTGAACATTACAGACAACCTGACTTATTTTGCAGGAAAGCACACGCTTACAGCCGGCGCTTCTTACGAGTATTTCAAGTCGAATAACCTGTTCTTCCCGACTTCAAACGGAGTTTATGTTTTCAGGTCTATCGCGGATTTCAAAAATGCGGCTAACGCATACCTGGCTAACCCGAATCTGACTGTTGCACCGGATACATTGGTTCGTTTCAACTATCGTTATTCATTGCTTCCAGGCGGCGCTGCACCTTGGCAGGAGTTCAAAACGCAAACGATCAGTTTGTATGTTCAGGATGAATACCAGGTTACGCCTAACTTGAAAGTGACGGCAGGTCTTCGTGGCGATTATATCACAATCCCGAACACTTCAAAGCAATATTACAATGCAGAAGTAGCAGGTATCGAATTCAAGGATCCTGCTGGCGAGCCTTACAATGTTAACACGGGTAATGTTCCAAAAGCACGCATTTACCTGTCTCCACGTATCGGTTTCAACTGGGACGTAAAAGGAAATCGTACCACCCAGGTTCGCGGTGGAACAGGTCTGTTCCTGTCCAGAATTCCTTACGTTTTGATTTCAAACCAATTGGGTAACAATGGTGTGAACTCTGCGACAGTTGCCGGAAACAACACGACAGCTTATCCATTTACATTGGATCCGTCACGTTACAACCCGACAACATCGGCTCCTTTGCGTGGCTACCAGGTGAATGCATCTGACGAAAACCTGAAATTCCCTCAGGTTTGGAAAAGCAACATCGGTATCGATCAGCAACTGGGCTGGGGTGTTGTAGCGACTGTGGAAGGTATTTTTAACAAAAACTACAATGCACTCCGCTATATTGACGTGAACCTGAAAGCGCCTACTGCACAGTTTGCAGGTGTTGATAACCGCGACCGCTTCCCGGCTTCTGGCTTGTCTGGCAATGCAGTTAACCCTGCCCGCCTCGTGAACACGACGGTTTCAAACGTGTACGTTTTGACCAACACCAACAAAGGTTATTCTTACTCGATCACTGGTAAACTTGAAAAAGCAGCAACACGCGGCTTCGGTGGAATGATCGGTTATACTTACGGACAAGCGAAAGACATTGCTTCGGTATCCAGTACAGTGGAAGGTAACGTACCGGGTATTAATGGCTTGAACTACCTGGATCTTGCATGGTCGGGTAACGATTTGCGTCACCGTTTTGTAGGATATGTAAGCTACCGTAAAGAGTATGGTGGTAAATTCGGCGGCGCTACCATGTTTACATTGGGTGGTGTTTCTAACAGTGGCACGAAGCTTTCTTACATCAGTTCAACGGATTTGAATGGTGACGGTCAGAACAATGACTTGCTTTATGTTCCAAACAGTGCTTCGGAAATCAGATTCTCTACGCTGACTACAACTGTTAACGGGAAAACTTACACATTCTCGCCTGAGCAGCAAGCACAAGCTTTCCAGCAATATGTTGACAATCACCCATATTTGTCAAAAAGAAAAGGACAATACACAGAGCGTAATGGCGGTGCTTATCCTTGGCTGACTAGATTTGACTTCACAGTTGAGCAGGATTTCTTCGTGAAAGTAGGAGCGAAAAACAAGAAGAACATCATTCGCCTGAGAGCTGATATTTTCAATGTCGGTAACCTGATTAACAACAAATGGGGTGTAGGAAACCAGGTGACTGTTTCTTCAAACAGCACACAATCCAACCCGCTTAACTTCGCCAGTGTTTCAGCAGACGGAGTTCCTTCTTACAGAATGGGAACGCAGGTTGTAAATGGCGAGACTGTCCTGGTTCGCGACGCTTTCGTGAAAGGTCGTACGATCAATGACGTTTGGCAGGCACAGGTTGGTATCCGTTATATCTTCAACTAAGCAGAAATCTGCTGGTTAGCAAGCGAGCCCGGTCATTTGGCCGGGCTCTTTGTTTTTATTCCTTTTTGTAAAATATACTTTGTACCAGCACCGGATTGTCGGTGCAGATGATATCCGGCCCGCCACTCTCCCAGAGCTTCTGGTACATTGGCCGCGACGCGCTTGCCTGGAGTGTATCTATATTGCCATTGGTACCCAGCGACGATACGACATTCAGGTTATGTATTTTGTCGTAAAATGGCTTATCCTGCAAATCCCGCGGGGTTAATGCAACCAGCTTTTCCATCGGCAAGCCTGATCTGGTGACTGCTTCAATGTGATCATTACTGTTAAATCCGACAGCCAGCATCATATCCGGCGCAAGCTGGTGCGCTTGTTTTGCCTCTGCCAGCGAGTAGCAAATCAGCACCGACTTATTTGCATTACCTGTCGCTTTCAGCATTTCAATGGTTTTGGGTAAACTGGTTTCCGGCTTTTTATCGACAATCAGTACCAGGTTTTTGTCTTTGCTCCAATCCAGCACGTGCTGTAATGTAGGTATACCATGCTCCGTGATGGTACCCTGGCTGTCTTTCAATTTCAATTTGCTTACCTCTTTCCATTTCTTCTTATCCAGCAGCCCTTTTCCATTGGTGCGGGTTTCGAGTTCGTTATCATGTGAAATGACGAGGAGGCTATCTGCCGTCATTCTTACATCAAATTCAAGTAAAACGCAGGGGACCTGCTTGTAGGTCCTTTCAAAAGTGGCCAGACTATTGCCTGGGAAACCGTCTTCGGTACCGCCCTGGTGCGCCATGATCATGGGAGTGGTGCGGCCGGAGGGTTTCAGGTAGCTTTGCAGCGCGTTAGGGGTGTCAAACTTGCATTCGCCTGTTTGTGCATAACTATACATCGGAATGGCGCCTAGCAGCATTGCAATTCCGTTTTTGACTATTGAGTTCATGAGATTGGAAGTTTAGTCCGCTACGTTGTCCGTCTTCAAAATCGATTCCATCCCTGTCCGGTAGCCTTCTATAATCAGCCTCGAAATATCGTCTGACGTAAAATGCTGTAAGTCCAGGAACAGTGGGGCGATAGGGCGTATTACAGTGAGCTTCATCTGCTTTCCTCTTAGTATAGACCGGTCAACATACGATTCGGCCCAAAGAATATTACTGTTAACAATTTGGTTGACAGTGATATCTCGAACGCGTTCGATCAATGTAATGAGGTTTCGTGCATTGATTCCTTCGGGTTGGTATAGCAGAGGGGAGTGGCAGGCAATGAGCACGATTTCGGTGGCGCCATCTTCAATAGCCTGGCGAATGGGCGCTACTTCGCGCATTCCGCCGTCCAGGTAAAGTTGCTGCTCTATTTCCACGGCAGGCATCAACATGGGAATGGAAGAACTCGCAAATACGAAATCCACATAATGCGGGTCCGTTGTCGAAACATACCTGATCTCGCCGGAGCTGACATTCACAGCACCTACTTTGACTTTAACAGGGGTGTTTGCCAGATAGTCGTTTTTAATGTTTTTGCGGATCAGGTTGTGCAGGGGTACCGGGTCGACGATTCCGTCAAACCGGCTCATTAATGTATTCATTCCGAGCATTACGCGGGAGCGCAGCATAGATATATCCTGCGGCGCAGTGATGTTTTTGATCCAGAATTCAAGCAGGCGACGACCGGCGACCTGCCAGTTAACCTCATTCTTTTCAATAAGCTGTTTGCCTGCCTCATTGGCCAGAAAGGTTGTATTTAATGCGCCTACCGAAATGCCGTAAATCATTTCAGGTTCGAACCCATTTTCGAGTACCGCCTGGATCACGCCAACCTGAAAAGCGCCCTTCATAGATCCGCCCCCAAGGACAAGTGCTTTCATTTATTTAATGAGTTAATGGGTTTATGAGTTAATGAGTTGATGAGTTAATGAGTTGATGAGTTAATGAGTTAATGAGTGAATGAGTGAATGCTGTGGAACCAAGATACAAGCTTTGTCACCCTGAGCGCAGTCGAAGGGAGGAGCGACAACGCAATCCCTTCGACCGCCCGGCGGCGCGGTCCGCTCAGGGTGACAAGATTTCCCTTCCTCCCTTTTCTCCTTCGTCCCTTTCCTCCTTCCCTTCCAATTCTAAACATTTTCAATATTAAATTGATATAAACAGAAGATTTTATTCCAAATTTGAAGATTAGTGTTCAGGAACATCTTTGGTGTTCACAGGATCGGAATCCTGGCCTGGACTACCTCTTAATATCCAGAGGGACGATGTCCCTTTTACATGCATATGACCCTTTCAATAAAGGAAATTCAAGTTCCTATTGCAGATGAAATGAAGGCTTTCGAGCAGAAATTTCGTCAATTTATGAAGAGCGATGTAATGCTTCTTGATCAGATCATGAACTACATTGTAAGGCGTAAAGGCAAGCAACTACGTCCGATGTTCGTCTTTCTTTCCGCTGGGGTCTGCGGTACTATTTCAGAATCAACATACAGGGGCGGCGCTTTGATTGAGCTTTTGCATACAGCCACACTCGTGCACGACGATGTTGTGGATGATTCCAATTATCGCCGTGGCTTTTTCTCGGTCAATGCATTATGGAAGAATAAAATTGCGGTGCTGGTAGGGGATTACCTGCTTTCCCGCGGACTGCTTTTGTCAGTCGATCATGAAGAATTCTCCTTGCTCAAAATCGTTTCCACAGCAGTCCGTGAGCTGAGTGAAGGCGAGCTGCTGCAGATAGAGAAAGCGCGCCGGCTTGATATCGACGAAGAAGTATATTACCAGATCATCCGTCAGAAAACAGCCTCACTGATCGCTTCCTGCTGTGCAGTGGGCGCGAGCTCGGTGGGTGCGACCGAAGAGATCGTTAGACGAATGCACGCATTCGGAGAGAAAGTTGGAATGGCATTTCAGATCAAAGACGACCTTTTCGACTATGGCGAAGAAGAAATCGGAAAGCCGCTTGGCATTGATATTAAAGAAAAGAAAATGACCCTGCCGCTGATTTATGCCCTCAACAAAGCATCCTGGCTGGAAAAAAGAAGGGTAATTAACATCATCAGAAATGAAAGCCACAAACCAGGCAAGGTGAAGGAGGTCATTGATTTCGTAAAAAGCTCCGGCGGACTGCGCTATGCTCAGGAAGTAATGCAGCGGTACGTTGAAGAAGCACATGCGATTCTCATGCAATTCGCAGATTCCCCCCACAGAAGATCTCTGGAACAGCTGGTACAATTCACGATAGAGCGGAGCAAGTAAAAGTCCTATAGAAAGGCAGCAAAATTTAATATATAAGTAAGTGTAATAATATGACTAAGGATTTAGTTATATTCGTGTACTCACCTTAACGCTGCCGCTTATGAAAACTTTTCTGCTGTGTCTGCTCTTATCCTGCGGACAATTTTCAATCGCCCAATCAGTTGTGCTCTATCAGAATGAAAATAAAGGCGGAGCACCAGTTCCTCCTGATCTGGATAAGAAGTACGGGAGCCAACCCACCAACAATTTCGAAACGCCTTACAGCATTCAGAAACGCTTTCAAAATGCCTTTCAAAGGATACTCGGCAGCGAAATGCGTCAAAACCTGAGTATAAGGGCAACGTTATACCTCAACGAACAAGGCAAAGCTGACTACCTGTTTTTCAGTCTCGCCAACCCTTTCTACCCTACTACGGGGCAGACTGCGAAACCCGAGTCACTGAATCTGGATTCATTATCCAAAGTTGTGCAAATCGGTATCCAGCCTTTTGCAGATAGTCTGATATCGAGACGAACGATAGGCCGAAAGGCGGTGATAGGGATGTACGCTGCGCTTAACTTTTCAAATCTGCCTGCTGGCGTTCCCCACGCTGTTAAGGATAGCGTCATCAGAACACTCGCGGAAGCCGTTGAAACCCGCGATACCATGAGAGTAAAAGAACTTTCGTTAAGCCGGGCGCTGCTTACCTCCGTTCCTGACGTAATCTACCGCTTCCCCAACCTGGAAAGACTTTTTCTCGCTGACAATGATATTGAAAATGCAAGTATAGATCTGTCCAGGCTACCGAAACTGCAGCAATTGGATTTAAGTGGCAACATACTTAAAACTAACGCGATCAGCCTTCCAAAGAACAAAACCCTGCATTCTCTGAATCTGCTTAAAAATCAAATGGACGATATTCCGCCTGTTGCCAAGAGTTGTAAAAAGCTTCAAACCCTCTGGCTGGGCAGCAATCAAATCACCGCATTGAAGAACAGCAGTTTCAGAAGGGTAAGGCGCCTCAGGGACCTTAATCTTTATAAGGCTGAATTAACTTCGGTCCCAAAAGGCATCAGTAAAATGAAGAGACTGGAAGTGCTCGATTTATATTATAATCAACTTGAAGTGCTGCCCAAGTCTATTTGCAAACTTAAAAGACTGACGCACCTGGCAATTTCTCATAACCAGATCAGCGCGCTTCCGGAGAAAATATACAAGCTGAAAAATGTGCATACCTTATACGCGCACCACAACCACCTCAGCAAACTGCCGGAGCGCATTGTACAAATGCAGAACCTGAAAATACTCGATCTGGGTTATAACTGGCTCACTCAATTCCCAAATGAACTGGTGGCTTTTACAAACTTGCAGGAGTTGGATTTATCAGCCAATAACTTCCCCGAATTCCCTCAGCAATTGCTTCAAATCAAGAAGCTGGATAAGCTTTATTTGCGTGGTAACCCTTTCCTGGGAGAGGATAGGGAAACCAGATATAACCGGCAGTTCAGCTTGTTGAAGGATAGAAATATCGAGGTTTTCTATTGATTGCTATAAATTCCACCAGTAAGTAAACTTCAACACAACAGCTCTGTTTTTAACGCGGAAATTCTCGGGTAAATAGTTGTCGGTATACACGATAAACAAGTCAGAAGCTGGCTTGTACCTCCATTGCAGACGGGCATTCAGGTTGATATTGTCAGCCTGATTGTTGTACTGCATGAATGTCGTGAAGAACAGCCGGTTCGTGAAGGTAACATCTACACGCGGCCCCACGAGCCAGAGCTGCGTGCGGTTCCAGGGTTCGGGAAGACGGATATCGTTGTAGTTTCCCGCCATTGTAATAGCCACATAAGGCTGAAAACGATAACCCAGCTCCGCGCGGAGGTTGTTTCTGTGCCCATTTTGATAGTAACCCCCGAAAATACCCGACGCGAGGAAGGTAAAGCGGTTTTGTGGACCAGAGACAATGTCAAAACCGGTGGCCTTCCATTTATGAAGACTGCCCGTTTCCAGAGTGAAACTGCCCAGGTTTGTTGGGTCAAATGGACGAAGCAAACGAATGTCATAGCTTGCAGCCCACAACGCAATTGTAGCCCTGCTGATAAAATTCACATTGTAGGATAATGTAAATTCTTTATCACTAACATTGAATTTATTATCCCAATACACATTGCTGACCAGCTTTGGTCCGTGACTTATGATTTTCGGGTTTTTGATAAAAAACAGGTAACCGACATTAGGACTGATCTTGTAGTATCCCTGGCGCGTTGCATTGGGTACATATCCGACTTCTGCATTGAAGTTTTTACCCACATACTCATGCTGCCACTGCCAGAAGAAGTTGGCACGATTGAATTTAAGGTCAGCTGCGTGCGTGAAATCATTACCTGATTTGCCGGGAGTAAACGATTTCAGCACCATTACTTTACCTGTCCAAAGGTTTTTCGCACTGGCCAGGTTGAATTCCGCACCGACATTCCGGTTGTAGCGATTGGTACCTACATGTCGCTCGGCCACAAAGTTGGTCGCATCCTTATTTACAAAAATGAAACGCACGTTGGAACGGGCAAGTACCTGTCGCTGTAATGCGAGAACGGCGTAGTTATTTCTGGGAGTTAATGTATCATTTGAGCCCGTCTGTACATCGAGCAAGCCTACACGCCAGTTTTTATTGATCTTGCCGCTTACCCTCGCACCAAACTGGATAGGTACTCCCAAACCAATGCGACGAGAAAAGAATGGGCGAATGGTAGCGTACCCGAAGTTGGCGAAAAGGTCAGCGTTTTCGAGAAAAAACTGGCGTCGCTCCGGGAAAAATAGCTCAAACCGATCCAGGTTAGTTTGCTGTACATCCACATCCACCTGCGAAAAATCTGGATTGACTGTCAGGTCCAGGTTCATGGAAGGTGTAAGTCCGATCTTCACATCACCGCCGATAGCGGGTTTGTAGTTTGGATGTGCATCGGTTTGATAGTTTTTGGTCAAACGCGTCGCTGCGTAAGGAATAAGCGAAACGTTTGGTCCCGGGTTCGGTGGCGGGGTATCCCAGACCAGCACGCCCGTGTAAGCTAGCGAAGCCGAAGGAAACTGGCGTGGTACCGGCGCCCAGGCCGACTTTTCGGAGATTGTCAGATCCTGGCGGCTGAAATTAATTCCCCAGCGGGTAATACCGGGTTTGTAGCGAATACTTTTGAATGGAACCGCAGCTTCCCAAACCCATTTGTCATCGTCGTTTTTCACCACACTGACCCATTTATTATCCCAGCTCAGATCCACAGTACCGCCGTCGCCCTGCTGTCCGTCCCAGGGAGCTCCTGCCGCATTGGCCCCAAACGAAAAACCGTTTGTCTTATCGTCAAACGTATCCATGAAGAGGAGAAAGTTGTCGTTTTTACCAAAAGAGAAATCCCTTTTCAGTGACTCGACGATAATGGAACCTTTCACGGGCTTGTGGTTGACGACGAGTATGTAGAGGTTGTTCTTGTCATAGCAGAGCTTTACGTCGGTCTGTGCCCGCGAAAAGCTGGTGTCCATGGGCGTAATCATAAAGAAGTCCCGCGCCGTTTCCGCAGCGCCCCAGGCCATATCATCGGCTACACCGTCGATAACAGGCTCCGACGTTGCTGCATGAATGTGGTACTGGTAATTTTCATTGGGTTTCTGGGCAATGCTTCCTGAAATGATTAGGCAGAATAATAGGCAGGTTAGGATAGAAGTACGTTGCACTTGTCGGGGTTAAGGAATTAGGAAGATGGAGCTGAATGCATTAGTTTCTGAACCACTTGGCATCGGCATAAAATGTGCCAAAAGGAACAATCGAAGAAAGGAAAGATAAGAGCGACTTTTTAAAAGACCAGCTTCTTTCTATTGCAACCTGAATAAGTAAAATAACGAAAAGGACGAAAAGAACACCGTGGGCTGTACCCACGTGACGAACAGCCATCGGCATGCCTGCGAAATATTTCAATGGCATTGCAATGCCGAGTAAAACCAGGTAAGATATACCCTCCAAAAAAGCCACGATGCGAAGGCGGCCCAATGCAGATTTAATAAGGTCGGAAAACATATTGAAATTCAGATTAGAAATAACAGATTGGAATGTAAAGATACATACTGAACGGTTTTGAACCCGGAACTTTTTGTATACACCATAACAAAAAAGAGGGTTCAGCCAAAGCTAAACCCTCTTTCCGGGAGACCCGGCTATTCGTTACACAGCTGCCACTTTCTTCGTTTTCACTTTCGGAAGTCCGGCAGGTGCATTTTCCTTATTTCTCATTTTTACAAAATCCTTGAAGCGGCGGATAGTAGCCATTGTAAAGCCGATCACCAGTACGAATGTACCCAGCCAAAGAATGTTGATCAGTGGCTTCTCCGTTGCTTTCATAACAATGAAATCACGTTGGGTAGTGTTCACGCCGAAGGTAAATTGCCCAGTTTGCGGATTGATTTCCTGGAACTGGATGCGTAAACCCAGATCGTTGCTCGTTTCCGGTTTGCGGGCCACCATTCTGTCGCGGATTACGAATGAAGGTGTAATCACAAACTCCTTATCCTTATCCAGAATGCGGACGATGGCTTTTACAGCAGCATCGCCAGAGCCCAATGTAACACCTTCTACTTCTTCCGTCCTTACTACATTGTCCAGAACAGCTACGTAATCGTTAACGAAAAACGTGTCGCGCAGGTTAACTGTAAAGTTCTCAGTCTGGCTCCAAACCGGCTCAGCAGTAGGGTTGGTGACCATGGAAACGTAGGTGTACAAATCTTTATCAACCTTGCGCTGAATGTCCGGAGAGGAGACAATGCCGCCCATTCTCGGGTTGATCTGTACGCGGGGGAACAATGTAAAAATCCGGCCTGACGGTTCGCGGTACTCGATTTCGTAGTAGAAGTTTTCGGGGAAAATCTCGATAGTATCTCCCTTTGCATTGTATTTCTTTCCGTCTAATACAATATCGCGCAATGCCACAGCATGGAAATCGCCTTCTACGATATCAACCCAGCTTTTTGGTATATAGCCCGGAATGTGGCGTGGTTCTACGCGTACATCGCGCCAGGTAAGCATATAGTCGCCCATTTTCTCGGCTTTGTTGAGCCAGAGCGTAATGTTCTCCTTGTTCTCTTTATTGTCGTTGCTTGTAAATTCCTCACTGCGAGAGATCATCAAACCTGAGTTGTTAATCGAAACAACTTTGGTATAGGCAGACGAAAACAGGATCCCTATCAGCATCAATGCAACACCAATGTGCGTTATTGCGCCTCCTGACAGGTTATAGTTTCCACGAATGATATTCAGCAGGATCGTTCCGTTTGCAACAATGGCGAAGATGGCGGTTGTGAGCAGCACGATGTACTGGATATCACTCACACCTTTTACCGTAATCACAGCCGCACTGATCAGAAGCGAGATAAGCAGTGGGTTATAAAGTGCCTGCAGATTTCCTTTGCCCGTGCGTTTCCACCAGAAGAACTGACCGATACCAGTCAACACGATGATAAGCGAGAAGAACCAGAGCTGGAATTTATTGTAATGGGCGATCTGGTCGGCCGGCAGCGCCATGTTCAATACCGTTCCAAATGCTTCGGCTATCTTATTGTAAACCGGGATTGATGTTGTAGCCAGAATCTGAAATCCGGAAAGGCAAAGCAGGGTAGCGCCAATGAAAATCCAGAATTCCTGAGAGTAGGTAGATACTTCCTCTTCGTCGCTCGGCAAAGATTTCCAGCGGTAAACCAGCAGTGCAATCGAAACGATTGTGAATGTGAAAAGGTAGATCAGTAACTGACCGGACAAGCCAAGATCTGTAAACGAGTGAACAGAAGCGTTACCTAAAACTCCACTTCGCGTCATAAACGTGGAATAAAGGATCAGGATAAATGTCGCGATTGTTAATATGAAGGATGTTTTCAATGCAGTTGCATTCCTCCTTGCGATGATCATGGTATGAACCGCCGCTACGAGCACCAGCCAGGGTACAATGGAAGAATTTTCAACTGGATCCCAGTTCCAGTAGCTACCGAAGTTAAGCGTCTCGTAAGCCCAGTAGGCACCCATTAAAATTCCGACACCGAGTATCAGCGCAGAGAAAAGTGCCCATGGCAATGCAGGACGTACCCATTCCTGAATTTTCTTGCTCCAAAGTCCTGCGATCGCAAATGAAAACGGGATCAGCGTGGAAGCGAAGCCGAGGAAAAGGGTAGGAGGGTGGATTACCATCCAATAGTTTTGCAACAGCGGGTTCAAACCATTTCCGTCTTTTGGAATGAAGTTCGGGTCCATCTTGTAGACAGGCAGATCCGGCATTACTTCTTTTAATAACAAGAACGGGGTAGAACCTATTTTCAGATCCAGGCCTGGAATGACCACGCCGAGGATCATCGATGTAAGGAATGCTTGTACCAATGCAAAAACCGTCATCACAGGAGCCTCCCATGAACGGTTTGAGAAGATCAGAATGCAGCCCAGCACTACATTCCAGAAAATCCATAGCAGGAAGCTGCCTTCCTGATCCTGCCAGAAGCTGGAAATGGTATAACCGGTTGGTAGAGAAAGCGAGGAGTTTTTCCAGGCATAGTGGTATTCAAAATAGTGGTTTCCGATAATCCAGTACAGCGAAAATACCACACCGATTACCGCAGCCATATGGACAAAGAACACAACCCTCGCAAATCGTTTCCAGGTGAGGGTATCTTCCAGCGAAGCCGCCTGCATTCCGGATTTGAAATAGGCGAATGTAGCAACTAGCGCTGTTACAAATGCAATAATAACCAGCAGGTGCCCTGCACTTCCTATGGTACTGTGAATCATGATTGTACTGCGGTATGTTCAGTGGTTTCCATCTTCCCGTTCTCGTATTTAGACGGACATTTCATGAGTATTTTTTCAGCTGAAAATGTTCCGTTTTTCATTTTACCAACCACAACAACCTGTTCTGATTTGTCAAAATCCTGAGGTTTAGAGTTTTTGTAAACAACCTTTTGCTCAACATTATTATTATCCACCAGCGTGAACACAAAGTAGTTAGGGTCTACTTCTGGCTGGTATTCCATTTCAAGGATCTGGCCGACATTGTCTTTTTTAAGTTTTCCAACAACGTGGATACTTTCTTCGTCACCATCCTTGGCCATTTCCCTGGCTTTGGTAAAATCTACATAAGTACTTGCGTCTCCGGCAGTTGAGACGATAATTCCTATTGCAACCGCAATAATGATAAGGCCGAATATCTGGATCTTTTTCACTGGATTAACCTATTTGATATTTAACTCTTTTTCAATTTTTCTAAGCTTGCTGTCAATGCGCAGCATATTAATGGCAATTCCCGCAAACACTACGGCAATTACAGCCACAACGACCCAGATCTTACCATCTTCTCGCAGCTTATCGGCCATAGGCACATCGTCAGTGGCCTGTGCGAATACATTGACGGATAGAAGAAGTAAGGTCAGCAGGATGAGAGAAAGTCTTTTCATCATATTTAATAGACTCAAAATCTTAACGAAATTTTGATTTGAAATGTTTACCGGATTCTAAATTAAGCTTAGTGTGCGACTTTATCGCCGGTTGTCAGGGATTCTTCCTGCACCCGGTTGATGTGCTTCATACGTATCCGCAGCTCGGCCAGCCAGAGTCCCAGAAGGATATAACCGATCACAGCCGGGTAAAATACTTTGCGGATATCGTTGTTGAAATCGTAAGAGCCGAATGTGCTGTTACCGCCACTTCCCGGATGCAGCGAGTCTGTAAGTCTGGGCAGGATGTAAATGATCGGGATAAAAACGGCAAATGCGAAAATGTTGTAAACCGATGAAATCCGCGCTTTTCTCTGCTCGTCCTCAAAGGAGCTTCTCAGCAGCAGGTAAGCCAGGTAAATCAATATTCCGACAGCCGCTCCATTCAATTTCGGATCGTTTGGCCAGGGATCCCCCCAGGTGTAATTGGCCCAGATAGAGCCCGTCAGGCAACCTAGTATACCAAAGAAAATGGCAGACTTGGCAAGCTCGCTGGCGATATCGTCGTCGTTGATTTTTCCCTTGTTCAGGTACCTGATCGAAAAAACCATGGATAAAAACAGCAGGGTTGTCATGGCAAGCCAAAGTGCCACGTGAAAGTAGGTATTGCGGATACTTTCGTTGATAATGGCCAGGCGCGGTACGGGCCCGATCAATCCCATGACGATCACATAAAATATGATCGCGATACACAGGATTTTCCACCAGATCTTTCTCATTTTGAATCTTTTTACCTTAATGTTTGTGCCCGCTCTCTGCTAAAATCAACTTCTCCACAGATAAGGAAAAAGCAGGTAGCTGAGCGTAATTACTATGAGATCAATAGATAATAGTGTGGTGATTTCGTCCGTACTGACAGACCAATCCAGTCCGTCAAGCGCGTTTTTCGCCAGCCTGATTGTCATCAGAAGCATGGGCAGGATGATAGGGAAGCTGAGTACCGCCATTAAGGTCGCACTGTTGTCTGCTTTGGAGGCGATACCTGCCACCAGCGTGAGCACGGAAGCAAAACCGATTGCCGCCAGCACAATGCTGATCAGATACAAGCCGATATCTCCCACCGGATTTCCCATAACCAGAGAATAGATCGCAAAACCGATTCCCGACAATGCGAGCATGATCAGCGAATTATAAATGATTTTGGAAATGATAATCGCTTGGGGGCTGCACAAGCTGTAATAGTACATCAGCCGTCCATGCCGTTCCTGAGAAAAACTCTTGGCAATTGCATTGACCGCTGTAAACAAGATAATGATCCAGAATAACGTATTCCAAACGATAGGAGTGAGCTGGTTCCGGCGAAGGCTGAAACTCAGGTAAGCCACAAAAACGGTGCTGACAACGTACAGTAACATGCCGCTAAGCGCATATTTTTGTCGCCATTCCAGGGTTACTTCTTTCCAGATTAGGGTTCTGATCTCGTTCAAATCGTGCAATCGGCTATCTGCGATCAGCTATCGGAGCGTCGCTTAATGATGAAAATCCCGGACTGGGATCCTCTGTTTCGAGCTGCAAAAATACGACATAAAGCCTCAGGGAAATAATAAAACGGACAGGATTTTGAGCGACTGTTGTCATAAAGCATTTGAATTCCGCGTGGAAATATTTGAATTGCGGGTGGATAGTGCTTTATTTGTGGTTTAAATAAAATCAATCTAAATAAGCATAGATGCCCGGCAAGAATGTAGCTCAGCTTCGCAAAGGCGAAACAGGTGTGATCAAATCTTTCACCGACCGGGATCTGTCTTTGAAGTTGCTGGAAATGGGCTGTCTGCCCGGTGCGGAGGTGAGAGTGGAAGCGGTGGCACCCTTTGGCGATCCGATCTGCATTAATGTTTCCGGCCAGTATAGTTTATCTCTTCGCCTTAACGAAGCGTCTGTCATTGAGTTGGAATAAGGTTTAATGCTGTTTACAGTCTTCTCCATTGAAACAAGGAAATATAAAAGTAGCGCTGGTAGGTAACCCGAATGCCGGCAAATCCACATTATTTAATGCATTAACCGGTTTACGTCAGAAAACCGGCAACTTCCCTGGTGTTACAGTCTCCAAAAAGTCAGGAACATTTAGAATCCCTTCCAATAATAACCACGAAGAAGCACAGGTAACCCTGGTCGACTTGCCCGGATTGTACAGTATCTATCCTAAATCGAAGGATGAAAGTGTGGTAATGGACATTCTGGCTAATCCAAAACATCCAGACTTTCCGGACGTGGTTGTAATTGTGGTGGACGCTTCGAACCTGCAACGAAACCTGCTGCTGTTTACCGAAGTGAGCGACCTTGGGATACCTTCCGTCATTGCTTTGAATATGCTTGACGTTGCGGAAAGTATGAGCCTCACAGTGAATGCAGTACAGCTTGCAATGCAGCTGAATGTGCCTGTTGTCAGTATCAATGCAAGAACAGGAAAGGGAGTTGACAAGTTGAGGGATGCGATCGGGCAGCTTTACCATTCTCAGGAGAAGGCCGCGCAACGCTATTTTTACGAACCACAGGAAAGTGAGGTAAATCTTATCGGAGAAGTCAAAGAGATTTACCAGCTTGAAAATGACTATGTTGCATTGCAATATGTTTGTCAGCACGATAATTTCTCCTTCCTCGAACAGCCGGCCCGGACACGTTTGGATAAGCTGATCGAGAAGTATGGTTTTGATGAAAAGCATTTTCTCGCCACGGAGACCATTGCGCGGTATGAAAAGATCAAACCGATTGTTTCAAAAGCAGTTAAATCTGCCGGGATCACGGAGCAACCTTACTGGACCAGAAAGCTGGACAGTATCCTGCTGCATCCGTTTTGGGGTTACATCTCGTTTCTGGCTGTCCTGGTCATCGTATTTCAGGCCATTTTCGCGTGGGCAACTTACCCCAGCGACCTGATCGATGCAGGTATTGCGCAAGTAATCGAATGGACTAAGGAAGTACTTCCGCCTGGGGTTTTAAATGACCTGATTACGGACGGTATCCTTGCGGGAATTGCTGGCATTGTCGTTTTTATTCCACCTATTGCTATTCTTTTTGCATTGGTTTCGATCCTCGAAGAATCGGGGTATATGGCTCGGGTAATGGTAATCATGGACAAATTAATGCGTCCATTTGGCTTAAATGGCCGGAGTGTGGTGCCTCTTATTTCAGGAGCTGCCTGTGCGGTACCCGCGATTATGACGACAAGGAGCATCAGCAGCAGATATGAACGGCTGCTTACCATCCTGGTCACTCCCCTGATGAGCTGTTCTGCGCGGTTGCCCATTTATACGATTCTTATTGCGCTGGTGGTACCATCTACCACAGTGCTTGGTTTTCTCAATTTGCAGGGTCTGGTTTTACTCGGACTGTATGCTTTGGGTTTGATTGGTGCCTTGTTCTCAGCCTGGCTGCTTTCACTTTTTATTCCAAGAAAAGAGCCCAGCTATTTCATGCTTGAAATGCCTTCCTATAAGTTGCCAAGGTGGGGACATGTGGGTTTTACGATGTACGATAGTGTAAAATCGTTTGTGCTCGAAGCCGGGAAAGTGATCATGGCGATCTCGATCATTCTTTGGGTGTTGTCCAATTATGGTCCGGGCGATAAGATGGCGCTGGCCGAGCAGCAGACTGTTGAGCAAATGCAGGCTGCACCTCAGGAGCAAATTGATGCGGCAGTAGCTTCGGCAAGATTGGAGAATTCCTATGCAGGACAGTTCGGTCGTTTTATCGAACCTGCAATCCGCCCGCTAGGCTACGATTGGAAGATCGGGATTGCGTTGCTTGCTTCTTTCGCGGCGCGGGAGGTATTTGTGGGTACAATGGCTACTATATACAGTATTAGTGGTGATTCGGAGGATGTACCTACGGTAAAAGAGCGGCTTTTGCAGGAGAAGAATCCGGATACCGGAGCGCCGATGTTCAGTCTGGCAGTATGTTTTTCACTCCTGATGTTCTACGTATTCGCGATGATGTGTATGAGTACGATCGCAGTGGTACAGCGCGAAACCCACGGCTGGAAATGGCCACTGATCCAATTAGCTTACCTCATGGTACTTGCGTACGGATCAGCATTTGTAGTTTATCAGTTGCTGAGTTGAGCTGCTTCGATGTCGGAATGCGTTATCCGCTTTTTGCCACGAGATAGGTCAACGATTGTGGAAAGATCTACTTCCAGAGGTTGATTAAAATCTTTCAAGGAAACATTTTTGGGCATGGTCCGAACAAAAAAAGGTTTACTTGCTTTTGCAGTATAATTCCTTCTCTTTTTCGCGGGCAACCCGTGTTCCAATGATTCTGACTTTCCCATCTCTAACTAAAAAATAAGAAGTTAATATTCTTTTCAGGAAGCTGGTTCCAATGCAAAGGAAGCGAACTTCTCTGGATCTGTTGCTAATCAGGATTAGCCTATCGAGGTCTCTAAAAGTACTTTCCGCCTCAATATTAAGGATTTGGTGTTTTTCCTCAGATTTTCGTTCGTTTCCTTTGTCCCAATCAAAGTTTAGTGGTGCCAATTGCAAATCAACTAATATGATATGCATTTAGACGTACATGACTCAAATTAGTAACGTATTCCAATATCACCAACCCAGGCTATCCACAACATCGGAAGCAATTAATGCGCTTTGACCTCTTTGAGCGGCGGCTTTGTCCCCGGCCAATCCGTGTTGGTATACTCCGAAAATTGCGGCTTCGTGAGGTTTGTATTTTTGAGCTAACAGACTGAGGATTATTCCCGTCAGTACGTCGCCGGTACCGCCCGTTGCCATTCCGGGGTTTCCTGTTGAATTGAAATGTACTTCTCCATTTGGAAGAATGACAGCGGTATTAGCACCTTTCAGACATATAATGACCTTGTGTTTCGCCGCAAATTCCCGACCAAGTTCAAGACGATCAAATTCGTTCTCACTATCACCTGCCAGTCGCTGGAATTCTTTCGGGTGCGGAGTCAGAATGGTGTTCTTGGGTAGCTTGTCCAACAAGTCGCGTTTCGAGGATAGTATGTTCAGCGCATCTGCATCTATGATCAAAGGTACCCTGACTTCTTCGAGCAATCTTTCAAGTACATTCGCCACCTCGGCCTCCTGTCCGACTCCCGGCCCGATTCCCACCGCCGAGTAGGAGCTAAGCTCAGGCAATTTACTCAGGTGATTTTGCGCCTGATCTGCTGAAACCATGGCTTCCGGAATGGAGATCTGAATGATATTGTAGCCGCAAAGCGGAGAATGCATTGTCAATAAACCCACTCCTGAGCGCAGGCAGGCTTTTCCGGATAACACTGCCGCACCCATTTTACCGAAACTCCCGGCCAGCAGCAAAGCGTGTCCATAGGTGCCTTTATGCGAAAATTTATTCCGTGGCTTAACCAGCAGTTCAGCTGCCTGTCGATCGGTGAAGAAGTACGGACTTTGGGCTTCATTAATGAACTGTTGATTCAACCCGATATCAACTACGTGCCACTCTCCGGTGAAAGCGGCATTTTGCGGGAATAAGAATGAAAGCTTCGGAAGTTGAAAAGTAACCGTAAAATCCGGCTCTATAATCACGTCCTCTTTCGCATTCGACTGGTCTGTGTAGAGTCCGCTTGCTATGTCAACAGATACAATCCTGTTGGGTAATGCGTTGATTCTGGCGATGATTTCAGCCAGAATTCCCTCTACCGGCCGCGACAAGCCTGACCCAAGTAATGCATCAATGCAAACAACCTGGTGCGAAATCACTGGGAAGTCAGCAACTGACTGAATGTAAACCGGCGTAAGCTGATCCTGCAACCGGATCAGATTGGCTTGGAAATCTTCTGAACTTTTGTCTGTATATTCAACAATAGCAACCTGCACATCGTAGCTCCGCTGGCTAAGTAAACGCGCAATCGCCAGGCCGTCGCCGCCATTGTTTCCCTTTCCGCAAAACACGCAGATTGGTCTTGTATTAACATATTGATTGCAAAACCAGCTGACAAAAGCTGCCGACGCACGTTCCATCAGATCGAGAGAAGAAATAGGTTCGTTTTCAATCGTGTATTTGTCCAGGCTCCGGATTTGTTCTGCACTTAATATTTTCATGCCCTTTATAATGAATGAGGTAAGTATCTGTTCCAAATCTTCATACCAGCTGGTCTGGCCGATTGTTTTACGCCAATAATTGCGATTAGTGCTTTTAGATAAGCGGAAATAATCTTAGATTTGCACTCGTTTTCGCAAAAGCTGTTTTGAATGAAGGGGCGTCACCCCGTCCGCTGGGAACAAGCTATCACTTAAATCTATAAAAAGCATTCGTCATGAGCGAACTTATTAAACTCGTAGAAGCTACGATTGAAAATCGTAAATCCGAGTATCCTGAATTTTCATCAGGCGACACAATCAACGTACACGTTAAGATTCGTGAAGGTAACAAAGAGCGTATCCAGCAATTCCAGGGTACCGTTATGCAACGTCGTAATCTTAGCTCAAGCGGCGAAACTTTTACAGTACGTAAAATCTCAAACGGCATAGGTGTTGAACGTGTTTTCCCAATTCTTTCACCAAGTATCGCGAAAATCGAATTGATCCGTCGCGGTAAGGTGCGTCGTTCACGTTTGTTCTATCTACGTGGCCGTCAGGGTAAAGCAGCTCGTATTAAGGAGCTTAAAGCGACTAAATAAAGTCCGTCTCAAAAATTTTAAAACCCTGCAAGTGATTTTTTCTTGCAGGGTTTTGTTGTTTTGTACAAATCCGTCAACTCAAACAGCAAAATACAATGACAATCGAATTCTTCAAATACCAGGGCACCGGAAATGATTTCGTGATGGTCGACGACAGAAACCTGCAATTCCCGGTTTCGAAAGAACTCATTGCGTCAATCTGCCACAGAAGATTCGGTGTAGGCGCTGACGGGCTGATCCTGCTTCAAAATGACACAGCGTACGATTTCAGAATGGTATATTTCAATGCAGACGGTGGAGAAGGCAGCATGTGCGGCAATGGCGGGCGCTGTGTTGTTCAGTTTGCCAGCGACCTTGGCGTTTTCTCCGGTAAAACGCGGTTTATAGCTATTGACGGCGAGCACGAAGCTACAATCAGCGGCGACACCATCACGCTAAAAATGTCGGGAGTGAAAGATTTGGAGCGGTACGATGCATTTGATTTCATGAATACAGGCTCCCCACATTACGTCACTTATGTGGATGATGTAAATGAAGCAGATGTTGTAGGTATAGGAAGCGAGATCCGGTATGGTTCGGTTTATGGACCCAAAGGCGGCACAAACGTGAATTTCGTTGAGATAATCGAGGAGAACCATCTGAGCGTAAGAACGTACGAGCGCGGGGTAGAGGATGAAACGTTCAGCTGCGGAACCGGCGTTACAGCTTGTGCATTATCTGCCCATTTAAGAAAAGGCTGGGGAAGTCCGATCAAAGTAGAAACAATCGGCGGTACGCTGCAAGTCGCTTTTACCAACACTGACAATGGCGAATTCAGCGATATTTATCTGATTGGCCCGGCCGTAAAGGTTTTCAGCGGTACATTGACTGTATAGGGATTTGCAGGAAGGCAGCCTAACTTTCGAGTATGCCGCCTTTTACATGAAAAATGGTCTTTTCAGACCATTCAGGCACCCGGCAATAGTCCATCGCAGCTACCTTGCTGCGAACACCGTTGGTGCAGATCACAATAATAGGATCGTAGTTTGCCAGCAGCTCCCTCTTTTCCCTGATATCAGCGAGCGGGATGTTGATCCCGCCCTCATTAAATTCCTCAAATTCCCATTGCTCACGCACGTCAACAAGCACTGAACCTGGCTTTTTGGTCAAATCCAGTGCCTGTGACAAGCTGATATCAGAGTAACTCTTACGCATTTACCTCAATACAGCAAAAGGATGGTTGGTCTCAACCGGGATGTTTTTGGCGATCAGCTTGTGAATGTCGCGTAGAAAAAGCTTTTCTTCTTTGTCGCAAAAGGAGATAGCAATCCCTTTTGCTCCCGCGCGGCCGGTCCGCCCAATCCTGTGAACATAAGTTTCCGGAATATTCGGGATTTCATAATTGATCACGTGGGTAAGATCGTCTACGTCAATTCCGCGGGCAGCGATATCAGTTGCTACCAAAACGCGGGTAGTCTGGCTTTTGAAGTTTTTCAATGCATTTTGACGTGCATTCTGCGATTTATTACCGTGGATAGCTTCCGATGTAACGCCGGCTTTTCTCAAAACCTTCACCACTTTATCGGCTCCGTGTTTGGTACGTGTAAAAACCAATGCAGTTGAAATAGACTGGTCTTGCAAAATATGCAGCAGCAGCGAATTCTTATCCGATTTGTCCACAAAGAAAACAGACTGTCTGATCGTATCAGCTGTGGATGAAACCGGAGTTACTTCCACTTTTACAGGCTGGTTCAGGATCGTTCCCGCAAGCTGCACAATTGCAGCCGGCATGGTAGCCGAGAAGAAAAGTGACTGCCTTTTAGCCGGCAATAATTTTATAACTTTTTTGACGTCATGCACAAAACCCATATCCAGCATACGGTCTGCCTCGTCTAAAACGAAAAATTCCAGCTGGTTGAGTTTAATGAAACCCTGGGTGATCAGGTCGAGCAAGCGGCCCGGTGTCGCCACCAGGATATCAACTCCTCTTCTTAATGCGTCGGTCTGGGGCTTCTGCCCGACACCACCGAATATCACTGTATGTTTTAACCCGGTATGGCGGCCATAAGCAGCGAAACTTTCGCCGATCTGAATCGCAAGTTCCCTCGTTGGTGTTAGTATCAATGCGCGGATCCGCTGTCTCTCGGTATTGCCAACAGGCTTGTTGTAAAGCAGTTGCAACATAGGTATTGCAAAAGCGGCCGTTTTTCCTGTGCCGGTCTGCGCGCAGCCGAGCAGGTCTTTCTGGTCTAAAATAATCGGGATCGCTTTTGCCTGAATAGGGGTGGGGGTAGTGTATCCTTCTTCTTTCAGAGCCTTCGTAATAGGCTCAATGAGTGTTAATTCCTGAAATGTCATTTGTTTTATTTAGCGGCTGTTTCAGATATTGATTCCCAGCCAGATTTTATTGTGGCCAGCGGCCGACGGTATAACAGCAGTTACGTTTTTAACGTTCATGAAAAAATATCGCACGATTGTCTGCCCTTTTCATAAATTTAGCTAATTCTCATCAACCATATGTAGCCATGATCAAAAACAGTACTTTAACATTCCTGCTCTCCCTCATGTTTTTTGCCGTACACGCGCAGGATATCATCGTCAGGAAAAATGGAAAAACAGTCGAAGGAAAGGTAACCGAAGTAGGCGTCGACCGCATTACTTACAAGATTAACAAGGAAGAGAGCAGCGCCAATTTCGTGATCCTCAAAAAGGATGTTCTACGCATTGAATTCGAAAATGGACAAACCGTTTTCATGACCGACCGAATTGATGGTGGCCGGGCCAGGACCGTCGTAGAACGTGAAAATGAAGATTTCGGCGCTAACCTGATCAACATCTCTCCATTTAAAGCACTTGACAGCGGCCCCGGTTTCGGCATCAGCTACGAGCGTATAGTGGACAAAAAAGGCTATTTCGGAATCATTATTCCGCTGACTGTCACCATTCCTGGAACTTCCACCTACATCTTTGACGTGTCAGATAACAATGGATCTTACATGTTCTATTTTTCTCCCGGTTTAAAAATCTATCCATTCGGACAGCGAAAAGTTACCTATGCCGTCGGTCCGAACTTCTTCTTCGGCAAAGGCGAAAGATGGAATAATTCATCGATCTACGATCCCAATACAGGCGGGTATATCTCAAACGAGCAAAACACTGAATGGGTGAGAATGGGCTTGCTGGTTAACAACTACATTAATTTTCAGGTTACACCCAAATTTCAGATCAGCCTCAACGGTGGCCTGGGTTCCAGGTATGTGGACCGGGAAAAGTACCAGGTATCTACCACCGTTATCCGTGGCCTGCAGGTAACCGGCGAATTCAGTTTCAGCCTCGGATTCAGGTTCTGATCATGCAATAATCTATTTAACAACCCTGAAAACCGGATACCGCAAGTATTCCTTCTCGCGGTAAACCGACTGATCATAAATAAAGTCGAGCTGGGCATTTGCATTCTTTGCAAACTCCGGTTCGGCTTTCTTTTTTGCTTCCAGCTTTTGTTTCAGCTCAGGTGATTTGGCAAGAAGCGCCGCCGCCAGATCTTCAAAGACATAATTGGAATAATGCTCCTTCGCCTGCAAAATCGTGTCAAAGAAATTCCATTTGAAAAAGGAGTCCACTGCTTTCGGTTCCAATGTTTCTACAATATAGCGGTTAGTCCATTGGTTGACAGGTATATACCAGTCTCCTTTCTTGAAGGGAAGCCTTTGTTTTTCAGTTCTGACATTTACGCTGGTATGCCAGTAATGTCCCTCAAATGGCGACTTTGGTGATTCCAGATCTTCTATATAGTAGGTTTCAACATCAAGTTCCGTATCTTTTTCAAGCTGCTGCATGGATACCTGGTTGAGTTTCAACAATGCAACTACGTTATGCCAGCCTTGCGGAATCACATATGCATCTGGTTTCGTGACTTCGTCCAGCGGAACGTAAGTATCATAGAAAGGGATTGTTTTGGTAAATGGCTTTGTGCGGTCATAATGAAGCCGCTGGGCTCCGGTTACCTCGCTTTTGATATACTCTGGTTCGTACCCTTTGAATTCGATCTGCGTATTTTTCTCCTTATCCACCTGCCAGGTTATCGCAAATCGCTCCTGCGTTTTCACCGATTCTTTCGTTTCCTGGCGTAATTTCAGCAGCTTGTTCCTGTTAGCAGCCAGGAATTTGAGGTTCCCGTGCAGGTAAGCGTACGTGACCTTCACACGCTGATCGTACGGTTTGAGCATGTGGGTCTCTGTCATCACACCAATCGTGTGAAACAATGCCGCATAACCCGTAGAATACCGCGGCCAGTCAGGAAACTGAACAAATCCTTTGTCGGGCGTCTGGCCCCAGGCATTTACATAAGGAGTGGATTCAAACCCTGCCTCTTTCAGGTGTTTGTACATATAAGGCAGGAAAACATCATTGTTGAAATCGCCCAGCGGTCCGCCCAGCTTGTCTTTCTGCGCATAGTCGAGGGTCATCACATATTGGTAATCTGCTCCATTGCTTACGTGCGTATCTGCAAAAAGATCGGGGTCCAGCTCGTGGAAAATAGCCGCGAAACTCCGTGCATTTCGCGTATCACTTTTGATGAAGTCTCTGTTCAGGTCATAATTGCGCGCATTTCCCCGAAATCCATATTCCTCAGGACCTTCCTGATTGGTGCGCGTCGTACTGTTCCGGTTCAATGCGCCGCCAATGTTATAGAATGGAATAATTGCAAGCACCACACTATCCATTTCAGGGTACTTACCTGGATTTGTTACGATATCCCTGAGTAGCATCATGGAAGCATCCACGCCGTCGGATTCTCCCGGGTGAATCGCATTGTTGACGAACAAAATTGCCTTGCGCTGCGCTTTCAGCTTTTTAATATCAAAAACCTTGTTTTTCGAATACAGTACCAGGTGCAGCGGCCAGCCACTATCTGTCGGGCCTTTTTCGGTGATCTGAATCTGCGGGAAATTCTTTGCGAGCAGTTTATAAAACGCGATACCTTCATCGTAAGTCGGTGTTTGCTTGCCGCCGCTTGTTTCAAAACGCGTTTTGTACTGGGCATTCGCAAAAAGGTGGGTAAGAAGCAGGAGTGAAATCAGCAGTATTCGCATTGTATAATCGGGGGAAACGGATTTAGTATTTATATCTTTCTATCAGGTACAGATAGGGCGCTGTGAGGTGATGGACAAAAATATCCTTTTCAGAATCGGGGAAATTGCGATAATACGCTTCGTCCGGCAATAATGTGATAGTCGGACCAATGCGGACGTAGTTACTCGTATTCGCATAAACCGGCGGTTGAAATTCAGGAAGTACTTTTTTGACAGATTTTGAAGCATAATTGCCAAGATACTTCACGTAGTTCCGTTGCGCCTTCATACTGGGGTTACGCATTTTCTTATACGCATGCTTCATCGCAACCCGTGCGATCAGCTTTTGCTTTTTGATGATACCATCTATGTTTTTAAATGGATTGGTTTTATTGAAATCGTCGAGCGTCTGCACGGAAAATGGAACCTCGGGAATCCAGTCAGCCGCATTCACTACATTGTAACCCCAACCTCCGTCGATCAGGTGCTCATATTCATAGCCAAAGTAAGTATTACCCACTTTCGGGGCGGCACTGCAATACGTTTTGAACCTGATATCCTTCGGCAGCTTCCCCTCTTTCTGGAGTGCATATAAGTGCGCTGTCAGCAAGTAAGCGATTGCGCCGCCCTGGCTGTGCCCCATGATCAGAAATTCACGTGTTCCGGCCTGGTACATAGAATCTACTTTAGGGACGATATCCCTCGCGAGGAATGCAGTGCCGACCAGCCAGCCGATGTGCACAGCTGCTTTTGGGTGATCGGCCAGATGATAACTAAAGGTAAATGTGCTGGAAAGCTGCAGTTCTCCCCTGGCTGGCACCATCGCCGCGTAGAAGTTTTCAAGCCAGCCCGTCGGGTTCAGCGTAGTGCCCCGCACATTGATAGCCGCCACCCGATCATTTTTCTTCCATAAACCCCATTTGTTATCAAGACCTACAATGGGAGATTGGTAGACGGACTGGTAATGCGCAGGCCGTGGAACAACTATTTTGGGACGTGTGGTATCGGTTTTAGTTGAATCGTAAAGGAGCACATGCATTTGGAAGAGCTCCGTGTATTCTGCTTTATCAAATCCCGGCCGTAACTGGTCCCGCGCTGCAACGTAGTTTGAAATAAATGCAAGAGCAAATGCGGGCAAGATCCTGCACAGGTACATTTTCGTGAAAATATGCGGGAAGAAAGGCTTTTCCATGAAGAATAGTTACAGGTGAATGCTGCCGGCAAATCACATTCTTAAATGTAGGAAAGAATCAGTTTAAAATGCTGAAAACAGTCGGCGGCATTCTCTGAAATGGGCAAACCTTGTCAATTACAGAACATTAGAATACCCTTAGAATTACCCCTGCTCACCCGGCCTGAATTGAATACTTTATCAGTAATCGTTATTTTTGACTAGTCTAAATTTTTTTTATGGAGCTGTATTACTCGTTTTCTGCCTTAATTGTCCTTTCTGCTGTCTTTTCCTACATCAATGCGAGGTTCTTAAAGTTACCTGCTTCCATTGGTGTTATGGTGATCGCACTGATTGTTTCCATGGGCCTGATTGCGACTGACAGCCTCTTTCCAAGAACGTTTTTGCGCATCTCCACATTGATCGCAAGTGTGGACCTTACCGAGATCCTGATGGGCGCCATGCTGAACTTCCTACTGTTCGCAGGCGCGATCCACCTGCACCTGGAAGATCTCAGGGAGCAGCGGATCCCCGTTATTGTATTTTCGACGATCAGCGTGGTGATTTCTACCTTCGTGATCGGCTTTATGATGTTCAACCTGCTGCCGCTCACAGGTATTCACATTCCATTGATCCAGTGCCTTGTTTTCGGCGCATTGATTTCCCCCACAGATCCTATTGCAGTACTCGGTATTTTGAAGCAGGCTGGCGTGCCCAAATCACTCGAAACAAAGATTGCCGGCGAGTCGCTCTTCAATGACGGCGTGGCTGTTGTGGTTTTCATTTTAATGCTGGCAATTGCCCGGGGAGAGGAGGTAAATACTTCGTTTAGCGGCATTTCCATGCTTTTGATCAAGGAAGCGCTGGGCGGCATTGTGCTGGGATTATTACTTGGTTTTGTCGGTTCGCAAATGATCTACCGGGTTGACGGATATAATGTGCACGTTTTGATCACGCTGGCGATTGTCATGGGCGGGCACCTTGCGGCTCAGGCGATGCACATGTCGGGACCGCTGGCTATGGTTGCGGCCGGTCTTGTTGTAGGTAATTATGGTAAAAATCTGGGTGGCGTTTCGGAAACGGAACGTGACTATATCGATAAGTTCTGGGAGCTTGTCGACGAAATATTAAATGCGATTTTGTTCCTGATCATCGGTTTCGAGCTGTTGCTTATTCCTGATTTGAAGCAATACGGCTGGGCGGGTATCGTGGCAATCGTGGTGGTACTTTTCGCGCGGTTTATCTCCATTTACATTCCGGTGAGGCTTATCCCATTCCGTAACCGGTTTGGCAAGAAATCTATTACGATCCTGGTATGGGGAGGCTTGCGGGGCGGGGTCTCCATTGCGCTCGCCTTATCGATAGATAGTGGATTAAGCAAGGATATCCTGCTTGCAATCACCTATTTCGTGGTACTGTTCTCGATAATCGTGCAGGGACTAACAGTAGGCAAGCTGACTGCCAAAATGAGCAATGCAGAAGATTTTTCTGATTCAGAGAACGCGTGATTTAGCAGAAACCATGCTGTTGATCTCCGCATTTACCTTGTTGAGCCACAAGTACTGCCCGGCACAGGTCCAATGCGAGTCGCCTTTAAGATAAGAACTGCGTCCCATTTTGCGGAAATCGGCAAGTACGTCGATTGTCGGCATATTCAGTTTCGGGTGGGCGTAAATGCGTTCGATCAGATGATTGTAAACACCGTACCCGGGATTTAATACGGAAACTTTATTGGGTATCACAGACAAGAAAACATGCGCAAATCCTATGGATTCAGCAAACTTGCGACTTTCATTCAGGTTGAGTACCATCGTATCGATTTCACCATTACTCACTTCCTTGAAAGAAGATGTTACGCCGGCAGTGTCGGTATCCATATAGAAAACCATATCCTGGTCATTATTCACCATCGTTACGGATTCATTAACACGATCGAAAAGTCGGTGCTGCAGATCTGCTCTCCATTCCTTAACACGCAGGAAAAAGTCATTCTGGAATAAAACAGCGTCCAGCCTGTCGCGTGTGTAGGTCGCATTGAAAGCATCGTCAAGCCTGTTCATAAACGGAGGCGGTGATACCTCAGTCCTGAAAGTTGCAGTATCGGGGATCAGTACCTGAATCGGGCTAACCATTTTCTGGCGAAAATGTCTTTCTACTGATTCTAAAAGCAGTATGTTAGTCTCTGTGGTATCAAGCTTGATATGCAGGAAATCAGACCAATGGACGTAGGTATATGCATCAACAGAAAAGTCCTTCAAGCCCACGCGCTGCGCTTCCGTAAAGCTGTCTCCAATGATATAAAGGTGAACTTTGCGCATTCCCGGCGCTTTGGCGGGCGGAATGTAATCGGTGCATGTGCGCCTGGGATCTTTGAAGTCCGATAGGTTCGATAACCTGTAAAGGTCTCCGTATTGGTAACCATCGTTGATAAGCTTCCATTCTCCCACCTTCGTAAGCAGATACTGACTTTGCCCGATCGCAAAAACGACCGAGCCAAGAATCAGCAACAAGTATTTCAGAATCTTCATTTAACTATCGCAATTTGACAGACCAAACCTGGATCTTTTTCTCTGATCTGCTGAAAATCAATAATTTGTAGTAGCCTGGCTGATACGTAAGCTGCACCGGCATTTCGGATGGAATAGCCTTGTCGCCCAAACGTTTGCCACTCATATCAAAAACAGTGGTATAGCCTCCCGACTTAATAGTGATAAAACGGTTATCCACGCCGAAGAAATGATACTGGATAACAGGATTTGGGAGGATATCCTTGATCTCAAACAGCTCTTTTCCATCTTTGTTAATGATCGCGGTCTTCGAGTTAACAGATCTCACCAATATCCAGTCAAGGGAATTCCGGTCAAACAATGTCCTGAAAGAAGAACCGGGTTCCGGGCGCAGCAATTGTTTTCTGGAAGTGATTTTTCCCTCCATATTGATCCTTACCAGCTCACCGGAAACACTTACGCCCACCAGCTCCGGCTGACCGGTTCCGGGATCCTGTGTCCAGGTGAATGCACTCGCAGTCCGTGTAAGGATATCAACCGGGAAACCCTGCCGTACGCTGCCGTTTTCTTTCAGCAGGTAGATCTTGCCGTTTTTCTGTGTGACAATAAACCCTTTGTTGCCGATCTGGTTCAATGCGATAACGGGGCTTTGAATGTTCTCAAACCGCACAGAGCTGTTCAGTCTTTTCACCGGCTTGGTCACACTTTCCCAAATGAAAAGCTCTTCCGCAGTAGTTTTGATGATAAAGCGGTTACTGCCTTCGTCGCCTCCGTCAATGGAATACAATGCATTGATATCGGCGGAGGAGGGGAGTATACCGGTGAATGTAGATACTACCGTAGAATCATCTTCATCCAGCGCATAAATCGTTTTTGCAGTAGCGAAAATGCGTTGCTGCCTGCCGATATTCAGAAAATCGACCTTGTAGGAAGCCGTAACAATCGGGCCGTCCAGCTTGGCGATCACCTCTGTTTTACCTTCTCTCAGGTTATTGGTCCTCAAAAGATTGCTGCTTTTATCGGTCAGCAGAATTTCTGAACTTCCATCGATCGGGTTCTGCAATGCGGTTAGTTCCGTGTCAAAGAGATCAGGCCATTCGATATCAATATTGAGGAAAGTGCGGTTAAGTACTTTGCTGGCTGTCTGCCGTTTTTTAGGTGTAAATGTAATCTCCGGAAAAGCCTCGCCCTTTGCATAACGGCATTGAAAAGAGACCGATTCCATTTTTGAGATCAGGTCGGAATACTTGGTAAATCCCTCATTTCCTGCCCGCGTTTGTGCTTTTCTCAGGTTTACGATCACCGAAAGCTGGGCTTCTACATTTGTTTTGGTTAAAACACTGTCGTATTCGGGAGATTGTTTCCAGGTGATCTGGTTTTCGTAATCGACAATGTAATTCTGTAAAACCTGTGAATTGTTGCTGATCACGAGATAGGGCGCCACATAAGTGAAATAGCTGCGTGGAAATCCTGAGAACATTGGTCCGTAAAGCCCGGAAGGCAACTCTGGAATCGGCACTGAATAAATATCATAACCCTGGTACTGGTCCACCGACGCATTTGTTTCGGTGTTCGACAGCCGCGCAAGTTTCTGTAAAACCGGCCGCACTTTGTCATAATTTGAAAACTCTGCAAGCAAGATCTTCCCGTCGCTGATACTGTTATTTTCTTCCAGCTGGCACAAGATCAGCTCGGAACCGAGATTGTTGATGAGCAGGTTACTTTCAGAAGAAATATAGTAATTCAGCTTATCCCAGGAGGACGATTTATATTTTTTATGCCATTTTGAAAACTCTTTTTGGAAGGCGGCTTTGTCCGCAGCAGCTGAGCGGTATAGAAATGAAGTTTGCTGCGAAATGTGCTTGTGACCTGCAAAGGGCATTCCCGGAATATCCTTTAAAATATTCGCCATGTAGTAATCCGGAGCGTCGCTGCCCAGCGATTTCAATGTCAGATTCCCTTTTTTACCAAGCTTTGATTCAATGTGGAAATCCTGGTAAGTCGGGAAGTTCCTGGCGAATTCGGTGTATATGCCAATCGCATTATCTGGTGAAACCACCGATTTCCAGGCATCGTTGCGAAGGTAAATGCTGGTGCCAAATTCGGAATCATCAATATTGGAAAACCTGGAACGCAGCCGGAACGATTGAATGCTGAGGGAAGAAGCGCGCATTGCATCTTCGATCAGGTCACCGTAATAGCTCACGATCAAAAGATTATCTTCAACCAGGTAAGAGAACAGCGGCCGTGAATTGCGGTCGATAATGTCGGTAATGCGGTGATTCTGGAAATTATGGTGCAATGCCCGGATGTTTGCATTTTGCGGACTCGAAAGCCACTGTTCTTCCTCGGAAGTAACAGGAATATACATCAAAACACCCCATTCAGTTGCAGTACGAGGGTGGTAAGAGTAGGAGACAGCTTTTGATTTCAGGAAGTTATAAAGCCGCTTTTTATCCGTGGTAAGCAGGTTGAGGAGGGAAAGGTTGTCGCTCGCAACATCTAGCAGCGGCAGCCTTTTCAAATCAAGACCTGCCTCGGTAGCCACATAGGTGGAATCCTGCAAATGTTCGCTGGTTATCACCACCACTGCATTGGAGGGTATAAACTTCCATGCAGCCGTGGAACCACGTGTCCACTTATATAAGAAATATCCTGCCGACGCTATGATAACAATCAACAGGACAATGAAAATGCTCTTTTTTGACACAGCTTATGTTTTAAGCACGTATCGCTCTGACCTTCTTATTGAGTTCAAGACGAAAACGCAGCAGTTCCTTGAAGCTTCGTATACAAACTTTCCACAGGTTCCATTTCACGATCGATACGGTTCCGGTTTCACGGTCTTTATGCGTGATAGGTATGTCAAACAGTTCTTGTCCGGACTTTTTGGCCATAACCGAAAGGAAAATGTTAGGCGCAAAAGGCTCCGGGTTTGGAAGCTGGTTCATTAATTTTTGAAGAAAACTCCCTTTGATCAAACGGAATGGAATGTTACTGTCCATAATATATGTACCGTAAACAAGGGAGATGGTACTGCGCAGGAACTTGGTAATGAACAGACGCACACCTGCATCGTGCCTTACTTCGCGATAGCCCAGAATAAACTGTGAACGATCACGCTTTTCCCACAATTTATGAAAGTCACCTGAAACGAACTGGTCGTCGCTGTCGGTTTGAAATACGTATTCAGAATTGAGTTCCAGTGCTTTGCGATATCCATTTACAACTGCATTGCCGTGGCCGCCATTCTTTTGATTGATCACCGTCAGATTGGAAACTTCTTTTTCCAGTTTATCCAAAAGCACTTTTGTGTTGTCCTTGGAACCGTCGTTGATGACAATGAGCGTTGTATTATCGTTGGGAAAAGTTTGTTTCAGGAAGTCTGTCCAATTATAAACTACTTTTTCTATACAATCCTGTTCATTGTACGCGGGCATCACTATACTTAGACGGTATGACATGCAGAATTTTATTTGGTATGGTTACGCGAAATTAATAAATAAAGGCTGGAACCTTGATATGTCAAATGATTAATTACTTAGCGTACTTATCCTTTAACGCATTGATAGGCTTTTCAAAGAAATGCCATGAAAAAGATGCCACGGCTATTGTAAGTGCCATTACGACAAACGCTTCAAAGGCCACAGAGCCTTTAAGATCAGGTACATACTGGTAAATTTTCCTGAAAAGGCGCACGGTAGGGTGCATTGGTCCACTGTGAAAATGATTGTACACAAAATTGTGATAGAGGTACAAACCATAACTGATTTTACCCAAGTATATGATCACCGGGTTTTCCAGGAACGCAGCCATGATCCCCCCATATCCCATAATCGCCCGGCCAATCAGGAAAAAGCCGAACAGAGATGATACCGTTCTGTCAAATACGACAAACGAGATGTTGAACCTGTCTTCAAAGGTTTTCGACCAGGTTTGCAATAATACCCAGCCCAGAAAAGCGAGCCAGACCGGCCAGGATTTACTGAATAACTTCTCAAAGGAACTAGTTTTATAAACCTGCAGCCAGGCCATTAAGCCACCTAATGCAAATGAATCCAAACAAGCCGGTGTACTCACATACGTTACGATCCAGTCGTCAATTCCAAACCCGGGATTTGCATAGTAATAGTATAACCGGAACGCAATGCTGAGTGCGCCCATGATCCCGAGCACGGGTACCAGCTTGTTTCTGGGTATAAAAAAGATCAGGAATGGAAAAATGAGATATACCTGCTCCTCAACTGCCAGCGACCACAAATGATCCATTGAACCCATCCAGCTTTTGTAGGTCGCCATGTAAATATTGGTACCATACAAAGCCAGCCAACCCAGTTTTTCACGTGTTGGAGGTACATTGAAAATGTACAGAAGCAAGATGACGAGGTAGTAAACCGGAAAAATCCGGATTGTCCTGCGAACCAAGAATTTGCCCAGGTATTTTTTAAAACCGCCCTCGGTACCGTAATTTTTATCCTTGCTTTTTAAAAGTATGCGGGAAATCAGGAAACCACTGAGTACAAAGAAGATAGTAACACCTGTTGCGCCTACGGGGATTGTATTCACCTCTACAAAAAGGTGCTCTATCAGCACGAGGGCGATCGCTATAAAGCGGATCCCGTCCAGCTGAATAATATGTCCTGATGAATTCGTGCGCATGTTTACCAGTTTACCCTGACCTTGTTGGCTTTGATCGGATTGATCGTGATTTTTTCGTCTTTGAAAAGTATACCGGTGTTATCCCCGTCCTGACGGATTAATGCCACATTATACACCCCTTTTTCGATCGGTTCTGTGAACGGGATATCCGCATAAAAACCTTTCGAAAAGTAGTATTGCTTCAAGAACAGCTCTTTGCGGCTCTTATTGCGTGTCCGGTAAGCCGGGAAGATGTAATACCGGTCTTTTGAGCTCAGCAGCACATAAACACCGCTGTCCTGTAAACGCTGACTGCTGAAAAGGTTGTTTTCGACCAGCAGCGACTTTTCACCTTTCTTGAATGTGGTATTGTCAAACAGCTCCACCATTCCGCGTGATCCGCCGGCATAGTTCTGCCTGTCTGCAATGCTGATCAGTGAAAGCCATTTATCGTAAATAACAGGTGTTTTCTCAACGATATTGGCTGCAAAGGATGTATCGGCAGGGTAATGCAAAGACTTGTCCGTAAACGTCGAGTTGAATTGTGCGGTCACCAGCATTTTACGAAGATTGTAGGCATCTACAAGGTGGTAATGATAGCTGAAAACATTGAAAACCACAGCAAGGAAGACGATTGCCGTAATGTACGGTGTCAGGAACGAACCCCTGATCGGTATTACCACGTAGAGGTAGGCGACGAGCAGCAGCAGGACCGAGTAGATCTTATAACGGCTCGTAACCAATGTTTCGATGCCGAATCCGGCGCGGGAATAAACAACGATCAGCGCAGTTCCAAGAATGAACAATACAGTTCCCAGGCAGAACAAGTCAGTTGTTTTCTCAAACTTATTCGTGTATTTATTTCTGACAATCCTGAAAAGCGTTGTTGAAACAATTGAGACGGCCACGAAGAACAGGACAATACCCAGGAAGAAACAAACCTTGAAGTGGTCGAGTACAGGGAATGATTCTGCAAAAGAGCCGAGGAAAGACATATAACCTTTGATCAGCTGAAAAACGCCAGCCCTTGTAACCGGGTTATTATCGAACTTCTCGTAAGTCGAAAAATAGCCGAAAACAGCGGCACCACTCCAAAGGATCCAGATTGCAAAACGTTTCCGGTCGCCTGATAAAAACAAGAGCAATGCGCCCAGCGGTAGCACCAGGAGCCCATTTCCGCTCGTAAGCATTGTGAGTACCGCCAGGAATAGTGAGATGACAAATGGGAGCGTTTTGGGCTTCACACAAAGGAACATTGTCCAGAGCGTCAGTGTAACTACCCCAAAATTCTGCACTGCCGACATTCCCCAATACATATTTTCCCAGAATGCAAGCGTAAGCCACAAAAAGGGGACAGGCAGTAAGGCGAAAAGTGGCTTTTTGTTCTTTTTCAATAACTCAAACCAAAGCGGGATCACGCCGATGAGTAACAGGTTCCCGCAGATCATCAGGTGCTTGTAATTCAGCGACCCGAATATCCAGAAATCCAGCCACGCGAAAATGCGGGTAAGTACGATCCTGTGCTCGTTATGCTGACGCAACAGTGCACGAAGCTCGCCTTTCCAGTCAGCTGCCTGGCTGTATTCAATGATAAATGCCTTGAATGCGTGGTCGTCCCACTTGGGGATATTGATAGCGTAGTAGTTCCAGACCGTAAAATAAATCAGGACCGGTAGCAAAAGGATCAGGCTCAGAATGACAGTTAAAGCCTTTTTTGTCATGCCGGTATAAGTAATTGATTTAAATGCGTGAAAATGGAATCAGGATCTAGGCCGGATTGCTTCTGGTGGTAAGTCTGACTTCCGTAGCGACTGTTAGGGTAACCTTCGGCTTTCAAACTCTTAAAACCGCGCGGAGCAATGCCATTTTCCAGCAATTGAACTGAAAGCTGCTGTGCGAGCCCGCCTGTGCTGATATGTTCCTCGGCAACCAGGATAGCCGGTGCGTTTTTGATCAGCTCAACAAGATCGTTTTCGATTGTCAATGGAAAATGCAGGGCAGTAACCACGTTCACTTTTGCCGAAAGTTCGGGGGATAAAGAAAGAGCTGCCAGCACATTGTTGGCAATCGGGCCCAATGCAAAAACTGTGATATCGGCATTGTCAGGCTTGTGAATGATCTTGAAAGAGCCTGTTGCGATGCTGTTTGCCGGTGTTGTTTTTCCGGCACCGAGACGCAGGTAAGCCGGCCGGCTGTCAGCAGCAATTTGTCTTACAACTGCTTCCACTTCATCAGAGAATGCAGGTACCCACACATTGGCATTTTGCTGTCCGCTGAGACAAGCCAGATCTTCAATGGTATGGTGGCTGCTTCCCATTATTCCATAACCATAACCTCCTCCGTTGCCTACAAGGAAAACAGGTAAATTGTTGAAACACACATCGTTCCTGAACTGTTCGAGACAGCGGTAAACGATGAATGGAGCAATACTGTAACAAAAAACCTTATAGCCTTTGTGTGCAAAACCGGCTGCTACTCCGACCATATTCTGTTCGGCCACGCCAGCGTTAATAAACCGCTTGCCCAATTTCGCCTGCAAGTTTTCCAATGCATTATAGCCCAGGTCACCTGTAATGAAAACGATTGAATCGTCTTCCATTGCAAGTTGTTCCATGGCATTTGAAAATTCTTTTCTCATTGTTGATGATGAATCAAACTGTTATTTATGAGTAGCTCTCTCCGTCTCGAAAGAGTGTAATGGATAATGTTTTTTTTCATACTCCTGAATAGCTTTCGCGAGTTCAAGAAATTCGTGCTGCTGACTTTCCGATCGCTCGAAACTAGCCGCAACCAGGCTGTCAATTTTTTTGAAAGCCTTCTGATAATCAGTTTCGTTCCGGATTTCCATAGTACAATCCTTAAACTTTTTGAACATCAATTTTATCATATTCTGCGTGTGTTCCAAACCAGCGAATGTAAACCGTCCGGACTGAGAAAAACATCATTACGATCAATCGGTACTGATTTCCCTTGATGTTAAAAATGTACCGGTTGTCGCTTGCAAAATCAACACTATTAAAAACAGCTTTAACTTCACTAAAATTTGCCCAATCTGCGATTTCCGTTTTCAGTGCCCACTCACTGATCGCGCTTCCAGCCGCAGGGTACTTCAATTGGTAGGTATGCAGCGTTTTTTGTTTGATAATTACCATGAAGGCCCTCAGGATTTGGAAAATATTCAATACTTATCGAAAATTTCAAAATGTTGAGTTGTTATGGTTTACTACTATTTACTTCCTTAACTGCTTTACCAATGCGCGAATCTCTTCTGCTGTTTTGTAGGATTTAGGGCCTCGCCTGATCCTGGTGCGAATGTATTTGGGACGTTTTTTGGTCTCTTCAAAGATCTTGGTGATGTATTCTCCCAGGAACGAAATTCCCAGTATTGTTAATCCGCCGAAAAACACGATCAATACAATTACCGTACTGATACCCTGTGGAGTATTCGGGAAAAAGAACAGTTTTGCCAGTATTTGCCAGATAATTCCCAGAATCGAAAGTCCGGTCAATGCAAAACCTGCGTAACTCATTAATTCAAGCGGCGCGAAACTGAACGAGAAAATAGCCTTTTTCGCCCACCAGATGTTCTTTGTCCAGTTGTTAGTTGATACTCCGAACATCCGCTCAGGTCTCACATAAGGTACGCCGGTTTGCTTGAAACCGACCCACGCCCGAAGTCCTCTCAAAAATTGCTCCGTCTCGGGAAGGTCTACCAGTTCTTTAACCACTTTGCGGTCGATCATCGAGAAATCGCCTGCGTCCCTTGGAATGGGAATGTAGCTGAGGCCCTGGAAAACCTTATAAAATGTCTTATAGAAAAAATGAATGTGCGGCTTCATCTCGCGTTGCACGCGCACACCGTAAACCACATCATTGCCTTCCATCCACTTCTCGTAAAATGCCGGGATAATTTCAGGCGGATCCTGTAAATCGCCGTCCATTAAAACCACGCAATCGCCGGTCGCGATTTCCATTCCGCTCAGAAAAGCTGATTGGGACCCGAAATTGCGGGAGTGACTGATACCCACTACATTCGGGTCTTTGTCACAGATTTTATTAATAACTTCTTCCTGATTATCAGGGGAGCTGTCATTTACAAATATGATCTCGTAGCGTACTTTAAGTTCATTAAAGGTCTTTACCAGCCGGTCGTACATAAAAGGAATCGCCTGCGCATCCTTGTAGCACGCGATAATCGCCGTAATTACCGGGTTCAGTTTCGGGTTTTCAAATGCGGGGATTACCTTACTCTCGTAGCTGATACTTTCCTGCCACGCACTGTATTTTGATAGCCCTGTTTGCAGTGAAGTCCGCGCCTTCCAGCCAAAATCCTGCTCGAAAGCAGAGGGATCGCCATACCATTCGGCCAGGTCCCATTTACGGTTTGAAAAGCTGCCCCACTGCGGTTCCTGCGTAATAGAAAATGTGGCCCGGGTAACATCCACGAGGTCGCCCATTGTGGTCTTTTTGCCCGTTGCAATATTATATGACCTGCCGGACGTTGCTGGGCTGATCTTCAATGCGGCATCCAGAAATGCTTCGACACAGTCTTCTATAAAAACAAAATCCCGGCTGATATCCGGTGATACCAGCGAAGGCAGCTCCTTTCTTCTGGCATTTTCAATGAGCTTCGGGATCAGCCGGTCTGGCTCTTCCCAGTACCCGTAAATGGAATAAAGCCGAAGATTCAGTGTTTTCAGACTGGCAACTTTGGCATAATATTCAAGCAGATAGGCTGCCGAGACCTTAGAAACTGCATAGTGGCTGTTTGGCTCCACACGGTCGGTTTCCTTCGGAGAAGTACAGTTAAAACCATATTCCGAGCTGCTGCCCGCATGAATGTAAACCATTTCGGGTGTACAGTTTTGCAGGATATTGGCAGTTCCGATTACATTGGTTTCGTAGGTCAGATTGACATTGCTTTGCTTACTGTAAGCGCCATAAGCAGCCAGGTTAAATATGGTCTGGGGCTTGTATCTTTCAAAAATCTCCTGAACAGAGTTATTGGAAAGGATATCGCAGTGCACAATATTTTCGAAGGGCACATTCAACAGCTTCAACCGCCAGGCTTTGGTCGCATCGTGTGTCAATGCGTAGCAATCTTTACGGATCTTGAATATATCGTTGAAAAGATTGGCGCCGATAAAGCCGCTGGCTCCGAAAACGAAAATTGGCCCTTTTAAACTTTCAATTTTTTCGCGGTAAACCGGTAAATGGTCAAGCATTCGTCAATTCATTAAAATAGCGCTCCTTTACTTCAAGGGTTGCTTGCTCATATTGGTCTTTGTTCATCGGCAGGTAATGCCATTCCAGCTTGTTTTCCATGTAGGAAACACCCTTGCCTTTTACCGTATTCGCGATAATTGCTTTTGGTAATCCGTTTTTGTGGCTTTTCAGCTCATTCACCGCCATACTGATGGATACAACATCGTGACCGTCCACTTCAATGGTTTCAAAACCAATTGCTTTCCATTTTTCAACAGAAGCTGTTTCACCTAAAACCTGATCCGTAAAGCCAAAACCCTGCAAACCGTTTTTGTCGACGATCATCATCAGGTTATCAAGCTGATTTTGAATGGCATAATGGGCTGCTTCCCAGGTAGTACCCTCGTTTGTTTCGCCATCAGAAAGCAATGCATAGGAATAGCTTTCCTCTCCTGCTACCTTGGCGGCGTGCGCAATTCCGGTCGCGATAGGCAAACCATGGCCCAGTGAACCTGTTGCAAAAGGAATTCCCTTGTACTGGCGTGGAGCCGGGTGGGCTGGTAATGTAGTGCCGTCAAGATAAAAGGTATCCAGCTCTTCGTCAGTGATTTCGCCCAATGCATTCAGGCAGGCATAAAGTGCAGCTGCTGCGTGGCCTTTGGACAGGATAAAAGTATCGTCAACCGATTTTTGAAGAAAAAGCACTGCGATCATCAGATCAATGCAGCTCAGGGAGCAGCCGATGTGGCCTGCATTGGCTTTATGGTATAAACCCAGGATTTTAACGCGGAGCTCACCGCTTATTTGCCGTGGATCATTCAATATCTCTTCTGCGGTCATGCGTGATGTGTATATCAATTGTAGGGAACTGCTCACAAAATAACGGTCAAATCGTGTGTTTTAAGTGCGCAATATACGAAATCTTATTGGACGGCTTTGAAAAGGGCAGGTTATGCTGGCGGGTTTTCAGTAACGGACACCTTTCAGGTTGACAATTACCATCGGTACCGGCTGTCCAGCTTTTTTGAGCCTGATCAGGTCGGTTTCAGTCGTGTCCATTACCTGGATGTACTGTGCGTCTTTGGGTAGGTAAAGGTTGGTCAATTGAGCGTCCTGAACGGAGTAGGGAAGGAAAGTTTTATCCATTTCACGCCTCGCTATCAGTTTGATCGCGGGATAAAGGATGGTATCTCCCTTCTGATAGGTGCTTTTGATCTTCTGCGCTGCTGCGTAATAAGGATTCGATATGCGAGGCTCCGCGAAATAGCCGTATTTGGTAGAACGGTCCTGGTAAAATTCCCGCAGACGCAAGCCTACAAAGCACAGCTGAATTGCCAGGAACACGTAAAGTAATACCCTGTATCCAAGTTGCAGCTTGCGGTAGTATTGCAGCAGCAGACTTAACAAAACAATTACATAAGGAAATGAAAATCCCGGGTAGCGCTGGTTCAAACCATACGTGTGCCCCGCGCGGAATGCCATGAAGATCAGGAAAAAAGTAGGGATCAGTCCCATTAAATAGAGCATCCACAATCTCTTACGCTCCTCAGTACTGGCAGCCCGGTGTATATCGGGAATAAACGACAATGCAAAAATGCTGACAGAGAAGATGCTGAACTGCAGCTTATGATGACTGTAAAACAGCCCGGCAAGAATGATGAACAGGAAAGGTACTTTGTCTTTAATATGTTCCGGCGCCTTGATGTGATTTCTGAAACGAAACCAGAGGATGAGCAGCAAGCCCGTAGCAATTGCGACTACAATATTCCTTTTCCCGCCCAATGCATCTGTAAGCCCATTTGTAAAGATGACGAGATCGGTGAAAATCGGTAATGCACGTTGAAATACATTGCCGAGGGTAGCTGGCAGGATTGTTCCGTAAGGATTGTTTAGAGGCATCGTCTCCGCCATTCTTTTATAAAGGTCCGCCTGATCCTTTAACGTATATAACGTGTATTTACCGCCTCCCAAAGTAAGCCACCAGGTAAGTCCCGACAATGCAGCCACTGCGGCCAGCGCCATTCTGATCCAGCCTTTTATACTCCTCAAAAAGAAAAGTGCATACGCACCGTGTGCAAGCAAAACGGAAATGGTAAGAAAGTGCGACAACAAACCTAGCCCTGCAGAAAGAATGTAGCCCAGGTACAACAATGCCGTTTTTTGCTTGCTCGCTTTGTTTTCGATGATCTGAAGAAAGAAATACGTCGCCAGAAGCGTCAGGAAAAAAGTAAGCGAGTAGTTGCGCGCCTGGTGACTGTATGCAATGAAAAATGGCTCGACAGCAACAATGGCAGCTGCGATCAGCCCGGTATTCGCACTGAAAAAGCGTCGGCCAAACAGGTAAGTCAAACCGATGATCATCACACTCAGAAGCACCGAGAAAGATCGGGCGGAGTAGTCGGACAAGCCAAAAATGTCCATCCAGATGTGCAGGAGCAGGTAATAGAACGGGCTGTTACCAATATCGCTGCGCGTCAGGGCGTCGTAATAATCGTTAATTGTTTTGGGTGCCCAGAATTCAGCAGGGGTAAACGCGCGGGCAGTCGGAATTTCTTCGTAGGTAAAAGAGCGTATTACCTGCAGTGGTCTGTAATCCAGTGGAGGCGTTTTCCAAAACTCCTTGATCGCAAGTCTTTGCGTTGAATAAACCGGCTTTTGATTCGCGCCTTCCAGGACAATTCCCTGGCTGACAACCATCGTACTTTTCTCATCAAAAAAAATGCTGAACCGGTCCAGACGATATAATCTTAATGCGGTTCCGGCAATCAGAATGACAATTAAAATGAGCCAGGAACGCAGATTTTCGCTTGTGAAATTTTGGGACATCAGATGTTTGCTGGTGGGTTCCGTTTTGAGAAAATGCACGGAATTAACATATCAAGTAGCCGCGAAAATAAACAAATTTCCTTAACAGGGCATTTTTCAGATTTTAAGAATCGTAAATTCTACCCTGCGGTTCCGCTGGCGCGTTTGTTCGGTCTGGTTGCTTGCAATCGGCCTGGCCGGTCCCCAGGCTTTGGTTTGAATGCGTTTTTCTTCAATGCCTTTTGCGAGCAGGTACTTCTTCACTTCGGCCACCCGGTCAGCCGACAGCTTCACATTTTTTTGTACTTCACCCTGGTTATCCGTGTGTCCTTCCAGCAGTATTTCCATGGTCGGGTAAGTCTTCATCGCATTCACAATGCGGTCGAGCTCCGGAAAGGAAGTTTCTATCACAGTGGCACTGCTTTGTGCGAACATGGTGTTGCTCAGCCGAATCTGCGCTCCCTTTTTTACTGGTTGTAAATAAAGGTTTTTACGTATGGTTTTAAAACCGGTGTCACCCATCAGGTCTATTTCTTCTGAGATCGGGAAGTAACCTTCCCCGGAAGCGGCTACTTTGTAAACTTCTTTCAATGGCAAAATGAGCCGGTACTCGCCGGTTTCAGGATCAAAGGTCGCTTTGCTGAAAACCGAGTTATCTTTCTTGATCTCGGCAACAATCTCGGATTTGACCGGCTTGGTCGTTTCTGCCTCATACACATTGCCTGCTACGATCACCACAGGCTCCGGCTTGATCTCCGGCGACATTCTTATCCTGAAAATGTCCTCCGTACCCGGTGTTTTTTCGCTTGCGGCAAAGTATGCATAATCGCCGGTTGCAGGTACGTTCAGGTATGCATCCCACAAAGGCGAGTTAATAGAAGGTCCCAGGTTCTCCGGTTTCGACCATTTCAGCCAGGTATCGTCCAGCCTCCTTGTCAGGAAAATATCTCCGCGTCCGTAGCCGCTGTGCCCGAAGGAGGAAAAGTACAGCGTTTTATTGTCCAGCGCCAGAAAAGGAGTACCCTCGTCATCGGCCGAATTGATCAGAGAACCCAGGTTGCGCGGTTCTGTCCAGGTTTCATCTTTTTGTAAAAACGAAATATAAAGGTCTTTGCCGCCCTCAGTGTCCGGTCTTTGAATCGAAATGATCAGTACATTCTCAAATGGGGAAACGGTGATTTCAACACTCTCCGTTTTTTCAAGCATATTCAGGATCTTGGATTCTTTAGGAAAAGACCAGCCTGTCTTGGTTTTAAATGATTTGGAAAACCCGAAGTACATACTCCCGTCAGGACGGTACACATTGATCAGGTAAAGCGTTTTGCCGTCGGCTGAGATACTGGTCGCAGCATTGGGTCCCGCGTTATTGATCGGCGAACCCATATTCACTGCATTTGCCCACTGACCTTTCTCATTAGCTGTCGAAAACCAAACGTCCTGCATGGCCGGGTTACCTACATTGCCGGCGAAATTGCTGCGGGTGAAGAAAAGGGTTTTTCCATCTGGCGAAATGACCGGCGCCACGTCCTGACCGCTACTGTTAATCGCGCTACCCAGATTTTCCTTCTTTGACTTAAAGTCAATGCCTGTCGCTACATTGATGCGGGCTTCAATCGGTTCGAGACTTTCCGAAATCCCTACCGCGTCAATTTCATTAAAGCCTGACACTTTGCCGGTTTGCATCACCAGCTTCACTGCATTGACCATCAGGTTTTGTTGCTTTGGAAAAATCCGCAGCATCCGTCCTTTCACAGTTTGCTGACTGGCGGGCGCCTCCATTACGAGGTACTCTTTGCCCGAAGGATCGTAAGCATATACCCGCACAATCGCTCCCGGGTTAAAATTCTCAGCTATTGCAATCTGTTTTGCAGGAATGGCTTTTTCAAATCCGACTTTGATCCAGTCTTCACTTCTGTTGTCCGCCTCGGCGGGCGACCATGCACAGGGACTTGTCCCGAAATCGGGCAGCTTATTTGGTTCACCCAGGATTTGTTTGGCGCGGGAAGCGTGGCCGAATGCAGAAGGCCGTAATTCAGAAGAGTAGCCAAGTACTTTGCTGGCCCATATTACCTCCTGAGCTTCACTGTAATGGGGAAAAACGGAGGTAAGCAGGCAAAATGTAATAAATCGTGTCAGTAAATTCATGGGGGCGCTCCTTTCCGGCAGAGGCAAGTCAGTATCTAGTAATATTATTAAGAATACAGATGAATGCCAAACTTACTGTTTGGAGCCGATCAGCAATATCCAGTCCCAGCCGGGCTGTGAGTCGGGTGGTTGTACCACAACCTGTTCTGCCGTGCTGAACTTTCCGCCGTCCCACCTGCGGCCTGTCCGCGGACTGTACCAGACAGCGCCAAACTCACTTCCGTGCAAGTATTTCAGATCAACTTTGACGGGCCTGGACTCGGGCAGGTACATCATGCACATTCGTTTATTGGACAGGGAAACAATGCCGATATCGGCTTTGTCAATGGAGTCGGGCAGCAGGTCGGGCTTGTCGGGTTGCATGTATTCCCACGGGATACCTTTGAGGATTTTCACCAGCTCGTGAATGTACTCTGCGCCGTCTTTGGTGATATTGACTTTCCAGGTTGGATTGAAATTCTTGATCGTGCTCATGTGGCAAAATCCCGCTGCCGAGCTCATAATAGATTGGTAAGCCTGTGTCCGGATCAATGAAGACTGATCGGTTATCTCTCTTGGAAACTCAGAGTTTGCAATTAAAAATGGCCTTAATGTAGCTTCTGCCGAGTTTTTCTGCCAGTTGGCCAATGCAGCGTACTCGGAAGGAGTTACTGTTGAATCGGGGATAATGAATTTCAGACTCGAAAAATTCGAAGGGTTCTCATTCAGATTAGTAGGTGAGCAGGTATTCAGCGAAGCCAGTATCTGTCCCTCCGAAACCGACCTGATCCCTTCCGCAATCGCGCCAAATTGCGCCGCACTCTGGTATTCTTCTTCACTTACGATCCAGATAACGTTGGAATAACCGGCAAAAGCCTTGCCGACGTAGGTGCCGTACTCTTTCCACGCTGTTTCACTATGGGTGTCGAAAATAACGTTCCAGCTTTTTCTGGATACGACAATGCCCACGACCAGATTTCGCTCCCTGGCGGCTGCTATGATCTTGCCAAAATAGTCGAAGTATGCCTTATTGGGCTTGGTAATGTCATTGTTGATAAAAGGTGAGACCTTGTTGAAGTTTCGCTGGTTTGGCAGCATGGGCAGCAGCTGCACCAGGAAGGTGTTAAAGGATTGCGACTTCCTGATATCCATATATTGAACCGCCTCATTGTAGCTGAGCCGCCGCAGCATTTGCCAGGCCACGTCGGCTACCATCAGAAACGGAACCCCGTTATTGTCGGTAATATGCCTCCCGTTGGGGCTGATTTTCAATGGAAATTTGGGCGCAGCCTCCTGGGTTGACTTAAATGGATGCACAAAGCCCAGACAAAAGGCAATCAGTATTCCCAGGCATGCGGGTAAAAGCAACTGCGCGCGGCAGCTCCTGATTTTCTGTACCAAGTTCAAATTCAATTTGTGCGGAAGCTGAGATCTTACTAGCTGTTTCTTAACTTTTCGATTGTGGCCGCAGGATCATTTGAGTTAAAAACAAAGCTGCCAGCCACCAAAATGTCCACGCCTTCTTTAACAAGTTGTGGTGCATTGTCCAGATTAACGCCGCCATCTACCTCAATCTTGAATGAATACCCAAATTTTTCACGAAGTGCGCTCAGCTTTGCGATTTTTTTATAGGTATTTTCAATGAATTTCTGTCCGCCGAATCCCGGGTTGACAGACATAATCAGCACCAGGTCAACATCTTCCAGTATATCTGTAAGTAGCTCAACAGGCGTATGCGGGTTTAAGGCTATACCGGCTGACAAGCCAAGCTCTTTCAGATGCTGAATGTTCCGGTGCAGGTGCGTACAAGCTTCGTAATGAATGGTCAATCCCCAGGCACCGGCTTTCTTAAATGCTTCAAAGTAACGTTCCGGTTTTTCGATCATCAAATGGACATCGAGCGGCTTGCCGGCGTGCTTATGAACTGCTTCGCAAACGGGTATTCCAAAAGAGATATTGGGAACAAAGGCACCGTCCATCACATCTACGTGAATATATGCGGCCGAACTTGCATTCAGCATTTCAACATCGCGTTGCAGATTGCCGAAGTCGGCAGCTAGTATGGAAGGGGCAATTTCAGCCATTGGAAATCTTCTTTTTGTAAAAACGATATCCGGCGAAATTAGCGAATTACTTATTTAAATGTTGAAAATGGCTTTTGGCTGAGAATCAAAGTCTGGAAATACAGGGGTTTGAATCAGCTGCTCGCCACTAAAACTGCCATGCAAAAGATACTTTCCCAAATGCAATGTATAAACTTCAATCAATGCTTTTTCAGGAAACACAATCCAGTACTCTTTCACGCCATATCGCTCATAAATTTCCTTTTTTATAACGGTATCTATTCGGTACGAGCCTTTTGAAACTATTTCGAGCGCCATTGCTGGTGCGCCCCTGACCCAATCCTGCATGATATCAGCCTGCTCTTTTGCAACAAACAATATATCCGGTTGTAGCACATTGAATTTCTCTTCCAGGATCGTGTCCAAAGGCGCAGTGAAAACCTCTCCCAAATCATTGTCTTCAACATAAGTCGTTAGCGCGTGCAGCAATTTCCTGGAAACCCGATGATGAGAAAGCTTCGGACTAGGCGACATAACTTCCTCTCCGTTGATGATCTGCGTAAGATCTGGATTGTAAAATACGGTTGCTTCCATTGTTTTCATTTTCAGTGCCTTTTACGAAAATACATAAAATTGGAGCAGAATACATTTTGGCTTGCTAAGGTGTTTCTGTTTAGACGCTCGGATTGCAGGCAGGTCACATGGAATTACTAAAATTTCGAATAAATCTTAAATTTGGGCCGAATCCATAACGCCATTCCGCATGAGTCCCGAACAGCAGATCCAGGAGCTTACCGATAAGCTGAACCATTACAACTACCGCTATTACCAGGATAGCGTATCCGAAATCTCTGATTATGAGTTCGACCAGCTCTTAAAGCAGTTGAAGGCACTGGAAGACGCCAATCCGGAATTCAGGCAACCCGATTCACCGACGCAACGCGTGGGAGGGACGATCACAAAGTCGTTTAATACCGTGTACCACAGGTATCCCATGCTTTCGCTCGACAATACATATAATGAACAGGAATTACGCAACTTCGATGACCGCGTAAAGCGCGGACTCGATGGAGAGGCTTACGAATACATTTGCGAGCTCAAATTCGACGGTATATCCCTGAGTTTTACATACGAAAACGGCGTTCTGGTAAGAGGCGTAACGCGCGGCGATGGTACCAGAGGGGATGAGATTACAACCAATGTAAAGACCATCAGAACCTTGCCATTGCGCGTTAAATCGGACAAGCTGCCGCCATTGTTTGAAATCCGGGGAGAGGGTTTTATGCCGCTGAGCTCATTCCAGAAGCTGAATGAAGAAATGGACACGCTGGGTGAAAATCAGTATGCAAACCCGCGCAATGCGGCATCCGGCTCATTTAAATTGCAGGATTCTGCTGAGACTGCGCGCCGGCAGCTCGATTGTTACATTTATTCTTTTCTGTCTGATACTGCATTTTTCAAAAGTCACGAGGAAAGTCTGCTTGCGCTGAAATCCTGGGGCTTCAATGTTTCTCCCGGCTGGAAAAAGGTGAGCAATATCGATGAGGTAATCGCTTATATCCACGAATGGGAAGAGAAAAGAATGACGCTTCCGCTCGCGACCGACGGCATTGTAATCAAAGTCAATTCGTTTGAGCAGCAGCAGGAGCTGGGCTTTACAGCCAAGAGTCCGCGCTGGGCTATTTCATTTAAATATAAAGCAGAAAACAAGCCGGCTATCCTCCGAATGGTCACTTACCAGGTGGGAAGAACGGGCGCGATTACGCCGGTTGCGAACCTTTGTGATCTGACAGAACGTGCGCTCCCGTACAAAGATGTGAAAGGTGTGCATTTGTCGGGTACCCGCGTGAAAAGGGCGACGCTGCACAATGCAAACGAGCTGGAAAGATTGGGCGTAGAAATCGGGGACACCGTTTTTGTGGAAAAAAGCGGAGAGATCATTCCCAAAATCACGGGCGTGGACGTGACCCAGCGCGAACTGTTCCCCACTGAACCTATCGTATTTCCGACAAAATGCCCCGAATGTGGCTCCGAGCTGCAGCGGAATGAGGGAGAGGTTGCATTCTTTTGTCCGAACGACAGCCACTGCCCGCCTCAGCTGAAAGGCAGGATCGAGCATTTCATTCACCGGAAAGCAATGAACATCGAAAGTTTGGGCGAGGGTAAGATCGAGACGCTTTTTGACCTGGGGTTGGTAAATACGCCGGCAGATTTGTACGATCTTAATGAAGGGAATTTGCTGGGTATTGAGAAAAGTATTTTTAATGAAGAAACCGGGAAAACGAAGAAGATCAGTTTTCGTGAAAAAACGGTTGAAAATATTCTTAATGGAATTAAGTTATCGAAAACAGTACCTTTCAAAAATGTCCTTTTTGCGTTGGGTATCCGCTTTGTAGGCGCTACTGTAGCGGAAAAGCTGGCTACTTACTTCAAATCCATTGAAGCGCTCCGCAACGCAACCTACGATCAGCTGGTAGCGGTTCCGGAGATCGGCGGGCGCATTGCGATGAGCATTGAGTCTTATTTCAGCGTGCCCGAAAACCAGCAGCTCGTGGCCCGCCTGCAAGCCGCCGGGTTACAAATGGAGAGCAACGAAAAACCTGTAGAAAAGGAAAGTGATGTGCTGGAAGGTAAAACTTTCGTGATTTCAGGCGTATTTGAAAATTTTGAACGCGACGATCTGAAAGAGAAGATTGAAGCGAATGGAGGAAGGGTTTTGAGCGGCGTTTCGGGTAAACTCAACTACCTGCTGGCCGGAGCGAATATGGGTCCTTCCAAACTGGAAAAGGCACGCAAGCTCGGTGTGACAATTCTTTCGGAGGAAGAATTTTTGGCAATGATCGATAATAAGTAAGGTAAAACGACTTAGAAAGCTAACTTTGCGTTTTCGAAAATCAACCAATTATATAGTTTAATAATGCCATTGGACCAACGTTTCAAAGGGGTAGGTGCCGCATTGATCACTCCTTTCGATCAAGAGAATGAAGTAGATTATACAGGTTTGAAAAAGCTGATCGACCTGGTAAGTGAAGGCGGTAGCGACTACCTGGTCGTACAGGGAACAACCGGCGAATCGCCGACAGTATCTTCCCGCGAAAAACGTGAAATCCTGGCATTTACGATCAAGAACAACTACAAGTCGCTCCCGATCGTGTACGGTGTTGGCGGAAATGATACCCGCGCAGTACTGGAATGCATTAAAGAAACCGATTTCACCGGCGTCGACGCAATTCTTTCTGTTTGCCCGTATTATAATAAACCTACTCAGGACGGTATTATTGCGCATTTTACAGCAATTGCCGACGCTTCTCCTGTTCCTGTGCTGCTTTATAATGTTCCCGGCCGCACGGTTATCAATATGAAAGCGGATACGATTGTGAAGCTTTCTGCTCACCCCAATATCATCGGGATCAAGGATGCGGGCGGAAGTATAGAGCAAAGTATGGAGCTTGCCTCGCGTGTTCCCGACGATTTCCTGCTGCTTTCGGGGGACGATAACCTTGTTACTACCATGATCAGCGTGGGCTGGCACGGAGTTATTTCAGTTATCGCCAATGCATTTCCGAAAGAGTTTGGTGAACTAACCTGGCACGCGCTGGAAGGACGGTTCAGGGAAGCCGCCAGATTACAGCTCTCATTCCTGGAATTCGATACATTGCTTTACATCGAATCCAACCCGGTTGGGATCAAGAAATGCCTGGAAATTAAAGGAATATGTAGCTCAAACGTACGCTTGCCACTGTTGAAAGCTTCTCAGGAGCTTGGTGAAAAGCTTGAAAAAGCGATGATACGCGAAGGATTTATATAATGATTACATTTTATCCCGGGCCCTCCAAAGTTTACGATGAGGTTGGTCAATATTTGCAGGAAGCGGTTGAAAGTGGAGTGATCAGTGCGAACCACCGTAGTGGTTCCTTTATGCAAATGATGGAAGAAACCATCAGCAACCTGAAATCAAAACTGGACGTTCCTGCGGATTATGAAGTTTATTTTGTTTCCTCAGCCACTGAATGCTGGGAGATTATTGCGCAATCGCTGATCTCGGTGCCGAGCCTGCATATCTATAATGGTGCATTCGGCGAGAAGTGGATGGAATACACCCAGAAACTTACCTCCGGCGCAAGCGGGCTTTCATTCGATATGAATGAGCTTCCGGATCTTCCATTTGCCAGCAAACTGTCTGGCAGCGAGGTGATTTGTCTTACCCACAATGAAACATCCAACGGAACTGCGCTTCCTGCAGGTTTCCTGGAGTCTTTGAGATCAGAGGGCGATAACCTCATTGCGGTGGATGCGACTTCCTCTATGGCGGGCGTGGTACTTCCCTGGCAGTCAGCGGATATCTGGTATGCATCGGTGCAAAAATGCTTTGGACTTCCTGCGGGAATGGGCGTGATGATTGTTTCACCAAAAGCAATTGAACGCGCCGAGGAGATCGGAGAAAAGAAGCATTATAACAGTCTGCTTTTTATACGCGAGAACTTCCTCAAAAATCAGACTCCATTTACACCTAACACATTGTGTATCTACCTGCTCAACAAGATCATGCAGCAGGTAAAGCCCATCAGCGAGGTAGCTGAGCAAACCAAATTACGCAGTGCTGGCTGGTACCGGTTCCTGTCTTCCAACAAGTATAACCCGCTGGTAAAGAACGAAGCCGCCCGGTCTGAAACGGTGATCGCGGTGACCAACACGCCGCAGAAGATCACGGAGATCAAAGAAGCGGCCAGGAAGAACGGGATCACACTCGGGAACGGATATGGAAAACATAAGGATACCAGCTTCCGGATCGCGAATTTCCCTGCTATATCCGACCAGGAAATAGCGGCTTTGCAGTATTTTCTCGCTGAAATGGCGCGAAAGCAGTAATGAGTAGTAAACGGAAAGGTTTGTATTTAGTAAATAAAATCAACACCATTTCCCGCAATTTTAAGTTGTGCGTTTAGACCTATTAAAGCAATACCAGGCGCAAACAAAATGCCTCGTGGCCCTGGACTCCATCATTTTCGGCTTTGATGGGGAAGAATTAAAGTTACTGCTCGTTAAAAGGGGGATCGAAGATGAAGACCGGACCTGGTCTTTAATGGGCGGCTGGGTGCAGCCCGACGAAAGTCTGGAAGGCGCATCTTCCCGCATTCTGTTCGAACTTACCAATCTCAAAGACATTTACCTGGAACAGCTGCATACCTTCGGCAGCCCCGATCGCGATCCCGTAGAGCGCACAGTTTCAGTGGCTTATTTCGCATTGATTAATGTGGAGGATTACGCGCACAAGATTTCCAGGAATTTTGAGGCGCAATGGTTTTCGGTACAAGAGCTTCCAAAGCTGCTGTTTGACCACGGTTCCATGGTGGATATGGCGATCCAGCACCTGCGATACAAAGCCTCCCAGCACCCGATCGGATTTGAGCTGCTCCCCGAGAAATTCACTATTCCGCAATTACAGAAGCTTTACGAGGCAATTTTTGGAACTGAACTCGACAAGCGCAATTTCAGCCGCAAACTGCTGTCCACCAACTTACTGATCAAGCTCGACGAAAAGCAAAAGGGATACTCCAAAAAGGGCGCATTCTTTTACAAAATCGACGAAGAGAAGTACAAAAAGCAGTTTAACACCTTCCTGAACTTCCTTCCCGGAAGCGGCTCTTAATCAGTTACCGTGACGGTAATGACCTATTTTCGTCTTAATATATTAGACGAAATACAACGATTTTGAGCAACTTTGCGGTTCTACCTCAATGGTCGCCGCATGTTCAATTTCAAAGAAATCGTTTCCGTCACCCTCATTCTTTTCTCCGTGATTGACGTACTTGGCTCGCTGCCGGTAATTGTTGATTTCAGGAAAAGACTTGGCAAGATAGAATCTGAAAAAGCGACGATCACGGCCGGAATCATCATGGTCGTGTTTCTTTTTTTGGGCGAAAGGCTGCTGAGTCTTTTTGGGGTAGATGTGGCTTCTTTCGCCATTGCGGGTGCGATTATCCTCTTTTTGTTGGGATTGGAAATGATCCTGGGTAGGAACATTTTCAAGCACGATAACATTGATGTGGGCGTTGCCTCCATTGTTCCGATCGCCTTTCCCATTATTGCCGGGGCTGCTACCATGACCACCTTACTCGCATTGCGTTCCGCTTACCAGATCCAGAACATTCTCGTCGGCATCCTGCTCAACCTGTTCTTCGTGTACCTGGTTTTGAAATCATCGACCTGGATTGAAAAAAAGCTCGGTCAGGGTGGTACGGATGTACTCCGGAAAATTTTCGGGATCATCCTGCTGGCGATCGCAATCAAATTGTTCAAGACCAATCTGGTTTTGTAAAAGAAAATCCCGCGGTGTAGTCACATTTGACACTCAATAATCAAATATTTAAACTAACAGAAAGTATATAGCAATGCAACAACTGGATAGCCTTAACCAAGTCGCCGAATTTCACAAAACATTCAAACACCCGATCGTAGCCGCACCTGCTATCCCGTCAGAAGAGCGCAGCCGGTTGCGTGTGGCGCTGTTGGCGGAGGAATTGAAAGAGCTCGAAGTAGCTATTCTTGAAAAGGACATTGTTGAAGTAGCAGACGCACTTTGCGATTTACAATATGTATTATCAGGCGCTGTGCTGGAATTTGGATTAGGCGAAAAATTCAGGGAGCTGTTTGACGAGGTACAGCGCTCGAATATGTCAAAAGCCTGTCTGACAGTGGAGGAAGCAGAAGCGACCGTAGCACATTATCAGGCAAAAGGTACAGAGTGTTATTTTAAAGAAGATAATGGTAAGTATCTGGTATACAGAACTTCCGACGATAAGACTTTGAAAAATATCAACTACTCGCCGGCTGATCTGGCTTCCATTATCGGTTAATCTCGTTCTCAAACAGATTTCAATATGAAAACATCAGTTCTCGAACGGTTTCTCAGGTATGTGCAGATCGATACGCAATCAGACCCCGAATCTGAAAGCTTCCCGAGTACAGCCAAACAGCGCGACCTGAGCAACTTACTCGCGGTGGAATTGCTTCAGATGGGTGTTTCTGACGCGCATGTAGACGAGCACGGTTACGTGTATGCGACCATTCCATCGAATTCCGGCAAAACCAATGTGCCCGTGATTTGCTTTTGCTCGCACGTGGATACATCCCCGGATGTCACCGGCGCGAATGTGAAGCCGATTGTGCACGAGAACTGGGATGGGACCGACATTGTGCTTCCTGACGATCATACACAGGTTTTAAGACCAGGGGAATTACACGACCTGGATCAGCAGATCGGAAACGACATTGTTACAGCCAGCGGAAAAACCCTGCTCGGCGCCGACAACAAAGCAGGTGTGGCCGAAATAATGGCCGCTGCCGAGTACCTGATCAACCACCCTGAGATCAGGCACGGGGAAATCAAGATACTTTTTACGCCCGATGAGGAAGTTGGTCGTGGTACAGAGCGGGTTGACCTGGCTAAACTGGGAGCTCACTATGGATACACGGTTGACGGTGAAGCTGCCGGAACACTTGAAAACGAGACTTTCTCTGCTGACGGCGTGAAAATCACGATCAGCGGCGTGAGTACCCACCCCGGGTACGCGCTCGGAAAGTTGGAGAACGCAGTGAAGATAGCCGCAGATATCATCGCGCGTTTGCCGAAAGATACATTGTCACCGGAAACGACCGAAAACAAGGAGGGCTTCATTCACCCGACACATATAGAAGGTATCCAGGAGAAAGTGACACTCGGCTTTATTATACGGGATTTCACAACAGCCGGTCTGCACGAAAAAGAGGAATACCTCAAAAGCATAGTGGACGAAGTGCTGAAAGCTTATCCCAACTCCACAGCTGACTTTAAGGTGCAGGAGCAATACCGCAATATGAAGGAGGTTCTGGACAAATACCCAGAGATTATCGCTCATGCAGAGGAAGCAATGCGACGCGCGGGACTCAATCCCGTTTGCAGAAGCATCCGAGGCGGTACCGACGGTTCCCGCCTGTCATTCATGGGCTTACCCTGCCCCAACATTTTCGCCGGCGAACACGCATTCCATTCGAAATTAGAATGGGTATCAGTGCAGGATATGGAAAAAGCCGTGGAAACGATAGTCAATATTTGTTGCGTTTGGGAAGAGAAGCGTTAGAGGGAGGATGGAGGACGGAGGAAAGGGAGGATAGAAGTTGAGGTTATGAGTTTATATTCCTTTCCTCCATTCTCCCCTTCCTCCTTCCTCCCTTCCCAAATCAATCATTCATTCATAATTAAAAAGATGTCTCAAAAGAAGACCAAATTTTACGTAGTGTGGCAGGGCAGGAAGACCGGGGTTTTCACGGACTGGAAAGAATGTGAAGCCCAGATCAAAGGCTTTGAAGATGCGCGCTACAAGTCTTTTGAATCCATTGAAGAGGCAGAGAAGGCGATACAGCGGGATTACTGGGAGTTTGTGACAAAAAAAGAGAGTAAACCTGTGTTGAAAGAGGCGCCTGCTTCGGTAGGTAAGCCCATCAAGAACAGTATCATTGTGGACGCAGCCTGGAACACTGCGACCGGCGATATGGAGTACCAGGGGATTTACTATGCAACCGGGAAACGGATTTTTTTGCAGGGACCTTTTAAAGACGGTACCAACAACATTGGCGAGTTTCTGGCGATCGTACATGCGCTGGCTTACTTGCAGAAAAACGAAAGTGACCTTCCCATTTACAGCGATTCACGCACTGCGATCGGCTGGATCAAGAAAAAGCATGCGAATACCAAGCTGGCATTGACACCCAGAAACAAGCCCGTCTTTGAAATGCTCCAACGCGCTGAAAGGTGGCTTGCCAGTAATACTTATCCTAACAAAATCCTGAAATGGGAAACGGAGTACTGGGGCGAGAACCCTGCGGACTTTGGAAGAAAATGAAATAATGGCCAGAAACACACATTTCCAGTTCAAGCAATTTACTGTGCAGCAGGACCAATGCGCCATGAAAGTGTGCACGGACGCTTGCGTGCTCGGCGCCTGGGTGGACGTTGAGAATGCAGACAGGATACTTGACATTGGAAGCGGAACAGGATTACTGTCGTTAATGGTTGCGCAAAGAAATACATACGCAGCTATCGACGCCGTTGAAATTGAGGCCGAGGCTTTTTATCAGGCCGGTGAAAATGTGGAAAACAGTCCGTTCAATGGGCGAATTACATTGTTTCATGCTGCCATTCAGGATTTTACTTCGGAGCATTTATATGATCTGATTATCACAAATCCGCCATTCTTCCAGTCCGATCTGCGTTCTCCTGCCGGGAAGGTGAACCTGGCGCATCATGCAGAAGCACTTGATTTTGTATCCCTGTTGGCATCAATCAAAAGGCTTCTTGCGCCCGAAGGCAGGTTTGTGATTTTGTTGCCGGTAGATGAAGGAAATCAGTTCAGGAAAATGGCAGCTGAACAAAATTGGCGACTGGACCAGGAACTAACCCTTTTTCACCAAACTGACAAAAAGGCTTTCCGTGTTTTAATGGAGTTTAGAAATGCAGCCAGCCCCACGCGTGATACAGTAACCGAAACCCTGAACATCTACCAGGAAGACGGAATTACGCACGATCCGAAATTCAGGGAGCTGCTGAAAGACTTTTATTTAAAATTTTGATCGGGAAAAAAGCGAACTTTGCGGCATTATAAATCCAGTCCGCGCCATTGCAGATTATTCATGACCCATTCAGCTATCCAGATATCCGTTATTGTTCCGCTTTATAATGAAGACGAATCACTCCCAGAGCTTAGTGAATGGATTGGCCGGGTGATGAACGAAAATGGGTTTTCCTACGAAATACTGTTCATAGATGACGGTAGTAAAGACCAATCCTGGGAGGTTATCTCCCGGCTTTCATTAGAAAATGCCAGCATTCGCGGCTTCCGGTTTGTTCGTAATTATGGGAAAACAGCCGCATTACAAACAGGTTTCCAGGCTGCAAGAGGCGATGTAATTATCACAATGGATGCCGATTTGCAGGATAGTCCTGATGAAATCCCCGAGCTGTACCGGATGATCACGCAGGAGCGGTACGATCTCGTTTCGGGCTGGAAAAAGAAACGCTTCGATCCCGTTACCAAAACAATCCCTACCAAAATCTTCAATGCAGCAACCAGGAGTATTTCGGGTGTGTATCTGCATGATTTTAACTGCGGGCTGAAAGCGTACCGTAAAGAGGTGGTCAAGAACATCACGATCTACGGCGAAATGCACCGTTACATTCCGGTAATCGCCAAATGGAATGGCTTTGCCAAAATAGGGGAGAAGGTTGTGCAGCATCGTCCACGTAAATACGGGCACACCAAATTTGGTCTGGAACGCTTTATTTTTGGCTTTCTTGACTTGCTTTCAATTGCCTTTGTGAATAAGTTTGGGCGTCGGCCGATGCATTTATTCGGTAGTCTGGGAACCCTTATGTTTTTTCTGGGAACCATTATAGCATTCTGGCTTCTTGGTAAGAAAATATACAATATTTACCATTTGCTGCCTTACCGTAATGTAACCGACAACCCATTATTTTTCCTCGCGCTTGTTGCGATCATGGTCGGTTCCCAGTTATTTCTTGCAGGTTTTCTGGGTGAGCTCTTTGTTAAACAATCTGTTTCCAAAACAGGTGACTACAACATTTCTGAGCGGGTGGGGAATTGAAACTGAATTTATTTAATCAAAAAAGATAAAAAATATTACCTATTACACAGATAATGATCGCTAACGTACACAAAGCACATCCCTGGCATGGAATTCCAATGGGAGACAACGCACCCGAGCTTGTAACTGCATTTATTGAAATTGTTCCTACTGATACAGTAAAATACGAAATAGATAAAGCGACAGGTTACCTGATGATCGACCGGCCGCAAAAGTACTCCAACATCGTTCCCGCGCTTTACGGCTTTATTCCAAAAACTTACTGTGCCGACAAAATCGCTGCATTGGCGCGCGAGCGTTCAGGTCGCGATGTGACCGAGGGCGATGGTGACCCGCTGGATATCCTGGTATTATGCGAAAAGATCATTTCACACGGGGATATCCTTTGTACAGCCAAGCCAATCGGCGGAATTCGCCTGATCGACGGCGGCGAAGCAGATGACAAGATCATTGCTGTGTTAAAAGGAGATGAAGTTTACGGTGGATTTTCTGATATCGCTGAATTGCCTGAGGGTATCGTAGAGCGTTTGAAACACTACTTCCTTACTTACAAAAACCTTCCGGGAGAAGCTGCTCACATTGAAATCACCAATGTTTATGGTCGCGATGAGGCATTGGAAGTAATCATGACCTCTGTGGAAGATTACAAACATTCATTCTACTGAGCGTCTGATTTACAGCCAGAATAGCAGTATAACAATGGAATATTCGAGCCGTTTCCGATAGGGACGGCTCTTCTTTTATTCGTATCTTTGCGGAAATTTTGAATTATCAGAATCTCTGAAATCAGTATCTCCATACTTCATGAGTAATATACAGGAAATAAAAAAGCGCCGCACATTTGCGATCATCAGCCACCCCGATGCTGGGAAGACAACCCTCACGGAAAAGCTGCTGCTATTCGGTGGCGCGATCCAGACGGCCGGGGCGGTTAAGTCAAATAAAATCAAGAAAACAGCGACCTCCGACTTTATGGAGATCGAAAAACAAAGGGGTATCTCGGTGGCTACTTCCGTGATGACCTTTGAATACAAAGACCTGCTGATCAATATCCTTGATACACCAGGTCATAAGGATTTTGCAGAAGATACTTACCGGACATTAACGGCTGTCGATAGTGTAATCCTCGTTGTGGATTGCGTGAAAGGCGTTGAGGAACAAACGGAAAGATTAATGGAAGTGTGCCGGATGCGCAATACGCCCGTTATCATTTTCATCAACAAGCTCGACCGCGAAGGTCAGAACCCGTTTGAACTGCTGGATGAACTTGAAAGCAAGCTGAGCATCCGCGTTCGTCCGCTCACGTGGCCGATCAATATGGGAGCCAATTTTAAGGGAGTTTACAGCTTGTACGAACAAATGCTGTATTTCTTTAAGATTAATAAGACCAAAATCGAAAGCAATGTTGCCAAGGTAAGTCTGGACGATGAAAGCCTGGTGGACCTGGTAGGAGAAAAAGATGCAGAGCAGCTGACTGAGGATGTGGAGTTGGTAGAAGGTGTGTACGATGCATTTTCGGAGGAAGCATACCAGAAAGGCGAGCTGGCACCCGTATTTTTCGGCAGTGCGATCAATAACTTTGGTATCAAAGAATTGCTCGATACGTTTTGCGAAATATCGCCCATTCCACAGCCGCGTCCCACAGATGTGCGCGAAGTAGAACCTACTGAACCAAAATTTACAGGTTTTGTATTCAAAATCCACGCGAACCTTGATCCGCGGCACCGCGACCGCATTGCATTCCTGCGCATTTGTTCAGGTAAGTTTGAGCGCGGTAAGTTTTACAAGCATGTGCGATTGGGTAAAGAAGTACGGTTTTCAAGTCCGTTTACATTTATGGCTTCTGATAAAAGCGTGATGGACGAAGGTTTCCCGGGAGACGTGGTGGGACTTTACGATACGGGTAACTTCAAGATAGGCGATACCCTGACAGAAGGGGAAAGCCTGCAATTCTCGGGGATCCCAAGTTTTTCTCCTGAGATATTTAAAGAGCTCATTAACATGGACCCGATGAAGTCCAAGCAATTGGAAAAAGGGATTCAGCAGCTTACAGACGAAGGTGTCGCCCAGCTTTTTACATTGGATCTGGGTAACAGGAAGATTGTGGGTACGGTGGGAGAACTACAATTTGACGTAATCCAATACCGGCTCGAACACGAATACGGCGCCAAATGCCGCTGGGTACCCATGAACATTTCCCGCGCCTGCTGGCTTACCGCCGACGAAAAGCCGGCAATGGATCAGTTTATCAGACTCAAAGGAAACCAGATCGCCTACGACAAAGACCGCAACCCAGTTTTCCTAGCCGAATCAGAATGGATGATCCGCATGAACCGCGAGAATAATCCAGCCATTCATTTCCATTTTACTTCGGAGTTTAAGACAGAAATGGCGATTTAGGCGATGAATGAATGAATTTGTCATGCTGAGCTACTTTGTCATGCTGAGCGCAGTCGAAGCACAATGCACTATGCTTCGACCGCCCGGCGGCCCGGTGCGCTCAGCATGACAAAAGCTAACTTACCTCTTCGGCCGGTCGCCCCGCATTCCTCTTCTGTCTTCCAGCATGGTTTTGTATTTTTCCTGCTGCTCCACTGTCAGTATTTTCGACAGCTCGTTGTTGAAGGTTTCCATTGAAGCGCGCATTTCTGTGCGGTCTGCATTTTGTGCGTTTCTTAACTCCTGCATTTTCTGGGCACGGGCAAGGCTCAGGTTGTAAACCTGCTTCTTCTGGTCTTCTGATAAGTTCAGATTCTCGGTGAGCGTTTTGGTCTGGTTTTCGGCACGCTGCTCCGCTGTCATATTGCCTCCTCCCTGACGCTGTGCAAATCCAGCGAGAGTCGTGAAGGTCAATAGAAATACAAACACGATTTTCTTCATGGTTTTTTCATTTAGATACCAGGGTTAGAGTCAAAAACCGTGCTTGGGTTTAAGCGGGTATATTATTAATTATCAGGAACAAAGAAGTAGTCAGGCAGTTTCCAGCAATGTGCGCGTCAGGCTTTCCCATTCTTCTTTCAATGAGCCTTTGAAAACATCAGCTCCTGCGCGCCGGTACCAGTAACCTGCATTGAATGTATCGCCTTCGACCCTGTGCAGGTAGGCGTGCAGGCGATCGTACTCCCGCGTTCCTTCTGCGCTCTGTGCAATGTTATGTGCCGCTTCCCAGTCGCCTTTGGCATCATACCAAAGTGCTTTCAGTAGTTCCGGAATGCCTGCCGGTGGTATTTTGAGTGCGAGTGATTCTTTGAATTGCTCGTAGGTCATAGCGGGATTAGTTCTGTTTTTGAATAAAAGAGTGTTTGCAAAAAACTGAAAAAATAAGTCAACATGAAAATTCACGGTGGTATATTGTAAAGTTGTACAGACTCCATCTCTCTTTATGTTTAAACCATTATCAACCTTACTGGCAGGGCTGATTGTCAGCTTTTATTGTCAAGCACAAGAAACATTCCCGCAGAACGGCGCCTACGATGAGCGACCCGGCCGCTTTGCATTTACCAATGCGACTATTGTAGTTGATCCTAAAACCACCATTGAAAATGGTACACTGCTGATCGAAAACGGCACGGTAATCCAGGCGGGCAAGCAGGTGAAATTACCCGCAGGGGCTGTTACCATTGATTTGAAAGGTAAATACATCTATCCTTCATTGATCGATCTCGACTCGGACTACGGAATGCCGGAAGTAAGACGGGAGCGGCCAGCAGGCGGAAGACAAACGCCGCAACTGGAATCCAATAAAAAAGGTGCTTTTGGCTGGAATCAGGCAATCCAGTCTGAAAATGACGCGAGCCTTATCTTTACACCCGATGCTAAGAAAGCGGCTGATCTGCGCAAAATCGGCTTTGGTACCGTACTGGTTCACCCGCATGATGGTATTGTCCGGGGTAATGGAGCAGTAGTTACATTGACTGACGAGCCTGCCAACAAAGCGCTCCTGAACCGGAAAGCATCGGCCCATTTTTCATTCAGTAAAGGTACTTCTTCGCAGACCTACCCTTCATCCACAATGGGCGTGGTGGCGCTTTTGAGACAAAATTACTACGATGCAGAATGGTACGCACGTACTCCGAAAGCAAAAGAAGCGAACCTGTCGCTTGAAGCTTTTAACGAGATCAAGAACCTGCCTTCGTTTTTTGAAACAGGAGATAAATACAGTGTGCTCCGTGCAGACAAGGTAGGGGACGAATTCGGGGTTCAATATATTATCAAAGGCGGCGGCGATGAATACCAGCGCATTAGCGAGATTAAAGCCACGAAGGCGACGCTCATTTTGCCGGTTCAGTTTCCCGAAGCCTACGACGTAGCTGATCCCTGGGATGCAGATGTGATCAGCATGTCACAACTGAAACATTGGGAAATGGCGCCAAAGAACCCTGCGGAGGTGGCGAAAGCCGGAATACCGTTTGCATTTACTTCGGCAGGGTTGAAGAATAAAGCCGATTTTCTTAAAAACATTAAAACTGCCATTGAATACGGGTTGACCAAAGAGAAGGCGCTGGAAGCATTGACTACTTTGCCTGCTGCCCTTATCAAAGCTGAAAACCAGATAGGGAGCCTCAAACCCGGTATGCTTGCCAATTTCATCATCACCTCGGGGGACTTGTTTAACAAGGATAATGTGATTTATGAAAACTGGGTACAAGGGAAGAAATTCATCATTTCGCCCATCAATGCGCCTGATATCCGCGGTACCTATTCCTTATCGATCAATAATCAGCCTGGTGGAAAATTGCAGATCAGCGGCTCGGCCGATAAGCCGGAGTATAAAGTAGTCGTTCAGGATTCCGTGAAAATCACGCCTAAAGCTGTATTATCCAATGAATTGCTGACGCTGACTTACCAGGCCGATAAGAAGGTTCCTGGTACAACCCGGCTCACTGGCTGGCGCAACGGTACCGGTTTATCAGGAGAAGGTGTACTGCCTTCCGGCTCCGTTGTACCCTGGTCTGCGACACTTACCGAGAAATTCCAGCAGGTTGCAGCTGCTGACACAGCTGTAGCGAAAATAAAGGAGACCGGCCCAGTCGTATATCCGTTTGTAGGTTTTGGCAATGAAGAATTGCCGAAATCGGAGACGGTACTGATCAGGAATGCGACGGTATGGACCAATGAGAAAGAAGGTATCCTGCAAAATTCGGATGTAGTTGTGCAGAATGGAAAAATTACAAAGGTTGGGAAATCGCTGAATGCGCCTTCTGGAGCAAAGACCATTGATGGTACGGGCAAGCATTTGACGAGCGGCATTATCGATGAGCACTCCCATATCGCATTGTTCACGATCAATGAGGGCGGACAAACCAGCTCGGCAGAGGTAAGAATGAGCGATGTGATCAATCCGGATGATATCAATATTTATCGCCAGCTGGCAGGTGGCGTAACCGCCTCTCATCTACTTCACGGTTCTGCGAATTCCATTGGCGGACAGAGTGCGATGATCAAGTTAAAATGGGGAGCAACCCAGTCGGAAATGTTGGTGCCGGATGTGAAAACGATCAAGTTTGCATTGGGTGAGAACGTGAAACAGTCTAACTGGGGCGACGTGGCGCGCGTTCGTTTTCCTCAAACCAGAATGGGCGTAGAACAGGTGTATTTTGATCACTTTTTACGCGCTAAGGAATATGCGAAGAGCTGGAAATCTTTCAACGGTACCTCCAAGAAAGTAGCTGCCAATGCGCCCAGAAGGGATATTGAGCTGGATGCTTTGGCCGAAATTCTGGACAACCAGCGCTTTATCACCTGTCACTCTTATGTGCAATCGGAGATCAATATGCTTATGCATGTAGCGGATTCCCTGAAATTCCGGATCAATACATTCACCCACATCCTGGAAGGTTACAAGCTGGCCGACGGAATGGCGAAGCGTGGAATCGGTGGTTCAACTTTTGCCGACTGGTGGGCGTACAAAATGGAGGTGAAAGAGGCAATTCCCTACAATGCGGCTTTAATGTACCACGAGGGTGTTACCGTAGCTATTAATTCCGATGATGCGGAAATGGCGCGCCGCCTCAATCAGGAAGCAGCCAAGACGGTAGAATATGGTGGAGTTCCGGAAGAAGAAGCATGGAAAATGGTAACACTTAATCCTGCCAAATTGCTGCACGTTGACAATCGAATGGGCAGTATCAAAGCTGGTAAGGATGCTGACCTGGTGCTCTGGAATGCACACCCGCTGTCAGTTTACGCGCGTCCTGAGTTTACCATGGTCGAGGGAACGGTGTATTTTGACCGTAAAAAGGATGAAGAAAAGCAAAAATCCATGCAGCTCGAAAGAGAAAAGCTGATTCAAAAGATGCTGAGTGATAAATCGGAAGGAAAACCTACGCAGAAGCCTCAGGCCACGCAGCCTAAAATGTGGCATTGTGAAGACATAGTAGGTGTGCACACAGAGCACGAAGGAACCAGGTAATTACTCCGTAAATCATCGAAATCATGATACAAAAAATAATAGCAGGAACAATCAATACACTGATCACGCTGGCAGCAATTTCACCCGCATTTTCCCAAAACCCTGCGCCCGCATTGCCCCAATCGAAACCAATGGTACTCACCGGTGCAACGATCCATGTGGGAAATGGACAGGTGATCCAAAACGGAGTGATCGCATTCGATAAGGGTATTATCACTTACGTAGGTGCCGCAGGTTCCAATCCGGCAGCAGCAGGTGCTGAAACGGTCGAGGTAAAAGGCAAACACATTTTCCCGGGCGTTATTTCGCTGAACACTACGGTCGGTTTGCAGGAAATTGCAACTGTGCGCGCTACCCTGGATTTCGCCGAAGTTGGAGAGATTAACCCGCATGTGCGTGCGCTGGTCGCTTATAATACGGACTCAGAGGTAATCCCTACGCTGCGTGGGAATGGAATCCTCGTTTCGCAGGCGGTACCGCAGGGCGGCGTTATATCCGGATCTTCCTCAGTTTTTTATAGCGATGGATGGAACTGGGAAGATGCTGTTTTGAAGAAAGACGATGGTATCTGGGTAAGCTGGCCGCCTTTCCTGGCAAGCAGCTTCAACTATGACGATTTTTCCGTTTCTACTAAAAGAAATGACAAACGCCAGGAGGTAATTGACCTAATCCGAGCTACTTTTTCGGAGGCGAAAGGATACAATGCGGTGGCCGAACCTGCTTCTGTAAATCTGAGAATGGCTGCATTGAAGCCTGTTCTGGCTGGTACCGCCAATTTGTACATTCGGGCGGAGTATGCAAAAGATATCATCGAAGCAGTGAAGCTGGCAAAGGAATTTGATATAAAAAGAGTGGTGATAGTGGGTGGAGATGAAGCCTATAAAGTGGCTGCTTTCCTGAAAGAGAACCAGGTGTCTGTGGTGTTAAATCCAACTCACAGACTTCCCGGCCGCGTTGATGAGAATGTATATATGCCTTACGAGCTGCCCGGTTTGCTCCATAAAGCCGGCGTGAAAGTGGCGATCACGTATGCGGATGAATGGTGGAGAACCAGGAATCTGGCTTTTCTGGCAGGTACTTCTTCCGGCTTTGGTAATGTAACACCAGAGGAAGCACTTCAATTTGTCACCAAGAACGCAGCCGAGATTATCGGTGCAGAACGGGAAGTAGGTACGCTTGAAAAAGGCAAACACGCATCCCTGATCGTTTCCGAGGGCGATATCCTGGATATGCGCGGTAATGTTGTGGGAATGGTGTTTGTAAAAGGCGGGAAAGTAAACCTGGATGACAAACAAAAGCGGCTTTACGAGAAGTATAAAACGAAGTACGGAAAGAAGTAGGTCCTTCCGTACTTTACTGGATCAATCAACACTAATCATATAAATACCATCATCGGCGATCTTGATCAGGCCTTGTCTGTAGAGACCGCCGATTGCTTTTTTAAAGACCTTTTTGCTGATCTGCAAGCGTTTATAGATTTCCTCGGGCGAGCTGTTGTCAGATAAATTGAGGAAGCCGCCTTCTTTCTTAACGATGTCAAAAATCAGTTTGCCGGTAGGCTCAATGATCTCGGTAACGCTCTTTTGCAGACTGATATCCAACTTGTTCTCTTCACGGATCTTCTTAACATAGCCTTTCAGACTGTCTCCAACCTGCAAGTCGCGGAAAACTTCATTGGCGTAGATCAAACCTTTGTGATATTGATTGACAATCGCATTGTAGCCCAGGTCTGTTTTTTGGAAAATCAACAAATCCACTTCGTCGCCTTCTTTAATTGTCAGGCGCTCGTTATCAAGGAATTTATCGACTTTCGTAGAAGCCAGTAATCTCGCACTTTTCTGATCCAGGTATAAAAACACCACGTGCGACTCGCCGATTTCCATTGGTTTGGTTTGCTCCCGAAAAGGAACAAACAGGTCTTTGATCAAACCCCAATCCAGAAAAGCGCCGTACTCGGAAACATCCTTTACTTCCAGGTACGCAAACTCGTTGCGGATGATCTTTGGAGTTTGGGTGGTAGCAACCGGCCTGTCTTCTGAGTCAAGGTAGACAAACACGCGGATCGTATCGCCAACCTGCATTTCATCTGTAATGTACTGGTTGGGCAAAAGCACTTCCTCCCCTTCCACGTCACTCAGGAACATGCCTACACTTGTTACTCTTTCAATGGTCAGGTGATTGTATTTTCCTATAAAAAGCATTATTGATCGTCAATTGTGAGGTACAAAGGTAATGTTTTCGGCACACTATCAGTCTTCATCCCCGCCGCCTTCTCCTTTACCTTCCATACTCTGCCTTTCTTTGGAGCGGTTGAGCCTGTACGACAGTGTCACCAAAAACTGGCGCGGCCTCCATTGGAATTCATTTCGTGAATAGTAACCGGCATTTTCTACAATGCTTCTACGCTTGTTGGTATTGAATAAATCGCGCACACTCGCAGTAATGGTACCGCGACCTTTAAGGATATCTTTGGACAATCCGAGATCAATGAAATAAACCGAAAGATCTTTTCCCTGCGTGGTCTTTCTAGGCGCGCGATAATTGGCGGAAGCCTGAAAATCAACCGACTTAAAGAGCGTCACGCGCGAAGAAACGCGGCTGGTCCATGAGTATGTATCACTTTCATAAAGTTTGTCATTGTAATAACCCTGGTTCATGGCGCGGAAAATATTGGCATTGGCAGTCAGCTTCCACCACGGAGCAGGATCGTAGGTAAGGTTAAATTCAAAACCGTAGGAGTCGCCCGTGGAAAGGTTGATCGGGGTGATGGTTGTAAAACCTGTCGAGTCTACCGAGGTAATGTTCTCAACAACACCCAGCCTGTGGCGGTAGTAAACGCTCGATAGCAACGAGCCTTTTTCCATATTCAACAAATGACCAGCTTCAAATGAATGCGTAAATTCAGGATTCAGCAAAGGATTTCCAGCCCTGAATACGCGCGAGTCGCTGAAATTGGAGAATGGGAGCAAATCCCGGAAACCCGGCCGGCTTAGCCGGTAACTATAGCTGAGCTGCAAGGTTTGTGCTTCCTGCAGCTTGTACGACAGGTGCAAACTTGGGAAAAGATTAAAATACCTCCTCTGGTTGGTCAGTGCAGTTTTTTTGAGCTCAGTCAGGATGTCGGTGTACTCTCCCCGCAATCCTGCTTGTACGAACACCCTCCCGAACTGGTTGCTCGCCATTACATAACCCGCATGGATCTTCTCATCGTAAGCTAAACGGTTGTCGAAGTCAGGCAAAATGATCCAGTTCATCGCCTCATTCTGTTGATGTACCGAGAAGTCATTATCCAGCTGCCTGACCGAGGTTTTCAATCCGGCTTCAATTTTGCCGTCTTTGGCAAATGGGTGAATGTAGTCGAGTTGTGCCAGGAAATTCTTCTCGTCTTCGGTATTGAATGCACGCTGTACGATCCGTGATGCATTATTACTGGCAAACTCATTGTATTTCGCCGCTTCGGTCTCATCACTCAGGATATACTTGGCGTCAAATGAAAGGCTTTGTCCTTTTCTGTCGAAAGTCTTTTTATAGCTCAATGCGGCTTCCAAATTTTGCCTGGGTTCCGTTTCGTGTTCATCCCTGATTACAGTTCGCGTCAGCACATTATTAAAATCAAAATCGCGGTATTGAAGCCTGGATTTATTATCATTTTGGGAATTACGATAGGAAACGGTACCAGTCAGCGTATTGGAATTGTTGATGAAGTAATCAAGACCTACCATTACATTATTGGAATAACCAGAGCGGGTGCGGGTTGTATTCGACTCATATACAAAGCTGGTATCCGCGCCGGTGTAGGTCTGCCGGGAGTTTCCGCGTCCCGGACCTTCGCGGTACATTAATCCGTAATTGGCAATAAAATTGACCTTTTTGCGACGGTAGTTCAGGTTGAAAGATCCGCCAAAATTGGAGGGGTATCCCGCCGTTCCGGTAAATGATCCATTGAGACCATACCGGATATTTTTCTTCATCACAATATTCAGGATACCTACTTCCCCTTCCGCATCGTACCGGGAAGAAGGGTTGGTGATGATTTCAATGCTCTCGATCAGGTCTCCCGGTATTTGCCGCAATGCTTCCGCAGGATTAAGTCCCACCATTCCCGATTGCTTGCCATCGATGAGTATCCTCACATTCTGGCTGCCGCGAAGTGCGACATTGCCTTCCACGTCCACCGTCACCGAGGGCATATTGTTCAGAATGTCGGATGCATTGCTGCCGATATTGCTGAGGTCTTTACCTACATTAAAAACCCTTTTATCGAGTTGCAGGTCCATTTGACTTTTCTCTCCCCGCACCACGAGCTCTTCCAGCTCCTTCGCATCCGATACCATCGCGATCGAGCCGACATTTACATTGGAAGAAACGACATTAATATTTGGAACGACCTTCTCACGTAATGCAAGGAAAGTGATTTTGATGAAATAATTCCCCGGATCAGCTGAGACCGAGAAGGTACCGTTCTCATCCGAAGTACTGCCGCCGATCAGCGTAGAATCCTTCGTCCCGTAAAGCGCCACGTTAGCAAAAGGTACCGGCTTTTTGTCGGCATCGAGCAGCATGCCCGTAATTGCGAAGGCGGCTGGCTCTTCCTGCGCGAGCAGCGGGGTTGAGAGCGTAGTCAGCAACAAAAACAAGCGCAATGATTTTTGCATAACGGGATTTTTAATGCAGCAGCGGGATAGCCGAAGCAATACGTTGAAAGAGATGAATGTTTTAGATGGCAAAAGCCGGTGGAGGTTTAACCGAATTTTAATCTCGGCTAAAAGTATTTGATAAAAAGCTGTTCCAGAGGATATTACTATCCTGTCACCAGCCGGGGAGGCTGGCGTAAATTAGTTCTGAAATCGTATTCGGGGAAGTTACTGCAGCGTGTTGCTCAATCTTTTGAGCTCAATCTCAGCTGCTTTTGCAGCGTAGTTGAGATTGATAAGTCGATAACCTGCATCTTCAAAGCTTCTTTGCGCCTCGCGTACATCGATGATCGTAGCCTGTATCAGCTCAAAACGCTGTAATGTAAGATCGAGCAACTGTCGGCTCAAATCGTAATTCTGCTTTTGTGTTTGCAGCTGTTGAAGTGAACTTACGTAAGTCTGGTACATTTTCACAGCGCCTGCATTATAGTCGCGCACGATCGAATTCCGCTGAATTTTCGCACTTGATGTATTGATTTCTGCTGCCTGTTGCTGCCTTTTAAATGCAGATCCATTGTAAATCGGTATGCTCAGCGTTAGACCGGCTTGCGGTCCGAGGCTACGGTTAAGCAATGTAAACCCGGCCGCGGTCTGGTTACGGGAATAGTTGTAAGCTGTGTTTAAACGTACGGTAGGGTAGCGCAAAGCCGCTGTTTCCCTCACAATGAGTTCATTGATCCTGATCTGGTGATCGGCCGCTTTCACATCTGCATTGGCTGTAATCCGGCCGGCTATGTCATCCAGTTTGAGGTTGGTATCAACAGTGATCGTATCCCTGAGTGTAAGCGATGATTTTGGGTCCAGAGTCAATATGCGGAGCAGCTCGGCCTTTGCTACCTGGGCTACCATCAGCTGGTCCAGGAAAGTCTGGTTCAAGGTATTAAGATCGATTTGCGCCTGGAACAGGTCTGCATTGTTCGCCATTCCCGCTTCTTTCCGCACCTTCAAAATTTCAAGCCTTTTTTCCGAAGCCTGGATCGAAGTGCGCACTGTATTAAGGTAACTCAGCTGGCGGACCACATCATAATAGCTCGTCATAACCAGCGCGATCGTATTCTGGATCTGCGAATTAAGCAGCTCGCTGCTCTGATATTGCAGTTCAGCGAGTCGCTTTTTCGTGGAAACAATCCTTTTTCCATTATACAGGATAATACTAGCTGAAACGTTGGCCTGGGTATTGTTTCCCGCTGCCGCACTTCTGTTGATCTCGGTACCGTTGTTAAGCTTTTGATTTACCTCTGTGATTTGCTCAGTGTTAGACGCATTGGCGGCCACAAGCGGCAAGCCGCCAGCCACTCCGTAGTGGTTAAGTACCGTGTTTACTTCCACATTGTTCTTTGCGATTTCTATCTCGTAACTGTTCTTTAAAGCTGTGGCAATCGCTTCATCCAGAGTCAGGGACAAACTGTCGGTTGCCTGAAAACAGAATGCATTGCTTCCGCAAAACAATAGAGAAACGAACAGGTAGTTTTTAAGATTAAAGATCGCGAGCGGGTTCATGCAAAAACAATATTGGATTAAAACAAACAGGAAAATCAATGGGTGCTTACGGACAGCTCTTCTGCCATTTTCTCTTCTTCTGTCTTTTTATGTTTTTTAGGTGATATAAACGTGTAAATCGCCGGAATAACGAACAATGTAAGGATCAGGGAGAACATCAATCCACCCACAATCACGACTCCAAGCGGGACCCGGCTTGTTGCCGCGGCGCCCAGACTTAATGCAATCGGCAATGCACCAAAGGCAGTTGCAAGGCTGGTCATCAGGATGGGCCGCAAACGCTGTGTGGCAGACTCAATCGCCGCTGACATTCTGTCCATTCCCTGTTCCCGTTTCTGGTTTGCAAACTCAACGATCAGGATACCATTTTTGGTTACCAGACCGATCAGCATGATCATTCCGATTTGGGAGAAAATGTTGATTGTTAACCCAAACAGGTAGAGACTCAGCAATGCACCTGCCAATGCAAGCGGCACGGTGATCATGATAATAAACGGATCTGTGAAGCTTTCAAACTGCCCGGCCAAAACCAGGTACACCAGCAGCAGCGCCAGCCCGAATGCAAAGCTGGTATTGGAAGAACTTTCTTCAAAGTCGCGCGAAGGTCCGGTGAGTGACGTCTGGAAAGATTCGTCCAGCAGCTTATTGCCAATCCGGCGCATTGCTTCCACGCCGTCACCAATCGTTTTCCCTTCCACCAGAGAAGCAGAAATCGTGGCGCTTTTGTACCGGTTATAGTGGTAGATCGTCGGCGGGCCGCTTTCCTCCTGCATTTTGACTACCGCAGTCAATGGAATATTCTCACCCCTGTTGTTTCTTACATACAGTTTTTCAATGTCAGCCGGTCTGTTCCTTTCCGACTTTTCAACCTGGCCAATTACCTGGTATTGCTGCCCGTTCATGATAAAGTAGGCGAGCCGGCGACCGCTGAATGCAGATTGAATGGTAGCCGCAACGTCAGTAGTGGAAAGTCCGAGATCGCGTGCTTTGAGTCGGTCAATCGTTAGCCTTACTTCGGGTTTATTGAATTTCAGGTTAACGTCCACATTCTGGAATGTCGGGTCCTGCCGCGCTTCGTCGAGGAACTTGGGCAGAATATCATATAGCTTTTCAAAATCCAGATTCTGAAGTACAAACTGGACAGGCAGCGATCCTCTTGATCCGATACCAACAGAAATCGTTTGTTCCTGCGTGGCGAAAATGCGCGCGTCATTGAATCGGGAGAGCTTTTTGTTGATTTCCTGCGCAATGTCATTCTGGCTCTTTTTACGCTCTCCTGCCGGTACCAGACCGATACGGCCTGTAGCGCTGTTAACACCACCGCCACCAAAACCTGGTGTAGCAGAGAATGTAAATGCCTTTTCAGGGATCGAATCGTTCAGGAAGTTTCCGAGATCGTCAGAAATCTGCTGCATTTGATCAAAGCTGGTACCTTCCGGCGCGGAGAGATTGAAACGGATACTATTCCTGTCTTCCATGGGCGCAAGTTCACTTTGCAGATTGGAGTAGCTAAACCAGATCAGTACGCCGCAGACTGCCACGAGTACCCAGGATAGCCAGCGTGCTTTCATGAAACCGGTAAGGCTGCGGTTATAGCCATTTTCCATTCCTTCAAAAAACGGCTCGGTTTTGTTGTAAAACCAACCGTGGCCCGAGTTCTTTCTGTTAAGGAATACGTTAAGTACCGGTGTAATTGTCAGTGAAACAAATGCAGAAATCAATACTGCGGATGCTACTACAATACCAAACTCGCGGAAGAGGCTACCCACGAAGCCTTCAAGGAAGATTACCGGGAGGAACACCACTGCGAGCGTCAGCGAAGTTGAAATAACGGCAAAGAAAATTTCCCGGCTTCCTTCCAATGCCGCCTGCCGGATCGGGAGTCCGCTTTCAAGCTTTCGGAAAATGTTTTCAGTGACTACGATACCATCGTCAACCACAAGACCCGTTGCCAATACGATCCCGAGCAATGTCAGGATGTTGATTGAAAATCCGAACAGGTACATAACGAAAAAGGTCGCTACGAGCGAAATGGGAATATCGATCAACGGGCGTACAGCGACCAGGAAGTTCCGGAAGAAGAACAGGATCACGATCACAACCAGCGCAAATGCGATGAAGAGTGTTTCCTCTACCTCTTCAATAGACTGCCGAACGAGCCGCGTATTGTCGATCAGAACGCTGAAAGTAATGTCAGATTTGTTTGACTTCTGTATTTCTTCCAGCCTCTTATTGAATTCATCCGATATCTGAACATAGTTGGCGCCAGGCTGAGGTATAACCGCCAGACCAACCGCATAAACGCCATTGTATTTCCAGCTTTGCTCTTCATTTTCAGGTCCGAGCTCGGCTTTCGCTACATTGCCCAGCCGCACGATTCCCGCGCTGTCATTTTTAATTACAAGGTCATTGAAATCTTTCTCGCTGGTAAGCCGGCCCATTGTACGAATGGTCAATTCCGTTTTGCTACCGTAAATCTTACCTGCGGGAAGCTCTACGTTTTCGGCGGCGAGAGTATTGGAAATGTCATTGAATGAAACATTGTAGGCGCTCATTTTATCCGGATCAAGCCAGATGCGCATTGCGTAGCGTTTTTGACCGAAAATATTGATCGCACTTACTCCGTCAATCGTCTGCAAACTTTGCTGCAATACGTTTTCCGCATATTCACTCAGTTCCAGGAGTCCCTTTGACGGGCTTTGTACAGCAAGCAGCAGGATAAAGTCGCTGTTTGCATCTGCTTTGCTCACAACCGGCGGGGCATCAATATCCTGCGGCAAATTGCGTTGTGCCTGACTTACCTTGTCACGCACGTCATTGGCCGCCCCTTCCAGGTCGGATTCGAGGTTAAACTCGACCGTGATATTACTGGACCCGATCTGGCTGGAAGAGCTGATACTTTTGATCCCAGGAATACCATTAATGCTTTTTTCGAGGGGCTCAGTGATCTGGCTTTCGATGATGTCCGCATTCGCGCCGGTGTAGCTTGTCCGCACGTTCACGATCGGGGGATCGATGGCGGGATAGTCGCGGAGCGAGAGGAAGTTGTAACCTACCACACCAAAAAGAATGATGAGCAGGTTCATAACGACCGCAAGTACCGGCCGCTTTAATGATAGTTCCGAAATATTCATACGGTGGGTTTCAAGGGGATAGTCAATGTAAAGCGTTACATCGTCGCAACTTTCAGGTTTCTTACACTTCTCACTTTCACAGGAGCATCGGGACGGGCGAACAATACACCCGAAACTACCACCGAGTCGCCAACACTTAATCCGCTGGTGACTTCCACTACATCCGCCAGGCGGTCGCCGGTTTCTACCGTCACAAATACGGCTTTACCACCCTTCACGGTAATTGCCTTTTTTCCCTGGGCCTCAGGTATGATACTGTTCGTAGGAATCAGTATGCTGCTTTTGTTTGAATTTGTTTTCAGATAAACCTTTGCGAATGAGCCTGGACTTGTTGATCCTGCGTTCAATACAGCGCGTACCGTGATATTCCGTGTTGACTGGTTTACCTGCGGTTCCGTGGCAATCACCCTGGCCGTTTCCTTTTTCTTGGAAGACTGATCGAGCAATACCTCTACATTCTGGCCTTTGGTGACGTATTTCTGGTAAGTTTCCGGTACTGTAAAATCAATGCGGAGATTGGAAAGCTGCTGCATTGTTGCTATTACGCTGGTAGGAGACACATAGGAACCGGCGCTGACCTTCCTCAAACCGATCACTCCCGTGAATGGCGCTCTTACGATCGTTTTGTCAATGAGCGCCTGGGTGTAAACCATATCTGCCTTGAAGCTGTTGACCTGGTTCAATGCAAGATCATAATCAGCCTGGTTGATACCATTGATCGCAACCAGTTGTTTTAATCTTTTTTCGGTAGTCTCGGCGAGGTTAAGCTGGATCTTGATCTTGTCAAGCTGCGCCATCAGGTCTGCATTGTTTATTCTTGCGATTACGGTCCCTTTCTGAACCGTTTTTCCTTCCGGTACATCCAGGAAAGTAAGTAGTCCGCTCACTTCCGGGCGGAGTTCAGCAAATTCGTTTGCGACAATGGTGCCATTTACTTCAACCTGGTCACTTACCTTTTCCGATTTCGCGATGATCACGTCGACCGTAGTAGGACCTCCGCCACCTTTCTGCTGAAAAGTGTCTTTCTTTTCGCCACAGGAAAGTGCCATGAAGAGCGTACCCGAAATTGTTAGAATAGAGAGGGGAGTAATTCGAAAGCCGCCTGAAAAAACAGACTTTTTGTTATACTTCATAAGTTGGTAGAATCCGCAATTAAGGTTTAGGGGTTTTTCGGATCTGAAATATGCTTTTGGCAACAGTTTCAAAATTATATATTAAATCTGAAACCGATTAGACTTTTCTGTATTATAAAAGTTTAATTTGGAAAAATAAATTCTATAAAGTTTTTGCGATTACCCGCAGCAATGTATCGCATTTCAGCTCTGTTTCTTCCCATTCATGTTCTGGAATGGAATCCTCAGTGATACCTGCGCCCGCAAAAAATGTCGCTTTCCCATTTTTAAATCTCACTGTCCTGAGATTCACAAAGAGGCTTGTGTTTTCTCCCACCTGCGTTGGTCCAAGAAACCCACTGTAAAAAGACCTGTCATACCCTTCGATACTCAGAAGGAATTCCAAACTTGGTTCTTTGGGGACACCGCACACGGCCGAGGTCGGGTGAAGGAGCTTCAACATAACCGGGCCAAGCTCAGGGAAATTGACAGCCGCAGTATCTACTTCAAAATCCGTGCGAAGGTGATAAAGGTTTCCTGCCAGAACAGTTTTTGGTCCCGTTTCAAGATATTCTCTCAGTCTGATTTTCTTAAAGCATTCGACAATGTACCTGCTCACAAGGGCGTGTTCCTCAATTTCCTTTTCGCCCCAGCGGATATCATATTTTGGGAGCAGCTCACCCGACTGTGTTCTCGCTTTTTGCGTCCCGGCCAGCGACATGGTCTTGAAAAAACCGTTTGAATGCTGTTGGACAAGCAATTCGGGACTCGCGCCGAGCCACAGCTCGTTTTGTTCTGGAAGGTTTACAAGTGAGACAAATGCGTGCGGGTATACTTTGGAAAGTTCGCAGAATGCTTTGGCAGGCTGAAAATGTTCGGAGTAGTTAAGGTCTTTCGTTCTTGACAAAACCACTTTTTTAAACTGATTTTGCCTGATTGCCGCCACTGCAAGCTCAACAGTACGCTGAAAACGCGTTTTTGCGTCCTCGTTTTGCTCCGGTTCCAGTACCGGAAGCTGACTGCCGGCGACATATCCAGCTTCATTTTGAGTTGTAGCAGACGCGAGCTCAACCAGCTTCTGAACTTCTACGTGCTCTTCTCCAAGCTTGTTTTCAACTGCATTCACCTGGTACGCGTCTGAAAAGGTGACAACTATATCACCTTCCATAAACTGTACATCCTGTCCGGCCTTCCAGTCGAAGCCTGCGATCATAAATCCTGCTGAAAGCTTGTCAAATTCTGGCTGTACCTTCTTTATTCCATTGCGGATAGCAATAAGCAACTTGATTTCACTGGTGTGAGGAAGCCGCCAAAGTGCAGCCGGGAATCCCATTTGTGTAGCAGCCGCCCATATCTGCTGGATTTGTAAACCTTCAAATATTGAAAGTGAGGTGCGGTTTTCTACTGAAAGCATTTATAATGAAAAATGTGTAAGTCGAATTTGTTTGATTTTAATGCAAAATAAAGTCAGCGGTTTGCATTCACAATAGCGACCGTCAACCTGCTGATGCATACCAGCTTGTTCTGGTCGTTTGTAATCCTGATATCCCAGATGTGCGTGGTCCTGCCCAAATGGATCGAGGTTACTTTGCCCGTCACAAAACCTTCCTTAACAGGTCGTAAATGGTTCGCATTGATCTCCAATCCGACAGCGTGCCTGTCGTCTGACTCCGGTATTACTAAAAACGAAGCAATGCTGCCCAATGTTTCAGCAAGTACTACCGAGGCTCCGCCGTGCAAGATGCCAAATGGCTGGTGCGTGCGGCTGTCAACAGGCATTCGGGCTGTTATAAATTCGGCGCCGATCTCGGTGAACTCGATTCCGAGGTGGTCGGCGATCGTATTAGTGCTGAATGATTTAAGTTGTTCTAATGAAACGGTTTTAACAAACATATCTAAAAAATGTATAAATTTGTTAGTGCTTTATGAAGTAAAAACAAGGTATTTGCAAAAATAATATTTAAATAATCCTATTACTTTGAAAAGAAAATCTATATACCTCATTCGTCACGGTGAAACAGATTTCAATCGCAGAGGAGTGGTACAAGGTAGCGGAGTTGACTCCTTGCTTAACGAATGGGGAGAAGCCCAGGCAGCGGCTTTCTTCAATGCTTATCAACATGTTCCTTTTGACAAAATATATACCTCTGATTTAAAGCGAACACACCAAACTGTCCGTGGGTTCATCAAGCTGGGCATACCCCACGAAAGTTACTCGGGCCTCAATGAAATCTCCTGGGGAGCCAGAGAGGGACGTGAGCCGAACACGGGCGATAACAACTATTACAGAGAGCTGGTAACTGCCTGGCGCAATGGTCACATTGAGCTTGCAGCCGAGGAAGGCGAAAGCCCGATTCAGGTAAGAGAGCGGCAAATTCCGGTGATCGAAACGATCTTATCCCGGCCCCACGAGCGCAACATCCTTATAGCTATGCACGGACGTGCCATGCGGGTTCTGCTGACGACGCTTTTTAATCAGCCGCTTGTGCGAATGGATGATTACGAACATAGCAACCTTTGTCTTTACAAAGTCAATTATTCCTACGATACCCAAAAGTTCGAACTGGAAGTCCGTAACGATATCACCCACCTTCTTTCCCTCGAAATTCCACAAACGCTGTAAAAGCCGCTTGTGTAGGTTCGTTTCCTTTGATGTATTTATACGGCATCCCACATTCCGTGTAAATACATTTGTTATTTTCGGGGTAATCAACGCGCTACTATTACATGTCCAAAAAACGTACTTACTGGATTCTTCAGATCCTTGGATGGACATTGCTGATCATGTTCGAATACGTTCCTTACGTGCTCGAATATGGTTTTGAAATCGGTGAATTTTATACTGCCCTGGCCAATATTCTGCTGGGGATCGTGCTTACCCACGTTTACCGGCTGGTGATCCGTAAATGGAACTGGTCGTCGCTTCCATTGCCGCGTTTGGCTTTGCGGGTGGTAGGGTCGGTGTTGTGGCTGGGCCTTATTATGGCGATGATCAACCAGCCGATGGACCGGGAAATGCTGGAACATAACCTGCTCAATCAGCCGCTGGTTTTTTGGAGTTATTATGCAAACTGGTGTAAGAACCTGCTTGCCTGGATCTTATCCTATACGGTTTACCATTATGTGGAACAGAACCGGCTTGCGAGCTATGAAAAGATCATGCTGAAAATGTCTGCGCGGGAGGCTGAGGCGAAAGTGTTGCGGTCGCAGCTTAATCCGCATTTTACATTCAATGCACTGAACAGCATCCGCGCGCTGGTATATGAAGATCCGTCCAAAGCACAGCTGAGTATAACGCAGCTTTCCAATATTCTAAGGAACTCGCTGCTTGCTGACAGAAGAAAAACGGTTGACTTGCAGGAAGAGCTGCGCACAGTAGAGGATTATCTTGAACTTGAAAAAGTGCGCTACGAGGACAGGCTTCGGTACACGATCAATGCCAATGCGCAGGCTGTTTACTGGCAGGTACCTCCTATGATGCTGCAGACATTGGTGGAAAACGGCATTAAGCATGGCGTTTCAAAGGAAGTTGGGGGCGGCTTTATCGATGTTAAAGCAGAGATCGCGAACGATGTGCTCGCAATCAATATATTTAATTCAGGTAACCTGGGAACCACTGAATCCGGTGGGGTTGGTTTGAAAAATACAGCTGAGCGGCTCTCCATTCTGTATGGAAAGGCTGCTACTTTCAGGATTTATCAATGTGAAGACAATGTAGTTTGTTCGGAAGTTAAAATTCCAATGCTGTCGGAGAATGTGATGATGGTGGGGCAGGAGTCGGGCGCGGGCCACTGAGAAGCAATGTTCTAAATTCTATATTATACTAACTAATTCCCCAACTTATCTGCCATGAGAACCTTGATTGTTGACGATGAACGCCTTGCGAGAAATGAACTGAAACGTTTGCTTGAACCATATACCAAAATTGAGATCGTAGGTGAAGCTGCGAATGCGGACGAAGCGCTGGTAATGATCGATGAATTACAGCCTGAGCTGCTGTTTCTCGACATTCAGATGCCAGGCAGGAACGGATTCGAGTTACTCTCCTCCATCGAAGGGAAAACGCCGGAAGTGATTTTTACAACCGCTTACGACGAATATGCGATCAAAGCTTTTGAATACAATGCGCTTGACTATCTGCTTAAACCGATCGATAACGAGCGCCTAAAAGATACCATTCACAGGATTGAGGAAAACCAGGCACTGCCCGAGGCACCTGCTCCGACCCACGAGCGTGCTGAGAAAGTACTGGGTGGAAATGACCAGGTATTTGTGAAAGACGGAGAAAAATGCTGGTTTGTCAAGCTGGGCAAAATTCGTTTGTTTGAATCAATGGGCAATTACGTCAGGCTACACTTCGACGACCAGAAGCCGCTGGTACTTAAATCTCTCAATAACCTGGAAGAAAGACTGGACCCGAATACGTACTTCAGGGCCAACCGTAAACACATTATCAACCTGGGCTGGATTGAGAAAATCGAACCCTGGTTTAGTGGCGGTTTGCTGGTAACCCTGCAAGGCGGAGATAAAATTGAGATTTCGCGCCGGCAGGCAATTCGTTTTAAAGAATTAATGAGTCTATAAAATCTTAACCCCGACGTGGACTGCGCATGAAAAAACAGGCTCTGGTACTTCTCTTTGCAGCTGCTTTGCTTTACAGCTGTAACCCTTCTGCCAAAAATGAAAATTCGGGCGATCGCAACGGACTTTCGCAAGGCCAGATAAGAATGGCGACTTTCGGAAAATGTGATACCGCTTCGAACGGACAGGGTGTGAGCGTGAAAGTCGAGGTGTGGGAGCCGGCAGATTCCAGTGAAGTTGCTTCTGAGATCCGCAACACGATCGCAGCCAAACTGATCGATAGGGTTAACCAACATGGCGATTCGGCCAGTATCGCCGCTAATCGCGCCGCAGGAACAACGCTCGAAGGTGCATTCAATGTGTTTCAGCGAAACTACAACGACTTCAAGAAGGATTTTCCAGATGCGCCCGGCTGCTGGGAAGTGAGCCTGAAAGGTGATACGGTAATGGTAACTTCCAAAGTTCTTTTTTATCAACTTGACCATTACGCTTTTACCGGCGGTGCACATCCCAATACCTTCCGCTCGTTCCACGCATTTGACGCGACGAATGGTGCAGAAGTGGAGATGAAAAAGTTTGTTGCTGACTCTGCTGCATTGTTACAGCTGGTGGAGCGGCATTTCAGAAAAACCGAGAAGCTTACTTCTGATATCGACCTGGAAGAAGCTGGTTATTTTCTCCTGAATCATCAGTTTGTATTACCCGTTAACTATGTTTTCACGCAAAAAGGTGTTTTGTTTTACTACAATCCTTACGAGATAGCTGCTTATGCGCGTGGTGCAATCCAGTTTACGATCAGCTACGAAGAACTCGGCGATATGATCAGGAAAAAGGGCATAATGTAACTTCCTCACATTTCGCCGGAATCCAGGAAGCTGTAAAATCCACTATCGGTGAAAATCATGTGATCCAGGATGGGAATGTCCAGCAGGAGCCCGGCTTCCTTAATCTGAGTCGTGAGCATTTTGTCCAGCATGCTTGGTATCAGCTGTCCGGAGGGATGGTTGTGGACGAGAATCACGGCGCTTGCCAGGTAGTCAATGGCAAGTTTGAAAATCAGCTTGATGTCCACAGCTACTCCCGAAACCCCACCTACACTCACTGGCAAAGCCCGCATTACCTCGTTTCCGCGGTTAAGAAGCAAGATCCAGAATTCTTCGTTTGGCTTGTCAAGCAGGTATTGCCGCATTTCCTTGTAAACCGACTCCGAGCCCATGATTTTTCGTTTTCGTGTTGGCATGATATCACTTCTGCGACGGCCAAGTTCGAGTGCTGCCACAATGGAAATCGCCTTCGCTTTCCCCATTCCTCTGTATTTCATGAAAGTCTTGTAATCCAGCTTGGCAAGCTCATGTATGCTGTTGCCTACGCTGGCCATAATGATCTTTGCCAGGTCGACAGCCGAAGTTTCCGGTGTGCCGGAACAAATGAGAATGGCGATTAATTCGGCGTCTGTTAAGGCTGCGCGGCCTTTCAGCATTAGTTTTTCACGCGGCTTATCTTCTTCGGACCAGCTGTGAATGCATCTTGGATTGTCTGACTTTGGTTTTCTGGACATTTGGATCAAATTCGGAACCTACTTATCTGTTAGACGTTCGGTCTCTCATTTGGTCACATTTTATTGTCCCAATTCTGTCAATGCAGCCCTGGCTTTATTATCGATGCTGTTCTTGTATTCGTGTTTTTTGAAAGACATTGCTTTCTTAAAATAGTCTGCCGCCTTCTGTTTCTCTTTTTTCTCAAGATAAATATAGCCCAGCTGTAATGCGGCGGAGGCACCGAGGCCAGGGCTCCCGGACTGACTTAGAAGCAGGCAGCGCTCGTAATAGGGCACTGCGCTCGCATTTTGCTCCATTTTGTGCAGTATTCGCGCTTTTCTGTAATTGAACTCGGCCTTTTCGGAGATAGCTGTAAAGTTGTTTTCCGAAAAGTTTTGCATAATAGTCAAAGCTTTTGGCAGAAAGCCGCCGTCGGTCGCGTAGCGCGCCCGGTAAAGCGTTTTTTGTTGCGCACTAATTTTGCCTGCCAAAAATTCTTTGGCAGTTCGTTCCGCAAGCTGATCAGCTTCTACGATCATTTCTCCTGACGAGCCGATTTTTCTTATAAATACATTTGCCTCGGCATCTTTCCCCGCCAGCCAGCGACACATGAAAAGTTTGAAGTAAGTGTCCTTGATATAGTTGAAGCCGCGGTACTGTTTTTGGAATAAAAGATATTGGTCAACCGCCGCATCATAATTACCTCGCTGCAGCTCAATTTCTCCTTTAAGATATTTGAGAAATGGAAAGCTGACATAAGCTTCTCCGCCAGGCGCATCATTCAGAAAAGCGATCGCTTCATCGCTTCGGTTTTCTTTCATTAAAACGGTTGTAGCAAAGAAATGGAGCAGGAGATTGTCAGGCTGCTCAATGGGCCATTTACGGATTCGTTTTTGTTGTTCCGGAGAAAGTTTCAGCGTGTAGGCATGTAACAACAAATCCACCAGCTCGGCTTCCTGACGGAAAAAGGGCTCTTCCTGCTGTACAATCCTCAATTCCCGGATGCCAGCCTGTATGTTGCCTTTTAGGCCGAGTATCCGTTTTACCCACGCATAATTATCAGGGATCGATCCGATCAGTACGTGCAACAAGCCCAGCGACTTCAATGTCGGGATGAAGTCGGGAAATTTCTTGCGGTTCTCTTCAAGCAACTTGTATGCTTTGATTATCTCCCACGCGCCGCTCGCCTGATCACCAAATTTTAATTTTGCAAATGCCCAATGCAGCCGTATTTCTGCGAGCAGGAAGCGTTTGTATGGAGATTGATCCGGCAGCTGCGACACCAGTTCCAGGCGCCCGCTCTCTAATGCAAGCAGCTTTTTGTAAGATACCCGATCCTCCGATATCAGCAGGTAATGCAGATCGGCATAGTTATCGAGATAGGGGATAAATGCATTATTTATCTGCTCTGCCCGCTCTGCATCTATCAGTTTTCGTGCATTGGGCAGCCGAAGCTTCTGAATCTCAAAATATGCTTTCTGCAGCTTCGGGGTAAAATCAACACCGGCCGCCGCGATCTCTGCCTGCACATAATTGGCAGAAAGCACGAAAAGTAACAAGAGAATGCTTGAAAAGCATTGCTTACTTACGACCAGCATTTTGATGAAAAAGTACATAGAAGACATAAAAAAAGGTTGTCTCTTCAGACAACCTTTTCATTCAATTTAATGATTATTACCGACGCTGGTGAACTGGCTCAACGCTTTCCACATCAGCCAATATGCGGCCGCAGTGTTCGCAGACAATCAGTTTTTTACGCTCACGGATATCAGCCTGACGTTGTGGTGGGACAATGCTGAAACAGCCTCCGCAGGCGCCACGTGATACGTGAACTACTGCAAGTCCGTTCATAGAGTTGTCACGGATTTTCTGATAAGATTTAAGCAAACGATCTTCAATCTTCTTCACGTGCTTTTCTCTCTCCGAGATCAACCCTTTTTCCTCTGCTTCACTTTCGCTTGTGATTACTGAAAGCTCACCTTTTTTCGCTTTCAGATCTTCATTTCTTTCATTCAAAACCGATTCGGCACGATTTGCATCCTCTTCAATCAGGCGGATACGGGCACGAGCTTCATTGATTTTCTTATCAGCCAGCTGCATATCCAGCTCCTGCAGTTCTACTTCTTTGGTGATTGCATCGTACTCGCGGTTGTTGCGGACGTTCATCTGCTGATCTTTGTATTTCTTGATCAGCTTTTCACCTTCTTTTTGTGCATTCTTGAAATTGTCGATCTCGTTATTAAGATTGGCAATTTCACTTTTAAATTTTGCTAAGCGGGTCTCAAAACCGATAATCTCGTCTTCCAGATCTCTTACCTCTTCGGGAAGATCACCGCGTGTTTTTCGTATTTCGTCAAGGCTTGAATCAATTTCCTGCAATTTCAGGAGAGCATCTAATTTCTGTGCGATTGTGTTTTCCATGTATGTCTTTTATGGACTTGTTTCAATGCGTAATAAGTGAAGGCAGTCAGCCGAAGATTCTCAATAAATAATCAGAAAATATTCTTGATGAAATTACTTTCTATACAAAATATCGAACTGGATTGGTATTGACCTCTGACAAACAGAGTGCAAAATTAGGAAATTTTCCGGACAAATAGTTATATAGTAAATTTTTAGTATATACTTCGCTTTCGTAGTGTCCGATGTCACAGATCATTATCCTCCGCTCTGCGTCGAAAAATTCGTGATATTTATAGTCGGCAGTTACAAATACATCTGCCTTCGCCCGGATTGCATCCTTTAAAAGGAAACTTCCCGCCCCGCCGCAAACCGCAACTTTCTGAACAGTGTGAGAGCTGGTCGGAGTGAATTTGATCATCGGGAGCTGCATCCGATCTTTCAGGAAACTCAGGAATACATGCAATGGCATCGGCTCAGGCAGGGAGCCGATAGCGCCTGCACCTACTTCCTGGTTGAGATTTTCAAGTGAGGTGAGGTAATACGCTACTTCCTCATAAGGATGTACATCGCGAAGTACCCGAAGCATTTTGCTTTGTAAGTAAGTCGGGAACATGACTTCCACCCTGTGCTCTTTTACTTCTTCCAACTGGCCGTTTGTCCCAATGACAGGGTTTGCCTGCTCACCCGGCAGGAATGTGCCTGTGCCTTCTACTCTGAAACTGCAATTTTTATAATCGCCAATTTCGCCGGCCCCGGCAGCAAACAGTGCATCAAGAATCGACTGGGTATTTGCTACGGGTGTAAAGAATGCGAGTTTGGTAAGTATCTGCGCCTTCGGAGCGAGCACTTTCAGGTCGGTTAACCCTAATCTTTCAGCGATTTGCCAGTTTACTCCGCCTGGTACATGGTCCAGATTGGTGTGCGTGGCGTAGATGGCAATGTCGTTTTTGATCGCTTTAATAACAGTGCGCTCCACATAGTCAGACCCATTTAATTTCTTTAATCCCTTAAAAACGATAGGGTGGTGGGCCACAATGAGGTTGCATTGTTTCAGTATCGCTTCTTCAACTACTTCCTCAGTGACGTCAAGTGTAAGCATTACGCCCCGCGCAGTTACTTCCGGCGATCCTACGATCAGGCCGGCGTTGTCATACCCTTCCTGGTACGAGACAGGAGCCAGGTTTTCCAGCTCCCGGATAACATCCTTTATATAGGTCATTTTAGCTCTGAATACAACTATTTCATTCTCAGAATCTTCCTTTGTTGCGGATTATTCTTTTACAAATAAAATAACTAAATTGATGTCTCAGCTATTGTAATCAATAATAATAATACTAGTTTTGCACCACGTTTTTCAGGAAAGAGCTGGAAAATAACATGGTTTGGTAGTTCAGTTGGTTAGAATACATGCCCGGGCCGCGTAGGCTGGAATGCATGGGGTCGCGGACTTCCGCAGCCCGGTTCGAGTCCCGTCCAGTCCGGCAATTTTGAAAGTTTGTAATATCTGGTTTGGTAGTTCAGTTGGTTAGAATACATGCCTGTCACGCATGGGGTCGCGGGTTCGAGTCCCGTCCAGACCGCCAGAAATTTTAAGTTTAGTTCTTTAAGTATTGGTTTGGTAGTTCAGTTGGTTAGAATACATGCCCGGGCCGCGTAGGCTGTCACGCATGGGGTCACGGACTTCCGCAGCCCGGTTCAAGCCCCGCCGGGTGGCCGTATCCCCAGACCGCCAGAGATTTTAAGTTAAGTTCTTTAAGTATTGGTTTGGTAGTTCAGTTGGTTAGAATACATGCCTGTCACGCATGGGGTCGCGGGTTCGAGTCCCGTCCAGACCGCAGAAAAGCTCAGAGAGATCTGAGCTTTTTGTATTTTAGCGGTATGAGAAAGCCGGCTTTTATTTGAAGCCGGCTTTTGATCACAAATTTCCAAATTGACTAGTACCCTGGATTCTGCTCCATACTTGGGTTGCCTTCCATTTCTCTTGCGGGAATGGGCCAGAGGTAATCTTTGGCCTTGAAGGTGCGGGTTTCTACACTAACCGGCTTCTTGGTTCTCGGGTCAATGGCGCCTTCAACAACACCATTCATTACCTTTTCTCCAATCTTCCACCTGCGGATATCGAATAACCTGCTTCCCTCAAATGCCAGTTCAACACGTCGCTCGCGCTGGTATAACTCCCTGATTTTAGCTTCACTGTTGTATACTTTCGTGTCTATATTCGGCATTTTTGCCCTGTTCCGAATCGCATTCAGATACTTGACTACATCCGGGTGGTTCCATTGACCGCTTTCCACGAGTGCCTCGACGTACATTAAAAGCAAGTCTCCGTAGCGATAAACCATATAGTCCAGCGAGCCGCGTCCCCTGCCTTTATCAGCCATATCAACATACTTCCGGAGCCAGTAGCCCGTTTTTGACGAATAGTTGGCCGCCAATCTGTTCGGGTTGTTAGGTGAGTCGTCCCACGGATTTAAGTCACCATAAAAGGTGGAGCCTGGGTAGGCGATAGTCAGTTCGAGTCTGGGGTCACGATTTGAATGGAAGTTGGGATTAAGCTTATAAATCGCCGCACTGTCGGGAGATAACTCAGCAAGCGTTTTTCCCTGCTTTGTTTCGTATGTGTTAACCAGCGAACCTGTGGGATTCAGACACGCATTTCCGCCTATGTAGCCAGGTGCGCTTCTATAAAAGGTATCATCATTTCCCGATTGCCGGATGAAAATACGCTCTTCGTTTACCTGGCCTTCATAATTAAAAAGCGAGGCGTAGCTGGGGTGCAGCTTGTACAGATTCAGGTCGATCACCTGCTTCGCGGCACTAACTGCCTCGGCATACTGGTGATTGTTGAGGAATGCCACTGTTTGCATGGTGTAACAAGCTCCCTTACTCACCCGCCTGATATCATTTACAGCGTAAACTGCCGGTAAGTCGGCTGCCGCTGCATTCAGCTCAGCGACCACAAAATCAACGACTTCCTGGCGGGTGTTTTTCTTCAGATCGGTTTCAGTCGGTAACACAACGGTGGTGACGATGGGGATATCACCGTAGTACAGCATCAGATCCAGGTGAAACCAGGCACGTAAGGCGCGGGCTTCTGCGAAATAGCGCCTTTTCAGATTTGGCTCAATCAGCGCTTTTCCCGCATGCTCAAGAAAACGGTTGGCTCTTCGGATAGCGGTGTAATTTTCCTGCCAAACCGGCTGAATAGCCGCCCATTCAGTAGCGCGCATTTGCGAGTTGGCATTGCCGAGTGCGACAATGTTGACCTCACCAAAAAAGTTTGCGTACCAAACAGCATTGTCCGTCATGCCCTCGAAGGTAATGCGGGTGTTGTTCTGATACCTGAATCCGCCGGTGGGTACCTGATCGTACAAAATGTTGAGCGCAGTATTGATCTCGCCCTCGGTGTTCCAGAAGTTCTCGTCTGTTGTTGCGGTAGGATGGTCTCTTGTTAAAAATTCCTCAGCACAGGACGATAGCAACAATGCTGACAATGTAAGAGTTAGTAATTTTTTCATACGGTTGTGAGTCTAGAATTTTACATTCAAACCAACTGTAAAAACCTTCATTAACGGGTAGTTGGCTTCGCTTCCCCGGGTTTCAGGATCAAAATATTTCATCTTGCTGAGTGTAATTGCATTTTGCGCATTGACAAAAACCCGCAGGTTAGTAAGCTTGATTCTCTTGACTAGTTCGGGATCGAAATTGTATCCCAGCTGAATGTATTTAATCCTCAAAAAGGCCGCATTGGTGAGCCAGTAATCGGAGGGAAGTGCATTGTTGCCCGGCGCAGGTGACAACCTTGGGAACATCGCATCGGGATTTTCCGGGGTCCAGTAATCAGTTTGATACTGCATCGGAGTTCCTCCGTCGAAATTTGAAGTTACATTCAGCACAGTTTGGTACCTGCCTGTGTAGTAAGCAAGACTTTTTGTAAAACCATTCAGCTGAGTTTCGAGGCTAAAACGCTTGTAGACGAAGTTCAAATTGGCGAAGTAGCTTCCCTGTGGGTTCGGATTTCCCATTATCTGCTTATCCTCCTTATCTATATTACCATCTGCATTGATATCCAAGTATTTGATATCGCCAATCTGCTGGCCGGGCAGCAGAGGTATACCGGATTCAATGTCAGCCTGCGTAAGAAGTCCGTCGGTTTTGTGCAGATAGTAGCTATTGATCGGCTTGCCTACCGCGTTAATTTCCAACCCGCTTGAACTTACATACGGACCGCCCCGCAAAGACAGGATTTTATTATTGTAATAAGAAAAACCCGCGCTTCCACTGATCTCAAAGTCTTTTCCGAGGGACTTGGAATAGTTGAACATGAATTCCCAGCCTTTATTGGAAACCGATCCTGAATTGACAGGCAGGGAATTAACGCCTGAGGAAAGTGACAATGGCGGAGAAAGAAGAATGTCATCCGTTGTTTTACTGAACCAGTCAATGGTAATGCCGAGATTGTCAAACAGGCGGATATCTGTTCCTATATCAAGCATTTTGACGGTTTCCCAGGTGATTTCCGGGTTGCCAATTGTGGTCTCCACTCCATTCCCTCCGTCAATCAGGCTCTGGTAGCGGTACCTTTCCACATTTCCGTTATTCCCCATTAATCCATAGGAGGCGCGCAGCTTGAAGCTGGTCAGGAAGCCGACGTCTTTCAGGAAGTTTTCGTTATGAACGTTCCATCCCAATGCAACCGAGGGAAAAGTACCCCATTTTCTGTTCGGGCCAAATTTGGAAGATCCGTCGGCGCGTACGGTACTTTCAAGCAAGAATCTGTTGTCAAATACATAATTGAATTTAACGAAATAGGATGCGAGGGTCATCTGATCGAAGTTGGACGGGTTATCCGCTTCCCTGGACAAACCGGCTATCGCATAAACAAAATGCTTTCCGTAAGTCTGTGAGAATTCAAGATTGGAGGCCAGGTAATTATAAGTGCTTCTTCCGACACTTGAACCTTTCGAATTGCCGTACGTGAACACCAGATTTCCCGTGTAGTAATCTAAAAAGTTATAGGAGTTCCGGTTGTCCAGGAACCCATTTGAATTGATGCGATATAGGTATTGACCCCGGATTTTCAACTCGGGCGTAATTTGCCAGGTTGGTTGAAAATTGATATTGATCTGATCTGACTTATTCTGCGCGTAGCCGCCTCTTTCCAGTTCAGCCATCGGGTTCATCATTTCGCCAAAATTTCCGTAAGCCTGGTACCCATTGTCTTTGAGCGGATACTTGGGCACAATGTTCGGAGGTGTTGAGTAGACCAAATGCAGCGAATTTCCGAAGCGTACCAGTTCAGATCTGTTTCTGCCACGATTAGCCACCAGGTCCAGCAGCATGGATATATTTTTCGTGAGCGTTACCCCCGTATTGGCCCGGAATGAAAATCTTTCATAATCGCGCTTTGGTGTCAGTCCATCCTGATACAAATAGTTGCCACTTACCGCAAAGCGAGCCAGCTCATTTCCGCCGGAGATACTTACCGAGTGACTTTGGATAATTGGATTCTTGTTCAACATCAGTTCCGACCAGTTCGTATTGGGATATGCGATCGGATCATTGCCTTCTCTGGTTTTTTGGATGGTTTCGCCGCTGTATGGTTGCAGCCCGCCTATGTTTGCATAAGCCTCATTCACCATTTCCATATACTTGGGTGCATCGACGAATTTGGGCAGGTAAGTGGCATTCTGTACGCCGCCGTAGCCGTCGTAAGTAACAGAAAGCTTCCCTGGAATGCCACGCTTGGTAGTTACCAGGATCACGCCATTTGCGGCACGTGCGCCGTAAATGGAAGCTGCGGCTGCATCTTTAAGTACCGTAATGCTCTCAACCGTCGTCGGGTCGACCGAATTGATATCGAATGGAACACCATCCACCAGCACAAGAGGGGAGGAATTGCCGATTGTTGAAATTCCCCGGATCAGTATATTGGAACGATCTTCACCCGCCATTCCGCTTCCCTGCATGACAGTAAGACCAGTTACGCCGCCTTGCAATGCCTGGGAAAGTTGGGTAATTGGTTTATTGGCGACGGCCGCCTTTACGTCGAGCTTACCGATCGCATTCGCCAGGTTACGGGCTTTTTGTTCCGAATAGCCGGTTACCACTACTTCGTTCAGAGCAGTATTTTTTTCTTTTAATGAGACTACCATGTTTTTTGAGCTCAACACAGGCAGTTCTTTCGGATCCAGACCCACGAAGGTGAAAACCAGTGTATCACCGATGTTCGTTTGTATCTCAAAATTCCCATTTGGGTCGGTAGTTACCCCACGGTCTGTCTTTTTGACCTGAACCGTAACGCCGGGCAATGCAACAGGTGGTTCACTTCCATCGAATACCTGTCCTTTTACAATGAGCGTATCGGCCGCCACCGAAGTAAGAGGATTTGCATCAAATGGCTTGGAGCGGGCGCTCGCTGTGCCTGTGAGGAAAACAATCAGGCACAAAGCAGGGATCACGCCCGGCAGTAAGCCGGGCAGACGCAGCAGTCGCAGTTTTTTCATACTCTTGATTAAGGATTGAGCTTGTTTTACAGTGAGTAATTCCTTGTGCAGCCCGGTCCGGTTTACCAGACCGGAAGTAGCCGGGCATGCAGTTCAAACGGTGGTGTTACCAGCATCACCGTTTTTTATTTTCAATGGGTTCAACTCATAGGCAAGTGGCTTGATGAAGAATCGTTACAGGGAACATCCATAGAATTCGATGAGATGTTGTGAACGATGAGTAGTAACTCTACAAATAGTACCCACGGTTACATAAAAATTTTTAGTTTTTTCTTACTTAATCAAAGTTAAAGGGGCGAAAACTATTATTGTACAAGACGGGAGAGCTGACGCGAGACGCGGCATAATTTTTCCTGATAACTCAACAGGCGAGTTAAAAAGGAAATGAAGAAGTTGGAGAAGTCTGAAAGTTCGTTGCGAACTGAGAAACGTAGAAGAGGAAGAAGAAGGACTGAAAAAGCCCCATTCCATGTTGAACAGGCATAAAATGAAAACACGCAGGTTTCAAAATGAACCCGCGTGTCAAATTACACTTCATCAACAAACTAAAAACCAAATAAAACTAATACGAAAAAATTCGCTTGTCAAGTTTTTTTTGCTGTAGGAGGGGGATTCGAACCACCCACGGTGCGGTTAGCTACGGTACAAATACTGTTGGTGGTCCACCCCAGTCGACGTTAGTCGGCATTATGCCGCGTTTATCCCTTATTCACCACCCCCGAGACAGGAGGGCATGGCTGCCAATTTCATCACCCTACAATGTGATCTTCAAACATTCAGGAAATATTATAGTTCCATTCCCGTTTGGTTTTGCAAAATTATAGCTTCCAGATTTAATATAAAATATTTTCATTAAAAATTGTCAAAATTTACAATAATCACATAAATTAGGTTCTTGTATTGCGAAAAATTCAAACATTCAGATCGAAATGCAGAAATATTCAGATATCGATAGTACCGATCTTCGTATTTTATCCCTCCTGATTGAAAATGCTGCGTTGCCGTACACGGAGATCGGTAAGCGCGTATTTGTGTCGGGCGGTACCGTACACGTGCGTATGAAGAAGCTGGAACAAATGGGAATTGTTAAAGGATCTCAGCTTGTCATTGATCCGGCCAAGCTGGGTTGGGACATCAGCGCTTTTTTGGGAATTTATCTTGATAAAAGCTCCCTATACGAACAAGTGGCTACCGAGCTTGAAAATATTCCCGAAGTTGTAAACATTCATTATACAACAGGTATCTATAGTATCTTTCTAAAAATCGTTTGCCGCGATACCGGGCATTTACGTGAAATTCTTCATGATAAGATCCAAAAAGTAAACGGAATACAGAGAACAGAAACTTTTATCTCGTTGGAAGAGCGTATTAACCGCTCCATTCCGCTTACGGAGGGCTAATTATCAGCCAAGTATTGACTTCGGGAAAAAGAAATTCTATTTTTGTATTGTATATATAAAAAACTTATATATATTCGCTTAATCAAATTTTAACTCATGGATAATAACACAACAAGTAACGAGTATGTCCGGGGAACATTAAAAACCATCGTGTTGAATTTGTTGGCCGAGCATGACAGGATGTACGGATACGAAATTACGCAGGAGGTAAAGGAAAGAACGGGCGGCGCAATCGCGCTGACGTTCGGAGCACTTTATCCGGTGTTGCACAAGCTGGAACAAGAGGGGTTTCTCATCACAGAGTCTGTGGAGGTTGATGGCCGGCTTAGAAAATATTATTCACTTACCAGTCCTGGGAACGAGGCTGCCCGTAATAAAACCAATGACCTTGAACGTTTTATAGACGCAGTTCGATTGTTACTCGCTCCTAAAAATCTGGCCACCGAATAAACGAGTTACATGGTTAAAATCTAAAACAGATTGTCCTATGAAACGCCTTCAGGAACACCGCATTGATTTGATTAAATCATATTTGAAGTCGAGCAAGCTGAATCCGGAATTGTTGCCGGAGATCCTCGATCATTTGGCTTGTGAGGCTGAGGAGCGTCTATGGGACGGAAAACCGTTTGAACAGATATTCGAGAATATCGTCGAAACAGCGGATTCCAGGACACTTCTAGATTTGAGTGTTGACCATAAAAATCTGTTAGCCATGGAAAAATCTTTAAATGACATCGTGTTTGAAGGTCGCAACAAGCTTTACGGCGCCTATGATCTGAGGAAATCGTACGGACAAACCATTCAGAAATCCGTCATAATGGGCGTTACCCTATTTGGATTGATCGTGTTCCTTCCGAATCTGTATGCAAGACTGGTACCCGATCCCAAGCCGGATGATATCGCATACATTGTTGAAGCGAAACCGATTGACATTCTCCGGGAGACACCTAAACCTCCTGTGGAAGTGAAAGAGCCAGCACCCGTTGCCAAATCGGTGAGGATGTTGCCGCCGGTTGTCATGCAGGATGATCAGGTTTCCATGGAAAACCTCCCGCCGGCCGTTGAAGAGCTGGAAAACGCAGTTCCTGCTGAAAAAACATTAGAGGGTATAGAAGATATTGACATTATTGTTCCGCCATTAGCAGATATCGGGACTGCCAAGACGGCGGCGGCGGGCGTGAAAACAAGAGAGGAAAGTATCTTTTTACACGTAGAACAAGCCCCGGAATTCCAGGGCGGAATGCAGGCAATGGCCGCGTTTCTACAAAAAAATCTGAGGTATCCTTCTGCCGCTTCAAAGGCGGGGATTCAGGGGAGGGTATTTGTGCAGTTTACAGTTGGATCTGATGGAAAAATTGAAGACGTATCGGCAATCAAGGGAATAGGTTTTGGCTGCGATGAAGAGGCGGTACGTGTAGTGAAACTAATGCCTGGCTGGGTTCCTGGCCGTCAGGCAGGAAATCCGGTACGGGTTAAGTTTACATTGCCGATTGCATTTCAGTTAAACTGACCACCTTTGGGCATTCCGTAAATGCCTCCTGTTATTCAGAAAATCCTCGCTTCGGTGAGGATTTTTTTGTTTTTTTGTAGTTCGAAAATGACTTCATGTACGCAATTGTTGATATAGAAACCACTGGGGGAGGAGGCGCTGCGCGAATTACAGAAATTGCAGTTTTCAGGCACGATGGTCTGAAAGTGGTTGACTTTTTTCATTCCCTGATCAATCCCGAAGTTTACATTCCACCGTTCATCACCCGACTTACGGGAATTGACAATGCGATGGTGAAGGATTCGCCAACTTTTTACGACGTGCAGGATGCAGTACGTGCAGTTACAAAGGATGCATGGTTTGTGGCGCACAATGTGCGTTTTGACTACGGATTTATAAAAAGGGAATTTGGTGCATTCGATGAGTATTTCCAGCGCGATGTATTGTGTACGGTTCAGTTGAGCAGGAAAATATTCCCCGGGCTTAAATCATACAGTCTCGGTAACCTTTGCCAGAGCCTCGAAATAGGCATTGAAAACCGTCACCGCGCTCACGGTGACGCAGAAGCGACTGTCCGGCTGTTTGAAAAGCTGCTTGTTCACGATCGCCAAAAGCTGATCCCGGTTAACCTTTTCGTATAGCGTCACGGTTTGTTTCTCGTGTGGAATGATTTTTTAAGTTTTAGCTGAAAAGTTTTTAACCTAAAAATCCTTTCCAATGAAAGCCTATTTGAATTACCTCATAGTTCTCCTGCTATCATTTACACTCGCAAGCTGCGAAGTGATCGGTGATATTTTCAAAACGGGTATGTGGACAGGAGTGATCTTGGTTGTCGCAGTAATCGCCGTTGTGATCTGGCTTCTTGCCCGGGTATTTGGCGGCGGCAGGCGATAGTTCCTGTACAGAAAGCGTAATTGACTTCCGCGATATAAATTGCCTGCGGGCTTGTTTATAAAAATTCTCCGTTTCATCTTTGCACTCCCTTGCGGGGCGCTATGAAACGGGGGATTAGCTCAGTTGGCTAGAGCGCTTGCATGGCATGCAAGAGGTCGACGGTTCGAATCCGTTATTCTCCACAGATAAGAAGTCACTTACATTTTTTTGTACGTGGCTTTTTTGTTTTTGGACTGTTTTTATTTTGTCTAAAATGCAGGGGTGAAAATCCGAAACCAGCTTTTTTTCGTAAACTTGGGATCGACAGTCTTGATGGAACGAGCAGCTAATCACGTTGCGCATTTCTTCAAAAGCGTGAGTTGTTCAGATAAGCAGATTAAGTGTTTGATAAGCTGCGACTTGTGCCTGCCGATGATTTTTCAAATTGAGTAAGCAGCAGCATTCGCAGGTTAAAGTAATGAGCGATTCAACTTCCAGTAAGGCAATTTTCATAGCGGACGACGATAGCGACGACAGGTTTTTCATCAAACACGCCATCGTTTCGTCGAACATAACAGCAGAACTCATCGAGGCCGAGAACGGACTTTACCTCATTGAGTTACTTAAAAATACTGCATTAAAAGTATCGCTCATCATTGTCGATATGAACATGCCGAAGATGAATGGACTGGAGACCGTTTCGCATGTTCAAAAAATCCCCGCTGCCGAGGGAGCTCCCATTGTAATCATGTCGACTTCCCCCGGTGAGCAACTTGCCAAAGACGCGCAGCGCGCAGGTGTAGCCGCTGTTTACAAGAAGCCGGATTCTATCGAAGAATTTGAGCAGCTCATTCAACAACTCCAAAGGAAATACTTACTTTAAGACAATAAAACGCTCTTCAACAGGCACTATGAATTTTGATCCCACAAAAATAAACGCACCAAAGCTGCCGAAAGCACCCACCGGCATCAATGGTCTCGACCAGATCACATTAGGCGGATTACCGAAAGGGCGCCCCACGCTGATCTGCGGCGGAGCCGGATCCGGAAAAACGCTGATGGCAATGGAGTTTCTGGTGCACGGTGCACAGAAATTCAACGAACCGGGTGTTTTTGTGGCTTTTGAAGAAAAATCAGAGGAACTGGCGCAAAACGTAATGTCACTGGGATACGATCTCAAACAGCTTGAACAGGATAAGCTGATCAAAATTGACCATGTGCACGTAGAGCGGCACGAGATCGAAGAAACCGGAGAATACAATCTGGAAGGACTATTTATCAGGCTTGGCTATGCAATTGATGTTATCGGAGCCAAAAGGATTGTCTTGGATACGCTGGAAAGTCTGTTTTCAGGTCTGGGAAATCAGGCGATATTAAGGGCCGAGCTCAGAAGATTGTTTCAATGGCTCAAAGAAAAACAGGTAACTGCGGTGATCACAGGAGAGCAGGGCGACGCAAATCTGACCAGACAGGGCTTGGAAGAATATGTCTCGGATTGCGTGATCCTTTTGGACCATCGTATTGAAAACAAAGTTTCCACCCGTATTCTGCGCATTGTCAAATACCGCGGTACCGTGCATGGTACCAACGAGTATCCTTTCCTCATTGATGAAGAAGGTATTTCCGTGCTGCCGGTAACTTCCCTGATGCTGGACAATGATGTTTCTTCCAATAAAATATCTTCCGGCATTTCTACACTGGACAAAATGCTTGGCGGTACCGGATTTTACGAAGGAAGCAGCATTCTCGTGTCCGGGACAGCAGGTACCGGGAAAACGAGCATTGCAGCCAATTTTGCAGATCAGGCATGTAAAGACGGGCGGAAGTGCATATTCTTCGCATTCGAAGAGTCGCCGCAGCAGATCATCAGGAATATGCGCTCCATTAATATGGATCTGCAAAAACATGTGGACGACGGACTTCTTTACTTTAAGGCGTCACGCCCGACATTGAATGGTCTTGAACTGCATTTGCTGTCAATGACAAAAATGATCGAAGATGTTAAGCCACAGGTCATTGTCATGGATCCGATCACGAATCTGATCACAGTCGGCTCTACCAGCGAGGTAAAAAGTCTGTTGATCAGACTTATTGATTACCTGCAGTCCAAACAAATAACAGTTATGTTCACGGCGCTGGCGCTGAAAGATAACCGGTCTGAACAATCCGACGAGGGAATATCCTCTCTGGTGGATTCCTGGCTTCTGGTGCGTGATATCGAGTCCAATGGGGAACGTAACCGGGGAATGTACGTGATGAAATCCCGCGGTATGAAGCATTCTAACCAAGTTCGGGAGTTTTTGATTTCAGACACAGGTATCAAGCTGGTCGATGTATTCCTTGGCCCGGGAGGTGTGCTTACAGGTTCAGCCAGAGAGGAACAGCAGCTGCTTGAAAAAACGGGTATTGCCCTGCGTGATCATGCCGTAACAAGAAAAGATCGCGAGATAGAGCGGAAGAAGTTTGTACTCGAATCAAAAATCGCTTCGCTTCGTGAAGAGTTTGAATCAGTTCAGGAAGAACTTAACAAGACGTACATCGAAGAAGAGCTAAAAAAAAGTATAATTGAGGAAAACCGGCAGGTGCTCACTCAAAAAAGAGATAAGCAATGATTTCTGATCAAGTGAATACAGAACCCATCGAAGGAATTTGGGAGTTAAGACTTTACATTGCCGGACAGACACCACGATCTGTTGCGGCACTTACCAATTTGAAAAAATACTGCGAAGAGCACCTGAAAGGCAAATACACCATTGAGGTCATTGATTTGCTTCAACAGCCGCAGCTGGCCGAAGGCGATCAGATACTCGCAATTCCTACGCTTGTAAAAAAGGTACCCGAACCGATCCGCAAGATTATAGGGGATCTTTCCAATGAAGAAAAAGTGCTTGTTGGTCTGGATATTCGTTCGACTTCCAAACAATGAACGAAATTCCACCTGTTTTACCGGATACACCCGACCACAGCATTGAACCTTACGTGCTGCGGCTCTACGTTGCGGGCGCATCGCCAAATTCGACGCGTGCAATCGTCAATATCCGTGAAATATGTGAACGCTACCTGAAAGGAAATTACAGTCTGCAGATCATTGATGTTTATCAGGACAAATCGCTCGCGTCACAGCAGCAATTGCTGGCGTTACCCCTTCTCTTAAAAATAAGTCCTTATCCGGAAAGAAAATTTATCGGAGATATGTCCGATACGGCAAAGTTGCTGCACGGCCTTGGACTATCTCCGGAAAGCAATGGATAACAGTAAAACATACGAAGAGCTACTCGCAGAAGTGCAGCAGCTTTCCCGGCAGTTGCAGGAATCAAACGACACGATCCATGCAATCAGGACCGGGCAGGTTGACGCTATTATCGTGAATGATCCAGAGGCCGGAGACCAGCTGTACACATTGAAGTCGGCAGACCATACCTACCGGATTTTCATCGAAAAAATGAATGAAGGTGCTGTGACGATCAATCGCGACGGGACAGTCCTTTACTGTAATTCGATGTTTGCAGAAATGGTCGGCGTGCCGTTGTCGAATGTGGTAGGCTCTTCATTGGAATCATTTATTGCAGAAGAATTCCAGGAAGCATTCAAAAATCTGATCAGCAACGGGTGGAAAGAGGATATGAAAATGGAGCTTTGCATTCAGCAGAACGACAAAAATATCCCTTGCCAATTATCCGTCGCCACGCTTGATCTTGACGGACGCGAATCGCTGAGTGTAATCGTTACTGATCTTTCCTTTCAAAAACATACTCAAAAGCAGCTCAAAGAAAACTATAAAAGGCTCGAAGAAACCAATTTGCAGCTGGAAGCAAGTAATCACGATTTACAGCAATTTGCTTCCGTAGCCTCGCACGATTTGCAGGAACCGTTGCGGAAAATCCTTATTTTCTCTAACCTGCTTGCGACTACTTACGGGAAAGAAGCGAATCCGGAAGCGAAGATATATCTCGAAAAGATCTCTGCATCCTCAGTACGAATGCGGAATATGGTCAATGATATCCTCAAATATTCGCGGTTATCCAGTGATCAGATTAATCCGGAACTGTTCGAGCTTCGCGAGCTGATCAGGGAAATTGAAGATGATTATGAAATTTTGATTGAAGAAAAGAAGGTCCAGCTGGTCGTAGGCGCATTGCCCGCTATCGAAGGTAACCGGGCGCAGATCAAGCAGGTGTTCCAAAACCTGATCAGCAATTCGATCAAATTTGCTGACCCTGCTGCAACGCCGGTCATTAAAATTACCCACATTTCATCTGACCTAAATAGAAGTGCGCCTGACCAATCCGAAATCCCGATGTGCTGCATCCTGGTTGAGGACAATGGAATTGGTTTCGATATGCAGTATCAGGAGAAGATATTTTCCCTTTTTGAGCGGTTGAATACCAAAGAAAGCTACGAAGGATCAGGTATCGGTTTATCCGTAACCAAGAAGATCATCGAAAAGCACCGCGGGCAGATTTCAGCAGAAAGCAAAGAAGGAGCTGGTGCCCGGTTTACAATTCTGCTCCCTTTCAGCCAGCGTTTTCAGGTTTAGTTTTTCGTGCGCGGCTTAAAGTACTCTTTTACTCACCTTACCTTTCAACAACAATGAAGAAAATCTACAAAGGTCTTTCACTTATTCTGCTATCGCTTTTTTCGCTCCAATGTACATTGGTTGATCACGTAATACCATCTGCGCCGGATGTATACATAGCAGGTTGGGAACAATCAAATGGGAGATTCACCGCTAAATATTGGAAAAACGGCAATCCTGTTGATCTGACATCATCAAGTTCGCTTATTCTGACAACCTCAATTGCAGTATCAGGCAGCGATGTGCATATAGTAGGTTACGCGAATGATAGCTTAGGAGCTGCGAAAGGAAAGTATTGGAAGAACGGTATGTTAGTCAATCTTGCAAAGAACCAAAATCCTTCTGCTTTGAGTGATGTTGTCGCATCGGGCGCAGATCTGTACATAGCAGGTGTATTCACAGATACACTGGGCTCTTCTGCCGCTTACTGGAAGAATGGCGAGCTGGTTAAGTTGGACGAAGGTAAATGGGCAAGGAGCATTGCTGTCTCTGCGGGTGATATTTACGTAGCAGGTTTTGGTGTTTCCGGTAACAATTCTGTTGCCAGTTACTGGAAGAATGGCGCGATTACGAAACTCACCGATGGATCCATGAGTGCGTATGCCAATGCAATTGCGGTTTCAGGTAGCGATGTTCACGTAGTTGGCAATCAATACAATGGCACATTTGACGTAGCAAAATATTGGAAGAATGGCATTGAAGTGCCTCTTGTTGACGGTTTAAACTATTCAGAGGCGCTTGATATAACTGTTTTCGGAAGTGATGTATATATCACAGGGCGCGAATTCAGCGGAAGTACCAGCATTGCCAAATACTGGAAAAACGGAGTTCCTGTTATTCTGCCGGGTGGGAATTATACCTCGGGTATTACGGTCATAGGAAATGACGTTTACGTATCCGGTGGTGCATATAACGGCTCGAAAAACGTTGCCAAATATTGGAAAAACGGAGTTCCGGTCGTGCTTTCAGATGGCAGCCAGGATGTTTACTCTTCTTCGATTGTTGTAACAAAACCATAATATCAATAACACAAGCTTCTGTAAAGCCATTGAAGACAACGTTCAACGTTGTTTTCAATGGCTTTTTTGTTGTTTATAGTGCCCGAATACTCCGCATTCAAACTTCTTTGTACGGGTAAGTAACGAAAACCCCAGTCAACAAAACTGCATAAAAGATCACCCCGCAGGCTATTTTCACTTAATATTGCAGGGACTTTATTTTAGACGAATTTATCATGGCAGAAAACATATTCGATTTTGGAATGATCGGGTTGGGCGTAATGGGCCGCAACTTCTTGCTGAATATGGCCGACCACGGCTTCTCGGTTATCGGTTTTGACAAAGATGCGGCCAAGAATTCCGCATTGGAAGGTGCAGCTACGCCCGGAACTACCGTAAAAGGTGTATCCGAGCTGGCAGAAATGATCAGCCTCTTAAAGCGCCCGCGCAATGTAATGATGCTCGTGCCGGCTGGTCAGCCTGTTGACGATGTGATTGCCTCTTTGCTGCCGCTGCTTGAAAAAGGGGATGTGATCATCGACGGAGGAAATTCGCATTACACCGATACATTGCGCCGCGTCAAATACCTGCGTGAAAAAGAGATCCACTTCATGGGAATTGGCGTTTCTGGCGGTGAAGAAGGCGCGCGCCGCGGACCAAGTATTATGCCGGGTGGCGATTTGCTCGCGTATGAAAATGTAAGACCAATGCTGGAAGCAGTTGCCGCCAAAGTGGATGGTACGCCTTGCGTGGCTTATCTTGGTAAGGAAGGTGCCGGGCATTATGTCAAAATGGTGCATAACGGAATAGAATACGCCATTATGCAGCTGATCAGCGAATCATATGCGATCCTTAAAGCAGCCGGATTGAGCAACCAGAAGATCCAGGATACATTCAAAACCTGGAATGAAGGCAAGCTCAAATCATTCCTTGTTGAAATTACAGCTGATATTTTCCTGCAAAAAGACGATAAAACAGACGCTTACCTGGTAGATGTTATCTCCGACAAAGCGGGCTCAAAAGGAACCGGAAAATGGACTTCTCAGGATTCGATGGAGCTTCCTGTTGCGGTGCCGGTGATTGATACTGCGGTAGCAATGCGCACATTGTCCGGCTACAAGGATGAGCGGGTACAGGCGGCTGCATTATATACCCAGGCTGCAGCGGCTGATCTCCCTGAGCAGGAATTGATTGATCTGGTTTATGATGCATTGTATTTTGCTACTATCCTGAGCTACGCACAGGGATTGGCGATGTTGTTCCAGGCTTCCAAAGACCTGCAAATGGATATCCCTCTTCCCGAGGTTGTAAGTGTATGGCGGGGCGGCTGCATTATCCGCTCTTCGCTGCTTCCGGTCTTTGTTGAGGCTTACAAGCAGAACCCGGAATTGTCCAATATATTACTGAACCAAGAGGTCGCTGCACTCGTTAAGTCAGCAGAAGGTAAGACGCGTGAATTGATCGCGTATGCTGTGAAAGCAGGTATACCGTCGGCAGGTCTGATGTCAGCATTGGGCTATTTCGATGCTTACAAATCGGAACGGATGCCGACCAACTTAATCCAGGCGCAACGCGATTATTTCGGAGCGCACACTTACCAACGTATCGATATCCCCGGTACTTTTCATACAGAGTGGGGTCAACAATAAAATCGAAGTTTTATGCAAAGCAATAAACGTCCTCCTGCCTCGGTACTTTTTATCTTCGGCGGAAGCGGGGATTTGAATTACAGGAAGTTAACTCCGGCACTTTACAATCTTTTTTTAGATAACTGGATGCCGGATCAGTTCGCAATCGCCGGAATCGGAAGAAGTCCCTATACAAACGAAGCTTATCATGAGCATTTGCTGGATGGTGTAACCAAGTTTTCCCGGAGAAAAGGAAAGCAGAATGGTCACTGGACAGAATTCACCGAGCATGTTTCGTACCTGCAAATGGACGGAGACGATGCGGCTGCTTACCACAAGATCACAGACCTTGTCAAGCAGAAAGAAGAGGAGTGGGGAGTTCATCCCAACGTGATTTTCTACCTGGCAGTTGCGCCTCAGCTTGTTCCATCGATCGCGCAGAAGCTTGGCGCGTTGAAGATCTGTTCTGAGAAAGGTACAACGAGGATTGTGGTTGAAAAACCTTTCGGTCACGACCTGGCGAGTGCGCATGACTTAAACATCCTGCTTTCTGAAATGTTCGCAGAGGAGCAGATTTTCAGGATTGACCATTATTTGGGAAAAGAAACCGTTCAGAATATCCTTGCATTGCGTTTCGCAAATGCATTGTTCGAGCCGATCTGGAACCGGAATTACATTGACCATATCCAGATCACTGCCGCCGAAAGTGTAGGCCTTGAAGGTCGCGGTGGCTATTTCGAACATGCAGGTGCATTGCGTGATATGGTGCAAAACCACATCCTGCAAATCCTTTGTATGATCGCAATGGAACCGCCCGTATCATTCGATGCAAACGAAATCCGTAACAAGAAAGTAGACGTTCTGAATGCGATCCGCCGGATTACAAAAGAGCAGGTTCACGACTTCGCAGTGCGTGGCCAGTACTCAGGTGGCTGGAAAAAAGGAGAAAGAGTAGTGGGGTACCGTGAAGAAATTGGAGTTAACCCGCAGTCTAATATAGATACTTTTGCTGCTGCCAAATTTTACATTGACAACTGGCGCTGGCAGGGGGTACCGTTCTATGTAAGGACCGGTAAGTACCTCAACCAGAAAGCAACACATATTACATTGCAGTTCAAACCTGCGCCGCATTATGCATTCCCGGCAGAAGCAGCTGAAACCTGGCGCGCCAACCGGCTGACGATCAGTATTCAGCCGAATATGGATATCAGCATTCGTTTCCAGTCAAAACGCCCGGGGCAGACGATGACGCTTGATCCTGTGGACATGACATTCGACTACGACGCTGCGGCCGGGGAACACCTGCCGGAGGCTTACGAAACGTTGCTGCTGGATGTAATGGAAGGTGACGCGACGCTGTTCATGCGAAACGACCAGGTAGATGCAGCGTGGAAAGTGATTATGCCGATCCTGGAAACCTGGGAGGCAAGATTGCCGCAGGATTTCCCGAATTATGCACCGGATTCATGGGGTCCTGACGAAGCCGATGCATTGATCGCCCGCGACGGACATACCTGGATCAATCTCCCACCTGTACCCTGACATATGGAAATCCACATTGCAAAAGACGGGAAGCAGCTCAGCGAGGAGCTTGCTTCCTGGCTTGTAAGTTATATAAAAGAGGTACTTTCCGAAAAGCCGCATTTTACATTCGTGCTTTCGGGCGGAAGTACTCCGAAGCAACTTTATTCACTGCTTGCACAATCCCCTTACAAAGAGCAGATCCCGTGGGGAGATATCCTTTTCTTCTGGGGAGATGAACGCGCTGTTCCTTTCGAGGATTCGCGGAATAATGCCAGAATGTGCTACGATGAACTGCTCAATAAGGTTCCGGTAAGCAAGGAGAACATCTTCATGATGCGCACTGACTTGTCGCCGGAAGATGCTGCTGCCAACTATGAACACCTTTTGCGAACACAGTTTGAAGGAAAAGAAACCACCTTCGATTTTGTGCTGCTCGGAATGGGCGATGACGGACATACACTGTCATTGTTTCCGGGAACCGAAGTAGTACATGAGGAAAAACGCTGGGCAACTTCCTTTTTCCTGCCTGCGCAGGATATGTACCGCATTACGCTGACAGCACCCATTGTCAACCAGGCAGCGGCAGTTGCCTTTCTGGCGGTTGGCGAAGGCAAAGCACAGACGTTGAAGAATGTTCTGGAAGGTGAAAGAAACATTGACCTTTATCCGTCCCAAGTCATTCAGCCGAAAGGACAATTGCACTGGTTTGTAGATGAGCCCGCTGCGGCATTGCTTTCCAAATAGTACCTTATTCAGGTAAATGAAAGGCGCTCTGATTCACAGGGCGCCTTTTTTTATGTGGCAAAATCTTGCGTTTAAAATCTCTGGAAACCATTGGATAAAAATAAGCCGTCGTTTGGAAGCCGCAACTGTACATTTATTCCAACAAACCTCAACCAAACTATGCAACATCTCCTGAAAATGCTCGCGGTGATCATCGTGATTACCTATTCCCTGCGGCTCGTCAATGCAGAGCATGACTTACTGGTTTTCAGTGGTCTGGCAGTGATACTGGCTGCGCTCTATTACCTTTTCCGCGAACTGGACCACATTCTTCAACTACTTAAATCTAAACTTTAATCTATATGAGAAGAAACATTATACTTGGCTTAATCGGTTTTATTCTTCTGACGATCATTATTACAGTACAACCTTTCAGTTTCGAGAATATCGACGCCGGGAATGTAGGTATCCGCATTAATCTTTACGGGAGCGACAAAGGTGTTGATAATATAACCATGGTAACCGGCCGCGTATGGTACAATTCGTGGACAACCAAGATCATCGAATTCCCTACTTACACGCAGAGTGTCGATTATGATTCATTCGTGATCACAACCAAAGACGCCGCTGAATTCAAGGTTGACCCGAAGCTGAACTATCACATTAATCCTGATAAAGTACCGCAGATTTACCGCCAGTACCGGCGTCCGCTAGGTGAAATTCAGCAGGGATTTATGAAAAACACGATTTACGACGCCTACCGGATCGTTGCCAACTCATTTACTTCTGATAGCGTGATGTCAAACCGCGAAGTTTTCGAAGACCGGGTACAAAACGTTTTAACCAAAACACTGGGAAAAGACGGGTTCATTTACGACCAGCTTACCTCCGCCATTACCCCTCCGCCTTCACTCAGACAAATGATCGATGAGAAAAATACGTCGATACAAGCAAGGTTAAAAGCTGAGAATATGGCGAAACAGGCAGAGGCAGAAGCGAAAGTAATTATTGCACGAGCAGAAGGTCAGGCAAAGGCTACATTGATCAAAGCCAGGGCGGAAGCGGAGGCAAACCAGCTGCGGCAGAAAACATTGACGCCGCTGCTGATCCAGCAGGAGTGGGTTTCGAAATGGAATGGTGTGTTACCCACCACCAATGCAGGCGGCAGCACAAGTTTGATGCTGGGTGTGAAATAAAGGATTTTACGACGAGATGTTTGTTATTATGCCGGGCGGTTAAATGCCCGGCATTTCTTTTGCTACCGCAGTTTCTCGTACAATTTTCCGGGTATCTCTATGTGGGCAAGCGTGTCTATATCTGCTTTGAACGATTTGAAGGTGTCTTTCTCCACTTTCAGGCTGCTGCTGTCCCTCAGCTGAATATTTACATTCCCAATGCTGTTACGTCCCCCAAACCTGATCAACCCGCCCGATCTGACGTCAGTGTCCAGGTTTTCGATCGCATTATCAGTCAGAAGTAACACGCCATTTTTCATTGAGATAGCCAAATCCCCTTTTTTCCAGTTTTTAACCCTGAGAGGTACATTATCTGCTGTGATCGTCTTTATTCCCGGAGCAGTGATATAGAAGTTAGGTGCGATATTAAAAGTCTGCTCGGTAAATGGCCCGTATTGCTCCCATTCCCGCTTGTAATTGAAAACCAATGTGTCACCTATGATTTTCCATTCGTAGTATTTCTTTTCTGGTGATGCCATTACTTCAAACTTATCGCCCTGATTTATTTCTGTGAGGCCAAATGTTTTTCCTCCAAGTTTTACATACTGGAATGGCTTCACGGTTTCTTTTCGGAAACCATAAAAAGGATCATTCAGGTCTATTTGGTTGAATTCAGCCTTTAAAATCAGATTTGAACCCAGCAAGACAAGAAATGTCAGCGAAAAGAGTGCGATCAGGAAGATGTTACTTTGCTTCATTTTGGTAGAAATTAATTCGTGACTGGATAGGTTTCCGTAATAAACTTGTCATAGCGCGTCTGTAACTCGTTCATGCTGATATTTAAAAGGTAAAGTGTACGGAAAAAATCCGGCAGCTCACTTTCCAGGAACCGCTCTTTCCGATAAAGCAGGATTCTTTCAATTGCCTTATCATCAGCTGAATACCCAATTCCTCTCTTGTTGAAAATGATCTCTTTGTTTTGGAGAAATTCATACGTTCTCATCACCGTATTGGGATTCACTTCAAGGGCAGCGGCCAGGTCGCGAACTGATAAGATACGCTCTCCGGGCGGCCATTTGCCCAGCAGGATCTGCTCGCAGATGTAGTCTGCGATTTGCAGGTAAATGGCTTGTTTATCTTTAAATTCCATGAATAGCGTAGGTTAAATTTCCTTCTCTTTAAGACGCAGGTAAGCAATGAACCAGAAACTGAGTGCCACAATAGCAGCAAATGCCTGCAATATGTAAATAGCAGCCGGCGGAAAAAGCACATTGTAAAATTTGGTATGTCCGTCACGGATCATATACACATTATCGCCCTCCCAGATTTTCCAGCCGGTCAGGGGGAACGCAACAATTTTTGTCGGGAAGCCCGTAAAGTAGCTTGCAACTGCTGTATTAAAGAAGAAAAGAGTAAAAACAAGGATTAGAATAAAGATCGCCGTTTTGATATAAGAGGCCTTTGGGAAATAAATGGATCCCAGGAAAACAATGGAATGCAGAATGAAGTAGCTGAAATAAAAATATTGCAGTGGCTCGGATTGGATGTAACTGTATTTGTACCCTCCCGCCGGAATCTTCGAATTACCGATATCAATGGTGTAATGATGAAGTTTGAGGAAAAGGAGCAGGAATGGAACGATGAAGATGATATTCAAAACGAATGCACTCAAATACTTTTCAAATTTTGAAGCCGGTACCATTAATGCGGCAATACAGGTTTGTGGTGAGGAATACTGCGTAAGCGCGTTGCTGGAATAAAAGCTGCCTCCGAAAAGCAGTACCACGAATAAGGCCAGGTAATGTAGTGCCTCCCGCAGCCCGCTCGGCTCGCGGTACATGGTGATAGGCAGCAGCATCAGCAACAAAGCGAAGATCAGGAGTATTGCTAACAGCAGCATATTCCTGCCTTTTTCCGCCAGGTCCAGCTTAAGTACCAATGTAAAGCGGTGAATATCGAATGTCTGATTCATAAGGTGATTGTTAATATTGGCCTGGAAAAACAGATGGCATGAGGTGTTGGATCAGGAAAATGAGCACAACAAGGAACATGATTAGTAGTTGTTTCATGAGCTCAGGAGAAAATGGATCTGATGCGCGCAGGATTTTCCATCACTGCATTAAACAGCTGTTCAAGATCAACCCGGCTATCTTCCTGATCAGAGTTTTCAAATACTGCTCTATAACCGCGTAGGGACGGTTCTGAGTAAAGTACGCGACTGTCCATTTCAACAGAACTTAATGTCCCGAAACACAGCCGCTCGGTAACAACGTCGAGACTGTGCTGTAAGAGGATCTGGCTGTTTTCCAGAATGATAATGGAGTCAATAAGATTGTCCAGGTCGCGTACCTGGTGTGTGGATATGAGTATCAGCCTGTCTTTGTCCAGCACCGACGATACAAGTCGCCTGAACTGACTTTTGGACGGAATATCCAGCCCGTTTGTAGGTTCATCCATGATCAATACCCGCGTATTGGCGGCAAGTGCGAAGGCGATCAGCACTTTTTTTCGCTGGCCGTATGACATACCTGTCAGCTTGTTTTTCTCAGGAATGTCCAGTTCGGTAATGTAACCTCTGAATTGTTTCTCGTCAAACCTGGGGTAGAATGGCGCGAGCATATCCAGATATTTTTCGATCGTTACGGAGGGTAGATAAATTTCTTCGGGAATGAAAAACACGTCCTGCAGGAAAGCTGGTTGTCGTTTCCGGGGTTCATAGCCAGCCACAGTGATCTTCCCCTGAAGTGGAAAAAGTAATCCTGCCATATTTCTCAGCAAACTGGATTTTCCCGCGCCATTCTTTCCCAGCAATCCATAAATGTGACCGGAGTTGAGATTTAAAGAAAGGTCTTCGAACAGCTTGTGATGTTTACTATATCCAAAGGAAATGCCGTCAAGGTGGATCATAGTTTATATTGTTTTAGTGTTCTAGGTAAATAGTACACTGTAAATGTAGAAAAGCGGATTCGTTTTTCAGCAGATCAGCTGAAAATTTTTTTTATCAATAAAACTTCAATGGGGTTGCTAGGTGTTACGGAGCAGCCTGCGGTAATCTTCCTGGGTGTCGATATCAACTGAGCCGAGCGGGAACGAAAGAGCGGCTACCTCACTGCCATGTAGTAGAATCAGCTTTTTCGCACCTTCGCTACCTTTTAGTTGCAGCAGCTGATCGAAATATGATTTTTTAAATAAGACCGGAGTGCCGATGGTACCCTCGTAATAGGCGGCCACAATTGCTGCACCCGCGTCGGCTTTATCGATAAGAGCCAGCAGGATTTCGGCAGTAACGAAGGGTTGGTCGCTCACGGTAAGAATGCAGCCGGCAGTGTCGGGAAAGCACTCTTTTGCCACCGTGATACCTTTCACAATGGAAGAAGCCATTCCTTCCTGCCAAAGCGGGTTGAATGCAGTCCGACAGGGAAGTCCCGCCAGCTGGTTCTCAACCAACGCGGCCGCGGAGCCCGTCACAACGATTACGCTTTCGCCCGCTACTTCCGTTGCAGTTTCGGCAATGTGTCGGATGAGGGTTTTGTTCCGGTATTCCAGCAGCTGCTTAGGCTCGCCCAGCCTGGAAGAATTGCCCGCTGCCAGGATAATCACTGCATACCGGTTTGGAGTTTCTTCCATTATGGATGCGCAGTTTGAATCGCACAAAGAAATTCATCTTTTTCCTCCTTGCTGTACTCCATTGTTTTCTGTGCACGGTTGTGGATCGGCTCTTTCTTTTCCCTCAGCGAGCTGCCGGATTTATCATTCAAAACCGCCTTGATTTCGGCAAGTACCGACAATGCGATTTCTTCCGAAGTTTCCGCACCGATATCCATTCCAACTGGTCCGTAAATGCGGGATCTCTGCAATTCGCTGACTTCAATGCCTTCTTTCAGGAGCTCGTCAAACATCCGGTTCAGCTTCTTTTTAGGCCCGAGCGCACCGATATACCTGAACTGGTCTTTCAGAACGAGGGATTTTAAAAGCGAAAGGTCATAATTGTAATTATGAGTCATAAGCAGAAAGAATGTCCTGCTGTCGGTAGGTACGTGGGTCAGTAGATCCTCCGCTTTTGCGACAACCACCCGGTTTGCTTTCGGAAAGCGCTGTTTGGTAGCGTGTCCCGCGCGACCGTCAGCAACAGTAACTTCCCAGCCCAGCACGGCGGCCATTTCGACCAGCGGAATGGTATCGTTGCCAGCACCTGCGATGATCAGCGCGGGTGGGGGATTGAAGTACTCCACGAAACCGGTTACTTCCTGGTTTTGCAGATTAAAATTCTTGAAAAACGAATCGCCGAGCTGATAGGCATTGACTGACTCCTCCATCAGGATCGTGGAGGCGAGCAGGTCTTCGCCTTTATTGATTACCAGGTTATCATCTTGCAAATGCAAAAAGCAGGTACCCGGCTGCACGCCGTTGCGCGAGTTCAGGGAAAACAATGTAATGGCGACGGCATGCTGTCTTTTCGTCACAACCTTTTTCAGTAACTCAACAGGATTGTCGGGCTGTGCGGGCTGAATGGGTTCAAACAAAATATGGACGATGCCATTGCATCCGAGCTGTACGCCAAGTGTTGTGTCATTTTCGTCTGTTGTGTCGTAGGTTACAAGCTTGTTTTTCTGCTGTGAAATGGCCAGGAGCGCTTTTCTAAGCGCATCGCCTTCAAGGCAGCCTCCGCTGATTGCACCTGTAAGTTGTCCGTCATCGGTAACGAGCATGCGCGCGCCCGGCCGGCGGTAAGAGGAGCCTTCCACATGCACTACGGTGGCGAGCGCCATTTTTTTACCGGTGGAAATAGCCTGTTCGTACGATTTGATAATTTCACTGATCTCTTTCACTGCGGTGCGCTTTTACAATTGATGATAATACCTTCACACTATGCGCAACATCTTCTTCCGTCGAAAATCGCCCGAAACTGAAACGGAAGGAATTGTGGATTGTTTCGTCGGATAATCCCATTGCTTTCAGTACGTAGCTCGGCTGCAAAGTGGCTGAGGAACAGGCAGAGCTGCGGGAGAATGCAACATCGCTCCCGGCTTCGAATATCAGCCTTTCGCCGTCAATTCCTTCAAATGCAATATGGGTAGTATGCGGCAGGCGGGATTCCGTATTTCCGTTGATGTGAATGCGGCCGATTGCAGTGAGTTCTGTTTCAAACCGGTCGCGCAGCTTCGCCAGCCGCACTGATTCCGCGCTCATTTCTTCCATGCACAGCTCGCAAGCTTTACCAAAGCCGACAATGCCGGGTACATTCAGGGTACCGCTGCGCATGTTCCGCTCATGTCCGCCGCCGTCGATCTGGGCTGTGAGCATAACCGCCGGGTTCTTCTTGCGCACGTACAATGCGCCCATTCCTTTGGGTCCATACATTTTGTGCGCACTGAAAGCAAGCAAATCGATACCATCTTCCTGAACATTCACCGGGATTTTGCCAACTGCCTGCGTCGCATCTGTGAGCAGAAGTATGTGGTGCTGCCTGGCAATCGCCGCGATTTCCCTGATCGGATGCACAACCCCAGTTTCATTATTGGCATACATGATGCAAATCATGACGGTACTGGCCGTGATCGACTTTTGCAATAATTGCAGATCGATGGTTCCGTCACTCTCAACCGGCAGATAAGTAACATGTACCGCATTGTTTTCCACGTGCCCGCAAGTATCCAATACTGCTTTATGCTCGGTGGAAACGGTGATAATATGCTGGTGTGGCCGCTCGTCGGCTTCCAGTACACCTTTTATTGCGAGGTTAACAGCTTCCGTGGCACCCGACGTGAACACGATTTCATTGGGATGAGCGCCAATCAATGCAGCTACCTGCTCACGCGCAATATCGACAGCCTCCTCTGCTTCCCAGCCGTATGAATGCGTTCTGCTAGCTGCATTGCCAAACTTTTCGCAAAAGTAGGGCAGCATTTCTTCCAAAACCCGCGGGTCCATGGGAGTAGTAGCATTGTTATCGAGGTAAACGGGCAGCTTCACGGCCATAGTTTTCTTTAATCGGAACCAGATGTATCCTGATTAACCAAATTAAACAAAAAACCATCTCATTTCACGAACAAGATGGTTTCCTAAAAACTTAAACGAACAGGCTAATTGTGGAATGAACCACAATGCTTTTCAGCGGGCGGTAATCCGCGTCGCCATTAAATTCCATTTTTTCATGCACAATATATATAATGTAAAAAAGAGCTTCTTTTGAAATGAGTTGGGTTTATAAGCTGCATCGGCCCACTTTTTCCGGTGCTCACTTGCCAGACTGCCGAGCGTATGAGGCAATGCATCCAGCTGGTAAATCCGCAGCAATGCGTTACCGGTTAAATGTACCATAGCGAGCACCTGCAAGCCGGCCGCCATTTCGATCAGTACCAATCCGAGCTGCGCGACGAAAGCGTAAGCCACCTGCTTCCTCACAGAGGGTTGTACCAGGGAAATGCCTGTTGAAATCAATGCCGCTGTGAGCCCTGTCAATCCCATGAGTACCCGGACGAAAACGTGATTTGAAATGAATGCAATCATATTGAAGTAAATGCGGCTGCCAGGTAGTATTTAGCCCGGGAAGATTTGGCTGTACGATTTGTAAGGTTGAAAATTACCTTCCCTAAAAACATAAAATTGTTGGTCAACCGGGTTCAAGGCAACCAGATGCACCCATTCGTTGTAAAACCATTCATAATGTTCGCCCAGCTTTTTAATCGTACTCAATACCAGCTGAGGCTCCTGCTCAATGATGAAAAGCAACCTGATCGGTTCGTGATCTTCTACCATTTGCGCGGGTAATCCGTGCCGCAAATCTCCATTACTCCGGTTTGCAACTCCCAAAAGTCCCATTGCATGCCATTCCGGCCTGTTTCCTGCACCGAGTTGCTTATTGTCCAGCTTCGAGAAGAAGTAAGTGAGGTTGGTTCCTGCGCAAACTGGTACCAGCACTTTCAGGATGTTCAGCAATGAAATGCTACCGGGATCAGTGGTAGAATCATAGGAGCTCAGGTATGCAGGCCATTTAAACCCGTTATTTTGAGTTAAAAACGCTCTGCCTATCACACAAACTGTATTACCTGCGTGATTTGCAATGATCTGCTGCGTAATTGAAGGCTCCGAACTTAAATAGCCGGCATTACGAATGCCGGGTTTGTGAAATTGATGTTTTGCAGCAGGGTCAAGTGCTTTCTCAAACGTCTCTGCATTGCTGCTGTGCGCCTCACGATTGCGTGGCGACAATGCGTCCAGATCATAAAAGGTAAGCACGTCGGAAGCAGTATCGTGCAGTGCTGCAATGAACTGGGTAGCCGGCGGAATGATAATGCCCCGTATATGCAGGATCGCGCGAACGCCTGCGTGATTGGCCATTGCACTTAATACCCTTGCATTGAGCGCGCCCGTGTTGCCGGAACAAAAGGCACAATTGTGAGCCGCCTGATAAAGTTCCTGCGCACCGGAAGTGTGGCCGGTAACATATATAACCGGTGCAAATGCGCCCGTAAGTCCGATACTACGCAAAAGCGTTTCAACCTGGCCTGCCATTTCTTGCACCGTAAACCCGACCTGCAGTCCACTTTCACGGTCGGTCAGACTTTTGTTTTCTACGGTCAATCCCGACAAATGCCTACTCTCGTGGGTGCGGGATTCCGGCTTAGTCCATTTAAAAATGCGCCTGATTTTTCCCGTTATCAGTTTTAAACCATTGTAAAACGAGTTCTCTTGCTTTGGTAAAAATGAATGTGATTGCCCAGTTGGATATATCTGACCCACAATGTTTTGTTCGGGTGCATTCTCTTTAATCAGGTGTTTTGGGGAAGTTCCTGCCGGAGCGCATTTGGCATAAAGTTTCGAATGCGCCTTTTGATAAAAGAACTCAACACCAAAAAAGCCAGGCGTGCTGAATGTTTCGCATTCTGCATCAAACTGTTCCAGGGAGCTGCGGAAGGTACTTTCCGGGCTGTCGGAGCAGCATATTGCCTGAAAGCTTTTGGTATCGGGGCTTTTTTCGTCTGGCTGCCGGGTTTGGATGGAAGCGAGTACCTGGTCGTAGTAGCTCCATTCAAAAGCCTCCTGCCAAACCGTTGTTACCCGGCTGAGTTCAGTTACGGGCACTCTGGCAAAGAGATCAACCGGAGGTTCACTGATCCTTTCCGCGAGCGGTGCCCAGTTTTCTCCATAATGCTTGTCGAGTGCGTCAATTTCAAGCAGCAGCTCAAATGCAATCAGATCGTGCAGCGAAATGGCGGCACCGCCAAGCAGTACTGCCAGTTGCGCTTCCAGGGTGGACACAAGCCCCGACCATCCCGGATGTGCAAATTGCTGGTCGAACAGGTATTGTTTAAAAAGCTGCTCATTTCCCACCAGCAAGTCGAGCAGGTAAGGGATATCACATTGGGTATAAACCAGCAGGTTCCGCGCGCGGCTGGTTTTGAAAATACTAGCGAAACTGTTTTTCTCCATTTCCCGGATTGAAGCAAGGAACCCGTTTTCGTGTACAGGGAATTTCCAGATCGCAACTCCCTGATCGAGGTACCCACTCAATATTCTGAAAAGAGTAGGGTGGACGAGGCTATCCAGGTCAATGCGACAAGTCTTCTTCCAGGTAGCCCGCAATGCGCCGATCCGCGGATAAGATTTGCCAGTGTATTTTTTAAACAAAACCCGCTCTCTCCATTCAGACGTATCATCACCGCCGTTCTGTTCGAGAAGTACTTTTTCCAGTCGCTCTGGCGCTACTTTCCTTGCATTGTATAAAGCACGGTAAGCCTCCGGCGCAAGTGAAACCTGGTAGCCGAGGATTTCAGAAGCGTGGCGCAGACCGTCATGAAAATGTAAATTTTGGAAACCGGATAATGGATTTTGATACACAAAATCAGTCAAAGGCAGGTGAGCTGGCAGAAAGCGTCTCAATTCATGCAGTACCTCCTGCTCGTCAAACGAGCTGGTCGCATCCAGTATAGTGGTAGTTGGCGTCTGCATTGTCCCCGGCTGATTAGAAGTGTACGCTTCTTTTCTTTATCCAAAGGAGCTTACCCGCAATTAAAACGCAGTTAAAGGCGCCTTAAAATCAGGTTAAATGTATGGGAATGGCCGCAATGCAGCTTTTCTGAGGTGTTTTTTGATGTTAAAGGAATTCTCCTGCATTTGATTTCAAATGAAACTATTTCTTTAATTTTGTGTTAAACTCTACAACATTGGTAGATTAAATTTGTTTCACTTAAATATATAAACATATGTCACTCAGACTTGGAGATATTGCCCCTGATTTCGAGGCAAACACTACACAGGGACCAATTAAATTCCATGAATGGCTTGGCGAAAGCTGGGGCTTGCTGTTTTCTCACCCGGCGGATTTTACGCCTGTTTGCACAACAGAGCTTGGCAAAACCGCTCTATTGCAAGGGGAGTTCCAGAAACGCAATGTAAAAGTACTGGCAGTGAGCGTAGATGATATCGATTCACACAACCGCTGGATACCCGATATCAATGAAGTAAATGACACAGAAGTTAATTTCCCGATCATCGCAGACGAAGGACGGAAAGTAGCTCAGCTATATGATATGATCCACCCGAATGCAAGCGAAAAGTCTACTGTGCGCTCTGTATTCGTGATCGGACCTGACAAAAAAATCAAACTGACATTGACTTACCCGGCATCTACCGGACGTAATTTCAATGAAATCCTGCGCGTAATTGATTCACTGCAGCTGACAGCAAACTACTCGGTAGCAACACCGGCAGACTGGAAAGACGGAGAAGATGTGATCGTAGTTCCCGCTGTGAGCACAGAAGATGCAGAGAAGAAATTTACAAAAGGTCTCAACATCGTGAAACCATACCTGCGCTACACGCCGCAACCCAATAAGTAAGGGAGAAAGGAGGAAGGAGGACAGGGACAATGGATTTAAATGCGAAGGGGTGTCCAAATGAACACCCCCTTCGTTTTATTTTACCCCTTCCTCCATCCTCCCTTTCCTCCTTTGTCACACTGAGCGCAGCCTACGTACCTTGTCAGTCTGAGCGGAGCCGAAGACCTGTCACGCTGAGCGCAGTCGAAGTGTCACTCTTCCTCCTGTATCACCTTCTCAGGAACAATCATTTCATCCCCATAATATGTCATTTGGCGGGCTCCTTTGTAGTAGTACCAAATGGAAGTTGCCATAGCAATGTGACTGATATCATTATAGTTGAACCACGGCCCGAAGCTGAATTTCAATGCGTGTAACCCGGCTGCAATTGCGCCCCAGAGTGTTGCAATGAAAATATTAACGCTACCCGGATCCTTGCGCTTCTTGTAAACATATATTTCAATCAGGAACAGCATCAGGAACAATCCGTAGAATGCGTGAACTTCAACGACGATGAAGTTCAATGTTACGAAGGTCAGCACGAAGAAAATTGTTAGCTCCACGTAGTTCAGCCAGCCCAGATATTGTCCATTTCGCTTGTTTAGCAGCGGCTTGATGTGCCAGATCGCGGCGCGTTCAAACAACGCCACAGCGATCATGCTGGCAAACCAGCCGGGAATTTTACCTCGCTGTCCGGTGAGGTATAAAAATCCATGACCCAACACACCGCCGATTGCGGTTGCAATTGCCATAAAAAGGAAGAAATACTGGATTTGTTTATACATACGATGCGCTCTCCCCAGCTTGTTTAGGTGGAAAAATGCATAGAGGCAAATAACCGTCATCGCAAGGCTCGATAACACAGTGGAAGGTTCCAGAATGGTAATACCGAAGACCTGGACTTGGTGGACTTTTGAAAAGTCGATTGCAACATCATTCATGAACAGAAGAGCGTTTAGTCGCGGAAAAATGGGAAGCTAAAACCAATTTTATGGCTAAAAATAAACTACAAACGGGTAAGTAGTGGTAATAACTTGTCCTGAGAGCTCACTTTACCAAAATTATACCAGCTCTGCTTCACATTCTCCAAGGCCGGCGTGCCGCTCGTACTTGTCGTAACGGACAAAAGCGGCAATTGGAAGATGAAAACAGCCCGGCTGTCTATTATCACTTTGGAAGTGGATACAATATTTTTCTTTTGTATCAGGAATTGTATTTAAGTCAGGACAGGTGAACTGCCCCCTCTTTTTATCAAAGTTTTAAAATCATGAAAAACACATTGCTCCTCATTTTAAAAAACGCCTTGCTGATCCTGGTAGCGGCTATTTGGTGTCAGAATGCAAATGCGCAGGTGCCGGCAGGAGCTTCGCAGAACGTTGTAGAAAGTCCTGCAAAAGGCAATTCGAAGATTTCCGGAATTGTACTGGATTCAGCAGCAGCGAAAGGTGTAGAATTTGCCAGCATTGCATTATTCAGTGCCGCAGAAAACAAGGCGATCGACGGTACTACTGCGGATGAAAACGGCAAGTTTACGATTGCGAAAATAGCACCGGGGACTTACAAGCTGCTGATTTCGTTCATCGGGTTCAAAGACAGAACAATTGACAACATTAAAGTAGAAAAGGGCAGGGATATCGAGCTCGGTTCCATTCAGCTGGCTTCGAGCATTCAGAATTTGCAGGAAGTGACCATTACCGGCGAGAAATCGCTCGTGGAAGAAAGGGTAGACCGGCTCGTTTTCAATGCAGAAAAAGATATTACCTCCAAAGGTGGTGACGCAGCTGACCTTTTGCGGAAGGTTCCTATGCTGTCCGTTGACCTGGACGGAAACGTGTCGCTGCGTGGGAGTTCCAATATTCGTGTATTGATCAATAACAAACCTTCAACGATCATCGCCAGCAATGTGGCCGATGCATTAAAGCAGATCCCGGCAGATATGATCAAGACTGTGGAAGTGATCACTTCGCCTTCTGCCAAGTACGATGCGGAAGGATCGGGCGGGATCATTAATATCGTTACTAAGAAAAACAACCTGCAAGGTTTGACGCTCAATATCGATTCCGGGGTAGGTAACCGGGGTACTAACCTGGGTTTGAATGGCAGTTACCGCAAAGGAAAAATGGGTTTTACCCTTGGAGGATTCGGCCGCGCATTTTACAACAAAGCCACTTCTTTGCTGGATCAGACTACGTTTTCAAGAGAAACTTCTTTTCTGACCAAGCAAAGTTCCGATGCGAAAGACCGCGGATTGTTTGGGCAATATTCACTGGGATGGGATTACGATCTGGGTAAGAACCAGGCGCTTTCGGCCGGGCTGCGTTATGGAACGCGGAATTTTATTCAAAAACAAAACCTGACCATTAATCAGTTTGAAAACGATTTGCTTAATCTTACCTCCCAGCGGAAGGTGGATCGGAAGGATCTATCGGGTACCGTAGATTTTAACATCGACTATATCCGCACATTCAAGCCTCAGCAGGAATGGAGCATTTCAACTCTTTACAGCCGCACGGGATTGACAAATAACTTCAATACTGATATACTGGTGGACGAGAATACTGTGAACAGTTCGCTGAAAAACGAGAATAAGAACCATAATTCTGAGTTTACATTACAGACTGATTACCAGACTCCGATAGGTAAAAATCAGCTTATTGAATTTGGTGCAAAAGGCATTTTCAGGACTGTGGACAGCGACTTTCGGTACCTGGTCTCCATTCTGTCAGGAGACTTTGTACTAAGCCCGACCAGTCCGTCAGGTACATTGAATTACAGGCAGAATGTAGGTGCTGGCTACTTATCTTACACACTCACCACAAAGCAAAAATACACCTTCAAGGTAGGTACGCGCTATGAATTCACAGGTATCAAGGCTGACCTGGGCAGTGCAGGCGAAGTAGCAATCCCGAACTATGGTAACTTGGTGCCGAGTATCAATGTTTCCAAAGCGCTTTCGGGAAGTACGACTTTGAAAGCTGCTTATAACCGCCGGATCCAGCGCCCGGGTATTCAACAGCTGAACCCGAACGTGAATCTTTCCAATCCGCAAAGTATCAGCACAGGTAACCCTGCATTGAACCCGGAACTGACGGATAATTTTGAACTCGCATTAAGCACCAACATCAAGAAAACATACCTGAATGTTTCTGCATTCGCCAGACAGACCAACAATTCGATCACACAGGTAAGAATGGCCGTGGATACCTTGCAAGGGGCGATAGTGACAACATTTGAGAACATCGGAAAGCAGCGGGCTTATGGAATGAATGTGTTTGCAAACGTTTATCTCACTCCCAAATGGACTTTGAATGGAAGTCTCGATATTCTGCATACTTACCTGGAAGGACAAACTACCAACCTGGATGGACTTTCGGAGCAGGCCAGCAACTCGGGATTCAATTATGGCGGCAGGTTAATGTCACAAATTCAGCTTCGCCAGGGTTGGGGAGTACAAGCTTTCGGATTTTACCGCGGCAAAGAAATCCAGCTGCAGGGAACACGCACCGGATTTTATATGTATTCGCTGGGCTTCAAAAAGGATCTTGCTAACAAAAAGGGAAGTGTTGGTTTTGCAGCTGAAAATTTCATGACCAAAGGAGTGCGGTTTACTTCTGACCTGACTTCTCCTCAATTCAACCAGAGCTCTCAAACGCAGCTTTATAATCGCAATTTCAAGATTACATTCAATTACGCGATCGGGAAAATGCGTTTTGATGCGCCTAAACGCAAAACTAAATCAGTCAATAACACGGATGTAATCGGCGGAGGCGACCAGAAATAAGGGATAGTTAATTACTTTTGAGAGAACCGGTGTGCTGGCTGCGCGCCGGTTCTTTATTTTGATACCTTCTAAAAATATGAAAGCGCCTAAGTAATACGTTATTTTGACAAGATAATTTAGCATTTTTGATATAGAAAGAGAGAGGAGCGACCGGGTCAACCTGCATGTTATGAAATGGACTTTTTTAATTCAACGGAAATTGCGGGCAATGTGCTTGCTGGCAGGGATTATGCTGGTGATCATTCTGGGTACGATGCTGTCGCAGCATAATGTAGAGGGGATCGGTCATTCATCTGCTTCTATTTACAATGATCGCCTTATTCCGGCTACTACCATTATTTACATTACTGAAAATCTGTATAGCAAGCGGTTAGCACTTGAAAATCACCTTTTCAGCAATGGCGCTGCTGTTTCCGCCAAGGTGGAAAAGCAGCTGAAATCTTACGATAAGAGCATTGATTCGCTTTTACACCTGTTTGAAAAAACGTACCTGGTGGAAGAGGAAGCAAAAAGCCTGTCTGCATTCCGTGACCAAAACAATCGGTACGCGATGCTGGAAGCGCGGATTCTGTCGCTTTGTGCGGCTGGTGATGTGGAGGAGGGGAAACGGATATTTGCCCAGCATGGCGCATTGAAGTTCAGGGAGGCGGTAACAAGCCTGAATGAACTGACCGATATCCAGTCGAATGTCGGTAAAGATCTGATGAAGGAATCCAAAAGCAATATGGCCAGTTTCGGGGTAATCACTTCGCTGCAAATCGGGCTGGCATTGGTGATCGGGCTGATGATACTCGCATTGTTTTACGACTCCAAAATAATTGAAAAGCCCGCCCTGAAAGATAAAAGCCAGTATTTTAACCTGAACTGACGAATAACAAAAAAGGCCGGCAATTTGCCGGCCTTCACTTTCTCAGGAATATTTTATTGACCTACTTTCCGTCCTTTCAGCGTTTCCCGCTGATTTTTCACTTGCTTCAAAAGGTCTTTCTTTACAAATAATCGCGTTCCGTTTCCGTTTTGCAGATCGAATGTACGCTCTTTGTAATCGAATTTATTGTTAGGTAAAACGTCCAGAAAGTAGTTTTGGCCACTCAGGTTGAACTTCATTCCTTTGGTATCCTGCTGCGTATCGTCCCAGGAAACATGGATCGTCCCGCTGTCAGAGCCCAATGCAACACCTGGTGTGAAAGGAAGTACATTGATTGTCTGAATGCTTTTTCCATTGCTCATCGTGATCTGACCTTCCGGATTTACTTTAATGTCATTTGGATCAGACACTTCTCTTCTGATATTGATCGCCTTGTCATTAAAAAACTGCACTTTTTCCAATGGGATATTGGCTGATTCCAGATCGCGGCGTAAATCTTCTGTAAATACCGTGTAGTTAGATAGCGGCACCGAATTCATGGTGGTACAAGCCGAAATCGTGCAAAGGAAAAATGCACCTGCAATTGCTTTTTTAATCAGATTCATGTTAAATATTGGTGTTCGTATGGAACAGGTTTGAGATTTTAGCTGGGTTGCTTACACTCGCAATATTAAGAAAAAAGCCTTTCACATACCAACCGTTCACTAGCGGGCTTTCAACAATGCGTTAACTGACAATGTGTCAGCCAAAGTGTGTTTTGATTGTATTTGGAACGCATATTTGATCCGGGTATTGCGACAGCCGAAAAACAAATTGTTAAAATAAATAACTAAAAAACAGACTATGGAATCAGTGATTCAGGAAAAAGGAAATCTTAGCATTCACACCGAGAATATCTTTCCGATTATCAAAAAATTCCTTTATTCGGACCACGAAATATTTTTACGCGAATTAGTTTCCAATGCAGTCGACGCTTCCCAGAAGATCAAAAAGCTGGCTTCGTACGGCGAGTTTAATGGAGAGCTGGGCGAATTGAAGGTTGTTGTGAAACTGGACAAGGAGGCGAAAACAATTACTATTAGCGATAATGGTATTGGTATGACAGCCGACGAAATTAAAAAGTACATCAATCAGATCGCATTCTCGGGAGCAACCGAGTTTGTTGAGAAATACAAGGATAAAGGGGAAGACGGAAAAGGTGACAAGGGTATCATCGGGCACTTCGGTCTCGGATTTTACTCCGCTTATATGGTTGCTGAAAACGTTGAGATCCTGACCAAATCCTATAAAGAAGGCGCGGAGGCAGTTCGCTGGCAATGCGACGGTTCGACAGAGTTTGAACTTTCACCCGCAGAAAAGGCAGAACGCGGATCGGATATCATCCTGCACATAGCGCCCGATTCGGAAGAATTCCTTGATGAACACCGTCTGCGCGGGATACTCGAAAAATACGGCAAGTTCCTTCCAATCGAAATTGAGTTTGAAGAAAAGATAATCAATAATCCAAGTCCGATCTGGACTAAGAGCCCGTCGGACCTGACGGATGAAGATTACCTCGCATTTTACAAGGAGCTGTATCCTTTCAGCGAGGACCCGCTTTTCTGGATCCATTTGAATGTAGACTATCCATTCAATCTGACCGGCGTTCTTTACTTCCCGAAGTTGAGAAGCGATTTTCAGGGACAACGTGAGAAAATCCAGCTTTACAGCCGCCAGGTGTTCATTACTGATGAAGTAAAAGACATTGTTCCCGACTTCCTGCAATTGCTGCACGGGGTGATCGACTCTCCGGACATTCCTTTGAACGTATCCAGAAGCTACCTTCAGGCGGACGGAAATGTGAAGAAAATCAATGGATATATCACCCGCAAAGTGGCGGATAAGCTGCTGGAAATCTTCAAAAACGACCGCGAAGGATTTGAGAAGAAGTTTGACGATATCGGTTTGTTTGTGAAATACGGTATTATCAGCGACGATAAATTCTACGAAAAGGCCAAAGATTTCTGTCTGCTGAAAAATACAGATGGTAAATTCTTCACTTTTGAAGAGTACCGCCAGCACGTAGGTGAAAACCAGACCGATAAGAACGAAAACCAGATCTGGCTTTACACTACTGACGAGAAAAAGCAGGATGCATTTATCCAGTCTGCCAAAAAACGCAGCTACGATGTACTTGCGCTGACCAGCGTAATCGATTCACACTTTATCAATACTTTGGAGCAAAAGCTTGAAAAGGTTAATGTGAAGCGCGTGGATGCGGATACGCTTGACAAGCTGGTTGAAAAAGATGTGAAGCTTGAAAGCATTCTTTCAACTGATGATCAGGAAAAAGCTAAGAAAATTTTTGAGGAAGTTACCGGTAGCAAAACTGCCAATGTACAGGTGGAGGCAATGCCGGTTGACGAGCTGCCTGTGGTAATCACATTCCCTGAATTTATGCGCCGCATGACAGATATGCAGGCTAGTTCAGGTCAGCGGTCGATGTTCGGAGATATGCCACTGATGTATACAGTTTCATTGAACTCGAACCACCCGATTATCGGACGTATCCTGCAAACGGAAGACGAGAATGCACAAAAAGCGTTGGCTAAGCAGGTTTATGATCTGGCTCTGTTGTCGCAGGGAATGCTCTCCGGAAATGATCTGACACAATTCATTCAGCGCACTGTTACGACGCTTTAACGCATTGATTATAGCTATTTTGATAAAAGTAAAAACCCGCTGTACGGCGGGTTTTTTTATGGCAAAATGGATTGGATTTCTGTTACTAGACTTTGCCTGCCATCAGGCTGAGTTTTAGCTGAGCAAGTTCCTCCCATTTATGGTCGCGGGCAAAAGCAGCCTGTTTTGGCCAGGAAGAAGGATTTTGGATCTGGAACCTGGGTCCTGCTTTTTTCAGGATACCTGCCATTCTGATTACCGAAGCCTCGGCCAGCTGCTCGTAAGTGTATATGCCTTCTTTATTAAACAATTCCTCGATCTTTGGTCCGATACCATCAATCAATTTCAGGTTGTCGGGTTCAGTGTTCGGGCTGGTGGTTGGGTAGACTGTTCTGGTAGCGCTTGTTGCGATAGGCTGATTTGTGTTGTAAGTCATGGAATGCTAAATCGGCGGGTAAAAGTTTTTTCCATTCAGGTAAACAGGAGGAATGAAAAAAGCCTGAACGGTGAAGTCCAGGCTTTCTCTTAATTATCGGTTCATAGAAATAAGGAACTCTTCGTTGTTCCGTGTCCCTTTCATGTGTTCGAGTAGGAAGTCCATTGACTCCATTGCATTCATATCCGACATGTGCTTGCGCAGGATCCACACTTTCTTCAATGTTTCCTTATCAAGCAGCAAGTCTTCGCGACGTGTACCGGAAGCCATTACATCGATCGCAGGGAATACGCGTTTGTTTGAAAGTTTGCGGTCCAGTTGCAATTCCATGTTACCGGTACCTTTAAACTCTTCAAAAATAACTTCGTCCATTTTAGAACCTGTATCGATCAGCGCAGTAGCGATGATCGTCAGAGAGCCGCCGTTTTCGACGTTTCTCGCCGCTCCAAAGAACCGTTTCGGTTTGTGCAATGCATTTGCATCCACACCACCTGAAAGGATTTTACCGGACGAAGGTACCACGGTATTGTAAGCACGCGCGAGACGCGTAATGGAGTCAAGCAAAATCACGACGTCGTGACCGCATTCAACCATTCTTTTCGCTTTTTCCAAAACAATGCTCGCCACTTTCACGTGACGATCTGCCTGCTCATCAAATGTAGACGCAATCACTTCGGCACGAACGCTGCGCTGCATATCAGTAACCTCCTCAGGGCGTTCGTCGATCAGCAGGATTAACAGGAATACTTCGGGGTGGTTGCGTGTAATTGCATTCGCTACTTCCTTCAACAGGACAGTTTTACCAGTTTTGGGCTGCGCTACGATCATTCCACGCTGGCCTTTTCCGATCGGTGCAAAAAGATCAAGGATACGTGTTGAATATTGATCAGGGCGGGAGCTGAGTTTGAGGCACTCGTCGGGGAACAATGGGGTCAGGTATTCAAAAGGAATACGGTCCCTGATTTCCTCGGTTGTTTTACCATTTACAGTTTCCACGCGAAGCAATGCAAAATACTTCTCGCCTTCTTTCGGTGGACGGATCTGCCCTTTCACAGTATCGCCCGTTTTGAGACCAAAAAGTTTGATTTGAGAAGGAGATACATATATATCATCGGGACTAGCCAGGTAGTTGTAGTCTGCCGACCTTAGAAAACCATATCCGCCATCCTGCATAATTTCGAGGACACCTTCATTGATAATCAACCCGTCAAATTCCCGTACGTAGTTATTGTAATTGCGTTTTATTTTGGATGAAGGATCTTCACGCTGTTGTTGTGGCTGCGCCTGGCGCTCTCCTCCTTCGTGCTGTTGTCTGGCAGGTCTTTCTTCCCGGGCAGTTCCATTTCCGTTATCATTGCCTGCTGCTGCGGGTTCTTCCTGTGTTTCTGTATCAGATACCTGATCTGTTTCGACCGGAATAGCAATTTCTGCCCTTCCAAGATCATTCAATGTATCGTTATCTTCGTCTGCTTCGTCCGCAATATCAATATTCTTTGGAAGATCTTCTGATATGGGCTGCGCCTGCGGTCTGGGGCTATCAAAAAGGGGAGCTGACGATTTGCCTGCATTGTCTTTTTTGCCTTTTCCAGGGCGGTTACCGCCTTGTTTTACAGCAACCGGAACAGGTTCAGCCGGGCGACGTGCACGTTTCTTCTTAGGCTCGTCGTCGCCTTCTGCCACGGCTTCGGAAACAACGGGCTGAGTTGCAGCGCTTCCATTTTCCTGATTGGCGAGAATGCGGTTAATAAGTTCTTTTTTAGCGAGTTTAGTATGATCAGGTATTCCGAGCGAACCTGCTATTTCTTTAAGCTCCGAGAGAAGCTTAATGTTCAATTCATCAATTGTAGGCATAAAGAGAATGGAAAGTAAAGTAAGACTTTACCGATGGGATAATAAGTTGAATGTTATTGATATAAAATTTGGGCCCGACCCAAAGCCGTGTGATGGTCATTGATATTGAAATAAAAATTTATCGAAGTAGCCGGAATTAATGACCTTACTAGCTGGAAAACTTGAATGGATCAATGGTGAATTTCTGCAACTTGATACAATGGAAGTATTGACAATAAATCGGCAAGATTTTTTAAACCTAGGTAACGTTGGGAACGGAGCTACCGATAGATGGATTCTGGATTTATAAGTCGATACTGACTTAGATGGACGAAGGTGCAAAATATCTTTTTTATTTCCAAATAAATAAGCTTTAAAATGTTTACTACTGCCCATTAGTCAGAAAATGACCGTTTTAACTTTAATTAAGACGCCGGTTTCCCGCATTTGTTTGATGGTACCTCGTAAAATCAGGATATTTGTTGCGGTTCAATTACGCAGCTGTTTTTCCCATTTACATGAATATTGTTATCGATTCAGGCAATACTTATTCCAAAGTCGGCTGGTTCCAGAGGGAAAAACTGTTACGCTATACGACGGGGTTGAATTTCGAAGAATTGATTGATACGGTGCGGCGGGATAGTCCGGATTACATTCTTTTTTCCTCAGTCAGCTACACCGAAGAAGAGTTCACAACTGCTCTTCGGCTGGACACGCCGGTTATGGCACTTACTCCCCGGTTGCCTTTGCCGATTACAAAGGAGTATGACACGCCGGAAACTTTGGGTGCGGACCGGATTGCTGCATCTGCCGGTGCAAATTTCCTGTTTCCGGGTGAGGATCTGTTGGTGATAGATATGGGAACCTGCATTACGTACGATCTTGTCGATCGTCGCGCCGCTTTTCAGGGCGGCATTATTTCGCCTGGTGTTAAAATGCGATTCAAGGCGATGAATTCGTTTACCAAAAGACTTCCCTTGATCGATCCGGAAAAGGAGCCGCAGCTAATCGGGAAAAGTACTAAAAATGCGATGCTCAGCGGCGTGATGAATGGCGTGCTCGCAGAAATTGAAGGAATAATTGAAAGATACCGACACAAATTCCCCGCATTGCGCGTAGTAATGTGTGGTGGCGATGTTACTTTTTTTGAAAGTAGCCTGAAACCGCCCATCTTTGCGGTGCCGGAATTGGTTTTAATAGGCTTGAACAGAATTTTAACTTATAATGTCTCAATACAGTAAAATATTACTACTTACATTAACATTAGGACTGGGATGGAGTTGTGCAAATCTCAACGCGCAAGGTCTTGGTAACTCGCCTTATTCGTCACTCGGAATCGGTGAGTTTTACGGAGATGCATACTCCGACAACTCGGGAATGGGACAATCAGGGGTAAGTACTGCAAGTGGTTTCCAGATCAACAATTTAAACCCGGCACTCTGGGTCCGCAACCGTTTTACTACACTGGATGTGGGGCTGGTTACGCAGTACAAGAATATCACTGCCGGTTCTGACAAGCAGACCAACTTTGGTGCCAACCTTGCCTATCTTTCTCTTTCATTTCCTGTTAAACCAAGGTGGGTGATTGGAGTTAATTTAAAACCTTACAGCTTTATTGACTATCAGAATGAGGCCACAAAGCCGGTGATAGGAACTGCTTCCGAGGCGCTTTATATTACCTCAGGGAAGGGTGGTATAAACAAGGCTTCTATCACGAACTCGGTTCAGATCAATAAATATATCAGCGTCGGTCTTGAAAGCAGCTACTTTTTCGGCAATGCCAGAAGATCTTCGGACGTAATTCTTGTGATGCCGGGTGAGAGTGCTTCTAATAATTACCTGGTTAGTTTAAATCAGAGAACCACCTATTCTGACATTGCTTTCAGAGCGGGAGCGGCAGTAAGGATCCCGATTAAAAAGGAAAACAAGCTGAACCTGAATCTTGGAGGTGCATATAGTTTCAGCACGAGCCTGAATTCTGAGAATACAACTACTTTCGAGTTAACGCAGAATTCTTTCCCGCTTACATTGCCCGATACCCTTGATAACAATCAGTCGGGTAGTTTGACGATTCCTGAACAATACCAGGTAGGCGCAAGTCTGGAGTGGCCTTTCAAGCTGATTCTTTCGGCTGATTACAGCCGCCAGTCTTGGTCACAGTATCGCAATTTCAATAATTTGAGTGAGTCACTCAGAGATGTTAACCGCATCCATTTGGGTGCAGAATATCTGCCGCGTTTTACTTCTCTTAACTACTTCAACCTGGTGCGTTACCGACTTGGTTTCAGTTACGGCAATACGCCTTACGTTGTAGCCGGAAAGAATGTAAATGATGCAAATATCAGTCTCGGATTCACATTCCCGATGGGCCGCGGTTACCAGAATTTCCTTTCAGTCGCATTGATAGGCGGGCAGAGGGGAAATACCGGAGTAGGCCAGGTCAAAGAACGTTATGCCCGCGCGGTACTTGGAATTACATTACTGGAGAGGTGGTTTGTTAAACAAAAACTAGACTAACTATGCCATGGATGCGCTTACTTCTTTCAAAGCTGTCGTAAAGCAAATGAAGCACTTATCTCCCTTTTGCATCGTAATCCTGCTGGGAGTTTTGCTTTCCTCTTGCGAGGACAAAAAGAATAAGGTAGGTGCGCTATATACCGGACCTGTTGAAGTCATTAACGAGGTGCAGGTGAAGTACAGTGAGCAGGGGAAGATCAAAGTGCTGATGAAAACGCCGCGATCGCAGCGCTTCCAAAATGATAATCAGATCTTCCCGGATACGATTAATATCAGCTTCTACGATACACTCAGCCGAGTTATTACCCGTCTGCGATCAGATTCAGGGAGGTACGATAAGGCCGCAGACGTTTACATTGTAAAAGGAAATGTGCGCGTCGTGAAATCCGAAACACAGGAGATTATGACCACTTCCGAGCTCAGCTGGAGTCCGCGTACGAGGAAAGTATTTACGGACAAGCCGCTTGCAGTGCGTAACAACAGGACCTCAGAAGTTACCAATGCGATCGGAATGGATGCAGAGCAGGATTTTACCCGGATCAAGTTCAGAAAAGCAACCGGGATCTATAAGTTCAGCGGACCTTAGCGGGCTTTGCACTTTGTCAATGCTTCTTCCACAAAAGTTATCGGCGTATAAACGCTGTCTTTACCCCACTTCACAGACACGAAGGTTACAATCTCAGCAATTTCAATATCTGTCAATTTCGGGTTTCCCGGCATAGGACGATTGAATTCCTTTCCATTAACCAGGATAGTGCCTTCCATTCCATTTCTGATGATACAGGAAAGGAAAGCTTTATCTTTTAGCAAAGCAGAGCCTTTGATTGGTGGATAAAGATTGGATAATCCTTCACCGGTACTCTGGTGACAGTTCGAGCAATGCGTCATATATAACTGCATTCCTTCTACAAAATACTGCTCCGTTTTAAGCTCTTCCTCGTTTTTGCACGATAAAAAGGCAATGCAGCAAAACAGGAAAGCTATTCGGGTGATCGTAGGAACTCTCAAAGCAGTATCAACTTTCGTACTCTTTCATTAATTTCTTAATATCCCTGATCAGGCGCTCGGCTCCTTCGTCCGTTGTACCGTCGTACATTCCTCTCACATGCTTTTCTTTATCGATCAGGATAAATGCGCCGCTATGCAGGAAACCACCGGCTGAGCCGCTGTCTGTCTCGACAGTAACCATATAATTGGTCTGTCCGATCTTGAATATTTTCTCCTTGTCACCTGTCAAAAACTGCCATTGCTTGCCTTCTACACCGAGATCTTTGGCATATTTATTCAGTACCTCCGGCGTATCGTGTTCAGGGTCGATGGAGTGGGAGAGGATCATCACGTCCTCATTCCCTTTGTATTCGTTATAAACCTTGATCATCTGTCGCTTCATGACAGGACAGATGGTTGGACAGGTGGTAAAGAAAAAGTCGGCTACGTAAATTTTGTTTTCGACCGCTTTCTCCGTGACAGTCTCGCCATTTTGGTTTACAAAAGAAAATGCCGGAATTACATTGTAGATCGTATCCACAACTTCCTTTCCATTCACCGTCTTCGTTGTCCAGTCGCGCTCACCGAGGATGGGCAGTTTATCATTGTTATTGCACGACCATAATGCGGCCGAGGAAAGCAGTAGGGTGAGGGAAATGCTGAGTGGGTAACTTTTATTAAACTTCATAAATGCTTACTGTAAGAATGTTGAGGCCTCTTGCATGGATTTCAGCGTGAGCTGTTTCACCTGCAGGATTTTGTCTCTTTGACTTTCAAAGTACAGAACTGCCTGTTCCGGTTTAAGCTTTTTAGCCGAATCGCCTCTGTACTCATGCATCCAGTCCATCATCAGCTTATCCGACTCATTCAACTTTTGATTGAGATCCGCCGCCTTAATGCGTTGCTCCGCCATGGTATTGCTGCTCACGCCCACATTGCCCAGGCTATCAATTTCCTGTATTTTCTTGGATAGCCTCGATTTAAGCAGCATAATGCTGTCCATTTTCGGCATTACTTCGTCGTGAATTGCCAGCACTTCATTTTCCAGTGTGGCCACTTTATCTTCTTCTTTCTTGGCACAGCCGGTCAGCAGGCCGATCATGATTGTAATTGCGAAAACTGGTTTCATGAAGAGAGTAATTTTTACGTGGAATTGGATGAACTTTTAACCTTTTAAAATCAACTCCCGTGCATTGAGCAAAACAGCCTCGGAAGGATTATGCCCACCGATCATCTGCGCGATTTCCTGCACCCGCTCATCAATTGACAGTTTCTTGATTTTACTCACTGTGCGGTCTGAAGAGTGGTCTTTGTACACAAAGTAATGTGCATCGCCGCTGCTGGCAATCTGGTGCAAGTGGGTGATGGCGATGATCTGATGGTTTTTAGCCATATTCTGCATCATTTTGCCCATTTGCTTGGCTATTTCGCCGGATACGCCGGTGTCAATTTCGTCAAAGATAATGGTAGGAAGCTTGCGTTTGTCGGCAAGTATGTATTTAATTACCATCATAAGCCGCGAGAATTCACCGCCTGAGGCTACCTGCCTGAGTTCCTGCGGAGTAATTCCTTTGTTGCCGCTGAACAGGAATGTAACTGCATTGGTGCCTGTAGGAGAGGGTGCCGTCTCCGCGATTTGTACTGACAGGTTTGCATTGGGAATACCCAGTTCAGCCAGCCTTTGAAGGATCAGCTTTTCGATAGCGGGCACTACTTTTTTCCGGCTCTCCGACAGATTAGCTGCGCTTTTCAGCATTGCTTCCTTGGCTTGGTTGGTCGCGGTTTCAGCAGCTTGCAGATCATCGTCGAGGTTCAGTACAACAGTGAGCTTGTTTTGCAGCTCCGCTTCAATGGCGAGCAGCTCATCAACTGTCGATACCTGATGTTTTTTGAGTAAATTATAGATCAGATCCAATCTTCCCTGTACCTCCTCACTCCTTCCCGCATCAACTTCAACCGAACTGTTAACCTGATCAATTTCGTCGGCAAGGTCACGTAGTTCGATCAATGCACTTTGTGCACGCTGCCGGAGCGTTTCGTAGCCGCCAACCAATCTGGAAGCCTGGCCCAATGCACCAATGGTATTTTTGAGAAAATCCAGAACCGAAGCCTCGGGATTATCAAGGTAAGTATATGCGAGTTGCAGCCGCTCTTTTATTTCAACTGCATTTTCAAGAATTGTCAGCTCTTCTTCCAGCTTCTCCTGCTCGCCGGACTTTAAGCTCGCAGTATTGAGTTCCTGAAACAAAAATTGGTCATAGTCGAACTCTTTCCTGAGCTGCCCGGCTTTCTTTTGAAGCTGGTCAAGTCTTGCAGCTGCGTCGCGGTATACAGAGTAATGCTTCGAGTAGGTTTTTAAAAGATTGTAGTTGGTGGCAAAAGAATCAATGACTTGTAACTGAAAATCATTGCTGCCCAGCAAAATCGAATCGTGTTGTGAATGGATATCCAGCAACTGACCGCCGATTTTCTTTAAGGTTTCAAGATTAACGGGGGTATCATTGATAAATGCCCGGGATTTGCCCGAAACTGCAATCTCTCTGCGGATAATGCATTCATCTGCAAAATCGAGGTTCTCCTCTTCAAAATTCGGCCCGAGATCGTAGCCGGTCAGATTAAAGCTTCCTTCAATGACGCATTTTTCCGAAGAATCATACAGCGATTTTACATCGGCACGGTTACCGAGCAACAAGCCTATCGCGCCCAGCATAATGGATTTACCCGCACCGGTTTCCCCGGTTATTATATTTAAACCCTGATCCGGCGACATTTCCAGTTGCTTGATCAGTGCGTAATTCTTGATAAGTAAATTAGAAAGCATGTCTGAATATACTTATGATATTCACAATACGAAAATATAACCGGCAAGCGGCTACGAATTAATGTTCAACGCTGAATTGGCGTCATAAACAACCTCATAGAGTTCGGAAATTACCAATGTATGCGGGTGGCTCCGGGTATCTTCAATAACCAGACTGTTTTCGTTGAAGCTGGCAAGCGTACCGAAATAAGTTTTGCCATTGTTCAGGACCGCTGTAATTTCCTGTTTCACGAGGGATTGAAGCTGCGCAGAAAGCTGCGTCGAAGAGATACGAACCAGTCTTTTACTCATATTATAGCGAAAGCCGCTGGTATAGTTGTGTTTTGGTAGGATCCAGGCTAACGAGCAAGTTGTAAGCCTGTGCGCGCTCAGCCGGTTGTGCCTCTATCAGGATCCGGTATAGCTCATCGGATTTTGCGTCAAAGAATGCATTTACGACGACGCTGGCCGGTCTAAGCTGATTAACTTCCTTTATTGTTGTCAAAAATTCAAGCACTTTCGCGCGAGTCTCTGCCGGATTTTGCGTCGCTACATCCAGCCCCTGACGATAGTATTTATACATACCTTCACGGAATGGGGTAAACTGCTGGCTCATCAGATTTTCTATCAGCCAGTACCTGTTTCTTGAATCACCACCGGAGTCCCATCCCCGCTTATTTGGCGACGAATTTCTCGCCTGGTTCACCAGATTGAAAGCTTTTTGAACGTAGGGCGCTCCGCCCATTCTGCTGAAAGAATCATAGTCAAATATCAGCGCCACGTTTGCGTAAAACGCCAGAATGTACGGGAGTTCTTCGGTATAGCTGTTTTCGTTGAAATAAAGCTGCGTGCTCGGCAGATAGGTGAAGGTGAAATTCTTATCTACATAAGTAAACAGCACTGTTTCGTAATTGGAATTATAAACCGGCCTTGAAACCACCAGTTGCGCATTGCCTTCATAATTGCCCTGACTTAATGAGCGCGTCAGGTTTACATTCAGCTTGCATTTGATCTTCTCTTCCTTCGCAAACTGATCGTTTGTCCACCGGGTATTATTCAGAAAATCGTTCATGTAAGTTTGCAGCTGGCTCATCGATTGCGGATTTGTTTTCTGCTGCGCAACGAGCTGCTCGTAGTTCAGGTTTACGGTAAACTGAAACTCCTGCGCCCAAACATATCTGGGGCAACATAAAGCCAGAAACATTGCAAAAACCGACAAAATACCTTTCATGCTTCGCTCCATTTATCAATCACAATACGTAGGATATCCCTGGCAACTTCCTCTTTTGATTTTAATTCGAAGAGGCGCTTTGTACCATTCTTTTCAATAACGGTAATTTTGTTAGTATCGTGCGCAAAACCGGCACCTGCATCATTGAGGGAATTTAAAACAATGTAATCGAGGTTCTTCCGGGCCAGCTTTTCGGCGGCATTCTGTATTTCGTTTTCCGTTTCAAGGGCAAAACCAATCAGTAGCTGTTTTTCACCTTTATCACGACCGAGCGTTCCTGCTATATCCTGGGTTTTCGTCAGTTCCAGAACCATTTCACCGCCCTGCTTTTTGATCTTCTGGTCTGCTACGTATTTAGGCGTATAATCGGCAACTGCCGCTGCAAAAATGACTACATCCTGTTCGGAAAAATGTTTTCTGGTTTCATTCAGCATTTCACCCGCAGTGGTTACCTGAATGCGGTTTACTCCTGCAATTTCCTTCATCTGGGTAGGTCCGCTCACTAGTGTAACCTGTGCTCCTGCAGCCGAAAATGCGGCCGCAAGTGCGTAGCCCATTTTGCCGGAAGAATGATTACTGATAAAGCGAACAGGATCGAGCGGCTCAACAGTAGGGCCGGCAGTAATAAGTACTCTTTTGTTTCTGGCAACCGGCTCCTGTGCAAAGTAGTTGCTCAGTTGTAAAACGATGGTTTCAGGCTCGGCCATCCTTCCGTCGCCAGTAAGCCCGCTCGCCAGTTCACCATATTCAGGTTGTATAAAAATGTTTCCGAATGTAGTTAGCGCGCTGATATTCTGTTTCGTGGAAGGATGATGAAACATATCCAGGTCCATCGCAGGTGCAAAAAATACCGGGCAACGCGCGGAAAGGTAAACTGCGGTGAGCAGATCGTCACAGTTGCCGGTAGCGCATTTGGAAAGGGTACGTGCGGTTGCAGGGGCAATTACGATCGCGTCAGCCCAAAGTGCGAGATCAACGTGGTTGTTCCATTCACTGCCATCGCCACTTGTAAAAGCGCTGTAAACCGGATTTTTGGAAAGTACCGAGAGGGTAAGTGGAGTTATAAATTCAGTGGCAGCCTTTGTCATTACTACCTGAACCGTGGCTCCGGCTTTTACCAGAAGTCTGACCAGCAAAGCTGATTTATAGGAGGCGATGCTTCCTGAAACACCAACCAGGATCTTTTTGTCTTTGAGGTTCAAAGGCTAAGAAGTTAAAATCGGAACAGTAACCAAACTTCCGCGTAGTGTTGCAAAAGTTTTCCGCAAGGTATAAAATAAGAAACCAGCCACAATCCAAATCGGGGCTGGTTTCTCAGTGTCAATGCTTGTTATTCTTCGTCAGTGCTGGTACGGTAGCTGCTGTAAGTTTTGCCTTCAATAAATTCATCGATTGCAATGCTACCTGCTTTCGGCATACGCTCGTAGAACTTTGAAATCTCGATCTGCTCCCTGTTCTCAAATACCTCTTCGAGATTATCTACACCAGAGGCAAACTCAGCAAGCTTATTATTAAGCTCTTCTTTCATCTTGCTTGAAATCTGGCGCGCCCGCTTTGAAATAACGGATACAGATTCGTACAGGTTACCGGTAACGTCGGCTATTTTATCAGTATCCCGTGTAATGATCGATGGATTAGTTGCCATGATTGTCTTATATAGTTTGAAAAATTCTAAATCTGTTAATGTATTTTACTGACCCTTTGGTTCCGCAATGGCGGGAGTTGTAACCTTGGTCGGTGCATTTGAAGGTTCAGGCTGCGTTTCTTTCAGTTTCTGCTTTTCGAGTTCCAGCTTAGCAATAACCTCTATCTGCTTCTGGCTATCATCAAACATCCTCTCAGCGTCGCGGTTGTATCTTCCTGTCGGATATTTGTCAACCATCTCCTGATAAAACTTCACAACATCCTGATAACGTTCCTTCTGTTTATCAATAAAGCTGTTTGTTGCAAGATTGTACTGTGATTCTACTTTCAGGAATGCAAGTTCTTCATTGTACCGGGAGTCGGGAAAATCCCTCTTGAAGTTCTCAATGGAGATTACTGCCGATTTAAGCGATACAATATTGAAGTCGCTGATCTTATAGTACAATTTCGCTCGTTCGTAAGCTTTTCGTTCCAGCTTTGACCGTAGTTCAAGGATATACTTGGTACATTCATCACGAAACTGGCTGTCAGGATACGTGTTGATGAAATCCTGCATAGCCGAAATCGCCGTGTGCGTACTTGCCTGATCCAGGTTGTAAGGCGACGAGTCTTTATAGAGCGAAAATGCGTGCATATAATATGCTTCCTGCGCGTAATCGCTGCGTGCGTAAGTGTCGTAAAATTTCTTGAAAAGAAACTGACTGGTGTTGTACTGACCCTGCTGGTACTGTGAGTATGCGTAGTAAAACTGAGCTAGTTCTGATTCCGTGCTACCTTTCAGCAGCGGGATAAGTTCTTCAAACAAAAGACCTGATCTGTAAAAATCACCCTTTTTGTAGTATGCCATTGCGGCGTCGTATTTCTCCTGGTCAGTCCCTGTTTTCTGTAATCGGGAGAATTTGCTACAAGAAGTAGTGAGAAGCAGAACTGAAATAAAAAGCAAGAAATAGCTTGCAGGACTGTTTTTTCGCATATTGGCTGCAAAGGTAATAAAAAAAGCTACACCATTCATAACGAAAGCGTAGCTGATCTAGTGTTAATTAGTAACCTATTGCTGATGGCGAACGAGCATTTTTTTAGTGGCTACTTTCTTTCCATCAACAGACAGTTGGTAAAAGTACAGGCCGGTTGGCATGTCCCTGGTATTCACCCGAAGCTTCCTGTCGTTTTTGTTCAATGTAAACTGATCCATCTGCGATCCTAAGACGTTGTAGAAGATCAGCTTAGCTTCCCTTACTGCTGGCGAAATGTTGAAGTCAAGCTCCGCATATTCGCTTGCTGGATTAGGATAAATATTGGATACTGAAATCTTATCATTTACGTAAAGCAATTCTTCCACTTTCGCTTGCGCCTCAACCGCATTGGATCTTTTTTCTCCGCCTTTCTCAACAGCCTCAGAAGCGAGTAAGTTATTGCTATCAGAATTGGTAGAATTTGAGAATAAGAATGAAGTGTAGAAGTTGTTAAGTGCTTTTGGATTTTGTAAAGAAAGTGGTTTGTAACTGAGGCCTGAGGGCATAACCGCGAACTTTAAGTTGTTGGAAGTGGCTGGTTTCTTCTTTCCAACGATATTCAGCCGGCTCCCGCCGGAGACAGACTGGGCATTTAATCCCTCAAAACAGAGAGCAAATGCGATCACCAAATGTAAACAAAGTATATATTTTCTCATAGCTGGTATTCAGATACTTATTGACTAATTTTTTAGAATTTAGTTAAAAAGTACACTACAAAAATATAGAGAAATAATTGTATATTCAATATATATTGTGTGAACGGCTAACTTTATTTTTTTAACGTAAAAAACCGTGCCGTACACCTCACCAACTCCTCATTGCACTAATTTTTTATAGCTCTGCCCAAATTGTCTTTTCCTTAGTTGGCTTCTCTTTGATCCGCCAGCTGAATCCATCGAGCTGGCGCTCAGCCGGCTTGATCTTCGCCGGAGGTATCAGCTTTCCATCCGGTTTGCCGATAAATGATATTTTTTGTACCCGGTTGTCTTCAAAAATCAGGTTCATCCTTCCGCATTCAACCCGGTTAAGACCTATACTTTTTTGTTTGTCGTCAATGGCATAATAAGCACTTTCGCCATTTCCGTCGACGAGAACCTGTTTAAGTTTATTCCCTTTGTCAAAGAATGCATTGATCGTGCGCCCTTTAACCTGATTGAACTGGCGAACGAGGGTATCTTCTGTGATCACAAATGACTTCCCTTTGAGTAACATTCTATCAATTTCGTTATTGACCAGAAACGCTGTAATGGAATCGGCTTCCATTTGGTAGTGTTGCTGGCTCCACAGAATGGGTTGCCGGAAAAACCGGATCACCGAGTCGGCAGTATTATAACTGATCGAGTCGCATTTGCCTTGAAAATCAGCTTTGTATATAAATACATTCTTGTTTCCTATCAATTTACGTGTTGAGTCGGCTGCATTCTCATAAGAGTAAAGCGTATCTGCCCGGATATACAGTGTATCGTTTGAAACCACATTCCTGACGTATGCATGACCAAAAATCTTTGAATAACCTTTCGATTTCCAGTAGTAGCCTTCGTCCCCGTTTAAAACAGTTTTGTCCTTTTTTGCAACAATGACCACATTCCCTTTCCCCTGTCCGTTGTTAGTTTTCCCATCAACCACAAGCGAGTCAGCGGTAAGTGTATACGTTTCATTATCAACCGTTGTTCTTTTGTGAAAAGACGACTGTGTCGATTCCGTATTATACTGGCCTCTTGTTCCCACCACCGTACCATCTTTGTTCACAATCTTGGTTGGCCCATTGAAATAAGACCACTTTGTTAATGAGTTGTAAAGCAACGTATCGGTTGTAAGCGTGTACTTTTTATTGACCAGCTTTACATTCCGGTAATAGGTAAATTCCTTTGTTGCGGTGTTGTAAAACCCTTCTTTACTCGTCAGTACATTCTCTTCATCTACTGTCCGGCCCGGTTGCTTATAATAAGCGATTCCATTTGCCATCTCATATTCAATCTTGCGGGTAGTCAAGGTTCGCTTGCTATCTTTCAAGACGGTTTTGCGTCCGCTTACAATCGCGAGTCGCGTATTTCCGTAATAGTAGAGGGTATCGCCTGTCACGGTAACGGTATCCCCCTGTACGATTTTTACATTCCCGAAGGCTTCAATGACGTTTGTGCTGATGTTCTGAATCGCGAGATTACTGTATAAAAGAGCGCCCTTATGTTTGAAAACGCCATTGATCACGCGTCGGGAATCGACACCATTTGCATTGATAATTTCAAGTTCATCCGATTTGAGAATCTCTACCAGATCTTCACTTGAACTGGCATTATTTTGAGCCAATGCATTGAAAGACAGAATGACAGGTAAAAAAAACAGCAAGGTAAAGAACGTTCGGTAATTGATATACCCTTTGATATTGATGACGCGTGAAAGTTTAAAAGAGTTGCAGCCGCTATGGTAATTTTTTTTCTTCATGTTACTGTTCTTTCCTTTACCTTTGAAATTACCACAATTGCTATACTGAGGCCTTCCAGGCGAGGGTTGATCTATCTGGTTGTTTCAAAAGTACATCAAATACGTTTTTGAGGTTCAACGTGGATTCTTTTTTAACTTTTATTAACCAACACCGGCTGGAATTAAATAGCAATCCATGTTTGCTTGCGGTGAGTGGGGGAGTGGATTCGGTTGTAATGCTGCATTTGTTTCAGAAAGCCGGATTTCCGGCCGGCGTTGCACACTGTAACTTCGGGTTAAGGGGAGAAGAGTCGGAAGGGGATGAGCAATTCGTAAAAACGCTTGCCGAAGAATATCATTTTCCATTTTACTCCAGACGTTTCAATACCAAATCTTTTGCCAGGGAAAAGAGTATCTCTACTCAAATGGCTGCGCGTAACTTGCGCTATGAATGGTTTGAAGAACTCAGAGCTGCCCACAATTATACATATATAGCCACCGCACATCACGCCAACGACTCCCTTGAAACCACGCTTTTAAACCTTGTGCGCGGTACCGGATTATCCGGACTTCACGGCATTTCAGGTATCAATAACCACATTATCCGTCCATTGCTGTTTGCCACGAAGGAGCAAGTAGTAGCCTACGCACAAGAAAATGGGCTGCATTGGAGAGAAGATCTGTCTAATGAATCGGATGATTACAAACGCAACCTGCTCAGGCATAAGGTTGTTCCTGTTTTGCAGCAGCTTAATCCTTCACTGGAATCCACATTCATCCAATCCTCGGCAAAGCTTCAAAGCGCAAATCTCTTACTGAAAGCAATGCTAAACAAATGGGTGGAAGAGGTGGTGGTAGAGAAAGAAGGCCAGCTCCGGATTTCGAAGCAAAAGCTGATTTCAGAAAGCCAGCCAGCGTACCGGCTTTGGCACGTGCTGGATAAGTTCGGCTTTTCTTTTCAGCAATCAACACAGATCATAGCGACGTTATCCGGCATTTCCGGCAGGCAATTTCTCTCAGATACGCACGCATTGTTGATCGATAGGGAGTACCTGATAGTCCAAGAGAAAATCAACAACGAAGCAAATTTAAGTTTTTTAATAGACACGCTGGAAGGCGAATTTGATTTTGGCAGCTTTTCTTTAAGCCTTTCGCACAGCCCAAAAAATTTTAGACTTCCGATGTCACACACTGCCAATTTCGCATTCATAAATGCCGATACGCTCAAACTTCCTCTTACCATCAGGAGGTGGCAGCAAGGCGACGTTTTTCAACCTTTAGGAATGCAAGGCAAGAAAAAGAAGCTCAGTGACTTCTTCACAGACCTGAAAATGGATCTGTTTAAAAAGCAAAATATATTTATCCTGTTAAATGGAAATCAGGATGTAATCTGGATAATAGGCTTGCGATTAGACGAGCGTTACAAAATTGATGAGGATACTGTGAATGTTCTGCAGGTTAGGGTAGCTGAGGGAGATAAGTGATGCTAATCTGGTAATCGTTTCAACAATCCACATCTTCTGCTTTACAGATTCCGTAAATAGGTAAATAGAAGTTATATTGACTTTGCTATTGTAGCCTATCAAGTTTGCCGGTACTATGAGCTGCTCGTCGAAGCGTGTTTTGAGTTTCCTTCTGGGATTCTTTACTTGTCTTTTTGCCAATCTGCAAGCGGATCCCATTGTTTCGCATCAGTCCTTATTTAAAAAGGCAATGGCGGAGCAAACTGTGGGTCAGGTTGAATCTTATGGTCGCAAAGCTTGCGAAATAGCTATCAGGCAAAAGCATTTTCAGGATGCGGCCAGTTACTATCTTGAAATAGGAAAGGTACTTTATAACAGAGGTAATTATTTGCCGGGGATTGCCCAGGCATTGACCGGATTGAAGGTCATTGATCGGTTTAAAATCAAGAATGATACACTGAAGTTTAAGCATTTCTCTTTACTGGCGGCATTTTACAGTCGGTTGCCCATGAACGATTCGGCGACTTACTGGTTTACGAAATCCAATGACTGGCTGAAACAACAGCCAATTGTTTCGAAAACGATTCCTGCGGAAGTTTGTGGGCACTATCTCAACCAGGCGCTTTTTCATGGGTGGACCGGCGATTTTGGCCGATCGACAAAATACCTTCATGAAGCATTAGTGTTGTCGAAAGAAGCGAAAAGTGTTCGCTTGGAATCCATTGTTTACAATTATCTGGGAAACAGTTATTATAAAGCGGAGAATTTCATTCAGGCTGATCAATATTACAGAAAGGCGCTTGCGGGTTACAAGTCCGGTTCTCTGGACAATTGTTGGGGTGAAATTATCCTTGCTAATAACCTCCGGGCAACGGGAAATGCGTCCAGGGCGATCCTGCAAATACAACGTGCGCAAAGGCAATATGAACAGATTGTAAAAAAAGATCCATTACAGTATGATTTTGACTTCGAAATTCAATCAGCCAACTATCTAGCGCAATGTTTCCGGCTAAACCATGACCTCGATGCGGCAGAAAAGGCATTTAAAACCTGCATTGACCTGCACAAGAAGTCGGGTCAAAAGCAGGGGGAATTCCTGGCATTCAGTTGGGTAGGACTGGCAAGGATCGCGCTGGACAGGCAACAGGCGGACGCTGCGCTGGATTATGCAAGAGAAGGAATAAATGCTGCCAGATACCCCGACGGAAGCAAGAAAACAGCTTTTCCTGCCATGGCGAGTGAAAAAGCCCATTATGAAGCATTGCTTGTTTCGGCAGAGGCGAAACGGGGTAAATGGGAAAAATCGCAGGATCTGGAAGCACTTGTTGCAACGGTGCTCGCTTACGACGAAAGCCTGAATGCAGCAGCCAGGCTTCGCCGAAATATGATCCCTGTAGAATCAAAGCAATTTCACATAGAAAAAGTCTCGAAAAGTACGGATACAGCGGTGCGCCTATGTTATGAGCTATTTATAAAAACAAAATCAGAGCGCTGGAAACGCCTGCTTTTCGACCTCACAGAACGCAACCGCAGCATGGTCATTTCCGATCTGCTACATGAAAAATATCGGGTGGTCAAAGAAGTGCCATCTGCGGTCATCACAGTCGAACGTTCGCTCAGGCACCGTACCTCCGATCTGAAAAAACAATTGGCTGCAAGCCAATCAAAAAGGCCGACGGACAGCTTGCTTGCTCTTATTAACAAAGTGGATGTGCAGTCCTTTAATTTCCTCGACAGCCTCGAAAGGGAGTTCAAGCCCTATTACGAACTTAAATATGATTTTAGGGAAATGAGCCTGGATAGTCTGACCGCCAGGCTGGATCGGGAGACCGCCTATCTTTCCTTCTTTCTCGACAAAACACATATTTACTGCATCCTGATCCATCATGGAGTTAGCGAAGTGAAGCGAGTGCTATTACCTGCCGGTTTTTCGCGGTTGGTGATGCAGCTTCGGCAGGCGCTTGTGGCTGATCCTGTGATGTTTGCCTTTTCAGGCCAAAGCCAGTCGGCAGCACTTTACGATATGCTTGTCAGTCCATTCATGAAATCAGTAAAGTCGACTACGCGACTGATTATCGCCCGGGACGGGATGTTGCATTATCTGCCTTTTGAAGTGCTTGCGCCGAAGAACAAAACGGACCAGTTTCTTGGAAGGCACTTTGCGATCAGTTACAGCTATTCAGCGAGGCTTACATTTGAAGGAGAAAGTCAGTTCAATGGCGCGCCGAAAGTCTTAAGTTATGCGCCTTTCGCAGGTGATCGGACACCCGATTCATCCAAACTGATCAGTTCGCTTTCAGAAGTGAATGCGTGGAAGGGAAAGTTTTTTACGGATTCTTCGGCCACAAAACCGTCGCTTTACCGGAATGTCAGTGAGGCAGATGTGCTGTTGCTCGCTACACACGCGATGGCAGATGTTAAAGTGCCAGAAAACTCATTCATTGCATTTCATCCGGATACGCCCGATAGCCTGCTTTACGCCACCGAGATCGTTAACATGCCGCTGGAAAAGCTACGGCTGGTTGTGCTGAGTGCGTGTGAGGGGCATGAAGGTTCTTTTAGCAAAGCAGAAGGATTGTTAAGCCTGGCTCGGGCATTTCGGATTGCAGGCTGTAAAACCATTTTGACCACTTCCTGGAAGGCTCAGAGCGAGAGCATTTCCGAGTTTTCTAAATTGTTCCACCAATTTTTGCGGGAGGGGCATCCGGCTGATATTGCGCTTTTGAAAACCCGGCAACGGTTCTTTGAAGACACCCGTTTGCTGAAATGGGCCCACCCATATTACTGGGCAAACTTTACATTGATTGGCAATGCAGCAGTAATCTATCCGCCCGAAACAAGCTATGATCCCTGGTTTTACGGAGCAGGTGCATTGCTGCTGGCGGCATTTTCAGTCCAGGCATTCAGGCGCTCAGGAGTTACCCGTCCATTGTGACCTTTTCAGGTGCCACCAGATCTTCCAGCGCTCGATCGCCGGCACGGAATATTCCCTGGAATTTTGAAGCTCCTCGTAGGTTTCGCTCGCTTTGCTGGTCTGCTCGTTTTTGAGATAACAGATCACCAGGTGCCATTGTGCTGCCTCTTTGAAATAAGGCCGGAGATTATTGTAAGTCAGCACCCTTTCAAATCGTTGCTGTGCCAATTGTGATTGACCTTCCGCCAGGTAAGATTGTCCTTCGAAAAACAGGTCGAAAGCCTGCTTCTTGGCAAGCGAAAGATCATTCGTCGAGTCTGCTTTGAACTTCGTCCGGAAATCGCGCAGGATACTCAGGTCGTTTTCCTGCTCGGGCAGCCTGAGCGGGGCATAGGCAAGGAAAAGAATGAAGGCTGCACAAGCTGCCGCGGCAAAGCTTCCCGACATAGCGATGATACGTGTGTTCTTTCTTTTCGACCGGCTTTCCTCCGTTAATTTCTGTAAAGTAGCCTTCGCATTCTTTTCAAAGCGGACTTCTTCCAGGAGCAGTATGCCGGCACGAAGACTTTGGGCTTCCCTGGCAAAATCTTCATCTTCTTTCATCTCTTTCTCAAAAAAAAGTTTCTCTTCATGGGATAGCATTCCGGTCCAGTATTTCTCGATCCATTCCCATTCTTCTAATTGTCCAACAGGGCGTTTCATAGGTGCGGATTAATAAAATTTCCCAATTTCTGTAAACAATGATATTTCTGCGCTTTGGCCGACTTCGCATTTTTTAATCCGACCATCACAGCGATGTCCTCCATGGACCATCCATCCATAAATGCCCTGAGTAATTTCTGGCATTTCGGTTCCAGCATTCCCAGCAGCTTATCCACAAGTTCACGGTTCTCGTAATCTGTAAACTGTGAATCATCCGCTTCTCCCGCCCACGAAAAGCTGTCGAAATCTTCGGTATTGCGGGGCGTTATATTCCGCTTTTTTAGTTCACTGAGCCATTTACGCCAGGCCACGCTGTAAACATAGGTGCTGATTCTCGCCTCCTGCTGCTCGTATTTTCCGGCACGGACATTCTTAAAAAATGAATAAACCACATCGTTCAGAATTTCTTCCGCTTCCTCCCGTGAGCCACTGTTGGTAGTGACCAGCCGGAAAATCATCGGCTCGTAAGTTTTGTACAGATACCCGAGCACATCGTTGTGCATACGGATTTCTGTCGACAGCAGCATTGAAATCAGTTCCTGGTCTGAGTAGCGTTTGGCCATGTGAAAAGGGTCATTTTACCTGTTAATGCCCTGTTTTTCAAATAAGGTAAAAATTAATTCAAAAAAGATGTGAAAAAGTATCGCGCTATCCGATAAAGAGGGGAAGAGCGGACCAAGGCGCCAGTCCTGCTCAGTTTTTTTCCTCACTTTAATCCATCGAAAAAAATGAAACTGACAGTGCTTTTGGCGCATGGTCGCTCCGTGGGAGTATGCCTTGCCGTAACAGGAATGCTTTGCCTTGCCTCCTGCGAAAAACAATCAACCAACATTAAGCCGGTTATCGAGACCGCGCCGGATTCCACAGGGCCTCCTGTGAAGCCAAGCGGCCCGGGCGGCGGGGCATAGCCGGAGTGATTTGGCTGTTACGACTCACGCTGTGGCAGCCAAATCAGCTTTGATTTCTCTTCAAACGTATATTATACAGCGTTAATTTAATTTAAAGTACAGACAAAAAAATATTTCAAATACACTTTACCTCGCCCGCTGCAATGTGCATTCAGTTATGAAGTGTCAAATCACATCCTCAACTCAAATCCTGAAAAAACACTAACCAAGCAACTCAACTCATTATGAAATCTTTTTCCATTTCTATTCTCATGCTGGCCCTTTGTGGAAGCGCATTCGCCCAAAGTATCAAGATTGCGCCGGTAATCGGGCCGGGTGTAACCGTTCCTATGTTGTCGACCGCGCTGAAAAATCTTTACACGGATGGTTTTCTGGAAGATTACCTGGATGATTATGATTTATCTTCAAAAGGGACTTTTCCTCCCTTTGCTGGATTTCAGGCCGGAGCGCTTGTTGATTATGGGATCAGCGAAAAGATCAGTTTGCAAAGCGGGCTAATGTTCAACGTAAAAGGACTCACATACAAGTTGAAAGCCAATTTCACCGATTGGGAAGGCGATGTGCAATCTTTGAAAGCCAAAACCACCCATTCCATAACCTACCTTGAAATTCCGGTTTGGTTCAGCTTTCGCCTGGGAGACAGCGGCTTCAAAATAATTGCCGGCCCTGGCTTCAATTTTGCCGTTGGCGCAAAGGCTAAATCAAAATACAGTGGCGGAGGCGAATCAGGGTCCGAAACAGAAAAGCTTGATATCGGCACAGATCCTGATTTTGACAGTGTCAAGCCATTTGACCTGAATGTGAATTTTTCCGTTGCCAAAGAGATCCCATTGGGTGACCGGCCGCTGGAAATATCCCTTTTTGCACAACCGTCTGTGACAAAATGGATGCCGATGGCGAAAGAAGATTCCGATTATTTCGCAAGACATTTCACAGCCGGGATCCGCCTCGCTTATTTCTTCACGATCAAAGATTACTAAACGTTTAATGCAGGCACATTCCATTGTAAACCAACCTTTATCATGAAAAATACTTGCTCTTTTTCTTCATTATGTTCATCCTGGGAGGTTGTGACAACAACAATCTCCTAAAAAACAAGCCGGACATTTATGTGTATGCAAGTGTAAATGGTGAAGAGGTCGCTTTCGGGTGAGATACAATTAAATTTTTACAGATGAAAACCGCATTCCTATTCATAGCCTTTATCCTGGCCGTCCAGAACCTTTATGGGCAAAAAGCCGAGGTGTTGCGCAACGATGATGTCGTTGCCATGCACCAGGCCAAAGTTTCGGCTAACCTGATCAAACAGAAAATAAACATGAGCGAGCGCCGGTTTGATATGTCGGTACCCGGATTGCTGGCGCTGAAAAGCGTGAAGCTGCCCGAGCCCATCATAGAGGTCATGCTAACATCAACGACGCCCATCGACCTGATGCAAAACGAACATGTTATTCAGCTGCATAATGCCGGATTTTCAAAACGCCTGATCATTCAGAAAATTCAGGCGGGGCCAAGCCGGTTCAATGTCACGACGGACGGACTGATCCAGCTACGGATCGCGAAAGTCCCCGAAGCAATCACAAAGGTCATGATCAATGGAAATTCAAAGTCGAAATAATGATGAATAATTATTACACATCGCTCTTGGCGGTTGCATTGCTGGTCGGGCTGTCGGGAGGCTGCACGCAAACAACTAAAAAGGAGGCAGACAGGTCCGAATGGAATTTTGACAAATCGGAAATCACAGGCAGCCGGCCAACCGGCGCGGATAAGCTCAATGTAGATGTTTACCTGGATGTGACCGGATCAATGGAGGGATTCTCAGTTCCCGGGCAAAGCGATTTCGGGCGTTTTGTAGACGATATCGAATCTACCTGTCAGAATACCTGGAAAAAAACGGACATTAAGTATTTCAAATACGGTAGTCGTGTTGACAGCATTTCAAGGAGCGAATTCATTTCGGCGAAGAATGATAAAACCATTTTTACCGATCAAACCCTGAACAATAAAACAGACTTCGCCAACACGATCAAGAACACGGACCCGAAGCGCGTAAGCGTTCTGATCACGGACCTGTTTTACAACAACAACGACATTAACTCGGTTGTCGGGACAATCAAGGAACAATGCATTCAGAAAGGGATCGAGATCGGGGTAGTGGGCGTAGTCAGCAATTTCAATGGCTCCGTCGGTGACCTGGGACAGGGTATCAGCCGGTTGAATGTCAATGCACCACGTCCGCTTTTCGCATTGATTTTTGGGGACAAAACCAACATTAACCTGCTTTTCAAAAGTTTGCAAAACAAGCCTTATGTCAGCGGAAACCGGTTTTTGATCCTGACCCATCACCCAGCCGAGCGTTTTGATGTAGCCTTGGAAAAAGACAGAAAAAGCAAGTCGATCAATAGGAGCAGTCTTCCCAACAAGCAGCTCGAACAATATGGGACTGTATTCGCTTTCACGATGAGAGAACGCGAAAAGGAGGCGCTGCTCCACCTGGATGCGACCGTCCAAACGGATCAGTTCATGCCCGGTTTTGCCGAAAAAAATATCAAAGCGCAGGTTTTTAAACGCAAAGTTTCCGCCAGCGATTCGGTGGCAGCAGACACGGAGATCAAGCTTGAAAACCTGAAAATTTCCGGTGGAAAAATTTCTTCTGACATCAGGCTCACCAATTTAGATCCCGCAGGCGAATATTCTTACGCAGTGTACCTCACGCTGGATAACACGGTGCCACTGGTGATCCCGAAGTGGATTCAGGATATCAGCACCGATTCCATTGATGGCGTGCAGGCGGGTAAAACTCTGAACCTGGTGAAGCTCGTCACCGATATTGCCACCAGCCACACCACGGCAAAGCAGCCGAAAATCGCCAAGTTTTACATCTATCTCGAAAAAAAATAAACCTTCAAAACCGCAACCAAAATGAACAAGAGTCCGATTAATTATTTGCTGACAGCCGTAACCGGCGCATTGCTATGGGTGATTTTTTCCATTTTTCTCGCCAGTTATTTTACCGAAAACCCGAGCCTGGCTGAAAAATATCCAGAAGAACTGGCCGCCGAGCTGCGGCTGGTTTTCGGCGCAGGTACTCTGCTGAGTATCATTTTCGCAGCCTATTGGTATTATTACGGAAGCCAGGAGAAAGTCGCGGGTGAGCTCTCGGCTGCAAAAACCAAATGGCGCACGATGTTTTTCGCGCAGGTGCTCATTGCTGTGGCGCTCGCATTCGCGATCGTGATCCGCAACCGGAACGAAGGGATCGAATCGCAATGGTTCGTGATTTACTTCCTGGTGCTTTCGGTGCTGACATTTACATTGTTCTGGCTCACTACATTTCTCTTTTCTCCCCGGACTGTCAAGTTCGTCCCATTCGGTAAATAGCTAAACTCCCGCCACCATGTTAAAAAATGTATTGATCGGAATCGGGGGAACCGGTTCCCGGGTTATTGAATCGGTTATTCACTTATGCGCGGCAGGACTTGGCCCGGATAAGCTGCACATTTTCATGATCGACCCCGATCAGGGAAATGGTAACCTGACCAGGACGCACACATTGATCAAAAATTACATTGAGCTCAGAAATAAGTTCCAGCGGACTGAAAACAACAATTCTTTCAAAACAGAAATTGTGATCCCGCCGGGCGACAAGCAGTTCGTCTGGAATATTTTCGAAGAGAGCAATTACACCCTCGCGAAATACATTAACTATGACAATATCGTCAAGACCAAACCGGAAATTGCGGATCTCGCGAATGTCCTGTTTACTGAAAAGGAGTTAAACACTTCCCTTAACAAAGGTTTTCGCGGGCATCCATCCATTGGCGCGGTGGTCATGGCAGATCCGCCGATGGAAGAATATCCTTTCAAAATGCTGTGGGACGGGATTGATGCTTTCGGGGAAAATGAACTGCGCGTGTTTATTGTCGGCTCCATATTTGGAGGAACGGGTGCAGCCGGGTTTCCGACGCTGGGTTCTCGCCAGCTGATCAAATTCAACGATACCATGCAGGCGACGCTGAGTGGAGAACAAAGCCGGGTTTTGCTGGGCGGCGCATTGGTATTGCCGTATTTTAGCTTTTCGGTAGACAGCGCCAGCAGCGCGGGCGAGCCGATGTTTGTCACGACCGGGGATTTTCCCATTGCGACCAAAGCGGCTTTGCAGTATTACAATGACAAGCAGCTCGGTTTTGACCAATATTACTTTATCGGTGATTCGCTGGCGCAAAAGGTTGGGGATTTCAGCACGGGCAGTTCAACCCAGCAAAACAAGCCGCATTACATTGAAATGGTCAGCGCGCTGGCCGGATTTGACTTTTTCAGCCAGCCTGCGCAGTTACCCGCAAACAACAAAAAATACTTTCTGGCCAGTCGGGAAACTGAGAAAATTAACTGGAATGTGCTCCCGCTCACGAGGGACAGTGCAGGCCTGACCGCCCATAAGCGCAAATTCAAAACTGCTCTTTCTGATTTCACGGTTTTTGCCTACGCCTATCTCACTTATGGAAAAAAGGAGCTTGGCAGGACGCACAACGAGGTTTCCATGCAAACCTGGTACCGGGAAAATTTCGGCCGCATTTTGAAGGAAGATAACCACCTGCATAACCCGCGGCACAATCAGAATAATGACCTGTACGCGGCTGCGGATTATTTTCTGAATGCGTTTTTGTACTGGATAGCCTCCATGGATGATGGTGAGACCGTTTTTCTGATCGACAGCAAAAAGCTGGTAAACGGGTCGATCACGCCCAATAAAAAGCTTGACCTTTTTGATCCCGACACCAACATCGGGAACATTGGCGAACTGATCAAAGGCGATTCCAAGCGCAAGACTTTTCACGCGTTCCTGGGAGACGACGGACTTCAGGATGCCATTATCAGGGACAATATCACTGCTGGCAGCAAATATCTGAACATCTTTTTTGACGCAGCTGCCAGGTTTAATCGCAAAAATCAGGTCAACAATTAACGCGCTGATCCATGTCACAGAAACATTTATATCTCCCTAAATTGGCTGCGGGCGCTGAAATCAGCGAACCTGCTGCGGATGCACTCTGGGAGGACAAGCAACGAAGGGTAATCACCGACATAGGAAACGGGATCGAAATAGACGAGTCTGCTCAAACGCGGGGCGTCTCGTCCATTCCCGACATTTACGCACGGCCACTTACTTTTCAGGGCGCGCTGAGTTCCGAAAAACATCCGCTCCGCGACCGCATTGTGCAGGAATGGAAAGGATTGCTAAGCTTGCTCGCATTGCATTCCGTGAAGCCGGATTTAGGAAAGCTGCAAATCTCGCCGGTCCAATTCAACGATGAGAAATTCTGCCGCGCGTTGGTGAACCTGGCGCCGAAACCCATCGAGCTGCAATCCAATGGTACCACTTATGCGTGGACGGACATTCTGATCATTAAGTTCGGGGATATCGCGATCGGTGCAATGTCGCCGGCTACGTTGGTTTACACCTCGGCCGACTACAACCGAAAGTTGAAAGACCTTCGCGGATTTTCACTGAAAGACAGCGAAGGTTATCTGCGGCCGCCGCTGAAATATGAGGGGCTGGAATATGTGGGCAAATGGCTGGAAGATTTCCTTGACAAATTCAACAGGATCGCGCAGACCAATGACACACCTTCTCAGGGTCACATTTACATTGGTGACATTAACCGCCTGCTGGCCGACTGGCTTAAAGAAATCAAGCAGGAGCTGGGCCTTGCTCAGGATAAGATTATCCAGTCCAATAAGGTGAAAGTAGCAGAGGAAATGCCCGAGGCGATCCGCCGGAATCCGCCTGCATTTCTGTCGCGTTACGAGATTTATCAGCACATACTTACGCCGCTTGTGGAAGGGGATGTGGATAGCGAACGGACGAAGTCCGATTACAGCCTTTCTATGTCGCGTAATAAGTCGGGTTATCTCGAAAACAAATCGGGATACAAGGAAGTGGTTGTCATCACGCCCTCGCTGCTGTCGCAAAACAAAACTTTGTGGGACGGGTTAACGCCCCGCGAGCTGGGTGACGATACGCATTCGCTGGTAAGCAAATTCTTCAATGAAGAATCCGGTGCATTTATCAATAACATCAACCTTAAAAACCACGACTCGATCTGGATCAGACCCGAGCTTTATTTCCTGACAGACTCGCTGTTGAAGAATAAAACGGACGACGATATCCTGAATACGTCCGAGTCATTTTTGAATGGAAACGAAACAGAATTCATTCTGCCGTTCAGGAAAGAAATCCTTTATTTCTTCACCCCGGACGATATTCAGGAGAAACTGAAACCACGCTTTGTCAAGACAGACGAAAAGGTGATTTTTTCTTTCTTCCTGCCGCTGATCGACGGGCAGCGTGTGGAAATCAAAAAGACATTCAGGACGGCCAAGTCGGGTTTGCAGAAAGGGGAGGGCGAAATTGTGGAAGTGGAAGTGCCTGTCCTGGAAATCTTCCCGGACTATCTTGGCGATTTCTGGTGCCAGTATTTCATGCTGTGTTCCAACATTGATACTTTCAAAATCGCGCCCCTGAATTTTGCGGAGCATATCACAGTCTCGCAGAAAGAACAAAAAATAGAAACCAATCAGGATCGTGAACGGGCCGAGATCATCCGCATTTCGGGATATAACTCGTTCCCGGAGGCGGTTTCCATTAATAGCGCCAACCGGGGCAATCAGGCTTATGGTCTCGTTTTGCTCAGCAGGAACCCGGATGTAGAGGGTAAACAATTTACCGGCAAAAGCATTGTTGGCGTTGACCTGGGGACTTCCAACACGAATATTTATCGCTACTCCAATGAAAATACTAAGCGGTGGGTTTTCAGCTTTTCGAAGTATGTGCGATCCATCCTGAACTCGGACCCGCAGTCGCAGGGAGGAAACAGTGTGAAAAAAGAGAAGTCGAAAAGGGAAAAGATCACGCGCGCATTTTTCGTCCCCACCGAAGACCAGCATCTGCCTATCCCGACGTTGCTGCGAATTTTCAAGGCGGGAATTACAAAGGATATTCTGCTTGACCAGTTCATTTATTTTCCAAGCGAGCCCGAATATCCCAATTATGTTTTCACAGATATAAAGTGGCACGAGGATACGACCAACATGATCGCATTCATCCGTTCCACCATTTTCCTGGTTATTGTTGATCTTTTGCAAAACCGGACGGGAAAAATCGAGTTCAGGTGCACTTATCCCAAGTCTTATTCGGATGATAAAGTCCGCGCGATGAAAAGGGCCTGGACCGAGGCGCTTGAAAATTTTGTGCATGTAGCCGAAGACGGAGACAAGGAAATTCCGGAAGGAAAATTCATCTGGGTGGAAAAACGCCGTTTTGACGAGTACCAGGGCTTTTATAACATTACCACAAAGGATAATGGTAAAATCGTCATCAATACGCGGCCAAGCTTTACCACCGAGGGCATTGCGGCAGGAGAATATTTTTCCAGCGATCAGATCAATAATGATGGAACCAGCCCGGCAAACAAGGAAGATGGCGCGCTTTGCCTGGATGTAGGAGGCGGGACGACGGATTATAGTATTTGGTTTGACAGCAAGATCAGGCTGGATGCTTCGGTGAAACTGGCCGGTAAGCAGATCGCCAATTTGCTTAAAAACAATTCCAGGGTAAGGGCATTGCTATTTACAAATGAATCAGCGGCTGCCCTGAATGAGGTGAAGGATGATTCGCTCCTGTTCTTTTCCAGGCTGAATTTTGTGCTCCGGAAAGAAGAAAAATTGATCGCTTCCAATCTGAGCAGCAATGCCGGAAGCGTTGAAATCGCCTGGTTGCGGCGAATTCTGGCGATCGAGTTTGGTGCGCTGTCGTTTTACGCTGCGCACCTCTGCCTGGCCGTAGACGAGTTTCTGGACTCGGGCCTATCTAAGCGGGCCAAAGAGAATATTTTCAAGCTTCACTGGGGCGGTAATGCGGCCAAATTTATCAACTGGATCGACTATGGGCGGTATGAGCAGGATGGAATTGCTTCCCAGTTTCTGGACGGAATTTTCGCAAACACGATCTATGAAAAAAGCATTGGGAGCAGGGCTTTTCTGCCACTCAAAATCGGACAGATCCAATCTCCCGGACACAAGGATGAGGCGTCTGGAGGTATTGTGGTAATGGAAAAAGTGTCCGGCCCGGACGAACAATCCAGTGGGTCAGCGCGCAGCCTGATCCTGATCGATGACGATGTGGAGACGAAAGGCAGGCTGGAAGGATTGGTTCTGGGAGAACGTATCAATGTCAGCGGCAGGAAGTTCGAGCATTACGAAGTGATTGGTAAAAACGACTTTTTCAATGAAACCAGAAGCTTGTTCGAAAATACCGAACTGGTGCAGCTGGAAAGGTTTATTAGCCTCATTAACCGGGTCGGACGCAGTACAGGCCTCTTTCCGGAAGGCGCACAGATCAACCTTTCACTGGAAGAAAAGCTATCCATTAAGCAACGGGTAAAAAATGAGCTGGCCAAACAGGCTCAAAAAGGTCCGGATGAGCGTGATGTAGAGCCGGTGATTATATTGGAAGTCAAGTACTTGCTTGATATTTTAAGCCATAAAATGAAATGATCCCACGTGTAGGAATAGATCTCGGAACCACATTTTCGTGCATGAGCTATATTGACGAGCAGGGGCTTCCCGTGGTGATCAAAAACAGTGATAACCAGGAAACGACGCCTTCAGTAATCTGGTTTGATGGCAGGGTAGCATATGTCGGCAAAAAAGCAAACGACCGGAAGTTGCAGGCAAATTCACCTGTTTTTGAGTTTGTTAAAAGGGATATCGGCAAATCTGTGGCCAATCGCTATGTGATCGACGGCTATGACTACGGTGCGGCAGGAATGTCCGCCATTATCCTGAAAAAGCTGAAATACGACGCTTTCTATTTTTTCAAAAGACAAGGCTGGCTTTCTCCGGACGACAGTCTGCAAAACCTGGTGATACCCGCAGTGATTACAGTCCCCGCGTATTTCCGGGACAAGCAGCGGCACGAAACCCGGCTCGCAGGCATTGCAGCGGGCTTTGATGTGATTGCGATCGTAAATGAGCCCACAGCCGCGGCATTAACTTATGGTGTAGACCTGAATGCCGCCAAACGGATCCTCGTTTTCGACCTGGGCGGAGGCACATTTGATGTGAGTATCCTGGAAATAGCGGGTGGGAATGCAAAAGTGATCGCCTCTGACGGTGCCGATCAGTTGGGCGGGAAAGACTGGGATAAGCTGATCAAAGATTACCTTCTGGCTGAATTCGAGCGGCAAACAGGCCGCGAAGTTCCCGACGATCTTTGCTGGGACATCGACCAGCGTGCGAATGAAAGCAAGATCAATCTTACGGATCAGCAGGAAGTGAAAGTGTTCCTGAATGCAGAAGGAAGCACCGCAGAACTGATCCTGTTCAGGGAGCGCCCGACCGGAGGCGGCAATGTGCTTGATAATCTGATTTTTGATGATGAAGACGACGATTACGCGGGATTTTATTTCGAAGAACGCGCACAGGATTTAATGGCGATATGCAAGGCCATTATGCACAACATGCTCGATAAAGCTGGTTTTACCTGGAACGATATCGACGATATTGTGCTTGCGGGCGGCTCTTCAAGAATGCCCATGATCCCGAAAATGCTGGAACAGGTATCCCGTAAAAACGTGAGACGCAACATTCCCGGTTACAGCTTCGACACGGCCATCGCGCAGGGCGCCGCTCTTTATGCCAGGAACCGCGAGCGGGTCATTGATGTGGCTTCCAAATCCGTGGGGATCCAGATGAGGCAAGCGGGCAAAATGATCATTGAGCACCTGATCAGAAAGAACATGCCGCTGCCTGTAAGCATTACCGAAACTTTTCCAGCCGAAAAAAATACGACACTGAATATCTACGAGGGGGAAGACAGCACAGACCCGGAGCATTGCTATCCGAGGGGTAAGCTGCAGCTTGAAAATCCGGCCGGGAAAGTGATCGTCGGACTGGCGATTGATGCATTCGGGATCATCCACGCGTCCATTGATTCCAACGGCACCAAAGCTGAGCTGAGGATCCAGTCGGAGGAAGGCGAAATTGACATTACAGAGCTGAAAAGCAAAATCGACGCAATTGACCTAAGAGCATAACCAGATATGGAAAGTTCAGACGAGAAGATAATCCCGGGCACCGATAGTAGGCCAGGGGAGACTGGCCGGGCACAGGAGAAAATCATTCCCGGCGTGGGGACGCCCCGCGTGGATAAGCCCGATACGCCCACAAACCAAACCACTCCTCCAAGATCGCAGCCGGAAGAACCGGGGGAACAGACCGATGTGACCCAGCTTATTGCAGCTTCGACCCGTGCAGGCGGGCTGAACGAAATCCCGCACGATTTTGACAACCGGAATGGGTCGTGGAGCAGCATCAGCTCCTCCAATCCGTTCGAAATCCTATATCTGGATTATAAACAATATCGATCGATCACATCCGAAATGGTCCAGAAGAACTACCGGATCATCTCGGAATTCTGGGCGGATAAGCTGCTGATCATGAACAGGGGCGCGCGCGACCAGATCGAAAAAAAGTACACGGCCGTTGTCGTCAATGGCGCGGAAAGAAGATTGGAAGCAGCACTTAATAAGCTTAAAACGCCTGCAAGCCTGGAACTGAGCTTTCAGCAAGTAGACGGAAGGCGGCTTGAAACAGGTTTCGCCGCCATTTCCGAGCTGATTGAAATCTCTGTGCAGGATGGACATATCACCGAAAACCAGGCAAATGTCATTGTTGCAAAAGGTTTGAAAAACGGACTGGAAGCGCACGAAATAGAGGGCCGCATCATTTCCATTATTACTGAAAAAGGATTCAAACCCAGAAAAGAAGTTGATAAATCCCGCACGTTCAGAAATCTCTGGATGACGGAGGATGCCTGGACCGCTTATCAGAGACGGGATGTAAGAGTGGAGTGGCTGGTCGAATATGCGTCGACGCTTGAAGAACTGGGGGAGATCACATTCAGAAAGAAAACAGAGTCTGAATATTATCTCAGGAACGCGAATTATCTTCCGGCACTTGTCAACAGGGTAACTAACAGCGCCTCGCGCGCTGCTGAATTCGAGCGGATTATCGAGGAAGAAAAGGATACGGAAAAGAAATACCTTAAAATCCTTTATCACTTGCACCCGGCGCTCCCGTTCCGGTTCCGCGGATCGGTTTATAACGACATTCACAAGCTTTTCGACGATGCCACACTGGCCCCGGAATCTTTCTGGATGGCGGCGGCTTTGTTCTCAAAGGACCATTTTCGGATCTGGCTCAATGAGTCGGCGCCACAGGTGGCTATGCTCATGCCGGAGACAAATGATGTCATTGCTTTTCTGACATTCCTTTATGCAGTCAACAGGCACTATCCGTTTTACCTGAACAACACGAAATTCACCAGCCCGGAAGATCTCGCACGTGCGATGAAAGTGAACCAGGGCATTTGGGTAAATGTGGCCCAGCACATGGAGAACGGCTATCTTCCCGCCTGGTTTAAAGCAATCGGCCGGGCGGATATCAACAGCCGCTACAATGCGCACCTGGAAGCAATTATCAACGCTGGATTGTATGATGCAAAAGAACTGAAACTGGCTGCGGCACAAACGCTCATCCTGATCATCGACGCTTCGGTCGCCGTGCCGACGCTTAGTGCAGATATCAGTCAGATCGTTCTACCGGAAGTAGAGGGTGGGAGCGTGGTGCGGTCCGGCGTGCGGCTGCGCGTTCAAAACGCCGGATTTGTTAAAGCAGCGGTGAGGCTCGACACAGATATTGATGGTATCACTATTAGCGAAAATGAGTTGACATTCAACAGTTACGCGCATGAAAGTGAACGGGAGGTTGTGTTAATCGTCGACTCTTCCAGGCTGGTCAAGGACAGGCTTTACATGCTTAACTTAACCGTAAACACCTCTTACGGCGCGATCAGTATCCCGGTGCAGATCAGGGTTGTGTTTCCCAAACGTGCGGTTACCATCAAAGTGGCGCAATATGCTGCTGCGACAGCTTTGTATTTCAGTCTTTTCAGATACCTGGTGAGCTTGTTAATGAATTTCGACGGTTGGCTGGCGGGCTACGGCTATGTTACCGGAGAATATCCATTCCTGTTTTTTCTGCTTGTGGCAGGATTTACTGCGGGGGCCTTTTATTCTTTCAGATATGTTAAAAAATTGGAGAAAATATGAAAAAGAAGAAGTCTTATTTTTGGCCAGCTGCCCTTCTGGTTACTATCCTGGTTATCATAGGCGATTTTCTGGCGAGGGTCAGCTCTGTGTTATTTCTTCCTGTTGAAAGGCTCCTGTTTGTAACCCCCGGCATCTCCCCCGTCATCATGTGGGCGTTTCTGGGAATGATGCTGGGGGCCATTTATGGCTGTTACGTATCAATTAGAAAATTCAGGCTGGACAACAAACTGATTGTGATCCCAGTGGGCATATTCGTTGTCGTAATCAACCTGATGATCATTTTCTCTTAGGCAATCAGTTTACGCCGAATGCAAATGCGTCCACGGCGGTAGAGCCTGTGGAAGGTTTTCCGGTAAAGAAATATTCGCCCGGCAATAGCTTTCTGCCAGGAGTGATTTTATAAACACCGGCACTTTCTTTTGAGATGTCAAGACTGATAACAGACTCACCGGTTTTCATCCCGCTGAATGAGCTGGCAGCCATGGTAACAACTTCTCTTTTTCCTTTAACTGGTTTGAGTTGGTATAAAACCAGTTCGGGAAGCGCATCGCTGCCTGTGTTGATCAGGAAACTGTTGATCTGGTCGCTCTCAATGCGCAGGCCCGATTTATCGCCGTCGACCTGCAGGAGGATTTTACCGCCGCTGAACCCTTGGCGCGAGCGAATACCCGCCACCAGTTTTTCCAACGGTTGCGCATCTTTTTTGGCCGTGAGAAGATATACGTGGTTTAATAGAACGAGTGACCGGCTGCTGCTTTCGACAACTGGTTTCGCTTCCGATGTGGAAACGGCCACCGCTTTGGCCGCAGCAGGTTTTGCCGGTGAGCCTGACTGCTTTTCAATCATGGCTTTGATAACAGATTCATCAATTCCTGACTTTTTGAGTGTGACGAGGCCGGTAGGCGTGACATTGAATTTACAGACCGAAGTTTCAATGCTGGTTAAAATCACGTCAGAACTGAGACCGGCTTTGTGCATTTCAATAACGCCTTGATTGGTGAGGGCAGTTGAGGCGGTTTGGGCAAATACCGAAAGAGAGGAAAGAAGAAAAATGAAGGAGGAACAAAGGGCAAAAATAAATTTCATAAAATGGAAGTTTAAGATACGGCTATTAATAGGATTTCGGGCGAGAAGGTAAAATGCCCGTCGTGGGTTCAGAAATGCCGAGAAATAGATGATGTGCAATGCAGCAGCATTACATATTAGGAAGCACGACCCAGTAGAAGGTGACAACCCTTCTGCGCTTGTCGTTTTTCAGGGCGTCTTCTGTGAGTCCGGGCGGGAGTTCTTCTCCTCGTCCAAGGGTTTGCACGGTAATGTCTATCAGGTTGGAATGTTCCTTTTTACGGTCAGCAATAATGCGTTCCAGCAATTGCTTAACAGCCTCGGCGCGTAATTCGGACAGTTTGCGGTTAAGGTCAGGCTGAGTGGGCTCTGTCAGGTTTTCGGATTGCAACAGCTTTGAAGCAAGGTCCCTGTATAATGCTGACCCGGTTTCCACAGCTGTCGCATCGGAGTAACCGGTGACAATGATTTGTCCTTTCAGGCTGTTGAAGGCATTCTTGTATTTGTTCGCAAAGACATATAGCTTTTCTACGACGGGACCGAAGAGCCGCTGTCCTTCCCTGAACTGTTCGCGGATGAGCCTGTATTCACCCGGCCTGAACAAGGCGCCGATCTCTGACTTGGAAAAGGTTTCGCTTCCGAGAAAATCGACGATAACCTTTGTCTTTTCCTCCAAAATCCGGAGGATCTCGGCCGACTCGAACACCGTACGGCTGGCATTTGCCAGGATTTCGGCTTCTTTCTTGTTGCTTTTCTTGTCGCCGAAATCTTTCAGATCCTGCTGTGCTGCTTCCAGTTTTTGCGTGGTTTCATGGATTTCTTTGCGTTTCCCCGTCAGATAATTCTGAATGTCAATATTGGTGTTATGGTTGATCTTCTGCGTAGAATCGGCTTTGTTGGCCGTTTGGGACACTCTTTCCAGCATTGTCAGTGCATTTTGCTGCGACTCCAATGCAACTTTAAGCGCCAGGGAAGATTGTGATAATGCAGTACTCTTTTTTGCACATCCGGATAGGACTAAAATCAGTAAAAATCCGGGAAGCACGAACAGGAAGCGTGGTAAAAGTGCTTGATGCATAAGGGAATTAAGTGAGGTAGGGGTTTCGTGGATAAAAATTAAAGTGTATTGATTACAACACCAAGCTTACCACCCATTTTACCTGTTTATTTTTTAGTTTTGAGATAGCGCCCTATCGAACCTCTATGAAAAATTTGTGTGCCTTCCTTCTTCTTGTTGCGATTCCCGGCTTTGCACAGCAGTCTGAAGGGATCAGCTGGCGCGCGTTGTTTGAGATCCATGATGCCCGCGACCGGGTTTCAAGAGAGGCCAGGATCAGTTCGCGCTTGTTTCAGCAAAGTCCGGAAAGATCGAATATCTGGCGCAGGAACAGGTACGGTAATGGAACAACCGGCAATAAGAAATGGACCGAAGAAATTCACCTGAATGCCGAAAAACCAGAAACGCTGATCTTCATTACCAATGAGCCCGCCGAATATGACAGGCTGGTGCAATCACTTACCAGCGGGAATGAAGTTTCCAATGCGGAGGGGCAGGGATTTCAAATGCTGGAAACAAAAACGTTCCCGAGTGGACGGACAATGTCAAGTTTTTCAAAGGGTAGCCGCCTCGTTGAAGTGCTTTCCAACCAAAAGGGTGGTGCGCGCGAGTGGATTTTTCAATTGTCCAAAACAGAGACCGCAGCCCCTGTCGCTGCGAAAGATCAAACTCCACCGGAGATTACGATCATAGAACCAAAACTGGCACAAACGCGCTCACTGGTCGAGGTGAAGCTGAGCCGGGTTTTTGTTAAGGTAAAGGTTACTGACGACAGTGGTGTCAGAAGCGTGATGATGGACGACAAGGCGGTAAAGCCCGACTTGGATGGTACCTATAATGCCGTGTTTACTCTTCCCCCCAATCTTTCCCAAAAAACGGTTGAAATCCGGGCAACGGATCACGCCGGCAATGTCGCTTCGGTTCAGGTAATACTCAAATCACCTGCTCAGGTGCCCCTTTCCGCCGGAGACGAAGCCGACTTTGATGACATTGCCCAAGGTCGTTATTATGCGCTCATTATCTCCGTCCAGAACTACCAGCCTGGCATTCAAGCGCTTTCGAACCCGCATAAGGATGGAGAGGCGCTTTCCAAAGTGCTTTTGAGCCGGTATAAATTCAATCCTTCCGATGTGTTTACGCTCAAAGATCCGACGGTAGCGGAATTGGGACAAGCTTTGGAAAAGCTGAAAGCAAACCTTACCAAACGGGATAACCTGCTGATTTTCTTTTCCGGTCATGGTGAATGGGATGAAAAGATTGGACAGGGTTACTGGCTTTTAAAGGATGCTGAGCCTCAGAATCAGGCTACCTGGATCTCCAACTCCACAGTCAAGGATTACATTCGCGGGATCAATTCCCGGCATACGTTGCTGGTCACCGACGCTTGTTTTGGAGGTAGCATTTCGACAAAAGGCACGGATGATGCGGCCGAGAAAAAGATTTACAAACTGCCAAGCCGCATCGCCATCACCAGCGGAAATCTGGAAAAAGTGCCTGATAACAGTGTCTTTATGAAATATTTCCTGGAAAGGCTGCGCGAGAACAATAGTAAATACATGCCAGCCCTCACATTTTTCAGCTCCTTTTACACGGCTGTGATCAGTAACTCGGGTGAGAACACGCCTCATCAGCCGCAGTACAGCCGCATTGATAACACCGGTCACCAGGGGGGCGATTTTATTTTTACCCTGAAATAAATGCGTAAAGCCTGGCTAAAATGTGCCGGGCGATACTGCGCTCAAACCTATCCCTAGTTTTTTCTGAAAAGTTGTTCGCGGGAGTCTCCCCGAGCATTTTCATAAGCATTCACCCGATGTCCGGAAGTCAGCCTGAATGTGTTACCTGATTCAGAAAAGCCGTCGCTGTCGTAGAAAGCCCGGCCGGTGTTGACCGGAATGAGATCGTCATTTACGTCGCCGTAATCATCCAGCATGACAATTGCATTTTCCAGATTTTTGATGCCGCTCGCCGTCACTTCTCCGGAATACACTTCCAGCATTCTTGCCTTGGTACTGTTGTAAGTGTACTTTGTCTCGGTAATAATAAAAATCGTAAAAAAGTTGCCACTCCCTGCAATATACGCGCCATCCTGCCCGATAGCTTCGCCGCGCAGATCGCCGGAAAAAGTATAATTCTTTGTATCCAGCGAGATAGTAAGCTTTTTAGAATCCTGATTGTACAGCCTCACTTTATAATCATTGAAACGGTGCCCTACTTTGTAGTAGTCGTTTGGTACTTCGGTGTGGGTCATAATCATGGGAGAGAGCCAGTATGTTCCTTCCAGGGCGGGCGGCCTGGTGCCCTCATTTACATCCACGCCCATTTCCCGGATCTTGTCAATGGTTTGCTGTGGAACATTGCTGCGAATGGCTTCACTAAATGGTTCTTCAGGCTGTGGGTCGTTGTTTTTGCAGGCGCCGAATGTGAGGGCAATTCCCATAATAAGTACCAGGCGAAGGCTGAAAATTTGCTGGAATAGCGTTGTTGTTTTCATGATTTTGAAAGTTAAAATGGATGGTTGATTTTGCGTATCAGTGATACATCGCAGAAGTCCATCGATTTTCATTTTCATCCAGAAAAAAAATTGAGTTTTTTTTTCTGGAACACTTTACTTTCCAGTCCCACAGGTTTATTAATCAGATATATAGTCCTCTCTTTTCATTAAACATCCGGTTCAAAAAAGTCCGGCTGGAAAAATGAAAACTTTGGCGATTCTTCGATATATTTTGGTTACTAAACCTTCTTCTATTCATGACCACAGAAAAGCGGCCTTGTCCGGAATACAAAACGGACGCAGAATTATTAGAGGCCTTTCTAAAAAAGCTGGATAAGGCATATACATGCCTGTTGCACATTTGTTACACGCAGATTATCCCCAGTCTGAAAAGGAAAAATCTTCCTCTTCAAAAAGACGTGGAAGATATTGTAATCAATGCGCTGACGGAAGTGATCGTGAAAACGGATGTTTACGGCTCTCTGAAGCAACTATTATGGACCGTCAGCAACCTGCGCCTGATTGACTGGATCCGCAGGTTTGCGTCGTATGATGAGGAGGGAGAGGTGATTGTGAAAGAAAATACGAAAGAAAGCTGGGGCCTGTTTGAATCGTTGTTTGTTCAGGCCGATCCAATCATGGAAATCGCGTTTGAAGACGAATTCCGTTCTTTCCGACGAACGCTGAACGACCGCGAAGAAGAGCTGCTCAGGCTGCTATCGGAGGGTAAAACCGAGGAGATGATTGTGGTCATGATGGATTTGAAAGCTGGAACTGTGGACAACCTTAAATCGAGGGTGAAAAGAAGCTATCTGCAGTTTTTCAACATCAATAAATAATTCAGACGCGGCAGATTGTCGGCAAAGAATAAAATTAAAAACTTCTGAAAGTGGAAAATTTAAGCCAGGAAGAAATAAATCAGATCCAGCTCTATGTGCACCAGCTCATGGAAGCTGAGGAACGGAAAAGATTTGAATTAAGAATGCAGTCGGACCCGGCATTTGCTGAGGAAGTTGAAATCCGGCGCATTGCTCAAATATACCGTTTCACGAAAGTAAAGGACCATTTATTGGAACTGCGAGACCAGATGATGGCAAATGGCCAGCTTTCCCGCGAAAAGGAGGATTTGCCCCTCAAAGAGATTCCGCTGCTAAGGCCGCAGCAGGATAGCACGCCGGAAAAGGAAACGCAGGTGGTGTCTCTCTGGCCTACGCGGCTCGCTGCGGCTGCAGTGGTCCTGATCGTGCTGGGTTTTGGCGCGTGGCTTTGGAATAGTCAGAAACACACCGGTGACAATGTTGCCACAGATAGCAACGAGGAGAACGTGATCAATCCGAGTGCCGCAGACATGGTAGCAGTGTTTATCAGCGAAGCTTCTCAGCCGCGCGGAAATGTTCCCCGAAAGCTCAAAAAGGCGGTAGGCGCATTTGAAAACCAGCAAACCGACGAGGCGATCAGGTTGCTGAAAAACAGAAGGTTAAGTTTGTTACCGCGAAAAAAAGATGAATACGGCGCAGGGGAAAAAGGGGTCCAGGAGAACACAGATCCCGTGCTGGAATCTTTCCGGAAATTCTACCTGGGCGTAAGTTATTTGTCCAAAGGGGAAGCAGCGCGCGCATTGACTTATTTGCAGGAAGTGAAAAATCCGTTGCGGGACGAAGCGCGTTGGTATACTGCATTAGCCCATCTCAAAAACAACGACCCTGGCAAAGCCCGCGTGATCCTGCAATCCATTAAAAATGATAGCGCTTCGAAATTCAACACAGAAGCCGGGCAGTTATTGAATGAATTGAAATAAAGCACTGGTATATGAGAATACTGCCGTTCTTCCTATTCAGCCTGTTCCATGTAGCATTCGGTCAGGCGATTTCGCGGGAGGCTGAGCTGGAAGTCAATGATTCTGCTTACCATAGCATAGAAGTTGCGAATATGCTTTTCGGTGCGGAGGGAAATGCTGCTGTGCCAAAAAGTTTTAGCATGCGGATGTATTGTCCCGTTTCGCCCATTACTGCTACCGGGGGACTTGGCTGGAGTGCGGCTATCGGCAAAGCAATGAGCATTCAGGTAGGGATTGAAAGAAAATGGAACCGGGAGCAAACTGAGAAATACGCCTTTTCACCCTATTTTTTATTTGATATGCTGCCAAAATCCTCCCCGGTAAGCTGCAAGCTTCAAAAAGACTGGATGAGGCAAACGCAGGATCTGCTTACGAAGGTCGGGATAGTCAGGCTTGCAGATTACCGCGAAAAAGCTGCGGATTGTCACCGTCAGCCGTCGATGGAGCTGCTCAACGGGGTAGACCGCTTTCGGATCCGCGCCATGACGAGGCTATTTACTAGTGACCAGATAAATGCGCAGCAAAGCATCGGGCAGAAGCAATTTGTGATGAAACGCAGTCTGGGGCGCAAGCATCCGGTCGTCCTATGCATGCTGGCCGGTGAAGCATTTGAAAAACTGAAAACAGACCAATGGGTGCCACGCGCATCCGCGCAGGAGCTAAGGACAGTCGTGGTAACTGGCTATGACGATCAGAAACAGGCATTTGAAATCACGCATCCGGCCGGGAAAAATTGGGGTAGGGGTGGCTTTGCCTGGTTGCGTTATGCCGATCTTGCGTACGCAAAGTATGCCTTTGAGATCACGATGGAAGACGGGCTGGTGCCTGCTCAAAAATCGGTGGCCCAGGCTCCTGCACGTCAACAAACGCTAACTGGCAACTCCACTTCAAAACATGCGGCCATGCGGGGTTCGCTGCAGCTTAATGTGGTAAATGAGCAGGGGGCTTATGTGCCTGTTATATTGAACCTGCATGCGGATGGATATTACGAGACGGGCAGAGGATATGATGTGCAGTCGCAATTCCGGTTGGTTGGCTCCGCCACTGCCAGCAGCTTCTTATATGTAGTGGGTGTTGATCCCGAGGGCGGGGCGCAACTGCATTATCCTTATCAGAAGAAAACAGATGCGGGTGTTACAGAACATTCATCGCCCTTACTGGCCGAAGCTGGGAGCGAGGTGGTTATTCCAGAGCCTGTCCTGCATTACGAAGCGAATGGAAGGCAAACCAGGCGCGAGCAGGTTTTTATCAAAGAACAAGCGGGAACGGACTGGCTCCTGGCCATTTACAGCGCCACCAGACGGGATCGGGAAATTGAATCACTTGTTGAAAAGCTGAAAGGACATTCCGCCGATTTTCCGTTGCGCTTGCAGCAGGTTTTTGGAGAATATCTTGCTCCTAAATCGCTTATCAATTTTGACAAGGAGCACATGAAATTCGTTGCCGGCGCATTGCCTGAAAGGTTCGTCGTGCCCATTATCCTGAAACTGGAAGGGCATTAAATAATTAAAGATTCAGCTTAGTCAATGAAACCGGTACCTGCGCTTTGTCTTACAGCCCTGCTGATGCTTGTTTGCTCCATGGTTTTCGCCCAGGCGCAACAGGGCTTCGGGCTCATCTTTAATGAAGCGGATTTTTCGCGTATCCCGAGAATGCCGGAGCAGGCTTCCGGAACAAAGAGCCTGGAAACCATTTCGTTGACAAAAGATTTGCTGCAATATGCGCCTACTCCTGCCGCGCAGGGCACCATACAAAGCTGCGTTGCATGGGCGACTGCCTATTATGCCTACACAATTCAATATGCCATTCAGCACAAGATCACGGAGCGGGCTGCAATCGATGCAATCGCCCTTTCCGCCATGTATCCCTACAAAAAGTTGCGACCTGGCTGTGAAGGTGGTATGGACATTTTTGAAATTGCGGATTATATGAAGACGCAGGGTAATATCCCTTACGCGAAATTTCCGGTTAACGCCTGCAATGGAAAGTTACCGGCGTCTGTTTCGCCGATCTTTCCAATCCGGGATTATCAGGCGGTATTTGACTACAAAAAAGATCCAGGGAACAAGGGCGTTCAGGCCATTTTGCAGGCAATTGCGTTCAATGACCTGCCTGTGATCGTGGGTATGGAAGTGGGCGACGCTTTTGCAAGACTGAATGCATCGGACACTTATTATGATCCAAAAAAAGAAGGCGTCCGGAAATACGGTCACGCTATGACTGTAATAGGGTATGACCTGCCGAAAAAAGCGTTCAAGATATTGAACAGCTGGGGAAAAGCCTGGGGGCAGGAGGGGGCTTTCTGGATCAGATTTGATGATTTTTCAAAAGTGGCAAAAGCAGGGATTGTCCTGGTCCTCCCCGAGGAAGTGCCTTTGCAATCTCCTGCAACCGCAGGGGTTGCGAAAGTTGGCGGGGTATTTGGGTTTCAATACCTGGACGAGAAGACCGGAGGTTTCGTGCGGATTGCTCCTACGCACGCAGGCAACGGCGTTTATCAGTTTGCAAAAAAAGACTGGAAAGTGGGGCAGGCATTTCAGCTGTTGACCAATAACCTGCACAATGGACTTTCGATGTGCGTTTTCAGCGTCAACAGCAAAGGAAAACCGACTTTGCATTGGCCGCGGGAAAAGGATTTCGGGCTGGGTACAGGCGACAAATTACCTGTCAGGAATTTCGACATGGTGATCCCTTCACCTGAAACTGCATTGCTTATAGAAGAAGCCGGATCAGACTATCTGTGCGTGCTTTACAGCAGCGAGTCTCTGATGCCCGACTTGCAAAGCATTTTTAACCGCATTGAAAACGGAACAGGAACTATTCCTTCACGAATCCGGGAAAGTCTGAGTGATCGGCTCATGAAGGCTGGTACCATTCGTTACGAAGCAGGCGAGATGCGGTTTTCAGGCGCAGGCGAACACGGCAATACCGTTCCTCTGATACTTAAAATTGAGTCAGTAAAGTGAAATTGGGCTAGTGTGCCAGCTAGTTGGGAAAGGCTCTTCTGCCCCCTTATTCCCCCCAAAGAAAATTCCTGAAAAAAAAAGTTAAAAACCACGTTACCTTTTTCATTCTGCGACGATAAATACCTGTAAACCTATAATCCTTTTATTATGGCGAAGCGGTACAGTATCGGCAGAAACCCGGATAATGCATTCAGCTATCCAGCTGAAACGACCGTTAGCGGAACGCACGCCTATCTGACGCTGGTCTCTCAGAGCCAACTTTTGATTGAGGATAACCGCTCAACGAATGGTGTTCATGTGAATGGACAGCAGGTATCGACCTACTTACTACAACGCGGTGATAGCCTGCGGCTGGGCGGCCTTTGGTTGAATGTGGAAGCGCTTTTCCGGGAAATCTGGAATCGGGAACATCCTGCCGAGCGCAAATCCAGCCAGCCTACTTCCAATCTTCCGGGTGTGGATGTGTCCGATCAATTTCTGCAACTCAGAGATGTGTTCAATAAGTACAGGGCTCACCTGGACGAGATCGACAGGCTCAGGCAGGGTACCCTCGCGGACAAAATTGTGCGCGTGTCCACTTTGGGGATGTTGACGAAGTTGGATACCACCAATCTGAGAAAGCTCGATCAGGATGTCAGAGACTGGTTTAAAATGAATTATGTATGTCCAAACTGCATGGTGCACCTCAACGATTTTCCCTGGGAGGCATTGGCAAGACAGAAGAAATGTGCACGCTGCAAAGCAATTTGGGTCAAATAACAGGGACAGAACGTAAACCGTACATAAATGAAAAAGGAACCAGATAAGAACACAAAACAAACGCTGACTGCCTCTGCTGCGGGAGTAGTAGGTGGACTAGGGGCTGCCCTGGGCACCCAGTATGCAGACGGGCTATCTCGGGAAGACGAAGAAGGTAACGATGCGACCAATGTTCATGCTGCAGAACCAGGCGGATTCGAAGCAGGGAACATAGAAAGTGAAAATGTGGATGCTAATACGATGAATGTAAGCCAGGACAACAGCTCAGAAGATGATGAGATTATCGAGGGAGTAGCATTCGATGCCAATGGCGACGGTGTTGAAGACTCCATGGCCTACGATCTGAATGGGGACGGCGTGCTGGATGCGGTGGCAATTTGCATTGACACCGATGCTAACGGTGAGATTGATGCAGTAGCGGTGGCGGCGGACATGAATGGTGATGGCGCCATAGATATGGTCCAGATGGATTTGGATGGGGATGGCGTGCTGGACGCATTGGCGATGGATTACGACCAGGATGGTATCATGGAATATGCGGGTGTGGATACCGATGGAGACCACGTGGTAGAAAGCCATTTTGTAGATACGAATGCCGACCGATCTTACGACCTGGTGATCCAGGACGAAGGAACGGGTGACTACGACGATAGTGCTGATGAGGGTGAGTATGACGCATCGGCAACGGGTGACGACATTGCCTACGACATGGACAATGATGCAGATGTATCCGACTGGGCGTGATCTTAACGAATTGACATATACCTAACTTCGATACACATGGCCGGTCAGACAAACGAACAAGACGCAGCTAAGAAAGGCAATAAAAAAGGCGACGAAAAAGAAATGCAGGGCTGGAAAAATGTGGGAACTGCCGGAGCAGGAGCTGCAACGGGAGCTGCTGCCGCAACCGCGATTAAATACAGCGACGACATAATCCACTTTGTTGCTGGTGGGGAGGAAGAGGACGATCAGACTGGCGATCCCGAGCAGGATCCCAACGTTCCCGGGTCCGATCCAGCGCATTCGGAAGGCGTTATTACTTCGGCTTCCGCCCTACCGCAGAATCAATCCTCCCCGCAAGCTACTCCCAAAGCGGGAATTGCAGGCGAAGTAGATGTGGAAGCAGACGGAACTGGGGATGAAATCAGGGATTCACAGGAGGGGTATGCGCAGGAGGGCGGCCCGATGGACGAAGATGAAGAGGTGATAGACAGTGTGGATGGCTTCATGACGGACACAGAGTTTCATAATGCGGCAGACGCGGTATCCATTAGCGAAGATCATGATGACATTATCGAATCGACTTACAGCACAGAGTCCGACGAGGTAGCGATCACTGAAGAAGTCAGCGAGACTGAAATGGATGATGAGAATGAGTTCATCGGGCCCCCGGAATATGATCTGGCTGACGATATGCTCCATCATCAAACAGACGGTACGGACCAGTCGGGCGACGAAGATTGGGATGCTTATAATCCTGAAAACATCATCTAGATACCAAATCTGCTGTCATGAATATCAAGTTAGGCGAATGCGCCACGTGTCGACAATGGCTTGGGCTGGACGATAAGCACCCCAAAGTAAGGCCCGGCAATGTTTTGCAAGTAAGGTGTTCCAAATGCGGTACGGTGAATGCTGTAAAAGTACCTGCCGAATCTATTCCCATAAGCCAGGCTGCACAGAAACCATCCGGGAACCAGGGCAAAGGTTTTCCCGACGAACCTGAAAGAGCGGGAGTGGAACCCGGCTGGATGGTGGTCCATGACGAAAACACGCCGTCCCAGACATTTTCTCTCAAACCCGGCAAGAATGTTATAGGTCGCTATTCGCCGGACAAGCCCTGCGAGATCATGATCAAAACCAATGACGCATTTATGAGCCGGAACCACTCCCTGATCGATATTACGAAACAACCCGATGGCAGCCTCGTGTTCGTGATTTCCGATGTTGGAAGTACCAATGGCACATTCATCAATGCGGTCAGAAAGCTATCGAGATACGACAAGTTGATCCTTAAAGACGGTGATACCATTCAGATGGGGAAAACAAAGATCGTACTTAAAACACGCCAGTCTACGCAGGATGCGCAGGAAGCTGAAAGTAAAGTGAAGCGGGGCGCTTACCTGAAAACCGTGATTATGTCAAAATGAACTGCCCATGATGATGAATATTGAAATCTATCCACCCCTGGCATTGCACGAGATAGGGAAGCGGGAAAACAATGAAGATTCCATTCTTCCGGCAAAAGGATCGGCAATGGAAACACAGCGGCTGTTTCTGGTATGTGACGGAGTAGGCGGCAGTGCGAAAGGAGAGGAGGCCAGCAGGCTGGTATGCCAATCATTTGACCACAAATTGCAAGGTGGCAGCCGCGCTTCTAATCCAGCTGTAATTGCCGATGCCCTATACTATGCGGAAAAGGAAATTGACCGTTTCGTACTGGCTACCCCGGAAGCTGCCGGAATGGCTTCCACGCTCACCTTGCTCCATTTGCACGAGAATGGCGCCACGATCGCGCACGTGGGTGATAGTCGCGTATATCATATCCGTAAGCGTATGATCCGCTTTGTTACGAATGATCATAAATGGGTAAACAAACTGGTACTCTCGGGTGACCTGACGCCCGAAGAAGCATTGCATCACCCCCGGCGCAACGTGATTGACCGCGCTATTCAGGGGCACGGGCAGCGATCCACAGAAGCAGACGTTGTGCAGATTACCGACATCCGGGCAGGAGATTACTTTTTCCTTTGTACCGACGGTATCCTGGAAGGAATTGAGGAAGAGCAACTGGTGAATATCCTGGCAACCAATGCTGGTGATGCCGAGAAGCTAGGCGAAATCGAGTCGATTTGCTCGGCCAGTTCCACGGATAATTTCTCGGCATACCTGATCAGAATAAAGTCCGTAAGCGGCACAGCTGTGAAATGGACGCCGTCTGTAATGCCAGAAGAGAAAGCTTCCGACATCATCATGACCGAAGAGCGTGAGGGTGAATCCCGCGAAACGCTTGCCCGAACTTCCCAATCATCAATGCCAGATTCTGTCGCTGCGACTGCCGTTTCCGCATTTTCCAATGAAACTCCCCCGCTCGTACGACAGACTCGGCCAGTGAACCAGGAGGAAAAGGCTGGTATGGGGCTCGTCATGCCTATTGTCATTGCTTTGGTATGCGCGTTGCTGGTATTAGGCGGCTATTTCTTTTCAAAAAGCATTTTTGAGGGCAAAGAGGAGACAACAGTGGAGCAGAACAAACCTGCGAGACAAGGTATCCTGGATCCTGATGACAATCAGGAAGAGATGAAATCAGCAGAAAACCAGGCCGGCAAGCAAGGCGACGCCAAGCCTGCAAAAAAGCCCGACTCAAATAAGAAAGCGGATGAAACCGGCAAAAAATAAGGGACCGTATCTTACCCGACTGTTCTGCACTTTCTCTTTGCTGATATGTGCAAATGAAATGGCTTTCGGGGGAACAACCTATGCGGTGGTGGTCGCTATTGCCGACTACAAAAACTTTCGTCCACGTGAAGGTGACCTGACCTACACGGTATCCGACGCCACGAGGTTCTATAACTACCTCAGAAGTAATGCTGGTGGTAATATACCCACCAACCAGATGCGGTATATCACGAACGACAAGGCTTCCAAAGCCGAAATCATCAGCGCTGTTCAGTACATTTTTAAGTTCGCCAAATCAGGAGATAAGGTCATTTTCTACTTCTCGGGCCACGGTGACAAAGGGGCATTCCTTCCGTACGACACCAGGCCGGATGGACATCAAATGCTGCAACACAGTGAAATAAAGGAGCTTTTTAAAGCTTGTCGCGCCGGTACCAAAATCTGCATTGCCGATGCCTGCTACTCAGGTTCTATCACACGCAAGGACATTCAGCATCGTGTAGCTGACAAGGCCTCTAACCAGGCGGATAGTAACGTGGTGCTACTGATGTCGTCACGACCGGATGAGACTTCACTGGAGTCAGCCGAGTTGAAACAGGGATTGTTCAGCTACTATCTGATCAGGGGACTTCAGGGACATGCTGATACAGACCGCAACCGAAAAATCACCATCAAAGAACTGTTTGGGTATGTGCATAAAAATGTGTCAGCAGTAGCGGATAAGCGTTTTCGCTCGTCGCAGCATCCCATGGCACATGGAAGGTTTTCCAAAGAAATGATCATCACTGCCTATTAAATCAATCCATAATCAATAACCTGAATGCAATGAAGAAGTATTACATCATGAAAGGCGGCTCTCAGCTGGGACCGTATTCTGTTGAAGAAATGCATGCCTTCAACCTGCCGGCCGAAACCATGGTCTGGTATAATGAACTGGAGGTTTGGAAAATGCTGAAAGATGCACCTGAGCTCAGGCATCTTTCCGTAAAGCCGGATCAATCAAAAACGTTCTGGTATATCGGTGGGGCAGTGGCATTACTGCTGATGATCGGTGTGTTTGTGGCGTTCGGGAAAAAAGAGGGATCTCAGGAAGTAGCTGATCAATTGGCTTCAACATTCGCTTACGACTCCATGAAAGCCTGTAATGCAACAACCGGAAGTGATGCTACTTATCATGTCAAGGATTGGGAATGCAAGGACAAACGCTATACCATGGATGTTGAGGCAAGCTGGAAAGGTTCAACTTATGAAGGTAACAGTTGTCTGCACGTAGTACGCTGCAAGGTCATGGTCGACGAAGACGGGACCGACCGAGAGTTTGTTGTAAATGAAACCAATGCCTGTATGGAAGAGGATGCCCGTGGAGACTTCAATGTAAGGCGCTATCTCGGAAGAAATTAAACCAGAACACGTTTACCTCCTTACTCAATGAACCTTTTAAACACCCAAATCAGGGAATATACGCTCCTGAGAGAACTTTCACGCGGGACAAACAGCGTTGTATACTATGCCAAAAATCAGCTTGGCGCCGAAGTGGCCATCAAAGTAATGGAGGGCGATGCCAACCTGGATGTTGAAAACCTGCGGAAGCATTTTCGTCAGCAGGCCCAATTGCTGGTAGCTCTTAAACACGAATACATCACGCAAGTGTACGATTTTTACGAAGACGACCGCTGCGTGGCGATCATCATGGAATACCTGAATGGAGAAAGTCTGGAATCTTACATGGCTGCTCATCCGGTTACAGAGGTTGCCAAAGTGGTAAGGTGGTACAGTCAGGTTTTGCCTGCATTTGAAAAAGCGCATCAGATGGGAGTGGTTCATAGGGATGTTAATCCGTCCATGTTATTCGTAACCAAGTCGGGAAATATGAAGATCCTGAGCTTCGGTACGGCGAAGATCGTGCAAGACGCATTGGCGGAAAGTCTGGCCGGAGGCATGAAGACAATTATCAGGCCGGATGTACCCTACTACAAAAGTCCGGAGCTTATAACCCGACCTAAGTCTGCGGATCAGGGAACCGATATTTACTCGCTCGGGGTACTTTTTTACGTGCTGACTACCGGAGTAGAGCCTTATGATAAACAGAATCTGCTGGATGATATTATTTATAAGACAATACCCAAACCGCATTTTTATAGCCAGGAACTGTATGATGTTGTGGCCAGGGCAGCAGCAAAGCAACGCAAGGACCGGTTTGCCAACTGTCTCGAGTTTTTGGAAGCGCTGCAATCGGCAGGTGTAAATCACAATGAAAGCGGCCCTGGTCGGCGAATCAAGCATGAAAATACGTCAACCGGCTTTAAGCCCGGGAAGACGGAAATTATTCAGGAAGGTCCTCCCAAAAAGCCTGAATCAAGGTCGGGAAGTGCTACTGTGATAATCAATGATCATTCGACTTACAGCAATCAGTCAACACGGCAATCGTACCAGCAAAGCGCGGCTAATTCTACGTCTTCCAAAGATGTAGGCCCGCCTCCGATCGGAGCAGCTGCTAATGGAAGAGAGGGTTTCGAATTGGATGTTGGTAACGAAGTCTTCTCATTGTTACAAATGCGCACGGCGGCTATCCTGGGCGGCCCGGCGGTGTTCGGCTATTTTATGTCTGAAAATTTCAAAGTCTTCAAGGAGTATGATAAATCGTCGAAAACGATGACGATTGCGATTATTGCTACGCTGGCTTATTATCTGTTTTCGGCATTGAGCGAGACTTATCCGCTTTTTGGATTTTTGATCTTAGGTAGCTGGGGCTACATGTTCTGGCTGGCTAATGAGCAGGTCAGGGAGATCCGCACTTTTATTGATAAGGGAGGTAAATACAAGCCCATCGGAACAGTGCTGATTGCATATCTGGTCAACATTGCCATTATGATTTTAATCAGCTTGAAATTCAGTTAGTGATCCGACAAACACAATCCAGCTCATTCCTATGACATACATTAATACAAAGATCAAGGATTATACCATTGTCCGGGAGATTTCAACAAGTGGAGGCCAGGGGGCGGTGTATTATGCTACCAACAGCCTGGGTGCCGGGGCCGCAATCAAAATCCTCCATAAAAACCTTACTACCAACGAATCGTTTCGCAAGCACTTCAAGAAGGAGGCCGTCATCACTGCATCTATCGGACATGATCACATCGTGAGAGCACTGGATTTCTATGAAGATGGGGAAACGGTGGCGATCATTATGGAGTACCTCGAAGGTCAGGACCTGCAAAGTTACATGGAGCAGCAGGGTGAATCGCGGGTAGTGCCCATTCCGTTAGCTATGAAATGGTATGCACAAATCCTTCCTGCATTTGCACATGCGCATCAGAAAGGATTAGTACATCGCGATGTAAAGCCTTCCAATTTTTTTCTGACAACATCAGGTAATGTCAAAATACTTGACTTTGGAATTGCTAAAATCCTTGAAAGTGCAGAGTTGAATGGAGATGTTGCAGGCAGTCCAAGTGTGATGTCGCAAGCGGGCACGGCGTATTACAAGAGTAAGGAACATGTACTCCGTCCCGCGTCCGTAAACCACCTGACCGACGTGTACGCGCTGGGTTTGATGTTTTACATTATTACTACCGGCAAAGAACCATTTGACAGCGAGCAGATTACCGACGATATCCTCAACAAGGAGCTACCGCCGGTAGATGGGTATCCTCCGCGCCTGATGCAGGTCTTGCTAAGAGCAACTGCCAAAGACCGTGACAATCGATATCGTGACTGCCTTTCTTTCTTGCATGCATTAGAAACTGCAGTTGCAAATCCGGACGAAAACGTGGAAGAATATGACGACTTGAAAGAAAATATCAAACCACCACAGGAATCTACCAGGCAGCAGAACACGACTACGCCGCCACCGCCCGTCCCGCCACCACCTGTTGGTCCCAGATATGGCGTTTATTCATCAGCGGCAGTCGCGTTCGCGGCATTTGTCGGCGGAGGTTTCGGTGCGGGTTATTTTCTTTCTCAAAACTCGAAACGTCTCGAAGGCGGACGGAACTCGGTGGCCTACCTGATGGGGTGCATTGTAGTGGTATTCACTGCTTACATGTTTTTAGTCAGGGACTTTGATGAAACGGATGTGTGGATGGTGTTTGTATTGATACAAGTGATGACCGCTATCATAGCCTTCGTGCTTGTGGAATCCGGCCAGAAAAAGCGAATTGAAGAGCATCTGAGAATGGGCGGCACCTTCGAGCCCCTATCCGGCATGATCGGTCTCCTCATTACATTCGCAATCATCAATATGACAGTCATCTTTTTCGGTGTAGCGATGATTTATTATACTTAGGGAGGCCTCACAATATTCCTGGTGATTTTTTATAGACTGATTTCTTCATTCCATTTGAAAGCATAAGTGCTATAATAAACATGAGGTATTCCAAAATGTTGAAACCTTGATTGATAACACGGAGCGATTTAAATAGTACGGTATCATGTTTTTGAAGGGCATTAAATATACCGTTCATAACGAATGTACCAGAATGATAGATTATGATAGAAAGGCAAATCCAGAAAATGGGGAGTTTATAAAAAGCGAGTGATAAATTGGGCTTTACTGAAAACATGACAACCATTGCCCATAGGATTAATAGCGAGCCCTCTATATTCAGGTTAAGACCTGGAAAATGGGTCCAGCCTGTTATATAATGGGAGGATATAAAACTGATGATACAGAATAAAATTATAGATAGATACGCCAGTCTTCGGAACTTTAATTGTTCAATCCATTGTGACAGAAACGCAATGACCAAGGTAAATTCAACTGGGATGTAAAAATGATAGAGGGTGTAAAGTGGGAAGTTCAATTTACCTCTATCAATATAGAAAACCAGAACTTCAACGAGTAGTGCCCACAAAAAAATATACCTGAATATCGTAAGCGATCGATCGTGAAGATAAACATAAAAAGAAATGCCGCAGCAAATTACAAGCAATAGCATGTAAACACGATAAAGAATATAAGCAACACATTCGATTGAAATATCCTGCGGCATAACTTTCGCCTATTTGAAAGATGAAAATTCTTTAATAACATCTTCGAAATTATCACTATCTCCCTTTAATTCTTTCATAGTACGCGGAGGGTTTGTTTCAGACTGCATCGTGTCCGCAACTTTGGATCCCTTTCTGTTCATTATTGATGTATTTTTTTTGCTTGCCGAGACACCGAGATCGTTACCGTCGATGTCCATTCCTACTGCAACGAGGGTTGTTTCACCAGGATTTTTAAGTTTATACTGCGTTTCATTATCAACCTCCTCCGGAAGAACGCCGCGAGCTTGATAAAAGCGTAGTCCCTCACACTTGGGTTGCGACAAGATCATCATCAACATTTCTTTTCCAATTTCAACAGCAACAATCCGGTTATCGAGCGAAATTTCAAGGCTATTCACCAGTTGATCGCTAATCGCAATGGCTTTATCGAGAAAATCTAATTCCTTTGTATCGGTATTTTCTTTGTCAGTACCATCTGAGTTCTCTTTCTTGCGTTGTCTCAACTCGTCCAATTCCTTTTTTAACCGTTTCAAGTCACTCTCTTCCTTGGCCAAATCTTCCCAATACTCATTGATTATCATGATGCTGGATTTGTCATGGAAGAAAGCTCCATAGCCCGTTACTTCACTATCATTAGCAAGTTTATACTCGATATCAATCTCTGACAGGGAGCCGGGAGAAGTGGAGGTTACCGCCCTTGTTTTAAGCACACGTTTTCTTTCCATGATTGTTTATGTTATACAGGTTTACAATAATTAAAAGTATCATTCAGAAATGGATAAATTTACCTGGGTTCCGGATCCTGGGCTTGATGTGATGGTGAATGCCGAATTGATCAACTCTGCTCGCCGCTGCATATTCCGCAGGCCAGCTCCTGATGCATTGAGATTTTTATTTTCATCATGCCCGGTACCAAAGCCTTTCCCATTATCAATAATAGATAGACTGAATCCCTTTTCATAAGACATAAGAACCTGAATGTAATTCGCTCCTGAATGTTTTAAAATATTATTGAAACACTCTTGTACAATGCGGAAGAGCATAATTTCTCTTTCATAGCCCAAAGAGACGTGGCTTCCGGAGACAATTAACTGCGTATCATATCTGCCGGTCCGCTTAATTCTTGCTAGTTCGTTCACGAGGCTTTGGTAAAGACCGAACTCCTTGACAAAGTCACCATCAAAACTCTTGGTAATCGCACGGAGATTTACAATTGATTTATCAATAACTACGAGGGCTTCATGAATATGCACCTCCTTCTCGGAGACCTCAGCAACTTCCTCCAAAATATCAAGATTAATTCGGGCTACTACAAGGAGCTGGCCAATGTCGTCATGCAATTCCTGCCCGACTTGTTGTAGTATGGCGTTTTGAATCTCAAATTGCGATTGCAATATCTCTCGCGCATATTCATTACGCAGATTGGATATTTCTAGCAAACTGTTCCGTTTTCTATTCTGATAACTTACAATCGCGACTATAACTACAATGGACAGAAACAAAATAAATAAAGAGCTTCCTACAACTGTAATTATAATTTCCCGGTCGGAGGCTTGCATATCTGAATGATCAATATATCCCAAGGTAATGTAAAATTCATCTTAGCGCAAGTTGATGTTACCTTTTGATATATACGTGTTAAATCAGCCCCTCTGCATTAGCTTTTCCGAAAGCTTCATTAAAGATGCTGTTGGCCAATATGAGAATGCTTTTGTCTCGTGTCATATTTCAATCAAACACTCACAGTCAGCGCCTGCTTCACCAAACTCATAATGTATTCCAGATTCGTAGTGTCATGCACTTTTATCTCATAATCCCCATTGCCCCAGGTTCCGACATTTGAAACATCCCTGGACAGATTTTTTGGACCATCCAATTGTCCTTTTTTTAGGTTAATCCACCATTTCAGACTTGTTTTCAAAACAAGCACATCAGCAAAAAATTTTCCTTTCACCGTAAACCCGATCACCATCTTTTGTGGCTTAACCTCAATATCAGGTCCAAGGTTAAGGATCGCATTCTTAAAAGTCTCATATAGCTCAATAGTCTCGTCGCTTTTACCAGACAAATGACCTTCTTCCGGGTAAGGTTTGGTTTCTTTTGCAAGCTTGCCAATTTGCCATACGCTTCGTTGTATTCCACAATGAAGTCCGCCCGGTAATCGAGCATCAGATTGAGATACGAAGATTTTGAATGTCCTTTTCGAGTTTAAAAGGTACTTCGCTGAGGGGAGAGAGGGCAGATTGATTGGTGGTGAAGATTTGCATGCAAGCGTTTTCAATAATTCTCTGTATAAATCACTTCCGGGTTCAAAACCGTAAAAAGTATACAACAACCCTGAATTCGTATGCATACCGGCCCCGTTTTCACCCCGACCTTTGATGCATCATTTTAAAAATCAGAGATCATGAAAACCATTTTAATTACAGGAGCAAGCAGCGGTATTGGTAAAGAAACTGCTAAGTTATTTCACGCCAAAGGCTGGAACGTTGTCGCTACCATGCGCAATCCGGAATCCGACATTGAACTAGGGGAATTAGAAAATATACTGGTTGCCAAACTGGACGTGCTTGATCCTTCCTCCATTGATCATGCTGTGAATGAAGGCATTGCCAGGTTCGGGCAGATTGATGTTTTGTTGAATAATGCCGGTTATGGCGCGTATGGTGTGCTTGAATCTTTTTCGAGGGAGCAGATCATTCGCCAGTTTGATACAAATGTGATCGGGTTGCTGGATGTGACAAGAGCTTTACTGCCGCATTTCCGCAGCAACAAAAGCGGGATTATTATCAATGTATCGTCGATTGGTGGCAAGATGAGCTTTCCACTCGGGACCTTGTATCACGGGACAAAATTCGCGGTCGAAGGCATTTCCGAATCGCTGAACTTTGAAGTGCAGGAGTTTGGCGGAAAGGTCAAAATCGTAGAGCCGGGCGCGATCGCTACCGATTTTACGGGCCGCTCGCTGGATTTCAGCAATGATGAAAGCATGACGGAATACCAGCTGATCATCGGTAAATTGCTGGCAGCAACGCAGGCCATGTTTGGAGACGCCTCCCCAGCGAGCGTTGTGGCCGGTGTGATTTTCGAAGCCGCCACCGACGGCACAGACCAACTGCGCTACACGGCGGGCGACGACGCAAAAGCCATTATTGCCCAGCGCCAGCAGGCCGACGACGCCACTTTTACCGGCATCATTAAATCCCAGTTCGGTTTGTAATTTAGAGATTATTTACGCCTCATTGTCAGCACAATGAGGGTATCTTTGTTTTTATGAGCACAAATATTCACCTGCACACCATCGAGGAACTGTTGAAATTTTTCAGGCTTGACCAGCCTGTGCACCACCCGCTCGTGGCGATCATCGATTTCAGCCAGGTTCGCGAGGCGGACATTGGGAATACCAAAATCTCGACAGATTTCTACACGCTGATTTACAAAACTTACAACCGGAATCACGTAAAATACGGGCGGAAGCTGGTCGATTTTACAAATGGAAGTCTGATCTGTCTGGCACCCAATCAGGTGCTGGAAATGGACGACGATATCGAGGGATCAGCCCAGCCATTGGGTTGGGGCCTGGGCTTTCATCCCGATCTGATCCGGGGCACGCCGCTGAATGACAAAATGAAGAGTTACAGCTTTTTCTCCTACGAAGTCTCGGAAGCGCTGCATTTGTCGGAAAAGGAGAAGCAGATTTTGACGGAATGTGTTCAGAAAATCGAAGCTGAACTGCACGAAAATATCGATGTGCACAGCCAGTCTATCCTCGTATCGGGCATTGAAATGCTGCTAAACTATTGCTCCCGGTTTTACGGCAGACAATTCATCACCAGAAAAACCTCCAACAACGCAGTGATCGTGCAGGTCGAGAAGCTTCTCAACGAATATTTCGGTCTCGGCGACCTCAGCGAACGCGGCCTGCCGACGGTAAGATACCTTGCGGAACAGGTGAACTTATCGCCCAATTACCTGAGTGACCTCCTGAAAAAAGAAACCGGCAAAAACGCGCAGGACCATATCCACTTTCACCTGATCGAAGAAGCCAAAAATATCCTTTTAAGCAGCAGCCGCTCAGTCAGCGAAATCGCCTATGGCCTGGGTTTTGAATATCCTCAGTATTTCAATAAGCTTTTTAAGCAGAAGACCGGGAAGACGCCGGTAGCGTTCAGGAATATGAATTAAAAATAGGTCTTCACAGCGAAGTTGAATTGGTCGATAAATATTTTCTTAAACGGGCTGATATTATTCTGCTCGTAAAAAACCAGCATTGCTTTTTTGTATTCAACCGAGTCGACAGTCCGGAAAGAAATCGGGCAATATTGGTGAGCAATCAGAATTGCATTACTAACAATGCGGGCTGTTCGTTTATTACCATCATTGAATGCCTGAATGTAAGACAGCAAGACCAAGGCTAGCAGGGATTTTTCAAACACACTTTCTTTCCGATTAATCAATCTGCACATGTCTTCCAGCGCTTCTCTGATCTGGTGTTCATTGTCGAGCGGCTTATAGTTTGTCCCGGAAATACCTACACGTCTTCGCCTGATATTTCGGTCAACGTCAAGGTCCTTGATGAGAAGGCTATGGATATCTTCTATCCGTGCGGTGGACAAAGGCACTACATAATCAGGGTTCTCCACAATGAAGTTGATCGCTTCTTTGTGGTTCAGTAACATGGTCGCATCATCCTTGGGCTTGCCTGCGGCGGTTTCTTTATCCTTCAATAAACGTTCGGTCTCCAGCAGCGAATAGGTATTACCTTCGATTTGTGAGGACTTCCAGCTTAGGTCAATAGCAAGCCTTTCCATTTCCTTACCGTAAGCGGCCGGGCTCATCTCGGCCACATTATTGCGAAACTCTTCTTGCAACTGTTGCAGGCGATTTGCTTCTTCGGCCGTGAATAGATCTACATCCCATAGAACCTCGGTAATTAGCTGGAAATTGAAATCTTCCTGAATCTTTCGCTCGTCTATTTCCTGTTCGAAATAAACAGCCATGTCCAGTTGACCAAAAAGCTTATTTGCCGGACTAACCACATACCTTGTCGCTCGCGTTTGCCCCTCCACCAATAGCTGGCCAGTTTCAACCAGTGCGGCGATAGCTCTTTTGGTTGTCGCGTAAGAACCCCTGCCCACAGTTTTATGGATCTCAACAGAGGAGCATAACGGATGATCCTTTACGAAATGAAGAATATCAGAATCTATTCGTGACATAATTACGGCTCATTTGATATCGGATTAAAGTTCAAATTTAATAGAAAATGAGCTATAATTTTAGCGTTTATGAGCCGTAAACCAATTATAGCTCATAATCGATCCAATTACGGATCAATTTTCGGTATTTTTGAGCTGATTTTTAAGAGTTATGAGCCATAAGCGTTTTGGTTCCGATGGGAAAACAAAAAAGGACTGTCACCAACACTTAAGGCGTAAAGTGCATCATTCGTTGGGCTAAAAACTGCGCTCGTATATTCCTATCAGTAAGGTCCGATGGAGATCAGTATATCAATTCAAAACTGCCTTATTAATACATTCAAACGCATTTTATTGTAAACCCTTCAAAAAATGACACTGGAAGAGAACAAGAAGTTCATGAGCAACTTCATTGAGGAAGTAATTAATAAAAAGAATCTGGACGCCGCTGATGATCTGGCGGCAGCGGACTTTATTGAGCATCTGCCATTCCCGGGCCAGGAACCAGGGAGAGAAGGGCTAAAATTTGCGATCAACGCAATGCTTACCGGATTTCCTGACATGAACTGGACAGTGCAGGAGCAAATCGCAGAAGGCGAAACGGTTGTCACCCGGTTTACCTGGACCGGAACCCACGACGGCGCATTTATGGGAATCCCGCCAACGAATAAAAAAGTGGAAGTTTGGGGTGTCGTGATCGACGTAGTCAGAGACGGGTTATTTGCTGAAAGCCGGATCATTATGGACACAGTGGGGTTATTGCAGCAAGTCGGTGTGATGGGTTAACAATGAAATAGGGTGCCTCTCGATTTTGAGACACCCTATTTCATTTCTAAACCTTGCCCGCCATCCTTTGAAATCCCTCTACAAGTAAATTGACATCAAAAAGCGCCGACTTTTCAGCCGTATCACACGGAACATCCGAATGATAAAGCGCCAGATCGTGGACCATTTTGAGCGAATGCGCCAGCTCCTTACAGCCCTGACATTCTATCAGATACCAAAACTCGGCTTGTGATTCCGTCAGCGGATCGCCGACATTTGATGCGTGACGTGCATCATTCGTTGGGTTGACTGAATTTGCAATTGAGCCAACACCGGAACCATGTGACGTTTGCATTGCGAAATGGTTTGATGTGAACAAAAAAGGAGAGGTCACTGCAAACGTCACCAAAGCGAGCTTTGACAGGTCTCGGGACTTTCACCCGTATGCCCCTCCAAGACCATTTCTTCCTGTTTTTTAATTTTAAGCTCATATTGAAAATTGGAAAACGTTTGCGTGGCAAATATAGGGGAAAGTTTTAAACCAGGAAGAATCAATGAACCATCGGCAATTACTATTCAGATCTTCCGTAGCAGCTGCCCGGCGTGTTGCGTATTATGCGAAACGGCTACCATAAGGCAGCCGTTTATCTCTAAGTCCACATATACGAAGCATGAATTACATCAATCAAATAAATGCATTTGGAACTGCTCTTGTCTTGCATTACTCGCTCGCTCCTCCGATATCTCCTCCATATTATCATTAATCTCACCTACGGACACCTGGCCGTTCATGAGCATAGGAAGCAACCAATCTCGAAGTGAGGCGAGCTGTTGGTTTTGCTTTCTATTATTCAACATCTGTTCATAAAAACAGACAGATGTTTCTCCAAACAAATCAATTAAGCTTTTTGCTGGAACAACTAAGCTCGTTTGTTTAAAGTCGTTTGATACCAAGGCATCGAAAACGGAGCCAGCGGCTTTCCCTTTCATGAACTGTATTAGGTTGATACAATGCTGATGTAAAAAGCAGTAATTTATGTCCGGTTTCGGCAATACCGCATAACAAGATTGATTCATAGCCATGTTTGTTGACGCAATATTGATATTGCCTACTGTTCCACGAGCGGTTATGAAAATGGTTCCTTTCGGATAAAGCTTGCTACTGCAATTTTTAAGTCCCATCTCTGTAATATGTTCTTCTGTTTCGGTAACAAAAAAAGAATTCTCGTGGTCTTTTGGTGTAAAAAAAGGGACCGAGCCGTTCCAAAAATATGGATTATCTTTTCTCGGAGTTCCTCCGCCTAGTAGATCACCGACATTGTGAATTGTTCCAACCTTCCACCCCTTCGGAATCTCTCTTTTCAGCACCTCATCATAAACCATTTTACCGCCGGAGGATTTGTAGGGTTTTCCATCTTGATTGGGAAAATCAAACTGCACAAACCAATAATCATACAGGGTTTTGGCCATCTGTTCCAGCTCCGCATTGATGCGGTTGTTGAGTTCTATTTTATTGTCTAAGAAGGAGAGGATTGGAATAATCTGCCTCTGAATTTTGGGAGGAAGGTATGGGATTATAATTTCATGTAAATCGTTTCTATTTATTCCGGGCACCGTGCTTTTGTCTGATGTTTGTAGATTTCCTAAGCACTTCATTAAATAATAAATATACTTTGGAGAATTGCCATAAAAATTCGTGGCATATAAAGTTGTATTGTGAGGCCAGTACTCTCCATTTATATAATATACTTCCCCTAAGGTACCATATCGGCCAGTCACTATACCTTCGCCATATGCTTTATAGTCAGAATGATAGCCCGAAATGCCGCCAGAGCTAATAATAGGAATCATGCCGTCCTTTCTACTTCGAGAAGGTAAGTCGTACCCCCTCTTAAAGTTCACAATGTCTCCCAATCTTTTCCCTATCGCTTTACTCATATCTTATTCCATTCAACCTTTTCAAATCTTCTTTCAATTTTCATTTATCAATCTTTGTTTTCTTCACCAGTTTATCAAAATCACTTTCATAAATCAGGTCTTGTATCACTCTGAATTTGTCATATTCGCTTTCTGCCGTCTTTTTGGCGACAACAGCAGATATCTTTCCGGCATCCTTTAATATTCCATATTCATTAAAAGTTAGAAAAGCGTCCAGACGGCCCACCCAATCTGTCATTTTCATTTCTTTTTGACGCCGCGCCATGTTCTCTGCAAAGTCGAGATACATCGTTACTATCCGGTTGAGCTCAGAAAGCTCGCTTTCATTCAGATAGTTTTTGGCCACGCTTACATCTGTTTTCAAAATTTTTCCGCCCCTTTTCTCATTTTTCCAGGATGTAAGTCCCATATTTGGTTTCGCTGCATCTGCCCGCAATTTTACCAACTCGGCCGCAGTATGCTGATGAATAGCCCAATGTAATTTGTTTTGCACCGTCGCATAAAACTCTTGCGTAACGGGCGAATGCTTATCATAGTCGATGGAAGTGGCGTAGATATCCGTAATCTTTTGGTAGAACAATCGTTCGCTGGCCCGTATCTCCCGGATACGTTCCAGTAACTCCTCAAAGTAGTCCTTACCAAAAAGTTGCTTGCCTTGTTTAAGCCGTTCATCGTCAAGCGCAAAACCTTTGATCAGGTATTCCTTCAGGACGGTTGTTGCCCACTTGCGGAACTGAGTTGCTTGAAAGGAATTCACCCTGTAACCCAGCGCAATAATAAAGTCCAGGTTGTAGAAATCTACCTCTCTTGACACACTTCGGCCACCCTCATCTTGAACTGTCCGGATTTTCCGAACAGTTGAGGCTCTATCTAATTCGTTTGTTTCAAAAATATTGGCTGTATGCTCACTCACTGTTGATTTCGCTACGCCAAACAGTTCACCCAAGGTCTTTTGGTTAGCCCAGATCGTTTCTGCCTCGGCATCGACAATCACCTGCACCCGTACGTTACCATCATTCGCCTGATAAAAAACAAAATTTGAAAATTGCTCCATTTCCATTTCCTAGCTCAATTTTAGCTGTTTCAAATTTGCTACAATCTCTTTGTCAAGCTTGTTTCCTTCCGCAAACAATGTGTTCAACCTTTCTTCAAATCCCTGCATTTTAGAAGCAAACTCCTCGGCTGTAATATCCACGTAATCAATTTTCACCTCAAAGTACTGCCCCGCGCTGAAGCTGTAATTCTTTTCCTTTATCTGTTCTTTAGTTACAACAACAGAAAGGTTTTCCACCGCTTGACGGCTATTGAACGTATTCACAATGTCCATTTCCTCTGTTCTACTGAGGACGGTTCGCTGATTTTTTCCTTCTTTTACGTCAGCGCCCAGCTTGCTGGCATCCATAAGTACGATTTGCTCGCCGTCAGCCTCTTTGTCGATAAATAATACCGATACGTTGGTGCCCGTGCTTGCAAAGATATTGCTGGGCATACTTACCACGCCCCGCAGCCAACTTTTATCTACCAACCGTTCCCGAATTTTTTTTTCGATGCTACCCTGCGCTGTTATAAAACCCGTAGGTACTACAATAGCAGCCTTACCTGTTTCATTCAGGCTGAACATAATGTGCTGGATAAAAAGCAGATAAATCGCCATTTTATCTTTGTCCTTATTTGGGATCTTCGGTATTCCAGCAAAAAACCGCTCTCTAAAACTATCCTTCTCCAAATCCCCCCGAAAATCTGAAAAATCCAGCTTGAAAGGTGGATTGGAAACAACATAATCGAACTCCTGCTTACCTAAATAAAAGGGTTGCGAAATTGTATTTGTCTTGATTACATTGGGAATGCTATGTGTAAGATTATTAAGAATGAGGTTAAGCCGCAGCATGACGCTAGACTTTTGCGAGATATCCTCCGAGTAAATGGTACATTTATCTTCACCGATTTTATGCGCCAAAGACATGAGCAGCGAGCCTGACCCTACACTTGGATCGTAGCATTTTTTGTTGCCTTTTTCATCGCTATCTACTAGTATACTCGCAATAATGCGAGCTACGGCATTGGGGGTATAGTATTCCGCGTATTTGCCGCCGCTATCGCTATTGTAATCTTTGATAAGATATTCGAAAATGTCTTTGAAAAAGTCATATTTTTCTTCGAATAGAAAATCAAAACTCGTCTCAAAATTAAAGTCCACCATTTTATTTATGATGGCCCTGCAAAAAGCATCTCTCTCAGATGAATCTCGTATAAATTGTTGACTCAACCTATCAAACAGTATATCTTTTACTCCGTTAAAAGATTTGACAGAAAAAACGTCTGCATTCTCTGTTGAAATTTGAACCAGTGTATCATCAAACAGCTTTCCAAATTCAGGTGCATTTTGATTGTTATACAAATATCCAATCAAGTGATAAGGTTTTAGTCTTGGCACATTAGGGTCCAAAGAGGCGAGCATAAACTTATAATCCTCCTCAGTCATTGAGCTCAATGCATCTGAAAATTCTTTTGGATCTAAATGCTGGAAATCATTATTGTCTTTTCTAACCTCATAACCAAATCTATCGTTAAATATTTTATACAGAAAGCATTGTATAATTATATCGAATTCGCCTGCCGAATTACCTAAACCGTAATTTGCACAGACACTTTTTAAACTGTCTATTAAGTTTTTTGTCTTGGTGACAAATTGAATATCCTGAGTCATTAATAGTACTTGTTGTTATTGTATAATTGAAAGTATTCTTTTGATATTAAATGATTAATGTTTTCTGTTGTTTCGAAATCAAGTGGGATGTTTTCTTTTCTTTTAAATTCTTGTATCACCAGTTTCATAACATACTTCGTAAAAAAAGCCTCGTTATTTAAAATATCCTCCTGCCCTTCGAGCTTAGTATCCACTTCCGATTTCACAACGCTGAGCGCCCGATGCAGTTGCATTTCCTTTGCATTCAATCCGCCCTTTTCGGTCAAGCGCTTGTGAATGCGTGCATACTTTTCATCGTTGCAATATTTGGCTTTCAATAAGTTGTTTTTTCGGTTCAGCTCCTTGGCTTCATCATAAATCCTGCGGAGCAACGGTAGATTTGCCACCAACTCCTCCTGCGTGGTTTCAGTAATATTTTTCTTCTTAAAGATTCTTTCAAGTTCTTCCCTCAGCGTGACAAACTGCGGGTCCTGCGGGTCGAAGTTGTCTTGCAGCGCGGTTCTTGTTTTACGCAATTGATCTTTGAGTTCATCGGCCAGCCTCAGTTCTTCTTCGCCAACTTTAATGAACTGGAAGACAATGTCCTCCAAGGCGGCAGCTAGCAAATTTTGCGTAGCGGTATCATTGCCTATATTCTCGATAAAGTTGAGATTATCGAGGCGGTTTTGTGCCTCAATCAGCAAGCGATTAAGGACTTCAAAATTAACCAACTCTCCCAGACCTTCGTAGCCATTGATGGCTATCATGTTTTTAAGCTCTTTGGCAGTCCTCAGAGCCTTTACCAATTCAAGTAATGCACTTTTATCATTCAACTGCGCAATCTGCTGTGAAAAAATCTCTTTGTTTTGAGTATCGTAACGGAAGAGCGTTTCGCTGATCTTTTCCAGCTCTTCCCTGATCTCTTGCTCAGATTTAAATAGGTGATTGTAAAGCTCCGCTTCATCACCTAGCTGATCCTGCAACTCCTGGAAATAAAGCTGATTGGTACGATCAAATGCTTTGGATATATCGGCAAAGTCCACCACATACCCATATTTGTATGTTTTGTACGGTCGGTTAACACGCGTAAGCGTTTGCAGCAGGTTATGATCCTGTATCACGCGGGCAAGGTACAATTTCTTCAATCGCTTCGCGTCAAAGCCGGTAAGCAGCATATTGTACACAAAGAGAATGTCCACCTTCGCTGCCTTGTAAGCATTAATCAATTCCTTGCGGATCGTCTTGTCATTCTCGTCATGCAGGATTAGTGCTGCTGTCAGCATTTTTTTGGGCCGCTTTCCGTACGGCACAAATGGTTCTGCTGCCATACGAACCAAGTTCTCTGCGTGTGTTTCCTGGGTGCCATACTGTTCCTCAAACAACCTGAAAAGTGTTTTTGCTTGTTTTGAAGAATCGCAAACTACCATCGCGCCCAGGCTGTCGTCCCGCCAGTAATCCCTAAAATCTTGCAGATCGTTTGTGATATAATCAAGCAAGCCACGGGCGAATTTTCTGTCGGCGTATACATCCGAGGCTTTGATATCCCCCTCTCGCAGTTTGATCTGCTGCATCAAGTCCTTCATTTCCATTTTGAAAGAGGACTGAATTTCTTCCCGGATCAGGCGCAGCGTATACCCATCGGCAATCGATCGATTGTAATAATATTTATGAAAATAGTTGCCGAACAACAGTTTGGAATCATAATCCTTCGCCACTTCACGCAACAGCGGCGTGCCGGTAAGAGCGATCAAAACCGCTGATCTGTCAGAGTTGATAAGGTTAGCCAGATAATTCCCTTTCGGGTTGTAGCTTCTGTGGGCTTCATCTAAGAAATAAATGCGCTGGGTGTTGATATCATACTCAGGCAAATCTTTCGCCAGGGCATCTTCACTGAACTTCTGAATATTCACTACTGTGATTTCTGCCTTTCCGCTGTTATTCTTAATGGCGCCCGAGATTTGCATGTCGTTGATAAAGTCTGCCTTAGAATTAACCTGTACAACTTTTAATCCCCGGTTAGCAAATTCTATTTGGGCCTGAGTCAACAAATCCAGGCGATCCACCACAAAATAAAACTTGGGTATAATGTGTTGCCGCTGGTAATAGTCTGTGAGATACTTTACATTATAATAGGCTAGGGCAGTTTTCCCCGAACCCTGCGTGTGCCAAACAATCCCTTTACGTTTTCCCTCGCTCAACCTGGCCGAGATGGCCATTGTGGCAAAGAGCTGCGGATAACGCATAATGTGTTTTTGCTTGCCAGTCTCTTCCTTCACGTATGCGATGGCATACTGCAATACAAATTGCAAGCGCTCCCGGCTGAAAAGACTTGTAAGAATGCGATTTGTAGGTGTGTTAAGTTCTTTATTAGTTTTAAACTCAGGACTGTGTTTAATCACTTGCAAATTATTGTCCCTTAGCATATGGTTTTCCTGTTCTTCGCTAATGTTTGAAAGCTTCTGGCGAACAGGAAAATCTTCATCTTCTCTGAAATAGTTGAAATTCAGGTCAGCGTAGGCCGAAGTGGCGTAAAACGCACCGAATACCGGCTCAACAATGCCATCTTCATACTCCATGTTGTTGGAGAAAACCATCAACTGCGTAATATTGGCAAAGCGACGGAAGCGCTTGTTCCTGAAACGAGAATTGATTCGGCTGCGCTCAGCTAAAACACCTTCCTTGTTGTGTGGCTTTTTTACTTCAACAAAAGCGAGCGGCATCCCATTGATCAAGATGGTAATATCTGGTCTGAATTCCTCATCCCCATTTTTTGCTGTCAGTTCAGTAGTGACATGGAAATTATTATTGTCGAAATTCTCGAAATCAATCAACTTAATTCCTGACTTAGCAGTGATTCGGTTATAGAATTTCTCGCCCAGGTCTTCATAATCCAGTTCCAGGCTCAGCTCGTCAAGCACACGCAGAATTTCTTCTCTGCTGATTTCACCATTATTAATCTTGAAGACGCTTTCTATGAAAATACTTTCAAAAATATTCGTGTCTTCCCTTCTAATCTGTTGATTCAGGGGAATGTAATCATAGCCTAACTTCATCAGATGAAGAATGGCTGGTATTTTGACGCGCGAGTTTTCGTTGAAGGCCATTGAGTATGTTCCTAATTTATCGAAGGGTGAATCTCCTGCTAAGTTCCAATCTGAATATCAATCATCCAAATCCCCCGCCCGCTCCTGATACTCATCCAGCACCTTATCATTCATATATTCAAGCCTCTTCTCTAGCGAGAGGTTTTTAACTTCCTCATAGGAAATGAAGGTGCAAGATTCTCGCAAAGGGCCTTTTGGTAGGAGAGTGAAGACCGGGCGCAAAATTTCCTGAAATACTTTTTCACGTCGGTCGGCTGGTGCAACAATATGTGCATTTATCGCAAGATTAGGCTGCAATGCCATCAGGTCTGCCATCCTCAATATGCCCGAATAAATGGATGTGGTATGTTCCACTTCAAAGGCCCGGACGATCGATCTACCCTTAATCCAGAGTACGTCAATATTCTCAATTGTTCCAAGCGTGGTGTCGTCGTAATTTAATGGCAATATGGTCAACAGCGAATCATTTTCGGGTTTCCAAACTGACAGAACTCTTTGCCGATCGCTTTTTGGCAGCCAGATTTTCAGGTTCATTCTTTCTCCAATTCTCGACAGCATGGCTTGAACCCTAATTGACTCGCGTACTTCTTCTTTATCGGATGCCGGAGAAAATTCCTGCTCTTCCTTCGTCGGTACCGACACTTCGACTTCCTTACTTTCCTGCGTTTTGACGGTCAATGTGACCAGCTTCCGGCTATCGCTTTCACTGAGCGGAAAACGCCTGGGAGTCGACAGTTGCCTTTTTAAATAGGATTCGATCCAATTCCCGTCTTCCTCTTCAAAACGGCGCAAGTTTCCGCGCACCATATTGGTCCACGCGGTGCTCTTTTCGGGTAGGTTTTTGGTAAAAGAAAGGGCGGCCCAACATTTTGGTCACATAAGCAATGAGCTTGTCCCCTTTTTTGATGGCATTTGCCTGCGTTTTTTGCGACTCACGAAATCCGGAAATCGATCGCTCAGTTTCAGTGAATGTCTGATAGGTATCGGGGGAGAAGAGGGTGATGTAGTAAGCCATTTGCCTTTTAAACCTTTTATGCGCTGGTCGTCGATTCGCTTTCAAAGAAAATTACCCCAATCCGATCAATATGACTAATTAATTCCTGATTTTCAATCTGATGATAAGCCGCCAGATCAATTTTATAAGGAAGCATCAAATCATCCAGTTCGAGTTCAATTTTAAATATCAGAGATAAATCCAGCTCAGCGCCGACCAGTGCCAGGTCAATGTCGGAGCCGTTTCGGTAATTTCCTTTTGTGCGGGATCCGTATAGAATGGCGCGTTCAATCTGGGGATAATTGGCAAAGACCCCCTGAATGGCCTCTATCGTTTTTTCTGACAATCCGTACATCATTCTTCGTTGGCCTTGATCGCCTCCATTGTTTCCTGGAATGCTACGAAAAGCGGATAAAACTCGCTAACGATATTTTTGTAGATCTCTTCTGAGATTACTTCGTTGTAGGTGTGACTGGTGAGGTTCCTGTTCTTGATCATTTCCATCCAATGATCTCCATCTGTGATGAGGTTAGCGCTGAAAGCCTGGCGGGTCGCATCCCTCGAACCTCTGATTTCTGAATTGCCCTGGTAAATGAAGAAGTCCTGCATTACTTTCCAGGCCAGTTCGTGGGTGTATTCGAATGCCTGTATAGTTCCTTGCTTTTCAAGCTCGCTCAGTTCACGCATTGAATCCAATTGTACCGCTTCGCCGAGTTTTGCGAGTGCTCTTTTATAGTTTTCAAAGCGCTGTTCCCAACGGATATCCTGCTCTTTCATAGGTTCGCGGTTTGCTATATTTAAGATAAGCTAACCACCTGCCCTTTTTACCAGGGATTTCAGGGCAGCCTTAAAAGCAAAAAACCTCGCTTAAACGAGGTTTTTAAAAATGCTTGCAGAGAGAGAGGGATTCGAACCCCCGGACCTGTTACAGTCAACGGTTTTCAAGACCGTCGCAATCGACCACTCTGCCATCTCTCTAAATGTTTCGGCGTATCCGAAACGTGGTGCAAAAATAGGAACAAAATCTTTAAGCGCAAGATTTGGGATAAAAATTTTTGAAAGTTATACGTTTTGCCACCACTTACATCTGTCACCAAAAAGGAACTCAGAATGCATTAAAATGTTTTTTATGAATAGCAATCTTACAGTTAGTAATCGACATGGCAGACAAACTCATTCAGGATATACCTTTTTCCATTCTCGATCTTGCGCCGATCACGGAAGGGAATAACGCAGCAATCACTTTCAAAAATAGCCTCCGGCTCGCGCAGCGTGTTGAGGAACTGGGATATAAAAGATACTGGCTCGCTGAGCACCACAATATGGCGAGTGTTGCGAGTTCGGCGACGTCCGTGCTGATCGGCTACATTGCCGGCGGCACAAAAACCATCCGCGTCGGCAGCGGCGGCATTATGTTACCCAACCACGCGCCGCTGGTTGTGGCCGAGCAGTTCGGTACCCTCGCGTCGCTGTACCCCGACCGCATTGACCTCGGACTGGGCCGCGCCCCGGGAACAGACCAGGTTACTGCCCGCGCGCTGAGACGCAATTACATGGAATCCGCGCAGGATTTTCCGGATGATGTGATCGCATTGCAAACCTACTTTTCAGCAGAGAACAGCAACTCCAAAGTACGCGCCATTCCCGGCGAAGGCCTGGATATTCCGATATGGATTCTAGGTTCAAGTACGGATAGTGCGAGGCTGGCGGCGCATCTGGGACTCCCTTATGCATTTGCAAGCCACTTTGCGCCAACGCAGTTTATGACCGCCATTGAACTCTACCGCCGCAATTTCAGGCCGTCGAAATACCTCACGCAGCCTTATGTAATGGCCTGTGTCAATGTGATCGCCGGAGATACCACCCAGGAAGCTGAGCGGCTTGCGACTTCTTTCTTTCAGCTAGCTACGGGCATTATCACGGGCAAGCGCCGGCCTTTGCAACCTCCTGTTGATAGTATGGACGGACTTTGGGGAGAATACGAAGAAGCCGCTGTGCGGGAGATGATGAAATACACATTCATCGGCGACAGAAAAAAGATTGGCAGCGATCTGGCGTACTTTCAGAAACATACCCAGCTCGACGAGTTGATGGTCACCAGCCATATCTACGATCCCGAAGCGCGGATCCATAGTTATGAAATTTTGAAAAGCGTACAGAATGAAAGTGTGCTCAGCGCTTGATTTATTCCTCAAAACACATTGTCGTTATTTCGCATAATTTTGGTAATTGCAGTTCGTAAATTACCACGTCATTAATCCAGAGAACCCTCACCGGCAAGAAGAAGAGTTGCTTAACCGTTTGCGGCAGAGCGACAGGAATGCTTTTGCCGAGCTATACAGGAAGTACTGGCGACGGCTGTTCGATTCCGCTTACAAGCGACTGCTCCTGCGGGAGGAATGTGAGGAGATTATCCAGGAAATTTTCGTTGACATCTGGGAAAAAAGGGAAACGCTGATCATCACCGTTTCCCTGGAAGCCTATCTTTTCGGGGCACTTCGCTACCGTATTTACAACCTGATCCGTTCGAGAAAAATCCGGAATGCGTATCTGGACCACCTCACCAATACGCAGGAGGTTGAACAAAACTATATTGAAGACAGCCTGTATTACGAAGAGCTTGCCGGGGCTTTGGCGAAAAGCATTGAAAATTTACCTGAAAAGATCAGAAAAGTATATCAGCTCAGTCGTCGTGAAAACCTTAGTTACAAGGAAATTTCAGTCCGGCTGAACATTCCTCTCGATACCGTAGAGAAGCAGATGGGCAAGGCGATCAGGATTATCCGGGCCAATCTGAAAGATTTTACATTGTTGCTGATCTTGCTGGCAGAGCGTGGTTTTAAATGAGGTATCAGAAAAAAAGAATGCATTGAATGACGGAAGTCAATCCTGAGTGTTACTAGTAACTATTAAAGAAGTTTGATCATCAATGGACAGGGAGCGGTTACAATACTTATTGGAAAGAGAAAGGGGAGGGGCGGCTTCCGTTGAAGAGCGCGCGGAGCTGGAAGCATGGTACCTGAGTTACGAAAGTCAGCCTGATTTTACGAAACGCCTTTCAGAAAGGGCCTTGCCGGCATTGGAAGCAAGCATATTTGAACGAATTGAAAGTGCTCTGGAGCAGGAAAGTCCATCGCTGATCCAACCGGGAAGAAGAACGCTTTATGCAGGAATGCTGCGGATAGCGGCTTCTGTTCTGCTTGTTGTACTGGCTGGCGCCGGCATATACTTTTATCTGAGCCGGGCTGAAATGGTGCGGGAACAAACGGGTTATGGCGAAGTGCGTAAAGTAATGCTCCCCGACGGTTCGGAAGTGACCCTGAATGGTAACTCGGAAATCACCTATCTTTCCAACTGGGGGAATGAGCAGCTTCGCGAAATTAACCTGAAAGGGGAGGCTTACTTCAAAGTAACCCACACCAGCGACAATCGTAAATTCCGTGTCCGTACCGCGAAGGATTTTAGCCTTGATGTACTCGGAACGCAGTTTACCGTGGCCAGCAGAAAAAGCGGCACGCGCATTGTGCTCGCCCAGGGGAAGGTACAATGCAATCTGAACGCTGCTGAAAACGAGACGCTCATTATGAAACCCGGAGAAATGGTGAAGTTTACCGGTAACCCTTCCGATTATGTACGCAAAAACGTGCAAGCCTTCGAGTATTCAGCCTGGAAAGAGCATAAGCTGATTTTCAACAACACTACTCTTGAAGAAGTGTCACAGATATTGGAAGACACTTACGATTTCAAAATAAATGCAGAAACCCCCGAGCTGTTGACGCGCAAAATCACAGGCTCTGTGCCAACAGACAACATTGAGATACTTATCCAGGGTATCGCCGAAGCTTCGGGCGTAATCATCGCTCAGAACGGCAAGGAACTAACAATTACAAACAGGAAAAGGCAATAAACACAGTCAGTACGCAAATTCTGTTTGCGAAAACTGTGCACTTTGATTTAATAAAATAGATTATTAATTAGTAAATTATTTGTATTTTAAAATATAAACTGTTGATTTAAAGGCAAGTTGAATTGTGTGGGCAAGTTGAAGTATTGCCATTTCATAAAATTTTCAATCCGAAATGGCGGTAAGGCGAAGGAAATGTTACTATACAGTCACAATGCAGAATTAAATGCTTGTGATCCAATCATTTCCTTACTTAAACAAAACCCTTTTGCAGCCTTTGCCTATGAAACGATTAATTATTACACTCAAACTTTTTGCGCTTTGCAGTTGCTTCCTGGCACAGGCAACCGCGCAGTCCATTGCACTTTCGCGGGTGGACAAAGTCACTGCTCCCAAAAGCGACGTGGAGCAAGCCGTCACGCTGGAAAGCAAGTTGAGGGACCTCGAAAAGCAGTTTAATGTATCCTTTCTTTACAATTCCGGGTACGTGGCCGGCATCAAAATCAAGGATTCAGGAAAAGCATCGTCCCTTGAATCTTACCTCAAAAGGATCCTTGAACCCAACAAACTGGCATTCCGGAAATTGAGGGACAACTTCTATGTGATCTACACCAAAGAAGAGATCGAAGACAGGGAAGGGCAGAAGTCACAAAAAGATCAGAACACATCGGGTATTCAGCGTTCGCAAGCAAATGCGCTCGCTTCTGCTACCAATGTCAATCCGGCTGCATTGACGGTTTCAGGCGTTGTTGCGGATGCGGTTACTGGAGAGCCGCTACCCGGAGCAAGTATCATTATCAAAAATACAAGCAACGGAACAACCACCGATAACACAGGTCACTATACGTTGTCCAATGTACCTGAGGATGGTACGCTGGTTTTCTCTTTCATCGGTTACCTCTCGTCTGAACTTCCGGTCGATGGAAGATCGGTTATTGACATGAAGCTGTCGGCTGATTCGAAGGCACTTTCGGAAGTGGTCGTGGTAGGTTACGGTTCTGTTTCCAAGAAAGATGTTACCGGTGCAGTCTCCTCTGTGGGCGGAAGCGAAATCCAGAACATGCCGCTTCGCACCGCATCTGATGCATTGCAGGGCAAAGCGGCCGGAGTAATGGTGACGCAGAGCAGTGGTAGTCCGGGATCTGCCGGCGTGGTGCGGATCCGCGGTATTGGTTCGATCAATAATTCAAATGAGCCTTTGTACATCGTTGATGGTCTTCCGCAAAGCGGGATCGGCTGGCTTAACCCGAATGATATCGAGACGATGGATATTCACAAGGATGCTTCGGCTGCTGCTATTTACGGATCACGTGCTTCAAATGGATTGGTGATTATCACCACCAAAAGAGGTACCAAATCTGAATCTGTGAATGTTTCATTTGACAGCTATTATGGGCTGCAATCGCCTTGGAAACGCCCTCACATGCTGAATGCAGAGGAGTTTATCACATACAAAAACCGCGCTGCCGAGGCAGTGGGCGTCACTCCGCCGATTTCTCCTTCCATGAAGGAACAGGCGCTGGCATTTGTGCGCGCCAATACCGGACAGGAAGGTACCGACTGGTGGAAATACATCACACAGAAAAACGCGCCGGTGCAGAGCTACAACATTACTGTATCGGGTGGAAGCAGGAAAGTGGATTTTGCTTCATCGGTAGGTTACATGGATCAGAAGGGGATTGTGCGCGGGTCCGACTATCGCCGTATTTCGTGGCGAAATAATGTGAATGCTGATATTAATGAGCGTGTGCGGCTTGGAAGCAACATAGCTGTCGTATACGAAAGCCGTCGGAATATCGACGAGAACAATCCATTCTCCGGTACCATATTCAGCGCGATGACTGCCGATCCGATCACGCCGGTTTACCGGGATAACCTTACCAATATCCCTTCCTTTTACCAGACGATCATGCAGAATTATGATGCGAGCAATGCATTTTCAAAGTATGCAGGTGTACTCTATTCTAACAAGCCAAACCCGGTTGGTCAGATCGAAAGAATGCGCCAAAGTATCTGGGAAGGGATCAGCTTGAAAGGCGGCGCCAATCTGGAAGTGAAGATCATCGAGCCGCTTAAATTCCGGAGTAATTTCGGTCTGGATATCAACCGTGCATTGTCGAATGGATTTACGCCGCAATACTATCTCAATGGATATGATTACAGTAACTTCAACACGGTGAGCAATTATTCCTATTGGTCCAATTACTTTGTTTGGGAAAATACGCTGGCTTTTGATCAGGTGTGGGGCCAGCACCGCGTGAATGCGCTGGTGGGTACATCGGCGGAGCAAACAAAAGGACTTGAATATGGTGCATCCAAGCAAGGTGTCGTGAACAACGATCCTGATATGCGGATCATCAACTCCGCTACCATCAACCCGGCTGCCTCAGGTTATACTTACTCGAATGCACTGAATTCATTCTTCGGAAGGGTAAGCTATTCGTACGGAGGCCGCTACGTTCTGACAGCCAATGTGCGCCGCGACGGGACTTCACGCTTTGCAAAAGATTACCGCTGGGGCACTTTCCCCTCCGTTTCCGCCGCATGGAACTTTACTCAGGAAAGCTTCATCAAAGACGCCGCTCCGAAATGGCTGACGAGCGGAAAGCTGCGGGCGAGCTATGGTATGATAGGAAACCAGAATGTATCTAACGGTGCGTATCTATCGACTTATGGAAACAATGGGCGCTATCTTTTTGGAAATAATACAACGGCTTACCTGGGTGCAGGCCGGAGCAGCATTGGAAATGCTATGCTGCAATGGGAAACCTCCACGCAGACTGATCTGGGTTTAGATCTTGCATTCCTGGATGGTAAGCTCAATTTCACTGCCGATTATTTTAATAAGGCAATCGATAACATGCTGCTCATTGTCCCGTTGCCGACCACGCTGGGATATCCCAACTCGCCCTGGTCGAATGCAGGTAAAATGGTGAACAAAGGCTGGGAATTTGCAGTTGGATACGACAATGCGGTTGGTGATTTTCAGTATGGCATTAAGGCGACTTTCTCGACTTTTACCAATAAAGTGACTACACTGGGCGGCGGCGAGCCGATCTATTCCACAGCCCACCTGGGTGAAACGATCAGCAAAACAGAAGAAGGAATGCCAGTAGGTTATTACCTGGGCTGGCTGACCGACGGGATTTTCCAAACACAGGACGAGGTAAATGCAAGTCCGCAAAATGGGCTTTCTTCCCCCGGCGACATCCGTTTCCGCAACATAAATGGTGACAACATTCTGAATGCTGACGACCGCACGAAAATCGGGAACCCCTGGCCGGATTTCATTTATGGTTTTACGGTGAATGCAGCTTACAAAGGATTTGATCTGAGCGCATTCATCCAGGGCTCGCAGGGAAACGACGTCATGAACATCCTGCGTTACGACACCGAGGCCGGAACAGGCTGGTACAATGCACCGAAAGGTTTTCTTGAAAAAGCTTGGAATGGTCCGGGTAGCACAAACGAGTATTATAAAATCTCGCAGAATGCAGGTCTTAACACGAATGTGTCCTCTTATTTTGTGGAAGACGGATCTTACATGCGGATGAAAAACATCCAGCTGGGTTACAGCCTTCCGGCCGGTCTTTTACAAAAGGTTAAGACCAAGCAGGTGCGGTTGTATGTAGGCGCTCAAAACCTTTTTACCATCACCAAATACAGCGGACTTGATCCTGAAATGGGATCAACAGACCCTAAGTTGATGGGTATCGACCAGGGGTATTTCCCTCAGGCGCGCACCTGGATGTTTGGTATCAATGCGAAATTTTAAATAAATCCACTCTCGAAAATATTCTTAAAACAGGAATAGAAATATGAAAAAATTATCATTCATGATGCTTGTATGGTGCCTGGTTATGACCGGCACATCCTGCTCCGATGAGTTTTTAGACCGTACCCCACCGGGTAACCTGACTGACGAAACCTTCTACAAATCACCAGATGCCGGTTTTAAATCACTGATCACCTGTTACCGCGGATTTTACGATTTCTGGGGTTATGAGGCTGCACGTGCCGAATTGGGCAATATGACCACCGACGACAGCGACAAAGGCGGCTCGGATGCAGGTGACCGCCCGTTCGTAACCGACCTGGGTTTTGGCCGTGCGATCGCATCCAATGAAACGCTTACGGGTTACTGGACAGCACGTTACAATGCGATCGGAAATTGCAATGTGGCATTGGAAAAATTACCCGCAGCGGATCTGATCGATGCGAGCGGAGCGCCGCTGGACGAGACCCTGAAAAACCGCTATCTGGACGAAATCCGCTTTTTAAGAGCGATGTTTTACTTTGAGCTGGCCGAAGTTTTCGGGGGCGTGCCTTTGGTGACAAAAACGCTCACCGTGGATGACCGCACGAAACTGAACCGCGCTTCAAGCAAAGAAATATTTGCATTCATCGAATCGGAACTGCTGGCAGTTAGCAGTGACCCGGCCATGCTCTCGGCCACGAGCATTCAGCCTGGCGAGATCGGGAGAGCGACCAGGGAAGCGGCGCTGGCTCTGTTGGCACGGACTTATCTGTTTTTTGCCAAAGATGATGTTGCATTATATGCAAAAGCCCGTGACGCAGCCAAGAAAGTAATCGACTCCAAGGCATTTGCGCTGCATCCGCAATTCCAGGAAATTTTTCTGGAACATGGTTACAAGACCAAAGAAGCCGTGTTTTCCATTATCATGGGCGATGATCCCGCTATTCCTATTTACGGCAGTACAACTCCTGTATATTGCTCGCCACGCGGGGCAACAGGTGGCTGGGGCTTTGATATGCCTACGCAGGACCTGGTAAATGAGTTTGAGCCGGGTGATCCGCGTTTACTCTTCACCGTAATCCAGCCGGGTGATGTGTTCCCAAAAGTAAATGGAACGAAAGAAGTCCTGGACTTTTCCACTTATCCTAACACAGGTTACCACAACAGGAAAGTGTACCTCCCCGAAGTACGGCGCGGCCAGGGTTGGGGAAATGACGCGTGGACTTACCATCCGATCCGTTATGCCGACGTGCTGCTGATGTATGCAGAAGCATTGATTGAAAGCGGAGGCAGCAAAGCCGAAGCCGCAGATTATATCAACCAGGTTCGCAAGCGTGCTTCGGGCAGCATGAGAAAAGATGTGGAAGCCGTGTCAAGGGTTACGAGCATTGCCGAGAAAGCTTTGCCGGATGTGAAGGCAACCGACGATCTGCGCAAGGCGGTCCGCCACGAACGCCGCGTGGAGCTCGCTATGGAATACCATCGGTTGTTTGACCTTATCCGGTGGAATTCATTGGTAGAAACCATGAAGACCTATTCTCAGAAACCTGCGTCCAACGGCAAGGGGAATAATTTTACTGCGGGGAAAAATGAAGTCTTCCCTGTTCCGCAAATTGAGATAGACAGATCAGGCGGATCTATCACCCAAAATCCTAATTATTAAAGATTACAGACTTGCCACATTAAAGATGTGGCAAGTCTGTGTTTCTACATTGTAAATTAGTCCGACGTATCTGACTGATCAGTAACATACCTAATATGTTTCAAGTGAAAAAAATCTTGTATTTGAGCGGGTTGCTGTCGATCGGCCTGTTAAGCATTGCCTCCGCTCCGAAAAAGGAACAGTCGCTGTTCAGGGCTGTTGATCCCCGGCAATCTGTTCCGGTCAATGTGCCGGATTCGAGCCGGTTTACCTACACAACGATTGTCTCGGGCTTAGATGAGCCTATGGAAATGGCCATTTTACCAAATTACGACATTGTTGTGGCGGAGAGGAAAGGCGGCGTCCGCTACTTTGATAACAAGACCAAGGAACTCTCGACCATCTCTCAGTTCAATGTTTTCAGCGGCATTGAGGACGGTTTGCTCGGGGTAGCCGCAGATCCTGATTTCAAGAATAACAACTGGATCTACTTCTACTATGGCGTCGGCGGCGACAGGCACGTCAGTCAGTTAACGCGCTTTGAACTGAAAGGCCGTAAGTTGATCCAGGAGTCTAAAAAGGTGTTGCTCGAAGTGCCAACCCAGCGACAGTATTGCTGCCATTCAGCCGGTTACCTCACTTTCGATTCAGCCGGATTTTTATATTTGTCAATTGGCGACAATACCAATGCAGAAGAAATCGAAGGACATAACCCGATAGATGAAAGACCGGGAAGAGAATTGGCGGACGATCAGGCATCGACGGCTAACAGCAATGATTTTCGGGGAAAAATTCTGCGGATCAAGCCGGAGGCGGATGGAACTTACAGTATTCCTGACGGTAATTTGTTTCCAAAAGACGGTTCACTTGGCAAGCCGGAAATTTTTGCAATGGGGGTGAGAAATCCATTCAGGATGTCGGTAGACCCAAAAACCAAGTACGTGTACTGGGGAGATGTGGGCCCGGACACTGAAGTTCCGGCCAGTGAGGGCAAGCTGAGCTATGACGAGATCAACCAGGCACGCAAGCCGGGCTTTTTTGGATATCCCTATTTCCTGGGTGATAACGAGGTTTTTCCGGACTATGATTTTGAAACAAAAAAAGAAGGCCCCGGAAAAGATCCGAAACGCCCGATCAACGATTCGCCGAATAATACGGGCGTGAAAGAATTGCCAGCCGCACAGCCTGCATTCATCTGGTATGGAAAAGGCCCTTCGAAAAAGTGGCCGTTGGTGGAAAAAGGAGGAGCGAGCGCCATGGCTGGCCCGGTGTATTACAGTGATCTTTACCCCAATGCGCCCTACAAACTGCCCGAGTATTACAGCGGGAAGCTATTTATCTACGATTGGATCAGAAAGTGGATCATGGCTGTCACAATGGATAAAGAGGGGAATTATGTAAGTATGGAGCCTTTTCTGCCTCAACTGAAAGTGGTGGCACCCATGGACATGCAGATCGCCCCGGATGGAGCCGTTTACCTGCTGGCTTATGGTACCAACTGGTTTGCAAGAAACACCGATTCTGGGATCATCCGGGTTGAATATTCGGAAGGTAACCGCAATCCGGTTGCTTCATTGAAAATCGACAAGACAATAGGAGCGGCCCCGCTTACTGTCGCGTTGTCGGCCAAAGATTCAAAAGACTTTGACGCGGGTGACAAGCTTTCCTATTCCTGGAAAATCGGTGGTAAAACTGCTGCCGGCAAAGAGTTGAAGCACACATTCAGCAAGCCCGGAACTTACAATGTAGTATTAACCGTGTTCGACCAGAATGGCGGCAAAGGAACAGCCACCACGCAGGTAAAAGTAGGGAATACGCCTCCCGACGTGACGATAGCAACAAACGCAAACCGCACCTTTTACTGGGATAATTCAGCATTTGACTACCAGGTAAAGGTGAGCGATAAGGAAGACGGAAAGGTTGATCAGCAGCGTGTAAAAGTGAGCTTCAATTACCTGCTCTATGGAAAAGACCTCGCCGGCGCCCTGACCTCCGACGGGGAAACCGATCTCCGTTATGCAAGCACCGCTAAGCTGTACGCTTCGCTGGACTGCAAAGCTTGTCACACACCTGATACCAAATCAATCGGACCTGCATTAAAGGAAATCGCTAAAAGATACGCAGGCAAAGAAGGCGCGGATGCGCTTCTCGCCCGCAAGATTATCACTGGCGGAAGTGGTAACTGGGGATCGTATCCCATGCCGCCGCACGCAGATTTATCAGAAACGAATGCAAAGGAAATAGCGGGCTATATTCTATCAATGGGACAGGCAACACAGAAGACGCCTTTGTCGAACAGCATAAAGCTTACCGAGCACATTGGAAAAGGAAATGAAGGCGCCTACGTTTTGCAAGCGTCGTATGCAGATAAAGGTGCAAACGGCATTGAATCCCTGAAAACCGCCAGCCATATTGTACTTAAAAATCCCCTGATCCAGCTGGAGGATTACCATGAAGGCAATGTAAATGTGGTGATCGCCACCAGAAACACGGGATATATTTCGTACATCGCTCACATTACCGATGGTAAGTACACCCGCTTCAATGCCATTGATCTGAACCATGTTAAGGCGATCCGGTTCCGCATTCAGGAGCAGGGAATCGGCGGAACTATCGAAGTTCGGCAGGGTTCTAAGGATGGTTTGCTGCTGGGAAGCTTGAAAGTGCCGGAAGGGAAAGTTGCAGATCCGAAGACGGATTGGAAGGAATTAGTAATGCCCGTTACCCCGTCCAAAGGAGTTCACGATCTGTTCTTTGTTTTTAAAAATGAAAACAAAAAAGGTCCGCTGTTCCATATTGACTGGATGTATTTTGAAAATTGACCCTTACCCGAAAACAGATATGATGAACAGGCGCAAATTCATTTGCAATACCGCACTTTCAGCAACAGGAATGATCATCGCCAGCAAAACAATGGCTTTGGGAAGCGACTTTAATGCACCCTCAGGAAAAAGGATCGGCATTATTGGATTGGATACCAGTCACAGTGAAGTATTTACCCGGATGATCAATGCGGGCGGGGCTGATATGAATGGATACAAAGTAGTGGCTGCTTACCCGCACGGCAGCAAAGACATTGCATCGGCGTTGAAAATGAAACCCGATGTGATTAATGCAGTGAAAAGCCTGGGCGTGGAAATCGTGGATTCCATTGAAGAGCTGCTCACAAAAGCAGACGTGATTTTACTCGAAAGCAACGACGGAAGGCCCCATTTGGAACAAGCTTTACCCGTTTTTAAGGCCGGTAAACGGACTTTTATTGACAAACCCATTGCTCCCTCCCTGGAAGGTGCAAAATCCATATTCAAGGCTGCCGCGCAATACAATACGCCCGTTTTCACTTCTTCCGCGCTTCGTTTCGATGCGAGCGTACAGAAAGTAGCGGGCGGTTCGATCGGCAGCGTAACCGGTGCCGACGTGTACACTCCCGCAGAAATTGACAAAAACCATAGCGACCTCGCCTGGTATGCCATTCATGGTGTGGAAATGCTTTTTACGGTCATGGGGGCGGGGTGCAAAAGTGTAAGCCGAACATACCAGCAGGGTACAGATCTCACTGTGGGAGTCTGGCAGGACGGCAGAATAGGGACAGTAAGGGGAATAAGGAAGGGTTCTGCCAACATAGCAGGCACTGCCTTCGGCGAAAAGGGTATCGCAGCCCTGGGGCCATTTTCCACTTACGAGCCGCTCGTGAAGGAGATCATCGCATTCTTCGATACGGGAAAGCCGCCGGTGGAAGCCAGCCAGACGCTCGAAATTTTCAGTTTTATCCAGGCTGCGGACCAGAGCAGAAAAAGCAACGGGAAAGTTATCCTGTTGTCATAAATTCAAATGGTGGCATAACGTAAGATCTATAAAGAGCAATTACCTTAAGCCTGCTATGGCGCAAATTCCTTTATCCTCCACTTACTCAGGCGCAGACAGCGGGCAACAGAACTATGTGCCCGCACTTGCTGCATTGGGCGTGCTGTATTTTATGATGGGGCTGATTACCTGTTTGAACGACACGCTGGTGCCTTTCTTCAAAAACAGTTTCAGCCTCACCTATACGCAGTCGGCATTGGTGCAGTTTTACTTCTTTTTTACCTACGGAATTGTGTCCATTCCTGCGGGTTCATTGGTGGAGAAATTTGGCTATAAACGCAGTATGGTGTTGGGCTTTCTGGTTGCGGCGTCCGGTACATTCCTGTTTTTTCCGGCGTCGATCATGCACCATTATAACCTGTTCCTGGCTGCATTGTTTGTACTGGCGATCGGGATTGTGATTCTGCAGGTAGCGGCCAATCCTTACATCAGCATACTCGGCCCGGCTCAGACAGCTTCTTCCAGACTGACCCTCATTCAGGGAATTGGTTCGCTGGGCACCACCATCGCCCCGCTTCTTGGTTCCTGGCTGATCCTCGATTCGGCAGCCCCGGGGCCGCAAACCAGTGACGCGGTGCGCCTGCCTTACCTGGGTATTACCGCATTGTTGGTCCTCATTGCTACCATTGTTTCTCGTCTGCGCTTGCCCGACCTGCGGTCACGTCCCGATCAGGTAAAGGAAACCGGCTCAGTCTTCGGCTTCCGTAACCTTAAATTCGGAGTGATCGCCTTGTTCTGTTACGTCGGCGCCGAAGTGTCAATCGGCTCTTTTCTGACCAATTACATTGTAGATATCCTGGCGGTCAGCGAGAAGCTGGCCAACAGCTTTGTCGCATTTTATTGGGGAGGTATGCTGGTAGGCCGGTTTTTAGGCGCCGGGTTGCTTAAATTTCTGAGACCGTCGCTGGTACTGGCGATTTGCGCGTTATGCGCCTTTTTATTGATCCTGATTTCCATTAACACCGGAGGGTACCTGGCAGTCTGGACGATGATCGCGGTGGGTCTGTTTAACTCCGTAATGTTTGCTACGATCTTTTCACTGTCACTTTCGGGCGTAGAAAGCTATGCGACAAAAGCGTCCGGCTGGCTTTCAACGGCCATTGTCGGAGGAGCTGTGGTGTCTTTTGCGCAGGGTTGGCTGATCGATCATTATAGCTGGGGGATTGCATTTATCCTGCCTTTGATCTGTTATTCTTATGTACTGTTCTTTGGTTTGAGCGGGCACAAGCAAATGTAAATACCTTATGAGCAGACCTCTCAATGTGACGGCTAACAGCAAGATTAAAGACCCGGGACGTATCATTCTCGGTTACCTCGCTAACAATGGCGGCATGACTCTGCCGGAACTTGGAAAGCATATCAATGTGAGCGTCCCGAAAGTGACGACACTTGTGAATGAACTGAAAAAAGATGGTCTCGTACAGGATTATGGCAAGATCGATTCTTCAAGCGGTCGCAAACCTACACTCTACGGAGTAGCCCCCGACGCGGCTTATTTCTTGGGAGTAGATGTAAAGCAAAGCTATATCAGCTTGGGGCTGTCCGACCTCGATAAAACCCTGGTAAAGAACTCCGGCAAGATTCCCTACAATTTAGAGAACACCGTCGCATCCCGCGATGCGCTCTGCGATCATATCCTTACATTCATTCAGGAGCTTACCATTGATAAAAACAAGATCCAGGGTGTCGGGATCAACCTTTCCGGGCGCGTCAATTACAAAACGGGCCATAGCTACAGCTACTTCAATTTTGACGAGCGGCCGCTGAGCAAGATCGTGGAAGAGAAGATAGGGTACCCGGTTTACCTCGAAAACGATTCCCGCGCAATGGCTTTCGGCGAGTTCTGTATGGGCGCGGTGGAAGGTGAAAAAGACGTATTGTTTTTAAACCTGGATTATGGAATTGCGGTCGGGATTTTAATGGATGGCCAGCTCTATTATGGCAAGTCGGGCTATGCAGGCGAATTCGGGCACATGCCCATTTTTGATAACGAATTTATTTGTCGGTGTGGCAAAAAAGGCTGCCTTGAAACCCAGGCATCCGGCTGGGCGCTGGTACGTATGTTCCGCGAGAAGCTGCTGGAAGGCTCATCCTCACTGATCACCTCGAAGGTGAGCAGTAATGCAGAAATAACCATGGAAGACATTATCGAAGCCGCCATAGCGGACGATGTACTCGCCATTGAGCTGATCGCAAAGTTGGGCGAAAACCTGGGTAGGGGAGTCGCATCGCTCATCAATGTCTTCAATCCCGAACTCGTCATTTTGGGCGGAAGTCTCATGGAAACGGGTGAATACATCTGGTTACCCATCAAAACAGCGATCAACAAATATTCCCTCAGCCTGGTCAATAACGACACAAAGCTCACTATCTCGAAACTGGGCGAAAATGCAGGGCTACTAGGCGCCTGTTTGCTTGTAAGAAACAGATTTCTCGATCTTGCGGAGTAGTGGCGGGTTTCTGTTTTCAGAACAAACTCACAGAGTAAGTTTTGAGGAAAGCCGGGTTTATGTATGATGTCAATGCAGATTGACCTTCGTCAATAATTCTTGAAACCATACTGCTTCATGTTACGCCAGATACTGCAATGCCTTGTACTTGTTGCCTTGTTTGTAGGAAATGTACAAGGCCAGGACAAACAACCTCAATTTGCGGCATTGTTTGATTCTCTCAAAAACTTCAATGGATCCGTACTGATTTCGCATCAGGGCAAATTACTGTTTCAAAAAGCTTACGGCATTGCTGATCAATCCACAAACCGCCAGCTCACCACTGAATCGGTATTTGAACTGGCCTCGGTTTCGAAAGCTTTTACGGGTATTGGCATCATGCAGCTAAAAGAAAAAGGCTTGCTGTCTTATGACGATTCCTTACGTAAATTCTTTCCGGAACTGCCATATGCGGGTGTTTCGGTCAGACACCTTTTGGCAAACACATCTGGCATTCCGGACTTCCTGGGGTGGACAGAGGAGGAGATCAACGTCAATGCAAAAAACACGAATGCAGCAATTCTTGGCATTTTACCCAAAAAGTTTGCTGCTGTTGCATTCGCTCCGGGTTTGCGATTCCTGTATTCCAATACCAACTATGTACTGCTGGCAAGTATCATTGAAAAAGTATCCGGCTTGTCGTACGCGGAGTACATGAGAAAGCATATTTTCCTGCCTTGTGGAATGTCCAATACTGTGGTTTCACCGAGATATGCAGATAAGCTGCCGAAAGACTATGCATTCGATTATGCCTGGGATGGAAGTGAAAATCGCTTCTTACCTGCGGATAGCCTGAAACGGTATATCCACTATTTATCTGGAGTCACAGGCGCATTTGGCGTGATCAGTAATACGGCAGACCTGTACAAATGGTGCCGCGCGCTTAACACGAATTTGCTGGTGAGTGAAGCAACAAAAAAGGAGGCTCTTTCTCCTGTTAAACTCGCAAGTTCTGGTGAGACCGCCGGGTTGTACCCGGGACTTCCCTACGTTTTCGGGTGGCAGCTTTTGGAAGATCCTCCGGTGAGTGGAGATATGTTTTCCTCGGGAAATTATGGGGGGTATAGATCGCTGGTTGTCAACAAGGTATCGCAGGATCAGATCGTCATCATTCTGTGCAATATGGGCGAAACCAGTGACGTGATTTCCCTTATGAATAGTGTGGAAGAAATCTTTGAAGGTGCTCCTGTTTCGCCGCCGGACGAGAAAGAAATGCGAAAAGGCATTAAGCTCTCGTCGGAGCAGATGCGGGCACTCCAAGGTACCTACACAACAAAGGATGGAACCTTTCCACCTATGAAAATCAGGTGTATCGGAAACAGATTGTATGCAAAGTTTGGTGAAACCATGGAGCAGAATATCTTTCCGGAATCTGCGGATACTTTCTTCGTAACCGGCACGGACGGGAAGGTAATATTTAACAGGAACAACCAGGGCGCAGTGATTTCTCTCTCACTGAATGGCGCCGGTATGAGTCAGACTTTCTTTTTGAATCAGTAACAAGGCCCCTCGATCATCGGGGGCATTGCAGGAGCTCCCGGGAGCTCAATCGCTAGTTACTTGCCAATTTTCGAGAACACGTACAACGTTTCCGTTGCAATCTGCCGGCAGCGCTCGTCGTATTTTGCTGTTTCCTGCGCTGTACCGTCGAATGCTTTCGGGTCGTCATACGGTATAGCAACGCGTTTTGAAGCGCCGTTGACAACCGGGCACGCTTCATCGGCCTGGGAGCATGTCATGATGGCGCAGAAATCTTTTTGAGGATTGGCGGCATCGTTATATTTCTTGGAAAACGCTTTTAAAGGCGCAGCGTCGGGCGCATAGCGAACGTCATAAATCGGGTTTTTACCATCAGCTGTTTTCGAAATCTCAAAGCCCGCCCGCTTGCAGGCGGCGACTGCTCTCTCGTTGAATGCGCTGATCTCCGTCCCGCCAGAGTACGTTTTTACATTCGGAATGCCATAGTAAGCAGCAGCAGTAGCTGCCCAGATCTGTCCGAAATGACTTCTTCTCGAATTGTGGGTGCAAATGTAAGTCAGTTCAACAGGCTGGTCCGCGGCAACCCGCTGCTGGATGAAAAGGGCGATTTTATCAAGCTCCGTGATCCGGTCAGCCGGGATTTCTGAAAAACCAGCTTTGGCTGTTTCAATGTATTTTGTGAGTGCGCTATTAAGCTTTTGCTTTTCGCTCAGATCGTTGGATTGCATGGTTGTGGCGAAGGTTAATAGTGTAATAATCGACAAATTGATCAGGTTCATGTCCGGTGTAGGTTATAAATCAATCGTAAATATACGATAGACTTGATCAGACTTAAAAATATTTATCGTAATATTGCAATTAATAAAGTGAGCTTTATATTCGCATCATGGGAGCTACCAAAACCGAAGTATTCACCGAACAACAGAACCGCATTGCTGATCTGGCAAAAGCATTTTCACACCCGGCCAGGGTTGCGATCCTGCAGTTGCTGGTAGCAAGGAAAGCCTGCGTGTGCGGCGACCTGGTGGAAGAGCTGGATCTTGCGCAGGCAACAGTTTCCCAGCATTTGAAGGAATTAAAAAGGATAGGGATCATCCAGGGTGAAATCAATCCGCCGAGGGTATGCTATTGCATCAACCCGGTGGTATGGGAGGAAGCGCGGAAAACCTTCGGGTCGCTGCTGGACACTTTCGCTCTTACCAGTTCCTGCTGTAACTAGGCAGTCCCTTTTTTTTAAGTATATCAATCGTAATATTACATTTAAATAACAGAAAACATGAGCCAGTCAGATCAAGAGTTACAAGCGCCGGTGACCTGGGGTAATTTCAAGAAGATACTCGAACAAAACCCCGATTTACACCTGCAATTCCAGTACGCAGAGGGCAAGTTTGTCGATAGTTCCTACCATATTACCGAGATAAAGCAGGCGCCGATTGTATCTGTGGATTGCGGCGGACAAATGAACAGCTGGACGGAAGTGATCGTGCAACTCTGGGAGCCTTCGGTAAAAGAAGCAGAGCGCTCCATGAAAGTGGGTAAGGCACTCAAAATTGTGAATCTCGTCGAAAAAACGCTGCCGCTGAATCCGAATGCAACGGTTAAGATCGAGTTTGGTAATTCCAGATTTGATACACGCCAGATGTATCCGGGTGAATTCAGGGTTGACAATGAAACCTTCACCGTTAACCTTGTCCCTGATTTTACCCAATGCAAGGCCCTCTCGCGTAACCAGAGCTGCGGTACTTCGTCAACGGATACATCCTGCTGCGGACCAGCGCCTGTGAAAGAGGAGCTGAAATTGGTTGAAAATGAAAGCGCAAGCTGCCGCCCCGGTTCAGGATGCTGCTAAGCCTGGTTACTTCCCGGATTAAAGTTGGTGTAGCGTGGAGTTCAAAGGACAATTACAAACGTAGTAGCCGTTAATTGTTTATTTTTAGCTTTTATTTGACACCATTTCTGTGGAATGAACCTGAACATGAGGCCCAAGTTTCAAAGCATAAGCGATGCTGTAATAGAAAAGATCAAGTCTGGGGAATTGCAGCCTGGTGACAAGATCCCTTCTGAAAACGAGCTGATTAAGAACTTCAACGTCAGCAATACAACCGCTCGTAAAAGTCTGCTTGAGATTGAAAACAAAGGCTGGGCGAAACGCATTAAAGGGAAAGGGACCTTCGTACTGAACCGGACCGTAGACCATCACCTGATCCGCACATTAGGCTCCATTTACGCCACCCGCCGCGGCTTTCACGAAAGTCTGCTGGCAGAAGGATTTGAACCGCATAACCTGGTACTCGAAAAAACGGTACTGGAAGACGGTATCTCCTCCCAGATTGGCGGGAAGCATTTCATTATCGACGGGCCCGTTTTGAAGATCCACCAGCTGCGCTACGCTGACGATGAGATCATTAAAGACGAAATCAAATACATTTCACTGCGGTTATGCCCGAAGATCAACCGGATGCCGACGGAGATTTCCTATTTCAAAGTGTATGAAGATACTTATCGCCTGCGCATTGAGGAAGTGAAACAAACCCTTGGCGTGGAAATCATGGACCCGGATTCGGAGACCAACAATTTCGAGCTGAACCATTCCACGCCGATGTTCATCTTGGACAGTGCGGTGATTTGCAAGGGAGAAAAAATCGTGGAAATTGAGCGTTCCTACTATCGCGGCGACAAGTACAAATTTGCGATCAGCGCCAACCCGGACTACGAAAATCCTGATCAGAAATAGGGGAGCAGCTCTTTTACAATGAGCATGTGCCCGGCCTCATTCGGGTGATTTACCGAAGCCATTACTTCCTTCAACTTTCCTTGCCGGGCCACTTCTTTAAACTTCGCATTGGGATCCGCCAAACCTACCTGATGTTCGTTTGCGAGCGATTTGATCATTGCAATGTAAGGTTCCAGTGGGTTGGCTGCATCATTGATCTCAATGCGCTGGTCGGGTGAAGGAGTAAGTAAAATCACCTTGATATGCTTGTCCAACGCAGCCCTAATCATCTTTTCCCAGGCTTCCTTCACTTTTGTAAGATCCGAGAAACGGTCGTTTAATGCATAATCGATAAAAAGCACATCGGGCTTGTGAACCAGCACGTCGCTCTCGAAACGGGTTTGCCCTTTAATCGAATTTTCACCGCCGATCGCTGTTACAATCACATTGATCACCGCATACGGATACTTTTCTTTCAGGCTTTTCAGCACCAGGTTAGGGTACGATTGTAGCGTATTCACCTCGTGCCGGTCGCCATATCCCGCGGGCACCGAATGCCCGTGAAACACCAGATTGATCATCCTGTTTTTAGGCCATTGAATAGTCAATTCATGCTTGATGCTGTCCAGGTACTTACCAGCCTCGGCAACCTGGGAATATGCTGAAACGGGTATCGCTAAGCTCAAAAGGAACAGTGCAAATAACTTTTTCATGGTTGAACGGTCTGAATGGATACAATGGTAACTGGGCCGAGCAGACCCGATTTTTTCAATGGAACTTCTGCCCAGGGTGTGAGGTTTTTATTCGCTTTTACAATGTTGGTTTTGGTAAATTTCTCGCCGGTAATCGCATCGCCGGTCAATCTGTTCGACCAGGTATTTGCGACTTCTACCCGCAATTTATTTTCACCATTGATGACAAAGTTCGTTATATCAAATCGATGCGGTAATGTCCAGCTGATTCCCAAGGGTTTGTCGTTCAGCCACACTTCCGCCACTTCACTCACTTGGCCCAGATCCAGATAAATGCGCTTTCCTTTCTCCGGCATCTTGAATGTGAATTCCTTAGCATAAGTCGCAATTCCTGAAAAATACTTGATGCCTTTCTGCTCCGCGTCCGGCCAGGAGATCAGTTCAGGAAACACTGCCTGAGCCGGAGCTCCCCACCTTTCCGGAAACGATAAATTCCATTCCCCTTTTATTTCCAGTTTTTCAGGTGTATGGGTGATGTTAATCTGATTTTTACCCGTTTTTAACTGATGGTTTCCGGCTTCCAGGAAAGTCAGCTGATTACCCGCATAAGCTATCAGAGGAGGATTTGCGTTGCCGGATGTAATTTCGGTAAAATGTGGCCTGGCGGTTCCTTCCGTGAAAACGACAAAATAAGTCCCGAATGGAGGCAAAGTAAGTGGCATATGCATTTGTTTTCCGCGCTGTTCAAACACGCTCACCGCATGCACTTTCCCGGTAACCGGGTCCCAGATCTCAGGTACTTTGTTTTCCTGACGAAACGCGCATTGCCGCGAAACCCACGCATCGGTCGCATTTCTGATCAGATAAAAATCCTGTTTATCGCGACGGTAATGAATGTAGTCCAGCGTCCCTTTGTCCTGGTCGTTGTAAGCAAAATCGGGTGGAATATTCAATGCAGCCGACACATTCTCATTCACGATCACGCCGCCTTGTTTTTTCAGCTTATCCAGTTTAGCCTGCGCTTCCGCACCAACCGTCTTACTCTTACCTATGGACAGAACCTTGTATCTACCCACGCCAGGCAGCACCCATTCCCCATTTTCGACAGTCAGGTCCCGGAGCAAAATTTCTGTATTCATGACCTCATAATCAAACCCATTTCCGGCTTTGAAGACGATGTTTTTAGGCGGAACGAGATTGGGAATGTCGTCACCATAATAGTAAAGAACATCCGCCGCAAATTTCGCATTCTGAAAAATGTAGGAGATTCGGCTCAGGTAATCGTTGAATGGTTTGATTTTCGGCCACCAGGTATTTCTGTCATTGAAATGCGTCCCGGCAAAATAAGCGATGCCCGGGTGACCCGTTTCCTTCGGATTGTGCGGAAATCCGTGAATAACCAGCCGGTTCATCCCTTCGGAAAATGCGCGATCCGCATGGGTTTTCAGGTCAGCCGGACCTTCCTGCCAGTCCAGATAACTCGTAAATGCCTCTTCTTCGGCAATGCCCAGCTTGTAAATGTTGGCCGCCGCAGCAATTTCTTTTACCAGCCAAACCATGTCAACAATGCCTTCCTTGTCAAAATAAGGACGCTTGTACCAAAATTCCCCCCGAGGCACATCCAGCGAGCCCAATGCTTTCAGGGTTTCCACCGGAATATGGTGCATATGCCCCGGCCCGCCTGCTTCCGATATGATCTTCAAACCATATTTATTTGAAATCTCTTTGGCTTTTTTGTAATGATTGTGGATCATCAACTCCGAAAACGTCTCTAAAAAATCGGTATTAAATGTGTCCGCCGTTTTCTTTGCAAACAGTTTCTGGTCATAAATCGCAGGCAGGAATTTATAAATATCATAACCATTAATACGCTTGAAAGCTGCTGGCAATGAGGTCGTCCACGCAAACTCTTTGGCCTCATAACTTGCCAGGTAAAGGTTTTTCAGGGCTGTTTTTGAAAAATCTCCGAGCAATGGTTTGAGCTTATTAATGAAATACATCAAATGCATTTCCGTCGCCGTGGAGTCGAAATGATCGAGAATGGGCCCGGCCGACTTTTCCGAGGGACGGATCAGTTGTTCACCCGAATTGGAGCAGATGTAGCGGTAAATATCCCAGTTTCCAGCCGGTGCTTTCCAACTGAGTATTTCCGTTTCTGCATTGTAAAATGCCGTCACATTCACAATTCCCGACGTATCCGCCAGGTTTTGCGCACCCGCTGGAACTGCAATCACAGCCACTTCCTGCCTGAAAACCGGTTTTCCGTCTTTTCCATATTCGATCAGCCGGGGCTTGCCCGTGCGGTCGGGTGTAATGGTGGGGAAAGGCAGACGAAGCTGCGCCGCTTCCTTGCTGCTGGCCGTTGTTTTTGAATAGTATAAAGTCTTGGAAGCAAACCTGGGTTCTACCCAGCTGCCACCCGCATTCCAGCTGCTGGCCAGGTTCAATCCCACTTCGAGCCCGAGCTTACCCGCCTCATTGATTGCAAATTGTATCATTTTCAACGAAGAGTCGCTCATAAATGCGGGACCGGCAGGAATAATGTGATTGGGATCGCTGGCAGGCGGCACACCAATTTCAAAGAGGTCGACGCCGCCCAATCCCGCATTTTTCACCGCCACCAATTCCTCTTTCAACCTGGCCTGATCGGTATACCCATTCAGCCACCACCAGTAAACCTTAGGACGCGCAGTGCCGGTCGGATTCGCAAACCCTTTTTTTAATTCGTGTTGAATTCGCGTATTCGTGGCATTATTAACCTGAGCATAAGAAGGAATAGCACTAAGTATTCCCAGAAACCATAATGCGACAAAGAAATGACAGAGAAGGGTTTTGAATCTCATAACAGGATTAGTTAATGATCGTAACCGTTTTAATAACCACAGGTCCAAGTATTCCCGAAGGAACCAGCGGGGTTTCCGTCCACAGCAATTCGCGCGAGCCACGCACATTCAGGTTGGTTTTCGTGTACTTTTTGTCGCTGGTAATGTCGCCGATAATGCGGTTGGCCCAGGTGTTGATCACCTCGATCCGCAGTTCGTTTCTGCCAGTTTTCAATGAGCCGCTTACATCAAAATGATACGGTTTCGTCCAGCCAATGCCCAGCGATTTGCCGTTCAGCCACACTTCACATACTTTGGAAACATCGCCCAGATCCAGATAAATGCGGGTGTTTTTGCCAGCCGTCAGGTTGTTTTCGAATGTTTTGGAATAAATGGCCGAGCCGGAATAATGGCGGATACCTTCATTGTCCGACTTGGTCCAGGAGATCAGCTCCGGGAAGGTAGTTTTGTCTGGAGCGCCCCAGTTTTTAGTAAAAGCAATATCCCAGGAGCCGGTAATGGTTTGTGATTTGGCCAGATTATCAATGGTAATATCCCTGCCATTTTTAGTCAATGTTACATTCCCCTTTTCCGGGAGCAAAATGCCGTTTTGAACATATTCAAATGCGGGCAATTCTGCACCTGAGCCAATGGAGGTATAATTCGCAGGTCTCTGATCATTTGTAAAAACAACAAACACAGCGCCAAAAGCCGGCAGCGAAACAGGCACTTCAATGTGCTTTTCAGCTTGATTGAAAATCGTTATGGGAACAATCTTGCCCGTCATCGGGTCCCAGAGTTGCGGCGACTTACCCGTTTGCCGGAATAAACAAATGCGTGTCACCGTTTCCTTGCCCGTATTCCGGATAAAATAAAAATCCTGATCTCCCTTTTTATGATGGATAAAATCCAGGACCGGCTGGTCGCGGTGCATATAGTCAAGCCGCGCGGACTGTTTATCGGGATAGTCAAAATCGGGGCCGATACCCTTGGATTTCAGCATTTCACCAATGCGCCCGGCGGGCATGGCGTCGGTGATCACTGCGCCATCTTTTCGCAGCTGTTCGATTTTCTTTAAGATCTCAGGTTTTTTTTCAGAAATTTCATCCAGCGCCAAAACCCTGAACTGCGCACCGTATGGTAATGTGAGCAGCCCATTCTTCACCGTGAGATCACGCAGCAGAATTTCGGTATTAATAATCTCATAATCATACCCCGACCCCACTGCAAACCGGGTGTTCTTAGGCGTTACAAAATTGGGAACCTTGTCGCCATAGTAGTAAAGCACATCTGCCACAAAATCAGTCTCTTGCAGTATATAGGAAACGCGGGAGAGGTAATCATTAAATGGCTTCACTTTTGGCCACCAGGTGGTTCTGTCGTTGAAATGTGTTCCCGCGGCGTAGTAAATACCCGGACTGCCCATTCCGCGTGGATTATGTGTAAATCCGTGGATCACAGGCCGGTTCATTCCTTCGGCAAAAGCGCGGTCGCCATTCGGTTTCATGTCGCCGGGGCCTTCCTGCCAGTTCTGAAAGCTCGTAAATGCTTCCAGTTCCGTGATTTTCCGTTGGTAAATGTGTGATGCAGCGGCAATTTCCTTCACGAGCATGAGCAGATCAATGCTGTCGGGTGTGGCGTCATATTGGGAATGGTTGATCCAGAATTCGCCGCGGGGAACATCGAGCGCACCCAAAGCCTTGATGGATTCCACCGGTACATTGTGCAACGGAGGTCCCGGCCCGCCGGATTCAGAGATCAGGTTCAGACCATAACTATTTGCAATTTCCCTGCCTTTCCGGTAATGATTGTTGATCATCAATTCGGAAATCGTCAGGTCAAAATCCTTTTTGAACCGGGCCGACTGGGCAGGGTTGAAAGCATTTTTATCAAATAAGGCTGGTAAAAATTTGCTGACGTCGTACCCATTCAACTTCCGGAACTCGCCTGCCAGCGAAGGTGTCCAGATTGTTCCCGTTGCTTCGAAACTAGCCAGATAGAAATTTTTCAGCCCTGTTTTCCTGAAATCTCCGAGTAAGGGTTTGAGTTTATTTATAAAATACTCGAAATGCACGCGGGTTGCCGTCGAGTCAAAGTGGTCGATGATCAAACCTTTGGAATTCGGGCTGGGCAGTTTCAGCTGTTCCCCGGAACTCGCGCACACATAGCGAAATACGTCCCAATCGCCCGCGGGTGCCTGCCATTTCAAAGTTTCGGTTTTCGGATCAAAAAAGCGTGTCACATTTACAATCGCGGCCGTGTCCAGAAAGCTGCCGCTTTTTTGAGCAGGAATGGCTAATACGGCAATTTCCTGCCGGTATACGGGCTTTCCATCCGCCGCAAAAGCGATGACGCGTTCTTTTCCCTTTTCATCCTTTTTGGAAATAGTTGGAAAGGGAAGTTTCAATGCATTACCGGCCGTTTTATCCAGTTTGGTTTTGGAAAAATAAAGCGATTTCGCCCCATGCTCGGGCTTGATCCACGCTCCTCCTGCATTCCAGCTGCTTGATAAATTCAGTCCTACTTCCAAACCCAGCCTGGTCGCTTCTTTAATCGCAAAAGCAATGGTTTTCAACGAAGAGTCGCTCATGAAAGCAGGTCCCGCAGGTACAACCCCATCCGGCCGGAACCCAATCTCAAAAATATCAACCCCACCCAGCCCCGCATTCTTAATCGCCACCAGTTCTTCTTTGAGCCTGACCTGATCCGTGTACCCATTCAACCACCACCAGTAAACCTTAGGCCGCGCCGTGCCCGTCGGATTCGCAAACCCTTTACTTAATTCGTGTTCTTTTCGTGTCTTCGTGGCATTATCTAGTTGAGCAAACGATTCAAAAGGCAACAACAAAAGAATTGCCGCTAATAACTTCTTCATAAGTAAGGATTTAGGAATAGCAACTTACCAGGATACCACCAAACTCCCGGTTATATTTTCAACCACAAAATGTTTCCCCAACTTCGGATCACCTTCCTTAAAAGTGATCTTACCTTCTTTCCACGGATAGTTCGCATTGAGATAAGCGTGAAAATCCTTTGCAGTCACCTTATCATCCGCATAAATCCGTACGGTGGCATTCTTCAACCCGCTGACCCTGTATCGTTTAGCAATACCAAGCTCCCCTGAATGCAGCTCTTTGTAAGAAACAATCCCGTCATTTTGCTCGATAAAAATGCGTGACTCGCGGTTCCATGAAGTCGGCAGCGTGTATGCGGAATGTCCCTTGTCCAGCTTGGTTTCAAGCCCGAGCAGCAACGGCGCACCCTGCGGCAATTTGAATGTATTTCTAATCGTGCTATTTGGATTATAACCCGAGAAAATGAATGCATTGTTGCTTCTGGAAACCGTCAAAACCGGGTTTTTAATACTTGGATCTTCTTTTTCAATGGCGAAGTTCATTCCGAATTCCTGCAAAATGTAGCGCATTAACAGCGGCCCGGTGAACAGTTTCGAGGGATCGTCCGGAGTCAGCAATTTGCCGCCGGTAAACTTGCTCGAATTTGTGCCCCGCACGTAAGCCACTTTCCCGCCCTTCCAATCCGGTTTTTGACGCACCCAGGCCGCATCACGCGACTGACCAGCCTGCGTCATCTGCGCGAGTATCCTGGTTCCGGCATCTTTCTGGTCTTTTACATTCGTAGCAATGCCGCCCCCGGAAAACAATGCGCTATGGACGATTTTGGCAGGATATGCGACACTCATTTTGTCACCAGGGTAAGTTGATTTCATGTTAAACTCACCTTCCAATGCAGCCGTATTCTGCAAATTGAGCATATCTAAAAACGCTTTCCCGGCATGACCAGCCGGCCCGTAAACCAGCAGCTTCCCGCCGTTTTGAACAAATGAGATCAGCGCCTTTTCGAGCTCAGAATCCGCATCAGGAACAATGGTAACTAGCACCGATTCCTTGAAAGACGCGGGGTTATTTTTGATCACATTCTGAAATGAACCCGTAGAAACAACCGTATTGAGCGGCATTCCGTTGTTGATCGCCTGGCGGATCAGCCAGTCGCCGTAATAGATTTCCGGCAGCCGGTCTTTGTATTTATAAGCCCATTCGTGGTATTCGTCAAACGGGTACACCCACACGAGCGGGCCGGGCGCAGTGGGGGAATCATATCGGCCTTTGAGAATGTGCGGGGTAACTTCGTCGGGAACCTGCGTGGGCATGTTGCCGTACGAATCGTCGATACTCAGGAAGTTCAGGTGCGTCGGCAGCCTCACTTCTCCTTTTTTATTGATCCGGGAAACGGCCATCGGCAGGTAAATATCGTGCGGCTCGCGGCCGTAACGGTCGAGCCACGGACTATTAAGCCACCACGGATCGTGGGTGTAATACCGGAAAAGATAGCGCTCGTCGGGCAGCTCGGCCATTCTCGACATATATCCCACCATTTCCAAACCAAAATCACCATCCAATGCAGCCCACGGAGAATTCGGCGGCGGCAAAAGGTTTTTGTCTTTATAAATCGATTTCAAATCCACGCCATCCCGCGCCAGATCCGCGCCTGTTGAAAGGTTAGTACCACGTGTCTGGATCTGAATATCAGGACATTCCGCGCGGAAATATTTCCAGAAACCAGCGATCTTATCTTTGGTCGCATTCAGTTTCGCCTGATCAAACCCTTTACCATTAAAGATTGCTCCCGTGGACGACCAGCCTTCAACCCCATAACCAAAACCATTGCTCAGCCAGAGAAAATTAAAGCCCATATCTGCCAGGAAATGCTTGCTTTGCCTGCCCAGGAATGTGCCGAATGGCGTGTTGGCCGGGATACCTTTTGGAAATCCGGCATACGCTTCACTATCCGCATTCAGCACCGAATAGCAGCTTACCATCGTATTATGGCCCATCGCGCTGCCGCCCAGGATCTCGGGGTGTTTCTTGTATTTAAAGTCTGATTTGGCAAATTCCGGCCCCGGATCGAAAGTTTCGCCGATCAGGATCGGCTTGCCGGTTACCTTTTTCCCTTCTTCTTTTAATGTCTGCACAATGAATTTTAAATCATCGTAAGTGAACTTGGGAGGCTCGGGAAGGTACAGATATGCCCGTTCGTGGATCGATAATTCCTTCGGGCCGGAGTTCACCGCATGCTTCGTGTTGGGGTTTCCCATATACTGCGCCCATTCCAGCGGCTGGTTTGGAACGCCTTTGTAGTCAAGTATTTCGGAGCCGTCGCCCGTCCATAACATCACCGAAACCGTGTCCGTGTGACGCAGCAGCGAATGCCATTGAACAAACATTTCTTTGGCCACTTCGCGGATGTAGGCCTTATCGTTTTTCTTGAAAGGTTTCAGGGAAACTTCCAGGGTGATGTTATTGAAATTCCTGCCTTTCAATGTTGCGAGTTCATATTGCGCATGAACCCGGTTAAGGCTCATGCACAATACGAAAAGGATCATTACCTGCTTAATACCCCTCATTTTGTTTCAGTTTACTGTTCAATTCGATTTCTGCCAACGGGATCGGGAAGAGCAGCTCGTGCCCGGCCACCGAGAAATTCTGGTTTTTGCTCGTATAGTAAGCATTTAAAACGTCCCTCGCGCGGCCTGTTCGCACGAGGTCAAACCAGCGCAGGCCTTCAAACATGAATTCAACCCGGCGCTCTTTTTCCAGTGCGGTACGGAACTGCGCCTGGTCGAGCGCGGTCAGGTTTGGTAACGCCACCCGCGTGCGGATCATATTGAGAAAGGGCAGCGCCTGAACGGTTTTACTTTGCTCGTTCAATGCCTCCGCGTACATCAGCAGCACATCTGCATAGCGCATGACCGTAAATGTGACCGCGCCATCGGAGGTTTCCACCACCTTGAAGTCCACGAATTTCAATGCATAACGGGCCGGGGATTTGCTGCCATTGATCAGCCGGACCGAGTCATTAACAGAAGTAGCCTTTCTTTTGTCACCAACCTCATAAGCGTTGAACAAGCTTGCCGTGGGCGTAATGCGACCGGAACCTTGCAGGTTATTCGGGAAAATCGCCATACTGGTGATCGCCGGCGTGAAAATGGCCGAGTAATTGTTGCCCAGGCTGCGTCCACGGATAAACTGGATTTCAAAAAGCGATTCTTTCAGATTGTTATTTCCCTCCGAAAACAAGGCAGCGTAGTTCTCGTGCAGACCATATTGATTAAGATCCATCACTTCTTTCAGCTTGGCTTCGGCCGCCGCATAATTTTTTCGGGTCAAATGTACCTTCCCGAGCAGGGCCTTCACAGTACCGATCGATGCGTGCGTTTTGTCGTTGTTTAAAGTTGCCGGCATCAGGCCTTCCGCAGTGGTGAGGTCGCTCAATATCAGCTCGTAAACCTGATCGACCGGTTTCCGGCTGAGGTCTGCCGCCTGGATTTCACCCGGATTTCCATATTCCTGTTCAGTAATGGGGACGTCGCCGAAAAGCTGCACCAGATAGAAATAGCTGAATGCCCGCAGGAAGCGCGTTTCACCGATGATCTTGTTCTTCGCAGCGGCGTCAAAATCAACAGCTTCAATGCGGTTAAGGATCGTGTTGCATCTTGAAATCGTGACAAAGCAGGTGTTCCAGATACCTCTCACCATGTTGTTTGTGGAAGTCAGCGCGTTTTGCTCAAACTGCATTTCATCCACGGTAGGCGAGGACCAGTTGATCTCCGCATTATCGGTACGGAGCTCCGCCGCATACAGAATGGCACTGCCGCTGTAAAGCCCGCGAAAGCTGCTGTATGCGCCAATTAAGGCTCTTTCAAAGTCGTTTTGGGTTTTGTAAAAAACATTATTGCTGATCTGATGCTCGGGAACAAGTTCCAGAAAATCGTTACAGGATGAAAGGCTGGTCAGCATCAATACCAGCGCCAGAATATTCCTTTTCATAGTATTCTATGTTAATGGTTGTTTCAAAAACTTACTCTCAGACCCACTGTAAAAGCTCTCGGATTGGGGTAGGAGAAGAAATCCACGCCCGTTTGGCCGATGTTGTCGCCGCCTGTGCTGCCTTCGGGATCATAGCCCGGGTAGTCGGTGAAAGTGAAAAGGTTGGTAACATCCGCGTAAAGCGATAATCCCTGTAACCTGAGTTTCTCTGTGACAGTACCGGGAAATGTGTAAGCCAGGTTTACATTCCGGATGCGTATAAATGAACCATCGAACATATACTTGGTCGTTCCCGCGCTGAAACCGAATGCATAATCGTTGCGGATCGCACGTGCATATTTTCCGGCACCTGGGTTCTCCGGTGATTTCCAGCGATCGGCCATCACGGCAAGCTGGTTTTGCACACCTGCGCCATTCAGTGAAACCTCACCGCCCTGGAAGTACATTTCGTTACCCTGCGATCCGTAAATATTCACACTTAACGCCAGGTTTTTGTATGAAAAACGGTGACCCATTCCCCAGGTGAATTTTGGCCAGGGATTTCCTACGATCATCCGGTCTGCCTGGGTAATAGTACCGCTGCCGTCTGCATCCTGAAAACGGTAGTCCCCCGGCTGCACCCGTGGGTGCTGAATGGGATTTGCTTTTACCTCTTCCTGCGTCTGGAAAATGCCCTGTATGTTCAGTAACCTGAAACTCGCAATCGGCTGGCCGACTTCCGCGACCTGATAAGCCGAGGTATTAATGCGGGCAGATTCTGTATTCAGTTTTAAAACCTTGTTTCGGTTGATACTCAAATTCACATCTGATGTCCACCGGAAGTTGCCTTTGGCGATGTTCTCCGTGTTTAATGAAAATTCAATCCCTTTGTTTTCCAGCTCACCCACGTTTTGCACCGACGAAGAAAAGCCCGAAGCTGCGGGTAAGGCAACTGATAACAGCAGGTCTTTTTTATGCGTACGGTACGCGTCCACGGTCAGGGCAATCCTGTTTTTGAACAAAGCAAGGTCAACGCCCACATTGGTCTGGAAAGACTTTTCCCAGCTCAGTACATCATTGGCGAGGGTAGATGGCGAGATACCCGAAATGTTGGAGCCATTGGAAACCATAGGAGATATGCCCAGCAAGCCCAGACTGGCGTAATTGCCGATCAGGTTATTACCCGACACCCCATAGCTGGCCCGGAGTTTCAGGTCGCTGACTGTGCTGCTGTTTTGCAGAAATGCTTCCTGCGACAGGCGGTAGGCAGCCGAAACGGAAGGAAATGCGCCCCATTTGTTTTTTGAACCAAACCGTGAGCTTCCATCCTGGCGCATGGTGGCAGTGAGCAGGTACTTGTCGTCAAAGGAGTAATTGAGGCGGGCAAACCACGACAACATCGACCATTGTGACATGTAATCCGTTCCGGTTGTGACGATACCCGCTGCAAGGTAAGGCACATCGTCAGTAGGGAAATCGGTTGCGCCGGCTTGCAGCACATCGTCCGTATTTTTTTGGGCTGAAAAACCTACAAGTGCATCGAAATCATGCTTTTCGCCTACTTTCTTGCGGTAGTTCAATGTGTTTTCATTCAGCCAGTTGATGCTGTTGAATTTGGTAACACCGGCTACCGCCGCACCTGTCCGGCTGGTAGCGACGCCAATTTTGGAGGATTTCCAAAGACGTGTCTGGTTGCTGGAATAGTTGATACCGATGGTTGTTTTGAAAACCAAACCGTTCGCGATCTCATATTCCAGGTAATTATTGGTAAAAATATTGGCATTCTTCCGTTTGTCGGAAAACTCGTCGTTGATCAGCAATACGTGCTCCACCGGAATACCCGTCGTTGATGAGAATTCGGAATAGTAGCCGCCATTATCGTCGTAAACAGGAATGGTAGGGTCGGAGGCAACTGCCGCTGAGATGAGACCGCGGTGCTGCAAATGACCTTCTGCCCGGGCAAAATCACCAAATGAATATGTTCCCGAAAAGCTGGTTCCCAGTTTCAGTCGCGGCGTCAGGTTTACATCCAGGTTGGTCCGCATATTGAATTTCTTGAACTTAGAACCGATGATAATCCCATCCTGATCCAGGTATCCACCCGAAACAAAATAGCGCATATCCCCTTTGTTACCGGTGGCCGAAAGCTGGTAGTTCTGTACCAGCGAGTTTCTGAAAATCAGGTCCTGCCAGTCGGTTCCATATCCATTGTCTGCAAACTGGTCCAGATTCCGGAAAGCGGGTTTTACATATTGACCAGTCCCGCGTTTTTCATTGGGATCACTCGCATTACCTCCCGTAAACACCCACGCATTATCACGGCCTTCCGCCACAAACTCGGCATATTGCCGTGGCGACATCAGATCCATTTTTTTGGCGAGCTGCTGCAAGCCCGTTGAGTGCTCAAAACTGATGTTGGAACGTCCCCGCGTTCCTCTTTTTGTATTAATGATCACCACACCATTGGCACCGCGCGAACCGTAGATCGCCGTCGCAGAAGCATCTTTCAAAACCTGAATGGACTCGATATCAGACGGATTAATCGTACTTAACGGGTTGACCCTGTTTACCGCACTCGCCCCGACAATGCCGTTTGCTGAATAAGAATCCGAAGCATAGTTGGCAACGCTGGAACCACCTCCGCCCGAGCCGATCGCAAAGCCGTCCACGACATAAAGCGGCTGGTTTCCACCGGTAATGGAGTTCACACCACGGATCAAAACGTTGACATTTCCGCCCGGTGCACCCGAAGTTTGCGTGATCTGCACGCCGGCTATTTTCCCTTGCAGCATCTGGTCAAAACTGTTGGCAGCAGGTACAGGAACAAGGTCTTTTGCTGATATATTCACAATGGAGCCAGTCACATCTTTCTTGCGCTGCGTACCGTAACCGACTACCACCACATCCTGTAATTGCTGCTCATCAGCTTTCAGGGCCACATTGATCACCGATTGACTGCCAACCACCACTTCCTGTGGAAGGTAACCGATGAAACTGACCACGACCGTTGCACCTGAGCCGACGGTAAGCTGATAGCTTCCATTTGCATCGGAAGTAGTCCCGTTTGATCCGCCTTTTTCTGCAATCGTTGCACCGACCAGAGGTTGCTTGTCTTCGGCAGTGGTGATCACACCGCGTATTTCCTGTTTGCCCGCAACCTGCGCGAAAACCGTGCAGGCGGACGTCAGGATGAGCAGCAGCAAAAGACTGGAAAGCTGCCGGAAGCGTTGATTAATACACTTTTTCTTCATAGTGAAAAGGGATTTAGATATTAGCAAGAGGTTAATGCGCAATCCTGTAAACAATGAATCAGTGGGTCATTCTGGTTAATCTGCGCCGATAACGACGGCTTCCAGGTTGAGATAATTGGCCACTTTCACGATCGCACCCGCGTGATGCCCGACACCCAGTGCGAAATGGTGTGTTGGTCCTTCTTTCATCCATCTTTGCAGGAATGTCCGTACGTTGGGTTTGAAATAGCCCCGCGTGTTGGTGTTGCCGGTAGGAGGGATCGGTCCTTCAACAGACTGCCCCTCGGCAATTACAAACTTGAACTTTCCATCGTAAGTGGAGTTGATACTCAGCATGGTAATGGGCCCTTCCTTGATCTTGAACTCGACTCCCGCGCCGAATCCTGGTTTGCCATGGTATTTGGTTAAGCTGCGTAAAATCGGCTTACCGTCGGCAATGGCCACGTTATGCGGACCATCGTGACCTACAAGTACAAACCCTTCCTTGAAATCGACGGGGTGGAACTCGGCGAAGCTACCGCCTATGCCTAAACGTTCCATGATCAGCATCGCAAAACACGTTTTAAGGTCCGACTCCCCGCACATCGGAAAACCGGCGCCCGTCAGCAGTGAGTTACCCACGATCAGGTTTGACATCACTGTGCGCGTCTCGCTGTTTTCTGCACCTTCATAATAGTAGGCCAGCCCGTCGAGCTTTCTCTCCTGAATAAATTTTTCCAAAGCCACTGTTACCCGCGCAGCTGTTTCAAGATCCGAATCCCTCAGTTTCTCTGAAATGGGGTCAGAAACTGGATCGGGTGTTTCAAAGAAGTCGAGAATGCGTTCTTTAACCGGATCAATTTCCTCAGGAGTGGATTTCTGATACTGGGAGACAATCTCATGCGCTTCGCATTGTACAATGTGCGCGCCGAAATGGGCGGTGAGCATTGTTGCATCGGAATGCATATCCAGCATCGCCTCGATGGGGTGTCCGATGTGACCAATGCGTGAAGTTTTCAGATCATGTAAAACGGCGGCGATCCGGCAATACTCTTCAATCTGTGCGTCAGCCTCAGGATCATCGTACAGCGTGCCTATGATCATATCCGGCACCTTTTTGCCCATTCTCGCGGCCACTCCGGCAAATTCCGGAAGGGAGCAGATATCGTCATTGTAGAGCTGCATGTAGGTGGAAGCGCGGGTGTAATCCATTGCCTGGTCGGGCTGCAATGCCACGAGTACAATGGGCACATTGATGCTCTTGATCACCACCCCGAAAGTGTTGGAAGTGGCGTAGGTGACCATATCGCAAAAGATCAGGTCGAGATTTGCCGCATTCAGCTTTGGTACCAGTTCATAGGCTTTCTCGACATTATCCACCAGACCAAAATCAATGACTTCCGCGTAAGATCCGGTCTGGATCTTTTCGATAAAAACTGCCTGCTTCTGCATCATCGCGTCGAGCAGACCATCGAACTGGCTCCAATATTTGTAGTAGCCAACGCCGAAAACGCCGATACGCGGGCGGGTAGGTTTGCGTTTTTCAACAATAGCGGCAGTTGCTTCCTGCCCGTTGGAGATGGGATTCACCATTTAATTTGATGTTATGTGTTTTTCTTTAATTCTTAACGCACTAAGTTTTTTCGGGTAAAATTTTTTCTGCTGCCGTCATGGATCAGCTTTCAGTACAGCGGCATCGGCCGGACTGTCCATTGCTTCCCGGAACAGTGGCTGGATCCTGGGGATGAGGAACATAAATCCGATGAATGCGAGCGGGTAAAGTACCCCGCAGGCGATCCACATAGGTTTGTACGAATACTCCTGCACGATTTTTCCGATCAGCGGATTTACCAGCAAGCCTGAAATTGCCCCTGCTGTTCCCGAAAGTCCTACCACCGTGGAAGTTGCTCTTTGGCCAAAAACATCCGAAATGGAAGTGATGTAGTTGGTAATCCAGAAGCCGTGGGCGAACATATAGAGCGCCATCAAACCCACTGCTACATACACAGAGGAAACATATTCGGTAAATGGAACAGCCAGGGTTAAGGCGGCTGCTATGCCCATGACCATTTTCCTCGCCTTATTGATGGTGAAGCCATTTTTAACCAATCTATCAGAAATGAATCCACCCAGAACATTGGAAACGCCCAGCGCCAGAAATGGTACCCAGAACAGATTTCCGATTTCCTGATAAGCCACTCCCCGCACTTCGCTGAGGTATTTTGGTATCCAGAACATCATAAAATACATCACCGGATCGAGCAGGAAACGCATCAGTATAAACACCCAGGTTTCCTTTATTTTCAGTACGGAAAGCAGGGAGATAGCGGCTGTTTTCTGTTGGGTAAACTGCGTATTTACCTGCGAAACAACATTTTTCCACGGTATCAGCAGCCAGCCGGCCACCCAAACTATACCAACCAGACCGGGTATCACAAAGCCTGCCCGCCAGCCATAGTGCTCAGAAATCAGGATCGTGAGCGGCGGGGCAATCACAGCGCCGATCGCCGAGCCGCCGATGGCGATACCATTGGCAAAGGCCCTTTCTTTTTTGTCAAACCAATCATAAACCGTTTTTGCTGCACCTGGAAAACAGGCTCCTTCACCTAACCCAAGCAAAAAGCGGAATGCAATAAGCTGCGGTAAAGAGTTCATCAGTCCGTGCATTGCATTGGCTAGCGACCATACGCCCACGGCTACTGCAAGACCCTTTTTGGCACCAACCCTGTCAATGATCCAGCCGCCCATGGTGAACATCAATGCGTAGCTGAGCAGGAAACTGGTGTTTACCCAGCCATATTCCACGTCTGTAAAATGGAATTCCTTCTGGATTTTGAGGATAGCAATGGAAAGCACCTGCCGGTCCAAAAAGCTCAGTCCTGTTGCTATGAACAGCATCAGGACAACAAACCAACGCATAGAGTGTAGTTTCATATAACTTAACGCACTAACTAGAATCGAGTCAAAAATAAATTCAAAAAATGCAATAAGCAAACGTTTGGAAAATTATTTTGATTTTAGTTTCTGCCGGTCGACAGCACGTCGCAGCCGAGATATGTCACGATCGCACCCGGACTTTACCGGATGCGATCGTGCAAGAGTATATCAGAAGAAAATTCGCTTCGCCGCGGTAAGCTTATTCGTTGCCTTTATTGAAAAATACAGCCAGTCCGTCCTTCCCGGCGACGATAATGTCTTTCCGGCCGCTGCCGGTCAGGTCGGCTACGTCAAAGTACACACCGATTCCCTTGCCCTCACCGTAAGGGCCGTAGGAAATGACCTGCTTCACAAAAGCTTCGCCGTTCCATTTATAATAATATAACCCGATCAGATCCTTTTCGCCCGGGTCGCCGCCGTTGTGGGCGCGGTAGCGTTTGCCGGTGAGCAGCTCCATTTTACCGTCGCCGTCAAGGTCAATCCACGCCAGGGAATGGAATTGTGAGTTATCGGGATCAATGCTGTGTTTGGTCCAGCTGATTTTTCCGCCGCTGTTTTTCTGCTCGTACCAATGGAGGCCGTAGCTGTGCGCCTGGCCCACGATCACGTCATTTTTACCGTCGCCATTCACATCCGCCACGATAATGGGAACGCTGGCATCGCCAAAATTGAAATCGTTGTGCGCGGTCCATTTGTCTTTCAGTACATTTGTAGGCGCTTCCAGCCAGCCTGTACTGATGATGATATCACCTCTTCCGTCGCCGTTAATATCTCCATAACCCAATCCGTGATCCTGGCGGTCTGCTATCTGGACTTTGGTGAATTTGCCGGTACCTTTTCCATTCTGGTCTTTTTCCAGTTTGTAAAATTTGAGAGGCTGATTGGGGTTGTTAGGTACGATTTCCAATGTTCCGTCTCCGTCAATATCCCACGCTCGGCCCGTTTCCACATTGCCCGTTTCATCTATGATATGGTCGGTCCAGGGTTTGTTATTGCCCGGGTTCTCGCGCCATAACAGTGATTTGTTGAACCAACCGCCGGTGATAATATCCATTTTCCCATCCCCATTCACGTCCATCGGCACAGTCAGGAATTCGTCCCAGTATTCGCCTACGCGCTTCACTTCGCCAAGGTAAGTCCGCTCCCAGAACTCGGGCCCCTTGTACCAGTACGAGCCGGAAACAATATCCGGTTTTCCATCATTATTGACGTCAAGAACGGCCACCGATTCAAAACTTTCGGAGGCGATCATTTTCTTCTCGAAACGGACAGGCGGCTGTGGCTTTGCCTGCTGCGCATTAGCCCCGGCTGCAACGAGCGTCGCGGTTAGCGCCAGGAAAGTGTTTTTACAGAAATACATGGAATATCAGGTAAGAAGTTTAAAAAATGTGCGGCGGCAACCTGCGTTGCCGGCCGCACGGGTCCAGGGTTTAGGGAATAGTAAAGGTCAGTAGCCCGGGTTTTGTTCCAGGTCAGGATTTACCTGAATTTCCAGGAACGGGATCGGGTATAGCAATTTGTTTTGGTCAAGATTGTAAGTGGCTGCGGTGAGGTAATAGTAGCCCGGACTGGCTTTCAGTTTTGCGCCGTGTGCATTCATTACCGTAATCGCATTGCCGGTACGTACCAGGTCCAGCCAGCGTTTATTTTCGAAAGCAAGCTCCACGCGGCGCTCTTTCAGGATAGCCGCGCGCAATGCCGCCTGGTCTTTCGCAGGCGAATCTGCGAGCCCCGCACGTTTGCGTACCTGGTTCAGGAAACCGGCTGCATCAGCTGTTTTGCCTTGTTCGTTGGCAGCTTCGGCGTGCATAAGAAGTACTTCCGCGTACCGGTACACCGGGAAATTCTGGTTCGTTTGCCCGTAAATGGAGTGCGGGTACTGGTACTTTTTGATATAAGGCAAATTGACATAACTCGTATCCGAAACCAGCGAAGGACCGTTGATAAAGCCGATCGACGCATTAAAACGCTGGTCTTTGGTACGGTCTTCATAAGCGGCCAGCAGATCCTCCGTCGGCGTGTTCCAGCCTGAGCCAGGCGCGGTTTGCGAGCCGGTGGGTCCTTTGGTATACTGCGCGTGGTTGACGGTCAGCGGCACAAAGTAGTAGGGGAAATAGCTGTGCAAATTCAGCGTGGTACCTTCCAGAAACTGCGCTTCAAATACCGACTCTGCATTGTTTTTATTATTCGGGTCAAAAACGGAAGCATAGCTGCTCAGCAGTGAATAGCCAGTTACTTTGGCCAGTGAAGTTTCCGCGGCCGACCAGTTTTTCCTATTGAGATACACATCAGCGAGCAACGTGTTGGCTGCACCCGAAGTAGCCCTGCCAGGTTCCGCAGTGGCTTTGTCTGGTAATAATCCCGCCGCTTCGCTGGCGTCTTTGATGATCTGCTCGTAAATCTGTTCCGCTGAGGCGCGTGGCAGTGAGGCGGTGGCAAGATCCGAAGCGGGAACCAGGTGCAGCGGCACGCCGCCAAAGTTCCGCACAAGATCGAAATAGGCAAATGCACGGAGGAACAAGACCTGGCCTTTGAAATTAGCCACTACTTTGGGGTCAAATGTAGCATCGTCGATCACTGCCAGAACCTGGTTGGCGCGGTTGATCATGTCGAAATTGGAATAGTACTTGGCGGCCGTGATCGTATTTTCTGATCCGTTCGTAAACAAATCGATCTCTTCCGGGATCGGCGAGCGATAGTCGATATTGTAAAAGAAGTGGGTGTTGTCAGAGCGCATTTCGCCCATTGCCCAGCCCGATTCAGTGTTATAAAGTGCCTGCAAAGGCGCATAAGTGCCGTCCACAGCCTGCTTGAAATCCGATTCTGACTGGAAGAAATTGGAAGGGACTACCGCGTTTTGCGGCTCTATGCTCAGAAAGTCGCTGCAAGAGCCCAGTGCCGCAGCGGCGAATAATATTGCTGATAGGGTCTTTGATTTCATGACCTTATTGAATTTTAGAATGATGTCGGGAAAATTAAAAACCTACATTTAAGCCCAGTGAATAGGTGCGCGGAACAGGGTAGGAGCCCCCGTCAATACCCAAACCGGTAGTTGCCGTGCTCAAACTTACCTGCGGATTGGCTCCCGGGTATTTGGTGAAAATATGCACCTGCTGAATGCTGGCGTAAGCGCGCAGCCTTTTCAATGCGCTGGTACTTTTCAGCGGAACCGTGTAGCCGAGCGTGATATTGTTGAGCGAAATGTGGCTCGCATCGTACATCATCTGGCTTCCCCACCAGTCGCGTTCCAGGTAAGTGGTACCTGCCGCCAGACTTCCATACCGGCCTTTTCCGGGATTCTCCGGTGATCTCCATCTGTCTTTCACATCGGCGAGTACATTAAATACCCCGTCCAGGTTGGTCAATGTTTGCTCGGCGCCGCGCACTACGTCATTTCCATAAGTACCCGACAGGGTTACCGAGAAGTCGAAGTTTTTGTAAGACAAATTGTTGGTCATCCCGAAAATGAAATCCGGGTGCGGGTTACCGATAATCGTCGCGTCGTCAACTGTAATGACGCCGTCGCCATTTACATCTCGGAATTTGGCGGTACCTACCTGCGAGGTGCTATGCTTGGGCGAATTGTCGAACTCCTCCTGGTTTTTGTAAACACCTTCATGCTGCATTCCGTACAGCATTCCGATCGGGTAGCCTACGCGGGTAATGTGGTCGCCGCCAATGAGCCCACTGCCGCCGCCGGTAATGAGCTCGTTGGTTTTCGTGCCCATGGAAGTTACCCGGTTTCTGTCAAAGGAAATATTGAAATCCGTCGTCCAGCGCAGCGATTTACCCTGCACATTCACGGTATTAATCGCAAACTCATGTCCCCAGAATTTTAGCTCCCCGATATTGGTCTGGATATTCCCGAAGCCCGAAGCGCGCGGTACGCGTACATTGAAGAGCAGGTCACTGGTGATTTTGTGGTAATAATTGTAGACGAAGCTGATACGGTCGTTCAGGAAATTCACGTCCAGACCAATGTTCAGCTGTTTATTATTTTCCCAGCCGATACCCTGGTCAGCCAGGTTGTCTACCCGCCTGCCGCCTGCTACTGTTTTTCCAAAAACATAATTGGCAGTTGAAATGGTGGGAATATGGGTGTAGTTACCAATGTTAAAGTTTCCTGCGATACCGTAGCTCGCGCGCAGTTTCAGGAATGAGATGGTTTTGATGTCAGCAAGAAATGCTTCCTCGCTCAATATCCAGCCCAGCGAAACCGATGGAAAGTTACCCCAGCGGTTGCGTGCGCCGAATCGCGACGAACCGTCGCGGCGAATGGAGGCGGAAACGAGGTATTTGCCTTTGTAGTTATAATTGACACGCGCCAGGTAGGAAAGCAGGCTCCATTCCTGAATGCTGCTGGAAGCCGTGACCGTACCCGCAGCAGAAATTGTTTTTACTTTATCATCGGGATAGTTATTTCCATTAATATCACTCACATCCTGCCGGAAACGCTGCGCCGTGAACCCCGCGATCGCATCGAAATTGTGTTCGCCGAAATTCTTCTGGAAAGTCAGGATATTTTCATTGACCCACGACAGGTATTTTCCCTGGTTCAGGTTGGAGAATGGTACCCTGTAAAGTCCGGTGCCGCGCGCGCCGGTAGTAGTTCCGTTGAATGCAAAATTGCGCGAGTCGCCTTTGTCGATGTTCGCTGAGGTTTTGAATGAAAGCCAGTTTGTAAGCTGATATTCCCCAAAAATATTGGCCAGAATGCGCGTATCTGCATTATCTACTACGCGGTCCTGCAAAGTGCGGGCATAGTTAGGTGTGGGAAACATGCCCGGGGAGGTCGCGGTAAGTGTATATGTCCCGTCTGCATTGTACAGGGGAGCGAGCGGAGTTGTTTGCAAAGCTTCGTTCACAATGCTGCCCACGCCGTCCACGCCGGTATTGGAATTGGTTGAATAGGTAGGGGCCACATTGATACCGATGTTCAGCTTTTCAACGGGACGAAAACTGGTATTTACCCGCAAAGAATACCTCTTATAACCAGAACCCAGTATCACACCATCCTGCTGCAAAAAGCCCGCTGTGGCCGTGGTACTGAACGTTTCCGTACCCGTGCTGAGACTGAGGCTATGGTCTTGCATCAAAGCCGTTTTGGTAATGGCATCGTACCAGTCGGTACCTTTTCCGTATTGTTCGGGGTTTTGAAAAACGGGATCAACGGGCAGGCCGCGCTCTTCGGCCATTTCCTTGCGCCAGGTTGCAAACTCGCTTGCATCCATCATATCCGGGCGGCCGCGCTGCGGTACCTGCTGGGCGCCGATGTAAGTATTGTAATCAATGCGCGTTTTGCCGGGTACTGCCTTTTTCGTTTCGATCAAAACCACACCGTTTGCCGCTCTCGAACCGTACAATGCAGTCGCGGAAGCATCTTTCAATACACTTACCGATTCAATTTCATTCGGATTGATGTTGGCAATGCCGCCCACGATCGGGTTACCGTCCACAACATAGAGCGGGTCGGTGCCGGCTGTGATGGAAGCTGCGCCGCGCACGCGAATCGCCATTCCCGCGCCGGGTGTTCCGGTCGTTTGGGAGATTTGCACACCGGCGAGTTTGCCTTGCAGCTTTTGTGAGAACTGCGTGACAGGCAGATCCGCAAAATCCTTCCCGCTAACCGTAGAAACCGAGCTGGAAAGCTGGCGGGTAGACTGTTTTCCGTAACCTACCACCACCAGCTCATCCAGCGATTTCTCATCGTCTTTCAAAACAATATTGAACGTACTCTGCGCACCTACCGCGATTTCCTGACTGACATACCCCACAAATGAGAAGATCAGACTTGCATTATCATCGGGAACAACGATCGAGAAAAGCCCCTCACCGTCGCTGATGGTACCTTGCTGCGTGCCTTTGACCACAATGCTCACGCCCGGCAGCGGCCCGCCTTTGACGTCGGAGACTTTGCCTGACACTTTCTTGTCAGCCGGAGCGGGTTGCTCAGGTATTTCGGCCGGTGGAGCCGCTTCAATGGACTGGTTTTGAAGCATAATCTGTCCGCCGACGATCGCGTAGCTGATATTCAGTGGTTTTAATGTCAGGTTCAGTACTTCGGACAGTTTCAGGTTAACTGCATTCACAGTCACTTTCCGGTTGGCGCCGATGGTATTGGAGCTGTACACGAAACGCACGCGGGTTTGCTGCTCAATGGTGGTTAACACCTTGCTAACCTGCGCGTTTTCCATTTTGATTGTTACAGAACGGTCAAGCAAATCCTGCGAGCGACCATCGTGTGAATGGGCAAGGGAAATGGTCAGCAATGCCAGGACAGATTGTAAAAAGCTGATCCTCATAAGGTCAAGGAATAGAGGATGGAGACGTATCCGGTTTTTCATTACTTTTACATGTTTTGTTTAGGACTGTGAAAAGGTTGAACAAAGCCCCGCCCGCTCCATTGCCGTGATCAAAAGCCGGGAGCGAAAGGGAATTAACGGGAGTCGAAAGTGCTGGTAACACCTTCGGCTCTTTTTTATTGAAGGTATTGGTATTCAGTTATTGAGGCGACGAACAGCCTTTGCCGCTGATCAAAATGCGCGTTCCACGCACTTCGTAGCTGGCGTTCACGGAAGCGCAAAGCAGGTCCAGTTTGGTAAATAAAGGTTCCTGCGTCATATCAGCCGTAAACAGGCAGCTTTTCATCGCATCGTTTTCCAGGATAATCTCCACGCCAAATGATTTTTCCAGCTTGGCAATCACGTCCGTAAACGGGGTATCCCTGAAAATGAAGGCTTCCACAGCAGGGACGTTTGCTGTAACAGCTGCATTCACAGGCTGAGGATTGGCGATCAAACCGGTTTCGAATGCGTGCGTTTGTACCGAATATTTCACGCGCTGGTTGGCTGTCAGTATCACACCATCTTTGATCTTGCTGTTTTCAGCACCGACCGTGAGCTCGTTTTTTGACACCGACACTTTTCCGGACACGACGGAGACTTCAATGGCTGTGTTGTTCTCGCGGCCTTCCACCCAAAAGCTGGTACCCAATACCTTCGTGACTACTTCGCCGCTATGCACCAGAAAAGGGCGCTCGGTATCGCGCGAAATGCGGAAAAAGGCTTTCCCCGTCAAATGGAGCACGCGATTTTTGCCTGCTAACCCAGCAGGGTAGGAGATCTTACTTCCGGGCGACAAGATCAAAGTGGAGCCGTCGGGCAGGGTGATATTCTCTTCGTTCTGAGATTGGTTTGAATGCGAGATCCGCGATTCACCTTGCCGGGCCGAGGTAACCTGGCGCGAGTTGCTGTTCTTATAAAAAGCTTTATAGGAGCCGAATGCGATACCAATCAGCATAACTGCCGCAGCCGCCCATCTCCACATCGGGAATGAAACCGCCGGCTGCACGGGTTCGGCCGTGTCGTTTTGCATGATTGCATTCCAGATCCTTTCTTCAATTTCACTGTTTTCCTGCTCGCTCCGGACTGGTACCGGCTCGTCGAGCATGGCAAACCATTGTTCGACAAGTCGTTTTTCCTTGTCGGTGCAATCGCCTGATCGGTAGCGGTCAAGTAAGTGGTAGAAGTTTTGTTTGCTCATAAAGTGCTTTCGTGTCTTTTTAGTAAGACTGAAAAGCAGGAGCGCACCGCAAATTGTTTAAACTTTTCTTTGAAAGTTTATGTACAATCGCAGTGGAAGGCACTTATTTCTTTAAAATATAATATTGCAGATAACCAGGAAGAGCGTGATCGTGTTGCGCACGGCGGATTTCAGCTTGCGCAGAGCCTGGGTAATGTGGTATTCCACGGTGCGGGCGGGGAGTTTGAGCAGGTTGGCGATCTCGGGTGCAGATTTCCCCTCGAAACGGTTCAGCAAAAATATATCCCGCGTTTTCTCCGGAAGCTGGCCCATTGCTTCCTGAAAAAGCATTTCAAGTTCTTCGAGGAACAATGGGAAATCCGGTGCAGCTTCTTCGCAGGCGGAATCGAGGTCGTAAAAAACCTTCTCCTTGAAATGATCGATAATGCGGTTGCGGACTGCGGTAAAAAGGTATGCGCGCGGGTTGGCGATCGTGAGCTGCTGCCGTTTTTCCCAAAGGTTAACAAAAAGCGCCTGGACGATTTCCTCGGCAACATCCTTGTCCCGCGTTTTGGAAATGGCAAAATCATACAAATCCCGCCAATTATCCCGGTAGATAATTTCAAACTCCCTTCTGCTCATTGCAGATCCGGAAGCAGCAGGTTCAAAATGATTCAGTGGGTCAGGATTCAATGGTATTCGCCAAAGAAGTTACTGAGCGTAAATATCCAATATTTTTCTGATTTAGTATTATTTTAAAAAACTTGAAAGCTGCAGTTCGGCTGGAAAAAAGGCGTCGCATTCATCTTCCTGATTTCAGCTGCCGGCCTGGTTCAGGTGTTTGCTACCGGATAGTACTTGCTCTGCAAAAACGTTTCTGCATTTGTCGAAGCCATTATTTCCCATGCATTTGTCTTGTCGAAGGTCTCTTTCAGAGCAGCTTTTTTGAAGGTTGCGTAATCGTCCTTTTCGGGTAACAAACGTTCCGTCATGAAGAAATCGGTACCAAACAGCATGCGGTTCCTTAGTTGCGGATTTTGGAGATATTTGAAGAATTCTTTGTGCGTTTTTGAATTTCCTACGGTAAAGGAGATATCTGTAAAAACACTCTCAGGATATTTCATAATGAGCGATTTAATCTGTGAACACCAGTTTTCCTGCTTCATACCGTAAAGCTCTTTGGTTATTGCTCCTGAGGCTTCGTCCAGAACGTGGTCATCTCCCCCGAAGTGCGCGAGACAAATCTTCAACGGCGTACCTTTTTCAGTAAAATACTTTAAAATAGATTCGAAGCTGGCTGGTTCCAGGAAGTAGGAGCAGGAATGCAGGTTGCGAAGGTTATTGTTCTGCCCCAATGCCCATTTGAATACATTAAAAGAATCGTCCGGAGTGGGAGGTGGGGTATTTTCGTCAAAGTTTTCGGAGTAGCGCCGTCCTGAGTAAACGTCGAATGGGTTCAGGCTTGCGTTGACAAATTCGGTATCGTTATTGTAAATTCCGCCCAGGTAACTGCAGTGGCTTAAAACCGGAACGCTATTTTGCGCAGCCCATTCGAAAGTTTCTTTCAGTTTTTCATCAAAAGCATAGAATCCAAGACTTGGATAGATCTTCAAACCCGCGAACGGGTACACGGACCGGTCAGCGCTGACCTGGATCTTTGTTTCAAAATACCTTTCCACCGTTTCCTTTAACTCCTTACCACCGCCTTTCCAGCGAGGATCAATTCCCATAAAAACCAGCAGGTTATCAGGATTTTCTTTTTTAACTTCAATGATCCCTTCTAGCTGCCCTTCGTAACCTGTTTGCGACGGCCCGGCGCCGCAATGCTCCATGTACATGGTGAGCGCAACGATCTTGATAGACGGGTCATCGGCGTACTGCTTTCTGAGCCCTTCGAAAATTTCGCGTTGATTCCGGCTTTTTCCTACCTGCAAAAAGCTAGCGTACCTTTTGCCCAGGTTTCCGCCCAGCTTTGAGAGTAGAAACTGAAACACGGCTGCGCCCGGAGCCGTGTTGGTAAACCAGTCCACCAGCCGGGCCGCACTATCCGGCAAAAACATGTTGAGGAAGTTTCTGGGTGCATTCCGGATATTGAAAATGTGGCTATGTATATTATAGAACTGCATTGTCGGGCTTTGGTTTAGTTACTTTTTTCAAAAGGTCGAACCAGAATGGGGCGCCGAAGCTGGCGGCAAACCCGGAGATAAGCACACCCAGTATTTTGAGCAAGGTTGTGCCCCAGTTTACAATGTGCTGTTGATAAGGTGGTTTGAAAACAATGCTGTGTTTCAGTCCGACAGGCAGCATGGTTTTGCTGATCAAGGTATCAAGCTCTTTGGTAAGCTGCTGCTGCGCTTCGCTTGATTTAAGTTGAAGAAGCGCCATTGCCTGCTCTTTAAGCGTGTCAATTTGTTGCGTTTCCGCGGGAACGGCGGCCAGAGTTGCCTGTACCTGAGCGAGTGCAGCCGCATCTGTATGCAGGGAAGGATGTTCTTCATAGAAACGCACAACTTTCGCCGCTGCCTGAGGGTTACTTTCGAAGAATTCAAAGAGCTCAATACTATCTACATTAATGGCGAACGCGATGATCACACCCAGGTAGAACAGCCTTTGCCTTGTGAGTTTCTTGTACCATAACGTGAGCCTTTGCGTGAATTCGCCAAACCACTTTTCGAGGTATTCCGTCAGATAGTTGTGTAAAGCCACTTCGTTGATCGCCCCTCCGGGACCGGTTGCAGCATGGAGCTCAGCATACTGCATGGCTTGTCTGAAAAGCGCCGAGAGGTCACTTTGATTGAGGACCAGGGTAGCATATTTGAAATTCCGCAACAGCGCAGATTGATATGCGACAACAATGCCTTGTGCATTCAGCGTGCGGATGTTGCTTTGAACAATCAATGAATTTCCCACTACTTCTAAAAGCGTTTCGACAAACAGTTTAGGGGAAATTTCATTGGAAGGTTTTTTCGGGTCACGGCTTAACAGATCAATGGACCCGTGAGAATAAATCCGGTCGGCCCAGTTGATGCCATTGATATTATCCATGAGCTGTTTATAAAGATAATCCTTCATAAACTTTCCACGTTCGCCGATGATCTGGATGAAGGCTTCGAGAATGTAGCTGCAAAACAATGCGAACAAAGCCCAGCTAACAACAATCGCCAGCGCTGTATTGAGAATGGGGATGTCGGGGAGGATCATGATTGTTAGTTTCTAATTGCTGTCACTGATCAAACTGATCTAAGCTGAACATCATGGTTTGCGTTTGTTTCATTTCCAGGCTAACCGCATGCGACTTTTCGCCGCTCTGGTGATTACGAGCATCGGCCAATGCTTCTAATTCATTCTTCCACCCGCCAACAAAGTCGCCTTCATCACACACGGCCCGGTACTTCAATGTGAATGTCGCAGAACCATTACTAAGAGTCTTTCCCATGTTTGTATGTTGTTATAGTTTGAATTCAATCGGAAATGCTAGCCTTACGCCCAGGCTACTGGAATGCTTGATCGCATTGGCGTCAAATACATTCAGGAGATTATAGTACAATTCTGCATTGACTGTCGGCTTGTCTTTTTCTTTATTCCGGAAAGGGAATATCAATCCGCTTTCAAGATTAGATACAGGATCATCGCTTCCCCTGACCTGAATATTAGGGTTAAGATGAACACCCAATAACCATTTTTTAAAAGGATAGAAGTATAGTTCCGGATTTAGGACCACTTCTATGATATTCTTCTTCAGGGTACCCGTGTATGCTGTCAGCGTGCTCTCCGAGTATCTTCTCACACCGTTCTGACCATACTCTTTTACATCAGTGACCTCAATCTTATCAAGATCTGCCAGGTTGCTCGTATTGCGGACAATAGCACGAACGGAGAAATAGATGTTTTTGGGACCTGTTTTTGACCAGTCGTAGTAAGAGAATTGAATAAATGCTTGCTGAGAAATGAAATTGCCTTTTACGATCTGACTGGCAGGATCTTGTTTGTCGTCAAACGTTCTGAATGCGTCATTTCTAATCCCAAGCCCAAAGGAGATCCAACTGAATGAAAAACCTCTGACTTCAAGATTGGAGAAATTATTGGCTTTCAGTATTCCGGCCCGATTATTTCCAATATCCTGAATTTTTCGGCTTCTCCAGAGTGGGTCTTTATTGTTAGCCAAATCTTTCTGAACGGAAAGCAATTCTTTGTTTGCTTTGATGTTTTCAAGCGAAAGGCTGTCGAGACTAAGTTGAAGTTTTACTTTGTCCTCTTCCCGTGCCTTGCTCAACATACTTGTAATAACTGCTCCTTGTTTTCCGATGCTTGCAACCTTCTCTTCCAGCCGGATCTTTTTTAATTCAAGTTCACAAGCCTCATATTCTGTGAGGTAAATAATATCCTCATTGTATTTTTCATCTGCATCAACTTGATTCTTCTGGAGAGCTCTTTTTCTAGCTGGGTCAATGATTACACTCTTATTTCTTTGACCAAATATATGAAACTGGAAGTCAAGGGATAAGTTGGTATTAAGCTTGGATTTATTGAACAGTTCCAATGCTCCCTCGGACACTCCGCCAGCAGCTCTAGCCGTGAGGATATTGCCATTTTCGTAAAAGTGATTAGGAGCAAAGGATACGGTGCCTTCTTTTACGTCAAACGAAGCATAGGAGCCAATTACACTTGTTGAAGTCCCGGTAATCAGGGCAGCAAATTGCTTGTTAAGAATGTTGTCGAATTGTTGTTGTGTCAGAGCCGTGGTATCAAGAGGCTCGCTGGCTTTCTTTGAAGAATTGGCCTTACTCGATTGTTCTACAGCCTCCTGTCCGAAAACAAACACATTGGAGAACATAATAAGCAAGAATACCTGGCAGATCCTGATTGACATAGGAGTAAGGATTAATATAATTGACTAAAATCTTCCATTCGCCTCTTCCTTCCGACACATCAAAATTCAGGGTTATCCCGGTCGTAGTAAATACTTGATTATGGTGATTTTATATCCTAAAATCAGGGGATATTAGGGGTGCGGGGGAGTAGCGCCAACAGGAAGGCTGTGGCGGAGAAATGCAGGAAAGGGCGCAACACGGGCGCGGGTAGGGGATACTAGATAAGCTGGAACTTCAATGCGTATTTGACGAGCCCGATGGTAGACTGCACGCCGAGCTTTTGCATCAGGTGTTTGCGGTGCGTTTCCACAGTGCTTGCACCGATGAAAAGCTTTTCAGCGATTTCTGTTCCTGAATATTCCTGCGCGATCAATCGCAGTACTTCCAGCTCACGCTTGGTGATTGCTATGCTTTGCGGTTTTTCTCCCGGAACAATGAGATCGGGCGCGGTATCTCTGGCAAGTGCTGTGAGAACTTCTGCACAATAATATTTGCTTCCGTCGCAGATCAGGTTTAGGGCCGTCTCCAGCTCCCGTCGGTCAGCACTTTTTAGTATATAACCGTCGGCGCCTGCGCGGATTGCTTCTTTAATGGTCTCAGGTTTGTCTGCCACGGTCAGTAAACAGATCTTAATGCCGGGAAAGCGTTCACGTAATTTCAAAGTTAATTCAATCCCGCCCATCACAGGCATCTGAACATCAGAAACTACCAGATGGATGTCGGGATCCTTTTCCAGTGCTGCCAGAACCTGGTGTCCGTTTGTATGCTTCGAAACTACCTCCACATTTTTCATACTCGATAAAAGCATGGCAAGACTTTCCAGTAATATCCTGTGGTCCTCAGCAATCAGAATTCGCATACAGTTCGGGTTTAGCAATCCTTGTTTAAAGTAAGAAGCGGGCGGGATCTCTCTATCGAAATACCAAAACCCGCCGCCAAAAATCCCATAATTATAGGATGCAAAATCATGATAACCAAGGATTTTAGCTGGTGTAAAAACCGGCCAACTTTGCGCTATTCAATCGCAGATTTTCTTCGATAGAACGCATTGAACTAACTATACAAGCTTGCTATATAAACCTTCAATTTTTAACTACAATTCAGAAATATGTCTTACCCATTGAAGTATGTTCGTTTGCAAGGCTATGCGCACATTGGCGTAGCCGTTGATGGCCGGCTTGCGCTCCGGATGTGTGATAACCTTGGCACACCCTACCCGGGGATTGAGTCCATCGTTTTCTCATTTATTCCAGGCACGAAAAAGGATGAAGCACCGCCATTTCCGGACAACCCGCCACGGGTTTCGTTGCCTGTAAACCCACCTATCAAGTTTTTGAATATTGATATGTACGCGCAATTCAGCGAGGCAGACTTCAAGCGATACCAGCCCCTATGGGATATTATCACGCCTCAGCTCACCTGGGCGCAAGCAGAGCTGCCCGCGCCTGATACCATGGACCATATGAACCCAACCGGTCCGCCAACGCCCTGAGAACAGGCGTCAGGCGACTGTAAGATTCCCTTCGAAACAATCCGATTCGATGGGAATCTTTATAGATACCCGCGTCCCGGACCCCGCCGGGAGTGTCATGTGCAGTGTCCCGCCGAGGGATTCCAGCCGGGTATGTATATTCTGCAGGCCGATTCCCCGCTTCGCCTGATTTTCTCCAAAACCTACCCCATCGTCTGTCACTGCTATTTCGACGCCATATTTAGTTCGTTGCAGGCTGATCCCGGCAAATGATGCTTTTGAATGTTTGATCACGTTGTTGATCAGCTCCAGCACAATGCTGTACGTATTAAACTCGATCTCAACTGGCAGCCGCTGGTCCATACCGGCAATGTTCATTGAAAACCGCAATGGAGAGTTCTGGTTGAGTTTGTCCAACAAAACGGCCAGTGTTCTTACCAACCCTTCTTTTTCAAGTGCAGCCGGAAGGATGTTGTGAGAAATGTTACGTACCTCCACATACGCATTCTGGACAAGATACTTTACATTCTGGTAAACGGACTGTTCAGATTCAGATAAATGCAGCGGGTTGAGGTGCTGAATGCTCATGTTAACAGCACTTAACAGACTACTCAGGTTGTCGTGTAATTCAATGGCCACGCGTTTACGTTCAATCGCCTGCCCTTTAAAGAGCGCCTGCCGGATTTCCTCATTTTTAGCGACAAGCTCCCGGTTTACATTGACCAGTTCTTCTGTACGGGCTTTCACCCGCATTTCGAGGGTACTGTTGCTGAATGCAAGCTCAGCCTTTGTCACTTCCAATACAGCCTTCTGCTTGTCAATCAGTCTGTTTTTGGCTTGCAGGCGCTTGTTACTCCAGAATAACAGACCGGCAATCAGCAAAATAGATGCGATACCAATGAACAACCCGTTGCGTGTCCGCCGCTGCGTTATCAGCTCAACCTGCTTTTTTTGAAGCTCATTTGTTTTGTTGATATTGTCATACTGCGCCTGTAAAGTCTCGATCCGGTGTTCGGTCTTTTCCTTTGATAGGCTGTCCCGCAGCAGAACAAAGTTTTCGTACGCGGCAAGTGCTTTTTCCGGTTTGTTGATTTTTTTGTAAATCTTTGAAAGCGCTTCAAAAGCTTCTGCCTCAATACTGCTGTTCCTCACGCGCTGGGCATTTGTCCTGGCTTTGTTGCAGTAAAAAAGCGCCTCGTCCCAGTGGGCCTGTTTGAAATACAGATTGCTGATATTTAGCAGAATACTTCCTTCCAAATCGACACTGCCCGTTTTTTGCGCCAGATCCAGTGCGCGTGAAAAATAGTCAAGCGCTTGCGGAAATGCATTCATTTCCTTGTAAACCCAGCCAATCGCGTGCAAGCCCTGCGCCTCGTACCAGGTATGCTGATTGCTTTTTGCCAGTTTGTACAATTCCTGGTTGACTTTCAATGCGGCTTGCAAATTGCCCTGCTGCCTGTAAATCGCGCCCTGCACATTCAGGATTGATGCCTGTACGTATGAATCCGGATGGGCGCGCAACACTGCCAGACCCTGCAGGCAAAGCTTTGAAGCTTTACTGAATTCCCTGAGACTTGCATACGAATGCGCCAGCCAACCCAGCGATGCAGCCATTCTGGAGTACTGCTTCATCTTTTCAGCCAGTGGCAGGGCTTTGTAATGGAACCGGATACTTTGATGATAATCCCCTCTGACCTGATATAAATAACCTGCGTACTGGTAACCGTAAATAAGGTATGCTTCCAGACCGGGCTTTTCACTCAGCCTGATGAGCAGCTCGTTGTACCGTGATGACGAATCGATGTTGATGTCAACATAAGCGCGCATCAGCGCCTTGAGTGTTCTGCAGGTAAGGGTATCGCGAACCAACCCGGCCGATGCATTCCGAACTGATAACAAATCTTTTTTAAGGCTGTCAACCGCTTGAGTGGAGGCATTGCCCGCAGGTGACCATAGAAGCAGCACAAGCAGCATTTTTTTCATAGAGGAGGCGTTTAGGTAAACTTAGCTAGTATAGCGCTATTTACAAAAAGAATATCCCCAAATTTTAGGATACAATATAGTAGTAATCAGGTATTTATATTGATGTGGCAGCGGCTGAACTTTGGGGTATCGGTTATTCATCATTCTCACCTTCAAAATCCCAGGTTGCTATGTCCAGCGTAACAGTAGTTCCTCCTCAGAAAGTCGAAAGACTTGCCCACGGTTTCAGAAGAACCATGTTCGGCTTTTCGCCTTCATTTATTGAAAACAGCAGGGTGGACCGCTTTGGCTATTTGTTTGAAGGGGCATCGGAAATACCCTATACCGACGCAAATCACCAGTTACTTGAAAGGCTCGGCCTCAATATGCTGGAAGATGTAAGTACGTTTCAGGCGGATAACAGTACTATGGAGTCCGGCTACACTTACTTCGGGCAGTTTGTCGATCACGACATTACCCTCGATGTGGATTCAGATATCAAGGTTTCTCAGGATGCCAAAGATCTGATCAACTACAGAACACCCAATCTCGAACTGGACAGCGTATACGGCGACGGGCCCGGGGTGGATTCATTCCTGTACGACAATGACGGTTTGAAGCTGCTGCTGGGGAATACTGTTGTAGGCCAGATTAACAGCACCATTCCCGTCATGCCATTCGATCTGCAGCGAAACGCGCTGGGCAGGGCAATCATCGCCGATCCGCGGAATGATGAAAACCTGTTTGTAGCCCAGTTTCACATGAGTATTATCAAATTTCATAATGCGGTAGTGGATGCAATTAAGGCAGAGGAGCCTGAGTTGCCAACGGACAAACTTTTTGTAAAAGCGCAACTGGAAGTAAGGAGGCATTATCAATGGGTGTTAATGCACGATTATCTGTCCAAAATCATTGGCGCCACAAAGGCCGCCCAGATTTTGCAGGATGGTCCTTCGCTTATGCCGGTGAATCAAAAATTCTTTATGCCCGTAGAGTTTTCTGTTGGAGCCTACCGGTTTGGTCACAGCCAGATCCGGGATACCTATCGTTTTAATCAGGTATTTACCAATTCGGAGTTCTCCTGGGCATTCAGATTCACAGGCAGGCCGGTACCGAGTGACTGGATTATCAGCTGGAAGAGCTTTTTCAATGCTGACGGTGTGCAGGCGGTTAACATGGCCAGAAAAATTGACACCCGCGTCGCATTCAGTATGGGAGAGCTACCCGGCCCGGCGGCACGCGGTAATTTGTTTGCGACACTTTCTTCCCGGAACCTGATCCGGAGTATGGCGCTGAGGGTTGGTACCGGACAAGCTATTGCCGCGAACCTCGGAATTGATCCGCTTACGGAAGAAGAGTTGCTGAGGTCTCCCTTCCCGAATCCATCTCCTCAGCAGATCGCATTGCACCAGGGAACCATCGACATTCTCAATGCGGACAATCAGCTGTTGCTCAAACAAACCCCGCTCTGGTACTACATACTGAAAGAAGCCGAGGTACGTCAAAACGGAAATCAGCTCGGTGAAGTGGGAGGTACGATTGTCGGTGAGGTATTTATCAGACTGCTGGAACAGAGCCGCGATTCCTTTCTCAGGGATCCTCAATGGAAGCCACGGTTCGGATTGATGACAGAGGATCCGGCTGCATACAAAATTGTTGACCTGCTCCGGTTTGCAGGGACATTGAACATTCCGGACATCAATTGACCACCAATTACAATGCAGTTTTCCTGGTAATAACTACAATATAAACGCAAACAATGATGGACGGGGAAGCTTCGGCCGTTTCGCTTTCAAGCTTTTTCCGGCTGGATCGCAAGCAGGTTATTGTCCTGGCGACACTCCTGTTTATCCTGGTAGCCGGCGCTCTTTACTTCTTTATCTACATTCCATCCAACAGGCGGCATGTGGAGGATCTCCGGTTCCGGGCTATTCAGAATATTGATCGGAATATTGATAACAAGATCAAAAATTCGGTCGAACTGATGAACCGGTTGCTCATAGCTTATGAAAGAGATTCCACCAATGCGCAAACGTATATCAATACCTTTAAAAGCATTAATTTCAAATTATCTCTCATCAGTAAAGCAGACCGGCAGGATAGTTCTACATTTATTTCGATGAACCGTAATCATGTCAAGATTGGATTGATAAACAAGAGGTTACGGATCAATATGGAGTATCTGCTCCCTAAGTTTGTTGATCCTTTGCTGTCGGGCGAGGCTTTTGACAATTATCTGCTGGTCGGCAGCAATAATGAGATCATTTACCAGACATTCCCCAGCGGTATAACAACTCTGGGGCTTGACTCTCTTGACCGGAAACTATACGCCAATAACAGTGTCAGAAACATCCGCCTGGGAGGCACCGCTTATAAGTTGTTCCGGCAGAGGATCCGATTGGATTCGACTAATTACGTAACGCTCGCAGGTTTATTGAAGGCGCAAAAGTACCAGCAGCTCAACACCAGCTTACCCGAGAATCTGGTCGTATTGATGCTCTTTATCATGCTGGCGCTTGTTCTCTGCCTGCCCTGGATCAAGCTCTATCACATGGGCAGCCAGGACAGACTTACAGTTTTTGATGGACTTTTTGCATTCGCCTCGTCGCTGCTGCTGCTCGCATTCCTGGTATTTGCGTTTTTAAAATACAACAAAACCATGCGGCCAGGAGAGGATCCATTTCTGGTGAGCTCCCGGAGTCTCGCGCACGATATTAAAAATGCATACAAGCAGGACATTATCAGTGCTTATCGGGTGATTACCTCCGTTGACTCTGCGCGCAGAAAAGATAAGTTAGCGCGCAGTCTCAGTGATATCTCGCCGGCAATTCTTGATAAACAAACCTCGCTTACTCAATCATTCCAGGATCTGCAATCAGCTAAACTATTGGCTGGTCTGTTAAGAGGCGTGGATATGGTAGAAATGTTTGGATTGGACACCACTGGTGAAGAAAAATACAATTACAACCGCAGGCAGAGTGCGCCGTTGTCTAACTATGGGGACAGGATCTATTTTAAACAGATCATTGAAGGACGCCCAAATCATATCAAAGTCGGTAAAGAGGAAATTGCATTCGGTCTGGAACAGGTTGTTTCCTGGACTACCGGCAGCTTTATAACCGTAGTCTCGAGAGCGGCCGAAAAAAATGATTCCGTGACTTGTGTTGCAATTGCATTTACTCCCAAGAGCGTTACGCGACCCCTGCTCCCCAAGGGGTTTACGTTTGCAATTGCCGACCAGACGGGTAAAGTGTTGTACCATTCCTATCCATTCAAAAACTTAAACGAAAACCTGGTAGAAGAGTTTTCTGAGACAGATCTGCTGCCGATACTTAGCGGCAAAGAAGCCACGGTAATGGAGACCAAGTACGGCGAAAAGACATTTAACGTATATGTTTTACCGTTTAGTGAGCTGCCCTACAACATTGTTATTTTCGAAGATGCCGGGTTCACTTCCGAGCGGGATACCAAAGTATTCGTATTTACATTTTCATTGCTGCTGGTATTCTTTCTGTTTCTTGCTATTCTCTTTGTGGTTATCTACCTGCTCTATCAGCGGCCCAGCTTCCTGAAAAAGCATTATTTCGACATTACCTGGCTTGGTCCGAATGCAAAATTCAAACCCCGCTATTTACTTGTTATCGGCTTTAATCTGGTAATCATCTGTTTGTTGTTGATCTTCTCCTTGTACACTTCTCTTTTGCAATTCCTGTTTATCCTCCTGTTTGCTGCGACCTCAGTATCCATATTCCTCAATAGTCAGTATAAAAGGAGCTATTTCAGACTTGGCGACGATAAGTTCAAGCAAAAGAAAAGAGCTGTATCAACGCTCTGGTGCATTGTGGGGATTATTGCTACTGCCGCTTTTGTAAATACCGACTTCAAACATTTCGGGCTTTTTGCTGCTGTCGCCGGCGTTTTCTGGCTGGTATATGCTAGGTTCACTTCACGAATGCGGCAAAGACGTTCATTGCTCATTTTCACAGGTAAGTTCCGTCTGAGCGCCTGTTTTACGACCATGGTATTTACAAGGCTGATTATCATGAGCGCTTTACCGGTAGCCTACTTTTTCACTTTTGCATACAACCACGAATCTTCATTACTCGCGAGCTACCGGCACAGGCAGTTTGTCAGCGAATACGGGGAACGACAAGGAGCGGCTGGTCTTCCTAAAGATGCAGGCGTGTTTTACGACGGAGTGTGGATATTGCCAGGTAAGCAGTTAGAGGCAACAGAGCAGCAGGCCGACCAGCTCACGAAATGGCTGCAGCGAAAGTTGATGGAATATGTACCGCACGGTGAAGAAATGTTCTATGCCGGTGCAGACAAAATGGGCGGGTATACCAGGGTAGGAAGTTCAACTATAACGCACTTTCCAGACGGAACGAAGCCTTACGAGATACTGGCTGCTAACACCGCCTATGCACTTCCCACACCTGTTGAGGTTGGCGGCATTGGCTGGAAGGGCATTTCTTACTGGCTCATTTTTGCAGGTGCGCTTATCCTGTTTGTGTTCCTTCTGCACCGCGTGATCAGGAAGCTGTTTGCACTTAATTTGCCAAAACAAACAGGCTGGGACGAGATTGATGAGCAGCTCCTGGTGTACAATGATCAAAATGCGCATTTGTTCATGATCGGTCCTCCTGGCGCCTCCGTGATTGAACTTATTAGAAAAGAGATTAAAAGTAAGCGGTATTTAGGGCTAAAAGGGCTCTTCCTGAACTTTGGAATAGGGTTGCCGGGCAATGTTTACATCGCCGATATGTTGATGATACCCGACAATGAAAAAGAGGCTTCGACGAACAGGCCGTGGCTTAAAATCCAGAGAAATGCAGCCAATAAAAAGTACAAGCTTATCATTGTCAACCATTTTGAATATGACCTTCAAAATGCAAATACAAACCGTATCAAACTGAATTTTCTGGAAGAACTGACACAGCGGAGTAATTGCAAGATTATCATTGTTTCAACTGTTCACCCCATTAATTTTCTCGATTCTCTCAACCAACTGGAAAACAGAAAACCCGTTGGACAGAGGCAGCCTGCGCACGATCTCGAAAGATGGCATGTAGTCCTCTGTCATTTCAAGATTATTATCAGGGGGATTAAGGATATGAAACCGGGGAGCAGTTTCAGGAAGCCGGTCTGGGAAAGGGAGTTGAAAGCAGAGCTACAATCCGGACAATTTCTGAGCAGCATGCAAAATCCAACCCTTTTAGCTTTGAATCCACTTCCGCAAAGTACAAAGGCCAGCATACACAGCGATTCCCTCGCTTTCAAGATGGAAATCACATCGCACTATTACTATATGGGATTATGGCAGTCCCTGACCAAGGAAGAGAAGTTCATTCTGTACGACTTGGCCGAAGACGGGCTTGTGAACCCATTTGACGATTACAACCTGACTCTGCTGATCCGTAAAGGCCTTATTTTGCAGACAGATGCGGGGTTAAGTATTTTCAATGTCGGTTTCCGGCACTTTATTCTCACTTCCATCGGTACAACCGAAGTGATGAAAATACGCAGCCAGATCAGTGATAACGGTACCTGGAACAGTTTCCGCATTCCGCTCACTATCCTGATCGTAGCCGTTTTTGCATTCCTGTTTGCCTCACAGCAGGAAGCTTATGAAACGCTTTTGAAGTACCTTTCCGTACTCACCATCTCCGTTCCCACTGCATTAAAATTCTTCGCGATGTTTGAAAAAACACCGAAAAGCAGTTGAAGGAGCCACCAGTGGCTTTCGCTTCTCCCGTTATCCGGCGAGGGTGTACATTGAGGAATGTTTTGTGCGTTTGGAATGCACATTTTTTAATTCACAAACGTGAAAAACACATAGTCCTGTCATGAATAAAATCGGTTTTGAAGGGAGCTGCCATTAAAGGCAGCTCCTTCAAGGTTTCACTTTCGCAAAGAATTCAGCGATTTGTGCGGACATTTCAGGTGTGATCCTGTTAATCTCCTCGGGATAACTCACTATTAAATTAGCGCTTGAATTACCTGTCGCATACACGGATTCCGCTTTTTTCATCGTTGCGCGAACTGCCGGAATGTTGCTGTACCTGTCAAGCGTAGGCGCAATAATCAGCAGTGGCTTGGGCGCAATGCACGAAATAATTTCGGCCATATCGACCGGCGTGTCCTGCGGTTTTTTGGCGAAGTATCCCAGCTTTGGCATCAGTCCGTGCCAGTCAGCAATACTCCGGATCGATTCGTAAGTACTGTCCGATTCGCGCCAGGGCGAGAATGCGGCGACTGTTGCCAGGCCAGCCACGCGAGTATCCTGCGCGGCAGTGATGATCGCGGCGATTCCGCCTACGGTATTACCCAGCAGGAAAATTCTGGTGGAATCAATTTCAGGAAAGGTGCTCAATGCATCCATGCAGGCTTTCGTATCGCTCACAATCTTGCCCATTTTAGACCATTCCGGGAAGCGCTCATAGAAGTAGCGGGCTTCCTCCATTCTTGTCCCAAAACCAAAAAGATCGAGCGCCAACACTGCAAATCCCTGGTCGGTGAATGTCTGGAATAACCTGCTGTTTCCCTGCCTGTCCGTACTGTACCCATGTGCATAGCCGTGGGCATAAGCGTATTCGTGCAAATAAATCACGACCGGTATTTTGCCATTTGCAGGTATCTTTTTCTTGCCGGTCGCGTCAGCCGGATAGTAAACCGTAGCTGCCACATGGTCGCCCAAAGCGGTATATGGTCCTAAATGTTCAGCAACAGCACCTTTCACAACCGGCCTGCCGGTGATCCTGTCAATCCAGTCTATACGGGACGATTCTGTTACCGCAACCTTGTCCGGGCGTACTCCGGACGGTTCCTCGCCCAACAACCATTGAAGGTTTTTCAGGATAGCGGCTTTCTGGTTCCGGGCTTTGGCAGGATCTAAATGCACCGGCTTCAACTGTGCAGCTTCGGAAGCTTGCCCGGCGTGTGCTGCGGCCCATTTGTCGTATACAAAATCAAACTGCAGTTCGGTCTGCCAGGGGATGTTTTTTCTTCCAAATTGCTTGTCAAGGAAATCAATGCACCTGGCTACGTCACGCGCCGCCACGGCGTGTTCGCCCATGCGCGGGGCCAGCGCAATGTGATCGGGTACCCCCAGGAAATTGAACACTTTTCGTGCCGAATGGTAGCTCTGCTCGCTTGCCCAGGGATTCAGCTGCTGCTCTGCCACGGAATATTGAAACACCACACTGCGGGGCGCAATGAGTGAAATCAGCAGGTTTTGGTCAATGGGAAGCTTGTCCTCCCGCCCGAAGAAAAACCGCAGCCGGGGATGAAACCAATGCGCTGCATTGGAAGCAATGTCGTCAAGCGTCTGGTTTACATACTGCGGATCACTCATGCGAAATGGCGTTATACCGCCGGTACCGCAACTGCTGGAAACCACTGCGGCAATGCGCTCGTCAAATGCGCCGGCCCAGAGCGCCTGCTTTCCATTACGGGAGTGACCGGCAATGGCGATTTTCTTCACGTCCACTTCCTTTCGCGTCACCAGGTAATCGATCACGCGGGATGCTCCCCAGGCACGTCGCATTAATGCCGTGAAATCGTATTCGGGGTAAAGTGCCTGGTAAGCCTGCGTATCGTCTTTTGTATCAGCGCCAGCATAAACGCAGCCAATGTAACCTCGCTTCACAGCCAGCTGCGCCCAGTTACGGTGCGTCCATGGCGTCATATACACGGGAAACGGTCCCTTACCCGCCGGTATCATCAGCTCGAAGGTCATTTTGGCTGCATTGTTTTTACCAAAGCTGACCTCAACCATTTCAATGCGGGTACCGCCGTCGGTTTTCTCTGAAAGTACTTTTACTTCAAATGTTTTCGGTGCGGGCGGGATCTTGCCGGAAACCCAGTGCTGATATTCTTTTTTAATCCATTCCCGCCGGGTTTCCCACTCTGCCCTGGTGCGGACAGGATAGGATTTTCCATTACTGACGGTAACCAGCGGCTCAGGCAAATACGGCGCAGAGGGCATTGCTGAAAAGTCGGGCGGCAGCTCGCCGGTGCGGTGCAGCCAACCAAGCCAGGTGCTGTCCTGTGCCGTTATCCGGCGACTGATCGCGTGCCGATGATCCTTTGGCTCGTTGATTTTGAGGCTTTCCTGCAGATACTGCCTGCGTCTTTGCAGGTCGGGCTGGGCAGCTGCTTCGCTACCCAGCCACCCCGCAGCCAGCAGGCAGGCAATTATAGAAATCGCGCTAACCTTCATGGGACAGATTTAAGAGTTGACAGTCCTAAAACGAGTAATGCGGATTTTGTTCAAGGGATTTGTTCTTGTCCCAGGCTTCTCTCGGAATTGGAAACAGGATCGGAACCGTGGACAGCCAGGGTTTTTTGTCGATTTCCAGCGTTGCAAAATTAGGTCTGTTGGCTTTAATGAACGAGATAAACCGGCCGCGGCGGTTCAGGTCGGAGAATGCGCCCACCGGCTCCCAGATGAACTCCATCCGGCGCTCATAGAAAATAGCATCCAGTACCGCATCCTTTCCAAGCGTAGTAGCCTTGGGTTCGAGTCCTGCACGTGTGCGGATTTTGTTGACAAGCTGCATTGCTTCGGCCGATTTCCCTGTTTCATTCAAGGCTTCGGCATAGTTGAGCAGCACTTCGGCAAAGCGCAAAATGGGCGTATTTACGCCGGAGTTGGTGGGTGCGGGAGCTTCCCAGTATTTGGTCACGATAAAGCCCGTGCGCGACCAGCCCGCCGGTACCTGCGCAGGCATCACGAAGTCTTTAATATCCTGGTGCGCCTCGCCCGGGCCGATAATTACATCCCAGTAACGCTTGTCCTTGATCTTGCCGGCAGCATCTTTTTCAAATGCATTTACCCAGTGTTGTTGCGGTACAAAATTACTCCACGCGGCGCTGCCGGTATATATAGAAGGCGCACCTCTCGGGGCAGTTCTTTTAACGAGGTTGTTACCTTCTGCATCCACCGACGTACGGAACTGCGTTGAAAACAGGATCTCCTTGTTGTTCTCATTGCTCTCACGGAATACATCCCTGAATTTTGGAAGCAGGTCGTGGGTATTACTTGCGATGATTTCTTCACTGTATTTCACCGCATCCGCCCATTTTTGCTGCCATAGCGAAGCTTTTACGAGGTAACCCAATGCAGCTGTGCTGGTAGCGCGGCCCACGTTTGCACCTGTCCAGGTGGCAGGTAATGTTGCAGCCGCTTCTTTCAGGTCAGATTCGATCAGTGCCCATACTTCTGCTGCTGACGCGCGCGGAATGTCCAGTTTGGAAGTCGCATTCAGTTCTTCCGTAACCAAGGGAACACCGCCCCAGTAACTTACCAGACGGTAGTAAAACAAACTTCTCAGGAATTTGGCCTGTGCTACAATGCTGGCCTGTTTTGCCGGGTCGAGGTTAGTCATCGCAGACACCCGGCCGATTACGATATTAGCCCGGCCAATGCCCTGATAAGCGCCCTGGTACACGTCGCGCAAAATGGTATTGTTGGAAGGAAGGCTCAGTGAATGCAGCTCGATCCGGTTGGCGCTGCCGTCCATTTCGTACATATCACCCGCCATTGCCCATTCAATGTCAGCTGCGTCGCGCACATTGCTGAACGTTTCCTCCCGCTGCAAAATGGCATAGATACCGGTCAGGGAAGCCTGCGCATCTGATTCTGTGATAAAAAAGTTGGCGTCGGTGAGTACATCCTTTGGGGTAAGTGTTAAAAACTGATCACCGCAGGAAGCCAGCGTAGTGGCAACCAGAAATGTGCCGATGTATTTGATATACTTATTCATGTTGTTCAGGATTAAAGATTAGAAACCAAAGCTCACGCCGACCATAAATGTTCTCGGCTGCGGATAAACGCCGTTGTCCACTCCCGACTGCAATGGGTCAATGCTGCCTATCTCGGGATCAAACCCGGAATATTTGGTGAATGTGAACAGGTTCTGCGCGCTCACATATATCCGCGCGCTCTGGAATGCGCGGGTTTTGGCAAGAAGGTCCTGCGGGATCCTGTATCCGAGTGTAACGTTCCTGATCCGCATGTAATCACCATCTTCGACATAGAATGAAGAACTGTTGGCGTAGTTTCCATTGGCATCCACGTAGGCAAGACGGGGGATTTCATTTTTTCCGCTGCCGGGTGTCCACCGGTCAAGTACTTCCCGCGATCCGTTAACCACACCCGAGCCGCCGAAATATTTAAGGGGATAAATCGCGAATTTGTTGGAATGGAAAACCTCGCTTCCCGCAATTCCCTGCAGCATGATATTCAGGTCAAAACCTTTGTAACCCAGGTCTACATTCATTCCGTAGGTCAGGGTAGGCCAGGGGCTTCCCAGGTTCACGCGGTCCGCATCGGTAAGCTGGCTGTCACCATTCACGTCCCGGTATTTAAAATCTCCCGCTACTGCATTAGGCTGGAGTCTTTTATTTACTTCATCATTGGTCTGGTAAATACCTTCCACCACATAACCGCGGAAGTAACCGATCGACTGACCTACCTGTGTGAACGACGGGCTGATGCTCGTAAATGGAAGGGTAGGGCCGGTAATCGGTTGTCCCACGCCAAGACTGAGCACTTCGTTTTTAAGCGTAGCCATATTGGCGCTCACATCGTAAGTAAATGCACCTGCTTCTCCCCGGTAACCCAGCAAAAGCTCAACACCACTGTTGCGCAGCTTTCCGCCATTGACCGAAGGAGCCGCCTGAAAACCTGCTTCGATAGATACAGGCAAGCTCACGAGCATGTCTTTGGTTGTTTTGATGTAATAATCCGCTGTGAGGTAAAGCCGCTCGTTCAGGAATGTAGCGTCGATACCAAAGTTGGTTTGTTCGCTGGTTTCCCATTTCAGGTCGGGGTTGCCGGGGCGGGACATGGATGCGCCGATTTCAAGCGCCTGGCCTGCACCGAGTACGTAGTTGTCATTCACGGTGCCAAGCCGAATGCTGCTCAGGTAACCGAATGAACCGATCGCGTCATTTCCAAGTCTTCCCCAGCTGGCGCGCAGTTTCAGCGAGCTTACCGGCGATACATTTTTCATGAATGCTTCTTCGGAGATATTCCAGCCCGCTGACACGGAAGGGAAATTACCCCATTTGTGACTTGGCCCGAAGTTGGATGAACCGTCACGGCGAACGCTGGCGGATAGCAGGTACTTGTCTTTAAATGCATAGTTGACCCGTGCCAGGTACGAAGCCAATGTATATTCGGATCCGGTACCGCTTGCACGCCGCTCGGTATCCTTGCTGCCATTTACAACCTGTAATTGTTCATTTTGAAAATCGCGCGCAGTCACGCCGATCCAGTTGACGGTGTTTTTCTGTGCTGTCTGACCGGCCACGGCAGAAATCTTGTGGCTGCCCAGGGAGACTGAGTAGGATAATGTATTTTCAAGGAGCCAGTTGAGGCCCTGAGAATAATTTTCGCCCAGAATGGCCTGCAAATTACGGTAATGCCCTCTTTCAGCTTTTGGCTCCCAGGTGCTTGTGCGGTTGTTATCCGTATCCAGACCTACATTGGTTTTCCAGCGGAGACCTGGCAGGATTTCGTATTCACCAAAAATATTACCGAACATCCGCATGTTTCTCAGTTGGTTATCAATCGATTTCGCTCTGAGCAGCGGGTTGTCGCCTTGCGTGGTGTAATAGGCAGAAGAGCCATTTACCACATCATTGGGGCCGAGTGTGGGATAGAATTGCTGCGCAAGGTTGAAGATCCCGATCCGCAGTTCCTGGTTCTGCTGACCTTTTGCGCGTGACAGTGCAAAGGCGAGTGAGCTTCCGAAACGCAGCTTGTCGTTCACTTTCAAATCGCCCGTAATGCGGCCTGTAAAGCGTTTGTACCAGGTTTCGATCAAAGTACCTTGCTGGTCGCGGTAGCCAAGCGACAATGCGCCCGAAATTTTCTTACTGCCGCCTGAGATCCTGAGATCGTAATTCTGGACCGGCGCGGTGCGGAACACCTGGTTGATCCAGTTGGTACCATTGCCGAAAGAGCCGGGATTGGCCCATTCAGGGTTAGGTGTCATGCCTGAATTGGTGTACAGTTCGTTGGCCAGTGTTGCAAATTCGGTTGCATTCAAAAAGTCGGGTTTGCGCCAGAGCTCCTGCATGCCGGTATATGCATCGAGGTTGATTCTGGTAGAACCGTCTTTACCTCGTTTGGTGGTAATCAATATAACTCCATTGGCAGCCCGCGCTCCATATATAGAAGCAGCAGCGGCATCTTTCAACACTTCAATGGACTCAATGTCATTGGGATTGACGATCGAAAGTCCGTCAATACGATCGGAGCTTCCGGAAACACCCATACCTCCGCCACCGAGCGGAAATCCGTCCACCACATACAAAGGCTGGTTACCTCCGGTAGTCCCGACCCCCCGTATACGTACCGAAGCTGCTCCGCCCGGCGCCCCGCTGGTCTGGTTGATATAAACACCCGGGATTTTACCTTGAAGCGAGCTCGTAAAGCTGCTGGTAGGTACCTTCTGGATCTCATCGGCTTTCACGGAAGTCACCGAGCCGGTGAGTTCACTGCGTTTTTGTGTTCCGTAACCAACCACCACCAGCTCGTCGAGCATGGTCTGACTGGCGGCGAGCACTACCTCAATCTCTGATCTTGCGCCGGTTACAATTTCTTTCTTTTCATAACCAATGAATGAAACGACAACGATCTCATCGCCTGCCAGCTGGATTTTCAGTCTGCCGTCGGCGTCAGTTGCGCCGCCGCGGGTAGTGCCTTTGATCGCAACGTTGACACCTGGCAGTGTAGTCTTGGAGGCACTGTCATACACCGTGATTTGAACATTTCGCATCTCCTGGGCGAAGGTCTGCCGCCCGGCGAACATGCAGAGTGCTACTGTCAGCAGCACAACCGTGATCTTTGAATAAAGTTTTGGAAACATACATTAAGGGTTAAGGAACATTAAATAATTGGCACTGGATACAGAATTCCGGTAGCGTACCCGGAACTTAACACGACTACCTCCGAATTTTGGACTTAGCAAAAGGTAAACAAAATTTTCAAGTATCGGGTACGTACCCGAAAAGTAGTAAAATTCTTTATCAGCGCAATGTCAAGTAGAATATTTTATTTAATGGAGGCTTGGCCGTTTAAAAGAATGGTAGAAGAAGTCATTCGCCTATGATCCTTTTTCTTGTTCCCTAATAGGGTAGATGTATCCTGCATGCGACGGCAGCCTGGGTGAAGGATGGCGATGCTGTATTCAGCTGCAGTGCGTTTTATAATTATTACAAATAGCTTGGAAGTGCGCATTTGGCAAAATACATTTGTGATTTATATTTTGTCTAAATAAGATTAATGAAACTTCTTCTATCACTATCTATTTGCTTTTTCCTGTCATCTCCCTGTTTTGCCCAGTCCGGCAAGGTGAAAGGTACGGTGGCGGACATCTCGAAAAACGGGCTTCCCGGCGTTAACGTGGTTATCAAAAATACCAGTACCGGAACGCAGACGAATGAATCAGGTTATTTTGAAATAGCCAATATCAACGACGGCAGCTACGTGCTTTCCGTATCTTCCGTAGGCTTTAAAACCAAGGAAATCAGCTTTACCATTGCTCAGAACGAGGTGGACCTTGAAACCGTGACATTGTATGCCGGCGACGAGATCCTCCGTGAAGTAGTCGTGGAAGGGGAGCGTGAAAACAAATTTTCAAGAAGCAAAACGGCTTACGTTTCCAAGTTACCGTTACGCGATTTTGAGAATACCCAGGTTTACAGCACCATTACCAACTACCTGCTGAAATCCCAGATCGTCACCAATTTTGATGACGCTTTGAAGAATGCAACTGGCGTCGAAAATCTGTGGACCTCTACCGGTCGCGGCGGTGACGGGGCGGGGTACTTTTCGTTGCGCGGGTTTTCTGTTCAGCCCAAGCTGGTGAACGGTCTGCCCGGACTTACGAACGGAACGATCAATCCGGCCAACATCGAGCGCATTGAAGTGCTGAAAGGACCTTCTGCCACTTTGTTTGGAAATGCAGTGAGCTCCTATGGCGGGCTGATCAATGTGGTTACCAAAAAACCATTCGTGGGAACAGGCGGTGAGCTGTCGTTTACAACTGGCTCTTACGGTCTCAACCAGATCACAGGCGATTTCAACACTGCATTGAGCAAAGAAAAAAACCTGTATTTCAGGCTGAATACCTCTTATGCGACCGAGCGCAGCTTTCAGGATGCAGGTTTCAGAAAATCATTTTTTGTAGCTCCCTCCCTTTCTTATAAAGTCAACAACAAGTTGTCATTCTCTTTCTACGGAGAGATTACGCAGGCTGAGCAAACAAACCCGATGTTCCTTTTCCTGAACAGAAGTGCGCCCACGGCAGCCAGAAACATCAAAGAGCTTGGCTATAACAACAAGCTTTCATTCACAAGCAATGATCTGACACTACAAAACCCGACGCAGAATTACCGCGTTGAAATGGATTACAAACTGTCGGATCAATGGGAGTCGCAAACGCTGATCTCGAAAAGTGCTACCTCTACAAAAGGCTATTATTCCTACCTTTTTGATTTCGGTGTGTTGGGAGATAATGTATATACCCGCTATTTGAATAAACAAAATGAGTACACTGGAACCTCGGACATCCAGCAGAACTTCATCGGGGATTTTCGTCTGGGCTCCATGCGGAACCGGGTTGTTGTTGGCCTGGACTACTTTTCGGCGATTTCCACAAGCAATGGAACAGGTTATGCATTCTACGGAAATGTAACTCCTGACGGCGGCACCAGCGGTGATAATCCTCTGACAGAAAAGGTGGAAACCACTGCTTTCCCGCTTTCAACCGCTGCCGTAGATGCTGTATTGGCGACACAACCAGTAGCGAATGCAAAATCCCGTTACAACATTTACAGCGCCTATGCTTCGGATGTTTTGAACCTGACGAATACGCTTTCATTGATGTTAGGACTTCGTCTGGACCATTTTGATAATGTAGGAAGTGTATCAACCTCCGAGGACGATTACAATCAGACCACGCTTTCACCAAAGTTCGGTATCCTGTTCCAGCCGGTTGCGGATAAGGTTTCAGTTTTTGCCAATTATCAAAACGGCTTCACGAATGTGGCGCCATCCCTGGTTGGAAATCCCGAAGACGGACCGCAGACGATCAAAACTTTCAGACCGGAGCAGGCTAATCAGATTGAGTTTGGTATCAAAACCAACATCATCAAGAACAGGCTGAATGCGACGATCAGCTACTACGATATCCGCGTAACAGATATGGTTATCACAGATCCTGCATCGCCATTCAACAAAATCCAGGGTGGCGAGATTTACAGCAAAGGATTTGAAATTGAATTGAATGCAAATCCTGCGAACGGATTGAACATCAGGGCAGGTTACAGCAACAATGACAGCAAAACCACAAAATCGGATAATTCTGAAATCCTGAATAAAAGACCACTTGACGCGGGCTCGAAGCATACCTACAATGCGTGGGCGAACTACGAGGTACCGGGCGGAAAACTGGCGGGATTTGGTATCGGAGCGGGAATCAATGGCGCGAGTGAGCGATTTGCGATCAACTATGTTTCAACCGGCGACTTTATGCTCCCGGCATATACCGTAGCAAATGCGTCGCTCTTTTACCAGGCCGAGAACTACCGGATCGGATTGAAGCTGAACAATGCATTTAATAAGGAGTACTATAAAGGATGGTCTACCATCGCGCCGCAAACACCGCGCGCTTTGCTTGCAAACATCACTTACAACTTCTGATAGTTTGTTTTAGAAGAAAGTACCTGTGCAAAAGGCCGGAGGATTTGCTCTTCCGGCCTTTTTCTGTTTGTGTAAATCCAGGCTATTTGTTTGCCGGCGTCAGGTAAAAAGTTTGGCTGAAAGCGCCATTTACTGCGCTGTCCCAGGCTTCGACCCGCATCCACTTTCTTCCTTTAAGACTGGGCCGCAACTGGAATTGCTGTTCGCCGAAAGCTTTGGTCTTTGAAAGGTCTGTTTTCTCGCGGTATACATTTTCACCGTCACCCGAAATGATCTCCACGAAGTTCATCGGGAAAGTCCAGCTCAGCTTCAAGCTTACACTGGCAGTCCCGTCTGCATTCAGCGCGAGCGTTTCTCCGGACAGCTTTCCATTTACCTTTAATTCATGCATCAATACCTCGCCGGTCGAACTGAAAAATTTGCCGCCCCGCATTGCCTCTGTGACGGATTTCCAGCCTCCTTCGTATTTCGGCAGCTGGTCGAGCATGAGGTAGTTGACATTCATGTGCGCGTACATTTCGTTTTCCTGTGTGATGGTAAATAGGTCGGCCTCGGCGATGACCGTTTTTTTCTCACCCCAGTTGTTCATGTCATCCAGCAAGTCGAGCACGCGGTTTCCGAGGCGGGGCTGGGAGAGATCGGCGGGCATTGCTTTCCAGGCTGCGCCCATGAAGCGGTCGGATTTAAAGAATGCTTCGTGGTTGTAAATGTCGGGCGTGTTCACCGAGCCTTTGGTCCTGGCATGCGCGGTCCAGGCCAGTCCCTGTTCTTCCTGCAACAATCTCAGCATATCCTCTTTATCACCCACGTGGTACACCTTGCCAAAACCAGGTTTGTCTTCTACAAAAGCCTGGTCCTTCTTACGTGACATGATCCAGTAAACAGGTTTTGGGAAGAGCTGCATCCAGTGCCCGCCAAAGAATTCGTTGGGCTCTTCGCCCGGCATGAGTAGGAATTCATTGTCTGAGAGTCTTTTACATTGCGTAAAAAGCGCCTGCAATTCCTTCAACCTGACCGAATCGGGACCTTTCGGGTGAGCGGTATAATGGAACTCGCCGAGATGTACCATATCCACACCGAGGTTTTTGAATACTTCCACGAACTCTGGCTTTTCGGGCACAGGCTTGCCAGCCAGCACCACATTCATGATAAACTCATTGTGAAAATGACTTGACATGGTTTTGAAGCCGGGCAGTTTTACATATTGATCTGCATTGGTGAATTTCTTTACCGCCCCGATCGCTTCACTACCGCCCGCGTCACTGAGCAGGCAGAAGAAATTCAGTCGCTGCGCTGTTCCCGGCGGCGCATTGAACCAGGGAACAAAGCGGCGGTCGCCTTCCAGTTCCTGCCGGATCCCGATCCCATATCCGTCCGGCATGTTCCGGTAACCTTTCCCGTGCCAGATGAATTTGAGATTAAAAGCTTCATCCAGCGGATAAAAATACTGGTGCGGCGCGGGGAAGATAGCCAAAGCCCCGCCTTCGCCCTGCGCGGCGATCGTGCGGTATTTTACGGCAAGATTCCGGGCCGAATCACTGAACTGAACCGCTGCGGTTTCAATCTGATTGCCGGTATTAGTCCAAAAGAGCTTTTTCCATTTGTCCGTTCTGCTGATCAGTCCGGCATCGTAGACAATAGCCGAAGCTTTTGCGCTGGTGGACATGACAGCTGCGACATTGAAGAGCGGACTTCCATTGTAAAAAGTCACTTCCAAAACACCCGCAAACCGGTCGGCAGAAAGATTTCCGATGGTTACTACGGTGCGGCTACCTATACTTTTAACCGAGATACCTGACTTTTTAAGTACGACCGGAAAAGTTTGAAATGGCCGCGAGGGTACTTTGTCGAAGAAGATATTCCATCCGTTCTGCGACATCAGATCGCGCTTTCCGACAGTCAGCAGAAATGCGGCATCAAGATCTTCCGACACTGTTACCGGCGCAGCTTTGGTGCCCAGTGCAATGCGTTTGAGAAGCGGACGGCCAGCCGAAAGGTCGAACTGCACCATTCCGTATTTCCCTTCGCCAGTCGGCCAGGCGATCTCAACCAGCTCTTTGTTGGAAGTAATTGTGGCTTCTCCTTTTTGGTCAAAATGCCGGGTATCGGGTTTAATCTGTGCCTGTACAATCCCCATGGATAAGTGCACAAGCAGAAGAATGGCTTTTAATTTCATAGTTGGTTTTGGCTGTTGCATTCATATCAGTATAGCCACACTTGAATATAATCTACCGACCATTTTGTTATTTTCGTTCGAAATCGAACACACTGCTACCTGGGATTTCGTTTTCATTAAGTTGTAAAACAGGTATTTATGGAAAATAGCTGCTCCGGTACAGTTATTTAACCGACATTATCGGAATAAATCAAATTGCGTTTATGAAGCGTGTGTTTCTGGGAGAATTTGAAGAGGTAGTGTTGCTGACCGTCGCCATACTGGGCGAGAATGCCTATGCAGTAACCGTGACTCAGGAGCTCGAACGTAAAACGGGCAGACTGGTCGGATTCAGTTCCGTCCACACAACCTTGCAGCGCATGGAGCAAAAGGGTTACCTGACTTCTGTCATGGGCGGGGCTACTGCTGAGCGGGGCGGACGCCGCAAGCGCTTTTTTGTAGTTACGGCACTTGGGCAAAAAGTACTGCTGGAAGTAAAGCAAGTTCGTGACGATCTGTGGAATGCATTGCCGCAATCCGGATTCCAATTATCAAAAGGGTAGATGAAAAAGATGAACCCGCCACATTGGGCCGCCAGGCTTCTGGCCCGCTTCGCTGACCCGAACACTTCCGAGGAAGTACAGGGCGATTTGCTCGAAATGTATGATCACTGGGTGCAAACCGTGGGTGTAGCACGTGCCAGGCGACACTACATTTTGAATGTATTTAAACTGCTGCGCCCTTTTGCAAGGGACAAGAAGTCGCGCGAATATTCCAAAACCTATTTAGCCAGTCCAGCCATGATCCGTAACTACTTCAAAGTCGCATTAAGAAACCTCACCAAAAACAAAGGATATTCTTTCATCAACATCGGCGGGCTCGCTGCCGGAATGGCTGTTGCCATGCTGATCGGGCTCTGGATCCATGATGAATTTTCATTCAATAAATACCATCAAAACTATGACAGGGTAGCCAAAGTCATGCAGACAGTAACGGCAGATGGTACCAAACATTACGGTGAATACATGCCTGCTCCACTCGGGAACGAACTTCGTACGCACTATGGCGCCGACTTCAGATACATTGTTATGTCGTCATTTTCCGGGGAGCATATCGTCGCGAATGGGGAAAAGAAATTCACCAGAAAAGGCACTTATATGAGCGAGGAAGCGCCTGAATTATTCTCACTGAAAATGCTCAGCGGAACGAGGTCGGGCCTGGATGAACCTTACTCGATCATGTTGTCGGAGAGTGTGGCAAAGGTTCTTTTCGGGAATGCAAATCCAGTGGGTAAAATCGTGAGACTTGATAATGCGATGAACCTGAAAGTGACGGGTGTTTATGAAGATCTTCCTTATAATACAGAATTTCGCGACCTGACTTTCATTGCACCCTGGGACTTGTATGTGGCAACGCAAAGCTGGGTTAAATCTGCGCTGGACAATGCGGAATGGGATAATAATTCGTGGCAGATACTGGCGCAGCTCAGCCCCAAGGCCGATATGGCTCAGGTATCTGAAAAGATCAGGCACATCAAGCTCAAACACTCGCCGCAGACGGCTTACCTCAAACCGGAGGTGTTCCTGCATCCGATGGAAAAGTGGCACCTGTATTCCGGCTGGGATTCATCGGGCAATATCAATGCACGCATTCAGTACGTATGGTTATTTGGTATAATCGGAACATTTGTACTGCTGCTGGCTTCCATTAATTTTATGAATCTGAGTACAGCCCGATCCGAAAAGCGGGCGAAGGAAGTGGGTATCCGCAAAGCAATCGGTTCTCTGCGCGGCCAGCTTATCGGTCAGTTCCTAAGTGAGTCTTTGCTTGTGGTCGCCTGCGCATTCGTGCTTTCCATTGCGCTGGTTGTGCTGCTGCTTCCCGCATTCAATGTACTGGCCGACAAGCAGATTGATTTCCTGTGGACAAACCCATTGTTCTGGTTTGCCGGCATTGCGTTTTGTCTCATCACCGGTGTGATATCCGGGAGTTATCCCGCCCTTTACCTCTCTTCTTTTCAGCCCGTGAAAGTATTGAAGGGCACCTTCTCCCTGGGACGTTTTGCCGCTGTTCCGCGTAAGGTGCTGGTTGTCCTGCAATTCACTGTATCTATTACCCTGATTATCGGTACGATCATCGTATACAGACAAATCCAGCATGCTAAAAACCGTCCGATCGGCTATGATCGTAACGGTCTGATCACGGTCAATATCAACACACCAGAACTTTACAATCAGTACAATGTATTAAGAGGGAGTTTGCTGGAAACAGGGGCCGCTGTGGAAATGTCCACGTCATCGACGGCACCCACTCAAAACAGCTCCAATAATGGCGGATTTGAATGGGAGGGTAAAGACCCGAATTTTAAGGACAACTTTTGCACGGTAGGCGTAACGCACGATTTTGGTAAAACAGTCGGCTGGCAGTTTGTCGGGGGAAGGGATTTTTCCAGATCATTTTCAACGGACTCAACAGGCATGGTTATGAATGAAGCCGCATTGAAATATATGGGCTACAAGCAACCTGCGGAGATGATCGGGAAGTACATGAAATGGAATGGAGTAACCTACACTGTCGTCGGTGTGATTAAAGATATGTTGATGGATTCTCCCTTTGAACCGGTGAGGCCCGCGCTTTTTATGGTTAACTATGGCTGGGCGAATGTGATCAACATCAAGCTTAATCCGGCTATGTCAGCGCGGGAGTCGCTGGACAAGATCGAAAGTGTTTTTCAGAAGCTTAGTCCGGGAAGTCCGTTCGATTTCAAGTTTGCAGACCAGCAATTTGCTACCAAGTTTTCCACAGAAGAACGCATTGCCAGACTTGCTTCCGTATTTGCTGCACTGGCGGTAATGATCAGTTGCCTGGGCTTATTTGGACTTGCCTCCTTTACTGCCGAGCAGCGTACCAAGGAGATCGGTATCCGGAAAGTATTAGGCGCTACGGTACCGAACCTGTGGGCTCTTTTATCAAAAGATTTTGTGTTGCTGGTGATTGTTTCCTGTGCGATCTCGATTCCGCTTGCCTGGTATTTTCTGAATAACTGGCTGCTTTCTTACCAGTACCGTACCGAAATCTCCTGGTGGATTTTTGCAGTGTCCACGTTGGGCGCACTGGTGATTACGCTGCTCACCGTCAGCTACCAGGCAATCCGCGCCGCATTGCTGGATCCGGTGAAGTCTTTAAAAACAGAGTAGGGGTTTACGACCCAACTTTGGCATGATTTTACTTAGCTGACGCATCGTTCAAATCACTTTGTATCTGCTATCGATTATGTTGTTTTTAAGGAGTTTGCGACTAAACGTACTGGTATCCTGCTTTTTCATTCCGGCTGCGGCCTGCATTGCCCAGGAAGCAGGGCAGGAGCAGTTCGACAAAAAGATTATCGCCAAAGGCACTTCCGATCCGTGGGAAATCGTGTTCGGTCTCGACCAGCATCTTTGGGTTACCGAATCAAAAGATTACCGTGTGCTCCGGATTGATCCTGCAAGCGGGAACAAGGAGGTACTTATTGACCTCAGCACCGCGAAGACTTTCCCCAACTACGATAAGCTGAGCGATTCCATTGACGGCGGAAAACCCCTGCCGCAGGGTGGCTTAATGGGAATGGCGCTGCATCCGATGCTTTTGAAAGGCAAGCCATTCGTTTACCTCGCGTTTGTCTATGATTTTGAGGGTAAAGACAGGCCCGGCGACGGCCAGGACCCGAAAGACCACGGCTATCATTATAAAACAAAAATCGTCCGCTGCACTTACGATCAGCAAACCCAGAAGCTTCAAAATCCGGAGACGATTTGCGATGTGATCCCGGGTAGCAATGACCATAACGGAGGCAGGTTGCTGATTTCGGCTGTAAACGGAAAGAGCTACCTCTTTTATTCTGTCGGGGATATGGGCGCCGGACAGTTTAAGAATGCAGAACGGACCAATCACGCCCAGGATCCGGCTATTTATGAGGGTAAAATGCTGCGTTTTAACACAGAACCCGATCAGGATAGCAAAAAGGATGAAGCCTGGATCCCAAACGACAATCCGTTTAACCGCAGGAGCAGACAGAATGCAGTTTGGTCGATAGGGCACCGGAACCCGCAAGGCCTGGATATGATGGAAATCAATGGGCAGCCGGTGATTTATTCCTCCGAGCACGGACCGTTTTCCGACGATGAGATCAATATCATCAAAGCTGGCAGAAATTACGGGCACCCGCTGGTGATTGGTTATGCCGATGGGAACTACAACGGACTTTCTGCGGGTGTTACCGATAAGGACAACCTGCCTGGCAAATGGAACACTACTTACCCGTACATCGAAAACGAGCAGGCGAATGCCGGAAAGCTCAAAAACTTCGAACCGCCGGTTAAAAGCTTTTTTGCAACTGAAAACAAGCTGCTGCTTGCATTTGCGGATACGATCCGGGCAGGCAAAAAGAGCCCCGACTGGCCGTCGCTGGCACCCTCGGGAATTGCCGCGTACACTTCCAACGCTATTCCGGGCTGGAAGAACTCGCTCCTGATTACCTCACTTAAAAAAGGCAAAATCGTGCGTTTGAAACTGAATGCGGCAGGTACCGGAGTTGAAGAAGAAAGAGAGTATTTTATGAATAAAGTAAGATACCGCGACGTGGCAGTTTCAGCAGACGGAACGAAAATCTATGTGGTAACGGACAAGTCCGCAGTAACCTCGGGCCCGTCAGGAGAGAATCCGGAAGAATCGGCGGAGCAGGGAGCGATTATTGAATTTACCTATAAGCCGTAAACGCCGGAATTCGGTTTTGCACTATTTCGGATTGTTATTAAGTGGCTTGCTATTTGCCTGACGATGAGATAGCATTGCGCAGTCAACAATTAATATCGTTATGAAGCACTTCATTTTTTTATTCCTGATCATTCTTTCGGGTTCGGTATACGCGCAGCAGGAATCTTTCCAGCCCCCGAGGCGCGTTTTTACAGTTGCGGAACATCCAGCCCAGTTCCCGGGCGGAGAGGAGGCGCTTCAAAAGTATTTCTCGGAAAATTTGATACAGCCCCAAACGCGCAAAGAACAAACCGTGGTGACTACTTTTATTGTCAACGAAACCGGTGTTATCCAGGATGTGCAGGTATTGAAACCCCGCAAGAAGGCATTTAATGACGAAGCTGTCCGGGTAATTAAAAATATGCCCGCCTGGACACCTGCATTGCAGAGTGGCCACGTGGTTGCATATAAAGTCGAGCTTCCTGTGGTATTCCATGCGCAGAAGCAGCAATAACCACAGGGAAGCTGCTCTCAGTTTTCCTTGCTGACCTTGAAAAGCAGTTTGCCGATCAGGTCGCGTATCTTGTTTTTTAATGCCAGATGCAGCACCAGCAGCAGGATCACAAATCCGAGCAATATCAGGTAGCCGAGATAATCGCTTTCCAGCCACCGGTTGAGTAACTGACCTGCTACGAGCAAAATGGTGATCATAATGCAAAGTCCGATTATGGCTGCCAGCAGGTAGTATACAGCCGGGGAAGCCATTTTTGATACGCGTCCATACACTTCGGCGCGTATCGCATTGAGCTTATCATCAATAAAGTTTGTCACTGTGTCAAAAAGCTTGTTTTTGGCAGCAACAGGGTCAATATGAATGCCTGATTTCTCCTTTTGTGCGCCGGCGACTGGCTGGCCAGGTGCTTCCTGCTGGAATTCCTGCCTTACCAGGAGCACAGCATGTTCGTTCGGCCGGATTTCATGACCGTCAGATTTGGCAAAAACCTTGGTAAACTCAGCCCCGAAGTAGAGGATAATGGAAGAGTAGTAGATCCAGGAAAGTAAAATAACAATGGAAGCAGACGCTCCGTAGGTTGCGCCCAGGTCAGAGCTGCCGAGGTAAAAGCTGATCGCAAACTTACCAATTGCGAAAAGTATGGAGGTAAATCCCGCTCCGATGAGACATTCTTTCCAGCGTACGTGCCCGTCGGGCAACACTTTGAAGACTACGGCAAACAGCGCCGCTATGATCACGAGCACCAGTCCAACATTCAGGACTGAGAAAATAACGACGGAAACATCAGAAAAGTAGCGTTCAAGCCGGGCACTCAGCAGATCAACCGCAGTATTCACGCCGAGCGTAACAACCAGCAGGAAGCCCAGTGTTACAATGAGCGAAAATGACAACAGCCTGTTTTTTAGGTATTGCAGCCAGCCTTTCTTCGGCTTGGACTTGATCGCCCAGATGTAATTGATGGAATCCTGTATCTCCGCAAAAACCCCGGTGGCACCTATCAGCAGCGTCACGCCCCCGATTATTGCCGCGGTGGTCGACTTGTCGGTGATCGCCGCATTTTTGATCAGCTCCTGGATCTGAACGGCGGCTTCTTTCCCCAACAAACCCTGCAGTTGTCCATAAAGCTCACCCTCAAAAGCCTCCCGGCCAAAGAAGAAGCTCACAATGGAAATGATCAGCAGGAGCATTGGCGCCAGCGAAAAGACTGTATAGTATGATAATGCGGCGCTCAGTTTGAGTACATTATCGTTAGAAAACTCTGAAAAGGTTTCCTTCAACAGCGAGATGGTATACTTGATTTTTTTCATACGTAGCAATTTATATTCAACATACCTGACCGACGGGCAAGTGTATTCCGGGTTTCTACCGGTTACATAATCCCGAAACGCGTATGTTGTATACAAAGACCTTACCAGCGCTGAATTGGCGGCCGTACTTCCCGGAATTTTACCTGTGAGAGGCGAAATACGGGCAGAGCAGGAGAGAAGAATGTCAGGTATCCCGGGTTTTATCAGAAAGTAAACCCGACCGCCATTTTAGACCAGAGATATGGCCGGTTGCCGCCGTTAATGCGGTTACCGCTCTGATAGGGTTTTACGTAGAATATGGAAGCATCGAAATACATCCGTTTGAATAGCCGCTGCTGGTAACCCAGCGCTAGTCCGGCGGTCGTCGCGCGTTGCGTAAATTTGTTCTGGGGCACAAATGGATAGTTGGTTGCAGCTTTGAAAATTTCGTATCCACCCTTCAAGGCAGTATAAGGACCGGAAAGGTTATTGCCCGCCCTTCCTTTTCTCATCATCATTTTTTGCAGAAAATAATACCGGAGTTCAACGCTGGTGCTGACGGAGGAATAACGTTGCTCGTAGCTGTCGGAACCTCGCATATTAAACAGAGATCCATTCAGGCTGCCTTGTACTGAAAGGGGGGCATTACCAATTCTTCTTTCATAGGCAATGCCGCCACGGAGCGATTGCTGCAGCCAGCCTATGGATATATTCGGCATTTCGATCTTCCACTGGCTTTTCACCGACTCGTCGCACAGGATCACGTCACAGGCAGGGTCCGTTGAAGTTCTTTTCCAATCACCAAATGCAACCCCGATGTTAGCCTGCGTACCCAATACGAAGTTCTTGACATCGAACCGATTCTGATACTCATAAAACCTGATGTGGGAATAGGGATTTTGGAAGAGTCCCAATGCGAAATCAATGTACCCATTATTGAAAAAGCGGCTCTGGAATCCGTATAACAAACCCATTCTGCTGACACTTTGCCGGTATGGGGCGGCTTTGTAAATGGATTGTTCGTAGCTGAAACCAATGTAAGTCCCGCTGAAATTGTTGGCATGAAGTCCGCTCGCAATCCGCTTGTTCATATTGTAAAACCACCGCGCTTTTACATTGCCGTAAATGTTCACAAAGTCGGTGTTAAAATGCACCAGCCTCTCGGCAAAACTCGCATTGTCCTGGCTAAGCTGGGCATAAACAGAAGCTTCAAGCGACAAAGAGGGGAGGAGCTTGTATTCGTAGCCAATGTTGATTCCCGTTCCCTGAATATCCGAACTGGTAATCGCAGCTTTGAACATGTGCCGGGTTGGTACTTTGGTCATGAAAACGTTTTCATACCGGTCTATAAAAAGCTGTTTTCGCAAAGTATCCGTTTCCTGGTAGATTTCTGTGCGGACATTATCCTGCCCGTTCACAGAGACGTTGACAAACAAAAATGCCAGGAAGGCAAGTGACTTTCTCATTGTTGCGGATTGAAAGGTTGGTTGGTGTGGGCACACCAGGCGGATTGTTCATATACATTCCAAGTCAAAGAGGTGCGGAAGTATATGAAAGGTTGTACCTCCCTTTTCTTTGCTGGAAATTATTTTAAGCAAACAGCCACCAACAAAAACGGGCCGCTGGAATAACAGCAGCCCGCCCTTTTTGCAGATAACCCGGTAGCGTAAAGCATGTTAATTCGATTGGTTGTGGTCGAACTGCATTACCCACATGCAGTTACCGGGCCAGTAAGTGCCGATTGCTTCGTGGCTGACGAGCTCGTCGTCAACAACCTCGTAGCCGGTAATGCAGCCGCCTGAACTTTCGAGATCAGCTTTCGCGCGGTTATATAACTTGATCCAGGTATCGGGGGAAATGAGCTCCTGAGAGACGTGGAAAAGCTTACGCCAGGGCTCATCAGAGTTAGCACCATACCTTTGGATGAGATAATGTTTGAAGCTTTCATTACTCAATGTAATTACCGGCCGCCTTTCGCTTTCAAGTTTCATAGTATGATAGAATTAGTTGTACAAACAGAATGTATGTGACCGAGGTATTACTAAAAACATACCAGGGTAAAATCCTGTTAAAAGCGAGGGGATTTTAGCTGAATAGCCAATCTATCTGGCTCCTGAATATTCCTGCTTTTTGGCTCTCAGGAGCGCGTAGTTGCGGTGTGTGGAAAGGGAGTTGTCCAGTAGCTCGAAAAGGCCCAGGTTTTTGAGTGCATACCAATTGATTTTCAATAGATAAAGGCTCACATAGGAGTGTGGATTTCTGCGGATAAATGCAGCAGTTTCCGCAAGTAGTTCCTCTCTTTCTGTACGCTGTTTTTCGAGCCAGTACCTGGTACTGTCCTGTTGATTTTTCTTCCTGGCGCGGGCTTCTTCTACAACCCATTTACTGGCCCGTAAATCGGAGGGTTTTTGAATGCTGTCGTTGAAATGCTGCCATTCCGAATTACTGCGCGAGTTGGTAACAATTGATTTCGAAACATTTCCGGTATCCAGCCTGATCACCGTGCCCGATTCAAAGAAAAAAGTCAGCGAACCTTTCAATTGGGACACCTGCAACTGGTACAGGTCAGGCAAGAGATTTTTGTCCATTTTAAGGTGCGTTGTGTCAAAGCCAAGCTGAATGGAATGTACCACGGCCGCAAATCCCTTTTCACGCGTCAGCAAAATAGCGCGGCGGTCGTTCAGAACGCGCGGCGACACAATACTGATTTTTACATTCTGGGAAAAAGAAGCAAGCTGGGCAGCCACAATGAAAAGAAAAGGCAGTAAGCTTTTGAGCATGGATCCGGGCTGACATTTGGCTTCAATGTAACGAAAAAAAGTTGGGCGCAGTTTGTTACCACACCCAACTTTCACAAAGACTTCCATTCCCTATTTAATATGCGCTTTGATCACGACAGGCTGGTGATCAGAGGGATAGCGTTGTTCCCTGGCGTCTGTAAGAACACCGTATTTCAGAACATCCACATTCTTACTTACAAAAATATAGTCAATGCGCTTATCCATTTTCGCGTCGAATTTGAAGCTGTTGAAAGTACCCTCAGGTCCGTAAGGAGCCTGTTTGGTCACTTCATGCGCATCGCTCAAAATCCCCTGTATAGCCCTGATCTGTTCTGTTTCGGGTGTTGAATTGAAATCCCCTGTCAGGAATACGGTCGATTTGCCTGCGATTTCATTGATCTTTTTTACCATCAATTGTCCCGACTGTTTCCGCGCTTCCACGCCCTGGTGGTCAAAATGCACATTGAAAAAGAAGAACTCCTTTTTCGTGTCGCGGTCCTGGAACTTGGCCCAGGAGCAGATCCGGTTGCAGCAGGTTGCATCCCAGCCTTTGCCGGGTTTATCAGGCGTTTCGCTCAGCCAGAAGTCGCCCGATTTCAACAGTTTGAAACGGTCTTTTTTGTAAAAGATAGCCGAGTGCTCGCCACCCTCTTTGCCATCGTCGCGCCCCTTTCCGTAGAATGCAAATTCAGGCAGTTCAGCCACATCTTTCAGCTGACCGATCAATGCTTCCTGTACACCAAAAATGTCGAATTCATGGAAGCGGATCAGCGCTTTTACATTCTCTTTCCGGTTGGGCCAGGCATTAATGCCATCGTTGGAAGTATTGTACCGGAGATTGTAGCTCGCCACGTTAATGGTACCCTTTTGGGCAAAAGCGGCCGTCGATAAAGCCAGGAGCAGAAGGAAAGGAAAGATTAATCGTTTCATGATGTGGATTTTATGATGACTATATACTAATTGTTTTGAGCGAATACCTTTGTTACCCTGAGCTCACTTTTGTCACCGTGAGCGGAGCTTTTTTGTCACCGTGAGCGGAGCTTTTTTGTCACCCTGAGCGGAGCTTTTTTGTCACCCTGAGCGGAGTCGAAGGGAGTAGCGTGGTCGCCCGCCCTTCGACTCCGCTCAGGGTGACAAAGGTACTTTCAGGGTGACAAAGGTACTTTCAGGGTGACAAAGGTACTTTCAGGGTGACAAAGCACTGTACTTTCACGGTGACAAAGCTTTGGCAAGGCGACAAAGGTGTTAACTTTTCCCTTTTCTCGCAATCAAAAACTTCCCTACAACCTCGCCGTCGTCACGGATCATTTTCAGGTCTAACTGCTTTTTCGTCGCGTGCAACTTGATTAATGTGCGCTTGCCTTCCAATGGGCCGCCCCCTATGACGATCGGGAAATTATGGTCGGCGTCTGGCTCGTGCGTCATGTAGCGGTGTGTGTGACCGGATATCTGTAAATCGATTTTGGCTTTGTTCAAAACCGGCCCAAAAACCTGGCGACAATGTAACGTACCATGCCACTCCCCGGAATGGTAAGGTGAAATGTGGATCAGTACAACCCGAAAATCTGCCTTTTTAAACTCCGCAGATTCTACTTCTTTTTCCAGCCACTTCTTCTGCGTTTCGCGGTAGCGGTCAAATGCGATCAATCCGCCATAATCCACTGCATCGTCAGCCTTATCTTCCCCTGAATCGAGTACGACAAACCGCACCGGTCCACGCGTGAATGCGTAATAGTATTTGTTTTCGGGATAAGCATAATAGTCAGGAATGTGACGCGAAAAACTGCCGCGGCATTCGTGGTTACCCTGTGTCAAAATAAAAGGCAGTTCGGTAGCAAAAATATCCACGCAGGGTTTGATCAGGTGATCGATCATTTGCTGCTCTTCGGAAACCCAGTCGAAGCAGTCGCCATTGAAAACCACAAAATCATAGTCACGTGTGTTGCCCGTGTAGCCGTGACGGTAAAGCAGCTGAGGGATGATTTGGGGACGGTCGTGAATGTCGTTGAAAATAACCATCTTGAATTCTTCCTCATTCTCGGCCGGCGTTTTAAAGCTCAGCAGCGCACTCGAAATTGTCTCGCCAAATTCCACCTTTGAACCTTTGTAGCCCGTTATTTCCGTGGATACAATCTTGTACTTATGTTCTGTCCCGGGTTTGAGATTCCTGAGTGTAATCTTGTTGATGCGGTTGTTGGCTTCTATCAACCCATTGGTGTAGCCAAATTCGCGCATGCTGGTGTAGGAGCCCGCACCGTACTCCACCCAGCTGAAACAATTTTTGTGCGTGATCCACATGATCGTCAATTCGTCGGTGCCCATATTTTGCAGGTACGGGCCCGCAACAAAATGGTTCTTTTCTTCTGCCGCATTGTCGCCTGCCGCCATTGCTGCCTGTGAAGCACTGAGCGGAAGTAAGCTCAATGCGCCGATCCGGGACATTTTCTCAAGGAAGGATCTTCTGTCTGAAAGCATAAATGTTAAAAGTTTAGGAATAGTCGTTTTGGTATCTTACTCCCAGTTCGGGTTTTGCGTCAGGTTGGTATTCAGTAGCCGCTCCTGTTTTGGGATCGGGTAAAGATAGTCCCTGCTTTCATTAAACTTCTTGTTAATATGTCCGTTTACAACGATGTTACCACCCTTGTTCCCGTTTTCAAGCAGGATCTCGCTGCCGAGTTTCAGCAGCTGCGCCCCTGGAACTGTGGGTTTTGTACCTTCATAAATCACGAGATCTACCTTTCCGTTTTTGTCAAGATCGTAGTTGCCGGGACCAGGGAAGTACATTCCCTTGAATTGTTTGGTCAAAAGCTGACCTTCTTTCCAGCGGACAATATCGTCCCAGCGAAGGAAGTTCTCCATCACCAGTTCTACTCTTCTCTCCCGACGGATTTCCAGGAGCACACCCGCATTTTTGCCGCTCAGATTGGTGTACATCTGTGCCTGGTAAGGGTCCGGTTTTGCATTTGCATTCACCATATTAATGTTCGGCATGCCCACGCGTTCCCGGGTAAGCCTGGTAGACATTTCAAGATCTTCCTGCGTCAGCGTACCTTTTTCCGCCTTTGCTTCGGCATAGTTCAGCAGCACTTCGGCATACCTGAAAATCGGCATATCCGTAATATCCTTGTTGAATGTATCCCATTTAGGTTCCGATACGAACTTGATCAGCTGGTAACCCGTGACAGTAGCGCCAAACTCGGGAACAAGCCTGGCAGTTTCACCAATGCGCGTGTAGCCCGGCGTGCGGATCGTCTGCGACAGGCGCGGATCACGGTTTTGGGTTTCTTCAAAAAACTGCATGGTCTCGTAACCTTTGATGTCGGTAAATCGCGATCCGTCTTTCATCAGGTAGCTGTTGACCAGCTTTTTCTCCAAACCCGGCTTGCCGTAAGAAGCCGTCATTGTGTAGTAGTTCAGGTTGTGGTACACCTGCAATTCATCACTAAAATCGCGGGCGAGGATTATTTCATCGGCAATCGCATTGTCGGCTGAGAACAGTTTAAGGTAGGCAGTTTCAGGCGTGGCCTTGTAAATAGAATATCCGCTGTTGGTCATTAAGTCCTGTGAAGCAGCAATGCTGGCGTCAAGGAATTTCTCCGAATCAGGCAGGTTGAACTCGGTGTGGTACTTTCTGAATGTGCCTTCGTAAAGACCAATGCGCGATTTCAATGCAAGTACCGTCCACTTGGTAATCGTATTCACCTGCCTGGTCGTAGTGCCGCCAAGGGCAAGGGTAGCATATTCGAGGTCGGCCATCACCGAGTCCATGACCAAGGTGCGCGGGTCACGTGCTTTGGTCAGCATTTCTTCGTCTTCCACCTCGATCGTGGCTGAATACCAGGGTACATCGCCAAACCTTTTTACCATATTGAAGTAAAAATAAGCACGGAAAAAACGGGCGATCCCATTGTATTTGGCTACCGCATTCTTGTCCTGACATTTACCGGAGTTGGCCAGGAAGTAGTTGATATTTCTCAAACTTCCCCACGACCACCCGCCGCCGCTCGTAGGCACAATGCGCGTACCTTGTAACTCGTCGCGCAGGTTATTTTTCACCACGTTGTCTACATCCTCATTGTACACATCCTCTGCGCCGGGCAGCATATTGTAAAAGGAGTTGGTGTAAAGCAAAAGGTCATTTTCGGTGTTAAAGAAAGTCTCGGGAGAAATGGCATCCATGGGAAGCCGGTTCAGGTCACAAGAAGCCAGCCCGATACTGAGGACTATAATGGCGATTAACTTTTTCATATCAGTATTTTGAATTTTTTGGACCGCGTTAGAAATTGATGCTCAAACCAGCAGAATACGTTTTTGCAAGCGGGTAAGTCCGCCCGTTGGTACTGTCGCCGTCAAATTGTTCCGGGTCGATGTACTTTGTTCTGAGTGGCGTGTAGGTCAGCAGGTTCTCGCCGCTGATATAGATCCGGGCATTCGGAATGCGCACTTTCCTGGTAATGCTGGCAGGAATGGTGTAGCCGATCACCACGTTTTTCAACCTGAGGTAACCCACATTCTGCACGTACCGGTCGTTTCTTGCATTCAGGTCGCCGCCGCCATTCAATGCAGTATAGCCGCGCAGGATAGGGAAGTAAGCATCCTGGTTTTCAGGTGTCCAGACATCCTTTTCGAATTCTCTTGGAATAAAAGAATAGTACGGGCGGGAGTAAGGTCCCCAGAATTTATCCGCATTTGCACCCGGGTACCAGTTTTTGCGGATGATACCTTGTGCCAGTGCAGAGAAGTCGAATCCGCCCCAGGATGCGCCTAAGTTGATACCGTAACGGAATCTCGGACTTGTATTTCCAATGATTTTCAAATCACCGTGATCAGCCAATGTATTCGCTCCTTCCGAGATCTTGCCGTCGCCATTTACGTCGATGAATTTCAGATCGCCTGCTTGCAGCTTGCTCCATTCGCCCGGCGCGCTCAAACGCTGCTTGTTTACGAGAGTCTGATCGACGGTATAGGCTTGCGCTTCTTCATTCGTTTTGAAAAAACCATCAATCGAGTATCCCCACATTTCACCGATTGTCTGACCGACATAGCGGTTTGACAGGATTTTATTCGGGTTATCGAATTTGGTGATCTTGGCTTTGTAGTCAGACAAGATGAAGGACGCATTGTAAGAAAACGATTTGCCGGCCAGCTTAAACTGGTCGCGCCAGTTAATAGCCAGCTCAAATCCCCGCGTTTCCAGGTCGCCTGCATTCTGGGTAGGGACCGTGGCTCCGTAAACCGCCGGAAGTACTTTTCCCGGGATCAGCATATCCGTCGTTTTCCTGATGTAAGCGTCAAATGACAGGTTCAGCTTGTTTTGCCAGAGATCGGCATCGATACCAATGTTAGACGTAGTTGCCTTTTCCCAGGTCAGGTTGGACGAGATCGGATTTGGATTGTTTACGTAGTTCAGTTTCTGTCCGTTTGTCATCCACGACGACAAAGAAGTAGGCATTGTAGAAATGTAGGGATAGTAGCTCGAAGAGTTATTGTTTGAAGGAAGCTGATTACCCAATGTTCCGTATGAAGCCCTGATTTTTAAGTTAGTAACTACGTCCCGCACAGGCTCAAAGAACTTTTCTTCACTGATCCTCCAACCTGCTGAAAAAGAAGGAAAGAAACCGTAACGCCGCCCTTCTCCAAAACGGGAAGTACCGTCATAGCGTCCATTCACTTCCAACAGATACTTGCCCATATAATCATAATTCACCCGGAAGAATGCACCGAACAGGGAGTATTGGTAAGATCCGCCTTCTGTCAGCTGCTCGCCGGTTCCGAGATCCAGGTCGTTGAGACTTTCTGAAAGCAGGTTTTTGCGCGCGCCAAACAACCGCTGGTGTTTCTTGTTTTCGTAGTTCATCCCCATTGTTCCCGCGAGGTAATGCTTGCCCAAAGTCTTGTTGTAGGAAGTATACAGGTTCGTTACATTCATCGGGTCAAACCAGAAAGTCTTCTTCATCTGGTCTGTGTTGTAATTCGGAACCGGGGTCAGAATGCCAGGCTGAATGGAATATTGCGCCACTGCAGAACGGTACCAATCGTCGGCGATATAGAAAGAGTAGGAGTGATTGGCAACGAGGTTCCAGTTTTTGGTAAAATCCATGGTTACCGTATTGATGGTCGTCAGCTCATGCACTTTCTTTTCGCCGCCCGCTGCGCCTTTCAGCAAATTGGCAAACAGCCCGTCACCAATAGAGTAATTGTTTTTCAATGTATTATAAGTAGCAGTTCCGTCAGGATTTCGCGGTGCATAAGCAGGCATTGCATGCACAGTTATAGCCACAAAATTGGAATTTGCACCGCCTTCCAACCCCGGATATTTATATTTTGAGTCAAAATACTGGGTGTTGTTGCTCACTTTCAGCCAGGGAGTAAGCTGCGCATTCACCTTGGTCCGCAAAGTATAGGAATTGAAGCGGTCGGTATTGATCCGCATAATTCCATCCTTTTGAAAAGCCGAACCCGACAGGAAATAATTGACCTTCTCCGTTCCTCCCGATAGGTTAAGGTTGTGCTGCATTGAAGGCTCTCTCATGTCGAAAACCGTGTTCCACCAGTCGTAGTTACCATAGTAGTTGTAAATGTCTTTGCCATTTACATTCTTCACCACAGTCCACGGGCGCTCCGGGTTTTCGGTTTTATCATACCTTCTCTTTTCCAACTCGGCATAATCTTCTTCCGAGTAGCGCGTGTAAGTATTGCCGGTGGCACGTTTGAAAGCTTCGTCGTTGAGCATGGTATGCTCGTATCCGTTTGTCAGGAAGTCAGTACTTACCGTGGGTTTTCCCCATCCGAAGTTGTTGCTGTAAGACACGCTCGTTTTACCGCTTTTGGCTGTTTTGGTCGTAACCAGGATTACCCCGAATGCACCGCGCGCACCATAGATCGCCGAAGCTGCCGCATCTTTCAAAACAGAAACAGACTCCACGTCACCCGGATTGATCCGGTTGATATCGCCCGGTATCCCGTCGATCAGTACAAGCGGTCCGCCGCCGTTAATGGAAGTTTCGCCACGCACATTGAGGTTACCGCCCGATCCGGGCTGGCCCGTGCTGAATGTAATGTTCAGGTTGGGCACCATTCCCTGCAGGATCTGCGACATATTATTAAGCGGCCTGTTTTCCAGATCTTTCGAAGTCACCTGGCTCACAGCGCCGGTCAGGTTCACGCGTTTTTGGGTACCATAACCCACCACCACCACTTCCGACAATGCTTTGTCATCCGATTTCATGGTTACATTTACCTCCGAGCGGTTTCCTACTACGACCTCCTGTGAGATGTAACCCACAAAGCTGAACACCAGCACAGATTCAGGATTGGGTACTGTGAGTGTAAATCTTCCGTCATTGTCGGTCGTTGTGCCTTGTGTACTACCTTTCAAAACCACGCTGACACCGGGCAATGTCCCCTGCGCGTCTGACGCAGTCACAGAACCCTTCACCGTAATGTCCAGTGGCCGTACGTATTGATCGAGTCTTTCTTCGAGTTCGATGATATGCGATTCCTCGCGGGTTGCTTTCGTTTTTGCCAAAACAATCTGCTCGTTGATCACCTTATACTCAATCCCGCGCGGGGTCAGCAGCTGGTCGAGTACCCGTGAAAGCTTTTGGTTCTTCACGTCGATCGTCACCTGTTCTCGCACGGAGACGCGGCTGCTGTAAACAAACTGGGTATTGGCCTTTTCCTGAATCCGGTTCAGGGCTTCTTTCAATGACACATTTTTGAGGCTGAGTGTCACGTCTTTACTTAGCAGCGATTGAGCCGTAGTCTCTTTCGCGTAACTGCCACCGGCAAGAACGGTGACGATAATCCATTGAAGCAGTCCAATGCGCATGATCTTTCGCCAATTGAGCGGCTTGTTACGTACTGTTTTTTGCATAATTTTGATTGTCTGATGGTTAGGCACTGTTGGATAAAAAACATCCTTTTGATCGGTGGTACGAGAAGAAAGGATGGGATCTTGAACCGGAGGTGGTGGTACACCTTCGGTTTTTTTAATGTGGGCTAAGAGCGGGTCTTTTTTACAGGCTAGTCACATGGCATCGCATTAATGGTGATGTTTTCTCCGGAAAGTACATAGCTGGCATCCAGGGTGGTACAAAGCATTTCAAGGATACTGCTCAGCGGCTGCGACTCGAAGTTCGCAGTGACGCTGCATCGGGCAACTCCCGGGTTTGCGAGGCTGATATTCACCTTGAAGCGCTTTTCAAGCTGGTCTATCACCTGGTTTACCGGGGTTTCTTCAAAAACAATTGTAACTGGTTCGTAAATGGGTTTTCGTGTCGGAATAGCAATCGGGCGCGCTGTCAGCCTGCCCGAAGCGAGTTCAAAAAGTGCCTGTTCCTGTGGTTTTAGAATAACCTGCTGAGAAGTACCGCCCGTATTTTTAGCCAATACCGACACACTTCCCGTAACGACATCCACCTGAAACACTTCGGTGGACACAGGCGCCTTGACATTGAAACTGGTACCCAGCACGCGGATCACCAGCTTGCCGCTTTCTATGTAGAATGGTTTGGAAGGATTTTTCTGAATGTCAAAAAAGCCTTCTCCCGAAAAGGTAACAGCGCGCCGTTTTGCTTCAAACTGCTGCGGGTAAGTAATAACTGCGCCAGGATGCATGGACACCGAACTGTTGTCGGGCAGCCGGTGCATAACAATGCGTTTTTCGTTGTTTTTAAAAGTGGTCAGTTGAAGCGACTGCCGGTGAAACTCTGCTGCAATCTCCGGTTTACTTTCCTGTTGTTTGCCAGGGTACTGAAAGTAAATGCCGATCGCCAGCAATATGGAAGCGGCAATTCCGATCAGCCAGCCCAGGTTCAGCCTGCGAGGCACTTCTTGTCCTTCTTCGGGTTGGAGTCGATTTTTGATTTCGTGAAATGTGGTATCCTGCAAAGCCTGCTGACCTTCCTCCGGAAGCGTGTCAAGGTATTCGCTGCTACCACGCAGGGATTCGTACCAGGCTTCCACCTGCGCCTTTTCGGCTTCTGTACATTCGTCTGTCAGGTACTTCTGGAGTAGGGAAGGAGGGATACCGGCTGGCTTCATTTCTGGACTGATGGTTTATACCAAGAAGTCGCGCGCCGGAAACGCAACCCTTAGTCAGTCCTGAAAAATATTTTAAAAAATAACAGCGGCAATCAATGCGGAGATCATATGCTCCTTCAAATGTGACCTTAAAACCCGGAGTGCCCGGGTGATATGTGCCTCGACGGTCTTTTCAGAAATGGCGAGCTGCTCACCGATCTGCTTATTGGCAAAACCCTGGCGACTGAGCACGAACACTTCCTGGCATTTGGCCGGAAGCAGGTGCAATCCCTCTTCATACCTGTTCTGGAGATCTGCTAACAATACCGGCTGGTCCGTCGTATCATCTACTTCATTACGTTCTGCTTTCCATTGATCGTAGTGGCGAAGCCGGGTGTGTTCTTTCCGGTAAAAAGAAATAATCTGCCTTTTGGTAATGGTAAAGAGGAGAGACCGGCAGCAGGTTGCATTCAGGTTCCTGCGTTGCTGCCACAAATTTACAAACAGCTCCTGAATGATCTCCTGGGCGGCAAACTGATCGTTTACCTTGCTGTAAGCATAGTTGAACAGCGTCTTGAAATAACGGCTGTAAAGCGCTTCAAATGCAAGCTCGTCATCCTGCTCGCGGATCAGCGCAAGGATATTTTCATCGGAACAGCTCGTGTAAATGTGGTTCATAATGAAGATCGCCTGGGAAGTCTGACTATAACTCAGTTGGGAAGGTTTGCAAAATTCGGAAATAAATTTATTACGACCTGTTTGAGCAGATTAAGTAATCTCTTCCTTTTTTTTACTTTGTTAATTAAAAATTAACACAAGCAAGGCGAATACCACCCTTTTACGGTTAATATTTATAACTGTTAAGGAAAAAGCATTACCTCCATAATCTAGCCCATGAAAAATTACCCTCAGGCCGCGCGCATTCTCGTGGCCATTGACTGCATCATTTTCGGTTTCGACGGAAAAGACATCAAGCTGCTGCTTATTAAAAGAAATTTTGAACCGGAAAAAGGAAAATGGTCCCTGATGGGCGGGTTTGTCAATCACGACGAGGACTTATCAGAAGGTGCAGCGCGCATTCTCTATAACCTGACCGGACTTAAAAACATCTATGTGGAGCAGCTGGAAACTTTCGGGAAAGCAAGTCGCGACCCGGGTGAACGAACGGTTTCAGTTGTTTTTTTCGCATTGATCAAGATCGATGATCATGATTCGGAAGCAGTAAAAAGCCACAATGCATCCTGGATTGTGCTGGAAAATCGCCCTAAGCTGATCTTTGACCACGAACAAATGGTAGTCCGCGCGATTGAACACCTCAAATACAAAGCGGCATTGCACCCGATCGGCTTCGAGCTGTTGCCCGAGCGTTTTACTATTCCGCAGCTGCAAAAGCTTTACGAAGCGATCTACAACATCCCCATTGACCGCCGGAATTTCAGTCGCAAGCTGCTGTCAACCGGACTGCTGATCGACACGGGCGACAAAAACAACAACAGCGCTACAAAAAAAGCAACCCTATACAAGCTCGACACGGACAAGTACAGAGCCAAATTCCATTCGTTCTGGAACTTCATGCCTGATTCGATGAAAGAGGTTGAGGTTTGAAGAATAAGTGAATGAGTGAATGAGTGAAATACGATCCGATTATTCATTCTATCATTCACTCATTCAAAATTGAAATTGTGTCAATCATACACCAGAAACAAATTTATTTATATTTGTTAGCTGATAAATTAAATAATACTGCCTTATTGCTCTGAATTATCCTAAACCGTTTATATGAAACAAGATTATGTAATTGGAATTGACTTTGGGACCGACTCGGTGCGCGCGCTGGTAGTGGATGCGCATTCAGGGAAGCAGGCGGGCACTGCAGTGCATGAATATGTCCGCTGGAAACAAGGTAAGTATTGCGATCCTGCGCGTTCGCAGTTCAGGCAGCACCCGCTGGACTACCTGGAAAGTATGGAAAGTGCGGTACTAGCCGCACTGGACCAGGCGCCGGCTGAGGCCAGGGCTTCGGTCCGTGGTATTTCGATCGACACTACCGGCTCCACGCCGGTTGCGGTGGATCAAACAGGAACGCCGCTCGCTATGCTCCCGGGCATGGAAGATAATCCCAATGGGATGTTTATTCTCTGGAAAGACCATACCGCGAATGCAGAAGCAGATGAAATTAACCGGCTGGCGCGCCGCTGGACTGAGGATTATACCAGGTATGTTGGCGGCATTTATTCTTCCGAATGGTTTTGGGCCAAAATCCTGCATACGCTCAGGGCCGATCAGCAGGTGCGGGATGAAGCGTTTTCGTGGGTGGAACATTGTGACTGGATTTCTGCGGAACTCACCGGAGTCACTGATCCGCTCCGCCTGAAAAGGTCCCGGTGCGCGGCCGGACATAAAGCATTGTGGCACCAGGATTTTGACGGCCTGCCGCCTAATGCATTTCTCAAAGAACTTGATCCGCTGCTCGACGGACTTCGTGACCGGCTGTTTGACTCTACTGAAACTTCGGAAAAACCGATGGGTACCATTTCGGAAAAATGGGCACAGCGTTTCGGTATCCCTGCGGATACGATCATCGGCGTGGGTGCATTTGACGCGCACATGGGTGCAGTGGGTGCATTGATCGGGCCCTATTCGCTGTGCAAAGTAATAGGTACCTCTACCTGCGATATGCTCATTGCGCCCAGTGAAGAAGCGGGGCATTTGCTTATCAAAGGTATTTGCGGGCAGGTCGATGGGTCCATTATCCCGGGTATGCTGGGAATGGAAGCCGGGCAGTCTGCATTCGGTGACATTTATGCCTGGTTTGCAAAGCTGATCGTGGAACCCGTACGTGCATTGATCGGAGAAGATGCCGCGCGGGAATTGTCCAGAAACCTGATTCCGCACCTTTCAAAGCTTGCTGCGGAGTTACCTGTCACAGAAACGGACATTGTGGCGATCGACTGGCTCAATGGTCGCCGTACTCCTGATGCGAAACATACCCTCAAAGGCGGGATACTCGGCCTTAATCTTGCGAGCGACAGCGCGCGGGTTTTCAAGGCGCTGGTAGAAGCTACTGCATTTGGTTCCAAGAGCATCGTGGAGCGGTTCAGAAATGAAGGTGTTCCGATAAACCAGGTTATTGCAATCGGTGGAGTGGCTAAAAAGTCTGCATTTGTCATGCAAACACTCGCCGATGTGCTGAATATGCCGATCAAAGTAGCCGCTTCCGAGCAGGCTTGTGCGTTGGGGGCAGCTATGTTCGCGGCGGTTGCATCGGGCATTTATCCAACATTACAGGAGGCGCAACAGGCCATGAACTCGGGCTTTGACGCAGTTTACCATCCGAGAGAAAATGAATCGCAGGTGTATCAGGTACTTTATGACAAATACCTCGCAGCCGGCGCATTCATCGAGAACGAATTCCTGATACAAAAAGAACCTGCGATCGCGGGATAATCAAATAAACTTACAGCCATTTTACCACCCACTTAATGCTTGATTTAAAACAATTCGAAATCTGGTTTGTCACGGGAAGCCAGCATTTGTATGGAGAAGATACGCTCCGGCAGGTCGACGACCATTCCTGTATCCTGGCCAAATCTTTTGATGAAGCCGCTGCGATCCCCGTGAGAGTAGTTTTCAAACCGGTAGTGAAGTCTCCAGAGGAGATTTACCAGATTATGCAGGAAGCAAACAGCACAGCAGCCTGCATTGGGCTGGTGGCCTGGATGCACACTTTTTCACCTGCCAAAATGTGGATAAGGGGATTACAGATCCTTCAAAAACCGCTGCTGCATTTACATACACAGTACAACCAGGACATACCCTGGGCGAGTATCGACATGGATTTCATGAACCTCAACCAATCGGCCCATGGTGACCGCGAGTTCGGTTTTATGATGACGCGTATGCGGCTGAACAGGAAAGTGGTCGTTGGTCACTGGCAGCAGCCGGAGGTTTTGGACAACATCGGCGACTGGGCGCGCGTAGCTGCTGCGTGGCACGATATGCAAGGGGCCAGGTTTGTCCGCTTCGGAGATAATATGCGCCAGGTTGCCGTAACAGACGGTGACAAGGTAGCTGCGGAAATGAAATTCGGATTTTCTGTCAATACGTATGCAGTAGGCGACCTGGTAAAGGTGATCAACGGGGTCGAAGACCAGGAAGTGAGCCGGCTCGTTGCTGAATACGAAGATACTTACGAGCTGGCCGATGCATTAAAATTGAATGCCGGCCGCCACGGTTCGCTGCGCGATGCAGCCCGCATTGAGCTTGGGTTACATTACTTTTTGAAAGATGGAAATTTCAAGGGATACACCAATACTTTCGAAGATCTGCATGGCATGAAGCAGCTGCCGGGGATCGGCTCGCAGCGGATGATGGCGGCGGGTTTTGGTTACGCAGGCGAGGGTGACTGGAAAACGGCAGCAATGGTGCGCGCGCTGAAAGTAATGGCAAGTGGGCTCAGCGGTGGTAACTCCTTTATGGAAGATTATACTTACCACTTTGATCCGGCCAATCAGCTGGTATTAGGCTCTCACATGCTCGAAATATGCCCCAGCATTGCAGCAGGTAAGGTATCCTGTGAAATTCATGCATTGGGGATAGGAGGGAAGGAGGATCCTGTCCGGCTCGTTTTCAATGCGCCTGCCGGGCCGGCGCTCAACGTGTCACTAATCGATCTGGGTAACCGGTTCCGGATCCTGGTCAATGAAGTAGAGGCGGTGGAAGTCAGCGAAGCGCTGCCCAGGTTGCCTGTAGCGCGGGCATTGTGGAAGCCGCAGCCTGATATGCAAACGGGCTGTGCCGCGTGGATTTATGCTGGCGGCGCACACCACACGGTTTACAGCCAGAACCTGACTGTCAGCCACATTGAAACCTTCGCGGAAATGGCTGGCGTTGAGCTGGTGGTCATTGATCAAAACACAAACCTGCGGCAGCTCAAAAACGAGTTGCGGTGGAGTGAAGCCAGCTATAAATAATTAATTATGTCAAAATACACCTATCTCAAAGAGCAGGTTTACGAGGCCAATATGGAGATCCCCAAAGAGGAACTGGCGATTGTGACCTTCGGAAATGTAAGTGGTATCGACAGGGCGGAAGGCGTCGTGGCGATCAAGCCCAGCGGGGTACCTTATCATCGGCTGAAAGTGGAGGATATCGTAATTGTAGACCTGGATAACGTAGTGATCGAAGGTAGTATGCGTCCCTCTTCGGATACCAGGACTCATACTTTGCTGTACAAAAGTTTTCCGGAAATAGGCGGGGTTTGTCACACGCATTCCACTTACGCGGTTGCGTGGGCGCAGGCTATGAAGCCCATTCCCAACCTGGGTACCACCCACGCCGACCACCTGACCGCCGCAGTTCCGGTTACAGAAGTAATGTCCGACGAGATGATCCAGGGGAATTACGAACTGGAAACGGGCAACCAGATACTTGATCTTTTTGCCCGGAACGGGCTCAGTTATGAAGAGGTGGAAATGGTTCTAGTTGCTTGCCACGGGCCATTTACGTGGGGTAAGGACCCTGCCAAGGCAGTATACAATTCAGTAGTACTGGAAGAAATTGCGCGAATGGCATACCTTACTTTGCAGATCAACCCGCTGGCGGGTACAATCAAGCAGAGCCTCATTGACAAGCATTATTTCAGAAAGCACGGAAAAAATGCCTATTACGGGCAGGAGTAGTTAGTTTTTCTTCTCTATTTTCTTGCTGGCGATCTTGCGCATTTGTTGTAACGCTTCCTGCCGGGACATTCCCTTCTGGTTGGATTTTGCTTCTTCAATGGCTTCTTTTGAAAACCGGCCTTTGAGAATATTATAGAGTGCTAAAAACATTTGGAGTCTTGCTAACGAGCTTAATAAGTGATAACCAAACTTACCAAAGAATAAGCTATAAAAAAACTGCCGGATCGTTTTTGGATCCGGCAGCCTAATATCTTGCGGTTCAAGACTTTATTCTAAACGTTGAGTGTAATTTCTTCTTAGCCAGCAACTTCCTTACGCAACTTGCTTCCTGGATTGAATTCATCCTTGATCCAGCGAACAAAATTGTGGGAGTTGGTTTTGTAAATTTCCATTGACAATGGTTTGATGCCGCTGAACTCAACCTCTTTTACGTATTCAGCGTGCAACTTCAAAATCTCAGACAGGGTCTTGCTATCGGTTTTCATTGAAAATGTTTGGATGTTAAGGTTTACAATAAACACTGAGATCCATTGCTACAAACGTGTTCCCGAACATTGTTTATTTCTTAATATATTTAAATAATTATATTGTAGATCATATAAATACCATACAAATAGCGTTACCGGTCGATAGCAGAATTTAAAGGTAAATGCGCAAATGAGGGGATTGTTACATTTTAGGACAATTTGAGTAAATGCGGGAATCAGAAAATTCCGCGGGAGACGCAACCTGATGTATGGTATTGAGTGCGTCTGCTTGTCCTGAAAATGATGGAAGAATAGCAAAGAGCTTGCCAGGATACCCGGCCACCTTACTAAATCAGATTGCCAGCTTTTTTCTGAGGAAGGTTACTTCAAGCGGCTTGGGAAGAAGATCAATGATGTACGGGCTGGCTTTTACTTTTTCAATGTCGCGGGTATCTATCGTAGACGAAAGCATGAAGATCCGGATCTTGGAACGGAGGTGGTCAGGCAGGTTTTCAAATTCGTCGATGAATTCAAACCCATTCATATCAGGCATTTGCAGATCGAGCAGGATAATCGTGTCGGGAATTGTGCTGCCCTCGTGCAGGAGAAATTTGAGCGCTTCGCGAGCTGAATTGAAAGTTTTGACCGAATCGGTGATACCGCTTTTGATCAGCAGCTTTTCGTAAATGAAAAGATCAAAGGCGCTGTCGTCTATTAAGAAGAAGTTGAGAAGTGACTTCATACCGCCTGGTTATTTTTTGATGGAGGGAATGTTGATTTCAAAAACGCTGCCCTGACCAATCTGCGAGCTCACGCTGATGCTGCCCCCCAGTTTCGATATTGCTTCGTGAACGATGTACAAACCGATGCCTGAACCACTGTTGGTAGCCCCGGCCCGATAGAACATTTTAAAGATTTTATCCTGATCCGACTCCCTGATCCCCGAACCATTATCGGCCACGATGATCGTTGCGTGGGTAGGAGTGGAGCGTACAGTCAGATGTACATAAGGATCCGGCTTCGACTTATCCTGAAACTTGATTGCATTATTGATCAGGTTATTGAAAATGATCCGCAGCTTCATTACATCGGACTGGAAAATGCCCGTCTGCTCAATGTCTGTTGTCATTTTCAGGTTACCATATTCAGGCAGGTACTGAATAGTCGCCTGCACTTCGGTCACCAGTTCTTCAAAACTGATATCGGTTACAACAGGTACCCCTCTCGCATTCTTGTAGTAGTCAATGATATTGATAATGAATGTATCGAGCTTCTTCACCGACTGGCGGATCAGTTCCAGGTATTCGTTCTGCGACTTCACATCTTCTTCCAGCAGGGCCAGGTTCACAATGCCGAGCACGGACATCAATGGGGCGCGGAGATCGTGGGAGGCGCTGTATACAAACTTGTCAAGCTCCTCATTGGCTTTCTGCAACTCGCTGTTACGCTGTTTCAGGTCTTCCCGCGTCTTGTAAATATCGTAAGCGCTCGCAATAGCAGTATCTACATACTGGTAATCCCAGGGTTTGTCGATAAAGCGGAACACTTCTCCCTTGTTGATTGCATCAATCGCCGCGCCGATATCCGTGTGACCGGTGATGAGGATGCGTATCGGTTTCGGGAATTTGGTCCTGATCTTTTCGAAGAACTGCACACCCGTCATAATAGGCATGCGCTGATCGGCCAGGATAATGCAAAAATCCCTGTTCTCTAATATTTCCTCCGCCTCTATGACAGACGAGGTTATTGTAATATCATATTGTTTGCGGAAAGACGCCTTGAACGAATGCAGGTTATGCTCCTCATCGTCGATGTATAGAATGGTAATTGGTTTCTCATTCATTGAAAATCTGGGATAGGGCGTATTTTTCTTTTTACAGGAAGTGTGATCAAAAACTCTGTTCCTTCACCTACTTCCGTATTAACATGAATTGTACCGCTGTGAACTTCTATAATTTTAAATACAATCGAAAGTCCGAGTCCTGTTCCGTCCCCTACCTGTTTGGTTGTGAAAAATGGCTCAAAAATCTTGGCACGTACTTCCGGCGGCATTCCCGGTCCATTGTCGCGCATTGAAATGGAAATATGGTCAGGGTCGCTCAGCCAGGTCTTAACCCAGATCGTCGGTACCTTTCCTTCTTGTTTGTCTTTGAGCAATGCATAGATCGAATTGGTCAGGATATTCATGAAAACCTGGTTCAGCTTGCCTGCGTAGCATTCGATACTCGGAATGTTACCCAGCTCTTTCACCAGCTTGATGGCGTTCCCCATCTGGTAATTGAGAATGATCAGTGTGGATTCAATACCTTCATTCACATTGACCAGGTTCAGGTCGAGCTCATCCACGCGGGAGAAGATCTTTAAACCCTTTACAATTTCCACAGTTCTGTGTGCGCCATCTTCCATACCTTTTAAAAGCGTATCCAGCTCCGTTTTAATGTAGTCAAGATCCAGTTCTGCTTTCAACTCCTCAATTTCGTTTATTTTAGTATGTAAATGCTCAATGGAGTCAATGTTCTGAATATTTTTATAAGAATCCAATATTTCAAGTACATCATCGATATCTCTCCGCAGCGGCTTGATATTGGAACTCACAAAATTGATCGGATTATTGATCTCGTGGGCGATACCCGCAGTAAGCTGACCGAGCGACGCCATTTTTTCGGCATCAATAAGTTGTGTCTGCGCATCTTTAAGGCGGGTTAATGCGAGGTTAAGCTCCTGGTTGGCAGTTTGCAATTCCGCAGTCCGCTCATCAACGCTCCTTTCCAGCAATGCATTTTGCTCTGTAATGATCTTTTCATTTTCGAGCGAAACGCGCAGTGCTTCTGCCTGGGATTCTTCCCGTTCTCTTTTGAATATATTGATTTTATCCGCCAATGCAATAGAAAGCAACACTACTTCCGCAATGGAACCGAACTGCATGGTATAGGTTGTAAAAATGTTATACGGCAGTATGTTCAGGTTGCGGAGGATCAGAAGGAAAAGCCCGAGTAAAAAGATTGACCAGCCGATAAGGAAAAGCTTGGCCGGTCGGTAATTTTCTCTCGAAAGCTTGATACCGATCACCAGGCAGCTAAGTGTACCGACCGCACCTGAAATATCCACCAGCCTGAAACTGAGAAGTTCAAAGCCGGCTACATTGAGCAGAATGGAGGACGAATACAGCGCAACAATAATGTAAACAATAAAGATTGCGCGCGGCCATTTCTCTTTGAGCTGCAGGAAGTTTTTAACAAAGAAAATAGCAGATATACCCGCTATTCCCGAAAAGTAAATAGTTGCTACCGAATTAAAAACGGGTGCATTCGGCCAGAGGTACTTGAATGCATAACCTGAAAGTGAGGTTTGTGCCAGCCCGATCGAAAGCACGTAAAGTACGTAGAAAAGGTAGCTTCGGTCTCTCGTTGAAAAGTAGATGAATATGTTGTAAAGCACCATGACAACGATGATCCCGCAAAAAATCCCGTTGATTGTTTCACCCAGCTGTGCCGTTTCAAAGAAGTTGCCCTGATCGCGCAGGATCAGCGGCAGGATCACCTGGTTGGACCCTTTGACTTTCAGATAGTAGGAGTGTTCCTGATTGGGCCCGAGCGCCAGGTCGAAAACAAGGTTTTGGTGCTTGACACGCCGTTTGTTGAAATGGTCTGCGTCGTTGTAAATTTCTGTGCGGATCTTATCCCCGATGATCTCATACATTTCGCAGGAATGGATCCCCGGATGCGCGAGTTCAAGGTAAAGCATATTCCTCGCCGAAGTATTGCGGATAGAAAACCTGATCCAGAAGCTGGATTTGCTCAGCCCGATGTTGGGAACTTCATCTTTGCTTTTTACAAAGCCATTGCTATTGCGTACTTCGTGTAAGCTGAGTGTGCCTGCGGTATCTTCATAAATTTCAAGGTACTTTCCCAGAATCAGGGAGCCGTTTTTGTAGTCTACCGTCTCAGCGGAGAGCTTTCCGGCAGTAAATGTCAGTAAAAATAAAACCAGGATTCTGAGCACCTTCATACCTCAAAACTTCATGTCCAATTCGTAATGTAAAGCTATTTCACCTTTCGGGCCCTGCTCAATTGCAAATTGAACGGGATCATTTCTCAGGCGCCTGATGTGTTTAAGTTCTTCTTCATGGGCTAGAGGCAGCTGTTCGAGGTCAGTCACGACGATCGCCGTCGCGATCAATCCTTCTTTGGGATAGTAAAAAGTACCATTGTTCCCCAACGTTCTGATCACCTCAAAACCCAGCCGCAGGCACTGGCGCAAGGTTGGCGGGGAGCATAATGCAAGCAGCTTTTTGATCCCGAGCTCCGTGGTAACAGCGATGCCCACCCGGCCCATAAAAATACTTCCAATACCGAAACCTGCAACTTCCTTACTATTGAAAGCGCCGCAGAACTCCGCTATTTTTTCGTGTTTCAGACCGTCAACGTACCCGTAAATGCGGTCATCTTTTTTCGCGATCGCATCTTCCATTGGCAACTTGCGCGTTTCCTGCCGAACCTGGATCCTGGCGCCTCCATAAATCTTCCCTCCATCTTCGGATTCAACGATAATGACATACGTATTCTCATCATTCAGCCAGTCGTGGTTTGCCGAGGTTACCTGTTTTACACCATAAGCTTCGAGCACTTTCCGGTGTTCGTCAATGTACCTGAGACAAGTCTCCACGTCGGTTGTGGATCTGAATGCTCTGATTTTAGCGACCATCAAATTTCGTCATTAACTATAAACAATACTTCATCTAATGGCAGGCGTTTTGTTTTAGTAGCTATCGTTGAAGACTTATGAATTCTTAAAAGAGCCACGGGACTATACCCGGCAGGTAAGCGTACAATGCGCTCAAACCTGGCTTTCAAAACGTTGAGTTTAACAATCTCATTTTCATTTAATCCTTCACCGGAGCGAAGGCGGCTGAACAGCGAAACCGGCGTAAGGAGCGGCTGCGCAGACAAACCCAGCTGCACGGCGCGGAGCCACATCTCCTGCGCGATCATACCCGAATAGAAATGCGGGTGCCCCTCTTCCGGCATTGAAATGATCGCAATTCCCGAGGAAGCACTTACCGCAGCAGCAATGCGTTCGGCTACAATGTTCCCTCCGTCAATGGTTTTCAAAATGTCAGCAATCTTTCTGTCGCCTAGCATTGCAAGGGCGGCACCGTGATGCGGATCCACAGCCAGCTGCAACGGATGAATGCTGGTACTTTCGCCGGAACCCGATTGGGTGTTTCGTTCAAAAACATCCTTGTAACCCTCTTCATGCAGGATATTGATCAGCTCGCATGCACCGGCAATTTGTGCGAGCTCGCTAATATGTGATGAATTTTGAATAAAGTCAATGTGGGCATTTACTGTTTCTGCTCCTGATTCGGTCAGGTACCGAACATCTTCTGCGCTCAGCTCGTGAGGTAAGCCCGCGTTCCGGCTGGTAGACCTTTGTGGGATCATCTCTGCAAGAATAGCGGCAACTGAGGTACTTTCGGGCTGGTCGCTCTGTGAAGTAAAATCAATAGCGGCGACGAGCTCAGGGATTTCTGCCACCGGAAAAAACAGCGGAGCGATACTGTAGCCCAGCGCATTGCTTTTAAGCCTGATATTGGTAAAAGCTGCGCCTAATGCAAGGTAGGCAGCTGTATTTTTATAGTTTACAAATGCATGCGACCGGTGTGGATCGTGGAACAAATGCAGTCTTCCATTGCGGTAAAGCCACTTCCAGGGCTGGTCATTTCCCCAGGAAGGCGCCTGAGTGCCGGCTTCAACAATTTGCTTGATTTCTTCCCGGTCGGGCTGCGTCAATGCTTCCAGTCGGGGCAATGCAACTGCGGCTCCCAATGCATGTGCCAGGTTGAATTTTGCGTTCGGATTAGTATAAACGGATTCAGCCGGCAATGCAGCCTGGTTGGAGATGATCTGTTCCAGGTCGACGTAAAATCTGCCTGACTCTGTAAACTGGCCGAGCAAAATCCGCCTTGTCACATCTGTTACCACGCCGCCTCCAAGTGTGACAGCGCTGGCAAGCTGCGGCCAGGTACTGATAGACTGTCCCATTTCCAACAGGGAAGCGCGCCCGCGCCGTGAGGTGTTTTTTACATCGATAATGCGCATAACAAAACCCAGACGGTCGGCCGGTGGGATATTTTCCAATCTTTCCGGTGGGATATCGCTGAGCATTCCGTGTAGAATAAGCCGCCCGGGTTCGAGGTCAAACCGTTCCACATCGAGCATTCCGCGGTCGCTGGTTTCCATTATCACCGGAATTTGAAGTGCTCTGGCAGCCTGGCGACACTTGATTTTTACTTCCAGATCGTCGCATTCATCGATCAGCAGATCAAGGTTTCCGTCCTTTGTTAAAAAATGATGAAGATTTTCCGAGGTAATTCCTTCGGTATAGCATTCCACGTCCAGAAAAGGATCTATTTCCGCTATTTCCCGAGCCGTGATAATGCTTTTATTTAATCCTATATTATGGATGCCTGTTCTGATCCTATTCAGGTTACTGAGTTCAAGTGTGTCAAAATCAGCCAGTTTGAGTTTCCCGAAGAGGCGCTCGGTCGCAAGTGTCAGCGCCACTGCGTGGCCAACCGATAGCCCGATTATGCCTATTTTTCGTTGGGATAGGGAAGCTTGTTCCTGCGCGGTGATCTTGTGCTGGTTGCGGGTGGTGCGGAGCGCTATGAAATCGGCTTCATTAACAATGTGCAGGAGCCGGTTAGACCAGGGATAGTAGAGCCAGCAACCTTCCAGGTCCGGATTGCTACCTGCTGTGCGTTCACTGTATCTTTCGTCGAGTTGTTCACCCGTGAGTCTCGATCTTGGATTTTGAACTTTGATAAGTTCCTTCGCCTGAGATGCATAGAGATCGAGTACAACCGCATTTTTGTACTCGTTTCTGAACGAACGGTAACTTAGTTCATCAGTGTATTGCTCTTTCGGGATAAACAGCGGTTTATGGTTTGTGTTTGTTGTAGACTCAGAGTGCATGTCGGGTAAGTTGGAAGGGCTGCGTTTATTGCCTAAACACCTACAAATTGCTGAATTTATTTTTGTAAAACTATCATCGGATCATTGGCTCTCAAAATATTTGGGTCAAAACAGTGGAAAGGTTACCCATAAATAAGATGTCGTAACAATGCAGGCATCAACTCTTGGGACCTCGTCATCACTTTTCGCAATATAGAATTATCTTTACATTGTGAGAAAAGTAGGTTCGATATTTGACTACTGAATTATACCACCTCTAAGTCTGTTTTTTTAAAGTAATGGAAACCAAAGGGAAAATTAGTGTGCTGTATGTGGATGATGAGATCAATAACCTCAATTCATTTAAAGCTGCCTTCAGAAGAGATTTCAATATCTTGATTGCAACCTCGGGAAGGGAAGGACTGGAGTTATTGAAACACAATGTAGTACACGTGATCATCACCGATCAGCGGATGCCGGAAATGACAGGGGTGGATTTTCTGATTGAAGTATTGAAGGATTACTCAGATCCCGTGCGGATTTTATTAACCGGCTATACGGACATTACGGCCGTGATCGACGCTGTTAACAAAGGGCATATTTACTACTATCTCAACAAGCCCTGGGATGAGCAACAGTTGCGGATCATTATAAAAAACGCCTACGAAATTTATCACCTCCGGGAAGAAAACAAGGAATTGATAGAGAAGTTACTGGACGTAAATGGCCAGTTAGAATTTCTTTTGAGACAAAATCTTCTTTCCTAGCTGTAAAAAACCGGAACGATTGTCTGCTCTGGTGAGCATCAGTGATCTTAAATTACTCAATGCAGGCACAAAGCCGCGCAGAAGGTATGACAGCATCGAAAATGCGAAAGTTACCAGTACTGCCAGGAATAGTATCGCAGTAAAGAGCAGATTTCCTATTGCTTTTAAAAATATGATTGCGTCCATGGTTTCAGTTTGTTAGCGTGTTTAAGAGGCTAAGAACTAAAATCGTACCAGAGGTTGTCTTGTCAACTAAAATGTGCGGCGAAATAGTGCTTCCTGTTCCAGGTGCTGGTATTGTTTTTATGGATAGAAGAAGGGGCTCAGATGAGTCCTTTTTATCTTAAATCGTTTACTTTTATGAAAAAGATCCTGGCAATTGGCATTATATCCGGAGTTGTCCTGTTCGTGTTTGCCGGTTCACTCGCAAGCAAAATAGACAATCGCCTTCTGGCTCAGAAAAACGTGTAAAATTGCCGTAAAAGATACGCAGAGCGCATGCTGAAAAAATTGTACGTTTTATGTGCTTTACTGGTTTTGATCAGGCTCTGTACCAATTGCGGCCATCCGTCCATTGTTCGCCCGCTCCCCGAGCCGGGCGGCAGTGACACAACCGGGATAGATACCATCAGCACCCGCCCGGATCCCGGCGCGCTTGACACGCTCCGCATTATCAACTCTGACAGCTTACTGGCATTTTCAAAGCGTTTCGGGTCCGTTTATTCTTTTGATGAGGCGGATCTTGAACAGAAAACAGGTACTTTCTACAAGGCAAATGATTTCATCGGCCGGCCTGTTACATTGGATTACAAGTTTGTAGCGCCTGCAAGTGACACCATGAAGCACCGCCCATTTGTATTGATGGTCCATGAAGGTGCATTCCTTTTCGGGTCACTGGATAATGAAATGGGAAAGGCGCGGCTGTTGGCGCGCAAAGGCTACGCCGCTGCCTCTATCAATTACCGGCTTGGCTTCAATGGCGGAAGCCAGCAGAATGCATGTGGCGGAAACAACCGGGAAATAATTCAGGCTGTTTACCGTGCGGTGCAGGATACCTATGTTGCACTCCATTATTTTGCGGGAAAAGCGGACGAACTGGGTATTGATCCGGGGCAAATGATGCTCGCGGGCAGCAGCGCCGGCGCGATTACGATCACTGCATTACTTTACATGACAGAGGCCGATTTTGAGGCGTTACTGCCAGGTATCACCGCCACGCTAGGCAGGCTGGACCCGCAGCCTTTCGGAACTCCGTTCAGGGTGCGCGCGCTGCTTTCAACGATGGGATACAGTATTTTCAAATCCAGCTACATTACCGCAGCGAATGCAAAGCCCACCGTATTCTTCCAGCGTACCGGCGACGATATTTTACCTTACCAGCAGGGTACCTTTCTCTCCTGTCCATTTTACCTGACAGTAGAAGGTGCCAAGCCGGCATCAGAACGTTTACGTAAATGGAAGGTGCCTTTTGAGCTCAATTACCAGCCTGAAAAGGGCCACCATCTCAGCTACACGGAAGAGTATATTACCAATCGTTACGCTCAGTTTATGAAGCGGCTCTGGGCAAATAACCCGCATCAGATCGTTAATGAGAATTTCAAAACGATTGAAGACGTATTGATAAAATGATCAGACTTTGGCGGCTGTGTGCTTCTTTGGTTGACCGGGCTTCATCATCGGGAAGCAGGATTTAAGATAGCTGGAAAGTTTCAGTTCCAGGAAGTGGTAGGAGAGCTGTGACAAAATGAGCGTAAGAGAAACCGCAAGAAAGAGCATTGCAGTACCAGAACTAAATACCGGGAAGCCCAGTCTGTTGAAAGCAATTGGAATAAACACAAGTACCGGCAGGTGGATCAGGTAAATGGAAAACGACATATCTCCGGTCCTGATCAGCCAGGCAGGGAAGCGGGTTTTTGCACCGGCTTCGTGGAATATCACTGCAAAAAACAGCATCGCCGCACCAAAGCCCCATTGAAAAGGTCCGAACCCGCCGTAAAAGCCGGACAGATATTGCCAGATCACCAGCAATACGACCGCAGAAATAACCCCGGGTTTTGAGAAAATACCCGATAAGAATGCATTAGCCTTCGGATTAATGTAAATAAGCCCGATCAATACGCCCAGTACAAAATTCCAGATAATGGGGTTTGTGATCATATTGAGGTATCCGATGCCGTAATCGGCGGACTGGTCGGGTTTCCATGTGAAATAACCTGCGTACAATGGAATTCCCACCAAAGTAATCCCGATCAGCGCGAAGAATACAAACCAGCGGTAGCGTGCAAAAAGCAGGGAAATGGCAATCAAGAGATAAAAGTAAATCTCATAATTGAGGCTCCATCCCACAGACAGCATTGCGCCGCCGTAGAATGGCGCGTCCGTGTGGCTGAGCGGAATAAAGAGCAGACTCTTGATCAATGCTTTGATGAAGACAGGATTGATCTGGAAGCCGAGATGAATGAGGTAAAACCAAATACTCATAATCGCGTAGGTAGGCCAGATCCGGATAAACCGCTTAACCATAAACCGGTAGATCTCCCGGAGCGTACCCGGCATTTTTCGGGTAATATATACCATAATGAAGCCACTGATGACGAAGAACAGCGGCACGCCGGCCGGGCCGGAGTTGAAGAAAAAACCGACTTCTTCCTTCAAAGGATCATCTTTTCCAACTACGTCCTTGGAATGGTAAACTGTCACGATCAAAGCCGCTATTCCCCTCAGAATCTGTATGCTGTCGATCTTTGACTCTGGCTTGCTGCGGATCAGTCCAGGCGCTTCAAACATATTATCATTTGTAATTTGCGTATTGCTACGACAATACGTAGCTCATATTCTCTCTCAAAAAATGAAGTTTTTATCATTATACAACGCGATTAGCTATTAAAGATTTTTGTAGATTATTAATCGGCATAGTTTTTAGATGACCATATTTTATCTGGCGTTAAATCCGATTTACATGACCGAGTCACTGATTACGAAGAAGCAGATTCAAATAGATGCGCCTGTCGCAAAAGTCTGGGAAGTATTGATAGCACCGAAGTACATCCGTCAATGGGACGATCTCCCTCAGGATTTCGGTGATTATTACCTGGAACTTGGCCGAACCATTGAATGGTCGGGATTTTCAAGATTGACAGTTACCACCTGCGACCCGCTGGAAAAGCTCGTGTTGAAGCTATACACATTTAAATGGGAGCTTCCGGCAGCCGATTATGATATTGCCTATACCTATCTGCTCACAGAGTCGGAAGGCAGTGCCCGGCTTATATTGGAGATTGGCGACTTTGGTGTGCTGGAAGATGGCGAAAGCTACTACCAGGCTTCGGAGGAATTTGCCGAACAAGCTTTGGAGAAAATCAAAAGTTTGGCTGAGAACAGGGTTTAACAAGTGCGGCAATTATATTTGTAGTATACGTGTCAGCACATCATGGAGCCCAAAGCAAAACTATATTACGACATCAACGAGGTGGCCGAAAACCTCGGAATTGAAGCTTCCACATTGCGTTTTTGGGAGAAGAAATTTCCGCAGCTCGACCCGAAAAGGGATGCCCGCAACCGGCGGCGCTATACCGAGCGGGATATTGAGATCATCAAGAAGATCATGCACCAGCGAGACAAGCAGGGACGTACCATTAAAGGAACCCGCGAGCAGCTGCGTCGAAAGGAGGAATCTGAACTGATGATCCAGCGGTTGACGCGCGTCCGCAAGTTTCTCGTCGAGCTGAAAGATAACCTGTAGTACCTGCCCATTTAATCTTTGCCCTGCATGAAGAACATACTGCTGTTTTTACTCTCATTCATTGCGTCAGATACTGCATTCGCGCAGCATTTCCAAACTGCTTCCATTCGAAAGCACATTGCGTTTCTGGCCTCCGATGATCTTGAAGGCCGCGGTACTGCCAGTCTGGGCGAGGTAAGAGCAGCTAATTACATTGCCGATTACTTTAAAACGCTCGGGTTGAAACCAGTCGGAACGAGCGGCTACTTTCAACCTTTTGAAGTAACCTTCGCGATCGATGGAAAAGCACATGCAATGACCGGCAGAAATGTAGTGGCATTCCTTGATAATGCGGCGGCAAAGACGATCGTGATCGGCGCGCATTATGATCATTTGGGAAAAGGGTTCCAAGGCAGCTCGCTTTCGCCGGACAGCAAAAACCAGATCCACAATGGGGCTGACGATAATGCGTCGGGAACAACGGGCGTAATGGAGCTGGCGAGGTATCTGACCGAAAACAATGTTACAGAAAAGCACAATTATCTTTTTATTGCTTTCTCCGGCGAAGAACTCGGTTTGATCGGTTCGAAGCATTTCACGGAAAAACCGACCCTTCCGCTTACTTCCGTTTCAAGCATGATCAATATGGATATGATCGGGCGGCTGACTGATGAAAAGGGCATTATCGTGTCCGGCTGGGGTACCAGTCCGGTCTGGGGCAAGCTGATCCCGCCACTGGCCAGGAAGCAGAACCTGAAATACACAGTTGACTCGTCGGGCGTGGGTGCCTCTGACCATACTTCCTTTTACCTCAAAAACATACCCGTTGTACAGTTCTTCACCGGCGGCCACGGCGATTATCATAAAATATCCGACGATGCCGACAAGATCAATTATGAGGGAGAAGTAAGGATACTGAACCTCATCGCCGATCTGCTGATGAACCTGGACAAAGAGCCTGAGCCCGAGTTTGCCACGGCCGCAAACCCGCATTCGGGTGCTACCACAAGCAACTTCAAGGTTACCCTCGGCGTAATGCCAGATTACAGCTACACAGGAAAAGGATTGAAAATCGATGGTGTGTCAAAGGCCAGGCCGGCTGAAAAGGCGGGTATCGTCGCAGGTGACATTATTACCAGATTAGGAGGGGAGGAAATCGGTACGATTTACGACTATATGGAAATTCTGGGCAAACACGAAAAAGGGCAGGTAGTAGAAGCCGAATTCTTGCGCGGGAGTGAAGTGAAGAAAGTAAAAGTGACTTTTTGATCATCAAACCATCGCGCCCCGCTTGCCGAGCTCAATCGCTTCCATCTGACTGATGAGACCTTCGTGCATATTGAAGCGCAAAATTGTGCGGAACTTGTGAAAACCTTCCCGGCCAGCCGCTCCCGGATTGAAATAAAGCATATTATTCAGCTTCTCGTCGCGGATCACACGCAGGATATGTGAATGCCCGCACACGAAAATGTCGGGCGCGCTGTTCTTTAACTCAGGCATTACCATCGGATTGTACCTTGGAGGCGCGCCGCCAATGTGGGTGATCCAGACACGAAATCCTTCCAGCTCGAAATGCAGGTTTTCCGCGGTCCGTACCCTTACTTCACTGCTATCGATATTCCCGAATACGATCCTGGTAGGCTTAAATGCTTCAAGCTTGCTGATGATTTCCACTGAACCAATGTCACCTGCGTGCCACACTTCGTCACAAGTGGAGAAATGGTCAAAAATCCTCTCGTCCAGATAACCATGTGTGTCAGACAGCAAGCCTATTCGCTTCATTTTTCGATTTCAGGTATTATAAAAAAGCAAAGATGCGAGAATGAGCACAACCGTAATATAAAAAGCTTGAAAATTTATGTAGTTAAAGTAACTTATATATCTACTTCTTTCTGATATTGCGCAGGAAAACTTAATAAAAGTTAAAAGTTTCCAGGATCAATATAAAATTCCTGTAAAACTAAATTTTTAGTTGTAAAGTTATTGCGCTTTGTATATTATTGCATTATTGTCGTTCATCAGTTACAAACTCTCACTTAACCTTGCCACCTAGCCTTGAAAAAAACCTTACTTCTGTCCTTTTTGTGCCTGATGATTTCGGTCGCACACGCGCAGACCTCGGGACGTTTTACATTGAAGGGAGTTACGGTTGATACCTCCGGTGTCCCGCTTCCCGAATCCACTGTTATGCTGCTTGCGCCTAAGGATTCGACGCTCGTCAACTTCGCAAGAACCGCCAAAGACGGTACATTCGAATTTAAGAATGTGAAGAGAATGCCTTACCTGATCAAGATCACGTACGTGGGCTACTTGCCTTACCAGCAGGAGATTAAGCCGAAGGATGATGATGTAACGGATCTCGGCAAGATCAAGATGACCTTTATGGATCAGGTACTTTACGATGTGGTCATCAAAGCATTCCGCGCGCCGCTCAGTATCCGGGGCGATACGATCGAATATGATCCCAAGGCATTTAAAGTACAGCCGGGCGCTTCCGTGGAAGATCTGATCAGGCGGCTTCCGGGGTTACAGGTAGACCAGGATGGTACGATCAAGGCGCAGGGTGAAACCGTCAAACGTGTAACGGTAGACGGTAAGCGGTTTTTTGGCGATGATACCAAGGCGGCAACCAAGAATTTACCCGCAGAAGCTATTTCCAAAGTCCAGGTTTTTAATGAAAAAACGGAGCAATCGCGCATTACGGGCGTTGATGACGGTAAACACGAGAAAACGCTCAACCTGCAACTGAAAGACAGCCACAAAAAAGGCGGATTCGGTAAAGCCACGCTCGCTGCGGGTACCGACAAGCGGCTCGAAGGGAAGGTTAACTACAACAGATTCAATGAGAAGAACCAGTTTTCAATCATTGGTCTCGGCAATAACACCAACCAGGGCGGTATGTCGTGGGACGATTACCAGGATTTCAAAGGAAGTCAGTCTTTCAACTGGGGCGACGATGGCGACTTTGGCTTCGGTGGTGGAGTGCGTTATATTTCGTTCGGCGGCGACGATGAGGAAAGTCTGACGATACAAGCGGGCCGGGGCGCTCAAAACCGTGGTTTTAACAAGAACTGGGCCGGCGGGGCGAACTACAATTTCGATACAAAAAAGACCAAGTTCAATACCAGCTACTATTATAACCAGACAACACAGGACCTGGACGCAACTTCAAGGCAGACCAACTTCCTGACCAACTCTGCATTCACGAAGCTAGATACCAACAACAGGTTGAATTTCAATGAAAACCACCGCGGTAGTCTTCGTTACGAAAAAACCATTGACTCCCTGAACACGCTGATTGTACTTTCCAACATGCGGATCGGAAGCGGAACTGCGGATTATTTAAGTCACCAGGAGTTTTACCGGGGAGTGCAGGATACCACGCAGCTTTCCAACACCAGCGACCAGCGCAACTATTCGGATTTTAACTCATTTGCATTGGGTAATACGGCCATTTTCCGGCATAAGTTCAAGAAAAAGGGCAGGAACTTTGCGGTCAGTCTGGCTTACAATGTGAATAATTCAAATGGAACTATCAATCAGCGCTCAACCAACCGTTTTGTCAGAACATCCCAGGCCGAGCCGGACAGTATCCTCAATATCAACCAGGAAAATTTTACCAAGAGCTTGCGTAACCAGTTCAAAGGCAGCTTGCTGTTCATTGAGCCGATTTCAAAGAAGTTTGTACTTGAATCTTTCTACAATTACAGTTTGAAGAGCGATGATGTGGATCGCGATGTTTACGACGTCAGAGAAGGTGGGCGGACGATGAACAATAACCTGAGCCGCTATTATAACAACCGTTCTACATTCAACAGGGTAGGGACTTCACTGCGGTACTCGCATAATGGACTTAACATCTCGGCAGGCGCAGGTGCACAGCAAATCCACCTTGACGGGAAATTCGCAGTTGACCAGAATGATCCTACCAGAACGAGGATCGACCGGAAGTTCTTCAACTTTGTACCCAGCGTTTCCCTCAATTTCGATCTTAAAAGGAACAGGTACTTGTATGGAGGGTATAGCGTGGGAGTGAGCGAGCCTAATATCCGCGATTTGCAGCCGATCGTTGATAACAGCAATCCGCTGTATATCAGGGTAGGTAACCCGAACCTGGTTCCTACTGTGAACCATTCGGTGAACCTGGGCTATAACTACTTCAATCCCGGCAGTTTTGTCCAGATGTTCTTCGGCGCTTATTACAATTACTATGATAACCAGGTAATTTACAGCCAGTTTGTTGATGAAAATCTGGTAACTACCACAATGGCGACGAACATCAGCGGGGGAAATAACCTGAGCGCGTACGCCAACTATGGTTTCCCGATTGTTAAAACGAAGAGCAACTTCAATATCAATGCATCTTACAACCTTGGCCGTAACCTGACCAACATCAACGGCGAACTGAATGAGACAAAGAGCAATGGATACAACTGGGGTGCAAGGCTGGATTACACTCCCGGCGATAACTTCACGATTTACACCAATGCGAACTGGAACATTACAGACACGAAGTATTCGATCAGTTCAGGACAAAATCAGAAGATTATCAACTCCAATTATGGCGCTGAGATGAATTTCAAAATGCCGAAGGATATTTACTTCAACAGCCGCTTTTCATACAGCAGTTATGTAAATGATCGTTTTGGGTTTAACCAGAAGATGCCGATCCTGAATGTGTCCGTTTATAAAACAATGCTGAAAAGCAAAAAAGGAGAAATCAGACTTTCGGCCTTTGACTTATTCAACAAAAATCGCGGTATTTCGCAGTCGGCTTACCAGAACTTCGTGTCGCAGGAGCAAGTGCGTACATTGGCGCGGTACTTCATGCTGAGCTTTACCTATAACATGCGCGGGGTAGGTCACACGGTTAAAAGAAAAGGTTACGGATACTAATCACAATTCAATTCAGAAGCTATGAAAAAATTACTTGCCTGCTTCCTTCTCCTGGGCTGCTTACCTGTTTTCGCCCAGACTGACGGATTGGCGGTGACCTATGAACGGACATTCTACTGGTCGAGACTGTACGATAAGCTGACCTTCCTGTCGGAAGAGGAGCGGAGCAGAATGAAAACTTCGTGGGGTGCAAATGACGATGGTGATAAGAGTAAAGGACAGCTTTTTATCACCAACAGCCAGAGCAAATATGTTGATCTCGAACCGGAGGTGGACGGAGGATACAGGTGGCGGCAGAGTGAATACATGATTTTCCGGGACTTTGACAAGGGTACCAAAATGGAACTTGAAGAATTTTCCGGCAAAAACTACATTATCGAGGATTCGCTGCCTGCACCCAAATGGAAGGTGATGAACAAGATCAAGGAGATAAGTGGCTATATGTGCATGATGGCGGTTTCAGAGGACACGATCAAGGGACAGAAGATCACTGCCTGGTTTGCAAATGATCTTGCCTACAACGGAGGTCCGGAACGTTACTATGGCTTACCCGGCCTTATCCTGGAAGTGGATGTGAACGACGGCGAGCTGATCCTGGCTGCGGTGAAGGTGGAGAAAAAGCCGGTAGCGGAAAATCTGGTGCTCTCGAAAAAGATGAAAGGCAAGAAGCTGACAAATGCGGAATACGAGAAATTGATCACGACCCATATACGTGACAGTATCAAATCGCGACGAAATCCATATTGGTCATTCCGATATTAGAAGATTATTAGAATTGCCGTTATTTGCTTAGTACATATTAAAAAGGGGAAATTGTCAAGGACAATTTCCCCTTTTTTTATAATTTTGCACTTTGAAAACCGCGTCCCCGGTCTACTGGCTCGATATTTTTACTATCAGTGCAGTTGTATCATGTTTAACTTAACAGTGTTTAATTAATTTAATAACCCTTGATGATTATGAAAAATACGCTTTTAGCCGTTGCAATGCTTTTTGTACTCGGTTCCTGCGCTAGCAAAAAGAAGTTGCTTACTGCCCAGAAGCAAGCAAATGAAATCCAGATTCAACTGGATAAAGCAAGAGCTGACTTGAATGATTGTGACAGCAGAACTGCTGGTTTGAATAATGATTTAAAGGCTAAGAATGACGAGCTTACCAGCAAAAATGCTAAAATGAAAGAGCTGGAAGAGCAGGTAGAATTCTTGAAAAAGAACAACAACAACTTGCTTGATCGTATGTCTGATCTTTCTGTGATCAGCAAGGAAGGTTCTGAGAGCATTAAGAAGTCACTTGCTATGATGGACGCACAAGGCGCACAGATCCGTGACCTGAATTCAAGCATTCAGAAAAAGGATTCTTTGAATATGGCGCTGGTGCTTAACCTGAAACGTTCATTGGCTGACGTGAGCGATGAAGATGTTCAGATTGAAGTGAAGAAAGGCGTAGTATACGTTTCTTTGTCTGACAAAATGCTTTTCCGCTCAGGAAGTTCGGTTATCAACTCACAGGCTGAGAGCGTGTTGAGCAAGGTCGCTAAGATCCTGAACGACTACAAAGAAATCGAAATCCTGATTGAAGGTCACACGGATAATGTACCTATCGCGACTGACAAAGTTGCAGATAACTGGGATCTGAGCGTTTTGCGTGCTACTGCTGTTGCGCGTACGTTACAGAAGAAATACGGAGTTGAGCCTGTTCGTATGATCGCTGGTGGTCGTGGCGAATATTTACCCAAAGTGGCAAATGATTCTGCTCCAAACCGCAGCCTGAACCGCCGGACTGAAATTATCATCACTCCGAAACTGGATCAGTTCTTCAACCTTTACACACCTAATGCAGGTAAATAAGGTCTGATTAATTTTTTAGAGGCCCGCAGGATTGATCCTGCGGGCTTTTTTTATTTATATTGGTCCAAACAAAATGAACGATGTCCCAGGCTGTACCCGGTAAAGAAACGATAGAAGCAGCGCACCAGCTGATAGCGCCTTATATTCATCACACGCCCGTGCTAACCTCGCAGTTTCTCGATGAACAGAGCGGCGCGCAGCTGTTTTTTAAATGCGAAAACCTGCAAAAGGTCGGTGCATTCAAGGCGAGAGGAGGATTGAATGCAATGCTCTCGCTGCCTTCTGAACAACTGACCAATGGTGTTACAACGCACTCGTCGGGAAACCACGCGCAGGCGATTGCATTCGCCGCCGCGAAAGTTGGTGCGAAGGCTTACATTGTTATGCCTGAAAATTCACCCCGGGTAAAGATCAGTGCGGTTGAAAGTTATGGTGCCGAGATCACATTTTGTGTGAACACACCGGAAGCCAGGCAGACAGCAGTGGATGAAATTATCACCCGGACCGGCTCCGCATTCATTCACCCTTTCAACAACTACGAGGTAATCGCCGGACAGGCTACCGCGGCAAAGGAACTGATGGAGCAGGCTGGTGAGCCGCTCGACTTGCTTATCGCACCGGTAGGTGGGGGAGGGTTACTGAGCGGAACTGCATTGGCCGCCCATTATTTCTCACCGGAAACGAAAGTATACGCAGGAGAGCCGGAAGGCGCAGCCGACGCCGTACTTTCTTTCCGAAGCGACAAAATAGAAAAAGCGCCGTATGTGAAGACAATCGCCGACGGATTGCTTACATACCTTGGAGACAAGACATTCCCGATTATCAAACAGCATGTAAGCGACATCTGGCTGGTCTCTGATGAGGAAATTATCGCGGCAATGCGGTATTTGTGGGAGCGGATGAAGCTGGTCGTGGAGCCTTCCGGCGCGGTAGCCCTGGCGGCCGTGTTGAAAAACAGGGAACTGGTGAAAGGCAGGCGCGTTGGCATTATTTTGACTGGTGGAAATGTGGACCTGGGCAGACTGCCTTTTTAACCGGCAGTAGAATTGCAGAAAAAGGGAATTTTCATAAAGAACAATATGCGCTTCCGAGAAAAAGACCGTTATAGAGGAAATATTTATATTTTAGAATTTTCAAAACCGGTAATTATTTACACCTAACATTAAGTTATGAAAAAGCTGATTTTTTGCTGTCTCGTTGTGTTAATGGGCGCTTGCAAGGATGATAAGGAAGTGGTAGAACCAGAAACTGACTTTGCTCCTGATTTTAACGGTACCTATGTGACAACAACGGTAACATCATCGCAGGTAAGCAACATGGAATGGGTGGTAACCAATAATGCCAAGAACCAGCTGGCCATTGTATTCAAGAGGGATACCGAGATTTCAGCCGCCGGAACAACAGTATCGCTTTTACAAACCTACAAGCTGATCAATGTAAAAACTACCGGTAAAGACGCGATCGAGTTGAGTGAAAGTGTTGATGTGGAACAAAGCAATGGAAAGCCTCTGAAACAAAAAGTGGAAGGGACCGGCACCAGGATCATAAATGGAAACGGCAAGCAGCAGATTAACATTACGCTGAAATTGACAGACTCCGCCACTGGAGCTGCAACTGAGGAATATCTGGAATTCAAGAAGAAGTAATACAGCATTAAACAAAAACAGCGGCTGTCACATCTTGTGACAGCCGCTGTTGCGTAAAGGCATCTTGTTAGCAATAATAAGGTGCTTTTATATGACTGAGCGTATCTTTTCATTTAAAATGATAAAGGGAAAAGTTACACTGAGCACAGCGCATGTAAGCACAAAAGCAATCAGCCAAAGCAGCGCGAGGGTTAATTTTACAACTACGATCATTTCCGTCTTATTTTATTGAATAGATCGTTTTCAGGCTGTTTTGGTTGCAATTGCCGGCTGCTTTTCAGCTACTTTTTATCTTCCGCAAATCCCGTTGAAATCGCAATAAACACAAGTATTCAGATCGTCCGTTTTGCGGAATGGAATATCGGGATCGAGCATTACATTCAGGATATCTGTAAGGATCACTTCTGATTTTTCGATGAATGCACCGGGCGCCAGTTCGTCGGTTAGTTCGAGCGGGTTCGAGATCTGGTTTTTAGGATCGCGGAAAGAATAAAAGCCGGATTTGACTGCATATTCGCCGAAGTTGAAGGTATTGTCTTTGAGCTTCAAACCCTTTTCGTCCAGCATTTTCCGGTACATCAGGTACTCGTACATCCACAGCTGGCGCACGTATCCCATTTTCCTGTCCGGGTCAGTCCGGATCACTTCTTCCCTGCGCACCGGGTCTACAAGCTTTTGCTTGCCTGCGAGTTCCACGCTGCCCGTCTTATAGTCCATTACATACAGCGTTCTTTCCGCTTCGTCCAGCTCAATGCGGTCGATCTTGCCGCCAAGTCGCACAGGTGTGTACGATCCTTGCAGGATCAGGTCAATTCTGGTGTTCAATGGTTGCTCAGCCGCGAGTATCCTTCGGCGGGGCTTTTGCTGCATCTGGTTTTGCAGGAAAACGAGGATTTGCTGCTCTCCAATCTGATAGTATATCCTGTTTAAACCTAAATCAGTCACATAACCCTTGAAAAGCCGATCGAATTCTTCGCGCAGCACAGTCCTGATCTCTGCTTCGGAAGGATCTCTGGATTCCAGAAAAAATTCCAGGTCCATTCGTTCCAGCGACGCGTGCAGCCAGGTACCGATCTTGTCCATTCCCAACTCTTCTTCCACCTCCTCTTTCTCCTTCACGCCGACAATGTGTTTGAGATAAAACTGCATCGGGCAACGTATGAATTCGTTGAGGTGCGTGGGATAAATGCCTTTATTGGCCAGATAGCTGCGGATTGTGGCGAGCATTACTTCGTCCTTCTGAACCGCTTCTTCCAAATCGTGCTGCTGTTTTCCTTCAAAAACAACCGATTTGTGCGTAATGTGAATGCGGGGGTTAAATTGAGCCAGTTCAAATTCCAGCTGCTGGATAAACCGGCTTTTTTCCCCGCCACCCGGCGCATCGTTGGTGCTGGTATAAAGCAGGTGTACCTCCGAAGCACGTTGCAGCAGCCGGTAGAAGTGGTATGACATCACCGCTTCCTGGTGCAAATGCGTTGGTAATCCCACTGCCTGCGCAGCGTCGAAAGGAATAAGTGAATTCTGTCGTTTGGCTTGCGGTAAAATACCTTCATTCAGCGAAAGAATGATGATCCTTTCGAAGTCGAGCGCCCGCGTTTCAAGCATTCCCATGATCTGCAAGTTACTTACAGGCTCGCCGCTAAATGGAATGCGCGTTTGTCTGATCAGCTCGAACATGAACGAGCGCATTGTTCTCAGCGTGATCAGCTCTGCTTTCTCTTCGATCGTTTGTTCAAATTGTTTGAGCAGCGTATAAAAAAGATACAGGTACTCGGTTTCAAGCGCGTTTTTATAGTCTTTATAAACCTCCCGGAGCAACTCGATCAGCTGGTAAAAAGTATCCAGAACCTGCTTGGGATTGTTCTTCTGCCAATGCGTGAACAATGCACGGAATAACGGGTGGTTTTCTCCCAAAGCAAGCAGTTCTTCCGAGCTGAGAAAAACCTGGTTGTTGGAAGTAATTTCAAATAAAGTACGCTGAATGATCGTCTGCCCGTCGCTGAGTGGCTGCAAAGCAACGTATTCATAATGTCGGATAAACGGGTGGTTCAGTACCTTATCGATTGATTTGTGTCCGAACTTGGGATAGCGGACAGTCCGGCCTGCTTTATTTCTGAATTCGACCACATTCTGCTGCAAGTCAAAAATGCTGTCGACCAATGTATATAAAAGAGAGTTCCGCATGGAAAGTCCCATTGTGACATTGAGATCGTGGACTTCCTCATCCAGCGAATAGAGCATCGGAAGCAGCAGGTTTTCATCTGCCAGCACAATGGCCGTCGGAATGCGGGCTGCATCCGTTTCTGCCTTCATGGTTTCGTAAAGCTGTCCCGCGACTTTGGTCTGCAGTGCCCCATTGGGTACGCCGTAAACGGTGATCTGCTTGGCGGTCGACAACAGATCGTTGCTTGTCCAGTTCCATTCACCAAATGCGCCGCTTTGCTGGTAATCCCGCAGGCTCTTTCCTGCTTCCACCGCCTTGTTCTCCGACATATAGTAGCGGTCGCTATCCCAGAAAACCTCGGCTTTCTGCGCCTTGATCAGGGTAGTAACGATCACCCGCTCCGACTCGGTGAATGCATTAAATCCGGCGAAATAGATCTTATCGTAATCCGTGCGCTGCTCTGCCAGATCCGAAACAGACTCGGCCAGTTGCCTGTACGCCATTCCCCGGTAAGCTTTCCCCTTTTGTTCCAGCTTGCTCCGGAAGAGCTCATACAACGTTTTTATGTTTTCAAACAATGAAAAATATTGCTTCTGCCCGCCTTCTGTGTGAAGTGTTTTACCTGCGGGAAGATTTTCCTGCCACCGGCTGATGGCGTGCGCTTCCGAGAGGTAATCGAACAGGAAATCTGTTTTGACAAGGTACTGGTCAATTTTATCAAGATCATTCAGCAATACAGCAGCCCAGCCCATAAATCGCTCGAACTGCACATTGGGATCTATCTCCCGGAAAGTTTCATATAGATCAAAAAGCAGGTGTACTGGATCTTCGATTTCCAGCGTGCACATACTTTCCACGAAATCGTCAACCGCAATCACCGACGGGCTCATGATCGGTAATGTCGTCTCAATGGCAAGCTCCTGCATCAGGAAAAAAGCAGCCCTCCGCGTAGGTACCACGATCTGAATCCTTTCAAGGGAAGGGTGATTATCGAGAATTCGCTTTGCAACGAGGTTCAGAAAGGATTGCATAGTATTTGGTGATGAAGAGAATCAAACAATGCGATCTCCGTTTCGATTCAGGGTGATTTTAATCAAACAACGGCCAGTTGACCCCGAATGAGAATGCGCGGGCCAGCCCCAGGTAAGTAGGGGTAACGAAATAGCCTTCCGGGAACAAGCCCAGCGACCCGCCCTGGTTCAGGTAGGCCATTTTGAAAAACAGCCTGACCCGCTTGATACGTACATTGGCAAATGCATCAACTACGGAATTCTGGTTCAGCCGGTCTCCGTTTTGCAAATGGAATTGCTGTGTTACGGGCATATAAGCATCAGCCAGGTAAGCCGACCGGTAGCGTGCCGCAAGTCCAAGCTGAATGAACAATACTTTTGCATAAGTGAAGTCAAATGTGACCTCGCCGCTTGCAAAAACCGACGGAACGCGGAGTACGTCCGTATTATCATTTAAAGTCAGGAAACTCATCGCCGCGAAGTTCCAGCGACCCAGGTGAATGCCCGAGTTGAAGCCAAGCCGCAGCAGGCGGAAGCCCGAGTTGAGCTGCCGGGGCATTGCAAGGGTATCGTAGTAAATGTAATCGTTGATCTGGTGGATCTGGATTTCAGGGACAAACTCAATCTTTTTGGTTTTGAGGGGCAGCGAGGCGTAAATAGTCTGCACTTTGGTCGGATCAAAGTTATTTCTCCATTCAAAATGGTTGCTGATGTACCTCTCAGTCAGCAGGTCAGGAGCTGTTTGAATACTTTGAAATCCGGCTTTGCCCCATTTGGTATTCAGCTCGCCTTTTAACCTGTACTCCACGTTTTTGGCCAGGTTAAGGTCAGCTTCTGCGGTCAGGTAATTGCTTGAATCTTTGAGGTAATAGCCCAGCCACGCGCCAATGATGTTGTCAAACCGTAATCCGGTACGGTAACTGGTTGAAGCGTCGCCCACGTCATTGGCGAGCTGACTAACCGCCCGCATTCCGTAAAAACGCTGCCTGATATAAGCACGGTAATTGAAACCAGAATAGAAGCCTTTGATGCCGACTTTGTTGTCGAACAATTTGTAATAAATATCCTGTCTCGTTTTTAGAGAGTCAAATCTGAAATCCGGGTAAATGTTCCGTTCAAGTCCGCGCTGAATCGACAGGTCGGTGTACCGGTTGATCGTACTTTGAAAATCCGCCTGCTGAAACAGCTGGAATCCATTGGCGAGCCTGTATTGCTGGTAAATGTGAAATACGTGCCGGCGCTCCCAGGAGTTGGCGTCGTCGCTGATCTTGGCGGCCCCGTCGTAGGAATACTTTTGTTCCACGTTGTCGATCAGATTGGGGATAATGCCGCCCTGCTCGCGCACTTTCTGGTTCATGTGGCGGTAATGCGCCAGGATGAGGTATTTTTTGTTTTTGGAAAAATAGCTGGTGTGCAGAAGCAGCGTCCAGTTTTGTCCGAGTAAAGCCTGCGAGTTGACAGTTTGCGCAAATCCGTATTGTTTGTTGGATGTAAAACGCTGCCCCCGGATACCAAAGTTGAAGCGCGGGTTCACATTCTGTGTGTAAGCGAATGTTCCCATGGAGGTTTTCCGCCCGCCGGAAAGAAAGTCCAGCTCCGTGTGTTGCGACCTCGTATCGACATATTGAACTTCATCCTGCTTGATCGCATAGGCATCGTAGGCGCGAAGCCCGAGCTGAGCGCCGATATCCTCCCGCGGCTGGAAAAACAGGTTTCGGGTAGCAGTAACTGCATTGCCCAGGTCTACCAGCTTGCCCCAGGCTTTGTCCATTGGGAGCCAGCGGTGGAAATTGGTAAGGTTGGTATCAACGCGATAGCGCACCGAATCGCGGTTATTCAGGATATCATTTTCGTAAAAATGCAGGGTTGTATGCGGACCGTAGACGTTTTTGGTACTGTCATCGAGAATCTGCGTACCTCCCTGGCCTCCGCCGCCGCCTCTGCTGCCCCCGCCTGTACCGCCGGGCATTTGCATGCCGCCGGGCAGTCTTACCTGCGCGCTGGCTTTTGGAATGACAATAAAACCTATCAAAAACCACAGTGTGGAATAAAAAACAATTCTCATAGAGGAAACTATCGTGCTGTGCTGGTTTGCAGGGCTTCGACGCGGGTGGTAAACCATTGAACAAAGCGGGTGTTGTCAGTCCCGAAATTGACAGTAACAGGAATATAGGCAAATCGGTCAGCACATCCCAACTGCCTGACCAGCGGCTTCAATTTGACCATATCTTTTTCGGTTGTCAATACAAAAGTATCGTTTTTTAGGTACTTAATCAGACCTTCCACCTCAGCCAGCGTGTAATTATGATGATCCGGAAAGCTAACTGTGTCTAGAACGGTAAAATGGATGTCTATATATCGGATGAATGGGGTTGGATCAGCTATTCCGGCTACGATTTTAACATTCTTTAACTGCACAGCGGCTCCATTGAAGTCTGTGGGCGCAGCGTAATCCGTGAAGGAGAAGAATACCGGCTTCTCTTTTCCCGCATAATGCGCAATTTCCCTGCTGATCTGCTCTTTGGCGAAGTTGTCCAGCTCGACGGGGCATTTTGTTACGATGACCACGTCAGCGCGTTTGGCACCGTCCCGGTTTTCACGCAGCCTTCCCGCGGGGAATGGGTGATCTTTGTAAAATGGCCGGTTGAAATCGTTCAGGAGTATATTGATATCCCGCCGGATTGCGCGGTGCTGAAAAGCGTCGTCAAGAAGTATAAGTCGCGTTTCAGGGTAGAGCTCGGCTAGTCTGGCGGCGCCTGCTGTGCGGTTTTCGCTTACGGCGACCACAACTCCCTTATTACTAAACTTTTGAAAAAACTGCAGCGGTTCATCGCCGATGTCAGCAGCTGTGGACTGGTGGCTGGCCAGAACAAAGCCGCGCGTTTGTCTTCCGTAGCCGCGGCTCAGAATGGCGGGTGGGGGAGAGAGGGCGAGTACATTAGTCAGGTATTCAGTGACAGGTGTTTTTCCCGTGCCGCCCACAGTCAGGTTACCGATTGATATGATGATCTGAGATGCTTTGTTTGACCGGAACCACCCGAGATCGTACAGCAGGTTACGTACGCGGGTGACCAATCCGTACACCCACGAAAAGGGAATTAGCGCCACTTTTAACCACTGGTGATCTTTCATATAAGCTGCATAATTACATATTTTTTGCCTAATATTGTTGCCCTTTTGATACCTGACACCACGTTCCCATGCCCTTAAAAATTGTGTACAGACCCTGTACGCTTCATTTTCGTAAAGAAGCTGGCACCTCGCGTGGGGTTCTTACACAAAAGACTTCCTGGATTCTGCAGGTAACAGATTCTGAACAGCCGGGGCTTGCCGGCTACGGAGAATGCGGCCCGCTTCCGGGATTATCCGTCGACGATCTTCCTGACTTTGAACCACAGCTCCGCGCCGTTTGCGACCTGTTCAATGAACTTGATCTTGACGTCTTTCCATTCAACCTCGGCATTATCCTCGACCAGGTTGTTCCGCAGCACCTGCCTTCCATTCGTTTCGGAGTTGAAAGTGCGTTGCTGGACATTATGAAAGGCGGCAACCGCAAACCATTCAGGAATACTTTTTCGGAAGGAAAAACAGGCGTGCTGATGAACGGGCTGATCTGGATGGGCTCTTATGAAAATATGCTCGAACAGGTGGAAGAAAAGCTCGCGCAAGGCTTTACTACCCTAAAAATGAAAGTCGGCGCCATTGATTTTGATAAAGAATGCCGCATTCTTGAAACAGTGCGGAGCAAGTACAACAAGGAGCAGATCACGTTGCGTGTAGATGCAAACGGTGCTTTTTCACCTGCCGATGTGCATCAAAAACTGAATGCGCTCGCCGCATTTGACCTGCACTCGATAGAACAACCCGTCAAAGCCGGGCAGCATGAATTGATGGCTGCATTGTGCCAGTCTTCGCCTGTGCCAGTAGCGCTCGACGAGGAGCTGATAGGAGTGTTTGATTACCGTGACAAATTCGCACTGCTCAAAAAGCTCGCTCCTCCATTTATCATATTAAAACCGACGCTGCTGGGTGGTTTCCGGCATACAAGCGAATGGATAGAAATTGCGAACCGGCTTCAAATCGGCTGGTGGATCACTTCGGCACTGGAATCGAATATCGGATTAAATGCGATCGCGCAGTATACAGCCGCATTTGATAACCCGCTTCCGCAGGGATTGGGTACCGGGCAGCTTTTTGTTAACAATTTCGATTCGCCGCTGGAAGTCAGGAATGGGTACCTGCATTATAATGCGGAAAAAAGCTGGTCGCTGCCCGATTTCGCAAACGCCGGTTAATTAACCCAGTTCACGCCTTTTCTTAGCAATTTCAAAGTCTCAGCTTCCCGTGAGCCGGCTTCGGGGGTAAAGTTGTACTCCCAATTTGCCTGTGGGGGTAAGCTCATTAGTATTGATTCGGTGCGTCCATTTGTTTCCAGACCGAACTTGGTACCTCTGTCCCACACCAGGTTAAACTCCACATAGCGGCCACGCCGCAGATACTGCCACTGTTTTTCATGTTCCGTAAATGGATCATTCCTGTGCTTTTCCATTAAAGCGGTATAAACAGGCGCAAAGTTTTCGCCAACTTCTTTGACGAATGCAAAAAGCGCTTCTTTCGATAATCCTTGCCCTTTACCTTCTTCATCCGGTTTCAGGTAGTCGAAGAAAATGCCGCCGACGCCCCGGGTCTCTGATCTGTGCGGGATATAAAAGTAATCGTCAGCCCAGGTGCTGAACTCGGGATAAAAAGCCTCGTGGTGTTTGTCACAGGCTGCTTTTAAAGTTTGATGGAAAAAACGCGCATCTTCTTGCACCACATAGTGCGGGGTAAGGTCGATGCCGCCGCCAAACCAGCAGGTACCATTGCTGAGCTCGAAATAGCGGACGTTCATGTGTATAATAGGAACGTGCGGGTTGTGGGGATGCATGACAATGGAAACGCCCGTGGCAGTAAAATGGAAATCGTCGCCGGGGTTCAGGTTCATTTGCTGGCGCAACCTCGGATGTACCTCGCCTTTGACACTCGAAAAATTAACCCCGCCTTTTTCAATCACATTCCCATTCTGGATCAGCCGCGTTCTTCCGCCACCGCCTGAGTGATGCTCCCACAGATCTTCCTGAAACCGGGCAACACCATCGGTACCTTCCAGCGCGCTGCAAATGCGATCCTGTAAATCCTTAAAAAACGCTTCTATTTCTTCAACTCTCATAATTTTCACTTGATATCCAGCCGGCAAAAGTACGATAAAAGTGAAAGGGAAGATAGTTAATAAAGCAGAGAGGTTGACACGCGTTACGTAACGTGTTACATTTGTAAATGATCAGAAGCATCGTCAGCAAACCCCTCAGATTGTTTTATCAAAAAGGTGACAGCTCTAAATTACCGGCTTCACAATTAGGTAAGATCAGCCTTGTATTAACATTGCTTGATGCTGCAAGTATTCCGGAAGAAATGGATTTTCCAGGTTCAGGATTACACAAGCTATCAGGTGAACTAAAAGATTTCTGGGCTGTTAAGATCAATGCGAATTATCGAATTATTTTCAGGTTTGAGGGAAAAGATGTGACAGATGTGGATTATCTGGACTATCATTAAATAAAGCTTATATGGAAGAGCATAGTGTAAAAGGCCCGATGAAGAATCCGGTACATCCAGGTACGGTACTTAGAGACCTGTATCTTGGACCATTGGAGTTGACGATTACCGATGCTGCAAAAGGGTTGGGCGTAACGCGTAAGACACTTTCACAACTTATAAACGGACATCAGGCAGTCACGCCTGACATGGCGCTCAGACTTGCGGAAGCATTTAACACAACTCCGCAGCTCTGGCTTAACATGCAGCAAAATTATGACCTAAGGGAAGCGGAGAAAAAGGTAAAAACGCATACAGTCACCCACTTCTGGGCTCCTTCGCAATCCCGCAATGCGAAGGTTGTCTGACCATTGTGTAAGTACAGTTCCTTTACAAACAGAAAAGCGGAGCACCAGCTCCGCTTTTCTGTTTACTAATAACTTCTTTTAAACCTCAATCATCAATTCGCAGGAAGGTGCCGCTCAGGTTAAATACCAGCTCTTTTCGGTTGGATAGTTTGACTTCCTGCGTTGTTTTGCTCTTTTCCCACTCCGTAATGAAGTGATCAGCATAGTTGGTTTGTACGTATTCGAGCACTTTCAAAGGAATAACGCTGTCGGGGATCTTCGTGTCGTTGGTACCATCCACACTATAACATTCCCCTTTATTGTCAAACTCCAGCGCGACCTGATTATCCAAAATCACATCATAGCTCGTCAGCAGATCGTCGCGGTCACGTACGACGCGGGAAATGCGGGCATCGGGAAAATGGGCCTCAATAAATTCATTGGCCTGTGGCGGCAAGCTGGTTTCGTCCACTACTTTTTCGTTATCGCAGCCAGTAATTGCCGCCAGGATCAGCATCAGGTAAATTGAAAGCGTCTTCATCATTCTTTTCCGTTAGTTAAACATTGCTTTTGATGATGACAGGTGACCCCCTCGATCCCCCTATGCGGTTGCTACATTTTTTAAAATTTCTTTGGCCTTTCTCCCAGCCAGCCGATCCTGCTGATAAATACGCGGTCATTGATTCTTCGCTGGTAGTTTTTGTCGAAATAGTCGTTGGTGGTGAGGTCCAGCTGGTATTTGTATGACCTTCCTTTTAATGCAGCTCCGTACAATTTACTAAGATCGTACTCCGCGATGTCGGAAGGTTTGTATTTGTTGAGTTCGGAGTTCGGTACATGCTTTTCATTGATCCATACTCCGAAAACAGAAGCCTTTTTCCAGTTTTCAAACATCTCTGCATCCGGCGCTTTCTTCACAGGTATACCCATCTGGAACACTGTAATGCCGGAATCTGCGGCCATTTCAAGTTGTTCCCTGTTCATTTTTGTAAACAGCACATGCATTCTGTCTTCTAGCTTTGGCGCCATTCTGACCATCGGGTCAATACGGCCGTTTCTCTTGTTGGTGACGTAAGTGGTATGTTTTTCAATGGTATTATAAAATTCTGCCTGCTCTGCTTCGCTGATCCCCGGCCCTGGTTTCGAAATAAGTCTGCTATGCCGGAAATCGGCCCCGGGTTTTTGTTGTTTGTCCGAATTCTGATCGAATTTAATCGTAACCACATCTACCGACGGCAAAGCTTTTGCTACCAGCTTCCCGCCTTTTTCGACCTGTGCGTAGATCTTGTCCGCAAACGTAAAAGTGAGCGCGAATGCAAGCAGGGCAATCGAAAATTGTTTGGCCAGTTGCCTGTTCAGATTTTTGATTTTCGTCATCATAGCTAATCGTTTTTTGGTGATAGAATAGTTGAAGCTGCTTGTCAGGCTTGCATGCTGCTTTTGAAGAACGGTATCCAGAAGCAGCAGCTGGTAGCTTTTTACATCGGAAAACGCTTTTAAAACAGCCTCATCGGCCAGAAACTCGTGGTTAAGTCTGATTGCTTTTTTGTAAAAGAAAAGGAATGGATTGAACCACATCAGTGCGTGGACCAGCTCGATAAGAAGAATGTCAACTGAATGCATTTCCCGCGCATGGGCCAGTTCGTGGGTGAGGATTTCACGCCTTATCTGCTCGTTTTCGTAGGATTTTTCAGGAATAAAGATGTTGTCCAGGAAAGTGTAAGTAACAATGTCCTGCGGTACCAAAACCAGCGTTGCCTCGCGCAGCTTGATAATATTACATCTGGCCCGCAATCTTAAAATCGCCAGTACATTCCTGCCGAACCTGAGCAGTAGGAGCAAGGCAGGCAAACAGAATGTAATTTGCAAATACATCGTAAAATCGAATGGCGCAGACTGCACAGTGGCGGCTGGCAGCGGGGTACTTTCGGCTGGACTGATTGCTGTCATCATGCCGGGCAATGCGGTTGCTATCGGCCTGATCACGTTGTCAGGAGCTAAGTCAATGGATATCAGCGGTACCGACAAGGAGAATGCCAGTGAAAGCAGCAAATAGGCGCGGTTGAAATGCAGCATCTTTTCCCTTTCGAGAAAAAGATGGTAGACCGCGATCAGGATACCCGAGCACAGGATCGATTTTACGAGATAGTCAGTCATTTTTCTTGCGGTTTATTTCTTCATTGATGACCTCCCTGAGTTGTTCCAGTTCTTCTGTCGATAGATTAGTATCCCTCGCAAAGAAGGAGCCGAATTGTGCTGCAGAATTATTGAAGAAGTTGCGGATCAATCCATTCACGTGGTTAGAAAAGTAATCGCTTTTGGAAACGAGCGGATAATACTGCCGCGAATTGCCGAACATATTATAAGCCACAAAGCCTTTGTCCTGCATTCGTTTCAACAAGGTGATCACAGTAGTCTGCGCGGGTTTAGGCTCCGGCAGCGCCTCTATCAATTCCTTCAGGAATAGTTTCTCATGTTTCCACAACGGTTCCATTATCTGTTCTTCTGCTTTCGTCAGGCTCATTGCTCTACAATAAAATTGTTTACTCTACAAATGTAGATTAATGTTTTTAAATCGCAAATATTTATGGAAAAAAGACAAAAATAGTTTTGCAAACCGGGACAGCAGGATAGTTAGTAACCACTTAGCAACTACTTTTACAGTCCAAATTGACAACCTTACAAATGCTCAGACTGCTACCGTTCTTCCTTCTGTTTTTTACAGCCAGCTTTGCCCAAACCCACACTTCAACCATCCGCGGAACGGTACGCGACGCGGATAGCGGTCAGCCGCTGGTCGGTGCGACCGTGCAGCTCGCGCAGGGCCAGAGTGGCACGATTACTGCCCCGGATGGTACTTTTCGATTTGATCAGCTGCAAGTCGGACGCTACCAGCTTACGGTTACTTATGTGGGTTACGAAGCGATTGTGGTTCCTGAAATTTTACTTGAATCAGGGAAGGAGAATCTCGTACAGGTGAGGCTGAGCCCGGCAGGCAGGGACTTGCAGGAGGCGACGGTTTCAGCTTCGCGCCCGGTTGCATTCAATAGCTTGCAGCCGATTACCATTGAGCAGACTTTCCGCTACGCAGCCACCTACATGGATCCTGCGCGTGTGGCCACTTCCTTTCCGGGTGTTGCAGCGGCGAATGACCAGGCGAATGGACTGGTGGTCCGCGGTAACTCGCCGAATAGTATGCAGTGGCGCCTGGAAGGTGTAGAGATTGTCAATCCAAACCACCTTTCCAATGCAGGTACATTCAGCGACCGTCCTACTTCCACCGGCGGCGGCGTGAATATCCTGAGCACGCAGTTGCTGGGGACTTCCAATTTCCTGGCTGGTCCGTTTCCTGCGCAATACGGCAATGTAACCGGCGCGATCCTGGACATGAACCTGCGGAAAGGAAATGATGAACAAACCGAGTTTACTGGTCAGGCAAGTTTGCTGGGACTTGATTTTGCAGTCGAAGGTCCGTTTTCAAAAAAGTCGAAGGCTTCTTATCTGGTCAACTACCGCTATTCTTTCACCGGTTTGCTCGGCGCAATGGGCGTGAGTTTCGGTGGGGAAGATATCCGCTTTCAGGATTTGTCATTTAACATCAATATCCCTGCGAAAAACGGCGGCACATTTACACTTTTCGGAATGGGAGGAGTGAGCAGCAACGACTTCAAGGCTGAGCCGGACAGCACTTTGTGGGAGAAACAAAAGGACGGATATAATATTTTATACAAAAACAAAATGGGCGCAACCGGGGCCACTTACCTTTTGCCTTTCGGTAAAAAAGCCTCGATCAGAACGGTAGCGGCATTTTCCGGACTTTATACTTCCCGGAATTCAAATGCTTTATACAAGTCGCCTCTTACTCCTACACCACTGGAAGGTAACGATGTGCAGGCGAGGAATATGATCTCACTAAGTTCTGTCCTCACTGTTCGTCCCAATGCAAAAAACCGGTTTAAAGTAGGAGCGTACCTCAATTACCGCTACGATAAGCTGGGCGGTTTGTATGAATTCGGGGGTTTTGACACCAAAATTGTACAGACTTTCGGGAGCTGGAATTACCAGCTGGCACCTTCTGTGACAACAGAACTGGGTCTGCACCTCGTTTCAAGTCAGATTACAGCACGGGAAACATTCTCCAACAGCTCCATAGAGCCCCGTGCTTCGGTTAAATGGCAGGTGTCGAACAAGTCACAACTGAGTTTTTCGTACGGTTTGCATAGTCAGCTGCAAATCCCGCAACTGTATGCAGCCACATATTCGACCACGAATGTTGCGGGTAACCTGGATCTCGGGCCCACGAGGTCGAACCATTTCGTGCTGGGTTATCAGCAGGATTTTGGGAAAAACAGCAGTCTGAAAGTGGAAGGTTACCTGCAAGATCAGTTTCAGGTACCAGTTAACATTTACTCGCAATTTTCGGCTGTTAACCAGCTGGAAAACGGCGTTTATTCGTCACTGGAAAACGATGGGACTGCACGTAATTACGGCATCGAAGCTACTTTCCAGAAGCTGCTCACCGACGATTATTATATGCTGATATCCGGCTCACTCTACAATGCCACTTATGTTGTTGACGGTATCAGGCGTGAAAGCAGGTTCAATGGGCGTCATACTTTCAGTTTTACGGGTGGGAAAGAAATCCGGTCGGGCAATAATACCTGGGGGCTTAATGCAAAAATCCTCTGGTTGGGCGGATTTCGCGACGTGGCGATCAAAGAGTCCCAATCGCGGGAGTACAATGCAACGGTTTACGAAAACCCCAATGTATTTGCAGTAAGAATGAACGACTACTTTCGTCCGGACCTTCGCATTTACTGGAAAAAAAGCCACGCCCGCTACAACCGCACCCTGGCACTAGACCTCCAAAATGTATCCGGCACCAAAAACGACGCTTATAGCTATTACGACAGCGTAGAAAAAAGAGTTGTACGCCAGAAGCAACTGGGATTGATCCCCGTAGTGAGTTACCGGTGGGAGTTTTGAGGTGGAGTTCATGAGTTTAAAGTTTATGAGTTTATACAACCTTGTCACGGTGAGCAAAGTCGAACCGGAGGAATTTGTCACACTGAGCGCAGTCGAAGTGGGGGGGAGCAGGGCCCATTTGTCACACTGAGCGGAGTCGAAGTGGGGGAGAGCAGGGCTCATTTGTCACACTGAGCGCAGTCGAAGTGGGGGAGGGGCACCATTTTACATTCAGAAATTTTTAATATTTAATGAACTAATAACCAGCAGATTTCAAGTTATTCGGCTAATTCAATTACAAACAAAGAACTTTCTTAGCCATAAATGTGTAAATAGCAATGCAATCGAACTTTGTGCTAATAGCTAAAAGCCAAAAGCCAAAAGCCGACGGCCGATTGCCAAAATGGGGGTGACTGGAATTGACAGCGGGTTGGAAGTCTGTGTGTAAGCATGTCGGGAGTTGAGATTACCTCCCGTAAATAATGGTCTCAAACAATAACTGGCGAATCTACTTACGCCATGGCTGCTTAATCCGGAGGATTAACCAAATGCCATCATCTCTCCACCCCACGTGCTGCCGGGTGGATCCAGAGGTGTCGAACCGCAGCGCTGGTTGGTATATTGATGCGTAAAACCAACGAGACCCTAGTATCTAAGGCTTAGACGCGGGTCCGCCGCGAACCTTGTCTGGCCCGACAATCTAATCGAGGATAAGCATGTAGAAGGCGCAGGGTTTCCCTGTTCTGGACGAGGGTTCGACTCCCTCCATCTCCACTGAAAGCCGTTTCCATTTAGGAGGCGGCTTTTTGCATGTAGAAGGCGCAGGGTTTCCCTGTTCTGGACGGGCGGGGCGGCCCGTGCCGTTCGACTCCCTCCATCTCCACTGAAAGCCGTTTCCATTTAGGAGGCGGCTTTTTTGCATGTAGAGGGCGCAGGGTTCGGCTTGCTTTTTGGTGAAGTTGGCTGGTATAGGGCCACTGTTAGAAGGGCTCTGGCAATGTTTGTAATATATGCTTGTACAGTACAAACCCTCAAATGCATCAAATTGTGGCAGCTTGAATTACCCGGCTCAATTTATTTCTCCCAGCACGATACTCAGTCGGAAGCATGTTAAACTTGGTTTTAAATGACTTTGCAAAATAATTTGGTGCCGTGAACCCCGTCATATAGGAGATCTGGGAAATGCTGAGATCACTGTTTTCCAGCAGAACCGCTGCTTTTTCGAGCTTGATTGACCGGATAAATTCGATGGGCGTTTGTCCGCTCATTTCTAATACTTTGCTGTATAAACTTCCCCGGCTCATGCCCACGTGTTTGCTGAGGTTTTCCACGCTGAGCTGGGAATTATGCAGATTATTTTCAATGTAGACAAGCATGTCTTTCAGAAGCTTTTCCTGCGCTGATTGGATCTGCGGATCCTGGCCAGAGATTTTGATATGCCGTGAATACACACCTTTCAGCAGCCGGTTGAGCAGCACCAGGTTGTTGATCTTGGCATTGAGTATCTCGAAGTTAAAGGGTTTGGTCAGGTAATCATTCGCGCCCGAGTTGAGGCCTTCCAGTTGCTGCTGCTCGCCAGTCGATGCGGTCAGTAGAATGATCGGAATGTGTTTGGTCCGTTTGTCGGTTTTGATTTTCTGGCTCAATGCGATCCCGTCCATTTCCGGCATCGCAATGTCGCTCACGATCAGTTCAGGGTGGTGGCTGAGCGTTTTTTGCCAGCCTTCCTTTCCGTTGCTGGCCTCTATCACCTGGTAATAAGGAGCCAGGTTTTCTCGCAGATATTGCCTGAATTCGTCATTGTCCTCAATGATCAGCACGGTTGACGGTTCTTCCACACTAGCCTTTTCTAACTTGCTCGCTAAGGCCGGTGCGGAAATTGCCGGCGCAGGCGCTTTGGTCGGATCGTCATTCGCCGCCACCGACTCAAAATCCGCATTCACCGGCAGCCTCACTGTAAAAGTACTGCCCAGTCCCGGTTGGCTCTGGACGGAAACCGAACCCTGGTGCAGCTGAACAAATTCACGCACGATCGACAACCCGATACCGCTACCCTGGTTCAGCACCGACTGACCCGCATCATTCTGGAAAAAGCGCTCGAAAATCTTTTCATGTTTGTCTTCGGGTATACCAATGCCGGTGTCAGAAATAGCAATATCCAGCCACTGCTTGCCTTCGACGTCTTCGTGCTGCCCGATGCGCAATTTCACCTGCCCGCCTTTTTGAGTAAACTTTGATGCATTCGAAAGCAGGTTAAAAAGTATCCTTTCCAGCTTGTTGGCATCGAAATCCATGAAAAAATGCGCCGCCGAACTTTCTATCCTGAACTCAATGCCCCTACGGCCGAACAAATCGGTAAACTGGCCGCAGGTGTCTTCGATAAAGTTCACGACGTCTTTTCTGCTCAATTCAAGGCTCAGTTCCTGTTGCTGCATATTTTTCAGGTCCAGCAAATGGTCCACCAGATTCAGCAGCCTTTTTGCATTCCTTTTAATCGCCAGAACCGGCGCGTGCAGCTCAGTATCCCTGGTTTTGCCCAGCACATTATCCACCGGCGCCAGAATAAGCGCGATCGGAGTCCGGAACTCGTGACTCAGATTGGTAAGAAATTTGATTTTCATTTGGTCCAGTTCGCGCGCTCGCTCCGCTTCGGCCTGTTCCTGCTGTTGCTGGAATTCACGTTTCAGCTTTCGGATCCCGCGTCTCCGCATGATAAACACAATCACAAACGGAGTAAGAATGTAAAATATGTAGGCGTAAATGGTCAGATAAAACGGCGGCTCTACTACCACATTCAGCGACCTGGTCTGGCCAGTCCACTCTATGCCGTCAGGGCTGGCCTGGACTTCGAAAACATAATTACCAGGACTCAGATTGGTATAGCTCGCCACATTGTTCGTCCCCGTCTGGTTCCACTCTGACTGCATTCCCGAGAGCCTGTGCCGGTAATGGATCTGCTTGGGATTTGTATAGTTGAGCGCGGTAAAGCCGACGGAGAAATTCTGTTTATAGCCGAGCCGGATGGTTTTGGCAACTGAAATATCCGCGTCCACCAGATTGGAATCTGCGGAAGTAATGCTCCTGTTCCCTATTCGAAGGTCTTTCAGGATAATAGGCGCAACGTTTTTTCCTGACGGAAGGCTGCGCGTATCAATGTAATTAAAACCTGCAATGCCACCGAAAAATAGCGTATTGTCCGCCGTCCTGATCCCCGAGCCAAGCACGAATGTTTTGTTTTGGATGCCGTTGTAAGTGGTGTAGTTTGTAAACTTTTTACTATGCCGATCAAAGAAGCTGATCCCCTGATTGGTACTTACCCAAATGCGCCCCTGCACATCTTCCAACACTTTGTTCACAATGCTGCTGGGCAGTCCTTCCCTTTCGGAGTAGGTCGTGAATTTCTTTGATTTTTGATCATAAAGCCCCAATCCCTCACCCGATGTGCCGACCCAGATGTTCCCGTCCCGGTCTTCGAGAATGGATGAAACAATGTTGCTGGGTAGCCCGCTGGTTTGTTTGTTCAGCAGTTGGGAAGTGCGTAGGACCGGATCATAAACCGCGATACCTGTGCCGTGTGAGCCGATCCAGAGCTTACCGTGCCGGTCCTGCATAATGTCCCTGATGTACCCATTCAGCGGAATGGGTCGGCTGGCCATTGCAATGCCGGGATTGTAAAATCTTGTGAATTTTTCCGTAAGCGGGTCAAACTGGTGCAGGCCGCCACCATTCGTACCGATCCATATCTTGCCCAAGCGGTCCCTTTTGATGGCAAAAATGTCATTATTACTGAGCGAAGTCGAATCCTTGCCGCGTGTAAACTGGGTATAAGCGCCCGTCTGGGGATTGATCCTGATCAGCCCGTCCTGAAATGTTCCTATAAACAGCTCACTTTCCGAAGCTAATTCCATGGACAGGATCGCCAATCCCGACGAGGCATTCTTGTTTTTTGGATTAATGGTAAATTTTTTAAAAAGATTGGTTTTCCGGTCATACAAATTCAATCCTCCGCCGTCGGTACCGACAAACAGCTGCCCGGTTTTACTTTCTGCGAAGGAGGTGACAAAAGGTGCGCTCAGCCCGTAAGGATCGTTGCTCTCGGATCTTTTCAAACCGAAGATTGCCAGGTTTTTATCGTACTTGTTAATGCCGCCCTTGTAAGTCCCCAACCAGCAAATACCTTCATTATCAATCAGTATGCTGCGTACGGACTTGTTACTCAGACTGAACTGGGTCCGCGCATCTGGCTCGTAGCGGGTAAATGTGCCTGTCGGAATGTCGAGAATATTTAAACCAGCATCTGTACAGATCCACAGGTTACGATCATTTTCCCGCGCCAGCGCAAAAACCATATTACTGCTCAGCGAGTTTTTGTTTCCGGCGTCGTAGCGGAAACTGCTCAAAATCCGCCCGTTCAAATCCAGTTTGTACAAGCCGCTGAATGTCCCGACCCATATATTACCGTTCCGATCTTCCACAATGGACTTTACCGACCGTGCACCCGCGTCGTCGGACAATTGCTGCAGGTAATTGACAGGCTCCCGCGGGTTATCAGCAGGATCCATACTGAACAATCCTTTATCCGTCCCGATCCAGACAACTTGCCTGCTATCAATCGCCACGCTCAATATCAGCCCTTTCGATATCTGGTCAGGAATGTCGGCTTTGGATAAAAAGGTGGTGGTTTGGCGTGTTTCCGGGTTCACGGTTACTAATCCTCCCGTCGTTCCTACCCAAAGCTTGCCAGTCGCATCACTGGCGATGCTCGTAACACTGTGCGGCGAGGATATGCGGATAAATGCGTCCTTATTCCTGTTGTATAAATGTAAGCCTCCCTCATTCGTCCCTACCCACATGCGCCCTTTGCGGTCTTGATGCAAACTGGTAATGTCACTCGATTTGAGAGAAGCAGAATCGCTTTTCCGGTGGCGGTACACGAGCACGTCGGTGCCGTCGAACCGGTTCAGACCGTCATCGGTCGCAAACCACATTAATCCGTAACGATCTTTCAAAATAGCCGTTACTGTATTTGACGACAGTCCGTCCATCGACGTAAGCGAAGTGAACTTCGGCTCTGGTGCCTGTGCTAGGACACTAAAACTCCCTCCCGCCAGAATTGACAGATATAAGTATAAGAAGACGATGGAAAACCGGAATCGCATTGTGTTCAGTCAAATAAGGTAGATGCTCCTGTGATAAGACGAGCGTATCAGGAATTGCACGGGTAAAAATGCAAATTTCTCTCAGAATCGGGCATTTTATCGATCGATTTGAACAATCGTAGCCTACAAATGCACAAATCTGCTCACAGCAGACAGTGTCACCACGTTAATTTTGTCAAAAATAAATCAAATAATATCTGGAAAAAATCATGAAGTGTTTGGTGCTGTTAGTCAACAGCGCTCCAATAAATATGCCTGTGTTTATTATTGTCAAATTGACACTCAAACAAACAACCACCAACTCCTTATCTCTTTCAAACATCAAATCATACCTCAATTATGCATGACTGTTTATTAAAACGTACCGCGCTGGCGCGGATGGCAGGCATCTTCGGGCTGCCTGTTTTACTGCTGGCGGGAGTGTCTGATGACGCCGTCGCTGAGCGCGCCTCCATGGCCAATTACAGCAGCAGACACCGTGCTGCTCAGGTTGCAGATGTGGAAATTACCGGCCGCGTCACTGGTGAGGACGGCGAGGGGCTGCCTGGCGCGAGTGTGCTTGTCAAATCTACTACTGCCGGAACCATTACCGACGCTGACGGCAGTTTCAAGCTCCGTGTCGCAGATGGCGGTAATGCCGTGCTGGTCATTTCCCTGGTTGGTTATATTTCTCAGGAAATCCCGGTAGGAAATCAGACAGCAATTAATGTCGTCCTCAAAAACGACAGTAAGGTGCTGGAAGAAGTCGTCGTGGTCGGCTACGGCGTGCAGCGGCAGGAAGCGGTGACGGGTTCTGTAGTTTCGGTTTCAGGGGATATCGTGCGCGAAGTGCCTTCTTCAAACCTTTCACAGGCCTTGCAGGGCAGGGTAGTGGGCGTTGAAATTTCACAAACTTCTTCCAAGCCAGGTTCTGCGATGCAGATCCTGATCAGGGGACAGCGATCTTTAAGAGCTGACAACAATCCATTGATCGTACTCGACGGAATTCCTTTTGCGGGCTCGCTGACGGACATTAACCCCAACAATATCAAGAGTCTGGACATTCTTAAAGATGCGTCGGCGACGGCGATCTACGGTTCCAGGGGTGCTAACGGGGTAGTCCTCATCACGACCAACACCGGCAAGCGCGGCCAGAAGGCGATGTTCAGCTACAATGGTTTTCACGGAGTTACCTCGGTTTTTGCCAAATATCCGATGATGAACGGACCTGAATTTGCAGCCCTCCGCGCGGCAAGTATTCAGAAGTTTCAGAACACGCTCGACGAGTCGAATGATGTCAACACAGACTGGCAGGATATGATTTACCGTAAGGGAATGATGACGAGCCACGACGTAAGTGTATCGGCCGGTACAGATAAGGGTAGCTACTCTTTCGGGCTGGGTTATTACAAAGAGAATGCAGTGGTTCCATTGCAGGATTTTACCCGCTATTCGCTGCAAGGTTCTATTGATCAGGATATAAATAAGTATTTCAAAGTAGGATTATCAACCAACTCCAACTTTACGATCAACAATGGAAACAACATGCCGGCAGTAGGAATGGCGCTGGGGAGAACGCCGATCACGAATCCTTACAATGCCGACGGCAGCATGAAAACCATTGTGCAGGAGCAAACTTCCGGTCCGCAATGGGTGCCTTCGCGCGAGCGGTTCAACAGCCTGGGCGATGCTTACATTGATCAGACCAAATCGTACGGTTCTTATAATACGGTCTTTGCAGAAGTACGCGTTCCAGGCATTACGGGATTAAAATACCGTGCAAATCTAGGTCTCAACTTCCGCCAAAGCAGCAACGGAAACTATACCGGGCAAGGTGTGTTCGCCGGTAATGTGCAAAATGTGTCAACCGCAGGTATCAGCAATACGCTGACGACCAACTGGGCCATTGAAAACATATTGAGCTACGACAAGAACTTCGGCAAACACATGATCAATGCGGTGGGGCTTTACTCAGCGCAACAAAACACGACCAATAACTCGTCTGTCGGGGCGCGTGATATTCCTTCGGATGCATTCCAGTTCTATAACCTGGGACGCGCGGACGGTATCATTACGGTAAATCCTGCCAATCAGGGTTACAATCAATGGGGGCTTCTCTCGTATATGGGCCGCGTGATGTATTCCTACGACGACCGCTATATGCTCAGCGTCACCTATCGCGGTGACGGATCTTCACGTCTTGCATCTGGCTATCAATGGAATGCCTATCCCGCCGTATCTATAGGCTGGAACATCTCGAAAGAGAATTTCATGAGCTCGGTGACACAGGTTAATCTTCTGAAACTAAGAGCGGGCTACGGACAAACTTCCAACCAGGCGGTGAACCCGTACGAAACGCTCGGCTTGCTGGCCACGCGGCCTTATAACTTTGGCGACGACGTGTATTCAACAGGATTCTACGTGTCCAATGCGCCTAACCCGCGTCTGGGCTGGGAATTTTCGAATACACTGAACTTTGGTGTCGATTTCAAAATGTTCAACAATCGCCTGTCAGGTACGGTTGAGTATTATGAGCAGCAAACCAAGAACGTACTGCTGGGCGTAGGGCTTCCGCCCACCTCAGGGGTAGGGGGCTACACTGCCAATATTGGTCAGACACAGAACAAAGGCATCGAACTGAATCTGAATGGTACGATCCTCGAAAATCTAAATGGCTGGACCTGGGACATCGGTTTCAACATCTACGCAAACCGAAATAAACTGGTATCACTCGCCTCTGGACAGCAGCGCGACGAAGGAAACTGGTGGTTTGTAGGGCATCCGATCAATTCGATTTATGATTACGAAAAAGTAGGACTCTGGCAGGCTGACGACCAGTACCGTGATATTCTGGAACCGGGTGGCAATGCAGGAATGATTAAGGTGAAATACACCGGCGACTATAACAGCGACGGAACACCTACACGACCTATCAATGGCAACGACCGGCAGATCATCAGCATGCAACCAGATTTCCAGGGCGGATTTAACACGCACGTGGCTTACAAAGGATTTGATCTCGGTATCGTAGGTGCATTCAAAAGCGGCGGGTTGCTCAATAGCATGATTTACAGTTCAAATGGATACCTCAATAACCTGAATGCACGGGCCGGCAATAACGTGCGGGTCGATTACTGGACTCCGGAAAATACGGATGCGAAATATCCGGCTCCGGGCGGCATTGGCGGTGACAATCCAAAATATGGAACTACGCTGGGTTATTTCGACGCTTCTTATCTGAAAATCAGGACGATGACGCTGGGATATAACCTTAACGCAAAGCAACTTGAACGGCTGGGTATAACCAGGCTGCGCGTTTACTTTACCGCTCAAAATCCTTTCGTCATGTTCTCGCCTTATAACAGGGAGTCGGGTATGGACCCCGAAACGAACTCTTTCGGAAACGAAAATGCGGCGGTTCCACTGTCGGGTGCACTCAGACGTATACTTACGATCGGTACCAATACACCCTCTACCCGCAACTATCTGGTGGGCGTTAATCTGACATTTTAAACAGTTTGAACATGAAACTCATTCAATCTACAAGTCTGCGCGGCCTCATGCTGCTGGTGCTGTTCTCGGTGGGGTGTACCGATATCCTGGAAGAAAAGCCAAGGGCGATCTATACGCCTGAATATTTCAAAACAGAAAAGGGCGTTTACGGTGGTTTGACCGGAATGTACGCGCACCTCAGATGGATTTTCGGAAACGCTTACTATTACAATTCCTGCGTAACCGGAACCGATGAAGCGACCTGGGGCGCGAGTGGCGGCGGAAGTAATTTCCAGATCCACGACCTTTCGGGCGGCGGATTGATTATGGCCAACAACAGCGACGCGAGCAATGTGTGGTTCAATGCATTCCCCAATATCAACACAGCGAATGGCGTAATCGAAAATGCAACAGCCGTGGGCATTTCGCCGGCGCTCATCGCGGAGGCGCGTTTTTTCCGTGCATTCGATTACTTCTTGCTGGTACAGGCTTTCGGCGGCGTGCCGCTGGATCTCGGCTCGGGAGAACTGGCATTCAACATTTCGACACTCAGAACTTCGACCCGCAATACCGTACCGGAAGTTTACACAAAAGCTATCTTTCCGGATTTGGTGGCAGCAGTGAATGATCTGCCTGAAACCGGACGTGTAAAAGGCGGAGTGACCAAGACTTTGGCCCGTTTGTATCTTTCAAAAGCCTATCTGACCTACGGCTGGTGGCTGGAGAATCCGAAAAACATCCCAACCTATCCCGAAACGTCACGTACCGATCCGGATGGACACAATGCACAATGGTATTTCCAGAAGGCTTACGACATTGCGACAGAAGCGATTGCCAATCCGGGTCCTTTCAAATTGCAGGATACCTACTATGATGTGAATTTGGGTTCAAATGACCGCAACAGCGAATTGTTGCTTTACGCAGATCATACCGAAACGAGCGAGCTGTATAACGGATCTAGCCTGACCTATGCAGGCGGCGGCGATGCGGATAACTTTGCGGTATGGATGCTGACATGGAACTACACCGCCATTACCAGCTCGAAAACCAACTGGACAGCCCCGCAGACCGTCAATTCCGTGCAGCGCGAAGCCGACCAGTCACTGGGTCGCCCGTGGGTGAGAATGGCGCCGCCGCATGAAGTATTCAAAAATACATTTGCCGACAAAACCAACGATTCGCGCTACGACGGCACATTCACCACCGCCTATCGCGGCAACTGGCCAAAGGCAGGCGTAACCAATGAGTTTTTGTACAATGCAAACAATTTGCAGGTACACCCGGGCGAAGCGATCCTGACATTCCTGAACGAAGATCCGGCGCAGACGATTGACTACTCCAACACCGTTTACAAGAGCGGAATGGGGCTTGGCGTGCTGCCTGGCAGAGCCGATTACGTAATGGCTCCAAGCGCAATCAGCAGATTGGTATATCCCGGCTTGTGGAAAATGGGCACGTACCGTACCGACAATGGAACTGGCCTCGGTCAGCCGAATGCAGCCAACACGCGTCCGTTTAATATTGCCAAGTTCTCGGAGCTGTATTTCATTGCTGCCGAAGCAGCTGTCAAAGGTGCTGCTCCACAGGCAGGAAAAACCGCCCGCGACCTGATCAATGTGATCCGCGCCCGCGCAGGCAAATGGCGCTGGAACAACCAGGGTAACGTGGCGAAAGTCGCAGATAACAGCGCTGCCATGGTCGCCGCTACCCCTGCCACGATCACGATCAACTACCTCCTGGCAGAACGTTCCCGTGAATATTACGGTGAAGGTTACCGCTGGTACGACCTCGTGCGCACCCAAACCTGGAAAGAACTCGCCGCCAGCTATACCATCTGCGGGCCCGGTGTAGGCGATCACACGCCGGTGACGTACAAAAGGACGATAGAGAATTATCACTATCTGAGACCAATCCCACAGGGGCAGCTGGATAACCTGGATATCAGTGCAGCGGAAAAGGCGGCTTATCAGAACCCGGGGTATATGTAATTAGAAAAGGTGGATCAGCCACCTTTGTCATGCTGAGCGCAAAGCCTGTCCAAGCGCAAGGTCTGTGTTACCTTTGTCACCCTGAGCGCACCGGGCCGCCGGGCGGTCGAAGGGCACCTCCGGAGGCGTGCTTCGACTGCGCTCAGCATGACAAAAAAGGCATAACAAAAATGGACTAGTATTAACAATCCAACCCTAACTACTTTTAAAAGAAAAAGTTGCCCCTAATAAATGAACATCTTTCGAATTGCCATCCTTATTTTTCTGCCTCATTTGCTGCAAGCCCAAGTCCGCCTGCCCCACCTGGTCTCGGACAATATGGTTCTGCAACGCGATGAGCCGATAACAATATGGGGATGGGCGGCGCCGAAGGAGAAGGTGACTGTGACTTTGAAGAATAAAACGTATCGTGCCATTGCCAATGCAGACAGCAGCTGGAAAATGCAGCTGCCCGCGCAGCCTGCCGGGACAGGGTTTGATATGGTGGTTAAAGGTAAAAATCAGATTCGCATTCGAAATATTGCATTTGGTGACGTGTGGCTGTGCAGCGGCCAGAGCAATATGGTGATCAACATGGAGCGCGTCAAGGAGCGGTTTCCCGAGGACATTGCTTCTGCCAATTATCCCGACATCCGTAACTTTTTTATCCCTACTAAAACAGACCTGAATGGTCCGAAGCAGGATTTGCCGACATCTCAATGGAAAGCAGCCACCGCGGCCGACATTCTCAGTTTTGGTGCGGTTTCCTATTTTTTCGCGCGGGATTTGTACGAGCAATATCATGTCCCGATCGGCATTATCAACAGCTCGGTAGGAGGGACACCGATCGAAGCCTGGATCAGCGAGCAGGGTTATCAAAATTTTGGTGACATTCAAAAGGTAATCAGCCAGAATAAGGATACGAGCTATGTGAATGCGCATACATTCAGACCACCGACTTCGAAATCTCCCAAACCGGAAAACAAGGATGCCGGACTGGCGGAACACTGGGAGCGGGAGGATTACAGACCAAAAGGCTGGCGGAATTTTAACATTCCCGGGTATTGGGAAGATCAGGGATTGAGGGAGTTGGACGGCGTGGTTTGGTTCAGAAGGGAATTTGAGGTGCCTGCCAGCTGGGCCGCAAAGCCGGTGAAGCTTTTTATGGGGCGCATTGTGGATGCAGATGAAATGTATGTGAATGGTAAAAGAATCGGCGGGACGACTTATCAGTATCCGCCGCGCAGATACCAGATTCCGGAAGGACTTTTGAAAGCAGGTAAAAACACTTTCGTGATCCGGGTTACTAATCAGGCAGGCAAAGGCGGTTTTGTGCCTGACAAACCTTATTTCATGGCATTGGGCGAAGAGCAGATTGATCTCAAAGGAACCTGGCAGTACAAGGTTGGCAGGGTGGATGAGCCAATGAAAATCTCGGAAGGAAACAAACCGCTGGTGGCTCAAAACCAACCCACTGCCTTGTATAATGCTATGATTGCGCCTGCATTGCCGATGAAATTGAAAGGGTTTGTGTGGTATCAGGGAGAATCGAATGTGGGCAATGCAAAGGATTATTACCGTTTAATGCCTGCATTGATCAACAATTGGCGCGGACTTTGGAAAAATGTAAACCTGCCGTTTCTGGTGGTGCAGCTGCCCAATTTTCAGGATATTAGCTACCGACCTGTCGAAAGTGACCTGGCCGTGCTCCGGGAAGCACAAAACAAGGCGCTCACAGTAAAAAACACGGCTGTGACTGTCACATTGGACCTCGGCGAGTGGAACGACATTCACCCGCTCAATAAAAAAGACATTGGAAAAAGACTGGCGCTTTCGGCCAGAAATCTGGCGTACAATGAAAAAAATGTAGTGTACAGCGGCCCGCGTTTTACCTCGCAAAGCATTAATGGCGACAAAATCATACTCATATTCAGTGACGTAGCGGACGGAATTAAGTCGGCGGATGAAGAGGATTTGCGCTGGTTTGCGATCGCGGGCGAGGACAAACATTTCGTGTGGGCAAAAGCCAGGATTATAGGTAAAGACCAGATTGAGCTGTCCAGCGAGGCGGTGAAAAATCCGAAATATGTACGCTATGCCTGGCAGGATAATCCGGAGGGGATCAATTTTTACAATTCCGCCGGTCTGCCTGCCTCACCTTTCCGGACGGACGGAGAAATTTTGAATGATAATTAATCTTGAATGATGTTTAGAATATTACTGTCAATCCTTTTCAGCTTCCTGCTCACCTGCGCAGCGACACTCGCGAGCAGCCCCATCGCGTCGGATGGTGACGATGGTTACCGGCTGTGGCTTAAATACGAACCGGTGACGAGCAGCGCCGCAAAAGCGGAGTATCTGAAATATGCTTCATTCATAGCGAACGCTGAAAAAGGTGAAATCACAGGCAGTGCATTGAAAGAGCTGCAAAAAGGCTTGAAGCAGCTTATTGGTAAGAATGTTCCGGCAGTTACTATGGCTGGGAGCCGAACCGGCGGGATAGTATTTTCGCTGAAACCTGCCACTGGCGATGGTACTACACAGGAGGGTTATCAGATTCAGTTGGCTTCCGGAAATATTGTGATCAGCGCGCAGTCGGAGCGCGGCATTTTGTACGGCACTTTTGCGCTGCTCCGGCATTTGCAAATGCAGCAGCCGATGAAAAATCTCAGCGTTTCCAGCGCACCTAAAATCCGCTATCGGATGCTCAACCATTGGGATAATACTGACGGAACGATCGAGCGCGGTTATGCAGGCGGTTCGCTTTGGAAATGGTATGAACTACCCGAGCGCGTGGATCCCCGCTATGAGGATTATGCCCGCGCCAATGCTTCGCTGGGAATTAATGGCACTGTCCTGAACAATGTGAATGCCAGCGCACGGTTTATGTCGCAGGAATACATCGGCAAGGTCGCGGCGATTGCTAATGTGCTGCGGAAATATGGAATTAAGACGTATTTGTCAGTTTATTTTGCTGCGCCCAAAACGCTCGGCGGACTGACTACCTCTGATCCGCTGGACCCGAAAGTGCGTGCCTGGTGGGCGGATAAGGTTGCGGAGATTTATAAAACAATTCCTGATTTCGGCGGATTTTTGGTCAAAGCGAATTCTGAGGGAGAGCCGGGACCGCAGGATTACGGGCGTACGCATGCAGATGGTGCCAATATGCTGGCCGAAGCTTTTAAACCGTACGAGGGCATTGTGGTATGGCGTGCATTTGTATATAAAGCCGATCCGAATGCCGATCGTTTCAAAGCTGCTTATGAAGAATTTGTGCCGCTCGACGGCCAGTTTGATCCCAAAGTGATTGTACAGGTAAAGAATGGTCCGATTGATTTCCAGCCGCGCGAGCCATTTTCGCCTTTGTTCGGCAATATGCCCAAAACGCCGCTGGGAATGGAATTTCAGATTACGCAGGAATACCTCGGTTTTGCCACGCATGCGGTGTACGAGGCACCGATTTTCAAAGAATGTCTGGATGCGGATACCTGGGTCAATGGGCAGGGATCGACGGTTGCGAAGGTCATCGACGGGAGTTTGCACAATTATGAACGCACCTTAATGGCTGGCGTAGCTAATACCGGCAGCGATAGAAACTGGACCGGTCACCCGCTGGCGCAGGCCAACTGGTATGCATTCGGCCGCCTCGCTTGGAATCACCAGCTTAGTTCTGAACAGATTGCCTCTGAATGGACGCAGCTCACATTAACGCGCAATCCGAAATCAAGCGAACACATTACCAAAATGATGCTTCGTTCCCGCGAAATTTATGTTGATTATAACACGCCCCTCGGCTTGTCGCGCCCCTGGATGGGCGTGCATTTTGCCCCCGAACCCTGGCAGAGCCGTGGCGCCCGCCCGGACTGGACTGCCACTTACTACCACCGCGCCGACTCTGCCGGGTTAGGCTTCGACCGCACAGCATCCGGGAGCAATGCATTAGCCCAATACAGGCCGCAGGTGCAGGCACAATGGCAGAATCCCGACCAAACTCCGCTGCCTTATCTGCTTTGGTTTCACCACGTAAGCTGGAACAAAAAGCTTAGCAGCGGCCGCACGCTCTGGGACGAGCTCTGTCATCGTTTGTACTCAGGTGCAGACTCGGTATCGTGGATGCAGCAGCAATGGGACCTGGCGAAAAAAGACCTTAATCCAATGGTGTACGCCGACGTAGCCGGGCGGTTGCAAGTGCAGCGCCGGGAGGCGATCTGGTGGCGCGATGCGTGGCTTTTGTATCTCCAAACCTTCTCCCGGCAGCCCGTTCCCAAAGGTCTGACGCCGCCTGGGCGGACTTTGGAAGAGGTGAAGAAATCGGTGAGTATCTACCTGATGCGGTAGGAGTGTAATCCCCTTTTTATTTTTACAAACAACTTATCGATGAAACAGTTACAGTCGCTGGATTACATTATTTTCTTTATCTATTTCATCATTGTGGCCGTGTACGGTTACTGGATTTACAACCGGAAGAAAAGCGCAGCCGCCTCTACCAAAGACTTTTTCCTGGCCGAAGGGTCGCTGACGTGGTGGGCTATCGGGGCGTCGCTGATCGCATCCAATATCTCTGCCGAGCAGTTTATCGGAATGTCGGGAAATGGATTTTCGATGGGCCTTGCGATTTCCAGTTATGAATGGATGGCGGCGGCGACGCTGGTGATCGTCGCTCTGTTTTTCATGCCGATCTATTTGAAAAACAACATTTTCACGATGCCACAATTCCTCAGTCAGCGGTACAATCCCACGGTGAGTCTGATCATGGCGATTTTTTGGCTGGGATTATATATACTGGTCAATCTGACGTCGATCCTGTATCTCGGCGCGCTCGCGGTATCGGGTATCTCAGGGCTTGATTTCGATCTGTGTATGTGGGGGCTGGCCATTTTCTCCATTGTTATCACGGTCGGAGGCATGAAGGTAATCGGTTTTACAGACGTGATTCAAGTCTTTTTCCTGATCATCGGCGGACTTGCCACGAGCTACATTGCCATTAACCTGGTCTCTGACAATTTCGATACAACCGGTCTGATGAATGGACTGAAAATGATGCGCGAGAATCATGGCGACCACTTTAAAATGATCCTCGGCAAAGACAACCCGCATTACATGGAGCTGCCCGGACTCACGGTTTTGCTCGGCGGGATGTGGATCGTGAACCTGAATTATTGGGGCTGCAACCAGTATATTACCCAGCGCGCACTCGGCGCAGACTTGAAAACCGCCCGGAACGGACTGCTTTTTGCGGCTTTTCTCAAACTGCTGATGCCGGTGATCGTAGTGCTGCCGGGAATCGCTGCCTACACATTGTATAACCAGGGACTTTTCCAGCAGGAAATGACCGAAAATGGCGTGATCGTTGCCGATAAAGCTTATCCGGTGCTACTGAATCTGTTACCCGCGGGGCTGAAAGGACTTTCCTTCGCCGCATTAACCGCCGCGATCGTGGCTTCTTTGGCAGGAAAAGCGAACAGTATTTCGACCATTTTTACGCTGGATATTTTCAAAATATACATTGGGAAAAACAAGTCGGAAGCGCAGCTCGTCGGCATTGGCCGGATCGTGATCGTAGTTTCGATGATCCTCGCGATTGTGGTTTCGCCTTATATGGGGATTGATAAAGCGGGAGGTTTTCAGTTTATACAGCAAATGACAGGCTTGCTTTCACCGGGTATTTTCGCCTCGTTTATCATGGGCTTTTTCTGGAAACGCAGCAACTCAGCGGGTGCCTTGTTCGCAATCGTAGGAGGTTTCCTGATTGCGCTGGGTATGCACAACAACTGGCTTCCGTTTGTGGACTGGACGCAAGTGCCGTTCCTGGACAGAATGGGTTGGGTTTTCGTGATCTGCGTGGTCGGAATGTTTATCCTGAGCTATGTTTTGCCTGACGAGAAAAAGGGATTGGAAGTGGATGCTTCCATGTTCAGGGCGCATAAAGGCTTTGTACTAGGCGCCGCGGTGATTCTGGTGCTGCTGGTTTTGTTGTATAGCTATTTCTGGTAGAAGTTGTTGCACGAAGTTAAGGTTTTGTGAAAGAGTAGTGACTGCATTCAGGGACGAGACGGGCGGAAAACTCAATGAAGAGAAACAGATACGCCCAGCCTGTATGTAAGACCCTCATTCGCGTCAATAATTTGGGATTTGTTGTCGAAACGGGTATTGTAAAGGGCCTCTAAGCCAATACGTCTGCTAAGCCGTAAGTTCAGCCCAAACGCACCTGATAACGTTGGGTTCTGGGAACTGACAGTGTTATGAACACCATCAGTGAACTCTTTGCCCCATTGGAGATTATAACCGGAAGCAAGCTGCACAAATGGCTTTAACCTGAACCTCGCAATATAATAGCGCAAATAGATTTCCGGTAAAGCAGAATGTAATTGATATTCGGGGATCACAATAGTAACCGACTTTCCGGACTTAACCTTCTGGTAACGTTTTCCCATCGAAAATTGTAACCCGACAACAAGGCGATCGGCTATCAGATATCCTATTTGAGGCGTAATTGACCAGGTTCTGGTTAAAGACTGAAAATCGTTAGCCGCCGAAGCCGAGCCATTTAACGTTGCAATGAAGCTGCCCTTTTCCAACATCTCAGAGGACTCGTCTGAAACTTCGGTAGGTTCGGTGTTTACTGAATTTCCTTGTGCATATGTACGGTTAATCGGTGCAAGGAACAAAAAGCAAATAATGAGGGTGTAGTGTAGTTGTTTCATTGAATGTTGATTTAGATAAATAGCGGGCAAGTCCGTTCATTTTGTAATACAATACAGCTAAAATTTCAGTGTGTAACCTATATAAGGCAGGATTGGCAAAAAAGAAACCTGCTTAATGGAAATTGCAGTCGGCTTGAAATCACTATTACTACGCTGAACTTTCAAATCAAGGTATAAAGGATTGTTTCTGTTGTAGACATTGTAAACCCCAATGCTCAGCTCGGCATTTCGTTTTCGGGAAGTGATTAAGGATTTGACAGCGCCAATATCCAATCTATGAAAGCTAGGCATTCGTCCGTTATTCCGATTGTCGTATATGAACTTGGGATCGGAATTATTTTCAGTAAGTGTCGCGGCGACGGGTAGTGTGACTGCGTGCCCTGTTTGATATACAAATGTGCTGTTGAGCTTCCATTTTTTGCCAATCCCATATCCTGCTGTAATGGACAGATTGTGTCTTCTGTCGTATTTCATCGGAAACCAGGTGTTGTCGTTTATTCCTGTAAATCTTCTTTCAGATTTAGACAGGGTGTACGATAGCGATCCCGTTAATTTACCAGTGTTTCGGGCTGCCATAAATTCCACCCCCTTCCCCCTTCCGATCCCGTTTTTGACAACAATTGCATCCCAGGAATCGGCCAGCAAGCCGGTAAAATTGGTTCCGTCAGGATAGTCAATCAGGTTTTTCATTCTTTTGGTGTATGCTTCGACCGATAATTCCCAGCCTGAGTTGAAGGTTTTGTATAACCCTAATGACAATTGATTTGCCCTTGAAGGCGCCACCTTATCCGTAGAAGGAACCCAGGCATCATAGCCAAATCCAAAGCCGTTGTTGGTTAATTGATGAAGGTATTGGTTCATCACTGAGTAGCCGGCTTTCATTGTCCAGTTGTTCAAAACGGACCAGCTTAGCCCAAGTCGTGGTTCCGGATTGTGGAATGTGCGGCCGCTCACTTTGTAAATACTATAACGTAAACCGGTATTGAACCGGATCCCCGGTGTTACAGCAATATCCCCGTCAACATACAAGTCTGTCTGATATGCCGGAATTCGTCCTTCTCTGGTATTATCGAACAAACCATTATAATTACTCTTTGTAACAAAAGGGCTAAATGAGTGCCTTGTTGCATCGATGCCGAATTTAACGGCTAATTGATTTGCAGGAAAATAGTCAAATTGTATTTTGCCGCCCCAATCGCTTACGCCGGCATTGGTGTTCCGGTAAAAATTCACAGGTTGCTCATCTATATTCTTATCCTCGAAATTATTCGTGAATTCACTGACATATTTTGAATAGAGTAAGGCAAATCTGGCGAAGAGTTTTTGAGAAACAACTTTGCTGTATCTGAGTGTCGCTGTGGTGTTGCCCCAATTATTCCCCACAGCTGTTTCTGTCTCTTTGTCATTACCGCTGGCACTCCATTCGGTGTACTTAAACCGGTCAAAGCCATTGTAAACACTTACATATATCTGATCCGTTTTATTGATCTGATAGTTGAATTTTGCATTCAGGTCATAAAAACGATAAACACGATCCTCTCCTGTCCCGGAGCTGGGTTTCTTTCGTAAACTGAGCAAGGAAGTAAGACCTAATGTGGAGACCCGTCCGGATATGATAAACGAAGCTTTATTTTTAATGATTGGCCCCTCCACTGTAAGTTTCTGGTTGAGCAGGCCTATTCCCAGCTCTCCACCAAATTTTTTATTATTCCCGTCTTTCATCGTAAGGTCGATTACGGACGCAAGCCTGCCACCGTACCGTGCGGGGAATGCCCCTTTGTAGAGATCCACGGATTTCAAAGAAGCTAGATTGAAAACTGAAAAAAAACCACCCAAATGCATGACGTTGTAAACAGGTACTTCATCCAACAAAATCAGGTTTTGATCTGGCGTCCCACCACGAATATACAGACCTGCACTTCCCTCAGTACCCGTGGAAACGCCGGGTGTGTAGCTCAACGCTTTTAAAACATCAACTTCACCGAGTAATGCAGGCAGTGCTCTGATTTTATCCATAGGAATTGACAATTTCCCGATAGGAGCACTGGGAATATTATTTTCCCTGATACTTATTTCGTTGAGAAGAGTACCCTGAGTCAATTTTATTTCAACAGGGAAACTAATCCTGGAAATGTTTTTAATATATACCGGCAGATAACCAACATAGCTTACTTTAAGATGGTGATCCGACGAGGGAATTTCAAAGCTGAAAAAGCCATATGAATTGGTTTGCACGCCCATCCCTGAAATGCTATCGCTTACAGAAGCGCCAATTAGCAGTTCGCCACTGGCAGCATCACGAACCGTCCCGCTTACGGTGAATTTCTGAGAAAAAGCGTCGTGCTTAATTAAAATAAACGACAGGATGAATAGAAATACAAATGGCTTGGTCATGGTAATTCTATGGTCTTTTCGTTCGACGCAAAAATAAGTCCATAGCCATTTTTGACATTGGTCAATGCCTTCTGCGGGGGAAGTACCAGATGATCAACACCCTCTGGTTGCTTGTTTTCTATTTTCGCATATTCAAAGAAATCTCGTGAAACAACCCCGACACGTACTATTACTTTCAAGGCGCGGATGGTAGCGTTCAGATCAGTTCCGTTTTCCACATAAAATTTGACCGGAACGGCAGGGGCAGGTAAGCACTGATTGGACATCAGGAAAACACGGCTTTGAGGATAAACAATAGCCTTTAAATTGTCATTGTATTTAGGCTTCTCTACTTCTATGCCCCAGGTATGGCAATCTTCTTCATTGGCGGGTATATTATCTGCCGAAGCATAGGGATAGCTGGAAAGTGTGTCGTTTTCATAGTAATTAGTTAGTTTGATACTGAAGTACTTGTCGAGCAAGGCATCTTCTTTTGTAAAATATAAGCTTATCAGATCTTGGGGGGTTTGATGATTAATTTGCGGAACAACATTTTTTGTTCGTATTGCAGTCATCCCCGATAACTCGACCGGGACGGTCACAACAGCCGATTCAGCCGTAGGTAACGAAGGAGCTGAAACTTGTACAAAATAGCTGGCACCCGCCTGAATCAAGCTGTCGGATGTATAAAACCCAGGCTCTTTCCCGGTATGCGAAAGAGTCAGGTACGTTTTTCCATTTTTATATAATACGACGGTGGCATTATTCACTGTGACATCTTTTGGAATATCTCCGACCGGGTTGAATGTTTTTGTGACTTGTAATTTGAATGTAGCATTTGCCTGAAGTTTGCCCCACAAAACGAGTTTGTCGCCGGAGTATGGCACATTCATATTAAGGTCTTGTTCTCTGCAGCCTACAAAGAGTATCAGTGTGAGAAAAAGGAAGCGTTTCATATTCATAGTAAGATCAATATGCTCAAAACCAAACCATATACATAAAGCATGTATATGGTTTGGTTTTTAATACTCGGATTTACATACTGTATAGCCTGGGTATGTAAATCAACTGAACTATACTTACTCGGGATAGAAATTGACATTATATAATTTGGAAGACGTCACTTGGCAATACATGTTGGCTCGTGTACCGACAAGCCAGGACAGACCGGCAGGTCCGTAGACTTCGCTAACGAACAGACTAATTTCTTCCACATTGTTTTCGCTTACTGATCCGGAAAAAGGAAATCTGGAAATAAAGCCTGCCTCGTTTTTCTCATAAGTACCTGAGGTCGTAAAACTAAGATGATTTGCTGCTGTACCACTCCATCCAATTACGTTTTTCTTTTTGTAGCTTACTTTAACAACGAGCGAGCTGTAGAATGGAGCTACGTGACGCTTGAATTCACCAATAATCCGACGATTTCCGTCAGTATTTTGATAATCCTGTACACGGGCATTTTCTAGTTGTTCATTGATAATTTTAGTATACTTTACCCCTGGCATGTTATGATTTGCCAGGAATTCTTTTAATACACCGCTATCCCGGCCAACTTTGATTGCACTTGCCTTATCGATTCCAAGGTGATAAGCTGTGTCAGAGATCATTATGTATCCTTTATCATTCAAAACTGCTGCTAACCTTGGATCATCAACTATCTTCTCCAATATCTGGTTTTCTCCGCTTCCTCTGAATACCAGAAGGTCAGAAAGTTCACCAAACTCCCCAGTTTCAGCGATTTTGTCATATTGTGCTGTGGTGATGACACTTTGCCTTTTCAATAATGATGTGAAACCAGGTTTGGTATACCAGTTAGTCATATCCTTTTGATCGGCAATGTCTTTAACTACATTACTTAGATGAGCTCTGGAAGAGAATTTCAGTACTCCGTCGACAAGTTCGACATCACTGACTGAGGACGTCTGCCCGGCGTCAGTAGACGGATTGATCCTGCCTTCTTTGCTGTCACAGGACAGGAAAAAAACACCTCCGCATAATAATAGCAACAATTTCTTCATACTTTTACTACGGTTTAAATTGTGAAAAATGGTTTGAACTGCGTTTCAACTCACCCTCCGACCGCAAAATCTGGGGTGAGTTTTTTTATTAAAACTGGTGGGAAAAGCTCGAGACGTAAAGCCGAACGATTGGCAACAAACACTTATATTAATAGGAACGAGTAAATGTAATCGTGGCGACTGGTTCATATTTAGTTATACTTACCTGGGACAGTTGTCACCATTACGACAGGTCAAGTTTACTTTAACTGCTCTGAATGAAATAAAAAATTCGTCAAGTGCAATTAGTTCTTCGACGAACCATGGCAAATCATAGACAAGTGCCTCAGCTCATTCCGCAGGGCATCATCAAATACGCTCCACTTGACCCAGCAATTTCTGTATTCTGAGGCGGTTGTATTGCTGTAAGAGAATGGGATACACATTGTAGATGATGTTCCAAAAAGTAATGAGCAATGCCATTTGGAGTTTTCCTGCCGGTATGGCGCTGACCGCGCTGAGGGTGAAGAAGACGAAACAACTATAATGGTATCTTTCCTGGATGGCGATTTTGCCCAGGTACGAACGGGCGCTCTGCCGGCTGCTGATTACCTTGTGTTTTTTGCCCAGCTTTTGCTGTATCCGGTTAACAAGCATCCCGTCCTGAACCAGCCAGCGCATTGCTCTGATGCCCGCCAGTTCATAAGTGCGGGTTTTTGTACTCAGGTTTAAGTTCGATATCCATTTTGCAGGAATATTGAATGAGAATACGCTGATAACCAAGATAATATACAGCATCCAAAGAGATTGTTTCTCCGAAAAGAATTCACCCCAATACCACCCGACTAAGCTGAATGAGACAATCGTCCAGAATACATTGATCAGTTGATTGAGCATCGAATAGTAAAGGGTAAATCGTTTCCTCAAACACCGTAAAAGCTACTTCATATTCCGGCTCTGCGCTACCAGGTAAGAGACCACAACAACCATATTGACCGAAATAAAACAGGCGACGATGATGATAATGGTTTCGTCCGGAAGATTAGCAAGAACGTAGCCAAATACGACAAAGCAGATTCCGATCAGAACCAGATAGCTGCCACCCAGCCGGGCCGCTTTATCCTTATCTATAAGGCGCGCTCCTTTGGGCACATTATTTAAAAGATTTACCCGCTTGAAGCGCCATATATAGCCTCCAAATCCAATAATTATCAGGCCGATTAAGGTTAAAGTCCAGTCCATTGCGCCATTATTTACTGATAATCAACATGATTGGTATGATTCTTTGCTATCCCCCAAATCTACGAAACTTTAACGCTCTGAAATTTGGACTGGCAAGCATTGTTTATCAACGATCTGGATTGGGAATTTGCAATCGAAATTGTAATCCGGACCCTCATCATGTTTGCCGCGATTTTGATCTTTCTCCGGACCTCAGGAAAGAAAGGGGTCAAGCAGCTTTCTATATTCGAGGTCGCCATTATCATAGGTTTAGGTTCGGCAGCAGGTGATCCCATGTTGAACAAACAAAATGCCATTATTCCCGCGCTGATTGTTTTCATCACCATACTGGCGTTCTACCGACTGATTACCTGGTTTGCCATGAAGAACGAGAAATTTGAGAAAGTACTGGAAGGTACCCCCGTTTACCTCATTGAAGATGGCATTTTCAATTTAGAATCGGGGGATGAAACCTACGCTAAAGACGAGTTTTTTTCCGAGATGCGCCAGCAAAGCATTGAACATTTAGGACAGGTCCGTACGGCGATCTTGGAACCCAATGGAAATATCAGTTTCCTGTTTTATGAAGATGAGGAAGTGAAGCCCGGACTGCCTGTTATGCCGAAGCTTTATAGTCAGAAAACCAAGAATGTAACACAGGAGGGCAGGTACGCCTGCTATGTTTGCGGCAACATTGAGCACATTGACAATGGACATAAAAAGTGTAAAAGGTGCGGAACGGACGACTGGGTGAAGGCCATTCACACCAAACGCCTCTCCTGATCTCATCAATTGACCTGCGCCGCTTCTTACAAGCGGGAATCCGCTCTCAGCTCACATGATATTGAACTGATGCCTGATCAGTGAGTGCATCATCAGCCAGACCTTTTCGTGATTGGGAATCCTGATCCTGGCATCCATTACTTTCTCGGCCGGTGTCTCTCTGATCCGCATGAAAAGCTTCTGGTAGTAATAGTAGGCGAGGTATACGCCGCGTCTGGACGAGCCGGGCAGTTTTTTGATACCTATCAGAGCCTGCTCAAAATCATCCTGGATCTGACGCTGAATGAGTTCTTTGTTTTCGGTTGAAAAGCGGGTAAAGTTGACATCGGGAAAATAACTCCGGCCCAGGTCTTCGTAATCTGCTTTGAGATCACGTAGAAAATTAACTTTCTGAAATGCAGCCCCGAGCTTCATCGCATAATAACGCAGGTCGTTGTACTGGGCGGTGTTTCCTTCGGTGAATACGCGCAGGCACATTAAGCCCACCACCTCCGCCGAGCCGAGCACATAATCCTGGAAGCTGTCCTGGTTATACTGCTTTTGGCCCAGGTCCATTTCCATGCTTTTCAGGAACGTATCGATCAGCGACCATTCAATGGCATATTGATTCACAACATGCTGAAAGCTGTTCAGGATCGGATTGATGCTGATACCCGTCGTAATCGCATCCTCAGTATCCTGTCTGATTTTGGCCATTAATGCGTGCTTGTCGTATCCGTGAAAGCTGTCCACGATCTCGTCGGCCAAGCGGACAAAACCGTAGATACTGTAAATCGGATCGTGGAATTTGGGTTGCAGAAAGTGGATCCCCAGTGAGAAAGAAGTGCTGTACAGCTGCGTGGTTTTTTTGCTGCAAGAGACCGACAGTTGGTCATATAAGGCCTTCATGACAAATCAGTTTTAAATAGCCTGTAATATTTGGTCAAAAAGAAAAACCTGCCCGTAAGGTAAGCCGGTTAAAATCTTCCAGCTTTTCTACCCCGGTCTGGGTAACGGACGATCGCTGAAAACGGTACCCAGCGCCAATCACGAAGCCGGTATTCCCATTGAAAAGCAGCTTCAATCCCAGGCCCGCCGAAAGAGTGGCGCCTCCGCCGAAACGCACACTGTCCACATCGTTGGAAGTTGCATTGAAACCATATCCGCCTTCGAGAAAGTAAAAGGGGATCTTGGATCCTTTGCTGGTCATATCGCCGCGTAAGCTGAGCACCACGGGAACGAAAGTCTGCACTGCATACAAGTCTGCGCCTACGCCCAAACCTGTGTAAATCCATTGATTGAATTTATAACCATTCGTAGTCTGGAAAGAGAATGCGGATGTGGTTACACCATTGGAAGCCCGGTTGCTCATCGCGAGGGGGCCGAGTTCTGTGTAATGCACAAATCCTTTTTTCTTATATAGTATGTTCGGGTTAATGCTTTTCTCGGTCATAAGCGTATCTACTTCTTCCTTCTGAAAAAGCCACACGCTCTTGTCGTAGGTTTCCAGCCGGTAAGCAGGCTCTGCTTCGAGCAACGTGCCGCGGATCACAGAACCGTTTTTCAGGTGTACGCTTACTTGTTTTGATTTTTGTGCAAATGCCTGCGGGGAACCGGTCGCAAGGAGGATAAAGGATAGGAAAATAATAAATCTCATAAAGTGAAGGATCGTTTTCTAATTGTCAAGCCAGTTTTTGAAATCCTGACTTCTGTATTTGCTTATAAAAATCTCCTGTTCGAAAGGAGGCTTTAAAAACACCTGCAAACGGTAGCTGAGCAGGGTTTTTACTTTTTGAATGGAGTCGATCCGGGCGATCACTTTACGGTTCATCCTGAAAAACTGCGCCGGGTCCAGCACTTCTTCAAGGCTTTCCAGCTTGCTATCCATCAGGTATTTCCTGCCGTCCGTGCTTACCATAAAAACTACTTTGTCGTCAGCATAGAAATAAGCGACTTCATCTACATTCTTGAAATGAATGGTATCCGCATACCTGACCAGAAAACGGGTTTTGTATTTTTTGGTCAGCTGCTGTATGGTCGACCGCAGCTTGTCAATGTCCGAAACCGTAATGTTCCTGTGCTGGCGGTTCAGGCTGTGGTATTTGTCCAGTGCCCGATTTAAATCCGTTTGGTCCAGCGGTTTGAGCAGGTAGTCAATGCTGTTGATTTTAAATGCCTGCAAGGTATACTGGTCGTAAGCAGTTGTGAAAATGACCGGGCTCTGCACGGTAACATGCTCAAAAAGGTCAAAGCACAGTCCGTCGGCCAGGTGGATATCGAGCAGCAGCAGGTCGGGTTCCGGGTTTTGGGTAAACCAGCTGGTTGCTTCTTCCACCGAATCGAGGATATCCAGCACCTGGATTTCCGGATCATATTCGGTCAAAAGCTGGGAAGCTCTTTTCGCCGAAAGCGCCTCGTCTTCTAAAATAAGTACATTCATAATTGGTGGGTAAGGGTCGTCGGTCTGCGTATTGCGCTATCTTGTTTATGAATTTTGTGAGTCTGGTTTAAGGTGTATCAATGGGATTGTTACACTGAATGAATGCGCGTCCGTTTCCACGCTGATTCCCTGATGTCCCAGAAAATCGTATCGCCTCGCAATGTTGGTCAGACCGAGGTGGGTAGACTGGTCTTCGCTTACCTTCTTCTTTTGCAGATTATTCCTGACCGTAATAGAATCATTATCCAGGCACAGAATCTCAATGTGCAGCGGCTTGCTTTTGGAAACAATGTTGTGCTTTACTGCATTTTCTACAAGCATTTGCAATGACACCGGGAGAATGTAGGCCGAAAGGCAACCTTCGGAAATGTTGATATCAATGCTTAAACCGGAATCGAAACGCGTTTTGAGCAGATACAGATAGGAATTGATAAAGCCGATCTCGTCGCGCAAATGCGTCAGCTCGCTTTCATCACTTTTCAGAATGTATCGGTAAACGTTGGAAAACTGCTTAACAAATTCAATCGAAGCATTGGTATCCTGCCCGATCAGCGCCGTGAGTACACTCAGGTTATTGAATAAAAAATGTGGGTTGACCTGATTTCTTAAAGATTGAAGCTGGGCCTGGCTACTGATCCGCTTGTAGGTTTCCAGCTGCTGGTGACTGGATTCCAGCTGCTGCATATAGAGAAAAATGACGTGTATCGTGTTCAGGAACAAATTGATCCGGAAACAGAACATCAGCAGCAGCTTCATCGGCAGCACCCATTCCTGCCAGTTTGGTGACAAAGCATAATAGGCGGTAGGAATACCGGTTACCAATGCCGCAACTGCTGTGATAACCAGACTTCCCGCAAAGTTATACACAATCCGCACCCAGAACGGTTTGATCTCCTGCCTGGAAACCCAATTGTCCCACAGCCGGTTACCCTCCCAAATGGCGGCAGTAACAACCAGAAATAGCAGGAAAATCACCCATTTGTCAGCCCCGACATGGTAATAATCAAAAGTTTCGATCAGCAGCGTATTCAGAAACGAATACCCGCCAAGCAGAAACATGAAAACGTACCGGTACCTGAGCTGGAACATAATCCTGGGGATGATCAATAAAAAACGAAGATTGGCAAGTTAGCGGAGTACGCCAGTTTGCCAATCTTTCGTAAGACTTTATTAAGGCATTAACACCTTGTCAATTACATGTATCACGCCGTTTGTCGCGAGAATATTGGCAGCCGTGATGTTGGATGCGCCACTTGTTTTTCCTACCACTTTTGCTCCGCCTGAGAGGTCAAAGGTTAGCGTACCGGTTGTATTTGCCGTTTGTACCGGCGCTGTTACGTTAGGCAGGTCGGTAGAAAACACGCGGTTTGGAATCACGTGGTAAAGCAGTACGCTGGTCAGCAGCGCGCGGTTGGCAGGTGCCAGCAGGGTTGCTTTCGGAGCGGTTTTGTACAGCTCACGGAAAGCCGCGTTGGTAGGTGCAAACACAGTTAACCCGCTCGCAGCCGACGAAAGTGCCGTCGCAACCGCCGGGTCGGCTGCCAGTACCAATGAAACCAGCTCAGTGAAATTCGTATCTGCCTGAGCGATTTCCACCAAGGATCTGGTAGGAGGCACGATCACATTGTCGATCACGTGGATCACCCCGTTTGAAGCGGGCACGTCGGTAGCAATGACCTTGATGTTACCATTGATAAAAACACCGTCTGCATTCTTGGACAGATAGATGTCATTGTTTGTATTGACCGTTTCCACAGTGCCGCTTTTCACATCAGCAGCCTTCACTGATCCGTTGATCACATGGGAAGTGAGGATAGGAGTGAGGGCGTCTTTGGTCAATGTGGTAAGGCTGCTGATACCGGCTTTTGTAAATGCATTGTTATTGGGCGCAAATACCGTGAACGGACCTGCTCCCTGCAGGGTGCTCACCAGTTCCGCTTTTGTAAGTGCGGCTACAAGCGTTGAAAACTGAGGGTCGGCCGAGGCCACTGCGGGAATATTCCCTGTCGCCGGGTTCACTGGCTGATCATCGTCGTCGTCATTGCAGGACGCGAGCGAAAAAGCCATTAAAGCCGCCACCATACACGTTTTCAGGGTTTGGTTTCTAAGCATTGTTTTCATGTTTTTAAATGTTGAAAGTTGTGAAAGATGAATAAACATTCACCTAAGCAACCTGAGAACAAACTGAATCTGTTCCGTCCCAGGAGCCAACAGTCAACCTCAGAGCGTGAAGTGGTAAATAATGGAAGTGAATGGGAGATTTTTCTTCCTCAAAACCACAAAAAAAACCCCGGTCGTTTCGGGCCGGGGTTTGAGTACTTGCTTTGCTTTCTGACTAGTTCTGATCGGAAGTGCCTTTTTTGTCTTTGCGCTTCTTTTTAGAACGGTCATCGGACATGTCCGACTTGCCCGTTGTTCCGTTACCAGAGCTTTCGTTCAGGTTACTTTTTGTTGAATCCATTTCGCTGGTCGTAGTTGAGCTGCCGTTGAACGGACTTCCGTTTCGCTGTCCTGTAGGATTGATCGCGTTGTTGGTTGTGCTGTTATTCCGCGTTGCCGGATTCGAGTTATCCTGCATGTTGCTGTTGTTCTGCGTTGCGGGAATGCTACTCTCATTCGTATTACGCTGTCCGGTAGGATTGATCGCGTTGTTCGTCGTGCTGTTGTTCTGCGTTCCGAAAGCGGATGATCCCTGCTGGGTAGTAGTGTTCGTGCCTTGCTGGGTTGTAGTGCTGGTTCCCTGCTGGGTTGTTGTGCTTGTTCCCTGTTTTGGGGTAGTTTGGTTGGTCGTGCTTTGAGCGTAAAGCGTTCCGCCTGCTAACAGCATAAGAGCGGCGATCCCGGTTGTTAATTTTTTCATGATAATAACTTATTGTTGATGAATACGGGATGCTTATCAATTTCCGTTCCAGCAACCAAGCCGCATTGAAATAGAGCTTGCTTTTCAAATCTCACTTTTGATCTGATGAAACTATCACCGTTTCCATATCGCGGTGCTCCACGGTAATATTCACGGAGCGTTCGCCTTTTGGGCGGGTGCGATGGATCGTGTTCCTGGGAATTGTCAGCAGCTGGCCTGGTAGTAATTCAATCGTTTCCGCTTCGAGATCGACCAGCAAAATACCTTCGATGGTCATGAAAGTCTCGTCAGAATTTGGGTGGTAATGCCAGTCATAAGTCCCGGTCATCACGCTAAGCCTTACCACGTGGTCATTTACTTCGGACACCGTGAAATTGGCGTAGCTTTCTTCCACCGAACCGGCCAGGATTCCGAGGTTAATTTTTGCGATGGCAGGTACTTTCATTACTTCTGGTCAGATCAAATGTGAGCTAAAAACGGTACTGCCATATTCGCAATTCCTGGCTAATAATGCAATCTTTTTGCTTTCGGGCAGAAGTAAAGCGGCGGTCGGGGTAACTTATGATCTGGAATTAAAATATTAAACAAATCGTGTTCTTCAGGTTTACCGGCAAGTCAAGCTTGCTCTTTTGTCTTTTTTCAGTTCTTCTTTACGGCTGCGGATCCGAATTACAGGATAGTTTATATCAAAAGCTCTGGACTGGAACCGTGAGTGCGCCCGGCCAAAGCATTACACTGCATTTCGCATTTGAAAAACCATTGATCGGAAGTTTGAAATGTCACATTTCCATTCCCGGGCAGCAGATGTTTGAACTACCCGCATCGGATTGCCAGGTTAATGGTGACAGCCTGTTTCTGGAATTTTCCGAAGGAATGAATGCAAAGTTTCGGGGCAAAATAGGCGCGGGGCAAATCTCCGGCAAATGGATGCAGGCCAACCACACTTTCCCGCTCTCATTGGCCAAATCAGACAGGAACTTATACCAGCTTTATGCAGCCAATGCACTTGATATCGCCGAAAAGAACGCGCTCAACAGCAGAAATATAGATTGGAAAATGCTCAGGGACAGTGTTTCAATAATTGCCGGCAACGCGACGAACATCGAAGAATTGATTCCTGCATTACAGACAGTCCTCCGCAGCTTGCAGGATAAACACGGATTTGTGTATTTCAACAACAAAAGCGCAGGTTATAAAAATGATGATCCTGATCGTGTAAGTCCCGCATTGAGAAAGGCGGCTTACGGGAATGACAAGGATATTGTCTCCATTGCGGTCAACGATTCCATTGCCTACCTGCGGATTCCGACAAGCCCGGATTTCCAGTCGGGAAAAGAGGAAGCATACAATCAACAGATCCAGAAACAGGTGTGCGACCTTCTCGACAAAAACATCAGGCACTGGATCATTGATCTGAGGCTGAATTACGGTGGCAGTATGTTTGCCATGCTGGGCGGATTGAACAAGCTGCTGGGCGATGGTACTATCGGCTCTTTTGTAAACCGGGACGGTAAAGATCCGCGAAACTGGATTATGAAAGGGGGCAATTTCTATGATCAGCAGGAACAGCGAACATCCTCGGGCATGCGCTGCAAGTCGCAGACCAGACCCGGGAAAATCGCAGTGCTCACGGGACCAATCACCGCCAGCAGCGGAGAAGCAGTCGCAGTTGCATTCAGAAGCCTGGATAACAGCAGGATTTTCGGAGAACCAACGAAAGGTTTTACAACAGCGTTAAGCGGATTTAACATCGGAAAGGAGCTTATGTTCTTCATCTCAACAGGCTACTATTCGGATGCAAAAGGTCACGTGTACAAACAAGGCGTTGTGCCCGACACGCAAATCGAAGGCGGTGACAATTTCACAGAGATCCTGAAAGATGAAAAGGTAAAGGCTGCTGTCGGCTGGATAGGGAGGTAAGAACCAGTTATTACCGCGGGAACGATGGGTAAAAGAAGTTTTTTACTACTTTCCAGATTATGAAACAGATATACCTGCTCGCGTTTATCCTCCTGGCCGCCGGCGCCTGCCGCCAGAAGTCCGAATCCGGCGAAAGCCGTGTTGTGATCTCCGGAATTGATTCTACCAAGAAGCCGGGAGATGATTTCTTTATCTACGCGAACGGTATCTGGTACGATACGATCCGCATTCCCGACAGCCAGACCGGCGTAGGTTCTTATTCATTTCTCAACTATCCCCAGCGCACGCGCCTGCAGGGTATCCTGGACAGTATTTCGGCAGCTAGTAATGTAGCAGGCAGTGTGGAGCAGAAAGTAGGCGACTTTTATGCCTCGGGCATGGATACCGCAACAATCAACAAGCGTGGGCACCAGCCTCTCCAACCGCTTCTTTCCCGCATTGATGCGATCAGTGATGTACCGTCGCTTTTGAAGCTGGTCGCTGAGGAGCAAAAGGCCGGGAATGGTTCGATAGTTGGATTTTACGTGGGGCCTGATGATAAACAGAGTACCGTTAACATTGCACAGTTTTACCAGACGGGCATTGGTTTGCCGGAACGCGATTATTATTTCAAAAGCGATTCAACTACAACCGGGATCCAGAAAGCATATCTGGCATATCTGACGCGGCTTTTTGAACTGTCGGGCACAGCAGCCGAAGTTGCGCGGAAGAATGCGGCGCTTACCTATGAGATTGAAAAGCAATTCGCTTCTGCGCACAGGACCAACGTTGCGCTCAGGGATGTGAAGGCCAACTATAATAAGCTCGCAGTAGCTGCGCTTTCAAAGAAACATCCGAACCTGAACTGGGCGGGATTATTAAATGTGCTGGGTGCCAAAGTCGATTCCGTCAACGTAGGGCAGCCGGGTTATTATGACAAGCTGAATACTATGTTGAAGTCGGTGCCACTGGCCGACTGGAAGATTTACCTGAAAGCGCATGCATTGAGTAATTATGCCGATTTCCTGAGCCAGCCTTTTGTCGATGCATCTTTTGATTATACCAAAATCCTGACCGGACAGGCGGTCAAGCAAACGCGGGCGGAGGAAATGACGCAGGCGATCGATCAGTCGCTCGGTGATGCACTGGCGCAGTTATATGTCAAAAAGTATTTCCCCGAATCCGCCAAGAAGCGGATGGCAGTATTGGTTGAAAATCTCAAAAAGGCATTTGAAGCCCGCATTGACCGGCTTGACTGGATGAGCGATTCCACCAAGGCAAAAGCGAAAGACAAGCTGCACGCATTCTCGCAAAAAATCGGGTACCCGGATAAATGGAGAGATTACACGCAGGTAACCGTGAAGCGCGGGACATATTTTGAAAACCGCCTTTCGGCTGACAAAAACGAGTATCTGTATAACCTGAACAAGCTCGGCAAGCCTGTGGACCGCACCGAGTGGCACACCACGCCGCCGACTGTAACTGCCTACAACAATCCGCCCCTGAATGAGATCGTGTTCCCGGCAGGTATTTTACAGCCGCCTTATTTTGACGTCAATGCAGACGACGCGCTGAACTACGGCGGGATCGGCATGGTGATCGGTCACGAGATCACGCATTCGTTCGACGACCAGGGTGCGCAGTACGACAAAGCCGGTAATGTTACTGACTGGTGGACCAAAGCCGATTACGCCAAGTTCAAAGCCAGAACGCAGCAGGTAATTGATCAGTACAATGCATTCACGGTGCTGGACTCCATGCACATCAAAGGCGCATTGACAGTTGGTGAAAACACAGCTGATATTGCAGGCGTTGCGATTGCCTACGATGCATTCAAGCTGACCGAGCAGGGAAAGGATACCACCAGGCTGGACGGTTTTACACCCGATCAACGATTCTTTATCTCCATTGCGCGCATCTGGCGCGTGAAAACCCGGGATGCATATATGTCGATGTACGTCAACACCAATCCGCATTCGCCGGCCAAATGGCGGGTGAACGGACCTTTGATGAACTTTACGCCATTTTATAAAGCCTTCAATTTGCAGCCAGGTGACAAGATGTACAAACCAGAAAAAGACCGGATCACAGTCTGGTAGAAGGTACTGTATCTACGTCGCTGCACTCCATTGATGAAAAACTTAGCTGCTAAACCGTTTCAAATGCTTTCAGGTAAAATATTCAGGATTGCGCTGTTTAATGCGGCATTATGGTCAGCGTTCGCCCTTCCTGCATTTAGTCAGGAAACGCCAAATCCAGTCAGGATAGAAGTTGATCTGTCCAGGGTTAAAGCACCTATGCAGCCTATCTGGGCGTTTTTCGGCTACGATGAGCCGAACTATACCTATATGAAGGATGGTAAAAAGCTGCTGACTGAAATTTCACAATTGAGCAAAGTGCCGGTGTATGTCCGCGCCCACAGCTTGCTGGTAACCGGCGACGGTGGGGCAGGACTCAAATGGGGCTCCACAAATGCTTACACGGAAGATGCGCAGGGTAACCCGGTTTACGACTGGAAAATTGTTGACAAGATCTTTGATACCTACATTGAAAGGGGCATGAAGCCCATCGCGCAAATCGGGTTTATGCCGCAGGCGCTTTCCACGAAACCCGAGCCCTACCGCCACCACTGGAAGCCGGGAGACGATTATAACGACATTTACCTGGGCTGGGCCTATCCGCCGAAAGATTATAAAAAATGGGCGGAGCTGGTGTACCAATGGGTGAAACACTCGGTCGCACGATATGGGCAAAAGAAGGTGGAAAGCTGGTACTGGGAGCTTTGGAACGAGCCGAATATCAGCTACTGGAAAGGTACCGTTGATGAATACATCAAATTATACGATTACACGGCAGATGCTGTAAAGCGCGCATTGCCCACTGCGAAAATCGGTGGCCCGGAGGTAACCGGACCAGGTTGGGACAAATCAGAGAAGTTTATGCGGACTTTCCTCGACCACGTGACCAAGGGCAAGAACTATGCAACAGGCAAAACGGGCACACCGATCGACTTCATTACCTATCACGCAAAAGGTGCGCCGAAAATCGTGGACGGACATGTACAGATGAACATGGGTACGCAGCTGCGCGACCTGGATAAGGGTTTTGAAATAGTAGCCTCTTACCCCACCTTGAAAAAGCTTCCCATTATCATCGGTGAGTCAGATCCCGAAGGTTGCGCGGCCTGCTCGGAAGATGTAAGTCCGCAAAATGCTTACCGGAATGGTACCATGTATTCGAGCTACACGGCGGCTTCATTTGCGAGAAAATATGAACTGGCAGAGGCAAGAGGAGTGAACCTGCTGGGCGCGGTAAGCTGGTCTTTCGAGTTTGAAGACCAGGCCTGGTTCCGCGGCTTTCGTGACCTGGCTACCAACGGGGTAGACAAGCCCGTGCTCAATGTATTCCGTATGTTTGGTTTGATGGAAGGAAACCGTGTCGAAGTAAAACAGAACCTCGCCTATAATTTTCTGAAAGTAAGGGACGAGAGTGTCCGCGGTGAGGCTGATATCAATGGTATCGCCTCCAAGGCATCGAATGCAGCCGCTGTTATGGTTTGGAATTACCATGATGATAATGTGCCGGCGGCGGATGCGAATATCCAGGTGGCTGTAAGCGGCCTGCCAGCGCGGGAGGTGCTGATGTACCATTACCGGATTGATAAGGAGAACAGCAATTCGTATGAAGCATGGAAAGCAATGGGATCGCCGAAGCAGCCCACAGCCGAGCAGATCAGGTTACTTGAAAAAGCCGGCCAGCTTTCCCTGCTTACTTCTCCGGAATGGATCAGGCCGAAAGCTGGCCAGGCTATGATAGAAATGCAGCTGCCACGCCAGGGCGTTTCGCTGCTGCATTTCAAATGGTAAATTATTTGCCTACCTGGAAGAGCACACCAATGTGAGCTGACGCGCCGCGGTTATAGAGTTTGGCATCGTCACCGTCTACAGAAGTGGCCAGGTTGCGCAACCCGAGGTGGTAGCGTCCTTCTGCGAAGATTCGAAGTGCCCCCATAGGGTAGGAGAGTCCGGCGCCGCCGACCATTCCAAAGTCGAACTTGCGGCTGTCTTCTCCGAAGCTGTATGTTTCATCCTGGCTCTCGCTGGCTACCAGTTCACCGTCAACATAAGCTTTTGACGTGGATTTTGCCTTTAAATTACCCGCCAGCAAACGTACTTCGGGTCCAATGGAAAAAAGACCTTCCAATTTTCCCAGCTTGGGCCTGTATTGAAAAAGAACAGGTAATTCAATGTAGTTGACTGACAAAGTTCCTTTTACATCAATCTTGAGTTGCTGGCCGTTAATCAGATCCTCGGATTTCATCCTGACCCGCGTGCCGCGTTGTGAAAACCCCGGTTCAAGCTGAATGCTGGTCGAAGGGCCAATCGGGAAGTTGAACAGCACCGCGAAATTCAGTCCTGGTTTAGGTTTGAACGGATAGTTCTCATCATCCTGCACGACAAAATTGGCAAAGTTAGCGCCGGCCCGTAGCCCGACACTCATTTGCGCCCAGGACGCAGACCCGGCGAAAGAACAAAGTACTAATAGCAGGAAAGGACATAGGGATTTTTTCATTTTCACTAGTCATTTAGATTGTTGAGAGAAGTACTTGAAATAATCTTTTAAAGAAAGTAAAGTATGTTAAGATATCTTGTAGAAGATTATTAAATAATATTCGTAAAAGCAGGAGGCTCCGCAGGAGCCGGTAAGAATCTGGTAAGAGACATTTGGCTATAAACAGGAAGCTCCTCTGGAGCTTACGCTACTACTCATTGCGGAGTGTCTGCACAGGGTTCATTAATGCGGCTTTCAGGCTCTGGAAACCTACTGTGAGTACGGCAATGAGAATAACCAGCCCGCCTGCCCCGGCAAACATCCACCACGCTATATCGGTCTGATACGCGAAATCCTGCAGCCATTTTTTCATCAGGTAACCTGCAACGGGACAGGCAATCACGATCGAAATAATGACCAGTCGCAGAAAGTCTTTGGAGACCAGCGCCAGGATCCCGGCAATGCTGGCGCCAAGTACTTTTCTTACACCAATTTCCTTTGTACGCTGCTCCGTCATATAGCTGGCAAGACCAAACAAGCCCAGGCAAGCAATGAAAATAGCCAGCATGGAGGCCAATGCAAATACCTGGCTGTACTGCTTTTCTGTCTGGTACTGCTCATTGTATTTCTGGTCAACAAAATAGTATTCGAACGGATTACCTGGAAATGCAGCTTTGTAGAGGCTTTCCAGTTCTTTAAGCTGCTTTTTCATGTTGGCAGTTGAGACCTGCAATACAAGTCTGCCGCCTGATTTACGGGGCATGAAAATGATCGGGCCAATTGCATTTTGCAGTCCCTGGTGATTGTAATCCTTCACGACGCCCACGATCTCGAAAGGTTGTCCCCAGCTTACAATTCCTCCCACCGCCTTCTGCGGAGACGCAAACCCGAGCTGCCGTGCTGCTGCTTCATTGACCATGAGTTTGCCGCTCTTTTCCCAGGCCAGTTCCGCCTCACGCGAAGTAAAATTGCGACCGGCTACAACGGGTATCTGAAAAACAGTCAGGTAGTGATCATCGATAATGCCCATTGAGTAGCTTTTCTTGGAGTCATCCCATTTGTCGCCCTGCCGGGTAATACCCGATGCATTGAAAGAATAGTAGCTTCCCGGAACAATGCCGGTGTGGCTGTAATTTTTGACGTAAGGCAATGCGGCGATCTGGTCATCGAGCAGTGCAGAGCTGGTGCCAATGCTTTTGTCGTCGCCGATCTGCGGTCCGTTGATCACCAGTCGCTGCTCGGGCCTGAAACCCAGGTCTTTGTTTTGCATGTACTGCAGCTGGTTGTACAAAACGAGCGTTGCGATGATCAGAATAACGGAAACGCTGAACTGGGCAACTACGAGCACTTTCCGGAGCCAGTTGTCTTTACCTGCATTCAATTTCAAACCCGCTGCGCCTTTCAGTATCTGGACGGGCTGCAGGGAAGTCACCGAAAAGGCCACATAGCTTCCCGAAAGAAACGCGCCCGAAACCAGCAGCAAAGCTGCAAGTAGCCAGGAAGGATCGTTGAGCAAGGCAGTCAGCGAAAAATCCTTTTGCGTAAATTCATTAAAATGCGGCTGGACAAAGAATACGAGCAATATGCCGAGGGCAAAACCGAGCAGGTTAAGCAGAAAGGATTCGCCTAAAAACTGATTGATCAGCTGGAACCTGCCAGCGCCGACTACTTTCCTGACACCAACTTCTTTCGCGCGTTTCAGGGATGCAGCCGTGGAAAGGTTAATGTAATTGAACCAGGCAATGACAAGGATCAGAACGGCGATGCCGCTGAGCAGGTACACAAAAGAGAGGCTCCCACTGGTAGGGTAAGCATCGTCCATGGAGGAGCCGAGATGGATATCAGCAAGCGGTTGCAGAACAAATTTGCTTTTATCCTCGGGATTCAGCTTTTGCTTGAATGCATTTACTTTCTTCTCAAATGCGGCCGGATCAGCTTTTTCATGGAGTTGGAAAAAGTTGGTCACAAAGGATCCGTCAAATCTGTCCAGCCGCGCCCATTCATTTCCATTCAGGTTAGCCGGGTTGGCAAGTGTTTGCAGGGAAAGTACGGCATCGAACCGGATATCTGAATTTTCGGGCATATCCTCGTACACTGCAGTTACCGTATACAAGGTTCTTCCGAACTGGTTATTCATGATCAATGTCTTTCCGACAACCTTTTCAGTGCCAAAATACTTCCTGGCGCGCGAAGCAGCCAATGCAACCGTGTTCGTTTCAGAAAGGGCAGACTGCGCATTTCCTTGAAGTAATGGAAATGTAAAAAGGGTAAAAAAGCTAGCGTCGGCATAAGCGAGCGCATCTTCGCGGAAGCTCTGTATATTTCCTTTCGTGCCCTGGCCTTCGATGGAGATTACGCCGTTTGCCGAACCTTCCGCGACCCTGCAATAGGTTTTTACCTCGCTGAACTCCTTTCTGATCAAAGGCGCGATCGCCGGCTTCATTTGCACAAAAACGTCGCCTGTTGGCTGACTGTCAAGCATCCGGTAGATCGAAGGCAGATTTTTGTGGAACTGGTTGACGCTTTTCTCAAAAGCCACATATTCGAATATGAGGACGAAAGCGGCGATGCCCAGACCAAGTCCGGCTACATTGATGATGGAGAACAGCCTGTTCTTGCGCAGACTGCGAATCGCGATTTTGAGGTAGGACTGGAACATGAGTTTGGAACGACAGCTAGGTTTTTGATTGAATCAGCGAAGATTATGCCACTGTTCAAAACCTGTCTGAATCGTTCCAATCGGCTGTTTGTCAATAAGTGCTGTACGATTCCGAACAATTTAATATCGGGTCTGTTCGGTGCTTTCGAAGCATGCAGTAAATATCAAAGAACCTGCCATAAACTGTTTTCAGGATTAATTACTTGCAGTCTGTTTTTTCCAGCTTCACACCCGCATAACGGACATTGGCTTTGTCGGCAAAAACGAATTTTCCATCCTTGAAAATCCTGTCGCCGATTCCTTCTACCAGCAAAGTGTCGTTTCTCAGAAAGGTAACTTCATTGACGAATTCGGAATCGGCAGACATGAAAGTGTAAGTTCCCCAGAGCGTATCGCCGGCCATTTTGCCGAGGAATAGTCCATTGTTCTGGTCCTTTTCATAAAGCTTGTAGCCCAGACTGCCCTTTATACTATCCCCATACATCAATGCATTAAACAGTACGGTATCCTTTTGCACGAATGAGGAATAGCACAGATTGAATGTACTGTCCGATTCAGATTTTTTGGTGTTAAGCGCCGAGTTCTCAGTTGGTCCGGAATTGCAGGCAGTCAGGAACATAGCGCCCAGGAAAAGCAGTGTAATGCAGTTTTTCATTTTGAAGATTTCAGTTTTAAATCGTACGAAGTTCACCTTAAATGCCCGCAAAGCTATCTTTTCCCGGAGCGCCAAAATGTGACGGTAGTAGGCTCAGATTATGAGAATGGTCATGATTTACAACTCAGTCTGCTCAGTAGCCGGGATACTTCCCTGAAAAGGGATGGTGGTCAGAAACTCCCAAGGTCCGCCTTTGTAGCGCCACAAACGGATTCCGCTGACTGCGAAACTGAATGGTTCGAAGCTGCCCGACAGCTCGGCCAGCAGTTTTTTGGCAGCGGCCGGCTCCACCTTGTTTTGAACGGTAATATGAAAATTCCTCTTTTGCCGGTCCTGGTTGGTCAGGTATTGCGACCAGTGTTTTTGCAGCGTCTGATGCAATGCAGGCAGCTCCGGTGCCCCGATCTTGAAAGCGGTACCAAAGCCAAGTGAAACAACCTGCAAGGCAGTAACCGTAAAAGGCGGCTGATCCTGCGCGAGCTTAATAATATCTTCCATAATCCACGGCTCGTCCGGTAATGCGTGAAAAAGGGTCAGATGGGCATTAAGGTAGTTACGCTCAGGCGGGAAATGCATTTGACGGAGCCGATCAAAATAATCCTGGGCAGCAGGCGTGATCAGCAGCGTGGCCACCAGCGGGTCCCGTGCAGGTTCGTCCTGCGAAAAGTGCGTTTGTTCCATCTGATCTTGTTGGTTGACTTACCAGACCATGCAATGATCGTACCTTTGCCGTATTTCGCAACCGTTACCAACTCCCGCACAGCATTGAGCAACAGCAAGCAGATCGTGATCGACGGCAACGCAATCCACGATATACCATCCTTTTATGAAGAGATCAACCGCGTATTTATGAAGGATGAAAACTGGATTTTGGGCGCAAGTCTCGACGCATTCAGTGACTTGCTGTTCGGAGCATTTGGTGAAATAAAAGGAGACGAACCTGTCGAGCTAATCTGGATCAATCAGCGCAGGAGCCGCGAAAAATTAGGTTTTGAAACAACCCTTGCCTACTACACCGAAAAGCTTGCCCCCGATTCTCCATTTAACAAAACCCTTTTTGCAGAAAAAAGAAGGGCACTGGAATGCGGAGAAGGACAAACGTATTTTGAAATCATCCTGGAAATCATTGCTGAACATCCCAATATCACATTAAAAGAAGCATTGTAGTCGCTCTGGCCTGTGCGTTGAAACTACAATTCAGCTTCATTTTGCGCGGGTCGGGCCAGGTAAATATGCATTTCACAAAGTCCCGGGTTGAACGTCGCAGTACCCGCCAGATACCTTTGTTCCGAATCAGCGCCAGCCTCTCACCATCCAGGATAATTTTGTGTCGGGACGATACAACGATCCCGCACTTTCCAGGCCTCTTTAAGCAAGATAAGCAACCCTTTCATAGACCGGAATTGCCGGTAGATCACTGTGGTTCATTCCTTTCATCCTGTTTAAGCCTGCCTGTTATGAGACTTTTCTTCCTTGCTTTTTTGATACTGGCGTCTGCTGCCGGATTCGCTCAGGATACCACCAGCGTTTCCTTTGCCGAGGAGCAGGATACATTGGTCCGGCAGCGGTTTGTCGATCGGTACGAAAACGTTTTCATGACCAAAGTTCCATCGCGTCACATGTTCAAGGTCGGACTGACGTTCCTGCCAAACTATTTGATAAGTGTTGAAAACAGCAGCAATGATGGAACGCAGCTGGATCTCGGATATGAATACAAGGTGCTGCCTTCATGGTCGGTAGGCGCAGACGCCGGTGTGAGCGGGAACTGGGGCTCGAATGTGGGATTTGGAGGGATGTTATCAGCCAAAGTGTATACCCGCTGGTACTATGACATGCGCCGCAGGATCAGGGAAGGAACAAGTGTCAACAATTTCACTGGTAACTTCCTCGCATTGGTCGGCGAGAGGCACTGGGGCAAAGGTGCTGCAAACAACCAGCTTCAAAGACTGGGCATAGAGTTCGGCCTGCAGCGACGGTTTTTCAATCTCGGTCGGATCGAACTGGGTGTCGGTTTGTACTATCAGGATTTTAAACAGAGAGAATCTCCGTTTTTGCTTGCTTATCACCTGAACAAATCGTCGCAATTTGCAATTACCTCGCGCACCAGCATGGGGATCGGGTTCGGGGATTGGAAACGACAAAAGAACCTGCCGATCTGTGAGGTTTTGTTTTGTGAAGATGATGTGCAGCAACAATGGAAATTGTTGTGGCCCAAACTGTACCTTTCTCCCAATTTCGTAAATGGGACAGTCGGCGCGGGTTACGAAAGAAAGATTGCCAAAAGTCCTTTTTCGCTAAATACCCAGGTTACTGCATTTTATATGCGCATTGCTTCAAAGGGATTGTCTTATCCATTAAATCGTGTTTCAGTCAGCAACGATTTTCAGGTCCATTCTTCCATTCAAATGCGGTATTATTTACACCAGCGTCAAAACATCAGGCTTGGGAAGGGCGGCAACAACTTATCCGGACCTTACATAGGTCCGTACGCCGACCATTTATTTTATCACAGCGAGACCATATTTGGCGTTGGTAAAAGTAAAAAGCACGTGGGTTTGGGAGTGGGATTTGGCCAGCAGCAAACCATCTTCAACAAAGCTTATGTTGATCTTTCGGTCGGCGTCAGCCACAATCTTTTGAAAACAGATGCAGATTCGAAGCGTTTCCTGGGCGCAGTTAAGCTTGGCTTCGGGTTGATTTTGTAAAATGTGAAGGGGAGAAGCTGTCTAATAAATATATCCGAAATCGCGCAGCTGCTGCAAGGGTTCCTGCAAGAGAATAGTCCGTCCGCCGTTGTTGAGCAGATATACCTGGTCCGACAATGCCAGTACATCCCGGTAATAATGATCTGAGATAAGAATGCCTTTGGTGGCTTTCAACGCCAAAAGCCACGCCTTGATCCGCTCGACATGCAGCGGCATCAGATTCGAAAACGGTTCATCCAGCATGATAAACTCAGCCGGACAAGAGATAACCATGATGGTCTCGATCAAACGCTGCTCGCCTCCTGATAGCTGATTCAGCCGCTGCGGCAACATTCTTTGCAGCTCAGGGAAGTACGCACCCGCTTCCGAAACGGGGACTTCGTAAAGCCGCAATGCTTCCGAAACTTTGAGGTACCCGGGGACAAACTGCCGCTGAGGCAGGTACGCAGCCGCATTGGGTTGCTGGTAAAGTTTGCTGACGTATTTCTTGTTAATCCTTACAGAGCAGTTTTGAGCTGCCCTGGTTCCGTAAATCACTTCCAGCAAACTCGATTTCCCGCTTCCATTCCGCCCCAGCAGGCCCACAATATTTCCCTTCTCTATTTTCAGGTAAATGTTCTGAAGAATTTTCCTGCGGCCATATTCCAGCAGGATACTGTCGGCTTCGAGCATATTCATCCGAAAATGATGGTCGCTAAAATGATCCATAATGCGAATACGACAAGATCGAGCAGGTAGGCCAGCAAAGCCAGCTTTACCTCCGACAGTCCGAAATGGTGGTAAAAAACAAAGCCTTTCCTGTTTGAGGAACGGAACAGGTACCATATCAGCACCTGGCATGCGCTCCGCAACCAGAGGAAAGCAAGGATAAACGTGGGGAACACCTCAGATGTTAAAGATGGAAAACCCGCAATGCCCCACATCAGCAGGGAAGTGGCTGTGGTTACCGGCCAGATACTTCTATGAAAAACAGACACAACTTGAAGCTTTCGCATTCCCTTTTTTTTGGGGAAGATAGCGTGCTTCAATCAGCAGCGGGAAAATTTAACAACTTTTAACCTGGCTGACCAGCTTCTGAAAAGCGCATTTACTTTCGCACAACATCGCAGTCCGTGACCAGTCCCGCTGCGGTTAAATGGACAAGTACAAACTGGTCTGGTTTATCGGCGAGAAGCCGGTAAGTAACAATTTCACTCACATCACTGCCGTGCCGCTGAATGCCGCGACCCTGTACGTTTTCAGAATGTACAAGCTGGATGGATTTCATTCCAAGCAGGTCGCGGGTTCCCTGTGTGAAAGAGCGGCGGGTTCCGTCCGCTATACCCGGCGTTTCTTCCACCATTTTCCCGCCTTTGCCCATTGCATTCAGCGCAACTTCTATCTGCTTCGTGCGGCCCGGAGTCGGGTCGGAGATGGTTTTTGGGTTTGAAAATAGCGGTCCGATCCGCGGGACTTTGCGTTGGTCATTTCCTGTTTTCCACATAAAGTCGGTTACCTTACCATTTGCATCGGGCGTAAAAATGACGATCGCATCACGGTCGGTGGAGGCGAATTGGGTTGGCGAGAGTGGCACAAATTCCTCGTCCGGCAGGTTGTCGGTTAATGAATAAAGGCGGTTGTTTTCAAATTGGAAGGCGATCATTCTGTTGTTATCCAGCTCATACCTTCCTTCAAAAGCCGCGGTTTGCGACGGAGTGACACTGGCTGCAATCCGTTGAATGGGTTTGCTCACCGGAAAGCCTTCCCAATGGTAATGCGCGGCAACTGCATTCAACACCTGGCCCACCATTCTTGAATTATCATTGGCATTAATCATGATCACCACGCCCTGTCCGGTCTCTGCGCCAGCTGTAATCAAAGCGTCAAATCCTTCGTCACGCCCTCCGTGTCCAAAGCGGAGGTTTTTCCCAGTGCCTTCCACAAACACGCCGAGTCCGTCATTGTTTTTCTGGTCGGTGAGCATTTGCTTGATCATGGATTGAGAGAGTACTGAACCGGCTTTTCCCGCAAGACCATTTTGAATACTGATTGCGAAACGAGCCAGGTCCGACGGTGTGGTCCACAATCCTGCGGCTGCCATTTCGGGGTAAATATGCCAGCGGCCTTCTACCATCGCCCTGTCGCTCGTGTGAGCAGTAGCGGTCAGCCTGGCCTTGTCCGCGGGCAGCGGCTGTGCAAAAGTACTTTCGCGCATGTTGATGGGAGCCAGCACCGTTTCCTGCATAAACGCGGGGAAGGATTTACCGGTGACATCGATGATCATTTGCTGCATTACCGTGTACCCGCCACCGGAATAGCGCCATTGGCTGCCGGGAACAAAGTCGACGCGCACAGGGCCGGTGTTAGCCGGTGGGGTCCCATCAAGTATCTGTACAACAGACGGGATAGATCCGGCTGCCGGATACCCCGGAAATCCGCTGACGGTCAATCCGGTAGTGTGGCTGAGTAAGCCGCGTAATGTAACTTTCTTGTCTTCTAAAAATTCATTTTCAGGTACTTTCCAGGTTTTGAGTTTGTTGTTAACATCTTCGTCAAGCGACAGTTTGCCTTTTTCCACCAAAAACAATGCGCCTGCTGCCGAGACGGATTTGCTGATTGAGCCGGCTAGAAACAAAGTCGATTCCGTCACTGGTACCTTGCCCGTTTTATCTGTAAACCCGTAACCTTTGGCCTTCACTATTTTACCATCCTGAATAACAGCCAGCGAGAGCCCCGGTACCTGCCGCTTTTTCATAATTGACTCAATGAAAATGTCCAGGCTGTCTGCCTTGATTTCTGATTTGACCTGATTACTTACACCAATTTCTGACGCTGAATTTGCCACCTGGCTTTGCAAAGTAATGGCCGCCAGCAGGAGGAATGTATATTTCATTCTGGGTAATGGTTTCGTGTAAATGATTAAAGTAAACAGGCGAAATCTCCTAGTCTGCGCGGAGCGCCTTTACCGGGTTCTCTAAAGCAGCTTTCAATGCCTGGAAACTTACGGTCGCAATCGTGAGTAAAAGTGCAGCCAGTCCCGGGCCCGCAAATATCCACCACGACATTTCTGAGCGGTAAGGGTATTTTGATAACATTTGGGCAAGAAAGTAGTAGCTGACAGGCGCGGCAATGCAAATCGCGACCAATGTAAGGTATACAAAATCCCGTGCGATCATGGCCCAGATACCCGCAACGGATGCACCCAGAACCTTCCGGATGCCAATCTCGCCCCGCCTTTGTTCGGCAGTGAAAGCTGCCAGCCCGAACAAGCCCAGACAGGATATACAGATCGCAACAGCAGCAAAAATAAAAGTAAGCTGGCCGATGCGGTTTTCGGCACTGAACTTTGATCCGTATTGCATTTCGGCAAACTGGAAATCGAACACGGCGCCGGGTATGTGCCTGTCAAACAGCGGGCGGATTTTGGTGAGCGCAGTGGCTGTCTCGACATCTTTATTCAGCTTGACAAACAGGTAATTAGGTGCGTAAGTCATGAAGTAAATCGTCCGCTTCACAGGTTCGTAGGGCGACTGCATTACCATATCCTGCACAACGCCCACAATGTGGTATTCAGCGTCTACGAAAGTCCCGTCTTTCCAGCGCACCGTCGTTCCCACAGGGTCAGTAAGTCCCATGTATTTGGCGGCAGACTGGTTGATGATGATCGCAGAAGAATCGGCGATGAAGTCTTTTGAAAAATCCCTTCCCTGCATCACCTTCCAGCCGACAGTCTTCCCATAGCTGTGCGAGGCTGCTATCACTGCAAATTGATCCTCGTCAGTTCCCGCTTTGCCTTTCCAGGAAAACCCGCGGGCATTGGAAAGTACATCCGTAACAGGACCGGAAGATTGCGCCACAGATGATACCACCCCTGATTGCAGCAGATCGTTTTTCAATGCTTCCAGCTGCGCATTGCCGCGCGGTATCTTCACATTCAGCAAACCCTTCTGATCATAGCCGGTATCCCTGTTTTGCCCAAACTGAACCTGGCGGAATACACCTACGGTACCGATAATAAGGGAAACGGAAATGGTAAATTGCAGTACAACCAGCACCTTCCGCGGTACCGAGGCGAACCTGCCGGAATTACCCGCGCCAGATTTCAAGATGTTCACTGGCTTAAAAGACGAGAGATACAAGGCCGGATATCCGCCCGCCGCGAGGCTCACCGGCGCACAGAAGGCAATGGCGATCCAAAGGAAATAGGGATTTTGAAAAGGTCCGTTCTGGCCAAAAAAATCAATGTGCTTGTCCGTAATTGCATTAAACTGAGGCAAAGCGACCTGCACAACGAGCAGAGCGGCCGCAAACGAAAACGCAACCATAAGAGACGATTCACAGATAAACTGAAAAACAAGCTGTGCGCGCATGGAACCGACAGCTTTGCGCACACCAACTTCCCTCGCACGTTGCGCGGACCGGGCTGTGCTCAGGTTCATGAAATTGATGCAGGCCAGCAGGAGAATGAAAATCGCAATTCCGGTGAAGAGTTTGACATAGTAGATCTGTCCGCCTGTATTAACACCATTTTCCCAGTCAGCATACAAATGCCACCTGTCCATCGGATGCAGTGAAATGAGTGAGGCGCCCGACCCGGCTTTATTTTGAAGGTGTTGGGAAGGTATGTTCTTTATCTTTTCCGAGGCGGCTGCTATCGTGGTGCTTTTCCGGGTTTGCACCAGGATTTCGAATGTATTTACCTCCCAATTATCCTTTATTTCATCTACCCACCGCCGGCTTTTAGCCGAGGTGAAGAGCTTCCACGGAGCAATGAACGCCAGGTTATAGTAGTCTGAATTGGACGGAAAATCCTTGTATACACCTGCTACAATCCCTTTCAGCTCGTTGTCAATGGTCAGGATCCGTCCATTCGCCTCCTTCGTGCCGAAAATCGAAGCAGCGGCAGATTCCGAAAGCAGCAGGTTTGTAGGGCCTTCCAATGCGGCATCACTGCCGCTGAGCATTTGCAGCGACAGGATTTTGGCCCCGTCAGGTTCCATGAACCGGCCCTTTTTCCTGAATTTGTGCTCGCCTGACATCAGGTTATAATCTTCCGTATCCCACGAAACAGCAACGTGTTCAAAGTCCCCAGCGAAATCCTCCCTCAATGTAGCAGCGAGCGGAAACGGCATATTGGGCGAGCTGACGATTTCTCCGTTTTGAGTGCGGTGCGCCATTAACCTTGCTACGTGCCGATGGTTTTCAGCGGCTTTATTGAAATTCCACTCGTCCCATACCCATACAAAAATCAGCATGGCCACGCCCATACCTAGCGTGAGGCCCGACAGGTTGATCAGGGTGTAGCCCTTGTTTTTGTAAAAACCTCTGAATGCGATTTTAAAGTAGTTTTTGAGCATGTAGGGAAGTCGGATAGGGTAGCCGGGATCAGGTTTTTTAGGCTCTTTGTGCTATGTCACTACTTGTAAGATAAATATAGTGCCATGTTGATAATTAGCTGGTCAGTCTGTTTTTCCATGCATTCATGTTCGTATTCGGACACTTTTTCCAACGTTTTCGGACAGCATCCCAGCGTTTGCAGAAACAGATTTTTGCAGCGGCACAATGTTTGAGACGCACAGGACTGTACGCAACATCAAAAGGTATTTACCAGTAATCCCTGCAAGACTGCATTTATGAAAAAGAAAGACAGTTTGAAAAAAAGCTATATGAAAATGCTCGAATGGTACCAGTACCGGGCAGAAGAAAATACAGGATCATTGAAAAAGCTGCAAAAGCTGCTGGCCGAACTGGACAGGGAATCGGAAGCGAGTGAAGCTTATGAAAAAGACGTGGACGATCTGGAATCGCTCAAATTCATTTATGAAACCGGTATCCGCAATTTTGAAAGCCAGGTGGAGAAGTACAAAGCAATGATCGCCGAAATGTAAACGGGAGAGCACAATACACTGCATTGTGCTCTCATTTATTATGATTTTAGCTTCGCATTGAAAAAATCGATCGTGCGTTTCCAGGCAAGCTCGGCAGCTGCTTTGTCGTACCGCGGCGTGGTATCGTTGTGAAAACCGTGGTTTACCTCGGGATAGATGTAGGCTTCATATTCCTTGTTGTTGGCGGTTAATGCAGCCTGATAGGCAGGCCAGCCTTCATTCACGCGGGTATCGAGCCCGGCATAGTGGAGTAGCAGCGGCGCTTTAATTTTCGGCACATCTTCCGTCGCAGGCTGACCTCCGTAAAATGGTACAGCAGCTGCCAGTTCAGGCACGCGTACTGCCATCATATTGGCAATGCCGCCGCCGAAACAAAATCCGACCACGCCGATTTTCCCATTGCAGTCAGGATGATTTTTGAGGTAGTCAAATGCACCGATGAAATCCTCCTGCATTTCATTCCTGTCGCGCTTGCTTTGCATGGTGCGGCCTTCGTCGTCATTACCGGGATAGCCGCCAAGCGGGGTAAGTGCGTCGGGAGCGACGGAAAGAAAGCCCGCCAGTGCGGCCCGCCTGCCCACATCCTCGATGTGCGGGTTCAGGCCGCGGTTTTCGTGAACAACAATCACTCCGCCCAGCTTTCCTTTCGCATCAGCCGGTTTGGAAAGCAAAGCTTTGATCTTGCCGCCGCCTTTTGGAGAATCATACGTGATATAGTCGGATTTCAGCCTTGGATCGCCTGCATGTACCTGGATCGCGCCGTGGTAATCGGGCATAAGAAAGCTCATCAACGAAGCTACTGTAATCCCGCCAACCGCGTAAGCAGACAGTTTTTGCATAAAATCCCGCCTTTCCACCCGGTTGTGCGCGTAGTCGTCGTAGAGGTCAAACACTTCCTGTTTGATATCTTCTTTCCTGATTTCTGACATATATCATTTTGGGTTGATGTGATATGTAAATATATAGATTTGACCCGATATCCCTGCTTATGTATGCTTCACCCGAACTTATTACCGGTAACAAAATAATTTCGACCGATTACTAGCGTTTTTGGCACAAAACGGATAATTTATGTGGCAAAAATGCATTCATCCATGAATTCAAATCTAGAAGAGAAACGGAGGGAGTTGTTTGAACTTCATAAAGCGAAACTGGGCACTGACGCCCCGCTGATGAGAAGGCCGGTTGCTGCGCCCGCGGTGGCACAGAAAGTAAGCGCGACTAAAATGAGAGAAGCGGAACCCAGAGCGCCGCTCACCGCCAGAAGCAAGATCACGTATGTTATCATCGGCATTACTGCGCTGATCGTCGTAGCCGAGCTCGTATTCCTCGCTAGTCAGGCAGGTTGGCTCGGATAATCAAAGCTTTTTACGAATACCTGTCTCATTTTACATGGTTGTATAGCACGATTGTTTTAGTACACGCCTGAGCCGGAAAGTTGGTTTCGGTGTGTGTCGAAAGCAAACGTTAAAAATGAGTTCAGTAAATATTACAATCATCGGAGGAGGAGCGTGCGGAATTTCTGCTTTTACTGAGCTTTTTCTCCAACTCAGGATCGCGAACCTTCACCGGAAAGTTGGGATCACAATCATCGAAGAGAATGAGGAAGTTGGGAAGGGGCTGGCTTTTGGCACCAAACAGCCCGGCCACATTCTCAATACCCAGGCGGACCTGATGGGTATCCACCTGACCGAACCTGAACATTTCAGCGAGTGGCTGATCAGGCACCAGGAACGGATCGGGGAGGAGATTGTTGACAACCAAGGGCAGGACGAAGCTTTTACAACCCGCCGCCTCTACGGCGACTACCTGAAAGAGCAGTTTGAGCATTACTTTTCATTAGCCAAAGAAGAAGGAATGCAGGCGGAAGTGGTACATGCAAGTGCCACGAACGTCAAAAAGGAAGAAAATGGCTTTAACGTCTTCCTCTCCAATCAGCAAACACATGCATGCAATTACCTGGTGCTGGCGCCGGGTACCCCCGTGGCTAACAATTATCCGCATCTAGAAGGCAAGAAAAACTATTTCGGATCGCCCTGGCCTTCGTCAGACATTCTCGAAAATGTGCCCAGAGATGCAGATGTAGGCATTTTGGGTTCAAGCCTGAGCGCCATAGATGCACTGATGACGCTAGCCGACAATGAGCACCAGGGTAAAATCACTTTTTACTCGCTCGACGGTTTGCTGCCGCGGGTCCAGGTTGAAAAACCGGAACCTTACCAGCGGAAATACCTCATCATCAAAAATCTCCACCGCATTCAAAGAGAAAAGCTGCGCAACCCGACTGTTGTTGAGGTTTTCAGGCTTTTCATGAAAGAAGCTGAAAGTTATGCGGGTGGAAAAATTGACTGGAAAGCCACCAAACGTGACGGAAAATCTGCCGCTGAACTGTTACGGGAGGATATAGAAACTGCCCGCGCAGGCGGCGACGCATTGATGAACATTCCCTACTCGTTGCGTTACGATAGCTCCGAAATGTGGAAGGCGCTCGACGAAAGCGAGCGGATCAAATTCAAAAAATGGCTCGGCGGTTACTGGGCAACCAACCGGCACGGAATGCCGCTGGTCAATGCGGAGCGGGTTTGTAAATTATTTGATAACCAGCAGCTAAGTGTCGAGTCGGATCTGGAAGAGGTGAAATATATCGATGAAAAAGAAGGTTTCGAATTGCGTTTCGGTGATCAGGTGAACTTTACAAAGTACCTGATCAATGCAACCGGCCCTGCTTCGGCAGTGAAAGCAATGAAATCGGATCTTGTGAAAAATCTGGCAGAAGGAAAGCTCATCGAGCCAGAACCTGTCGGCGGGATCCGGATGGATACCCAAACCATGCAGGTAGTTACTTCCGGCAAGCCTGTCCCTCACTTTTACGTACTCGGCCACCTTTGTAACGGACTTTTACTCGACGTGAATGCGGTATGGTTCAATGTACGTACAATTGGCAGTTTGAGCCAGCACATTCTTAAAACCATTGTCAGTGAAAATCCTGCTTAAACTTTACGGCGAGCTGCTCCCGGTGATGGCATTTATCCCCATCGGATACTGGGTAAAGAAGAAATTCAATGTACAGGCCAAGTACATCAGCGGACCGCTGATCAAAGTACTGCTCCCGCTTGTCGTGTTTTTCAATGTACTGGACGCGGAAGCGCAGAAGCTTTATATTCTGCCGGTGATTACTTTCATCCTCGCATTGTCGATGAACCCGGTGGCGAATTTTGCCCACAAGAAATTCGCAAATGACATGGAGCCGCTGCTGCTGCGCAGCTCTTTTTCATTTTTTAACATCGCCTTTTTCGGCATTCCTACTATAACCGCATTGTTCGGCGAAAAGGATGTGAGCACATTGATCTGCATTTACCTGGGTTCCGCATTGTACGGGGATACCATCGGGTATTTTCAGGTTGCCAAAACCAAACTTTCCCGATCAGAAGCGATCAAAAAAGTACTGCAAATTCCGTTTCTGTACGTTTTTGTAGCAGCGATGATTTGCAAGGTACTGGAAGTGGAAACGCCCGAATTCATGAAAGCGCCCATTAAGGTAATCAGCTTCTGCGTGTCATCTGCAGGTATGCTCATCGTCGGTTTACAGCTCGCTGACGTGGATTTCAAAGAGCTCAAAGGCAAGCTTTACGCCAAACTTTTTGCATTAAGAACAGTCGCGGCCGCTCTGATCGTCGGTGCATTGATCCTGGCAGAATACCTGATCTTGAACCAGCTGGAAGATAAAGATTATAAAATGCTGGCGCTGGTACCGCTGTTTCCGGTGGCCGCCAATGTAACCGTGTTTGCATCCTTCCTGAAAACGGGCGAGTCGCAATCTGTGCTGCTTGTTTTCCTGTCGACAATCCTGTCGCTGGTGCTTGTTTCACTTGCGGTACTGTTCCTCTTCTAGGCGCCGCCGCTGCATGATCGTACGCGGCCGGATCGCAGAAAAGTAAACCCATGCGATAAAGAACAGCTGCAAAGGCATCCTGAACCACAGGTATCCCGGCCCGCTGCCGTCGTAAGTGGCTGTTTGCAGGTTAATGTGGTGCATTGCGCCGTAAATATTGGCCGGAAGTATCATTACAAAAAACACAATCAGCAGCCAGCCGGTTAACCTGGTGAATTTTGGTAAAAGCAGTCCGGCTGCGGCGGCAAGTTCCAGCACGCCCGTGATCCATACGAGCTCCCGCTTGAATGGCAGAAAGTCCGGCAGCATCATTTCCATTCCTTTTGTAAATCCGAAATGTGCGAGCCCGGTCACGATCAGCATCGCCGCCATCCCGATCTGCCCGGCGAGTGAGGGATCATAGTACCCGCGGGTTTTTCTCAAAATCAATAATGAAATTGTAAATACGACGATCAGAACTATCTCAGGCATATCGGTCCACGTTTTGTTTCCGTAAAGTTGCACCGCTGTGAAGTGCGATGAAATGAACCTGGGTTAAGAAATGCGTTTCCTGATGCGGCTGAGCGCCTGCGGGGTGATACCGATGTAGGAAGCCAGGTACTTACCCGGAATTTCCTGAATGAGCTTGGGCTGGTTGTCGAGTAAATGCAGGTACCGCTCTTCCGCAGTTTGTGTCAGGAATGCGAGTTCGCGTTCCGTTTTCTTTAAAAAAAGCTGCTCAGCCGCAAACCGCCCTATCCGGTTACCTGCGCTGGTACGTTCATAAACTTCCTGTAAATCGGGGTGACTAATGCGCCAAAGCACTGTTTTTGTCAACGCCTGTATGTGAAAACCTGCCGGCTTGCGGGTAATAAACGAACTGTACCCGCTCATAAAATCGCCTGCGAACGCGAAGTCAAATGTGAGCTCTTCTTCATTTTTGTCAAGAAAAAACCGCACAATCCCCGACTCGATAAACGAAAGGTAATGCTCCACCTTTCCTGCTTTCAGCACCAACTCCTTTTTTGCAAATTCCTGTCTCACCAATCCCGACGAAAATGCCTCCCATTCCAAGTCGGAGAGCGTTGTAATCTGTTCAAAATAGTTGCGGATCGCCTGCATTGGGGTAGGTAGCTTTTTTAAATGAAAGATAAGCTGCGAAGCGGGTTAATGGCCGTTTTCTTTCAATTTGTCTATTTTTTATACAGATAATTAAAAAATTAATGGCTTTTCGGGGGCTGTTAATGATTTATTAACGCTTTTTCCTGAAAATATTTGTCTATGTATCTGTGATAGTGTGAATTAACTTCATGCTCCAAAATTCGGGGTATGTTGAGGGGATTGCTTTAAAAGTAGTCGATAATCGAAAATAATTCGTGCAAATAATTTTTATTGATACATCCCCTTCCAGTACTTCGTGATTCTTGATTACCTGTATACGGTATTACTTCATCACAAACTTAACATTCAAATGGATCAAAAGACATTAGGAGAATCGCGGGTGCGCACATCCTTCAATCCTACACAAGACGGCACGGTCGATCAGATCAAACAAAAGTCAGCTGAGCTCATCAACATTTGCCAGGATCTCAAAGGAGATGGGCAAGCAACAATTGCCGGCGAGAAAGCGAGACTGATCAGTTTGGCTCAAACAGCCTACGAAGAAGCTGCTATGTGGGCGGTGAAAGCTGCAACATATTAAAGATCCAGCTGCGGGCAATCAATACTTAGTATTGAGCGAGCCGGTCGTTCGAATCGACGCGCAGCGCAAAACCATTCTTTCATCAACAAAGCCAAATCGAAATGGAGCAATCAATTACTGACCGGGTAAAATCGTACGAAGATGCTTGTGCTATCAAAGGTATCGAGCCACTTACGATTGAGGCATTCGGATTTTTGCCGGAAAATCAAAGAGAGTATCAGTTCTGCGTTCATAAGTACGATGTGATCAATGAGGTGCTCAATGAAGGGTGGTCACCTGATTGGATGAACTGGGATGAGAGAAAATATTTCCCCTACTTCTATTGGGATAAAGATAAGGCCGCGGGTGGTTCCGGGTTCTCGTTCGGCGTTTTCAGCTACGACTACTCGGGCGCGACTGTCGGTTCCCGCCTCGTTTTTCGAAACGCCGAACTCGCGCGGTACGCGGCTAAACAGTTTCTTGACATCTGCGAGGTGATTTATTCTCCGAGACAGTCATAGCCCAATACGCCCGACAATCATCTATATGAAATGTGTTGTACAGTTTTCTGGTGGTAAAGATTCGCTTGCAACTCTGCTATGGGCGGTCGAGCATTTCGGCAAGAATGTGATTGCTGTGTTCTGCGACACCAAATGGGAGCATGATCTAACTTATCAGCATGTTAAGGAGGTGATCGAAAAATTGGGAGTCGAGCTTGTCACACTTACGGGAAAGCAGTCGTTTGTGGGTTTAGCTAAGGCGAAGAAAAGATTTCCGTCAACAAAAGCCAGATTTTGTACCGAAGAGTTGAAGGTAAAACCATTCATTGACTGGGTTCTTGACCAAAAGGACAATCTGTTAATATGTCAAGGTATCAGGAAAGATGAAAGCCTCGCACGGTCTAAAATGCAAGACAGTTGTACTTTTTTCAGGTATTATTTTGAACCATACAAAATTGATAAAGCGGGTAGAAAGAGATATCACACTTACCGGAAGAAGGAAGTTGTTGAGTTTTGTTCGAAATGGGCACAAGATATCATTCGACCGATTTTCGAATGGACTGCTAAGCAAGTTTTTGATTATATCAAGAAACAAGGATTCGAGCCTAATCCGTTGTACATGCTTGGGTTTAAACGAGTCGGTTGCTTCCCTTGTATAATGTGTACCCATGGAGAATTGAAAGAAATTGCTCAATCGTTTCCAGAAACATTGCATAAGCTAAAAGATGCGGAGGTTGAGGTAGGTAGATCATTCTTTCCACCGGGCTATATTCCTAAGAGAAGTTGTTCAAATCGACAATTCCCAACTGTTCCAGAGGCTGTGAATTATGTAGACCATGATAGGTCGTTGTCGATTTTTGAGCCTGAGACTTGTAAATCATTTTACTCGCTTTGCGAATAACGAGATTATGGATGGTAAGCCGGGAATCTAAGCTGAATAAAGTAAGCCTGATCCAGCAACGCAAAGGAAGGATCCTGTTGCGAAACCCCGGCACATTTAAATCTACGGTTGTATGTCGAACAAATCCGGATCAGTGAAGAAGGGAGAAATTTTACAGATTCTGGAAAATTATACCGGAAACCATTATGACGACATCAATCTGATCAATGCAGCTATCGAGATCTACGATCTTATTTATACGGCACAACATGAAACGATTCAACAAAGCAGTCATTCCCTTGCCAAGTGCTGAGGATGCTCCGAGCAAAAGCTTTACCCGAATGAGTTGCAAGGCTTGCCAAGCAGCGAAACACGGTGTAAGGTCGAGAGTTTCCATTCCACACACATGCGGAGTTCCATCCGACAAAAAGTAAGTAACCTCTATCAGACGTTGAAAATGAAGCCTGACTTCACGCCTTTTGAATTTGCCGTTTGCCAGCCTCCGAGCTTGGTGAATTCATTCCACGGAGAACTTTGGAAGAGGATTTACTATGTGGGATTTAGCCGGCAGCCAGAATATTATATTTCAAGCTTCGGGCGTCTTGCTTCTAAGTCTGGTATTCTCGCCGGCAGCGTCATCAATGGATACCGCAGCTTGAATGTCCGTATCCCTACCGATGGGAAAGATTATAAGCTGGCCTCCGTGGTATTTTATGTTCATAAGCTAGTAGCCGCGTATTTCGTGCCGAGGCTTGATCCAGATCAGAACTGCGTCATACATCTGGATTTTGACAAGTTCAATAACCTGCACACGAACCTAAATCATGCTACAAGAGTCGAATCAATTGAACACAACCGGTATAACCCGGCATGCATAAAGAGGGTTGGCAGGAGAAGGATTGGGAACTATAAGCTTACTGAGTCGAAGGTCCGGATAATTAAAACACTTCTTAAAAACGACAACATCCGGCTGAACATGATTGCTCGGCAATTTGGAATAACACACACCCAGCTCAACCGGATCCGCTCAGGCGAAAACTGGAAGCATGTAACGATTTAACAATTCTCTTCATCAACAAGCTAAATAGTAAAATGAAAATTGACGTTAATACCACTTATGGCCATCATTCTGTTGATGTTGAGGAGAATTCTCTTTGTCAGGTTGAAAAGCAATCTCGCATGATCCAAGCCAAAGACCAGATGGTTTCTTTGCTTGTTAACTGCCGACAAGGTGAGCGTCTTATTATCACCTTGGAACCACTATCCGAGAGCGATGACGTTTGTGTTTCCTGTTCAATGGTAGTTAAAGATGGACCAGGTAAACAGGTGTTCACAGATCACCCATTTAAGATCGTAGCAGTCGCTGTACATGATGCAACCAAGGTCGAAAGCTGAGGTTCGCAAAATTAGGGATAGTCGGGCTTGGCGTGATCGAGTGCGGCCAGCCCAGCTGGTTAGGTTTCCTTACTGCCAAGAATGCGAAGTAAAAGATATCCTCACTGAGGCTGTTGAGGTTGACCATAAGATTCCGCTCGAAATTGGTGGGGAACCATTCGACGAATCCAACCTGCAAAGTCTATGTAAGCGATGTCATGTGATAAAAAGTGCTGAGGAAGCAAGAGTAAGGTACAAATCTCATCAACGTTAAATCATTAACGTATACTCATGGACGAACTTGTTTTGCAGCTGGTTGAAGAGCTCATAAGGAACCGGAAGGATCGTGGTATTGCACCTGCTCACGCCACGTTTGTTGAACTGGTTACAGAAGTTCGACAATCATTAAATCGCTTGCATATTAAAGGGAAGATAAAGGTCGGCAACACTATCAACGACAAGTACATTGACATCAACTGACAACTCAATATGATTCTCAACGAGTTTATTATCCTGTCTATTTTGGCTGTGCATTACCTAGCTGACTTCGTAATGCAGACTGACATGCAAGCACGGAACAAATCATCAAACAATCGGTATTTAGCTGACCACGTGTTAGTATACTCCTTCGTGTGGTTTGTTTTCACTGTACCTATTTTAGAATGGAGTGCATTTACCTTTTTTGTTGTCACTTTCATTTGCCACTTCTGTACCGATTACGTTACTAGCAGAATGGTAAAGAAGTACTTCGCGACCGGGAATACGCATGGAGGGTTTAATGTAATTGGTTTAGACCAAATACTTCATTACGTGCAGCTTTATATGACTTTCAGGTTCTTACTATAATTAAACATTCAAACCGTAGCGAAAAGTTGAACGGATCATTCGCACTCGACAAGGTACTGTCCATAGCTCCTGGTAAGCTGGCTAAAACAGCTTACGTATCAGTGGATGATGTGGTGCTTGCCTGTAAGGATCCAATGTCCATCGGTGATGTACAGTTGAAATATGAGATCGTAAAGCAGAATGCTCCGAAGCAACTGTTCCCATGTCCGACTGGCCATTACAGAGAAGATGGCAGGTTCGTGATTGTTGACGGCCGTCACACATACCTAGCATTATTAATGAATGGGTTCACCCATATCCTTGTGAGTTGGGAGGAATGAGAGTATCAAAAAGGCCGTTTACAGCCTATAAAGGCACTTTTTTGTCAAAAAGGCCGTGTCTGGCCTCATGAACGCGTAGTAGTAATTCGACATGTCGACCCCCGAGGGGTAGGTCAAAAGTCTAAACCTATTTTTTTGGCAACCGCCCCTGCCGTCAGGCGCACACCGTGTCAAAATTCAAGGGAGGGGGTACCGCGGCGGCTCAAAAAACTGCCACTTCCAAAATTGACCTTAGAATATTCAAAAAAGCAAATTTGACCCCATTGTCAATAAGTCGAAACCGAAAATATGAACTGAAAAAGTATTCAATTTTTATCTAAAAAAAATGTCAGCAGGAAGGCCTACAAAACCAACAGCTTTAAAAAAGTTGGAGGGGACTTATCGTAAGGATCGCGCGATTGGCGCCGAGATGATGCCGAGCAACATTGATCATCCGCCCTCCGCGCCCAGCTTTCTCTCCAAGGAAGCGAAAAAAGAATGGAAGAGCGTCTGCATTGAATTGATCCAGCTGCAAATGCTGCATCGCGTAGATCTAGGACTACTTGCCGCATACTGCTCGGAAATGGCCAACTACATCGAAGCCGTCAAAGCACTCAAAGCTGATGGCCAAGTCAAGACAATCACCCGCGACGACGGTAGCTCTTATTCAATGCCCTCGCCCTGGGTTTCAATAAAAAATTCCTATCTCAAAAATGCGCAGGCGATTGCCGGTCAGTTTGGGTTTACCCCATCTGCCCGAACCAAAATAAATGGGAGCAAGAAAGGTGAAGGTGATCCTTTCGATGATATGATGAACCTCGACAATGAATAAACTTGAAACAGCTCTGCAATATGCTGAGGATGTTCGAGATGGAAAGATTGTAGTAAATAAATATGTCAAGCTTGCTATTGATCGACATTTTCAGGACCTGGCCAACGCCGAAGCGAAGGGTTGGTATTTCTCTGATAAGTCCGCTCAAAAAGCACTAATGTTCTTTGATTTTCTTGTTTTAAGTAAAGGTGTTACCAAAGCAAATGTCCCAAAAGAACAGATAAACCGCGACGGAACGATCCGGTTTCAGTTGGCTGCGTGGCAAGCTTTCATGGTAGCTTCTATTTTCGGATGGAAGAAGACGGTAAATAACAAGAGGCGGTTTACCGAGGCTTACATTGAAATTCCAAAGAAGAACGGTAAGTCGACCCTCGCATCAGGAATTGCTAATTACATGCTGATTGCCGATAAAGAAGCGGGTCCCGAGGTTTACTTTGGAGCTTACACCCGGGATCAGGCTGGAATTTGTTTTGAAGAAGCTACCGCTCAAATCAAGGATAGCCGAGACTTAAAAAAGCGTGTGACGATACTTAAAAATTCGGTCACCGTCTCGTCGACACGCGCAAAAATGGCAGCCGTTTCTCATGACGCGGACAACACCGAGGGTAAAAACGGTCACTGCGTCGTCATCGATGAGTATCACGTACACAAGTCAGACAAAGTAAAGGACTCCCTTGGAACTGGACAGTCTGCTCGCGAGCAGCCCATGATGTTTGTTATTACGACCGCGGGTTATAACAAACAGGGCCCGTGCTACAAGCATAGGGACGTCTGCATTGGAATGCTTGAAGGCAAGTATGACCTAGACAACGTTTTTACGCTCATTTATGGGATTGATGAAGATGATGACTGGAAGGATGAGAGTATGTGGGTTAAGGCAAACCCGACAATGGGCGTTACTACCAAAATCGAGAAGCTCAGAGAAGAATTTGCAATGGCTCTGCGGTCAGGAAGTAAGGAAGTGGATTTTAAAACCAAGCGTTTAAACCTGTGGGTAGACGCAGCGGTCACCTGGATTCCTTCCGAAATCTGGGCCAAGCAAGCGGATCCGGACTTTATTCCGCCGGCTGATTCGATTTGTTACGGAGGCATTGACTTGGGGCGTTCGAATGACATCTCATCTTTTGCTCTGTACTTCCCAGCTTACAAATATTTGAAAGTGTATCATTATGTAGCCTCAGATGCGGCTGAGTATGCAGCACGTGGAGGTATCGATTACAGAGACTGGATTGCGGCCGGACACCTACATGCTACGCCCGGTAAAACAACCAATTACGAATTTATTGAAAACCGGGTATTCGAAGCAGCCTCCCAATGGGATTTGAAATTCATAGGCATTGACCCTTACGGATCTCAAATGTTCAAAGATCATCTGATAAATGAACTCGGCAGTGTATATGCACCTACTAAGAATGACGCAGGGGAAATTAAGTGGGGCTACCACTCGGTGGTGCAAACCTACCGGCAGGGGTTCTTATCACTCGGTCCGCCGACAGCCCTTTTTGAAGAAATGGCAATCAATGAAGTGATTAAACACGACGGAAATCCGGTAACTGCCTGGATGCTTGGAAATGTAGTCCTGGATACGGATGCTGCCGGAAACATCAAGCCAGCAAAAGATAAGTCTAAAGATAAAATAGATGGCATTGTCGCCACAGTAATGGCCTTAGGCGAATTCTCAGAATGGCACAACCTACTAACAACAAATCAAGGAGTAGCAGTATGGTAGAGATATCGACAATGAGTTTGCAATTGACCAAAGAGGCATATCTGTCGCTCGCTGAGCGGTTTTTAAAACAAGGCAAGAGTTTGTACGAAGCCTATCAATCAGTTGAGGATATTACCAGTTCAAAAGGTTATGCATCTCGATATTCAAGCTTCGACTCCTTCAAGAATGCTCATCTGAGAAAAAACAGAAGACGTTGAAAAAAGGGAGCATTGCTACCTTTTTTGACCATATCTATTTCTCAAATTCGTAAAATTTAATTCCACTTGGCAAATTGGTTCACAAATCTATTCAGATTCGGGTCTACTGAATCGAGGTCGGCTTATACCACTTCGACAGATCCGTTTGCCCCGTTGTACGAGCAATTAGGGCTTGACGGGATTACGGCAAATGTGAGTGCCAGAACAGCAATGGGAATATCAACGTTCTTTGGGTGTGTTCGGCTAATATCAAATTTAACTGCTTCCACACCATATGCTGTATACAAGGAGCTTGAAGGTGGCGGATCTAAGCGGGCTAAAACCCATCCCTTAGATTATTTGCTTACGGTGCGGTCAAATGACCAAATGGCGCCGATCATCGCGATGAGAACAATGGTTCTGAACTGTATTGTGCATGGGTTTTCTATTGCACGTATAGACAAGAACGGTAGAAATCAGCCCGTATCTTATTTCCCGTACCCATCTCAGAATGTAGGGATTTTGGAAGACCCTAAATCCGGTCGCGTTTTCTTCCAGGTGGTGGACAATGGTGATCTGAAATATTTTGCTGAGGATGAGGTCATATACCTTAAAGATCTAAGTTTTAACGGGATAAAAGGTGGATCTGTTATAAAGTGGCAGGATGCAACCGTCAAACTGGACCTTCTGACTGGCAGTTTCGTACAACGATACTATGAGAAAGGGACTTTCATAGGGGGTTTCTTAGAGACTCCGATCCCCGCTAATGATGCCGAATCAGCCAAAATAACCAAGGAGCGGGTAGTTGAGTCACTTGAAGGTTCTAAAAATGGCGGTTTTGGATTTGCCGTTTTAGGGCCAGGAATCAAATGGCATCCAGTATCAAGGACACCTGTTGAATCAGAATTGATTAAGATTTTCGATAAATCTGATCGCGACATCGCAAAAGTGTTTGGAGTGCCACTTTCACTGATCGGGGATACTGAAAAAACCACCAGCTGGGGAACCGGAGTCGAGCAAATGTTCATTGGATTGACCCGCTCGGTCATAATTCCGATCGCTACCCAGATTGAGCAAGAGATAAATTACAAATGCTTCCGGAGAGATGAACTTCAAGCTGGTTTCTATACAAAATTTAATTTCAGAGCACTTCTCCGTGGCGATTCCAAAGCCTACGGTGAGTTCGTTGCAAGAATGATTCAGATCGGTGTGTACTCGCCAGATGAAGTAAGAGCACTAGATGAAATGAGTCCAATTCCCGGCGGTTGGGGCGCCAAACACTACATGCAAGGTGCAATGGTTCCCATGGATAAGCTTGGAGAATTCCATATTAATAAAAAACCAGATAATGATACAGGAGAGACGATATCTGCCTCAGACGACGGCGGAAGTTCGAGCGATCACTGACGACAACGGCGTTGATCACATATATGGAAGGGGCATTGTCTTTAACCAGTGGTCAAGGAAACTTGGTTGGTTTAAAGAGCGGATAGATCCTTCTGCACTAGACTATGCTAACATGGAGGAAATGAAATCATTTTTCAACCATGATCCGAACTACACGCTGGCAAGTCTTCGGAATAAAACGGTATCAATCAGCATAACTGAATCATCATGCGACTACGATATCATCGCGCCGGACAATCAAACCATAAAAGATGTGGTTTTGGCTCCGATCAAGCGCGGAGATGTGACTGGTAGCTCTTTCATGTTCGATATCGCCGAGGATGGTGATGAGTGGGAACGCGGACCTGACGGGATTTATCTGAGGACAGTATTTAAAATCGAAGTGGTGTATGAGCAAGGGCCGGTGTCGATGCCAGCATACTTGCAATCCTCAACGAGCACTGTCAGCAGATCACTGGATGAGGTCATCGCAATGACCAGAAAAACTGAATCCAATTACCGCAGACAACGTGCTCTCATGCACGTGATCATGCTTCAAAAATAAAAATCTTCATCAACAAACATAATTAATAACTAATGGGAAAGCTTAAAGACTTGCGCGACAAACGCGCAGTGAAATTTGAAGAAATGCAAACTGCGTCGAAAGTCGGTGAGGCTGAAAAGCGAGATCTGACGGATGATGAGTTCAATGCATTTAAAGCTTTAAAGCAGGAAGTGGTTGATCTTGATGCTCAGATCGCTAGGCAAGAAGAACTTGAAAATCTTCCATTAGCCCGTGCAGTGGATGCAGGGAAAGTAGCTGGCTCAGGCGCTGACAATGCAACTTACTCCGAAGGAGATAAAAAAGATCTTCGTGGTTTCAACCTGATGCGTGCCATTCAACGCAAAGCCCAAAAGCAAACCATCGACGGTATCGAAGGTGAAGTATTGAAACTGGGTGAAGCTAATGCCCGTCTGAATGCGATTGAGCCAAGTGAAGAAGCATTCTATGTTCCTGCTGAGTTCATGCAAAAACGTGGTCAAACTGTCACACTGCAAACCACTAGCCCAGGTGATCAGGGAGGAATCTTGGTTCCAACTGAAATCATGCCATTGCTTGATATGTTGTGGTCGCAAACCTGGCTTAAAGAGTCTGGTGCGAGATTTCTGACTGGCCTTACAGGCAATCCTCGTTTCCCGGTTCAGACTACCAAGCCAACTGTTCAGGAGTTGACCGAGATCGAGGAAATGGGATATACTGAGATCCTTTTCAGTGACTTCGGTATGACTCCAAAGCGTCGCGGCGTAACAATCCCAATCTCTAAGCAGTCAATTTTGCAATCCTCGATTGACATTCAAGAGCTTGTGATGGAAAACATTTCGATGGCTCTGGCTCAGTATATGAACGTTGAGGCGATTGGTATTTTGTTGGGTGCTATTACAGCTCCAAACGGCAACTTGCTTGCTTTGGGCACAAATGGCGCAAAACCCACTTACGAGAATTTGGTTGATTTGGAGGCATTGATTGAAACAAAAGATGCTCTGAGAAATACTCCTAAGTACTTGACCAATGCCAAGATGAAAGCAGTCTTTAAAAAGACGCAGGTTTTCACTGGCACAAGCGGAGAACCTGTCTGGGGAAAAGGGAACATCTTGAACGATTATCCAACAATCGTATCTAACTTGGTTCCCTCCAACTTGACAAAAGGATCCGCAACTGCGATTGCATCAGCAATCATTTTCGGAAACTTCAATGACCTGTATGTCGGTCTTTGGGGTGGTGTTGAATTCATTGTCGATCCTTTCTCTGCCAAGAAAAAGGCTCAGACTGAAATCACTGCCAATACTTTCTATGACATTAAAGTTGCTCGTACTCAATCATTCGCTGGTATTAAAGATGCTCTGGTAGCGTAATCAAATGAAGAAAGTTCAAATCACAAAATTCCATCCGCTTGTGTCTCATGACGTTGACGATATCGTTGAGTTTGAAGACGCATTTGCCCAACAACACATTGAGGCTGGATATGCGGTAGCTGTCAAGGACAGTAAGGCTGCAAAGAAAAATGAAGACGGCAGTCAAGTTGTTAATGCTAACAATGATATTAACGACATTAACGAAGCCGAAGATCATCTTTCTGAAGAGAATCGTGGCCCTATAAAGGGTGCGGAAACACAGGATCATGACGGAAATGTCATCGAGACGAAGATTGTAGATGGAAAACATGTCGAGGCGGAGTCGGATAGTTCCATTCCAACTGTCGGCAGCCTTGCTGGCACAAAGGTGAGTGACAAAAAAGCAGCTGACGCGAAAACTGCAAATAAGTGAACTATCCGTCCATCACTCAAAAGTACACAGCCTTGCCAGTGCCGCTTGAAAAAGCACTGGCTTGGCTGCGTATTCCTGAGTTTTACATGGGCGATAATGACCTTGTTGAGGATTTGATTAAGAGTGCAGCCGACTATATTGAAGAGAGGTGTAACTTATCACTCGGCATATCAACCTACGAATGGGAAGCAGACTGTCTACCTGGCGTTATACCAGACACTTTTTATGTGCAAGAAGTTTTAAGCATAAGCGGGTTAAATTCATCCGGAAGTACTCTGGTCGAAAATACTAATTACCGCTTGGTAAGGACAGGAAAGCGAGGCAGGATGATCAAGTGGGCTGAGGGATACAGAAGTACATACTCTGGTTTCACCGTAACGTTCACAGCTGGCTTTAAAGAGGATGAAATTCCGCCCAGATTACTGATGGCCATGCGAGCTTTGATCTCGGAATGGTATGACAATCGCGGGAATCTCACCCAGGAGAAGAAGACATTTGTTGACAATCTTTTAGCACTCGACACCATTGGCTACGCAGGATAAGAGACGTGCAGGAAAGTATGATCGTCGCATCCAGTTTTTGGAGCCGATCGAAATCGTTGATGATTTTAACGAGCAGGATATCGAGTATGTCGTAAAGTTCGACAATTTCCCTGCATGCAAGGTGGCGAAGACCACCACTGATGGAGAAGACAACATCAGCAATCAGATTCAATCATCCCTGCAGGTGAATTGGATTATCCGGTTTCTACCAGGCTTGAATATTAATACAAAGTGCAGAATTAAAGACTTATATGATGGAAGAGTTTACAAAATAGTGGCACCTCTTGATGAGGTGGGGAGAATGTTTGAGTACTTGATAAAAACAGAATTTGTGGAGTGATACAAATCAATGCAGACGAGCTCTTGAAACTTGCTACCGGTCTTGATCAGTACAAGTCCATTATGCCAAAATCTGTATCAACCCAAGCACTTAGAAATGCAGTTCGTCCGATGTTTCGATCTGCTCAACGTTTAGCCCCATCCGGTAGGGTTGTTTCCAAGAGTGGATGGGGTAAAAATAAAGGGCCTGAATTTGCAAGGGGCGGAGCTACACGTCGCGACATTCGGATAAAGTTGGTGCCAGCAAGAGGTCAAGAAACCGCCAGAGTGATCGTCGGCGTATCAAAGAAATCCGGAAAAGTTGGTTGGCGTACACACTTTATTACTCGTGGATTTACGGATCGCGGCGGAAGGTTCCACCGGCCAGACAACTTTTTACAGAATGCATACGATTACACTATTGAAATCGTGCGGACTAGTTTTCAAAAGGAAGTTTTACTGTCTTTCCGTAAGTGGGCAAGGCGCAATCTGCCAAAGGGGCGATTTTAATGATTACAAAAGCTTTCATACAGAAATTGCTAGCTACTCCAACCGTGAACTCATTAGTCGAGGACAGGGTGCAGCCGAATATAATCAAGGCGGGAACCCATTACCCGGCTGTCTACGTGTTCACTGACCGGATGACAAAACTTGGTTGTTACGGACCCGGCGAAACAAGAATGGGAATTGTTGAAATCGGGGTTTTTGCCGAATCATACGGACAGGCATATAACCTCATGAAAGCGATACGCGAAGCTTTGGATGATTTTTCCGGGATCGTGAATAATGTAGGAATTACGATCATGCGAGGTGAAGAAGTAGCTGATCAGTTCGATGAGAAGTCGGAAACGCACATAAAGGTGATTGAGTACGAAGCGATTGCAGAGCCTAAATAATATTCATCAACAACTAAAAATTCAAAATAATGGCAGAAAGAACCGTTTCGACCGTGAGGGGGATTGAAACAACCCTTGCGGTCGATAAGGAGGATGACGGCACGTTCGTAATCATCAAATGCGCCACGGAGATCAACATGTCAGCCGACAGGGAGATGCTCGATGCTAATTGCTACGGCGGAACCGAGCAGGTCCCCTCCGGCAATGACCCTAAGTATAGTTTCACGATCAGCGGTATTACAAAAGAATATCCATCAGATGAGGACGGAGCAAATGTATCAGGAAATGAAATCGAAGATTGGTTTCTATCCGGGGAGCTGAAAAAGTTTAAACACGCCCGTCCATTTTCCGGTGATCGCGTCAGATCATTCAGCGGTTTTGTAACTGCATTTGGTGAAGCAGGTGTGGTCAATGGGCTGCAAACCTACAATGCAACAGTCACTCCTCAGAAAGTACCTGTTATTACCGCACAGGCTTAACACTTCACCAACAAAATAGCAGCCCTGCAAGTCAGGGCTGCGTTTATCCAAATCGATTATGACTAAGGCCAAAAAGTCACCAGAAATTATTGAGTCAGAAACCACATTTAACCTGACACTTGGAGGGAAGGTTTATACTCTCAGGTTCGGCACTGCTACTTTCATTCGCATCAAAGCTGCGCGTCCAAGCTTGTCAACGGCATTTCACGTATCAGAAGAGATTCCGCCGTACGAAGCAATTCCATTCCTGATTGATTGTGCTATTAAGCCTGAGGATAAGGATTGGTCCTGCTTTGAGCAGTTCGTTGATCTTTACGACGAATGTGAGGATCCTGCCATTTCAAAGGTGATCCCAGGGTATTTAGCTGCTGCTGGCACAGTCGCAAAAAAGTTAGAACCCGCTCTAAGAGCAGTGGAAAAACTTCTCCCCGAAAGCGGAAATTAAAGTTTGACCCAAGAAACTGGTACAGGGATGCCGGGATGATGGGAATCCAGTTGTCTGAGCTAGAAAACATTACCCCTTACCAGTTCAACCTTTTGCGGGAAGGTTATGCGCTTGATCAGGAAAGCCAATGGAGGCGCGCGCGCCATCAAGCTTATTGGACCTACGTGATGGCTGGAAAAACGGTTGAAAATCCGATTTCCATCGAAGAGTTTTTACCGCTGACAGCAGAAGATCTCAAAGCCCCTAAAACAAAGGCTTTCCAGATACCGGAATACACTCCAGAACAGGAGGAAGAAATATTTAAATTGTTTAACCCCGACAAATAATGGCTACGGAAGTAGGCGCTGCAAATATACGAGTTGGAGCCACGATTGCAGGGCTGTTGGACGGCATGCGGCAGGCATCTGCTGCGGTACGATCTGCTGCCTTGGGCATGAATAACCAACTCTCGGACGCATACAAACGGGCTGCTCGGGAGCAATCGGTATTTAGGAGCGGTCTTACAAAACTCGGCGATGATCTCACTGCCATTGGAACCAAGCTGTCACTATTTGGCTCTTTACCTACACTATTTGCTGCTGGTAAGGCCTTCAAAGACTACGCAGAAGTTCAGAAGTTGGAGAAAGGCCTTATACGCTATGGAGAGTCCTTAGAAAAAGTAAGGGAGATTGCCAAACTTCCCAATATTGGAATCTTCGATGGCGCGAAATCGCTGATCAGCTTGAAAGCAATGAAGCTGAATAGCGACCTTGCTACACGCTCAATCAAAGCTTTTGCGAACGCGATTACCGACGCGGGAGGGTCCGCCATAGACTTAGAACCCGCATTGGTCAACCTTCGGCAGTTTGTAGCAACCAAACACATTAATCAGGTTGACTTACGCCAGCTGGCCGGACGTATGCCGCAAACATACGATGCAATGGAGGCGGCTTTCGGCACCCAGGATGTTGAAAAGCTAAACCAGAAGATGAAGGCGATGGGGGTTGAGGCCTTCATTGACAAGTTTGTTTCTGAATTGGAAAAAATCCCGAAGGCTGGCGGGGGCGCATCGACGGCAATGGAGCAGCTGGGGGATAGCTTCACTTTCTTTTCGGCCTCGATTGGAGAGGGTGCAGATAAAGCATTTGATTTGACCGGTAAGATCGCTGCGTTGGGCGGTATCTTGGACAATCTTTCGACCAATTTTCGAAGCCTGACCCCAGAAGCTCAAAAATCCCTTTTCACGATCGGCGCGATTGCTGTCGTTGTTCCAACTTTGGTTACTGCAATAGGCGGTTTGGTGAAATTGATTCCATTGATTGCAACCGGCTTCGGTGCAGTCTCCGGGCCGATTGTTGCAACTATCGCGGTTGTGGGTCTTGCAGCTGCTGCCATTATCAATAACTGGGAGTCGGTGAAGAACTTTCTAACTGACTCTACCTGGTGGACCACTATTGTGGGAATCGCGAAGGGAACACTTGGGTTGGTAATGGAGGCCTTCAAAGTCATACTGAACCTTATTCAAGGCGATTGGTCGAACATGTGGAAGGCGATTGTCAACATCGGCAAGAATGCGGCAAACCTGGTAGTGGATACGCTCGGAGGTATGATCAAGGGTGCAATGGGTCTTGTCGGTACATTCAGCGAAGCCTTAGGATTAGACGCAGTCGGGCGAGATATCAGCAAGTCGGTAAAATGGATCGATGGATTAACCCAGCGGTTCAGGTTTGATGTCCCCGATTCCTTCGCAATTGCGGGCAAAGCCGTTGATTCTGTTTCGAAGGCATTTAACAGCCTGGGAGGTGGAGGCAAAGCTGGAAAACCACCTGTTGCGGAAGCTGTCGAGTATTTTGAAAAAGTTTCAGAGGCGGCCAGGCAGATGAACCTGATCGACCTCTCGATGAAATGGCAGCAGGAGCAGGACGCTTTAAATGCCAAAATCAAGTCATACAAGGAGCTATTTGGTGTTGTAGCTGCACTGAATGTTGAATATGTCAAGGGTACTAACCAGAGTCGTGTCTACCTTGGAGATGACTCAGGCAAATTCAATCAAGATCTTGCAAAAAATAAAGCTAATGACGTTTTTTCAAAACTGGGGCAAGAAATTAAGCCACCGAAAGGACTCTCTAAAACTGTAAAGGAGTACAGTTCGGCTGTGTCAGCTATCGATCAGCTTAACCAAGAGATGGCCGCATCCGTTGATAATATGCGGATGAGTGTATTTGATTCGTTAGGCGAAGGACTAGGAGATTTAATGTCTGGTCAAAAAGACTGGGCTAAAAATCTTGGGAAAAATATCCTTGGGATATTCTCAACAGTTTTGTCTCAGCTCGGAAAAGCAATGATCACCTACGGCGTCACTCTTACTGCGGCAAAGAAGGCAATGACTTCATTGAATGCCTATGTTGCGATCGCGGCGGGTGTTGCGGCAGTTGCAGCTGGCACTCTGTTGAAGAACACGATGAATAAAACACCACGTTTTGCGAAGGGTGGTTTTGCTTATGAAGAAATGACCGCGATTGTTGGAGATAACCCAAACGCGCGATCTGACCCTGAAATGATAGCTCCTTATTCGAAGGTTGATGAGTCAATTAAGCGCAGCGTTAAGCAAAGCGGCGCAGCTGGCAGCAGCATATTTATTCCCGAGTTGAGACTTCGCGGAGAAGATCTCTATGTCGCATTCAAAAGAGTTGAATCACGTAACAAGGCAATTTTCGGCAGGTAATGGGTTTAAAGTACTTTTCACAATACACAGATACTGACGGAAATAATAAAGAGGTGCGGTTTATCAAGCCGGACTATGATGGCCCTGCTATTGAATGGAAGAATAGTTACGGCGCTGTGACATTTGTGTCTGGCTCTTCGGATTCTTTCTTTTCCAACAATTTCATTGTTACTACCCAGGCTGAAATCGGCTTTATATTCGAGCAGCGTTATGATCTCCGGGAATTCGTTTACGATCGGAAAACCTTCATTTGTGAAGTACACGACTTAGACAATAATCGAATAGAGTTTTCGGGCTGGGTCGAGCCTTGGGATGCTGCTCATTCCTACCAGCGACCGCCGTTCCAGGTGAGTTTAACCGCGAGTTGTGGATTGGCTCATATGGCTAAAAAAAGGTATAAAAACCTTGGCACTACTTTCAAGAAGACTGGTTTAGCTCTAATCCAAGATTGCTTACAGATCATTGACTCGGATTTGAACCTGCGACTTTCTACCCATATGGTAGAAAACAGCTTTACGGAAGATTCCAGGCTCGGTCTAAAATCGTTCGAAATCAATACCGCCAGGTTCTATAATGAGAATGGCGAGGCAATGTTTTGTGCGGAGATCGCCAATGATATCCTGCAACACTTCAACGCTGAGCTCATTCAATGGGATAACAGATGGGTGATCAGGGCAATCGTAGACAATTCAACCGGCCTAGCTGGCGACTACATGGATGTGGGAGATGTTGGTTTGCCCCTGGCGTGGCCCACTGCATTTTTTGTAAATGGTACGAAATCGGTCAGCCTTGATGGCGGTGAGATGCGCGTACTTCCTCCTATAACCAAGTACAGGGTCGAGGTCGATCTAGGTACCCAGATGCCATTTTTCGAGAATGGCAACATGATACTCTGGAATGAAAACGGACTTGTAGGCTGGGATTTCACCCACATGGACAAAGGAAATCCTGGTTGGGAGCAATTCGCAATTGTTGGTTCTGAAACATTAAATGCACTTAAGATAAACGGCAAGTCGCCTCCACCTTACAGGAAAAAGAAAAAGAAGAAGTTTGGGCAAATACTACTACCTATCGTCACCGGGATGGTCGGTGCTCTGCTAAAAAGAACTTGGCTCGATGTTGAGCCTTTGCAGTATATAGAATCACCCGCCGGTACAATAGGCAAAGGCGATAAGAGTGTAACCATTTCTTTTGAATACGAGACAGAAGCGTTTTCTTCGGATATTCTTATCTCGATACGCATCCCTCTTACAGTCAATGGTAAGACAAAGCAGTTCTGGGTGGATCCTTCACTGGAACCCGCATTATCGGGCGCAGATAAGTCGATGGCTGGCGCCTCCGAACAATATTGTTTGATTCGCGTACCGCCACTTGATCGAGGGTCGCTAACAAATAAAGGGGATCTCAACGTTTCTGGAAATCCGAATTACCCCGCTGCCAATTTTTCAACGGGTAGCCGTGATCAAAATTGGACTTGGACAGTTACGGGCGTGCCTGCTGGCGAATACCGTCGTATCGGTGGAGTGACCGGGGTGTTAGTTGAGAATGGCGACCTTATTATTGCCAGAGTACCGAATGGTGGAGGAACACAACAGCAAGTCGGCGGGGATTGGGAAGTTGTAAGCATCCGAAACAATACTAAGAGGGGCACCTTTTCGATCGGGGTAGCTCTGAATACTCTGTTCCTTTCTGAACCTTTTCCGGAGGAAATTTACGTCCGCTTCTATAAGATGGCAGATGACGCTGGCAAGCCTGGCGATTGGTATAAAATATTCAATTTGAATGGTGCTCTTGAAGGCTTTATTGCCAACGAGGAGGCAGGAAGGTATGCAACAACCTTGGAACGGGGCAATGTCACCGAGGAAGAAGCCGAAACAATCAACCTGATATCAGGGGATTATAACCCATGGTATGCGGGATCCTGGACAAAACCGAATTCTAACGAGATTACCAAATCTTGGAGAAGGCGGCCGGATCTGAATGAAGGTATGAGTATTTACAGGGCGATGATGAAAGACCGCCTGAATATGACGAGCCGTCCGCTCGACGTATTCGAGGGTAAGATCAAACTGCGCCCTGGCACTTTGAAATTCTCCTACCTTCATTCTTTGATTTTCGAAGACCAGGGCAACAAGAAGTTTCGCATTGTTCGGTATGCCTTCAATGATTACCTGCGTGAAGCTGATATAACCGCTATTGAGGTCAAATATGAGGAAATCCCGGATTCGGAACTAAGACAAGATTCATACATCCCCGGATCAAGGCAGCTGAATACTGTTCCAGGGCAAGGCGATGGAATTTACCCATCTAAGGAAGATAGTACTAATGGCAGGCTAAGTGCAGAAGACTTGCCTCTTACAGAGGACGAGCTTATTGAAAAAATTGAAGCAGGAAGCCGACTGTCGGCACTGTTTGAAGGTGTTCCCCCATTGGTCTTTGTTGCGGGTGAGCTTAGCACTGATTCTGTCGATCTTTCCAAGTACCTATCCGAGGCGGTACTTTACAATAACGAGAACCAGGAAGAAGAAGATCAGTTTGATTTTAATACGCTTGCGTGGGAAACGCTCAAAAAACCCTCATGGGTAACCGCGCAAAGCATCGTTTTCCTCAATGCATCAGTCACGGGCAAGCCGATATATCCGGGAAGTGAATCAATTACTTTCAAAGTTGGGGAGAAGCCTGTTGAACCGACCGAAGAAGAATTAGCAGAACGGGAAGAATTGGAAGAGGAAGCTGCGGAACAGGGTTATACACTGCCTCCGGATCCTCCTGCTTTCTACATTGAGGTGACCATTCCTATAATGGTTTACCCAAAGACGGTAGTTACGTATCAACTGCTTGACACATCAGGTGAAGCTCCGCAACTTGTCGGCCCGCTCCCTGGCGTCTATCCTGTTCCGGGCAAAAGTGAGCTGCGGGTGAAGATCAACGGCCAGCACGACAGGTACCAGATCTCAATCTTTGGAGGTGGAGACACTGGAGACAATCCGGCAATTACTGTTAGCGAGGCAGTATTCCTAACCAATTTGGGGACTTACGACATGTTCGCCGAATCGGGCGGCCGGCTATTGCCCGCAGGGAACTACCGGGCCTTTGTTACTACGTTCATCGGTGAAACAATTGTCGGGAGGAACAACATTGTCTTCACGCTTTACGATGAAGAATTTCTGAACCTGTTGAAGTTCTTCTTCACCAAAGGTGGTGAGCAGCTTGCCCCAATTTCTTATGACGGCACAACCAAGCTGATCAACCCCGGGCCGGCTAACATTCAAACCGTTGTAGATGATACCCAGCACGACAAGGTTGTAATTGTCTTGGACAAAATGCCTGATGAGGCAGAACTAACCAGGGTAGAACACACGCTTAATAACCCAGCAACGGCCGGTAGTTATAATCTGTATCCGAATGACCAGGAATTCACGCCGGGAGCTTACAGGGCCACAGTTTATGTATACCTGAATGGTGCCGAAGTTTTGGTCAGGTATGTACATTTCACTGTAAACAAGAAATCCCCTGTCCCGGTTGGAGGCGAATTGAAGCTTGTTCAAAAAGCTTCTGCGGGAACCAGCAATTACAAAGCGGTCGCAACACTGCCTGAAACCGGCGGATTGTACGATCTCCCTGAGCCAGCATTTAATGTGCTCTCTGACTCGGTTACGCCCGAATTTGACTGGGAGGGACACACCTACGAGCAAAAGCGTGGGGATAAGCTGGTTCTCGTCGACTCTGGATCTACCAACTATCCGGCTCCGATCATTCAATCTGAATACTACATTTTCGGCCCCGCCGGCAGCGTAGCTATTAAAGGCGTGCATGTTACCCCGTCCAGTCAGCGGGTAGTTGTTACCCGGAAACTTGGAGGCGAAGACGGCGAGGTTGTCGCCCTGATGAAGTCGGATTTCTCCTTTGGAATTTTGGAGGATCTGGAAGATGTGGAAACCGGCGAGCCAGGGGGAGGAATGACAGACTACAAAGCGCGTGACGGCGTGGGAGAAGAGGTAATCGACTACGTAAAGTACTTTGATGTGCTTTACGACGGTGAAACAATCGGGCTGAATGCAGACAATGAGCTAGAAGTCATTGAGGACGGTATCCTCTTCAAGCACATACAGCCGATCGGGCCAATGTCTTTGATTGGGAACCTCACAGCCGGCACGATCAATCCATATGCTGTTCTTGTTAAGGACATCTTTGAAGAAGCGGAGATCGGTGATTTAGTTACCCCGATCGCTATTCACAACCACATGGTTGAATATGTAACCGAGCAACTTGAAAACAGCATAACAGGAACGCCGGGTTACTTTCCGATTTATGATACCGCCCATACTTTTGAGGACAGCATTGTTCGGCAGATTGCTGGCAAGATTGGAATAGGTGTAAATCCTTCCGAGGAATTGCATGTTTTGGGTGATATTCTGGCAACTGGACAATTAATGTCGACTATTGCACCAGGCGTCGCTCCGCTGGTTGTCTCGTCCTCGACCTTGGTAACCAATCTGAACTCGGACTTGCTTGATGGTCAGCACGGACCTTATTACCTGGATTGGAATAATTTCACCAATTACAAGTTGGTTGTTGCTGGTGCGGGTTTGATCAATGGCGGTTCTCTCAGTAATAATGTGACCCTGGACATGGGGACGCCATCAACGATATCCAATAATACAACAAACTCCACCTCTGCCGACAGTCATACGCACGCTATTGCAACCGGCAGTTTGGTACAAGGGGCGAATATAGTATTGACCGGCGATCTGGCGGACAGATTGGTCGGGATCGGCAATGTAACCATTGCGGCGACCGCTATCCCGTGGAGCATCGTGTATAATCGTCCAACTACCTTGGAGGGTTATGGGATTATTGATAGTGTGAAGTACACGGATTTCGTAAACGGTCTCAACGAGAAAGAAAATAATTTCTCAAAAGGGGACTTGGTTGCGGGTGTTGGTATCTCCCTTACCGGGTCTTTGATTGACCGGTTGGTTGGTTCATTGGATGCGGTAATCTCACTTTCAACAACCGGCGTTTCAGTTGGGACTTACCGATCAGTGAGCGTTGACGCATATGGCCGCGTTCTTGGCGGATCTAACCCGACCACGATTGCAGGGTATGGATTAACTGACGTATATAGTATTGCGGATATAAACAATATGCTGATTGGATATGTGCCAACCACTCGCATAATTACCATTAATGGCGTATCTTTGGATCTATCTCAGAACAGGACATTTACAATTTCATCAGGGGTTTCCGGGACAACTGGATACATCCCTGTTTTTACGAGCTCAAACAGCATCGGGAACAGTCCTATTAGGGATACCGGATCAGAAATAAATATTGCGGATTCAAGATCATTTGGAGTAGAGGGACCGGCAGCGATGCGTGATTATCTGCACGTTTGGGGTTATGCGTCTTTCGGGACAGCAAGTAACCATGGTTCACTGGTAATACACAATACGGCGAGTGCGACCGCCGCGCCCAGCGCAGCATTAGAGATCAGAAGTACGGTTAAAGGTTTTCTTCTCCCGAGAATGACCTATGCACAACGGCATGCCATTGCCTCTCCGGAGGTTGGTCTTATGGTTTTTCAAACAAATGGAAGCGCAAGCACCGCAGTAGGCTCATACCAATATTTTCCTACTGGATGGTACCCTGTTTCATACGGAGGAACCCCGGATTAAGATTCATCAACAATAAAAATCAAATCGAAGAATGAAAACAAGTATTAAGCGCATCCAGGAGTTCTACAATGCTTCTTCACAGTACCTGAAAGAACACAAGGAGGATACCAAGTTTAAATATGCACTTGAAAAAGTACTCAGCCGCATATCTCCCTGCTTTCAGGAATATCAGGATTTGAAAGAGGATATCGAGTTGGAGCATGCCAATGTGGATGCCAACGGCTCTGTGCTTTTCACCCACAATTCAAAAGGTCAAAGGGAGTACCAGTTTAAGAAAGAGGACATCAAAAAGGTTAGAGCGGAGCTGAAAGCTCTATTTACCGAAGAGCGGTTCGAGATTAAAGGTCATATCTGCAATGAAGTACCCAGCAATGTAGATGAGAGCTTTCTGCCGATTTTCCAGGGTTTTGTGATTACGGGTAAAGGGGAACAAATAACTGCATAATAAAACCAATTTCATCAACAACATGAAGCGCTTAATATTTCTGATTGCCTGGCTTTATGCCTACATGGCAGCTGCCCAGACCAGCAACCTGCCGTCCAGTATGGGCACGTTCACCGTGTTCAAGGAAGCGCCGTTACCTGTTACGATTATCATGCCAGAAGGGTATGACATTCAATCACCTATCGTTGAAATCTGGAACAACAACAAAAAGCTGTCGGATTCTACTCAGGTTCTCGTGTCTGGTGACACCCTAAAGTTCACACTGGCAAAGCAACAGCTCGCACCATTAAGCAGGAATCCTTATTTCTTTATAAAGTTGAAAGGGGATTATGTTTTGGGGGCGTTACTAAACCCAACAATAGGGATAGGAGTTCCCACCAATGTAACCAAGTCTGTTTCGCTTCCCTCAACGGGCACTGTCCGTGTTAGTGTGGTAGGAGATGCCGCAGCAGCTATGCAAGCCGCTAGTCAGGTTAAAACTGAGCTTCTTTCACTCCAACAGTTAGTTTCCCAAGGATTCAGGGTAAAGGGAAATTGGGACGTACCGGCAAACAACCCAAACTTATCATCTATATCCAAGGTCTCAGGAGATGCATACGTTGTATCTGTCCCGGGCTCAACGTCAATAACTGGCACATCAGTTTCGGCATCCAAAGGGGATGTATTCAACTGGAACGGAACACAGTGGATTTACCGGGCGAGCGCATTAGTGCCGGCAGAGGGAACTGTCTCTTATGACAAGACCGATATGTTCACATCAGGGCGTAACCTGTTTAATATAAATGATCCTTCCAATATTATTGGTAGCTATATCCACGATGTTACCGGATCTCAAATATCGAGTGCGAACCACAACACGACACACTTTATTCCGATGTCTGCAGGGCAAACGTTTATCGTGTCCTCAACAATCACCGGTAATATTCGAATCCTTTATTACAACTCTTCGAATGCCTTTTTGAGCGGGTATGTTGGCCCAGCAGTTGCGAGGGTAGCTCCGGCTAATACCGCCTTTATCAGGGTTTCAGTTAATACTTCTGATACGCCATGGGCTAAGCTGCAAGTAGAATTTGGAGCGACCAAAAATGATTGGAGAAAATTTCAAAAAATCCTCGCTACAAGTAAGGATATCCCAATTGTTGCAAGCGAGGCCTTGGTAGCAGAGAAAGCTGGCGAGGCAAGTACGCTTGCCCCTGCGGCTCGTTTGTCCGCTGATCAAATCAACTATACGAAGTCGAAGAACCTTTTCAACATTTCCGACGCAGGTAATTTAATTGGTAGTTATATCAATAATGCAACAGGTGGGGTTGTCGCGAGCGTCAACCATAACACCACGCACGCTATCCCCATAACTGCCGGACAAAGCTTTGTTGTCTCATCCACAACGATGGGGAATGTCAGGATTATCTACTACAATGCCTCCAATGCTTTTCTGAGTGGATATATAGGCACTTCAATGCCGCAGATTGCTCCCGCAAATACAGCGTACCTGAAAGTGTCAATTAATATTACCGATGCGTCCTGGGAGAAGCTCCAGGTGGAATTGGGTTCAGCGAAAACGGACTATGAGCCACACGGCTGGTACGTTACACCCATATCCGGTTCGCCAGTTATTTCAAAATCCATCGACCCCAAGTCTGTCTTAACGTCTGGAAACTTGTCATACTCTCGGTCAAAGAACCTGTTCAATCCCTCGGATCCAGATGTTGCATTGCTGTTCTACGTAAACTCTTTGACAGGGAATTTAGTATCAAGCCCGCTTTATAATACAACAGGATTCATCCCTGTGAAGCCGAGTACCGCCTATACCATGACCTACAAAAATCAAATTGCATGGTATACTGCATCGAAAGTTTATATTTCGGGAAGCACGAATGCCGACCAGAATAAAACACAGACTTCTCCGGCGAATGCGGCCTACATAAGAACAATGGTATCTTTGGCAGAATGGGATCGGTACCAATTTGAGGAGGGTACAGCTTCTACTGAGTATAACCCATACGGCTTCATACTCGATAAGATAGAGGGGCTTCCTGTTTGGTCAAAAAGAAAGGTTCCTGATCCGGTTGTCGTTGTAGAAGGCCCTACATACACCGCGCCAGTCCTGGCTCCGAAATATTACTTACCACGCCAGAAGGAATTATCTATTTACACAGAGAATATTCATAAGAATTATACGGTAGACGGAGTTGGGAAAACGGATATTAACCTACCGAGCATTACAAGCTTAACTCAGATCAACCGCCGAGGACGTGGGATGAAATTCAAGCAGACATCAAGCTCTGCTTCTCTGTCATCGATTGCGGGCGCTGCCACCGTTTACAATGATGATTATGTTCAGGTTAACAGTGTAAGCTTTACTGTTCAACCGGTTGATCAAAACCTCAACACAAGCAAGAAAGTAATCAATTTCGGGGATAGCTACACGCTCCGGTCAACGTTTGCAGATCAGATCGTAGCGAGCCCTGCTGGGTCTGGATTAACGTTCATCGGTATGAGGAACGCAACTGCAAGTACTCCGTCGCGCAAGTCGGAAGGAAGAGGTGGATGGACAATGAGTAGCTACCATACACTGAAAACAGACATTTTTGCACCATTCATGCAACCACAAGCGCCCTATAAGTACTATGGGAATACAGACTATTGGATAAATGCAGTTACCAACCCTAACATATCCGGTCTTACAAATTATGACTGGGGAAATGTTGATCCTGCTATTAGGGCGCTCTACAACGGAACCACGGGCCTACTTATCTCTCCCGCGACGAATGATGTGATGTATATAAATGCGGAGTCAGTTTTTAAGAGATGGGATGGATCTGCGTGGGTAACCGTCACCGGACTTACGTTCACGTTCAACTTCGCCAAGTACAGAACCTTGTATTCTTTGGATATGCCTGACATTGTTCATATCCTAATGGGTACGAACGATTTTACCAACGCTACTCCGGCAAATTTTGATGGACTTTGGAGCACTTACAAATCCCAAATGGATGCCACGATTGCCTCTATTAAGGCCGATAACCCATCAGTAAAAATAATCATCGGCGTTCCTGTGAGTTCCGGAAAGCAAGGGGGTATCGGCACCTACGAAACAGAGCGAAAGAAAAGAGGGTACTGGCTTTTGGCAAAGTCCATTATATCGACATACTCGAACCGGGAGGCAGAGGGGCTGATCATTGCAGATTATCACTCAACTGTGGATCGAGAATATGGATATGACGCAACAGATGTTGTCCCCTTTGATGGTTATACTGGAAGCGCAAGAGAAAGATTCATGGAAGATTTCGTGCATTTGGGAGCGGATGGGTTCATTAGTCAAATGGGGACTATTTATTACGGGGCCATTCAGAAGGCAAGAGAGTAAGACAAAACAACTACGATATGATAAACCAACTCAAAATCAACCACATCGGTATCAGCGTCCACGTGAACTATGCCGATATTAGCGGCGCAGAGCCAACAACTCACAATTTTAATGATTCTGTTTCTCTGAACTTCCAGGATGAAGCGGATCTCGACCGGGCTTTGAAGGAAAAGCCACACTTTGCGGCGGTCCTGCCGAAGCTGATCAAAAGGTTGATCAACTCGCACGACCCGGAGAATAAGGACGCTAAGAAGTTATTAAAAGACCTGGGGATTTAACCCCAAAGCGCGATTCATCAACAAACAAATTCATGAAAAAACTACTTTCGTTATGGCTATTTGCCATACTGCCGCTATGCGCGCTGTCGCAGAAAATCCAAGTTTCCGGAACAGTTGATCTTTCAAATTATTACACGAAGGCTCAGACCGACAGCATAATCAGTAAGCTGGCCATGAAGCCAACCGATCCGGCAGGACCCGTAACGAATCCGCCTGTTGGGCTTCCCGTTTGCAAGCGAGGGCCGCGTCCTGATCGGGTTTTTAACATCACCTCGACGCATGCAGATGTGCTATGGGATGGTGACGAAGTCTTTGGGTGGGATTATTCAATCTACCGTGGCACCGAGCGCGTCGCGTTTGGATCAGTCAAGCCAGTCAGCAATACTGAGCAAATTACTTATGCTGGTTTGCGTCCTGGTACTTATACCCTGAGCCTTTCAGGAAATACCTGCCGTAGCGACGTGTATAGTATTCCGTTTGACGTGCCTGACGTGAATTCGGGTACAGGGGGAGGGGTTAGTCCGCCTCCTGTTGGTATCACAGGTAAGAAGCATATCTACATGGGGCTTACCGGCTATGGTTGGAATGAAAACGATCCGGACGGGCTTTCTCCTGAATGGAAGGAATCAATTGAAAGCTTCCTGAACCTTGAATACAACGGAACCAGGTTTAAGGGCATCGATGGCATCAGGGTTAACATCAAGTGGTTTGAGTATGAGCCAACAAAGGGGAAATTCAATGACGGGATACTAAAAAGGATCGCTAACTATTGCAATGCAAGGGGCTTGATATTAAACGTGGCTTTTCTTCCTTACAGGAGGGAATTCGAGATTGTCAATGGGAAGAAGGTGTATGACACTATGATCCCGGATGATCACAAGGCAACATTGGCAAGCGGAAAAAGATGGTATGCAGAAGGATCTATTCAGGAGCTAACGACCTACCTAACGTACTGCCCATCAATGCACAGTAAAGTGGCTCAGTTTGAGTTTAAGAGAGCAGCTAAGCACATGGCACAGTTCTTGAAAGCTAATTGCAATGCTGATTATATGGCGACTGTTACTGCCCTCACGGAAGAGTTCCAGTTGGTGCACGACGAAAGTCCGACTATAACTACTGGATATAGCAACGCGGATTTAGAGGCCTGGCGAAGTTATAGCGGAGGCCAGCCGCCCGTTTATCAACCTCTTGTTTGGGGGGAACCCGATGAAAGGGGTAACCGTAAAGTAATATCAACCGACATATGGGAATTCGCAGATATACTTAAATCTCCTGTTGGTAAGCTGTGGGGTGATTTTCAAACCCAGGGACTGCGAGATTTTCACACAGCGTTTGTCCAGGGGGTCAGAGAGGGTGGTATGAGGTCATCAACAATGTACGCCGGCGTCGGGGCGCCGTCAGGGGTATTCAATTTTAGCACAAAGCTGGACAAGATTTTCTCGGCAGGCAGTGCGGATCAGCCTGATATCATTTACAGCAGCGAGGGAGATGCCGGATCTCAGGACTCTAAACTCATGGCGACCGATTTAAATATCGGAACTTTCTCTGGATCGGACACGGCAATTGAATTTGATCCCGATGATATTTCCGCTAGCCAACAGAGAAACCCGCCTCTTGAAACAGATTTGAATGGCAACATACTATATACTTTTGGGCGATCTTTCTTTATACGGGGTGGCGACATTATACACTTTGCAATGAAGTACTACCCTCCGAAAATACACCAATTGTCCGAGGCTTTGTTTAAGCTTAGAACAGAGTTCTTGGATAGTAATTCCGGTATGACTGGAATTGAGCAGGGTAGTCCCGTCGTGCATACGGTGACTGAGTACGGCATGCAGGAGTTCCGCTGGAAATGGTCTAATAGCGGAGGAGGATTAACTAAGCAGGTGAAAATAATCCTGAAATGAATTCAAAAACACAGTTGAGGATTGAGCAGGCTTTAACTGTGATCGGGCTTGCTGCGGAATGCTGGCAGCTTTACGTGCTCTGGAAAATGTAACCCACTCGGCAAAGATGGAGAATAAGGAGGACAAGTTGGTTGACTTGGCTGATAAGAAGCCCGGTCTTGCACTGGTGTACGGAATGGCAGTAGTAATAGTCGTGTTGGCGGGCGTAATCCCTATTCTTTATTACACCCTGCGGGGCGCTGAAAAGGAAGCACGGCAGGAGCTGGCACAGGTCAAAAAAGACTGCCAGGATCGCGAGGATAAGATAACAGCAGAGGCGAAGACGGACGCCTATAAGCTCTATGAAAAGCTGATTGATCAGTACGAAAAAAAGAGCCAGAAGGACGATGAAGCAATCCTCGGATTTAGTAAAAAATTCGATGCTATCGACAAAAAGGCTAGTGTGGTAAACAGTAAACTCTCAACCGTTGAAAAGAAATTTGATAGTGTGTCAGGAACAAACCAAAAGATCCAAGAGGTCATACAACGATGAAAACACGTATCATGAGCACAATGCTGTCGCTGACGTTGATCGTAATAATAATGAGCGCGAAGCAATCGGCATCACAGCAAAAAAATGCCGATGCCAAGGCGGACACTGTCCCATCGCAAAAGGTCGATCAAACACCGGAGCCAGTACCAACGTCCATACTTGAAGACAAGAAGCCCACTTCTAATGATAGTTTGATCGAGGCGACAAATGCCAAGGCTGGAAAAGTTGAGCAGAAGTTCGACAAGCTCGCTGAAAAAGGTGATCGTATCGAAGGTAAGATCGAAATTTTGAAGATGCGCCAAAATTGGATTCTTCGGAAACTTACTCCCGTTGAAATCGATGTAAGCTTCCTCTTGCCTGCACCTGTGAAGCCGATCCAAGTAAATACAGATTCCTTACAAATAAAGCCTATTAAGGTAGAAAAACGCAGCTGGTGGAAACGCCGGTTTTAGATAACGGTAAATGGAAATTGTAATCATTCGTAAGTGGAAGGGTGTAAACTCTACCCTGTCCATGCTGTTCATTGATGGAAAGTTTCTCGGCTACTTGGTTGAGGATACCGATAGGGGACTCAGCCAAAGCATGCCATTAAGTGAAATTTTGTCGGTAAAGGTTAAAACCCGCACAGCAATACCAGTAGGAAGGTACAAGGTTGCGGTAACCCATTCAACCAGGTTTAAGAAGCTACTCCCGCTGCTTTTGCATGTGCCAGGGTTCTCCGGCATCCGGATACACACTGGTAATACGCACATGAACACGGAAGGGTGTTTGCTACCTGGCAAGCAGTATTTGTTTTCAGCCGGTGACTATCGTGTCACGCAGAGCCGGGATTTATTCAACTCATTCTTTCCACAGATACAGGCTGCGCTACGTGCCAAGTCTGAGGTGTGGTGTACAATCAAAACTGAATATTGAAATGTTTACAGACTTATTAAACCCTGAGGACGACCGGGAGACGGTTGTAGTGCTTAGTGGAGGAGGAGCGCGCGGAATTTGGCAGTGGACCGTGCTGATGGAGCTGGCTAAACGCTTCAAAATCTCTATGGTTTGCGGAACGAGTGCGGGAACCCTGAACGCTTATGCATTTTCAAAAGGTCTTTTCGATTACACCTCACACCTTTATGCGGAGGTTTACAGCCAGAATGCAGTACAGATCACGAAGCCAGGTCTCGCAAAGCTGGAAAATGGCAGGCTCAGGCCAGATGTGGATACGATCAAGAAGGTGTTATTAAAAGGTATTAATGTATTTGACTTGCCGAAGCTTCTTTTTAAAAGTGGGCAAAAAAAGGTGCTTGATCAACTGCTTCAAAACTTCCTTGGCGCGCCGGCACTGATGGACAATGCACCCTTATTTGAGACTGTCGGAAAGCTGCAAAAGCTCAACCCCGGCTTTGATATTCCATGCTTGATTAATGTCGTGGATATGAAAACCGGACAGCCGCTATCTGTTGATGTTGCTGAGTTTGCCGGTGATTTGGAAAAAGAACGCCGCTATGTTGTTGCGTCGACTACAATCCCGATTCTTTGGCCTTTGGTGCTTGGACATCTTGGAGACGGCGGCATGAGAGAAGGAACGCCCGTAAATGCGATTTGGACAAGGCTTGACCCAAATAAGAAGTACCGGATCATTGCGGTAATGTGCAGCAAGGAAACCATGCAGGACTCGGCCGACCTGAGTAATCCTTTGAAGATAGGAGGTCAGGCATTCTCAATTATGATGAATGAGGCTGTATTAAATGATTTGGCTCGCCTTGAAGACAGGAACGAAGAGGCAAGAAAATACGGGGAGGCTCCCGGCCGGCGCCTGGTGCCGCTGGAAAAGATTATCTATTCAGGATACCGTGATCCGCTTGATTTCAGTCACGAAAGCTATGTAGAGCAAATAGGGGATGGCTTCAAGGACGTCGGTAAGTTTTTCAATGACTTTAACAAGGCTGCATGATAAAGTTCGATTTGGTGAGTTGCATAAAAAAGGGGCTTTTGGCCCCTGATTTATTAAATCTGCATATCTCTTAACGTCGGATAAGTAAATCTAAACATTTTAACCATCATACGCTCTTTACTCGGTACATCCTCACATCTGCGATTAATTAAAGAGTACGAGGATGCTGCTTCATATTCGAAGTGCTCAAAAGTAACCCGTCCGATTAATTTCGAGGCTATATATCTGTAAATTTTGAATCTTTGCGTGGGGACTTTATTTTCTATTGTTTTTGACCTTTTGTCATAGGACGGAGCTCCCAGGAAAACAAAAGACGCATCTGGAAATAATGCCAGTATTTCTTCGACGGCAGATAGGCATGTTGCCATAATATTGCCTAAATCTCCCTTATTCGTTGTTATGGAATACTTATAATCGTGGCTACTGTGTTTTTGACAATAAAATTTTATCGCAAATGTTTCCAATTCGTAGTGCTCGACACGCATTATATATTTGTATCCAGTAACTGGCGAGAAGAATTTGTAAATAAAAGTAGAGAGATGCCCACCGCACTCATTTCGGCAAACATCTCTCTGTATAAACTTGATCTTATATCCCGGAAAATCAAAATTCAAGGGATACGATGATTAGTGCGATTGTTAGAATTCCTTCTTAGGTCATCATCAGATAGCCTTTTTCCAACAAGTATCTCACTTGTAGGTCTAGCTAGCGTGAAGGATGAAACAGGCGCCCATTTCATTCTGTCGCCTTTTGTTGTACTCCTACTTTTCATAACAGGCTGATTCATGATAGTATTGGTCTGAGGTAATTGCCTCTAATTTAACGCAAATTTTTACAATAAAATTTACAATGTTTTAAATAAACAACTGGCTACCAGTCTGTTAACTAACGGTTCGTTTGAGCTATAAAGATGTTAACCTCCTGAATATCTGACAAGTATCCGCGTAAACGTATAATGGTCAAAAGTTTTAAGTATTTGTAAAAAATATTGACTATTTGTAAAATCTCTATACGCTTCGATCAAATGCTATTCCCTTTCCTGTTAGCGATGGGAACGCCTTTACGCACCGAAACACAGCTAAAAATTGTACTTTTCCGTTGTAGGTACACTCGCTATGGCAATGTATTACATACATTGCCATAGCGAGTGTACCTGATATAAAAAATCTAATATTTCTTCTTAAATCGTCTCAGCTGTGAGTAGGCTATACGTACTGAATAAAAAATAAATCTTCCATTCTCCTTGCGCAAAGTAAGCAGAGACCATATTTTTGATATAAATAAGATCATTTTACAGATACTTAAAATATCATTAACAATGGAAACTCATGAGATACAGCGGTTCTTTCTCGCAGGAGCGATCGACTATCTGAACCAATTAAGTCCCAATACAAAGAAGTACGGACCTAGCTACCTAAACGGATTAAATGGAGCAACCTATGTTGTAACGTTTAAGTACACTACTAAGTGGGAGATCAACTCGTGTGTTAAATGGATGAGGTAAGATGGCACATTGGGAAGACCGCGACAGGCCTTATCTGGCCATTACAAATGTGATTTACCTGGAAGCCGGTACAATAGTCGAATGCTTGAACTTCCCTGATCGCTTTCTTGACACCAAAAATCCCTATTCTAAACGGATGATTTTACAACAAGTTACGGTTGGAGAGGTTTACAGGAAGGTTGATCAATCTGATATTATGCGTAAGCATATGGCGAATAGCATTGAGCAGAGTTTTAAAGCTTTGAATCTGTCGCTGGACAAAGGCATTATGCAGCGGTTCATTAACCATCAAATTCCACAGGCAGAATTTCAGGAAGAAACATTCGTTGTCCCGCCTGGCCTTTACATTGTTGCAGATATTGTTCCATTAAGGCGAGGGCAAGAAAATGTGCTGCACACCTACAAGCCTGGACCTGACCGGCCTAAACTGATACTTCGATTTCGATCCGGGGTATATCATCCAACCAACATCAACCAAGTAACGATTGTTAGAAATCCAGGCGAATTCGGGAAGAGTAGCGAGTAATTTTCTACTTTAGGTATAAAAATTTCTAAATGCTGTTTATTCCAGATGACTTTGAACTTGACTTTGAAGGCATGATCCTTCAAATAAAAGTACATACGATCAGTAACCGGAAAGTTTTTGAAATTAAGTTTCCGGATGGACGTAAAAACCTGATGATTTCACGCTCGAAAGTGATCGATGGTCGCAAAGTTTGGATGTCAATACCCGAAGGAAGGCAACCGGAAGCGCTACCCATCGGAGCTAAAATCGTTGAGTACTTCAAAAAGCAATGAGCTATGTGCTATTACAATGGACAAAAAGTAACCAGAGCTGAGTACATCACCTTAATGGAGCTGGAAAAGTCAATCAAAAATTATGAATTTCTAAACAGGCCTGTGATTTCCGCCTTTGAATACGGCGGTGTTGCGGTGTTGAAGCCGAACGATGTAAGAAACAACTTCGATATAGTACAGATGGAGTGGGGCTTTATTCCTTCCTATTTGAAGACTCGCGCCGACGTTAAAAAGATGCGAAGTGGATACAAGGATGCATCAGGTAAGTTTCACCCGCCGTTGACTACACAGAATGCAAAAGGTGAAGAGCTCCTTTTGCCAGGTAAAATGTACCGGAAAGCAGCATTGAAAAACAGGTGCCTGATTCTTTCATCGGGATTCTTCGAATGGCGGCACGTTCATCCCATCAACAAGAAAACAGGAGAGCCGAAAAAGACTGCTGATAAATACCCGCATTACATAGGGGTAAAAGAGCAGCCTTACTTTTACATTGCCGGCATTTGGCAGCCGTGGACAGACCAAGAGACTGGCGAGACAGTAGACACATTGAGCCTGGTTACAACAGCGGCAAATCCGCTTATGGCGAAGATCCATAATTCGAAAGAGCGCATGCCGGACATTCTTACTGACGAGCTCGCCTGGGAGTGGATGATGGATGATCTAACCGAAGATCGGATTACAGAGATTGCAACTTATCAGTTTCCAGCCGAGCAGATGGAAGCATGTACCGTGGAGAAGGAGTTTTTGAAATCTGCTGATCCAACAGTTCCGTTCATTTATGATGACCTGGTTGCGCTGGATATGCCGACCTCGCCAGCACAGACTTCGCTATTTGGCTAATCATCTGAATCTTCGCCTTTTTCAAGCTTTTCAAACTCGCCAACGGGATAGAAGAAGTTGTCATTTTCTAGCGAGGAAATGCCGACTATCTTCCCGTCGGCGAGTTTCACTTTTATCAGAGATCCTTCCATTTCTCGGGTGGTATGCACGCGGACAGCCTGAAAGCATTTCACGATAAACAGCCCTACGAAGTCGGAGCTGTCTGAGTTAGGCATGGAGCAGAATAGTTGGGGTCCTCCAAAGATCAAGTATTCGTCACCAACTTTTACCTCCATTGACGCGGATAGCGCTGGCGTTCCTAGTGCCGCTGTTAATAGCGAATCATCTAAAAGGTGGATTTCAAAATCAATTATTTCCCCTATCTGGGTAAGTGCATTGCTTTCCATTATCGTAGTTGAGTTTTATTCAAAATCACAACCACAAAATAATCTTGCCTACTGAACAATCATTTAATCCTTAACGTGCGAATAACTATCATCCGGATTCTTGCGCCACTTTCGAAGCTTATTTTTGTCCAGTTTTATTTCAAATGCGGATAAGATCTCTGCTACTGTAATACCATCTCTTCCGGCACTGTCTAAAAGGCACATCATTGCGTCCGCGTATTCTTCGGGATCTTTAATTCCACCCTCGATATTCTTCTCGATCTCGGCAATCTCTGATTCCAGCTTGCGAAGGCTGCTAATGGGTGTTGCGTCCGCAAAAGTCTTCAAGCTCCACGCCAACCGCTCCGTTTCCATATCGGCAAGGTGTTTGGTTCCGATGCGTGTTGATTGCTTCATTCGCTGATTTTTCAATCGTGTCACTACGCCTTTTAGGCTCCGAATTACATTGTCACGAGATTCTAATGTTTTTTGCTGATCCCGATTTGCCTTTTTGTAGTAATCGAGATCCCGTTGCATCTGGACATAGTTTGAGGACATGGACTCAACTGCATCAGCAATTCTGACCAAAGCGGAAGCCGAAACTTTTTGATCAGTAAGCTCGTATGGTTCCGGTTGAACTACTCCTATTGATAAGTTCTTGAATGGTTTGCTCATGTTAAAATGGAATTGGTTTTAAGTTTGCTTTCAAGTAGAGCGGATGCCCTGGATTTCCAGACTTGGTTAATTTTAGATAATGCCATTTGGCGACGTGTTGCCACCTTCCCGGATTTACCACGGGATTGCCGTGCGCTAACAGATGAAAGTCACACAAAGCAATCATCTCGTTAATTGCTAGGCAATTTTCATGTGGTATAAGCTCTTCAATGTTGATTCCCTTTAAAATATCTGGATTGGTTTCTCGATATGGAAAAAGGTTGCCAACATAAAATCCCCCGAATCCCCAACGCTTGGAAAAATCTGTAACCCTATTAATTGTAGGATCGTCGGATACTGAGTCAGCTTTCGAAGGGTTATGCATTATCCACAAAATCAGTGGTTTTCTTTTGTCCCATATCCTCCAAAGCTTATAGCGATACTGACCACATTCAGAGATTTCAGCACCAGCTTCTACAATTGATGTGTCTTCAAAAATCGATAGTTGGCCTGTCATGTATTTTCCTTGATACGGAGATAGTGCTGAGCAAGAACTTTCATCCGGCTATCATCAGAGAACTGCTCACCTGGGATGCTTAAAGGGTCAACAATTCCGTTGCTCTGGGAAGCCTTCAAGCCGAGTAGGTTTATGATGACGGGATCTGATCCGGAATCACTTACCAAGAAGTGAGCTGTGACCTGGGTAGCTTGACCATCGCGATCTATACGGCCAATAACCTGATCATGAACCTTTGGTGACCAATCCAGTTCCCCAAAGACAATGTTATTACAAACATGTTGAAGGCCGTCTAAACCTGCTCCTGATCTCAGGGATATGATAAACAGCTTTGTTTCGCCTTTCATAAAGGCCTGTTTTGCTCTTTCCTTTTGTGCACCAGACTCGCTGCCCGTATACATTACGGGATTATATTCTTTAAGTTCTTCGAGCCATATCTCATACACATCTCGATGCCATCCAGCCAATACAACAGGCTCGTCGTTTTCAAGAAGGATTTTGACATACTCAGCAACATACCGTGCTTTGGATACACCCGTATTATGCCTTGCTAACATATCCAACTCCCGGGCAGCTTCTCCTCTCTCCGTGAAAGATGCATTTAATACCCGCATGGCCAGACTTTTGGCGATTGTCTCAAAATGCTTCACCTTTTCGTGATCATAATCGACAGTATGGATGATTTTGTTGACACTTGGAAGCTCTCTTCCCACATCAGACCTAGTCCTTCTCAGAAACAAGAAACGGTCGCGGAGATAACTTCCCAATGCTTTTGGATCCTTAACCTTATAATGCATCCCATGGGACACGCACCACTCTCTAAGAAAGTCGTCCCTGCTGCCCAGTGCGTCTGGATGGATGAGGTTGATCACGTTGTAAATCTCATCTCCAAAATTATAAATCGGCGTCGCCGATAATCCAAGTGAAAACTCGACTGAATGAGAAAGTGCCTTGCCAGCCTTGTATTTCTCGCTTGCATCCCTTCTGAACTCCTGACATTCATCGAATATTGCAGACTTGAACACCCCTCCTGAGAAGGTATTAACCCAGCCTACCAAGCAAGAGTACTTTAAAATATAAACGTCTGATTCCGGCAATGAATAGGGCTTTGTACCCTTAATGATATGTGCTTTGAGATTGGTGAATTTTTCTATCCCTTCTTTCCTCCATTGTTCGGTCATATGAGTTTGGACGACGACAACGGCCGGCAGTGTTTCGGGGTTCAGAAAGGACAGAATTCCTGAAAGTGTTTTACCCAGCCCCAAATCATCACCAATTAGCAGCCTTTTTACTTTCAGGTAAGTTTCGCTGGCCCGCACCTGATAGTCCCTTGCCTGGAATCCACCATTCAACAGCACCACGGGCGGTGTATATTCCGGCATATGGATCCGCTCGACATCATTGATGTCCTGAATATGCTTTTCCTTACCTTTTTGAATCCGTTCCAAAGTAGTGTCTGAGACAAAAAGCGGGTAGCGCTGCATGAACCAGTCGAGGTCAGCACATATCTCCGGAGAATTTTTGAAGTGAAACGGTACTGATGCTGAAATAGGGATTTTTGGGAAAAGCTGTTTAAGTTTAATGCACACATGCGGTTCCGCTTTGGTAATGGAGAACCTCTTTTCGCCATAGTCGTAAAAGATCTCTCCGTAAGTTTTTAAAGCCATGCTCTTCCTAAATTAATGACGCAAGTCGGTTTATTGTTGATTTGATGAGGTAGTGTAATTGCTTTGTTGGTGACGAGTATAAAGGTTTGGACCGCATCGTGCTCGCAGTAGCGACAGCACTGGCGATAAATGCTCTTGGCGGCTCCGGAAATCTTCACCTCTATTCCGACTTCGTTGATCATAAAGTCAATGATGTCGCCCTCGATTAACTCGACCTCGCGAGTGTGTTCGATGCCTTTCCTTGCTAGCAGATCCGAAATCTGAGCTTGAAGGATTTTTTCGTTTTGCAAGTCAAACCTGGCTGAACCGAGTATTGAGCCTATGAGCTGCATTTGATTGATCTCCATATCGCCGAGCAGTATTGAATTTGATAATGGCAATCATCAAGTGCGTTGTGCCTTGTGCCGGAGAATGACACCTGAGCTTTAATGGCGGGATTGATACTTACGAGCGTTCTTACGTCACGTTCATCCCTATAAGTCCACGGCGCCGTAAGTCCGGTTGCTTCGTAAGCGTCCAGAAGAATGCCAAGATCAAACCTTGCTGAATTGCCCCAAACTATCTGATCCTTCCCGCAAGAAGATATGAAGTCAGACAATTGCAAAAGGCTTTCGTAAAGACTTTGGCCATCAGGTTTAGCAATGGCCATACGTGCTTCTTCGTTTTGCTGCAACCACCAGATTACTGTATCGGCATCCAATTCTAATCCAGCCCGTAAACTGGAATCCAGTGAAACATTAGTGTGAAAAGCTCGGCGTGTCATACCATTTTTTACATTAAATTCCACCGCTGCGATGGCGATGATTGCAGATCGGGATCCTGTGCCCATCGTTTCAATGTCGACCATGATATGTCCAAATTCAAACACCTGCATCAGCTTTGTACTTTATAGCTTGAATTGTTGACCCTGGGTATCGCTGCTGCATTTGCTCCAATGTCAGCTTAGAGTATATCTGGAAGGACACATGGCCGGACCCGCTCACCCCAAATTTGTTCTTGCCGGCATACGATCGGTTGATAGGTCCTGAATAAACCTCATTTGAATTAACAAGATTTTGTTTCTGTTTTCCTCTTTTTGGAGCAGCTTCTTTACTTTTAACTGTACCTCTCTTCATTGTTGTTGATGAATTTTGATTGTAACGTAGATGGGTATACTGCGGGCCTAAGTTCATGCCCGCAGTAATAACTTATATCATGACTGGCATTATCAGCAATTCGACTTCCGGCTCATCTTCCGGGTAGATCAGGATTGCCCGGTTATTTTCTCCAAGCTTCATCGTGATATCGCCGCTGACATGTTTGGCTAAAATCTTAGTCAGATAAACGGGATTGATGCCGATCTTAATGGGCGGGCCTGACAGGGAGCTTATTGCTACTGATTCTGATGCATCGTTATTGAAGTTTGAATCATAGATCTCAATCTCAATCGACTCATCAGTGATGTTCAGCGATGTTTTTGCATTCTCGTTGGCAAGAATATTTATCCTGTTCATTGATGCTTTTAACGGCGCCAGTGGAATAATGCATTCTGATATGTGAGATTTAGGGATCGCCAAGTTGTAATCGGGGAATCTCTCATCAATCAGCAGTGTAAATACCTTGGTAGTTTCGTTGGAAAACTGCACACCATTATTAGTTATCCGGAGCTCGATTGTTTCACCTGTAAGTTCGCTGATAATCTCAGCAGGCTTGGTCGGGATGGTGAATGATATCTCTGCCTCGATTTCTTCTTCCAAATCAGCGACATACTTTGTCAGAATGTGCCGGTTCGTTGAAACCACTTCAAGAGAGCTGCCGAGGGCTTTAAAGAAAATCCCTTGGATTGAAGGCCTGTCTTTATCTTCGCTGACCGACTGTTTGCAGAAGAAAATACCTTTACTGACGGCCTCGGTCTTGAAGGTTGTAACGGGAGAGATTGAGCAATCTGGCACATTTACGAAGTCTTTTGCTGCGAAGGTTTCGAACCTGTAAGTATTGCCTGCGTACCCGATCTCAATCGCGTCGGCTGTGGTTGGATTTCCGACTGAGTCTGTTGTTTGAAATGTTAAATGGGTAATCTCAACCGGCACGTCGGGGATTGATTTAAGAAGCTTCATTCCCAAGTCCGCCGGGAATAAAAAACGTGCGCTTACAAAAAGTTCATTGTGCTCAATCTCAGTGACGATCGTCTGGTTGAGGTTTGTACCGGTAAATTTGAGCTTGCCATCTTCAAGCTGGACCAAAATGTTTGCGATCGCTGGAACAATTGAATTTGGATTGATCGCCCGGTATGCAGTCTCGCAAGCTCTGAGAAATCTTTTTGAGTTTACTGTGATTTTGGAGGTCACACTGCCTCCTTTGAACTTTTTGCTTTTAGGAATTTCTTCTAGTATTTCTGACATGTTGATGAATTTTAGTCTTTTAGAATTTCATTCAGTAGGATTTCTGCGGCTAGTTCCAGCTGTTCAATACACTCTCCAAAATCGCTTTCGGTTTCTTCGGTATATTCAGTTGGAATTTCAAGTGCTTGTATGATTTCATTTGCCTGTCTAATTGAAGCAAACGGCTGAAAGTTGTGATCTGGAATTTTCGTAAGATCCCCGAATCGGTAAACCTCCATTTCCTCATCTTCCAGAAATTCAGTGGCCCTGTCAATCGCCTTACGGCACTCAGTAAGTGGGCCGGTATTCTCTTCATCACAGACTTCCAGAGAATATATCGCTGTTTCTATGAGGTCATAAATTCCCTCTAATTTTTCTCCTGGTAGCGGCATGGGAAGGACGTTAGAGTGACTGATCATGTTTGCGTTCTGCCAGTACATCCGCAAGCGGCCTCATATTGTCAGGAACCTGGTCCGGTTCAGAATTGTAGGGGAACACATCTACAATTGGAGTCAATACTATATCCGTCGTTTCGTATGGGATGAGGAAGTTGCGCATGCTTTCGTTGATCCTGTCGAGAGCCTGCTGAATACCATCGGCATTCACAAGCATATAATTCACAACCTTTTTCTCCTTGCCGCTCTTTTCATCGACCGAGAAGTAAATCACCTTTGCTTTAAACCACTGCTCACCTTCTTCGTAAGTAAAAATATCAGCAAGCCTCATTCTTGTGATGCTCAACACGCTGAAATCGCTCGCGCCTGTCACAATGCTACTGTAAGCTCTTGCTTCCGCCTCCGTGAAAGAAACCGCGTCAAACAGGAACGCTTCGTTGATAGTCCGAAGAGAGCCTGCCTCATCTTCTTTTTGATATCTGATTTTTGATAAATACCAGCTGGCCATATTAGTTTTTGAGGATTATGTTGTAGATGTCTATGAACTGTTTGCCGGCGTAGGTCGCGAGTTCCGACGTCCGAAAAACGAGGCGGGAACCGACAGTCGTGTACGAGCCGTCGTAGATGCAATCGTCGAACGAGAACCCGGAACCACCCGCGGGCTTAAACCAAGGATAGTATTTGGCTTGGGTGCTATCGTTCCAATTCGGCTGCCATCCTTCATTAAGTACTCTTGCGATTGTCACCAGCTTGTGCGATGCAAAGTGGTACTCCCTGTCTTGTTCCGGAAATGGTTTAAAATTGTCAATGGTCATCGGGTTGATCCCCACGATTGCACATGCATCTTCATACGAACCAACTCGGTCAGTGATGTCGCCATCAAAGTTATGATCAGGGAACAAGTCCCTTAAAAATGCTTTCTGTTTGGCCGTGCCATTTTTGAAAGCGACATACGCGTTTTGAACGCTGATTTTCAGTTCTGCTGTTTGCATGATGAAGTGTTTAAAAAAGTGATAAAGTAATTTGTTTTGATTCAAGTGACCGAAGGTGCCTGGTTCCGTCTTGCCAGTATTCCGAGTTCAATTCCGTTGCGAAACCTTTTCGCCCCATTTTGACTGCCTGGTAGGGGACTGACCCGATCCCACCAAAAGGATCCGCTACCAGCTCGCCCGGGTTTGAATATCTCTCGATGAGCCTTTCGATGATATCCAGCTGCAACGGGCAGATATGCTTCACAAGATTCTTCTTTGCCTGTGTGGAGTTTAGTGTATTCATCCGGTTGATGTCGCCCCATACGTCCGGATGTGTCGATTGAGGAGGAACGGCCATGAAAGTAGATGGCAGTTTTTTCAGATCGTCGAGCATTTCATTAAGCTTTATATGTCGATCATAGTTGTATGGTTCGGAAGTATCCCAAGCTTTCCAGGCTTTAAGTACATCTGATAGACCGAGCCGACGTAATGTTTCCGAATCCAAAAGCCTTTCTCCGGCACTCTTCCAATATGCATGTGCATCAGCCTGCCACCTGCCACGTGAATATTCAGTCTTGCTATGCTTTACCGGTACGTCTGCATAGCCATTTGCCGAATCTGATGGAGGTTTTCTGAATACAAGGATGTACTCTGGTAAGCCATTGCCCATTTTACTCATGTCCTTGCAAGCTTCCGACCATCCCAACCGGTATGTTTGTGCATTTTCCTGCACGACGTCGGTAGTCACTGTGATTCTGGTCAGTAGGTGAAAACCATGTTTCCTGAATGAAGCAGACGTATCATCCGAGAATGGATCCTGAGACGTGAAGCCCGTGCCGTTCATATAAGAATACCGAATGCGGTCTTTTACGTGTATAGCTGCAATTCTCCCCGGCTTTAAAGTTCGGTAAAGGTGAGGCACGAGGAAGTCCATCTGTTTGAAGAAATCCTCGTTGGTTTCATTATGTCCGAAACAGTTGAAGTTCTCACTATATTCATAATGATTTCCGAATGGAATAGAGCTAACGATGAGGTCTATACTGCAGTCATCTCTCTTGCTAAAATCTTCAACACAATCATCGTTCACAAAAGTCCAATCTTGTCCAGATAGCTCTTTCCTGCCAGTGAACATCTCACGTTTCAATTCTGAGGAGTACAAATCTGAATTTAGTCCATGTTCTTTGATAATCTCAGTCATTCTTGATTGTAGGTTATTGTGATTGTGCCATTTTTGTTCAAGCGTTTTTAGGATCTGCTCCTCGGCATCAGTGTAGATAATGTGGATTTCAACCTGCTTTGTCTGACCGAACCGATAGATCCTGTGAACCGCTTGTATGAAGTCATTGAACTTGTAGTCAATTCCGACGAAAATTGCTTTGCAGCAGAAATATTGAAGGTTGCAGCCCGACCCGGCGATCTTGGGCTTTGTAGACAGATATTTGAATTCCCCCTTGGAAAATCCGATCAACCTGTTTTCTCGTTGGTCCAAGTCTTGGGACCCATACACTGACTTGCATTCATCAGATCCGAGTGCCTTTGCTATTTCATGTCGCTCAACTTCTTGATGATGCCACAGAATGTAATGGCTATCCGGATCCGAATTGATGATTTCCGTAACCTTGGCAACTCTGTGGGTGACTGAGACGGCTTTTTCTTTTGCTGCCTCAACGAGGCTTTTGGAGGAATCTGCAATGAAAGTGGACTGATTAGTTCGTTTGTCTACATTCAGCCCTCTTTCGAAGTTTACTCGGTGCCGGTGTATCTTGATAGGTGGAAGGTCGTACCCTTCATCTGAATACCCCAAGTCAGAGGGCTTCGTTATAAACACTGCCCAACTTGACATCCAATACCAAAACTCCTTTTCTCTCTTCGGTAATAGCGTGAGGTTGCCGGCAGTTGTGGAGTCCCGCTGGAAGAACCTGGTCAGGGCCTGTCCGCGATCCATAATACCAAGAAACTCCGCATAATTGATAAGCTCTAAATATCTGTTCGGCGAAGGCGTTGCGGTGCAAACAAATCGGTATCTGATCTTCGAAAACAGCTTCATAATTGTGTCTGCTGTTTCTGTGGCCAATCCTCGCAGGACAGATGCCTCGTCAAAAGTCACGGCAATGAACTTTTCTGGGTTGATGTCGCCCATACGAACCCGTTCATAATTGGTGATGTACCACGAATGGCCATCTTCAATCTCGTCTGTGGAGGTGATGTATTTGATCTGATTAATGCCTAGGGATGCTGCATTTTCTTCTATCTCTAATTTTAGTAGATCTTGATTGAATTCATGCTTAACTCCAAGAGGACAAACGATTAACACATTACCACCAACAACCCGAATGATCTGACGTAATATTTCGAGCTGCTGCAACGTCTTTCCAAGTCCAAAACTCTCGAATAGAGCTCGGCGCCCACCTGCAAGTGCCCATATCACGCAGTCTGCTTGGTGAGGTTTTAAAATAGGGTGTAGATCGGCACGACTGACTGTTATCCCTGTTTTTTCGGCAATACGAATCTTTGCTTCAAGAAAGCTCTTGTAGGTTGTCATTTTCAATTTATTGATGAAGTGTATTTAAAACAAAGCCCGCTGATTTGATATCAGCACAATAAATAGTGCATCTCGAACCTCGTCGTTGATTCTTGATTTAATGCCGGTATTCTCTTCAATGAACTTACGGCCAGTAACGGTCCACGATCCGTCTCTTTTCAGCACACCTTTCACGAGCGGCTTAATTTCTTTGACAATAAATCCCTGCTTTTCCAACATTCTCATTAGAAGCTGGCCTGATGCTTGGTTTTGACCAACCTTGCGGGATATTGCTTCTGAGACTCTCCGGCCGGCCGTTTTTCGGTAGTTGGATTTCTTATTTAGCCAACCCGCCTCCAAAAGAATCAGAGCTGAGGAAGGATCGCAGATTTTTAGAATTTCATCTATCAAATCTTCGTTTGCAAATGCTTTCCAAAGAACCCAGCGTTTCATCTCCCGGTCCCAGATCGCTACACCTGACTTGCTGATGTCTGGATCAATTCCGATTACGAATCTATGCATCAAAACTGGGGACTTATCTGGTAAAACATATTGAGAAACCGGCCTTTTGCTTCGTCCTGAGACCAAGATCTGAACTTCAAAAAATGCTGCTTTTCCAGCATCAGATACTCCCACTCCGCGTGTAGCATACTTTCATCAACAATCTTGACGTCGGGATGCAAAGGGTAGTCGAATCCAAACTTCTTAGCAATAACTTTCATCAACCTATCTTCCAGCTGCTTGTAATTCGCAAGCCCCGATTTAACGGGCGATGGTATATCGACCAGATAAGCTTCGCTGGCGTCATGCAAAAGTGCTGCAAGTTGATGTACCTCGCTTACTTCTTCACAGCAGTGCACTGAATGTTGAGCAACTGAATAGAACTTAGGTAAGTGCCCGCCGAACCTGCATTGCATTGACAGAGCATGCGCGATGTCTTCAATTCGGATCATTTCCTCGGTTGGCTCAAAAACATTCATGTAAAGCCTGCTGAATGTCCTGATGCAATTTGGCGTGTATAAACTCTCCGTAATCATTTTCTTCTAGATTTAGCTGTTGCTGGGAACTCAATTACATTGCACATCTCTTTCAGGCGATCTGCTACCCTTTTGCCGTAGACTTCCTGCAAATCCTCCATTACTAAGTTGGTGGTGAAGTGCGTCATGTGATGAGGATGGAACTTGTACCTGTTTAGGATAATCTGCTCCATCACATTCTTTTCATTTCCGTAATGGCGTGCACTGCTTTCCGCTCCAAGATCATCGAAGAACCGTCCGTAAAACTCATGTCCCATTGTTCTGGATACGTCAGGGCTTCTGCTGTTTTCGGAATAATACTGAATGACATTCTCGCCCCCTTGATCGCCAGGTAAAGTGTATTCGCCGGCCACCTCAATGCAATCGTGTCTTGCGTAGCAAAGCTTCGGGTTTTTACTGCAAAGTTCCATCAGCTGTGTTTTGCCACATCCCACGTCTCCGACCAGCATAATGCCTTTGTTTAAAGAAAAACCCGCATTGAAAGCCGAGAACTTTGGACTATTCGTGAAATAATGAGCAAGCGACTTCACGATTACCCGATTATTCTCATCGAGCTGAAACTCTTGGGGCCACCCGCGCTCTTGCGATCTTAAAACGCCAAGTTCTACGATGAACTTCTGGAATTCGGCAGGGGTAAGCTCAGGGAATACCTTCTCTTCCGTCACCGATACAGCATATAGCTGCTTGTATCGGTTAAACCCCTTTTCCTTTTCTGCTTCCAGAATCGCGACACGAATCGCGACCTCGGTTACTGCGGTCTTTTCTTCTTCGGTCAGTGGGATTGGACTTGGCCCGTTAATCTTCCACATCATTAAGAACTGCTCCTCCTCGGTACTCAGAGACCCCTTTGGCCGTAGGACGTAGTTTCTGTGATCCTCCTCTCTGATTTGCTGAATTGAATTCATTTCCTTTCCATGTTGCGAGCCTGCCAGGTATGTCGAAGGCTCCGTTCTTTTTATCTAATTCATTTCGCCATTTCGGCTTTCCGTTCGCCGTTGGGGTTGACCAGTGGACAAGGAATTTCTTGTACATCGACTCAGGGTAGAGAGTGGGATTTTTGTTTCTGTATTCCACTAGCATCTCCCGCAGCACCATGCATCGAGTGATCCCTAGTTCGTCCTTCACAAGGTCAAACTTCTTGACTTGGTCAGGGGGGGGCGGCGCAACCGGGGGGGCTTTTTTTTCTTCCGGTTTTTGAGTGGTAATTACACCACTTCTAAGACTTGAATTTTGAGTGCCGCCGATAGGCGAATCAGCCTCGCGTTTACTCTCATTTACTATACTTTTATTTACTTTACTTTCCTTTACTTTACTTTGTGTACTTAATGCGGAATTTGCGGTAGTTTCTGCTGCAATAACTCGAGTTTTTACTGCAATAACCTCGAATCTTTCATCAATAATCCCGCCTCTTTTCGCTTTCAGGTATCGCTGTTGGATTCCTGATGAGGTAAGTATTTGCACATGCTGCATACAGTAAAAATCAAAAAGATTTATCTCAACACAGGTAGTGATTATCCCTCTTACATCTTCTTCAGTCACGCCGTTTTTAAGGAAGTCTGAGACATCGAAAGCGAGCTCGGAATCGTACTTGATGTAGTAGCCCCGGTCTCCGTAAATCAGGCAAAGCAGATACTCATACACTATAATACCCTTCAGCCCCCAGGTTGCCATCAGCCGTCTTATCTTCCGTTCTCCGTACATGTTGGAATCTTTCGGAAAGTATTCCAATCCTGGCTTATAAGGTCTTGCCATTATTTGAGTTGGGTTACTTAAACTCTCTTTATTCTGAGGCCTCGTTTAATTGCCTCTGCTAGGCTCATCTCGTCGTGAATGACCTTGTGACATTTTCGACAGACTGCCATCCATGTCGCTATTTCCAGCAAATAGAATCCTCTTCCGCGGCGATGGTGAACATCCGTACTCTTCCCTGTGCATCCTGGCAGTTTTGCCTGACAAAATTTATTTTCTCCCAAGAAAACAGGGGTCAGTGAATAGTAGACCTTCAAACGAGCGGCCTGTTTGTCGCTTACCTTTTTAATCGGCTTGATCTTATTGGCCAAATATTGATGGAAGAGGCAGTACAACTTGGAGAACACCGGGTTTCGACATCCTGGATGTTTACACAGTTTTGCCATCCTTTTGAACTATGTTTCCGTTGGCATCAATTTCAATCGCCTTTTTCAGTTCCTGCGCGATTTTGATTGCAAACCAGAACATACCAACTGCAATGGTGGTCAACAGACCGTAGAGTGCATTTTCCATAATATTGATTGATGAAGTGTTTACTGAAAATGTTTTCTGAGAAGATCCAAGAAGGCTATTTCGGCAGTTTGCTCGACCACTGAATTGCCAATGGCACGGTGAAGATCTTCGACAAATCCGTACCCATCAACTGTATACTCCACGCTGGATTCAATCGCTTTTTTGATGTTACGGTCAGTTTCTGTCCATACTTCCTTTCCCACAACTTTTTCAAAATGCGACCGGCTTTGACGCCACAGCTTTCGTATAGTATTTGGCAGGCGATTTGTCGATCCAAACGTCCTTGGGGGTTCCCAGTCGAACTGGTATTCTCCTTGGCCTGCCGGAAATCTGTCATGGTGCCGCGAACTACCGAATCCCTGAGATTTGAGAAGCTGCTCCGTCCGGGTCTGATCTCCATCATTTCCCTGAGAATTGCCTTGTCTGTTTTCGGTGCTATCTGATCCATTGTTGTCGGTGTCGGCCAATGTTGAACTGATCCGCTCAATTTCAAGGCTTTTGACCCGTTCGCTTGGTTCTGATAGTCGCCTCTGGACGTTGTTGGTGTCGGCCAGTTCATTACCTGATCCTCGATCCGGCTTGCCGAGACTTCGCGGAGGCTGCCGGTCATCCCATTCGTGCTCACTCGCGGAGTTCCCCAGTTTTGATGAACAACTTGGTTCGTTAATCGATCCATCCTTGATTTTCCGTCCTTCCGAGTCAATGAATCTTTCGAGACTGCCCCTTTCCATAGGTTCGTATCCGGTGTTGACCAATTCTTTGCCTGTTCTGAAAGCTTTTCTGAAAAGTCCTCCCTCGTTGTCCCACCATGATCTGTCGCCATAGGTGTCCTCCAATATTGCAAGGATAAAGAGCCGCTTTCTTTCTTGTGGTGCGCCCACTTCCTCCGCAGTATAGATTCCGCACTCAACTTTGTAACCAAGATCTCGTAAGCCTTTGTAAACCTGATCATATCCCATGCTGAGGTGTCCTGAGACGTTTTCGAAGAAGCAGAAAACAGGTCGAGTTGATCGGATAATCTGGTATATATACGGCCAAAGGTGTCTTGGGTCTTCGGTTCCCTTACGGTTACCGGCCAGTGAAAACGGTTGACATGGATATCCTCCAATGATTCCGTGAATTCTGTTTCGAAATGGGTTCGAGTTGAAGGTTTTAAGGTTCGTCCAGACAGGTGCCGGAGCCACCATACCCGCTTCCATTGCTGACAAAAGGTTTTCCACGATAAAGGCTTCGATTTCCACATAAGCGACGGTTCGGAGCCTTGGAAATATTCTTTCAAGTCCTCGTTCGATTCCGCGTATCCCCGGGCAAATTGAGAGGATAGCGGGTGATTGATGGGTAAAATCCACATTGGTAGCTTTTGTTGATGAAGTGTAATGTTGTTTCAAGTGAATTCGAATCGTCGGTTCTCTTTTACTATGGTAGTTGCGAATGGGAAATCATCCTTGGAAACTCGCTGGATTTCGTCTTGAAGGACTTTTGATCCCGAGAAGAGAACATGCTTGTTATCACCTATCGTTATCTGCATGTACAGGCATTTTGCATTGCCTTTCTCCGGGTACTTTGAATTTTCGATCCGGTAATCGTGAACCGTTATCTCGCGATTCAATATCCGATCCATGCTGATCTTGTCACCTTCAAAGCCTTTACTTTCAGGTTGTATTCCTAACTCTTTGAACTTTTTGATTGCTTTCATGGGAGAGTACTTTAATTAGGTTGAGGCAGTTAGCGTGCTTCGCCCATCCGGTGTAAGCGGCAATAGATTCTTTCCCTTTTCCTTTGGCCACTGCCCGGGCAAAGCTCTGCTTGATAGATTTCCTTAATAGCGTATGGGTGTGGTACATCTTGTAGCCGACAAAGTCGATGCCCCGATCGGATACAGGAAACACCTGGTAATTGTCCTTTACCTTCAATTTTAACTTTGAGGCGAGATAATCTTTAATGCTTGCCAGGATCTCGTGCAGGTACGGCTTGCTTCCGGATAGTATTACAAGATCATCGCAGTAGCGGAAATAATACTTTACACGGAGATGTTCTTTCAACCAGTGGTCAAAGTATGTAAGGTAAAGGTTGGCCATGTACTGGCTGAGGTAGTTTCCGATGGGTAGGCCGGCGGCACTGTCAATAATCGAATCCAACAGCCACAGTAAGTCAACATCTTTGATCTTCTTACGGATGATCACTTTCATGATGCTGTGATCAATGCTAGGATAGAATTTGCTTATGTCAAGTTTCAGGCAATACATGGTTTCAGGCGCGTTCTTCAAAGCCTTTTGAACATTCTTTGCGGCTTTGTGCACACCGCGACCTTTAATGCAGCTGTAAGTATCGGCCGTGAATAACGACATCCAGATAGGCTCCAAAATGTTCATAACCGCATGATGAACAATCCGATCAGGATAGTACGGTAGCCGGTATATCTCGCGCTGTTTAGGCTCAAATATAATGAAGGTCTTATACTCGGATGTTTCAAACGATTTGTTGATCAGCATTTCGTGAAGGGCAAGGATGTTCTCTTCCCTGTTTTGGTCATGCTGTTTTATCCCGATCTGTTTCGATTTTCCTCTTCTGGCTTTTTGATCAGCAAGGTTGAGGTTTTCAATACTGCAAATACTTCGGTATAAGTTGTTAATCCGTCTCATCAGGCCTATGTTTTGAAGTTCATTTTTTCCACACGGGTGGATACCGATGCACTTAAATTATAGAAGTCGTTTTTTGGCGTGTTGCCATGGTTTGCGCTGCCAAAGTCTTATCTGGCATATGTGGGAACCGACATTCGTGTTCGAGTTGTCGTAGTTGTAATCGTTGAACGAGAACCTGGAACTACCTGCGGTCAAGCAGCGCACAACCAGTTTCTTTATTCAATCACCATCCACTCCCGGTAAATTTCGAGGAACTGCGTTCCTGCGTACCGCGCGAGTTCGTCGGTTCGAAAAACGAGGCGGGAACCGACAGTCGCGAACGAGCTGACGCAGTAGGAATCGTAGAACGAGAACCCGGAACCACCCGCGGATTTTGATCTCATATCAAACCAGGGATAGTACTTATACTGATTATTATTGTCCCAATCAGGCTCCCAACCCTCATTCAATGCCTTTGCAATGACACACAATCGGTGGAAAGCATAGGTTGGCGCTCTGAACTCTCTTGGGACTACTGTAAATTCGCTCAGCTGGGCGGGTTTAATTTGTAATAATCTGCATGCATCTTCGTAGGACTTCACACGATCTTTTATATCGATGTTGAAAGTCTCTTCTCCAAGCAGCCCCACTAAGAGCGCTTTGCCAGTCTCGTCGGCGGCTTCAAAGGCACGCTGGGCATTTTCCTTTTTGATCGGAATAATCTCGTCTTTCATTGTTATTTTGATTTGGTGATGAATACACATATCGCCCGCAAAACGGGTCTGGAATAATGTCCAGATGCATGTTTCCTAAACCCTTAACCTTTGGTCTTTACAGGAAAACCCTGCTTTATGTTTGAATCAGATCAAATGCCAAAGACATTTGAGGAACCTCGACACTTCGTTGATGTTACCCGCGAAAACGACTATTGTCGACACGAATGCTATTACGAGTAACAATGCTATAAATTGAATAGCCCACCATAGGTAAACTATTGCTATCCATTCATTTTCTCGACCTTTCACGATTTCTGATGAGGTAGTTATGATAATGAAGTTTGACACGCTAAAATGGGAGGTCGTCGTCGTCATTCGAGGGGTCAAGCTGCAACTGGCTTTCAGGTATTGAGACAGTGGAACTGGTCGTTGCAGTAGTTGATTCCGCCCTAGCAGATGATTTAATAAGTCCATATTCTTTAAGTTCTGCGAACAAGTCATTTGCCACCTGGTCTTCTGATGGGGTCAATCCTCCGCCGAAATTGAAGGTGGGGAAAGTGTTTATTGATTCACCGAATGCCTTTTCGGCATAGCCGGTTACCGAAATCCACTCGCTTTGCTGTTTCTTCTGGCTTTTCCCTACCACTTCTCCCCAAGACAGCAAACCATTACCTTTGATCCTTATACACACCAGTTCCAGGTTGTCTGACATGGCGTAAAAAAGCTTTGTGAAATGCCCGCCATTTGCTTTGACCTCATCTTTAATATCTTTCCATAGGCCCTTTGCAATTGTCGTGTTGTCCGACCAGCGAACGTTCAATTCTTCCTTTGAGGAAAAGCGGATTTCGTTTGAAAAAACCTGCATTTGCGTATTCTTATCAAATCCGCGAACACAAATCCGTTCTCGTATGATGTAGAACTTCCAAGGTAGATTCTCAGAGTATCGCTGCTCTGCGGTGGCATCGTAGAAACAAAATGACTTATCCTCGGATCGCCAATCATAATAGCGCTGCACAGGATTAACAGGAAGGTACTCTTCGTGTCTTGACATAAAATAATGAATGTAAATGTTAAAAATATCGAAAACGGTTTTCTATATACGTAATATCAATATCCAAGTTCGGTCTTTCTCTTGGCAATCAATCTACTAAGGTCCACAGGGCTGAGGAAGGTATATTTCTGCTTGCTAATCCAGTCTATTTCCGAAAGCAGGTACTTATTCGTTGGGCACTTGGCGTTCTTGTGCTCAGTAAGCAGTCCTTCTTTTTTCCAGGCCAGTATGGTAGGTGCCGATGCGTTGAGGATGCGCTGCACCTCGGCGCTGTTGATGTAGACTTCCGGAAGCGGATCCGGATCTTTTGGTGTCTCTTCAATTCGAGAGAGCCTTTTTTGAAAATCAATCAAGATGCTGTTTGTCTCACGCATGTGAAATTCAATTTTATCTAATGGACCCATTTTGTTGATGAAGTGTAGGTTTTACTTTTTGCCAAGTACATGGTATAGCTTCGCTTTTATGCCAGGGGAAAGTATTGCTATTGTGAGCGAAATCGTGATAGCAAAGCTTACGTTTGAGTTCTCCAAGCAAAAATTGGAGAATGACATTATGTACTGGTCAAATGATCCGAAGTACAATATAGCGTAGGTCGTGAGCTTTGTCATTAGTTGATCTGACGAGCCGTTTTCCTCATTAACTTTTCCTCCTCATCTTTCATCCTTCTGATGGTTCGGTAGACTGTTTCAAAAGAATCAATGGGTTCTCCACATATCAATTCGCTATTGATACGGATATGCTCGACCGCCGCTCTGGACTTTACTCCGGATGCCTTCAAACTTTTGTAGGTGTCATAGACCTTGCGGTACTTTTCTTGCTTTCGCTGCTGAAATGGAGATATTACTACTGCTTCCATTAGGTTTAAAGTTGTTGATGAGGTGATTATGATATTCTCTTGACGAGGTCGTATTTGCTTCGGTGCCGTTTCAGGAACCAGCCGTTTTTGGTGTAGAATTCCCCTTGATCATCTTCAAAATCATAGAGGGATCCTGCCGGTAGTTGTCGGATGATTGTTCTGGTGCCAGGCTTATTGGATTTCTGGCAAACGCCTTGATTGCGGACCAAATAAGTACATCCAACTTCCAGTGTAATTTCTGGTAAACTCATGCTTGGGCCTGTTGATTTGGATGAGAGACGTTGAATCCACTCAGATGGGGATTTAGCAGCTGATGGATGAATGCCTTTCCTGATTCAGTCCAAACCAAATAAGTTTTGGTCTTGGTTTGCCCCGTTTCATTGTCAATGAAGTGCCTTGTGCGGTATGCCGCGTAACCTTTGGAGGCGTAACGCTGGTATAAGGCGTACGATCCATCAACACGATACTGTATTTTCTTATCGACAAGAATTTGGTTCAAGCGGATTGCTGACAATCCCAAACTTTTTGCAACCAAAGTTGTAGTTTGATCAGATACTGAGTTTAGGACATTGTCCATGTACTCGGCTTTTGGTTTCAGCTCGGCGTTTTCTTTCAACAAACGCTCTTCTGAGTCCACTTTCTCGGCTAGCATCCGGAGTGCCTCTGAAAATGTTTTTGGCAATTGGTGGGCTGGCGGTGTTGCAATTGTTTTTAGCATCCGCTCGCAGGCAATAAAATACTGACGTGCCTGCTTTCCTCTTTCGTTCCCCTCGACCATGGCCAGTTCTTTTGCCATGTCCAAGGTTAATGCAAAATCAATTACCTCCTGTGATCCTCCGGAGGTTTCGCATTTCTGCGACACCTTTACAAAATCGTGATGCTCTGTAAATCCGTACTTTTTCACTCGTCGTTCTATCCATCTGCCGAGATCTGTCTTAACTTCGAGAAAGCCGTGAAGCTCCCTAGCGGATACCACATCACGTCCGCCTTTACTTTTTTGGATTTGGATAAGTTCTTGCATCATTCTGAAAATTAAATGTGATCTCAGACGGGTTGATTGTTGATGAAGTGTAGATCCGGTGTTGCGGCACACCGGAAAGCCTCTCACGTCGGTTTGGCTTTCGCCTCATCCCAATGCCTTTTACATTTCAAAAGGCGTAAGCAGGTTTAGTTGCCGTCTTCCTACGTAGCGGGGGCTCTTTTTGCTTTTCAGCTACCGGGCATGTTATCCGCTATTTAAACACGAAGCCACCGTGTTGCTCATCGATAAGAAGGTTGGGTTCGAACCAACAGCCTTCTGAACCAAAGTCAGACGCTCTACCATTGAGCTACTCCTCAACAGTGTTATTCTCCGAAGACCATCCACTCCCGGTAAATTTCGAGGAACTGCGTTCCCGCGTACCGCGCGAGTTCGGCGGTACGAAAGACGAGGCGGGAACCGACACCCGTGTACGAGGCGTCGCAGTAGAAATCGTCGAACGAGAACCCGGAACCACCCGCGGCCTTATCAAAGTATGGGTAGTATTTCCTCTCATTCCAGTTAGACCAATCTGGTTTCCACCCTTCGTTGAGAGCCTCTGCAATAATGGCCAGTTTCGCAACGGCATTAATACCTCTCTGGCGGTTCGTTGTAGCTACGGAATATGGCAGTTCTTCGGCTGGATTTAATCCCAGTGCGACACATGCTTCCTCGAATGATTGTACTTTGGTAGATGTTTTCATAAAACTTTTGATGTATCCGTAAAACCATTTAATCAGTTCCATTTGGAAGCTTGGCTGCTTAAATCATATCTTTGTTTTAATGATCTATGCAAATATACTTCTATATGGAAGTACAATGCAAGACTATATGGAAGTATTTCGCTTAAAAATAGTAATTTAGAAAGATTATAAATAATGCAAACAATAGGCGAGAGACTTGAGTATGCTATTAAGCACCAGCATTCAACTAATTATGCGGTATCAAAGCACACTGGAATATCCCAGTCAACCATTGGGCGGATAATCAAAAATGAAGGCAAGACGTACAATAGAAGTACAATTGCTACTATATGCAAGTATTTGCAAATTTCCGAAACTTGGCTTCACTCTGGTGAAGGTGACATGATATTGCCGAGAATTGAAGCTGAAGAAGTAGATATTCCAGATGGTTCAGAAGAAGTTATACGCACTAAAACCGGAAACGAATTTATAGCTACCGAAAAGGGTAGTTCATATATGCTTGTGCCTTTGGTTGGCTACTATGCTTATGCAGGATATCTCTCTGGATGGAGCGATCCTGATTTCATAGAAGACCTTCCTAAACATATGATCAGTGTGGATGTTTACCATAAAGGTACTTACCGTGCCTTTGTTGTTCGTGGTGACAGCATGAATAGCGGCAGGCCAGATGCTCTGCTAGATGGGGATATTGTAACTGGCAGAGTGATTGACCGCCCGCTTTGGAATAGTAAATTTCATCTCAAACAGTACAACAAATTTATAATTGTTCATAAAGATGGCATTTTGGTCAAAAACATAAAGGATCATGATGTTGATAACGGGGTGATCACGGTTGAGTCCATTAATCCAGACAAGCGACTTTACCCGGATCTGACCATCCACCTTGATGAAGTGTACGAGCTGATGAATGTTGTTGATTTGAATCGAAAGACGAAGTTTTTATAATTACATCGCAAACAAACCCTCTACCGATGAAAAAAAATATACTGTTGTGTTTAATGATCCTATTTCAATCTTGCGCACCGACACTCTTGGTGGATAAGGCAGACCTCGCTAAGATCCCGAAAGGATCTACGAAGGTTGTTGCATATAGCCCGTATTCAGCCGATGAAGCCTTCGGGATCGTGTCGAAAAACCTGGCTCAGTACGGCTGTCCTGTAAAATCGAACAAAGAATCCATGCAAGTGATCTGCGACGGCAAATCAGTCGAGGGAGGGACGGTAATCAAAGCTATGGCCTATATTGAACCTGATGGCGATAGTAGCAAGGTGACTTTTTCTGGTGAATGGGGCTTGGACGCACAAGGGCAGGTGATGATGTCAGCCTTCACTGGGGTCAACGGAGTATCAGGATCTAGTAAGATACAGTGGGATGGAATTGCGGGAACAAAACCTTGCATTGCCTACCAAAACTTGATATTGATGGCTAGAACTATTCCCAACAGCCGGGTTAAATACAGTAAAAATTAGGTTCCAAGTAGCCGGAAAATTTCCAGTTAGTTATCATCAATAAACGGATCCCCTACACTAGAATAGATGAATACAGCCAGAGATATCTCAGATCGACTTCTCCGATTATACCCGGTTGCAGTAGTTAAAGAACATTTTAATAAAGCACACCAAGGCCAGGACCACCTCTTGCGAGAAATCGTTGCCGAGAACGCCACATCAGTTATTGATGCCTTTGCACTTGACCAGACAGATAGGACGAAAGAGCATGTTTATATCTATGAGTGCCGGGGAGTTCCTCGCTTTGATTTATCTGAACTCGGGAAAGAAGCGCCAGACAGGACGTCGGAAGTTGCCGGTTTTACGGTGAACAAATATTTATTAGAGGTGGATTCGGAAATATTGGTGAAAGAGAAAAAGGAGTTTGTTACGCTGACAAACAAGTGGCCAGTTTCAATTTACTTCAAAAGGGGGATAGTTATCCTCCGCATTACTATTCTTGACCGTTACATAAAGTATTTTGGTAACGCAAATGTTGTAAATTTAGGACAAGGGTTTTCTGAATCCAGCATCCGCGATGTCGTGGTAAAATCCTTGTTCTCCAACAATTCGAACCCAGTACCTCTTGATATAACCAAGGGCGTGAAAGAGTTGCTTAAAAAGGACCTTATTGATGCTACTAATATAAAATTCAAAAAAGATAAATCCACTTCGACGGAAGCCTTAGACGAGGAGCATACATTGAAAGTGGCAATGCCGGACGTGTATGATGATATGATGGGACGACCGATAGAGAAAACTGTATTTAAGTTTCTCGGGAATCAGGACGATCAGTACCCTAATCACTTTCGTGTTGAACCACAAAAGGGAGAAATTTCGTTTAGCCTTTATGCCACTGATACTGACGCGCACACTGCCGCGATAAAGCTGATACTCGAAAATAATTAATGATGGAAAGCTTCTTGGCTAGGAAGGCCGAATTATTAGAACTTACAGATCCCGACAGAATTTATGTCGAGAACATACGATCTATATTCAACCTGCCGACTAAAATAGCCAAGCTTCTCTGTGAATTGGCTGTTAAAAGTGGCCAATTCGAAAAGCGATATGGTGTAAAGTGTCCTAATTGCAGCAGATTGATAAAGGTCTATAATACCCTTGATGAGATTCCTCAAAATATAAAGTGTTTGTCCTGTGAAGTGCTTGAAGTGGACAGATTTGAATTCAACAGGGCTGAGTTCGATGTGGTGACCTTTTATAGATTGAGACGCTAATGGCCATCACAAAAGATCATCTTAAAATCGTCGAGGTTATTACTCGTGAGGTTGTGAAGGTAGCGCTCGTCTCAGTGGCGGTCTACGCATTTCTGAAACTGTTCGACGAATTTATCAAAGCTACCGGAGATACAAAGCTGATTTATATGGCCGCGGATGGGTTGTTCGGTATAGTTATTCTACGAGTATACTTTCACTACTTCCCGACAACAAAAAGGTAGATGATGTCAATTCATAGCGATTCAGCCGGCTTCTTGAAGAACGCGTGATTCACTAAATCCAGGGCACTTTCTTCGGCGTCGATGTCTTCGTAAATGCTAAATGATGAATCGGAAGTGTGCCCACTAATAAGTTTGATCTTCTCTTTTGGAATTCCAGCCTTCTTCATTGTCCTAATTCCTGAGCGCCTTGCGGAATGCGTGGAAATAGCCTGCCATTTTTCAACGACCTCATCGACTCTTTCTCCTCCTCGCGTATAGGATACTACAACAGGAGTTGTTATCTGGGCAAGCTTCGCAATCTCTTTGATGATCCTGTTGATTGTGTTGTAACCATACATCCTGGGTAACTGTCCGTTTCGCTTTTCTAATATATCTGACACGACCCAGTGAACAGGGGCACTTACGTGCTTCCCGGTCTTTTTCGTTTTCCTAGAAACAACTCCATCGGAGAATGATTCGGGCACCAGTTTTGAGAAATCAGAATAACGCATTGCAGTAAAAGACCCGATGAGGAAAAGATCTCGCACTTCGGCATATGAAGGAAGTTGGCCAGTTAGATCCAATTCGTGAATCCGGATCAGCTCCTCGTAGGAGAATGAAAACTTCTTCACACGCTCACTCTTCGCGCTGAACTCTCGATCCCTGAACATAGAGAACTTGTTTATTCCAGCTTTTCTAGCTTTGTTGAGGATGATGCATAACGCCCGGAAACAAGTAGAAATGGAGTTCTGAGCATAGTCCTTGCTTTCAAGGAATACATTGAAGTTATCCCGGAATGCCAAATCCATATCTTTGAAGTCAAGCTTAACCTTGTTCTTCAAGCTGTATTCAAGCAAGTTGGTGTAGGCCATCTTAACGATACGCCGCTCGGAAGAATTTGCAGCTGCGAGATCCTCAGTGAGCTTTTTCGCGAAGTCTAGGAGTGTTGTCGATGATTGCGCCTTTTTTCGGCCCATATCCTCATCCATTCGACTCCGTAGTGTATTATCATCAATTTCAATCCCTTCTGTCAGCAGCTGCCGGTAGATCGACTTTATAGTTTTGTCCAGTTTCTCTAAAAACGCATTGCGGGTTACGCAATCAGGGATGCTGCGTTTCTCTCTTATCATTTGCTTGTCACCATTCCAATCAGCAGGTAATACTTTGTCTCCCGTCGAATATTTAAGAGGCTTGGAATTTCCATATGCAAAAAACATATTGATGGGTGTCTCCTTAGTACTCTTGGGATCTTTCAGGTAGAAATTAACGGTGGCCATTATGCAATTATTTACTCTTGGTTTTAAATGCGGGGTAAGGTTCGGGGGAAAGCTTACGTACGAATATATATAAAACCATTTTTATTTTAAAGATGGCGATTTGCGCCAAAGGACTCCGTTTGGCCTATTATTAAAGTATTTTTCTTATAAATAAAATGAAATTAACTATTTCATTAATGATTTATTAACCATTTCTTAATAGCACCCGCCTTTCTTTGGACCCAAGGTCAGGCCGACCAATCACCCTTATATTTTAACAATGAAAAGAACCCGGAGACGCACTTTCCCAGGCGGTACAACTGTGCGCAAACCTGTTGATCAGTCAAAAATGAAACTGGAACTAAACGGATAATATGGAAAATCAACTTTTATTAAAACGGGGAATTTTACAGAATTTCCAGAGAATACGCCGGTACTTATGCATTTGTCTGCTCCTCGCACTGCCGGTTCTTGCGGCAGCACAAAGCAGCGAAGTACAGATAGCAGGAGATGTACGCGACGAGAAAAATATGGGAATACCCGGCGCGAGCATTGTTTTGCAGGGTACAACCAAGGGTACTACCACCGATGCAGACGGAAAATTCTCATTTTCGGTGCCCAGGTCAGGTTCAGTCCTGATCGTAAGCTTTCTGGGCTATAAGCGCCAGGAAATTACGGTGGGCAGTCAAACCAGCTTTACCATTAAAATGGAACTCAGCACCGACGAGCTGAACGAAGTGGTCGTGGTCGGTTACGGTACCCAGCGCAAGCAGACATTAACCGGCGCCATTTCCAATATCGTCACCGAGCAGATCAAAACCACCACACATACCAGCCTTGCGCAGAGTTTGCAAGGTAAAGTAGCCGGTGTGCAGATCCGCCAGAACTCGGGCGAGCCGGGCTCATTCAGTACCAATATCAATATCCGTGGCTTTGGCGAGCCGCTGTATGTGGTGGACGGCGTTGCGCGCGACGGCGGGTATGAATTCCAGAAGATCAATCCCGACGACATTGAAAGCATTTCGGTGCTTAAAGATGCTTCTGCGGCTATTTTCGGTATCCGTGCAGGAAATGGGGTTGTGATTGTGACGACTAAAAAAGGCAAGCAGGGCAAGCCGCAGTTCAGCTACAATGCAGTGTACGGAAGGCAAAGCCCAACTGACGTTCCAACAATGACAAACGCGCTGCAATGGGCTGAAATGCGGAATGATGCGGCGAAGAACCTGGGCGAAAATCCGGTGTACTCTCCCGAAGAGATCGAGAAGTTCAGGACAGGCGCGCCGGGTTACGAGAGCACCGACTGGTACAAGGAAGTGCTCAACAAATCGGCCGGCCAGCAGCAGCATTTTATCTCGGCTTCGGGCGGCGAAGGTGCGGCGACCTACTTTGCGAGTTTCGGCTTTCAGAATGAAAACGGCCTGCTGAAAAGCAAGGATATGGGTTATAAAAAGTACACTTTCCGCACCAATGTGGGCATTGATCTGACCAAAAACCTGAAAGCGGATATTATCCTGTCGGGCTTGTTTGATAAACGTGACCAGCCGGGGGATAATTTTTTCAACATTTACAAAGGTACCCGCATTGCCCTCGCAACCGAAAAGCCTTACGCCAATAATAACCCGAGATACCCTTCCCTTTTGAGTGGCGGCTACAACCCGGTCGCACTGGCAAATGGCGATCTTACCGGATATAGCGAGGATGTGAACAAGTTCTTCCAGTCCACATTTGCATTGACTTACACGGTACCATTTGTGCCGGGTTTGCGGGTAAAAGGTTTGGTGGCTTACGATAGCAATAATTACCGGAACAAATCGGTTTCGAAAAGCTATAATCTGTACACCTACGACGCTACGCTGGACAAATACATTCCCCACGCGCAGCGGAACCCGTCGCGGATCGGCAACAATTTCTCTGATAACAACCGCGTCACTTTCCAGGGGCAGCTGTTTTACAATACGGTGATTGCCAAAAATCACAATCTCGGTGCCACGCTCGTGTACGAACAGCAGGAATCGAAAAACCGCTGGGCGGGGCTTGGTCGAGAATACGCATTCTACACTAACGACCAGATTGACCAGGCGGGGCTTAATAACCAGACTACCAGCGGCTCAGAAAGCGAATACGCAAGCCAGTCGTACGTAGGCCGGTTGAATTACGATTTCAAGGAAAAATACCTGCTTGAAGTAGCTGCCCGCTACGACGGTTCTTACCGCTACCACCCCGACCGCCGCTGGGGATTGTTCCCGGTGGTATCTGCGGGCTGGCGCGTGACGGAAGAGGAGTTCATGAAAAAGATCCCATTCATTTCCATGCTGAAACTGAGAGGATCGTACGGTTTGGTGGGTGCTGATGCCGGCGCGCCATTCCAGTATGTACCCGGATTTTCGCTTACAGGCGGAGGAGGTTATGAATTTACCAATGGAAATTATACCACCGGCGCAGCTTCACCGGCGATCGTGAATGAAAAGCTGACCTGGTTCAAATCCAATATCCAGGATGTAGGTATCGATGTAGGTTTGTGGGACAACAAAATCGATTTCACATTTGATGTTTACCAGAGAGACCGCAAAGGCTTGCTGGCCAGGCGCAATGTTTCACTTCCCAATACATTCGGGGGTACTTTGCCGGAAGAAAACCTGAACAGCGACCGGGTGCGCGGGATTGAATTTTCAGCCAGCTACAATGGACAGATCCGCGATTTTAAATATGGCATTTCGGGCAACTTCAACTACGCCCGCACCATGAACCGCTATGTGGAAAGGGGCGATTTTCTGAGCAGTATGGACCGGTGGCGCAACGGCGCTGCCAACCGCTGGAATGACGTGGTTTGGGCGTATCAGCTCGAAGGTCAGTTCCAGAATGCCGACGAGGTCATTTATGCGCCTATCCAGAACGGTGACTTAGGCAATACCCGCGAGTTGCCTGGTGATTTCAGATACAAAGACGTGGACGGAAATGGCGTGATCGACGGAAATGATGCAATGCCGCTTTTCTTCGGTGGCGATCCTAAAATGTACTATGGTGTGACCTTAACCGCAGGCTGGAAAGGCTTTGATTTCACTGCATTGTTCCAGGGGTCGGGTAAATATAGTGTGCGTTTCCGGGAAGTGTATGCAGAGGTATTCGCATTCCGCGGCAACACACCCGAGTACTTCTACGACCGCTGGCATTTGTCGGAAGACAACCAATGGATCCCCGGCACCTGGCCTGCTTCCCGCTTCAATTACAATGTAGGCGCAATGTACGCGGAGAGCTCGGCATGGCGGAAAGATGCTTCCTACCTGCGGTTCAAAAGTGCGCAGCTGGGATACACTTTCAATCTCGGCTGGCTGAAAAAGATCGGGATCCAGGATGTGCGGATTTATGGAAATGCGCACAACATCTTCACCTGGGCTGATCCGTTCGTGAAGCCTTTTGACCCTGAAAAAATCGAAGGGTTGTTTGGCGCGGGACTTACTTACCCGGTGACACGCAGCTACAACTTTGGTATTAATGTTAAATTCTAACAGCGCTAACAATGAAAATGATTAAAAATATAGGGCTTCTGCTGGTCGTCTTTTTCGCATTAAGCTGCGGGAATGTGCTCGACAAGCAGCCGCTCGACAAGTTGCAGGGAGAAAACCTTTTCTCCAATCCTGAGGGTGTGAAGCTGTATATGGCCAACCTATACTATCAGTTGCCGATCGAGGATTTTACATTCTTCCGCCAGGGTTTCAACTGGAACACAGGCGATCCCAACAACGGCGGATTTGCGCCGGCGATGGTGACCGACGAAGCAGTACATACCGAGTTTGGTGACTTTATCGGAAATGATGATTTTCAATGGTGGGACCAGGGTTACAAGCTGATCCGGGACACCAACATCCTCATTGACATTATCCCGACGCTGGATATTACCGATGACGAAAGAAAGGCGCTGATCGGAGAAAGTTCGTTTATCCGTGCTTACGCTTATTTTGGTTTGGTAAAAAGATACGGCGGGGTTCCATTGATCACAGCTGTTCAAAAATATGAGGGCGATGTGGAAGCTTTGAAAGTACCGCGCAGCACAGAAAAGGAAACCTGGGATTTTGTGATGAAAGAATGCGACCTGGCCATTGCTAACCTGGCAGAATCGTGGCCGGGCGGCGAGCGGAGAGCAACCAAGTGGGTGGCTTACGCATTGAAATCACGGGCTGCATTGCACGCTGCATCTTTGGCAAAATACGGGGACAGGTCTCCATTGTCGGGTACTGCGGTGGACCAGAAGCTGGTGGGTCTTGACAAATCTGCGGCGGCTGAATTCTACAAAGCGGCTGCTGATGCTGCTGAGGCGATCATGAATTCGGGTAAATTCTCTTTGTTCCGGGCTAATCCGGCTACTCCCGAAGACGCGGCTAACAACTACCGGTTGCTTTTTGAAGATCCTAACAACGCGCCTGAGGAAGTCATTTTTATCAAAGGTTATGCAAGACCTGGTTCAGGCACGGGCCATAACTACGGGATCTGGTACCAGCCCAATCAAACCGCAAATGGCTGGCCGCACCCGGGCCGTATGAACCCGACCCTGGAACTGATGGACATTTATGAAAGCTACGACAAGCCGGGCGTAAGTGCACCGATCATGACCTCCGAAGCAGGCAACGATCTGACCGACTACAATGGATTCAATGCAGCCAAACAGTACAAGCGTTTTGAGGGGCCGAATGATATTTTCAAAGGGAAAGATGCGCGCATGTGGGCGACGATGATTTTGCCGGGTACCAACTGGAAAGGTCAGAAAATCGTTATCCAGGCAGGTTTTATCAAGCCTGATGGTAGTCCGCAGATCATGGGAGGAGAGCCTTATACAGTCAATGGAAAAACCTATTACACCTACGGAGCCGCCGACCGCACGCAATATTCGGGTTTTGATACCTGGGGTGGCAACAACACGCGTACCGGGGTAAGCTTCAAGAAGTTTTTGAATGAAGGCGTGAATGTGCCCCCTGGCTGGAACCAGAGCACTACTGATTTCGCCGATTTCAGGTATGCCGAAATCCTCCTGAACTACGCAGAGGCAATAGTGGAAAGTGGTACAGGCGATAAAGTGAAAGGTGCCAAAGCCCTCAACGATATCCGCCACCGCGCAGGCCACAAAACGGATATTCCGCTTACGATCGAGAATGTCATCCGGGAGAGAAGGGTAGAGCTGGCGTTTGAAAACAAACGTTTCTGGGATTTGATCAGAAGAAGGGAGTACCACACGACATTCAACAATACGATGCGTCACTCCATCCTGCCCGTACTCGACCTGCGTGCTACGCCTGCAAAATACATTTTCATCCGCACCAACGTAGCCAGAAGCAACCCATCAACCTTCGACTACAAGCAGTACTACCGCTACATTCCTGGGATCGGAGCAAATGGACTGGTGCAGAATCCGCAGTATTGAGTTAGCTGTTAGCCTTTAGCTATTAGCTCTTGGCTTTTAGTAATCCAAATTATTATAGATACTGTTTTTTAATAACCCTATGAGCCAACAGCTAATAGCTAACAGCCAATGGCCAAAAGCAAAAACAAATGAAAAATCTAGCATTTTATTTCATCTCCCTGCTGCTGCTCGCTTCTTGCAGCATCGACAACTATCCTGCGCCGGATGCGCAGTTGTTTGGGACTATTCTGGATATTGACACCAATGAGCCGGTGGAGCAGGATATCATTCGCGGCAGCGCCATTGAGTACATTGAGCACGGATATGCCTCGCAGACGAAGCAATTGATGATATTTAAGAACGATGGTTCGTACCGCAACAATCTGATTTTTTCAAATACCTACACCATTGCGCCGGTGCGCGGCAACTTTGTGCCGCTTACCCCGCAAGAGGTAACTGTGAATGGCGAAACGAAGCTGGATTTCAAGGTACAGCCTTACATTCGGGTGAAGGACGCTAAAATTGAGAAGGTGGGATCCAAAGTAATAGCCAGCTTCAAATTGCAGCAAACCGTGATCAACAATGTGCGCAAGATCGGCTTGTACGCACATCCTGAACCCTCAGTAGGAGAGCCAATGCGCACTGCGCTGGTTGAGCAGGAAATCAACGGAGCAGTAGATGCGAACAAGGTCTACACCCTCGAACTCGATGTCGCCGCCAACAGCAATGTCCTGAAAACAGGCAACCAATACTTCTTCCGCATCGGAGCCATCATAGACGCGCCCGAGTCGAAGTTCAATTACGCCAAGGCCGTGCGGCTGGGGTTGTGAGGCTGGCTTTGTCACCCTGAGTACGCCCCCTTTTTGTGCCTGAGCGGCTCCCGCCTTTGTCACCCTGAGCGGACCGGGCCGCCGGGCGGTCGAAGGGAAGTAGCGCAGTGCCCGCCCTTCGACTCCGCTCAGGGTGACAAAGCAGGAGGTGCTGCTCAGGCAAAATCAAACCAAAAATTCAAAAATTAACAGAATAAACCAGTAACAAATGAGACTATTCCTAATCCCTTTTTTACTCTTAACGCTTGGCTGTGCGGCCAGTAATGATGATGGGCCCGGCACACCGCCGGCTCCCGTTGAAGAAGTCAAATACGACACGACCGGCGTTCTTTTTAAAAGCTACAAAGGACTTGTGATGGCGGGGTATCAGGGCTGGTTTACGGCTGAGGGTGACGGGGCCGGGCGGGGGTGGCACCATTATCAGAAAAACGGCAGGTTTGAGCCGGGATTTGCTTCCATTGATTTCTGGCCGGATGTGACTGACTATTCCAAAACCTATAACACTGCATTCAAATACGCGAACGGGGAAGCTGCAAAAGTGTACAGCCCCTACGATGAAGAAAGTGTCGATTTGCACTTTAAATGGATGAAAGAGCACGATATCGACGGGGTGTACATGCAGCGGTTTGTGAGTGAGGTAAAAGGAGAAAGCGGCAAAAAGCACTTTAACAAAGTCCTCGCCAACGCATTGAAAGCTTCTAAAAAGTACGGCCGCGCGATCAGCATCATGTATGATCTCAGCGGCTCTGTTTCGGCGGATATGGATTTCATAGTGAAGGATTGGGAGGAGCTGCAAAAGCTGTTCAACCTGTTTGACAACAAACAAAATCCGACTTACCTGCGCCACAACGACCGGCCACTCGTCGCAATCTGGGGCGTAGGGTTCAATGATGGCAGGAAATATACCATTGCCGATATTCAGAAGCTTGTTGAAAAAATAAAAGGTCCGACCAGGAAAGCGTCGATCCTGCTGGGAGTACCTTACTTCTGGCGCACGCTGGGAAATGATACCGAGAACTCGCAGCTGCTGCACACGGTCATTAAAAGCGCCGACGTGATCATGCCCTGGGCGGTAGGCAGGTACAATGCGGCTTCCTACACGCAGGTGGCAGGTACGCAGCTGCCGGCGGATATTACCTGGTGCAAAACCAACAACATTGACTACGCGCCGCTTGTTTTTCCGGGGTTCAGCTGGGGTAATCTTAAAAACGATAAATCACTTTACAACCAGATCCCGCGCGCCAAAGGAGCGTTTTTATGGCAGCAGATCGCCGGTGCAAAAATGTCCGGTGCGGAGGCTTTGTATGTCGCCATGTTCGACGAGGTAGACGAGGGTACCGCCATTTTCAAAACCAAAAAAGAAGGCGAAACCCCGCTGAATGCAGACGGTAAATTTGTGGGCATAGAAGCCGATCTGGCGACGGATTACTACCTCTGGCTCACCGGTCAGGGAGCCAAATGGTTTCATGGCGCAGGCGGATACAATGCCAGCAAGCCCGAACGCAAACCCTAGCAAGCGCATTTTCACTTCTGAATTCTGGATAAAATTCTTTTTCTTAGGTCAACCATTCTAATGAAAAGATGAGATTTCAGCTGCTTGCATTTGCATTGATCCTGTTTTTAAACCATCATATAACAGCCCAGAAAGCGCCGCCTAGCCGGGTGATTACTTACCGTAACCCCGTGATCGCCGGCGACTTTGCTGATCCTTCGGTGATCAGGGTGGGGGATACCTATTATGCAGCCGGTACCTCATCCGAATGGGGGCCGGCTTATCCTGTTTACAGTTCCAAAAACCTGGTCGACTGGGAGTATGTGGGGCCTGTTTTTGATGAACTTCCTGCATGGACAATGGGCAGCTACTGGGCGCCCGAGCTCTTTTTCCGGAACGGGACCTTCTACGTTTACTATACAGCCCGGCGCAAGTCCGATCAGAAATCTTTCATCGGCGTAGCGACTACAAAGGATTTGAAGAAAGGTTTTAAAGACCACGGCTTGCTGCTTGAATGGACCAACGAGGCAATCGACGCATTTATCGTGGAAGACAAAGGCCAGCTTTATCTGACCTGGAAAGCCTACGGGCTCGACAAGGACAGGGGCATTGAGATCCTCGGTGCCGAACTTTCGGCGGACGGATTGAAGGTGACCGGTAAGGAATTCAGCCTGATCAAAGCCGATCCTACTGGCTGGGAAAGCGGCGGAGCCGAGGGTCAGGCGATTTTTAAACGAGGCAATTACTGGTATATGCTCTACTCGGGCAATGCATGCTGCGGCGAGAAATGCGACTATCAGGTCGGTTTTGCGCGGGCTGAAAACCTCAAAGGGCCCTGGGTGAAATACCCCGGAAATCCTGCCCTTTTTGGTGATGAAACCTGGAAATGTCCCGGTCACGGAACGGTGGTGGTCACGCCCGATAACCGCTACTTTTACCTGCACCACGCCTACAATGGCGTCGACTTTACTTTCGCGGGCCGGCAGGGTGTGTTAAGCGAACTGGTGTTTGACGAGGCTTCCAAATGGCCGGCTTTCCGGTATGGAAAAACAACGCCCGCTCAGGCAGAAGCGCCTTCCTCGGCCACTGTGATCCTCAATCCGAGCTTCTCGCTGGACTATGAACGCGATACTTTGCAGGCGCCGTGGGCGTATGATGTGCATTTCCCAAAACCAGCCTACGCCGTGGAGCGCGGCGCATTGCGCATTGATAATACCAACAAAGGAGCAGCAGGCAACTTCCTCGGAATGGTCCTGAAAAAAGGCAGCTATACCTTTTCGGCGGAGGTAGGGCTCAATGAACTGATGCAGCACATCGTGTTGTACGGCGATGCTGAGAATGCGATCGGGCTGGGCGCACGGGACGAGATGCTGGAAGTGTGGCAGATCCGTGACGGCAAGCGCCAGGTGATCAAGTCGCAGGCTATTCCCGAGCGGTTCAAGTACATCGACCTGAAACTCAACAGCCGGTTCGGAAGGTTTTATGAGTTCAGCTGGGAGATCAAGGGCCAGAAAATCGACTCACTGACCAGTACCGTTACCATGGAAGCACCCTGGCTGCCGCGCTGGGACCGCGCGCCGCGTGTGGGGGTAAGTGTGTCGGGTACAAGTCCGGGAAAAAGCGAGATCAAGGCGATCCGGATGAAATACGATTAAGAATGCAATACTTCGGGCATATCCTTGCTGAACTCCTCGCCGTAAATCCTGCTGTACTCGCGGGCGAAGTTTTCGAGGGTGGTCTTGGCTAGTGAATGTTTGCCCAAATGCGCCAGCGCCTTGCATTTCAGGATCATAGCCTCTTCATTCACGGGATCGAAATAGAAAATGTAGTTGGCGAGCCGGATCAGGAATTCCGGATCGTCGGCCATGTTGACAGACCCGGCATACCGCAGGTAAGCATCGACGATTTCGTTCGATACCTCCGATTTGAAGCTGTCCAGCCACTCATATTCCAGGTTGGAAAGGAAGCTTCCGCGCTTCGTAATGTTTGCCAGCCGGGTAATTTCGTGTTTGTTCAAAATGCGCTTTCCCGATACCAGGGCAAGGTATTCGGCGTAATCTACGCGTGTGATATCGTAATCTACATTCAGCCGCCAGTAGCCCGTTTCTTTCGAGATCACGGCACTTTTCAGCTTTTCCAGTACTGCTTTCAGCTTGGCGATATTCACAGACCGGTTGTTCCGCGCGCTGTCCGCTGACTTATCAAACCATAACAATTCCTTCAATTTCTCTGAACTGATCCCTTCCCGGCGTGTAGAGTAAAGCAGGAGAACCAGAAACAGCTCTTTCAGCAAAGGCGTAAAAAGCTTGGTGATTTCCCTACCGTCTTCATCAAAAAGTTGCAGGTTACCAAACAGGAAAATGCTGTTTTGAAGCGGAATGGGGCTGAATTCCTGAGTAGGCGCGACTTCAATCTCAGGAACAGAATCAACAGTAACAGCATGATCGGCATTCGCCGGGATAGCCGGCTGTATACGCTTTTTGTTTTTGAAATAAATGAATGCAAGAACCAGAGCAATAGCGCCGGCTAGCAGGGCGAGCAGACCAGCGCCGGAAAAACCCGGCGACTTTTCGCCAGCCTCCTGGATTGTAGGACCGCTGCCTGGCAATGGCGGCGAGTAAAGCGAGTAAATGGAAGCCACAGTCTGGTTCCGGTCGTTTTTGTGAAGCGTAACTGCTACAAAACGGCAGGTATGTTTATCATAAAAAAGATCTGCATAAGAACCTGTGTCCAGAAACTGAAACGGGATTTTGGAACCCACAGCTTCGTAATCCGGCGTTTTGAGCGAGCCCCGGATCAGCTGCATTTCGGTCTGAAATTTGTCTTTCGGGAAGATCAATGCATAGTAACTATCCTCTTTTTCATTGATCACCATAGAATTGGCAAACACAAAATCCTCGCCCGGCGTGGGGAGCTGGTAAATCTGCCTGAACGATTGATCGCGCACATTGAAATAGAGCAAATCATACCAGTTACGCGGATTGAGTACCTGCTTGCCGGTAGTGCTGCCGTAGCCGCCGATCAGGTAAGCTCCGCCTTCCGTACGCCCCAAAGCAGCCAGGTACCTTGGATTAAATACGGTATCTCTCTTCGTGAGATCGGCCCAGCTGCTGCTTTTCAGATCATACTTCTGAATGTTGGCTTTGTATTCAAGATGCCCGTAGCCGCCCAGCATATAAATGGACGAATCCAGCGGGTTGAAAAACTTGTTGGCGTGAAGAAAATGCGTTTTCTGTGACGAATCAGCCACATTCCGGTTCCAGGTACCTGTTTTAAGGTCAAATGCAGTGACCTGTTTTTCATTGATAAACAGGTTGAAAATCTGGTTTTTCGATTTATCAAAAAGTACCTGGTTATCCATAAAAAACGACTGTGCTGGATAGGAGCGGTAGCTAACCGCATCTGTGGCCACCCGGTAGCTGACGAGCGTATCTTCACCCACCACAAACACCGTCCCCGATTCCTGGTCGCAGGTAACCCTGGCGGGACCCTGCAATGTGAAAGTGCGCAGCGGCTGCCAGTCGTAATGCATTTTCTTGATCCACAACGGGTTGGTAGCCAGTCCGTCCTTGTGGCTGACTATTTCACCCGCCTTGCTTTCCTTCATTTCGTCCAGCGGCCAGTGGTATTTGAGCGCTCCATTGTCGGTCAGCTGCACGTTCCGGATTTTCATCGGGGGCACGTCCGTCGTGTTGAAATTCTTGTACCGCGTGGCGCCGAAAAGTATTTTGAAGCAGGAGGTAGGATTGACAGTCAAAGCGTGCCTGAAAGTCCTCGTTCCGGAGATCAGCCTGATTTCCTTTTGACTGCTGCTGTAAATCAAACGGATCCGGTTCCATTTTTGAAAAAGGTCCTGCTCGGGAATATCAAATGCGATGGTGGAAAAGCGGTCGCCTGTAACCACTTTGAAATGCTGCGTTACGGCGTCCGAGTTATCGTAAAGAATGTCGATGTTACGGTTGTTATCGTCGATCAGCCTGACAATGTAGCCAAAGTAGTTTTTCTTGTCGGGCAGGAATGAGAGTTCAAATGAAAGCTCGAAATCTCCCTTGAAACAAAAGTTACTTCCGGGACTCAGGTCCAATCCTGTGCGCTTGTCCTGCACGGACTCGAAACTTTCAAATCCAAGCCCGTAAGCCTGCCCTTGTGCGAAGACTGCCGGATTCGAAATGCAGGTAAGCAGCAGAAAAACGCAGAAAAGCATGGTTCTCCTGCGGGTAATCGAGGTGTGCCTGATGAAGTGGAAAAGGGTTTTCAAATAAATCTCAAAAAGCGGGTTATACAGGAGCTGTTAAGCAAATATTAAGCTTTTTTTAAGTGCGATTTACTTAATTCGCTTCTCAAAAACGCCGTTGCGTTCGTTCCGGAGAACGAATTTGCATTATTATTTAAATTTAAATGAATTTATGCTGATTAAACAGTTTGGCCTTCTCGCTTTTGCGCTGTTACCCTTTTTCCCGCTTCAAGCACAGAAGAAAAATCCGGAAGCAGGAGCCGGCAATCTCCAATATATAGATCCCCGGATTGGTAACGTTGGGCAGCTGCTCGAACCTACACGTCCAACTGTTCAGCTGCCAAACCAGATGATCAGAATGGCGCCGATCCGCGCCAATTACCTCGACGATCAGATTTCCAGCTTTCCATTGACCATTGTGTCCCACCGGCTCGGGGAAGCATTTTCGATAAAACCCATTACAGGCGATGTGAATGCGAAAAGCTGGGATAAAAAGCTGGCTTACGACCATGACCTAGAAGCGATCCGGCCCTGGTTTTACTCGACGTATTTTGTAGATGACGAAGTAACAGTTTCCTATGTGCCCGGCAAAAAGACTGGGATTTTCCGCTTTCAATTTCCGGCCAATGCGACTAAGAGCCTGTTACTTGGCTTGTATAACGGAGCCGGAAGCTGGGAGTTTCTGAATGAACGGGAGGTAGTGGCAACCGAACTGTACCACGGGATGAAAATCCATTTATACGGGGTTTTCAATGAAGCCGGCAATGTGGTTACCGGAATGGGAGACAAGCTGGGCGCCGCCCGGAAGGTGGAAGGGAAGGGTGCACGTGCCGCCATTCATTTCCCGAAAAGCGATAAAGAAATAGAACTGAAATATGCGATCTCGTTCGTGTCTGCCGAGCAGGCGAAGAAGAATTTTGAGAATGAGCTGAAAGCCACTGATTTTGAGACCCTCAAAAAGCAGGGAGAGGGTGCCTGGGAGAAGGTGATCGGACAGATACAGGTTCAAGGCGGCACCGAGGCGCAAAAACGCAGCTTTTATACCGCATTATACCGGACTTACGAGCGGATGGTCGACATTTCGGAAGACGGGAAGTATTATAGCGGGTATGACAACAAGGTACATCACGAGAACCGTACTTTTTACGTAGACGACTGGATGTGGGATACTTACCTGGCGCACCATCCGCTCCGCACCATTCTCAACCCTGCCCAGGAAGAGGATATGCTGCAATCTTTTGTGGATATGTACAAGCAAAGCGGCTGGATACCACAGTTCCCGGTTTTGTTCGGCGATAATCCCTGCATGAATGGGTTCCACTCTTCCATAGTGCTGCTCGACGGCTACAAGAAAGGACTGCGCAATTTTGAAATCGAAAAAGCCTACGAGGGAATGGTGAAGAATGCGAACGAGGGTACCATGCTGCCCTGGGTGAATGGGCCGAAATGCGAGCTGGATGACTTTTACCTTAAAAACGGCTACTATCCTGCGCTTGGAAAAGGCGAAAAGGAAACCGTGAAGCTTGTTACCCCATTTGAAAAGCGCCAGTCGGTAGCTGTGACGCTGGGCGGTGCTTACGACGACTGGGCTGTGGCGGAATTTGCCGCTGCATTGGGCAAGACAAAGGATCAGGCGGTTTTCAGCAAACGCGCTTTGAACTACAAAAACCTTTGGCACAAAGAGCAGATGATGTTTATTCCCAAAGACCGCAAAGGCAATTTTATCAAAATCGATCCCAAGTTCGATGGCGGAATGGGCGGCCGGGAATATTACGACGAAAACAACGGGTATACTTATAAATGGCAGGTACAACATGATATCCCGGGATTGATCAGCCTCATGGGCGGCAAGCAAAAGTTTGAAGCCGAGCTGGATCAGCTGTTCCGTGAAGATCTGGGAAGAAGCAAATACGAGTTCTGGGCCAAGTTTCCCGATGCGACGGGCAATGTGGGCCAGTTTTCAATGGGGAATGAACCGAGCTTTCACATCCCTTATTTATACAACAGTACTTCTCCCTGGAAAACCCAGAAACAGATCCGGTTTTTACTCGATGTATGGTTTAAAGACAATATTTTCGGGATACCCGGCGATGAAGACGGCGGCGGTATGACGGCATTTGTGGTATTCTCGTCTATGGGCTTTTACCCGCTCACGCCCGGCAAGCCGGAGTACACGATCGGTAGTCCCCTTTTTGAGAAAACAACCATTGACCTGCAAAACGGAAAGCAGTTCACGGTGCTCGCTAATGGAGCTTCTGTCGTGAACAAGTACATTCAGAGCGCGAGGTTTAATGGAAAACCTTTGAACAAACCTTCGTTTACACATACCGAATTAATGGCCGGCGGTACCCTCGAACTCGAAATGGGACCGAAACCTAACAAACAATGGGGGCTGGGGGATTAATCATCTCCTGAGTTCGACCGGTCGGCTGATCGTTTCCTTTCCATTGTCAATGCGGATGAAATAACGTCCGCCGGGAAGTGACGATAAGTCGACCGTTTCGGAGGTTTTCAGGAGCTGAACCTCTTTATCGACCAGCTTTTTTCCTTCCATTGTAATAACCGAGATCCGTCCGGGTGTCCCGGTTTGTTCGGGGAGCAAGGTGATGTGTACGGTATTTTGTGTTGGGTTTGGATATAAATAGGGGTCCGCAGCGTCAGGAAAAGTCACTGTTACAATCTTGCTTAATGCAAAATCCTGGTCTGTCTCTACGGATTTGAGGCGGTAATAATTCTTCCCGGCCGCCGGGTACAAGTGCCTGAGCTCGTAGTAAGGCTTCTTGGCAGCTTCCATGCGACCTGCCGGCTCAAATTTCTTTCCGTCGGTGCTGTGTTCTACCACATATTCGAGCATATCCACTTCGTCTTCCACCTGCCATTTCAGCTTCACCGCATGTTCCTCCTTGTCAGCTTCAAAGCTTACCAGCGTCACAGGCAACAAGCCGGAAGTAGCAATGCGTACGACACCGAAAATGGAAGTTAACCAGCAGCTTTCGTATTTATCTACATACATGGCGCCGCTTAGATTTTCATAAGGCATTTCCACCTCCATATTTTCCCAGGCGCCATCTTTAAAGCGATAAATGGAAGATTGGGAACCAGTCTCGAGAACGTAGGGTATCCCGTTTGGCGCGAGTGCCAGGGTGTAGGGGGAGTTGATCGGAGAGTTGTTGCGATCATAAACTGTCCAGCTGCTGCCGTTGTAGCTTGCCACTGAGCTGATTCCGGTATTGCTGTCAAGCTGACGTAGCCATATCGTTCCATTTGTCGCCAACTCCAGCTGATATATGAAATTCTGAATGCCAGGTTGGGTATTGTGGCTGATCGTCTCATAATACGAGGGATTTTCCAGATCAGTTACTACAATCCTGTTGCTACCATCATTTAAGTCAGATATGAGTGTCCAGACCTTTGTTCCCGAAACTTTTACCTGAATAATGTATTCGTTTGGGGCGAAGTACCGGTGCTGCATGACATATCCATTCTTTTCCCAGAAAATCTGCTGCGAACTCCACGCAACTTTTCCATCGGGATCGAAGTCCTGCACATTTTCATAAAACTGGACTACGGTAGATTCCCCCGTCAGGTCCTCATTCACTGGACGCGACCACCTTACCGCATTGTAAGTGCCTCTGCTCATAAACTGGACCATCTGGTTTTTATCCGAATGCACCGAACGCGGCAACATACCCGAGCCGATCAGTCCGTCCGTAGTGTTCCGGTTGAAAATCTGGTAGTCGAGGTTGATGGGGTGCATGCGTATGTACCCTGTGCCCGGTATTTCAAACCAGACATACTTGTTGGATACAGCCATATTCTGCGAAAGGGCACCAAACAATTTGGCGTCGGTTGCAGTCAGGAAGGTGATCTTATCCGGCAACTTCGTGCTTCCGGTTGTGAGTGTCATGACGTAGCTTGTAAGTGGTATTTCAGGGTACATGATCCGGTTATCATTCCATTCTTCCACTTTCAGGTATAAGGTTTGATTGGCAGGAAGATCTTTGAAAAAACCGGTTGGTTCCTGCTCTTTCACCGAAATCGGACTACTGAAATCACTGTTATCATCAATCGTAACCCGAACGTGCGAAATCGGGTCCAGCATCGAATAGAAGTAGGGAAACGAAGTCAGGGTCTGCTGACCGTTCCAGCCAGCGGGAAGGATGAAGCCGTTATAGGGACTTACATTCGGAAGAATGAAGGAATGATCTGACCAGCTCCCTTTTTCGCTCCCATTGACCGCTCTTACCCGCCACCGCATGGGCATTCGGTACGGGATTGTAAAGCTGAAATCCGTCGTAGGGATCGTCTGATTTACGATCGCATTATTAAAACCAAGGTCGAGGGCATGCGAAATCTGGATCTCGTAACCGGAAGCGCCTGCTGCTGCATTGAAAATCAGCTGAACTGAGCTGCCGGTTTCCGTTCGCATGTCACTGCCGAGTGGCGCGGTGATGACGGGCGTGCCGATGTTTTTTGGCGTAATGGATAAAATGGAAGTCGCTGACCAATCGGAAGCCCCGAGCGCATTGACAGCTTTTATCCTGAAATAATACCCGGTACCCGCAACAAGCTGGCTCGTTTCAAATCCATTAAATGGAAGTTCGGTGATCGTTTCGCCTGAAAAATCCGGGTTTTGTGAAATGCTGAGTTGGTAGCTGGTAGCAGATAAAATGGGATCAAAAGTGAAGAAATCCTGCTGCCCTGCATTGTAAGCAGGTTGCAGGCTCACCTGCTCAGGGGCAGATCCAATGCTTGTAAAGTGACCTGCCGCGTGCAGCATCATAATTTCACGGGACAAGGGATGAAATGTATTTTCGCGACTGTTGCAGTAGCTCATAATGGAGCTTACCTGCAACATTTCCAGTGACTTATCGTAGCATCCGTACTCTGGCGCGCTGCAATAGTCGATCGGCCCGCCGGGCCAGTTGCAGCTGTGCGTATGTGGAGAACTGAAATTGTGGCCGAGCTCGTGCGCCAGCACCTGCGGCGAGTATAATGGAGATACGCTCTCCACTCCCGACAGGTATGCGATGCCGCCGAAGCCGTTATTTGGCTTGGTATAAAGGTAAATGTGTTTGTCGAAGCCGACTGCAAGTGGCATTTGGTTGATGCGTGTCAGCCAAACGCCGGAATCGTTGATTCCCCTGAACGGATCCGGTTCATCGGGCTTCCAGATCCTGATCACGCTCACTACCAGCCGGGTATTGATTTCGGCTTCATAGATCTTTGAACACCAGGAAACCATTTTCAATACATCGCGGCGGATTGCGGCAGTATCTCCGGCAAACTCAGCGTAAGTATCCGAGTCGATTTCGACAGCCAGCCGGCAAATGTTCATGTTCGCATTCGCGCGCGCGCGCATCAGCCCGGGCGACTGGCGCATCAGGTTCAGCAGGCTGTCTGTTTCCCTCGAAGTTTCTTCTGTGGTACCGCAGGAAACATCCTTAGTTTGCGCCGTAACCACAATGCTGCTTACCAGGAAAAATGTTGTTAGTAGAATTTTTCGCATAGGGATTTGGAAGTTTCCCATATGACCCTGAAAAGAAATCGCCCGCTGCCTGAGCGGCGCGGGCGATCTGAAATTTAGAATGCGCTGGTTTACAAATGGTCCAATATTTCTCCCAATCTTTCCAGCTGCATGAAATTGGCGTGTTCCAATGTGTGTTCGTAGTGCTCGTGGTGCCAGGTTACGTGAAAAGGAATGTGCGCCGCAAAGCCTCCGAGTTCGAGTACGGGCAGTACGTCCGATTTGATTGAATTTCCCAGCATCAGAAAGTTTTCGGGGCGGCAATCCAGGTGCCTGATCAGCTTGCTGTAATCCTGTACCCGCTTGTCGCTCATGATTTCAATGTGGTGAAAATATTCCAGCAGACCCGATTTCTGTAATTTTCGCTCCTGGTCGAGCAGGTCGCCTTTTGTTGCTACGATGAGCCTGTACCTTCCCTTGAGGGTTTCCAGTACATGCTGCACATCTTCCAGCAGCTCCACGGGTTTGTTGAGCATTTCCTGGCCGAGCGCGATAATGTCCCGGATGATCTCCATACTCGCCGTGCCTCCTGAAACATTGTACGCCGTTTCGATCATGCAAAGCATAAAACATTTGATTCCGTAACCATAAAGCGGCAGGTTTTTGACCTGCATTTTATAGAGTTCCTGTGAAATGGAATGCTGCGGAAGAAAGTCTTCCAGCATCGTGCAGAATTGCTGCTCTGTTTCCTGAAAAAACGGCTCATTAACCCACAAAGTATCGTCAGCGTCGAATGCAATGACCTTGATATGATTCTTCATTGTAATGTTTAAATTTAAGCCGCAAAAATCAGCCGCCATCCCGGCAGGGAAAAGGACATTTGTCCCAATTGACTTAAAAAATGCTGCGTACCAATCTCTCGTTTTTATCGTACATCGAATCCCTTTTCGATAACCCGCAGAACAGGCAACATATCGCTTTGGAGGTATTCCCCAGAAAGGCGGCGATACTCAGCAAGGGAAGTGTTACGAAGAAGGTGTTTTTCGTAAAAAGCGGCGTTACCAAGTGCTTTTTAAGCGAGGAAAACGGGAAAGATTACATTGTCGAATTTTTGGGTGAAGGCGAGATCGTCGGGGAGATCGAGGCGATCAAGGATTCGGTTTGCCTGTGCAACATCGAAGCGATCACGGAGGTACATGCCTATGCATTGACTGTGAGCTACTTTAATGCGCTTTTGGAACAAAATCAAAAATTCAACAGGCTATTACTGGAAGAAATGGCCGAGCGGATCATCAACACGAGCAGCCGGTCGTCGGCGCAGCAGCTTTACACCATGGAGCAAGGCTTGAAAAAGCTGCTTGAATTTCAATCCGGGCAAAAAACAGCGCTCTCCAAAGAAGATATGGCGAGTTACCTCGGTATTACGGTCCGGAGCCTCAACCGCGCATTGAAGTCGCTGCAGTAACTTCTGCGCATTTTTATATTATCTTTCAAAATTCCTTTGCCCGATCCCTAAACCTGAATATGTCCCGCAAGTTCCTTTACCTTATAATGGTTATCGTGCTTTTTACGCGATGTACCCGCACGCAGAAATCCGGCGCCAGCCAGCAGACAGCGGTTTCGCAAACCTCCGGCCAGGCCCTTTTTACTTCCAACTGCGCGTCCTGTCACGCGCTCGAAACCGAGGAAATCGGTCCGCGGCTCGGCGGCATTACAAGTCTGTTGCCGGCCGATCAGCTGACGGCGTTTATCAAAAATCCTGCCGCATTCATTGAAAAAGGCGACAAGCGCGCAATCGCCCTGTCGGCGCGCTACAAGATGGTCATGCCGCCATTTGATTTTTTGAAAGATGACGAGATCAAATCGATACTGACCTACCTGGACCAGGAAAGCAAGTCACGCGACCTGAAACCGCTGGTAGTAGATACCGATGAAATAGCTCCCAAACCGGAGCGACTGGCTGCGCCGATTACGAAATCAAGCCTGAAAGTAGAGCTGGAAGATTTTGTCACCATGCCGTTTTCAAGTGAAAAAATGCCGCGTACCCGCATTGCGACGATGCGTACTTCGCCTGCGGGAGACGGAAGTTTGTATGTGAGTGACCAGCGCGGATTCATTTACCGGATCGCCGGTGGTCAGGTAAGCGAATTCATGAACATCCGTCCGCTGGTTGACAACTTCATCAATGAGCCCGGGTTGGGTACTGGTCTGGGCAGCTTTGCATTTCATCCCGACTATCTTAAAAACGGCCTCATTTACATCACCCACACCGAAGCATTTAAAGGTAAAGTTGCCGACAATGCATACAACGATACTATCAAAGTAACGATGCAATGGGTAATTTCGGAATGGAAGGTGGACAACGTGAAAAGCTCCGTTTTCAATGGAAAAAGGAGGGAACTTTTGCGGATCAATGTGCCGGGGGCTGTTCACGGCGTACAGGATATCGGCTTTGTTCCGGGCGTTGCAAAAAGCAACCCGGAGTACGGACTTTTATATATAGGTATCGGCGACGGTTCGTCCACGATCAGCGGTTACCCGCAGCTTTGTCACACGTTGAAATCGCCGCTCGGCACGATTCTCCGCATTGATCCGCTTGGGAACAATAGCAAAAACGGCAGCTACGGAATTCCGAAGGATAACCCGTTTGTACGAGAAAAAGGGGAAGGTATTTACACTGAAATATACGCTTACGGATTCCGGAACCCGCACAGAATGGCTTGGTACGATGGAAAACTGTTTAGTGCGGAGGTGAGCGAGTCTAATTTTGAGGAGATCAATGTGGTGGTACCCGGCGGGGATTACGGCTGGAATGTCCGCGAAGGTAATTTCGGGATTTCGTTTAAAGATCTGAAAAAAGTATATAAAGTAACGGAGCCCGATACGCTGAAATACATTCGTCCATTTGCGTTGTACGATCACTATGATGGCAGCGCGATCAGCGGCGGTTATGTATATGAAGGCAAGCTGAATGCCTTGAAAGGCAAGTACATATTCGGTGATATTGTGAGTGGGAAACTGTTTTTTGTAAATGTGGATAAAAACCTGAGTGATCCTTCCGTGCACGAACTTTCTGTGACTTACAATGGAAAAGAAACCAGCCTGACTGAACTGACAGGCGCCAAACGTGTGGATGTAAGGATTGAATACGACCGTCAGACTGGTGACATGTATATCATGACCAAGCCCGACGGGAAGATCAGGCGGGTGGTGAATGCAACTTTATAAGTACGCAGCAACTGGTGGGCTGCTATACAAATGATGATTTAAAAAGAACATTGTAATGAAAATCAAAAGCTACGAATTGTTCCAGGTACCGCCGAGGTGGTTGTTTTTGAAAGTAGAAACCGACGAAGGTATCATCGGCTGGGGTGAACCCGTGATAGAAGGAAAAGCGGCAACCGTGAAAGCGGCCGTGATTGAGTTGATGGACACATTGATCGGTAAAAATCCGCTTGACATTGAAGGGCACTGGAATACAATGTACCGCGGCGGTTTTTACCGCGGCGGGCCCATTCTGATGAGCGCCATCGCTGGAATTGATCAGGCACTGTGGGATATCAAAGGTAAATTTTACGACGCGCCTGTGTATGAGCTCCTTGGGGGTAAATGCAGGGATAAGATCAAGGTGTATTCCTGGATTGGCGGCGACAGGCCTGCGGAAGTGGCAAGTGCCGCTCAGGCTGCCTTTGATATTGGCTTCAAAGCGATCAAAATGAATGGGACCGATGAAATGCAGTACATCGATTCATACGAAAAAATCGACCTGGTACTTCGGCGTGTGGCTTCCATTCGCGAGGCAGTTGGCTACGGACTGGATATCGGCGTTGATTTCCACGGCAGGCTGCACAAGCCTATGGCGAAGGTACTGGCCAAAGAGCTGGAACAGTTTCGCCCGATGTTTATCGAAGAGCCCGTATTGCCTGAAAACAATGAGGCGCTACGCGAAATTGCGCAGCATACCTGCATTCCGATCGCTACCGGCGAGCGGATGTTCAGCCGCTGGGACTTCAAAAACCTCCTCATGGACGGATATGCGGATATTATCCAGCCCGACCTGTCGCACGCAGGAGGAATAACCGAATGTAAAAAGATATTGTCCATGGCAGAAGCATTCGATGTAGCCGCTGCGCCGCACTGTCCGCTCGGGCCGATTGCACTGGCTGCCTGTTTGCAGGTAGATGCCACCTGCCATAATGCATTTATCCAGGAGCAAAGTTTGGGAATCCATTATAACCAGGGTAACGATTTGATGGATTACCTGGAAGATAAATCAGTATTTACCTACGAAAATGGTTTTGTAAAAATACCTGCCGGACCGGGCCTGGGCATTCAGATCGATGAAGCGCAGGTACGGAAAATGGCCGAAGTGGGACACAACTGGAAAAATCCATTGTGGACGCACGAAGACGGCAGCGCGGCTGAATGGTAAGATTTTTTGAGGAAAGCGTGGTCTCAGGGTCACGCTTTTTTTTCTTGTTCCAGATCAGCAATTGCCTTTTCAATGCGTTTTTTCCGGGTATCCTCCGCCTTTGCCTGCTCGATGGGAATGGTAAAACGCTTTTTGTTGCTGTTGGAAAGCGTTTCAAAAAATTGCTTTGCAGCAGCATTCGCATTCAATGCAGATTGGAAATCCTCGGGCAATGCAACTTCGCGCACTTCTGTGTCGAGCTCCAAAGTGACTTCCACAGTTTCCCCTGCATTCACACCCGACTTTTCACGAACTTCCGCGCTTACAGGCAGCATAAATACCCCGTCCATCACAGCTACTGTGCTCTGGTAGGTGTAACTATTGATCGTAACCTTTACCGGCGGCTTCTTTCCAGCACCCAACTTTTCCACAATTTCAGCAGGCACCTGCACACCGGTAGCCGTTTTCTTAGCAAGAAGCAAAGTTGTTGTAAAAGAGAGCATCATGTATTTTTTTTGGGATCGAATTGCAGAATAAAGTTGGTAGCGTGGTGATCATACTGAGCGATGGCTATAAAAAAGCTGCTTGCTAAACAATACCTGCCATTGAATAAGATATTCGCGATTGATCGTTGCGAGCAACTAACTTTTCTTTTGTGATGTGTGACATTACACGTTACAAATTTGTTATGATTGTATCGATACGGCATAAAGGCTTATTGCTTTACTATGAACAGGGAAATGGGTCGAAGTTGCCAGCGGCCTATCTGGGTAAGATCAACCGGATTTTTGACCAGCTTGAAGCGGTTACATCAGTCGACGATATAAAGCAAATGGGTTCAGGAATCCACAAGTTGACAGGTGATTTATCAGATTTTTGGTCAATAAAGATTTCGCCGAATTTTCGGATTGTCTTTCGTTTTGATAATGGCAATGTGCTGGATGTCGATTATGTGGACTATCATTGAGTCATTTAAAGAAATATGGTATGTTGAAAAGAGGCTTGCCGCCGGTACATCCCGGTGAAATTTTAAGAGAAGAATATATAAAGGAGCGCGGATTGACCGTGACGCAAGTGGCCAAGGGAATTGGTGTTGCGCGGGAAAACTTATCAGCTGTTGTTAATGGCAGGGCCGGTATCAGTCCTGAACTCGCAGTAAAGCTTTCGGAAGCATTTGGAAACAGCACGCAGTTCTGGGTCGACTTACAAAAGAACTACGAAGTGTGGCATGCAGAAAAAAAGGTAAACCGTTCACAGATCGAGCATTTCGCAGGAAAAGATCTGCAAATTGCGCAATAACAGCATCTTGAAGCCGATCTTCTTGTAAATAACCCTTTCGGGCTACCAGTAATCCATTATCTACAAAAAAGGCTGACATCTCTGCCAGCCTGATACTCAATGTTTTTCTCTCGTCGAATCTGCATTCAGATTGGACTGGTTTGCAGGATAGCCTGGTACTTCATCCTGATTGTCTTCTCCCACACCCATTGCTTTGGTGCTTTCGGCATTGCCGCTGTCCGTTTTCATGGTGGTCGCCGAGCTGTCTGACGAGCCGCCGCTATCGTTTGTGGTTCCGCATGAATAGTTGGTAAAACCGATGGCCAGTGTCGCTAAGACGAAGCCAATTTTGAGCTTTTTCATGATCGTTTGGTTGATGAATAAGCCAGCCTTGTAAAAAAATGATACCACTTTCACCTTATTCCACCCCTAGCACGGATTTTGTCTTGCGTATTACTAAAATGTAAATGGTACTTCACATGAAACAATGCGAATTCAAAACGAAAGATGATGAGTCAGTTACCGTGCGGTTCTCCCTGGAAGATGTGACGGACGTTGTTCCGGATTCAGATATGCGGTACACACTGGTAGTCCTTAAAAACGGCGACAAGCATTTTATTTGCGGTACTAAATTGGAAATCCTTGATCAGCTCGGATTGAACAATGTGAATTAAAATTCACTGGCATTTACAGCAAAAATCGCTGCATATAACTGATCATCAGCTTCCAGTCACCCGGCAAGACGGTGTGGCCGCCGTCGTGCATATAGTAACCAAGATCATTCATTAACAGGGAAGTATCTCCTGCTGCGGGCATAGTTGTCGCGGTAGCAGGAGCTGTCTTGTTGAACAATTTGTAAACCGGCGCAGCTGCCTGGGCGGACAGGAATTCACCTTTCGGGTCGGACCAGTAATCCGTGCTGCCTGTTTGTAAAAGCAGTGGACGTGGCGCCATCAATGCCACCAGCGCGTGCGCATCGAAGGGCATTGTGTTCACCTTATCCGCATAGAAGTGGTAGTTGGGGGCAAACTGGTACAGGTAGCGCGAAGGATCTGTGATGTGGCCGATCGTTTCACCATAATTGCGCCGCGCCAATGCCGCTCCGCCTTCTCCCGAAATGCTGGCAATGACCATCTTGAAGCGCGGATCGTGAATACCGGCCCAAAGTACCGTTTTGCCCAGCCGTGAAGCGCCCTGCAATGCAACCCGCTTACTGTCGATTTGTTTGTCGGATTCAAAATAATCCATAGCCCGGCTGAGTCCCCACGACCACGCTGCTATAGCGCCCCATTCGTCAGGAGCTGTTTCGATTTGCCCTGGTTTGAGATACATCTTCCGGATACCGTAGTTGATACCGTCTTTAAAGTCAGGCTCGATGTCGCCGTAGTAAACAGTAGCGAAGCCGATTCCCGCATCCATAAATTGTGCAATATCCATTTTACCAAAAACACTGGGCTTATCAGCCTTCACCCGTTTGCCTTCCTTGTTCCAGATCGTGCCGACCAGCAGACCCGGATCGTCGATAATCTGGTTGTATGCAGCGAAAGAAATGTTCAGCAGCATTGGAACAGGCTTTTTGGCAGCGGAAGGCAGGTAAATGAGCAGGTTCATCTTATGGTCCGAAGTATCTTTGGTAAAGTAAACCGTTACCTGCTTGCGGATCGCCTTTCCGTTGAAAGCGGGCGTACCTTTATCAAAGACGTGAAATTTCAGGGCAGCGGGTTTCTCCGGCATTTTGCCAAACTGTATTTCTTCAACTAGCTTCAACAGTTCCGGCCGCCGTTTTTGCGTCCAGATTTTCGCATTCGTAACAGCTTGTCCGTTGGCGCATTTCAGCAGATCGGGGAGGGTGTATGTGCCTGTTGAGTCTTCACTGTAATTAACGGGAATTCCCGCGACCAGCGTGGGGCGGTTGGCTGCCTGTTGTGCGTGCGACACCGTGCCGGCGATACTGAGGAGAATCAGCAGTAATAGATGTTTCATGTTCAGGAACAAATGGATTCATCCAGGAAAGGCAGCAATGGAAGACACATACTACCAGCACAGTCGCTCATTTTTGTTTTATGAAAAATAGGCGTAATTCATGCTGTCTTCCATCATTATCAGGAATTGAATTTTCACGTTTATTGTTAAACGGTTACCCAAATAGCGCAATAAGGCACAAACTCACCTTCCAGGCCGCAAATGCCAGCTGCGATAGCCACAAAAAATGTCAATGGAACCTATTACAATCGATGTAACAAACGACGTTCAATACGACGTCATTCCGATAGATTCGTCTATTTCATTTGAAAGCTTCATCCGCTTTCTGGAAGAAAAGGCGAATGAAGAACAATCAATCAAACGTACATTTTTCGAAATGGCGCTGGCGCGCCTGAAAGCGAGGCCTGAATTAAGCGGTACCGTGCCGCTGAAAGACATCGGCCGCTATAAAGATGAAATGGCGCTTGTGTGCAGTCTGCTGATGCCCATGTTCGCCGACGAAAAGCAGGTATGCTGGGCAATGAGCGCGCCCATTAATCCTACTGTATTTTATGGCACGTCGGGTTTTTACAACTTGTTGCTCGACAACAAAACGGGCGGTATCCGTTGCGATATCGTCCTCGATGAGGAGGATAGTACTACCAAGAAGAAAGAAATGGTGTACTCCTTTGTGCTGGAAAAATTTTATGGAATACCTCCGTTGCACCGTCACGAACTCATCATTACAGTCCGCGACGATCACTCGGGATTGCAGAAATTTTACAAACTCAATATTGACACCCGTTTTTGCGAGGTGACCCCGAAAGATGCATTGCCGGACCTGGATCCGGAGTGGCTGGCATTGGTGACCCGGGACGGAATGGACATGCCGAAGATCGTGGAGGCATTACCGCTCTCACTTTTCCGGTTTGTAGGTTTTTCCGTGATCACGCTGGAAGATGTAACTGCCGAGAATGCGGTGGAACAAATCAAAAACACCATCCTCGACCGGTCACTTTTTGATCCGAATGCATATTTCAACCGGGTGGCACATTCACTGAAAATGCTGGCCGGCGATCCGCAGTTTAATTTTGGTACAATGCCCATTCTGCGCGTTAATAACCGGCTGATCTTCAATAAAGGGACTGTGCTGTTCAGCAAGCTGATGAATGCCGCTACCGAGAACAATATGGCGGAGCGAATGTACCTGCAAATGGCCGACGAATACCTGCTCGACCCCAAGCCGCTGCTGATCCGCGAACTCACCGCTGAAGATAGTAACAAGAAGGATTTTGCGCGGCTGTTATACGAAGATGGCGTTCGATCATTCGCTTTGATCCCCGTTTTTCATGATAAAAAGGTGGTCGGGCTGCTGGAAGTGTACTCCGGCCGGGCAGATTCGGTTGATGAGCAGGTGCTGCACAAGCTGGATGCCGCGCTGCCGCTGCTCGCGCAGATCTTCAAAAATTACATTGACGAATTCAGGACTGCGATCGATAATGTGATCCGCGACAAGTTCACCTCCCTACAACCTGCCGTGCAGTGGCGTTTCAGGGAGTCGGCCTGGCATTACCTGCGCGACAAATCGCTTGATCCGCAGACTGCCGTGATCGAAAAGATCAACTTCAAGAATGTTTATCCGCTGTACGGCGCCGTGGATATCAGAAATTCCACTATCGAGCGGAACCTTGCATTGAAACAGGATTTAAACCTTCAATTTGACTTATTGATAGGAACCTTTACTACCCTGAAAGAAAAGCTGGGATTTGGTCTGGCGGACGAAATGATCTTCAAATGCAGAAAATGGATCGAGGAGATCAATGACGATTCGACGGACATTGATGAAATGAAAGTGCGCGATTTTCTGGATAGTGAGGCACATCCGTTTTTGCAGCATTTCAGGGAAGAGAGCGTGGAGCGTTCCGGTGCAAGAAACGCGCGTTTTGATAAAGATGAAGTCGTGCTGCGGGACCAGATTGACCGCTATTTCGGTATGATCGATGAAAATACGGGCACTGCCAATACCAACAGGAAAGCGCTGGAAGCTTCCATGCAGCGGGTTAACAGCTCGGTGAACCTTTACCTGGACTTGTTTCGCCAGGAAATCCAGCAGGCTTACCCGACCTATTTTGAAAAGTTCAGGACGGACGGGATTGAGTACGATATCTACATTGGGCAGTCGATTGAACCGGAAAAGAAATTCAGCGACTTGTACCTCAAAAACATCCGTCTCTGGCAGCTCACTTCCATGGCAGCTATCACGCGGATCACCCACGCGCTGGTACCGCAAATGGAGAAGCCGCTCGAAACCACGCAGCTGATCTTTATCCATTCAACCAGTATAGATATCAGCTTCCGTGACGATGAGCGGCGTTTTGATGTGGAAGGCGCCTATAACATCAGGTACCAGGTGATCAAGAAGCGCATTGACAAAGTGCGGATCAAGAACACAGGCGAGCGATTGACGCAGCCCGGGAAAATCGCACTCGTGTACTTTGCAGGAAAGTCGGCGGAAGAATATGTGGGATATATCAGGTATTTGCAGGAAAAGAATACTTTACTTGATGATCTGGAATTCCTGGATCTGGAAGAATTACAGGGCGTTTCAGGCCTGAAAGCATTGCGGGTAGGTGTAAACCTGAATGTAGACTGGGAATAGCATCATATCAAAATACGGACTCTTCAACCGAAGCACATATATATGAATTATCAGCATCAGCTCGACAAGGTAAGGCACAGTGTTCATCATTTTTTCAAAAATAAAAACCTGTCGCAGCTTTGTTACCACAACCTGGTACATACCGAATCGGTGGTGGCCAATGCTGCCCGGATCGGCGGTCACTATGAGCTGAATGAGCGGGATTTGTTTATTGTACAGACAGCGGCCTGGTACCACGACACGGGTTATGTCAATGGAGAAACAGCCGGACACGAGCAACGCGGCGCCGAGCTCGCGGCTGCATTCCTGCGATCGGAAGGGATAGGAGAGGAGATCGTTGAAAAAGTGCAGCAGTGCATTCTGGCTACGATCTGGCCGCAGAACCCGTCGGACTTATTGGAGCAGATCGTATGCGACGCGGACGTGTACCACCTCGGCACGCCCGAGTTTAGCGACTGGAACAAGCTCGTGCGAAAAGAGGCTGAGCAGAAAGTCGGTCATAAAATCGACAAGGCAAAGTGGCGAGAGAGTACGATCAGGCTTTTTGAAAGCCACCGGTTCCAGACAGATTACTGCCGCGACCTGCTGAACAAGCAAAAAGAGAAAAACCTCGCCAAGCTGAAAGAAAAACAGACAGAGGCGGCTGATACCAGTGAGCCGCCTGCAGCATTGAAGGCTGCGGAAGTGCAGCCGAATGTAGCTGAGGATAAGAAAACAAAGTCGGACCGGCCCGATAAAGGCATCGAAACCATGTTCCGGATCAGTTCCAATAACCATCAGCGACTAAGCGATATGGCCGACAACAAGGCGCATATTATGATCACAACCACATCTATCATCATTTCGGTGCTGCTAAGTGTGCTGATCAGGCGGCTGGAAGATAATACTTACCTGATTTTCCCTACTACCTTGCTGCTCGCTGTTTGCCTCGTGACCATGGTCTTTTCCATTCTGTCGACGCGGCCAACTATCCCGCACGGGACGTTTTCGCAGGAGGATATTGACAACAAAAGTGTGAACCTGCTTTTCTTTGGCAACTTTTACAGAATGTCTTACCAGGATTACGCCGGCGGAATGCAGCGACTGATGAACGACCGAGAGTTCCTTTACGGTTCGCTCACAAAGGACGTGTATTCACAAGGGGTTGTTCTGGGTAAAAAGTATCGCTTACTCCGCATCGGGTACAACGTGTTCATGTTCGGCATCATCGTTTCTGTGATTTCTTTTGTAGTGGCTTCCCTGCTTTTTGAACATTAATCCAATGCAGTTGACCGTTTTTAGCTTTTTACCTTCTTTACTAAAACCCGCAATAATCCTGCTATTGCTCGTCAGCTGCAATGCTTCCGAGAAGAAGGAGGTACGCACCGGCGATTACGATCTGGCAAATCCCGACAGGTTCAATATGCCCGAAAGTTTGTTCGAGATTTCAGGGATTGCATTGCGCAACGGGAGCAGCGACACTGTGTATGCCGTGCAGGATGAAGAAGGAAAAGTGTTCCGGCTGGGCTGGGATGTAAGCCGGCAAGTACATACCAAATTTTCCAAAAAGGGGGATTATGAGGATATTTCCATACTCGGCGACACGATTTTTGTACTCAAAAGCAATGGCGTGATCTACAACTTTCCCATTGCTGAATGCACATTTGAAGAAGCTGAAAATGTGCGGGAGCTGAAAGGCGTGCTGCCGAAAGGAGAGTACGAGGGAATGTTCGCCGATGAGGAGTCGGGCAGGCTCTTCGTTCTCTGTAAGAACTGCCCCGGAGACGACTCCAAAACCGCAGTAACAGGTTATACATTAGATACCCGCAAAAATTTTGCGTCCACCACATTTAGTATTAATGTAAATGAAATTGCCGCAATTCACGGAAAAGTAGCGCGCGGATTTCGGCCTTCTGCACTTGCCCGCAATCCTGTGACCGGTGAGTGGTATATCCTCTCGGCGGTCAATAAGCTGCTGGTAACTACCGATGCAAACTGGAAAGTAAAAGACGCATTTCCGCTCGATGGTAACATTTTCATACAGCCCGAAGGAATCGCATTTGACAAGCAGGGCAGCCTTTACATTTCAAATGAAGGCGACGATCTTTTCAGCGGCAACATCCTCAAATTCAAAAGGATCTCCCATTAACGCATTACATCTCCCGCGCGAAACCATTTGTAGCCGTATCCATCCAGAGACACCGTGTATTTATTCCCTGCCGGTTTCTGATCCTCCAAATTGATCAGGTCGAAAAGAGTGTCTTTGTCTTCCAGAGTAATGGTCAGTTTTTGCGGCTTGTCACTGAAATTGTGCAGTATCACCACCGACTTTCCCTCGTATGTGTACCGGATCGCAAATACATGCGGTGATCCGGTTTCAAGCAGCTGGTAGGTACCTAATGCAATTTCCGGGCACGATTTCCGGAGCCTGATGATCTTCGACGTCCAGCTCAAAAGTGAATTGGGATCACGCTGCTGCTGAGCCACGTTGAGCGTTTGGTAACCATATTCTCCCGAACTGATCACCGGCCTGAATGCCGTATCCGCGCTGGTAAACCCGCCGTTTTTCCCGGCAGTCCATTGCATTGGCGTACGTACCGAAATCCGCTCCTTCAATCTCAGGTCATCGCCCATCCCGATTTCATCCCCATACCTGATCACCGGCGTTCCGGGAAGGGAAAAAAGCAGACTATATGCGAGTTCAAGGTGTTTGCGGTTATTGGAAAGCATCGGAGCAAGCCGGCGACGGATCCCGCGGTCGTACAACTGCATGCTCGTGTCGGGGCCCATTTTGGCATAAACTTCCTGCCGCTGCTTGTCGGTTAGTCTGCCCAGGTCTATTTCATCGTGGTTACGCAGGAAATGCGCCCACTGTGAAGCCTGCGGAATTTGCTGGGTCTGGATGATTGCTTTTTTAAACGGATCCAGGTTTCCTGTCGCCAGTGCGTAAAACAAATGCTGATTGGCAAAGAAGTTGAACATCATGTGCATTCCGCTTCCATTCTCTCCGAAGTAATTTTTTGACTCTTCCGGAACTACATTAGCCTCGCCCAGAATGGCCACATCCGCCTTGCGCGTTTGTGCAAACTGACGGATATCAGTCAGGAACTGGAAATCAAGCTCAGGCTTTTCACTTCCCGTTTTCGGAACTTCAAGAATGAACGGTACCGCATCCAGTCTGAACCCGGAAATGCCCTGATTGAGCCAAAACCCGATGATCTTCTGACTTTCCCGGACTACTTTCGGATTGGCAAAATTCAGGTCAGGCTGAAAATCGTAAAAGCGGTGATAGTAGTACTCACCCGAAGCGTCTTTGGTCCAAACGGCCTTTTGCACACCCGGAAACACCATTCCTTTATCGTAATCTTTCGGCAGCTTGTCCGACCAGATGTACCAGTCGCGGTAAGGCGAGTTCTTGCTCTGGCGGGCGGCTTTAAACCACGGGTGCTGCTCGGAAGTATGGTTTATAACCAGATCCATTATCACCCGGATACCCCGTTTCTGGGCCTGGAACATAAATTCAGCAAAATCGCCCGGCGTACCAAGCTTCTCGTCTACTGCATAGAAATCTGCCACGTCGTACCCGTCGTCCTGGCCCGGTGAAGGCTGGAAAGGAGCCAGCCAGATCGCGTCAACGCCCAATGCGGTAAGGTAATCAAGCTTTTGGATCAGCCCGGTGAAATCGCCGCGTCCGTCGCCGTCACTGTCTTTGAAAACACCGACTTCCAGGTTGTATATCACGCTGTTTTTATACCATAGCTGATCTTTGAGATCGACACTTGCCAGTTTTTTTTGCGAGAAGCAGGCCCCGGAAAAGAGCAAAAATGTGAGTTGTAAAAACGCGTATCTCTTTTTCATCAAGCTGATTTTTTGATTGCACCAAGCGGTCCGTTGGATGTGTTTTTGGACTTCGAACGCGTAGGGGCATCAAAAGATATGCCGGGTACTTCCCGGCGCATTTTTGTTGTGTGAATGCAACAGTGCCGGGTACTTAGTGCCCGTGTGTGTCTTCTTCCGAGTTTTTTAGTTTGGATAAAAGTGAATAAGCGCCTTTAATGACGATCTGCGCATCTTTCAGCTTCGCCGCTGCCGGTGACTTGATCTGCGTGTAGCCATTTTCCGAAGTTCCCTTGCTGATTTCTTCCATTACAAAATGGGCTTCCTGCGCTTCTTTCCCGGTTTGCTGCGCTTCATTTTGCTGTATAAAAACGAAAGATTTACCCTCAAAATCGACGATAGCTTCATTGGGTAAAGCACTTACCGGGTTCGCACCAGTTTCTATTATCGCGCTGACGAAATTTTGCGGCAAAAGGCCGGGATCATCTTTCGACAAATGGCAATGCACGCGCACCGTGCGGTCCTCATTGATCTTCTGGTTGATCAGATAAACTTTCGCAAGATGCGATTTGCCGGGATTATTGCTAACCGTAAACCGCACCAGCTGCCCGATTTTCAATTTCGGAATGTCCTGTTCAAAGACCGATAGCTCCACGTGCAAATGGTCGGTATCCACGATCTCAAACATCACGTCAGTCGGGTTCACATACTTGCCGAGATTCACATTAACCGTCGTCACCGAGCCGCTGATTGGCGCATAAATGGCCGCGCTGTTCACAATGGTCCCTTTTTCCAGAACATGCATATTAATACCAGCGGTTTTCAGCCTTTCTTTCAGTCCGGCCAGGCGCGCTTTCTGCGTTTTTACTTCTGCCGCAGCCAGCTGGAAGGTTTTTTGCGCATTTACATTCTCTTTGCTCAGCGCCGCCTGCCGGGTATAGTCCAGCTCCGCATACTCCAGTTTTCCGGCTGTTTCAAGATAATCCTGCTGCATCTGAATAAAATCGGGGTTTTCAATCGTCGCGAGCAGCTGCCCTTTTTTCACATGCATACCTTGCAACAATTCTGTCTTCCGCACAAATCCCCCAAGCGGGGCAGATATACTTACCAGGTTTTGAGGCGGAATGTCGATCAGTCCGTTCGCATTGATCACCTCGCTCAGGTTGCGCGTGCCGAGTGTACCCAGCTCAATGCCGGCCGTCTGGTACTGAGCCTCGGTAAGCTCCACTACATTGCTTTCTTCTTCGTGGTGCTGTTCTTCCGTTTGGTGGGGCTGATCTTCTTCTTTTTTTGTGCAAAAAGTCAGCGTGCAAATCAGCATAATCAGAATGGCTATATTTTTCAATGTTATATTTTTTGGATTAAAAACCGGGATCAAATAAAAGCTCAGGGTTTGTCGAGCAGGAACTCAATCTGTATCGCCGACTGGTTCAGCGAGTCGACCAGGTCGAGGTAAGTTTCCCTGATCCGGAATGCGCGTGCAATCGCCTGCGAAAATTCTACATACCCGATCTCACCTGCTTCGTAAGCTTTTGCTGCATTGCCCCTGATCACCTCCGCGAGAGGTAGTGACGTTTGTTCATACAGGCTGAGGTTGTCAGCATCGGTCCGGTAAGTGAGTACGGCCTGCTGCAGATTGGCTTCCAGCTGCATGCTCGCAAAGCCCAGCCGGGTGGCCGCAATTTGCTGGTTAATCTCGCCAGCCCTGATCCGCGACTTTGCCGCCCCATTGAAAATAGGGATTCCGATACCTGCCTGAAACCCCTGGAATCGTTTTCCGGCACCGTAATAGATTTCTGTTCCATTTACATTCTGGTTCCCGATGAGCGACTGGTTAAAGTACCCGATGCTGAAATCAGGCAGTAGCGCAGTTCTTTGCAAGGCCACAGACTGACGCTCCACTGCCACTTCCTGTTCGAGCAAACGCAGCAGCGGGTTTGTGCTCACAAGTTGTGCGTCAGCTGCAATGGAAGTAAAAGCCGGTCGGCCTACTGAATCTTCTGCAGCTTCTACGGGGGCGGGACTGTTTACGATTAATTGAAGCTGCTTTTGCAGGTTAACCAGCCTGGTTTTATTCTGGGCCAGCCTCGCCTGGATTTCAGCCACTTCACTTTTTGCCACGGCCTCTTCAAGCTGATTTGTCTCACCTGATTTGAAACGGAGTGTGGCAGCCGCTGCAAAACGGCTCGCCCGTTCATATTCATTCAGGAGCAGCTGCTGCCTGCTCTTCGCCGAGCGTTGCAGGTAGTAAATTTGCTTTACACTTTTGACCAGCTCAGCCCTGGTCACTTCCACGCTGGCGCGGGCTGCATTCACCTGTTCCGCAAACAATGCCTTTCGTCTTTTGCTTACGGCCGGATTGGGTAAGCTCTGAGATAAGGTAAAATGATTATCAAACTTCCTGCTGTTGTACTGCCCGCCCATCCAGGATAGCTCCGTCTTCGGAATTTCGGTCGCGGTACCCGACAATTCTTCCTGGTATCCCACCTGAAACTGCCCGGATTTGATCTCCGGATTCCTGGAAACTGCTTCTTCGATCGCCTGCGGCAGGGTCAGCTTTCTGGTGCCCGTATTGTCCTGCGCATTGGTATTGCTGGCTGCAAACACAGGTAACAGCAGAATAATGAGCGGTTTAACAGTAAGCTTATTGCCAAACCGCGATTCAATGATCAGGTAAAGGACCGGCAGCACAAGTAAGGTCAGCAATGTAGCCGAAACGAGCCCGCCGATCACCACTGTGGCAAGCGGACGCTGTACTTCGGCACCTGCGCTGTTTGACAATGCCATCGGAAGAAACCCGAGAGAAGCGACCAGCGCGGTCAGCAGCACCGGCCGCAGACGTGTTTCGGTACCCTGGAAAATGACGGCTTTCAGATCAGAAAGTCCCTGTTTGCGGAGGTAGTTGAACTCCGCGATGAGTACAATCCCATTCAAAACAGCCACACCAAAAAGGGCGATAAACCCTATCCCGGCAGAAATGCTGAAAGGCATACCACGCGCCCAGAGCGCAACTACGCCGCCGATCGCCGACAGCGGAATGGCCGAGAGTATCAGCACACTTTGCCGCACAGACCTGAAACTGAAATACAGCAGCACGAAAATGAGCAGCAGCGCCACAGGTACCGCAATGCCCAGCCTGCGGTTGGCCTCTTTCAGGTTTTGAAACTGTCCGCCATAAGTTGTATAGTAGCCGGCAGGCAGTTTTATTTCCCGGTCAATTTTGGATTGCAATTCGCTGACAACACCCTCCACATCCCGGCCCCTTACGTTGAATGCCACGATAATGCGTCGCCTGGTATCCTCGCGCTGGATCTGGTTAGCGCCGGTTACCATTTCAACGGCAGCCACCTGGCTGAGCGGAATTTGTTCTCCGTGTGGTGTGGTGATAAAAAGGGCTTTTACATCGTCGAGCGTCTGGCGGTTCTTGCTGGCAAGCCGCACTACCAGGTCAAAGCGTTTTTCACCTTCATAAACCAGTCCGGCGCTGCTTCCTGCAAATGCGGTGCTGATCGTGCGGTTGGCGTCTTCAACATTCACTCCGAACTGCGCCATTTTATCCCTGTCAAAGTTCACCACGATCTGCGGCAACCCGCTTACTTCCTCCACATACAAATCCTCGGCACCTTCCACACCGGCCGCCAGCTTGCCGATTTTCCTTGCTTCCCGCGCGAGTACCGCCAGGTCTTCTCCAAAAATCTTGACAGCTACATCCTGTTTCACCCCGGATATAAGTTCATTGAAACGCATCTGGATCGGCTGCTGAAACCCGAATGTGACGCCCGGGATTGTCTCCGTGAGGAGTTCCTGCATTTTGCCCGCGAGCTCCTCCCGACCGGCCGCTTTTGTCCATTCCGATTTTTCTTTCAAAATCACCATCACGTCGCCAGCTTCCACGGGCATAGGATCTGTGGGTATCTCCGAAGAGCCTATTTTGCCGACCACTTCCACCACTTCATCGGGAAAATGCTTTTTAAGCAATCCCGCTGCCTTTTGACTCGCATCCACGGTCTCTGACAGTGAGCTGCCGGTCAGCACACGCATTTCAATGGCAAAATCACCTTCGTCAAGCTGCGGGATAAACTCGCCGCCCATTTTCAGAAAAAGCCAGAGCGCAACACCAAACAGCAGCACGGAGCCTGCTATAATACCCAGCCTGTTTTTCAATGCGAATGCGAGCGCAGGCAGGTACCTGCGGTGAAAAAATGCCGTGATCCGGTCGGAAATGTTAAGGGAATGCCGGTTTTCCTTACTTAGAAAAAGGGCTGAAATCATGGGTACATAGGTGAGTGATAAAATGAATGCGCCCAGAATGGCGAAGCTGACAGTCTGCGCCATTGGCTTGAACATCTTGCCTTCAATGCCGGCCAGTGCGAGGATCGGCAGGTAAACGATGAGGATAATAATTTCTCCGAATGCGGCCGAATTGCGGATCTTGGAGGCTGATGCATATACTTCCGCGTCCATTTCGTCCTGCGTAAGTCTGCCGGTCAGTTTTCTGGCCGCCATGTGGTGGAGGGTCGCTTCCACGATGATCACAGCGCCGTCGACGATCAACCCGAAATCAATTGCCCCGAGGCTCATCAGGTTGCCCGATACACCGAAGATGTTCATCATCGTCACGGCAAAAAGCATTGAAAGCGGGATTACCGAAGCTACTATCAGCCCGGCCCGCAGGTTTCCCAGCAACAGGATCAGGACAAAAATGACGATCAATGCGCCCTCGATCAGGTTACGCGAAACCGTACTGATTGCCTTGTTCACCAGCTTGGTGCGGTCCAGAAAAGGCTCTATTACGACTCCTTCGGGCAGCGATTTGCTGATTTGCGCAATCCTCTCCTTTACATTCCCGATCACTTTGGATGCATTCGCGCCTTTGAGCATCAGTACCAGTCCGCCCACTACTTCGCCCTCGTCATTACGCGTCATTGCACCATAGCGCACTGCCGCGCCGAACTGTACCTTCGCGATGTCCCTCATGCGGAGCGGAAGTCCGTTTTCAAGTTCTTTCACCCGGATCCTTTCAATGTCAGCCAGACTGCCGATGAGCCCTTCGCTGCGGATAAAGTAGGCATTTGGTTTTTTATCAATGTAAGCCCCGCCGGTATTCTGGTTATTCTTTTCCAAGGCGGTAAAAACGTCGACCATGGTCACCTGCGCACTTCTCAGTTTAACCGGATCAATGGCGATTTCATATTGTTTCAAAAAACCGCCGAAGCTGCTCACTTCGGCTACGCCCTCGGTACCGAGCAGCTGCCTGCGCACCAGCCAGTCCTGAATGCTGCGCAGTTCCATGGGCGGGTACTGTTTTTCAAATCCCGGCCTGGTATGCAGCACATACTGGTATATCTCGCCGAGTCCGGTCGTGACAGGCGCGAGTTCGGGCGTGCCGGTACCGGGCGGTATTTGTTCTGCGGCACTTTGCAGCCGCTCCGAAACCTGCTGCCGGGCCCAGTAAACGTCAACCTGGTCTTTGAACACGATCGTAACCACCGACAGTCCGAACCGGGATATCGACCTGATTTCTTCGGTATTCGGAATGGTGGCCATGGCCGTTTCCACCGGGAAAGTAACAAGCCGCTCTACTTCCTGGGCGGCCAGCGACGGACTTGTGGTAATGATCTGAACCTGGTTATTGGTAATGTCAGGTACGGCGTCAATGGGGAGTTGGGTAAGTGAATAAATGCCTCCCGCAACCAGGGCAAGCATAAATATCCCGATCACAAGCTTGTTGTGAATGGAGAAATGGATGATTTTATCCAGCATTTTAAATGGGATTGCGTGTACGGATGCGCTTCTGCCGTCGCGAAAGCTCCGGCATTTGCAAAAAACAACAAACGGTGTACACTAAGCCCTGGGCGGCTGCCAGATGCTGTTCAGGTTTTCACTGTGGCCGGGCGTGGTATAAGTATCAAACCGGTCCTGGAAAATGAGGGAAGAAGATGCTTCGGGTAAGGCTGCGGGCACTTGCTGTAAAGTGATTCCCGCACAGCACGCACAAATGCAAAAGGGTGAGCAAAGGTCCACCGCTGCGTGCGCATCGGCAGGCTGATCGGCGCGGATACTTGCTGCGTATACCTCACTGACCGGTTCCAGTGCTTCATCCTGGCAGGGTATGCAGGAAAGCAGGATCGTGTACAGCGATAATATGTAGTAAAGCAGCTTCATGTGGCGGCAAATATAAGGTGATAAGATGTGCAACAGGGAGTCAGGTTGGGTTTGTTTTTGATGATTTTCAAAGACCCGCAGAATAGGATCACAATTGCTTAACACTGGCTTAACTGCCAGGTATTGTTGGCGGGATAGCTTTGTGAAAACAACTCACCATGACCAGACATCTTACTTTCTCCAAGGCTGCAGGCGCAGCTTCCATCATTCTGGCGTCCATGACGTTTTCAGGATGCGCATTGCAGGACCATACCAACCAGCCCGTCGATCCCGACAAGCTTGTAAACCGCTCGGTAAACCCCGCATTGATCCAGTCGCTGCCCGGATTTGAAGACCTGAAAATCACGACACTGATCAGTTCAGACGACCAGCTTCCCGAATCACCGGATTTTATTTACGGCGCACAGCCGGACGGAGGTGCATTCATGAAAAACCCGAATGGCGAAGGATTTGTGATGATCAACAACCACGAGATCCTGTTTTCTGTATCGCGCGTTTACCTGGATAAAGAACTGAAACCGGTAAAAGGCGAGTATATCGTAGATGCGGAAGGTGGACAATGGAGACTTTGCTCTGCTACCATGGCAACGCCAGAAGAGCACGGTTTCGGGCCGTTATTCCTGACTGCCGGAGAATCCAACTCCGAATCGATGACACACGCGATCGATCCTTTCGCTCCGGCTGACAAGAAAAACAAGACGCGTACTGTGGCTGCATTCGGTAAATGGAATGCAGAAAACGCGGTACCACTTCCGAAAGATGCATTTCCCGGAAAAACGGTGATCATCATCGGTGAAGATGATACAAACGGGCAGCTGGTAGCTTATGTATCCGATGTAGTAGGTGATTTGAACAATGGTAAACTATATGCACTGCGCCGTACCAACCAGGAAAGCGTGGAGACGGATATGGTAAAGGGACAGAGCTACGATGTAGAATTCGTGCCTTTTGACAATGTAAAAACGAGCACAGGTACAGAATTGCAGGCGCAAACCGTGGACAAGAAAATGATCCAGTTTGCCCGGGTTGAGGATATCGACTACGTAAAAGGCGGCAATGGCGCCGGACGCGAGATCTACTTCACCGCTACAGGTGTGAGCCAGCCGGATAAAGTAACGCCGGTAGCAGGCAAGAACATGTGGGGCCGGGTGTACCACCTTGAATTTGAAAAAACCAACCCGCTGAAAGGAAAGCTGAACATCATTATGGACGGTGCCGATAAACCTGGCAGCTTCATCGTGAACCCTGACAATATCTGCGTCACAAAAAACTACGTGTATGTACAGGAAGACGGTGATTCATTCTACCGCGACAATGACCACGATGGTACGATCTGGCAGTATAACATTGCGACCAAGGAGAGCAAGGCAATGCTCCGCATGAACCACCGCCGCAACGATCCGACATTCAATGCGAAATACAACTCCGTGGGTAACAACAGTCTGAGTACCTGGGAATACGGCGCGATGATCGATATTTCAGAAGTAACAGGTATTCCTGAAACTTTCATGATCAACCTGCACCCGCACACGTGGCAGGATGAAAAATACAAAGGCGCTGACGGAAGCGGCATTTCTACCAACAAAGAAGGCGGACAAACCGTGATCGTAAGGGGTATCAGAAAATAATTGATCACAACATCATGCATCGGGAAGGTTCCGCTACGGAGCCTTCCTTTGTACTTATATATGTATGAAAAGATTTTTGGTATTAATGGGCTGCTTGTCGGCCTGGCTGGTGGTCGGCTGTACCGGCGGGCGGGACGCAAGCGAGAAAGTTTACGCGCAGTTTCTGGAAGATCTGAACACGCTCATTGCGAGGAATGAAGACTTCCTCGGTTATGTACGTACCAGCTCCGACAAAACTGAATTGCAGGAGAAGTTTCTCGAACTCAGGCTGCATTACAAGAAAACGGAGGCTTTTGCCGAGTACTTTTTTCCTACCACCGTCAGGCTTGTAAATGGCGCGCCGCTGGATGAGGTGGAGGATGAGGAAAATGCCGTTTTTGAGCCGGGCGGCTTACAAGTGATCGAGGAGCTGATTTATACAGACGAGCCGCTGGATCGTGAAGAGCTGATCCGCCACGTTCGGAAGTTGCAGGTGAACAGCAAGCGGATGAAAATGTTATGGGCTGATATCAGGATCACGGACTCGCATGTGCTGGACGCGATCCGGCTGGAAATGTTCAGGCTGATTTCGCTCGGTATCTCCGGTTTTGACACACCGGCATCGGGCAATGCGATCGCCGAAAGCAGAGTGGTGCTCCTCGCTGCGGAAGACTATCTCGGCTTTTATAAAAATACATTGCCGGAAGTTGACCAGCTGCATGAGCGTATTGAGAATGCTGTCAGGTTTTTAGATCAGAGTGAAAATTTCAACAGTTTTGACCGGGCGGCATTTATCACCGAACACATCAATCCTTTTTGCGAAGCCCTGCATGAAAACCAGGTGCTGGCATCTATTCCGTTCAGTAAAGACCGCAAGTTGCTGCGCAGCGATGCGGCGACCCTTTTTGAGAAAAATGCATTTGATCCAGAAGCAATGGTCTCGGTGAGCCGCTTCAGTGCTACCGCAGACCGTGTCGCACTGGGAAGAAAACTCTTTTTTGACGCACGCATATCGGGCAATGGGAAAACAAACTGCGGCTCCTGCCACAATCCGGCGCTCGCTTATACTGACGGACTGAAAACAAGCAACGGCGCGACCGACAATCCGATCCTGCGCAATGCACCCACAGTAATGTATGCGGCTTTGCAGCAAAATTTGTTCTACGATTTACGTTCACCTTCCCTGGAAGACCAGGCTGCGGACGTGATCCACAATACCGACGAAATGCGCGGGTCTTTGAAGGAATTTACGCGCTTACTCACTGCTGACAAGGAATATCGCACGCTCTTTGAAAGAGCTTATCCCGAGCTTGACAGTATCCGTCCGGTTTTTGTCCAGAATGCGCTTGCCACTTTTGTCCGCTCGCTCAGCCCGTTCAATTCTCCTTTCGACAGGTATATGCGCGGCGAGAAAAAAGCGTTGACTGACAGTCAGGTGGCGGGTTTCAATGTATTTATGGGCAAAGCCAAATGCGGTACCTGCCACTTTGTGCCGCTGTTTAACGGAACCGTGCCTCCGGATTACCAGCGCACGGAATCGGAAGTGCTCGGTGTCACCAGCAATGCGGATTTTGTACACCCGGTGATGGACACGGACAAGGGCAGGGGCAAGTACAACCGTTTTCCGCAGTGGCAGCACGCATTTAAGACAAGTACGCTCAGGAATATTGCGAAAACCGCGCCTTACATGCACAATGGCGCTTATGCGACTTTGCAGCAGGTTATGGAATTTTATAACGAAGGGGGAGGAGCAGGATTGAAAATCAGCGTACCTAACCAGACGCTGGCTGCTGATAAGCTGAATCTGACGCCGAAAGAGATAGCGCAGGTGATTGATTTTCTTGAAAGTCTTACCGATCAGCCTCAATAACCAACACGGAATCTCCTGTGCTGACGGTACCCGTTCCCAGCCCGATCACATTTTGACCAAACCGGATTTTCTTGTCAGACCTGCGGTAGCCGGCCAGCGTTTTAAGCGGTTCGGGACTGCGGTGGCCGGTTTGCTGGTCAACCGTCACTACCACGCACCTTTCGCAGGGAGATACTACTTCGAAATTAATGCCACCGATCGAGATGTTTTTCCATGAATCTTCTTCAAAAGGCAAAGTGCCGGCGACTACAAAATTCGGACGAAAACGGTCCATGGTTACCGGGTGAACGAGCCTGCTGTTCAGATCGGCAAGGGAGGCTTCGGAGATGAGGAGAAATGGGAAATCATCGGCAAAGCTGACCCGCTTTTGTTCACTTCCGAGTCCGGGCGGCGAAAGGCGCGAGGAGGATTCCGGGAGTTTCACAAGCTGTACTTTCCTTTGCAGCTGTGCGGAGAGCCATTTATCGGCCTCGTCAGATACCGTGCAGGCGGTTAACCTGTCTTTCCAGATCTTGATGCTTTTCTCCTGATCAGTAACAGGATCAAATGGTACCTGAATGCAGTTCTGCGGATTGTTTTTATCAAAAATCTCCAAACCTCCGGCATGTACCGCCACACCGATCAGTGCCATTCTGTTGTGCTCGCGCTGGGTCAGGAAAATGCCGTTTTCATCAACAATCAGCCAGTTGCGGTCCCATTGCAGCCCACGCTCTTCCACCTGTGCCGCATTTAGTTTTACCCCGCCAAGCGACTTTACCGGATAAATCCATATTTCAGAAAGAGTGGCAGGGGTATCTGTCATAGGCTTGTCTCGGCGATCTTTTCAGCGATGAATTCAGATGCCTGCTCGCAGAAGTCCAGCCCTGAATAATCGGGATTATGACCGCCGATATAGGGTACCGCCATGATATATACGCGCTCATTGGGCGCACCGTATTCATTGACGATCTGGAAGCAATCATTGATTGCCACGCCGGGTACTTTCAGGAAATAGTCGCCCACTGCATTGCGGACAATCCTTTTATCGCCTTCTTCCAGCATTTTGAACGCAACTTCTTGTGACTGGAACCGCTGATGCGCCTCACTCACCGACTTTTTCATCAGCAAACCTTTAAATGGGAATTCTTCAAATGGAAAGGCTTTCTGTCCGGAACAATCGACGAATGTGCGGAACGTCTTGCGGTACGTTTTTCCATCCTCACCCGTGTATTTGTAAATGATCCCGCCTGATTTCTGCGGTATGGTTTCGCCGTCGTGACCTACTGATATGATATCCAGCTTTCCTGCTTCATGCAATGCAAATAACTCGTCGCAGGAGCTTTGCGGCACAAATGCGATCACTGTGGCAATGAGCGGTTTTAAAACCGTTTCCAGTCGCAACATATCTTCGGCAGAGAAGTATTTCGCAGGGTAGTTGAGCAGGAAGCTCAGTTCGGCCAGCATTTCTTTCCAGTAAATGGACTCGCGCTGTTCAATGGACTTCAGAGCTTCATTATATTCTTCCCTGAAAAGCTCGAATGGCGGTTTCCCTTCGCGCATATCCATGGCCATTTTCACGAATTCCTCCATCGTCAGGTTCTTGATTTTGCGATAGATTTCGGGATGTCCATCGCGGAAACCTTCCTTAAAGTTCTTTTCAAAAACATAATCCAGCGGCAGGAATCCATTATTTTCCTTCCTTTTCTTGATAACCTCTTCCTCGGTGAGCAGGGATTTGCCAGTTACCTGCGGCTCTTCCAGGTGGAACCTGATCGCAGGCAGCAGCCCGTTCCTGGAATGCATCATGATCTTGAAACGTGAACTTTGCTTGTCGCCTTCGTAAACGAGCTTGTTTTGTTCGTCGCAGTAAAAGCGGCCGTTCTGCCTCGCCAGCGTCCTGATCGCGTCTATCGCTGTCAGCGAAGCTCCCTTGATGGCGACGGTGTGGTTCAGTTTCAGTTCCAGTTTTGAAGGAGGATAGGGAGAGTCGAAGTATCCTTCAATCTTCCCTTCGTGCCTGGCCGGCCATTTGTGCCCGGTGCTGATCACCACCGCGTCAAATTCCTTCGGCTCGCTTCCTTGGGTTTCAATGAGGACCGTCTGTTGCGTGGGGTAATCGGTGATATCCGAAACCTGGCTGTTATAATGTACATTGGTCTTTATTCCTTTCTTATCGGCTTCTGCTTTCAGGAGCTGGAACTGGTCAGACAGATACTCGCCAAAAAGCAGTCTAGGCAGAACGTGGTACTTGTTGAATTTAGTAGGATCAATGCTGAACTGAGAGAGCCGGCTTTCGGGAACCGTTTTCATCCATTCCTGGATGGTCGTGACGAGTTCGGGAATTTCGTTACCTGACACGTTTGTGATATGTTCACGATTGGCGCCCTGTTTGCTGTACGGCATGCCGGCGCCGAGGGTTTCTGTTTTTTCAAAAATATCGATATCGTAGCGGGTCTTCGATCTGACCAACTTTTTATACATAAAAAGGCCGCTTGGTCCGCCTCCGATAATCGCAATGCGCCTCCGCGCTTTTCTCAGGGTCATAAAGTTTTTGATAGAGTCAGTTGTGTTCCATTGTATGTATATAAAAATTGATCCAGGAGTAAACTAACCGCGAATCAGCCCTTGCTGACACAGAATTCTTTGCCCAGGAAATCCTGCACAAACTTTCGGGGAGTTGTGGAAAGGTAATGGCGGAAGTCGCGGATCAGGTGGCTTTGATCGTGATAGCCAAACTGGTCGACGACGGAAAGCCAGTCAACCGAGCTCCCGTCCTGCTGAATGAATGCAATAACCTGTTTGAAGCGCAGGAAACGGGCGAGCTCCTTAGTCGAGAACCCCATATATTTTTGGAAACGCATCTGGATCGTACGCGTTGAAAGATCCGCGTCAATGGCAATTGCCTTGGAGGGCTGCGCATTGCCGGATCCCGGTTGCTGCGAATCACCAAGCAACAACTGCGCTTCTGCATCGGGCTCTCGTATGAAGATATTGCCATAGTCGATCAGTACATTCATGCGGCTTTCCAGCGTATGAAGTGGCTTCAATATCTCCCAAAGTTCCCTAAATCCGCCGATACCCAACATTACATCCGGGTTCCTGATCACCTCACTTTCCATGGTATCCACCGGAACCTGGAAGAGCCTGTAAAATCCATTGGGCCTGAATACAACGACCATCAGATCAGCTTTTGGCAGCAGCTCATAGTTCATCATTTTACGCAATGGTCCCGCTACGGCGACCTGTTCGAGCATTTGGCTTTCCGCCGCTTTGTCCCCGAACGAAACCTTGACCGGCTCGCTAAAATTGAAAATCAGCATCATTTCCAGGCTGGGTGACAAATGCTGCGTCATCGTAGCAAAGTCTTCCGGCGTGCGGATACAGTATACGTGCTTGATCACGTCGGACAATTCACCTGCCACTTCAAAATGCCTGCCAATTGGCTGCGGAGGTACATTGCCGGTATCTTTCATGCGTTTTTATAGTTGGCGTGCGTTTCGTTTTCTTACAATTTCCGCAGCAAGCAGGCTCCTAATTTTGGTAAAAAATAAATCAAAACCATAAACTTTTACCACAAATGGAAACTGCAAAATCACCCAAAATCCTGATCACCGGCGCAACCGGAAACATTGGCAAGGAACTTACGCAATACCTGTCCGGCAAAGGCACCCCGTTCCGTGCAATGGTGCGTTCACTGGATAAAGTGAATGCCGAATACCAACTGAATGCAGAATATGTAACAGGCGATTTCAACGACGCGCTGTCGCTTCAAAGTAGCCTCACCGGTATCGAAAAAGCATTTCTCCTCACAAACTCTTCCGAACTCGCAGAAGCCCAGCAGCTGCGTTTTGTAGAGCTGGCAGTGAAAGCGGGTGTAAAACACATTGTCAAACTCTCGCAATGGGCCGCAGACCTGCATTCGCCGGTTAGGTTTTTACGCTACCACGCCGCAGTGGAGCAGGCCATTATTGAATCCGGGGTGAAGTACACATTCCTGCGCCCGAACTTGTTCATGCAGGGACTGCTGGAATTCAGGGATACCATTCGTTATCAGGACCAGTTCTTCGGAGCGATCGGGGAGGCCAAAGTGAGCGTGGTGGATACCAGGGACATTGCCGCTGCTGCGGGTGAAGCCTTGACAAGCGCGGCGCACGAAAACAGGATTTACAACCTGACCGGCCCGGAAGCTTTGTCGCACTACGAAATGGCCGCGCAATTATCGGAAGCTGCCGGAAGAAACATTCGTTTTGTCGACATACCGTCAGAAGCGCTGCGCGATATGTTGCGGCACGTCGGCCTTCCCGATTGGCAGGCAGAAGGATTGATCGAAGATTATGCACATTATAAAAGGGGAGAGGCGGCTTCGATTGAAACCGGCGTGCGGGAAGCAACAGGCCAGGAGCCCCGCAGCTTTAATGCATTCGCGGCAGATTATACGGCTCTTTTTGCAAAATGAAAAAATGGCAATCCCGAAGTGCCAGCGTGCCGGGAATAGTATTTGCTGTTTTGCTGAGAAATCAGGGGTTTTTCACATAACTGAAAACGATATGCATATCATACTGGGAGGTACCGGTCACGTAGGTTCAGCTGTTGCCAATGCATTGCTCAGCAAAGGGGAGCCGGTGACCATTGTAACGCGAAATGCGGAAAATGCATCAGCTTTCACCAACAAAGGAGCGCAGGTAGCAATCGCTGATGTTTTTAATAGTGAAGATTTGAAGCGTGTTTTTGCAAAAGGTAAAACACTTTTCCTGCTCAATCCGCCCGCATTGCCACATACTGATACGGTAGAAGAGGAGAGAAGGAGCTTAACCTCCATTTTTAAAGCGATGGACGGTTCCGGGTTGGCGCGCATTGTGGCGCTGTCAACTTACGGGGCGCAGCCTGGCGAACACATCGGCGACCTGGGTACATTATACGAAATGGAGCAGGCGCTGGGGCGGCAAACCATTCCCTACGCCGTTATCCGCGCAGCCTATTATATGAGCAACTGGGATATGTACATTGACCTGGCTAATCAGACAGGCGAACTCCAGAGTTTATATCCAGCTGATTTCAAGATCCCGATGGTCGCGCCCGAAGATATCGGTGCGCTCGCGGCTGAGCTGCTTACAGGTTTTGACAAGAATGCAGAAATGCATTATGTTGAAGGTCCTGAGAATTACAGTTCTGGCGATGTAGCAGCCGCTTTTTCTCAAAAACTGCAAAAAACAATAACTCCGGTAGAGGTACCTCAACAGGATTGGCGAGGGTTTCTGAATGGCGCAGGTTTCTCGGAACCGGCAGCTGAATCACTTGCAAATATGAGTGCGATTACATTGAGCAGATCGTACGAAGTGACGTTGGAGCCGCACCGTGGCAGGATTACTTTGCACGAATATATCGGTAAACTTATGCCTTCGCAGGTGACTTTTTAAAAGTTGCCTGCGAATTCTTTTCCAGATTTAATGTCTGTCAGCGAAACTGCATTGATGCTGCCAATGCCAGAGAATGAAATGCTGACGCCATAAATGCGGTGCAGCGGGCGCTGGTAACCGCCTTCGTACACAAGTTTATCGTTGATGTACAGCCTGGCGCGCTTATTTTCGATCCGCAGCTGCAACTTCCCGCCTGCACGAAAATCTGCGCCGAGGAAGTCCAGTCCGTTCTGCTTGCCGTCTTTGGTGATCTCCGAAAGTTGCAGTTTGGTCCAATGCAGGCAGCCCGGCTTCATCACATCCACCACGTGCCGCGCAGACTCTCCGAAAATCGTCAGCTGTACCTGTGAGCAACGCACACCTGCGCGATCGGCTGAGGTTTGTATGCTGGTTACAAGATTGAAATTGTCGCCATCGATCTCCGTGGGCTGGCTGTTGATGAAATCGACAAAGAAAGTACGGTTTGTATCTACACCAGCACGCGCCACTTCTCCGGCGCTCACAAAATTCTTCCCGCCTTTAAACAGCCCGGGTATCTCAACAGGATATACGCGCGTGGTATCATGCATCATATCTGCCGTAGCGGTCCACCCATTTGAGTGCAGATACACGACCGAGGAGTCAAGTACCTGTTTGTTGAGTTTGAGAAATGCATAGTACCTGCCCGGACGTTCGTAGTAATGCGTTACAACGCTATCGGCCTGCGACAATGCAGCTTTCCTTCCGTCGCCGAATTCCAGGTAGATCCGGTCGGACGAATCTTCATACTGGCCGGCCCCGGCAATGGAAAATACGGCCGAATGCGGATTGCCTCCCACGGGATTGCGGCAGACCAGGCGGGCTGCCTCCACCGGCGTTCCGTACCGTGCCGCATAATACTCCGCAGCGCTGATCAGCACGATAAGAAAGATCAGGCCAAGCACGATTTTGAGCGCATATCTTCTGGAAACCGGCTTTTTTGCTAATTGTTTTTGCTCCCGGTTTCCATGAACAGGCACTTCGGTCACCATCGCGGCGGGGATCGAAACGGGTTGTGACGAAATTGGTTTTGCCTGCGTAAAACTCTCCCAGTCGCGATAGCCGATGTAGCTGGCCAATGCGTCGCGGGTTGCCTTTTGCGGATAGTAGCGGTCTCCGGTTTTGATTTTGCCGAAAATGCGTTTCAGCGTATTGGGACTGATCTGTACGTGCGTCTTCTTGTAAAGGATACTGCTCAGCCGAATGTAGTCGCTGTTTGTCCATTCCGGAATATCAGGCTTGCCATAGATCTCGCTGATCAGCTGACACCCGTAGTCGAGGTGGTCTAACTGGCTGGTCTGACCTTGTCCATTCTCCATAATGCTTTTACTCTAAACTCCTGATATGTAAAGGTTTGTCTTGTCCATAATTTTGTACACCCAGCTGGTCAAGCGCTTTTTCGGATCACCGTATTATGCAAAATTATATTTGCTAACTCAAATTTCTCATTTCTACCAGGTTCGCGGATCTGGCCTAAACCTAAATATCAGAAAAATATGCGACAAAAAACTCTACTAGGTTTTGTCATGTTGCTCTTTGGAATTTCACCATTAATGGCGCAAACCAGGGAGATAACCGGCAAAGTTACAGACGAGGCTGCAAAGGAGTTACCCGGTGTGAGCATCGTTATTAAAGGAACCCAGCGCGGTACCGCTACCGACGCCAACGGGTTATACAAGCTGACTATTCCTGACCAGGGCCCGGTCACGATCACCTTTTCATTTGTAGGCTACCAAAGCCAGGACGTTTCACCAGCGGGACAATCCGCGCTGGACATTACTATGAAGCCGGAAGATAATGCTTTATCGGAAGTAGTGGTGGTAGGTTACGGTACGCAAAGGAAGAAGGATCTGACCGGCGCCATTTCATCCATCGGTTCCAAAGAGGTAGCCGGCCGGCAGACTATCCAGGTTTCCGAAGCATTGCAGGGAAGCATAGCCGGTGTGTCGGTAACACGCAGCAGCGGTGCGCCGGGTGCAGGTTCCAATATCCTGATCCGGGGTATCACCACTATCGGTACCAATAATCCGCTCGTGATCGTCGACGGTGTTCCGGTGAGCAGCATTGACAATGTAAACCCGGGCGATGTGGAGAATATTACCGTTTTGAAAGACGCGGCTTCTGCGGCTATTTACGGTTCGAGGGGCGCAGCGGGGGTTATTCTGGTGACAACCAAACGCGCTAAAAATGGGCAGGGCAGTCTGGAATACACTTACGAATATGGCGTGCAGCGTGCTACTGCGATGCCCGAATATGTAGGCGTGCAGGATTATATGCGGTATTTCAATGAGCAAACCACCAATGACGGCGCAAGTACAGGGCCGTTTGCACAGGCTTTTATTGATTCATACCTGGAAAATAACCGGGCAAATCCCGACGAGTTCCCGAATACGGACTGGCAGCGTGCATTGATCACCCGTAAGAATGCGCCGCGCCAGCGTCACGATCTTGTGTTTACAATGGGAACCGCCAAGATCAAAACCAAAGCTTCGCTGGGCTATTCCAGCTCGGGCGCCTTCTACGACAACCGTTCTTACGATCGCTATCTGTTCCGGGTCAATAACGACTTGCAGGTCAATGATAAAATTGGTGTAAACCTGGATGTTTTTTACAAAAGGACAAACAACAGGGGTAATGCCAATGAACTGCCCAACAGTGACTTCAATCCGATTTATGAGAGCCGGATCATGCCGCCGATTTACGACGATGTGTATTCGGACGGAAGACTGGCATTCGGAAAAGACGGCAGAAACCCGCTGGCCAAGCTGCGTGACGGCGGATTCACACGTTCGCTTTCCAATCAGATAGGAGGGCGGATCTCATTCAACTACAAGCCGGTTGAAGGGCTGACGGTCACTGCATTGGTAGCGCCCGTTTTTGATCTTGATAAAAACAAATACTTCTCCAAGCAGATCCGTTACACCAATCCCGACGGTACACCGAGTACAATTGTGAACCAGGCGCGCACCGTACTTACCGAAGGCCGCTCGGAGGCGATGAGTATCAACGGACAGCTGCTTGCCAACTACGTGAAGGAGATCAATGGCGCACATACCATCGATATACTGGCAGGTTTTGAAGAAAATTACCGCTCACTGGAAGAGCTCACCGCGTCGAGAAGCGGGTTTGCATTGACCAGTTTTCCTTACCTGAATTCAGGTTCCACGGAGCTGCGCGACAACTCGGGCAGGGCCAATGAATCAGGATTACATTCGTTTTTCGGAAGAGTGCAGTACAATTATAAAAGCAAGTATTTCCTGCAAGGGAACCTGCGTTCCGATCTTTCATCGAGGTTTGCAGCTGCTTACCGTAAAGCGGTTTACCCGTCAGTATCAGCAGGGTGGACAATTTCCGAAGAGAATTTCATGAAGGGCAGCAACTGGCTTTCATTCCTGAAACTGAGAGGCTCCTGGGGAGAAGCGGGCAATGAGCGGCTGCTCGACAAAGACAATAATCCGGCTTACTATCCTTACCTCGCCACTATTGATTTCAGTACCGCACTTTTTTACCAGAATGGCAGCGTAGTGCCGCTGACGGGCGGCGGGCAGCAAGTTTATGCGGTTGAAAATATCTCCTGGGAAACCAGCCGTACCCTTGATTTCGGTCTGGATGCAGCGTTCCTGAACGACAGGCTGACCATTGCCGCAGACTATTACAGGAAAACAACCACCGACATTCTGCTGCCGCTCGATATTCCATTGTACCTCGGTTTCGACAAACCCAACCAGAATGCAGGTACATTAAAGGTACAAGGCTGGGAACTGGAAGCAGCCTGGCGCGACCGCATTGGTAAGATCGGCTATTCGGTAGCAGCTAATTTATCAGATGCGAAATCGACCGTCGGAGACCTGAAAGGCACGGAGTTCCGCGGTGACCAGATTATCCGTAATGGAAGCGAATACAACGAATGGTTTGGGTATTTGTCCAACGGACTTTTCCAGACGCCGGATGAAATTACCGGAGCGCCGGTACTGAATGTAACCACCAAGCCTGGCGACGTCCGGTATGTGGATGTGAACAAGGACGGAAAGATCACCACCGACGACAAAGTGCTCCTCGGCGGCGCATTGCCCCGCTATTTGTATGGAGGTAACCTGCGCGCGGACTATGGCGGATTTGATTTCGGGGTGAGTTTTCAAGGGGTTGCTAAAAAGCTGTCGCGCCTGAACAGTGACGCGGTACAGCCTTTTGCAGAAGCGTTCGGTAATATGCCGACGGAGATGGTGGGCAAGTTCTGGAGTGCAAACAATTCGCCTGAACAGAACCTGCGGGCGACTTACCCGAGACTTTCGCGTACTTCCAATGCGGCCAATTATACCCTTTCGGATTACTGGCTGATCAATGGCGGCTATTTCCGGGTGAAGAACATCACGCTGGGCTACACTTTGCCGCAGGACCTGATCAAAAAAGCGGGTGTGCAGAGCTTGCGGTTGTATATGTCGGCGAATGATGTTTTCTCGCTGAGCAAATTTCCAAAGTACCTCGATCCGGAATCGGCCAGCTACTCTTACCCGATCGTTACCACGCTCATGGCAGGCGCAACCATTCGTTTCTAAACCCAACCCGGCATTTACCTCATGAAAAAAATAGCATTTACTTTTCTCGTGGCGACGGCACTATCGGGCTGTCACACACTCGATCTCAATCCTTTATCGGAAGCTTCAACCGGGACATTTTACGCCAACCAGACGGAGCTTGAACTGGCAGTGAACGACCTGTACCGCACTGCATTCTGGTCGAATGACAATGAGCTTTTCAGCGACAATGAGTGGCACCGCGGTCAGCTGACCAATGCAGTAATCGGCGGCACGATGAATGCCGATGATGCGGCTGTGCAGACATTCTGGCTTAATGCATACAAGGCGATTGCACGCGCCAACTCGTTTATTGCCAACAAGGAACGCGCCGCTGCCAACACCCCGGCTTCCATCCTGGTCCGCCTTGAAGCTGAAATGCGCCTGATCCGCGCTTACCAGTACTCGCGCCTGATCACGCATTTCGGCGATGTGCCTTTGCTCACCGAGCCGCTCCTGCTGGAAGAATCGTATACGGTAGCGCGGACGAACAAAGATGAGATCCTTGCATTTGTTTTCTCCGAGCTTGATTTTGCAGCCGAAAACCTGCCAGTAACCTATGCGACAGCGGAGACAAAAAGGCTGACAAAAGGGGCAGCGCTCGCCATTAAGTCGCGTACTGCCTTGTATTTGGGCAAATGGGCGATTGCACGCGATGCGGCAAAAGCAATTATGGACTTAGGAGCGGGTTACGAGCTGCATCCGAACTACGCGCCGCTTTTTACCCGGGCCGGTGAAACAAGCCGCGAGCTGATCATCAGTATTCCGCGGGATGAAAAACAGCAGGTTTTCAGTCCGGCAATTTACGTCCAGGATAATATTTCAAGAAATGCAGGCGGCTTCGGCGCGCAGCTTCCTACAAGGGATATAGTGGATGCCTATGAATGTATTGACGGCAAACCGATAGACGAATCGCCGCTTTACGACCCGAAAGCCCCGTTTAAAAACCGCGATCCACGCCTCACAGCCACGGTAGTTGAGTTCAATACCCAGTGGCTGGGCTACAATTACACGCCGCACCCGGACTCTTTGCAGGTTTTCAGTTCGAAGGAAAACAGGAAGGTACCTAACAAAGACACACGTGCAGTGGCTGCATTTGCGAGTTTCACCGGGTTTTTATGGAAAAAAGGCATTGACCAAACCTGGCCTGATCGGCTTGTGGAAGACAATGACGCAATCATTATCCGCTATGCGGAAGTACTGCTGACATACGCCGAGGCGAAGATCGAGCTTGGGGAAATTGATGCGACCGTTTTGACGGCAATCAACCAGGTAAGGGCGCGCGCTTACGGGGTGGGCGTGGAAGAAACCAAATCGTATCCTGCTGTGGCAGCTGCCAATGCGAATGTACTGAGGCAGCTGGTACGCCGGGAGCGGCGTGTGGAATTTCCGCGAGAGGGCTTGCGCTACATGGACCTGATCCGCTGGAAGCTCGCCGAAAAAGTACTTACCCGCCCGGTAATCGGTTTGCCTGATCCCGCAGCGCAAAACCGCGCCAAATGGCCATTCCCCGGCGTGACGCCACTTGATGACGATGGTATTGCCGATTATTCAGGATTTGGTACCGACGTAAAAGTGCTCGCGCAGCGGAGTTTTGACAAAAGCCGCCAGTACCTGTGGCCGATCCCGGCTGTGGAACGCAGGGTGAATACCAATATCACGCAGAACCCTGGTTACTAGTTTTCATTTTCCCATTTATAATAAGCTTAATGATTGTTTTAATGAAAAGATATTCACTCCTGACCCTGTTGCTGGGTTGGTTGGTACTCTGCGGGCATGCTGCCAAGGCGCAGCTCAAAGGCAAACCATCGTTTAGCGGGATATACCCGCACCTGGCGATGTACAACAATGAAGGCGAATGTGGCACGGGGGCAGTGGTACCCTGGGCAGGCAAGCTTTGGGTTATCACTTACGGCCCGCATTTGCCTTTTGGCTCTTCTGATAAATTGTACGAGATCAGCGCGGACCTGAAACAAACTGTTTTCCCGGGCAGCATCGGCGGTACTCCTGCCAACCGCATGATCCATCATGAAAGCAAACAGCTTTTCATCGGACCTTATGCGATTGATGAAAAGGCCAATGTGCGTGTGATACCTTACAAGGAGATGCCCGGCAGGCACACAGGCAATGCGAGGCATTTGACCGACCCTAAGAACAAAATCCTGTACGGGACTATGGAAGAAGGGGTTTATGAAGTTGATGTTGCTACGCTGAAACCGACCATGCTTTACGAAGACGGGAATGTAGACCGCGCCAAAGCGGCCGATAAAGCGACCTACCAGTTTAAAGGGTTGCTGCCTGGAACGCATGGAAAGGGTTTTTACTCGGGCCAGGGTGTGGTGGTTTATTCCAATAACGGCGAACCGGGAAAACGTGCCGAGATCGACTTCGATATCGAGTCGGGTGTGCTGGCGGAATGGGATGGGAAAGACTGGAAAGTGGTGCGCCGCAACCAGTTTGTGGAAGTAACAGGCCCCGGAGGAATTTACGGAAACAAAAACGCAGAAACAGACCCGATCTGGGCGACGGGCTGGGACCATAAGTCGGTGTTGCTGGGTGTGCGCGACAATGGGAAATGGAGCTTTTACAGGTTACCGAAAGCAAGTCACGCTTACGATGGCGCCCACGGCTGGAACACCGAGTGGCCGCGTATCCGGGACGTGGGAACGGCCGCAAAGCCCGACTATCTGATGACCATGCACGGTATGTTCTGGCAGTTTCCAGGTGCTTTCACTTCGGGAAATGCTGCCGGAATACGTCCGCGCTCGGCTTATCTGAAAGTGATCGGCGACTATACCCGCTGGAATGATCAGCTTGTATTCGGCTGCGATGATTCGGCACAACGGGAGTTTTTGAACAAAAGAAAAGCGAAAGGCGGCATTGAAGGTCCGGGACAATCCAACTCCAACCTGTGGTTTACCCCGCTTGACCAGCCCGATAAACTCGGCCCGAACACCGCAGAAGGTTCGGTTTGGTTGAAGGAGAATGTCAAAGCAGGGGAAACTTCCGAGCCATTTTTATTTGCAGGCTGGCCTCAAAGGTCTGTTTGGGTGCAAAATAACGGAGACAGTGAAGTGAGCTTTGCCATGGAAGTTGATAAGAACGGAAAAGGAAGCTGGTCTGCATTGAAATCCATTTCGGTACCTGCAAAAGGCGCCAAACGCATTGATTTTACAAATGCTGAAACAGGCGAGTGGATCAGGTTGAAAGCGGCAACTGCCACGAACGTGACGGCGCACTTTTACTACTCGGACACTGACCAGCGTACTGCTACGCACGATGCTATTTTCAATGGTCTGACCCTGGCTTCCAATGCCAAAACCACGGGAGGATTGATCTATGGCCTGGGCGAAAACCGTCGCACAATGGCATTGGCCGCCATGGATTACAGCGGAAGCGCACCGAAAGAGACGGGCTATTATGAGCTGGATGCCGATATGAAACTGATACGAAAAGACGATGCGAAAACGCTGGATTTTGTAAAAACCAAATTTGCGATCCCGCAGAAAGTGGTCACTGTGGATGCAGCTTCGGTGCTGGTCGTGGATGATAAGGGAAGGCGCTGGCGGCTGCCACTGGGGAACGACGCTTTTACCGGCTTAACAAACGACGGCGCATTGCGGATTTGTCGCGAGGTAGCCACCGAGCGCGACCTTTTCAATTGCCACGGGACGTTTTACGAGCTGCCTGCCGAGAATGCAGACGGTTACGCGAAGATCCGCCCAGTTGCTTCGCACAACTTCCGGATCAACGACTACGCTTCGTACCGCGGCTTGCTGGTGATGACCGGCCTTGATGCCGACAAAGCCTCCAAAAACAACCACATCATCGTTTCGAATGACAAAAAAGCGGCTGTGTGGGCAGGTGCGATCGACGACCTTTGGAAGCTGGGCAAACCAACCGGCCACGGCGGTCCGTGGAAAGACACGAAAGTGAAAGCAGGCGAATCTTCCGATCCTTACCTGATCAGTTTTTATGACAAAAAGAAACTGTCGCTCTCACATCATGCAACGGCGGCTGTTACATTTACCCTTGAAGCGGATCCGGTTGGAAACGGTCCCTGGATGGAGTACAAAACCTTCACGGTAAAGCCGGGCGAGACACTCCATTTCGATTTTCCAAAAGAGTTTGCATCCCGCTGGATCCGGTTCCGGACCAACGCCGATTGCCAGGCAACTACATGGCTCGACTATAAGTAGGACAACCTTTATACGGTCTTTATACAAAAAGTGTGCACGTGCACACTTTTTGTATTTACGGCATGTTCAATAGTAATTTAAATGGAAGTTTTTCGCAGAATGTCAAAATAATATTCTCCAAAAACGAGAATACTTAAAATTTAATTACATTTCGCCGGTTACTTAATTATAAATGCAAAATTAAACTGATTGCCTATGGCGCTATAAAAACTACTCAATGGAAGTTCGCCTCACCTGTGCCCGTTCCGGGATAATGCACCTGTTATTTAGCTAAACTCTTAAAATCTTCACACTCACCAACCCATTTCGGTTATGAAAGATCGATACAAAAATTTATTCAGGATTCCTGTCATTGCAGCATTGTCGCTGTACATGGGACAGGAACCTGCCGAAGCTGCCAATCCTGGCCTGCGCATCGGCAAGCTGGCAGCCACAGCATCAAAACGCGCCGAGTATACGGTGACCGGAAAAGTTACTTCTGCCGAAGGCGAGGCACTGCCCGGTGTCAGCATCGTTGAAAAAGGTACTACCAAAGGTACCACCACCGATATCGATGGCGCATTTAGCATTAATCTCACCAATCCTGGAACTACGCTTACATTCAGCTTCATCGGCTATACCACGAGGGAAGTGGTGGTAGAAGGCGCTACAAACCTTGATGTCGTTCTCGAATCAGACGCAAAAGGGCTGGACGAAGTGGTGGTTGTGGGTTATTCAGCCAAAAAAGTAAGGTACCTGTCGAGCTCGGTATCTACCATCAGCAGTCAGAAGCTGCGCGACGTAACTTCCAACGAACTGCCGAACCTGTTGCAGGGAAAGGCGCCGGGTGTGGTCGTTTCCACCAACTCAGGTGACCCGACCAGTCCTGCGAGGGTGGTAATCCGCGGGTCGGGAACAATCTCGGCCAGCAGCTCGCCGCTTTACGTGGTCGACGGGAACATTGACGGTAGCTATAACCCGGTGGACGTGGAGAATGTAACCGTTCTGAAAGACGTGGCGGCTACCGGTTTATACGGTTCACGTGCTGCAAATGGCGTTATTATCGTCAATACGAAAATGGGGAAGGCAGGAAAGACCGAGATCAACTTTAACAATACATTCGGCTGGTCAGAGGCAACAACAGGGAATTTCCGCCTGATGGACGCGCAGGAATTGTACGATTTCCAAAGTACTTTCAACCCGCGTGACCCGTCAGTTCTGAAAAACAACACGAACTGGTGGAATGAAGCATTCCGCACCGCTTTTGTGAACAACCACAATGTCTCGCTGTCGGGAGGTTCGGATAAAACAACTTTCTATGTGTCTGGTAACTACTACAAAGAGCAGGGCACAGTGATTGAAAATGATAAAACGGGCTATAACTTCCGTACAAACCTTCGCTCGCAGCTCACGAACAAGCTGACTGCTGCGGTGCTATTCAATGCACAGTACACCAGGGACAACTATCAGAACAGCAATACCTTGTACGATGCGTACACCAACCTGCCGTTTGACCCGGCGTATGAAAACGGCGCTCCGACAGACGGACGCTCGTATCCGAACTGGCTGGGCCGCGACCGTGAGAACTTCCTGCATTCGATCCAGTACAACTTTGCAAAAGCAAAGAGCCTGAGAACGAGTCTTGATGTTAACCTCGATTACGATCTGACTGACAAAATCACATTGTCCAGCTACAACCGAGCGAACTTCGGAAACGGCTCCGGCGCCACTTATTACGACCGCCGTACCAAGCAGGGAGGCGCCAATGGAGGTGAGCTTTACAACAATAACAACAACAACTACCGCCTGCTGACGTCTAACCGCATTCGTTACTCAGAGGAATTCGGGAAGCACAATCTCACTTTGCTGGGAGTAGCCGAAGCGGAAACTTCTTTTGCAGAATACAATACGGTATCGGGCAAGGGTTTGCCGGCAGGGCAGGATGTACTTTCGGTAGCGACGGACATTCTCGTTTCGCCGACCAGCTACAATGAACAGGTTGCATTCCGCAAGTTCCTGGGTCAGGCCGATTACAACTACGATAATCGCTACTTCCTGGTTGGATCGCTGGTGAATGAGTTTTCTTCTTTGTTTGGTAAAAACAATTCATCTGCCAACTTCTTCCAGCTGGGCGCTTCGTGGGTTTTGAGCAATGAGAATTTCCTCAAAAACAACAAGGTGCTTTCTTTCGCAAAACTTCGTCTGAGCCACGGAACAGTAGGTAATGCAGCTATCCCGAACTTTGCATCTTTGGGACTTTACACCATTTCCCAATCTGCCAGCTATGCCGGTGTGCCAGGCGCACAGCCTTTTCAAAAGGGTAATCCCGACCTGACCTGGGAGAAAATCCGTGCGTCCAACCTCGGTTTTGACATTAGTCTGTTCAACCGCATTGACCTGACGGTTGATCTCTATAACAAAAAATCCGAAGACCTGCTTTACCAAAAGCCACTGACTGCTACGACGGGTTACAGCTATGTTTGGGTCAATGCAGGTTCTGTACGCAACAGGGGAGTTGAATTCAGCCTGACTTCCAATAACCTGAGCGGCAAGGAGCTTACGTGGGAAACGAACTTCAATATGGCATTGAACCGCAACAAGATCCTTGAACTGAGCGGTGGTGCAGCGACTTTCCGTCCGGGTAACCGTTTACCACTGGCAGCAGGCCACGATATGGGAGAGTTTAATCTGCCGGTTTGGGCAGGTGTGAACCCTGAAAACGGCGATCCGCAATGGGAGAAAATTGTAACGGATGCAAATGGTAATGTGACGAAAGAACTTACCAATTCATACAGTTCCGTGCAAACAGCGCAGTCGCGCCAGTTTACAGGTAAGTCTACAAACCCGAAATTTACCGGCGGTTTGACCAACACATTGGGTTACAAAGGATTTACATTCTCTGCATTCTTCAACTTCGTGTATGGTAACTGGGTGTATAATGAAAGCCGCGCCTACTTTGACAACGATGGTTTGTATGAAAGCTACAACCAGATGATTCTGGCGAAAGGCTGGTCACGCTGGGAGAAACCGGGGGATGTTGCCACACACCCGAAACCGATCGTAGGTGGTAACAAGGATTCCAACCAGTCTTCAACACGCTACCTGGAAGACGGAAGCTACATCCGCCTGCGGAACGTTCGTGTAGGTTACAATATCCCTGTTGACGCAATCAAGCGCATCGGATTTGCACGTGCCAACATTTTCGTGAGCGCGGATAACCTTTGGACAGGTACCAAATTCACCGGTCCGGACCCTGAGGCTTCCTTCTCTTTTGAGGATACCCCGGGTAACTCCAGCATTAAATACCCGATCAGCCGCAAGCTGCTCTTCGGTGTCAATTTCACATTGTAAAATTCAGCAGATATGAAATTTATAAAATCAAAACTGGTACTGGCACTCGGATTGGTGTCGATGCTATCCTGCGAACAATATTTTGATCCTACCACCAACATTGATGAAACAACTGCGCTGGCCAACGAGTCGGACGTGCAGACTGTGACGATTGGTACCTATGCATTTTTGAACAAATCAAACTATGTATACAGCGGCCACATTATGATGGAGTACCCGAGCGACGAAATCGCCCAGGGACAGATTTCCGGAAATGATTTTACCCGCGTGTACCGGTATACCCACATCAATACGTCGACGCACGCAACCAACTACTGGAGTCAGTGTTACAAGATCATCGCGGCTACCAACAAGGTAATCGGCTTTGTCTCAAATGACGCTTCTACCGAGCTGAAGCAGCTCAAAGGTGAAAACCTTTACCTGCGTGCGATGGCGCATTTCAATATGGTGCGGATGTTTGGACGACCTTATCCGCAGGAGAGTGGAAATAACCCGGGTATCCCCATTCTGCGCGACGGCCTGAGCGATGAGGAAGCTACCAAACTGCCGAGATCTTCGGTGAAGGAAGTATACGATTTCGTGATCAGCGATTTGCTTGCAGCGGCTGACCTGATGACGGTGAAGAAGTCGAATATTTACGCGTCAAAGGAAGTTGCTTACGCATTGCTGTCGAAGGTGTATCTGTTTAAAGGCGACAATGCAAATGCTTTAAAATACGCGAACCTGGTGATTGACAGCGGCCGGTATTCATTGCTTTCTTCGTCCAATTACCCCAGCTATTTCAAGGTTGTTCCAGAAAATAACACGGAGACGATCTTCGCAGTGCGCCATACCAGCGTTCAGATCGCGGAGATCAGCAGTATGTATATCAGCTCCGACCGGTCGGGCGCTCCGCTTGCGCAGGGTGTGAGCGGCTGGGCAGAGTTGTATGCTTCTCAGAAATACATTGACTTCCTGGCGCAGCATCCCGAGGATCTTAGAAAATCGTTTATCACCCCTTATGTATTGAACGGACAGCTGCAAACCAACAAAAAGCTGACTCCCGCCACGCCGATGTACTACATTAACAAGTACACTTTGCAGGACAATGTGATCAATGCATCGTCGCCGGTATACCTGCGTCTGGCAGATATTTACCTGGTGCGCGCAGAGGCAAATGCGAAGCTGGGTAACACTGCTGCTGCACTAGCCGATGTAAACCTGATCCGTACCCGCGCGGGGCTGTCGGGAACTTCATTGTATACCACTGCGAATGTGGCTTCTGCTGGTAAGACCATCCTGGACGTGGTTTTGGAAGAGCGTTTCCTGGAACTTGCATTTGAAGGTCACCGGATCTACGACCTGTTCCGCAACGGACGCCCGATGATACGTAACTATCCGGGTACCCACTCACAGAACAATACACCTACCACGGATGTAAGGCAGACCATCCAGCCGACAGATCCGAGGGTTGTGTTTTTCATTCCTCAGAACGAAATCGATCAGAACAAAAACCTGATCCAAAACCCATAACCCATTATATTCTGTTTAAGTAGTGTGGACAGCAGGCAGGATTTCTGTCTGCTGTTTTTTTGTGCAAAAATTTTTTTACAGACTTGTCCAATTCTGAAAAGCCGGTTGTCATTGGTTTTTAAACATTCAAACTTTACAAATGGAACCAAGACTTAATTTTCAGGAAAAAGGAAAAAATGCGGCGAAGGTGCTTTTTGGTATGGGCAGCTACTTGCATAAGTCGGCAATAGAATTGCCTTTGCGGGAACTGGTGGTGTTCCGCGTATCGCAGATCAACCAGTGCGCATACTGCCTGGATATGCATTACAAAGATGCGCGGGCCAAAGGCGAGACCGAACAGCGGCTCTACGGACTGAGCGCGTGGCGTGAAGCGCCTTACTATACTGAGCGCGAAAGAGCCGCATTCGCGTGGGCAGAGGCAGTTACCAGATGCGAAGTGCCCGATGCGCTTTATGCAGACGTGAAGCAGCAGTTCTCGGACGAGGAGCTCATCGACCTGACTATGGTGGTGACAAGCATCAACACCTGGAACCGCATTAATATTGCATTTCCGAGCACGCCCGGCAGTTACCAGGTCGGGCAGTTTGGTTGATAAATGCACTTAATTGCAGCTTTTTAAACATTCCAGATCATTCAAAATATTCAAATAGAAACCAAGATGAACGAATTTCTGATCGCAATTCACCGTGACCTGAAAAGCAAGGACGCGAGTCCGTCACCAGAGCAAATGCAAGCCGCTATCAAACCGTTTCAGGATTGGATCGGCAGCATTGCCGCCCAGAATAAGCTGGTAGCTCCTCCAAAGCGCTGGGACCTTGACGGGCGGGTAGTTACCAAAAACAGCACGGTTACAAACGGGCCTTACGCCGAGATCAAAGAATCGATCGGCGGTCTGTTCCTGATCCGTGCAGAGAATTATGAAGAAGCAGTAGAGATAGCCAAAGGCTGCCCGATCCTTGAATGGGGGGCGTCAGTGGAAGTCAGGATGGCGCTGGGGTAATATGCTGCTTCCAAACCTCTTCCGCACAGAGTACCGCAACATTGTTGGGGTACTCTGTTATTTGTTCGGGATTGAGCACGTAGAGATTGCGGAGGATATTGTGAGTGATACTTTTCTGGCGGCTACGGAGCACTGGAGTTTGCACGGCGTGCCCGATAACCCGACAGGCTGGCTTTATACCGTGGCTAAGAACAAGACCAGGAATTATCTCAAACGGAATGCATTGTTTGAGAAAAAGCTGGCACCCGAGATCAGGTATACCTCGGAAATTTCAGAAGAGATCGAGATTGATCTGTCGGGAAAGAACATTTCCGATAGCCAGCTGGCTATGATCTTCGCGGTTTGTAACCCTGCAATTTCCACAGAATCGCAGGTATCGCTGGCGCTGAGCCTGCTGTGCGGTTTTGGTGTACAGGAAATCGCTGACGCTTTTTTAACGAACAAAACAGTAGTTTACAAAAGACTAAACCGCGCTAAAGAGAAGCTGAAAGAAGCCCGGATACGCATTGAGCAGCCTACTCTGTCGGAAATCAACAACCGCCTTGATCCCGTACTCACGACTTTGTATTTGCTTTTTTCGGAGGGTTACTATTCCGAAAGCCAGGACACGGTGCTCAGGAAAGACCTGTGCGCCGAGGCAATGCGGCTGGCCTCTCTGCTGCTTGGCAATGAGGCCACCAACAAGCCGGCTGTTAATGCGCTGCTATCGATGATGTGTTTTCACGCGTCCCGTTTTGATGCCCGTGTCGGAGATAATGGTGAAATGGTGTTGTATGAAGATCAGGACGAGGCGCGCTGGGACCAGGAGCTGATCAGTCTGGGCAAGGATTTCCTGATCAAAGCGTCGACAGGCGAGGAAGTTTCCAGGTACCATCTGGAAGCCGGCATTGCATTCTGGCATACTCAAAAGGAAGATACCAGTGAGAAGTGGGAGCGTATCCTGCAACTTTATAACAACTTGCTGATCCTCGAATATTCGCCCGTTGCAGCATTAAACCGGACATTTGCGGTGTCGAAAGCAAGAGGCAAGGAGCAGGCAATTGCAGAGGCAGAAAAGCTTGGACTCACCGGCAGTCATTTCTACTATTCGTTACTCGGCCACCTATATACTGGCCTGGATAATGAAAAAGCGCTGGCCCATTTTCAAAAAGCACTTGAAATGGCTGTTTCCACGTCGGATCAGCAAGTTATTGAAAAGAATATTGAAAAACTTTTTCTATAAAATGGTACGTCTGGAATCCGAACGTTTGAGTTACGAGAAATTTACACAGGAACATTTTGCCGATTATTTCCGACTGGTTTCGGAGCAGGATGTAATGCAATATATCACGGGTGCCGCGCTCAATGAAGAGCAGGCGAAAGCACGTTTTCAGGTCGCGCTGAATGCGGACCGTGGTCTGCATCACTTTGGTTTCCTGGCTGTTTTCGAGAAGGAAACGGGCACTTTCACCGGTCTGGCCAAAATTGTTCCTTTTGAAACAAACCTTTGCGAAATAGGGTACGCGCTCTTTCCTGCATTCTGGGGAAAAGGGTATGCAACGGAAATTACGCGCACAATGGTCAGCTATGCAAAGCAGCTGGGCAATGTGCCGGAATTGATCGCGCTGGTGAGCCCTGAAAATCACTCTTCCGTGAAGGTACTTACCAAACAGGGTTTCGTATTCTTCCGGGAGATTGTTGATGCCGGCGGTACCCGCCACGATTATATCCTTCGCATTTGAAGTGAACGATAGCAAGGAGAAAAATGCCCCGGAAAGCTGATTTGCTGCTTCCGGGGCATTTTTTGATTTATAGCCAAACCACCTTTTGCTCTGAAAGCTTGGGTGAGTTTTTCAGGTGTTAATGTCCATAGGCTATGATCCTGATAGTCGAAAGTGAGAACACGAAATAAGTTTTCAAAAGCCGGAATTTGCTGAGATGGTAATCCAATCTGAGCTGTTGATCGTAAATGTTTGGATAAGTATGAAAGTAGCAATGTTAAGTTTGCCACCAGGCAGCACAAAAAGCAGGTTTATGCCTTACTTTACACACGCGCAAAACCAATGAAACGCGTATTTTAACGAGCTCCTTTTACAGAACTGTTCACACAGCCCGGCACGGATGTTGCGAAGTGGTTATTTATGATTGACAAAGTGAAGATTTTGATTTTAGAAGATCACCCTGTAACTGCCAGGGGATTGAAGTTTTTTTTAGAAAAGAGCTTAGGTACAGAACAACCCGCCACAGCAGAAATATGGTACCCCGAACAAAAGCCGGCAACGCGGCGAGAGCCTGCGGATGTATTTATCCTTTCTGTCAATCCGCGATCTGCATTTCCGGGTATTTTCGAAAAGTTGCAGCGGGAATATTCGATTGATCCCAAACAACTTGTCATTTTCTGCGACAGTTCCGAGTTTCGCACCGGTCTTGAATACCTGTACAAAGGGGCTGCGGGCTTTGTTTTCAAGGAAACGGACCTGCTGGAACTGGTACGATGCGTAGAAAGTGTTGCGAACGGGCAGCCGTATATCTGCCAGGAAGCAGTGCAGAAGATACTCTGGCACTTCATGCCGGGATCCGAAATAACCCTGAACCTGAAATCGGAAGAATTCCCGCTCACAGCCAAGGAATTCGAGATTGCGCGTGAACTGTCGCGCGGGCTCAGGGTGACCGAAATCGCACGCCGCTTCAACATTACGCCGGGGCGTGTAAGTATCTGTAAATCTTCCATTTTTCGCAAACTCAACATCAAAGACCGCCGTGAATTGTCGGCAAGGCTCTTTGAACTTTCGGCAAACCGCAAGGTTGTGTAGGCTTGGTGCGCTTTACGTATGTGCCTGAAAGTTATTTAATGATTTGCATCCCCGGCTGGTAGGTATAAACAGAATAGGGGATCAAACGCGCGGCTACCCAACGGGCCACAAGGCAGGCGACGACAATCGGAAGAAACAGGACGTAGCTCTCTGAAATGGCGCAGGCGAGGAAAATGGCAGTAAATGGTGCATGAATGCTGCCGCTGAGCACCGCCGCCATTCCTATCACAACAAAATTGACCGGGATCAATCCCAATCCGAAGTAATGGTTCAATGCATTACAGACCAGCAATCCAAGGAATGCACCTATGAACAGGCTTGGGGCAAAAACGCCACCATCGCCGCCTGCACCCAGTGTAACCGAAGTCGCAACCGGTTTGAGGAGCAGCACGATCAGAAGCGGCAGCAGCAAAGCCAGCGAATGCTGAGGGGCCGCTGCAATCGCCTGTTTTATTCCGGAGTAACCTTCTCCGTAAAGACTGGGGAACATGAAAATAAGGGCAGAAATCACCAGCGAACCCAGTACGATCCGAAGTATATCGTGCTCAATGGAAGCAAAAAGCTTTTTGGCCAGAAGCACGCATTTGGTCAGATAAGCTGCGCTGAATCCTGCGAGTACCGCCAGTAACAGCATATAAGGAATCGCTTTCAGCTGCCAGCCAGTGATTTTGAAGTCAAACAGAGGCTTGTAAAACCAAAAATGCGTGAGCAGCCAGGCGGTAAGTATCGCGGTCGCCACACTCAGGTGGTGCAGCTTGCTCCTTCGTTTGGTGAAGACTTCGTATGCAAACAAAAAACCTGCAAATGGTGCATTGAAAAGGGCAGTCAACCCCGCTGCCAAGCCGGCGCAGATCAGGTCTGTCCGGTACTTTTTCAAAAACCTCGCTTTCCTTGAAGAGAGTGCGCCGATGGCTGCTGTGGAAACGACGGTAGAGACTTCAATCCCGGTAGAACCGCCGAAAATGACTGTGAGAAATCCATTGAAATAATGGGAAGGGATCTTGTAAGAAGGCAGCATGTGCGCATCCTTGTTGATCGTGTCCATTACTTCTTTGATCCCCTTATTGGTTTTGTTGCGGAACAAAAACCGTCTCAGTATATAAATTGTCGCCAGACCTGCGAAAGGCAGGATCAGGATCAGCAATTTGTTGTGAACAATGCTTTCGAGGAAAAGCTCTTCGTAATGTTCTGTGATTACTTTCAGCGTGTCGGCTACGAGAGCGGAAAGCAGCCCGGTTACCGCTGCTGCGAGGATTACTGCCGATACGCGGCGGACTTTTTTGTTTTGATATGCACTTAGTTTCATAACAGTGGTGTTCACCGGTACCTCCGTTTCCAGATCTTGTACCAATGTTTGTTTTTGGGATAGTGGCGGTTTGGCGCCATATTATTGACAAAAATCGCCACCAGCAAAAGGATCAGCACACCCGAAAGAACAGGGCTGAGCACATATTTATAGCCCAGTGACGTAATTTTTTCGGAGCCGATGTTGGCGATTAACGCAGTAGCTCCTCCGGGCGGGTGCAGCGTGCGGGTAATTTGCATAAACACAATCGAGACCGACACAGCAAATGCAGATGCAAGCCAGATGTTCCCGGGGATGAGCTTGTGCACGGTAACCCCCACCAATGCGCAGATCAGGTGGCCGCCGATCACATTCCGCGGCTGTGCGAGCGGACTGTTGACAATACCGTAGATCAAAACCGAGGATGCGCCGAAAGATCCGATGAGGAAAACGCTGTCGGAAGCGCTAAACATGTTATTGTTGAAAAAACCGATCAGCGCGATACCGCTGAATGATCCCAGAAATGTCCAGAAATGGTCTTTGAAATCGACCAGCGTCTCCTTGTAAATCACGTAGCGCGCCATGCGCATGTGCTTTCTTAAATGCTTTCTCAATGTTTGTTCCTGATTGAACTACTAAATTATAATGTTAATGTGAACTATACGGTTCCCGGCTGCCAGGAAAATCTCCGCCGGGCTGCGGAGTTTGAGTAAGCGGCTTGCAATTTACGTTCACCGATTATCAGCCTCCATTCATCGATTAGCTGTCATTTCAGGTAAGCAACAGATCTATTTTCGACATACACAAATAATTGCTGTGTGCGATGATGGAAAAACGTTACCTGCTGTTTTTATTGGTACTGTCAATTTCGACAAATGCGCTGGCGCAGACAGAGGCAAAAAAGCCCGGCCTGGTAAAGGTATCCGGCGGTCTGAATGCCTACGCGGGCTTTTACACGCCGAACGGTATCGCGGCCCGCAACCAGGCTACCCCTTTCGGCCTGAGCGGCGCTGTGACAGTTACATTGCCTGGCGGTGTCAGTCTGCCTTTCTCGGCCGTGCTGGGTAACCAGGGTGCAAGCTTCCGGCAACCTTTCAACCAGTTTGGGGTAAGCCCCACTTACAAATGGGCCACGATCCACGCAGGATACCGGAACGTCAGCTTTTCGCCTTTTACATTGGCCGGACATACTTTTCTGGGTGGCGGCGTGGAGCTGAACCCGGGTATGCTGCGGTTTGGGGCTGTTTACGGGCGGTTCAACCGGGCCAGCTCGACGGATATCGCCGATCCTGACGCCATTCCCTCATTCAAGAGAACCGGCTACGCTTTCAAGCTTGGCTATGGGAAACCCAACAATTTTGTAGACCTGGTTGTGCTGCGTGCCCAGGACGACACGACTTCCATTCCTGGCATTCAAACAACACCTGAAAAACAGATCGTCCCTGCGGAGAACCTTGTGGTAGGGGTTACTTCGAGGTTGTTGCTGGTCAAACACATTACCGTTGAGCTGGACGTTGCGGCGAGTTCCTACACACGGGATATGTACGCCACCGAAGTGCAGGCAGAAGGGAAGAACCCGCTCGTCCGCATCTTCGGGAAAATGATCACACCGCGGCTTTCCACCCAGCTCACGCAGGCAGCGCAGGCCGGGCTGGGGTATCAGGATAAATGGGGATCAGTGAAGTTTCAGTACAAGCGCATTGATCCGAATTTCCAAACAATGGGCGCTTACTATTTCCAGAGTGATATCGAAAGCTATACGGTCAACGCGGCGCTCAATTTACTGAAAGGAAAGGCGCGGATCGCGGGCAGCTATGGTACGCAGTTCGATAATCTTGCCAAAAACAAGAATGCAGGTACCGGCAGGTCTGTCGGCTCATTCATGGCGTCCTTTAATCCCGACCCGGTATTTGGACTGGATATATCGCTGTCCAACTACGGGCTAAGTCAGAAAGCGGGATTGAGACCGCTGATCGACACCTTGCGGATAGCGCAGAACAACCTGTCGGCTACACTAAATACACGCTACTCCATTTTCAACAAGGACCTTTCACACGTTTTTACATTTACAGTCGCCCACCAGCAGCTTTCGGACCTGAATGAAGCCACTTCAAACCAGACCGAAAACAATAATCAGAACCTGAACCTCAGCTATTTCTTTCAACAGAATCAAAGTGGCTTTGGTGCAAACCTGATGCTCTCCTACACGCAAACCAGCCTGCCTGCCCTGTTACCCGCAGATGGAAACCAGAAGGTGAAATTCTATGGGCCGACACTAGGTACCAATTATGCTTTTTTGAAAAAGAAGCTGACTACCTCAGCCAATTTCTCTTACCTCATCAACCAGCAGCTTGGGCAAACCGGAAAGGTACTCACAGCCTCGGCGAATGCAGGTTACCAGCTCGCCAGGAAGCAAAGCCTGAGCCTGATGTTCAATTACCTGAACTCCAATACGGGCATTCAAACGGAAAAATTCAATGAATTCAGAGGAAATATCGGATATGGAATTTCATTCTAACACTGGCAGATTTCGTAAAGGCGTTTCGATAATGGCCCTGAGCGTGGCTATGCTGCTGTTTACGTTCGCGGCATCCGCGCAAAATCTGGTTCGTATCACCACCAGCGTACTGCCGCCGTACAGTCCCTACATTCAGGACTACCCCGGAACCGGCAACCGCGTGCAGATCTTCATTTCCAACTTGTCGAGAACTCCGCTCAATGTGCGCCTGCTTGGCAAGCTGGAAGGCGATAACGGGGTAGTGATCCGGACTTCTGCCAACTACCGGCCCGTTCGCCCGTTGCAACTCCTGCCCACAGACGTGAACCGCGCATTGACCCGCGCCGAGCTGGAAGGCTTGTTTGACCTGAACCAGATCGAGGTACAGGGAATGGACAAGAACCTGCTGTACCGCGGACTGCCTCTGCCGGAAGGGAATTACCAGCTTTGTGTGCAGGCCTTTGATAATGCTACCACGCGCCCGTTATCCGCTGAGTTTCCGATGGGATGCAGCGGACTTATCCCGATCCGCGTGATCGAGCCGCCTATCCTCATTGCGCCGATGGCAGATGCGGAGGTAAACAGCAATACCCCGCAAACCCAGCTTTTTACCTGGACACCGCCGGTGGGTATCCTGCCCAATCAGGTGGAATATACCCTGCGGATCATCGAGCTGCCCCAAACCGGCGCAGACCCTAATGTTTTCATTGATGCCGTGGTTTTACCAAAATCGGGTATTGAGGTGAAAAACCTGAAAACAACCACATTCCTGTATGGTCCGCAGCATCCGCCTTTGCAGGTGGGAAAACGGTATGCGTGGCAGGTACAGGCTGTGCCGCTCAATACGCGCTTCAATATCCTGAATGAGGGGAAAAGTCCGGTGCAGGCTTTCACGTACGGTAAACTTCCGATCGGGAGCATACCGGGCATTGAGGTAGCCCAGACTCCTTTTTCGACCATACCCGGGCTGGGCGATGCAATGGACACCACGAGCGGCAAGAAGACGATGTACGCTTACAAAATGCCCGCGAATTGTGCCTGCAAAGTGCCTGTTAATGAAAATGATCAGGTAGATAACAGCCAGGCATTGAAATCCAGGAAGGCGACCATAGCGGGTTTTCAAATGGAGCTGCTGGCCAATGTGAAGGAACAGGACGGCAAGCTGTCGGGGACAGGCATGATACCTGTGCCGATGATCAACAACAGCTACGTCAAGCTGCGTGTCAACCTTTTCGATGTGCAATGCAATGCGGGCGGACAAGTGATCGGCGGGTTCGTGCGGGCTATTTATAAAGATGGAGCGCCCGGCTTTACACCAGATTTCGATAAGCCAGAAATGCCCGCTTTGGAAATGTCGCCCGCTACCATGCAGAACCTCAGTAACTTTTTCGCAACTGCCAAAGATCAGCTGGTATCCTCCCTCAGCAACTCTGCCAAAAGTATAGGCTTTGAACTGCCGCTGGGCATTGATAAAAGCTTCGGGCCGGTCAATACCGTGATCGCCATTACCAATATGACCTTTATGCCGCACCAGGCATTTTTCGATGCGAATACCTGGGTGAAAACGGCCAACGCGATGGTGTCGGGCATTCCGCTGAGCGGCTACAATATGTGCTTTACACCCGAGAAGCCCTGCGGAGAGGGTATCCTCTACCTTGCCGACAAGATGCAGCTTTCTCCATTCCTTGCATTAAAAGGAGCGGAAGGCGCCCCTATGCAGGGCCCGTTTGCCGGACCGGATACCACCGTAGTGACACATGTGGTTTTTGATGAAAACGGGTTTAAACAAATGCGCGTGCACGGTTTGCTGACCCCGCCGGGGCTGGTAGACGCGCAAACAAACGGACAGGCAGAGATTAGCGTCAATGCAGGATTGGTGAATTTCCAGAACTGGACTGCGCAACTTTCCTTTCCTAAATTCTACGTGGCCGGGTTATCGGACTTCAAATTTTCAATGCAGCCGGGCAAACCCGCCATTTACGACCATTCCGAAACAAATACCCCGGCCGTTTTGCCGGAAGGCTACCTGTCGCCCGCCGAGGTAAACATCTGGCAGGGATTGTATTTCCCCGAAATAGATCTTGAACTGCCCCCTTTTGTGAAGCGCGCGGACGGGCAGCAGCTTACGGTCGGCGTAAAGAATATGATCTCCGACAACAACGGGTTTTCAGGTAAAGCTTTTGTCAAAAACATACTGGATCTGGGCGATGGTTCGTTGGCGAGCTGGTATTATTCAATCGATGAATTATCTGTCAGCTTCCTGAAAAGTGCCTTTCAGAGTTCAGCGATGTACGGCAAATTAGTGCTTCCGGTCTTCAATGATTCGTCTGGCGCAGCAACGCAGCTTCCCTACGAATGTACCCTGTCCAAAGATGAACAGGCTGGGGGGATTTCCGTTCAGTTGGTGGCAAAGCCGACAGACCAGATGAATGTGGATATTTGGCGGGCGAAACTAAATTTGTCAACCAGCTCAATCATTGCTACTTACAATGCGAGCCAGGGCGTAGAGGCGCGGGCGCAGCTCAGCGGAAGTATGGACATTGACGCCACCTATTTTACCATTCCCGCTGCCAAGTTTGAAGGAATGGTACTGAGTACCAAAGCGCCTTATTTTGACGTAAAAGATTTCAAGCTGGGCTTTGCTTCCCCTCAGAAAATGGTCGATGATTTTCCATTGACACTGGAATCCGGCGGGATCGTAACCGATCCTTCCGATCCGCTGCGGTTTGGTTTCAAGTTCATGGGAGGTATCGACCTGACAAGCCAGCCCGGCGCACCGCTGACTGCCAGCGCTGCGGCTACGGTTTTCTTCAAAACGGGCCTGGCCGGTGGGCGCCCCAACTGGGCTTTCGATAAAGTGCTGGCAGATTCTGTGGCCATTGATGCCGTACTTGGTCCGGTGGGTGTAAAAGGCAGGCTCGCGTTTTACGAGAATCAGAGTATTTACGGGAACGGACTTGCCGGGGATGTGGAAATGACGGTTACGGGCTTGCTGGGCGGGAAAGTGGCAGCCCGCTTCGGAAAAACGCTCCCGGGTTCAGGCGGGTTCAGGTACTGGTATGTAGGCGGGAAAATCACGATCGGCGGGGCAGGTATCCCGCTTGCGCCGCCACTCCCGCTGTCGCTGCGCAGCTTTGGGGGAGGGTTGTATTCCAATGCAGCCAGGCAGGTCGCCAAAGACGGAACAGTTACCTATGTGCCTGATGATGCAACAGAGTTTGGCTTTGAAGCATTAATGGGCGTCGGCCTGACTGCGCCCGATGTACTTACCATGGAAGGTACAATCGGGTTGGAGATCACCGAAGGCGGCGGAATGGGAAGTCTTTCTTACCACGTTGATGCCTGGCTTTTGGGGCATACCAAAGAGGCTTCTTTCGCGAAAGGTACCGGTGATATGAGCTTCGATTTCCAGAACAAGGTTTTTGATGCGCAACTCAGTCTGGGTGCCAGCTATAACCTGCCCGGCGTAAGCATTTCGGCGGCGGCAGAATCTACCCGCCTGTATGTGGATGGAAATTCGGGCAATTGGTTTGTGACAATGGGCGTTCCGGGCGACAGGGTAGACCTGACGATAGATATCGCAAGTCTTGCCAAGTTTACCTTCGGCTCCTATTTCATGCTGGGTAACTACAATCCGACAGGTACCCAGCTGCCTCCTGCACCTTACGGGTTTCACAACCGGCCCGGTATCCTCTCCGAACTGGGCTACAAAGGAACAGCCAGCCAGGTTTTCAAAACCAATGCACCTATGGTTGCATTCGGCTCGGGATACAGCATGGATGCGGACTTCGGTGTGGGGCCTTTTCACCTGCGCTATGACGGAGCGGTAGGTTATGATCTTGCATTGACCCAAACAAACGAGCAATGCAACGGCGTGACGCCTGGCTTAAACGGCTGGTACGCAATGGGACAGATTTATGCTTACATGCACTTCGCACTCGATCTCGACATTGATACCTGGGTATATGAAGGCACGTTTACGGTTGTGGAGCTGGAAGCGGCGGCATTGCTGCGGGGCGGAATGGTGAACCCGATCTGGCTCAACGGGCACGTGCTGCTGCGTTACCGGGTGCTGGGTGGTTTGGTCAAAGGTAGGGTCAACCTGGATTTCTGGTACAACAAGGGACAACGATGCGAGCCGACTTTTGCACCGCCAAACCCTTTTGCGGGGCAGCCGCTCATCGCGTCGCTAGGGCCGTCGGGAACAGATGAAGAGGTTTCTATCCTCTCGCCATACTATGCCGAGTTTAACTACCCTGTAGAAAGCGACCTGATCATTGATATCGAAATTCCGGAGGGACAGCAAGTGGAGGCGGGAACACAGGGAACGGTAACGAAAGGCACACAAAACCAGTCTATCCTGCACCGTGAGTTCCAGCTGGTGTACCTCAACGGATTCAGCACCAAAGCCACCAAGGTCGACCCGCAATACGCGGCCTGCGTGGCGGACAATTCAGGGCGGCTCAGCTACGGTCGAAATGAGGACGGCGATCCCAACTATAATGCGACTTATTACCGCCATAACGCACTGCTGCCCAATTCGACATACGAAATATCGCTTGACTTGCAGGTACATATCAGGGACAAGGGGAAAATGGTGCCTTATGTATTCAAAAGCCAGCATGTGGAGCAAAAGGAGACAGTCACATTCAAAACAGGGCCTTGCATTTCGGTTTTATCAAAAGGCAGCGGTACCGACGACGCGATCACCACATCTTATCCTTACGAGGGACAGCGCTATTTCATGAAAGGGGAGAATGCGCCCACGTTCATCAAGCTGAAAACCAATATGAGCTGCTGCATGAGCAACCTCAATTCGGACGAAAACTTCGACCTCAAAGCCCGTTTCACACCTCTGGAAGGTACCAGCTTTGCGGATAACAACACAGCAGCAGTACTGCTCACCGACGCTGTTTTCAAAGGGGACAGGGTGGATTACAATTTGCCCGCGGGGATCAAAAACAGGATGCTTTACAGGTTTGAGCTCGTACGGATACCGAAGCCGAATTTTGTAAAAACGCAGTTTGCTGCTGTGCAAAAGGCGAAAGAAACTGCGAAAAAGATCGTGTCTGCCAACATCTACAAAGCAGTGAATTCACAGGTATTCAAGGCGGCTGAACAACAGCTTCTAAAAGCAAATTACAAGGCCGAAATACCGGGCGCAGGTAGTCCGGACGGTTTTGCAGTAAACTCGAAATACGACAATCATTATGATCAGTACACCGAGATATCCGAGGATGCATACGAGGCAATAGCCAACACGTACGGCACTTCTTACAAGATCAATACTGCTACCGAGAAGCTATATAATACAGGAAGTTTCAGCATCAAGGAAGATCCCAATGTGGTGAAAAAGCAAAAGGAGGAGGCTGCATTCGGGAAAAGTCTGGAAATGAAAATGTACAGATACTACTTCAAGACAAGCCAGTTCAACACGCTTGCAGAAAAGCTGGCCGCATCTAGCTTCCCGCAAAGTGAATCGTCGCCCTGGGCCAAAATGGTGGATGCATTGACCACGAAAATGGTCTCGCCGGAAGGATATGACAGCTACGAACTGTCCACGGAATACCTGGGCGGGGACAATGTGCGGCCGCCGCTGCTGCTGCTGAAAGCAGACCCGTCGAGCTTCTGGTTCAAGGATATTGCTGTGCCCGTTGCTGAGCTGATCGGATTGATGCCAGGGTATTTTTATGATGAAGCAGGCAAGTCAAAACCATTCCCGGCAGCAACTGATGCGATCAGTACATTCCAGCGATCCATGGCAAGTTTCAATAACGAGTACGAAGACATTCAGAAGCCCTATAAAAACGAAGATATCATGAAACTGATCCCTTCTGAGAAAAAGAAGAATAAATAGTCGCGCTATAACCAAGCTGATCATGAACATATTGAACATCGTTAGAAAATTTAGCCTCATAATCTGCATACTTTGTTTCCAGCAGGTATTTGCACAGGTAAAGTTTGATACAAAGGCCGCAAATGCACCTGGCAAGCTTGTGGCAAAGCAGGTGAACACAAGTAATGCGGTAAATCTAACAGTGGAAGAAATGACTTCTCTCGCCAATTTACCCACTGATTTTGAACAGTCAAATTCCTTCTCTGTTGCCAACCAGAAGCCCGTTGGTAACGGAAAATCGGTGGCTTTGGACAACCATGCAGAGGAGAAACTGGACATGGAAATTTACGGAAGCGGCTCACCCCGGGAATATGGAGTAACCTATATGTCCCGGCCGGTGCGGATAGCTTACGATAACTACATCGCGCCCTATGTTCCGACCTTCCTGGAACTGAATGATGAGATTTATGAAGGAAAGGCGTTCCGCAACATCATCGCCATGCAGATCGCCAATCAGCTGGTGCTGATATCAGAGAATATGGATGCATTCAAAGCTAAGGGAGCGCGCGACATGCTCAGACTGGAAGTACTGGCCCAGCTTGCCAATGAAACATACCCGCCGGAAAGCGAAACGCAGGACTATTGGGAAGAGCACCTCGCCCAGATTGCAAAGAGGGTTGCGCCTCACCTGGATTTCGGGGATTTTCACAAATCGCTCTCCATGCTGTCCAGCTTTGCTGCCAGATGTAACTGCGCGCTGTCTGTGATCATTGCAAACAGCAAGATCAACACGATAAAAAATGAGAGCAAGCTGACCAGCCTCCTATGGAGTGCCAAAAGCAATTTCCTGTACCAGCCACTTACTGAATACAGGAATCGCGAAGCGGTTTTTCACATCTATGTGATGAAAGTGGCAGGCCTGCAAGCTGCTACCCAAGACAACAGCCTCTACAAATTTTACGACAAAGACAATCAATGCCCGTCGGGCCTTGCATACAGTTTCATTTTTGCCAACAAGCTGCGGTCTGCCTCAGTTTTTAACAAATGAATCAATGGAAAAGCATTATAAAAGTTGTTTTCAGATCCTCGCGCTGAGCCTGCTGCTTACGCTGCTTCATTTAGCAGGTTTTGCCCAAAAGAAAAATACAACCAAAGCTGTAGCGGCCAAACCAGCATCGGCGGACACGACCATGCCGCGACGCTACCGGGTGGGTTTAATGGCGAAAGCTTTCGGCGATTCGGTGGTGATCCGCTGGGCACCTAACCACGCTGCATTGTTCCGCCAGGCATTGAAAAGCGGTTATCTGCTCACAAGACGCAGTTTTAATGAGAATAAGAAGTTGCAGCTTGACTGGCAGGTGACGGTTCAGCCGTGGACTTCGGCGGAGTGGCAGCAGCATGCGGGTAAAAACGATACGCTTGCGGCCGCCTGCTCGCAGCTGGTCAATGGTACCAACACGCCGATTGGCGCAAATGAGGTGATTACACTCGACAAAATCCTGGATCAGCAAAATCAGAATGACTTGCGGATGATGCTCTCGCTGATCCTGGCAGATGTAACTCCACGCAATGCACGCGGAATGGCGTTGGGGTGGGTGGACAAAAAAGTGGTGAAAGGCGCGAGCTACATTTACTATATCGTCCCATTAACCGACCAACGGCTTTATCCCGTAGATCCCGCCGGTACGACGGTAATGAATGAGAGAAGTAACGAGCAGGCGCGCATGCTGCCCGTCAAAACGTCGTCAGGCGAGCATATCGTGCATTTGAAGTGGAACCGGAAAATGGCTGAAAATGCATTCTCGTCCTACTTTGTTGAACGGTCTGACGATGGCGGCAAGAAATTCCGCAGGCTGACCAAACGCCCGTGGATGCAGGCGCCTACCTCTTCGCTGGACGACGCGATACAGTATTCCGATTCGGTTCCGCAGAATTACCGTCCTTACAAATACCGCATTTTGGGGATAACCCCATTTGGAGAGCTGGTACCTTCGGAAATCATCACGGCCTCTTCGCTGGACAGGACACCTCCGCCGACAGTCGCAAAGCTCCATGCGAAACATGTGCAGGGAACTCTGGTCAAGGTAAGCTGGGATTATCCGGAGCAGCCGAAAGACCTGGGCGGGTTTGTGGTTGCCAAGGGAATGAGTATGGACGGGCCATTTACACCACTGACCACCAGGCCGCTGACCAGCAATGCACGCGAATTCCTCGATACAACCGCGCTGCCGCATTTACCAAATTACTACCGGGTTGTGGCGATTGACACAGCTCGCAATGCAGGGGTCGGACTGCCGGTTTACTGCCTGATCAAGGATCTGAAAGGGCCGTCGAAACCACAAGGATTACAGGGATACATTGATACAACAGGCTTTGTACGCATTGTTTGGGATAAAAATCCTGAGCCGGACATTTATGGATACCGGGTAATTGCTGCCAATGCACCCGACCATGTTTTTACGGGAAAAACGAATGGATACCTCGCGTTGCCCGCATTTAACGACACAACTACACTGAATGCGCTCACACCGAAAAAGTACTTCCGCGTGATCGCTTACGACAAAAGCTACAATCCCAGCGAACCTTCTGAAATCCTCGAATTGAAGCGGCCCGACGTGATCAGGCCGGTTGCGCCTGTGCTGCGCAACTATGTGGTCAGCGATACAGCAGTGCTGATTTCCTGGGTGCCCAGCAGCAGCGTAGATGTTTCGGAGCAAATTGTGCTGCGCCGTGGAAAAGCTACCGAGCGATGGACGGAGGTGGCGCGGCTGGATAAAAATGCGGCTTCCTATGCGGATCAGTCAATCAAGGGCCGATCGGATTACGGCTATGCGCTGGTGGCAATTGACGACAGCGGGCTGCGATCTGATATCTCGTTTCCGCTCAATATCAAAACCCCGAAGGTAACGCCGGCTGCGGTGGACGGGCTAAAAGCTTTTGTAAATCCCGATAAGAGTGTCTCGCTCTACTGGACCTATGGCGTGCCGAACTGCCGGTTTGTGATCTACAAGGCAGGTTCAGCGGACGATATTGCGAGCTATGATTCGGTGTATGATACCAGTGAGTACCGCGACAAACGTCCGCAGAAAGGGCGAGCGCAATATATGGTGCGTGTGATTTACCAGGATGGAATGGAGTCCGGATTGTCAAAACCTGTTGAAGTTGAGATCAAATGAAAAAGCTGAGATACTTTCTGTACATCGCGTTGACATTGCCTGGTTTGCTGCTGGACTTCACGGTTTCCAAAGCGCAGGTTCTGTTGCAGGCGCCTACCGAGCTTAAAGCTGAGGGCGTGGCTTACAACAGGGTTAATCTTTCCTGGAAAGATAATTCAGGGGATCAGGAATCAGGTTTCGAGATTTACCGCGATCCGGGTTTAGGTACCAATTTTACATTGCTTGCGACCGTAGACAGGAATGTGACAAGCTATGAAGACAGGTCTGTTTCGCCACTTTCGACCTATAATTATCGTGTACGGGCTATAAGTCGGGGCCAGCAGTCGCGCTACTCCAATGATGCGTCGGCAAGTACGCCGGAAGCGCCGCCCCAATCACCGGGTGATTTAATTGCGCGCGTAAACGGTTTGAATGTAAACCTGACGTGGAATGGAAACAACGGCGGCGGCACCAGGTTTATACTTGAAAGAGCAAATATGACAGAGGGTACTGCATTCAGGCAAATTGCCGTCGTGGAATATAGCCGCTCGCTTGCCTATGAAGACCGCAGCCTGTCGCCTGCCACCACTTACTGCTACCGGGTTATGGCGGTAAACAACAGCGGGACTTCGGGTTATTCCAATACTGCCTGCGCGGATATTGCATCGCTCGTGCCGACTGCCCCGGCCAGGTTAAATGCGGTAGCTGTATCCGAAAGCAGCATTGAACTGACCTGGGCTGATATTTCTGATAATGAAACCGGGTTCGAGTTGCAGCGGTCTGCCGACGGATCTGCATTCAGCAAACTCACGGACATTGGCAGTGGTAAGTCGTCGTATCAGGACAATGGATTGGCAAAACGCACCAGGTATTGGTACCGGATTCGTGCATTCAATGCGAATGGAAGTTCCGGTTTTTCAAACGTGGCGGAAGCTACAACCCTGGACGTTCCGCCTGCAAAACCTGCTGACCTCACCGCCACGACCATTTCGAGTAACCAGATCAACCTTCAATGGAAGGATCAGTCAGATAACGAAACCGGCTTTGAACTGGAACGCTCCGGCAATGGCTCCGATTTTCAGAAGATCGCAGACCTGAATGAAAATGCGACAACTTTTGAAAACAGGGACTTGCAACCTGCTACCAAATACTGGTACCGCGTTCGTTCCAGGAACAACTCGGGCATTTCCGGATTTTCCAATGTAGCCAGCGCAACAACCCCGGACGTAGTGCCCGTGACTCCGGGCCGGTTAAATGCGACGGCGGTAAGCTACCAGCAGATAGATCTGACCTGGGAGGATTTGTCGGGTAATGAAAAGGGCTTTCAGCTCGAATGGTCGGACAATGGAACCAGCTTTACCAAACTCGCCGATCTGGGTGAGAATGTAAAAAATTACCAGCATAAGGGTTTGAAATCCGAGACGCGATACTATTACCGCATTCGTGCAGTGAATGCAGTCGGCGCTTCGGGGTACAGCAATGTGGCGGAGGCTGTAACGGGCAAAGCGCCTATCCCTGACAAACCGGAGAACCTGACTGCGGTACCGCTTGATTTTGATCTGGTGCAGCTGCGGTGGTCGCCACTGTCGGCAAACGCAACTGAGGTAATAATCGAACGTTCACAAAAACCAGGGAGCGAGTTCAGGCAGATTGGCCGGCAGGCTGCTTCCAATATCCAGTTTGCCGACAGGGAAATTCTCGACGTAAAGGATTATTACTACCGCATCAAGGCGATCAATGCGGCTGGTAGCTCGGGTTACAGCAATGTGGCCAAAATATTCGCATCATCTATTATCACCGCAGTGGAACCGTCCAGCGAGGAGCTGATCTATGTTTTTGAAAAAACGCTGTTTGTAAGTTCCGCGAAATCAGCGCATGCTATGGTGACGATTTATGATTTGCAGGGAAAATCAAGGGCCAGGTTTCTTGCTGCTTCCAACTCCCGGACTGATCTGAGCGGGTTTTCCACGGGCGTTTATATCCTGGTGGTTGAGTTAAATGAAAAGAAGACCGTCAGGCAAAAAATTGTAATGCATTAAAATGAAAGTTATGAGAAAATACGCTGCATTGATCGTTTGGGCACTTTTTGTATTGTGCTGGTCTTGTCAACCCAAGAAAGTTGAGCCGGCGAATGTGGGGAAGATATGGAAAGTCCGTACTGTAAAGGAAAATGGAAGGCTGGTTTACACCGAGGGGGCAACAGGTAATGTGAGGCCGAGCTATGCACTTTTCAGGCTTGACCTGACTGCCGCTGATCAGGTGATTTTTACGGATCTGGACGGGAGAAGGCTGACTGGTACCTGGACACTTTCAACAGACAACAGCCGCCTCATTCTGGAAAATCTAACACCTCCACCAAGCGTCACAAGTGGCAATATCGAGTTTTATGTTTCAGCACCGCCAACAGATAATCAGCTGCTTCTAAAACGAACAAACGAAAGCCGCAAGACCGGGAATACCGTCAACGAATACGAATTGGTACCGGAGTAATGTTAATCAGATAATCTTCTTCGTTTTAATCAGCCGCTTATAATCAGGTTTGACTGATTGCAACTTTTCAATATTACTTTCAAAACGCATTTTAGGATACCGTCGCAATTCGTCTTCTATCTCTTTTTTTCTGTCAGTTTCACAGCAACATGATTTTTCATTTTCCAGCATTTTGATCTGATCTGCGAGATTTGACTCGAAGACTTTTTGCTGATTTCTTAGTTTGATGCTGTCCGACTTGTCATTGATGAGCATTGCAGCATAGAATGCAAGAGCAGGCGATACCAACAGACCGAATGACCTGAGTGGAATACCCAGCACAAAAAAATTGATTAATGTTACTAGTGCGGCTGATAATAAAACTTCCAGGTCCGGCTTGCCGCGCGACTTGGCGACTTCCATATCAGGAAACCGTCTCCATTAATTTGCGCAAATCCTCATTGCTGCCCAAATCATTTACTTTAACCCATTTGTCACTGTTTTTCAGCTTGACAAGGTATGAGCCTGATTTGCCAAAGAATTTGTAAAAGATCGTGATCAGTGAAAGGATTGTCGGGATCAACGCTATGATAATTTCGAAAACCATAAACAGTTTAGTTTGGTGTGTTTAAAGATGACTTTCTATCAAGCGGAACGTTGTTCACAAACTTACATATTGCTCTCTGAATTTCGTCAATTTTCAACCAACCGTTTTTCAAACGGTAATAACCGCTCTTGTCAGTTCTCTTTTCGGGTTTTCGAAATGAATTTGTAAGCCGATTTTGGAGGATAGCTCGTCGATCAGGCGGAGGCCCAGCCCGTTTAAACCCTGTCCGTTTTCACTTTGCGAAATGATTGAAAGGTATGCTTCCTGGCTGAATGGAGTTCCGGAATTTTCAATCGACAGGGACTTAGATAATAGATTATCAGTCCATTCAATCCGGATCGTACTGTTTTCATCAGAAGCTTTAATGGCATTTTGCAGCAGGTTACGCAATATCGCCTGCAGGTAATATGGGTCCGTATCAAGTATCGTTTTTTCAGGAACGAGGTTTTGGACCGAGAGTTGCTTTGCTTCAATATTCAGCTGCAAGAGCCGGACACATTGCTGCGTAAGCTGTGCCAGATCAACCGGTTGAGTGTCCGCTCTGAACTGGTTCATCTGCGTTTTTGACCATAACAACAGATCTTCCATGGTTTCCAGCAGCGACCCGGTGGCAGTCTGGATCTTTTCGCTCAGTTCCGCCTTCTGTGTTTCGTTCAGAAGGTTCGGATTAAGCTGCTGCAACTTCAAAAACTGGTAAACCTGACTGATCGGCGATCGCAGATCGTGGCTGATGATGCTGAAAAGCTTGGCTTTTGTCCTGTTGGCTTCTTCCAGGTCTTCAATGAGCTTGTTAAGCTGTTGATTTTTAGTGTCCAGCAACTCCGCATTCTTTTTCTTGTTCCTGTAAATAATGCCAAGTAAAGCCAGCGAAAGCGCCATTAATGCAATTCCGGCTGTCAGCCAGATGCGCTGTTTTCTGGCATCATCTATCTGTATGTTTTTGATCTCTATCTGCTGCTGCTTTTCCTGGTTCTGATACTGCGCCTCGGCATCTGCAATGCTCTTTTTAGCTGATTCAATGTAAAGGGAATCGCGGAGCGGGGCGTATTTTTCGTAGGAAGTGTAAGCCTTTTGCCACTGACCGGTTGCCGCATAGCAACGGGCAAGTGCCTGCAACAATCCTGCATATACGTCGCGGCCGGATTCCTGACAAAGCGGCTCGGAGGCTTCCAGCAATGGAAGTGCTTTGGTATATTCTCTCCTGGCCAGATAGGCGGTGCCCGTGATATAATCAACCTGCGATTTGAGGAACTCAGAAGCCCATTTGGGCGCCAGCTCATTGGCTTCGCGCACATAGCGCATGGCGCTGTCGGGTTGGTTGTTGCCAAGGTAGTAATCTGCGAAAGCAAGGTCGGCTGCAATGACATTACTCCTCCTGGTGGCGACGGTGTTGCCGGCCAGCATGGAGGTAAGGCTGTCAAAATAGATTTGCGCGTTGGCCGGCTGTTTGAGCAGCAGGTACGCGTCAGTCATATCTTTGTAATAATGGTTTCGGTAGTGGTGTGTAACTGTGATGTAATTGCGTGCTTCTTTGGAATACATAACCCCTTTTTCGCCCTGCGACATACCAATGTAAAGTTCTGCCAGGTTCATCAGGTCAATTACTACCGCCTCCCTGTCTTTGATCCGTCCATTGGCGATCAGTTTTTTCTTGATCACAATGGCTTTCAGCAAGTACTTAATCTGCGTTTCGTACGCGCCTTGCATGCTGTAATAGTTGCCAATGGTCGCTGCAAGGCTGGCTTTCACAAGTTCGTCGCTGGTGGAGTCCATGACGGTCAGCATTTCTTTAAAAATCGCGTCGCTTTGTCTTTTCTTGCCTGCGGTATTGGTATAGTTGAAGAGCAGTCTTTCAAGGGAAATATTGATCCTGCGGGCGTGATTGGCCTTTCTGGCATATTCCAGCGATTTTTCGTGGAAGTAAAAACTGGAATCGGAGTTCGACGACTCCCACGCAATGCCCAGATTGAAGTTAAAGAGCGACAAGTAATACCAGTTTTTAGCCGGTACCATTTTCAATGCATAACCGGCAATGACCTTTTCCCGCTCAAACCCTTCTGTCCGGTTCAGCGAGTCGCAGATATCCGCCAGTGCTTCAAGCTTCTGCGTTGTTGTTTTGTACCTGCTCAGGTCGGGGAGGTCCTGCGCCCGGAGCGTGAAAGTGGAGAATACCAGAAAAATAACGGCGCGTAGCAGTATCTTCATAGGTTATAATTTAAGTCTGGCAACTGTCGAACGGTACGTTTTTCCCACCGGGATAATGGCGTCGCTGCACACCAGCTCGGAGTAGCGCAGCTCTTTGATCTGCCCTACGGAAACCGCGTAGCTCCGGTGTACCCGCATAAAACGGTCGGAAGGAAGCTGTTCCATGAAGTAGGAGAGGGACGAAAGCGTCATGTAATTCTTCCTGGACGTCACTATTTTGGTGTAATCCTGCATGGCTTCCAGGTAGATAATATCCTGTTGCGCCAGCCGGATCTGGTTGTAGCCCTCCTTGATCGTAAGCATATCTTTTTCAAACATCACCTCGTAAGCCTGCGACTTCTGCTTCATTTCCCAATATTCCAGCACCTTCCGTGCAGTTGCAGCAAAACGCTCTTCGGTAAGTGGTTTCAGGATATAGTCCAGGGCAGAAAGTTCGAAACCTTCGAGGGCAAACTCAGGGTGGGAGGTAATGAAAACGGCCATTGTGACCTCAGAGCGGATTTTTCGCAGCATATCAATGCCTGAGAATCCCGGCATTTCAATATCCAGGAAAATCAGGTCGGGCTTAATGTACTGCTGCGCCTCATAGCCTTCCAACACATTTGAAAAAGTCCCGCAATTGTCCAAAAACGCGTGGGTACGTGCAAACTCGGTAAGAAAAAGAAGGTCAAGCGGATTGTCATCAATGGCAATAAACTTGATTCGAGGGAGCGAAGGTACCATTAAGATGTTTACATTTTTAACCCAATATATGCAAAAGGATTATCTGCCGGTACCAAAACTTATTTACCTGCATGTTAAAGCTTTGCAGTCTGATGCAGGTTTTACTTCAATTTATAAAAATGCTGCATTCGCATCGGCTTCCACGTCGCCAGGTACTTTTTGATGAAAATGGCTTCTTTGTCGGCGGCTTCCGTGATCTCTGCAACCTGCTTTTTTAATTGCAGCTGATATTGCGCATTCCGGAAGTCACCTGGCGAAACAGCCGACAACGCACGGTTTGCAGAATCGAGATATACCTTCATTTTCCCTGAAAACGATTCCAGCATCTCGTCTGTCCAGCGCGGACTTTTAAACTGATTGTTTTTTGAAAAAATGTATTCGTTATAGGCACTCGTAGCATTGCTGAGCAATTGATGCGTATTGTTCAGTACATGGTAATCGCCTGCATTACTGATGTAACGATCGCCCCCTGCCAGGTACTTTTCTACAACCGAGTTAGGAATGCCCATGGATCTGGTGCGTGCAAGACTTGCCCTGATCCGTCTGAATTCGTCCATTTTAACCGATACATTAATAGAATCCTGGTAACTGAAACTGGTGAGAGCCGCATTTTCAAAGACACCATCCCGGATTTGCGCGTGCGTGAGCGGCGGGTTAAGCAGCTGCCAGATCGGGTCAAATGGAATATGCGTTTCTATAAACCGGAGCGGCGGAACTTTATACCAATCAGGATTGAAGCTTTTCACAAAAACAGACCTTTGAAGGTAACCCGCTGCCCAGGTCGGATCGTAAAAATACCAGGTGCCGCCCGATTTAACCGCATTCCAGACATGTCCAAACGGGTCATCGCCTGCACCCTGCCGGGTATACCCCTCCACCACGTAGCTCTCATACCCGGCCCTTCTCAGCAATGCATTGAACAAGGTGGCATAATGCTCGCAAACTCCTTTCCTGCGATTGATTGCCTCACGAACAATGTTCTGGCTGGTACTACCATAAGCAGTACCGCCGCTCACCAGGAGCAGGCGCGTGGGATCATATTCCAGCGTGCTGGTAACCCATTTGAATATCGAAAAGATGGAGTCTTTCTTGTACTCGATCTTACGCAGGATTGAATCCAGCTCGGCCTGCTGCGCGTGGCCACAGGAGGGAACCAAAAAGAAGGCGATGATCAAGCGTAATTTTCCCGAAAACACCCGCTTGTGAGCAGTACTTTTCATTTGATAACAGCAGCTTAAAGACATTGTAACCCAGATGCAATTTAATGTTTTTTGGCAGTTGAAAAGCTTCATCAGACAGGCTTTACAGAAAGATTAGCCGGCTCCTTGGAGTAACCCGGTAAGTGGCAAGTCTTTCCTTTTTTGGAAGCATGAACCCGGAATCTGATGAATAATGAGAGAATAGTGCGCGGCGAGGAGCTGGAAAATGAAGCTGATTTCAGCGAAGAGCGACGCTTTTTTCTGAAACAATCCGTAGCAATGGCCGGACTCTCTTTCCTGCCTGTGCCTTTTGTGACAGCGGCCGGCGGAGGAGATAGCTCCCCTGGGAATCCCGAACCCGTCAAAGTGACCCTTACCGTGAACGGTACCAGACACCGGCTCGCCATTGATGTGAGAACTACTTTGCTCGACCTGCTGCGCGAGCAGCTTGCCTTGACTGGAACCAAAAAAGGCTGCGACTTCGGGCAATGTGGCGCGTGCACCGTGCATGTGGACGGACAAAGGACACTTGCCTGCCTGTCTTTCGCGATCATGCAACAAAGCAAAAAGGTACATACCATTGAAAGTCTGGCCAAAAACGGCTCGCTCCATCCATTGCAGCAGGCTTTTATCAAGCACGACGGTTTTCAATGCGGCTACTGCACGCCGGGACAGATCATGTCGGGTGTGAGCTGCATTCGTGAAAAAAAGGCCGGGAGTGCAGAAGAAATACAGGAATATATGAGTGGTAATCTGTGCCGCTGCGGGGCATATCCCAACATTGTGAATGCGATTATGGAGGTTAAAAACAGCGGTAGTCAGGTATGAAAGCATTCCAGTACCTGCGCCCTTCGAAAGTTCAGGACGCAATCCGTGCAGTTGGCTCCGATCCGGGTGCGCGGTTTATTGCCGGAGGTACCAATCTGATCGACCTGATGAAAAGGGGCATTGTTTCGCCAGACAAACTGGTGGATATCAATCATCTTCCTCTTAAAAAGATAAGTTACCAATCGGGCAGGCTGAAAATCGGCGCACTCGCGCTGAACAGCGAAGTGGCTGCTCATCCGGCGGTGCTGCAAAAGCAGCCGCTCCTCGCACAGGCGCTTCATTCCGGCGCTTCGGGCCAGCTCCGCAATATGGCGACCATGGGAGGCAATGCGCTGCAGCGAACTCGCTGCCCTTACTTCTACGATACTGCATTTCCCTGCAACAAACGCAAGCCCGGCAGTGGCTGCGCGGCAGTAGAGGGGATCAACAGAATGCATTCGATTTTTGGTGTTGAAAAGGCAAATGCAACCCAGTCGTGCATTGCGGTGCATCCGAGTGATATGAGCGTGGCGCTGGCGGCGCTGGACGCAGAGGTAATTATTCAGGGTCAAGGCGGCGAGCGCAGGATTGCCTTTACCGACCTGCACCGGCTGCCTGGCAACCAGCCCGAGCTCGATACTACTTTGGAAAGAAATGAGCTGATCACAGGCTTTGAGATCCCTGATAACGATTTCGGAATGCACGCGCATTACCTAAAAGTACGGGACCGCGCTTCTTTCGCTTTTGCAATCGTGTCGGTTGCGGCTGCGCTGGACGTGAAAGAAGGCAAGATCAACGCGGCGCGACTGGCGATGGGCGGGGTGGCGCACAAGCCGTGGCGGCTCTTCGAAGCCGAACGACATTTGCTCGGCAAGCCGGTTTCAGAAGCCTTGTTCAGGCAGGCAGCAGCGCTGGGTATGCGGGACGCGGTAAGTTTTGGACAAAATGATTACAAGTTGAGAATGGCCCCTAATGCAGTTGTTCAGGCGCTGCTCCATGCTGCCGCAATCGAATAAAAAGAAAAATCATGACCGATAAAGAGTCGCTGGATAGGGTAGACGGCCCGGAAAAAGTGGCAGGTACAGCTACTTACTCTGCTGAATACCGTTTTAAAAACCTCGCACATGCCGTCCTGGTGACGAGTACCATTGCCAAGGGAGAAATTACCAGCATGGAAACCCGCAAGGCAGAAAGAGCGCCGGGCGTACTTACTGTGCTCACACATCTGAATGCCCCCGAAATTCCGGGTAACCCAAAAGCAGTCCAGCCGGCGGGCCGTGCCGCAGTAGGTACTGCATTCCGCCTTTTTCATGACCGTTACATTTACTTTGATGGCCAGCCTGTCGCATTGGTAGTTGCTGAAACAGCTGAAAAGGCGAAGTACGCGGCTTCATTGATTCAGGTAACCTATCAAACCGAAAAGCACGCCACCGACTTTGAGGCCAATAGCAGGCATGCGGCTTTGCCCGTGAATATCCAACGCAGCCAGAATTCACCTTTTAAAGATTACGAGCGGGGTAATCCCGGCGCGGTTGTCCAGGCAGAAGTAAAAATAGAAGCTACTTACACAATCCCAACACAACACCACCAGCCGCTCGAACCCCACGCTACCATTGCAGTCTGGGAAGGCGACGACAAGCTTACAGTTTATGACAAAAACCAGGTGTCAAATCTGCACAGGGAAACCTCGCGCAGGCATTTAAATTAAAAAGGGAGCATGTAAAAGTGGTTTCAAAATACATTGGAGGCGCTTTTGGTTCCGGTATCCGTGTTTGGCCGCATACAGTAGCGGCTGTCCTGGCGGCGAAGCACTTGAAGCGCCCCGTAAAGCTTGTACTTGGCCGCGAGCAAATGTTCACGTCTGTGGGGTACCGGCCTTATACCGTGCAGAAACTTGCGATAGGCGCCGACAGGAATGGAAAGCTGGTGGCAATGGTGCACGAAGGTACCGGGCAGACTTCGCAGTATGAAGAGCACCTGGAACGTACCATTCTGGCAACCAGGGCGCTGTACGCTTGTCCCAATGTAGTTACGAAATACCGCCTGCTGAACCTGGATGTAAATACGCCTACCTGGATGCGCGGCCCCGGCGATGCTACGGGTATGTTCGCTCTGGAGTCGGCGCTCGATGAGCTGAGTTATGCCGCTGGCATTGACCCGCTTGAACTAAGACTAAGGAACTACGCAGAACTGGATCCTGAACGCAACTTGCCGTGGTCGGCGAAGTCGCTCAGGAAATGCTATGAAACAGCCGCAGATGCATTTGGCTGGAAAAACAGGGCTGCCCAGCCCGGTTCCATGAAGAACAAAGGCATGCTGACAGGCTTCGGAATGGCGTCGAGCCTGTACGGATTTCACCGGCACCCTTCCCAGGCGAAGGCGATTTTGAACCGCGACGGTACGCTGGTTGTACAAAGCGCCACAATGGATATTGGTCCGGGAACAGGTACCGCAATGACGCGCATTGCCGCTGAGCGACTGGGTATCAGCAGCAGCAAGGTCAGGTTTGATCTGGGCAGTTCAGACCTGCCCGATGCGCCGGGGCAGAATGGTTCTTCCACGGTCCCGAGTGTGGGCTCGGCGGTATATGCAGCTTGTGAGTCGCTGAAAACCAAGCTGCTTACGCTTGCCGGGCAAATGCCAGGCTCTCCTTTTCAGCACGTTGGTGCGGAGCAGGTTTTGTTTAAAAACGGGCAAATGCTTTTGGAAAAGGAAGCTGGTACCGCCATTTCTTTCAGTAAAATTCTCGAACATCACAACTTACAGCAGGTTGAGGCGCAGGAAGAGTCGAGGTCGGGTGCGGAGCGGGACAGGTATTCGATGTATTCTTTTGGCTGCCACTTTGTTGAAGTACAGGTAAATCCGTTCACAGGCGAAGTGCGCGTCACGCGTGCAGTTACCTGTGCGGACGTGGGTAAAATTATCAACCATAAAACAGCACGCAGCCAGGCAATCGGCGGACTGGTGGGCGGCATTGGCATGGCGCTCATGGAGGCTTCGGTGATGGACCACCGTTTCGGCAGGTACGTGACCAGCGATTTGGCCACCTACCATATTCCTGTTCATGCCGATATTCCACAAATGGACGTGTTTTTTATAGACGAGGCTGATCAGTATGTAAATGCGATCGGTGCCAAAGGGCTGGGTGAAATTGCGATCGTGGGTGTGGCGGCGGCGGTTGCCAATGCAGTTTTCCATGCGACGGGCAAGCGTATCCGGGAGCTGCCGATCACACCCGACAAGCTGGTTTGATCATGTTCAGAAGACTTTAAAGCGTAAAAACAGGCAACACACAAGCTTGGCACAGATTTTCTTAGCAAATCTTAACAAGTTACAAAACGCACGACTCGCCATAATGAGCCAAACTGTTAACAAAACGCTTGAATTTCTTGTAGGAGGTGGTGAAATGGGGGAGAGGATACGGCAATTTGCCTGGGAGCAGTCACCGCTGGGACTTCCCGAAGCATGGCCGCAAAGCCTGAAAACCTGCATCCGCATTATGCTGAGCTCGAAGCAACCGATCTGGATCGGATGGGGCGAGCACCTGATCAAGTTTTATAATGACGCTTATATCGATATCGTCCGAGGGAAACACCCCGGTGCCTTAGGCCAGCCTGCATCTGTGGTTTGGAAGGATATTTGGCGGGATATCGAGCCTTTGCTCGAAAGGTCCATGCATAAGGACGAAGGTACTTATGTGGAATCACAGCTCCTGATCATGGAGCGAAGCGGTTTTCCCGAGGAAACTTACTACACGTTTTCATATACACCGGTACTGGGCGAAGATGGCCGGCCCGCTGGTATCATTTGCTACAATACTGCTGATACCGACAGGATTATCAATGAACGCTCGCTGCGTACCATGCAGCAGCTGGATACATTGGCTCAAAAGAAATCAGAAGAAGAAGTATACGCGCAGGCTGCCCGCGCGCTGGTGAGCAATGCGCTGGATTTTCCGTTTGCAGTGATCTACAAGATTTCAGATGAAGGGAAAAGGGCTGAGATTGCTGCATTGTCCGGCATTGCTCTGGAAGATTTTAATACATCTCATTCCATTGACCTGAGTAGCGGCAGTGCAGATTACGAAGCGATCGCCGAAGCTGTGCATGCGCAGCGGATTGTGGAATCCGTTGTCAATACCCGTTGGAAAATGCTCCCCAAGGGTGCCTGGGATGTTTGTCCGCGCCAGTTCGTAGATGTTCCCATTAAATCAACCAACAAAAAATTTCCGATCGCCATTCTGACCGTGGGGCTAAACCCTTACCGCAAATTTGACGACGCATACCGCAACTTCATCCAGCTCATCGCCGACCAGATCTCACTGGGGATCAGCAATGCGCAGGCTTATGAGGAGGAAAGAAAGCGGGCTAAGATGCTGGAAGAGATTGACAAGGCGAAAACGCTGTTTTTTACCAATATCAGTCACGAATTCCGCACGCCGCTGATGCTGATGCTTAGCCCGTTGGAAGAGCTTTTGAATAAACCGCAGATCGGGCTGGACGAAAGTGAAAAGCATCACCTGGAAGTAACCCACCGGAATGCGATAAGGCTGCTCAAACTTGTTAATACCCTGCTTGATTTCAGCCGCATCGAAAGTGGCCGGAATATGGCCAGCTTCGTGCTGACCGACATTGCTGCTTATACCAGAAATCTGGCTGCCAACTTCCGGTCCGTTATTGAAAAGGCTGATCTGCAGCTGATCGTCAAAACGGAGCCTGTTGCAAATCAGGTGTTCGTGGATAAGCAAATGTGGGAAAAGATCGTTTTTAATCTCTTATCCAATGCGTTCAAATTCACATTTGAAGGAACGATTACGGTAACCGTCGCACCTGGCGATCGTGGCGTGGTGCTCACGGTGGAGGATACCGGAGTGGGTATCTCGCAGCAGGAGCTTCCGCGGATGTTTGAGCGGTTTCACCGGATACAAAATAGCGGCGGACGGACCTTTGAAGGCACAGGGATCGGCTTGTCGCTGATCAGGGAACTGATCCTGCTGCACCACGGCGATATCCGGGTTGAAAGTGAACCTGGGAAGGGAAGCCGCTTTATTGTGACCATACCGTACGGAAAAGACCACCTGGACCCGACGCGTGTATTCCTGACTGATCCGGGTTTCGACGACGTGACACCCAGCCTGTACGTGGAAGAAGCTGCTACCTTGCTGCAACCTGCCGCCGGACCAAATGCAGCAGACAATGCTACTACCGCTACTGATACAATCCTGGTGGTGGACGATAATACCGATATGCGGCAGCACGTACAATCGCTTCTGGAAAAGCATTACCGGACAATTCCCGCTGAAAATGGCGTTGACGCGCTTCAAAAGATCGCCGAGGAACAGCCTTCGCTCATTCTGAGCGACATTATGATGCCCGAAATGGACGGAATTGAGTTGCTCCGTCACGTAAAAGACAATCCTGGCAGCGCGCAGATCCCCGTTGTGCTGATCACAGCGCGGGCGGGGGAGGAGTCAAAGCTGGAAGGAATTGAGACCGGAGCGGATGATTACCTTGTGAAGCCATTCTCGTCCAATGAGCTGCTGGCGCGGATCAAGTCGCAGCTGAAAATTTCGAAAACGCGCCGCCAGTTTACCGATGAGTTGGAAAGAGCAGTTAAGCTCCGGACAGAGGAACTGATCAAAGCGAACAAAGAGCTGGAATCGTTCAGCTACATTGCCAGCCACGACTTGCAGGAGCCGCTCCGCAAAATTCAGACCTTTATCCACCTGATTGACAAGAATAAGGATAATCCGGAGGCTACACAGAAGTACTACGACAAGATCAACTCTTCTGCGCAGCGGATGAGCGAGCTGATCCAGTCGGTGCTTACTTACAGCCGGCTTTCAGGAACGGGACAGGATCTGGTGAAAGTTGACCTGAACAGTGTGATCAATGATATCAAGATCGATTTTGAACTGCTGATCTCGGAAAAAGAAGCGACGATTGTGACAGAAAACCTGCCGGTAATTCAGGCAAATAAATTTCAGATGAACCAGCTGTTCTCGAACCTGATCAGCAATTCTTTGAAGTTTTCCCAAAAAAATCCACGCATTACGATCCGGTCTGAATATGTGCAGGGCAGCTCCATTACCGCTTTTCCTATGTTAAATCCCGAAAAGCTTTTTGCCCACATAACCTTCGCCGATAATGGAATAGGGTTTGAACAGGAATTTAGCGAGCGTATTTTCAGCTTGTTCCAGCGCCTGCACGGAAAGCAGGAATATTCCGGAACAGGCATTGGATTAAGTATTGTAAAAAAGATCGTAGAGCAGCATAACGGTTATGTTTCTGCCGAATCACAGCCGGGAGAAGGCGCGACATTCCATATCTGGCTGCCGGTGTAAGTTTACCGGCAATCCCGGAACGTCGCGCCTATGCCATTAACCTTCCTCGTCTGTATTCTTGATCTTCATCAAAAGCGCATAAGCATTTTTGACAACCATCCTGGTGCCGGTACTGATGCCATTTCCTTCAATCTGCTGGCGGCCTTCATGTACAAGTCCGGGTGTTATTTTGACCATTTCAAATTGCCCGCTGCCGCTGTCTGTGAATACGTAAGAGTTGTTTTCCCAGCGCACGACCGCGTCCTCAGGCACGGTAAGTACCTTTTTGTTGCTGATAGCCACCTCGCCATTTACAAACATGCCCGGCACGAGCGTGGGACTGTACTTTTCAAAATGACAATGCACTTCGGCCATTCTGTCCTGATCCAGGTTCTTGCTGATCAGGATGATTTCAGCGGCGAATTTTTTGTCGGGATCGCTGTTCGTGTAGGCAGTAACGCGCTGCCCGATCGAGAGCGATTGCAGGTCTTTCTCAAAAACATTCAATGCAAGGTGGATATCTTTCGGATCCACCAGCTCGAAAAGCATATCGGTCGGAGAAGTGTATTTACCCACATTTACATTCACCTGTGACACAAACCCATTGATAGGGGATACAATCGGTACGGACTTTGAAATATTGTCCGCCTTCAACCCGGAGGGATTAATACCGATCACTTCCAGCTTTCTGGCTAGCGCATTCATCAGGATACGCTGGGTTTCCATTTCTGCCCGCGCCTGTTGAAAAACTTTGTCACTTGCCGCCTTGGTTGCATTCAGGTCGCGCTGGCGCGCAAACTCACTTTCTGCCAATGTAAATTTCTCCCGCGCAGTCAGGTAATCCTGCTGGAGCTGGATGAACTGCATATCTTCCAGTTCAGCGAGTACCTGACCTTTTCTGACGTGCATGCCCGGCAGCATTCGGGTCGATTTCAGGTAGCCGCCGAGCGGGAAGCTGAGGCTCACGGTACTCTGCGGAGGTACGTCGATCTTGCCGTGCAGGTTGAGCGTACCACTGATGTTTTCAAATTCAGGTGTCCCTACTTCAATGCCCACCCGCTGCATTTGCTGTGTACTGAAAGATACCAGCTGTTTCGAAGACGGAGTTACAGCGGTATCTGCCGCAGGGTTGTTATCCGGCGTTTCTGTGCGGCCGCCGCAGGCTGAAAGCAGGCAGGCGAACAGGCCGGTATAAAGATATGTTTTCATGGTAAATGCCTAGTTGTTAGTGAGTTTTAGTAATTGTATGACGGCCTGGTTATAGCTGTTCAGCGCCTGGATGTAATCTGTTCTGATCGTGATAGACTGGTTAACCAGGAAAGTCCATTGCATAAAATCGATCTCGCCCGCCTGGAACTGCTGGTCGGCCGTGGCGATTATCGCCCCCGCATTGCGCAGCCCCTGCTTATCGAAGTAATCGAGACTCTGACGGAATTTCACGACAGTCGCCTGTGCATTGCCCAGCTCGGTTTGCAGCTGTGCGCGCAGGTATCCGGTCTCTTTTTGTGTTCTTTCAAAATCAGTTTTGGCAGCAGCTATCTTCGCCGATTGTGCCTTGAAAAACAGAGGGATACCAATTCCTGCATTGACATAGTGAAACCTGTTTTTGCTGCGATACGTGATCTCCTGTCCATCCACGAGCTGGGAGCCATTTATACTCAGGTTATTGTAACCAATGGTCAGGTCGGGCAGGAGCCTGGCTTTTTCGTTTTTCCAACGAAACTCCGAAGCTTGTTCCTGACTTCTTGCCACATCCAACAGCGGAAACTGACTGGCGACGGAATCCTGCATGGTCAGCAGGTTTTCAATGCGCGGGCTTTCTGCCTGCGGAACGTACCGGACACTGTCCTGCAAAAACAAATTGAAAGAACGCACCGTGATAGCAAGGTCACTGTCTAGCAGGTTGAGCTGGTTCGTAATCTGCTGGCGCTGCGATTCTGCGGCTGTTTTTTCGAGAATGTTGGCTTCTCCTTTTTCAAACCGCATATTAGATTTTGATTCAAAAAGGGTGTAAATGCTGTCTGCGTACATCAGCAGCTTCCTGCGCTCGGTGAGATGGATGTATTCGTAAAACAGCTGGCGCACCTGCGTCTTTAATTCCAGCTCGGTCAGCCTCGTCTGCGCCTGCGCGGATTGGAAATTAGCTTCCAGTACCTTTCGCTGGCTGTTATATACCGCCGGAAAGCTGAAAGTCTGGCTGATCCCGAACCGCGTATCCGTATTGACGCTGTTGAACTTGCCCACATCTGCATTGATGCTGGTTTTGTTAAGGTCAAACGCGCTGGACTGCAATTGCCTGCTGCTTTCTTCGCTGAGCCTGGCGCTTTGTACTCTGAGGTTTTTTTGCTGGGCAATGGAGATCGCGGTTGGAAGATCAACCGGTTTCAGAGCCTGCGCATTTGTGTTTTTTGGAATAAAAACAAAAAGGAGCAGGATCAATGCAGCAGCAGCGGGCGGCAGTTTCTTTTTACCCTCAAACAAAAGGTACAATGCTGGTAACACGAACAACGTGAGCAGGGTAGCGGTAATCAACCCGCCGATCACGACCGTGGCGAGCGGCCGCTGTACCTCGGCTCCCGCGCCATTGCTGAGCGCCATAGGCAGGAACCCGAGCGAGGCGACAGCGGCGGTCATCAAAACAGGACGCAGCCTGTTGCGGGTACCCGTGAGTACCAGGTCTAGCGGATCGGTAATGGAACCCTCCGCTTTGATCCTGTTGAACTCCGAAATCAATACGATCCCGTTCAGAACGGCTACACCAAAGAGCGCGATAAATCCTACGCCGGCGGAGATACTAAAGGGCATATCCCGCAAAGCCAGCGCAAAAACGCCACCAATCGCGGAAAGCGGAATGGCAGTGTAAATCAATGCGCCTTCGCGTACCGACGAGAATGCAAAATACAGCATCAGGAAAATGAGGAGCAATGCGACCGGCACCGCCACGCTCAGGCGGGCTTTGGCTTGCTGCAGGTTTTCAAATGCGCCGCCGTAAGTCACACTGTAACCCGGGTCAAAGCGGATTTTAGCGTCTACTTTCTGTTGCAGCTCTTCTACGATCGACTGCACATCCCGGCCTCTCACGTTAAACCCGACGATGATCCGCCGTCTTGTATTTTCACGCTGTATCTGGTTCGGGCCTTCCACCTCTGCAATGCGGGCTACCTGGTAAAGCGGCACCTGAATGCCCGACGGCGTGGATATGGGCAGGTTTTGAACATCGGTTATATTTTTCCGGCCTTCGCTGCCGACACGTACCACGAGATCAAACTTCTTTTCACCTTCGTAAATCTGCCCGGCGGCTGCTCCGGCGAATGCAGCGTTGATCGTGCGGTTGATATCTTCGATGTTGAGCCCGTAGCGCGCGATCTCGCTCCGGTTAAAATCGATCACGATCTGCGGCATGCCGGTTACTTTTTCGACATACCAGTCTGCGGTACCTTCCACTGTTTTGGAAATGTCGCCGAGTTGCTCCGCGTAAGTAGCCAGTTTGTTCAGGTCTTCACCGAAGATCTTGCAAACAACATCCTGCTTGGCTCCCGTCATCAACTCGTTAAAACGCATTTGAACCGGGTACTGAAAGCCGGTGGTAATGCCCGGAACTACCTCCTGTGCAGTTTTGGCCATTTTGTCTGCCAGCTCGGGGAAGGTAGCGGCGCTGGTCCATTCTGATTTGTCTTTCAAAACGATGATCATATCGCCGCCCTCTATTGGCATAGGGTCGGTAGGTATTTCTGCGCTGCCGATGCGGGAGACTATTTTCTCTACCTCGGGATAGGCATTTTTCAAACTCTCCGAAACGCGGTTGATCGCGTCGATCGTGGTACTCAGGTTCGTCCCTACCAGCAGCCGGGTTTCAGTGGCAAAATCACCTTCTTCCAGTTGGGGGATAAACTCTCCGCCCATTTGTGAAAATGTAAAAACAGCCACACCAAACAATGCGAATGCGGCAATTACAAGCGCTTTTTTGAAACCCAATGCGCGGATCAGCAGCTTCTGATAACCAGCTTCAAGTCGTGCCATGATGCGGTCCGACCAGTTAGGCTCACGGGCTATATTCCGGCTGATGAAAACCGCGCTGATCATCGGTACATAAGTAATGGAAAGTATAAATGCGCCGAGGATAGCGAATGCTACGGTTTGCGCCATGGGCTTGAACATTTTACCCTCAATACCCGAAAGGGAGAGGATAGGCAGGTAAACAATAAGGATGATAATTTGTCCGAAAACAGCGGCGTTCATCATCCGAGAGGCCGAGCCTGTTACTTCACGGTCCATTTGCTCCCGCGAAATTACCTGCACGCCTGCGTACTGGCGCGATGAATGCAGATGGTGCAATATCGCCTCCACGATAATTACTGCGCCGTCGACGATCAGACCGAAGTCCAGCGCGCCAAGGCTCATCAGGTTTCCGCTTACACCGAAAGTATTCATCATGGCGATCGCAAAAAGCATGGAAAGCGGGATCACCGAAGCGACGATAAGTCCGGCGCGCAGGTTACCGAGGAAGAGTACCAATACCAGCACCACGATCAATGCACCCTCCGACAGGTTTTTTTCGACGGTACCAATCGCATTATTCACCATTTTGGTCCGGTCGAGGAAAGATTCGATTTCCAGACCTTCGGGTAATGTTTTCTGAATTTCGGCAATGCGGTTTTTGACATTCTTGATCACATCTGACGAATTGCCGCCTTTCAGCATCATCACGATCCCGCCCGAAAGTTCACCTTTGCCCGCCATGGTCAATGCGCCGTAACGGATTGCTGATCCGAGCCTCACTTCGGCAATATCGCGCACCAGCACAGGCGTGCCGTTTGCATTGTTTTTGACCACGATATGCTGTATATCCTCCATGGAACCAGCCAGACCCACACTCCGGATGTAAAGTACGGTCGGGCCTTTTTCAATGTAGGCGCCGCCGGTGTTCTGGTTGTTTTTGCCCAAAGCAGTAAATACATCACTGATGGTCAGGTTCAGAGATTTGAGCTGTACGGGATTGACGGCCACTTCGTATTGTTTCAGCTCTCCGCCGAAAGTGGATACATCGGCTACGCCTGGTGTACCCAGCAGCTGACGCTTGACAATCCAGTCCTGCGTTGTGCGCAGGTCGGCCAGCGAGTACTTTTTCTCGAAGCCAGGCTTGGGTTTGATTACATACTGATAAATCTCACCCAGGCCCGTTGTCACTGGCGCAAGTTCCGGTGTTTCTGCATTCTCATCGATCTCGACCTGGGCCAGCCGCTCGGTTACCTGCTGTCTGGCCCAGTAAATATCTGAGCCGTCTTCAAAAACAATGGTAATTAGCGAAAGTCCGAAGCGCGAGAGGCTGCGGCTTTCTTTGAGGCCGGGAATGTTGCTGGTCGCCTGCTCAATGGGAAATGTAATCAGGCGTTCCACGTCTTCGGCGCCCAGCGAAGGCGCGGAAGTAATTACCTGTACCTGGTTGTTGGTGATATCGGGAACTGCATCTATAGGTAGCTGCGTCACTTCATAAATCCCGTAGGAAACCCACAGGAACATGAAGAGCGCAATCATCAGTTTGTTATGAACTGAAAATTGAATGATCTTATGAAGCATAAAGATTGGAGTATAAATACATAGCAAACATGCTATGGGCCCGACTGGAAGTGAGCGCATAGTGCCGACAGGACAGGCTTATCCTGTTGTATGTAGGTATTTAAACTCGCGGCGGGCGGAAAAGCGAGCCCAGCGCAGCATTGTAATGCCCCTGCGGTTTGTCGGGGCCGTAATCTGCCTTTACAGGCCAGTAGGTATTTTTGAAAGTAAATGTGTTTGAAAAGGGAACGAAAAGGAAGCTGGTATGCTGGATCTCAAACTTCTTGAATGGAAGCTGCATATCCTTTTCATCATCATTATCATCCATGTCGTCGCCCCAGTAATGCATGGAAAGGAAGTCTAAAAAGCTGATTTCCTGGTTCAAAGCTTTGTGCTCCACAAAGTGCCGGATCAGGGAAGGCACCTTGAAAACCTGGTACAACGAAGTAGTGTCCAGGATCAAAATTGTGAGCATCAAATGTAAAATCAGCTTTTTCACGACTCTAAAATAGACCCGGATAGTTGCTTATGCAAGAATTTGCATGAATTGCAGTCGAATATGTCTCCCGCAGGTACTACAGATCCGCATACGCAGACACGAATGCGATCCAGTCAGATCCGAACGGGACAGTCAGGTATTTGCCTTGCGGTGTAATGAGGATTTTGGTCGGATAGCCTGGAACCGGATAGGTTTTCTCGATCTGCTTGTCGGACATCGCAACCGGGAACGACAGCTTCTTTTCGTCCATATAAGCGGCCACTTTGGCGTCAGTGTCGCGGCAGGCGATTGTTAGCAGGGAAATCGTATCCGGTTTTTTCAGGATGGTATTCTGGTAGAACTTCTGCATATCTGGATGTTCTTCCCGGCAAGGCCCGCACCAGGTTCCCCAGAAGTCGATCAACACCCATTTGCCTTTGGCTTTTTCGGTTGAGAAGACCGATTTGTCTCTCATTTCAAGCGCAAATGCAGGTGCATTGCTGGCCCGTTCATTGATATGATGGAGCCAGTAGGTGTTGAAATCAGTCTTGTCGCTGCTTGCAATCGCAAACAGTTCTTTCAGATCATTTTTATATCCTGGTTCATCGAGCGCCATCTGCAGTAGTACCTGCAATGCCAGCTTCTCGTTTCCTTTCTGACTTCGCAGGTATTGATAGTAATCATTCTGAAATCCATTTTTGAAACTTCCGAAAAGAAGTACGCTATCGTAAAAGTATGCGGCAGTCCGGTTTCTGTCGGCCAGATCGGGACTGAATTCGTACGCCATTTGCAGGTGTCGTTGCTTTTCCAAACCTTCTGTTCTCTCCGATGCAAGGTAATTGACTGACGCCAGCATAAACCGGTGCCACGAGCTGTAGTTACTTTGTACAGATGCGGAGCCGGTGGAAGGGGCGGCTAGCTGGCTTGTCAATTTTGTGTTGATTGCATTAAGCAGCTGGGAGGCGAGTGGCTGCAGCATTGTGTTTTGGTTAACAATCCGGTAGATCTGCAAGCCGTATCGCGCAGCCCTGTACTTGTAAACATCTCCCGAAAGTTCGGTCTCTATAAATTCCTTGGTGAGCCTGCGCAAAGCGGCAGAATCTCGGCTCGCATCCTGAATCTGGCTGTATTTGTAGAGCGGTGCCATGTTGCGGCTCAGGAGCTTGCTGGTATCCTGTGCCAGCTGGGCGAGCAGCTGCTTTGTAAACGGCAGCCTCTTCCGTTGCGCATTCGCTCGCGCTGTATCTGTGTTGTCAACAGGATCAACGAGGCCCTGAGCTAAATGGTTATGGATAACGTCAGTGAGAAGGGGAATGAAAAGCGTATCTGATGCGAGTAGATTTACAAAATGCCGGGCGGAATCAATGTTGGGCTTTGCCTGCGTGAATCGCATGAACTGATTGAACGCATTGAATGCAGCCTCACCTTTTTCGACAGACTGGGCGCGCACCGGGGTCCATATCAAACCGATCAGCAATATAAGTGCCCCAAGCGGCACGGAATGAAGGTGTACTTTTCTCATGGCAACGCCGGTTAAGTTTTGATACCAAACCTAAGTACGCACTAACTTTACTGCTTGTGGCTGAGATACAGATACTTTTGTGTAAAATAAAATAGAGATAGCTGGCGGGGTTAACCCTGTTTGTCATTCTTTTCAGGAAACCAAACTGTGTTCCACCAGAAGTTATGCAGGTTCTGGAACTCGCTTTCCCATTTGGATTTGGAACTGCCTTTGATCATATATCCATTTGCCTTGTTAATATAGCTCTCCTGTATATCCTTCGGATCGTCGGAATAGCTGAAAACGATCAGCGGAATAGCGAGCAGCCGCTGAGAGATCAGGGCTTCGCGGATATTGGTAAGCAATTCGATGCCCTTATTCCGGGTGGGGAAGTAGAGGTCCAGCAGCACTAAATGGGGTTTTTGCTGCATCGTCGGCAATTCGTGCCTGAAAAAGTGCAATACCTGTTCTTCCAGTCCCAGCTCAATCACTTCCACTTCCGGCATCGTCTGCTGTATCGCCGAACGCACAAAAACCATATTATCCAGATCGTCTTCGATCACTACTATGCTGGTATCGCGCAGATTAGGCTTGGCAATAGGCTCCGTCATACCGTGATATGCATGGAGAAAACAAACATCAATGGATTGTGCGAGGTGGGTGTATTCCAGCTCTGTGACCGGCTTCACAATGTAGGCGTTGATGCCGGCCTCGTAGGCTCTCGTCACGAGCGCGTCGGTGGACGTGGTAGACATCATCAGTACCGGGATATGTTGTGCCCGCACGTCGGCTTTCAGCAGCGGAATGGTTTCCAATCCGTTCATACGGGGCATATTCATGTCCATCAGGATCAGGACGGGGTCGTCGAAATTTTTTCTGGAAGTAATCAGCTGCACCAGCTTTTCACCGTCGCTTACCTCGATCACATGTACATCGCTGATGACGCGTTCAATAGCGTCCCGGATCAACATCCGGTCGTCCTCATCGTCGTCAGCTAAATATATCGTTTTCAATGTACAGTCATCAATGTTCTAACCCATAATACCGTTCGTGATGGTATAAAAACAATGCCAGTCGGTCACATTTTATGACGCTTTCACCCCCCATTTAAGCCGGAAATACACCCGCTTGCCAGGCAGTGTGTTTTTTATTTTTGTGTATTGAAAAACAAATAGTTACAAATGAGCCTGACAGCGGCCTTTTGTTGCAGAAGCGAAAACAAATGCAGGAAAAAGATGGCGGTATATCCCTACCTGACCTTTAATGGAAATTGTGGTGAGGCCATGCAATTTTATCAGGCTTGCTTCGGTGGCGTGCTGCAGTTACGGTACCTTGGAGAATCGCCTCAGGGCAGTACAATGCCGCTTGCGATGCAGCAGCTTATTGTGCAGGCAAGCCTGATTTCCGAGCACATCCGCCTTTTTGCGTCTGACCTCGGCCATGAGGAGGGGCATTATGCAGGCAATAGCATTTCGCTGCTGATCGGTATGTCGCGCAGCGAAATGCTCGGTGAAATATTTAATAAACTGGCATTCGAAGGGGAAGTTACAGCTCCCTTGTCGCCGGGGCTCAAAAAAGGCCAGTGGGCTACACTCACAGACCGTTACGCAGTTCAATGGATTTTCGAAGTGCAGTAATTGTAATGAAGTCTCAGGGCTGGGAATTATCGTAGTAAGTAAAATCCTTGGAGATTAACCCGTTTTCAATAGTAAATATGGTGCAGATCGGCAGGCGGAAAGTTGATTTATCCGGCGCCGTGCCGGTTGATACGAACTCGACAACGATGTGGTTTTCACCCGAAGGATATACATTCACAACTTCGTCTTTCAGGTCTGAGATCATTTGCGCCATTTCCGAATATTTCTTCTCGGTTTGCGCCCTGGTTTGCTTTACGGTTTCTGTACCCAGTGAAGGATCCTTGAACTCGGCCGTTTCGGTGTACATAGCGGCCATTTTGTCGAATTCGTGCTTGTTGAAATGTTCGAAATACTGTCTCACGAGCTTCTCATTTGCGGTAACTGTGCCGGCGTTTTCCTGTTCGGGGGTTTCAGCCTTTTGGGGATTGTTGCAGCCGGAAATGGCGGAGATTAGCAGGGCACTGAGCAGTAAGTTCTTCATGAAACAGAAATGGTTGGGTGAGAGATTTGTTTTTGGGATAATGGCCGAAAGTAAACAATAACACCCACTTAATGAGTAAGAGGAGCAGTCGGCTACTTTTGTCAGACAATGTGATCTTATGAAAATGAACATTTACAAACGATTTTTATTCCTGTTACCCCTGCTCGGAACGCCTGTGTTGAAGGCCCAGTCCGTTCGCGAACTTTCCAGTATTCAGGTCAAAGAAGCCAAGCAGGCAGTGGCTGTCGACGGCGGGTTTTTCTACGTAATTAATAACAGTACCATCAGTAAATACAGCAAAAAGAGCAACACGCTTGTTAAAACCTGGGACGGTGAAAAAGACGGGATCAAGCATCTGAACAGCGGCGTGGTGATCAAAGGAAAGCTATATTGTGCCAACACCAACTATCCCGAGATCCCGATGGCGAGTTCCCTTGAAATCTTCGACGTCAATTCAATGGAACACATCGGCAGTCACAGCTTCGGCATTGCACCGCACGGGTCGCTCACCTGGGTGGATCAGAAAGATGGATCATGGTACGCCGGTTTTGCGCATTATGGCGGAAAAGAAGCCAGCGAAGGGCGCGATGTACGCTGGACGTCGCTCGTCAGGTTTGATATGGAATGGCGGGAGCTCGAATCATGGGTTTTTCCTAAGAACCTGATTGCTCTTTTTACTCCTAAAAGTAACTCCGGCGGAGGCTGGGGTGCTGACGGTAACCTGTATTGCACCGGTCACGACCGCGCCGAGCTATATGTGCTGAAATTGCCGAAATCGGGATACACCCTGGAACATGTAGCGACAATCCCGGCACCGATCGAAGGGCAGGGCATCGCATTTGATCATACAGTGAAAGGTACGGTTGTGCTCTACGGCATCAAACGGTCCGAGAATGCGGTAACAGTTTCAGAAATTAAGTGAATGAGGAATGAGTGAATGAGTGAATGAGTGAATGAGTGAATGAGTGAATGACCGGGTCGCCGGTGCGATTAATTAATTAATGAATGAATCATGAAAAAGTTGTTTGTAATACTTACCTACTTGCTTCTTTTACCCGGGTTGACTGTACTGGCGCAGACTAAAAAGCCCGGCGCGAATCCAAAAAACAAAACCCTGATCGTGTTTTTTGACGGGCTCCGGCCGGACTATATCACGGCTGGACAAATGCCAAATCTGTTTGCATTCAAGGAAAAGGCCGCATTCGGTGCAAATCACCACAGCGTTTTTCCTACTGTAACACGCGTCAATTCGGCTTCCTATGCAACGGGTTCTTACCCGGGGACACACGGGTTGCTGGGTAACGCGATTTACATTCCGCAAGTAAACCCAAATGCGGCGATCGGGACTGGCTACGGTGATCTGAGCAAGATTCCGGCTGCTACCCGCGGCGACATCCTGACTGCGCCTTCACTGGGTGAACTGCTTGAGTCGGCAGGAGAGCGCATGATGGTTTTTAGTTCAGGTACCACCGGACAGGCTTTTTTACAAAACAATAAAGTAAGCGGAGGCGCCATTGTAAATCCCGACCTGATCCTGCCGGACGCATTTAAAGCGCAGGTTCTGGCAGAAATGGGGGAAGCGGGTAAGGAGGATTTTGACAGGCATAAATGGGTCACAGACGCTTTGCTCAAATACGGACTTGCTGCAAACGGGCCGCTGGTCAGTGCGATCTGGCTGTCGGACCCGGACGGCGCGGCGCATGAAAACGGAATCGGCTCACCCGAAGCGGTGGAGGCGATCAAATTTGTAGACGAGCAGTTCGGACGCATAATGGATGCGGTTCAGAAGCAAGGACTTTCCGATAAGCTGAACATCATTATCTCGACAGACCACGGCTTTGTTACCCAGATCGGAAGCATCAATCTGACCGAATTCCTGATCCAGGAAGGTTTAAAAAAGGATAAGGAGTCGGATGATGTGATTGTAGCAGAGGGAAGTATTTACGTAAAAGACCACAATCCCGAAACGATACAGAAGATAGTCACTGCATTGCAGGAGGAAGAATGGATTGGTGCCATTTTTACCAAAGCGGCACAGGAGGGAGACGTAAATGGCTGGATACCGGGCACATTCGCGTTTGACGCTGTTCACTTCAACCATCCGCGGGCGGGAGATATCCTGGTTGCTCCGGCCTGGAATGATGTGAAAAATGAAAAGGGCTTTGCGGGTACCGACTACACCAAAGGGAAAGCCGGCCACGGCGGGTCCAGTCCTTACGAGATCCACATTGCGCTTTTTGCAAAAGGTCCCGATTTCAGGAACGGACTGACTACCGAACTTCCTACTTCTAATATAGATATCGTACCTACGATATTACAGATTTACAACATTCCCCAGCCCGCTGGCATGGACGGGCGCCCTGTTTTGGAATTATTGAAAAAACTTTCCAAATCCATTGGGAAGGTGAAAAAGGAGTCGCTCAAAACGGAGGTTAAGCATCCGTGGGGTACTTATTTCCTGACTTTGGAAATGTCGGTATTGGGCAAATACAGGTACTTCGACCACAGCAAAACCGAGCGGGTTTTCAGCAAGTAAGATCACCACTTACATTCATAAACCATGGCAACCGATAAAGTACAAACAATCGACGCGTACATGGCCGGACTTCCGGAAGAAACCGCCAGGAAACTCGAACAGATCAGGAAAACAATCCGGGAAGTAGTGCCGGATGCGCAGGAGATGATTTCTTACCAGATACCTGCTTTCAGGTGGAATGGGCGTTACCTGATTTATTTCGCTGCCTGGAAAAAGCACATTGCATTGTATCCGATCTCGGGCGAGATGGTCCCGGGCCTGAAAGACGAGTTGGCAGGTTATAAAGGCTCCAAAGGTTCCGTTCATTTTCCATTGGACAAGGAAATGCCGCTTGATCTTGTCCGGAAGATTGTTGAATGGAAGCTGAAAAAGTGAAATTTAGCACAGCCGGTTGCAGCAGAAAGCCTATAAGTAAAATAGTAAACGGGGTTTCTTTTCTTTTATCAAAATGAAAGAAATTCTAAATACCACTATATGAAAAGGTTCGGCTTACTTCTGGCTTCTTTGCTGCTATATACTGCAATTCCTGCCAGCACTGCATTTGGTCAAAAAGGCAAAGCAGCAACCGGGAATGCAGCAGCAGCAAAAGCAGATACTGGCAAATACGACCGGGATTATGCGCTGGAAGCTACTATGCTCGGGTTTTTTGCGCCTGATGGTGCCCGCAATCCTACTTTGAAGGCGAAAAAGGGCGAACGGGTCAGGATCAGGATTACGAACGGTGAGTTGATGACCCACGATATTGCACTCGAAAAGCTGGGCATCAAAAGTAAGGTTATCCTCGAAAAAGGATCAAGTACCGCCATTCAATTCGAGGCAAAGGAGAGCGATACCTATTTTTGCTCGGTTCCGGGGCACCGTGCTGCCGGAATGGTGGGCAGCTTTGAGGTAGTGGAAGGCGAGATCAACCAGCAGACCGTGGCCGGGCAGCTTCCTGTACGAAATGGAAAACCGCTGAACCTCAATTTTGAAACGGGAAATCTGACTGACTGGACTGCGCAGGGTGAAGCGTTCTCCAACCCGATCTTCAATGCGGATCCTTCTCCGGTACATGAAAAAGAACTCCACATTGGTTTTGACGGAAAATACTTTCTGAGCAGCGGTGGTAATACCAATGCCAGGCTGACCGGAACACTTACATCCGCACCTTTTAAGATTACCCAGCCTTTTGCCGCATTCAAAGTGTCAGGCGGCGCCTTGCAGGATACGCGTGTAGAGCTGGTGCTGGCGGGGAGTGACAGTATCATTTACCACATTACCGGGCAGGGGAGAGCTACCTTGCAGCCCGCAGTAGTCGATCTTCAAAAATACCTTGGTCAGGAGATTTTCATCCGCATTATTGATAATGAAACAGGCATTTCACAGATACCCTATATTCCAAATGATAAATGGGCGCACATCAACTTTGACGAATTCCTGTTTTATCCAAGCCGGCCCGCGTTTGCAAATGAGTTGAAACCTGCGGATATCATTATCCTGCCGCCTCTTGATCCGGTACTGAATGCAGGGCTTTCGGGGGAAAAGGCAGCAGCGGCAATGACGCCGCCAAAAGGCTTTAAAGTCACACTGGCCGCAGCGGAGCCGGACGTGGTAAAGCCGATCAGTTTTACGATTGATGCAAAAGGCAGGCTCTGGGTTGTGGAAGGACATACTTACCCAGTGCGCGCCCGGGAAGGGCAGGGCAGGGACAGGATCCTGATCCTGGAAGATACAAATGGAGACGGTACCCTGGATAACAAGAAGGTTTTCGCAGAGAACCTGAACCTGATCAGCGGAATAGAAGTGGGAATGGGCGGAGTCTGGCTGGGTTCAGCACCTTACCTTATCTTTATTCCAATTGATCCCAAAACCGATAAACCCGCCGGCCCGGCACAAACGCTGCTCGACGGCTGGGGGCTGGACGATACGCATGAGGTACTCAACAACCTGCGATGGGGACCCGACGGCTGGCTTTATGGTACCCACGGCGTTTTCACCCACTCGAATGTAGGGAAGCCGGGTGCAACAGACGCACAGCGTACAAAGATTAACGCGGGCGTTTGGCGCTACCATCCAACTGCGCAGACGTTTGAGGTTTTTGCAGAAGGTTCAAGTAATCCCTGGGGCATTGATTTTAACGATTATGGTCACCCATTCATTACTGTATGCGTGATCCCGCACATGTACCATGTGATTCAGGGTGCGCGCTACCAGCGGCAGGCGGGCAAGCATTTCAACCCGTATACTTACGACGACATTAAAACGATAGGCGACCACGTGCACTGGCTGGGCGAGCGCGGCCCGCATGCAGGTAACTTCCGGTCAGCAGCAGCAGGAGGCGGGCATGCACACGCCGGTGCGATGATTTATCTCGGACATACCTGGCCGAAAGAGTACCGGAACGAGATCTTCATGAACAACATCAACGGCGCACGGTTGAACATTGACCATTTTGAGAAAAAAGGCTCGGGCTATGTGGCCCAGCACCGTCCCGACTTTATGGCGATGAACGATTCCTGGTCGCAGTGGCTCAATTTCAAATACGATGCAAGTGGTTCTGTGTGGGCGATTGACTGGTATGACAAGAACCAGTGCCACAGCCCCAATCCCGACGTGCACGACAAAACAATGGGCCGCATTTTCAAGATTACCAATGAAAATGACAAATGGGTGAAGGTTGATCTGACGAAAGCTTCGGATATGGAGCTTGTCAACTATCAGCTGAATGAAAACGAATGGTATGTGCGGCAGGCGCGGACGATCTTGCAGGAACGCGGCGCAAACAAGAAAGTACATAAAGCACTCAAAGAAATGCTGACCAAAAATCCGGATGCAACAAGAAAGCTGCGCGCACTCTGGACTTTGCACGTCACGAAAGGTCTTGAAGACAAGGACCTGATGGAACTGCTTTCCAATGACAGCGAATATGTGCGTAGCTGGGCAGTTCAGCTGATGATGGAAGATAAAACAGTATCACCCGAGGCACTGGCGAAGTTTGCAGATATGGCGAAAAACGACCAGTCGGCGGTAGTGCGGCTGTATCTTGCATCTGCCATGACCCGGATCGATCCCGCGCAGCGCTGGGACGTAGTGGATGCATTATCCCAAAGAGCTGAGGATAAAGATGATCATAATCTTCCATTGATGGTCTGGTATGCCGCAGAGCCGCTCGCCGCGATTGATATGAAGCGGGCGTTACAAATGGCTGAAAAATCAAAGCTGCCAAAAATTCTTCCCTACACGATCCAGCGCGTAGCTGCGATTGGTACCGAGGATTCTAAAAAGGCTTTGAAAGAACTCAATGAAAAGCTCGGCCACAGCGGATCTCACGAAAATCACGAAAACCAGCTTTTAATAGGTAAAGTGCTGGAAGGCAGTAGCAAATAAAATTTACAATATCCCACTAAAATAGCGGCGCCTGCATTCGTAATGCAGGCGCCGTTTCAATAAGAGGTAAGAGAGGAACCTCAATCCTTCTTCTTTTTCTTCTCTTTCCGTTCCTCTTTCTTACCCTTTTTATCATCGTCCTTTCCGAATACTTTCTGTAAAAAAGTCTTTTTATCTTCTTTTGGCGCTTTTACTGAGCCTATGGAAATTTCATTGTCAATGGAAGGCTGCAATGCGTGGATGAATGCATTCTGTAAAACAGTAGCTATGGCCAGCCACATATTGGTCTTGGGATCATCAAGCCGGCCTCTAAACGGGATTTTTGTAGCTACCTGATCTTTACGCTGGTTTTCAAAAAGCTCCCCAACTCCGCCGGCAACAGCTTCCCACATTTTACGGAACAAGTTATCTTTCCTGTCTTCCTTACCCAGAATGTCCAGATTCTGAATAACGGGTTTGACATAGCCCGTGAATGCTTCATCCTTCGCGGCAACTTCTGTGTACAAACCGAAAATACCATCGTTGACATCGATTTTTGCGTACGCCTGAAAGAAGTCGTTCATCTTCACAAGGTTGGTGTTTTTCAGCTCCGCACTCATGTCAAATGTCGGGGAATCGGCGAGCGGGTTCAGCTTGGCGTCGGCTCTTAAAGTACCGTCGTACAAGTTGGCCGTCATGTTCACGGATGCGGGTAGCACAGAGCTGGAATCGTAGCTGTTTCGCAGGTTACGCGCTGTCAAATGCAGGTTTGTCATTTCCAGACCCACATTGGGCTTTGTTGTAAAATCGTTATACTGGATTTTCCCGCCATTGATTTCGGCGAAGTTAATGTTAAGCGGCATGAACTTGTCAAGCACTTTCCTGAAATCAGCAGAGTCTTTTACAATTTCTTTGGGCTCCACTTTATCTTTTGTAAAAACCAGATAAGGTTGTTGCAGGAAAACCTGACCTACGATCTCACCTTTGAAAAGCGCTTTCCATTCTACCGCAAGATCAATCGCATTTGCTGCGAAGAATTTCGTCTGCTTGCCTGTGATAGTATCCGATTTGTTGAGGTAAATGCTGTCAATGCGATATGCACCGCGAATGATAGCCAGGTCGATATCGTCAATGTGGCCGTAGTAACCATTGATATTGGCCAGACTTTTATTCGCATAATGAAGTACAACGTAGGGTAAAATAAGCCTGATCACAACCAGCAGCACCACGATGCCGATGAATATGTTCAATGCGCGCCTTTTCCTGCTTTTTCTGTGTGTAGTTGATTCGGGGGCCATATTTTAAAGTTTAAATCTGAAATCAACGTAATGCACTGTGCTTTATAAACAATCGTACCAGCTAACCTTTGTACTTATTACAACTTTCCAACCAGGCTTCGTGTCTATCGGGTAATACTATTCCGTTAGCAACTATGAAAAAAGCATTACCTTTTCTGCTCCTCGCTCTTCTTACCTTTTCCTGTAAAGAAAAAAACGTATCCAAAAATGTTGAAGTGTGTGGGGTGAAGGACCCGATCCGGAATCTCCCGTGGCTGCGCGACCTGGTTGAAAAAGCCAAAGCGAACAAGGAAGACAGCGCAATGACAATCAGCCTGGTTGAGCTTCGCGGTGAGCCGGTTATCAATTATACCTTGTCGTACATGTCGTGTATAGGTTGCCATAATTTCCATTGTGACGGCAGCCGCGTCGATATGAGCAGCTATACGGAGACCGAGATCCAGGAATTTCAGAAGAACATTTGGGATGAGAAGGGCAAGCGAATCGTACTCTGGCCTGAGAAATAGTTCTATTTTTGCTGTTTCAAACACTCAACACTCCTGATGAAGCAGCCGATGATCAATTCAAGTCAACTCCTTATCCGAACCGCGACAGACGAAGACCGCAATGCAGTATACAAAATGATCTGCGGGCTTGAAAATACAACAATCGATCGGCAGGGTTTTGATTTTGTTTTCGATAAAAACTTGAAAAGTAATAACATACGTTACTTTCTGGCATTTTTGGACAACAATCCTGTCGGCATGGTGAGCTGCCATATCCAGCCGCTCCTGCACCACGCGGCGCTGGTATCCGAGATACAGGAAATGTATGTGGAGCCTGAGTACCGGTCTTTACAAATCGGTAAAGCCCTGGTAGAACGCGTGGTGAATTTTGCCAGGAAGCAGGGCGCTATCCAAATGGAAGTTACATCGCGCAATATCCGCGAACAGGCGCACCGCTTCTACCAGCGGGAGGGTTTTGAAAAATCACACGTCAAGCTGGTCAGGTATTTCAAGGATGAAGCATAAAAAAAGCGCCGGATCAGTGACCCGGCGCTTTCCATATTACCCTAAACCTTCAACTGCCATAAATATTAATATCTGTCTCTGCGGTCACGCGCCCAGTGATCGCCCCGTCTGCTGCTCATTCTTCTGGTATCCGCCATCAGGTTTTGCAGATCTTCGCGGATCATACGCGCTTCGCGTGGGGACAATCTGCCGCGGTGACTGAATCTGTGTTCGCGCGCCTCAATCCTTTCATACTGGCTCATCAGCGCATTGGCTTCACGGGACGAAAGCGTTCCGCGCTGCACGCCCATTGCGATTTGCTGGCGAACTTCCCTTTGCAGGTGGTTAATGTCGGAGCCCCGGCCGTTGCGTTCACTATTGTGGTAGTCACCGCGGGTGTCGTAACGGGGACCGTGCTGTGCATTAGCGGAAGAAAACCCAAGAACAAGTACTGCGGCGGCAAAAAGTATCTTTTTCATGACCAATAAATTTTAAAGTTCGTTGGTTAGAGGGCCGCAGGATATGTAGGTTTAAATGGCCATTGTTAACAATTGTTAAGGCAATGAAGCTTGGTGGAAATTGGTTGAGGGAAGTACTTTAAACGGGAGGTAATGCGCTGTTTTTCAGTGCTGTATTCTATTTAGAAATGCGGATAACCTTTCTGATTTCTTCCTGTGCTTCGGCGAGAACTTCCTCGACTTTTCTTCCCGCGGGTTCAATGCCGGGCAAGACTGTCCAGCTCAGCCGGGCGAAGGATTTTAGTGGGAAAACTCCCTTGGGGTTAAATGCGCCTGTCCCGTCGATTGCAACCGGGACGATCAATGCGTCGGGAGCGCGTTTCAGCAAAGTCGCTACGCCTCCCGTCAGAAACGGTCGCATTAATCCGCTGGCTGTGCGGGTACCTTCGGGGAAAATGATAACCGACGATTTCTCTTCCTGGGTCAGCTTGCCCAGACGGGCGATTTCCGTGATAGCCTGCTTCCCATCCTTGCGGTCGATCAATGCGGCACCGCTTTTCCGCAGGTTGTAAGAAATGCTTGGAACGCCATTTGCAAGGTTGATTTTGGATACAAACCGCGGCCTGTACTTTCTCAGGTACCAATAAATGGCGGCGATGTCGTAGCTGCTCTGATGGTTGGCAACAAATATAATGGGACGGTTGTCGGGAAGTGTGGTGCGTTTTTGAAGGGTAATCCGCGCACCTGTGAGGTACAAACCGAATGCGAGACTGAAATTGAGCCAGTCTACGGCAGTCCGGTGCGCTTTTGGACCGAAAACGTTAAAAGCAATTACCTGTACTACGTGAAATACGAGAAGCGTAACACAAAAGTGAAGCAGATATAAGACACTTAACAGATAATCGAGGATTTTTTTCATTCGTATTTTTTCTGCAAAAATAACCTAAAACTGTTTTGTTGTATCCCAAAATCTGGAATTCGAAATGACTCCTGTCATGTAAAACTTACAGATTATTGACGTTATTTGTAAAATATAATTGAGCGTTAAAACGAATTTGACAATGGACATCGCACTTTCAGCAGAGAGGCTTGAAGTCATGAAGCACATAGGAAAGGACCTGGATGCACTGATAGCCGAATATCTAAAGCCAATTGACGAAAACTGGCAACCTTCCGACTTTCTTCCGGATTCAAGGAGAGAAAACTTTGCCGATGAGGTGAAACTTTTACAAGAAAGCTGCCGCGATCTGCCATACGATTACATTGCAGTTCTGATAGGGGATACCATTACGGAAGAAGCATTGCCGACTTATGAATCCTGGTTGGTGGATGTGATTGGTGTTAATCAGGTTGACGAGCCGGAATCGGGCTGGGTGAAATGGGTGAGAGCCTGGACAGCGGAAGAAAACCGCCACGGTGACCTTCTGAACAAATATTTGTACCTGTCTGGCCGCGTGAACATGCGCGCCATGGAGGTATCTACCCAATACCTGATCGCCGACGGTTTTGATATCGGTACCGACAGAGATCCATACAGAAATTTTATCTACACTTCTTTTCAGGAGCTTGCAACAAATGTATCGCACAGACGTACTGCAACCCTGGCAAAAAAATTCGGAAACCCGCATTTGTCAAAAATATGCGGCGTGATCGCGTCTGACGAAGCCCGTCATGCAAAAGCCTATAAAGCATTTGTGACCCGTATCCTGGAAGTGGATCCTTCCGAGTTGGTACTTGCTTTGGAAGATATGATGAGAAAGAAAATCGTAATGCCCGCACACTTTATGAGGGAAACGGGGATGAAGATGGGAGAGACATTCTCGCATTTCTCGGACGCAGCCCAGCGGCTCGGCGTTTACACCACACAAGACTACATTGAAATACTGGACAGCCTGCTCGTGGAGTGGGAAATAGGAGCGGTGAAAGGGATCAACGAAAAAGCTGAAAAAGCGCGTGACTACCTGATGGCGCTGCCCACAAGATTGAGACGAATTGCAGACCGCACGCGGGTTCCAGACCTGAGCTACGAATTCAGCTGGATCAGCTAGTATTCTCAAACGAACTTCAAACGCTCTTCTTTCGGGAAGGGCGTTTTTTGTTAGTGGAGCAGCATCACAGCGCCTTTCTTCTGAATGATCCTGCCTTTTCCGGAGGTACCCTCAATTTCCCAGACGTAAGTTCCGCTTACCGGTTTGGCACCTTTAAAGCGTCCGTCCCAGCCGGTATTCAGCTGGTCGGTTGCAAATACCACTTCTCCCCAGCGGTTGTAGATCCTGAAATATTGAATGGACGTAATATCATTCAGGACAGGCAGCAGTACTTCATTCTTACCGTCTCCATTTGGCGTGAATGCGCCGGGAATGGAAATGCTTTCTGTCCGTTTGATTTTCAGATTAACCTGTCCGCTTCCCTTGCATCCATGTTCGGAAGTAATCTCCACATTGTAAGTCCGATCTTCCTGCAAAATGGTTACCGGGCTCTGGCTTGCCGGATTATTCAGCCCATCGGGCGGCGACCAGGCGAAGGTAGCGCCATTCAGATTCAGGATCTGCGGCGACGACGCACTGAGCTGAAAAGGAACATTGTACTCAATGGTCGCGTCGGGCGTAACGCTCACCTGGATGTTCGGCAGCACCTCCACACGCACCGTATCCGAGATTGTGCAAAAACCTTTTGTGGCAGTTACCACATATTGCGTGCTGCTTTCAGGAGTTGCTGTGGGTGTATTAGATAGAGGATTATCCAACCCTGCATCAGGTGACCATAAGAAACGCTCTCCATTTCCGGTTGCGGATAATGTCACCGACTGGCCTGTGCAAACGACTGTATCGGCATTCACATTCAGGTTAATATCGCTTTTGAAATCCACAGCTATGGTTTTCGCAACGGTGCATTCGTTCTGGTCTTTTACAAACACGCGGTAACTTCCTGTCGGTACTACAAACACAGGATCCGTCTGGTAGTTGACCGAATCGAGCGAGTATTGGTAAGGTTCAACACCTTTGCTTCCATTCAATGTGATTTTGCCGCCGCTACCCGTTTCACAGGTGCCCGACAAGGAAGTAGCTTCCAGGTCCAGCGTGCTGATCACAGCTTGTTTTCGGTTGTAGAGGGAATTTCCGCAGGCATTATTGACAACCGTCAGCGCAACATCTTTTGAACCGCCGCTATCCCAGCTTACCACGTACGGCCCCATTCCTGATCCGGAAATAACCTTGGCATCGCCCCATTCCCAGTTGAAGCTGTAACCTGTTCCCGGTGCCGGAATAATGCCGGTGTAGGTAACTACGATGTTCTTGGGGAAGCCGCAGCTTGGATTTGGTGAAATGGAGAAGTCGGCGTAGGTATTGACATTGGCCACAAAACAAATGTCGCGGTAACTAGCGTCAACATCGGTTTGGGAAAAATACTTGTTGCTGAAAGACAGGTAAGCGAAGTTGGCTGAGCCCGATTCGCAGGATTTAAGCCTGTCGTCGCGGAATATGTAAATGGGCGACCCGGCTTTGCCAACATACCTTTTCTGTGCATCATTATAGGAAGTGAAAAGCGTATTGTTGACATACACATCCATCATTCCCGTTTGCCCGTTCCGCGTGAATGTGAGCAGGTAATAAGTGGATTTGTTGAAAAACGGACAAGCGCCAGCAATGCCCGACGGATAAAAATCAATACAACGGTCTTCGGAACCCGGCGTACTTTTGAAATAAATCCCCTCGTCCAATGCACCATTCGAGAAGTCGATAATGCGCGCCCAGGTAGTACCCCAATCCGTCACCTTAATGTACATCTGAATGGAATAATTGTCGGTGATCGCGCCTTCGTCATTCGGGTAGGAGAGCCCCCAGTTGAGCGTGTTGTGGTATACCGTTCTTTGTACGCCGCAGGGAAGCCGGTCATCCGGATAAGTACCTCCCGTGGTACCAGCCGCACAAGATCCCAAAGCCTGCACAGGCGTAAGTGCCGGTCCGCATTCAGGCTGGGCTACAAGCAGGTCTTTGTAAAAACGGTAAGTATGCCGCACAGACTGTCCAGCCGCAGTATGTATGAAGTAAAGGAAAAAGAGAAGAACAGGTAGAAATTTGAATCTCATAGAACAGCCACAACCAGAAACGATGAACGTGAGCAAACGGTAACAAAATTACTTCAAATGCAGGCAAATCAGTGAGATGCCGGCTCTTTTTGTTTTGTTCAAAATAAAGGGAAGCCTGATAATCAGACCTCCCTTCCCTATAATTTATCAACTTTAAGCCTTATTAATTGAGCAATGCAGGTTTTTCCGTGCGGATCATCAGGTTGCGGGGACCTTGCAGATCGTCGCGAAGCGATTTACGGAAAGAGCTCACCGTTTTGGTTGCACCGACGCGCAGGTTGTTGCTGGCAGGAATTCCCATCACATCCATCGCCTTCCGGAGTAAAGTTTCATTTTCGTCGCCGAATGCAAGATAAGGTACTTTCGAATCCTCGGTCAGGTAATCCGGTGTCATACCATTTACAGTGCCGTAATCCGACTTGTCGTTTGCATTCACAGTCTGGCCGAGCATCAGGTATACCCCCCAGTTCCATCTTTTCTGGTCATCGTTTATCAGCGAACCGAAGAGGTTTTTCCCAGCCGTATTTTCCCCGATCGTGATAACTTCCATATAAGGTTCAAGTCCGTTGATCACGAGCTCACTTGCCGAAGCGGTACCATTAGAGGTAAGTACAAAAACGCGGTTAAGGTTATTCCCGATGTTGTTGGCCTCATTTTGAAATTTATAGTTGAGTGCATCTGCACCTTTCGTGCGTTGCCAGTAGGCATTGTATTTGTCATTCCAAACCTCTTTATAAAAGACTTTGGAGGCGGATATGTTTTTGCCGATCAATGAAGCGAGCGTTTTGGCAGAGCTGATGTACCCGCCTGAATTGAGGCGCAGATCGAGCACCAGTTCGTTCACACCTTTGCTTTTAAAATCTGCGAATATTTGGCGCAGCTCGTTGTCGTACTTCTCTTCATCTGCAGCAGTGCCCGGCACAAACTGGGTGTAAACCAGGTACCCGATCGTTTTACCGTATGCCGGCTTAGAAATCACGGATGAGAATGCAACCGGATCTTCGGTAACCTCCGCTTTTGTGATTGAAACAGTGTTGGTCGTCGCTGTGATGGAGGTACCCTGCAATTGTCCCAATGTAAGTGTGATGGTTTCGCTGGCATTAAGCAGCGCCGCGTAATTGCTGGCTGTGAGCTGGGTACCATTCACTTTTAGAAGAATATCGCCGCGTTTCAGGCCAGCCGCAGCAGCCGGACTGCCTTTTACCACATAATTCAGGAACACACCAATGTTCGAGTTTCCGTTATCAATGTAGGACAGCGAGTAGCTGATCCCGAAAATCTTGCTGATTCCGTCAAACTCATTCTGTAATGAGGTAATATCATTGGTTACACCCGAAAATCGATCGACCGTGGCGCGTTGGTACACAAGCTTCTCAAAGTACTTATAAGGATCAGTATTGGCATCCAGACTTGATTTGGCAGGCATTTCTTTGTACCAGAAGTAGGCATCGTCCATGATCTCATACAGCCAGTTATTGACAGCCACATAGTCGGCACCTGCAGTAGAATCGGCAGCGGTTTGAATATCCGGCGCAACATCCTTCTCCTTGCACCCTGCGGCCAACAGCGCCGGCAGGAGTACATAGAGTAAATTCAATCTTTTAACATTCAGCATATTAGTAGGTTTATATTTTAGGTAAACTACCAGTCCATAAGCACGATCAGATTTAGCGTTACATTAACGAATCTGATCGGTATTACGTATGCTTCCTGTCAAATGTGGCGCACTGCCACTAAAATCATCCGAGTAGGTGCTGCGGAAAGCGGGATTGAAACAAACTAGATCCCTGTTAAGCCTCTGAAAAAGTTTCTGGCGATGATGGCGTATTCCAGGGGGTTTGCTTTTGCGGGGTCTTGCTCGGCTTCGAGTACAATCCAGCCATGGTAATCACTTTCTTTGATGATCGCGAAAAGAGAAGGGAAGTCAATGCAGCCCTCAGGATCGCCCGGAACGGTGAAAACACCGTTTTTTACAGCCGTTAAAAAGCTTAGCCTTTCGTCATGTACCCGCTGTAACACATCCGGACGAACATCTTTCAGGTGAATGTGGGCAGTTCTTCCAATGTATTTAGCCAGCGCCTCCACCGGATTTTCGCCTGCAAAATGGAAGTGACCGCAATCGTAATTCAGGAAAACATTCTCGGGATCTGTCTCGTTGAGCAGCCGGTCTGTTTCTTCGATGGTTTGAATGCACGTTCCCATGTGATGGTGAAATGCTAGCTTCATCCCGCGATCGCGTGCAATCTTTCCCAGTTCGTTCAACCCGAAAGTGAAACTGTCCCATTCTTCTTTGGTTTTCAGCATACCTTTACCTTCCAGGACAGGTACGTCCATTCTTCCCTGACAGCTGTTGCCCGTCTCACCGCCGCCGATCACTTTCGCGCCCATTGCTTCCAGGAAATCAAGGAGCCCGGTGAAGTTTTTTCTGTTTTCTGCAAATGATTTGGTCGTAAGTTCGTAGCTGTTCCATTGGTTGCAAATCTGTAAGCCCCGAAGTTCCAGCGCTTTTCTGAGTACATTAATGTCGCGCGGGAATTTATTGCCGACTTCGCAGCCTGTAAATCCAGCCAGCGCCATTTCGCTTACGCATTGCTCAAAAGTATTCTCACCGCCGAGCTCCGGCATATCGTCGTTAGTCCAGTTAATCGGCGCAACGCCCAGTTTGATGTTCTCGAAGTTCATTTTTTTGTGTGGAGGAAAGGGAGGAAGGAGGAAGGGGAGGATGTATTTTTCCCTGTTCCAATCTTCAATCCTTATCCTATGTTTTTAAATTGTAGTTAATAGATAGTTCTTTTTCCCTCCTTCCCTTCCTCCCTTTCCTCCCTTTCCCCCCTTTCAAAGAAAAACCCGCTGTGTCTTTTTGTTTTCCTGGTAGGTTTCAAATGCCTGCTGTACCTTTTCGGAAGTCGATACTTCTGCTATCGGCACTTCCCACCAGGCGTGGTAGCCTTTTACAGTCCGGTATAAACTGGTTTCAATGTAAATAACAGTTACCCTGTCGCTCGTCTTCGATGCGGCCAGTGCAGCTTCAAGGGAATCCTTGTCAGTCGCCTTGATCACGTTTGCGCCCAGGCTTTCTGCATTTTTGGCAAGATCTACCGGAAGAAAACCGCCGGAAAGCTGGCCCGAGTTTTCTTCCCTGTATTTATACATTGTTCCAAAGCGTTCACTGCCAATGCTTTCAGAAAGTCCTCCGATGCTGGCGAAACCGTTGTTGTTTAGAAGCAGGATCGTAAATCGCACACCTTCCTGGATAGCAGTAACGATCTCATTATTGTTCATCAGGTAGCCTCCATCGCCGCAGATCACGTAGACTTCCCGCGTAGGATCAGCCATTTTTGCGCCCAAACCTGCCGCTATTTCATATCCCATACAGGAGTAACCATATTCGAGATGGAAGTTCTTCGGATCAGTGGCGCGCCACAGTTTATGCAGGTCGCCCGGCGCACTGCCTGACGCATTGATCATCACGTCGCGATCGTCCATAAAGCTGTTGAGCGTTCCGATTACAATCGCCTGGTCGATTGGTGGCGTGGTACTGTTGCCGTCGAGGTAAATCTGAGTAACTTCATCATCCCACGCTTTATTCATATCGGCAACACGCTGGCGGTATTCTGCCGGCACATGATAGTCGCCGATCAGCCCCGAAATCTCTTCCAGAACAACCTTCGCGTCACCGGTAACTGGTAACCCGGCATGCTTGAATGCATCAAATTCGCAGATATTGATATTGATAAATTTAACCTCCGGGTTTTTGAAAATAGACTTGGAAGCCGTTGTGAAATCACTGTACCGAGTTCCGATGCCAATCACAAGGTCGGCTTCGTTCGCGATCTCGATCGCGTACTTGGTGCCCGTCGCACCTAACCCGCCAATGCTGTAAGGCGCGTCATAACGCACTGCGCCTTTACCTGCGAAAGTCTCTCCGACGGGAATGCCGGTTTTGCTGGCAAATTCGTGTAAAGTATCAGTGGCGCCACTATAAATTGTACCACCGCCTGCCACGATCACGGGATTCTTGCTCGCTCTGATCCATTCAGCTGCTTTTTGCACAGTCGAAACATCGGGTCTTGGCCGACCTACATGCCAGACTTTTTTATGAAAAAGGGCTTCCGGGAAATCGTAAGCGTGCGTTTGCACATCCTGCGGCATCGATAATGTAACAGCGCCCATTTCGGCTTGCGAAGTCAGCACACGCATTACCTCGGGTAAAGAGTAAATCAGCTGCTCGGGGCGATTGATGCGGTCCCAGTATTTGGAAACGGGTTTAAAACAATCATTAACTGAAATATCCTGCGTAGAAGCACTTTCAAGCTGCTGTAAAACGGGGTTAGGCTCCCGCGTGGCGAAGATATCGCCGGGTAACAAAAGCACAGGCAGCCGGTTGATCGTCGCCAGCGCAGCGCCGGTGAGCATATTGGTTGCCCCCGGACCAATCGACGTAGTACATACAAATGCGCCCAGCCTGTTTTTTACTTTGGCATAAGCAACTGCGGTATGTACCATGGATTGTTCATTCCTGCACTGGTAATACCGGAAGTCCGGATTTTCCTGCAAAGCCTGTCCCAGACCGGCCACATTCCCGTGACCAAAAATGCCAAAGCAGCCTCCAAAATAGGGGACTTCCACGCCGTCGCGTTCGATGTATTGATTTTTCAGAAATGTAATCGTAGCCTGGGCTACTGTAAGTCTTCTGGTCATAATCCTAAAATTTTCTGAATCTGGTTCAGGAGCTGATGTTCTTAAATTCTCCGGCCTTGCCTGTGCAGCCGAAAAGCGCAAATTTTTTCAGCATAAACTGCTTGTATTCTTCCATAAACAGCTTCCCTGGCGTGGTAGGGGCAAATTCGTCAGGACGGTCCCGGAAAAACTCACGGTTTACCATTGTCCAGAGCAGCCGGGTATCCGTCGCAATGTTGATCTTGCAGATTCCCAGTGGGATAGCCTTTTTTACTTCTTCTTCCTGAACTCCCTTTGCATCGGTTTTAAGCTGGCCGCCCGCCGCATTGATTCGTGCGATCACTTCGGGGATAACATTGGAGCCTCCGTGCAAAACGAGCGGAAAGCCGGGCAATCTTCTCTGGATTTCTTCCAGAATGTGAAACTGCAAACCTTGCCCTCCTGAGAATTTATAAGCGCCATGACTGGTACCCACTGCAATGGCGAGACTGTCACAGTTTGTTGCATTTACAAAATCAACTACTTCCTGGGGGTTTGTGTAAAAAGAATGCGCAGCATCGACTGTCAGATCATCTTCCACACCTGCCAAAACGCCCAATTCAGCTTCTACACTAATGTTTTTAGCATGTGCCCGTTCTACCACCGCCCTGGTCCTGGCTACATTCTCGTCAAAACTATCATGTGAAGCATCGATCATTACGGAAGTGTAGCCGCCTTGATCAATGGCGTCAAAAATGTGCGCTTCGTACCCGTGGTCCATGTGGATCGCATAGGTTACATCCGGGTAGATCCGTGCGGCGGCGCCAATCATTGAGAGTAGCATTTCGGGGTGCGCATAATCTCTTGCAAAAGGCGTCGTCTGAACAATAAACGGTGCCTGAGCTTCCTGCGCCGCCGCAAACAGACCATGGATTTCCTCCATAAAAAACACATTCACCGCCGGAATCGCATAGCGGGAGTAGCATTGGGCGAAGAGTTGTTTCGTGGTTAGGAGCATTTTTTTTATAGCTGTCGGCTTTCGGCTATCGGCTGTCGGCCTTTTTTGATCTGGTAGTGAATGATTATTATTTTTTGGCTTTCGGCTGTCAGCTCCCGGCGGTCGGCTTTTTTCTATTATGGAATAAATGGTACTGAATTACTGGTTGTCTTCTGTGAGTATCTACAAAATCAGCCGACAGCCGACAGCCGAAGTCTACCAAAACACCGCATACAACGCCGCTATTACTCCGCAAATCAATATCGAACCTATTACAAAGCTTTGGCCGGGCATGAACATGGATTTTTCTATTTTCAAGCCTTTCGGATTGTTTCGGCTTTTGGGATCGGCCAGTGTGATTGCAACGATGATCGCGCAGAGTATCAGGAATATGTAGCCCATTCTGTCGAGAAAAGGTACTTCCGGTGCCAGGAATTTTCCGGCGGTTGATAGCGGGATAGTGAGCAATGCGGCTGTAAGCGCGGCTGCGGAAGTTGTTCTTTTCCAGAACATTCCTAAAATGAAGATCGCGAATACACCTGGTGTGATAAAGCTGCTGTATTCCTGGATAAACTGGTAAGCCTGGTCCAGCACACGAAGCTGCGGCGCGATCAGCACGCCGATCGCCATCGCTACATAAATGGTATAGCGACCAATGCGCACCAGCTGTTTTTCAGAAGCATTGGGAGCAATGTATTGTTTGTAAATGTCGAGCGTAAATATGGTCGAGATACTGTTTGCTTTTCCTGCCAGCGAAGCTACTATCGCGGCTGTCAGTGCAGCAAAGGCCATTCCTTTTAATCCCGCCGGCAGCAGGTTGAGCAGCACAGGGTAGGCGTGATCGGGCTTTACAACACCCGCTCCATCGAGCATTTCCTGCTGGAACATCCCGTTTTGATATAAAACAAAAGCAGCGATTCCGGGAATTACCACGATGATCGGGATCAACAATTTAAGTAAAGCAGCAAACAGGATTCCCTTGCGCGCCGTGGGTAAGTCAGCTCCCAGACTGCGTTGAATGATGTATTGATTGCACCCGAAATAAGCCAGGTTATTGATCCACATCGCACCTATGATCACCGTCAGGCCTGGTAAGTCTTTGTAAAAAGGGTTTTCCTTTGGCAGGATCATGTGAAAATGCGAGTCGGCCTGGTCTCTGAGCAGCGCAAGTGCATTAAAGATCCCGGGTTTGTTGAAATGCGTGGAGACGAGGTCTAATGCAAGATATGTAGTAGCCAGCCCACCCAGCACAAGCACAACTACCTGAACCACATCCGTATACCCGATCACTTTCATGCCGCCGATCGTGATGATAACCGCGAAAACCCCCAGTCCGATGATTGCGTAATTGAAGTCCAGCCCGGCTGTAACTTCCAGCGCAAGCGCCCCTAGGTACAAGATCGAAGTAAGGTTTACAAAAACATATAACAACAGCCAGAAAACAGCCATAATCGTTGCGACGGTAGGATTATACCGCTCGCGAAGAAACTGCGGCATCGTATAGATCTTGTTTTTGAGATAAACCGGCAGGATAAAAACCGCCACTACAATCAGCGAAGCCGCCGCCATCCATTCATAGGAGGAAATCGCAAGTCCGATCGCAAACCCCGATCCCGACATGCCGATAAAATGCTCGGCAGAGATGTTGGAAGCGATAATGGAAGCACCTATCGCCCAGAATGTGAGAGAGCCTTCGGCAAGGAAATAATCTGTTGAACTGACTTCTTTTGTGGTTTTCTTCTTGTAAATCCAGTATCCGTAAGCTGAAACGCCTATCAGATAAATAAAGAATACAACGTAATCCAGCGATTGCAATCCGGTAGTGGACATTCGGGTATTAAGGGTTAGGGTAAATTATTGGTCATTGGTCGTCATTTGTTGTCATTTATTGTTTTCGTAAGCTTTTGTTGATTTACGAAAAACAAAAGTGAGTTTAAACAATAAATGACCACACCTGACCATAAATGACAATAAGTGTCAAACTACTCTTGCCTCTGCCATCTCCAACACCTCACTCATTTTCACACTTCTGCCTTCTGTAAGTGACCGCATTGCTGCAATGCCGATCGCAGTTGCCATCAGTCCGTCATGCGCATCGACAGGGGACGGTTTGTCATTCAGCACGCAATCTATAAAAGATTTGAGGCAAACGCGGTAAGCAGTTTCATACCTTTCGAGGAAGAAATGCAGCGGCAATGAGCTGTGGCCGCCATTGCTGTCGAAGTGGATCAACGTATCTGTGGTGTTGTTTTCGGCCTTTGCCATTCCTTTCGAGCCGAAAATTTCCAGTCGCTGGTCGTACCCGTAAACTGCCTTGCGGCTATTGTCAATCACGCCGATTGCGCCGTTTTCAAAGGTCAGAACGATCACGGCAGTATCAATATCTCCAAATTCGCGGATTTCCGGGTGGATTAACGCATCTCCTTTTACAAAAACTTCTTTCACCTCACTGCCCACAATGTAGCGTGCCATATCAAAGTCGTGGATCGACATATCCAGGAAGATCCCGCCGGATATTTTCAGGTATTCAACAGGCGGCGGCGCAGGGTCGCGGCTGGTGATGCGGAGTATGTGCGGTTCTCCTATTTTGTTCGCTTCAACCAGCGTTCTTACATTGTTGAAGTTGGCATCAAAGCGGCGGTTAAAGCCGAGCATAAGCTTTACGCCATTCTCACTTACCGCTTTTTCAGCCGCCTGAATGGCTTCCAATGTCACGTCCAGGGGTTTTTCACAAAAAATATGCTTTTTCTGCTGCGCTGCCGCCACAGTATAAGGAACGTGGAATGGAGTAGGGGAACAAACGATCACAGCTTCCACATCGGGGTGGTTAATCACGTCGTAAGCGTCGGTGGTTACTTCTTTTACGCCCAGGTTTCTTGCAAAGTCGTGCGATGCCTGAGATACGTCCGAGGCAATGATCACCTCTGCGTCGGGCATATGGTGCACGAGGTTGCTCAGGTGGATTTGTCCGATCCGGCCAAGTCCGATCACACCGGTTTTAAGTTTCTTTGTCATTTGAGTATAACCTTGCCGTCGACTTAAGTCGACGGGCATGGATTGAGATGAATGTTTATTTATTTTTTAGAATTTCCTGTTCCATTCTTTTAGCCAGCGCTCGATCACCACTTTGGTTTGGGTGAAGAATTCGACGGCGTGTTTTCCCTGACCGTGCAGGTCGCCATAGAAGCTCTCTTTCCAGCCTGAGAATGGGAATTGCGCGACTGGTGCAGCTACGCCGATGTTGATCCCGATGTTACCGGCCTCGGCTTCGTGGCGGAACTTGCGTGCGCTGGAACCGCTGCTCGTGAAGATGCACGCCATATTCCCGTATTTGCCGGAGTTGATAAAGCGGATCGCTTCGTCAATTGTATTAATATGTACCAGACTGAGAACCGGTCCGAAAATTTCAGTAGAAGCCAGCTCGCCGTCAAGCGGAATATCTTCGATAATGGTCGGATTAATAAAGTTACCCTGCTCGTATCCATTTACTTTCGCATTCCGGCCGTCAACCAGTAAACGTCCGCCTTCATGTACCCCTTTTTCAATGAGTTGCTGTACGCGGTTTTTGCTTTCACTGGTAATTACTGGTCCCATCAATACGTCGTTATCAAGACCAAAACCTGTCTTCCTGTTTCTCGCAGATTCTACCAGGCTTTCGGTAATGTCTTTGTGTTCACCTACTGTGATGATGGTGGAAGCCGCCAGACAACGCTGTCCTGCACAGCCGTAAACGCTGTCTATCACAATTTGCGAGGTCATTTCAATGTCTGCATCCGGCAAAACGATAACAGGATTTTTGGCGCCGCCTTGTGCCTGTACGCGTTTTCCGTTTGCTGCGCCTTTGGAATATACATACCTGGCTACATTCGAAGAGCCTACGAAGCTGATCCCTTTGATAACAGGATGTTCCAGGATCGCGTCCACCGTTTCACGTGCTCCCTGAACCAGGTTCAGTACGCCTTTCGGCAGGTCAAGCTGCTCCATTAAACTCACGATCTTCGTCATCGTAAGTGGTACTTTTTCGGAAGGTTTGATGATATAGCTGTTGCCGCAAGCCAGTGCGTAGGGCAGGAACCAGAAGGTGATCATTCCGGGGAAGTTGAAAGGCGCAATGCAGGCGCAAACGCCCAAAGGCTGCCGGATCATGTATTCATCGATTCCCTTTGCAATATCCTCCGAGAATTCTCCCTGGATCAGAGTAGGCGTACCACAGGCATTCTCCACATTTTCGATCGCGCGCACCATCTCCGCTTTTGCTTCCACGAAGGTTTTGCCCGATTCAAGGGTAATCGTCCTCGCAATGTCGTCCAGGTTGTCTTCCAGCAATGTTTTGAGCTTAAACAGATATTGTACCCGTTTGGAAACAGGTGTACTTCTCCATTCCTGAAATCCCGCCTGCGCAGCTGCGGCAGCATCCGCCACGTCCTGGTAGTTACCATAAGGCACGAGTGCCAGTACTTCCTGCGTAGCCGGGTTGACTACATTTTCAAACTGCCCCGAGTGGCTGTCCACCCATTTCCCATTGATATAATTCTGTAGTTTTTGCATGTGACCTCCTAGTTACCGATGTTGTGTCCCTACGGGACTTTTACTTGTATATGATGTCCCTATGGGACTTTTTACCTTTCGTTTTTCTTCCCTTTCCTCCTTCGTCCCTTTCCTCCTCCTATAATCCTCCGTACGAATCTGTGAACTCCATTACTTCTTCCAGAGTCGGCATGAAGTTGGCGCAGCCTTCGCGGGTTACGATGATCGCGCCGCAGGCGTTGCCCATTCTAACACTTTTGTACAAGTCCCAATCATTTAATAATCCGTAGGAAAAGCCTGCACAAAACGCGTCGCCGGCGCCTAGTACATTCAATACTTCTACCGGGAATCCGAGTACTTTAACTTCTTCCTTGCCTGGCTGAAATATGGATGCACCGTCTTTGCCGCGCTTGACAACCAGCGTTTCTACACCCGAAGCCAGGATCTCCTGAATTCCGTTTTCGATATTCCCCCTGATTTCCGGAGCTGATATCTGCTGGTGCTTGATCAGCAGCTGTTGCTTGTCTGTCAGGAATGTGGCAAGTATCTCTTCTTCCGTACCCACTACGATGTTGAAGCTACCAAGCGCAGCGCGCAGTGTTACGCCAAATGCACGGGGATCAAACCACTGATCAGCACGGAAATCGATATCCAACAAGCGGGTTACATTGTTTTTCTTAGCGAGTTCCAATGCATAAAACATCGCCGTCCGGCTTGGGTCTTTGCTGAATGCAGTTCCTGAAAAGGCAGCTGCTTTGAATTGCTCGAACGGAATGGCAGCAACGTGGTCGATATTCAGGTTGATATCCGCACAGTTTTCGCGGTAGTACACCAGCGGAAAGCGGTCAGGTGGCTCAATTCCCAAAACCACAGCAGAACTGCGCGTCCCTTCAATCACAGGCACCCATTCCGTAGAGATACCTTCCTCTGTCAGGAAATGTTTAATAAAATTGCCCACCTGATCGTCACCAATGCCAGTGAGAATGGCAGTCTTAAGACCAAGCCGCTGACTCCCCGTCGCGATATTCAGCGGGCAGCCGCCTACAAATGCATTAAAAGCTTCGATCTTTTCAAATGGACTGCCCACATTGGCCGAATACAAATCAATAGAAGAACGGCCGAGAGTAAGGAGATCGTAGGTCATTGGATAAAAGTTGTCGGTTATTGGCTGTTAGCTGTTAGCTGTTAGCTGTTAGCTGTTGGCCAAATCGGTATATACAGTGTCGTTCAAGAATTTTTGTTGAAAGCTAAAAGCTAACGGCTAAAAGCTAATAGCCAACAGCTAACCTACCCATTCATCTCCGCCGTCACAATCGGCAATCTTGGGTCTTGTCCTTTCCAGGTTCCGTAAATCCAATCATGGTCGGGGTCGGAGGTGTTGGCGAGGGACTGGTCGCTGCCGGCCAGGAAGTTGAGGTAGTAAACATTGTAACCGTGCCCGGCTACGACGGGGTGATAGCCTTTCGGGACCAGTACCGCTTCATTGTGCCGTACCCTGACGATCTCGTCGAGTGAGCGGTCTTCGGTGTAAACCTGCTGAATGGCGTAACCCTGCGGTTTGTCGATCTTGTAAAAATAGATCTCTTCCAGGTTGGCTTCCAGCAATGTTCCGTCTGCCGCTACCTTTCTTTTATCGTGCTTGTGTGCAGGGAAAGAGCTCCAATTGCCCGAAGGCGTATATACTTCCACGCATACGATCTTGTGACAGTCGAAGCCGGGTTCCAGCAAACTGTTGATCTGCCTGTTCGCATTGTCGCCGCCGCGGTACTCTATCGCTGCTTCTTCCGGACGCTTCATGCGCGGCGGATGGTCTTCGTCCGAGCGGACTTTACAAATGGCGATATCTGTGTTAGCTGCCTGTGCGGTGAGTACGAAAGCGGTGTTGCGGGACAGGTACATCGCGTGGCCAATGCCGCTGAAAACATCTTTTCTGCCATTGCCTGTTTCCCAGGTTTGACCTGCCGCTTCTACCTTGAAATTCCCGCCTAAAAGCACAAAACAATATTCATATTCTCCGGTATTGCCGGTAAATTCTTCATTTACATCCAGTATTTTAGCCTCAAAGTTCAAATAGCTCCACCCAGCCTGCTCCGCTGTCAGCGAATGGTAGGTTTTAGCATTTTCAGGCTTAATCAGTAGGTCACTCATTGCGGTAATCGGATAGATTTGCACAATGATAGTGTTGTATAAATTAAGTACAAAATGTAAATATGTTAATACTGAATGCAAACGTTTGAAAAAATTTTAAAGAATCAATCGCTATAATTCGACAAATGAATTCCTCCCGACCCGTTACCATTAAAGATATTGCACGTCGCTTCCGATGCTCCCCGTCGACTGTTTCAAGGGCCTTGAACGACCATCCGGCGATCAATGAAGACACCCGGAAAAACATCCAGGAATATGCCCGAGAGGTCGGTTACCAGCGAAATGAAGTGTCGCTCAGCCTGTTGAACAAGAAGACCGCCTCGCTCGGTGTGGTAGTGCCGACGATCAGTAACTATTATGAAACCGCGGTGATAGAAGGTCTGCATACGGTGTTACAGCCGCTGGGCTACACGCTCAATATTTGTGTTACCAATGAAAACTACCTGCTGGAAAAGGAATATCTGGCTAAGCTGCTGTCCAACCGCACAGAAGGAATTTTCCTGTCGGTATCCCAGGAAACTTACGATTCCGGCTATTACGAGCATTTGGAAAGTGTGATCCTGCGCAAAACGCCGCTGATTTTTATAGACCGGGAATATGAGGATTTTGAAACCAGTCGGGCGACGGTTGACGACTACCACGGCGCATTTGCGGCGGTGGAGCATTTAATCAATATCGGGTACAAAAAGATCGCCCATTTAAAAGGTCCTAACGGACTTACTGTTTCCGAGCAGCGGTTGAAAGGCTATGTAGACTGTCTGAGAAAATACGAAATGCCGGTGCTCGATGAGCTGATTATCAATACAAACTTCAAAGTTGAAAGCGCTATTCTTCCTACCAAGCGACTGCTCGAAATGCCTGTCCCGCCAGATGCGATATTCGGGGTGAATGACCAGGTGGCGATCGGGGCAATGCGGGTAGTGAAAGACAAAGACCTCAAAATACCACAGGAAGTGGGTTTGGTAGGTTTTGATAACTCGCCCATTTCCGCTTACACATTTCCTTCCTTAACCACCGTCAGCCGCCCGGGCCGCAAAATAGGAATGGAAGCTTCCAGGCTGTTCCTCAACCAGGTAAACGGTTCCGGCGATTTTTCCCACGAAAGCATTGTACTGCCCTCAGAGCTGGTAATCAGAGAATCCACTTTGCGGATTTGACCTTTAATCTAAAAACCTCTATCCTTCATTTCGCTTGATTTTTCACCTTACCTCCGCCAGAGTTTCTCTGCCTGCATTGCTTTGCCTGCTGCTATTTGCTCCCTCCCTGTTTGGTGCGCCGAGAGTCAACATTACGCCCGCGCCAAGTTGGATTGTTCCGGTTACACCTGCGGGAAAACCCGCTTTACCCAAGGAAGTTTCGGGTGGATATTATATCTCATTTTCAGATTATCAGGTGAATCTCGACGAGCAGTCGGACTACACCCGTTTCACCAGGCAAATCATTTCTGAAAGCGGCATTCAGAACGGTTCTGACATCACCGTCGCATTTGATCCTACCTATGAAAAGCTTGAATTTCATCAGGTTACTATCTGGCGGGATGGGAAAAGTATTTCGCAACTGCAACTGGCAGAAATCAAGTTAATGCCGCTGGAAACCGACCGCCAGCGCTTCATCTATAACGGGTATTACACTGCTTCGATCATTCTCAAAGATATCCGCAAGGGAGATCGCATTGAAGTAGCCTATTCACGCAAGGGCTGGAACCCGGTATTTAAAGGTAAGTACTCGGATTTCTTCCATTTCGATTCATTCGATTATACGCAGTACCAGCATGTCGCGATTGTAGCCGATTCAAAAAGGGCTTTGATCTTCAAGGATTTTAATAAGCCTCCGGTCAGAAAAGTCGCTGTCCGGAATGGCCAAAATGTTTATGAATGGGAAGCGACCAATGTAAAAGCCATTACTTACGATGATTACGTGCCGGAATGGTACAATAAAACTCCGTTTGTGCAGGTAACCGAATTCAAAACCTGGAAGGAAGTAGTGGATTGGGGATTAGGTTTTTATGGTGAAACAAAACTTGCCGGAGCAATCAAAAGCAAGGTAACAGGGTGGAAAAAAGAAGGGGAAAGCGACGCGGAGTTTATTGGTAAAGTCGTACGGTTTGTGCAGGATGAGATCCGCTACCTGGGTGTTGAAAGTGGATTGAATTCGCATCAGCCGCATTCGCCTGAGCAGGTATTCCGGCAGCGTTACGGGGATTGTAAAGACAAGGCATTTTTGCTGTGTGCAATCCTTCTTGACCAGGGAATTGAATGCGATCCGATGCTGGTCAATACCTATAAACGCTCACATCTACCCGAGTACCTGCCCTCACCAATCGATTTTAATCATGTCGTGGTGCGCATTCAGGAGCACGCTGGTATTCCCGGCAGGCCGGAAACGAAAGTATTCAGATTTGTAGATCCTACCATTGCTTTGCAGGGTGGCAGTTTAAGCACAATGAGCTTTCCGCCTTACGGTCGCGGGTTATTGCTGCGGAAAGGACAGATCCAGCCGATCTCAATTCCATTGCAGGGCACGGGCAATATTTCCGTCACCGAGGATATCTTCCTGCCGCTTCGCGGCGATACCTCGGCACAAGGTCAGTTCCAGGTAAAAACGGTGTATTTTGAGTCGCTTGCAGATGAGATACGGTCGACGTTCCAGCAAAATATAACATCGAAAACCGAAGAAGCTTACCTCAATTATTACCGCGAGGTTTACAAGCATACGGAACTGGACCTGGCTGATACGCTCACCTACTACGACCAGCGCGATGCGAATAACTTTTCATTGCTGGAAAATTATACAATGCGAAATGCATGGCAGTATGATTCGGCCACCGGGCGTGAATACTTCCACGCGCCGGGACAATTGCTTTACGACCAGCTGCGCATTTTACCTAAGAAGTCGAGAAAAGATCCGGTAGCCCTGCAATATCCTTATCATAATACTTACAAGATCCGGGTCCATATGCCCGAATATTGGAGTATCAAAAAGGAAGCCTGGCGCATTGAGCGGGCCGCTTACACGGTGTCGTTTAGCTCGGATTACATTCCAAAAGAGGCTGTATGGGAACTCTCGTATGAGTACAGGATCCTGCAAGACCATGTTGCCGTTGAAAATATTGCCGAGTTCAGGAAAGATATGTCCAGGTTGGCAGAAAACCTTGATATGGAACTCCGGGCGCCGATTTTAAATTCATCTTCCGGCTCGTCCACTAACTGGGCGGCATTGCTGCTGTCGCTACTCACTGCAGCAGGCTGCGCAGTGCTTTTTCGCAGACTTTACCGCTACTCGCCCCTCAACGGACAGATTTCTGAACCCGCGCTGCCCTTCGGTTCCTGGATACTGCTGACTGGTGTTCAGATTGTCATTTTTCCGTTTGTTACCTTCATAAACCTCACATTCACGGGAGGTGTGCTCTATTTTACAACTGCCGGATGGAATGTGATGACCGGCCACTCGGCGTTGATGGAGTCTCTCTACAAAGCTTCGCTGGTGTTTGAGATAGTTGTATCCACCATTATTTTTTGTTTTTCAATCTTTCTGGCTGTTTTGTATTTCAAAAAGCGTGATTCTTTCCCGCAGCTTTTTTCCTTTTTCCTGATTGGAAATGTTGTATTCGCCATCATCGGTGTCATTGAAGCCCGGACTGTTTATGCAGAGATCGCGGGCTTCGAGGCTGATATTGTCTATAAACAGATCGTCAGGACGCTCATTTCAGCGGCAATCTGGGTGCCTTACTACTATCAATCGAAGCAGGTAGCGGAGACGTTTGTTAATACTTACCCACCGGCAGTCCAGGCGGAATATGCATACGAAGAAAGCCAGGATGAATCAGAAAGCGATTCCGGTGAAATGCGCCATGATGAGGCTTAATGCAGCGCACATTCTCCTTTGAAATTCTTAACTTTGGAAATGCTGGAAACAAGACAACCTCTGCCTGTAAAAGTACCCTCGCCGACCATTGCTGCTCAGACAACGCAGTTCAGGGTATCAGGCGCCAATGAACAAAGCTGTGACCTCGGATCCTATAACCGCCGGGATTTTTACAAGATATCTTTAATCATCGAAGGCGACAGTCAATTGCTTTACGCCAATCGCGGCATCGTGATCGATCGGTCGGCGCTGGTATTTACCAACCCGCTGGTTCCTTATTCCTGGGAAGCGACCAAGCCCCAGTTTGACTGTTTCTTTTGTGTGTTTACGCAGGAATTTCTGAGAGCGGGCAACAGAATGGAGAGTTTTCAGGAATCCGTTTTGTTCAAGCCAGGCGGGGAACCGGTGTATTTTTTAGACGATGATCAGGTAAGCTACCTGCGTGGGATCTTCCAGCGAATGTGCCGGGAAATGGAGAGTGATTACATTTACAAATATGATTTACTCAGAAATCATGTTAATCTCATTATTCACGAGGCTATTAAAATGCAGCCAGCTGTGGCGTATTTCAATCCGCCCAATGCAGCAGCGCGGATCAGCAAGCTATTTTTGACGTTACTCGAAAAGCAATTCCCGGTGGAGTCGCCGCAGCACAGTATTTCCCTCAAAAAAGCGAGTGAATATGCCAGTCAGCTTTCGGTGCACGTGAACCACCTCAATGCGGCAGTACAGGAAGTCACGGGTAAGTCAACCACCGCGCATATCAACGAACGGATCTTGACAGAAGCAAAATCCTTGCTCACCCACACGGACTGGAGTGTTGCAGAAATTGCATTCAGCCTGGGCTTTGAATATGCCTCCTACTTTAACAATTTCTTCAAAAGACACGCGGGTACCACGCCGCTTGCAATCCGGAAATCACTTTGAAAAGTGTAATAATCACTTTGAAAGTCTTAGCAGCCGCCGCCTGAACTGCGTCTACATTTGTGCTTACTAAAAAACAAATAGCAAGCACATGAAAACGACACAATTAGGAAGTCAGGGACTGCAAGTGCCCGTTCAGGGACTGGGCTGCATGGGAATGACTACCATCGCAGGCGGAAATATATACGGTCAGGCAGACGAAAAAGAATCAATCGCTACCATTCACCGCGCATCGGAGCTCGGTATCAATTTCCTCGATACGGCCGATTTGTACGGTCCGCTGCTAAATGAGAGGCTGGTAGCAAAGGCGATTCAGGGAAACCGCGACAAGTATATCGTAGCTACGAAATTTGGTTTTGAAGTGGATGACAATGAGCAGCTTACCTGGGGTTTCAATGGCAAGCCCGAGTATGTTAAAAAGGCGATAGACAGGTCACTTAAGAACCTGGGTACAGATTACGTCGACCTGTATTACCTCCACCGCCTCGATCCCAACACACCCATTGAAGATACAGTAGGCGCGATGTCGGAACTGGTTCAGGCTGGTAAAGTGAAGTACATCGGACTATCGGAGGTATCAGCTGCAACGATCCGGAAAGCACACGCGGTTCATCCGGTGACTGCCGTTCAGACGGAGTATTCACTGTTTGAAAGAGACCCCGAAGTAAATGGCGTGCTGGATGCGACGAGAGAGCTGGGTATAGGCTTTGTGGCTTATTCTCCGCTGGGAAGAGGCTTCATTACAGGGCAGATCAAAAGTCCGGATGATTTCGAAGAAAACGATTTTAGAAGAGGGATACCCCGTTATCAGGGAGATAATTTTTACAAAAACCTCGATCTGCTGAAAGAAATAGAATCCATGGCAGCAAGCAAAGGTATTACCCCTTCGCAACTGGCACTTGCCTGGGTTTTTGCAAATGACATCGTCGCAATCCCAGGTACCAAAAGGATCAAGTACATCGAAGAAAACGCAGCCGCCGCCGAAGTGGTACTTACAGCCGGAGAGAAACAGAAGCTGGAATCAATCGTGCCTGTGGGTGTCGCGGCAGGTACCCGGTACGAAGCTTCGCAAATGCAATGGGTGAATGTGTAGTGCCAGCTGAAAAGCATTGGTTGACAAAAAGCGCGAATTCAAATCAAAAAAACGCCAGCCTGACAGCTGGCGTTTTTTGCATTTATAACAATCAAACAATATCAATACCCTTCGTTCTGAACCAGGTATCCGGGTAGGTTCGAGGCACCGTCGATGGCTGTTTGTGGAATTGGGAAAATACGTTTGCGGACGTCGGAGTTGGTTTTCTCAGCCCATTTGCCTTCATATTTTCCAAAACGGATCATATCCGTACGGCGCAGCATTTCCCAGTAGAATTCAAATCCCCGTTCACGGAACAGCAGGTCAAGGTTCATGCTGGTCAATGCAGGTGGCGCGAGCGTGGCCGTGCGGGAGGCGCGTACCAGGTTCACGTCCGTCAATGCACTTGCCGCATCGCCTTTACGCAGCTTGGCTTCTGCGCGCATCAGGTAAACGTCTGCAAGGCGAACAATTACAATATCCGCTTCCCCTTTGTTCCGGCCCGTGTTGGACTTGCTGCTGAATTCATATTTGGCCACGCGGTATCCTGTATTGTAGTTGCTTCCCACCGCACTGAAATTGATCAGCTCTGAAAAACTTACAGGAAGATCGGGACGGTTGCGCGTCAGGTAAGTAAGCTTGCCTACTTTCAGTCTCCCGTCGGGGCAACGAAGGAATGCGCCATTCACACGGAGCGCACCAAATTGCTGACCTCGCAGGATACCCCGGTTGATCTTATAGTCTGCGTCATTCACGCAGGTATCTGCCGCATTGGTGTAAATGGACATATTTTGCTTGTAAAAGCGCGGGTCGCGGCTTGGGTCAACCGCGCCGTAAGCCTGTACCCACGACTGGTAAAAGTCTGACGTAATACCTGGTCCGTCCGTACCATTTGCGGCGGGGAATTCAGCTAATGGAAACTGGTCTCCCGAGATCGAGAAATACGCCATACGGTTGTGACCATTCAAATCTTCACGCTGGTCCACAGCAAAGATCAGCTCTTCGTTAGTGTGGTTGTTGTTTCCGAATATTGAAAAATAATCAGCCGATAATTTCGCTTGTCCGGACGCAATTACCTTATCTGTATACTGGATTACCTTGTCAAGATCTTCGTTACGGAACTCGATCGCAGGCGCATAACGGTTGCGGTAAACCCCCGCATTCAGGTATAGTCTTGCCAGCAGGCTCCATGCAGCAGCCTGGTTCAACCGGCCCGGACCAACAGCTGATTTCGGTTTCAGCAAAGGTTCGGCTGCGAGCAGCTCACTTTCAATGTACTTCACAGCTTCTTCGCCGCGGATGATCGTGGACGGTGTTCCCGGATCTTCTTTCACAAACACAATCCCGAACATATCGAGCAAAACCATATTGTAGTAAGCACGCATTGCTCTTGCTTCTGCCAGGTAAATGGCCGCACTCGGGTCGGTAGACTGTTTGTAGCTCGTAATCGCGGTAATGGAGCGGGAAATGGATTGTACCAGCTGGTTCCAGGTGTTGTTCACGTTGGGATCAGTGGCGGTGGTATTATGCTGGTGCAGTGCCAGGTAAATCCCGTTATCACCCCAGTCGGTACCGCCGCGATAGGGTAGTATCGCTTCATCCGTGCTGATTTCCTGCAATGCAAAATAATTGGTATGCAGGAACAGGTTGGGCAGCAATGCATAAACGGGCGCGATCAATCCATTTGCTTCATCCTGGGGAGAAAGCTTGTTGCTCAGCGTTTCGTCCAGCACTTCTTCCTGCAGATTGGTACAGGCAGTAGTAAAATATAGCAGGCTGGCTGCCGTGAATATGAGGGATAGTCTCTTTTTCATTTTGTAATAATTAAAAACCAACATTGACACCAAACAGCACAGTTCTCGCTTTCGGGTAGCTCAGGTAATCGATACCATAGGAAGTAACCCCCTTGATTTCGCGGTCGTTGTTCACTTCCGGATCGTACCCGTTGTATTTCGTCCATACAGCCAGGTTCTGGCCGGTAACTGAAAGCCGCACGGTTTGCACCCATTTGTTGATGCCCAACTTGGTCGTGTTCAGGTTGTATCCCAATACAAGATTGTTCAACCGCAGGAATGCGCCGCTTTTCAGAAACCTGGTTGACACAGGCGCTGAGTTGTTGATCGATTCCTCGGTGGTAGTCAATGCGTCGCGTGTTACATTCAGACCTTTCGATAATTTCAATTTGAAGAAATTTGAGTTGGCTGTGTTATCGTAAACCTTATTGCCTGCTACCCCATTGAAATTGGCTGCAAGATCAAAACCTTTGAAACTTACATTTCCATTGAAATTGTACATGCGGGTTGGAAGCGCGGTACCTGCGGCAATCCGGTCGTTGTCGGTAACAATGCCGTCGCCGTCCACATCACGGAACTTGCTGATCCCGTTTTCATCAAATCCAATGTGTTCTTTGAGGAAAAACGTACCAATCGGCTGGCCGCTCAGATACCCATTGATCGTAGCAGATGTAAGTCCCGAGCCCTGCGCAGAACCAGAAGGAATGACCGAGTATGGAGAGCCTGTCACTTCATTTTTGATGAATGTGATATTTCCGCCAAGTCCGTATCTCAAACCATTTTCAAGCGAGTTCCGGTAATTCAGTTCGAGTTCAACACCGCGGTTAACAATGCGCATGTCAGGTACATTGGTCCAGAATGTTCCTGCCGGCTGCACGGGATCGGCAGGGATTACTTCCAGCAATATTTTTCTTGAAGCCTTTAAGAAATAGTCGATTTCTCCGCTTAATGCACCTTTGAACAAACCAAAATCAAGTCCGATATCCGTTTGCTGCGATACTTCCCATTGAATGTCAGGATTGGCAAGACGCGTGTAGGTAGTACCTGCCGGATAAGGACTGGTACCGTCGAGCGGGTAGCTGGTTGTTCCCGAAACGACGGAAGTAAATCTCGCCTGTGTGATTTTGGAAGGAATTTCCTGGTTACCCGTTGATCCCCAGCCTGCGCGTAATTTCAGCTCCGAAAAGGGTGAAGATTTCATGAATGGTTCTTCCGAGATCCGCCAGCCAAGCGAGAAGGAGGGGAAAGAACCATATTTATTGTTGGCACCAAACTTCGACGAACCGTCAACCCTCAGTGTCGCCGTGGCGAGGTACCTGTCTTTGAAACCGTAGTTTACACGTCCAAAGAACGATTGCAGCTCATTGATCGTCGCAAAACCCCCTGGTTGGTTCAATACCAGCGTCAGGTCTTGTCCCAAACCTGGGTTATAAATGGGTTCAATGTCCGAGATCGGGAATTTATTGATGCTGAAATTTCTCTCCTGCAGGAAGATGCGCTGGTAAGAATGTCCCGCCAATGCGCTGAAACTATGAACCTTGCTGTTGAATGTATAGGTCAGGTAGTTTTCGATCAGGCGGTTGGAGTTTTTGTTGCTCCAATTTTCCAGGCGGCCAATTTCGTAAGGAACTGTGTTGGGCAGCGTTTGCTTGTCTTCCACGGAAGTAGAGTGGTCAAGACCAAAGTTGAGCTTGTATACCAGTCCTTTGATGATCGTCACAGAGGGCGAAATGCTGGCCAGCACACGGTTGGTGTTCACCAGTTCTTTATAAAGCCGCAGCGAAATCAGCGGGTTTGTACCATCCTGGTATTGGAATGGTTCGCCATTGTCATTATACGGTTTGTAAGTCGGGTTTGCCGTGATTGCGCCACCGATGATACTTTGAATATTTGGGCGCTGTGTTTTGGTGTTGGTCGCATTCAGGTTTACATCCAATGTAACGCGGTCATTCAGCAGCTTTTGAGAAATATTGATGCGGCCTGAGTAACGGTCCTGGCTGCTGCCCCTCAGGATGCCCTCCTGTTTTTGAGCGCCAAATGACGCATAGTAAGTCATGCGATCGCTTCCGCCACCGATGGAAAGGTTATGGTTGTGGGTTTTGGCTGTCCGCGAAATCTCCTTCTGCCAGTCGGTATCAGCTCCTTCGTTGATCACGGTACTTCCCAGTTTCTTAGCCTCAGAAACAAAATCAGCACTGTTCAGTACATCCAGCGGGCGCGCCATTTTGGAGATCCCCAGGCTACCCGAGTAGGTAATGCTCGCCTGTCCCGACTTACCCTTTTTGGTAGTGATCAGGATAACACCGTTTGCTCCCCGTGCACCATAAATCGCTGTGGCAGAGGCATCTTTCAGCACGTCCATGGACTCAATGTCCTGCGGATTGAGGAAATTGAGAGGGTTACCATCTCCACCTGTGCTGCTGTTGTCCAGCGCCATTCCGTCTACCACAAACAGCGGTGTACTTCCCGTACGCACGCCACCCGGGCCACGAACTGTAATGCTGTTTTTCGCACCTGGCTCACCGGTAGCAGAAGTAACATTGACACCGGATACCTTACCTTGCAGCAATTGTTCCGGCGAGTTGATGATACCGGAGTTGAACTCTGTGCTTTTGAGTGACTTAACCGAACCTGTAATATCTTTTTTAGCAGTACTTCCGTAACCTACCACTACTACTTCGCCCAGGTTTTCAGCCGTTTCTTTAAGGCTAACCTGCACCGAAGCTGCATTCGCCGCAGTCAGAAGGAAATTGGACAATGTTTGTTTTTCAAAACCGATGTAGCTGAATTCCAGGTTGTAACTTACTTCTGTTTGCAGGTTTGCAAATGAGAAGCTACCATTTTCGTCGGTTGTAGCGCCCTGCTTGTTGCCACCAGTCACGTCCGAGATAACAACAGTAACGCCCGGGAGTGGCTCTGAGCTGCCTGCTGCAAGTACTTTTCCTTTGAGGGTCACATTCTGCATTAACGGGGCCGGCGCTGCGTACGCGTGCAGGCTCAGCAGCACCGCAAACAGCATTGCATAACTTCGCCACAGACCAGTTCCGACTGATCGGGATAGAGTTTTCTTCATACTTGTGGATTATTAAATTGGAACAACATTAATGGTGAGTATTTATAAAGAAGGATTGAATGCAAGATTGCAATTGTATTTTTGAAACAAATTATAGAATATAGCTAATACTGATTTCAAACGTTTGAAATTCTGTGCAAACGTTTGAAAAAATAGAGGAACAAATAGGATGAAATTGATATTGCTATCAATTTACTGGATTTAGGAGGGCGCAAAAGTGGCAGTTGCGTTCGGAATGAAGGCAATCCGGAAGTTTAAGGAATTGTTAAATTGTGACAGAATGAGAAGTAAAATAAGCGTTACGCCGCGCTTTCAAGCGGACTGATCTTGATAGTGAGACCATAAGCCTGCATCAACTCGTCGAGCTCCATTTTATGCTTTTTTAGCAAAGAGCGGTAGTCATTCACCTGACCTTGGGGGCTGTTATGATCTTCATGGAGCTTCAAAGTCTGATTGGTCAATGCAATCAGTTCCAGTAAACGGGATACGCGAAGCCCCCATTCTTGTAGTTGAGGTAATTCCTGCTCCTGCATAACTTAATATCTTAGTTCTATAATACCCTTTCCTTGTCAGTTCTTGATCTCGAAATGTCGGAATTCAAACATCTTGCCGCAAGACTTCTAATGGCGGGCGGGACAGGATTCCGCGGCTGTTGATTAATCCGATGATGACAGTCAGCAGCGAAACGAAGAAAAACACGCCTAGCACCGGGAGCAGCTCTGGTTTGAATTCGGCTTCAAAGCTGAATTTGGCTAATGCGAAACTGCCGATCAATGCGATGATGATGCCGGTTAATGCAGCCAGAGCACCCAGGAAGAAGTATTCCAATGCGGTGATCGCGAAAATTTGTCTGCGGCTTGCACCCAGCGTTCTCAGCAGAACGCTCTCCTGCAAGCGCTGGTATTTACTGATCATCACAGAAGAGATCAGCACGATCAGTCCTGTCAGAATACTGAACCCTGCCATAAACCGGATCACAAAGCCTATTTTATTGAAAATATCATCGAGCAAACGTAGCACCAGTGCCAGGTCAATAATGGCGATGTTGGGATACTTTCTCACAACCGCCTGCTGAAATGTAGCAGATACCTCCGGGCTCGGCACGTGCGTGAGCATGGCGTGGAACTGCGGCGCATCTTCCAGCACACCCGTTGGGAATACCACCAGGAAGTTGGTCTGCACCTCGCCCCAGTTTACCTCCCGCAAGCTGGAAACCCGCGTGTTCATCAAGGTCCCCTGCACGTTGAAAACCATGGTATCTCCAAGCTCAATCTTGCTGCGGTCTGCGAAACCCTCTTCCAGCGAAATGGGCACGAGTCCTGTCGCAGGATCATATTTTCCTTCCCATTTACCTTTTGTAATCTTTTCAGAAGAGGTAGTTGAGTCGCGGAAAGTGACGCGGTACTCTCTCCCGAAAATCCTGCGCGATTGTTCCATGGTGGTATCGCCCTCAAAATCGGCCGCCGTTTTTCCATTCAGCTCTTCCAGTCGCATATTCACAATGGAAACACTTTGGTTCACCGGCACCCGCTGCGCCTTGGCAATGGCGAGCACGCCTTCCTTCTGATGGCCCTGAATATCAAAAAGCACAATATTGGGTTGGTTGCCGCTGGTTGATAGCTTGACGCGTTCCAGCAAAATGCTTTGTACAAAAAACAAGGTGCAAATGAGCGTTGTCCCCAGACCAATCGAGACGATCAGTATTGTAGTCTGGTTGTTGGGCCGGTAGAGGTTAGCCAGTCCCTGGCGCCATAAGTAGCTCCAAGAAACCGGAAAAAACCGCCGCACAAGCCAGGTAAGCAGCAGCGCCATTCCATATAACACCAAAAATGAACCGAGGATACTCGCTGTAAATGCCAGCGCTTCAACCCAGGTACGCATTTGTAAAAACGAGAACCCGAAAATGAACAGCACGATCAAAAGATATAGCAGCCAGGTAACCGGGTCTCTTTCAAGCTTTACGGGATCAAGCGAAACGCGGAGTACGTTCAGCGGGGATACGCTGCGAATGGAAAGGAGCGGGGGTAATGCAAAAAGTACGGAGATCAGGATGCCGATCGCCAGCCCCTGTGCGATCGCCGTCCAGGAAATTGCGGTTGTGAGTTCAAACGGAAGTAAGTCTTTGATCACAACCGGTAAAAACTGCTGGATCGCGGTACCAAGTGCGGCTCCTATTACTGAACCGATAATGCCGATGCCGAGGATCTGGATCAGGTAAATGAGGAATGCCTGAGATGCTTTTACACCCAAACACCTCAGAATAGCAATGGATTTCAGTTTTTCGCGTATGTAAATGTGAATGGCGCTCGCCACTCCGATGCAGCCCAGCAGCAATGCAACAAAGCCAACCAGGGCCAGAAAGCGTGTGAGGTCCCGGAAGGAGCGGCCCGTGTCTTCCTTTTGCTGCTGTACCGTGTTATGATCGAGGTCAAACTTCTCAAAACGCGGTTCCAGATTTTTGACCAGCTTTTCAACATCGGTACCCGGTGCGAAACGGAAATAGTAGCGATAAGCCACGCGGCTCCCTTTTTGCATTAAGCCTGTCTCGCCAAGGTACTGCATCGGAATGTAAACCGTGGGGGCAACAGAGCTTGTGATGCCGGTTGCTCCCGGCGCTTTTTCAAGGATTCCGGCGATCGCGAAGGTTACTTCACCAATCCTGACAGAGTCGCCCACTTTGGCATTATATTGCAGCATCAGCGTCTGATCCACCAGCGCCTCGCGTCTGGTCCTGAACGTTTTCTCAGCTGTAACCGGAACCGTCTCGAATTTTCCATAATACGGAAATGCACCTGACAATGCTTTTACCTGCGCCAGTCTGTTGCCGCCGCTTTTTGTAAAATAAACCATTGATGCAAAGCTGCGCTCCTCCGAGCGGATTTTGCCGAGTGAATCCACCAGCTCTTTGGCTTTTCCCTCCACCGCGCGATTTCCGTAAAGCGCAAGATCCGCACCGATGAGAGTAGCGGCCTGGTTGTCAATGTTCTCTTTCAGGTTGTCGCCCAGGGCGTAAATGGCGACCAATGCGGCTATGCCAAGAATGATCGAAGAAATGAAAAGTACCAGGCGGGAGCGGTTTTTCCGACTGTCGCGCCACGCCATTTGCAGCAGCCAGGATATATTCAGGTTGTTGGAGTCCATCAGGGATTCGGGGTTATGCTACCAGTTTTCCGCCTTTGATGCGGATGATCCTTTGCGTTTTTGCGGCCAGTTCCAGGTCGTGGGTTACTACCACCAGCGTAGTCCCGGCTTCTTTATTGAGGTCAAAAAGCAGGTTAACTACCTTCTCGCTGGTTTCAGCGTCGAGGTTTCCGGTAGGTTCGTCGGCAAAAAGGATCTGCGGTTGATTGGAAAACGCGCGAGCGAGCGAAACGCGCTGCTGCTCTCCGCCGCTCAGCTGGGTAGGGTAGTGGTGGCTCCGCTCTGCAAGGCCGACCTTGTCAAGCAGGTCAAGTGCGCGGGATTTGATATTTCTTTCACCCCGAAGTTCAAGAGGTACCATTACGTTTTCCAGGGCTGTGAGGGTGGGAAGCAGCTGGAAATTCTGGAAAATGAATCCTACATATTTGTTTCTTACCGCAGCGAGCTGGTCTTCATTCAATCCGTTGAGCCTGGTACCATGCAGCTCCACATTCCCGGAAGTTGCCCGGTCAAGCCCCGCGCACAAGCCGAGCAGCGTCGTTTTTCCGCTTCCCGACGGACCTACAATGGACATTGTCGAACCTGCTGCTACTGAAAAATGAATGTTGTCTAATACGGTCAGCGATCGGTCACCGCTCTTATATATTTTACTTACCTGCTGCAGATCGAGTATTGTATCCATCTAATGTTCCTATTTTTATGATTTCGTGGTGCTAAGCTTGGGCAACCTGTTTTATTCTAATTTGGTTCTTTTGGTTTTATGTCGATTATAAATATAGGTTAAACGGCATTGAAAACTAAATGAGCGGTTTGAGGGCAATTTCCAGGAGGGTTTGTCTTTTTAATTTCAGTCAAAATCAATATCTGTTATGAAGCGCATTTCATTTTTTATTTACACACTTTTCATTCCGCTGCTGCTGTTTTCTTGTGATAGCGGGAAAAAGGAGGGAGCTGAATCCGGCGAAGAAACAGCCAAAGCGCCGGCCCGGCAGGATTCTGCTAAGAAGAAGACCATCGTATTTTTCGGGAACAGTCTTACCGCTGCCTACGGGCTCGACGATCCTAGCCAGGGTTTTGTTGGATTGATCCAGAAGAAAATAGATTCACTCGGACTTAACTATAAGGTAATCAATGCAGGGGTGAGCGGCGAAACTACCTCCGGCGGAAACAGCCGCATTGACTGGCTGTTGAAGCAGCCGCTTGATGTATTTGTTCTGGAACTTGGGGGGAACGACGGCTTGCGGGGTATTCCTGTTCCTGAAACAAAAAAGAACTTGCAGGCGATGATAGATAAGGTGCACTCAAAATATCCCCAGGTGAAAATTGTGCTCGCAGGAATGCAGATACCGCCTAACATTGGCCAGAAGTATGCTTCCGATTTCCGCGCTGTTTATGCTGACCTGGCTAAAAAGAACAATATCACGCTGATCCCGTTTTTGCTGGAAGGGGTAGGTGGCGAAGCGAAACTCAACCTGCCCGACGGCATTCACCCTACCGCAGAGGGTCACAAGATCCTGGCTCAGAACGTGTGGGTGGTCATTGAAGACATGCTTTAAGAATACTAGTTTAAATAAAAAGGCCCGGAGCTGTTTAAAACAGGACTCCGGGCCTTTTTTATTTCAATGTCTCCTTGCTCTACACAACCCTGTCGCCACGAATCAAACGAAGAATAATCGCCACTACGGCAATCACTAAAAGAATGTGGATAATGTTACCAAGTCCAAAGCTTGCGAAGCCGAAATAGCCTATCAACCAAAGGATTACAAGGATGACAGCTATTGTATAAAGAAGATTTCCCATTGTCTTGTGTTTTGAGTTAGAGATGTTAGAGATATGATTACATGCTATCAATTTAGATGCCAGCAATAAATACCTGCATTTCGCGCCATAACTTTCCCCGGATTCTACAATATTTGCGCTGCATTGAAATTACATAGCCATAAGTTGTAGAAATTTATCTCAAAGCTCTTCTATGAAGCGAACATTACTAAGCCTGCTCATTCTTTTAACAATTTCTTTTTCCACAAAGGCTGCCGTTGTCGATACTGTGGACACTTACAGTGCCGCAATGAAGAAAAATATCAAGGCAGTTGTGATCCGGCCGGACAACTATGCGACCGCCGGCGAGATGCCCGTCGTTTACCTTTTGCACGGTTACAGCGGCAATTATGCAGACTGGGTGAAGAAGGCAGCCGGTTTTCAGAAAGCGGCGGATTTGTACCAGATGATGATCGTTTGTCCCGACGGCGGCTTTGGAAGCTGGTACTGGGACAGTCCCGATCCGGCATTTAAATATGAAACCTACGTGGCCAAAGAGCTCGTGGCGTTTGTGGATAGCAAGTATAAAACGATCAAAGACCGCAAAGGCCGGGCCATTACAGGGCTGAGTATGGGCGGGCACGGCGGGTTATACCTCGCTTTCCGGCACCAGGATGTATTCGGCGCGGCGGGCAGCATGAGCGGGGGAGTGGATATTCGTCCTTTTCCCAATAACTGGGATATGGCAAAAAGATTGGGCAAGTACGCCGAGAAGCCGAAAGAATGGGAAGAAAATACGGTGATCAACATGCTGCATTTGCTGACCCCGAACACATTGTCTTTAATTATTGACTGCGGCCGCGAAGACTTCTTTTTTGAGGTAAATGAAAAACTGCACCGCGAGCTGGCCTACCGCAACATTCCCCACGATTACATTGTCAGGCCCGGCGCGCACAACTGGGCTTACTGGACCAATGCAGTACAATACCAGCTGCTTTTCATGAGCAACTTTTTTAACAGGAAATAAGCGAAATGATTTTTCGCGTAGACAATTGTGCTCAGAATAGGTGGTGAATGACACTCTAGATGACTAATAGCTCTTTGTAAATCAACACCAGGGGGGGGGTATATTTTCTTATAAAGACCCGGCTTTAAACAGTTCAAACAACTTCTTTACGGCATGTTTCTGTTTATCCTCAAAGGAGTTTGCAATATAAACATCAAACTTATAGAACATGAAATAGCCGAAACGAGAATACTGCTTGCTGACAAGTTGCAGTTGTGCTAACCTCCTAAATATGCCTTTAAGTGAATAACGACATTGATCCAGTGTAATGTGTTTTAAGAGATATTCGGATAGGATTTCTTTAATGTCTGTTCTGTATTCTTGCAAAAGTGAGTAGCGCTTGAAAATTAGCTCATCTCTGTTCAAATCACACACTATAATTGTTTGTTGAGCTCTCTCATTGAGCCCGACGATTTCTCCATTGTGGTTGAATAAGAATTGATCTTCGACTTTGTCAATTTCGGGATGCAATAACTGAGGATTCTCTGCTAGAAAATTCTTCGAGTTTGCTAACACAAATTCTTCACTAGGCATGCCCATGTTTAAAATGCCTGGTGTACTTATTCTCTGTCCTGATATAGGAAATCTGTTGCGCTTCTTATTATTGCACTTGCTGCAGCTAAGAATTAGGTTACTCCATTCATAAGCAAGCCAATAATATCCCTGGTGCTTTATATCTTCCAGAACCTTCGCTTTTGGCCGATAATGCTCCACTTGCATCGGAGCTCCTGCAGATGTATCGGTTTCACAATAACCACATTTCGAATGGTACAACTCAATCAGCGATGAGATAGTTAAGTCCCTGTAGAGCTTTGAGTTAAAAGGATGTTTGTTCTTTCTTGATAGAGCGTCAAGTATATGGGATGTTCTGGTTAAAGAGGTAGCTAGGCTTTGCGGAGGATTCTTAAAATCTTTTTCTATACTGATCATTTCATTCTATCCATTGGTCTTTGGTTCAAATAATTCGTCTGGGAACTGTTCATTGCTGCTTTCAAACTCCTTTAAAAATTCATCAATAGCCTCATTTTTCTCCATTTCTTCAAATGTGTCCTCAGTGCGTACCTCTGTAAGCTCCTCTATTTGAGACGAAAAAATATTATCCATGTCAAATATACCTGAGGTTAAAAGTAGATTTGGAGTCAATGTTTTGAGATCTACATCTACTTTCTGTATTGTTATTCCCTCTTCTTTAGTTCGTGTGACTTTGAGGATAGTCGAATTTTTAGGTGCGCCTAGCAATGGAATTGGGCTATGAGTAGAAACAATGAATTGAATTTTTGGAAAAACTTCACTAAAAAGCTCTGGAATCTGTTTCTGCAATTTGGGGTGCCAATGTAGATCAAGTTCGTCGATTATAACAATCCCAGTTAGATCAGAAGGGTCAAGTATATCTTTTTGAGTATTTGACAACCTGATAATCATATCGCCAGCTATACCTACGATGCTTCGAAATCCGGAAGCTATTTTTTCAAAAGTAAGCGGTTCATATCTAGCGTTTTCATTGAATACATCTTTCTCTATGTACTCAATTCGATCTGTGTCTTTGTTTAGCTGAATGTCAGCTAAATAAGGGACAAGTCTGCAAAAGGCAGTGCGAACCAGCTGGAACCTTTTATCACCCTTCAATGCCCATTTAACCAACTCAAATTCAACATTAAGTAAATCGCCGTCGGTTCTGAATAAACTGTACAGTGTTCCTTGTTTTTCCGATATCTCGCTGATTGAACTGTTTGATTGCATATTTAATCTTACGGGGCCATAAGCTGCAATATGAGTCAACGGAGAAGGGTTGGTTCGAAAGTCATTGATAAGGTTGTCTTCATGGCTCTTGTATTCAACTCTTATTCGCGAATTCTCTTCCTGGTCAAAATCGTAAGGTCCGTCCTTTGAACCATGCAGCCCTAAAAGGATGGATTGCAAGACCGTGCTTTTTCCGAAGCCGTTTTCGCCAACCAAAAAGACCCAATGCGTATCTACGGGCAAATTTTCAATTGTAGCTCGTTTGATCCCCTGGAAGTTAGAGACAGACAGGCTTTTTAGACAATGGTCGAGTATATTGTTTTCTTCGAAATACCTATTAGGCTCGTTCTGGAGAAACAGTTCATCATCTTCTAAGAAAAACAGGCTAGTGAAATCTATGGAATCCAGGCGAATGAAGGACTTTATAAGATCTATCCATTCCTTGAAAGCGCTTGTAACTTCATAATCATGTAAATTCCGGGCCTCTTGTAAAGATTGATCAATAGGAGTGAACTTGTCCTCGGGTACCTGTTCCACAACATATAGGACCTTCATCTTATTCATGAAGCCTTGAACTACCTCATAATCAGAAATTTCGAAGTAAATCTTTCTAAATTCCTTGTATGTTATTTTCAGCCCAAAGTGCTTGTGAGCCTTGATCTCGAATTTTATTGCCGAATCATTAATTTGCTGTTTGATACTTTCCGCAATTCTATGCCATTCGTTAACAACTTGAATCGGGTGACTTTTAGCATTCATAAAATCTCAAATTAGGAGCAGTTCAAAAATACTAATATCTGCTCATAAATGTCATTTTTAAAGATCTCTACTTTACATTTGCATAACTAGAGTTAACCTACAAATTATTTCACTATTCAGCTATAATGAGCAATTATTCCTCTCCTGCACCGGCTGGCGCTCCCAAATTCACTGAAAACAGATACCTGATTACCCTCATTTTTGTCACTTCGCTTTTCATGTTCTGGGGCATCGCCATTACCATGGGAGATGTTTTGAATAAGCATTTTCAGCACGTACTCAGCCTGACCAAGACGCAGTCTGCTTTTGTGCAGTTTGCGATTTTCGGGGCTTATGGTGTAATGGGGATACCAGCGGGGCTTTTTATGAAGCGTTTCGGTTATAAAAATGGGGTACTCTTCGGTCTGGCGCTTTTTGCACTCGGATCGTTTTTGTTTGTTCCCGCGGCGGCGGCGGCTTCATTCCCGTTTTTTGGTGGTGCATTGTTCATTCTGGGCTGCGGTATTTCCACGCTCGAGACAGTAGCGCACCCGTTTGTTGCCTCGCTCGGTGACCAGCGTACCAGCGATATGCGCATCAACTTTGCACAGGCATTTAATGCATTGGGTACCATCATCGGTCCTGCGGTAGGTTCTTATTTTTTGTTGAGAAACAATGTTGAAGGCAGCACTGACCTTACTTCGGTTAAAACATTATATATCGTAATCGGAAGTGTTATCGCGACGATCGCCGTGCTTTTTTCTTTCGTTAAGGTACCTGCATTAACTGACCCGCACGTGGCAGCAGATCCCGCGGCTGCGAATGTGGATACCCACCCTGAGAAGGGTCTTTTTGAGCATACGCATTTTAAGTGGGCGGTATTTGCGCAATTTTTCAATGTAGCCGCACAAGCAGGTACCTGGGCGTTTTTCATTAATTATGGTCATGAGAAAATGGGCTTCACGGATGCGGTCGCAGGTAACTGGATGATCCTCTTTTTCGTGCTGATGCTTGCCGGCCGTTTCATCGGCACGTTCCTGATGCGTTTCATCGCACCGCCTTCCTTACTTGCCATTTTCGCAGCATGTAATATCGTGATGTGCCTTATTATCGCGCAAAGTCTGGGCTGGCCGTCGTTTATCGCATTGCTGATGCTCAACTTCTTTTTCAGCATTATGTTCCCGACGATTTTTAGTCTGGGTTTAAAAAACCTTGGAAAACATACGCAGCAAGCTTCTTCCTTTATTTCAATGGGTGTAGTAGGAGGCGCATTTTTCCCATTCGCAATGGGAGCGGTAGCAGAAACCAATGTAGCACACGCCTACTACCTGCCGATTATCTGCTATACTGTGATATTCCTGTTCGGATATAAGTTTTATAAGGTAAAATAACTTCGGCCGTCGGCTTTCGGCAGTCGGCTTTCGGCTGTTGGCTATTAGCCGTTAGCTTTTAGCCATTAGCTAGTCAAGGGTACATAGGATATATTACAGTTAAGTAGATAGCAAACGCTAATAGCTAACAGCTAACAGCTAACAGCTCATAGCTGACAGCTACCAGCTACCAGCCAAAAACATTTAAACAAGAGATTACAAATAATGAAACTCTGGGGGATTGACTTAGGAGGTACTAAAATAGAATGTGCGGTGCTGGACTCTGCGCAGAATCTGGAAGTGATTGCGAGAATGCGCCTGCCGACTGAATCGGCGAAAGGGTATGAGCATATTTTGTCTCAGATCAAGAGACTGATAGATATGGTAGCAGAACAGGTGGGAGAGCGCCCGACCAAAATCGGGTTTGCTACGCCAGGAGTACTGGAACCGGATTCTCAGCTGATGAAAAACTCCAATACTACCTGCCTGAACGGAATGCCGCTCAAAGCTGATTTGCAGAAAATTCTCGATGTACCCTGTCAGCTTGCAAATGACGCCAACTGTTTTGCATTGGCAGAGGCGCTAATGGGAGCGGGCAAGGAGCACCATGCAGCCGAGGTTGTTTTCGGTGTGATCATGGGTACCGGAGTCGGTGGCGGTTTGGTTGTGAATAATAAAATCATTGCCGGTCACCACGGTATCGGCGGAGAATGGGGCCACAATATATTGGAAGAAAACGGCCAGCCTTGTTACTGCGGTAAAGCCGGTTGTGTGGAGCAGGTTATTTCTGGTCCTGCATTGGAGAGATTTTACGAGCAGCAAAGTGGCGAGCGTCTTACCATGAAAGTGATTCTGGAAAGGTACCGAGAAGGAAATGACGTGCACGCGAGTGCTACGATCGAGCGGCTGCTTGAATATTACGGCCGCGCCATTTCCACATTGATCAATGTGATCGATCCGGGATTGATCGTAATTGGTGGTGGGGTAGGTAATGTGGACTTGCTTTATACAGCGGGTTATGAGCGGATCAGAAAGTACATTTTTAACAAAGGTGTGGTTACCACACCGATTGTGAAACCCAAGCTGGGAGACAGTGCGGGTGTTTTTGGCGCAGCTTTGCTCTAAAGTTCACGCTATTAACCAGTGCCGGTCTGTCGTTTGAAAAATAGTTCGTTAAACCATAACGCTCCATTACAGTGACAAACGCGAAGGCAGTTCAGCGTATCCAATCCATTGACATTGTCCGGGGCCTGATCATCGTGATCATGGCGCTGGACCACGTCCGTGATTACTTCCACATTACCGCTTTCACCGGCGACCCGCTCGATCCGAAGACTACGACGGGAATGCTCTTCTTTACGCGCTGGATTACCCACCTTTGCGCACCTTCTTTCATGTTACTTTCGGGCATTTCCGCCTATTTGTCCGGGCAGAACAAAACGCCGGCAAGTACCTCTTCTTTCCTGATCAAGCGCGGTTTCTGGCTGATCCTGGTGGATATAGTCTTCATGACATTCGGCTTTACGTTTGATATTACCTTCAAAACAATCCTGCTGGCGGTACTCTGGGCTTTGGGCGGGAGTATGATCCTGCTTGGTTTGCTGGCACGTTTCCTGTCTCCGAAAGCTATTTTAGCTGTCGGACTGGTTATCGTATTTGCCCACAATCTTCTGGATTACATTCAGTTGGTGCCCAATTCTCCTGCCGACATTGTACTCGGTATATTCTTTACGGGAGCAGGTACGTTCATTCCGCGGGGTGATGGGGGTAACATTGCATTTTTGTACGTGATTGTGCCCTGGGCTGGCATTATGATGTCCGGCTACGGACTGGGTACCCTCTATAACCGGAGCTTTCCAGCTGAAAACCGCAGAAAGATCCTTGTGATCACAGGCATCGTGCTGACGATCCTTTTTGTTTTGCTGCGTTTTATCAATAAATATGGCGACCCTGCGCCGTGGAGCGTGCAGCAGGAGAGTTTTCGTACTTTTCTGTCTTTTATGAATGTACGTAAATACCCGCCTTCGCTGATATTCACACTCGCAACACAAGGTCCGGTACTGCTGCTGTTAGCCTTTTCAGAGCGTTGGAATAATGCATTTACCCGCTTCTTCACGGTTTATGGAAAAGTGCCGTTTTTCTTCTTTTTGGTACATTTCTATCTGATACACCTGGTGAGTGCAATCGCGGTTCTTGCTTCGGGTTACACCTGGGCGCAGGCTACGGATGATAAGCTGTTTTTTAAGTTTCGTCCTGATGATTTTGGTTACGGGCTTGGCTGGGTTTACATTATCTGGATCCTGATCGTGCTGGCTCTTTACATTCCCTGTAAACGGTTTGGTGAATACCGGGCCCGTGAGCGCAAATGGTGGCTGAGCTACTTATAGCTTGTCTCTTTAACCCTGGCAAGTAGAATTTTATCATCTTCATTTTATTACAACAACCTAAACATTGCTGTAATGAAATACCTGTTTTCACTGGCTTTGTGCCTGTGCGCTTTCCGGAGTTTGGCGCAAGACAATGCTGAAACTTACCCGGTTGATCCTGCTTCGCAACAACAAGCCAATGTGCCGAAAGGCGAAATCCTGAAATTTACATTTGAACAATCCAAAATATTCCCCGGTACCTGGCGCGAATACTGGGTGTACGTGCCTGCACAGTACAAACCGGATCAGCCTGCCTGTGTGTATGTGAACCAGGACGGGATCCAATGGAATGCGCCAACGGTCTTTGACAATCTCATTCACAGCAAAGAAATGCCGGTAACAATTGGCGTATTTGTGATGCATGGAAAGGTACGAGCCGCTGATCCGGCAAAGGCAAATGACCGCTTTAACCGCAGTTTTGAGTACGACGGATTAGGCGATGCTTACGCAAAGTTTATCCTGGAAGAGCTTCTGCCGGAAGTAGAGAAGCAAAAAACAAGCGACGGAAGAGCAATCCGCCTTTCAAAAAGCGGGAACGACCGGGCCATAGGCGGATCAAGCAGCGGGGCAGTTTGTGCATTTACCGCCGCCTGGGAGAGACCGGATGCATTTACCCGCGTTTTCAGCGCAATCGGGACTTATGTAGGTCTGCGAGGCGCCGACCGTTACCATACATTGGTCCGCAAATTTGAACCAAAACCAATACGGATCTACATGCAGGACGGTGCTAACGATCTGAACATCTACGCTGGTGACTGGTGGATGGCGAACCAGACCATGTTGCGTGCGCTTACATTTGCCGGCTACGAGGTGCTGCATCAATGGGGCGAAGGCGGGCACAATGGAAAACACGGCTCGGCTATATTTCCGGAAGCAATGCGGTATTTATGGAAAAACTGGCCTGAACCTGTGAAGAAAGGTACTTCGCAAAATCAGGTATTGTCTTCGATTTTAATCGAGGGACAGGATTGGGAAGCAGCAAACGACGGCGCTCAGGTTCTTGCCAAAAAGTCAAAAGCCAAACTCGGTGCCAATCGGGCATTGTCCCCTGATCAGACGCTGCTTTACGAGACAGAACCCGCATCCCATTGGGTATGGTCCTCGCAGATCCAGCGAGACGGAACAAAGGCGCATAGACAGAAATATGGCTGGCTGCACGTGAATGATTCAGAAGAAAGCGCGCTGGCCGGCGGGCTGGTGTGTGATATGGAAGGCCGCATATATGTGGCAACCGCAGCCGGTATCCAGATTTTAGATCAAACCGGTCGCGTAAATGCAATTATCCCGATGCCTGAGGGTGTACCGTTAAAGGTTGCATTTGGCGGAAAAGATTCAAACGAATTATATGCAACCACATCCCACAAAATCTACAAACGTAAATTAAACACAAAAAGCACAGCTGCATCTGAAACCCCAACAAAGCCCGCTCCACCAAAATTATAAAGCATCAGTATTCCCAAAAGGGCCCACTAGGGCCCAAACATCGGTAGATCAAATATAAGGGCCGCCCGGCACGCCCCAGCCCCATTTCGGCATCGGTTCGTCCGGGTTCATTTCAAGTGTTTCGGCATTGGAATTGATCACCGCAATGCGCGTGCCCCATTCAATGTAAGCGACGAATGCGGATCGGAATTCGGGATCGTCGGGCAGGTTAAGTTCATCAGCAGTTTCCAGCAGCAGCGCGACCCAGCGCTGGCGATGTTGTTCGGTAAGGTGTTTGGATAAGTGTTTTTGGATCATTTTGAAGTGGCTGCCTTCTTCGCTGCTGTACATTTCGGGGCCACCGAAAACCTCTGCAAGGAAATGGGCAACATGGAGCTGATGTTCCGGCGACATGTATTTGAAAACCGGTTCCAGCAACGGGTCATTCAGCACCTTTTTGTAAAATTGCTGCGTCAGGTTTTCGAAGGTGGACATTCCGCCGGCCCATTCGTACAAAGTAGGTACTGATTTTTCGGATTCACTCATTTCAGTGCTGTTTAGCGATGTTAATCTGTCAATTCCACTCCATAACAATCCCGTCAAATCCATTCAGTCCGGCAAGTTCAAGTTGAATCTGGCCATTTTTCCAGACAAATTTCACAGGTTTCCCGCTGGCCAGGGAGAATACCTTTTCAGGTTTTTTCTCGCATTCAAACTGAAAATTCAGATTGTACAAAGGCAAAGGTTCAAAATAGGTATTGCCACTGAAACCGGTCAGGTTGATCAGGTGCAGGATCAAACCGTCGCTTGTTTGTCCGCTGTTATTATTGTTGACGGTATTCCGTGTAAATTCCTTTAAAATAGTTTCAACTCTTGCCGGCGCATTGGTTCTGATCTGACGTGTGTTTTCCGGTAAAACATAACTGATTGCGTCCAGAAGCAGGTTTTTGTGTTCCTGGTACCCGTGCATGTAGTAGATTTTACCAAGGTTAACAGGAAAAATAAGCGCCTTGCTTTTAGGGTGGTTTTTGATTCCCATTGCATAGTAGCCTGTCGGATCGTGGCCGCCGATGATTTCGGGCGGACCGGGGCGGCCTTTTGCAAGTACCGGCAGCAGCTTCTGGTCAGCACCTGACAGGTCATACAAACCGAGATTGAATTTCCAGAAAATCATCTTCTGTCCAGCAAAACTTTTGAATATCGCACGGTTGTCGGGCACGAGGTAGTTGCCCGCGCCGTCATTGTCTTTCTTTTCGATCTTTGCGCCAAACAGCGTCTGCAAAGTTTCCGGACTGTCGAACAGGGTGCGGTTCGTGGCGATCACGTGCGTGCCTGCATTGACGGCTTCTTTCAAAACCTGCAAAGCCTCGGGTTTAAGGTAAGTGATCTCAGGCAGGATCAGCAGCTTGTAGCCTTTCACTTTCTCTGCGAGGTTGTGTATCTGCCCGTCTTCAATGATATCGAATGGGATATGTGCCTCGCGCAACATCAACTGGATGCCGCGGTATTCCTGCATCGGATCACCGCTTGGCCAGGCGCCGGGAGCCACGACAGCAATCTTCGCAATGGATTTGTATTTGCCAAAATAGGGCTCATGCTTCTTGTGAAATGCATATACCTTTCTGAAAACCTCAAAATTGCGCTCGTCTTCATAGCCGCGCATATCGCCCATCATGCTCATATCCAAGCCTGATCCATTTGCAATATTCTCATAGAGCCGGATCTGTACTTCCTGCGGTTCCACTGCATTGTACCTCGACTGAAAAGAAATTTGCTGGATACTTGCATTGCTGATAATGTGGTCCGGAAAGGAGTTTACCGCATTGCCAACATTGTCGCTCGCGGAATACGGCCAGTAGGGAAGGGTTGTCATGCTCTGGGATTCGTGGCGGATAATATCCACGAACTTATCGGAATAGGTGCAGATCGCAACTTGCTTGTTTTTGGACTTTACCAGCTTGTGCAGCCGCTCCGACCAGTCTTCGACAGTATGTTTTTTGAATTCCAGGTATCTCTGAAAAAGAGGGTCCGCCTTGTTTTCTTCGGTAGGTAACTGCTGCCCGCCTGAAAACGCAGCAAAGCGTTTTTTGTCAAACTCATTCTGATCAATGCCGTGGTATTTGCCTTCGTAGGGATTGTTGACCTGGTAACCCGGCATATTAAGGAAAATACCATCGATCGGAAATTTGTCCATCACTTCTTCAATGATCTGGAAGGATTTCTCCTGCACATAAGGCGCATTGATGGAAACCACGTACATATCGGTATTGATGATCCTTTCGCCCTTCGGTGAGATATAGCACCATTCAGGATGCGCTTTGAAAATGCTTTCATGCACACGGCTGAAATCGAATCGGACAATTACTTTGATCTGCTGTTCATGGCATTTTCGTATGATATCGCCGAGCACATTGTTTTTTACGTGTGGGTTCTGATAATGGAAGTCCAGATTGGTAGGGTAAAAAGCCATAATACCGCCTGCATTGATGAGCAGCGTGTTGGCTGAGCACTTGACGAGATCTTCCACAACAGAATCTGCGTGAATTGTAGCTGCCTCGTAGTCGGGCAGGTTCATTTGAATGACGCGCAGGTTATTCCTTTTCCACCAAAGCTCCTTGTTTGTAGTGTTTTGGGCAAAAGTGATCGTGGAAAGTAGTAGCAGAATGGTTAGGAAAAGGTATTTCATCATATAATGTTCATTTCGCTGAAAAGGGGCCGGTGTTTTTGTATCTACTTGGAAAATCGCATTTCAAGGTATCCCGAAGAGCCAAATAGAAGCTGGCTTAATTTTTTAACGTAGTAAGCTATTGCTACTCATAACTCCTAAGTATCCTGAAATTGAACAAGTTTACATTTTTGTTCCTGCTTGCGTCTGTGGTGACGAACATACCTGCCGCTTTCGGTCAGGGTGACTGGTTTAAGCGTTTTGTTGCAAAAACGGTATCGGATACTACTTCTCCTGGCGAGTCGAGTTTCAGGATTTATCCCACATTAGGTTATTCTCCTGAAACGAGCTTTGAGTTTGGCTTGTCATCCCTTTTGATTTTTCAGGCAAAAAAAGATACACTCAACCGCCTGAGCGAGGTTCAGGCTTTTACGTTCGTGACTCTGGAGGGGCAGTACGGTATCTGGCTCGACAATGCGATATATGGAGATAAGGACAAATGGTTTTTTCTTGGACGTACCCGCTTCCAGCGTTTTCCATTACTTTATTATGGCATTGGTCCCAAAACACCCGATAAAGATCCTGCGCTGATCGATGCGAACTACATTCTCCTGAGGCAGAGGGTCTTGCGTAAAATCGTTCCTGATCTTTTCGCAGGCCCGGAAATTGATTACCAGCAGCTTTATAATGCCGGTTTTGAACAGCCCGACGATCACTTTTATGACAAGCCGCTTGGCGCCGACGGAGCCAGAAATATCGGACTGGGCGCGGCGCTCGTATATGACACCCGGCACAATGTGCTTAATGTGAGAAAAGGGTTTTTTGGAGAAATATCTTTTCTGAAATACAGTCCGGCACTGGGCAGCAATCAAAACTTCCGAACAATCAACCTTGATGTAAGAGGATCACATCCGACCAGCATCCGGAATGTATTGGCCTGGCAGGTTTACGGAAATTTCAACACTGGCAATGTCCCGTTCAACCAGCTTGCATTAATGGGCGGCGAGATGATCATGCGCGGCTATTACTACGGCAGGTACCGCGATAAGAGTATGCTGGCTACGCAGGTTGAGCATCGCTGGCTTCCATTTGGGTTCAGCAAACGTTTTGGCGCAGTCGCTTTCGCGGGTACGGCGGTAGTCGGGCCACGGATCAGGGACTTCTCGTTCAAATACATCCGCCCGTCTGGCGGAGTAGGTTTGCGTTACTTGCTTTTTCCTAAAAAAGACATATTTCTGCGTCTGGATGTTGGTTTTACCAAAGATGGCCCGGGCTTTTACTTGTTTACAGGAGAAGCATTTTAATCACGGTGCTTGTAACCAAATGCAACTATAAAAAGCAGTATGCCCACCAATCCCAGTGCCGCTGAGAGCGAGGTGATCTCTGCAATGATCCCGATCAAAGCCGGCCCGGCGAGCTGTCCCGAATAGCCCAGTATGGTCACTGCTGACAAGGCAATGGATGGAGGAATGCCGGGAATGCGGCCCGCAGCTGTAAAGAATACAGGAACCACATTTGCTGCACCTAATCCTACAAGTACAAAGCCGAACAAAGTCGTAGCAGCCCAGGGAGCCAGCACGGCAATCAGAAAGCCTGTTCCGGCCAGCAGTGTTCCGTATAAAACTACTTTTGCTGGCCCGAGCCTATGGATGATCCCGTCGCCGGCAAGGCGCATGACGGCCATTGCCACCGAAAATGCAGCATAACCCATTCCTGAAAGTGACGGATCAAAGTCGCGCGAGAATTGCAGGAAAACCGCACTCCAGTCGAGCATAGAACCTTCTGCAAGGAAGATAATGAAGCACATAATGCCGAGAACCAGCACAGGTCCTTTGGGTAATACGAAATTGGTACTATCCATTTTTGCCTCTTCTGAATGTGGCAGCAGGTGTTTGATCTGGGTGACGGTAATAAGTACGAGCATCGCGGAGATCGTCATAGCGGCGATGTTGGGCGATAATCCTGCCTTAATCAAAAACCCGAGTCCGATTGAACCTAGCAGTCCGCCGACACTGAACAATCCGTGAAATGAGGACATAATGTGGCTTCCGAAGCGATCCTGAACGAGTACCGCCTGTGCATTCATCGCCACATCAATGGAACCTACTCCTGCGCCGAAGACGAACAGGGCTGCGGCAAGCTGATAGGATGAAGTGGTTAGCAGCAGCAAAGGAAGTAAGGCAGCGATCACGAATGCGGAGATCAATGCGATAACCCTGCTGCCGTATTTGTTGATCAGAAACCCGGAAACCGGCATTGTAAAGATCGCGCCGGCGCCAAGTGCGAGTAGTACGACGCCAAGATCGGCATCATTGAGGCCCAGCCGGATTTTGGCAAAGGGTACCATAGGTGCCCAGCTCGACAACCCAATGCCGCAAACCAGGAAAATGAGTAAAACTGCTTTGCGTGCCCGTTTGATCTTTACTTGTTCATTCATCAGGATAGTAGTTCGTATTTCGTTTTGCAAACTAATGCAAATTTGCATAATATTGCAAAAACTATTTTTGTTATGTTAAAGGAGAAACGCTTCTCTTATATTCTGGCCAAATTGCAGGATAACCAGCAAGTCGGTTTTGCAGAACTGAGTGAAGAGCTGCAGGTATCCGAGGATACGGTCAGGCGTGATATTGACACTTTGTCGAACAATGGCTTGTTAATGAAAGTACGGGGGGGAGCTATTCCACGTTCGCATAATCCATTGACTTTCAAAGAGCGGATCAGTTACCTGAAAGATGATAAGGAAGTGATTGCATTAAAAGCCCAGTCGTTGATCAGGAGCGGACAAACGATATTCCTCGACGGTGGTACCTCGGTTTTCACACTTGTTTCGCTGCTTCCTACGGACATCAAATTGACGGTAATTACAAACAATACCGCAATTATTCCAGCACTTTCGGCGTATCCGGGTATCCGGTTGATTTTACTGGGAGGCATTTATTTTCGGGAGTTGGAGACGATCGTGGGGACGCAGGCAATCAAAATGGTCATGAACTTTCAGGCGGATCTGTATTTTATGGGTGTTTGCGCGCTGGATGTAAATAAAGGTGTTACTGCCAGCTATCTGGAAGAAGCCGAGCTGAAACAGGCTATGCTTCAAAACGCCGCCAGCGCAGTTGCATTAAGCACCTTTGAAAAGCTCGAAACTTTCGAAAGCTATCGCGTATGTGCGATCGCTGACCTTCAATGCATTATTACCGAACTGGATGCAGCAAATCCAAAGTTGCTGCCGTTCCGCGCAGAGGGTGTTAAAGTTCTTTGAGAATATGTATTTTTGAGTAAAACAGAGACGATATGAAAAGCTGGCAGGAACGAATCAGTATAGATAATCAGGTGCGTTTTGGCAAACCGTGCATCACCGGGACGCGCATTGCGGTTTTGGATATTTTGGGGTGGCTGGCTAATGGTATGTCTTACGACGATATTATGGCAGACTTTCCATCATTGACCAGAGAAGACATCCTGGCTGCCCTTGCATTCGCTGCTAATCGCGAAGAGAATACACGGATCTTAGTATCTGCCTGAAAGCAAGGTATTCTTGAAATATTTTGAAACGTAAAACGGTCGCTTATTAAAGGCGACCGTTTTACGTTTTACTAGATATTCTTCTTCTTACTTTCTTTAACAGCAAAGTCAACTGCCCGGGCTGTGAGCGCCATGTAGGTGAGCGACGGGTTTACGCAGGAGGCGGAAGTCATGGAGGCTCCGTCTGTTACAAACACGTTTTTCACAGCATGCAACTGGTTGTTTCCATTCAGGACAGAGGTTTTAGGATCACGTCCCATTCTTGCTGTGCCCATTTCATGGATCGCCATTCCCAGGTAAGATCCATTGTCATAGGTTTTTACATTCTTAACTCCTGATTTTTCCAGCATTTCTGCTGCATCATTCATCATATCCACGCGCATTTTCTTTTCATTCTCGCGAAGATCTGCATCGAAAACGACAGTAGGGATACCAAACTTGTCTTTCTTCTCTTTGCTGAGGTACATGTGGTTTTCATGGTAAGGAAGTGTCTCCCCAAAACCGCCGAAGCCCATTGTCCAGCTTCCAGGTGTGGTAAGCTCTTCTTTGAAATCCGCACCGAAAGCGAGTTCGGCCACATTGCGTTGCCAGCCCTGCCGGCCGCCACCACCCTGGTAGCCGAAACCACGGAGGTAGTCGCGTTTGTCGGATCCGATGTTGCGGTAGCGCGGTACATAGATACCGTTTGCGCGCCGGCCGAAATAATATTTGTCCAGGTCACCTTCCCAGACGCCGCTTGCGCCGGTGCGGAAATGGTGGTCCATTAAGTTATGACCCAGCTCGCCGGAATCGTTACCCATTCCATTTGGAAAGCGGTCGGAGGTGGAGTTAAGCAATAATGCCGCAGAAGCAATTGCGCTGGCACAAACGAAGATGATACCCGCGAAATACTCTCTTTCCTGCAATGTTTTAGTATCCACCACCCGCACGCCGGTTGCTCTTCCGCCTGCTTTTTTGCCGTCGTACATAATTTCCTTTACAGCAGAATCAGGACGCAGTGTTAGCAAGCCTGTCTTAACCGCAGGTGGCAATGTACTCGATTGTGTACTGAAATAAGCGCCGTACGGACAACCGTAAGAGCAGCGGTTGCGGTACTGGCACGGAGAGCGGCCCCCTTCCAGTTGAATTTTCGTAGGCTGGGACAAGTTAGCCACGCGGCCGATTGTCATTGTGCGTCCGGGGAATTCCTTTTCCAGGCGCTTCCTTACCTCTTTTTCCACAAAATACATATCCATAGGAGGAAGGAACTCGCTGTCCGGCAACTGTGGCAAGCCCAGCTTTTCGCCCGAGATACCCACGTGTTTTTCAACATAAGAGTACCAGGGAGCAATGTCTTTGTAGCGGATCGGCCAGTCAACTGCGATACCATCTTTCAGGTTGGCTTCAAAGTCGATGTCACTGAGCCGGTACGATTGTCTTCCCCACATAATGGACTTACCGCCGACGATATCAGGACGGAACCAGTCGAAGCGCTTTTTCTCTTCGTAAGGTGCGTCCATATCGTTCATCCAATACTTCTCGGTATTCTCATTATAGGGATAATCGCGGGAAAGGAATGGGTGTGTTTCTTTTTGTTTTACGGTTAAACGGCCGTTGTACTTGGTTTCCCAGGGTGCTTTCAATGCATTTTCGTAACCTGTCACGTGTTCCAGGTTCTTGCCTTTTTCGAGCATCAGTACTTTGAGCCCTTTTTCAGTGAGCTCTTTTGCGGCCCAGCCGCCGGATACGCCAGAACCGATCACGATTGCGTCGTAAGTGTTTTCTTTTAATGCGTCAATATTGAGATTCGCCATTTTTGATAGATTTAGCAGGGTTTTGGATTAAAGTGCCCAGCTTTTCTGGCCTTTTGGCATTTGCCAAGAACCATCAAAGCGGCCAGGGATCGGCAGGTAGTCGAGCGCCTGCGTAGCGCCGATCTCGGAAGTAAAGTAACCTGTCACAGTTAATCCTTTCATCTGCAGGAAAAAAGGCTTGTCAGCAACGGTAGTTTTCTTGATGATCTCGTTCTTTTGCGTTTGATCGAGTGAAACAAATCCCTTGTTGTAAGTCTGCTTACTCAATGCATCCACCTGATCGAGGCCGGCATAAAACTTCTTCTGCTCGTCGATCGCGTAACAATCCTGCAATACGCGGGTTATAAATTTCTCTGCACCGGCAGCTTTGGCGCCTGGCGTGCTGGTAGTGGGAATAATTACGTCAGCAACTTCTGCCAGAAGCGCTTCCTGGCTTTCTGTAATGGAAATAGAAGGGCCAAAATTCAACTTTTCCCCCATGATCCCGGCCATTAAAGGGGCCGAGAGGGTACCTCCCATGAGGAAGGTTATTTTTTGAACAGCTTCTCTACGGTTCATGGATTGGGTTTGATATGGTGAAATACGAAAAGGTAAAATTGATCTTTAAATATAACACTGATCTCTTTTCAAACCAGCAATTTGGGATAGGAATGATGGAAATTCCCGATTGTTAATCCAACAGCGCCGCTTGCTCATCAAATATTTGAAGGTAGATTTTGAGGTAGCATATTTGAAGCATATTCTAGGCCTTTCTAGATCGCCGATCTCCCCGGTCGGCATATGACTGAAAAGGTTAAGTAATAGAGGAACGTTGAGTAAATAATGCAAATAACTTCTCTGAGATTTCAGGGAAGTTATTTTTTTGGCTCAAAATGAAGGCCGAATCATTATCCTGCCAAGTCTTAAAATGACGTTTCCTATGCCAGAAGGCATTAAAGCATAATCACCCGCTTTGGTTTGCTGGGATCATATTTTACGTGAATGCGCGCGCCGATCCGCAATGCGGCCAGTTCTGACACTTTTGTCCACCGGTCCAATTCAATCACGTAGTTCCGCATTCTTTTTGGCTCGACCTGCAATCTCAGCCTTATTTTGGCAATCGGGCCGCTGCGCGCTGCATTCAGCATTTCAACATCCAGGATCGTAGCCGCAGTTTCTTCGCCATGCGTTGCGATATCGCTCTTACATTGCTTTATCAGACGTTTTCGGATCACTTTTAAAAGTGTCGAAATGCCGAAGACAATAATGCCGGTCAGTAAGAATGTTTGCATATTTTTAGTTTAATTGAGCGCAGCTCAATTAAGGACGGCGGAAAGCCTTTCGCAAACGCGATTATTCAAAGGCTGAACAGCAATGAGCAACCGAAATAAGTTTGTGATGGTTTGTAGTAAATGTTCTATAATCCTCGGGGGCAACTTATCTAAATTATTAAACTGTCATTGATATGGAATACAGACAATTGGGCGCATCGGGCTTGAAAGTGCCTGTGCTGAGCTTCGGTACCGGGACTTTTGGCGGTGGCGGAGACTTCTTTAAGGCTTGGGGCAACACACAGGTGGACGAGGCTAAACAGCTGGTGGGCCTGTGCATGGACGCTGGAATCAACTTTTTCGATACTGCGAATGTGTACTCACAAGGTGCAGCTGAGGAAATACTTGGTAAAGCAATTATCGGAATGCGCGACCAGATTATCCTGTCTACAAAGGCTACATTTAAAATGGGGAGCAAGCCCAACGATTTCGGCTCGTCGCGGTTTTATCTTGTAAAAGCCTGCGAAGATAGCCTGCGTCGCCTGCAAACCGACTATATAGATATTTACCACATGCACGGTTTCGATGGCGTAACTCCCGTTGAAGAAACACTAAGTGCATTGGACGATCTGGTTCGTGCTGGAAAAATCAGGTATATAGCCTGTTCTAATTTCTCGGGCTGGCATCTGATGAAATCCCTTTCCGTTTCTGAACGGTATGGTTGGTCGAAGTACATTGCGCACCAGGCACATTATTCTTTGCTGAGCCGGGAGCTTGAATGGGAGCTGATGCCGCTTGCGTTGGATCAAAACGTTGGTACCATTGTGTGGAGCCCGCTTTCGGCTGGCCGACTGGGAGGTAAGTACCGCCGCAATCAGCCCATTCCCGCAGATGGCCGCATTGCGCAGGGCGGGGGAGAGGGGCCGGCTATTCCGGAGGACTTTTTCTATAATCTGATCGACGTGCTTGACGAGGTGGCGGGTGAAACCGGGAAAACAGTCGCGCAGGTTGCATTGAACTGGCTTTTGCAGCGCCCAACAGTGAGCAACATTGTTATTGGTGCCAGAAACGAGGACCAGCTGAAACAAAGTCTCGGCGCTATCGGCTGGAACCTCAGCCTCGATCAGGTAAAGAAACTCGATGCAGCTAGCGAGAAAGCGCCTGTATATCCGTACTGGCATCAAAGAAAAAATCCGGATCTCAATCCGCTCCCTGATTTTTACGATCGCTTGAATCGCAGCTAGCGCCTTATTGCTTTTGCAGCTCGGGAATGAAGAGCTTGTGCTGGATTGCGTACACGATCAGATCAGTCGTGCGTTTCACCTTCATTTTGTCCATTACACTGCGGTGGTAATACTGTACGGTATGCACGCTCAATTTGAGATCGTATGCAATCTCCTTGATCGTGTGGCCGCCGCATACCCGCTGTAATACTTCATTTTCCCTGGGCGACAGGTGAAAAGCGAGCTGCTCGCCGGCAAATACGCTATTGATCAGCATATCCTTCAATGCTGTGCCAATAAACTGTTTGCCGGCGGCTACTGCAAAAATGCATTCACTGAATTCTTCAAATAAGGTATACCTGGACAACACGCCGTGTGCTCCGCGTTTGATTGTGCTTTTTACTACGTGAACGTCAGGCTCGTCGCAAAGCACGATTACTTTCAGCCCGTCGGGCAAAGCTGATTTACACTTTTCGAGCATATCGTGACCTTCCTCATCTACTATTGATGAGTTTACTACTGCTACGTCCGGACACTCGTCTGCCAACTCTTCCAAAAAGTCTTTTCCGGTAATGAATGTGTTTATACTATCGAACTCCGGATTTTGTAGTAGCAGCTGTTTTAGTGAGTCAATTAAAAGTAGGTTTACGTCTACAAGTGCAATTCTCATATCATTTTCGTGATTGGCTTCAAAGTCAGGCTTTAAAGCTTTTACATGTGTCTGCAATCTGGTTTTCAGTTACGCAGATAACACGATTTTAAGTGTTCAAATGGTGAATAATGCCTAAATAAAGCCATTTATTCGGATTAAGCTTCATTTTTCCTTCGAAAAATAATACTATTTATTTACCGGACGAGGCTATTCCTGTCGAAAATACCTTTCCTCTTTGTAGCTAAAATTAATTCGATACCTACTATAAACAACTGGTAAAATTATAGTAAAAATATGCGGGTTTTCTTTGATGGTTTAATGGACAATATTTGTGGCATATAGAACTATTGCTGCGCATAAATAGGACTATATCTGTCTATTCACATCAATTTAATTCGCAAACTATGTCTTCATCAGCTACCTAATTACCAGTCGCCTTTCTAACACGTTCTCCGGGGCTTTGAACAGGAAGCCGTTCCGCTAAACCTTGGTCCTTCTGTTCTGCGATCATCTCAGCATACGGGTTTTCCAGCCTATGCCATTACTCTACTAACTCATCTTTTCTATGACAACACGTTTTCAAAACCACTATCTATCGGAATATTCAGGCCGCCACGACGCTGCCATATTCTCGGATCAACCAGGATCATTTAAAAAATATACGGGCAAGTTCTTTGCTTTGATACTGAGCTTGTTAATGCTGGCGCAAGCTTCCTTTGCGCAGCAGTCAAACCTGGTTTGTAACGATCAGACCAACTTTTCGGCACCAACGTTTGGCAATTTGACAGTAACGACAACAGTAGCCCCCAATAGCGGAGGAAATCAGACAACTGTAGCAAATACCTCTAATTTGACGGACAATGATGCTGCGACATCTGCTCAGGTTACACTGCGGGCGACCCGTAGTGGCACACTGTGTGGTACGGCCACAAATGCATCAGGAGTGATCAGGGTGGAAAGTCCCTCTGGTACTACTTACCAGCTAGGCAATTATGTAGGATTTATAACCAGTAATGATCTGGCGGATTTTGCCAGTGTGAACGTGGCAGCGACATTAAACGGGACCAGTGTCTCATCAACTTCAACCCCAATAATCTCTCAAATCGGGTCAAACCTTTATGAAGTCGGATTTGTAACAACAGGTAGCGGTAGTTTTAACGGTATTGAGATATCGCTCACTTTGAATGCACAACCATTACTTACCGGCTGCGGTACCGTTGAAGAATCTGTAAACGTATACAACGCATTTCAGGTAAATTACTGCACAACGCCAAGTTTCCCTGTTAATATTGCCAAAAACGCGAGCCTACCTGATTTTAATGTAACTGCATCCAGCAGTGGCGGGAACCTCGCTCAACTTTTAACTGTGGGCGGCATCGTTGATGAAGGAAATGCGATCAGCAGAAGTACAGATGATTATGCGCGCCTTGTTCAGTTGGTAGGTAGCTTAGGAACTAAATTCCTTCAGGTTCATGATAATGTCACTACTTATCCCTCCGGAACGTTCGCCGGATTTGAAATAAGTACAGCAAGTACGCTGCAGGTTAATTTGCTATCTGATATTACCATACAAACAAGCCTGAATGGAACAGTTGTTGACTCTGAATCGGGCACCGGCCTTGTCGTATCGGGAGAGTTGCTGTCGGCAGGCACCAGGAAGACAATTGGTTTTACCTCTACCGGACCTTTTAACGAAGTCCGCATTATTTTCAACGGCTTGGGATTACTCGTAGGTGAAACGCGAATCTACAATGCGGTTTTCCAGCGCTTCGCAGAAGGTCCCGCGCTGGCGTGTAACACACCTACGCAACTGACAGCTCCTGCTTATCCGCTCACAGTTGGTCTTACCAATACCGGTCTTTCCGGAACTGCCTGTGTGGCTTGTTCTATCTCGGATCAAAACAATGTGATAGACGCAGATGTAAATACCCCTGCCACCATTAACGTTCTGGCTGCTGTGGGTGCAGAAGGTTCTATATCTGTTAAAAAAGAGGGGATTTCTTATCAGGCTGGTACTTTCGCAGGGTTCTCGATTGGTAATGCGCAGCTGGTTGGTTTGAGCCTTTTCAAAAACATTACCATTACGACTTACCTTGACGGAGAAGAGCAGGAATCTCAAAGTGGCACGGGAGGGCTGATCAATGTCGGCGTACTCACCGGCTCCCGTCAAACTGTCGGTTTTGTGACGAATGAGGAATTTGACGAAATCAGGATCACGGTCGAGCAAACGGCAGATGTTACTTCTACAACGCTGGTTTACGGACCTGTGATTACAAACTTCTGTAATGATGGGGCGCTCACCTGCAATACACCGGTTAATGTAACAAATCCAAACTATGCAGTTTTTGTAAATGCAGCTAATACCGCGATCAACTCTGCACTATGTGCCAATTGCCAAATCACAGAATCGCAGGCTGTTGTGGATGGGTCGTCTTCCGACGATTACGCGAGCATCAATCTGGCTGCAGCAGTAGGCAACATAGCAGGATTTTCTGTTAAAAATGCGATCACCGACTATCCTGCCGGCACATACGCCGGGTTCGATATCCTTACCGGCTCTTTGCTGAATGTGGATGCGCTGGCAGCGATCCGGATCCGGACTTATCTGAACGGCGCTGAAACTGCTTACTCGGCGGGTACTGGATACACTGGAACTGCCTTGTTGGTAGGAGCGGGGCTACTTACATCATCCGGCCGCCAGACAGTTGGAGTTGTTGCAGAGGATGTGTTTGATGAAGTTAAGATTGAATTTACAAATCTCTTGAATGTGCCACTTGGTACAGTGCGTATTTACAATGCGGTTATTCAGCAGATGTGCAACAACAATCCGGTTGTTTGCGGAACAACAGGCTTACTGGTTGCTCCCGCACAGCCGGTCGTGGTGGAAAGCTCCCGCACAGGTCTGACAGGTGTATGTGCATTATGTGAGGTGCAGGATGCGAACAACGTCATTACCGCATCTACTTCGGACTTTGCAGTGCTAAGAGTTCCGGTAGGTGCAGCAGGCTCTGCGTCCGTTTCTGTGAAAAACGGCGTGGTAACTTATGGTGCAGGAACAGTCGCAGGTTTTACCATCCAGGATCTTCAAGGGATTGTTTCATTGGATTTACTCCAGTCGCTGACACTCTCTACCTACCTGAATGGACAGCCAACCGGCGAAACTGCGTCAGGTAATACGCTGATCGCCCTACGTCTGCTGCTTCCATTGATTGGCAATGGTACGGAAAACGATATTTACAATGTGAACTTTACAGCTACCCAGCCGTTTGACGAGATCAGGCTTTCTGTTAATTCACTAGCTGGCTTGCTTAATCAGGTTCGGGTTTACGGAGCATTTGTAACACCATTTGCAGATGGTTGCCTGACACCAGGTCTGACATTCAATGAAATTCCTTATAATGCTTATGTAGCCACTGCATATAATGGAGTGAATCCTGTAAGTGTTGCAACATACACAGGTGAGGGTGAAACTTATTCAGTTGTGTCAGGAACTGGCTTCAACAGGCTGCCACCAGGATTGTCAATCGACCCGAATACGGGAGTGATCAGCGGGTTCCCGGATGAAAATTCACAGGGTATCTACACTTTCCTTGTAGAGGTGAGGGATTCAAATGGCAACCGGATTGGACAGAGAACATACCAGATCAATGTACAGGACAGTTCGCTACCCGTTACCCTGGCCAGCTTCACCGCCATCGCGGAGGGCATAACTACTTCGCTCAGCTGGGCTACTTCCGAAGAGGCAAACAGTGACCGCTTCGATGTGGAACGCAGCCAAAATGGTAAGGTTTGGTCGAAAATAGGCTCCGTTCAATCTGCTCAGGAGAGCAAAGGGATGAAGTACTACAACTTCTCGGATAACATGCCGGCAGGTGGAATGAATTACTACCGCTTGAAAATGGTCGACCTCGACGAAAGCTTTGCTTACAGCCAGATCAGGGAGGTAAAATTCGGATCCACTGGCTTTGTTTCTCCAAACCCGGTAAGATCAGGTGAAATGCTGAAAATCACGCTGACCGACTGGTCAAAAGTGAAGCAGGTACAAGTGATCAATGCAGCTGGAAAAATAGTGTTTGAATCCAGCAATGCGTTTTCTGCCGGTATCAACACCACTAATTTGTCGACTGGCTCTTACATTGTCAAAGTAATCCAGCTTGACGGCAATGTGTCGACGCACAGATTTGTTAAACAGTAGCCCTGTAAACACGATACACATTCAGACCGCCGGAATTTATCCGGCGGTTTGTTTTTTTATTCAACGGATTCGCCTCAATACACTCGAATATATTTGACAGCTGCGATATATACATATATTTGCGCAATAAGTTCTTGTACAACCTAGCCTAGTTATCGCACCTTATGCCCGGAAGAAAAAGCAAAAAACGTAAATGGAAAAAAGCGGCCATTGTCGTACTTAAATGGGTCAGCGCTATTTTGCCGGTTTGCGCGTTTATTTACATTCTTTATTACTACAAACAATTCGATTTTTTAAAGGAGAAAAAAGAAGCGGTTTCCAAAACCGAAGTAATCTCCAATTCGGACTCAGCGGCTACATTTTCCATGAATGCCAAAGAGGCGCTACTCAAAAAGATCCTGATTCAGAATAATGAGTGGCATTCCGTCGGTGGGGTAGCAATCCACAGTATGACAATCGTGAACGGAACAGACAAAAAACTGTCGAGCGTAGATGTGGAATTTAAATACCTGTCTGAAACGCAGTCGGTGGTTACCTCCAAGATTGTCAACGTAAAAGCGGCTGTTGCGCCTGGTAAGTCCTACAAGGTTTCCGGCGTAAGTGCCGGGTACGTCAACAACAGCGTAGTAGGTTGCGACACCAAGGTCGCCAACGCCAGATTCTAAGTTAAGTTGTGGTGTAAATTCCTCAAATTCATACTGTAACGCTTGCAAAAGCCTGGTATGATATTTTCATGTTTAAGGTCAGTAGTGTAAAACATCCTGACTAAAAACCTGAAAATTATGGCACAGCTACTTCAAAACTTCTACCTGATACTTCCGTATCTGTTCTTTGTGTTATTGCTGGTTGCCGGCGGCGTTGGAGTGTGGCTGATAGCACAACTGAAAAAGGGGAGCCACTACCAGAATTATTCAGTCGGAGACAGGCTTTTTATGAAGCGTAACGCGTCACGGCTACGAAAAATGCAATTGAATTAATAACGATCTTATATAAAGAAAAACATCCCGGATGCAAATGTATCCGGGATGTTTGATTTTACTCAACGTTATTGAAAACCATTGCTGGCTTTCAGGATCAAAATTAATGATTTGTTAACTCATAACCGAGACTTTTCTTGGAAACAATTATATAATTTGTTGTTTCTAAGTAGAAAAGGTTCTAAGCTGGGTTAAGGGAAAGTACCTCAATAAACTTCTTCAAATCAGATGCAGAATATTGCAGTTTTTCTGCCTTTTCGTACTCTGAGAAAATAGACAGCATTCTGTTGTATTTAAGCATAGAAGTCCCTTTGTGCGATTTTAGCTGTCTGCCTTTATACTCGCCATGCTGATCCATCCTGTCAACCAGGTACGACATCATATAATAGTGCATTCCACTGTCTTCATCAAAACCTTCAAATTCGAGAGAAGAGAGGTCTAGTGTTTCTTTTTCATCGTCTGTCAGCAGCCGAATGGAGTCATTAATCCGGCCATACATTTTCATAATGTCCGAAATTTCATTGTAAACGCTGATTGGTACCTCTTCATAAAGTGTATTAAATACTTTCGGGTAAAGACCTGTATAGCCTTTTTCAAGGATTTCTATCCTTCTTTCGTTGGCATCCTTCTCGGTTTCGTCACCTATAATTGCCAGAATTTTGCACTGATTAATGAGGAGCTGGCGTTGCAGCAGGGAGATGCTTTCAGGGATCATTTTCGTATAGATAGCTGTGGTATTGCGAGCAAGTTAGTAGCAAAATGTAGCAAAAGATATGAGATTAATCAACGGGCGCTCAGAAATTTGAAGCAATGCACGCATCTTTGTATTTATTCTTACTCAATTTCCGCTAAGCTTACCTTTTGATCATGGAAACTACTGAGAAACCTTCGCAGGGCGCGAACGATTTACTGCACGGGAATGCCACCTTGCCGCCCACCCCGGAACAGCTCGCCGCATTTGTAGCAAGCCGGGAAACCGAAGAAAACATGCAGAAATTGGCCGGAAAGTTGGCTGAAGAATGGAATGAAGAAATGGACATCACGCACAAGCCGGATCTTTCCTATGCCAGATTTGAAGAAAGGCGCAGGAGCGCGGGAGATCAGTAATCGTACCAGTCTCCCCACCAGTTTTGCAGCTTTTTCCGGATTTCTTCCTCGCGTGCATTTCTGCCGGGTTCAAAAAATTTGCTGCCTTTGATCTCGTCGGGCAGAAAGTTCTGTTTCGCAAAGTTGCCCTCGAATTCGTGGGCGTATTTATAATCCTTTCCGTAACCGATTTGCTTCATCAGTTTGGTAGGCGCATTGCGCAGGTGCAATGGAACGGGTAAATGCGCGGTTTTTTCAGCTGCCTGCATTGCCGCAGAAATTGCCGTGTAGCTCGCATTGCTCTTCGGAGAAGTTGCCAGATATATCGCCACTTGAGATAAAATAATGCGGCATTCGGGATAGCCCACTACATTTACGGCCTGCATGCATTCGTTTGCCATAATGATAGCGGTAGGATTTGCATTTCCGATATCTTCCGAAGCCAGGATCAGCATGCGTCGTGCAATAAACGCAGGATCTTCGCCGGCAACGATCATCCGCGCCATCCAGTAAAGTGCTCCATTCGGGTCACTTCCACGCAGCGACTTGATGAATGCAGAAATGATATCATAATGCTGCTCTCCCGATTTATCGTATCGTGCAATGTTCTGCTGGGCAACCTCGACCACCCATTCATCTGTAATCTCAATTTCAGTTACCTCACCTTTTGCCAACACGACGAGTTCGAGCAGGTTCAGTAATTTTCTGCCGTCTCCGCCCGAAAGCCTGAATAATGCATCAAAGGAATCAAACCTGATGTTTTTCTCGCTAAGCCATTTATCTTTTTCAAGCGCTCTTTTGATCAGGTTTTTCAATTCATCCTCACCGAAAGCTTCAAGAATGTAAACCTGACAACGGGAGAGTAAAGCGGAATTGATCTCGAAAGAAGGGTTTTCCGTCGTCGCTCCGATCAGAGTAACCTGTCCCTTTTCTACTGCGCCGAGCAATGCATCCTGCTGACTTTTATTATAGCGATGTATTTCATCAATAAACAAAATAGCAGGAAAAAGACCCGAAGGTCGCGCCAGCACTTCGCGCAGATCTTTCACACCCGAACTGATCGCGCTCAGGTTGTAAAACTGGCGTTTGGTCGTTTCCGCAATCAGCAATGCAAGCGTAGTTTTACCAACCCCTGGCGGTCCCCAGAAAATCATCGAAGGGATTGCATTTTGTAGAATGGCGCGGCGCAGCGGGCCTTTCGGACCCAGCAATTTTTCCTGGCCAACAAAATCATCCAAGGTTCGGGGGCGCAAACGTTCTGCAAGCGGGGTGCTTAAAAGCGTCATTCAGGTGTATCTGGTTTGTTAATGGTACCCATATCAACAAAAAAAGCGTGGCTAAGTTCGCCACGCTTCTCTTCTCAAATAGTAAAAAGCTTAGAATGTAAGCCTGTCAAGTGTCATTTGTTTTTTAAGATTACCCAAGGCACCAAAAACAAGATTGTATACCGATTGAATGTTGATTTTCATCAGGTCGGCGATCTCGTGGTTATTCAGGTTCATGTAAAATTTCAGGAAGATCGCCTCACGCTGGCGGCGTGGAAGTCCATTGATCGCCACATTCAGGTGCTGGTTGGTCGATTCGAATTCTTCTTCTGAAATCAGGTGGTTTTCGTGGGAAGGAGTGTTGATATGCCAGTATTCCACCGGGATATCTTCGTTGCTGGTGTGCTTTTGCTGTGCATTCAGGTGGCGCACCAGTTTTCTTTTAATTGACGCCATAAGATAAAACCGAACGGAAGTGGTATCACCCAGCGTCATTCGGTTTCTCCAGAGTTCAACGAACAGGTCGTGAATGCAGTCTTTAATTAATGGTTTGTCAATGGTAAACTGTGAACAGTACTGGTAAAGAATGTGAACGTAAGAGCGGTACAGGCATGCATAAGCATTTTCATCGCCTTTTCTGAATTGATCCCAAAAACAGAGTTCTTCTTCTTGCTTGTAGCGTAGGTGAGCCATTGTTTGGAAAGGATTTTGATTGGGGTTAGGAATTGGAATGTAATAATAAGGGTCATTATAACACTTGTAAATATATTTATAAAAAAACGTATTTAAAAAATATTTTCGTCAGAAAATTATATTTCAAAGTTTAATGTTGCTATTTCCTGATTTATGTAACTTATCGAATACTTAATGGCACAAAATTGAAGTTTGCGCCGTCAAAAAGGCCTTTGTCGCTCAGTTTCAATGCAGGTATCACAAGTAATGCCATAAATGACAAGCTCATAAAAGGCGATTTTAGGGTAGATTTCAGCTTGTCTTTCACAAATTGATCAATCTCCGTATAAGCCGCCGCTACTTTGTAGCCATCCTCGTCGCTCATCAATCCGGCAATAGGCAAGGCAAGCAGCTGCTCTTCCTCAACTCCGACAGCAGAAACGCCACCCCTTGCCCCGATAATCAGGTTAACCGCTTTCGCAATTGCTTCGTCACTGGTACCCACAGCGATAATGTTGTGTGAATCGTGCGCGACAGAAGATGCAATAGCGCCGGATTTAAGGCCAAAATTCCGGATCAATGCAACTGCCGGTCTGATATCCGAATACCGGTTTACGACAGCTATTTTCAGGATATCCTGATCTATATCAACTGCAATCTTTCCGTTTTTCACCTGCACGGCCGCATTCAATTCTCCGGTAATCAACTGACCGTCAAACACCTCTATTACCCTTACTCCAATCTCGTTTTCTTTGCTATCAGTTGATAAACCAAATTCGTCCGCATTCTTAAAGCTGCATTCAAAATGGTTTGGATGCGCGCTCCTAAGGTCGTAAATGAGCGTTTTTCCGTTCTCAGCCACAGTTTCGCCATTGATCCTCGTTTCGAGAATCCGGAAATCATTTAGATTATTTACCAGGATCATATCTGCAGGATCGTCAACTTTCAGCAAGCCTACCGGCAGCTTGTAATGCAGCACAGGATTGATACAAGCGGCGAGCAGTACATCCCACAAGTTGTAGCCGAGCGCGAGCGCGCGTTTGACCAGTACATTAATATGTCCCTCTACCAGATTGTCCGGGTGCTTGTCATCGGAGCAAAACATCATGTATTCCGGGAACTCTGCGATGAGCGGGATCAATGCGTCGAAATTGCGGGCCGCACTTCCTTCGCGGAGAAGGATTTTGACACCATAGTCAATTTTCTCACGTGCCTCCTCATACGTAAAGCATTCATGGTCAGTACTAATGCCGTTTGATGCATACTTCTTGGCTGCTTCACCACGCAGTCCGGGGGCGTGTCCGTCTATTACCTTATTATAATGCTTTGCCCAGGCGATCTTTTGCATCATATCCGGATCCTCATTCAATACACCAGGAAAATTCATTACCTCGGCCAGGTAGCCAATTTCCGGCTTCGCGAGCAGCATTCCGACCTGCTCTGCGTCAATGGTCGCGCCGGCTGTTTCAAAAACAGTGGCCGGAACACAGGAAGGTGCGCCAAAACAAAACTTGAATGGCACGCGCTTACCGTCTTCAATCATAAATTCAACGCCGGACAATCCCAATACGTTGCCGATTTCATGTGGGTCTGAAACGGTTGCTACGGTACCATGCACTACCGCAAGCCGGGCAAATTGCGCGGGTGTGAGCATGGCGCTTTCTATATGTACGTGCGCATCGATAAATCCTGGCATCGCATAAGGAAGGTGAGGATCTTCCTGGCCTGTATTTTCAATGCGAACTATCCTGCCGGCTGCCATTTCCAGTTCGGCGGCGTAAACTAATTTCTCTTGTATATCAACGATATTGACTTTCATAATGCGGGATTGAGCGTGGTAAGGTGCCCGGAAATCGGGATTTTCCTGAATTCTTTCTGATAGTGCATCGGACTTTTTCCGGTATGCAGCTTAAAGTACTTATTGAAATTGGCAAAATTGTTAAAACCGCTTTCGAAGCATACCTGGGCAATAGGCAGCTTGGCTTCCGACAGCAGCTTGCAGGCGTGACCAATGCGAAGTTCGAGTAAAAACTGGGAATACGTTTTCCTGCTCCTGCTTTTGAAATACCGGCAAAATGAATGCGGACTGATATTGGCCACCTCCGATATTTCCTCAATGGATATCTTCTTTTGGAAGTTACTGAGGGAATACTGGTAAATGTGATTGATCCTGTCGGTGTCAAACTGATCGTATTCATGAAGGTTGGGCGTATCAGTCAGCAACTCCACGTCGGCACAATGCGACAGGCTTTCGAGAATTTGCAGCAGTGAAATAATGGAATTTCCATTGGTTTGGTCTAAAAGATCTTTCAGCAGCTTTTTGACAGTCTGGGTACCTGCGCCGGAGATCTTCATCCCTAACCTGGCTTTTACAAGCAATTCTGAAATGGATTTGTTTTCGGGAAGTTCAAGAAAGGATTTGCCAAAAATATCTTCAGAGAAGTGTAATACGGTAGCTTGTGCGTACAACTGGCTTTCACGATCGAAATACTTTTCATCACATCGCCAGTAATGCGGCAGGTTTGGTCCGATCAGCAGCAGGTCCCCATTCTGGAAGCTGCTGATATTGTCACCAACAAACTGGGTTCCAGAGCCTTGTTCAATATGGATCAGTTCAAGTTCGGGGTGATAATGCCAGCGATTGTAAAAGTAGAGTACCACATCCTGCCGGATGCTGAAAGATTTTTGCAAACCTTTGGGTACTTTGAGCAGCTGCGGTTTCATAAATAATTACAGGATTAATCCTTAAATTAGAAATATATGCCAATATAGTTGAATAATTTGCTACGATATTCATTTCTGATATTGATATATTATGTTGTTTTGTTTCAAGATTCCAATATCATCCACCATCCTGATCTGTATTAATAATCGTTAAATTATGGCTTCACAGCTTTTGAAAATACATCCTTCTGACAATGTTATAGTTGCTCTTCGCGATTTGCCGGCCGGCGCTCAGGTTAACTGGGACGGCGCTGATTATGGATTGCAATATGGTGTTTCGGCCAAGCACAAGTTTGTAACAGAAGACATTGAAACCGGCGGCGCTATCATTATGTACGGCGTGCTCGTTGGCCGTGCTACCCAGCCGATCAAAAAGGGAGAGCCAATCACAACTTTTAATCTCAAACACGACGCGCACGATTACAGCACTGCCAAGCGTCAGCCTTATTCTTATACACAACCAGATGTAAGTAAATGGGTTAACCGTACTTTCAATGGATATCACCGGGAAGACGGCCGCGTAGGTACCTATAATTACTGGCTCGTGCTGCCGCTGGTTTTTTGTGAAAACCGCAACGTTTTGATCATGAAGGATGCATTTGAGCGGGAGCTGGGTTATGCACAAACCGATATGTATCGCGACCAGGTAAGAGAGTTCCTGCATTTGTACCAGGCAGGAGATATGCGCAGGATCAAAAGTCTGGAAACGTTCGTGGATGCGCCGGTGCAAGCCAGGAGAAAGCCGGAGCGGCCGTTTGCCAATGTAGATGGGGTAAAATTCCTTACCCACGAAGGTGGATGCGGAGGTACCCGCTTCGATGCCAATACTTTATGTGCTTTATTCGCAGCTTATGCAGTACATCCCAATGTGGCAGGTATCACCGTGCTGAGTCTGGGTTGCCAGAACTCGGAGCTGAAAACGCTGGAAGACGAGATCAGGAAACGTGACCCGAATTTCAACAAACCGTTCTTTGCATTTGAACACCAGAAAGGTACCGAGTACTCGCTTATGTCAGGCGCTATCAAGGAGACTTTCATGGGATTGACGAAAATAAATACATTTGAAAGATCACCTGCGCCATTGTCCAAGCTTTCAGTCGGACTGAAATGCGGCGGCTCCGACGGATTCTCGGGTATTTCTGCAAACCCTGTACTGGGGCATTTGTCTGATCTGGTGGTGGGGCTGAACGGGCAAACTTTGCTGGCAGAATTTCCGGAGCTGAATGGGGTAGAGCAGGAGCTCCTGAACCGCTGCGTGACAGAAGAAAAAGCAGCGAAGTTTGAGAAGCTGATGCGCGACTATGCAGGAAAAGCGGAAGCAGTAGGTTCGGCATTTGCATTTAATCCTTCGCCGGGTAATATCAAGGATGGATTGATTACGGATGCGATCAAGTCTGCCGGAGCTGCGCGAAAAGGTGGAAATGCATTCATTTCAGATGTTTTGAATTACACCGAAAGAGCTACTGCATCAGGCTTGCAGCTGGTTTGTACACCTGGTAATGACGTGGAAGCAACCACGGGACAAACTGCGGCAGGGGCTAATATCATCCTTTTCACAACCGGACTGGGAACACCGACAGGTAACCCGATCTGTCCGGTGGCAAAAGTGGCTACGAACTCGGCGCTGGCCAACCGGATGCCGGATGTAATCGACTTTGATTGCGGACCTGTTGTAGACGGTACGCAAACGATCGAACAGAATGCAGAAGCCTTGCTGGAATACGTCATCAATGTAGCCAGCGGGGAGCTTACCAAGGCGCAGCAACTCGGTCAGGACGATTTCATTCCCTGGAAAAGGGGCGTTTCACTCTGATCACAGATTTGATCCAAAAAACAGGAAAGCAGGGTATATATCGTTAAAAAAGGCCTTTTTCTTTTATACTAATACTAAATGCATGTTTGATTTAAGTGGAAAAACAGCGCTGGTTACAGGCGGCGCGAGCGGTATCGGGTTAGCCATTTCAAAGACTTTCGCAAAGCAGGGTGCCACAGTGCATATACTGGAACTGAATATTGATTTGGCCAAACAAGTTGCCAATGAGCTTGTTGCAGATGGCGGGAAAGCCGAAGCGCACGCAGTAGATATTTCCAAACAAGCCGATGTGGTGAATGTGGTCAATGCGATCGCAACCAGTTCTCCGATCCATATTCTTGTAAACAATGCGGGTATCGCGCACATAGGCAAGGCGGATACGACTTCCGAGATCGATTTCGACCGGATTATGAGCGTCAATGTAAAAGGTGTTTACAACTGTCTGATGGCGACTATTCCGCATTTGAAAGCGAATGGCGGCGGCGTAATCCTGAATATGGCTTCCATTGCAGCCACGGTAGGTATCCCTGACAGGTTTGCATATTCCACAGCCAAAGGCGCGGTTTACTCTATGACCTTATCAGTCGCGCGGGACTATCTCGTGGAAGGGATACGCTGTAACAGCATTTCCCCGGCGCGCGTGCACACGCCATTTGTAGATGGGTTTATCGCGAAGAACTATCCGGGTAAAGAAGAAGAAATGTTCGAAAAACTATCAAAAACGCAGCCCATCGGAAGAATGGCGAAACCGGAAGAAATAGGAGCCCTGGCACTATACCTCTGCTCCGACGAAGCCGGCTTCATCACAGGCTGCGATTATCTGATCGATGGTGGATTTGAGAAGTTGAATAATTAGGGGGCTGTCGGCCGTCGGCAATCGGCTGTCGGCTTTTTTGCAGCAAGCTGCTTTGCATTACTAGGCAGCATATATTAAAGATTAACAACAACAACAACATAAACACAGGCCGAAAGCTGACTGCAGAAAGCCGATGTAAAAATCAATCTAACCAAACACAGGCCGAAAGCCGACTGCCGAAGGCCGAAGTAAATAGGCCGAAAGCTGACAGCTGAAAGCCGAAATAAAAAAAATGAAACTATTCCGATTTGGTGCTTTTGAGCAGGAGAAACCAGGGGTTGAACTTGCTGATGGTAAGAAAATAGATGTCTCCGCATTCGGGGAAGATTATAATGAAAAATTCTTCGCAACTGGCGGTCTGAGCCGGTTAAGCGAGTGGTTGGACACGAATGCAGCTACTGCCCCTTCGGTAGAAGATGGTTTCCGGTTTGGATCCTGCATTGCGCGGCCTTCCAAGATCGTCTGCATTGGGATGAACTACGCGAAGCATGCTTACGAATCGGGCGCGACGGAATTGCCGAAAGAGCCGATCGTATTCTTCAAATCCACTTCTGCGCTTTGCGGACCATTTGATCAGGTGATTATCCCACGAAATTCAGAAAAGACGGACTGGGAAGTGGAGCTGGCCGTAATTATTGGTAAAAAGGCGAGCTATGTAGACGAAGTGAATGCATTGGAGTATGTAGCCGGCTATGCCGTGCATAATGACTACTCCGAGCGCGCCTTCCAAATGGAGCGCGGCGGCCAGTGGGTGAAGGGTAAAAGCAATGATACTTTCGCGCCGCTCGGACCTTATCTGGTGACCAGCGACGAAGTAGGAAATGCCAACAACCTTGATTTATGGCTGAGCCTGAATGGAGACAAAATTCAGGATAGCAATACTTCCGATATGATATTTCAGGTGCCTTTCCTGATCAGCTACCTCAGCCAGTTTATGACATTGCTGCCGGGTGATGTGATCACCACAGGCACCCCCGCCGGTGTAGGTCTCGGTATGAAGCCGCAGGTATACCTCAAACCGGGCGATGTAGTGGAGCTTGGCATTGAAAAGCTGGGTAACCAGAAGCAGGAAGCAGTTGCGTGGAAAGCGCTCATTCAATAATAAAAACCATGACCATAGACAGTCACCAGCATTTCTGGATTTTTGATGAAGAAAGAGATTCGTGGATTACGCCGGAAATGGGTGCGATCCGGAAGAATTTTTTACCGGAGAATCTTTGGCCCGTGCTCAGGCAAAACGGGGTAAATGGCTGTGTGGCTGTGCAGGCTTCTTCAACTGATTCGGAAACCGAGTTTCTGCTTCAACTCGCCGAAGCCAACGATTTTATCAAAGGTGTTGTAGGCTGGGTCGATTTGTTTTCGTCCGATTTGTATCGCAAGCTGGAAAGGTATTCACAGTTTGAGAAGCTGAGAGGCTTTCGGCACGTGGCGCAGGGACAACCCGAGGGTTTTTTGCTGCAACCTGATTTTATCAAAGGCGTAGGTCAGCTCGTTGCATTTGACTTTGCCTATGATATCCTCATTTACCAGAACCAGCTGAAAGAAGCTTTCAATTTTGCTGTGAAGTTGCCCAATGTTCGTTTTGTGCTGGACCATATTGCCAAGCCCAAGATCAAAAATGGTGAGCTTAAACCCTGGGCTGATGATATACGTGCCCTCGCAGAGCTGCCCAATGTAAGTTGCAAAGTGTCGGGTATGGTTACCGAAGCCGATTGGGTCAATTGGGAAAAAGCCGATTTCAGGCCGTACCTGGATACTGTATTTGAAGCTTTTGGTACCGAAAGACTGATGTTTGGCTCCGACTGGCCAGTGTGCCTGGTCGCGGCGGAATATGAAGGTGCGAAAGGTATCCTGACCGATTATCTGAGCATGTTTTCCGATTCGGAAGTACGGCAGGTAATGGGTAAGAATGCAATCGATTTTTATAAGCTGGATATCTAAATAAAATAAAATGAAAAGGTACTGTCTTGCTGTCGACCTGGTTGACGATCCTGTGATGATCAGCGAATACGAAGCTTATCACAAGCAGCTCAGACCGGAAATCGAGAAGAGTATCAGGGATGCGGGCATTACGCAAATGGAGATTTTCCGGCTTGGCGACAGGTTGTTCATGATCATGGAAACGGAAGATGATTTCAGTTTTGATAATAAAGCCCAAATGGATGCGGCAAATGCCAAAGTTCAGGAATGGGAACAATTAATGTGGAAATACCAAAAGGCGCTGCCCCAGGCCAAGCCTGGTGAAAAGTGGGTTTTGATGGACAGGATTTTTGCCCTCGAACCATAGCAATTTTGTGAACCAGATTCGAATAGTTTGAGCAGACTAGGCTATATTTTACTGATTACAATTGTTTCATGCAGCTTATCGGCATCGCAGCCGCGCCGCGCAACGGAAGTGAAAGTAATGAGCTTCAATATCCGGCACGGTCTCAATCTGAAAGAGGAGTCGAACCTGAGGGATATTCTTAAAATTATCTCCGACCACAAGCCAGACCTGATTGCTTTACAAGCAGTTGACAGCCTGGTGGATAAGGGAAAAACACAGTTTCAGCTCCGGCAGATCGCCGTACAAACCGGAATGCATTACTTGTACGGAGTGGCCGACCGCTCGGAAAATGGGTCGCAGGGTGTGGGGATATTGTCGAGGTGGACTTTTGAAAATACTCAATCTATTGCTTTGCCTACCACGCAGGGAGCAGATCCGAAAGTGCTGCTTTGCGGACTTGTCAATCCGGTAAAGGGACTTACGTTCCGGATTTGCAGCTCGCGGCTTGAATATGCCTCGGTAATGGACCGGGCTTTACAGGCTGCTTATATTAACCAGATGCTGGTCAACAGCATTCAGCCAGTGCTGATCGGAATGGATATGGGCGCGCGTCCCAATGAGCAGCCTTACTTTTCATTCCGTAAAAATTGGCAGGATGCAGCACAAGGCTCGCAAATGCAAACGTGGAATGAAGGATTGCCGGGCGACAGGCTCGATTACATTTTTGCATTGCTGAATAACAGAGTACGCGTCAAGAACTATAAAGTTCTGCGGAACTATCCAGAAGTTTCGGATCACTATCCTATCCTTGCCACCATTGAATTTTGGTAAAATGAATTACTCAAACCTCAAAATCGGATTATTTATTCCCTGTTATGTTGATCAGTTTTATCCGCAGGTAGGTATCGCAACTCTCGAACTGCTGGAAAAACTGGGCTGCCGGGTTACATTTCCGCTGAATCAGACTTGTTGCGGCCAACCGATGGCTAACTCGGGTTTTGAGCACCTTTCGAGATCCTGTGATAACCTGTTTTTTGACCAGTTTTCGGAATGCGACTACGTGGTTTCGCCCTCGGGTAGCTGTGTGTTGCATATTAAAGAGCATTTGAAAGCAGATAATCGTGCGGACGAGTCGAAGGTTTTGCGCAAGAGAGTGTATGAGTTGGTTGAATTCATTACCGATATCCTGAAAATAGACCATATCGAAGCAGAGTTTCCGTACCGCGTCGGACTTCACCAGGGTTGCCACGGGCAAAGAGGGCTACATCTTTCGCAAATGTCGGAGCTTAATGCGGAGCCGTTTTCAAAACCGGTCACTCTTTTAAAGCAGGTGCGTGGATTGGAGCTGATCGACCTGGACCGTATGGATGAATGCTGCGGTTTTGGCGGAACGTTTTGTGTGAGTGAAGAAGCAGTGTCGGTGAAAATGGGTAAGGACAGGGTTGCTGATCACATCAGGCACAATGCTGAATTTATTACAGGCTCGGATATGAGCTGCCTGATGCATTTAGGCGGGATTTTAAAGCGGAACAATTCAAAGGTCCAGATAAAGCATATAGCCGAAATTTTGAACAGCGCTATAAAACAAATACCGGAACCCATCGCGTGAGTCCCGGTACTTTACAAAGTTTACGGATGTGCTCCGTGCCGGTTCAGAATCTGAGAAGAGCCTCGTTAGTTGATTGAAGAAACAACGCGGCTCGTTGTAGTCAAAATGTCAAACGATTGTGAAGCTTTCTCTTTTCCGTCCGTGATTTCGAAGGTATAAGTACCGTCCATCAGGGTCGATAAGTCAAAATACTTCAAATAGCTGTTGTCAACGCGTCTGCTTTCTGAGAAAAGTACATTCTTCTCAGTGTCCAGGATACGCACTGCGACATTCTTTGAAACTGGGTTATTATATGAAACGCGGAATTGCATTGGTTTAATCTGCAGAATGGTCAGTTTGTCAGTAGCCGACTTTGTATTTTCAGCAGAAACGATGTTGTCCTGAGCGATAGAATTAAAAGCAGAACCTGATAGAAGCAAGCCAGTCAAGGCTGCGATGATAAGAGTGTTTTTGGTTTTCATAGGAGTGAAAATTTTAATGTGTCTAAAAAAAGTTAAACTAAACTTTAATTGAGACTCCGATGCCCCGATCGAAAAACTTTGTGCTTCAAAAGTATAAGATATTGCATTACAATAAAATAGCTTTTTTTGAGAAAATTAAAAGTTGTTTATTAAACAATTTGCAAACTTGAAATAGTGCAACGAATGTGAAAAGTGCAATTCTTATTCTTCTAAAAGTACTATTACTAAATTGTTAAGGTAATTATGTCTAAGACAATCGTAGAGCATTCCGAAGCCTCGGAAGTCTTCAACCGGGACGAACCATATGTTGACTGGCACGACGAAACGCTGTGGTTCGTGCGCCAGAAACGGGATAAATCATCCAAGTTGCTGCCTGAATGGGAGCAGCTGCGTGAAACTGCATCGGGCATTAAAAACTATGTTTTGTCTCATATGGACGAGCTGCTGATCAGTTTTGAGCAGAAAGCCAAAGAGAACGGCGTGCATGTGCACTGGGCAGCGAATGCGGCCGAGCATAATGAAATTGTGCTGGGTCTGTTGCGAAACCACGGCATTACCAAAATGGTAAAAAGTAAATCAATGCTGACCGAGGAATGTCACATGAATGAATTCCTCGTAAATAACGGCATTGAAGTTATTGATACTGATTTGGGCGAGCGCATTGTGCAGCTAAGGCAGGAGCCGCCGAGCCACATTGTACTGCCGGCTATTCACCTGAAAAAGAAAGATATAGGCGATCTTTTTCACGAGCATCTTGGTACGGAAGCAGGCGCAACTGATCCGCAGTACCTGACCGAAGCCGCAAGACAACACCTGCGTGACAAATTCCTGACGCGCCGGGCCGCATTGACCGGTGTCAATTTCGCCATCGCTGAAACGGGTGGATTTGTGGTTGCTACCAATGAAGGAAATGCAGATATGGGCGCGCACCTGGCGGATATTCACATTGCCTGTATGGGTTTTGAGAAAATTATCCCGAAGCAGGAGCACCTCGGGGTGTTTTTGAGATTGCTCGCGAGAAGCGCCACGGGGCAGCCAGTTACTACCTATAACAGTCATTTCAAGAAGCCCCGGGAAGGTCAGGAAATGCACATTGTTATTGTTGACAATGGCCGCACAACCCAGCTGGGCCGCGCTGATTTCCGGAACTCGCTTAAATGTATCCGTTGCGGCGCCTGCATGAACACTTGTCCGGTGTACCGGCGGAGCGGCGGGCACAGCTACCACAATGCAGTTGCCGGGCCGATCGGCTCTATCCTCGCGCCAAACCTGGATATGACGAAGAATGCGGATCTGCCGTTTGCAAGTACGCTTTGCGGAAGCTGCTCGAATGTATGTCCGGTGAAGATCGATATACACGATCAGCTTTATAAATGGAGGCAGGTACTGGCAAAAGCCGGCCACGTACCTCAGTCTAAAGGTTTAGGGATCCGTGCCATGTCAATGGTATTGTCGCAGCCGCGGTTTTATCAATGGTCGGGCAGGTTGGGCCGTTCGGTAATGCGTACGATGCCATTTGTAGTTAATAACGGATTAAATCCCTGGTATAAACAACGCGATATGCCCGAAGCGCCGAAAGAGAGTTTTCGCGATTGGTATATCCGAAACCGCAAAGAATAATGGGTACAAGAGAACAAATCCTGGAAAAGATCCGCCTGAACAAGCCGGACCCGATTGCACTTCCGGAGCAGATGAGGTTTACCAGCTTTTTCGAGAACACGGAAGTCAAGTTTATCGAAACACTTCAATCAGTTTATACGGAAGTTGTTGTGGTAAAGAATGCACAGGCACTCGCAGAAAAGGTGGAGGAACTGTACGCAGGCGTCGTAAACCGCGCGACCAACATTCCGCAGCTGGCTTCCTGGGCTGATTTCAGTTTGAATGTAACAGACCCGCACGAACTTGAACTGATTGAAATTGCTATCCTGAAAGCAGAATTTGGTGTAGCGGAGAATGGGGCAGTCTGGATTTCCGATAGTCATTTGCAGCATCGCGTCCTGCCTTTTATCACACAAAACCTGGCACTCGCCATTCCCCGCTCGGCTATTGTGAACAATATGCACGATGCTTATGAGCGGCTTACTGACACGACTGGCTGGGGCTGTTTCATCGCCGGTCCGTCGAAAACGGCGGACATTGAGCAATCGCTGGTGATAGGAGCGCACGGTGCCCGCAGTATGGTGATATTCTTGATTGAGGAGGAATAGCATGGAACAAGCGATTGAGCTCCGGCCTTTTCAGCGAAATATGGCGGCCGACCTGGCCCGGCTTGCAGATAATCCTAAAGTTTCAGCGCAGGTGCGGGACAATTTTCCTTATCCTTATACCATTGCCGATGCGCATTACTGGATCGATATGTGCAGCAATGCAAATAGTAATGCATTTCAGCGCGCCGTTTTCTTTGAAGGTAAATTTGCCGGTGGAATTGGGGTTGTACGGCAGGAAGATATTTACCGAAACAATGCAGAAATCGGCTACTGGCTAGGCGAACCTTTCTGGGGATGCAATATCATGACGGCCGCACTTCGCGAAATGACAAGCTGGATATTTGAAAATACCTCCATAACGAGATTGTTTGCCGGTGTTTTTGAGACCAATGCGGCTTCTGTGCGCGTACTCGAAAAAGCAGGCTATGAACTGGAAGCGGTTCACCGTAAAGCAATTATTAAGAATGGCCTCGTGCTTGACGAGCACTTGTATGTAAAGCTGGCCTGAGCGCTGCTATCTTTTTCTCCAAAAACTTGCTGGAAAAAAGTCCCCGGCGAGTTCTTTCCTCTATTTTTGCATAGTTCACGATATTTATTTTTCCGGCTGATCTGCGTTTGTTGAAACCGGAAAATGACGACTCCAATTATGCCAAAAATCATTGTTGCAATTGATGGCTATTCCAGTTGTGGCAAAAGCACAACGGCGAAACAGGTTGCAAAACAGCTCAACTATCCCTATATAGACACTGGTGCAATGTACCGTGCTGTGACCTTGTATTTTATTCAAAATCACGTCAGTCTCACCAATCCGAAGGAGGTTGAAACTGCTTTAAGCAACATTCAGATTTCCTTTCGGCGGCACGCACAGCTGGGTCGTAACGATACCTATCTGAATGGCGTGAATGTTGAGGATGAAATCCGCAAAATGTATGTTTCCGAAAAGGTAAGTGACGTCAGTGCGATTGCAGAAGTCCGGCATGCATTGGTGGCGCAACAACAGCGAATGGGTAAAACGAAGGGGATTGTAATGGATGGACGCGATATAGGTACCGTCGTGTTTCCGCAGGCTGAACTGAAAATATTCATGACAGCCGATCCCCTTATCCGGGCGCAGAGAAGACAAATTGAACTGATGGAAAAAGGGGAGCTGGTAGGTCTGGCAGAAATTGCCGATAACCTGAAAATGCGCGACCACATCGACACCCATCGCGCCGAAAGCCCGTTGCGGCAGGCAGATGATGCTGTTTACATTGATAATTCCATGATGACGCTCGACGAGCAGGTAGAGCTGGTCGTGCGCCTCGCCGACGAGCAGATCGGACTCTCGCTGCGCCGTCGAAACGCCAGCAAGGCTTGAAAATGGCTGATTCTGATTACGATTACCTCATTGTTGGCCAGGGACTTGCGGGTACAACTCTTGCATTGCACTTACTTGATCAGGGTAAGAAAGTCCTTGTACTGGGAGATACTGCATTACCTTCTTCCTCCAAAGTCGCCGCGGGGATATTTAACCCTTTGACAGGCAAGAAGCTGGTTAAAACCTGGCTTGCCGACGATCTTTTTCCATACGCCCGGGATTTTTACACAAACCTTGAAAATAGGCTGAGTTGCAAGCTGCTTTATTCCGTCCCGATTTTCCGGCCATTCAGATCCATTGAGGAGCAGAATACGTACTTAGCCCAGACAGCCGACCCGGCAATTGCGCCTTACATTGCAACGGTTCAGGGTGCGGATTTGTCGGAGTATGTGGAATCGCCTTTTGGCGGTCTGGAAGTAACGCAGTCGGGGTGGGTGGATTTGCCTTTGTTGCTGGATAGGAGCAAGGCTTATTTTCAGGAAGTTGGGTGTTACCAGGAGGCTAGCTTTAATGCGGCCGATATTCAGGTTGATACTCTCTTTGTTAGTTGGAATAATCTGACTTTCAATAAGGTAGTTTTTTGTCAGGGTTTTTTTGGAAATGATAATCCTTATTTCAGCTGGCTGCCATTTGCACCTGTAAAGGGGCAGATACTTGATGTAGCAACCGATGTTGCATTGCCGGATTATATTGTAAACCAGGGAATATTCATGCTGCCAACAGGTGAGAATGTGATGCGGGTAGGGGCGACTTACTCCTGGGACCCGCTCGATTGGGAACCCACTGCGGCCGCAGAAAACGAGCTGAAAGAAAAGCTGGATGCATTGATCAAAATACCTTACCGCATTCAATCTGCTGCTGCTGGTGTTCGGCCTTCCGTGAAGGACCGGCGGCCGCTGGTCGGCATTCATCCGGAGTATGGTAACGTTTGTATTTTCAATGGCTTAGGTACCAAAGGAGTAACACTTGCGCCTTTTTTCGCAAATCAGCTCACCGGGCACCTTGAAAACGGCAAAGAATTGAATCCCTTAGTTAATATTAAAAGGTATTTTTCGTTATATTTCCGTTGAAGACAGCCCAAGTATTATGAGCATTAGAAATATATACAAACTAACTTTCTCGGTCGGATTAATAGCGGTTTTAGGAGTATTTACGCAAACACACGCGCAGCGCTATCCTTCTCAGGAAACTTTCGGAAAGAACAGGGTTCAGTTCAAGAAGTTCAACTGGAAGATTTTCAAAACCACCAATTTCGAAATTTACCACTACCAGGGCGGCACCAATCTCGCCCGCCTTACGGCCCAGTATGCTGAAAGTGAGTTTGATAAAATCACGGACATACTTGGCTGGACTCCCTACAACCGCGTTAAAATCTTCCTTTACAACTCGCCTGCCGAGCTCGAACAGAGTAATATGGGCTTGTCTACACTCGACAACCTGAACGAGCAGAAGCTGGACCTTTCGCAGTCGCGGGTAGAAGTTGCTTACACGGGTGATCAGGTAGGTTTCCGCAAGAAACTGGTGAAAGATATCAGCTTGCTGTTTGTGTATGATATGCTTTACGGCGGCAATATGAAAGAGGCGCTGCAAAGCTCGCTTTTGCTGACGCTCCCTGAATGGTTTATGTCGGGTACTGCTGCTTACATTGCCGACGGCTGGTCTCCCGAGCTAAACGATTACATGCGGGATTTCTTCAAAAACAGGAATGTAAGAAAGCCGACTTTGATGACCGGAAACGATGCAACACTGATCGGTCAGTCCATCTGGAATTACATTGCCGAACGTTACGGGAAAGATAAAATTTCGGATATCCTTAATCTGACGCGCATTATCCGTACGGAACAGACAAGTATTACGAGTACTTTGGGTGTACCATCTTACAACCGCTTCCTACGCGACTGGCGCGCCTACTACCTCAATCAGAATAAAAACGCAGAACAGTTCTACGCCGAGCCAAGTCCATCCTGGAAGTACAAGCTCAATGAATTCAATGTTTCGGATGCGACAGCTGTTATCAAAATTTCGCCTGACAACAAATTCACTGCTGTCAGCGAGATCAAAAATGGCAGGTACCGGGTGTATCTATTTGATAGTGAAACGCGCTCAAAGAAGATTATCCGTCAGGGAAAACTGGATCTGATCGGTGGAAGAGCTAAAACGCAGCCGCCGCTTCTGGCGTGGTTCAGGAACAATCAGCTGGCTGTTCTTGCCTCTGAAAATGAGCGTAAGAACCTGTACGTGTATGAAAAGCTGGGCACTAAAAAAGTGAAGATCAAGCTGAGGAGAAACATCAGAGGTCTTGATCAGATCATGGATATGGACATTTCTCACGATGGTACCATGCTGGCTGTGAGTGCGGATAAGGGTGGACAAAACGATCTATTCCTGATCAGCGTGGCGCGTGCTTCGCCGCTCGCATTGACCAATGACCTTTATGATGATCTCTCGCCACGGTTTATCCAGGGCTCTTCACGTAAAGTGGTATTTTCATCAAACCGCCCGGTTGATTCGGTAGGAACTGCTGATAAAGGAAGCTACAAATCGATCTCAACTTCCTACACCATCTTCGAGCACGACGGTACACCCAAGTCGGCCAATATGGTGAAGCTGGTGCAGGGCGACGGGAAATCGAAGTTAATGCCCGTATATGCTGACGCAAATGACCTGGTTTACCTGTCAAATGGAAAAGGGGTTAACAATCTTTTCAAATACAACAGAGCATCGTCTTCCATTTCGCAGCTAACTAACCATATTCAGAATATCCGCAATGCAGATATCAATTTGAAATCGGGAGGTGCATTGGCTTACACCTATCTGAATGAAGGGTATTATGTAGCTGCTTACAAGAATGCATTTGATCTTAATAACACAATAAATACCCCCGCACTCACGGGCTCTGCCGGACAAGTTAGTGCGGCGAATGCAGGCGCAAAGGCAGATTCTGTGAAGGCAGCCGCGCAACAGGCGACCCAGGCGCCGAAGCTTTCATTGAAAGAAGGAGAGGTTGATACGGACAATTATGAGTTTGACGAAGATGTTTTGAAAGCATTTGAGTCAAAACGAAACAGAGGTACATTCCCGACAACGCCGAGCGCACTTACGCGGACGAGAGCCACGCGTGAGAATATTGCTATCAAAGGTCCGACTTCCTATAAAGGATTGTTCATCACCAACGATGCCAATTCTGACTGGCGTATTGATCCGATCCGTGGTTTTGGATTTGCACAATCGATTTCAATGAATGATCTGCTCGAAAATCATGTGATCAAAGCAGGATTATTCATTTCCTCAAATTTCAGGAACAGTGATTTGTTTGCTGAATACTCCAACAATACTTACCGCATTGATTTCGGTGTCAGATTTGACAGAAAAAACCTTTATATCGATACCGAAGGCGCGCCACAGAAATACCGTTTCAACCAGCTGATGTTTACAGCTTCGTACCCATTCTCCACGACGAGCCGCTTCTCTGTCTCGCCTATGTATACTTCGACCCGCATGATCGATGTGTATATTCTGCCAAATCCGGATCTCGCATCGAGTTACGGGGGATTGCGCAGCGAGTATGTGTTCGATAATACGCGGGTGAACGGGATGAACATGATGGAGGGAACGCGTTTCAAGGTGCGTTATGACATGCAACAGGGACTTACCAATGGAAACGAGAGCTTCAACCGGGTGAGTCTTGATTTCAGGCATTATCAGAAATTGCACCGTGACCTGATCCTGGCAGTAAGAGCAGCGGCAAGCCACTCCGGCGGTCGCGCACCTAAGCAGAATATATTAGGCGGAATGGAAAACTGGATCGGGAATAAGAAAGAAACCCGGACTGGTGATAACCCATTGAATTTCCAAAAGGATAACAGAGATATCTTCTTTGCAGACTTCGCTACCAACCTGCGCGGCTTCAATTTGAACCGTCTCTCGGGAACCAGCTATATGCTTGTAAATGCGGAGTTACGCATTCCTTTGGTAAAATATCTTTACCGCGGAGCAATCACATCCAGCTTCCTGAGGAATTTCCAGATCGTTGGTTTCGGGGATATCGGAACAGCCTGGACCGGAAAAGGGCCGTTTAGTGAAAATAACAGCTTGAACACGCAAATCATCGGTACCGAAGACGATCCCTTCCGCGCAACAGTTACCAATTACAAAAATCCTTACTTAATGGGGTATGGAATGGGCGTCAGAACAACTTTGTTCGGCTTTTATGCCAAGTTTGACTATGCCTGGGGTGTTGACAACGGCTATACCGGAAAGGCAGTACCTTATGTAACACTGGGTTATGATTTTTAAGAAAAATTTCAAGTATAAAGTCTGATTACAGACGTTATTAAGATGGCAGGAGAGCGACTCTTCTGCCATTTTTAGTATCTGAGAAGCATTAATTACAAAAAGCTGTCAACATGAACACACATTACGGAATGAAGAAAATGATTTTATCTGCCCTGCTCGTGGCGGGAATATATCAGTCTGCATCTGCGCAGAGAGAAGTACTTTATGAGCAGTATCTGCAAAATCCAATGTCGGTCAATCCGGGATTTACAGGTGTTCGTGAAGACTTTAATATGACCGCCATGTTCCGGAGGAAGTGGTTTAATATCCGCAATTCGCCGTCCAGCCAGACCTTTGCGGCTGACGGTACGATAGCAAACGGGAAATTCGGGATAGGTTTTCAGGCATTGAATGACCAGACCAGCTATTTTACAACCACCGGATTTACGGGATCCTTTGCTTATCACCTTGGAGTTTCGGATAACTGGAAACTTGGATTAGGCGCTCAGGGTGGCATTAATGTATTGCCGGTAATGGATCAAAGTGGTTACGGCGGCAACAACAGAGCCGTGGGTTCGTTTGGAATAGGAGCGTGGCTGCGTTCAGACAAGCTGTATTTCGGTATTTCTAAACCGGAGCTGCTGGAAGGGAATTTTGGAAATCAGCCGCTGGCTGCGGTATACCGACGACCATTGTATATCACGGCGGGAGGCAGCTACGAACTAGGTGACGAACTGATGCTATTGCCTCATGTTTTGTTTGTACAGGAGAAAGACCGGAAGCTCAGGTTCGATTTTGGTACACGGTTGTGGGTAAGTGAAAAAGTAGGGATAGGCGCCTCTTACCGGACCGGCGGAGGATATACGGCGTTCTCTTCGAAAGTAGATTATCTCCAATTATCGGCCGAAGTACAGGTGGGCAGAAATGTGCGGCTGGGGTATTTTTACAGTACCCGTACAGCAGAGCAGATTTATGCTTCCTACACGGGTCCAAAGGGGATTCACGAACTTATGCTGAAATTCGTTCCGAATCCCAAAGGATTTCATAAGTATTAAAAATAACGCAGTAGAAATGTTTTTCAACCCAGTTAAAAGGAGATTTTATTCGTAATCTTTACATAAGTCTCGTACCTTTGTGCCATAAATGAAATAATCACTTTTGTGATGGATAAATACACTTACATAGCAAATTCCGACGCCGCTTACATAGAGGAATTGTACAATTCCTACAAGCAAGACGCCACCTCAGTTGATGAAGGATGGCAGAAGTTTTTCGAAGGATTCGACTTCTATCAAAAATATCCCGTCAATGGTAACGGGCACACAAACGGGGCAGCCGCCGGTAAGGAAGCTGCCACAGTCGGGAAGTCAGATCCCGGCCGTATCCGCAAAGAAATGGAGGTTGTCCATTTGATCCGCGGATACCGTTCACGTGGCCACTTAATGGCGACCACAAACCCTATTCAGAAGAGAAAAGACCGTCGTCCACAACTTGATATCTCCGATTTCAACCTCGGTCTGGAAGATCTGGACACCGTTTTTGAAGCCGGAGTTGAAGTTTTTGGCCGGCCTGCATCTTTAAGAGAAATCGTAGAATCGCTTAAAACGATCTATACAAGAAACATCGGTTTCGAATATCTCTACATTCGTGACCGGGAACAAAAGAGCTGGCTTCGCAAAAAAATCGAGAAAGAAGCATTGAATATGGATTTCTCAATAGATGAGAAAAAGCATATTCTCTCGAAGCTGAACGAAGCCGTTGTTTTTGAAAACTTCCTTCATACCAAGTATCTGGGACAGAAACGTTTTTCACTGGAAGGTGGAGAAACGACTATTCCTGCTCTGGACGCGATGATCAACAAAGCCGCTGAAATGGGCGTTGTGGAAGTGATGATCGGAATGGCGCACCGCGGTCGTTTGAACGTGCTTGCCAACGTTATGCAAAAGACTTACGGACAGATTTTTAACGAGTTCGAAGGGAATTTGCCGGATCAGGTTTGGGGAGATGGTGATGTGAAATACCACATGGGTTTCGCAAGCCAGATCACTACCAAAGACGGCCACAAAGTACACATGAAGCTGGCACCTAACCCTTCCCACCTGGAAGCGGTTAACCCGGTCGTGGAAGGTTATATCCGCGCCCGTGCTGACGGGATGTACGACAGCGACTACGATCGCGTACTGCCTGTGCTGATCCACGGGGATGCAGCTGTCGCAGGTCAGGGTATCGTTTACGAAGTAACCCAGATGTCGGCACTGAATGGTTATTACACAGGAGGTACCATTCACTTCGTGATCAACAACCAGGTTGGTTTTACTACTGACTTTATTGACGCAAGATCCAGTATCTATTGTACGGACATCGCCAAAATCGTGGACGCTCCCGTGTTACACGTGAATGGGGATGATCCTGAGGCGGTCGTGTTCTGTATGCGCCTGGCTGTGGAATATCGCCAGAAGTTCAATAAGGATATCTTTATCGATATGGTTTGCTATCGTCGTCACGGACACAACGAGGCAGACGAACCGAAGTTTACACAACCGGTTTTATACAAATCGATCGAAACGCACCAGAACCCAAGAGAGATTTATCAGAAGACGCTTGCGGATCGCGGTGATGTAGACGCGCAGCTGGCTGCGAATATGGACAAAGAGTTCAAGCAGCTGTTGCAGGAGCGTTTGGATATGGTGAAGCAAAAAGCATTGCCTTATACCTTGCCAAAGCTGGAACAGGAGTGGCATACATTGCGTAAGTCTAAACCGGAAGATTTTGAAAAATCTCCTGAAACAGGCGTGCCGCTTGATATTCTTGAAAAAATCGGAAAGGCGCTGATCTCAACGCCTGAGAATTTTAACAGACTGAAACAGATCGACAAGCTGCTCAAAGACCGTGAGCAGATGATTTTTGATAAAAAAGAAGTGAACTGGGCTACTGCCGAATTGCTTGCTTACGGTTCTATCCTTACAGAAGGAAACATCGTAAGGTTGAGCGGGCAGGATGTGCAGCGCGGTACTTTCTCACACCGTCACGCAGTGCTTCGCGATGTGGAAACCAATGCAGCTTACAACAGTTTGCAGCATATCCAGGAGGGTCAGGGTCAGTTTATGATCTATAACTCGCTGCTTTCCGAATATGGCGTACTTGGGTTTGAGTTCGGTTATTCAATGGCCAACCCGAATGCACTTGTTATCTGGGAAGCGCAGTTTGGTGACTTTGCCAACGGTACACAGGTGATCATCGATCAGTTTGTGACGTCAAGCGAAACCAAATGGGATCGCTGGACAGGTCTGGTGATGTTGTTACCTCACGGTTATGAGGGACAAGGACCGGAACACTCAAACGCACGCCCGGAGAGATACTTACAACTTTCGGCTAACTACAATATTATAGTGGCCAATGTGACAACACCGGCTAACTTCTTCCATTTGCTGCGCCGTCAGTTGAAATTCCCATTCAGGAAGCCGCTGATCGTTATGTCGCCAAAATCAATGCTGCGTCACCCGCTTTGTGTTTCTCCGATTGACAGTCTTGTTAGCGGTTCATTCCAGGAGACGATCGGTGACACTTATGCTGATCCGAAAAAGGTGAAGAAAGTGCTTCTGTGTACTGGAAAGCTGTATTATGAACTTTATGAAAAACAGCAGGCAGAGAAGAGGGACGATGTAGCGATTATTCGTCTTGAACAAATGCATCCGTTCCCGCAAACACAGATCGACGCGCATTTGAACCAGTATCCTGATGCAAAAGTATATTGGGTACAGGAAGAACCTTTCAATATGGGTGGCTGGACATTTATGCTGCGTATGTACAAGGGCGCGAAACCATTGCAGGTAATTGCCCGTGAGTCAAGCGCATCACCGTCAACCGGTTTTGCCAAGATCCACGCGAAAGAGCAGGCGGAAATTATCAGAAGAGCTTTTGAATGATTGTTCCTATAAATTAAGACTTAATTCGACAACAAGATTGCAGATAAAATGGCTGAAATTGAAATAAAAGTACCGCCCGTTGGCGAGTCTATTACCGAGGTTACGATAGGAAATTGGTTCAAAAATGATGGGGACTTTGTGAAAATGGATGAGGTCATTTGTGGACTAGACTCAGATAAAGCAACTTTTGAGCTAACCGCAGAGGCAGAAGGTACCTTGCATATCAAAGCGCAGGAAGGGGATACACTCAACATCGGCGACCTGATCGCGACGATTGATTCCGCGGCAAACGGCGCTTCACAAGCACCTGCGGCTAAACCGGAAGCAGCGGCGCCCGCGGCGTCTGCGCCGGAAGAGCCAGCGGCCGAAAAAATGGAAGACAAGGCAGCTGAACCTGCTGCTGTTGCGGCAGCGCCTGCAACAAACGGTGCTTCAAAAGTGTACGAAATGAAAGTGCCGACAGTAGGAGAGTCTATCACTGAGGTTACCATTGCTTCATGGAGTAAAAAAGATGGTGACCACGTTGAGCTGGACGAAATTCTTTGCGAACTGGAATCTGACAAAGCTACATTCGAGTTACCGGCCGAAGCTGCGGGAACACTCAGGATCGTTGGTCAGGAAGGAGATACACTGGCTATCGGTGCGGTGATTTGCACGATCGAACAAGGTGCAGGCGCTCCTGCTCAGGCGCAGCAGCAATCTGCACCTGCACAGACCAGCGCACCTGCTGAAAAAGGATACAGCGAAAAACATGCATCGCCTGTAGCAGCCAAGATACTTGCGGAAAAAGGCATTGATCCAAAGGACGTAAACGGATCAGGTTCAGGCGGCAGGATCATGAAAGATGATGCATTGAAAGCGGGCAAGCCTGCTTCGGCCCCTCAGGCTGCCAGTGCATCTGCTTCAAAACCAGCCTCTGCTCCTGTGGCAGCAGCTCCTGCCGGAGCGCGTTCGCAGCGTCGCGAAAAAATGTCTTCGCTTCGCAAGACTATCGCACGCCGCCTGGTAGCAGTGAAAAACGAGACCGCTATGCTCACCACTTTCAACGAAGTGGATATGAAGCCGGTAATGGATCTGCGGAACAAGTTCAAAGATAAGTTTAAGGAGAAGCACGAAGTTGGACTAGGCTTTATGTCGTTCTTCGTGAAAGCGGTAACTGTTGCATTGAAGGATTTCCCTGTTGTTAATGCTTCTATCGACGGTGACGAGCTGGTATATAATGACTTTGCTGACATTTCAGTTGCGGTATCTACGCCACGCGGATTGGTAGTACCTGTGATCCGCAATGCAGAAACACTTTCTTTCGCAGCGATTGAGAAGGAAATCGTTCGCCTGGCAGTACGTGCCCGCGATGGTAAACTTGGAATGGACGAGATGTCAGGTGGGACGTTCACGATCACCAATGGTGGAACGTTCGGTTCAATGATGTCGACACCGATCATCAATGCGCCTCAATCTGCTATCCTCGGAATGCACAACATTGTTGAGCGTGCCGTAGTGGTGGATGGACAAATTGTAGTTCGCCCGATTATGTATGTTGCACTTTCATACGATCACCGTACGATTGACGGAAAAGATTCTGTGAGCTTCCTGGTGAGAGTAAAACAGCTTTTGGAAGACCCAATGCGTTTGTTGCTGGATATGTAGTTGCCAGCAATAACGAATATTAGAATGCCCGGCTTTTGGAACTGATCCAAAAGGTCGGGCATTTTTATTTATCTTGTTATCAAAAACCATGTATATGATAACAAAGCTACTCCTCTTGGTGTCAATGCTTTTACTCGTGCAGTTGAGCGTGTTTGCCCAGGGGGAATATCCTAAGATCAATCGTTTGCTCGGGAAATATAAAGCAGAAAAGAAGTTTTTGAACACGGAGCAGGTAGGTTATTGGCTTGGAATTGCAGACCCTGTCGCGCATCAGAAGTTTGTAAGTGGTCAAAGGACTATCAGAAAAGGAGGCATCGTTGCAGTTACTGGTGGGAGTATTGCCCTTGTAGGTGCAGCAATTGCATCGGTAGAAGGAATGGGCACGCTGATTACATTGGGCGCGCACGAAGCATCTCTGACCGGACCTATCATTCTGCTGACAGGCAGTGCAATCGCTGTTCCCGGATTTGTGGTGATGATAGTCGGGAAGAGTAGGAAAAACAGGGCTGTGCAACAGTATAACGAAACGATTAGCCAGCGCAAAACCAGCGCCTACTTTTATCAAAACCTTTCACCGGGCCGCATTGCGATAGGTTTGAGATTTTAGTGTTACTTCAATTTTTCATTCGCCTTGTGCCGGTCTTTGTCCCGCTCGGTTTTCTTGGCGATATTCTTTTCCAAAGCTTCCGTCAGATTGATGCCTGTTTGATTGGCAATGCAAATCAGGACCCAAAGTACATCGGCCATTTCATCGCCGAGGTCTTTTCCCAAATCGCTTTTCTTAAAAGACTGATCGCCATAGGTACGCGCCATAATCCGCGCCATTTCACCTACTTCCTCAGTCAGAATTGTCATATTGGTCAATTCCGAAAAATAACGGACCCCGTAAGTTTTGATCCACTTATCGACATCGTCCTGGGCTTGTTGAATGGTCATGTTTTCAATTTTGAATGATTGATTTTTTGGAGGAAAGGGAGGACGGAGGATGGAGGATGGAGGAAGTAAAATGTGCTACTAATAAACTTATAAACTCATATACTCATAAACTCTAAACTCATAAACTCCCTTTCCTCCCTTTCCTCCCTTTCCTCCTTCCTCCCTTTCCTCCTCAATTCTTATTCTTAGAATCAATAACAATCGTCACCGGGCCGTCGTTTAGCAGGTCTACTTTCATATCTGCTCCGAATTGGCCGGTTTGGATTGGTTTACCGGTTTCTGCTTCCAGGAACCGGATCATCTTTTCGTACAATGGAATTGCGATATCTGGCTTCGCAGCTTCGATAAATGAGGGGCGGTTGCCTTTTTTGGTACTTGCGTGCAGCGTAAATTGACTGATCAGCAGAATATCTCCTCCCACAGCTTGTAAATCAAGGTTCATTTTACCTTCTGCATCGTTGAAAACGCGTAGTCCCACAATCTTTTTACCCAACCACTGAATATCTTCATCAGTATCCAGGTGAGTAACTCCAAGTAAAACAAGGAAGCCCGTTCTGATCTCTCCATTTACTTTCCCGTCAATCGTAACGGAAGCGCGGCTCACCCGCTGTATCACTGCAATCATAAATGCATGCTCTGATTAGATTCCAAAAATAAGCCGGATAACGCTCGATTTGCGTGTTCAATCTTAAAAATACGGGAAACTCGGTGAGCAGTTGTAAATTGTATCCGCAATCGCAGGATAATACGACCTGCAACTATACCCGATGAAAGAAGAGAGAATTTCAGTTTTCGATATTTTTAAAATTGGTATCGGACCGTCCAGTTCACACACGCTTGGTCCGTGGCGTGCAGCGCAGCAGTTCCTGGATGTTGTGAAATCCCGTGGCAAGCTCGATCAGGTGCGCGCCGTTTACGTGCATTTGTACGGATCTTTGGCAAAAACCGGAAAAGGTCACGGTACCGATATTGCAGTGATCCTCGGCCTGAGCGGCTATGATCCGGTTTCCATTGAAACCCGCGCGATTGATCAGATCCTCGCCGACATTGCAACCCAGGAAACTACCTTGCTTCGTGGTGAAATGGAGATCCGCTTTTCCCCCAAAGAGCATGTGGTATTTCACAAAACAGAGTCGCTGCCGTTCCATCCGAATGGTGTTACATTCATAGCTGATTGTGTTGACAGTACATTGGAGGAAACTTACTATTCGATTGGTGGTGGATTTGTAATTCAGGAAGGGGAGGACAAAGGAGGGGGCACAACTCTCATAACGCTCCCATTCCCGATAGATTATGCATCCGATTTGCTGAAATGGCACAAACTGTCAGGCAAGCAGATCTGGGAGATCGTTTTGGAAAATGAAAAAGCGTGGCGCGACGAGGCTGTAATCCGTCAGGATCTGATGCAGATCTGGCGGGTCATGCAGGATAGTATTTTTCACGGCTGTCAGGCAGCGGGAGAGTTGCCAGGCGGCTTGCACGTCCGAAGAAGAGCGGCTGCATTAAACCGGAAGTTACTGAGAGAGCAGGATTGTGCAGGCTGTGCAGACTGGATTGAAAAAATCAGAGCTGGCGGGGCCGGATTCAATTATACATTAGACTGGGTAAGTTGCTTCGCACTCGCCGTTAATGAAGAGAATGCATCGTACAGCAGGGTGGTTACCGCGCCTACAAACGGTGCAGCCGGTGTAATTCCGGCTGTGATCCAGTTTTATATTACCTTTTGCGGCGGTACCGAAGAGGATATTTTCAAGTTTCTCCTGACCGCCGGCGAGATCGGAAGTATCTTCAAGAAAGGCGCGACGATTTCTGCTGCAATGGGCGGCTGCCAGGCTGAAATCGGCGTGTCGTCGGCGATGGCCGCGGCCGGATTGGCGCAGGTATCGGGCGGTACTGTTGAACAATGTTTAATGGCTGCGGAAATTGCAATGGAACATCACCTCGGACTAACCTGTGATCCTGTGGGCGGACTGGTGCAAATTCCATGTATTGAACGTAATACAATGGGCGCAATCAAGGCAATCACTGCGTCACAGCTTGCGCTGCAAAGTAATCCTGAAAACGCGAAAGTATCACTTGATAATGTGGTGCACACCATGTGGCAAACGGCATTGGATATGAACCACCGCTACAAGGAAACGTCGGAAGGGGGCTTGGCAGTGAATATCCCGATCAGTCTGAGTGAATGCTGAGGCTATAAGTTCAGCAACAGGTGGGCCAGTCCGAAATACACGCCGTAACCAATCAGATCATTCGCAGTTGTGATAAATGGGCCCGAAGCGACAGCCGGGTTAATCCCGATTTTTTCCAGCAAAATAGGTGTGATCGTTCCCATGAATGATGCGAGAAATACGACGGACATTAAAGCCGTCGAAACCACCATTGCAAGCTGAATATCATTGCCGATCAGCAGATTGAATCCGAAAACAATGGCGCTGATGATGAGCCCGTTGATAAATGCTACTGCGAACATCCGGATCAGACGCTGACCTACGGTGGTGTCCAAACCCGTTTTATCGGCCAGACTTTGCAAGATAATGGAAGAAGTTTGAATGCCCACGTTCCCGCCGGTTGAACCGATAATAGGAATGAACGCAGCCATCGCAGGAATGATTTTCAAGTCTCCCTCGAAAAAGCTGATGAATTTGGCGGCGAGAATTCCACCCATCATACCTACCAGCAGCCAGGGCAGGCGCGCTTTGGTTTGCTGCCAGATCGTATCATCCTCCTCCACATCGCCCGTGATACCTGCCATAGCAAGTGTATCCGAACTGGCCAGATCCGTGATTACGTCGATCACGTCATCAATGGTAATGCGGCCCAGGAGTTTGCCCTGCACATTTACAACAGGCAATGCATCGAGGTCATAGCGCTGCATAAGCTCTGCCACTTCGACGGCCGGACGATAGGTTTCTACAAAAATCACATCCTTATCGTACAGACTTTCAATGCGTGTGTTTTTGTGTGCCAGAACGATCTTTTTCAGCGACAGTATCCCGTGCAGCTTGCCGAAATCATCCACCACATATACGGCGTACACTTTTCCAACATCTTCTGCCTGCTTCCTGAGTTCTTCGATGCATTCGTTAACGGTCCAGTTTACGTTGGCTTTCACCAGCTCTTTCTGCATCAAACCACCGGCAACATCTTCATCATAATGCAACAGGTCAAGGATAAAACGCGCTTGTTCTCGGTCTTCGAGCAATGCAATTACCTCTTCCCGCACGCGGATCGGCTGTTCGTTCAGCAAATCCACAGCGTCATCGGAATCAAACAAATTGACAAAACATGATATTTCCTCCGAGGTAAATGCTTTCAGGAATTCCCGCCTTTCACTCGGGTCCATATCCGCGAGAATGGCGGCGCCTGTTTCCGGGTTCAGCTGACTGATAAGGTATTTGGCACTTTCCGTTTCCAGCTCATAAAGCAAGCTCGTAATATCCGCCGCAAATACATTCTCCATCTCCGACCGGATAGCCGCAGCGTCTTCTTTTGCAATTAATTCCTGTATATGGTCAACGTAGAGTTGGGTCAGCTCGAAAGTCATTTTTGAACAGCTTTTGGCGATTGGCTTTTAGCTACCAGTTGTTAGCTTTTAGCTTACAATTTGTGTTTATCGGACAGCCCCATTATGCGGGGAGGTTTTCTGCCAACCTGGTGAGCTCGACAAAATCATGGACGCTGAGTTGTTCCGCTCTTTTGTCCAGTAAAGGATGTTCCGGAAAGATCCCGATCGGCTTCAATGCATTACGCAGCGTCTTCCGTCTTTGGTTAAAGCCCGTTTTAACAACGGTGAAAAACTTCTTCTCGTCACAATCCAGCTTTTGAACACTGTTCCGCCTCAATCTGATGACGCCGGATTGCACTTTTGGCGGAGGGTCAAACGCGCCGGGAGGAACGGATACGAGGTAATCGATATCGTAAAAAGCTTGTAAAAGCACGCTCAAAATGCCATAATCCTTGTTTCCGGGAGGTGAAGCAATGCGCATTGCCACTTCCTTTTGCAGCATGCAGACAATCTCGGGAATATGGTCCCGGATTTCCAATGCGCGGAAAAAGATCTGTGAAGAGATATTATAAGGGAAGTTTCCGATGATCGCGAAAGGCTCATTGAAATAGCTGACGGTATCAAACCTTAAAAAGTCACCGCCGATGATCCTTGCTGCAAGTTCAGGGTAGTGCTTTTCCAGGTAGGTTACTGATTCCCTGTCAATCTCGATAACGGAAGTAGTGAAATCAGTTTTCGGCAAGAGAAACTGGGTAAGTACGCCCATGCCCGGCCCGATCTCGAGAACCTGCTTATAGCTGCCGTGACCCGACAGTCCGTCGACAATGCGTTGCGCAATATTTAAGTCTTTCAGAAAGTGCTGGCCAAGGTGCTTTTTAGCTCTGACTCTCCCGTCATTTGGTTTTTTATAATTCGTTTTCACGAACCAAAATTACGTCTTAATTCGTAGATTTATCGAATAAAGAATTGGAAGGAACCTTAAAAGTGCGTTGATACGGAACCATGGAAATGATATTGTCGCAGGCCGACTGGCATACTATACACGCTACACTTCAGCATTTAAATCTGATCGGAATTACCTTTTCTCCTGACTTTATCATCAGGAATATAAGCGCTCATGCATTGATGAAAACGGGCTGGCAGGAGTCTGACCTGCTGGGCCAGAGCATCTTCGACCGGCTGATCCCGAAAGAGGAGGAATATGAAGTGCGGCAGATGCTTGAAGAAGGTATCCAGGGAAAACGCAAGCTTGAACAAAGGGAGATACCGTTTCTTGCACAAAATGGTGCAGTTCGTACTTTTTCCATCAATTCGGTACTGATCCACCGCGAAGGCGAAGAAATTGAATGCATTACCCTTGTTGGTGACGATATTACAAGGCGCCGCCGGATGGAATCTTCAATCTCAAAATCGAATTCGCAGTTGCAGGATCTGGTGGACAATACCAGCGACCTGATCCAGCTGGTTGCGATTGACGGAAAATTCATTTTCGTTAATAAAGCCTGGCGCGAAGTACTGGGCTACGGACTGGATGAAATCGCCTCCATGCGAATGGAAGATATTCTGCACCCGCAGCACAAGGAGCAGGCGCTGGAGCAATTGAAGAAGATTGAGCAAGGTAACCCGAACTCGAATTTCGAGGCGGTTTTTTTAAGCCGGGAAGGGAAAAAAGTATTTGTTTCCGGGAGTGTCAATTGTCGCTATGACAATGGGAAACCTACTGCATTCCGGTGTATCCTCAATGATTTTACTGAGAAAATCAGGGCTGAAAAGGCGCAAAACCTGTATTACAGCATTGCAAACTGGACTGTCACAACCCAGAATCTCGACGATTTTTACCATAGTATCCACGAAGAGCTTGGTAAAATCATTGACGTAAAAAACTTCTTCATTGCACTGTACGATCAGAGCAAAAGCTTCATTTACTTTCCATATTACGTCGATCAGTACTTTCAGGGAAATGTGCGTTTTACGAAGCGGAAGCTGGGAAATGGCGTCACTGAATATGCGATCGCGTCGAACAAACCTCTGTTCTTGTCTGACGGCGACATTGAAAAACTCGCTAAAACAAACAGCTTATACCTCTACGGAGTTACCCCGAAGCAGCTTTTATGTGTTCCGCTGCGGATAGGCGACCGTGTTACCGGTATCATCGGGGTGAAATCCTATGATGATCCCAATATGTTCGACGCACGCGACCTCGAACTGCTGGAATTTATCTCCGGACAGGTGGCGCTCGCCATTGCGAGAAAGCAGAGTGAGGAGGAGCTGAGCAAATATGTGGCCCGCCTGAATGCGATTTTCGACAGCAGCTCGCATTTGATCTGGTCGGTGAACAAATCGTTGCAACTGACATCCTTTAACAGAAATTACGCAGACCTGATCCAGAACCAGCTAGGTGTGCGCCCATCGCTTCAATCGAGTCCTGAGAAGTTTGGATGGAGAATGGTGGGCAACAGCAACCGCCGCACGCTTGAATCCAAGTACAGGCAAGCTTTGCGCGGGGAAGCTCAGTACTTCGAGTTCAAAATAGAGCGAAAGGATGGGAGCAACATGTGGCTTGAATTTTACCTCAACCCGATCCATTATGCCGACGGCGTCATTGAAGAAGTATCCGGTATTGCCCGCGATATTACCCGCCGGAAAGAGGCAGAATTATCGCTAAGGCACAGTGAGGAGCTTTTCCGGGGGATTTTTGAGAACCTGCAGGACATTTATTGCCGGATTGACCGTCGCGGAGAAATCACGATGATCAGCCAGTCGGTCATGAAAAGGCTGGGTTACTTGCCTGAGGAAGTGATCGGGCACAAGGTAGTTGAATTCTTCCCTGACAAAAAGCGGATCCATTCTGCATTGATCAGGTTGAGGAAAACAAAGAGCCTGCGAAATTTCGAGATCACACTTTACCGGAAAGACGGAACAGAGCGGCAGTTTATGATCAACATGCTCATGTTCTCCAACGAGAAAGGCAAGCCTACCGAAGTGGCGGTACTCGCCCGTGACATTACCGAGCTGAAACGCAATGAGCTGGAATTGCTCAAAGCCAAGGAGCATGCCGAGCGGTCGCTGAAAGTGAAAGAAGGGTTTCTGGCCAATATGAGCCACGAAATCCGGACGCCGATGAATGGTGTGATCGGGATGATAGACCTGCTCGGTGAGACGCCGCTGAATGTGGAGCAGAAAGATTACGTGCTCACGATTAAGCGCTCGTCGGAAACGCTGCTCAATATTTTGAATGACATTCTCGACCTTTCCAAGATAGAGGCAGGCAAAATGGAACTTCACCAGAGTCCGATCTCTGTGGAAGAACTGCTCCTGAAGCTGGTATCGCTTTTTGGACAAACTGCGAAGAGCAAGAATAATACGTTGACTTACCGCATTGCTCCGGAGCTGCCGAAGTTTATCGTAGCAGACCAGACCAGATTGTTGCAGATCCTGTCAAACCTGACTTCGAATGCATTGAAATTCACCGAAAATGGCGCGGTAAATGTCATTCTTACATTGGTGAAAAAGGATGGACTGCGGCATAAGATCAAAGTGGAAGTGCAGGATTCCGGCATCGGGATCAGTGGTACGGACAAGCAGATTTTATTTACCTCATTTACCCAGCTCGATAACTCTTCCCGCAAATCTTTTGGTGGTACCGGCCTGGGGCTCGCCATTTCCAAGCAGCTGTGTGAGCTGATGAACGGGGATATTGGCGTAGAGTCTACATTGGGCGAGGGGAGTACTTTCTGGTTTACATTTGAAACAATGGAAACCACGGGTGCATTGGTAAGTAACCTCACTCCGGTAGAAGAAACGCATATTGAAAATGTCTTTTCAACATACCACCCGAGCATTTTGCTGGTAGACGATAATGCGGTGAACAGGAAAGTCGCATTTGAAATACTTAAAAAATCGGGCTGTGAAGTGGACCTGGCGGAAAGCGGTTTCAAAGCGATCGAAATTGTGGAGAGCCGGGTTGAAAAGCAGATCCAGCTATATGATATCATTTTCATGGATATCCAGATGCCGGATATGGATGGTGTGCAAACCTCCCAGGAGTTACGGAAAAAGGTAAAGGGGCTGCCGCCCATAGTGGCGATGACAGCTTATTCCATGAAGGAAGACCGCGACCGGTTTATCAGTCAGGGAATGGACGATTACATTGCCAAGCCCATCCGCGCCCAGACTTTGATCCAGAAGGTGAAGGAGCTCATAGGCAGTAAAACGGTTCAGCAAGCGTCTGCCATTACTGCACCAGCACCAGCGGAGCCCGAGCTGCCGGTACTTGATAAAGAGATTATCGATCAGCTGAATGGAATAGGCGGTGCTGATCTGGTTTGGTCCGTGTTCGAGGATTTTGTCACCGAATCCAACGAGCTTGTAGACGGCGCATTGACTGCCTATGAAGCAGGCGATATACCAACTGTAAAAAGCAATTTGCATACATTGAAAGGCAGTGGCGGCACGGTGGGCGTGGCTCAGGTGGCCGAGATCGCGAGAGATGCGGAATGGAGGCTGAAATCTGATGATACCAGTACTTTGGCGGAAGCATTGCCACAGCTGAAAGCAGCCTACGACGTATTTCTCAGCAAATACGAAGGTTTATTAAAAGAGTGGTTGAAATAAATGCGCATTTCCATCGAGCGAAACGGTGGTTTGATCTATAAAATTGCGCAGATCTGTCGATTGTAAAGGTTTCCCGGTAAATGCAGTTAAACTTTCAGGAGAAGTCTGGCTCTAACCTCCGAGAAACCTTTATAGAAACCATGAACAGATTCAGCTACCTCATCCTCCTTGCCCTGGGTTTATTGACTACCTCATTTTCGCAGGCGCAAAATGCCCAGATCAAAGGCACCGTCATTGATAGCGTGAGCCGCTCAGCGGTGGTGGGCGCTTATGTGGCCGTGAGCCGCAATGTGCCCGACGCCAAGCCGGAGTATGTTACTACCGATGTAAACGGACAGTTTGCATTTACGGGTCTTGCAAAAGAAAATACCTATCTGGTCAAGGTAACTTATCTCAGCTATAAAGATTTTTCCAAAACCATTACGCTCTCCACTGATGTTCAGGATCTTGGGACGATCCAGCTTACCGAGGCAGTCGCCAACCTGAAAGAGGTTAAGGTGGTCGGCCAGGTGACCGCGATGGAGCAAAAGGGAGATACTACGCAGTTTAATGCAGCCGCATTCAAAACCAATCCTGATGCTACTACCGAAGATCTGATACAGAAGATGCCCGGCATTACGGTCGCCAATGGAACAGTAACAGCGCACGGTGAAACCGTGAACCGCGTGTTGGTTGATGGAAAGCCGTTTTTCGGCGACGATGCTGCCTTGACACTGAAATCCCTTCCGGCAGAAATTGTTGATAAAATCGAGGTTTTTGATAAGCTGAGCGATCAGGCGCAGTTCACGGGCTTTGACGATGGAAATGCACAGAAGACGATCAATATCGTGACCAAAGCGGACCGCAAAATGGGGCAATTTGGGAAACTTTTCGGTGGCTACGGACTGGATAACCGGTACCAGGCTGGCGGCAATGTGAGTTTTTTCAAAGGCGACCAACGCATTTCTGTCATCGGGCTGAGCAATAATATCAATATGCAGAATTTTGCGAGCCAGGATCTTTTGGGTGTAACCGGAGGTGGTGGCGGTGGCGGAAGAGGCGGCGGCGGGGGAGCATCGGGTAACTTCCTGGTCGGTAACCAGAGCGGGATCACGGGTACCAACTCTTTCGGACTTAATTATTCGAACAAAATTGGTAAGAAAGTCGATGTTTCAGGAAGCTATTTTTTCAACCGGACCAGCAATGTGAACGATCAGACTACCTCGCAGCAATACCTGCTTGCCGAGTCGGACAGTAACCAGATTTATAATGAGGCGAGCCGGACTTCCAGTACCAATGCAAATCACCGCCTTAACATGCGCGTGGAATACAATATCAACCCAAAAAACTCGCTGATCCTTACACCTCGTCTCAGTTTTCAGGATAACAGCTCCGGGAGTATGCGGACTGGACTTACTACGGTAGCAGGCAGCCCGGTGAACAGCCAGGACAACAGCCAGACCAACAAAAACGCGGGCTATAATTTTTCCAATGACCTGCTGTTCCGTCACAGCTTTGACAAGAAAGGCCGGACTGTGAGCGTGAATGTAAATACGCAGCTGAATGACCGCAATGGAACGCGGTACCTTTATTCACGCAATTTATATTATGATGGTTTCATGCTGCCCGACATAGCAGTACGCGGCGACACGATCGATCAGGTGAGCTACACCAATTCTGACGGGCTTACATTGGGTGGTAACGTGATTTATACGGAGCCAATCAGCAAGAATGCGCAATTGCAGATGAATTATGGGCTGACTGTCAGCAACAGCAATTCCAGTCGCGAGACTTATAATATGAGTTTTGATGAAAACACCTACACGGACCTGGACACGCTGCTTACCAATAATTTTGATAACAGATATACTACCAACCGCGCCGGGCTGGGCTATCGCTATCGTAAAAACAGCTGGTCGGCGAACTTTGGACTCGATTTTCAGAATACCGGATTGTACAGCCAGCAACTCGCGCCAACCAACAACAAGGTAGATCAGTCTTTCACGAATTTTCTGCCCAATTTTATGCTGAGCTACCGGTCAAAATCAGGTACGCAGTTCCGGACTTTTTTCCGCAGCTCCACAAGTCAGCCTTCGATTTCCCAGCTGCAAAACGTGGTAGATAACAGCAACCCGCTGTCACTTACTGCGGGTAATCCGAACCTCAAACAAGAGTATCGAAATACGTTCAACATCCGCTATTCACTGGCCGGCGCTGAGCGACCTTACAGCCTGAATGCAATGGTGTTTCTGACACAAACCAACAATGCGATCGTGAATTCAACGATTATCGCACAGGAGCCGACCACATTGCCCAGCGGCGTGGTGCTCGAACGCGGCGCAAGACTTACCTCGCCGATCAACGTGGATGGTAGCTGGAATGCGCGTACTTTCCTGGCATACGGAAAACCGGTAGCGCCTTTGAAACTGAATGTGAACCTGACAACCGGCTTTAACTACGTAAGATCGCCGGGTATGATCAATAATGTACCTAACTTCTCAAATACCTACGCGATTTCACAAGGTCTGGTACTGAGCAGTAATGTAAGTGAGAAGCTGGATTTCACCGCTTCGTACTCAGGCAACTACAATGTGGTCAGAAATACGATCCAGCCTAACCTGAACAATAACTACTATACGCAGAGCATTACCGGTCGCGTCAACTGGATTTTTGGAAAAGGTTTTGTGATCCAAAGTGATCTCAGCAGTCAGTCTTACCGCGGCCTGGGTGCAGGGTTCAACCAGAACTTTACATTATGGAATGCGAGTGTTGGCAAGAAATTCCTGAAAAACAATGCAGGCGAGCTGAAACTGACTGTGTTTGATATTTTAAACCAAAACAACAGCATCAGCCGTACTACTACGGAAACCTACATTCAGGACGTGAGCAACAGGGTTTTGACACAGTACGCGATGCTTACATTCACCTACACATTGAAGAATTTCGGCAAAGCCCCGGCAAGCAATAACTCACGCAGACGGGATTTTGACAGCGAAGGCGGCGGCTTCCGCAGAGGCGAGGGCAGAGGTCCCGGCGGATTTTGATAGATCAGTAATTCTTGTCACCATAAAAAAAGAATCCCGGCTCAGATCAATGGGCCGGGATTCCTGTATTTATAGGCTTTTATTTTTTGCTTGGAAAAGGGATAATCAGCTTTTCACCGCGTTCTGAGAAGTCCTTTGATTTGCCATTTGCTTTCATGATCGCTTCTTTGCTTACGCCATATTTGTTGGCGACTACACGCAAAACGTCACCAGGACCTACCGTGTGAACCGCCTTAACTTGTACTTTTAGCTTGGTTACACCTGATTTAACATCAGATACATCGCTGTTCAGCCCCTGCAATGTTTCGGTTTTCAGGTTATATCTCGACGCGATACTTGAAAAAGTTTCTCCGCCCTGCACGGAATGCGTGATTGTTTCTCCACCAATTGAACCTGCGGAAATAGCTGGTTTTGGCTTTTCTGGTTCCGCTGCAACCGGTGCGGGTTCCGTCTTGCTTTTAGAGTTGCTACCTGATTCTTCAACTGACCCGGTTTCGGCAAGAGGCTCGTCCGTAATCGGCTCTGCTGCTGATTCTTCCAATGTTGAATCAACTACCACGGACGTGAGCTCCTCAGAATTGGAAGAGCTATCGGAGATATATTCATAGCCGACATAAAGCATGGCTAATACCAAAAGCACCAATACCAGCAGCGTAACGATGGGTAAATTTGACTTTTCGGTAGGACGGATATTTCTTTTTTTAGCGAATTCGTCTTCCATAACTTAGCCGTAAATCAGGTTTTTAGTGGAGTTAATATTTCACGAAAATAATAAACGCGTACTAGTTTGCAAGTTGCTTTCTTAATTCCTCGTTCATGGCCGAAACTTTGTCTTTCAGGCTTTCTTTGAATGCGTCGAGGCGTTTTCCGGTTGCTTCGTCGCTCGCGCCGATGATCTGCGCGGCGAGTATCCCGGCATTTCTGGCACCATCCAATGCAACTGTTGCAACAGGTACTCCGGCTGGCATTTGCAGAATTGACAGTACCGAATCCCAGCCGTCGATAGAGTTGCTTGATAATACAGGTACCCCGATTACCGGCAGGGAAGTGAGCGAAGCGACCATTCCAGGCAAATGAGCGGCGCCGCCTGCTCCGGCTATAATCACCTTTAATCCGCGTGACCTGGCAGTGGAAGCATATTCCAGCATGCGCTCGGGAGTGCGGTGCGCGGATACAATTTCCATTTCAAACGGAATACCCAACTCAGTCAGCGCGTCTGCTGCAAGCTGCATTACTTTTCCGTCCGAGAGGCTTCCCATTATAATACCTACCATTTCAATTATTGCGTTGATTTTGTACTGATAACCCTGATATTGTTCTTAACAAATTCTACTTTCTCTCTCAAAGCGGTAAGATCGCTGTCCATAATGGTGATATGTCCCATTTTACGAAAAGGTTTGGTAATGCTTTTCCAGTATAAAAACGGAAAAACCTCATCTTTCGCCAAGAGTTTCTCCATTCCCTCGTAAACCGCCGGACCTTCAAACCCGTCTTCCCCAAGCAAATTCACCATCGCCGACGGACCATAAGCCTGTGTGCTGCCCAGCGGCAAGCCCAGGATTGCACGCCAGTGCTGCTCATATTGGGAAGTCGCATTGGCGCGGATCGTGTGGTGCCCGCTGTTGTGCGGCCGGGGCGCTACTTCATTGATCAGTACCTCGCCTTCTTTTGTGAGGAAAAGTTCTACCGCCAGCAGACCTACTATCTGAAAAGCTTCCGCAGTTTTCTTAGCGATCTCCTGTGCTTTGTTATTGATCTCTTCGGGGATTTCTGCTGGCGCAAAAAGGTACTCAACCAGATTGAGCTCCGGATGAAAAACCATTTCGACAGTCGGGAATGTAGCTGTTTCTCCCTGCGCATTGCGCGCTACCAGCACCGCCAGCTCTTTTTCGAAATCGACTGCTTTTTCGAGCAGACCGGGTTTGTCAAATGCTTTGGATAAATCCTGTTCGGAAGTGAGCCGCTGCACGCCGCGCCCGTCGTAACCGTCTTTGCCCAGCTTGTGAAAAGCAGGCAGGAACGATAAGTAATTATGTACGTCCTGTTGATTTTCGGTTAAAATGAATTCGGCTGTGGGCAGGTTATGGTCGAGGTAAAACTGCTTTTGAATGCGTTTATCCTGTATCTGGCGGATTACGGAAGGTTGCGGGTAAACTTTCTTGCCTTCCTTTTCAAGCGCCTCCAGTGCCTCGACATTTACCTTTTCGATTTCAATCGTGATAATGTCAAGGTTTTTGCCAAACTCATAAACTGTATTGTAGTCCTGTAAAGATCCTTGCTGAAAGTGAGGGGCAATTTTGCGGCAGGGCGCTTCTGCATCCGGATCCAGCACGTGGATATCCAGGTTCCAGTCCACGGCAGCTTGCAAAAGCATTAAACCCAACTGGCCGCCTCCAAGAATTCCAATTCGGTATGAAAGCATTTACGAATCAAATTTGATGGTCGCAAAATTGGCTTAAAAACCGCTAACATAAAACTGAATTGGCATTTTTTGACGAAAATGTGACAAATTTTCGGAAGGTGACTTACTCATTTCAGAAGCCTGATCAATGCGATTTCGACGAGGAGAAAGAACAGCGCGGCATATAAAAAGTACTTCCAGAGATAGGTACCCATATTTTGCTGCTGAAAAGCGGTTGAAAATGCTTCGTCATCTATTTTGTCAAAGACCTGGACATTCTTTTGCCCGGCAAACAGCGTCCTCAGTTCCGAAGGCGAGTAGTATTGCAGTTTTGATTCTGCATTGTTGTGGTTGAGCGCGATGAGCTGCTCCGGTTTGTCATCTCGTACCAGTTCGTAATATCCCGCCGCAAGCCCCTCGCCCAACTGGTCGCCCTGCGGTATGCTGATCAGAAGCTGGTTGCCGCTCACGCGCTGCACAGGAATAATCTCGGTCTTGTTTCTGCGAAGTTTGTACACTGCATTGGGTTGGACACCGGCGATGCTCAGGTCGATCGGGTCTTCGTCAAACTTGAAAGATGTGCGTTGCGCGCGCACGCTGGAAGCTGCGATCTTGTACATGACAGGCACAAAAATGGCGTGCTGGGCTACTTTTCCGTATTCGAGATTGAATGGCGCTGCGAAAAGGTACAGTCTGCCAAGACCTGCCGTAACCTGATTCAGATAAACCTGTCCATTACGTAATGCAAGCAATTGCTGCCCCGAGCTCGACCAGCTGAGAACAGGCGCGGCAGTTGGCAGGTTCAGGTTGATTTCCTGGCGCACCGATTCTTCAAACACATCACTGAAAAAAGGGTTATTTCTGTCGGGTGCAGCCAGGTCTATCGGGCTGGGTGGCGTATTTACATTGACGTTCAGTCCGCGCACGCCCAGGCCATTTAAGAAAGCAGCATAACTTTCCGCCTGCGGGTTAGCCGGGGGAACCAATGCAACACTCCCGCCTTTTCTTACAAAATCCTGCAATTCCTGCGGCAATGTACCCGAAACCTGATTTAACCCCTCCAAAACTACCAGATCTGCATTCTTGATCAGTCCGGGATCTACATTCTGTACGCTATAACTCTGGAGTGTAAAAAGGCTGTCGTTGTCGTATACATTCTCAACATAATTCCCGCTTGATTTTTGACCATATATATGTAAAACACGGATCAAAGGGGAGGAGTTGAGCACGAAATAGTAGTCGTTGTCGAACGTAACCGGAAAATCGTCAAAGGTAATCTGTCCTTTTTTGTAGCCTTTTCCCTTCAGGTTAAAATTGAATTTGGCGGTCGCGCTTCCGTTCGCGGGTACATTTACAGAGGCTGTTGAAGCCTGGGTGTTGTCCAGGCTGAGCTTTAACACCACATTCTTGGCCTCCTCAGTGCCTGAGTTACTTACTTTCACAAAGAGGATATTGTTTTGCAGCTCGCGGATAAACGGTGTATTCAGCCAGGTAGAATCGACGAAGATGTTCTTCTCGGCTGCTGCCTGTACCGGCACCAGAAAAACCTGGTTAGTTGTGTCGGTTTTTAATGCACTCAGGTTCCCGGAGGTGCTTTTCTGAAAATCTGAAAACCAGAAAAGCTGGTTTTTGCCCACTTGCTGGTGGCGTGAGATGAGGTTTTCCTGTCTGCGGTAAACCTGGTCCAATGTTCTTGGAGTATTTGAAAGATTAATTGTCGTAAGCCTGTCGCGCAGTTTCTCTGCCGGATAAAGCCCCTGTTCCTGCGCCGAGAAATCGTTGGTAACAAGTTGAAGTGAAGTAGAATTTTTAAATAATCCCAGTAAATCGCTCAGCCGCTGGGTGGCAATGTCCAGATAACGTTTGTTGTTGAGCTCGCTTTCCATGCTGTACGAATTATCGAGGTACAGGCTGGTAACACCCTGCCGGTTAACGGAGAGCTTGTTTTCTGAGGGAATAAATGGTTGTGCGAATGCAAATGCGAGACAGCTGATCGCCAGAATCCTTGCTGCAAGTACAAGCCAGTGTTTGATCTGTCTTACCGAGCGTGTTTTGGTCTCAACTGCTTTAAGAAAAGCCACATTGGTGAAGAATACTCTCTTGGTGCGGCGAAAATTAAAAATATGAATGGCAATCGGAACAGAAACGGCCAGTAAACCCCATAAAAATGATGGAAACAGAAAACTCATTGGATCGAAGCGAAATGGCTGATTTACTTGTTCAACGAAGTTAAGAAAGACAAATTACACTAAAATCTCATAACTGGTTTTTATTTCAGGGCCTTTCTGATATGTCGCCCGGTTTTTCCTAACTTTGCACTTCATTTTCGAAAACTTATTCTCCTTTATTCTGTCGAAAATCGGAATTTGTTAATTTAAACTGAGTTATGGCCAAAGTTTCGGTGAACAAACACCAACCCGTTTATCAAATGCCCACGAACCCGGCTGCGGTTCGTACCAAGAAATACGCATTACCTACTAAAACATACATTATCCTGGCTATGCGTTACTTTTTTAAGACGCAGCTCAAATGGGGCTTGATCCCCCTGGCCCTGATCCTGATCAATGCAGTACTTAACCTGACAGGCGTTTACCCCAACCTGTGGATCTATATTACGGTGTTTGTGGGTGTGATACTTTATATTTTGTTCTGGCTTATCCAGTTTACAGGAATTACCCAGCTGGCCCAATACAAGCCGATGTTCGAGAAGTTTCAGTACGAGATTGACAATCGTCAGATCCTGATGAAACTGAACCAGAAAGAAGGCAGTATCATGAAATGGGAGCAGATTATGGATGCCTACAAAGACAAGGAAGCTTATGTACTTGTCATTTCAAAGGGACAATTCCTCCACCTCCCATTCAACATCTTTACCTCGGAGCACGATATCAAAGTATTTGAGCGCATTATGAAGCAGAAGAACTTCTTGAAAGCTTAATAACTACATTGTTGATACCAGCCTGATTCTACAAGAGTCAGGCTTTTTTATGCCGCCACTTTCAGCTTGTGTACTATGGAACAGCCGCATGTCATATTTACAAGGTTCAAAGAGTCAGACCGCGCCGAGCTCGCTGCATTATACGAGCAGGTGATGCGTGAGACTTTTTACTGGTTTGACGAAGCCCGTTTAAATGAGGTAAGTTTTGATGACGATACTGAAAACGAGTTCATCGTAGTTGCCAGGGTAGGGGAAAAGCTGGCGGGATTTGCGTCTGTGTGGCTGCCAGACAATTTCATTCACCACTTATACATTGACGGTGCATTCCAGGGAGTGGGGATCGGGAAGCGGTTACTGGCGAATGTAGTTAAAAGGTTGCAAGGGAATGCAAGCCTTAAATGCCTGGTACTGAATACCCGTGCAGTTCAATTTTACAAAAATAATGGCTGGAAGACTATCTCAACAGGAGATTCTGACGATGGAGAATACATCCTCTTTGATTACAATTCTCAACTTACTTCAGACTAGTTTCCTCATGCTCCTTGGCAAATTTCTTCTCGCCTGCTGGTATTGCAACAGAAAGATGGTTTGCAGCGGGTGGAATGGGGCAGTTGTAACCTGAGCTATAAGCACAATAGGGATTGTACGCTTTATTGAAATCAAGTACGTAAGTATTGTTCTTGATATCTGTTGTTTTAAGGTCAATATAGCGGCCGCCTCCGTAGGATTCCGTTCCATTGGTTTTGTCTTTGAACGGAATGAATAGGTAATCCTTATACTTAGCGACTGCCTGCAGGCTCAGGCTGCGGTACACATTCAATTTCTGTTTCTTTCCATTCACGCGAAATTTCAGCACACCATAACGAACGTAAGTCTTTTGGGTACCGCTGTAAGTAGGCATTTCAAAGGATTTCCCGCCCCTGGATTTTTCAAAGCGCGCTTCAACACTGTAAGTAGAATCCGGATCGTAGAATTGAAGAAAGCGCAGATCGTCTTTTTTCAGCGGGGAGTTAGAGGTATGAAGGAATTCCTTCTTGTAAGTGTCCCGGAATTTATTAGTCTGTTCCGAAAAACCTTGTGCGCTGCATGCTGCAGTTGCTACAACCAGAAACAGGAGTGTGTTAAAAACGGCTTTCATTTGGAAAAAAGTAAATCCGGTAAATCGCTTACCGGACTTGAGTGAATGATGTTCTGTAATATATAATTAAAAAACCATTCCAGAATTATTTCACTGATACTTTACGGATTTTAGATTCGTCGATGTTGAATGCTTTTACAACCGCATTGTAATCGTTGTAATCCAATGCACCGCTGGTTCTGGCGGCAAAGCCTGATGGAATTACAATAATCCTGAATTCCTGGTTTCTGGTATAAACTGGTTCTAGCGTACCCCTATTAGCCGTTCCGTCCAGGAAAATCCTGAAATCGTTGACTGTACGATCAAAGTTGTAGGATAAAATTCCATTTGGCAGGTAAACTGTCAGCGGCAGAAGTCTGTAAGCATCTACATCCTGATTGTTGGAGTTCACTGTTTCCCAGTTGCTGTAAATCAGAACTGCATCGCTGTCAAACACTTCCAGGTCAGCATCGTCCCATGTCATTGAATATTGATATTTGTTATCAGCAGTAAAGTTTACTCCAACGAGATCTATGGTTTTCCCGATAAGTTCATTGCCTGCCGGTCCTTGTGGTCCCTCCGGACCGCGGCATCCCTGGAATAATGCGACGAATACGAGTAGCAGTGGAATGAGTTTCTTGTTCATGATTGCGCTAATTTAAAATTGAAGATTGTTTGTAAATATGCATTTAGATTGCCGTGCAATGATAAAGTTTAATTCCTGGCTCATCGTTAACTTTCATTAACTAAATTGCCCTGGAAACCAAGTACAGGCACTTTCTGGAACTGTTGGAAGATTGCTTTTATTGCAAAAGGGTAATAATATAATAATTTGCGTAGATGTAGGAAGCGCATTACTTTACGCTTTGAAGCTGCATTATTTTAATCAATCCATACATACAAAACCAAGATCAAAAATGATAAACCGTAAAGCAACAGCCGTTTGGAAAGGTACCGGTAAAGAAGGAACCGGCACGATCAGCACGCAGAGCACAGTGTTGGAAAACACGCAATATTCATTCAATACAAGATTTGCAGAAGGAAAAGGTACTAACCCTGAGGAGCTTATCGCAGCTGCGCACGCGGGTTGTTTCGCAATGAAGCTCAGCTTCGAATTGAATGCAGCCGGTTTTACAGCCGATGAGCTGGACGCAACAGCTACTGTAAGCCTGGATCCTTCGAAAGGGCAGGTAGTGAAAAGTGCGATTGAACTGAAAGCCAAAGTGCCCGATGTATCTGCCGAGCAGTTCGCTGAGATCGCTGAGAAGGCGAAAAAAGAATGTCCTATTTCGCAGCTGCTAAATGCAGAAATTACTTTGAACGCGGAATTGATTTAACTGCATTCAGATAAATAAGTCGCTTGCGATCCTGTCTGCAAACAATTTGCCGGATTCGGTCAGCAGCAAGGTTTCGGATTCCTCGCGGATCCAGCCGTTTTTCTTCATGGTCAGCAATTCACTTTTGTTGGCCGTGAAGAATTTCCCTTCTGACAGCGTTTGAAGCTTGTCCACATTCACGCCCCATTTCGTCCGCAAACCAGTCAGGACATATTCGTTCGTCTGATCCGCTGCAGTTAGCTGCTCGAAAGTAGCCGGGATTACACCAGCAGTAATTGCCTCCACATATTTTGCATTGTTCGAGATATTGAATTCCCTGCTAACCCCATTGTAGGAATGCGCACTGGGACCGACGCCCAGGTAGGAATGCTGCTTCCAGTAGGAACTGTTGTGCTGACTATAATGCCCGTTTCTCGCGAAATTGGAAATCTCGTATTGCTCATAGCCATTTTCAGCCAAGGTTTTGATCAGTATCTCAAACTGCCTGGCCGCAAATTCCTCGTCTATCGGCTGGATTTTCTTTCTTTTGAGCCAATTCCCAAATACAGTCTGCGGCTCTATCGTAAGGCAGTAAGCCGAGATATGGGATACATTCAGGGCAAATGCTTTTTGCAGATCATCTTTCAAGATCTGGTCGTCGGCGGCCGGGATTGCGTAGATCAGGTCGATTGAAATATTGTGGATACCGGCTTCCTGCGCCAGCTTCACGCATTGCATTGCATCCACCGAGGAATGTACACGATTCAGAAACCGCAGGTGGTTTTCATCAAAGGATTGTATTCCAATGCTCAGCCGGTTGATTCCTGCCTGGTAAAAATCTTCGAGTTTTAGTCGGTCAAGATCGTCCGGATTGGCTTCCAGCGTGATTTCAGCATTTTCGGCAATACTGAAATGTTTGCTGACGGTATTCAGCAGGATATCCAGCTCTTCCCTGCTCAGTACAGAGGGTGTGCCGCCGCCAAAATAAATGGTGTCGATTTGCTCTGTGCCAAGGTAAGATCTGCGTATTTCAATCTCTTTCGCGATCGCCTCCACCATCTGCCGCTTGCCGGACGTATTGGTACTGAAATGGAAGTCGCAATAGTGACAAGCCTGTTTACAAAAAGGAATATGAATGTATAAATGCATTACCTCGCGTTTTTCTGCCACTCCCAGCCGATTTTCAAGCCTGCCCAAAGGTTATCTTTTGGTGCGCTGTTGAAATACCGGTTTCCAAACGCATTCAAATCATAGCCCATGCTGTAAATACCCGCATTGACCTTCTCTGCTGATGCGGAAAGTTCACTGTATAAATGTCTGCCCCAGCTGCGCTTCCAGCTTACGCGGGCAATCCACTGGTTGTAAGATGTATTTTTTACGGTGTTGGCATCATTGAGATACATGGCATCAGCACTCTGGTAAGTCAGGAATGCAGAAATTCCGTATTTAAGCAAAATATCCAGTCCCGATGTTTGCGTAAAACGGGGGATACCGGGCAGGAACTTGCCGCTCAGGTCTGTTTCAGCCTGCTGGAAATTTTCAAAAGTGTACCTGGTCCATGTTCCGTTATTCCATAATCTGAGTGAAACCGGCAACTCTGGATTTGATAGCAGATCGTAGGAAACCGTCCATTCCAATCCATTCTGGCGCGTTTTGCCCGCATTGATAAAGTACTCAGATCCTGCTTCGTTTGTTCTTCTCACAATACTTTCCTTCAAGGCAAAGTGGTACAGGCTCACTTCTCCGGTAATGCGTTTGCCCGTTCTCCGCAAGCCTACTTCTGTGTTAACCCCGCGTTCTGCATTCAAATCGCGGCGGAATCCTCCGGCCGATGGTCGCACTTCCTGTAAGGTAGGTGGTGAAAATCCGCCGCTGTAAGAAGCCGTAACAGACCAGTTGCCTGCTATTACTTTGTTCGCTGCAAAGCGGGGTATGAAAATACCATCAAAATTCCGCTGTTCCTTTGCATATGGAAGTTCGAAAAAACGCTCGTATTTGTATTTGAATGTGTTATAACTCACTCCTGCACTAAGTGTCAGATCGGTGAGTAGCACAGCTTCCAGCTGACTGAAAACAGAAAGGTTCGTAGTCCTGATATCCTCCACAGTTTGCTGCTCTCCTGGAACGCCGCCCAGATTATCATAATTACGCTGCGCCGATTTTCCGTATTGCCACTCAAAGCCGCTGGTCCATTTGGTTTTTACATTGCCAAATTCAGCCTGGTTTTGCCAGATGTTACGACCGCCGATTCCATTTTCGTCGCGCTTTTCATAATTGGAAATAAAGGGATTGGCAAAATCGGTATAGGTGAGATACAATGCATTGGATTGTGTCCAGTTATCGGAGAGTTGCAGGGTATAGTTTCCGCCTAACATCGCCAGCTTGGTATAAATGGCTGCCCGCTGCGCCTCGCTGCCCGGGACTGCGGCTGTTGACGGTCTCGCTTGCTTAGGATCAGCCCGGTACTGTGCCAGGTTGATACCGCCCGGTGTCTGATAATATAGGTCGGAGTACATACCCAGCAGCGATAAGGTACCTTTTTCTCCTACTTTGGACGAAGAAGTAAACCGGATCGCGTCGCGTGACATGGCGCTGTGGTTACGGTAACCATCCTGCTCGCTATGTCCGTACTGAATGGAAATGTCGCCAATCTGTATCAGGGAGTTCCGGCTCTGAAAACCGTATTTTCCAAAACTTACACTTTGTTCAACCCGGTTTTGAAATGCATTGTTCGGGTAGCTTTGCAGCAGCACAACTCCTCCTGTTCCCGCACCATAAATGCTGCTACCCGGTCCCTTAATAATTTCCATTCCCTGAATTGCATCATAATCCACGGAATTGAGCGGGGTATTTCCGCTGGCATCAGTGAACGGGATCCCGTTCCAGTAAAACTTCACATTCCTTACACCAAAAGGCGACCGCATTAAACTGCCCCGCACTGAAAACCGGTAACTGCCTGGGGAACGCTCTTCCATTCTTACCCCTGGCACAGTACTCACTGCATTGACCCAGGTCGTCGGGGAAAATCTTCCAAGTGTGCGTGCATTCAGTACTGCTACGGTCGCTGTTGTGGTGAGCGGATTTGTTTTTGATTCAAATGCATTCACTGTGACTTCCTGCAGCTGGCGGGCGGACAGCGAATCGGTTTGAGCGAAGGCTGCCGGGCAGGTTGATCCAAGAAATAATGTAAGGGCTAGTGGGTAAAGTTGACGCATGATGCTGTGATTATACCAGTAAAGTACAAAACCAGATATATAAAGATACCAGGCTTGTTTATTTACCAACAAACCCATTCCAATTGCGCGAAGTTCAGCCAAAACGGGTAAGTAAGGCATTGAGAACAAACTTCCACAAAAAAGAACTGAAAAGAGCACTATACGTTTGTGGTAAGGTTTTTGTAATAACACCTTCGAATGACAACATTCGCACACAAGTCTTACCAAAAAAACGAAATATGAAAAAGATCACTTTGATGGTCGCTTCGATGCTGACCATGGGCATGCTGACAATGACAAGCTGTTCAGAAAAAACAAAAGATTCTGCACAGGAAACGGTTGACGAGGCGAAAGACGACATGGATGACAATGTTGCCGAAGCGAAAGCCGACATCAAAGAAGCCGGGAATGATTTTGAGGCGAAAGTGAAAGAAGATAAGGCTTCATTGAAAAAAGATATTGACGATGCTGTTGCAAAGCTCGACAGAAAAATAGAGGAGGCTGACGCCAAAATGGAGAAAGCCGCTGACAAGGAAAAAGCAAAGTGGCGCGACCGCAAAGCTGAGCTCAATAAAGAAAAAGATGAGCTGAAAGCTTCCTGGAACGAGGTAGAAGACGAAACTGCCGAGAAGTGGGATGCATTCAAGGCTAAAACGAATGAAAAAATCGCTAAGGCGAAAGCAGATATTAAAGACTAGGAATTTGGATTAGGGTTATGTATTCGAAAAATGCTCCTGTAAACGGGAGCATTTTTTTATTTTCTGGGTAAATGGATTTCCGTCATCATGCACCGGGCAGAGCCTCCGCCATAAGTTTCAATGTAAGAAAGGTCCGTATGCAGCAGACGCGCATATTCGTTCAATTGCTTGACCTGCGTGCTGGTAAGTGATTCGTAAGCTTGTGTGGACATGATCAGAAACTTGTCTGCACGCGCATTTCTCACCATCAGCATATTGCCTGCGAAGTGCCGCACCTGTTCGAGAGATATTTCGACGATGTATTTACTGGTGTCTTCCAGAGCAGCTCTTACCATTAATCTTTCATCCGGATCTTTGATGGCTTCCAGACAAACCACGGCAAAAATGTCGCCCACACACATCAGGACATTCGTATGGTAAATGGGCTTGTCATTTTCGTCAGTCGCATTGAATGCGATGATTTCATAGCCCATTGCTTCACCAAATGTGGCCAGCACTTCGGGGTGTGTCCGGGGTGAAAGACAGGCGTAAGCGATTTTGTATCTTCTGTCGAGCACCATACTGCCGGTGCCTTCCAGGAATTTGCCTTCTTTTTCGAAGTAAGTAAGGTCGATGATTTCCTCAATCTTGTACTCTTTTCCGAGCGCTTCAATAATGTCTTCCCGCCTTTCGAGCCGGCGGTTCTGCGCCATCATCGGGTACAATACTACTTTTCCGCTCTGGTGAAAGGATACCCAGTTGTTAGGGAAAACAGCATCAGGTCGCCTGATGTAATCGGTATCATTAAATATCTGCACGTTAATGCCCGCCTTGCCAAGCTGATCCGTCATTAATTCGAATTCTTCCTCGGCTGTTTGCGCGGGCGTATTGTTTTCGGCCTCCGACAAATTGCGTTGCTGGTACTCGTTGGTGGCGGCAGTCTCTTCATTGAACCCGAAGCTGGCCGGGCGGATCATCATGATCCTGGAAGTTGACTGTGGCTGTATTTGGGCAGATGAAGTGATGACGCGCATAGGAGTTTTTTTACAGCAATTTACGATCGAAAAGGCACGATTACAATATTAAAATTCACGCAGAACGGGCATGCTCATACAATGCGATCCGCCTCTTGCACGGGAAAGTTCAGCGGAGGGCAGGGTAATGAATGTGTCGCGAAGCGTTTCCGGAACAAGCTTACCTGACTCAAATTGTTGCAGGATATCTTTGGCGCTGATCACCGAAAATCCCTTCTTCCGAAAAGCTTCCAGCGTTTTATCATTGCGGTCGTAGCCTATTACCACGCCTTCCTGCAAAGCAAGCAGATTACAGGAATCGGTCCATTGCTCGCGCTCGCCGTAGGGAAATTCATTGTCCCCGGAGTAGATAAACTGCACGGGCTCTTTGCTGCCGAGATCGGTTTTACTTATATCGGCCAAAAGATCTTCCAGGTTCTCAATCTCGCGCGGCTGCTCCGTTCCCTTTTCAAATTGCAATATCCTGAATTCCTTATTTGCATCCGCCGGGGCGAAGAAGTGCAAAACATCTTTCTTTCGTGCCTCGTCGCCGAGCCTGGCCAATGAACCCAATAACACCCATACGTTTTTTTTGACCTGAGTAAAAATGGTGTCAATGTGCATGTAATCGCGCTTTTTGGGGATCTTGATGATTGTGATCTTGCTGACCACATTTTTTTCAAACAAAATCTTCATCACCTGCTGCGCGGCATAAATGCTGGTCCGCTCGCTGCACCCGATCACGAGGTGGTTTGGTGCCACCGTCATGATATCGCCTCCTTCCAGCGTGCAGCGGTGGTAATCACTCGCTTTTTCGTCGTCGGGCAGCAAAAAGTGCTTTTCATTGTCAGGTATCTCAATCAGATTGTTCCTGACATGTTCAAACATCGGATGGTAGAAAAATACATACTGCGCCAGAATGGATTCGCGGGTCCGGGCTGTTTTGGCGGGTTTGTTCAGGAGAATGTAATCGTTGATCACAATACCAATATCCCGCATAAAAATAAGGTTCGGAAGCGGTGCGAAAAGCATTCGCTCGTCGGAGCGCGAGCCGGAGATGAAGATCTTCGCCAGCTCGTGCGGGTGGCAGGTGTGCAGCTCTTCCTGTATCGCAAACGCGCATTTTTCAATGCCGCAGATCGCGGCAGTGAGCTTGCTGCGGGTGCCGGGCTCTTCCAGAATCTCAGCCAGTAACTTTTGAAAATCAACGACGCAGTCTGAGTTATAATAATTGTCAGAGCCTGGGATGAAAAAGGATCGTCTTGGGTCTGCATCAATTTCTGCGAGCTTTCCTTTTATTTTTCCGGGATCAAGGAAATAGAGCAGCAGCTTGATATAATAATCGTATTCGTCCCGGCGCATGGTATCCAGGTGAACAATGTCTTCAAAAAGCCAGTCCTGGGCTTTGCTGGGCACTACTTTGCCAAGTCCACGGTCGGGACTGTGGATCAAAAGCCGTTTGAGCCGCCCGGTTTCAGACGTGACTTTTACCTGGTAGCGGTGATCTGTCTCAGATGTTTGCATGAAGTGTTACAATGCTGTGATCGCAAAATAAAGGTTTATTGATCAATTAAAAATAGCCTTGCAGGTCAGGGGCAAGGTTGCAGCAGTTTTGAGATATAATATCATTTATACGGGAACAAGGGCGGTATTAAAAAGGTTGTAGGTTAGGTGTGGCGCACGTTTTCAGCCAGTTGCGTCCATTTTCTTTTACGGTCAAAACGTGTTACTTTTGCGGTAAAATTGCCACGAACTATCTATTAAGAATTAATCAGTTATGCTCTCAATAAATGACTTGCGTGCCTCAGTTGAAGGTAAGGAAATATTAAAAGGTATCAATCTGGAAGTGAAACCAGGTGAGGTACATGCTATTATGGGTCCTAACGGTTCCGGCAAAAGTACGCTGGCGTCAGTACTTGCGGGAAGAGAGGAATATGAGGTGACAGGAGGGAGTGTTACTTTTAATGGAAAAGATATTCTTGAAATAGCGCCTGAGGAAAGAGCAGCGGAAGGTATTTTCCTTGCATTCCAGTATCCTGTTGAAATTCCCGGTGTTACGACCATCAACTTCCTGAAAACTGCGGTTAACGAAATTCGTAAATACAGAGGCGAAAGCCCGCTGGATGCAGCTCAGTTCCTCAAAATGGTGCGTGAAAAAGCCAAGTTGGTGAGTATGAACGATTCATTGCTGAAACGCGCATTGAACGAAGGATTTTCAGGCGGTGAGAAAAAACGCAACGAAATTTTTCAAATGGCTGTGCTGGAACCCAAGCTGGCGATCCTGGATGAAACAGACTCCGGTCTGGATATCGATGCATTGCGCATTGTTTCGGAAGGCGTGAATTCACTTCGCTCTCCCGAGCGCGCTACTATCGTGGTAACTCACTACCAGCGTCTGCTCGACTACATTGTTCCTGACTATGTACACGTACTTTATAAAGGCAGGATCGTGAAATCCGGACCGAAGGAACTGGCTCTGGAGCTGGAAGAAAAAGGTTACGATTGGATCAAAGCCGAAGTGGAAGCAGTCAGTTAAGAACCTTGTTTGTGGAGTTTCTTGGCATTAAAGTACCTTATTAAAAATTCGATGAGTACCGAAACAATAGATTTAAAAACCCGGCTTGTTACAGACTTTTACGCACGTGAATCTGTCATGAACGGCGCAGCGGCGTCTGCGCTTCACCAGAAAAAACGTGCGGCATTGGCCAGGTTTGATAAATTAGGCTTCCCAACGATCAAGAACGAAGAGTGGAAATACTCTAACGTGAAAGAACTGGTAAGTGAATCATATAATTTCAATGCAGCAAGTGATATTGAGCTGAGCGACCTGGAAGATCTTAAAATTCCCGAGCAGGATGCCAATATTATCTATTTTGTCAATGGACACTACCACGCTGGTTTGTCGAGGCTGGTTTCTTCGTCTGACCAGCTGACGATCAGCTCACTGTCAGATGCAATCAAGAATGATCCCGATCTGATCAATTCTTTTTTCAATGAGCTGGCTGGTGAAAGTGGCGATGCATTTACTGAACTGAACACCGCTTTTACTCACGACGGGATTTTTATACATGTTCCTGAAAATAAAACGGTAGAGCATCCTGTAATTCTCCGTTTTGTAAGTGACGCAAGAAGTCAGAACATTGGCAGCCAGCCACGGAATATTATCTCAGTTGGCCGCAATGCACATTTGAAACTGGCAGAAGCTTTCCGGACATTGGGTACTGAGCGCTCATTTACAAATGCAGTAACAGAGATTTATGTAAGTGAAGATGCAGGGGTGGAATACTACAAAGTGCAGAATGAGAGCGACAAAGCATATCATGTGGGTACAACCCAGGTAAGAATGCTTGACCGTTCGCAGTTCTACGCAGGTACCGTTACTTTGAACGGACGTTTTACCAGAAATAACCTCAATATTGTTATTGACGGAGAACGTTGTGAAGCGTATATGTATGGTCTCTATTTCCCGGACGGCGTGCAGCACGTAGATAATCATACCACAGCTGATCACCGCAAGCCGAATTCTAACAGCAATGAATTATATAAAGGCATTCTGAGAGACAGGTCGAAAGGTGTTTTCAATGGAAAGATTTTCGTTCGTCCTGACGCACAGAAGACGAATGCATTCCAATCCTGCAAAAACATTGTATTGTCTCCCGACGCTACCATGAACACCAAGCCGCAGCTTGAAATTTTTGCGGATGATGTGAAATGTTCACATGGAACGACAACGGGGCAGATAGATGAAGAAGCACTGTTTTACATGCGTTCAAGAGGTATTTCCCATTCAGAGGCGCTATCGCTGCTGATGTTTGCTTTTTGCGCTGATGTAGTTTCCCAGATCAAAATTGATTCGATCAGAGAGTACCTGGAAAATGTAATAGCTGAAAAGCTGGCTACCAAATAAACGTCCGAAATCAGACCGGACACAGCTTATTGTTGCCCAGCTCAATTTTTTGGGTTGGGTATTTTTCTTAAAAAACATCTCATGAATATTCCTTTTGATATATCATCCATCCGGAAAGATTTCCCGATCCTCAATGAGGTAGTAAATGGAAAGCAGCTTGTGTATTTCGATAATGCGGCGACAACGCAAAAGCCGCGGGTTGTACTGGATGCGATTTCGGGCTATTATGAGCACTATAACGCGAATATCCATCGCGGTATCCATCACCTGGCCGAGAAGGCGACGTCTGCCTTCGAACAATCCAGAAAGCGCTTGCAGGCGTTTTTGAATGCGCAGTTTTCCGAGGAGATCATATTTACTTCCGGTACTACCGACGGGATCAATCTTGTTGCTGCTACTTATGGTCGCAAATTCCTGAAAGAAGGCGATGAAGTAATTATTTCAACAATGGAGCACCACTCCAACATTGTTCCCTGGCAAATGCTTTGCGAGGAGAAAGGCTGCATTCTCAAAGTGATCCCGATCAACGACGAGGGTGAATTACTGATGGATGAATATGAAAAGCTGCTTACGGAACGGACGAAGTTTGTATCAGTAGTGCACGTTTCCAATTCGCTGGGAACGATCAATCCGGTAAAAGAGATCATTGAAAAAGCGCATGCGGTAGGAGCGAAGGTACTGCTCGATGGCGCGCAGGCGAGCTCGCACCTGCACCTGGATGTACAGGATCTTGATTGTGATTTTTATTCATTGTCCTTGCATAAGATCTACGGTCCTACCGGAATGGGGATCTTATATGGTAAAAGGGATTTACTCAATGCAATGCCGCCTTACCGTGGTGGTGGCGAGATGATTAAGGAAGTGACATTTGAGAAAACAACCTATAATGAGCTACCGTATAAGTTTGAAGCCGGTACACCGAACATTGCGGATGTAGTTGCCGCAAAATACGCGATCGATTATGTGGAGACATTGGGAAAAGCAAATATTGCTGCATACGAGAATGAGCTCCTGAAATATGCTACTGAGGCAGTACGTGAGATTGAGGGCTTAAAGATCATCGGACAGGCCAAAGAGAAGGTGAGCGTGCTTTCGTTTGTTATTGACGGAATTCACCACCAGGATATTGGTGTCTTGCTGGATCAGCAGGGTATTGCCGTGCGCACGGGCCACCACTGCACGCAGCCATTAATGAGCCGCTTCAACATTACCGGAACCTCCCGCGCGTCATTTGCTGTTTACAACACGAAAGAAGAGATCAACCTTCTGATAAAGGGTCTTCATAAGGTGAAAAGAATGCTTGGATAATGTTGTAGATTACTGCCTCATCAAATTTACAAATACACATATCTATGAAGAATTCAGTTCAGGAGGCAAAGCGTTACCTCGATAATGCGAAGGAAATTTTAAGAGAAAAAGCAAAGAAAGAGGATGGTTTTTACCAGGATAAGAAGTATGTGAAGTTGGCTGGACATGCCGCTTATACGGGAATACTGGTTGCGTTGGATGGATTACTCGGCGTGAAAGGAAAAGGGAGAAAGAGTGTCGACTGGTATTTGCAGGAGATCGGGAAATTGGATAAGAAGGCGTTAACATCTTTTCATACCGCGTACGACACGCTCCATTTATCAATGGGCTATGATGGAAATCAGTCAGCCGATATTTCTGCAACTGGCTTGAAGCTGGCTGAATCGCTGATTAACTGGGTAGAGACCAAAACTGCTGCCGCATAATAATATTTACAATGACGATAAACGAGATACAAGACGAACTAATTTCTGATTTTGAATTGTTTGATGATTGGGAAAGCAAATACGAGTATATCATCGATCTCGGAAAGCAATTCCCTCCTCTGGAAGAACAATACAAAACAGAGGATAATATCATTAAAGGTTGCCAGTCCAGGGTTTGGCTTAATGCTTACATGGACGGTGATTTGTTGAAATTTGAGGCGGACAGTGATGCGATTATCGTGCGCGGTCTGGTTAGTATGCTGGTAAAAGTGCTTTCGGGACATACGCCGGAGGAAATCGCAAATGCTGATCTGTACTTTATGGAAAGGATCGGCTTACACCAGCACCTGGCGCAGACAAGATCCAATGGACTCGCGGCGATGTTGAAACAGATGAAAGCCTACGGATTCGCTTATCAGGCCAAGTCTGTCAATGCAGAATAATTGAAATCATCAGATAATAACAAAAACAATGTCAGATTCAGAATTGCGGGAAGAAGTAATTAGGGCTATTAAAACTGTTTATGACCCGGAAATTCCCGTGGATGTTTATGAACTCGGCCTGATTTACGATTTGAAAGTATTTCCGGTAAATAACGTGTTCGTTTCCATGACATTAACTTCTCCATCATGCCCCTCTGCAGGTACTTTGCCTGGTGAAGTGGAGCAGAAAATCCGCGAGGTGGAAGGTGTGAATGATGTTAGCGTAGAGCTGACTTTCGATCCGCCTTATACAACCGAAATGATGTCAGAAGAAGCAAAGTTGGAGCTGGGGTTTATGTAGGTTACTTCGGCCGTCGGCTTTGAAATTAAGGAAGAAACTGACCGTCTGTTCTCGGCTTTAATAAAGTAATAAATTGGAAACAGCTATTGTTGCTGACATTAAAATAAAAGAAAAGTGGCTGACAGCCGACAGCTGAAAGCCGAAGTCAAAAAATAACCATAAAAATTAAAGAATATGTATCCACCGCAATTAGTGGCCCCAATGAAAGCCGAACTCGTAAACGTTGGCTTTCAGGATCTTACAAGTGCTGAAGAAGTAGACAACTTCATGCAAAACACAAAAGGAACTGCACTTGTAGTGATTAACTCAGTGTGTGGCTGTGCAGCAGGTGCTGCTCGTCCTGGTGTGAGAGCGGCATTGTCTCGCAGCGAAATCAAGCCTGACCATCTTGCAACTGTATTTGCAGGAGCAGATTTGGAAGCAACTGCGAAAATGCGCGAATATACATTGCCTTATCCGCCATCATCGCCGGCAGTGGCGTTGTTCAAAGACGGAGAGCTGATCCACTTTGTAGAGCGTCACCACATTGAAGGCCGCTCTGCTGAGATGATCGCTCAGCATTTGCAAATGGCGTTCGAAGAGTTTTGTGCTGAGGAAGCATAGTTAAGAAGATCAGAACATTGACATTCGGCTACTTTCAATTAACTTGGAAGTAGCCGAATCTTTTACAGCCTTTTTATTTTTACAATCATGCGCGGACATCGTTTTTCCAAGTTCATACCCGCCGAGCAAGGTGCTAACAGCAAGTTCGAGCAGCTTTTCGACATTTTTCAGCAACTGTTACTCATGACTTCGGGTGACGTAAGCGAAGCTATGTCGTGGCTCAGCGAGCTTGACAGGCAATATAATCTGACGAACGATTCTTACGGAATCGGCGACTTTTTTGACGATCTGAAAAAGAAAGGCTACATCACCGAAGAGCGGCAGGAAGGTGAAAACAAGCTGATCATGACGCCGAAGGCTGAAAAGAGCATTCGGAAAAGTGCATTGGACGAGATATTCGGCAAACTAAAACGGTCGAAATCGGGCGGTAACCACCATACCCCGCATTTGGGAGTGGGGGATGAACTTAGCAGCGACGTGCGCCAGTTTCAGTTTGGTGACACACTTGATCAGATTGCAATGACGGAGTCGATCAAAAACGCACAGGTGAACCACGGAATCGGCGATTTTATGCTGATGGAAAATGACCTGGAAGTAGTGGAGCGCGAGCAGAAAACTACGACAGCGACTGTGGTCATGATCGATATCAGTCACTCTATGATCCTTTATGGTGAAGACCGTATTACGCCAGCCAAAAAAGTCGCATTGGCGCTCGCTGAGTTGATCAGAAGCAAATACCCGAAAGATTCGCTGGACATTATTGTCTTCGGAAATGATGCCTGGCAGATCCAGATCAAAGATTTACCTTATCTCGAAGTCGGGCCTTACCACACCAATACAGTTGCAGGCCTTGAACTCGCAATGGATATTCTGCGCCGCAAAAAGACACGGAATAAGCAGATTTTCATGATTACCGACGGAAAGCCAACTTGCCTCAAAGAAGGAATCCGGTATTATAAAAATAGCTTCGGACTAGACCGTAAGATCATCAACAAGACACTTACGCTGGCTGCGCAATGTCGCAGGCTGGATATCCCCGTTACTACTTTTATGATCGCCACCGATCCTTACCTCAAACAGTTTGTTCAAAATTTTACGCAGGTCAACAATGGCCGTGCTTATTACAGCAACCTGCAAGGACTGGGAGGATTTGTACTCGAAGATTTCCAGCGTAACCGCCGCAAAAACGTGAAATAGTACCTATTTTTTGCCAACTGAAATCATATTTGCGAACAGGCGGTAAGCGCCGGTTACACCCGCAGGAAGTTCACGGAAAAAGGAAAGGCCAGTATAAATGTAGTGGCCTTTTCCATATTGCGCATAAAGCAGGCTGCCTTCTTTCGCACTCTCGGTTTCATCATTGGCCGAAAACAATGCCTTATAATTCTGCTTGTCCCAATCCTGGGCAAAATACAGACCGCGTTCCTGGATCCAGCCTTCAAAATCCTGTTTAGTAATCTTATTAGGGAAGTTCAGAATTGGACTGTCTGGCTGTAAAAACCGCATTTCTGCATCTTCTTCTGTTACCCGCTCGCGCCCAAGCTCAATTTTGAACGGACCGATTTCTTTAACTTTCTGTCCGGGTATAGTGTATTGTACTACCATTGTACCTCCATTCTTCACGTACTCCATCAGTTTGCCCTGGTAATTCGTGAGGTAATCTTCGGTATTGTATGCACGTACACCAACAACGATCGCGTCAAACACACTCAGGTCTTTCGACAGTCCATTTGCATTCAGCATCGTGACCTGGCAATCCATCTGGCGCAATGCGGTAGGAACATCGTCGCCAGCCCCTGCAATGTAGCCGATGTTTTTGGCAGTTGTTTTTACGTCAATTTTCGCCAGTTTGGCCTCTGAACCAGGGAAAATCGTTTGTGACGGAATGTGACGGTACGCGATCGTGCGGATAGATTTATCAAAAGTCTCGCCATTTACTGTTGCAACAGCTTTCAGCGAAACTTCCTGGTTAATGATCGGCGGCGTGATGATAAATGAAAAGTATTGCTGCTGGTACTTATTGCTCAATGTAAAAGTGGCAGATTCAGGTACAGACTTCCACCCAGCTGGTATCTGCGGTTTGAGTACCCCGCTCACATTGCTTTTCTGTGCCTCCACTACCATTGTTACCGTTTTTGGCTCGGCCGAAGCAAAGATGTACACTGGCTCTGCAATCGTCGTGGTAACTGCCGGCCGGATTTCGAATGGACGGTAAATTTCTCCTTCTGCCGGATCGGCAAACTTGTAAATCCAGGGCCGTGGAATGGAAAAGAGCTGGCCGCCGATTTCGAATGTAAAAGTGGTAACTGTCTCAGGCCGGTTCTCCGGGAAGCCAATATCTTCTTGTTTGTCAATCTGGAAAACTCCCTTTTCAATGGGTTTTTCAAGCCAGTAAGGCTGACTGAGTTTCAGTGTCTCGGGCAACTTTGTTTTTATCCCAAAATTATTAAGCTCATTTTCATTCAGCGAAAGGTTCAGCAGGCTGTCTTTGTCTTTGCCGATCCAATTCATTGAAACCAGCTTAACAGGGTAATCAGATCTTTTGATCACGGATACATTTACCGCAGCTACGTCGCCCGCAACTGCTGAAAAGTCGGCCGGATTAGATTCAAACCAAAGTCCGGCACACTGAATGATCAGTTCACGTATTTCGTCCTTTTTCGTTTTTACGTAAATATTTGAAGTGTCCAGCTTGTTCAGCTCTGCATTGATTTTCAACAGGTCAGGAATGGAAGCAGAAGGTTTGTTGACTGCAAAATTTCGGATTGTCTGTGTTAACAGTGCCTGCACTTTTTCACTTCCCTTCACTCTTTCCCAACTGATATCCACATCGTCGAAAAGAGATTTCTGAGCAGGTTGACCAACTTTATGAAGGAAAAAATCAATGCGCTCGCCCCGCTGAGGCGAGCTGCCGAAGCCCTGGCTCTTGTGCTGACTTCTGCTTTCCGCAGCGATTTCGGTGTAAGATTTTCCCAAAACCGGATTGTAACCACCGATTTCAATGGAAATAAACGGGCTTTTTTCACCCGTAGGTTGCTGGTTAGTAAAGCCGGGCGTATAGGTATTCCAAACCAGGCGCTTTGTTTGCCAGGGTTTCACAAATTTTAGCTGGTCGGGATATGCATTCGGGTCAGCTGCCAATTTGAAACCTTCCTCAGCAAGGTACGCGGAAGTCTGATGGTGTCCGTGGCCTGCGCGTGGGTCAGGTGGAAACCGGGTAATAATGACGTCGGGACGAAATTTCCTGATCATCCAAACCACATCTCCCTGCACTTTTTTAGCATCCCAGAAATTTAAGGTTTCATCCCGCGTTTTGGAAAAACCAAAATCGTAAGCTCTGGAAAAAAACTGCTGTGCGCCGTCAATGCGCCTTGCTCCGAGTAATTCCTGCGTTCTGATCACACCGATATTGTAGCCCTGCTCTGCACCTATGAGGTTTTGTCCGCCGTCGCCCCGCGTTAAAGACAGGTACCCGGTTCGCACCATCTGATCTTTGGACAGATAAGAGAGCATCAATGTATTCTCATCGTCGGGGTGGGCCGCAATGTAAAGTACGGAGCCAAGTACATTGAGCTTTTTGATATTCTGGAAAATCTCGCTGGAAGAGAGGGTGGGGTTTTGAGCAGAGACTGTAAAGAAGGTAAATGCAAGAACAATCGTAAAAAATCGGCGCATAGATGGTTATGTTAAGGCTTGGGTCCGGATTATAGTGTCCAGGTCAGTACGTAATCTTCAAAGGTATCGTAAGCTACTGGAAGTGTTTGGTTTGTACCTTTACTTGCAAGCAAAACTTCAAATCGGCCATTTTGGTTGCTTTTAAAAGGCTTTATCGTAATGTGTTTTTTCAAATCGAGCTCAGCGTCGCCGGCATACTTGAATGCGGATTCCTTGGCTGACCAGATCAGGTGCAGCAAAAGATTGTCAGCTGCATTGATCCATTGTTGCTCTTCTTCATTCAAAAAATAGTCAATTCCTTTTGAAATGGAAGGTTTCATTTGCTGGATATCTGTACCAACCAATTGTTCGTCAGCCAGATATATAGCTGCAAAATCACCTGAATGCGACATTGACAGCTGGTAAGAACTATCGGGAATATGCGGTTTCCTGTTGGTATCGTACCTGACAACCGGCGGCCGGGAAGTAAGTTCCTGGATCAACATGCGGCAGGCGAGCCACTCTTGTTTTCTTTTGTCTTTTGAAATGCTTTTTAATTGTGCAAATGCCTCCTCAGGAAGGTTAACCAGGCTCCGCAGCTCCTGCCAGGTTTCGGTCATGTGCCAAAGTCCAAGCCGGGCTTTCGGTGAAATGGTTTTTATACAACAAATTGGCATTAATCGTTAATTTTGATCATAAAACAGCTGCGTATCTATTGTCTGCGCATTGCATTTCCTTATGTGGCCTAAAAACAAAATAGCCAGATCCGTTCTTAAAGCGCTTTCCATTTTCCTATTGGTGATCGGAATCTTGTTCGGGCTCTTCCTGTGGCGGATCAATCTTCCTGCCCCAAAAATTGAAAGTAATAAAACTCCCGAAAGTTACAAACGTGTACAGCTTGGGAAAGACCATTATGCAGTGGGTAACTGCTGGCTGAAAAAGAATAAGCACGGGATTTGGGAAATGTACCTGGAAGGTGCGCCTTACGAGCGAGGATTGATTTACGGCGTACTCGCAAAGGAGTTAATGGAGAAGCAGGAAGTGCATTTCGTGGGACAAATCAAGGAGTTGATCCCGAGTTCCATGTTTTTGCAGGTACTGAAAGGTTTCGTAGGCTGGTTTAACCGGGACATTTATAAATACATCCCGGAGGAAAACCAGCAGGAGATTTATGGCGTTTCCCAGTCATTCTCGGATCAGTTCAACTACATAGCGCCCAAATATTACCGTATCATGAACTACCACGCGGCGCATGATATTGGTCACGCACTGGCGGACATGAATGTAGTAGTGGGCTGTACTTCTTTTGCGGTCAAGAATGGCTTGTCCAGCGATTCAACTTTGTTGATCGCGCGCAACTTTGACTTTTATATGGGCGATGCATTTGCAGAGGACAAGTTGATCGTCTTTATGAAACCTGATAAAGGATATAAATTTGCCTCTTACTCCTGGGCCGGGTTAACGGGGGTAGTGTCCGGGATGAATGAAAAAGGTGTAACTGTTACATTAAATGCGTCCAAATCGGATGTTCCATTTACTGCCAAAGAACCTATTTCCATTCTCGCGCGGGAAATCCTGCAATATGCTTCCAATATTGAAGAAGCAACGAAAATCGCGCAGCGAAGCGAGACTTTCGTGTCGGAGTCGCTGCTGATCGGCTCTGCGGCCGACAAGAAGGCGGTGATTATTGAAAAGTCGCCTCAGAAAATGGATGTGTATGAATCAGGAAAAGATTACCTCGTTTGCGCCAATCATTACCAGGGCAGCACATTTACAAGCGATTCTGTAAACATCCGGAACATTGCTACCTCTGACTCCAAAGCGCGGTTTGACCGTATGACACAGTTAATGGAACGTTCTTATCCGCTGGACGTGAATGAGGCTGCGGCTATTTTGCGGGACAAGAACGGGATTGATGACAAGTTTATCGGATATGGAAATGCAAAATCGCTCAATCAGCTGATCGCGCACCATGGTATCCTTTTCAAACCGGAACAAAAGGAAATGTGGATCTCGACGCCGCCTTACCAGCTCGGTGCATTCATTCATTACAACCTGAATGATGTTTTTGCTGGTAAGATCAATCAGGAAAGTGCTCAAATGATCAGTGAAGATCCATTCCTGCAATCGCCGGATTACCGCAAATTTGAAGCGTTTAAAGAAACACGGCAGAAGATTACGAAGTTTGTGATGATGGGGATTCCATTTGAGCTGACACCTGCTGCGGAGAAAAGTTTCATAGCGAGTAACCCTAAAAGCTACACAACCTATGTAGCCCTGGGCGATTATTTTAAAGCCAAAGAAGAGAATAAGAAGGCTGTCGGCTACTATCGGCAGGCGCTTAAAATGGACGTGGCTTCGATCCGCGAAGAACACGGCATTGAGCAAAAAATATCGGACTGCAGAAAAAGCAAGCGGTCAGGGTTCTATTATAAAAGAGATAGTTAATGAGTCAAATAGCATACCGTGAGGCGCAGGATAACCGCCTAAAATATTTGTTGTCTTACGTAAGTGACCATTCCCCTTATTACCAGCGGGTTTTTCGGGAGCACGGTGTTGATATTGAAGCTGTATTTAAAATTGCAGATCTTTCCTCACTTCCATTCACAACGAAAGATGATCTGGCGGCTGCGAATGATGATTTTCTTTGTGTACCTAAAAGCAGGATAGCGGATTATGTGACAACCTCCGGTACACTTAGCGATCCGGTCGCATTTTACCTGACAGATTCGGATATTGAAAGACTGGCTACAAACGAAGCGGAGTCTTTCAAATGCGCGGGTGGAAGTGAGCGCGATATTTACCAGTTAATGACCACTATCGACCGCCGGTTTATGGCCGGACTTGCCTACTGGATGGGCGCGCGGAAGATGGGCGCAGGTATGATCCGCGTCGGTCCGGGTGCACCTTACCTGCAATGGGAGTCAATCCAGCGCTTTTCTCCCACGGTCATCATTGCGATACCTTCGTTTATTCCAAGATTAATAGACTATGCACTCGCCAACAATATTGATTTTCAGTCTTCGAGTATTCAGTCGATCATCTGCATCGGTGAGCCGATCCGCAATCCTGATTTTACATATAATGAATTGGGGAAAAGGATCACTTCGCAATGGAATGTGAAATTGTTTTCTACCTATGCATCCACCGAAATGGGCGCCGCATTTACTGAATGTGGTGAAGGAAAAGGCGGGCATTTGAATCCGGACCTGTTGATCCTTGAAGTAGTGGATGAGCAGGGTAAGGCAATGGAGGAGGGTGGACTTGGGGAAGTAGTTGTTACAACCCTGGGAGTAGAAGGTATGCCGCTGCTCCGTTACAAAACGGGAGATCTTTGTCATGTATATTATAGTCCGTGCGCGTGTGGCCGCACGAGTCCGCGGCTTGGCCCGGTTGTCGGCAGGAAGCAGCAGATGATCAAATTTAAAGGGACAACCATTTTCCCGCCCGCTATTTTCGATGTACTTGATATGGTGAGGGAAGTAGAGCTGTACCAGGTTGTGGTATCTAAAAACGAGTTTGGGAATGATGAGATAACTGTACTGCTGGCCATGCATTTACACACGCCGGCCTTCCGTGAAATGCTCCATTCATTGTTTAAATCACGGCTCAGGGTAACTCCCGTTTTTGAGTTTATAACCGCTGAAGAACTCTCGCTCCGAATCTTCCGTCAGGAAAAACGCAAACCTGAAAAATTGATATATATTTGATCCTCTATTATTTAAATATACATCAATCAGTCCATGAAAAAGTTCGTTTTTGCATCCGTAGTCGCTATGGTTGCCCTGAGTTCCAATGCTTCAATCGCCCAGAGAGTAGAGGCGCGTTCCGGAGATGTCGCCGTGTTATCGGGACAGAAAATTGTTAATGTTAAGTACGATTATTCCAGCTTCGGAGTAGGGAAGTTTGCCACTGAGCAGGAATATCTTGATAAAAAAGCCGCTGAGTACAATGCGAAGGAGTCGGGTAAGGGAGATGCCTGGAAAAAAGCCTGGGTTGATGACCGCAAAAACCGTTTCGAGCCCAAGTTCGAAGAGCTGTTTAATAAGGGAATGGAAGACAAAGGTTTGCAGATTGTACAATCCCGTCCTGATGCGGCGTATACCATGATCGTGCGTACCAAGTTTGTCGAGCCCGGCTTCAATGTGGGTGTAATGCGCAGGAATGCATATATTGATTACGAAATTGACGTGGTGGAATCCAATAACAAGTCTGGTAAGGTTGCTGAGCTGGCGATGAGGAATGTACCAGGCGCTGTGGCTTTCGGAATGGACTTCGATACCGGCGCGCGTTTGGCCGAATCCTATGCCAAAGCAGGGAAGTCACTGGCTGCATTTCTAGAAAAGAAACTTAAGTAGTTATTCACTCAATACCTCAGGTTATGAAGAAGTTAGTACTTTTTGCGTTGCTGCTTTGCAATGCCGCCGCCGCTTGGGCCGATCATACCATGGCCGACCTTTTTGCCGGAAAAGCAAAAGTCGTTTTTCTCGGACTTGATTTTACGCAGGCCAAGTATGTGGGTTCCGTAGGCTTCACAGATCCCACAGCAATCCAGAACCAGCATATCGTGAGCTGGAACAATCTGATCGAAATGGAGCCGAAAAAATTCTCACTTCAAAAGGCATTTAATCTGAGTGACGGCCAGTATGTGTCCAAAGTGGAGGATATGGTGAAGTTCAACAAGTCAGTTAATGTGGCTGAGAATATTACTGAAACAGCAAACAGTATCACAGAAGATCAGGTCAAAAAATCAGTAGCCAAATACGCGCTCAGCGAGAAAGACGGCATTGGTATCGTGTACGTTGTGGAAAATCTGAGCAAGACTGCCGAGAAAATGACTGCCTGGGTTACATTCATTGATCTGAGCACAAAAAAGGTGCTTTATACCGAGCACGTTGAAGGAAAAGCAGGCGGTTTCGGGTTCAGGAATTACTGGGCCGGCGCCGTTTACAAGATTAACCAGGAGATTGACTCCAAGCTGTACAAGAAGTGGAGCAAGACTTTTAAAGGCTGAGAAATAAATAGAATTGCTTATTTTTAAAGCTCAGAATTCAATACCGATACCATCATGTTACCTGATAAGCTGTGATTTGTTTGCCGGTTTTGGTGAACTTTTCACAGCTTAATGCTTAATTTACAATACAACTTGTGAGAATATCAACCTTGATCCTTACGGTGCTGCTTTCCATATTATTGTCAGGATGTGGCAAAATGCTGTACCGCTCTGCGGAGAGAGCATTTCAGGAAGGTTTAAAAGAGCAGCCCTATGACGCGATCATTGTGCCAGGCTACCCGTTTAACGGACAAAAATGGGACATGATTTTACAGCTGAGGATCCACTGGGCGCATTATCTATATGCAAAGGGCTATACAAAGAATATCATCTTCTCAGGCTCGGCCGTGGCGACAGAGTATATTGAAAGCCGTGTGATGGCCAACTATGCGGAAGCGCTTGGGGTCCCGCGGGAAAACCTGTTTACAGAAGAGAAAGCCCAGCATACAACCGAGAACATCTACTATTCGTACCGGCTTGCAAAAGACCTGGGATTTGAAAAGGTAGCATTGTCTACCGATCCCATTCAGACAAGCTATATGCGCCGGTTTATCAAAAGGTATGAGCTGCCGATCGGGCTGCTTCCGACGGTGATCGACACGATCAAAGTACTGAATCTGTACGAGCCCAAGATCAACCTGGAAAATACCACAAGAGCAAATTTTCAAAAGCTGTCGGACAGAGAAAATTTCTTTCAGCGGTTTAAAGGCACAATGGGCAAGTACATTGTGTGGCACGAGGAGGATCTTAAAAAGAAAAAGCACATCAGAAAGTTTAAAGACCGGACGATCCCCTCTTCTTCGGTAAGTAAGGAACCATAAATGCATATAATGAAAAAAGAATTATCTGCCATTGAGGCGAAGTATGAAGCACAGAAAATAGCGTTCGGGCCGATTTATTTTCAATCGGTAGTCGCACTAAGGGAGTTGGGTATTCTGCAGTTTATCGGTGAGCACCGCCGGGGCGTTACCGTGGATGCCATTCTTGAAAAGCTCGACGTTTCGGAGTACAGTGTTCATCTGCTTTTGGAGGCGGCTGAGGTCCTCGGAGTTGTTGATATAGAAGGCGACATCGTGAGGATCAGCAAGGTAGGCTTTTTTCTTTTGAAGGATGAAATGACGCGGGTCAACATCAATTTTATGAATGATGTATGTTACCTCGGCGCAAAAAATATGACCGAAAGCTTCGTGAAAGGGAAGCCGGAGGGATTGAAAGTGCTGGGCGACTGGCCCACCATTTATGAGGGACTTTCGGTATTGCCGGAACCAGCCAAAACATCTTGGTTCGAATTCGACCATTATTACTCGGACAATGCATTTCCGGACGCATTGAAGATTGTGTTCAGGAAAAAGCCTGGGCTGATTTTCGACATTGGCGGGAATACGGGCAAATGGTCTTTTGCCTGCTGTGCACATGACGAGGAAGTCCGAATTAAAATACTTGACCTACCCGTGCAGCTGAAAGTAGCCAAAGCAAATGCAGCTGCTAAAAATCTGCTGGATCGCATTGAATTCCAAGAGATTGACCTGCTTGACGCTGCCCAAAAAATTCCTCAGGGTGCGGATGTAATCTGGATGAGCCAATTCCTCGATTGCTTTTCAAAAGAGCAGATTGTTCAGATTCTTGAAAACGCTTACCAGGCGGCCTCTCCAGAGACAACGCTTTACATTCTGGAACCATTTTTTGATAACCAGAATTATCCTGCTGCGCATTACAGCCTGGTAGCAACATCTTTGTATTTCACGATCATGGCCAACGGAAACAGTAAAATGTACCGCATTGGCGTGATGAAAGAATTGGTCGATAAGGCTGGGTTTGAGGTGATTGAAACTTATCCATTGATAGGGGATAGCTACCATACGATTCTGGAATGCAGGAAAAAGCAGCAGGCTTAATCCGTTTTAAAACAGACATCGTAAATTTATAGAGATGAGAAAAACACTGGTTGCTTACCTGATGCTCGGTCTGGCATTTACAGCATTTGCCGCGGCCCAAATTGAGAGAAGTGTTTTTTATAACTCCCTGTCTTCAGGTGATGAATCCACGATAGATAGAATGATTGCCGGACTTGAATCCGAAAAGCCGACGTCTCGCAACAAAGCCTATATCGCTGCGTTGACGATGAAAAAGGCGGGTTTTGTGAAAGGAGCAGGGGAGAAGTTGAAGGTATTTAAAAAAGGGGCGCAGATACTGGAAGAAGAAATAAAAAGTCAGCCGGACAATGCTGAGTACCGGTTTTTACGACTTACAATCCAGGAACACGCACCTAAAATCCTGAAATATAACAAGCAGGTCGACGAGGATAAACGTGCAGTTGTGGCGGCGTACAGCAAGCTGCATCCGAGTGTGCAGAGCGCGGTTGCTGACTATGCAAAAAACTCGAAGGTACTCAGCCCGTCTGATCTGAAATAATGCTTAAATTGGATTAAAAATTAAATGGGAAACATACTTGTCGTAAACTATTCGCAGACGGGACAACTGAACGAAATTATCGACCACTTTTTACTCCCATTTGACCAGGCTGACATTGAGCGCGTAATTATTAAGCCAGCGAAACCGTTTGTGTTTCCGTGGACTACTGACGAGTTTTTTGATAAAATGCCTGAATGCGTGCTGGAAGAGACCATAGATCTGGAACCCTTTCATTTTGCCTCATCGCATTACGACCTGATTGTACTCGGTTACCAACCCTGGTTTCTTTCGCCTTCGCTACCCTTTACATCCCTTTTGAAATCGCCTGCCTTCAAGGCTGTGATGAATGGTACCCCTGTGATTACGATCATAGGCGGTCGAAATATGTGGCTCAATTCGCAGGAAAGCGTGAAAAAGCTGATTGCCGCAGGTGGCGGGAGGCTGGTAGGGAACATTCCATTTATGGACCGGACTTCCAACCTGATCAGTGCATTCACGATTTTGCATTGGATGCTGACCGGAAGGAAGGATAAAAAATGGGGCGTTTTTCCAATGCCGGGCGTGAGTCAGAAAGATATCGAAAGTGGTGCGCAGTTCGGCCGGATTGTGCGTATTGCTCATGAAAAGCAGGAATACGGAAATTTGCAGCACGACATTCTCGCAACGGGTTTGATCGACATCCCGACAGATATCCTTTTTATCGAGCAACGCGCCAAAAAGCTGTTCAGGATCTGGGCAAACCTGATCAAAACAAAGGGTACCACGCCGGCTAAACGGAAAAGGCTAGTTGGATTTTTCAAATATTACCTGCTGGTAGCTCTATTTATGGTAGCACCGGTCATACTTTTTTTGTACAATTTGTTTGTAGCGCCTTTTACCGAAAATACGATTAAGAAGAAAAAACAATACTTTTGTGGGGTTGAAATCAAATCATAATGTCAGAAGCATACATTACAAGAATTGCCAAGTTTTTGCCCAATGAGTCCGTTTCGAATGAAGAAATGGAAGAATATCTAGGATACATCAACGGTAAGCCATCGAAATCAAAAGCAATCGTTTTACGTAATAACGGGATAAAAAGCAGGTATTACGCACTGACCCGGGATGGCGCTGTTACGCACACCAATGCAGAAATGGCGGCCCAGGCTGTGAGAGGATTGTTCAAAAATAATCCGGGCGAGATCGCAGAAATGGATCTCCTGAGCTGCGCTACTTCCAGTCCCGACCAGCTAATGCCCTCGCACGGTTCTATGGTGCACGGAAGTTTGCCGGAAACGGCGTCTGTCGAGGTGGTATCTCCGTCGGGCGTTTGTTGTGCAGGTATGCATGCGCTCAAATACGCTTACATGTCGGTAAAGGTTGGAGACAAGCAAAAAGCAGTCTCCTGCGCATCCGAGCGGCTTTCTTCGGTTTTAAAGGCTGATCAGTTTGCGGAAGAAATCAGCCAGCTGCAACGATTGGAGCAGAATCCATACATCTCGTTTGAAAAGGATTTTTTAAGATGGATGCTTTCAGACGGCGCAGGGGCATTTCTGGTAGAACCTCAGCCGAATGCAGAGGGGATTTCCCTTAAAATCGACTGGCTTGAAGGTTGTTCCTACGCAAATGAGTACGAAGCCTGTATGTATATGGGCGCCGACAAACTTGAAGACGGGACTTTGCAGAGTTATAAAGACTACGCTGCAGAAGAAATACAAGACCGTTCGGTATTCAGTATCAAGCAGGATGTGAAGCTATTAGGCGAAAAAATCGTTAAATTAGGCTTTGCGAAATTGAAGGATATACTTCAAAAGAAAAATATGAGCGTGGATGAAATCAGCTACTTTTTGCCGCATTTATCCAGCTACTTTTTTGAAAATAAAATTGACGATTTCCTGAAGATGAATGGAATGGGCATACCTAAGGAAAAATGGTATACCAACCTGGTGAATAAAGGAAATGTGGGTGCAGCCTCTATCTATATGATGCTTGAAGAAGTATTCCATAGTGGCGCATTGAAAAAAGGAGAGAAGATTTTACTCGCTGTTCCGGAAAGTTCGAGATTCTCTTACATGTTCTGTTTGCTGACTGTTTGTTAAAACCAGTTTCAAAATGAAAAAGGAAGATCTGCCACAAGATACAGGCGCTCTCGAGAAGTTTACGAGGGAAGTATGCTACGTCAAAAATGAGGACGGAAAGTACGAGACGGCGCTGAGTAAGGGTTGGGAGGTCAAGAAACTTGCATTGGACAGTGCCTGGGAGGATGTGAATGCGCGAGTGGAAGAAGCCAGGCAGGCAGTAATAAGAGGAGAAAAAAGCCCGATCTATTATTTTATGGAATTGCGCCTGATGGACCTGCCCGTACTTTCGGGGTACACAGGTATCTTCTCTTTTTTCATCAAAAGACATTTAAAACCTGCTGTATTCAAAAAACTGAGCGAGCGTAAACTTGAAAAATATGCCCGCGCGTTTGATATCACAGTTGATAGTTTGAAAAATTTTAAAGGTTAAGCCAGTGAATGTTGATAGTCAAACGGATGAATTTCACCACGTCCAAACGGCGCATTGTGAGAATGGCGTAACAACGGCTTTGCTGCGTTACCGCGGACTGGATTTCATGACCGAGCCACTTGCATTCGGAATGGGATCGGGTCTTTTTTATATACAGATACCTTTTCTGACAGTCAATAACGGCCCTGCAATTTCTTTCAGGACCATGCCCGGCGCTATTTTCAAGCGTACCTGCAAGTCGCTGGGTGTTGATGTGACTAGAAAGAAATTCTCGAACCTGCTTGCCGCCGAAGCATTTTTAGATCAGAAAGTAAAAGAAGGAGTACCCGTCGGCTGCCAGGTCGGCGTATTTCACCTGACCTACTTCCCAAAAGAGTACCGCTTCCATTTCAATGCACATAACCTGATCGTTTTTGGTCAGGAAAACGATCGCTATCTGATCAGCGACCCGGTAATGGAGGATGTAACCTCACTATCGCGGGAAGAACTATCGCGTGTCCGCTTCGCACAGGGCCCGCTTGCACCGAAGGGACATATTTACTTTCCGGAAAGTGTAAAGCCAATTTCTGACGATCTGATCAGAAAAGGAATTGGAAAAGGTATCCGCCGCAATGTGCGCGATATGCTGCGCATTCCCGGCAACTTTGCTGGTGTAGACGGCATCAGGCACACTTCCAATCATGTTCGCAAGTGGCGCGACAAGCTCGGCCTGCGGAAAGCGAGCTTGTACCTGGGGCAGATCGTTCGGATGCAGGAAGAAATCGGGACAGGCGGCGGTGGTTTTCGCTTTCTTTATGGTGCATTTCTTGAAGAGGCTTCTGCTTATATGCAGGATGACAGGCTCTCGCAGGTTTCCGAAGATTTTACCAAAGCGGGAGATCTGTGGCGGGCAAGCGCTATCAAAATGGCAGGAGTGTACAAAGGCAGGTTGACCGAGCAAAAGGATTTCAATGAAATCGCTGATATCATGCTGGACATACGTTCAGTTGAAAAAGAAGCCTTTGAGAAACTTTCCAGACTTAATTTAGGAAAGTAGCGCATGGAAGACATTTCTGCTCCTGTATGCATTCAGATCCGGCACGTTTCAAAAAAATATAAATCTGCGCAGGAAAATAGCCTCACCGATGTTTCTCTCAATATTGTCAGGTCAGATGTTTTTGGCTTGTTAGGTCCGAATGGAGCCGGGAAAACGACATTGATCTCCATTCTATGCGGGATAATTCCGCCTTCCGAAGGCGAAGCGGCATTCATTATTGATGGTAAAGTACTGTCTCCCATCGAGCGGAAAAGCAGGATCGGGTTTGTGCCGCAGGAATATGCATTTTATCAGGAGCTCACACCGCGCCAAAACCTCGACTACTTCGGTGCGATGTATAACATTCCCAAAAACGAGCTGCTTGAAAGAAGAGAATATTTGTTAAATGTGCTTGGTCTTTCAAAGTCGGCTGACGATAAAGTTGAAACGTTTTCCGGTGGTATGAAGCGACGCGTAAACCTGGCGATCGGGATTATTCACAAACCGGATATCCTTTTTCTGGACGAGCCTACCGTAGGTGTGGATGTACAAAGTCGCAATGCGATTATCCGCTATTTACAATCCATCAATGAGGCAGGTACTACCATTATCTACACTTCTCACCACATGTCGGAGGCTGAGGAATTTTGCAAGAACATCGCGCTGATAGATCATGGTAAGGTTATTGCTGAAGGGGATATACAGGATTTGAAAACGCAGCACAACGTTCCAAACCTGCAATCACTATTTATCAATCTGACCGGCGAAGCGTACAGGGACTAGGATGTTCAAAATATTTTCCTCACTTCGAAAAGAGTTCTTACTGCTCATCAATGACAAGACCGGCCTTGCGCTGCTCTTCTTAATGCCGCTGCTCCTCGTTTTTATCATCACCATTATTCAGGATAGTGCGTACAAAATGGTCAACGAAAACCAGATCGCATTGTTAGTCGTAAATAAGGATGCGGGAAAGGAAGGAGGAAAGCTGGTGAATACTTTGAAAAAATCGGGTCTTTTCAAGATTGATTCACAAGATCAGATCGAGCAAAGTGCATTAAAAAAGGAATTGCTGGCGCGGGGAAAGTTGATCGCGCTGTTTATTCCACCCACATTTTCAGCGGGTCTGGAAAGTAATGCGCAAGATGTTAGCAATATATTAATGCAGGACCTCGGGCTGGAAAGTGATTCCACAACGCGGGAAAAGGTGGATATGCCGAGGCTCGCTTTTTATCACGATCCGGTTTTGCAGGAGAATTACAGCCAGTCAGTCATGGGGATAATCCAGTCTTACATGGGTATGATTGAAAACTCGCTGATGATCGACAGGATGTACGCGAGTATGGACCTTGGTAATAAATCAGAAGTACTGAAAGAGAAGATGATATCGAACCGCGTGAAAATCGATCCGATCGTAGCGAGCAACAATAACTCAACAGTACTGCCTAATTCGACGCAGCATAACGTACCTGCCTGGACCATTTTTGCGATGTTTTTTATGGTGGTTTCCCTGGGCAGCAACATTGTAAAAGAACGGATAAACGGAAGCTTCCTGAGGTTGAAGACGATGCCGACCACATTTATGCTGGTGATGTTCAGCAAAATGGCCATTTACGTTATGGTGGCTGTTTTGCAGGTTGCACTCACATTTTCAATGGGAATATGGATCTTGCCCCGGCTGGGATTACCGCAGCTTACCGTTCCTGAAAATCTGATCGCACTCCTGGCCGTAACCTTCGTGAGCAGTATGGCGGCAGTAAGCTATGCATTGATGATCGGCGCATTTGCCAGAACAGAGCAGCAGGCCAATGGATTCGGCGCCATTTCCATTATTATTTTCGGTGCAATCGGCGGGATCCTGGTACCTACGTTTGTGATGCCCGCATTCATGCAGACAGCCAGCAATTTTTCGCCGCTGCACTGGTGTCTCGAAGGCTTTTATGTATTGTTCCTGAAAGGCGGCAGCTGGCGCGAGCTCGGACTGGTTTTTTCATTTTTAGGTATTTTTATACTGATTTGTCAGCTGGCGACATATTTTAAACTTCGGATCGAAAGAATTCTTTAAGTTTGGCTAGCGTAGCAGCGCATTTAACTATTTATATGGACATAGAAAGCTTGAAGCCCATTTTGAAGGGCCAAATTGTACAGTATTTGAATTTACTAGACGTTAATCCTCAGGATATCAAAGATGACGAACCACTTTTCGGCGGCGATCTCGGCCTTGATTCCATTGACTCGCTTGAATTGGTAGTACTTCTTGAAAGAGAATACGGGATCAAGATCACCAACCCGGCTGAGGGAAGAAAAATACTTGTAGACGTAAACCGAATGGCGGAATATATTCTTGCCAACACGAAAACCGCCTGATATGAGGAAAGTGCTGGTTACGGGAATGGGAGTTATTTCGGCGATAGGGGAGAACCTGCATGAAAACCATCAAAGCCTGCGCGCAGGTGTCACCGGAATAGGTAAAGCTGCCCGGTTTGAATCACAGTACGCCGCATTGCTGCCTTTTGGAGAATGCAAAACGAGTAACGAATCTTTAAAAGCAATGCTCGGGCTTGAAAATAGCCTGGGATATACACGTACCTGCCTGCTCGCCAGCAAAGCTTTTGATGAGGCGGTAAATGATGCCGGTTTAACACAAGAACAGCTTTCTGACTTTACTACTGCATTTATATCAGCCAGTACAGTAGGCGGAATGTGCCTCACAGACCAGCTTTATGACGATGCCAACCTGAAATCCAGCGGCTCCGAATACCTCGACGCTTACAGTTGCGCCTCGCATACGCTTAAAATTATTGATCATTACAAAATCAGGGGATTTACCGATACGATCAATACGGCTTGTTCTTCCTCTGCCAATGCCATTATGCTCGGAGCGCGGTTGATTCGCTCCGGCCGGGCGACCCGCGTGATCGTCGGTGGGGTAGATAGTCTCGCCAAATACACGGTCAACGGCTTCAATGCATTAAAAATTCTGTCCGGCTCTGCGTGTAAGCCTTTTGACGAGAACCGGGATGGTTTGAACCTCGGGGAAGGAGCGGCGTATCTGGTACTTGAAACCGAAGAGAGCGCAGCAGGTAAAAAGGTGTATGCCGAGGTGGCAGGTTATGGCAATGCAAATGACGCGCACCATCCTTCTGCAATGTCTGACGAAGCCACTGGTGCAATCCGCTGCATGCGTGAGGCTGTGGAGACGGCGGGTATCGCATTTGAGCAGATCAATTATGTGAATGCCCACGGTACCGGCACGAAAAACAACGACGACGTAGAGTTATTCGGTCTGCATCAGCTTTTTGAGCAAATCCCGCCTTACAGTTCTACAAAATCTTTCACAGGACATACCCTGGGCGCAGCCGGCGCGCTGGAAGCAATTTTTAGTATCCTGAGCATTGTTCACTCCGAACTTTATCCGAGTCTGAGCATTGAGGTGCCGGTTACTACTTACGACCGGGTCCCCATTTTAAGTTTTGAAGAGGGGCAGCAGATCAATTATGTGCTATCCAATTCTTTTGGTTTCGGCGGCAATTGTACTTCCCTGATTTTCGGAAGCGTCAATTAGTGCGCTTCCATCAGCGTATTAAGAATTTTTTGCGCAGCTACCGAAATGATAGTTCCCGGCCCGAAAACACCTTTTACTCCTGCATCATATAAAAACTGGTAATCCTGCGGAGGAATTACTCCGCCCGCAATCACCATAATATCCGGCCGGCCGATTGCCTCCAATGCATTGATCAATTCAGGGATCAATGTTTTATGCCCGGCTGCAAGGCTCGACGCGCCTATGATGTGCACATCATTCTCTGCTGCCTGCATTGCTACCTCTTGCGGAGTTTGAAAAAGAGGCCCGATATCTACGTCAAAACCCAGGTCAGCGAAACTGGTAGCAATAACCTTCGCACCTCTGTCGTGACCATCCTGTCCCATTTTTGCCACCAGAATTCTGGGCCGGCGGCCTTCCATTTCAGCAAACTGATCGGAGAGCTGGCGGGCGAGGCGAAAGTTTTCGTCATCTGAAACTTCTGCGCTGTACACACCTGATATAGATCTGATGGTGGATTTATACCTTCCAAAATGATTTTCCATAGCTTCTGAAATTTCGCCCAATGTAGCCCGTTTGCGCGCCGCATCTACTGCCAGTGCCAGCAAATTGGCGCTCATATCTTTTCCCCCCGGCTGTGCGCAGGCGAGTGTGATTGCTTCCAATGCTGACTGAACTTCCTCCTGACTCCGGTGTGCCCGGAGTTTGTTCAATGCATTAATTTGCGCCTCTCTGACGGCCTGGTTGTCTATTTCAAGCAGCTCAATGCTGTGCTGCTCCGTTGATCGGAATTTGTTCACACCTACAATGATATCCTTGCCCGAATCAATGCGTGCCTGCTTTCTCGCCGCTGCTTCTTCGATCCGCATCTTTGGTAGCCCGGTCTCGATCGCGCGTGTCATGCCGCCAATTGCTTCCACTTCTTCGACGAGTTGCCACGCTTTTTCAACCAGCTCGCCGGTAAGATACTCCACATAGTAGGAGCCGCCCCACGGATCGACGGACTTGCAGATATCAGTTTCATATTGGATAAACAGTTGTGTATTTCGGGCGATTCTCGCTGAGAAGTCGGTAGGAAGCGCCATTGCTTCGTCCAGCGAATTGGTATGTAGCGACTGTGTGTGCCCCATCACCGCCGCCATGGCTTCAATGGTTGTGCGGGTGACATTGTTAAATGGATCCTGCTCGGTAAGACTGTACCCGCTTGTCTGGCAGTGTGTCCGCAGCGCCATTGATTTTTCTTTCGCCGGGTTGAAGCCTTTCACAATTTTTGACCACAATAATCTTCCCGCGCGCATCTTGGCGATTTCCATAAAGTGGTTCATGCCAATTCCCCAGAAGAACGACAGCCGCGGCGCAAAATCGTCGACCGGAATACCCGCAGCAATACCTGTTCTGATGTATTCAAGTCCGTCCGCGAGTGTGTATGCGAGTTCAAGGTGTGCAGGTGCGCCAGCTTCGTGCATGTGGTACCCGCTGATGCTGATTGAATTGAACTTTGGCATAAAGCGTGACGTATACGCAAATATGTCCCCTACAATCCGCATGGATGCAGCGGGCGGATATATATAGGTATTGCGTACCATAAACTCTTTCAAAATGTCATTCTGAATGGTTCCAGAGAGCTTTTCAGGAGAAACACCCTGCTCTTCGGCAGCGACAATAAAAAACGCCATAATAGGAATTACCGCGCCATTCATGGTCATCGATACAGACATTTGATCCAGCGGGATCTGATCAAAAAGCGCCTTCATATCTTCAACTGAATCAATCGCAACTCCGGCTTTACCCACGTCGCCCGTCACTCTTGGATGGTCAGAATCGTAACCCCGGTGCGTTGCCAGGTCAAATGCAACTGATAGTCCCTTTTGTCCGGCCGCCAGATTACGTCTGTAAAATGCATTCGACTCGGCTGCTGTGGAAAAGCCTGCATACTGGCGGACTGTCCAGGGGCGGTCGAGATACATGCTCGCGTAAGGTCCGCGCAGGAAAGGAGCTTTCCCCGCTCCGAAATGCAGGTGACCAGCCGATGCAGTATCTCCTGCATTAAAATAGGAGGCGAGCCGGATTCCCTCGCGCGTGGTACCTGTTTTATCCTGCGTTACTACGGGAGCTGCATTGCCTGTATGTTGATCCGAAACTTTTCTAAAATCAGGTTTCATAGCGTTTTCCGTTGATTTTGGAACATTTCAGATAAAGAAGTATCACGAAGCAGGCGCAGTTTTGCAGGATTACTTTCGGATGTTTGTGCTGCCTCAACCGGGTTGGATTCAGGTTCGGTAAAACGATTTACACCGATCATTACCCCGCCGTTTTCCAGCATATCAAGTTTCTTTTTTGCCGAATCGCGCAGCAGATCCTGTATATACCCCTCCTGAAAGCACTTGATCAATCCGCCTTTGTCTTCCATTTCAACAAAAAGCGCCCAGGCTGCATTTGACAATGCAATGGACATTTGTTCAATCGCATAGGAACCACCAGCCGGGTCAGCCACGACATTCAGGCCACTTTCATAGGAAAGAACGGACGATATGTTTCGCGCAATCCGGGAAGAAAGTTCGGTTTCTTTGGTAAGGTGACTATCAAATCCCTCAATCGTTAATGCATCGCAGCCACCTGTCACGGCGCTCATCACCTCGCTGCTTGCACGGATGATATTGGTGTAGCTGGCAGTAGCTGAATGGTAAAAAGAGGAAGTTTTTGCGTGTATAAGCGGCTTTGTTTTTTCAAAAGAAAGATCATAGGCTGCGGCAACTTTCCGAAGCAAATATCGCAAAGCTCTCAGCTTGGCTATCTCTGTCAAATATTGGGTACCTATGGAAACGGAGCAGAAAACGCTGTTAAATGCTTTTATAGGTGAAATACCAGCTTCGGTAAGCAAGTCCATGTAGGTGACCAGCGCGCCAAGCGTACATGCGAGCTCCTGCACCGGATCAGCGCCATTGTTATGGTAAATGTGCGATTCCACCATCAATGGACGGAATTCGCCTCCTTCTTTGGTTTGGCAAAACGAAATTACCGGCTTCATTGCTTCTGCCAGGTTAGACCCGGTACGCATCCAGCATGCGATGGGATCGTGGGCTATACCGCCCTTGACGAGATACCCGGTGTTATTGGTAATTGCATCGAAAAGCAATGTTACGGGTTGGGTTGTTTGAAAGTAAACCGGATTGTCATTCAGTTTGACATGGTGCAGCAGCAGCGCGATTTCGGCAGTATCCGGTTGTGTATTCTGAAAGTCTATGATAATACCGTCTGCGCCCTGACTCAAAGCCTCCCTTATACTTGCATTGGTTTCCGCCGGAGTAGCAAGTTTGAGTCGCGGAAGATTAAGCCAGCCGGGTACCAGCTTCTGGCAGTTCCGCATTTGTTCAACCTCCTCCGGGTTCAGGATATCTGCGGTTGCATATGCATTTGTGGATACGCCGGGTGCCAGCGACCAGTGCTTCAAGATATCAAATTTTGCACCGAGCTCTGCCTCAGCCTGCTTTGTCCAGCTGTCGTAGCCAGTTGGTTCAAATTCTGAAAAAAGTGAAGCTGGATTCATCGTGCAACCGGAATGAAGAGAAACGGACCAGGGCAAAACTAAACAATTGAGCCAATATTTTGTGCCTCAAACACCTACGGAATTAAGCGCGTGCAGCTCCGATTTTAAATGCGAGGTTTTTATCCATTGGCTTGGAGTTCGGTCATATTGATACTAAATTGAACCCTGGACCAATCTTGACAGATCAGGTATTTTTATATCTTTGCCGTCCCTTAAACAAGAACATCTGAGTTTTGGTTAGTTACACATTGGAAAGAGTAAAAGCAAATACAGAAGTAGACCATGTCTGGGATGCCTGCCTGAGGATTGTTCAGCAGCATGTTCCGGAGGAAAGTTTCAAGACGTGGTTCGAGCCTATCCGACCACTGCGGCTGTATGGAAAAGTACTTACGATCCAGGTTCCGAGCCAGTTTTTTTACGAATGGCTGGAAGATAACTACGTTAATCTGCTCAGAAAAGCGCTTGATTACGCAATTGGACGCGACGGAATGCTTGAATACTCCATTATCGTTGATAAAGGAAATGAAAAGCACCAGCCGCTGACCATGAATGTGTCGACGCCCAAGTCGCCTAACTACTCAAAGCCGGACAACTTCGTTACAGATCCCCGGCTGGGTTCCAACCATAAGGAAAAGGACCAGGATTCCATGAACCTGGACACTTACCTGAACCCCAATTATTCATTCGACAATTTTATTGAGGGAGATTGTAACCGCCTTGCACGCTCGGCTGGATTTGCAGTAGCGCAGCGGCCGGGGTTGACTTCTTTCAACCCACTGATGATGTACGGAGGTGTGGGATTGGGTAAAACGCACCTGGTACAGGCGATCGGGAACTACATTATGAACCACTATGAGAATAAGCTGGTACTGTATGTTTCCTCCGAAAAATTTACAAATCAGTTTATAAACTCGATCAAAAACAACACGTTGCAGGATTTTACGGACTTTTATATGAAAGTCGATGTACTTGCGATTGACGACGTGCAGTTTTTGTCAGGTAAAGAAAAAACGCAGGATACCTTTTTCCATATATTCAACCACCTGCACCAGCTCGGCAAGCAGATCATTATGACGAGTGACCGCCCGCCGAGGGAATTACAAGGCTTGCAGGACCGTCTGCTTTCGCGTTTTAAATGGGGTTTGACAGCTGATTTACAGGCGCCTGACTACGAAACAAGGATTGCGATTATCCAGAAGAAAATCCAGTCGGAAGGAATTTACATTGACTATGATGTGATTGAATACATCGCGCACAGCGTGAATTCCAACGTAAGGGAGCTGGAAGGTGTGATCGTATCGTTGATGGCACAGGCTTCTTTGACCAGGCGCGAGATTGATGTGGAACTTGCTAAGAATACGCTCAAAAACATCGTGATGAATGAGAGCAAGGAGGTTACCATCGACACAATTCAGGAGGTAATCGCCGACTTCTTCCAGGTTACCATTGCAGATTTGAAAAGCAAGAGCAGGAAGAAGGAAGTGGTATATCCGCGTCAGCTGGCTATGTTTCTTGCCAAAGAGTATACAGATCTTCCATTGAAGTCCATTGGGTACCATTTTGGGGGCCGCGATCACTCTACGGTGATCCACTCCATTCAAAGTATTAATCTCCTGATGGACGAAACTCCGGACGTGGAAGAAACTTTACAGAAGCTCCGCAGTTACTTTAAGTAGAAACCGACGTCTAAAGGACAGATATTTCATTTGATCCTTTTTTTCGATGTCACCCATCCTGCTTACCCGCACTCAAATTGACGATGCCGCCTGGAATGCGTTAATTCAGGATTCTCCGCAATGCGTCATTTACGCTTTTACCTACTATCTCGATATTGTCTGCCTGGATTGGAAGGCGCTGGTTTACTCTGATAACCGGGGATACCAGGCCATTATGCCGCTTCCGGTCAGAAAAAGTTTCGGTGTTGAAATCCTGTATCAACCCCTTTTCTGTCAGTACCTGGGCATTTTCTCACGCGAACCACTTACAAGCGAACAAGCTGAGGTTTTCCTGAAAGCAGTATCCCGTGAGTACAGTTACATATCGGCTTATCATTTTAATCCCGAAAATGAACCGCTGTTGCGCGGGCTCTCGGATCGTTTCCCCGAGTTTTGCATTCATTCAAATACCACGCACTGGCTTGATCTCAATCAGCGTTACAGCGAACTCACGGCGGCCTTTAAAAAGGATAGCAGGAGGAATTTGAGAAAAGCCTGGGAAGCACAATGGAAACTTGTTGTAAGTACCAATATTCACCCACTTATCTACCTTTTTGTTTCTAATCATTCCAGAAAAATCCCAGGCGGAGTTAACCCAAATGCATATAATCTGCTTGAAGCATTGTATCAGGCACTCAACGTGCGTGCGCAGGCTGAACTTTGGTATGCAGCCAGGGAAGGCAAAATACACGCAGGCATTTTGCTTGTGAAAAGTGGGGGTAGGGTGATTTATCTGTTCAATGCGGCTGACGAAACAGGCCGGCGGGAGCACGCGAGGACTTTCCTGCTGGATCAGTACTTTCGGGAATTTTGCCCGGGTAGTCAGGTTTTAGACTTTGAGAGTCCGGAGGTGGATTCTGTTGCTTCTTTTTACAAAAGTTTTGGAAGCAAGGAGATACCTTTTCCTGCTATACGCAAAAACAAGCTTCCATTCCCATTGCGGCAAGTTCAGGAATGGAGACGAAACAGACTTAAAACCACTTGATCTCCTGTTTCAGTCCGCGGTAGGATTTCAAATCCATTTCAAGCGAACCGATTTTGAGTTCTACTTCTGCTTTCAATGGAATTTTATTCACATCATCAGTCACCCAAAGTCGCATTGCGCCTTCGTCTTTGAAGAATTTGTTGGTGGGGATCAATGGATTGATCCGCAACGCTTTTGCTCTTCCGAACTTGGTTTTGACCACATCCTTGCCTACATACCGCACACGCAGCTTGTAAACCTCTCCATCGAAAAATGTAGGCACTTCGATAATCTCACCCTCATTCACTTTATCAAAGTTGATCGTACGCAGAAAGTAATACCCGCTAATGATATCGTGGATGTTATTAGGAACAGTAAAAGTTTTCGTTTCTTCTTTCACACTTGCAATTGCCTGATCGCGGTTGTGGTTGAAGATAACCTTCTCGTCTTTCCGGTACTTGTTTTCCTGGATCTGCCGCTCAAACATCTGGGGAAGAATCGCCGTAGTATCAATGTAAGAACGCCAGGTATCACGGACTTTGGAAATCAGGTCAAATGCGCCGACTGTCCGACCCGTCACATTCACCCGGTAACAGGGCCGGTTATTGATCATCGAAATGTTCTTTCCGACTTCCACTTTTGCTTCGGCTGCATTAATAAACCCGTAATGGACGCGGTACTCAACGCGTTCTCCCATTCCGAAGCTTTTGTTCGCTACCACGCGCATATCTGCGGCTTTGTCTTCCAGCTGCCTGAAAGAGAAAAATAGTAGCATTGTCAATATGGCTAATAAACAACTGGCTTTCTTCATTTTACAGACAATTACATAGAGGGGTATGTTTTCTTCAGGTGCTGCAAATAGCTTTTCAAATCGCTTCCGAACTTATTTTGAAATTCCTGTAAAAACATATTTTGCTTCGATTTATAGGTCAGGTAACTTATAAAATAGGCATTGTTAGGAATCTGCTTGTCGGTCAGCCGCGTTTTGGTTGTTAACGCTTGTGAGCCCGAGAGAAGTGTATCCGCGTCTTCCACAATCTGCACGATCATTGCTTTCTTGAGCGAATCCTTCCTCTTGTCAGGTTCCTGTTTTCCGTCAAATGTCTTGTAAAGGTTATTGAGCTTCATAGCTCCACGCAGCATATGTGCCGAATAAGCCTCATTGTATTTTCTGGAAAACTGATAATTCCGAAGCTCAACCGATTCTGGTCCGTATTTGTATTTCAAAAACCGGATCGCTCCCTGGTCACCAACAAAGCTGGCCAGATTCTCATTGAGTTCGAGATTGCTTTTAACAAAAAGTGTACCATGCGTCAGTTCATGCAGGATCAGGTTAGCCAGGCTCCCCGGTTTGCGTTTAAGCATACTCGATAGAATGGGGTCTCTGAGGTACCCTAATGTCGACCATGCAGATACGTCTCCAATGTCGGTATCAAGTCCCTGCGCGATCAGCGCCTTTTCTTCTGCAACTGCTTTCGTCGAGTCGAAATAGCCTTTGTAGGGGAATGTACCTACGATTGGAAAGTGCCATTGGTGGGGAGCTATCCGGTATCTTTCAGATGCAGTTATAAGCCAGATCAGCGGTCTGCCATGCTGGTCATAAAAAGTCGTGTAGTTTTTGGACGGGTTCAGCCCCAGGGAATCGGTACCAAACTTCTTAATTTCCTGGATCAGCCTGATCTGTGCTTTCAGCGAATCCGGAAAGGCAGGATCTGCCATTACTTCTTCCACATCCTGCACATGCATCAGAATGCCGATTTGCCCCTTCGCCTGCAGAAAACCATATCCGATCACATCGCGGTAAATGATCCCTACAACCAGCACGACGAAAAGTAACAGGAGAAGTATTTTCTTGAAAACGGATAAGTTATTCACGCTTAACACTAAAAGGTACCGGAAGCAAATCTATGTAAAAATGGCCACTCCCGATGTTGAAAGCTGCTTAATTGAGGAAAAGGAATTATGCATCAAGAAAACAGCCGCTTAGTAACCGTTCGGTGAAATATGAAGATAATGTAAGCTGGCATTGATATATTTGTTCTTACATCCATTCTCCATGAAAGTAAAATTACTCAGGTCTTTAACGATCGGCTATTTACTGGTGCCGAACCTGCTCTATTATTTCTTTTGGACGAAAACCGCCATCGCGGCCGTCTGGATCCTCTTACTTCTGGCAGCTTTCGCAACGGTCCTCATGTCCGGCAACTTCAATTCAGATGCACGTCCCGCGCTGATTATCAAAGATCTGGGTGTGTTAACGGCCATTGCATTACTGATCACCTTCGTCTCCGGTGCGGCAGGATTGTCATACCAAACCTTTGACTATTGGTGCCATAATACCAAATTCTACGAACTCTTTAAATACGAATGGCCGATCCGCATTCCACAGGACGGACCGGTTATCTCCTATTACTATGGCTATTATGTGGTACCCGCGCTGATTTTCAAGTGGCTCGGCGGCATCAATGAGACAGTTATTTTTGTCTGGACTGCATTGGGCTTTTTCCTGGGTATTGCCTGGGTATACCTCGCCTTGAACAAGAACATCATTTTTACATTGCTCGCCACCGCTGTGGGCGATACGCCGCACGTGATCAAAACTGTTTTTTACAAATTCACGCACATGTGGTATCAAATGGGCGACTTTGGTCTTGAATCCTGGTCCAATTTCGAAAATCTGCTGTGGGTACCTAATCAGGTGATCCCGACTTTGATGATCGGCGGTATGTTTGTTTACCTGCTTAAAAACAAGCTGGATGTAGAGTACATTGTACTTCCCATTGCACTCACATTCTGGTGGGCGGTTTTCCCGGCTTTCACGAGCGGACTGCTGACGGCCATCGTAATTGTCCGCAAATGGCTCCTCGCAGGCTTGCGGCTTGACTGGGCACTGGTTTTCAGGCACGTGATCCTGCCATTTCTTTGCTGCCTGCCCATGCTGTTATTCCTGACCTCACACGAAGAGCCGCCTATTTCAGGATTTATCTGGCAGTTTCCGGATAGTATGCCGAGCAGAGTGATTGAGTACATTGTCAACATTGGTATCAACCTGGTAGTCTTTTTCTTCTGCTACCGGTATTTCAGCACGCGGCAAACTTCGCCGATGGACGCATTCCCATTCTACCTGATCCTGTTCTTTTTCATGGTATTCCCGATTTACAGGGTAGGTAAGGTGAATGATTTCCTGTTCCGGGGATTGATGCCGTACCTGATCATCACCGGTATTTACGTATTCTATCCTTTTACAGTGGTTCCCTGGCAGGATTCCTGGCGAATGTTGCGTAAATCGTTTTTACAGCTGGCCTTCTTTGCAGTTATGGCTTCCTGCTCTTTCATCGCCATCGGCAGGGTAGTACGTTCGTTGCGGGTGAATGTAGTGACAAAACAGTACTTTCCTGATCGTGTCGTTTTTGATCCCATTCCCTATGATGCTTACCCCAACATTTATGAGGTACTCCGGGACAAATGGTCGCAGCGCGAAGCAGACCAGTACCTGGGTAAGAAGGACTCATTTTACGAGCTGAAAATGGCTCCGTCGAATCCCTCTGATAACTGAAACGATCCATTTGAACATTCAGGTTGCACGTCCGTTTTCATAAATCTTTAAAACTGGAATTTGAGGCTATTTTCTTGAATTAACCACATTAAGCGGGTTGGAATTATTACAAATTTTTGGTATTTTTACATGAAAGACAACCCCTTTTGATTGCAGTTTTTGTTCTTCAAGAACTTGCAGTTTTTACACAAACTAAATTCTGTTTACCATTTTATGGCACAACCAAACACAACAGATAAGGACAACAAACTGAAAGCATTGCAAACCACGCTGGAAAAGCTTGATAAAGCTTACGGTAAAGGCACAGTTATGCGCCTGAGCGACAGCAAGGTTTTAGATATTCCTGTCATCTCTACCGGTTCTCTCGGGCTCGACCTGGCACTAGGTGTTGGCGGTGTTCCCCGCGGCCGTGTGGTAGAAATTTATGGCCCTGAATCATCGGGTAAAACCACTTTGTCAATGCATTGCATTGCAGAGGCTCAGAAAAAAGGTGGTCTGGCAGCTTTTATAGATGCAGAGCACGCTTTTGACCGTTCTTACGCTGAAAAATTAGGTATAGATACCAGTAACCTGTTGATTTCCCAGCCTGACAGCGGTGAGCAGGCGCTTGAAATTGCTGAGCACCTGATCAGCAGCGGCGCGGTAGATATCATCGTGATTGACTCCGTTGCTGCATTAGTTCCGCGCGCTGAGCTGGAAGGCGAAATGGGTGACAGTAAAATGGGTCTGCAGGCGAGATTAATGTCGCAGGCACTTCGTAAGCTGACCGGGGTAATTAACAAAACCGGCTGCTGCTGTATATTCATTAACCAGTTGAGAGAGAAAATCGGCGTGATGTTCGGTAACCCGGAAACAACGACGGGTGGTAATGCGCTTAAATACTACGCTTCGGTACGTTTAGACATTCGTCGTGTAGGGCAGATCAAAGAAAGTGCCGATGCGATTTTGGGTAACCGTACAAGAGTGAAGGTGGTGAAAAATAAAGTAGCGCCTCCATTCAAAGTTGTCGAATTCGATATCATGTATGGTGAAGGAATTTCGAAAGTAGGAGAGGTGATTGATCTGGCCGTGGAACTGGACATCGTGAAGAAAGCCGGTTCATGGTTTAGCTACGATGGAAATCGGCTCGGACAAGGCAGGGACGCGGTTAAGTCGCTCCTGAAAGACAATCCCGAACTATTGGAAGAACTCGAGGCAAAAGTGCGTGGAAAAGTGAATAACGATCCCGATTCTCTGATAGATACAAGTGAGCCTAACGTCGTTGACGACGGAGCTCCGCTATAAGTCTAAAAGTTAATGTAAATGAAAAATGCCCTGTTTGTAGCAGGGCATTTTTGTTGTTATCCGTTTTATCTGAATCAGAAAGGCTTCCGATCGTCGTCATCTTCATCAAAGTCATAATCCTCATCTTCGGGACCGGAGAACATGCTGCTTACAAGGTCCTGGAACTTCATACCTTGATCCAACGATTGTTTTCCGATAAGAGAAAACTCCGCCATACCGTGCAATGCGAATTCCATCATAAACAGTTTTTCCTCTGCACTTGAATATGCACTCAGCATATCAACAAAATCATCCAGACCGTCAATGGTTTTTAACCTCGCTACGTATTCCCTGTCAGTCATGTCGCCTGGCATTTCCATTTCATTGCCGGCACCAAACCATTCGATCACCTTCGCATAAGGATTGATCTTGCTTTTCTTCGTTTTCTCAGGATCGGGAAAAAAGTTAAGGAATTGCGTCCGTATCGCCTTCCCGATCAGGTTCTGCGCTACGATTACAGGCCCTTCCACTTCACCTTCATAAACCAGCTCTACCTTCCCGCAAATAGCTGAGACAACTCCGTACAGATCTGAAATACGTACGTAAGTCGAAGTTTCGCCATTGATCAATGCACGACGCTCGGCAGTACTTAGCAGACTTTCATAAGCTGAAATCGTCAAACGTGCCGAAACGCCACTTTTGCTATCTACGTACTCGCTTTCACGTGCTTCAAATGCGATCTGCTCGATCAGCGTCTTTGCAAGCTCATTGACTTGAACGAGTGTCTTCTGCTCTTCCTTCACAATCGCTTCCTGCTCGGTAATTTTCTTGCCGGTTTCGATGGTTTTAGGATAGTGCGTTACAATCTGGCTTTCAATACGGTCTTTCAGCGGAGTTACAATGCTTCCGCGGTTGGTGTAATCCTCAGGGTTAGCCGTAAATACAAACTGAATATCAAGAGGCAGCCGCAACTTGAAGCCGCGGATCTGAATATCGCCTTCCTGCAGAATGTTGAACAATGCAACCTGAATCCGCGCCTGCAAGTCAGGCAGCTCATTAATTACGAAAATACCCCTGTGTGAGCGGGGAATCAGACCAAAATGGATCACGCGCTCGTCAGAATAAGGCAATTTCAGCGTCGCTGCTTTGATAGGATCCACGTCGCCGATCAAATCTGCAACAGATACGTCAGGTGTCGCGAGTTTTTCTGTATAACGGTCACTTCTGTGGAGCCACTCTATTTCAGTATGATCGCCATGCTCGGTAATCAGATCTTTGGCGTGGCGACTCAATGGTGCAAAAGGATCGTCGTGCAGGTCTGAACCTTTCACAAACGGGATAAATTCATCGAGCAAATCGACCATCATACGCGCAATGCGCGTTTTTGCCTGACCGCGTAAACCCAGGAAGTTGATGTTATGCATCGACAAAATGGCGCGCTCCACATCAGGAATGACCGTTTCCTCGTAACCCCAGATCCCCGGGAAAATATGTTCTTTATTTCTGATTTTCGCAATCAGATTATCTCTTAACTCCTGCTTAATGGAACGTGATTGATAACCTGCTTTTTTAAGTTCTCCGAGCGTGTGGATTCCCAAACGTTCTGAACTGGTAAGCTGTGAGTAATTCATGTATGAGAATCTAAGTTAGCGCGCATAGGCAACCGAACGCATTTCGCGGATCACCGTGATCTTGATTTGTCCGGGGTACTGCATTTCTTTTTCAATTTTTTGAGATATATCAAATGAAAGCATTCCGGCTTTTTCATCTGATACATTTTCTGCGTCAATAATCACCCTTAACTCGCGGCCGGCCTGGATTGCGTAGCATTTTTCCACTCCGTCAAACGACAATGCCATGTTTTCCAGATCACGCAAACGCTGGATGTAAGATTCCATCATTTCGCGGCGGGCACCCGGGCGCGAGCCTGAAATGGCGTCACAGACCTGGATAATAGGGGAGAGAATGCTCGTCATTTCAATCTCATCGTGGTGAGCGCCGATCGCATTACATACCTCCGGATTTTCCTTGTATTTTTTAGCCAGCTCCATACCCAGGATTGCGTGGGGCAGATCTGACTCTTCCGGCCAAACTTTACCAATATCGTGCAGCAAGCCTGCGCGTTTGGCCAGTTTTGTGTTCAGACCAAGTTCCGACGCCATTGTTGCGCAAAGTTTCGCCACTTCACGGGAGTGTTGCAGCAGGTTCTGGCCGTAAGAAGAGCGGAAACGCATTCTTCCGATCATTTTTACCAGCTCAGGGTGCAAGCCGTGGATACCCATATCAATGACAGTGCGCTCGCCGATTTCTACGATCTCGTCGTCGATATTCTTACGCGTCTTGGCTACTACTTCTTCAATTCTGGCCGGGTGAATCCTGCCGTCCTGAACGAGTCTGTGCAACGATAGTCTTGCAATTTCCCTTCTTACAGGGTCAAATCCCGAGATAACGATCGCCTCAGGTGTATCATCAACAATGATTTCAACACCGGTTGCAGCTTCCAATGCACGGATATTACGTCCTTCACGACCAATGATCTTCCCTTTTATATCATCATTTTCAATGTTGAAAACAGACACACAGTTTTCAATGGCGTGTTCGGCAGCAGTTCTTTGGATGGTTTCAATGACAATTTTCTTGGCTTCCTTGGTAGCAGTAAGCCTAGCTTCCTCCATGGCGCTTTTTACATAAGATCCGGCCCTGGTATCGGCTTCGGCTTTCAATGCGTCGATCAGTTGCTCGCGCGCTTGTTCGGCTGTGAGGTTGGCAATTTTTTCAAGCTGTGCTACTTGTTGCTGCAGCGATTTTTCAGCTTCTTCCTTACGCTTGGTCGCAGTTTCCAGCTGCTGGTTAAGGTTATTTTTGAGCGCTTCCAGTTCGTTCTCGCGACGTTTGTTCTGCTCGACAGACTGGTTCAGGCTTTGTTCGCGCTGTTTGAGTTTTTGCTCGTTGCTTTGAAGAATGCTCCTTTTTTTGTTGGCATCTTCTTCAAATTCTGATTTCAAGCGCAGGTACTTTTCTTTTGCTTCCAGGATACGGTCCTTTTTAATATTCTCGGCAGCACTTTCTGCATTGCGGAGAATTTCTGCCGCTCTTTCCTGAGCTTCCTTTTCCTTTTGATCAAATGACCGCTGGAAAATGTACTTACCTGCGAAAATACCCACGCCGACAGCAATAATGTCGGACAGGACTACGATGAAAAACAAAGAATTTGACATTTCAATAAAGGTTTTATATATAGTTGGTTTTACCGACTACACCAATGCTAAAATGCCGAAAGTGAAGGATTTGAAGGAAATATCAGAAGATTCTCAAAATAAAAGGTCGGTTGTATAAAGGTTAGCTCTCGATGGCGCCGGATATTACTTCATCCAGCTTTTCAACTCTGTTCTTAAAAGCCAGAACCAGGTCATCCATTTGCTCCTGATTCCGCTGTAATGCCACCAGGCATTCAATAGAAGTCAGCGCGATGGCCTCAATATCTCCGTATACTTTTCCTCTTAATTTATGCTGTTGCACGCGATGCAAGAACACCTCATACCCATCCCTGTAGAATTTCTCCTGATCCGCCGGAACGCTCAGTTTGAAACCTCTGTCCAGCAGTTTTATAAAGACAGAAACGTCTGGATTAGGTATGCTATTTTTTTTCATAAGGTCTCTTCAAGCAATTCTATGCACTTATCAATCTCCTGGATATATCTTTCAACTGATTCTTTCAGCTCGGCAATTCCGCTTGTTGGTGTCAGTTTACTAGTGACAATTTTAGCGAAAGTTTTGGACTTATTAAAGTCTTTTTCCAAACTCCCGCTTTTTTTCTTCAATTCCTTTGCGTCCTCTTTTAGTTTGATATTGGCTTGCCGGAGCTCCGCATTTTCACGCTGAAGCTCGGCAATTGTCCAGCTCATTTTCTCTTTTGTATTGATCAAAAATTCGAGTTTTCTCTCAAGATCAGACAGTTTATGTTCGATAATGCGCTCGATGCTTCTTTCCATTGCCCAGCCTAATGAATGTTGATCAACACAATTTTAAATTTGATTTACTTCCTGATCACGGCTTCAAATTCCTTTTCATAAGCTGCAATTAAACGCTGCATCGACTTGTCGATCACTTTGTCTGTAAGTGTCTGCTGATCATCCTGAAGAATGAAGCTGATAGAATAGGATTTTTTCCCTTCCAGGTTAGCGCCCTCGTATACGTCAAATACATTCGCCGCGCGAAGCAACTGCCGCTCGGTCCGATAGGCGAGTTGTTTTAGCTCTTCAAAGGTGGTCTTCTTGCTGACAACCAGCGAAAGGTCCCGGCGTACTTCCGGGAATTTGGAAACTTCCTTGTACTGCACCGCCGCATCATACTGACGTAACAGGTATTCCCAGTCAAAGTCAGCAAAATAAACGGGCACTTTGATATCCAGCTTTTTGGCAACGGCAGGTTGCAGTAAGCCCAGTGTAGCCACCGGTTTTTTGTTCACAAACAATGTAAGACCGCTTTTGAAAATGGCTTTTTCAGCTTCCTGCTTTTCCACTTCACGGATTTTCATTGCGCTGAGTACCTGGCTAGCAATTCCGGCAAGATCATGAAAAGTAACTTCACGGGACTTTTGCACCCAGCTTTCCTGCTGAATATTGCCTGTCAGAAAAACGGAAAGCCTTTCCTTCTCAATGTACTTTTCTGCTGACTTATGATAAGTTTTACCAAATTCAAACAACTTAAGATCCCGCTGGCGGCGGTTGATATTATAGCCGATCACTTCGAGTCCAGAGAAAAGGAGTGTTTGCCGCATCACAGATAAATCCTCGCTCAGATAGTTCAGGATCTTAACAGGTTCACCCAACAGACTATCTTTTAGAGACTCCTGGTACTCCGGCTTGGTCAGCGAATTGTTGATCATTTCATTGAACCCATTGCCGGCAAGCAGCTCGGAAATACGTAGACGGAGCTTTTCGGGATCATTAACTGGGAAGTCGGAAAGGAAATCAGAGCTCATTGCTTCTGATAGCTCCACTTGTCCGAACCCGTAGATCCGCAGAATTTCTTCGATCACATCAGCTTCGCGCTGCACATCTACGCGGTAGGGTGGTACAATGGCAGTGAATGTGCTTTCTGTTTCGTTTTCAATGGTAATGTCCAATGCGGCAAGAATGCGGCTGATCTCCGCTTTTTCCAGCTCTTTTCCGATCAGCCTGTTGATATTGCGGTACTTCATTTCGACTTTGAAGTCGCCGACAGGCTGAGGATATACATCGACGATTTCAGACGAAACCTGTCCGCCTGCTACCTGCTGGATCAGCAATGCAGCCCGCTTTAATGCAAAAACCGGCATATTCGGGTCAGTACCGCGCTCAAAGCGGAAAGAAGAATCCGTTTTCAAGCTGAATCTCTGAGCCGTTTTCCGCACCGAGGCAGGTGAGAAATAAGCGGATTCCAGGAAAATGGAAGTAGTTTCCGCAGAGACTCCCGAAGTAAGTCCGCCGAAAACACCTGCAATGCACATCGGTTCCGGCGTGTTACCGTCGCCTGCATTACAAACCATCAGGTCAGTAGCAGCCAGCTTTCTTTCAACGCCGTCGAGGGTTACGAAAGGAGTTCCTTCTGCAAGTGTCGTCACAATTACTTTGCCGCCTTTTACTTTATCAGCGTCGTAAGCGTGCATAGGCTGACCCAGTTCGTGGCACACATAATTAGTAATATCCACGATATTGTTGATAGACCTGATCCCGATCGTCTGCAAACGGGTTTTGAGCCAATCAGGTGATTCACCCACCTGAATGCCTGTAATAGTCAATCCTGTAAAACGCGGCGCAGCTTCCGGGTTTCTTATTTCCACCGGAATGGACAAAGATTGATTCGCAACAGCGAAGTCTTCGACAGAAGGAAGCGTTATTGGCCTGTTTAGAACAGCTTTCAAATCTCTTGCAACTCCATAATGCGAAGCAGCGTCAGCTCTGTTGGGGGTAAGCCCGATTTCGATCAGGTAGTCGGATGAAATGCCGAAGTATTTGCTCGCAGGCGTACCGTTTGGCAAATCATTGTCCAGCACCAGGATACCATCGTGGGAAGTGCCGGTTCCAAGCTCATCTTCCGCGCAGATCATTCCTTCGGACAATGCACCACGGATTTTTGATTTTTTCAAAACCAGAGGTTGGTCACTGCCGGCAGGGTAAAGTACTGCGCCTACTGTGGCTACAATCACCTTTTGTCCCGCAGCTACATTCGGCGCGCCGCATACAATGGAAAGCGGATTTTCACCACCCACATCCACGGTTGTTAGGCTCAGCCTGTCTGCTTCCGGGTGTTTTTCGCAAGTCAGTACTTCACCGACAACGACGCCCTGCAAACCGCCTTTGATCGATTCGATCTCTTCTATTGCTTCTACTTCCAGCCCGGTGGCCGTAAGCAGTTTACCGATTTCTTCGGGAGTTTCACTAATTTCAACGAGGTCTTTAAGCCACTTATAAGAGATCTTCATGCGATTACTATAATGATAATAAAAGCGGCCAATTCGTCAGACCGCCTTTATGCAAAAATAATGATTTAGTTGGAACAGGTGCCGCTCGAATGCGTTCTGCTGCACTTTTATGCGGTTAAGCTGTTATTCATGAACGGAGCTTTCGAGCAGCTCTCCGGCCTCGATCGGTATGGTAAGCTTGTTTTCAGCAGGCGGCACCGGGCAGGCGTAACTTTCCTGGTATACACAATATGGATTATACGCCTTGTTGAAATCGAGTACAATCACGTTGTTTTTGACATTAGCTACGGGGTAATCAATGTAGCGGCCGCCGCCGTAGGTCTGCTTTCCGCTTGTAGCATCCTGAAATAGCACCGAAATGGTTCCGTCATTTTCAAGTAACAGCAGCTTCTGATCCTGGCCCATGATCTTGAAGTTGGCATAGCCATATTTCTGGTACTTCTCGGTTGTACCATCTGTATATTTCACGACCATTTCCTTATCATCATTCATATAGGGGGAAACAGTGGCCGGTACCCGGTAGGTCAGGTTTGGCTCGAAGTAATGCAAGCCGTGAAAGCCTTTCTTATCGGCAATCGGGGAATCTTCGGAAGTTCTGAATTGCTCATCTTTCGCAGCTCTTTCTTCGACGAGCTGGGTTTTGTATTGCTGCGGGTTCACTGCGGCGAGGGGATCGTTGCCGGTGTTGAAATTCTCGATCACGAAGTAGGCGATAATTGCAATGAACATCGCAATTGTGCTGTAACGGATCAGTTTATTTTTAAACATAACTAAAACGGTAATGGTAAACGGTTTGCAAACTTACAGCTAATGTGAGCTCCGAAAAAGTATCGGGAGTTTATTTACTTTTTTATGATATTTTTCAAATTTCGCATAAAGCTGGTTTGTGTTGTTGATTGAAATATACCTAAATTGACCTGGCAAATAATTAAAACCAATACCTGGCCCATCATATGTCATACACAAAGAGAGTACTCATTGCCGAAGACAGTTCAGTAATTCAAAATCTGGCAAGGAAAATACTGGAATTCCAACATTATGAAATCACTTCGGTGAAAAATGGAGAACAAGTATTGCAATTGCTTGAAAAAGAGGATTTCGATATCATTTTGCTGGATATCAATATGCCTGTGATGGATGGAATGGAGTGCGCGAGAAGTATCCGCAAATTGCCGAACGAGCAAAAAGCGAAGACGCCGATTGTGGCGATCACAGGAAACGCAAAGAATTATTCAGAAGAAGATTTCAAAGAAGCAGGATTTGACGATGCGCTTATGAAACCTTTAAATTTTGACCGCCTGGTTGAAGTAGTGGCGCATTTGACAGAATAAAAAAGAATGAGGATCACATTTTTAGGGACCGGCACATCACAGGGAATACCAGTTATCGCCTGTGAATGTGCCGTTTGCCGTTCTAGTGACCAGCATAACAAACGTTTGCGGGCATCCGTTTTCATCGAAACCCGGGGAAAAGCCATGGTAATCGACACCGGTCCCGACTTCCGGCAGCAAATGCTCCGGGCAGATGTCAAGCACCTGGACGCTGCTATTTTCACCCACCAGCATAAGGACCATACCGCCGGACTCGACGATATCCGCGCATTCAATCACAAGCAGCAAAAAGATATGCCGCTCTACGGCCGGCAGGAAGTGCTTAACCAGATCCGGAATGAATTTGCTTACGCATTTTCGGAAACAAGATACCCCGGCGTGCCGCATTTCGAAATGCATTCGATTGATAACAAGCCTTTCGATGTCGCAGGTATCCGCGTGATCCCCATTGAAGTGATGCACCATAAACTGCCGGTTTACGGATTCCGCTTTGGCGACTTTACTTACATTACTGATGCCAACTTTATCTCGGAAGAAGAGCAGGCTAAGATAAAAGGTACCCAGGTGTTGGTACTTGATACCTTGCAAAAGGAGCCGCATTTATCTCACTTTACGCTTTCGCAGGCGCTCGCTTTGATTGAAAAGCTGCAAGTACCGCAGGCATATCTCACCCACATCAGTCACAAGCTTGGTCTTCACGCGGACATCGAAAAGGAGCTTCCGCCCAATGTGCATTTGGCATATGACGGTTTGGTTCTGAACCTGGAAGACTTCTGAATACCTCGATGCTACATCTGAAATCCTGCCATATTTGACACCATCTGCATGAGTAGTGCAGTAAGATAGCCGCCGTAAGTCCCGATCGCATAGCCTAGAATAGCAAGCAAAACGCCCACCGGCGCAAGTGAAGGGTGAAATGCCGCAGCCACGACGGAAGCCGAAGCTGAGCCGCCTACATTCGCCTGACTGCCGACTGCCAGAAAGAAGAACGGGATTTTCAGCCATTTGCAAACCAGAATGAGGATAATGCCGTGAACAGATATCCAGATCAAACCGATCGCAAATAGGCCGGGATTATCAGCTACTGCGCCTAAGTCCATTTGCATTCCGATGGTTGCTATGAGTACGTACAGGAATACAGAGCCCAGTTTGGAAGCGCCGGCGTGTTCCAGTTTGCGCGCGGGAGTTACCGACAATGCGATACCGATCAGTGTCGCAATGCTGATTACCCAAAAGAAATTGGAGGTAAGGCTGTATTTTTCAAGTTCCGGATAGTTACTCGCCAGGAATGGGGTAATAACCTCCGCAAGCGCGTGTGAAATGCCGGTTGCACCAAATCCTACGGCCGCCATCATGATATAATCCGGAACTTTCGGAACTCGCTCATTTATCTGATTTTCAGTGTCAAGATGCATTTTCACATCTTCTACGATGCTGCTATCAGCGCCGAGTAAGCGATCTATCCGGGCTGCTATTCCTGCTCCGTATATCAAAACGGCCATCCAGAGTTCAGCAACCAGCACATCTACCGCTACCATTTGCGAGAACAGCATATCACTGGGCTGGAAAACCTCCCTCAATGCAGTCTGATTGGCGCCGCCGCCGATCCAGCTTCCGGCTATGGTAGCAAGTCCGCGCCAGACTTCATTGTTACCCTGCCCCGCCACAGTCGCCGGGCTGATGCTCCCTACAATCCAGAGTGCCAGCGGGCCGCCGATCATAATTCCGGCTGTGCCTGCAAGCATTGCAATCAAAGCCTTGGGACCCAAACGTGCAAGTGATTTCCAGTCCATTCCAATGGTGAAAAACACAAGACAAGCGGGGAGAAAGTATTTGGAAACAACCGGATAGAGCTGAGAACCAGCACCATCTACAATGCCGAATGAATTTAAAAGTCCGGGAATGAAGTAGCATAGCAACAATGGGGGAATAATGCTGTAAAAGCGTTTCCAGCCTCTGCTTTCAAGCGAAGCTGTCAGGAAGACAGCCCCCAAAATCAGCGTCAGTATCCCAAGTACTACTGCATCGTTTTCTATCATTTTATAGCCTAAGGTTCGGTTTGAGGGTAAAAATAGCTTTGTTTTCGATAACTCAGCTGCTTTGGCATTCCTGGCGGCTCATTTCATGCTCGGGTATCAAGCGCCAGTTTTGCATTACTGTATTTTTTAGAATAATTTAGATACTGATCAGCAGCGAAGTGCTGGCATTATTGACTTACTATGGCGATTTATAATTTATCAGTGAATGGAAAAAAGGTAAAGGTTGATGTCGATCCCGATATGCCTTTACTCTGGGTTGTCAGGGATTTTGTCGGGCTGAAAGGAACCAAGTTCGGCTGCGGAATGGCGCAATGCGGCGCGTGCACGGTACATTTAAATGGTGCACCTGCACGGTCTTGCCAGACTCCAATTTCTACCTTAACCAAAACAGACCAGATCACCACGATCGAAGGGATTGGTGATGGAAAGTTGCACGCCATTCAGAAAGCGTGGATTGAAGAGCAGGTACCTCAATGCGGTTACTGCCAATCGGGCCAGATCATGTCGGCTGTGGCCTTGTTGAAATCAAATCCTAAACCAACTGACGCAGATATCGACGTTGCAATGAGCGGTAACCTGTGCCGTTGCGGCACTTACGACCGGATCCGGAAAGCAATACACCGGGCCGCAGAGGAGGTAAAGGTTGCGGAAAGTGGTATTGGAAAGATGTAGGGCACGCAGTTATTAAATTTAGTCAAACAAGATCTTGGAAAATATACAACCATCACGCCGCAGCTTTTTGAAAGCGGGCAGCCTTGCTTCTGTGGGATTAGCGCTTGGAATTTCAGGCTTCACCAGAGATGCGGCAGTAAAAAAGATCAGTCCGGCGGTCATTAAGCTGGAAATTAATCCTTTTATCATCATTGATACGGCGGGTAATATTACATTGGTGAATCCCCGGCCGGATATGGGACAGGGTTCAACGCAGGCAGTACCCTCGCTTTTGGCAGAAGAGCTGGAAGTGAGCCTGGAAAAGGTGTTGATCGTGCAGAGCGACGGAAGCGGTAAATACGGAAGCCAGACCTCAGGTGGCAGCAGCTCTGTACGTGAGCTATGGATGCCGATCCGCAAGGCAGGCGCAGCAGCCAGGGAAATGCTAACTACCACAGCCGCCAAACGCTGGAATGTGCCGGTATCCGAATGCAAGGCCGAAGATGGGAAAATTGTTCACCCGGGCAGCGGCAGGAGCTTTACCTATGGTGAACTCGCCGACGATGCTTCCAAACTTGAAATTCCAAAAGCTCCTAAGTTGAAGGATTCCAGCGATTTTAAGATCATTGGAAAATACAACAAACGCCTCGACGTACCTGAAAGAGTAACAGGTAAAGCCGTTTACGGGATTGATGTGGAAGTACCTGGAATGGTGTACGCGAGCATTTTGCATTCGCCTGTAATCCACGGTAAGGTACTTGCTATTGATGACTCGGAAACCAAAAAGGTAAAGGGTGTTTTAAAGGTGATCAAAACCGAGCGTACCATGCCGCACCGGACTTCCGAGGCTGTTGCAGTGGTGGCAACGAATTACTGGGCTGCATTGAAGGGTAAAAAAGCGCTGAAAGTAACCTGGGATAATGCGGAGTTTGAGAAAACACTGAATACCGCCGACTACTATAAGGCAACTGCGCAGGCAGCTACCAAGCCTGGTGTCAACTTTGAAGAAAAGGGCGATTTTGCAGCGAAGTACGCCAAAGCGCAGGAGAAGCTTGAAGCCAATTACCAGACACCATTTCTCGCGCACGCGCCCATTGAACCTGAGAATGCAATTGCGCACGTGAAAGAGGATGGAAGCGTCGAGATCTGGGGACCGGTACAGGGACCGGACTGGACGCTGAGAGATGTTTGTGGTTATATGAAAGTGAAGCCCGAGCAGGTCAAGATCAACGTGGCATTACTTGGAGGCGCATTTGGCCGGAAAGCTTACCACGATTTTGTACTGGAAGCATGCCACATCTCGCGCGAAGTGAAAAAGCCAGTGAAGGTGATATGGAGCAGGGAAGATGATATTTCTCAGGGTCCGTACCGGCCGGGTATGCTCAGCCACATGCAAGGTTTTGTTGAGAATGGAAAAATAACCGGTTTTCACCACCATACCATTGGTGAGTCGATTTTAGGTCAGGTTTTCAAAGGGTTGAAAGAGGATGAAGCCGACTCCTGGATTGGTGGCGAGCTAAGTTCGGAAAACAGCAAATACCAGTTCGACTCCGCTTCTAAAATCAGCTGGACCAATGTAAAGACCGATATACCCATTGTTTGGTGGCGTTCTGTGTATGCATCCAACTTCGGTTGGGGGCAGGAATGTTTTGTTGATGAGCTTGCACACCTGGCAAAAAAAGATCCTCTTCAGGCAAGATTGGATATATTACCAGATCCACGTTTTCAAAAGGTTCTTAAAACCCTGGCTGAAATAGCTAAATGGGACGAGAAGCTGCCGGAAGGAAGTGGAAAAGGACTGGCTGTTTTCAAATCTTTCGGAAGCATATCAGCATGTTGCATTACTGTCTCGAAGAAGGATCAGGGAGTACACATTGATAAGGTTGTTTCCGTCATCGATTGCGGCCATTATGTCAATCCCGACAATGTGAAGGCACAGACCGAGGGTAATATCGTAATGGGACTTACTGCCGCGATCAAGGATGGAATTACATTCACAAACGGTAAATGCGACCAGAGCAATTTCCATGAATACAATATTCTTCGTCTGAATGAAATGCCGAAGATCGAGGTGCACATTATAGACAGCGATGAAGTACCTGGCGGTGTTGGCGAACCAGGTTTACCGCCTATTGCGCCGGCGCTGGGCAATGCAGTCTTTGCTGCCACAGGTAAAAGAATGCGCACGCTACCGTTTGATATTCATAACCTTGGATAGAAGGTAGCGAGACATTAATTTACCGAATACAAAAATAGCAGCACCTGAGTGCTGCTATTTTTGTTGATGTTGACGTTACCCGGACTATTCGGCTCCGTCTGCTTTCGCTCTTGCTACTGCAAATTCACCAACTTTATGACCTGCTTCCAGCCCAGCCTCACAATCGAAGCGGTAATGTATTAATCCGTAAATCCTTGAAACAGAAGCTTCATTCGCCATAGCGTCCAGCTTTTGTTTTTCAGACGGGAAAATGTAGGCAAGTAATTCAGCCGCTGCTCCCGAGAAGGTGGAATGGCCGGATGTATACGATGGAAAGTTAGGCAAGCCCACAGAGGTTTTTACCTTTTTGTCCATCTGGTTCGGGCGCGGATAATAGTAGTAGTATTTAGCATCCCAGCAGCAAATACCCGCATCCTGCAAAGTAGTACCTACCAGTGCCAATGTTCGAGCCGTACGCACTTCGCTAAACTTGTTCTGGTGACAAAGGTTGGCTGCGCGCCTGTGCCAGTGACCTGGCGGCGTATAGCTGCCCACGCCATCTGACCAGAAGCTGGCAATGCGCGCCTGCTCGCGGGTTTGGCTTTTAGCTATTTTGGTCAGTTCTTCCATGTTTTTCTTAAACTCTTCGCTGCCAATTGCCGGTGGAGGAGAAGGTCGCATGGTAGCAACTGTCTGCCTGTCGAAGTTCCAGGGCATAACCGTTCCATAGGTGGGCAACATAGCCGGGCGGGCCGGAACTTCCTGGCTCACCCAGGGTTCAGTAATACCGATTGCCTTCGCATTTGCAATCATTTCAGGTGTTTTTGCCTGATTGTTTGCTGCGCCCATTCCATCTGTTTTGGCGCGGGCCATCGCTTTTTCGCCTACTGCTTTTCCTAATGCAGCTCCCGCTTCAATGTCGCTTTTTACATTCATTCCTGCCCAAAGCCTGCTTTCCTTATGTTCCTGCAACTTCGCTTCCAGGTAGGGTACCTCGCCCGGGAACATTGCTTTCAGGATCTGAAAGGAAGCTTCCGCCACAACCGCGTCCTCGGAAGGATAGGAGGGAAGATCAGTGACCGGAAGCAGAGTCTTGATCTCACTGTCGGACTTGGACGGAGCAGGACGTTTGTACTTAAACTTGTAATTCCAGGCTGCAACCAGCGCGTCGTACTGCGCTACACTGAGATAGGCGAGTGCTCTTGCGGTGTAAGGCGGGTTGGCGAATGGAAACTTGGGATCTGCCAGCGGATTTGCCGCGTCTGGTACAGGGTACTTTCCGTCCTGGTTGGAAGCCGGCGGGGTATTGTACCTTGCTGCAAGCTCGCGCCCGATCTCATTCCAGCGGAAAACAGCCCCGGCTCCCCAGTAATTTACCTGCTCCTTCTGGTGGGGAGTAAGTGCATTTACAACTTCTTTGAGCTTGAGCAGCTCGGTTTTGTAATATTCGCTCGTTGTCTCAGTTGGCGCTGCCACTGGTATTTCCGAGGATGATGTCAGAACGTACGTCTTCCAGTTGCCAGCATTCTGGTCGAGGCTGGAAGGATCGTTGATGCCCACGGTTGGTTCCTCTACGACTTTGCTGCAAGAAACAGCAACAACGCCCAGGAGAAGCAACAATGCGGATTTATTAAATATATGTTGGAAAGAATAGCTGCGTTTCATTGGAGAAAGATCAAAGTTGTTTGTCCGCTTTGGCATAACGGAACTGATAAAGAATGCCTGCCGAGAATGCCGTGCTTTGCCCCACGTTGGAACCACTTACCACGTGTGCCGCCCTCGCATTCACTCCAATGTTTTTGGGTTGATATTTGGCATAAACCCCCACAGTGGTAGATTTCATATTATTGGTAGGGAACGGCATATCGTTTCTACGGATAAAATCACCGCCTGCACATGCGCCATATTCTGCGTAAGCTTCTGCCTGAATACCTTTTTTAAGATAACCCAGACGAGCGGCTGCATCGTAAGCATTCGGTACGCGAACCTGATCAGAATCGTAGAGTTTATCGTCGGCCTGGTAAGTATCCCGGTCGATTTTGATGTTGCTACGAAAGATATAGCTTCCGTGCACAGTCAGGTAAACGCCCGATTGATGGCGGTAATTGACCAGGAGCCGCGCAGTAGCGGTTTTGCACCGTATTCCGATCGACATCGGTAAGAAGTCGGGAATGTAGTTGGTCACCGGGATTGAACCGCCTGCAATGGCATGGAGGCTGAAACCTGCCACATTCACAAAGCGGTACTTAAGCCAGCCGGATGCATCCTGAAAGCCTTTTTGCCACATCAGGTTGCCGGCACTTGCCTGTGTCCATATATAAGGAACTGCGGCGATCACGTTGAAATTTTTGGTTATTCCCACCGCGAGCATCGGCATTACACTTTGTGTAGTGTGCGTCCCTATGTTCAGGTTTTCGCGGCGGAGGGAATTTTCCCAGTACTTATCCCAGGAACTGTGCGAATAAGTCACAGCCAGACAGGCTGTTTTCTTCGACATATAGATCGCGTCGTTAGGCATTTGAGCAAAAACCTGAGACGCGTTAATGGTAATCAAAAACCAGAAAGCGAGTGAAGCCCACCTGGTCAATGGTAAAGATTTGTTCATATTATAAATGGTTTTTTACAGCAACCCCGCAGCGTATTACGCTGACAGCAAATGCTATGGAAGCAAGCTTTTTTAAAAAGAATGTAGCGCTAGGAAAGTCGCTCGGGTGGTGGGTTGCTGACCAGTACGGACACCGTAGGATAGCTCCGGCTGTAAGCAAGCGGGAGGCGGTTACTTTCACTTGCGGGTAATGGCGGAGAAATGCGGAAATCCTGCTTGTTTCCGGGTACATAGGTTTTGATCAGCTCAGAAAGCAGCTTTAATGCTTTGCTGCCTGGATGATCGGCAGCATCGCCAGGCTGGTTGCTGAGCATTTGCATGGCAGCAGTCAGCTCAAAAAAGCGGTCACGTGCGGCCTGGTTACTTTGCAGGGTAATGTATAATGTATCGTTGGAATGCTGCACCTGAACCGGATTGTAGAACTGATTTTCGTGTCGGATCAATGCTTCGATCCGGCCTGGTATTTCCAAATCCGCGGAGTAGGGCAGGGAAGGAAGATAGACTTTCAGTAATTGCTGTTCGGAAACAGCCTCTGTCGAAGGGGCAAGCAGGTAATCTTCTTCAAAAAAGATCACAGCAACGCTGAGCCCGAACGTATTGCAGAGCAACAAAACCAATAAAGCTATCGGCGCTAAACTTTTCAATTTTGAGAGGATTATACTCAAAGTAATCAAATTGATTGCATATATACAAGATCTATTATCATACTTTAATGTAAATAACTTCCTCTAAATAAGTAACCTTAGGTTATATACTTTTGAGCAGCTTCTGAGTTGGTTTGAAGGTGATCAATCTGTATTTTGGCATATCCAACTCAGCAATTTTAATATCCATGAAAAAATCAGACATCATTCCAATGCCGCCCTTTTTTGATCGCTACATCAATCTTTGTGATAATGTTGAGCTGATGGAAGGATTTGAAAAATACACCCCGGCTTCAATCTATCATGACGTGGAAAAGTTGAAGGCGCTGGGAAGTAAGGTATATGCGCCTGGGAAGTGGACGGTTAACGATACTTTACAGCACGTGATCGATAATGAGCGCATTATGGGTTATCGGGCACTGCGGTTCTCAAGAGGGGACAATACTGCATTGGCGGGATATGACGAAAACATCCTCGCGCCGAATACCACCGCGAATGAGCGTACCCTGGAAGACCTTCTTGCTGAGTTTGACCTCGTGCGGGCAGCAAGTATTGCCTTATTCAGGAATATGAATGGGGTAATGCTGCAACGGACAGGCAGCGCAGATGGTAAGCAGATTACGCCGCTTGCATTGGGATTTGTTATTCTGGGCCACCCCGTTCACCACATGAATATCCTCGCCGAGCGGTACTTTCCGCTGCTATAATCCGCCGGAAAGTTGTTGCAGGGCTTCTTCTACATTGGTGACGGGGAGCTGGCAGGTTTTATCGTAGCAAATGTAAATCGCAGTCTGACTGTTGATCTCGGTCCGATTTTGTAGCAATGGCAGCTCTGAGGATGTGGTAGTGCCCATGACCACTTTATTTGGCACAAAGAAGCGGTTGAAATCTTTACGGAGCTGATCGGCTTGTGCGCCTACGATAGCTACTTCCGCGGTGGGCACTGCGCGCTGGCAATACAGAGCTGCCCAGTTAGTAACCCATTGCACATCCGTAAGCACAAGCCGACCGATTTTCGAAAGCATTTTGTCGGCGACTTCCAGGTACTCGCTCTTATCTGTCATCAGGGAGAGCGTGTACAGGTTATGTGCCATGATGGAATTGGAACCGGGGATTACATTGTCAAAAAGCTCCTTTTTTCTCGCGATCAAAGCTTCTCCATACACATCGGTGAAATTGAAGAATCCTTCCTGCGAATCATAAAAATTGCTCAGCGTATAGGAAGTAAGTTCTTCTGCCTTGCGGATCCAGTGTTCCTCGAATGTAATCTGGTAGAGGGAAAGACAGGCTCCGATCACCGCGGCATAATCTTCCAGGAAACCGGTTACCGAAGCTTTTCCATTCTTGTAGCTATGGAGCAGCCGCTCTTCGGCACTCATTTTATCAAAAATAAAACGGCCCGCCGAAACTGCCATTTCCCTGATCTTTTCATCGCCGAGCGCACGGTATGCAGCGGCCAGTCCGGTAATCAGCAGGCCATTCCACGAAGCAAGTATCTTATCATCCAATCCGGGGCGCACACGTTCAGCACGATGGTCGAAAAGCTTTTGTAATGCGCGGCGGTAATTTGTTTCAAACTCGTCATTGTAAATACCGGCAGGCTTTGCGGTATGAACGGGAGCTTCTGTAAGATGCAGATGGTTGAAACCGTGCTCCCAGTTTCCGTGACCTGAAATGTTATATAATTTGGAAAACCAATTGAAATCGTCACCCAGTATTTCGCGCAGCTCAGCTTCTGTCCAGATATAAAATTTACCTTCCACACCTTCGCTATCAGCGTCCAAAGCAGAGTAAAAGCCGCCTTCCGCATGCCGCATTTCACGATCCAGCCAGCCGATCGTTTGCTGGATCCTGTCAGCATACAAAGGATTTTGGGTAAGCGAATAGGCTTCCGAAAAGACTTCCAGCAGCTGCGCATTATCATAGAGCATCTTCTCGAAATGCGGAATAAACCACTGATCATCGACAGAGTACCGCGCCCAGCCGCCGCCAACGTGATCGTAAATCCCGCCGAGTGCAATCCGGTTCAATGTAATCTCAATCTGCCGCAGCGCTTCCGGGTTCTGACTGATATCATAGTAACGGAGCAGGAATTTGTAAATGGAAGGCATGGGAAACTTGGGTGCCCGGTCCATTCCACCGTTGTGGGTATCAAAGTTTTTTTGAAGCTGCTCAAACATCGAGTCCAGGTGCGCTACTTCAAACTCACTCTGCTGGCCTGTCAGTCCATATTTCTCAGAATCGGGGATCGACATATTTTCCACAAAACCTTCGGCTGATTTTGCCAGCTCATCGAAGTGGTTTTTGAATGCATTATCAATGCTTTTGAGCAGCTGTACCCAGTTCTGCGGCGGCAGGTAAGTTACCCCATAGAACGGTTTACTGTCGGGCAGCAGGAACACATTCAGCGGCCAGCCGCCTCTTACACCCATTGCCTGTACTGCGTCCATATAAACTGCGTCGACGTCCGGCCGTTCTTCACGGTCGACTTTAATGCACACAAAATGCGCATTCATCACTGCCGCGATATCCGCTTTCTCAAAACACTCGCGCTCCATAACGTGGCACCAGTGACAAGCAGAGTAGCCGATACTGACCAGAATTGGCTTATTTTCCTCCCGGGCTTTTTCAAGTGCCTCATTTCCCCAGGGATACCAGTCTACCGGGTTATGGGCGTGTTGAAGTAAATACGGGCTGGTTTCCTGTGCAAGACGGTTCATAATGCTGGCTTAATGATTTACAACTACCTTTTTGGTAATTGTTTGATGCGGCGTGTCGAAACGGACAAAATATATGCCAGAAGAGAGGTAAGGAAGCGGAATCGTGTGCCTGGCTTCCCCCGCCCGCGATTTCAGCTGCTTTTGATAAAAGGTCTGTCCTTTCGTATTCAGTATCGTCATATTCACATTAGTGCCGCCATTTACGCCTGTAAGTACCACATTGATCTCGCTTGAAATAATGTACGGGTAAACGTAAGCGTCTGAAAGTGGCTGCTCAACCGAAGTCACAGAATCGTTCAGGTCAAACTTGCAGAGGAACACCTGCTTTCCATTCAATGTGATATTCCGTGTCCATTTCTGATGGGAGACTGCAATAGTGGTTTGCTGGTTGTCGGCTGCGTAAGGGTTTTGAGCCGCAATCAGAATTTGCCCATTTTTAACAACACCTCTCCAAACCGGATTTCGTAGTTCCATATGATCCCGGGCAGATTGCGGTATCACAAGCTGGTAGGTACCCTCAAACATATTCCGGAACTCCGAGAGCCGGTACAAACCGTAAATGAAATGTTCGTAAGGCGCATAGTTTTCCAGGCGGTTACCCGGGAAAAACGGGTTTTCCCAAAGCCATAATCCCTTTGCACCTGAAAAGAATGGAAAAATAGCTGTCGCCTGCGCCTGGAAATTGTCAATCAATGGCGTATTCGGATCGTAGCTGTCGTGGATTCTTAGCCATACAAACGGAATAACCGGTTTGCTGCTCCAAGCTGCATTGGCTTCAATGTTGAACAGCAAGTAAGAGAGATAATCCTTCCCGATCGGGTTGGCATACCCATAATAGTAGTAAGGCGAAGGCGATTGAAAATCAAGCGAATTGAAAAAGTTTCCTCCGATTTTACCACTGTTATCCTGTGCCAGATAATGGGTGCGGGCGAGGTTGATTGTCCAGTCCTGCCAGGAATTGGATGTGATATTCAGCCAGGTATTGCGCACAGGCACGTCACTGTAACTGGTGATTTTGGCAGTCACACCTTTGGCGCGCAGCCGGTTGACAGCCTCGGCGTACCACCAGCGCATATCGCGTTTGTATGTATTTAAAAAGTCCTGATCGGAAAGGCTGCGGTAATTTTGCGGGATTTGATTATTTGTTTTTAATGCAAGGATATCACGGTCTTCGCGCTGCATTCTTTCAATGTCCAGGCAAACAATGTCCACGTCTGTCACGCTGCCCGCAAAGTTATCCCAGTAACTCCGGTAAGCCGCTGTATCATTTCCCCACGGACTTCTCAATGTATTGTCAGCCCAGGGTTGATTGCCGCTTGACGTCGCAACTCCGTACCAAAGCACTGCTCTTTGCTGGCGGGTAAGTGAGCCAGGTTCATTACCCGAGAACGAAGCCAGATGACTAAATCCGTGTTGTAGTGGCTGCGACTGGGTATCACCAAAGCGAGGGCCGCTGTAAATGACGTTAAATGGAAGAGAGAATTTAGGGAATTTGCCCCATTCTATTGTGTTGTTACCGTTTACCGGATTTAGTACAAATGCGGGCTGACAGTCCTGGCCGAAGCAATTGGACCAGGCAAATAGCAAGACGAAAAGTGTTGTGTAAAATTCCTTGAAATAGATTTTAGAAGATTGAATCATAAGAATGGCCAGACAAATTCGTTACTTTTGCGATGTGTATAATGTTGTTTTTCCGGGAAAAGCGATGGTGTGAACAATGCTTTGACTTACTCGGTTACCGGCCTGAAAAATTTAAATCCAGAAGAATTATGAAAAAATTATTGCTACTCGCCAGCCTTGTTCTGGGCCTATTTATGGTCGCTTGTGACAAAGACAAAGATAAGAACGAAAAGCCGCAGCCCACAGAAAAGGACAAAATACTCGTCAACTATCCATGGCGCATGTCAAAGGTGACTGACTTGTCTGGCAAGGATATTCCCTTTAACCTGCTCAATACGCAGACACAGGCTATCAAGCAGGTGATGGATATTCAGTTTATGCAAAACAATGTGACCAAAGCAATCGACCAGCGCTCAAAGCAGGTGATCAACGGCGGTACCTGGTACCTGATTGATGAAGGAGCCACGCTGGATATCTCCATTTCCGGATTTGCCGGCAAATTTGGGGTTGAAGAACTTACAAACAGCAGAATGAGGCTAAAAAGCACAATGCCGGTAGATGGTGTTGATCAGGAAACGATCATGGTTTTCGAGCCGGTGATCTAAGGAGTTATTTCGAGAATATATATGAATGGAGCGGCGGATTAAATCTGCCGCTTTTCTTATTTTGTACCAAATATATTTGAATGAAAAAGAATAACCCTTCCATTATCAATGCGTGGTGTATGTACGACTGGGCCAACTCGGTCCATGCGCTTGTCATTGTTTCGAGCATCTTTCCTGTTTATTTCAGTGCAACTGCGCTCAGCGCCTCTGGTCGCCCCGAAGTTGATTTTTTCGGGTTTTCAATCAAAAGCTCAGTGCTTTTTTCCTATACGGTATCAGTCTCCTTTCTGATCACTGCCCTGCTCGTTCCCACTTGTACGGCAGTCGCTGACTATACCGGGAAAAAGAAGCGCTTTATGCAATTCTTCTGCTACACGGGTGCATTGAGCTGCATGCTTCTTTACTTTTTTACAAAAGATACCCTCATCGCATCCATCTTCCTTTTCGGGCTGAGCCTGATAGGTTGGAGCGGGAGCATTGTTTTTTACGACTCCTATCTGCCTGAAATAGCTACTGAAGATAATTTTGACAGGTACAGCGCACGCGGTTTTTCGCTGGGTTACCTTGGCAGCTGTCTGCTGTTGCTGTTCAACCTGAGCATGGTACTGTTTCCGCAGTTTTACGGCATTACCCAAAAGGCACTGCCAGCCCGGATATCGTTTTTTACTGTCGGTCTCTGGTGGATTTTATTTGCGCAAATCCCTTTTCACTACCTGCCGGAGGGAAGAAGTGACAAGCAAAAAGGCGGTAGCTGGATTTTGAATGGGTTCAAAGAGTTGGGTAAAGTGTATGGTAACCTGCGTGAGCAGCCTTATCTGGCCAGGTTCCTGGCTGCATTCTTCATCTATACAATGGGGCTGCGCACGGTGATGTATGTTGCCACGATATTTGGCGCGAGCGAGCTGAAATTACCTTCTCAAAGTCTGATCATAACCGTCTTATTGATCCAGCTGGTGGGAATTGCAGGCTCTTATACCTTTGCCTGGCTTTCTGCCCAGATCGGCAATATATATGCATTGATGATCGGTGTTGTGATCTGGATAGGCATTTGTACCGGTGCATACTACACCACTGAGGCGATGGAGTTTTACATGATTGCGTGTACGGTGGGAATGGTAATGGGAGGCATTCAATCACTTTCACGCTCGACCTACTCGAAGCTGATCCCTGAGAATGTGAGTGATACCGCCTCTTATTTCAGTTTTTATGACGTGACTGAAAAGCTGGCCATTGTGATCGGTACCTTCATTTATGGGATCGTAGAGCATCTCACCGGCAGTATGCGCAACAGCATTCTCGCTTTGCTTGTCATTTTTGTGCTCGGACTTGTACTACTCTCCCGCATTCCTTCACTTAAAATTTACCGGTTGGAATTGGACAAGCGAAAGAGCTGAGTCGGCCTGCATTTTGGTGATCTGATGTGCATCTCAGCTTTGTTTGTCCGTTATTCTTTGCAATCTATTATGCCAAGCTGGCATAGTTCTTATCGAATCTGGCTGACTTCTTGGTTACATATTTATGCAGAAGAAGTAGAGCTGCACGCGAGTTCGGCTGCATTTGAACATCAAAACCGGGTAAAAATGCAAAACCACACCAATTACGGGTCTTCCAAAAGCAGGGAAGCGTCCTTTGACACAGAAGCTTTTCGGGATGATCTTCCCCGCGCTGTCCTCAGACCAAATGAATACATTTTACTCGATGGCGAGTGGAAATTCGCGGTTGACGCAGAGGACAGGGGACTGGTTGAAAGTTGGTATGTACAGCATGATTTTACACGAACTGCCAACTGGCCGGGCAGCGTGGAGCAGCATTTAGCTGTATCTCAAAATGCGAGTGCTTCCTGGCAGGATAAGATCGTAGTTTGGTACGAAAGAAATTTTGAACTGCCGGCACAAGCTGCTGTCACGGTGGACAGTGATACCATTCTTCAACTCACTTTTGGTGCCTGCGGCTACGCAACAATGGTCTGGCTTAACGGACACCTGCTTTCCACCATTGAAGGCGACCAGGTGCATACCGGCGAGTATACTTCCTTTTCTTACGAGCTTGAAATGCTCAAACCAGTCAACCGGCTTACAGTGCGGGTGGCCAGCAGTATGGATGCGGATATACCCCGCGGTAAGCAGGAATCACATGTTTATAAACGGGGCGGGATCTGGTACCAGACGTTTACGGGCGCCGTCCGCAGTGTGTGGCTTGAAAAAGTGGAGCGAAACCGACTGCGCTCGCGTGTGGGTGTGGTCAGTATTATTGAAGATAATCTGGTAAGGTTTACATTAACAACCCGCATTCATGACCCGGGCAAGTATAAAATCAAGCTGTTTATTTTTCCTGTTGAAAGCGAAGAGCTTGTAGCCGAAGATGAATTTGAGCTGGTGCTGGAAGCGGGACAAAAGTCGCAGCGCCTCGTTGTCGATTTACCCGATGCATTGCTTTGGTCCGTGGAATCGCCAAACCTGTACCGGCTGGTAGCGCAGCTCATTGATGAAGAGGGCGCCATTTCAGAGATTGAGACGAAGTTCGGTTTGAGGAAGTTTGAAGCAAGGGGAAACAAACTTTATTTAAACAACAAGCCCATTTACCTGGATGGTATCCTTTACCAACCGGGAAATTCAACATACCATCAGATCAAAAAGCATTTGCTTGCGATGAAGGAGCTGGGCTGCAATCTTGTCCGGATCCACATTGCCGGTGTAGATCCCCGCATTTACAAGCTTGCTGATAAGATCGGGATATTGCTCTGGGTTGAGGTACCCAGTCCACATCAATCCACTTTTCAAAGCAGAGAGAATCACCGCGCCGAGCTCAGAAGAATGGTCGCATTGATTGGTACTCACCCTTCCGTGGTAATATGGAGCTTATATAATGAAGACTGGGGTGTTCAGGACATTGCGCATAATGTTGAAACACAGCAATACATTATTGAAATGTATCATTTTATGCAAATTGCCTACCCGCAGTTTCTGGTGGTGGACAATGATGGCTGGCAACACATTTCCCTCGAAGGAAGGCTAAAATCAGATCTTTTAACTGCTCACTTATACACTCCCAACCTGGAAGACTGGAAGAGAATGCTCGACGATCTGACGGAAGGGAAGTTTGAGAAAGTAGCCGCATTTCCGCTTGTCGTAGGCGATCCGTTTTTTTACCGCAAGCAGGTCCCGCTGATCGTAAGTGAATGGGGCGGGTTCGGTTTTAAGGATTATGGCGGCCCGCAGGATGATGCCTCACGCGCCAATCAGATTGCCCTATACAAAGCAGAACTGCGAAAACGGGATATTTCAGGTGATGTTTATACCCAGGCTACCAACATTGAAGATGAGAAAAACGGATTGATTGACCCCGAGACAGGCGAGCTGAATGTTCCCGCAGGGTTGCTGGCTTCCAGACGGGAATAAACTAGATATACTTACCAAGGTGATAATTGCTTGTTAGTTTGGGCAATAGGGGATATAATGCAAAACTTACGCTCAACTCGCATTAAAGAAAAGGTATGGAACTTACGGAGAGGCAGTGGCTGCTGTTTGATTTTGTCAAAGAAATGCACGGAACGCAGGTACGGAAATATTCCGGCGAACCCTATTATACACACTTGCTGAGCGTAGCGGATAAGGTGACTCAATACGGCAGTGATAATTGTGAAACTGAAATCGCGCTTTGCCACGACCTTATTGAAGATACGCCATGTTCCCTGGCTACGCTTTCGGGCTTATTGATCAGGCTGGGTTACAGCGTTCAGGAAGATGCGCAGATACTTTCCGCAGTGGATGATCTCACTGACAAGTACACGAGTGCAAAATATCCTCAGCTTAACCGGGCTCATCGAAAACAACTGGAAGCTTCGCGCATTATTTCTTCCAAACCCGTTTCACAAACTGTCAAGTATGCGGATATCATAGATAATATCGGCTCCATTGCTAAAAGCGACCCGGGTTTTGCGCGAGTTTATCTCAGGGAAATCGACCGATATCTTTGGCGGCTTAATAAAGGCAATCCTGATTTGTACCAGGAATGCTGCGCCGTTTTCACACAGACACTCAAAACTGTTTCCATTTAATACCTAACAACTGTTCTATGAATTCTTCCGAGCAAAAAGATTTTGAACACGCGACACCGACGGATGATGAGGTAAATGATATGATCCGTCGTTTACAGGAAAAGCTGGCGGACGCAGGAACCGGGAATGAACTGGCAGAAGCTTACGAAAAAGCAATTCGCATTTTAAAAGGGAGAGAAACTGAGTATAACGACTTAATGGATGATGCTTCTCCTGCCGCTTCCAGAACAATAGCTGCATTGGCTCTCCGCTATCTGAATGGGGAAACAGGCGCTGATGTGTTGCTCAACTATCCTCCTATAAAACAATGAGGCTGTCTCAAATGAGGCAGTCTTTTTTTGTTTGTAGCGGTTGTGCAAATTTTCCGGATTGATTATCTTTAGGTATAAGCAAATCAGAAAAATGGGCCGCAAACAACCTTCTTTTAAGCCTTATCAGCAGCAACAGTTGATGTTGCTTCCTCCAAGTCTGGACGAATTGATCCCTAAGGGGCACNCGGCAGTCGGCTTTTGGGCCGGTTACATTTATAAGCAAATCAGAAAAATGGGCCGCAAACAACCTTCTTTTAAGCCTTATCAGCAGCAACAGTTGATGTTGCTTCCTCCAAGTCTGGACGAATTGATCCCTAAGGGGCACGTCGTACGTGTGGTCAATGATGTGATCAATAAGATCAACTTGGAGCCGCTCAATGCAGCTTACTATCATTCGGGTTMGGCAGGCTAYCATCCCCAGATGCTGTTGAAAGTGCTTGTATTTGGCTATATGAGCAACATCTATTCTAGCAGGAAGCTCGAAGCAGCCTGCAAGGAAAGTATCTACTTTATGTTTTTGAGTTCGATGAGCTTCCCAGATCACAATACGATTAACCGTTTTCGGGGCGTGCGTTTGAAAGATACTTTCAGGACAATTTTTGAGCAAGTGGTCAGTWTACTTGCGCAGGAAGGCTATTTGAGCATTGAGGAAGTTTTTACGGACGGCACCAAGATCGAGGCCAATGCCAATAAATACACTTTTGTCTGGAAGAAGGCGATCGCTASCAGCAAGGAGAAAATGAAGAAGCAACTGGCTGAKATCTGGGCCTATGCCCAGAGCGTGGCCGCCACCGAGGACAACTTACCCGAACCCCCTGACCTGACCACGATCAACAAAGAAAAAGTACAGGATACGGTCGATACGCTCAACCAGGTACTTGGCAAGAAAGAAAACATTGACAAGAAAATGAAAGCCAAACTGGGCTATGTAACAAAGCATTATCCATCCAATATYGCCCGMTACGAGCAGCAAGAGGCCATTTTAGGAGAGCGCAACAGTTACAGTAAGACCGATCCTGACGCGACATTTATGAAGTTGAAAGAAGATCACATGAAAAATGGCCAGCTCAAACCAGCCTATAATGTGCAGATATCGACATCCAACCAGTTCATTGTTAATTATACCGTACATGCTAACACGACTGATACCAACACACTGGCAACCCACTTGGAACAACATGAAAAAAGCTTTGGCGCTGCCCCTAAATCGCTCACCGCGGATGCAGGTTATGGTTCAGAGGAAAACTATACAATGTTGGAAGAAAAGAATGTGACGGCCTTTGTGAAATATAACTTATTTGACAAGCAACAGAACCATTCCTTCAATAAAAAGCATCCATTTGCTTCTGATAAGCTTTACTATAAYCCCGAGCAGGACCATTACATATGCCCGATGGGCCAGAAAATGGCWTATATCGGCGACAGGAAAAGAAAGACTACAACCGGTTTTGAGCAGGCCACAAGGCTTTACAAAGCTAAAAACTGCCAGAATTGCCCCTTGAACGGCGCCTGCCACAAATCACAACATGATAGGATTATCCAAATTAATGTCAACCTGGAAAGACAAAAGCAGCAAGCCGAACAGCTACTTAAAAGTGAAGAAGGGGTTGCCAAACGAAAGAAGCGGTGCTTCGATGTCGAACCTGTGTTCGGTAATATAAAAGCCAA
>NZ_LMPS01000002.1 GCF_001424405.1 Dyadobacter sp. Leaf189
AAATGGGGACACGAAAAACGATGTGTTCCAGCCTTATGAATGCCCTGCTTTTGTGCAGTCCATGGAGTTTACTGTCTTCAACAGGTGGGGTGCCAAGGTGTTCTCTACCACCGATGTGAACATCAACTGGAACGGAAAAACCAATGCAGGAAAAGACCTCGCAGCAGGGCAGTATTACTACGAAGCAAGGGTCCGTTTTGAATCAGCTAAAAGAGAAAGCGAGCAAACTATCCTGAAAGGGTGGGTACAGCTTATCAGGTAAGGCAGAGGTAAAACAGAGCGCAGGTTAAACTACTATCAGGATATGATTGGATGAGTTGTTTGGTAAGTTTACATAATCACATATATTCGCTTTGAACGCACACATTTTGTGTAAATTTTCGTTCATCTAGTTAGTTGAAAAGTGATTAACAGGCTTTAAAACCTCTATCCAATAGCTTGATTTAACATATATGCGCTCTGCTTTACGACTTCTACTATATACTTTCTCGCTTTGCTTTTTGTTTTCCGGCTTTGATGCGATGGCCACGCACATTCGCGCCGGAGAAATTACGGCGAGGAGAATCTCGGGCCTTACTTATGAGCTTAAACTCACCGCCTATTTTGATATGCAAAATGGAGAGGGTGCAGCCAACGCTCAGAACACCATCTTTTTTACGATAGGGAACGTCCGGTCTTCGGGTACCCCGGTGGTTCTTGAAGCGCCGAGAGTCGAAAACCCGCCACCGGATATCGGCAACAATACAACCCGCAATACCTACATTATTAATTACACATTTCCGGCTGCGGCAGCTTACAGGATCTCATTTGAAGAGGATAACAGAAATAATGGTATCCTGAATATCGGACCTCCGCCCACTCAAAACCTTAACTTTTACGTTAGTACCATTCTTGAAATCAATCCGCAGTTCGGTGCTAATCAAACTCCTGTTTTACTGAATGCGCCCATTGATCTTGCTGCGGTAGGACAGCGTTACATTCACAATCCCAATGCATTCGACGCCGATGGCGATAGTCTTGCATACCGCCTTTTTGTCCCTCAAAGAAGTGGCGTAAATGGCGCAGGCATCAATCTTCAATATGTTAATCCTAACCAGATCGGCGCACCAGGCCGCACTGAGGCAGGTGCTTCGCCCGCTAATTTCAGCATCAATGAACTCACAGGTGACCTTGTCTGGGATGCACCTGTAACAAAAGGTTATTATAACGTAGCATTCATCGTAGAAGAATGGCGGGATGGTGTCCTGATTGGGCAAATCGTCCGGGATATGCAGATCATCGTGGACGACGCCCGCAACGATCGCCCGTTAATGGACCCGCTGAATGACATTTGTGTGGAAGCAGGTACTTTCATCAACCAGCAGATCAGGGCCACTGACAAGAATGGTGACAGGCTTACACTTACTTCCACCGGAGGGGTGTACCAGAG
>NZ_LMPS01000003.1 GCF_001424405.1 Dyadobacter sp. Leaf189
ATAAGCACTGCAGCCTTTTACAAATGGCGTCAAAGGTATGGAATTTGGAATTGCAATAGTACACTAGAGATTTTGTTTCGTCAGATATTTTTTTTTGAGATGCATTTATTTAGATTCCTCTGGATGCAATTTATGCGGCTTTTTCCTCATCGTTTTTTCAAACTCTAAAGGAGTCAAATAACAAATAACCTAATGAGGAATGGATTCTTTTCCTATTGTACCAAACTTCTATATACTCAAAGATCGCCAGGTATGCTTGCTTTTTAGTTTTGAAGGTTTTTTGATAAACCATCTCAGTCTTCATCGTTTTGAAGAAACTTTCTGCAACTGCATTATCCCAACAGTTTCCCTTTCGGCTCATACTCTGGATTATTGGTGATCCCACCAACTGCTGCCTAAACTCTGAACAGGCATACTGAACCCCCCGATCAGAGTGGAATATTAGCGTATCTCCAATTTTCCTATTGGCCCTTGCCATCTGGAATGCGCTGACCGTTGTGTTCTTGGCCTCCATATTATCGCTCAGGGCCCAGCCAATCACCTTTCTATCCGCAAGATCGATAACCGTTGTCAGGTAAACCCATCCGGCCCCAGTACGGATATAGGTAAGGTCCGAGACCCATTTTTCTCCTGGTCTTGAAGCCGAAAAATCTCTGTTAAGAACGTTTTCTGCTACGGGGTGCACATGATCTGAGTCCGTCGTACTTGTCCATTTCTTGCGTATAACACTCTGTATACCCGCTTTGCGCATTATCCTGGCTACCCTGGGCCTTGAAGCGTGAATGCCTTTCTCAGCGAGCTTGGCAGCAATCCTCGGACTCCCGTAGACTTTCTTGCTGGCATGGTGCAACTCACAGATCTCCTCCAGCAACGAGTCGCTTTCAGCCTCACGTTTACTCTTGGGGTGCTTTAGCCAATAATACAAACTACTGCTGCTAACCTGAAATACCCTACACATCATTTCAACTGGAAATATTCTTCGGTGCTCTCTTATAAATCCGAATATCTCCCGTCTCCCTTGGAAAAGATGCCGACCGCCTTTTTTAAAATATCGCGTTCCATTTGGGCATCTTTTAGCTCTTTTCGCAGCTTTTTTATCATTTTCTGGTCTTCAGTCAATCCGGCTACTAC
>NZ_LMPS01000004.1 GCF_001424405.1 Dyadobacter sp. Leaf189
CGGATCAAGCAGAATTCTTGGGGTGAGATTAAGCATAAAGTTTCGTGATCCTGAATAGGAAGAACGGAATATCCCTCACACCTCTGGATGAGGCCCTGAAAGCCTTGATTTTGGCGTTGAATGACTCAGCGGAAGCATTGGTACTGCTGTTATTAAAGAAGTTGAGGATATCCAAATAATGTGTCTGAATAGACCTGGCGACAGTTTTGAACGAATCAAGGCCGCAATCTTCCACTGCATTGTACCAAAGCGCAAGCCTTTTAAATGCTTGTTCTTTGGACTTGCAAACCCTAAAAACAGTTCCCAAACCTGTTGCTAGCTTGTAAGCCTGCCCAATAAGCGGGTAACGCTCAAAAAGCAGCCTGGAACGGTGAACCTGTGAGGCGGTCCATTTATCATGATGCTTGAATAGCAAGTACCTGCTTCTGACCAACAATTGTTTTAGCGTATCACCATTGGCAAGAATCTCGGGCTGGTAGACCAAACTGGCCTGCCTAGCATCTTCAATAGCTTGATTTTCTTGATCCAATGCTTGCCAACGATGTTGAATCCGGATTTCTTGGACAGCATCATATGCTAATTTCTGGACATGAAAGCGGTCTATAACCTTGGATGCCTTTGGAAAGCATCGACTTACGATCAATCCCATATTAGCGGCCATATCCAACGTCACTTCCCGTACTTTATCACGAATGCGCCTGGGGATCTTCTTTAATATCTCGATGACAGAGCCTGCTTGCGTACCTTTGACCATCGCTACTAATGAGCCTTTGCGGCCCTTGGCTGCCTTATTAGTCACAATTGTGTAAAGCTCACCATTCGAGAGTGATGTCTCATCAATGCTTAGATAGGTGCCGGTGTTTCCTGGGTACAAAAGCCATTCGGCCGCATGCTCGCGTTGATCCCAGTCTTTGTAGTCGCTTATATGGTCTTTATACTGCTGTTGAAGCTGCTTGCCGTCGAGATGAAAGTATTTGCCTAACTGAGAACAACTAACAGGATTATTATCAATACATTGTTTTTAAAAAATCGGCGAACTCTTTGGTCATCCGAGTCCCCCGTTGCACAATATTCCAATCCCTGCTGATAATCTCACCCGTATCCTTGACTTCCCAGCGCCGACGCTTAATGCAAAGCGTAACCTTCTGATTGCGAATGGGAAAATCTTGGACGTAAATCTCGGGCAGGAAGCCTTTTGATTCTAACTTTTGGTCTTTGTATTCGGAAGGAGGGAGATTTTTTTCTTCCAGATAGATGTGCAGGCCTGTTAAGCCTTCMACGATTTTAGAAAGTTCGAAGTAATCGGGGGCRCCTAGCCGAGGATGTCCTCAGGTAACAGGAAGCGGACTAGGGCTAAATAGGATTCTTGCAATGCGCTCAATATTGATTCATCGCAAAACAAATACATTTTTCGCCGCCCCCCAAATTTTAGGACTGATCCTTAAGTAGTCCTGGCAGTTGCTTTGCCACCTGCCTTGTTCGAATTTATTTATAAATGAAAAAAGCACACTTTCGTGTGCCTTTACGTGATCCCGTTTGGATTCGAACCAAAGACCTACTGCTTAGAAGGCAGTTGCTCTATCCAACTGAGCTACGGGACCGGAAAACTTGATTTACTCTTTCAAAGAAAAAGGCAGTAAACAGTATCTGCATACGGCTTACTGCCTTTTTTGTTGTCGGGGAGACAGGATTCGAACACCAGCGGGCGCCGCCTGCGACTCTCTGGTTTCAAACCAGATGCGCTACCTATCATTCCTTATTTCTTATGTCGGGGAGACAGGATTCGAACCTGCGACCCTCTGGTCCCAAACCAGATGCGCTACCGGGCTGCGCCACTCCCCGAGGTATTTTACTTGTTAAGCTGATTCTGATTTCGTCAAGGATCAGCTCCTCTTGTTACTCTATTTTTAGATCGGTGTAGAGGAAGCGGGATTCGAACCCGCGGTACCCTTGCGAGTACGGCAGTTTAGCAAACTACTGGTTTCAGCCACTCACCCATCCCTCCTTCTTTCCGTTCTGGGTTGCAAATATAGAGGGTTGCGTTTCAGAAAAGCAAACATTCGCGCAAAAAAACTTTAATAGAAGCTGCAAATGCCTATTTTTGGCGAAGATTAAAATTACCCAAGACGTTCATTATGAACTGGAATTATCCCTTTGGAAGCACTGAATATTTTTTTGTATTTTTTTTCATCTTCGTATACGTAGCCTACATTATTCGCACCGTACGCATTGCCCGACAGCTGCAAACCACCGCACGGACGCTTATCATCAAACTCTTTTTACGGACCATTACCTTCTCACTTTTGATCATTAGTCTGCTCGGACCTTCGTTCGGGGAGGCCGAAAGAGACATCAAAGCGAAGGGTAAGGATGTTTTTTTGGTTGTTGATCTGTCCAAGTCAATGGACGCTGCTGACGTGACTCCGTCGAGGCTTGAAAAGGTAAAGTTTGAGATCAACCGTTTTGTACAGAATGAAGTAGCCAACCGGGTCGGAATTATTGTTTTCTCCAACGAAGCTTTTATCCACGTACCCCTGACATATGATCGCAATGCACTGGAATTATTTATCCAGTCGCTGCAAACCGATCTGCTGCCCACAAGCGGCACCAACATCTGCCCCTCCGTGGAACTGGCTTACGACAAGCTGATGAATGCATCGGATCCGACCGGAAGATCGAAAATGATTGTGCTCTTTACCGATGGGGAAAATGCCAGCGCGTGCAGCAGCTCGCTTTATAATAACCTCCGGCGTTTCGGGATTGGCTTTTATGCAGTCGGGGTTGGGACAAAAGTAGGAATCAGTATTCAGCAGGATGGGAAACCGTTAATGGACCAAAACGATAAGCTGATCATCAGCCGCGTTGACGAGAGTTTCTTGCAGGGAATGGCGAATGCATCCCGTGGAAATTACTACGAGCTGAACAATTCCAGGAACGAGATGAACCGTTTGCTCAATGATGTGAACCAGCAGGAAGGTACTCTGGTAGATTCACGTACTATCACTGTGGTTAGTAACAAATACTACTACTTCCTTGGCGCGGCCCTTATTCTGATCCTGCTGGATATTTTAATTACCATCGGAACCTTCCGACTGTAACGATCAATTTCTATTTTTGCGCTTCAATATCACGATCGATATGACCGCTCTTGTTCTTTATGTCCTGCTCTGGCTTTGGGATAACCGGACGTTCGATTCCATCACCAAAGCGAATCAGCGCAAAATTGACGCTGAGCAAGCCTACCAAAGCAAAGAATTCGCACGTTCCGCAGACCTTTACAGTCAGATCACCTATGGGTCCATTTTTTCGGACCCGGCAGCGCGGCTTAATCTGGCCCACTCTTATTACAGTATGCGGAAATACAATGTTGCATTGAAGCACTATCTTCTGCTGAGCGACATTGATGATCAGTCGATTGCTTCCATTGCCAACACACAGATCGCATTGATCAAAGTGGAACGGAAAGATACAGCCAATGCTCTGGCGAGTCTAAAAACCGCATTGCGGCTTGAACCTGGAAATGACCTCGCACGGCAGAATTACATCATCCTGAAAAAGAATTTTTCAGGTCAGGAGGCAGATTCGGATGTGCTTACCAAGAAACAAAAGTCGGCCCAGCAGAACAAAATGGAGGAAAACCGGCCGGCAGAACCAAGTCCGCAGACGGACGGCCGCGAGCTGACCAACGATGCCAAGAAAGAAGAACTGCTGAAAAGTCTGAAACAAATGAATATGTCTGAGGATCAGGCGAGGGCGATATTGGATGCGATGAAATCGAACGAAAGCCAATATATTTACCAGCTCCGCAGAAAGCAGTACAACAGCCAGGCCAAGAAGAACGACGAAATAGAGTGGTAATTTTAATATAAAACATGAATAGCATTTCAGGAACCAACTTCCAGTTTCCAGGACAGACAGGATTTTACAAAGGAAAAGTGAGGGACGTTTATTCTTTCGAAAAACGCCTTGTGATGGTTGCTACCGACCGGATCTCCGCATTTGACGTGATACTGCCCCGCGCAATACCGTACAAAGGACAGGTTTTGAACCAAATAGCAGCGCACTTTTTAAATGCAACTTCCGATATCGTACCAAACTGGCTGCTGGAAGTGCCAGATCCAAATGTGAGCATTGGTCTGAAATGTCGGGCTTACCCGGTGGAAATGGTCGTGAGAGGCTACCTTGCTGGTCATGCCTGGCGCGAGTATTCGCTTGGCAAACGCACTGTTTGCGGCGTGTCTCTGCCTGATGGGCTGAAAGAAAATGACAAACTGCCGACGCCGATCATCACGCCCACTACAAAAGCCCACGAAGGCCACGATGAGGACATTTCAAGAGAAGAGATACTTGCACAGGGACTTGTAAGCGAAGACGAGTATGCACAGCTTGAAAAATACACGCTCGCTCTTTTTGCAAGAGGAACCGAAATGGCGGCAGATCAGGGATTGATACTGGTGGATACGAAATATGAATTCGGGCAACTTGACGGAGTTATTTACCTGATCGACGAAATCCATACGCCGGATTCTTCCAGGTATTTTTACCAGGATGTTTACGCAGAAAATCAACAGGCAGGACTACCCCAGAAGCAGCTTAGCAAGGAATTTGTAAGAGAATGGCTGATTCAAAACGGGTTCCAGGGAAAAGAGGGACAATCGGTGCCAGAAATGACCGACGAACGCATAGAACTGATCTCTGCGCGCTATATCGAGCTTTTTGAAAAAGTCACCGGTCACAGTTTCCAGAAGAACAACCTGGACAACCCGCTTAAAAGAATTGAGGAAGCAATTCTCAGAACACTATAAAAAGCTGATTTAGAAAATTTCATTCAAACTATTGTTTTGACCAAACAACACCAACAATGAACTTTAAACTGGAAAAGAAAGAACAATACGTCTATATCGAGCTGGAAGAGCCTGCTTTTGCGGGCGATGTACCGGCAGCATTCGAAGATACTGCCCGGTCGCTTTTCAGGGAGGGATACCACAGCCTGATTGTCAACATGCAAACCGTTAAATCGGTGGATGCGCCGGGTACCGCGATATTGAAAAAAATAAACTGGTTGTGTGCCAATGATCTTGGCTTACTGGTGATCGTAACGCGTGACGATGATTTTATCGATTTGCTCGAAGGATTGAAGATCCCGGACCTGAATATCCTTCCGACGAAGGAAGAGGCGATCGACGCGGTTTTCATGCATAACCTGGAAAACCAGTTTGGTGCCGGCGACGATGATTACGACGACGAGGATTATGAAGGCGTAAGCGAATCCAAAGAGCCCTGATAACAGCATTCTCAAAAAGGAAAGCCACTTCTGAGTAACACCGGAAGTGGCTTTTTTACTGACACCTCCCTCCCTGCCCTCCCTCCTCCTTTCTCCCCCTTTTTGACACTTTCCCAAGGAGTATTTTGCAATCTTCCAAGTTGGCAAAAACAAGGTTTTTCATTTCCATTTTACCAAGGATTGTGGCTGCTTCTTGCCTTTTTATCAATATTTTTATAATAATTGTGACGAAAAAATCAAAAAACACAAGCTGATAGAAAATTTTGCCATTGTCGTAATAAGCCAAATATTTTTTATGATTATCTTGCGTGGCTTTACCCTATTCATAACACAAAGGTGTTTTAGCAATTTTTTTAACTCTGTTATTTAAACAAATTCTAATTACGAATTTGGTAATTACGCTACAATCTCAGTTAAATGTCGCAAATGTCTGAATCAATGGTAGAAAATCAGGGACTGTACCGCCCGGAATTTGAGCATGATGCATGTGGAATAGGTTTCCGGGCTAACATTAAGGGCCGCAAGTCACACCAGATCGTGGCTGACGCCATTCATATGTTAGAAAGAATGGAACATAGGGGCGCAACCGGTTTTGACCCGAACACAGGCGATGGTGCCGGAATCCTGATTCAGCTGCCACATGAATTTTTTGTAGAGGAATCTACCAAGCTCGGTTTCCACCTTCCTCCTGCAGGAGAATATGGAGTAGGAATGATCTTCTTTCCCGGCGATGAAACCATCCGTGAGGAATGCCGTGATATCCTGAACCGAAAAATGAAAAAGCTTGGCCTGCATTTGCTCGGATACAGGAAGGTACCTACGCTTAACAATACATTGGGCGAAGGCTCACTGTCTGTGGAGCCCGCTGTGGAGCAGGTTTTCATCAAACGCCCGGATGATATCACCGACGATGCGGCTTTCGAAAGGAAGCTGTTCATACTGCGTCAGGTTTCAACCAGGCTCATCAAAGACACTGTAAAAGGTGGTGCAAAAAGCTTCTATTACTCGTCGCTTTCCTGCCGCACCATTTCATATAAAGGACAGCTGACAACTGCTCAGCTCAAATATTATTTCCCTGATCTTGAAAACGAATCCGTGGTATCTGCACTCGCAGTAGTCCACTCCCGTTTCTCGACCAACACTTTCCCTTCCTGGGAACTGGCGCAGCCTTTCCGGTATATCGCTCACAATGGCGAGATCAATACGGTAAAAGGGAATGTAAACTGGATTCGTGCAGGCGAAAAGTCTTTCCACTCTGACTTCTTCACAAAAGAAGAAATGGATATGCTCCTGCCAATTTGCGACAGGAACCAGTCGGACTCCGCCAATCTTGACAATGCGATCGAAATGCTGCACTTGTCGGGCCGCTCGCTACCTCACGTCATGATGATGCTGATCCCGGAAGCCTGGGACGGAAACGAGCAAATGGATCCGGAAAGACGCGCATTCTACGAGTACCACGCCGCCATTATGGAGCCTTGGGACGGACCTGCCTCTATTTCATTCACGGATGGAAAAATGGTAGGCGCTACCCTTGACAGGAACGGACTTCGTCCTTCGAGGTATTGGGTACTGGACGATGATACCATTATCATGGCGTCAGAAGCAGGTGTTTTGGAAGTAGACCAGTCGCGCGTTGTGATGAAAGGTCGCCTTCAGCCAGGACGTATGTTCGTGGTAGATATGGAGCAGGGACGCATTATTCCTGACGAAGAAATTAAAGCATCTGTCTGCTCGGCGCAGCCTTACCAGAAGTGGCTGGATGAAAACAAGCTGCACGTTGACCAGCTCGATCACCCGATCCGTACTTACCGTGCTTACGACGAAGCTTCATTGCTGAAACGCCAGGTTGCATTCGGATATACTTCGGAAGATTTGAGAATGATCCTGGCTCCTATGGCGCAGACTGGCCTGGAAGCGATTGGTTCAATGGGCACAGATGTTCCTTTGGCAGTACTTTCTGATCAAAGCCAGCATTTATCGACTTACTTCAAGCAACTTTTCGCACAGGTAACCAACCCGCCGATCGACTCGATCCGGGAGCGGTCAATTATGTCGCTGATTTCGTTTGTTGGAGGTAACGAAAACATTTTAACCGAAACCCCAAAACACTGCCGCCAGATCGCATTGCCGCACCCGCTGCTTTCCGTTCAGGAATTTGACAAGCTGCGTTTTGTGGATAAGGATGGATTTCAGGCTAAAACTATCAATACATATTTCCGTGCTGACGAAGGCGGAAAAGCGCTGGAACGTGCATTGGAACGCATTTGCCGGTATGCAGTGGATGCGATTGAGGATGGATTTGAAATCCTGATCCTGTCCGACCGTGCGATTGACTCCGACCACGCTCCGATTCCTTCCCTGCTTGCTACTGCCACGATTCACCACCACCTGATCCGCGAAGGATTGAGAGGAAAGGTTGGCTTGCTTGTAGAGGCAGGTGATGTTTGGGAAACGCACCACGTTGCGACACTAATCGGCTACGGTGCTGCGGGTATCTGTCCGTATATGGCATTCGAAACGCTTTCTTACATGAATAAGAAAAGCATGATCGATGGAGAATTTACAGATGAAAAACTGCATTACAACTATATCAAAGCAGTTAACAAAGAGCTTTTGAAGATCTTCTCCAAAATGGGGATATCTACATTGCAGTCTTACCAGGGTGCTCAGATCTTCGAGTGTGTTGGTTTGAACAAAGATGTGGTTGATAAATATTTCACAGGTACCATTTCCCGCATCAGCGGAATGGGGATTTCCGAGATTGCACGTGAGATTCTGGTACGCCACAAAGTAGCTTACCACGAGACACCCGAGCACAAGCCAAGACTGGAAGTGGGCGGTGTATACCAGTGGAAGCAGCGTGGTGAAGCGCACATTTTCAACCCGCAGTCGATCCACATGCTGCAACAGGCAACGCGGAACAACAGCTACGAGCAGTTCAAGAAATTCTCGAAGCTGATCGACGACCAAAGTCACAAGGCATTAACATTACGCGGACTGCTGCGTTTCAAGAAAGGAACATCCATTCCGATCGAGCAGGTTGAACCCGTAGAAAGTATCTTCAAACGTTTCGCGACCGGGGCAATGTCTTTCGGTTCGATTTCGTGGGAAGCGCATACTACCCTTGCTATCGCGATGAACCGCATTGGCGGTAAGTCCAACTCTGGTGAAGGTGGTGAAGATGAGCTGCGTTACAAGCTTTTGCCAAATGGCGACAGCATGAACTCTCAGATCAAGCAGGTTGCTTCCGGCCGTTTTGGGGTAACCAGCCACTACCTGAGCAATGCAGGGGAATTGCAGATTAAAACAGCGCAAGGTGCAAAACCAGGTGAAGGCGGACAGCTTCCAGGATTTAAAGTAGATGACTGGATCGGACGTACACGTCACTCTACACCAGGAGTAGGCTTGATCTCTCCCCCGCCCCACCACGATATTTACTCTATCGAGGATTTGGCGCAGCTGATATTTGACCTTAAAAATGCAAACCGCCAGGCAAGGATCAGCGTGAAGCTGGTATCCGAAGCTGGTGTGGGTACCGTTGCTTCCGGTGTTGCCAAGGCACATGCGGATCACATCCTGATCTCGGGTTATGATGGCGGAACAGGTGCATCTCCATTGAGCTCCATTCGTCACGCAGGTTTGCCCTGGGAGCTTGGGTTGGCTGAAACGCACCAGACTTTGGTTAAAAACAAGCTGCGCGGAAGAGTTACGGTTCAGGCTGACGGACAGCTGCGTACCGGTCGCGACCTTGCGATCGCTGCATTGCTGGGTGCCGAAGAATGGGGTGTGGCTACTGCTGCGCTCGTTGCCGCTGGCTGTATTATGATGCGTAAGTGTCACATGAATACCTGTCCGGTAGGTGTGGCTACGCAGAACAAAGAGCTGCGTGCATTGTTCTCGGGCAAGCCTGAGCATGTGGTGAATATGTTCACTTTCATGGCGCAGGAATTGCGTGAGATCATGGCACAGCTTGGTTTCCGCACTGTAAATGAGATGGTCGGACAGGCGCAGTATCTTGAATTACGCAACGATATCAAGCATTGGAAATATAAAAACCTGAATTTCGACGCAATCCTTTACAAAGAAGGGGATTTGTCTGTCGCACAATTCAAGCAGGAAGAGCAGGATCACGGAATTGACAGTATCCTGGATATCGAGCTGATCAAAGCAGCGAAACCTGCGTTGGAAAACAAAGAAGAAATTTATGGTGAGTTCCCGGTAAATAACCTGAACCGCTCGCTTGGAACCATGCTCTCGAACGAGATTTCGAAAAAGCACGGCGGCGCAGGACTTCCAAAAGGGAATATCCATTTCAAATTCCGCGGTACAGCGGGCCAGAGCTTCGGTGCATTCAATACCAATGGCGTGCGTCTGGAACTGGAAGGTGATGCCAATGATTATTTCGGAAAAGGACTTTGCGGCGCTGAGCTGATCGTTTATCCGGACCGTGATTCGAAATTCAAACCGGAAGAAAATATCATCATCGGTAACGTTGCATTCTACGGCGCTACCTCTGGTGATGCTTACATCCGCGGAACTGCCGGAGAGCGTTTCTGCGTGCGTAACTCGGGTGCGAAGGTGGTAGTGGAAGGTGTGGGCGACCATGGATTGGAATACATGACAGGTGGTCTTGCGATTATCCTCGGCTCGACCGGCCGGAACTTCGCAGCAGGTATGTCGGGCGGCGTAGCTTACGTGCTTGACAAAGTGGGCGACTTCCGTGAAAAAGTAAATATGGAAATGGTTTCGCTTGAACCGCTTAATGCAGAAGACCAGAGCATTTTGCGCGAGTATCTTGACAAACATTTCCAATATACTACCAGCAATATCGCATTCCAGCTGATCCAGAACTGGGAGCAGTCTGTGAAGCAGTTTGTAAAAGTGATGCCTTCGGATTTCAGAAAGGCGCTGGAAGGTCGCGGCATAACGCTTGCACAGCAGATAGCAGACAAGAATGTGGTTTACAAAGACATCGTCGTAGATGTTGTTCACCAATAAAATTTTCTCTGTCAGTTAGTTAATCAATTTGAATAACGATTTAATAAGAAGTTAATAATGGGAAAACCAACCGGATTTTTAGAGTTTGAAAGGGAATTGCCTAAAAAGAGAAGTGTTGATGAGCGCATAAGGGATTACAGTGAGATTGAAACGGCACCTACGGACTCTAATTCCAAACAGCAGGCGGCCCGATGTATGGACTGCGGCATTCCTTTTTGTCACAATGGTTGCCCGCTCGGAAATATCATCCCCGAATTCAACGACGCAGTGTACGATGAAAACTGGGCGCTGGCTTACGAGATCCTCTCGTCAACCAACAATTTCCCTGAATTCACCGGCCGCATTTGCCCGGCTCCTTGCGAAGCTTCGTGCGTACTTGGCATTAACAAGCCGCCGGTAGCTATCGAATACATCGAGAAAGCCATTATAGAAAAAGCATTTGAGCTGGACCTTGTAAAACCACGTATTCCTAAAACTCGCACCGGCAAAAAAGTGGCCGTTGTGGGATCAGGACCTGCGGGTATGGCGGCTGCATACCAGCTTAATCAGGCTGGTCATACAGTAGTGCTGCTGGAAAGAGCCGATAAGATCGGCGGATTGGTACGCTACGGTATCCCCGATTTCAAGCTGGCTAAATCCGTGATCGATCGCCGCCTTGCAGTAATGGAGGCAGAAGGCGTTGAATTCCGGACCAATGTAAATGTGGGTGTGGATATCAAAGCTGATGAACTGACCAACGAGTTCGACGCAGTTATTCTGACAATGGGATCAACTGTGCCGAGGGACGTGAAAATTCCAGGCCGCCATTTGAAAGGTGTACATTTTGCAATGGAGTTTTTGAGCCAGCAAAACAAAAGAGTAGCCGGTATCAATCCTGAATTCGATCACCGCGGTGCTGCTTATGTGAATGGACAGATAATCGCAAAAGACAAACATGTTGTCGTAATTGGTGGTGGTGATACTGGCTCTGACTGTGTTGGAACTTCTGGCCGTCACGGTGCGAAATCTGTTACCCAGATTGAACTGATGCCAATCCCTCCAAAAGAGCGCGACGCAAGTACGCCATGGCCAAACTGGCCGATGATGCTACGCACGTCGACTTCACACGAAGAGGGCTGCGACAGACATTGGTCAATCAATACCAAGGAATTCGTGGGTGACGAAAACGGCAACCTGAAAGAGCTGAAAATCGTCGACCTGGATTGGCAGAAAGATCCTGAGACGGGTAGAATGCAAATGGCAGAAGTACCTGGCAGCGAGCGGAATATTCCCTGCGAGCTTGCATTCCTGGCCGCTGGCTTCCTGCACCCGCAACAGGAAGGTCTGCTTACCGACCTGGAACTGGAATTTGACGAAAGAGGAAACATCAAAACCAATGGTTACCAATCTACTACCAACGAAAAAGTGTTTGCAGCAGGCGACTGTCGCCGCGGACAATCTTTGGTAGTTTGGGCGATCAGCGAAGGCCGCGAGGCTGCCAGAGCTGTGGATGAGTTCCTGACAGGAGAATCGTTTTTGGAAGCAAAAGCATTGTCCATGTTCAATCCGGTATTTGCTCACGCCTGATCAATAACAGACAATCCAAGTCTGTCTTCCAATATCTTTTGACAAGAAGCTGTCCAATCCGGGCAGCTTCTTACTTTTGATACCCCTATATTTGGTCGAAAATTTCGTCTGAACAGACACATAGTTCATGTTTTTACACAATTCCCCATTCTGGCTACGGGCATTTTTCCCCGGGTTTACCTGGCGCATTAAGACGGATGAGAAAAAGCTTTTCATCACATTTGACGATGGCCCGATTCCGGATATAACAGAATTTGTACTGGACACCCTGCGGGATTTCAATGCGAAGGCGACGTTCTTCTGCATTGGGGACAATGTGCGAAAGCATCCCGATATTTTCAGCAAAGTGCTGGCGGCCGGGCATACTATTGGTAACCACACGTTCAACCATTTGAACGGGTGGAAAACTGATGACCAGGAATACCTCAGTAATATTCAGAAATGCGACGAGCAACTGGCTTTATCTACGGTTCTGTTCCGCCCGCCTTATGGGAGAATAAGGAAAACGCAGTCGAAAGTAGTATTGCAAAACAGGAAGATCATTATGTGGGATGTGCTGACTGCTGATTTTTCACAGGAGCTGACTCCCGATACAGTTTTGCAAAAGTCGATACAATATTCCCGGAACGGATCCATTGTGCTGTTTCACGACAGCATCAAAGCCGCCAGAAATATGCAGTTTACCTTACCCAGGTATCTTGAACATTATGCAGAGAAAGGGTTTACTTTCGAAGCTTTACCAATGAAGTGGAATGGCATTTGATTCTATTGAAAACAGGCACGCGCGCATCAGTATCCTTGTAGCAGCCCGAAATGAGGAACAAAATATAGAAAGGTGCCTGCAATCGCTGAATGCACTCCGGTTTCCGGAAGGAGAAATTGAAATACTGATCGGAGACGATAATTCAGACGATCATACAGCTTTACTCGTACACCAATTTTGCATTGACAAACCCCAATTTAAATATCATAAAATCACCAGTCAGCTTGCGGGGCTAAAAGGAAAAGCCAACGTGCTGGCTCAGCTCGCACATTTCGCAACCGGTGACTACTTTTTCTATTGTGACGCGGACATCGCCGTGAAGCCCGGCTGGGTTGCAGAAATGCTCCCGCACTTCAAACCAAATACGGGTGTTGTCGTAGGTCTTACAAGAATGAAAAAGTCACATTTCCTGGCTGATCTGCTTTCGATGGAGTGGCTTTTCGCATTGACCGTCACCCGATTTTTTTCTCTGCTCAAAATTCCCATTACCGGAATGGGCAATAATATGGCGGTAAGCCGAGAAGCTTATTTCGCTATCGGAGGTTATGAGAAGATTGGATTCTCGATCGTGGAGGATTACGCACTCTTTATCGCGATTGCAGACAGCCGTTTTGACTTTCAAATGGCGTACAAAGAAGAGGTTCTCAGCATTTCGGAGCCTGTAAATACTTTTTCTGAACTTCTGAAACAGCGGAGAAGGTGGATGCAGGGAGTTATGCAATCATTCTGGGTCACCAAGCTCAGCCTTTTCGTTTCATCACTGATCGTACCCCTGCTCTTTTTGGTATCGCTCTGGCTCCCCATTGATCCCATAACGAGCGTTATTCAGTATTACCTATTGATTACAGTCATTTCCCTGATCGCGATAATTATGCTGAAACAACCCGACCTATGGAAAGCCGCATTGTTATTCTGGTTCTACATGGTAAGCATTGGTCCGATCATGCTGGTGAACTATTATTCACCAGGGAAGACGGTTTGGAAAGGGAGGGAGTACTGAGGGGGATGTCGGCTCTCGGCTGTCGGCTTTCATACCCTAAATCCCTAAAGGGACTTTTTTGCTTTTTGGAAAAAGCGGTTTTATAGCACTCATAAACTCAATCGCTCATTCACTCATTCACTCATTCCCCTCCCATGATCGAAACCCACGCACATATTTACAGCGACGACTATAATGATGACCGGGCTGCTATGCTTGAACGGGCCTGGATGGGTGGTGTGGAGCAGATTTGGATGCCTAACTGTGATTCGGGTACTATTGCGCCGATGATGGAACTTGCGCGGGCTTTTCCGGAAAAATGTCTTCCTATGATCGGTCTGCACCCGACTTACGTGAAGGATGATTTTGAAAAGGAATTACAGATCATGGAAGAGTGGCTGGACAAATATCCGTTTATTGCCGTAGGTGAGATCGGGATGGATCTGTATTGGGATGTGACGTACCGGGAGCAGCAGGAAAAGGCATTTCTGTACCAATGCAAGCTCGCCCGAAAGCATGATCTTTGGATTGATATCCACAGCAGAAATGCGTTCCGGGAGACAGTAGCCCTGATCGAGCAATTTGGCGACAGCCAGCTGAATGGAATATTCCATTGTTTTACAGGAAATCTGGACGAGGCGAAAAAAGCCATTGAGCTTGGATTTAAACTAGGAATCGGCGGCGTTTCTACATTCAAGAATGGCGGATTGGATAAAGTGATCCCGTTTATAGAGCTGGAACATCTGGTGCTCGAAACCGACGCGCCTTATCTGGCGCCTGTACCCTACCGCGGGAAACGTAATGAAGTTTCGTACATTGATATCGTCGCGCAGCGCGTTGCCGATTTGAAACAAATAACAAAAACAGAAGTCATCGCCGCTACGACTCAAAATGCGTTAAGTCTTCTCAGGTAAGCTAAGTATGAATTATTCCAAAATCCACATTAACCCCATTTCACCGGCGCCAACTTCCGGCTCCGTACTTGTGATATATACCGGCGGTACGCTGGGGATGGTGTATGAAACGAAGGACAGGCAACTGGTGCCCTTTAATTTCGAGCAGATCATTGAAAAAGTGCCGGAAATAAGCCGGCTTGATTTCGAGATCACTTTCCTTTCATTACCAAAGCCCATCGATTCTTCGAATGTAAACCCTGAGATATGGGTTGAACTTGCACAGATTATCGGCACGCATTATGATCAGTATGACAGCTTTGTGATCCTGCATGGAACGGATACAATGGCGTACACGGCGTCAGCTCTGAGTTACCTCCTGGAAAATCTGAACAAACCCGTAATCCTGACAGGCGCACAGCTGCCGATCGGTGTAGCGCGGTCGGACGCCAGGGAAAATGTGATTACGGCACTGGAACTGGCGGCTGCAAGAAATCCGGACGGCACTCCAATCATTGCCGAAGTATGCATTTACTTCAACTCTTCGCTGTTGCGCGGCAACCGTTCTAAAAAGAAAGAAAGCTCTGACTTCAATGCATTCCACTCAGAGAACTATCCCCCACTCGCAACAGCGGGCGTGCATATCGACTACAATTTCCCGTATATCAAACCCTACCAGCAAAATGCGGGATTGATCGTTCATAGCTCCCTGAATACGCGTGTGGCATTTTTGAAGATGTTCCCTGGCATTAGTCCGGAAGTAGTTCAGGCCATTCTGGGCATTGAAAATCTGCGTGGCATCGTGCTAGAAACATTCGGCGCAGGCAATGCAACGACCGACATCTGGTTCCTCAGCGCGATCAGCAAAGCAATTGAGAAAGAGATCGTGATTTTCAATGTATCGCAATGCGACGGCGGCCGCGTTGCGCAGGGCCAATATCAAACCAGTAAATACCTGCAGCAGGCCGGCGTAGTAAGCGGCTCCGACATCACAGCCGAAGCCGCCATAACCAAGATGATGTTCGTTTTCGGAATAGAAACCGATTATCAAAAGTGCGTACAGCTGCTGGGAACACCATTACGGGGAGAAATGAGCATTTGATTCACCCCGGATTTGTATTACAGCTCAGCTTTGTTATATTTGCACCCCGTAACCACAAAATAGAGGGGTGTCCGAGTGGTTGAAGGAGCTACCCTGGAAAGGTAGTATATGGGTAACTGTATCGAGAGTTCGAATCTCTTCCCCTCTGCAAAAAGGTCAATTTTCGATATGAAAATTGACCTTTTTTAATGCCCGCGAATCAGCTGATAAATATGTAAAGCCACAAACCTCAGTCAGCAATCAGCACCCGCACTGGCCCCAGTAACCCGGAATGTGTGAGTTGCCAGCTTTCCAGCACTTTGACATTCGTTTTGGTCAATCGCTTTTCTACCGGTTTTGTCCGGTCACCGATGAGGCGGTTCCGCCAGGTGTTCACAACTTCTACCTGCAAATCATTGTCTTTTTCGCGTAAAAGTCCGCTTACATTCACCCGTAGCGGCGGCGCCCAAAGGATACCCAGGTCTTTTCCATTCAAAGTCACTTTCGCGATACCGATATCTTTTACTTCTCCTAAATCCAGAAATACGGATTTCCCTGTGCTCGAAGTCGGGTTTACATCAAACTTTTTGGAATAAATCGCCTTACCTGAATAAAACTTGATCCCCTGTTCATTCCGGTCGGTCCAGCTGGTCAGCTCGGTGAATACCGCCTTTTCTGGCCCGCCCCATTTCGTATCAAATGCCACATCCCAGGCACCGTGAAGTGTTGTAACCGTTTGATATTCCAGGAAATTAGTCTTTGCAGTACCGTTACCAGACTTTTCGATATCCTTTTTGAAAACAACAAAAATGGAACCGTAAGGATCGAATTGAAGCGGCACATAAGTGATACCATCTTTTTGGGTAAATGCGGCGGCTGGCCTCGTTTCGCCGGTTACCGCATTCCAAAGTTCCGGCTGCTTGCCCGAAATGCGGAATGCTGCGGTCATCTTCGAAGCAGCGCGATTCTGGCTGCTGATAAAATAAAGATCGGTATCCGGCGTCACGCGGTGAATGTAATCATAGCGACTGCCCGATTCCTTTTCTACAACTTCCATATCAAACGCAACTCCTGCCGAGCGCAGGTATTCAGCCGCATTCTGCCCCCAAACCACCAGACCTTTTCCTACTTTGCGCGAGCCCGTCGCCTGATTTTCAGTGCCCCAAAGTGCGTCGGCGATCTTTTTCAGACTTTGCTCAGAAGCAGGGTATTTCACCAGACTTGCCGTTGTGACCGTTTTGTTTCCAATAATAGTCGCACCTGCTTTCACCAATGCTTCCACCTTAGTCAGAGCCGCGAGGGACAGCGTTTTGTGATCCGGCAAAGCCAGCACGCGGTAGGAAACGCCGTGTGGCAAAACGAGTTTCCCGTCTTTTACTTCCAATGCAAGCAGCCGGTCCTCATTGATCAGGTCGTAGTCAAATCCCGGCAACGCGCCTGCCGGATCATCCTCTTTGAGCCTGCCGATATTGGGAGAGTGATCGCCGTAATAATAGAGCACGTCGGCCACGGAAGTGCCTTGCTGCAGCAGGTACTGGCAACGGGTCAGGTATTTGATAAACTCCGTTGAATGGTTCCACCACGTTACATTGGGATTAAAATGCGTACCTGCGAAATATTCCTGACCGGGAAGGCCCATCGCTTTCGGCGAGGCGGTGAATGTATGCAGGTAAACAAGGTTCAGTCCCGCGCAAAACTCATGGTCAGCGCTGGGTTTCATATCCGACCACATTACGTCATTCCAATGCGGGCCGATAGTCGTGAATGATTCTGCACCTACGAGCTTCTTATTAAATATCTTGGCTGCGCTTCCTGCCTGTTTTACAAAAAAACGATCAACCGGCCGGGCGCGGTGTGGCGACGGTGACCAGAATTCACTCATCATGATCTCGCTGTGACCATAGTTTTTCAATCCGTCGAATGGACCCGCGTGCGGCCCGGCAGATTCCGGCTGCAGCCCGATCCCGTATGCGCCGGCGCGTTTTGCAAATGTACCGTAGTGTTTCTCGGAAATCAGGTCGCCCAGCGTTTTGCGGAGATCGGCCAGGAACCGGTTACTTACCTCGCGGTTTTCTATGATTTTGCCAGCAAGTACGGGCAGATACGGAATCGGATCATAGCCGCGGTATCTGATAAATTCTTTTTCAAAACCTTCGGTCCAGTTCAAACCGCCTGCTTCAAAACTGTCCGTCTGCAGGTACCTCAGCGTTTTACCAGCCATGGGCCCGATCGCTTTGAGCAGCGGCTCTACGTGCGTGTCCCAATACCGGTTAAAATTCTTTTCACTCAGATAATCGATCACGTGCCCCTGCCATTTGCCGCTCGATGTGGAAACCTCGGCGTCCGTGGGCGTGAATCCCATTCGCAGGATCGTCCATTCTCCGGCGGGCGCTTTCCAGCTGAGTTTTCCATTTTTGAAATGTTTGGTAATGTTGATTACCTGCTTCAAAGCGGCATCCTCCTCGCCCGGGGTTCCGGGAATATCAGTTAATAACGGGCGCGTTTCAGGAGCGGAACCACCTACCTCGCGGGTGGCCGCTTTATTAGCTAAATCGCTGATCGGAGCACGGTTTGTAAAGGTTTTGGAAGGGACCGCCAGTACTACAATGTCGCGGTAGTAATCATAGCGCACTTCGGGCATAGTCAGTTCCATATTGACGGCTGTACCTCCTTTTACCTTTGTTTCTGAAAAAACCACCTGCTTGGCAGTTTCCGCGGGGGTAACGTCGGGCCCGCCCAGATTCCAGCCGCTTTGAATGCTCATCGACATCACCAGCCCAAGCCGGTCGGCCTCCTTGATGGCATGCACATAGAGCTCCTGCCAAGCCGGCGAGCCAAACATCGGGCCTTCCGGAACCTGATCATTCCCGCGCTGCTCAGCACCACCGGCATCGAAAATACAGGCGCCGCTGAAACCTTTGGCCTTCATTTCTTCCAAATCCCGCGTGATGGTTTCTTTATCGATATTCCCATTCAGCCACCACCACCAGCAGCGGATACCGTAGTCCGAAGTCGGGTTTTGAAAAACGGAAGGCTCGATAATGGCGGTACTTTTCTGAGCACATGCAGTTCCAAATGATAGCACCGCCAGTATGGCGATCAGGCAACATGATCTTAATTTTTGAAGCATTGGATCAGTAATTTTTTTAAATAAAAATGGTCAAAAAGATCAGGAGTTTAAAAGAATAGCCCGAACCGAAATCCGGGCTACTGCTTTAAATTAACACTAAAACATTCCCCTTGCTATCGTTGCCAGCCCGGATTTTGTTCAAGCGCCACATCCTTGTTCGTATCAATAATGGTTTGCGGGATCGGCCACAGATTGTAGTTGAATGTAAGCGTAGCCTTTGCCTCCGGCCAATACGCATATTGTCTGATACGGTCCACTGCAATCGTGCCGCCCATGCGAAGCAGCGTATTCCACCTTGCTTCTTCATAAATCAGTTCACGCGCGCGCTCATCCAGGATCATGCTGAATTTATCGTCCATATCCGCCGCAGTCACTTTGTAAGTAGCCTGGGCGCGTGTTCTCAGCAAATTGATATCGGCCGCTGCGCCTGCTTTGTCACCTGTGCGTTGTTTCGCTTCGGCACGCAAAAGAATGGTTTCGGAAAGACGGATAAAATAATCGTCACGGAAGAGGTTGCTCATGTTTTCACCGTCAGCCAGACCTGTGTATTTGTCCGTCGCGATTTTGCAGGATACCGGGTATACCAGGCTGGTATTGTTCAAATTGGTTGTCGCGTCGCTGCTTCCATTGTACAATACTTCCCAGGGAACCGGCTTTTTGTAGTAAGGCGATGTGCTCACATTTCCATTAAACACCCGGCGGAACACGATTTCCGAATTGCGAAGGTCCGCGCCGAATTTGTCTGCATAAACGCCATCTCTTACATACATTGTAGGGATAATCTGTGCGATACCGCGACCGCCTACGTCTTCCAGTGTACCAGTCAGGTGATCTTTGGCACCATCACGAAAAACCGGTCCGTAGGTGCGGGAATAAGGTAATTTGGATCTCCCGTCTTCTGCACGGTAGGCCGCGTAATCCACCTGCAACGCCCAGATACATTCCCTGTTTCCGTCCTGATAGTTCACATTTCTTTCCTGGAACAAATCCCAGTACACATTGCCCTGCGCCTCAGTACTTCTTGATCCGAAACGTGAGGTCATCAAAGAATAAGTCCCGCCATCGATCACCTTGTTGGCATAGGCAATAGACTGTCCGAATGCCGCCTGACCTTCCGCCGATTTGCCTTCTGCAACGAGCTGCGTGCCCATTGCCAGGTACAATTCTGCGAGATAGTGCTGTGCTGCGCCTTTCACCACACGGCCGCCGCTCACGGTGGTTTCAGGTAAATCTTTTTCTGCTTCCAAAAGATCATTGATAGCAAACTGATACGTTTCCACGCGTGTAGCCCGCTCAAAATTATATTGCGGTACTTTTGAAACGGTAGTCACCAATGATACCCCTCCGAAAAGCTCGGCCAGGTTACGATAACCATAAGCGCGGAAAAACTTCGCCTGCGCAATGATATTGGCCTTTTCTGCTTCCGAAGAAAAGGTGATATGCGGAAGCTGCGCGGCCTCCAAGGCCAGGTTTGCTTTCGATATCAGCTGATAATACGTGCTGTAAATATTGTAGAACGTACCATTGTCTGCATTAATCAACCCGTAGTTGTTGAATGTGGAGCCTTTGCGGATACTGGCCACATCGTACATATCGGTACCATTGCCCCGCAGTACAAAAATCCACCCTTCCTCCGCCGGGTTTGCCCAGAGGTCGCGGACCTGGGCATAGGCGCCCACCAAAACCTGGTCTACCTGCGCAGAAGTGGAGAATGCATTGTCAACCGTGTAAAAAGTACTAGGGTTTTCCTTCAAAAAACCATCATTGTCGCAGCTGGTCAGATTTGCCAGCATCATCAGTCCCCAGAAGGATTTTCTTGAAAGTATATTTCTCATTTTAATAATGTTTTTAGAAACTGATATTAGCACCAATTGAGAAGGAAGTCGGGACAGGGAAAGTGTTCTGACGCACCGTAGTACCTGTTTCGGGATCTCCTCCCTCCCATTTTGTAAACCTGGCGAGGTTTCTGGCACTCACAAAAATCTTGGCAGAGTTCATTTTCAGCCTTGATATCCATTCAGGTTTGAAACGGTAAGAAAGCGTTACGTCCTGCAAACGGACAAAAGCTCGTGACTGCAAGCCCAGAAAACGGCCGTCGCCGGTAAAATAGGCAGAAGGGTATTCGTTGCTCGCATTCTCTGGCGTCCAGTACGGTTTCGAAACCATGTTATCATTGAAACGACCTGTGCCTGCCGTCATGTAAGCATCCTGGTTAGCGCGCAAAAAGCGGTTGCCGCCCCCGAAAGTACCTGTGAGCATGACGTACAATTCGAAATTCCTGTAGTTGACATTGTTGCTCATATTCAACCTGAAATTTTCCTGCGCATAACCGAGGATTTTTCTGTCGTCGGGCGTAATCCCTGGCTTTCCGTCGATATCGCGGTACTTCGGCGCGCCGGGTGCTGCACCTGTGAGCGCAATGTATTCTGCGTCGCCTTGCTGCACAATCCCGATCTGCTCATAACCGAATATGGTTCCAAGCGGCTGCCCGATAAAAAGGTTGTTGGCAATGTCATCGTCCTCTCTGCCGTCACCGTCATTGTCTTCTCCGTAAAGTCTGGCCAGCTTATTTCTGTTTTGCCAGAATGTAAACGAGGTATTCCAGCTCAGGTCCCTGCTTTTCAAATTCACCGAGCGTACCGTAATCTCGACACCCCGGTTATTCACTTGTCCCATAGAAGTCCGGATGGTTTTGAAACCTGTCATCACGGGAATGTTACGCGTAAAGATCTGGTCGGTTGTTTTGCCGTAGTACATATCCAGATCGAGGAACAAACGATTGTTCAACCAGGCTGACTCAAATCCTGCGTTCCACGATGTCGTAGTTTCCCAGCCCAGGTCCGAGTTGCCCAATGCGCTTTGATACAGACCATAATTGATCACGCCAAGCTGATTTGACCATTCGTATCTTGATCCGCCGCTTGCTGCATTGGCAATGGTGGAGAGCGTCGCGAACGGTGCAATGCCCTGGTTTCCATTCTGTCCGAACGAAAACTTCACTTTCAGGTTATTAAGCGGGGCGAAACTTTTGAGGAACTCTTCGCTGGTCAGTTTCCACGCGACACCGGCTGCCATGAAATTCGCCCATTTGTTGTTAGCTCCGAAAACACTCGCGCCGTCGCGGCGATAAGATCCTGTGAAAAAGTACTTGTCGTCGTAAGAGTAGCTCGCGCGGGCTAGGTAACCGATATTCGAACGCTCATTGGCGTCCAGGTTCACCCGCTGCACGGTTGCTTTGTGCAAACCCCACATATCCAGGGTCGTATTTCCATTGGCCGCAAAGTTGTTTCCCGAAGATGATACCAGCTGATACTGCTGATGGTCGCGCGTAGCTACCAGTGTCAGGTCGATTCCGTGTTTGCCAAAAGCATTTTTGTAGTTGATAATGTTATCAAAAACATAGCTTTTATTTCCATAAGTATTGATCACGCCATTTGCATTGGTCAAAAAACCCTGGATCGTGGAAGGCGAATAGCGATTAAGACCTTCTCCTTCCTGCACGTAAAAACGCTCGTTTGTGAAGTTTCCGGACTCATTGCTGGTGATGTTGTAAAGCAGGTTAACCCGGTAACTCAAACCTTCCACCCAGGGAACATTAATGACCGCATTGGAATTGATGCGATAATTAAGCCGCACATCCTGGTTGCTGCGCGTTCCATCATTCACGCCCCAGAGCGGGTTAATGGCGGATTGCGTGTAAGGATATTTTTCAAGATTCCCCATTTCATCGCGGTACATGACACCGTACGGCGACATGGTTTGCGCCTCGTTGATGTTGGCCGCAAAACGGGTTTCCGGCTGCGCTGCATTCGGGTTGCTGTTTCTTCCAATCAATGGATCAGTTCCGGTATAGGTCCTTTTGGAATAACCCGCATCCACTCCTACTTCCAGCCAATCGGTAATGTTCGCCTTCACCTTACCCGAAAGCGAGATCCTGTCGAAACCGTCACCGATCACAATACCTTTGTTTTTATCATACGCGGTGGACATATAGTAGCTTACACGCTCGCTTGCGCCCGACACGGCTGCCTGATGTGTTTGTATCACACCTGTCCGCGTCACCTGATCCAGCCAGTTGGTTTCTTTTCCCGCCGCCAGATTCGCCAGTTCGCCGGGTTTCATCCAGTTGGTAGAGCCTTCTGCGTACTTATTTCTTGCATTCACCACTTTGATCCACTCTTCACCTTTCATCATTTCCGGCCTGTTCTGCCAGGTTTGAAAACCGATGGACGAATTCAATGTAATCACAGGCTTGCCCACCTTTCCTCTTTTGGTAGTAATCGCAATCACCCCGTTGGCAGAGCGGGAACCGTAAGCTGCTGCAGAGGTAGCATCTTTAAGCACGTCGAAAGACGCGATATCGCTGGGATTGATATCTGCCAGGTTTCCAAGGAAAACAACGCCGTCCAAAACGATCAGAGGTTCATTCGATCCATTGATCGAATTTTGCCCCCGGACATCAACACTTGGCTGTCCCCCGGCCGTGTTCGAAGCCCCGATGTTCAATCCGGGCAAGCTTCCTTTCAGTGCTTCCAGTGCATTCATGTTGGGCATGAGCGCGATAGAAGAACCTTCCATTTTCAATGAACTCACCGACCCCGTAAAATCCTGGCGCTTGGCAGTACCATATCCGATCACGACTACTTCTTCCAGCGCCTTCGTGTCGGGTTTCAACGCAACCTGAATGGATGTCTGAATGCCGGGCTGTACTTCCTGTGCAATGTAGCCTACGAAAGAAAAAACCAGGGTTACATTGTCATTCGGAATGGATAAGGAAAATTTCCCTTCAACATCCGTGGACGTACCCGATGCAGTTCCCTTGATTGTAATGCTGACGCCAGGCAGCGCCTCGCCGGTATCGTCCTTCACCAATCCCGTGATGGTACGGTCGATCGCTCTGCCAATCGGGGCGGGTGCGAGCGGTTCGAGCTGGGGAATCTCGGATACAGTTCGCTCCGATCTCTTAAGAATAATCTTGTTCCGGATCTGTTTGAAGGAAATCTGATCCGGTCTAAACATGCTTTCCAGCACTTCGCTCAGCTGCTTGTCCTCCATTTGAAGGGTTATTTTCCGGTCAACAGGGAGTAACTGTAAGCTATATACGAACTTCACGTTCGCGCTTGATTCCAGTATTGATAATGCTTCCCTGATCTGCTTTTGCTCTACTTTAATGGAAACCCGCTGCGAAAGAAGCTGCTGCGCCTCCGAGGTATGGGCATGTCCGTAAGCAGTTGCGATCAGGAGCAGCATTAGTTGAATGCTTGACAACTTCATAATCGTCCACAGGGGATTTATGATCTTTTGACTTTTTTTCATTTTTTTGTAAGTGATAGATCTCTTAACACGATGATTTACAACTCCCAGCGTTCATTTCCAGTGAACGTCCGCATTATTCAGGTAATCGGAGCGGGAGAAGCCGAAGCATGTTTCCAGCATCTTCGGCTTTTGCTTTTTTGAGGAGGTATTTTTTACTGCATAGGACGAGGGTTTACGGGTTAATGTTTATTTCAATGGCGGACAGCCTGGGCCGACAAGTGTGATCGTATCGCCGGTCAGCTGGTACTCGGCACTGATACTTTCACAAAGAATTTCCAGTTGTGAAAACAGTGTATTTTCCTGCGACAGATCAGCGTTGATATTGCAGTTCCGGAGCTTTTCGTTTTGAAGCAGGATTTTGACACCGTAGGCATTTTCAAGGATCTTTACAATATCGGGCAGAGAAGCCCCTGCGTAGTTGAACTCTGCCCGGTCAATCTGCAATGCATTGTTTTTAAGCAAAGTGGGCTTTTCAACCAGGCCCGTAACGAGCTTCTCGCCTTCTTTGAAAAACGTCACTTTCTTGTTCTGGGTCAAAACCACTTTGCTTTCGGGCAGCTCGTTTTCCTCGGCAGCTTCTGCCCTACGCACTTCTACAACACCCGTCATCACAGCCACCTCTATACTCTTTGTTTTCGAATTTTCCCGAACCGTAAAGCTGGTACCCAGCACTTTGGTGATGATGTTATTGGCATGTACAAAAAACGGCCGTGAAGGATCGTGCGCAACTTCAAAAAACACATCACCCTTTAAAAAAACCGTCCGCTCATGGGCATTGAAATGCACCGGATAATAAAGCGAAGCACCGGGTTCCAGCACCGCCTTGCTGCCGTCCGACAATGTAAATGACATTGGTTTTGAGCCTGCATTGTGCGCCTCCTGCATTCCCGTCAGCACTTCGTTTCTGACACCCGCAATCACCTGCTCCTCGCGCGACAATGTGCGGTAAGCGACCAGCCCGATCACCAGCAGCATGCAGGCAGCCGCCAGTTTGATATACATATTTCGAAAACGGGGACGGAAATCGCTGTGGGTTGCAGGCTTCTTGTTGTTATCCATTTTGCCTTCTATGGCCGCCCACATGGCTTTTCCTGCCTGATCCTCGCTCAGTACACTCTTATTTTCCTCCGAAAAGTTGATCGAATCGTACCATAGGTCCATCGCCTGCTTCTCGTCCGCATCGACTTGTTTGTTCTGGTAACGGTTCAGCAGTTTCAGGAAACCGCTTAAATTTTTTATCATGCGTGTAATGGATTTGCATAGAAACAAACAGGCGCATTGCCCGCTTTTGTAGTAAGTCGAGCAAGTCTCCTACGACCGCAAATGATTTTATAATTCCTTTAAAAAATTATAAAAAAGTGGCAGTTTGCATTAAAAATTATTGGTTTTGTAACTATACCCGGAAGGCTTAGAACCAGGACATGAAGGAAAGCATGAGCACAGGTATGTAATCTTTGAGGCTCGACCGTAAGGCTTTCAGACCTTGGGTAATGTGGTATTCGACGGTACGTAATGGAATGTCGAGCATGGAGGAGATTTCGTCCGGGCTGCTGTGGTGTATCCTGCTCAGTTCAAAAATGCGCCTGGTTTTTTCGGGCAAATTGTTGATACAATGTCTTATCGAGCGGGTCAGTTCATTGAATGCAAGCGTTTCTTCAGTGTCGAAAGATTCGTCCTGGCTGCTCAGTTGCATGAGCTGGATGTAGCGCTTTCTCTGGAATTCTTTTTTGAAAAAATCCAGCACTTTGTATTTGATGGCCGAATGAAGATATCTTTCCAGGTCACCGATTTCGGCCTGCCCGCGCCGGAGCCACAGGTCCAGAAAAACGTCCTGAACCATTTCCATTGCATTCTCCTCGGTCCTTACCTTGCTAAGTGCTACCCTGTAAAGCCTGGCATGGTAGCGGTTGTAAATCTTTTCAAAAGCATGTTTGTCACCTTGGGCTAAGAGCTCCACCAACTCCGTATTTTCATTGCTAATGGCGTGCATTATTTACAAGGGCGATTGATTTACAACCACAAAAGACCAATCCGCCACCCTTTTACTTAGAAATGAATGAGCACGCGCGGAAGCTGTGTGTCTGTTTTGTATGTTACTGTCTTGCCGCTTGCAGTGAAGCTTTGGTTGGTAGTAAGCAGGACCTTTTTCCTAATTCGGATTCAGCAACTTGCGAAAGGCCGCGGGCGACAAGCCGGTTTTCTGCTTGAATAATTTGTTGAAAGATTGCGGATGCTCGAAGCCGAGTGCATAGGCCACATCTGCTGTGGTTAGTGAATCGCTCCCAAACATTTCCTTGGCTTTCTCGATCATCTTCAAATGAATGTGCTGCTGGGCTGTCATTCCTGTGAGGGATTTCAGCATATCGGACAAGTAGCGCTGGGAAACTTTCAATCGCTCAGCTATCTCCTGGGGCGTTGGCAAACCACTTACCAGCGCATCTTTCCTCTCGAACCGCTCCATTAAAAACGCATTCATCTGATCGATCAGATCGTGATGCATCACATTGCGTGTCAGGAATTGACGGTTATAAAATCGGTTGCAATGATGCAGCAGCAGTTCGATCTGCGAAACCAGCACATTCAGGCTGAAATTGTCAGTTTGAGTTTTCAGCTCCGTTGCTATCGATTCAAAAACGGATTGAATTACATATTTCTCTTTCTCGGAAAGGAATAATGCTTCCTGAACCGAATAGGAGAAAAAGCCATATCCGTGAATGCGGGAGGCCAGCGAATGTTTAAAAAAAAGATCCGGGTGAAAGTATAATGCATAACCTTCGTGCTCCTCCAAATCATAGGAAAGCTCGACAATCTGATTTGGCCCTACAAAAGCAAGCCCACCATCGTGAAAGTCGTAAGATCCAGGTCCGTATCTGGCCTTTCCATTGAACCGTAGCTTAAATGCTATTTTATAAAAATGCAGTAAATATTGGCTCCCCGCATCGGCCAGGCAAGGCTTATTTTCATCATAATTGACCAATGTGACCAGCGGATGCAGGGGCGACGGCAAGCCGACGCGCTCCATTAAAGCGGAAATGTTATCGAAAACCACTGGTTGTGCCTGCATATCTGTTTAATGTCCTTTTTTGCAAATACGAATATAAAGCCTGCAAATTCAATCCTGAATAGCCGGGCGGATTACAATGTCGCCAATATCTACCTGATCCGGCTGGGCGATCGCGTAAGCAACTGCCTCGGCAATGGCCGCCGCTGGAATAGCAATCTCGCCCGCTCGCTGAGTCAGAACGTCCCGGATGGATTCATTCTTAATTTTGCCCGCAAATGGTGTGTCTACAAACCCGGGAGATATCCCTGTAACGCGCCAACGGCCTTTTGACTCTTGCCGTAAAGCTTCGCTGATCGTGCGGACTGCATTTTTTGTAGCCGCATAGACGCCCATTGCGGGCACAATGCTAATGCCTGCTGTGGAAATGATATTGATCATATGCCCCGAACCCTGCGATTTAAAAACCGGTAATGCGGCGGCAATGCCGTAAAGCGTGCCTTTCAGGTTCACGTCAATCATCTGCTCCCAGCCCTCTACATCAATATCTTCCAATAATTGTAGCTGACTAATGCCCGCATTATTAATGATCACATCCAAACGCCCGAACTCTTTCAATGCTAATTGTACGAGTGAAGCAGCATCAGTGCGTTTGGTAACATCCATTTGCAGGTATACTGCCTGGCCACCTGCTTCTTGAATGCGTTTTGTCAAGCGCTCCAACATTTCTGTCCGACGGGCTCCGAGAACGACTTTTGCCCCCTTTGCTGCCAATAATTCCGCTGTGGCCTCACCTATGCCACTGCTTGCACCGGTGATGGCAACCACTTTATTTTTGATTCCATTTATCATATCGTAAGGTTAAAAGTTACGATACAAAATTCTTGAAACGAAGGTCCAAAAGTGTAGCCAGAATCGCCGAATGTGTAGCCGGAGTTTACGATCGCACGTCGTGAATGGTTTTTGAATTTTTGTATCTTACCAAAATTTCAAAAACCCCCACACACGAATGAAAACCGCCCTCACGCATCTACCACAAAACAAACAAGACGAGTTAAAAGAGCTTACCCAAATTATCCTCGACAAAGTGCCCGCTGAAATGATCATTCTCTTCGGCAGCTACGCACGGGGTGACTGGGTCGAGGACTATCAGCCGAACTATGAATACGTGAGCGATTTTGACATTCTGATCGTCACGAAAGACAAAAATTCCGCAAAGCAAGTCAAGAAATCGCGGGAGCTAGATGAGGAACTGATGGCCGATGATGAAATGACGAGGACGAGCATCATTTACCACAGTATTGGTTTCGTAAATGACAAGATCGAGCGCAATTACTTCTTCTTTGTCGATATCCTGAAAGAAGGGGTCATGCTTTTTGATTCCGGGAAATTCTCGTTAGCAGAGCCTAAAAACCTAAATTCGGCGCAAAGAGTTGAAAAAGCGACAGAACAATTTGAGCATTGGTTCGAAAGCGCAAACCACTTCTTTGAAGCCTTTGAATTTTTCTTTCAAAAAGGAGAGAGTAAAATAACCTACTACAATAATGCAGCATTTGAACTTCATCAAGCCACTGAAAGATTTTACGCTGCAATTCTTCTTGTTTTCACGGATTATAAGCCGAGAATCCATGACATTGAGATTTTGGGAAATCAGGTAATAAAGCAACATGCAGAATTTGGAACTGTTTTCCCAATGACGAACGAGGAGGAAAAACGGCTGTTTTTGCTTTTGAAAAAGGCGTATATCGATGCGAGGTATAATAGGAATTACAAGATTGAAAAAGAGGAATTGGAATATCTGGCTGACCGTGTAAGAATACTTAAAGACTTAACAGAGCGGATTTGTAATGAGCGCATTGCGCAGTTTATGGAATGACGAGAGAGTTAAGTCACGGCTAATTATCAGCCCCTCTCGATATCCAAAACCGATAAAATTCGGCCATTACTGGCTTGGGAATAAATGTTATTGAAGCGGTCGGCGGGCCTAAAACCCTTCCTTGCATCAACCCACCGCTCGGCGATATATTTCAGGTTAACGTACAACAAGGATTTGTATTTGTGAAATGGATTGAGGGCAGACTTCGTTAGAATCCCAAACTAATCAAAAGCTGCCCGTCGAAACCAAACCTACAAAAGTCCTCCCGAAACGGTGATCCGCTCGCCAGTTACCCAGACGGCTTCACCCGAGGCCAGGAATACGGCAACTTTTGCGATATCTTCCGGCTGACCGATCCGGCCCAGTGGTGTGAGGGGGAGCATTTGTTTTTCGATGTCTCCGCCGATGATACCCATTTCGTGGTTCCCTTCGGTGTCAGTCACACCCGGGGCAATGGTGTTGATGCGGATATTTTTCGGGCCCAATTCTTTCGCTAATGTTTTGGTAACATTGTCGATACCGGCTTTGGATAGGTGGAAAACATAAAGGCAGGATCTTATGGTATCTGCATGAGCATTCCATCCTGCGCTACGGAGAACTGGGCAGGACTTTGCCGGACGTGACAACCAAGATGCTGACCCAAACGCTGCGTGAACTGGAAGCCGACAACCTGATCGCCCGGAAGGTGTATCACGAAGTACCGCCCAAAGTGGAATATACATTGACCGAAGTCGGGCAGGAACTCATCCCCTTTATTGAATATCTCCGGCAATGGGGCTAGAAGCAGATCAAAAAAAGTTCGGTTGCAGTATCTGATTGAGAACTTCCGCCAGCTGCGCTGATTTCTCGAAAGGCCGTTGCCATAGACTTTGGATCAGCTGGCAAGGTAACCTCCATCCACCGGATAATACGCACCGGTAACAAAGGATGATTTCGCACTGCTTAGCCATAACACGAGCTCAGCCACTTCGTCCGGCTCTCCCAACCTGCCGACAGGGTGTTTGGTCACCAGCCAATCCAGGGTACTGGCATCCATATCTTTAAGCAGCGGCGTTTTGATGAAGGCAGGCCCTACTGCATTGGCCCTGATGCCCTTTGCACCGTATTCGAGTGCTATATTCTTTGTTAGTCCCACAACTCCGTGCTTTGCAGCGACGTATGCAGCACTATTGGCAAATCCTACATTTCCCAGAATCGACGCCATATTTACGATCGTGCCGCCACCCGCATTCAGCATGGCAGGGATCTGGTACCGCATTCCGTAGAATACACCCGAAAGATTGATCGCGATCACTTTGTCCCAGGCTTCGATCGGATATTCTCCAACCGGCGCCGAGGCACCGCCGATCCCGGCATTGTTGCAGGCAATATGCAGCGCGCCGTAAGTAGCCACAGCTGCATCTACAAGTGCCGCATTATCAGCAGGAGAAGATACGTCAGCCCTGAAAAAGAATGACTCCCCGCCTGCCGTTCGTATCATTTCCACTGTTTCCAATCCTTCCTTCTCCTGCACATCGGAGACGACCACTTTCGCTCCCGCAGCTGCATAAATCAATGCTACACTTCTGCCAATTCCGGAGCCTGCTCCTGTAACAATCGCAACTTTATCCAGTAAATCCATGATTCAAGATGTTATGTAAAAGATGCTACGAAGGTATGGACAGCCCGCCATGATACTGGTGACTTTGGCGGCGATTGAAAGTGACATTCATCAGTTTTCGTTCACATTGATATATTTCAATAAGGTCACCTTTGTTAAGCAGAGAAGCTGCTGGCACCATTTTTGACCTTTTTGCAAGGCGGCGCAAATCCCGGATCAGAGATTGCTTAACTCAGTCTCTCCGAACAACATCACAATTCCTGTCCCGTAATCATCAACACTTAGCCCGCCGCTGAGCATATGACCTCCCTGATTGAAGAATTTATTAAACAAGCGAGTTACCTGGCGATTTTTCTATTGATGCTTCTGGAAAATATCTTTCCGCCACTGCCGTCAGAAATTATCCTGTCCCTGAGTGGGATCGCCGCTGTAAAGGGCGAGATCAATCCCATTCTTGCTGTGCTCTCGGCCACATTAGGCTCGCTTGCAGGCGCGGGTTTCTGGTATTGGGTAGGAAAGAAAGTAGGCCCTGACCGTCTCGAAAGCTGGGTCAAGCGGAAAGGTGTCTGGATCGGTTTATCGGAGGAATCCTACCAGAAAGCGCTCCGGTTTTTTGACAAACATGCAGCCGTCGCCGTGTTCTGGGGAAGAATGGTACCCACGTTCAGGACATTCATTTCCATTCCCGCGGGGCTGGTAGCCATGAAACCGGTCAAGTTTCTGAGCTACACTTTCGCCGGCACGCTCATCTGGTCTTCCATTGTCTTTTTTGCAGCTTACTATTTTGGCAACAAATACCAGGGTGCATTCGACACGGTCGGGAAAGTATTCAATTACCTGTTCCTCGCTTTCATCCTGCTTTACGTTGCGCGGCTTGTCAGGAGCTGGCCCAGCAGGAAGAAAGAGTAGCGAGTATTTAGAGGCTTGCAGCAACTTCCAAGATTGGTGATAACAATTTTCTTTCCTTCAAATCCTTCATTTGCCTGTTATTCTGATCGATTCTTCCAGCTGTTTCTTCAAAATGTCATGATTTTGAGAGGGCTGTGTCGAAAAGATCTTCCCATTCGGATCTATGATATAGGTACTTGGGTAGGCGGTTACCTGATACGATTGAATGATCGGGTGTGTACGAAGCTGATTTTCGGTAAAAGCATGCAAACCTTTAACGCCAAACCTGGCTACCGCCTTCTTCCAAACCTCCCTGTTATCAATCGATACTGTTAAAAAAACAATGCGATCGTCATTCTCAAAATGCTTTTTGACGGGTTCAATGGCTTTAAATAGCATGTGACAAGGTCCGCAGCTCGCAAACCAGAAATCGAGATAAATGGTTTTACCTGAAAATGAAGAAAGGTTAATCTTTTCGCCACTCAGGTTTTCCAATGAAAAATCCGGCGCCTTATCCCCTGCTATCAGCGGCTTGTATCCGGTCAGCAAATTTTCAATGCTTTGTCTGTGCGCGCTATTTTCCAATGTCGATATAGCAGCCCGCATTACCAACTGATCGGCTACGGAAGGTTGGTTTGCAAAATCGGATTTCAATGTCAGATAGAGCACCGGATCACGCAGCTCACGGGGCAACATATCTGCCAGCAAACGATACTTTTTTGTGGCAAAATCGGCCGTCACCGGCTGGACATTCTCTTCCAGATAAATCGAGGCAACTGTCTTAACTGCGTCGGCATAGAACCTGGATCCCGAAAATGCTTTGTCGAATTTCAACAGTGCCTGCATTCTCATAACGGATTCTTTACTTAGCCTGTCTCCCTGTGTTTTCAGGATGTTGTCAAAAGAATCGCCAAAAATGGCTACCAGCAGATTATACCTGGCCGACAGACCCGCAGCAGCCAGGTAACCCCTGAGTTGCGCGGTACTTTCAGCACTCATTGAACCAGCAGATTGACTTATCTTCTTTCCTACAACATCATGCAGGCTGTCCAGCGCCGCAAAAGCGAAATCGACCGGGTAACGCTGCATCTTTGCTGCCACAACAAGCTTTCTTGCAAAAACTTTAATCTCATTAATGGAATAGCAAATCCCGAATTTCTCCTTTCCGACACCAGCATAAACAATGGAAGTCGCAAAGTTCAGCTTGTCGTATCGGAGATAAATGCTGTCACCAGGCGCAATAAATCCGCCAAAATAATTTACTCCGTCACTGATATTCAGGAACGTAGGCGCAGTGATGTCAAATTCATGTTCAAACTTTCCGCCTTGCACCGGGATCAAAATGCTTACATTCCCGGTTTGAAGCTGTGGCGCAATGACCATGCATTGCAAACTGCCGCTATCCGCATGGGCAACCAACCCACTGATGTACGCGATCCCCGCCAGTGCATTGTGGCCAATCAAAAACATCAAAAGCTGGATAAAGATATTTGTTCTCATGGCTGTTATTAAGGTAAAACTGTGGCTACTCATCCTGCTGCGGAACGGGCGCAGCTTCTTCATCCTGAAGAATAAACAGGTCCTCAACAGATTTTTCCAGCACCCGCGCCAGCTTGATCGCCAAAAGTGCAGACGGCATAAACTTGCCGGTCTCGATCGCATTGATAGCCTGGCGGGAAACACCCACGCGCTCCGCAAGCTCGGCCTGCGTCATTCGCCTTACCGCGCGCTCAACGCGGAGCGTATTGACTAAGGTCTGGGGTTTCGCGCTCAATCGTTGCCTCGTTTAAAGTAGGCGATTACATAATAGCGGATCAGATAAGCCAGCAGGAAAGTAGCAGATACAAAGGCGATTATCGCGGCAAATGCATTTTCAATGTGGTACCCAGGTGTGAAGTAGAAATAGGCAAATGCCACTAAACCGACCACAAATTGCGCATAAACGGCAAACTGAATAGATTCCAGCCGAAGGTTATAGAAGTACTCATCGGGCTCTCTGGTAAGAAGCAGCGAAACGATTCCGACTGCGAGCAAACACAGGGAAACATTGTTGAGAAGCGCATTGATTTCCCAGAAATTGGATGGATAAGGGTAAGAACCGTCCGCCCACGTTTGATCAGGCAAAAAGATCCTGTAAACATTGATCAGGCCTTCGGTGGAGGCAATGCAGCAGCCGAGCAGTCCGGCAAGCGCGATAAACAGGCCAGTTGCCCGGTACCGGGCGGAGAAAAGGAGCGTCATATTTCTGATTGGCTAAATGAAGAGATATGTAAAGTTCTATTTACCAAATGTAAACAAAACTTTACATTACCAACAAGCAATCGCTCAGATTTTTAATGCTGTCTTTTAAGATTTGGCTGATTGTTCTCCTTTCGATCCTTTCAGACTAAAAGGAAAACTGACCAACAATGCATGTCAAAAATTAACAACCTGTTCGAATGCAGGTTTAGGCTGGTAATTCTGGTCGAAAAGCAGCGGGTAATCCTTTCTTCCCGGCACCGGAAAATTGTCCAGCCAGGTCGCTTTGTCGGATACATTCCAGAAAGTCACGCTGGTTAAAGTGCCTTTGTATTTGCGGAAAACATCGAAGAGCATTTTGTAATGCGCAGTTTGTTTCGCGATCATCTCTGGCGTCAATTCTCCTTTGTCCGTTTCCTTCTTCGCGCGCCTTTCGTGTTCTTTTGGGTAAACAGAAACGTCCAGCTCGGTGATCTGAACTTCCAGCCCAAGACTGGCGAACTGGGAAATGGATTTTTCCAGATCGGCGCGGGTCGGTTCATAAATAGACCAGTGTCCCTGCAAGCCGACACCGTGAACCGGTACATTTTTCGCTTTCAGTTTCTTCAAAAGCTGAAATATCTTTTCTCTTTTAGCGGCGCTTTCAGTGTTATAATCATTGTAAAATAGCTTTGCATTGGGATCAGCAGCGTGGGCGTACTCAAATGCTTTCTCGATGTAATCCTCGCCGATAATCTCATAAAATTTCGATTGCCGGTAAATGCTTTCACTGGTATCCGGCACCGCCTCATTCACCACATCCCAAACATACACCCTGCCTTTGTACCGGCCCGCGACCGCATCGATATGCTGCTTCAAGCGATCCAGCAATACCTCGCGGGTAACCTGCTTTCCTTCCTTATCCGTAAAAAACCAGCCTGGTGCCTGGCTATGCCAGCACAAATTATGGCCGCGTACTTTCAGTTTATTCTTTTCAGCAAAAGCCACAATCGCATCCGCCTGCTCCCAGGCATAGCGATCCGGCTCAGGATGAATCGGCCCCATTTTCATCGCATTTTCCGGCGTAATGCTACTGAATTGCGAAGTAATCAGTTCAGCCTCTGGACCCGTCAGGTTTCTAGGAGCTACGGCTACACCAATTGGGAAGTAGTCTTTGTAGGCTGCTTTTAAGGTTTTTTGTGCTTGCGCGTTTGTGGGGTTTGAAAGTGTAAATGCTAAGGCGATGACGCAAAGTAGCTTGTTGGTGGTTGTTGATTTTTTCATAGTTTGTTTTGTTTGAAGCTATTAGCTGTTAGCTTTTAGCTGTTGGCTTTTTGAGGGTACCGTGCTTTGTCACCCTGAGCGCAGTCGAAGGGCAGGCACAGCGCTACAAACATGTTAGATGCATTGCGCACATCCCTTCGACCGCCCGGCGGCCCTGTCCGCTCAGGGTGACAAAAGGTTATACGGAGCTACCTAAACAACACCTGCGAAAACCCATGCAAATCGTGCCGCCAAACCGGCCAGGTATGTCCTCCGCGGTATTCACTATACTGATATTTAATCCCCAGTTCATCGTACTTCGAAAGCATGATCTTGCAGTTTTTATAAGCAATATCTTCCTCCCCACCCATCGAAATCCAGAAGTTTTTCAGATTGGTATTGATCGTCTTTGCATTGTCTTTCGCAAACTGATAATGCGGGCCTGACAATCCATCATTATTGGCAAACCAGCCCGAGCTGAAAACACCCAGCGACGAGAACATATCCGTGTTTTTGACACCCGCATACAAAGTCTGAATTCCTCCCATAGACAAGCCTGCCAGTGCGCGGTGCGCTGCGTCAGCTTGCACGCGGAAAGTACTTTCGACGAAAGGTATCGCCCCCATTTTCAGCTCGTTTTCAAATGCTTTGAGAAAACCGTCGCCTGCGCTGGCCATACTTCCCGGCCCCATCGGACTGCCCGGATTTCCGTCCATCATCACGATGATCATCGGTTTTGCTTTTCCCTCAGCGATCAGGTTATCAAGGATCAGGTTCGTTTTCCCCTGCGTTGCCCAGCCGCGCTGGTCTTCGCCGCCGCCGTGCAGCAGGTACAGCACAGGATACTTTTCGGTAGACCTATCGTAGCCCGGCGGGGTGTACACGTACATTTCGCGCCAGGTATTGCTGGCTTTCGAAAGGTATTTTTGGATGCGGATATCACCGTGCGGCACGTCGCGCATGGCATAGTAGCCGCCGCCGCGGAATGGGATTTCAATGCCGCTGGCCATTCTGCCCATACCGTAAAAAGTCTCGCTCGCCGGATCAGCCAGGGCCACACCGTCTATCAGCAGGGAATAGTAATGGAAACCTTCGCCAATGGAATCCGTGGTAACAGACCAGAAACCGGCGGTATCTTTTGCCATATCATACTTTTTACCTAAATCCACCTGTACTTTCTGTGCCTGCGGTGCTTTGGTGCGGAACACGACCCGGTTATCGGGCAAAATCTGCGGGTATTGTGCATTGCGGATATTGGTAGCCGCCGGTGTGCCCAGAATGGTGTATTTCGGCAAAGAAGCTACGTTGACCGGTTTGAACAAGAACTGTGAAAACATGTACAGCCCATTTTTCCAAACCTTGAAATCATGCACGCCCGGCTCCACATAATACACGTGCGGCACATCGTGCTCGAACAGATAATCGTGCGTGCGCTTGCTGAATGTGATCAGGCGGTCATTATCACCGCAGGAAATAAAGAGCAGCTTCAATTTCTTTTTCGCCTCTTCCGGATTCGGCATCAGCTCCTCGGGCTTTTTGGTATTGGGCGCGGATGAAAACCCTCCTACCCACGCAAACTTGTCCAAATTACCCAGCCCGAAGTTCAGCGACTGGCCGCCTCCCATTGACAAGCCCGCAATGGCGCGGTGCTCACGGTCGGTGAGTACCGGATATTTTTTTTCAATAAACGGGATCAGATCATTCAGCAAATCCTTTTCAAATGTCGCGAAAGCCTCCACTTTATCCGGCGCCATAATGTTGCCCGTAGCACGGTCGTCTTTCATCGCGCGTCCATTCGGCATGACCACGATCATCGGCTCTATCTTCTTTTCGGCCAGCAGGTTATCCAGGATCAGCTGCGGGTTTCCGCCTTTGAGCCACTCCTTTTCATCTCCGCCAATGCCGTGCAGCAGGTATAGTACCGGATATTTTTTCTTTTTGTTAAAACCAGGCGGCGTATACACCAGCGCCTTCCGGGCATTCCCCACGGTTTTGGACTGGTAACTGACCGAATCCAGTTTCCCGGTCGGAACTCCTTCCCGAACCGTATCGTAGCCTTTCGGCATTTCCATCTTGTTCTCCTGCGCATTTCCAATGTTCACAAACATCGTTATGCACGCGACTAGCAGCAAAATTCTCTTCATCGTATTAAATTTTAGCTTTTTAGATTTGTCAGATACGGTTTGATAGGATCAATCGAGCGGACCGATCAACTCGATAAATGTGCCGTCGGGATCTTGTACCAGCACAAAATGTGCTTTCTCGCTGAGTGCTGTGGGCGTGCTGCCCAGGAACTTCACATTCTGCTTTTTCAAGCGGTCGATCACGGGGTTCAATGCCTTTACATTGATCGTGATGTACTGCATACCTGTGTCGTCCTGGATGAATTCCGGCTTTTTGTGCCCGGCCTTCTTGCCAAAGCTCATCAGCTTCCAGTCTGTGGATTCAGGCGCATTTTCAAGTTTGAGGATATTCACTTCCACAGCCTCTCCGTTGGTCAGCCCGGAACGCTTCCCAAAATCTGCATTGATCGTAAAATTTCCGGTTTTCACCATTCCGATCCCATCTACATAAAAGTCCAGCGAGCGTTTCATATCGCTCACGACAACACCTACGCCGATGGTTTTGCTGGTAAAATTGGATTGCGCGAAGGAAACGCTACCGGTAAGCAGGAATAAGAATAACAGGTAGAATGCCGATACTGTCTTTTGCATATAATCAAATGATAACTAGTTGTTTAAAATGGTAATAAGCCTGCGGATTTATTTGGAAGCCTTTTCAAACATAGGATCATTCCCACTGTATTTCAGGTATTTAAATGACGCAGCGCTGGTGGTTTTCTCTCCCGAAGAAGTCGCATACATACCGAACAAACAACCGATAAAACCGCCCGCTTCTTTGGTACTCAGGAACTTCGCGTCGAGCTTGTCTTTGAGCAGCTGCCAGGATTTGCCTTTGGAGAAATAAAAACTATAAGTCCCGCCCTCTGCCACAATGCGCAACTTCACAGGCGCAGCTCCATTCGTTAGCGGCATTTGTGTGAGCAGTTCCATTCCCTTGTCTTTCGGGTTGCTTTTATACAGCTGGATCACAGGTTTGTTTTGGTCCACCGATTTGCTGATCAGGTAAAAATGGCGCTCATCCTGGAAAATCGTCAGGCCCGCTTTTTCCTTTTCCGATTTGGCAGAGAAATTAAGTTCCGTTTCCGTAGTGCAGTACAAATGCTGCTGGCGCTTGCCGATGAAAGAGGGATTGCCCATTTCCATGATCGTTTCCGGCTTCAATTTCAGTGTCAGGCCGCTTTTCGCAGATAATGAAAACGAGCTGCTGTCAATCGTCCGCATAAAGAGCAATGCGGGATCAAGTGATTTTTCAAACGTGAGCGTGTAACTGAAATTCCCAGCTTGCGGACGTGCGCCGGGCTGCTTCACCTCGGGGAATGCAGCTTTGTACTGGTATTGGATCTCTTTGGTATCGGGATTGATAATGGGCCACTCGTCTTTCCAGGTCACAGGCGCGATGAATGTTTCTCGGCCGGTATTGTAATAGTCTCCTTCATAAGGCCTTACCGCCAGGAAGATCGCGTACGTTTTCCCATCCGGCCCGTCCACAAACTGCGCGTGACCTGCCGAAGTCACCGGGTCTTTGCGATCCTCCGGCAATCCCCTTTGGGTTAAAATCGGGTTGTTTTCGTAAGGAACATAAGGTCCCCAGACGGATTTACTGCGAAAAACCACTTCCGTATGGTTCACAGAAGTACCGCCCTCGGCTGCATAAAGATAATACCAGCCAAACCGCTTCATAATATGCGGCGCCTCGATCCAGACAGGCTTCTGACTCAGATCCACTCCCCCATTCACCAGCTGCTTCTCCTCTCCGATCACCTTCAATGTAACCGGGTCAATTTCATAAATCCGGATCGTGCGGTGACCGGAATACAACGGTTTATGGTCCGGCGCGTCGCTGTTGTAAATGATATAGGCTTTGTTATCCTCGTCAAAAAACAGAGAAGGATCAATCCCGCGAACCTGCGGAATGCGTACGGGATTGCTCCATGGACCAGCTGGATTTTTGGCAGTCACGACAAAATTACCGTCGTGATCAATGTCGGTGCAGGTCACGTAAAAGGTACCATTGTGGTAACTGATAGCAGGTGCAAAAAGTCCGCGGGTGAGCTGTTCGCCCATAAAATCCATTTGCGACGGCCGGTCAATCACATTCCCGATCTGCTTCCAGTTTTTAAGGTCTTGGCTATGAAAAACCGGAATGCCGGGAAAGTAGGAGAATGTCGAATTGACCAGGTAATAATCCTTTCCCACCTGCACTACGCTGGGATCAGGATAGAAGCCCGTCAGTATCGGATTGACCAATGTAATCGACTGCGCCGAAGCCTGATAGCCTGCCACAAGGCACAACAAGGCGAAAACAGTCCTGAGAAAAAGCCTGTACATATTATAGTAATAACAGTTTGAAAAAATCTATTGGGCTGAGAATGCGTACACTTTACCTGCCTGTGTGGGCAGATCGTACAGCAGCGTTTCTTTTAGTGTGATTGGTTCTTTACTTGCCTTCGGTGACACAACCGGAGTCGCGATCTGGTCAGTCTGATAGAATGCATTGGTATTTTCGCCGCTCGCATTTTTCAATGTGCCGCCCGCCAGTTTCAATGCATTCGGCACGCGCAGTCGCAGGTTACCGCCCAGTTTCGAGCGGATTTCCAACTTTGTCAGCTTTGCGCCGCTCCATTGCATATTGACAATCTCAAAACCGCCGCGTGCGAGCAAGCCTGTGATGCTGCCATCTTTCCATACATCGGGCAATGCTGGCAGCAAATGCACCGCGCCGTCTGCACTTTGCATCAGCATTTCGGTAATGCCTGAGGTACAGCCAAAATTTCCATCGATCTGAAAAGGCGGGTGCGCATCGAATAGGTTGTTATAAGTGCCGCCTCCGCGATTGCTCGGCGGACTTAATTGATCCTGGATCAGTTTGTAAGCATGATTTCCATCCTGCAACCGCGCCCACCAGTTCACTTTCCAGCCCATACTCCAACCCGTGGACACGTCGCCGCGGTGATTTAAAGTGGTCCGTGCTGCCGAGAAAAGTTCAGGGTTGCGGTAAGCCGAGATCTGCGAAGCCGGGAATAATCCGTACAAATGCGACACGTGACGGTGATCATCTTTGGGATCATCCACATCGTCGAGCCACTCCTGCAATTGCCCGTACTGGCCCACATGCATCGGTGGCAGCTGGCTGCGTTTTTGGCGGAGGGTATCAACAAATGCCGCATCTTTTTTCAATATCTCCGCCGCCCGGATCGCCGAAGTAAACACGTCGAATGCGATCTGGTTATCCATCGTAGTACCCGCGTCGAGAGAAGAACCTTCATGCGCGGCAGGCGCATTTTCGGGCGAGCTGCCCGGATTGGTCACCAGCCAGTGGTATTTGGGATGTTCAATCAGGTAATCGGTGTAAAACATGGCCGAACCTTTCAGGATCGGGTAAATTTTGGCGAGGAAATTTTTGTCGCCTGTGTACAGGTAATGCTCCCATAAATGCTGGCTCGTCCAGCCGCCGCCCGCGATCCACATGCCCCAGAAAGCGCCGTCGATTGCGCCGGTTGCGCGCCAGATATCCGTATTGTGGTGCGCCATCCAGCCCCGCGCGCCGTACATCACCCTGGCAGTTTCCCGCCCGGTTTTCGAAAGTTCGCTTACCATTCTCAGAAAAGGCTCGTGCAGCTCCGACAAGTTTGTCTTCTCCGCCGGCCAGTAATTCATCTGCGCATTGATATTGATCGTGTACTTGCTATCCCAGGGCGGCATCATCTTATTGTTCCAGATTCCCTGCAAATTGGCAGGCTGCCCGCCCGGTTGCGAGCTGGAAATCAGCAGGTAACGCCCGTATTGGTAGTACAAAGTGACAAGCGCGGGATCATTCGCAGTCTTAAAGTTTTTCAGGCGCTCATCGATCGGCATCTTCGCAGCTTCACTGTTGCCCAAATCAAGCTTCACCCGATTAAAATACTTCTGATAAGCAGCTACATGCGGCTTCAAAAGTGTGTCCCAGGATTTGGAATAAGCCTTTTTCAAATACCCATCAGCCCGCGCATTTTCATCCCCGGACACTTCGTGGTAATTCGTAAAATTCGTAGCAAGAGAAATATAAATGGTCGCCGCATTCGCATCTCTGACCAAAAGCGAAGTATCATTCGCAGCTACACTACCGCCTTCATTTTTAATGCGGGTAAACGTTTTGAACCTGACTACCCCCGTGACCCCCTCGTGATCCGCCGCCCGACCCGCCAGTGTCAATTCCTTTGCAGGCGTAACCTTAATTTCGGGCTGCTTGTGCAGGGTAGAATAGGAAGCTGAAAAATTCAGTTTTCCAGGCTTATCGGCAGTCAATCGCACAACGAGCACCTGATCGGGAAATGAGGCCAGCACTTCGCGGGTGAATGAGACGCCGTCCACTTTATAGGTCGTTTTGGCCACAGCCCGCTCAATATCCAGCTCGCGGTAATAGTCCTGGTATTCATCCTGACCAGCGAAATGCAAGCGCAGCTCGCCCGCAGGCTGGAACATTTGCCCGTGCGACTTTTTAGTGATAATCGCCTGATTAGCCAGCTTTTCAGCCTCCTTTTGTTTTCCATCAAAAATCAGCTTCCTAATCTCCGGCAATGCAGCCAGCGCCGCCGGGTTATCGTTCCGGTTTGGCCCACCCGACCATAATGTACCTTCATTGAGCTGGATCCTTTCTTCCGCCACATTGCCGTACACCATTCCCCCCAGCCGACCATTGCCCACCGGCAATGCATTTTCCCAGGTTTTGCCGGAAGGTGTGTTGTACCAAAGTTTTAAAGACTTATCCTGAGAAAAAGCAGGACAAGCAATGATCAGCAAAAAGATAAAAAAGGCACTCAACTTCATAAAACGAAAATCAGATTTTAACACTCTTACCCGAAGCAACCGACTTGTAAATCGCCTCTACCACGCGGATATCGCGCAATCCTTCCTCACCCGGCGCGATCAGGTCGGTATTGTTCATTATCGCCATACAATCCTCGTCCATTTGCTTCGCCTGCTGACTTTTGATCGGGAAATTGATGATGGTACCATCTGACATACTGCCTTTGTTTCCGTTATAACCCGACTGAGGTTCCAGTTTCAGCCAGCCTTTTTCGTAATTGACCTGCAGATAATTCATATTGATGCCAAAGCTCGTCTGGCAGGAAGCCCGCGCACCGCTCGGGAAATCGAGCATAAACATCATCGTCTCTTCCACTTCCTTATAGATCTCCGGCCGCGTGGTGGAAGCCTGTGCAATTACGCTGATCGGCTCCTCGCCCGTTGCTAGTCTCGCGCCCTGCAATGCATACACGCCCATATCCCCCATTACGCCGCCACCCAGTGCCTTTTTCTGCTTCCAGTGATCGGTACGCGCGTCAAAATAACCCGCAGCGCTGTTCACCATTTTCACTTTACCGAACTTCTGGTCTTTGGCCACTTTCATGTAAGCCTGGATATTAGGGTCGTGCTGACAGCGGTAGCCGATCGCCAGCTTCACTTTGTTGGCTTTACAGGCAGCGATCATCGCCTCGCAATCTGCCACTGAAGGTGCCATTGGTTTTTCGCAAAACACGTGTTTCCCTGCTTTGGCGGCCCGCACCACAAACTCGCGGTGCATGGAAGGCGGCAGTACCACGTATACAATATCGATATCCGGATTGTCGGCAATCTTGTCGAAGTTCTGGTAGTTGTAAATGTTCTTTTCGGGAATGTTGTACTTGGTTTTCCAGGTTTCCGCTTTCGCAGGTGTTCCTGTGACTATCCCGGCGAGGTAGCATTTCTCCGTCATTTGCAGCGCAGGCGCCAGCAGGTCGGTGCTGTAATAGCCCAGCCCCACGAGTGCAATGCCGAGTTTATCTTTTTTTGGATTGGTAGAAGCAAAAAGCGGGTTTCCGGAAAAAAGGGTAGCCGCTCCGGCTAGTGACAATGTGGAGAGAAATTCACGTCTTTCAATTTGCATAGCAGATGGTGAGTTATTAAGGTTCTATGGTTTGGATCGATCCATTTTTATCACGAAGCAGTTCCCGGACTTTGATATTCCGCAAATGCGTTTTGCCCGATAATGCAGCGTCATGATAGAAAATATACCATTTATCTTTGAATTCAATGATAGAATGGTGCGTAGTCCAACCTTCTACTGGTTTCATGATCACACCTTTGTAAATAAATGGTCCGTAAGGCGTGCTGCCTTCGGCATAGCACAGCAAATGCGTGTCGCCCGTGGAGTATGAAAAATAGTATTTACCATTGAACTTGTGCATCCACGCGCCCTCAAAAAAGCGCCGGTTGTTGTCGCCCGCCAGCAGCGGCTTTCCCTCTTCATCCAGGATCTGCACATCACGCAGCGGCTCTTCAAACGTGAGCATATCCTTGCTCATTTTCGCCACCTTGGCACTTAACGCAGGCTCATTCTCGTGCCCTTTGCCCAGATCAGTCGACAAACTCTTATCATATTTTCCAGTGTGCCAGCGTTGCAGCTGTCCACCCCAGATCCCGCCGAGGTACATATAGGAAGTGCCGTCGGTATCAGTAAAAAGCGCGGGATCAATGCTGTAACTGCCGGGAATCGGCTCTGGTTGTGCTTTGAACGGACCGGTAGGCGACTTGCTCGTTGCTACGCCGATCTTGAAAACATCCAGTTTGTCTTTGGCAGGAAAATACAGGTAGTAAGTCCCGTTTTTAAATGCAGCATCCGGCGCCCACAGCTGGCGGCCTGCCCAGGGAATATCCTTTACATCGAGTGCTACGCCGTGATCCGTTACTTTTCCTGTCGGACTGTCCATAGAATAAACGTGGTAATCGCGCATGTTGAAATGCCCGCCTTCATCATCCTGCGGCACATTCGCCTCAATGTCGTGAGAGGGATAGATGTAGATCTTTCCATTGAAAACATGTGCGGAAGGATCGGCCGTGTAGAGGTCTGTTACCAGCGGCTTGATCGCGGCAGCTTTTTGCGCGTCTGCGGGGTTCAGATACGCGCCGGAAAGCAGCAAACCGAGCGTCAGAGATTTCTTAAATACTTTATTTGTCAAAATGACAATATATTTTTCAGCCATAGTACTTCTATTATCAGGATTAAAAACCCATCATTTTTCCGATATTATTTTTTAATTTATCAATGAGCAAATGTAGGTTTTCGTTGCTTTATTGTTGAATACATTTGTTGAAAGTAATGTCACAAATGTTCAAAAAAGGTCATTACGCCTTGATTTAGGCCATAAAATATACAGTGCCATGTCAAAATTTTACGCTTATATCCTCATTTCTGTCACTGCCTTCCTGCTTTCATTGGTACAGGTAAATGCAATTGATCCGCAGCTCAATTTCACTGCGCTCACTTCTGCGGATGGTTTGTCCTCCAATACCGTACACGCCATTTTGAAAGACCGCCACGGGCTGCTCTGGTTTGGTACCGACGACGGGCTGAACAAGTACGACGGAACAGAATTCACTGTTTACCGCAACGAAAGCACGAATCCGGCCAGCATTGCTTCCAATGATATTACCTCGCTGCACGAAGACCGCGCCGGACGTATTTGGGTCGGCACGATCCAGGGTGCACTGAACTTGTATGACCGTAAAAAAGATGCTTTCAAACGCGTTTGTGTCAACGAAAGTGTCTCTGCTATCACGAGCGATCCAACCGGCAAATTGTGGGTAGGTACCATTGAAGGGCTGGTGTGGGTGGATCCGGTTACATTTAAACTGACGCGGATGAGCCAGCGCGCAAACGCGCCTGTCGAGATCAGAAATCAGTTGATTTTGAGCTTTTACGAAGATAAGGCGGGACAAATGTGGATTGGTACCCTGAATGGTTTATTCATTTATTATCCCAAAACAGACCAGTTCCGGAAAGTCACCTATGCGCCAGGCAGCCACAGCCAGGTTAAGACGATCCGGGGTGACCAGTTCGGGAATATCTGGGTGGGTACATTCAATGGTTTGTACAAACTGACCGCAGCGGGTAACCTGCTTCAAACATTCAGATACCAGGCGGATAACGAGCAGACAATCAGCAGCAATATGATTTACGCCGTGGTGGCCGAAGGTCCGCAGACACTGCTGATCTGTACCGATGGCGGACTGAATGTGATGAACATTGAAAGCGGAAAAATCACCCGGTACGCGCCTGATGCGCGCAATCCTTACAGCCTCACTAACAAATCGGTACGAAGTATTCTCATTGATGGCCGGGGCATTTTCTGGCTGGGTACTTACAAAGGTGGCGTCAATAAATTTGATAAAAACCTGACAATTTTCGGACTGAAAAAGTCTGATACCTATGATCCCTACGGATTGAGCGCGCCTTTTGTGACTTCCTTTGCAGAGAACACCAATGGCGATTTGTTTGTCGGTACCGATGGCGGCGGATTGAATCTTTATCATCGGAAAACGAACCTGTTCACAAAAGTCCCGCTGTCGCCTAAAAGCAAGCTGGCTACGTCGGACCTGGCGGTACTTTCGCTTAAAATGACGGGAGAAAATTTATGGATCGGCACTTTCCAGGACGGGCTTTTCCAGCTGGACGTCGCCACGGGAAAGTACCAACAGTTTACACAAACAGCCAGCAAATTATCGCTGGGCAACAATGATATCTTTTGCCTCGCTACTGACCGCAATGGAAAGCTCTGGATCGGGACAAATGGCGGCGGAGTAAATGAATTTGACCCGCAGACCGGAGAATTTGTCAGGCATTTTGATGAGAATATAGCGGTGACCAGGCGAGTTATTCCGCTAAACGGATACATCCGGGATATTTTGGAAGATAAAAACGGCAAGCTGTGGATTGGCTCTCACGGCACGGGACTGGTCATTTACGATCCTGAACAACGCAAGTCCATTCATTTTGACAAACTCAACAGCGCATTGCCAGGGAATAATGTGCTGTCGATTTTTGAAGACAGCAAAGGGAATATCTGGGTTGGTACAGGCGGCGAAGGTTTGGCAAAATACAATCCAGGCAACCGGAGCTTCTCGGTTTTCGGTCAAAAAGAAGGACTGATCAGCGGTGTGATCAACAAGATCCTGGAAGATGCGCAGGGGCGGATCTGGGTGAGTACGAACCACGGGCTGAGCTACCTGGACATGGCGACGAAACGGTTTGTTAACTATACACAACACAATGGTTTGCAGGATAATACATTCGTCCTGGGCGCCGGGATCCGGACGCGCGACAATTTGTTATACTTCGGCGGGATACGCGGCCTTAATTACCTGGATACCCGTTTGCTCCGGCAAAACAACAACCCCATTCCCGTGGTTTTGAAAGTGCTGCGGGTCGGCAATAAATCCATTACACCTGCTGATTCCAATATTCTTACCGAACACATTTCAGTAGCCAAATCCATTCATCTGGACTACAAACAAAATTTTACCCTCACCTACGCCGCGCTGAATTATTCCGACGCTTCGCAAACCATGTACCGCTACCGGCTGAATGGGTTCGACGACGAGTGGCACTACGCAGGTCATGCCAAAACCGCGGGATACACCAATCTGAATCCGGGCACCTACCAGTTTGAAGTGCAGGCCAAGAACCAGAATGGCGCTTGGAACACACCGGGTACATCAGTGCAAATCGTGGTGGAGCCGCCGTTTTACATGACCATTTACGCCTACTTTTTCTATGCATTTGCGCTGTTCGGTCTGGTGTTGTTCATGCGGCACCGCGGTATCCGGAAATTGGAAAAGAAATTCAGGCAGGAAGAATTGGAGACGGAAGCGAGACGAAAAAGGGAGCTGGATGAAATGAAGATCAAGTTCCTGACCAACCTGAGCCACGAATTCAGGACACCGATCTCACTCATTCTTGCGCCGCTGGATCAATTGGTAAACCGTGGTTCGGACACCGGGAATATCCCACATTTACAGGGGATCAAACGCAATGCAAAGCGGCTGCTCAACCTGGTCGACCAGCTGCTTGATTTCAAAAATCTGCAACAACACGAATCACAACTTGAAACCGCGCCGGGTGAGATCATTTCCTTTGTTTGCGAAACTGCGGAATCATTTCAGTATCTGTCGCAGGTGAAGGGAATTGACTTTGTGGTAGCGCGCGAGATTGAAAGTCTGCAAATGGATTTTGACGCCAACAAGATCGAGCGCATTGTTCTCAATCTGCTGTCGAATGCATTTAAACACACTCCCCGCGGAGGTACCGTAACACTTTCCCTCTCGCAGCACGAAAGAGGCGGCTGGGATAAGTGGCTCTGCATCAGCATCAAAGATACCGGCGTAGGCATTCCGGGCGACAAGCTTGAAAAGATATTTGAACGATTTTATAAAAATGATTCATCCTCGGTACTGAACCAGGGCAGCGGGATTGGCCTGTCCATTGTCAGGGAATTTGTGCAAATGCATGGCGGGTTTATCAAAGTCGAGAGTACACCCGGCCAGGGAAGCACATTCACGGTGGAGCTGCCCTGCAAAAACACGGTCATACCTGCAACAGGTGAGATCACTGCGCCTGCCATTACGAATGTAGATCTGCCGGATAGTACAACTTCAATTATAGCTCCGGAGACGCCAAAAACCCTGCCGGACCAACCTGCCGACATTCTGATTATTGAAGACAATGATGAATTCAGGCATTATCTGAAAAGCAACCTGGAAGTGAATTACAAAATCATTGAGGCTGCAAATGGATTGGAAGGCTGGCAAAAAACGCTTGCACAGCATCCGCAGATCATCATCAGCGACATTGCCATGCCCGAAATGGACGGGATTGAACTAAGCCGGAAGATTAAATCTGACAAACGTACCGCGCACATACCCGTGATCCTGCTCACCGCTTCTACCGGCGAAGAGCACGAACTGCGCGGGTTGAACTCGGGCGCCAGCGATTACCTGACCAAGCCTTTCAATTTTGATATATTGAATGCAAAGATCAACAACCTGCTACTCCTCAACAGGCTTTTGAAAAGTACTTATTCCAAACAGATCGACATCTCCAAGCCGGAGCCTGAGATCATTTCGGGCACTGAAAAACTGATGAAAAACATCCTGGCTTACATTGACGAAAACCTGACCAACAGCGCTGAGCTCAGTGTGGAAAAAATGAGCAAACAGCTGGGCATGAGCCGCGGTACATTGTACAGCAAGCTCCTGGAAATGACGGGACAAACGCCCATTGAATTTATCAAAACCATCAAGCTTGAAAAGGCGGCATTGCTGGCCGAGAAGAGCGACCTGAACGTTTCGCAAATATCCTATGCAGCCGGATTTGCCTCACCCAACTATTTTACCAAGTCTTTCAAGCTCAAATTCGGTATGCTGCCCTCAGAATACATCCACGCAAAGCGAAAACCCCTACCTGCGACTTCTCCGGATTCAGCAATTTTGTGAGAATTACTATAACAAATGTTCAATTTGATCAACTTATAGTGACATAGGTTAAGTGTGGGGTTGACATTTCATTGAATTCGTACAACCTTTGACTAATACAAGTTTTTGTTCTTTTAGTCCATATCTGTTATCCTATGAGAGACAATGTACAATCGTGTTTAAAGAAAGTCGGGCTGTGGATGGTTTTCATGCTGTGCGTAACTGCATCCGTGAACCTCGCATTTGCCCGGGCAGCCGACAAGCAGGTCACAGGTCGTGTTACTTCCGAAGACGGTGAAGCCCTGCCGGGTGTTAACGTGACGTTGAAGGGTTCGAATGTGGGTACCAGCACAAATGCAAACGGGGAGTATTCCATACAAGTGCCTTCCGAGAGCAGCGTGTTGGTTTACAGCTTCATCGGTTATGGCAAGCAGGAAATCGAGGTGGGTTCCAAAACCCGCATTGATGTAAAGCTGGCCACCGAAAACCAGGCATTGGAAGAAATGGTCGTGATCGGCTATGGTAGCCAGAAAAAATCGTCGCTTACCGGCGCAGTATCGTCAGTTTCGCCCAAAGAACTGACGGCGCTGCCTGTGGTAAGTGCGGAGCAGGCATTGCAGGGCCGCGTGCCTGGGGTGCGTGTGGTCAACAACGGTAGCCCGGGCCAGACGCCGATCGTGCGCATTCGGGGTATCGGTTCCATTAACTATGCTTCCGGGCCGCTGTATGTGATCGACGGAATCCCTTCCGGCGACCTCAACAACCTTGACCCGAAAGATATTGAGTCGCTCGAAGTGCTGAAAGATGCGAGCTCGGCGGCCATTTACGGTTCACGCGCTTCCAACGGGGTCATTATTATTACAACCAAAAAAGGTTCTCAGGACGGAAAGCTGCACGTGAATGTCGATACCTATTTTGGTACACAATCAGCGTGGAAGAAGCTGGACCTGCTCAATACCGATCAATACATCCAGTATGCGACGACTTTGCTCGGAAATGCAGGTATCGCGATGCCAGGCCGTCTTTCGGACCTCAACAAACCTATCTACGAAGGTGCAACGCAAACTTTCGCGCAAACGCACACAGACTGGCAGGACGTACTTTTCAGGAGCGCGCCCATTCAGCAGCACCAGTTTTCGGTGAGCGGCGGTAACAGCGTTTCGAGGTTCTTCACATCTGCAGGCTATTTTGATCAGGAAGGTATTTTGGTGGGTACCAATTACAAACGCGCCAACTTCCGCATCAACTCCGACCATCAGGTAACGAAATTCCTTAAAATCGGGCAGACGCTTACTTTTTCTTATGATAAGAGTCGGGGCGAGCAGGGATTTGGCGGCGGACGCACACTGGTAATGCAGGCGATCCGTAACCTGCCCTACTGGCCGGTAACCGATCCAACCAAAGCTGGCGGGTACAGCTCTCCTACTTCGGCCGACGGAAGTGACCCGGATAACCCGCTTCGCATTGCCGAAATGGACATTACACGTAACCAGCGCATTAAATTACTTGGATCGTTGTTCGCCGAGTTGAATATCACCAGCTTTTTGCGGTATCGTTTCAGTTTCGGGGCTGATGTGGTGAGTGCATTGTCGAACGAGCAGTTCCCGATCTACAACGACGGCTACAAGTCACGGACGCAGTTTGAAATCCGGAACGGGCGCACCTCCTACTTCTCGCCGGTGATTACCAACCAGCTGACTTTTGATAAAACCTTTGGCAAACATCAGTTGAATATCACCGCGATCGTCGATAAGCAGACTTTCCGTACCAATACCGTCAACGGATCGGGTTACCGGCCGAACAACGACATTGACCAGATGCAGGGCGTTTCCAATCCGAGTGCGAGCAGCTCGCTGGACGAAAGTGCGCTTATCTCCTACGTGGGCCGCTTGAACTACGAGTATGCCAGCAAATACCTCCTGAGCGCATCGGTGCGTCGCGATGGTTCTTCCCGGTTTGCGCCAGGCAATAAGTGGGGTACTTTCCCTTCTGTGTCACTGGGCTGGCGGATCAGCGAGGAGGAGTTCCTGAAATCGGTTCCGGCCATTTCCGAATTGAAGATCCGCGCGAGCTACGGACAGACCGGTTTCAATGGAATCGGCAGCTATGCCTGGCAATCGCTGGTGCAGGCGGATAATTCCAACTACTACTTTGGCGGAAACAAGCTGCTCGGATCATATTTCAGCGCACTTGGTAACACCGAGCTGAAATGGGAAAGCACTGCGATGACCAACCTGGGTATTGACCTTGCTTTGTTCAACAACAGCATTACATTCACCGCAGAGCGCTACAACCGCAACACCGACGGACTTTTGCTCGAAGTGCCGATCCCCAACTCTCTCGGGTATTCTTCATCCCCACTGTCCAACATTGGTAAAATGAAGAACTGGGGTTATGAATTCCAATTAGGTTACAACAAAAATGACGGCGATTTTAAATGGAATGCTTCTGTAAACCTGGATATTACCAGAAATAAAGTAGTCAGTCTTGCCACAGAAAGCGCCACGATCTTCTCGGGAAAAAATGACGATTTTGGTGGTTTTGATATTACAAAGACAGAAGCAGGCCACCCTATCCAGTCATTCTACGGATGGAAAGTGGACGGTATCTTCCAGAACCAGGGCGAAATCGACGCAGCCAATGCGCTGGACGGAAACGACCAGACCAAATACCAGTCAGCTGCTGCACCGGGTGATATCCGATTCAAGGATATTAACGGCGACGGAGTGATCGACGGCAGTGACCGCGAGTACCTCGGCAGCTTTATTCCGAAGTTCAGCTACGGCGGTAATTTAGGCGGCAGCTACAAGGGATTTGACTTTACATTGTACCTGCAGGGTGTTCAGGGTAATAAAATTTACAATGGTACCAAAGTGATCGAGCAGGGAATGCTGCGGTTGTTCAATGCGGGAACCGATGTACTGAATGCGTGGACACCGCAGAATACCGATACCGATGTACCTCGCGCAGTAAGTGGCGACCCAAACAACAACAGCAAAACGAGCGACCGCTTTATCGAAAACGGTTCTTATATGCGGATCAAGAATTTCAGCATCGGCTACACCATTCCTTCAAAAGGACTGTCTGCGCTGACGCGGAATACCATCACAAGAGCCCGTGTATATGTGTCGGCCACCAACCTGCTTACTTTCACCAAGTACTCCGGACTTGACCCTGAAATCGGCGCCAATGGATCATCCACGGCAACCGGCACGCAGCTGATCAACGGCATTGACTACGGCATGTACCCGCAGCCAAGAACCTTGCAGGTAGGACTAAGTTTTGGCTTTTAATCACTTTTGAAAAGCACTGAAATGAAAAAACAGATCATCATTGCGTCACTGCTTTTAATCGGAATCACTTTTTCCTGCAACGAAGATGTGCTCGAAAAAACAAACCCGAATGGCGTGACCGTCGATAACTATTACAAAAACGGCGCAGAACTCACGAGCGGGGTTACCAGCGTGTATTCCATGCTCAAATCCAATAACCTGGTTGCACGTGAATGGTTTTTCCTGCACGATTTGCGGGGAGATGATGCGGCAGCAGGCGGCGGCCAGCTTGAAACGCCACGTAACCAGCTCCTGATTGGTACGCACGACAGTGGTAACTGGGTCATGAGCACAGTTTGGCAGGCTTATTACCGCTTGATCCACCGCGCCAATTCCGTGGTCGACAACTCCACTGCGGTAGCCGACATTGCTGAGGCAGACAAGGCGCGACTGCTGGCGGAAGCCCGTTTTCTACGTGCTTATGCCTATTACGAGCTCGTAAGTATGTGGGGCGGTGTGCCTTTGTATAAAAATTATGTACAAACCGTGGACGGTAGCTTGCCAAGATCTCCCGAAGCTGAGGTATATGCTTATTTGATTGCGGAATTGCAGGAAATCCAGGGACAGCTGCCCGCTACCTATAATGCGGCAAACCAGGGAAGAGCCAGCAAAGGCGCGGCACAAATGCTGCTCGCCCGCGTTTACATGCAGCAGGGCGATTATGCCAATGCAAAAACCGAGCTGATGAAAGTATACGACTCCAATGTGTATGCGCTGGTAGATAACTACAACGACAACTTCCTGGAAGAAACCGAGTTCAACAAAGAATCCATTTTCGAGGTCAACTTCTATCCTTCGGGCGGGGTATACAACTGGGATGGCGACGGCAATGGCGCAACAGCCGGTACTGAAACCGTGCGCACGCAGGAATATTCTGCAATAGGCTGGCGGAATGTGATCCCTTCCAATTCGTTGCTCAATGATTTTGAAAAAACGACCAAAGGAGATCCCAAGACAGACCCACGGTACGAAGATTCGTTTTATTTCACAGGCGAGAAGTATAACAATGGTAATTCGACGCTTACTGACGGACAGCAGAATGGAAGCTCATCGATGGTTGACGGCGTGACCAAGAAGGTAAGCTGGCAGAAATATTCGCTGATGTACAAAATGAACGAATCTTTCCTGACGGGCGGTATCAATCAGCGGATTATGCGTTTTGCAGAAACCTTACTGTCGCTGGCAGAAGTGGAAAATGAGCTGGGCAACATTCCAAATGCAGTGAAATACCTGAATATGGTACGCGCACGCAAGAGCGTTTCAATGCCCGCCTACCCTACTGCCAAATATCCGGTAGGTACCAAAGAGCAGGTGTTTGAGGCCGTAGTGCACGAAAGGCGCGTGGAGCTCAGCGGCGAGCAGATCCGCAACCGCGACATCGTTCGCTGGCGTAAAAACAAAAAGCTGAAATCCGAGCCGATCACCTATTTCCAGGCCAACAAACACGAATTGCTGCCCATCCCGCAACAGGAAGTAGATAACAATGCAAAAATTGAAGCCAAAGACCAGAACCCGGGGTATTAGTTTAAGACAATGCTAACATAATAGCCCCCCTTTTTTTGTCACACTGAGCGGACCGGGCCGCCGGGCGGTCGAAGTGCATATGCACTTCGACTCCGCTCAGTGTGACAAAAAAAGGGGATACTACTACATGAAAAAACAACTCCTCCTTCTTTATACACTCACATTATTGTCCTTGCTTTTTGCCCGATGCAGCAAGAAGCAGGATACGCTTTTTCTATCCCACACTCCTGCCGAAACAAACATCAATTTCATCAATAAACTTACTCCCAACGATTCCATTAACCCGTTTACTTTTACCAACTTTTACAATGGCGGAGGAGTTGGGATTGGTGATGTGAATGGGGACGGGAAGCCGGATATTTTCTTTGGCGGCAATCAGGTGAGCAGCAAATTGTATTTGAGTAAAATCGATACCGTTGCCGGGACATGGGCTTTTGAGGATGTTACTGTGAAAGCCGGCTTGACTACGAGCCGCTGGTGCAGCGGCATTTCGATGGTGGACATCAACCAGGACGGTCTGCTCGATATTTACATCAGCGTAGCCAGGCACGTGAAAATGCCCGATTCTGAAAACCTGCTGTTTGTTAACCAGGGAAACGGGGCAAACGGGATACCTGTTTTCAAAGAGTCAGCCAAAGATTACGGACTGAACGACAATGCATTTACCACGCAGACCGCATTCTTCGATGCCGATCTGGACGGCGATTTGGATGCGTATTTAATGAACACAGCGCCTGATCTGCAAAACCCTAATTTTATCAGGCAAACCTACCACGACGGCTCCTATCCGAGCACGGGCAAGTTTTACGTGAATGAAGGTATTGGTGAAAATGGCCTGCCCAGGTACACCAACATTTCCCGGGAAGCCGGAGTAAAATACGAGGGCCTGGGACTTGGCCTGGCTGTAAGCGACCTGAACAAAGACGGTTACCCCGACATTTATTGCTCCAACGACTTCATCAGCAGCGATATGCTGTATTTAAATGCAGGCTCAGGTACAAAACCTGCATTTCAGAATGTGATCAAAGAAGCTACTGCACACACCAGTCTTTTCGGAATGGGCGTGGACATTGCGGACATTAACAACGACACTTATCCCGACATTTTCCAGCTCGATATGTTGCCGGAAGATAACCTGAGACAGAAGAAGATGCTGGCTGGCCAGGATTACGACCGCAAGGAAATGAGCATTTCGGAGCAGTATGGTTACCAGCTGCAATACATGCGGAATATGCTGCAATTGAACCTGGGAACTGCAGATAAAGTCAGTGGCGCGCCACAGTTCTCAGAAGTAGGCCTGCTGGCCGGGATTTCGAAGACAGATTGGAGCTGGGCGCCGCTGATTGCCGATTACGACAACGATGGTTTGAAAGATATTTTCATCACAAACGGTTACCGCCGCGATGTGACCGATCGTGATTTTATTCAGTTCAAAGAAGACTTTTCAAGTTTTGGCACCAACAATTTCAAGCAGCAAAATGCATTGGAATTGATACAAAAGGTACCGGAGGTGAAAATCCCGAACTACGCCTATAAAAATGCGGGGAACCTGACTTTTGAAAATACCTCCAAAGCCTGGGGACTGGATGAGCTATCCTATTCAAACGGAGCCGCTTACGCGGACCTGGATGGAGACGGAGACCTGGACCTCGTCGTTAATAACATTGATTCTGAACCATTTATTTACCAAAATCAAGGCCGTGAAAAAGGAGGTGGCAACTACCTTTCGATCACATTAAAGGGCGAGAAGGGCAATCTTGCGGGTATCGGCAGCAGTGTTACGATCTGGCAGGGAGAGCAGGTGCAATACGCTGAAATGTTCGTCACGCGCGGCTTTATCTCTTCCGTTGGTACCGGGCTGCATTTTGGTTTGGGGCAAAACAAAACGATCGACAGTCTGCTGGTCACCTGGCCGGGCGGGAAGTCGCAGAAGCTTTACAAAGTAGCCGCAAACCAGCATTTGCAGCTGGCGCAAAAAGATGCGGGCAATCTCCCAAAGCAGGTTGAAAACTTATCAGAGCCACTTTTCACGGATGTGACGGATGAATTGAAGATTGATTTTAAACATGACAAATCCACTTTTATTGATTTCAAGCAAACTGCTGCATTGCACAAAATGCTCTCGAAAAGCGGGTTCGCCATTGCGGTGGGCGACGCTAATCAGGATGGGCTAGACGATATTTTCGCCGGGGCAAGTTATCAGAAAGGCAGGCCCTGCATATACTTTCAGCAAGCTTCGGGGACATTTACCAAACGTGAAATCGCGCAGGATTCGCTGCACGAGAATATTTCAGCAACCTTTTTTGATGCCGACGGAGACAAAGACCAGGATCTGATCGTGGTGAACGGCGGAAGCGAGCGGCCGGAAAGTGATCGTGCCTTTTATGAAGTGCAATTGTACTTGAATGAGGGCAACGGAAACTTCAAGCCCGCACCCGCTGCGACTTTCCCGACCATTTCTGTAAGTGGCTCGTGCGTGCTGGCCAACGATTTTGACAAAGATGGAGATACCGATCTCTTCATCGGAGGTCGCATGATCCCGGGCAAGTACCCGCTCCCGCCACGCAGTTACCTGCTGCGGAACGATTCCCGATCGGGGAAAATGGCATTTACTGATGTTACCAAATCGCATTGCCCCGAACTGCTTTCGGCCGGAATGGTCTGTGCAGCTACCTGGGCAGATACAGATCACGACGGGCTTGACGATCTTGTAATCGCGGGGGAATGGATGCCGGTGCGCGTTTTTAGAAATCAGAAGACGAAATTTCAGGAAACAGAGTCGGTAAAAACAGCTCTGGCTCCCTATTCCGGCTGGTGGAACAGCCTGGCAGCTGCCGACTTTGACCACGACGGGGACATTGATTTCATCGCTGGTAATGAAGGTACCAACACATTTTACCATGCATCAGCAAAAGAACCTGTGACCATGGTAGCCAAGGATTTTAATAGCGACGGCACTTTTGATCCGCTCATGGGCTATTATATGCAGGGTATCGCCTACCCCAGCGTGCCGCGCGATGCATTGAACCAGCAGGTGATTCAGTTCCGCAGGAAGTACCCTCATTACATTGATTACGCCAAAGCTACTTACGAAGATCTCCTCACCGCCGACGAGAAAAAAGACGCCTACACGGCACAGGCGACTTTTTTGAAAAGCGCGTACATTGAAAATAAAGGAAACGGACAGTTTGAAGTGAGCGCTTTGCCCATCGAAGCTCAGGTAGCGCCCGTGTTCGGAATTGTGGTAACGGACGTGAATGCAGACCGCAACCCCGACGTGATCCTTACCGGCAACTTTTTCCCGAATGAAGTAAATATGGGGCGGCAGGATGCTTCCACCGGACTGCTCCTGCTCGGAAACGGCAAAGGCAGATTTTTACCACAAAATCCTGCAAAAAGTGGCTTGATGCTCAAAGGCGACGCACGTTCTAGCGCATTGCTGCGCGGCGCAAAAAATCAGCAATACCTCGTGACTGCGGTGCATTCAAAAGGTATTGCCGTAAACCGGATCAAAACGCAAAACACAGATCAGGCACTATCCCGCAAGTAATTACAAGATTAAAAAAGCAAGTTCAACGATTTACCGGTTAGCGTAACGCAGCGCCACCACTCCTGAATTTAGCGTTTTGGAATCCAGCAATTTCAGCTTGCTCATTTGTGTATTTCCATCGAAAAGGCTGTTTCCTTGTCCCAATATGATAGGGTGAACAGTGAATTGGTACTCGTCGATCAGGCCAAGATTCATCAGGCTTTTAGCCAGCCCGGGGCTGCCGAAAATCACCAGGTCTTTGCCGGGCTGCTGTTTCAATTTGTTTATTTCTTCCACTACATTGTCCCTGATCAGCGTGGTATTGTTCCAATCTGCGCTTTCCAAAGTTGTTGAGAACACAATCTTCGGGATTTCCTGCACCCATTTTGCGTGTGCCAGCGAGTGTGCGTCCGCATTCGGATCATTCAGAACGGTGGGCCAGTACCCTTCCATTAAGTGGTAAGTGTTTTTTCCATACACAGGCGCGCCCACTGTTTGCACCAACTCATCGGCGAATTGCCGCAGTTCTTCATTGTATGTTAAGAAGCCCAGGCCCCCCTGTTGATCCCCCGCAAAACCATCGAGCGACATATGCGCAAATAATACCAGCTTTCTCATTTTCAGTATTGTGTTTGTTCCAAAAAGACATCCTTTCCACAAAACTATTTATTGCAAAAAGGAATTTAAGTAGGGATTTGGGACAAATGAAGAGGGAAGGGAGGACAGTGGCAATAAATATTCACAGGATTGGAAACAATTCAATAATAACGATAACTTTGTTTCACGGAACAGCACTATGTTTCTGCTAATCAGAACAATATAAAGGCTATTTAGATTTTTTAAGAATATTATTTCAAAGGCAACAATACACCGCTAGCACTTTATGAAAATTGACGAGAATCGTATGGAGTTAATCAATATTCTCCTTTACGTGATTTCAAAACTTGGGACTGCCGACTACCACAAGATTTTCAAAATCTTGTACTTTGCTGAGCAGGAGCATATCAGGCGTTTTGGACAGAAGTTGCTCAATGACGACTATGTTGCTATGAAGTACGGCCCCGTACCCTCCAATGCGTACGATATCCTGAAAAGCGTTTCGAATGGAGATTTGAACAACTACTTCTGCCTGGCTGGCGAACACTCTTTTAAAGCTGTTTCCGAGCCAAATCTCGACTATTTATCAGAGTCAGAGGTCTCTTGCATTAACAATTCAATCGAATCATTCGGCAGTCTCACATTCTCGGAACGAACTGACAAGTCGCATGACGATGCTTACAATGCTGTCAAGCTTAATCATAAAATGGACATTTTCGAGATAGGCAGAGTTGGCGGTGCCAGTGAGGATACGCTTCATTATCTGCAGGAAAATCTTGAAACCAAAAGAATGTTTAAATGAGCTTAGGGGATCACTTTCCTGAAAGCTTTCGAGAAGAGTTCGTTGAACGAAATATTGAGGTTGGATGTGTGATCAGGCTGTTCGTGAACTGGACTATTCCTCCCAAGGAAAAAAGATTTGTTATTGTTGCTATTGGCGAAGATTACGTAAGCCTGGCAATGGTGTTGATCAATACCAGGGTCAATGAACATGTGAATTTCTCAGACGAATTGAGAAGCCTTCATATACCCGTTGATAGCGCGGGCCGCGAATACTTGCACCACAACTCGTACATAGATTGCACAGATTTGCATGAAGAAAGCATGAGCCATATCAGAACAGTCTTGCAATCAGATTCCAGTAATTATCTCGGAAAAATGAATGAAGAGGATCTGGCAAAAGTCCACAGGTTAATCATGGTCTCCAAGACCATTAAACCATATAAAAAGAAGAAGTTCGGGTTCTGATCAATCAGTTGTGGCCGTCATGCTTACTAACCCGCTGGTCGTTTCAGCAGATATGCTGCATTCGCTCACAAATGGAGCAAATGCAGCATATCTGCTAAGTATAGCCTACTGATTCTTCGCGGCCATTTGTTCCAGCAGCACGTAGCGGCCTCTGTGCTTTTCTGTTTCCAGACGGCTGTCTACATCCAGGTACATGTACTTCGCGTTTTCGCCAGCTTTTACAGGCAGCCACTCCGGCAGCCCTTTTCCGTTTGGATTTGCAGTTTTAATGAAATTGGCGAAGTATTCCTGCATGGTTGCAGATACTTTGTGGTCTTCCGGCGTCCAGGCGTATACTTTGTTGTACGACAAATTACCCATTGCATACTCGATTTCCGCTGAATGCACCGCGCCTTTGGGCAGGGCAGCTTTTGCAGCAGGTTCTGTGCTCTTGGAAACACCGCCAGCCAGGTTTGCAGTTACATTCCCCGCTTCGGCGCTCATCGCAGGCCGGGCGCGACCGTACAAATACCGGTAAACAGGCTTTCCGCCGCCGGTTTTACTTTGCAGATCAATCCATTTCCAGGTACCATAACCAATAAAACGATCACCCGCGAGGTCAGTCGCCACTTGTTCCACTTCTGCATCCGAAGAGGCCGCATATTCTTTCAGAACCTGATCGGCCTGCTCTCCGTAAAGTTTTTGAACGGCTTTCTTATAGTTTTCCAGCGTCGGCGCTTCTTTGCCCAAAATCATACGATAGTTCATTTCCTCTGAGTTCCAACCCGCCAGCAACGGTATCTGCGACTGCTTTCCTTCCTGGAACGTTTTCAATGGCGGCTCAGGGAAGAAATAGCCGTCTACCGCAGATGAAAAGCGAGGTACATTTGGTCCGGCTGTTGCTTTCAGCAATTCTTCTGCCGGGATCGCGCGCATTTCTGCCAGCGATTGTTTGCCTACCTGTTCGTTGAATTTGGCACCCGCCTGCTCAGCCTGCGCAAGTGGTACCGGCGGCAATGTACCCAACACAGATCCGCTCTCGCCGATCGCAGCTGAGAACAGATTTTTGGAAAGCGGCGACGCCATTAACGCACTTACCGAAAGCGAACCGGCAGATTCTCCTGCAATTGTCACCTTATTAGGATCGCCTCCGAAAGCAGCGATATTCTTCTTTACCCAGGCTAATGCGGCAGCCTGGTCCAGGTATCCGTAGTTACCCGAAGCTTTGTTCGGGGATTCTTTGGTCAGATCTTGCGAAGCGTAGAAGCCGAATATGCCGAGCCGATAGTTTACGGTCAGACTCACAATGCCCTTTTTCGCCATACTTTCACCGTCATAACGCCCTTCGGAACCGTCACCCGCGACGAAGCCGCCGCCGTAGAAGTACACCAGAACGGGAAGTTTCTCATTGGCAGATTTCGCCGGTGTCCATACATTCAGGTACAAACAGTCTTCGCTCATCCCGTCCGAGCGAAAGCCCATATCTCCGAACACCGCATTCTGCATGGCGCGCGGCCCGAACTTAACCCTTTTGCGAACACCCTGCCAGTTTTTTACCGGTTGCGGCTCGCGCCAGCGGAACTCACCCACAGGTGGTGCCGCAAATGGAATTCCTTTAAATGCCCGCACGCCCGACGTTTCCATCACGCCTTCTACCGTCCCGTTCGCGGTTTTTGCCTGCGGAGCAGCTGTTGCACTTTTAGACTGGCCCACAGCAACGTGCATCATTTGCGCAGCCAGCAGCATGGTAATAAAAATTGTTTTCATTTGAAAAAAGTAGAGTTAAAGCAAAATCCGGTCAGCAAGACAGGAACGCAAGGATATTGTCTTACTATTAGATAATAATAAGAATAATTTTCAAGATATCGCGAAGCGGAATGTAAAATTGAATGGGCTGCCCACAAAAAAGCTGGCAGCCACTACCGTGACTGCCAGCTTTTCATATCAGCACAGATTATTTCGTCTTATCCATACTCTTTACGTGCTCAGCATGTGCTTTAATTACCGGCAAAGTTTTGTCGATAAAAGCTTTCAGCTCTGCATCTTTCACTTCTTTCTGTGCATCTTCAAAAAGCTTCACAGTTTTATCGTGGTCTTTTTTCATCTGAGCAATATAAGCTTTGTCAAAATCACTTCCGCTTTTAGCGCCAAGGTCAGAAGCTGCTTTTTGCTTCTCTTCGTTCGGTGCAGCAGGTAGCGTGATGTTTTTGCTCATAGCCAACGTTTTCAGCTCATCATTTGCTTTTGTATGGTCTGTTACCATTTGTTTTGCAAATTCTTTCACCTTTGGGTCGGTTGCTTTTTCCTCAGCGATTTTGCTTAATGCTACTTCCGCCATTCCGCCGTTTGCAGCTTCTACCGCGAACTCGGCATCGTCCTCTGCCACAGCTGATGCTGAATCAGTTGTAGCGCTGTCTGCTACTGCTTCGTTTGTGCTGTCGGCGAAGTCAGTTGTGTCTGTTGTTTCGGTTGATTTGGACCCGCAGCCCCATAGCATTGCTACGGTTGCGAGTGACATGATTGCTGATGCGATTTTCATTTTAATGGTTTTTTATGTGGTGATCAAACTTACCGTGCCAACCAAATTGGCACAGCCTGCACATATCCATCAAAAAGCGTACCTGCAAAGCAAACGTAACTGGTATAACTCCCTCATAAAGCTGAATGCAGATCAAAATTATTCCGTCTTCAATGCTTCCACCGGATTGGACCTGGCCGCTCTGATGGTTTGAAATGCGACAGTCAGTACGCCGGTGAGCAATGCGAGAACAGCTGCCAGCATGAAAATAGACCAATGGATACTGACCCGGTTTGCAAAGTCCTGCAACCACTGCTCCATTCCGTACCAGGCAAACGGCGAAGCAATTAACGCGGCCACCATGATCAATACAATGAATTCCCTGGAAAGCAGCAAGGCGATCCCTGAAACCGACGCGCCCAAAACTTTTCTGATACCGATCTCTTTGGTGCGTTGCTTGACCATCAATGCGGCCAGACTGAATAAGCCCAATGTCGAAATTCCTATCGCGAGCAATGCGAAAGAGCTGAAAATGGAAGCCAGGCGGTTTTCAGATTCGTACAACTTTTGAAGATTATCATCAGCAAATGAATACGCAAATGTGTAATCAGGAAAAAACTGTTTCCACACCTTTTCCAAATAAGCAATGCTTTCCGGGATATTCTGATTGTTGACACGAACATAAGTTGTGGTACTGATCCAGTTTTGCATCGGTTTGAAGACAAGCAGCGGGCTTGCCTCTTTCAATGTAGTCACCTGAAAATCCCTGACAACTCCGATCACCGTGCCTTGCAACGCGCCCAGCCTGATCACTTCGTTGCTCGTATTTTTCAACTTCAGTGCTTTCGCAAGACTTTGGGTGATAATAATCGGTCTCTGATACAGGTATTTGTCCGCGTCTTTACCATTTGAAGCAGAGTAAAGGGAATCATAATTCAGGTTATCGCCCGGGAACCTGACCGAATAATCTCTGCCACTCTCCATTTTTATGCCCATTGTTTTCAGGAAATCCGAATCGCCGTAAACAAACCCGAAGTCGAGTCGGCGCGTGCTGTCTTCCGGGTCCGACATGCTGGATGCATTGCCTATGCGGTTTCCCAGATCCAGGTCGGTAAAGCTGGCCGAAATAATGTTGGGGTTGTCAAGCAGCTTTGCTTTGAATGCGTCGGGTTTATTGTCGAGGTGAATGGCCGGCAGCAGGATCAGATGATCTTTGTTGAAACCCAAAGGACGGTTATGGAATAAGTTCAGCTGCTGCCACACGATCATTGTAGCAACAACAAGTGCAATTGAAATGCTGAACTGGAACACGATCAGCACTTTGCGCAGACTGAAATTAATACGAAGACCGCCATTCTTATCTTTCAGAATGCCCGCAGGTTGGAGGCGGCTCAGGAACATAGCGGGGTAAGCGCCCGCCAGCAAACCGGACCCCAATGCGATCATGTGAAAGAGTGAAAGGTTTTGAAAACCAAATAAATCACTCACCGGCAGGTTAACCTGTAGCATTTGATTGAAAGCAGGCAAAGCAATAATCGAGAGGACAATAGCCAGCGCATTTGCAACAATAAAAAACAGGAACGATTCACCGATAAACTGAAACGCGAGCTGGGCCCGGCCGCTTCCCAGTGTCTTGCGGATACCCACTTCCTTAACGCGCTGCAAAGCCTGCACGGTTGTCAGGTTCACATAGTTCATGCAGCCGATGAGCAGGATCAGCAATGCGGCGCAACCGAATATATAGATGTACCGAATGTCACTCAGCCTCATATCGGGCGCATTGAGTTTTCCGGCACGTAAATGAATGTCGGTCAAAGGCAGTAGTTGAATATGCTCGGTTTTGGTCAATTTGTATTTCGCCAGAACAGGCTGCATTTTGGCTTCCAGCTTGTCCGCATCCGCATTGGATTTCAGAAGTACATACTGTGGTAATGAGCTGTATTGGGTAAAATCGAGCGTTTTCCCGGTAAAGGGCTGTGACCCAAATACGTCGGCTGTAAAATGCGAGTTTGCAGGGATATCTCCTACCACAGCTGTAACAGTATAATACGATATGCTGCCATCATATGATTTCCGGCTGATTGTTTTGCCAACTGCATTTGTTCCCGGAAAGAGTTTGGCAGCGGTTGTCCTGGTAAGTACCATACCCGACTCGTCCTTCAACGCCGTGGCTTTATTGCCTTTGACAAAGGGCAGATCGAAGACCTCAAAAAAAGTGGGATTAACGAGTGCGAAGTTCAGTTCAACGGGCTTGTTGTTGACCAGATAAGTTGTCTTGTAAGGAAGCAAAGCAGTGGCTGTTTCCACCTCGAAAAACTCGGCTTTCAACGTTTTTCCAAGTGCTTCGGGCGTGTTAGCATTCCTGATGATCGGGTCGGTCGCCCGCGATTCCATGACGAGCTGGTATATCCGGTTGTTTTTGGAAAAATGCCTGTCAAAAGACAGCTCGTAACCGATGTAGGCGATAATCAGCATCACGCTGGACAGACCTACCGCCAGCCCGAAAAGATTAATGAAAGAATAAAGATGTCCTTTGCGGAAGTTCCGGTACCCGATAACGAAGTAGTTTCTGATCATGGCTGGTATAGTTTGTTAGTCCATAAAGCACTGGTGCATAATCACCTACTGACCTGTTGTTCCAACGAGATCTGATTGCGGCGGGTCAATGATTTGAGTTCGCAATGGTGCTGCCTGGGCAGTTGCAATTTGCCGGAAAACCTTGGTCAGGACAGCCTTGCTATTTATGTCACGGGTTATTTTTTGACTTCGCCGTCATTAGAAAAAATGAATTTGACACCTTTGCCTTTTGTAGTCACTGCCGCGCGACGCAGGTAAAAGCGACCATCCGCCCGGGAGTGAAATGGAGCAGTAATTTGTCCGCGCAGGTGCTGACCGAATTAAACTTGCAGCAACATGGGCGGAATCGCCGGGATAATACAATTTGACGGTAAGGAAATCAGGACAGCCGAAGTAAATAAAATAACAGGGCTACTTGCGCACCGTGGCGGTTTGACAGCCACAAATATTGAGAACGGGTTATTGATGACATTCGGCGGCTCTGTCGAAAACACGCCGGATCGCCAGATTTTATCCGTTGCCGATGCCGATGTTTTTTCCAGTGTTTTCCCAGAATCTCCCTTTTCCAGCAACTACGCACTCAAAGGTCCCGCAGGCTTCGACGAGCCTAATGCGGACTTCGCGCTTGCATTATGGGACACAGCCGCACAAACCCTTTACTGTGCCCGCGATATACTCGGCGTAAAGCCGCTGTATTATGTACACCAGCCCGACCGTTTCTTTGCATTCGCATCGGAGATCAAGGCTTTGAATGCCCTGCATGAAGTTCGGGTAATCCCCAACATGCATAAGGTTCGGGAATACCTTACGTGGCATGTGACCAATCTCACTTACAGTGCAGAGACTTTCTACGAGCAGATTTACAGCGTTTTGCCCGGGCATTACCTGAAAGTCAGCTCGAAGCAAACGGAAGAAATACCGTTCTGGCAGCCTGATTTCAAAAGATTTCACCAGCTGGGCGGGATTGAGGAATACGCATCTTCATTCCGCGAAATCTTTACCGGCGCCGTGACCAGCAGGATCAGTAACAGACAACACGTGGGATCGCATTTGAGCGGGGGACTGGATTCTTCCTCAGTGGCTTGCGTGGCACAATCGGCATTGATACAGCAAGGCAAGCCGGCCCTAAACACTTTCAAGATCGACACCGGTAAGCCGCTGGCGGAAGAAGAGCGCTTTGTTCAGGACGTGGTGAGTCAGTGGCACACCAACCATCATCGGGTAACTCCCCTGGACGATGTACTGGGATCCATTGTGAAGATCAACACCATTTTTGACCGCCCCGAACAGTTCATTATGCCTTCCAGCTTCCATTTAAGCATTTCAAATGAACTGGAAAGAATGGGGTGTGATTTGATCCTGACCGGTCACGGCGGAGATAATGTGGCAATAAACGGTTTTGATTACCTGGACGAGCTGATGCAGGCCGGCGACTTGAATGCATTTAAAACAGCATGCGAGCAATCCTACGATCACAACACCAAACATCCATTTACCCGGGGAAAAAGTCGCAAAGCAGGTTATGATAAATACATGCTCTCACTGCTTACGCCCGAAATCAGGAGCAGCTACCGCAAAGAGCCCTTATTTTCCTTTTTGTCCAAAATGAGGGGATATAAGCAGGGATTGAATATTTCGGACAAAGCGATCGTCAAATACATTTTTAATAAAATCGCCCATAAATCAGCTGCTCCCGCTGTGCTGACCGATGCAATGACGCGGGAATTCAAGCAACAGACCCAACCACGAAAGCAGCGAACCACGTATGCGCTCGTAAAGTCGGTGATGGAAAATCAGGGGATAGCTCTGGAAGGCGTACTGAATCACACCAATGTGATCTGCAATGAACAGGCCAATCACATTGGTGCGTATTACGGGCACCAGTATGCGTTTCCATTTTATGATAAAAATGTAATTGAACTTTGCCTCGCGACGCCTCTTGATGTAAGCTTCTACAATGGGCGCGGGCGCGGCTTGATCCGCCACGGTTTGCGGGGTATTATCCCCGCGTCTGTCGGGACGAGGAATTCCAAAGCAAACTTCATCGAATACGGGCTACATGCGGCGCAGCAGTTATACCATGCAGCCTGGCCGCAGCTAGCATCTCCTTCACACAAGATCTGGGAAATAGTCGACAGGGAGGTTTTTAGTAAAATTGTGTCAGTGGTATTCAACGAGGGCATTCACGGCAAACACAAACCCCGCTATATCTGGCAGCTATCCCGCATCATTTATCTAGCTATCTGGCTGGATGCAATTGAAAAACCGCATCAGAACAATATCTGACGCGGTTTGACGAATTTTCCGGAAAACTTATCCAAAGAGCACTAGTGAAATCTTAATCGGCAGCATAGTCGTTGGTGCCTGACAAATCATCGTAACTGGAACCCAGCTTACCCAAAGCTTTGGTGATTTGTACAACGGTGCCTAATTTCTTCAACTGCGGCGTCTGATAAGATTTTTTGATTGATGAACCTGATTCTGTAGAGGTAACTAATTTCATTAATAGAAGAATTGAGAGTACGAACTCTTCAAATTTATATAAAATTAGTTTGACATTAATGCACAATTCTCTTTTCGCTCAGAACTTTAAACAAACGGTTACATTTCGCCAGCCTCAGCCAGTTCCATTCAATAACCGTCAGACAAACTGACCTCATCTTTCACTTCTTCTCCGTCCAGAAACTGCTTTACATTCTCCACAAATTTGTTCACCTTATCCCTGTCGCGATCCTTGTGAGCTGCGCCTGTATGCTGGGTAAGTATCACATTTTCCATTTCCCACAATTTCGAGTCCTCTGGCAAAGGCTCCACTTCTGTCACGTCCAGCACAGCACCCAGCAGCTTCCCGCTTTCAAGTGCTTTGATCATTTCCGGCTCATCCGTAGTGTTTCCGCGGCCAACATTGGCGTAAAGCGCGCCTTCTTTCAGCGCATTGAAAAATGCTTCGGACACATAGTTATCCAGGTTACCGGGTAAAGTGTTCACGATCAGATCCGTTTCCGGGAGAGCGGCCAGCAGTTCGTCAAACGAATGGATATGCGCATCGGGATCGCTTTTCGCGGTCATCCTGATCTTGCAATCAAAGGCTTCCAGTATCTTTTTCACATGCTGGCCAATAGCGCCTGATCCGAGAATAATCACCTCTTTCCCGCCGAGCAACCCCAGCTTGTTTTCCACTTTTTCACTTGCCCAATGCTTTTTAAGCTGATGTTTGACCATGATATGTACACCACGGTAAAAGCCCAGGATCCCGGCAACGATGGTCTCGGCACATGCAGCGGCTGACATATCCCCTACATTGGCTACCTTACCTTTGAAATCCACGTCTTTGTACTGCTCAAAACCCACATTTTCGAGCTGCCAGAATTGAAGCTTCCCAGTCGCGTTTTCCAGCAGTTCCGCAGGCGGGTTACCGATCAGGATATCTGCATCCGCAATAGCCTCCCTGAGCTGATCCTCCGAGAGATCGTCATTTACAATAACTTCCGCGCTATCTGAAAGCTGCTCGACAAGTGCATCCTGATATTGCTTTTGAAGCGATGCATATAATAGAATTTTCATGTATCTGATCTGATTTGATTACTGCATTTTCACTGCCCAGACTGACAGCGAACCGCCTTTAACCGGAAATTCTGCCCAGCCGTTTTCCGGAATGATGATCTCGTGATCAAAATGACCCATATAATCTACAAAGGTTTTACCAGCATGCCTTCCGCCGATCTCCATGTTACGCGCAGTGTCACCACCAATGGAAAGCACTACTGCACAGCCTGAGTTTTCGTGTTCGTCATCGCCACCACGCACCCAGCCAATGCTGTCTTGTGCTTCGAAGTAGTCTGATTGCTGTCCGTATGAAATGTTTTTACGCACATACAGCAGCGTTTCCAGTCCTTCGAGTTTTTCCAGGGTGATATCATGCAGCTGGCCGTCGTTCCCTTCATCGCTGTATGTAGATCCATACAAATCGGTGTAAAAAACACAAGGGTAACCCGCCTCCCTGAGCAGGATCAATGCATAGGCAAGTGGCCTGAACCAATGCTCTACCGTTTGCTCCAACGATTGTAAAGGCTGCGTATCGTGGTTTTCAACCAGCGTTACGGCAAGTTCAGGGTGGGTTTGAACGAGGGTATTTTCGAAGATTGAGCGCAGATCGAAGTTCTCCCTTTCTTTGGAAGCGCGGAAGAAGTTACCCTGCAAAGGCGCGTCAAAAAGTGAAATCCTGCCGCCCGTCGATTCAATGTAGTGGTGCATGGAAGGCAGGTCGTAGGGAGCCCAGTACTCTCCTACCGTGTAAAACTCGCGGTTGTATTTTCCCCGCAAATGATCCAGCCACTCTACAAAAAATTGCGGGTCCATGTGCTTGATCGCGTCGAGACGAAATCCGTCCATGCCTACCGTTTCGTAATACCATTCTCCCCACCGCTTCAATTCCTCGCGCACGTGCGGGTTTCTGAAATCGATGTCTGAGAGCATCAGGTAGTCGAAATTTCCGTTTTCAAGGTCCAGTACATCCTGCCACCCGTCCCCGTATTCATTCTGAATGCTGTAAATGGCGGTTTCTTCGGTACCTGCATTATAGTCGACGCCTGAGAAACACTGGTAATCCCAGACGAACTCTGAGTACTTTCCTCCCCTGCCCGGGAATGTAAACTTGGTATAAGCTTCAATTTGTTTCGGTTCGCTGACAAACTCGTTGCGGTTTTCAGGTGTAACCTCCCTCACAGTCACGGTTTCTTTCTCGTCTGCCCCGCCCATGTGGTTGAGAACGATATCCGAGTATACGTTCAGGCCAGCTTCCTGGGCCTGTTTAACAGCAGCGATCAGCTCCTCTTTCGTGCCGTATTTAGTCCTGACTGATCCTTTCTGATCAAATTCGCCCAGATCATATAAATCGTAAGAGTCGTAGCCTGATGATTTGCCGCCTTCCATTCCTTTGTGTGCAGGAGGAAGCCACACGGCGTCGAAACCCATTGATTTGAGTCGTCCTGCTTCTGCTGCAAAGTGGTTCCACAAACTTCCGTCCGCGGGATAGTACCATTCAAAGAATTGCAGCATTGTGTAATTGTCCATCTATTAGTTTGATTTTGAAAAAAGTAACAGGGAGATATCCCTTCGGCCAGTACAATCCAATTATTGTGCCTGCCGGATTTCCCTGCTTGCGGCGACGATCTGCTGGGCGGCAAGCAGTGCCACTTTGGAGGGCTCGTGCAGAATCCTGCTGTGTTTGCTTATAAAATCCGTATCCCAGATACCCGCATGGTGCCAGATATCCAGGTTATCCCAGTCGGGCCGGTCGATGATGGGGTACAAACAAACACCTAAAAGAGGAACACCGCGGCTGATGAGCTCGGCACATTCATTTGCTATCATGTCAATCCAGATAGGCCGGTCTTCCTTCGGGTGACTGGTTTCTGAGAGCAATATCGGCTTGTTGTAGCGGTGGTAAACGGGTTCAAGCAAGTCGGCCAGGCGGCTCCACCTGGGATCTGGTACGTCATCGTTCCAGCCGAGATAGGTATAATCGCCCGCAACCCATTGATTATTATAGTAGTAATTAAATCCTAATATGTCAACCAGGTCCTCGCTGCCACCCAGTTCAGGGCACATCCTGCCGCAAAGCATATCCACGGATTGAAACTGGTATTCATTTTCGATGGCTGCCCTGGCAATTTCGGTTTGAGTTGGATTAATGCCGGCAACCACATTGGCGAGCGGCTCGGTAGTGACAATGCGGACGAGCGGACTCAGCTCCTTCATCGCTCTTGCTGCCGCAATGTATGCCCGCATTAATGCATATTTCACTTCCCAGCCGTTTCTCAGCGAATAGGGCGAAGTACCGGCGACCTCGCCGCCGAGCCAGGAAATGAAGCTTACCTCATTAATCGGCGTAACGAACAGGAGTTTGCCTGGATATCTGTTGGTGTAAAAGACAACGAAAGCCTCACAAAGCGCAACGAAGCGCGGTGTAAAGTGCGGGTGCATGGGGCTCAGATCGGCAGGATAGCCAAAATGGCAAATATCCCAGATCTGTTGAATGTCCAATTCATCAGCTGCGCGCATCATCTCCGCAACTGCATCGAAATTGTATTGATAGGGCAGATATTCTACCACGCTCCACCGGATTCCTTCGCGCACGGTTTGAATGCCGAGTGAACTGATACGGATATAATCCTCGCGCATCAGATCCAGGTGGCCCGTGATGTCAAGCAGATCAACCCGGTTTCCCGAAGAATTCAACTGATCACTGCATTCAAACCCTCCCATCCAGAAAGTCTGGAACGGGTTCTCCGGATCAGCATATGAATTATCTTGCACCAGGCGGTCTGTTTGAAGTATAATTTAGAGGAAATCCTCAGAACATTTTTTTAAGATCATTCAGGTCGACGTCTCCGTCCTTATCCTTATCGAGGCCGAACTTGCTGCCAATGCTGCTGATCTGTCCGCCGAGGCCGCTGTTCTGATTACCGCCTGTTGAAGCGCCGCCGGTCAGGCCACCCAGCAATCCGCCGAGATCAAACCCGCCTGCACCGCCCTGTGCTCCCCTACCTGCGATTACTTTACTGATAACCATAGGTATAACAGCCGCCGCAATGGAAGAAGCAGTGCTCGCATTAATGCCGAACTTTTGCATGATACTGCCCATGAAGTTGTTTGAGATTTGCTGTACTGCCGGGTTACTTTGAGCAGAGCCACTCTGCACAGAGTTCACGAGACCGTCTACCTTGCCGGAAGCCTGCACATTACCAAGTCCGTTTACAACAGCCGTGTGCGCCTCACGCAAAACATCTTCATTATGTTCATTAGGAACCTGGTCGTTATCGACAACAGCCTGCTGGCCGCTTTGCTGTATGATCTTAAATAGTTCGTCGAACATAGCTGTATGATTAAGTTTGTTGATGGTCATTGTATTGTAGCATTCACCCGTTAAATATCCGTGCCATTGTTTCAGGTGGGTAAATTGCTCGGACGGATCAGTCGAGCCATCTTAGCAGCCGACTTGGGGAGCTTTAAGCAGAGCAGTGTGTGTGCGCACCGCCCACCTAATCACTATTTTCATTCTTAGTGCCTTTCAGCAGCGCGTAGATGGCCATTGCGTGGCCCTGGCCAAGGGAGAAATCTTCCGCCAGCCACTTGGTTATTTCACCTGCTTTTACCTCGCTTTTTAATACGCCTTCGCTGGTAAAACCCTTTTCCCGGGCCAGCTGCCTGAAATCTTCCGGCCCTTTTCCGGTCTTTGTCTTGATTGTTTTTAGATACCCCTGAAATGACATGGCGGCTATTTTTTTGTTGCTGATTTAAACCACTACATAAGTCCGGCGGCAACGAAATCTATTTACCGGGCTGCATGACCATTCAGTCAGAATAGTGGCAGTTGCTTCGGGTAGTTGCCGGGGGTTGCTATTTTCGCGACAAAATCATGAAAGAATGTCTCCCGATACTGCCCACTACCCAATCGAAATCAGGCCGGCCCGAAAGAGTGATATGGCCGGTTTGCAGCAGCTTTACTGCCAGACTATCGAGCATACCTGTAAGCAGGATTATAATGAAGCCCAGCGAACAGTATGGAAACAGGGTACCCAGAATGAGCAGCGGTGGCTTGATGCAATTGAGAATCAGTATTTCCTGATCGCAGAAATCGGGAATGCTATCGCAGGTTTTGGCTCCCTGCTGAACAGCTGCTACATTGATTTTATGTATACAAGCAATGTACACCTCAGGAAAGGCGTAGCGGGTACAATCTACCATTTGCTTGAAAAGGAGGCTATACAAAATGGTGCAGCCAGACTCACATCCGATGTAAGCCTGACTGCGCGCCCATTCTTTGAGAAGCAGGGTTATACGGTAATGAAAACAAATCGAAACCTGATCAGGGGCATTGAAATAATCAACTATCGAATGGAGAAATCGCTGCCCGTTTCTCCTGATCGCCTCAACGCAACACCCATTTGATTTTACCCGCGAAAGGATCTTTGCTGACCACAGATTTGCTGCCTTTCCGAGTGACCTCGATGCTTTTTACAGCATCCTGCCCGGGCACAAACAGCTTTACTTCTGATTTTTGAGGTGTATTTGCAAAGCTGAGAAGCTCAATGTTATTCCAGTCGATCTCGCCCGTTGATTGCGCCACTTTTACCTGCGGCAGCACAGCGCCTTCACGTACGAGCAATACCACTTCCAGCTCTCCTGCGGCAATCTCGTGCCAGCCACTTGCGTATACTTTTTTAGTTTGATAATCTACCCAGCTCCCTTTTGGCAGATATACCTGCCGCGTTTTTCCATTCTCAAAAAGCGGAGCAACCAGCAGGTCCGAGCCAAGCATATACTGATTATCAACAAGCCAGGCACCCGGATCAGCGGGGAATTCAACCAGCAATGCGCGCACCATCGGCAACCCTTTTTCGGAAGCCAGTTTGGACTGCGTGTAGATATAGGGCATCAGCTTGTATTTAAGCTCCACCGCTTTTCTGAAATAGTCCTGAAACGCCATACCATACTCCCACGGCTCTTTGGGCGCCTGGCCGTGCGTGCGGGTATGAGAGCTCAGCAAGCCCATCGGAAGCCAGCGCCGGTACAAATCCTCCGGTGTTTTCATTGTAAACCCACCAATGTCGTGACTCCAGAAGGTAAATCCCGACAAGCCGAGGGATAATCCGCCACGCAGCTGTGCTTCCATGCCTTTGTTGGTCGTTTCTGCATCGCCACCCCAGTGAATGGGGTACCGCTGACTTCCGGCCCAGGTACTTCTGGCCCAGATGATGTTTTCGCCATTCAGCTTGCGGGTTAGCTCGGAGACGATCTTATTATACCGCAATGGGTACAGATTGTGCTCATAAAAACCGGTACGGCCAGAAGCATATACGCCCGAAAATGGCGCAGCTTCACCAAAGTCGACCTTGATCGCCGACACGCCCAGTTTCAATAGCCCCGAGATTTTATCTTCATACCATTTGATTGTATTGGGATTGGAAAAATCAAGAACCGCATCTTCGTAAGGAATAGTACCATTGCCATTTTTGACTGCAAGCCCTTTTTCAACAATCTCGGGATAAAGTACATTTTGAGGAACAAAATAGGGCAACTGCCAGAGAGAAGTATGAAAACCCTGTTTTTTCAAATCTGAAATCATCAATGCGGGATCCTGAAATCTTTTTGGTGCAAACCGGTAATCACAACGCCAGTCTGTTTCAAACCAGCCAGTATCAAAGTGGATCACGTCCGAGGGTATCCTGTTCTGGCGGAGCTTCTCTGCCACATTTCTTCCATCCTTTTCAGAAAAATAGGTAATGCGGCTCATCCACAACCCGAAAGACCATAATGGCGGCATCGGCGCTTTGCCAGTAAGGTCTGTATAAGCATCGAGTATCTCCTTCGGCTCGCCCAGAAATACAAACAGGTCCAGGTTTTCATCCCCGATCTGCATCGCATTGGACTCCCCGTAAGTAGCGCCAAAATCGCAGGTAATGGGCGAGCTGGTGTGCATAAACATGCCGTAACCACGCGAGCTCATGTAAAACGGAATGGGCTTGTACATGGTCTGCGTCTCTACACCATTCGGGTCGTGCGTCCACAGAACCAGCTTTTGGCCGTTTTTGTCCAGTTTGGTAAAAGATTCGCCGCAGCCATATATTTTTTCATCGGGTGAAATAGAGAAAACGGCTGCTACGCTGCGTGAATAATCGGAAGCACGGCGCACGAAGGAAAAAGGCAGCGTTGGCGTAAATGAAGACCTGCCGTCAGCCGCACTGCGGGTTTGCGTCAGGATTTTACCACTGGCATCACGCACAAGCACTTTCCAGGGATTTTCATAAATGGTCACAGAACCGTGCGCTCCGGTATACTGGTGCCCGCCATTGATTTTGCTGTACTTCCAGGACTTATCCTGCACGGGTTCGGCGGTGAGCATGAGAGATGGTTCTGCAACCTGCTTCTGCGTGCTCGTGTTGGCACGGATACGGATGGTACGCGGCGATGTAAATTCGATCGAAAACGGCAGTACCGGATCCTGCGCATATTCTGTGGCGGGGAACTCGTTGCTGTAAGCACGTTTGTAGCTGAGCATCGAGTTGTCAAAGTTATGTGCAGAAAACGCCTCGTGCCGTTTCCATCTGATCTGTCCGGTTCCCGTTTGCGGGTCAAATGCGGCCAGACTGTCAGCAAAGAATATGGTGTTGGAAAATTCGCGGAAGTCGCCGCTGATATCAACAGGTTCGTTCACCAGTTTGGAATGCTGCGCCGATGCTTTGAATCCGATCGGGCACAGTACCAAAGAAAACAGCAGCAGGCGCCATTTCCCTGAAAGTGTAGTTGAATGCATTAGATAAAAAATAGTTAAGAGTCCTTCATTACGGGACTATAATTTGTTTTACAGCAGATTGCCCTTTGCTGCCCGTCAGCTTGACCAGGTATGTTCCCGCAGCCAGCCGCGGATCGATATAAGCCTCCCGCTGCGTTTTTTGCAGATTTTGTTTGGATAGCTGCGTACCCGTCAGATCAAATATTTCCAGTAATGAAAACTCCCGTTCTGCCCATTGAACGGTAATGCGGTCACGGGTTGGATTTGGAAAAACCTTGACTTCGAATGCAGCCGCCTGACCAGTTCCCAGGATCTGGCCCCCATTGCGCAGCACCACAGCCGTAACGGACATGGCTGGAAGCGACGTATTGAGCACATTTCCCGTAATCACTACCTCCGACTTTTTCAGTGCATTTTCTGTATGTGACCGGAACGTTTCCGCTGCTGGCAGCTGTGAAAGGGTGTATACCGGCGCATTTCCCTGTTCAGGAATGAAATTGGCAAAACTGACCCGCACAGCCTGGCTTTGCTCCGCCGACCGGTTGACCAAAACAATGGTGAGCGAATCCCCGGCAGTATTGATGCTCGGGTAAGCAGATACCAGCGCTTCATTGGCTGACGTACCTTTTACCGACCGCGACTGATTATAGCGGCTAAGCAAATGCAGCGTTTCCCACATACCCGGTTTCCAGGTCCAGGGCGTAAAGATCTCCACGCCGTTTTTCATGAATTCACCCAATGTGGACGCGTACCAGACAGCGGTAACGGGGGCAGATATACTCTGGTCTATCCCGGTTTCGGTCAGCCCGAGTGTGACGCCGTGTCCTGCTCCCAGGTACTTGGTTAGCCAATCGTTGCAGCGGGCGAATATGTATTCCCTGTTAATGCTATTGTCGTAGCCTCCCAGGATGGTTTTGACACCGTTTGCTTCTGGGAAAATGTAGTTTTTATCAAAAAACACCCGATGCAGTTGGGTGACTTCTTCTGTGTTTTTTGTTCCCGGGTAAAAATGGATGTCAAGCACGTCCAGTAACCTGATCCCGCTTTTCTGCTGTTCCTCGGCGATTGTCTTGATGAAATATTCCAGCCACGGGTAAGTTTTGCCGTTGTCCGTAACGGGCTTTCCATCCCAGTTGTACCATTGCCATTCATTGGCAGTGACGGGACCTACCAGCCTGATATCCGGGAATTTGGCCCGAGCTTTTTTGGCAAGTGTAATGTACCGCTGCATAAAATCCTGCGGGGAAATTTGCTGGGGCATAACGTCATCGTGCGTTCCCGACCAGATCTCCGGCTCATTGTCCATATTCCAATAACGGATAAAATCCTTGTTCAGCCCCTCGCCTCCGCTTCCAAACCAGTGATCAAGTATGGCGACTGACGAATCAGCATTCCATTTTTCAAGATAAAGGTTGATATCGCCCTCTTTTTTGGCTTTTGTACCGGTTGTGTTGGGCAGCCCATTTCCGGCAAGGTTCTGGCTGACACCCTCCCACCACTGGGATTTATTGTAGTCCCAGTCGGCGAAATTGGCTGCACCGGTTTTGGCTGCATAACCCAGTAGCGGGAATGCCCACATTCCCTGGGCTGCAGGAAAATGCGCTTGCAGTGACTGAGCGACCTGGTCCCAGTTGTTGGTATATACATTGTTGTACCAATCGGGGTGGCTGCTGAGCTTTCTGCGCCAGTTATACTTGCTGGAATTATTACCGCCGCTCTCCCGGAAAAACCGGACACCGGCATCGCGCAAACGGATCAATTCTTCTTCCGGCAAAGTCCAATTCGGATCAGTGGAAGAGAAAGAATTGTTCCGGCCATAGAGGTAAGGCGAAACCTCCCTAACCTCCGCCCGCGCGTCAATGTCAATTGCAATCTGCGCAGCTAAGTACTGCGGGACCAGGCAAAGGAGTAACAATGTGAGTGTTTTTTGCATTGATAGGTTAGTTGTCGCTGTCTGCCCTTCGACTGCGGTTATCGCTGGTGCCCTTCGACCGCCCGGCGGCCCGGTCCGCTCAGGGTGACAATTCTTCAACTGCGCGGATGCCGCTGTTGCCCTTCGAGTGCGCGGTTATCGCTGTTGCCCTTCAACTGCGCAGTTATCGCCGTTCCCTTCGATTGCTCAGTTTCGCTCGTCCCTTCGACTGCGCTCAGGGTGACAAACCTAGCCTTTGTCACCCTGAGCGCAGTCGAAGGGCAAGGCGATAACTTTGCGGTCGAAGGTAGAACAAGTACAAGCCGTCACACTGAGCGCACCGGGCCGGCGGGCGGTCAAAGCCTTTGTCACACTGAGGGGACCGGGCAGCCGGGCGGTCGAAGGGAGGGCAGGTGCTGTCGACGGAGCGAGTGCCGTCGACAGCGCCCAGCCAAAGCACTACTTCTTCACAATCCTGAAATTATCAACACTTCCGTTGAAAGAAGCAATCACAACATCAGGAGTATTAAACAGTACTTTCAGGTCCGTGATTTTGGAAACGTCGGTAATGGTGTTGCCTGCAGCATTCTTAAACTCGGACAGTTCTATTACTGCTGTTCTCCATCCATTGGTCTGGTAGCCTGTGGCAGCGTATTCTGTCGAGTTCCAGGGCTGGAATGAAAACGTATACTCGCTTTTGTCGGCGGTAATGGTTATGTCATACTTTCCTGCTTTCCAGGGCTCTGCGATGTTGTGCTCGAATTTGAACTGTCTGTCAGCAGCAGGTCCTGCGGGCAATTTGAAATCGAATGAACAGGTTGAAAATACCCAGGCATCATTGTATCCGGTAGCTGGCAGCTTGGTGCCTTTGATCCGGGAATATTTACCCGAAATGGCACCAGGATCATTAGCAGGCATGATAGGCGCAGCGCCCCAGCAAACTTCCGATCCCCAACTTGTGGCCGGAATGTCGAAATTGACCATGTTACCTTCATTGTCATTCACCTTGAAGTTTGTCTTGGCAGTACCGAATTCTCCTTCCACAGTTACCGCTCCCACTGTCGCAGTAGCGGGCATTTTCGCTGTAATCGATTTCACCGAGCTGCTCACAATCTGCAGACTGGTTTCTCCCACTTTCACCGACTTCACATTGTAGAAGTAATCGCCGTTGATCACGATATTACCACCGGGCTTGATAAATTCTGAATAAAGGCCGCTGATTACAGGGCTTGGCGCAGTGAGTACGAAATCGTAAGTAGCTTCCCCTCCATTGGTTACTACCCTGATCTTGCTCGAAACACCTGCGTCTACCGCTTTGGTAGGCGCATTGGCAGGAATCGTAATGACGATATTGGAGTTGCTGCCCAGCGCAGAGTTGAATGTAGCTTCGAAATCATTGAAGTAAACCTTCAATACACTTCCCAGGTTCTGGCCCTGGATTACGACCATGCTGCCCGGCTCGGCGGCTGTCAGCGAGCTGTCTGCTTTCGTTGGATCCAGCAAGCGCACGTTACTGATCACAGGCGCTCCGTCTATATCTTCATTGTTACAGCTCTGAAAGGAAACCAGCATACATGCTGCCGCCACAATTGCCAGACCTGTTCTATATAAATGCTTGAATTTCATATTTTGATTCGATTTGAGGTTAGTCTTTCAATTTGCTGAAATCAAAAGCGACCGGCTCGTTCTTCAAAGAAGGCGCATTCACGATCTCAGCTTCCGGGAATGGGAGGTACAACGTCGCATCCGACAGTGGGTAATACTCAGCCGGAGAATAGGTTACGCTGTATTTCTTCGGATTAGTAGAGCCCGCTACATAGCTCATGGTATAGTTTTCCTTGTGTTGCGAAGCTGTGTAAGCAATCGCTTTGGCAGGATTGAAGTAGTACCACCGCACAATCTCGTTCCAGGAGTTGCCTTCAAAGACAGTCTCAATTCTTCTTTCTTTGAATATATCTTCAAAAGTAAGAGAGGTTTTCAACGGCATACCTGCTCTTTTCCTGACTGCATTGAAGTATTCCAGTGCTTTCGGATCGGCAGTTGTTGCGCTGTTGCCGAGTACGGCGTCTGCGTAAATCAGGTACACTTCGGCCAGGCGCAGCATGTAGGAATTGATGTTGGCTGACATAAATCCGCCTAATCCGCCATTGTCTGCAGGAGAACCAACGATGTACTTCTTGATCGCCGACAATGCAGCTGGTCTTACATATTTCAGACCGCCATTTGCCTTATTGATCGTAGGATACACGTCCCCGTCAAACATACCGATCGCCTTTCTGCGCAAAGAGTCAGCCGGGTTTTCGGTAAAGTATTTTACAAGATCCGCAGATACACCCTGTGCCGCTCCCCAGCCATCGCCTGTACCGGTAATGTTGGCATCATAAGCGAAATAAGCCTGGAAAGAGTTGTTGATCCCCCATGGATTGCTGATCGGCATCCATTGCAGGGAGAACAAACTTTCAGGATTGTTCTTGGTTGCATTGTGGTTTGCGCTTTCAAAAAGCTCGCCGTAAGTCGGCGCGAGCGAAAGTCCGCTTTTGGTGATCACACTTTCAGCAAAATACTTAGCGCTATCCAGGTCAGACTGGTTACGTGTTCCATTCTGGTTCAATCCGGCACGCATCAGGTACATCCGCGCCAGCATTCCCTCCGCCGAGTATTTCGTCAAACGGCCTTGCACTGTAGTAGCAGGCAGGTTGGCTGCTGCAAAGCGATAATCCTGGATAAGCAGTTTCCAGATATCCTCCACTTTATTGCGAACCGGCGGCTCGTTGATCTGCGCTACATTGTCATACACGATCGGCACGGCGCCCCAGTTGGTAACCAGGTAGTAGTAGGCCGTTGCGCGCATAAACTTGCATTCACCCAGCCCCTGCGCTTTTACAGCCGCCGAAGCAGTGCTTCCGCTTGCTTCGTTAATCGCCTTATAAGCATTATTGCTCTGCGCGATGATTTTGTAAAAGGATTTGTAACCGGGCAAAAGCGTATTTACATCCGTAGAAGGAATCGCATGCTTTACATAAGCAGTACGGTCATTGGAATTCAGGTTTCCTGCACGTGCTTCCTGAAATGACATTGCTGCTTTGTCATTGAAGTCAAACCAAACAATGTTGTAAAGTGGCGCGGTACCCGCCAGGATCTCTTCGTCTGTTTTATAGAAATTACCAGAGGTAAGCGCGTCCAGCGGCGGACGGTCCAGGAAGTCTTCACTACATCCCTGCATGAGCGTTAAAGCCCCGATTGCCGCTATGAGTTTTAATTTGAATTGCATATAGAATATTTTTAAAAATCTGGGTATTAAGTCAAAAGTCCGGGTTTGTTAAAAATCAGCAAGCAGACCGAAAGAGTACATGCGCACCGAAGGATAACGTCCTGTATCAATACCTGCCATTACGGTACCTCCGTAGTTAACCATCCCGATTTCAGGATCATATCCTTTGTATTTGGTAATGGTGAAAAGGTTCTGCGCACCTACCGAAGCTTTCAATCCTCTCACGAAAGTGTCTTTCAAGATGCTTTTCGGGAAATTGTAGCTCAGCGTGATATTTTTCAGACGTACGTAGCTTCCATCTTCGATAAAATTGGTGTTCATCCGGTTGTTACCATTTGGATCTCCCGGTGCAATGCGTGGAATATGGTAGCCCGGGTTGGTAAGTGTTACGCTTTCTGCATCGCCTGCCTGGTAGCTGCTTGGTCTTGCGTAGTTGGCCACTGACGACCATTGGTTACCGAATACACCACCGTTGCCAGGGATTTCAGCGCGGTAACGTGGATAGTTCAGAATGTCGTTTTTGAAACTTCCGGTCAGGAATGCATTCAATTCGAAATTCCGGTACGTCATGTTGTTGTTGAAGCCCAGTGTGAATTTCGGCCATGGATTTCCGATCACCGTGCGGTCTTCTGCATCAATGACACCATCATTGTTCAAATCGCGGAATTTGGTATCCCCTACCCAGCTGCCAGTTGCCGGATTGATCGTCAGCTGGTTGTTGGAAGTTTGAATGGCGTGGTTTTGAATCTCACCGGCATTCTGGAAAAGACCGTCAGCCACATAACCGGTGATCATACTGGCAGGTTGGCCCACTTCTGTCTTGAAACCTACCGAAGTAGCATTCCAAACCGGTGTGATCGGGTTGAGCAGAGAGGTTACTTTGTTCCGGTCGAACGAAAGGTTCAGTCCCGTTTTCCAGTAAAATCCACCTTTGTCGATGTTAACTGTATTCAATGTAAAACCGACACCCCTGTTTTTCATCGAACCTGCATTCACAGCCGGCCAGCTCAGGTAGCCTGGCGAGTAGGCGATATCTCCACCATAAGTGAACGGATAAGAGTTCACGGTGATCAGGCTGGTGATGTTTTTAATGTAGGCATCCGCGATCAGCTCAATGCGGTTGCTGAACATGTGCAGGTCAATCCCCGCATTGATCACGTCATCTTTTTCCCAGGTAAGGAACTCGTTGGCGAAGTTGGAAGCCAGAAACCCTGTTCCCCAGCCGGTAGGTACGGTTTGTAGTGTAGAGAAAACCGCGTTTCCGCCGCTACCCTGGTTTCCGGAGCGACCGATCTCAAATCTCAGTTTCAGGTCATTGATCTCATTCACACTTTTCAGGAAAGGCTCCTCAGATACCCGCCACGCTACTGATACAGCAGGGAAGTTGCCCCAGCGACGTCCCTGACGGAATGCGGACGATCCGTCCATCCGGTAAGTACCTTGCAGGATATAGCGGTCATTGAAGGTATAATTCAAACGTGCGAAATACGATTCCCGCGAGCCCGCGCCTTTTCCGCTGCCATTGCTTACATTGGAAATCACCGATGCATCTCCACCCGAAAGCTCTTCAATGGTGTTGGTAATGAATTTCTTCCTGGTACCAGTCAGTGACTCGTAAGTGAACTCCTGCGCCTCGTGACCCGCCATGATATTGAAAGCGTGCTTATCCAGTTTCAGGTCATAAGTAAGGCGGCTGTGCAAGCTCCACCAGGTATTGGTGTTCACCGATCTGGTTGAAGTTGCTGCGTCCTGCGACACTACAAAGCCACCGATTGTATAAGAAGGGTGGAATGAATAATATTTAAGAAATTCCGCGCTTCCATTCGCTTCCGTGTGCCAAACGAGGTTTTTAGCCAGTTTCACATCTGCAAACAAGCTACCCAGGATTGAGGTCCGGCGGTTGTAATCATTGTAGATCTTGGAGATCATTACCGGGTTGGTAAACTGGAACTGCGTGCTTGAAGGACCGCCCCAGCTTCCGTCAGGGTTGGTAACCGGCACACTTGGGTTTTGGTCCAATGCAAGCTGGATGATACCTCCATTATTGGTATTTACTTTTTCTTCGGTAATACCAACGCTCATGTTCGCACCAATTTTCAACCAGCTGCGTGTCTGGTTTTCCAGGTTCAAACGACCATTATAACGCTTGAAACCTGATCCTTCCACGATCCCTTTCTGGTTGAAATATTCACCTGAGAGATAGTAAGTCGATTTTTCAGTACCGCCGCTTAATCCCACTGAATACTTCTGCAAAGTAGTCGGGCGGAAAAGTGCGCTTTGCCAGTTGGTACCTTCTCCCAGCACAGACGGATCTGCGAACTGGGGATCGGATGCGGTACTTCCCACTGCTTCCGCTTCATTTCTGAACTGCGCGTACTCGCGCAGGTTCATTACATCAATGTGTTTCGGCTCAGCCTGGATTGTCACCAGTGAATTGAAAGTAACTTTTGCCTCGCCTGCCTTTCCGCGCTTGGTCGTGATCATCACCACGCCGTTTGCACCTACCGCACCATAAATCGCAGTGGCAGAAGGTCCCTGCAAAACGTTAATGGTCTCGATATCATCAGGGTTTATGCTGGAAAGAATGTTGGAAAATCCGGTTGGCCGGTTGTTCGGATCGTCGCGCATGTTATCAGGCTTAATCTGCACGCCGTCAATGACATAAAGCGGCTGCGTGGTACCTGTCAGCGAGCTTAGCCCGCGGATCAGTACGGAAGGCGCTGCACCCGGCTGTCCCGAATTTTGCTGCACCATTACGTTAGCTGCGCGGCCCTGCAAGCCTTGTTCCAGCGAAGTATTGATGGTTTTGCTCAGGTCTTTTCCCGAAACAGTCACCTGCGAGCTGGAAACGTCCGTTTTCTTCATTTCACCATAACCTACTACCACTACCTCATCCAGGCTGGCAATACTTTCCTTCAAACGCACCTCGATCTTGGTCCTGTTACCTACCGGCAGCTCCTGGCTTTCGTAACCGATGAATGAGATCACGAGCGTATTGGCCGCTGCTGCTTCAATTGAAAATTCACCCTGCGTATTGGTGGTTGTACCATTGGATGTTCCCTTAATCACCACACTCGCTCCCGGGATTCCATCGCCTCGATCATCTGAAAGCACCACACCCGTCACTGTTCTTTTCGCATCCGCCTGCGCCCACACGCCACCCGCAGAACACACGATGGCCACTAGCATGAGGAGGGTCTGAAATAATGCTGGCAGGAACCGGAAGCTTTGCTTCACCTGCCGTTTTTCGTACAAATTTTGTTGCATGTTGTTTGGTTTTATAAGCCTGCCTATCCACCCCGACTTAGACATTTCCGCGACAGCTGTAAGCAGTAAAGGGATTGGTATAAATCGAATGAATAGTTGGACAAATGTGACTTATAAAATCATGTTTGAAGGTATCTTAATGTTTACAGTTAGGGCATCATTTGTAAACTGAGAGGCACATTCAGCTACTTTTTCGTCGTTTTTTACAGTTAAAACTCCGATCAGCAACAAAAAACGGGTAAAGAATGTGGCGCTCACATTCCTTACCCGTTTTAAAACATCAGATCATTAAATTGAACTATTCCGTTCCAGCTGGTTGCCCTGGCGGCGGTACTCGGTAGGCAATACCTGATACTCTTCCTTGAATAATCTCGCAAAGTACTTGGGATTATTGAAGCCGATCTGATAAGCGATTTCCGATACCGAAAGCTGGCTCTTTTCGAGCAGGTCTGCGGCTCTTCTGAGGCGGATGATACGGATAAACTCAATAGGCGTTTTGCCCGTGAGCGAGTTGATTTTCTTGTACAGGTACACCCGGCTCATCGACATGGCATCGCTCAGTTCTTCGACGGTATACTCGGGATTGGCGAGGTTATCCTCCACCACCCTGATCGCCTTTTTGATAAATTCCTCATCGAGCGAGCGCACCTGCACTTCACTTGGCCGTACCTGAATGTGCTGCTGAAACTGCTTTTGTAACTGGTCGCGCTGGCGGATCAGGTTTCGAATGCGCACCTGAAGAATGTCGAGCCTGAAAGGTTTGGTCACATACGCATCGGCGCCTGTCTGGTAACCCTGTAACTGCTGCTCTTCCTCGGCTTTGGCAGTAAGCAGGATAACAGGGATGTGGGAAATGCGGCGGTCGGTTTTAATGGTTTTGCAAAGTTCTATCCCGTCCATTTCCGGCATCATCACATCACTTACGATCAGGTCGGGTACGTTTTCAAGTGTTGCATTGAGCCCGAGTTTTCCATTCGCTGCTTCCAGGATCTGGTATTCCTGGCCAAGTACGTCTTTCAGGTAATTGCGGAACTCGTCATTGTCTTCCACCAGCAATACCACCGGCCTTTTTCGTCCGGGTGTTCCTGACGCAAGCGCCACATCAATTTCCGGCTGCGCCTGAACCACCTCCTCAGGCTCTTCCACGGGCATTGTTCTTGGTGCACTTTCCCTTAATGGCAATGTGACTGTAAAAATACTCCCCTGCCCTTCGCTGCTTTGCAGGTCGATACTGCCGCCATGCATTTTCACGAACTCGGCGGCAATGGAAAGCCCGATACCGCTCCCCTGGTTGATCATGTGGTCTGGCATCGGATGCTGGTAAAACCGCTCAAAAACGCGTTGCTGCGCTTCCGGGGGAATGCCGATACCCGAATCCTGCACACTGATTTCCAGCTGTTCTTTCGAATCAGTATCTGTTGAAATCCGCAGCTTAACCGCTACCTGGCCGTTCTCGGGCGTGAATTTGAATGCATTGGACAGCAGGTTATACATGATCTTGGAAAGCTTGTCCTGATCAAAATCGGCGTAACGTGAGGTTAATTCACTTTCAAAAACGTAGCTGATATGCTTGTGCTCTGACAGGTCTGAAAAGGTGTGGGCTATCTCCCGGATGAACTGCACAATATCGCCCGGCTCCGGATTGAAGCGGGTTTCCTCTACTTCCAGTTTTTTAAAATCGAGGATCTGGGTTACCAGATTCAGCAATCTCCTTGCATTGCGGTGAATCAGCGAGAGCTGTTTATGCACAGCGTGGTCCGACTGGATATTGTGCAGCAGGTTTTCCAGGGGCGTGAGCATCAGCGTCAGCGGGGTCCTGAACTCGTGGCTTACATTGGTAAAAAACCTGATCTTCATTAAATCCAGCTCGTGCATTTGCTGAGCGTGCCGCCGCTCCTGTTCAAGCTCGAAGTTCATCTTTTCCCTTTCGATCAAAACCCAGCGGGCGATCAGCAATGCGCCGATCACAAGCAAAATATAGATCATATAAGCCCACCAGGTACGCCACAGCGGCGGCAGGATTTCCAGTTCAAGTCGCCGCTCCGACGATGCACCGCCGCCCTTCATTCTCACCTTGAACACATAAGTCCCCGGGTCCAGGTTCGTGTAAGTTACCTTTCTTGTATTGTCCGCTTCAAACCACCGGTTGTTAAAGCCTGCGAGCTGGTAGAGGTACCTGTTTTTTTCGGGGTGTAAAAAATTTAATGCGGCGAATTCAATCGAGAACACATTCTGGCTGTGTTTGAGAACGATCCGGCTGGTTTCTGAAATGGATTTGTCCAGGATCGGCTTGCCCGAAATCAGCTCGCCGGGCAACACACTCTGATTGAAGATCTGAAAATCGGTGAGTGTTACGGGCGTGGCCAAAGGTTCATCGCGGATCCTTGCAGGGTCGAAAATAGAAAACCCGTTTGCCCCGCCGAATATCAGCTCGCCCGAGCGCAGTTGCAAGGCTGCATTTTCATTGAAGCCGCGGCCCTGTAATCCATCTATCTCATTATAGGTGCTTACTTCAAATCGCGCCGGAATGCCAGCCGCCCGCTTGGTAACACGCAGGTTTACCAAACCTTTCGGCGTTCCAAGCCAGAGATTCTGCTTTTTATCGACTACGATGGTCAGTATCGAATTATCTGGCAGACCGTGCCTGGTGCTGTATGAAACGAATCCGTTGCGCTTTCGGTCATAGCGGTTCAGCCCCTCCGAGGTACCTACCCAAATGTTGTCCAGACTATCGAGTGCGAGTGAAGTGACGCCGTCGCTGCTCAGACCGAGCGGGTTACCTGCCTCGTACATATAATGTACAAACTTCCCTGTGCTGCGTTTCAACACATCAATCCCGTTTGCAGTCCCGATCCACAGGTCGCCGTTCTTGTCTTCCAGCAAGGCAGAAATGTAATCCGAGCTCACCGAATTCGGTGCGAGCCTGCGGTAATGTTTGAAGGTTTTTTTATTTCTGTCAAACAGATCCAGCCCGTCGGCGAGGGTACCTACCCAGAGCCGCCTTTGGGAATCTTCGAAAATCTCCCAGACCCGGTCGTCAACCAGACTTGTTGAATCTGCCGGATCATGCAGGTAGCGGGTGAAAGTCTTGCCGTCAAAACTATTCAGCCCGCCAAAGTATGTTCCGATCCACAGCAAGCCGCTTTTATCAAGGAACATACTCACAATTACATTGTTGCTCAAACTCCCGGGATCTCCGGGAATATTCTTGTACTGGCGAAAAGTGTTCTTGCTCCTGTTGTAGTAAATCAGTCCGCCGCCATTAGTGCCAAGCCAGATGTTTCTTGCGCGATCTTCGGTAAAAACATTTACATCTTCAAAAGGCAAACTCCCGGGTACTGCGGGCAGGTGACGAATGAGCGAAAATTTGAAGATGTTCTCATGGTAGCTTGAAAATCCCTTTTTGAAAGTGCCCGCCCAGATCATTCCCGTGGGGTCTCTGTAAAGACTTAAAATGCTATTCTGGCTGAGCGTGCGCGGATCGTTTGCATTTGACAGCAAAGTAGTGACACTGCCGGTAGTCTTATCAAGAACATTGATACCGCCGTGGTCGGTCCCGATCCATATCTTACCCTCAGGCCCCTGCACGATCGCGCTGACCGCATTGTTGCTCAGCCGGAAATCAGGCCCGGTTGTACTTGCGACAAGCAGCCGGTTTTTTGCAGTATCAATATAAAATGCGCCGTACACCGCTTTGACCACATACACCCAGGGTTGCCCCTGCTCATCTGCAAAAATGCGGTAATTGGGCGATACACCCAGCTTTTTATCTTTCACCAGGTTAGTTTGAAAACCGGTACGATAGGATTGTGCATCAATGCGCGCTACGAGGCCGTCATTGTAAACAACCCAGAGATTACCCCGGCTATCTTCATTGAAATCGGTAATAGTCTGCGGAGATCCTGTTGCCGGATCTGCGGGCGGCCGGAATGCGATTTTAAGTAGCTTTTTACTCTTGGTCAGGTATTTAACCAGCCCCAGCTTGTTGTGATTAATCCAGTAATCACCAGCATGCGTTTTGACAATGGCGCCGAAGTTGGCGTCGCTTAATCCCAGGCGCCGTGCTGCCTTGTCTGCATTACGGTCAATGCTTTCTGTGGAAGGATCGTAGATATTGAAACCTTTCCTGGTGTTGATCCAGATATAACCTTCCGGATCTTCAAAAATCGAGTTGATAAAATGGTCTGAAATGCTTGTCGAGTCGGCAGGATCGTGTTTGAAGATCCGGAAAGAATAGCCATCGAAACGGTTTAGCCCGTCGGCGGTACCAACCCAGACAAAGCCGCGGCTATCCTTTAAAAAGCAATTGACCTGATTATGGGATAGTCCTTTTTCTGCATTGTAGCGCGAAAACTGGTAGTCGCTCGACTGGGCCACTACCATCTTCCTCCCGCTCAACAAACCGGCCAAAATCAGAAAACAAGCTACAAACCAACTTCGCATGAATGGAAAACAATCATTACTGTCTATTAATTTAAACTTGTTTTCACTCAAATCTTACTCTTCGTCAGGATTTATCTTCTGCTATCTATGCGGGTTGAGGCGTTTTGTAATGCATTAAACCGGGAAAAAGATCATAAAGGAGGCTCCTTCACCAGGCTGGCTGGCTGCCGTGATTGCTCCGCCGTGGTTAGCCACTACTTTCTCGCAGATAGCCAGCCCGATGCCCGTCCCATTGAACTCGTGCTTGGAGTGGAGGCGTTGGAAAACCTGGAAGATCCTATCCAGGTATTTTTCGTCAAACCCTATTCCATTATCGGTCACATCAATGCGGTAATACATTTTTGCATTGCGGACAGGCTTAACAGACCGGGGCAGCTCACTTTGCAAAACCTGCGCGCTGTTCACCCGGATGGTCGGAATCGAGCCGGGCTTCCGAAACTTCAATGCGTTGCTGATCAGATTCTGGAACAGTTGGCCTAACTGCAAAGCATTGCCCTGCACACTGGGTAGCGGACCTATCACAACCTCCGCGCCGGTTTCGGTAACAATCAGTTCCAGATCCGAAAGGACCGTATTAACAACTGTTTCAAGGGAAACGGATTCCGCTGCTTCCAGTTCGGTACTGATGCTGGAAAAATCAAGCAGGTCCCTGATGAGCACCGACATGCGGCCGGCCGCAGACTGGATCCTGTCGAGATAATGCCAGTCGTTGCCGCTGGCAGCTGCATTCTGCGTTTTTAACAAGTCACTAAACTGCCGGATCTTGCGTAAAGGCTCCTGCAAATCATGGCTGGCAACGTAGGCAAACTGCTGCAAATTCTCATTGGTGCGTAAAAGCAGCTGGTTCGCTTCTTCGAGTTCTTCATTGATGGCAAAGTACTCTTCATTCTGCGCGGCGAGTTCGGCGGTCCTGAGCTGGACAAGCTGTTCGAGGGCTTCCTGCCGCTGGCGAGAGGATGTGATATCCTGGGCAGTACCGAGCAATTTATAAGGCTGGCCGTGTTCATCATAAATCACCTTGCCCAGCGCATGCACGACCCGCTCCTGCGCTGACCCGAATGCGATAATGCGGTACTCGGCATCGTACACCCCCCCGGAACCCGGCGCCAGTGCCTTACTTACTGCTGTCGCAACAGTCGCGCGATCGTCGGGGTGAATTGGATTGTAGACCTCTTCCAGTACAATCTGGTCTCCCTCGAAACCAAACCAGGACTTGATCGCATCCGAGTAGCTAACCTTGCCGGTGGCGACATCCAGCTCCCAGGAACCGAGCTGGGCCAGTTCGATGGCGCCTCTGAGGCTCGCCTCTGTTTCCTGCAGCTGCTCCTGGGCCAGCACAAGGTCAGTCACGTCGGCAGCTGTGTTCATTACCCCGTAAACATTCCTGTCGGCGTCAAACAAGGGTGTAAATGTATATTTGAAATAAAACCGCCGCAGCTCGCCTTCTATCACAAGATCTACGCGCTGATTGGATGCATGAAAAGTTTTGCCGGTACGGTACACACCATCGAGCTGCTCATAAATCCCTTTTCCTGCGAGTTCAGGCAGCACTTCTGCGTAGCATTTGCCAACTACATCAGGGCCTTTTCCCCAAACCTCAATTATTGACTGGTTGACAAGCTGAATGCGCATTTCGGAACCTACATAGAGGCCGATCGGGAAAGGTGCACTTTCCACTACGCTCCGCAGCCGTGACTCACTTTGTTCCAGCTGGCGCCTCGCGAGTACCTGCTGCGTTACATTCTGACAAAGCACGATCACACCTGTGATCTCTCCGTCTACTTCTCTGTAAGGCTGGTACACCAGGTCCAGAAATCCTTCTTTCCTGCCTTCCTCAACAAGTACGAAATAAGGCTGTGCGTAGAGGTACAATGGTTCTCCGGAGAGCCGCACCCGATTGATGAGGTCGTGAAAAGGGTCTCTTCCTTCGGGGACGATATCGAAAATCCTGCGACCCTGCAATTCGCTCACGTTCCTGCCGATGAGCGAGGCGTATGCTTCATTTACAATCTCAATGCGCATGTCAGGCCCGCTCAGCATGATGATACCAACGGGAGCTTCGCGTACCAGATTCTGAAAACGCTGCTCTGAATGCCGCAGGCGGTTTGCAGTATCCTCCGATCTGGTGGTTTGGAGGCAGGTGACCAGCACGCCGTTGATCTCGTTGTTATCGTCATGAACCGCGCTCATGCTGTAAGTCCAGTGGCTGAGATCAGGCTGCGCATGGAGCTTGAGCGGGAAGACATCATCTTCAAACCAAAGTGCTTCCCCTCCTTCCAGTACCGATGTTATGTTTGGCGCAATGCGATTCCACGATTCATTAAAAATGGAAGCAGCCGGCTGGCCGATCACCGGCGAACCTTCACTAGCCGTAAAGCTGGCTTCGAATGCATCGTTGTAGAATGTGACCAGGTCTTTTCCCCAAAATAATGCGATTGGAAAGCGGGAACTCAGCATCATCTGCACGAGTGTGCGCAAACTTACCGGCCAGCGATCGGGCGTTTCCAGAGCAGAATCCGACCAATTATAATGTTGAATAAATTCACTCATGCGGCCATTGCCGGCCAATCGCATGTTCGCGTTTGTTTTCGATAAATCTTCCAAAAGAATACTATGATAAGGGCGGCAAGATAAACAATGTGCCGTAGGTTTCACAAAGGCGAATTCACAAGTTTCATGCCAATTACCGGGATAATACAAGTACGTGAAAGTATCAGCCACGACTTACAAATCACTTCGCCGGTCCGGCACAGATATTGATAGCATGCAGCATCAGCAATGCTAACTTCAAACAACAAAAGAGATGTCAAAAACAGTAGTTGGAATATTCGAAATGGAAAGTGAAGCCCGGACTGCACAGCGCAATTTGCTGGCAAGCGGGTTTACAGACGCAGAAGTTGATATCAAGACCGCTTCCTACAAAACTGCCCCGGATGAATCACTGCCCGCCGAACCGGAAACAGACTGGCTCGACCGCCTCGGGCACTTCTTCCGCGACCTGTTCAATGGTGACCAGCATGAAACGGAGCGTTACACTCAAGCCGGAAAGCGCGGGACCATTGTAACCGTTCATGCGTCCGGTACCGAGCAGGCCGAGATCGCAGCGGCGATCCTGGATGAATCCGGTGCGCAGGACCTGCATGCAAGCGACAATACCGGGAAGCAGTATGAAGATCCGATCGTGAACCCACCCAGTGTTTCGGAGCACCTGGATAAAACTGCTGCTGCAACCAGCTGGGGAGCCGACATTGAGCGGCGCGAGGCAAGTGCGCGGGTAAGGAGCCGCATTGTTGAGCGGAAGGTGGAACAAAGTCTGCGCCTCCGCGAAGAGCGCGACAATTATGGCACAATGCCGGTGAACCACATTGGTACAACAAATTACGCTGCTACTCCCGACGAAAGAGGGTTTGAAACACCAACGACGACGCAGTTTCAGGGAACGAATAGCGACAACGATCTGGAGAACCAGGAGATCCTCAACAGAACAGTTGAAGAACGCGACGCGATGATCAATGACATTGTGCAGAATGAAACAAAGAAGCCGGACGGTTTTACTGAAAGACCTGCCTGAGTCAGCTTCTTATCTTACTGACAAACGGTGCCTGGCGGGTTAGTGAATAACCCGCCAGGCTACCAGGTGAGTTCAGCCACTTCTATGCCGGGGGAATTGCGTTTTTGAGCCGGTTAATCATCTTAATGGCGCGGTCTACACGCACCTGTACCGATTTGGCTCCAGATATGTAGTAAATAATGCCTCGCTGGTGACTTGGGAGTTGTTCGTAAAAAGCTTTTTTACCTTCCGGGTCCATTTCAAGCAGCTCGGCGAGTTCTTCCGGAATGTCGCGCCCAAATTCACTTTCATCTTTCCAAACCTTTGCAGACAGCTGCTGCCCGAGTTGCAGCTTGCCTTCCTGGCGGATAGGTGTACCAATGTTAATGTAAAAACCTCCCCCACCCTTGGGCCGGATCGCACATTGAAATTCAACCTGATTATTCAACAGGCATCTTACCCGGGCGGGCTTCCTTCCCTCAACGAACTGCAACGCAACTTCATCAGGTACGATCATATAAAATTCGCCTCCCTTTTTGGGAAGGCGATCAAGTACCGATTCAAAATGAACATAGTCAGGCATAACCTGTTGGATTGTTACTCTGTCAAAGGTTTTACCATAATATCCTTGTAGAAAACAATGCTCTTCGGATCATGGGCCTGCAAAGCAAAAGTGCCTGATTTAAGGAATTTGTTTTTCATGTCGCCCTGTCTTTTGTCAACATCGGTTTCCTCATAGTCAACCACAACCTTGTCGTTGATCTTAATGGTAATATGCTTGCCCTCCACTTTGATGTACTCTGTGTACCACTCGTCGTCTTTTACGTAAGTCTCTTTCACATCCACCACATTATACAAGCTGCCGGTGCGCTTATAGTCAGTATGCGACTGATTTACCTGCACCTCATACCCTTGAGAAGGCCAGCCGTCTTCCTGATAAGCAGTATGAATGAAAATACCTGAGTTGGAACCCGGCTTTGTTTTCACAGTTGCTTTGAACTCGAAGTTCTTGAACATGTGATTTTTTACGGGGCCTTCATAAAACAAATGCGCGCGCGGGCCTGCTACCTGAATGGTACCGTCGACGATGGTGAAAGAGCCGGCATTCGCGCCAACCTTCCAGCCGGTGAGGTCTTTTCCGTTGAAAAGTGAAATCCAGCCATCCTGGGCGTGTGCGGCCAAAGTTGTAAACAGACTTAAGAGAAGCGCCAATGCAAGCAGTTGTGTACCTTTTTTCATAAAATTATTCGTATAAAAAGTTGAATGCGTGAGATGAAATGATTTTGCAAAAAAGCACCATTACCAGAGGAAACTACTGAATCTAATTACAATCTCCTTTTTCCTGTTCTTTTCAATATATCAACATTTGAGCCTATCCGGGCACAATTTTTTGTCGGTCGCTTTTGAAAACTTACCCCACTGATAATTAATTAGTTGTAATTAAAATAGTTACTAAATTAATGTAGAACTAATGCTAAGCGAGGGAGACATCAAACGAGAGATAATCGAATTAATAAGGAAGCACCAAATGCAAGTGTCTGCCTACGATCATGATGCAGAAGAAAAAAAACAACGGCTTTCGCACCGTCACTTCAAGAGACTGGAAGCAATAGCCGACCAGGCGGGGTATATCAATAAGGCGCTGCTGGTCAGAAAGCAGCATTTACAAATGCAGCGTTACAAGGTTAGGTTACAGAAAAAACGTACTGAGTTGCTATTGCAGCAGGCAGTGGAACTGAAAACGCTTAAACTGAAATTAAAACGGGCGCAGCTTTATGGTTAACGGGCGCAATTGATAGCATAAAATCCTCATCGTCAGGCAAATACTATTTCTCAACAACAACGGACAGTGACTTCGCTGTTCCATTGTTGAATCTCAGATTAACAACATAACTGCCTTGCGGAACATCCGCAATCCCGAGTCCGCCTGCGATGTTGCCGGTCCTGACCAGAGGTTTGCCGTTCAAATCCATCAATGTGGCTTCTTTCAGGGTATTCTGTGTTATTCCATTAAAGTGAATTTTCCCGGAGGCAGGATTTGGGTAAATGAATGCGGTTGTATTCAGGCCAAATTGAAGATCCCTGATCTGGCTGTATGAAAATGATGCGTCCAGATCAACCATTTTCAGGCGGTACAAATTGATGCCGGGCAATGGATGCTGATCAACAAACTGGTAATTTGTATTCAGATTGGTGCCCGTTGCAGCAGCTAGTGTACCGATTTGCGCCCATTGTTTGCCATTCGTACTGCGCTCTATTTCAAAGTGGCTGCTATTTATCTCAGCGGAAGTAACCCAGTCCAGCACTGCCGATTGTTCGGCCGCCTTCACATGAAAGCTTGCAAGCGTAACAGGCAAAGATCCCTCTGCCACTACCCCGAGGGTGTAAACGCTGAAATTATCGGGTGTAAATTCTTCGCTAGTCGTTATAGAACCTGCTGTAAGTGAGCTGGTTCCACCCAAAACAGACTCATTATCAACGCTGGAAGGCACTTTGACCCACTTGCCAGCAGACCAGCCGACGATTGTCAGCTTGCTGAGTTCTTTGCCTGCCAGCAACGCATTGATTTCGCTGCCTGCATTCCAGGTCAAAGTAATCTTTGTGCTTGCCGAGCCGTCGATATCCCAGTATTCGCGGTTACTGACCGCGCTTGTGGCAGGATCGGTTATCAGGGTGTTGAAAGGTCCCTCATTGAACAGTTCACGTGTTTTATCTGAGCCCGGATCCTCCGGAAAATAGGCACCGGCTGTTCCTGGCGCGGCAGCCGCAAACGGGCGGAAAGAGCCATTGCCGCCGACCGGATATACAAACTCGCTTGTACCCAGCTTTTTAACATAACCATCTACAAAGTTATCCTCTCCCAGTACGCCGGTCTCCACGTCAGGCCCGAAGGTAACCAGTCCGATCTGAGTGCCTCTGTGCGTAGATATACCATTTCCGGTTTGTGCTGAAACATCCAACGTAAACAGCATGAGCGTACTCAGCACTAGCGGCGAAAAGAACTTGTATAGTTGTGTCATAATTAATTTGCAGTAGAGTAGAGTTTATATCCGATCGTATAAATTTTATTCTATCGCAAAGAAAGTATTTCTACATACGCCTGCAACTATTTAAGCGACAATTTCACACTAAATTCTTCGCCTTGGCGTGATTTGGTCGGTTTTTGGGAAGCTTTGATACCGTGAAGTCCTGGATTTTGTCCTGAATGGATAAATCAACGCATTCTTGTAGGGCAGTGAAAGCGGATGAATTGCAGGGTGGCACAACCAGTAGATACAGAGAGACAAAATAAGAAGTGAGAAATTAGACCACATTTATCACGGGGAGTGGCTGCTTGTTCCAAACTCCAATAAACAGCTGCAACTTCCGGTGACTTGTAGCGAGCGCAAAAAATAGTTAGGTCTGCCTGAAAGAACTATATAGTAAACTAAATCACCGAAGTATTTCGCATTACGTTAGACAACTATCTAAAACGCGAAAGCTTTTTGAATGTATCAAATATTATATGTAATCCTGACAAGTTTCAGATGCATTAGATTTGATTTTGTCAACGTTTTCATTTTTCCAAAAAGTGGTTTTAAATGTAGAATAAACGCCTTTAAAGCTTCAAAAAAGCAGATTTTATGTAACCCCACTTTTCATCAAACTGACCACATAATACACGGGGTATCGCCCCAAAATTGAAAATCTGGTTCCGCTTTCTACTAATTTAGATTTCGTAAACCAACCGACCTTCTGCAAGTTGATCGGTACTCTATCAAGCACACTCTCTTTAAATATCAATCATCATACAGCGAGGCAGGTAATATTTCCAGACTGTATGATACGCTGACACCTATAAACTTCCATTAATCATAAGAGTAGCCGATCAAAAGGGTATTCAATGTTACTGGTATGCCGTTTCAATCCTATCAGAAAACCGGAAGTTTAAATGACATTAATATAAATTGTAATGCACACTTCCATTATATATAATATCAAATAGTGGTTGCGTATGCACCATCAATCAGAGATACTTATTACGCTCGATTAATGAAATGCAAAAGAAATTGTAAGTAAATGCAATGCAAGCGAAAATCAGCTCGGCATTATAAATGAATTCCCATTATTAACTATTCATGATTGATTCGTAATGAGTAAAAAAGTATTTGATGTCCCTGTCCTGCTCATCACATTTAACAGGCCGGAAACAACTTGTCATGTTTTTGCACAAATCAGGAAGCTAAAACCTTCAAAACTTTACATATTCTCAGATGCGGCAAGAATAGAAAAGCCCGAAGAAAACGAATTGGTGGAAGCGTGCAGAAGCTTGTTCGACGATTCACAAATTAATTGGGATTGTCAGGTTGAAAAATGGTTTGCTGATACCAATATGGGGTGCGCAATGGGAGTATCATCAGCAATCAGCTGGGCGTTTGAAACAAATGAAAAGTTAATCATACTGGAAGACGACTGTTTACCGCATCCTTCTTTTTTCTCTTTCTGCAAAGTAATGCTGGATAAGTACCACAACAATGATCGTGTCATGCACGTGTCAGGTACCCGGTGGAACGGCGAATTTGCAATGGGCCAATCTGATCACTTTTTCAGTTTAATAGGACATATCTGGGGCTGGGCAACGTGGAAAAGGGCCTGGAATAAATATGATTTCTGGATGGAGAAACTTCCTGAAATGAAGAATCAGAGAAAAGTGCAGGCATTATTCGGCGACAGTAAAATTGCGCGCTATTGGTACGACAGATTTAACGAAGTGTATATCCAGGAAAAGAAGAGTACCTGGGATTATCAATGGCAATACACTCTTTTCCTGAACTATGGATTATCGGTGGTTCCTAATGTCAATCTGGTAAGTAATATCGGACTGGAAGGTGTTCATTCCAGCGGTGAAAAAACGGAAGATCATTTTTGCGAAACGTGGCCCTGGCAAAATACCGGCTCGCAGGTGCAGCTGGCGGTTAACACCCAATATGAGCGCCACCACGCCAAGAAAAGATTCATGAGAAAACCCCCGATGCGCATCCGCATCATGAACAGGGTCAAGAATATGTTGCATTTGAATGCGTGAGAGTAATAACAGTGTACTGCCTGTATAGTAAGGATTAATAAAAACAATTACCCTCTAACTTCCTGTGTACTAATGAAAATTGCGGTATTATTAACCACCTACAACAGAAAAGACAAGACACTCGGCTGCTTAAAGAGCCTTTATAGTCAGGACATTAACAATGATGTTGAGCTATCTACTTTCCTGACCGACGACTTGTCGTCTGACGGAACTGCGGAGGCTGTAAAACAATCGTTTCCGCAAGTTCAGCTATTGAAAGGAACAGGTACCTTGTTCTGGGCAGGTGGAATGAGAAAGTCATGGCGACGCGCGTCCGAGGGAAATTTCGACTATTACCTCCTGGTTAATGACGATACCATTTTATTTCCGGATGCGCTTGATACACTCTTGAAATGTGCTGAAACAACCCGGAAGAAATTCGGCGCAGCAGGCATTTGCATCGGCAGCACAATGGACGCTGTTTCTCAGAAGATATCTTATGGAGGAAAAAAACTCACATCTCATTTCTCTATAAAGAGCGTACAGGTATTCAGTTCAAAAGAAGCTGTGGAATGTGATCTCGGAAACGCAAATATCATGTTGGTACCTGCACAAGTTGTACAAAAAGTCGGGATATTATCCGATCATTTTACACATGGAATTGCTGATTACGATTATACATTAAAGGCAAAAAAAGCCGGCTTTTCAGTAGTTGTCGCACCAGGCGTTTTAGGTGAATGTACTGATGACCACGGTAATAACTGGCGCGGACAGAATACAACCCTTTCAGAAAGAATCAAGTATTTAATGAGCCCGAAAGGTTTGGCATACCACGAATATCTCGGTTTTATACGTGATCACTTCCCGGTATATTATCCTTTTGCATTTAGTAAGCTATGGCTAAAAACATTGTTTCCATTTATTTGGGAAAATTTAAAGGCCCGACCGAACTGATTTAATTTTTATTCTAATTATCCCGATAAAGTAACCCCTTTGATTCAAAAGATAACCCCACGAGATTCGGGTTTGACCACAAAAGAATAGATTTATAAATTACCAATGGTAACTTAGATTACGAAATCAGCACTCAACAGACCGATTCTAATTCACAACCCATTTGGGTCACACCTGATTTAAGCACACCAGTTAAGAATCTGCACGAAATAATTAACCAGCAGCTCACACTATTGAGGCTTCATTCGTTGAAATGAACTCCTCAATTATCAAAGCTCAATTACTTTGCCCGAAGCTCACGAAGCCCTCAAAATGGAGAAGAAAATACATGTTGTTTACCTTACCAATGTTCCCGCACCTTACCGGGAGAGAATGCATGAATTACTTGAACAGGAAAGTGCATTTTCATACACCGTGGTATATTGCGCACAGCTTGAACCAAACCGCTCATGGAAACTGGATTACGGAAAGTATGCAAGGTATTTTTTAAGTGAAGCATCTAAAACATTCAAGCATAATAACCCTTCCGTGTGGTCGCTGCTTAATGTAATCAGGCCGGATGTGATGATCATTACAGGGTTTAATCCTACAATGCTCTACGGCTTTATCTGGGCAATGCTTAAAGGATGTAAGTTCATCGTGTCCCTTGACGGGACTTACGATTCGGAGAAAGATTTCTCTATATTTCACAAATGGGTCAGAAAGCTCATTTTCCCTTTTACAAATGCATTTATAGGGCCTAGCCGCGGTTCTGCCAAGCTTTTTAGGAGTTACGGGATTAAGGACAGCGATATATTCAAGAGCACGCTCTGCATTGATAACAACAGATTTTCCTCTTCCCCCATTAAGGACCGGGAATTTGACATTATGTTTTCCGGTCAGCTGATCGAACGGAAAATGCCCGGCTTTTTTGCAGAGGTAGCCTGCCGGCTTAACAAGGTCTACCCTGGGATCAAGATACTGGTGGTAGGCGACGGGCCCCTTCGTAAACCGGTGTTGGATAAGCTCGATTCAGAGGGACTGGATTATGTTTTTACAGGATTTCTCGACCAGCATTCACTTGCTTCGTGTTACAGCAAGTCCAAATTATTCCTCTTCCCTACCCTGCAAGATCCCTGGGGAATTGTGGCGAATGAAGCTTGTGCGAGCGGCACGCCCGTAATCACCTGCGCTAATGCAGGCGCGGCGGATGATCTGGTTATCGATCAGCATACGGGGCTTATTCTTCCGTTGGACGAGGATGTTTGGGTTGAACAAATTGCGACACTATTGAATAATCCGGATCGGATCCAGCAATACGCCAATAATGCATTGTCACGTGTACGGATCTACAATCACAACCAGGCCGCGCAGGGAGTAATAGATGCGGTTATGCACACTGTTCCGAACACGTTTGCCGGAACTTACCATGAAATCTGATCAATATTTAACAGATCTAAACATCAATCAGAATACAAATTTTATGATTACGTATATAGGATTACGTTCGACCTCCACTTACATTCTATCGAAAATTAAAACTTTTAATAAAAACCTTTTCTACTGATCATCTATCTCAAACTCATCAAAAAATAGTTATGGTAAAAGTTGCATTGATTGGTGCCGGCAAGATGGGAATATCTCATCTATCCATCTTAGGGGCACATCCGAATGTTGAAGTTGTAGGGGTGAGTGATACCTCGAAAATGGTACTCGACGTTTTTGAAAAATATTCTTCCTTCCCTTGCTTTTCGAACTACGAAGAAATGCTTGCGAAGACGAACGCGGACGCGGTTTTTGTATCGGTGCCAACCAAGTTCCACGCTACCATGGTGCGCAAAGTACTTGAAAGCGGCAAGCATGTTTTCGCTGAAAAGCCCCTTTGTCTCACTGCAGAGGAAGGAAAATCGCTCGTTGCACTGGCAGCAGAAAAGGCGGTTGTTAACCAGGTAGGTTACCACAACAAGTTCATCGGGACATTCAGAGAAGTAAAAAGACTGCTGGACCTGGGCGTTCTCGGGGAAGTATATCACTTTACAGGTGAGTCTTACGGACCTGTTGTTATCCGCGAAAAACAGGACAACTGGCGCGCAGATCCGGCGGAAGGCGGTGGCTGTCTGATGGATTACGCTTCACACGTTATTGATCTGATCAATTACCTTTTAGGCAACATCACGAGTGTAAAAGGGACGATGCTGGAATCGATTTACTCCAAGAATGTAGAGGACGCCGTGTACTGTATTCTCGAAGTAAACTCGGGTGTGAATGGCGTGCTTTCGGTAAACTGGAGTGATGAGACTTACCGTAAAATGTCGACCTCTATTACAATTCAGGGAAAAAAAGGCAAGATCATCTGCGACGCCAACGAGTTGAAAGTATATTTCAAAACGAACGACTTCCCCGAAGGATATTCGAAAGGCTGGAATGTGAAGTACGTTACAGACCTGACCGACTCGGTCGATTTCTATTTGCGTGGAGAAGAGTACTCTTCACAGATCGACTATTTCATCAGCGCCATTGAGCGTCAGGTACCGAATGTGATCAACAACTTCAAAAGTGCCTGGTATACCGACAATGTTATTTCAATGATCAAAAGCAGCAATCTTAATTAATCATGGACAGAATCATCTTCGGAGATAATCAATTCTTCGCCGTTAACCATATTTCAGACGAAAAATCACGCGCGCAATCCATCAAGTTCAAAGAAGATCGTGCGATCATTAAAACGTTGGACATTGCCATTGAAAGCGGCATCAACACTTTCATGTGCACGACCCACGACCGCATAGAAAACATTTGCGACCATATCCGCAAAAACCCTTCGAAGTACCAGGATTTTAAGATTTACCCCTGCATGCCTTATGCACATAAGTATGCCAATGCGGTGACGGAAATGGGCTATGCGGGAACGTTAAAGCACTTTGTTCCGGGTAACTTTGTGGGCTCATTGTTCAAAGGCGGACTGGCCTTTTTGTCAAAGGATTACATCTCGATCATGGAGCTCCTCATCGACTCGGAAATGAAGATGTTCAAGGGTATCCAAACGCCGGTGATCTTTTTACAGAACGTAATCACGGACCTGCTGCTTGGTCTGGGAATGAACGATATCCTCGTCGCATTCCACCGCTACGTGAAGAAGAAGTACGGGGCAGAAGCAGGTTATATTACAATGAATATGCCGAAGCTTTTGTCTGTGTTAGAAGCAAATGGCATTACCAATCCTATCATTTGCAGCTCTATCAATAAAGTTGGTTTCCGTATGTCAGGCGGGAGAGAAGTTTATGAGGAAGTGCTCAGGACCAAAAAGGTAAGAGCGATGGCTATGCAGGTTTTGGCGGGAGGTGCGATACATCCCAAAGAAGCGATTGAATATGTATGCAGCCTGCCCAACATCGAATCCATCCTGTTTGGAGCCTCGTCAGCTGCTAACATAGAGCAGACAGTAGAGTTGATTAACGAGTACAGCCTGACCGGAGAGTCAATGGAAGTAATAGCCTGACGAGAGTCTTACCCGGGCCGCATTCTCAGGCCCGGGTGACATTTATTTAACCAAGCACCTATGAGATTGATATTGACACTAGCATTCGTATCCATATTGCTGAGCGGATGTAAAAAAGACAAAGAAGTTGTTGCCGATCCGAATTTCATCGAGTTCCGGGCAACTTATCACAACCCCAATGGAGTACCTTCTTTGAAGTTCCAATCAGAAGATCTTGGCTCCCGCTTGCAAATCGATCCCAACTTCGGCTTTACTCCGTCAACCAATTGCGAAAAATCGATGGCTTGTGTGAGCCTGTCGAATGTGCGCCTCGTAGAAAAAGGGATTTCTTATGAGATTTTGGCGGAGAACACCGAAACATTCGAGATCGTGAATGGGACACCGCTCAGGGATCTGGACAATAAACTTACTTCCAATCCGGTCAACACCTTGGACTATGTACTGGTGCTCGATATTGGTAAATCTCTTGGAGCTAATGAGGCTATTGTGAAGCAGCAGGCAAGCGACTTTATTGACCAGATTGCGGCTCACCAAAAGACCAAAAGCAGAGTCGGGCTGGTTGTATTTTCTGATGTGATCGAAACATTCAAGCTAAGCTCAGACTTTACTGCTGCGAAAGCTTTCATCCAAAGCAAGACCGGCGGAAACGAGACAAAGCTCTACCAGGCTGTTGATAAAGGCTTGTCGCTGCTTACAGATTCTGACGCCGAAGCAATGGCGCTGGTGACTTTCACAGACGGACTGAACAACTCCTGGACCGATGCCCAGCTTTATCAAAGCATTGACTATGTTAAAAACAGGCTCAGTGCACCCGTGAAAGGGAAAAGAGTATCCTCTTATACCATAGGCTTAAAAGGCCACCCGACGTACAGCCCCGACGAAAACGTGCTAAAAAACCTTACCCAGAATGGTGGAATATCATTAATAGGGAAAAATACCGGCGAACTGAACACCGCTTTCCAAAGAATTGCATCGTCTGTACTTAGCACCTATAACCTTACTTACAGCAGAAACACCAGCCAATTATCCGCACCGATCGAGTTGGTTTTCAAACTACAGTTTAAAAGCATCTGAGTTACGAAGTTTCCCTCCAGCCCTTAAATAATTAAATATGAAAAGTCGATTTATACTCACGTTCCCGAAATTGCCTGACCGGACCTTTCTGATGATGTTTTCCAATCATTTCAAGGTTGATCAACATGGAAGTCATGCTACCATCGATTATGCTGAAAGACGCAAATCAGAAGACTGGGAAGACTTTGTCAAACGCGTTTTTGACATCGCATTTTCACTCACGGTGATGCTGTGCGGAGTACCACTTTTCCTGCTCGTGATGATCATGGTCAAATGTTCCTCCCGGGGCCCTGTGTTCTTTCTTCAAACGCGTACCGGGCGCTGGGGTAAACCATTTCGCATTATCAAGTTCCGGACAATGTACACCGATTCTGCCAAGTACAATCTGACGCATTCACTGGGAAAGATGGACCCGAGAATCACGCCGATAGGAAAATTTCTGAGAAAAACTCGTCTGGACGAACTACCGCAATTCCTGAATGTACTGATCGGTGAAATGTCGGTAGTAGGCCCGAGACCCCTGCATCAGGTAGATGTGGACATGCTGATGGCGCAGGCAAGCCACGATTTCCAACGCCTGCTCACGCTCAGGCCGGGCATTACTTCCATTGGCCAGATCAAGGTGGGATATGCGACTAATGCAGCCGAAAACCTGAAACGGTTAAAATACGATATCATTTATCTGGATATCTACAGTCTCACAACAGATCTTTATCTGATCTGGCTTACTATCCAGGTTGTGTTAACAGGCAAGGGAAGATAAGCGCGTCAGGCAATTCCAGGAATCTATACAACACCTCGAAAGGACTATTTCGCTAGTATGACCTGAATATCAGTTTCCAGCATTTTTGTAACCACTGATTTCACAAAACTCACCACAACATTTGCAGGCACTCGCCACAAAAAAAATAGTTGCCTTGATTCAGTGTATAATTTCGACCTAAAATTAAATCTACTCAACGTATGCTCCTCTCCTTCGACACAACTACTATATACTTCACACTGCCAAAAGCATTTCGAAAATAGGCGCCGAAACTGCGAATCCTCCTACATGCCTAAAAATGATCAGATGAAAAATTTACAATCCTGGCTCGCTGCTGTATTGCTCATGCTATTTTTCGCATCGTGCAGCTCTTATAAAAATGTGCCTTACTTTAAAGATTTGAACCAGGCGCTGCCGTCGGTGGATACTGTTGCAAACTACACTTCTTTGACGGTTCAAACTGACGATATATTGGGGATCAATGTGACCAGTCTTAATCCCGAAGCTTCCGTTATTTTCAATTACAATCTGGGACGGGTAAACGGTAACAATTTTGATAATTCAAATGGCAATCCTGTTTTGGGTTATCTGGTTGATAAGGACGGAAATATCCAGCTTCCATTGATCGGATCCTTTAAAGTAGCAGGTTTGACTACGGCTCAGGTAAGGGAAAATATGACGAAGAGATTGACCACTTATTTAAGAGAACCTGTGGTCAATATCCGCCTTCTGAATTTCAGGATATCTGTGCTGGGTGATGTACTTCGCCCCGACAATTACAATGTCCAAAAGGAACGGATTACCGTAATAGAAGCGATCAGTATGGCAGGAGATTTGAACATTACTGCCAACAGAACAAACATTGTGCTCATTCGCGAGCGGGATGGAAAAAGAGAATATTATCCCATTGATCTTACATCAAAAAAGGTATTCGACCAACCCTTTTATTACCTCAAAAACAACGATATCATTTACGTAAAACCCGAGCGAACAAAGTTTGCTGCTGTTGACCGGAGCTACCGAACTGCGAGCCTGGTGTTATCAGCACTTTCTATTATCGCTATCGTTATTACTCAGCTTTAAAAGCAAACTCATGAATAAGGAACCAATCGTTATTGTATCCGCTCCGAATACTGTTCGTGAAACGCAGCCACAAAGCTTTTCAGAATTGCTGACCAAATGCCTTTTCTACTGGCCGGTATTTGTCCTGAGCTTATGTATCGCGCTTGCCATTGCGTTCCTGTATATCAAAACAACTCCTCCTGTTTACGAGATAACAGCGAAGCTTCTGATCAAAGACGAGAAAAATGCAAGCATAGAAAAGACTCCACTGGAAAAGCTGAATGTATACGAAAAGCCAAAGACAGTTGAAAATGAAATGGAGGTCCTTAAGTCACGGGAACTGATAGGGAAAGTCGTTAACGATCTGAAATTATGGGTGACGTATACTGAGAAGAAAACATTGGGGAGCCAGGAGCTGTATAAAAATGGCCCGTTCTCTTTTCAGTATATATCCGGAGAAAAAGATTCACTGCTAACAAAGAAAATTGGAATATCGATACAAGACAAAAACAGTTACATTATCACAGGATTAGGACCTAAACCACTCACTGCCAACTTCAAAGACATAGTTGCTACGCCATACTTCAAATGGAAGCTTGTTAAAAATCCGGCTGTACAGGATTACATTGGTAAGCAGATCACAATCAGTTTTACACCTTTTGAAAAGGCAGTTGCAGATTATCAGAAAGGCATTTCTGTTTCCCTGGTCAATAAATTATCTCCTGTTGTTCAGCTTACTATTGACAATAACCTTCCTGAAAGAGGAAAGGATATACTTAATAGTTTAATGCGGGTTTACAATGAATCTGCATTGGAAGACAAGAACAGAATTACGATGAGCACACTTAAATTCATCGACAATCGCTTATCATCTTTAACCGGCGAATTGGTAAGTGTGGAAAAAAGTGTTGAAGGATTTAAGAGCAGCCGAGGCGTAACGGATATTTCATCAGAAGCAAAAGTCTTCCTGCAAAACGTTCAATCGAATGACACCAGATTGAATGATGTTAATGTGCAACTTGATGTAATATCGGGGATAGAACGGTATGTTGCTTCCAACAGCAATACCGGAAATCCTCCTGCAACACTCGGCATTTCTGATCCAGGATTGGTGAATCTGGTTGAACAACTCAGCGCATTTCACCTGCAGAAAAACCGGCTACTAGCTACAACCCCGGAAGAGAATCCTATTTTTGAACCTCTTAACCGACAGATCAATGCAACGGAGGCGGCGATTCGTGCAAATGTTCGTGCAATTAAAGGATCACTCCTGACAACCAAGGCGCAACTGCAGGGGAATAATTACAAATTCGAGAAATCAATTAAGAATATACCTGGTCAGGAGAGACAATACACAAGTATCAAGCGGCAGCAAGAGATAAAGGAAAACTTGTATGTATACCTGCTTCAAAAGAAGGAAGAAATCGCATTGAGCTATGCCTCTACTTTAAATGATGCGAAAATTGTAGAGAGCGCTTATTCAGATGTTCCCAAATCCCCAAAAAAATCACTGGCCCTCGTAGCAGCTCTGCTAATCGGCTTTATTGTTCCCGCAGGCTTCATTTTTGGAATTGGCATTTTGAGAGGGCGAATTAATAACAGAAATGAAATCGAACGTAATGTTTCCATTCCTGTAATAAGTGAAATATCCCACCAAAAAGGCAAGGAACCGCTGATCTCACGTAATAAAAACAATCACTTAATTCTTGAACAATTCAGGGCATTACGAACAAGACTTCAGAATATCCACAGTAACGAACAGCAAGGGAGAGTTACATTATTCACGTCGAGCGTAGCCGGTGAAGGGAAGAGCTTTGCCGTAAGTAACCTGGGCATTTCGCTTGCTGCGTCAGACAGGAAAACAGTCATCCTGGAATTAGATCTGCGAAGACCGAAAATTGCTTCTCTTTTTAAATTACCAACAAATCATCCCGGCATCTCTGAATATCTGAAAGGCGAAGTAATGGAAGATGAAATCATTCAGGTTACTAAGCAAGCCGGTAATTTGTATGTGATTGGATGCGGAGAAATACCAGAAAATCCATCGGAACTTCTGGAAAATGGAAGAATCGAACAACTGATCGATTACCTGAAGCAGGAATTCGACGACATTCTTATTGACACGCCTCCTGTACACCTTGTATCTGACGCACTTATCATTGATTATCTGAGCGAAGCAACGATGTATATCATCCGTCAGGGCTTCACGTCAAAAAACGAGCTGGCCTTTATTGAAGAGCTGATCAAAGACAGCAACTTTAAAAACATGAATATCATATTCAATGGAATCAACAGACGGAAACATGGATATGGATATAAATATGATACGGCATATTATCGGTAAGGTGTGAGCCAACAATTCAATTCGAAAGAATAATTCTCAACGTCGACTATTTACAAGGCTTAATGCGTAACACAATCGATAAATCGGTTTCAGGTATTGTCAGTAAGATTAGCATTCTGATCAATAATCCCACTGTCCGAAAATATGCCTTCAATACGTCATGGCTATTTAGCGAACAGATATTGCGAATGGCCGTGGGGCTGTTTGTGGGTGTTTGGGTCGCGCGCTATCTGGGTCCTGCCAATTTCGGGATACTCAACTATGCACAAAGCTTAGTCGGGTTATTTGGCGCATTGGCAACGCTTGGGCTGAACAATATTGTCATCAGAGAGCTGGTGAACAAAACAGTGAATGAGAATTTGCTGCTTGGGACTGCCTTTGTCATGAAACTGGTGGGCGCATTTGCAGTAATGGCTTTGCTGGCGATTACCATAAATGTAATCCCCACAGATTCGTACACCAAGTTGATTGTAATGATAACTTCTGCGTCCACCATCTTTCAAAGTGTGAACGTAATCGACTTTTATTTCCAGTCAAAGGTTCAATCCAGGTTTGTAGTATACGTCAATTTTACCGTGCTACTTGTATCCACATTATTGAAGCTCCTTTTCCTTTTTTTAGAAGCTTCCGTGGAAGTGTTTGCCGTTATCGTAGTGGTTGAAACATTCGTATCGGCTATTGGACTGATCTGTTTTTATCGAAAAAATAAGACTGAAATCCTCAAATGGAGATTTGATACGAATGTAGCAATGTCGCTGTTGAAAGACAGTTGGCCACTGATACTCAGCAGCATTTCAATTTCCATAGGAATGAGAATTGACCAGGTAATGCTTAAAAGCTACATAAATGAAACGAGTGTCGGCTACTATGCAGTGGGAGTGAAATTTGCCGAGATATTCAATTTCATTCCTATGCTGATAAGTCAGTCCATTTATCCGAAAATTATCGAAATGGACCTTGATAAAGAACGCGGTAAACTGGTGGCGATGCTTCGCTACATCTTTCTTGCACTTGCGCTCTTAGGATTATTCGTGAATGTATTTTCAGGATTCGCAGTGAAACTGCTTTATGGTGCAGAGTACGAAGCCAGTATCGCAGTTGTAAATATTCTGATATGGTCGATTCCATTTACATTCCTGAATATTGTAACCAGCACGATCCTTCAAAAGCTGAATAAGAACTCAACAATTCTTTTCAGACAACTTATTATAGCCGGCATAAACATTCTTGTCAACATTCTCCTGATTCCAAGATATGATATCGTTGGCGCTTCAATGGGAACGTTGATCGCTGACATGTCGCTTTTCATTTTCGGCTTTCTGATTCCAAATGAACGGGGGATTTTCTTCCTCCGGCTCGAAGCGCTGCTGTTTATCAAAACAGAAAAAATCAGAAAGTTTATTTAAAGTATTCGCAATGAAGATCCTGACAGTAGTTTACGACTTAGACAAAGGTGGCACGCAAAGGGCTGCGCAGAACTTTTGTGAAGCATATCAGATCCTCGGATTTGAGAGTCAATTGCTGGCAATGCAAACCGGCGGACCTCGCGAACGTGAACTGCAAGCTCTTGACATTCCATATTTTATTGGCCTGACAAAAGAGTTTGTTGAACATATCAAAACCTGGCAGCCCGATATTGTACACCTGCATTCGCATTCGCTTGCATGTGACGAAGTACTTGCGTTGAAGGAATACTGTCCATTGGCAGACTTTGTTGAAACCAACGTATTCAGTGAACCCTCCTCCTATCCCGAAGACATATTAAAATTTAGCTTTCAACTTTCGGAATGGTGCCGCTATTTATATCTGCTCCGCGGCGGTTCAAAAAGTAAGAGCGTCATCGTACCTAATCCGGTAAAAACAGCGCAATTCAAACAAGCGTCTCAAAAGGAGAAGAATGATTTCCGAAATAAATACGGCATTCCGGAAAACGCATTTATCATTGGCAGAATCGGACAAAGACACTACGGAAAATGGTCGCATTACCTGATCCAACTATTGGAGCGTTTTTTGCAAGAAGTGAATGATCAAACGTACCTTGTTCTTGTCAACGCGAAAGAAGAACTGCTCACTTATGCGTATGCCCGCAACCTTGGTCACAGGATCATTAATATCGACGCAATCGCAGGTGATTCTGAATTGTCAAAATGCTATTCCACAATTGATGTTTTTGTACACATCAGCAGCCAGGGAGAAAGCTTCGGATACGCATTAGCCGAATCATTATTATGCGAAACACCGGTTGTCGCATTGAATACACCCTGGTCTGATAATTCACAAGTGGAAACAATCGGCCACGGCATCGGCGGTTTTTGTGCCAACTCGCGGGAAGAGCTTTTTCAATACACCAAAACTTTATTCCTGGACAGCGCTTTACGTCAGCGATTTGGCGCACAGGGAAGAGAAAAAATCATTAGAGACTACGACTACATCGCAGTAGCTAAAAAAGGATTGCAAATGCTGTCAGAGAAACAGCTCAATACGGAAGTAAATATAAATGCTCTCCCAGCAATTCAGCAATTTCATTCGTTCAGGAAATCAATTGTGAGCGGGCTGTTGTGGGCAAAATTTCAGCATGCAAAAACGCAGAGGATATCAAACTATCTTTTGCGAAAGATATATAGACACGAAATCTTCTACTCTTAAAATTATTTGGAACACCAAATAATTGCTTTGTAAAGCAGGTAGCTGAATTCCTAATTACAATACCAAAAAAAAGCCCTCTTATGAAAATCCTTCACATTTCATGTTTTGATAACGGCGGTGCAGGTACTGCCGCAGTCCGACTACACAAAGGCCTGCTAAGTTTAGGAGTTGAAAGCAAAATGTTGGTCCTGGAAAAACGAACCGATACACCAGAGGTGTATCCGTTGAGAAAGACTAATAAATACTTCGTTTTATTCCAACGGGTTCTTAAAAAACTAGGATTCCCTGTTACTCTTGAACACTACAATGATAATCGTCAAAGGAAATTCGACGGTGAGTTCGACTACTTTTCATTTGCGAAAACTTCATTTACCGAGCTTGTTAATCACCCGCTTGTAGAAGAATGCGATGTCATTAATCTTCATTGGGTAGCCAATTTCTTGGACTATGACTCATTCTTTAAGAGAATAAACAAGCCGGTCATATGGACACAGCACGATATGAATGCGTTTCAGGGTGGCTTCCATTATAAAGATGATGATATCAGAAACAGGGATATTCTTTTTGATGTAAATGATGAACAATATCAATGCAAATTAAAAGCCCTTGAACAACTGCCAAGTGACTCCCTGACGGTCGTCTCTCCTTCCAAATGGATGATGTCAGAGGCGTCTGACTCACAAATACTTGGCCGGTTTTCGCACAAGCACATCCCAAATGGAATAGATACATCACTATTCAATAATAAGAACGGTTCAGAATCAAACTTGAAAAGCAAATTTGGATTTGATTCTGAAAAAATAACGGTATTGTTTGTGTCTGAAAGTATTGGAAATCCAAGAAAGGGATTTGACCTTCTAGCAAACCTGACTGCCGATTGGATGTTAACAGAAATCTGCGAATTCGTAGCTGTAGGAAATATCAAAAGTGGTCAGAAATTACCTGGCGTAAAATATTTAGGTAGTATTCATTCAGAAATGCTGCTTAGTGAGATTTACAGCGCGGCAGATATATTCCTCCTTCCAAGCCGCGAAGATAATCTGCCTAATGTAATGCTGGAAAGCCTCGCATGCGGTACCCCGGTTGTGGCATTTTCAGTGGGGGGCATGAAAGATCATATCTTTAATGGCTACAACGGCTACTTATCTGGTGAGCTGTCTGCTGCCGGACTGCACAATGCCTTCATAAAATGCATCAACGAAATTAACTCACTTGATCACGAAGCTATTTCATTAGATGCCAGAAGAAAGTTTAGTCTTGAAAGACAAGCCAAATCCTACCTGACACTTTACAGGAAAATGTCACAAGTACTGGTAGATTGATATGCAAAATATAGCCAACAATATCTCGGTACAGCCCAAGGCAGATTCGCTGATTTTCGTTATGGGAAAACTGGCGATTATGATGGTATTGGGGCAATTTACATTTGCCAGATATCCGGCTCCTGTAATGGCATTATCGCTACTGATTATTGGCGGACTGTTTTTCGACTCCCTGTACAGGAACAAGTATCCCCTTTTCCTGTTTCAGCTTTTCATTTGTAACCATTTCATGTTCGGTTATGAAAACGGGGGCATTTATAATTTGGTGGCTTCAATCTCCCTTATTACCTATCTGTCTTTTTTTAAAAATTCCTTGTCTGCACCCTCTTCACTGGGTAGATTGTTGGTCTTTTTGCTCGCGGCGCTCGCGGTAATTCAGATCCTTAGCCTGCTAAATAACAATACGGGGTTCGCAGCGAAAGTAACCGCAGTATTGATATTTGCAAACCTGTTATTTCTTTTCCTTTACGCATCAAAAATTCAGCTGAACTACTCGGATTTGAAGCAGTTCATTCAAATAGCGGGTATTTTCTTCTTCTACAATCTTGTTGTTTCCATCAATCAGAAATACGAATTTTTTGCATCCCCATTTGAGTTCTTTCCAAGCCTTAATGCAGAAGCAGAATTTGAAATGGGCATTCTCAGAAGCAATGGTGTTCTCAATAACTTTGAGTTTTATGCGGAGTATTCCATTTCGTTGATCGCATTGGTACTACCATCCGTGCTAAGCGGATCGTCCAAGGCATATGGGCAGAAATTCTATTTCTTCTGCTTCGCGATCATCTTCACGGGGATTTTATCAATCATCTTTTCAGGCACGCGCTCTTCCGTATTGCTGCTGCCAGTTGTCGCACTTCTTACAGGCGTATTCCTGAACAAACGACTCAAAATGAGAGTCATACTTTACGGTACCGTGCTTGCTTCTGCGTTTGCGGTTGTGAATGCAAATGCCGGGTGGATTGATTTTGACGTCTTCTCTAAAAGGAGCGAGAACGTCGACATGAAAAATCTGACGTTAGAGAAAATCCTGAGCGGTGAAGAAATCAACAGGGGCGGAATTTTCGCTTATGGCATCAAGAAAGCTGGTAGAAGTAACTTCTTTTTTGGTGAAGGATATTTCACAAAAAGGCTCGAATATATCAAAGTACATTTTGACAAAACCGGCGACGATATTATTCCTGATTATCACAATCTGTATATGAGTGTGATTGTTACCTGGGGGTATCTCGGCGGCTTTATATTCCTTGCTCTTTTTGTAATTAGTCTTTTCCGTGGATACCAACTTTATTTCAGATTGCAGCATTACAATCTCTTTGCCATAGACATTCTACTAGGGTTTAATCTCCTGTTTACTTTTTTGTTAATCAATCAATTCAAAATTCAGTTTATCAGAGATGCTAATTATTTCCTTTTGACACTATTGTTCCTGGCAATCTATAATTCAGTTATAACGCTTCTGAAAAACAGTACGTTTCTGGTTGCCACAGAAGACAAGATCAGTAATGCAGTGATGATCGAGGATCTTGTAAATGAGAGTTTGTCACAGAGATAATCAGCATAAGTCAAGGAAAAACGTTGAAAGGACGGTACGTATTAGATTCTTCAAGTCATGAAAGTAAAGTTTTATCATCGTTTTTTTTCGCCTGAGGACATAAACCATATTCCTCATCATTATCTATATGGCGCATCAAAGCTTGAATCACATGGTTTTGAGGTTGAATACTATATTGATTCGTCACTCGGAAATCGGCTGATCAGGATGTTTCGGAATGCATTCTCAATCCTAACCGACAAGAGCGCAAATAACGTCCTGTATGCTTCAACTGCCAACGGCCTAGAATTACTGATCCTCCTTCGCAGTATCGGGTTTTATAAAAATCCGATATTGATATGGCAGCACAGAGCGGTTATGCAATCGCGCAATAAGCTTGTCAGGCTGTTATTAAAACAATATTACAGCGGTGTTGATATAATGTTCATGTTCAGTCAGATGCACATAGATGAATCAATCCGAGCCGGTGTAATTAAACCACACAAATTATTACTGAAGCATTGGGGACCTGACCTCGACTACTTTGATCACGTCAAATCCGCAAATGCGGTTGCTGACAGCAAATCGAATGAACTATACTTCTGTTCAAATGGGCGCGAAAACAGGGACTTCCCAACTTTAATAGAAGCGTTTCGCGCATCTGGTCAAGTATTGAAAATATATACTTCAAAAGTTCATGGAAACATGAATAATCAGGATATTCTTTCCAGATATGGCGACGCAGATAACATCAGAATACAAATTATGAATGGAGATTCGTCTAATAGCAAATATCTGGCAAAAGAGGTATTGAACAGCTATGGTATGGCCATTTGCTGTCAGGAGCGTGACTACACAGTTGGACTAACATCCCTCTTCGAAGCGATGGCATTGGGGAAGGCTATTATCACCTCTGATAATCCGTATTTCCCGATTGATGTTGAAAAAGAGCAGATTGGTATTAAAGTGGGGTACGGTGATGTGCAAGGCTGGCAGAATGCAATTGATTATTTAGTCAATAATCAGGAAGTCGCTATACAAATGGGCACAAACGGACGCAAGCTTGTGGAGCAAAAATACAATTTGAATTTATTGTCCGCAGATATTGCGAGTATGATCAGAATGAAGGGGGCCGCAATCTGATCATTCCTAAATCAATAATACCTTATGCAAAAGAAAACCAAACTTGTTTACCTGACGAATGTTCCTGCTCCATACCGGGAGAGAATGCACGAGATATTGGGAGAGTATTCTTCGATTTCGTACAGTGTAATATACTGCGCTAAACTGGAACCCAACCGGGATTGGAAACTTGATTATGGAAATTACGAGAAGTATTTTCTAAAAGAAAAGTCGAAGACATTCAAGCATAATAATCTGAATGTCTGGCCACTATTAAATAACCTGGACCCGGATATTGTACTGATTACAGGTTTTAATCCAACGATGCTTTACGGTGTAATCTGGGCATTATTAAGAGGACGTAAACTAATCGTTTCCCTGGACGGCACCTACCAGTCAGAAAAGGATTATTCCATTTTCCATAAGCTGGTCAGGAGATTTATATTTCCATTTACCAAAGCATTCGTCGGACCGAGTAATGGTTCGGCTGAGCTATTTAAAAGTTACGGCGTAAATGAGAATGCAATTTTTAAAAGTACACTTTGCATTGACAACAGCCGGTTCAAATCACCTGAAATTAAAAGCAGAGAATATGATATCATGTTTTCAGGTCAACTGATAGCAAGGAAAATGCCCGACTTCTTTATTGAAGTTGCCAGTGAATTAAAGAAAACGCGTCCGGCACTCAAAGTATTGCTGGTAGGCGACGGACCTCTCAGACAATCTGTTCTCGCAAGAATGGACGAGCTTAAACTTGATTATGTATTTACCGGTTTCCTGGACCAGCAATCGCTTTACTCCTGCTATCCGAAGGCAAAGCTATTTCTCTTTCCCACACTTCATGATCCCTGGGGAATTGTTGCAAATGAAGCCTGCGCCAGTGGTACACCCGTCATTACATGTAGCAATGCAGGTGCAGCTGACGATCTCGTAATTAATGGCGAGAACGGGTACATTCTTCCATTAGATGTAAAAATCTGGGCTGAGCACATTGAGAAATTATTATCCAACGAAAATCTGATCCAGCAATTTTCTGATCGCGCTGTCAGGAAAGTTCAGTCTTACAATCACTTCCAGGCAGCGCAAGGAATCCTGGACGCCGTTTCATTTACATTACCTAAAAATACAATGACCTCCACTTATGAAATCTAGTATTCTATTCGTCTTACATATACCACCTCCCGTACATGGCGCAGCAATGGCTGGTACATTCATTCATAACAGCGCATTAATTAATAACGAATTTGACACAAAGTATATCAATCTTTCCACGTCCACGCATTTAAAGGAATCGGGAAAAGGAAGTTTTAAAAAACTGGGTGCACTGCTGCGCATTCAATATCGTGTGATCAGTGCCCTACTCAGGAAAAATTATGATCTCTGTTATCTTACACTAAATGCAAGCGGGCCGGGGTTTTATAAGGATATGCTGATCGTTGCTATTTGCAAACTATTCGGAAAAAAGATCATTTATCATTTCCACAACAAAGGTGTAGAAACGTCAGAGAAAACAAGACTTAACAATACGCTATATAAATATGCCTTCAATAATACATTCAGCATTCTGATATCCAAATTCCTGTATTCTGATATTAAGAATTACGCGAAAGAAAGCAATGTATTTGTTTGTGCATATGGTATTCCGGAAAGTACCGAATTAATGAAACCAGTTGCAGCTGCCAATGTGCCTGACAGTCCATGCAAACTGTTATTCCTTTCTAATATGATGGAGGAAAAGGGTGTATATATATTGATGGAAGCTTGCAAGATTTTAAAAGAACGCGGCCTGTCATTCGAATGCAATTTTGTGGGTGCCTGGTCGGATGTATCAGAGGAATCTTTCAAGAATAAAGTAAAGCAGCTTGGAATAGAAGATAGGGTTTTTGGTCATGGCCCCAAATACAATGCGGACAAATTAGCTTTCTTCAATAATTCCGACATTTTTGTTTTCCCGACATTCTACCATTACGAAACTTTCGGGCTTGTAAATCTCGAAGCAATGCAACACGGAATTCCCGTGGTTTCATGTCCGGAAGGCGGCATTCCTGATATTGTTGTTGATGGAAAAACAGGATATCTGGTTCCTCAAAAAGATGTTACTGCACTAGCCGACAAGCTGGAAGTCCTGATACTAAATCCCGAACTCAGAAAAGCAATGGGCCGGGAAGCAAAGGCAAGATTTGAACAGCATTTCAGACTGGAAACTTTTGAAACCAACATCAGGGATATTCTGAAAACTGCTATTGCAAAAAACCCGTCATAAAATACTTAACACATAACAATCAAGCTTATATAAATTATGGAACTTCAAGGATACAAAAGTACAAACGTTTTGAGCTACGAGGTATTTTCGGCTTCTTTGGATATCATCAGGGCAGATGTTAAGAAATTGCTGATCAATACATTCAGTCCCAATTCATACGGTATCGCCCTGCAAGACCAGGAATTTGAAGAGGCACTGAAAGGCTCCGATCTTCTCGTACTAGACGGCATCGGAATCGCTCTTGGAAGCATTTTGCTGAATGGAAAGAATATCAAAAAGATAGCCGGTCAAGACTGTTTCGATTATCTCGTTGACAAAGCCAACAAACATGGATGGAAAGTTTTTTTACTTGGATCAACGGAATCAACGCTGAACAAGATTACCGACAGACTGGGCAAGGAATATCCCCGGATCATCACGGGCAGCTACTCTCCGCCTTATAAAGCAGAGTTTTCGGATGAAGACAATGCACGGATGGTTGAAGCAGTCAACGCCTTTCAGCCTGACATTCTTTTTATTGCTATGACTGCCCCAAAGCAGGAGAAATGGGGATATCAGCACCGCGATCTTGTGAATGCACGAATTTTGTGCGCCGTGGGCAATGTATTTGACTGGTATGCAGGGAATAGCAAAAGACCAGCGCCTATCTGGATCAAGCTGCGCTTGGAATGGCTGGTGCGAATTTTTCTCAGACCTGAAATTTTTAGGAGAAACACAAAGAATCAGCTGGCCTTTGTCAAAGACGTGCTTCTCCATATTTCTCATATAAAACGTAAAAAAGCATAGCGCAGTCAGTATCGTACTCCTCCTCTATTCCCTTGTATCCACCTTATAATTTCCCTGGAAATACAACTCTCCGCCTGCGTCTACATTGATTTTTTTCGCAGCTATATTCTGATTGATTGATATGGTATGTCCCCGGTTTATTCGAACAAGATCGTTTATATCGGGGACCCTGCCGTGAGACCAGACAGACTTTTCACCCCACGGGCCGGAATTGATTGTTTCTACTACATCAGAAAACAGCGACACATTTTTAAAGCTTTTGAAAAGCAAAGAATCCGTTTTCGAGCTTTCCGCGCCAAACCAGTTATTCAGAATATCAGAATAAACACGGCGGAAATCAATCTGCATTGCAATATCATAATTATTATCTCCGGAGCTTGAAGGCGGCGGTACCAGATCGTTGGCGAGATCCGGGTTTGTGCCGATGTTCTGCCTTTTTATGCCTGTTCCAAAAACCAGCATCGGAGCGGCTATGCCGTGATCGGTGCCTTTAGAAGCATTCGAGGAAGCGCGCCGGCCGAAGTCTGAAAATGTCATTCCTATGACACGGTCTTCGGTACCCTGCAACTTCAAATCCTGCTGAAAAGCGGACACAGCGCCGGAAAGTTTGCTCAACAGCGTAGCATGTGCTCCGTTCACCGGATCATTTCCATCAACCTGTCCGGAATGCAGATCGAAGCCGCCGAGCTCTACATAATATATTTTGCTCTGCAAGCCCCCGTGGATCAGGCGAGCCACAATTTTAAGCTGCTCTGCAAGTTCGTTGCCATTTTCAGGATAGCCCGCCATATTTCTCCCAGCTTCCGAAGCGCGTTTGATCTGGGATCCATATCCGATTGAAAGTACCTGCTGTTCCCTGACATACTTGATCAGCTGGCCCGAGTAGCAACATGGCAGATCGTCCACGGGAATGTTGGTTTGTGTGCCTACCAGCTGGTAAAATTCGTCGGGCGTCGCCATGACAACGCCCATTGACTGCCGCTGTCCCAACAAACTTGTACTTGCAATATGCCCGATCTGTATCGCCAGCGGGTCTTTCATATTGTCGTTCGGGTAGTTCTCCGGGTAACCGGGAAAACGATCATCGAGGTATCTTCCTGCCCAGCCCGTAGAAGCATACTGGTTCGCATCAGAACCGGTCATGTAAATATCAGTAGACCTGATGTGCGAGAGGTTGGGATTGGGATAAGAAACCGAATGGACGATAGCGAGTTTCCCTTCATTATATAGCTGCTGCATGCCCGGCATTGCAGGGTGCAACCCCATTTGCTTGCTGTTACCCAGCGGTAGGACCTTGTTTTCAGGAATAGCGATGTTGCTGCGAAGTGCGTGGTAGCGCGAGTAGTGCTCCACCGGAATAGCCATATTCAGACCGTCATTCCCCCCATTCAGATAGATAATCACCAGAATCCTGTCCGGATTCGCGGCGACTGCCTCATGAAGTGAATTTACGAGTGCTGAATTTCTGGCAAATGCTTTTACACCAAATCCATTTAACATCACCGGCAGGACCATCGAGGAAGTTGCCGCAAGAAAGTCTCTTCTGTTAATCGTCGACATTGTCAAAAAATTTGAAATTCAGCCATGCTCATCATATACTTCATTACTGCTTCCAACCGCCACAAAATCCCGCCTCTGGTTTCCTGATTCTGATTTTTCCGGTAAGCATTGAATTCAAATTCCCAAGATTTCCTGGGAGCCGAATACATCATGATTTTGTCAATGAGGAATTCTCTTTGAGATGGAAACAAATCATGAACAAAGAGATTTTTACTCAATGCGTCGAATACCTGTTCGCAGGTAATGGGCGGAGTGCCCTCTACGTCCGAGAAGTTGGGCTGCAATGAACTGACCCACTTCACCAGATCAATGCCGACCTTAAAATTCGGGTGAATTTCGGTGGGATAAACCATCTGATCGGTAAACATCCTGCGCATTCCGATACTTGCCGAATTGATCCAGTTAACCGAGTAGCCCGTCTGGTAATAAGGTAAAGACCCAAATACCAAAGGCTGGTCCAGCAGGTTAAGCTGCATCGGGTACATGCGCCAATGTATGTATTCCACGTACTTCTTAAAGGCCACATATTCCTTCTTCATATCGGGGACCGGCTGCTTGAAAAACCGCATGCAACCGACCAGCAACTCCGCGGGGGACTTGATGATCGAGCCGATGTTATCTGAATGGAAGAAAATATCGCTTGAAAGTAGTTTCCGCAGTACCGGCTCCAATGCAAAGTTGTTTTCTGCACTGGCGAAGAAATCGGCGAGCGGGACAATTACATTGTTTTCAATATCCTGGGGCACATCCGTGTTGACATACCAGCGATAAAGTTTCCGGCAAATGAACCTGGCGCATTCGGGATGTCGCGTCAGCATATCGATCAAGCCGGTAAGTTCTTCGTCTCCTGCATTCGCGCCTGCCCTGCCTTTTATAACTGTATTATTATAATGAGATGAAAACTGTTTGTCTTCGGTATCGTGGCGATCAGGGTTAAATACGGTCCTGGCAGAAGCAGAGCCGTGGGCTGACTGATTTTCCACTTGCCAGCCGGTGAGCAGTCGGGCTGCCGCTTTCACATCTGCGTCCGTGTAGTTGGGAACATTGGCAAAATTCCGCTGACCTACTGTAAACAGCTCCTGCAACTCCCTTGCGTAATTTTCATTCGGGTGATCCTTCTCGTTTTGGTTACCGTTCTGATAAATGAGCATAGCTGCATCCTTTGTCATTTCGGAAACAAGTGTCTTAAAATTGCCCAGACTGTTCTTGCGCAGTAAGCTGATGTACTGGTAAGAAAGCCGGTAGTCAGTGACAACCGTTTGTGTGGTTACAAAATGGTTTTGCCAAAAGGCAGTCAACTTCTCCAACACGGAAGGTTTCCCATTCTGCTCGGCCATTAACCCGATCCACCAATATTTCACATAAAAGCTATATTCATTACTCTTGCCGGAATCGAACGGTCTATCAGTAAACGTCTGACCAGCAACCGGCGAAGCTTCATCCATGACAACCGGCGGCGGCGGAGAAAGTGTTAAAGCGGCATTGCTGATAAGGGCACTCACGGCCTCCGCGGCAGACAGCCCGGTAAAATCAGCTATCTCATCCGGCGTAGGACCAAACGTAGCGCGCCGAAGCAAATGTGCCGCATTTTTGGTCGACAGCGGCTGCGAGAAGGGGTCGAGATAGGGCATGGTAAATGGTAGGGACGGAGCGGTAGAATTGCTACTCTACTGTTGATTTAAACCTAACAACTTTCTTGCAATTTATCGAATTTTAGCTACAAACCTGAAAACCTAAATATTTAATTAATGCGCATCCTACCGGCAGAAATATCGAAAAACTTTGGATGAAAAGCATGATTTACAACACCAGCGTCACTTGCTTAGGTGTATTTTAATATATTTACAGACTATTCAACGGTATTGAAACCTCTATATGAAATTTCATGGCTTCCTTGTATTGACACTTGTGACCGTGGGCTGCAACTCAAGATCAGATGAGAAACTGTCCACAACGGAGACGATTAAAACTCCTGAGGTAATCAATAGTCAACCAGATTCAAGCAAGGATCTGGCAAAATCCAGGATTGCACTTCCTGGGGTAAATTTCGGAATCTCTTTGAAGGAGTATCAGGCAGCAAACCGGTATATACTACAAGGATTTGGCACAAATACCTATTTTGTAAAACCACTTTTTAATAGCCAGTCAGAACTCTTCAAAATTGAGCTTGCCGGCATTAGTCGTGATGCATCCTATTCAGGTATAAAGCTTTGGGATGACCATAAAAATCTGATCGAGTTTTTGGAAACGGATAATGGTTCTCCAAAAACTTTACTTGCATCACCCAAATTAACAGACTTTAAAAAAGGCGAAGTAAAGTGGACACATTCATGGTCCAATTTCTCCAAGCGGATCAAAGTTGGAATAGCCCAGAGTACAAGCGGGCAGACTTACGAAGTAGTTGGATGGATTTACGATCGGGATATGCTGGAAAAAAAGCAACGTGACGATTCGCTAATTATTCATCCCGACAAAAAACTGGCGCAAAAAATAAAAAAGCGCAGCAAGCGTTCGAGGCGATCGGAAGAAGGGTCGAGGACTAATTGACAATTGAGAGAAAGCTTGCAATGAGACTATCGCATTATCTGAATAGACTTTAAGAGCAGGATTGGACGGATTTAAAGCCTGACCCATCTTCAATAATAGTTGAAAACTGATTAGGATCATGTTCCGATTGAATGGTATGATCCATTTTTGATATGCCTCCTAGTGCCAGATGACTGATTGCAATACGGCTTAGTAATTTGGAGCGAAAACTTATTCTTTGTGTATTTTCTGATTTTCGCATTCAGGTCTCAATCAGGTTAGTCGTGTAAATGATTTGTCTGATCTCCTCCAATGGAAGATCAAAAAACACCGTCAGTTCTTCCCAGTTTCCTCGGCAGCTTTTGATCACATAAGAATATTTGCTGTTGGCATGCTATCTCTTGGAACACTGATCTCTGATTCGCCATAGCTGGTCTTGATTCTTTTTTGCCCTAGCCATTACGTGAATTGCAATTCCCTGGCTGTTCATGTTTATCAAAACCTAAATACCCATCCAGCTCGCCTTATAGCACCTTTTAGATGCCGCAATTCTTCAACTGCCCTAACAGCCATTAGGTATCTCTCGACTCTTAACCCTCGCTTGAATATTAAAATTAGTTAGAAGAACTTGCCCGTAAGTCTGATAAAGGCTGTGATCTTCTAACTAATTTTAAATATTTATCTACTTAGGAACACTCGAGTTGTTCGAACTTGGTTATTCACGGAGAGGCTAAGAATATACATGCCGCTGGCCTGTCCAGTCAAGTTTATTGCTTGTTCAATCAAACCTCCGTTTCCAGCAACAAAACCCTTCCAAACAGCCTGACCCAGCATATTCGTCACTGAAACAGTGCCTTGCTCATTCTTTTTAAGATTAAAGGAAGCCACAAAATGTCCGTTCGTTGGATTAGGTGCAGCTGATAAGGTTATATAGTCTACCTCAGGTTCTGAAAGAACTCCTATTTCCCCAGACCTTGCAATCTCTTCGGTTATTTCACTACCTATTCTTGCAGTCACTCCGCACAATATGGATCTTGGAGAACTTGGAATCACATACGAAGTGCCTTTTACACGAACGCTTAATGTGTGAGTTTTCCCATCTTTTAAGCTTGCCGGGGTAGCTAAACTAAAACCGTAATTGGCCGTACCGATATTATATTTTTGCAGACTTTCCTTAAATATATTAGCAGTAGCAGTTGCGTAAACAGTGTTACCCTCATACAACTCGACAGTTAAGGCAACATCAGGATTAAGTTTATCCCATACCCACCCGCTTACAACTCCACAGTCGGCCCGCTCAAATTTACCGTCATAGACATTGGCAGCACAGGTCAGACTGCGCGGTGAACTCGGAATTATAAATGTTGTTCCTTTCACACGTACGCTTAGGGCGTGCGCTTTCCCATCTTTCAAGCTTGCTGGTGTCGCTATACTGAAACCGTACTTGGCAGTGCCGATACCAAATTTCTGAAGACTCTCCTGGAAGAAGCTCAACAATTAATGCGGAATCAGGGTTGATTTTATCCCAYACCCAGCCGCTTACAACCCCGCAGTCAGCCCGCTCGAACTTGCCGTCATACACATTGGCAGCACAGGTCAGGCTGCGCGGTGAGCTCGGAATTACAAACGTTGTTCCCTTCACACGCATGTTCAGCGAATGAGCCTTTCCATCCTTAAGACTAGCAGGAGTCGCGATGCTRAAACCGTACTTTCCAGTGCCTACCCCGTAATTTTTGAGAGATTCCTGGTAAATGTCGGCAACTACAGYGGCATAAACAGTGCTGCCCTCATACAACTCAACTGTTAAAGCAGCATCGGGATTGATTTTGTCCCACACCCAGCCGCTAATCAAACCGCAGTCGGCCCGCTCGAACTTGCCGTCGTACACGTTGGCAGCACAGGTCAGACTGCGCGGTGACTTTTACGCGTATGTTCAAGGCGTGCTCTTTCCCATCTTTCAAACTTGTTGGTGTCGCTATACTGAAACCATACTTGGCGGTACCAATACCATATCGCTGAAGACTCTCCTGGAAAATATTGGCGGTCGCCGTAGCATAAACCGTATTTCCTTCAAATAGCTCAACAACTAGTGCTGAATTTGGATAACTTTTATCCCATACCCAGCCACTTATTACGCCGCACTCTGCTCTTTCAAATTTGCCGTCATACGACGGTCCCGGGCAAACTACTACCTGAGGAGAGTTTGTTAAAACATAGGTAGTTCCTTTAACTCTCACAGTCAGTGAATGAGAAGCACCATCCTTTAGCGAAGGTGGAACATCGATGCTGAACCCATAATTTCCAGTTCCTAAGCCCTTACTCTTTAAGTCGGCTCTATACTTTTCTGCTACAACAGTTGAGAGAATAGTGTTGCCATCCATTATCTCAACTTTCAAGGCGGTATTGGTATTGTTTTTATCTCTGACCCAACCACTAATTTTATAGCAGTCTGAGCCCTCAAAAGTACCTTCGTAAGAACAGCTAAATGCTTTGGGGGAGCCGTTTAGAAGATAACTCGTACCCTTAACTCTGACACTTAAGTTATGATTAACACCATCACTCAGCAAGGCTGATGGAACTACAAACTTGAATGCATGATATCCTGTGCCTATACCCTTTGTTTTTAGATCCTGCCGAAAAATTCCCGCCGATGTAGATGCATAGATTTTGGTTCCTTCAACCAACTCTACGTTCAAGACAGAATTTGGGTGATTCTCATCCCACACCCATCCTGTGATCTCCGTGCATGAGACCGATTCCAGAACTCCATTGAATTTTGAAGACGCGTTTGCTTGCTGCAATGAGCCAAACGAGTAAATTGAATATGTGTCTGGGGTAATTGACTGAATTGTCGTAATGGAACCTTGACTCACATCACTACTCATGGCAGTAAAAATTGACACCTCATCCACTAAGGATTCAATCTTTTCCCAATTGCTTGTAGAGGTATTCCATCCAACTATCGTAAGTGACTTTAGATCGTTATCAGTAATTCCTGCAACATCACTCGCTGCATTCCAAGACAACGTTAGTCGAGTTGCCTTAGACCCATTTATATCCCAGAACTCCTTGTTGCCAACAGCTTTCACCAGCCCGTCCCTTCTATCATAACTAAATGTTGATTCGATAGAAAATGAGTTTGACGACGGCGTTCCAGCGAAGTACGCACCCGTCGTCCTGTCTGCCTGCGCTGCGAAAGGTCTGAAGACGCCATTCTGACCAACCGGGAATGTGAAGATATCATCTCCATATTTCCGGACATATCCATCAATATGCTTGCTATTTCCAATACTTGCTATTTTTGCAGTTTCGGAAAAACTAACTATCCCGGGAGGCGCCTTGCGCTCAGATTTGATAATGCTGCTCTGTCCAAGCGAGGAATAGCTTACACTCTGAAGGGCAAGTACAAAAACTAATAACTTATATAATTTAGCCATCAACTTAAATGTCTTTTAAACTATCGTTTAATACAGTAGTGATCAACCTGTGATGTTGACATTGTAATCACCCAAAAACTTTAATTCACCACCTGAGACAATGTTGATGTCTTTTGCAACTATGTGATGGCCCACTTCAATTACATGACCAGCGTTGACTTTAATAATGTCCTTTGAGCTGGGAACCCGACCACAAGACCATACATCCGGATTCAACCAAGCACCGGAAGCCAAAGTCTGAACTGTTTCGGAAAACAAAGAGGTTGTCTTGAAGTTCTGATACATCACCTTATCAGCTACCGAAGTTGCAGAACCGAACCACTCATTAAGCATATCCGAATAGACCCTTCTAAAGTCTATTTGCATCTTGATATCTTTATCATAGCTTCGGGAAGAACCAGTTGTAGGTGCAAATCCGTTAATTAAGTTTGGATTGGTACCAATGACATTCCTCTTTATCCCTTTCCCAAAAACAAGCATGGGAGCGCCTATACCGTGGTCGGTACCTTTCGAAGCATTTGACGTTGCTCGTCTGCCGAAGTCTGAAAATGTCATCCCGACAACCTTCTCTTCTGTACCTTGTAGTTTCAAATCATTCTGAAATGCTGCGATTGCATCGGACATCTTCTTGAGGAGGATTGCATGATTCCCTTCAAGCGTTGTTGAGCCAACTTGGTCCGCATGAGTATCGAAGCCACCTAGTTCCACGTAATACACTTTGGACTTCAGACCTCCATGAATCAATCTAGCTACGATCTTGAGTTGTTCCGCAAGTTCATTTTTCGCTGAAGCGTCTGGATAAGTCGCAAGATTTTTTCCGGCTTCAGCTGCAGTCTTTATCTCTGCCGAATAACCGACAGCAGATACTTGTTTCAATCTTATATATTCAATCAAGTCACCGGCATCACAGCACGGACGGTTATTGTCTTCCGACATTCCTGGCTCTCCGATTAGCTTATAGAAACTATCGGGATCCTGCAAAGTGACGGACATCGATTGCTGATTACCCACTAATGTCTTTGTGCTTATCTGACCAATTTGAACGGCAAGTGGATCGTCCATTTCAGAATTAGGATATTTCTCAGGATAACCTGGAAACCGGTCATCTAGATATCGTCCAGCCCAGCCGGAAGAAACGTATTTGGAAGCATCCACGCCGGTCATCCAAATGTCTGTTGAACGATAGTGAGACAAGTCTGGATTCGGATACGACACTGAGTGCACAATAGCAAGTTTACCCTCATTGTACATCTGTTGAAGCCCAGTCATAGCGGGGTGCAGACCGGTCTCGGGATTGCCGTCTAACCTAAGTACCTTAGACTCGGGAATCGCCAGATTACTTCTAAGATTATAGTATTCTGAATAGTATTCGAGTGGGATCACCGTGTTCAATCCGTCATTACCTCCTGCCAGATAGATAATCACTAATATTCTGTCGTTGTGCTGAGCCATTGTTTGCCTCAAGGATTTCACGATTGACGACCCCTTATCAAGGCTTTTGATCTTGAACCCATTCAGCATAAACGGCATCAAAGCAGCTGCTCCAATAAAATCTCTTCTCTTCATCTCAATTGATCAAAATATTTGATATTCAGCCATTCTTAGCAAATACTTCAAAAGCGCACGAACTCTCCACAGCACGATATTTTGCCTTGTAACATCTGCAGGCGCACTTCTGTAATTGTTCCACTCTTTCGTCCATGTCATTCTCGGACTACTCTTCATCATCATGATCGCGTCTATTAAAAAATCTTTCTGAGCCTGTGAGAGCTCAACAGGAAAGAGGTTACGGGTATACTCCGCTAGAACCTGCTCGCAAGTGATTGCAGGGGTACCTTGGACATCAGAAAAATTCGGCTGGATGGATTTCAACCTTTCTAGCACTTCGATTCCGATTTTGTAGCCTGTTTTGACAGTATAACTTGGATAAACTAACATATCCGTACGGGAGCCACGAAGTCCTAATGTCGTTTCATTGATCCAGTTTCGAGAATACCCCGTCTGATAGTAAGGAAGAGAGCCAAAGACTGTAGGCTGATTCAAAAAATCGAGCTGCTGAAGATTTATACTATAGTTGATGAAATTCATCATCTTCCGGAAAGCCACGTAATCGGAAGTCATGTCGGGGACGGGTTGCTCAAAAAACCGCATCGCACCTATCATCAATTCAGCAGGAGATTTTACTATTGCAGCAATATTCCTTTGGTCGAAAAAAATATTACTTGCTAGAAGCTTTCTAATGACCGGCTCTATTGCGAAATTATTTGCAGCACTCGAAAAAAACGCAGCCAAAGGAATAACAACCTGATCCTCAATTTCCTGAGTGATGTTTGGATTTACATACCATCGATATAGCTTTCTGCATATAAACCGGGGTGATTGAGGATGACTGAGCAACATGTTAACCAAGTCCGACAATTCTTCATCTCCAGAAGTTGGTCCAGACCTGCCAGCAATACTCGTATTGTTATACTTTGGAGAAAAGTTCTTAGCACCCGTGTCGTGCCTGTCGGCATTGTATTGAACGCCGAATGTAGTTGAGTCCTTTTTATTCCTATTGAACACCTGCCAACCTGTCAGAACACGTGCAGCCTCTTTAACATCCTCTTCTGTATAGTTGTAATTTCCCTCAACATCTCTTTGACCAACAGTAAACAGCTCCTGCAACTCGCGAGCGTAATTCTCATTCGGGCGCTCTTTCGAGTTTTTATCTCCATTTTGAAAAACTAGCATGGCCGGATCCTTCGTCACGCCAATAACCATATCCCGAAAATTCCCAAGAGCATGTCCTCTTAGCAAGTTCAAATATTGATTAGTAAACCTGTAGTCCTGTACTTCTGAGCCATTCACAACAAAATGGTTTTGCCAGAAGGCTGTTAACTTCTCCAATACTGAAGGATATCCAGTCTGTTCAGTCATAAGACCTATCCACCAATACTGTACGTAATTCAGGTAAGTATATGTTCTGGATAAATCAAAGGGCTTTGTAATAAAGGGCTTTCCAGCATCTGGCCTGGTTTCATCCATTTCGACTGGTGGCGGCGGTGTTCTCCTTCTGGAAGCGTTGGCGATAAGGATCTGAACGGCTTCATCTGCTGTCTTGCCTGTGAAATCCTTTATTTCTTGTTGAGTTGGCCCGAAAGTAGCTCGCCTTAATAAATGTGCTGCGCCAGCACTATCCAGGACTTCTGTGTAGGTGTCTAAATAAGCCATTTATACGGCGAATTGGATAAGAACTATGAGGATAAAATAAGTAAACCAACCACCGGCTGGCTCGTAGAGCCGTACGAATAAAGTTGCAGCTAGATAACACTTACTTTCCTAACAAAGTTACAAGTATTTCTAATATTTTATAATTTATTCTACAAACTATTTTTTTTTGTAGAACAACTGCTTGTGTAGTCATTCTCCGGAATGGCAAATGCGGCTGCGTTGCTCGCTTAGTAAGATGTTATAAGAAGGATTGTTGGCTACCTATGGTGCATACAATGGTATGAAGCTTTATTATTGACCCTTGTACAAGAATCAGGAAGCATTAGAGAAGCAAGATTTCTGACCGGGCCGTTCAGATGTGAAACACAACTAACTTCTAATCATACAAATCCGCCTATCGCAGAACTCGCTATGTTTATGGTGTTGCCATCCAATAGTCTAGCCACAGAGTGTTCAATCAAGATATTACGGGAATGTTTTGCCCGTTCCAGGACTAAGACCTTTTTCTAAACGCTCTTGATATGAGATATCAGCCAATTCTGATCCTTTTTAACATAATCAAGGCTAGTTTTGACATATAAATCGACAACAAAACTTCGATTTATGCAATCTTCCGACATAGAAAATCAATTGTAAATTCTTCAAAATCTCTCCGCGATAAGTCATCGTCAAGGAAAATCAAGGCCTTGAATGTCTTCAATAATGGATACTGAGCACTTTTTTTAACATTCCTGGAAAAATTTCACTTATGTAACAGATGTTTTATTACAATTTTTATCTTAAATTTGTCCAACTCGATGCATTTTTGAAATGCTGATCCTCCGAGTCATTAAAATCTAGTATTGAGAGTGATGATCAATTATGTATGCTCAACTGGTTATTTGATAGAAAGAAGACTGAAGAACTTAATCTTGACCACATAGGCATAGATATACATTCCCATCTGCTTCCGGGTATCGATGACGGTGTTGAAACCGTTGAAGAAGCTGTGGCAATGGTGAGAAAAATGCAGTCACTGGGCTACAAGAAATTAGTAACAACCCCTCACGTGATGTGGGATTGTTATCGCAATACTCCTGAAATTATTCTTTCAAAAGTAGAACAAGTACGGTCAGCTTGTCGGGATGCGGGTTTAGTTGTCGAACTTGCAGCTGCTGCCGAGTATTTTATTGATGAACATTTCAATGAAATGCTCGCATCGGGAGAAACTATACTAACGTTGCCAGGAAATAGGGTGTTGGTTGAACTACCTTATTCTACTCCACTAATGAATACCTCAGAAACTCTCTTTTCAATCATTGAGAGAGGGTACCAACCAATACTTGCCCACCCAGAAAGATACACATACTTCTACTCTACCCCAGAAGTATATCGGAAACTGGTAGATCAAGGCTGCGAATTGCAGCTTAATATTTTGTCTTTGACAACTTATTACGGAGAGAATATAAACAGAATGGCAGAATGGTTGTTAAAAAATAACCTTATTACCTTCCTTGGAACAGATGCACACAAAATGCAACATATAGATATGATCCAAAGAAGCAACCGAAAGAACTGGATTTCAGATTATCCATTCCAGAACACAAAACTTTTGAATATACCGGAATGAGGACCGAATTCATTCTATATTTGTGATGAAAGCGTCTTATAAGACTTGTACATTCCCAAGACCAGCTACAGACATCCGAAGCAACTGCTAATCACATCGTGATTATTTTGACGATTTTTTGGATGAATAAACGAATTAATAAAACTGACGTAAATACCTATTGACGCCAGAATATGTGCACGCAACTTTACTCATCGTATCCATTATGAACAATTATCACAGAAGTTTAAAGCAAGCAGCCCTAATCCTAATTTTGAGCTGTATGACAATATTTGGCACCCTTATATCCTGCGTGTCGCCAAAGTCAATTGTATATTTCCAAGGAGACACACTTCGCCTATCTTCGCAACAGGTGGATCAGATATATGTCCCTGTCATACAATCAAATGATATCTTATCAATAGTTGTAGGGAGCTTGAACACAGAAGCAAACGAAGTATTTAATACACCAAACACCTTTACAACTGCCAGTACCAACTATTCACCGACTGGTGGAGGTGCCCGGGTTCAACCGCTTGGCTATCTTGTCGACTCTGACGGATCTATTGAGGTCCCCTTAATTGGAAAGGTCAAAATAGCCGGCCTCAGGACTACTGATGCTGCAGACACAATCCGAACTAGACTAATGAATTTCCTTAAAGAGCCATCTGTGATCGTAAGGAATTTAAACTTCAAAGTCTCCGTCCTTGGGGAGGTTAACCGTCCAGCTGTATATGTTATTCCTGATGAGAAGATCTCACTTCTAGAGGTGTTGAGTTTGGCTGGCGATCTGACCATATATGGGCGGAGGGATAATATAATGATAATTCGCGAGGAAAATGGGGTTAGGAACTATGCCAGAATTGACTTGACGTCTCGCGACATATTTAGATCACCTTTTTATTATCTGCATAAAAACGACATCATTTACATTGAGCCAATAAAAACAAAGATAAATGCGACAGATAGAAACGCGCAGCTTGTTCCGATAATCACATCCATTGTAGCGGCAGTAGGTACCCTTGGAATTTTGATATTAAACTTCACTCGCTAGCTTTTTAGAAGCGTCTTTAACTAACAAGTAATTGTGTCATTATGAACAATCAAAACTTAAGTCTTGGAAATGATAATTTTCAGGATGAGGAACCAGAATTCAATCTAAAAGAATATATTGTAAGGTATGTTAGATACTGGTATCTCTTTCCAATATTTCTCGCAATCGCGCTTACTGCGGCTTTCTTTTATCTTCAAATAACACAACCAATTTACAATACTAGGACTTCCATTCTCATAAAAGATGAGAACAAAGGTCTGAGTGGAAATCAAGGCGATATCTTATCGGAGCTTAGCTCTCAGTTTGGGGGTAACAAGCTTGTTGAAAACGAGCTTGAAATTATCAAGTCTCAAACCCTGATGGAACAAGTAATCAAGGAGTTAAGTTTAGATGTGTCATATACAAGTAAAAATGGACTACGTACTATAAACCTGTACAAAGCCAGTCCAGTAGTGGTAAAACCAGAAGTTATCACACCTTTCGGACTCAAAAAACCACTTGTTATACATATCGTAGATAGTACTCATTTCCGATTCAATGACGAGGAAAAACTATTTGAATTCAATCAACGATTCAATAATGCGTGGGGCGCGTTTGTTGTGAGCAAAGGGATAGTGTCGGAATACGATGAGATTGATATTCATTTTATGGACACTAAATTGTTAGCAGAGGGAATGCTAAATAGGCTATCCGTAACACAGCCTAATATAAAAAGTACGGTTCTTCAACTGGATTTCGAAGATACTAATGTTCAAAGATCCAAGGACGTATTGAATAAATTACTTGATGTATATGTACAATCTTCTTTGAGTGACAAAAATAGTGAGGCAAGCAACACACTTAAATTTATTGAAAACAGGCTTGGTCTTATTACCGGAGAACTTGGCGACGTCGAAAAGGATGTTGAATCCTATAAGACCGAAAAAGGTATTACTGATATTAGCGCTGAATCTCAACTGTTTTTAGAAAACATCAAAGAGAATGATAGTAAACTTAATGAGGTTAATACTAAGATAAGCATCCTTGAGAGTGTTGATAATTATATACAAAATTCTGGTGAAGGAGCCGTAGCTCCCGCAACGTACATGATTGACGACCCTGTTCTTGTATCATTACTGACTCGCTTTAACGAACTAGAATTACAACGTGAAAGATATGCCAGAACGACTTCCCCAAATAACCCGCTCCTTCAAACAATAAATACACAATTAGAAGGGACTAGACAATCAATACGTGAAAATGTTCAAAATTTGAAGCGCGGAATGGCCGTTACGAAGAGAAACCTTGAAGGAATCAATTCGCGTTTCTCAGCCGGTCTTCGCAGCATACCAAAAAAAGAGCGCGAGTTTGTTGGCATTAAACGACAACAATCTATTAAAGAAGAGTTATACCTATACCTTTTGCAGAAAAGGGAAGAAACTGCGTTAGCGTATGCTTCTACTGTTACCGATAGTAGACTTATAGACGCTCCTATTTCAACGTTTAATCCAATCCGTCCAAAAAAATCTTTGATTTGGCTCGGAGCTGGTATAGCGGGTATTATTCTTCCCATATTTCTTATTAACATACTATTCATGTTGAACAACACCGTTCAACGTAGGGAGGAAATTGAGCGAATTGCTCACACTTCAATATTAGGTGAAATCGGATTGATGAAGAGTGTAGTAAACGGCGTTTCCGGGGAAGATTCCATTATCAAAATGACTAGCAGGAGTGCTGTCGCCGAGCAGTTTCGTGCGTTGAGGACAAACCTACAATATTTAGGAGATGGTAATTGTCGAGTTATAATGCTCACATCGTCTATTGGCGGAGAGGGAAAAAGTTTTATCAGTATAAATCTTGCCGCAAGTTTAGCTTATTCCGACAAACGGGTGCTGCTAATAGGGCTGGATTTAAGAAAACCCACATTGCACGAAAGACTTGGAATTTCGAATAAAACCGGGGCCTCTAATTCTCTCATCGGACAAGGTGGCAGCGAAGACTTTATACAATCCACTGGTGTACATCCGAAGTTTAACGTCCTTACCAGTGGCCCGATTCCCCCAAACCCATCTGAGCTTTTAAGCAATGGCAAACTACCTATCTTATTGAACGAGTTAAGAGAAAAATACGATTATATTCTTATTGATTCGCCGCCATTCGGCCTCGTGACCGACTCGTCGCTTATTGCGGAGCATGTGGATGCGACTTTATATATCGTCAGATTCAATTATACAATTCTGGACCATCTGAAACGCATCGGTGATTTGCAGCGGGCAAAACGATTTGCAAATCTTTCCATTATCTTCAACGGTGTAAACTATGGCGCAGGTTACGGTTATGGGTACGGCTATGGAGGCTATGGGTACGGGTATTACTCAGAAGAATCCGCGAACTCAAGCCAAAATCTTGGCGCCCGTTTGAAGAAGATGGTCAGCAAAAGCTAATTCTACCCCACTGTGCTGCTATCTGCTTACGCTGGAAGATAGTAGCACAGTTAATAAGCCTTAACATGGCACGGGTGACCTGATTCGCTCATGAGCTAACAATTGTGTCTAATTGCTTTTTATGTTATTTTAGCGCAGCAGAACGCACACTTTGAAAGGAATTATCGAATTTGAACATAACTCAACGTTACCTTGAAAAATCCACTCACCAAACGGAAAAGGTCCAGCTCGGCGGACAGAACTTCCGACCCTTGTCTCCAGTTGATGCTTGTGCATCATTTCTAAAAATACCAGCGGTTTATCACTGATATTACCGTCAACTGTTGGCTCAACTAATTCAAATTGATCTAAGGCACAGGCTTCATTGTCAAAATGGATCTGTAATTCATTGCTATGTCTCTTATCGTGGCAATTGATCAAGGATATCTACCTTTTATAAGAACTCTCTACAATGGGCAAATTATTACATGTTATACTTTCAGGTGGAGTCGGAAGCAGACTCTGGCCCGTTTCGCGACGATCTATGCCGAAGCAATACATCCCAATGTTCGGCGGGAAATCGCTTTTTCAGCTAACCGCTGAAAGAAACAGGGATATCGCTGATACGATACTGGTAATAGGAAATAGGGAAAACTATTTTCTATCCAAAACTGACTTGCTTCGTGCGGAAATATTTCAATATGATGAAATTATTGAGTCAGTACCTCGCAATACAGCTGCCGCAGTTGCTTTTGCCGCGTTCCATGCCGATCCCGAGGACATACTTTTAGTTACCCCTTCGGATCATATTATAACAAAGCCGGAGCTATATCTTGCTTGTGTAAAGGAAGCAAGGAGTTTGGCTGAACAGGGCTATTTAGTGACTTTCGGGATCGCTCCTACAAAACCAGAGACAGGGTTTGGTTATATCGAATTTTCCGGAAATGACGTACTCTCATTCAGGGAAAAGCCTGATATTGAAACGGCTGAGTCTTTTATAAACAGCGGCTCGTTTTTGTGGAATAGCGGAATGTTCTGTTTTAGAGCAGATGCCTTTTTAGCAGACCTTAAATTGTTTGAGCCGAAGATTTTTAGCGCATCAGAAAAGGCATATATCAGTCGGACTGACGGCTTTATTCCTGAATTAGAGACCTTGGAGATTCCGTCACAGAGTATCGATTATGCGGTCATGGAACGTTCACAAAAAATGAAAGTTGTCAAAGCTGACTTTGGTTGGTCTGACCTGGGATCTTTTGAATCAATTTGGGAGCATTGGGACCTGCAAGGCGAAACGCATCGTTTTAAGAACAACAACTGCGTTATAGGGTCCGAAAAACACGTCGAATTTCTGGGTGTTAGCAACTTGGTATTAGTCGAAACGAACGATGCAATTTTAATTCTTGACAAGAGCCGATCTCAGGATGTAAAAACAATCTTTGAAAGACTTGAACGAGATAGACCTGAACTTGTAAAATAGTTAGTGAGAACATTAAAGTGATAATTGCTTACAAAGTGCGAATCTTTGACCAATAAGCAGCAAGTTAGCTTCTCCGGTTCTGACAATCCAATAGCCGGCGCTCACAATGAATACCTTCCTTTTAAGATGGTATCTATTATAAAATTTTTAACACATAACCAAAACGGAATTAATCATGCAAAAGACAGCATTAATTACAGGTGTAACCGGACAAGATGGTGCTTATCTCAGTGAACTTCTCTTAAGTAAAGGCTATATAGTACATGGTGTTAAAAGAAGAAGTTCTCTCTTCAATACAGACCGCATCGACCACCTGTATCAAGATCCACACAGTGATGATCCGAAGTTCATACTTCACTATGGCGATTTGACTGATTCAATGAATTTAACGAGAATCATCCAGGAAACTCAGCCAGATGAGATCTATAATCTCGCTGCAATGAGTCATGTGAAAGTAAGTTTTGATGAACCTGAATACACGGCAAACGCCGATGGCATTGGCACATTAAGAATCTTGGAAGCCGTACGATTGCTGGGTCTGACAAAAAAAACGAAAATATATCAAGCGTCCACTTCAGAATTGTACGGATTGGTACAGGCGGTCCCGCAGTCTGAAACAACTCCATTCTATCCGCGGTCCCCATATGCCGTAGCAAAACTATATGCTTACTGGATAACAGTTAATTACCGTGAAGCTTATGATATGTTTGCATGCAATGGTATTCTTTTCAACCACGAATCTCCTTTGCGCGGCGAAACCTTTGTTACAAGGAAGATAACTAGGGCTGCCGCGAAAATTGCGTTAGGCCTTCAGGATTGCCTATACATGGGAAATATCGACGCACAGAGGGATTGGGGGCATGCTAAAGATTATGTAGAAGCCATGTATCTAATTCTTCAACAAGAAAAACCCGAGGACTTTGTCATCGCAACAGGTATCACAACAAGAGTTAGAGATTTCATCCGTGAGACTTTTGCATTCCTCGGTATCACCATTGACTTCAGAGGTGAAGCAGAAAATGAAGAAGGCACAATCGCCGCGGTTGATCAATCAAGGATTGCTGAACTAGGGATAGAACAAGGCGCACATTTAACCCCAGGTGCGGTAGTATTGCGCATTGATCCAAGGTATTATCGACCAACGGAGGTTGAGCTTCTAATTGGTGATCCGACTAAATCGAAAACTCAACTTGGTTGGGAGCCCAAATACACACTTGAAACGCTTATAGCAGATATGATTACATCTGATCTGACTCTCTTTCAAAAAGACCAGCTACTTTTGAAAAAAGGTTTTGGAGTGCTTAACTATTTTGAATAAGTCGTCTCAGAATACAATCATGTAAGACTAGCCGGTGAATAAATGGATAACAAAGTTGCCTTTAAACGAAATATAACTTCTAACATCTTGTTATTTGTACTGAACGGAGTGATGAGCTTCTGGCTCCCTCCGTTCCTTATAAGCCGGCTGGGTATTGACGCATTTGGAATGATTCCTTTATCTACAGCATTAATTAGCTATGCTGGCCTGATAACAATTGCAGTTAACGGTTCTCTTTCAAGATTCTTGTCTCTCGACCTTGCAAACGACAATCACAAACAAGCGAATATCACCTTCAACACCGCATTCGTAAGCCTACTCGCTCTTGTTGCAATTTTAGTACCATTACTCGGAATTTTTTCGTTTAACGTTGCTTCCTTTTTATCAATTCCAACTCATATCGTACAAGAAGGAATTGTTTTGTTCATTTGCACAAGTATAGCGTTTCTAGTTTCTACATTTACCTCTTTGTTTAACACGTCGGCATATCTGGCTAACAGACTTGACCTAGTAAACCGTGTCACTGTTATAAACACATTTATTAGAGTTGGCCTGATCCTCATCATCTTCTTATTTGTCAAAGTTTCGCTAGGGCTATACGGAATTTCCATGGTTATTGCCAGTTTGTTAGCAGGAATATATAGCTACATCCTGTTTGCAAAATACACGCCCTATTTGTCTCTGAATACAAAGCTCTTCGACAAAAGCATTCTCCAAAATCTTTTGTCCATGGGTGGATGGTTGGTGGTAATTCAGTTAGGAAATATTTTGTTTTTACAAATTGATTTGCTCCTAATTAATACGATGATCGGTAGTGCCGAAGCAGGCAAATATGGCGCATTACTTCAATGGAGTAACATGATCAGGACTCTTTCAATTACACTCTCTGGCGCATTGGGTCCTTTAATTTTGAAGTTGTACTCGATGAATAAGATTGAGGAGCTAATTAAACTGTCAAAATTATCTACAAAAATATTGTCACTTTCAATAGCTGTAATTGTATCTGTTTTATGTTTGGTTTCAACTCAGTTTTTGACTCTTTGGATTGGCCCATCGTTTTCGCAGTATGGAGAACTATTTAATCTGATGCTTATATCTTTACCTATAAACCTAGGGATTCTTCCATTATTCTCCATCAATCGAGCTTATAACAAATTGAGGATTCCCGGACTATTTACTTGTTTTATGGGGTTAGTAAATCTCATTCTTGCTTATTGTCTAGTCAGATTTACTGATATGGGACTTTATGGTATAGTCATTGCAAGCATAGTTGTGCTAACGGTTAAGAATTTTATTTTCATTCCAATATATGTGGCCAAGCAGATGAAAATCAATATTGGCACATTCTACGCATCATCGATTCCCTCAATATTGTCAATGTTGGCAATTCTCTTAATTGGGAAATTCTATCTATCCTACTTTACAATTCAAGACTGGCCAGGATTAATGAGCCATAGTGCAATTTTGCTCACTGTTGGGGCAATGATATCCTTTGTTCTCTTAAAAGGAACAGAAAAGAAGTTAATTTTAGACATCGTCGCCAAAAAATCTGTTTAGCTACATCATAATGAGATATTTATTCATTAATCCGAGAACCCAATATGAAAATACCGGAGACCTGCTGATTAATAAAGCATTAATTGATCAGCTTTCAAGGTACTGTAAAGTTATTGTGGATGATCGCGATAAGCCGGAATGGTTTTCTAAGGAGTTGAAATCAAATAACTCTGAGATGTTATCAAAAATTTCCGATCGGACGCTAGTTGCTACCCTGATTGGGAGATTAATTTCAAATAGGCTGAAGGGAGATCAAGACAAATATTATCTTGCCTTTGTTCCAGGTGATATTTCTCGAACGGGAAGGAAAATGGCAATGCAAACACTCAAAGGTATCGCCCTTCTTGTCATTCTGCGATGCCTAGGTTGCAAAATCGTCCGGTTTGGTATATCTGTTGGAAACTTCGATACTCAAAATCAGTTTTGGTCATCCGTTGAATCGCGATTTTACAGTTTTTTAGGAATTCGGGATACCGAATCTCTCGCAAAGGCTAGAGAATTTGGCTTTCACAATACAAAATACTTTCCTGATCTAGCATGGGTTAGTAATCATAAACCTATCAAATCAGACTTACCTTCTAAGAATTATATTGTATTAAGCTTCAGGTCAAATGCTTATGGTATTAAACATGATTCGCAATACTTTTTGAAAATTGCAAACAGGCTGAAAGCCATCTTATCTTCCTCGGATTTTACGCACTGCAAAATTGTTCTTTGCTACCAGGTATCTTACGACAGAGAGGCATGTCTTGAGCTATGTGAGAAGCTCAACGAATTCGAAATAGAATTCATAGATAAAAAACTACTCCTCAAGGAGTCAGTAGAGTTGTACTCTAATGCAGAGTTTATAGTTAGCAATAGATTACACGTGCTCTTACTGGGGATGTTATCGGATGTTCTAGTTTTCCCCCTCATCATTCCAAAGGACAATAAAAAAATAGTGTCTATTCTGAAAGACAACAAACTTGATCATACCATCTTGAATATGGACGATAGTGCGCTGCTAAACCTGGAAACCATGAATGAGATAGTAAAGAGGAGAGATGTTGAGCTAAAAAGAATTCAGGCAACCATTAAGTTGAATAAGGAAAACACTGATTCAATACTTACTAGTATCTTTCTTTCTTAACTGGGACTTATAAAATGGATGGAACTACTCCTGCTATTGTTGTCGTCGGGTATAACCGTCCCGAAGCACTTCGTAGACTTCTCAAGTCACTAGCGCTTTCGGACTTTAATAGCCAAGATATCACTCTACATATTTCCATAGATAGGAGTGGAAACGAGGAGGTGTATGAAACTGCTCAAAATTTTAACTGGCCATATGGTCCGAAGGTTGTTGATATTTCCGAAGTCCGGTTAGGTCTTAAAAATCACATTCTAAAATGTGGGAATCTGACGACAATTTACGGTTCCGTCATAATTTTGGAAGACGATCTTTATGTTTCCCGAAACTTCTATGCATATACCCAGCAAACTCTTAAAGCGTTTGGAGAGGATGAGCGTATCAGTGGCATCTCGTTATATAGTCATAAGTGGAATGTTATCAAAAATAGGCCTTTCGTGCCTGAGTATAATAGTTGCGACGTATTCTTAATGCAGTTTGCTCAGTCATGGGGTCAATGCTGGAACTATTCCATGTGGCAGGCATTTACATCCTGGTATAACAGTTCTCCCTCGGATGAGTATCGAAGAACAAATATTCACACCAAAATTAAGAATTGGTCAGAATCTTCATGGTTGAAGCACTTCATGGCATATACAGTAGCCACAAACAAATATTTTGTATACCCCTATCATTCCCTTACAACAAATTTTAACGACGCAGGAACTCACACCAAGACTCTTAATACCGGAAACCAAGTCCCGCTAGCATCCGGAACTCGTAAATATTTGATACCTTCATTTGAGAATTGTGTCAAATATGACTCATTCTTTGAAAGAGTCGGGCTTAGCGAGCATTTGGGTTTGGACGAGAAAATGTTAGCAGTGGATCTTTATGCTTCAAAGGACATCAGTGAAAGCGTCCAATATTTATTATCTCCGAAACCCATGCCATATCTCGTAAAAGCGCATTATGGCCTTAAATTACGACCACATGAATTGAATGTAATACATGAGGTTCAAGGGGATGACATTTTACTGTACGACTTATCTGTTCCTGCACCACAGCCCCGTTCAACTTCCTTTGAAACATTTGGACTAATATATGATCTGAAATCAATTACAATAAAGGAACTCATCAGTGTTACTGCTTTCAAGATTATAAAGAAAATAAAATTTCTAGACAAATTACTAAACTAATATGCTCAGAGCAATTGCTAAATATACTTTGAATGAGATCTACAAGTTTAGATTTAGGAACAGAAATGTGCGATTTCTTTCAGGCGTATCGATCAATAAATGTGACTTTGAAGGCCACAACTCTGTTGCGCATAATTCTGTTCTTATGAACTGCCACATAGGCACAGGAAGTTACATAGGCGAAAATGTACGATTCTCCCATCTTAAGATTGGGCGATTCTGCTCACTCGGGTCACGGATATACAATACAAGCGGTAGGCACCCGACCACAAAGTTTGTCTCGACACACCCTAGTTTCTTTAGCTCAAAAAGACAGGCCGGTTTTACTTTTCGATCGGAATCTATCTTTCCTGAACACGGTCTTACAACTGATGGTTACTATGCAGAGATCGGCAATGACGTCTGGATTGGCGATGACGTGACCATTCTGGACGGACTAACTATCGGTAATGGTGCAATCATCGGGGCGGGATCTTTGGTTACAAAAAATATCGAACCATATGCAATTTACGCGGGAGTACCTGCAAAAAAAATTCGATCTAGGTTTAACGATAATGACATACAGTTTCTAATCGACAGCGCTTGGTGGGATAAACCCTTTGAATGGATCAAAGAAAATGCGGAATCTTTTGACGAAATAGAGAAGTTTAGAGATTTGATATCAAAATCTCATTCGGCTAAGAACAGCAAATCACAATTATTTTAAAGCGAGCTCCTAATAGTTCGTTAACTGTCACTGATATGAATAAGGACCAAATTATTAAGATCAAAACTTTGCTTTTCGCAAGTCTCACCTCTTTGAAAATAAACATAGGAGGTGAACTGGCTTTTAGCGAGTTGTTCGCGATTTGGGAACTGAGATACTTTAAGACTTGGGCGTATCTGTACAATAAACTGCGAGACTTGCAGAATATACAAAAAGCATATATCCTTTTCCTTGTCTCACAAATAATCAGTGATTATGTTAATCAGACATCGCCGCAAAACTTAATCAGAGGTTGGGCAAATATCCTGATGGCAATAATTGTAACAACTTTCTTGTGTAAAATCCTTCTAAAGGATCAGAGATATATACTATATTATTTTGTAGGAGAAATAATAAGTCTAATATTCTTCGGGCCGGATACGTACGGCGTATCTATTGAAGATATGGAATTTTTTAAGTTTCGACTAGCACCTATCTTAAATGATTCTCTGCTGATTATTGCCTACTTGCTGATTAATAGAAATCAGCACTACACAAAATATGTAATTGTGCTCTTTTTGATTTTTGGTCTGTTCAGCTTGGCATACGATGCTAGAACTAATGGTGCTATTCGCATTTTCATAGCGCTTGTTTTATACTTTAGAAGTTACCTGCCGAAAATAACTGGTCGAAAGATTCTGATTACTCTTACAATTGCAATTATTGCATTTCAATTAGCTTTTTCAAGTTATGTATACTTAGTACTAAACCGTGGATTTGGAGGAAAGCACGCCTCAGGACAACTGCAGCGACTTGAAAATCCTTATAATCCATTAAGCCTCCTAATGACCGGCCGATCGGAAACATTTGTGGCTCTTACTGCTTCTCTGGACAAGCCAATCTTCGGCCATGGGTCATGGGCGTTAGATGAAAATGGAAAGTACACATTGTTACTTTATAAGTTACACATGATGGAAGATCGGTTTTACGAGGATAGAATAATATCTGAAAAAGAACGCTACATCCCAAGCCATTCTGTTATCGTTGGTGCCTGGATGACTTCTGGGTTACTTGGTTTTCTGGCAATATTATATATCATAACGTTAGTTGGTAAACGACTTTACAACTTATTAAGATTTAAGCATGACAGAACAAGTCCGTATCTACCAATCTATTTACATCTCCTATTTACTGTATTTTGGACTTTCTGTTTTTCTCCTCTCCCAAAGATAAAGTCGACCATCCCAATTATGATAGCCTTTATTATAACATCTAATGCCAAGCTGGCTCACGAGAAAAGATCCCAAAAGAAAAGAAAACTTGACCAAATCAATGCATCCTGAAACCCGCAAAAACGAAGAAAAGAAACTGTTCTCCGTTGTAATACCTGTCTACAATGGCGAAAAATATATTCGCGACACGTTGCGCAGTATCTTCAATCAAACATATCAAAAATACGAAATCATTGTTGTTGACGGATTGTCCACTGATCAAACACTAAGTATCGTTAACGAATACTCGGATAGAATTGCACACATAATCTCTGAGAAAGATGCTGGGATGTATGACGCCGTTAATAAAGGGTTCAGGCTTGCCAGCGGAGATTATTTTTGCTATATAAACTCAGATGATCGATTAACTCCAATCGCTCTTGAAAAGGCAGTAGACAAGTTTAGTCAGAACTCCTTTGATTTAGTTTTCGGTGACGTAAATTATATTAACGAGAGTGGAAACCTAATTTATTCTTTAAAATCGTTGAACCTACCCAAAGTAGGTGTTAAATACATTCGTCGGCTACCATTTGCGCAGCAAAGCGCTTTTTGGACCAAGGATATCTTTCACCGAGTGGGTGGATTTGATGCAAACCTAAAATATGTAGCAGACTCTAAATTTTTGTTCGACATTTATTTAGATCCACAAACAAAAACAGCTCATATTCCTTTTGTTCTTGGAGAATTCCGAATGCATAGTGATTCATTCTCTATCGGATCTTCGGAAAAAATGATTAAAGAAAGCAAACTTATGCGCCAGCGCTATCCTGAACTAGGAAATAGCACTTTGTTGAAGTTTTTCTTCGAGTTCTTTCTTAAAGTCATTAATGCTAAGGCAATTTATAAGAAAAAAAACTATGAAGGTGTTCGGCTTCAATAAACATCATGAAAATTCTTAGAGTTATATGGAGTATGAACCCTGCCGCTGGCGGCCCTCCCCAAGGGATTAGAAATGTGGTTCCGGAAATGAGTAAATTTGGTGTTTCAAACGAAGTCGTCTCACTTGATCAGGATAAATCCTCCTTCTTAGAATCCGACAACTTTGTAATTCATACCATAGGCAGAGGGAAAGGCCCATGGGGCTACAATGAAGCTCTTATTCCTTGGCTCTTGGCTAATATCTCTCGCTTTGACGTGATCATTGTTCATGGTCTTTGGCAGTATACGAGTTTCGCTGTCTCAGCAGCTATTAGGCAATATAAAAAGCGCAATCCAAAATCAATTCCGGCCGTCTACGTAATGCCCCATGGTATGCTTGATCCATGGTTTCAAAAGGCGAAAGGCCGAAGGTTAAAAGCGGTTCGGAACTGGATTTTTTGGAAACTGATTGAGAGACGAATTGTTAACGAATCAGATGGAATTCTTTTTACCTGTGAGGCAGAAATGATGCTTGCAAGACAAACCTTTACTCCTTATCATCCAAAACGAGAAATCAACGTTGGCTACGGGATTAAAACGCCGCCTGAGTACTCCGAACAAATGCGAAGAGCTTTAAAGGACAAGTGCCCATCTGCTCTGCAGGGAGAATATTTTCTTTTCCTAGGGCGTATCAATTACAAGAAAGGCGTCGACATTTTAATAGAAGCTTACGAGCAAGTTGTAATTCAAAAAGCCTCAGAAGGTGTTTCCGTGCCTAATTTGGTTATTGCCGGTCCGGAATTAGATACCGATTTTGGCAGAAGCTTAACCGCCATTGTTGATGGAAATACTAATTTACAAAATAAGGTTTTCTTCCCAGGCATGTTAAAAGGTGATTCAAAATGGGGAGCCTACTATAATTGCCAGGCATTTATTCTTCCTAGTCATCAGGAAAATTTTGGCATCGCAGTTGTTGAAGCCCTAGCTTGTGGTACTCCCGTGTTAATTAGTGATCAAGTGAATATTTGTAACGAAATTAAAGAAGAATATGCAGGGCTTGTTGCATCTGATACAACCGAAGGGACATCTTACTTACTAAACTCATGGCTGAATCTTGAAAATGAAGAACAAATGAGACTACGACAAAATGCAAAAACAGCTTTTATAAATCGATTCGAAGTCAGCGCGGCAACAAGACAATTTCTTGGCGGAATAGGTTTTGATTCTGAAAATCTTACAATCTAACAATGCAACTATTAGAAACTTTTAGGTTGCCTCCTGATTTTCGTGGCCGTCCCGGATGGTATGTGCAGCTTTGGTGGATCGTTCAGGCACTTTTGTTTCGCACCTCGCCCCAATTTATGTACGGCTGGAGACGATTTCTAATGCGGTGTTTTGGAGCCAAAGTTGGAAAGAACGTTATCATTAGGCCATCTGTTCAGACACAGTTTCCATGGAAGGTAAGCATTGGAGACCACAGTTGGATTGGTGATGATGTTCGGCTATATAGTCTGGGTCACATTACCATTGGCGATAATGTCGTAATATCTCAGAAAAGCTATCTATGTACTGGATCTCATGACTACACTGACGAAAGCTTTCCGATTTTTGCGCAAGAAATTAAAATTGAACCTGGCTGCTGGCTTGCTACTGACGTTTATGTAGGGCCTGGAGTTACAATTGGCGCAGGCACGGTCATCGGTGCAAGGTCATCCGTCTTTCGATCTCTTCCCGCGAAGAAGATTTGTGTTGGCTCCCCCGCCAAAGCGATTCGGGATAGATGTTAGATCCCTAAGATTATTTTATAATTAAGCCAATATTAGAATTGTTAATAGCTTGAAAAGCAACTTTCGGCTCTAAGTCGGTACCCAATAAACAATTTGTAAGTAAAATGCGAATACTAATTCATGGCATAAATTATCAACCAGAGCTAACAGGTATCGGTAAGTATACAGGAGAGATGGCCAACTGGCTTGCTGACCAAGGTCACGATGTCACTGTGATTACTGCACATCCCTATTATCCTGAATGGGAAGTGCATGATGCTTACAAAGGTAAATTGTGGTTTACTGAAAAGTTGAAAGGCGTAAGGGTGAGAAGGTGTCCGCTTTTTGTTCCTAAAAAGATCAATTCAATTAACAGGATTATTCATGAGCTATCTTTTACACTATCAACTCTTCCGTATTGGCTTAAAGTAATGTTTGAACGCAAGTACGACTTGGTAATTTGTGTATCACCTCCTTTTTATCTCGCACTGATACCATTATTATATAGCGCAGTTCGTAATTCAAGACTGTTGATCCATGTTCAGGATTTGCAAATTGATGCGGCAAAACAGCTAAACATGATTAAAAATAAGACGGCTCTTAATATCATGTTCAAACTGGAAAAGTTTCTTTATAAGAGAAGCTCCGCTGTTTCAGCAGTAAGTCAAGGAATGATAAGCAAGATCTCGCAAAAAGGAATACCAACTGCAAAATTGTTGATGTTTCCCAACTGGGTTGATGAAGATTTCGTTAGGCCGTTAAGCCCGGAGCTCTCGCTAAGAGATGAGTTTGGTATCGAGCAACAAAAAAAGGTGATCTTATATTCTGGCAACTTAGGAGAAAAACAGGGTCTCGAAGTGATTATCAAAATGGCGGAAATCTTCCAAAGTGATACGAATGTCCTCTTTGTAATCGTGGGTTCCGGAGGCGCCAAGAACAATCTAGTAAATCTTGCTACTTCTTCTAACTTGACTAACATCAAATTTTTCCCACTTCAGCCATATGAAAAATTGTCAGAGCTTCTTGCCATTGCCGATGTGCACCTGGTTTTGCAAAAAGGGAGTGCCTCTGACTTGGTGATGCCTAGCAAATTTACTGCAATTATGGCTGCCGGTGGCTGTGTGATTGTTACAGCCGCTCCGGGAACCTCATTACACCAAGTGGTTCAAGAAAATTCACTAGGCATAGTTGTAGGACCGGACTCAGACTCAGAGTTGGCCAGAGGTATTAAATTAGCATTGTCATCTGACCTTTCTATCTATAAGAGCAATGCGCGTAAGTACGCAAATCGATCCCTTTCTAAAACATCCATCCTTCGTGATTTTGAAAAAGCTATATTTCCTCCAAACCGTACCATGCATCAATAATGTAACTCGCTGAGCTTTTTTATTACTCGATTTGCCACAATCTCATATCCAAAATTATTCAAGTGAAGCCCATCATATCGCATGCTTTTTGGAAAAAGGCCACCGTCAATTTCAGCTAAGTCCTGTTCATTTGGATTGAAGCTGATTTCATCCATCTCTGCCTTTGTTGGCGCTAGCATCGACACATAATGATTACCATACTTCTCTGCAAGAGTATCATTCAATGATGTAATTCTTCTCTCTAGCATTGAGCCTCGTATGTCATTCATACCAGTTAAAACTCCTAGGATTAAGAATCTTTTCGGACTTGGAAGAAAATCTACACTTTTCTCGAGGCAAGACGTAATATCGGATTGGAAAGCTTTTCCGGTATTATTTCTACCTACCCATAAAATCTGCACCGCAGACCTTAGAGAAATTGCGTCGTTCAACGTAAAAACAGATTGCGCCGGCACTACTTGAGTCGTAGCTTTTTCAGGCTCCAAGGTGTACACTTCTTGAAATGGTTTTGATGAATTGAGGACAGTACGAACAATTTTACACCTCACTCCGGCCACTACCCCACTTTTCGCAATTCTCTGCGCAGAAGCATTTGTGGATAGAAACGGAATATTAATTTCGGTAACCTCAACTGGTGTAGAGCCTTTGAAAACATTGTCTTTAATGGAAATCGAGATTGGTAAACCACCTTGTCTAGCAACTATCGAGAACGAATTCTGACCACCAATAGCATTAATTACCACCCTGTAGCCAGGAAAGAATTTTCCAACAATCTTTCCATACGCTGTACCTCCGGCTCCCGCGGTCAGGCTATCTCCGAAAAACGCAAGTGTCTGGTCTGGTTTGATGTCCGGCGCAATAGCCTCAGAAGTAAGCAAAGCATTCTCAGCACTACAATCAGTAAACAAGCCTAATGATGCTATAGTCGCATACTTGCAAAACTTCCTCCTACTTGATAACATACAGTAATTGTCCATGCGATTCAATTTCTCTGGCAAGCATTCTTATACGGCATTACTCGTTAGTTCCCTTTTTACTTTTTTGTACACCAGCCTCTGAAGCATTGAAGTCTTTGAAACCAATTTGCTTCTTAACTTCATCGTTATCTATATGAAAGACAGAATTCCCTACATGCCTTAGTTGCGGATTCTTTAAAATATACGATCCACTAGCTCTCAGTGATTCAGGAGTTCTATCAACCACTTGGTTTGTACTCTTTGAACTACTCTTGGTCCAGATACAATTATTGCTTGACTTGATATTTGCCTGAGTCCACTTTCCAACAAAGACATTAGAAACCTTTCCTGAGACAATATTATTTCTAAATTCCATTGGCGAGTCATCTCCCAGTTTTGATAATTGTAGTTCACCCTGATCGCTATCTGCAAAAATGTTATTCGAAATAACATTGTTACGGCCGTAATTCAAGTGAAATCCTGTGCTACTACAATTTCTTGTTATGTTATTTTCTACTACTATCTCCGATGAGCCTTCGTCGAGATATATACCCCAGCCACCGTACCTTCTACCCTTAACATTGGTAATTACATTATTACGGATACGAGTACCACTGCTGGTTCCTAATGTATAAATCCCTCCCAAGTCGCTTAAAAGATTTCTACCCAGATCATGGACATTATTGTACTCCACAATATTTCGTGACGCAGCAGATTTCCCATAGCCCCATACCCATCCTACCGATATTCCTGTATATGCAAAATGCGAGATATCGTTATGTTGAATCAAGTTGTCACTCGCCTGGAAAATGATCACAGCGACTGATGAAGGAAGGATATATCCTCCCTTTGTAATTATATTGTTTACAACTTTGATATTGCTGGTAAGGTCATCTGGATTTGAAGAGATTGCCATTGTTCCTATTTTAACAGCACCACACCCAAGATTTGTGATACTGCAATTCTCAACTTTCCCTCCAACACAGGATTTTCTATACCAAATACCATTAAGACCCACGTTTTTTATCTCACAATTTATGAAGCTGATCTTGTCGGCGAAGTCAATTTGTATAGCAGCTTCAATGGGGGCAGCGGCCTGGATCGGCTCAATTCCTCCCGATGGTATTCTAAAACCAGAATATCTAAATGATAGATTCTCGAATGATATGTCATGGCTTTTTAAAGAGGCACTCTTCCCTTTGATCGTGATGAATCTATCAACCAGTGGGGCTATGCAGACTACCTGATTCATCTGCTCTCCTTCATAAGGGTAGTAGTATAGAGTATCATTTAAATCCAGAAACCATTCACCTGGACTATCTATAAATTCTCTTGCATTTTCTAATACAAGTCCGGTTTGCTCATTAAGTTTATTCCATTGCTTCATCTTCGCGCCTTTAACGACTAAGTCGCCGTTTTTAGCGTCTATTGCGTCCACCCGACGAACAGTATTGTCCCACTTATGGTAAAGCCTAGCGATGACCTGTTTGACCTCCTCGGCTGAGCTTCTTTCCAGAATATCGGTAACTTTTTGTCCCACTTCGATTACCTGACTGAATGTTTTTTCATGCGCTCCATCCTTTGCTGACGCAACTTCTTTAATATCAGTCGGTGTCAAAAGCCCCGAATTGGGATGTTGCGCCCTTGTTCGTCTCTGACCATTAATATATAGCTGTTCGAAACGTTTCTTGTAGCCCTTGATTTGTGGAACATGTACCTTCCAAAGCGCTCCCGTACCTTTCTGAAAACCCTTAATCTCATATCCTCCGGAAATCACTGGTTTCTCCGCTCCAATGCCTTTCACTATTAATGGGGAGTTGCTAGCTCCAAAGTCGCTCTCGTCCAATCTGATTGGCTCAGTAATAGTGTAGATACCACCTGAGACTAGTATTTGTGCTGAGTTTCCGCTGACAGTACCTTTACTTTTCTTAGCTAGCTCAAAAGCCCTAGTTAAGCTAGCCACCTCATCTCCCTTCTTACCCGAATTGGTATCGTTTCCATTTGTCGAAACGTAAATAGTCTGACAGAATACAGCAACAGGAGAAAAAACCAGTACCAATATTGATATGATTAAATTTGTTCGAAGACTTTTCATAGTTTTAATTAAAAAATCCAATTCACTTAGATGAACTATTTCAGATTTGGTAGACAGATGAGTTCCATTATTTTTGAGAGGGCAATCTTGTTTAAAATGCAACTCGCTAAAGTAGGTCTTAGCTGCTTGGTCTTTAGAAATTTCATGCCAGTACCTGTAGTAACACATAGTAGAACATTTGAAGTATAAGATCAACTTAATGATTTGCTAACTTGGAAGTGCTAGTACTTTCAGAAACTTGGCCTAAAGTACAATCTTTGTAGTACCAACAGACTTGATCGTTGATCAAGGTCACTCAAAATAATGCAATCTTAAACACGAATATTAAGGCGTGCTTTTTACCATTCACAATTATTCTTATGAAAATAAAAGTTTTAACATGTAAATATTTATATGTAATCCTTGCTATCTGCACCACGACAGGAACATCAGCTTCCAATTTCTCGGCTGACTCAATAGTGCAAAAACCTATCAGCGCCACTGTTGAAGTAAGTGCGTTGGTAGCGACTTCTTCAAGAACTCCGTTTTGGTTTCATGCAAATAAATATGGCTCCGTTCCAACATCCAACCCATTTACCTCATTAAATGCATCCATAACTCGAGAGTATAAGGGTAAACGTCTGGACTGGGGATTTGGCTTTCAGGGGGTTGCATATTTGGGCAAAAAAACAGGAGTAGTGATTCCCGAGGGATATTTAAAAGGCGGCTTTGGCAAGCTAGAAATCTGGGGAGGCCGACGAAAACGGATTATTGGTATAGTTGGGGACTCTACCCTCACGAGTGGCTCCTATATTCAATCGGGCAATAGCACACCAATTCCCCAGATCCAAATAGGATTCATGGAGTATGTCCCACTCTTCAAAGGATTGCTGTCTTTTAAAGGGATGATTAGCCACGGCTGGTTTGATAAGAACAAAATTGTAAAGAACCACTATCTGCACCAAAAAAATATCTATATAAAACTGGGAAAAGTCACTTGGCCAGTACGGGTAGCCGGAGGTTTCAACCACAATGTACAGTGGGGAGGCACCGTAGTAACGCCAAATCGATATACTGTAGGAAAGCATTATCCGTCAGAATGGATTGATTATTGGTATGTGTTCTCCGGGAAAAGAATACCTACTTTTGGATTCGTCGATCCGACTAAATATGATGTTATTGATAGAGGAAACAGAGTGGGTAATCATCTTGGCTCGCTAGACTTATCCGTCGAGGCAACCCTTGGTAGATCTGAATTAATATTGTATCGGCAGTTTATATATGACGACGGATCATTGTATTACAAAAAAGGATACAAGGATGGCCTCTACGGGTTAACAATGAAATTTAATTCTGAAAACATCGGGAGCTTTCGTATAAAAGCTTTTACTACAGAGTTACTCTATACACTAGACCAGGGAGGATCAACTTTCGCGCTTGATGGAACCCCGCGAGGGAGAGACGATTATTTTAATCATACGCAATATTCTGGATGGGTTTATTCAGGCAGTACAATCGGGACACCCTTTATTGTTCCGAAGGAACAAACTAATCCGAGTCTTCCAAGAAATAATGTATTCAGATTTTCGAACAATACTCGCACAAAACTGATTCATATCGCATTTATGGGCAGCATCAAAAAGACCGAGTTTATTGTGAAAGCATCCTATTCAGACAATCGTGGAACCTATGAAGCCCGCTTTCCTGACAATGCCGACCAATTATCACTATTTCTTGATACTAATATTCCTTTGCAGAGCAAACTTCTAGGTCAGTTGAATGTTCATGCAGGCCTTGCAGCTGACCTAGGTAAGCTGTACATGAATTCTTCAGGCGTCAAAATCTCAGTTGTTAAAACTATTTTCTAAATCTATGATCGTATTTCGAGATTGATGATCATGTGTAATATACCAGTCAAATTTCCACTTGCGTTAGGCCCAAATTATAAGAAAAATATAATTTGCTTTTAACGCACTAAAGTGTTAGACTTGTAGCTAATGTGACGCGGAACACCGGAATGTTCCAGCGTTTTTGTCTTAATAGCCTAGTTTTATGGTAATGATTCAATTATTAAAAAACCGGTTAGATTAGAGTATTCCGAATATCACTCAACGTTATATCATGAAAAATCACTATCCAGGACTTCTGCCGAAGGTCCATCTCTGGGTGGACATTGTTCTACTCAATTTCTCATTTTTTTCTGCCTACCTGTTTCGCTTTGATGGTTTCTCGGAGTTATTCCGAAATCAGTATATCAACTTGCTCCTGTTTGCAAATTTGGTATGGGTGCTTACCATTCACATATTAAAGACTTATCAATTTTCTCGCCTCTCCTATCATTTCAACACTCAACTTGGTAAATTTTTTAAAGCGTCCATTATCCACGCTGCGATAATCATGGCGTTTCTATACCTAAGTAAACAGGGGGAAGAGTATAGTCGGTATCAATTTTTGATGACCTACTGCCTATTCATAATCATGTCTATCCTGTCGAGGGCAGCTGCGGTCCTGTTTCTTAAGTTGTATCGAAAGGCTGGCTACAACTACAACCGCTTCGCAATTGTGGGTAAAGGAGCGCTGGCGTCATTGATACGCGAGTTTTATGGGGAGAGAAGAGAGTTGGGATATAGATATTATGGAATGTTTGAGTTATCTGAACAAAATCCAGTGCTGGCACTTGAAATGTTTGTGCGGGAAAAACAATTGGACTATGTGTATTGCTGCCTGAATGAAATCACCGATGACCAGGTTAGGGAGATTATCAAAATGGGTGAGCGTCAAAGGACACAGATCAGGTTAGTACCAGATTTCCGTGGTTTTATGACCAACATGGCTACTATCGAGTACCATGACATGTATCCTATTATACAAGTAAATACGAAGCCGTTTTCAAATTTCAATGAACAAACCGCTAAGCGTGCGTTTGACCTTGTGTTTTCCATTATCGTGATGGTCTTAGGTGCTCCAATATTTCTGATGGTATTTTTAGCTATTAAAATCACGTCACCAGGACCGGTATTTTTCAAACAGAAACGCTCGGGACGTTGGGGGGAAATGTTCTATATTTATAAATTTAGAAGCATGTATGTCGATGCTGATAAAATGGGGCTTAAACATTCACAAGGCGATGATGATCCAAGAATTACCCCAATTGGTCGTTTTTTAAGAAAGTCGAGATTAGACGAACTTCCACAGTTCATCAATGTATTGAAAGGTGAAATGTCGGTTGTTGGTCCCCGACCACTTTTCAAGTATGATGTAGATATGCTTATGGAGGCCGAACCGCATGAGTTTCAACGTCTGCTTACCGTAAAACCAGGTATTACATCAATTGGACAAATCAATGTTGGCTATGCCGATACAATGGCGAAGAATGTTGAACGCCTCAAATATGATCTTCAATACTTAAAGTCTTATAGCGTTTTCAATGATGTATTGCTCATATTTAGAACAGTTCAGGTGATGATCTTAGGTCGCGGGCAATAAACTTTTGTAGTACATTCCAATACTCGCCTGGTCAGATATCTGACCAGGCTTTTTTATAGGTTTTGAGCTTGTACACTTATATTTGAAGCCGGTATCACAAACAATAAAAATTTCACAACATGAAAATCCTCGTCCTCGGCGCGTCTGGCCAGCTTGGTAGCTGCCTTAAAAAAGTATCCGCAGAAAGAAATATCGGAGACATCTCATTCCCGTCAGAAGAGGCAGGGAATATATTAAGTGAAGAATTGCTAAATCAACTCTTTTCTGAGGAAAAGCCGAAATACGTAGTTAACTGTGCTGCCTATACCGCAGTTGATAAGGCTGAGGATGATCAGGAAACCTGCAGGAAAGTAAATCGTGATGGAGCTGCCAATATCGCGGCCGCTTGCCGAAAATTCGGTGCAACGCTCGTGCACATTAGTACTGACTTTGTATTCAAAGGAAATGTAACAGGCCTGTTAAGCGAAACCGATCCGGCTGAACCCGAAAATATATATGGGCTAACCAAGCTTGAAGGAGAAGCAGCAATTGCCGAGATCCTGCCGGAGCATGTTACAATCAGGACAAGCTGGCTGTATTCTGAGTACGGCAACAATTTTGTAAAAACAATGTTACGACTGGGGAAAGAGCGTGATCAGCTCGGTGTGATAGTGGATCAGGTAGGCTCTCCCACTTATGCTATTGACCTTGCCGGAACAATCCTGGATATCATAGAGTCGGATAAAAGAAGCTATGGAATTTTCCACTACAGCAACGAAGGTGTAACCTCATGGTACGACTTTGCTAAGGCCGTCTTTGACATCAGCGGAACAAAAGTTAAGCTTAACCCCGTGAAGACCTCTGAATACGTAACTAGAGCAGTGCGTCCCGCTTATTCTGTTATGGACAAATCAAAAATCAAGTCCACCTTCGAAATTGAAATACCTTATTGGAGAGATAGTCTGGCAGTTTGCGTTGACAGACTCACCCTGCAATCATAATTTAGAAAAACAGGTCTTTGCGGATAGAAAGCATTGCGCCAAAGGCATCGTCAAATAGTTTACCCTGATCTAATGACAATGCCGCATTGATAGTTGAGCCGCCAAACAGCCTTGTAGGCTTAGCTATTCCAATGATACCAGAAAATTGGTAAGTCTTGCTGGGAAGAGGGGCATCGTAAGTTCCCTGATTGCTTGACAGTGACAATTTAGTTGTCCATGTAGCATCATTGAAACTGCCCTTCATTCCTAGATGCGTGACCCACACGCGATTATTATTGGTAAAAAAATCCGCATAACGCGGCCAGTTATTGTCTGTTTGCGGTGTAATGAAGGGAGTACCTATTCCACGGCCGAAGTAAGACCAGCCGTCTCTTACCTGGGCGTTATTGAAGTAATCGTCTTTTCCGCGGATCTGGTTTCCGTCAACTGCCTCACTGCCTCCCTGACTTTTCGTATATAGTAGTTCCAAAGTTAGTTTCTGCAGAGAGAATACCTTGTGCTCGGTGTTCTTCATCGTGAAAGTGACGCCATTCAGACCATCCTTCACGTTATTTAAATAGAACAGCGAGCCGTCTTCTACAAGGCTTTGCCGGTAAAAGAAAACGTTCACTGCTTTGAAATTTAACTCAAGACCGGCATCAATACTGGCTACATGATTTCCTATTCTGTTGGTCCGGTCGAAGTCAGAAATCCCATCGACTTTCCCCAGGGGTTTTGCTCCTGAAATAACATACCAGTATTTGTCAAACCCATGCGGCATTTGCCCGTCCACCGTAAAATACGGGCTCTTTCCACCCCATTGTACCGCGTGATTAAAACCACCGTGTAGCTGCAAAAGCCCATTTGGCTTTCCGATCCGTACGTAAAGTGCTTTGTTGTGCAGTTTTAGCTCGCTCGTCACTGGTCTGCTGTTTTCCAGCCAGCCGTCGGAATAAAAGCCTTTGAAGTAGAAGAAGTTCTTGATCAGCGGTACGTAATTTTCGAAGCCGATCTGGATCTTTGGAATGGGTAATGCGTTACCTGACCACATATACGCGCCCGTCCCAAGCTCGTGATCGTTGAAGCCGACATACTGCTTACGGCGGCCCACAGTCAGCTGAAAGTTGCCCAGCGCGATCCCCGCATAAGCTTGCGGAATCAGCAGCTTACTGTACTTGCTCACATTGCCGACCACCTCTGCGCCATACGGCAGCGTCCATTTCAGCTTCTTGCTTTCATCTTTTGTCAACACACTTCTGCCTTCCACTCCCACCCTCGGACTGAAAACCTGTCCTGTGATCGGTACAACGCCCCATTGATTGGCATGGAGCCAGAAAGGGGTACGCGACGCGGTAGATCCATAAGCAGCCAGTTCAACCCACGCTTTCCCCTGTGACTTTGTGGCGATCGTATCCTCCGGTGCAATCTGTTCGATCGGCAGCGCAGACGATGCAACAGAAAAACTGCTGTTAAAAATGGCGGTGAATGCCAGCGTGTAGAAGATTGATTTCAAAGAGCCTGATTTTTGTAAATCCATTAACAATAGCAAATTAGACGTTGAGTTCTTAGATTCTAACTGCAAAAGTTAACAAATAAATTGAAAGTACATCAATGCGGCGCGATAAACTCGTAGGTTCCTGAGCCCACCTCCACAAGTGTGTACCCCTGTTCTTTTCCCAAAATCTTCACCTGTTTCGATTGGTTGATTTCGCGGCTATTCACAAAAATCTGACCTTCGCTGAATCGCGGAATGTATATCCGGGCTTTTGTATTCACAGGTACTACAACCTTCATCGTGAGTCCGTTCTGTGTTTTTGCCCATTCAGAAACGATCATCCCGTTCATTGTCCGCAAACTGGCTGCAAGCCGGCTGATACCCTCCCGCCCCATTCCGTCGGGTGCGATCTCGGGCCGGATGTCAAACTCCGCAAAGCCCGGCCGGGTAGCTTTGATACCCGCCGCATTGCCGAACATCCACTCACAAACCGCGCCGAATGCATAGTGACTGAACGAGTTCATTGCCGCATTGTATTTGAACCCATCTTCTTTGGTAAAGCTGTCCCAGCGTTCCCAGATGGTCGTAGACCCGTTTTCAACTTCAAAACCCCACGACGGGAATTCCTTGCTGAGAAACAGCTTGTAAGCCATATCAGAATAACCGGTAGCCGAAAGCGCCGGGAGCAGCGGCTTAGCCCCCAGAAAACCTGTCGCCAGCTTTCCGCCATTCTCCCTCAGCAGCTCAGCCAGCCTATCTCCTGATTTTTTCATTTCAGCTGGATCAATGATATTCATATAAATCGCATTTGCATACGCAGTCTGGGTGTGACCGGTAAAACCAAGTGCACCATCCACATAACCTGCACCATCTCCGTAGGCTTTCTGATCACATTTAAAACGGCCTTCTGAGTCGGTATAATGCGCCAAAACCGCCTTTCTGACTTTCGCCGCAGTTGCTGTAAAATGCTGTTTGCCTTTAATATTGCCGGTTGCCTCCGCCATTTCGGACATTAAGTCGGCGCAATACGCATAGTAAAAAGAAGCCAGCAGATCAGGCGGCGTTTTCTTGCCAAATGAAAGCCAGTCGCCAAAACCGCCTTTGGGATCAATATCAGCAAATGCATTTTCCTTGAAAACGTATGCTCCATTACTTCTTTTTTCCAAAAAATCCATGAAGGCTGTCATATAAGGCCAGCCCTGGCTGATCATGCGCGTATCGCCGTAAGCACGATAAATCTGGTATGGACAGATGATTCCCGCTTCCATCCAACCGGGTGAAAAGGTGTCGGTTTTGCGCAGGTCCGGCGCAGGAGCGTAGAGTGGATAGGCGCCGTTTTCACGCTGACCATCGTTGAGGTCTACTACCCATTTGGTAAAAAATGAAGCAACATCGCGGTTAAAAGTGGCTGATTTTACGTAAACCTGCGCGTCACCAGTCCAGCCAATCCGCTCGTCACGCTGCGGACAGTCTGTGGGAATGTCGATGTAATTGGCGCGCTGCGTCCAGTCAATATTGCTGTAAAGCTGATTGACCATCGCATTATCTGTTTCAAATGTGCCTACTTTGGGAGTATCTGATCCGATCACAAGTCCGGTCAGCGTTTGACTATCGGGTGCCTGCCGAAGGCCATTGATCTGGACAAACTGAAATCCGTGGAATGTAAATTTCGGCTCCCAGATTTCTCCATTCGGGTCACCTTTGAGTATGTAAGTATCAGTGGCGCGCGCCATTCGTAAATTCTCAGTCATCAGTCTTCCATCAGGATGCAGCTTTTCGCCAAAACGCAACTGTATGGTATCTCCTGCCGCGCCTTTGACTTTCAGCCTGACAATACCCGCGAAATTCTGGCCCATATCCATAATGTAAGAGCCGTCAGGCCGCCGATTTGTTGTTTTCACCGCAATTGTTTGGGTGATCCGCACCGGCGGACCTGGATAAACCTGCAATTTCCGCTCTGGCTTATCCGGGAATACCTGCGCTGGTTTCCATTTCTGATCGTCAAAACCCGCTGTATTCCAACCTTTTTCTTCCAGGCGGGCATCGTAAGTTTCTCCATTCAAAAGATCAGATTCCAGGAGCGCACCCTGACTCGCTTTCCAGCTTTGATCGGTCACAAGCGTCTCGCTGGTTCCATCCTGATAGCTGATTTCAAGCTGGGCTTTCAGGAGCGGCACTTTACCGTAAAATGCGCGCACCACGGGATTTTGAACCAATAATGAATAACCAAGATACCCTGCGTACCAGCCGTATGATAGCTGCGCAGCCAGTGCATTGGCACCGCTTTTCAGATTACTTGTCACGTCGTAAGTCTGGTAGTAAACCCTCTTATCATAATCCGTCCAGCCGGGCGTCAGAAAAGCATCCCCTATCTTTTTCCCATTGATTGAAAATTCATAAAGACCGAGCGCCGTCACGTGCAGGGTTGCCCGTTTGATCGCCGGCTTAACCTGCACCTTTTTCCGCAGGTAAGGCGCTGGCGGTAGATGGTACACTTTGCCTTTTCCCAGGTGATCCAGGTCCAGACCGATCCACTCAGCTTTCCATTCTGATTTATCAAGCAGCCCCATTTCCCAGCGCGCCACCTGGCTCCACGGACCAGCGACGCCGTTCTTATCCCAGCTGCGTACTTTCCAGTAGCATCTCTGCCCTGATTTCAGCGGCTTTCCGGCATATTCAACCTGGTAAGTGGCGCGGGAAGCTGTTTTTCCTGAATTCCAAAGATCTGCCTTGCTTTCGTTAAGCGCATTTTGAGAACTGGCGACAATGATCTGGTAAGCCGTTTGCAGCTGGTCTGACTGGTTGGAGGAAAGCTCCCAGCTCAGCCGGGGCGCGGGTACATCCGTAACCGGATTTTCCTTGTATTCGCACCGTAAATAGGAGGCAGTGAGCCCGGCAGCTTTCATTCCCGTGGCAGTAACCATAATTGCTAATGCCAAAAAGTATTTTTTCATAAGATAATAGAAGAACTAACCTGAATTAGCGAAGTACCTTCACCCCTTTCGGCGCGTCGATGGAAGATTTAATGCTGCCGTTTGCCTGCTTTTCGTGCCGGATCTTTACAATGCCCATTGGCGTGGGATAAGTACCTTCCGCCCAGGCAAGATCACCCAGGTTGGGTTTAATGCGGATCGTCTTGCAGCCGGGTTCAACGATACTTACACCCAAAACATGCTCTGAAAGCCAGGAAGTTGGTCCCGACGCCCATCCGTGACAAAGACTGTGGCGCAGGTTTTTGTAACAATAAGCGCCAAAATCGCCGTGGATATCATCTTTCCCTTCAGGTACCAGCTCGTCAATAGGCGCTGCGTTCCTGGTCCAGGCCAGATCAAAATCTTCCCAGAAAGTAGTAGCGCCCATATCCAGCATGCCGCCCCAATAGCTGCGTATACAGTCCAGCGCGCCGGCATAGTCTCCTGCCTTCGCTTTGGCTTGAAGCATATAGTACCCGTAAAAGGTTGAGAAACGCTCGCAGCCGCCTTGTGCGATCACGTCTGCATTGGCTTTCTGCGGATCAACAAGTCCGGCCATAGAAAGAAGAGCGGCCGCTTGTTTGGAACCGTTTATTTCAGGTACATATAGTTTAAGCTGAGCAGCTGTGGATTTGCATTTGGAAGCCTGCACAGGCTCGTCCAGTATGGTGCACAGCTCAGCACCTGCTTCGAGCGTCATCACCATCATTGCGTGCAAGCCGGCGTGAATACCCTGCGGATTCTCGCTGGAAGGCCAGTCCAGGAAACGTGTTCCATCCAGGTTTTCTTTATTGTCTTTTGTTTTTTGGATCAACAAATCCAGCAGACCAACCAGGTACTTTTGCTGCTTGCGTAAATATTCAAAATCACCCTGGTTTTTATATAAATCCCTGTGAATCAAAACCCACCACATGGAATAGGCACTGATCCCGTTCATCCAGCCCGGCAGCGGCGTAATGTCGCGCGCCTGGTCGAGTGACTTGGCTACGACTTCATTTTTACCAAAAACCGTATTGATCGTCATTACTTCCGGGTGCATATCCCCTACCCACACCAGCCGGTCGCGTTTGATCCCGTCCCAGAGGTATTCCTGCATATTCAGGTGCACGGTGTAAGCGCCTACATTCCAGATCTCGTTGATCCTGTCGTCGCTTGACCTGAATGAGCCCAGATAAGGAATATCCCTGAATTCGAAAACCGCCCGGACCTCTTTCAGCTGCAATTCCCTGTTGGGATCCACCAGATCAATGCGTGCAAAACGGAAACCGGAGTTACCGACCTGCATGCTGCCGAGCCAGGGCACTTCTATCACAAAATCGCGCATTGCATGATCGTTCGTCGCGCCCGAAACCGTGTCTATATCCGACATCGCCTCGCTTACTGACTCTCCAAAACGGATTCGAATGCGGATCGGCTTCTTATTAGCCGGCTGGTCGGTAATGAGCTGAATGCCGCCTTGAATTTCTTTTCCAAAATCAAACAGGATACCCGGCTTTTGTTCCCCATTACTGATCATCCTGCAATAATTCTGATGCACCAGGTCCGCCTGCCCCGATCCTTTCACCAGCAGTTTTTGAGCATCTATGACGCTGGTTCCTGTTTTGTCAGAACTCCACACGATCCGCTGCGGCGTGAGGTAATGCTTTACACGGGAATCTTTCTGACTCTGATAAGTCTGGTCAAAAATCGGTGGAAGGTTCTGCGAATCTGCCGTTTGCGCAAAAAACAGTAGCGCTGACCCCAGCAATGGAAAGTACTTTTTGAACATAAAGGCTTAGGATAGATTGTAATATTGCAGGAAAATAAATGATTATAGTTTTACAAACTAGCCTGTTGTGTCCTGCTGCCCGCGCCGCATTCGGGCACTATACGCTAAAAGCAGTTAAAAACCGTTACAATTTTGTCAGTGCTGCTTTTACCTCTAATTTTGACGCACCGCCTAAACCACCCAGGCCATGAATGTGAAGGAAAACAACCCGCGCGACGGACTTCCCCCGTTTGTCAATAGCTGGCGACAGCTCTATATCGTGATGATCGGCACACTGGCTGTGTTGATCCTGCTCTTCTATCTTTTTATGAGACACTTTCAATGAACTACCTTGACTGGATTGTACTTTCCCTTACATTAATATTTGTTGTTTGTTACGGAATATACCGCAGCCGCCAGAAACAGACGGTTGACTCTTTTCTGCTGGCAGGACAGTCAATGCCGTGGTACCACGTGACATTGTCGCTCATGGCCACGCAGGCCAGTGCCATTACATTCCTTTCGGCACCCGGACAAGCTTACACAGACGGCATGCGCTTTGTCCAGTTCTATTTCGGACTGCCGCTGGCGATGGTAGTGCTCTGCATTACATTCGTCCCGAAGTTCAGTAAGCTGAAAGTTTTTACCGCCTACGAATTCCTGGAAAGCCGTTTTGATCTTCGTACCCGAGGACTTACTGCCTTTTTGTTTTTATTACAACGCGGCCTTTCCACCGGCCTTTCCATTTACGCACCTTCACTGATTCTGTCTGCGATCCTGGGCTGGGATATTACCTGGACCAACATTATATCCGGCGGTATTGTAATGCTATACACGGTAGCCGGCGGCTCGCAGGCAGTATCTCACACGCATTTGCAGCAAATGGGCATTATTACTGTCGGGATGGTGGTAGCCGGCGTAATGGTCGTCAAGTTCCTCCCCGAAAATGTGTCCTTTTCCGACGCGGTGCACGTAGCCGGTAAAATGGGCAAGGTTAACCTGATCGATTTCAGCTTTGATCTTAATAACCGATATAATGTATGGTCCGGATTGATCGGTGGCTTTTTTCTGCAACTCTCCTATTTCGGTACCGACCAGTCGCAGGTGGGCAGATTCATGACCGGCAGCTCCCAGGGACAAAGCAAGCTTGGGCTGGCAATGAACGGGCTTTTAAAAATACCGATGCAATTTCTGATCCTGCTTGTCGGCGTACTTGTTTTTGCATTCTATCAGTTCAATACCCCGCCGCTGTTCTTTAATCAGACTGTTGTGGATAAGGTGAAAACAAGCCAGTATGCTGCCCAGTACCAGGAGCTGGAAAGAAAACATGAGCAGGTCCAGGGCGAAAAGCGGCCTTACGTGATGCAGCTGACCAAGGCTTTGCGGGAAGACGATCATAAAGCGATCCGTGAAAACGGGGATATGCTGGCTGCAATGGACAAGAAAGTCAATGATCTGAGGGCAGATGCCAAAACGCTGCTCTCCAAGGCAGACGGTAGCGACATCAACGATGTAAACTACATTTTCCTTCGTTTTGTGATCGACTACCTGCCCGTAGGAATGGTCGGGCTGCTGATCGCGGTGATATTACTGGCTTCAATGGGCTCGGTGGCATCAGCCTACAACTCGCTCGCTTCCTGTACTGTTGTTGATATTTATAAAAGGATGATCCGGAAAGACAGTGATGACCGCGACTATGTGAAAGCTTCACGCTGGGCTACGTTTTTCTGGGGTGTCTTCTGCATTTTCGTTGCCCAGTACGCTTCCCGGTTAGGCAGTATGATTGAGGCGGTTAACATTCTGGGTTCCCTGTTCTACGGGGTGATCCTCGGCATTTTCCTCGTTGCATTTTATTTCAGGAAAATCGGGAGCCGCGCGGTGTTCTGGGGTAGTGTACTTGGGGAGATATTCGTGGTGATAAGCTATATGACAGAGCTGACGGCCTTTTTGTGGCTGAACCTCATTGGCTGCGTGCTGGTGATCACATTCGCGTGGATCATCGAGTCTATCTGGCCTGAGCCTGCCCGGCAGTCCGCTTGATAACTCATTCCTGACGCATTCAGCACAATTCCCTTTTTTTATAAAATTCTTTAAAGAAAATGCCGCTTATAGCGGCTTTTTCCACTCTAGGCTTGAAACTATTCTTACGCTTTAATCCTTAATAAATGCAATTGGGTTGTTTGGAAGCTTTTCCCCACCCCTTCTATGTAACCGTTTGTTACAAGATTTTACCTTAATGTTTCCCAGTATGTTGCCGCATTTCTCCTTCCTTCTAAGGTTTGATCTGCTGTTTGTACCCGCAGACAGCTGACGACATTCAGCTCGTGTTAGTACAATCCAGTTTGCAGATCACATTATCTTTTTTATTCAAAATCATTTACTAAATGAAGTATTGGTCAAAGCCACAAAAACTATTGCGTTTGGCAGTTGGCTCGGCAGTCCTGTTATTGAACTCTTTTCACGTACTTATTGGCCAGGCGATTACGAGGCCAGCCGATCAGGCGCCCGTACTTGAACAAGCCACATTGCAGGATGTTGTTGCCTACGCAATCAAGAACCAGCCTGTTATCCAGCAGTCGCTGATTGATGAGCGCATTACCGAAAACCAGATCAGAAGCCGCCTCGCCGACTGGTACCCGCAGATCAATTTTAATTACAATCTGCAGCACAACTTTATCGTGCAAACCAGCATTATCGCGGGAAACCCTGTTAAGCTTGGTGTGAAAAACATTTCTGCCGCACAGTTTACCTTGTCGCAACAGATATTCAACCGCGATGTATTGCTCGCCAACCAGACCAGGCGCGACGTGCAGCTGGCGGCTAGTCAGAATACGGCCAACAATAAAACAGACCTTGCCGTAAATGTTTCCAAAGCGTTTTACGACGTAATAGCCACTTCCCAGCAGGTTGACGTGGCCGAAGAGGACATTATCCGCCTGGAAAGAAGCTTGCGCGATGCCGAAAACCAGTACAAGTCAGGCATTGCAGATAAAATCGACTACAAAAGGGCTACGATCTCCCTCAACAACACCCGCGCCAACAAGAAAGGCAATGAGGAGATTTTGAAGGCAAAAATTGAGTATCTCAAATCCCTGATGGGCTACCCGCTCGACAAGGCGCTTAATATCAGTTACGATACCCTGCAAATGGAGCGGGACGTCATGATGGACACCTTGCAGAGCGTGGATTTCACGACGCGGATAGAGTACCAGATCCTTTCTACCCAGCGCAAGCTGCAGGAGGCCAATATCCAGTATAACAAATGGAGCTACCTGCCTAACATTTCTTTGAACGGGGCATATAACCTGAACTTTCAGAATAACCAGTTTACCGATTTGTATAGCAAAAACTACCCTAACTCTTTCGGGCTCCTGACATTGTCACTGCCGATCTTCCAGGGAGGCAAGAGAAAAGCGAATCTGAGGCAGGCCGAATGGCAGCTGAGAAGACTGGACTGGGATGTAAAAGGACTTCAGAACAATGTTAATGCCGAATACGCAGCCGCACTGGCCAACTACAAAGGCAACCTGACCGACCTTTTGGCGCAGAAAGAAAATGTGGACCTGGCGCGGGAAGTGTATGATGTGATCCAGCTTCAATATAAATCGGGTATCAAGACTTACCTGGAAGTAGTTACCTCAGAAACGGATCTGAGACTAGCGAGGATCAACTATTACAATGCGCTGTATCAGGTACTTGCCAGCAAAATCGATGTGCAGAAAGCGCTCGGACAGATCAACTACCTCTAAGCAACCGACCCTATAACAGATATCAATAGAAATTACCCAGTTATGCTCAAAAGTACCATGAAATATTATCCGGTTGCAGCCCTCCTACTCATCGTAGCGGCTTGCGGAAAAAAAGACCAGCAGCAACAGCAGGCTATGCAGCCACCGGCGGTAGCAGTTAAAATGGAGCAGGTGACTACCACGGAAGCTTCTTATTATGACGAGTATCCCGGCACAGTTGTGCCATTGAACGAAATAGAGCTGCGCCCGCAGGTAACAGGCTTTGTCACCGGCATTCATTTCAAAGATGGCGCGAGGGTTAAGAAAGGCCAGCTGCTCTACTCGATCGACGCGCAGCTTTATAACGCCAACTATGATCAGGCGGTTGCTAACCTGAATGTACAGGAAGCCAACCTGGCCCGCGCACAAAAGGATGCAGACCGTTACCACGAGCTCGAAAAAAATGACGCTGTCGCCAAACAATTGGTGGACAATGCAGACGCGGCGCTTGAAGTAGCAAAAAGACAGGCAGAAGCTGCCAAAGCGAATATCAAGGCGGTGCAGACAAGCGTGCGGTACACTCAGGTACAAGCTCCGTTTGATGGTGTGATCGGCATTTCGGCCGTTAAAGTTGGCGCTGCAGTATCTGCCGGGCAGACTATCCTGAACACCGTTTCTACCGACAACCAGCTTGCAGTTGACTTCAATGTTGACCAGAAAGAGATTTACCGTTTCTCGACACTGCTGAAAAATGCTAAGTCCAGCGATTCCACTTTTACATTGAAATTCGGCGCTGACATTTATCCGATACCCGGAAAGCTCGCCTTACTGGACAGAGCAGTGGATCCGCAGACAGGTACTATCAAAGCCAGGCTGGTGTTTGCCAATCAGGATAACAGCCTGCGCGCCGGCATGAGCGGAACAGTGCGCGTGCTCAACAATGCGGCTGCCAAATCCGTGGTGATCCCGCACAAAGCCGTTACCGAACAACTCGGCGAGTTCTTCGTGTACGTGGCAGGCGACAGCAGCAAGGTAAGCCAGCGCAGGGTTACCCTGGGAACCGCAATCGGCTCCAATGTGATCGTGAAGGAAGGACTTAAAGAAGGAGAAAAAATCGCTGTTGAAGGCGTGCAAAATCTGAGAGAAGGAGCAGTTATCAAAGAAGGTAATTGATCCGGTCCTCTTATCGCATTTAATATAATCCAGTAAAAATGATTGCAGATATTTTTATAAAAAGACCCGTCACAGCCATCGTTACCTCCGTGGTACTGGTTCTGGTGGGCCTGATCGCCCTGACGATCCTGCCGGTGGCGCAGTACCCCGACGTGACCCCTCCCACCGTCACCGTGAGTGGTAACTTTACGGGAGCAGATGCCCAGACGGTCGAGCAAACTACCACGACGCCCATTGAAACACAGATCAATGGTACGCCGGGTATGACTTACATGTCAAGTAACTCGACCAGCAGCGGGCAAAGCAGCATTAACGTTGTTTTCGACGTGGGTACTGACGTAAACATTGCCGCATTGGACGTGCAGAACCGGGTGAGTGTGGCTGAGCCTACATTGCCAGACGCGGTTAAGCGCCTCGGACTTACCGTGCGGAAACGCCAGCCGAGTATCATGATCGTTCTGGCCTTGTACTCGCCGAACGGTACCCACGACGCACAGTTCATCGGTAACTATGCCAACATTTACCTGAAAGATGCATTACAGCGTGTAAAAGGAGTTGGTGATATCGTATCCAGAGCAGATGATTTTGGTATGCGTATCTGGCTGGATCCCGACAAGCTGGCCAATCTCCGCATGACACCCGCTGATGTTTCGGCTGCATTGGCCGAGCAAAACTTGCAGGTTGCTGCCGGTACCATTGGTGGAAACCCGCAGCCCGGCACGCAGACATTCGAGTACAGTGTACTGACAAACAGCCGTTTAAATACCAAAGAACAATTTGACAACATCATCGTTCGCGCCTCTCCTGAAGAAGGAAGCGTGGTGTACCTGCGTGACGTGGCGCGTGTCGAGCTGGGTAAGTTTGACTATGCATCCAATGCATTCGTACAAGGTAAGCCGGCTGCTTTCGTGTTGATCTATCAGGCGCCCGGTGCCAATGCATTGGCGACTTACGACGGTGTGATGAAGGCTTTGCAGGAAATGAAAAAGACTTTCCCGAAAGACATCGACTACGTTATCCCTAATGAAACTGCCACCGTGGTACGGGTATCTATTGAGGAGGTACTCAAAACCTTCGGTGAAGCGATGATCCTTGTGGTAATCGTGGTGTTCCTGTTCTTGCAGAACTGGCGGGCAACTTTGATCCCGATCCTCGCGATCCCCGTTTCGCTGATCGGTACCCTGATATTTTTCATTCCGTTCGGTTTTACGATCAATACCCTGACATTATTTGCATTCGTACTGGCTATCGGGATTGTCGTCGATGACGCGATTGTGGTGGTCGAGGCCGTGCAGCATTATATTGATGAGAAGAAAATGTCGCCGAGAGAGGCAACGATCCAGGCGATGAAAGATATCTCCGGGCCCGTTATCGCGATCGCATTGATCCTTGCAGCAGTGTTTGTTCCTGTAAGCTTTGTCCCCGGGATTGTAGGAAGGCTTTATCAACAATTTGCGATTACCATCGCGGTTTCTGTATTGCTTTCTGCATTTGTTGCTTTGTCGCTGACACCGGCCTTGTGCTCGATCATGCTGAAACCTTCCAAAGGAGCAAGTGACAAGAAAAATGCATTGGAGAAATTCTTCGATCGGTTCAACAGGTGGTTTGATAAGGTATCCCTCGGCTATACACGTGGTGTTTCCAAATGGATCAAAGCTACGCCGCTCGTGCTGGTCATGATGGTTTGTTTGTTCGTAGGTCTTTTCTTTTTGTTCAAAAACAAACCTTCCGGATTTATCCCTGTGGAAGATGAAGGCCGCCTTTTTGTAACTTATGAAATGCAGGAAGCGACGTCGACAACACGTAACATTGCGATGCTTAAAGAAATCATGAAACGCATTGGTACTATTCCTGAGGTACGCGTTTCAGGTGGTCTGGCTGGTCTTAACGTAGTTAGCTTCTCAAACAAATCCAACGTAGGTACCCTGTTTTTGAGCTTGCAGCCGTGGGCTGACCGTAAAGGAGCCGAACACCACGTGCAGGCTGTGATCAAGCAGATCCAGCAGAAAACTGCCGACATTAAAGAAGCAAGGGTACTGGCTATTGCGCCGCCCGCGATCCCAGGTCTCGGTGCTACCTCCGGTTTCACATTCCAGTTGCAGCAGTCTACAAGTACCGACAACATCCAGCAGTTTGAAGGCGTCATGCGCAGCTTCCTGGGCGAGGTCAACAAACGCCCTGAAATCGCGATGGCTTATACTTTCTTCAATGCAAGGACACCAAGTTATCAGATCGATGTAGATCGTGAGAAAACCAAAAAGTTGGGTGTAAGGGTATCTGACGTATTCAGTTCGCTCTCGACATTACTGGGTAGCAGCTATGTGAACGATTTCAACCTTTACGGCCGTAACTTCCGCGTGATGGTGCAGGCCGACAGCAGTTACCGGTCTTCTCTTGATAAAATTCAGAAGTTTTACGTGCGTAACCAGGCCGGGAACATGATCCCGCTGAGTGCGCTGGTTACATCCAAAGTGGTAGAAAACCCTGCATTGATTTCTCACTATAACATTTACCGTTCAGTCGAGATCAATGGTACGCCCAAGCCGGGTTACAGCTCGGGCCAGGCAATTCAGGCTTTGCGCGAAGTTGCCCAAAAGTTGCCGGCAGGTTACAGCTACGAATTCTCGGGTATGAGTAGCGAGGAGATTAAAGCGGGCGACAGTACCACCACGATCTTCGCTATTTCGATCGTGTTCGTGTTCCTGTTCCTGGCTGCGCTCTACGAAAGCTGGTCTATCCCATTCTCGGTTCTTTTCGCTGTACCTATCGGGGCATTCGGATCAATCCTGACGCTGACCTTCCTTCCGAACCTGTCTAATAATATTTACGCACAGATCGGTTTGATTACACTGATCGGTCTCGCCGCCAAAAACGCGATCCTGATTGTCGAATTTGCGAAAGAGCGCGTCGACCATGGAATGGAACTGGTAGCAGCTACGCTGGAAGCGGTACAGCTGCGTCTGAGACCAATTATTATGACCTCGCTCGCATTTATCCTCGGGGTACTTCCGCTTGCATTTGCGAGCGGCGCCGCAGCCGAGTCACGCAAGACAATTGGCTGGACCGTGTTCGGCGGGATGCTTGCCGCTACTTCGCTGGCAATCTTCGTGGTACCTGTCTTGTTTGTTGCCATTGAAAAGCTGGCAATGGGCAAAAAAGGGCACCAAAAGAAAGACGATGGTACTACACCAGCCACTGAGCCGGCAGCAGTCTGATCAACCGGCATAATATTTTAAAACGGAGCTTTGAGGGTCAACTCAGAGCTCCGTTTTTTTATTACCTTTTCAAAAAAGATTTCGAAAGCAGTTTATGTACGTAAAACAAGTATTTTCGATCTGGCGGCTGCTGAGAGGCATCTGGGCCGGAGTCCTCGCAGTGACAGTCTACGCAACCCTCGTTTTTTATCTTTACAGTACCAAAAACTGGTACTTCCTCTCCTTTCCGATCTCCATTATCACCATTCTCGGTACAGCACTTTCATTGCTGCTCGGTTTCCGGACCAACTCCGCTTATGACCGCTGGTGGGAAGCCCGCAAAGTTTGGGGCGCGATCGTAAACGACAGCCGCACGCTGGTCCGCCAGGCGAGCGCATTCATCAATACGGAGCGGAATGAGAAAGACGAGGCTGTATCCAACCTGGCACATCTGCAGATTGCCTGGTGCTACGCGCTGGCCAATTCGCTGCGCAGAAACCAGGTGCTTGTGTACGCCGACCTGCATTTGAGTGCAACAGAGCTGGATTACGTATCAAGTCAGGACAATGTTCCGAATGCGATCCTGAACCTGATCCAGTTTAAAATGGCAGAGCTGCACGAGCAGGGGAAGATCCCCACTTTACTTTATCAGAACATCGACGATACCATTCAGCGGTTGTGTAACTCCATGGGAATGTGCGAGCGCATTAAAAACACGATTTTCCCAACCCAGTACAGCTTTTTCGTATTGCTGGTCATATTCATTTTTACGTTGATCCTGCCGATGGGCCTCGTGGAAAGCATCGGCCGCATTGCGATACCGATCACTTTCGTGATTTCCTTTCTCTTCTTCTACGTGGAATGGATCGCTTATATCCTGCAAAATCCGTTTGAAAACGGGCCAAATGATATTCCGATGACTTCATTGTCGCGCACGATTGAGATCAATTTGCTGCAACTGATCGGCGCTGAAAAAATACCTGAAAAGATCCTTCCGAAGAATGGAATTGTAATGTAGCCGCCGGTTATTTGTGTATCCAATAGCGGGGACCCTGATTAGATTCAGACTGATCCTGCATTTTACACATTGACAGGTGTTATCCGCACAATCTCAGTTTTTACAGCCTCTATGCTGCTTGATCTTTGCCATGAACCAAACTTTTGAAGTATGAAATCATGGAGATCATGCTGGCTTGTCTCGCTTCTGCTTACCGTAGCGCTGAATGCAAATAGTCAGATCTTACTGCTTGAAAAAGGCGCAAACCGCTTTTTGATCAATGAAAAAAATGCGCAGCCGCGACTCGATCTGATCATTCAAAGCTTTACCGAACAGGAGAAACGCGAAGTGTCCGGCTATGCGGTTATTGACACCGTTACCAAACCTACTTACATTTTCTCCAAACCAGGAGTTTATCATGTTAAGGTTGGCAGAATGGCCGAGCGGCTGATTCCCGTGATCCGGAATGCCGACAAATTGGAAGCAGGATACCAGGTTTTGTTGGACGGAAAAGCCCCCAGCTTTGATCAGCGCAGCAATGCAGTGAAAGCGTATATGCTTGGTGGTGAACAATGTGCTGCCGCACCGGCATTACCATTCGGCCCGGATAGCATAACACTCTCGCTTCTGGATTCTTCCGGTAAGCTACTCAGTGAGCTCAGAATAGCCTTACACTATCCCAAACCTGAACTGTTTTATGTAAATATCCAGGCAAGCGGGAATGCCAATCCCGCGGATACCACCGAGCTGCGCCGGTTTATGCACTTCTTCAACAGAGCTCCCAACAGATACTCCAAGCCGAACGCAGTTCCTGACAGTCTGTCGATCGCAGAGAACGAGCTCTTCTTTGGTTTCAAAAAAGCTTACTACGACGGGAAGATCCAGCCAACGCGCATCCGCTACCGCATTGGTCCGAAGGGTAAATGGATAGGTACCTTCAAAGAACTGACGCCATTTATTGCACTGAAACAATCCAACGAAAACTGGACCTGGCTGATCGACGGCAATTATGAGCTGCAATATGCATACAGTGCGGAGCAAAAGAACTTTGGCACATACCCTTTCGCAGTAGACCATCACTGGCTGAATAGCATTGCCTATAACAGTCAGTTATTGATCTTTATCCCCATCGCATTGCTTGCAAAGCCCTGGCTTGCACTGGTGATTATCAGCGGCCTCATTTATCTCTGGTTCCGGAGCAGATTGAGGAAAAGCAGGCAGCAGGCGGCCAAAACAAACCTGGAATTGCAATCCATTCAATCGCAGCTCAATCCGCATTTCATTTTCAATGCATTAGGCTCACTGCAGGGATTGATTAACAAAAATGAGATCGACCGCGCGAATACCTACCTCTCCGGTTTTAGTAAGCTGATGAGAAATACACTCACGCAATCTGAAAAAGATATGGTGCCACTCTCGGTTGAAATCAGCAATATTGAAAATTATATCAAACTGGAACAGCTCCGGTTTGGCTTTACTTACCAGATCCTGGTCGCGCCAGAATTGGGCAACGTGCAAACCGAAGTACCGCCGCTGTTAATCCAGCCTGTCGTAGAAAACGCCATCAAACACGGCATTTCTGCATTGGGCGCTCATGGACAGCTCACGGTATCATTTCAAAAAAGCGGAACGGAACTGATCATTGAAGTGAAAGACAATGGAAGCGGGTTTGACATTTCCCGCAAAAGCGGCGGAAAAGGACTTGGTCTGACGCGTGAAAGAATCAAGCTTCTGAACAAGCAGCGGCGTTTGATCAGCATGCAAATCGAGTCGGATAGCAATGGGACCCGGATTACGATAACTCTTAAACAGTGGCTTTGATGCAGGCAGTAATCATTGATGATGAAGTTCATAATGTCGACAATCTGATCGCATTGCTTGCGCGGTACTGCCCGCAGGTGATGGTTGCCGGCCACGCAGGAAATGCAGACGATGGAGCAGAACTCATCCTGTCTGTCAAACCGGACATTGTTTTCCTGGATATTCAAATGCCCGGTAAGAATGGGTTTGAGATGCTTAAAATGCTGCCCAGCCACCATTTCGAGCTAGTATTTGTGACAGGTTTCGATCAGTACGGCATTCAGGCGATCCGCTTTTCTGCATTGGATTATATTATGAAACCCATTGATCCGCAGGAACTTCAAACGGCTGTACAACGCGCACAGCAGAAGATTGACCAGAAAATGCAAAATGTGCAGGTGAAAAACTTAATGGACCTGCTCGTGACATCGCGCCAGAGATCAGAACATAGGATCGGGCTTTCTTCTGCCAAAGAAACGAGGTTTGTAAAGGTTTCCCAGATTGTCCGCTGCCAGGCTGAAAACAATTACACGATTTTCTTTCTGGACGGAGGCGAGCAAATGCTGGTGTCCCGACCGATGTTTGAGTACGACGAAATGCTTTCCGGTTACGGATTTCTGCGCCCGCACAACTCGCACCTGGTTAATCAAACTTACATCAAAAGCCTTATTAAAGAAGATAGCGGCTATCTGGTGATGGAAGACGGCGCCAGAATTCCTGTTTCACGGCTGAAAAAAGACATCGTCAAAAAGGCGCTTTCCGGATAGCATTTGATTTTCCATTCTGCGCTCGTTGTCACATTTAAATGCCGGCGGGATGCAGCTTTTGTTCGCACCGACGTTCTTAGATATAGATTACAAAGACGTATTTTTACCAAAACCTTAATTCATGATGAGAAAAATCAGCATAATCGCCAGTCTGGTACTTGGCATATTTACATTGAATATAGCGCAGGCGCAGGTTACCAAAGAACCCTGGACAGCAGCCGAACTGAAATCCACCGAAGACCTCGCGAAGCAGATCAATGATCCTTCGGCAGCGCAGCCGGTCATCATCAATGTGGGTCCCCAGGCGGTTATCAAAGGTTCGTTGGACGCGGGCGCTGCGCATGAGCACGGTAACATCGACCAGCTGAAATCCATTCTTGCCAAACAGGATAAAAACCGCGAAGTAGTACTTTACTGCGGATGCTGCCCATTTGAAAAATGCCCGAATATTCGTCCTGCCTTTACTGCATTGAAAGACCAGAACTTCACCAAACCCCGCCTGCTGGACATTCCTAAAAACATCAAAACCAACTGGATAGACAAGGGATATCCTGTAAATTGATATGGTTAATCAACTGAGTAGATTCCTGTTAGCCTCGTTTCTGGTGCTTGCATTTTCATATCAAACAAATGCACAGGGTACCGTGGTGAAAGTAGGGAATGCAGCGCCCGAAATCGCATTGCCGGGGCTGAAAGATGATACCGTCAGATTATCTTCGCTGCGCGGAAAAGTGGTTTTGATCGATTTCTGGGCAAGCTGGTGCGCACCCTGTGTTCAGGAGCAGCCTGAGTTGAAAAAGCTGCATACCCAATTTGCAAAACAAGGGAAATTCGAAATCCTGGGCGTTTCGCTGGATAGTAAAAGACCAGCCTGGGAGAAGGCGATTGAAAGGCTGGCGATCAGCTGGCCGCAGGTAAGTGACCTCAAATTCTGGATGTCGCCTGTGGCAGGTACTTATGAAATTGAAGCGCTTCCATTCAATGTGCTTGTTGACAGATCCGGAAAAATCGTGGCTATCAACTTACATGGTAAAGCGCTGGAAGAAGCCATTGCATTACAGGTAAAAATGCCTGCTCAAAACCCCTGACAAACTTAAAGCAACTTACCCGGCCAGATTTTCAAGCTGTTTAAAAATGGGGATAACCGACCTGCCTTTCTCAGAAAGTGTGTATTCAATGTGAAGCGGTTTCTCATTGATAATGGTCTTCCGGATCAGATCCTGTTCTTCCATTTCTTTCAATGCGCTGGCAATCGCCTGTTTGCTGGCACCTTCCAACTCGCGCAACAGCGCATTGAAACGAACCGGCTGCTTTAATGCACTGCGAAATATCTGCGGCTTCCATTTACCAGACAGTTGTTTAAGTAAACTTTCCGCCGGGCACTGGCTCTGGGCCTCACTTCCATTTTCCATATTCTTGACTGAAATTTTGCTGTTTATCCCGCCTCTTGTAAGCTAGCAACAGGATAGGCCAGGTAAAAGTTACAGATTACAGGCAGTCAACTTTTTCTGACTAATTGACCCGCACGCAATACTTGCCGAGATTTGTATTAAAATCAATAATTTGAAATGGAATTAACAACTAATAACCCACTCCTGTGTGATATCGAAACGGGCGTTTGCGAAATTCCCGGCTTATCCACTGATACAAAAACGGGAACCGAAATCCCCGCTTCTGCTCCGGTTAAAATCATCTATTTCACAGATCCGATCTGTTCCTCCTGCTGGGGAATTGAGCCGCAGTTGCGAAGGCTTAAACTCGAATATGGGCAGTATATAGAGGTAGAATATCGCATGGGCGGACTGCTGCCCGATTGGAGCTACAACAGTGGCGGCATAAGCAAGCCTTCCGATGTGGCCTCGCATTGGGACGAAGTAAGTTTGCATTACGACATGCCCATCGACGGGGATGTGTGGCTGGAAGATCCGCTGCATTCCTCCTACCCTCCCTCCATTGCATTCAAAGCCGCTCAGTTACAGGATACTGACAAAGCAGTTTATTTTCTTCGCGAGTTAAGGGAAATGCTGTTCCTCAAAAAACAGAATATCACTAAGTGGGAAAACCTGGCCGCAGCTGCCGCGAAAGTCGGACTGGATACCGTTCAACTGGAAAGTGATTTCAACGGAAAAGCAAACGAATTGTTTAAGGAAGACCTGGCACTGGCTGCGCAGCTGGGAGTGAGAGGGTTCCCTACCCTGTTCTTTGTAAATGCGCAGGGAGATCAGCAGAAAGTTTACGGTACTAAACCATATTCAGTCTACGAAGCAGCTCTGCTGGAACAAATGCCGGCAGCTGCGAAGAAGGAAATTGATACGAAATGGGATAGCCTTTTCGGTAAATACAGCTCGCTGACTGCACGCGAATTCGCCGGACTTTCAAACATTCCCCGCAATGAGGCGGAAGTACAATTGCGCGCACTCACAGGAGAAGGAAAACTGACGGAGCTAGCCACTAAAAATGGCTCCATGTGGACAGTAGTGCCGTAACAACAAAAAGAGCTGCCTTTTCAGGCAGCTCTTCAACTTTTTATTGCTTGGATTATGCCTTAGCAATATCTCTCAATGCTTTGATTTTGTCATGAGCAGCATTGATTTCCTGCGCCTGGCTTCTTACAACCTCGATTGCGCTTGCAGGCAGATCTGAACTTGCCAATGCATCCTGATAAGCTTTCTTAATCGCGTCTTCGCCACGTTCGGCTTCTGACAAAATGCTCGCACGGTCGCTACCGCCAAACAGGGATTTTACGTCAATCCATGCACGGTGCAAAGTACCGCTTACGCTGTTTCCTGTTTCAACTTCGTCGGCAGCGCCTACGATAGCTGCCAGCTCCTGGCCGTTTTTACGGCTTTGCTGTGCGTAGCTTTGAAACACTTCCTTCAAGTCAATATTTTCGTCTTGAATGTCTGCTATTACTTTTTCGAATCCTGCTACGCGGTCGTTATTGATTTCAATCAGATCATTAATTACGCCGGTTGCGTTTCCAACAGTTGCCATAATGTGTTTTTTGTTTGTTTTCGATGATTATACGAATATCGTGCCAGCCGGCATCTCTATCGTACCATCGCAAATCACACATTGACCGCCTAAGCAGCCTGCATTGCTTTCATCAAAACCGCAACAAACAACTAACGCTTTGGCCCGACTGAATCATAAATCACCACTTTCTCCCACAGGTGCGCGTAGTTATTTCTGAAATCATCGTGGATCGGGTGTTTCTGATAAGCTTCTTCATCTGCCGGACTGTCGAAAAAGCACAGCCAGGAATATGCATAGCTCCGCTCGATCACTTCGCGGTTTGTATCTGCCGGTGTTCCGATGTGAACCATTTTAATGGTCGGGCACTTGGCCAGCTTGTTCAATCCTTCGAGCAGCTTATCCTTATCCCCTGCATTACCCGGATTTTTCAGGTAAAACAACACGTGATGAACAAACACATTTTTAGGTGCCAGATCCGCGTTGCCGCCAATAACCAGTCCGGCTGAAAGGCTGCTTTTAACAAAATTCCTTCTCGATTGCTGCTTCATTTCAAACTACATTATAGGTGATACCTTATTTATTTTCAGAACAACGCCGCATATTCCTTTGGCATGGCGGTCAGTTCTTTGATGAGAATATCGCGATAAAAAACTTCCGCAGCCTCGCTTTGCAGCTGAATTTTACCACTAATCATCGGAACCTCCTTACCCTCAGGCGTGATATAGCGTGAATTATTGAGTACCATCACGACGTGACCATTGACAATGTGCAGGCTCTTTCCTTCATAGCAGATCAATTCGAGGTTGGTCCATTCCCCGGCGGGACTTTCGTGGTTAACCGAGCGCATGCAATAGTAATCCGAGCCGCTCTTGAAAGTCCCGTAAGGCTGCTTGTGATCCGCAACGCGGTTCATTACACCTTCCGCCGGAAACGAACGGATATCAATGGCAGAGTTGGCCTGGCACCAGAAATCGCCCATATGTCCTTCCATGATCTGAAATTCCTGCGAAAGCATCCAGGTACGCCAGTATTCTGCGCCAGCTTCGCCGGTGGAATGGTACAAAATACCCGAATCCCGCAGCTTGTCCAGTCTCGGTTCATATTTCTTCTCACCCCATTTGACAGCCAGTTTGAGGTGGTAGTTCTTGTATGACTTGCGTGTAAAAAGACAGCCGTAAGTCTCGCCGCTTACCCGCAACACAGGTCTGCCTGACTGTGCCAGCACCGAAAACACGCCCCCTTTGTCTTTGTTATAACCAATGGGAGCAATCGGGTTGCCAGCCTGATCGGTTGGTATTTTTCCATTGTATCCGGGCTTGTGGTTATAGCTCAGGTAATTTTCCCATTGCGAAAGGTCTTTGTCGAGCAACGGTGTCCATTCAGCCGGTTTTTGCATTGAAAACAAAGCTAATGCACCCAACAAGCAGGAAAGTAGAATAAAAGTTTGTTTCATAGGTTGTTTAGATTGCCTTGTTCGTCCAGTTTACAAAGGCAAATTTAGCCTGCGTCAATCCAGCCCCATTGTAAAAATCCATTGTAAATTGGTAGGTTTACGATAATCTCTGTCCCATGAAAAGGTACGTACTTCATACGCCATTCAGCATTTACCATTTCGAAGCTGTGAAATGGGTGCATTCGGTGCATAAGCATACCTATTTCGAGATCATTTTTATACTGAAAGGAAGCGGTACGCATCATATCAACGGGAATGCATTTGAGTATGCCGCAGGTGATGTATTCCTGCTCGGCCCCGAAGATTTCCATCATTTCGAGATCCTGGACCTGACCGAATTCAGCTTTGTCCGCTTCAACGAATCCATTCACAAGCAACTGCCCGGCGACAAGGACCATCCCTGGCAGCCTATCATCCGCGGGCTGCTGCATACTTCCTCGCAAAGCAGGGGTTCCATTGTGCAGGATAAGCAGGAAAAAGAGAAGCTCCACCAGCTGCTCGCGGTTCTGGAAGCGGAATCAGCCAATGATCAGTCGCAGTATTTTGAGGTGATCCGCGACAACCTGATGCGGAGTATGCTGATCATCCTGGCGCGTAACCTGTTCAGCCAGGCACAGAGCAAACCTGTGCAGCAGGATTCCATTGAGGCTATTCTGATGTATATCAAAAAGCACATTTACCAGCCTGAGGAACTCACAATCGAACATCTGGCCCGCACTTTCCATTATGCTCCGGCGTACATCAGTATCTTTTTCAAGAAACATACCGGTGAATCTGTAAAGCAATACATCATCAAACACAGGGTCAAGCTCATAGAAGCCCGCCTGCTTTACAGTCAGATGACACTCAGTGAAATTGCCCACGAATTCGGCTACACCGACGAAAGCCACCTCTGCAAACAATTCAAAAAATACACGGGAACAACCCCGCTCCTGTTCCGGCTACGCGTGTAGGGAGAAATTGAAACTGGTAAAGCCTATCCTTTTTTCACCTACCAACATTATAAATCCATTATCCTCCCGCTTTGTTTTAAAAGTTTTAACACCTGTTAGAAATCATCAAATCGTAACAGCGACTTAACATTGGGAAATGCGTGCTGCGATAATTTTGCACTTCTTTTTCTCGTCCCACATTCAAAGCGACTAAGCTCAACTACCAATAAGTAACAAATGGATTCACGCAGAGATTTTCTAAAAAAAGCGGCTATGCTGGCTGGTACCGGCACAATGGCGAATATGCTGCCGCCTGTTATTCAGCAGGCGCTCGCTATTGACCCCGAACCCGGAAGTACATTCTACGACGCCGAACATATCGTTTTTTTAATGCTCGAAAACAGGTCCTTCGATCACCAGCTCGGTACATTGCAGGGCGTGCGGGGGTACAATGACCCACGGGCGATTGATCTGCCGAATAAGAACAAGGTGTGGTTCCAGTCCAATAAAGAAGGTGATACCTACGCGCCTTTTCACCTGAATGTGAAGGATACCAAAGTAGCCTGGATGGGATCGGTTCCCCACGGCTGGAGTGACCAGACCGATGCCATGAATGGTGGCAAGTACGATAAATGGCTGGACGTGAAAAAGCCTGGCCGCAAGGAATTTTCCCATATCCCGCTCACCATGGGCTATTGCGACAGGTCCGATTTCCCCTTCTACTACTCGCTGGCGGATGCATTTACAGTATGTGATCATAACTTCTGTTCAAGCATTACGGGGACGCACCCTAACCGGTACTATTGGATGAGCGGAACCGTTCGCGAGAAAAATGAGGCGGAAGGAATGGCGCATTTGTGGAATATCAGCAACTACGTTTATCCTGAACTAACATGGAAAACTTTCCCCGAAAGACTGGAAGAGATTGGCGTTCCCTGGAAAGTGTACCAGAATGAGATTACAATGGGTTACGGGCTGAAAGGAGAAGAAAGCGCATGGTTGAGCAACTTCGGCACCAATGTGCTCGAATATTTCAAACAGTACAATGTGCGGTTCCATGAGGGCGGCATTGCCAATCTCCAAACCAAGAAGGACGCTATTCTGGAAACCATTGGAGAGCTTGAAAAACAATCAGACGACGCTAATGCACAGAAGCTGGCGGCTGCACGGAAAGTACTGGCCAGCATCGAAACCGCCCAGGCGAAATTCAATGCGGATACTTTCAATGCATTATCAGGAAATGAAAAAAGCCTGAATACCAGGGCATTTACAACCAATATCAACGATGCCGACTTTCACGCGCTGGCCTCCATGCAGTATGACGACAATGGAACCGAGCGCACGTTGAGCGTACCCAAAGGCGATGTATTTCACCAGTTCCGCCAGGATGTACAAAACGGTACTTTGCCTGCTGTTTCCTGGCTGATGCCGCCTGCCCATTTTTCTGATCACCCGGGTCAGCCGTGGTTTGGGCCGTGGTATGTGAGCGAGGTAATGGAAATATTGCTGAAAAATCCGGAGGTATGGAAGAAGACCATTTTCGTGCTGACCTACGACGAAAACGACGGCTACTTCGATCACCTGCCACCTTATACAGTACCCAATCCATACAAAGAGAACACCGGCAAGGTATCCGCGAACATAGATCCGAAACTGGATTTTGCCACCAGGACACAGCAGACCAATCCTTCCATGTCCGAGAGCAAGCTGCGCGAAGGATCAATCGGGCTGGGTTACCGCGTGCCGATGATCGTGGCTTCCCCCTGGACGCGGGGCGGGTTTGTCAACTCGGAAGTGTTTGACCATACCTCTTCATTACAGTTTCTGGAAAATTTCGTAGCGCGCAAATTCAACAAGAAGATCGTTGACGAGAATATTACGCAATGGAGACGTACCATTTGCGGTGACCTTACTTCGGTGTTCCGCCCGTACAATGGCGAGAAAATTGATAAACCTGAATTTCTGGATAAAAAGCCTTTTATAGAGCGCATTCACCAGGCACAATTCAAGCAGGCGCCCGACAATTTCAAAAAGCTTACGCCGGCAGAAATCCGCGAAATCAGCGAGAATCCGGCTTCCGCATTGTTCCCGACGCAGGAAAAAGGAGTGCGTGCGGCATGTGCGCTGCCTTACGAGCTTTACGTAGATAATCATTTTGACAAAGCCACAGGTGCGATCAAAGTGGCTTACAAGGCTGGGAATAGAGTCTTCGGCAAGCAAGCAGCCGGCTCTCCATTCAGAGTGTACGCGATGAACCCCTACCAGAATGAAACGCTGCGCTCCTGGGATTATAGCGTCTCCGCAGGTGATTCACTGGCCGATCAGTACAAGATCAGCGACTTCGAAAATGGCAGTTACCACCTGCGCGTCTACGGACCAAACGGCTTTTTCCGCGAATTTACCGGTGACCAGAATAACCCGTTGTTACAAGTGAATTGTGAATATGAAGCCAGGAATTCCAAACTAACCGGCAATGTGATTATCTCCATTACAAATCAGGATAACAAGGCACAGGCGATCGAGCTGGTTGACAACAGCTATAAAACCGGCAGCAGGAAAAAGACCATCGCGGCCGGCGGCAGTACGCAGTTCACATTCAATTTAGCAAAAAGCTTTAACTGGTACGACCTGAGTGTGAAGGTAAAAGACAGCCAGACCTTTGAAGAACGCTTTGCCGGCAGGGTGGAAACGGGTTCAGTCACTAAAACAGACCCATTAATGGGCGGCGTTGTGTAACTGGCTGTCCAACAAAACGAATATCTCATTGCAAAATGATTCATAGGAAAGATTCAGCGCCTGTTTCCTTGTTGTACCTTGACCGGTACTCCAGTGGTGACAGGCCTGTAATCTTCCTGAACACCTCGCGGAAAGCTTTCATATCCGAATAACCCGATTCATACATTACCTCCTTTACATTCTTGCAGCTGGTCTCGAAAGCCTTTTTTGCAGCCTCCACCCGCACACGCTGTGCATATTCGATCGGCGTGTTTCCGGTAGCTTTGATAAATCTCCGGTCAAAGTTTCTCCTGCCCACGGCATAATTCGAGATAAGCTCGGCAATGGACAGTCTGCTATGCAGATTGTTTTCAATGTAAGCTTGTGCCTCTTTCACGATCTCGTCGTCGTGCGATTTCTGGCCCGCAAAAATGATAAAGGGTGCCTGGGTTTGTCTGTCAATATCGATTTGAAAAACCTTGGAACAGAAGATTGCCGTTTGCCTGTCAAAGTATCTTTCAACGAGGTAAATAATCAGGTTCAGAAATGAATAAGCCCCGCCATTGGTATAGATCCCGTGCTCATTGGTGATCAGCCCGTCCCTTTTTACATCCACCTGCGGGAACATGGCGCGAAACGAATCTGCAAACGCCCAGTGTGTCGAACAGCTTTTTCCACTTAGCAGGCCTGTCTGTGCCAGCAGGAATGCGCCTGTACAAATACTCGCGACCTCGGCGCCCAGCATGTACTGTTCTTTCAGCCATTGAATCAGGTATGCATTCTTTTCTATAGCTTCCCTGAACTGATGGTTTACAGAAGGAATAATCACCAGGTCAGTCTTTTTTACCGCGGACAAATGGGTATGCGGCCGCACTGAAAACAGACCGTCATGAAAGTCCTGCTCGCTGGAAAGTCCTGCCAGCTGGATCTGGTAGCCTTCCCTGTTCTCCTTTTCTTTCCAGAAGTTATTGGCCCTCGTCAATATCTTGTATGCACCAATAATGCTGCTCAGGTTACCCTGGCCGTCGGGAACGAGGATGGTTATTTTTTTCATGTTTTTTGCAGAAAGATATACATACATCTTGTCCAAATCAACCCGCGGGATTGTCCATTTTGCATAGTTGCGATGTTTGGACAAGTCCATACTTTTGAGAAATCAAAGACGGTATAACCTTTAACATCAATCAAAAGCAAATATGGCAGATATCCTACACCGGATCGGGATCAAGGCTCCCATTCAAAATGTTTATCAGGCACTTACTACCAATGCCGGACTGGCAGGCTGGTGGACCACAGATACAAAAGGCGAGGGCGATCAGGTGGGAAGTATCCTTGAATTCAGGTTTGGAGCGGGCGGGTTTGACATGAAAGTAAAGGAACTCGTCGCACCAACCCGCGTCGTTTGGGAGGTAACAGATGGCCCCGCTGAATGGCTCCCGACTATGATCAGTTTTGATCTGAGAGAAGAGGGCGAATACATTATTCTCATCTTCAAACACATGAACTGGCAGGAACCGGTGGAATTCATGCATCATTGCAGCACCAAATGGGCCATATTTCTAATGAGCCTCAAATCACTTCTTGAAACCGGCGAAGGCAGCCCCAATCCCGTTGATGTCAAGATTGACAACTGGAATTGAATGTTCAATATGCAAAGCTACCCGGCTCAGATCAGATTGGAGCCGGGCAGCTTTGTTTTGCATTGCGTTAATCTGCCAGCTTAAAAACGATCTCGGTCTGCCATTTCTCCGGGTCTGGTTCCAGTTCGGGATCTACCAGGTAAAATTCGGTTCGCCCGCCCCATTGTGTTTTCTCGTTTCCAACCTGCTTTACCTCTGTCAGTCCCTGTTCTGCGATCCACTTTTCCAGGGCAACGTGGCCCTGCATCATATCCTTGAAATCGCCGGTATATACGATGCTCGCGTAATTACCCTCCGGAAAAACCCCTGCGATCACAGTTCCTTCACCTTCCACGGCCTGGCTCACCGGAAAACCTGCCTCGCATTCCAGCATACCTTCTTCATTCATCGATTTATAAAGAAAAAAGTCAACCCCGCTTGCTTTAATGCCCCGCTCCTGCATCCATTGCTTCACTTCGGGAATGAGCGGAGGCAGCACATCAGGTATATCGTACATGTGCACTGTTTTCGCGATAGCCACATAATACATTGCATTCCGGTGTTCTGATTTTGGTTCTGATAGCATGATCCATTGCTGATTTGTTGTCATGCAAAGCTAGGTGCTTCCACAAGGATTGTCGGAGGGCAATCACGTCATATTAAAGGGCGGATTGAGACATAATCCTTCCGTTTTAAGCAAGTGAATTGCGCTAGCTCAGTTTTTTTGGGGATATGTTCTTACCTTTAGATATCTGTAACGGCGGGATTATTGTGAATAAAGCTGCACTGAACCGCCCGATCTTCGATAATTAAATAAGAAACCCCACATCTGAACCCCTTTTGCGAATGCGGAAATTAAAAGAATATTGGACTATCATTTTGCCGGCTTTGGCCTGGCTGTTATATCTTGGAAAATCATTTGGACTGGATGGAGCGTTTGATATACTGGTTACATTAGGATTAATGGGCGTCGTCCTGGCGGCGGTACACCATGCAGAGATCATCGCGCTCAGGGTCGGAGAACCCGCCGGTACGCTGGTACTCGCTATTGCCATCACCGTTATAGAAGTAGCCCTGATCGTCTCGCTCATGCTCGCAGGCGGCCCCGATTCGCACATGCTGGCACGGGATACCGTTTTTGCTGCCATTATGATCATCCTTACCGGTATCATCGGTTTGTGCCTGCTCGTAGGCGGGGTGCGGTTCAAAGAGCAGCATTTCGGCCGGCATGGTACCAATGCAGCCCTCGTTACCTTAACAGCCATTTCCGTCCTTACGCTGATACTCCCCAATTACACCACGAGTATATCCGGTCCGGTTTACAATGTAAGTCAGCTCATCTTTGTCGCCATTATCTCCCTTGTACTGTACGGGACCTTTGTAATGGTGCAAACAGTGCGGCACCGCTCCTACTTTCTACCCGAAGATATAGCTGATGAAATAAGCCCCGAGCTGCACCAGCCGTCCAAAGGTCAGACTGCATTAAGCGTTTTCCTGCTGCTAGTTTGCCTCACTGCCGTAGTATTGCTGGCCAAAACACTTGCGCCGATGATTGAAGAGAAAGTAGCGGCTGCTGGTGCACCGGAGTCTGTGGTGGGTGTGATTGTGGCATTGATGATCCTGCTACCCGAAGGTTTGGCCGCCTATAAAGCTGCCCGCAAAAACAAACTGCAGATAAGCCTGAATCTTGCGCTTGGCTCTGCGCTAGCCAGTATCGGACTGACCATTCCCGCGGTAGCTGTTGTCTCCATTGTGACAGGATTTACAATTACGCTGGGTATTGATATGAAATCAACCGTGCTGCTGGTACTGTCGCTTTTTACGGTCGCGCTTGCATTTACAAATGGCAGGACCACGATCATGCAGGGCGTAGTGCTGCTGGTAATCTTTGCAGTTTACCTGTTCACGACGGTTGTCCCATAATCTATTTATTTGTTCTCAATTTTTCGGATTCGCGCATTGATCTGGTGTAAACATCGAAGCCTGCTTTCACCTGTTTTGATGCGCGCCGGAAAGCGGTCGAGGCTGTTATTGCTGTCAGCTTGTTTTGAGTTTGTAAAATGGAAGCGGCCTGCACCGCAACAGCTTCGTCAAATGCATTAAGGCGGCTGATCAGCTGGTCTGCATGCTCTCCCGCATCCGCAATCAACTGCTGCGCATAGGCGAATGCGCTTGTTCTTTTTGCATCCTTGTCGGCATCAATCCAAACTGCCCCCGAAGAGCCGATTACCTGAGGGTTCCACACGCTTGAAACACGGGAATATGGTTTTGGTATGATCCAGAAAGGATGCTGCGGATCAGGACCCTCGGCTATGGCGACGAAGTAAGTATCCTGTGATGTTACCGGTATAGTCCAGCTTCCCTCCCATTTTACGCCATTCTTTCCTTTGCCGGTAATGCGCGCTTCGCGTATCTTCTTTCCATTTGCGTATAAAGAAATACGGTCGGCTTTAATCCAGGACGGGCCCAGCACGCGCGCAGAAACCTGCACATCCTGACCCGATAACGGAATAAACCCGCCCGTTCCATCGCTGCCGTTTACACGTATCTCCGCCATCAACCCAAAACTCACCATCACACGTCCTGCCAGAAAGTTGTCCATTGCTTTGGCTACATCGATCTCTCCGGGCTTTTCATCCTCGCATTGAATATAAGTCCTGCCCTGCCCTACCAGGTAGCGCATTACGTCGTGCGAATCGCTTGAACCCACCGGCGTAAGAAAGTAGCCCCTGTTCAAAAGGCCAAACCAATCCTTGTACAGCTGCATGATATCCTTTTGCTGTGCACTCGAATTCATCACTTCCATGGCATTCACGGGCAGCTCCCAGCCGTCAAGATCCTGCCCGGCCTCAGAAATATGGCGCGAAGGGCCAAATGGCTGAAAGTTGTAAAAGACATTCCGGCCGTGGTTGAGGATAACTACCTGCCTGTGGTGAGCCAGTTCCTGCGAGACCGAATTCCAGTCTTTTACGTGATGATCAGCGGGCTTGTCTCCGTCGGCCAGGGGAAATACATTAAAATGGCCCACCTGCGTGGTAAATTCATTCCCGGTCACCGGGGTGAATACGGCGTTCAATCCCATTTGCTGTACCAGAGGCTTGGCATTGTATACGACATTATGATCGGTAAAAACAGGCAACTCGATCCCTTCTCCCGCCAGTGTCAACAGCCTTTCCTGTACAGTAGCATCGCCGTGGCCAGAGTTGGTGAGGGTATGAATGTGGGTATCCGAAGAAATCCAGCCTTGCGTGGGCACTTCCCTTTCAATCGTAAATTGCTGATTGGCTACCTCGCCCTTTTTTACTTCTAACAAAACAGAATCCACACCGTACTCAAACCCGCGGCTTGCGTACAGCTTGTATTTGCCCGCAGGTAAAGTGAAGGCGGCCTTTCCATCACCTGTATAAACGCAGCCTGTCCTTACCGCAAGCGGTTGCTGCCCGGGAGCTGCGGCCACAGGTTGAAGCGCCTTCTGAAGTGTGGTTATAGTTATTCTCGCCGGTACCAGCGTCTGCGAGCCTTTTTCCAAAATGCGCACGTTCACCTGCGCCTCTTTCATCAGGCTGCCCGGCTCACTGTCGATCAAGCGGATATCGCCAGTCATCATATCATCCGGGAGTAGGTCCGTTTTGCCAAGTCCATCCCTGTACTGGATCGTGAGTACATTCGCGTCCTCTTTCAATGTATTTGGCGGAACGGACAAGTACCGCACCCGCGCATTCTCATCCTGATCCAGCAGCCCAAGCTCCTGTCCATTCAAACTCACAGCCCACGCAGCCTTTACATCCTCCTGCCTGAGGCTGAGCGTCGCCGGCGATGCATTTGGTTTTGCCTTGAAACTGATCGAAAATTCCTTCTGTGGTGTGCCCTTGAAGGTGTCCCATTCACGTTCAGTCCCTGCCCGCAGGTGGTGCATGCGCGGATCCACTATCAATACCTGGGCTGTTAAGTGTCCGCTTAGCAGGAGCAGTAAAGCAATAAGTTTGGTTTGGATTGAATGCATCACGCAGTTGGACTAAGGGTTAGCAATGGTAAGAAGCCTTAAATGCAAATACGCTATTGTTATATCTATTCGTCAAAAACTATTTATCCAACTGCACAGCCGGGTTATTTCCCGCTGATGATTTTGTACAACAAAAAACAGGCACCGAATGGGCGCCTGTTTCAAATCCTATATGATGCTGAGCATTATAAATCCAGACCGGACCTTCTCATTCTTTCCTCGTCTGTGAGATCTTCTGCCTCTACTTCGGTATTTCGCAAAGTTTCATTGATGATCTCATCACGTTCGTCGACCGTCTTATTCAGACTGACTTCCTCCACAACGCGCGCCTCCTTGTTAACAACAGGAATTTCGGCATATTCTTTCATTTCAATAGTACCCTCACGGAAAGTTTCCAATTCCGACTCCGAGGCAATGCGATCCACAGGAGTTCTGCTGATACTTACCTGCTCCTGGCGCAGACGAATGCTTTCCTGAACAGGACGCTCCACGATGCGGCTTCTCAAACGCACACCACCTGTCTCAATTTCGCGCTTTCCAACCTGTAACTGCTCCTCAATCACCGGCAGTGAGGCACTGCGTTCATCAGAAACCAGAGACTCACGTGTTCTGCGGTCATCGTCTGGGGTAATGTCGATGGTGCGGTTGTCGTAAGTGTCAACATCACGATCCGTATAAGTCGTGCCCGGCGTAGCATCATAAGCGGTTGTGGGTATTACGGGATCCGTGTAAACCTCCGCAGGTACATTTGCTTCGTCCATTGGGATCATCCGGTTCTCTGCGGTCCCATTCACATCTACCGCGCCGTATTGATCTAGTATCGCTGCTGCGGCTTCTGCTTCGGCAGCGTCAAGAGCGTGTACAGTCACGATCGTGCCGCGCCTTCCCGCTTCCGAGTAGCGCCTTGTTTCTTCTTCATCCCCATCAAAAAGGTCTCTGAAAAAATTTCCGACACGGTCCATTACATCATCATTATCATTTACCGTGGACGAACTGCCGTCCGACGTGTATGATGCAGTCTTAATATCAACATCCCCGTCAGCGAACCCGTTTGCCAGCAAATAGTTCTGTGCCTCCTGGGCATCACTTTCGTATTCGAATATTCCAACAACTGTCTTAGCCATGATTTCCTTTAATTAAATAGTTTGTTGATGCGCATGTCCCATTAACCCCTTTGATCAGGATGGTTTCTCGACACACTGATTTGTTCTTTTCGCAGCGTTTCAGAAAAATGCTGCGGTGTTTGCTGCTGCTGTTTCGTGATATGAACCTCTTCCACCAGCATAAGCCGTTTCTCAACCACGAGCACCTCCTTCATAACGGAGATAATCGTTACATCTCCCTCCTGCCGGATAGCAGGCGGAGCGGTATCAACGTAGCGGTTGATCTCTTTTCTTTCCACCAAAAGCTGCTCGCTTGTGATGTGTTCGTCAAACTGTACTTGTTCTTCTACAACTTTCTTGGAAACGGTCACACTCCCGGTTTCCACCAATTCGGTGGTGACTACCAGCTTTTCCTCAATTACAGGAATGACCTGTGACTGCTCAGCTGGTAGTCCCTGATGGTTGCCCTGAAAGTTGTGCTCCGGGGCATTCATCAATAGCGATTTTGAAATTTATCGGCTGTTGTTTTTGCTTCGTCAGCAGCATTGTCGACTGCACCCTTCGCCTTGTCAGCGTAAGTATCAACAGTGCCTCTTGCCTGATCAGCAATTGAATTCAGCTTTTCCTTAGCCAGTTCAGCTGCGTCAGCCGCTTTTGCCTTGGTTTCTTCCCACTGATTTTTCAGATTGTCTTTTTGCTGATCAGCGAGGTCTTTCAGGTGCTGACGGGTTTCCACGCCTGATTTCGGCGCATAAAGAATTGCAGCTAATGCACCTACGGTAGCACCAATCAGAAAACCTAATGCAAATCCGCCATTAGAATCTTCATCGTGTCCAAAATCAAATTTCGAGCTCATCTTGTATGGTAGTTAGTTGAGCCTCCACAATAACTAAAAATGTGCCAGTACGTGATAAGACTGTTTACGGCATAAATTGCCTGAAATTCCCCTCAAAAGGTGAATCCTAAACCCCGGTAGCAATGGGAATATGGAATGGTATCAATTTTAGGTGCCGCACCAGCAGCAAAGCTTACACTCGCTGATGCTAGAACCAAAAGCCGAGCTGAACGGAAATCCTGGGCTTTTCCTCGTTTTTTTCTTTGGGTATAAATGCGCCGGCCGCGATCGTGATCAGATCCACAGGCGCCAGCCAGATGCCCCCGCCATAGTCGAAATGCCAGTTGGAAGAAGGATCGTCTTCCAGCCACACACGACCGTGATCAAAGCTGCCGAATATACCATAGGTAAGTGGCAATGCAGGATTGGCGCTATTCCCCAGTCTGACGCGCAGGTCGGTTGCGTGCCAGAAGCTGCTTGTGCCGTAAAACCGCTCCGTGCGGTAGCCGCGCAGCCCCTGCCTGCCGCCTATGACGGGCATTTGGAAAAATTCATAACCGTCTCCAAAGTTCAGGCCTGTTCCTGCCTGAGTGGCCAGGATGATATTTTCCCTGGCGTCCAGCGGGGTGTAGTATGACAAATGCGCGCGCAACGCAGCAAAGTTATAGCCTGTATTCAGGTTACTCGTCCAGTTGAATGCCGCATTGAACCTGATCCCGCGATGGGGCGTGGAAATCTGGTCTACCCCATTGAAGTCAACCAGCAACTTGGCTCCTGAATAATATTTCGTTTTAAAAATGTCTGTATCCAGTCCATTTTCCGGCGAAGTGATAAAGCGGCCCGCCGTTGCCTGAATGTCGTTGAACTCCGCATAAGGTCCCAGCGCAATAAAGCCGCTTGTTCCGGCGAAACGCTTTTTAATAGCTGGAAAAACGTACAATGCACTTTGACGAACACGGTAAAAACTGGGATCATCCACCGGCCGCACGGATTCATTACCTATACCCGCGTAGTTGAACGCGTACGTCGGGCCGCGATAATGCGTATCCAGGTAGAAATCGAACTTCTTAAATGCATTGATAAAATCACCTGTATAATTGACGCGAAAGGCAAGTGTATGAAAAGCAAAGCTGGCGCCGAATGTCTGAATGGAAGCGTAAGGTTCTTTTTTAAAACCATATTTGGTCAGACTCACATTGGCACCCAAAAAAACACCGTCGTCAGGGTTATAGCCTGCTATGGGAATGGGAAGGAGGATATCGTAGTTACTTTCCGCACTTCTGCGCTCGTAGGTATTGAAGCCGTAATCGTTGGTCCGCTTATCGTTTGTCTCCGGCCCGGGCGAAACTGTATTTTCTTTCAGGTCATCATACACGATCGTTTTCCTGCTGCCTGAATGTACATTCGAACTGTCCACCACGAGATCTTTGCCGGTACCTCCCACTATGCGGATTTTGATCCCTTTTTTCACATCCCCTTTCACCAGGAATTCGTCCTCATCTCCATTGCCGTACAGGGTTACCACCTCTGTTTGCCCTGTTTCAAAAACGCGGCGAAAAGTCTCCTTTTTAAGCTGCCCCTTTTTACTGATCTCCGACACGGTCACCCGGGTATGCGCATCATCCAGCCTTTCCACCGCAAAACGCTCCTTTTCCTCCGATCCGATTACATTCACGGATCTGGCCAGAAATTCATAATGCGCCCTCGCAATGCGCATCAGGTTATCTCTTCGGGTCGTAATGCTTTTGATGGTCGCCGGCGAAGCGGCTTCCCTGGCTTCCTGCGGCCACGCCGAAAATGCATTACTGATCACACCGTCCGTCAGGCGTGCCTGTATAAACTCCACCTGCTCCTCCCATTGCTCCCAGCTCAGACCATTCAGAAAAGTACGGTCCATCATTCTCGCACTCCAGGTAGTCCATTTCATGCTTTTGATCTCTGGTGTAAAACTTTGCAGCTGCCGCAAAAAGGGTAGCGTTTGTCCTGCCACATTGGTAATAAAACCATCATACAATGAAAAAGCCTGGTCGCGGTCACGGGGAATGGGGCGCAGCAGATTACTCCCGTCCTTTTGTTTGATGGAGGCCCAAGCCCATTGATCGTCGTGCCGGTCCCAGTCGCCGATCAAGAAATCAAAAAGCCGGGTACGCAGCATCCAGGGCTCATCGATCCTGCTTTTGTTATTTTCCAAAATGCTCTCAACCACATCGGGGGTACTGATGATCTTATCGGCATTCCCGAAATAGGCAGCGTCTTTCCACTTTTTGCCGTCGGGCCGCTCCTCAAACAAATTCATGGTGCCGCCAAAAACGGGATTATAGCTGGCAAGCGCGGGCTGGGCAGGTACATACACCAGCTTCGGGTTGGTGTGATACACCTGAATAGCCTCCGCCATTGACGGCATTGCCAGCGGTGCAAATGGATTGGTGGACAGGAAATTATCTTCTACCACGTATTTGGCAGCCGTCATTTTGTTGAATGGAGCCGGCAAAAACCGCGTTACATCTTTCGTCAGTCCGCGCAGTACGTATTCTTTTCCGTCCTTGGCGCGCAGCCGGAGCGAGTTGGTCTGGTTGCCGCCACCCTGTTTTACCGGCGTCAGTCCTCCCAAAGTCTGGTCAAGATCCATGACCGGAAATGTGTATTTGCGTGTGTAAAGGTCCCTGTTGTGCGTACCGAATAAGGCTTTGTGAAATTTACCCACTGGCTTCACTACCGTTTTGCTCACAAATTGCAAGCTGGAATCCGCCTGCTGCGCATATTCTGCAAAATGCGTTGCGGGATCGATTGCCGCCACTTTAAGCGCGTCTTTGACTTTCTTCTGAAATATTACTTTTGCATCTTTCCCGTCTTTACTGACCTCCCAATACCGGACCCAGGTCTCTCCGCCTTCATAAAAACTGAGCGTACTGAAACCGACAGACGTGGAAGCAAACTGCGAACCTTTGCCCATTCCGACGGGGCTGTTTTTTGAGCCGCTGCCGCTTACAATCATTTTCTGGTCGTCGTTCTCTATATATTGCAACGTATGTTCGTGCCCACTGGCAATGATGAAGTTCCCATTCTTTTTAGCCCCCGCCAGAATGGCCGTTCTCAGATCTTTATAATGCTGATTGGCCACATCCTGCCTGGAACCGATGGTACCCCGGAAAATAGCCGCCAGACTACCGATCACCGGAAGCGGGATGTACAATTTTGGATTGATATCAGTGAGCGGAAATAAATGCTGCCTGAAAGTATACTTGCCACCGTGCGGACCGTAGGTATAAGGCGGGTGATGCATGGCGATCACCACGTTCTTGTTTCTGTACTTACGGACTACGTTCTCAAACACAAACCTGAAATGTTCGCGGTTCTTGATTTCGCAGCCGTCATTGATCCTGGGATCTTTATCCCAGTCGGCCAGCCACCACTGCGAATCCACCACAATGATCACTACATTGTCGTTAAGCTCCACCACTTCCGGGCCGGAGCACGCGTCGAGCGGGAGAAAATAGTTTTCATAGTCCTCCTTATCCGTTTTCCCGCGGCGCGAATTGAGATATTCCTGCACATATTTCTGCTGGCGCTTTACCCCCTTGATCCCCCAACCACGCCAGTCGTGGTTACCGGGCAGAAAAATGGGATATCCTTTGAACCCGTCAAGTGTTTCCAGCTGGGAGTCGATCCGGTACTCGGCCACTTTTCGTTTGGCCGAATCCTCTGCGGGCGGCATACCGTATTCGTAAATATTGTCCCCCATAAACAATGCGGAACTTTCTTTCGGCTCAGTGGCCAGCTTTGCTTTGAGGTATTCCAAAACTGGTGCCGGATGCTCGGGGGAGTCATTTCCTGCGTCCCCGATCAGGTACATCGTGTGTTTGAGCTTCAACGAAGGATCGGGTGCATTTGACTGCCAGTCCTGTGCCTCCCGGGAGTAGCGGGTGCGGTAGCCTGCGCAGGATGCAAGTATGGATGAAATGATTAAGAGAAAACCAAATCGTAATAGTCGGGGCATAGCGTAATTCTTAAAATAATGAAGCAATTTCTCATTGACCGGCGAATACGCTAACTGCCGATTACCTGCTTCCTGTGGGCCAAACCCCAGAAATGCAGTTCGTCGAGCACTTTTTCAAGCGATAACCCGTGCGGGGTTATGGTATATTCGACAGTAGGCGGGAATGTGTCATAAACATCCCGTTTGATAAGCTGGTTTGCTTCCAGGCTCTTTAATTCTTTTGACAATGTCTTATCAGTGATCCCGTTAACTGCCCTGGCAATTTCCTTGAACCGCTTCGGCCGCTCGGACAGTGTAAACAGGATCAACAATTTCCACCGGCCGTTCAGAGCTTCGAGCGCATCACTGATCGTGAGCATTGTTTTGGGGCAACCACCTTTTGCTAACATCTGTTTTCTTGTTTGCGTTACTATCCTTTCGGATAGCGCTATCCAAACAGGAAGCGCTATCGAAGCGATAGTAAAGGTACCTAGTTTTGCCTTCAATCTAAACAACTCAGAAATGACTGGCAAACAACCTGTTTCAAAAACAAGGAACACATTATTATGGACTGCGCAGGTACTGCTGGCGGCTACGCTCGTTTGGGCTTCTTTTATGAAACTTTTTAAGCCTGCCGACGAATTGGCGCAAATGTGGCCCTGGGCCGCAGATCATCCCGGATTGGTAAAGTTCACAGGAATAGTAGACCTGCTCGCGGCGGCGGGGTTAATCCTTCCGATGCTCCTGGGCATCAGGCCGCAACTCACACGATATGCCGCCTTCGGGGTTGTTGCATTGATGGCAGCTGCGGTTGCTTTTCACCTTCTCAGGTCAGAGGGTTCCAGTATCGCATTTAACCTTGTCTTCGCGCTGATCGCCGGGTTTATTGCCCGGGGAAGAAGGTGATCTTGGCCGGAATATTCAGGAGCTGCGTGACTAAAAACTCGTCGTGATCATCAGCTGGATCACGTTCGTTGCGACATCCCCATCCTGCTCCCGCTGATACCAATACATATAGCCCAGCTCCGTGTCGATCTTCTCGCTCCATCGGTAACCGACCGAGCCTAAAACTCTGTTTTGATCGAAAAATGAATTGTTCACGTGACTTTTATGGGAAACGTTCACGAAAAGTTCATCCTGAAAATTGAGGTATAACCCTCTTTTAAAATCGTCCTGAGCGAAAATGGGGATCTGAAAAGCGGTAAATGCCCGCGCACGTTGCGAAAACAGTACCTGCTCTGACTTTACAAACCGCTGCTCAAATCGCCCGCGCACCGTCCATTCGGTTAGCCCGAGTTTGGTAGACAGCTGATACTGCTGGTAAATGCGGTGTTCCGGCTGGAATTGAACTTCGTTATTTTCGCGTTCCCAATCATTTTTTGACGCATAACCCAATGCAAACGCGTTTTGATCATTTACACGATAGCCCGCCGCCGCCCGTAAAAGCAGCGTATTTACTAACCTGAACTGATCTCCCGTGCGGACCTGCGCATCAAAAAGAAGGTCCCACTTCTTACCCAGCTGCTGCGTGTGTGAAAGAAAGGTCCAGCCGCTGTTCGCATTTTGTGCCAAAACATGGAAGTGTGTACATATCAGCACGAATGCAGTAATAAAAATCCTGAATGGAGTAACCATCATTTCTGTCGGTTTTAGATTGGTTATCCTTCATCAACCAAGAGGTATTTACTTTACCTGAATAAGCGGCCCGTCATTCTGGCTGGTCAGCGTGCCAAAGCAGGTGAGGTCGTAGCCCATCGTGCGGAGTTCTGTTTCAAAATGCTCAGCTTGCTGCCCTTCTACTGCGATCAGCAAGCCGCCGCTCGTTTGAGGATCAGCCAGAATGTAGCGTTGCTTTTCGGTGAGCTCGCCTATTTTGTGACCATAACTATTCCAGTTACGCTGCGTTCCGCCGGGAAAGCAGTTTTGTTCCAGATAATAGGGAAGCGAGCCAATCACCGGCACTTTGTCAAACTCGATCTCGGCAGTCAATCCGCTTCCTTCGCACATTTCCGAAAGGTGGCCCAGCAGGCCAAATCCGGTCACGTCGGTGAGTGCTTTAACAGCCGGCATTTTACCCAGTGCCTCTCCCAGGTTATTCAGCTTCGTCATACTTTCCAGCGCAATGGCCGCGTCTGCGTCCCGCAAAATGCCGCGTTTTTGCGCTGTTGACAGGATACCCACGCCCAGTGGCTTCGTCAGATACAATCTGCAACTTTCCGTAGCTGTTGAATTCTGTTTCAGGTGTTCAATCTGCACCATCCCGTTCACAGCCAGGCCGAAGACAGGTTCAGGGCAGTCGATACTATGTCCGCCCGCGAGCGTGATTCCGGCTTTCGCACACACAGCTCTTGCACCTTCCAGCACGCGCTGTGCTACTTCGGCAGGAAGCTTGTCCACCGGCCAGCCCAGTATCGCGATCGCCAGCACAGGTTTCCCGCCCATTGCATACACGTCACTGATCGCATTGGTGGAAGCAATGCGCCCGAATTCAAATGCATCGTCCACAATGGGCATGAAAAAGTCGGTCGTCGAGATCAGCGCGGTACCGTTTCCCAGGTCGAGCACTGCTGCATCGTCCCTTTTGTCATTACCTACCAGCAGGCGCGGGTCAATAGCTGCGGGCACGGAACTATGTAAAATCGTATCCAGAACGGCAGGGCTGATTTTGCATCCGCAGCCCGCGCCGTGCGAGTACTGGGTTAACTTAATGTCATTGATGTTCATAAAACCGATGATTGTACGCGATGCGTTTTGATTGTTTTGGCAAAATCTAAAATCTGTCTCACCTGCTCTTCCAGGGAATCTCCTGCCAATGCAAGCGTGTGAATGCGGCCCGGATCAGACCTGGCCAGTGCTTTCAGGTAAGCCTTATCATAATATACCAGCACAATCCTGATAAAATCGTCCATCTTGTCCTGCTGTATTGCTTCAATAGCCTGGGTGGTCTGCAATGGTCCCAGCCGCTTGTGGATACGCTGTGTACAGGCGATCAGAAAATCCTTGTCAAGCGCGCCATACTCCCCTACCAGCCCCGCTACCCGAATGTTTATATCCACCTCCACATTCAATAAAGGCGCCTGGATCATGGAAGCCCACAATGCACGCGGGATAGTTACCTTTCCGATATTCAGATTTTCATCTTCAAGCCACACGCGCCGGTTCCCGTCAATATCTTTCATCACCCAGGCCAGGTTGTTTTCAAACTGCTCCTGTGTGGGCTGTATCATTTTGTTCATCGTCCCATAAGCTGAACCCTGGTGCCGCGCCAGCTCTTCGAGATCGATCACCTGCTCTCCCATCTCGCGCAGCCAGCCCAACTGTCTCGTTTTTCCCGAGCCGGTCATACCTCCCAGTACCAGCAGCTCGTACTCGCGGGCAAATTGCTGATTAGCCCATTGCCGGTAACTTTTATAGCCGCCCCGGATCAGGAAAACTTCGAACCCGTACAAATCCAGTGCCCACGCCATGGCGCCGCTCCGCATTCCGCCGCGCCAGCAATGCAGTGCAATCCGCTTGTCGGGTGCCAGTTCAAGTGCCTGCCTGATGAAGCCCGACCATTTATTACCGGTCAGATCAAAGCCCAGCAAAATAGCGGCTTCCCGGCTGACCTGCTTGTAGGTAGTCCCCACCAGCACCCGCTCCTGATTGCTGAACAAGGGCAGGTTAACGGCGCCCGGAATATGGGCGTGTTCAAATTCAGCGGGTGTGCGCACGTCAGCCAGCACAATGCCGGCTTGCATGGAGAGATATTCCTGAATGGAGATATTGTTGATCATAATAAATGCAGGGGCTTTGACAAATTAACACTATTTCTGATTGAGAATTATCATGCGCCAGACCCAACCTCGGCTCGAATACTCGAGTATAATACAGTAGAAGTATTCAGATATCATCCCTGCCTGTCAATGATCAACGTCCGGAAAGAAATCAGGATCCGCTTAGTGCTCCTCTGTCTCGTTATGTCCGTTTGCATTCCCCTTTTCTGCTATTTCAAATACCAGCTCGACTACGACCGCTTTCATACGAAATCTCACCGCATTTATAAGTTAATGACGGATTGGAGCACGCCCGGCGAGCAGACAACCAGCAGTATTTCTTCTTTTAATGCCGCTACCAGGATAGGTTCAGGTTTGAACCTCATTGAAAAATCAGCCAGGATCATACACAGCAGCTTCCAGCTAAAAAGCAGCCATTCACATTCCATAACTGTTGATGGCGTTTTTGCGGATGCTTCGGTATTTGAAATCTTTGATTTCCCTATGGTAAGTGGCAATGCGCAGACTGCTTTGCAGCACCCTTTCACTGCTGTACTGACCGGCCAAACGGCAACAGCGCTATTCGGGGAGCAGGATCCGGTTGGTAAGATGTTTTATTCAGGAGATTTAAACCAACCTGTGACTGTAACGGGACTTGTGAAAGAGCTCCCGGGAAATTCCCAGATCCAGGCAGGCCTGTTTGTTTCAATGCCCACGCTTGTGCAGCTGCATGATCAGAAGATAAGCGGAAAAATGGAAGAAATTGGTGTTGTTACTTACCTGTTGTTCAAGAAAAATACAAGCAGGCAAACTGCAAGTGAAACAGTAAGCAAACTGTTTTCAGGTCAAGGAGCCTTTAAAAATTTGCTGACTAACAAAGCAATTCGCATTGAACCGCTCAGAAATGGTTTTTTCAATCCTTTGCTCGGCCGTTTCCAGGTTTTCGCATTGTGTGCCGCTGTGGTCATCATGCTACTCGTGCTTTTGGAATCGTTGAATAGCCTTGTTAAAATGGTATTGTTACAGATCAGTCTGGGTGACGATTATCAAACCATCACAAACAAGGAACGAAACAGCAAGCTGATCCGGCGCGTTTTTGTGCTGGTACTGGCTTCCGGCGCAATCGCAAGTGTGGTTTCGGCGATCCTGGTAGCTGCTGCGGCTCTCTTTTTAGAAATCCCATTCACCCAGCATATACCTGCATTTACCGCTATCGCAACAGGCACAGTGATCCTGTCCGTTGTGAGCAGTGTACTTATCGGTTACTGGATCGTTTTGCGTGTACCGTCAGAACCGATGCGCACCTACTTGATCCATAAAAAATCCTGAATGAAGATACCGCGATCAGCCCAGCGGAAGTGCTTTCCAGCGGTCGTGCGACCATAGCCAGTGCGCGGGGGCTTTGGAGATGTTGGTTTCCAGTTTGTTATAATAAGCATCCGTGATCGTCATCGGCGACACCTCAGATGGTTTTTCCGAAATCAGGTGAAAGGTATAATCGTAATGAAAACGGGATCTTTTGGTGCATTCCAGATACACAACCGCCGAATCCGAAGCAATTGCCAGCTTTTCCGCACCGATCTGTACCCGCGTTTTCTGACCTAAAAAATCGACGAAATACTTGGCGTCCATGGCCGGTCTCTGGTCTGCGATCACAACCACCAGCGAAGGGTTTTCACGCTGCTTCAAGGTAGATAATGCGCCCCGGTAAAAATTTTTCTTCGGAATCAAACGCACGCCCAGCGAAGACCGCATTTTCAGGATCCAGTTATTGATACGCGGATTGGAAATGGGCGTATAGGCAGTATACACCTCAAAATCCACCACTTTGGGCAGATTAATCAGGTACTCCCAGTTACCATAATGCGAAGCCAGCAGCACCACGTGCTTTTTGTTGCGGTAAAATTCTTCCAGCAGCTCCGGGTTGGTATAATTAGCCAGCTTTTTGCGGCTTCCCGGACTTACGATATAATATAAAAACGGCTCGATCACCAGGTCGCCCAGGTGTTTGTAGTATTTGGAAATGATCGTTCTGATCCTTTGTTCGCCTTCACGCCCGAAAGAAGTTGAAAGATTTTTCTTGATAACCTTGTAGCGGTACTTCATCAAATGGTAGGTCACCAGATAGATCAGGGATGACAATGCTGATGCGGCAATGAACAGGAATTTATTGATGCCGGTGAAGGCAGAAGTTTGTGAGTTATTTTTCATAGCTGGTCAATTAATAACTGCCGTCCAATGCAATGGGTTCAAACCGCCCGGTATTCATCCCCTGGATCCATGTTAAAACGGAAAATCCCAGCTTACATTGAAAACGCCTGCAAAGTTACCCGAATAATAGCTTCCCCCGCGACCACATTGTACGAAAGGCAAACAGATCAGCATCCTGAAACAATAAATCACCCGTGTTTTCGGCTGTTTCTCACAGACTTTGACAGGTTATCGCAAAAGGCAAGTTGTTATTAAAATTTAAATAAATAATAGTAAAGTACCATTACCATACGCTTTCGGTTGTAACCCCGATTAAATTATCAAATTGTTAAATACCTCCTCTTCGAAAGTACATCTTATCGGAATTATTCAATTTTACACCGTCAAACCCTGCGGTTGTTTCACACTATGCCAAAAGCATTGAACGAACTCCACTCCTCGAACTGCAAGCTAATATTCAACTCACCAACTCATTTATTAATCAAAATCTACCCTTATGCATTGCTGCAAGAACAGGCTGTTCCTCTCGGGGAGCACCGTACAAAACTCGCTCGCTCGCTTTGCGTTGATCGCTCTGGTTAGCGGAACAAGCTGGGCAAAAACACCCGCAAAGGCAGAATTACTTCTTCCGCCCCCCTATCCACGCACGACCGCGCCCTCCATTGTGGCCGATCACCAGGTGACCGGCAAGGTAACCGACGGACCAACGCCCCAGGGCCTCCCCGGGGTAAACGTAGTTGTGAAGGGAACCCAGGTAGGGACTGTGACCGACGCCGATGGAAATTTCAGCATCAGCGTTCCGGAAGGCGGCACCACCTTGGTATTTTCCTATGTGGGATACCTTGCCCAGGAAATTGAGATTGGTACCAGAAGCGCCATTGATGTGCAGATGAAAGCCGACGCCAAATCTTTGAACGAAGTGGTTGTAGTCGGATATGGTACTCAGAAGAAGGTAAACCTGACCGGCGCCGTAGACCAGGTTGGCCAGGAAGTATTGCGCAACCGCCCGATCACGAATGTGGCCCAGGGACTTGTTGGAGCGGTTCCGAACCTGAACCTCCGCATGCTCGACGGTAAGCCAACCCAGTCGCCTGCATTCAATGTCCGCGGTACCACGTCCATCGGCCAGCGCGGGAATGCGCTTGTGCTTATCGACGGTGTGGAAGCGGACCCACGCTTTCTGAACCCCAACGATATCGAAAGCATTTCGGTACTGAAAGACGCAGCTTCGGCTTCGATTTACGGGGCGCGTGCTGCATTCGGTGTGGTACTGATCACGACCAAGTCGGCCGCGGAAGGTAAGACGACGGTTTCGTACTCAGCCAATTATTCCGTTAAATCCCCCACCGAGGTGCCCGACAACATTGTGGAGTCGTACCCGTGGGCGCAAGGTTTCAGCGACGCATGGTCGCGCTGGAACGACAATGGAAATACTCCGACCGCGATCAACAAAACGATCAGCTTTTCACCGGCCTATCTCGCAGAGATCAAAAGAAGATGGGAAGATCCTTCTTTGCCGCGCTTCGAAGTGGACCCCAATACAGGCGAGTACCAGTATTTTTACAGCACCGACTGGTACCGGGAACTCTACAAGGAACGTTTCAGCGCGCACGACCACAACTTGTCCATTTCGGGCGGTAACGATAAAGCTACTTTCCTGCTGAGCGGGCGCTACAATGGGCAAGGCGGCTTGTTTCGGTACAATACGGATACTTACAATATGTACAACCTCCGTGCGAAAGGCAGCATTCAGGTAACACCCTGGCTGCGGATCGACAACAATACCGAGTACTCGACCATGAAGTACCACCAGCCGATCAACGTCGGTGAGGGGAGCGGGATTTACCGTAACATCGCCGATGAAGGCCACCCGCTGGCACCGATGCTCAATCCGGACGGAACGCTTTCTTTCTCTGCTGCCTATACTGTAGGAGATTACTATATCGGGAAAAATGGCATTGACAATACACAGCGGTTCCTCAAAAACAAGGTTGCTGCCAAAGCCCAGTTTTTTGACAAAACACTTTCCGTTCGTGCTGACCTTACTTTCCAGAGTACCGACATTGGCAGTCAGCAAAACCGTGTACAGGTTCCTTACAGCCGTGCAAAAGGCATTATCGGCTACACAGGGACAAATACCAATGATATCGAGGAAAGAAAGCGGACTACCAACTACCTCGCAACCAACTTTTACGCTGATTATGTGAAGTCTTTTAATAATGCACATAACTTCACATTGCTGGCCGGTTTCAACTATGAGCAATCCAATTACAGCAATTTGACGGCACGCCGGAACGGGCTTGTGTATGCAGATGCAGACGATATCAACCTGGCACTGGGACAAAGCATTGTAACTGCGGGTGGTTTGCAAAAATGGGCGATCGCAGGTGGATTTTTCAGGCTGAACTACAACTTCCGCGAGCGTTACCTCCTGGAAGTGAATGGCCGCTATGATGGTTCTTCAAAATTCCCGACCAGTCAGCAATGGGCATTTTTCCCGTCGGTATCAGCCGGCTGGCGTATTTCGGAAGAGCCTTTCTGGAATGTAAACCCGAATGTATTTTCCAATTTGAAACTGCGCGCTTCCTACGGTTCACTGGGTAATGGTAATGTAGATCCTTATTCTTTCAACGAGAAATTCTCCATTTCGCAGTCGGGCCGGGTAATCAATGGCATTCGTCCGCAGAGTACCCGCCAGCCGGGTGTTGTTCCCGACGGACTTACCTGGGAAACTTCCACTACCGGCAACGTAGGTCTTGAATTCTTCACACTCAGGAACAAGCTTTCATTTACCGGGGATATGTACCAGCGCCGCACTTCGGATATGTTTACAGTAGGTCCAACTGTGCCTAATGTATTTGGTATCGAGGTTCCGAAAGGCAACTATGCAGACCTGAAAACAACAGGATGGGAGCTGACAGTAGACTGGGCAGATCAGTTCAACCTGGGTTCAAAGCCATTTAAATACAACCTGAAATTTATGCTGGCGGATTCCTGGGCGATCATCACCAAATACAACAACCCGGACAAGAACCTGACGAACGTCAATAATCCGAACGAAAGCCAGAGAGAATTTTACGAAGGCCAGCGCATTGGCGAGATCTGGGGTTACCAGGTCGAAGGATTGTTCAGGTCGGAAGCCGAGATCCAGGAATCACCTTCCCAGGCCAATATCCCAAATACAAACACGCGGAAAAACTATCCCGGCGATATTAAATTCAAGAACCTCGACGGCGACAATGTGATCTATCACGGACTGAACAGGGTCGGCAATTCTGGCGACAAGCGGATCATCGGGAACTCCGAGCCGCGCCGCACTTTCGGTATCAACCTGTCGGGCGACTGGAATGGCATCTTCCTGAGCGGGCTTTTCCAGGGCGTGATGAAACAGGACTGGTACCCGTCGGCAGAGGCGCGTTTCTGGGGACAGTATAACAGACCGTACAATGCATATCCCCGCTGGCACGAAGACAATATGTTCCGTCCCGAGCTGGGCAACTTCGATGCATACCTGCCCCGGCTGGTCGGCTACACAGCCCAGGGTACCGGCCGCGCATTGCAGGTACCTAATGACCGCTTCCTGCAGAATGCAGGGTATATCAGGCTGAGAAACCTGCAGGTAGGCTACAACATTCCGCAGCGTTTTGTGGATAAAATCCATGCGCGCGATCTCAGGGTGTACCTGTCTGCGGAGAATCTCTGGACCTGGTCTCCGATGTACAAATGGACACGCGATACGGATGTTACGAACATTTACGGGTCCGATCCTGACCTCAGCGGCGGTACTTCGGGTGACGGATACAACTACCCGATGCTCAAAGCAATATCAGTAGGTCTGACACTTAACTTTTAATCAGTTATGAAAAAATTCAAATACATAAGCAGCACACTGGCCCTCTCACTTCTGCTGGTAACCAGCTCGTGCGACCTGAATGAAGTCCCTGTGGACACTGCGACCAACGAAGCCGTTTTTGGCTCCGAAAGTGGTCTGGAATTGTATAGCAACTCTTTTTATGACCTGTTGCCAAATACCGACGTGGGTGTTTTTCAGGACGATGATGTTTCTGATATCGTGGCAAGAAACGGGGTAGACGATTACCTGGCTGTGGGCGCATTGAGCCCGATCACCAGCTCAGGCTGGGCACTGGATAACTGGCGGCCGCTCCGTAATATCAACTATTTCATTGCCAATACGGAGAAAAGCACGGTAGGCACCAAGAACCATTACCTGGGTCTTGCCCGCTTTTTCAGAGCTTACTTTTATTTTGATAAAGTAAAGCGCTTCGGCAATGTGCCCTGGATCGAAACACCGATCGAAGTGACTGATATGGAAAAGCTGAATGCGCCGCGTGACGATCGTTTCGAAGTAATGGACAAGGTTTTGGCTGATCTTAATTTTGCCATTGAAAACATTACATTAACCTCCGATCCATCTGTTACCCGCATTACCAAAAACGTGGCACGTGCTTACAAAACGCGGATCTGCTTGTACGAAGCGTCTTTCCGCAAGTATCACACCAGCTACAACAAGCAGGCGACTGCCAAAACCTGGTACGAGGAAGTGATCAAAGAAGCGAATGCGATCACCGGCTTCTCACTGCACCAGGGCGCGTCTCTTGACAGAGCTTACCGCGAAATGTTCATCGCCCGCACGCCATATACCGACGAAACCATTCTTTCCGTCGCATTAAGCGCAAGCTTGCAGATTTACAGCTCGGCCAACCGGCGCTTTATCAGTCCTACTTACGGCAACCGCCCCAGTTTGACCCGCCGGTTTGTCAATACTTACCTCAACCTGGATGGTACACCGTTTACGGGCAAGGCGGGATACAAGACCACGCCTTTTGTGGAGGAGGTCAAAAGCCGTGACCTGCGTTTGAAACAGACGATCCGCGTGGGTGATTATACCCGGACGGAGAATGGCGTACCCGTGATTGCGCCGCCTAACTTTTCGCAAACGGTGACGGGCTACCAACCTATCAAATGGTCTTTTGATGAGCGTTTTCCTTACGATGACGAGAGCCGCAATGACAATGCGCACATTATTATGCGCTGGGGTGAAGTGCTGCTGAACAAAGCCGAGGCACTGGCAGAACTTGATTTGATGACAGCAACTGAATGGACCAATACCATTGGCGCACTCCGGAAAAGGGCTGGTATTACAGGCGCTACATTGACCACGGTACCGACCGTCGCAGATCCGTACATGATAGAGTTTTTCAATGGTAAGTTTACTGATCCTGTGCTGCTGGAAGTACTGCGCGAGCGGGGTACGGAAATGGTGTTCGAAGGACTTCGCCGCGACGATCTGATCCGGTGGAGGCTGGGTGACCTGTTCCAGAAAGCGGCGATGAATGGAATTTACGTAAGCAAGCTCGGTGAACACGACCTGAATGGTGACGGAAAAAATGACGTGCATTTTTACCAGGGTACCAAGCCAACTTCCACAACGCCGGGGATTGCATTTGTTGATGTCAGTCCGTCGACAGCAGCGGGAAGACTGCAGCTTTCCGGCGGCACTTCCGGTGAGGTGATCTGGAACCCTGGTCCGCGCGAATGGGCAGACAAGAAGTACCTCTACCCCATTCCCGAAGCAGACCGCGTCAGAAACCCGCAACTGGGCCAAAATCCGGGCTGGCAATAACAGCTCGCCCGAGACCGGGCCGCGTGAATATTTTTGAACAAACAAAAGCGGGACTGCACGAATGTGCGGTCCCGCTTTTGTTTCCCTATCTTCTGCTCAGACGTAAAAGCCTGTCGAGAACAATTTTTGAATAGTTGCTTTTGCTCTCCTCCGACAGCCGCGAATTTTCAATACGCTTCATAGTCTGGTTTTGAAGGTTGATAAAGATATCGAGAATGCCGGTTGCCCTTTTCTCGGCTATTCCTAGGCGCTTTGCAAAGCCGATAAAATCCTGCCGGCCGTAATATCCATTTGCCGCGTAAAAATCCGTATCCAGACATCCTTCACAAAGCTCTAAGGCAATATCGGTTTCATAAGGTGTGTGCAGCTTGGTACTCATCAGATCATAGGCGGGTGTAAGTCTGTACTCGCCTGATTCATGTTGTATCAGTGAAAAGTTTTTGAGATGCGCGTCTCCATTCCCGACTATATAATTGAATACGACCAGCCTGAAAAGTGCTTCAAGCGCGGGTGGCGCGGCGGCAACGTGTTTTCGGATCAATATCCCGATCTCCTCGTAGGTAGCATCGTACTTGTAATTTTGTCCGTTGGACGCGGTAGTCCTGTTCAAAAGCTGGGCAAAATCCTCCTGCTGGTATTTCTTTCCGTCAGTTTTCAAATCAAACCTCCTGGTTATGTAGGCAGGCTGTCCGTCATCGAAGAAGATGAGCGCATTTGCGGCGGTACGGATCTTGAATACCTGCTCAGCGATCTGCATGGTAAGATGCTCGTTTTCAGGTGCATCTTCAATTGCAAGCAGCTGAGTGGAAGGCGGCACCGGTTTTACAATGTATTCGCCTTGATTTTCGGTCAGTATCAATGCTTTCTCCTCGCGGCGCAGGGAATATTTGAGTTGTACACCCGAAATGGAGAGTCTCGATGTGTGTTTCAGATAGTCCGGGAGATTTTCAGATTTCGGCGCCGCATACGAAAGGCGCGCGGCGATTTTGATCCCGTCGAAAAGCCTTTTACTGCATTTGGGACAAAAATCATGTTTCGATTCCCGATAGCACGCTGCACACTGCATATTATTCAGGTTTAACGGTTATAGCGCCGATCGTATCATCACCGGCTGTTAAAAGCAATCTTTTAAAATGGTCATTTTCATCAATCCGCAGCGCACGGCATTGAATATCCTTGTTGACGCCTTCGGATAAGAGGCCAAAAAAGAAGGCGAACAACTCTGCAGATTGGTGGACCCGCACGCTTTTAGGCAAAGTCAGACTGATTGCAGGCTTCCCCGGATCAGAATGGTAACCCGCCTCATACTCGAATGTATACAGGCCACTTTGGTCCTTTTCCAGAAACCCGGCCAAAATGCCATTGTTATAAACGAGCCCCCTCATCATCTGTTGATCTGATTGCTATATGAAGAGTCATTCCTAACACGTCAAGCAGCTTTTCCAACGACGCCAGTGACGGATTCCCTTTACCCCGCTCGATTGTATACAGTGTCTTGGCAGTCAGATTCGCCATTTCGGCGGCGTCTTCCTGCTTCAAACCTAAGTCCTGCCTTCGTGCAGCAATAGATCTTCCTAATTCAACCCTGTTCATCGGTAATATGTTACGTATTTTACAATATTAATGAATTATCAAGTCATTTCAGAGCAAAATCAGTATCAAAATTCCGATTTTGCTTAATTGAGGTTAGTAATTGACTTTTTTATACAAAAAAAATAGCAATCGGAATTATAGTACCGAATTAACGTCAATGTTTTTACAACAAAACTGTCCAGTGAAGTTCTATCTGGCAGAAATCCGGTAAAAACAACTTCCCTTTCGATCTTTTTAACAAGTGCCGGGCGTATGTTACCATCATCAACAACGTTCACATGACACCTTTCACCCGCGCGCTTTACCGCAGCCAGCTCTCCGCAGGTCACCTCACACCTGCCCATTTCTGAAATTCGCTTCGTGCTTCGGCCGGATTGTTATTCGATGAAAAAACACGATGTGAGTTTTTCCGAAACGGAATTGGTGGCGCTTCTTAAAGCTGGTAACAACCCCGCATTCAAGTTGCTGCACGACCGCTATGCGCCTGCATTAACGGAAATCGTATACAAGATCATCAGAGACGAGCACCAGGTTGATGATGTTGTGCAGGATACACTGTTGAAAATCTGGATACACATTGGAAGCTACCAGAAAGAAAAGGGAACGCTTTTCACCTGGATGCTCAATATTGCCCGCAACACGGCCATTGACAGGCTGCGTACTAATCTGAAATTCAAAAATCATGTGGGATGGGAAACGGTTGGAGAGGCAGATATTATCTCGCTGATCATTTCTAATCCGCGCCTGAGCGCTACTGAGCTGAATGCGTATGTGGAGCGGCTTTCGGATAAGCAAAGGCAGGTGATCGATCTGATCTATTTCCAGGATTACACCCACGAGCATGCCGCTGCTCAGCTGGGAATTGCATTGGGTACCGTCAAGTCGAGGGTTAGAAGTGCATTGATAGAGATCAGGGAAATGCTCTCGGAAACGCCCGATCACTAGTCCCGCAAGATCAGAATGCGGATCAGATTACAGGTACAGCTTCACCATCTGCCGCCAATACCTGGGCCGGTGCGCCTCCTCTTCCCAGATAATCAGCTGGTGCGGTACTCCGATTGCATTCAGCGAAGCGCTCAGCTGTTCGTTATTTGGCAAAAAAGCATCTTCCCTCCCGATCACGAGCGTCAGATCCAACTTTCTGAGCTGTTTTAAAAGTTTCGGGTCGCGGATGCCGGGTACAAAGTGGTTGGGCATGTTGAAATAAATGTTCTCGTCAACATATCCGTCGAACAGATCTGCGAAGAATTCCAGCGGTTTGGTCAGGTCGTATCGCCCACTCATTCCCACGATTTTGGTGAAAATTTCGGGGTGCCTCAATCCGATATTAACCGCGTGGTAAGCGCCAAGGCTGCACCCTGCGACTGCCAGCTCCTTACTCCGGTTTCTTTGCCTGACAAAAGGGATTACCTCGGTGAGTATGTAACGCTCGTATTGCAAATGGCGCAGGATCCGGTCGGCAGGTCGCTTTTTGGAGTAAAAGCTTTCCCGGTCAATACTGTCGACGCAATAAACCTGGATTTGACGGGAGTGAATGCGCTCGCTCATGGCGTCGATGATCTTCCAGTCTTCAAGGTCGTAGAAATGCGCTGATCTGGTGGGAAAGAAAATAACGGGTGTCCCACCTGACCCAAAAACAAGCATTTCCATGTCCCTGCCCAACACGGTGCTGAACCATTTATGGTACTGTCTTTCAATTACCGGGCGAGATGGCGAGCTGATCATATTACGGGTGGTCTGTCAACCTTAAAGCTTCACGAATTTCCTTTTCCCAAACAGCATATCCAGCAGGGCTCAAATGCAGCCCGTCGGCTTCAAACAATGATTTAACCGGTCGCCCGTCCGCGCCCAGCATAGCAGGAAAAATGTCAACAAAATGTTGAAGCTGGTCTTTTTCAGTTTCCTGACGAATTAGCTGATTGGTTGTTTTGATCTCTGCCAGCAGCTCCCAACGCTGGATACTGGGCTTAATGCTGATATAATAACAGGGGATTGCGCCAAAGCGGGTGCGGATCTGGGCGAGCAGTTCCCTGTAAAAAATGCATACCTCCATAGGGTTGCGTCCGTCGCCGAGATCATTGTCACCGGCATAAATCAGCATCGTTTTAGGCTGATCGAGCTGGGCCATGATCCTGTCGAAAAACCAGCTGCAAGCCGCCAGTGTGGAGCCGCCGAAACCGAGGTTAACGGGATTTAGATCCTCAAAATCAGTATACAACGTTTCCCATAAGGTAAAGCTGGAACTGCCGTAGAATATCGTCTCCGGCGTGAATGCCAGCTTCTCTGCTTCTTTTTCGACTCTTAAAACTTCCTCTTCATACCAATTCATACGCGATTCCAAATTGGGCCATTGCCCGGATAAACAGCAGGCGCATTGCCGCCTGAACTGCATGAAAGATAGCTAACCAATGTTGTCTGCACGTTAAGGCAAATTTTTGATTGTGTTATCTACATAAAATGCGTTCCCGAAGCCCGGTTCCCGCAGGCGTCACATCCACACACATCAAAGTTGTGAGATATGTATTATATTGGTTACTAAACTCAATGACACTGCCGGATGCGGGGAAAAATCCTCTTCTTTTTCTTATTTCTTCTTACCCTGACCTATGAAGCTTCCGCGCAGTCTACCCCCTACCGGTTTATGAAGCTCGATGCGGCCAGCGGGCTTTCAAACAATCAGGTTACCTGCTTTCTGAAAGACAGCCGGGGCTACATGTGGTTTGGGACCATCTCGGGCCTCAACCGGTACGACGGCAGGAATGTGCGTGTTTTCAAAAACGATATCCGCGATTCCAGTTCCATTCAGAATAACCACATTATCAAGCTTTTTGAAGACCCGCAAGGCAGGGTTTGGGTTACTACCATTGAAGGGATCAGCATTTTCGACCCGGAAAAAGAATCTTTTATCCGGAATACAATGCAGTATGTGCGCCGCTTCGGACTTGCTGATGCGGCGGTTTCTGACATTGTGAAAGACTTGCGCGGACAATTCTGGTTTGTCCATGATTCTTCGGGGATTTACCTGTACCGCCAGGGACAAGCTACCCGGCATTTGCATTACCGGCACGCCGACAACCGGATTGCGGCGATCAGCAGGGACGGGAAGGGTAAATTATGGGTACTGCACCGGAACGGGATACTGGATCAAATTGACGGACAAAGCCACCGGCTCCTTTACCGGAATGCATTGCTCCGGGAGCGGAATGCAGGCCAGCAGCTGCCTTACAGCATTACTATCGACAAAGACGGCGATCTTTGGATTTACGTGCTCCGGGCCAATAGCGGCGTCCATTATTTCAATGCGAAAACAAAAGCGTTTACCCACATTGATAAAAACACACCCGGCCCAAAGCTAAACTCCAATATCATTCAGGGGATTGTAGAGGGAAATAACGGGCTGATCTGGATAGGTACCGATCACGGCGGGATCAATATTCTTGACAAACAAAAATGGCAGATCAGTTACCTGGTGCATGATATTGATAACAAGAAAAGCCTGAGCCAGAACACAATCAATAGCCTCTACAAAGACGACAGCGGCATTATCTGGACGGGAACTTATAAGGATGGGATCAATTATTACCATGAAAATATCTTCCGGTTCCCCATTTACGAGCAAAACCGCTCCAAGTCGGCGAGTTTACCTTTCAACGATCTCAACCGATTTGCAGAAGATGAGAAAGGAAATCTGTGGCTGGCGGCTAACGGAGGCGGGCTGATATACTTTGACAGACAGAACAATACATTCAAAACGTACCTGCACAAAGCCGGCGATCCCGGTTCCATTGGCAGCAATGTGATCGTAAGCCTTTTGATCGACAGTCAGAAAAAGCTTTGGATTGGCACTTACTATGGCGGGCTCAGCTGCTTCGACGGGAAAACATTCAGAACATTCCGCCACAACCCGGCTGACAAAAACAGCATTGCAGACGATAGTATCTGGGAGATTTTCGAGGATTCGAAAGGACAGCTCTGGATAGGTACATTGAACGGCGGCCTCGACCGGCTCGACAAGTCTACGGGGATATTCACCCACTTCGCCAGCGGCGCGCCCAATTCCATTCACGCAAGCTATGTAAGCGAGATCCGGGAAGATAAGGCTCGCAAAATATGGATCGGGACCTCCTACGGGCTTGAAAGATACGATTATGCCACCAATCGATTTGAACACTTCCTGAGCAATGCCGAAAGCGACAGCGCATTGAGCAACAACCTGGTGCACACGATTTTCGAAGACAAAAGAGGCTTACTATGGATTGGTACGCACGAGGGATTGAATTTATATGACCCAAAACACAACAGCTTTCGCACACTCAGAAAAGAAGACGGGCTGCCTGACAATACCATTTTGTCTATAACCGAGGACCAGCAGGGTAATCTCTGGCTTGGCACGACTAACGGGCTCAGTAAAATGCAGGTATCTGCCACGACAGGGCAATGGAAATTCAGCTTTATCAATTACGATGAATCCGACGGGTTGCAGGGGAAAGAATTTACGGAGAATGCTGCATTGACCACCCGCTCGGGGCAGGTGCTTTTCGGCGGCTCAAAGGGGTTTAACCTTTTTGATCCTGAGCAAATAAAGACCGGCAGCAGAACACCTCAGGTAGTCCTGTCCGATCTGTATCTGTTTAACAAAAAAGTGGGTATCGGTAAGGAAACAGACGGATCGGTGATCCTGGAAAAAGCGCTGAGCCGCAGTCAGCAGATCACATTCAGGCACGACCAGAATGTGATTTCCATTGAATTTTCGGCGCTGGACTTTTTTCATCCCGAAAAAAACAGGTACCGATATCAGCTGGAAGGTTTTGATAAGGACTGGATTACGCCGCTTGATAAATCCGGCAGGGCAACTTACACCAACCTGGACCCGGGCACCTACGTTTTCAAAGTAACTGCCTCCAACAATGACGGTATCTGGGCAGAGCGCGGTGCCGAGCTGAAAATCATCATTCTGCCGCCCTGGTGGCAGACCTGGACGGCGGTAGTGTGTTACATCATTCTGCTCGGGCTGATTTTGTATTTGTCAAGAAGAGAGATCCTGCGGCGGGAACGGATCCGGTTTGAGCATCAGCAGGAAAGGAAAGAGGCGCAACGAATGCACGAGCTGGATCAGATGAAGATCAACTTTTTCACCAATGTAAGCCACGAGTTCCGCACGCCGCTCACACTTATCCTGTCCCCGATCGAAAATATGGTGAGGGAAACGGACGAGCCACGCAGGCAAGGGCAGCTTAACCTGATTTACCGCAATGCAAAAAGGCTTCTGAACCTGGTTAACCAGCTGCTCGACCTGGGTAAGCTTGAATTTCAGGAATTGCGCTTTCATCCGCGGGAAGGTGATATTCTCCGGTTTATCCGGGAGGCTACCTTCTCGTTTTCGGATCTGTCGGAGAAAAAACATGTGAAGCTCAGCTTCGAGTCGCAGGTTAAAGAGCTTGTGACGCTTTTTGATGAGGATAAGCTCGAAAAGATCCTGTTTAACCTGCTTTCCAATGCATTCAAGTTTACACCCGAGAACGGAACCGTGAAGGTAACTACCAATATCATCCGTAATCCCGACCAGCTCAGGTTTTTGGAAATCAATGTAATGGATACGGGGATCGGCATTCCGGCGGAAAAACAGGAGAAGATCTTCGACCGTTTTTTCCAGAATGAGCTGCCTGCCAGCATGGTCAACCAGGGAAGCGGCATCGGACTTTCCATTACCCGGGAGTTTGTCAGGATACACGGAGGTACCATCACCGTTTCCAGCGTGCCAGACCAGGGAAGCTGCTTTACCGTCACACTTCCCGCGCCCGATCCCGGTGAAGTTAAGCCCGATCAGAAAACGGGCCTGAGCCCGGCAGCTGCGCCCCTCATCGCTGAACAACCGGCAGACTTACCTCCTGCACGCGCCAAGATCCTGCTCGTGGAAGACCACGCGGATTTCCGGCATTACCTAAAAGAAAACCTCTCCGAAAACTACCAGATCCTTGAAGCGGCAGACGGAAAGGCGGGACTGAAAAATGCATTGGGCGAGCTGCCCGACCTGATCGTAAGTGACGTAATGATGCCCGAAATGAACGGGATCGAGCTTTGCCGCAGGCTGAAAGAGAATGCCGCTACTTCGCACATTCCGGTGCTGTTGCTGACCGCACGCAACTCGGAGGAACAAAAACTGGAAGGTTACCAGACAGGCGCGCAGGATTACATTGAAAAACCCTTCAATTTTGAAATACTACAATCGAAGATCAAAAGTCTGCTCAACCAGCAAAATGCAGCCCGTAAGGCTTACCGCCAGCAGGTGACCATCAAAGGAAAGGATGTGGCGATCAGCTCACTGGACGAGAAGCTGATTCAGAAAGCCATTGAGGTAGTTGAGAAGAATATGGCTAACCCGGATTTTTCAGTGGAGGCATTCAGCAAGGAGTTGGGCATGAGCCGCATTCATTTATACAGAAAACTTAATACCCTGACTGGCCAGTCGCCCGTCGATTTTATCCGCACGATCCGCCTCGACCGCTCGCGCCAGCTTCTTGAACAAAGCCAGCTTACTGTTTCCGAAATCGCTTACCAGGTCGGGTTTAATAATCCGAAATATTTTGCCAAACATTTCCGCGAGAAGTTCAACGAGCTGCCTTCTGCTTACGCCGGTCGTAAAAAGAGCAGTGCTGCGCCGCCTGCGCTCTGACGATGAATGTTACATACCGCAGGTAACGCCTGATAATGCAATATGTAACATTTGGATACCTGATCTGCATGCATTATGTAACTAGTTTTGCATTTAGGCGCAACAAAACAATGTATTGCATTGTTGGACAGCAACAAACTACTCTTTCTAAATTCTGTACCCTTGCAAAATTATCTACTAACAACTCTATGAAAAGAATTTCTCCTCTCATTCTTTTTCTGCTTCTCGCCTTCCAGGTTCGCGCACAGAACGTGACCGTGAAAGGTTTTATCAAAGATGCAGAAACCAACGAGCCGCTTCCGGGCGTTTCCGTGCTCGTAAAAGGCACCAACCAGGGCACTGCCTCGGGATCCAATGGTAACTACTCCATTGATGTACCGGGCGGCGGCGTGCTTACTTTTTCGTTTATCGGATATGCCCCGAAAGATGTTACTGTGGGTACGCAGACTACCATTGATGTTTCTTTGAATGCAGACACGCAGGTGCTTTCCGAGGTAACTGTAACGGCACTCGGGATCAAACGCGAGAAGCGTGCACTGGGCTACGCCGTGTCTGATGTAGGCGCGGAGAATATTGCCAACAATGGTGAAACCAATGCCATTGCGTCCATTGCCGGAAAGGTAGCGGGCGTCAATATTTCCTCTACCACGGCTGGTCCTACGGGTTCAAGCCGTGTGGTGATCCGGGGGATCCGGGAATTGCAGGGCAGCAACCAGCCTTTGTATGTGATTGACGGGGTGCCGGCGGTGAATGGTAACATCGGAAGCGCAAGTCAATGGGGCGGGTTCGACCTTGGCGACGGTCTTTCCGACATTAACCCCAACGATATCGAGTCCATTTCGGTACTGAAAGGATCGGCAGCGGCGGCATTGTACGGAAGCCGGGCATTGAACGGGGTGATTTTGATCACTACCAAAAGCGGCAAGGCAAACAAGGGAGTTGGTGTGGAGCTGAACAGCTCATTTACACTGGATGAAATTTCCACCCGCATGGACGAGCGCCAGAAAACCTATGGACAGGGAAATGACGGCGTTTTCCCGACTGACCCTTTGCAGGCAAGAAATATCACCAGCAACTGGGGACCCAAGTTTACCGATTTTGAAACCATTACCCAGGCAGACGGCACGGTGCGCCCCTACCGGTACATGGACGATAATATCCAGGATTTTTTCAGAATGGGCAGAACGGCGATGAACACGATCGCAGTGTCGGGCGGCAAAGATGATAACACGGTCAGAATGTCGTATTCCAATATCACCAACACGGATATTGTACCAAAAAGCGGTTATGACAAAAACATTTTCGCGATCCGCGCTACATCGAAGGTTACCAACAAGCTTTCGGTAGATGCCAAGATCAATTACATGACGGAGAAAGTGAAAAACCGGCCTGCGTTGACTGACGAGGTAAATAACATCGGGAATGGTTTGCTAGGCCTTGCTGCCAACTTTGACCAGGCATGGTTACAGGATTATACCAACCCGGACGGGACTTATAAAAACTACACGGGTAATATTTACCGCTCGAATCCATACTGGACGCTCAACAAAACCTTCAACAGAAGTACCAAGGAAAGAGCGGGCGGTTACCTGAACATGAATTATACATTCAATAGCATGTTCAGCCTCAACTTGCAGGCAGGTACCGACTTTTTTACATTCAACCACGAGAATTTTTACGATAAATACACCCCGGCTTACGACGGAGGCGCATTAAACCAGCTTTCGATGAATACGAACGAAACCAATTTTCAGGGTTTGTTCAATTTCAACAAAGACCTGGGGAAAGATTTCAAGATTTCGGCCATGGTGGGCGCTAACCTGATGAAGTACCGCAGCAAGGGAAATAACATCAGCGCGACGCAGATCATCCAGCCAGGAACGGCCAATCTGGTCAACTTTACAGAGAAGCTGATCCAGCCTTTTGACAACCGCAAGGAGATCCAATCGGTTTTTGCCAGCGCGCAGCTGAGCTTCCGCGAGTTCCTGTTTTTGAACATGCAGGGCAGAAACGACTGGGCTTCCACCCTTCCTCCTCAGAACAATTCCTTCTTTTACCCTTCCGTCGATGCGAGCTTTGTGGTAACGGACGCATTCAAGATCGAATCGCCGGTGCTTTCTTTTGCCAAGATCAGGGCTTCATTGGGACAGGTTGGTAGTGATTTTGATCCGTACAAAACCACTTTCGCATACAGTCTGACAGGCCGCTCGATACGTGGGTTACCTATGGGAGAAATCCTGGGCGGCTCTATTCCGAATGCGAATCTTAAACCGCAGATCAAGACTTCTTTCGAGCTGGGAACTGATATCCGTCTGTTCCACGACCGCATCGGGCTGGACTTTACCTACTATGATGAAGTAACAAACGACGTTTTGCTTGATATTACGGTTCCTGAGACAACGGGCTTCAATACAGCTTCACTGAATGCCGCCAAGCTGAGAAACCGCGGTGTGGAGATCCTTCTTAATACGACGCCTGTGAAGCTGGATAATGGTTTTCAATGGGATTTGTCATTGAATTTTGCAAAAAATGTCAACGAAGTAGTCGAGCTGAGCGACCTGCTTGAAACCTTCACGGTGGCGGAAGCACGCTGGGCCGGCGCGACGATCATCGCTGAAAAAGGCAAGCCTTTCGGAACGATCATGGGAAATGGATTTTTGCGCGACGATAATGGAAACCGTGTGTATAACAGCAGCAACGGAGAGCCGCTCCCGACAGCAAGACCAATCGCATTAGGCAACACGCTTCCCGACTGGACAGGCGGGGTGATTACGTCTGTCGGTTACAAAGGATTGCAACTGAAAGCGGCGTTTGACGTGCGCGTAGGCGGCGATTTATTCTCAATGACCAACATGACTATGCACATGAACGGTTCACACGCCAATACGGAAGAAGGCCGCGAAGGCTGGAATGCATACCAGCGCGAGCGCCAGCTGGCACAAGCCGCTGCACAGGCGGCAGGCCAGGAAGCTAACCTGGATGATCCTGCAAGTCCGTACTATGTCGACCGTGCCAACAGAGGCTTTGTCGGCGTGGGTGTGAACCAGGAAGGAGCGCCGAACACGATCCCGATCAGTCCTGCGGCTTACTGGCAGAGCATTGGGAACAACATCCCTGAGCCGTTTATTTACGATGCGAGCTACATCAAGCTGCGCGACCTGGGACTTAACTATACCTTTTCAAGCTCGTTGCTGAAAAAGACGCCTTTCAAAACCATTACACTCGGTGTGATCGGACGTAACCTGTGGATTATCAGCAAGAACACGCCCAACATTGACCCGGAGTCGAACTACAATAACGGCAATGGACAAGGCTTTGAATACGGCTCTCTGCCTGGCCGCAGAAGATACGGTTTCAATCTGGTAGTGAAATTTTAAACAAGACATTGAACATGAAAAAGATCATATATTCACTGGCGGCGCTTGCGATGCTCATGCAGGGCTGTACCGAGCATTTTGAAGAATTAAACAAGAACCCTGCGGGCTTTTCCACGATCTCTCCGGGCGTGCAGCTTACCAAGGTACAGGCTGACCTGTCGGGCCAGCGCGAAGATGTGTGGCGCTATGACCTGGCGATCAGCTCGCCGCTGGTGCAGCACCTGGCAGGCTCCTGGTGGACGCAGCACGGGGGCCAGTACCGCATTCTGGATAAAGGTCAGTGGTACACGCTCTGGGAAACCACCTATCCCCGTGACCTGAAAAACATCCAGGACCTGATCAACCGGACTACAAACGATCCTGCACAGGTGAATATCAATTCGGCAGCGCGGATTTTGCGGGTGTACATCTTTTCAAGGCTTACCGACCTTTACGGGGATATCCCCTACTCGGAGGCGATCAAAGGGTACACAGACAAGATCTTTTTACCTAAATACGATACGCAGGAAGAAATCTACAACAGCTTTTTCAGTGAACTCGATGCGGCTGTCAAAGCAATGGATGCGACCAAAGGCACAGTGCAGGGCGACGCATTTTATGATGGAAATGTGGATAAATGGATGAAGTTCGGCAACTCGCTGCGGCTGCGGCTTGGATTCCGGCTCACCAAAGTGAAGCCCGACCTTGCCAAACAGCAGGTGGAAGCGGCCATTGCAGGCGGTGTGATGACTGACAACAGCTATACCTGCATGATGCGCCACGAATCCATTAACTATACTTTCGGTGAAAACCGCGGTAATGGCCGCTCACAGGTATTCCAGGCAGATGTTTCCTCTTCGGGTTTCAGGCTGGCGAATACTTTGGTAGACCACCTGAAAGCGACCAAAGATCCCCGTTTGTTCATTTACGGAGGCACTTACCTGCCTGTTAACGGCAGCGAAGCGATCGACAACAACAACAATCTGGATATTACCCCCTATCTGCAGGAAGGCTTGACTTACGGAGGTATGTCGTGGAATGTGTGGATGCCGGATCAAACGATCAAGCTTGCTTCCGGGCAGAGCGTGGTGGTTCCAACAGCTTACCGCAGAATGCAGCCCAGCAAATACGTAGCCGCATTCAATGCACCGTTTTTTCACCTGACTTATGCGGAGGTGGAGCTGCTGCTTGCCGAAGCTGCCTCACGCGGCTGGGGCGGACAAACCAATCCGCAGGACCATTTCATGAAGGGCATTCAGGCGGGCTGCGAAATGATGAGCAGCTACCCCGGCGCGCCAGCAATTGCGCAATCGGCTATTGATGCATTGAAAGCTAATTACGCTGTTTTCCCAACTACGCTGGACGGCCGGATGAAGGTGATCCACGAGCAAATGTGGGTGAACTTCTTCCTGAATGGAAGCGAGGCTTACTCCAATTTCCGGAGAACCGGTTACCCCAAATTAGTGCCTTTTACTTCGGTGGACTGGTACACCAGCGGCACCAATGGCGTGATACCGCGTCGTTTCTTCTATCCTGAATCAGAGGCTGTACAAAACCCGACGAATTATACCGAGGCAATCGGCAGGATCGGCGGCGCTGACGACTGGCTGAAAAGAGTTTGGTGGGACAAAGAATAAGCGATGTTTAGAAAAATCAATCTATACTTATTTGTCGCTCTTGCAGGAATCGGTTTTTCCTGCGAGAGCGACAATGCCGTTGTGGCGCCGCAGGTTCAATCCGCTACGGTTTTAAACAGCGGTGTAGCTGCATTGACGGCCAGGATCAAGTTTACCTTGTCCAAAGAATCGGAAGCCAATGTGAAGTACTGGCCTGCTGCGGGGAGCGAGAGCAATGCAGTTTCGTCGCCCGTTTCTTCATCAAAAAAGAGCCACTCGATTGCGCTTTTTGAGCTCAAAGAAAATATGGCCTACAACTACCGCATTATCTCAAAAGCGGAAGACGGAGCGGAGCAGACGGGCGATGTAAAAAGCTTTACCACAGCCGAAATGCCCGCCTGGCTGAAAGCGTATTATGATGAAAGCAAAAACAGTATCCGGGAAAATTTGCCGGGATACTACTTTCTGGTACCTTCTACCAAGCCCAATGGGCTGGTCATTCTTGACAAAAATGGTAAAATCGCCTGGTACTGGTCTCCTCCTGCCAAATACGTGATCAAAACGGCGCGCTTTACGCCCAAGCATTCGCTATTGATTCTTTTGGATGAAAATGCGAACCCGATGGCAGACGGTAACATTATCCTTGAAACTTCACTCGCCGGCGATACGCTGTCTTATTTCAAAATGGGTGAAAAAGGGTTTGACAAATCGATTCACCATGATTTTCAAATGGATAGCAAAGGAAATGTTGTGGCGATCACCAACGAGTTCAAAGACAATCTTCCCGGTGACGGTATCCTGGTGCTCGATAGCCAGGGTAATAAGATATGGTCCTGGTCGACCTTTAACGAGTTGACGCACATTGATCCTACAAACTATGCGCAGCCCTGGGGAAATTCGCTGGTGATCGATAAGGACAACAACTACATCATTTCCCTGCGCGCACTCTCGCAGGTCTGGAAGATCAATGCAGTTTCGGGAAAAGTAATGTGGAAGTTGGGTAAAAACGGGACTGTCAAAATGCCGGCAGGCTCTGATTTCCTCTTTCAGCATTTTGCACACCGAAATGCAAACGACGAGATCATGCTTTTTGACAATGGATCTGCTGCCAGGCCAATCTCCCGCGTGCTTTCATTTACACTGAATGAAACGACAATGGAAGCAACAAGCAAGATTCACGCGACTTTCTCACCCGATCTTTATTCTGCCATTATGGGAAGCACCATGATGCTGCCGGATGGAAATATTCTATCCGCCAGCGCAACCAACGGAAAGCTGATCAAAACAGACCAGACCGGGCAAGTAATCTGGACTTTAAGTACTTCAAGTCCTATTTACCGGGCCGAGTATATTGTCAATCCGTTTCAGCTGTAAAAGCGTTGGGTGTGTTCAGGCGGAACAGTAAGTATTGTATAAGCTGGTTTGTTAAATAGTTCTTTCCTGCTCAACCAACTTCCTGATTGTCGCCATCGGGAGAAACATCCGCCCGCTGCCAGGCAGGTCTATAAACTCGTGTCTGGCGTAGAATTTTCTTGCGTCGCTATCCAGCGGATCAACGATTACTGCTAGTGACGCAATTACTTCAGCGTTGATCAGGCCTTTCTTTAATGCTGCATAAAGCAACGCAGATCCAAGTTTTTGTCCCTTCACGGTTTTGTCGAGAGCCAGCCTGCCAAGCAATGTTGCCGGGAAATCCGCATATCCCCTGGGTAGTTTTACAAGCATTGTCTCAGGCATATCTTCGCGCGAAACTGATGCGGCCGAAAGAGTAAAATACCCCTTGACTACACCTTCGCTATCCTCCAACACATAACAGATCGATAGTGAACGTTTTACGTCCTGCTTTGCCTGTTTTTTAATGTAATCGTCTAAAGACTCCCTGTCACAACAGAAGTTTTCTTTTTTATGGGTACTATTTAGAATACTGATGCTAAATCCCATCTATTTCATGGTTTAAGGCCGCTGATTGCGCTTTCTTAAGACCTTCCCCCGGAGCTGGCGGATTCAGAATGGCATCTACAAAAATCTTCTTGTCTTCGATCGTCTTTAACACCTTCTCATTATCCATGATAATTTTACCCGCCTCTGTATTGACGCAATAAATAATAAACTCTGACAGGCTCTTAAACCCGCGGAGCGCCGAAGCATACTTGATCAGCTCCTTTTGTTCTCTGCTGATCCGTACATCTATGCGGTCATTTACTAATGTTGCCATTGCTATTCTGTTATATATATTAGCTTTCAGGTAAGGCATCATCCATCACCTGCAAGCTAATGTACGTAAATCTGGCGTACATATCAAATGCACTTTGTGGAAGATCCCGGTAGGTCCACCTTAAATCTTCACACTCTTTCCTGTCGTAACCTACGCCAAGCAATTTTCATTTGTTTTCAGCGGTGTGTAAGCGCATTAAAAAGGGCGGTGGTGAGCTTTTAATATGATCAATTTCACAGGAATATTGTGATTTACAGGTTATTTATCATTATTTTGGATAATAAACCGAAACTCCTGATGAAAATAGCATTGCCCCGTTCCGAAGCGCCCGACGATCAAGCGTTGTGGCAGCGGTTTGTTGCGGGTGATGTAACTGCATTTGATCAGTTGATGTCCTCTCACTTCCGGGCGCTTTTTCATTATGGCAGTAAGTTTTCAAGAGACAAGGAGTTTGTCAAAGACTGCATTCAGGACCTTTTTCTGGCACTTTGGGAAAAACGGCAGAACCTGAGCACCGATATCGCCGTCAAACCTTATATGATGGCCTCGCTACGCAGACTGATGCACCGCAACATTACCGGCAAATCGCGGCTTTCAGACGAACCTTTTGATAACCAGGAAGGTACCTTCGAAATCGAGTTTTCTGTGGAGCAGGAGTACATTGATAACGAATCGACCCTGGTACTGACACATAAACTTAAAAAGCTGGTAGACGAACTTCCGCGCCGCCAGAAAGAGGTGATTTACCTGAAATTCTTCCAGGAGTTGGAGCGCCACCAAATCTCCGAGATCATGGAAGTATCCCCGCAAACAGTCTCTAACCTGCTCCAGATAGCGATCAAGCAGCTTCAAAATCACTGGAAAGCCGAATTTATCGTATTTGCGCTCATCCATTTGTTTGTGTAAAAACCTGCTTTATTCTGTCACGAAAACTGGTTTTTATCTTTTATCCAGAAATAATTTAAAAAATTATTGGTATCCCGTACCTGTTTTTGTCTATCGTATCATAGACGCAAATTCTTGTATGGACCAATACCTAAATTTTGAAGCTGAGGACTTTGTCTGGGATCCGTTTTTCAGACAGTGGGTACTCGCTCCTACGCGCGAAAGTGACGCTGCGTGGACGCAATGGCTCGCAGAAAACCCGCAGATAATGCCTGTTACCCGGCAGGCGCGTCAGGTGGTATTGGCCCTGCGCACAAACGAACCAGAGCTATCTGCCTCCGAGATCGACAGTATCGTTAAAAATACAGTGGCAAGAATACAGCAGACTGGCCAGGAACCCGGCACGCGCACATTGCCGCGGCGCCCGTTTTACAAGGCAGTCTGGTTCCGGTTTGCAGCATCGGTTGCATTGCTGATCGTTGCAGGTTGGTGGCTGACGCATTCAAACCTCAATGAGCAACTGCCGGCAATTGGTACACTTAGTACCGGCCGGGCGCAGGAGCAGTCAGAGCCGCAACAAATTAAAAAGACAAATGCAACAGCCCACCCGATGGTAGTAAAGCTTTCGGATGGCAGCCAGATCACGCTTTCTCCCAGCAGCAGCATTACTTACCCCGTCCGGTTTACCGACTCGAAGCGCGAAGTTGTGCTGAATGGATACGCCTTCTTTGAAATTTCCAAAGACCCTGACCGACCGTTTTTTGTGTATGCCAATGAGCTGATCACCAAGGTATTGGGTACCAGTTTTACGATCAATGCATTTGAATCGTCGCACCAGGTCACCGTCGAGGTAAAGACAGGCCGCGTTTCGGTGTTCACCAAAGCCGGAGCGGGCTTGCAGGCAAAGGCTGGCAAGCGGGAGCAGGAAGGCGTGGTACTTTCGCCCAATCAGAAAATCATATTCGAACGTGATGATGTGAGAATGGTCAAAACGCTGGTGGAAAAGCCCGAAATCATCGTCTCCAAATCGCAGGTACCCCACTTCGAGTTTGAAGATACGCCCGCCAGCCAGGCAATCGCGTCGATTGGAAAGGCATATGGCATCGATATCATTTTCGACGAAGAGCTGCTGAACGGTTGTCCGGTTACCGCCATGTTGGATAATCAGACCCTGCACGAGAAGCTTTCGATCATTTGTAAAGCCATTGAGGCCAATTACGAGATCATCGACGGGCAGATCGTCATTCACAGCAGGGGCTGCCGGAATTAATGCAAGTACCTGGTCTTAATTGTAAACCCTTAACCCGCATTACTCAAAAAAACAGAAATCACTGACTAACAAGTAAAAAGAGCCGGCAATGTTCCCGCATTACCGACTCCTGATTATTGTCCCCACATGATTGGCGTCATTTACCTCCATTTCGGAGGCGGGGGCTGTTTTGCCAACTTTTCAATCTTAACAAAACAATCAAATCTATGAAAAAACCTTTAAAGTGCCGTCAGGTATTAAAGTGGACGATGCGAATAACAGCTACCCAACTCCTGTTTGCCCTCTTGTTGATAGGAACCAGTTATGCGCGTGAGGGCCGTGCACAAACGCTGCTCAGTCAGAAAATATCCATTGTCGCCAATGGAAGTGAAGTCAGGAAAGTCCTCGCCCAGCTCGAAAAACAGATCGACGTCCGGTTTGTATTCAGCTCCAAGCTGATCAACTCAACCAGAAAAGTAACTGTTTCGGCCCACGACAAACCTTTGTATGAAGTGCTGGATCAGGTACTTACGCCGCTGGGACTGCAATACGAAATTTCAGGAAAGATCATCATTTTGAAACGACAGGGAAGCTTGCCGGATGTAAAGGCAAGCGAGGGCGCTGTAAAACCTGCTAAAAACATTTCCGGGAAAGTCCTGGATGAAAAAGGCACAGGGTTACCTGGTGTGAGCGTGGTTTTGAAAGGCACGCAAACCGGTACCACCACCGATGCAGAAGGGCAGTTTCAGGTAGATGTACCTGACGCTACTGCCAATGCAGTGCTGATTTTCAGCTTTGTAGGTTACCAGTCGCAGGAAATTGTGATCGGCAGCCAGTCGGCACTGATCGTAAATATGGTCCTGGAAGACAAGTCTTTGCAGGAGATTGTAGTAATCGGTTACGGCCAGGTCAAAAAGAGCGACCTGACCGGCTCGGTAGCTTCCATTAAATCAACCGAACTGAATGCATATCCGGCCACAAACCTGGTGCAGTCGCTCGCCGGCCGCGCGGCTGGCGTGTACGTGTCGCAGAACACAGGTGCTCCGGGCAGTCCGATCAGTGTGCGCGTGAGAGGTACCAACTCCATTCAGGGCAGCAATGAGCCGCTTTATGTGGTGGATGGTTTTCCGTATTCAGGTAACCCGACGCTCCTCAACAATGCCGATATAGAATCCATTGAAGTCCTGAAAGATGCTTCTGCAACAGCTATTTACGGTTCACGCGGGGCAAATGGCGTGGTACTGATCTCTACCAAACGCGGTAAAGCAGGTCGCATCAATGTAGACTATGAAGGTTATTACGGCGTTCAGACGATCCGCAAGAAGCTCGACCTGATGAATGCGACCGAGTACGCCAATTTCTATAACGAGCAGGCTGCTAACGACGGCGTTGCGCCGCATTTTACCCAGGACCAGATCAACAGCTTCGGCGAAGGTACCGACTGGCAGGACATTGTTTTCCGCAAAGCACCTGTTCAGAACCACGCAGTGACTGTGAGCGGGGGTACCGAGAAAACGCGCTTTTCAGTCGCATTGAGTAATTTCAATCAGGACGGGATTGTTAAGGGCAGTGACTACGTGCGTAATGCATTGCGGGTTAATCTGAGTTCGGATCTGAGCAAGAAGTTCAAGTTTGATATCAGCTCCATTCTCAGCCGCATTGACTCCGACCGCAAGAATTCGGAACGTGGCAACCGGGGAGGTACATTGATGTCGGCAATGCTGTCGGGATATCCAACAATCGCACCTATTCTGCCGGATGGAAGCTATTCAAGACTTGCGGAATCTTACGCCTGGGGATCCAATGTGATCACCAACCCGCTGAACTATCTGAACTACTTTTCGGACAAGATCCGCTCTAATAAAGTGCTCACCAATGCAGCAGTGACTTTTGAGCCGGTAAAAGGTTTGACTTTCAAAACACTGGCCGGGATTGAGAACACCGATGACAAAACCGATACCTACACTACCACCCGTTTTGTCAACTCAAAAGGCTCGGCGCGCATCGAAACTGCGCAGATTACCAGCTTTCTGAGCGAAAACACGGTCAACTACATCAAGGATTTCGGTAAACATAATATATCGGCGGTCGCGGGCTTTACGTACCAGGATTACACCGCTACTGCTTTCAGAGCGGCGGGAAGCGGCTTTATCAGTGATAACCAGGAAACCTACGACATAGGTGCTGCTGCTACGCAGGAGGTACCATTCTCTTCTTACCAGAAATGGGCACTACTCTCCTATCTGGCGCGGGTGAATTATACATTCAACAGCAAGATCCTGGCTACTGTCAGCTTCCGTGCCGATGGATCGTCGCGGTACAGCGAGGGCGAGAAATGGGGTTCATTCCCTTCTGCGGCACTGGCGTGGCGTGTTTCTGAGGAAAACTTTATCAAGAGCGTTCCTTTTATTTCTGACCTGAAAATCCGCGCGGGTTACGGCGAAACGGGCAACACGTCCATTAACCCGTATTTTACCCTGAACCAGCTTATTTCCAATCAGGTTGTTTTCGGCGACGCGCTAAACATTTACTACGCACCCGGAACACGACTGGCTGCACCTTTGAAATGGGAAACTACCGCGCAGGCTGATATCGGAATAGACCTGGGCATTCTGAACAACCGGTTTACATTGACAGCCGATTACTACATCAAAAATACCCGCGACCTGCTGAACAACGTGGCACTTCCTTCGTCGCTCGGCTATACTTACACGATCCAGAACATCGGGAAGATCCAGAACAAAGGATTGGAACTCGGCGTGAATGCAGCCGTACTGGAAGGCGCATTTAAATGGAATATTTCAACCAATCTTTCTATCAATAAAAACAAGGTCATGAAGCTGTACGGCGGCAATGATATCCTTGGACAAACGATTGGTGCAGCTGTGAACGATAATGTCAACATTCTGCGTGAAGGATTTCCACTGGGCTCTTTTTACGGGTATGTGGAGAAAGGGTATGATGACAAAGGTTTTATCGCCTATGAAGATTTTAACAACAACGGCGCGAGGGACGCGGGTGATAAAAAGATCATCGGTAACCCCAATCCGAAGTTTACCTACGGCTTCAATTCGTCGATGTCCTACAAAAACTTTGACCTGAACATTTTCATTCAGGGATCTCAGGGCAATGACATTTTCAACCTCAGCGCGCAGGGACAAGGTTACGATTACGGACAGGCTCTGAATATGCCGCGTGAGGTATACCTGGATCACTGGACACCCACCAACACCGACGCGAAGTATCCGATCATCAGGACTTCTTCCCAGGCACAGATGTCGGACAGGTTTGTGGAAGACGGTTCTTACCTGCGTTTCAAAAACATTCAGCTGAGCTACAATCTGCCGGTATCAAAACTGGAATTGAAGTGGCTCCGCAATGCGCAGATCTATGTAAGCGGCCAGAACCTGATCACTTTCACGAAATACTCGTGGTATGATCCCGAAGTAAACTCCTACGGAGGCGGCAACTCGTTTGTACAGGGGATCGACCACTATGTGTATCCTGCGGCAAAAACGACCACAGTAGGTTTGAGAGTTGGGTTTTGATTTTTAACAAAGCATAAACATTTTACAATGAACAAGATATTCACCTGCTTGTTTTCAGCCCTGGTTTTCATGTCCTGCTCGGACCTTCTGGAAGAAAAACCAAAATCACTGGCTTCTGAAAACTTCTATAATACTGCCTCGGAAGCCAAAGCGGCAGTTAATGCCATTTACGGTCCGATGCGCTCCGATAACGGACTTTCCATCAACTATCCTGCACAGCTGGAAGGATTGGCCGATTACGGAAATTCGCGCGGTACACAAACTGCCGTGAGTCTTTACCAGGGACTTGATAATACCAACATCAACCGCGTAGCTGTGATCTGGGACAACTTTTACCAGTCTATCCGCAATGCGAACCTGGTGATCAGCAATGTTCCGAAAGGTACCAGTACGAGCCCGGAAGAAAAGGCGATGTTTGTTGCCGAGGCGAAGTACCTGCGTTCGCTGATCTATTTTGCAATGGTAAGGAACTGGGGCGGCGTGCCGCTGCGTACGGAAGAAAATATGACGGTAGCCGACATTCCCCGTGCGAGCGTAGAGGATGTGTACAAACTGATCCTTGCCGATGCGCTGGAAGCCGAAGCAGGGTTACCTGATGTGCCGGCTGAAATCGGCAGACCAACCAAATGGGCAGCAAAAACGCTTTTGTCAGAGATATACCTGTATCAGGAAAACTGGGCAGGCGCTCAGACCAAGTCGAAGGAAGTTGTAGAGAGTAACAAATACTCGCTTGTGGAAGTGGTTACTTCTGAGGATTTCCAGAAAATATATGGCCCTGAGGTTGTCAATACCACCGAGGAAATCTTCTATTTCAAATACTCCCGTCAGCAGGGTTTTGGCCTGGTCAGCTACGCCCACCGCAAGACTGACAAGTTTAACTACTACGGTCCTGGCGGGGTGTACGCACAGTATACCGACTCGGTTTCGAACCCGGTGATCAAGAACTGGGACGCCAAAGATCTCCGCAAAGCGCACATTCTGTACAATGTAGATATCGGGCTCGGGCCTAATTCCTGCCTATTCCGCAAATACCGTGACCCGGCTGCAACCGCAGGAGCAGGCAACGATTATCCCTGGTACCGCTATGCTGATCTGCTTCTTTTTCATGCCGAGGCTGATGCCCGCGCAAATGGAAAACCAACAGCTGAGGGTTTGGAAAGTCTGAACAAAGTGCACCGCCGGGCTTACGGATTTAATTCCAAAGCACCTTCGGCAGTGGATTTCAAGTTGAGTGATTTTTCAGGACTTACTGCTTTTATAGATAAAGTAGTGCAGGAAAGAGGCTACGAAACCATGTATGAAGGTAAAAGATGGAATGACCTTAAAAGATTGGGTATCGCCAAGCAGCGGATTCTGGAAACAAAGAAAATCGTAGTAGCAGACAAGCACATGCTCTGGCCGATCCCAAACTCCGAGCTTCTTTACAACAAGGCGATCAAGCCTACCGATCAAAACCCGGGATATTGAAAACTGACAACTACTCACTAAATCAAGCATGAAATGAGGATAAAACTGGTAGCCTTTACGATCCTGACTGCCTTTGTTGCGTCCGGGTACCGCTCCTCGCCGCGACAGGCGGCCCGGAAAGTGGATATCTGCATTTACGGCGGCACGGCAGCAGGTGTAATTGCGGCTTATACAGCCAAGAAAATGGGAAAAACAGTCGCGCTTATCGAACCTACCTCGCATTTGGGCGGTATGACCTCGGGCGGTTTGGGGCAAACTGATATTGGCAATAAATATGCAATCTCAGGCCTTTCACTGGACTTTTACCGCAGACTTGGGAAGCATTACGGTAAGTTTGAACAATGGATCTTTGAGCCGCACGTAGCCAAGAAATACCTGCAACAATATCTGGACGAAGCCGGCATTAAGGTGACTTACCAGCACAGGATTGTTTCGGCAGCCAGGAAGGGTACGGCGATCAGTTCCATTGTTTTTGAAAACAGCGCAAAACCCGATCCCGCGACCAATACCACGATCGAAGCGGCTATGTTCATCGACTGTTCTTACGAGGGCGATCTGATGGCGCGTGCTGGCGTTTCCTATGCAGTAGGCAGGGAAGCGAATTCCGAATATGGTGAGACGATCAATGGGGTGCAGCTGATGACAGGCCACCAGTTCCCCGACGGAATTGATCCCTACAAAATCCTGGGCAAACCTGAAAGCGGACTGCTGTGGGGCATTTCAGACGAAAAGTTGCTGCCTGACGGAACCGGTGACAAGAAGGTACAGGCATACAATTACCGCATTTGCCTCACTTCCGATCCTGCTAACCAGCTGCCGATCACGAGACCAGCCGGGTACGATTCTACGCGCTACGAACTGCTGGTAAGGCTGATGAACAAGCAGCCGCAGCGGAAAACGCTCAATGATTATTTCATCTGGAGCAAAATGCCGAACAACAAAACGGACATTAACAACCGCAACGGCTTTTCTACGGATATGATCGGAACAAACTACGCGTATCCCGATGCGGACTACAAAAAGCGTGGGGAGATCATCGGAGAGCACGAGGTGTATACCAAAGGTCTGTTGTATTTCGTGGGTCACGACCCGAGGGTACCTCAGGAACTCAGAAGCGAAATGCTGAAATGGGGTTATCCCAAAGATGAATACACCGACACCGGCAACTGGTCGCCGCAGCTTTATGTACGTGAAGCGCGGAGAATGGTGGGCAACTACGTGATGACACAAGCCAATTGTGAAGGAAAAAAGGTAGTAACTGACGGTGTAGGAATGGCCGCTTATACGATGGATTCGCACAATATTCAGCGCATTGTGGTGAATGGGATGGTTAAAAACGAAGGTAATGTGGAAGTAGGCGGCTTTGGCCCCTACCCTGTTTCCTACCAGGCGATTGTTCCGAAACCTGCCGAATGCACCAACCTGCTTGTGCCAGTTTGCCTGTCTGCCACGCACATTGCCTACGGCTCAATCCGGATGGAGCCGGTATTCATGGTGCTCGCCCAGTCAGCAGCGGCGGCGGCTGTAATGGCGATTGATGGCAAGCTGCCCGTGCAGAAAGTGGATGTTGCAAAACTGCAAAAGCAGCTGGCTGCGAATCCGCTGGTAACGGGTAAAATCCAGCACGTGGTTGTTGACAATGAAGATAAGCAGCATGTTAAAGTAGAAGGAAAATGGAATACCGGCAACAAAGGCGGCTACGGACCTTCGTTTTTTGCTTCTGACACAACTACAAAAAGCACGCAGACTGTCCGGTTTACGCCGGAAATAGCCAAAGCCGGCAAATACGCAGCTTACATTTATTTACCCAAGCTGCCAGGATTGTCTTCCATTATCCCGCTCACAGTTTCCGATGGTAAAAACCAGAAGAATGTTTCGATTAAAACTGCTGACGTGCAGGTAGTAGGTCAAACTTCGGGTGAATGGGTGTTTTTAGGGGATTTCGATATTGCTGCGGGTTCCAATGCTTTTGTAGAAATGTCCAATAAAGGAGCCGACGGGCTTGTGCTCGCAGATGCGGTGCTGATGGTACCCGCAGTTAAATAATTTACCTAACCTTTTTAATAATGAAAAAATTAGTCGCATTTGTATTTGCAGCCCTATTTCCCGCTTTGTTGTATGCGGATATCCAAAAAAATGATTTCGAAGCCGATGTAATTGTTTACGGAGGTACTTCGGGCGCAGTGACGGCAGCGGTACAGGTTGTTAAGCAAGGTAAATCGGTGATCATGGTATCACCTGACACACACCTCGGCGGACTTTCGTCGGGCGGACTGGGCTTTACTGATACGGGTAACAAATCGGTGATCGGCGGGCTCGCGCGGGAGTTTTACCACCGCGTGTACCTGCATTACGACAAACCCGCAGCCTGGCAGTGGCAAAAGAAAGAAGAATATGGCAACAAAGGCCAGGGTACGCCCGCCATGGACGGTGCCGACCGCACGATGTGGATATTCGAACCCAAAGTAGCCGAGCGCGTTTTTGAGGATTTTGTCAAAGAAAATAACCTGAAAGTGTACCGCAATGAGTGGCTAGACCGCGAAAAAGGGGTGAAAATGGAAGGCGGCAGGATTGTATCTTTCAAGACACTGAGCGGCAAAACCTTCAAAGGGAAAATGTTCATTGACGCCACCTATGAAGGAGATTTAATGGCCTCAGCCGGTGTGAAATACCACGTGGGACGTGAAGCCAACAGTGTTTACAATGAAGAATGGAACGGGATTCAGGCGGGCGTTTTCCAGCACGGGCATTATTTCAAAAAGAATGTGAGTCCGTACAAGATCGAGGGTGATCCGAAGAGCGGGCTGCTTCCCTATGTATCTGCCGAGCCTATCGGGAAAAATGGCGATGGCGACAACAAGATCCAGGCTTACTGCTTCCGTATGTGCCTTTCGGCTAATCCTGACAACCGTATTCCGTTTGCCAAACCGGAAGGTTACGATCCTGCAAAATACGAGCTGCTGGCAAGAGTTTACAAAGCAGGCTGGTCAGAAACTTTTGATAAGTACGATCCAATTCCCAATAAAAAGACGGACACCAACAACCACGGTCCATTCAGCACGGATTTCATTGGTCAGAACTACGATTATCCTGATGCGACTTACGAGCGCAGAAAACAGATCATCAAGGAACACGAGCTGTACCAGAAAGGCTTGATGTATTATCTGACAAATGACAAGAATGTTCCCGACAGCGTGCGTGCGGAAATGGCAAAATGGGGCCTTCCAAAAGATGAATTCAAAGATAATGGCGGCTGGCCGCATCAGATCTACGTCCGCGAGGCACGTCGCATGATCGGCCAGGAAGTAATGACCGAAAATGAGACTTTGGGCAAAAAGGCAGTCAACCAATCTGTGGGAATGGGATCTTATTCACTGGACGCGCACAATGCACAGCGTTATGTGAAAGAGGACGGCTTTGTTCAAAATGAAGGTGATATCGGCGTACATCCCAAGGTACCTTACGCTATTTCCTACGGATCGCTGGTACCTAAAAAGGCTGAATGCGAGAACCTGCTGGTACCCGTTTGCCTGTCCAGCACGCACATTGCATTCGGGTCAATCCGGATGGAGCCGGTATTTATGATACTTGGCCAGAGCGCTGCCTCGGCTGCGGTACTGGCTATTGATAAGAAAGTGGCCGTGCAGGATGTAGATTATGCGCAGCTTCGTGCACAACTATTGAAAGACAAGCAGAGGCTCGAATATGTGGCGCCGCAAGCAGGCAAATAAATGCAAAATGCCTTCTCTTAACGGGAAGGCATTTTTTTGATAGCTGCTTATTTTTTATGCATTAATTCGGCCAGTTCGTCAATCAGTTCGTCGGTTTGGTCGAGGTATTGTTCTTCATTCAGTAGCCCCTGCTGGTACGAATGCAGGACCATATCCAGGTCTGCCTTGATCTTCCCGCGCCGCTTTCTTGGGGTTCGGGGGGCCGGGGGGTACCGTTCGTCAATCCAGTTAAGTATCTGGCTGACGATAAAGCAGATTGTCCCGGCGACGATAAATAGTATAAGTTCAAGAAGTATCACTGCGCTACCCGGGTTAGAGATTAGCTGAATGGCAAGTGGATTATAAACTTAGAAAAAACGAGCGAAGGATACAATTACTTCAAAGTCAGTTTTAAGGGTAATCGGCATTGTGAGCCGAACGAACAGGCAGGTGTACCGGATTGAAAGCTAACTACATAAAAAAACGGACAGGCTGGTTAGCCTGTCCGTTCTCTTTGAGGATCCAATTTGATTACTTAACCAACGGGATCGCCCAGAATAAACTGGCCTGGATCACGCTGTTTTTGAAATCAGGATTGATGTTCTGACCAGTAAAATCTCCCACTTTGGAAAGACCTGCTACATAGCGAACGCCAACTCCAAGTCCGATCGGCGATTGGTATCCAATACCACCTGCTGCTGCCAGATCCAGATTTTTAGCAAAGTTGTTGATCGTTTGATCAGGAATATCGGATGAAGTCCTAAAACCAGCCTGCGGTCCGAATTCTACGTAGAAGCCGCCATTTGTTTTGAACTTGAACATCACCGGAACGGTAACGTAGCTGATTTTGAAATCAGACTTATTTCCATTTCTGTCAACTTTCGCACCTTGTGTAGAAAACAAAACTTCTGGTTGCAGAGAGAATACCTTTCCAAATCCATAATTGATAATACCGCCGAGATGGTAACCTACCAAAGCGTCAGACTGAATGTCACCGCCGGTATAGTTGCTGATGTTTAACCCTGCTTTTGGGCCGATGCTGAATGATTGTGCGAATGCTGATTGTACGGACAGGAACAGTACCGCAGCAAATAATAATTTTTTCATAATAGTAAAGTGATTAAAAATGATTTCGGTTGTACCCGGAAATCGTACTGCCGGGAACGCAACCGACCCAGTTAATTAACCTGGATAACGGTTACATTTCAAATCCCGTGCCAACCGGAATCCTCCGTTTCCTATACTTTCGTTCGCCTGTGAGCAAAGAAGCTTTATAGTAGATACGGTTATACGAATTTTGCATACGATCCTTTTGCCGCCCGGACTGAATTCAAAATATTCACGCGTTCCCTACTGGACGTTCCTTGTTCATAAACGAACGATTTCAGACAATCAGAACCGAATAACCTACTTTTTTTCAGCGGAATAACATTTGGCCGGATATTTTAGTAAAATCAGCAACAATGTAAACAACAGGTCTTTTTTCTGCGGAAAACATACCCCGGTTTTACTTATCATCTGTTAGCCATGATCAAAAACTATTTCAAGATTGCTGTAAGAAACCTGCTGCGTAACAAGGGATTCTCTGCTATCAACATCCTGGGCCTTGTTGTGGGAATGGCCAGCGCCATTCTTATCCTTCTGTGGATCTACAATGAAGTAAGCTATGATCGGTTTCACCGCAATGCGCCGTATCTCTATACGGCGTGGAACCGGGGAACGTTCGACGGTAAATTACAGTGCTGGGATGGTACGCCCAAGATCCTGGGCACCACGCTCAAAGAAGAATTTCCTGAAATTGCCGCGATGTCACGCAACCATTCGCGCTGGTACGTAACGAAAGCAGGCGAAAAGAAGATATCGAGCGAAGCAATGGTTACGGACGCTGCTTTTCTGACCATGTTCGACTTCCCGCTTTTACAAGGCGACGTACGAACAGCGCTCAGCAATGCAGGCTCGATCGTAATAACCCAGAGGATGGCTGTTAAAATGTTCGGTACCGAGGATGCATTGAACAAGGTCATTACGATAGATAAGGATAATTTCACGGTGACGGGCATTATGAAAGACCTGCCCACCAATACCGCTTTCACTTTTGAATTTCTGCCCCCTGGGATTACCTGAAAAAGACAGGCGAGTACGACGAACACTGGGGCAATAATTCGGTGAAGACTTATTTACAGCTCAAACCCCATACAGATCCTGCATTGCTGGATCAAAAGATCAGGGATGTTACAATCAGGCATTCTGCGCGCACCGAGGAGAATGAAATTTTTCTTCATCCGATCCATAAATGGCATTTATACTCCAATTTTGAAAATGGTAAAATAGCGGGTGGACGCATTGTTATTGTGCGCCTTTTCAGCATTATAGCTGGCTTTATATTGCTTATCGCCTGCATCAATTTCATGAACCTCAGCACGGCCCGAAGTGAAAAACGCGCCAAGGAAGTAGGTATCAGGAAAGCGGCTGGCGCCAATAAATCCTGGCTGGTCGGCCAGTTTATCGGAGAATCGATATTGATCTCCTTCATCGCCGGGTTACTCGCATTTGTAGCTGTTGTGCTTACGCTGCCTGCATTCGGCACATTGATTGGTAAAAATCTGCAACTCCCATACACGAGCGCTGCTTTCTGGCTGGCGCTGCTCTCCTTCGTGCTGCTTACCGGCCTTATTGCCGGCAGTTATCCTGCATTCTTCCTATCTTCTTTTAAACCGATCGAGATATTGAAAGGCACTTTCAAGAGAACCAATGCAACGGTCAATCCGCGGAAAGTTTTGGTTGTCATTCAATTCAGCTTTGCAATTGTACTTATTATTTCTACGCTGGTGGTTGTAAGACAAATCCGCCACGCGCAAAACCGGAATGCGGGTTACGACCGCGGACAAATTATATTTCACTGGATAACGGGTGATCTTGAAAAGAACTATGACCAGATCAAACGCGAACTGGTAAGTAGCGGCGTGGCTGCTTCGATGACCAAAACAGCTTCTCCGCTCAGTTACATTAACAGTGATACCTGGGGAATTGAATGGAAAGGTAAAAATCCCGCTGATAAAATTGACTTCGACCGGTTTAGCGAGGATGAAGATCTGGTGAAAACGGCGGGATTGCAGCTCATTGCAGGCCGCGATATGGACCTCACCAAATTCCCGTCAGATTCTTCGGCTATGCTGCTGAACGAATCTGCCGTCAAGGTAATGCGCCTGGAAGATCCCATCGGGCAGATTGTAAAAGACGGCGAGCTGGCGTACCACGTGGTGGGTGTTGTAAAGGATTTTCTAATTGGTTCTCCTTACGAACATCTCAGGCCAATGGTAATCGAAGGCGCACAAAGCAGTTTCAATGTGATAAACATCAAGCTCAGCAATAGTGCCGAAACTGCGGAACATGTAAAGGCCATTGAAGCCGTTTTCCGCCGCTACAACCCAGACTATCCGTTTGAATACCACTTTGTCGACGAAGATTACGCATTGAAATATGAGGATACCCGCCGCATTGCGACACTGACGGGGTTGTTTGCAGGCCTGACAATTTTCATATCCTGCCTGGGACTTTTCGGCCTTGCCACTTACATGGCTGAGAACAGGGTGAAAGAGATAGGTGTACGAAAGGTACTTGGCGCGTCGGTGATGAGCATTACTGCATTGCTTTCCCGGGAATTCATGCTGCTGGTGCTGATCTCGATCGTAATTGCGATCCCGGTAGCCTGGTATGCGATGCAGCTGTGGTTAAGTGACTTCTCCTACCATACCAACATGCCCTGGTGGATATTTGCAGGCGCCGGTTTATTGGCCATTGCGGTTTCGCTGGTCACGGTGAGTTACCAGGCCGTTAAAGCAGCCTTGCTGAATCCTGTAAAAAGCTTGCGCAGCGAGTGATTTACCAGAGCTTTTCTTCTTTCATGAAGCCGGTGGCAGTCAAAATCTGCATGAGGATGCTTGTTACCAGCATAGCTCTTACCACAATAAACATGGCGCGATAGTCAGCCTGCGGTTCAAGAACGATCACTAAATAGTAGAGGAGAATATTGGACATTGCCAATACGAGGAAAGTAAAAATCTTGCTAATCATGTCTTCCGGGTTTCTACTACGAAGATAATAAAGGAAGGAGGAGCTGTGCAAATGAAAGGGGCTTGTCTAAATGCAATATTTGTTAAACCAGCCAGCGGTATTCGACAGATCCGTTTCATCCCAAACCTTCTCATCACCTACCTTCCGAAAGTGGCCGACGAGCCGAAATGGTGCATTGTCTATTGAGTTATCAAAGAAAAATGCCTGATAAGCGATATCGTTCGCTTGTCGCACGAACCCTAATGATCGGTAATACCGGCTTTCAATGCGATCCGCAGGCACACTATGTCCTTTCTTCTTAACCCGGAGTGCAACACGGTATTTGTTTATTTCGGCATCTTCCGTAGACACAAAGTATAAATAAACTTTGTAGCCCATCTCGGATGCGCGCCTCATGATATCCAAATTAGATTCGTGTGAGAAAACGGTTTCGAATGAAAAACGTCTTTTTGCAGCCAGAAGCTTTTCCCGCAAAAAACGGACAATAATTTGTGCAAGCCTCTCGCAATTAGGTAGACGTTTGATTATAATCCTTAGCCCGCTAAGTTCAAACGAGTGGCTAAGCTCCTGAATGTTGAAGTTGGGATTCAGAAGTCCTGATTCACAGGCAAAGTCCAGGATTTCTTCCTTTGTACTCTCCACTTCATAAGAAGAAAAGGTAAATGTGCCTTTTCTGATTGCGACGGCAATATCATCTGCATTGACGTAGATACCCAAATAAAGTGGCTTTCCGTTAACTACTGTCTCACCAATTGACTTTATGACGGTGCTTTTTCCTGACCCATTTGGGCCAGCGAAAATACGGAGACGAAGTTCTTGATGTGATAGTGTGTTGTTGTCTTTCAATTTTGGCTAACCTTTCAACTCCTTGATTTTCTCAACAGATCCGTCCGCAAAGCGTTTCACGACCCACCCGTCTGTCACGGTTACTACATAGCCCATGATCTGCATTGCTTCCTTGGCAGCAGCCCTCCCCGCGCTTTGTGCACGACTGATCAGCAAGCGCTTAGTTAGGTATGGATTACTTCTTGAAGCTCGTCCTGATGCACTTTTTTCTTTCGCTTTCATATATCGAAGCTACTAAATTTATCGCACACCAACAGCTACATTGGATCAATTGACGAACGCCGAAAAAAAAGTATATCAGGAGTATTTTCACAAAAACAAACAATCTTTATATTTAATTAAATTATATAATAGCCCTATGAAAAATCTGATCTTGTTTTTTGTACTGCTGCTTGCAGGGTGCTCTCAGCAGAATGAGAATGCGCAGGACATTGCTTTTCAAGTTGAAATGCCTGCTTCGCCTCCGAAGGTGCCCAGCGAAAATGGGGTAAAACCTGCGTCTGCAAACGATGCTGCGATCCCACGCAAGCTGATCAGGGAAGGTGAGCTTGCATTTGAAACCACCAATCCGGAAAACACAAGAAAGCAAATTACCACGGCCGCTGCGGCAAATGAGGCTTATATCGCAACCGATCAGCAGACCAAATCTTACGACAGGATCAATTATGTGATGCTGGTGCGGATACCCGCTGCCCGGTTTGACAGCTTCATAAATGCCGCCACAAAAGGAATCAGCCATTTTGACAAGAAAGAAATCAGGGTCAGGGATGTGACGGCAGAGTACATCGATAGCGAGGCCCGGCTGAAAACGAAGAAGGATATTGAAAACCGTTACAAGCAATTGCTTGCAAAAGCATCTTCCGTAGCCGACATTCTGGCGATTGAAAAAGAGCTCGGCGCCATCAGGACAGAAATTGAGGCAACCGAAGGACAACTGAAACTCTTGAAAGACCAGGTACAATATGCGACGCTGCAGATTGAGTTCTACACAGTTAGCGGTGGCTCATCGTCATTCATGCAGGAGCTTGGCATTTCTTTTTCAGAAGGCTGGGATAACCTTCGTGCCTTCTCTCTGACCATGATCAGCATATGGCCATTTCTGCTGATCGTTCCTTTTCTTTGGTTTATATTCAGTCGCGTCAGAAACAGGAAGGTCAAACAACGTTCGCCAGAAGAGGTTTAAAGCACTGAAAACTGTCACATAATCTGCCCCAGATCGCTCTATTGTCAACTTAATCTTGGCTTGATCAACAATTGAGATTATTTGATAATTTTGTATCAAATACAAATACGATATGGAAGAAGGTCAGACAGTCCATCTTGCAGATGATGACGAAGACGATAGAATGCTGATTAAGGATGCACTGGAAGAGGCGAATGCAAATGTGAAGGTGGTTGAAGCGGAGGACGGAAAGGAGCTGCTGGAAAATGTGAAAGACTCCGATGACCTTTCTAACACCGTGGTGATGGTGGATATGAATATGCCAAAAATGAACGGTATTGAAGCCATCAAGGAAATCAGATCAGATTCGGAACTGGCTGCATTGCCGACAGTAATGCTATCTACCTCTGACAATCCCGACCTAAAAAAGAAAGCATTAGCAGCTGGTGCAGACGATTTCTTCGTAAAACCGAACAGTTTCCGGGTGTTGCTGGAAATTGTTAACAAAATCCTTTTCAAATTTTTGAAGAAAAGTTAGGCTGCAAATACAGCTGGCGAAACTGGCATTCACGCCAAACACATATATTACACAACCCGACAATCGTTGTCCCAACCGCCCCCCGCGAATGTCCCTTTTAGGGACGATTTGGTTTGAGAAGGCAGCTTAATTTTGGTTTTCCAAAACTTAAACAAAACCTGTCAACCAAAAACATTCTCATCATGCCGAAAATAAACACTTACCTCAACTTCGATGGCAATGCAGAAGAGGCTTTTACCTTTTACAAATCTGTATTCGGTGGTGAATTCATGGCTGTAAACCGCATGTCGGAAATGCCCGGAACTGAGCAGCTTCCTGAAAATGAGCGGAACCGCGTCATGCATATCTCGCTTCCAATCGGTAAGGATGACGTTTTGATGGCATCCGATATCCTGCCTTCCGCAGGCCACACACTCAGCATGGGCAACTATGCTTACATTTCCGTGTTTGCTGATAACCGCGAAGAGGCCGATCGTCTTTTCAATGGCCTTTCAGTAGGCGGCAAGATTGAAATGCCAATGGAAGATGCTTTCTGGGGTGATTATTTCGGCAGCTTTCAGGACAAATACGGGGTGAACTGGATGATCAACTTTCCTAGTCACAGCTGATCCCAATGCAATGGGCTAACATTCTCTTTTTTACAATAGACCGGGCCGGCTGACTGGCTCGGTTTTTTTGTTTGTAGTTAGAAAAAACATCAACAAAATGGCTACTTCAGACAAAAACCAATCGAGTCAAAAAGAAAATGAAGCAAATGACGCTGCGGCACTCAAAGGCTCTAATACCGTGAAAGATCCTGATCAATGGACAACCGGCGACGAACCGATGACAGGCGCACAGCAATCTTATCTGAAAACGCTTTCGGACGAAGCAGGAGTTGAATTTGACGATAAGCTGACCAAAGCAGAAGCTTCGAAAAAAATCGATGAATTACAGCATCAGACCGGCCGCGGATTATAGGCTCGCATCAGTTAACATTTCATAGGATTATTTAGTGGGTTTCGCCCTGTGGTAAGTGTTAATGACTCGCCGCGGGGCGTCTTTTTAGAGGAAGCGTCACCACAAAGAGCGTCCCTTTTCCTTCTACTGACTGGGCAGTAATGCGGCCGCCGTGATTGCTCACGATCTTACGGCAGTAGGCAAGAGAATTACCCTCTGTCTGCCCGCTTTTGTAGCCGGGGAATTTTGAGAAAATATCGAAAATACGTTCCAGGTGCGTTTCTGAGAACCCTGAACCATTGTCCTGAATCTGTAATTCTAACATTTCTTTCCCTTTTGCCAGCCGGTCTGCCGCGCTGTTTTCCTGCGGGATTTTGGTGGAAATCTCTATCAAATGCGCACCATCTGTTTTAGGAAACTGCATTGAATTGGTGATCAGGTTACTAAACAGCTGCGCCATTTGAAAACGGTTTGCAATTACGGTAGGAAGCGCGCTCACCTGCACACTGGCACCCGCTGCTTCAAGCCTCGGAGATAGCAGCTCTGTTACTTCTGATACCACATCGTTCAGATTCACCGCTTCGAAATTCGTCTCATTGTACAGCTCGGCAAATTCAGAAAGCTCGGTAACAATGGATGAAAATTGCTGTGCGCAGGTATCGACTTTCTCGGCGTAGATCCGGGCTTTGGACGTATCGTTTTTGTCAGTAGCGTCGATGAGCATTCCCGTAAACACACGCATTTTGCGCAGCGGCTCCTGCAGATTGTGATTAGAAATGAAATGGAACTGGTGATTGATATTAATAGAATCTGCAAGCTGGTGATTCAGGTCGCTCACTGCCTGCCTGCTTTTTTCAACAGTTTCTATATTTTGTAAATGGAATGAAATCAGGTCTGTGAACATTTCAAACATCCCTACTGTCTTCACGTCGCTGAGTGCGGCCGGTTTGGGATCAATGGCGCAGAGCGTGCCAAAGAACTGTCCGTTTCTCAGGAAAATCGGAACGGAAATGTAGCTTTTGAAACCGTAAGTTCGGGGAGTGTGATGATTGCAGTAAATACCGTCTTCATCCACATTATCGATAACTACCAGCTCGTGGCGCTGCCTGATTTCGTTACATATTGTCGTTTCCAGCGGCAACTCTTCGCCCTGCTTCAAGCCGAATTCGATTTCATCCCGAACGCTGCATGCCAGCCACTTTTCATCTGTTACCCTCGCCACTGCCGCAAATCCCATTCCGGTTGATTTGCAGATCACTTCAAGCATTTTGGGGATTATCGGAATTTGCTCGATCCTTGCCAGGTCGTCAAGGAAACTTTTATCAAGACTCTTCATTATGAGGTGCATTTCTTCAAATCTACACAAAGTCGATCTGCATCAAAAGCAATTCCGGTTGTTTTTATAATAAAGCGCCGGACGAAGTACCAGCTACATTCCAGCAACAGATCGCAAGATTTTTCTGGAAATTTATCCATAAATTGACCTTTCTTAATATTCACAATACAATGATCAAATTATCCCGACTTAACCTGAAAAGGCTTTTCTGCCTTGCATTATCCGCCGCTTCCATTGCCGCTGCGCCGCTGGAAGCAAAACCACTCGCCTCACCTTTGGAAGGCCGCTGGGACATTACCGTGGACAGAGACGGCAAGCCTGCCCCGTCCTGGCTTGAAGTACGCCACTCTGGTACCAAAACATTGGTTGGACAGTTTACCAGCTTCTCCGGCAGCGCCCGCCCCATTGCAGAGGTACAATTTGCTGATGGGAAATTTAAATTCGAGATCCCCCCACAATGGGAGCGCGGTGACAAGAACCTGACCGTCGAAGGTACTATATCAGGCGAAACACTGAGCGGCTCAATGACCACTCCGGAAGGAAAAACCTACACCTGGAAAGGAGTTCGCGCTCCTGCACTCCGCGGAAAAGGAACTCCCGCGTGGGGTACCCCTGTGAAGCTCACTGCCGGCAATGAAATCAAAGGCTGGCATGCAGTAGGAGGCGAAAATCAATGGGTCGCCGAAAACGGTATTTTGCGCAGCCCTAAATCAGGCGCTAACCTGATCACTGACCAGAAATTCGGCGACTTCAAGCTGCACATCGAGTTCCGCATTCCGAAAGGAAGCAACAGCGGGATTTACCTGAGAGGCAGATACGAGGTGCAGGTAACCGACAGCAAAGGAATGGAGCCTGCGCTAGATCAAATGGGATCGGTTTACGGATTTATTGCTCCGAGTGAAATGGTTGCCAAAGACGCTGGTGAGTGGAATTCCTACGATATCACATTGATCGGCAGAATGCTGACGCTCGTGGCAAATGGCAAAACGGTGATCAGTAACCAGGAAATCCCGGGCATTACCGGCGGAGCGCTGGACAGCAACGAAGGAGAGCCGGGACCACTGTACATTCAGGGCGACCACGGTCCGGTGGAATACCGTAACATCGTGATTACCCCGGCTAAATAATGCTTTTTAGCGTGATTTGAGATTATTATGCCGCAACAGCGGCAGGCAATTCAGGAAGTTGAGCAGTTGCGGGCGGGTTAACTTGCCCGCGCTGCGCAACATCCGGTTGTTTCTTTAAGAATGAGATCAGGTTGTTGATTCTATCTGGATAAAAGCATTCTTTTTACCTGATCATTCCGCAGGCCCAATCCAACCCACACCAGGATTCCGAATACGAGTGCGAAATACAGCGGCTGTCCCGCACGCACCATAATCGCGATTGCCCCTCCGAGATAGCCCGTAATCAAAATGGCTCCCAGCACTGCTGTACGCGGGATGATGTACAATATCGTACTCAGCAGCAACACAATTCCAATACTTTGTACCTGATCCACGGGCCAGCCCAGCTGCGCGGATCCCTCAATGGAATGCGGCTCTTTGATTACTTTCATGATCGCATCAAAAAGAAGGAATAACACGCACAAAGTACTGATGATTTTACCTGCCAATACACCTTTCGAAGACCTGGCTTTTACAGGCTCACTGCCAAATGTTGCTTCCATGATTTCAGGAGTTTGAGTGTTTTATTTAAATGCTTTGACAATACAAAACTACTATCCCCGCGTACTCGGAACGCTGTGTGGATACGGCAATAAGAGGGGGTGTTTGCGACATCAAGTAGAAGATTGCGTGTATCCCCTTATCTAGGCTGTAAAATCAGTAGGGATGAGACAAATGTTTACCTATTACGCTAAAAATGCCATAATGCTGATCCGTTCACTTTTAATTATTGTTGCCACTTCCCTGATTTACAGCTGCAGGAGTGCGAAAGACAGTCCGAAGTTCAATTTCGCAGACGGCGTTTATCATACCGAGCTCAAAGGAAAGAACCGGCAGGTTTACATTGAAAATACCGAAGATTCCATCGTGGTCTATTCCCTGCAGAAAGGCTGGAAAAGAATGGACCTGAAAAGTACCACCATGCAGAAAAAGTCTTATCCGCAGAAGTCAGACAAGGAAACGCTCGGGGCAAATAAGTACTGGCAGAATGGTTTTGATGTAGATATCCTCACGATTCCGCTCAAATTTCGTCCTACTGCTGAATCGTTTCCGAAGCAGTTCAGCAACAATGTAAATGGGGTCGTTTACCTTGGATACCGTTCAGATATTTACCGCCTTTCTTACAAAAAGAACCCGATCGGCAGGGTCACGCAGGATGTAAAGCATTACGGAATTTCGGCGGGACTGATTACGGGTCTTGGCGTAACAGCTATGAACCCGTGGGTTACCAACAATGCGATTAATATTGAGTACGACGGGCTGGTCTGGTCGAAAGGCGTGGCGGTACTGATGGGGTTAAATCAGATTACATTCGGTATCATCGGCGGACTGGACCACCTTCTCGATAAAAACCGCGACAGCTGGATTTACCATGGAAAACCTTATATAGGGCTGGCTGTGGGCTTAAATCTTAATTAAGCGCCACAACCATTTTTGTTATTATACAAAAGCGCTTTCTCCGGTTATCGCCCGACCAACAATCAGCGAATTGATCTCCTTGGTACCTTCGTAAGAGTATATCGCCTCTGCATCGGCTACAAAACGGGCAATGTCGTATTCCAGCAAGATACCATTTCCTCCGAAGAGCTCGCGTGCGTGATCAACAATGGAGCGCATGCGGAGCGTGCAAAATACTTTTGCCAGAGACGCGTGCTCGTCGGTAAGTACGCCAGTATCCTGCAATTGAGAGAGCCTGAAAACCATCGTCTGCATAGCGGTAAGATCTCCCAGCATTGTAACGAGCAGGTCCTGTACCAGCTGGAACCCTGCAATGGGGCGACCGAACTGTTTTCTTTCCATTGTGTATTTTAATGCAAGCTCATAAGCACCGCGTCCGCAGCCAACCGCCTGCCAGGCCACACCGGCCCGCGTCATCCGCAGTACGTTTGCTGTATCCTTGAAAGAGTTCGCGTTTTGCAGCCTGTCAGTTTCCGGGACTTTGCAGTCTGTAAGTGTGATCAATGCGTTCTGGACTGTGCGCAAAGCCATTTTGTCCTGCATTTTCTCTGCTTTGAAGCCGGGATTTTCTTTTTTCACGATAAATCCCTTTACCTGATTATCGTCCAGATCCCTCGCCCAGATGATTGTGATATCAGAGAAGGTGGCGTTACCGATCCATTTCTTCTGACCATTGATCGTCCATTCATCGCCATTTCTTTTGCAGGTAGTGGTCAATCCGCCAGCCGCACCCGAGCCGACTTCCGGCTCGGTTAACCCGAAAGCGCCGATAACCTGCATTTTCTGCATGATGGGCAGCCAGTATTGCTTTTGTTCTTCGGAGCCGCAGAGGTAGATAGAACCCATCGCGAGTCCGCTATGCACACCGAAAAATGTGGAAATGGATGAGTCAATACGCGCCATTTCCATAGCGATAAAGCCTTCCAGCAATGCCGACTTCCCGGCACAACCGTACCCTTTATAGGTCAAACCGCAGATATCCAGCTTCGCCATTAATGGAATAATGTGCATTGGAAACTGGGCATTGTTCCAATAGTGGTTTGCAATGGGCTTGATCTCTGTTTCCATGAACTCACGCACTTTCAGCTGGATCAGCTTTTCTTCGGGTTGCAGCGTATCAGTCAGTTCATAAAAGTCCCCATTTACAACCGGCAGTGCCTTTTTCTTACCCGAACCTGCCTGCATGAATTTCAACATTTTCCCCAGATCCTCCTCGCTCATTTTTGAAACAACTCCCATCAGCTGGTTCAAGTCAACTTTCCTGGAAAGTTTGTTCAATGCGGCAATGTCAATGTTTTTCAACAAGTTCCGGATCTGCGAAAATGATTCAAGCATACTCATAAGCTGGATGTGTTGTAAAATGAATATTGTAGTACTTTGAATGAAGGTTGTTACGACCAATCTTTTTCATTCCCCTAAATTTCCGCGCCGTCGCGTATAGGCAGGAATGAATTTTGCTAAATACATGAAAAAGCAAACAAACTATGAACGCGCAAGAAAAAGAAAACGAAAAGGATATCGAAGGAAGCTCACCATCACGTCCGGGACCAAAAGGCGAAGCGAAGCACGAAGATGATAGCGCCAAACCTCAAAAAACGCTGAAAAAAGAGGCGATCAAAGAATCGGAAGAGGAAAATATGACAGGCAAGAAGGGTTATAATGAAACCCCACCTACTGTTCCCGTCAAATAACTACTTTTCCATTAATGCCTCTATTGCTGCCGACAGATAAACCATTGGCGCATTCCAGTTGATTGCTATTTCATTGGATGCATAGGAACAATCGTCGTCCGTAAAGGATTCGTCGGCAAACTTACTGGTATAAGTAGTGCATTTATCCTGCTGCCCCGGGTTCGGCCCGCCAGACAAAAGTCCGGGTACCGGATCGGCGATCCCGTCGGCAATGGACAGGCGATGATGCGGGTGCATTACTTTTTTTGATCCAAAACCTGTCAGAAAACAGTAGGTAGTGGCATTTCTGCCCAGCAGGTAGTCGAGGTTACCAAGCGCGGCTAGCAGGTACTTCCTGTCTTTCGTGAGCTTGAATGTGTAGAGTAATGCAATTCCCTGATTAGCCGCTACAGAGCTGCTGCCCCACGAATAATCCTTTGCATTCTTGCCCATTACCGTGTTATAAGGCTGTTTTTCGAGTTCTTTCAAAAGCTCGTCAGAGAATGCAGTAACACTCTTTTTTACGGGATCCACAACCGCCGCTTCTGTTTTAAGATCCTCGGCCATACGCAACAGCGTATAATATCCCAGCGCTTGTACCATACTCCATGTAGGTAGCGGCATAGGCGCGCCGAATTTCATGTCCACACCTTTGAGGTAGTCTGCTTTTCCTGTGGTTGCATACATTTCACTGGCCGCCCAGATCCATTCATCCGCCGCACTTCTGTCTCCGTAGGCACCTGTAACTATATCGGGATCAAACTTTGCATTGATTTCATTTTGATTATAGTAAACATCGGGGTTCTTTTTAGCCCATTCCCAGCCTTTCACAGCAGCTACCAGGCAGGAGTCGGAAAGTCCCGGAAGTTTGTTTTCAAAGTTCTTGAAAATACGTCCGGCCTGCGCCATAACGGCAACAAAGTCAAGGGTAGCAACCGTATTTTTCTGGACTACGTATCTCGGCTTGTCGGCTGCATCGGGCATGATCATTCCGTCAAAACGCGGATTGGTCAGCTTGTGGTACACTCCCCCATCGGCGGGATCCTGCATAGCCAGCATCCACCTCAGGTTGTATAGCACCTCGTCAAGCAGGTCGGGTACCGAGTTGTTGCTTTCAGGAATATTGGTGTTGAAATTTTCAAAATAGAGTGGAAAATCTTCGTACAGCGACAGCAAAGTGCCCACTGTAATGCCCGAATTGACGATATACTTATTGTAATCACCGGCATCATACCAGCCCCGCGGAGCACTGATCACGAAATTCTCAGGCCTGTCCCCGGATACTGCCGAAGGATGAATGAGCACTTTGGTGTCGGGGTGGCCCGCCGGTCTCGCCCATTTACCGGCATATTTTTCGGGTAAATCGACGGACACACGCTGGTAGTAAAAGCCCTTTAATGAAGCTTGCGCCACACCTTTATGAACATTCTTCTTAATCTCGAAGGGTGCAGACTTCACTGTTCCCGAAAGTGCGATCACGTACTTTCCGGGCTTGACAACACTTGTGAAATCGGCAGGCCGGGTCACTTTCCCAGAATGCTGACTGGTAAGCTGCGGCCCGAGTTTACCTTTAAAAACCACTTTGCCCGAGCTTGCATTAAGCACACTGAAGTCGGTATACTTGTCGCCCGAAACGATCGCCAGCTTGGGACCATTCGGATAAAAACCCACCTGATTAAGGCGGATCTCGTCACTTGTATGCTGGGCGAAAAGAGGTTTTTGAACCTGCACAACATAAAGGATTATTGAAATTGTGCAGATCCTGGACAAGAACGTTTTAAAGATCATGAAGGTGAAGTTTTGTAGCTAAAAGGCTCCTTTTGCAGTTACCCTACTTTCTTCGGGCCAACTGAATCGTACACAACCACCTTTTCCCATAAATGCGAATACTCTTTGATAAAGTCGAGGTGGATCGGGTGGGTTTGGTATATCTCCTCCTCAATGATGTTTTTGAAAAAGCACATCCACGAAAATGTATAATCACGAACGATCACGGAGCGGCTTGTCTCGGCGGGCTTGCCGATATGCACATATTGGATGGTAGGTACTTTCGCCAGCTTGTGCAGCCCTTCCAGCAGCTTCGCCTCATCCTGGGCATTGTTAGGGTCTTTGAGATAAAAGAATACGTGATGAATGAAAAGTTCTCTGGTTCTTTCCGGCTCGGCAGCCAGGGTCGAAACAGATGCCAGCGAAGCCAGGCCTACATTCTGAATGAATTTGCGTCTTGAATTGTCTTTCATATACTGGAAGGAAATGCGGTCGGTTACTGCAATAAGCGAGTTTTGGAAGTCAAGAATACGACTTCTTCCGTCCCTATCAAAGTACTAGGACTCTGCCTCCATTTCCTGCGCTAGCCTGACAAGCTCCGTAACTGTCTTCCAGTTCCGGGTAGTTGCCGTGACTTTCAGCTTGTTTTCAAAAAAGTTATTGGTCAGTTTCGTCCGTCCATACCCCTCAGGACAGAAAACATAGATGGTTTCGCCTACAAGCATAAATTCATCAGGCAAGAACTTACCAGGGTCAATCTTGGCCAGTTGCCCGGCATCGGGGAGTTGGTACAGGAATGTCGCGTGCAGCTTGGCGACATCCTCATTCCTTTCATTGATAAACGGGTTACCTTGCAGAACTGCATTCAAAGTTGGCAGACTGACCACAAGTGTTTCTACCTGAAAGTCGAACACACGCTTGATCCCCGCGCTGATTTCCGCTGCGAGCTCCTGCTCAGAGGTACTTTTACCACTAAAAAGTACGTTCCCACTTTGTATATACGTCTTGACATTCCCCAACCCGAGCTCTGTGAAAAGCTGCGCCAGAGCGGACATTTTGATCATATTCTTCCCGCTCACGTTAATTCCCCGGAGCATCGCAATGTAGATTTGTGAAGGCATTTTAGCTTTTGCTTTTATCGAACGAGAAAGGAAATTGTTACGTCTGTTTGTTTACCCTGATCAAATATAATTAAACTGCGGCGTAAAAGATAAACGCTTTATAGTTGGTTTCAGATTCAAATCTACCTTTGCTGAAAAACTGATAAGTACATTCATTTAATTGCCGCACAGGATACCTGGGTAACTTCATGCTAAATCGTGTGTAAGTGTATTCAACAAAAAAGCCCCGGCATAACCGGAGCTCTTGTTAGTTATTTCTGCAAGATAATTGCTATTCTGTTTTCGCGTAGGCGGCTGCCAAGTCATTCAAAGTAGCATCTTTCAAATGCTCGGAAGCAATTACCATACGGTAACGGAATGTAGTAGACTCACCCTTTTTAAGTTTGAAATTCAGCACCTCCTTTCCGTCGCTCAAAGCCTTCATACCAAGCGGATTTACAGCAAATAAACCGTAGCCACGAGCGTGCCAGTAAGCAGGATAACCCACATTTTTTGGATGATCGATGATTGCAACGCTGATGTTTTCGTCTTTGATCTTGCCGGTCAGGTTGCACCAGATCGCACGCTTGCCCCACACAGCTTCTCCCTCAATTCCATTGCTGTTGCGGTAGTTACCGGTAATTCCCTCATTGTTCATAACTGGTACCTTGGTGGCAATGCCGCTTGCATCCGTAAAAATCTCGGGCTTGTTGGAAGGAAGTTCCAGTTCGCGCGCCACACGGATCGCGTACATTCCGTCCTTGATGTCGGGCATCGCAACTTCATCCAGTACAGCAGTCAATGTAGTACTGCGGTCGATCAAACGGTGGTCGCCTTTGCCACTGAAAGTGTATTTGGTAACTTCCTTCAAAGTCAGCGTACCATTTTTATCGACCCAGTCGGCGGTAACAGTCAGTTCGCCTTTGTCTTTGCCGCCTTTTGCCGAAGTAATGCCGGTATGCAGGATCGTACCATAAGCACGTTTTGCGTGGTCTACCGCATTCGAATTGTTCCAGTAATCGTTTCCGTTCACATCTTCGTAATTCAGCCAGATCCCCACATGGTGCGGGTGATCTACCCGCTCGCCGGCACGCGGATCGAGCGGCCAGCCTCTTGTGATGACCGTACCTTTGGCAGTGTGAACAGGATAAAGAACCGCCTTTTTCAGGACACTTTCACCCGGATAATAGTAAGAAGTAAAAGGCTTGCCGTCGATTTTCACATCCACTTTCTTCTCCTGCTCATTCCTGATCAGGTCTACCTTTTGAGCGCTTGCCACGCTGGCAAGTGCAGTAAACGAAAGTGTTGCCAGCATTAAACCCGTTTTTTTAAATTTCACCGTCAATACATTTAAGTTGTTGAAACCAAAACAGACCAATACCTAGCTTAAAACAATCTCCTTTTTCTTGTTATCCCAACTTACACGTTTGCCTGTGTGCAGCGCCTGTGTCGCCATAATATTGGCAACCGAGTGGTTGAACCCAACCCGCGCCGGTGCATTTGACTCTTTGCGGCTGCGGATACATTCCATCCAGTTGCGCATGTGCAGGGAAGTCATCGGATCGGCCCCGGTATTGGCATCTGTCGCGATCTTATCGCCTGTTTTTAAGGACATTTCAGGAAGCAGGTTGGCTTCTAATCCCATTGACTTCGCATCTTTCGCCTTCAAGCCGCCTTCCGGTGTGATCTTGTTGGTATCCAAGTTGATCATACCACCGTTTGAGTAGTAATATTCCTTCACCCCTCCTGCTTCATTGTTGAAACGGGAAGAATAGATCACCTGGAATCCTTTGCTTTTATCGTCAAAAGGTCCGTACTCGAATGCGGCACTGAACGTATCTACATTCGTGCGGCCATCTTTCCAGGTATAGATCCCGCCATTTGCCACCACATTCCGCGGCGCATCCAGGCCTGAGAACCAGTGCACAGTATCAATCTGGTGCGCCATCCATTGTCCGGGGATACCAGATGAATATGGATAGAAAAGGCGGAATTCAAGATAGTAGCGTGGGTTCCACTCTACTTTTGGACGGTTCATCAGGAATCGGGTCCAGTCGGTATCTTCTTTTCTGATCTGGGATACCAGCTCTTTTCTTCTCCACCTGCCCGGCTGGTTTACATTCCAGGTCATTTCCACCGTAGTAATGTCACCGAATTTTCCGGATTTGATATATTCATAAGCAGCCCAATAGTTGGGTGCGCTGCGGCGCTGTGAACCTACCTGTACAATTTGCTTGGAAGCCTCTACTGCTTTCAATGCCACTTTCGCATCTTCAAGTGTTTCCGCAAAAGGTTTTTCCACATACACATCGCGGCCCGATTTCACTGCTTCGGCGCAATGCAATGCGTGTTGGAAATCCGCCGTACTGATAATGACAGCATCCACGTCCTTGCGGGCCAGCAGTTCTTCATTATTGCGTGCTTTTACGAATTCATTGGACGCATAAGGTTTACCTTTCATGAAAGCTTCGGCCTCGTCGCGGCGGCGGTTCCAAAGATCGGACACACCCATGAACTCGAAATTCAATTCTTTGGCATGATCAGAAAAGCTGGGTGCCAGTGAGCTGCGAAAACGGTCTGAAAACCCTATGATACCAACACGAACGCGGTCATTCGCGCCAAGGATACGGCGGTAGCTGGCTGCACTGAAAGCATTCGCACCGACGGCCACACCCGCAGATACCAGTGCTGTATTTTTGAGAAATTCCCTTCTGCTTGTCATTTTATTAAAAGGTTAATTTTAATTGTCAGATCCGATTGCGACGGCAATCAGTTGTAAATAGGACTTGTCAGATTATCTACTGTAAATTTGAATCTTTTTTCAGACCGTCATTTTCAAAGCTCACGCACTTTCAAACTGCGGAAAGAAACATTGTCGCCGTGATCCTGCAACAGCAGATTTCCCTGCTGCGACATTCCGAATCCTTCGAAGTTTTTGAATTTGGAGCTCATCACAAAATCCTTGAACTGCGGCGAGCCACGCACATATTCCACCACTTTGTACCCATTGAGAAAATGCTGCACGGTACCATCTTTTTGCACCACAATGCGCCCCTGGTTCCATTCACCAATCTTCTTAACAGCGTTTTTGGGCCTGTCGGCGGGGATCACGTCGTAAAAGGAAGCGATGGTACGGTTACCGTTTTTACCCAGCTTGGCATCGGGATGTTTTTCATCGTCGAGTACCTGGTATTCGCAGCCAATCCCTGATTTCCCATTGGAGTTAAATTTCTGGTCTACAAAATACTTCACGCCGCTGTTAGCGCCTTCGGTCAGCTTGAATTCAAATTCAAATTCAAATGCAGGACCGTACAGCTTTTTAGTAACAATGTCGTTTCCGGTCTCTGATCCGTCAGATTTCGAGATCGTGATTGTGCCATCATTGTAGCCCCAGCGCTTGGACGGAAAGTCGGTGCCGCCGTAAGAACGCCATTGATCCGCAGATTTTCCATCGTATAACAGCGACCATCCCTGCGCCTTTTCCGCAGCATCCAGCGCATTCGGGATCAGGTTCACAATGCGGATGTTGGAAGCGGGACTTGGTTTCAGGTTCGTGGTTTGAATGCGGACATTCTTCCAGCTTACCTGCGTACCTTCCAGATCCTTGCTTCCGATGGAATGCACCTGCAGACAGATGAAACCGCTCGGCGTCACATCATCGATCACGTGTGCTACTGCCACACCATTCAGAAAGGTTCTGATGGAATTTCCGATGGCTTCAATGCGGTATTTGTTCCATTGCTCTTTCTTGAAGGCCGTTTTTGCATCCGGGTTCAGGTCGAGCGGGTACAGCCAGCCGCGGCGGGCCTCATCATAAATCCCCGCTGAATACGCGCGGTCGCTTGGGTCAATCTCTACCTGATATCCGTGAACGCGCCCATTTTGATAATCCGGCTTTGACAAACTTCTGATCTGGATCCCCGAGTTTAGCTTGTTATCTACCTTCACATCCACTTCCAGGATAAAGTCGCCGTAATCTTTTTCTGTTGTGAGAAAAGAATTCGGTGTGCCCATTACCGACGTACCCACAATGGCGCCGTCTTTTACTTCGTATTTAGCCTGTCCATTCAGTTGCTTCCAGCCGGAAAGGTCTTTTCCATTGAACAGATTCTGCCAGCCGCCCTTTGTTTTCTGAGAGAATGCGGGCGAGAATGCAGCCAGCGAAAGCAGCCCGATGAAGGCGATTTTGATTTTTTTCATCTTAAAAAGGAATTGTTGTATCGGTGGAAAAACTAACAAATGCGTCTTCCAGACCCGAACATTTAAACGATTTATTTCAATAACTACCCCTACAAAAACGGTTCAGGCTAGCAAATGCAAAAAGAAACCCGCTGCCGGATTTGCAAGAACATCAATCCTGCTGACTTACAATGGATATTTCAGGCTTTCTGTAATATACTTTTTGTTGATCTCGGCGCAAACCAGCGGCGACTTCTCAGGATCAGGTACCCCGTCAAGTTCAACCACGGCCCAACCTTTGAATTTGATTTTTTCGAGGGAAGCAAATACAGCCGGAACGTCTACCCTGCCCTGCCCCAGCTCTACGAATTTATAGCCGTTTTTGGTCTCTGCTGGTTTAGTATCCTTCAAATGCAGTGAATGCAGGATGTTTTTGTATTTAATCACCGCGTCCTGAGGCTCGCCGCCACCCTGCTTGTAGTGCGCAATATCCAGCAGCAGCTTGATGTATTTCGGGTTCATTGCCTGTACGATCACATCCACCTCTTCCGGAGTTTCACCAAGCTGGTTCATGTGGTTGTGGTAAACCGCCTGCACACCCAGATCTGCCGTTTGTTTACCGATTTCGTTCATTACCTCAGCGAGCTTCTTCAACTCTTCCGTGGTAGGAAGCCTGTCTTTCGGGCGAAGGCTGTTGGTTAACTGCAATGCATTCCCGCCGAGCGCCTTCACAAAGCTGGCGTGCGCTACGTGCGTGTCAATGGTACTCTGCAACTTCGCAGGATCCGTTTCTACATTGCCACTTGAAAACATCGCGAGTGTCAGGTTATTTTTTTCCAAAAGGGCTTTCAGCTCCGAAGGTTTGTTGCGGTAAGGCCCGAAAGTATTGGCGCGCAGCTGGATTCCGCGAAAGCCCAGTCCGGCCAGTTCCGTAATGGCCTGCTCGTCCTTCCCGCCCCAGGTAATGGAGGAATATGCGATCCTGATATCTCCCTTTTTAAGCAGGTATTCAGCCCGGGAGCTGGCAGAAAGCAAAGTTGCGGCCGCTATCCCTGCGGTTTTAATGAAGTCGCGGCGGTTTGTAGCATTCATATCCATGATTTAATATTTGGTCAAAAGTCGGTTCACAAGCATAGACTGTATAAAGAAAGAAAGCCCCTGAATCAGGGACTTTCCTCTTTGATCTTGCATTAAATTATAGGTCAGTTTCAAACTGTGCCTCCTCAATATCCCGGATTTTGAGGATAGGCAGACGGGCCGCCGGCAGTACGGTCGATCTGATCCTGAGGAATGGGGCGCAGGTTGTGGAACTCCTTGATATTGGCAGCGCCGTCCGGATTGTACATCTTCACGCGCTCTACCAGGTTACCCCAGCGTTTCAGGTCAAACCAACGGAACATTTCGCCCGCCAGCTCGCGCTCGCGCTCTTCCATAATAAAGTCCATTGTTGCTTTTGCAGCCGTAATTTCCATTGCGGCTTCTTTGCCAGGCCAGGCTGCGCGGCGGCGAACAACATTGATGTGCTCGGCAGCTTCTGCATTTTTACCCTGACGAATAAGCGCTTCCGCAGCTATCAAATGCGTTTCAGCCAGGCGGAACATCAAAAAGTCGCGGCTACCCTGCTCGTAAGTCCTGTCCGGACGAAGTGCATCGAGGAACTTTCTTAACACAGGGAATAAGTTCGCCTTGTACAAGCTTGGCGTAAGTACCTGATAGGGACGTTTTGCGCGCTCAGCTTCCGACATTTCGTAACCTGGAATAAAGATCGTTGTGTCTCCCGCGGCAAATGTCAGCTCCTTTTTAGAGGTATCAAAAAGGTTGGTATACTTGCCCGGTTTGTTACTCAGCCAGGTGTCTTTAAAAGTCTTTTTGTAACGGGAATCATTCACGCGGTCCGCTGGCGCAAAAACGGTTTCCAACATGTAAGTAGTTGGTTTAAAGCGCTTGAACGGACGTCCGTTTTCGGTATCCCGCTGCATTCCTGCCTGGGTATCGTATTCCATGCCGAAATAAAGGTGGGTACGGTTACCGATTCCGTTTGTCAATGGATCGGAAGTATACTGCGTCGCAAAAATCACCTCATTATTGATCTCGCCTCCGCCTTGTACCCAAACACTTGCAAAATCCGGCAGCAGGGAGAATGAATAATTTTTGATCACATTCTGCGCATAAGTAGCTGCTTTTACGTAATCATCTGCCGCTTTGGCTTCTGATGTTGCTTTGGTAAGGTAAACTCTTGCCAGCAAATGCTCAGTTGCCGCTTTTGTTACCCGGCCGTAGTCAGATGTTGCCAATCCTAAATCAGGCAATGCAGATTCAAGATCGGAAATGATCTGTGCATAGATCTCGGGAACAGGAGCGCGGTTGAATTCCTTGTTGGCCACCAGGTTCCCTTTTGTTACGAGAGAAACCGGTCCGAACATTTGAACCAGAATAAAGTAATGGTGCGCTCTCAAAAATTTAACCTCAGCCACGCGGCGCTTCACCAAAGCCGGGTCCAGACCAGTAATGTTCGGCGATACATCGATAACGATGTTAGCGGTGTTGATCGCGGGATAAAAGCTGTTCCATATCGCATTGGTCACCGCCAGCCTGCCGTCGATCTGCGAGGTATACTGGTTGACAAATTTGAAAGAACCATCGGCTCCCATTGTATAAGTATCAGTACCAAAGATACTTAATGTCATGGCGTCCTCCGTTCCGTAGTAGTTCCGGAGAGAAGAATAAACTCCCTTGACGGCTGCTTCAAAACCAGCCGGCGTATTGATGTATTCACTGCCTACCTGCGAGATCGGCGTCTCTTCCAGCAGGTCGCTGCAAGATTGGCTCCCCAACAACAGCGTTGCAGCCAGTAGTACTTTAAATCGAAATAATGCCTTCATATCTATATAATTATAATAGTAAGCGACTGGTTGAACTTAGATTTTCAGGTTAATACCAAATGTAATTTGTCTTACAGCCGGTGTCTGGTCGGCGTTGATATCCCCATCCGTTTCGTTGTCGATCCCTTTGTATTTCGTCCTGTACTCGGAGAAAATGAATGGCTGCTGGGCACTCATAAATACGCGCAGGCTACCGATTTTCATTTTTTCTGTCAGCTTGGACGGGAAGTTATATCCCAGGTTGATGTTACGTACTTTAATGAATGTACCGTCAAAATAAAGTACTGTCGAGCGGAACGGCGGGAATTCCTGGCTTTGGTTTGGTCTTGGAAACTCATTCGTTGGGTTTTCCGGAGTCCAGTAGTCGATGTCCAGGTTATTATAGCGGCCCGCCAGTGTCATATTGTCCTGGTGGAACAAGCTGCGGAACATACTTCCGAATCTCGCAAAAACGAAGATCGACAAATCGAAACCTTTGAACTCAAAACGGTTGGTCATACCCGCAGAAAACTTGGGCACCTGTGATCCCAGGATCACACGGTCAAACGGATCAATTTTACCATCACCATTTGTATCCTGGATCTTGATTTGTCCCGGCGCACTCTGGTATTTCTTCGCTTCATCAAGCTCGTTCAACTGCCAGATACCAATTTTTTTGTAGTCAAAATAAGCAGTAAGCGGCTGGCCGATGAATCTCGCATTACCGATATCGTCGACTTTTCCATTGAAGAGTTCAAGAATTTTCTCCTTGTTTTTCGTCAGCTGAAAATCGGTATTCCAGCGAAATCCGTTTGGCGCATCCACATTCACAGTGGATAATGTTACCTCTATACCGCTGTTCCGTGTACTTCCTACATTACGGCGTACCTGGCTGAAACCGCTTGTGATCGGAAGCTGATCCAGCAAAAGCAGGTCTTTGGTATCTGCCTGGTAATATTCCAGAGAACCGGATACCCGGCCTTTAAAAACACTGAAATCAAGACCGACGTTGGCGGTAGATGTAGTTTCCCATTTCAACAATGAGTTACCTAGCGTACCCGGTGCATAACCGAAACCGGCAGCCGCGCCGAAAGCATAGGAAGTCCGGCTCAGCAATGCCTGCGTCTGATAAGGATCGATGGCCGTGTTACCCGTAGAACCATAGCTGGCGCGGAGTTTCAATTCGTCTACCCAGTTTACGTTTTTAAGGACAGGCTCGTTGCTGATGTTCCAGCCAAGTGCAACCGACGGGAAAAATCCGTATTTGGTATCTGCACCAAACCGCGATGAACCATCGTACCTGCCTGTAACTGTCAACAGGTATTTTTCATTATAATCGTAGTTGACACGCGCCATGTAGGAGTTCAGCACCCAACGTGCGAGGTTGGAGCCTACTCCATTCACAATCGTTGCCTGGCCTAGGTTGTAAAACTCCTGCGACTCTGCTGGTATCCCGGTCACACTGAATGTGTTGGTTTCCAAATCGTCTTTCTGAACCGAGTGAAGCAGCGTCACACCGAGGTTATGCTTGCCTGCAAACTGTTTGTTATACATTAAAATGTTCTCCAATGTATAGTTGAACTGGTATTCGTTAAACTGGAAACCGGTCGGATCTCCGCCGCGTCGTGCATTGGTCTGGCTGCCCACAAAACGTCCGATGCGGCGGTTGTTGAGGTCAGGACCAAAATTGACGCGGTATTTTAAACCTTCCAGGATCGTCCATTCTCCGTAAATACTGTTGAAAAGCCTGATACGTTTGGTCAGGTCTATCTGAGCGCCTGGTACGATTTCAGCAATCGGGTTGGTTCTCAAACCATCGGTAGTCGGCAGAAATATCAGCTTTCCATTGTCGTCGTAAGGTTTTCCCAATGGATTTTCCGCGAGCGCCCCGCCGAATGGGTTGAAGTTCTCCCCGTTTCTTGTGCTGTATACACCCAACGTAGAAGTCCCGATCTTGATCCTTTTGGTGATCTGATGATCGAGGTTAATGCGAAAAGTGTAACGCGTAAAGTCCTGGTTGTAGATAATTCCCTTGTCATTAAAGTAGTTGGCAGAAATGGCAAACTGGGTTTTCTCATTTCCACCCTGTAAACCCACCTGGTGGCTCTGAATATGGCCGGGGCGCAGCAGGTAAGATTGATAATCCGTAGTACGGTTGTTCTTGATACCGTCCAATTCAATGGGCTCAAACAATTTAGCATCAGCCTCGGCAGTGGCTGGTCCGGCAGGGTAAAGCGGCAGGCCTGTTTTTGCATCGATCACAGCCCTTCTCGACTCGCGTTTGTACTCAGCAAACTCGGGACCATTCATTACGTCAATTTTTCCGAGTTCTTTGGAAGAACCGTAGTAGCCGTCATAGCTCACAACCGTTTTGCCCGGCTTACCGCGCTTGGTTGTGATCAGGACAACCCCGTTTGAGCCGCGTGAACCGTAGATTGCAGTTGCAGAAGCATCTTTCAATACTTCCATAGAGGCAATATCATTGGGGTTAAAATCGTCGATGTTACCCGCCAGCGGGATACCGTCCACTACATACAGCGGATCGTTGGAAGCATTGATAGACCTTCTTCCGCGAATCCTGACAGTAGGACCGGCACCAGGTTTGCTGCTCGCCTGTACCACGTCCACACCCGCTGCACGGCCTTGCAAAGCCTGGCGCGCATTGGTAATCGGCAATTCTCCGATTTCCTTTGAACCTACTGATGAAATGGCACCGGTCAACTGGCTCTTTTTCTGAGTTCCATAACCCACAACTACCACTTCGCCCAGCGTTTTCAGGTCACTTGCCAGCGTGATATCTATCACACTTCTGTTGCCTACCGCAATTTCCTGAGTGACAAATCCCACTGCTGAAAATACGAGTACTGCGCCGTCTTCGGGAATATCGATTTTATATGATCCGTCTGCATCGGTATTGGTACCGTTGCGACTGCCTTTCAATACTACCGACACACCGGGAATCGGTGTGTTGTCTTCGGCAGCCAGAATTTTGCCAGTTACAGTCCGGTCGATTACTGAAACAACATTTTCGGCAGGCCGCGTGGCAAGCGCCTGGCCTGCAAAGCCCGTGACAATGATCCCCGCCATTGTCAGCTGCCTAAGTATCTGACCAACAGTCGTAAAGTTTTTTTTCATACGCTTACATGATTTGCATTAAGGTTCCTTCAATTATTTTATTTGACGACTTTACCACATAAAACCCTTAAAAGAAAAAGTATACTTTTTCTTGAAATATTTATTTATCGTAAACGAGTGGTGACTTATCGGGGATTCGTGTGCCTGGGGTAGCGCTATTCAATGCACTTTTGAACAATTTCAATAACCATATTATTTACACTCAAAGTACAATTTGAAACTTGGACTCAGGATAGAGATTCGGCAAGAAAAACGGAACTAATCAGGGAAGTTTATTTATGCAATCGATGTCGGGAACGTTGTCAAGATAGACATTTACAAATATTTTATTGTAAAATCTTACCATATAGTACAAAAATATATACGTATTATGCCTTGACAGTAAAACCGATTTATTGAACTATACCAGGAAAAATCAGGAAGGATTGTACAGAAGTTTGTCAGCCAGGTGAATAAAAAAGGCAATTATCCGAAGAGTGCAGGATCGGGCACGGAAACCAGCTTAGTGGCTAGTAAAAATGAAGTAGAATAAAAAAAAAAGAAAAGTTACTGACATCAGAATCAGGATAATGCTTCTCGCAATAGAGTTATTGCCGGAAGCGTCTCCGGTGGATTTTTTTGCTTCACGGTCGCCGATTATATCCAGGGAGCTGCGGATTCTTCCCCATATAGAATTCACTTCCTGACTGGTCAGTGAATCCGGCCGCCAGTCTGATGCGATAAGTACGAGCTCACGGGCTTTTTCGACAGTTTCCTGCCTGGACGGATACTTAATAATCCAGTTCTCCCAAAACGAACGGATAGCCTGATCGTCAGGGAAACGCACCCAGCGAATGAAGAGGTTTTCCATCGCCAACTCCTCAGCCGATAACTCTGAAAACGGTTTCATTTTTGTAGCGCGTTAAAGTTTACAGCTTTGCAAAAGATTCAATCAGCGCAAGGTGTCTGTATTATTTCTCTGTTAAGCTTCTGATCAAAAAAGAGGCCTGTCAGCTGTTTATACTCACTGAAAAACGGTCATCTCCCACCAACCTGCACCAAACCGGTCGTGAAATGGCTGAAACTTTTTCCAACCAAAACATATATTCCGGCGCAGCTGTCAGTCATAACATTGATTGCACCAACCAACATGCTTATGAGACAGCTACTTTATTCAATTCTGGTGGTTTCAGTGTTGCAGCAAGCGGCGGCAGCGCAGAACAAACTACTCTGGGACGGGGAAAATACCGGCCCTGCAACTTGTACCACGGCTTACGGGTCGATACTGTCGGGCCCCGACGCGCACGAAGGCGATTATTACTTCCGGGCGGAACCCGATAATTCGCATTCTCCCCGCATTGCATTCAACTGCGCCGGCATGTGGCGGGCTGATATTTCGAGGTTTGACGAGCTTCGCTTTTATATTAAATCGAATCAACCCGAACAAACCACTTCCATTCGCTTTGCCACTTATTTCGCCAAGGGAAACTGGGTAGACCTGCAACCATACCTGCAAGGAGGCGGAGCTATTGGTACTGATTACCAGGAGGTAGTAGTTCCGTTAACCGCCCTGAAAACAGATACCTATAACCTTGGCTCCATTGAATTTCTTGAATTCGGGACAACGGCCGCTCAGGTAATGTTTTATGTTGATGATATCTCGCTTCGCGACCAAACTCCGCCCGGGATTAAATTTGAGCCCGTATCAAACCAAGTCGCCAAACTCCACATCAGCGAGCGGCCAGATAAGGAAACGTGCTATACCCTAGCTAATTACAGCGTCAGCAGCCCCACCGATCCGGATTATCAAAACGCCGCACATCCTGTTAAAATAGGTCGACATGCGTTTGTCACGGCCCTGACCCCACAGTCAGGAAGCGCTATCGTACAGCATGAGCTGTTTTTAATATTTGAAAAACCGCTAACAAATGGCGCCGCTTACACCTTGCAGGTTACGAAGCTCAAAGATCCTGCGGGCAATACAGGCACATTCGACACCACATTCACATTTTCGGATCAGGTAATGCTGGGAAACGTAAAGGTGAATCAGGTCGGATATCTGCCGAATAGCCCAAAGCTGGCTAAGCTCGGCAATTTTCTGGGAGATGCAGGGCCTCTTTCCATTGACACCATCAACCCGCCGGGTTTCAAGCTTTTTAATCAGCAAGACGAAGTTGTTTTTGCAGGAACAAGTAGTTTTCTGAAAATCGATTCGCTTTTTAGCGGTGAAATGGTCTTTGAGCTAGATTTTTCCTCATTCACTACGCCCGGCAAATACTATATATATGTGGCAGGTTTAGGCCGGTCAGAAAGTTTTGAGATTAAGACAGACATTTACGATGAAACCTACTTCCATACCGCCCGCGGACTATTTTTCCAGAGAGCCGGCACGCTGAACCAGGCAAACGCAGGAGAATGGGCGAGAAATGGTCTGCCCGGCGGAGAAGCTGAGATACACGCCAGCCATCTTAACTCGCCGCTTTACAACGACACAGACTTTGCTCCCGGAACCAAAATCCCGATGCAGGGCGGCTGGCTGGACGCGGGCGATTATGGAAGGTACGTTCCTACTGCCGCCAGTGCATTGTTCACCTTGTTTACCGCCTTTGAGCTCTATCCCAAGAAATTCCCTGATACGCACCTCAATATTCCTGAGAGCGGCAACCAGATCCCGGATATACTCGACGAAGCGAAATACGAATTGGACTGGCTGAAACAAATGCAGGCGCCGGACGGCGGTGTTTACTTCCGGGTTACCCCTGCATTATGGTCAACCGGAATGCCTGAGCAGGAGACGAAAACGCTTTTTGTTTCTGAAAAAACGACACAATCGACAGCTATGTTCGCGGCTGCAATGGCGATGGCTTACCGGAACCTGAAAAACTATTTTCCTGCCTACGCGGATTCCTGCCTTGAAAGAGCTACCAAAGCCTGGGCGTTTTTGGCTGCGCATCAGCAAGCGTCTGCACCAGTGAGTGTTCCGGGCATTTCAGCAGGCCCCTACCCTGATCCCGAAGACCGTGACAACCGCGCATGGGCGGCTGCAGAATTATATAAGGCGACTGGTCAGGCGGGATACAATACCGATTTCCTGAATTTGTACGCACAAATCCCGCACGAGTTCCATGCGACGATGAGCTGGCAGCAGCATACCATGAAAGCCGCGTGGGCTTATGCAACGACAAAGTTTGCTACTGATGGGACGATTGTCTCTGAGTTCAAGGAAAAGCTGGAAAGCGAAGTCCTGGCCAGCTATTACGACCGCACCATGAATATCCACGCCTACCGCGGCGCTTACCATCCTTTCAAGAATTATATAGGCTACGGTACATTCGGAATGGCACAGAGCTATGCATTTGATTACATTATGTTCAGCTATCTGCTTCAAAAACCCGAATTGCTGGATCTTGCCAAAATTCAGCTGGATATCTCGTTGGGCAACAATCCGCTATCTAAAACTTTCATTACTGGCATGGGCAAGAATAATCCGCGCCTTCCGCTGCATTGGTCGACTGCTACTAGCCAGTTTGCAGATCCTGTGCCTGGTGTACCTGTTTTTGGACCGGCAGCATCGCTGGTAATGAACCGCCCATCCAGCTTTGCCATTCAGGATTCGCTGAACAGATATCCTTACGGTTTCAAGAAAGAAGATCCTTATCCGGTGCTGAGAAGGTATACTGATGCGCGGGAGGCGGTTGAAATGTCGGAGTTTACGATTCAGGAAATGGCTGTGACTGCGGCTGCATTTGCGTTTTTCAGTTCCGTTGTAAATGTTGCGCTGCCTGTTCGGCTGGTCAGCTTTGAAGTACGTTCCGCAAAGTGCCGAACACACCTGGAATGGACGACCGCAGAAGAAACGAATGCGGATTATTTCGCCATTGAACGAAGTACCGACTCACGCAACTTCAAGGAGATCGGTAAGGTAAAAGCGGCGGGAGCAAGCAGTGTAGCTATCACTTATCAATTTTCTGATCCTGACCCGAAGCAAAAAAGCTACTATCGCCTGAGGCAAGTTGACTTTGACGGAAAAACAACCCTGTCAACAATACGCTTTGCCGCTCAGCAATGCGAGTCGGTGTTTGAGCTGGTCTATGTGGAACGCAATGTTTTCAGGCTGGCGGTAAAGCAGGCTGAAAATGCAAATGTCGAATTACTGACAGGCACACTTTACGACATTTCAGGTGCTGAAAAGCACTCTTTTAAGGTAAATACGGCTGGTAGTACCCACTTCCAAGGCAATGCCTTGCTTCCCGGAATTTACATTTTAAAGGTGCAAAATCAGTTAAACGAATCCGTATTTACCGAAAAATTGATCATATACTAACCTTGCACATTGGCTAATACCGCAGAATAACCCACGGTCCCATTCGCATTTCCTGGATGATCACCCAGTCAGATTTGTACCTAATTTGACCCGGCACACTAAACTACCATGGACTTGCATCAAGAATCTGACCTGTGTGAGGAAACACTGCTCGAGCTGGTAAAAGCAGACAGCGATTCTGCTTTTACCACCTTTTACATAGCCTATCACGACAAGATCTGCGGCTATGCGCATAAGCTTACCAAATCAAGGGAACAGGCGCAGGACATTGCGCAGGATGTTTTTTTGAAGATGTGGGAAAATAAAAAGAGCCTCGCGAAGGTGAAACATGTAAAAAGGTACCTGTTCACGATCTGCCGGAACACTTCGCTGACCTTGCAGGCGCGTGCCGCTTGCGAGCAGCGCATCAGAGAACAGCTAAGTACTGAATATCAACCGTTCCAGGTAGAAGTTGAACAATCACCGCGCCAAGAAAAACAGGAGCTGCTACTTAAACTCGCCATTAAGCAGCTTCCTCCGAGGCGGCGCCGTATTTTCTGGCTGTGTAAAATAGAAGGAAAAAGTCACCGCGACGTCGCTGGAGAGTTGGGTGTGAGCCCTGGCACAATCAATGACCATATCGTGAAAGCGACGAGAGCAATCCGTAATTTTATTTACCTTTGCGGCTCATTTCAGGAGACTTAGTACAACAAATACACAATGACCTCGCATCAAATACGTCAGGCTTTTCTCGATTTTTTCCGCAGTAAGCAACACCTCATCGTGCCTTCGGCTCCCCTGGTAGCCAAAAACGATCCCACGCTGATGTTCAACAACTCGGGAATGGCGCAGTTTAAAGACTTTTTTTTAGGAAACGGAACACCGCCTTCAAGAAGAATTGCCGACACGCAGAAATGTCTGCGCGTATCTGGTAAACACAATGATTTAGAGGACGTCGGATTTGATACTTATCACCATACCATGTTCGAAATGCTCGGTAACTGGTCGTTTGGTGATTATTTCAAAAAAGAAGCGATCGCCTGGGCTTGGGAGCTTTTGACGGAGGTTTACAAATTGCCAAAGGACAGATTGTATGTCTCCGTTTTTGAAGGCGATGCCAGCGACGGTGTGCCTTTTGACCAGGAAGCCTGGGACTTGTGGAAGGGCATTGTTGGAGAAGACCGCATTATTCTTGGCAACAAAAAAGATAATTTTTGGGAAATGGGCGATACTGGCCCTTGTGGTCCGTGTTCCGAAATCCACGTTGATTTAAGAAGTGCGGCAGAAGTAGCAGAGGTTTCGGGCAAGTTGCTGGTGAATAACGACCATCCTCAGGTGGTTGAAATCTGGAACCTGGTTTTTATGCAGTTTGAGCGCAAGGCAGATGGTTCACTGATCCCGCTTCCTGCTACGCACGTCGACACCGGAATGGGCTTTGAGCGGCTTTGTATGGCGATCCAGCAAAAAACTTCCAATTACGATACGGATGTTTTCCAGAACACCATCCAGGTGCTGGAAACGCTCTCGGGTAAAAGGTACGGATCGGGCGAGGAGCCTTTTGCGGACATAGCAATGCGCGTGATTTCAGATCACATCCGCGCAGTCGCATTTGCGATTACCGACGGGCAGCTGCCTTCCAATGTAAAGGCCGGGTATGTAATCCGCAGGATTTTGCGCCGCGCAGTTCGCTACGGTTATTCTTACCTCGGCTTTCAGGAGCCATTTTTCTACAAGCTCGTTGCCGTTCTCGCTGATCAGTTCAAAGATGTTTTCACCGAACTGAAAGCGCAGGAAGAATTTGTAGCCAAGGTAATTCTGGAAGAAGAAAGAAGCTTTCTGCGTACACTTGAATCCGGACTGAAAAGACTTGATGTGATCACAGCTACATTAAAAAGCAAAGGCATCAATACGATTCCGGGCGATGAGGTTTTTGAACTCAGCGATACGTTCGGATTTCCGGTTGACCTTACTGCATTGATCGCGAGAGAAAAAGGATTGCTGATCGACGAGGCTGGCTTTCAGGACGCATTGGCGGAACAGAAAAAACGATCACGCCAGGATGCTGCCAAAGAAGCTACTGACTGGATTGAAGTAAGAGAAGCAGATGGTGTTGAATTCCTGGGCTATGATTTTGAAGAAACCCACAGTCACATCGTCAAATACAGAAAAGTAAAGACTAAAACCGGCGAAGAGTACCATATTGTACTCGACCGCACACCTTTTTACGCTGAAATGGGCGGACAAGTTGGTGATACAGGGGTACTTCTGGTAAATGGAGGCGACAAGGAAAATGGAGGAAGAAAGATCAATATCGTTGATACCAAGAAAGAAAATGATCTTTTCGTTCACATTTCACGTGACAAGCAGCTGGATGAAGTTTTGCAGGATGCAGGTATTGTAACTGCAAGAATTGACAAATACCGTCGCGCCAAAATTGAATCCAATCACTCGGCAACCCACCTGATGCTGTCGGCTATGCGGGAAGTACTTGGCTCTCATGTGGGACAGAAGGGATCTTTCCTGAATGATGAGGTGCTGCGTTTTGACTTTTCACATTTCACCAAAGTAACAGACGAGGAACTCTCGAAAATAGAGGACCGCGTGAATGAAAAAATACGCGAAAATATCGCATTGGAAGAACGCCGCAATGTACCGATCCAGCAGGCGCTGAATGAAGGAGCTACTGCTACATTTGGTGAAAAATATGGCGATTTTGTAAGACTGATTATCTTCGATCCAACCTACTCCTTTGAACTGTGCGGAGGTACACACGTGCCTTCTACCGGTCAGATTGGCGTGTTCAAGTTTACTTCCGAAGGTTCTGTGTCAGCAGGAGTTCGCCGTGTGGAGGCGGTTACAGGTGAAAAAGCACTGGAACTGATGCGTGCTCAGGAAGCTGTTTTGAACAAAATTAAAGACCTGCTCAAAAATCCGACAGACCTGGTAAAAGCAGTGGAAGGGTTACTTGACGAGCGTACTGCATTGCAGAAGAAAATTACGAATCTCGAAAATGAGAAAATCCAGTCGCTTAAAGCTGCGCTCATTGAAAACATGGAGACGCACCGGACATTTAACCTCATTGTAGAAAAGGTAAGTGTTCCCTCGGCTGACTCGTTAAAGCAACTTTCATACGAGCTCCGCGACCAGGTCGAAAATCTGATTGCTGTTTTTGGTGCCGAGATCGCGGGTAAGCCTCAGCTTTCTGTTTTCATCGCAGAGAACATTGTGCAGGAGACCGGCCTGAATGCAGGTAAGATTGTGAAAGAGCTGGCGCAGGAAATTCGCGGTGGAGGTGGCGGTCAGCCATTTTTCGCAACTGCCGGCGGTTCTGACGCATCCGGACTGGACAATGCACTTGAAAAGGCCAAAGGATTGTTTTAAATAAAAAACATATCAATGCAAAAAGAGCGGATCTTAACAGATACCGCTCTTTTCTTGCAGCGTTTCTTTTCCGCAACGTTGAGTATTAATCTTCTGTTTTCAGCTGGCCGCGAATTTCTCCTGTTGGATATTTCACGGTGTGTATGTTCACGTAATACAATCCAGCCTTCAAGTCTGCAACCTGCGCCTCTGTCAACGTATCGACGAAAGCGGAAGGAGATTTAATGTCTTTTCCCAAATCAATCACCAGTGAACCTGTTGAATCTGCCGATGCCTTGTAGATAGCCCAGGCGGTTGGTGTAAACACAGAATCCGTCGCTGTTGAATCGGAAGTCGAGTCACTGTACATAATATTCAGTTTCAGGATCCTCGATTCCTGATCTAACACACCATCTACTGAACCGGTAGCTGTTGATGGATTAGCTGGTATTGCGTTTGCACCCGAAAGCGTAGTACTTACTTTCAGCTCAGGCAATACGGGAGTTGGGTCTGTTGTTTCGTCGTCATCCGTACACGCAGCAAACATTCCGCCGACCAGGAACACACCCAAAAATGCTAATTTTCTCATAGTCCTTTGTTTTGGTAAATAAATTGGTTTGACCGGAAAAGGTAAATAATGATACCCCCGTCCGGCCAAACCTACAAACAACTGGTTATGAGAAAATTACTATTTCGGCTGCAATTTGCAAGAATGTAGACAAGTGCTACCTTCTGCTGAATTTTACAACAATTTGGAGTAAGACCAGAAGGTTTACTATAAAATAAACTGTACACCCACATTAAATCCGATGTATACGCCCTGGAAATCCTCCGACTTCTTATTCTTCCAGAGGTATTTATTTACAAAGCTGAATTCTTCGCCGCGTTCGTGTGTCGCGTAGTTAACAGTCGGACCTGCAAAGATCTCAAAGCGGCTTCCTGCTTTGTATGCGGGCAAAATACGTATCGAATTCTTAAAAAAGTGGCCTCCGTCGAAGTCTGAAAGTGACTGGCTAACCGCTTCCACATTGATCCTGAACTGCGGTGCGAGTCCGATATGAGCGCCTAAACCCGCCTCTACTGCATACAGCGGTTTGTCATTGTCTTTGAGGTTATACCCTACTCCCGCGATTCCGTATAAAACCCTCCCTCCCGACCGGAATGACGCAATGCCCGTCATGGATTCGTCCAATGTGAATGTAATGGATTTCTCTCCGTTTTTGATGAAGTTGAACAATGCAATGGGATAGTCGCTGCTGTCGGCGATGTTGATCAAACCGGCTAACTGGATACCTTTTACTTTCTTCGCGATGTTCATAAAACCGGAGATTTGTGCATTGGTGTTACCAGCCTTGTTGAGAAAGCCGGCTACCTGCGCCCCCTGCGCACTGTCTTTAACGATGTTGGTAAAACCCGCGATCTGCACGGAGTTCGAGGTGCCGGTCAGGTTCATAAACCCGGCAATTTGCGCACCTTCTGCCCTTTCTTTGATCACATTGGAAAATCCCGCGATCTGCATTCCCTGCGCAGACTGACCGATGATATTAACCGCCCCGGCGATCTGGGCTCCATGTGCAGAGCCGCCGATGAGGTTGGCTGCGCCTGCGATTTGGGTCCCTTTCGCCTCTTTTTTGATCACATTGGCTGCACCGGCAACTGCTGCACCGGTTTCATTCCTGGACAAGCCAGCGATCGCATGCAATGAAAAGCGGTTGGTATACTCGGCAGCACGCTGCCCATTTGAACTGATCGGATATATAAGCCCTGCGTGAATGAGGGAAGTAGTGTCTTTTTGCGCGAATGCGTTTGTTGAGAAAGTAATAACTGAAATTACTGTTACCAAAATTTTGAACAGTATTGCGAATGGAGTTTTCATAGTAATGTATTTAAACAGATGATTCAAATACATACAGCCAGTCGCGATCAATTCAATTGCAGGCCTTCAATGCTCTCTCGCCGCCGTATGTACAACACTGACAACACGAATGCGGCTAACCCTAAAAATTTGAGTGATTTTTTTTCTATTTACGCCATCAGTTAGATATATTCAACCTAAGTTCTTTCAGATAAATCACTATCCACTCATGAAACACACAGACGAAACAAAGCTGAACCTCGGGATCGAAGAGCTTAGATTGAAGACTCTGGAATCGGGATCGGTATTCATGATATGGGATGCTGAATTTGCTGAAAATGGCTTTATTCACGAATATCCGAATGGTTCAATGAAGCTGATGCAACTCAGCGCAGACGAACGCTACCCAATTGAAATAAGAACCTTGACATTACCCGAAGCAGCTCAGATCAGAGAGAAACACGGTATACCGGGCGTGCTTTATGCCTGAACTTTTTGTAATTACCGGTCCTAACGGAGCCGGAAAATCTGTCCTTAGCACTAGCCTATTACCTGACCATGTAGATCTCGAAGTGTTTGATGGCGATAAGACCTTCTATCAATTCGTCGATCAGTTTTACAGGGCATTTAAAGTTTCTAAATATGCCAAAGAGAAGGCAGGAGAAGAGTTGGCGCGGACTTTTGACAAACTTGTAGAAGAAGCTATTTCGGCCGGCGCAGATTTCGCTTATGAAGGACATTTTAGCGAAGCAACTTCATGGCGAATCATTGAGCGGTTCAGAAATGTTGGATATAAGATTCACTTCAAAAGAACTCACTCCAAATATTTTCAGGAAAATAGAAGATTGCAGTTAATCCTTTTATAACCGCCCATAACGCCAGCTGATGCCGCCCTGCCAGCCTAGCCAGGATGTGACTTTGTTGCTTATTTTGGTAGAAGGATACCCGGAAGGTGGAAAGGATTTGTAGCCGGGTTTGCTCTCTCTTAAATCGTTGTAATAAAATGAATAAGCCGGACCGGCGAAGATAACTATCCGCTTGGAGGGCTTCCAGGTAGCAGCGACCTGCAAACGGTGCATCACAGGCGTATTCTCCCAGTCACCCTGGAACATGTTCAAACTCATGAGCTCGGTAAAAAAGCCCACTTTTCTAAATGGAAAGAACTCTTTTCCAAAGCCGGCGCCAAACTGGTACGTCCTTTTTTCGGCACCGGCATCCGTTCCGGCAGTGAGAATACTGTAAAACCGGTGCGTCCCCATTTTCCAGGCAACGTTGAATGGCGTCGTCTCCATTGCAAAAACCGAAATATTGGATGTGCTTTTCCGGATGATGTTGATCAGCCCGAAACTTGCACCGGACGAACTATCCGCCACATTGATTATACCCAGCTGAAATCCTTTCAGGTTTTTGGCATAGTTGAACGTACCCAGCTGCATGCCGCGCAGTTCCTCACGGGCGATGTTCAAACCTCCGGTGATTTGCATTCCGACCATTGTTTTTTTTGCAAGATTGGCAGCTCCGGTTATCTGCACGCCATTAAAGTTTTCCGATGCCTGGTTGTAAGCGCCGGAAATTTGTGCACCGCTGCCCTGTCCTTTAAGGAGGTTAAGTGCGCCCGCTACCTGCGCGCCGCTCATGCCTTCACCGCCGCGGCTGAGGAAACCGCTGACCTGAACACCTGCTATTTGCTTTTTAACAATCCCGCTAAACCCTGATACCTGAACGCCGCTGAGTGAGTCGATAATCTGGTTGTGAAAACCTGCCACCTGCACACCGTCTACTTTGCCCGATACCACATTGAACACGCCCGCGATCTGCACATATCGCACATCCTGCCGCGAGATATTGAAACCGCCCGCAATCTCCGCGCCATTCACACCGGCAGTATATCCACCTAAAATGTTGAGCGAAAACTTATTAACAACCTGCGGACTCATCCTTCCGTGTGTTCCCAAACCCGGCGTCAGGGAAGCCTGATAAGGAAGTGCGACGAAAAACCGGCTGATATTTCGGCTCTGCATACGTGTTTTAGCCGAGAGGAACAACCTTCCCAGCCAGGTTGATTCTCCTTCTGAGTAACGCACGATCAACGGATCCAGCTCCACGGCTTTTTGATTAATCAATACCCGCATTTCTGTCTTTCCAGGATTGTCAAACACGATCGTAGTGTCCGCATAACCTACCTTGCTCACTACCACATGCACCGGAAACGCACGTTCTCTGACCTTCAAACGAAAGTGTCCATCATCTTCCGACATGGTAGAAATCAGCAGTTGCCGCGAGTAAACACTCGCATAATCCACTGGTGCATTGGTTTCCTGGTCAACAATGTAGCCCGTCAAAACCATCGTTCTATCCCTTGCCGCTGGAAGTATGATCAGGTAATCTCCCTTTTCCTTGTACTGATACTTGTCTCCAAAAAGCTGAAAAAGAACGTCGCTCACGGATTTCCGGGTTACATTCAGACTTACCAGACTGTCGCCGGAAATGATATTGCTGTTGTATGAAAAGTAAAAATTACCCTGGACACCAATCATCTTTAAAACCTCGGAAACCGGTTGCCCTTTCACAGAAATGGCAACCGGTTTGTTAAGTAATTGCTGGGCAAAGCTTGTAAGAGGAACTACAATAAGGACGATGGCCAGCCGTAAAGCACGAATGAAGCTAGAAGTCAAAATCATTCCGAAAGATAAGGGCTATTTCAAAATGATCTGCTTTTCCTTAGTTTGCGCGTCGATCCTGAAAGTTTCGCTGATTACAGCAATGATATCTTCCAGTGATTTCTGCTCAAAGGTGGTATTGATAGCCAGATTTCGGATTTTCTCGTTTTCAATTACAATATCAGCATCATAAGCCTCATTCAGGATTTCAACCAGGCGCCAGAGCGGCGTATCGTTGCAGACGAGCTTGTTGGTACGGTAGTATTTGTAAAACTCATCGCCGGATTGTTGCTTCACCAAATCCTTCGTATCGTGAGATGCAGTCGCTTTTTCCCTGGGCTTCACCCTGATCTTCTTCGCATGCTGCGCCACTTCCACCAGTCCGGTTTCCACGATTACTTCGGTTTGCTTCGCATTGTCTTTTACATTGAATGAAGTCCCTACTACCCGCACTTTCACATTATTGACGGAGATAATGAAAGGCTTGCTTTTGTCTGGCTGTACATCAAAAAATGCCTCTCCCGACAATGCTACCTGTCTTGTTCCGCCATTGAATTCTTTTGGATAAGTGATAGAAGATTTGCGGTTTAAAGTCACCACAGAGCCATCTGGTAAAGTATCCGTCAGGGTTTGTTCACCCGAAGTTATCGTGATTTGCCGGCTTTGATGCTGGTTTTCAACCAACAGATAAGTAAGCCAGCCAGCACAAGCCGCGAATAGGATACTCGCTGCAATCCTGAACAGTGAAAAGCCACGCTTTGAATGCAAAGGCACAACAGTAGCATACTCCTGCTGCTCCTTGTTCACGCGGTCTTTGAACCTTGCCCAGGCAGCATTTTCATCTACCCTGCTCACTAACTCCAGTTGTTTACTCTGGTTCCAGATCAGTTCAAAATGCTCAAAATAACGCAGGTTATCATCGCTGTCGGATAACCATTGATTGATTTCCATTTGTTCGGCGACCGTGGCTTCATCAAGCAGCGACTTGACGAGCAGATCATCTATGGGCCGGTCTAATTCTTGTTTCATGATGGGTTAACTAAGAAAAAATATAAGGAATGATGCTGGCAGAAAATCGACCAGTTTTAGTCTTAAAAGCCGCAATGCTTTGCCCATTTGATTTTCCACGGTTTTAACGGGCAGGTCCAGCCGCTCGGCTATTTCTTGGTATTTGAGTTCTTCAAAGCGGGACATCTGGAAAATCGTCCTGCATTTTTCGGGTAGCTCCTTTAATGCAGTATCCAGTCTGCGTTCCAGTTCTGCAAGTTCAATACCGTGAGATGCATTGTCGGTATGGTCCATTTGGTGGATCGCGTAGCTTTGATAAGCGTCACGCACCTTCAAGTGCTTGATATAGTTCAGACTTTCGTGGTAGACGGAACGATACAGATAGCCGCTGAGCGATTCGCGGATTTCAAGCTGCTCCGCCTTTTCCCAAAGCCGGCAAAAGACATTCTGTACCATTTCTTCTGCCATGAAATCATCCCGGAGTATCGTGCAGGCATAAGCATGAAGTCCTTTAAAGTGTTTTTTGAAAATCCGCTCAAATTCCGACTCCCGGTCCCTGCTCAGAATTGTTGCATGATCGGCTATGGCTGCATCCATCGCATTGATTGATTTTATAATAGAAAAGCGCCCGACTTGGGTTGTTCATTGGAATGACAACCAGCCGGGCGCTTACCCTAATTTTCAGGAAAGAATATGTTACCTAGTTCTTCTTTGCCTTTGTTGAATCTGCTTTGTTTGATTTATAGCGTTTATCAGGCGTTCCGTCCTTTTTTAATTTTTTATTCTCCGCATACCTTTTGTCTGGTGTCCCATCTTTTTTGGTTTTAACAGCCGTTTTGTCTTTGTCCTGAACGGTCGTTTGTGCAATTACTGGAGCGGTTAGTGCCAGAAAGGCAAGCATCATGAGCACTTTGAGATTTTTCATAGTTTGAAATTTAAAGTGAGCGATAGTTTCGAAAAGCGAATTTAGAAGAGTAAGCGAGAAAATCGCGCCGGAAATCGCGATATATGAAAATTTAATAAAGCTTTAATACTACTCACAAACAGATCAACAATGTTGATGAGAGTGGGTTTCATATAAGCAAAATCTATTTTTTATCTTCGCAGGATAGATTGGGATTTAGAACTTATGAACATTCAACAGCTGGAATATATCGTTGCGGTTGACAATTACCGGCATTTTGTGCAGGCGGCAGAACATTGTAATGTAACGCAGCCCACTTTGTCGATGATGATCAGAAAGCTGGAAGAAGAACTTTCAGTGAAGATTTTCGATCGTACCAAACAGCCCATTGTACCCACCGGAATCGGCCGCGAGATTATTGATCAGGCGAAGACCATTCTGCGTGAAACTTCGCGAATGAATGAAATTGCCAAGCATTTCAACGGCGATCTTTCCGGGGAGTTGCGTGTAGGTGTGATCCCGACCATTGCACCTTACCTGCTTCCGCATTTTGTCAATCCATTTATTGCTGAATATCCCGACATCAAACTGCACGTTTCGGAAATGATCACGGAGAAGATTATCTCCGAACTGAAAATGGGCAATCTGGATGTAGGTATCATCGCTTCGCTGTCGGAAGAAAGCAGCTTGCAGGAGCTGCCTCTATATAAGGAGCGCTTTTTCGCATTTGTTTCTGAAAACACCGACCTGTACAACAAGCAGTACATTTTACCTACGGATATAGAACCCAATGAACTCTGGCTGCTGGAAGAGGGACATTGTTTCAGGACGCAGATCCAGCGCCTGTGTGAACTAAGCCGGAACAGTCAGTTTGGCAGCAGTTTCAGCTATCGCTCCGGCAGTATGGAAACCTTGATCAGAATGGTCGAACGAAATGGCGGGATCACGATTTTGCCTGAAATGACAGTGATGGAGCTTTCCGAAGAACGCAAAAAACACATTCGCCACTTCCGCTTCCCCGAACCAGCACGCGAAGTCGGCCTGATCGTCAACCGTGAACAAATGAAAACAAGGCTGATAGATGCATTAAAGCAAGGAATCATCAACCACCTCCCAGCCGAAATTTACCAGCAGGAACATGTTTTGAAGGTGTATTAGGAGTTTAGAGTTTATGAGTTTAGAGTTTGAGGTCTGAGGTTTGAAGTCTGAGGTTTGAAGTTCAAAATTTACGCCCTCACTCCTTCTCTTCTCTTCCTCAGATACTCCTCCATTTTCCCCAGGTCAAATGCATTAAACGTCATATCCTTTGTTAACCCGCCTTTTCTGGCGTTGGCTACTCCGTAGTGCATATCCTGGTAGCCTTCCATGGCGTGGGCGTCGGGATTGATGCTAAGTAACACTCCCTTTTCCATGCAATAGGAAATCCAGCGCCAGTCGATGTCCAGCCGCCAGGGCGATGCATTGATCTCTATCACCACCTGGTTTGCGGCGCAGGCATCTATAATTACTTTGTGGTCAATGGGATAACCTTCTCGTGACAGCAGCAGTCGGCCTGTTGGGTGACCGAGTATCGTGGTATATGGATTTTCAATGGCTTTCAGCAGCCGCGTCGTCGCCTTCTCCTGTGACATCGTCAGGTTACTGTGCACAGAGGCAACAATGTAATCAAAGGATGCAAGTATATCCGTCGGGTAATCGAGAGAACCGTCGCCGAGGATATCGGATTCAATGCCTTTTAGTATTTTGAATGGTTTGGCTGGATTTTCAGCAGCAAAGCGAGCATTCAGTTTTTCGATTTCCTGGTGCTGGCTGATTACCTGTTCAATGCTAAGTCCCTGAGCATAAACCGCCGTTTGCGAGTGATCGGCAATGCCGAGGTACTCAAACCCCAGGTCACGACAGTGCACCGCCATTTGCTCCAAAGTATGCTGACCGTCAGAGAAAGTACTGTGGTTATGAAGGATACCGCGAAGATCGTCCCATGTTACCAGCTCTTCGGTCTTGTGCTTTTCGGCCCAGATGAATTCCTCGGCTCCTTCGCGCATTTCGGGTACTATATAAGGAAAGCCTGCTTTCTCGTAAATGGCTGCTTCGGAATCCGCACTTTCGTAATAAGCCTGCCGCCAGATGGAAGTACCGGAAGCATTTTGAAAGCCCAGATGTTCTGCATCAGCTGTTTCGAGAAACAGCTCGTTAATTGCGCGTTCAGGTTTTACGGCTACGATTTCAACTGCCACCGCCACATCCTGCACATTACCCCGCCAGACGAATGGAGAAGATTGCTTTTCATTTTGCACGAGCCAGTCAATTTCGCCAATTGTATTATGTAACAAAGCCGGCGAATCGGTCACTGCCAAAATGCGGATCGTATCTACAATCTCGGACTTGCGGCGAATATCCCCGGCTGCTTCTACCGGCTCAAACGTTTTCCTTAACTCGGCAATGATCGCATTGGCCACCGCTTCCGCCTTATCCATTCTAAGCTTCCCGGCCTGATCTTTCAGGAAAGCGAGCGAGTCGAGTATCTTTTGCTGGATACTACCCCCAAAACCTTTCAGCTTCGCAACAGCCCCATTGAGGCACGCAAGTTCCAGTTCGTGCAGGTTATCAATGCCGAGCTCTTTCCAGAGTACTGCGATTTTTTTAGGACCAATTCCCTTGATATTGAACATCTCCATTACCCCCAGCGGCGTGTTGCTGATGAGTTCTTCCAGCTCGGGGAATGTGCCTGTGCGGGCAATCTGCGCGATTTTAGCCGCAGTACTTTTTCCGACGCCCTGTAATTTGGTGAGTTCAGCCTCGCTCATGTTCCGCAGCTCACCTTCCTTGTATTTGTCAAGGTAAAATGCAGCTACCGAATAGCCTTTGATTTTGAACGGATCTGCACCGTGCAGTTCGAGCAATTTGGCAGTAAGTTCAAGGATCTCGACGATTTCGGAGTTGCTCATAGGAAGTATATCAAAAGAATGTTCTGCGAATTAAAAAGTATGTACCAGCATTTGCAAATCAATTGCTGCTTACCTCTCCGTCGAATGCACCTCAGTAGTTATTTTATCGGTCTGACTTACCTAGTAGATCTGGCCTGCGCGGGGTAATGGGTTGTTTTAATACAATAAATTCCGGCAGATAGCCCATTTGAACAAAACAGCAGTTAAATCAAAAAACTTACCTTTTTATACCCGATGAACATTGAACAATTAAAAAGCTACCGAGCCGAAATCCACAACCACTTAATGAACGAACTTTTGCCATTTTGGGAAAACAGGTGTGTTGACAAAGAAAATGGCGGTTTTATCACACACTTCGACAATGCAGGAAATGACTCAGGTGAAGATGAAAAATCATTAATCGCGCAAACTCGGACCGTTTTCACATTCTCGTCTGCACACCGGGCCGGCTACGGTGAGGGAAGATACGTCGAAATAGCCAGGCACGGCGTCGATTTCCTGATTGATAAAATGTGGGACAAGGAACATGGCGGTTTTTACTGGTTAATGGACCGTAAAGGCAATGTAAAGATCGACGAAAAGATCATTTATGGTCATAGTTTCGCCATGTACAGTCTTGCCGAGTACACGCTTGCAACCGGTGACCCGCGCGGACTGGAATATGCTGAGAAGGTATTTGACCTGCTTCAAAAACATGGTGCGGATACTTACTATGGCGGATACTTCGAAATGTTCCACCGCAACTGGGATCTGAAAGGTCCGGGCCCGGCAGGCGGCGACCGCAAGACGCTCGATGCGCACATGCATTTAATGGAAGCGTTTACAACTTTATATGAAGCAAGCCAGCAGCAGGTACACAAACGCAAGCTGTTGGAAATTATACAATTGCTGATCAACAAGATCATGCACCCGGTTTATAAAACGGGTATTCCGCAATTCTGGGCAGATTGGACGGTGGCCCCGCAGATCAAATTCGACATTATCTGGGGTTGGGACCGGTTTAGTGAAGATGGTATGAAGAGCTCCGCGGAAGATAATACAAGCTACGGACATAATGTAGAGTTTGCGTGGCTGCTGATGCATGCGCTGGATATTGCCGGCATTTCTTACGATGATTACCGGGAACAACTACTGGCGTCCTTCGATCACGCGGTAGAGCATGGTATCGACTGGGAATTTGGCGGAGTGTATGTGGAAGGCTCGCACGCTGGCGAGGTTTACGATCGGGAAAAAGAATTTTGGCAGCAGGCAGAAGTCATTATCGGAATGCTGGATGCATACCGTGTCTATGGCGACGAAAAATACCTGAAAGCCTACGACGCAACCCATCGTTTTGTTTTTGACCACATGATCCATTCGGAAGTTGGCGAGTGGCTGCCGTTACTTACGCGACAGGGCGAGCCGATCTGGAAACACATGAGCCATTCGTGGAAGGTAAACTACCATTCAGTGCGCTCGATGGTCCAGGGTATCGTGCGTCTTGACAAGCTAATTCATTCCTGATCTTAGAAAAAATTGGACAGTTGCGGGAATTTCTTTCTCAAAACAAACTTTGAAAATGTGCCCTGACAAGTCTCAGGATGTTTGGTACAGTTCTTGAACCTGCTTTTTCAACTGACGTTAATAAGTATTTTTCAAACTAAATAACCAAAGTCATGAGTGCATTCACACAACAAGTAAAAGGAAACTGGAACGAGATTAAAGGAAAATTCAAGCAGCAATATGCAGATTTGACTGACGACGACCTGTTGTACGAAGATGGAAAAGAAGATGAACTTCTTGGAAAACTTCAGAAGAAACTAGGTAAGACCAGAGAGGAAGTTGAATCAGAAGTGAACAGCTGGTCAAGATAGTTTTTTGAAACAGGTAAGAGCCCCGGGATCAATGATTCCGGGGCTTTTTTCGTATATAGCAGTTTTAAAAACAGACATTAAAGTACCTAAACTCTGCTGTTTATGAACACGAATGAAATACCCGTCGGCATTGTCGGACTGGGTTTAATGGGTTGCAGCATTGTAACCTGCTTGCTGATCGCGGGACATCAGGTCGCCGCGGTAGCACCGCTGAGTGCAGATATGGATCATGCCGAAAGAAGGATCAGGGAACATTTACAGAATTCCTGGGAGAATGGGCTGATCGAGAATGAGCCTGAATATTACCTCAGAAGGCTGATTATCACGGAAGATTACAGTGTGCTGCACCCTTGCAAACTCGTGAATGAGTGCACGATTGAAAATATTGACGTCAAAGGATCGGTTTACCAAAAGATTGAGGCGGTGATCAAACCCGATGCGATATTATCCAGCAACACGTCTGCCATTCCGATCAGCGAGTTACAAAAACTCACCCAGCACCCCGAGCGGTTTCTGGGCTTGCACTGGACAGAGCCGGCACATACCACACGTTTTCTGGAAATCATCTGCGGCGATCAGTCAGACATTAAATACGGCGAATACTTGTATGAACTTTCGCATGAATGGGGCAAAGAACCTATTCTGGTGCGGAAAGATATCGCCGGCTTTATAACTAACAGACTGATGTACGCGATGTACCGGGAGGCGATCAGCCTGGTCGAGAACGGGTATGCGACGATAGAAGATGTGGACCGCTCGTGCCGGAACAATGCGGGCTACTTCATGACAATGGTGGGAATTTTCCGCTGGATGGACCTTACCGGCGTGCCTGCCTATCATACCGTAATGAAAAACCTGTTGCCAACGCTGAATAACAGTACCGAAGTGCCTGAGCTTATTGATAAAGTAGTGCGTGAAGGCGGCAAAGGTATCCTCAACTCACATGGATTTTACGAGTACGAACCCGGCGAGGCAGCGGTTTGGGAAGAGACTTTCAAGGAATTTACGTACGAGATCAGGGAGTTGGCATTGAAATACCCCGCAGACATTGTGAAGCGCAGACTGGCCGAGAAAAATAAGTCTTCGGAATCGGAGGAGTCGTGATTCTTTTCAGCTGGAAGGCGGTAGTTAGGGGATACTTCACTAGCTTTGAAGCACCTTAATTTCTACTCCAAATGGACGATTTCATTGCTGCGAGATCCCAAATGGCCCTATCTCTGGGATTTCACATTATATTTTCCTGCATTGGTATGGTGATGCCATTTTTCATGGCAGTTGCTCACTTTTATTGGCTGCGGACTGGCGAACCTGTTTACAAGAATGTTACCAAAGCTTGGAGCAAAGGCGTCGCTATTTTCTTTGCAACGGGTGCAGTTTCGGGCACGGTGCTAAGTTTCGAGCTGGGGCTGCTCTGGCCGGAATTCATGAAGCATGCAGGACCCATTTTCGGAATGCCGTTTTCTCTGGAAGGAACGGCATTTTTTATTGAGGCGATTGCATTGGGCTTCTTTCTTTACGGCTGGGACAGGTTTAACAAATGGTTCCATTGGTTTACAGGCGTGATTGTCGGAGTAAGCGGCCTCGCATCGGGGATCCTGGTGGTAGCTGCAAATGCGTGGATGAACAGTCCCGCCGGGTTTGATTTTGTAAACGGACAGTACCTGAACATTGACCCGATCCAGGCGATGTTTAACAAAGCGTGGTTCTCGCAGGCGCTCCACATGACAATAGCTGCTTTTGTAGCCACGGGCTTTGCAGTTGCGGGTGTGCATGCATTGATGATCATGCGAGGTAACAATGTACTTTTCCATTCAAAATCATTTAAGATTGCAGCGATATTTGGCTGCGCAGCCGCCATTCTGCAACCACTCAGCGGCGACATTTCTGCAAAGGACGTAGCGGAGAGACAGCCTGCAAAGCTTGCCGCTATGGAAGCCCATTTCAAAACTGAAAAATCTGCTTCACTGATCCTCGGTGGAATTCCTGACGAAGAGGCCAAAGAAGTTAAGTATGCTATCAAGCTCCCTGGTTTTCTGAGCTTTCTCGCTCATGGCGATTTTGAGTCGGAAGTAACAGGTCTTGACAAGATCAAACCAGAAAACCATCCACCAGTCGCAACTACCCACTATGCTTTTCAAATTATGGTGGGAATGGGAATGGCGATGATGCTGATCTCGGCGATTTACTTTCTGGCTTTATGGAAAAAACGTGACTGGCTTGGTTCAAAATGGCTCTTGAAACTCTTCGTATTTGCCACTCCGCTGGGCTTCATCGCCGTAGAAGCAGGCTGGACAGTTACAGAAGTAGGTCGCCAACCCTGGATTATATACGAAGTAATGCGAACTGCCGACGCAGTAACTCCTATGCCAGGCATCGCCTATTCATTCTACCTATTCACAGCAGTTTACGCATCACTTGCAATGTTCGTGGCTTTCATGCTTTACAGGCAGATTAAGATGGTGGGAACGCTTTATGATAAATAAGGAGGAAAGGGAGGATGTTGATTTGCCCCCTTTCGTCCCTTTCCTCCATCCTCCCTTTACTCCTTAAAACATTCATTCACTCATTCACTCATTAAAAATGCTCTACGTCGTCATCACATTCCTCTGGACATCGATCTTGCTCTATCTTTTGATGGGCGGAGCGGATTTTGGTGCTGGTATTATTGAGTTGTTTACGTCGAAAAAGAACAAGGCAATCACCCGGAAAACGCTCTATTCTGCAATTGGCCCGATATGGGAAGCTAATCACATGTGGCTTATTATCGCAATCGTGATTCTGTTCGTTGGCTTTCCGGTGATCTATTCCACCATGTCGGTCTTCCTGCATATTCCGTTGACGATCATGTTGATGGGAATAATCGCGAGAGGTACTGCCTTTACGTTTCGGCATTATGATGCCGTTGTAGATGATATGCAGAGCATTTACAATACAATCTTCGCTGTTTCCAGTTTTATCACACCCTTGTTCCTGGGGATAATAGCTGGAAGTGCAGTTTCAGGACATATTAATCCAGAGGCAAGAAGTTTTATGGAAGCTTATATTATGAGTTGGCTTAACTGGTTTTCAGTGGCGGTTGGACTGTTTACCGTGGCAATTTGCGGCTTCCTGGCCTCGGTATACCTGATAGGTGAAACCGATAATGAAAATGACAGGCTTCGTTTCGCACATAAGGCGCAGTTTTTCAATATTGCTGCGGTGGTATGCGGCGCGCTGGTATTCACTGCTGCCTATTTTGAGAACATACCTTTGTTTGAGTGGGTATTTGGCAATTGGGTGGGCAGAATTGCCATTGTGGCCGCTACGCTTTCACTTGTTTATATGTGGCAGCAGCTTTATCAGGGAAAGATCAGGCTCCTCCGCCCGCTTGCAGGTTTTCAGGTAACCATGATTTTGCTTACGACCACCTTCCGCCACTTTCCCAATATCGTTATTTTAAAAAACGGGTACTTATCTCTCGTAGAGCACAGCGGTCAGGAAAAAACAATGCAGGCACTTGGAATGGCTTTGCTGCTAGGCAGTGTGTTTATCCTGCCTGCATTGTTTTACCTTATTTATAGTTTCCAAAGCAAACCGTATCAGGAGCACGCCTGATTCAGGTTACAGAAATAAAGAGCAGATACAGCAGGATAAGCGCGGGAAAACCGCTTGTTACAAATGCCCATCCATTGTGTTGTTTCTGCATTAAAAAGTAGGAGAGCAAAGCCAGTCCGATCAGCAAAATAGCTGGCAGCAGCACCATTCCTGCACCTGCTGCATCCTGGTTTGAAGTCATGGAAGTAACAAGCAGGAAAACCGCCGCCGCTACATCTGCCACGATGCAGATCCATATTAAAATAATCATAGCGCGCTTAGTTAGATGAAGTTGCTTGTAAATGCACCAAACTCGCCTCGATTACCTCTATCCTCTTCTGCAAGTCAGCCATTTTGGTCGCGTCCGAGGCCAGCTTTTTGTTCTCGCTGCCAAGCCGTGCATTTTCGCGCTTCAACTCCTTCACTGCTTCCAGCAAATGCGGGATCAAGCCAATGTAGTTAACTGACTTATATCCATCCTTGTCAGTCTCAACAAGCTCCGGAAAAACACCTTCCACTTCCTGGGCGATCAAACCCGTTTGCAAACCCTGACTACGCTGCGGATCTTTCCAGTAATAATACCTACCGGAAATAGAAGATAGCTTTTCAAAGTTGGCAGATATGGGGAGAATATCGCGTTTGAGGCGGAGGTCGGAGTTTTGGGTAAGAGTTCCTGCGATGAAAGTGTTTCCATTGTTTCGCACTGTAAACATCCATCCTCCGTCTTCAAAGTAAAATCCTGTCCGGTTGTTATCAAGTCCACCAACAAAACAGTACTGCGCACCGGCATCATTATCGAGCCAAAGCCCAGCCGTCATTCCATTTGGATTGTTCCGTAATCGAATTCTATGCCCTACATCAAGAATGTGAGTTGGATTCAAGACATTGTTACCAATCCCAACATTACCGTTTCTCAGAATCGTAAGTGCATTTCTCCTCGCACCTCCAACATTCTCGTCACCATTTCCGATCTGAAATAAACGATGAGTTGGTTTAAGATCATTGTCAACAGCATCTGAAATATCATTACTTAATCCAAAGCTAATTCCGTATTTCGAGTTGCTCTGAAGATTATAACCGAGAGCGACTGACTTGGAGCCGAGGCTTTGTATTCTATCCCCAATGGCAATAGAAGACTCACCAAGCGCTTTTGCATCAAAGCAAAGAGCAATACTGTTGAGCAGCGCTTCTGAGGACGAGCCAAATACAAAGGAGAACTGTCCAGATGCCTTCACGGTTGCTCCATATGCAAACGACATATAGCCATTTGCAACAGCGTTAATTCCACCAGCAAAGGAAAAGTCACCTATACCTTGTTCAGACCAAACGTGTTCCCCGTTCCAGGATCCGAAGCGAAATGAACCTTTACGTGGATACCACAACATTTTGGTTTTACCAGGCTCCCAATCTAATATTGGCAATTGTTTTCCTTTAGAGTAACTTCCCTGTTGCACTACCGGATCATCATTCTTCCACCTACCCGCCTCTTCTGCGTGCAATGCATAAGGTACACTCAATAATTGCGTCGCTCCCAGATTGATATAATTGCTTCCGCCATCCGGATCCATTTCTACTTGCAGGAAAAATTTGTCGCTGTCCCATTTAATGTCGGCAAACTGACCGCTTTGTACGAGGCCGGCTCCTACCGAAATATTGAAAATTCCATTGGCAGAGGTCTGCGTTGCATGTGTTTCCTGATAAACCGGGCTACCGAGTGCAGTGGTTGGCCTGACTGAAATGCGCAGACCGATGTTACGGTTTTGAACCACTTTGCCGGCTGCGTCCCGGGCTACGCCCTGGAAGCTGAATTGTTGCGGTACCTGCGCGTGAACGGTGCCTGCGAGGAAGAAAAATAAGACGAATCGGATAAGGTGCTTCATAAAAGACGATTGAGTTTGACATGAGCAGACAAACTTAACCTATGCTTTCACTAGCTGTTATTCCGATTAGCTGCCGGTCAAATCCACTTAATAAAAGGAAATCGGCGCGTCTCTATCGACAATCCACCAAATAAACCATCAGTGCCGATTGCACATTCCATCGGCGCTGATGGCACAAGCAACTTACCTTGCAGGACGTGCTTAGAAATAAGTACACATCCATCAACAAACTAAATATTACCCTCATGATCAAAGCATTGATAGTAGACGACGAGTTCAAGTCGCGCAGCATTCTATATAAGTACATCCACGAGTATGTACCGCAAATCGTGGAATTAAGAATTGCATCTTCCGTCGCGGAAGCACTGAGTGTGCTGCAGGTATATTCCCCTGAGCTCGTTTTTTTAGACATCGAAATGCCGCACCAGAACGGTTTCGAACTTCTTAAAGCAATTGATAAACCTTCCTTTAATGTCATTTTCACTACCGCGTACAACCAGTACGCCATTCAGGCGATCAGGTTCAGTGCCGTGGATTATCTTCTAAAACCAATTGATCCTGCGGATCTTGTCGTGGCAGTAAGAAGGCATTTATTCAGACGCGATTCGGCCAGACAGAAAGTCCAGCGATATGAAAACCTGGTCAGCAACTTCGAAAAGAAGGAGTACAAGGAATTCAAACTGGCAGTTGCGTCTACCGAGGGTATCTTCTTTTTCATGGTTGGCGAGATCCTCAGATTTGAGGCCGACAGGAACTACACGGTTATCCATTTGAAAGACAATAAAACCTTTATAGCCAGCAAAACACTTAAACATTTTGAAGATATGCTGGTGGATTTCAAGTTCGTCCGCACGCACAAATCGCATCTGGTGAACATGGAATACATCGTTCGTATCAGCAGCAATAACGAATACCTGGTACTCGCCGATGGCTCGCGGGTGGAGGTCTCCCGCCGGCGAAAAGACGAGGTACAGCAACAACTGAACATCAGGTAGGTTGGTTTAGCGGGTAAAAAAATATAATTCCTTTGAATTGTTTTGTTTTATTTTACACCCGTTCCTGAACTCAAATTCCACCTCCTATGACCGATCGTAAAACGCGGCTGGCTGTTATCCTGATCACTTCGCTGTTTTTTCTCTGGGGTTTTGCCCTCAACCTCAACCCGATACTGATCCCGCATTTGAAGAAGGCCTGCCAGCTCAGCGATTTTGAATCTGCCCTGATCGACTCCGCCTCTTACATTGCTTATTTCCTCATCGCATTCCCGGCAGGACTGTTTATGAAAAAATACGGCTATAAAGCTGGGATTACTGTAGGATTGCTGCTCTTTGCGTTTGGCACATTCCTGTTTTACCCGGCTGCTGAAATGCGCCATTTTGGCTTTTTCCTGATCGCGTTATTCATCATTGCAAGCGGACTGACCATGCTTGAAACCGCTGCAAATCCATATATAACTGTTTTAGGCGATCCTGATTCGGCTACGCAGCGCCTGAATTTTGCACAATCCTTTAATGGACTCGCCGCATTTCTGGCACCTTTGATGGGCGGTACCTTCATCTTGTCGGGCAAAACACTTTCGGAGCAAGAGCAACAGGCCATGTCCGGCGAAGCACTTGACTCCTATCTCAATGCGGAAGCCGCCTCGGTGCAGGTACCATTTATAGTAATTGGCTTGGTTGTGTTGCTGGTAGCAGTGCTGATCTGGCGGACTTCCCTTCCGGAAATCAAGGACGAAAATGACAGCGAAGGCACCGCCGGTAGCTCTATTTGGGGTGAGAAAAACCTGCTGCTGGGTGCTACCGCGCAGTTTTTCTATGTTGGTGCACAGGTTTGTATCAGCAGCTTTTTTATCCGTTTTTCTGATAAAGTGGCGGGGATAGAAGAAAAAACAGCTGCATACCTCCTCTCGGGCGCATTTTTGAGCTTTATGATCGGCCGCTTCATTGGCACTTACCTGATGCGTTTCATAGCTCCGCCCCGACTGCTTGCATTATATAGTATTCTGAATGTAGCCCTGCTCGCAGTAGCGGTGACTACCACGGGAATGGCGGCGGTATACGCGCTCGTGGGCGTGCAGTTCTTCATGTCGATCATGTTCCCTACAATATTTGCATTGAGTATCCGCGGACTTGGTGAAAAGACTAAAATTGGCTCTTCCCTTGTGATTATGTCTATTGTCGGAGGCGCTTTCTTTCCCGTTATTATGGGACAGGTTTCTGACATTTCTTCTATCCAAACCGCCTACGTTGTTCCTGCGGTGTGCTTTCTGGTTGTTCTTTATTTTGCTGTTAAAAATAACTCTATCAAAAAAGTCACACTCGGAACTTCACATTGATTTATTGAAACCACTAACCTGAATTCTTTAACAATATGGATTTACAGCTTCAAAATAAAGTAGTTATCGTTACCGGCGGCGCAAAGGGAATCGGCGAAGGGATCGTGCAGGTTTTGGCAAAAGAGGGCGCTATTCCGGTAATCGTAGGCCGGAATGCAGATGATAATCAGAAAATCGTGGATGATCTCGCCTCGAAGGGTTTCGCCTCATTTCAGGTTGTTGCAGAGCTTACGCAACCGGAAGAATCTGAGAAGGCGGTCAAAGCTGTTTTGGAAAAGTACGGACGGATCGACGGCCTGGTCAATAATGCAGGTGTAAACGACGGTGTTGGTCTTGAAAATGGCGACTACAACGGCTTCATCGCCTCTTTGCATAAAAATGTTGTGCATTACTACCTTATGGCGCATTATGCCTTGCCTGCATTGAAACAATCCAAAGGCGCGATTGTAAATATTACCTCTAAAACTGCGGATACAGGCCAGGGAGGCACCTCAGCTTACGCCGCTGCCAATGGCGGAAGAAATGCATTAACGCGTGAATGGGCGGTTGAACTGTTGAAATACGGAATCCGGGTCAACGCAGTTGTTGTAGCTGAATGCTGGACGCCGCTTTACGAACGCTGGATTGAAACTTTGCCAAATCCTGCTGAAAAGTTAGCTTCCATTACCGCCAATATTCCGCTCGAAAATCGGATGACAACTTCCGAAGAAATTGCAAATACTACAGTATTCCTGCTTTCCGAGCGTTCCAGCCACACAACCGGACAGTTGATTTATGTCGATGGTGGCTATGTACACCTGGACCGTGCGCTTGCCAATTCTTAATCTGTTTTAATTCCAATACTCAGTGACGCCTCGCCAAATGAAAACACTTGTCTGCACTACACCAGGCCACTTTGAATACCAGGATACTTTACAGCCTGAAATCCTGTCTGGTCACTCGCTGATCCGCATCAGACGAATAGGGATATGCGGAACCGATCTGCACGCCTTTGAAGGAACGCAGCCTTTTTTCAACTATCCCCGAATCCTGGGGCACGAACTGGCAGGAGAGGTTGTAAATACAGATCGTAATGATTTTTCAGTCGGTGAAGCTGTCACCTTCATACCTTATTTCAATTGCCAGAAATGTGTTGCCTGCCGGAATGGTAAGCCAAATTGCTGCACTACTTTGAAAGTATCGGGTGTTCACATTGACGGCGGAATGGTGGAGTATCTCTCGGTGCCCTCCTACTCCCTGGTGCATGGCGACGGCCTCAGCTTCGACGAACTTGCATTGGTGGAACCCCTGGCCATTGGCGCACACGGGGTGAGGCGCGCGCGTGTTCGGGAAAGTGAAAATGTGCTGGTAGTAGGCGCAGGACCTATCGGGCTGGGTACCATGGAATTTGCCAGAATAGCCGGCGGGAATGTCATCGCATTGGATATCAACGATGCCAGACTTGCTTTTTGTCGTGAAAAAATCGGCGTGCAACACACCGTGAATGCATTAACGGAGCCTGTTTTGGAACGGTTAGCAGAAATCACAAATGGCGAAATGCCAACTGTGATCATCGACGCGACGGGAAGCCTGCGCGCCATCAACACGGCGTTTACCTACCTCGCACATGGAGGCAGTTATGTGCTTGTGGGCCTGCAAAAGGGAGATATTACATTCAGCCACCCTGAGTTTCACAAACGCGAAGCCACATTGATGAGCAGCCGCAATGCAACACGGGAAGATTTTGAACATGTAATTAAAAACATGAAAAACGGGCAGGTCGACCCGAAAACATATATTACGCACCGGGTCACTTTCGGAGAGGTAAAAGATACTTTCGAAAGCTGGCTTGATCCCGCGAAAGGAGTGATCAAAGCGATGGTGTCGCTGGACTAAGTCAATTTTCCTGAAAACACCTCACCGCGGTAATACTTTCAAGTTACCTGAGAAAAGCAGTTGAAATATTAAATCCCCTCGTAATTTTGTGTTTGCTTTGAACCGAGTTTGTACCGCAAAGCATTTGAATAGTAACCATTTTCATGAAGAAAATCCGTAATTTTTGCATTATTGCCCATATTGACCACGGCAAAAGTACCCTGGCCGACCGTCTGCTTGAATTTACCAAAACAGTAACGCAGCGGGAAATGCAGGCGCAGCTGCTGGACAATATGGATCTGGAACGCGAACGAGGCATTACAATCAAGAGCCACGCGATTCAGATGAACTACATTTACAAGGGAGAAGAATACATCCTCAATCTGATCGATACCCCCGGGCACGTCGATTTTTCATACGAAGTATCCCGCTCTATTGCGGCCTGTGAGGGTGCATTGCTGCTTGTGGATGCATCACAAGGCACTGAGGCGCAGACAATATCCAACTTATACCTTGCGATCAACCACGATCTGGTGATCATTCCGGTCCTCAACAAAATTGACCTTCCCGGTGCAATGCCAGAGGAGATCAAAGATGAAATGGTGGACCTGCTTGACTGCAAGCGGGAAGATATCATTCCTGCAAGTGGAAAAGAGGGAATTGGCATTGAAGATATCCTGAATGCCATCGTGGAGCGCATTCCTGCCCCGGTAGGCGATCCCGAAGCACCTTTGCAAGCGTTGATTTTCGACTCGGTTTTTAATTCATACCGCGGTATCGAAGTTATTTTCCGGGTGAAAAACGGAAGTATCCGTAAAGGCGACAGGGTTAAGTTCATGGCGACCGGAAAAGAATATATTGCTGACGAAATCGGCACACTCGGCTTGCAGCAGATCCCAAAGCAAGTCGTGGAATGTGGTGATGTAGGTTACCTGATTTCCGGTATTAAGGTTGCGAAAGAAGTAAAAGTAGGCGATACGTTCACACATATTGATCGTCCCGCCAAAGAAGCTATTGTTGGTTTTTCAGAGGTAAAACCAATGGTTTTTGCCGGCATTTACCCTGTTGACACCAGCGAATTTGAAGAGCTCCGTGAAGCAATGGAGAAACTGCAGCTGAACGATGCGGCGCTTGTATGGGAGCCGGAAACTTCTGCTGCGCTTGGGTTCGGGTTCCGTTGCGGCTTTCTTGGCATGCTCCACATGGAAATCGTGCAGGAAAGGCTGGAAAGGGAATTTGATATGACGGTGATTACGACCGTTCCTTCCGTGCAGTTCCGGGTGGTTAATACAAAAGACAAGCTCCTGAACATCAGCGCACCTTCCGAGATGCCTGATCCAAATCATATTAAGGTTATTGAAGAACCTTATATCAATGCACAGATTATTACCAAGTCGGACTACATCGGTCCGATCCTGAACTTGTGTATGGACAAGAGAGGTATCCTGAAAAATCAGGTTTACCTTACTTCCGAGCGCGTGGAGCTGCAATTCCTGATCCCGCTGGCTGAGGTTGTGTTTGACTTTTTTGATAAACTTAAAACCATTTCCCGCGGCTACGCCTCCCTTGACTACGAACTGGCAGGTTACCAGGAGTCGGATATGGTGAAATTGGATGTGATGCTCAACGGCGAGCCGGTGGATGCATTATCTGCTATTGTACACAGGTCAAAATCTTACGAATGGGGTAAAAAGCTTTGCGAAAAATTGCGTGAGCTGATCCCACGGCAGATGTTTGAAATTGCAATCCAGGCAGCGATAGGTCAGAAGATCATTGCACGGGAAACAGTGAAAGCAATGCGTAAAGACGTATTGGCCAAGTGTTACGGAGGTGATATTTCAAGGAAACGAAAGCTTCTTGAAAAACAGAAAAAAGGAAAGAAACGAATGCGTCAGGTTGGTAACGTCGAGATCCCGCAGGAGGCGTTTATGGCTGTATTGAAGATCAATTAATGCGTTCCGGGTTTTAGAATTATCTCAAAACTGGGTGCAGAATTGGCCTTTTATTGTAATTTTGACCTGAATCTAATTTAAGACCGAAGAAACTAAAATACCTTAACAAGCGATATGGCAGAAGTAATTCGTATGCCCAAAATGAGCGACACCATGGAAGAGGGTGTTATCGCGGAATGGCACAAAAAAGTAGGTGATAAAATAAAATCCGGCGATATCCTGGCTGAGGTAGAAACCGATAAGGCTACGATGGAAATGGAATCTTACTATGACGGTACGCTTCTCTACATCGGAGTTAATAAAGGTGATTCCGTGCCAGTTGACGGAGTTATGGCGGTAGTAGGTAACGAAGGTGAAGATTATAAATCGCTGCTGGAAGGTGGCAGCAACGGAGCTGCAAGCAACGGAAGTGCCGCACCAAAAGAGGATACAAAACCAGCGCCGGAAGCAGCTGCGGTGGAAACCGTAACCCCCGAGCAGGAAGCCAAGGAACCCGCTCCTGCAAGTGCACCTGCCGAGAAAATCAATGCTGCTGTGGTTCGTATGCCCAAAATGAGCGATACGATGGAAGAGGGAACTTTGGTTTCCTGGCAGAAAAAAGTAGGTGATAAAGTGAAATCCGGTGATATTCTGGCAGAAGTCGAAACCGACAAAGCCACGATGGAGCTGGAAGCATATGAAGACGGGACTTTGCTTTTCGTCGGAATTAAAGAAGGTGAATCGGTGCCTGTCGATGGAATTATCGCGGTAATCGGAGAAGAAGGCGCCAATGTAGATGCATTGATCGCCCGTGAAAACGGCGAAGCACCTGCTGCTGAAAGTGCTCCTGCACCGGAAAAATCAGCTGCACCTGCTGGCGAAAGCGAAGCAGACAAATCTGTTTCCGTAGCAGATTCCGGCGATCGGATCAAAGCTTCTCCGCTTGCCAAAAGAATGGCAGATGAGAAAGGAATCAACCTGAGCCAGATCGAAGGCAGCGGTGACAATGGAAGGATCGTAAAACGGGATGTAGACGAATTCAAGCCTGCTGCTAAACAAGCTGCGCCTGAAACTGCCTCAGCTGCTCCTGCTGAAAAACCAAAACAGGCAGAACAAGCTGCGCCAGCCGCAGCAAGCGCACCTGCAACCGGCGATTTCACGGATACACCAGTGTCGCAAATGCGCAAGACCATTGCGCGCCGCCTGAGCGAAAGCTTGTTCACTGCGCCGCATTTCTATGTTACCATGGAAATCACAATGGACAAAGCCATGTCGCTTCGCCCGCAGCTCAATGAAGTAAGCCCTGCCAAGATCTCCTTCAATGATATGGTGATCAAAGCTTGTGCAGTTGCATTGAAGCAACATCCTGCCGTTAACTCCGCCTGGTTGGGTGATAAGATCAGAAGATACAATTATGTCAATGTAGGTGTTGCGGTTGCGGTAGACGAAGGTTTGCTTGTTCCCGTGGTACGTGATGCTGACAAAAAGACGCTTTCTGCTATTTCAACAGAGGTAAAAGAACTGGCCGGAAAAGCGAAGGATAAAAAATTGCAGCCGAAAGAATGGGAAGGAAATACATTCTCTGTATCCAACCTGGGTATGTTCGGAGTAGATGAATTTACTGCGATCATCAACCCGCCGGATTCCTGCATTCTTGCAGTAGGTGGGATCAAGAAGGTTGCTGCTTTCAAAGAAGACGGAACGGTTTACCCGACCAACATTATGAAAGTAACGCTTTCTGCTGATCACCGTGTGGTGGACGGAGCAACTGCTGCCCAGTTCCTGCTAACAGTTAAGAAATTGCTGGAAGAGCCGATGAGCATGCTGGTTTAATGACAAAATCAGTTCTATAAATACTAATCAATGCACAAAGTGTCAGGCTTCCCGGTCTGGCACTTTTGTTTTGAAGCACTAACCAAATCGAATCACTCAGAGTCAATATTCATGGAGAAAATACACGCAACAACCGTACTGGGAGTTTTACACAATGGAACAGTTTCGCTCGGCGCTGACGGGCAGGCGACAATGGGCAATACTGTTGCCAAAGGTAATGTCAAAAAAATCAGGGTATTGATGGGAGGAAAGATCCTCGCCGGATTTGCAGGCTCCACAGCGGACGCATTTACATTGATCGAGCGGTTTGAAGAAAAACTGAATGCATACGGCGGCAATATGAAACGCGCCGCTATTGAACTTGCCAAAGACTGGCGTACAGACCGCTATTTAAGAAAGTTGGAAGCCATGATGATCACAGCCAGCAAAGACGAAATCCTGGTTATATCAGGAACAGGCGATGTTCTGGAACCTGAAAACGGCATTGCAGCAATCGGCTCGGGTGGAAATTATGCATTATCCGCTGCTCAGGCATTGAAAAAACACGCGCCGCATTTATCAGCAGGAGAAATGGTGAGAGAGGGACTCACAGTTGCAGCTGATCTTTGCATTTATACGAATCACAACTTTGTGATTGAGGAGGTGAAGTAGCTGTTCCTTGTTACCTATGCTTTTTCACCAAAGCTTTGTCACCCTGAGCATTGTTTTCTTTTTGTCACCCTGAGCGGACCGGACCGCCCGGCGGTCCGGTCCGCTCAGGGTGACAAAACCCTACCCCAACACCTTCCTGTAAACCTTCTTCGCCCGATGAACCCAGAGTGCCTGGAATTTTCCCAGCTTTCCTTTGGCTACTCTTAGTTTCGATAAGAGCTTGTATTTCCTGTCAAGTGCTGCGTCTGTTTTAAAGTTGGCTTTGAGGTATTCCAATGCATTCCGCTCGCTCAGGTTGTAGTTGTCTGCCTTGGTATAAGCTTGTATCCCCTGACCTACCGGATTGAATTGTGAGTGCTTCGCATAGTCTTCCAAAACAAATTGCTGAAAACGGAATCCCTGGTTGACCATCTGGTGAAACCAGCCCGTACCCAAATCGGCAGTAAAGCCCCAGTTTCCACCAAAACATACGTTATTGCCTTCCGGCAGCGTGTTTTTTCTATATAAATCCAGGTTGATCAGGCAGGCATATTCATTCAGGCGGCACTCGGGCATCGGGTGAACACGCCCTGTTTTTAACACTTCAATATCCTTTTCCTTTCGCGGAGTGTTGTATGTTTCATGCAACGCAATTGCCTCTTCCTGAGTAGGAACATACTGGTCAAACTTCGATCCGTGGCAAAGCCCGGCGGAAAAGCCCGGACACGACCAGCATTGCCCGATTGAACCGGTTCCCGCCACATTCGGATCAGTGAATGTAGGCAGCATCTCACCGATCATATCTCGGTGAAAAACCATGTCATTATGCATGATAAACAGGTATTCACTTGTCGCATTTTCAAGTGCATACTGATATGGAATATGGTAACGGTACGCGCTGTCATGTCGGGTACGCTCGTAATCAAGACAATCGAGCTGGTAAAAGTATTCGGGGTAGTAAAGGTCGATCTCAACCAGCGGGTTAATCGTTTTGATCACATGGTACACATCTCCGAACTTGTCGTAAGGCTGTGACTTTTCTATCGTAATGTAAAGCTTGTTAATGTGCTGACCGCTGAATTTCAGGAGCGAGAGTATGGAGATGATCGTTTGGTACGGTTTACCATAGTAGATAACGCATACATCAATTTTATTCATTTGTAACCGAAAGTTGAGCTATCCTGCAAAGCTAGCAAGACTTCTCACAACTGCGCCATTAAGACCATGAGCTTTACGAGTTCGTCGGAAACTATACGCTGGCTGCCAGGCATATACTTGTTGGCAATAATCGCAAAACTCATCAACGCGCCAGACTTTGTCGTGAAATAGCCTGCATACGCTCGTGTACCTTCAATGGAGCCGCTTTTTGCATGCACATTTCCTGCTGCCTTTGTACCTTTTGCCAGGTTTCTGACTGTACCATTTTGACCTAAAACCGCAATACTTTTATAAAAATCATTGAAGCTTGCCTCTTTGTTTGCGAGATTTAAAATCTCAGTCAGGCTGCCGGCAGTAATAGAACCCGAAGGCGAGAGCCCGCTGCCATCTTTAATGTAAAATCCCCGCAAATCAGCTCCTTTTGCAGACCAGTAACCGGTTACTGCGAGTGCCGCATTGTCGAAGTCCGATTTACCGGAAAGTCTCTTTCCTGCTTGCTTTAAGAATGCATCTGCAAAAAGGTTGATACTCCAGTAGTTTGTCTGCTGGCAAAGCTCTCGCAACGCAGGCGATTTATATTCATCCAAGACCTTCCTTTGACTTCCTGTGACTACACCTGAAAAAGGCGGGTTCTGATCATAAATTCGTATTGCTGCATTAGCAAGTGCCGTTTTCAATGCGAATGCGGCATATTCAGCTGCATTGGGAATGGAGCCTTTAACGGTGAAGCTGGCAGTACCTGCGGGTACCGTTCCCGTGAGCACCACCTGATTCCCGAGCGGACTGGAATAAAGAATCGTTTTGTCGCCACTCCCCTTTTCACCGGTAATTACCCGGTTCGTAAATGTGAGATATGGAATAGCCGGTTCAATGCCTAAGAATGTCGCAGGATCGCCAGGTTCCGAGCCGGGCCTGAACTTGGCGCGGTATAGGTTCTCATTCAAGTTAAGTCCCTGCACACCAGCTCCGTAATAGTTGCCCATATCTCCCCAAATCCACGTACTGGCTACCGTTTCACTATCGAAAAAAGAAGCATCGGCAAGCACTTTTCCTTTAATGTGCTTTATTCCGGCGTTTTTAACTGCTGCCGACCATCGACCAATCAGTTCCGGAGATTTGAGAAAGCCCGGAAACCGCTCACTGCCCAGCGAAGGATCGCCCGTTCCGTGAATGTACAGGTTCCCCAGCAAGGTATCCCCTTTAATTTGTCCGTCGTGTTCAAGGAAAGTCTGAAATTTATAATCGCCTCCAAAAACAGCCAGTACAGTAGCGGTGGAAACGAGTTTCAATGTCGATGCCGACGGAAGAGACATTTCCTGGTGCAGGCCAAAAACAGGTACCTTCTCCTTCACCGACTTGATGCTGATCGCCAGTGTCCCGCTTCGCATCATTTCGCTGTTCTGAAATTCCAGCGCTGCGTCGCGCAGGTTGTTCAATGCGGTACTATCTACCTTTTGACCAAAAACAGCGGGACAGAAAAGGATAGTACACAGGAAAATACGCAAATTCATAGAGATGTAGTCGAGCTGAAAACAGGGGTAAAACTTTGGCCTGAGAATCTAAACTAATAAGTTAAGCCCAAATCTCAGCCTGATTTTTGGTACTTTTGTCAGATGCATGAAACCAATTTAGGTTTTCACCCCATTTTTATATGAAATTGACATTTTGGGGAGCTGCACAACAAGTGACCGGAAGCATGTTCCTGCTGGAATCTGACGACTACCGGATTTTGATTGACTGCGGCTCGGATTTTGACCTGGATGAGATTGGCAGGAAAAACAGATATGAAGAGCAAAAAGGTGTCTTTCCGTTTGAACCAAGCCTCATTAATACAGTACTATTAACACACGCTCACATTGATCACTCAGGTAACATTCCTAATTTATACAAGGAGGGTTTCGAAGGCAGAGTTGTGTGTACGGAGCCCACTATGGCGCTCACGTCGCTACTGCTGAAAGACGCTGCCAACCTGCACCAGAAGCGGCTTAATGCGCGACAGGGTTCCTCTAAAAAGCGCGGCAAAAAGAAAGAGGTACCGAAAGACTACTATGTTGAAAAACATGTGATCGAAGCAATGGACAATTTTGTGCCGGTTGCTTTTGGTAACCGTTACCGCATTGCAGATAATGTAACTGTGACTTTCTACCCGGCCGGACATTTGCTTGGCGCTGCACACATTGTGCTTGAAGTTTACGAAAACGGCGAAAAGAAGCGGCTTTGTTTCTCAGGAGATATCGGCCGTAAAAACTATCCGCTCCTGATTGATCCTCAGGAGGTCCCGCAGGTCGATTACCTGGTTTGCGAGTCTACCTATGGGAATCGGCTGCATGAAAATACAGGCACGCCGGTGGATGCGCTGGCAGATGTGATCAAACGTACCTGCATTGACATACCCGGCAGGCTCATTATTCCGTCGTTCAGCGTTGGCCGTACGCAAGCATTGCTGTACACGCTCAACCAGTTATATCTGGACAAGTCTTTCCCGTTTATCAAAGTATTCTCGGATAGTCCGCTTGCGCACAGCAGTACGAAAGTGTACCAGAAACACGCCAGAATGCTGAACAGAGAGGCACGGGATTTTCAGGAAGACAATGATATGCTTTTCGACTTCGAGAACCTTATTTACCTGGAAAGCGCCGATGCGAGCAGGGCTGTATCCAACTACAATGAACCCTGCATTATCATTTCCTCATCGGGAATGGTGCAAGGCGGACGAGTGGAGCAGCACGTGGAAGCCAACATCGGCAATCCATACGCTACAATCCTGATGATCGGCTATGCTTCCGAAGGCACGCTGGGCTGGCGCCTGCTCAATGGACAGGATACAATCTCGATCCGCGGAAAGCAGCTGCCTGTCTTGGCTAATATTGAAAAAATTGACGTATTTAGCGGCCACGGAGATCAGAACGATCTTCTGAGATTTGTTAAAATGCAGGACCCGGAAAAGCTCAAACGCGTGTTCCTGGTCCATGGAGAACAGCAAAGTATGGCTGAATTCCAAAGCAAGATTCAAGAAAATGGCTTTAAATCGGTAGAAATACCTGTGAGGGGAACCACTTACGAACTCTGAAAACGCTTTTCCCCGACCAACCAGAACCTAAAAGATGAGAACATACCTGGATTTTGAAAAACCTATGGCCGAGCTCGAACGTAAGCTCGAAGAAATGAAGACATTGGCGCAGGAAAACAATGTGGATTTTTCAGACGCCATTTCCTTATTGGAAAACAATATCACAAATCTTCGAAAAGAGATCTTTGAAAACCTGACGCGCTGGCAGCGTGTTCAGCTTTCACGTCACCCGGACCGCCCCTACACGCTTGACTACATCGAGCTGATTTGTGACGAGTTCATTGAATTGCACGGTGATCGCCAGGTACGTGATGATCCGGCTATTATTGGCGGGCTCGCGAATGTAGGCGGACAGTCTTTTATGCTGATTGGCCAGCAGAAAGGGCGCAACACAAAGCAGCGTCAGCACAGGAATTTCGGGATGCCAAATCCGGAAGGTTATCGTAAGGCATTGCGCCTGATGAAGCTGGCCGAGAAATTCAACAAGCCCATTGTCACGCTGATCGACACGCCGGGTGCATTCCCGGGTATGGAAGCCGAAGAACGCGGACAAGGCGAAGCCATCGCGCGGAACCTGAAAGAAATGTTCATGCTGAAAGTACCGGTGATTTGTATTGTGATCGGAGAAGGCGCTTCTGGCGGTGCACTGGGTATTGCGATAGGTGACCGTGTTTTAATGCTTGAAAATACCTGGTACTCGGTCATCTCTCCCGAAAACTGCTCTGCGATCCTGTGGAGGAGCTGGGATTTCAAGGAGCAGGCAGCGGAAGCGATGAAGATTACGGCCAAGGACATGAAGAAAAACGGCCTGATAGACGGAATTATCCCCGAACCGCTCGGAGGCGCACATCTGGATCATAACTGGATGGCCGAAAAGCTGAAAGAAGTAATCCTCGAAAACATATCATCACTTACTTCCATCAACGAGCAAGACCGCATTGACCAGCGCATTGAGAAGTTCTGTGCCATGGGAGTTGTGGTTGAGTAGCTAATAGCCAGCAACACCCAAAAAACTATGAAAAACCCGCAGATCAAGAACATCATTTTCGATTTAGGCGACGTCATTCTGAACATTGATGTTCCTGTTGCGTCGAAATCATTTGCGGAACTGAGTGGCCGGGAACAGCGCGAAATACTCGAAATTTTCAGGGATAACGACATTTTCCGGCATTTCGAGACAGGCTCGCTCGACGAAGCAGGATTCCGCGATTTTGTAAGAAAGATCCTGGACTTCTCAGATCTGTCCGACGAAGCAATTGATACAGCCTGGAACAGTCTGCTGCTTGATCTCCCCCCCGAGCGCGTGGAACTGCTTCAAAAGCTGGCGACCAAATACCGAATTTTCCTGCTTAGCAATACCAGCTCCATTCACATTACCCAGGTTAACAAAATCCTTAAAGCTTCAACAGGTATCGACAGGCTGGAAGATCTTTTTGAGATAGTCTTCCTCTCTTATGAAATGGGCCTGATGAAACCCGATACGCGCATTTACCAAAAAGTGCTCGATCAGGCCGGCATTAACGCAGAAGAGACGCTGTTCTTAGACGATAATTACGACAACATTCAAGGCGCAGCGAAGCTTGGCATTGCTACTATTCACGTTCAAAAGCCGACCACCATTCTGGAATATCTAAAAGAATATGCAGTCTAGCACACGCACTTATCTGATTCAGGCGATACTTTTTATTGTGACTGTAATCACAACCACTTTGGCAGGTGCTGAATGGATTTTTGGTAATATTTTCTCATTCGTTTACGACTTTTTCGCATTTCTTGGCGGGGTTGATGCCGCAAAATCCATAGAGGCTGAATCCCGGTTAATGGGCTGGGAGCAATTCAAGCAAGGCTTCCATTTCTCCATTCCATTCCTTGCCATACTGACCATTCACGAATTCGGTCACTATTTTGTAGGAAGGGCCCATCAGGTAAAAGTGACCTTGCCTTATTACGTTCCAATGTGGTTTGGTTTCTCGCAAAGTATCGGCACGCTGGGTGCGTTCATCCGCATTACTTCTTTCGTAAAATCCCGTCTTAAATTCTTTGACATCGGGATCGCCGGTCCATTGGCAGGCTTTGTCGCGGCGCTGGCGGTACTCTGGTACGGATTTACGCATTTGCCGCCAGTGGATTATATCTTTACGATCCACCCGGAATATGCGCGATTCGGATCCAGCTACCCGCAGTTTGTTTATGAAAATGCCTCAGGTAACCTTGTATTAGGCGATAATATCCTTTTCTGGCTGTTTAAAACTTACGTTGCAAACCCGGAGAGACTGCCGCATCCTTACGAAATGCAGCATTATCCTTATCTGCTGGCAGGCTATCTCGCCTTGTTTTTCACATCACTTAACCTGATCCCGATCGGCCAGCTCGACGGCGGCCACATTCTTTACGGTTTGATAGGAAAAAAGAAATTCGATGTGGTAGCGCCCATTCTGTTCGGGCTTTTTGCATTCTATGCGGGTCTTGGCCTTTTTCGTGCAGAGTCTTTCGCAACGGGCAGCGACGCAATCTTCTACGAACAGCTGCTGTATCTTTTCATCTACATTTACCTGCTTTATATCTGTTTTAAAAGGGTTTTCGATAATCTTAGCACCGCATTGATGTGCAGCCTGATCATCGTCGTACTCCAATTTGCATTGTCTTACCTGCGACCAGATTTGCAGGGTTCGACTGGCTTCCTGCCTTTTGTATTCATCCTTGGACGTTTTCTGGGAATCAAACATCCCGAAACTGAACAGAACGAACCACTCGACACGCCACGGATTATTCTGGGGATTTGCGCGCTGATCATATTTGTAATCTCATTCAGCCCGACTCCATTTATCATTGTCGAATAATGGGACGAAGCAGCAGCAACTATTCGCGCAGGGAATTTATCAAAAGTTCGGCAGCGACGGTGCTCCTTTCTAACATACCCAGTTTTTCAGAAACTTATATCAACACAGTTCAGGGCAGGATCAAACCTTCCGGACTTGGCAAAACACTTATTCACGAACACGTACTTGTTGACTTCATTGGCGCCGACAAAATTTCATCCGACAGATGGGAGCACGGGCAGGTGATCAAAAAAGTACTTCCTTACCTGATCGAGATTAAGGAACGAGGCTTTCAAAGCATTGTGGAATGCACCCCGGCATTCCTGGGGCGGGATGTGAGGTTATTGCAAAAACTGTCGGAATTATCCGGGCTTCAAATCTTGACAAATACCGGCTACTACGGCGCATCAGATAATAAATACCTTCCACAATGGGCCTTTACCGAAACTGCTGAGCAACTTTCAGCCCGGTGGACAAGTGAATTTGAAAATGGTATTGAAGGGACAAATGTGAAGCCTGGATTTATCAAAACCGGCGTAAACAGTGGCGCATTATCTGAACTCCACCAAAAACTGATAAAAGCAGCTGCATTGACACACCTGAAAACGGGACTGACCATCTGCTCTCACACAGGCCCTGCACTTCCTGCCGCTCAGGAAATCGAGATCCTGCAAAATGCCGGAGTAAGTCCCGCAGCTTTCGTCTGGGTACATGCAAATGGCAGCTATGAGGAAATGGAAAGGATCGGAAAAACCGGCTGCTGGATTAGTTTGGATGGGATAAACGACGAGAACATTGATAAAATGGCGGCTTTGCTTGATCATCTCAAAGCAAAGCGCCTGTTGAATCAGGTCCTGATTTCACACGACGCCGGCTGGTATCAGCCAGGCGAGCCCGATGGAGGAAAGTTCAGAGGGTATACTTCCATTTCCGACAAGCTCATTCCCGCATTAAAGCAAAGCGGATTTACCGAAAAAGATATCAATCAGCTGCTGATTACAAACCCTGCAAATGCATTCGCGATAAAGATTCGTAAGCACTAGTGCGCTCATAAGCCATTAAGTTTATTCTTGACAAATTGCCAGTCGTGACCAATTAGGCTTTCCATTTGAATACGCTCCTTTTCATCGTACCTTCTGACATATTTTCTGGCTTTACGAAGTAAAAACGGCTCGCGCACAATAGGCGTGAAAAATGGGTCGGCGCTTAAAAACCTTTTTGTAAATAAATGAGTTGTCGTTCCGTTTGTGTAAAAATAGCGACCAAACTGCCTGGCGAGATATTCTAATGCACTCACTGTGTAGAACGATATATGTTGACCGGTTTCTCCTGAGATATAGTACCATTCCGAGATATTGTCAATGTTCGCGGGAATAATCTCGGTAGTAAACAGGATGTTATCAGCTAATTTAAGAATATCATTTATCTCCCGATATGGGTCAGCTAAATGCTCAAAAACTTCAAAAGCCGTAACAAGCTCAAATCGATTATCTTCTGTTAATTGATCGAAATCGAAGTACTCGGCAAAAAGATTATCACAAAACTGATCTGTGTGGTAAAATTTGAAACCTTTATCCCGCATCATACGTGTGAACAACCCGTACCCTCCTGCGTAGTCTAAAAAAAGCTCATTGTAGTCAAAGAACTTGACCAGGAGCTTTTCGGTTAGATCGGCCAGGTTGGAGTTTCTGCGAACCAGACCAACATCCAATTTTGTAATCGCAGTTTTATAAGCTTCATCAAGCCAGTAAGGCTCCTCGGTTTGAATAAATCCCGTCTGTTTGCAGCGATAATATTTGACATCATATTTGTGGAGTATCTTAAATGAAAACAGAAATTCAGTTTCTCCGCCCGTGATCTTGCTTTTCATAATCTGTAAAATGCTTGCTTTAAACATCCAAGAAGCAGTTTTAAGATTAGAAATACAGGATCGTTTAATTAAAGGACGAAATGAGATTTTGAATGGTCAGGTACCTTATTCACTCTTCCATTTCAATCCGAAAAACAGTCCAGCCGTATTCTTCCGTTTTCAACGAAAAGCCGAAATTGTGGTTCACGAGGATTTCCCTTGTCAGTGTTAAACCAATTCCCTGACCATCTTTTTTGGTACTGAAAAACGGATTAAACAAACTTGCATTCACTTCCTGCTCAATAGGCGTGCCATTGTTTTTGATCAGCAGCAGCGACTGAGTCAGATGTATTCCAATTACATTCCCAGGCGCACAAGCCTCCATTGCATTCTTGATCACATTCACCAGAACGTGCTCCATTTGGCCGGTATCGACACTTTTAACAATAGGTGCCTCCGGCAAAAATAACTGAATGGAAACCTGACGCTCAGATGCCGCTGCCTGCATAAAAGTACTTACATCACGAACCAGCAGGGACAAGTCGGCAGTTGCGCGATTGGGTGTCGGTAACCTGACCACATCGGCAAAATTCCGCATAAAGCGAGTAAGTCGCCCGTTTCGCTCCGATGCAACGCCGAGTGCTTCTTTAAGCTCCGTAAAACCAGGATCAGTCAGGATATTGCGGGTAGTTTGTAAAATAGAATCGGTGGCGCCAAGCGTATTATTCACTTCATGCGCCATCATCCTGATCACTTTTCCATACGCATTCTTTTCGGATACCAGCAGCTCGTTCGTGAGCTCTTCGATCATCAGAAAAGACCTTTTAAAACCCTTATCCATAAAATGCGAGCGTTGCACCTTGAAGGTCACGACGCCATTTGTCTTCACTACACGCGAGTCTCCATCCTGCATATCCACCAGCTCGTGCAACAGCGGCAGGTTGGTTTCATTCAATGCTTTTCCATGTAACTGTTCCGCAACCGCACCAAATTGTTCCTGCGCCTTGTGGTTAAGAGAATCGATTTTCTCGTCATAGTCGAGAATCACAATGGAGATCGGCGAGGCTTCAATGAGCTTTTCCAGAAAGAAATGCTGCTCGTGCAGGCGCGTGCGCTCTTCCCGCAGCTGGTCGATCATCAGGTTGTAAACTTCGATCAGGGTATCAATTTCACCCTTGCCTGTGGGCACAAACTTGATCGAAAAATCCTTGTCCTTGATCGCTTCGATCCCGGATTTCACAAATTGGATAGGTTGCATAAAGTTTCGGTACAGCTGAATGGATGCGGCAGCAGATAACAACAGAAATACCTCGGAAGCAATGAATAATGGCTTGTTTTCAGAAAGCAGATTGGCAACCAGAATGATTAACACCAAATGCAGTACCGCAATGTAGCTGATGTATTTGGCGCGGGTAGATAGCCTCATTGTTCGTCAGGATCGAAGGATATACCATACTTTTCAAGCCTTCGGTAGAGTGCAAACCGAGTGATACCCAGCGACCGCGCTACTTTGCTGATCTTATTCTGATGAAACTGCATTGCTTTACTGATCATCTGGTATTCCATTTCTTCAAGCGTAATACTTCCTACTTCCGGCAGGTTTTTCGCGGCAGCAGGCTGTCCACCCGCAGACAGGTTTTTCTGAAAATCAGCAATATCCAGCGTGTCTTTCGGCGAGAGCAAAACGGTCCTTTCAACCAGGTTTTTCAGCTGCCTAATGTTCCCCTGCAATTGCAATGTTCTCAGCCACTTCAATGCAGGCTGACTGAGTTGCAGGTCGGGGCGCTGGTAAATGGTTTTGAGATTATTTACAAAAAACGCCGAGAGCAGCGGAATGTCGTCGGGCCGCTCCCTGAGTGCAGGCAGCTTCACCGTGATCAGGTTAATGCGGTAGTAAAGGTCTTCCCGGAAAGTGCCAAGTGCGACCATTTCTTCCAGGTTCCTGTTAGTAGCACAAATCACGCGCACATCCACCGTCCTGCTTTTGCTGCTTCCCAGCGGCTCAAATGTCCTTTCCTGCAAAACACGCAGCAATTTCACCTGACTTGGCAAATCCAGCTCCCCTATTTCATCCAAAAAAATCGACCCTTTATTGGCCATTTCAAACCGTCCGATCCGGTCAGACTTCGCATCTGTAAATGCGCCTCTGACGTGCCCGAAAAGTTCGCTTTCAAACAATGTAGACGAAATACCGCCCAGGTTAACCTTTACGAACGGACGCGATTTCCGCTTGCTGTTGGAATGGATTGCCTCCGCAATCAGCTCCTTCCCTGTCCCGCTTTCACCGGTAATCAATACCGGCGCATCAGTAGCGGCGACCCGCCCCACAGTAGAAAGGATTTCGAGCAGCTTGGGATCTTGTCCAACGATGTTTTCGAGATGGTACTTCTGTTCCAGCTTCCGCCGGGTTTCCGATTTCTGCTCCTGCTGTGCGAGATTCAGGATCGTGCGCACGGATTGCAGGAGGTATTCATTCTGCCAGGGTTTTGTAATAAAATCAATGGCACCCTCCCGCATCCCTCTCACAGCCAGGTCGATCGTACCCCAGCCCGTAATCAAAATCACCGGAATGGCGGAATAGCTTTTCTTGATTCGCTGCAAAAGCTGCATTCCTTCTTTTCCGGAGGTCTCGATAGAGAAGTTAAGGTCAAGTAAAATCAACTCCGGCGTAACTGATGTCAAAACCTCAAAAACCTCCTCCGGCGAGCCAACACCCTTCACATCAAACCCCTCGTTTCGGAGAAGTAAAGTCAGGGAAGTCCGGATTGCAATATCGTCGTCGACTATAAGGAGCATAAATATGGGGCTGTCGGCTTTCGGCTGTCGGCTTTCGGCTGTTGGCTTTCAGCTGTTAGCTATTAGACTTAATCAATTATCGTAATTCACTCTTCCCGGTCATTCACTCATTTAAAATTACTCTTCATGCAGCGCTACCGCCGGATGTATGCTGGCGGCTTGTTTGCTGGGGAACCAGGCGCAGAGGGTTACAATGATATAAATAACTACGATCGCCGCCAAGATCGCGACCAGATATACTTCGTTGTCGAGATCGAAAACGTGCATAAGCGGGAATTGTACTGCGAAAACGAGGCCCAGGAGGAGACTAAAACTTGCCAGCACCCATATTTCACCCAGGAACTGGATAGCGACTTTTCCTTCGGTTGCGCCCATCGCACGCCTTAACCCGATCTCATTTCTTCTTTTACCGATGTTAAGGTTCAAAATACCAAAGAGGCCGAGTGCAACATTGGTGAGCAAAAATCCGCTTACGATCAGGAAGATGATAACCGGCACAAGTGTCAGGTTATGCCTGTTTTTGAGGGATTCTTTCAGATAAGTAACTTCTATACCCCAGCCCGGAGCCATCATCGCGATATCCTTCACAAGTCTCGCCTCGAAATGCGCGTCTGTTCCAGGTTTTGTTTTGATCAGCACATTAGAATTCCATGCATCGTCTTTCTTTATCAGCTGGAACATTGCCGGGCTGTCAGACATAAATTCACCTTTTGCCTTAAACCGCTCTACAACTCCCGTTACTTTAAAAGAAACCTTATCCGAACCGCCCAATACCTTGCCCACTGCGACTTCGTCCTGAAATAACTTTTCTTCCAATGCCTTGTTGATCACCACGGGAACAAACTTGGAGACCAGATCGGCATCGCGGTACCACCTTCCCCTGACGGCAGGCAGGTCAATGGTTTCCGACAATTCCGCATCGGTATAATAGAAGTCGCTGCCGATGCTTACCTTCTTGTAGCTCACCGAATTGCTCATCTGATTGGCCGAAAACGGCGTGTTACTGCTCATCCGTGAAGCAGATTCTACCTCCGGGTAAGTCCTGATCCGTTCCATGATCCGGTTCAGCTTGCCTGCTACATTTACGGTGTCCTGGTTATTCGCCAGGTCGACAACCCAGACTTTTTCATACTGAAAACCAATAGGCTTCAAGTAGTTACGCACATTGTACACAATCAGCGAGAGCACGCCGAACAGGACGAGAAACGAAGCCCATATCTCCACAATAAGCAAAGCATGAGCCCCCTTTTTGTTCCAGATCAATTTAAAAAGATGTGAGAGCATTTTTAATTATTGAATGATGAATGACTGAATTTTTGGGGAGGATGGACGATGGAGGAAGGAGGATGGAAAATTCCGGATTTACGACCTGCTATGCCTACCCTCCCTTTTTCCTCCCTTTCCTCCTTCTTCCCTTTCCTCCTTCTTCCCTTTCCTCCTTCCTCCTTTCTCACCCCTTCAAAGCCTCCACAATCCTCAGCTTTGACATCCTGAATGCGGGTAACACGCCGGATAGCAGACCGAAGATCAAGCAAACTGCGATGCTGATGGCGAAAACGGGCAGGTTGATCGTCAGGTCGGCGTAGGCGATCCAGCCGCTGGCGTTGATCATTTTGATAATTGCGAAAGAGAGAATAAGCGCGAATGCACCGCCAATGAACGTGATAAATACATTCTCGATGATAAACTGCCAGAGCAACGCCTTCGCCGGCGCACCGAATGCTTTTCTGACACCGATTTCAGACGCTCTTTCGAGTATTCTGCTCACATTTACATTCACCAGATTAATAGCAGGCAAACCCATAAACATGACCAGCACAAGCGTCACGATTGCATAAAAGATCAGCTTTTGTGAATCGGACCGGGCCAGTGTGTTGAGAAAATGATTAAAGTACTTGTCCGCTTTCACGATCAGTACCGTAAACTTCTGTCCATCCTCGATCTCTGCCAGAGGAATGCGCGAGATATTACTGTCAAATTCTGATTGGATCGCAGGAAGGTCGGCGCGGTCTTTGGCGAGCACGATTGCAATGAACCGGCCACGCATTCCCTTGTTCTCATAGTTGCTTTTAGGCGCAGTATAAGGGAAGTAAATATCCGAGTAAGTGTACACCCGAGTCGGTGGCCCGCCTTTTACCACTCCTATCACTTTGTAAATGACATTCTCGATCTCAATATTTCGCCCGACCACAGATCCTGAACCCGGCTCGAAATACTGGTCACGCAATGCGTCAGTAATCACAGCAACATGATCGCCATTTGCGATATTGTTTTCATTGTAAGGCTTTCCTTCCAGAAACTCGAACCCCGTCACATACCAGAAGTCAGCGTCGGTATATTTGGTATTCAGCTTGATCCGCTTTCCATTTACATAGGTGTTGGAAAAGCTGAAATTGGAAAAGATACTCACACGTTCGGCAGATTTCAGGGATTTGGCATGTTTTACCAAAAACCCAAAGCCAGCCGGTCCGGACGACATGCTGTTCATAGTGGAATCCGTTTGCATAACAGTCCCGATATAAAGCGACCTGTCCCGCCGCACTTCCGGGTAATGCGTCCCAAACAGATGGTCCAGGAAGGAGGTCAGCACCATGAGCACAGTCAGGGTAAGACTAATGCCGAACAGTGTTATAAAAGTATAGAAAGGATGCCGCAGCAGAACCTTCCAGGCGATTTTGATATAGTTAGCTAGCATTGTGCTTTGTTGTTAAATCTGTTTATTGGGGAGGAATGGGAGGATGGAGAAAGGGAGGATGGACTTTTGTTTCTTCTTCCTTCGTCCCTTTCCTCCTTTCCCCATTCCCCCTTATCCCACCTGAGTTCCGTCGAAAAGGCGGATTAGTCTGTGGGTCTTTTTAGCCATCGCATCGTCGTGGGTTACCATCACGATCGTCGCTCCGTCGCTGTTCAGCTTTTGCAGGATATTCAGGATTTCATTCCCCATTACACTATCCAGGTTTCCTGTAGGTTCGTCAGCCAGGATAATTTCGGGTTTACCTACAATAGCCCGGGCGATGGCGACACGCTGCTTCTGTCCGCCGGAAAGCTGTTTGGGAAAATGCTTCATCCTGTTGCTCAACCCCACTTTTTCCAGCGCCTCCTGCGCCAGTTCCCTGCGCTCCTTACCAGAGCTATTCCTGTAAAGCAGCGGAATTTCGACGTTATCTATCACCGACAGATCATTGATCAGGTGAAAGCTTTGAAAAATGAAACCCAATTTCTGATTGCGAAGCCGGGCCAGGTTTTTATCCGAATACTGCTCTACCCGGCTGCCATCAATCTCGATATGCCCCTTGGAAGGCTCGTCAAGCAGCCCCATAATATTCAGCAGCGTACTCTTACCGCAGCCCGACGGCCCCATAATAGAAACAAACTCTCCTTTCTTGACATGAATATTAATGTTATTCAAAGCAAGCGTTTCAATAGAACTCGTCCGGTAAACTTTCTCAACATTTTGAAGATTAATCATGGCGCATTTTTAATGAGTGAATGAGTGAATGACTTTTACGGAGGAAAAGGAGGATGGAGGAACGGGAAGAAAGGTATTAACATTGATTTTGAAATAAATGCGGACTTCAGACGGTAAACACTCATACCCCCTTTCGTCCCCTTCCTCCGTCCTCCCCTTCCTCCTAATAAACTATCTTCCTTTTTGCTTCGAAATCATAAAGAGTTAATAATCTCAAACTGTAATACGACTGCCAGTAGTCTCGCAATGCCAGCACGTAATCTCTTCTGGCAATGTCTTTTTCCTGAGTTGCGATGCCGAGGTCGGTTACGCTCAGGTCGCTCAGGATGAATCTTTCTTTGGCGATCTGGTACCTTTCGGCAGCAATATCGTCGGCAGTGCGGGTGAGTTTTACCTGCTTTTGAAGCATTTGCAAAAGGGTTACCTGCGTAAATATTTCCTGTTCAAAGGTTAACTTATCCTGCTCTACTGATTGCCGTGCGAATTCCTGGTTGGTACGTGCTACTTCCGTCCGCGCCTTGTTTCGTCCCCAGGTTAATATCGGCAATACCAGCTGCAATTCGACAAACTCCCGGTCCTGCGGACTGATGTACACGTCACCAGGCACCCTGCCCTGGTTCGATAACCCGAAAGTAGCCACCAGCGACGCATTCAGCCCATTGTCCTTCCGGGCAGACTGCACGTCGCGCTCTGCCTCCAGAAGTTTCCTTTTAAACCCGATTGCTGCTGAGCGGTTCGCGAAAGCTTCGTCAAGTGCAACCTGGGTATCCACTTCAAACTCTTTCGTCTCCAATGGGATACCCAATGCAATGGCGCGTTCGTCCCTCAGGCCCATAAATAACTTCAATTTCAGCGAAGCTACTGCCGCGGCCTGCCGGGCAGAGGCGAGGTCTTTTTGCGCAGTGAGCAAACCCATTTGGAGTTGAAGAAGGTCATTTTGCGAGATTTTACCCAATTCCAGTTTATGCTGCGCAATTTTGTACAAAATATCATTGTTGCTCCTGTTCTTCTCGGCAATCTGCAGATTCACCTGCGCGACCAGCAGATCAAAATAGTACCCGGTAGCGTCAAGCGCAATCTGCTCCATGGATTGTACAAACTGCTGGTTCCCCTCCTGGTATTTCAGCGGCTGGATCTTCCTGTCCCATTTCAAAGGATTGAATTTGAAAAGCGGCTGATCAATACCAATCTCGAAAGGTACTCCATTGTACCGGGTTGTATTTCTTGCAAAATCATCAAACCGCTGCATTTGCTGCTGCACGTAAACCTTGCCACCGGTGAGCGCAATGCTCTGGCTGAGTGACAATCCCAGCAATGCATTGTTGTTGGAAACCGGCTGGAACAGGATCGTACCATCGGGCTGCACCACTTCTATATAACTCCTTTTAAATCCCGGGATCGTGCCGCTGAGGCTTAGCTGCGGTTTGTAATCGGCGAGAAAAGAACGGTACTGCCAGTAGTTCGTTTTCTTCTGGGTAGCCGCCTGCTTGGAAGCAATGGAATTTTCCCGCGCAATTTCCACTACTTCGGAGAGCGTCAGCTGCTGCACCTGTCCGTAGGCGGAGAAAGCCAGAAGCATAAATATCAAATGGAAGAAGTTTCTCATCGCCGCGCTCATTGAATGGTGATTTCTTCCAGATGTTCATACGCATTCAGGTCCGTGAGGATCACCTTCTCTCCTGCTTTCAACCCGCTTTTTACTTCCACAAAATCGAAATTGGACAAGCCCAGCTCCACGTCCCTGCGATAAGCGACGCCATTTTGCAGTACAAATACATGCTGCTTCCTCTTCCCGGTAAATGCCGGTCCATTGGCAACCCGCAGCGTATTGCTGCTCTTGTTGGTTACCACATATACCTCCACTTTCATGTTGGGCCTGAGCGATTCGTTGGTTGCATTTTCGAGCTGAATCGTAAACCCGATCACCCCGTCTTTCACAGAAGGCTTCACCTGCGTGATCATGCCGCGCATTTCGGCTTCATTGATCCTGATAATAACGGGCAAGCCCGTCTTCACCTGATCTGCATATACGTCGGAGCAGCTGCCTTCAACCCGGAAGCTGCCCAGGTCGGCGACTTTGGCCAGCATTTCACCTTCATTCACCGACGAGCCGATATTTTCGTTCACCCAGGTAAGTACGCCTTTCCGATCGGCCACGATATCGGCCATTTTCAGCTTGTGTTGCAGCTCTTTCAGGTTCTTTCCTTCAATCTGCGCACCCAGTTCGGTTTCTTTCAGGCTGGCACCCATTGATTCCCGGTTGTAGCGCAGGTCATTTTCCAGAAGGCTTTTTTCAAGCTCGGCTATTTTCAATGCATTTTCTGCGCGGGTAATGTCTTCAAAAGTACCGCCGCCTACTTTCTGCAGGCGCTTTGCATCTTCAAAATCAGCCCGTAGTTTGTTGATGTTCAAAGACTTGATCCGATCGTTGATTTCTGCATCGTACAGATCCTTGTTCAGCTTCATTTTAAGCTGATCGATCCCGTTCCGTTTCAATGCAAGCTGGTCCTGGTAACGCTCGAACTCGATCTCGGTCAATGACTTGTCAAGCTCGACCAGCGCCTGTCCCGGCCGTACCTGTGTGCCAGGCGTGATCAGGATGCGCTTGATACTCGCCCGGATCGGACTGGTAAAGATCTGCTCGTAGGCAGGAATGATCTCTCCGCTGGCTGTCAATGTATTTTCAACATCTCCGGTTTCAACCACTGCAGTCCTGATCCGCGCACTTTCCACCGTGCTGGAAAGTGATTTTCGAAAAAAATAAATAACAAACCCGAGCACAACGACGGCGGCCAGCACAAATAGCAACCGTCGGTAGCGGGCGTTTTTCAGGTAGTGAGGGGCAATTTCCCGATCCATTTCGAGGCTTTCTTTTTAAGTAAGGTTCATGGCTAATAATACCTTACCTAGTCCGAATATCATGCCAATGGATAACACACTTATCAACAGACACTTACCTCCTTTTACAAAAGCAAAAAACCGTGCGGATCCGCACGGTTTGTGTGTTATAGAACAGGAAACTGTTACTAGGTTTTCAGCTTCTTCTTTTTTGCCGCCGGAAACAGAATATTATTCAAAATCAGGCGGTACCCCGCCGAATTTGGGTGTAGGTTCAGGTCCGTCGGCTCTTCTCCCACCCGATGCTGGTAATCCTCCGGATCGTGGCCGCCATAAAAGGTGAAAAAGCCTTTTCCATGTGTACTATGAATGTATCTTGCCTCTTTCGCCGATTTGTTCTCAGCGAGAATAATTACCTCTGGCTTAATCAGCCTGTTTTTGAATGCAGTGGTTTGTCCCAAAAACCCTTTGATGATCGTCTTGTGATTCTGCGTCAGCATGCTGGGTACCGGGTCCCATTTGGCAGAAAACTGAAAGAGTGAAAAGAAATCATTGGACTCACTCAATCCACGTTCATCGGGCTGATTGTCAATGTCCGAAAACTCGATCTCGTATGGGTAAGGAATTGTTTTAAAATCCCTGAATGCAAATGTATTTTCGTAGTTCAGCTTGCTGTTTGCCGTCGGATCAGCGGGTGTGCCATCGTACATGGCGTCCACAATATCGATCCCTTCGGCAGCGAGGGTAATATCAAATGTATCCGTTGCATTGCACATCGCAAACATATAACCGCCTCCCGCCACGAACTCGGCGATCCGCTTGGCGACCGCCTGCTTCATTTGCGGCACATTTGCAAACTGGAATTTGTTAGCAGTCTCTTCGGCTTCCTTCTTTTGCTCGCGGTACCAGGGGAAATCCTTGTACTGATAAAATTTTCCGAATTGACCCGTGAAATCTTCATGGTGCAAATGCAGCCAATCGTATTCTGGCAATTTGGTACTCAGCACCTCCTCATCGTAAATCACGTCGTAAGGTATTTCCGCATAAGTCAATACCAAGGTCACCGCATCATCCCAGGGCAATTTCGATTTGGGTGAATAAACCGCGATTTTAGGCGCTTTCTGCAATTTCACCGCATCCATATTCACATCCGGCGCGCTGATCTGCGAGAGGATCTGTCCTGCCTGTCCTTCTGAAATCACCTCGAAACTGACCCCGCGCACCGTCATTTCAGAAGCGAGCTGCTGGTTGTGTGCCACCATAAAGCTGCCGCCGCGGTAGTTGAGCAGCCAGTCCATTTCCATTTCAAAATTTTTCAATATCCAGAAAGATATCCCATAAGCCTTCAAATGGTTTTTCTGACTTTCATCCATCGGGATTAAAATCCTGTTGGACATCCCTTTGAATGAGATAACTAAAAAAATGATAAGCGGGACAATCAGGCGTATCACTGGTTTGATTCTTTCCGGTTTCATGCGCAGTTTTACATATTGTAATGATTAAATATAGAAATAAAATCAACCGATCAGAAACTGTACTATCCTGTAACGTTGATTGCTATTTCGGAACCCAGGTCTTTTTAACGACGAGTAATACATTCTGGTGCATTCGCTACCGTACTTATGAATATCCGTGAAAATGTTGACGAAGGCCTCAAGTCCATTCAAAGTAACCTGCTAAGAACGGTACTTACCGCACTTATCATTGCAATTGGCATAACCTCGCTGGTGGGTATACTCACCGCCATTGAAGGAATTCAAAGTTCCGTGAACAGCAGCTTCGCAGACCTTGGTGCCAATACCTTTACCATTCGCAACCGGTACGACGACGGCTTTTTCAGCCGCGGCAGGCGCAGCAAGCAGTATCCCCCGATCAACTACCGGCAGGCGGTCGCATTTGCGCAGAAGTTTAAAGACTCATACGATGCCCGCGTTTCGCTTTCGTCGGACATTGCGGGTGCAGTTCAGGTCAATTACCAGTCTAAAAAGACTAATCCAAACAGCAGTGTAGTAGGAACAGACGATCAGTATATCGGGATCAAAGGTTACAAGATCGATCAGGGCCGGAATATTGACCGCAACGATATGGAAAAGTCGCTCAATGTGGCTGTGCTGGGTCAGGAAATAGCCCGCAAGCTGTTTGAACGCGCTGATCCGGTCAACAAGGAAATCACATTTATGGGCAGCCGGTACAGGGTTATCGGTGTTTTGCAAAAGAAAGGATCGCTCGGCGGAGACAATGATTCGGACCGCATTATTTTGATCCCGTTGGAAAACGCACGCGGACTGGCAGCCAACCAGACACTTGCTTATAGTACCACAGCCTCTGCACCCAATATTGCAGACGGGGATTTTATAGTGGAAGAAGCACGCGGCATCATGCGCACGATCCGCCAGGACCAGTTGGGTAAAGAAGATTCCTTCGAAATTGACCGCGCAGATGCGATTGCAAAGAATTTTGAAGAAGTCTCCGGGTACCTTCGTCTGGGCGGGTTCGGTATTGGCATTATCACGCTGCTCGGCGCGTCCATTGCTTTGATGAACATCATGCTCGTGTCAGTAACCGAGCGGACGCGCGAAATAGGAATACGCAAGTCGCTCGGCGCCACGCCGCGGGTTATTCGATTTCAATTCCTGATCGAAGCCATTGTCGTCTGCATTTTGGGAGGTATCGGCGGACTTTTCCTGGGGATTATTATCGGGAATGTGATCTCCACCTCTATCAGCAGCGAAAGCTCATTTGTTATCCCATGGCTTTGGATGGCAATGGGAATTGCAGTTTGCGTGTTTGTAGGAGTAATATCGGGCATTTACCCGGCTATCAAAGCATCGCGGCTGGACCCGATAGAAGCATTGCGCTATGAATAAAGAGGTTAGAAGCCTTGCGAAATTTAAATGTGAATTGATCTTAAATTTTTCCGTCTGACACTTGCTTAATCTGTTTTTCTGTCTACTTTTGCACTCCCAACAAGTAAGAGAATGCCCAGATGGCGGAATCGGTAGACGCGTTGGTCTCAAACACCAATGAGGTTACACTCGTGCCGGTTCGACTCCGGCTCTGGGTACAAAAGCCCTTCGACGCAAGTTGAGGGGCTTTTTTGCTTTCATAGCTCTATTAAAACCTCATCTTTACCCCTTGTCAGCCCTTCAATGGTTCGACTCCGGTTCAATTGACTAAACCGAAGCTGGACACGTTGTCGAAATTGGCGTGAGAAATTTGCGAACTCACCAGTATTATCGATTTAAATACGCTAGCCCATCAACTTGCTCCCTAGACGCAGGGATAGCAAGTATTTGCTATTGTGCACTGCCTACCATTTCCTGTCTTTTGTATCACAACTTACCGCTTATAGCCTTGCATTGCTTTTTGAACAAAGGGCATTGCCAGCGATAAGACCTCGCCTGATACGACCAAAAGACCTTAACTACATTCGGATGAAAACCAAATTCTACTCAACATTTTTATCAATTCTTTTGTGTCTCGCCAGCAGCGGCCTCATCAACGCTCAAACTTATTGCGCCTCCGGCGGTGGCGGAGTCCAGGATATAGTAAAGGTGGAGATCGGCACATTAAGTAATCCTTCAACTTGCAATCAAACGGCTGGCACAGGATCTGTGCCGGGCAGTTATTCGAATTACACCGAACTGTCTGCGGCGGATATCGTACGATCTTTAACCGTTCCTTTTTCTGTAAGCGTCGCCTATTGCAATGGTTATCATTCCGTTAAAATTTCAATTTGGATCGACTATAACCATGACGGAAATTTCGGCAATGGTGAACTTGCGTATCGGTCGGGAGCCCTATTTGAACCAAATCCTACTGTAACAGGTACAATCACGGTTCCGGGAGATGCATTGCCCGGCCAAACACGAATGCGTGTGATTACCGCAGCAGTTGGATATGAAGACCCTTGCGGAAGTTACGAGGGTGGTGAAACAGAAGATTATACGGTAAATATTGTAGCCCCGCCCCTTTGCAATGGTGCACCTGCACCGGGAAATACCCTTGCGAGTCAAACAACTGCTTGCTTCAATGGAACCATTGATCTCTCATTCTCATCAACTTCCGCGCTCAACAGTGCTGAAGCTGTCGGTTTTACTTACCAATGGTTTAACAATGCCGGTCCTATTGCGGGTGCTGTCAACCCAACCTACACGGCGACCATTACAAATGCCGACAATTTCTATTGTCAGGTCACATGCAGTCAAACGGCCCAAACAGGCCAATCGACTCCGGTTGCCATTAGTTTAATACCTTTTAATGAATGCTATTGCAATTCTATTGCTAACAATACCACAGGTCCGGACATTTTTAATGTCACGGCAGGGACACTGAACAACGCTTCTGATCTTTCTCAAACCGGAGGGGCCGGCTCCGTTATCAATAGATATTCCAATTATACAACCGTGATTAATGCGCCTGTGTTTGATGGATTAGCTACAATTCCATTTTCAATACAAATTGGTGCAAACACTGGCAACGCCGCCACTTCCATCTGGATTGACTACAATCAGAATGGCATTTTCGAAAGTCCTGATGAACAGGCTTATCAAACCGCAGTGCCAAATTCAGGAAACCAGACATTGACCGGTTCTTTTACGATCCCTCCAACCGCTTTGCCGGGCACTACGCGGATGAGAGTTATTACCAATGGCGGTCAAAACCCGGTAGGCTCTGCATGTGAAAATTATGGAGAGGGAGAAACCGAAGATTATTTAGTCAGCATTGGGGAACTTCCTGCATGCACCGGTGACCCGATACAAACCAAAACCATCGCTACACAACTTCCCGTTTGCCCGGAAGCAAGGTATACTTTTTCTCTGAGTCCAGTCATTTATACAACTGGCAACACCTATCAATGGTTTAATGACGCCGGACCCATTGCAGGTGCAACTAGTAACACTTATACCGCTACAATTACAAGTCCCGATAACTTTTATTGCGAAGTAACCTGCCCCAATGGCTCAAAAACAACAAGGTCAATTCCTGTTTCGGTCTTGTTATGCTATTGCCCTTCTGCCCCCCAATATGCGCCATCAGCAAATATTTCTAATGTAACAGCAGGAACATTAAACCATTCGACTACTGTTTCTGAAACCGGCGGACCCGGTTCCGTGGCGGGTAGCTATGGCGACTTTACAACCGTGGTGGACGCGCCCGTGTTTAATCAATTAGGCACGATTCCATTTTCAATTACCTCTGGCGCGACCTCTTCTCCTTTCTATACTGCTATCTGGATAGATTATAACCGCAATGGCACTTTTGAAAGTCCGGGTGAATTCATCACTCAGGCACGAGGTGTTCAGGAATTAACCTTCGGCGGTTCTTTTACGATCCCAATCACTGCATCGCTAGGGGTTACCCGAATGCGCATCGTTATGAATGCTGGCCAAGCTCCACTAAATTCTGCCTGCCAAAATTACGAAGCAGGGGAAACGGAAGATTATCTGATCCATATTGTACCACCTCCTCCCTGCACCGAAACTCCGTTACAATTAAATGCAGTAGCCACGCAAAACCCGGTTTGCCCGGAGGTGAGTTTCACTTTCTCACTCAGCCCTGCGATAAATACTGCCAATAACACGTTTCAATGGTATAATAATGCTGGTCCGATTGCAGGTGCTACGAATGCGACATACACTACGACCATCACAGGTCCTGACAATTTTTACTGCGAAGTAACCTGTCCGACCGGCGCAAGCACAACCATATCCACACCGGTGGCTGTGCAAGGTCCTTACCTGTATTGCTCCTGTACTTCCATTTCAAGCGATGCCAATTCTGCGGATATAGCCAATGTTACGGTGGGCGAATTGAATAATTCCTCTACCTGTGGTCAGACCGGAGGCCCGGGCTCGGTGCTCAGCAGATATTCAGATTACAGCTCCCTCGCTGCTGCTCCGAATCTTACAGCAGCAAACACGATTCCGATTTCTATTGGGATGACTAGCTGTGGCGCTTTCTTCACTAGTTTTACGTCTGTCTGGATTGATTTTAACCATAACGGAAGTTTCGATGCGCCAGGGGAAAGAGTGTATCTCTCAACAGAAAACTTTGCACCGGAATACACTTTAACTGGTTCTATCACCATTCCGGAAACTGCCCTGCCAGGTTTAACGCGCATGAGGGTTATATCCGGCAACGGTGACGTAACTGAAAGTGCCTGCGGAGCTTATCGCCTGGGCGAGACGGAAGATTACCTTGTCAATATTGTCGCCCCGGCTTGCAGTGGCAACGTCTCTCTTCCGACTGCGGCAACGACCAACACGCAAAATGTAGCCTCAACGCCCCTGGTAGCCAATGGTTGTGAATATATAGCCAAAGTAGCACCCACAAACGGCTTTACGGAAGCTACTATCAAGAGCTGGCTTGAAACAACCCCACCTTTCAGCTATGTGCCGCGGCATTATGAAATTACACCAGCCACCAACGCTAACACAGCAACCGGCACGGTAACCTTATACTTCTCACAATCCGATTTTGATGCCTATAATGCAACCATAAGTGCCGGCCTTTTACCGACCGGTCCGGATGATGTATCAGGTATTGCCAACTTCCAGATCGTTAAATTTGCAGGGACCAGTCCGACAGGCTTGAATTATTCCGGGTCGCCCACATATATCCCAAGCGGCGCAAATTCTTGGAATGCAGGAGATTATAGCTTTGTTTGGAATGCAACCAATTCCATTTGGGAAGTGACATTCCCTGTATCAGGATTTAGCGGCTTTATAGCGAAATCAATTGCGCAACCTTTACCGGTGACATTAATTTCTTTCACAGGAAAAGCCGTTGAGAAAAGCAATGAGCTTACCTGGAAAACCAGCTCCGAAGTTGATTTCAGTCATTTCGAAATCCAAAGGAGCATGAATGCAAAAACATTTGAAAAAATAGGCACGCAAGCACCAAACGGATCACGCACTTACACTTTCATTGACCCCAAAACACCTTCCGTAAAAGCATATTACCGCCTGAAAATGATAGATCTGGACACCAAATATGCTTACTCAAAAACAATTGCATTGGGAAGCGATACAGAAAAAAACCTGGTCGGAAATTTCTATCCAAACCCTGGTTCTGATAAAGTATACATCGAAATTAATGCAATTACGAAAGGCACTTGGAACATTACCCATTATAACGTATCAGGGAGAGTACTATCTCATAAAAGCAAGATTTTACAACCTGGGTCCAACATTATTATGATAGACACGCTGTCTCCTGGTTTAAACATTCTAAAGTTTGACAACGGAAGTATTACCGAAATCAGGAAAATAGTAAAAGAGTAGCGCTTTCCGACGGAACATAACTCAGAAAAGCTGATCGAAAGGAGAAGCATTTAATGAACTTAATGCAGATATCTGGGTCATACAATTGCAAATCATCCAGCATCCGGTTCGACATTTGTTTCGTTGCGGATACAAAAGCCCTTCAACGCAAGTTGAGGGGCTTTTGTCATTACTAGATGACTCAACGTTTACTTCCTGCAAAAAGAACTAATGCCCCATTTCATGTCTCTTTGCGTGCAGCAGCTTGCTACCTACTTGTTTTATTTCTGACCAGCATTTCGTCTGGTGCGCTGGCTTCCACATTTTATGTAAAAGAAAACGGAACGGGTTCGGGGACTAATTCCTGGGCTAATGCAAGCGGCGATTTGCAGGCAGTCATCAATGCTGCCGTTGCCGGGGATGAAGTGTGGGTGGCCGCTGGTACGTATAAACCCGGTGGGAATGGCAATACTGATCGTGCTATCAGCTTTGCCATGAAAAACGGGGTGAACCTGTATGGAGGCTTTACAGTCAACGAAACTTTAATATTAAAATGGAAAATCGTTATGAGCTCTTCGAAAAATTGATTCGACGTTTGTCCGGCTCTGGGCACAAAAGCCCTTCACCCTTGGTTGAAGGGCTTCTTTGTTTACAAATTCTATTCAAAATATAAAATTGTACTTCTTCCGGTATAATTGCATGCACATTTATGGTTCAACTCTGGTTGACAGATAAAGTGAAACTCTTAGCCATTTCGTAATTACGAAGATTTAAAAAAAAAGAAATCGGTAGATATTTTGGGATAACGATTTATTTTTAATTAATTTTTCAGAACATTTAGCCCGCCTAGCTTTTCTGCTAGAGAACATTTGATCACAACTATATTTAGAGAATTGAATATAGTTTCCGTTTTGGTTTAGCTAGATACCGACGGTGATATCGAGTGTTTTTATTGAATTACCAAAAAAATTTCTTGTTGATTTGCCTGCTTTGCTTACAAGTATGTGGCTTGTGCCATATCATTTTGTATGAAACAGTGTGATACTGTTTGGTAATGTCGCTGCCCCAGCTCCGAGTTAGATTTTCATGACAACTCAACCTTACACTTATGCAAATCTTTACAGTTTCTTCTTCTTTTTTCTCGCTTCTCGCCGCGCTTGCTATTTTACATCTTAAAAAAACGATGCGGCAATTGGTCGCCTGATCATTTTCTTAGCCCAGCCATTCTTTATTATTAAAGTATCGGGATCCGACAGGCGTCCACTGGAATTACTGTGCCCTGATTGTGGGTAATTTTTACAATACAAATCATCATTTCATCTGACTCAACTCAAAGAATTTATGAAGGTAAATATCCTACTGTTTATGGTAGTCTTCATGAGCTACCTGAACCTCCACGGCCAACCTTCCCGGCCGGAAGTTGACTTAAAGACGTTTGTAACGCGCGAATATATACATGGGCTTCCTTATGATGAGGCAAAATTATATGGTGTTACCGCGGTTCCTGCACTCCTTCTTATGCTTAATAATCCCGACTTCGAACGATTTTGGGGAAACATAGTAGCCGCTATCGGATATATTGGCAACCCATCTGCGACAAAGCCATTGCTAGAATTTATTCAAAGCCAGGAAGGTGAAATTTCCGTAGACAGATTCCGCGCTGTTTTATCAGCATTTCAGGCTCTTGGGCATATTGCTCAAAGTGGAGACAGGCTGGCTTTAACTGAACTCGCAAACTACAATAACCTGAATAGTTGGAAGGAAAAGAAGCTTGCATTCAGCTACGGCATTTATAAAAGAGAAGCTTTAAGCGAGGTATTAAGCAGACAAGCTATTCAGGGTCTTGGTATATCAGGCCGGCCGGAAGCTTACAGGATTTTAAGCGAAATGAGTAAAAGGAAAGATTTGCGAAAAGATTGGATAGACAATGTTAATGACGCAATGTCATTGAATGAGAAGGTCAAAATGTATGGTGCAAGAAAACTATTCGGAAAGGAAATATAATTATGAAATCACCAACGCAATATTCCGATCAAAGATTAAAGATAGTCTTGTTCATTGTGGTATCCTGCCTTTCTATAAGTTCGTTTGCTCAAATCAATAAGCATATCGATCCGTCTCCTATTAAACACAAACACAGCCTCACCTTTGGAAAACATCCGGCAGTCCCAGCTGCCGATTTTACAATGGAGAAAGCTACTGCAAGTCTCGCTTATGGAACCAAAATTCTTCAGGAATGTAACAATATTGTAAATGATGAGCAGGATGTGGCATGTATGGTCACAGTGGCGCCGTCCGGATCAATGGGAACTTTTGGCGCTGCTGACGATCAAATGGATGTGATCAATACGCAGGCTGAGCTGAGGAAGGTCATGGATGACAAAAGTGCATTCGTGAAAATAGTTACCGCAATTATGGGCAGTGCCAAAGAGCTTGTTTGCGGCACCACAGGTTCGGCACTCGCATGTGCAGACACACCTGGCTCATCGATTATAATTGTGTCCGGACTAAGTAACGAGACCACGGGAGAAGTACTGATGCACGAGTTCGGTCATAGCAGAGGTTTACCCCACCGGGATTCCCCCGGAAATCCAATTATGCACACCACAAAGCTGGGGACGAATGAAGTGAACGCAGACGAGGCAGCAATGTTCCATAAAGATGGAGCTGACGACGGGCCAAACCGTCCCGCCGACATTGTATTTGTAGTGGATGATACCGGAAGTATGTCAGAGGAAATCGGTGGTGTTCGGCAGGGGATCATTACCTACCTGAATAAGTTTGCTTCCAGCGCGACGTGTACTGGTACCGTTTTTCAATTGGTGACCTTCAAGGACGATGTCACCATCCGGCCTCCGACGAGTGATCTGAGTGTGATCATAGCACAGGTATCAGCATTGTTCGCCTCAGGTGGGAGTGATTGTCCGGAAGCTTCTGTGGAAGCACTTAAGGCTGTCGATCCGCTGATCAAGGATGGAGGAAGTATTATCCTCTACACCGACGCCGATGCGCATGCGGGACAAAGCAAGGAATCCGTTGTGGAATTGTACAAGATTCTGAGAAAAGTGTCGGTAAGCACCCTTTTGTCAGGTACCTGCAGCGGAGCGTCTTCTGTTTCGGTCTCGAAAGGGGAAAGCAATCCGGGAGATACCTTCCCGCCATCAGACAACAAGGACGGCAAGCCCGGCGTGAATCTCGTCAATGACTTAATTGCCGCCGAGTCTGCCATAGATACTTACTCGTTCATCGCACAGGAAACGGGCGGTATATTCGTGTTTTTCCCGGATGTCAACAGCGGAAATCCGGCAGACACTGAGAGGTTTCAAAATCTGGTCTACAACCTGATCGTAGGCGGCGTTTCCAGCGCAGTTACCCTGATAGCGCCGTCGGCCGCTCCGGTAGGCAGTGAGTTGACATTGACCGTCACGGGTACAAACACCAATTTCAATAGCTCCTCATCTGTAGATTTTGCTGGCGACGATATCACCACGGGAACCCCGACGGTCATTTCCACGACCAGGATAGAGATCCCTGTTAAAATCTCTGCTGGTGCAGTTCTTGGTTTCAAAGATGTGACCATTACTACAACGCTGAACGGTGGCGAGACAGAGACCGCCACGGGTATCGGATTATTTTCAGTAACTCCGGCAACGCTCGCGCCAACCATCACCAGTATAACTCCTCCAACTGGCTCAGTTGGACAAACGTTAACAGTCACAGTAAATGGGGTTAATACCAATTTCAACAAAAGTTCGGTATTGAACCTGGGAGAGGATATCAGTATCGTAAGTACTACTGTGTTGAGTGCAGGTGAACTGCAGGCAGATATCCAGATTGCCGGCAACGCGGTAGTAGGTTTCCGGAACGTAACTGTTATCACAGACTCGGAAGTGGCGACGGAAAATGTAACCGGCCCCTTCCTGGTTACCACAGCCGGGTGCGCGCCTGTTACAGTTGCCAATGTTACAATCCCGTCCGGGTCCAGCGCAACTGTTAAAGCTGTCGGATGCTCAGGCTCGCTGTTATGGTCGACCGGAGAGACTACCGAATCCATCACCCTCGGGCCACTCAAAGAAGATATGGTCGTTTCTGTAACCTGTACAACCGGTGCCTGCGAAGTCACGGCAATTGCAACGATAACCGTCAAGCCTGTGGTAGAAACGCCCCTTGTATTCCAGGCCCCTACCTTTGACTGTACCACTGGTGCTTTTAAATTTAACATAACCGGTGGCGACGGAACAACCATTACTTACGCAGCCGAAGGAATTACGGTATCTTCAACTGATCCGAACCAGTTTATAGACCTGGACGTGCTCGCATCACCGACCGCCGGACCAATCACTTTATCGGCAACGCAAAGTGGCGTAACCATCACGTATATCTGGAATATCCGGGAAGCCTGCCCGGTCGAGCCACCCGTGGGCGGCGCGCTGGTATTGCTTGCACCTATTTATGATTGCAAAACAGGCGCATTCACTTTCGTGACCTCCGGAGGCGATGGAACGGCGATCAGCTTTGCAGCTGTTGGTATCACGGGCTGGACTACAAATCCCGATCAATTTGTAGATTTCGAGCTCCGAACCGCAGCAGATGCCCCGTCGATCACTTTGTCGGCAATGCAAAGCGGTGTTACCGTCGCTTATGTATGGAGTATCCGTGCAGTGTGCCCTGTGGAGCCGCCTGTGGGAGAAGCATTGGTATTGCTTGCGCCAGCTTATGACTGCAAAACGGGTGCATTCAGATTCAAAACTAGCGGAGGCAATGGTACGGCAATCAGCTTTTCGGCCATTGGAATTAGCGGCTGGACGACGAATGCAGATCAGTTTGTGGATCTCGAACTCCGCACGGCGCCGGACGCGCCGCTGATTACTTTGTATGCGATGCAAAGCGGTGTTACCGTCAGTTATGTCTGGAATATTCGTGAAGTATGCCCATTGGAACCGCCTGTGGGAGACGCATTGGTATTGCTTGCGCCAGCTTATGATTGTAAAACGGGTGCATTCAGATTCAAAACTAGCGGAGGCAATGGTACGGCAATCAGCTTTTCCGCCATTGGAATTAGCGGCTGGACGATGAATGCAGATCAGTTTGTGGATCTCGAACTCCGCACCGCACCGGACGCGCCGCTGATTACTTTGTATGCGATGCAAAGCGGTATTACAGTCACTTATGTCTGGAATATTCGTGAAGTATGCCCGCTGGAACCGCCCGTGGGGGACGCGCTTGTCATGCTTCCACCAGCGTATGATTGCAGTACGGGTGCAGTCAGGTTCAAGACAATGGGCGGTGACGGCACATCCATCAGCTTTTCCGCGGTAGGTATAACCGGTTGGACAACAAATCCTGACCAGTATCTGGATTACGAGCTCCGTACCGCCGCCGACGCACCGTTGATCACGCTTAATGCTGTTCAAAGCGGAGTGACAGTCACTTATGTCTGGAATGTCCGGGAAGTCTGCCCTGTTACTCCGATCAATACCCGCATGGGCGTGGCTGAACCAACTACTGTAACGCAGATCTCGGTATTGGGTAACCCGGTATCGGGCAGGGAGATTGCGGTAGAGGTGAGAGGGATGAAAGGCAAGTCCTTGCTCTTGGAATTGCGGGATGTGCGTGGCCGGGTTGTGGAAGAAAAACGCGTTACATTAACCGGAGATGTTGAAAAGGTACAGCTCAGATCACGCCATTCTCCTGCACTCTATTTGTTACAACTGAGCAGCGAAGGATTGAATAAGGTGCTGCGCATTGTTACAACTGAGTGATCCGAAGGTTTCAACCGATTAGAATAAGCAGGTATTTTTGAAATGGCATTCCTGCTCGGAAGATAAACTCTGGGCAGGAAATATTTGGCCCGAATACTGATTTTTTTTCTACTGCCAATGTGGTGCTAATAGTGGATCTTGACAAGTACATCCAATCGATTTCGATAAAAAACCAAATAATCGGAGCCATTCAGACTCCGATTATTTGATCTATATCCACATAATATCTTCCTGACTTCACATTGGTGCCGAGCAGGATTTTTCGACAGCTGTCTGCAGTAATAGCACCGCCTAATGCCACCGAGGAAGCCAGTTGCGGCCAGGATAAAATCGTCTTGCCTATCTGAGTCATAGAAATTTTCAACCGATCCGAAATTTTGCTCATATCGATGATCGAACCTACCAATTCTATTTTCTCTTCCGTTGTCAGATTCCCCGAAAAGCCAGCATCAACATCGTTCAACAATCCGTGGAAGACCGGGCGTTCCGGCTCCATATCAAAACGCTCAATGTCGATCATTCCGCGATCGCTGGTGTCCATCACCACCGGGATTCCATATTCACGCGCCTTGTGCCGGGCCATGAATTTAACATCGATGCCATCACATACTTCCACCAACACATCAAGCTTCCCTCCCTCTGTAAGGAACTGATCAATACTGCCTTCCGAAATTCCACTCCGGTAAACCTGCACTTTAATGAACGGATCGATCTCTGCGATAGCCCGGGCCGCAACAACCGCCTTGTTCATGCCCAGATTGTGCGTGCTTGTCTGAATACGGTTGAGGTTCGAAAGTTCAATCTGATCATAGTCCGCCAGGCGCAGCTCGCCGACTGATCGCTCGGTGGCGAGCGTCATTGCAACAGCATGTCCGATTGACAAGCCAATGATGCCCACTTTTTTTGTTGATAGAACCTGTTGTTCCCCGGTGGTAATTTTACAATTATTCCTGTTTGTCCTGACTTTATAAAACGCTTCGCAGTCAAGCAGATGGACCAGCCTCCTGCTCCATGGGTAAAACACCCAGACACCATATTCCGCATATTTCCGACCATCGAGATGTTTCCGGATTTCTGCCTCTGCCTGCTCGTCATCTAGTTTCTTAACAGCGTTTTCAATTTTTACCAGTTCAAAAAGCTGATCGTAGATTGTATCAAAAATCATGACATCAGGATTTCGTTCCAGTAGAAAGTCCAGCCTTTTCTTGTCATCTACATCGTCCAGCTGATAAAAGACAGGCTTAAAAGTGTCGCTTAAATGCTCCGAAGATTTGTGGTTGCACTTCGTCATTGAATCCATGAGCAATGATTAAAAGGTTTATCAAGCGAAAGACGGCAACTGCTGGGCGGCATTGGTTTTTGCAAAGAAATTATCGCCCAACACCCCCATTCCGTATCTGCACACAATACCTGCAAGAATGGCCTGGTTCGTTTGTTGTTGAGAAATACGCTCGACCGAAGACAGAACCGCCGCAGACGAGGTCGGGAATTTGAATCCCGGATAACCTGCGCTGTTTTGCTTCGCCGTGATTCCCTCCATCATCGGCAGAAGATCTGCATGGAACCTGACCGAGCCGGTCGAACAGGAGTAAAGAAAATACTTGGCATTATCCAGGATTGAAATCCCGACCGCCGCCAGCATGGCGAACCTGCACAAACCCAGGCCCCGGAATTCGTCGGATACTGCAACCCTGCTCAGCTCAACGGTCGCATCTTTATAGCCCGGCCGTCCCTGACAATCCAGATCAAATGCATATTCCGTCGGCAGAACATTTGAAAAGTCAGGCTTGATTTGCAGATCAAACTGATGGTTAATAGTTTGCAACTGCTTTTCAATTGCTGCATTAACCTGTCTTTTGACAACCCTGATTGTTGCAATCTGCCGCGCTCCTGAAAATATGCCGATCAGGTTTGCTTTCCAGTCACTGGGCAACAGATCGTACTGGTTGTCCATGTATTCGCCGGAATACTCCTTTTTATAAACTTCTCTTCTTAAAGTAAGATGATCAACTATATCTGTCTCACTTTTCAGTTCCCTTAATTCGAAGTTCTCGATGAGATGATGAAAGTTAAATGCCATTGGAGCTGATATTAATGTAATTGTTACAACTCTTTAAAAGAAGCCTCATACATCTGCGACAGCACCGCAGGATTGGAGATCTGGCTGTGTGTGGAGGTAGCGAATACTGCAACCTGCACTTTTCCAAAATCCATGATCATCGCTTCGCAATTATTTTCTTCGCCCTTTTTCCAGTAATAAATGCTCTTTTTGCCTGCAACGCTTCCGTCAAAACCGAGTAGCTTGGATTTCATCCTGTTGAGGTTATCAAAGCTGACAATCCTGAACTGGGCAACTGCTGATTGTAATTTCGCAAACTGCTCTGCACTCATGTACAAGCCGGTCACTCCGCAGTCGACCAGGTGCTGCACCTTTTTCGTTCCCGGCTCATCGCCATTTTTGGTAGGGTATCCCTTGCTGGCCTGCGAAGATGGAATAGTGCCTTTTTCGTTCCAGCCGCCCCAGTCGATCACACTTGCACTTTCCAGTGCAGCAGCCTTGAACACATTCTCTCTCACATAAGCACGGAACTGTTCACCATACTCAAAAAAATTGTCATTCGACTGTTCCAGCCTGTTCAGCTTTGTGCTGTTTCCTTGTATAGCGAGCTTCTTCGCTTCCAGATAAGGCAATATAATGCCAAGCAACAGGTAGTTCACGTCGTCGTTTTTAACAGTCTTGGCTTCAAAAACAGCTTTGTTCACATCGCCTGAGACTGTCAGTGACAGTTTGTAATGGTCGTGGTAATCAATCAGCCCGGTCTGGTGCGCCAGCAGTCTTTCAAAGGTTAGCGTCTTGAATTCCTTACTTGGCTTCCAGTATTTGGGCAGGTAAGGCCACACCGCTGAACCCAGGTCTACCTTATGCTTTTGAAGTGCGTGGATCACCGCAATGGCCGTTACATATTGGCTCACCTTAGAAATTTCCTGTTTCGCCATTGCGCTGTGGAATTGCAAAGGAGTATCGACAGGTTTGCGCGCAAAACCATCGCCGCCATTGGACACATAATAAGGAACACCGTCATTGTAGATGGTGTAGCCGTATCCCGCCACGAGCGGCTCCATATATTCTTCTATTTTCTGTGCGAATACATGTTGGTCAAACTTGGTAGGAACCCCGAACTTGGCCGCACGCGTGGAATCCGAAATTTTTTCGGTAGTAACCTGCTCCGAAAGCAGTTCGTCTTCCCGGCAGCTGGTGGCAAACAGGGACGATAGTAAGACAAAACAGAATGTACCGGATTTTAAAAAGCGATTTTTCATCTTTGAGTTAATTGAGAATTTTTGATTGGTATGGATATAATTGAATTGGGTAAGCGAGACTAGTTCATGCAGAGTGCTGACTGCTCTGCGGATAATGCGCTGCGGATTTTGAGGAACAGATTAATGCCCAGCGGCTCCTGTTCTACGGTGATGTTTGCACGATTCACACCCGCTTCCATGGAGAGCCGGATAAGCTCTTCGGGACTTCTGTGAATCAGGAACCATTCGCCGAAAATTTCCATGTAACCGCGGCTCGGATTGTTTTCTGAAAAGTTACCGATCAGGATCTCACCGCCAGGTTTTAGGAAAGTAAGCAGCCGTTTGATAGCCATGATAAACACGCGATCTTCAAAATAATCAAACAGACCAGCCGACCAGATTACATCATACTTCTCAGCTCCTGAAAAGCGCAGAATGTTTTTTCTGCAAAAATGAACCTGATCTTCATAGGGTTGACAAAGGTTACCTGCAAAAGAAATGGCATCGGAATCAATATCCACGCAAGTTGTTCGCAGCGTCTGTGGATCGATCATTTGATACAACTCGAACAGGTCACGCGCGGGACCGCTGGCTACATTCAGCAGGTTGAGCGGCGATTTGCGGTCTTTCAGTTTGGCCAGCAATTTGTCTTTAAAAAATGCTTTCCGGTTTCGCACTGCCTCTGTTGCCGCGTGATAGTGAAAGTAACGGTCCCACTTTTGGTAATCAGGATGGTTGAAACTGTCGTATGTATAGATCATATCGATCAGCGCGTAGTCGCCTGCATAGCCTAACGGTTTGCGATACACGTAGCCGTGAATGGTGTTGGCTAAAAATTCATTACCAAAAATGCTTTGCAGGAAAGCAGTTTCCATTTCCCCTATCATCCCACTTTGCTTCATGCGGTATAACTGCTGCATAATCTGGTCGATGATTGGATACTCCTGTTCGTCAGGCCCGCCGTTCGCCAGCATCTGGCGCAGCATGGAGATCGTTTGTGACTCGAATACAAAGTCTTTTTCTGTTGGAACGGAGACATAGTTCTCCTGTTCTGCATCTGAGACAGATGCGAAGTTGAGCTTGTTCATTGTTTGAATTTTACGTGTGAGTAAGTAACGATTGGGTATCGCAGGCCTGTTACACGACAGGCTCTGCGGTTCGGGTTTTGCTGTTCAGGTATTTTCTAGCCTCTTCCGCATCGTCGAGCCAAGGGAATAATGCGGGCGGGTGGTTAAAGCCGTTTACAAAATCAGAGGCGATTTCAGGATTTTCCGTGGCGGCTTGGAGCACTTCCACCACGTGCGGCTGTGCGGGTGCCAGAAATATGTCCGAGAACCGGTTTGTATATTTCGAATACTCCCAAAATGTCTCAAAAGTCTCGTTCATCCAGGCTACGTCAAAAGGTTTGTCGCCTCTCGCAATGATCGCTTTGGCGTACACGTTGGCCATCTTGGACGCATTATTACCTCCTTGCCCAACGATAGGATCATTCAAAATAACTGTATCCCCTACTCCGAGTACTGCCGCAGTTGAGTTGAGCTGTACCACCGGTTTACGTACTACCGGCGTGAACGAACCTTTTAAAAATGCATTGTCGGCGATCACCTCCGCATTGGCAAAGGCCGGGTAGCGCCATGGCATTAATGTCCGCATCATTTCTTTTGCTTTTGCGAGCAATTCTGAGGCAGTCGTCGCGTCATCGAACACGTCCATTGGCCCGCCGGGAATGCTTTCGACCAATATAAAAGAACATTGAATATCGTCTTTCTGATAAAATGGCGCGGTAATGATTTCTCCGCCGCCCATTAATGCATCCAGGGTGATGGAAGTAAATTTTGTTTTTTCGGTTTGTTCAAAATCGTTGATGTGCAGCTGTACAAGCTTCCGGGCCGGTTTTTCGTGTGTAGAGCGCTGCTCATCTTTTGTAAAAAGCCTCGCGAGCGGGCCCTTTCCCGATGATACAATGACAAGATCAAACTGCGCTGTGCATTCGAGCAGATCAGAAGGTGTGGTGTCGCTCACTACGAACTTACCTCCCAGCCTTTCAAAAAGCTTGATCCATTGGTAAAATTTAAGACGCTGATCAATGGAAACACCGGGCTTGCTGGTGCGTGATTTAATACCGAAAGCGAAGTTTCCGTCCGGCTTACCGAAATTGATATTGAAGCCTGTGGAATGATAAGCTGTGTCGTTCCAGAAATCGAGACCAAGCTCGCGCTCCAATTGCAGCGTATCGTGAAAAAGATAGGTTGCTCCAGTCGGCGGACCGTTGAAGATCTCTTCGGCAGAACGTTCCGAAATGATCGTCACGTCATATCCGCTTTTTACAAGTCTGATCGCCAGGTGCAACCCCGACTGCCCTGCTCCCATGATTGCTATCTTTCTCATCGCGCTTTGTTTTTGCATTTGATTTTTTGAACACGACAAAGGTAAGGCGGCGCAAAGGGGTCAAATTGAAAGAAGTCCTAAAAAAGTATAAAAAATTATAAAAATCGGGCGGCGGGATTTGATGATATAAGGTGAAAGTCAGACTTTGCAGGACTTTGATATACACAGTATTACGATACTCACGACCTCTGGCTATGATAAACGTTCAGGAATACCGGATCTTCAATGTATTACATAAAGAACTGCATAAATCAACGGTACGCGCGGAAGATTCAGCCACCGGAGAATCGCTGATTTTGAAGGTTGTTCCTTTTAACGGTGTTCACGATGCGGCTGGTCAGGAAATCGAGCAGGAATTTGAATTTGGCAGCCAGTTTACATTCAGCCGGATTTTAAATCACCGTCGCTTGCTGCGGCCGGAAAATTACCTGGTGCTCGAAATGGACGATTTCGAAGGCTGCAACCTGGAAGCTTATCTATCAGAAAACCGGCCAGCAATTGATGCCGCGTTGAAGATTGCATCGTCTTTAACACAGATCATCGAAGAGCTGCAATACCATAACATTGCGCATCCGGATCTGCGGCCGATTCATTTTCTGATCAATACAGATACACTTGAAACCCGATTGACTGATTTATGCTACGCCGTTTTACAGGATAATTCAGGTCAGGTTACCCGGGCGAACACTTCCCTGGCTGCATTGCAATATATGTCGCCTGAGCAAAGCGGGCTGATGGACATTCCGGTGGATTTCCGGTCGGATTACTACCATTTGGGCGTCATGTTCTACCAGCTTTTTACCAGTGTTTTACCATTTGAAAATGCCGATCCCAATGAGCTGGTGCATGCACACATGGCGCGATCGGCCGCAAACCCGTCAGAAATTAACCCGGAAGTACCAGTTGCGGTTTCGGAGATTATTCTAAAACTTTTATCCAAAAAGCCTTCCGGGCGTTACCAAACCACAAGCGGGATCAGGCACGATCTTGCATGTTGCGCGACAAATTTAAATAAGGGGAATGTGGCATTTCAAGTCCAAATCGCCGCGCATGATACTGCCGGCGAGTTCAGTCTGCCGGATAAGCTGTATGGACGTGACCAGGAGATCGCGCTTTTAACTGCAGCTTTCGGGCGCATTGGTGAGCGCAATGAAATGGTACTGGTTTCAGGTAATTCGGGTATCGGTAAATCGTCGCTGATCCGGGAGCTGCAAAACCGGATAGAAGCTCAAAACGTGTTGTTTATTACAGGAAAGTTTGACCAATATGTGCAGAATATCCCATTCGAGGCGATTATACAAGCTTTTAAAGAGCTCGTCTGCAAGATTTCACTCGGTGACCGGGGCTGCTGGAAAGCACAGATACTGGACGCAGTGGGTCTTTTCGGGCAGATCATAATTGATGTAATTCCCGAGCTGGAAAAGATCATCGGAACGCAGCCGCTGGTAGAAAGCCTGACGCCCATTGAAGCGCAGAACCGCTTTGTGAATGTGTTTACACGGTTTATCAATGTTTTTACCAAAGAGGAACACCCGCTTGTCATTTTCCTCGACGATCTTCATTGGGCCGACCCTTCCAGCTTGCGCTTTCTGAGCCGGGTTACCTACTCGGTAGAAGGCTCCAACCTGCTGATCATCGGCACTTACCGTGACAATGAACTGACTGAAAACCATCCGCTGCGCGCTGCATTAAAGGATATGGACGCGGCAACAGCCGGCCTGACCCCATTCACATTGTATCCGTTACAATCCGCGGACATTACTGAAATGGTATCCGACACGCTTTCCTGTCCCCCGAACATCGCCGCCCGGCTAGCCGACGTGGTGCTCACCCGCACGCTCGGCAACCCGTTTTTTGTCTCGGAAACGATCAAAGACCTGGTAGCGAACGGACTGGTAGCATACAGCAGTCAGCAACGTAAATGGACCTGGAATCAGCAGGAAGTAGCCGGTTATGCATTGTCGGGAACATCGCAGCAACTACTTACTTCCAAGATCAACAACCTGGGGGAACCAGCACGCCAGGCCTTGGTGACCGCATCGTGCATTGGTTCGGATTTCGATCTGATCATGCTTTCGGCATTAAATGATAAAACGCCGCAGGAAACGGCGGAGGATTTGCGCGAGGCGGTGACAGAAAATTTGCTGCGCCTCTCGGCCGACCGGGGAAATGAGCATCAGTTTCTGACAACAAAACGGTACCGGTTTGTCCATGACCAGGTGCAGCAGGCGGCTTATAACCTGCTTTCACCCGAATCCCGGGACGAAATGCATGTGAATATTGGCTACTTTTTACTTGAAAGACTTTCGGCCGCGGAGCGTTACGAGCAGCTTTTCGAGATCGTCAACCATCTCAATCATCACCCCAAAAACTTTTCACAACCCGAAGAGCGGCATAAAATAGCCGGACTGAATTTTGAAGCAGGCAAAAAGGCCAGATCCTCCGCTGCATATTCAGTAGCTATGGCCTATTTCAGGATCGGGCAGGAAATGCTGACTCACGAAGATTGGACAAATGCATATCAGCTTACATTCGACCTGCATCTGCATCTCGCCGAGAGCGCGTACCTGGCTGGCGACGCAGCAACTTGTATGAGCGTTGCCGAAACGGCATTAGGTCACACAAAAAATGCAGCAGATCGCATTGAATTGTATCATACCCAGATCCAGAGCCTTATATTTCACGAGCAGCATTTGGACGCTATCGCGCTGTCATTGAAAGTATTAAAAGATCTGAATGTTACTTTCCCTTCGAAGGTCAGCACTGTTCACACAATCGCTGGCTATTTGAAATCCAAATGGCTGATGCGCGGCAAGCAAATCGAGGATCTTGAAAACTTGCCTAAAATGACCGCGCCAGATAAGCTGGCTGCGATGCGCCTTTTGCAGAACATTACCGCCGCCTCGTTTTCTGCAATACCCAAGCTGTACCCGGTAATGGTACTCAAAATGGTCGAGCTGTCGCTCAAATACGGCATCGCGCCTGAATCTGCGATCACATTTGCGACTTATGGCGCCATTGTGAATGCCATTGAAACAAATCATAAAGCTTGTTACCGGTACGGAAATGTGGCATTGAAGCTCGCCGACCGGATGGAAAACTCAGCAGCAAAGGCGCGGACATTACTTTTGTTCAACATCGTCAACCGCTCGTCGGGCGAACATATCAATGAATCGCTCGAACCACTTCGGGTTGCTTACCAAACCGGGGTTGAACGTGGCGACGTGGAATATTGCTCCTATGCATCAAGCTCTTACAGTTTCCACTTGTTACTTTCCGGAAAAAACCTCCATTGGGTAAAGCACGAAATGCTACGTTACAAGCAGCTGCCCAAATCGCTCTCCAAAGAACCGGTTTCGCATTATAACGAGCCGCTGATTCAGATCGCCTGCAACCTGCTGGGCGAGAATAATGACCCTGTCGTTTTGACCGGGGATTATTTCGATGAAGGAGCTCATTTTTCCGGCATTTTTGCTTTGAAGAATAACTCCCGCATGTTTGTCTGCTTTGCCTATAAAATGGCGCTTGCCTGTTTCTCCGGTGAAACTGAAAAAGGACTGGAATATGCTCGGCAGGCTGAGCGGTTTGCCACCAATGTGCGCGGTACCCAGTTCGAATCGCTTTTCTCATTCTTTTTCAGTCTGCTGAATAGCGCGGTTTACAAAACGGGGCGCGGAAGTAATTCTCATTTAAAAAATGCTGTCAAACATTGCGATAAATTAAGGAAGCTTTCCCGGCACATTCCCATCAACCTGGAACACAGGGTTTATCTGCTCGAAGCCGAGATTTTTGCTGCAAAAGGGAAGAGTGAGCAAGCCGCTGTCAGCTACGACAAAGCCATTAAGACCAGCAATGCGAACGGACATTTGCACGAAGCAGCGCTGTCCAATGAGCTTTGCGGCAGGTTTTGGAATGAAAAAGGCCAGATCAAAATGGCGCTGACTTACCTGAGTGCGGCATTGGACGGTTATAGAGAATGGGGTTGTGTGATCAAAGAGCGACAATTGTTGGCTGAATTCCCGGTGCTTTCACAGGATATCTTTGATCAGGCGCTTCCATTCACCTCCAAGGCTACTGCGGGAGAGAGCATTGTTTCCACACTGGATCTGGCTACACTGATGAAAGCTTCTACTGCAATTTCCAGCGAGGTAGTTTTCAGCAGGTTAATGGAAAAGCTCATGCAGTTCGCCATTGAAAATGCGGGCGCGCAGTCGGGCTATTTCGTTCTGGACTGGGGCGGTGAATTGTACATTGAAGCCAGAAGATCGGTGATTGATGAAGTAAGCGACGTCCGCAAGCTGCGACTGGCCGATTCGAATGAAGTTCCGGCCAGCATTATCGAGCACGTTTTTCACACAAAATCAGACGTTGTCCTGCACGACGCACTTGCCAGTGATGCTTTTAAAAACGATCCGGTAATCGCAGAAAGGCAAATCCGCTCTGCATTGTGCATTCCGGCATTGAACCAGGGCAAGCTGGTGGGTGTGCTTTATCTTGAAAATAACCTGGCCACAGCGGTATTCACCAATGAACGCACACAGCTTTTAAAGTTATTGTCAGGGCAAATCGCAGTTTCCATTGAGAATGCGATTCTCTATGAAAAGCTGGAACAAAAAGTGGCGGTACGAACTGCGGAAATCCAGGTTCAGAAAGAGGAAATTGAACGTCAGAAGCAGCTTGTGGAAGAGAAATCAAGGTTCAAGGAGCAGTTTTTCGCTAATATGAGCCACGAGATCCGCACACCGATGACGGCGATCCTGGGCATGTCGGAGCTGATCTTCGATACCCAGCTCGATGCGAAGCAAACCGAGTATGCGAAGGGGATCAGGTACTCTTCCGAAAACCTGCTGGCGATCATCAACGACATTCTCGACTATTCTAAAATCGAGGCTGGCAAGTTTTCATTTGTAAATAAACCATTTCAGGTGCGCGACAGGATGAACAGACTGGGTTATATCCTGAGAGTAATTGCGGAAGAAAAGGGACTTAATTTGCAAGTGGCCGTCGACGATGATGTAAGTCTGCAACTGATCGGCGACCCGATCCGACTGCATCAGATTTTGCTTAACCTGGCCGGCAATGCAGTCAAATTCACCGATAATGGCGGTGTTTCGATCCGGGTAAGTGTAGTGAACAAAGACCGGGAAAGTGAGGAGCTGCTATTCGAGGTAACCGACACGGGCATCGGCATTGCGCAGGACAAGCTGGCTTATATATTTGAAACGTTCACCCGCATTGACGACGATCTGAACACCAAACAATCGGGGACCGGGCTGGGATTGTTTATTGCCAAAAAGCTCGTGGAAGAACAGGGCGGCAGCATGCAGGTGAACAGCATTCTGGGCCAGGGTACCACATTCAGTTTCAACCTGACTTTCGAGATCTGCAACCCTGGTGAGCATGTGGAGGATGAAGACAATGAAAGAATACTTTCCGGCGTGAATATCCTGCTGGTGGAAGACAACCTCTTCAATCAGGTCGTGGCGGAAGAAACTTTGAAAAAAATCATCCAGAACGTGCGTGTTACGATTGCCGACAATGGTGAGATCGCGCTGAAAAAGCTGGACGAAGCAAGTTTTGACATCATATTAATGGATGTAAAAATGCCCGTCATGGACGGTTACAAGGCAACTCAGGCGATTCGATTGCGGGAAAAAGATAAAAACACGCCTATTCTCGCCTTTACTTCCAATGCGAATCCGGCCGAAGCGCAAAAGTGCCGGAATGCAGGTATGAACGATTATATCACCAAACCCATTGAAGCCAAAAAATTAAAATATAAGATCAGGAAATTGCTGGAAGCGACAAAGCAGATGGAGCAAACGCTATAAGCTGTTTTCCGGAAATTCCGCTTGCATGAATTGATCGAAGGCTTTTATAAACTGACTGATCCCGGCTGCGATTGAGCTGGTATCTCCATTGTCGACATTTTCTTCCATTTCCCGCATCTGCTCAGCAAATTCCGTTATGCCCAAGTAGCTGAACTGGGTTTTAAGGCTGTGGAACGAAGTTGAAAGTTCTTCCCATTCCTGATTCTCGCAAAGGCCAGGCAGTTGCCGAACCTGCGCGGGTACCTGTGTTTTAAAAATCAAAATAAAACGTGCGACAAGTTTTTCATCGCCTGACATCAGATTTTTGAGCAAAGACAAATCGATCATCCGGCCACACTTTGTTTATACACCAGCTTATAACCTTCTCCATGCAGATTCAGGATCTCCACGGAAGAATCGGGTTTCAGGAACTTGCGCAGCTTGCCGACGTATACATTCAAACTATATCCGCGGTAATGCTCCTCATCGCCCCAAATTCCCATCATTGCTGCATCGCGCGTGAGTACTTTATTCTGATTGTCGCAAAACAGTTTCAGCAGCTTGGACTCAATGGAAGTAAGCTTGATTTTTTCACCTGCAACTGTGAGCTCCCGGAGTTCGAGGTCAAATTTTGAATCGCCCCACTGATATTGGTCAATCACAACCGATTTCTCCTGCACTTTTACCCTTTTCAAAATGGCTTTAATCCGCAAGTAAAGCTCTTCCATGCTGAATGGTTTGGTCAGATAATCGTCTGCCCCGAGCGTCAGGCCTTTGATCTTGTCCTCTTTCAGCGATTGCCCGGTCAGGAAAATAATGGGTGTCATTTCATTGATTTCCTTGATCTCTTCGGCCAGTGTAAAGCCGTCTTTTTTAGGCATTTTAACATCCAGCACACAGAGGTCAAACGAATGTAGTTTAAATGCGTCGAGCCCGGCCTGTCCATCGTGTTTCAGCATGACCTTGCAGCCCTTCATTTCCAGATATTCCTTGGTCAATTCACTGTATTGGATCTCGTCGTCGATCAGTAGTAAGCTTGGCGTTTCCATTGTGTTGAGTTAGTGCAAATTTCGGGATGCAAAGGCGGCAAAAATAGAGTTATATCGTCCTCCATTTCTTTTTTCCCCAATATTCTTATTGAATGGTTTTGGTGTCATATTTCCATTCAATGCAAATAACAAAAAGCGGCAAAAACAGCCACAGGCTGACAGCAATGCATTCACGGTCAACTGCATACAGAACCCTCCTATACAAATTGTTTACTGCACCGGAGACATGAATCTCTGGAAAGTAAAGTCGCGTTGACGAATCTCCATCTCATTCTCGCTGGATGCTCTTTGGGCATCAGATGCATAGGCAAACATCTTGTGCTCATAATCTTCAATAGCGGCCTGCATGGTTTCATAATTATCGCTGGTCAGATTACCTGCTAACAATAAAGCGTCCATCAGGCCAATATTTACACCCTGACCGGCAAAAGGCGGCATCAGATGTGCGGCATCTCCGATCAGTGTCACTGGTAACGGTCGGTTTACTTTCCAGGGATTGTCAAGAGACAGTTTTCGGGTGGGCAAACCAACAAAGAACGATGTGGCCTTGAACAATTCATGATAACGCTTGTCCCAATCCGCAAATCTTTCGGAAAGGTAAGTGCAGATACGGGCCGGGCTTTTAAAATCCAGTCCAGGACCGTTCGACCATTCTTCTGGTTTTTGGAATGTTACTCCGTAAGCCAATGCCCCGTGATTATCGGGGTTTGCTACCAGTAAGTTGCCTTGGTACGAACTCATCAAAATATTGCCGTTACACAATTGGTAGAAGTTGGGGCATTTCTGTGCCGGGTCAAGCACTTCGCCCTGGATAATGAAGGTGCCAGTGTCTTCGACCTGTGCATCTGTCACATAAGATCTTAGCCTGGACATCCCGCCGTTTGCGCCGATCACCAGATCAGCGGCAGCATCCGGTTTTCCGTCAAAATGTAGCTTCCATTTTCCATTGTCCCGGGAAAGCCCTGTCAATTTTCTGTCCCAAAGTACTGTGCTGGTAGCCAAACTATCAAGCAGTAAAGTCCGTAAATCATTTCTGCTGATTTCGGGTTGATCAAATTGGTTTTCAGCGGTTGGTTTGTTAGAAAAAATAACATTGCCGTGCTGATCGGCCAGAGTCCTCCCCATTGGTTTTGCCAGCGCAAAATAGCGTTCGAGCAAACCTGCTTTTTTCAAGGCAGCTTGCCCCGACTCTTTATGAAGGTCAAGGGTCCCACCCCAGATTCTGGCCTGAGCGTCTTTGTCCCGCTCATAGACAGTGACATGGACACCTTGTTGTTGTAATAAGCTGGCCAACGTAAGACCAACCGGCCCAGCGCCAACAATGGCTACCTGTTTGTTACTAAGCATCATGAGTTGGTATTGATTAATCCCAATGCAAACTTACCAAGTCTGTTAGAAGCAAATTAGCTACATTAGACTCAAAAATAGTCTCAAAAGACTTTAATGGAAGAAGATAAACAATCAACAATACCCAAAGTGCTGATCGGGCTAGCTCATCGACTAGGGACAGAGGTGAAAAACTGGCGACTGGATATTCCCCAGAAATTCGGTAGTGGTTATTGCGCGGGGTTCGAGTTCAATGAGTTTATCCGGCTGATTATTTTCAATTACCAGCTCCGAGAAGACCTCGTCATTGACAATCCGGATATAGAAACTGCGGAAAGAATGATCCTGTTTAAGTTCCAGCATGTGCTAACGACATCAACCGATGTACCAGCAGATCAGCAGGCCCCGTCGGTTTTGATCGTAACCAGTCGCCTGAACCCTAACCTGGTTATTCCGATTCAACGGAACCGGGCAATGATCAATGTAGAAATGGACGCCACTTATCTGAAAAGACTCTTTTTGTCTCACAAATCGCCGGTCTTGCAGGGCCTGCTGGAAAACACGCAGCCTTTGTTTTTTGAAGAAATGGTATTTCCCGCTTTACAGACCATCATTGATCAGCTGGTAAGCGAAACGGTTGATGACAATTTTGCCTTATTTTTTCGGCGTGTAAAGACCGAGGAACTGATTTGCCGGTTGTTAATGGCCCTGGAAAAGCGGAATGAAAACCAGCTTTATGCATTAAATGGCAAGGATATTCAAACCATTTACCGGATTAAGGAACAAATGCTGGAACACCTGGAAGTCCCGCCGGTAATTAGCGAATTAGCGAGTAGCGCCCAAATGAGTCCAACGAAACTGAAAAGGTTATTCAGACAAATGTTCGGCAACAGCATATTCAGCTATTATCAGGCATTCCGCATCAATGAGGCGGCGCGTCTATTGAAAACAGAAAAGCTGTCGGTTTCAGAGGTAGGATATCAACTCGGCTTTGCCAACCTGAGCCACTTTTCCAGGGTATTCGAAAAGCATATTGGTGTTAAGCCAAAGAAGTTTTCAGTTATGCTTTAATTAAAAGAACGCCTGAAATCCAACGGCGAAACACTGGTTTTGAGTTTGAAAAGTTTGCTGAATGACTGGGGATGTTCGAACCCTAATTCGTACGCTATTTCGCTGATCGAAGCATCGCTCGTCGATAACTGTTCCTTTGCTTTTTCGATCAGGTGATTATGAATGTGCTGTTGGGTATTCTGCCCGGTAAGTGATCGCAGCATATCACTTAAATAACTCGCACTGACGTTTAACTGCTCAGACAGAAATTGAACAGTTGGAAGCCCCTGCTTTTGGGTGGGTGTTGACTGAAAGTAGGAATGTAAAATGTCTTCCACCTTTTGAAGCAGATCGCTGCTTACTGCTTTACGGGTAATGAATTGCCGGTTGTAGAACCGGTTGGCATAATTCAGCAGCAATTCGATCTGAGAAATCACAACGTCCTGGCTGAAATTATCGATTCTGTCTTTTAATTCTTCTTCAATGCTTTCAAAAACAGAAATGATCGTGGTCTTTTCCTTTTCGGATAAGTGCAGCGCTTCATGGATAGAATAGGAAAAAAATCCGAACTCTTTGATCTTCCGGGCTAGTTCGTAACCCAGTAAAAAATCCGGGTGGAAAAGTAGAGTATAACCAGACTGATCACTGATTGGTGCGTGGCCTCCCGTGATCTGATTAGGCGAAACAAAGAACATTCCCCCCTCGTCGAAATCGTAGTAATGCTGCCCATATTTAAACTTCCCCTGGAAGTTCATCTTATAAGAGATTTTGTAAAAATTAAGAATATGGGGACTGGGAAGTCTTTCCAACGGAACGGTCCCATCAGCATTGTTGATTAAACTTACCAATGGGTGCATAGGTGCCGGAATGTCCAGCGCCTTATGCAGCCTTGATAAGGAATGGAATCTATGGCTAGACAGCTCATCCTTCATAATAATGCCTGTTTTATAATTTACTTTCAATACTGCCTAATGCACCCTGTACGCCGTTAAGGCTTTTCCTGGCATCTTCCCAGCTTGTATCGTTTGGATCAAACATACTCCGAACATAGGCAAGAATGCTTTCACATACAAAGGCAACACGCTCCGGATTTTCATCACTTGTTTCGCGGGCATCATACCCTGATATGCCACCAAAAATGTGTTCGGCACCGAAAACAGTCAGCAGGTCTTTTGGTCCCGGACTTTGATAATAAGCGTCCGCACGCCAATTATCCACATCAGAGAACATGAGGTTGATGTCTTTGTCCCCATTCACAATAAGGGCTGGCAAAGTCATGGTACCGAAATTGCCCGCCGCCAACACCGGATAATGCTGTCTGTTTACTCCGTTAAATCCTTCGGGCCCACCAGACGCGCCAATCAGCACCAGGGCTTTTAATCTCGGTTCTGCAGCATTCACTATTTTACCTGTGGCGGGGTCGGTTACCTCCATACCTGCCAGCATGGCCACGGTCTGGCCGCCCATGGAATGACCGACGGCAGCCACTTTTGCTTTATCAACTCTTCCGGTCAACCCGGGTACTGTCGCAATAATTTCGTCCAGATGATCCAGGATAAATTGCATATCCGTTGCCCGTGAACTCCAAAACAAGGGTGCTTCCGGAAGGAACGAAGAAAGCGCAAGTGCCCTCGAATTTTGATGAGTGGGTTGAATTACCACGAAGCCTTTTGCCGCAAAGAAATCAACCATGGGGGCATATCCCTTGTACGAAGAAAGAAAGTTAGACGGACCATGTCCATGCGAAAGAAGAATGACCGGCAGGTTATTTCCGCTGGCAGGAGCAGAGACTTTCATTTCAAGGTCTACGTGACGGCCGGCAACGGGTAATACAACCGGACTAAAACTCATGATGGGTGTTTGTGACTGTTTCATTTGATCTTTGATTAAATTTTGATAATGCAAAGTTCATCAGCCCTTAACTCCCCGGCGTAGTGAAATCGGGGCATTGCTTAGCCAAAATCCGGAAAAGGGATGCATTACGGATACACTTAGTAAAGGCACATAATATTTGAAATCATCCAGTATTGGTCGGACATTGTTCCGTTGCGGTAAAAACAAGAAGAGTGCAGACGATTGAAATCAATCATCTGCACTCTTCTTGTTATCCGTTTCGCGTTTGGCTACGCATTAACTCCCGACTATGCCGCCGGAAGGATTTGATGAGCAGCTATTGCCACAATGGGTGCTGTTTCAGGTTTGGATTAACCAGTATATCCTGATTGCTGACAGGACGGTAATAGTACTTTTCCGGAAAGCTGAAAATGTTATTCTGCGCTTTGATCCTGATAAATCCTTTATCGCCGCCCGTCAATTCAAAAGGTGACGCATTCAGTTTATATTCGAAAATCTCGGCACCCGGATATTGCTGACGTACCTGCTCAATTCCTTCACCAGCTTCCGAAATGTAGAATTCCGGCACACCGTCGCCTGAGATATCTACCGCCCCAAGTTTGCTGATGTAAATGCCCACCGGCGTTTCAGCCGCGAGGTTTGCTACTTTCCAGCGTTTCAGATCGTTCAGGCGAAAACCTTCGCAGGCAAGCTCCACGCGACGCTCACGACGCAGTTCAAGCACAGCTCCGCGTTGTGCAGAAGTAATATTGGGATATTTGCCGGCAAGGCGCGCATCGATGTTTGCGAGCCAGTCGGCAAGCACCGGCGCGGGCATTCCAACACGATCACGTAGCGGTTTTATCGCCAGGTCCAGGTCCGCCTGCGTAAGCTCACCCAGCTCTGCCTTGGCTTCACAGAAGTTGAGATAAACCTCCGCCAGTCTGAAAACAGGATTGTCGGTATGCCCGCGTCCGCCTGCGAGGTCAATCTGGTCTGCATCTGTCGGATAAGATTTGACCTGCGGGTAGCCGCCTATGTTCCAGTTCGGGTAAGCGATCTTCGGATTGCCCGGCATTTTGAAACCCGGCTGCATGAATGTTTGATTCAGACGGGGATCCCTGTTTTGGAAGACCTGCCAGTAGGTCATGGTCTGATAACCTGCAACCTGCTGGAACGGCACTGCTTTTCCATTCTGGACCGCCAGATACGCTTCCAGCAAATCACGCGATAACCCGGTATTTTCATTAAAAACTGCTTTTTTGGTATTGGTAACACTTTCAGCAAGGTTGTATTCCCTGATCAGGATCATTTCAGGATTACCGCTCAGGCTTTCGCTGTTGAAAAGCGCTTCATACGCTCGTTTACGTTCGCCGGCCCCATTGGCAGTAACAATCGAGAAAAGACCGGTATCCATCAGTTGTTTTGCTGCGTCCCGGGCAGTTTCCAGAAAACGGTTTCCATCGTTCAGGCCCAGCTCCTTGCGGTATTTTCGTGTGGTCCCTTCTTCAAGCGCAATGCGGCTCTGCGCGGCTAGCGCAGCGTACTTCGTCAATCGTGTTTTGGATACTTTTCCATCGATAGAAGGCTTGATATGCTCCACCGCAAACGCAAGGTCCGCCATAATCGAATCAACCACAACAGCTCTTGGATCCTGGGATTTGAAAAGTAGCTCGGTATCGGTAGTCTTTAATGTACGTCCATACCAGGGGACATTGGAGTATTGTCTCACCAGATCGTAGTAATGCAGAGCCCGGAAAAAACGTGCAATGCCGACATAATGGTTAATATCCGCAGCAGCTCCGGTAGTCTGATTTACCCTTTCGAGCATGAAATTAATCGTACGCAACCGGTTCCATTGTGAAGCCCACTGGCCTACATTATCCGGATTGACCACGCCTCTCATCACCATATACGCATACTCGTTATCGATAGCTGTGGCCACCACATTGTCGGAACCCCGGTCATTAACAGGATCGGGCAGATAGGTGTAAAATTGATTGGAGTAAATTTCAAGATCGGCAGGTGTAGCGAAGAATGCATCGGCAGTAATCTCCGTTTCGGGACGCACATTTAGAAAAGCGTCGTCGCAGCTGCCAAGGAAGATTGCGGCTAAAATTGCCGGAACCAGGGATCTATATTTAATCAGCTTGATTTTCATAACAGATACAGTATGATGTCATGCATGCACATGACATTTGAGATTTAAAAAGTTACATTCAGGCCACAAGAAAAGACACGCTGCAAGGAATAGGCGATCCCGCCACCATTGCTTGCACGTCCGGCAAGTTCAGGGTCAACCTGGTAGAACTTCGGAAGCTTGCTCCATGTAAAGAGGTTATCCCCACTGGCAAAAACGCGGACCCTGCTCAGACGGATTGCTTTGGTCGCATTCGCCGGAAGCGTGTACCCGATAGACAGGTTTTTCAAACGCAAATAGGCAGCGTTCTGCAGATAGCGGGTTTGCTCCACTGCCATTTCCCTGCCGGGTGTCTCAGCAATGCCGGGTTTCAGGCGAGGGTAGAATGTATCAGTACGTTCGGGCGTCCAGTGGTTATCACGCATGTGCGGTGTGAGATGCGTCCATTGCGTGGCGTAATAGCTGTAAAACTCGTAATCCGTTGTAGTACTGCGGTAGGTCGGGTAAAAATTACGCCTGCCTACTCCCTGGAAAAACGCGCCCACATCAAAGCCTTTCCATTCGCCGCGCAGGTTCAGACCGAATGCGTAGCGCGGCTCGCTGTTCCCGATAATAGAATAGTCGCCGTGATCATTGAGTGTCCATTGCCCGCGGTTCACCTTTCCATCCCCGTTAAGGTCAGCGAATTTGAGGTCACCCGCTTCAAGCGGATAGGCATTGGAGGATACCTGCGACTGATCTGCATGGGTTTTCACTTCATCATTGCTGCCAAAGTAGCCCAGTGTAGTAAGTCCCCAGATTTCACCGATCCGCTTCCCTACATAATGGTCGTCCAGCGTACCCGTCGCATTGTCGTACCGGGTAATTTTGGCGCGGTTATCGGAAAGGATCAAATTGAAATTGTATCTGAAATCGTCTTTACCCAACTTGAACCGGTCGCGCCAGCCCAGGTTAACTTCCCACCCTCTGGTTTGCAAATCGGCCGCATTGACATTGGGAGCAGCCGCGCCGAGTGTACCGGGATAGGTTTTGGCTTTGGTGAGCATATCCTTTGTGTCCCTGATGAAAAGGTCACCCGAGAATGAAAGCCTGTCGCGCAGGAAGTTCATGTCAAGTCCCAAATTACGCGTGATCACGCGCTCCCAGGTATAGTCGCCTGCCACGAGCCCGGGTGCGCCGACGGTCATCGGGCGCGTACCATCAAGCATGGCGTTTAATCTTGAAAAACCCATTGTTGGCATATACCCGAACACACTGCTGGCCTGGTTGGCAAGTTGTCCGTAAGAAGCCCGCACTTTCAGGTGGCTCGCTACCGGCGTCAGGAATTCCATAAACGATTCGTTGGAGAGTACCCACGCGACGGAAGCCGAGGGGTTGAAAACGAAGCGTTTGCCTTTCGGGAACCGGGAAGATCCGTCGTAACGGCCGTTCATTTCCATAATGTATTTATTGTCGAAAATGTAGTTCAGCCTGGCAAATCCGCTTCGCATCGCCCACTTCGTGACGCTCTCCTGCAAGGATATGGTACCTGTTGCCAGCTGCGGCGTAGGGAAAGTAGGTGTAACGAGCCCCACCCGGTCGTAGTACAGATACTGGTTGCGATACGATTCCTGGCTGTAACCCGCCATTACGTTCACGAAATGCTTTTGCGCAAATGTTTTGGTAAAATTCGCATACGCATCCATATAGATCTGGGTGCGGGGCGTGGTACCTCTCGCTGCCGCATTGTTACCTCCCGAAATAAAGGGCAGGCTCGGACCGCGCTTGTAGGGAACGGAGAAATTACCCCACTGATTCAGCGTCATATTGTTGGTATAAGCAAAATTGCCCTGCAAATCCAGCACATCTTTCAGTAAAGAAATCTTTGTGTTGAGCGATGATTGAAAGAGATTGTTCGTGGTTTCCGCTTGTCCGCCGTCGATCATTTTACCTACACTTTGAACACCCGCCGACGACCAGCCGCCTTCCGGATTGCGTACTGCCTCATAAGACCCCATTGTTTGAGAGTAAAACAGAAAAGCGTCATTGAATGCGCTGGGGCGGGAATAGCTGTTACGCATAAAGCTGGTATTGTTGCCGATCGTCCACCAGTCGGTCACTCTGAAATCCAGCTTGCTGCGAATATTATAGCGGTTAAAATCTTCACCAACGGGTTTAAGCAGACCGTCTTCGTGCTGGAAATTTCCGGACAACAGATAATTTACGCGATCCGTTTTACCGGAGATCTCGATCCCGTGCTGCGTTGAAAATGCTTGTTTCCTGAAAATCTGATCATACCAGTTTGTGCTTTCAAAGTAAGTCCAGGAACCGCCGAACTCCATGAATTTGGGCAGGCTCGGGTCATTTTGCAGACGCTGGGCATATTCCAGCACGTGTGCACCGAACTGAAAAGCACCCATTTGATTAGAGTACCAAAAGTTGGTATACGGGTCCTCCACGATCTGCGGCCGGTAAGTCGGCTGCTTGATCACGAAGTTGTTGTTATAGCTGATCTGCGGTTTTTCAGTCCGGCCCGATTTGGTTTTGACCAAAATCACCCCGAAAGCTGCACGCGAACCGTAAATGGCGGCCGAAGCAGCATCTTTCAGTACACTTACATTTTCAATATCCTGGGGATTGAGGTTGTTGAGCGCGGCAGCGTCCATAATGATGCCGTCGATCACCACCATCGGCCCGTCGGTCCCGTTGATTGAATTCTGACCGCGGATGTTGTAGCTCGGCGAAGTGTCTGCCCGGCCATTACCCACATTCACGGAAAGGTTGGCGACTGTTCCCTGTAGTGCCTGGCCCACATTCATGACCGGCCGGTTGGCGACCAGTTCTGTCGGTGCAGTAGCGATGGAACCAGAGATATTCTTGCGTTGCTGGGTGCCGTAGCCGACTACCACCACTTCGTCGAGCGCCTTCTGATCCACTTTCAACAGAACTTCGATATCCGTTTTTTTACCAACAGCCACTTCCTGCGGAATGTACCCCACGAAAGAAAACACCAGCACGGCATCTTCATCGGGGACTTCAATGGAAAACCGGCCATTTACATCGCTGATTTGTCCTTGTTGGGTGCCTTTTAAAATGATGTTGACACCCGGCAGCCCCTCCCCTTTTTCATCGGCAACTTTCCCTTTTACCGTGAGTTGAACAGGCGCGGCAGGTGCCACCCCGGTATGCTCACTTATGCCTGCCTGCGGAGATTTCCCTTCTCTCTGGTCGGGCTGTTTCCGCACGATATACACGACATTCCCTGTGTTCATATAGGCCAGGTTCAAGGCGGGAAGTGTGACATTCAGCGCCTCTGAAACCCTGTACCGGCCTTTTGGAAGATTAAACTTTTCCTTACGGCTCAGCTGGTTTTCCATGTAAGCGAAGCGCAGTGCAGTCTGCTTCTCTATTTGTTTGAGAAGACTCCTGACTTCTTCGTTCCTGAGCTCGACTGAAACCTGGATTTCGGCCAGCGACTGTGCACCTGACGAATTAGCCAGTAGCAGCTGTGCACAGGTGACGGTAATAATGAGATAGAGCAACCCTATTCGCATGATCGACTTAATAGCGGGTTGTAGGGCAGAAAGGGCATGCCTTCCCCGGTTGATAAAATTTTTATACATTTACCAGACGTTTTTAGTGATTCCAAAATGTTAAAAACGGAGCCGTAACATCCATTTGCTACGGTATTGAAGCCTTCCGGTGGCCGCCGGGGGGCTTTGTTTTTTACTCCATATACGGGTCGTGCCGTCTAGCTGTCGTCGGGATGTGGGCGGAGGAGGTGTTGGGTTGGCATGTTATGGTTGGTTAAGCTGGTTTTGCAAGGGTTAGGTACAGGAACCTCCCGTTATAGTCGCCTTTTTTCCGTCAATGGAATAGGTCGCGCCCGTCAATGCGGATAGTACTTTGAGAACGGTAGGCAAATCTTCTGCATTCAGGAAGGAAGCGGTGACGCGGCATTTGAGGATTTCGGGCTCGGTAAATGTAAGCTCGGTGCCGTAGTGATGCTCGATCAGCTCGCGGGCTTCTTCAAGTCTTATGTTATCAAAAACCAGGTAGTTGTTTCGCCACGCGAGTTCCCGCTCTGCGTCAATGCGCGTGGTCGTGAACTGATCACTTTCTACATTGACGGTAACCTGCTCGTCAGGTTTCAACTTTGTATAAATTCGGTCATTACCTCCCACTTCCACGAGCCCGCGGGTAACTGTCACCTTCACTTCACCCGGCAGTACTCGGACATTGAATGCGGTCCCCAACACACGCGTCAGGATCTCTCCTGCCCTCACCTGGAAAACGCTTTTCGGATCATGCGCTACATCAAAGTAGGCTTCGCCCTTTAAGTTTACGGTACGGATACCCTTTGCGAACATCCCGGGAGAGTAGCTCAGCTCACTGCCTTCGTTCATGAGCACGCTGCTGCCATCGGGGAGGTTCAGGTATTGCTTTCCTTTAAAATTCAGCTGATCCGAATTCTCTGAATGGATTTCCGTGCGGGCAATGTTCTCATTGACGGGCACATTCCGGGCTGTAAGCCACCATACCGAACCCAGCAGGAGGATAGCCGCTGCTGCCCAGCTCCACCGGAATTGAAATGACTTTTGTTTTGCCGGGGTTGCACCCAGAATATTAACCAGGATTTCGGCCTGCACCTGGTCCGGCATGGATTCGGTGCCGGTTTCGAGGTTGTACTGCTCGTCTATCCATTTTTTGAATTGTGTCTCGAAACCATTTTCGGCAAGCCAGCGCAGTTCCTCCTGCTCCGCCCCGGAAGCCTCCCGGGCAATATAGCGCGCCATCAAATAATCAAATCGCTGGGTTTGTCCGGGATCAGGTGTGTCCCCGCCGTCTGGTTCTTTTTTCATCAGAACAAAAAAATGATGATGTTCCGGCTTATTGTCCGGCTTCTAAAATACATGTCTGCGAAAAGTGTCGCAGGGGGCACGCATTTTCAAAATAAATTGAGAATGGAATGAATAATGAGGAAATCAGAGAATCCTGATCTTCTAATTCATCAAAAAAGGGGAAATAAAAGCCAGCATTTCAGCTTTTAAAAGGGGTTCCAGCCGGACGCGAATGAAACTAAGAATACGCTTCATGTGAGATTTGACGGCCAAACGGGTAAGGTTCAGTCGCTGGGCGATCTCCTCGTGGCTAAGTTCTTCCTGGCGTGCGAGCCGGTAAATTTCCTGTTGGTGAACAGGCAGCTTGCCGATTACTTCTTCTAAAAAGCATTCATATTCATGCTCCTGGATCAGCTGTTCGGTGGTGTTGGCTGATTGATTGAGGTAATTCAGCTCGCTGGCGAGGTTTGAGAATACGGTGTTTGAGCGATAAGCGTCGTAAACCTGCTTCCTCACCATTCCCCGCAGGTAACCGCCCAGGTTCAGAACTTCGGCCATTTTCTCACGACGGAGCCAGATATCCATAAAAATATCCTGTACCACCTCTTCCGCAGCTTCTCGGGAGTCCAGAAATTTCAATGCGACCCGGTAAACCTTGGGGCTGTACTCCTGGAAGATTTGCACGAACGCCGACTCGTCACCCCGCGCCAGTGCAGCGAGGCTTTCTCTTTCGTCGAATAGGCTACCGGAATTCATGATTACCAATGATCGTGTCGCGTGACCTCAAATATATCTTTTGTTTTTACTTCTTTAGTGGATTGAGGATTAACTTAATAAAAAATTAAAACGTAGAATTTGTAATGCTGCAGTTTATAGTCAAGTCTGATTTCGTTTTTGGTCAGATAGTGAGCAGGGATTTACCGATTGGGTGAATTGCGATCGCTGTCTGACTTTAATAACTGACTGAGGATCCTCTTTCCGTCCTCATTAGCCGGGTTCAACTCAATTGATTTCCGGTACATCCGGATAGCGTCTTCCTTCTTCCCAGTGTCCCTCAACAGTTGGCCATAGCTGTCGTAAGTATTGAAGCTTTCAGGGAAAATAAAGGTGGCCAGTTTAAAAACTTCGAGTGCTAACTCACGATGGTTTGCCATATCCGACATATAAAAAAGATTATAGCCAAGCTCATTCATCTCTCCTTCATGTAAATAGTATGTCAAAGTGTCCCCTTTGTTTGCATTGAAAAGCGCTGCGGCGTGATCAATACCCCGTTTTACCAATGCTGTTCCGTAAAGTGTCACCAATGATTTCCGGGTCCTGAATGGGAGCGGCGACTGGTTATTTAACAATAGTAATGCTGATGTGATGAACCGCCCGAACTCGCTGCCAGCAGTATTGTCAAAGCCTATGATCGTCTGATTTTTGGCAAGGTTATGCAAGTAAAAAGTGGCAAGTCCGAATTTGAAACCGCCGTGACCGACAGATTTCCCAAACCTTTTCTGCTCAAAAATCTCCCAGCCTAAGCCATAGGTCATCTCACCTTCACCAGCCATCGTATCCATTCCCTTGGAATAATATATCTGTCCATTGTTGAGTTTGACAGGCGTCATTGCTTCCTGCATAGTACCCGTTTTAAGAAGTTTCCCATCAAAATAAGCCTTGTCAAAGCGGAGCATATCTGTGACCGTACTGATTACACCGCCTTGACCTACTGTGCCGCTGTTATTATAAGTCAAGTACCGGAACCTTGACATTGAATCGACCAGGACGAACGAAGAATCGTAGCCAGGGTGCGGCTTCATGTGTGGATGCGCCGTGGGACGAGCAGCTTTTTTACTGCTCATCTCAGCGCCGCCGACATAGGTTTCATTCATTCCCGATGGTGTGAAAATATATTTTTGTAAATATGACTGAAACGGCATCCCACTCACTTTTTCCACCAAAAGGGCCAGAACATTATACTCGGTATTACAGTACCGGAATTCATCGCCAGGTTTGAAATACAAGCCCCGCTCCCATTTGTGCAGCTCCGGTAACACATTCCGGTTTGTAATAATTGTATCCGGGAATTGCCGTACCAGGTTTTCAAACAATTCCAGGTCCGGAAGGCCGGAGGTATGCGTCAACAAATGACGGATCCTGATGTCGCTGTACCGAAAGTCAGGCAGGTAGTTACTTACTGCGTCATCCAGATTAAAACCGCCCCTGTCTCTCAGTTGCAATACCGCAGTTGCAGTAATGACCTTTGATATCGAAGCCAGATTAAACTGAGTACCTGAGGTGTTTAGCACCTGCCTGCGGAAGTTTGAATAACCAGACGAAAAGTTGACAACCGGCTTTCCGTTTTGGGCCAGTAAAATGTTGCCATTATGTTGTTTGAGGTGGCCGAGTTCTTGAAAATAGGAATCAATCGGCTGGGATTGGACTAATGCAACTGCATTTACCAACCATAAAAGGGCTAAAAACAGGGGAAATTGTTTCATCATCGAACGTTTAAATTTCGGGCAAGGTAGGCGGCAGGTTTATCCGAAACCCCGAAAGTCGTTCAACAGGCAAAACACATCGACAAACAGGTAAGTCCCTGTCAGGTAGATAGGGTAAATTTATAATACCTTCGTTCCATGAAGAAAAGGCTCCTTTTATTCTCGGTAGCGTTTGTTGTTTTTTATGCGCTGCTTGGTCTCGCAAAGCAATTACCTGCCTTGGCACGCGGGTACTTTTCTGTTGGGAATGGCAGTCACAGCCTTTCCGAATGGGTACAGTTCACAGGCGACATTGGGATATATTATCTGCTGGCGCTAAGCGCTTACCTTCTGCTATTCAGGTACCATCCTGGAAAGCGGTACCTACCCCTGATCAGCGGACTGTTGCTGATCTGCATCATCAGTTTTTTCTGTGCGCTGTCCTGGACAAGGCTGTTTGAAGATGCCCCTGTGCGTATGACGCGTTATTTCCAGCTGGTCATTTTCCCGATTGCAACACAGGTGGGCTTTGCTACCGTTTTTTATCTGGTCAGGTATTCACAGTATAAAGAAGTGCAACAAGTAGCATTAGAATTGCAGAACCGCAAGACAGAATTGTCGTTACTACGCTCACAAATCAACCCGCATTTTCTGTTCAATCATTTAAACAACATTTACTCGCTTGTGTCTGAACAGAGTCCGCTTGCATTACCGGCGATATCCGGACTGTCTGAGCTACTCCGGTACATGCTATACAACAGCGACGAAACGGTATTGTTAAGCACTGAAATCAACTATCTCGAAAAATATGTCGCGTTACAACAACTCCGTTTTGAGCATCCCTCAGAAATAGAGATTACCCGGAAAATCAGCCACGAAGAGGCTAGAATACCTCCGTTCCTATTGATCCCATTCATTGAAAATGCATTTAAGCACGGGAAAGTAAGCGACGAAAAACGCTGGCTGAATATTGAGATCAGCAGTGACCCGGTACGACTGGATTTCATTTGCAGCAATGCAATTGGAAGTCATCGAAAGGACGCGACCGGGGGCATTGGCATTCATAATGTAAAGCAGCGATTGAATTTGCTTTATACCGGACGTTACCGGTTAGATATCACAAGCAACGGGGACCTGTTTATCGTAAAACTGCAGTTACTGTATGGAGCATCATAACGTGCTGCGTTGCCTCGTCGTAGATGACGAGCACCCCGCTATCCGGTTGTTAGCAGGTTACATCAAAAAAACACCGGGGCTTCAACTTGTTCTGCAAACGACGAGCGCCAACCAGGCACTTGACGCTATTCAAAACGGATTGGCTGACCTGGTGTTCCTGGACATACAAATGCCGGAGATCACAGGCATTGATATCATGAGGTCTTTGAACAATAGCAAAATCAAAGTAATCATCACCACAGCTTATACAGAATACGCTTTGAATGGATACGAATATGATGTGATAGACTACCTTTTAAAGCCGATAACCTTTGACCGCTTCCTTATTGGCATAGCCAAGGCAAAGCAGCGAATGGAATCGTCGGCGATGCCGCCATGCTCCGGATATGTGCTTTTGAAAACAGAATACAAGATCCAGAAGGTGGATTACGAAACGATCCTTTATATCGAAGGCCTGGGCGATTACCTTGTCTTTTATCTCACAACTGGCAAACTTTTGACATTGGAGCGAATGAAGAATATGGAACAGATATTACCGGATAATTGCTTCGTCCGGATCCATAAGTCCTACATTGTTAACATCAGCAAAATCAGCTATTTCGAAAAGTTAAAGATTGTAGTTGCAGGAAAACATCTGCCGGTTGGGGATACCTATAAAAGCGCCTTGCGAGTGAAACTGGGTTGGCAATAAAAAGCTGAACTACCAAGCTGTGTGGATTTGCCGGTGTTAACTGAGCGGTACATGCACTTACTTGGAAAACGTCCTTGGCAAACAACACTGCGGAAATCTTTGTGCAGAATTAACATTTAAAGTTCATAGTGTAAGATTTTGTGATTAGATTAATATCATGTTTAAGAACCCATTATAGTTAAATGACACGCAGGGATACTGCATGTTGATAAAGAATACGGTTATGGTGAATAAGTCTGGATCGGACAGGGAGCATGAAAGGTTGAAATTGGTCCGGTTTCTCCTGGAAACTGAGTTTGACAAAAAGAAGGAGTTTCAGGATATCGTTGAATTAGCTGCCAGCCTGTGTGAAAAGCCGGTGGCCCTCATAACGCTTCTGGACGAGCACCATAACTGGATCAAGGTACGGATCGGAGTGGACCACGAGGTAATGCCCCACGAAACTTCTTTTTGCCGGTATGCCATTGATGAAGACGAGCTGATGATTGTCCCTGATGCAACGAAAGACTTGCGGTTTCATGAAAATGTACTGGTAAAGTTTGATCCTGGCGTCCGTTTTTATGCGGGTGTTCCCCTTGCGCTTAATAATGGGTACAAACTTGGCACGCTGTGCTTGTTCGACCTTAAACCCAATGATCTCAGCGAGATTCAGAAAACCGCACTTACAGTTCTGGCAAGACAGGTTGTATTTATGCTTGAACTGGAAATACGTGACAAGTTATTAAAGAAACAAATGGACGAAATCCAGTCAAAGAATGAGTCTCTGGTAAAAATCGCTTACATCCAGTCACATGATATAAGGCAGCCCTTAACCACGATCATGGCACTTGTGAGTCTTGTCAAAAATGGATATCAGGAAGTCGATGAAGAATGGATCGCGATGATGTCCTAGACTACTGATCTGCTGGATCAGCGGATTCGTGCTATTGTCACCGAGTCACTCGCTGAAAAAGATATCAAAGCGCTTCGTTTCAGCAAAATGGTCGAAGAAATTGAAGACTACGCGATCCTTCTCCTGGATAAGGAAGGGAATGTGGAAAACTGGAATAAGGGAGCTGAGATTTTAAAAGGCTATAAAGCGCACGAAGTCATTGGTAAAAATTTCAGTATATTCTACAGTGATGATGATCTGGCGCTTCGGGTGCCACAGTTGCTGATCCAGCGGGTTACCGCGGTTGGCTCAGCAAAAACGGAAGGTTGGCGCCTTAGAAAAGATGGTTCCCGGTTCTGGGCAAGAATCGTGATTACTGCTATACATGATAACTCGGGCGAAGTAATCGGATTCACAAAGGTGACGCGGTTATTGCAATCCAAAGAACGGATGGCAAAAAGCAATACACTGGCTTACTAGAACCATCAAGAATCATAAATTGAGCTTCAAGATACCTGCTGCATCACCTTATCCGGTGTAATAGGCAGCTGCCTGATCCGCTTCCCCGTCGCATTAAAAACCGCATTGGCTACCGCCGCAGAAAAACCGATCAATGCAATCTCGCCCATTCCTTTTGCGCCCATTGGGTTAATGATCGGGTCGGGCTTATCAATGAAAATGGTTTCGATCGCGGGCACGTCGGCATGGACTGCTACGTGGTAATCCGCCAGGTTATTGTTGACAAACCGGCCAAATCGGTGATCAATGATCGCTTCTTCCGTTAGCGCCATCCCGATGCCGCCAGTCACGCCGCCAATCATTTGGCTTGCTGCTGTTTTTGGACTGATGATCCTGCCTGAATCGGCTACGCTGACGGCTTTGGTTACACGCACAGCACCTGTAAGTGCGTTCACTTTAACCTTCACAAAATGCACTGAGAAAGAATACATCGAATATTTTTCCTGCTCGGCGCTCCCTTTCGAGTCGGCCGTTTGGGCGATGGAAGGCAGGTTATTGGTTTTCAATAACTCAGTTACCGCTACCTTTTTTGAAGGGCTATTAGATAAAAAGATGTTTCCGTTTTCCATTGAAAGATCAGCGGCCTTACTGCCGGCAAGCGGTGCGCCTGCCTTTGTCGTAAGTTCAAACAGCTCATTTTTGATTTTGGTACAAGTATCAAAAACAGCAGAGCCTACTGCGGACACGATGGCCGAACCGCCCTGGCTTGGCGCTTTGGGTAACGACGTGTCGCCATACTCGACCTTGATGCGATCAAAAGGAATGTCCAGCACATTGTGTGCGATCATCGTCAAGGCGGTGCCTGTGCCCGGACCGATGTCGGTCACCGCACTTTGCACCACCAGCGATCCATCCGCATTAAGCACCACTCTGGCAGAAGCTTCCCATCTGAATGCATTGAAAACACCCGTGCTCATGCCATAACCGGCAAGCCAGTTGTCTTCCTTGCTGACGCCCGGCTCGTTTTTCCGCTCTTTCCAGCCTATTGCTTCTGCGCCGCGCTCGTAAGCTTCTTTTAAATGTTTGCTTGAATACGGCCTGTTGTGTTCGGGATCTGTTTCCGTATAATTTTTAATCCTGAATTCAATCGGGTCCATGTTTAGCTTGTGCGCCATTTCGTCCATGGCCGACTCCAATGCAAATGCACCTGTGGCTTCACCCGGGCCGCGCATCCAGATGGGCACACTGCGGTCCAGGCGCACAAGGCGATAGCGCGTGCTTACATTCGGACAGTCATACATAAACTTCGTCATGTTGACAGTAGCTTCCGTAAAGTCTTCGTATTTAGCTGTTTCTGCTGTTGCCGCGTGATGAATGGAGATGAGTTTGCCGTTTTTGTCCGCGCCCATTTGAATGGACTGCGCCGTGTAAGGACGGTGACCAACCGTGGTAAACATCTGGCTGCGGTGCATCACCAGTTTTACGGGACGACCTACTTTTTTGGCAATGGCCACGGTCGCGGTTTCCTGCGGCCAGGTGCGTAATCCCATTCCAAAGCCGCCTCCCATGAATTCGGTATGCACATGGATGTTTTTTGGATCCAGTTTGAATGCTTGCGCCATAGCCTGCTGGGTAGAATTGACGCCCTGCGTTTTGGCATAGATCATCAGCTGATCAGCGCCGGTCCAATGCACAACAATCCCATGCAATTCCATCGGATTATGGACTTCAATCGGAATGGTATATTCCGATTCCAGCTGGACAGGAGCGGATTCAAAAGCTTTTGCATTTCCGCGCGCGTAATCGCCACCCTTGGGTGTGATCTCGTCTTTTTTATGTTTGTCCAGATCCGTCCGTGCTGCCTGCTTGCTGTAAGTGGCTTTGACCAATGATGCCGCGTAGGTGGCGCGCTCGTAGGTATCAGCGACAACCATGGCAATCGGCTGCCCGTCGAACAGAATTTTCGGACTGCTGAGAATGCGGTATTTTTCTTCAGTATCCGGCTTGGGCGGTGGTCCGTCAGCCTGCTTGCTTGGCGGCGCATCCCAGCCCGGAATGGGCGGCATGTTCTGATGGGTAAATACGCCGAGCACGCCCGGAGCGCCTTGTGCTTTTTTAATATCAATATTAGTGACGGTCCCACGCGCGATCTCACTGCCTACAATGACACAATAGGTCATATTGGGAATGGCAAAATCAGCAAAGTATTTGGCTCCGCCGGTTACTTTCATTCGTCCGTCGATCCGGTCAAGCGGTGGATTTTTTTCGTTTTTCATGATCAGACGGTTTGCGTGGCGATTTGAAGTGCTTCGATGATGGCATTTGGAGCTAGGGTCAGTTTAAAATCATTTTCCCCGTAACCTTTTGCGCCTTGCATAGCCAAGGTGGCGGCTTGTTTGAAATTTTCAAGGGTTGCTTCCTTCCCTTTCAAATAAACCTCCGCTTCGGCGAGCCTCCACGGCTTATGTGCTACGCCGCCCATCGCCAGCCTGATATCCTGAATCGTCTTGCCCTTCATATCCGCAGCAACGCCCACTGACACCAGCGCAAATGCATAGGATGCGCGGTCGCGCACTTTGAGATAATGCGAATATTTGCTCATTTCATTTTTTGGAACATCTACTGAAAGAATCAGCTCTCCCGGAAGGAGCGTGTTATCTTTCTGTGGAGCATCGCCTGGCAGGCGGTGAAATTCGGCAAAAGGAATGCTGCGGTTCCCTTTTGGCCCCGTTACATTGACCGTCGCGTCCAGTGCAGCCAGCGCAATGCACATGTCGCTGGGGTGCACGGCGATGCATTTTTCGGAAGTCCCGAAGATCGCATGCATTCTGTTGACACCACCAATCGCACCACAGCCTGCGGGACCATTAAGCTGCCCTTTGAAAGGACCCGACTGCACCGGACTGCGTTTATTGCAAGGCATGGAATGATCATAAAAATACGGACAGCGTGTCCGCTGCATCATGTTGCCTCCTACGGTCGCCATGTTGCGAAGCTGGGCAGAAGCACCTGCATTCAAGGCCATGGATAGCAATGGGAAATGTTTTTTAATCAACGGGTGATCGGCAACCGCCGAGTTTTTTGCCATTGCTCCAATTCGGATACCTGAGGCGGTTTCTTCAATCGTGGCAAGGGGCAAACGGTTAATGTCAACGAGCCGCTCGGGAATGATAACCTCCCTTTTGACAAGATCGATCAGGTTTGTGCCACCGGCCAGAAAATAGGCGCCAGTTTCTTTTGAAACGGCCGATACTGCCGCCTGGGTCGTGTTTGCACGCGTGAATTGAAATGGGTTCATATCCGGCCTCCTTTCGATTTAACTTCCATGATCGCTTCCACAATGTTGGCGTACGCACCGCAGCGGCAGATATTTCCACTCATATATTCCCGCACTTCGTCGGGCGAATTGGCATGTCCTTCATTAATGCAGGCCACGGCCGACATGATTTGTCCAGGTGTGCAATAGCCGCATTGAAATCCATCGTGTTTGATAAATGCTTCCTGCATCGGATGCAGTTTGTCGACACTACCCAATCCCTCGATCGTTGTAACCTTGCTGCCTTCCGTGGTGAGTGCCAGCGTGAGGCAGGAATTGACGCGCTGCCCATCGACGTGCACCGTGCAAGCGCCGCACTGACCGTGGTCGCAGCCTTTTTTGGTGCCGGTAAGGTTTAATTGTTCGCGAAGTAAGTCCAGTAAAGTCACCCGCGGCTCCACCGATAATTGTTGCGCTACACCATTGATCTCCACGCGAAGCGGCTGCTGTTCAAATGCAACTGCCACTTTTTCGTCCAGCCCTCTCTCCACGGCGTGAACGGCGGCGGGCGGCGTCAGCGCGAAGGCAGCAAGCGCGGACGATTGTTTCAGGAATGCACGCCGCGATGCACCCGTGCTTTCCGGTTCGCCGGCATTATTTTCGTTCTCCATGGTGATCCTCGTGATATAAATACAGTGCTGCAGGTAATTGGGTAAATGTTATTGTACCCGTACTAAAATCATGCGAATGATCTCGGGTCCGTGATAATTCCCAGTCGCTATCTATTTAAACTACTCTTAATAGCTTATCCAGCGTAACAGGATAATCTCTAATCCTGATGCCGGTCGCATTATAAACTGCATTGGCCACGGCTGCTGCCACACCAACAATGCCCAGCTCACCAATTCCCTTCGCTTTCATCGGCGACATCGTAGGGTCAAGATCTTCCAACAGGATTACTTCCTGGTGCGGGATGTCTGCATGAACAGGCACTTCGTAGCCTGCCAGGTCATGATTTACAAAAAAGCCTACCTTCTTGTCCACAACCATTTCCTCCATTAATGCTGCGCCTACGCCCATCGTCATCGCGCCGATTATCTGGCTGCGCGCCGCCTTTGGATTCAAAATCCTGCCTGCGTGGCACACTGCCAACATTCTTCTTACACGGATTTCATAGGTAAATGCATTCACGCCCACTTCCACAAAATGCGCCCCGAATGTATCCTGCGCGTATTCTTTGGAAAGTTCGCCATAGGTCATTGTATCCTCGGCGACAAGCTCCCCGCCTTTGGCAGCCTCAATTAAGGCAGCACTTTTATCACCAAGAATAATACGACCATCCGAAAACCGTGCTTTTTCCACATCGAAACCAAGCTTACCGGCTACTGCCTCCCTCAGTTTGATGCAGGCCGCATACACGCCGGAAGTGGAAGATGCTGCTCCCCACTGCCCGCCTGACCCTGATGACTCGGGGAAAGACGAGTCGCCAAGCTTCACCTGAACCTGATCAATCCCGACGCCCATCATTTCTGCGGCTGTCTGGGCGATAATGGTATAGGTGCCGGTGCCGATGTCGGTCATATCGGTTTCCACAGTGATCCTGCCGTTGCTATCCAGCCGTACACGTGCAGCGGATTTAGTAATGGGAGCACCCCGCATCGCTGCGGCCACGCCCATCCCGATGAGCCAGTCCCCTTCCTTGATTGCACCCGGCTTGGCATTTCGGCGCTCCCATCCAGATTTCTTAGCTCCCTCGCGCAGGCATTCAACCAGTTTACGGGTCGAAAACTTGCGTCCCGGTTTCTCGGGATCTTCCTGTGTATCATTTTTGATCCGGAACTCGACCGGGTCCATTTGCAGCTTTTCAGCCATTTCGTCCATCGCTATTTCCAGTGCCATCATACCCGATGCCTCTCCCGGTGCCCGCATGGCGCTGCCCTCAGCAAGATGCAAAACGGCCAGCCGGAGCCTGGTAAGCCTGTTGGCACCCGCATATAATATCCTGGTTGATGCAGTAGCAGATTCGGTCATGCCCCCTGGCAGATTACCCGACCAGCTTTCATGACCTATCGCCGTAATAGTGCCGTCGGGATTTGCCCCGATCCTGATCCGCTGAATGGTTTTAGGCCTGTGAATGGTGTTATTGAACATCAAAGGACGCTGCAATGTCAGCTTTACCGGCCGGCCAGCAGCACGGGCCGCTAGGCTTGCAGCCACAAGATCTGAAAGCACTGTACCCTTCCCGCCGAAACCACCGCCGATGTAAGCTGAGATAAGCCGCACATTTTCTTTGGGTATACCTAATATGAAAGCTAGGTCGCGTACGCCCCAGTTAATCTGCTGAATGGTACACCAGCATGTCAGCTTATCACCCTCCCATTTTGCAATGGTGGCGTGAGGCTCCATCATCGCATGTGCCTGGTCAGGTGTGGAATAAGATCGATCTATTTTTACCTCAGCTGTTTTGAATGCTCCGTCAAAGTCGCCTGTGCGGGATTCACCCGGAGGCGTGTATGGGCCTGGGTTAGGAGGCTGGGCACCCTCTTTTGAAGCTTCCAGATCATAATTGCCAGCTTGTTTTTTGTATTCAACCTTCAAAAGCGCGGCTGCTGACCGTGCCTGTTCGAAAGTTTCAGCCACGACGATAGCCACCGCCTGGTGATAATGGTCGACCTGCGGCCCGGCCAGAAAACGGCTGACGTAAAACTTTCCAGCCTGCAATGGACCGGCATTCGCAGCGGTGACAATTGCCAACACACCTGGCGCAGCTTTGGCCGCAGCCTGATCGATGCGCGTAATGGTCCCACGCGCAATGGCCGCACCTAAGATATAGCCGTAAGCAGGATTAGTAACCTCCTCATTGTATTCATAGGCATATTTGGCCGTGCCGGTTGTTTTCAAAGGGCCTTCAATGCGGTCGGTTGGCTTGCCAACGACCTTTAACTGATCGATGGGGTTTTGCCCTGCTGGTTTGTCGAATTTCATATCAGCTTTTCCCTTCTTTTAAGACCAGTGCAATAGTGCGTTCTACCAAATTGACTTTGAATTCACTCTCCTTAGTGGGCCTGGCGCCTTCCATCAGTTTTGCAGAAAATGGCTTGGCGCCCGATGGTAACAGACTTTCTGCCCCGGGAACACGCCAGGGTTTTGGAGCAATGCCGCCAACGGCAATCCTGCCAGTCCCATCTTTAAATAAAATGGCAGCAACCGAAACCAGTGCGAATGCATAGGAAGCCCGGTCACGGACTTTATGATAGATATGTGTGCCTCCGGCCGGAGCAGGCAGCACCACGGAAGTGATAAGCTCATTTTTTTCCAGCGTGGTTTCCAGATGCGGCGTTTTCCCCGGTAAACGATAAAGCTGCGAAATGGGAACCTGCCGGGTCTTGCCAGCTGGGTTAATGGTTTCAACCGTCGCATCCAACGCCGTCATAGCCACGGCCATATCGCCGGGATAGGTGGCAATGCAGGCATCGCTGCTGCCTATAACAGCTAGTTGCCGACTGAAACCGGCAATGGCTGCGCAACCGCTTCCGGGCACCCGCTTGTTACATGGCTGATTGGTATCATAGAAATAAGGGCACCGCGTGCGCTGCAAAAGATTGCCCGCCGTCGTCGCCTTATTACGAAGCTGACCCGAAGCGCCAGCGACCAATGCCCTGGATAAAATGCCGTAATCTTTGCGGATAAGCGGGTCTGCCGCAAGGTCGGTGTTGGTGACGAGTGCGCCTATTCTTACGCCGCCATTGGCTGTCGGTTCAATTTTATCCAGTCCAATACGGCCGATGTCGATCAGGTGGGTGGGCGTTTCGATCTGTAATTTCATCAGGTCGAGCAGGTTTGTGCCGCCGGCTAGAAATTTAGCACCTGGTTTAGCAGCAATGGCTGCGGCCGCCTCGACTGGCGTAGTCACGCGCTGGTATGTGAATGATTTCATCGGATGGAATGTCTTTGGTGAAAATGATGCATTAGGTTTTACCCGCTATGCGCCCGCAACTTCTGCTGCTGCCTCGGCAATGTTGGAGTATGCGCCGCACCGGCAGATATTCCCGCTCATCCGTTCCCTGAATTCCGCACTAGTAAAAGCAACTTTCGAATTCAAATCGGCACTTGCGTGACTGGGTATGCCTGCTTTTATTTCTTCCAGCACCGCCACGGCCGAACATATCTGTCCCGGCGTGCAATAACCGCATTGATATCCATCATGCTTGATGAATGCAGATTGCATCGGATGAAGCTTTTCAGGTGATCCCAGCCCCTCGATTGTTGTGATCGAATCATTTTCGTGCTGCAAGGCGAGCGAAAGACAGGAATTGATACGCTTGCCATTGACAAGCACCGTGCAAGCACCGCACTGTCCATGATCACAACCTTTTTTGGTGCCTGTCAGGTGCAAATGTTCCCGGAGTGAATCCAGCAATGTTGTCCGGGTATCGATTTCCAGTTTCTGGACCTTTCCGTTCACGGTGAACGATACCTCAGCTGAAACAACAGGTGTAACGGCCTGCGGCTCCGGCCCCGCCTCTACTCCGGTGACCTTGGTAATAGCCAGCGTGGTAACTGCAATTGCAGTCCCGGCCAGCATTTCGCGCCGGCTGATGTGGCCTGCTGAATTTTCTTCTTTCATAGTTTCGCCCTTTTGCGTATAACTTGTTGAACTACAATAACTATACCGTGTAAAAGTAAGCTAAGTCATAGTCACAAAATCGTGATCATTCTGCACTCTTTTGATATACCCAATATAAGCTGACACGATTGAGGAGAATGTAGGATATCAAACAATTCCTTATGAATATCAAACTGTCCGAAAGGCATATCCGCATCGTCCAGCTGGCGGATCGCGGAAGCGATCGCCATAAACAGATTTCCTCTATATCCAGGCTCCCGCGAGGCCTCCTTCATTGTAGTCGGTCAGGAGGCTCCTCCGGAGCCCTTTTTCATATCTTGTGCGATGTTTCTATAAACAGGAAGCCCCTCTGGGGCTACAAAGGCGATGCAAAAAAGGCGAAATAAATATTCCAAAACCTGGCTCCGGAGGAGCCCCCTACATCCTATCTTGTGCGATTTCGTGATAGACTGGAAGCCCCTCTGGGGCTACAAAGGCGAGGTATCGCTTCGTTAAAAAGCGACTCTGACAACTCCACCCCTTCCCTATTCCATTTCAAAGCGGACTGAAACCGAACCTTTGCCGACAGCCGCAGCAAAACCGGATGGATTGTCTATTTTCCCTAGCCTGGTATAGCTGTACGGTGTCGGAAATGACTCGTAAAAAAGCACCAGCGTGAAGGATCCGTAAAGCATCAGATCACCGGCTGCGATGTTGCGCGGGTTGGAAGCTTTGGTTGGCAAGGCGCTGCCGAAATTGTAAAGCTTTTCATTGCCATTCAACTCGGTCATGTTCACTGTCATTGGAAGTCTTGCTTTGAAGGCCGTAACGGTCGGGCTCGAAACCAGCGTGGCATTGAATGTTCTTGAACCAATGATGATTTTCAATCGGTTGCCGGAAGAGTCCACGTCAGTGCTGTCGATGCCGGGGCTATCCTGCCCGGGGCTTTCCAGCCCGGTGTCGTTATTGCGGTTCGGGTCCATGCTACCGTTTGAATTACATGCCATGATCGCCAGGATAAATACCAGTAAAGGGTACAGGATTGCTCTTGATTGTTTCATGTGCTTTCTGCGTTTTAATACTTCAAATCTAGCGGGAATCCCACTGCTGAATCCAATGGAAATCAACCGGTATACTATGGATATCAAACAATGCTGACCAAAGCACGTCGCAAGATGAATCAGGATCGCACCGAAGATGGCACAGTGCCGGTGAGTCTTTTAAAATAGTTGTTGAAATACGCAGGATACTCAAATCCAAGCGCATAGCCAATTTCGGCAATGGTCCAATCGGTATGGATGAGAAGCGCTTTTGCCTCCATAATGATCCTTTCTGCAATGTGGGCGCTGGTCGGTCTGCCTGTAATTTCTTTCACAGACCGGTTCAAATGATTCACATGCACCGAGAGCCGGTTAGCAAATTCCTGGGCCGTTTTAAACTGCATGGGCTGATCGATACTTTCAATTGGAAATTGTCTTTCCAGAAGGTCAAAAAACAAAGAAGCCGTACGCTCGGCCGCATTTTTATGTTTAAAGAAATTCTCAGCGGGCTGCATTTTCAATGCTTCGTGAATGAGCAGGTTGATGTAGTTACGCATCAGATCATGCTTGAACAAGTAGTCTGTCGCATCTTCGGCGATCATCTTCTGAAATATCGAAGCAATGAAGTCCCGCTGCTCCTCAGATAATGTAAAAATGGGCGTCCCTCCTATTTTGAATAACGGGCTTTCCTGCAAGCTTTCCGAACGTTCATTGACCTTCAAAAAACCTTCCGAAAACAAACAGGTGTACCCGGTATATTCCTCCGAAATGATCTCCCAGGAGTATGGGATATGCGGGTTACCGAAGAATAAAGTCTTTGCATCGATCTCAATTCCGCGGTCGGCGTACTGCACAATACTGCGACCTGTAACCAGGCAGATTTTATAAAAATCTTTCCGGTTGTAAGTCCTGACCACATTTTCACCAGCTTTGATTTCAAAAACCTTGAATCCCTGGTTTCTGAGCTCAGCACCAAATTCGGATACAGGTGCAACGTTACGATCTTTCATATTTTTAGCGCATTTTTCCCTGGCTTCAAAGGGACGGTTTTACCCTTCCAAACGAAGCTCCCCGAGGTTTTTTCCGGAAGATTGATCTCTGCTTGCATCGCGCCTTGCTGCACTTGATAGTTCACCGAAATAACGCCGTTCGGGTGCGGCATCTCCCCGCTGATACTTGTGATCGAACCCAAATGAGGTGTTATTTTCACTTTTGCAAAACCTGCCGCATCGCTGTCAATCCCCAAAACCGTCCTGAAAAATTCAATGTTAGGGCTCGATCCCCAAGCGTAGCAATCCGACCGCGACGTGGGCGTCGCCAATGTATTGCAACTGATCATAATATGGACAATCCATATAGGTCTCAAATGCGCAAAGCCGGGCAGTACGCCAGCCGATTTCCATCATTTTGCCCATTTCCGGATCCTGGGTTTGCAGCTTCGCTTTTTGCTCGAAAGGATAGCCCGTGAAAGTGCCGTAAATGTCATCGATCACCAGGGGATCCGCCCTGATCTCGACCACCAGCTGGATGTAGCGATATGTCCGCCAGCTCAACGGCGTGTATTGCTGGAAACAAAAAGCCATCAACTGCTAAACTTTACCGAATGATCTCCATATAGGCAGTTTCTTGGCGAAGCGGTTGTTGATGACATCACATTTCGTGTCAATGCGCATCAAATATTGTCAGCTTGGCTTGAATTTGCTTTATACATTTTACTGTTTCATTTACCAGTTTTACCGATTGAGGCAGAGTAAGAATGCCGCGGATAATTACAAGTAAATTTGATTTTTATTTTACGATCTCACTTACTAAAATCACCGGGCTGATATTCGTGTAGTTTGCAAAATCGGCGCGGATCGCATCCCTTTTTGGCGCCAGCGCAGCTTGATACTCACTCAGGCTTTTTACGTAGAATGTACCGATGGCCATAAATGGCAGCGGTTGATTTGGAATGCCACTGGCAAGTCCCTTTTCAATTGTGTATTTAATCAAATTTGACCCCAAAAAGCCGGCGACCATTGGCATGTGTTTCGTTTCATAATACGCCATATCGAAAGTTTTGCCTTCGGCATAAGGGTACATAACAAGGATCTTAATTGTGCCCTTTGAAGCAGGGCCTTCATTCTGATTTTCCTGACTGAATGCAGCGAAACATTTGAGCAAAAGAAAAAGTGAGAAAGTGAATCTTAGCTTCATATCATTGATTTTAAGTGTTAACCGGCAACCCTGCCCTTTTTATACAAGTTTATTAACCTTAAACCATATTTCATACTTTCAAACAGGCAACTCGTCGCATTTACATATTAAGCGGTATGTAGCAATATTTTCTTTGCAGCTAACCACCAAATTAATATTATGAGTATAGCACTGAATGTAATGTAGGGTTTGCTGGATAAGAAAATGGGTGATAGATTAAATGTCTGCCACTTTTTGTAAAGTAGCCTGAAATTCTGACACATCGCCTGCCGAATAGTACCGCTTCATTTTGGCACTAAAAACGCCCAGTCCACTTTTGGACCTGATCAAGATATTGCCCGCCGCGTCGCTTTGTAAGGAGGTGGGTTTAAGTGTTGCAGGATATTGAATGATGCCGGGGTTGGTTTCAAAGCTGTTTTCTGCAGCATTATAAACCAAAATCTTCTCCCCGTGAATGATCAGAAAAACGTGTCCTTTCCCATCCTTTTTTAATTTGTAAGCATATCGGGGAATCTCGATCCAGCCGCAGGGATGGACGCGGGATGAAAAGTCAGATGGCCGGTATCAAACCGCCCGATCTGATCTCCCATCAAATCGATCTCCCGGAACATGAATGCAACCACAACCTGCATTTTTAACAGCCTCCACTTCTGGGTATGGCGTAAATCACATTGCCGGAAACAGACAGGTTGAAGACTTTGTCCTGTATAGCTGGAAGTAAAAGCTTCCACGTTTTTCCCTTGTCTGAGGACCTGTAAATGCCTGCCGGGTGACCGCAGAACAGGTATTCACCAACCTGCGTTATCGAGGCGACCTCCATACTTGGCGGAAGCTCGGCATCGATAGGCTGCCAGGTCTTACCGCCGTCATAAGATGTCCGTACTCTTCTTGTCTCCGTTTCAGTATTGAAGGTGATCGCGGCAAATCCGCCTTTGATGCGTTCGATAGCAATGCCCACTCCGCCTTCATTAATCACATTCACCCAATTTTCACCACCATCTACCGACCGGATAATGCCTTTCTGGCTGGTTGCCAACAACACACCATCCGACGCAAGCAGTTTCATCGCCCAGCCTCCGTCATAGACCCGCTCCCAGGATTTCCCATTGTCATCAGATTTAAAAAGGCCTTTATCGCAACCGACAAAAACAGTGTCCCCGGCTTCAAAAACAGTGCGAACGTTCTTGCCCGGAAAACCCGTGTAGATCGGCTGCCATAAATCTGTTCCGTTTACTTTTTGTGAAAACTGCCCGCCATAGTTAAATGCAAGCACTCCATTTTTGCCAGGAACAATACTCGCACGGTTAACGGGAACAGTCTCCTTTTTCCAAAAAGAAGCCCCTGAATTTGGTTTGCGGTAATACAATTCATTGGCAGTGCGCAGATAGATTCCATTCTCATTGGCAATGAAACCATCCTTCGGAAATCCGTTTGCGGTCGCATTTGCTGGCAGCCCTGCACTAATGTCCTGCCAGGTTTTGCCGCCATCAGAGGATTTAAAGATGATGTTTACAGCTACCACCTTATTCCGCTTTTTATGGCTCTCCGTAAGTGGTGCTGACTTTGGAGATTTAGAAGCCTGATAAAAGGCAAACGAGAATAAAACAAGGAGAACGAACGGTAGGCGATGGATTTTCATGACTGAAATGGTTTGATAAATGATAGCTAAAAATTGTTTTTACTTCACATATCCAAATGTAGCCGCCTGCTTATCCGTGCTTGTAAATCAATGTAAAACCTTGTTCGGCATTTGTAAAAAGAAATGTAAACGCGTGTAAATTCAGCTTTTCCCCGGAATGCTGCCGGAATCATTGAGCCAGACAACCTTTTGTTCCGAAGTATGTGCCTTTCCGATGATTTCGCTGTATAAATCTGGTTTGCGTGCATTGATGTATCTGCTTCCTCCGGCGGCATTTATTTTTTCGGGTGAAAGTGTCGCTATTGCAATAGCATCACCCAATTCCCGGCATTCAGCGACGATGTCCCCAAAAGGATCTACGATCATTGAACAGCCATTTTTAAGTTGGTCATCGTCCATTCCGATCGGGTTTGAAAAGATGGCGTAGACCGCATTGTCGTAAGCTCTCGCCGGCAACCATTTCATTAGCCAGCCACGCCCTTTAAGCCCGTCAAATTCCTGACGCAATGTAGTAGGATCAGACTCCCTGTTCAGCCACAAAGCGGGATCAACAAAACCAGCGCCCGGGCGGGAAGAAGGTGTGCACATGGTTACATGCGGCATGAAAATGATATCAGCTCCCAGCAATTTGGTTGCACGTACATTTTCGATAATGTTGTTGTCATAACAGATCAGTATCCCGCATTTCCATCCAAATAAATCAAAGACAACATACTCATTGCCCGGGGTAAGGTGGGGATTGATGAAAGGGTGCAGTTTCCGGAATTTGGCCACAAGTCCGTCCGCATTAACGCACACGTATGCCTTGTACATATTGTCCTGATCGTCCTTTTCAAACAGGCCGGCCAAAATGGTGATATTATTGGCGCGAGATATTTCAGTTAACCGTTGAATACTCGGGCCATCAGGGATGATTTCGGAGATTTCAAGCAGCTGTTCGCGAGATAACTTTCGCGCAAAGGTATAGCCGGTTACCGAGCATTCATGAAAGGCGATCACTTTGGCACCTTCTTGTGCGGCTCTTCCGGAAAGCCTGTTGATCATTTCGAGATTATAAGATTTGTCTCCGCTGCGGTTCTCGAACTGGGCAGTCGCAACCTTTAAATTTTCCATGTCTTTTACATCAATGTTGAATGCTGCAAAGCTAGACCGACCCAAACTTTGAAGATTGTACAAAACCGACACTCATATATGCATTTCCAAAAAGTTGGCAGCCAGCAAATGAGCATTAGCTATATAATCTCCCGGAGTAAGCCCTGAAATATTTTTCATAACCCGAATGGAATGCGCCTGGTCAAAAAAACCGGACTCATAAACCAGACCTGTGTAATTCGACGGCCTGTTTTGCCGGAGTAACCTCAGGAAATGCTGCACCTTGATTATGCCTGCAAATTTCTTGGCCGGGTATCCGATGTTGTCTTGAAAAACGCGCTCTAATTTCCTTTCACTAATTTGCAGCGACGACAAGAGCGCACTGACCGGCACGTCACCATTCCGCTGCTGAATCAATTTGACGGCCTGAATAGCATAAGGGCTCACCGGCTTGAAATTCGAAAGCTTCTCCAGAAAAAAATCTTCCACAACCCTGATTTTTGCATCGTAATCCGAAGCATTGCATATCCGATCAAACACACCGCTGGCCTCCTGCTGGTAAACGGATTCGAGGTCAACTATCTGGTCTACCATATTGTTAGCCTGTATTTTCAACATGGAAGAAAAGGCGAAAGGATGAAAAACGGCAACCAGAAGACCGATTCTGCCTGTGGCAGTCATATCCTGATACTGGCGAAATGGCCCGTACATGAAACAAGCCGGAAGCAATGCAGCCGGCTGGCCATCTTGCCTGATCAGGATGGGATCTTTATAATTGAAAACCATCCCGGTATTGCCGTCCGAAAACATTCGCAGGTTCCGGTTCGCCGCAACATCGCTGTCAATGATCAAAAAGTGTTTGATCAATTGGGAAAGTGCGGTAGTTGCTGGACGTTGCATGTTAAACTGCTTTACTAAGTGCAGATCAAAGATGTTAAATCCTACTTAATAATCTTCACCGATTCTTCGTCGGCTTGCTTTAAATAGAAAGCAATGAATGTCAGCGGCTGCTCCGAAGATTCATTATCAAAGTGCAGGACAGCCTTGTCTTTGGGTTCGTAAAAGGCTTCCCCGGCTTCAATGATGCGTTTTTCTTCTCCCTCCATTTGAAACAGCACCCGACCGGAAGACACATACCCCACCACTGCACAAAAATGGCTGTGCCTGGGCGCTCTCTGCCCCGCGGCCATTGTAACTTCGTTGACTTCCACTTTGGATAGTTGCTGACTTGTCAGCATAACGTCCAGCAATGCTTTGCGGGTTGGTCCGGTTTGGGCCATACCTGATGAGCACGACATATGAACAAGAAAGATTATCGCAATGAATGACAGGTAAGTTTTCAGGCGATAACAAAGCAAAATAACCTGTGTTTGCATGTTACTGTTGTTTTAGTACGTTGCAAAATTGGGATACACAAGAGTCAGACGTGTTGGTATTTACCAAGATTGGCGTGTAAGACGCAGGCTAAAAGTAGTATGCGGCAACAGCGGATCAAACAAGTCCTTGTGCAAGCATTGCGTCTGCTACCCGTACAAAGCCTCCTATATTGGCGCCCTGCATGTAGCTCATGCGACCGTCGGGCTTACGTCCGTACCGCAGGCATGTGGAGTGGATATTTAATATGATATCCTGTAATTTCTTGTCTACCTCGTCGCGCGACCACGATAGGCGGAGTGAATTTTGCGACATTTCCAGTCCTGAAACTGCCACACCACCCGCATTCGCCGCCTTTCCGGGCGCATAAAGAATATCATTGTTTTCAAATACTTCGATAGCTTCCGGCGTACAAGGCATATTGGCACCTTCCGCTACGCAAAAACAGCCGTTTTTAATCAGCAGGCGGGCATCATCTGCGTCAAGTTCGTTCTGGGTAGCATTAGGCAGGGCAATATCACATGGAACCTCCCAAGGCTTCCTCCCGGCTACAAACTCACATCCGAACTTATCGGCATACGAATTGATCCGGCCCCGCTCTTCATTTTTCAGGTGCATGATGTAGGCAAACTTATCAGCGTCAATGCCCTGTTCATCGTAAATGTATCCCGATGAATCAGACAACGTCAGTACCTTGGCACCGTGTTCGATGCACTTTTCAAGGGTATATTGTGCTACATTCCCGGACCCGGAAATGACAACTCTTTTTCCCTTGATGCTGTCGTTACGCTGTTTCAGCATTTGTTCCACAAAATACACCACCCCATAACCGGTAGCTTCCGGGCGGATCAGGCTTCCGCCATAGCTGGCGCCTTTTCCCGTCAATACTCCCGTGAACTCGTTTTTCAGGCGCTTGTATTGGCCAAACAAAAACCCGATTTCTCTGGCTCCTACGCCGATATCGCCTGCCGGTACATCATTATCTGAACTGATATGACGAAAAAGCTCTGTCATAAAGCTCTGGCAAAAGAACATCACCTCCCGGTCGGAACGACCTTTTGGGTCAAAGTCAGCCCCGCCTTTACCGCCACCCATTGGAAGCTGAGTTAAGCTATTCTTAAAAATTTGCTCGAATGCAAGGAATTTAAGCGTGCCCAGATTGACGGAAGGATGAAAACGAAGTCCACCTTTGTAAGGGCCGATTGCGCTGTTCATCTGAACACGGTAACCCCGGTTAACCTCCACCTCTCCAAGATCATTCATCCAGGGAACCCTGAAAATGATGACGCGCTCAGGCTCTGCCATACGGTCGAGAATCTTCGCATTCTGGTATTGTGGTTTATTCTCAATGAAAGGAATAATTGTTTCAGCTACCTCTCTGACAGCCTGGTGGAATTCGTTTTCACCCGGATTTCGCTTTACGATCCGGTCCATAAAGGATTGTACTGAAGTCACTGTTTCGGTGGTTGGTGAATAACTGGTAAAAGTGGTGGCTTTTGTATGAAATGACATTCCCGCTTTAACAATCGCAATCAAATCCGCCTTTTTTGTGAACGTGATCGCATCAGGGAATTGCGCACCAGAATGAACAAAGGTAAGAAATCGTCGCTATTGCTAGTCGCTGCAGATACTGACCAATAATTATTCACATTTTTCTTAAAGAAAATCCAGAATCCAATAAGGGGTATTTTTCTAAAAGTTGTCTTGTATATAATAGACCGATTCAAAGAAAAAATTGTCCTGCCTCTTATGACTGATAATCTGCCACAAAATTCCTCCGGGGAGAACGATGAGTCGGACAATGTAATGAATGTGGGGCGCACACCGGCTCAGACGGACGGTCCTGTTGACAGTGAATGGATGATCCGCAACGGTTTTGCAAAAAGTCCGAAACATGGTTTTGAATTGCTGTTCAAGCGCTATCACAAGGTACTTTGCAGCCACGCGGCCCGCTTCGTATATTCAGATGCGGTAGCGCAGGACATTGTCAGCGAGGTTTTTTGCAAACTTTGGAAATCAAGGTCTTACGAAAACATCACCACCTCCTACCGGTTTTACCTGTTCCGCTCGGTGAGAAACGAGGCTTACAACTACATCAGGCTGGAATTTCAGCCAACCGAACAGCTGGAAGCAGCGGCCGGGCACGTATCTGGCAGTGGTCAGCTGCCCGATATGATCACGCAGTATGAAGAGATCCTGCACCATGTGGAGCGCCTGGTGCAAAGCCTTCCGCCTCAGTGCCGTAAGATATTCCTGATGAGCCGCTTTGAAGAAAAAAAGTATCAGGAGATCGCAGACGAGCTGGGCATTTCCATCAAAACGGTAGAAGTACACATCAGCCGGGCGCTGCTTTCCCTGCGCCAGGGCTTAAAAGAACATTGGATTTGATATGAAACCAACCATCAGCAAGCGGCTCATATTCGACCATTTTGCAAACAGAACATCTCCCCTGCAGCGCACGGCCATTGAAAACTGGCTGACAGACAGGCATAACGAAGAACTTTACTATGAGTGGCTTGAAGAATGGGAACGAAACCATCTTCAATACGACGCGCCAAGCGAGACTGCGCTGGAAAATTTTTTTTCAATTGTTGAACAAGAAGAACTTGCCTCTCCTGAGGAGCGCACCAGCTTCCGTGAGAAACTGGCAAACTGGACGCATTACAATGCAGGGAAAATCGCCGCCGTAATAGCTATTGCATTAGGATTAGCCTGGTACAACCGGGACACGATCACCTATGTTTCCTACAAAACAGGCTATGGTGAGATTGAGATATTCGAGCTTAGCGACGGCAGCAAAGTAAAACTGAATGGGAACTCGGTATTAAAGCTTTCACGCTGGAATTTTGGCGATAAAAAAAGGGAGGTATTCCTGAAAGGTGACGCAAGTTTTGAAGTGAAACATCTTAAAAATCACCAGAAATTTATCGTTAACACGCCCGAAAACTTCGCCGTGGAGGTACTGGGCACCGAATTCACGATGTCGGCCCGGAAGTTTGGCTCCAAAGTGGTGCTGAAAAACGGGAAGGTTAAACTGCATTACAAGGAAGCCACGAATGAAAAAGAGCTCATTATGAAACCCGGCGATGTAGTGAAGCTCAAGAAAGACCGGCCAATGGAGAAAACCCGCACCGAAGCACCTGAGACCTATTCGGAATGGGAAAACAAACGGTTCGTGTTTGACGAGACAACCCTGGAAGAGATGGGTTACCAGCTCCACGAAACGTACGGACTTGACGTGAAATTCAGCAGCCAGACAATCGCCAACCGGCAGCTGATGGGATCATTTAAAGGCCGTACCATTGATGAATTTTTACAATCCATCGCGGAAGTACTCGACCTCTCGGTCACCCGCGAGAACAACAAAGTGCTTTTTACAGACCACTGAAGTACGGCGGCCGGTACCTGATCTTCCGGCCGTCGCGAATACAAACTGTTCCTAAACAACCCAACCCATTATGTCCAGACTTTACTACCCGGCTACCATTTGGGGAGCTCTCCTCTTTCTTCATTTACTGATTTCAGTTCCGGCAGGTGCCCAGGCGCTGGCCGTTATCCAGACGAAACAAACCCGCTCCAATGCGCAGCACCAGGCAAAAACGCTGCTGTTGAGAGATGCGCTCAATGAGCTGAAACATCATTTCCGGATTGATATCCTCTTCGACGCACAGGCAACGAATGGTGTGCAGGTACCCAACTTCCGCATTAACAAACAATGGAATGTTGAAAAGAACCTGGATGAAATGCTCTCGCCGCTGGGCCTCACCTATAAAAAGGTAAATAAAAGCTCTTACCTGATCGTCGACCGGAGCAGTGGTACCAATACTTTGGTCCCTGGAAAAATCAAAACCACAGGTCTTGAAAACCCGGCTGATTTGCAGAATGGATCAGGCAAGGCAGCTGCAAATGAGACACTCGCGTCAGCTGCGCCGGTTCAGAACCGTGCCGATGTGAGTATTTCGGGAAAGGTAACCGATGAGGCGGGCGAGCCTCTGCCGGGTGTGAGTGTGATGGTAAAAGGTACCCAGCAAGGTACCGCCACAGATGCATCAGGAAATTACAGACTGACATTGAATGCATTGCCTGTGTCACTGGTGTTTTCCTTTGTTGGATATTTATCAAAAGAGATTGAAGTAACCTACCAGTCGAACCTATCTGTGAAGCTTGCTGCGGATACCAAGGCGCTTGAAGAAGTGGTGGTGGTGGGATATGGTACGGTCAAAAAAAGTGACCTGACCGGCGCAGTTTCGAAGATCGGGGAAGGAAATATCAAAGCCACCCCCATTGTATCGCTCGACCGCGCGATGCAGGGACGGGCAGCAGGCGTGCAGGTAGTAAGCAACTCGGCCCGGCCGGGCGGCAGCTCCACCATCCGTATCCGTGGCTCAGGTTCGGTGAATGCCAGCAACGACCCGCTGTACGTGGTCGACGGATTTCCTACCGACAACCTCAACTCGATCAACCCAAACGACATCGAATCCATTGAAATCCTGAAAGATGCGTCTGCAACAGCCATTTACGGTTCCAGGGGATCCAATGGGGTAGTGATGGTCACGACCAAACATGGCAAGGCCGGAAAAACAGTAGTGAGCTATGAAGGATACTACGGGGTGCAATCGGTGCGCCGCAAAATACCTTTGTTAAGTGGACAGCAATTTGCAGAGTTTGTCAACGAAGCGCAGGTTAACAATGGAGGTAAACCCTATTTCGACGGCTCCAATGCCGACCGCCCATTACCTTCGGCGATCGGCGAAGGAACAGACTGGCAGGACGCCATTCTTCAAAATGCCCCGATCCAGAATCACCAACTGGGCATTTCCGGCGGTTCGGAAAAATCAAGGTATGCGATCTCGTTCGGTTACTACGATCAGGACGGTATTATCAAGAATTCGGGTTTCAAGCGCTACACCTTACGCTCGAATATCGACTCGGACGTATCCTCGCGCATTAAAGTCGGCCTGACGTTTCAGGGCGCATATACCGAAAGCAACGATGCACAGACGGAACCTACCAACAACCTTGCTTACACCGGCGTGATCAGCGCAGCCATGAACTACTCGCCGACATTTAAAATGTACAACGAGGATGGCACGTACTACAAAAACCAGGGACAGCTGAATGGCCTCGGCGCCGACAACCCGCTGGCACTATTGAATGAGTTTACCAACAAAACCTCTGCGATCAGGTTGCTGGCCAACTCTTTTGTTGACATCAAGATCATGGACGGGTTGAATTTCAGGAGCAGCATCGGTGCCGACATTCTGGCCTCCCGGCTCAACTACTACGTCACCAGAAATGCACTCGTAGGCGCCAGCGTGCAGGGAAGCGCGGCAATCACCACCAGACAGAGACTCAACTGGCTGAATGAGAATACATTAAACTACACCAAAAATTTTAACCCTAAAAATTCATTCAGCGCATTAGTCGGATATACGATCCAGGAGATCAAAACGGAAGAAGCGGTAGCCAGGGCTAATACATTTTCCGACGACTTTGCTGAATACAACAATCTCGGCGCCGGATCTACCCTGATCGCTCCTTCGTCCACAGCCAGTGAATGGGCGCTCATCTCCTACCTGGCACGTGTAAACTACGGGTATGACGACCGTTTTTTGCTGACCCTGACTGGCCGCCGCGACGGTTCATCCCGATTCGGACCTAACCGCAAGCAGGGCTTTTTCCCATCTGGCGCACTGGCCTGGAAGCTGCATAATGAAAGCTGGTTCAGTAACATCCCCTCGGTTACCGAGGCGAAACTTCGTACCAGCTACGGACTATCGGGAAACCAGGAGATCGGGAATTACAGATATCTGGCCAACATCAGCGCTTCGCCTTACGTGATCGGCGGCGTGCTCAACACAGGTTCGGCCACGGCCGGTATCGCCAATCCGGATTTGAGATGGGAGAAAAACGCACAATTCGACATCGGTCTGGATCTGGGATTGTTCCGTAACCGGATTACACTGTCAGCCGATTATTATTACAAAAAGACTTCGGACCTGCTTTTTGACGTCGGTGTACCCACTTCGTCCGGCTTTTCTACGACACTGAAAAACATTGGCAGCGTACAGAATAAAGGTCTCGAACTGGCGCTCAATACCGTCAATATCGACAAAGGTGGTTTCAGATGGAGTTCGGAGTTCAACATCACATTCAACCGCAACAAGATCCTGACCCTCGATGGTCGCCAGGAATTCCGGACCGGCTCTGATGCTACGATCTCCAATACATCCCAAAACCCCATCCTGCTCCGCGTGGGAACCGAGTTAGGCAACTACTACGGACTGGTCATGGACGGCATTTTCCAGAACCAGTCGGAAGTAGACAATTCGGCACAGAAAACCGCCAAGCCTGGTGACATCCGCTACCTGGACCGTGACGGCAACGGCGCGATCAACGACAATGACCGGGATATCCTGGGCAGCGCCAATCCTGATTTTTTCGGGGGGATCAACAACACGGTTTCTTACAAGGGTTTCGAGTTCAACATATTCGTTCAGGGCTCTTACGGCAATGAAATTCTGAACTATGGCTCATTCGATCAGCTGAATTTCACAGGTGGAAACAACCAGTCGACGGGCGTACTGGACCGCTGGACGCCTACCAACCCAAGCAACACCATTCCCCGAGCCAATGCGGCCGGCGGTTCGCGGTTGTTGTCGACCCTTCATGTGGAAGACGGTTCGTATCTGAGATTCAAGAACATTTCGCTGGGTTATAACCTGCCTCCGCAATGGCGCAGCAAGCTGCGGTCGCAGCAGGCTAAAATCTATGTAGCCGCGCAAAACCTTTTCACGCTGACCAAATACACCGGTTACGATCCTGAGGTAAACCGCTACGGAAGTTCCTCGCTGAGCCAGGGTATCGATTACGGCGGCTATCCTGCTTCCAAAACCATTCTCGTAGGACTGAACCTGACATTTTAAAATATAAAATCCATGAAACGTTACCTTATATATCTGCTTCCGGCCCTGCTGACCATGTCCTGCGAAAGCAAGCTCGACCTTACGCCCGTCACCAACCTGACAAACGCTACCTATTATAAAACCGCCGAAGACGCGAAAGCTGCGCTCGGCGCCTGCTACGCCGCCATCGGAAACCTTGACCCATTTGCCGATCTGGTGACGACCGACGATGCGATCCCGTTCCTGACAGGTGCCGCCGACCGGCCGCAGCTCTGGCGTTACGAGATCACCACAGCCAACTCATTCATAGCCCAGTATGCCGGTGGTTTCCGGGGAATTAACCGGTCCAACATTGTGATCGACAGGCTGCCAGGCATTACCATGGACGAAGCATTGAAAACCCGTTACATTGCCGAAGCGCGTTTCCTGCGGGCATTGCATTATTTCAACCTGGTAAGATGGTATGGCGGCGTGCCGATCGTGACGTCCGAAACTGCTTCGCTGGAAGGCCTGGAAGTGGAAAAAGCTTCGGTGGAAGAAGTTTATAAATTGATTATTGATGACCTCACTGCCGCTGAAAGTGTGCTGCCAGCCACCTATCCGGCCAGCGACGTGGGCCGGGCTACAAAAGGTGCTGCCATGGGGATTCTTGCCAAAGTGTATATTACGATGGCAGGTACCAACCGCCAGTCTCCCTACTGGGCGCAGGCAGTTGCCAAGCTCAAACAGGTGATCGATTCCGGGGTTTATGACCTTTATGCCAACTTTGCTGACGCATTTGCGCTTACAGCCAGAGGTGGGAAAGAAAATGTGTTTGAAGTTCAATACCTGACGGATGTCCGCGGCCATGGTCAGGGAAGAGGTTATGGCGTGCGGGGTGCCCTCATTTACCCGAGCGGCGGAAGTGGGATTGCGCGGCCTACCAAGAGTTTGTTTGATCTCTATTCAGCCGAGGACGCCAGAAAACCGGTTACTTTTCTGACCTCCTATACCTACAATGGAACTACTACCCAGCTGTCCATCACCGATCCGGACTTTACCAAGGCAGTTTCCTTTCAAAAATTATGGGATAAAACGGCGAAAACGAGCGGCGGCGAAGGAACCAGCATTCCCATTCTCCGCTACTCCGACTTACTGCTGCTTTATGCAGAAGCATTGAATGAAGTGAACAACGGACCTACTGCCGAAGCTTATGCCGCATTGAACAAAGTACGGACAAGAGCCAAACTTGCGGCATTAACCGGCCTGACCTACCAGTCATTCAAAGAAGCTGTCTGGCTGGAACGACGCCTGGAACTGACCTTTGAAAACCACCGTCGCTTTGATCTGCTGCGGACCGGCAAACTGATCGATGCCGTGAAAGCCGAAACAACCTTCAACCGGAACCCGAAAATCCAGCCATTCCACGTACTCTTCCCATTCCCGCAATCCGACACGGATGCCAATCCGAAACTGAAACAAAATGAAGGTTATTAAGCTGATCTCACCAAAACATTTATGAAAAACTGTTGGATAACCATATGGATATGCGCGCTGGCAGCTGCGTTTTCGGGAATGATTTTTCCGAAAACAAACACCCTCGGCGGCGCGGCCGACATTCCGATCCGGAAAATCGCTTCGGGCAAGATCATCCACCGTTTCCACGACACCTCGCCCATTAGTCCGTCGGGCAAATACATTGCCTTGTTCCGCATCCCTTTCGAGGACCATTATCCCGAAGCAGGTGACGTCGGCGAGGTGGTATTGATAGACATGGCGACTGGCAAGGAAACTGTCATCGAACGTTCTTTTGGCTGGGAAATGCAGGTCGGCGCAAATGTGCAGTGGGGCGCAACCGATCACGAATTGTTTTACAATCAGGTAGATACCAGCACCTGGAAAGCTTATACCATCCTGCATGACCCGATCCGCAAAACATCCCGGAAATGGGAAGGTGCCACATTCATGGTAACACCGGATGGAAAACAGGCAGCAAGCCACAATATGATCAATTCGGTAAACGCACAGTCGGGATACGGGGTGATTTTGCCTGAAAAATTCCGCCGCAAAAATTCGGGCGTAGTAAATAACGACGGCCTCTTTGTAACGGATGTAAAAACAGGCAAAACGAAAATGATCGCGTCCATTAAACACATTTTTGACGAGGCAAAACCAAAGGTCGGAATTGATGATCCGGACAACTATGAGATCTACACGTTCAAAGCGATGTGGAATGCACAGGGTACCCGGCTGATGACCTGCCTGATCATCAAACCAAAAACAGGAGGACCGAGAAAAGTGGCGCTCATCACCATTAAGCCCGACGGCAGCGACATCCGCACGGCCGTTACCACGAAACAATATGCCAAAGGCGGACACCACATGGCGTGGATGCCAGACGGCGACCATTTCTCCATGAACCTGGAAGTGGACAGCACGAAAAACGGTCTCGAACTGATTACCGCGAAGTACGACGGCTCCGAGCTGAAAACCGTATTCTCTCCGGGATCCGGCCACCCCAGTTTTCATCCGAAAGGCCTGCCGCTGATCATTACCGACTCGTATAACCACGAAAAAAGTGTTGCAAAAGGAGACGGGATCGTGCCGATCCGACTGATGAACACGAAAACCGGCAAGGAGATCCTTCTTGCTCATGTGAAGGTTCCCAAAGTGGAAGACAATTCCTTCCGGATGGATGCCCACCCTACCTGGGACCGCACCGGCCGATATGTGATTTTTAATGGGTACGACGACGACAACCGGGGCGTGTACATAGCTGACCTGAAAAAGACAATTGAAGAACTGAAACCTTAACCACTTGTCCCTGACAAGTTAAAAACCTTTATAATGGACAGGCGTAAATTTCTAAATCTGACATTACCCGCCACCGGCGCCGTATTCCTGACCAGCTCGTTGCTCAGCGAGCAGGCAATGGCCGAGATCGGGCGGCAGTTCGATGGCAAGAATGCGGTCGGGCATTACGATATTGTGATCAATGGCGCGGGACTTTCGGGCTACTTCGCTGCGCTCCACGCTGCTTCGAAAGGAAAAAAAGTACTGGTCGTGGAAAAACGGTCGAGTCCGGGATTTGACATGGCTGCCAAAAGCCGGCTCTGGCTCAATGCACAAGGATTCGACACATTACGGCCCGACTTGCAGGAACTGCTGCTACCCGAGCAGGAGCTTATGGAAATCAAGAACACCAAAGGTACCGGCAAAGGAAAAAGTCAGCTGGGCGACCATATTGCGCTTTTCAAAGGCAGCATCCGTAAAGGAATGGTGCGCAACCTGCTCGTCGGCAAAGTGGATCTTTTGCTAATGACCGACACCTGTGGGTTGTTTGAAAGTAAAGGTCAGGTAAGCGGCGTGTTGCTGGCTACCAAACAGGGCGTTTTTTCAGTTCCGTGTAAAACCTTTATCGATGCTTCGGACCAGCTTATATTCAGCCGCCGACTTGCAGGAAAGTCGCTGAAAGTGCAGAAAGCGGGTTTTGTAATGGAATTAAATAAAGTAAGTAAACCGGCATTTAGGGAGATTAAAGCAGATGCAGCTTTTGGATTGGATGGAAATAAGCTGACATTATATCCGGGAAAACTCTCGGACGACCACGCATTTCTTGCATTCGAATATACCGTCGATACCGACAAACTGGAAGAGATCGAGCACAAAGGCAGACAGATCGCCACGCAGCTCGGCTCTAAAATCAAGACCCTGGGCGCAGGTTTATCAACCGCCCAGATCCAGCAATACGCATTAGAAGCCTCGCTGACATTGGCTGACAATGCAGCACCAACTCCTTCATTGAATGGACATTATGTATTGGATAGTACCGCTTCACCCCTTTCCGCGACGGCACTTTTAGCATTAGAAAAAAATGCACAGGCCCTGGTAGACCGGATAAAGATCCCGTCACAAACCGCAACTCCGCAAAACCTGATCCTTCCCGGTAAAAAACTGGATATCAAGAAGGTGAAATTCGAAGAGGTGGACGAGCCGGGGTTCAATGTGCCGTTACAGGCTGTGCATCTCGATTGGATGGACGCAGTCGTTGCCAAGAAGCAAACGCAGGTGATTGTCGCGGGCGGAGGTACAGCCGGGGCACTTGCTGCGGCCGGTTCGGTGGAAAAAGGCGCGGATACCATCGTGGTGGACTATTTCAATGACCTCGGCGGCACCAAAACCATGGGTGGCGTCATGGGTTATTACCACGGCGTGAAAGAAAATGTATTTTTCAAAAAACAAAATGAAGAAGCGGAAAGACTTGCGCTGGAAGCTAATATGAACAAAAAGATCGGGCGGCAGATCTATCACCTGCGCTCGGTGGTGGAAAAAGGCGGGCAGTTTCTGACCTCGGCGATACTTTGCCAGGCAGTTACAAAAGACAACACCGTGAAAGGTGTAGTAGTATGCCGCCACGGACAGCTGGAAATGGTGCTCGGGGAAGTGACCATCGATGCTACCGGAGATGGCGACGTAGCTGCGATGGCGGGTGCTAGTTTCAAGATCGGCGATTCGCGCATCGGATTCACACAAAATTACAGTCAGTGGGACATTGCCGGTGCGGGGAAACTACCCTCGGCCACCAACCGCGACTACGACATTCTCGACAACCGGAAAGTCTCCGAGCAGCAGCGTGGCCTTTTTATCTCGCATTATGAGGCGCATTGCTATGACTTCCACCCGTTCATGACCGTGCGCGAATCGCGGCGCATTGATGGTATCCATAATCTGGATCTGATTGATTGTGTTGAAAAACGGCATTTCGAGGACGTACTGGCACTGGCGAGCAGCGATTTCGACCCGCACAATGTAGCTTCGTCAGAGTATAGCAAATGTGGATTTCTGCTACCCCATTCCAATGACATTACCGTTGAAATTCCTTACCGATCCATTGTTCCCAAAAAACTCGATGGCCTGCTGATATCGGGCCGTGGGTTTGGGCAAAGCCGTAATGCATTGCAGTTCACACGGATGACCGCGGATTTGCTCGTGCTGGGTTACCTCACCGGACAAATTGCTGCCGACATAGCCTGGAAAAAAGTGCGTCCGAGAGATTACAGCGTCAGCACTTTGCAAAAAGAATGGGTTTCGCTGGGATATCTTCCGGCTGAATATTTAAGCAAAAAACCGGGCGACCTCCGCGCCGACAAAGCGGAAATAGAACGCCGCGTGCAACAGCTGGAATCCGGCGCGCCGGAATACCTGTATGAATGCAGCCGGGTGGAGAAATCGCTGATCTTGCCACTGATCAAAGAACGTTTCGAGAAAACTGATCGTCCGGAAGGGAAGCTGCTGCTTGCTAAAATGCTGGCATGGTTTGGCGATGCCGGCGGAAATGCCCTCATCGGCGAGGAGCTGGCCAATTTATTCGAACTGGAACAGGAAGACGGTTATCCAAAGGGGTATATCGACGATTACGACAACATCCGCGGCCGGCCGAAGAACAAGCTGGAAGGACTGTTCTGGAAAATCAATCAGAACATCGCATTGCTGGGTATGTCGGGAAGTGGTTCGGAAACGGCAAAAATCCGGCATATTCTTGAAAAGACAGCTTCCGGCGGCGGAATGGTACCGCGCACCAGCGACTACTTCAATGAGCGCATTGATATCAAATTTGTCCCGTTTCACAACCGCATTGTCGCGCTTGCGGTGTATGCTGAACGTCTGCCCGACCCTTCATTGATCAGCGGGTTCGAAAACGTATTGAAAGATCCGAACGTGGGCGGTTTTGTGACTTCAACCTACGAAAAAGTGAGGTGGCGCGTATACGGCGGATCGCTGGAAATCAGCGTGGCGGCGGCCATGGCGCGGTGCGGAAGCAAAAAAGGATACGAGCTTTTACAAGCCTACCTCGGAGATCTGCATTATAATTACAAAACATTTGCACTCAGTGAACTCAAAGAACTCACAGGGAAAAATTGGGATTACAAGCCCCAGGATTGGCAAAAACACCTGGCGGGACTCTCCTATCCGCAACCTGTGAAGGCATTAAAAAAAGAAGTAGAAATCTAGTATCAATGCTAAAAAACCGATTGATACCGCTGCTTTTCCTGCTTTCCACCACGCTGACTTTCGGGCAGCTGGTGGAAAGAACGTATTATCGGACTCCCGAGCTGGAAAGGCTGAATTTGATTACCGAAGGATTCTCAGCAAGCATTAACGACGACCATATGGAACCCTTTGCCGTCCGGGAATTTACTTCCCCAGACGGCCTTATTTACTGGTACCGGCGCATTGCCACCGAAGTATGCCTCACGGGCGACTGCCGCCCGATAGACGTTGGGATTTACTGGGACGGAACAGGCGACTTTGCTGGTTTGGAAGTTTTTAAAGAGCCGTTAACCAAAACCGACCACAGCGATTTCTCCACGTTCGACTACCGGAGATTGATGTCGATCCTGAACGACGACTGGTCGCCATTGCGGGAATATTCACTGAGCGAGCTGGTGGACGAAAAAAAAGAAGACAGTGTCGATGTGGTTTCAGGTGCGACTAAACATGAAATCGCGCAGGCGGCGGTGGAAAAGGCCGTTTACACCACACATACACTCTGGCATTTAATCCATGTAGGAGAAAAAGAACAACTTGCAAAACTGACCGCCGCAAGATTGAATGACAAAAATCTCCTGGAAAAAGCATTGCAGGCACAACGCGAAAAGTATCAGCCTTTTTTGCTCGATATGTTTGCGCAGGGAAATCTGCCGCAAAACAGCTTCACAGAATCGCTCGTTCTAAGCAGTCTTACCGATGCTGCAAATCCTACGCTGCACGCGGTGACGCTCAATGCATTACAGCAGCTGGACCTGACGCAACCTGCATTACAGGACCGTCTGGCAGCCATTTACAAAAATAAAAAACAGCCCGAGCGCGTGGAGATACTGACCCGGTTACGACCGGCAGCCCAGCTATCGGAAAACTTTTACACTACTTTGGCAGAAGATTTAAGTGCGGAAAATCCCTGGATGTCTGTCAAAATTCTCGCCGCATTAAAGCACAGTCGCACACAATCCCCGCAGGTTCTTGAAACTGTAAAAAAGCTATCGCAAAGCGATATACCTGTCGTGCAAAAGGCGGTAAAAGAATTTGAAAGCGCACGATCAGTCTCGCGATAACAACTTCAAAAAGGTGCTCAAATGGAGCACCTTCCTCAACCCCTCATTATCAGAGTTCCCTTCCAAATCACACGTGGCCCAGTGCCTTTGCCTTCACTTTTTCTGGGTTTGTCGAAGATTAATTTGCATTCATCGAATGCTATATCGCATTTGTCGATTTTTTTTGAAGCGAGTCTGGCATTAAAGTAACTTTCTTACAAGTTAAACGTCCCTCTGTACCAGAAAGCTCCTCACACTATTCAGTGCATTACTGCCTGCAATTTAACAATGCAATATGGAAGCGTATACAGTGTCGCGTTTAACATAGCATATTGTTTTACCTACGCGCATTCCAATTACACAAGTGAACATCAACTCTAAAATAATAACATATGAAAAACGCTCTACAAAGGATTGCATTTATTCTCATGGTATGCAGCTCGATTTGCATAAGAGAATCTGTCGCACAAAGTGATGTACAATGTGCACCTCCCGGCTATCTCATTCCTGCAAATGCGGTATGCCAGATATCAGTGAATGGTGTTGTTGCATCAGGTATTTTATTGAATAATGAAAACAATGATAAAAAGCCATATGTATTAACAGCCAGACATATTTTGACTGCTAACAACTTTGATGTAAGCCTATCGGCTGCTGAAAAGGCATCTGCGCAAAATGCAACATTTACATTCAAACTTCGTCGTATAACCTGTGGCGGTACCGTCAACGAGACAACGGAAGTTTATACCGGAGCAATTTTTAGAGCTGCGGACTTCTTTACCGATTTTGCTTTATTGGAGATACATCCTAACAATTTGCCCCTTGATCCTGATCTCGTTTATGCAGGTTGGAAAAGAGAGTCTCCCTCCGGAAATTTCTCGCACATTGCACATCCAAATGGTGATCCCCAAAAAATATCGTTTGGACATAAAGCGACAATACAATCCTATGATCCGTGGAAAACAACTGTCAACTGGGACCAGGGAGGAACTTCATCCGGAGCGTCTGGCGGTGCATTATTCAACGATGCAAAACAAGTTATCGGAGCGCTGTCATATGCCGAAAACTTCGGAAGGTTTGATAAAATGTGGGACAGGTCTTCATCGACCGACAAGCAATTAAAATACTGGCTTTCTCCGTATTCCAATCTGTCCAGCATGGATTATCTGAAACCGTTTTCCTTTAACGGAATACGTCCGGAAATTCTTTGTTATGGCACGAACAGGACTGTAAACATGCCCCACCTGGCGCCAGGTCAGAATGTTACATGGACTACATCAAGTAATGTCTCAATTGTAAATTCAGGCGGCAACTTTGCAAACATTACAGCCAATGGTCCAAGTGCGTCGGGTTGGGGCTGGGTCAGGGCCACGTGGGAAGGCCAGGCGATAACGTTGGACCTTACAGTGGGAAAACCTGCATTGAACCTGTTGACCTATGATTTTTCAAACACCCCTGTCAGTGCCCTGACGGTAGTGACGCCCTACGATAACCACTACATGACACTCTATCCGGTTCGCAATACCTCCTATTCGTGGAATCAAAGCTGGAGTAGCGGCGTCCCGAGCGGATCACCTGGCGTAAACCGGTTTGACTTTCAACTACAACCAGGACAAAGCCTTTTTTTCAGTCCGCTTTCCGTTACGAACGAATGTGGCACGTCTACAAGAACAATTGAATTTTGGGCTAACTGGTCGTCCATTCTCGTCTATCCCAATCCTGCAAGCAATGTGTTAACAGTTGAATTTAGCAGGACCGACCAGAAAGAACTGATGCCGGATGCGATATATCTTTTTAGCGATAAGTCATCAACTCCTGCTTTAACCATGGATGTAGCGAGTGAAGGGGCACGAAAAAATATCGTCAATAATAAAGTGGAGATCGACGTAAGCAAATTTGAAAGAGGAACTTACTTCGTTCATCTTGTAAAAGGTAAAAAAGTAGAGAAACGAAGGGTCAATATTAAGTAAGACGACACTTCCATTCTGACAATCCTGGCAGCTGTTACCTCACAGTATATTACTTACTTTTTCCGAGTAGTTTATTTAATTAAACAATCACAATCACCAAAACTATTTTAGTAAATGTCGCCGAAAATTGCGCTATCATTTCTGTATTTATTGTTTCTAATCGCATTTGCATTTGTTCCGCAAACCAATGCCCAAGATTTGACAAAATCTAATAACAATTTCCAAAATGAATTACATTGGGATTTAAGCATTGATGCTTACAATCTGCTAAAATCAGGAACACCGTTAATGATGTTGAGATATGCGAAAAATCCGGAAAAGAGTGCGCTCCGTCTTAATATTGGCTTTGATTATGACAACTTGAAGCCTTCCGGAAAAGTAGACTCACTCTCTCCTGACATTACGCTTTATACGCAATCAACATTGAATTATTTGTTGGAAGCCGGGATAGAATTCAGAAAATCAAACGGCCGGTTCCAGTTGTTTTATGGACCTAACGCAAGTTATTCCTGGTATAAACAAAAGAATGTTCCTTCGGATCAGTTGCCAGAAACATTTGAAACTTCGACCGTCACTGTTGGCAAAATTGGAGCGGGCGCGTTTGTTGGAGTTCGTTATTTCGTACTTAAAAATCTGGCAATCTCCACAGAAACTTCTTTGGCCTATTATGCGCAGAGATCCAAAGCATTTATTGGACAAAATTCAAATGAAGCGGGCGTTACACGCGGATACGGAATTAAATTCCTGCCATTAAACCATCTGTACATTTCATTTTTTTTCTAATCATCTAACAGTATAACTATTATGCCCTATGAAAAATGTTTTACTTGTACTAGCGCTGCTGCTGACGGTCGCTTTCAAGACCTCCGCTCAAACTCTTCAGATTCAACCTGTCAATTCCAGTTATGCTACGTCGGCGCCGCCGGAAACTAATGTATTTTATATTGTCACGAACCTTTGTGCATCGTCTCCGAATAGCTGTACTTATACCTGGACCGTTACCAATGGCGTCATTACAACTGCATCGACCGGCGTAGGACTAGTGACAGTGCCTGTGAAATGGAATAATTCTGCTTCAAACGGCACGATATCTGTAGCTGTCTCTGCTTGCAACCCAAGTTCTACCTGTACATCGGTAACCCGATCAACCCAGATAAGATATTTAGGGCCTGTGGGCAATATCAAGATAGACGGTGCTGCGCAAAGCGGATCATACGCTGTTAACTGCTCGGTGAGCTCTTTCACGGCATCGGTTGATCCGGTTACAAACGCTACATCCTATCAATGGTTCCTTCCGAGTGGCTGGACATACACCGGCAGTGGGAACAGTATCACAGTCACCCCAGGTTCATCTGGCGGATCAATCACGGTAAGAGCTATGAGATCGGATGTATCCGGATTTTATACGTCCCAAACATTAGCGATTACAAGACCTAGTGGCACAGGCACTGTGACCGCTATAAATGGGCCCAGTCCTATATGTACCAGCTCCACTTTTACATTGAACGGTACTGCCGTGGGGTCGGTCACCTGGCTGACCAGTGACGCCAGTAAGCTCACCATCAATTCGTCCGGAGTAGCTACGCGGGTCGGATCGAGCAATGGACTTGTTACGATTACCGGCCGGATAACAAACGGCTGCGGGACCTTTAATGTCAATAGGGAAGTATGGGTCGGAAACCCTATTTTGAGTAGTGTATCGCCGTCAAACACCACTTTCTGCACAGGAAGTACTTTGACCATATCAGCTTCCCCCAGTTATCAGCAATGGCTCAATTACAGCTGGACTAAAACCTACGGAAGCGGCGGCAACAATGGCTATTTCAGTAGTTCGTCAACAAACTCATACGTCGATTTCGTCGACTATACCGCTGAATATTCGACGATCAGTCTGAACGTATCAAATAGTTGCGGCAGCCTTAGCAGCGGCGCATCGTTGATTTCTCAAAATTGTTTCAAAATGGCGATATACCCGAACCCCGCGACGGATGTGATAGCAGTAGAATTTGAATCAGCAGAGGACGAACCCACATTCCCGGAAAATATCCTTCTTATCAGTGAAGGATCGGGTATGACAATGAAAAAGGTTGATACGAATATTAGCAAAAGCACGACAGACCTATCTAGAAAGCAAAAGTTTGACCTGAACGTGAGCGATTTACCACGTGGCACCTACTTTCTTCACCTTCTTTACCCTAGTAAATCAAATAAAAAGTCAGAGAAAGTACAGGTAGTTTTAAAATGAGAAAACAACGGATGAAAGCCCCTTCGCACAAGCTGAGGGGCTTTTATCTTTTTATAGCGTTCTTCCTGGATACTTCGACATACGTACTAAAATTCACGTGGACTAAGAAACAACAACAAGTAGCTACGCCTTGGCAAGCTCGAAGTGAAATGTACTTCCCATTCCTACTTCGCTGTCGACCCCGATGCTGCCGCCTTGTGCTTCGATAAATTCTTTGCTGATCGCCAGTCCAAGCCCCGTACCTGTTTTGGCGCTTCCGGGTACCTGGAAATAGCGGTCGAATATCTTGTCGCGATAGCGGCTGTCTATCCCTTTTCCTTCATCTTTTACCGAAAACCTGATCGCATTCTTTTCTTCCCTGATCTCCACGAGCACCTTGCTTTCAGGCTGCGAATACCGGATCGCATTGGTGAGAAAATTGATCAATACCCACGCCGTTTTTTCCAGATCGGCCTTCACGTCGGGCAGGTATTCAGGTACCAGGATCATCAACTTAATGTCTTTCTGATCCACCGTCGTTTTCACTGCATCCAAAGCATATTGCAGGATCTGCTCCGGCTTGCTTTGCTGGATCGTCAGCTGGATGTTTCCCGTTTCAACCTGCGACATATTCAGCAGCTCGCCCGTAATTTTCAGTAGTCGGTCGCTGTCTTCGCGGATGCTTTCAATCAGCTGTCTCTGCTGCTCGTTCACCTCGCCAGTGTGATGGTTATCCAGCAGTTGCAGACTCATTTTAATGGAAGATATCGGTGTTTTCAATTCGTGGGAAACGGTCGCTATGAAGTTTGTTTTGGCAAAATCCAGCTCTTTAAACATCGTCACATTTTTCAACACAATCACCTGACCAATAAAAGCTTTCTGCCGCTCTCCGGTGCGCGTAATGGTGATATCCACGATTTCTTTCTCGAAATAGCTTTCCTTATTGTTTGCGTAAATTTTCAGCGCAGGCTGACTGCCCGATGTGCTGGCGGTCTGCGGCTGCTGTATCAGCGCGCGGATCAGGTCATTTTGTAAAGACAATTCCAATGCCGACCTGCCTATCATATCCGACATCGAGAGACCGGTAATTTTCAATGCTTCTTCATTGGCAAAAAGGACAATTTTATTTTCATCCAAACCAATAACCGGCTCATGCATATTATTGATCAAAGCCTCAATTCGCTTCTTTTCGATCAATATCCTGGACAGATTGCTGTTGTCATATTCTTCCAGTTTTTCCGCCATTGTATTAAAAGAGCCAGCCAATTGACCGAATTCATCCTTGCGGTCCAGGTGAACGCGTTGTGCATAATTTTTGCCCGCGATTTCACGAAAGCTTTCAGCCAGCGCTTTGATCGGATTGGCAATGCTGCCGGGCAAATTGATGAATAACGTCAATGAAACTATAAAGCAAATCGTGCCTGCAATGAGAATCCACGCAATCGCCGATTTGACAGTAAGAACCGCCTTATCGCTTTTCGCCTGTATCGCACGCATGTTCACACCCATGATCTCCGAAATGTCTTTCCTGATCAGCGGCAATGCATTTGTCTGGTTGCGATCTGATAGCAGTTCCAGAAAGTGGTCTTCCACGCGCTGGGTCGCTTCCGCCTCTCCTATTTCGGTAACATTGGCCTTTTGTTTTTTCAAATTCGTCTGAAAAGCCAGCCTTGCATTCGGGTCTGCCTGCATTTGATCCAGTGCGGTCAGCATGTTGCGGGAATATTCCAGTGACTGATAATTGTCGGCCAGAATGTTGGTGGTATCGTCGCGCAGACTGTAAATGTATTTGGACGATATGAGTGTAAGCAGCAAAATCATTACGAAAAGCAGACCGATGCTCAGGCGAAGTTTGGTTTTAATATTCATGAGTTGGGTTGTTTGGCAAGATCCGGTTTTTCAGGAAAGGATCACAAGATCGGTGTTTGAGGATGATAGTTTTTTCAGGAGGTTATTAAAAAGGTTTGTAACCAAAATAACCCTTATCAATGTAATATGCGGCTTTCCAATGCAAATGGTCGTGATTTCCTTCTGCTCGGCTACCTGAATAATCGCTTCTGAAATATTCCGGTTTTGCACGCGGATAATTTCGGCGCCCATTTCGGTCGCCAATTTAAAGTTATTGATCAAATGCCGCTGCTTGTCCAATGCAATCCTGTCCTTACTTTCCTTGGGAGTTTCTACGTAAAGTAAAAACCATTTGCTGTTATAATAGCTGGCAAGCCGGGCCGTTTTCCGGATCACATGCTTCGCCGTGACTTCATTGGAACTCACGCAAGCCAGAAATTTCTCGCGACGTTGCGCAATCATTTTCGGCACCTGCGAATCCACCTTCCGCTCCACCTGACTGGCTACTTCTTTCAATGCCAGCTCACGCAATTGCAGGATATTGTCGGACTGAAAAAAGTTATTGAGCGCAGTCTGGATCTTCTCAGGCTGGTAAATTTTGCCTTCTTTCAACCGCGTGATCAATTCATCCGCCGTCAAATCGATATTCACCACTTCATCGGCCATCGCGAGCACATTATCGGGAATCCGCTCACGTACCTCCACGCCTGTGATCTGCTTGATTTCTTCATTCAGGCTTTCAATATGCTGGATATTCACTGCGCTGATCACATTGATCCCGGCCTCTAAAATTTCCAGCACATCCTGCCAGCGCTTGTGATTTTTACTCCCCTCAATATTGGTATGTGCCAGCTCATCCACAATCACAATCTCCGGCCGCAGCCCGATCACCGCCTGCACATCCAGCTCATCCAGTTCTTTCCCTTTATAAAACAGCTTTCGACGCGGGATCACCGGCAATCCGTCCAGCAAATCATGCGTCTCCTTCCGGTTATGCGTCTCCACATACCCGATCTTCACATCAATCCCATTCCGCATGAGCGTATGCGCCTCCTGCAACATCCGGTAAGTCTTCCCCACCCCGGCACTCATACCAATGTAAATTTTAAATTTCCCCCGCCTGGACTTTTTAATCAGGTCAAGGAAGTGTTGCGCGCTTGGGGTGGTTTCGGACATGAGGATAGAGAGGGCTGGTGGTTAGGTGTGGTCAGGTCTGGTTTAGGGTTGTTTTCTTCTTTTTGTCACCCTGAGCGCAGTCGAAGGGCTTCCCGGAGGCAAACAGCACGTAGCTAGTTCACCTCCGGACGTGCCCTTCGACTGCGCTCAGGGTGACAAAGGGAGCTGCGCTTAGGGTTACAAAAGAGGTGAACTAAAACGCTATCGCCAACGACGTCGTAACAAAACTATTACTCCTCTTAACACCCTCATTCCGCTCCACAAAAATCGCATCTTTACTAGAAAGCGTCCGCGCCTCAATCCTCCAAACCAGGTTCGGTAAAATCAGATAATCTGCATTCACTGAAAAGCCCCAGGTCCTGAATCCCGACTCCGTTCCCGTCGCGATTATCACCCCATTTTTATCCTCAAAATACTCCCCGCGCACGGCGACATTCACTTTGGAAGTTGGCGAGTAGCGCACGATCATGACGGGTACCAGCCACCGGTTATACTTGCTGCTGCCTTTTTCCTTTTGCTCGGTACCGTAATCAAAACCGGCGGTGATGCCCCATTGCGGACTTAACTGGAATATCCCATACACATTATGATAGTAACGCATGAGGCGCGCGCTGTCGGGCTTGTCGTTGCCGATGAATGTGCTGTAATTCAATGTCACAGCCGAACTTGGTTTGTAAGTTACCTGCGTCCCGAATGCCGGGGTCGTATTGCCGTCCACGCGCTGTATACGCTGCCAACCGTTCAGGTACATCGCGGCCAGGTAGAGTTTGCCATTATTTGTTGTAAAATTCAGCTTTGCGCCCGATTCGAAGTACGGCGAATTTTCGGCCACCAAGCTGCGGGTCAATGCCCAGTTATCTTTTCCGATCGCACTCTCAAAACCAATGTGCGACGACATAATACCTGCATCCAGCCACAGATTGGCATTTTTAGCGAGCTTCACACCAGCATTGGCCTCGTAAATGTTTTTCAGCACGCCCGGCTCGGCGGCGTAGTTGGCATTCATATAAGTACCTACTCCCAAAGCCAGGTTCGCGCGGACGCGGTCGCTGTTGTAGCTTCCTTTAATAAAGCCGAGGTTGATGTTGACTTCACCTGCACGGTTAAAATTGTATAAGAACGACGGCGTGGTGTTATTAACCGGACGGTTGAAATCGCAATTATAATAAGCTTCCAGGTATCCGCTGACGGTAAATACAGGGGCAGTCTCGGTTGAATCCTGGGCATTGGTATTTTGAAACAAGGCAAGCATCATAGCTGCCACGAGGTACTTTTTCATTTGTGTTAAAATCAAAAAATTGAATTACTATTTAAGCGCGTCCAAAGCCAGGTTCAGCTTCAATACATTGACGCGTGACGATGGTCCGAAAATGCCCAGCAATGCACCTTCTGTATTTTTACCGATCAGGTCAGTGATTGCTGTTTTGGAAATACCGCGAACTTGCGCAATGCGCTCAGCCTGGATCAATGCAGCCTGCTCCGAAATGTGCGGGTCAAGTCCGCTGGCGCTGGCAGTTACCATTTCTACGGGGATATCTTCTTTTGCGACGCCCGGATTATGCACCAGGAAGGTATCAATCCGCGCCTGCACCACAGCCAGGTACTCGGGATTGGATGGGCCTTTGTTGCTACCCCCGCTACCGGCAGAGTTATAGTCCACCGCGGACGGACGGGAATTGAAATATTTGTCTTCCGTAAAAACCTGCCCGATGTTGGCGTAATACTTCTTATCGCCACTTATAATCACTTCTCCTTTTCCACTGTTGGGAGCAAGCTGGGCAATCGCCCAGACGATGCCGGGATACACTACACAAAAAAGCACGAGTGTAGCAAGAGTGAGCCTGATGGCAGGCATTAAATTCGTTTTCATAGTTTTAGCTTTTGGCTGTTAGCGATTAGCTTTTAGACCTTTGTTTGACTTTTGTATTTTTTTACAACCAGATACTCACTACCATATCAATCACTTTAATTCCCACAAAAGGAACCAGCACGCCGCCCAGGCCGTAGATAAACAGGTTCTTCCGCAGCAATGCACTTGCACCGATCGGGGTATATTTTACGCCGCGCAAAGCCAGCGGGATCAGGAATGGGATGATGATCGCATTGAAAATCACGGCTGAGAGTATTGCGCTTTCAGGGCTGGACAGGCGCATGATATTCAATCCTTGCAGCGCCGGAATGCTGGCTATAAAAAGTGCCGGGATTATTGCAAAGTACTTGGCTACGTCGTTGGCGATGGAGAAAGTAGTCAGCGTACCGCGGGTCATCAGGAGTTGTTTTCCGATTTCTACGATCTCGATCAGCTTGGTGGGGTCATTGTCCAGGTCTACCATGTTGCCGGCTTCTTTGGCTGCCTGCGTACCGCTGTTCATCGCTACACCTACGTCGGCTTGGGCCAATGCAGGCGCATCATTGGTACCGTCTCCCATCATCGCCACGAGGCGGCCGCCTTCCTGTTCCTTTTTGATGTAGTTCATTTTGTCTTCCGGCTTGGCTTCGGCGATAAAGTCGTCTACACCTGCTTTTTCGGCGATAAATTTGGCAGTCAGCGGGTTATCACCTGTTACCATTACTGTTTTGACGCCCATTTTGCGTAGCCTTTCAAAACGCTCGCTAATACCGGTTTTGATAATATCCTGCAACTCGATGACGCCTAATACCCGCTCGTTTTCAGCAACTACCAGCGGGGTACCACCATTGTTAGAGATCTCTTTCACTTTGGTATCAATCTCCTCCGGGAAATGGTTGCCCGCACTTTCCACCAGTTTCTTGATAGAATCAAAAGCGCCTTTTCTGATGCGGGTATTCTCATAATCGACTCCCGAGCTGCGGGTTTCGGCGGTAAATTCTACAAACTTCGGACTGGGCAAAGTGTAGGTAGCAGGCGTTGCATTAGCCAGTTCCAGGATGGATTTACCTTCCGGCGTTTCGTCGGCAATCGAGCTCAGTACGGCGCTTTTGATAAAATGAGTATCATTAATGCCTCTGGCAGCGTGAAACCGGGTGGCTTTACGGTTACCGATGGTGATGGTACCTGTTTTATCCAGCAAAAGCACGTCCACGTCTCCGGCAGTTTCCACTGCTTTACCTGATTTGGTGATCACATTTGCCCGCAATGCACGGTCCATGCCGGCAATACCGATGGCCGAAAGCAGCCCGCCGATCGTGGTTGGGATAAGGCACACGAACAGGGAAATGAATGCAGCAATCGTAATTGGCGTACTTGCGTAGCTGGCAAAAGGCTGCAGGGTGATACACACAATGATAAATACCAGCGTGAAACCAGCCAGCAGGATCGTCAGCGCAATTTCGTTCGGTGTTTTCTGGCGACTGGCACCTTCTACCAGCGCGATCATTTTGTCCAGAAAACTTTCGCCCGGCGCAGTGGTCACGCGTACTTTGATCCGGTCGGAAAGCACTTTGGTACCGCCGGTGACGCTGCTTTTATCGCCGCCTGCCTCGCGGATTACCGGTGCGGATTCACCTGTGATCGCACTCTCGTCGATGGTAGCCAGACCTTCGATGATCTCACCGTCCATCGGAATGTTGTCGCCTGCCTCGCAGATAAACACGTCGCCCTTTTTCATCTGGGCCGACATCACCTGTTTGGTATTTACATTGAATCCCTGCACGTTGTCGACAACCAGTTTCGCCTGGGTTTCTTCCCGTGTTTTCCGTAAACTGTCCGCCTGCGCTTTACCCCTGGCTTCGGCAATTGCTTCTGCGAAATTGGCAAAAAGCAGCGTCAGGAAAAGGATCAGAAATACCACGAAGTTATAGCCGAAGCTGCCCTGCGATTTTTCACCCGCCAGGATCCACAGACTGACGATCAGCATCACTACGGTCCCGATTTCCACGGTAAACATGACCGGGTTACGGAAGAGCAATTTTGGGTTGAGTTTTATAAACGATTGCTTAATCGCCTCGTTAACAAGCTCCTTTTGGAATAAGGATGCACTTTGAGTTTTCATTGTATATGGGCTGTCGGCAGTCGGCTTTCGGCAATCGGCTTTGAGCTTTCTGCATTTATTAGACAGCATTGGTTTAATTGATATTTGAAATCCTCCAATAAGATTTTTAAATGTAACCGGCCCAAAAGCCGACTGCCGATAACCGACAGCTGATAGCTCTAAAAGCTAAAATACTCCGCAATTGGCCCCAGCGTAAGTGCCGGGAAGAAAGATAATGCGGCGATGATCACGATTACGCCGAGTGTCATCAGGCCGAAAGTAGCTGAGTCGGTTGGCAGCGTGCCTGCACTTTCCGGGATGAATTTCTTTTTGGCTAAGAGACCTGCGATAGCTACCGGACCGATAATCGGAATGAAGCGGGAGAAGATCAGCACAATGCCCGTCGTAATATTCCACCAGAGATTATTGTCGCCAAGTCCCTCAAAACCACTACCATTATTAGCTGCTGATGAAGTGTATTCGTAAAGCATTTCGCTAAAACCGTGGAAGCCAGGGTTATTGAGATTGGCCGATGTAATTTCGGGAAAGGCGGAAGCCAATGCAGTTCCGGCCAGGATCATGAGCGGGTGAAGCAGTGCGACGATCATTGCAATCTTCATTTCGCGAGCCTCAATTTTTTTACCAAAAAGCTCCGGCGTGCGGCCTACCATCAAACCGCTGATAAATACCGCCAGTACAATGAAGACGAAAAAGTTGAGTATCCCCGCGCCGCAGCCGCCGTAAAATGCATTGGTCATCATCGCCAGCAACTGCATCATTCCTGAAAGCGGCATCGCGCTGTCGTGCATGGAATTGACGGAGCCTGTCGAGATAACGGTAGTGGCTATACTCCAAAATGCAGATGCGGCGCTGCCGAAGCGGACTTCCTTGCCTTCCATCGCACCCGATGAAATATCGACACCCAGTTTCCCGATCGCCGGGTTACCATTGATTTCCCAGATCATCGTAGGAATGACAAGCAGCAGAAATCCTATGGTCATCACGCCGAAGATCATCCAGCCGAACTTTCTCCGTCTCAAAAAATAACCGAACGCAAATACCATCGCAAATGGAACGATCAGCTGCGAAAACATTTCAACCATATTGGTCAGGTAATTCGGATTTTCGAGCGGGTGCGCCGAGTTGGTACCGAAAAACCCGCCTCCATTGGTGCCCAAATGTTTGATCGCTGTAAAAGCGGCTACCGGACCGGTTGAAACCTGAACGCTGTCGCCCTGCATGTTGATGACCGTGTCTTTTCCGTCAAATGTCATCGGCGTGCCATTGAAAGCCAGAATAGTGGCGACTACGATCGACAGCGGCAATAAAATGCGCGTGCAGGATTTAACAAGCAGGTTCCAGAAGTTGCCCAGCTGCTCGGCAGTCCTGTTTTTCAATGCAGTAAAAATAATCGCCGCCGCGGCCAGACCGGTACCGGCGCTGACAAATTGGAGAAACATTAAAAACAATTGTGAAAGATAACTCACGCCGCTTTCACCCGAATAGTGCTGCAAGTTGCAGTTCACCACAAAAGATATGCTGGTATTAAACGCCAGGTCGGCGGTCTGATTGGGGTTACCGTCGGGGTTGAGTGGCAGCCAGCTTTGATTCATCAAAACAAAAGTGCAAAGCAGGTACCACACCATATTGATGGTAAGCAGCGCGAACATATGCTCTTTCCAGGTCATTTCGCGCTTTTCGTCTACGCCCGTGAGTTTGAAAAGCAGCTTGTCCAGCGGACCCAGCACCGGGTCGAGCAGCGTTTTGTCGCCTGCGTACACTTTGGCGATGTATTTTCCGAAGGGGATTGCCAGCACCACCGTGATGACAAACATGGCAATAACGCCTAATAATTCAGTATTCATTTATTTGTGATTTAGTCTGGCCCGGTTTGTTGCCAAAGCCGCTTGGTTTTAAAATTTTTCCGGCTTGACCAGTACATAGCACATGTACCCAAATACCAGGATCGCGACGATGAATAGCGCTGCCATAATCAGATTTTTTCGAAATAGTTTACTGAACCATAAAAGATCGCAAAGCAGATCAGCCCGGCGAGAATTAAGAGGATTGTTAACATGATTTAAGATATTTAAGTAGCAATGATGGAGGAGGTTCCATTAATATGCCAGCTGCACGCATAATGCTGCATCTACTTATTGATCAATACATTAATGCGAAATACCACTAATCCAGGTCACCAGGTAACCCTATCAAAATGATAAGGCGGTATCATTTTGATAGAACAGAAAGAATTTCTTCCCTTTTTTGCAACATGTCATTTTGGAAGCCATTAAAGTAGCTTTGATAAAGATCAAACCACAGAAAACATGAACACGCAGAAGTTGCTGACCTGGATTACACCTTTGACATTGGGGGCATTGTTGGGGTTGTACGAGATCCTGCATGGTTTGTTCTATGTGCTCTATGGAACACCGGACCAGGAGCGCGATTATCCGCTTGAAATTGTTCTCGGCCTGCCTATCATGATCCTTTGCCTCGGTGGTCACTGGCTGACCCGGCGGATCTCGCATTATAACACCCGCACCATCTGGATCACAGAAGCAGTACTGGTCGGTTTGGTCATTTACGGCTTTTCAAGATCTTGAAAATGAACTTCGCAGCCGCTGAGCCAATTTATACCCTGACCCTCTGAACAAACAAACCTGGACTTTTCAACAAACCGGCGCCTGTGGGGCTGAGGTACCTTTGTTGTGTAGATTTTACATAAACAAAAACATCAGGCAACATGAAAAAGACAGTATTGGTAACAGGGGCTTCGGCTGGAATTGGGATGGCGACGGCCATTTATCTCGCGCAACATGGTTATAATGTGTACGGTGCTGCACGGCGGATCGATAAGCTGGAAACATTAAAAAGCTATGGCATTAAACCCATCGCGCTCGATGTAACGGTAGATGAAAGCGTGACCGCCTGTGTGAATCAAATCTTTCAGGAAGCTGGAAGTATTGATATTTTGGTAAACAATGCGGGGTTTGGAATGGAAGGCGCAATCGAGGATATTCCGATCGGCGATGCACGCTATCAATTGGAGGTGAATGTATTTGGCGCCATGCGTCTGGCGCAATTGGTTTTGCCGAAAATGCGTGAAAACAGATACGGTAAGATCGTGAACATTTCGTCCGTTGGCGGCAAGATTGCTTTCCCGCTGGGCGGCTGGTACCACGCAAGCAAATTCGCTTTGGAAGCATTGAGCGATAGTATGCGGAGTGAAGTAAAGGATTTCGGCATTGACGTGATCGTGGTGGAGCCGGGTGCTACGCGATCTGAATGGGGGAATGTCGCAACGGATATTCTGATGAAAGTTTCGGGACACACTGCTTATAAAGACCTCGCAGCGAAAACGCACAACGTTTTTACCCGATTGAATAAGGATATCGCCGAACCAGAAGTGATCGCCAGGCTCGTCAGGAATGGAATCGAAGCTAAAAACCCGAAAACACGGTATACCACTTCGCAACTGGCCTCTTCGCTTTTATTATTTTTGAGAAGGATTCTGTCCGACAAGCAAATGGACAAACTGATCATGAGCCAAATAAAATAGCCGCAATGGAATCGAGCATAATGGAAAACGTCGTCATTCAGCACAACTTCCTGTATGCGCAGGGCCATCAGAAAATGCAGAGCAGTGAACACTACTTTCCCGATCATGCATTGGGGATCATGCTCTCTGGCGAATCGCATTACTTCTCGAATGAGGGGACATTTGTAATGAAAGAGGGTACCATCTGCCTGATGCGGCGTAATGAGCTGTTTAAAAAATTGAAAAAAGCTGGTCCCAGCGGCGAGCCGCCTTCATTGATCAGCCTGTTCCTCGATCAGAAAACCTTGCAGCGGTATGCATCAGAAAACGATCTTCCGAAACAAAACGCATACAAGGGTAAGGCCATGATCGACCTGACAGATAATGCATTTTTGAAAGGCTTTTTCGATTCATTGCTTCCCTATGCCGATCATCCGAAAAGATTAACCGCAAAACTCGCAGAACTCAAAAGCTACGAAGCGATTGAGCTATTGCTTCAAACCGGCGATTCTCAAAGAAAGCTTTTGTTTGATTTTCAAGAGCCGCATAAGATAGATCTGGAGATGTACATGAACCACAACTTCAAGTACAACATTCCGCTTTCGTCTTTCGCCAAACTCGCAGGCCGCAGCTTGTCTGCATTCAAGCGCGATTTCACCAGAATATTCGAAACGACGCCGGAAAAGTGGTTGCAACAAAAGCGACTGGAACAAGCACATTATCTTATTTCAAAAAGAGAAATGCGGCCGTCAGAGGTTTACCTGGAAGTCGGCTTTGAAAACCTCTCACACTTTTCATTCGCATTCAAAAAAACATTCGGCATGACCCCCTCCGAGCTGACTGCACAAAACAGGATCAGCAGTCGCCAGTAGAGATTCCTCACCCTCAGCGCTCCTATCGTTTCACTACAAGTATGCACTCTGGCAAGATCAAAGTTTGAACCGTTATTTGGAATAGCAAGTTTGCCTTAGTAAATTTACAACTGTAAAAATTGTAAGTCATGACGTACTTAACTGCTCAGCCAAGTTTATCAGATTCCTGGGATGATATTTGCTATCCGGTCAGACCGGTTTGGCTGGCGGATATTTTGCCGGACTATGAAATCATGGCCACTGACAGGCAGCAGCTGGTAGTTGGCGAGCCTTTGGGAGAGCGGAAAACTATCTTTGGTATTCAGAGTGCTGACTATTCTATAATCCCTAACATCCTTATCCGGGAGGTGATCGACAAGCTGTATTCCGATTACAGCTTGCAGATCAAGTATACTTCCACAGGTGAATTCAGTATCAGTATCATTCTTCCGCACGAACTCACGATCGGCGGAGAATCTTTACAACGCAGTCTTATTTTGACAAACAGCTACAATGGCAAAACGCCATTCAGCATACAGGGACAAACGCTCACGACCATTCTCGACGGCAGTTCAGGGCACGCCGGGAGTATGTACCGGGCTTTGTGCCAAAATGGTTTAATGGGTTGGGCTGACTCCTTTGCCGCGCTGACCGACTACCAGGATTGGCTGCAACAAGGGGCGCACGAGACGAAAAAGAAAAGAGCAGGAAAAAGTGCGTCTATTTCGACCTTGCTAAAAAAAGAACCTTCGTTGCGGAAGATCCATCAAAGTACTCTTGCTCCGGAAATGTTTCAGGAGCAGCTCTATAACCTGCTCGAAGGGCTCAATCAGCAACAGCCGACATTGACGGCTAGGGTATATGAACAGTTCCAGCAAAAAACAGTGTACCGGGCCGACGATGAGATATTGAAAGCCTTGCCTATTCCGGTGCAATTAGCCAAACAGGCCAAAGAACGGCTCCGGTTTGAGCAGCGTATACTTGGTTCAGATCCATCTTACTGGCTGATGTACAATGCTGTCAATCACGCGCTTTTCAATGCAAGAAGCAGTCTTACCCTGAACGACCGCTATAAACTGGATGAGAAAGTCTTTCACCAGCTTGCTGCAAGCGCGCTGATCCATCAGAATTAAGTCTCGTTCTTTATTTCTGATCTGAAATCCGAAGTTTCCAACAATCCGGAACAGCTAAACAGACTACATCTTTTTACAAAAAAACTCCTGCCTCCACACTTCCCTGAAAAGTGGTGTGTGAATTATTTATTACATAACGACGAATGTCACACATCGGCCATTTGAAGCGGGAGACTTCAAGGGCCTGATTTCCTTATTACAGGTATCAATCAATTAATGTCAATCAAAATGAACACGCAAAGAAACCACGTCATACTTAGCCGCGATGATTTTCGCATGCTGAAACAGTTTACAGAAACGCTCTCCAATAACACCGGGACAAACGAAATGTCCCTGTCTTACGAGCTGAACCGCGCCATTGTTGTTGAAGATGACGAGCTACCGGCCGACAGCATTCGCCTGAACTCGTTTGTAAAAGTACGGGAACTGACCACGAACAGAGAAATGGAATTCTCCATTGTAATGCCCGCACACGCAGATTTCAATGCAAAGAAGATCTCGATTTTAACACCAATGGGCGCGGCCATGATCGGTTTGTGCAAGGGAGAAACCGTGGAATGGAAGATGCCGGCAGGTATGAAGAAGTTCGAAATCCTGGATGTAAAACAGAGCTGATCGCAACAGGAAGATTAATTCAAAAAAAGTCCAACCAGTAATCCATATCAAAACACATTTAAATGGAATTCCTCAGCCAGTTTATTGACATTTTCTTACACCTGGATTTATATCTCGGACAAATAGTTGAGGATTATGGCGCACTTGCTTACATCGTACTCTTCCTGATCATCTTCATCGAAACCGGTGTGGTGTTCATGCCTTTTTTACCCGGCGATTCCCTGCTGTTTGCTGCCGGTATGATGGCGGCTAAATACGGCGAATCCCTGAATGTATGGTTAATTATTGCATTGCTTTTGGTAGCCGCCGTACTTGGCGATACCTGTAACTACATGTTCGGCAAGTACTTCGGGGAAAGGGCATTAAGAACCAGAATATTCGGCAGAGCGCTGATCAAACCCGAGCAACTGGCGCGCACAAACAGTTTTTACGACAAACACGGACCTTCTACCATCGTGATTGCCCGCTTTGTTCCCATCGTTCGCACCCTGGCGCCATTTGTAGCCGGGATAGGGAAAATGAACTATGCCGTTTTCTTCAAATTCAATGTTATCGGTGCATTCGTCTGGATCGTGGGACTTACACTGGCAGGCTACTTCCTGGGCAGCATTGACATTGTCAGGGAAAATTTTGAGAAAGTAATACTCGCCATCGTTGCACTGTCAGTGCTCCCATTGGTATGGCAGTTCGTCAAAGGCGACCGCGTTGCCAGCAATTCGAACACAACGGCGAGCATCTGATTTCCATACAGCCTGTTTATTACTATCCGCTTTTCATGGAAGAATAGCGGCTTTGTCCCTCTGCTCATTTCTGATGCGCAGAGGGATTTCTTTTTTGCGGACAATCTGAAACGCCTTTGTTTTGCAGGCCGAAAACACAGCTATATGCTTGTTGTTAGCACTTTTTAAAAAATAAATAGACGAAATTTTAGGGATTTGCCTGCCGAGGCGAACCTTAGGCAATAAATCAAGATCCTGATGCCCTACGCAGATCTTACCGACGAATTGTTGGTATGTTTATTGAAAAACGATGATCCAGATGCCTTCAAGGTTATTTACCAAAGGTACTGGCGGCAGCTGTATAGTTTCGTGTACCAACAGCTTGGTTCCAAAGAAGATACCGAAGAGATCGTCCATGACCTGATGCTAAGCCTCTGGCAAAACCGCCAGCAGGCACAGATCCAGCAATTGCGCATTTACCTTTTCATTGCCGCGCGGAATCTCACCAACAAATTCATCAAAGCCCAGATCAACCTGCGGAAATACCGCGAGTACCAGCTTTTGCATCACGTATTCGAGTCTGCCAATTCCGACGAAATCTTTCATGTAAAAGACCTCTCGAAAGCAATCGAAAATGTACTGCAGAAGATGCCCGAAAAAACAGCTGCCATTTTCCGGATGAGCAAAATCGAGGAAATGCCTGTCAAAAAGATCGCGCGGCAAATGGATCTTACCGACAAAGCCGTAGAATACCACATTACCAAGTCTCTCAAAATGCTGCGGCAACACCTGCAGAACTATCACTCCAACAACTAAAATCCGGGCTTGATGACACATCATGAATTTAACATCCTTTCTGAAAAGTACCTGGCAGGCAATTGTTCACCGGAGGAGATCGAGATGCTGCAAAAATGGTCTGATACCCATTTTACCCAAAACAACCTCAACCAACCCTTTCAAGCTGAACACGAAGCTGCCGAAACCGGCCGGCTGCTGTGGGACAGGATAGAATCAGATATGACACCCCGCGAAAGGCGGTCGTGGTTCATTAATAAATGGATCTGGACGGGTGTAGCTGCCTGTTTTACGATGCTGCTCTCCTATTGGTACATCAATCAAAATGATGCGCGCGTCCCTGTCGCGGCAACTTCCATTCATGGTATTGAGACCAAGAACATTGCCCGCTCTCAGCACAAAGTCACCTTGCCAGACGGTAGTGTGGTGATCCTCTCGGAAAATGCGAGCATTATCACAGAAGAGAATTATGGAAAAAAGACCCGGACAGTTTACCTGACCGGAGAAGCATTTTTCGACATCAAGCGCAATACTGAAATGCCGTTTTTGGTGCACACCGGCGACCTGGTAACAGAAGTACTCGGCACGAGCTTCCGGATCAAACCGCAAAGAGGCAGCAACACGATTGAAGTTTCGGTTAAATCAGGGCGGGTATCTGTGTATGCGCCGGACGGTAGCGGCAGCAGAAAAAAGAATGGCGTGATCATCACCCCTAATCAGCGCGTGTTGTACGATGCTCAAAGCAAGACCATCCGACAGGATATCGTCGATGTGCCCGAAGTGATACTACCCAAACCAGCTGTTTCGGATTTCCAGTTTGATGAAGCAACCGTGCGCAATGTGCTGGCCAGGATGCAGCAGGCTTATGGCGTTGAAATCCTGGTAGGAAATGCTGTTTTGAATGAATGCGCATTTACGGGCGATCTAAACGGACTGACCATGTACCAGCAGCTTGAAATGGTTTGCGGAGTGGTAAATGCGGAGTACGAGATACGCGGCACGACCATATTCGTAAATGGTACCGGCTGTGAAAAATGAACCAGGATCTGATCACAGCCCGTCAAGTGCGCCCGCATTCACAGTATTGAAAATCTTAAACTTCTGATGAAATCTTCTTAATACGGGAATAACACGAAGCGAGCAACTTTACATTTTTTATTCACCTAAACCCTTAACCCACTTGATTAAAGCACTTCCCTAAACCCTTTTCCAATTACCCGAAAGAAAGTAAGCCGACAATGCGCCAACATTGCCGGCTTATGAAAGTACACCGCCCGACGCCTGTTAACGACATCTTACGAGCGGAAATGCACCTGTTTAAAGTCGTATAAACCTTAGACCTTAACAATTTATGAACAAAAAATTACGGATCCCAGGCCTGGCCTGGCGAGCAATGAAAATGTCAGTTCACCAATTTCTCATCATTCTGCTTTTTTGCGGATTTGCGTATGCCCGCGAAGCCGCCGGACAGGAAATACTCAGCAGGCCTGTTTCCCTGAAATTGGAGAATGTTAAATTAAAAAAAGTGCTTTTGTCGATTGAAAGTCAGACCAATGTGCGTTTTGTGTACAGTTCCAGTGTGATTGACATTAACCAGAAAGTGAATGTCAATGCTACAAACAAAAACCTGGATGCGATTTTAAGGGATCTTCTGAAACCGATCGCAGTCAGCTACACTGTTTCGGAAAACCGGATTTTACTTAAAACAGAGAAAAAGGAGGAGAAAGCACTTCCTCAGAAGCCCACGGGCACCATTGAGTCCGTAAATGCCGCTGCCCGGCTGCTTACCGGGACCGTCGCCGATGAAACAGGCGCCGGTTTGCCCGGTGTAAGTGTACTGCTCAAAGGGACCCAGAAGGGAACAACGACCGATGTAAATGGAAAATACCAGATCTCCGCGCAGACGGATTCCGATGTGCTGGTATTCTCCTTTGTGGGCTACCTGACCCAGGAAGTTGCTGTCGGCAGCCAAACTACCCTGGACATCACCCTCAAACCGGACACAAAAGCGCTGGAAGAAGTGGTAGTAGTGGGGTATGGAACGCAGAAGAAGGTGAACCTGACAGGCGCGCTTTCTATGCTGGATATGAAAACCAAGGAAAATACCCCGGTAACCAACGCCAGTCAGGCACTGCATGGTGTATCAGGACTTTGGGTAAACCAGGCAGGGTCACGTCCCGGCGCCGATAACGCCACCATTCGCATCAGGGGTGTAGGTACGACGAACAACAGCAACCCGCTGGTTTTGGTCAATGGAATGGAATACGATATGAATGAGGTGAATCCCAACGATATCGAAACGATTACCGTGTTGAAAGATGCTTCGGCCGCCATTTACGGTTCCCGCGCTGCAAACGGTGTTGTTTTGATCACGACCAAAACAGGAGTAGCAGGTAAAAGCAAGATCAGCTACAACTTCTCGCACGGTATCCAAAGCCCGACGATGATGCCGGACGTGATCTGGGACCCCATTCAGTATATGCAACTGAAAAACCAGGCACTGCGCAACGAAGGCAAAACCGTGGTGGACTATTCGGACGCGCAGATTGAGCAATACAGAAATGGAATGGCCAGCAATCCGTATGCTTACCCGAATATCAACTGGTTTGACCAGGTAATGAAAAATGGCTCGCTCAACCAGCACCATCTGCAGTTTTCAGGAGGAACTGACAAAACGCTTTACAAGCTATCCCTGGGTTACATGGACCAGAAAGGCGTGCTGATCGCCAACGATAATGCAAAACGTTATTCGATAGACCTGAACCTGTCTACGCAGGTAACAAACCGGCTGCGGGTAGGAGCCAATATCATTGCCAACTACCGCAAATCCACCGAGCCGGCAGATGGTACCGGCGGTTATTTTACTTCGCTGATGCGCGTACTGCCCATTTTTACGCCCTATGTGGAAGATGGCCGTTATGGTAACGTCGTGTTCAGGACACCCGGACGTAACCTGATCGAAAATCCGATGAAACTCGTAAAAGAAGGTTACCGCAAACCTACCGTGCAGCGCATTTTCGCCAAGCTTTTTGCTGATTACCAGCTTCCGTATGATATCAAGTACAGTGTCAACCTGGGTATCGACAAACTGGATAATGTGGAAAGACGCTTTAATTCAAGGGTAAATACCTACGATCCGCTTACACTGGCAGTAATGAACTACGGCCAGACGGTTTCCTACAATGGTAACGTAAGCAACCTTAATCTGAACTTCTTCCAGACGCTTTCCTGGAACAAAACATTTGCAGGCGGGCACAACTTGTCTGCCCTGGTGGGAACGAGCTATAACGATTTTGACAACAGCCTGTTCAATGCGAGCATAGAAAACCTTTCGGGAAACATGCTTACTGACTTAAAAGCCAGCGCATTGAATCCGGTAATTGGTGGCGAAGTAACACGCGACAAGCTTACCTCCTTTTTCGGCCGGGCAAATTATGATTTTAAAGAAAAATACCTGCTTGAAGCGGTTTTAAGGTACGATGGTTCCTCGCGTTTTGGTCAAAATAACCGCTGGGGCGTATTCCCCGGCCTTTCTGCCGGCTGGCGCATTGACCAGGAAAGCTTCTTTGACGTAAACTTTATCAATCTTCTGAAACTCCGCGCATCTATCGGCAAGCTGGGTAACCAGGCTGTACCGCTTTACAGCTACCTCAATGTGGTTAATCTGGGCGCTGACTACTCGTTTGGCAATTTACTGCAACCCGGTGCTGCGGCTACTTCCTACAACGATCCGAACATTTCATGGGAAACTACCACCACTTACAATGCCGGCATTGATGCAGAGTTCTGGTCAGGAAAGCTTTCTGCTGAATTTGAGGTATTCAAGAAGAGAACATCAGGCATATTGCGGCAGGTAGCATTGCCTTCGCAGATCGGCGCATTGGCAGGTCCGCAAAGCAATATCGGGGTGGTGGACAACAAAGGTTTTGAACTTACCATGAGCCACAGAAACCGGATTGGTGCATTCAGGTATGAAATCCGTCCTTCTGTAAGTTATGTTAAAAACAAGATCGTCGACCTGAATGGCGAGACTGTAATCAACGGCAGAAGGATCCTGAAAGAAGGTTACGCACTGGACGCTTACTATTTGTTGCAGGCCGAGGGCATTTACCAGACACAGGAAGAAGTAAACAACAGCGCAAAAGTGAGCAGTGCGGTGAAGCCGGGTTATATCAAGTACAAGGATGTGGACGGCAATGGTACGATCAACGGAGACGACCGCGTAATCACCGGATCTTCCATACCGAAATGGAATTACAGCTTTGCGATCAACCTGACCTACAAACAGTTTAGCCTCAATACCTACTTTCAGGGTGTGCAGGGTATCAACATTTACCCAACTGCCAACCTGGCTTATCCGGTGAACAACGGCGCCGGACTGACCAAAGAATGGGCAACTGACTCGTGGACACCGGAAAACCGGGGCGCAAAGCTGCCTATCCTTACCACGCCGCAGGGAGCTTCGGAAAACTACCAGGGCTCAACTGCCTGGCTAAGAAGCGGATCGTACCTGCGCGCGCAGAACATTCAGCTCAATTATGCTTTTCCCGAGAAGTGGGTTTCGCGGGCATCGATCAGCAAGCTGAATTTGTTTGCCAATGTTCAGAACTTCTTTACTTTTTCGAAGTACAAAGACTCTGATCCTGAACGCAATATCACGGCTGATAACCTTTACGACTATCCCATGCTCAAGACTGTGAGTTTTGGTCTGAATGTTACTTTCTAATCCCACCTTAAAAAGACATTATGAAAAAGATAATATGCGTTTTTACGCTCAGCTTATTCCTGGCCGGCTGCGGAAACGATATGTTGAATGTGCAGCCCAATGACCGGTATACCGAAGAAACGTTCTGGACATCCGAATCCAATGCAATCATGGGCCTGACCGGCTGCTACGCTGTTCTACGCAATGCAGGCATGTACGGTGGCACCGCAACGCCCCTCTGGGAAGAAACGGCCACGCCCAATGCATATAATTACGACAACTCGGGAGGCTGGAACGTGATCGGAGCCGGTACACAAACTGCCAGCAACTCGGCGATCATCACCAGCAGGTGGGACGATGCCTATCGCGGGATCGGACGTTGCAATACGCTTCTTGCAAAAATCGATGGCGTGTCCATGGATGCCGCATTGAGAAACCGGATGAAGGGAGAAGCCAGTTTCCTGAGAGCATTGTATTACTCCACGCTTGCAACCTACTACGGTGGTGTGCCTTTGATCCTCGACAAGCCAGACCCGGCTACCCAGTCGGAACTGCCGCGCAATTCGCGGGAGGATGTGGTACAGCAGATCATGAAAGATCTGGATGCGGCCATTGCTGCGTTGCCGGTGAAGTATGCGGCCGCAACGGATAAAGGCAGAGCAACCCAAGGCGCGGCGCTCGCTTTGAAAGCAAAAACACTGCTTTTTGAAGCGAGCCCGCTGGTGAATACGTCGGGAGATGTGGCTAAATGGAAGCTTGCAGCCGATGCAGCCAAAGCGGTAATGGATCTTCCCGGAACTGGGTATGCCCTTTTTCCAAACTACCGCGCATTGTTCCTTCCTGCCAACGAAAACAGCAGCGAGTCGATCTTTGACGTGCAGTTTATCGCGCCCCAGCAAGGCAACTCTTTTGACCTCATCGGTCGCCAGTACAATACGAATGCACCCGTGCGCGATCTTGTGAATGCGTACCTGATGAAAGACGGACTGCCGCAATCACAGTCGCCATTGTACGACCCAGCCAAGCCGCACGACAACCGCGACCCGCGTATGTACCAGACGATCGTATATCCGGGCGATGTGTTCCAGGGTGAGGTGGTTACCCCTTCCCGGTTTGTGGTAACCGGATATGGTACGAAGAAGTATACCATTTATGATAAAGAGGCCAACACCAATAATCTTCAGGATGGTCGCTCGGAGACCAACTATATGGTGATCCGCTTCGCAGATATATTGCTCATGTATGCCGAAGCGCAAAACGAAGTTTCCGCAGCTCCGGACGCAACGGTACTGGACGCGGTGAACAAAATACGCGCAAGGGCCGGAATGCCAACTGTAAGCGCAGGCAAAACGAAAGAAGAAATGCGTGAGATCATCCGTCTGGAACGCCGGGTAGAATTTGCAGGTGAAGGCTTGTACTATACGGATATCCGCAGATGGAAAACGGCCGAAAGGGTACTGAATGCGCCCGTTCTTACTTACGAGGCCAAGCCGATCATGACCCGCACATTCAATGCCCAACGCGATTACTGGTGGCCAATCCCGGATGTACAACGCGACAGAAATCCTAAACTTGAACAAAACGTTGGATACTAAAACCGGAACAACCATGAATGAAGGGATAGCACGATTGAAATACCTGATACTGCTCGCTGTACTGGCGACAGGCTACGTTTTTCAACCTTGTGTTGCTCAGGGTACCAAAAAAATTCCGGAAAGCTGGAAGCTGGGCACAGCTTCCGGCTTGTTCCCGGATTTGACACCCGAGACTTTACGCGAGGTGAAAGCAAGCGGCATTGAACACGTAGAGCTTAACTGGAAGCCGGATCTGGTAAATGGTACACCGGCGGAGCGACTGGCTTTTGTGAAGAACTTTTACCGGGATGCAAAAAAGGCAGGGCTGATAGTCTGGTCAACACATATTCCTTATGGGAAAAAGTTCGACCTGGCCGAAACCGATCCCGCAAAGAGGCCGGAGATCCTGCGCAATGCCAAAGAGTATATTGACCTGGCAATGGAAATGAAGGTGAAACAGATCGTGATCCACCCGAGTACGGAGCCGATTGCAGATGCGGAGCGGACAGCTAAAATAGCGGCTTGCCGGGAATCGCTGAAAGAGTTATCAGTGTACTGCCGGAAAAAAGGCGCCTCGCTCAACATCGAATGCCTCCCGCGCACCTGCCTGGGCAACACGAGCAAGGAAATCCTGCAGATACTCGACGGTATCGACAACATCGGCATCTGTTTTGACTCCAATCACCTCCTGAAAGAAACGCCCCAGGATTTTGTGAGGGCAGTGAACAAGCGCATACGCATGATTCATATTTCAGATTATGACAATGTAAATGAACGCCACTGGCTGCCTGGAAAAGGAGTTATCGACTGGAATGAAGTAATTTCAGCTCTTGTCGAAGTGGGTTACCAGGGTTCTTTCATGTATGAGGCTGTCAAGAAAGCCGATAACGATTACAGCTTTAAAGATTTGAAACCCAATTACGAATCTTTGAAAAAAGCGTGGCTAAATCAGGAATATGCGCAAGCCATTCCACCTAAATCCTTCCTCGTTTGTGGCGACAGCAAAATCCTGATTGTCGATTACAACAAATCCCGCGACAGCATTCCCCAGGTAATATGGAGCTGGGATGCGCACGAAGCCCAGGACCTTCCCGAGGAGTTCAGAAACCGGAAGTTCAACTCGACTGACGATTGCAAATCCATTAACAATGGAAAACAAATACTGATTTCTTCCTCGTCCGGAGCGATTGCAATCCTGAACGTGGCTGATAAAAAAGTTACCTTCTTCGCGGAAGTGCCCAATGCACATTCCATTACACTGCTTCCCGGCAACAGGCTGGCAGCTGCGGCTTCCACGCATGCCAAAGGAAACAAGATCATGCTTTTCGATCTCAACAAACCCAATCAGCCGCTCTTTACAGACAGCCTGTATTCAGCGCACGGTGTTGTGTGGGATGCCAAAAGGGAAAGCCTTTTCGCATTGGGCTTTGATGTTTTGCGGGAGTATAAATTGAATGGTAACAGTCTTGCCCTGAAAGCGCATTGGAAGATCCCCGGTGAAGGCGGGCATGAACTGGGCCTTACTTCGGATGAAAATACCCTGTTCGTAACCGAACATACCGGCGCATGGATTTTCAACCAGAACGATCATCAGTTCACGAAGATCAAAGGATTTCCCGATGCTGAAAATATCAAGAGCCTGAACCGGGACCGCTCCGGCCAGTACATTTTCACAATCCCGGAAAAAAGCTGGTGGACTTATCACGTACGTTTCCTTGCTCCCGAACGCAGCTTTGCATTCCCGGATATGAAGGTATATAAAGCCAGGTGGTTTTATCAGTGAGGATTCTTATGTCCGGCAAACTGGGTTAGTACGTTCTAAGAAATTAGAAAGGCTCCGACGTAAAAGTCGGAGCCTTTTTTGTACACAACTCAGGCAGCTACCTGCTTCGCGAGCTGGATATTGGCGATGATCCTGATGTTTTCACCCAAAGCCAGGCCACCAGTTTCCGTCACTGAGTTGAATGTAACATTGAAGTCTTTGCGGTCAATCACCCCCGTCACTTCAAACCCTACCTTCGTATTGCCCCAGGGGTCCCTTACGGTGCCGCCATATTCTGCTTCCAATTCCACTTCTTTGGTAACACCTTTCATCGTCAGGTTACCTTTCAGTTTGTATAAATCGGCTTTGATTTTGGTAAATGAGGTGGATCTGAAGTTGAACTGCGGATAAGTTTCTGCCTCGAAGAAGTCGCTGTTCTTCAAATGCTCATCACGCGCAGGCTGCCCTGTATCCACGCTGTTTACATCGATCGTGAATTCAATTTCTGCATTCCCGAAATCATCTCCGTCGGTAACGGCTTGGCCGTTGAAGGATTTGAATGATCCTGTTACTGTTGAGATAACAAGGTGTTTTACCTTGAACAGAACTTCCGAATGCATGGGATCTACATTCCAAACTATTTTTGACATTGTGCAAGAGTTATGTTTATACTGATCATTGAACCATTTCTGATTGGCAGCACAAACATAGATCTTGTAACTATTCATTATATAGTAGTATACCAAAGGTTAGTAGTAACCTCTGGTATAGTGCACCGATGCGAAGCTCTCAACCAGCCGCTATTTTCTTCCGAAAAATTTCTTCTTGGGCGTATCCTTTTTGATGAGATCGTCCACGGTTTCTGCGACCTCGATCGGCAGGTCCGTTTCAAGTATGGACGCGCCGTCTTTCACAATGGAGATGTACGCAGCCTTTCTTTCCTCGGCGCTTTTGAGCTTGTCGTAAGAGGAAGCCGCCGATATCATGCACATGGTGCCTTTTTTGTGGAGCATGGTGTAAAGCTCCTGGTTGTCGGGCTTCACACGCGGACCGATATAGGCGATCATTTGGGTAAAAGGAATGCCCGCCTGCTCGTATTCGTCAAACTGCTTTTTGTTCGTGACAAATGCGGAAAACATGCGGTCCTTGTTATCATCGAGGTAGAACCTTGCCTCTGCGGGATTGTGCACTGTGAGCATGACGAAGGCGTCGGCTTTGTATTTACGGATCAGGTCAGCCGTCATTTTCAAAGGCACGTCTTTGCGGTCCAGGTTCAGGATTGTTTTCCCCCGCGCCCATTCAATGACCTCCGCTAAGGTCGGGATCTGAAAGTTGGTCACATTACCTTCGGCATCTTTCAGCCTGAACTTTTTCAGTTCTTCATAAGTGTAATCTTTCAGGTTTCCCGTTCCGGTCGTGGTGCGGTCCAGCGTGGCGTCGTGCATCAAAACGATCACGCTATCCTTGGTCAGCCGCGGATCGATCTCGAAAAATGTCGGCGTATGTTTCAGCGTATTTTCAAAAGTAGCAATCGAATTTTCAGGAAATCCCTTCACCATACCACCGCGATGTCCCGCAATCAGCAGCCTGTCGTTGCCTGTATATTTGAAAAAAGCATGCATTTCCTTCGCACTGCCGGATTTGATCACATTCAACTTATCCTGTGCACAGACTGAAAAACTACCGCTGAACGTCAGCATACCTGCTAAAATCAGGCCGTAAATGGGTCGCGTTTGCATATATGTTTTGTTAAAATCAGGGGTTTGGCTTGTCCTCGATTTTGCATAAAAACAGCTAACCTACTTACCCCAGGTTATCTCTTTGTATACAATCGATTTATAACCGTCCCGTTCATAAAGCACTCCGATCGTCTTTTTTCCTGTTTTTACAAGATCAGAGTACGCAGTAAAGTCCCTTTCACCGGCGTTGCTTTTATCCACTACATACTGTTTCGTCCATGTTTTTCCATCATCGAAACTGATCCTTAATGTGAGGTTATCACGGTTTTTGGTGTCGGCAGCGTTGGAGAATGCGAGGATGTTTTGTTTTTTGTTTTTGCCAATGGTCAGAATGCTTCCTTCGCATACGGGATCCGGCAGGTTGTGGTCAAAATAAGTAGTATCCCATTTCACACCACCATCACTGCTCACCGCCACAATGCGCGCACGCACATCGCCGTGCTGGTTTCTGGCATTGAACATGACCCTTCCACCTGAAATTTCTGCCGTCGTAGCTTCGTTGGAGCCTTCAAAAGAAATGGTTTCGCTCAGTTTAAATGTCTTGCCGTGATCGTCGCTGTAAAAGCCATGTGCCTGGTAATCTGCACTTTTGGGCTTTGGATCTCCCGCAGAATGGTTGGCGGCAATGTAGATCCTTCCTTTATACGGACCTTCGGTAAGCTGCATGCCGTGCCCGGGCGTGTTGGCATAACTCCTCCAATCTTCGCTGAAATGATAAGCCGCATTCACGTCCGGCATGTTGGGTTTGTGGACCTGCGTGGTAATGTTCACAGGTTCTGTCCAGGTAGCGCCGGCATCGGTTGAGGTGATATACCAGACCTCGCGCAGTCCTTTTCCCTTCCTTACTTCGCCTTCGTGGTTGTTACCGGTATTGTAAAACAAAAACAATCGCCCTTTCGGAAAAGCCGGATCGCTCAGGTCGAACACCGGGGCCGGATTTCCGGCTTGCAGCTTATCGTAACCCGCCACCACTTGCGACGCCGACCACGTTTTGCCTTTATCCTTGCTGCGTTTCATCACAATGTCAATATCACCAAAATCACCACTTCCGGCCACGCGGCCCTCTGCAAATGCAAGCAGGTCACCATTCGGCGCGCTTACAATGGCAGGGATTCGGAATGATTTATAACCTTCCGCGCCCGACACAAATACGGGCCTCTGCGCCTGGACGGCGAACTGGCAGATCAACAATGCGATGAGGGTGAATTTTATCATTTTCATATTCAAAAGTTCTGTTTTTCAGTTTCCACGATGTTTTTCGCTGCTTCCTTTCCGACCAATTCCTGCATCAGCTGCGCGCAATACCATTCCTGTCGCGGCAGGTGGAATGGGCCTTTGAACAAATTGCCTTTGGCCGTTTGCGCCACGCTTCCGTCGCGGTGCAGGTAACCAAACCATTCGCCATGTTCCTGGTCGTGGAAATGGGTATAAGCCCAGTCGTGCACCAAGGTGTGCCATTTGGCGTATTTTTTATCCTGCGTGAGCGTATAAGCCAGCAGCGTGGCGATGATTACTTCATTATGAGGCCACCAGAACTTCATATCCTGCCAGTATTCCTGCACCGGCTTGCCATAAACATCCCTGAAATAATAAATGCCGCCAAACTCCTTATCCCATCCCCGCTCCCACATATAATCGAGCATTTTGCAGCCCAGCGCGATCAGGCTAGGATCGTTGTTGCGGTATTTGGCTTCGTGTAAAATAAACCACGCCCCTTCGATCGCGTGTCCCGGATTCAGCGTGCGGCCATCAATGTGGTCGATAATGCTGCCATCCGGCGCCACTTGCTCCATCACGCATTGGATATCGTCTTTGACAAAATCCCTTTCTATTTCTTCAATAAACTGGTCGATTAATGCATCACAACGCGGATCACCAATGGTTTCGCGGAGCTGCTGTGCGGTGTTCATCAGGATCATCGGCACGCCGATTCCTTTGGCGGGGCGGGTGGACGTGAACTTTGGTTCGAGCAGTCCCGGAATGGTTGCGTATTCAATGCATTTGCCAAAGAGATAACGTGCTTTTTCGGCGGCTTCGGGGTCGCCGCTGGCTTTTGCGTAGGCTGCATTGGCGATGACGGCGAATGTTTCGGAAAAGAAATAGCGGCGTTTGCGAATGGACTCACCTTCACGCGTCATATGAAAAAACATGCGTCCGTCGGTGTCAAAGCAATGTTTATTCAAAAAATCAATGCCCGACTTCGCACCTTCCAGCCATTCTTGCCTCGGCTCCACGGTGTTGTATAATGTCGCCAGCAGCCATGCCGCGCGGCCCTGGATCCAGACGGCTTTGTCGTCGTCGATCAATGTTCCGTCGTGATCACGCATTAAAAGATATCCGCCAAACTCCTTATCCAGCGACCTCGGGAACCAGAACGACAACGTGTCGTTCAGCAGTTGATTTTTGTAAAAATCCCCCAGGTTTTCCAGTTCTGATTTTGTGTAATGCATTGCTTTTATTTTACTGCTATTGAAAAAGTCGAAGCAGGCAAACCCGCCTCATTATAAAGATTTGCGCGTGTGAATGGCTGATAGGCGTATAAAACATTCTTAACCTGCTCGCCAGCCGGAACAGTAATGATCACTTCGTCAGCTTCGATCCTGGCTTTTGCGGACATCCGTTTGCCGCTCTCGGTTATCAGTTCAAAGCCGGTCAGCGGCGCATTGTTTTTGGTTGAAAGCTTCTGTTTTGGCAAAGCTTTATTTTGAGATAATGTTGTTTTATCATTTAAAAACTGAATCCGTATTGCTCCGTTTTTCAATGTGGCTTTTTCGGGAATCGGACCATTGGCAATTACAGGCTTATGATAATGGTCCCGAAGCGCCAGCAATGCCAGCCGCTCTCCTACTTGCTTTTTGCGGGTCGGATGCACATTCAGTGAGTCACCAAAGTCGTGGCTTACCGCCATACCGGAATTTGGAATTTTGGTTAGCAGCTTTCGTTGCGAATCCCGGAATTCAGGCCAGTTAGGTCGTTCGATACTTGATAATTGGACATAATAAAATGGAAATGCATCACGCCACTTTTCGCGCCAGCTTTTGACGAGCATGGTAAAAAGCTGCTCGTGCAGCGAAACATTGAACACATTGCTCTCGCCCTGATACCAGATTACGCCCGCAATCGGAAAACCGGCGAGCGGTGCGATGCCTGCCTGGAAACTGTAACCAGGCTGGTAAGGGTGCTTTTGATCTTTGGAACTGGCATTACTCATGTTTTTAGCGGCGCGCTCGCGGCACCAATCCATCACCAGGTCAGAATGCGACCAGTCACCAAGCATTCCGGCGAATTGCGGATCTTTTTCCAAAAGTGCGCGGTCGATCCAGGATTCTGTCGGAGAGCCGCCCAATGCGACCTGAATGAGGCCGATGGGCACATTAGTTTCCTTTTTTATTTGTTTACCAAAATAATAACCCACCGCCGAAAAGGACGCTGCAGATGCTTTATCGAGCGTTTTCCAGTTCCCTGAAAAGAATTCAAACCTATCAACTTTCTGTAATGCTACGGAATCCCAGGCCACATCACCCGTCGAAACAGCGCCTCCCATTTTCAGCAATCGCATATCCGAATTAAACTGATTCGCCCGCAATTCGTCCGGTCCGGTTTGCGCATCCCGCAATGAAAAATCCATGTTCGACTGGCCCGAACAAAGCCACACATCGCCAACAAGCACATTACTTACATTGATTTTCTGCTCATTTGCAGCAACAGAAATCACGTACGGACCACCCTCTTTCACCGCCGGAAAAACAACATTCCATTTCCCGGATTGATCCGCTTTTGCTCTGATCTTTTGACCCAAAAACTCAACTGTAACATTGCCCCCACCAGCCGCTTTTCCATAGACTTTAATGGGCTTGTTTCTTTGCAAAACCATGTGGTCCGAGAAAACCGGGGCCAATGCAAGCTTGCTATCCACGGCATTTTGGGCTTTGGAAAAATGAAAAGCGAGCACATTCAGCAGCAGCAAAAACAGGAACCTGACCATCATTCGTACATTGTTAATCCCTTCAAATCACGATTTGCGGGCATCACTAAACTAAATAAATAACCAAAAACCACGCAGCTTACCAGGCCGGTGAAGGCGTACATCAGCAAATGAATGCTGGTATAGTGCTGGATCAGGATCTGCGTGAAGCAGCTGATCGCCATGCCGATCATGACGCCGTTTCCACTGGCTTTTTTGGTAAAAATGCCGAGGATAAATGCGCCGCCGATGCAGCCTGTGAACAAGCCAAGAATAGTGTTAAACTTATCCCAGAGCGAAGAAACGCCCTTATGGGCCATGTAGAGGGCAATGCAGGTCACGAAAATGCCGAGTAACAATGTGGTGGTTCTGGCAAAAAACAGCGTTTGTTTCGGTGTAACTTCGGGTTTGAATTTCTGGTAAAAATCGGTGGTCAGCAAGGTGGCCGTGGAGTTCATACTCGCCTCTGTGCTGCTCATGGCTGCCGCAAAGATGCCCGCAATGAGCAACCCCGACAATCCTGCCGGAAGCTGGCTTACGATATACCAAGGAAAAATGTTGTCCTGATCATTCAAAGCCATATTAACCTCCTGCGGATGCTCGCGAAAAAACAAAAACAGCAAAGTCCCGATCGAGAAGAAAACCAATGTCGAAGGCAATGTCAGCCACGCGCCGAGTTTCAGGCTTTTGATCGACTCCTTTTCGGATTTGGTCGTCAGGTATCGCTGCACCGTGGTTTGGTCCGTCCCATAAGTCAGTAAGTTAATGGCCAGCCCGCCGATCACCACGACCCAGAATGTGGGTTCCGTGAAGTCGAAACGGAAATCGAAGACCTTCAATTTATCCGCATTGTCTATTGCTTTAAAGCCTGCATCCCAGTCGGTAATGTGAAACGGGAGATAAAATAAACAGAACAATGCACCCGTCGCCAGGATCAGAACCTGGATCACTTCCACCCAGATCACGGCTTCAATGCCGCCTTTGACAGTGAAGAAAATGCTGATCGCGCCGATCATAATGATGCAAATGTTGATGTCGATGCCTGTTACCAACGTCAGCGCAATGCTGGGAAGCAGCACCACAATGCCCATCCGGCCGATTTGGAGCAACACATAAAGTGCCGAAGCCATCACCCGCGAACCGTAATTGAAGCGCTTACCCAGGTATTCGTAAGCCGAAGTCACGTGCAATCTCCGGTAAAAAGGAATGAAATAACGGGCCACCAGCGGCATCACCATAATGATGGTCATAAGCAGGAAAAAGTACGTCCAGTCCGTCCCGTATGTTTTCGCGGGAATGCCCATGAACGTAATCGCGCTGAGTTTCGCCCCGAAAATACTGATGCCCGCAGCCCATTGCGGAATGCGCTCACCGCCTTTGAAATAGTCGTCGGTGTTGCTGGTCTTTCCGGTAAAAAGGAACCGTCCGGCTGTCATTAACAGGAAACAAATGCCCAAAACGGCCGAGTCGATCCAGGAAAAGAATGGCTTGTGCTGAATGCTGCCTTTGGTAATGTTGGGTGTGCGCGTGCCTGGGCGGATTTCGCCGCTGGGGATGAAAATGTCGTTGTCCCATTTCACAGCTGTGGTCGTAACCTGCGCCGGATCGGGGAGCTCGCCCAGGGTCGTCCAGGCGTTGGTAATGGTGTTGTATAGATAAATGTCTTTGCTGAAACCCTGATGGGAAGTCAGCAGCGCTACTTTTTCAGCTTGCAATTTTCGTTTCAATGCTGCGGTTTCCGCCTTTGTGATCTGCGCATTGAATGTTTCGATCTGGTGAAACACATTGCCTTTGTCGCCGCCGATCAGCAGAATGTAGGAAGCGCCGCTGGCCACGCTCGTTCCGGCCGACCAGGTGGTAATCTGCTTTCCATCACTGATATCTGCCAGTTTCTGCCACGTTTTTTTCGCTGGATCAAACGTAAAATTGCTGCTATGCAAATCACTGATCCCGCTCGCCGTCGCGCTTCTCCCGCCCAGCACGTACACCTGCGGCTGCTTGCCATTGTGCTGCGCCACCACCACGGAATGCGACATAGCAACCGGCAGCGCAGGTAAAATTTCCCACTTAGGTGCAGATTCCGAAAGATTTAAGGCAAAAAACTGGTCGGACGGCCTGCCATTGTTTTCGCCGCCCGCCACATAGATCGTGTTACCGATTGCGGTCGCGCCGGCATTGGCCAGCGCAACCGGCATATCCGGTAAGGGTTTAGAAATTATTTCTTGTTTTGCAGCATTCCACTGCATGATAAATGCCTTGTTGCTCACGCCATTTTCCTGCTCTCCGCCCAGACAAACAATTCCATCCGCCACAGAAATGCTCGCGCCGTAAGCCGTTTTTACAGGCAAATGAGGCGTTTTGGCGGCGATCCATTCGTACGCATTCTGCTTTTTTTGCAAAACATAAATCTCGTCACGATACACTTTCTTGCCACCTTCCCAGGGCATACCATTCGGGAAATTAGCGCCGCCTGCGACGATGAGCACACCATTGTGTACGCCCGTGAATGCACCGGCTACGCCCAGTTGTTTTTGGCCGTCGGATGCGGGCGGCAGATTGGTTAATTCCGTCCACACGATCTCATTCGCCGTTTGATCCTGGGCATGCAGGGTTGGTGACCACATAAAATGTAAGCAAAGTAGAAAACAGAGAAAAGGAATCTGGCGCTGCATCAATGAGTGGTTTTGGCCATCGGCTGGCCTGATTTAAATGTATCAAAATCCAGCGCGGCAACGTCCGATTGGAATGCTTCAAACTGCGCCTCGCTCATGTTTTTTACCGGCAGGCGAAATGTACCACAATCCATCCCAACAACCTTCATATAAGCCTTACCCACGGAAATCCCACCGTATTTACCCAGCAAACGGATCATATCAATGGACTGCTGCTGCAACGCGCCCGCTTTGTCCATATCATGTTGTTCAAATGCCTCGATCAGCGCATGGTACAGCGGCGCGGCGTAGTTGAATGTGCTCCCTACCGCACCTTTTGCACCCACGGCCAGCGCAGAAAGCATGTTTTCATCGCGTCCCCAGAGCATATCATATTTGCCATTTTGGAAATTCAGACAAGATTGAAAGTCCATGAAATCCTCATGCGTATACTTGATGCCCGCGAAATTTGGAATCCGCCCGTCAATCGCTTTCAGCAAATCGAACATGGGAAAACCGACGCCGGTCAGCACGGGAATGTGGTAGTAGTAGAACGGCATCTCTGGCACCCGCTCGGCAATGGCGATAATGCATTCAGCCAGCATTTCCACATTGGCAGGTTTAAAGTAAAACGGGCTCGTGAATGAAACCGCATCCAATCCGGTCTCCTGGGCATGTTTGGCCAGGTCAATGCAATCTGCAAGACAGGTTCCGCCCAGCAGCGGCATAATGGTGAAATCCTGATCGTCACCGGCGCAATCTGCCCACGCCTCGGCTACCTGCTTTTTCTCGGAAACGGTCATGGAAACGCCTTCGCCCGTGGAACCGCAGATGAATGCGCCGTTGATGCCGTTTTGTTTTAAAAATTGATAATAGGCCGGGATCAAATCCAGGTTAAGGCTGCCGTCGGCGCGCATGGGTGTAAACGGAGCGGCAATGAGGCCTTTCAAATGTAAATTCATTGGTCTTAAATATTGAAATGTAAAGCTCTCTATGTATTTGATTTTATTCGGAATGTTCTCTGAGAAGGCTTGCGAAGGTTCAAAAAGCGCAGTTTACTGTTGTAAGTGAGCATTTTTGAACCGAGCGTAACGCACTCACAGGACATTCCGGGCAAAATCAGTTAGGTCTTGCAGTAGTATAACCGGGCGTCTGTGCAACGAGCGGATCATTGGTCCAGATGGCAGCCTCGATCGGCCACAGAATCCGGTAAGCCTGGGTGGTTTTGTCTAAGACTCCGTAAGGATGGTTTGCACTCTTGAATATAAGAGATTCAGCCCCATACTTCATCCGGCGCAGGTCGTACCAGCGTTTTCCTTCGTGTACAAATTCTTTGGTACGCTCCTCAAAAATCGCCAGCTCGTTAGCGTCTTTTCCTGCATTTTTAAATGGTTTCGGATCTTTCGCAGGGGCAAAAGCACGGTCACGCACGGGCTGAACGTATTGTGTGGGATCGCCGCCTTCTGCATTCGTGATTTCGGCCAGCATTAAGAGGCGGTCAGCTTCGCGGTAAACGGGCCAGTCATCGGAAAAATAGCGTTTGTTGGCATCAATCGTTCCCAGGAATTTGACCAAAGCAGTGTTCCTGATCGTAGTTACATAGGGTTTTACGTCCGTGTTTACTTTGTAATAATCATAAAAAGTCGCGTTACGCCTGCTGTCGGTCACATCGTAAGACTGGAAAAGCTCGAAGGTGTAAGCATACCGCTGAATAACCTGCTGGGAATTGGGCGCGGCCAGGACGAGCGGGTCCACAAGAAAATTCCCTACGCCTGCACTCGCCGTTGAATCCTTATAATGCAGCCCGTTGAAATTGAAAGTCGAGTAAGTGTAAGCCGCCACGCCGTTCATTTCAGCCTCTCCCACCCGGAAACGGATCGCGAAAATGATCTCGTTGTTGTTCTTTTGGTTATAGGCAAAAACATTGGCAAAAGTGGGAAGTAACGCGCTGCCTGTCACTGCATCTAATGCTGTTTTGGCTTCTGCAAGATCGGCTGTTGCGCCATATACTTTGGCAGACCACAGAAAAACCTCTCCTTTCAGCATCAAAGCCGCATTCGGCGACCACTGGCTTTTATCGGTAACCGCAGCCTGCGCGCCAAAAAGCGAGATAGACTTGTTTACATCCGCCTTCACCGCTGCCAGCACATCGGCCTCGGCCGCACGCGCTTTCCGTAGAAGCACGGCATCGGTGGTTCCATTCAAAACATCGGCTTCCAGCACCAGCGGCACGCCGCCGTAAGTTCTCAGCAAATGGAAATAGTAGTAAGCGCGCATGGCATAAGCCTGACCCAAAAGGTAACTTTTACGCGTTTCAGGCAGGAAACTGATCGCTTCCACTTTTTGGATAAATAGGTTAATCTGCAAAATAGGCCCGTAAAACCCCGCCCAATTGCTCACGCCCGAAGACGTTTCTTCGAGCCGCTGCTCGATCACCGGAAGCTCATTCAGGGACGTGGCCTGGCGGTCTACCGTGCTGTAATTTCCACCGCGCAACTCACCCAGGCGCAAAAACTGAAACTGGTTATCGCGGAATTGCTTGTGCAAGCCCACCATAAAATTGCTGACCTGCGATTCGTTCTGCCAAAAATTGCTGTCCCCGAAATAATCCTGCGGAACGAGTTCAAGCGCATCCTGGCAGGAGCTGCCCAGCACTGACAGCAGTGCCCAGCAGATGTAAATTCTGATCTTTTTCATCATGTCAAAAAGTGAAGTTGGCTCCGATAATAAGGGTGGTAGGAATAGTATAAGCGCTGTTTTGCGAGCCGGTGCGCTCAGGTAGGCTCAGCATTTTGTTGGTCACATAGCCCAGGTTCTGACCCGTGGCAGTAAATGTTAATCCGGCGATCTTGGCCCGCTGCAACAACGACGAGGGAACGGTGTAGCTCAGGGAAACTTCGCGGAAAGCGAGGTAAGACGAGTTTACCCAGAACATGCTGCTCGGCCGGTCGAAATTCTTGGAATTCAACTGATCCGCCCAGGTATAGCGCGGATATTTTGCGTTTGGGTTTTCGGGTGTCCAGGTTTCTTTTACCATTTCGGTTGCATTGAATTCGCCCTGGAAGCTGCCCAGCGACCACATTTGCTGGAAATCCATTTGTTTATGTCCCAATGCAAAGTCCATCCTTGCGAACAGCGAGAGGTTTTTCCAGCGGATCGTCGTGTTGAAACCGCCCGTCCATCTTGGAATCGTCCGCCCCAGTGAAACCATGTCGCGCGTATCAATGGTGTCATTCTGATCCAGGTCTTTCCACATCATATCGCCCAGTTGCGTGGAGATGTAAGTGGCCCGGTTCAGGTTTTTTGAATTGATCAGTGCATTACTGGCAACCCGTTTTCCGGCTGATGCACCATATTGCACTTCGCCAGCGGCAATGTCTATTTTATTGTATTTGTCCAGATCTTCACCTGTGCGGATGATGCCGTCGCTCACGTAACCAAAAATTTCACCCGGCTCCTGCCCTTCCTGCAATCCACCCGCCCAGATCACATTGCCTGACCGCGGATCGTAAATGCGCTGTCCGCCCTGACGGTTATTCGCATTGCCATTAAAGGGCAGTTTCAGCACCAGATTCTTGTTATAAGCCGCATTCGCTCCGATCTGCACAGTGAAATCCTGTTTTTGGACCGCCTTGAAAATTCCTTCCAGCTCCACGCCGCGGTTGCGCATGCTTCCGTTATTGGTACGAATGCTCGTCACGCCTGCGGATGTCGGCAGCAATACGCTGGCAATTTTGTCCGTAGTCACGCGATTGTAAACGGCAATGTTGGTTGTAATGCGGTTATTGAAGAATCCCATTTCCACGCCCGCTTCCACCGTATTGCTTTTCTCCCATTTCAGGTTCGGATTGGCTACGCCGGTTTGCAAAAACCCAATGCTGCCATTGTAGGGAATTTGCGAACTGTAAGCACCCTGCAACTCATAAACACCGATTCCGTTGTTGGTACCAATGCCGATGTTGCCATTTTTTCCATAACTCGCACGCAGTTTCAGGAAAGAAAGCCATTGCTGGGTAGAGGCCATAAATTCCTCCTTATGCACAAGCCACCCCGCAGAGAATGCCGGGAAAGTGCCAAATTGATTATCGCCGATCAGCCTCGAATAACCATCACGTCTTACGGTAAACGAAGCCAGATATTTGCCGTCGTAATCATAATTCAATCTGGCAAAACCCGAGATAATGCGTTCCTGGGTATGGTAGGAATCTATGCTGCGTGTATTGGCGTCGTTGATCGTCAGGCCGAGATCCTGGAAATCATCTGTGGGCGCCAGTCTGCCGGCTGCGGAGAAACCACGCGTGGCTTCGTCGTAGTATTCAAATCCAGCCATGGCGTCGATGTAACTTTTGCCAAGAAATGATTTTTTGTAGTTCAAAATGGCATTGTAAGTCTGACGAATGGTACGATCGAAGCCTGCGGATGAAGTCCTGTCCCGGTTCCAGCCTGTGTTCGGATTGGTTGTGCTCATGATTCCGATCCGGAAGTCGCGGTTGAAAGATTCGGCTTCGGCCTCGTCGTACATTAATATCCCGCCCACACGCAAAAACAAGTCATCGCTGAAATCAACCTTGAATGCTTGCCCGAGCGTGAATTTGTCGGACTGGTTTCTTCTTTTGTACTTGTCCAGGTTCAGGCTGGGATTGCCGTCGTTGGCATCGCGGCCGAGGATAAGCGCTCCATTTGCATTCGTTCCACGCATGGTCGGTGGCGCAGAGAGCATTCTGCCCCAGTAGTTTGCCTCGCCGTTTTGCAGCGACTGATCCCGCCAGTTGGCCCTTGCAAATGCAAGACTGCTCTCCGATTTCAGCCAGCTTTTGATCTTATAATCGCCATTCAATGTAAAGGTTAACCGGCGATAGAATGTGCCCAGCGAAAGCCCGTCTTCATTATAATAACCCAAATTGGCATAATAACCGCCTTTTTCATTCCCGCCATTCATCCCAATGTTGTAATCCTGCGAAATAGCGGGTGATTTGAATGCATAATCGCCGTAATTGAAGCCTTTGTAAATCAGATCAGCATTGGTGCCGTTGGGATCGTAAGCGCCTGCTTCGTTGGTTTTGATCGGATCTTTCATCGTTTTCCAGCCGTCGTTTGCACTTAGCAGCTCACGGTTCTGGTCGGTGAGTCTCATTGTGCTCCATATCGCGCGGGAATCGTAGTTTCCATCGAGAATGTTGCCGTTTGCATCCTTATATAAGTTGCCTGTGCCGCGCGGGCCAACGCCGCTGAGCAACGATGAAGTGGTTACACCGTTCTTGATGGCTTCCACCACGCCCATCCGCGTCCATTTGATATAATCTTCTGCATTGAGATAATCGTAAGGCACATTCAGGAAGTTGATCCCGGTTTTGGATTTGAATGTAATGGAAGAAGAACCGGCCTTGCCTCTTTTGGAAGTGATCAGCACCACACCGTTGCTGGCGCGCGCGCCGTAAATCGCTGTGGCAGAAGCATCCTTCAACACTTCCATACTTTCAATGTCATCCGGGTTAATGTCGCTTAATGACCCGCGGACCTGGCCGTCGACCACGATCAGCGGACTCCCGCTGCCGTCGAAGTTGGTCCCGCCGCGCACTGTGATCGTTGCTACCGAGCCTGGGCGCCCCGTTGCCGTCGATACGCGCACACCGGCAATGGTCCCGGCCAGCGCCTGGGCCGGATTGGAGCGCATTCCCGTTTCCAAAACCTTTGCGTCCAACTTGGCAATAGACGAAGTGATCTTGGTCCGACTGGCTGATCCATAACCCGTTACTACGACTTCATTCAATGAGGAAACATCTGGTTTAAGAAAAATATCAAGCGTCGCAGCCGCGCCCACGGGCACTTCCTGAATCACGTAACCTACCATTCTGAACTGCACCACATCGCCGCCGCTCACCTGGATCGAATAATCGCCGTCCACCGAAGTTTCTGTGGCAACGCTTTTTCCTTTGAGCAAAACCGTGACGTTCGGAAGCGGTTGCTTATCGTCCTCGGAAACCACCTTGCCGGTGAGTAACCTGCCCGACTGCGCTTGCAGGGCCATCGCCAGGCAAACCCCGGCAAGGCTCAGCAGCACTTTTAAGCGCGTAATGTTGAATTTCATAACAAGGTTAAGTTTAAGAATTTGTATTATGTATGACATAATAAAGGTAAAGGTATCAGGATGTTGATTCCAAGCTTCTTGTGAAAATTATTTTTTATGACGGTAAATTGATAATAAAAAAATCATTTGCGGATTGGAAGAAAACCCGCACTTTTGTCAGACATAATACGCCTTACACTTCAAATGGACGACATTTTTCAGAGTATCAAGAGCATTGACACGAGCTCGCTGGTAGACAAAGTTGAGAGTAACCTGATCGCTTTATTTATTGAAAAGGATTTCAAGGTGGGCGACTCCATTCCCAAAGAACTGGAACTGGCGCAGTCACTTGGGGTGAGCCGGACGGTAGTTCGGGAAGCAATGCTGCGGCTCAGATTAATGGGTTTGGTCGAATCCAAAAAGCACCGCGGTGCCGTGATTACCAGCCCGGACCTGGTATCTATCTTGGAAAAAAGCATGAACCCGAAGATCCTGGATGGCAATACCTTGAAAGAGATCTTTGAAATGCGCCTGTCGCTGGAAATCGGGATGGCCGACTTCATTATGGAGCGCGTTACGCCCGAAGATATCGCTGCTTTGAAAGTGCTGGTTGAAAACGAACCCTCATCCTCCGACCGGATGCTTTTCCAGATCGAGCATGAGATTGCATTTCATGGAAAACTGTATGAGATCACGGGTAACGAGACCATGAAGAAATTTCAGCGCATGCTCTTGCCGGTGTTTGACTACGTGCACAAAAGCGGTTTGCTGCGCAAATATTCAGCCAATGCCGATTTTGTTTCACACAAAGGACTTGTTGAGATTATCGAAAACGGCAATTCGGAGCAGCTGAGAAACGGCATGCGCAGCCATTTGGAAAACCACTTTGCAAGGCTTGCCATGAAATAGGTGTACCATTTTACTTTCCTGATGCTGCGTCTAAAATACCTCTCGCGTCCCGGTCATCATACAATTTGATCAGCTCATCAAGCTTGTTTTTCAGCTCGGCCGTGACCTTTTCAAGTCCCGGCTTACCGAATATGTTGACCTCTTCCGAAGGATCCTTTTTCAGGTCAAACAGCTCCCAGGAGTCGACGCGCTTATAAAACCGGATCAGCTTGTAGTTGTTCGCGCTCACACCGAAATGCGGTGAAACGGAATGTTCGCCATTCTCGTAATAGTGGTAGTACAATGCGTCGCGGCCCTTCGCGCGGTTGTTTTTAAGGAGCGGCATCATTGATTTTCCCTGCATATCAGCAGGTACAGGCACCCCGGCCGCTTCCAGCAATGTAGGTGCGATATCCAGGTTCATGACCAGGTGATCGCTGGTTGTACCGGGCTTGATAACACCGGGAAAGCGCATCAGCATCGGTGTCCGGAAAGACTCTTCATACATAAACCGCTTGTCGAACCAACCGTGCTCACCCAGATAAAAACCCTGGTCGGACAGATAAATGACAATCGTGTTCTGTTGTAAATTGTGTTTGTCGAGATAGTCAAGAGTGCGGCCGATGTTTCGGTCCAGTGAGGCGGCGGTACTGTAATAATCTTTCAGATACCGCTGGTATTTCCATTCAGCCAATTCCTGCCCGCTAAGCTTTTTAGATTTCAACTCCGCTTCTATCGCTCCATAATAGGCATCGAATTTTGCTCTCTGGCTGGCATTCATCCTGTTGACCGTCGGCTCGCTATTCTTGCTGTATCCCAGCATTTTCAGGTCGTATCCCATTTGCATGGTTTTGTCGATGCTCATATCCTGAACAGCCGCCGCCGACCTGGTCTGGTATGTATCATTGAAGTTGGGAGGCAATGGGAATTTGACAGCATCATACCGGCCAAAATCAACGGTATCGGGCAGCCAGTTCCGGTGTGTGGCTTTATGACCTATTACAATGCAAAACGGCTTGCCGGTATCCCGTGAATCCAGCCATTGTTCCGATATATCTTCGATCAGGTTGGTTACATATCCTTCTTTTTTGATCTTTTCCCCATTCATTCCGATGAACTCGGGATTGTAATAAGAACCCTGGTCCGGCAGAATGTTGTAAAAATCAAAACCCTCCGGCTTGCCTGCCAAATGCATTTTCCCGATCCAGGCAGTCTGATAGCCGCCTGCCTGCAGGTGCTTTACAAAATTGTCCTGCCGATGATCAAAAGTGGAAGTTTCATTATCCTTGAATCCGTTCTTGTGACTGTACTTGCCGGTTAACAAAACAGCCCTGCTCGGGCCGCAAATGGAATTCGTCACATACGCTTTGTCAAAACGAATACCGCTACTGGCTATACGATCGATGTTGGGAGTTGCAACCAGCTTGTTTCCATAAGCACCGATCGCCTGAAAAGCATGATCATCTGAAATGATGATGACGATGTTTGGTCTCGCACCTGCCTTTTGCGCCTGAGCTGGTGAAATCCACGCGATTACAAAGAGCCAGGTAAGTAAGCAGCCTTTTTTCAGCATTGTATTGTTTTGATTAAATCCCTTAACCAGATCTTACAGATACTCTCTGTATAACTTAGGTCTCACAAAATAAAGGATAAATCATACATAATACAAGGAAGAACCTGGCTGCTTACCTGCCTGTCTGCCTTCTTACCTGGCAACTTCCACAAGCAGCGTTGCTGCCCGCCAGATGGCGCTGTATTCCTTATCGCCGTGGGTACCGCTTTCTTTCCAGCTTTTGGAGGCTTCGATAAAGTATGTTCCCGGCCAGAGCGGTGTGAATTCGGCTATTCCCTGTTGATTGGTCTCGATCTGCCTCGACCAGCCGCTTGGGGATGATACCGTCACAACGATCTTCTCGCCCGGCGCCCCTTTATAGAGCGTGGTAACCTGCATCGGCTTGTTGTTTTTGTATGATTTCGCCGCGTCTGCGAATACGCTCAATTCGTTTTTATTCACTCCCGCAGTATTACCTTCTGCCGCGTTCCCCACTTTCACAAGCGCGCTCGCATTGAACTGGTAAACGGTTTTCCCGCCCAGTTCTTTCGCGCTGTGACCTGCCGATATCGTATAAATGCCTTGCTGCTGAGGGGTGAACCGGGAGGTGAAATGATCGTCTGCTGCAACCGTGGTCAGCTTTTCTTTTTTTCCGTCGGGTGCAGTAAGCCACAGCTCAAACTCCTTCACATCGGAGTACCATTCAGAAACTTTTTCGGGCTGCAGTCCCGGCTCGGCGTAGGTGATTTTTATAGTTTGCTCTTTGCCCGGAACGCCGGTTGGAGCAGTTTGTATCCAGAGTGCGTGCGCCTGCAGGTTTGAAATGGCGGCAACAAATGCAACGATTGCTAAAAGTGTTTTCTTGATGATCATTATTTCAAAGGTTTTATCAAACATGAATGTAAAAACAGGTACCCGGCTGCATTACGGAGCAACCAGCGCAGGCTTTTTCTTTTCTTTACCCAAAACCCTGAAAGGCTTTGCTTCCAGCATTACCCGACGATAAGCAAATGCGCAGCAGGCAGACAGTACCAGGAACAATGCATCAATAAAGAAAATGTCGAATGCACCCTGCTGCCAGGTACGCCAGAGCCAGAGTTTGGAAGAAATGCCGTTTGCAATGGGAACCCCAAGACAGAGCACGGCGGATAACAGCAGCGTCTGGCGGTTCATCAGCGGAAAGCTCCGGCGAATGATGAAGTATACGGATAAAGCTAGCCAGCTGTAAAAGTAAGTATGGTAAATCGCCGCCTGATCCACTTTCGGCAAAACTTTAAGCATCACAAAAGTGAATGCAGTTACCGGCAGCATACTCAGGCAGGCAGCCAGAAACACATTGCTTGCCCAGAAATTGAATGCGCGCTTGTGCGGTTCGGTGCTCACTTTGTCCCTGGCGACAAACCAGATCAGGATACCGGAAATGATCACCGCACAGCCCATTAATCCAAGGACAAAAAAGACAATGCGCAAAGGCTTCCCGCCAAAATCCCCGAAATGCAGGTGGTACACGAGGCTTTTCACGCGGTCAATGTAATTGCCCCCTGTCAGCGGCGATTTCTGCGCGATGATTTTGCCGGATGCGGCTTCGATATGAACCATACCAGAACCGGCGAAACTGGTTTGCGGATCTGGCTTGGATTCCATGCTGACCTGCATATTCTGGTCCATGTAGTTGCGGATGTGAATGCCCGTGATCGGGCTCCCTTTCCATTCTTTCTGCCATTTGGAAACAAAAGCGTCAAAGTCAAAATCTGCATTCATCGGTTTGTAGGAGTACTCCGCTTTTATCTCGCGCCTGAATTGCAGGCTTTCGTACAGCTTTTCGGAGTTGCCTTCGTAAAGCAAGTCGGCAAAGGGGGTCAGTATCCACCAGTTTACGATCAGTACCACGCCGGTCACAGCAAAAACAAGCTGAAACGGAAAGCCAATCACCCCAAGCACCGTGTGCATATCTGTCCAGACTGTCTTCCATTTGCTAAGCGGCCGGAACACGAAGAAATTGGACCTTATTTTATCCCAATGCACCAGCAAACCTGTAATCAGCGCAAACAGGAACAGAAATGAGACGATACCTGCAATCAGATAACCCACCGGCGTGCCGATGTTGAATGTAAATACCTGGTTGAGCTGTGCAAGAAAATGCAGCCGGTACAGGAACTCGCCCATATCATAGGCTTCCGAATAGTCGCCTGCGGCTTTCTGGTCTGTGAAGCTGTACAGGAAGTAAGCCGAATCGTCATCGCCGCCGCGCCGGCCTCTGCCCTTTCGCCTGCCTTCGCCTTTTGGCTTGGGTTTGGGTTTGCTGATGGTGGTATCAGCCGACGCCGTCATATTCACATAAGTACCCTGGCCCTGCCGCTGGATATAGAAATCGAAGTTGCGGCCGCGCAGATTGTACTTCCCTCCCAGCGAATCGATCAGGTGGTTAAACCTGAGCTCAGGCGCTTGCGTCGCTATCGATTTCCCTTTTTGCCAGGCCGAGATATCGTCTTTGAAAAAGGAAAAAGAACCTGCAAAGAAGATCACATACAATATCGCAGCAATGATGATCCCGCTGATTGTATGGGTGTGAAAATAGATGTTGTACTTTCTAAGATCCATGATTGAGATTGAAGTTCAGCAGGTAAGGCAGTGAAAACACAAGGGTAAGCACAATGTAAATCGTCCATACGCGCCATACATTCTGGGCAACAAATGCATAAAGCAGCAGAAAAGCCCAAAGGATATAGCCTGTGAAGTAGGAGGTTATGATCACCTCTTCTTTTGGCAAAAAAGCGGTAAAGAACAAATGCAGGCTCATCATCACGGCATAACCGCCAACCGACCCGGCGAGGATCTTGCTCAGGCGCAGCCACGGAGATTTGGTCAGATATTTCTTGTTAGCAGGCATAGTTTAAGGAGTGAGCAGTTCAAGTGCAAGCACACAGAGATAGAGGATCCCGATGCCTTTTACACCGAGATATTGAAAAGGAAAAAACAGCACTGAGACCGAGCCCGCAGCCATTAAAATGGTGACCGCAGCAAATAAACCGCTCCCTGCGCCCAGCCGGATCACGCACAGGGCGGTCGCAATGATAAACAAGGCGGCGGCGGCATAGCGGCTGTACATTGGCTTGGCTGACATATAGGCCATTACCGGATTTTTGTCAGACCAGGCAATGCGCCGGGAGGTGTTCATCCAGAAGATAAAGCCGCAGAGAAAAAGCAGGCAAATGGTACTAAACATCTGATTTTGAATTGTAATAATGAAAGATTGCTAGTTATTCAACGCTGCGATCCGCTTCCTGAAATCTTGCGGGGACAAGCCTGTCTGCTTTCCGAAAAACCGTGAAAAGTAGGCGGGCTCTGAAAAGCCCAGCTCGTAGCTGATCTCTTTAATGGGCTTTCTGATGTCGCCGATCTCGCGTTTGGCTTCCAGGATCAGCCGCTCGCTGACCATCTGGTTGATCGTTTTGCCAAAAGACTCCCGGGTAAGTTCATTCAGGCGCTTGGCGCTGATAGACAGCTGTTTTGCGTAAAAATCTGCATGGCGCTGTTTGCGGTAGTTCGCTTCGATAAACCCGATCAATGCATGCAGCCGCGGGTCACTGTGCGATACCGCATTGATCTGCTTTTGCAGCTCAATGCAATGCAGCAGCCAGCTCCGTAGATAGGATTCAAGTATGGCAGGCCGGCACTCGCCTTCATATTCATTTTTGATCAGGTCTGTGAGCGTGCTCAGTACCTGCACCATTTCATCAGGAATGACCACATTGAAATTGGTGGAATAGCTGAAAGCCTGCATCATATCGCGACCAAGCTGTCGCTCAAAGAAATCCCGGGAAACTGCTATCAGAAATCCGGACTTGCCGCGCTGATCAATGCTGTGCACCTGACCGGGTAATAACAGAAACACCTGGTTGTCGGCGATCGGGCAGCGGATGAAATCAATGCAGTGGGACTGACCGGCTCCTACGTTCCTGAACCAAAGCAGTTCATAGAAATCGTGGCGGTGCGCTCCTTGGAAAAAATATTCATCCGCTTCCTCAATCGTTGTCATTTCAAAAAATGCATTGCCCAATTCATGAAGGGGAACTTCCTCGGATAGGACCTCTCCTTCCTGTTCAAATGTCTGCCTGTTTTCGAAATCCCTGTATGCCATAGGTGCTTGCCAGCCTGCTTTTCTCTCCGGTTTTACTTGACTTTCACAATTGCGGTAATCGCGCCGCCTTCTACTTTCAGGCCCTGTTTGGCCGTGGCAGTTGCGATGTCGATGGTGTAAACCCAGCTGCCTGCTTCGGTGTTAATGCCGACGAACACGCTCTTTTTGTCGTCACTCACCGTGTTGTTGTTGTAAGATGCCGATGACGATGCGAACAGGTCGGGCGCGCCGGTTACCCAGGTAAATGTTTGAGTGTAGAGGTCAGCGATCGCCAGTTTTTTGTTACCGGTGGCTGTATTTACATTTCCATACATATACAGCAGTATCTTGCCGCCGCCGAGGTAAGTCTGGTTCGCGATCTTGTAACCACCCGATTTCTCCTGTACATTAAAGAAATAACTCTGGTCAAATTCGCTCGCACCTTTCTTGATACGGATAAATGCAGACGGCTTTTTTGATGTAGCCACTCCCGCATTGCTGGCAGAAGCTGACGAGAATCCGTATACATCTCCATTTTCGTCCACAGCGAGGCCATTGTTGAAGTAAGTGCCAATGAAGCTTGTACGGTTGTCCCTGATCGTTTTTTCGTAAACCATTCCCGGATAAGAAAACACCGCGACCCAGCTGCTGTCGGGGTAAGCAGTGCCGAACACGTCCGGCGCGGCTCCTTTGATACTCATATAAGGTGCATAGATTTTGTCGCCCACCTGCGTGGCCCAGGTAAAGTGCGCGCGCTCTCCATTGCCAGCCAGCTTCACAATGTTCACCTGGCCTTCCGCTACGATTTTAGACTGATCGGCATTGATACGGAACCAGGATGCACTTTCATTTCCACTCCGCGGCACTCTGATCGTCAGAATATCATCACCTGCCGGGGCGAATACATGCACGGTTTCGGCCTGGAAGTCAGAAGTTTTCTGCAATGCGCCTTTTTCATCCAATGCATAGGTAGTTACCGCGCCCGGGTTACCTTGTCCGTACAACAAACTGAAAAACTTTCCTTTGTGCGTCACATAGTAGCGGTACGATCCGTCCTGCTCAATGCCCTGCCCTACTGTACTGATCGTCCCCTGCGTAAGGTCGCTCGTAGTCAGCAGGTAATCGGCAACGCCCTGTGACCCAATGGGCGCCGAGGCTACTACATAGCGCGATACACCGCCAGGGTTTGGTTCGGGTCCTGGTTCCGGCGTAGAACTTCCATTATCACAAGCATTCAGGAGCAAACCTGCACCCGCGACGAAAAACCATTTCAAATATGACTTTTTCATTTTTTTGATTAGAGTTGATTATGAGTTGAGAGAAATTATTTACTGATGAAGTAGCGTAATTTGACATAGAAACCGCGACTTGGCTTTTGCAGACTGAAATTGTCATACAGTTTGGCGTCGAGCAGATTTTTGCATTCCAGCGCGATGTTGTACTTCCCGCCGGCCATCGCATATACCACATTTACATCGTGGCTCAGCTGCTGCGGAATGTCGAGCTTGTCGCTGCCCAGACTGGGCCAGTAGAGATAGTAGGCATGTACAAACAGTAGGTTGTATCCGAATGTAAGTGTGTTCCCCTTCCGCCCCAGATCTTTCAGGAACAATGCGGCATCTGCATTCCCGAACATAAACGGCATGTTTGGAATGCGGTCGCGGTAAAGCGGACTTTGTGTAGTGTAGCCTTCCTCAAAGCGGGTGTTGTTGCGCAGTGACTGGTAGGTCAGGTTTACGCCGGCGGTGAGCAGCTGCTTGTACGAATAACGGACTTCGCCATCGATCCCGAAGTTGGTCACACTGGCCAGGTTATCCATTACCTGCTTGGTCTGGTTTGCATTCAGGCGCGGGCGGATAAAGCCCCGTGCGTCGCGGTAGAGCACATTTGCATCCAGGCTGAACCTGTGAATACGATTTATGGCTGCATTGTAGCTGAACCCGAGATTGTAATTGTGGCTGGTCTCCGGATCGAGCTCAATGTTACCTTCCAGGTTGATCAGGTCACCGAACAGCTCGTCTGTTTCAGGCAGGCGGTAGCTTTTTTCAAATGAACCTTTCAGCTGGAAATTTTTGAAGAGGAAATACGTAGATGCAATTCCATAACCAAGCTTGCTGAAACTGTTTTTCTGTTCAAGAAATGCATTGTCTCCCCAGTTGCCGCTCGGATTGTACGATACCGAATATTTGTTGTTTTGGGTAAACCGTTTTACAAAAACCGACGTGTTCCAGCGCTCGTTGTAATCGAACTTATAACCCAGTCCAAGCACATTTTTCCTGTTGATCCGCGGTTGCTCAAACTTCTCTGCATCCGGAAAAAGCTCGTCTTCGCCTGTTCGGTTGAAGGTATTATATACATTATTGATGGTCAATGAATGCCGCTCATTGATCTGGTAGGTCAGGTTAGCAGTGGCAAGTCCATTGTTGTTACGGAACCGGTAGAGCGACCTTTCGCGCTCGCTACCCAAACCTTCATATTGTTTGAACTGCTGGAACCAGTTGTAGCGGCGGTATACCGTATCCACATTCTGCTCCTGGCCGAGATTGTAATTGGCTGAGATGCTCAGGTTTAATCCTTTTACAAAAAGGTCCTTCTTCTGGTATTTCAAACTTGGCATCACGATGTTCCCCTTGCGGTGCCACGCGCCAAAAACGCTTACCATCCTGGCGCCAGTCTGGATCTCGGCCTTGTTTTGTCCAAGTGTAATGCCCACCAGCAGCCGGTCTGCAAACTTTTTGTTGACCACACCTACATTCGCGATCACCGTTTCATTGTGATAGGTATCGTGAAAGCGCCTGAGTCGCTGGTTCCGGAAGTACTCGCCCGTATTCACATCGGCTACATCCACATTGATCCAGTAGTTGTTGTCCGAGTAGTTTTGAAATGCATTCAACTGCGCTGTGAAGCCATTTTTGCTGGTATAACCTGCATTGATCGTCGTGCGGTGCGTGTTAAACGATCCGTAGGAATAGGATGCATCCAGGTAGCTGTTCTGGCGGGTATTGGTCACGATATTGACGGCCCCGCCCAGTGCGTCGGAGCCCAGCCAGATAGGGACGACGCCTTTATATACCTCCACGCGCTCAGCCAGGTTGATGGGAATGTTGTTGAGCTGGAAAGAGGAGCCGAAATTATCCATCGGTACACCATCGAGGAAGAACTTCACCTGGCGACCTGTGAATCCATTCAGTGAAAAATTCATGTTGGACCCTACCCCGCCGCTCTCCCGAACGCGCACACCGGAAACACGGTCGAGTGCATGAGAAAGGTCCAGCGTAGCATTTTGCAGCTTTCGCGCATCAATCGCCGTTACGTTGTATGCCTGGCGATTGACCTCCTTTGCCTCGGAGCGGCCGATTACTGAAAGCGATTCCAGGTCGCGGCTTTGGGAAACCAGCCGGAAACTGTGTTTGGCATGCTCACCCGGTTTCAATGTAATGTCTTTCGAGAGTGTCTGATAACCGAGGTAAGTGACGATCAGCTGGTAGTCGCCCGGACGTACATTGTCGAGCGTGTACCTGCCTGCTGCATCAGCGACGGTACCATAAGAAGTACCTTTGAGACTTACAGATGCGCCGGGAAGCGCGTCGCCATCCTCTGTGCGGACCTGCCCGGAAAGCAGAATGCCCGACTGCTGGGCAAAGGCGATGGTAGACAGGGCACAAAACAGCCCTGTAAGCAGAATTTTGCTAATTTGCATTGCTTAAAAATGTTCAGCGTTTGAAAGCACCGCGCCTTGGCGCGAAAGTCGGGTGGGTACCAGCCATCCGGCTTTTTTTGCTTTATAGTTAGATAAAGGAGCCTGGTAAAAGTTTTACGACCATAAATGGATTATTTCAATAACGACTAAGCCTATTCCTATTAGTAAATAGACTTATTCTAAATAGAGCCACAAAAGTATGCGCTTTGTTTGACATTCACTTATACAACTTGCCGATTCACATGGACAATTTGTACATACTAGCCCGCATTGTTCAATGCAGTGGGCGCTTTGCCAAACTTTTTCTTGAAGGAGCGTGAGAAATGGGACAGACTTTCAAAGCCCAGGTCGAGGTAAATTGCTGAGGGTTTTTCGTGTCTGGTTTCAATGAGGTGCTTGGCTTCGTTAAGCCGCTTTTCCTGCAACCAGTGTCTCGGCGGGGAGCCGAATGTTTTTACGAAATCACGTTTGAAGGCCGCAAGGCTGCGACCGGTAAGCTGCGCGAATTTTTCAATGGGAACATTGAAGTGGTAATTGCTGAGCATGAACTTTTCCAGATCGATCTTATAAGGTTCTGAGAAGTCGAACAGAAAGTTGCGGAGTCCCGGCAGGGCAAGTAGGAGCAACTTAACCCCTTCCTTCACTTTGAGAATGCCCATTTCGTCTGTCATCGCCGCTCCCGAACTGCGCGCGTAGGGAACGATGGATTGAAAATATCCCTGCAGGAATTCGTTTGTTGGAATCAGGATATTGGGCGGACCAATGTATTTCCGCTCTGCTTCCAGTTTTTCTTCCAGCGCGATCCTGCGCAGGAGATCTTCCTGCAGGGATATAACGATTGTTTCATAGTAACCGCCGGGCCCGGGTGTTTTGATGAGCGTACCCAGCTGGTTTCTGCCAATCAGCAGCATTTCTCCTCCGGTCATGGAGATCGTTTGTGAAGATGTTTCCAGTGTAAAGTGCCCTGAAACCTGTAATACCAGTGTATGATGGTTCCAGAAAGCCACTTTCTCCTTCCGCTCAGCGGAGAGGTAGGAATAGAAGATCACGCCTGGGAGAATTTCTGCTGGACTGGTCATTTAGCGTTGTAAGTAAGTGCCGCCTAGGATAGCACCTGGTGCAAAAGTAGTGTTTAAGGTGTTCATTTCTTCCGGCGTAAATACAATATCCATGGCTGCGATATTTTCCGGCAAACGCGACCTGCGGCTCATGCTCACCAGAGGCATGATATGGTCACCCTGCGCATTCACCCAGGCAATGGCCAGCTGTGTGGGTGTGTAGCCTTTGCTGCCGGCGAGTTGCTTCAGTACCTCCACTTTTTCAAGGTTCTTCACCAGGTTTTCACCCTGGAACCGCGAGAAATGGTTGAGGTGGTCGGTTTCGGAAAGCGGGGCCTTCATGTTACCTGTCAACAGTCCCTCGGCGGTGTTGGCAAATGCAACCACGGCAATTCCCAATTCTTTTGCTGCGGGAAGTAGGTCGCTCTCTATCTGGCGGTCCGCCAATGAGTAGCCGATTTCCAGCGCGCTGATCGGATAAACGCTGTTGGCCTCGCGAAGCTGTTCGGCTGTAATTTCTGATACGCCGATGTAACGAACCTTGCCTTCTTTGATCAGGTCGGCTACTGTTCCGATGATATCTTCAACGGGCACGCTTCCATCCATTCGGCTGGGCTGGTAAAGGTCGATGGTTTCAACGCCCAAACGGGTCAGCGAGTAGTTGATGAAATTTTTGATCGCCACGGGACGAAGGTCCAATCCCAGCCATTGACCATTGTGAAAGATAGCGCCGAATTTGACACTGATAAATGCATCGTCGCGCCTGTCTTTAACAGCCTTTCCTATCAGCATTTCATTGTGGCCTGCGCCATAGAAATCCCCGGTGTTCAGAAAGTTGATGCCGCTATCCAGCGCCTGGTGGATCGTAGCTATACTTTCGGTCTCGTCAGCTGTGGGCCCACCCCAGACAGACGACATACGCATGCAGCCCAAACCAAGTTTGGACACGAACGGGCCGTTTTGGCCCAACTGAATTTTTGTGATGTTTTTCATAACACAAAGGTCAGGTTTCCAGCCGCGTGCGAGTTGCTCCTGCGGCTCAAATGTTTTGTCTCTACGGCTCACACTCTTCCATTCTCAGAAATGGAAAGCTGCACAACTGATCTGTTAAATAATCTTAACCGGGCAGCAAATCAGTTTACAGGGAAGTACATTGCCTGTCGAAGTCCTGTTTATTCATTTGATAGCCTGACCCACATTCAGCCATGACAAAAAGCATGTACGTATTACTGATATTTTGCGGTGTGATTTACGCGGCCAGTATAGCGCTCCAAGTCTCATTACAAGCTCTGCTTGATTCCAGGCTATTTCTCCTGCCCTCCTTTCTGCCGTGGCTTGTTGTTGCATTCGCTACTTCCATGCTGTGGCTGGCGGCTTTGTTATGGTATCACTTTACTGCCCGTCATCATGCGGCCAAAGTTGCCGTAGCAATACACCTGATCGCAACTATCTTACGATACTATATACTGTACCGCGTCTTCGTAGTTGGCGATTACATCAACCTGTACTTTCCGTCTTATTCCCTGGTGCTGGCTACCTGGGGCTTGTACGGGATTTGTCTCCTGTTTACTGCTGAAACAAGGCCGGTCTGGCTGAAAACGGCGGGATTTTACATTGCTGGCAGCACGGCGGTTCTTGTCATTACACTGATCATGTACTTGTACGCTACGGATGCTGCATATAAGGCTGCCGTTGAAAATTTTCACAACAAGCTATCCTGGTTTAACGCATTGGCGACTATCCCGCTGCTTCTACATTGGGCTGTTGGCTGGAAAGACGCGACAGAATCCGGAAGTCGCAGTGCACTGTCAGGTACAATCCGGGGATTGGTTTTCGTAACCGGCATTGCCTGCGCTGTCGCAGGATTGCTGGTATGGAACAGGTTACTACATGAAAAACCGGCTATAAGATCAGGAGAGCTCGCGGCTTCCGGCAAGGACATTCTCCATGCGGAACGTTTGAAGCCCGGACTTTTACCTACTTAATCCGGTAGCTGACCAGCAAATAGGTCCTGCTGATTTTTGACTTTAAATCCTGCAATGCCGACATCCCATTGGTGGACTCGTAGCGGAACTCGGCACCAAACTTCTTGTAAGTCGCTCCGAGTCCGGCAACAAATCCCAGCTCATGCTTGCGGGTAGCGCCTAATACTATGTTTTTCGAAACGAGCGGCTGCGGGCCGGAAAATTTACTTTCTATGATCTCCTCATTTGTTTCAGAAATGGCGGCTGCATTGGAAATACCGGCATTCAAAAACAGCTTCAACCCACCCGCCGGAATGTAGTACCTCACCATATTGATAAGCTTGATATAGTTGTACCCCATTGTGCTGGTCCACCTGTTGTAGCTATCTCCGCTGTATCTGGTCTCATCGACGCTGCTGGTTTTGTAGGATACAAATGCAAGTTCGTTGTAGACCGAAATGCGTTGTTTGAGTCGGGGTACCAGGAGATTAAAGAAAAGTCCGCCCGTTGCATTGCGCGATACGGGAAAATTTCCATGCACGAGCCTGGGATCATAAACACCTTCAAAGCTCAACTTCGAACCCGTTAATCCTGCAATAATCCCGAACTGGGTTACAGAAGCCGGAGATTTGTAGGAGACGGCCGGTTTGGTGGAAGCACATTGCGCATAGTACCTGTCAAACACCTGGCCGATCATTTTGGATGAATAAAAGACCTTTTTATTTCCCGCCATCACAGCTTCACAATCAGAAAAGAACTTCTTCAACTGCTCCCTGTACTGGTTAACAGTCACGACCTGCCGCGATGCATTATTAGCGAGGTACCTGTGTTCCACGAGCAATTCGTAGGCGCCGGGCTTGTCGCTCACATATAGCTGGACCTTATCGTCCTTTCCTTTCAGATAATAAAGGCCCTTTGGACCGCTGTTGAGTGTTAACAAAAAGGCAGTCGTCTTTTCAAGCTTTGGCAATGGGGAATATGATAGCTCATCAATGGACGACGGACTGGTATTCACATCTACTTCTGCTTTGATATAACTCTCTCCGTGCACATAAAAACCTTCCAGATCACTCAATCCGTAGGTTTTTGCTGCGCCGTCGGCCGTATTCCGGAAGCTGATCGTTTCCGGATTTTTTGACCAGTTTTTGTAATCGATATACCCTTTCAGCGTGTCGCCGGCGGAAACAAGCAGGTAGCCGGGTTCAAATGATTTCTGGGCTTTTGAATAATGGAAGGATACGAATAAAAAGACAAACAGGGTAATCTTGTAAATCATATAACAACAGTTGTGAGAGAGGAAGCCGACACAAAGTAACAACTGTCAAGGGCATTTTACACTATGTATTACCCAACTAGTTTGACGCGGCTTTTTCTGTTTCCTGTCCCACCCTTTTTTCCTGGTAATGTGCCGGGCTTTCCCTGAATGAAGCGTCTGTCTAGCTGAAACTCGGTCCGCCGGCTTTTCGCAATGCAACCGACAGGCGCTGTGCGAATTCCTTGGTGTCTTTTTGAACCGAATAACCATTGAAGTTAATGCTGTGTACGGGCTTAGTAAAATCATCCACTTCAATGTCGACCGTACCTACATTGGCCAGAATGGAAGCCTTGGTTTTCACCACTGTATTTGCCTTGATGCCCGTGACTTTGTGTACCGGATAGGTGTATCTGCCAATGGTGATGGTTTGTTCGGTAAAGTTTACCCGAACCCCGTTCTGGTAAAATGAATTGTCGTCCAGTACAACCGTTTTTCTTCTCTTGGAGACGGTAAACATCCAGTAACCAATGCCGGCGATGACAGCTAAAACAATGAAAGTGTCCATAGTATAAAGATTTTCTTTTTCAGCCTTTATACACTCAACCCCCCCGCAGGTAACATCAACAGGCACATTCTTTCGAAAAAGGTCTTTTATTTAGACTGATTATCGTTAGCTTTGTAGCGTGCCTGTATCGAAGTATTACGCAGGCTGCGAGCGTCCCATTAACATTGTTTTTATGAAAAAACTTCTGATTGCCCTCTTCGCATGCTCTTCCATTGCGGGTTATGCACAGCAAAAAAACACCCTTCTTGATCAAGCGTTCTGGAAGAATTCTCCGGACGTTAATACAGTAAAAGCAGAAATCCAGAAAGGAGCAGATCCTGCTCAGCTGAACCCGATGAGCTTTGATGCAGTCGTCATGGCGATCAACTCGGGAGCTCCCCAGTCAACCATTGAATTTTTACTCTCACAACCGGGAAATACGGTAGACAAGCTTACCCACGACGGCCGCACTTACCTGCACTGGGCCGCAAGCAGAGGAAACGTTGAGATCATGGAGTACCTAGTTTCAAAAGGTGCGAAAGCAGATGTAATTGACAGCCATGGCTCCACTCCGCTGAATTTCGCGGCCGGCGCCGGACAGGCGAATACCAAAATCTACGAGATCTGCATTGCAAATGGCGCTAACCTGAAAAAGGACCTGAACCACGACGGCGCCAATGCATTGCTGCTGGCTGTGGCGAATGATAAAGACCTGACACTTACCAATTATTTTGTTTCAAAAGGCCTGGACCTGAAAAGTACCGATGCTGCTGGCAATAATGCATTCAGCTATGCGGCGCGCGGTGGTAACATTGAAGTATTAAAAGCCCTTTTGCAAAAAGGAGTACCCGCCAATCCGACCGCCATGTTAATGGCTGCTCAGGGATCACGCCGTGGTGCCAATTCGATCGAAGTTTATAAGTACCTGGAAAGCCTGAATATCAAACCGAATGTAACTGGTAAAAATGGCCAGAATGCGCTGCATTCAGTTGTTCGCCGACCAAAGCAGGACGAAATTGTTACTTACTTCCTGTCAAAAGGCGTGGATGTGAACCAGGCTGACGAGGATGGAAATACGGTATTCATGAATGCAGCGGCTTCAAACCCGGACACTGCAACGCTGGCGCTGCTTGCTCCGAAAGTAAAAAACATCAACCAGGCCAACCAGAAAGGTGCGACTGCACTTGCGCTGGCAGTACGCGGCAATTCGCCTGCGGTGGTAAGTTACCTGCTCAGCAAAGGCGCTGACGTGAATGTAAGTGATCGCAGCGGAGATAACCTGGCTGCTTACCTGGTTCAGTCATACAGTCCGCGCACCGCTGCTGATTTTGACGCAAAAATGAAGATCCTGCAAGACAAAGGATTGAAGCTCAATGCAGCGCAGCAAAACGGGAATACGCTCTACCATCTGGCAGTTGCAAAAAATGACCTGGCGCTCGTGAAAAAGCTGGAAGCTTACCAGATCGATGTCAATGCAAAAAACAAGGAAGGAATTACTGCATTGCACAAGGCTGCGATGATCGCGAAAGACGATAGCATGCTCAAATACCTGATCTCGATCGGCGCGAAGAAGGACATCATGACCAGCTTCGATGAAACAGCCTTCGACCTGGCGGGTGAAAATGAGTCGCTCTCCAAAAACAATGTAACCGTTAATTTTCTGAAATAACTTTCATGTCCAAGTTCATAACAACAGCACTCCTTTTTACTGCGCTGACATTTGCACGCCCGAATACCACTTTTGCGCAGGCGACAAACAAGTACAAATGCATGATCCAGATGACCAACTATATGGGCGAAGGCGCTTACGTAGTGATTTCATTGATCAACAGTAAAAATGCTTACGAGAAAACCCTGTACGTTTTAGGACCGGATAAGAAGTGGTACAACAGTCTCAAAGAATGGCATAAGTACCAGGCCAAAAAGAAGGATAACATCAGCGCGATCACGGGTGCATCCGTTACAGGCGGGGACCGCAGTGTGAATGTGATCGAAATTGACAAATCCAAGATCAATGCAGGTTATAAGATCAGGTTCGAGAGTGCAGTGGAGGACAAAGCTTACCACGTGAAAGACCTGGAAATTCCATTGACCACAGAGGCGCTTTCAGCCAAAAGTGAGGGTACCGGCTACATCCGCTACGTCCGGTTCAGCCCCAACTAACAATCGGAGTACTTTATGACAATTTCAATATGGAGATACAGCCACCTTGCACTGGCTGTATCTTCTTTTCTTTTGCTTACGCTGGCTTCCGTCACCGGTATTATTTTGGCCTTTAAGCCATTGTCAGAAAAAACGCAACCCTACCGCTCCGAGAAATTCAGTCAGGCCAATCTTTCCCAAACCCTTCCTGCATTAAGAAAACAATATCCCGGCATCAGTGAGCTGTCCGTGGATGCAAACCAGTTTGTACAGATCAAAGGCAGCGACGCGGCCGGAGAGAAGCTGCTTGCCTATGTTGATCCTGTGACCGGCAAAGTGCTCGGTACCCCTGCTGCTCCTTCCGAATTTTTCGAGTGGGTTACTGCATTGCACCGTTCGCTTTTCCTGCACGAAGCAGGCCGGTTTTTTATCGGAATTACGGCATTTTTACTGCTGTTAATCACCATTTCAGGCACGATCCTGATCATCCAGCGGCAACGTGGCGTCAAGCGGTTCTTCACGCGGATTGTGCGCGATAACTTTGCACAATATTACCACGTAGTGCTCGGTCGCCTTTCACTGATCCCCATTCTGATCCTCGCAGCGACAGGCACTTACCTCTCACTCGCGCGTTTTGAACTGATCGATACGAAACAGGCTTCCATGGAAGTCGATTTCGATGCAATCAAGTCCGGTCCGGAGCATAATCCTGCCGATTTTGAGATTTTTAAAAACACCAGACTGGCTGATGTACAATCGGTCGAATTCCCTTTTTCCGAAGATCCGGAAGATTACTACACACTTAAACTTACTGACCGGGAGGTTACCGTTAATCAAATCACAGGTGAAGTGCTGGGGGAAGTGAAATATCCGGCCGCTGTAATAGTTACCAACCTGAGCCTCGATCTCCACACCGGCCGCACCAATGCATGGTGGGCGATTGTGCTCGCAATTGCTTCCGGGAATATTCTTTTCTTTATTTATTCGGGCTTTACAATTACATTACGGCGCAGGGCAAACCGGGTAAAAAACAAGTACGCAGCTGCTGAAAGTGAGTTTATCATCCTGGTAGGCTCCGAGAACGGCAGCACATTCAGCTTCGCCAATGCGATCCACGAGCAGCTGATCAATGCAGGGAAGTCGGCGTATGTTACCGAGCTGGACAATTTCACGGCATTTCCGAAAGCCTCGCACATCATCGTGATGAGCGCCACTTACGGACTGGGAAATGCGCCAACCAATGCGGCACACTTTGAAAAACGCATTCAGCAGCACAGGCAATCACAGCAAATCCGGTATTCGGTGGTGGGCTTCGGCTCGCATGCTTATCCTGACTATTGCAAGTTTGCTTTTGAGGTGGATACCCTCTTTGCCAGGCAGGATTGGGCAGTTCCATTATTGGAAATCCATACGGTGAATGATAAATCCCCTGACGAATTCAGTCAATGGGCAGCCAACTGGTCGCAACATGCGGGCGTACCTTTGCTGGTATCGCCGGGCCTGGCGGTAACGAGGCAGGAACCTTCGCAGGCTTTGACCGTAATGGACAAAACGCCCGTGTTTGTAGCAGGTGAATCGTTTTTGATCCGCCTGCAGCCACAATCCCCCACTCCATTTACATCCGGCGACCTGCTCGCTATCTATCCCGCAAATGACCACCGGGAGCGCCTTTATTCGATTGGTAAAATCGGAAAGGAGATCCAGCTGAGTGTCAAGCTGCATGCCGGTGGACTGGGTTCGGAATATCTTTCAAAGCTTAACCCGGGTGAGGTATTCAACGCCAGGATCGTCAACAATGCGCATTTCCACCTTCCGGAACCTGGCAAAACCGTGTTGATGATCTCAAACGGGACCGGCATTGCGCCATTTCTGGGAATGATCGATCAGCAGCCTGAGCATGCAGATTGTCACCTGTACTGCGGCTTCCGCGACAGGGCTTCTTTTGCATTGTATCAAAATGCATTGCATAAAAATAAAAGCGAAAAGAAGCTGCGCGGCCTGCACATCGCCTACTCGCGGGAAGGTGAAAAGGAGTATGTGAAAGACCTGCTCGCGAAGGACGAAGCTCTGCTAACCGAAACCCTCGCAAATGGCGGCGTGATCATGCTTTGCGGGTCACTTTCCATGCAGAACAATGTGGTTAAATTGCTGGAAGATATTTGCGCGAAGCGTTTAGGAAAATCAGTAAGCTATTACCAGTCGAGAAGCCAGGTGCTGATGGATTGTTACTGATGGGCTTTTTCAGCGCTTTTTCCGCCTGACTTTGTATTTGTTAATATTCAGGTTTTTGGAACAAAATACCTGACCATTGTCGGCGATCATCATGCAGCTGAATGCAGGATATTGATCCAAAAGAGCAAGCCCCGCTGTTTTCCCCATCACCATCAAAGAAGTACTGAACCCGTTCGCCATTTCGGCGCTCGGGCCGAATACGGTTACGCTGGTAAGTCCGGTAGCGGGATAGCCGGTAGCGGGGTTAATGATGTGTGAATAGCGTTTTCCGTCCAGCATAACAAACTTTTCGTAGCTGCCCGAGGTGACCACTGCGCCCTGGTGAATTGGCAGTACCGCGAACAATTCTCCGGCCCGCGCCGGATCGTTGATCCCGATCACCCAGTCGCGGCCATCGGGCTGTTTTCCCCACACGCTCATATCGCCCGAGCCATTTACAATGCCGGCCTCGACGCCTTTGGCAAGCATCATCTGCCTGCATTTGTCCGTGGCATAACCCTCGCCCAATGCACCGAAGCCGATCTTCATTCCTTTCATTTTCAGGAAAATCGTTGAATTCGCTTTGTCAAGAATGATATTCCGGTAGCCGACAAGCGCTACTGACTTTTTTACTGCCTCGGGTGAAGGCATCTGCGTCATTGAACCATCGTATTTCCAGATCCGCTCCATGGCAGCAAAACTGATATCGAATGCACCGCCGGTCAGCTCCGACAGGCTCAATGCCCTTTCCGTCAGCTCAAAAACTTCTGCATCTACCTTCACGGGCCGGATACCCGCATTTGCATTCACTTCCGATACCTGCGAGGAGGGCTTCCAGTCCGAAATAAGGTTTTCAATGCGGGTAATCTCAGAAATAACGGTATCAATGTGCATTTCGGCCGCCGCTGAATCCTGCGCCACAATCGTAATATCAAATCGCCCGCCCATGAGCATGGTAGTCCGCTTCCGCAGCACCTGCGCCTCGGTTTGAACGGCAAAAAATAAGAGAAGACAAGCGGAAATTACTCTCATGAAGCAGCAGCGGCAATTTTTAGACCCCATTTAAAACAAAAAAACCGGAAGAGTGTATATCCTCTCCCGGTCAAAACTGCGAAAAAAAACTTAGAAACGGTATGACAACGTCGCCGCGAACATGCGTGGCGGGATCGGGTTGATGCTGTAACGGTCGTGAACAATGTAGTTCAGCTCGTTGAAGATGTTGGATACTTTCACCAGCAGTGAAACGCCGCGCAGGCTGTAACCCGCCGAAAGATCTACTGTTGCAAAACCTTTCAGTGGCACCTGTGCATTGTAGGAAGTCTGGTTGGCTGCGGTGTTGTTCAGGCCGCCATCAAGACCTACCACATTGTTGTTACCACCCATTCTCTGGCCAGTATAAAATGCAGATGCGCCGAGTTTGAGGCCTTTTACCGCTTTATCAAACGTGTAGAAAATCGAACCGTTGGCGGTGTGCGCGGGATTGTTGATCAAGCGCTCTCCTTCTACCTGCGAACCAACTGCGCCTGTGGTGTTGGTATACCGCATAAAATTATATCCGTAACCAGCCAGAAAGTAGAAGTTCCGCGAAAGCGTTCCATTGAAATCTACTTCAAACCCGTCGCTGGTCGTTTGTCCGTTCAGCTCGCGGATGCTGCTGTTCGTGTTCGGATTTCCGTTTTGGTCAAAAAGGGCAGTTTGCGCAAAGTTGCTGTTCTGAATGCGGTACACGCTCACATTGGCGGCCAAACGTCCGTTCAAGAACTCATTTTTCATCCCCAGTTCATACTGGTTGATGATCGAAGGATCCAGGTTGTTTCCGTAGATATCAGTACCCGAATTGATCGTGAAATTATTGGTATAACTCGCGTAAATGGAGCTGGTTTGCACCGGCTGGAAAATCAGCGCCACTTTGGGAGAAAATGCATTGTCTGACTTGTCAGCAGCTGTTCCTCTCCGCTCCTGCTGCTTTTCCTGGTTGAAAATAGTAGTCTGGAAAGCCTTCTGGTAAGACCAGCGCACGCCGGCCAGCACTTTGAACTTGGTCGTCAGGGTGATCAGGTCCTGTACATAAATCCCAAGTCTGTTCTGGGGCGTGGTTGTTCTGGCAGTATCATTAACGGTCGGGATGTCCGTGCGTACATTGAAAGTTGCAGGATCGTAGATATTGATCTTGTCATACGCGGTACCTACCACTCCATTTGCCGAGGTATATTTAAATGTGTTGTTCTCTGTGACAATGCGCGTAAAATCAGCTCCTCCCAGGAATTGGTGTTGAATGCCGGCGGTTTTGAAATTACCGTTCAAATTAAGCTGTCCGGTATAATCGTGCTCGCGTGACTTAACCGCGCTCAGCGAGCGGTTCCAGTCGCCGTTGGCGGCAACGCTCGTTGGGACGCCCACACCAAAGCCGTCCACCTTGGTAGCCTGGGCCGATCCGATCGCAGTAAGCTTCCAGTTGTCGTTAAAACGGTGATTGATTGTCAGATAAGCGGCTTTTTGTTCGGTGTCGTTAAATGCCCATTTAGGATAAATAAAGCGGGAGCGCGGCGCTTCCGGTACTTCTGTCACTGTAATGCGGGCATTGGGGATACCTACCCCGGCATCAGGCACCAGGTCCGATTTCAGGTAATCTACTTGCAGTAATACGTCTGTTTTGTCGTTGATTTTATACAAAAGCGACGGGTTAACGTAAGTCCGGTTTGTTTTGACCACATCCCGGTAGCTCTTCGCATTTTCATGTGTACCAATCACGCGAAATGCCAGTTTCTTGGTAATCGGCCCGTAAACATCCACAGTCGGCTTAAACTGGTTATAGCTGCCGAAAAGCATGGAAACCTGTCCGCCCCAGTCAAAAACCGGCTTTTTGGTAACCATATTAATGATCACACCACCCGATACATTACCATATAGCAATGCAGAACTACCTTTCAGCACTTCAATCGCTTCCAGTGTACTTGCATCGGGAAAACCCTGCGTATTGGAGATAACCCCATTCTTGAAAATGCTGCCGCCTGAACCTGCGATACCAATGCTGTAACCGCGTGCCGAAAAAGTCTCAGCCACACCACCACGCGACTGCGTCAGCGAAACACCGCTTACATTCTTTACCACATCGCCCAGGCGCACTGCCTGCTGATCGGCGATCACTTTGCTCTGGATCACACCTGCGCTTTGCGGCAGATCGAGCGGCCGGATATCCGCTTTCCCGAGCGACACGGGCCTGTTGGAACTGGCGCCGCCTGTAATGATCACCTCATTAAGCTGAGAGGCACTTTCCGATAATGTAAAATCCTGCTGAGCCTTCTCACGGGCAGTAACACTCACCTGCTGCTCCTGGCTTTGCAAGCCCACGAAAGAGACTTTCAACGTATAGCTGCCGGGTTTGATGTCTGTCAGGACGTAGTTCCCGTCCTCGTCAGTAGTGGTTCCTTTATTTGAATGGTCAATGCCCACACTCACATAGGCAGCCGGCTTTCCGTCGCTGGTTGTCACCCGCCCGCGAATGGTACCGTTACTACTCTGTGCATTGGCAGCCTGGGAGAACAGGCAGCTTAGAAAAAGTAAATATTTATAGAAACGATTCATACTTATTTAGATTAATTAAACGGTCGCAAAGATAGTGGCGGAGCTATGTTTTTCTAATAGTTATCAGGAATTAATTAGAACGGAATTAGAAAAATCAGGGGCGTCAATCTGCTGCGATTTCAACAATAGCAGCATCGGAGGATTTTATAGCACATTAGGAATATCCAATCTCCCCTGGGGCAGCCTGTGGGCGGATAGTTGCGTTTTTAACGGGTTTTTAATTCGTTTTTAACACCCCATTAAGGTTAGTGTGCGCTTTTTGTAAAGCATTATAACTGATCCAGCCCCCCTTGTGAAAAAGCATTCCCCAACAAAATCATATTGTTTCAAAAAGTTAACTACCATGAAGAGAATTCTGATGGTCATGAGCTTGTGTGCATTGTTTGTGCAAACAAGCTGTGAATCAAAAAAAGAAGAGAAGGAGGAAGAAGTAAAATTCCTCGTTACGAGCCCCCTTCAAAAAGACACATTGGTCACCAAGGAATATGTAAGCCAGATCCGCGCGATCAGCCACATCGAGCTGCGTGCATTGGAAAAGGGTTATCTCCAGAATATTTATGTGGATGAAGGTCAGACTGTCAAAAAAGGCCAGCTGATGTTCAAGATCATGCCGATGCTCTACCAGGCTGAACAGCAAAAAGCACAGGCTGAGGCCAATTTCGCAGAGATTGAATTCAAAAACACCAAGGCGCTGGCCGACAGCAATGTGGTTTCCAAAAATGAGCTGGCGCTTGCCAAAGCCAAACTGGACAAAGCAAAAGCAGAACTGGGCTTAGCTACAACGCACCTGGGCTTCACCGAAATCCGCGCACCTTTCGACGGCATTATGGACCATTTCCAGGTGAGGTTGGGAAGTCTTTTGGACGAAGGTGATTTGCTGACAACATTATCAGACAACAGCGAAATGTGGGTTTATTTCAATGTCCCGGAAGCTGAATATCTGGACTACAAAGCCAACGAAGCCACAGCAGGCATGCTGAATGTGAACCTCCGCATGGCGAACAATCAAATGTTCCCGCATTCAGGATCGGTGAAAACGATCGAAGCGGATTTCAATAATGAGACGGGGAACATCGCATTCAGGGCCACATTCCCTAATCCGAAGAGACTTTTGAGACACGGTGAAACTGGTAACATCCTGGTGACAGTGCCGATGAAGAATGCATTGCTGATCCCGCAAAAAGCGACTTTCGAGGTTTTGGAAAAGAAATATGTGTATGTGGTAGACAAAGAGAACAAGATCCGTTCACGGGAAATCGAGATTGAAGCCGAGCTTCCGCACATTTTCGTCGTGAAGTCGGGTTTGAAGGCAGACGATAAAATCCTGCTGGAAGGTTTGCGTCAGGTAAAAGAAAACGAAAAGATCCACTCCACATTCGTGAAACCTGATTCTGTGATTTCCAATCTGAGTCTGTACGCTGAATAGTCAGGTATCTTAAAAAGCACAAAAAGACATGTTTAATCAATTCATAAGAAGACCTGTATTTGCAATCGTGATCTCGATCATGATCGTATTTATAGGCATCCTGGCGATTGAGAAATTACCCATTTCCCAGTTCCCGGACATTGCCCCTACCACCGTCAACATTTTCATCGCCTACCCTGGCGCGAGTGCCGATGTATTGGTAAAATCAACATTGATCACGCTTGAACAAGCCATTAACGGGGTTCAGGACATGCGGTACATTGCTACCGATGCAACGAGTGCGGGGGAGGCGACGCTCAGGATCATCTTCGAGCCCGGCACCGACCCGAACGTGGCCGTGATCCGGGTTAAGACAAGGGTGGATCAGGTTATGCCACTTTTGCCCGAACTGGTTCAGCGGGAAGGGGTTATTATCTCGCCCGTTCAGCCCAGTATGTTGATGTACGTTAACCTTTATTCGAAGGAAAAAAGCATTGACGAAAAATTCCTTTTTAACTACGCAACAGTAAAAATGATCCCCGAAATCCAGCGGACAAAAGGGATTGCAAGAGCACAAATATTAGGATCAAGGAGATACGCAATGCGTCTTTGGCTGAACCCCGAGCGTATGCGTGCTTACAACATTTCTACGGAAGAAGTAATGAAGGCCGTGGGAGAACAAAGTATCGTGGGTCGTCCGGGCCGTATCGGGCAAAGCTCCGGTATTGCAGCCCAGTCCCTGGAATATGTGCTTACTTACAAAGGTCGTTACGACAAGCCGGAAGAATACGAAAACATCATTGTCCGTGCCAATGCACAAGGTGAAAGCGTTCACCTTCGTGACATTGCCAAAGTGGAACTTGGATCTGAATTCTTTGATATTTACTCCAACCTCGACGGTCATCCTTCGGCGGCGATCGTGTTGCGCCAGAACTACGGAAGTAACGCGAGTGATGTAATTGAAGAAGTGAAAAAGAAGCTGGATGTGATGAAAGAATCCTTCCCTCCGGGCGTGGATTACAAGATCAGCTATGACGTTTCGCAGTTCCTCGACGCGTCTATTGAGCAGGTAATCGACACATTGCGCGATGCATTTATCCTCGTTGCGCTCGTGGTTTTCATATTCCTTGGAGACTGGCGTTCTACATTGATCCCGATCCTGGCTGTGCCGGTTTCGCTGATCGGAGCCTTCTTTGTGATACAGGGTTTTGGACTTTCGATCAACCTGATCACACTGTTTGCATTGGTACTTGCGATTGGTATTGTGGTCGATGATGCGATTGTCGTCGTCGAGGCCGTCCATGCGAAGTTTGAAGAAGAGCCGGGGATTTCCCCATTCAATGCGGTGAAAAAAGTGCTTGGTGAGATCAGCGGTGCCATTATCGCGATCACCGCCGTAATGGTTTCGGTATTCCTTCCGATCTCCTTCATGTCGGGTCCTGTGGGAACATTCTATCGCCAGTTCTCCATCACCATGGCCAGCTCAATCGTGATCTCGGCCCTCATCGCCTTGACATTGACGCCGGTTTTGTGTGCAATGTTGTTACAAAATCACCACGGCCACGAGAAGAAGAAAAACTTCCTTACCAAAGGACTTGACGCTTTCAACAGAACATTTGACAAACTAACGGGAAGATATGTAGGCCTGCTGAAACGCATTGTGAGCCGCAGGGTTGTAACCTGGGTTGTGTTGTTGGGATTCTGCGCCGGGATTGTTTTTGTAAATAAAATTCTGCCCGCAGGTTTTATTCCGAATGAAGACCAGAGCACGATTTACGCCATCATTCAAACGCCTCCGGGATCAACGCTTGAAAAAACCAACGAAGTTTCCCGCCGTCTTCAAAAGATATGCGAAGAAGTGGAAGGAATTGAGTCCGTTTCTTCATTGGCAGGTTACGAGATCATGACGGAAGGTCGCGGTTCCAATGCAGGAACCTGTTTGATCAACTTGAAACCATGGCACGATCGCAAGCAAAATGTGAAAGAGATCATGGAAGAACTGGAAGCCGAAACAAGAGGACTTGGTGCGGTTGTCGAATTCTTCGAACCACCAGCGATCCCGGGTTTTGGTACATCAGGTGGTTTCTCGATGCGTCTTTTGGATAAAACTTCTGACACCGATTACGCTGAGTTTGACAAGATCAATAAGAAATTCATGGAAGACCTGGCGAAGCGTCCTGAGCTTACGGGCTTGTTTACATTCTTCGCAGCGAACTATCCGCAGTATGAATTGCAGATCGACAACCAGCTTGCGATGCAAAAAGGCGTCTCGATCGGAAAAGCGATGGACAACCTGAACATTATGATCGGTAGTACATACGAACAGGGTTTTACAAGATTCAACCAGTTCTTTAAAGTGTACGTGCAGTCGGATCCAAGTTTCAGAAGGCTTCCTTCGGATCTTTTGAAATTGTTTGTAAAAAATGATGCAGGCGAAATGGTGCCTTACTCCTCTTTTATGACATTGAAAAAAGGCCAGGGCCCGAACGAGATCACGCGTTTCAACCTGTATAACTCGGCCGCGATCCAGGGACTTCCTGCGAAAGGTTACACTACGGCAGATGCTATCGGCGCCATTCGCGAAGTAGCCGCCAAGACATTGCCGCAAGGTTATGACATCGCTTTTGAAGGTCTTTCTTATGACGAATCCATCCGTGGAAATGAGTCGCTGGTCGTGTTTGCGATCGTTTTGGCCTTTGTTTACTTCGTGTTGGCCGCGCAGTATGAAAGCTTTATTATTCCGTTTGCGGTTGTATTGTCACTGCCGGTTGGGGTGTTTGGTTCATTCCTTTTGCTCAAATTAATGGGCTTGGAAAACAACATTTATGCGCAGATCGGTCTGATCATGCTTGTCGGGTTGTTAGGTAAAAACGCCGTACTGATCGTCGAGTTTGCCGTTCAGAAACGGCAGCAGGGCGAGACCATTCTTAATGCTGCGATCGAAGGGGCCAGAGTTCGTTTCCGTCCGATTTTGATGACGTCGTTCGCATTCGTTGCTGGTTTGATCCCGTTGATCATTGCCACAGGTGCCGGTGCCATTGGTAACCGTACGATCGGTGCATCTGCAATGGGCGGAATGCTCTTCGGGACCATTTTCGGGGTCATTATTATCCCTGGATTGTACTACATATTTGGTACGCTGGCTGACGGTCGGAAAATGATCAAAGATGAAGAGGACGGCTCGCTATCCGAACAATTTGTCCATGCAGTTGACGCTTTTCCCCATACTCAAGAAACTCAAAATGATGAGCAATAAAAGAATATTGACCTGGGTCGGGATTACCATCAGCGCCCTGGCTTATACAGGTTGCAATGCGCCTTCACTGGTCCAGAGATCACCTAATAAGACGTTATCAGCTTCTTACGACGGACAAACAGCGGATTCCACTGCCAACGTAGGAAAAATGAGCTGGAAGAATTATTTCACTGATCCGCAGCTGAATGCATTGATTGACACCGCTTTCAAGAACAACCAGGAGCTGAACATCACTTTGCAGGAAATCGAAATCTCCCGCAATGAGATCCGCGCCCGCAAAGGAGAGTACCTTCCGTTTGTAGGCTTGCGTGGCGGTGCCGGCATCGAGAAAGCAGGCCGCTACACGCAGGTAGGTTCAAGTGAGGCTACGACCGAGATCAAACCCGGAAGGGAAACGCCCGAGCCGCTGCCTGACTTTGTGGTAGCTGCCTATGCACGCTGGGAAGTGGATATCTGGCACAAGCTGCGCAACGCAAAAAAGGCGGCCGTAAACCGCTACCTTTCTTCGATAGAGGGTAAAAACTTTATGATGACTAACCTGGTTTCCGAAATCGCCAACTCTTACTACGAGCTGCTCGCATTGGATACCCAGCTGAACATCATCAATCAGAATATCGAAATCCAGAACAATGCATTGCGCATTGTGAAAATGCAGAAAGAAGCAACCCGCGTAACGGAACTGGCTGTCCGCCGTTTTGAAGCGCAGGTACTGAACACGCAGAACCGCCAGTATGCAATTCGTCAACGGATTGTGGAAACTGAAAACCGGATCAACTTCCTGCTCGGCCGCTACCCGCAGCCGGTGCTCAGGAACAGTCAGAACTTTGAGAATATGGTTCCGAATCTGGTCCAGACCGGTGTTCCTTCCCAATTGCTGCAAAACAGGCCGGATGTGCGGCAGGCGGAGCAGGATCTTGAAGCTGCAAAATTGGATGTTCAGGTGGCGCGGGCTAACTTCTACCCTTCTCTGGGTTTGAATGCGGCAGTCGGTTTACAGGCTTTCAATCCGATCTATTTGGGTAATGTGCCCAAATCACTGATGTCGACGCTGGTAGCTGACCTGGCTGGTCCGCTGATCAACAAGAATGCGATCCAGGCTACTTATTACAGTGCGAATGCGCGTCAGGTACAGGCGATCTACAATTACGAGCGCACTGTTCTGAATGCATATATTGAAGTGGTAAACCAGCTTTCGAACATCAACAACCTGCAACAGAGCTTTACGACCAAAACGGCCGAGGTGCAGGCATTGAACGAGTCAACCAACATTGCAAACCGCCTTTTCAGCTCGGCACGGGCAGATTATATGGAGGTATTGTTAACACAACGCGAAGCTTTGGAGTCAAGGTTTGACCTGATTGAAACCAAGATGCAGCAGATGAATGCAACAGTCAACATTTACCGCGCACTAGGCGGCGGATGGAACTAGGATTAGTAGTTATGTGAATAAAGTAAAATGCCGGCCCAATATGAGCCGGCATTTTCTTTGCCATAAACTTACAAATACCTGGTCATTTTCGTCAATGCATCCAGCAGGTAAGTCACCACGCGAAAACCTGGCAAAGATTTGCGCTTCTCAGGCACCAGAAGATGCGGTTTCTTGTTAGGCTACAATCAGGGAATAACACAATTAAAGTATTTACTCTATTACTTCGATAGATAATAAAGTTTTAACCAGTTTTTAATACCTTTACAGAAGATTAACTTTTCAGATAGTTTAAATAATTACTATTTGACAATCAAACAGAATAATATTTTTAAAAATACTTTAATTTCAGTATAAAATTTAAATAAGATTACAAACAACACAAACAAACATGCCGCAGTACTCACCAATTACTCTCTTTAAAATACAATTATGAAAAACAGAATTCTCTACCTGATTTTGCTGACAATCTTCTCGGTCGGGCTTGTTCAGGCACAGCGGACCGTCACCGGAATTATCACTGATGCGAATGACAATAGTCCGCTACCCGGCGCATCGGTTGCGGTAAAAGGTACTTCTACCGGTACACTCTCCGATTCCGACGGATCTTTCAGTCTCAATGTAGCCGACGATGCTTCGGTACTCGTGGTTTCCTTTATTGGTTACCTGGCGCAGGATGTGACAATCGGAAATACCAACCGCATTACCATCGCCCTAAAACCGGATACCAAGATCCTGAATGAGGTAGTTGTAACCGCCCTCGGCATTTCGCGTGAAAAACGTGCGCTGGGTTATGCAGTTCAGGAGATCAAAGGCGAAGCTTTGCAAACCAGGCCGACCAATGCGCTAAGTGCATTGTCGGGACGCGTCGCAGGTTTGCAGGTAACTTCTTCCGGTGGTAACATGGGCGGCTCGTCGCGGGTATTGCTGCGCGGAATCAACTCCATATCAGGTAATAACCAGCCACTTTACGTAATTGACGGTACGCCGATAGATAATGCGGACCTGAACAGCGCAGCCACAAGCTCCGGAAGCGGCGGTAAGGATGTGGGTAACATGATCCAGGACTTAAATCCTGACGATATCGAAAATGTATCCGTATTGAAAGGACCCTCGGCGGCGGCACTTTACGGTACGCGCGCGGCGAATGGTGTTATCTTGATCACCACCAAAAAAGGCAAGGAAAACAGCAAGGTGAATATTATGCTGAATACAGGCGTAGAGTTTGAGAATATTGTACGTCTGCCTAAACGCCAAAAGTTGTACGGCGGCGGTTTTAACCCGTCCTTCCAGAAAGCGACCATCAACGGAACCGAGTATAACATTGCGGAATATGCAGTAGATGAAAGCTGGGGACCGAAACTGGACGGTACGCCCGTTTTACATTGGTATAACCTCGATCCTGAAAACACAGCGGAATACCTGAAACCCGAACCCTGGGCATATCCTAAAAACGATGTGCATTCATTTTTCGAAACCGGGGTATCGAATACCAACAGCTTATCTGTGAGCGGCGGCAATGCCAATTCTACGTACCGCCTTTCTTACACCAATAAAAATGTAAAAGGTACCGTACCGAATTCTTCCCTGAAACGGAATTCTATCAACTTTTCAGGTTCGTCACAGCTGGGTAAGTTGAAAGTTTATAACAATTTCAACTACATCAAAAACCAGTCGACTGGTCGGCCGTGGACAGGTGCTACCAACCGGAATATTATCCTGGAAGCTTTCCAATGGGGACAGGTGCAGGTGGATTACGACAAGCTGAAAAACTACAAACGTGCAGACGGTACCCAGATCCTGTGGAACAGAAGCGGCTACCAAAATACACCTGCTGGCGAGGCAGCGAAGTTTATTGATAACCCTTACTGGTCGGCTTACGAAAGTTACCTGGAAGAGAACCGCGACCGTTTTTACGGAAATGTCGGGATGGTTTACGATGTAAATGACTGGCTGAAAGTAAGCGGAAAAGTAAATGCGGATGTTTATCAATATCAGTACCAGGACCGCATTGCTGTATATTCCAGAACACAATCGCAATACCAGGAGTACAATAACAATTTCAGCGAATTCAACTACGAGTTGCTGGCTTCGGCTAACAAGAGCTGGGGAGATTTCTCATTGAATGTAAATGCGGGTGGTAATATCATGAGCCAGCGCCGCCGCATCAGCGACGCAGTTACGCAGGGCGGACTGATCATTCCTGAATATTACAATTTGAAAAATGCGAGCTCTGTGCTGGTTAATTCCAATGCATACCGCAAGCAGATCAACTCCGTATTTGCGAGCTTCTCAGCGGGCTGGAAAAGTTTGCTGTTCCTCGACGGAACATTGCGTAACGACTGGTCTTCCACTTTGCCGGTCGGCCGGAATTCATTTGCATATCCGTCTCTTACAACCAGCCTGATCCTTACGGAACTGAATGGAATTAAAGATGTGAACTGGCTGGATTTTGCCAAAGTACGCCTCGGCTGGGCGCAGGTAGGTAATGATACTGATCCTTACCAGCTGCAGCGCGCTTACGAAGCCACGCAATCTTTCGACGGGCTGGCTTCTTATCGTTTGCCTAACCAGCTCAACAACCAGAACCTGAAACCGGAGATCACGAGCTCCTGGGAAGCAGGTATCAATTTGCAGGCATTTAAAAACAGGGTTGGTCTGGATGTAACTTACTACGACAATGTAAGCCGCAACCAGATCATCAATATTCCGGTATCTTCTGCATTCGGTTATGATTCGAAGGTGATCAATGCGGGTAAGATCAATAATAAAGGGATCGAGGTAACGCTGACAGGCACGCCGATCCGGGCGAGTGGATTTGAATGGAATTCGAGCCTCAACTGGTCGCGCAACCGCAATAAGGTGATCCAGCTGGCACCGGGTGTGAATACTTTCCAGCTTGCGAATAGCCTCGTTACACTGGTGGCCCGGGAAGGTCAGCCTTACGGACAGATCCTGGGCAACGATTTCATCTACGCTGCTGACGGACAAAAGGTGATCAAAGCCGATGGTACCTACGACCGCGGGCAGCAACTGACGCCGCTGGGTAGTGTTTTACCTAAATACCTGTTTGGTTTCCAAAACAATTTTACTTACAAAAACTTCAATCTGGGCTTCCTGATCGATGGTCGCGTGGGCGGGAAATTCTTCTCGCAAACCTATAAAGTGGGTATGTACTCAGGTGTGCTCGACAAAACGGCTGCCAACAATGTACGCGAAACCGGCGTGGTGCTCGAAGGTGTAAAAGGTACCGTGACTTACAATGCAGATGGAAGCTACGCTGTGAGCAATACTTCATCCAACGATACCCGCATTACGGCACAAGCCTGGGCGCGCGGCGAGTACAGCGGACCTACCCCGCAAACGATCTTCGACGCGACATTTGTGAAGCTGCGCGAGATTACTTTCGGGTATAGCTTGCCACTGGCAAACAAAACGGTGAAGCAGATCTATTTCGGATTATACGGCCGCAACCTGGCGAACATTTATACTGCCAGCAAGTACATTGACCCTGAATTCACCAGCAGCGGCGGGAACATCCAGGGTTTGGAAGGCGGAAATATTCCGGTACCGGCAACTTATGGTTTGAATGTCAATGTGAAGTTTTAACCCGCCAATTAACAAGTTAATATTTGAAGATCATGCAAAAGCTCATATATAGTAAAAGCATCCTTTTCCTCGCACTAGGCGCCGGCCTGCTCGCTTCATGCAGCGACAGCCATTTTGAGGAAATCAATCAGGACCCTAACCGGCCAACGAATGCGACCACCACGACCATTTTGCTCAATGCAGAAAAACAGGTGATCGATAACATACGCAACGAAAACAGTTCACTGCGTGGCTCGCAGCTCTTTGCGCAATATTACAGCCAGAATATTTACAGCGATCAGTCCCGCTACGATATTCCCCGCTCCTATTCGGACACTTACTGGAGCAATGCTTACAAAGCGCTGAACAACCTGAACGAGATCATTATTCTCAATTCAAATCCGGCGACGAAAGATGTGGCGGCGGCTGGAACAGCCGGCACCAATGCGAATCAAATCGCCATTGCGCGTATTCTGAAAGCTTACACTTTCCAGAACCTGACAGATGTTTTTGGCAATATTCCGTATCAGTCTTACGGAAACAATGATCCTGAGTTCCAGGCTTTACAGCAAACTCCCGAGAACCTGAGCCCGGCTTACGCAAGTCAGCAGAAGATTTATCTCGACATTCTGAATGAGCTGAAAGCAGCCGGCGATACGCTGAACAAGTACAAGACTGCCACTACTTTCGGCAACTACGATGTGATTTACAAAGGCAAAAACGAATTATGGGCCAAATTTGCGAACTCGCTTCGTCTTCGCATTGCTACCCGCATCCGCAAAGCTGCACCAGCTGAGTCGAACACGCATTTTGAAGATGCACTGGCAAAAGGTGTTTTCACTTCCAATGCAGACAATGCCGTTTTCAGATACCAGGCACTCGCACCAAATGAAGCGCCATTGTACCGGGCAACAGTGACTGCCAACCGGAAAGATTTCGCAGTTTCCCACGTGCTGATCGATGTTTTGAAAGGACAAAGAGGCGCAGTGAAAGTCCAGGACCCGCGTTTGCCCATTTATGCTACTAAAAATGCAGCTGGCGAATTTGTTGGTCAGCCTTACGGATTACCCGTGGCCGCAGCCGGCCTGCTGACTGCCACTGACGTAAGCTTGCCTGGTACTGTTGTGAATGCAGCCAACTACGGGGAGGTTTTGCAGGAGTATGCTGAGGTTGCCTTTTTGATCTCTGAATACAAAAACTGGGACCAGGAGGAATATGTAAAAGGCGTAACTGCTTCCTTACAGAAATGGGGCGTGTCCGCTGCTGATATCACTACTTACGTGGCTGCATTGCCAAAAGCTGACAAAGCGAATGTACTCAACCAGAAATGGCTTGCATTGTACACCCAGGGCGACGAAGCCTGGGCCGAGGTGCGCCGTACAGGTTACCCGACCTTCCTGGTGAAACCCGGAGAAGTGGTTTGGAGCAGAACTGTCGGCGGACAAACGACCAATTACAAATTTGAGCCGCTATTCGGGACCGGCGTTCCCCAGCGCCTGTACTACCCGCCAAAAGAGCAGAGTGTAAACCTGGCCAATTACCAGAATGCGGTAAAAGCGCAAGGCAACGATGATATCACTACGCCACTTTGGTGGAATAAATAATCTTGAAGGAATGAAACAGAAAAAGGATGTCTCGAAAGTGACATCCTTTTTCTGTTTATAGTTGCCTGACCAATCCTATGCCCTGCTGAAATAACCTTCCAGAGATTTGGCAGTTTGAAGCAGGCCGGTGGTACTATCCGGTTTCACGAGGTAAGCGGAAGCGCCGACTGAATGGGATTCCCTGATCAGCTCTTCGCTGGAAGATGTGGAGATAACCACCACGGGTACTTCGGAAAAAAGCTGTCCGGAACGCAGCTCTTTGATCGTCTCGATTCCGCTCATCAGCGGCATGTTCATATCCATCAGCACAAGGCATTGCTGCTCCTCCAATCCGTGCGTGGAGACGTGCGTGAGGAATTCCAGACCATTCTTAAATTCCCGGAAAGATACATTTTCAAAAACAGCCTGAATGGCGTCCGTCAAAAAGAAACGGTCATCTTCGTCATCATCGACCAGGTAAATGATTTTCTGCTGCATAGTTAGAGAGGGTGGATAATACCAAATTGCCAGAGTTGCTAAGTTACAAATTCAAATGAATGCAGCTAGCTGTTTTGTTAACATTAAGGTAACACGATATTATACTGCAGCAACCTGGTGTTTCAAATAATGAAATGTTGTTTCAAGATTTGAAAAAATATTTCATCTTTGTATTAACACAAACCACACTATATGGTAATTCTTTCCAAGAGGATTATAAATGCTTTTTCAGAGAAAGAACCTCGGGCGACAGACGCATTGCTGAGTTGGTACAAGCGCTGCAAAGCCGCGGACTGGTCAAAATTTTCTGAGATGAAGCAGAGCTTCAACACGGTTGACTTTGTAGGAAATGACAGATATGTTTTCAACATCAAAGGCAACGATTACAGGTTAATCGCCAAGATTCATTTTGATGTTCGTACCGTGTACATACTTTTTATCGGCACACACGCAGAATACGACAGGGTTGATGCTTCAAAAGTTATTTACAAAAGTTAGGTTATGGAAAACGAGGAAATTTTTTATAGAAACACCAAAGAATACGAGTCTGCAATGGCGGAGATCCTGAGCCTCATGAATAAAGGCGAAGGCAATCTTACAAAAAATGAACAGACAAAACTCCGCAAAATGGCTGTCGCCGCGGAAGCATTTGAGGACACGCATTATCCACTTCCCAAACCCAAAACCATCCCCGAAATGGTCGAATTGAAGCGGTTTCAGCTGAAACTTACGCAGGCTGCGCTGGCTGATATGCTGGGACTTGGGAAACCAAAATTGTCTCAGATCCTGAATGGAAAACGCGAACCCGACGTACCTTTTCTCAAAGCGGTGTACCAGAAACTGGGCATTGATCCCGGATTTTTGCTTGACAATGCGTAACAGCTGACTGGTCAGGTTGGGATAAGGCATAATATTTGAGCTTGCCCCCGCAAACTATTACTTACATGATCGTCAATTACACGGAAAAAGGCTGGGAACTGATCTCACAGCGCGCGCATGGACTGCTCGCCGGAAAGTTTTGCTTCCATTTGAAACCCGAATTCAGGACCAAATTCTGGATGGAAACAATTGCCGCTACCCTCGGGCACGACGATGCATTCAACGAACTGGAAGAAGACGATATACTTCTTAACGAACATGGTGGGCCGGTCAACTACAAAATGCGTGACTTTGAAAGGCCGAAGCTCGACAAGCTCCTGAATATGGCGCTTACTAAAAGTCGCTATATCGCCCTGCTGACTTCAAGGCACATTCAATTTTTATACGACAAATCCGAAGATCCCGCTGTGAAGAAATACTGCGAAGGATTGAAGAAGCAGGATCAGAACTGGCTCAAACAGCTGGAACTTACACAAGCTGACATTGAACAAGCTTATATGCTGCTGCAATGGTGCGATGCCTTGTCGCTCCTTATCTGCCAGAAATGGGTCCAGCCCGAAAACCGGAAAGTTGAGATCGGGATCGGCCCGGGCGGGATCAGCTACGACCTGCTTTCTCCGGCTGAAAATGTACTTACTGTCACGCCCTGGCCATTTGATTCACCACAGTTTGAAGTCTGCTTTGACAGGAGAATTCTGACAGATATGTCGTTCAGGAGCGAGGCGATTTTTCGCAAGAAAATATTGGAACAGCAGCCGGAGCTAGTGGTTTACCAATTCATTGAACCTGGCAGCGCTGAAACGCAGGAGTAACATTTGCGAACTTGTAAATAAACCTCTCAGGAAAATTCTAAATCAAAAATGGCGGCGGTAAGAGTACCGTCGCCATTTTTGATTTCCAGATTCTGCAACATTATTTAATTGAAACCGGGACTTCGGTATTATCCCATCGCAAAACAAACCCGCTTCCGGTTACCTCGTAAGCCAGCTGCTCCGCCATGGAAGCGCTTTTCTTTGGCTTGGCTTTCACGGTCAGCACATCCTTGCTTGCATCTTTCGAAGTCTCTCCACCCCTTTTGATACCCCATTGTCCGGTTTGAGAATTAAAGATAAAAGACCATTCAGACTCTCCCGGAATCGCATAAAGACTGTACTTTCCTGCCGGCAGCTTTTGTCCTTCCACAGTAATATCTTTATCCGTTTCAAAAATCGTAGCCTCGTTCGCACCGGCACGCCAAACCTTATCGTAAGGTACAAGCTCTCCAAAAATCTTCCTGCCTTTTACCGACGGCGCAGAATAGTTGATCGTGATAGTAGCAGCACCCGCTTTGCCGGTAGCAGTTTGAGCAGGACTTGGTTTGGGTTTGTCTCCCTGGGCCCAGCTAACCGTTGTTGCCAGCGCAAACGCCAGCATTAAAAACCCTTTTGTAATCACCATTTTTTCCATGTCGGTCTGTGTTGTTAAACAATAGGTTAAAACTCCCCTAATATCGTCATTTCGGTTGATAATGAAAGAGATATTCGCCGGCAAAACAGCTATAAACAGGAGACCGCTCTGCGGTCCTTTTGAGAGAAAGCGCAGCCAAGGAAAAAGTGGCTCCTGAGGAGCCCCCTGTTTATAGAAAAAAGTCGGCAGAGCATATAAATGGGCTCCTGTGGAGCCTCCTTTAGTTACCGGTAGTGATAAAGATCGTAGATCACTCCTGATACCAAGCTGCATTTCTACATTCTTCCACTTCCATGGCACAAATTTTGTCCTCCCCTCTTAGAAACCAACGATATGTATTCAAAATATGGCTGTAATTGGCGAGCTGATCAAGAAGGCAATTGATTTCACAGGCAAGATCCTCAGTGATCCCGAGCCTGTCCAGGCCCAGAAAGAAGCACTGGGAAAGCTGCTCGAAACAGCAAAACTCACTGCTTTTGGCAAAAAATACCAGTTCGCCGAAATCCTGGCAGCAGACGATATAGTCAGGGCATTTCAGGAGAAAGTTCCCGTACATGATTACGACAAAATGTTCGCCGAATGGTGGCATTTTCTGCTGGAAGGACATCAGAACGTGACCTGGCCGGGCGGACAAAATTATTTTGCACTCAGCAGCGGTACTACCAGCAACAGCAAATACATCCCGGTAACAGACGATATGCTCGCCTGCATCCGCAAAGCCGGCGTTTCGGAAATCACCAACCTGGGTGTATTCGACCTTCCGGCTGATTTCTTCACCAAGCAGATTCTCATGCTGGGCAGCAGTACCAACCTGATCCAGAAAGACGATCACCAGGAAGGTGAAATCAGCGGGATCAGCGCGAGTAACCTGCCTGCGTGGTTTGGCGGATTCTACAAGCCCGGGCAGGAAATTGCCTCCATTGCCGACTTCGATGAACGCGTGAAAAGGATCGCCGAAGAAGCGCCGAAGTGGGATATTGGTTGCATTTCAGGCATTCCGTCGTGGGTTGAACTGATGCTCAAAGAGATTATTAGACATAACAAACTCGAAACCATTCACGATATCTGGCCAAACCTGATGGTGTATACCACCGGCGGCGTTGCATTTGAACCTTATCGTAAAAGTCTGGAACGACTGCTTGCGCGGCCGCTTGTTTACATTGACACTTACCTTGCTTCGGAAGGTTTCATCGCAATCCAGAAACGGCCTGATACAACTTCAATGGCGTTATTTCCGGACAACGGGATCTTCTATGAATTTGTACCGTTCAATGCGGACAATGTGGATGAAGACGGTATGGTAAAGCCCGGCGGCACAGTACTCTCCCTGGCGGATACAGAAGAGAATGTCGAATACGTACTGCTGATCTCGACTGTTTCGGGAGCCTGGCGCTATATGATCGGCGATACCGTGATGATCACGGACAAAGCCCGCGCGGAGATCAGGATCACGGGCCGCACCAAGCATTACCTCAATGTAGTGGGCGAGCAGCTTTCCGTGAATCAGATGAACGACGGGCTGCGCGTGATAGAAAACGAATATGATGTGGTGATCAAGGAATTTATCATTTCAGCTATCCGCCGTGGCGACGAGTACATTAACAAATGGTACCTGAGCTGCGACAAATCCATTGACAAAAGCAAAGTTGCCGAGTCACTGGACGCAACTTTACGCGAGAATAATAAAAACTACAATGTAGCCCGCACGCGCGCATTGAAGGGAGTTGAAGTGGAGCTTATCCCCGAAGAGGTATTTTATAAATGGAGTGAAGAAACTAAAAAGAAGGGCGGCCAGGTTAAAATACCACGCGTTATGAAAGAAGAAGACTTCCTCGAATTTGCCGCTTTTGCACAGGCACATTCATGAGGGTAGCGTCCTTTTTGCTTCCAGCTTTTTGACTTGTTCCACAATATCATCCGGCGAAAGGTACAGGCGGGCAATCTTCCGCTTGTACTTTTCCGACAAGGATGCATGGTCTAATATGAAGTGCTTGGTTTTGAGAATGTAATTTCCCAAACCGTGATTAACGGCATAAGTATCCGCCACCCGCTCCGCTTCCTTCACATATTTTGACGAAAGCAAGTATCCCAGCCCAAAATGCATCATCCCCGTCAGGCTGCGGTTTTCATAATCCATGACATGCCCCAGCTCGTGCCCGATCCACCCAACGATAATATCCGAGGGGATCTGGTGAATAGGTATAGCCGAATGCGTCAGCCTGAACATCGCGCTGATGTTGATGTTATAGGCGCGTTTTGTACTGAACATCGTACTGATTTTAGGCTGTGCCTGCATAACGGAACCTCTGATCCGCCGCTTGAAAACGAAGTTGATGTGCGTCTCTTTCAGTTCAGGGTAATGCGACAATGCGCGCAGTACTTCCGTTTCTATCACCTTCGGGATGCACTTATTGGTACCGAACTGCGCCGGTCCGGCCGGTGCGGGTGTGTGATTGTCTGGATTAAGCATAAAATCAAAAATTCATTTCTCCTCTCGATCTCCAATAATTGTTCCAATCTAAACCTTAGTTTAGGGATTTCATTTACAAACTGTATCCTTGCCCGATGATCAGAAAAGCGTTGTTCCTGTATATATTCCTCGCCGCCGGCATTGCCTCAGCCTTTGCCCAAAACCGCGAGCCAGTCGTAAAACACAACATTCCGCTCGATTCGATCCGCCTGAGCGATCCGTGTATCCTTGCCGATCAGAAAACAAAAACTTACTACATGACAGGCACCGGCGGGATGCTGTGGAAGAGCCCGGATTTAAAAAGCTGGTCAGGCCCGTACAAAGTGGCTAACACTGATCCTGCATCCTGGATGGGCAAAAACCCGATGATCTGGGCGGCGGAACTGCATTACTATCAGAACAAATACTACTACTTCGCCACCTTCACAAACCGGGATGTAAAAATCGATACGGTAGGTGAAAACGTAATCGAGCGCCGCGCCTGCCACGTGCTCGTGAGCGACAAAGCGGAGGGACCGTATGTTCCGATGAAAGACCCCACTTACCTTCCTGCCAACATGCCCACCCTCGATGGTACGCTCTGGGTTGAAAATGGAAAACCATACCTCGTTTATTGCTACGAATGGCTGCAAAATCTCGATGGTACCATCGAAAAAATTGAACTGAAACCTGACCTGAGCGGCACTACCGGCAACAGCAAGCTGCTATTCAAAGCAAGTGAAAGCCCGTGGAGCCGTGAAAATGTAAAGGATAAAGTGCTGCCCAACAAAGTAACCGACGGCCCCTGGCTATTCCGCACAGGTACAGGCAAGCTGGGTATGATCTGGACAAGCTGGATTTACGACGTGTATACCCAGGGTGTGGCCTATTCTCATTCCGGCAAGCTGGACGGGCCCTGGGTACAGGAGAAAGATCCCATTACCCCGCCGAACTTCGGCCACGGAATGCTTTTCAAAACTTTCGGCGGCAAATGGCTGATGTCCATACATAGCCACAAGAGCGTCAACGGACGCACGATCCGGTACCCGCATTTGTTTGAAGTAGATTTTTCAGGTGAAAAACTTATAGTGGGCGAAACCTTTGTGCCTTGAAGTAACTTGTTGTGAGTTAATAAAAAGGCACCCTATCTTTACAAGCCAAAACTGCACGTATGGAACATAAAGCCAAATCTTTAAGACCCTTTATAGGCGCAAAGGATTTTGAAATTTCAAGAAGCTTTTACCGGGATCTTGGTTTCGAAGAACACGTGATCAGTCACAATATGTCCGTCTTTAAGCTCAATGAACTCGCCTTTTACCTGCAGGATTACTACGCCAAAGAGTGGATTGAGAATACCATGCTTTTCCTGGAAGTGGATGATGCCGACCGCTACCGGAAAGAACTTTTTGCGCTGGATCTGCCAGGCCGATATGAAGGAGTAAAACTAACGCCAGTACGAACCGAAACCTGGGGAAAAGAATGCTTTTTACACGACCCGTCGGGTATTCTCTGGCATTTTGGTGAATTCTTCTGAAAACTCATTGCTAAACACTTCCAACAAACAGCCCATGAAAAATTTTACTTTTTTGTTAGTATCTGCATTGCTTTTGAATGCAGTTGTAAGTTTTGGTCAAAAGCAGCCCGATTTATTCAGGCGGAATGTGGATGTGCATATTATGCCCGTCGCACTGGCTTTCCCCGACCCGTCCATTCGGATTGGAAGTGAGTTTATGACCGGCGGCCGGTGGAGCTACGGTTTAAGTGTAGGCGCCGGGCTGCGGGCACTTGCATTGGGCAGGACACTTTTTAGCTCAGACAAGCCGCGCAGCTACAACATGCTGGAAATTCGTCCCGAGGTGAAATTCTACTGGCTGAAACGGGATTATATGGGCTGGTACCTCGCCGCAGAAGGCGTGATTTCCCGTGTAAAGAAGGAATTGGCGCGGAATTCACATTATATCTCGGACACAACCCAGCTTTCCTTCGAACGCTCCGACTTCAGTAAAACCAAATTTGGCTTAGTAGGAAAAATCGGCGCTAAATTCCTGATCCCGAAAAAGCTGACCATTGATCTGTACACCGGACTCGGCCTGGCCCGCACCACCGTGAAATACTCCGAAATCCAGGACGCCGAAGAAGTATCCTACGATCCTTTCTGGGAAGGAGAAAACTTTTATCCCGGCAAGAAATTCACACCCATTGTTTCAGTTGGCGTAAAATTCGGCATGCTGGTTTGGCAGCAATAGCACTGGCGCAACTTTTTTGCTGTGAGCAGGTATGAGACTTCTGTTGAAATACCTGCGTCCGCACTACCTCCTCATTTCCTTTGCCCTGCTGCTAGCCGGTGTCGCCCAGCTGCTGACTTTGATAGATCCTGTTATTTTCGGAAAAATCATTGATCAGTATGCTACCAATACGTCCGGGCTCAGCGAGCAGGAATTGCTGCACGGCGCGACCCGCTGGCTGTTGCTTGCACTCGGGATAGCTGTGCTGGCGCGCTTATGTAAAGCCGCACAGGATTACACTACCCGCAAGGCAGTCGCCCGTTTTGGAATGTACATTTTCAACGACGGACTTAAACAGACCCTCCGCCTTTCCTTTCAGGAATTTGAAGAAAGCCGGAGCGGCACTACCCTATCGGTACTGCAAAAGGTAAAAACCGACGCCGAGCGGTTTATCAATGCATTCATCAATGTACTCTTTTCGTCTTTTGTAGGGGTCGGTTTTCTGGTCTGGTACAGTATCAACCGCAACTGGCTGCTGGTACCCGTGTTCTTCATCGGCGTCCTGCTGTTAGGCTCATTGACCGGGCTCCTTTCCAAGCGCATCAAAGGCATTCAACGTTCCATTAACAGACAAACAACCAAGCAGGCAGGCGTAATTACCGAAAGTCTGCGGAACATCGAACTCGTAAAAAGCCTGGGTTTGACATTTGCCGAGATAAGGCGGTTGAACGCATTAACACTGGACATTTTCGAGCTGGAAATGCAGAAAGCGCGCAAGGTAAGCTTCCTTTCCTTCCTGCAAGGCAACATGCTGAACCTGCTCAAACAGTCGATCCTCTTCATTCTGCTCTGGCTGATTTTCAGGAAAGTGCTCAGTACCGGCGAGCTGATCGCAATGCAATTTATTTCAACCGCCATTTTCACGCCTTTGCAGGATTTGGGCAATATGATCATCCTCTACCGAGAGGCCGATGCTTCTTTGAAGAGTTTTGATCAGTTAATGCAAAAGCCTATTGAAAAAAGACCCGAGAACTCGGTTGAGCTGGGCAAGCTGCAAAGTCTGCGCTTCAATCATATTGTGTTTCGTCATCAAACGGCAGGTTACAATGCGATCGATGATATCTCATTTGATGTTGCCCTGGGACAAACCATTGCTTTCGTAGGTCCCTCTGGCTCGGGGAAGTCTACGCTGGTCAAGCTGCTGGTGGGTTTGTACACGCCGGTAAGTGGCGACATTTATTTCAACGAAACGCCTGCAACGCAGGTACGGTACAACCCATTGCGAAGACAAATCGGCTTTGTGACGCAGGACACCCAGCTTTATGCAGGCACTATCCGCGACAACCTGCTTCTTGTAAAACCCGCCGCGACGGATGAAGAAGTCCGGGAAGCATTGCGAAAAGCTTCTGCACTAGGGCTTGTTGCAAAAGCTTCCAATGGACTGGATACCATTTTGGGAGAAAACGGGATGAAGCTTTCGGGCGGAGAAAAGCAGCGCCTGTCCATTGCCCGTGCATTGCTGCGTAACCCGCAACTGCTGATTTTTGACGAAGCAACTTCCGCCCTCGATTCACTTACCGAAGAAGAAATCACCGCCACGATCCGCGACATATCCACCAGCCGGCACCAAATGACCATATTGATTGCACACAGGTTGTCGACAGTTATGCATGCTGATGTGATTTATGTTTTGGAAAAAGGCAAAATCTCCGAGTCCGGCTCACACGACGGGCTGCTCGAACACAAGGGGCTTTATTACTCCATGTGGCGGCAGCAGGTAGGCGAACGCCGGTAAATGAATGGACGCAGGTTTTGGCACAATCCTTGCTTACAGTCCGGTCAACATTCTTTTTGAACATATGGAACAAATGAAAATAGACCAGGATGCACTGGTGTCCGTGGATTTTGAAAACGAGGCATTGACCCGCAATCTTAAAATCTTCCGCCCGGCTGTCTTTAAAGATGGGGATACTTACAAATGCCTGCTCGGGCCAGACCTTGATTCCGGCATTCTGGGCGTGGGAGATACTGCCCGGGCTGCTATGCTGGACTGGGATGTAAAATTAAATGAGTTCCTGACCGCCCACGACCCGAACGATCCTTTGGCGCAGTACGTGCTCGATATGCTTGCTACCACGTCAAATATGGTTTGGTAATCAAAGCTTCTTCTGTTCATTTTTCAGGCGTGATTACGATCACTGCGCCGTATTTTACTTCAATCTTGAAAAAGTCGGCAAGCATTGTTCCGCGGTAGATTGTCAGCAGCATCCGGATTACACCTGCATGCGTCACTATGGCGATGCGTTGCAGTTTTGTTTCAATGAGTTCATTCCAGAATGTACTTACCCGCTGCTGCAAGTCGATCATACTTTCGCCACCGGGCACGCGGCAGTTTACAAAATCATCCATCCACTTTTGAAGGTCATTTTGATCAACCGTATCCCAGGCTTTCCCTTCCCAATCACCGAAATCGAGCTCGGCGAGGCGTAAATCTGTTGTGAATGCAGGAGCGATCTTCCCGGCGAGCAGCGTACAACGTGTGGCAGGACTGGAATATACCTGATCGAAATCCGCAGGGAGCTGCGTTTTTATAGTTTCAAATTCCTTCTCAAAATCTTCGGTAAGCGCGACTTCAAGCCGGCCGTAGATCAAGCCTGGCGAGAGTGCCGGGGTAGTGTGCCGGATCAGATAAATTTCCATGATGCAGCCAGGCAAATGTAAAAAGCCACTTCACACACCTGCTGGACCGCACCCAGACAATCCCCCGTATATCCGCCGATCCATTTTACAAAATACCGGCTCATTGCCCAGGTAATTATCCCCAGGAATAGGATCGACAAGAGCGGAAGCGCAGAGCTGACCATTACGCAGAGGAAAAGCAAAGGCATAATCCCGAAAACAGCAGCAATCGCCAATGTGGCAGCCGTCACATTTTGCGCCACCGGCTTCGATTTACTGTCGTCGGTATCACGTGCATAAGGCTGACTGTAAATGATAAATGCCGGCATCAACCGGCTGATCGCATGCGCAGCAATCCATAACCCGAAAACATGGGAGATCTGACTTCCAAAAAGGTTAATCAGCAGTTGTAACAAAGCAAATTTCAGCGCAAGAATGCAAACCAGACCCACTGCACCGTAGGTACCGAGGCGACTGTCTTTCATGATAATCAGGATCTTCTCGCGTGTCCAGCCGCCGCCGAAACCGTCGCAGGTATCCGCGAAACCGTCTTCGTGAAGTGCGCCGGTGGTGAGAATCGAGGCTATTACCGAAAAGATAATCGCAATGGGAATGCTCGTCAGCGGGAAAACCACCAGCCACACCGCAGCCGAAATCGCCCCGACAATCCAGCCGATGAACGGCAGAAAACGTGTCGCCGGGCTCAAATGGTCGGGCTTGAATACTACCCAGCCCGGGATAGGTATCCTGGTGTAGAACTGCAGCGCAGCAAAAAAGAGGGCAGCCTGGTGTTTCATAAATCTGGCTTTCCGCTGATACCGGCACTTTCAAAACTCGCCATTTCATTAAAGAAGGCAACTGCGCTTTGCAGGATCGGGTAAGCCACTGCGCAGCCTGTCCCCTCGCCCAGCCGCATTCCCAGTTGCAGGATCGGCTTCGCATTCAGCGTTTCCAGTAAGATCCGGTGTCCCCTTTCTTCGGATTGATGACAGAATACAGCATTTTGTCGCACGCGATGGTTCATTTTCAAAGCCGCCAGGTAAGCAGCCGAAGCTATAAACCCGTCGACCAGCACAAGCATCTGCCGGGCAGCCGCTTCCAGCATTGCGCCGCACATCATCACGATTTCGAATCCCCCGAAAGTCTGTAATACCTGCAACGGATCATTCCCGCCAGGCTTATGCCTTTCGGCAGCCTCCGTCAGAATCTGGATTTTCCTTTCCAATCCTGCATTGTCTAACCCGGTACCTTTCCCCACACAATCTTCCAGAGGAAGGCCCAGCAACCGGCTCATGATCATTGCCGCAGAAGACGTATTACCAATGCCCATTTCCCCAAAACCAATCACATTGCAGCCTGTTTGGCTAATGGATTCCACCAGCTTGGCACCTTCATCTAGGCAGCGCAAACATTCGTCTGCCGTCATAGCAGCACCTTCCAGGAAGTTCTTTGTTCCAAAACCGATTTTGCGGTCAAGTAGCATATCATGACGCGTAAATTCATAATCCACACCAGCATCCACGACCGTCAGTTCAATCCGGTGCTGCCGGGTAAATGCATTGATCGCCGCGCCTCCATTCAGAAAATTCAGTACCATTTGCGCAGTTACCTCGGTCGGATAGGCACTTACCCCGCTTGCAGCGATACCGTGACTGGCTGCAAAAACAATGATATGTGGCGAAACCAGGCGGGGACTGAGCGTATTCTGTACCGAGGCGATCTGGTAAGCCAGATCTTCCAGTAAGCCCAGTGCACCTGTCGGTTTGGTTTTAAAATCAATTTTCTCCCTGATCCGGGCATCTAAATCCTGCTGCATCTTTGGTGTTGTAATATTTTGTTCCAATTGTTATTTCAAAAAAAGCGGCAGTCCCGAAACCATGAATACGGCTTTTTCAGCAATTCCAGCAACATACTGATTGGCCCACCCCTGCAAGTCGGTAAACTTCCTGCCGACTTCTGTATCCGCATGCAACCCCATTCCGATCTCATTCGAAATAATTATAAATGTTCCCGGCATAGAGGCGAGCGCATCCATCTCAGCCTTGAAAGCTTGCAGCGCTGCTTCAATGTCCTGCTCATGCGCCATAAACAGGTTAGTCAGCCAGAGGGTCACGCAGTCGATCACCGCTACGCGGTGGTGCAGCGGCAGCAAATGAATGTGTTGCTCCTGCTCCATCAGCTCCCATTCCGGGCCGCGTTCGTTCCGGTGCAGCTGCACGCGGCGGGCAAAATCTTCGTCCCAGATCCTTGCCGTGGCTACATAAACGGGATTTTCGCTGAGCTGCAATGCCATTTGCTGCGCATAGCTGCTCTTCCCGCTCCTGGCTCCGCCACTTACGTAAATGATCATTTATTCGGCGCTTTTAAATCGTTTGTACAGGAAGAGCTGCCACTTTTCTTCGGCCACACCAGCCTTGTCCATTTCTGCCCGGGCCAATGTGAAAAACAGGTCGGACAGTCGGTTGATATAGGCAGGTATCGCCTCGTGCACTTCGTCGGTTTTGATCAGGGATACGAGCCGCCGCTCTCCCCGGCGCATTTGGGTACGCGCCACGTGACAAAGCGCCGAAACTTCATTTCCGCCTGGCAGCAGGAAGTAGTCCGAAGGTGAAGTCATTGCCGCTTCGAGCGCATCTATCCATTGTTCACAAAACTCCGCTCCGTCTACCGGCATCGGGTTTTTATTCTCCTTTTTCGCATCCGAAGGCCGCGCCAGGTGCGACATCATATCCATTAAATCTTTCTGGATCTTTTGCAGGTTACCCTGCCATTCATGCGTCTCACCCAGCTTCACGCGCAGCAGCCCGATCGTCGAATTGGCCTCATCGAGCGTCCCAATGCATTCCACGCGCACATCATCCTTAAATACCCGGCTCCCGCCAAATAAACCCGTGGTTCCCTTGTCTCCTTTTTTGGTGTAGATTTTCATGTTTTTTGCTGTTAGCTGTTGGCTATTAGCCAAAGTCTTCACTCCACCCTCCTATAATACCCCAGCTCCCTTCCCGGCATCAGTTCCGGGTGGAGGATTTGGATGAGATCGGCTAGTATTTCGTGGGGGTTTACTGCGCCGGATTCCCAGTAATCATTGGCGCCCTGTTCGTTTGTTCTTTTGTTATAATTAAAAATTTGCCCTGACTTAAATGCCTTAAAATCAGCATAGCGCGTGTCTTTTCCCAGGATCTGCTCCTTCTTTGTGATATTCCCTATACTCACATTCAGCCAGTAATCGGCCTGCAGTGCAATGGGATATACTGCTTCAAAACTTAGCGGCAAACTCCCCGTGGCCCTCGTTCCCGACCAGTGGTAAGTAGCCCCCGCATCCTGCAAAAACTGACAGACATAACTGTTTCCATTGGGTACAAACCACGCATCCCGCGAGCTCATTCCTGTGACTACACTTGGCTTTACAGCTGCATTCCGGCCCATTGCGGCAAGCCGGTTATACTCCTTTTCCACGATCGCGAATCTTGCATTTACCTCGGCTTCCTTATTGAGCAGTGCGCCCATCAGCTTCACCCATTCAGCGCGGCCGAGCGGCGTGGTTTCCACCCATTCCGAATTGATCAGTACCGGGATACCCGCGGCCTGCAATGCTGCGTAATGGTTCATTTTGGATACTGGGCTTCCCGTCGCCATGATCAGGTCGGGGTGCATGGTGATCAGCTTTTCCTCGTTCAAGGCCTGGTCTTTTCCCACTTCCACGATCCGGCCCGCTTTAATTCGCTCAATCACGCGCGGCGACGATACATATTGTACATTCCCCAGCCCTACCAGCACATCCTCCGCTTCCAGGAATCCCGCCAGCCCGATGTGCATGGACGACATTGCCACAAGACTTCGTACCGGAATCTCTATCACCTGCGCCTCAGGATAAACTTTGGGCCGTTTTGAACCACGTGGTACCAGCAGGTAGGTGATCGTGTCAGCCGCTTTTTCAAACGGGCTGGCGATCTGGACCACCTTGAATGTTTTATGGTAGCTGATCCTGAAACCTTTTGCATATTTCACCTGCAATTCGCCTGAAAAGCGCTCATTTCCACCCCGGCGGATTTCATTTCTTTCGTAAAGCGAAGACGAGCTGCTACAGCCAAGCAGGAGCGAAAAAAGCAGGGAAGCAAGCAGGATGTTTTGTTTAAAATTCATTGATCAACATTTTTAATACAAACCTGACCCGCTCTTCAACTGTACCAAATGGAAGCGTAACGACATGATAGCCAGCCTCCTGATACACCTGACAAACAGCCTCATACAAAACCGCCGACTCTTCAAACGTCTGCCAGCGTTCGTCGTCATTGATATAGATCGCTTCCCAGGGCGGCGCGACAAAAACGGTGGGCGCATACCTCCATTGGCCCACAGCCGCCGAAAGTACCGGGCTTGATTCCAGGCCGCCCACCCGCAGGTAAGCCACAATATCGGGGATACCCCGGTCGAAAAAAGTAATCGCATTTGCATCAGCAGACCTGAAATCTGCCTCCATTCTGTCCAGACAAAGGGCTGCGAATGCATTCAGATCCAGCCAGGGCAAACAGGTACTTTGCAATGCAACCTGCTCGCGGATCAGCCCGCGTGATACTTCGGGCACCGTATTGAATCCTTGCTCCTGTAATGCATCCAGCAAGGTTGATTTGCCTGAACCAGGACCGCCTGTTATGATAATTGAGGGCATCAGTTAATTGTTAAATACATGATAATGCACACCAGCAGTATCATCGCAAAGCACACGAGATGATTGATCCGGCTTACATTTGCGATTTCGCAGGGAGCTATTTCGCGCTCCGTTTCACCTATGTAAGGTTTGTCGACGAGTACGTCGTGGTACGCATTCGGCCCACCGAAACGACAATTGAGAATGCCGGCAAGCGCTGCTTCCGGTAAGCCCGCATTGGGACTCTTATGTTTGTTCCCGAACCGGAGCATAAAGTCCAGTCCGCGCCAGCTTCCTGTAACGAATACCATTAAAAATGCGGTCAGCCTTGCAGGAATGAGGTTGGCAACATCATCAAGCCGGGCCGCGAACTTGCCGAATTGCTCGTAACGTGCATTCCGGTAGCCGATCATCGAGTCGAGCGTGTTCACCATTTTGTAAGCCATCATACCCGGCACACCTGCTACCAAATAGAAAAACAAGGGCGCCACCACGCCATCGCTGAGGTTTTCCGACATGGTTTCAAGTACCGCAATCCGTATTTGCTGCGCGGATAAGCGGGAAGTATCGCGGCCCACAATACGCGAAAGCTGCATTCTGCCCGCAGCTACACCTTCCATTTCCAGCTTTTGAAATACCTCCCTACCCTCCCGGATCAACGTTTTGTTGGCGAGCCCGTACCATACCAGCACACTGTTCAGCAGCAGGTAAAGCCAGGGAACAGCTGCGGTGATTTTGTTTATATACCAAAATGAAAGAAAGACTGAAACCACCAGCAATACAGTCAGGAGCATCCCCTTTACAAACCTGTAATTGCCGTTATTAAGCCTCTTTTCACCAAACGCGATCATGTTACCAAACAGCTTCACGGGATGCGGCCAGCTTTCGGGATCACCGAGCCACAGGTCCAGCATGTAGCCCGCGAGCAACGGGACAATCAGTAGTACAGCTTTTTCCATTCTTCCAATGCGTGAACGAGCAAGCTGTTTTGCTCCGGACTAAGTGTTGCCACCCGGAAGTGCTGACGTGTGAGCCCGCGGAAATTTCCTGCGTCCCTTATCAGAATGCCGTGTTGATCTAGCAGGAACTGTTTGAGGTGCCCCGCACTTCTTACCAGTGTTTTACATAGAAAAAAATGCGTCGCGCTTTCACTGGTTTCAATGGCCTCGTTTGCGCTAAGCTGTTTTAAAAAATCCAGTTTGTCGGAAAGCAGCTGTTCCACAGGTGGTTTGATTTTGTCGTAATTATCAAAAATGAAATGGCCGGCTGCCTGCGCCAATGCATTCACAGTCCACGGCTGCTTGATACTCCTCAGCTGGGATACAAGCTCCTCCTGGCCGGCTATATAACCCAGCCGCAAGCCCGGAATCGCATAAGTCTTGGTGAGCGACCGCAGGATGACCACATTCCGGAAAGTCTTCAAAAGACTGAATGCGCTTTCGACGCCGACGGTAAAATCGATGAATGCCTCGTCGATCACAAACAGACAGCCGGGGTTCCTTTTGATCCAGAACAGCAGGTCGGGAAAGACTTTTCCGGTAGGATTATTGGGATTGCAGATAAAAACCAGATCAGCGCGTAGCTGCGGCAGATCGAGGCCTTCTGACCAGGGCAAAAACCTCAGCTCGTGACCAAAAATGTGACACGCATCTTCATACTCGGAGAATGCAGGAGTGAGAATGGTGGTAGCGCGCCCGGAAAACAGCTGGGCGATCAGGTAAATGCTTTCGGTAGTCCCGTTGTTCACCAGAATCTGTCCGCTTTGCAGTCCGTGGTGCGCGGCGATTTTCTCTGAAAGCCGCTCTGCGGTTACCTCGGGGTACCTGTTCACTTCTTTCCATTTATCCCATACAAACTCCTTCATTCCCGCAGGCTCGCCGCCGTACCAGACGTTTGTACTGAAATCAGCAACGATATCTTTCCCAAAAGTGTAACCATCATCTCCGTGTCCGCTCAACATCTTCTGCTAGTATTTAAGGGTATTGTAAATCTGGTACATATCCACATTAGCGCGGATCAAATCCGCAAGCTTATCGTATTGCTGCTCCTTGAATGCCTGAAAATCCAGTTGCTTATCCACGAGCTCCGGGGTATACTGACCCAGCAGGTGATCGATCACGTGATCATTGTCCAGGATACCATGAATGTAAGTCCCCCAGGTTTTATGATCGAGGTAATGACCGTCTGTCCTGCCGTCGGCAAAGGTCACAACAGGCGACGGTGTACCTTTCACTTCGGTAGTTCCCATATGAATCTCATACCCGGTTGCGGGCTGTCCATTTTGAGAAAAGGTAAACTGGCACTGCAGGGTTGTTTTTTCTTTTTGTAAAATGGTAGATACCGGTAAAATGCCGAGCCCGGGAATCCTTTCAAGGCTGCCTTCTACGTGAAAAGGATCTTCTATACTTGTTCCGAGCATCTGATAGCCGCCGCAAATGCCTACTATCGTTTTTCCTGCTTTATGCGCCGCCACAATCGCTTTCGCCATTCCGTTATTCTTGATCACGAGCAGATCAGCGATCGTATTCTTGCTTCCGGGCACGATGATAATGGATGCTTTTTCCAATTCGGCCGGATCCTGGGTGTAGAACAAATGGACGCGCGGGTCATTTTCGAGGCGGTCGAGGTCGGTGAAATTAGAGAGTCGGCGGAGGAGTACCACGGCGATATTGATCTTTCCCTGCGCTGCATTGCGGAACTTGGATTCAAGTGAGACCGAATCTTCCTGTTCCAGGTAGATGTCGCGAAAGTAAGGCAAAATGCCGGTGACGGGCAGCTCGGTCAGATCTTCTAGCATTCGTTTTCCATCTTCAAACAATCTGACATCCCCGCGGAATTTATTGATGATAATGCCCTTCATACAGGCACGTTCTTCCGGTGTCAGAAGCGTAATTGTCCCGTAAACGCTCCCGAAAATCCCACCCTTATCAATGTCCCCGACCAGGTAAGTAGCAGCGCCGGCGTGGGCCGCCATGCGAAGGTTGGTGATATCCCGATGTTTCAGGTTCAGCTCGGAAATACTACCCGCGCCTTCCATGACAACCGGTGAATATTTAACCGAAAGCCTGTCGAAAGCAGCCTTCGCAGAAGTAAAAAGCGCCTGCTTGTCATTGGCCATAAAGTACTCGTAAGCAGACTGGTTACCAATGGATTTTCCATTCAAAATCACCTGCGAAGACTTGTCGCTCGTAGGTTTCAGGAGCACCGGGTTCATATCCGACTGACACGGGATACCAGCTGCCTCAGCCTGCATCACCTGCGCCCGGCCCATTTCAAGTCCGTCCGCAGTTACGTAGCTGTTGAGCGACATATTTTGCGCTTTAAATGGAGCGGGATGAAAACCATCCTGTCTGAAAATCCGGCAAAATCCAGCTGCTATGGCGCTTTTACCGACATCGGAGCCGGTACCGGCAAACATGATCGGGCGCAACCGTGTGATTATCGACATAGTATAAATTCAGTCCTGAAAGCGCTATTCAGCATTTACATTATCTTTTTACAAAACAAAAAACCACCACGCAATGGACATTAGCCAAGACGCCCGGTAACCGACGCCGTAATTCCTTCCTGCGACAGATCATCCAGCGCCACGCATTCTGCACCAAGTGCCTGCGCCAGCTCAGCCGCACGACCAAAACGGAGGTATCCTTTCTCTGTATCGAGTACCAGAGAAGTAGTGTTCAGGCTGGCGATCTGCGTGGCTAGTTGTACGGTTTGCAGCCACGGATCACCACCGCCCGCGAGTGGCACATTGGCTTTTCCATCACTTAAAATGACGAGAAAGGGTTTGATCCCCGGTCTGCTTTTATAGGACTCCAGCAGTTCCCGCGCCAGCTGCAGGGCATGTGCAAGCGGCGTGCGGCCGCCGGTAGGAAGCGACTGCATAGCCAGCCCGGCGCGCTCCGTGCTGGCGGTAGGTTCCAGCAAAACTTCTGCCTTCAACCCACGGAAAGAGATCACACCAACGATATCACGCTTTTGGTAAGCATCTTCCAGCAAACTCAGCACACTTCCCTTCACCGCCTCCATTCGCTTCCCGGCCGACATGGAACCGGAAGCATCCACAACAAAAAGGATCAGATGCCCCGCCCGGCCATTTTTCACTTTCCTGTGCAAATCCTCCCGCGAAAGCGCAATGCGATCGGGATCACGCGAAACGGCATGCATTACACTTGCAGTCACCGCAATATCTTTTGCAAAAACATCCTTTTCCGTCCGCACCTGCATTCCTTTAACAGTATCCCAGGCCCGGCTCCTCCGTCCACCCGAAATCTCCGGAACCACCACAGCCGCCTCCGACTTCAATTGAACATTCCCCAAACCCGCCACACCAAAAACCTCCTCATCACCACCCCCCGCCCCCTCGCCCTCGCCCAAAAATTCCAAATCCCCAAGCCCAGCCGCAACCCCAAGCTCAGGCGCAGCCCCAAGCCCAAGCTCAGGCGCAGCCGCAAGCTCAGGCTCAGCCGAAGGCGCAAGCCCAGGCGCAAGCCCAGGCGCAAAATCCATTGCCCCGGGATTCATCCCGGGGACCTTAGATGATCTGTGAATGAGGACAAGCTGGGCAGCTTGTTTAATATCATCGGCAATGACAGCGGATCTTCCCGCCCAGGCGGCCAGCGTAACCGCCGTTTTATACATCACAATATCCGCCCGCAAGCTCGCGACAGCCCATTCTATACAAAGCTGACTGATCAGCGTGAGCAAACCATCGGGCATTTGTACAGTCGGCAGCAACAACTGAGCACGGTATATCCTTTGCTGTAAAGCCAGCTGAGACACGCGCCATTTCTCTTCGAAAGCCGCCGAATCCGCTTCAAACTGCATTCTCCTCCTGACCACCTCTGTCCTTTCTGCAATATCCTGCGGCGGGGCAACCTCCACCATCAGTCCAAACCGATCCAGGAACTGCGGCCTGAGATTACCCTCTTCGGGGTTCATGGTACCAATGAGCACAAACCGGGCTGGGTGACTCGCCGACAAGCCTTCGCGTTCAATGGTATTGATGCCGGATGCAGCCACGTCAAGGAGCACATCGACCAGATGATCGGCGAGTAAATTCACTTCGTCGATGTACAAAATACCCCTGTGCGCGGCCGCCAGCAGTCCGGGTTGCAGCTTTCGCTTCTTTTCTGACAGGATCGCTTCCAGATCGAGGCTACCTATCAGCCGGTCTTCCGAAGCGCCGAGGGGAAGATCCACAAATGGCGGAGCGATCTTCTCGTGATCTTTTTCAGCCGGTTGATTATTGTCAGATTGTTCCGTTTCAATGGAGTTAACTATTGGATCAGGCTCCCGTTCTACCAGCGGCATTACAGCCGACAACCCACGCGCAGCAGTTGTTTTGGCGGTACCCTTTTCACCCTTGATCAACACGCCGCCGATAGCAGGGTTAACCGCACAGAGCAGCAGCGCCTGCTTCAACTTTTCTTGTCCCACAATGGCAGAAAACGGATAATAATGCATGGGTGTGTTCAAATTCATGTATTTCAAATGCGCCTATTCGCTCCTGGTTTCGACCAGCTCTTCGCTTTTCAGGTAAAGCGCTTTCAAATCTTCCAATGCTTCCGGCGAAGGGTTGGCCCACATACCTCTTTGCACCGCTTCCAGCAGCCGCTCCGAAATCGCGTGCAGTGCCCAGGGATTACTTTCTTCAAAAAACTGCTGCATGAAAGGATCAAGCGCGTAAGTCTCTGTCACCTTTTCGTACATCCAGTCGTCGACTACCTTGGCGGTCGCATCGTACCCGAAAAGGTAATCGACTGTGGCGGTAAGTTCGAGACCGCCTTTGTAGCCGTGCTTTTTGATGCTGTCAATCCACTTCGGGTTTACCACGCGCGAGCGGAAGACGCGCAAAGTTTCTTCTTTCAGGTCGCGCACGACGGGCTTACCAGGATTTTGAGAATCGCCGAAGTAATGCCGCGGTTGCTGGCCGGTGAGGTTTCTGATGGTAGCGATCATCCCGCCGTGAAATTGCAGGTAATCGTCGCTGTCGAAAATATCGTGCTCCCGGTTATCCTGGTTATGTAAAGCGATTTCCACGCCGGCGAGCTGGTTTTTGAATTCGCTTCTTGCATCCACACCCTGCGCATTTCTGGAATAGGCATACCCGCCCCAGTTCACATAAGCCTGCGCAAAATCCGCGTCCGAATGCCAGTTCTTCTCATCGATCAATGGCAATATACCCGCACCGTAAGTGCCCGGCGCCGCGCCGAAAACGCGGTATGCTGCACGGGCTTCGGCTTCTTCGGGAGAGAGTTCCTGGTCTTTATGTAATTCGGCAAGATCTTTCAGGTAGTGACTGCGGACGAAATTCTGGTCGAGAGGCTCGTCACTGGCAATCACCAGCTGCACAGCCTCATCGAGCAGCTCTATCAAATGCGGGAATGCATCACGGAAAAAGCCGCTGATGCGGGTAGTTACATCGATACGCGGACGGCCCAGTTCCGCAAGCGGGATAAGCTCCACACCGGTAATGCGCCGGCTCTCCGCCTGCCAGAGCGGACGCACGCCGAGCAATGCAAGAACTTCCGCTACATCATCCCCGTGCGTCCGCATGGCGCTTGTACCCCAGATACTGATTCCCACACTCTCGGGATAGCGGCCTGTTTCTTTCAAATGGCGCTCCAAAACTTCCCGCGCAAGCTGCTGACCAACTTCCCAGGCGGCCTTGGAAGGCAATACCCGCGGATCAACTGCATAGAAATTCCGGCCCGTGGGCAGAATATGCGCCATTCCCCGCGTGGGAGCACCGCTTGGGCCAGCAGGAATATATCCTCCTGAAAGTCCGTGCAGCAGGTTTGTTATTTCTTCATCTGTTTTGGCAAGATTAGGGACAAGTTCCACGCAAGCAAATTCCAGAATGCGCCTGATACCTGCTAATCCAGGTTTTTCAGGAACAAAGTCCATCGTTTCAAAAATGACCTGATCCACCGATTTTACATCAAAACCATAACTTCCCAGCAGGCTGAACAAATGGTTACTCAACTCATCAATGGCATCCAATGCATCCGCGCCTGTCACAATCTGCGTGCCGGCAAGCGACTGCAATGCATTGGGTACCTGCTGTAAACGCTCGCCTTTTCTGGTCAAAATTGCGTCGGTATCCAGACCAAAAATCCGCATCATTTCGGATTGCAGGCCGGGTATGTTCGCGTTGGGAAGGCGGGTGAGCGACTGCAGCATATCTGTCAGCGCCTGTCCCGCGGGCATTTCACCCAGCGTATGCAGTCCATTCCTGATCTGCGCGGCACCCAGCTCGCAGAGGTAACCGTCTATATCTTCGATCAAGTGCGCAATATCTTTTCCGTCCATTTCGGTAAGACTTACCGGCACCCCTTCCGGCGTCATCTCGTCGTCCCAATCGTGCTTGTGATCGCCGTGGTCGCGGCTTAGCATCGCGGCGAGATCAGCATCCAGGTTTGTTTGTCTGATCAGATCCCAGATCTGCCTTTGCAGCAGCGGCAGCTTCGCCGGATCAAGACTTTCCACCTGATAGTATTCATCCACCAGTTGAGTCAGTTCCGCCAGCTCGCCATAGCTGTCAGCCAAGGTCATAGGCGGTGTAAGATGATCGACCACTACGGCATGCGCACGGCGTTTGGCTTGCGAACCTTCGCCCGGGTCATTGATAATAAATGGATAAAACAGTGGCAAATCGCCCAGGATAGCATCAGGGAAACAGTTTTCTGATAAACCGATCCCTTTACCCGGCAGCCACTCCAATGTACCATGCTTGCCTACATGCACGATTGCATCCGCTCGCCATTCGTCGCGAAGCCAGCGGTACAATGCATAATAATGGTGTGTCGGGGGCAGGTCGGGCTGGTGATAAATGGCATCGGGATCCATTCCGTAGCCTCTCGGCGGCTGCAAGGCCACAAATGCATTTCCAAGTTCAAGTCCGGCGAGGGCAATGTGCCCGTTGTGTACGTAGGTTTCACCGGGAGGCGGCCCCCATTGTTTGGTCATTTTATCACGGATCAAAGGAGGCAATTCCTCAAACCAGCCTTGATATCGTGCCGCTGCAACGCGCCCGGTTGCATTGCCCAGCTGCGCAGGTGTAAGATAATTTTCATCGTAAGAACAGCGATCTATCAAACTGTGGATCAGCTCGTCGCCTGTTGCAGGAAGGTTTTGGATCCGGTATCCTTCTGCCTGCATGGCGTGCAGAATATGCATCAGAGAGGCCGGCGCATCAAGTCCAACCGCATTTCCTACCTGTGAGGCTTTTGTATTGGAGTTTGTGAAAATGAAGGCAACCTTTTTGTCCTGATTAGGTAAATGTTTCAGTCTTGCGAAACGAAGGGCGAGACCGGTAACCCTGTCGACGCGCTCGGCCAGTGGCTCGTAGCCTTTTGTCTCCTTGCCTTTTTCTTTGAAAGATACAGGTACCGTAATAATACGACCGTCAAATTCGGGTATAGCCACATTCATCGCGGTATCCAGCGGGTTCAGTCCCCGCGCCGACGATTCCCAAGGACCACGCGCCATCCCGCTGGTTATGGCCTGCAAAACAGGAACATCCAGTGAAGTAAGCGCAGCCACAGGTTTGCTGATCGTGCCCGCAGGCTGAATATCTGTAATTGCAAATGAGATCGTATTAATCAAAACATCCACACGCACAGGCGCTTCAAAGAACCGGAATGCAGCCGGCTTGCCGCTCCCCGCATCGGTGGATTTAAGGGAAGATGTAAAAACAGGCAATGCATTCAGCCCGCGTTCTTCCAGCGACGTTATCATCGCGTCAATAAAGGCGGTATTCCCGCTGATCCAATGCGCGCGGTAGAATGTAATAGCCACGGTCGCACGCGATGGATTGTGCCATTTCAGCCAATCAGCTATATCGGCATTATCGGGCAGGTCGGGGTGATAGATACCGTGCTCAGGCAATGCAGCTGCCGGCTCGGCGCCAAAGCCGGTCATTAGTAAATGGTCCGACAGATAAAACAGCAGAGAAGCCAGGTTGTTGTATCCTCCGGCTTGCAGGTAGCTCAATGTATCCTGCAAAATCGCGGGAGATACCGTGGATACTGCTGCAAATTCAGGGTTCAATTCACCTGTCCCGCTTACCACGATCAGGTGTTGCTGCCGTTGCCTGGCCAGGTTCACCAGCTCGCTAAAGCCCGGGATACTGCTCAACCTGCCGTGAATGCGGATCACGATAATTTTGGCTTCAGCAATTTCCCTTTCCAGCAGCTGCGCCATTTGCTCCTCGCTTTTAATACTCATCAAACTCATTCCCGACGTTTTGGGAAACTCATCAGGCAGCAACTCCATAGCCCGGCTGAGCGCCAACAGGTCGGTATCGGCGTGAGTAAGGAATACGATTCCTTCTGTTGGCAGAGCGGTCTGTCCGGACAAAGTCGCATTTTCAGATCCTTTCCAGGTATAAAATTGAAAAACATACTCAGCCAGGTCTGCCGGCGGCACGAGGTACCTGTCCGCTTTGACCATGCTCTCTATATAATCGAAAATCGCGACGATCTGCCAGTCGTTATTGATCGAGTGAAACCATACTGAATGCCCGTCAAAAAGCAGGGTAACCACATTGGCGAGTGTACACGGGCCCAGGCAGCCGCCTTTGGTCAGGTGCACTGTATTCCGCAGCTTTCGTTTCAGCCACTCGCTCTTGTAAAGCTCGACGGGTATAGCTGCATAGCCACGGTCAACCCGGCCGCAGCAGCAGGCATTATAGCAGTAGGACAAATGTCCCCTGCGCTGCACCAGGTTTATGGATTTTCCATCAGAGCGCGTGACACGCTGGCGTTTGTGCTGGATCATGTTTTGGCTATCGGCTGTTGGCTGTCGGCTGTCGGCTTTTTGATATTAGATTTTCTAAAAAGCTTTGGGTTTCGCCCCAGTAGATGTGCATGTAGGTGCCGAAGGTGTTGTTTTTCCGGTAGAGCTTCGTATCTGTTTCAATGCCTCTTGCATTCGTAATCAGCGCGTTGTCGGCGGTTAAGCTGTTGTTTGTAAATCCGGAATAATGGAATTCGTGGCCGTTGAACTGCACCCCGTCCCAGTTTCCGGTGCGGTAACCCAGTACCATTTTGGAATGCAGCATACTGGTGCTGCATGGGAGCGCACCTGCCATTTCAAATGTGTCGCCCTGCGCATTCGTGAGCTGCTCGCCGAGGTACATCAGTCCGCCGCATTCGGCGAAGGCCAGACCGCCCCCGTCACAGTAAGCTTTGATACTCGCCCGCATTGATTCGTTTTCGCTCAGCTCTGCCGCATGCAACTCGGGGTAGCCGCCCGGGATATAGAGGAAATCCGTTTCGGGAAGTACGTGATCGTGAATCGGACTGAACCAGGTAATATGACCTAAACCGGCCAGTGCTTCAATATTTTGATGGTAAGTAAAAGTGAATGCTTCATCGCGGGCAATGGTAACTTTCAACCTGCTGCCTGGTTCTTTTACTGACACAACGGGGCTGCTTTCACCGGGGTTGATGTTAACCCTGGTCAATTCCAGCAGCCGGTCCAGGTTCACCGTCTGCTCCACCAAGTGAGCTGCACTTTCGATGATCTGCTCATAGTCTGTTTCCGCGGAAATATGCAAGCCCAGGTGTCGCGACGGGATTGCCAGTGCGCTGTTTTTAGACAAATAACCAAGCGCCTCAACGCCTGCATCTGCACAGGCATCCTGCAAAAAGCGATAATGCGATTCTGTCCCGACAAAGTTGAAGATCACTCCTGCAATAGAGATTTGCGGGTAAAAATTTTTGAATCCGTACAGCAAAGCCGCAGCCGAATACGCCATCGACCTGGCGTCGACTACCAAAACAACCGGGATACCCAGCAATTCTGCAATTGCCGCGCTGCTGCCGTCCATTTTCTGAGCGCCATCAAAAAGTCCCATTACACCCTCGGTCACTGATACGTCGGATTGAGCCGAATACTTTTCGTAAAGCGCCTGCACGTGCGCATTGGAGGACATGAATGTATCGAGGTTGATACTCTGGTTCCCCGCTGCCTCGGTGTGGTGAATGGGATCAATATAATCAGGTCCGCACTTGAAAGGCTGTACTTTCAGGTTGCGTCTGGTAAGCGCGCGCAGTAAACCCAGCGTGAGGGTCGTCTTACCCGAGTTGCTCGCCGGGGCAGAAATAAGAAAATGAGACTGGGTCATTGGTTCTGCTGCTAACGCCACTCCTATCCGGCTGTACACGCATTCGTGTCCATTCGTGCATTCGTGGCAAACAAAAATGTTGAGAGCCCGAGCTAAATCTCACAATGCAATCGGCAGAAAAAAGAAAAGACAGGAAGAATGGATTAAGAAGAAAACCCAATGGAGAGTACAGGGCATTAACCCTGAAACGCAATATCCAGATCAGACTAGCTTCATTCCGCGAAAGCATTGTCAACAAAGAAAAGGCAGGTTTTCTGACTCGTAACGTTAAAAATTTCAAACGTTACTTACAGTTGCGCGACAGCTCGTGATTCTCACACGATTCCCCTATTAATTCACTGGTTAGTAAAACCTTTCCTGTTGGAAAAAGATAGCAAAGAACTTGTTTGTGGCAAATGTAGCACGATTTTGCAGAAATCCCGGAAGGCAGCGCGGCAGAGGGACATTTTTTATCAGGAAGGAAATTTTTGCTTCACGGCATTCAAAAAGATATAGCTTTGCGGCTCATTTGGTTCACGCCGCTGGTGTGATTAAAAGGGAATCCGGTGTAAATCCGGAGCAGTACCCGCTGCTGTAAGTTCACAAAAAAGGAGCTAACAATTTGCCACTGGAAGAGGAATGTTAAATTTTGAATGATTGAATGAGTGAATAAACCATTCTATCATTCAATCATTCTATCATTCATTCATTATTCTTCCGGGAAGGCGTTAGCTACTGAACGAGTCAGAAGACCTGCCATTTGAAAATATCCGTTTTGCTTTCGGGAAGAAAGGCGAGAGGATTTTGGCAGGCGTTATTTCGTCGTGCCTTCTTCCCTGTTTTCCCTGTTCCAATCCGGATAAAATCAGTCAGCCTGCGCTTGCAGGGTTAAATTTTATTCGATGATCAATTTCCTGCTTATTGACTCCCTGCTGCTTGGTGTGCAGCATTCCTTCGAACCCGACCACATGGCGGCGGTTTCCGTACTGGCTACCGATGAAAAACGCAGTCCCGGCCAACGCTGGAAACTGATCTGGCGATCGTCGCATTGGGCCTTGGGACATTCTTTTACCCTCATCCTCTTCGCAGTGCTGGTACTGCTGCTCAAATCCACCTTTTCGCTGGAAGTTTCCGGAAAAGTCGAGCTGCTCGTTGGACCGCTGATGATCTGGCTGGGCATTATGGCAGTGATGCGGAATTTCAGAAGCTCCTCTGCCCCGCCTGTTGTCCATTCTCAAAAGTTCAGCCGCTCTTTCTGGGTAGGTATGGTGCACGGACTGGCTGGTACCGGCGGTGCCTGCGCAGTGGCATTAACGCTCGCCGCAAGTGACGCCCGCACGGCAGTATGGATCATCGTCATTCAAAGTCTGGGCATTATCCTGTCTATGTCCGCCTACGGCTACTTTTTCGCATTCTCAATCAGCAAATTCGTCTCCCACCGCGAAAGCTTCCTGCGCCTCGTCAACTACCTGGTAGGGGCATTTTCCATCATCATAGGAGCGATTACGCTGGCAGGCTCGGCGGGATTGTAGTAGCTGTATTCTTTTGATTTATTACGTTAATTTATTTTAAATGAGGTACTTGTATTTTCCCTTTTGGGGTGTTTGTTATGTTGCTTGTTGGCTTTTTCATGCTGTTGAATTGCTTTGTCATGCTATCCTTTTCCTCCGTCAAGCTGTCCATTCCTTTTGTCATGCTGAGCGCAGTCGAAGCATAGGGGCGTCGCGCCGGCTCACTTCGACTGCGCTCAGTGTGACAAGGTGGGGGCGCGGTGGTGTGGAGCGGGCGTCGCGCCGGCTCACTTCGACCGCCCGGCGGCCCGGTCCGCTCAGTGTGACAAAGCTGGGAAGCGGTGTTGTGGCGAGGGCGGCGCACTTCTTCACTTTGAATGCTCTGCATTCTTCGTTTCATGTTGTCTGCCCCCTTTGTCATGCTGAGCGCAGTCGAAGCATAGGGGCGTCACGCTTGTCTACTTCGCCTGAATTCCACTCGCTTTGTCATGCTGAGCGGACCGGGTCGCCGGGCGGTCGAAGCAAAATAGCGTCACGCTCGTTCACTTCGACTGCCCGGCAGCCCGGTGCGCTTAGTGTGACAAGGTGGGAGCGCAATGGTGTGGAGCGGGCTTCACACCTGGCGTTCCTTGCTTCGCTTTTTCTTCCGCTCCTCTCTTTTGGTCAGGGTTCGGATTCTATTCGGCAGAATGTGTTGAATCCGGTGGTGGTTACTGCTACGCGGTTTGAGACGAAGGTGGAGGCTATTGCGCAGAAGATGGTTTTGATTTCGAAGAGTGATATTGAACTGACACCATCGGCGGACCTGACTGATATTGTGCGGAAAACGGCTGCTGTGGATGTGATTCAGTATCCCAATTTGTCTTCCGGTATCGGGATAAGGGGTTTCCGGCCGCAGTTCTCGGGACTAAACCAGCGGACGCTGCTTTTGATCGATGGCCGGCCTGCCGGCGCGACCAACCTTTCACAAATTAACCTCAATGGCGTTGAGCGGATTGAAGTGTTGAAAGGTCCCGCGTCTTCGCTCTATGGCTCGCAGGCAATGGGAGGGGTGATCAATGTAATTACTGCGCGTTCGAAGGGGGACCACAGGGGGTCCACATTCGCTGAATACGGCAGTTTCCAGACTGTTCAGGCCGGGCTGAATTCGGGAGGTAACCTCACCAAAAAGCTTGATTACGACCTTTCTTTCAACTATCTGGAACGTGCAAAAGATTATAAAATCGGCAAAAACAACTGGCTGCGTGATGCATTTAGCTTCAATAATGCGCAGAAAAATTATGCTTCCGGCGTAAGTGAAAATGTGGATGAAAGTGTTACTGACGGACAAAGAAGACCTTTTACAAAATTACATTATTACTCCGGCAGGCTGCGCGCGGGATACCAGCTTGCCACAAACTGGCGCGTGGATGTGAGCGGGGAAAGTTTTCAGGCGAAAGATGTGGAATCGCCCGGCGAAATCTCTTCGGGAAGTTCGGAAGCCAGTACCAAGAATGTGGACCGCGCTGCCATTGACTTTTCAGTTTCCGGCAAGATCGGCAACCACAGTCCGTCGCTGAAAGTGTTTACCTCCGAAGAAAATACCCGCAATTTCACCCTGAATGTATCCGGTAAGCCGGTGGTACCATTCCGCTCGGCTGAGCTACAAAATTCATGGAAAGGTTTACAGGTAAAAGATGTCTGGAAGCTGGGCAATCACGCGCTGATCCTCGGCTACGATTACCTGAATGCGGCTACCAAAAGCAGAAGATGGACAAACGACACCACCGAGCGCGGCCCCACGCAGCCGGCCTATGCGATCATTTCTTCCGCATTTTACGCGCAGGCGCTGCTTACCTTCAACAAACTGACTTTACAACCCGGAATTCGGTACGATCAGATCACATTTGATGTGCGCAAGACGGCCCTTTTACCTTCCTATAAAGCAGGCAAAACAACAAACCCATTTACCAGTCCGAGCCTGGGTGCGACTTACCAGGTGCTGCCGTTTTTCCAGATTAAAGGTGCATTAGGCCGCGCATTCGTAACTACCGATGCTTACAGTGTGGCTGGTTACAATGAGGTACGGGATGCCAAAGGGAGGATCGCGGTAACAGCAGGGAATGCCGACCTTAAAAATGAAAGCAGCCTCAGCTGGGACCTGGGCCTGCATTATACCAAACCCAGGTCGGGCTTCTCTGCCGGTGTTACCTATTTCTCTACCAAGGTGGATAACCGGATTGCCAAGATCATTAAAACGACCAGCGAGCCGCAGGCAAATGGCGACATAATCGTGTCCCGGGCCACTTTCGTGAATGCGGCCGACGCGGATATATCCGGACTTGAAATTGAAATTTCGTACGATCTGGGCGCATTGAATGATTTCAGATATGCATTGCGCGCTTACTGGAACGGTTCGTCGATCTTCAAAGCGCGCGAGCTGATCATTGACACAGATGGCGCCGCTACAAACCGCGATATCCAGAATGTGGCCAGAAATACATTCAATTATGGTTTGGAATATGACAACCGGAAGTGGCTGCGTGTGCGGCTCTCGGGAAGGTCGGTGGGAACGCGGAAGGATATTGACTACAGCGACCCGGTCAATCCCGAAATCGAATACCCGCAGTATATGGTTTTCGACCTCGCCGCCTCTTTCAAGATCAATCCAATGCATTCGTTAACCATGAAAGTAGCCAATGTAACGGATGAAAATTATTACGAAAAAAGAGGCTATAACCTCCCGGGAAGAGCAGTTTCGGTACGTTACCAGATTATGTTTTAACAAACAAAAAGGCCGGAGATTGCAGCCTTACAATCTCCGGTCCAATAACATCTTTATAGCAATTCAAGCGTTTGCTGGGCGATTTCCAGCTCCTCGTTCGTAGGTACCACCAGAATTTTTACACCATCCCCCACCCGGCTGATCTCACGGATATTACCTGCGCGTATGCTGTTTTTTTCTTTATCAAGATGGATGTTGAGGTAGTCCATTCCCGTACATACCGCCTCACGGATCGCGACGTCGTTCTCTCCTACCCCGGCTGTAAAAACAATGGCATCCAGTCCGTTCAAAACAGCTGCATAAGCGCCAATATACTTTTTGATCCGGTAGGCATACATATCCAGGATCAGGCTTGCAGGGCGGCTGCCCTCCTGCTGCATTCTGCGCACGTCGCGCATGTCATTCGATCCTGTAAAGCCGCGCAGGCCCGACTGCTTGTTCAGTATGTCGCTGATTTCATCGGGTGTGTACGTTCCGTTATCCATCAGATGCAGCAGCACCGAGGGATCGATATCCCCGGAACGGGTACCCATGATCAGGCCGCTTAACGGGCCGAACCCCATACTTGTATCCACCGAGCGGCCACTATCCACGGCGGTAATGCTGCAACCGTTACCCAGGTGAATGCTGATGATCCTGGCATCCTGCCTCCCGAGCCACTGCATTGCTTTTTGTGTTACGTGACCGTGGCTTGTACCATGAAAACCATAAACACGCATTTTATCCTTCTCATAAAGCTTCTCGGGTATCGCATACCGGTACGCCACTTCCGGGATAGTCTGGTGAAATGCAGTGTCGAAAACTGCCACCTGTACCGCTTTCGGGAAAGTGGCTTCCGCTACTTCAATGCATTCCAGGCTGACGGGATTATGCAAGGGCGCCAGGTCCGAGAGTTCTCTGATCTTCTCTTTGATGTCGGCTGTGATGCGTGTGGCTTTTGAAAAATAATCCCCTCCATGTACCACGCGGTGCCCTACCGCCGCAATCTCGTCCGTGTTTTGGATCAAACCGTCTGCCGGATCAGAAAGCAGCCGCAGTACTTTGTTTAAACCAACCGCGTGATCAGCGATATGTTCCTCGCTTTCCAGCACCTTTTCGATGCCGCCATTGAGCGTTTTGTGTTTGATAAATGCATTTTTCGCACCTATCTTCTCAATGATACCTGTGCAAAGAGGCGCCTCAGAGGGCATTCTAAAAAACTGGTATTTGAGCGAGCTGCTGCCCGCATTGATGACAAGTATGTTCATAGGCTTGTTTTAAACAGGCTGCAAGCCTTCCTGGCACTGAATTGCCGTGATCACTACTGTGTTAAAAATATCATCTACCGTACAGCCGCGGCTCAAATCATTGACCGGCTTGTTCAGCCCCTGCAGCATCGGACCAATTGCCAATGCGCCTGTCTCCCGCTGCACCGCCTTGTAGGTATTGTTTCCGGTATTCAAATCCGGGAAAATCAGCACGCTGGCTTTTCCGGCCACTTCCGATTCAGACAGCTTTTGCTTTCCGACGATCGGGTCTACGGCAGCATCGTACTGAATGGGGCCTTCCACTTTCAGGTCGGGCCTTTTCTGTTTTACAATGCGGGTCGCTTCCCTTACTTTCTCCACATCCTCCCCTTCCCCGGAAGAACCGGACGAATAGGACAACATCGCAATGCGGGGCTCGATGCCGAACCTTGCGCTGCTTTCAGCTGACGAAATCGCAATGTCGGCCAGTTGCTCGGCGGTAGGATTTGGATTCACTGCACAATCGCCGAACACCGACACGCGCTCGGGCAGGCACATGAAGAAAATAGACGACACGATGGATACGCCGGGTTTGGTTTTGATAAACTGCAATGCCGGCCTGATCGTATGCTGAGTAGTGTGTATCGCGCCCGAAACCATTCCGTCCGCCTCTCCCATATACACCATCATGGTTCCGAAATAGGAAACATCCTGCATCAGGTCACGCGCCATTTCCTGGTTCACGTTCCGGTTTTTACGAAGCTCGTACAGCTTCTCAGCATACAGCTCATACTTATCCGAATTGGCCGGATCAATAATGCGGATCTCATTCATATCGGGATTGAGGCCGAGCCGCTTGAAAGACGCGGTGATCTCCGCAGGGTCGCCCAGAATGGTCAGCTGCACCACCTGCTGGTTCACCAGGCGCGTGGCGGCTTTCAGGATCCGGTCATCGTTTCCTTCTGGCAGTACGATGTGTTTTTTCTGATTTTTAGCCCATTTCACCAACTGATACTGGAACATATGCGGCGTAATACCCTGCGGCTGGAAAGTAATGATCCGCTCGTCCAGCGCTTTCACGTCCACATATTTTTCGAAAGTCTCGATAGCCAGACCGATCTTTTTCTTATTATCTGCCGTAATCCGGGAGTTGATGGCGCCGATTGCGGTAGTTGTTTCGAAAGTACCCTTTTCCACTGCCAGGATCGGGATCACGGTTTGCAGACCTTCGATCATCCGCACCACCGGTTCGTCGGGCAAGGTACCTGCGGTGAGCACGATACCTGCCACTTTCGGGTAATTAGTAGAAAGGTTCGCCTGAATAGCCCCGATGATAATGTCGCCCCTGTCGCCTGGTGTTACGATGAGGACATTCTCCTTGATGTGATTAAGAAAGTTGGGCAGCATCATTGCGCCGGTCACGAAATTATCAACCTGGTTCGATATCAGGCTTTCACCAAAAAGTAGCTTGGCCTGCAATGCATCGCATATTTCGCGCATTGTAGGACTTTGTAAATCCTTGTTCCAGGGAATAACCGACAGCATTACATGCGCAGGCACCTGCATTTGCAGCAATGCAGTAATATCTTCCTGCTGCTCGGGCTTGACACGGTTTACAACAATACCGACCACCTGCACTTCCCTGTTTTCGAAATTGTGCAGGATATTGAGTACCGCACTTACGATCTGCGAAGTAGATTTATTCTGTCCGCCGACAATGGCGAGCACGGGCGCGCCGAGGTTTTTCGCGATTGCCGCATTGGATTCAAACTCGAATGCAATACCCTCGCCGAGAAAATCGCTGCCTTCGATCACAGTAAAATCGTAGGTATCTTCCAGCTTTTTGTACTTGCTGATGATGGTATCCAGCATTTCACCCTGGTTTTCTGACTCGGTGAACTGCAGTACCTGCTGCCTGGTGAATGCGAAGGTATCCTCGTAAGGAACGGGGAGCGCAAAATAGTCGAGTATCGCTTCCACATGCCGCTCTTTCTTGCCCGGCGGCTGCTCGGAAATGATCGGTTTGAAATACCCTACCTTCTCGGTTTTGCCGAGTAACATATTCACGAGGCCGAGGGCCAGCACCGACTTGCCTGTAAATGGTTCTGCCGAAGCTATAAAAATGGATTTTGTCATAAATGGAAGTCTGTTTGGACAGTTCGCTTTAACCAGAACCGCACCATAGTAAAAGCAATGTGGCTAATCTGAGCCATATTTTTGCAAATGCGCTGCCAGAAAATCTTTCAGGCCGTAGAGGTCAGTAAGGTCGGCAGATTTTCGCAGAAAGGTCATTGCGCCCAGTTCAACGCTTTTAGTGGCCACACTGTCTGTATAATCGGCACTGTTGATCACAACCGGAATATCTTTCCACTTTGGATTCATCCGGTTGCCGGAATTTTTAAGGATTTGCAGGAGCTCATACCCATCCATTTCCGCCATATTCAGGTCGAGCATGATCAATGCAGGAAACTCCTCGTCCCCTGCGGTACCATCTATGGCGGCCACTCTTTCCAAAAATGACCTGGCGCCATCGAAGAACTCTATCTTTCCTTCCGGTAAAAACCTCCCCAGGAAATGGTTCAGCAAGAACCTGTAATCGGCAGAGTCGTCGACAATGAAAACGGGTCTCATGGTTTCGCTGGTCGGGTAAGGATTTGTTGATATGAGCAAAGAATTAAGGCGAAAAGCAACAATCATGCCAATTTTGAAATAGTACCTGCCGAATAATCATGGTTGTAACACAGTAGACTACCATTTCTTTGTTTTTATATAGGCTTAAAACTTTTACTTTTACCTACCTCCTTTATTAGAAACAAACAAAAAAAACCTTACTCCGTAAATAAAATCTGAATGTCTGAAGATGCGAATGATGAATACGTAAATCTGACACCTGGCAGCAAGCCGGTGCCCGTGGTAGCGATTGGAGGATCTGCGGGAGGGCAACTTGCTGTGACCGAGCTTTTGCAGCATCTTCCGCCGGATACCGGCCTGGCATTTGTATATATTCAACATCTATCCCCCGAATTTGAAAGCCGGCTTTCGTCCATTCTAGCGAAGGCTACGCAGATGAAAGTGCTGGAAGCAGCACCACTGATGCAGATTTCCCCCAACCACCTTTACGTCATCCCTCCGAACAAGGGAATGGAAATCATAGACGGCGTACTGGTGCTGGTACCCAGAAAGCCGCGCCCGCACATTCATCTTCCGATCGACCAGTTTTTTATATCTCTTTCGGAAAGACAAAAGGACGGTGCAATCGGTATTGTATTGTCGGGTATGGCGAGTGACGGAACGCTGGGACTGAAAGCAATTAAAGTAGCGGGAGGCATCACTTTCGCGCAGGATGAAAGTGCAGAATTTTCCGAAATGCCGCAGTCGGCGATCAGTGAGGGTGTGGTCGATATGGTGCTGAGCCCGAAAGACATTGCCGCCGAACTGGTGCGGCTGAGCCAGCATGCCGATATATTCCAGCTTACGAACGAGACACAGGAAAATATAGAAGAAGATTCCACCGACAAAGACCTTGCAAAGATTCTCGCATTTGTAAAGTCATCGGTAGGGATAGATTTTGGTCATTATAAAAAAAGCACGATCCGCAGGCGGATCATCAGGCGAATGCTGTTGTACAAGCTGGACAAGCTGAGCCAGTATATGGACTACCTGAAACAGCATCCTGCCGAGGCCACTATCCTTTACAATGACCTGCTTATTAACGTAACCAGCTTTTTCCGGGATGAGCAGACAATGGACTACCTTAAAAAGCAGATCCTTCCTGCCATTATCAAAAACAAAAATGCGGGGGATCCTGTCAGGCTTTGGGTAACGGCTTGTTCCACGGGACAGGAAGCGTATTCCATTGCCATGATCATTATGGAAATACTTGGTGAACGTACCGCCAGTATTCCGATCCAGATCTTTGCAACCGACCTGAGCGAAACTGCTATTGCCAAAGCGCGGGTTGGCGTATATACCCAGAGTGAGGTAAAGGATATCTCTGTACGAAGACTAGACCGCTTTTTTACCAAAACCGACGAGCAGTACCGGATCAACAAGCCTATCCGTGACCTGTGCGTGTTTGCACCGCATAACCTGCTTACCGACCCGCCGTTTTCAAGGCTGGATATGGTCACCTGCCGCAATCTGCTGATATACCTGGATGATATGCTGCAGAAAAAAGCGCTCGCGACTTTCCATTATTCCCTGAACCCGGGCGGCGTGCTGGTACTCGGAAAATCGGAGGCAGTAGGCAGCTCGCCTTCGCATTTCTCGCAGATTGAAAAGGAATACAAGGTTTTTGCAAGAAAAAACAATACGGTTGCACGGATTCCATCGGACATCAGTATTAAAAGAAACGCTTTCGTAATTGACACCAAAACTTCTACCTCTAAGAGCCAGGAAATGCTACCCCCACAAGATCTGGATAAGCTTGTTGACACCTGGCTGCTAAGCAATTTTATCCCGCCAAGTATTATTGTAGATCAGGATATGGAGATTCTCCAGTTCCGCGGCTCTACGAGTCTCTTCCTTGAACACGCCACAGGCAAAGCCAGCCTGAACCTTTCGAAAATGGCGCGGCCGTCACTTGTTTTCGAGTTGCGTAATGCGATACACAAGGCAAGAAAGACCTCCCAGCCGACCAGCAAGTCGGGCCTGGAAGTGATCGTAGATGGTGTGGTACATTACGTCGAGATCAAGGCGGTGCCAATTACGAGCTCGGCCAATCAGCAGTTGTTCCTCATCCTTTTTGAGGAGTTGAAGGATAATCCAGCCGCCCTGGGTGTCATGGAAATGGAAGCGGACAAGCGCGTTCTGATGCTGGAAGCAGAACTGGCAGCGCTGCGGCAGGATATGCACTCGATCATTGAAGAACAGGAGGCCAGCAATGAAGAGCTGCAATCGGCGAATGAAGAGATTGTCAGCAGCAACGAAGAGCTGCAGAGCATCAATGAAGAACTCGAGACCAGCAAGGAGGAAATTGAATCTGCAAATGAGGAATTGCAGACGATCAACCAGGAGCTGCAGGTAAGAAACGACCAGCTCAGCGAATCCTACGACTATTCGGAAGCGATCCTGGATACCATTAATGAAGCCACCCTCGTACTCGACGATCAGCTCAGGATCAAGGTGGCGAACAAAGCGTTTTACCGCGTGTTCCGTACCAATCCGGAGAGTACAGTGGGAAGTACAGTTTATGAGCTGGGCAACCGCAAACTCGATTTCAGCGGATTCAGCGACTTAATGCATAACCTGATCAGCCGAAATGCCCCGATCACCGGATTTGAGGTCAAGCTGGAAGTAAACTCCGGAGACGAACGCATCATGCTGATCCACGCGCGGAAAGTCCTGCTGCACCGCAAGCAGACGATCCTGCTTGTATTCGAAGATAATACGGAGCACCACAAAGCGCAAAGTCTGCTCAAAGAGCGCCAGCAATGGTTTGAGGAGCTAGTCGACAATGCAACCGCCATGATCTGGGTATCTCGGCCTGACGGGAAGGTCAATTACCTGAACAAAGCGTGGCTGGATTTCACGGGACAATCTTACGAGAAAGAAAAGGGACATTTACTGGCGGAAAGCATCCACCCCGAAGACCGGGACTGGTACAAGGAGCTTTCTGTCAAAAGTATGAACGACAGATCGCCTTACACGGCTGAATACAGGTTGCGGAGGCGTGATGGCGAGTACCAGTGGATACTGGAAAATACGAAACCGATGTTTTCCAGCAACGGGGTTTTCTCCGGGTATATAGCCACCTGCACCAATGTTCATTTGCAAAAAACACTAACCCAGCAGCTCAACCTGCATGTGGAGGAAAGAACAAGAGAACTTACCAATGCCAATACCGGACTCGAAAGGGCCAATGCAGAACTGAGGCGCACGGCCGCCCGACTGCGGAGTGTACTGAACGGCGTACCCGCCGCGCTGACCTTAATGGAAGCGGTGTACTCGCCGGAGGGGAAAGTGGTTGACTTCATTACTTCCATTTACAACGACGTAGCGCTCGAACTCACCGGAATGAGCGAGTCGGACCTGACCGAGAAAACGCTGCTGCAATGGTATCCCGACTTCCGCGACACCGGACTGTTTGACCTTTATACCGAAGTACTTACCACAGGAAATACAGCCTATCGCGAAGTGAGCGGATTGAGGATTGCTCCCGGAAAAACGGCCGCATTCCTGATCACGCGGCAAGTGGATCTGGCGGGTATAGTGGTGACTGTACTGGATATTACAGACCGCAAGCAGGCAGAAACGAGATTGGTACAAACTGCCGAGAATTTGCAGGCTGTGCTCAACAGCTCCCCTGCTTCTATCGGCTTTTTCAAGGGGATATACGAAGGCGACGAGCCTGTTGATTTCAGATTGGCTGTTTGCAATGAGAAATTTGCGACCGGTTTGGGCAAGCAGGTTGGTGAAATGCTGGGAATGCTCGCCTCAGAACTTTATCCGGCGGAAAAAGTGAAGATAATGACGGAGGTACTTGCCAAAAAAGAGTACCGCTACGAAGAAATATTAAGTGAGGAACCCGAACGCAAATGGGCGGGTGTTTCCATATCCCAGCACGACCACGGCGTAGCGATCACGGAACTGGATATCAGCTCCCTGAAAGAAGCAAAATCCCACCAGGACGAACTGATCGAGCAGCTGAACGGATCCGTAGAGATCATCGAGTCGCTTTCGGTAGTGAAGGAATATGTGCGCCAGCGGGGCTCTTTCCTGCGGTCGACCTTCCATGACCTGCGCGGCAGCTTTGGCATTATCAGCGGGGCAGCATCTCTGATGAATATCATGGAAACGGAAGAGGACAGGAAGAAGACCGTCGATATGATCCAGCGTAACCTGGGCCAGGTTGCGCAGATGATGAACCAGCTGCTCGATTTTGCAAGACTGGAATCAGGACAGGAAAGACTGGAAATCACTTCATTCAACGTTTCCCAGTTGTTGCGGGAGTTGTGTGATGGTTCTTCCCCAATGGCAGCGACCAAAAATCTGTCGCTTCAATGTGAAGGACCAGCCGAGCTGGTGATTAACGGAGATGTAGTGAAAATCAGGCGCATTGCTCAAAATCTACTGCTGAATGCAATCAGGTATACAGCAGCCGGCAGTGTGAATGTGAGCTGGAACGAAGCCGGTTTTGGCGACAATCCGGGCTGGCAGTTCAGTATTGCGGATACCGGAGTGGGGATTTCCCCAAAACTGATCGACCGCATTCTGGGCGATGACGGCGACGAAGACCAGCAGGAAAAAGGACGCGACAAGAAAGAAAATAATGGGGAAGGTATTGGGCTGTTTATTGTTAAGCACCTGATCAGGCTGCTGAAAGGAGACTTGCAGATCACCAGTGGTGAAGCGGGTACAACCTTTGTAGTTAGTCTTCCAAAAACATATTAACCAAGGAAACCGGGTGGCATAAGTTGAATAGTGTAGTCTCGGAGGCGAAAAATATGACTGATATGATTAGAGAAATGTACATTGTCGACGACAATCCCGATTTTCATTTTCTGCTTTACAAAGCGTTCAAACAATTTGGCGGGCAGTATGCAATGAAATTTTTTGAAGACGGCAAAGTGCTGCACAGACACCTGAATACGCTGATCACTCAACAAAAGAGTGATCAGCTGCCGGGATTGATTATTGTGGATCTCAACATGCCGGGCATGAACGGACTCGACCTGCTCAAAGCACTCCGCCAGCAGAGAGCCCAAACCGACACCTACCTCAACGAAATCCCCGTGGTGGTGATGAGCAGCGAGACACGCACGGACAAAATCCATCAATGTTACCAGTTCGGCGCTGACGCTTACATTGTTAAGCCTATGGAGCTCGAAAACCTCAAAAACACGCTGCAGGGAATCTGTAACTTTTGGCTCGGCAGGGTTACGGCGAATTAATCCCGGGAAAAACAGATTAACAGGCTCATTCGGGAATAACTTTTTACAGGGTGCTGCAATTTAAAATTCGCAGCTATAAATTCTGTATTCCGAATGGAGAACCGTGACATTGTTGTAATTGGGGCCTCGGCAGGTGGGGTCACCGCATTGAAAGAAGTAGTGGCCTGTTTGCCAGGCGATTTGAAAGCAGCTGTATTTATTGTTCAGCATTTATCCCCCGAAACAAAAAGCTATCTACCCGAAATCCTGTCCTATGCCGGGAACCTTCCTGCGGCGCACCCGAAAGATGGCGAAATAATCGAGGCAGGCCGCATTTACGTGGCAAAGCCCGACTATCACATGATTGTTGAGGATAATACCATATCTGTAAAAAAAGGCCCGAAGGAAAACCGCTTCCGCCCTTCCATTGATGTTACCATGCGCTCCGTTGCGTGTCAGTTCGGCGGGCGGGCGATCGGCATTGTGCTCACGGGCAGACTTACCGACGGCACTTCCGGTTTATGGTCTGTAAAGGAAATGGGCGGGACTACGATTGTTCAGGCTCCCGAAGATTCGATGTTTGCCGATATGCCCAATAATGTGATCAAACATATTGATGTGCATCACATTGTACCATTGCAGGAAATAGGACCCCTGATCATAGAGCTGGTCGGCCAATCTGCTGATCAGCTAAAAAAGACGGATGAACCCCTGAAAGAATTGTTGAAGATCGAAACAGAAATTGCAGCGGAAGAAAACGCGCTTGAAAAAGGCATTACTGAGATGGGAGAAAAAACAAACCTGACATGCCCGGAATGCGGAGGCGCACTGGTTAGCCTGCGTGAGGGAACTTCGGTACGGTACCGCTGCCACACAGGCCACGGATTCTCTTCTGAGTCGCTCTGGCTCTCCATTAATGAATCCATCGAGACCAAATTGTGGCAGGCTGTGCGAAGCCTGGAAGAAGGTATCATTTTCCTGGAACAATCGGCTACGCACTACGATTCGCAGGGCGACGAGCTGAATTCGACAGAACTTTATGGAAAAGCCGATGAGCTGAAATCGCGCTCAAAGGCACTCATCAAGTTCATCTACAATTGAGCAAAAATGCATTTCCTGCTCTCTCAGGGGCACGTTAGCTCCGGATCGAGCAGGAAATTAGCAGATCTTATTTGTGGGATTTGTGAGATGCGGGGGAGTTACTCGAATGTTTGAACAACTCTTCAGCCATTTCGAGATGATGCTTTAATGCAGGGATCTTTGCATCTGCCCAACTTTTCAATTCATTGTCCTGGCCTTTATTGGACTCGGTCTGGAAAAGCCCGATTGTTTGTTCGTGTGAGGCAATCATCATGTTCATATAAAGCATATCGAATGGCTCGCCTTTCATTGCTGCAAGACTATCGTACTGCTGCTTTGCCGCTTTGCCAAGACCGGCTGGTATCTGGATCTGCTTCTTTTTAGCAAGTGCTTTTAGCTCGTCATTTACTTTGGTATGGTCTTTTACCATCATTTTACCATATTCCTTAACCTTTGGGGAAACACCGTTTTTAGCAGCCAGGTTACCCAGCTGTACTTCCAGCATCCCTCCTTCCGCAGCTTTAAGAACAAATTGCTGGTCTGGTGAATCCAGCCGGAGGCCCGACACTGCTGCGAGCATGATAACTGTGGTGAAGCAACTTGCCCACACGATGATCGTCTTCATAAATGTTTTGTTTAAATGTTACTGATTTAGCGTGCGGTCTTTGTAAAAATGCATGCCAGTGACACGGAAGTATAGCGCTGGCGGTACTCAAAAAGAAAGCGGCCCGATTACGCGCTGCTGTTTATAACAGTCCGCATAATCAGGCCGCTCTGCCTGGTAGTCTGATATTCTACTCGTGGTCGGTAGAGTCGTGACCTTGTGTTTTTACAATCTTGTTGTAAGTTCCCAGCAGCAGGAATGGAGCCGCCCATTGTCCAACAAACAATGCAGTATGTTTTCGTCCAAGGATTTTCAATGTAAGTGACGCGCCCATTGAAGCGATCGCCGCCCATAAAAAGATGTCTGAGGGCAACTTCGCGGTTTGTTCCTCAATGGCTTCTGCTACTTTTCCTTCGCGGTGTTGCGGATTAATTTGATCGTTCATATCTGTTGATTTAAGCCTGCACCCGTTTGCAGGCACCGGGTTTGAACAAAAATTATTCCAACTGCCTTCATCTATCCCAAAAACTGACCGGAAATCAGGCACAATCCGGGCGCTACAACCTCTGGTTTTGAGTGGAACAGTTTTTTCTCTTATTGCCTGCATCACAGTCTTCACAGTATAGTATCGTATGACCACACTTTCCAGAACTTGCCTCGCAGCAATTTTCATTTTGTTTGCGTGCAGCTCCGTTTTTGCACAATTAACCATTTTCAACGTTTCTTCCTCCGATATTGCCGACGCGCGGCAGATCAGCATTCAGCAACAATTCGAGATCAATGATCAGATCGAGTCCTCCACAACGCTCACTTATGGTCTTGGAAAAGGCTGGGAAGCAGGACTTAACCTCATTAATGTGGATTACAATTATAAAACGAGGCATTTTGAGGTCAACGATACAACAACAATACTTCCATTCGCGCCACTCCTGCTGGCCAATGCGCAGAAATCTTTTGAGCTGAACGATCATTTTTCCACAGGTTTCGGCGCTGTGGCGGGCACCAATCTCACAGGCAGCCACGGGCACAGGTTTGTTTATTACGGATATGCCAACCTGCTTGCGACAGTGGGGAGCCGGGACCAGTACCAGTTTGTGGCCGGGCCGTACATTAGTAACCACCGTTACCTGAGCGACGGTCCCGTTTACGGGGTTCAAAGCGGGGTTGATCTTGGATTCTGGTATAAAAAAATCCATTTTCTTGCTGACTGGATCTCGGGGTCACATAACAAAGGGCGCCTTACCGCCGGTATCGAGCTTTTCCTGGCAGAGCGTTTCCCGCTTTCACTCGGCTGGCAGCGTTCCAATGCCGATGGTTCGCAGGCTGCGGTTGTACAATTAACGATTTTACCAAAATGAGTCTGAATATTCCCACGTTTTCTCAAAACCCATCATGAAAACAGCAGAGACAAAACATTCCTTCTTCTATCGGAACAGTTTAAGTATCGTATTTATCACCTTGTTCCTGGTGACGCTCGCGGGACAGGCCATTACCGGCTGGCACGAGCATAATTCGGAGCTTGAACAGGACAATGCCCCCGCAATCGGGTTTACAGCTTACCTGCAAAGCGGGCACTTCATTTCTGCCACATTTGAAAACTTTGAAAGTGAATTCCTGCAAATGGCCCTGTACGTGGTACTCACCGTGGGACTACGCCAGAAAGGCTCCGCGGAATCCAAGTCTCTTGATGAAAAAGAAGAGGTAGACCGTGAGCCACGCCCGGGAAAAGACGCGCCCTGGGCGGTTAATAAAGGAGGGTGGATACTGAAACTATATGAAAATTCACTGTTCGCGATGTTCCTGGTTCTGTTCCTGATCAGCTGGTACCTGCACCTTTACGGAAGCTGGGTGGACCATAATGAACAGCAGGTTTTAAACGGAATGCCGGCGGATACGATGGGAAACTACCTGACGCAGGCTAACTTCTGGTTTGAGGCATTTCAAAACTGGCAGAGCGAATTCCTTTCCATTGCGAGCATTGTAGTATTTACCATTTTCCTTCGTCAGAAAGGTTCTCCCGAATCCAAACCCGTAGATGCGCCTGACTCAGAAACAGGTAAATGAGGTTACCAGACTACGCTACCGACGTATAAGCATCCTGGGTATCATCAGAAAATTCGGTCAACTCGGCTGCCAGCGTGTGGCTCAGGGAGGCCAGCTGGCTGATGTGCGCGTGACAGGCCAGGGCGGCCTCGCTATCTTCATCTATATGTGAGAGCAACAGCTCGTATGCGCTGATCAGCTGCTGCTCTCCCCGGATCAGATCGGAAAGCAAGCCAGCAAGGTTATCAGCGTCCATTGAATCGTCGTTTTTACTTCTAGTAATACTCGCCAGATCACCATCATTCAGGTTGCACTTCACCGACTCGTAAAGCGCACCCATTTCCTTTTTGTACAAAAGGGAAATCATAAAGCCATTGCTGCACGTTTTTCGCAACGCAGCAGAGATCTCCAACCCCATTACAGACCTGAAAAGCTCTTCCTGCTTTTTAATCAGCCTCCAAACGCGGGCGGTACACTTGACGATATCTCTTGAACTCTCTGACATGGATATGGGATAAAACTTTGAGCGCGATTATAAAAATCGTGCCAAAAAATTGCTTCCACACTTTTGAAAAAAGAGGTGAGCGGCTACTGGCATGCCTTTTTATTAGCGACCGGCGAAAATTTATCAACAACAAACTTAAAAATGCGTCTTATGAAAAAGTTGAAATTGCTCCTGATGCTTACCGCCGGAATGTTCGTGGCCGTATCCTGTAATGATGATGACGATGATAATGTGGGGACTATGGTACCCGAAGCCGACAGGATGTTTGTAACAAATGCAGCAGACGGGGGAATGTTTGAAGTGAAAGCGGGAGAGATGGCGGTTGCAAAAGGCGACACGGCCGGAACAGGTATGGTAATGGGATCGGATACAATGAGCATCAAATCTTTCGGGCAAATGATGATAACTGACCACACCAAAGCCAATAATGAGCTGAAAGGAATTGCAGATCCCAAGAAAGTGGAAATCCCTGCGACACTGAGCGCGGTCAAGCAAAAAATGCTGGACAGCCTGAACACTGCCTCTGGTGCTGCATTCAATATGATGTATGTACGTATGATGGTTGCTTCTCACAAGGAAACCGTTTCGCTGTTTGAAAAACAGTCAAACACAGGTCAGGATGCCGAGCTTAAATCATGGGCTTCTCAAAAGCTGCCTACTCTGAGACACCATCTTGAAATGGCGGAAATGATGCATGATAAAATGTAAGGTGCATTTTAAAAGACAATAATCATGGAAAACGACAAAGCACAATCCGATAAGGAAAGGGTCCTCAAAAATGACCCGACCTCAGGCGGGCGGAATGCCACCGACAACTTCAATGAGGACGAGGTGGATGATTACGGGATCGATTACAGCAAGCCCGGCGCAGAAGAAGAACTGGAAGCGCGCATTACCAACAAGGGCGGACGCGGGGCAAACAGCGGGGACAGAAACCCCAATGACGAGTTCGACGACAAGTACGAAGACGAGTAATGTTCTATTAGTGCAAGCAGCCGGATCTGAACCCCGGCTGCTTATTTCGGTTACAAGATTAATTAACACGGTTTTTTGATCAATTATGGCGGACAGACATATAGAAAATGAGCTGCTTGAATCCCCTTCCTCGGCACAGATAAAAGTACTTCCGGGGAGACCTTACCCACTGGGCGCTTCATTTGACGGAAACGGCGTCAACTTTGCAGTTTTCTCAGAGAATGCAGATGGCGTGGAGCTTTGCCTTTTCAAAGCTGAAAACGATTGTGAGGAGGATATCAAGATTAAGATTGAAGAAGTAACACACCATATCTGGCACGTTTACGTACCAGGGCTGCAACCCGGCCAACTTTACGGTTACCGCGTGCACGGCCGCTTTGAGCCGGAAAACGGACACCGGTTCAACCCCAACAAGCTGCTGGTGGACCCTTATAGCCGCGCGCTGGCTGGTGAGCTGAAATGGAATGAGGCGCTGTTTGCATACAAGATTGGCGATAAAGAGGAAGATCTGAGTTTCAGCGAAAGCGACAGTGCCCCCTATATCCCCAAATCGGTGGTCATTGATTGTCAGTTTGACTGGGAAGACGACACACGCCCCGACATTCCTTATCATGATTCGATCATTTACGAAGCACATGTAAAAGGGCTCACATTTACACACCCAGACATTCCCGAAGAGATCCGGGGTACTTACGCGGGAGTAGCACACCCGGTTACAATCGATTACCTGAAATCACTGGGCATTACCGCTATTGAGCTGATGCCGGTGCACCAGTTTGTAGCAGACCAGCACCTGCTTGAAAAGGGACTTACCAATTACTGGGGGTACAACACGCTTGGCTTCTTTGCACCGGACTCGCGTTACAGCAGCACCGGCAAGAACGGCGAGCAGGTTTCGGAATTCAAGAATATGGTCAAGGAACTGCACAAGGCAGGAATTGAAGTGATCCTTGACGTAGTGTACAATCATACTGCGGAAGGCAACCACATGGGCCCTACCCTGTGCTTCAAAGGATTTGATAATGCTTCGTACTACCGGCTCACCCCGGAAGACCAGCGTTATTACATGGATTACACGGGTACTGGCAACACATTGAATGTACAATTGCCCAATGTACTCGCATTGATCATGGACAGCCTGCGCTACTGGATCACTGAAATGCATGTTGACGGCTTCCGGTTTGACCTTGCGTCTACACTGGCACGTACCCTGCACGAGACAGACAACCTGGGCTCTTTCTTCAACATCATTCACCAGGATCCTGTTATCTCCCGCGTGAAGCTGATTGCGGAACCCTGGGACATTGGTGATTCTGGCTATATGGTGGGTAAATTCCCTCCCGGCTGGGCAGAATGGAACGATATGTTCCGGGATGAAGTCCGTGATTTCTGGCGTGGGGAAGAGGTATCTTTAAGCACTTTCGCCAACCGTTTCACAGGCAGTCCCGATCTTTATCGCGGCGATTACCGCAGGCCCACAGCCAGCATCAACTTCGTTACCGCGCACGACGGCTTTACATTGCACGACCTTGTTTCATATAATGAAAAACACAATGAAGCAAACGGAGAAGACAATAAGGACGGATCTGACGATAACAGGTCTTGGAACTGCGGCGTGGAAGGAGAAACTGACGACGAAAGCATCATTCAGCTCAGAGACAAACAGAAACGCAACTTCCTCGCGACCATGTTTCTCTCACAGGGCGTTCCGATGCTGGTTGCCGGTGACGAGCTGGGGCGCAGCCAGGGAGGTAACAACAACAGCTACTGCCAGGACGACGAAATTTCATGGATACTTTGGGACAAGGCAGATCAAAAGCTTCTTGAATTCACCAGATCGCTCATACGGTTTTGTAAAGAACACCCTACTTTCCGCCGCCGCCGCTGGTTCCAGGGCTTGCCGCTCCACGGTTCCGAAGTAAAGGATATTATGTGGATGCTGCCGGACGGAAGTCAGGTTACGGATGATCAATGGGATTCAGCGGCTGCGGGTGTATTTGGTGTGTACCTGAATGGAAACGGTATCCGCTGCGTCGATATGAACAATGAACGGATTGTAGACGATACTTTCTTCCTCATTTTCAACTGCACGCAGGAAGCGGTGGACTTCGTACTTCCGTCTGACGATTGCGGCGACGAATGGCGCATTGTCATCGATACCGACGCGTGTATGATCGCGGAATCAGGCGACGATTTCAAGCCAGGAGAAGTACTTTCCATCCCCGACCGGAGCGTAATGGTATTGAAATGTCCGAATGAAAAATCGGCCAGCGTATAGGATAACCCAGCGAAAAGGATCATGAAAAAAGATGAAATACAACCCTGGGACTGGCCGCGGATTTTATTCGGGCAAGCTCCCCCTGAATTCCTGATTGAGGTATTTCTTCGTACAACCCTCGTTTTCATTGCATTGCTCATTGTAGTGAGGTTAATGGGAAAAAGAATGGGCGGTCAGCTGACCATTTCTGAAATGGCGGTGATGATCACCCTCGGTGCTATTGTATCCCCGGCTATGCAGATACCGCAGCTGGGTTTATTAATGGGCATTATGATCCTCGTTTGCGCATTAATCTTCCAGCGCGGCCTCAACATGGCCGAATTTAAAAGCCGGAAGTTTGAGCGTGCCACACAGGGACGTACCGAAATGGTGGTGAAGAATGGCGTGATCCAGTTGGAACAGATGGGTAAATCAAAGGTCTCCCGGCAGCAGCTGTTTTCGGCATTAAGAGGTAAGGATGTGCTTAATCTGGGGGATGTAGGGCGCGTTTACCTGGAAGCCTGCGGTATGTTCAGCATTTACAGAAGAGACGAGCCACAGCCCGGCTTGCAGATCTTTCCTCCGCACGATGAGGCAATTGCAGGTTTTTACCAGGAACCTGTAAACGGCGCGACGGTGTGTGCAAACTGCGGGAAAGTGATCTACGACGCCAGCAATGAGCAATCCTGCAAGGTATGTGGCTCAAACGACTGGTTACCGGCCACAATCTCCATTAAATCTCAACTCGTAACCTCATGAAACCCGAGGATATCCACATAACTGATTGGCAGCGGATCTTCATTGGTGATGTCCCGGGCGGTTTTTACCTGGAAGTGATATTGCGGATCGCCGTGATCTACCTTATTCTGATGGTATCAATGCGGCTGATGGGAAAAAGAATGGCGTCACAGCTGAGCCGCAGCGAAATGATCGCGATGGTATCGCTGGCCGCCGCGATCGGGGTGCCGCTCCAATCTCCTGACCGTGGTATCCTTGCCGCAGTGGTCATAGCCGCGATCGTGGTTTCCATTCAGCAGCTGATCGCAGGACTTTCCACCAGGAACCAGAAACTGGAAAACCTGATGCAGGGAAACATCACACCGATCGTAGAAGATAGCCGCCTCAACCTCGACATGATGCAGAAAACGGGTATAACCCGCGAGCGGGCATTTGCGCAGCTTCGGGGAAGCAGTATCAGGCATTTGGGGGAGGTAAAAAGGCTCTACTTTGAAGCGGGCGGCGCTTTTACCCTGATCAAAAATTATGAGGTAGTGCCCGGCCTGCCCATTCTGCCGATATGGGATAAAGAGTACCAAAGTGAGATCAGCGAGACCAGTAACGAGCAGGTTTGTGATCAATGCGGGAATAAGGCAGTCGGCAATCATGCTGATGAAAAGTGCAGCAATTGCGGCAATGACCGTTTTATAGCGGCTGTAAAATAATGCGCTGGTTAATTCCCGGGAAACGGTGGCTCTGGCAGTGAATTTGTATAAAGCCTTGCCTTGACAAACTAACCGAGAGCAGATATGGAAACAGTAACCAACTCAGAAAACCGCCGGATACTGGTGGTCGATGACAACCGCGACGCTGCGGACACCCTGGCGATGATGCTCAAGCTGACCGGCTATGAGACAAAAGCTTGTTACAGCGGCCGGGATGGGGTTGCTGCTGCCGAATCGTATAGACCGATGGCGATTGTGCTGGACATAGGAATGCCCGATATAACGGGATATGAAGCCTGTCGCCTCATTCGTGATACTGCCTGGGGACAATCAGCGCTTATTGTTGCATTAACCGGCTACGGAGCCGATGAAGACCGTCAGAAAAGTACAGAGGCGGGCTTCGATGTGCATTTACTCAAACCCGTCGACCTGCCTGAATTATCCAGATTACTGAAAGAAAAACAAAGCAGCCTGGCCTGATATCAGGCCAGGCTGTAAATTATGCAGGGAGGCGATGTGCTTCCCTGGATGCTGCTTCCTGGTAAATAAACCGCTCGGATAGCTCCCGCAGCAACAGGTCTGTACCTGCGTCCTCGATAATGTTCGCTTCCAATACTTTTTCCAGCTCCTTATCCCCTAGCACCTGAGCAATCGTGATCAGATTTTCATAGCTGGCCACCTTGTATTGTCCCGCTTTCTGAGCGGCAATGATCAATGCGAAATCGCCCGTTCCTGCGCCTTCCCTGTTTTTGCTGACAGTCGCTTCTACACTCTGGAGCAGCTTGCCGATTGCCGCTGACTCAATGCCCGAAGCCGGTTCATCCAGCGCATCAAACAAATGCCTGATCCTGTCAATGTGCGCCGACGCATGCACCCTGCTTTGTGCCAATGTTCTTGAAAAATCCTGTGACTGCGCAACTCTCTGCATCATTCTCAGCATACCCCACATTTTTTGTTCTACCCAAAGCATCTCCCTCAGCTCGGAAAGAAAAAGCTCGTAGAACCGCGATTTCTTGATTGTAATTTCCATTTGATTTTTTGTTGTTGATAAACCACCCCTACCCGCCTGATATCAGCTCTTTTCGGCACTAAAAAATCAATGGGAAGCAAAGTGGATGAAGTGTAATTTGACACGCTAAGAAGTGACTCCTAGTTATAAAAAGCATTCCAGCTAACAGCAAAAAAGCCGGCAATGTGTGCCGGCTTTTTCAAATTCAAAGTAAGTATATACTAACTGACCAGCAGCCCGTCTGTGAACGCTTTCCACTGCACTGCTGACAAGGCATTTTCACCCATAAATCCAACAATTGCATTCCTGATCTTGTCGAGCAATCCATCGGCTTCCTGGTTGGGTGCGAGGTTACGGTCGTACACGCCGGCGGATACCGTCAGGTGATTTCTGGACACCGTGAATGTACTGGTTGCCTTGGGTGCATAAAAGTGCGCAGTTTCCTCCGCATCTGAGGTAGGATCAGAAGCCGGCCGCACACGAACTGCCACAGATTCAACCTGCTCCGATGTTTCCTCTTTTACCTCCTCCACAACCACCCAGTCGTACCCGTCGCCTTCCCTGGTACCAGGTCCCGGAATGTCAATCCTGATCATCAAACCTTGCTGTACCGGTCCGGCTACCGGGTTACCGGCCTGATCGGCCAGCATGAAATGCGCCAGGTGCTCTCCTGAAATGCGGTGCCAGCTGTTCACGTCCAGCAACCTGCCCCGGGCTGTTTGATAAAGCGCGTTTGCTTCGGCTGCATTTTTACATTCTTTAACGGTTTCGGTATTCACCTCGTCACCGCTCCTGTTTTCAGGTACTGCGTCAGTGTGATTTTTGTTTTCCATTTTTCAGTTGATTGTGAAGTGGTAGATAAAAATAGTCTTAGCTGAGCATCGATAGCAGGCGTTTCATGTGATCAATATCATTTCTCCGCTGCAGTACAGCCTCTTCTATCATGCTGTCCAGTCCTGCATTAAACCGCCGGGCTTCGTCCTGTAAAGCCACATAGCAGGGTTGCAGCTGGGCAATGTAGTTGTTATGAGCTATGATCGTCTTTTTAGGACGTTTGTCGTATTGCGGGTATTCAAGGTAAATTTCCTGATTGATCTGGTCTGCATACCACTCGCCCTCGCAATCCGGCACAGGTACCGGTGGCCGGCAGCCGAGCAGGTAGGTCTGCGCCTTGAACGGGTACTTGTAGATCAGCACATTCACCCGCACTTTCACGTCGGGCTTGGAGCCGGGCTGGTACACCGACAGCGGGTAAATGCGCTCAATCATGACCGCCCGCCCATTTGCGAAATCAATATCGGGAAGAAACATTTCGTGCCTTTGTTTCAGCGCATCCACGTGCTCCCCGAGTTTTTCGGAAGACAGATATTCTTCCGGCCACTGGCCCACCTGATCTTGAACTTCCTTCCTGGTTTTCAGGATCAGTGCATCCGGATCATACTGAGAAAATAGCCTTATCTTTTGCATGAGTAAACTATTTTATTGATTTGTTAAACGATCGCGTATTACAAACTTTTAAATACAAACCCCTCAACAACAGCAACATCTCCTTCTATCCCTTTGGCCACAATGCCGGCACGTACTGCGCGGTCCCAGGGCGGCAGATAGGTGATGTCGGGACTGTCGATTTTCAAAGCTTTAAAATCCTTGCCATTCAAGCTGTATGAAAAACGGATATCCGTGTTATTGTTCACCGTCATTTTCAGGAACACGTGTTTGCCTGCGGCAGCAACGGGAAACTTGCCCAAACTGCTTTTTGCCCCGTCCTTAACAATAGATATGCCAATGCTGTCCTGCTTCGCTGCTGCATAGATCATATTCTTGTCATCCCCTATCAATGCGACTCCTGCATTCACACTTTTACCCGGCACAATTTCCACAACAGCCTCGTAGCTGCGGCTATCTATCCTGCGGGCGATGAATGCTTCGCGGTCATCGCTGATCCGGATGCCCAGCCTTCCGTTTTTCATTTCAATTTCCGGCTTATTAAAAACAGACCAGCTCCACTGTAAATCGAGATTTTTTTTGTCAAAATTTTCAGTCACCGTATAAGGACCTGCTTTCCCGGTCGGTTCAAGGAATTCATCTGTAAAGCGGAGCCAGTTGTCGGCCGTAAATTCAAATCCGCGGATCAGCGCCTGGCGACCTGTGTATTTGTTAGACACCTTATCATAGGCGTGGTACATAAAGTAGTTTTTATCATTGTACCGGACAGCGGTTCCGTGGCCGGGGCACATCCAGTCGCCCTGCGCCGTGAGGATCGGGTTACCGGGAAATTTCTCCCACGGTCCCATCAGATTTTTGGAGCGCGCTACACCGGTTGCATACGTACAGCCCGGCCCGCAGCAGCCTGCGGCAGCATATATGGCATAGAAGTACCCATTGTTTTTGATCACCGAAACACCCTCCACGAGATTCGCTTCCCAGGGTGTATCGTTCCTGAACAGCTCCTTCTTCTCTCCGATCAATGCAGTGCGTTCCGCATTAATTTCCTGTATCCAGATCGGCGTCGGCTTTCCTACACTGTTCCCGTCTTCCTTCCAGATCAGGTGCAGCTTGTTATTTTCATCACGCATCGGAAATCCGTCGATCGAGCCTACCTCCTGACATACCAGCGGGCCATGGTCTTTAAACGGACCTTCCGGGGAATCGGCGCTGGCAACACCAACACACAGGTTACCGCCTTTTTTGTGGGCAGTGTAATACACATACACTCTACCGTCTTCGTAGCTGAGCTCAGGCGCCCAGTAGTAAAAATCTGCCCAGGAAGTAAGATCAGGGAAGATCGCGCCTGTCTGTTGCCAGTTTTTGAGATCTTTCGATTTCATGACCGGAAACGCAGGCCCCCAGTTGGAGCTGGTCGCAGCAGCATAATAAGTATCTCCCACTTGAATAATGGAAGGATCGGCAAAATCGCCACGTACTACCGCACGCTGCGCATTTGCAAGTTGTACCAGTGAAAGCAATAGCAGACCAAGTGTCAGTTTCTTCATAAATAACTTTGATGTGGATACTGTATATAACCCCAAATATAACAACGGTTACTCACCGGAGAGAACAGAATTGTGCAATCGGAGAGTTGGTTCGGTAAGTATGTATGGATTGTTCATGCGGCTGGAATGGTATTAGTAGCCGCATTGACTTGGTTGTAAATTATCAATGAAAATTTATGGGCAAAAAAAATCCAGATACGGAGGCTCCGATCGACGAGCTGGTAGACTACCTGCAGGCAAGGCTTGAAACCATATTGGCCAACTGGCGGCTTGCCTGCGAGGCCGATGCTACAATGAGCAGCAAAAGCAGCTTCTCACGGGAAGAATTCAATGATCAGGTACCATTGCTGATCACACTGCTCTTCCTCAGACTTAGAAATGAACCTTTGAAGCTCGACCCTGCCACAGTAGCCAGTGAACACGGGCTGCATCGCTGGCAGTCGGGCTACTCGCTCCCCGAATTGATTTCTGAAATGGAGCACCTTTTTAAAACGATTCTGGACGAAGTGGAAGCTTTTGAAACTTCCTCGGGAAAACTGGGTACCAAGTCACTGCTTTTTGTTCAGCAGCAGGTTTTCAGGATGTACGGGGAGGCAAACAGAGGCAGCCTGCTGTACTATCACCAGCTTTTGCAGAATGACGCGGCCGAGCGTGCGCGCAGCCTGCAATTTGCATTGGATCAGCTGCACCAGCTTGGCGAGAAGCGAGGCGAACATCTCCGGCAAAGCTCCCACGACCTGCGTACCAGTTTCAGCATTATGACAGTAGCCTCTCAGCTGCTTGAATATCCCAAAACTGAAAAAGAGCGGACAGACCTGATGGATATGCTCAACCGCAACCTGTCGTCGATCCGGGAAATGCTTCTGCAACTGACGGATTATGCCAAGATAGAGGCGGGCCAGGATGTGCTGGATATCCAGCGGTTTGATGTGGCCAAGCTTGTAAAGGAAACGCTGGAAACGGCCCAGCCGCTCGCGAAGCACAACAAGCTGGTGTTGCAGGGAGACGGGCCGGAAAAGCTGGAAGTAACAGGCGACCGTGTGAAAGTGCAGCGGATACTGATCAATCTGCTTTACAATGCATTGAAATACACGCGCGATGGCAGTGTGTATGTTACCTGGACGTTGGAAAACCAGCTCAGGTGGAGCTTGAGTATCCAGGATACCGGCCCAGGGTTTACTGCCAACAGTCCGGCTGCATTGCTGGCTGAACAGCTTAAACCCAACGTACTTACCAGCGCCAGCCACCAGGAGCCGCATTTAATGGAGGAACTCCCACCTGGCAAAGCTGAGAAAGAAAAATCCAAGGAAAGTGAGGGTTTAGGGTTGTTTATCGTCAAAAAGCTCTGCGAGCTGATGAAAGCTTCCATGGATATTGAAAGTCAGCCCGGCAAAGGTACCCTTGTGCGAATCCGGTTTATGATGAAACCTGAATAAGCTGCGTAACTGTGCGTCGGTTTGGCCTCAATGGGATGATCTCCACAGTTTGAAATAGTTTTTGGCATAATTTTTACCAGGCGGGAAATCTTGCAGTTCATCAACAAACTATTTAAACAGGAACTATTATGAGATTCATCAGCACAAAGTTCCACAGCAAAATCGACTATCTGACAAGCGCATTGTTTATTGCAATGCCGTGGATCGCGAACTTTGAAGGAGTATTGCCCGCTACCTGGACCCTGGTAGCAGTAGGCGCAATGTCGATCCTGATGTCGCTGTTTACAGATTACGAGGGAGGAATGGTGAGAAGCATTCCCATGTCGGTACACCTGAATGTCGACGTGATTACAGGTTTATTCCTGGCGGCTTCCCCATGGATCCTTGGCTTCGCAGACGAGGTTTACCTCCCCCATTTGCTACTGGGTCTGTTTGAAACAGCAGCCGGGTTAATGACTTCCCGTTCTGCACACGGGGCAGAAGAAAATGCCTTCGAACGGAGCCACAATGTAAATTAAGTTTTAGTACAAAATCAGTTCAAATTATGGGAAAAGATCAGTCAGGCGGATTTCATCCGCCGAAAGGAAAACCTTCAGTGGTTAATAAGGAAGAAGGATTGGGTGTATCCAATGCACCGGCTGACAAGCTGGAAGAATTTCTGGAACTGGACGATCAGTATGTCGAAGATGACCTGACCCTTGATCCGTCGATACCAATCCGCCATCCGAACAGAAATACCTCCAAAGGTGAAAACTCCTTTAAAGGCAAGGAAAACAAACCGGAAAGCGACAAAACCGCAGATATCGCTACGGCTGAAACTGTGGATGTAGAACCAGAAGAACTGCCGCAGGTACTCAGCAAGGAGCTGTTTATAGAACTGGCAAACTACACCTCTTCCTGCTGTGCAACTGTATACATCCCTACCCATAAAGCGGGAGCGGCTATCAATGAGAAAAAGGATGCGATCGTATTTAAAAATACATTGCAGGATCTTGCCAAAAGGTTTGCAGAAAAAGAGATCCCTGTGGCAACGATAGAACAGATGCTGACACCAGGCTACGAGCTGCTGAAAGATGATGCTTTCTGGGCTGGTATGGATAACGGACTTGCTGTGTTCATTTCGGAAGGTTATTTCAAATACATTAAAATGCCGGTAGCGCCGGAGAGCGAGGTAATGTGCGAGAAAACGTTTTATGTTTCTCCATTGATCCCGATCATGGCTTCCAAAGCATATTTCTATCTGCTGGTGATCAGCAAGGCCAAATGCAAGCTTTTCAAAGCGGATGCATTCGGTATGCAGTATGTGCCTGTGGAAGATTTGCCCGAGGATATGATGGATGTGAAACGCATTTCTGAAAAGGACGCCAGCACTGTACGCGTGGCAAACAGCTCCGGAGGTGGCGCCAACTTCCATGGAATGGGCGGCGGTAATCCCGATGAGAAGGCGAACATCGCTACCTATTTCGAACATGTGGACGACATTCTGTACAAGCAGATCCTGAATACGGAAAATGTGCCGCTGCTGCTTGCCGGAGTCGAGTACCTGATCCCGATCTACCGGTCCGTGTGCGACTATCATAATATTTGCAGTGAGTCACTTACCGGCAGCCACGAACATGATGAAACGCATGCTTTGTATGAAAAGGCGAAAGAGGTTATGCAGCCGTATTTCAGACAGCCTCTTGAAAAGGCGCTGACGATTTACGCCAACCAGTCTGCGACCGAGCTGACTTCATCGAGCGCGAACGAAGTTATTCCGGGTGCTTATTACGGAAGGGTTTCGCACATTTTTGTACAAAAAGCGGAGCATATCTGGGGGACTTTTGATGAAGCCAACAATGTGCTCAACTTACAGGAAGGCCAGGATTCGGAAGACCTGCTTGATCAGGCACTGATTAAAACCATTCAGACAGGCGGCGAAGTGTACGTGCTGGACAGAGAAGAAATGCCCGCTGAAAGCGCAATAGCTGCTGTATTCAGGTATTAGCATGCAAAGTACGGCACAGGTTAAGTTCAGGTACCAATACCATGATGTCAACGGGCTGATGCTGCACGTGGGACATATGGGTCCGGCTTCCGGCGAGAAGATCGTGTTCCTGCACGGCTTTCCGGAGTTCAGTGAGAGCTGGCAAAAGCAGGCCGAGTTTTTCGCGGGAAACGGGTACCACGTAATCGTTCCCGATCAGCGGGGCTACAACCTGAGCAAAAAGCCCGCGGCCGTAAAGGACTATGCATTGAACATCCTGGTGGCCGATATTGCCGCATTGATTACCTCCCTCACCACGTGCCCGGTTGCAGTAGCCGGGCACGATTGGGGTGGAGGTGTTGCCTGGACACTAGCGCAGCAGCATCCTCAGCTGATCAAAAAACTGGTTGTCCTCAACATGCCCCACCCCGGGGTGATGTTGCAAAATCTTCGTAAAAACCCGAAACAAATGCTGAAAAGCTGGTACGTGGCATTCTTTCAGCTTCCGTTCGTTCCTGAGCAGCTTTGCAGCGCATTCAATTTTAAATGGCTGGCCGCGAGCATGATCAAAACGGCACGGCGGGGCACGTTTTCCAGAAGTGATATAGCCGACTACAAGCGTGCGTGGCGCCAGCCGAATGCGCTTGCATCGATGATCAACTGGTACCGGGCTTTTGCCCAGTCGCCTCCTGCTACAATCAACCAGAACATTGAAGTACCTGTGCTGGTGCTCTGGGGAACAAAGGATATGTTTTTGTCGCGTAAAATGGCAGAGGAAAGCGTGGCCAGATGTGCGCACGGTCAACTGCTATTTCTTGAAAATGCCTCACACTGGCTTCACCACGAAGAGCCTGGGCTTGTGAACGGATACATTGCGGCGTTTTTGGAGGGACAATCCTTGAATACCTGGAAATGACCTATATACCTTACCGTTCAATTAAAACATACTGTTATGACGCGAAATACATTGCTTGTACTGCTGATCATTGCTGCCGGTTGCGGCGGTAAGAACTCCGGCTCGCAGGTTACCTCGCCGGGTGATTCCCTGAATGCCAAAGACCGGTTGCTTAATACGGGCGCGGATATATTGCAGGACAAAACTCCGCTCAAACACTTTGATGCGTACCTCGACGGTTTTCATTTTTACAACGGCAACATTAATGCACAAATGGAAGCCCATCATTATGTAAGTCAGCTCAACGATGACCTTTACCAGGCAGTCATTTTTGACGGAAACGGGAAAGATGCGAAACTGATGGGCGTGGAATACATTGTCACCGCGGAGGCTTTCAAGTCGCTGGATGAAGAAGAGAAAAAGCTGTGGCACAGCCACCACCACGAGGTAAAGTCGGGATCGCTCATCGCCCCTGGTATCCCGAAAGTTGCGGAGCACGAACTCATGGAGAAACTGGTGTCGACTTACGGCAAAACGATCCACACCTGGCACACAGACCAGGAAAGGGAACTGCCGGTAGGTTCGCCTATGATCATGATGGGCTTTACCAAAGACGGGCAGCTTCATAAAGAAATGCTAAGTGACCGCGATAAGCGCTTCAATGTGTCTACCGAGGAAATCAAGAAAAACAGGGCAGATATACCCATGCCCGCGCTGATCCCCGGCGCAAATGCCTGGGAGAAAGGTGAGATACGCCAGTTTGTAATTACAAATAAGCCAGATTCAGCAGTTCACAAACATTAATTTTTGAAAAAGCCTGTGGTCTTTGTGCATTGGCATAATTATTATTAATACAAGCCAGCCTGCATTAGCAACTAAATGAAGCTCAGGCCGGATCAACAATTTTATTCATCAATCAAATTAAGAATTATGAAAAAGCTGACTTTTAGCGTAGCCGCATTGCTCCTGTTAGCAGGAGGATCATTGTACGCACAATCGACGACAGGACAAAGTACGCCTAGAACGGGCAGTACGCAGGGAACAAGCACACAGAGCAATTCTCAGATGCAAAAAAGCGGAACAACTACCGGAACCCAGGGATCCGGCACAACACAAAATAGTACAGGTACTACCACCCAGACACAGGGCAGCAGTGCACAAGGCACATCAGCATGGCCACAGGCAACCGGTACTACCGGAGCTGAAACCACTGAGCCGCAAAGCACTGGACAGGGAACTACCGGCTCACAAGGCGCAGGTACGAGCGGAACAACCGGCAGCGGATCCACAGGTACCAGCGGAATCAGTGGCACAAGCGGTACTACCGGCGGTTCAAATACGAGCAGCCAGACAACCACAGGTACACCACCGACGCACATTCAAAGCAGCGGCTCCGGCGCCACAGCTAACCCGCAGAACAGCGGTACTCCCGGCTCTACCAACTCAGGTACGTCGAGTGTAGGCAGCGACAATTCTACCTCAGGAACTTCCGGAACAACAAGCCAGTCTGACCAGGATGGCAAGAAGAAAAGGAAAAATAAAAGCAAAGGCGGTTCAGGTTCAGATAATAACTAGAACAGCTTTCTTGTAATGCAAAAGCAAAGCCCCCGCAGAAATCTGCGGGGGCTTTGCTTTTTTGATGTATTCCCAACGATGTCAGTCTTTTTTGGTCGACGGTCTTGGCTGGGTTTTCTGGTTATGCTTAATTTCTTCATTCCTGTAATTGCCGGTAACACCTGTGTGGTCCTTCGTGTTTCTGCGCGCAGATCCACTGCCTTTTTTCATGGTAGTATCAGCCTCCGTCATATTTTTCCTGCGTTTTTCGCGCGCCTCTTTGGAGTTGAGCATTGACTTGGAATCGCCTTCACTCTCCCGGTTCGATCCTACATAATTGGCATTCGCATTCGACTCTCCGCCGGGCCTTGTGCTGGAACCTACCTCATTGGCTTTTACACCCTGCTGCTCACTTGCATTCAGCTTTTTGTCGTTTCCATCCTGGCTGCCACGCGTTGACTGAGAAGCAGATTGCCCACTCTGGGTTTGTTTGGGACTGGCCGATGTGCTGCTTTTTGCAGCCCCATTCCCTGCGCCGCCGGATCCCGACGTGCTTTGCGAATAGGATATTGTTGCGGTACACAGCAAGACTGCTAATGTAATGTTCATTGACTTTTTCATGATACTTGTTTTTAGATTGATGAATAAATGTTCTTTTCAGGACAGCTGGCCGCGTTTGCTGGCTACTACTGCAAGCGAAATGCCCAGCAGCGCTACACCGATAACCACTGCGGCAGCAATGGAAACTGTTTTCTTTTTAGGCAGGTACACAACCCCTTCCCTGTTTGCCACAGCGGGATCATTTACATACCGGCCCGACTTCGGTACAGCTGTCTCTTCAAAATGGTAGGCCAGCTCGCGCAATGCCTGCTGCATTTCTGCGCCCGACATTGGTTTTCCGTGGCCGGATGCTACGATCTCCGGATTGAGCTCGGCCAGCAGGTTTACCGATTCTTTCGATTGTTCCCAGTCGTATGTAAAATACTTCGGCGGACCGGATAATACCTTTCGCTGCGTAGCCACACTAAGTGCTGATTCCTGGCGGGTTGTTACAAATGCGTCACCAGACAGGAGCAGCTTGTCTTTTTCCCTCCACAAACTGATGTGTCCGGGTGCGTGGCCGGGAGTGTGGTAGTATTTCCATTCGGGTAAAACAGGTACCGAACTTGTGACGGGCAATGTCTGTATATATTCGGCTACGTCGATCGGATCGTTGGGATACAGGTCGGCCATGTACGCCATTAACCCACCTCCCACGCTCGGGTCAGCCGGCGGGTAGGCTGATTTGCCCGACAAATAAGGTACTTCTAAAAAGTGCGCGACGACAGGAACATGCCAATCTTCGAGCAATTTTTTGAGCGAACCCACGTGATCAAAATGCCCGTGTGTAAGTACGATCGCTTCCGGCGGCATATTCTCGCCGAATATTTCCGCTGCTGCCTGCTTTATTTTAGGGTATGCGGTTTTGAGGCCGGCATCTACAAGCACCCAGCTTTTATCGGGATTGGCGACGAAAAACACATTGACAAAAATGTCCCTCAGCCCCCATACTCCCTCCGCTACTTTGAAATGCGACGCATTCATTGTTGTGGCTTTTTCCATTTTAGTTTTGTTGAAAGTTTCGACTTCGTTCTAAAAATTGTGCCATTGAATGCATTCCATTCAGGGTTTTGTATATTTTTGGTTAAAGGGCTGAACAGGCTTTTACAATGAAAATCATGCAGCTTTTATGAAACAGCATTTATACAAAACCACCATTGAATGGACTGGCAATGCGGGAAACGGCACTACCGATTACCGGTCCTACGAGCGCAGTCACATCGTGAAAGTGAATGGAAAAGCGGATATCGCAGCTTCCTCAGACCCTGCCTTCCGGGGAGATCCCGCGCGCCACAATCCGGAAGAGCTTTTTGTAGCGTCCATTGCCTCCTGCCACATGTTATGGTATCTGCACCTGTGCACGGAGGTGGGCGTAGTTGTAACCAGCTACACCGATCAGGCAGTGGGCACGATGGAAGAGACGAATAATGGAAGCGGGCGGTTCACAGAAGTGGTGCTATATCCCGTGGTGCAGGTACTTGCAGCGCATATGCAGGAGAAAGCGGACGCATTGCACGACAAGGCGCATCAGTTTTGCTTTATCGCCAACTCCTGCAATTTCCCGATCCGGCACAAACCGGTTTCCTTTATCTAACCACATTTCTGAGTATTCCGACTGCTGTTGGAACGGCTTTTGTAAGTACAGCGCACAGACTTTAAACCGCTTACTGTTATGAAAACCGAAACAGGCTCAGAGCCAAAGTTCAAAACAAAGACATCCGTTAAAGCCGAACCGGCTCTTACCGAATTATTCCTGGACAGCCTTAGAGATATTTACTGGGCTGAAAACCATCTCGTTAAAGTACTTCCTAAAATGATCCAATCGGCCAGCTCGCCGAAGCTTTCGAGCACTATACAGGAGCATTTGGCACAGACAGTGGAGCATGTAAGCCGACTGGAAGTGATTTTCGACCTGTTGGGTGAAAAGGCCATTGCCAAGAAGTGCGATGCCATGGAAGGACTTGCCAAAGAAGGCGAAGGTATCATTGAAAGCACCGACGAAGGCACTGCAACACGTGATGTAGGTATTATTCTCGCTTCCCAGAAAGTGGAGCATTATGAAATCGCAACTTACGGCGGACTTACCCAGCTTGCAAAAACGCTCGGTCTTGACGATGTAGCCGAGATCCTTGCCACAACATTGGCAGAAGAAAAGCAGGCTGACGAGCTGCTTACAGAAGTTGCAGAAAATGAAGTCAATTATAAGGCTGCCGAGGAAGCCTGAATCTAACCACATAATTTATTACTATGGCGACTAACCAGGATCAGGAAAAACCGGCACAGCCCGACAACGATAAAATTGAAAATCTTGCCCCACATACCATCGAGGATGAGGGGACATTGCTTACAACGAACCACGGCGTCAGGATTAATGATGACCAGAACTCCCTGAAAGCCGGAGAACGCGGGGCTACTTTGCTGGAAGATTTTATTTTCCGCGAAAAAATGACCCATTTTGACCACGAGCGCATTCCTGAGCGCATTGTGCACGCCAGAGGCTCTGCCGCGCATGGTGTGTTTAAGGTGTATGAGTCGATGGCGAATGTAACGCGGGCGCACTTTCTGAGTGATCCAAGTTTGGAAACACCTGTTTTCGTCCGGTTTTCGACGGTTGCAGGATCGCGCGGCTCTACCGACCTGGCGCGGGACGTACGCGGATTTGCTGTTAAATTCTATACACAGGAAGGTAATTTCGACCTTGTCGGAAACAACATGCCCGTGTTTTTTATTCAGGATGCAATCAAATTCCCTGACCTGGTGCACGCTGTAAAGCCTGAGCCGGATAATGAAATTCCGCAGGCAGCTTCGGCACACGATACTTTCTGGGATTTCATCTCATTGATGCCGGAGTCAGCGCACATGATCATGTGGACCATGAGCGACCGGGCAATTCCGCGCAGCTACCGGATGATGGAAGGATTTGGTGTACATACATTCCGTTTTGTGAATGCAGAAGGGGTATCGCACTTTGTCAAATTCCATTGGAAACCATTACTGGGTGTACACTCGGTAGCCTGGGACGAAGCCCAGAAAATTTCAGGAAAAGACCCTGACTTCCACCGTCGCGACCTTTGGGATGCGATCGAAAGCGGAAACTTCCCGGAATGGGAATTGGGTGTGCAAATCGTTCCCGAGGAAGACGAATTCAAATTCGAGTTTGACCTGCTTGATCCCACAAAGATCATCCCGGAAGAACTGGTACCTGTGCAGCGCATTGGTAAATTGACATTGAACCGCAACCCGGACAATTTCTTTGCAGAAACAGAGCAGGTGGCGTACCATATCGGTCACGTTGTACCTGGTATCGATTTCACAAACGATCCGCTTTTGCAGGGAAGGCTGTTTTCATATACAGATACCCAGCTGCTGCGTCTTGGCGGACCTAACTTCCACGAGATACCTATCAACAGACCGATTGTACCGGTGCATAACAACCAGCGGGACGGTTTCATGCGGCAGACGATCAACCGTGGTAAATCAAGCTACGGACCGAATACGATCGGCAACAACTACCCTGCCCAGGCGAAAGCTTCGGAAGGTGGTTTTACCAGTTACCCGGAAAGGGTTGACGCACGCAAAGTGCGTGCAAGAAGCAGAAGCTTCTTCGATCATTTCAGTCAGGCGCGTTTGTTCTTCAACAGCCAGTCTGAGCCTGAAAAAGACCATTTAATTGACGCGCTCAGCTTTGAGCTCGGGAAGGTTACTTCACCGGAAATCCGTACCCGGATGCTGGGTATCCTCTCGCTGATAGATAAGGCACTGGCGGCAGAAGTAGCTTTCGCACTTCGTCTTCCTGTACCGGAAGATCCCGAGCTGCCTGTAAACAGGAGCATTCCGGCGGACGCAGATCCTGCTGATTATGATTCCATTATGGCAGAGGGAAGCCTGAAATCTTCTGCTGCTTTGAGCATGGCGAATACGGTAAAAGATACGATCGCTACACGTAAGATCGCATTCCTGGCGGCAGACGGTGTTGATGAGAAATCATTGATGACGGTGAAAAACGCATTGGAAGGTGCAGGTGCCGTAGTGGAAATTGTAGCGCCGCGCCACAGCTACCTTATCGCTGAAAACGATACTCAAATCACTGTGGATCACACGTTCCTGACAGCTGCATCCGTATTGTTCGATGCGATTTATGTACCTGGCGGAACAAACAGCGTAGCAACTATAGAAGCAGATGCCGACGCGGTACACTTCCTGAATGAAGCTTTCAGACATTGCAAGGCTATTGCAGCTGATGCCGGGGCTATTCAGGTGCTGGAAGCAACTTATTTCAGCAAGAAACTACCGGCAGATTTCTCCGATGCAACGGTGATCAAGGAGGGATTAGTTGTACTTGATGATGCGGAAGCATTGGCGGACAAGTTCATTCTGGCGATTTCGCAGCACCGTTTCTGGGAGCGCGAGAAACCAAGACGCGTTCCTGCATAATCGTGCATTAACCCATAATAAAAACACCCGGACTTTGTGAGTCCGGGTGTTTTGCTTTAAAGCAGGTAAGGCTTAAAGAAATGAGCTATCAGGCTTTTTCGAGTATGTCCAGCGCTTCCTGGTTATTCTGCTGGGCAGCAAGATCATATACAGACAGGCCACGCGCGTCGAGGATACTTGTATCGGCACCCCGGCTGATCAGCAACTTTACGAGATCATTGCGCCCAAACATGGTCGCAAACATCAATGCGGTACCGCCGTTTCCGTGTTGCAGGTCCAGGTTAGCGCCTTTTTCAATCAGGAGATCTGCGATATCTGCATAGCCTTTGAATGCGGCTCCCATCAATGCGGTATTTCCTCCATAGTCCGCACCATTTACATCTGCGCCGGAATCAATGAGAAATCTGGCTGCTTCCAGCTGGTTGTTGTAACAAGCCACGATCAACGGCGTGTAGCCTTTTTCGTCCCGGCAGTTTACATCTGTTTTCAGGTCCATGAGCTCTTGCAGAACAGGAACATTCCCCAGTCTGGCTGCGTGGATTATCACTTGAGTGTAGTTTTCCATTAGTTATGTAGTGTTAATATTTTCCGTTTTACCAAATATTATACCATTGAGAGAGGCTGACTCAACTTACCGGCAAAAACCAGGTCGGTAATGCTGGCGTGATAATTTAGAATCTTCCTTTTTTGACATTACACGACCACATTAATGCATAAACCCGACTACCACCGCATTGAAGATTACGGCCTGATCGGCAACCTGAAAACAGTAGCACTGGTCTCTGTCGACGCATCGATCGACTTCATGTGTTATCCCTCGTTTGACTCTCCTACCGTTTTTGCCAAATTACTCGACAACAGGAAAGGCGGGAGCTTTGAGGTATTCCCTCAAATGGAAAACTACAACACCAAGCAGATTTACTTACCCGCAACTGCTGTGCTGCTGACGCGCTTTTTTTCGGAAGAAGGAATTGCGGAAGTGACGGACTATATGCCCATTAATGAAGATGCCAAAGACAATTCAACTGCGATCGTGCGGCAGATCAAAACGGTTCGCGGCAATATCAAATTCCATGTGAGATGCCAGCCGGCATTTGACTACGCACAAAGCACGCATTCCTGTGAGCTGCGGGATGATGCGGTATACTTTAATCCTGATAACGCAGAAAACAATGTACTGCGACTGATCGCGGACGTGCCGCTCGGAATGGAAGAACTCGCAGGTACCGCTGAATTTACCTTAAAGCAGGGAGAAACTGCCTGCCTCGTCCTTGAATGCGGCAAAAGCAAAGTTGAGCACGAAAATCCCATTGATGCTTACAAGACTGACACTTACCCGGAAACCATTGAATTCTGGCGAAACTGGTCTAAAAAATCTACTTACAAGGGCCGTTGGAATGGTACTGTGAACCGCTCGGCGATCACATTGAAACTGCTTACTTCCCGTGAGCTCGGCTCAATGGTAGCTGCACCGACATTCAGCTTGCCCGAGACGATCGGTGGCTCACGTAACTGGGACTACCGCTTTATGTGGATACGCGACGCGGCATTTACCATGTACGCATTCCTTCGCCTCGGCTATAATGATGAAGCGACCGCGTTTCTTAAATGGATCCACGATCGCTGCCGCGAAGACAAATTGTACCTGATGTACACTATTTCGGGAGCACACGATCTCGCCGAACGCGAGCTCGAAAACCTCGAAGGTTACAAAGCATCCAAGCCCGTGCGCATCGGCAATGCTGCACAGGACCAGTACCAGCTGGATATTTACGGCGAGCTGATCGATACCATTTATATCTATAACAAACAGCATGCGCCCATTACTTTCGAGTTTTGGGAAACGATTGTGGAGCAGGTGAATGAGGTAATTGAAAAATGGCAGACTGCCGATCACGGGATCTGGGAGATACGCAATGTGGAGAAGGAGTTTCTGCACAGCCGGCTGATGTGCTGGGTTGCTATGGACCGTGCGATCAAGATCGGGCAGCACCGCTCCTTCCCTTTTCCCGAAAACCAATGGAAGGAAGTAAGAGATGCCATTTACGCGGACATTTACCACAATTTCTGGAATGATGAAGTGGGTGCATGGGTACAATACAAAGGCGCCAAAAACGTGGACGCAAGTGTACTGCTGATGTCGCTGATGCACTTTATTTCCCCGCACGAGCCGCGCTGGCTTTCTACCCTGAATGTTGTGGAAGAGCAGCTGGGCATTGATGTGCTGCTATACCGCTACAAGAACGGACCGGATCAATTTGACGGACTCGAAGGCGAGGAAGGTACTTTCAATATGTGCTCGTTCTGGTTTATCGAATCGCTCGCCAAAAGCGGGCAGGTATCGAAAGCGCTTGATAGCTTTGAGAAAATGGTAGGTTATGCCAATCACCTCGGCTTGTTCAGTGAGCAGATCGGCCACAAGGCGGAGCACCTGGGCAACTTCCCGCAAGCTTTCACCCACCTCGCATTGATCAGCGCGGCGTTGGAAATTGACAAGCAGCTGGACAGGACAGGGTATTAGAACTCTTTTTCACCAAATTCGCTGACAGGCAGCTTCGCTTTTTTCGCAAGTGAATTGAGGCTGTAAGTCAGGTTAATTGTAAACATATCCGTTTCCTGGATGTAGTTGGTGGTAGTGTAAAAGTCCCTGCCGTAAGTGGTAATGCGCTGCTTGTTCGAGCCCAGCAAGCCCAGGTCGATCTGCTGCCATTGCAGCAATGCGGATAGTTTCCCTTTTAAAAACGTCTTTCTCAGGGCCAGGGCCGGGTTCAGGAACCTTGAATCTTCGCCCTGGGCTGTAACCCGTTGCGACAGGTAATTGTAAGTCAGCTGTACATTCCACGTCGGAGCAAGCCGGAAGCTGGTATTTGCATTAACAGAAAATACAATACTGCGCTGATTAACAGCCACATCCTGATTAAACAATGCACCTTTGATCTTGTAGTTATAAACATTTCCGCCCGCGTAAAACTGCCACCAGCTGGTCAGCTGCAAGCTGGTACCGGCCTCAATGCCCCAGGAAGTGGCGAGTCCCGCATTGGTATAAATGCGGTTGAGGATCGTGTCATTATAAACACTGTTGACCCTGTTGACCACGTTTTTGATCCGTTGGTTGTAGACTGTGGCAAACACCGTGTTTTTACCAAAATCCCTGATAATACCAATTTCAGAAAGGTCAATAAACTCCGGCAGGATGTTGGGATCGCCGGATTCAAGCGTTTCGGAATGCTCGCGTTCGGGGAATGGGTTGAGCTCCGCATTGGTAGACCGCTGCACCCTTTTGCTGTAATTTGCTTTCAGCCGGAGGTTTTTGCCTGCCTGGTACTGCAGGCTGGCTGTCGGGAAAAGGTTGGACAAATTAAGGTGTCGCGTTGCATCCGTTCCAGCTGTAAATGCGCGGGTTGAATACTCGTACCGCAAACCGCCCGCATACTCGATTTTCCCCTGCTTGCCTGCGTACTGCACAAACGTGGCGTGGATCTGATTTGCTACCCGAGTGCGGCTGCTGAATTCAGGCACAAGTTCCAGCGTACCATCTTCTATATTCTGGTTTAGATACTGAAACGCTCCTTTCTGGACCTGGTTGCGGTACTGGTATCCTGCTTCCAGCTTTCCTTTGCCAAGGTTCACTGCATAATCCGCACGAAAACGGTACGCATTCAGCGGGTTCTCGCTTGGGTTGCGGGTGTACTGCAATACTTTGAGGCGCGCGGGTTGGTCGGTATTCAGGTTGGTTGTCAGTCCATCCAGCTCGGCCTGCTCGTACAAACCGGATATGGATAGGGACGATTTGTTCGTAAAAGTGTGTACATAATCCAGGTTACCTAATGTGATATCTGCCGTTTTCCGCGCAATGTTGCTGTTGAAATACGTGATCCTTCCTACTACTTCACCTGTTGTCAGGTTGGTTTTTGTGTTGTTGTAAACAATGTCCGCGCGGCGCGACTGTGAGCGGTATCCTTTGTAAATCCCTGCTGAAATGCTGTTATTCTGATTGGGCATAAATGAGAGCGATGCGCGGCCGGTGTAATTGTACCTGTCGAAACTGCGCTCCCCGTTGGAAGGAAAGGTAGTCTGGATGTTACCGATGGTCGTGCGCACGTCCCCTACTCTCCTGCCAGCAATATCGTTTCTAAGGTAACTCCCACTCATTTGGAAATCCCATTTGGCACTCCTGAAACCGAACGACGCGTCTGCACCGAAACGCCGTGGATTTTTCAGGTTATCATAAGTGAACACAGCGGGCAGTCCGCCCATTACATTGGCAGAAAAATAGCGCTCTCCGGCCACAGCAGCCTTCGTCACAATATTGATGATCCCGCCTTTGCCGTCGGGATCAAACCTGGCCGAAGGAGAAGTAATTACCTCCACATTTTCGATGAGATTGGCTGGTAGCTGGCTCAATACCTGCGCAGGGTCGGATTGTACCGGCTTTCCATTGATCAGCACCAGAAAGCCCGAAGATCCTCTTAATGTAATCGCACCTTCACTGTTCACGGTCACAGATGGCGTGTTTCGTAAAACGTCCACTGCGGTGCCGCCTTTGCTGTTCAGGAAACTGCCTGCCTTGTATACCTGCCTGTCGACTTTATTCTCCACAACTCCCTGCGTGCCACGCACACGCACCTCTTCCAGCATTCGGGAGTCGGCACGCAAGGCGATGTTGACGACCTGGTTGCCGCCGGTTTCCAGCAAAGTCTGCTGCTGATTATAGTAGCCGATATACTGCGCCTGAATGTAGTAAGTCCCTGGCGCGATATCGCTGAACTGGTAAGCCCCCTGCTCGTTCGCGACCACGCCGTTGACGAGTGTCGAGTCGCTGCTTTTGTACAATGTAACCGAGCTGAATGAAAGTGGCAGGCCGGTTTGCTGGTCGGTCACTTTTCCGGATATACCAAAAGTAATTTGCGCTGATGCATTGAGAAAGCTGCACAGCCCTAAAAACAGCAATGTAAAGAGTTTCATCAAAAGTAAATTTCGCCGGATCGGAGTTGTTGATCAGGCAAAATTATACCCTGTAACCTGGTAGACTTGGTAGTATAAGTCCAAAAACTGGTACATTCAGGAAATTCCTTTCCTGTAAATGCCGGGCAGCACACCCACCTGCCTTTTAAAAAACTTGTTGAAGTGTGACGGATCGGTAAAGCCCAGTTCATAGGCAATCTCGGACAATGTATCCTCCGAATAGAGCAGCCGCTTTTTGGCTTCCAGGTTCAGTCTGGCATTGATCAGCTCGCCCGCCGTTTTGTCCAGGACCTTCCGGCAGGTATTGTTGAGTGTTTTGGTAGTAACATGCAGGCTGTCTGCATAAAAACCTACTTCATGATTGGTTTTATAATGTGCATCGACCAGGCCGAAAAAGGCTGTCAGCTGATCAGGTAAAACCTGCGGCTGCGGCGTATCGGTTTCCCTTTTTAACAGATTGAATAATAATTGCAGGTAAGTCTGGATCACCGCGAGATAATTTTCCTGCTGCTCCTGGTATTCAGTTTCTATGTTTTCGAATAGCTCGCAAATCTTCTTATCCACATGTTCCAGCTCATATCCATTTTTAAAAATGGGTGGAAAGCTTTGGAAAAGAGAGTTGTAGAAAGGCTGGTTGAGCAGGAAATCTTTTTGCAGCATGATCACAAAACCTTTGGGAATCTCTGTAAGCGCCCAGCTGTGGATCTGGCCGGGCATCACGAAATACAGACTGAAAGGTTTAACCTCAAAATGATGGTGATCAATATGGTGCACACCCGCGCCTTCCCGGAGGTAAATGATTTCGAGATAATCCTTGTGACCGTGGGGGTTGGTCGTTTTGATCACTTCCTTCATTCTCTTGATCCTGAACAGCTCTGCTGTTTCGAGCTTGTTCTTTACGGGTATCTGCATGCGGTTTTTAGCGGGTTAGGTGAATGCAACATAAACACATACACGGGGATTATCATACAAGTTTCGATAGTCTTTGAAAATAGTTGAACAAGTTTTTTTGAAGACAGTTGCATAACCGTTTGGTTATATATATAATTGCATAACCGAACGGTTATATTTATTTAAAAATTGAGATGACAGCGCGCAGAGATGTTTTTCAGGCGATTGCAGATCCAACCAGAAGAGCGATGATCGGGTTACTTGCCTCCCGTACGATGACCGTCAGCGACATAGCTGACAACTTTTATATGAGCCAGCCGGCCATTTCCAAGCACATGCGGATACTTACCGAATGCGGACTCGTGGTAATGGTCAAGCACGGACGCGAAAAACGCTGCCAGGCTAACCTGGGTGCGCTGGAAGAAGTTACCAAATGGGCCGGGGAGCACCTCGCTTTCTGGAACAATCGGCTTGATACCCTTGAAGATCTTTTGAACAATGAACAGTAAATGCTTTTTTCCAAACCTTAAAAATTGATCGTATGAAAATCGAAATGGTGAGTGTGTTTGTAAATGATGTTGTGAAAGCACATCAGTTTTACACGGAGAAGCTTGGCTTTGTTGAAAAAATGTTTGTTCCCGAAGCTTACCTGGCAATTGTTGCTTCTTCGGACCAGCCTGACGGCACTTCAATCCTGCTGGAACCCAACCAGAACCCGATCGCTTCTACTTACCAGACCAGTTTGTGGGAAGCCAACCTGCCCGTGATCACCTTTTCTACGAGTAACATTTACCAGGAATACGAGAAACTGAGTGCTGCGGGCGTTGTTTTCCGCAAAGCGCCCGTGAAAACGGAATGGGGTTATGAAGCGATTTTTGAGGATACGTGCGGAAATCTGATCCAACTCGCGGCATTCTGACGGATCATCATGGCAAAAAAAGGAAAGATACTCGCCCCGGGCGTGATTTGCTTTGAGCGCGTTTTCAACAGCAGCATTGACAAAGTATGGAGCTACCTCACAGATTCCGAAAAACGCGGAAAGTGGCTTGCGAAAGGTGAAATGGAGCTGTTTCCAGGTGGGAATTTTACATTGCATTTCATGCACAGCGAACTCAGCCCTATTCCCGGCCCGCCGCCTGAAATGCATAAGGCCATGGAGGCAGGACACAGTTTCAGCGGGAAAGTGTTGCAGGTAAGTCCGCCTCATTTGCTTTCATTCACCTGGCATGACGATTCCGAAGTCACCTTCGAGCTCACCGCTGAACCTGACGGTGTACGCCTGGTACTTACCCACCGGAACATCGCATACAAAGGCAAAAACCGCCAGATGATCGGCAGCGGCTGGCACACGCACCTCGAAATCCTGGCAGCCAACCTGCACGGAGAAGTACCCCGGAATTTTTGGGTAATTTTTGAAGAGACGCAGAGCACGTATATGTAAAGTCGGCAGGCAAGATGCGCATCCACTCTGAAAATCCGAATATAATGCACTCACACTAAAATCGGCGATTCCAGTAGATGGAAGCATTCCGGTAACCTAATGTATAGCGTGGCGGGAGGATGCAATGCGCTGTTTTTTTGTTTGTTAAAGTGAAGTCCCGGCTCAGAATTGGCGCTGGTACCTAATAACAAACAGACAACAGAACATGGAAACTCCAATTTTAAACCGCAAGCTGGTTAAGGTGCAAGCTCCTCGCGCAAACCAGGGTTTTCTCGGCCCTGATCATATTGCGCGGGCTGTGATACAGAATGATTTTAGCAACAGCGATCCATTCATTATTTTGATGGATGATTTTTTAGACAAAAAAGACAATGAACCGGTGGGTGGCCCCCATCCTCATGCGGGGTTTGAAACGGTTTCGCTTTTGATCGAAGGCGAAGTGGGCGACTCGGCGCATACCATGAAGTCGGGGGATTTTCAGATGATGACAGCGGGAAGTGGCATTGTTCATACGGAGACTATTGAAGGTGAATCGAAAATGCGGCTGCTGCAAATGTGGCTTAACCTACCCAAAAAAGACAGGTGGATTACACCACGCGTGCAGGACCTTCCATTTTCGAATGTGCCGAAAGTCTACGAAAATGGTGTAGAAATCCGGGTTTACAGCGGTACACTTGGCGGCGTCACTTCACCTGTGAAGAATCACACACCGGTTGTAATTGCTGACATGATCCTGCAACCTGGCGCAAAAACGACGCAAAAGTTGCCCGCTACATTCAATGCGTTCCTGTATGTAATTGAAGGTAGCCTGGGAGTAGGAGACGCTGGAGCATTAAGCGACGGGCAGATAGGATGGTTTGACAGGCTCGACGAAGAAGGCGAAAGTACATTCAGCCTTTCCGGCGGCAGTTCAGGCGGACGGGCTATTCTGTACGCTGGTCAACCCCAAAACGACCCAATTGTTTCCTACGGACCTTTCATCGCTGACAAAGACGAAGAGATCCGGAATCTCTACCGCGATTACAGATCCGGCAAAATCGGGCATGTATCCGATTTACCGGAGGAGCAGCGGTTTAGGTATTAAGCTATTAGCTGTTAGCTGTTAGTTATTAGCTTCACCGATTGATGGTTGGTTCTTTATACATCAGAGTCTTGTTGTGTGTAAAGAGTCAATCGTCAAATCAGCGCTGACATTTCTTCCCATTCGTAAACCTGCACTTTGCCGGATGTTTTTTTCGCGGCGGCTAGCATTGATCTGGCTATGTCTTTTGCCTGGATGCCCCGGTATTTTTTGAAGGGGCCGATCAGCAGCGGGTTGATTAATGAAAACAATCCTATAAACGACTTTTCCAACGGGCGGCTCTCCTGGCGATCTCCCATGATCATGGAAGGACGGAAAATGTGCGTGTGCTCCATATCCAGCGCGATAATATCCCGCTCCGTTTCCCCTTTGGTACGTACGTAGAAAACACTTGAACCCGCATTGGAGCCCACAGCACTTACTATAAACACAGACTTCGCGCCATTTTCTTTCGCAATCCGGGCTGCAAGCACCGGATAATCGTGATCCACCTGGTAATAGATCTTTTCGTCGGGTGTGTTTTTCCTGGTAGTACCAAGGGCGATGAATACATCGTCGGCTACGATCTCAATTCGCAATGCGGGCAATGTATTGTAGTCGCCAATCAGGACTTTCAATTTGGGATGCGATTTGTTCAGATTTTTCCTGACAACAACGGTTACCTGCGCATAATCAGGATCGTTCAAAAGCCCTTCCAGGAGATAAGAACCGATGAAGCCGCTCGCTCCGAATAATATGGCTTTTTTAGATGTCATCATGCAAAATTTTATGGTTTGAAACTGTTCACTTAATCCGATTTCAAAGACTTGACGGGATTAGCAATTGCTGCTTTTACGCCCTGGAAACTGATTGTGATCAATGCCAACAAAAGCGCGCCAGTACCTGCGAGCACGAATACCCAGGGACTCACCGGAATGCGGTAAGCGAAATCTCCCAGCCACTTTTCCATTGCAAAATAGGCCAGCGGCGAGGCGAGTACAAAAGAGAAGATCACAAGCCTGACGAAATCTTTGGAAAGCATCGTCACGATGTTCAGCACAGTGGCCCCGAGCACTTTCCTGATCCCGATTTCCTTTTGCCGCTGCCGGGCAGTGAATGTGGTCAGACCATACAAGCCCAAACAGGCAATGAGAATGGACACTATCGTAAACCAATACACAATGCGCCCTGTAAGTTCCTCTGTCTTATACATTTTAGCATAGGTTTCATCCAGGAATGTGTATTCAAACGGGCGGTTTACTTTAAACTGGTTGTACACACGTTCCACACCCGCTAGCGCGGTTTTCATATCCGCATTTTTGTTGATTTTGATATACAGATAATCATTAAAAACGCTGTCGCTGTTCAGCATTAAGGCCATCGGTTTGACCTTCTGGCGCAGTGAAGTGTAGTGGAAATCCTTTACAATCCCGACTACATCCTTTTTCATATCTTGTCCCAGATCAAATGTATGCTTAAAATTAGCGGCATTCAGTCCGAGTTCAGCAGCTGCGGTTTCGTTGAGCAACAGTCCGCTTGTCAGCGCTGTTTTTGCCGGACCTGCCACCCATTTGATCTGCATAGTTTTCACAAAATGATCATCCACGCGAAACGAGTTGACTGTAACCCGCTTATCTGAATTTGCCCGCTTGAGTTCGAGTGAATTCCCATATGGATGGTACATCAGCAAACTCGACGAGGTAACTGCATCCACGCCGGAAATGCGGTCCAACTCGCTCCGGATCACTTTGTAATGTTTGCTCATCCCGTCCTGATGATCCAAAAACACCGTCACAACCTGATCACGCGCAATGCCAAGTTCTTTCTTTTGAAAAAACTGCATTTGTTTAAATATCAGGAAAGAACAGATAATCAGCGAAATGGAGATTGTAAACTGAAATACGGTGAGAAAGTTGCGTGTAGTGGCCGCATTGCCCAGGATCGCCAGGTTACCGCGTAATGCATCCCCGGGCGAAAAGCCGGAAAGCATCAATGCCGGATAGCTCCCAGCCAGCACAATGCTCAACACATAAAAAATAATCACCGGGACTATAAACCATGGACTCCGCAAAAAATGGGTATCGACCTCGATCGAAAGCGCAGTATACACTGCATTATAAAAGATAAGTACGAGCAGAACAGCCGCTGCAAATGCAATGGTAACAGACAGAAAAGATTCGAGGAAAAATTGAAAAACAAGGGAGCTGCGTGCGCCGCCGACCACCTTTCTTACCGATACTTCCGCCGACCTGGTAGATGCATAGGCCGTAGTAAGATTAACATAATTGATCAGCGCCAATGCCAGGATCAGCACACCGATGACCGAAAATACGATTGCTTTTTGTCTGGCAGTCAGATCAATGCGGTCGAAATGAAGATCGTGAAGTGCATAAAGATGATAGCCGTCCTTTTTATCTTTGATCTTTGCACTCTCGGAAAGCAGCGACGGAATGCGGGATTCCACAGCTTTGGCCGATGCATTGTTTTTGATTAAAAAGTAAGTGTTGTAGCTGCCGGTTGCGCCTATGTTGTTGGTCTGCGTTTTTAATGCTTTTTTATCCAGGTAACCCGCCATTTCGCGGAGCTCATTGGCGCGATAGGAATGCAGGTCAGCCAGGAAGTCAAACTGAATGGACGAGTTTGCGGGCGGATCCTGAATTACACCAACTACCTCATAAACATTGGTTTTATCGTAAGTGATCGTTTTTCCGATCGGATCTGCCTCTCCGAAATACTTTTTAGCAATACTTTCTGTGAGGATGATCGTACCAGGCTTGGTAAGTGCAGTGCTACGGTCGCCTTTTATTAATTTAAAAGAAAACAGGCGAAGAAAACCGGGGTCGGCTGCCACAAATCCGGATTCGTAAAAACGGTGACTTTCATCACTAAAAACCAGTTTGCTATAAAATGAATTGTCCGTTATCCTTCCAAAATCCTCAATTTCGGCACATTGTTCCTTGACTTCCGCACCAAAATCATACGACATCCACGGAACAGAATAAGAAGCCTCGTCGTCTGAATGATCAAACTCCACTTTGACGATCCTGCTACCCTGCTCGTGAAAGCGGTCGAAACTATATTCATTGGCCACATACAGCACAACAAACAATGAAGCAACCAGCCCGACGCACAGTCCGCCTATATTGACAACGCTCATGCCGGCTTCTTTGCGGATAGACCGCAATGCGATCTTGAAGTAATGGAACAGCATAGGATTCAGGAGTTTATCTGCACTAAAATAATCCAAAATCCCACAGTATATCACAAAAAAATTGCCAATGCAGGTTCTCGAATTCCTGCATTGGCAATGTAATGTGAGTAGCGTGTGCTTACTAAGCGAGTCTTACTGAGTACACCGGCTTCATAATCCTTGGTCTCTTACCCGCTTTCTGCATAACAGGAGCAGCTGAGCGTTGGAATGGATTAGTGTCTGCCAGCATATTTTGATCTTCAAAAAACTCCTGGTTTGTTTCGTAAGCGGTTTTGGCTGATGATTTCATGATTGCTAATATTTAATGATTTTTAGTTTTATTGATGATATGTTACCTATGATACACAAAACCGTGCCAAACGGTTTTTATTGTTGCTCAGGCAAGTGGAAAATTGAGTAAAAACCGCGAACCCTGCTCAGAATCAACGTTTATCTTTCCGTTGATCTGCTTCGTTAAAGAGGCAACCAGCCGCTTTCCAAACGACTGTCCACCCGCTTTTCGCCAATTTGCGACATCCACACCTCTCCCGTTATCCTTGATTTCGAGGTATACTTCCTCCTGTTGCCACAGCCTGATACTGAGCTCAGGATTTTCAATGCCTTTGTAAGCATGCTTGAATGCATTTGTGATCAGCTCATTGACGATGAGGCCGAGGGGAACAGCCATTTTAAGATCCAGTACGATGGGTTCAATGTCTGTACGCAAACTGAAATCCTCCGAATAGCCGAAAGACTGCATTAATCCTTTCACCAGGTCCTGGATATATTCTTTGACACTTACCCCGGCCACATTGTCGGTTTGATACAATTGCTGGTGGATCAGCGACATAGCCTCTACCCTTTGCTGCCCTTCCGTCACAGCCTGGATCGCCTTCTCATCTTCCAAACGGCTGGCTTGCAGTGATAACAGGCTTGAAACAATGGCGAGGTTATTCTTCACCCGGTGATGCAATTCCTGCATTAACTCTTTGAGCTGCGTCGCCTGAACGCTGATCCGGCTATTGGCTTCTGACAAGTTGCTATTGGTAATTTCGAGTTTCTGGTTCACCCGCTGAATGATCCTGTACTGCCACAATGCGATCGCAAGCAGGAACGCCAGCATGGAAATTCCGCCATAAAGCCACCACAGTTGTCGTTTTTTCTCATAGTTCTCAGTACCCAGCCGCTGAATGCGTTCCTGGTTTTCCTTTGCCTGAAACCTCGTTTCCGCCTCGATCAGCTGCCTGCTTTTCTCTGAATTGAACACGCTGTCGCGGTACGCAACCCATTGATTCTGGTAGTTCAGCGCCTGTTCAAACTGCCCCTTTTTTTTGTAGATATTCGTCAGCATCTCGTAGATATGCATATAATCGTTGATCCGCTGCGGACTTGTTTTGGCCATTTCAATGGCTTTTTTAACATATTGTTCCGCCTCATCTGGCCTGCCGAGCAGGAGTAATGTGTTGGGAAGATTGAGGTAAACCATTTTTTCAAGAAACTGGTCCGACTCCTTTTTGGCATAATCGAGCAGCTGCATGTAAGTATTCAGCGATTCCTGATACCTGCCTGCATTTTTGAGGATAATACCTCTGTTGAAAAGTGTTGACGAGAAGTCGGCGCCCAGCTTTTTGTATATTTTCAAAGCCTTATCATTGTAAGCAAGTGCACCGTTGTAATTTTTCCTGATATCCTCGACTGTGGCAAAATCGGTGTACATATTGGCTACTTCATCTTCCATCTTGCTTTTTTCGGCCAGAGACAACCCTCTCCGGAAGTAATGTTCAGCCAGTTTCAAGTCATTTACGGTGATATAAACACCGCCTATTCTTTGCAGCGCCCTGATTTCCCGCCGCACTTCCCCGGCTTTCTGAAACAATGCCTGCGCCTTCTGATAATTTGAAACTGCCGCATTGGAATTACTCTGTACCTTTTGCAGCCACGCCATCAACATATAAGTACGTCCTTCCCAAATGCGGTTTTCCTTATCAACAGCCAGTTCCATCATTTCCACAATCGCACTGTCGACCCGGCCAAATTTGAGCAGATCAATCATATCGTACCCATAATTATTCAGGTCTTCAAAGCGCGCCGAGTCAGGTTTGGTGCTGATTTTATTGCGGAATGTGGAAAAGCCGGTAGAATCCGGCTGTGCGTGACTGCTGAAAACAATAGCCAGCACAGCCGTCATTGAAAGTATAAGTGATTTCATGAACTGAATTGAGAGCGATGGAGGTATCACACGAAATGCCGTAACCCAAAACTAAAGTAACCGCTACAATTAGCCAAATGAAAACAAAGCAGCACCAAAAACTGCCTATTTACCAAATGCGTGCAGGATAGCCCGCTCCACGGGCGTATAATTACCGGACTGGCTGGAAATGACCAGCTGATCTTTCAGCATAAGCGGGGGCTGCGCCATAAATTTCGGGTTTGTTCCACGATGTGGCTGCGCTGCATGTACAAGAAACGGGTGGCACAGGTAAACGGTACCGGCTGTGCCCGTTGCAAGCGCTTGTTCCTTCGCTGGCAGCGCGTCCAGCCTGGAAGCTACTTCCATGAATGAGAGACCACCGTCGCCCTCGGGTGCTAGAATGCGGGCAATATCCAGATGCGAACCTATTCTGATGCGGGTAGGCGCATCGTTTTCAGTCACATCGGAATAAAGAAAGAGCATCAGCAAGCCGCGCCCTTTTGAGAATATATTAATGCGCCAGTCAAAAAAGTTGTCGGGATTATTTCCCGGAAAACTTGCATCCACGTGCCAGCCGTCGTCGCCCGGCGATTTTTCAGAAGGGAACCGGACGGGAAAAGTACCCATACTAAACCTTGGGAGCCATTTTCCCCTACCTACAAGCTGATCAAAGGCGCTTGTCAGTACATCCGTATTTGCTGATTCGCGGAATGGTTCGTCTGTGTACATGCCGAGCCTTACAACGGGTTTCTTCCAGGTAGAGGGGTCATGAGGATCACAGTCGAGGTCTTTCCATAATATTTCTCTGGCCGCGGCAGCAACATCCGCCGGAAATGCGTCGTTCAGCTTGATAAAGCCATTATGGATGAATTCTGTTATTTGCTGGTTATTGAATGGTCCTTCCATGATTGTATAGATGAATGGGTTCGGAAAACAGCGCAAAGTGGCTGTATTCGTTAATTATTTGAAGAAAAATACAGGCAATACAATGCTAACCTTTATCGAAAGGCAGCGCGTCGGGAGACGATGGGAGTGCTATCAGAGTGTTGGAGTCATCCTCATAGCTACTAAAATAAATTGTTTTATCTGAAATTCCTTCCCGTCGGGAAAATTTCAGTCTGCACGTCGCGCCTTACCTGCGTCCGTTTGTTGATTGCTTGTGACACATATTCATCCTTTTCGTCTGCGCGGGAAAGGGTTAGTATTTCAGGATTTTCTGTCTCAATGGTTGTGAGCTTTTTGAGTAAGACAGACAAATCATAGCATTTCTGAACAATTACGTGCGTTACGTCCCCTTCTCTTTGCAACCTTCCTTCCACCATCAGCAGCCGCGCGCGCAGTACTTCTTTCCGGTATTTTTCAAACAGCTTTTCAAAAACCACCAGGTTCGCATAGCCCGTTTCATCTTCAATCGTGATAAAACAAACACCACCCGCTGTACCTGGCCGCTGCCTGACGAGCACGAGTCCCGCCACTTTCACGGGTCGGTTGTTCCCGATCAGTTCCAGATCGTTGGTTGAATAAATGCCTTGCTCTTTCAATTTTTCACGCACAAAACTCACCGGATGCGCTTTTAAAGACAGCGATGTGGAGGTATAATCCTGCACCACGTGCTCAGAAGCGGTCATAAGCGGCAGCTGTACCTGCGGCTCAGTGGCACTTGGAGAAGGCTGCCCCTCGAACAATCCAATGGGCCGGTCGCTCAATGCAGATACTTCCCATAACGCGCGCCGCCTGTCCAGCCCGATGGACCTGAATGCATCCGCATCAGCCAGCCGCTCCAATGCAGCCTGCGACACGCCCGCTTCACGCAGGTGATGCACGCTGGTGTAAGGCTTTTTTCTGCCTGCTGTCAATGCTTGTATATCTTCTTCTCGCATGCCTTTGATCTGACGAAAACCAAGCCGGATCGGACAGTACTTACCCGTTTTTTCATCCAAAATATTATCCCACTGAGAATGGTTAATATCCACCTCCCGTACTTCCACATCGTGTTTTCGGGCGTCAATGATGATTTGCGCGGGCTGGTAAAATCCCATCGGCATGCTGTTGAGCAATGCAGTGGCGAACACATCGGGATAATGGCATTTGAGGTAACACGAAACATAAACCAGCAATGCAAAGCTCGCCGCGTGGCTTTCGGGAAAACCGTAGCTGCCGAATCCTTCGAGTTGTTTGAAAATGCGTCTTGCAAATTCTTCGGTGTAGCCTCTCGCGGTCATCCCCTCCACCAGCTTTTTTTCAAACCGCTCTACCATTCCCTTCACTTTAAAAGTGGCCATACTTCGCCTCAGCTCATCTGCTTCTGAAGGTGTAAAACCGGCAGCAACAATCGCAATTTTCATAGCCTGCTCCTGAAAAAGAGGCACCCCCAGGGTTCTTTCTAATATTTTTTCCAACTCAGGAGTAGGATATTCAATCTTTTCCTCCCCATTTCTCCGGCGCAGATAAGGATGCACCATATCCCCCTGGATTGGTCCAGGACGAACAATCGCCACCTCGATCACCAGGTCGTAAAACACGCGCGGTTTCAACCGGGGGAGCATAGACTGCTGCGCCCGGCTTTCGATCTGAAATACACCGATGGTGTCCGCTTTGCAGATCATATCATAAACCCTGTCATCCTGCTTGATATTAGCAAGTGTGTAATCCTTGCCATAATGCAGTTTGGCAAGGTCAAATGCCTTGCGAATGCAGGTAAGCATCCCGAGCGCGAGTACATCGATTTTCAGGAAACCCAGCGTGTCAATATCATCTTTATTCCATTCGATGCAGGTACGGTCTTCCATTCTTGCATTCAGAATCGGGCATAAGTCTGACAATTTACCCTGCGTGATCACAAATCCGCCGGTATGCTGGCCGAGTTGGCGCGGGAAGCCCATGTACTGTTTGGTAAGGTCCAGGATTTTGATCAAATGCGGATCTTTTGGGTTAAAACCCTGCTCGGCTACTCGTTTACCTTCAAACCATTCATCTGTAAATTCCCAGATCGAATTGGAAAGCCGGTTGATCGCGTCCAGCGACATGCCCATTACCTTCGCCACATCCCGGATCGCACCACGCTGGTGTACCTGCGTAACAGTTGCTACGATACCCGCACGATCGCGACCGTATTTTTGATAGATATATTGAATTACTTCCTCCCTCCGCTCGTGCTCAAAATCCACATCAATATCTGGCGGCTCATTTCTGGCCGAAGAGATAAAACGTTCAAAAAGCAGGTCGATTTGCATTGGATCAACTGAGGTGATACCTAAACAGTAGCAAATGGTCGAATTAGCCGCAGATCCCCTCCCCTGGCAAAGGATCTTCTGCTCTTTGGCAAACCTGACAATATCATAAACGGTAAGAAAATAAGGCGCATAGTCCATCTCCTTGATGAACACCATTTCATGCTCGATCGCAGACCTGATCTTTTCGGGAACACCATCAGGATATCGCTCTTTTGCTCCTTGCCACGTCAGCTCAGCCAGTTCTTCCAGCGGCGAGCGACCTTGTTTGGTGATTTCTTCGGGATAAACATATTGAAGTGAGTCAAGTGAAAAGCGGCAGGCATCTGCTATTTCACGGGTCCGTTTAATAGCATCGGGGTACCAGGCAAAGAGGCGCTGCATTTCTTCTTCTTCCTTCAAAAACCGTTCGCCGTTTTGATAGAGCTTGAAACCTGCATTGTAAATGGTGCACTTTTCACGAATGCAGGTCAGTACATCCTGTAATTCCCTGCGTTGCGGATGGTGATAATACACATCATTTGTAGCGACCATCGGCACATCCAATTCCTCAGCAAGCTGCGAAATCCGGTACAGCTTTTTGGTATCGTCTCCCTGGTAAGTGCGGGCAGCGGCAATGTAAAGCTGACTTCCCAGGTTCTTTTTGTATTCTCTTAATGCTCTTCTGAATTCGGGTTCAAAATCAAATGCGGCATTGAGTGTAGCAGGCGGCACGACTATGAACTTCATTCCCTTTGCGTATTTGTACACATCTTTTCTGTACAAATGGCATTGTCCTTTCTCAGTACGTATATTACCCTCCGTCAACAAAGCGGAAAGCCGGGAGTAGGCATTTTTGTTAGTAGGGTATGCGAGCAGGCTTGGTCCGTCCAGCAAGTCAAGCCGACAGGCAGGTATGACCCTGATACCTTTGAGTTTTTTGGCAGCCGCATGTGCACGCACTACCCCTGCGAGTGTGTTCCGGTCGGTGATCGCGATTTTTTTGTACCCGTAATTCACAGCCTGCGCAACCAGCTCTTCCGGGTGCGAGCCTCCGCGCAGAAAGCTGAAATTGGTTGTTACCTGCAGTTCCGTATACATCAGACAAAAAATCCGTGAATGAACCATATCCGCTTATCCTCCTCATAATGCCCCAGCCGGAAGATCCAGTAGCGTGCTCCATGCTGATCTTCAACGCAATAGTAATCCCGGTGCTCACCTTCTTCGAGCCACCATTCGCTCTCGATCCTTTCAGGCCCGTCTGCTTTCCGGATCATGTGCACCTTACCTCTATAATTAAAAAGAATGGGCGGATAATCCGGTAACATCGACGTCACAAATACTTTTTCAGGAATTGCCAGCAGCTGTACCGGCCGAAACCGGTCGGTACGCCAGGGAGTCGGCATTGGATCTTTCAGCGAAGCTGCCTCGCTGACCGACCTTTCGGGCCAGTAATGTTCCACAGGCAAAAAGCGGCGGATCACCTGCATTCCTGCCCTACCCGCAAGTCTGTCGAGCAATTCCATTAAGGTAACCCGGTCATTTTCTCCGGAAATATTCCAGATCGACTCCTGCACCGGGTCAACATCTTCTACCTCAGGAGCTTCTATAACAAACAATTCAATACCCAAGGCAGGCCGCAACGTCTGGATTTTGAGTTCAAAAAGTTTGAAAAGATGCTCCCGGTGATTGGATGCGCAGTTAGTAACTATATCAATCTGTACAATTTTTCCATCTACCCGATATCCTTTAAATATTGCTTTTCTTAAACCTTTACCTTCTTTTAAAAACCGCTTGCAAAGCTTTTTAAGGAGGATTTTTAATGCAATCGCAATTCCGGTAGCTGTTACGATCGGCTCCATGCAGGGGAGTCTTTCCTGATAAGGCACAATGGGCTGCACAGGCTCGATGATTTCCAGTGCATGCCCGGTGGCCTGGTCCAACCGGTCCAGTAACTGCTGACCAAAACGCCTTCTCAACACGGGACGCGGCATATGGATGAAATTGCGGATCTGGTACAAACCCAGTTTATGCAGCTTTTCAACAATAGCAGGTTCAATGCGCAATGCTGCGGGCGGCAAGCTGAGCAATGCATTTACCTGATGATCAGGCGGCACTATTGACTTAGCCGCCCCGAAATGCGCCATTGCCCAAGCCGCTCCGATCGTGTCCGCTATACCTACCCTTACCTGGTACCCTTGCTTACCAAGCTTACCTGCTATTTCCGCCAGGTAATTTTCTTCGCCTTTCCATAAATGCGTACAACCGGTTATGTTGAGGATCAGACCGTCTGGTGGATCAATTGCCACAATGGGCGAATAACGGATGCACCATTCGGCCAGACTTATTAAAAGCGTCGTGATTTCCTCAGGCTTTTCATTGATCACTTCCAGATCAGGGAAAATAGCCCTGGCATCCGCTACTACCATTTCAGGCTCAATTCCATTATCCTGCGCCTGCTGACTGGCAGCCTTTACCACCATCCGGTTACGTTCGGGAGCAGCCAGCACAAACTGCTGATCCTTCAACTCGGGCTGCCTGATTGTTTCCCAATCTGTCGCTAAATGCCGGAACCATATGCTAGCGAAGCGCAGATGCATATTTTAGCCCATTTAAAAAATTAAAAGATTGTTTATTAATAAGTTACAAACTAAATGATATTTTAGATATCAATAAATTGATTACAATAATATCAAATTGCTTGTATAAGTGCAATCTTTTTTTGAAGTTTGAGCCAGACAAAATCATTTCTATACACCTAAAAGAAAGCACTATGACAACAGACAATCACCTATCGCTTTTTGAAGAAATCAGGAGAACAGACGAGCAGAGAAATGAGTATTGGAGTGCGCGAGATCTTGCAAAAATTCTGGAATACACGGAGTATCGTCACTTCAAACCGGTGATAAAAAAAGCAAAGGAAGCCTGTGAAAACAGCCAGCAAATCGTCGCAGACCATTTCGAGCACTTGCTCGATATGGTTCAAATTGGATCAGGAGCGACGCGGGAACTGGAAAATATCAGATTATCCAGGTATGCTTGCTACCTCATCGTACAAAATGCAGATCCTTCCAAGGAAGTAGTGGCATTGGGACAAACCTATTTCGCCATACAAACGCGCTTGCAGGAAATCCGGCAGATGGAGGAATATCAAAAGCTTCCGGGAGAAAATGAGAAGCGGCTGTTCCTTCGAGGCGAAGTCACCAGGCATAATTTGCTACTTGCGGATGCTGCCCGCACCGCCGGTGTAGTCGAACCTGTTGATTATGCAATTTTCCAAAATCACGGTTATATGGGATTGTACGGAGGGTTGGATGCAAAAGCAATCCATGAAAAGAAAGAGCTTAAAAAAAGTCAGCACATTCTGGATCATATGGGTAGCTCCGAACTCGCTGCAAACCTTTTCCGCACGACACAAACAGACGATAAGCTTAGACGTGAAAAAATTACAGGTAAGCAAAAGGCGAATCAAACGCATTTTGAAGTAGGCGCGAAAGTGCGGCAGACGATCGAAGAGCTGGGAGGTACCATGCCGGAAAACCTGCCGAATGCAGGCAGTATTAAAAAACTGGCCAGAGTCAATGATGTTAAGAGAATCAGGAAGAAGTAGTTAGAACAAATAAATGGGTACGGGGAGATGGAACAATTCAAATTATTCAACGATAGGGAGCACCTTTCGCTTCCGCAACATTTAATGGATTATGTGCCTGATTTTTTTGATAAAAAGACAAGTGACTTATATCTGAAAATCTTCGTTCTCACCATTCCCTGGCAGCAAACCAAGGTGGTGATGTATGAAAAAGAAGTACTTACACCGCGTCTTTCTGCATGGTTTGGAGACCGGCCGATGGTAAAGGGGGACAAAAGACCTCCTATTGAATGGACAGAAGAACTTTGGGAAATTAAAAAGAAAGTGGAAGACTATACCGGAATGAATTTCAATGGCGTATTGCTCAACTATTACCGCAACGAAAAGGATTCGGTAGCCTGGCATAGCGACAAGGATACGATACCCGGCATGAAAACCGAGATTGCCTCCGTAAGCTTCGGACAGGTTCGTGCTTTCGATTTCCGGAACAAGAAAGACCATCGCCAGCAATATTCGCTGGAACTGGAAAATGGCTCACTTCTGCTCATGAAAGGCGATTTGCAAAGGTTCTGGGAACACCGGGTAGCCAAATCGGCCAAGCCCATGAACGCGAGGATCAACCTAACATTCAGGAAGGTTCTGCATTAAAAACAAAACTAAATTCCAAAAACCAAAAGCGAAAAGCCAACAGCTAATAGCCAACAGTTAACAGCCCATCGAAATATTACGTAAGTTGGAATCTGAAAACGATTCAACCCCATGAGTGAAACCAAATTTAACATCGCTGTATTGATCGATGGGGACAATGCGCAGGCCAAATTGATGAAGGAAACTTTGGAAGAAGTTTCCAAGTATGGGAAAGCGACTATCCGACGCATTTACGGCGACTGGACCACGCACCAGATGAATAGCTGGAAGGAAATTGTCAACCAGCATTCGATCAGTCCGATCCAGAAATTTTCTTATACAACAGGCAAAAACTCAACCGACAGCTCGCTCATTATTGACGCAATGGATATTCTGCACAGCAAGAGTGTCGAAGGTTTTTGCATTGTGTCGAGTGACAGCGATTACACCGGGCTTGCAAAGCGGATCCGGGAAGAAGGATTATTTGTAATGGGAATCGGGCGGAAAAATACACCGATCGCATTTGTAAATTCCTGCGAGATCTTCACATTCAGCGAAAACCTGGTGGCAGAGCTGGATACAAGTGCCGAAGAACCCGAACCGCTGAAACTGGATATTACCCCGAAGGAAATTGTCAAAAAAGAGCATAAAAAACAGGATCCAAAGCGCAGATACCCGAAGATCGATATGAACATTATTGACAAAGCATTTGAGATATCGGCCAACGAGGAAGAAGAGGCATTCATTTCCAAAATTGGTACCTCACTTCGAAAAATCGACCCCAGCTTCGACTCCCGTACCTATGGATTTAAAACCCTGACATCACTTTTCAAAAGTCTGGACAAATACAAAATCGTTAAAAATGATGTAAATGGACTGAACCACCCGCTGGTTAAGTTGAAATAAGAATCAAAATATAATTGACAAACCGAGTTGACCATGATCCACATCACGCAATTTGTTTATGTCCGCGAGGGTAAGGAGGACCTTTTTCATGAATTCGAATCGCGGGTTTTGCCTTTGCTCGAACGCCACAACGGCAAACTGCTGATGCGGATCAGGCCCACTGCCGACCAGTTTATCGCTGGCGAGCTCGACCCTCCGTACGAAATCCACCTCGTCAGCTTTGAAGATGAAGCTGGCTTGCAGGCTTACGGAAATGACGAGGAGCGGCTCAAATGGCTGAATATGAAGGACGAATCAGTGACGAGCGTGATTATGGTAAAGGGCTGAACCATGTTGTCGCCGAATTGCAAATAGGCCGATTAATCAAGAAATAATATGGAAAAGACAGTCTCCAGAGGGTTGCTGGCTGTATATGTAGTGGTGTTGGTCTGGTTTGTACTATTCAAGTTGACATTCAGTATTCCGTACCTGCTCGATGGCGCAAACAGAACGCTCAACCTGATTCCCTTTGGTGCACCTGCCATCAGGCATGGCCGGATTAATTACGGAGAAATGATCATAAATTGTGTGATCTTCATTCCATTTGGTTTGCTTTTGAGCGCCTGTTTTAAAAAAGCCAGATTTTGGCCGAAGCTTGCTATTATACTTGCATTCAGCTTTGTAGTAGAACTGCTTCAATACATATTCGCCATTGGAGCAACTGACATCACCGACTTGATCACAAATACATTGGGCGGCTTTATCGGACTTCAACTCTACGATTTGAGCAATAAGTATATTTCCAGCAAATACTTGGACCGTACGATCATCGTCCTGGGCATACTCCTTTTGCTCTTTTTCCTGTTTGTACGGTTTATGTTTATTATTCTGCGGTGATAGACTAATTCTCCCGTTCCCTGGCAAGAACATGCAGCGCACCGGATTGTAGTCTAGCCAAAATATGCATCAGGAAAATGCCGCTAGACATAAATATTTGTAACAACGGTGGCCCCAAGAGATCGCACAAATGCCATAGGCATGTAACAACGAAAACATTACATCCCTCCGGGATTTCCACATCGTACTTGCCATCTCAGTCTACCGATGTTTTGCCGCGCTGCGGCTTTTGCTTCGGTGTAGCACAATTTCTGAACTAGTAAAGCCAAGAGCCAGGCAATCCGCGAAGGCTACCTGGCTCTTGGTTTGAAGATGGAGTGATTAATCCCTCTTACTTTTTCATCTCGCCAATGCGCTCAAAGAAGAACACCAGCTCTTTAAAAGACGCGAAAATGTGACTCGCGCGTGGATTGTAGCCGAGCTCTGGCTGGGCGACCATATAGCCGCTGTAAATGTCCCAAAGGTCATTGACCCAGGTGGAAGCGTGGCTCTGGCTGAGCAACTCTGCGACTTCCCGGCCGTAAGCCAGGTGCCTCGAATCCGAAGATTCGTCGGAATTTGGTTGTGTTTGCATAGTGTTACATTATTAGGATGGAAAACAGGGGTGCCCTGTTTTAGGTGTCCTAGCAGATGTAACACCGCTTGGGGAGCTTTCGCCGACCCCCACCATAACAGGGCATTTCTTGCAAGATTCTTCATATGTTACATTTGATTAGGAGCTTGAAGGTTCGGAAGAAATTTGGAGAAATGCAAATCTTGTTAGACTCTCTGATTTGCTTGAAGGCCGAATTTTGAAGGGTACGAGAAGGCGCATACCGTTTAATAATTGGTTAGAATAATTACTTCCGTTTGATAAAATAATTGGGTTTTTTGGAGGAAAAGTTTAATTCTGACAAACCTCCTAAAAATTTTATCATCATGGCATGGAGTTTCCGTAAACGAATCAAAATAATACCAGGAGTACACTTTAATTTCAGTAAAAGTGGAATAACTACATCCATTGGAGTGAGGGGAGCAAGTTTAACTATTGGTAAATCTGGGACATATTTAAATACAGGGATCCCGGCACTTGGTTTATATCACCGGGAAAAGTTAACAGGTAAAAATAATAAGCCGCTAATTGATCCTCAAACATTTAACGAGCATTTAGTTAGCGATCAAAGCGATAATATTTTCAGTGCAGATGTTCAGGAAATAACTAGCCAGGATATGCAGGGGATAAAGGAAGCAATTTTGCTAGCTCATCAGCAACGTTTAGATTTGCAAATGGATTTACGCAAAATTCAGTTTGCAGCTACTCTCTCAGTCTTCAAATTGGCAGCGTCTTACATACTAATTTATGGTCTTGTAAAAAAAGCCATTGCCGAAAATATCCGTGTTGACTTATTAGCGCAAAAAGAAGCAGTAAAACAAACAAAACAGCAGATCGAAAATTGTTTTGTAAAACTTGAAGTAGATTTTGAGCCACATATTCAAGAAAAATATGATGCTCTCATCCGAGCTTTCCAAAAGTTAACATCTTCACATCGAATCTGGGACGTGACGAGTGCACATTATCAAGACCGAGTTGCAGCACGTTCATCTGCAAGTACACTGGTAAATAAGCGCGATGTCAGATTTACTTTAAAATCTCTACCTGACATTAAATCAGATCTAAATGCGCTTTATTTTCAAAACGCAAATGGGGCTGATCTATATTTCTATCCTAGCTTTATTATTATGTATTCTTCAAAAACCAGTTTTGCAGTAATTGGATTTGATGAAATTCAGTTCAATTACAGATATGTTCGGTTCACAGAAACGGGTTCAGTGCCACCAGACTCGACAATTATTGATAGAACTTGGGCAAAGGTCAATAAGAACGGAACGCCAGATAAAAGATTCAAAAACAATTATCAAATTCCCATTGTGAAGTATGGAGAGATTAGTTTGCAAACCAATACTGGATTGAATGAAGAATACGAATTCAGTAACTATGAGTATACGGAAGAATTCGGTAGAGCATTCGTAGATTATCAGAATGCTATTAGGAAGCTTAGAAAATTGTAGCTCAGAGACATTCAGAAATAATCATCGAACTAAAATAATTTTGCTGGCTTCATTAAATGTGCTCTCCACTAACCCACATGCGATAACCTTTTCAACGCCTCTACAACACTCCCCAAAAAGTTGATCCTCCCAATCCTGTTACTTTCAAAAATGAAATCTTGAATGCTTTTTGAGGAATATTTTTCGAAGTTGCCGATAATGGCTAAACGCATCCGATAGTTTGAGAATTTTTGAAGTATCTCTCCTGCAATGCCGGTTTTCAGGTCAAAGAAGGCGGGTGTAATATTCTCTTCGTGAATGACAATGCTATCAAATCCCTGGTAATAAAGATTACCGAGCAGGTCCAATCCGTCTTCCACGGTTTCGATAATCAGCTTGTCAGAAGTGACTTCGCCAATCTGAACTTCATCGACAGTATGAGATATAATGTTCATTTAAATGTTCGATCTATACTAAAAACGATTAAGCAAATTTCCCACCTTAGATTCAATTATAAAAGATCATTTCGATCATTCAATCATTCAATCATTCGATCATTGAATCATTCACTTCTCAACGCCTTCACCGGATTCATCAACGCCGCCTTCACCGACCGATACCCTACCGTCACAATCGCAATCAAAAACGTAATCCCAATTGCAGCCAAAAAAATCGTAGCATTCAAATCAATATGATACTTGAAATCAGCTAAGTACTTATCCATCAACCACCAACCAATCGGCGCGGCGATGACGAAGGCGATTACCAGGAGCTGGGCGAATTGCTTGCCGAAGAGCCAGATGATACTTCCGATGCCGGCACCTAAGGTTTTGCGGACTCCGATTTCTTTGGTTTTTTGGGCGGCCATGAAGGAAATGAGTCCGTACAGGCCGAGGCAGCCGATGAAGATCGCGATGGCGGCGAAGATCCACATGAGCTTTAAAACGAGCTCGTCGGTTCCGTAAAAATACGTCAGGTGATCGTCCAGGAACTGGTAGGAATAAATGTACTCGGCATTGGTTTCGTTCCAGATCTTTTCGAGGGAGGCGAGGGTTTTAGGCACATTTTGTCCGCTGATTTTGAGGGCCACGCGGGAATAATGGTCGGACCGCGTGGTGAGGCAAACCGGCTCGATCTTGGAGCGGAAAGAGAAATTATGAAAGTCTTTCATCACCCCCACGATCATGCCGTCCGCGCCATTGACACTCACATTTTTCCCGATCGCCTCCTCCGGTTTCACGCCCAGCTTTTTCACGGCGGTTTCGTTCAGCAGATATTCCCGCACAGTATCGGACTGAGCAAGGTTACGGCCAGCCACCAGCTGCAAACCGAACATGGAAAGGTATTCAGGATCACCGGATTTAAGGAAAATCGTGAACTTCTCCTGCTCGGGGCGCGATGCGTAGCGGATGCCTGTATCAAAATTCCCGTCGGGCGAGGCAGGCGGCGCTTCGCAAAAGGCGATCTTTTCAACTTCCGGCAACTGCGACAGCCGCGCACGCATAGCGCTGGTTTTGGCCGGGGACGTTTCGGGCACAGGCAGCATTACAATGGCGTCTTTTTTGAAACCCATATCAGCCTCACTGTTGAACCGCATCTGACTAGTGACGACAATCGTGCCGATCAGAAGCGTTTGCGAAATGGCAAATTGAGTTACAACCAAACCTTTCCGAATGGAAAATCCGCCGACCTGACTTTGCGTCATTTTGCCTTTGAGCGCCATAATGGGCTGGAAACCTGCGAGTACCAGTCCAGGATAAGAGCCGGCAACGAAAGTTACGACGACAAGCAAGCCGAAAATGAAAAGAGGTTGGTTGAAATCCTGCAACAAACCGAGCGTGACGCGCGTCGACAGCATTTCGTTCATATACGGGAGCGAGAAGTAAGCCAACCCAATCGCGAACACGAAAGCGATGACAGTAATGAGGGCGGTTTCGGTAATGAATTGCCAGAAAAGCTGCGATTTCATACTTCCCATTACTTTTCGCACACCAATTTCCCTACTGCGCCCCAAAGCTTGCGCCGTGGCGAGATTAATGAAATTGACGCAGGCAGTGATGATCAGGAAAACGGCAATGAGGGACAGCGCAATCAGCTGGCTTTTAGCAATGGCGCCGCCGAATTCCTGGTTCATATGCACGTCCGAAAGCGGCTGCAAATGGTAGCTGAACGTTTTAGCGCCTTTTGCATCGTAATATTTGGTGGAAATGCCGGCCATTAACCTGTCCGCTTTGACAATGTCGGTACCGGGTTTCAGGAGTACGAAAGCCTGGGTGCCGCTATAAATGCCGCCCCAGCTATTGAGCCAGGGTTGCGTTTGGCTGATCGTGACGTATGAAAGGAAGATCTCCTGGCGGAAATCGGTGTTTTCAGGCAAATTTTTGATGATACCTGTAACGGTGATATCGGTTTTGTTATCGAGCCGTAAGCTTTTACCCAATGCATTTTTTACACCAAAATATGTCTCTGCCAATCGCTCTGTGATCACGGCAGTATTGGGCTGTGAGAGCATGGTTTGAGGGTCTCCCGCTACCAATGGGAAATCCATTATTGCAAAGAAATCCGGCTCCGTATAAGCCACACCGTCACCAAACTTCGGATTGTCTTTTCGCGACGGAATGGAAATGGTGCCGCCAAAATTGATCGTCATCGCGGCTTTTTCTACAAATGCATAATCGTCGCGCATGGCGGCGCCAATCGGCTGCGGCACGATGCCGTACTTGCTGACGGTTTCATTGTGCAGCTCGGAGGTGACACGGTAAATACGGTCGGCATTTGCGTGAAATTTATCGAAACCCAAATGGTAATTGACGAATGAGAAAATAAGGATCGCACAGCTCATTCCCAGCACGAGGCCGAGGACGTTGATGAGGGTGTAGGATTTGTGGCGTGCAAGGGTGCGACGTGCGGTGGTGAGGTAGTTTTGGAGCATGATTGTTACGGCTATCGGTGGTCGGCTTTCGGCGGTCGGCTTTTTTTTTGCGGTTGACTATTGGCGGTTGGCGGTTAGCTGTTGGCGGTTGACTTTTAGCTTTCTTAAGGGTTAGTAATCTTTTTTTTAGGAAATAGGGTTTGGCGAATTTTAGGGTTTCTAGCGCATATATTCTCTCTGCTGCCTTTACTCCTACTCTTTTTACATCCAGCTCGAATTGTTGCTGCAGGTCGCCTTGGAGTTCTTCGAAGAGTTCGTGCGGGCAAAGCAGTTTGAATAAGTTATTGGCCCAGCGCGGTGGAGCGATTTGGTTGTTGTCTTTCATGATTGGGAGGGATTTAAGATGGCGGTCCAGAACTGGTTCCTTACTTCCTGGATTTCGGCCAGCATTTCGCGGCCTGCATTGGTGATGCTGAAAAGGCGCTTCTTCCTTCCGCCCCGACTCAATGTTGCCCCGCCCATTTCTGAGATGAGGTAGCCTTTCTCTTCAAGCCGGTACAATGCAATGTGCACGGCGCTCAGACTGATGGTCCGGTTGGCACGCTGACGGAGCTCTTCGGCAATGCTCACGCCATAAGCGCCGGTGTTGAGGACGGTAACTGCGAGCAGGACAAGTTCTTCAAATTCGCCTAAGTAGGATCTTCCCATTTGTTGAAATGTATTTTCTTGATATTTGCTAAACAAATGGTGTGCCGAAAGACTTGCACTATCATTGTAATCTCATTATCAGTGAATTAGATTATTACAATAACTTTTTTATCTGTTCGAAAGTGAACGGGTAGTTGCGGGAATGAACGTAATCTGATGAATATCGGCACGACACTCGCAGTGTATGCAAGTATTTGTAAGGAAACAGGGAGGTCGTTTCCTTAATGACAAAAATACGCGTTAGTAAAGCAAGATGGCCGGGCAGAAGAATTTCTGCCCGGCCATTTTAATAATACTGTAAACTAAATAGCGCCTGTTGCTATTATTCCTGAATGAATGCCAGAATATCCTTGTTAATCGTTTCGGCTTCCGTAGTGGGCATTCCGTGCGGAAAACCCGGATATGTGATCAGTTTGCCATTTTTCAACAGCTTAATCGCCTTCAATGCAGTGATCTGATAAGGCACAATCTGGTCATCTTCACCGTGTAACACCAATACTGGGATATCAACACTTTGAAGATCTTCGGTAAAATCTGTCGCAGAAAATGCCTTGATGCATTCATAATGGGCAAGAATGCTTCCCATCATCCCCTGGCGCCACCAGTTGTCACGAATCCCCTGCTTTTCAACAGCGCCTTCGCGATTGTAACCGTAGAAAGCCTCCGAGAAGTCTTTAAAATACTGCGGTCTTTGCGTTGCGGTCATCTCGCGGATTTCATCAAAAACACCCATCGGCACACCGTCCGGATTGTTTTCGTTCTGCACCATGATCGGAGTTACGGCACTTACCAGCACCGCTTTTGCTACCCTGCCGTTTCCATGCTTGTTTACATAATGTATCACTTCGCCACCACCTGTCGAGTGCCCGACGTGTATGGCATCTTTAAGGTCCAGATGCGCAACCAGCTCGGCTACATCGGCCGCGTAAGTATCCATTTCATGACCTTGGTACGTTTGGGAAGAACGTCCGTGTCCGCGGCGGTCGTGGGCAATAACGCGGAAACCTTTTTCGAGGAAAAACATCATTTGGCTATCCCAGTCATCACCGGAAAGTGGCCAGCCGTGGTGAAAAACGATAGGTTGTCCGGTGCCCCAGTCTTTGTAAAACATTGTGGCGCCATCTCTTAGCTGCAAAGTGCTCATGATTTTGTGTTTTGAGAGTGAAAATTACTGCGACAATAACGCAACATTCCCTAATAAAAACTCCCTTACCGAAGAATAATCGCATTGTGATACTTTGTGCAGGGCTCTTGATTTTTCATATTCAACCAATAAGTTCTGAGTATGAAAAAATACATGATTGCAGCTGCGCTCATTTTGCTTTTTAGTGTTTTCAAAAGCCATGCACAAGTTTCAGGGAACGCGAATGACTATATGGGCAATGCGCAATACAATGCGGCAAGAGCAAACCCTATCTCGGGAGTCCGGTTTTCCGGGGATAATTCAAATGACAGTACTATCGTAGTTACTGTAAAAGGATTGATCAACATCATGCCGGATACTTACGTGGCTACTTTCAATGTAGTGCAAACCGGGGAAACTGCGGAGGTGACCGATCGGCTCATGCTGGAAAGGATTAGTAAATTTAAAACAGGGTTGGTGAATGCCGGAATCGCCGAGAGCGAGATGGATGTAGATATGATTTCATTTGTCCCGAAATACGATATTGAAACAGAAAACAGGCTTTTCAGCAAAACTTCCAATGAAATTCCAGCGGGTTTTGAAATGCAGAAAAACCTGAGCATTCGCTACAAAAAGGCTGACCAGCTTGATCGGATGGTCACGATCGCGGCGCAGAATGAAATCTACGATCTGGTCAAAGTAGATTGCTTTCATACCAGATTGGAGAGTTTTAAAGATTCTTTGCGCACTAGCTGCGTGGCCGCATTGAAGAAGAATATCAGATCTTTCGATGCATTAAACCTGAAATTGGATACATTGAAAAAAACCGTTCAGGAGAATTTTCATACCATTTCACCTTCGTCAAGATACTTTTCTTACCAGGCTTTTTCTAGAACTTCGGTAAAGCCAGTCAAGAAAAACGGCGCGCAGACTAACATCAATGAAATTGAAAAAACAGTTTCCCGCTATTACCTGCCGCTCGGTTTTGAGAGTTTTGACATCGTCATGAACCCGGTTGTACTTGAACCGGTAATCCAGGTAAGCTACCAGATCACAGTAAGTTACCAGTTAAAACCAACCAACAGGTACTACATCATTTCCCCCGCAGGAGAAAGCAAGAAACTTCTCCTAAACTAATCCGCTTCACTCACTCCCGTTGCACTGAGGATTCACTCATAACTCACACTCCACCCTGTGAATTCACAAATTAAATTTGCGTAAGTAAATACTTACATGTATTATTGTGTAAGCAAATACTTACACAATGTCAACAGAAGCAAGAAGGGATGTTTTTCAAGCTATTTCAGATCCTACCCGGCGGCAGATCATTAATCTGATCGCTAAAAAGTCTATGAACCTGAATGCAATTGCCGACAACTTCGAAATCAGCAGACCGGCCGTTTCTCAACATATCAAAATTCTAACAGAATGCGGAATGGTGGTGGTGAGGCAGGAAGGGCGCGAGCGATTCTGTGAGGCGAAATTGGATGGGTTGAAAGAAGTTTCAAATTGGGTAGATCAGTACAAACAATTCTGGAACGAGAAGTTCGACTCACTGGAAAGCTATCTCGGTCAAGTTCAGGCAAATAATCAGTTAAACGACAATCAATCAAACATTGAATAAAATGGAAGAGCAATCAGAAAAAAGAACAGGTTTGAAAATCGTGCGCGAATTTAAAGCCCCTAAAACATTAGTCTTCGATGCATTTGCATCACCGGAAGCATTTGAACAATGGTGGGGGCCAGCTGGTAGTCAGCTTACGGTGGAAAGTTTCGATTTCAAGCCGGGCGGCAAAACGCACTACAAAATGGACGGGAACGGCCACGTAATGTGGGGATTATTCCAATACAAAAACATCCAACGCCCCAATCTGCTGGAATTCATTAATTCTTTCGCCGACGCAGCAGGTAATATCATCACCTCTCCGTTCCCGATGGATTTTCCATTAGAGATTTTTAATCAAATTACTTTGGAAGAAAACAACGGGATCACCACCCTTACCATTCAGGGGCATCCCATTAACGCCACTCCGGCACAGGAAGAAACGTATTTTTCAATTATGGACAGCATGCAACAGGGCTTCGGCGGTACATTCGATCAGCTGGAAGTTTATCTTGCGGAAGTGCAACAGTAGGTTTGATAGGCATTATACTTGGTCAGGTCTTGTTTTGGAAAGCTATTTAAAGCAATACCTGACCACACCGGCCATTCTCAGGATTTGAGGAATTCCTTAGGAATGGGATTGCGCTCGAGGAAGATCTTTGCTTCTTCGGCTTTTCGTGAAAGCGGGCGCGGATTAACTTCATTGCTCTGAAATTTTTCCTTCTTTTCGAAATCCGTGCTCTCAGAATTTTCTTTCTTAATTGCGGTTGAAGTTGCCATATCTATCGGAAGTGTTATTTCAAATTTAACCAATCATTTCAGGTTTAACAAAAATGCACCATAATTGGTGTTAGGCTGGAACAGCTCCCACCTGCCGGATCGTCCAAAAGGCCACCCGCCAATCAGGCCAGGATGCGCATCTTCTAAAACTCTGAATCCATAAACATTATGTCGCTCCGTAAGATGGGAAAGATGTTTATTGATCCCAATTTGGTATTTGCGCGTTCGAACAGCAAGTTTTCCAGGTAGCGTAAGGCCCGTAGCATAAATACTGGCTTCTTTATTCGCTTCGAGAAAGTCTATACTCTGTGCAGCAACGGTCGCCAGAATAATATCCATGTCACCATTATGAAGTTCTGTATGGTCATCAACAGCGCACCGATTTTCGTCCCATAAACCAAAAGCCAAATTATAAAGGTGCTCATCGATACTCTCAAAGCAAATTCGCATCTCAAAGCGGCCGTTTTTTCCTTCACTAAAAAACTGGTAATCAGTCTTGCTTAGCGCATTGATAGCGTATTTTTCTATATTCATCTAAGTGGAGAGTGTGTATTGTAAAAGCTTAAATATATTTAAATTCTTTGCAATCAAAATTCCTTATACCTAAATCAAACTATCCCAACCATAAACGGCCACACCTGACAACGCTTCCCTTTAAAACCCATACTCCACTCCCTTAGGTAATGCCTCTACCGCTACTTTCATCCATTTTCCTTTGATTTTTATGACAACAATATCCCTGTCCTTGTCATAGAAAATAGTACCGTCACCACCGTTTTTCAGCTCTTTATAATTGACGTATTTGGCATCTTTTTCGGCATTTTGCTCGTCATCGCCTTCAGGTTTTGTTGTTAAAATATCTTCTTTACCGATGCTGCCGAGCGTGAGTGCATTGGTGAGTTTGAGAGAACCAAAGAAAATGGCTTTGTCGCGACCAAACATAAATGAATGCTGGCGCACGTCGGAGCCTATTTTAAACCAGTTGTAGGCGGTTTCGTCGTGGTTGTACACAGTTGAATAATAGTATAGCTCAGCTACCGGCCTTTCCATTTCAATGTGTTTGTTCACCAGCATGGTAATGCGCGATTTATCGTCTTTCGCATACCCTTCAAAGACGTGGTAACCCCAGCGCTTTTTGTTCCGCTCTTCTGCATTGCCGCGCACCTGGATCATGTAAGGTGTGCTTAGAATCCCATTGACGGTGGTGTACATAGGTGTCTTTGAAGGTGCAAATCCGAAGCTGTAACCCCGCTCCTTCCAGCGGTTCCAGGTGGTATCAATGTCGGATTTCAGCTCAATGCGCCTTGTGTCTGTCGATTCGCTGCCTTTTTGCAGGTGAATGTATTTACCCAAAACAAAAGAAGTATCCCGCTGGGCAAGTGCGGCATTTGAAATAATGAGTAAGAGCAAAAGATGGATAAGTTTCATAAACGGGCTCGTGAAAGTGAGGTAATTATTAATCGTCAGGAAAGAAAGAAAAAAGCAGGTTAACGAAAAAATGAAATACGTTTTGGCTAATTTGAAACCCGTTCTTTCCAGTCGACTTTAACCAACAAAATTTACCAGATATGATCAAGCCCATTTATCCCTGCCTGTGGTTCGACGGAAACGCCAAAGAGGCCGCAGATTACTATTGCTCTATTTTCAAAAGCTCGAAGATCACATCTGAAAACCCGATGGTGGTGACTTTTGAGCTCAATGGATTTAAATTCATGGGACTCAATGGAGGGCCGCATTATAAATTTTCACCGGCTACTTCCTTTGTGGTAGAATGCGATACGCAGGAAGAAATTGATTATTACTGGGAAAAGCTGGGCGATGGTGGCAAGTATAGTCAATGCGGTTGGCTTGATGACAGATTTGGTATGTCTTGGCAAATCGTGCCGACTGTTTTATCAAAACTAATGTCAGATCCGGAAAAGGCACCGCGCGTGATCGAGGCTTTTATGCAAATGTCAAAATTCGACATTGCTACGCTGGAAAATGCGTAACCCCCTAATCCCCTTAATGGGGACTTTTTTTGGGTTAAAAGGCGTAAAAGGTATCTCCCTTTAAAAGTCAGGGGCACAGGCAATTCACAATTAAACAGCAACAAAAAATACCCATATGTTTAAGTTAATTCTTACTGCATTCTTTTCCATCTCCCTCATCGCGGCCAATGCCCAGTTAGTATCCGATTCGCTGCTGATCGAAGGCAAGCAGCGTGTTTTTGTTTATGATAAATCCATCAAAGTAAAACCCGGCGCAAGCCTTGTGTTTGTGATGCACGGATCGGGAGGCGAACCATTTGGATTAGCGCCCAGGGCTGCTAAGCTACAAGCACGGGCGGAAGCGGAAAATGTGGTGCTGGTATATCCTGCCGGATATAAAAGATACTGGAATGAATGCAGGAAAGCTTCTACTGCGGTCGCCAATACCGAGAATGTGAATGAGGAAGCTTTCTTCTCAGGTATGATCGATTATTTTTCAAAACTGTACAAGATCAACAAAACTCATGTTTTTGCGACAGGCTTCTCCGGAGGCGGTCACATGTCGTATAAGTTAGCTTTGACGATGCCAGACAAGATCAAGGCGATTTCGGCGATTGTCGCCAATTTGCCAACACAGGAAAATATGGATTGTTCGCCACGTAATGTGCCCATTCCTGTAATGATCACCAATGGAACTGCCGATGAAACGAATCCATATAATGGTGGCGAAGTGAAAACCTCGGGTGTAACGCTGGGCAATGTACGTGCTACCGAGGAATCTTTTCAATACTGGGCTAAGCTAGACGGATATACCGGCCAGCCAACCAAATCCATGTTCCCCGACGCCAATCCCGGCAACAACATTACCGTTGAAAAGTACACTTACGCGCAAAAAGGGAAACCGGAAGTTACGCTGTTGAAAGTGGTCAATGGAAAGCACGAGTTCGTGACTGATTTCGATATGTTCGAAGAATCGTGGGAATTTTTTAAGAGACAAATGAAGAAGTAAGCGCCGGTGAGGAGATTGTATTTGGCAGAACTATTTTTAACCGCATAATTCTAAAAAATATAAATTTTGTACTTTTAAGGTTACAAATACATCCTCCTTATATCACCTGGTTCATTCATTACAGCTCCATGAAAAAACTGCTGCTCTCTGTTCTCTTATTTGCATTCACCTGCCAGGTTTTTGGTCAAGCTGGAAAGAATATACCTATTACCACCTCAGAGTCGGGCACAGACTTTCGTACAAATACGCCGCTGATTGCCAGGGAATACCAGTTCGCATTGCCTGTTTTCAACTTCTACCCCGCCCCTGAGCAACACGAGATTACGGTTTTGCTGCGTAAGAAGAACGCGACCAACGATCTGTAGAAAATGGCGGGAAGGCTGACCAGGATCGATATGGAAAGCGGGGCGACCAGGTGGGACAAAAAGCAGAAATACGGCATTACTACGGTGCAGCAGGTCGATAACGTGATCATGGACCAAAAAGGGGCCAAATTATCCAGGCTGAATCCGGAAGACGGTAAGCCGCTTTGGAACAGGCAAACTACCGCGTACCGCGTTTATCCGGAACTCAACCTGGCATTGTGCTACGATTACGCCGCGACTGGTCCGAATACACTTCACGGGATCAATCTTAAAACGGGCCAGTCCATGTGGAGGCGCGAGGTACCTGGTGAATTCGGGTGGCAAAAAACGGAAATGCTCGACGATACTACCTTAATGGTCATTTCCGAAGGGCTGCATACTTTGGGTTTAACGCAAGGAAAAGGCTGGTCGGTCAATCGGGTGGCACACACGAAAAAAACCGATATGGGCAAGGTTGGACTGGCTGTTCTTGGCGGAGTAGCTGCGGCTTCTGCGGGTTATATGGCTATTCCGATGGGAAGTTTTTCAGATTACCTGCTGAATATTTCATCGAACGTACTGCATTCAGGTGACGTATTTTATTTTGCCGCAAAAGAGAAAATCAGCTGCCATACCTGGGACGGGGAAAAACTGTGGGAAACTGATCTGAACACTAAAAAAACAAGTAAGTCACACCTGTTTCGCGAGGGCAATGTCATTTATATGCTCAATATGGGACACGCGTCCAAATACGGCAGGCTCACCGCACTGGGTAACCCTTACGTGGCAGCATTTGATGCAGAAACAGGTAAGGAGCTGTTTTTGAAAGAATGGGAAGAGCGCAAGAACTTCATCGCCGATTACATGATACAGAGTAATGAGCTGTACATGCTTTACCGTGATAAGGTGGATATACAACGCTTTTCGCCGGAAGGTTTGATACAAAAGTACGTGGTACGCATTGACGAAAAGTCAAATATGCGCTCGTTTGTATCGGATGAAATTTTTATCCGGCAGGATAGTATTTATCAACAGGCCAGTCTGGACCAGGATCACTTTTACCTCTTTTCCGAAACAGGTGAGCTGTTCAGGTTTACCAATGATTTTGAGAAGTTCGAGAAAGTAGATTCCAAATCGGTTTATTTAAAGTACCTGGAAACGGACGGTTATGTATTCGTGGGGAACCGAAAAGAGACTTTTATCCTGGACCGGACAACAATGCGCACGGCAGCCAGATGTAATGCACCGGCCAACTCGCCTGTTTATGACAGGAAAATGTACTACAAAAACAATAACAGCATTTACGCGCTGGATATCAGCACATTCCTGACTAAAAAGCTGGCGGGAAGCTATTAATCCTTGTAGTTATTACTATAAATTGGTATCATTGGAATCATTATTGTGGTATTAAAAATACCAATACTCAATATTCCTATGAAATCATCAACAAGCAAATCAGCTATTCTTGAACAACTACAGAATGAAATCCTGAATTTACAGGGATACCGTGCGCCGGCCATTGACAAACGCATTGATTTTGGCTTGGGTCCCATTGAAATGTCGTTTCCGAACCAGATCTTCCCTACCGGCGCTGTCCACGAGTTTATCACCGACGCACCTGAAAATGCAGCTGCTACTACAGGATTTGTAGCCGCTTTACTGGGACCATTAATGCAGATCAATGATTTCTGTTTGTGGATCAGCTTGAACCGGACAGTCTTCCCGCCCGGACTCGCATTTTTCGGGGTACAGCCGGAGCGGATCATTTTCATTGATCTTAAAAAGGAATCTGACCTGCTGTGGGCCATTGAAGAATCACTGAAATGTACTGCCGTGGCTGCTGTGATAGGAGAAATTCCCGAAGTTACCCTTACTGAATCGCGACGTTTACAGCTGGCCGTAGAACAAAGCCGCGTGACCGGTTTTCTGCTGCGGCACAATCCGCGGAATGCAAACACGTTGGCGAGTGTATCGCGCTGGAAGATCACTCCACTGCCCAGCCAGCTGGAACCTGGCATGCCGGGCGTGGGTTACCCGCGCTGGAATGTGCAGCTGCAAAAAGTTAGAAATGGCGAGCCCGGAGAATGGGAAGTGGAATGGAGTGCCGGCTCCTTTCAGCACATTCAAAAGCGTACATCCGCCGCAGAAAACAAGGATCTGCTTCAAACGGGATAAGCTTTAAAACACAAATCGTGCAGAACCCGGAGGCAATGCACGACTTTCATTCTGATTAAGGAGAGCTTACGCGGATAAAGAGCGTTTACGTAATGTAAATGTATGCTGCGCACCGCTTCGCTCAACGGGAATTTAACCAGTCTCCGTTTATTTCGTATTAAATCCGGTTTTTATCTAACGAAGTAAGTCTACCTGCTGCGAACTACATTCAGTTCCGCGATCAGCTCCGATCTTCTGCCTTCCGGAATGGGGATAATGTGGTTTCCCATTACAATTTGAGACGCGCTCATTCTCGTAATATGATCCAGATTGATTACGTGCTTGCGAGATAGTTTGAAGAACGCCGGTTTCAGTTCCGGGAAGATCCTGCCAATGTTGGGAGAGATGTGAATGTAGTTGTATGTTTTGCCGGGATACAACTTTACAAATTCCTCGGTAGTCAGGTAAAGTCTCGCATAAGGTCCGTCTGCTTCAATAAAAAGAATGTTATTCTGCTTTACCTGAATGTGTTCCTTGTCGGTAAAAAATACAATGTGCTCGGTCTGGTTTGTTTTGGCGGCCGGTAAATTACCAGCCTGAAAATTGTGCAGTGCCAGGTTAATCTGGACCACGAGCTCGTTGGAACGCACCGGCTTTTCGAGGAAAGCCGCCGGATAGGTAGACTGGCTTCGTTCCGCTATTTCTTCATATGCGTCTTCGCCGGTAATGTAGATAATGGGTATCCATTTGATCCGCAACAATTCCTGTGCTGTTGCAATGCCATCCTCGGGACCGTCCAGTTTCATGTCAATCAAAGCGAGATCGGCGCTCTGCTTTTTCATGATGGCAACTGCTTCTGTGAGGTTCCTGGCCACTCCGCTGATTGAAAAACCCTTACCGCCCAAATTAACTTCCAGATGCCGTGACAGCAACGGGTTATCCTCTACGATCAGAATTTTTGCAGCTACGCTCATATCGATAAAAGCTTGTTAGCATTGCTAACTAAAAGGATTTAGGATTAATTATTGTGTTTTTACTCTCAGGCCCAATATAACCTAAAGTAAACCTAATCTTTAATTCTTCTAATGTCAATCGCTTTTACAGAAATACTTCGACAAGTTTCGACAGGAAATTACGCATTTAATGCATAAATCCTGCCTGACTTGTTCATGTTTCATGCTGCCGATTATCGTCATTCTTTTGCCAAAACCTCTTTAACCGGAATCCAGCGGATCCCCGGATAGCGGTCGTTGTCCAGCGGTGCCAGCTTGGGAAGGCCAGTAAACATATTATGCATATACTGCATTCCCTGCCAGGCCGGGAACGTTTCTTTTTCTTGTGGAGCTATGGTCCGGGTAAGCTTGATCATCGTACCCAGCATTCCTAGTCCGCCTACCCTGAAAGTACCGAAAGCTTTTCCGTGTGCCTCAGTTGCCGCTCTGGCCAGATCCTTAATTGATGCCACTTCTCCTGCAATGCGCAGGTACCTCGGCGTAGCGGGATCAAGTGCGGCTGCCGCTGTAAATTCGGCGGTATTTTCGATGGTGGTAAAATCGAGCGGCTGCTCATTGTCTCCCCAGTAAATCACCTTTTTCAATGCAGGTACAATCAAGGGCGCTTCACCAGTGAGCAGATCGGCGAACATCCCGTTGAGTATAGACGTAGCCTGAATACCCGATTTATCAACTACCTCGCTGAACTCGCGCCTGAGGTCGAGGTTGCGGTTGGAACCCGGACGCAATTTGGTATAATCAATGGAATAATCGGATGGGATAAACCGGGTAACACCTGCCCAAACCGTGGCCTGCAGCAATTCCGTCTGCGCATTGATAATCACTTCCCGCAAGCCCGACAAGGCAGATACCACGCAGGAAGCCCCGGTAATGGCGCTTGCCAGTTCAGGAATATTTGTAAAATCAACCTCGACTACCTCTGCGCCTGCTGCCTGCAGTGCATTCACACTTGGGTTGGAACTGCCTTTGCGAATGATTGCTCTTACCCTTGCACCCTTTTGAAGCAGGTAGTGTGTGATCCTGCCACCCAATTGCCCCGTAGCGCCGGCTACGACAATGAGATCAGCGGCGTTTGTCTCTGTTGTAAAATCCATTTCTTAGTTCGAAGTAGTAGGTATGTTGCTGCTCATTACATTATAATTATTATTCCCGCTAAACGAATCGCATTAAATTGCACGCAGTTAAGTCGATACAATACCCAAAACCAACTGCATTGTACGCATGATCTACGTCGTAGGAAGTTCCAACACCGACATGGTGGTCAAGTCAGAAAGATTGCCTGCGATGGGTGAAACTGTAATAGGGGGTGATTTTTTAATGACGCCCGGCGGAAAAGGCGCTAACCAGGCAGTAGCAGCAGCGCGACTGGGAGGGAACGTCACATTTATATGTAAAGTCGGTAACGATCTTTTCGGGAAACAAGCTTTACAGCAATTTCGCCAGGAACAGATCCACACTGACTTTGTTTTTACCGATGATACCGCGCCTTCTGGCGTTGCGCTGATTAACGTAGACCAGAACGGACAGAATTGCATTGCCGTAGCACCGGGAGCCAATAACCACCTCACTCCGGCCGATGCCGAGCTTGGACTCGTGGCACTTTCGGCAGAGGATATCCTGCTGTTGCAACTTGAAATACCTTTGACTACCGTTGAAACGGCTATCGCGGCTGCACACCAAAAGGGTGCAAAAATCATAATGAACCCCGCTCCCGCACAAAACCTGCCCGCAGCTATTTACCCTAACATTTACCTTATTACTCCCAACGAAACCGAAGCTGCGCTGCTCACAGGCATTCGGGTCTCAGACCACGCCTCTGTTGAGAAAGCGGCGGAAATCCTGCTCGCAAAAGGTTGCAAAAACGTGATTATCACACTAGGCAGTAAAGGCGCTTACCTGCGAACGGCAGAAAGCAGCGCATTAATCGCTTCCCCGAAAGTCAATGCAACGGACACGACGGCGGCAGGAGATTGTTTTAATGGTGCGCTTGCAGTCGCCCTATCTGAAAACATGCCGCTGAGCAATGCGGTAACGTTCGCTGCCAGCGCTGCGGCGATCAGCGTTACGAGAATGGGAGCGCAGAGCTCCATGCCTTACCGGAATGAGATACCCGTAAACTAAAACAGGCTGCCTTTCCAGACAGCCTGTTTTCTTCACACTCCAACCTCACACTTGCATTAAATATGTCAAGGAACGATAAATGGCATTGCAATTGCAAACGTTTCTTCCTTAGTCAGGATTTCGTCGAATGCTTCTGTTGCAGCCTTGTATCTGATGTCGCCTGTATCAGGGATACCAGTAAGGTCAAGGTCAAGCAGGTTAGCGCCAGCCTGAACGATCGTTGCTTCGCTGTTAGATCCTTTGTAAACAGGTGCAGGTGAACCTTCGTCCAATGTGATCCAGGACTTGATAGCCTTGTTGTTTCTGATCTTAGAAAGGATTTTTCTTGAAATAGAAGCGTGACGTGCTTCTACAGAGTGAACCTGCAATGCATATTCAAGAATTTGCGGATCGTTGATCAAAGTACCAGCCTGGCCTTTGTAAGCACGAACACCGGTATCTTCAAATGCGTGTGAAAGGAACACGAACGTGTCGAAATTGGTGAAAGTATCGTAAGTTTTGTTTACTGTGAAGTCAAACTTTGGTTTGTTCTGACCTGGTGTCAAATTAAGTGCTTTTTCCAAAAACTTAACGTGTGCATCTTCATGCTTGCTGATCTGCATGAAAACAGGCTTGTACATCGAAGGGATCAGACCAGCTGTATCGTTTCCTACTTTGTAGAATTCGTCTTCCAGATATTCCAGTGTCAAAGCGAATTTAAGCACTTCAACTGCATCGGATGATTGTGCGTAAGCTTTGTTCATCGCGCTTGCAAGGAACGCAGGCGTAGCAGCCGCAGCTACCTTCGCACTTACTTTGTTAAAGAAAAAACGGCGGGATGTGTATCCGATACGCTCTACTGCGTCACCATCGAATTTTTCGAATTGCTCGAGTATATTAAATATGTTCATTTTGTTCCGAAGTTGTAAAAGTTGTTAATTATTGAGGCAAACCGCTTCCGCTGATCGTGTTCTTAACGAAAGGCTGTACAGCTGGTAAAATCACACCTGGCTTCACTGCTTTGTCAAAACCTGTTGCAGGATCAACCACATCGTCACCAGAGAAATCAGCTGAATTAGGGTTCAGCAAGTCACGGATTGCAGCAGCGTGACGCGCTTCAACCGAAACGATCTTACCGGCAATAAGCAAATAATTAACATTCTCGATCAGGTTTCCAGCGCCGTTATAAGCCTGAACACCAGTATCTTCGAACAATTTGGCAGCGCCAAGTACACTTGCACGGCTGTTGAAGTCGATGCCGTCGAAATTAGGAGTAAGCCCTTTGATCGCAGCAGCACCCAATGCAGCTTTGAAGAACTGACGGTGTACGATCTCGTGGTACATGATATCGGTCAGGATCATTTTCTCCTCGTCGGTCATTCCGGCGTATGGAGACATCATCACCTGGGTATAGAAAGCTGCTTCGAGTTGTTCCAGTGCGTATGCATAGTTCAGAATTCCGATGTCGCCCGTTCCAAGATCCACTACTTCGCCAGGAAGATTGTGATCGTCCAATGTACATCCCATGATGAAGGCACCAGTTGCAGCAGCGACTCCTGCTGATCTTAAAAAGTAGCGCCGATTTACCTTTTCAAGCATAGGGCCAGCATTTTGTAGTAAGTTGTTTTCCATTACGGCAAATCCGGTTTTGTTGAGAGAAATTTCAATTACTGAAACCTACGAGGTACCACTTGAAACGGATCAAAAAAAATAGGAACTTTCTTAGAGCTTTTAGGAGTAAATATTCTGTTTTAAGACAAAACACAGAATTAAGTTCCGGAAGCATTCACTTCGTATGATTATACCAATACTGTCGACCGCTAAATAAAGTATTTCAATTCTGATATTTTCTAAATCAAAATAACCTCCGGCCATTTCCTTTTCTCAATCCTTTTTCTCTACATTTGAATCTCTTGTTTTTATATCTTTTTACACTTAAAGTACTATTAGTCTATGAGAAAGAATTTTGTTTTACTCGCAATGCTCGGCGTGAGCGTGCTTTTCGTCGCGGCAAGGTTTGCTGCCGACACCCTGGTAGGCACCTGGAAGTACACGGTATCCAATGTATCTCCTGAGTATCAATCGGGTACAATGACATTTGAAGAAAAAGGCGGTAAAATTGCCGGCTATCTCGGAAGCACCGACAGGTCCGAAATGAAGGAGCTGAAGATTAACCAGGATAAGGTCAACTTCAAGCTCGATTTCCAGGGTTCGCTTATTACCATTGATATGGTACAAAAGGGCGACACGCTCAAAGGAATCGTAGTAACCAATGACGGTGAGTTCCCGATCGAAGCAACGAGAGAAGCCAAATAATAGAGCAACACACGAAATGACCTCCTTGTCGGAGGTCATTTTCATTTACAAACGAACTTTAATACCGAAGAATAAACCTGATTGCCACCTGCTCATTTTGGACCGCCTGATCCTTTTACAAGAACTTTTTTTGTAATCAGTACAAAAAAATGTCTCACTAAAAAGGTCAAAAAAATGAACCTGTTACAAAAATTCCCGGTTAGTCTCGGCTTTGCTTGTTTGTTGATGCTGAGTAGCTGTTCAGAAGAAACCATCAATGCAACCAGTCCTTTAAATGAAAGTAAAAATTCGTCTCTCAGAGAAGGACAGCAAGGAGGCGGCATTGAGGTACTACCCAGCTTTCCAACAACGAACGGGCCGACTGGCAACAATGTTTACGCTACACGTTGGCAAAGGGACATCCTTACCTCTCCGGACAATCCGCAGCTGCTGCCTACCGGATCGTCAAGCTTTACAAACCTTTGGGGAGACAGTAACTTTTCCTGGATTAAACCACTGCCGGCCATTCCGGGTGTTGCAAGTTCTGCCTCCATTGCGACAGTTACCACTACTTCTAATACCTGGTCGCCGAATGGAAAACGATCAGCTGTGAAAACAAAATTGCAGTACTTAAAACCAGGCAAGAAGTACGCAATTACTTTCCGGGTCGCTACAACCAAGTTTGACGGCCATTTGCTCCCATTTGTGCCAGCCTATTCCAAAACGGTATATCTGGTAAGGTCCTACTCTACCGGTGCCGTAGCCGAATACATTGATCTGACAGGCAAGCAAGCTGCGTGGGTTGATAAAACAATCACATTTGTTGCGGAAGAAGCTGAAATGACACTTTCGTTTTCGGCTATCAATGCGAATGCGGGCGAATACTCTTACGCACACATCTTTGTTGATAAGAATGCAATTCAGGAAGTAAATTAAGAAGCCCCACTTTCACCCTTTCTGAGAGGCTGTCCCGAAAACCTGGCGGGCAGCCTCTTCTTTGTTTTATACCCGTCTGGTTCATCTACTGTTTGAAAACGGAACATTAACCAACCCTTAATCCGCCGGTAACACAGCCTTAACATTGACTATCTACTTTTGCGGGCGTTAAAACAGGATTAAACGAATTTGAAAAAACACCTCAGAACCGCATCGTATACAGCATAGCGGTACAGCCGAATGCACAGCCGACACTTGCAGGTAAGCCTCTCCTGCACGCTGTTGATCATGTAACCCCATCTTCTTAATACCGACGCAACACCGGATGTCCCGGTGGTAAAACAAACACGTGAACACAATTTCTCAAAACCACAACAATTACTCATCTAACTCACAAAAAATGAATCGATTAATTACAGGACTCATTGTGACAATCGCAATGTTCTTCATCGCTCCCGACATGTACGGACAGGGGAATGAGGCAACAATTATCGGTAAAGTCACCGAAGTACAAGCAGGGCCGATCGTCGGCGCGACCGTTCTGGTCAGAAATGAATCGACCGGTTTCCAGGCCGGAACAGTAACCGATGTAAATGGTGATTACATTATCAAACAACTTCCATTGGGCTCACCTTACTCCATCACCGTTTCATTTATTGGTTTTGGAGAACAAAAGAAAACAGGTTACGCACTGAACCAGGGCGATCAGCTAAGACTGAATTTCGCCATGGAAAGTGCTGCTAATGAGTTGCAGGCTGTTGATATTAAGGCCAATTCGCTGAGAAACACAGTTGTCAACCTCGGCGCATCCACTCCTATTACTGCAAAGGACATTACCAAATTGCCGGTAAACGGGCGGAATTTCACCTCTCTTATTGAACTTTCACCATTGAGCAACGGTAACAGCCTTGGCGGTCAGCTGGGATCTTCTACCAACTATACAATCGATGGTATGACCTCACGGAGCACCATTGCAGGTGGAGAAACCGGAGGTGCTTACGCGATTTCCATGGAGGCGATCCGTGAGTTCAAGGTGGTTACCAATGAATACGATGTTACACTGGGCCGCGCGGGTGGCGGAACGATCAGCACTGTTACCAAATCGGGTACAAACAGATTGACAGGTAGCATATTTAACTTCATGCGTGCCGACTGGCTTTCAAGCGGTTATGATTTGAGAGGTAATAAAAGAACGCAGGATTTCTCGACAAATCAATTTGGTTTGTCGCTGGGTGGTGCATTGAAAAAAGACAAAGCTCACTTCTTCGTAGCCTGGGACCATCAGGCCGACTCGCGTCCCCTGTTTATCGCCAACCTGCAATCTGACGCAGACGTAGCAGCTAACAAGGTGACGCAGCAAACATTGGACAACTTCCTTGATATAGCAAGATCGAAATACGGTGTTTCCAACAGTCCGCAGTTTGGTGCATTTGGCAAGAAAAAGGGTACGGACGCGATTTTCGCAAGAATTGACTGGCAGTTGAATTCCAAGAACCTGCTAACGCTCCGCAATAACCTGATTACAGAAAACGATAAGCTGTCGGAAGGTGACAACACGTCGATCAATGCATACGAATCTTACATCGACCGCAAGCGGTTCAACAACAGCATTATGGCATCGCTTCGTACGATCGTGAGCCCAAAAGTCACGAACGAATTCAAAGTGCAGCATTTGTATCAGTACGAAGCGGTCATACCGAGCTCGGAGCTTCCGTCTGCGGGTATTCCACGTGCAATCGTTGAAAACATAAACTCCACTTCGGGAACAAACAACTATATCACCAATATTCAAATCGGTGGTCAGCGTTTTTCTCCTGAATGGTTCAGAGGACAAGTTTACCAGGCGGTTAATAACCTTTATTACAACACGGGTAAAATCAACTTTACTTTCGGTATTGACGTGATGTACAACCGCATGAAGTCAGTTTACGGTAGCGAAATGAATGGACGTTTCTACTTCACCGGTCTTGACAACTTCAACAACCTGACCCCCTACCGCTACGCACGTGAAATCAACTTGCGGGACGATCCAAGCTCGATCGTAAACTCGCTGGCAACAGGTTTGTACGCACAAATGGATACCAAGCTGGCGCGTGGTCTTGATATGATGGCAGGTTTGCGTCTGGACAATACGCAATACCTGAACAAAGCGAATTTCAGCCAGGTTGTATTTGATGAATTGAACCTGCGCACTGATAATAAAATCAACACAACGCAAGTGCAGCCACGCGTACAGTTTACGTGGGATGTGAATGAGCAAAGCAAAGACATTATCCGTTTTGGTGCGGGTATTTTCGGCTCTCAGCTGAACCCGTATTCGATGATCAATAACATGTTGTTTGACGGAACTAAGGTAGCAGCCGTTGAAATCCAGGGCGACCAGGTACCTCGTCCTGACTTCCCGGGATACCGCGAAAACCCTGCTTCTGCTCCCGGCGCCGACCTTTTCAATAACCCGAAAATCGAGCGTCTGGTAACAATCAACATGAACAATGCCAATGCGAAAATTCCGGTTCTCTATAAAACGAACTTCTCGTACAACCACTTTTTCAGCGACCGTCTGCGTGTAGGTGTGAGTGGTTATGCTTCATGGGCGCGCAACAACTATATGTATGTTGACCGCAACATGGTGGAAGATCCCTATTTCCGCATTGCAGCAGAAGCCAACCGTGGCGTATATGTGCCGGCCGATAAAATCAATGCAAAAAATGGTGCTACCAACTGGCTGGACAGCCGCAAGACTACCAAAGTAGGTCGTGTACTGGAACTCGTGAGCGAGGGTAAAAAGAACCAGTATGCAGTTGTGATTGACGGTACTTACCGTTATTTCAAAGACGGACAGATCACATTCTCTTATACCTGGAATGATTCAAAAGACAATACTTCGTACAACGGTAACGTAGCGAATACTGCGACACTTGATTTGATGGTAAACGATGATCCACGCGATCTGAGCCGCATTACTTATGCTAATAACCACTTCCGCAACAAAGTCGTATTCTACGGAACTGCGCCAAGTATCTGGGGTGTGACATTGGGTCTGCGTTACTCGGGCATCGGCGGAACGCGCTACTCCATGGCCGTGAGCGGTAACATGAACGGTGACTTCGTTTCTTCAAATGACCTGCCTTACATTTACGATCCTAACAGCCCTGAAACGCCGCAAAACATCCGTGACGGTATCAATGCAATCCTCAATAATCCCGAGGCAGAACAAAGCATTAAGGATTATCTAACGAGAGATATGGGCAAAATCGCAGAGCGTAACGGTGGTATCAATGGTTTCTACGGTGTGTTTGATTTGAGATTGGCGAAGAAATTCAATTTCTACAAAAACCACGGACTGGAAGCATCAGTTGACATTTTCAATGTAGCTAACCTGCTGGACAGAGACTGGGGCGTAGGAACCAACCTTGGTAAGCAAAACCTCTACTCTATCAAGTCATTCGACCCGGCTACTAAAAGATACGGATACGGCATGAGTAATGGAGTGGGTGTGTCCACCCTGAACGGTAGCCCATACCAGATCCAGATCGGCTTGCGGTATGCGTTTTAATTAGAGGAGGAAAGGGAGGAAAGGAAGGAAGGAGGAAGGTTTGTCTACCTATTCTTCCTTCCTCCTTTTCAATTACCACCTTCGGCTTTTTGTCACCCTGAGCGGACCGGGCCGCCGGGCGGTCGAAGGGCCCTTCGACTGCGCTCAGGGTGACAAAGGCGATTACATTTTCCAAAGGAGGACTTACTAGAAATAATAATGAACAATATGAAAAAACTACTCACACTCCTCACCCTCGCATTGTCACTAAACGCTTTCGCCCAGGATTCACACGTGATCCTGATAAGCATTGACGGATTGCGCCCGGAGTTTTATAAGGATCCTACGTGGAACATGGTCAATGTACGGCAGGGAATGCAGACAGGGGCTTACTCCGACGGGGTAACGGGCGTTTTTCCGTCTGTTACCTACCCTTCCCACACCACGATGGTTACCGGGGTGAAGCCTTTGAAGCACGGGGTTTATTACAACACACCTTCCGAGCCGCTGGAAGTTACCGGCAAATGGATCTGGGATTATAACACGATCAAGGTTCCGACCATTTTCAGTGCGGCGAAAGAAAAAGGACTGGTTACCGCGTCGGTTTTCTGGCCGGTGTCGCTCAACAGTCCGGCGAGCTATAATGTACCTGAGTACTGGAATTTGCCTGAAACAAAAGGCGGCAAACGTACTGTCATCAAGGCGCTGACCGAGAGTTCTACGCCGAAAGGCTTGTTCGAGGAAGTGCAGCAGCATGCCACCGGAAAGCTGGACGAAATTGATTTTGACGCAGATTACCTGAGCATTGACGAAAACAATGCGCGTATCAGCAGCTACCTGATCCGTAAGCACAAGCCCTCGTTTCTGGCAGTACATTTGGTTGCAGTGGACCATTTTGAACACGAAGAAGGCCGGGAAGGCGACAAGGTAAAATCCTCACTCTCCGGAGTTGACCGTAATATCAAAACGATCATTGAAGCGACGGAAAAGGCAGGTATCAGGGACAAAACCACATTTATCATCACAGGTGACCACGGTTTTGTAGACATTCACACGGCCATTGCGCCCAATATCCTGCTCGCAAAAGCCGGCCTGTACGACCCGAACAACAAGGCTGCCTGGAAAGCTTATTTCCACAGCTCAGGCGGATCGGCCTTTTTGCATTTGAAAGATAAGAACAATACCAAAACCCTGGAAAAGGTAAAGCAGATCCTAAGCCAGCTGCCTGCAAACCAGAAGGCGCTGTTTGCGGTGAAAGACCGCGCGGCATTAGACGCAGTAGGTTCTGACCCGAATGCAGCTCTGGCTATCGCACCCGTACAGGGCATTACGATCAGCGGCGCAGCTACCGGCGACTTCATGCGCAGTGCCAGCGGAGGTACCCACGGATTTTTTCCCGATTTTAAAGAAATCCAAACCGGTTTTGTGGCATTTGGAAAGGGTATCAAACCAGGTGCAGTAATTCCGGAAATGAGTTTGCAGGATATCGCACCGCTAATCGCCAAATTATTGAACCTCAATTTCCCAACAGCTGACGGTACATTGTACCCGGGCTTGCTGGTGAAAGAATAAGTTAATTCCTGTTTGCTCAAAAACAGGCACTTATATACTTTCAAAAATTCACTTTCGGTCATAGCTTTACAGGATTCCAGCTCTTTCCTGTATCGTTATGACCGAAACTTTTTCTCAGTCCCGCTCCTCTCTCTTCCTGAAAATTTGTAAATGTACTCTGGGGATTCTGGCCGTATTGTCATCCCTTACTGTCATACTGAACTTTGTCCCGGTTTCATTCTTACACAAATACGGGCACTACTATCATCCATTACTGATCGGCATTGTGACCGTGGCCTTTCTGGGCGGGCTTGTTTATGCGATTCTATGGCATGAAAAAGAGAAAGAAGGAAAAGGTAACAGCGGCATCCGACACGCCGTTTTACAGGGAGTGATCCGCTACTGGCTGGCTTATTCCATTTCCGTTTACGGTTTTGCCAAAATTCTGAAAACGCAGCTTCAATCACCGGAGTTTAACCTTGATATTCCAGTAGGCGAACTGAGCGGTTTCGCGCTTACCTGGTACTACTTTGGCTATTCCTACACTTTGGCGGTAATCCTCGCATTGTTCCAGGTGGGCGGTTCCATACTGCTTCTTTTCCGTCGTACCACGTTGATCGGCGTCATGGTTTTGCTGCCGGTAATGGTCAACATTGTTCTGATCAACATGTTTTACCAGATTGCCGTAGGCGCATTCTTCAATTCGGTGATCTACACGATCAGTCTTACTTTCCTGCTCCTGCTCGATTTTCAAAAACTCAAAACTGCATTCTGGGACCTCGTGGAAAAGCTTCCGCGGGTATCAGACAAATCCGGTTTTCTAAAAAATGCATTGCGGTTCGTGATCATTGCAGCTGCGTTTTGCACCATTCAATATTACGTTGTAAGTACCAAAACGGACACCGTGCTCAAAGGAACGTGGAAAGTAGAAACGCTCCGAAGAAATAGCGAGCTCGTTTCCTCCGCTGCCTGGCTTACAGATACCAAAGCGTGGAACAAGGTATACTTCGCAGGCTGGAACGGCTGCGCATTCAGTCCAAACCCGTACCGCTACAAGCCGGATGAAAGCCTCACGGGCTCTTACGAATTTGATAGTCTGAAAAACAACATCAGGTTCATTCATGGTAATCCGAGCCGGGCAGACAGGCGGACGGACACCCTGATGATTTCCGTGAGCAACCGTACACAAAAATCAATGCAGCTGCATTTTGTCATGAGCCGCGACACCATTGAAATGCAGCTGGCCAGGTTGCGCTGACCGTTTTAGAGTTTGGAGAAAATGTGTATTCAGCTTCTTACAATTAACGTAGGATCAATGGAATTCAGAAGCTGACCGCAGGTAATGTCCGAGGCACCAAGCGGTTCATTGAAATATCCTCTTGTGAACACCGGCTGTAAAGTGTTTTTCCCTTTATACAAAAACCCGATCGTAGACCTGGGCTGACCGATGTTAAATACTTTAGAGCCGGAGTTGGGATAAGAAGAAACCAGCTTTTTGAGCACACCAGCCTCCACGAATTCCAGACATTTCAATGTAAATCCATCTCCGTCACCGTCCCAGTTGAGATACAGCAGGAAACGCAGCCCGCCGGTGATTTCGAAATAAAAGTTGAAGCGCGGCTGGTTAGCCAGGCTGCCAGATAATTGAAGCTCTTTTGATTCAGGGAAGTAGGTTTTTATTTCTTCACGCAGGTATGTGAGTGCGTCCGTTGTCATCCGTCAGATGTTCAGTAGGGGTAACTGCCTGAACAAATATATCCACCAGACTTCAAAATTTCAAGGTATTCGCCCGTAACAAAGCGTGTGATCAGGTCTAAAAATCACAATGCAACCACTTTCGGCATTTGCATTCAGCTGTCCTTTAACTGCATCCTGATCGCCGCCGCTACCTTTCCGGAGCTAGGCCGGGCAGCGTGGGCTTCCAGCATTTTGCCATTTTTATCCACCATAATATAGCGCGGAATACCCCAGAGATGGTACTTCTCCCAGATTGATCCGGCTACGTCGGTTTGCTGATTAATGTGCATTCCGGCGGGAGCTTGCCCGTCTCTCAGCATTTTCTTCCATGCCTTCACATCCTGATCAACAGATACATACAGAAATACGACCTTGTCATTTCCCTCAAACTCTTTCACAAGCTTTTTCGATGCAGGGAATTCGTCCCGGCAAGGCCCGCACCAGGTAGCCCATACGTCAATGTACACAACTTTGCCTTTGAGACTTTGCAATGAAACAGAGTCTCCGTTGGCGGTAACCCCCGTAAAGTCAGGCGCCGGCTTTCCTTTGCCAAGCGCCTCCCATTTGGCAAAGCTTTTGTCCAGCGTTTTTCTGTAAACAGGCGAGACCGTCGTTTTATAGAATTCCTGGCGAAGCTGGGCTAATTCCGGCGACAAGCCTTCCATTTGTACTCAATAGTTGATATTGGCTGCTCTGAAATGCTTTTTCAAAAAGGGGTGCAACTTCATTTTCTGAATAAATGTATCAGACAGCTCCGCCCAGTGTCCATCGAGTGAGTCCTTGTTCATACTGTCAGCCAGCTTGCCGAAGGGCCCGTGAATACCGGAAATCAGGTAACCCGACAGGATTTCGCCGTATTCATACATGTTCATGTCCAACAAAACTGAATCCGTGGGCAACGTCGTAACTACCTTTTTCAAATCTGCCGGAATGGTAGGATCGTCCATGTCATAGCTGTAATGGTTGTTCACATAATGCTGCTGATAAGCGTGCAATGTCATCCCTGCTTTCTTCTTCATCAACTCTACTTCCTCTGCGGTGATACCGTCCTCTTTTTCCAGTTTTTCAAGTTCCTTGTTCAATTCGTTCTGATACAATTTGAAGCTGGACACGAACTCGGCAGGCTCATTTTGCCATATCATCTTTCCTTTATAATTCTGATATTTCTGCCTGATTTTCTGGGTATTCCGAATAAACCTGCTAACCGCAGCGCCATCTCCGACGACTTTGACTCCATCTCCCGTAGTACTGGTATCTGCTTCAAATACGATCTCGTCGCCTGCTTTGAGGTACAATGGAATATACTGGTCCTGCAAATAAACATGTCCGAAAACCGGCTTTTCGATCTTTGTTTCTATTACCCCAAAACCATTGCTATCCAAGGTAGATTTCCCCAAAACCAATGTGTCCAGATTGAGCATATTGTAGGTGACCAGAACTGCGCCGGCCCCTTTGGCTTTATTCAACCGGAAAGTAATTTTGACTTTCCGGTCATCCTTTTTCGCGCAGCCAGCGAACAATAATGTGACAATGCAGACTAACAGAAGGTTTTTCAGGTAGAGGAACATAGCGTCAAGTTTATGATACAACAAGTTACATTGCCAATACTGCCAAAGTTGGCGTTCTGATGCAACAGATCATTTGTAACTTGCCAGGTCCGCCCTCTGCACCTTCAAACCTACTTATGGAGCGCCTTCCTGACTGCCGGAGCCACTTTGTCGCCAAGTAATTCAATGGACTTCATCAATACATCGTGGGCGGGCGCACCTACGTCGGTGTGGAGCAGGAAGCGGGTAAGTCCGAACATTTCCTGCTGCTGTAAAATCTTATCGGTAACCTGGTTGGGATCACCTACAAACAAGGCACCGTTGCTGCTGCGACCGCCTTCAAACTGCTGGCGCGTGTAAGGCGACCAGCCTCGGCTTCTTCCCACTCGGTCCATTTGCGCGGCATATCCCGGATAGTACAGGTCGGCCAGTGCGCCGCCATTCTCCCCTACCAGGCCGTGCGAATGCGTCGCGAGCTGCATCTTGGCGGGATCGTGACCTGCATTGATATACTCTGTTTTATATAATTCAAAAAACGGTTGAAACTGGGCAGGCTGGCCACCTATGATCGCGACGATCAATGGAAATCCAAGCCGGGCCGCACGAACGACCGACTGCGGCGTACCACCCACGGCGATCCAGATATCCAGCTTTCCGTTGGAAGGCCGTGGCAGTACCTGCTGCTTGTCAAGCGACGCGCGGTATTTGCCTTTCCAGCTAATAGTTTCTGTTTCATTGATCTGTTTCAGCAGGTCCAGCTTTTCAGTGAACAGACCATTGTAATCATTGAGGTCGTACCCGAAAAGCGGGAATGATTCAATAAAGCTTCCCCTGCCGACTGTGATTTCGGCGCGGCCATTGGAAAGCAGGTCCACAGTGGAAAAGTTTTGGTAAACACGCACGGGATCGTTGGAGCTGAGTACCGTCACCGAGCTGGTCAGTTTGATCCGCTTGGTAACTGACGCGGCAGCAGCCAGGATAATTTCCGGGGCTGACACGGCAAAGTCGGGCCGGTGGTGCTCTCCTATCCCGAATACATCAAGTCCGACCTGGTCTGCCAGCTTGACTTCTTCCAGCATATCCCGCAGGCGCTGCTGCGATGATTGAAACGACTGTCCGGCCTGATTATAAGCCAGATCCCCGAACATGCTTATTCCTATTTCCATGATATTGTTCCTCTTTTGAATCGTGTAACAGTTTACATAAAGAAAAGGCGATCTCGGCAGTATAAAGTTCATTGTGGAGTTGTAAATAGGATAACAGCAGGACAAGTAAAAAACGAGCTGATTGAAATTTATAAGGAGAAAGAAAAATCCAGTGAGTACCAGAAATACGATTATCGTAATTTACTCGCCGATTCACATTGAACCCGAAACATGCGGCCCTATATCTTTGGTCAGAAATGGCTGCTCGGCTTTGCGCTTGCGCTCATTTACATTCCCTTGCGGACTTACATAAACGTTCCGCCCGAACGCTGGCACACCATACCCGGTAACCTGCCGCTTTTCGGGATTGAAATCATAATCAGCACCATTTTTTATACCAGCTGGATTTATGTGGTCGACTGGTTCCTCGAAAAGCTCGCTGTCCTGACCGGCACCGCCGAGTCACTCGAATTCAAGCTTTCCAATCAGCTGATCACGCTCGTTCCTGCTGTTTTGATGGCAATCCTTTTCAATTCCATTCTAAGATATACCTGGGGCCTGATGGACAACCTGTGGACCCAGCCTCAACAACCTTTTCTCGACCATATCAACTGGCAACGTATCAGGGCCTTTCACAGGCGCTCCAACGAGGCACTGACCATTCTCGCACTGATCGCGGCTTACTATCTCTGTGTCAACAACCAGGTGCAGGAAAAACTCAAAAAGCTGCTTGTAGACTCTGAAAAACAGGAAAAGGAGAATTTACATGCACGTTTTATCGCATTAAAAAACCAGATCAGCCCGCATTTTTTGTTTAATAACCTCAGTGTACTGTCTTCGCTGGTGGAATCCCGTCCTGAAAAATCGAGCGAATTTATCCAGCAACTGTCGCTCGCTTACCGGTACATTCTCGAACAAGCCGAGCTGCATCAGATCAGTCTGAAGGAAGAGGTCGCATTCCTGGAAACGTACACTTACCTGCTGCGCATGCGGTTTAAGGAAAAAATCATTATCGATGCGGACTTATCCCCGGCAGATCTGGAACGCTATTCCATTATCCCGCTCACTTTGCAGCTTCTGATTGAAAATGCCGTGAAACACAATACAATGTCCGTGAGTAACCCGCTGCGGATAAATATTGGCATCGAAGGCGGAATGCTGGTGGTGAGTAATCCATTGCAGCTCAGACAACTGACCGAACCCACCACCGGACTGGGCTTGAAGAATATTATCAACAGGTACAAGCTGCTGCTGGACAAAGATGTTATTATCGACAAAAACAGCAGCCACTTTGTTGTTAAAATCCCGCTGATACCATGAATGTGCTGATTGTTGAGGATGAAGAACTGAGTGCCGAAAGGTTGCGCAATCTTATCGCGGGCATTGATCCGTCCGTTCGCGTGCTGGCGATCATACCTTCCGTTTTGGAGACCATCGCTTATCTGCAAAATGAATCCAATACGCGGCCCGACCTGATCTTTCTCGATATTCACCTGGAAGACGATAATGGTTTCAGGATCATAGAGAGTCTTGACCTGATGATCCCCATCATTTTCACGACTGCATTTGATAAATACATGCAAAAAGCTTTCAAAGCACACAGCATTGATTACCTTCTTAAACCGATCAACCCGCTTGATTTACAAGCTTCTTTGCTGAAATTCAAAAAGCTGCATGCATTGCAACAGGAAAAAGCTGATCACGATACAAGCCCTGCCAGCTTACTGAGCGAGAAGTACAAAGACCGGTTTCTGGCAACAGCCGGCCCCCGTATTTTTACATTTAAAACTTCGGAGATCGCCTATTTCGTCATTGAAGAACGTGCCACTTTTCTGAGGCTTTTCGACGGCCGGCATTTCGCGGTTGAATATAGCCTGGAAAGATTGTCGCAGTTGCTTGATCCGGCCGACTTCTTCCGCGTCAACCGGACGCTGCTTATCTCCGTCAATGCGATCCGTGACATCCACATGATCTCGGCGGGCAAGCTGAAACTCGATCTCAATCCCGCCACTTCACAGGAAGTTTTTGTCAGTTCCGAGCGCATTACCGACTTCAAAAATTGGCTTGGCCGCTAGTGCCTAGCCAGCTTCTGCAAGAGAAAACCCGCCTTTAAGTCCCCAAAACCTGCCTTCGGAGAATTAGAATTTCAAAAGAATGTATGTTTTTGAAAATTGGGTTTAAACAAATCCTTTTTCTGATGTCTGTGGTCAAATTCAGTGCGCACAAGAAATTTCATTTGCTTCAGTGTAAAACCAACTGCTGGGAAAGTACTCCCGAACACCTTTCACATTACCGCATTATTTACGTGCTTTCCGGCGAGGGCCAGTTTGTTCTCGACGGCCGCATTCATTCCTATTTACCAGCCGGTATCATCGCGCTGAAACCCGGACAGCAGCCCGTTTTTGACGAAAATAAAGGCACCGAAATTTTTGTATTTGCATTTGACAGCTACCTGGCAACAGATTTCCACACCAAAAAGGCTATGGACGCAGACTTTGCAGATACGTACAAACACGCAGAGAACTTTTGCAATAACAGCAGACTTACACCCGGAAAACCGCTGAGGAATGTAAGAGACAGCGAGACGATCCATTACCTTGTAAACCAGATTGCATTTGAAATAACCCAGCGCCAATCCTCTCACATCCGGTTGATCAAAGGTAGTATGGACCTGATCGTGACCATTTTGGCAAGAAACAATTTTGAAGTCAAAAGAACAGAAGAGAAATCAACGGAGCAGGTACTTACCGACAGGATCGTGGAATATCTTCGGAGTGAGCTGAACCAGAACAAGACAATCCGCGTGCCGGAGCTGCTGTTCAAATTCAATATATCCGAAGAGGCAGCGAACCTGTATATCCTTAACCGAACAGGAATGTCGCTACGTAATTTCATTTTCAAATACAAATCAGATCTTTTCAAAAGCCGGCTCCTGAAAGTAGATGTAATGGAGCTCTCCCCTTACCTGCGGCCGCACTGACTACCGGAGCTCCACGAAGGACCGGAACAGATCATAATAACGTCTTACCATCCTGTCCCAGCTGAAATTTGCCTCGGTATATAGTCTGAATGCTTCCTGATTCGGCTTAGCCGGTCCTGACTGAATTACTTCGTTCAGCCGCTCCGCCCAGGCAGCAGCATTGCCCGAAGGAAGCAGGTACCCGTTTTTACCATCTTGAATTGCATCGGGGATACCGTCGATATCAGCTGCAAAAACCGGAGCCCCGGCGATTGCGGCTTCCAGGCAAACCAGTCCGAAACCTTCCATATCGCCCTCAACTTTGATATTTGGCATGATGAAAGCAGCCGATGCAGCAAGAATGGCTTGTACGTGACCGGTCGGGAGCTTTCCAAGATGCTTAACCCTCGCATTCAAAGCGGGATTGCTGAGCACTTCGCGAAGCGGGGCATTGTCGGTTGGAAAACCGAGGAACAATGTGATTTTCCGCGAAACACTTTTCGGTAAAAACGAAAGCAGCTTTTCGGGCGTGGTCGGTTCGGGCTGGTAGGCGCCGATCAGAAGGAGCAGAAATTCACCTTGCAGGCGGGGAACCACATTTTTGATAAACCACGACATACCCTTCCGCTTCACAGGCCTGCCCAATGCTACCAGTATCCGCTGCCCGCGATAGTTGATCCCGTGTTCAGCCAGCAATCCGGAAATGGTAACTTCGGTGCGAGAATGCGGGATCTGCGTATCCACTCCATTTGGAATAACAACCAGCTTTTCTGCATGAATGCCAAGTGACACAGCCGCTTTTGCGGTAGCATTGCTTACAGCAATGAGCTTATCAAACCTGTTGAACCGGGGGAGAATGTTTTTGTGGTAAATCGCACTAGGAAAAACGACGTCGAGGCCGTGGAGGGTAGCTGTTCGTTTCAGGTGAGTGTACCCTTCGTGCCGCACGCAAAAAGCAGCCAGCAGGCCGTCGTTAAAATGGATAAGCTTGATTCCGGGGTTTTTCGCGCAGGTTTCAATGATCCTTTTTTTTAACAGAATAAAAAAGCGGATGATACTTTCATTTCCGTCAAAAACGATTTTATGCACTTTGCAATACCGCTCCATTCCGGTGATCAGCTCGTAGCTTTGCTTTTCCATTCCACCCACAGCCGGCGGATATTTATGACTTACGAAGAGGATTTCCATTGAATTCAGGAGGATATGCGTTTGTTCCTGGCAAATACCGCGTAAAACAATGCGCCCATTAAAATCCAGAAAAGCTGGCGCGTGCGGCGGAGTGCAGATACCGACAGCCACAACGATGCACTCGAAATGCCGATAACACTCAGCATCAGTTTATTGCCTAGTTCTTCCACACCAATCTGTCCGGGCACGAATGCGCCGGCAGACTTCACGATCACTACGCCCATATCCAGCAAAAGTCCGTGCATGAGCGTCACATCGTATCCGAGCAGTTTCAAAATAATGTAAAATTCAACCGAGCCGATCAGCCAGTGGAGCAGGAATGCGGCAAATGCGAGCAGCAGCTCTTTGGGGTGCGTGCTTGCGAAGCGGTTAAGCTCGATGCGGATCTCGCGTATTTTGCTGTTGATCTTCACCAGCCTTCCCGCACCAGCCGCCAGTGGCCCCAGCCCGGCCGCCCTTTTTACCCACCAGAAACAACCGGTGGCAAACAGCACCAGTGCAACAATGATGAGTGCGACATACACCGGCGCTATCAACACCATATCCTGACTGCTTACCAGCCAGAGCATCGCCACTACAAGCAGCACCAGCTGGCTGAGGATCATCAGAAACCGGTACATGACCACCGAAGTAAGTGCAGTTTGCTGATCAATCGCGTAAGGTTTCAAGAGGAAAACCTTAAACATATCGCCTCCCGCAACACTGGCAGGATTGAACATACCGACGGTTTCACTAATATGCCTGACTACAAATATCCGGAAATGCGAAATCCGGCGGCGTGATTCGCCCAGGCAATACCACCATCCCACAGCGCCACACCAGTAAGCGACGAATGTACTGAACAAAACCAGCAGAAAGCCCGAACCGGCTGTTTGCAGTGCCCCGGATACTTCGGCCAGGTCGGTGTTCCGGATGAACTGGAACAGCAGCACCGAGATACTTAGCACCAGGACGGTCTTGATAATACGTATATATGCAGGGTTAATCTTCAAACTGGATCTTTTCCGTAGGTTGGGCCAAAGCAATGAGATCGCTAAAATAAACCCTGGCGAGTTCATCCCAATCATAGCTGCGGCTGTATTCGATCGCATTTTCGCTTAATCTTGATCGCAATGCAGGGTTTTCAATCACTTCCCTGATTTTTTCGACGTAGCAAAAAGCATCGTAGGGCGCGCATTTAAAGCCGTTTTCACCTTCTGCAATGAAATCCCTGCTTCCGCCGCCGTCTGCAACTACCGGCACCAGGCCAGAAGCCATCGCTTCCAGGACCACATTCCCGAAAGTTTCAGATACAGATGGAAACACGAAAACGGTCGCAGAAGCGTACAACACAGATAGCTGCGTGTGATCCAGCTGGCCGGGAAAGATCGCGTCAGGCATTCTGGCTTCACAATCCTTTCTGGCCACACCGTCGCCGGCGACGATGAAATTGCATGGTACATGCTCCGCTTTCAGCAGATTGTAAATGTCGATCAGCGTTTCCAGGTTTTTTTCCCAAACCAGCCGGCTTGCAAAAAGTACAGTGGGCAGGTCATTGCCGGTCAGCTTGCGAAGGTATTGTTCGTCTTTTTTCGTTGGCGAGAACAGGCTTGTGTCCATTCCCCGTTTCCAGATCTTCATGTTATGCGGCGCCATTCCGCTCTCCACCAGCTCATTAGCAATACTTGTTGAAGGAATGTAAACTTTATCACAACTCCCGTAAAACCTGTTCTGCCATTTCCTGACGCGGTTTTCAACAGGTTTGATCAAAAATGGCAGGTACTTGAAATAGTAGGAAATGTAGCTGATAAAATGGGTATGATAAATGCTGGTGACAGGCAGCCTGTTTTCCTTTGCATAACTCAAACCAAAATGCCCCAGAAAAGAAGGTGTTGCGATATGTACAAGATCCGGCTGGAATGCATCGAGGCGCGCACGTGTTTCCGTCGCTGCGAAAGCGGGCATTCCGATCACATAATGGCTGTTGAATGGAATGGGTAACGAGGGAATGCGGACACAATCAAAACCTCTGACCTGCTCAGGTCCGCTTGCGCAGATAAACAAAAATTCAAACTGCCCGGGATCAATGCGGTTGAAAAGCTGGAACATTGTACGCGCTGCCCCGTCAAAATCGGCAACGAGGATCTCAGCGAAAAAGGCAACTCTCACTTTTCTCATGGTGGCTATGATCTGCTAAAATAGCTTGTGCAGGTTTCCTGAATGTGAACTTGCTGTTAACAATTATTCCCAACGCAAATTTTGTTCCTAATGATTCAGCTCCCGCATTCAAAATGCAGGATGTAACCATTATGCTTGAAATATCCGCATTAAATAATGATAAGGTAATATTCCGGATGCATCCTGTTCACATGCCCGGACTAATTTCGGAGATCATTAAAACGCACGGAATGATCAAGTTCAAGTCCAAAAAACGCCAGCAAAACCGCACTGTCTGGCTCCTGCTCCTGCTGCCTGCACTCTGGGCGAACACAGTTACCCGCGAAATACCCGACTTCAATAACACCCAGGCCGCCGCGAAAGACACTTCCTCCTCAGGCAGCTTCACCGTGATCAGCTATAATATCGCAGGCTTGCCCCAGCTCATTTCCAGCGCAGCGACCGACCGGGACCCCAGTATCCGCGAAATCGGCGCTCGTCTCAACCGGTTTGATATCGCGCACGTTCAGGAGGATTTCAATTACAACCGCACTTTGTACAGCCGCAACAACCACCCTTTCCGCAGTGTGAGTAAAGGCAAGATCCCATTTGGCGACGGGCTGAATACGCTGTCCCGGTTTCCTGTCAGGAACCTGCAAAGGATCAAATGGGAAGATTGTACCGGCGCCGATTGCCTCACGCCGAAAGGATTTACTTTCAGCAGGGTTGAAATCGCACGGGCCGTTTTCATAGATTTTTACAATGTACACGCCAATGCATATAACCATCCCTCCGCAGCCAGGGCACGCCGCCGGAACATCGCTCAACTTGCACGGTATATCCGGCAAAATTCAGAAGGGAATGCGGTCATTCTGATGGGCGACCTGAATGGACGTTACAGCTATAACCTGGATAATATTTCAGTTTTACAAAGTGAGCTCGGTTTGCAGGATGTTTGGGTTGAAAGTAAAAACGAGGGAAATGTACCTCAGCCGCTCGCCGCGATTCCGGCCAAAGACATACTCTCCATTGACCATGATACCGAAACGATTGACAAGATCCTTTACCGTGGCAGTACTGCGGTGCACATGGAAACAACAGACTACCAGTTTGAGAAGCGCCTGTTTTCCACACCGGAAGGTACCCCCCTTTCCGATCACCACCCGGTAACCGCCCGGTTTTCGTGGCGCGTGCAAACACAGTTACCTGTTGTACTTGCCGCAAATGCGACAGGTAAAAATCACGCACGATGAACTGAGTATCAGGACTTACATTTATCTATAAACCAACACATTAAAATGAGATTAAAAGCGAATTAAATTTATTTGCAAACATTTAATCCATCGTCAAAGCTGCGTCGTAGATGGTTTTAAAACCATTTTCATTTTACTCGAACAGCTTATGAAGATTCTCAACAATTCATCCCGGCGCGCAATCGCCGCTGCTTCCCTCAGCCTCCTCTTTCTCTCTTCCTGCGAGGATCACCGCGTTCCACCAACAGAACAAACGTTGCCAGACCGGATATTTTACGCATTATCAGACAACAACCAGCTGCACGAAATCAATGTCAGAAGTACCTCTTCGCCTTTGCGGTCATTTAATGTGACCGGTCTGGCGAGCGGCGACAAACTGGCGGGAATCGATTTTCGTCCGGCGACCGGGCAGCTTTACGCGATCGGTACGTCGAGCGTTTTGTATCATGTGAATGTAAAAACGGGCGATCAGGAAGGCAAAGCAACAATTGTTGATACACTTGCAACTGCATTGAGCGGGTCGAGCATTGGTTTTGATTTTAACCCGACTGTTGATAAAATCCGTGTGGTTACCAATACCGGCCAGAACCTGCGGTTGAACCCTGAAACAGGCGCAATCCTCGCAGGCGATTCCCCATTGAACCCGGGTAGTCCGAAAGTGGGCGCAGTAGCTTACACCAACAGCCGGGCCGGCGTAACAGCGGCTCCGGGCGGCGCGGGCACTACCCTTTACGACATTGATGCAGAAGCCAATATGCTTTACATTCAAAATCCTCCTAACCCCGGTGCATTGGTACCTGTTGGCCCGCTGGGATTGGATATCAGCGAAGTTGGCGGTTTTGATATTTCTCCCGACATGTCCGAAGCAGACCGTTATCCGATTGCTTCCGTGAAATTCGAAAACAAATGGGAGCTGGATTATGTGGATTTAAAAACGGGCAAACTGCAGAAGCTGGGCGATTTGCCTGCCGGTGTAAATATTGTTGGTATTGCAATTCCGGCTATGCCGGTAGCCTACGCATTGGATAATGCCAACAACCTGAAAATCTTCAACCCGACGAATGGAAATGAATACGGTACCAAGGCGATTTCCGGCCTGAACGGTGTGATGCTGCAGGGAATCGATATCCGCCCGATGAATGGAAGACTGTATGCGCTTGGCGGAAACAGCAAGCTATACGGAATTGATCTGGGAAGCGGCGCAGCTACCGAGCTGGCCATGCTTAAAGATGGAAGCAATAATCCGGTTATGCTCAGCGGAACCCAGTTTGGCGTGGATTTCAATCCTGTGGCTGACAGACTCCGCGTGGTAAGCGACAATGGACAAAATCTGCGGATCAATGTGGAGAGCGGTTTGACGCTTGTTGATGGCGCATTGAAGCTGGACAACGCTACGCCTTTTGTTACCGCAGTAGCTTATACCAACAGCTATCCTGGCGTAACAGCAGCCACAGCCGGCACAACGCTGTTTGATATCGACAGCCAAAAAGATATGATCTACAAACAAAATCCGCCAAATGACGGAATCCTGATGGACGGAAAGCCACTCGGCATGGATGCTGGTTCCAGCATTGGATTTGACATCGGAAACTTCACAGGAATGGGCTATGCCATTTTCACCGTAGGAGGTACCACCAGTTTTTACACAGTAAACCCCGCAACCGGCGCTACGCAGTTGAAATATGCTTTTAGCAATCCGGTAAAAGGACTTGCAACAGGTTTTGGCTTGTAAATTTCGGTTTTAAAGCAAACAGGCGGCCTGAGCATTCGGGCCGCCTGTTTTTTTATACTATGCTCAAACTGCAATCCGAATGGCGCAGCCCGCAAGATTCTCTTATTTCTTTAAAGACTTGATATACAAGATCACAGACTCAATATCAGTATCCGACAGCACACCTACAAACGAGGGCATTTCTTCATTATATCCTTTCACAATGCGCTTTGAAGGGGTCAGAATGGATTCGCGGATATAATTTTCGTCGGCGATCACTTTGCTTCCATCGTCGAAGATCCTTTCGGATTTGTACAGGTTCTGAAATGGCGGCCCGTACATTCCGTCAGTCCGCAGCCCTTCCGAGTGGCAGCCAGCACAAGCCATTTTCTGAAACACTTCCTTCCCCTTTGCAGCTGACGCTACTTCTGCTTTCGCCGGTTCTGCAGACGCTTTTTGCGTGGTTAACAAAGCCAGGTCTACATTGGAAAATCCGTATTTCTTAAAATCTACGTCGCTCGTGTGGTTTAAGGTGAAATAGAAATGATCGTTCATTTTTCTGCCGTCTGCTGCTAGCAGCTTGTAGCCTACTTCCATTTGCATGATGTCGGTCATACCGGGTACAAGCAGCAGAATGTGCTTTTTATCCGGGGAAAGATATGCGCCGGCCACCGCCATTGTCTCTTCACCTACACTGCCGTCAAGTTTAAAATGCCCCGATCCGTACTCTTCGGTGCGCTGGTAGTTGTACCTTTTGATTTCATAATTGCCAACATTAGTAGCTGCCGCCGATTCCAGAGGAGAATCAAATCCGATGACAATACCCTGGGTACCTGCGCGAAAATGGTTGGGCAGATAGCTTGGCTTGCCTGTGTACCGCAGCCTCAGCAGGGAACTGATCCCGGTCGAGCTCGACCCCCACAAGTTGAAACCCGTTACATAAAGCTGCTCATCGGCCGGGTTCATCGCGCCTTTCGAGGTAGGTGCGGGATAATTGGCATTGATAAACGAAACGCCACCCTGAACTACCTTCGATGCACTATCGATCAGAACACGGAAAAGTCCCGGCTGACCGAATGAGAAGTGGATAAGACTCCCGGAGAGCGGCCCCATTTTCTTGCCCGTGATCCACGCCTGGCCAAGGCTCGACCTGTCGACACTGTGAGGTATCCACGTCAGAGGCGGCGTGATCTGCGGATTATCTGTGCGGTGCATGGTTGGCTGTACGCCGAAATAATCTCCTTTTTTAACGAGATAAATGGGTGATGACGGAACAAAGTTGCCCTGCTGGTCAGTGGCGGTTAATACACCTGTTTCAGGATTAAAGCCAAGATACGGACCACGCAAGCCGGTGGCGATCACTTCTGCATTTCTTCCGTCTGGTGAGATTTTCAGGATCGTCCCATTCTGGTCTGAACCTGCACGAAACCCTTTTCCTGTTACCGCTGTCATACCCGGACCGTTGCTGAGGCTACCTCCTTTGGCAATGTAAAAACTTCCGTCCGGCGCATAAACCATATCAGCCGCCCACTCACGCGACTCAGCCGATTGCGACATCACATTGGAAAAATTCTCATAAAAATCAGCATTGCCGTCTTTGTTCAGATCGTGCAGCTTTACAATTCCTTCCCGGCCAAAAACGTAAATGGTATCTTTCACCACTTCGATGCTCATCGGCTCGTGAAAACCGGATGCAAAGCGCCTCCACCTTATATTCTGCAAAGGCTTGTCGATACCTTCCACAGTCCACACGTCGCCCTCAAAGGTTACCACTGCTGCCCGGCCGTCTTTAAAAAAGGCGATATCCGCAATGCGGACATTGCGTTTCCAGGGATTGGTCAGAGGCAGTGTGAGCTGGTCTGTCACGAATGCAGCTGTGTCCGGCGCCAATTTGCCGCGCGTGGTTACCTCCTGTGGCCACAATGCAGGTCCGCCCGTTTTGAAGTCGGGCATGGCAGCGGGTTTGGTTTTGCAGAACTTTTCAAATGCGCTCATTTTCGATACAGGGCCTTTCCAGATCGCAATACTTACTTCCCCCGGTTTTGCGCCTGCGGGTACTTTTACATTCAGGTACCTGTTTTCAACGGCCGCCGGCTCCCACCCAGGCTTCCCTTTTCCCATGATTGCCACAGCCGTAACCGTATCTTTTGCCTGGCTGTTAAACAAATAGGTAATATTTCCTTTCTTCTGAACACCCGCCGCATTCGGCACTTCGGCCAATGTCAGGTAAAGATCTTTGTCTGCATTACTCACCTGGAATGTGCGCGTAAATGCGGTACCGCCTTCAAACCGTGCACTTGCCGGCAGCTCGTAAATCGATGCATTGCCAACCGAATAGCTCAGAACTGCTTTTTTGCCAAAAACATACACACCACCCCACCGGCCTTTCGAAGCCGGAAGCGCCTTCCACGTAGGTTCCGCATTCTCTTTTTCGCGGAAAGATGGTCCCGAGACAGACCAGCCTGCATAAAGTCCCGTCGCGATCTTAGGCGCGCCGGTAACCTTGCTGATCTTGTTGTTTTTGTTGAAAAAATCATTGTAGGAGATCTGCGCCATCAAAACCATCGGCAAAAACTTGCCTGTCCACGCCACAGACCAGCGCAGCAGATCGGTATCAAAGCACACATACGCACTGTCGCCGAGCTGCAATGCGAGTGTACGCGCGGCTTCATTGTCGGCCGGGAAAGAAGGCCCCATTTTACGGGCGTCCACCGATGTTGAAATATATGGGAAACCAGTCTCCACAAACGGATTAAGTTGAAGCGAGTCGGGGCGATCGGACTGGTTTTGCCAGTTGGTATGACCAGTGATCAGCACCGAAGCGGTTAGCAGCAGCAGCCCGGAAGCAACACTCCATTTACTGATCCGGGATTGAAAAGATTTAAACATTATGTTCAGGAATAAGAATATGTCCCAAAAGCCGCCAGGGATTTGAAAGTTACTTGAAGCAGTGGGTTAATTTAACCGACGAGTTCAAAACAAAGTACCCTTAAACCTGCCGATCCGATTAAATCTATATATTTGAACTAAACACGACCTTATGTTTTCACAATCCAGTCTGCAAAGGGAACAAACTTCCTTCTCGACCGAGATACTGGCCGGCGTATCCTCTTTTCTGGCCACCGCCTATATTATTGTTGTAAATCCTTCTATACTAAGCCAGACCGGAATGCCGTTTTCGGCAGTGCTGACAGCCACCATTCTTGTTTCGTTTTTCAGCAGCATGATGATGGGGCTTTATGCCAATAACCCTATTCTGGTTGCGCCCGGAATGGGTTTGAATGCATTTTTTACATTCACGGCGGTATTTACCTACAAGCTCTCCTGGGAAGTTGCATTGGGAACCGTATTCTGGTCGGGGATTTTCTTTTTGCTGCTTTCCATTTTCAATATCCGCTCCTACATCGTTAAGGCAATCCCTAAACCGTTGCGCTATGCAATTGCCTCTGGGATAGGCTTATTTATTACGCTGATCGGCCTTGCCAATGCGAAATTCATTGTCGCCAACCCGGCCACGATGATCAGCATTGGAAACCTGAATGCATCCACGCTCACTTTCATTGCAGGCTTGCTGATCACCGTGATCCTGCTGATACGGAATGTAAAAGGCAGTATCCTGATCGGTATTGTGCTCACCAGCCTGCTGGCCTGGCCGATCGGGCGCTGGTGGGGCGGGACTGAGCCGCTTGTTACCATTTCGGGGATTGTGTCACCTCCTGATTTCAGCCTGCTTTTCCATCTCGACCTGGTCAATTCGCTCAAATGGAGCCTTGCACCTGTGATCCTCGCATTTGTTTTTACAGATATGTTCGACAGCCTGTCCACATTCGTGGGACTGGCAGAAGCTTCCGAGCTGCTTGACGAGAACGGGGAGCCGCGTAACATCCGTCGCTCGCTGATTGTGGACGCTTTTTCAACAACCCTGGCCGGACTTACCGGAAGCAGTCCCGGCACTGCCTACATTGAATCGGCTGTGGGCATTGAGCAGGGCGGCAAAACGGGACTTACGGCGATTGCGGGCGCACTGCTTTTCCTGCCATTTCTTTTCCTGTCTCCATTATTGAGCGCGGTACCTGCGATAGCTACTGCGCCGGCGCTGGTACTGGTGGGTGTTTTTATGATGAAGCCGGTTGTCAAGATCAACTGGACCCAGCTGCACGAGGCCTTCCCGGCTTTTCTGGCGATGGTACTTATTCCATTTACCTACTCCATTACGCAGGGGATTATCTGGGGCTTCCTGAGCTGGACTGCATTACATATAGCGACGGGCCGGGCAAGAGAAATCAGTCTGGCACTCATTATCATCGACTTATTCGCCATTCTTGCATTAATATTTTAATTGTTTTCATGAAAAAATCTTTGCTGCTTTTTGTTTTTTGTTTGTTTCAAATCAATGTTAATGCCCAGGAAACAATCGGGATTCTGGGGGCTTTCCCACCTGAACTGGTGCATTTACGTGCAAATCTTGTGAATGCGAAAGACACGGTAATCCGGTCGGCCAGGTTCATTACCGGGCAGCTGCGCGGGAAGAATGTGGTACTTGCGCAAACCGGCGTGGGAAAAGTGAATGCGGCAATCACAACCACATTAATGCTTGAACATTTTAACCCAACACAACTGATATTTTCCGGAATCGCAGGTGCTGTGGATCCCGCGCTCAGGCCAGGCGACATCGTGATCGGCACCGACATTACCTACCATGATTTTGGCGCGGTGAAAGATGATGCAATGGAATATTGGGCTACCAAAAACCCGCTCACGAACCTGGCCAATCCAGTCACTTTCAAATGCGATCCGGCATTGGTTGCAAAGGCGACGGAAGTCTCCAAAGGATTGACATTTCAGCAGATCCAACGAAAATCAGGAAACAGGATGCCCGCAGTAAAACAGGGCGTGATCGTCACAGGTGACGTTTTTGTCTCTTCAAAAAAAATAACGGACAGACTAATAAAAGATTTAAAAGCGGCAGCTACTGAAATGGAAGGCGCGGCTGTGGCACAAACCTGTTACCAGCAAAACGTTCCTTTTTTGATCATCAGGAGCATGAGCGACAATGCCAATGAGCATGCGAAAGACGATATGGGTAACTTTTACGATATCGCTGCCACCAATGCAGCTACACTGGTGATGGCGGTTGTGGGAGGGAACTAAAAAAACCCTGTTTAAAACAGGGTTTTAGTCTCTAAAATGCTTGCTATCAATCCTTTTTCGCTTCGGCTTTTGGTTTTCTATCCTTCGCTATGGTTGTTTTTCCATCCTGAATAGCTTTTTTATTGGTGCCCTGGCTTTGAGCGCCAGGCAACTTGGTTTTTCCGGTAGTACCGCCGTTTCCATCGTCACCGCCTGGTGTAGATCGGTCACCTGCTCCGGTTGCTCTGCCTGGCTGTGAGGCACCGTCCGATTTCTGGTGACCTGTACCTCCGGCCGTTTTGCGATCGCCGGTTGTGGCGCTGCGGCCTGTTCCCGGTGTGCTGTTGGATACGTCAGAAGTATCTCCCCCTGCCTTGGTTTTAGGGTTGGTTGAAATGGTTGTAGACTGTGCAAAGGCTATCCCTGACGCCGTCAGAAGGAAAAATGCCAGTGATAAGAATGTAGTTTTCATGATTTGCTGCAAGTTTTGCTGATGAAAACCACTTTACTAAATAACCATTCCAGCAAGCCTTATTCGACTATGATTTCACTGGGCGCGTCGCCCTTTTTTGCATTGGGAGGATATAGCAATCTGAGCTTTTTACCTTGCTCGTCTGCCTCTTCCAGCAGCTCAAAAGTGCGCCGCTCTCCTACCATCAGCAGCGCCTGGAACAAAATCCCGGCATAGGCGCTTTCCTTGCTGCCCGGGCCTTTTTCCTTTGCAAGATCATTGTAGTAACCAAACAGGTCTTTACCTTTTCCCATATTGTTCGTTTTACATTTCACTCCTCGTTTACAAAAATGTGTGCCCGGAGCCTTGTAACCGGCTTTGCTGCAACATTTAACAGTCCAAAGTAAGGAAGGTTGGCTACTTACTTATCAGCAGCCTTCAATGCGCGGCGGGACAGCAGCTCTGTTTTCATTTTATCAAATGTTTCAAAAGGCGCCTGTAATGCGAAGTAGTTGATAATGTGCGCGGGAATGAAACCGCCGGGATCTACCCGCAACGTGTATTCGAGCCTAACTTTTGCATTGCCCGTTGGCGTGATCGTCCACCTGCTTTCGGACTCCGTAATTCTCACCAACCCCTTCTTGACGGGCAGATGTCCGGGTACGGCGGGAGAATTGACAGTAACAACCTGCGATGAAAGGTCACGCCTGATGGTCATGTGGCTCACAAAGTCGCGGTTATCAAGGGGCCAGGGCAGGCTTACTTCGGTATAGTAATAGAGCTCATCTTCCGAGATCTGCCTGATCAGATCGCAGCGTTTGGTGTGGCACATCCATTTGCCGGTAGCGGGAATATCTTTCAGCAAACTCAGCACTTCTGCCATCGTTGCCTGCATGGTGCATTCTGCTTTGAGGGCTTTGATCCTGGAACCAGGTACTGCGCGACTATAAACCCTGACGTCCCCGTGGCTGGCAGCCAGGACCCATTCAGCCTGGCCCAGCGCGGCGGTAAGTGAAAGATTTACAATCAGTAAGGTCAATATCGTTTTTATCATGGCCCAGCCAAATTGGCAACTGCATGCCGGCACCACAATGCGAACTTTTCAGATGGTAATAAAAGCTGTCCCAGTTGCACCATAATTCTTGTGAACTGAAATCCAGGTACCCGAAAGATCAAGCTGTCCCTACCCTTTTTTCCCGGGTATATAAAATGAAACCGTTGTGCGGAGTGTTTCCGCGAGCGGACTCCCTTCTTTTAACGGGATAATGTAGGCCAGATCGGCATTGAAGTTTCGGAAAATGCGCGCGCCTGCACCGACCGTTATGATCTGCTGACCTGCTTTTTTCTGGTTTTCGCCATAATAGCCGCCGCGCAATGCGACCACATTCTTATACCAGTATTCCGCGCCGACAGAAAACATAATCTCCTGCATTTCCTCCTTGAAACCACCCGGCGCATCCGAGAAAGACCTTAACGCACCTTTTAACACCGCCCCATTCTGTCCGTTCTGGCTGGCTGTTGGCGTAGGCACCATCAGTTTGCTTAAATCGGCTACCAGATTGATACGGTGCTTGCCCGTGGCGGTATAAGAAAGTCCGCCACCGATGCGGAGTTTGGCAGGAAGAAAGTACTTGCCACTTGATCCGAAATCAATTTTGTTACCCAGATTGGATGCAATTACGCCGAGTGACCAGTTAAAATCTTCCCCGCTCTGACCGCCGGTCACCTGCTTATGGTAGTACGCACTGATATCCGCCGCAACGGATTGCCCCTTTTTGATGGTACCTGCATTCACATAAGCGTAACCTAAGTCAGAACTGATGTATTTCAATGTTGCTCCCATTGAAAAGTTTTTGCCGAGCTGCCGGGAGTAAGCTGCACTGATAGCGAGGTCTGCCAGCTGCTTCGTGTCACCATTGATGAGCCACGTTTCGTAATCAAAATACTGAACAGAAGCCGAGATTGCCTGCTTTTCACCTAACTTCTTATAGGCACTTGCATACCCGATCCAATAATCATCAACAAGAGCCGGTAACCATCGAAAAAAGGAGGCGGAAGCACCAAAATCGTTTGTTGCACTGGCGAGCTTGGCGGGATTGATATAGGTGGCATTTGCATCGGGGCTCAAAGCGACGCCGGCGTAGCCCATTCCGCTGATGCGGGCATCGGGTGCCACGCTCAGAATGTCGGGCTGACCGTAAGGAATTCTGAGTGCGCCGGGAATTTGGGCTACTGATTTAGTGCAAAAAGGCACAAAAAGGCTGAGCAGAAGCAATCTTTTCATCATGGCAAGAATCGAAGTTGAAGGTTTGGTATATGCGGTTACAAAAGCCGAACGTTTATCGGTCTGAATTATTACAACTAGTTTTACAGATTGTTATATTCTTTTCACGCTGTCTATCAACGCCTTATAAATTTACACGTGGAAAATAATTCTGCACTCTCGCACAATATTTTAGAAAAAACCGTAAAGCTGAAATTGATCTTTGTCAACAAAGCTTTATCTTGACGCTCCCAACGCAACCCTCTATATTTAATCTTGAAACCTGATAGCGCTCAGCTACTTGCCAATCAAACAGCAGGTATCACAGTATGCCGAACCAACACTGCGGCCCAAAGAGCAGAAGTGCCTATCAATGAGCAGGTTTCGAGCTTTTTTTCTCAATTATTTGACACATCCGACTGGCCGCCGCGCTGGTACTGCGGAGAATGGTCTGACTTTCACGGCTGGCTGTATATCGTTTCGGATATCGGGATCTGGGCAGCTTACTTTGCCATTCCCATTCTGCTGCTCGCATTGCTGCGAAAAAGAAAGGATATACCCTTTCACGGCGTGTTTTTACTGTTTGTTGCATTCATTCTGCTCTGCGGACTCTCGCATTTGGTTGATGCCTGGATTTTCTGGTGGCCTATATACCGGGTTAGTGCGCTCTTGCGCCTGGCCACGGCGATTGTATCCGTGATTACGGTTTATGCTTTGTATAAAACACTTCCACGCGTGCTGAGTATGCGCTCCGTGGAAGAGTATGAAGAGGAAATTGAAAAACGCAAAATTGTAGAGGAAAAGCTGGCTGCGAGCGAGTTTTTGCTCTCCGAGGCCGGGAGGATCAGCGAAGTGGGCGGCTGGGAAACAGATCTGGTAACCAAAAAACGGACGTGGTCGAAAACGATTTACGACATCCTTGAACTGCCGGAAGATTACCCCCTCAATGAGCTCAGTCTGTACAGTCACGTGGAGGAATCTTTTCGTCCGGATGCGAATGAGGCGGTAAATAAAGCGATCTCGGACGGAGTGGAATGGGATAAGGAATTGATCGCGACTACATTGACAGGCAAGTCGGTGTGGGTAAGATCGACAGGCCGGCCGCTGTACGATGAAAACGGAAAAGTGACCAAGCTGCGCGGTATTTTCATGAATATCGGCCGCTACAAAGACGCGGAGCTGGCACTTAGCAAATCCCTGGAACTTACCACCCGCAACAACGAGCAGCTCAAAAATTTCACGCATATCCTGTCGCATAATATCCGCAACCACGCCAGCAATATGGTGCTGCTTTCGACGCTGATTGATCCGGAAAAGCTGGACGAAGACAATGCGCAGCTTTTTGACAAAATGAAAGACGTATCCAATGGACTGAATGCGACATTGGAGGACCTATCGAAGGCGATCAAGATCAAGGATAATGCAGTTCAAAGCGAGCAACTGCACTTTCGGGCGGTGACAGAAAAAGTACTGAACATCTTCGGTACCGACCTGGAAATGAACAATGCAGCGGTATCTATCGAATTTGAAGAGGAAACTGTGCTTTTCCCCAGGGTGTATCTCGAAAGTATCGTTACCAATCTGGTATCCAATACAGTTAAGTACAGAAATCCTGCTGAGCAACTGCGGATAACGCTTAAATCTTACAAGAACCGGCAGGGAAAAACCGTATTGGAGTGCCGCGACAATGGGCTGGGGATCGACCTGGACCTGCACCGGAAGAAGATATTTGGCCTTTATAAGACTTTTCACAATCACAAAGACGCACACGGTGTCGGGTTGTTTCTGGTTAAAACGCAGATCGAATCGCAGGGCGGACATATTGAGGTGGAGAGTACGCCTGGAATAGGAACAGCATTTAAATTGATTTTCAATGAACAAGGTTAACAGATTGTGGGTAGTTGACGACGACGAGATTTACAGGTTCGCAATCAAAATCATTATCAATCGCGCCTGCATTGCGGAACAGACGTTTTATTTTGATAACGGACAAGTCGCCGTTGATGCTTTTGTTGAAAACCTCAGCGACCCCGGCCAGCTCCCCGATCTGATCCTCCTTGACCTTAATATGCCTGTACTGGACGGCTGGCAGTTCCTTGATGCCGTGGGCAAGCTCCTTCCCTCTCTTTCAAAAAAAGTGAACATATTCCTGGTAAGCTCGTCCAATGATGAGGAAGACTTTGCAAGGGCAAGGTCACTGCGGGAAGTGCATGATCTGATTGTGAAACCACTGACTACCAAATCCTTAAACGAAATTATGCTGCGTTTACAGCAAGGTCCCATTGCATGCTGAGCTTTGCGCCCATTTTCACATCATAACTGTTATCATAAGCTACTGAGCAGCAAAACATTCCCCATTTACTTAGCAGTAATGCAGGTTTTTACAAAATTATGATATTTTTGAGATCAAAACTTTGATACTTATTATACCATTCTTACATTTGTAGTGTTACTAATCACTGACATTCAACAAACTGTAAGATGAAAAGTATTCACATCAACAATAACCACCCGAGTACACTAACAAACATCCGGCACCACATGCTGGAGTACCTGCTGATCTTCTCCTGCGACGAGGTTACCAAAGCGCATATTGCAAGTGTAAAGCAGTTTTTCGAACGCCGCTACGGCTGCCATTATGCAGCTAACCTCACCCCTCACCTGTCGTTGATGCAATGCGTCATTCATCAGAGCAAAATGGACCGTGTAATTCAGGGTTGCAGGAAAATTGCCCAAACCACCGACCCATTTGCAATGGAATTAAGCGGCTTCAACAAATATGAGCATGGCACCATGTATATCGATGTGGAAGACAAGGTTTCGCAACATATTCTGGGGATAGTGAAGAAGCTGAAAGCAGATATTGACAAACACATTCAACAGTGGTCACCTGCCGAACACGAGTACTGCACCGACCCACACTATACGATCGCGCGGAACATGAATAATAAGCAGCTGGAACAAGCCTGGTTTGAATGGAAGTATCAAAAGTTTGCCGCTAGTTTTCCGGTAACAGAAATGCAGCTGCTGCGGAGATCACTTGTTAAAGGCGACAAATTCCAGATCGTAGAACGCTTCCCGCTCCAAGGCCTCACCCAGGCCACATTCGTGCAGGCAGCATTGTTTTAACGTTGGGAAAGGGAGGAAGGAGAATGGAGAATGGAGGAAAGGGAGAATGGAGGAAAGGGAGGAAGTGCTTGTTATGCAGAGCCCGCTTCCTCCTTCCTCCTCCCTTTCCTCCTTCCTCCCTTTCCCCCCTTTCCTCCTTCTTTCAACGCACCGAAAAGGGTTTTGTGACAAATAGGCCGAAGTAGACTTTTTGTGATTTCAGATTGACGATGTCACTCAGGAAACGGTCGTCGAACCTGCTGGTGTAACCCAGTTTCAAGCCAGCCTGTAAGCCGTTGAATTCGCCGTCTTCGCGTTTGGTGATGAAGTAAACGGGAAGGTCGATGTTCATTTTTTCACTTCCTACAATCCAGGTGACACTTGGGTTCACACCCAGGATCGGGACAAAGTTGCGTCTGATCAGCTGACGGAACTCACCTTTTATCCTTGAATCGTTTGCCCCTGCAGGCTCGCCAAATGTTACTTCGGAGCTGAATGAATGCCCCGCATTTCCGACCGGGAAGTTGTAATTCAAAACATCGCTTCCGCTGGAATAGTTGATTACAAAGCTGTAAGACAATGAAAAGTAAGTATCCAGGCTCATGAATTTTGAAATGGCAACATTGAAGTTCTTCCCGACGCGCGTTGCTTCCGAAGGTTTCAATGCCAGCGAATCGGGAATGTAGTTGAATGCGACACGACTGGCGCTCACCCGGGCAGTGAAGATGAGCGGCGAAGCAAATGCGTCCAGGTCCAGCGCACCACCTTCGATCAGCTCCTTCTTTTCGGCCTCATTCATATCCAGGTAAGTCACGTCAGTAGCAGCATCAATTCCCTTTCGCGCTCTTGCTTTTTCCTTGACTGCATTGAACCTGGCCATATTCTTAATCGGCAGCTTTTTAGGGATCGGGGTTCGTCCGATCGTTTTTTGCCAGCCGACCGAAAACGTGGTCCCTGTGGTGATGCCTTCAATGTCCAGGAAAGTTGCTGTTTTAGGTTTTTCCGAAAATGCCTGTGACAGTGCCACATTGAACATGCTCTTTCCGGAAACAATAGAGAACTTCGCCTCGGCTTGCGTATCTGAAAAGATCGAGGTTAAACTGATGCTCGGCAAATTGCTAAGCGTACCGGTATTGCTGGTTGCATTGTTGGATTGCAGCTTTTCATTCAGCTTCTTACTTGCAGAATCGGGTGCCAGTGTGGCAAAATCATCCTTTCCCTGGGCCAACAGATCAATGTCTAATGCCAAAACAAGCCCACTGATAAGCAGCGCTATATGTAAATATTTTTTCATGGTAGCAGCTGGTTAACTAATCTGAAAATCTCCCCCGCTAAAATCGGTATCTCCACCCTTCAACGTCCTGCGCCCGACTCCTGTCCCGGGAATTGAAACGCCGTTGCTTGTCATACGGATTGAATACCTCGTGAGGTTGTCTTTCCCATTTACCTGCCATTGGTATTCGTGCTTGCCTTTGTCCAGGATCATTTCCTTTGTATCGATGGAATCGCGTGCGCTGATGATCTGTTTCCCATCGAGAAAAAAGGCGAGAGTTCCATGTTCAACCATCGTGCTGACATGGAAGTTGGAAGAGAGAATTTTGAACTGTGCCATTGTTTTTAAGTTGATGAAGCGCCCCGCACACTGGTCGGGACTTATACAGCAATATACCAAAATCGGATCGCTCGTCCATTAATACTGCCTGATATTTCAGTGCTGAATGCTACGTATATGACTAAGCGGTATGCGTGTTGACCAACAGACGTTGCACAAGTATATGCTGGGTTCAAATTTTTTGATAAATGTTAAAAAAAGAGCTGGTAATTGACCTGATTATGCGACGAACCATAAGCTAATATCTACATCAATTACCTCATTTAGAATTAATTACAGTTCACATAAAAATACCTTTTGCATTTGCGCGACCAGTCGATCCAATTAACAGCTTAGCAGTAAATCAGGAATTGTTGAACTTTGTGGAGTAATAGAACGCACACTTCATCTTATGAACCCCTTCATCAATCTGATTAACGAGAATATTGATTTACCGGAAGCTTTACAGGCGAGAATAGCGGACGTAACGCAACACATTAGATTCAAAAAGAATGTGCGGCTTATTTCAAGTGGCGCAGTTTGCAACGAGCTATACTTTCTTAAAAAAGGATTGGCGCGGGTGTTTTATTATAAAGATGGAAAGGATGTAACAGCCTGGTTTGTGGCTGAAAATCAGATTGTAAGCGCGGTTGACAGCCTGTTGTCCGGCACTCCAACTGCCTATAACATTGAGCTGCTGGAAAATTCTGAAATATATAGTTTGCCTCTTCGCAAAATAGAATCCATGTACAACGAATATCCTGTTGTGCACCGGCTGTCTTTAACGTTGATCTCGAAAAGTTATCTATTTCTCGATGAGAGGGTTAAAACCTTTGCTTCCTGCGGTGCAGAGGAAAGATACCAGATTATGCTCGTTCAGCTGCCGGATATTTTCAATAGGGTAAAACTTGGCCACATCGCCTCATACATCGGCATTACGCAGGAGCATCTCAGCAGGCTGCGGAGCAATTACAAGCAGCAGAAAAAGAAGCAATAACGATTTTGATATTTGTCAAAGGAATTGGCTCTGAAACTCACCAGTTTTGGGGATTGACAGTTACGTAACAAGCCTCCCTACACACCACAATGATGACAAAAAACTACCTTTCTCGGCTTTCAGCATGCATTTTTTGCTATTTGTTCGTATTAAATGGCTACCCTGGCAAAGCCTTCCAGCTTTCGCAACGATCATTTTCAGATTCCGCAGTTTCCAGTCCCACCCGAATGCTGGTTGTTGGTGGCTCCCTGGCTGCTGGTGTTCAAAACGGCGGATTGTACCGGGAAGCACAGCTCACGGCTTACCCTAATTTACTCGCTAACCAAATGGGTATAAACCTGAAACAGCCGCTCTTTGACACTGCACATTACAATGGATCAGGCTACAAGATATTGATCCGGGACAACGGGCTCACATTCAGGTATACTCAGGTTACCAACCATTTAGCCTATGTGCCAGACTCCAGAGACAGTGCATTGATCAAATACACCGAAGGTGTTGACAATCTGGCATTGCCTTTCTTCAATCCGAGAAGCGCCTGGAAAGACTTTAATTATTATGCGTCGCTCAACTTACCAAGTACGGAGTCACAGAATTTTATTCCATTCTTCAAAAGATTGTTGCCGGATGTGGAAGCTAACGATGGTAACACCAACTACCTGAGTTATTTAAGATCCCAAATCACGCCCGATTTTCTGGTTTTTGATGTGGGAATGGACGGTCACCTGAGAAGCGCATTGGTCGGCGGCGATCCTTCTCAACTGCCCGCTCCGGAAGAAGGTGACCGGGCAGACAAATCAGAGTTTGCCTTCCTGAGTGAGACTGCTAGAAAAGGTAGTAAGGGTATTGCGGTCAATATTCCTGATGTTATGGACCTGCCCTATTTCAAACTTTACACATTGAAAAGATTGCAATCGCTTTGCCCGGAATGCAAGCTGACTGTGAAAGCAGCATGCGGGCCGGTCAGACCAGCTAACCAGAATGACGTGCTGCTGCCCGGAGAAAAGATTGAAAGTTTATTTTCAGGCAAATCTGACAATGAGGTACTTGGCGAGCGGGAAGTGCTGTCGGTTGATGAAAATTGTGATGAAACAATCGGCTACCGGCAAGTCAGCTGGTACAATGAATACTATGTGAAATACATCGCCGAAAAGAACAATTTCGCACTCCTGGATTTATACAGTCTTTACAAAAAGATCAACTCAGGTGACTACATCACCGACGATGGCGTGCTGGTGGATCCCACATTTCCAAACGGAAACTTCTACTCAGACGATGCCATTCACCCGACCGGCTTTGGACAGGCAGTAATTGCGAACGAATGCATCAAGGCAGTAAATGCCCGTTACGGCTCTAAAATCCCCCTGCTGACTACCGCATCTTATTTAAAGAAGTGACAATCCGGAAAATCAATATGCCTTTCAACAACACACCGACAGAATCATGAAAAACCTCTTTTTATCCCTTCTCTTTTTTACAAGTTTCTTCACTGCAAATGCACAAATGTCGATCTCTCTTCCATTAGAGCGGTCTGTATTCCAGCGCAATGCAAATGGACAAGCGAGCGTCGCCATAGCCGGACAGGTACGACCGGGCTCACCAATAGGCGCCAATTTTGTGATCAAGTACAGAACTACCTCACTGGACAAGAACGGAAATCCACTGGCAGCGGCAACGATTTGGAACAGTGGCCTGGCGAGTACGCCCTATGCGGGTGTATTCAAATTTTCGGCCACCTTCAATACAGGCTGGTATTTGCTGGAAGTTGGCGCATTTGAAGGCAATAACAACTTTCCTACCACATCCGGAGCTGTAAAGTTCGGAGTAGGCGAAGTCGTTTTCATCGCTGGCCAATCCAACGCGCAGGGCACGGATGGAATTGTGAACTCAACCGTTAACCCGGTGTTCTATGACTGCGTTAATTCTATCAGTAACAACCAGATCTGCAAAAACACTTATCAGTTTCCGTATATCGAAAAGATTGTAGATGGAAAGCTAATTACTCCATCCGGCAATCGTTCAGCCTGGTTTTACGGGCATTTGGGCAAGCGTATCGCAGACGAACTTATACCAGGAACAGTTGTACCGACTTTATTTTTCAATGCAGCATTTACTGGATCCTCTGTGGAGAACTGGGCAGCAACTGCCCTTGACGAAACTGCGACGGTAAAACTGCCTCTTCTCGATGGCAACATATGCTGTGCCAATATCTTCGATTGGAATAGTGAAGGGGCCGCTGGACAACCATATAAAAGCCTAAAGAATTCCTTAACTTACTTTGGCAGCATGTTTGGCGCGAGATGTGTGCTATGGCATCAGGGGGAGTCAGATAATGTCTTGAACACCTCAGAGTCGACTTATGATTCAAAGCTCCAAATTGTCTTGAACAAAAGTCGGGAACATTTTAGCAATAATTTAAGCTGGGCAATTTCAAGAGCGACATGGTACTACGGTACCGTAGACCCCATTGTAATCGCAGGTCAGCAGAAAACCAGAGCATACCAAGGAATTCTTCAACAAGGATCCTCTGCAGCAGCTATCTGGAACTCAGACATCATCCCAGCTTCTAAACGCAGAGCTGATGACAATACTCATTTTATCGCCCCCGGACTAGTTGAAGCTGGAAATCAAGCATTTGAGGCATTCAAAACGGGATTTGGTTTTACCCCAATAAAGAACATGACTTCGGTACCTGCTACAACTGCTCCGAGCTTCACAATTACCAAAAGTGGCGCAAACGTCACCATCAAAGCACCAGCAGGGTATACTTACAAATGGGTGGGAGGCGATAACCATATCACCACTGCCTTCTCTTCGGCACAAAGCATTACAGTCAGCAACAGTAACTGGAAGTCCTATCGCTGCTACATCATAAGCCCCACCCGAACCATGGTAAGTCAGGCTGTGTACACGCCCATGCTGGCAGTCGGGGGAGCCGCTCGAATGGGAGCTGAGGAAGAAGCGTTGATTGAAAATGAAGAATTTGCTTCGGTCCGGATTACGCCAAATCCTGCCAAAGGAAAAACCATAGTCCGTTATATACTGCGCGAACCTTCGCTAGTACGCATTGACCTAGTTGACTTTAGTGGGCGCATACTATTTAGTTCTGACGAGAATGCTTGCCCTGCAGGCAACCAAGCACAGACCCTAGATCTAAGTAAATTTACTAGTGGTTCCTATATATGCAGAATCAAGATTGGCAGCTACTTCGTCTCCAAGCTTTTAGCTCTTGAAAACTAACACCTTGATACAACATTTAGCTAATATCAGACGATGAAAGTCCAACAAATCAATGCGATATACATTACTATGCAGCGACTTAGAATACTATACTGGGTACTACTAACAGTTCTGATCGGCTGTAAGGAAGAGGACATACGACCTGAGATCCTTGAACAAAATGGCATTTACGATTTTCGTTTAGAAGGGGTTCCCAACGAAAATATAAGACCGTGGCCTGGATTCGGTGTGTCGGTGTATTTGCCCGCTGACTATAAGGGCGGAAACAAGATCAAAGTGTCATTCAAAAGATCAAAAAAAGGTCAGGTCGAGCATTTAACCAATGAGGAAGGCTGGGTTAATGGAAGTGTGACGTATGAAGGCAATTTAATACGAATTAAACCTGTATTCATAACTGTTGTCCCTTACAAACCTGCTGAAATAATCGCCAAAGGCGCTCCATATCGTTTTAAATTGACAGGCAGAAGCCAACAGCTTAATTTTCTGACAAGGCACTGGGGCTCTGATTTTGAATCTTTCGACAGCAGCGGTCAGGTGCGCCTTATACATAAGATTTCGGGAACAGTAGAACATACAACTATGAAGGCAACCCCTCCTGCTTCTGAAGGTGACCTTACTCCAGTATCGATAGACATTCCCGCGGAATTAGCAGCCGGCGAATACAAAGTTGTAGTATATCGAAGAGGAAAAGAGAAAGTACTTCCTGATCCGCTGATATTGGAAATTGGTGATATCGTAATTTCAGATGGTAATCACTGGCCTCATTTTGTGACTGATACTAATAGAGTGCTGACAATTAGTGGTTATAATTTTGTGAAAGAACACAAATACGAGCTGGAACTCAATAATGACTTTCGAACAGCACAGATTTTGAAACTTAAAGTAGTTAGCCCTTGGAAGCTCCAGACAACTATCCCAGATGAGGTGGCTAAAGACAATTACAGTGCTAAAATCAACATAGATGGAAAAAATAAGCCATTTAGTAATATGTTTAAGTCGGACAACATAGTCGTTGTTGAAAGTGACTACAATCAACCACAACTTATGTCTCTCACGGACCTATCCCAAAGAGACTCAACAGAGTTCGGGCTGAACGTCTTCAAACCAAAAACAACGTTTAAAAAAGGCCAGAACCTACTCGCGATTATTTTTTCGCCAAATGGCATTTTTCATCAGGGGAAAAAACTAATCCTTAAAGATGTAACAACCGGAAAAGTGCATGAGTTGTACCATGATCACCTAACCGGTGTATTTTCCGGATACCTTCTTAGTCATATATACTTTCCAATACCCTCAGATTTCCCAATTGGACGTTACGAGGTAGTTCATAGCTCTGTGCCCGACGGAATTACCAGGCGTTACAGCGAACGCTATCACCGGATTATCACGATTGAGTAAACCGCTGCTCATTTACAAACTATCATCAACTCTCCCCTGTGATATATATGTCGCGTCTATTTAACCTAAGCTGGATTATATTACTTGTTTTTCTGGGCTGTAAGGAAGAGGACGTACAACCTGCTGTCCTCGAACTTTATGATATTTACGATTTGGAAGTGGAAGGTGTTCCAAGGGAGAATTTAAAAACTCACCCGAAACAGAGTTTTGTTATATACCTGCCTCCTAACTACAAGGGTGGACAGAAACTCAAAATTTCATTTAGACATTCGAAAAAAGGTAAAGTTGATAGGTCATACAACAAAGATGGCTGGGTTAACGGGAGCATCGTATACGAAGGGAACTTAATAAGGATAGGAAGTCTGCAAATTGCAGTTATACCCTATAAACCGGTTGAAATTCTGCCAAATGGTAAGCCTTTCCGTTTCCCTCTTGTCGGAAAAGAAACCCTGCTGAATTTCTATGCAAGGAATTGGGGTACCGATATGGAACCGACAGATATTCACCAGAAAGCGTCATTTATCAATAAGGCATCTGGGCAGGTCACTACAACATCGAGTTTCTCTTCCATCCCGGCCAAAGAAGGCGACCCAACGCCAGTGTCAATAAAAATCCCGATCGATATGGAGGCCGGAGAATATAAGATAGTAGTCTACCGCAGGGACCAACCGGTTGAATTACCTGACCCTTTGATAATGGAATATGGCCCTCCCGAAGCCGGAATGGATTTCTGGCCTCCGGTTTTACTAGATACAAGCAGGTTTGCAGGTATTTGGGGTTACAACCTGCTTCCTGAACACAAATATGAAATGATACTGAGCAACGATTTCGAAAACCCTAGGAAATTCTTACTGACCTCGAAAACTTCAAAATATGCCAATACAATCATCCCACCCGGTTTTCCGACTGGTAATTATGAGAAGAGAATACTAATTGACGGCAAGGAGCTTCCGCTGCATAATCTGATCAACTCCGACAACCTGCTGATTGTCCAAAAGGAATATGCACAACCCAGGCTAATGTCGCTGACCCATATTTCACAGTTGTACTATACAGATTTCGGGTTGGCAGTGTTCAAGCCGCTGACGCACTTTAAGCGGGGACAAGAGATCCTGGCTATCACCGCTACACCTGATGCTCATCATTGGAAAGGGGAAAAACTGATACTCAAAAATGTGGATACTCAAAAAGAGTTCATACTTAAAAAAGCAGAGTCGAATGGCTTTTTTCCGAACATTGTTTTTTACAGTGTTTACTTCCTGATCCCGGCAGAATGCCCGCCAGGCAGGTATGCAGTCACATTCAGTTGCAGTCCCGATGGTGTAACAACATACCATAGCGAGCGCTATCACCGGATTATTACCATTGAGTGACGATAGGATTTCTCAGGCCTGGTAGCAAAATAATTTCAGTAAAACGCTTAAATTTAGCATTACTCACTTCCTGCTACCTGCTTCATGAAACTACGACTTCTATTCTCTACACTCGCCTTAGCCTCGTTGACGGTGAGTGCCGTTGCTCAGTCTTTTAATAATTTCCCGGTCACAACACAGAAGCCGCCCCTGCATGGCAAACATTGGATGGGGATTACGGGTAAGCCGCTGGCAGCAACAGCCGGTGCTATGATTTTCAGCAAGGGCGGCAATGCGGTGGATGCATCCTGCGCGATGCTGGCAGCTACCTGTACCATGTGGGATGTACTAAGTTGGGGAGGAGAAACGCAGGCATTGATTTACAATCCTAAAACAAAGAAGGTTGTGGCGATTAATGCCATGGGAGTAGCCCCGACAGGCGCAACAGCTGATTTCTATAAAAACAAGGGTATGAAGTACCCACCAGAATATGGTCCACTAGCGGCTACAACACCAGGTACTCCCGGCGGATTGATGACGATACTGGCAGAATACGGCACCATGAGCCTCAAAGAAGTGCTGGCGCCGGCAATGCAGATGGCCGAGGGTTATCCCATTGAAGGTCAAACTGCCAATGCAATCGAACGCGATAAAGCAGAGATCAAGAAGTGGCCGTACTCCACGAAGGTCTTCCTTCCGCATCTAGGTCAGCCACGCGAGGCGCCGGATGCCGGTGAGATTTTCGTGCAGAAAGACCTGCTCGCAACTCTGCAAAAACTGGTAGATACCGAACAGGCCGCTTTGAAAAAAGGCAAAAACAGGAAAGACGCGATCTATGCCGCATATGATCGTTTCTACAAAGGAGATATCGCGAAGGAAATAGCCCGCGGCACACAGGAACAAGGCGGCTTGATCACCGAGCAGGACCTTGCTACCTGGAAGGTTAAGATAGAGGAGCCGCTGATGACCAACTACAAGGGCATTGAGGTATATAAAATGCAGCAATGGACTCAGGGACCAGTGATGTTGCAGGCTCTGAATATGCTGGAAAACTTCGATCTGAAAGGAATGGGCTACAATTCGTCGCGCTACATTCATACGCTGTACCAGGTAATGAACCTGGCTTTCGCGGATCGCGATTTCTATTACGGTGATCCTGCATTTGCCCCCGAAGAACCGATGAAAGGGCTATTATCCAAAGAATACGCCAAAGAGCGCATTAAGCAGATCAATTGGGAAAAGAATGATGCGAAAACAATGCCGGGAGATCCCTACCCTTTTGAAGGAAAGAAAAACCCGTATTCAGAGCAAATCAAGTCCTGGGGTAATTTCCACGCCGCATTGAACCGCAATGAAAATGGCCCTAGCGAGCAGTTCATAAAGGAATTCACGGCAGGTACAACCTCTGTGGAAGCGGCAGATGAGGAAGGTTGGGTGGTGAGCATTACGCCAAGTGGTGGCTGGGTACCTGCTTGCATTGCCGGAAATACGGGAGTTGGGTTAAGTCAGCGTATGCAATCGTTTGTTCTCGATGCGAAGGAAAACCCATTCAATGTGGTGGAGCCGGGAAAACGGCCCCGCGTTACGCTCACACCGAGTCTTGCGCTGAAAGACGGTAAGCCATTTTTATCTTTTGCAAAACAGGCGGGCGACGAACAGGATCAGCTGCTGCTTCAATTCTTTTTGAATATGGTGGAATTCGGTATGACCGTGCAGGAAGCGACTGAGGCACCAAGCTTTAAAACTTTGCAGATGTACGGCAGCTTCGGAGCACACGAAAAAATTCCGGGTGGACTGATCCTGAACCAGTCCATGCCTGACTGGACCAGAAAAGAACTCTCACGAATGAGTTATTCGTCCAGTTTCCAGCCGAGGACAAGTGGCCCCATTAATGCCATTTATTTCGACTGGCAGCACGGAAGCTTCTGGGGCGGGTCAAGCAACCATGGTGAAGACTATGGTTTTGGATGGTAAGCGGCATCCGTTATTGAAAGTTGGTTTTAAAGCAGCTCGTCGGTCGTCAGGCGCATTTCGACCAAATGCTTTTTAAAACCAACTTTCTCATAAGCAGCAACGGCTGATTTGTTGGCATCATACACCTGCAAACGCACCTCCGGCAGGCCCTTTTGCCTGGCCCATTCCACGAGTTTTTTGATAATCAACCGGTTAATGCCTTTTCCACGCTGCTCCGGCACGACATACATGAAGCCCAGGAATGCATAACGATCAAACTGGTTATAAGGCTTGGCAGGCAGGATCCGAACGTGCCCGGCGCCTGCCAGCTGACCATTGATTTCTGCCACAACTACCTCTGTCTCTTCATTATCGATCATTTTGGCAAGATCATAATAATTAAAATCCTCCGCGACGAAAGTCTCGTCAAATGGACGCTCGGCTTTGATAATGCCCTGTTCAAATTCCAGCAATATGGGCAACTCCTCTATTCTGGCTGTCCTGATATTAATTTCTTCCATGAATATTTCCCGATGTAAGCGGTTTTCTCAACCGCGGTTTATGGTGCAAAATGCAAAGTTCGCATTCATTTGCCCGCTTTAATTAACAAAAAATTGATCTGCCAAGAAAAAGAAAATGCACCGGAACAGTGTTCTACCGGTAAGTAAAAAACCGCATTTATAGCCAGTCCGCACCCGATAGTTGGATAACTTAGGTTAACGTTCCACACCTTAACATGCAGCGATATGAACAATGAATTCAAAAGGCAGCTTGCAAAAACCCTGACAAGGTACCTGACCAGAAACAAGGAACGCGACCGGAATATCCGGTTAATCGATCACCAGCGCTACTTTGATATTGACTCGCCCGCCAGAGTGAAGAAGTTCCTGGAAAGGAGAAACTTCGGTGTGACCGACACGCAGGAAATTCTGGCGACGGAAAGCAGCCTTCCAAAACCTGCTGAAAAGCCCGTGCAGACAGTACAGGTCAAAAGCCTGGAAAGGATACTCGGCACCAATGATCTTGTTGACATCTCTTTTTTATACAAAGCAATCCAGTTTTCGAAAACGGTTGGGCGGATCTGGCTTACAGACACAGCCGACAAGATCATCGGCTATGGAACAGGCTTTATGATCTCGCCTGTTTTGATGATGACCAACCACCATGTACTACCCGACGCTTTGACAACTTCGGGCGCCAGGCTGGAAATGAACTATGAGTTTGACGCGGGTCAGGTTCTGCGTGCGTCAGACATTTTCAGGCTTGAACCTGACACCTTTTTTATAGCTGACGAAGAACTGGACTATGCAATCGTTGCTGTTGCGCCGGTAAGCAGTACAGGCAGACCTCTTTCAGAATACGGCTTTAATACGCTGATCCGGGAGGAAGGAAAAACCATTATTTCTCAATGGCTGAATGTAATTGAGCACCCGAACGGTCTTCCCAAGCAGATTGGCCTGCGGGAGAACCAGCTGATTGATGTGCTCGACAATTTTTTACATTACAAAACCGATACTGCACCGGGAGCTTCCGGATCCCCGGTTTTCAATGAAAGGTGGGAAGTTGTGGGCTTGCATCATTCCGGCGTGTACGAACAGGATTCGGCGGGCAATATCATCGCGGTCGACGGAACGGTGTGGAACAGTTCAATGGGCGAGGATAAAATCAAATGGATCGTCAATGAGGGCGTGAGGATCAGTTCTATCCTGAAACATATGGACAGCCGCATGCTCACAGGCAGACAAGCCAGTTTGTACCAGCAACTTTTTACCGCGAGACCAGTTATTGAGAAGCCGGAGATAGCTGATCCGCAAAGCTTCTCACCGGAGCCTGTTATCGCCAATACCGACGGCAGTGTGACAATAACACTCCCACTATCCGTCACTTTCAGGCTCGGCAATGCGGCCGTGCCGATTATACAACCAGTTGTTCCGCAGCCTGCGACTGATCAGCTGGCATTGACTCCGCAGCCCGTAAGCGAAGCCGCTATCTTGCAAAAAGCAAAGCAGGAGCTTGCTGAACGCACCGATGTTTTGAATGTAAGAATGGGCTACGTTTTCGAAAATGGGTGGATCACGCGCAAACGGGCCATAGTGGTGACGGTACCCAGACGAAAACAGATTGATGAGCTGGTACGCGGTGACTCCTCTCCCCTGCCCGCGTCTTTACTGGGTTACCCCATTGAAGTTTCGGGTCCGACCATTGAGGAAGTGATCCGGTTTCACGAAGGTCCGGAAATACTTGAGTCACTGATTAACCCGCCCGGTTTCGCTATGGAGAGCCGCTACTTCCCTCCCGCTGGCGTCGAGCTGAAACGGGTCCAGGACTTCATGAAAGTGAATGCCAATGTAAGCCCTGAACAGGGTTGGCGTAATCTGATGCCCTTTTTGGAAGGTACTGAAAGATCACTGATTGTGGGAATGTACGACTTTGGCGCGCCCCACATCCTCAATTCAATAGCAAGCCTGCCGAAAAAAGAGTCTTTCGAAAAGATGACCATGGCGATTCAGGTTGGCTCTAACGCAGGTGAAGGCACGAAAAAAGACGACCTCGAAGATGCAGAAATGGTGGAGGAACTAAGTGAGAAGCTGGGACCGAAGTTCAGTAATGCCTGGGTGAAGATTGGCTCTAAAAACGGCTGGGTACCTTCCAGCTATCACATTAAAACCGCTGTGCGAGACACTAGGTACCTTTTCCTGTCAAGCGGCAGCTGGCAGTCTTCCAACCAGCCTAACCTGGACAAGCTCGAAAATGTGACGCAATCCTTTTTACTGAAAAACTACAACCGTGACTGGCATGTACTTGTTGAAAATGAGCAGGTAGCGGAGACTTACGAGCAGTTTTTGCTGCACGATTATGAAAACAACAAACAAACCATTCTCAACCCTGCCGAGGAGTCACTGGCGCCTGAGCTGTTTTTCCTGATCCCGGCATTTGAACAACTGTCCGAAGCGGAGGATGCAATTGCTTATGAATCTTTTGAGCCTTTCAATGCGGAAAGGGAATTTACAGTAACACCGCTATTGTCTCCCGACAACTATTTTGAAGAGGTACTTGCATTGGTACAATCGGCGACGAAGGAGCTTTTTATCCAAAACCAGACATTCAATGCGCCCAAACCCATGCACGGGAAATTGCAGCAGCTGATCGATGCGGTGCTGCAAAAGCAGCAGGAAGGGATTGATGTGAAGATTATTTTCAGGAATTTTATTGCTGCCGAAGCGCGCAAAAACCTGGAAGCACTCGTTGAACTGGGATTTGATCCGGCGCGGATCAGAATGCACGATAAATGTCACACCAAAGGAATAATGGTGGACCGGGAAAAGGTACTGATCGGAAGTCAGAATTGGTCTAATGATGGAGTTTCTGTCAACAGGGATGCAAGCCTGTTATTTGAGGATCAAGAACTTACTAATTATTTCCGACAGATATTCCTGCATGATTGGGAGAAGCTGGCGAAGAATAACATCGGTCGTGAAAGTCTTACCATTCAGGTCACCAATGCGACTGATCCTGTGCCTGCGGGAATGGTCAGAGTGGGTTGGTCGGACATTTTGGAGACGCTCTGAATCCCTTTAAAGCTGTAAACTAAATTTATTCCGATATGAAAATCTCAGCTAAGCTCAAAAACAGTTTTAACGAACATTACCTGGAAGTAGCGACGAATGGAGCGACCAGGAATGTTCAAATTCCGCCGAAGCCTACTGGTTACGGGTCGGATATTAATGGAGGTGAAATGTTGTTACTGGCACTGGCGACGTGTTTTTGCAATGATATTTACAGAGAAGCAGCTAAAAAGGACATATCTGTTTCGGGCGTAGAGGTCAACTGCACAGCCGATTTTGGTGCGGAAGGTGAACCGGGGAGTAATTTCCAGTATACCGTCAAGGTTTCGTCCGATTCACCCAAAAACGTGATTGAGGAGCTGATTGAACATACAAACCGCATTGCAGAAATCCATAATACACTCCGGATCGGAACTGCAGTCACGCTTGTTAATTCCTGATATGAATTAACGAAAAAACGTTAAACCTGCTCTTTACAGGTTTTCAATGTACTTCTGTCCGCCGAGGTAACGCATTTGCCGGACGATCTGACCGGTGCGCCTGTTGACGTAGGCGGATGGATTTTTAATGGAAAATTTGATCGGATTAGGAAGTACCGCAGCTATCCTTGCCGCCTCGTTGCGCGTCAGCTTTTTGGCCGATTTGTTGTAAAAACGTAGCGAAGCAGCTTCCACGCCGAATGTCATTTCTCCCATTTCGGCAACATTGAGGTAAACTTCCAGTATCCGCTCTTTATCCCAGATCAACTCGATCAGCACTGTAAAATAAGCTTCAAGTCCTTTTCTGAGATAACTTCTTCCGTGCCACAGAAAAACATTCTTGGCAACCTGCTGTGAAATGGTGCTGGCGCCGCGTGCACGCTTTCGCTTTTCTGTCACTGCATTGTAAATCTGGTCAAAATCAAATCCCCAGTGCTTCGGGAAGTTCTGATCCTCCGAAGCAACTACTGCCAAAGCCACTTCTTTCGAAATATTCTCATAGGGTTCCCAATCATGAAAAAGCTCGGTATCCTCGTCCGCTTTGAACGCTTCCATTTTTCGTGAAAGCATATAGGGCGTCACCCAAACCGGTACAAACCTGAGAATCACTACCCAAATAATAGAAACTCCGAAAAACAAAATCAAAATTCTCAGCGCAATGAACTGCAAACGGCGGAGCATAAAACTTTTCACTTCAACAAACAGAAACCAACGAACAAATTGAGCGTACAAAGAACAGAAACTAATCAGGTTTAGACAAAGAAATCAAAACCATTATTTATCCGTCTACATCCGCTGTCCTATGAATGAAGAGATCCTGAGTTTTGTCTGGCGCTTTCAATATTTTGATTCCGCAAATCTGCTCACAGATGAAAATTTGAGCATTTCAGTTATCCGAACCGGCTACAAGAACACCAATGCCGGTCCCGATTTCCTGGAAGCCGGCGTAGTACTCGGCGGAGTTCACTGGTACGGGAGCATTGAAGTGCACGTGAGGTCGTCGGACTGGTTTATGCATGCACACGAAATTAATCCTGCTTATGAAAGCGTGATACTGCATGTTGTTTGGGAAAATGACAAACCGGTTTTGCGGCAGGATGGTACACTTGTTCCTACGTTGTCACTTAAAGGGTTGATCAAAGATACGGTGCTGCAAAGGTACAGCCTGTTGCAGGATCAGCACGAAGGGATTCCCTGTCATGCGCTTTTCAACCAAATACACGAGATACATAAATTCGCTATGCTCGACCGGGTGCTGCTGGAAAGGCTGAGCCGAAAAGCCGGCGAAGTGGCTGCTTTGCTGGAAGTCAACAAAAATGACTGGGACCAGACTGCGTACCAGTGGCTGGGAAAGCATTTCGGGTTCAAACTGAACGATCCCGCATTTCTGAGATTGATGCAGATTGTGCCCTGGAAAATTCTCCGGAAGCATCGCGACCGGCCCCTGCAAATTGAAGCCATTCTTTTTGGCACCGCAGGATTGATCCCGGAGCGGTCGGAAGATGTGTATGTCCGGATGCTGCAGCAGGAATTCAGGTTTCTCGGATCGAAATACAAGCTTGCCGAACAGCAGATGAATGCGCACGAATGGAAATATGCGCGGCTGCGGCCTGCGGGGTTTCCTACAATCAGGATTTCGCAGCTGGCACAGCTCCTGAGTGCCGAAAGCACCCTGTTTTCACAAATTATCTCACTGGAATCTTTTGCCGATCTGCAGCAGCTGTTTCACTTGCGGCAGTCTGACTATTGGACACAGCATTATGTGTTTGACAAAAAGGCTGCGGCGCCTGTCCCTGCAATGGGCAAAGATGCAGGCGCACTGCTGATTATTAACGGCATAATTCCGGTACTGGTCGCTTATTCGAAGCATAGAAACCAGCCGGAGCTGCTGGATAAGGCGATTTACTGGCTTTCACAACTTCCGTCGGAAAACAACCGCATTACAAGAGAATGGGCAACCCTGGGAATGCAGGTGAAAACATCTGCCGATTCCCAGGCGCTGATTGAATGGTATAATAACTATTGTATGCCAAAAAAGTGCCTTGAATGCACCGTAGGAGCAGGATTGGTCCGGGCTGTTTAGCCTTTTACGAGGTTAACACCGGTCAGCAGGAATACAGTACCTACCAAAAAAGGTACAACCGATTCCCATTTTGAAACGGTGAGCCCAAGTACAGGCTTGTCTGACAGGAATGCGATGCAGGCAAAAAGGAGTACTGAAATGCCTAGAATTGTCAAAAGCGCACCGAAGAACCGCTTGAACTGGGTATTTTCCATTGAATTGGTGAAAGAGAAGATGTTTTTGGTAAAAATATAAATTAGTGCCTTATGCTATCAAAATATGTACCGGATCATTGCACGGAAAGTCCCATTTTCCTTCCCTCTTCCACCATAAAAGCGTATGCCGCCTCGTATTCGTTGGGGATGGTACCCTCCAGGATCGCTTCCCTTACAAGTTCCTTGATAATACCGACCTCTTTGGCAGGTTTGAGGCCGAAAGTCTGCATAATCATTTCCCCCGTGATCACGGGCTGGAAATTGCGCAGCTTGTCGCGTTCTTCCAGGTCTTTCAGCTTTTGCTCAACGAGATCGAAATTATGCAGGTACTTTTTTACTTTTTCAGGATTTTTGGAGGTAATATCTGCCCGGCACAGCTTCATTAATGCTTCTATATCCTCGCCCGCTTCCACCAGCAGCCTGCGCATTGCGGAGTCGGTAATATCTTCCTTGGAAAGAACAATGGGCCGCAAATGCAGTCTGACGAGCTTTTTGACAAAACGCATTTTTTCGTTGAGCGGCAATTTCATTCTCCGGAAAATCACGGGAACCATCCTAGCCCCGACTTCCTCGTGGTTGTGAAATGACCAGCCTATTTTTTTGTCAAACTTCTTGGTAGCCGGCTTGGCAATATCATGCAGGATCGCAGCCCAGCGCAGCCAAAGATCGTCTGTGTGCTGCGACACATTATCGAGCACCTGTAACGTGTGGTAAAAATTATCCTTATGTCCCTTCCCTTCAATGTTTTCCACGCCTTGCAGCTCAATCATTTCAGGGAAGATAATGTGAAGCAATCCTGCGTGAAAAAGCAGCTTGAAGCCGTAAGAAGGTGTTTTGGAAAGAATGATCTTGTTGAGCTCATCGGAAATCCGCTCCATGGAAACAATGGAAATCCGGTCTTTCATTTTGACAATCGCATCGAAAGTGTCTGCTTCAATGTCAAAATTGAGCTGGCTCGCGAAGCGGATTGCGCGCATCATGCGCAATGGATCGTCGGAAAAAGTAATCTCCGGCCCTAGCGGGGTCCGGATAATCTTCTTTTTAAGATCTTTAACTCCCTCAAATGGATCAATGAGCTCTCCGAAAGTGCCTTTTTTCAGACTGATTCCCATTGCATTGATGGTAAAATCACGCCTGTTCTGATCATCTGAAAGAGTACCGTCTTCTACGGCCGGCTTACGGGAATCGGCGCGGTAGGATTCTTTGCGCGCTCCTACGAATTCTATTTCAAGATCGCCCTGACGGATCTGAGCAGTTCCGAAATTGCGGTAAACACTAACAAAAACATCGTGGCCCAGCTGGCTGGCTACCAATTCAGCGAGGTCAATCCCGCTTCCGATGCAAACAATATCGATATCCTTACTGTTTCTTTTAAGTATCAGGTCCCTTACAAACCCGCCGATGACATACGCCTCCACACCCAGCTCAGCCGCAGCCTTCGCCACGATCTCCAATATCGGATAGCCGGATAATTGCTCTTTGAAATTCATGCGGCAAAGGTAATATTTTCTTGTTTTGCCCGTGCCGGCGCGAAAAAAGTTACTTGTGAGGGTACTTAATTGTTTCAGCCATTATATGCTGAAAGCTTACCGCTCTAATTGATAATCGCCAATTAAGCTACTTACCGATACATGCAGCAATACCGAAAGATTTCTGATCATGTCGACCGTTAATTTTCGTTTCTTGTTTAATATTTCTGACACGCGGCTTTTCCCTCCTACTGCTTCCGCCAAATCAATCTGCTTCAACTGCATTTCTTCCATTCGGATTTTGATTGTCTCAATTGGGTCAGGCTCTCCGATCGGATAATATTCATCTTCATAAGCCCCAACGAGCAACGCAAGCACATCAGCCTCGTCACTTTCCGGCGAGCCAACAGGTGCATTGAAAACTTCTCCCAGCCGCTTCAAAGAAGTACGGTACTGTTCTTCTGTCTTGATTAGTTTAAGCATAGCTAAATTGTATTTGCATTGATCCTGTCATATTCCTTATGCGTACCTACGAAACGGATGTACACAAGCTGTTTACCAAAATCAAATTGCGCTATCAGCCTGTGCGAATTACCTTTTATGTTGAATACAATTCTGCCATTTTTCAAAATACTGGCAGTACCAAAGACAAGCTTGATCTCAGCAGGCGATTTGAAATCATTCATCAAAATTGTCTTATACCAAATTTTAAGACATTGTTCTGTGTCAGGATGAGTTTGCCAGTACTCAACTAAGGTGCTTTTCGCAAAAATTCGCTTCATGAATATGCAAGGTCAAAAATAACAAAAGTTCCCAAAATGAGAACTCTATTTAGACGCTTGCTTTCACAAAAGGTCACAATCAAATTTTATCCCCCTCAGCTATTCACCATAAAAAACGCGGTCCGCGGAAAACGGTCGAAGAGCTCGTCTTTTAATTCGTTATCTATCGGCAACTTGCCAACTGCTTCCGACATGCATTGCAGCCAGGCTACCGCGTCGTCTTCCGAGATTGTATGGGGCATGTGGCGGGCGCGCATCATCGGGTGACCGTATACTTCTGAATAAAGCTGCGGACCACCCAGGAACTGTGTCAAAAACAACCGCTGCTTTTCCTTGATCAAATCCTTATCCGTCTTAAACAAACGCGAAATAAGTTCGTGGCTGAAAACGAGGTCATAGAAATCGTCTGTCAGCTGGCGCAGTGCTGCATCTCCGCCGATGCGTTCGTATAATGTTTGGTTTTCCATTCTGATCTGCAAATTCTAATTATCAAAACGCATATGCTTCACAGACTCGCCCGAGCGCGCCAGTTCTGTCAAGGCCTCAATGCCGATGTCAAGATGTTTTTTAACAAAGTTGGTGGTCACTTTTTTATCGCTCTCTTCCGTCTTCACGCCCTCTGGTACAAGCGGATTATCTGAAACAAGCAACAATGCGCCGTGCGGAATGGAATTGGCAAATCCAACAATAAAAATCGTTGCGGTTTCCATATCGATCGCCATTGCGCGGATTGCACGCAGGTACTCTTTAAACTCCGCGTCGTGCTCCCAGATCCTTCGGTTGGTTGTGTAAACAGTGCCCGTCCAATAATCCATTTTGTGCTTTTTGATACTGGCCGATACCGTACTTTGGAGCCGGAATGAAGGCAATGCAGGAATTTCAGGCGGCATATAATCGTCGCTCGTACCTTCGCCGCGAATGGCCGCAATCGGCAGGATCAGGTCGCCTACCTGCGTCTTTTTCAGTCCGCCGCATTTACCCAGGAACAGTACAGCCTTGGGATTAATCGCAGACAGCAAGTCCATGACAGTAGCCGCCATCGGACTTCCCATTCCAAAATTGATAATGGTAATGTCCTTAGCAGTAGCAGTTTGCATCGCACGTCCGTGCCCTTTTACAGGCACATCAAACTTCTCCGCAAACATGGTTACATAATTTCCAAAATTGGTCAGCAGGATATAATTCCCAAACTCTTCTACCGGCGTTCCCGTATAGCGCGGGAGCCAGTTTTCGACGATTTGCTCTTTGGTAGTCATGATTTCAGACAGTTAATTGGCTGGGGCTGCTGTGATGTGTATCTTCGTTTTATGGAATCCTTGAACCTCCCAGCATTTGCCTATAAAGTTAAACAGGTTAATGGGAAACCGCATATTTTCGATATTATACGCAGGAAATTCGTAACCCTCACGCCGGAAGAATGGGTACGCCAGCATTTCATCCATTTGCTGATTACACACTACGGTTACCCCAAATCCCTGTTCGCGATAGAGACCGGCCTGCAATACAATTCGCTGTCGAAAAGGACGGATATCATGGTCCTGTCTTCCAACTCCCTCCCCTTTTTACTGGTGGAATGCAAAGCGCCGTTTGTACCTGTTACTGAGGCAACCTTCGCGCAGATCAGCCGGTATAATTTTACACTTCAACCCCGGTTTTTGGCAGTAACCAACGGCATGAGCCACTATTGTTTCCAGGCTCTCGAAGGACAAATCAGCTTCATGGACGATTTTCCTGCTTACCGGGAAAATAACCTGTAAAAAAGGAAAGCCTGTCACAAACGGACAGGCTTTGCCAAATTATTATTAGCCATGAAAAATTATTTCGCCGCTACTAATTTCACGTCGATTGTAAAATCATCATTGATCATTTTGTCGCCCAGGTTGTCGAAAAACGATTTTGAGTTGTATTTGATATCGTATTTAGAACGGTCAACTACCATCTTACCAGTCGCTTCTGCACCATTTGCAGTAGTTTTTACAGTTACCGGGAAAGTAACAGGCTTGGTAATTCCTTTGATCGTCAAATCACCGGTTACGTCGTAAACACCAGCAGATTTCGGAGCAGCTTTTGTTACTACGAAAGTAGCAGTCGGGTGTTTTTCAACAGAAAAGAAATCATCAGATTTCAAGTGACCGATCAGCTTTCCGTTGTATTCTTTATCGGTAAGGTCAGTACAAGTAATGCTGGTCAGGTCGGCAACGAATTTACCGCCAGTCAATTTAGCGCCATCAAGCGTAATTGTACCTTCTTTCAATGCAATTTTTCCTGTATGCTCGCCAGTTACTTTCTTTCCTACCCAGGTAAGCTCGCTTTTTGAGGTGTTTACTTTCAGATTAGTGGCTTTTTTACCGTCCTCAGCAGAAACAGAGGCAGAAACAAACGCAGCAACTGCAAGGGAGGCAAAGAAAAATCTCACTGATTTCATTGTAGTTTTCATTGTAATTTAAATTGAATTGTTTATTGTGATTATTGTTTTGAGTGAAAATTATTGTTCGGCTTCCCTGACCTTGTCAAGCAGGGCACTGATCTGATCTGCTTCTTCTGGCGTGATGATATTGAACCTGTCTTCCCATTGATCCACGTAAGGATCCAGTTCGGCAAGCAACCTCAGTCCCTCCTCTGTGATCAGCACATCCACGGCGCGCCTGTCTTTTTCGCAGGAACTGCGCTTTGCCAGATTTTTGGCAAGTAACTTGTCAACCAGTCTCGACGTATTCGAATTCCGGTCGAGCATACGCTCGGTAATGTCACTGACCTTGATTGGCGTATTACCCTGTCCGCGCAAAATGCGCAGTACATTATATTGCTGTGACGTGATATCGTGGCCCTTGAAAAATTCGAGCTGCTTATATTCCAGCCAATTGGTCGTATAAATCAAGTTCAGTGCAAGTCGCTGGTACGGGCTCCGAAATTTTTTTTGTTTGATATCAGTTTCAATTGACATGGTGTCGGGCTTTAAATGCAAATAATATGTATATACATTTAATGTTGTAACATCTATTTATTCTTTGATAGTTCCTTGCTGCTGAAAATATTTTCAGCAAAGACATTTTACAAAACCCATTCAGCTACGTTTCAATGATTTACCTCCGAAAACCAGTAATCCTCGCGTCCAACTCACCACGCAGAAAGCAGCTCCTCACCGATCTCGGCTTTGATTTTACAGTGGACGTGCTCCCTATCGACGAGAGTTTTCCGGCAGAGATGCCCACCCACGAAGTTGCAGGCTATATATCAGGTGCAAAGGCGGAGGTATTCAGGGGTAAGCGGCCGGGGGATATTGTGCTGACTGCCGACACGGTGGTAGTAGCGGAGAACCGGATTCTGGGGAAACCCGCAGATGAAGCAGAAGCTTTCGAAATGCTGAGATTATTGTCAGGCAAGAAACATGACGTGGTCACCGCAGTGAGTATCCTGTCGGACAATGGGCTGGAAACGGTGTCGGATACAGCAACAGTTTATTTCCGCGACCTCGAAGATTCGGAAATATCCTACTATATTGACCTATGCAAACCGTTTGATAAAGCAGGTGCTTACGGGATACAGGAATGGATCGGAATGACCGCCATTGAGAAAATCGAAGGTTCTTTTTACACGATCATGGGCCTGCCTGTTCACATTGTCTACCAGAAGCTGAAACCCTTTTTCAGGGATTAAAAACGTTCAATGATTGCCGACAGATCAAAATTTATCCCGCGTGTTTGTTATGAAATATTCGTCCGCTCTTTCTGCGATTCGAATGGAGACGGGATCGGTGATCTGAAAGGTATCATTTCAAAGCTTGATTACCTGGCTGATCTGGGCATTGAAGCGATCTGGCTCACTCCCATTCATCCATCGCCGAGTTACCACAAGTACGATGTGGTCGATTATTTCGCAATCGAGCCTGAATACGGCACCATTTACGATTTCAGGAGGCTGCTCTATGAAGCGCACAAAAGGAAAATCGAGATATACCTCGACCTGATCGTTAACCACACCAGTACGCTGCACCCGTGGTTTACCGAAGCCCGCAAAAGTCCGGATAACCGTTTCAGGCAGTTTTATTGGTGGATGACACCGCCGCAGATCGACGCGCTAGGCATATCTCGACGAGAAACTTCCGACGATTCGCAGGTTGTATATCCCTGGCACGAGAATGCAGAAGATCAGCAGAAATACTACGGCCTTTTTTACAAAGGAATGCCCGATCTCAACTACCACTCCCCTGCGCTCCGGACCGAGCTTGAAAAAATTATCGATTTCTGGCTGGTCGAAATTGGCGTGGATGGTTTTAGGCTGGATGCAGCCCGGCACATTTATCCTGAATGGGAAAAACAGCATAGTCTTGAATTCTGGGATTTCTTCGCCGGTTTGATCAGGAAAAGCAATCCGAATGCATTTACCGTCGGGGAAGTCTGGGCGGAGACGGAGGAAGTCGCACCCTATTTCAAGCACCTTGACGCTACCTTTCACTTTGACCTGAGTTTTGCATTACAGCGCATTCTGGTGCAGGAACAAGACGAAGAGCTGATTGAAAAACTCAATGCGTGCTACGCCCTTTTTGCCGAATACAATCCGCATTTCATAGACGCGACAATGCTCACCAACCACGATCAGGAGCGGATAGGAAGTGTGGTGGTCAACCATCCGGATAAGATAAAGCTGTCGGCCAGTATCCTGCTTACCCTGCCCGGCCAGCCCTACATTTACTATGGAGAAGAGATCGGTATGCTGGGCTCAAAGCCCGATCCGCACATTCGCGAGCCATTTTTGTGGACCGAGAGCCCGGAAGATGAGCCAGGTACTACGGGCTGGATTAATGCGAAATTCACTACCTCTGAAACCGTCGTTCCATTATCCAGGCAAGCCGCCGACCCGCAGTCCATTTACCACCATTACCGTACATTGATCCGCCTGCGCAAAGCCGAACCTGCGTTATGCCAGATCATTAACCCAAATCTTTCACCGGTAGACCTGTCTGACGAACAACTGCTTGCATTTCTTCGCCCGCATCCCACGCGACCGGTGCTCGTCATTCACAATTTGTCAGGTACAACCAAAAGTATCAGGATACCGAACATCCTCCTGGATATGCACGAAGTCATTTTCACCAATGATCCTAAAATTGCCGGTGACTTCACTGGCGGACTGCTGGCACCTTACGCCAGCCTGATTTTGACTGCCGCGGCCGTTACCTTCAAATCTGAGCTTACCGAACAGTAGTTGCAGCAACACAGCCCGCTTTTTGTTCAATTATCTAATCCGCCCAAACACTTTCCGGTCTATGAAAATCGCGTTTCAGCTTTTTGCATTCTTCACAATCGTACATACAGCCTTTGCCCAAAAGCAATATCCCACAATGGGTAAGGTGATTTTTGAAGATGCGGCATTTGAAAAACTGATTGCAAAAGACACAAAGGTGGAGGTACTCGCCTCCGGATTCGACTGGTCAGAAGGCCCGGTTTGGGTGAAAGAAGGCGGCTTTTTACTTTTTTCGGATGTTCCCAAAAACAGGGTTTACAAATGGGAAGAAAAAAGCGGGTTATCTGTTTTTCTTGAAACTTCGGGCTATACCGGAAAAGGTGTTTACAGCGACGAGCCCGGCAGTAATGGATTGATTATCGATAGCAAAGGCAGGCTGGTATCCTGTGAACACGGCGACCGACGCATTTCGGCAATGCCGCTGCAGGTTGGAGGCAAGCTTACACTGGCTGATCGTTTTTCAGGAAAGCGGTTTAACAGCCCGAACGATATAACAGAGCATTCGAATGGAAGCTACTACTTCACCGATCCACCTTACGGATTGAATAAAAAACACGAAGATCCGTCGCGCGAAATTGCGCAGTTTGGCGTGTACAGGATCGCAAAAGACGGGACGGTAACCCAGGAAATCGCGGATCTGACAAGACCCAACGGGCTCGCTTTTTCTCCTGACGGGAACACCTTATATGTAGCCCAGTCCGATCCCGAGAAGGCAATTATCATGTCTTATCCGGTAGACGCAAGCGGAAAAGTGGGCAAAGGCAAACTCGTATATGACGCCACTCCCATGCTCAAAGCTGGCAAAAACGGGCTGCCCGACGGGTTAAAGGTAGATAAAGATGGAAACCTGTGGTCTTCCGGGCCTGGCGGAATGCTGATCCTGACACCCACAGGCAAACTCCTGGGCCGGATTGAAATGAATGAGCTAACTTCTAACTGCGCCTGGGGAGGCGACGGAAGTACGTTATACATGACTGTCGACGGTTACGTTTGCCGCATCAAAACACTAACAAAAGGGGCAGGCTGGTAACTTAACGGTCGGTCCGTCGCACGGAGTTCAATGTAGATTCTACTTCCGATTTTACGGCGGGCCAGTTGTTTTTTCCGTCCCGGTAAATGTGCGTGTAAGCCTTGTAAAGTGTTTTCTGGTCCTCATCAATGCGATCGAGCTGATCAGAAATCACCTGCCTTCCTGAGTTACGTGCTGATTTGTATTCACCAATCAAACTATCCCATCGTTTTTCAAGGTTGCTGATTTCATACAAAACTACCTCCCCCAGCTTGTCCATATCCTGGTACTGCAGAACCAAATCCCGGTTATAATCTGCGTCTCCTGCACCGCGGGAGTTTCCTTCATTGATTTTGCCGTAATCCCGGCGGTAAGAATCGTCGGAGCCTGTCGTCCTTGAACTTCTGTAACGGTCTGAATCGGAGTCGTAAGTAGATGTACCGTGCCGTTGATCGTACCTTTTCTGCAGGGTTGCCGAGCAGGAGATCTGGAGTGCTGCAACTACCGCAAGCAGAAAAATTGTAAATGGCTTATTCATGAAGTGTTCAGGTTAAAAATTGTGTCTTAAACCAATGCTGAGGTTTGGATTGAAGTAAAAGAATTTTGGGATCAGTTCAAGATACCCGCCACCTTCTACAAAGAATGAAGCCGGTTTTTGGGCAAAGAAAAATTCCAGCCCTACTGTTGCCGACGGACCAGTGGAAATGTTGGTAGTATACACCGATTTCACATTGCGGTCGGGATAGTACCGCCTCGAATTGACCTGCACACCCGGACCCGCATACGCAGAAATACGTTCGTTGAACAAAGGCACGTACCATTCATAACTTACATTGAACATCACGCCCACACTGCCCATATCATCGTTGCTCACCTTGTAATTATCTTTGCTTTTAAACAATCCAATGTAAGTTCCAAAGCTGATATCCAGCGCATTGCGCTCTCCGTATTTACGCACACTTACTGCAATTGGCTCACCCACTTCAAATCCCAATGCCCAATCCTGGCTTTGCGAAAAAGCATCTGTAACGAATAGAAAAAGGGTGGAAAGAAGTAGTAGCTTTTTCATACTGGCTGGCATGTTTTAATAAATTGAATTGACTGAATACCTTTTCAGGAACAAAAACAGTGCCATCCCGCCCGCAGTTCACCTTTCATTCCGATCAATCAAATTCAATGAACGATTTTGGTTCAACACCATTTTCTTCATAATATTGGGCCTTATTTGCATTGCCAGCCATATTTCAAAACTAACAGCCGCACACAGTGACCCAAGTCGAAAAGAGTAAGATTTTTAATGCAAAAGATTTAATAGCTTATTTTCTTGTTGCAGGCACCGGGGCAGTTATCCAGTTAGTTTCCAGCAGTTTAATTCAGGATTGGTTTGGTATTTCATGGAGTGATTCCATTGTACCGTCTTACCTCGTAGGTTTAATTTGGGGATTTATCCTGACGAAGCTTTTCGCTTTCGACGCGCGCCGCAGCAATCAGACGCGCCGCGAAATGGTGAAATTTTTTATGGTAGCCACCTTCTCTCTTTTTGTAACAAAACTAGGCGCCGACGGTTCTTACTACATTGTTACCCATTACCTGGGTTATGACATTTACGAAGCGAAGCTGCCCTTTGGGAAGAAGGATGTAAATATTACCGAAATGGTCTGCTACATTTTCGGACAGGGTTGCAGCTTTGTCAGCAACTATATTCTGCACAAAACTTTCACTTTCAAAAGCACAGGTTTTTACAACCGCTTGAAAGTGCTGATCCGGTAACTACAATCTTTCAATAATTACCGCAGAAGCTCCCCCGCCGCCATTACAGATCGCGGCCAGTCCGTACCTTCCGTTTTTTTGTTCCAGTACCGAAAGCAGCGTGGTAAGAATGCGCGCGCCGGATGCACCCAGCGGGTGGCCAAGTGACACTGCGCCGCCGAAGATATTTACCTTGTTCACGTCCAGTTTCAAAGTTTGCATATACGCCAGCGCTACTACTGCAAACGCCTCATTTACCTCGAAATAGTCGATATCTTCAATTGATAACCCTGCCTTGGCGAGTACCTTTTCAGTAGCGAGCACAGGTGTTGTTGTAAACCAGGCCGGATCCTGCTCTGCATCGGCATAGGCGACAATGCGCGCCAGCGGTTTGAGTGACCCTTTCTCTACCGTACTGCTACCGGCCAAAACTAATGCAGCTGCGCCGTCGTTGATCGTAGATGCATTCGCGGCAGTCACCGTACCTTCCTTTGAAAATACCGGTTTCAGTGAAGGGATCTTTTCAAACTTGACCTTTTTAAATTCTTCATCCTCAGCTACCCACGTGGAGTCTCCTCCTTTGGGTGAGGGTATTTCAACAGGGACAAGCTCGCGCGAGAAAGACCCGTTTGCACTGGATTCCGCGCTCCTTTTGTACGATAATATGGCGAATTCGTCCTGCTGCTCTCTGGTAATCCCGTACTTGTCAGCAGTGCGGTCGCCGCAAACGCCCATACCAATCTGATCGTAAACATCAGTAAGCCCGTCTTTCAGCAAACCGTCCGTTATTTCACCGTGACCATACCCGTATCCATTTCTCGCTTTGGGTAAATAATAGGGTATCTGCGACATATTCTCCATTCCGCCCGCCACTACCACTTCCGCATCGCCGAGCTGGATCGCCTGCGCTCCAAATACAACCGCCTTCATACCCGACGCGCATACCTTGTTTACGGTCGTACAAATTACATTGGTGGGCAAGCCCGCATATATCGCAGCCTGGCGCGCCGGTGCCTGGCCGAGATTGGCCGACACGACATTTCCCATGATCACTTCGTCCACCTGATCCGGTTTCAAACCCGACTGATCCAATGCACCTTTAATAGCAGTGGCGCCCAGCCTGGCCGCATGAACCGATGACAATGCGCCTCCAAAGCTTCCGATGGGTGTCCGCACAGCAGACAGGATATATACTTCTTCCTTCATGATTACAACTCCGATGAACTTTCGGGCAAGTGGTCATACTCGCCTTTCCAGGCGTAATAACCGAAAATCACCAGTCCTGCGCAAATCGGAATGAAAATCAAAATGATGATAAACCATTGGAGCGTTGTGTTGGTCCTGGCGATTCCTTCCGCAGCAGCTGCGATCTTGTCCATTGCCTGCATAAACAAAAAAATGATGATCACAGGTCCCAGCAACATCCACACAATTCCTAAAAGCTTCTTTAATGCATTCATAGTCTTAATATTTTTGAAAACGAAAAAACCTTAGTCCATTACACTGTTATCAACCCGGTTATCAATGTAAACGGCGCCGATCACGAACGAAAGGGCCGCTATGCCGATCGGGTACCAGAGTCCTGAAAGCGGCGTCGAGCCACTGAATGAAGCGACAAGCGTAGCAATAAACGGTACCAAACCGCCAAAAACGCCATTTCCGATATGGTAAGGCAGCGACATGGAAGTGTACCGGATCTGGGTAGGAAAAAGCTCCACAAGAAACGCGGCAATCGGGCCATAAACCATCGTAACAAGCAACACCTGAAAGAATACAAGCAGAATGACGATCACGTAAGCAGAGCCCGAAAGCGTCACATCCTTGATGGTAGACTCGGGAGTAACTACCTCCGGCTCGGCAGAAAGTGTAACCGTCTGCGCTTCTTTGAAGGTCATTCCATTGGTTAAGGTTTTGGTAACCGTGGTGGTCATTAAAGAGTCGGTTCCATTCGGCGCAAGGCTGCGCTCTTCCACGGGAGCCGAGGTACTTGCGAGACTGGTTTTCTCCATTTCCCGCACATTGGTGGCATCAATAAAGTACTGATATATTGGTCGGTAACAAATTACTCCCAGCAGCATTCCAGTGAGCATAATCCATTTGCGGCCTACTTTATCACTCCACGAACCAAAAAGCACAAAAAATGGCGTGGCAAAGAATATTGCCCAAAGCAGAATGTAGCGCGACTCGTTAAAGTCCAGCTTACAGGTATTTTCAAGGAAAGACTGTGCATAAAACTGGCCGGTATACCAGACTACCCCCTGCCCCATCGTGGCACCGAACAATGCCAGCAGTACCATTTTGAAATTAGCTTTCTTTTGAAAACTCTCTTTCAATGGATTGGAGGACACTTTCCCCTCTGCCTTCAATTTGGTAAAAACAGGCGATTCATGCATTTTCATGCGGATGTAAATCGAAACGCCTACGAGCAGGATCGACACAAGGAAGGGAATGCGCCAGCCCCAGTCTGCAAATGCTTTCGCGCCGAGTAGGTTTTTCGTCAGAACGATCACGCCGAGAGAAAGAAACAGACCGAGTGTGGCGGTGGTTTGTATCCAGCTTGTAAAAAAGCCTCTTCTGCCAACAGGCGCGTGTTCAGCAACATAAGTAGCTGCACCGCCGTATTCACCACCCAATGCAAGCCCCTGAACAAGTCTGAGAATCAGTACCAGAATAGGCGCTGCGTACCCAATGCTGGAATAGGATGGGATCAGACCGATCAGGAAGGTAGACCCGCCCATTAAAACAAGCGTAAGCAAAAACGTGTATTTCCGTCCGATCAGGTCACCCAAACGGCCGAAAACCAATGCGCCGAAAGGTCGGACAATAAAGCCGGCAGCGAAAATGGCCAATGTGTTGATCAGCGCGGAAGCACCTGCATCACTGGGAAACAGCTGCTGCCCGATAATAACTGCCAGGCTGCCGAAAATGTAGAAATCATACCATTCGATTAGTGTACCAAGTGAAGAAGCGGCAATTACCTGCGTAATGCTTTGTGTAACATTTGGGTTGTCGGAACGCATGGGTTTGGGAAAGGTGGAGAAAAAACAATTTTAGCTGAATAAGGCACAACCCCCTTTGCATTACTCATTACCCAAAACAAAAGCCCTCAGGAGTTGGTCCAAAGGGCTTTCTGATTACATTGGTATGTTTATTCTAGAATTCGTCGTCTTCATCATCTTCATCCAGCGGGATAATCTCGTCCCCGTCTTCGATCACGACTTCCCGGTTTTCGATATCATCGTCAAATTCATCTGCAACGGTACCGTCTTCGTCAGTCAGATCTTCATCTTCGTCCACATCTACGTATTCTTCGTCTTCATCCTCATTGCCAGCCAGATCAGGGTCTTCTGCCACGGGGCGTGACTGTTGTGTATTTTGTGGGTAATCCGGGAATACGGGCGCTTCCAATATTGGTTTGCTGGTATCCAGAATAGCAGGTTCTCCTCTTTCGCGTATCATGATATTTGCAGTTTAAGGTTCGTTAATGTTTTGCCGGATTTCTTAAATAATCATTCCAAAAAATTGAAAATGCCGACTAATGCAAATGAATCGATCCTGCGGCATGCGTCAGTAATCGTTTGGTAAAATGTAAAAACCTAATGAAATTACCCCCCTTACCAAAAATAACCACACTACTTTTCGTCCATTCAAACTCCTAAACTTTTATCCATGTTTCAAAAGATCCTTACTGCCTGCATCTTCCTGGCCTGCCTATACAGCCGGCAGCTGGCCTTTGCAGTACCAGATTCCACATTAATCATTAAAAAAACCACCGACTTTAAGGTAAACGGCGAAGGCACGGCCCGCAACTGGGATTCGGCAAAATGGTTTGAAATTACCGTTCAGAAAGGTCCCGGCCAGCGCGGCCCGGGCAAGCAGTTTCCTACGAAAGTCAAGATCATGTACTCTGAAAAAGGAATCTATTTCTTGTTCGACTGCACCGATCAGAAGCTGACAGCCACGATTATGGAAGATTACGGTATGCTGTTCAAAGAAGATGTGGTGGAGGTATTTCTGTGGCCGGACACCTCGGTACCCATTTATTTTGAATACGAACTTTCCCCGTTGAACTACGAGCTGCCTATCCTGATCCCGAACCTGAATGGAAAGGCGCAAGGCTGGAAACCCTGGATTTACAATGAGAGCAACCGCACCCAGCACGAAACCAGCGCACAGGGTGGACAAAAGAAAAGTATGGGCGCGGTGGAAGGCTGGAAGGCCGAGTTTTTCATTCCTTATGCGTTGATGAACCCCATTGTGCCTTCTATCCCCAAATCGGGTACTAAATGGCGGGGCAATTTCTACCGCATTGATTACGATTCGGAAACCGCCTATTATTCCTGGCAAAAAACCGGTGGCAGCTTTCACGAATTCAAGAAATTCGGCACGTTAATTTTTGAATAAAACCGAAACCAATTCAACCTGATGAAATCAATAATTCTGACTATTTCCTGCCTGATCATCGCTATGTCCTCATTTGCACAATCCAAAAAAGAGATCCTGTACCTGGGCACTTATACCCAAAAAGGCGAAGGTATTTACGTGTATGAGCTGGATAGAAGCAATATGTCCTTCAAAGAATTGCAGGTGGTAACCAGCAAAACCAGCCCGTCATTCCTGGAAGTTCATCCAAACAAAAAATTCCTGTACGCAGCCAATGAAGGGACCGGCTCTGTTACCGCTTACGCCATTGATCCTGCAACCGGCAAACTGACTGCATTGAACACGCAGCCGACACACGGAAACGGCCCCTGCCACGTAGGTGTAGATCCCAAAGGACGCTTTGTTTATTTGTCCAACTACGGCAGCGGCGACCTCGCGGTGTACCGCCTCAACCAGGATGGTAGTCTGGGCGCATTGGCCGATACCATTCAGGACAAAGGTGGAGAAGGTCAGAAGCCGCACATGCATTCCATGATTCCTTCCGCAGACGGAAACTTCGTTTATGCGTCGGATCTGGGCATTGACAAGATTATGGTGTACGCTGTGGACCCAAAAACGGGTAAGCTCACTCCCGCAGCTGTTCCTTATGCCGAGGTGAAAAAAGGCGACGGTCCCCGGCATTTTGCAATTCATCCGAACGGAAACTTTGGCTATTCTGCCGGCGAGCTCGGTTCTGTGGTAAACTCATTCAAGATTGTCAAAAACTCGGGTGCATTGGTTCCATTGGAAAGGATATCCATGCTTCCCGCTGATTTTTCGGGGAAAAGCTTTGCAGCGGATATCCATTTTTCTCCCGACGGAAAATTCCTGTATGCGTCCAACCGCGGACATGAAAGCCTGGTGATTTACAGCGTGAATGCAAGTACCGGAAAACTTACGCTGGCTGGTCACGCAGATACCCACGGAAAGCACCCGCGTAACTTCCTGATCGACGAAAAGGGTGACTTTGTCATAGTTACTAACCGCGACAATGATAATGCCGTATTCTTCAAAAGGGACAAAACAAACGGCCAGCTCACTTACACCGGCAAGGAAATCAGTGTACCGACTCCTGTTTGTGTGAAACAGCTGATCCTTCCATAAACCTGCTTAGTACATTTCTTAAATTCAGTTTTACAGCTGATAATAAGGCAGATAGCATGTGCTATCTGCCTTATTCATTTACACACGATCCGGCCGGAACAAAAGCACCACAAAGCCTGCATTGACCAAACTTTATTTCTTATTTTGCGTATATCAAAAAAAAATAAAGCTACGAAGCGAGTATTCACGCATATTTTCTGCATCCTTTATTACAAGGATTTAAAATAGTTCAGCCAACTCAATTCAGTTCATATTTTATGATCAATCGCAGGGATTTAATCAAACACTTGTCCGCCGTTCCTCTTCTTGGCGGGTTTTTGGGACAGAACAATGCAGAAGCTGCAGGTATGCTGGCCAAGGTACCAGCCAGGAACCTGGCAAAGGAACTCGGGATACGTACTTTTATCAATGCCGCGGGTACCTACACGATGATGACCGGCTCACTGATGCACGAGGAAGTAATGGAGACGATCCAGGGCGCATCCAAGGATTTCATGATGCTCGACGAAGTGCAGACCAAAGTAGGTGAGAAAATTGCTGCATTGACCCACGCGGAATCAGCAGTGGTAACTGCTGGCTGCTTCTCAGCACTTACACTCGGGCTAGCCGGTGTGCTTACAGGAATGGACCAGAAGAAAGTGGAGGCACTACCGCATTTGGAAGGTACCGGAATGAAATCAGAGGTGATCATTCAGAAAGGCCATAATATCGGCTACTCCCACGCTCTGACCAATACAGGCTGCAAGATCATAGAAATTGAAACGGTTGAGGAACTACAAAAAGTAATTACTGAAAAAACCGCATTGATGTGGTTTCTGCATATCCAGTCGGACAAAGGACAGATCAATCACCAGCAATGGGTGGAGATCGCGAAGAAAAATGGTATCCCTACGATGATCGATATGGCAGCCGACGTGCCCCCTGTTGAAAATCTCTGGAAATTCAATGATATGGGCTTTGACCTGGTGTGCGTTTCGGGTGGAAAAGCGATGCGCGGACCACAGAGCGCAGGTATCCTGATGGGTAAAAAACACCTGATCGACGCGGCAAGGCTGAGCATGCCGCCACGCGGGTCGACCATCGGGCGCGGTATGAAAGTGAATAAGGAAGAGATCCTGGGGATGTATGTGGCGCTTGACAAGTTTGTCAAAATGGACCACAAAAAGGAATGGAAGATATGGGAAGATCGCGCTGCCACGATTACCAATGCAGCTAAAAGCGTAGCCGGAGTTGAGGTGGAAAAATTTGTACCGGAACTTGGAAACCATACTCCTACCCTGCGCATTTCGTGGGATGCGACCAAAGTTGCACTGCCCGTGAAAGTATTGCACCAGAACCTGCGCGACGGAAATCCTTCGATCGAGATCATGCCCGGCGAGAACAATACATTGACGATTACTACCTGGATGCTAAAACCCGGCGAGGAAAAGATCGTTGCGGCAAGATTAAAGGAAGAGCTGTCGAAAGCAGTTGTTTAAAGTAATACGACCATTTCTAAACCCATCATAATGAAGTTTAAGTTAATACTGATTTGCCTGCTGTCGGGCTTGTCCAGCCTTGTTGCCGACGCGCAGACTTATAGCATTCTGATCAAAGGCGGAACTGTTATCGATCCCAAAAACAACATCAACCAGGTCATGGATGTGGGGATCTTTGAAGGAAAGATCAAAAAAGTCGCCAAAGACATTGATCCTAAGGAAGCGAGGCAGGTAGTGGATGCAAAGGGAATGTATGTAACGCCCGGCCTGATCGACATTCACGGTCACGTTTTCTTTGGTACGGAGGTTAACCACTACCTCAGCAACAGCTTCACTGCATTGCCCCCTGACGGTTTTACATTTCGTGTAGGTGTAACTACCATTGTAGATGCAGGCGGCGCAGGCTGGACCAACTTTGACGATTTCAAAAACAATGTCATTTTCAACTCGAGAACGCGCGTTCTTTCCTTCATGAATATTGTGGGCAAAGGGATGAGCGGCGGCCAGATGGAGCAGGATACGAGTGATATGGACCCGGCGCTCGCGGCGGCTGTCGCTTTGAGAAACAAAAATGACGTGGTAGGCTTCAAAGTAGCCCACTTCATGGGACCCGACTGGAAACCGGTTGATAATGCAGTGAAAGCCGGCAAACTCGCGAATATGCCGGTTATGGTAGATTTCGGGGGCAGCACACCGCCTTTGCCGCTGGAAGATCTTTTCATGAAACATCTGCGCGCGGGCGACATTTTTACGCACGCTTATACGCTGCTGGAAGGAAATGTAAGAGAAACGATCGTGGATGAAGCGACTAAAAAGGTGAAACCATTTGCTATTGAAGCGCGGAAGAAAGGGATCATTTTCGACGTGGGTTATGGCGGCGCTAGCTTCAATTATTCACAGGCGATACCGGCCGTGAAGTCGGGCTTTTTACCCAACACGATCAGCACTGACCTGCATACCGGCAGTATGAACGGCTCTATGAAAGATATGCTGAGCATTATGTCAAAGTTTTATGTAATGGGAATGGACCTGCCTTCCGTGATCAAGGCAAGTACCTGGGAACCAGCGAAAGTAATCCACAGAGAAAACCTCGGCCACATTTCAGAAGGCGCCATTGCCGACGTAGCTATTTTCTCCATGCGGAAAGGGAACTTCGGGTATTATGATAAAACAGGCTACAAAATGGAAGGCAAGGAAAAGCTGGAATGCGAAATGACCGTCATGGGAGGCAAGATCGTGTATGATTTGAACGGTATTGCAAAGCCGATTTATTTGAAGTAGCTGTTAGCTGTTAGCTATTGGCTTTTAGATGTTAGATGACCGCTTTTGTCATGCTGAGCGGAGTCGAAGCTTGTCACCCTGAGCGCAGTCGAAGGGCAATTAGCACGTCCCTTCGACCGCACGGCGGCCCGGTCCGCTCAGGGTGACAAAAAGGCGAGGGAGTAACCGAACAGTTAAAACCGCAAAAGTCAAATCCCCCTAAACTCTATGAACAAACGTTTTTTTAAGTACTCTCTCCTCGCTCTTGTTGTTGGCGTCGCCGGTTTTACTCAGAATGATAGCAACGAACCCGTCAATTCGAAGAATGGCGGACTTTTCCTTCCCGAAGGTTTCGAAGCAGTAGTTGTTGTAGACAGCCTGCCGGGGCGGGCGCGACATATTGCGGTGAATGACAATGGCGATATTTATGTAAAAGCCCGGTTTGCCAATGCCGGTGAATCGGTGATTGCATTGCGGGATACCAACGACGACGGGCGGGCAGATATTATCAAACGTTTCGGAGGAAAGGCGCGGGAACATGCTTATGGTACTGCCATGCGCATTTATAATGGCTACCTGTATTTCAGTTCTGAGCTGGTGGTTTACCGGTACAAACTCACGCCCGGCGACCTGATTCCGCAGAGTGAAGAAGAAGTGATACTAACAGACGATCACCCGCACGGCATGCACGAGCACATCGCCAAACCGCTGACTTTTGATGATAAAGGTTTTATGTATGTGCCCTTTGGCGCCAATTCCAATGCATGCCAGGAAGAAAACCGCACGCCAGGTTCCAAGGGAATGACTCCCTGTCCGATCCTGGAAGACCACGGCGGCATTTGGAAGTTTGATGCCAGCAAGCCGGGACAGCACCAGAAAGACGGGGTGAAATTTGCGACCGGGCTCAGGAGCATTGTGGGAATGGATTGGAATTTTGCTGATAATAATCTTTACGCACTGCAACACGGGCGCGACGATCTGCTGAGATTGTGGCCGCAGCTTTTTAATGGCTGGCAAAGCGCAATGCTTCCCTCGGAAGAGTTTTTAAGAATAAAAGAAGGCACTCACGCCGGCTGGCCCTATTGTTACTGGGACCAGATGCAGGGTAAAAAGGTACTCAACCCGGAATATGGCGGCGATGGAAAACTGACAGGAGATTGCGGACAATATGAGAAACCGCTGATCGGATTTCCCGGACACTGGGCTCCAAACGACCTTCTCTTTTACCGCGGCCGCCAGTTTCCCGAACGTTACCTGAATGGATCTTTTATCGCATTCCATGGATCGACTAACCGGGCGCCTTATCCGCAGTCAAGCTACTTCATCGGCTTCGTTCCATTCAAAAACGGCAAACCAGCAGGTGAATACGAGATTTTTGCAGATGGTTTTGCAGGAATTGATCCGATCGTGAATGTAAGTGACGCTGTGTACCGGCCGATGGGAATTGCTATGGGACCTGACGGCTCGATCTATATTGCGGAAACAGAAAAAGGTAAAATCTGGAAAATAACTTATACCGGGAACAAGAAAAAGTTTCCAAAAAACGCATTGGCCAAAATGGAAAAACGGAAGTCACTTACACACATCCGCACCCCCGATTTTACCAATGATAACCTGGATAAAGACAAACCCGTGGCCGGCAGCAATGTATACAGTGTGTACTGCTCCGCCTGCCATCAGCGCAATGGAATGGGCGATTCGCAGCGGTTCCCTCCGCTGGGTGGCTCCGAGTGGGTGACCGGCGATAAGGATAAGCTGATCAATGTATTGTTGAAAGGACTGGAAGGTCCGATCGAAGTGAAGGGACAATCTTATAACAATGTAATGCCCCAGCACAGTTTTTTAAAAGACGAGGAGATCTCAGAGGTACTGACGCATATCCGGACCAATTTTGGCAATAGTGCGGGGTCCGTAAGTACCGAGGAAGTTGCCCGTGTACGTGCAGTCACAGATAGTTTGAAGTAATGCTTTTCTCCTTCCAACCTCATTAAGTGGATATTACTCTCCGGCAATTGAGTATTCCTTTTGGGGGTTGGAGGGAGAATCGCCCGTTATATATATCCACTTTCAGTTTTCATTTAAATGTTCCAGAACAGCATACTTGCAGCCAGCTTTATCCTGCTTTTCGGTTCCGCGCTGACGGGCTTCTCTTTTCAGGAAACTGCACATACCACCGGACCAGCACAGGAACCCTGGGTAGCACCCGCCTGGGCCGATACCCTGAAAAGTCCGTTTCATGAAGAACCGCTCACGCTGGCGCAGGGCGAAGAGCTATTTACGCTTTATTGCGCGTCCTGTCACGGCGATGCAGGTTACGGCGACGGTGCGGCTGGTGGCGCGCTGGGACAGAAACCTGCTAATTTTCACAATACCCTCGTTAAAAAACAGACTGACGGTGCCTTATTCTGGAAACTGTCTAACGGAAGAGGAAATATGCCTCCTTTTAAAGATGTGTTCGAGGATGAGCAGAAGTGGCAGCTTGTTGCCTATATCCGCCATCTTGGCAAAACAGAGTAAATCCTGAACCGTATATAAATGTTACATCACAGCAATTTCTGCAAGTACGCACTCGCCACCCTGCTTCTCGCAGGCGTGTCCGCTCCTTCATTTTCACAGCAAAAAGAGGTAAATACCAAAACGCCGATTGCATTGCGTGATGATATTACCATTGAAGAGTACATGAAAGTAGAGCCGGAAGCCGTGCGCATTATCCGGCACCCGGTTTCCGGTGAAATCTATTACACGACGTTTTTCGGAGATGTAATCAAGATTGTTGAAGTAGACGGAAAGCCGCAAAGCAAGAAGGTTTTTTCAGTTGAAGACCACGGTATTCCCCGGTTACAGGGCGCTGCTTTTAATGGAAATACATTATTCCTGGCCGGCAATGTGAGTGTTAACAACAACAAAGGCAACAAAGGCAGGATGGTCCGGTATGAAATGAAGGCGGGGGTTGACAAGCCTGAATTAACCGTCGTTTTCAATACAGTGGAGTACGGGGCCAATAAAACCACTTTCGACCACGGCTGGAATGCATTGGAAATCAGCCCGGACAAGAAGTATGTATTTGTCAACACAGGCGCCCGGACAGACCACGGCGAAGTGCAGGACAATGGCGGAGAATACCCGAATGCGCGGGATAATGCATTAACTGCCAATATTTTCCGCATCCCCATTGATGCAAAAGACCTGACACTCACCACCGATGCAGCCGAAATGAAAGCGAAAGGCTACCTGTTTGCCGAAGGTATCCGGAATGCTTACGATATGGCTTTTGATGGAAAAGGTAACCTGTTTGCAGTGTCCAATTCCGGCGATTACGATCACCCGGAAGATATGTTCTGGGTACGTCAGGGCCGGCATTACGGATTTCCGTGGATAATGGGCGGCATTGAAAACCCGCAGCAATATCCGGACTACCAGCCCGATCCGGAGAAAGATACCTTCCTGAGCAAGTTTGCATTCGCCTGGCTAATGAAGTATTTCCACAACGATCCCGAATTCCCGAAAAGACCTGCGGGGGTAACTTTCACACCTTCTGTGCAGAACATGGGGCCGGATGCCAACGAGTACCGCGACCGCAAAACGGGTCTGGTAATGGACGGCGATACCACGGGCGTAACAGTAGGCACATTCAATGCGCATTCCTCTCCATTGGGCTTGTTTTTCGATAATGAAAAAGCCCTGGGTAAAGACCTGGCCGGCGATGGATTTGTGATCAGGTATACAGGCGGCCCGCGCAACGGGGTCGTAAACCCCAGTCCATTGCGGCGCCAGGGAAAAGACCTGCTCCACCTGGAAATGATCTACGACAAGGCGAGCGACAATTATAAAGTAAAAACAACACGCATTGTCGACAACTTCACTTCACCAACCGACGCATTGCTGGTGGGCAATACGCTGTATGTGATTGAATACGGCGGCAAGCAGGGAGGAAATAAGGCGGGCGGCAGTATCTGGAAGATTACCATGCCGGCGTCAGACAAAATTTTGAAAAAGACAAAGAAGAAGAGAGCTTAATACAACCAGTTTATAACCTTAATAAAAAAGAGTATGAAGTCCGAAAGAAGATCGATTATCAAAAAGCTGTTCGCCTCTGTGGCCGGAGTTGCCGGGCTTGGAATTGCGACCAAAGCAAAAGCTGACGCAACGCCTGAGAAGGAAGTTGGAAGTGTGGAAATGTACCAGGACGTCCCACTGTTTTCCGGACACACCAAATTCAACAACCTGGTGTTCGTAGCTGGAAAAGGCGCTCACTTTGACGGAGATATCACGGCACATACCAAGCACGTACTGGACGAACTGGAAAAAGAGCTGATCAAAGCGGGTTCTTCCATGGAAAAGGTACTTAAATGCAGCGTTTTCCTGCACGATCTTAACGATTACAAAGCAATGAACGAAGCCTACAAAGGTCGCTTCGGCAACAAACCACCTTGCCGCACAACAGTAGCAGTCTACGGCGGAGTACCAGGCGATTCCCTAGTAGAAATCGACTGCATAGCTTACGTGTAATAATGCCTTTGTCAGACTGGCAATAGCTTTGTCAGTCTGATAGTAGCCTTGTCAGTCTGATAGTAGCCTTGTCAGACTGAGCGCAGTCGAAGTCACCAGCACTATTGTTCTCGCTGGTGACTTCGACCGCCCGGCGGCCCGGTCCGCTCAGTCTGACAAAGCTGGTTAAAACAAATCACAGCTTCCACCAAACGTATATTTTGAAATAATACAATTTGTCCGCAGATAATTTTAAATTAAAAAATAAAGTCGCTCTTATATTTTAAGTTATTATTAAATAACAGTTAATTTGTTGTCTGACCTGATAAGATTTGAACAAAAGACAACGCATCGCTGAGGAGAACACGATTCTTCTGGAACTCTGGTATCAGTCCCAGGCTGGTGACAGTCTTGCATTCTGTCAGCTCGCCGACAAGCAATACCGCACTCTTTTCAATTACGCTGCCAACTTCACGTCTGACAAAGAATTCATCAAGGACTCCATTCAGGAGCTGCTGATCCACATCTGGGAGAAAAGGCAGCAGATACAAATCCAGTTTGTTACCATTTACTTTCTGAGAGCGTTGCGGAACCAGTTGATGCAGGAGTTCCGGAAAAACAATGCGTCGCATATGCTGGATATTGAGCAGGCTAACCAGATTTCCGATTATCAGACCGTGGAAACCGAGATAGAGCGGAATGAGCTGTTCAATGAAAATAAGGCAAAAGTGAGAAGTGCCCTGGAAGAACTTCCCCGCCGCCAGAAAGAAGCGATATTCCTGAAATACTACGAAGGAATGGACAATGAACAAATCGCGGATTTAATGCAGGTCAACAGGCAATCTGTTGCGAATTTATTGTTCAAGGCGATCAGTGCATTGAAATTCCAAATGCGGTCCATCGGAGCCGGGCTCATTACATTACTGCTTATCTTCTCGCACTAAGCTTACCTGGCGATTAACTGAAAATCATATCTAGTTTTTTCACCGATTTGAGCAATGCAGCAGTTGTTTGTTGGCTGGCCATCTTTTGTCACTCGAAAGTCTTTGTAAAGTGATTGAAACTTGGGATTTGTTAAGCTGCCGAAAGGAATAACTACGTCCACACCGTCAAACTTCTTAGGTACATCAACCAACAATTCGTACTCACCTGAACGATTCGAGAACGTTTGATCCAGAGTGGTTTCCTTCGACCATTCCCGCCCTTTCGCAAGAACTAAAATACTATCCACCGGCTGCCCTCTTTCATCTGTTATCGTCCCGTAAACTGTAGTAGTTCTATCTTGTTTGAGAAAACAGGAGTTGAGCAACAATGCGAGGAATGACATTGCTAGTAATGTTTTTGAAAAATGATATCTGTTCGAATCCATAGCCTATATATTTCCTAGATAGTTGTTTGAAAATTAGTTAAATACCCTGACGATCGCTGCCAGGGTATGCTTACCGTTACCTTTTAGTGATAATCCGGCTAACTTCTTTTCCGTCTCTCATTTTCATTTTCAAGATGTATTTCCCAACAGGTAAGTTACTGACTGCCTTTTGAATCTCGTTCGTTTCTGACTTCAAAACCTCAGTGCCATTCAGTCGGTAAACTGCATATCCGGCAACTTTCTCCGGATCGAAAAACTGTATTATATCTTCATCACCAACGGGGTTAGGGAACACGCCGGTATGATCAATTGCTTCACTATGAACTGGCAAGATCCGGCTATAAGCATACGAGCTATCCTTATCGATCATTTTCAGTCGGTAATAGACTTTCCCGTTTCCCCGCTCCATGTCTGTAAACATGTATTCAGCCCCATTGCCTTCCGAAGCTTGCGCTTTCTTATTTGAAATCGAAGTCCATTTTTTACCATCTGCGCTACGCTCAATTTCAAAATGGTCGCATTGAATTTCCGCACTGGTCACCCAACTCAGTCGGACGGATGCGCCCTCTTGTTCCGCATGAAACGCAACCAATGTGACCGGCAAAGCTTCGCGCGGATCGGTAGCAGCGAACAATTCCGCAAACTCCGGAAACATTCCGGCTTGCACCAACATGGCAGGCGCAACGAACGTAGCGTCGGCAAGTGAGGCGTACAAGATCTTGGAGACCGGTTCATAATGCGCAAAAACCTCTAAGTTGTCAGTAGCCGTAGTCACCAGAAAATCGTCTTCCCAGATATCGGTAATGTCAATGTCCGCATCAGTTGCCGTGAGTTCGGTCTCGTCACCGGGATCAACAGACTGGTCATTGCAGTCAAACACCCAGATTGTTTTTGTAAAAGTGCTGCTGATATCGCGGCGGTTGGGATATGTCCGCACACAGGTAACTTCGTAATGGTCGGCCCGTTCGGCCTGAAAAGTGATCTGATCGCCGGTAGTTGTAAAATATTGATTGGAAGGCAGGACAGTCCAGTTATGAATATATTGTCCGTTTGAGGGAGTCGCGAGGGTAACTGTGATATTAGGCGTATTATCCTCGGTGGTACGTTTCTCACTAAATGCGTGACAGATGTTGCCGGTTGAAATGACGGGTTGAGGGGGGACTGGGAGGTTTGGACAGGCAGGGACGTCTGTAAGGAGGTTTTCGGCAAGGCCAATATCTTCCCAATTTACCCTGTCGGTACCTACATGAGCTGTATTATTAATTCTTCCATAGATTTCCGCAAAGGGTATGTCCGTTGAAGTAAGTTGGTTAACATTCAGAAGTTCTCTTTCACTTTGTGTGTTTACCGTCCCTCTATAATCAACAGAACTAAAAGTCGGCACAAAACAGAAATCAAAAGATCTAGTACTCTTAAACAACTTGTTTGGTATGCTAAATTGTGTACGTCCGCCCGGAAGGAAATCGTCATTCAAACTGCTATTGTAAGATCTGCTGACCCCCAGGATCTTTGAAATGACACCCCAGGTCGCAAACCTAAAAACATTGGTGTTTTTATTGAGTGCATTAGTGTGGACATCGATGTTAGCGTTTTGAAGCAATAATGGAGCCCAGCCGCGCAGAATACGGCTCCCATAGTTATAATTCCCAAAGAGAGCCCGGTCACTCGCGTCCATGCTGCCATGAATAACGGCGATGTTCCGGCAATTTTCCGGGTAACCACCGTTACCCAATGCGGCTAACTCACCCCTAAAAAGATCGAATTCAGGATGTTTGCTTCCTACGCCCCCGCTTACCTGACCGCCCCAGTGCAACAACAATTGCCGCGCAGCTGTGGTACTCAACGCCAGGTAGTAGTTACGCAAGCCTTTTGCAAAGAATTTCAGGACCACCTGGCTCAAAATAGTGGGTGTGGTCTCCCAGGCAAGTTGTGTCAATCCAACCGGAATATTGGCACCCTGATGCGGCGTGTCGTAGCAGATCATTAATTTGACATGGTGCGGAATGTTCTCGTTTTCCATTTGCCTTAAAGCCCACCGAGCCACAAGCCCGCTCATGCTCTCTCCTATCACGACAGATTCGATGTTCCCAGTTTTCATCTGATTAACCTGCTGGATCAGTGCTTTTAGAACTTGCGCATTATCCTGGATTGGCGCGCGCGCGTCGTGATAGTCCAGTAAAACCAGATCGTAACCCTCGCGAAGATAATCATTTAAGGGAGCTTGATAATGTGCCTCAATATGATCAAGTGTGACGTCCTGCCCCATATCGAATCCTTCCGCAATGATAATCGGCTTGTTAAGGAGCTGGTCACAGCCTAGAATGATCCGAATATTCCCGCCTGCCAGCATTGTCCTCGCGGCACGGTCGTCGGACCCAGTAGCTTTGTATATCCTTTGCGCCTCAACCTGAAATTCTGCGAAGGGTTTTGATCTTTCCAACTGACGAACATTAATCTGCGTATCAAATAAGTAGGTTTGCGTACCTAGCGATAGCCGGATATGTACAGTATGTTTCCCTACCGAGCTAAACTGATGCGCGATAGGGTTTTCTGAAAATGGATATGCGACAAACCCGCGGCCATCTTCCAGATCTAATTCCACCTGCGTTGGCTGCGTAGTATCATTAGAAATATAGAGCTCACGACTAATTTTAAAAGCAACATCGCCCTGAAAAACATCTTCTTGCAGCACAGCCCCATAAACGATATTGAACCTGGCAGAATCGGCGAATCTTCTGCTGTGCCCGGCCTTTTTCGCTGCTTCATGCTGTTGAATTTCGCTACCGGTTAAGTATATACTACTAAGATTCATAATGCCAATTGGAATCACATTGTTGCGCGACAGCTTGTACGCGTTTGTCTCAGTTAGCTCATCAAAGCCTGGCATCCGGTAAGTGCCTTCGCGCAAATCAGCATCGATCAATCGCTCATATAAGTTTTGCCACTCTTCCATAGAAACCTGCTCCATAGCAGGATCCGGAATTTGTGAGCGTTTTTTGAAGAAGCCAACCTCATTCGGGCTGGTCAATGCGGCATTAAGAAAAAGCGTACTGCCTAACTGCGAAAGGTCAAGTTTGTTAATGAAAACTTTTCGTTGTTCTTTATAATCCTGTGCGTAGGAGGACGAAAAGGCAACAAGGAGAGCAGCAAGGAAAACGCACAGTTTCCCCCGTCCACATTTTTGCAAATGCTTCATATTAAGTGTATGATTAGAGGTTTAAAATTGCTATCTGGATTTTAGTTGAAAATCGTACTGCGTCTTAGTGCCCACGTCAGAATTACAACAATCGGTAGTTACCTTACCATTCTTCAAGACACCATAGGACACATACTTCTTATGAAATTTTGGATTTTCAACTGGAAAACTTGGGATACCGGCGTTTACCGCAACAAACTTCTTAGGTACATCTACCAAGAGCTCGTAATTCCCGTTCTCGTCTGAATACGTTGTTGCTAATAACTCATGCGTCAGCATTCTCTTACCTTGAACAACTACCATAATACTATCCACCGCCTGCCCCTTCTCATCTGTAATCTTTCCATAAACAACAGTTGTACGATCTTGTTTTAAGAAGCAGGAATTCATAAGGCAGCCGAGGAATATCACAGCCAGCATTGCTCGGAAGTGTAGCTTTCGTAAAGATTTCATTTTGATGAATGTATTTATATTGATTGAAATCTGGCCAAATTGAGCTGAACTACTCTACTATTATGTGAAAGTCGAAATTCGTTTTCTCACCTATCGCAAGGGTACAGCAACGACTCTTTTTGCCGTCAGTAAATGTTTCATAGCTTGACTTCTTGGGAAAGTTTTTCATGAAAATTGCGCCATCATCAATGTAACAATCAAGCGTATGAAATTTCCCGGCGACATCGACCGTAATTTCATAGTGGCCGCTTGAATCAGTATAGGCAGTTGCCATATGCATTTGATGGCTAATTTTTTTTCTACCGTACACGGACAATCCCACTCCCGGCAATGGTAGTCCCTTGTCATCCGTTACCGTACCATATACACTTGTCGTCCGATCAGAAAACACGAAACACCCCTGCAAAACGGCAACTATTGTCAGGCAAAGTATTGTTGCTACTATACTTATTTCGCCCTGATTAGTTTTCATTGTTTATTTCGATTTTAATTTGAAGTCAATGTTATTTTTCTCACCTTTTTCAACAGAGAAGCCGGCGCTCTTCCCATCTTTATAAACATCATATCCCGAATAGCCACTTTTATATTTGACATTTCCAGGTGAATTGGGCGGAATTAGACAATTGACACTAGTAAACTTCCCTGCTACTTCGACAACAATTTCATATCCACCGCTTGAATCAGATAAAGTTTCCGCCATGTTCTGAGATCCGTGGATTTTACTTCCTACGACACGTACCATGATGCTATCAACAGGTATTCCTTTTTCGTCTGTAATCCTACCATAGACTGTTGTAGTGTTAGAAAAAATACTTTTACACTTTTGCATGACGAAGATCGCAAACAGGCAAAATGTCGATGACCACAAGTACTTTTTAATTTGGTTGGTTTTCATGGTCTATTTGAAGGTTAATTGAAAATCATATCTGGTCTTTTCGCCGATTTTAGCGACGCAGCAATTTCCTGTTGACTTTCCATTCATGGAACTTCTCTTACCTCTAAAAAGACGTAAGTATTTAGGATTTTCCAGCGGTAAAAACGGAACAGTTACATTGACAGCCGTAAATTTCCGGGGAACTTCAACAGCTATTTCGTACGCTCCATTCTTGTCTGAATAAGTCGAGTGAATTGTTTCATAAGTCAAATCTCTCAGTCCCTGACAAATGACCATAATACTATCCACCGCCTGTCCCTTCTCATCTGTAATCTTTCCATAAACAACAGTAGTACGATCTTGTTTTAAGAAGCAGGAATCCATAAGGAAGCCGAGGAATATCACAGCTAGCATTGCTCGGAAGTGTAGCTTTCGTAAAGATTTCATGTTGATGTTTTAGTAGTGATCATAGGTCGGGATTACTCGGCTACCGACCGTCTTCAAACCCATTGACCCACAATAACCAATATAGTTGGGCGTGAGATGCCTGCAACTATCCGCCGGCAGGTGGCGCAGTTTGAACGGCGGAGAGCATATAGGGTTTTGTAGAATGTTTCAGGAACGAGAGGCAATCTAGCGTTTAGACTTCTTCTGCTTGATGATACCGACATAAACCCCTATCAGCAATAAGGCAGTTATGAGGATTTCATAAGTGAACACCCGCCTGGACAGCAGCATTGACTCTTTCAGGAGGAAGAAAGATAAAACCAGGTAAGTACATACCAGAAGTATGAAAACAGCCAGCAATGGACGACATATTTTCTGGTCTTTCATAGTTGTAACCGCAGTTGCGTTGAGACAAATGCAGCGCAAGAAAGCAGTAAATCCTTCTTCCGGAAATCAGAAGTTCCGAGCCGGGCATAATGGATGATCAGGCAGGCAAACTTTCCGAAAAATAATTCTCCCAAAAAGAGTATTGCGCCAATCATTATGCATCCTTATTGAAATTAGCCGCATTTTCATTTGCCCTTTATGCACAATTACCGCAATTATCTTCCGGAGGAGCTCGCAGCCGATCCGTCGTTCAGAAGCTGGGTGATCTTTAAAAACCCTGCTGATGCGGTCATTTGGGCTGAATGGCTGGAACAAAACCCCGACAAAAGGCAGCTGGTTAGTCAGGCAAAGGACTTTTTGCTGGCGACCGAAGGCGCTTTTGACCAGGTCTCCGATGAGGAAGTTGCAAATGAAATTTACAGACTGTCGCACGCGATCGGCGCAAAAACTGCCAGACGCTCTTTCATCAAACTGAAATTCCGGCCCAACTGGTACCATATGGCCGCTTCCGTACTCCTGCTGCTGTTTGCAGGCTGGTGGCTGAATGAAAAGGTTTCAGACAAGCAGTCGGATCAATACAAAGTAATACTCAGCAAAATAGAAGTGCCGCTGGTTGAAGAAAAGAATGAGACCAACAAAGCCAAACTGGTGGTGCTCGAAGATGGCAGCAGCGTTCTTTTACAACCCGACAGCCGCATTACCTATCCTTCAAGGTTCGATGACAACAAACGGGAGGTCTTTTTGAATGGTGAGGCGTTTTTCGAGGTTGCCAAAGATCCGGACAAACCCTTCTATGTATACGCACATACGTTGGCAACCAAAGTACTGGGAACAAGCTTCAAAGTCAGTGCATTTGATGGCGACAAAGAGGTGAAGGTGGTCGTGAAAACCGGGAAAGTTTCGGTGTTCCCGATGACAAAGGAAGCGATTGCCAACCAGCACGCAGACGACAAGCTGGGCGGGATGGTACTAACCCCAAACCAGCAGATCGTTTTTGCCCCGAAAGAATTAAGACTGACAAGAAGCCTCGTACCCAATCCGAAGCTGCTGGAACTGCCCATTCAGAGACAATCATTTGAATTCAAAGGAACACCGATCGCGGATGTATTTGCGGCACTTGAGAAATCTTACGGCGTCAAAATCGTGTTCGATGAAGCTTTGATGAAAGACTGCTATCTCACCGCGTCCCTTTCGGACGAACCGCTTTTTGAAAAAATGAGCCTGATTTGCAAGACGATAGGTGCAGAATACGAGCAGCTGGATGCAAGCATTATTATAAACAGTAAAGGTTGCCTTTAACCATTTCCCAATGCCTATGATATAAATGCTACTAATTGTCCCGACAAAAAAAGTCGATGATGCTGCAACATCACCGACTGCTTAATCCCCCCTGTTGCTTACACATTACAGCTCCCGCGAGGCGGTGGCTGTGGGAATTATTGATGCCGAATCGTTACACCCGACAACAATCAAAATTATGTCAAAACCCGTACAATTTCACCATGCTTTACAGAAAATCATGCGCATTACGCTGTATCAAGCTCTGCTTTCCATTGCCATCGGAACCTTCGTTCAGGCTCACGATGTGCGTGGACAACGCATTTTGGAACAAAAAATAACGTTACGTCTATCCAATTCCGAGATTGACAAGACTCTGGAAAAAATTGAAAATGTCGCGAAGGTCAAGTTCATGTATAACCCTCAGATTTTCAATGGACAGAAATACAATGTCAGGTTTCAGGAAGAAGCGCTGTCGATAGTACTTGAAAAAATACTCACGCCGCAGCACGTGACTTACGAGGTAGTTCAGGACAGGATCATACTAAAACGCGAACAAGCTGCTGCGGGCGAGTCGCCGGCGGCGGGCAAAGTAGCGCCGAAGCGCAACGTATCCGGTAAGGTTTCTGACGAAACAGGCTCCGCACTCCCGGGCGTGAGCGTGCTTATCAAAGGTACCCAGAGAGGTACTTCTTCTGACGCAGAAGGCCGGTTTACCATTGATATACCTGATCAGGAAGTAGCTTCTGCAGTGCTGATTTTCAGCTTTGTAGGATACACTTCGCAGGAAGTGGCAGTCGGTAGCCAAAGTGAGGTTACTGTTCAGCTGCAACCTGAGGCCAAGGCTTTGAATGAGGTTGTTGTGACTGCATTGGGTATCGCCAAAGAGAAAAAAGCACTGGCTTACGCGGTTACCGAGGTAAAAGGAAGCGAGTTTACCCAGGCGCGTGAGAATAACGTGGCGAATGCATTGACTGGCAAGATCGCAGGTGTGAATGCAACTGGTATGTCAACCGGCCCGGGCGGTTCCAGCCGCATTATCATCCGCGGTAACGGTTCTTTGAGCGGAAACAACCAGCCTTTGTACGTGATCAACGGGATGCCGATGGACAACAGTGTTCCCGGCGGTGGCAATGCATCCAACGGAGAGGGTAATAACACCGACCGCGGTGACGGTATCGGAGGTATCAACCCTGACGATATCGAGTCGATCAGCGTTTTGAAAGGCGGACCGGCAGCGGCTTTGTACGGTGCACGTGCAGGTAACGGGGTAATTTTGATCACAACCAAAAAAGGCCGCGCGCAAAAAGGGATCGGCGTGGAATTCAACAGCAATTTTACGACTGAAAACCTGGCGATCATTCCTGACTGGCAATACGAGTACGGACAAGGTGTGGATGGTGTAAAACCGATGACACAAACGCAGGCGAAGAGCTCGGGCCGCTTGTCTTACGGCGCCAAAATGGACGGTTCGGATGTGATCCAGTTTGACGGACAAATGCGCCCCTATTCTCCTCAGAAGGACAACCTTAAAAACTTTTACAGAACCGGTACCAACTACATTAACTCCATCGCATTCACCGGCGGAAACGAAACGGTCAACTTTCGTTTTGGTTTGAATAACACCAGATCAAACAGCATTGTACCTAATTCTGATTTTACAAGAAGGATCGCAAACCTGAATGTAAATGCATTCCTGGGTAAAAAACTGAGCATTGAGACTGTCGTTCAGTACAATCTGGAAGACGGGCACAACCGTCCGAAGGTGGGTTATGCGGATTACAACCCGCACTGGGCAACACATTTGGTTGCTAATACTGTAGATATCAGAAGCCTTTCTCCCGGTTATGACGCTGTTACCGGAAAAGAAGTGGAATGGAACCCGGTACCGGCAGCACCAAACCCATATTTTGTAATCAATAAATTCAAAAACGACGACCGTAAAAACCGCTTTTTGGGTCAGGCAAATATCCGTTACGACATTCTTGAAAACCTGTTCGTAAAAGGTAGCGTGAGCCAGGATTACTACAATTTCAAATACGAATTCGTAGTGCCTACCAACAATGCGTACGAGCCGCTTGGCCGCTGGGAATCGAGAAATACAAGTTCGTCCGAAACCAATGGAATGCTGACTCTGAACTACAATAAGGAGTTTGAAAACGTGAGCTTCTCGGCTTTGCTCGGAGGTAACACGCAGCGCCGGATTTACGATGAAATGACTTACAGAGGTACTGAATTCACAGTTCCCAATTTTTACAGCTTTACCAACCTGGCAACTTCAACTACCACGCCATTTTACCAAAAAAGCGGTATCAACTCCATTTTCGCGTCTGTTGATGTTGGTTACAAAGGATTGGCATACCTGACCATGTCGGGAAGACAGGATTGGTTTTCTGTTTTGAACAAAGAAAATAACAGCATTTTCTATCCGGCAATCGGCGGTACCGTCATCCTCTCGGAAGCGATTGAAATGCCTGCGGTAATCAACTTCGCAAAGCTACGCGGATCGTGGGCACAGGTGGGTGCCGTGAATGTGGATCCTTACCAGATCTACCAGAGTTATCAAATGGCGCAAGGTGGCCACAATGGTCGTCCGGTACAGCAGCTTAACTCTGCATTGGTACCTAACCCGGACCTGAGACCGCTTACTTCCACTACTTACGAAGCTGGTCTGGAAGCGCGTTTCCTCAACAACCGTCTTGGATTAGACCTTACTTTTTACAATCGCAAAACGACCAACGACATTGTAACAAGCAACATTGCGACGTCTTCGGGTTACACCAGCGCATTACTTAACGTGGGCGAGCTGAGCAACAAGGGTATCGAGCTTTTGATCAATGGAACACCAATTCGCGACAACAACTTTACCTGGGATGTGAGCTACAACATGGCGTATAACCAGAGCCGCATTATCAAACTGGCAGACAACCTTCCTAACCTGAGTATCGGTAATGGTGTAGGCGGCGGTTTGATCAACAACGTGAAAGGCGGTACTTACGGTGAAGTTTGGGGATACAACAAGAAAACAGACGACAATGGAAACGTAGTTTACAACACAGCCAGCGGCTATGCGGTAAGAGGCGACCTTCAAAAGCTGGGTAACGGTATTCCTCCATTGACAATGGGTATCACCAACAATTTCAAATACAAAAACTTCTCACTGAATATCCTGATCGATGGTAAGTTCGGAAGCGTGGTTTACTCGAATATGTACCAGTACGCCTACCGTTTCGGTTTGCCGAAGGAAACACTTCCTGGTCGCGAAACGGGTGTAACTGTAACCGGTGTAACGCCTGAGGGAGCTCCATTTACTAAAACCTGGGAGAAAAAAGATGTGGATACCTACTATGACAATGACAAAAACTACACAGGAATGTTCGTCTTCAACAACGACTTCGTCAAGCTGCGCCAGGTGATCCTGAGCTACAATCTGAATGTAAGCAAGATGTCGTTCCTGAAATTGCAGGCAGCTTCTGTATCGCTTGTAGGACGTAACCTTCTCCTGCTTTACAAGGACAAGAGAAACAACTACTTCGATCCTGAGTCGAGCTACACCAATGGGAATGCGCAAGGGCTGGAAGCATTTGGTGTGCCAAGAACCAGAAGCCTGGGTGTGAACCTGACTGTGAAGTTTTAATCATTAAAAATCTTTTAGTGAATATGAAAAACCTATTTAAAGTACTATACCTGGCCCCGGCCCTGTTCATTGCCTCCTGCGACAATGGTTTTGAAGAAATGAATGTTAACCCAAATGCTTCCACGGAAGTAGTGCCGGGTTACCTTTTCACCAGGGCGCAGCTGGTAACAGTGAGCAATAATTATACAGGCGCGGCTTACCTGACAATCGGTGGGTCAATGCAGCATTTTGCTACCTATAAGGAAGTACCCGGTGCCGGTGACAAATATTTCAACTTCGGTTACAGCCAGGCGAGCTGGAACCTGTACGGCGGAGACCCTGTGACACAAGGCGCGGTAATCGATATTGCGCAGGTGATCGACGCGGTTTCAAAAAACCAGACTGATATCAACAGGCTGTCTATCGCCAGGATCTGGAAAGCGTACCTGTTTCACAGGATTACTGATCTGTATGGAGATGTTCCTTATTTCGAAGCAGGAAAAGCATATTCAGCGCAGGATTTTACACCGAAATACGATGAGCAATCGGTGATCTATGCGGATCTGCTTAAAGAACTGGAAGAGTCGATCAATGCATTTGATCCGGCGCAGCCTACGTTCGGCAATGCAGACCTGATTTACAGCGGCAATATCACGCAGTGGAAAAAGTTTGGTTACTCTCTGATGCTGCGGCTTGGAATGCGCCTGACAGAGGTTGATCCTGCCAATGCACAGCTCTGGGTAAAAAAGGCGATTGCCGGCGGTGTTATTACTGCTGACTCTGATCTTGCCAAAATCGACTACGTGGACGGATCCATCACTGCAAGCCGTAACTTCATTTCGGCTGGTTTGATGAGCACCGACTATGTTTCTCCGGGCGGCGACAATGTGGAAGGCGGAAAACTGGCCAAAACGCTGATCGACCATTTGAAAATAACCAAAGACCCGCGATTGAATGTCATTTCGGTTGTATGGACAAAAGCTTCCCCAACTGCACCTTATGTAGCTGATACCGCTACTGCACTGCAAAAAGGAATGCCGAATGCAGCATTCAACTCACTGCCAGCTGATTTTGATTCGTACTCTGAGCCAAATCCCGCTACGATACTTCGGTACAACGCGCCCTTGCTGGTTTTCACACCTGCGGAAGTGCACCTGCTTTTGGCTGAGGCTGCTGTAAGAGGCTGGTACACCGGCGCTACTGCGGCTGCTTCTTACCAGGCTGCGGTTACTTCGGGGATCAAACAATGGGCTTTGTTCGGAACGGCGGGTATTATTTCCGACGCTAAGATCGCCGCTTACCTTGCTGCCAACCCTTACAAAACAGGTGGAACTGTTGCGCAGCAGATCGAGCAGATCTCTACGCAGAAATGGGTTGCCCTGTTTCTTGAAGACGAATATGAAATCTGGTCTAACTGGCGCCGCACAGGCTATCCAGCGCTGACGCCTACCAACTACCCCGGTAACCTGACCGGCGGAAAAATCCCGACGCGATTTGTAATTCCTGATTCGGAAGAGCTGTATAACCGCGACAACTTCTATGAAGCGCGTACCCGCCAGGGCGGCACCAACACGCTTTCAAGTCTGGTTTGGTGGGATAAGTAATAATTGAATGAATTTATTGAAGTGCAAATCAGACTTTCCTGACCGGGAAGTCTGATTTTCTTTCCTAATACCTATTTTTATCCACCCAAAACCTGATCAACAATTTTTAATTTATGAAATTCAAATTCCTGAGTTTAGCCGCAATTGCCTTTTCTGCTCTCTCATTAACCCATATCGTTGAAGCGCAAACGATCTCCAAAGAAGAACTGACATTCCTGACATCTGAATGGAAAGGTGAAAGATTTCCCGACGGTCGCCCGAAAATACCCGATGACCTGATACGCCGCGCCAGGGAGATCAACATTGAAGAAGCCTGGGTGGTTATGAAAAACGAAGGCTATAACTGCCAGTTTGAAGGCAACTGGAAAATGGTGCACCCCGATGTAGTAATCGCCGGGCGCGCATTGACCGCACAGTTCCTTCCCTCCCGTCCTGATATTGAAAAAAATATAAAAGAACGCGGCAACAAACAGGGCCGCATTGGAAATACTAACTCCTGGCCCATTGACCAGCTTTCCAAAGGTGACGTTTACGTGGCTGACGGCTTCGGTAAAATCGCAGAGGGTACATTGATTGGTGATAACCTGGCTAATTCCATTTATGCCAAATCGGGCAATGGTGTTGTATTCGATGCTTCGGTGCGCGACCTGGAAGGTTTGTCAAAAATCGAAGGCTTTAATGCATTCGTCCGCGACTTTGATCCTTCCTATTTGAAAGACGAATACCTGGCCGGATTAAATACCCCAATCCGCATTGGCCGCGCGGTAGTACTGCCCGGTGACCTTGTCCTGGCGAAGAAAGAAGGTGTAATTTTCGTTCCTGCGCACCTCGTTGAGAGAGTGATACAAACCGCGGAGTTCATCGCATTGCGTGACAAGTTTGGTATTCAAATGTTAAAAGAAGGGAAGTATACACCGGGCCAGATTGACAGCCAGTGGTCGGATACCTTGAAAAGCGACTTCCTGAAATGGCTTGACAAGAACCCGAACGAAATTCCTATGAAACGTTCGGAGCTGGATGAATACATGAAAAAGAGAACCTGGTAGTACGCATGAATATGTATAAGCTACTCTCAGTTGCGGCGGCAGTGTGCCTGCTGGCCGCCTTATATCTTGCATTGAGCGGGAACCTGCCCGCAGCCGGCCCGTTCTTCATCGGATTTTTCCTCGCATTGGCGATCAGTTTTCGTGGCTATGAAAAGCTGAAAGGCTTTACTTACACTACCGTGATTTTCGCGGCAGTTACCACTGCATTATACTACCCGCAGCATTTTCAATCATTCGGGGATTTCAAACTGGCTGTGCTGATCACGCCATTGATACAGATCATCATGTTCGGAATGGGCACTTCGATGAGCTTCGGCGATTTTGTCGGGGTTGTTAAAATGCCCAAAGGTGTATTGATCGGTGTCGTGAGCCACTTCATCATTATGCCGGGTATCGGCTATACACTGGCGAGTATCAGCGGTTTTCCACCTGAAATCGCGGCCGGTATTATTCTGATCGGCTGCTCTCCCAATGGAATGGCGTCCAATGTGATCTCCTATCTCGCCAAAGCAAACCTGGCGCTGTCGATCACGATCACGGCGATTTCCACCATGCTCGCGCCGCTCGTTACCCCGCTTTTAATGAGCCTTCTGGCAGGTGCCTTCGTTCAGATCGACACGCTGCATATGATGTGGGATATTATCAAAATGGTGATTATCCCAATTGGCACGGGGTTGCTTTTTAATAAACTATTCAGCGGAAAAGTGAAGTGGCTTGATGCTGCAATGCCGCTCGTTTCTATGGCCGGGATCGCATTCATTATCGTCATTATCACCGCTGCCGGGCGCGATAGCCTGCTTTCCATCGGACCAGCTTTATTGCTTTTGGTACTGATCCACAATCTGTCGGGTTATACCCTGGGATACTGGTCGGGACGGTTGTTCAAAATGAGCGAGCGCGACTGTCGCACGATCGCGATCGAGGTAGGTATGCAAAATGGCGGACTAGCTTCGGGGATTGCCAAGGAAATGGGCAAAATGGCCACTGTCGGATTAGCTCCGGCGATTTTCGGACCATTGATGAACATCACCGGCTCTATCCTGGCTTCCTGGTGGCAGGGCAAACCTACCGGTGATGAAGAAACTTACATTGAAACGGGAAGAGCGCATTAATCTTCCTCAATAAGCAGCTGCATAAATACAACATCCAGCCACTGATCGAATTTGAAGGCTATCTCTTTGAGGTAGCCTTTTTCGATAAAGCCGTATTTTTTATGAAATTCGATACTGCCCCGGTTCGCCGCGTCGATCACGCCGATCATGGTGTGAATACCCGATTCTTTCGCGCGCTGGATCAGGCTGCCAAGCAACCTCCCTCCTACGCCCATTCCGCGCGATTTTTCGTCGAGGTAAATGGAATGCTCTACACTGAACTTGTACCCGATTTTCGGCCTGAAAGTATTGTATGAACCATAACCGATCACCTTGCCTTCAAGCTCTGCCACGATCACCGGCATGCCGTCGTTGAACATCTTTTCAAACCAGGCAGTCTGCTCTTCCAGCGTTCTGGGTTCATAGTCGTAAATGGCGGTGGTGTTAAGGATAGCGTGGTTGATAATTTCCAGCAAAGCAGGTAAATCCCTGGGAGCAGCGCTTCTGATAATAAGATCCATCAAGTAATTCAGGTCGTTGTCAGGTTGATTGAGCGCGTTAAAATAAGGATTATTTAAAAAATTAAACGCAACCCAATGATCGAATTGCCTACTTTACCTGTTTTCGACTAAAAAGAGGTGCGTTGTCACCTTTGTGAACAGTAAAAGGAGTATGTTGAAACTTGAAATTCAGGAACGCAAGCGATACAGCCGGCAGATTCTTCTTCCGGAAGTTGGTCTGGAAGGTCAGGAAAAATTGAAATCAGCTAGGGTTCTGGTGGTTGGTGCAGGCGGTTTGGGCTGTCCGGTATTGCAATATCTCACTGCGGCCGGCGTGGGCGAAATCGGGATTATTGACCACGATCATGTAGAGGTAACCAATTTGCATCGACAGATCCTGTATTCGGAGGCTGACCTGGGTAAAAAGAAAGCAGTTACTGCCGCTGAAAAACTGAGTATCCTCAATGGATTTGTAAAATTCACGCCCTACCCTGTCCAGCTGACCAGCGAGAATGCGGCGGAGATCATTTCAGGCTACGATCTGGTGATTGACGGTTCGGATAATTTTGAGACGCGCTACCTGGTAAATGATACCTGTATTAAGCTCAACAAAACCTGGGTTTTCGGCTCCATTCTGCGGTTTGAAGGACAGGTATCTGTTTTCAATCATCACAACGGCCCTACTTACCGCTGTCTTTTTCCCGACGCAGAAGAAGGCGACAATTGTGCCGAGGCTGGCGTAATCGGCATTTTACCCGGCATAATCGGTACGTATATGGCCAATGAGGCAATCAAGGTGATCTGCGAAGTGGGACAGGTACTTTCCGGCAGGTTACTGCTGATCAACGCACTTACTAATGCAACAAGTACATTCGAGTTCAGCCGGAATATTCCTGTTCAAGACAGCCCCGTCACAGAGCCCGCTCCTTCACCAAAGCCAGTTGATGCCCGTGAAATGTCGCTGGAAGAATTTGAACGCATTCAGGATGCCGCTCCTGAGCAGGTCCAGTTCATTGATGTCCGGGAGGATTATGAATTTGAGGCTGATAATTTTGGCGGCACCAATATACCACTTTCCGAGATCCCCGATTTCCTGACCACTTTCCCAGATGATAAAACGGTGGTATTCTACTGCCAAAGCGGAATCAGAAGCCGACAGGCAGCCAAACTGCTTTTAAAAAGTGGCTTTTTAGGCGACGCCCGCTGGGCAGCCAACTGGTAGCAGCTCAGAGAAGAATACCTAAATTGGTTGAGTCAATTCAATGAATTTAGCTAAATTGGTTGAGTTCGTTCAATGAATTTAGCTAAATTGATTGAATTAAGTCAATAATTTGGCTAAATTTGACTTCACCTACCGATATTCAGCATGGAATTTCCGAGGTATATACTCAAAACAATAGAGGAGAAACTGAATTCCAATAAGGTTATCGTACTTTCGGGCGCCAGGCGAGTTGGCAAAACACATTTGCTCAACCAGATTGAGAAGAACTTTCAGGGGAAATCTCTTTTTCTAAATGGCGAAGATCTGGATACCATTTTTCTGCTTTCAGACCGGAGAATCGCATCCTACCGTCGTTGGCTAAAAGATATCAACTTACTGCTCATTGATGAAGCACAAGTAGTGCCTGAAATCGGGAAAGCACTTAAACTTCTGATAGACAGCTTTCCAAACCTTACCATTATTGCCAGCGGGTCTTCTGCATTTGAGTTGTCCAATCAAACTGGCGAGCCCCTGGTTGGCAGGCAAATCAGCTATCAGCTTTTTCCGCTTGCTCAAATAGAACTTTCTTCTCAGGAATCATATCTACAAACCCGACAGCAACTTGAAAACAGACTGGTATTTGGAAGCTATCCTGACATTTTACAGATAACCAATACAGAAGAGCAAAAAGAATATCTGAAAGGCCTGGTAAATGCTTACTTGCTTAAAGATATCCTCATGTTTGAGCAAGTGAGATACTCACACAAAATGCTTCAACTACTCCAACTGATTGCTTATCAAATTGGACAGGAGGTTTCTTATGAAGAACTTTCAAAATCACTGCAGATTGATCGAAACACCGTCGAGCGATACCTTGATCTTTTCTCAAAAGTATTTATCATTTTCAGGATCGGAGGTTTTAGTAAAAATCTTCGAAAAGAGGTTACTAAGTCTTCAAAATGGTACTTCTTTGACAATGGGATCAGGAATGCATTAATTAACAACTTTTTACCGGTACCGCAACGTCAGGATATCGGTGCGCTTTGGGAAAATTACCTGGCAGCAGAGCGAATGAAGGTTAATTCCTATTCAAGAAAAGACCCGTTTGTTTATTTCTGGCGGACTTACGATCAGCAGGAACTTGACTGGCTGGAAGTAAGGAACGATCAGCTGAAAGGGTATGAGTTCAAATGGAAAGAGAATAAGATCAAATTCCCCAAGGCGTTCGTAGAAGCTTACCCCGAAGCTGAAACACACTGGATAAATCACGACAATTTCATCGATTTTGTAAATGGGGAGATTTAACGATTAGATTTGCAGGAAAGACTGCTGAACATGATTTCTGATTTCGGATATATACTTCTTTTTATCATTGCAGCCCTGGTTCTCCTCGGCGTAATGCTCACGATTGCCAAGTTCTTGCGCCCGCACAAACCCAATGAAGAAAAGCTGACAACCTACGAATCCGGCGAAGACCCGCTTGGTAATGCGCAGATCCAGTTCAACGTCCGTTTTTATATTGTTGCGCTGGTCTTTGTTTTGTTTGAGGTCGAGCTGCTGTTCCTTTTTCCCTGGTCCGTTGTTTTCGGCAACGAAGATCTCATTGCGCAGACTAACGGAGAATGGGGCTGGTTTGCCATGGCAGAAATGACCGTTTTTATCGGTATACTGATCCTGGGCCTGGCTTACGCCTGGGTCAAAGGCTACCTCGACTGGGTGCGCCCCAAACCACAGATCCCGGAAGTGAAATCACTGGTACCGGCTGATATGTACAAGCAGGTCAACGAGCGGTATAAGGCAAGTTGACCAGCTGTTTAGCTTAATGCATTTTACCCCACTTCTTATCGCCCGGTTTAGGGAAAACGACAAATCCGACCTGTACATAAACCTGGTTCACTTTCAATGAAGACAGATCGCTGATCGTGACATTCTCGCCCCGCCATTTTCTTTTTCCAAGCAGCGGCTGGTGATAGGTTACCTTTCCGCTCAGGTACACTTTGTCATTTACTTTCGGGAAAAGATTCATTTTGTAATCAACTCCCAAACCTCCGTGAATGTTGATATTGGGTGTAAAAAGCTTCACCGCCTGAAAAGAAGAAGGATTGTTGATAACCTGGCCGATGCTCGCATTTCCATTGCTCTTGATATTCAGCCGGTACAGCATCACATCCACACCCAGAGGAATCATTACATTCCAGCGAGAAGTATTCACGAGTTTCGGACCGCCGTCCGTCCCGATCCCGATTCCCGATAGATACGCTTTTTTTACATTCTTATCAGTAGTGTAGTTGGTGCTGTTCATGATGATGATCCGGCCTTCCGAAAACCATTTTTCTGATTCAGTCCGCCGCGCGAGTACAATCGATCCCATCAATCCTTCAAATGGTTTCACACCAAGCTGCGTCAGTTGATCGCGTATGGCTTTATTGTTGGGCAAGAGACCTAATTCTGCATAAATCGCCATTCCGCTTTTGAATAATCTGACTGTTGTATCAGCATCTGTCTGCGCATTTGCAGCCCCGGAAAAAACGATTAGAAAGGAAGCGATGAGAAGTAATTTGTTTTTCATATAGTTGTAGTTAAATGCATTTGTTTTGTAACGCAGGCGGAAACCGTTTCTTGCCAATTATGGTTACAATTGTGACGTCTGTATCACAATAACAGGCAAAATTTGTACCAACCAGATAGCAGTATCTGATAGCGAGATGAGTGAACGAGCAAAAACCGGAGACGGAGGAATTATATTAACTAACGCTGAGGACCTTATGAACTGGGCGCGGCTCTCGTCGTTGTGGCCCATGGGATTTGGTCTTGCCTGCTGCGCCATTGAAATGATGGCAGCGTACGCGTCCAATTACGACCTGGAAAGGTTCGGGATCATGCCGCGGCCTTCCCCAAGACAGTCGGACGTGATGATTGTGGCAGGTACTGTTACTTTTAAAATGGCTGACCGTATCAGGAGATTATATGAACAAATGCCTGAACCGCGCTACGTTATTTCAATGGGAAGCTGCTCCAACTGCGGCGGTCCATATTGGGAACATGGGTACCACGTGGTAAAAGGAGTTGATAGGATCATCCCGGTGGACATATACGTTCCCGGCTGTCCGCCAAGACCTGAGGCGCTGATCGGCGGGTTTATGAAATTGCAGGAGAAGATCAGGAATACCAAAGAAGTCGCACCCGCATTGTTCCTTGAAATGGAAGCTGCGGAAATGGTAACCGCCTAACTTTTTAATAAATGAATTTTCAAGAAATTACTTCCCTGATTGTTGCCCGGTTTCCGGAACTGGCGATTGATGCGGATACCAAAAACCCGCAGCCCGTTTTGATAGTACCAAAAGAGAATATTGCGGAAGTATGTCAGTTCCTGCACGAGGATAACCGCTTGTTTTTCGATTTCCTGGCTTGCATTACAGCTATTGACAATGGACCCGGACTGGCCACAATGGAGGTGATCTACAATATGACTTCTATTCCTTACCAGACAGATTTCACGATCAAGTCCGTATTTCCGAGGAATAATCCGGAAGGTGACTTGCCGGTGGTACCTACGGTAAGCCACATCTGGCGCACTGCCGAGTGGCACGAGCGGGAAGCTTATGATTTAATGGGTATTTATTTTGAAGGACACCCGGATCTGCGCAGGATCCTGCTGCCCGAGGACTGGGAAGGTCACCCGCTCCGCAAAGATTACCAGGCGCGGGAGCGCTACCACGGCATATATGTAAGGTATGAAGATGGCGGACCGGGCCAGGAACTGGTTGGCCCCGACCATACATTGTAATTGTACCTGCTGCTGAAATAAACTTTCAAATTTGGAGGCGTAAAAAAGGCTGGCTATTTTTCGTTATCAATCTCAATAGTCACGTGCATGCGCTTCATCTTACTTTTCGCCCTGTTTTCAGGTTTGTTTCAGGTTTCTCAGGCTTCGACAGATTCGCTGATCATCAAGGGCAGGATACTCAACCTGAACGGCCGGCTGTACAGGCAGGCTTCCTTTATTAATTTTTCCCGTAACAACATACTGCAGCCACAGTCGGAGCTCAGCAAACAGGCGCCGCTGGAACCTGACGGCAGTTTCAGGGTTTCACTTCCCATGATTTTTACGCAGGAAGAAATATACCTTGATTATGGTGGAAAAGCATTCACAACTTTCCTGGGTTCCCCCGGTACTGTTGAAATCACTTTCAATGGAGATTCCCTTAATACCACAGGTAAACTGTTTTATTTCGCGGGTGTGAATGCGGATGCCAACAATCAGTATCCGCTTTATATTCAGGAAGAAAACAAGCGCCTCAGCGCCAACAAGGCACTCGGCTCCGAATTTTTCAAATCGTTCTGGGAGCGCAGTGCCGCTCAGGCGAGGTCGCTTGCCGAGCAGCGGGCTGCGTTGCGTACCGGCGCAGTACAGGCCGCGTCCCTCAACTCGGTCCCCTCGCCTGCTTTATTGCAATGGGTGAAGTCAAATGCCGAGGAAGAGCAAATGCAAATCCTCTTTGAGCATTCATTAAGCAATTTGTATGAAATAAGTGATGCACTGAAAGACAGTCTTAACCGCCTGGCCAAGCCGCCTTTGACGGGTCAACGCGTGATATGGGCGAGCCGGTTTGGCGACTATGCCGACCTGCTGGTGCAGCAGCAGCGGATCAATAGCCCAACCCGTACCAATTCACTACCGGTAAGATTAATGGCAACGCTGATCAGAACTTACAGCAATACCCTCACACCTGACGATAAACAGCGGCTGGAACAAATCACATTGAATGGCGTTGCCGAAAAGGCACAGCTTGATTTTTTGAACAAGCTTTTTGCAAAAAACGAAACGACGCTGAACATTCTTTTTAACTATGAAAGAGAAAGCAGGAGCTATAATGATCTGTTCGACAGCACTGCTACCGAGTTCCTGAACGCACGTTACCTATCCCGCAACCTTTATAAATTCACCTATAAACAGCAGCTCCTGCTCAACAGGCACATTCAATCGAGAAACGGCATACCGCAATTCAGGCAGTCGCTTGACGAGCTTGTGCGACTGGAAGTGAAAGACAGTGCGGATATCAGCAAGCTCGCCAACTTCAAAAATGCGAGAACGCTGCCCACAGAAGCATTGCCAGGTTACTACCTGACCGCTTCCAACGATCGCGGCAATACCTGGGTCAACCAGATCCTTGATAGTTACAAAGGCAGTACGATCTATCTGGTCAAATGGAGCATGGAAGATGCGAAAAGCCGCGAAGAGCTGGGCTTCATCCCGATGCTGCAATCCCGCCTGCCTGAAAACGTGAAGTTTCTTTTTGTTCACCTGCCAGGGCAGGAATATGGTTTTTCGGATGAACTGCTGCGCCAGTACCTGGTAAGGCACCAGCTTAAAGGCACACATGTATTCCTGAGTGACAATCAGGCTATGGACTTGCTTTTCAGATTGAATCCGCTGGATGCAGGCACATTCGCGATTATCAGGCCAAACGGGAAATTTGCCTTGAAAAATGCCCCAGCTCCGAGTGCGCTTGACAAAACTGTGAAAGCTATTCTCGACGCAAATAAGTAATATCACCTTTCAGGACGATTAAATAGCCGCCCTTTAAACTGCCGCATACCTTTGGTTCCCGCGTTTACGTTAATTCTGTCTATTGGAATTCACATCTCTCATGTACAAGTATCTGGTACTGTTTCTTCTGTTCTCTGCCATCGCATCGGCCCAAAATCCCGATAGCGCGGCAGTTTACAAAAGTGATAGTGTGCGGTACACCAACCTGAAAGCGCGTATGTCGAAGACGAAGTTTTCGCGGGCGGTGTACAGGTTGCTTTTCCGGGATGTTTACAACCAGGGCAAGATCAAGGAGGTGAAAGAGATCGAGACCAACCCTTTTACGCCTTATGAGGGAATGGTTATCCGGAAGATCTACATTCGCCAGCTGGATATCATGGGCGAGTCTGTTTACGATACCACGCGTACCGGCAACCGGCTCGAACGGTTTTTGAGCAAAACGCTGCACACCAATACGCGGGAGGGGATTATCCGCAAATCTTTCCTGCTGTTTTCGGAAGGAGACGATATCCAGGCGCAGGTACTGAAAGATAACGAACGTCTGCTGCGTGAAAACCGCACCATTCTGGATGCGCGTATCATTGTCGTACCGCGGAGCGATGTAACCTGGATGGCCGACGTGGTGGTACTGGTGCAGGATTCGTGGTCACTTAACTTCGCAGGCGGGTTCAGTGGTTTCAATAAGTTCAATGCATCTGTTGAGAACATCAATGTCCGCGGGACCACACATTCCCAGCGCACGGGAATCCGGTGGAACGCCAACGATACCATTCAGAAATTCCAGTTCAGGAGCATTTATACCATTCCTTATATAGGAAAAACGTTCATCACCGGTCAGGCCAACTTCATTCTTGAACGGGATGTAAAGGAACAGTCGATCCGCTTTTTCCGTCGCTTTTTAACCAATGAAACCAAATACGCCGGCGCGCTGGAAATCGGGCATACCAATGTGCGGCAGTACAAGCGAAGGCTGGACGATACCGATGTGGAAATCCGCTTTCCCACCGAATATGCTTATTACGACGCCTGGATCGGCCGGGCATTCAAGTTTCCATTCCCCGACAGCAGGCTTGCCAAAAACTCACGGATTGTGACTGCATTCCGGCACAATAAGTACCACTTCGAAAAACGCCCCCAAGTATCCGCCGATCTCAACAAAATATACTGGAACCGCAGTGCGACCCTCGTTAGTTTGGGATACTCCAACCGTAACTACAAACGCGACGTTTTGATCTACGGTTTTGGTAGAACGGAAGACGTGCCGATAGGCAGCCTTTTCGCATTGACGATCGGGAGAGAGAATACCGAGTTCGGGGTGCGTGGGTATGGCGGTGTGCAATTTGCCACGGGTAACTACATCCCGCACAACCTGGGCTACATGTACTTTCTTGCCAATGTGGGGACTTACTCCAAAAACGGGGTTGCACAGCAGGGTGTGATCAATGGACAGCTGAACTACATCAGCAACCTGATCCCATTCAGATACAGTTTTTTCCGTCAATTCCTTACATTTCGCTACACCCACGGAATCCGCCGCGATCCGCTCGATTACCTGAATATCAGCGGAGAGCAGGGTATCCGCGGCATTAACAATGATCAGCTGATCGGTACGAAGCGGCTCACAGTAGGGACGGAAACCGTTTTCTTCTCGGATAAGAGTTTGCTCGGGTTTCGTATCGCCTACTTTGTTTTCGCAGATCTCGGGCTGGTCAATGGAGTTTCTTCGCTCTGGAGCGGGCCGCTTTACCAGGGTTACGGGCTCGGACTCAGGCTGAGAAATGAGAATCTTACCTTTAATACATTACAAATCCGCGTAGGATATTACCCCAACATACCGGGCAACACAGCAGAGTGGCGATTTGGAGCGAGCGGCAACGTTCCGCTGCGTTTGCGCGACTTCGATATCTCAGCGCCTGCTATTGTTCCGCTGCAGTAATTTTGCAAAATACTGCTTTACAGTCACTTGAAGACAAAATTTCATTTTTACCACTAATTTCGGACTTCCTATCCTACTTTTTCGGATATGTGAATTAACTTTGTGGAATTTTTGGACGTACCCCTGCTGAAATTTACCAGGCAACCCCAAAAGTTGTTAAAGTATTTCCTTCATTTCTACAAAAATACCATCTACTGTGCCCAAAAATACGAATATCAAATCCGTTCTGATTATCGGTTCAGGTCCCATTGTCATAGGTCAGGCTTGTGAATTTGACTACTCTGGTTCCCAGGCAGCGCGTTCGCTGCGTGAGGAAGGAATTGAAGTAGTTCTTATCAATTCCAATCCGGCAACCATCATGACTGATCCTATCAGTGCAGATCATGTTTATCTGTTGCCATTGGAGAAAAAGTATATCGTTGAAATTCTTGAAAAACACAAAGCATTAGGCAGGCCCATTGACGCGGTGTTGCCAACGATGGGAGGCCAGACTGCATTGAACCTCGCTATCGACTGCGACAAGGCAGGAATCTGGAAAAAATATGATGTTGAGATCATTGGTGTCGACATCAAAGCGATTGAAACGACTGAGGATAGAGAGAAATTCCGGTTGAAAATGCTGGAACTAGGTGTGAATGTGTGCGAAGGCCGGACAGCCCGCTCGTTTTTGGAAGGCAAGGAAATTGCCCAGGAAATTGGGTTTCCGCTGGTAATACGCCCCTCATATACATTAGGTGGAACAGGCGGCGGTTTCGTGGAGAAAGAAGAAGACTTTGATCAGGCATTGAATAACGGCTTACACGCTTCTCCGGTACACGAAGTACTGGTTGAACAAAGTGTAATGGGCTGGAAAGAGTACGAGCTGGAATTGCTGCGCGACGGCAATGGTAACTTTATCATCATCTGTTCAATCGAGAACTTTGACCCGATGGGCGTACATACAGGTGACAGTATCACGGTAGCACCTGCAATGACATTACCTGACACGCTTTATCAGCAAATGCGCGACCTCGCTATCAAAATGATGGACGGGATCGGAAAATTCGCAGGCGGCTGTAATGTGCAGTTCTCTGTGAATCCGGCCGACGACAAGATCATCGCGATCGAGATCAACCCTCGCGTTTCACGTTCTTCGGCACTTGCCTCGAAAGCAACAGGTTACCCGATTGCCAAAATCGCTGCCAAAATGGCGATTGGCTATAATCTTGATGAATTGATCAACCCGATTACCGGAAGTACCTCCGCATTTTTCGAGCCTTCCATCGACTACGTGATCGTAAAAGTGCCGCGCTGGAATTTCGACAAGTTCAAAGGTGCTGACCGCTCACTGGGCTTGCAGATGAAGTCTGTTGGAGAAGCAATGGGTATCGGACGGAATTTCCAGGAGGCATTGCAAAAAGCCTGTCAATCGCTTGAAATTCGCCGGAATGGTCTTGGAGCCGACGGCCGCGAGCTGCGCGATCAGGAAGCGATTAAGAAAAGCCTTAAAAATCCGAGCTGGGACCGTTTGTTCCACATTTACGATGCATTCAAAATCGGGTTGTCTTTCAAAACAATCCAGAACCTTACCAAGATTGATGCATGGTTCCTGCGCCAGATCGAGGAGCTGATCGAGCTGGAACACCAGATTGAGAAATACGAACTGGACGATCTTCCAAAGGAACTGCTGCTTTCGGCCAAACAAAAAGGCTATGCCGACCGCCAGATCGCCCACTTGCTTGGAACCAAGGAAAGCAAGGTTTACGACAGAAGAAAAGCACTGGGTATCAAACGTGTTTATAAATGTGTGGATACCTGCGCGGCCGAGTTCGAAGCGAAAACGCCTTACTACTACTCTACATTTAATACCTCGCAGGAATATCCCGACAATGAATCGATTGTCAGCGACCGCAAGAAAGTAATGGTACTGGGTTCAGGACCTAACAGGATCGGTCAGGGAATCGAGTTTGACTACTCGTGCGTGCACGGGGTTTTGGCAGCGAAAGAAGCGGGCTACGAAACAATCATGGTGAACTGTAACCCTGAAACTGTTTCGACTGACCCGGATATCTCCGACAAGCTTTACTTCGAGCCAGTTTTCTGGGAGCACGTGTTTGACATCATTGAGCACGAAAAACCGGAAGGTGTGATTGTGCAGCTTGGTGGACAGACTGCATTGAAAATGGCGGAAAAGCTGGAAAAGTATGGTGTTAAAATCATCGGTACCAGTTACCATTCGCTCGACTGGGCAGAAGACCGCGGTCGGTTCTCGTCACTCCTGGAAGAACTTGGTATCCCATTCCCGAAATTCGGAACGGTACGTACATCCGATGCGGCGGTAGAGCTTTCAAGAACACTGGGCTTCCCGTTACTTGTTCGTCCGAGCTACGTTTTGGGTGGACAGAGCATGAAAATCGTGATCAATGAAAAGGAACTTGAACAACACGTTGTGAAGATCCTGCACGATATTCCTGACAATAATATATTACTTGACCACTTCCTCGAAGGTGCGCTCGAAGCAGAAGCCGACGCAATTTGTGACGGTGAAGACGCTTACATTATTGGTGTAATGGAGCATATCGAACCTGCCGGGATCCACTCCGGCGACTCGCACGCTGCATTGCCTCCATTCGATCTGAGCGCCGACGAAATCCGCCAGATTGAAGAGCATACGCGCAAAATTGCCCTGGCAATGAATGTGAAAGGTTTGATCAACGTGCAGTTTGCGGTGAAAAACGGCGTCGTGTTTGTAATCGAGGCCAACCCGAGAGCTTCCAGAACGGTACCTTTCATTTGCAAAGCTTACCAGGAACCTTATGTGAACTATGCAACGAAGCTGATGCTGGGTGATAAAAAACTGTCTGACTTCACATTCAATCCTGTGAAAAAAGGCTGGGCAATCAAGATCCCGGTATTCTCTTTCAATAAATTCCCGAATGTAAATAAAGAGCTTGGGCCGGAAATGAAATCGACCGGAGAAGCGATCTACTTTATCGATGATTTACAGGATGATTTCTTCCAGAAGATATATGGAGAAAGGAACCTGTATCTGAGCCGGTAACAACGAATTCAGATCCAATTTTCAAGTGGCGTACAGAGCAATCTGTGCGCCACTTTTTTATTTGCGGAACTCGCCTGACCTATTCACATTTTGTAGAAAAACTTGTACTTTCGGTCACTTTTGTAACTCCTCTTAAACATGTTTAAACTTTACCCCTGCATTCTTGCATTGCTACTGCTTTGCTCACGTTCTTTTGCCCAAAACAATTCCATTACCATTGACCATACCTATCTTTCTTCCTCGGTTTGTGTCAATACTACCTACAAGATTCCCGTCATTGTAACAGGGACTTTCAATGCGGATAACAAATACACGGTACAAATCCGCAAAGCTTACGCGAATAATATCAGTGTGGAACTCCCGGCAGTTTTGGTGGGCGGGAACCTGGAATTCAGGATTGCAGATTCGCTCTCACTTGGCAACTCCTACGTTCAGATGCGTGCGTCGACTTCCTCTCCCAAAGTTCAAAGCGAGTGGAGTTCTTCGATCGGAATCCATACCAAAGGGAAAGTTGTATTGAACCCTCCCGGCAAGTCCGATACTTTGAATGCATTTGACCGTGTGGACATTCTGCTGGAAGGCAACAACTTTCAGGAGGGCCGCGTCACTTTGAGTGATAGCAGTAAGATCAGTATTTATTCCAATGACGGCAGATTTTCTCAGCCATACAGCCTTACAGTCACCCAGAGCGGAAATTATACGATTGCGCATGCAGAGAACTTCTGCGGGGCAATGGCTGTAAGCGGAAGTTACTCGGCGGTTGTCAACAAAACTGCTGTCAAAACAATGCTCGTGACCCCTACTGAGCTTTGTGAAAACAGTGAACTGAAGATACGGATTTCCACCAGCGGAGAAGCTTTTACCAATGCAACTAAATACAAGGTGCGGTTCCTTCGCCATGCATTCTACAACGAGACACCTCTGGTCTTAGAAGCTCCGGCTACCGTAGACGGAAATTTTTTAAAGACGAGATTTCCGGCCAATGCGAATATCAATGGTTCTGCAGGATACAGTGTGCAGGTTGTTACAGAAAATCCGGCAACAGTTTCTTCCATTTACCAATCTCCTATCCAGGTTTGGTCAGCTCCCGGTGCTACTTTCAATACGCAGAGCCAGACGATCAATTTTGGCGATTATATGCAGCTGACGGTCAACATGACGGGCTTAGCGCCTTACTCGCTTGAATTTGCCGACGGTACCATATATAAATCCAACAGTTCCACAGCTTACATTACGAGCAATCCCACGGCAGATCAAAACTTTTCGATCAAATCTCTTACAACCGGTTGCGGTAAAATAGAGATCCGTGACCCGCAGGTAGTAGAGATCAAGGTTCGTCCGGGAATCAGGATCGAAGATACGCAGCGACAGCTGATCTGTGCAGGGACTCAGGGTAGGATCAAAATACAGACCAATGCCAATTTTACCAGCGCTTCCCAATTTTTTGTCAAACTGTATAACCAGTTTACCGGCGAGACCAGCACGGTGAATGCAAGTAAAAACGGTGACTACATTGAATTTTCTTTGCCTGCCCGAGAAGGCGGTTATGGCGGCTACGGTTATCAGATTATTACTTCGCAACCTGCCTTGCAGACGAATCAATCGTACAGTGTAGTGCTGCAAACCATGCCGAATGTGCAGTATACCGGCTTCAATGAGACATTTACATATGATAAGCCGCAGATCGTGGCATTAAGATTCGGGCTAACCGGCGGCTCGCCTTATAAGGTCGAATACATGGACGGCACGATCGCTGAATATGAATACGAAGGAAATGTTGCGGGTAAAGATTTTTTCCTGAAATCCAATACAGAATTCAAGATCAAATCAATCAGCAACAGCTGTTTCACTAATAATAACCCGCGCTCGGTCAATCTATCGGTAAAATCAACCAGCGCGCCAGGTATCTACATCGAACCAATCAAAAAGGAGATCTGCGAGACAGACAGCATTGACATTGTATTCGGCACAGTCGGGACCTTTAATCCGGGCAACAAGTTTCAAATTCAGGGTTACGGCAACTGCTGTGAGTTCCAAAACCTCAAAACAGTCGAAAGCGGCGGCACTTACAAGATCAGGCTGAAATCAAATTACTGGTATTCAGGTAATGCCGGAGTGCGGATTACCTCTACAAATCCGGTATTGTTCAGCGAAGTGCAGAACACCACATTGCAGCAGTCGCTGTCGAATATTACCATTTACCCGGAAACGACTCCGGAAAACCCGAGCTTATTCCTGGCCTCGGAAAGGGGATATATTACCGTAAGATCAGGGACAAGCAGCATTTCGCAGGCTACCTATTCAGTTGATGGCGGTGGCGACCAGGTATATACTTCGACAAACACGGGCAATTCCTCCATTGAAATCCCGGTTAAAGCGCCGATCGGAAAAATGGCTGTGTACACGATCAAATCCGTAGCAAATACGTGCGGAAGTGCGCCGGTGAACCTGAGCGCGCACATAGTGCCTGTTGCATACCGCATTCAGCTCACTAGCTATAATGGAAACAGCAACTTCTGCACCGGTGACCCGATTTCGGTTTCATTCGGTGTGAGCGAAGGTACAGCTTCACCAACAGCCACGTTTGACCTTGAAATCGTCAAACAATATTCCACTGAAAAAACAACCATTGTAAAAGGCGGTACCGGCCCTACATTGAGCGGGTTTATTCCAGCGAACCTGGCCGCAGGCAGCTATAATATCCGGGTGGTCTCTTCTGAGGGGCCCGTTACTAACGATTCTTATGTTCAGATCAATGAGCCGGCAACTGTCCAGCTGCTCAGCGAGAACATGAGCGATAATGTAACTGTAGAGGCAGGACAAGCGATTAATCTGAAACTCACCTTTACCGGCAGTAGCCCCTTCAATGTGATCTGGCAGGATAATTCAACCGCGAACTATTACTCGGGACTGCAGGAAACTGTTTACATGTATGCGCAGAAATCACAGGAATATGCGATCAAGCAGCTTTCAAATGCATGTGGATATGGTAAAGTTTCGGGTCGGGTTAAAGTATCCGTGAAGCCTCAGCTGACCATTCAGTCCAATACGTCATCGGTTTGTCCGGGAAATAGTATCCGGATCAATTACAGTCTGGCGGGAGAGGCTGATCTCTCCGACGGAAATATCCGTTTTATCCTCGTCGACCTTGACAATAACACCGAGATCCCGCTTGATTCTACCAAAAACATCACAGGAGAAATCAACCTGAAAATACCTGTCGCATTGGCTGGCAACAGGTACCAGATCAGGGGGACGGTCGCCAAATATGCGCTCACCACCGCAGTTAATGTTTATGTTACTACCCGCGCGGAGCTAAGTATCAGCGGCAACACGACCATTAACAGCGGAGCTTCAACGCAGCTGGCGCTCAAATCGAGCAAAAGCAACGGATATGTGGAATATACATTATCAGACGGGACGCGCGGCAATCTTTACGCTTACCCGGGACAGATCAGCTATATCCGCGTGCAACCCCGGCAAACTACTACTTACACGATCTCCTCGGTACGGAATGAATGCGGCGAAGGAGACCGGTCCGGATCAGCGACTGTGGAAGTAAACCCGGCTTCGGCAAGAAGTGTGAGTGTTACCAGCTGGACTTCCCAGAACAGCGCAGGATTTTGTACCGGCGACACAATAGCAGTTTCCTACGCTACCCTCGGCACATTCACTTCCAGCAATATCATGACCGTGCAAATCTCAGACACAACGGGAAAAAACTTCCGGCCCATTACGACAATCGGAAACACGAACCCCCTCAAAGCGGTACTTCCGGGTGACCTTTTGCCAAACGGACAATACAGAATGCGTGTAGTGGCGAGTGATGCGGGTACAGCAAGCGGCGCTTATGAATATGCCATGGTTGCCGGGCAGAAAGCCAAGGCGCGCTTTGCTTCCGAGTCAGTTATTTTTGATGGTAAAAACAATCCTAAAATCACCGTGCTACTGGACGGCGGCGCGCCGTGGACTTACCAATGGGGAACAGACCTGCTGATCAATACGCGGCAGACTTTTAATCCGACGGACGTAATCGAGCTCTTCCAGGCTTCGCCCAACCAGTATTACCGCCTTTTCAGGGTTTCGAACAACTGCGGAGCCGGTACAATAGAGAGCCCGGGAACAGTGCGCGTGGAAATGGTCACTGCAACTGAACCTACACTTACACTCAAAGTTACCGTTGCACCTAACCCTGTTCAGGAAATACTCAATGTCACATTCGAGAATGCGGCTGCATTGAAGAAGATCAGTTTGTACGATATGAATGGAAGGGTACTCCGGCAGGTTGATTCACGTAAAACTTCCGAGGAAATCAATATTGCCGCATTGCAGCGCGGCTTGTACTTGCTTGTTGTAGAATCAAAGGGGAGAAAAAGTACATTCAAGGTTGTGAAACAGTAATCCTGGCTTCAATTATTTGAAAAACAAAAAACCGGCACTGAAAAGCGCCGGTTTTTATATTTATAAGCTATTTAAGATTATTTCACCTCTTCATAATCGACATACTCCCCGCCCTGGAATCTTGAAGATTGATTGGCATCCGGTGGTACATTGTCCACTTTGACGCCACCTTGTGCTCTTTGTTGCTGTTGCCTTTGTTGCGCCCGGAAAATTTTCTCCTGCTCTTTCACCAACTTCCTTCCAACAAGTAAATGGAAGATGAAATTTCTAAAAAAAGGAACAAATGCCAGTAGCAGCAGGAATATGAGAATTATATTAAATACCAGTTTCATTTTTCAAAAGTTTTCTTCTCTGTATAACGCAAACCTAAGTAAAATAGCACACTAATATAGGGAAAATCCTAACGAATGCGGCTCTACGCCTGTGGAAAGGTCAGTAACTGGTATAAACGGGTTCTTATTTCCCAATCCTAAATCGCCACTGCCTTGCTGTTTTCCACTACCCTTTCGTAGTAAGATTCGTAATGCGGCAATATTTTAGCCACATCAAATTCCTTCGCGCGGGCAAGTGCATTGGCTTTGAAAGTCGGCAGGTTATCATCGCTCAAAATGTATGCCGCGTGTTTCACCATATCGTCTACATCGCCTACATTACTCAGGAATCCGGTTACTCCGTGCAGGTTCAGTTCCGGCAGTCCGCCTGCATTGGAAGTGATCAAAGGTACCTCACACGCCAGCGCTTCCAGTGCAGCCAGACCGAAGCTTTCAGATTCGGAAGGCATTAAAAACAGATCTGCCACGGACAGCACTTCTTCAATCGCATCGAGCTTACCCAGAAAACGGATATCCGACAACATATCAAGGTCTTTGCAGAGCCGCTCAATGCGCGCACGATCGGGACCGTCGCCTACGAGCAGCAATTTGCTTGGAAGCAGTTTCCGCAGTTTTTCAAAAATCATAATCACGTCGTCAATCCGCTTCACTTTCCTGAAATTGGATGTATGCACGATCAGCTTTTCATTGTTCGGACAGATCGCAAGTTTGAAATGATCTTTCTTTTGTCTGTTAAAACGGTCAAGATCAATGAAGTTTGGAATTACTTCAATGTCTTTAGTAATGTTGAAGTGGCTGTATGTATCGCGTTTCAAAGATTCTGAAACAGCTGTGATACCGTCGGACTGGTTAATGCTGAATGTCACTACAGGCTCGTAAGACTCATCTTTACCGACCAATGTAATATCGGTTCCGTGCAAAGTTGTAATCACCGGAATGTGGATTCCCTGCTGGGCGAGTATCTGTTTGGCGAGGTAGGCGGACGAAGCGTGCGGGATTGCGTAATGTACGTGCAGCAGATCGAGGCCGGCATTCTGTACCACGTGTACCATTTCACTCGAAAGCGCCGACTCGTAAGGCGGGTACTGGAACAACGGGTAGGCAGGTATATTTACTTCGTGATAATAGAGGTTCTCATTGAAGAAATCGAGTCTTTGTGGTTGAGAATAAGTAATAAAATGAACCTGGTGACCAGCTTTCGCCAGTGCTTTACCTAGTTCGGTAGCTACCACACCGCTTCCTCCGAAGGTTGGATAGCACACGATACCGATTTTCATAATGTTCGTAGAAAAGTTATTTCCTCCCGGCCCAATTTATTGCCAGGCAGGTTTTCATTTGAGCTAACAACAAATCATTGATTTTTATCCCACAAATGGATAAAGAAGTTAAGAATTGTCGTTAATGCTTTAAAATGATAATTTTATCGTCTAAACCTTCTTTTCAGCGTTAACCTGCATTAATGTGTCGGTCAGGTCCAAAATCAGATTACGGGATTACATCGCAGGAAGTGCGCGGCTGGTTCGCTCCACTAATCTGGTTATAGTTGCGCTTACGCAGTACCTCACACGGATTTTGCTCATCGGGCCGAGAAGTGAATGGCGGTCCATTATAGCGGACCCGGATCTTTTTCTGCTGTCTCTCTCGACGGTTTGCATTGCCGCTGCGGGCTATATCATCAATGATTACTTTGATATTAAAATAGATATCGTCAACAAACCCGAGCGCGTGGTGGTGGGGCGGTACCTGAAAAGGCGCTGGGCGATCGGTGCGCACCAGATACTGAATGTGCTCGGCGCGGTACTCGGACTGGCGGTGAGCCCGTACATTTTTATCATCAATGTGTTTTCCATTACGCTCCTGTGGTTTTATTCGGAGCGGTTCAAGCGGGCGCCGTTTATCGGTAACTTCATTGTTTCGCTGCTGACAGCGATGTCGCTCCTGATCCTGACGGTACATTTCCCTGCCAACCGGCACCTCGTGCTGATTTACTCCGTTTTCTCATTTTTTATATCGCTCGTGCGTGAAGTAGCCAAGGATATGGAGGATATCAAAGGAGACGAAGCACACGGTTGCCGCACGCTGCCCATCATCTGGGGCATTCCGCGCACCAGGAACTTCCTGTATGTAGTGCTGATCCTTTTTGTATTCACCCTTTTTGCGATGGCGAGGGTACTGAACAACAGCCTGCTTGTGCTGCTGTTTATACTGCTGCTCCTGCCCATTCTTTATCTCGCATTCAAGCTCTCGCGGGCCGATACCCGGAAGGATTTTAAGGAAATCAGCAGCTTATGCAAGATCATTATGCTGCTTGGATTGCTGACGATGATCTGGGCATAGTATCCCCTTTAATCAAATTTTTGTATGCCTGCATCCAGGCAGCCTGCTTCCGAGTATATTTAGGTATTCGTTGTTAATCAAATCTTTATAACCGACAACTATGAAAAGGTACTTATTACTTGCATACTGCCTCATTGCTACATTTCTCCTGCCTGCGTCAGCCCAGGACTGCGCCGGGTTTACGTTAAAGGAAGGCTCAGGATTTGAGATGGACAACTTCGATGCGAAGGGCAAATCGGTTGGCAAAATCGTCTATAAGGTTGCGAAAGTGAGCAAAGACGGCGCATTCACTGTTTTTAATATCGATATGGAATCTTTCAACAACAAAGGACAATCGCAATTGAAAAACAGCTACGAGATGAAATGCGACGGGAACGTGATGGTAATGGACGCCAGTGCGCTTGTGAGCCAGGAGCAGATGAAATCTTTTCAGGGAATGGATATGAAATTTACGTACGACAACATTGAATATCCGTCCAAATACAGTGTCGGCGATAAATGGAAAGATGCCTCGGTAAAAGGCGAAGGAAAATCAACTGCGATGCCCGTTACCTTTAATATGGCGATCAGGAACAGGACGGTGACAGCCCAGGAAAAGCTGACTGTGCCCGCAGGTACCTTTGACGCTTACAAAATCAATGCGGATATGAATGTGCAAATGGTCATGGGCTTTCCGATCAAAGTAGATATGCAAACGATCTCTTACCGGACACCGGGCGTGATCTGGGATTTGAAAACAGAAACTTACAGGAAAGGAAAGTTAATGGGATACAGCGAATTGACTAAAATATACTGACTTTTTCACAACTGCTCTTTGTAAAGAACGGCTTTCGGAACTTTCGTTAGCCGTTCTTTTTTAGTTTTGTCCCGGCGATCCCGCTTTCCATCTCATCGATATCCACCTTTAACCTAACCTAATGAAAAGAATAGCCATTTTTGCCTCCGGCTCAGGAACAAATGCAGAGAAGATCAGTGAGTACTTCTCGGAAAGGGCAGATGTAGAAGTTTCCCTGATCTTTACTAATAACCCTATGGCCGGGGTAATCAAACGGGCGTGCAGCTTACAGATACCTGTTGTTTTCTTTGATAAAAGAACGTTTTACCAAACGGGAAAAATACCACAGATACTAGAAAATGAACGCATTGACCTTGTGGTACTTGCCGGATTTATGATGCTGGTACCTCCGGGCCTCGTCAATGCATTTCCTGATAAAATCGTCAATATACATCCCGCTTTGCTCCCCAAATATGGCGGAAAAGGAATGTACGGGCAGTTTGTGCACGAAGCTGTTGTGAATGCAGGCGAGCGGGAATCGGGCATTACCATTCATTATGTAAATGAGCATTACGACGAGGGCAACATCATATTCCAGGCCACCTGCGAGGTAGCGCCGACAGATACCGCAGATGATGTGGCAGCCAAAGTACATGCGCTTGAATATGAACACTACGCGAGAGTAATTGACGAACTGCTTGCAAAACAATAAGATCAGGAATGTTCTACTTCATACTGGCGGTGGTTTTCACCGTAGCGCTCTACCTGATCATGCGGGCATTTCCGAAGTACCAGGTGGATTCTTTTCACGCGGTGGTTTTCAATTATTACGCTTGTGTGCTCACCGGCCTGCTGCTCACACCCGACCTTGCCGTTTTCAGACAAATTGAATGGACTTCCCCGGGAATACTGCTTACGCTCGCATTGGGAACCATGTTTGTAACTGCATTCATGCTCATCGGATTAACCGCGCAGAAGGTAAGTGTTACCGCTACTTCCCTGGCAGGGAATATGTCGCTGGTCATCCCGGTACTTTTTGGTCTTTTTGTATTTAAAAACAACAACAAGGAATTTACTGCTATCAATTACGGCGGGTTGCTGGTTGCACTTGCAGCCCTCGCCCTCGGCGCCATTCAGAAAACAGGTGTAAAGGAAAAATCAGGTACAGAAGCGACCGGTATCTCCGGTATTTCTGCCGGACTATGGGTTTTGCCGGTGCTTACTTTCCTGGCTTCCGGCACCAATAATACACTTATCAACTATTTATCGGTACGCTATTACGAGCCCGGGCAAACCACTGTTTTCATGATCATAGCCTGTACAGGCGCAATACTGGTCGGCACTTCCATTCTCATTTATCGTTCGGTGGCTTACAAACAGCGGCTACACCTGCGGAGCGTCGTGGGTGGCTTGATCCTGGGTGTACCCAATTTCCTGTCGCTCTATTTTCTCCTGCTTGCATTGGCTTCCTTCGGCAACAGTGCAGCCTTTGTTTTCCCGATCTACAACATTCTAAGTATGCTGGTATCCTCGGCAGCAGCCTGGCTGATTTACCGGGAGAGACTGAATTCTTTAAACAAATGGGGGCTCGTTCTGGCTGTAATTGCTATATTGATGATCTCCTACCAGGAATTAAATCTCTAACCAGCACCGATGCCTGAACCCCCAGAAAAAATCCGCCCGCAGATCGGCATTTTCGATCTGGGCATGATCGTGATCAGCCTTGTAATCGGGATAGGCATTTTCAGGACACCAGCCATTGTCGCCAAACAGGCTGGCAGTCCGGAGATATTCTTTTCGGCGTGGATTGCAGGTGGGATTGTCAGTCTGATCGGTGCATTTGTATTTGCCGAGATCGGCAGCAGGCACCATTTTCCAGGCGGTTTTTACAAGCTGATCTCAACTGCCTTTCACCCGCTTTATGCATTTATGATCAACTGGGTGATCGTTCTTACCTACGGAGCCGGAATGGCAGGTGTTGCATTGATTGGCTCAGAGTACATTAATCCGCTGTTACCTGCATTTGCGCACGGACAAAAAGGGATTCTGGGTACTGCGATTATTACCCTGTTGTTTTTTTATGCAATCAATATGCTGGGGATCAAATCCGGTTCCCGAACCCAGAATGTACTGAGCAGCCTGAAAATTATCATGATGCTGGCTTTATGCGCGGGTATTTTCTACTCCAGCTCAAATGAAACTGCGGGTACAGCTCCTGACCTTAATCCGGGAGCAAACTGGTTATCTGCATTTGGCGCCAGCCTTATCGCCGTATTTTACACGTTCGGAGGTTATCAGCAGACGCTTAACTTCGGTGCCGACATCAAAGATCCTGTACGTAACACGCCAAGAGGTATTTTCCTGGGTATGTTCCTGATTCTTGGACTATACCTCGCATTGAACTACACCTACTACCATGTGCTCGGTTACGAAGGTCTGAGTAATTCCAGCCTGATCGCCGCGGATGTTGCCAATGCACTTTTCGGGCATTGGGGTAAGGTATTCTTCTCACTTGCCATTTTCCTTTCCGTCTTAGGCTTTATCAATGCAACTATGCTGTCGCTGCCGCGGGTTTACTATGCGCTGGCTGATGATAACATATTACCATTTGTATTCAAGAAAGTAAACCCGAAAACCCAGGTTCAGGAATTTGCCCTTACGTTTCTGATCGTGACTACGCTCCTGTCGCTGTGGGTGCTCGATACTTTCGAGCAGATCGTCAACTACGTGATGTCCGTAGACAGCATCGCGCTCGCCAGTGCAGCAGCTACCCTTTTTGTTTTTCGAAAACAGGCTGGCAAGAATGATCCTCATAAAGGTTTCAAAATATGGGGATATCCGGTACTTCCAGCATTATTTGTCACATTCCTGCTCATCACAGCTGCCAATGTAATCTACACCGACCCAGGCTCGGCGCTGGTTGGCTGGGGCCTGTTCCTCGGCGGCGCTCCGCTCTACTACCTGCTTCAAAAGCTCGGCAATAACGCCGGCAATCAACCGCGCTAGCAGCATTGAGGGAAACGTATACACTTGTAGATGAATTTCCCCGGTTACCACGTTTATTTTCCTAATATAATTATACAAATACCACCTTTTGGTAGACATTGTAGCTATTTAGCTACCCGAAGATCGCATTGAGACTCCTGGTACACATTTTTCAGATTACAGCTATATTGCTTTTCAAAACACATTCACATGAAAAATTGTATTATTCTGTTACTGGTCGCATTAGTATGTAGCCAACAGGCACAAGCTCAGGAGAACGTTTCTATCGGACCAATTGCAGGAGTTTCCATTGCTAATCTCCGTGGAGATATTTCAAACACAAACTGGAAGCCCGGACTGACCATTGGTGGTTTTTACAACTACAGTTCTGAAACAGGATTTGGATTCAGCGGACAGCTGCTTTTTACTCAACTTGGGGCACAGACAGACAGCAAGCGTAACGAGATCAACCTTAACTATATCCAGGCTCCATTGCTGGCAACTTTCTTCTTTGGAAAATATGGTGACGTGGTAAGACCGAAAATCTTCCTGGGTCCTACCCTCAACTTTATGACTTCGGCCCGTGATAAAAACGGAAACAACATCAATGGTGATTCCAACAACCGGAATTACAGCGTCTTCGACTTGGGTGGTGCAGTTGGCGCAGGACTTAATATCAGATTGGCGCAAAAAATCTGGTTAAACTTTGACGCACGCTACGGATTCGGCCTGCTGGATATTACCAGACTGGACAATTCAAACATCAAGAACAATAACTGGGGTATTAACACAGGCCTAAGCTTCCCGTTGGGAACTTACGACAGGAACACAGGTCGCCTTAGAACCCGGTAAGCACACTAAATTCGATCGAAAGCACACTATTGCTGGATAACAAGCACACTATCAAAAATTAAGAAAGCACACTATCAAAATAGAAAGCACACTATTAAAAAATAGATAACACACTATTTCAGATAGAAAGAAGGGCAACTCAGCTGAGTCTGCCCTTTATTTATTTATCAGCGCCGCTGTGAGCACACGCTCCCGAATCCGCATAGTCGGGCAAAGCCGTCTCACAAAAACCCCGGTTAACTTTGATATATATGAAAATCAGGAACTTCTCCCTTTACGCCATGGCCTTTGTTTACATCTTTGCAGGTGTCATGCATTTTGTTAAAGCTGAGCTGTTCCTCGGCATTGTTCCGGAGTTCCTGCCAGCTCCGCTCGCAATCGTGTACATCAGCGGTATTTGTGAATTTGCATTTGGGTCAATGCTTTTGTATCCCAAAACCAGAAATGCAGCTGCCTGGCTGATTATCCTGCTGCTGATCGCCGTTTTTCCGGCCAACATCAAAATGGCAATGGATTATCAGCAACAACAAAACAGCCACTTGTGGATCGCGTTACTACGGCTTCCACTGCAATTTGTACTGATCTGGTGGGCATGGTTGTACACAAACCATGCTGCCCGAGCTGCAATTACGCCGCATAACACGGATTAAGGCGTAACTTTGCACTTCAATTTGAATTGCATGATGACATTTGAAGATTTAAACCTCACCAAGCCGCTATTAAAGGCAGTTGCTGATGCGGGTTATACTACTCCTACTACTATTCAGCACAAGGTATTTCCGGTCATGATGTCCGGAAAAGATGTTTGCGGCATTGCGCAGACGGGAACGGGAAAAACAGTCGCCTATCTGTTGCCTACCCTTCGCCAGATCGAATATTCCAAAGACAGATTACCGCAACTGCTGATTTTGGTGCCGACCAGAGAGCTGGTCGTGCAGGTTGTGGAAGAAGTAAAAAAAATAAGCGCTTACCTCACGCTTGAAGTAGTGGGTGTATACGGAGGCGGGAATATCAAGGTGCAAATGGCGGAACTGCACAATGGCGCAGATGTGGTGGTAGCTACCCCCGGGCGCTTGTTTGATCTTGCATTGAATGGCTCTCTCAAGACAAAGAACATCAAAAAGCTTGTTATTGATGAGGTAGACGAAATGCTGAACCTCGGCTTTCGCACGCAGCTTAAAAACATCCTCGATCTCCTGCCGCAAAGAAGACAGAACCTGCTTTTCTCTGCGACACTCTCGCAGGAAGTGGAGCAGCTGATGGAAGCTTATTTCAACAATCCCGTGCGCGTGGAAGCAGCTCCGGCTGGTACGCCGCTGGATAATATCGAACAGCAAGCTTATGAAGTTCCCAACTTTTACACAAAGGTAAACCTGCTGGACCTGCTGCTGGACGAGCACGAGGAAATGAGCAAGGTGCTGATTTTCGTTGCTACAAAAAAGCTCGCTGATCAGCTTTACGGACAACTTGAACTGGGTTACCTGAATAAAATCGGGGTTATTCACTCGAATAAGGAGCAAAACCACCGGTTCAATACAATGCGGCAGTTTCACGACGGCACTTACCGCATCCTGATCGCGACAGACATTGTTGCCCGCGGTATTGATGTTGCGGAAGTATCTCACGTTTTCAATTTTGACATTCCCGAAGCGCCCGAGAACTACATTCACCGGATTGGAAGGACGGGACGGGCAGATAGAAAGGGTGTCGCGATATCATTCATAACGGAAAGGGAAAAACCGTTTCAGGAAGAGATAGAGGAACTGATGGAGTTCAAGATCCCCATGCTGCCGCTGCCGGAAAATCTGAAGATTTCGGACATACTGACTCCTGACGAAGAGCCCAAGATCTTCATGAAGGATATTCTTGTGAAGAATCCGAGGAATGAGAATGTCGGACCAGCGTTCCATGAGAAGCTTGCGAAGAACAAAAAAGTGAATATTCGGCGCGACCACGCAAAAGAAAAAATGCAGAAATATGGCCGCCCGATCAAGCGGTCAGGAAAGAAATAAAAAAGTTTAAAATTTTTTTCTCCTCAATGATCTAAAGAATAATCCGTGTCGTAAATAGTTGTGAATCGACGGAAACGAGTGCTTGAATGTGGTTTGAAACACTGTGGGTTCATTCAAAAATTGCTGACAAGGCTGTTCAAAACAGCAGATCAAAGGATACAATTAATTATTGTGGAGGGTAAGGTAATACATAGAGAGGGTGACAGTGTCATCCTCTCTTTATTTTTGGCTGATAATAAAAAAGCTCCCGGATTTTATTTCCGGGAGCTTTTTTATTGGTATGGGAGGATCAATGATCCGACTTTACTTTTTCGAGATTAAAGAGATCATTCAGCACGTCGATCAACGTTTCGGCTTCGCCTCTTTTGCACGCAGCTTTCAGTTGTAGTACCGGCAGTTTCAGGATCTTCTGCATCATACTGGATGTAATCCTTTCTACTTTTTCCAGTTCCGAGTCACTTAAATTTTTGGTAAAACGGGTCAGTTCTTCTTTCCTGATCTGTTCCAGTGCGCCTTTCAGCTTTTGGATAGTAGGTGAAACAACCATTTCACGCGACCAGTCATTAAATTCTATCACTGCCTCGTCAATGATCTCACGAACATGCGGCACAGCCGAGAGCCTGCGGTGCAAAGCTTCATCCGCTTTCGAACGGATTGAATCAATGGTATAAAGCATTACGCCGGGGATCTCTTCTACTTCCGGCGAAACGCTTCTTGGAACTGAAAGATCAATAAAATATTTAAATGACATTCCGCGCAAACGGACCATCATCTCCTTTGTAAAAAATGGTTCGTTGCGGGCAATAGAAGAAACGATGATATCTGCTCTTGAAATTTCCGCTTCAATATCTGAGAAATCGGCAACCCGGAAACCCAGCTCGCCGCCCAATACATCGGCTTTGCTTCTGGTACGGTTGATCAATGTGATATCTGCATCCTTATTCTGCGCCAGGTTCCTGCAAACGTCCGTTCCGATCTCGCCTAATCCCACGATCAATATCTTCGGATTTGGCATCAGACCTTCCAGCATTTCAACAGCTGCATAAGAAACAGAAGCTGCGCCATCGCGGAAAAAAGTCTCCTGCGCTACGCGCTTGTTGGCAAAGAAGATCGTGTGAAGCAATCTGTGCAAAAACGGCCCCGCCATATTCAGGTCGGCAGACCATTGATATGCATGCTTGATCTGGTTCGGGATTTGCATATCCCCTACTACCTGCGATTGCAGACCAGTCGCTACCTGAAATAAATGCTGAACAGCTTGCTCGCCATCAGAAAAACTTTCAAAGTACGATTTAAAGATTTCGGTATCGGTAATTCCTTTTTCGATCAGAAGGAGCTTGATAATATCCTCATTCAGATCGGTTTGGGAAGAATAGTAAATTTCGGTGCGGTTACAGGTGGAGACAGCCAGGACGTCGGTGACATCGAAGAAATCCTTTAGACGAAGCATAATGCTCTTCGCTTCCGCCTCGTTCAATGCCAGCTGTTCTCTAATCGCGAGAGGAGCGTTCCGATGTGATAAACTTATTAATTTGAACTGATTATACATCACTTTGTCTAATTCAATACACAAAAGTACGGCGCAAAATTTCAATTGAAAAACGAAAGGGTGACCGACAGTTTATTTAGAAAGCATTTAAATAAATGTCTGAAATCTTATGCTAGATACCCTGCTTTGGCAGTAAAAAACATGATTAAAATCAGCTTTATAACTGACACAGAGACGCAACATTGCGGTCAGCGAATCCACTAAGCTTAAATATTTTGCGTTATTTGTACACCACAACATAAATATCCGCCTGCGCGTGCCCGATACTGAATGATCAGTCCAACTTCCAAGCGAAAACCCCGTTTCCGGCTGCATCCCGCAGCAATATTGAACAGTCAGCGGCTAAGGCGGTCGCTGATGGATACGTATGATCAAAAAAGCACATATAAATACCTGATCGGCGTCATTTTGCTGGTTTTAAGTATCAGTTCGCTGTTTTACACCGACAAGCTGGTGGAAGAGCTTGAACAGCGCGAAGAGCGTGAAGTTCAGCTTTATGCAGAGGCGTTGAGATATGTGGTGAACAGTCCGCTGGATGAAAATTTCAATGTAGTTTATCAGGTGATCCAGGATGCTGTTAATTTTTACCAGATACCTGCCATTTATCTCGACGAAAACAACCTGACTTCTCCGGACCGCACCATGAATATTGATTTTCCCAAAAACATGAGCTTGCAAGAGCGGGAAAGGATTATTCAGGACAAGCTGAGCGTCATGAAACTTGAACATCCTCCCATTCCCGTTGAATTGGGAAAGGGGCGCACCGGCTACATTTATTATAGTAACTCATTTTTGCTGACCCAGCTCAGGTATTATCCCTTCCTGCAACTTTCGGTGATGCTGCTGATCGGCTACCTGGCTTATCTCGCATTTAGTTCTGCGAGAAAGGCGGAGCAAAACCGGGTCTGGGTGGGATTAGCGAAAGAAACCGCACACCAGCTCGGAACACCGCTCTCTTCGCTGATGGCCTGGGTGGAGTACTTTCGCAGCGACCCGTCGATTGACCCTTCCATCGCGGAAGAGATTGAAAAAGATGTGATACGGCTGGAAATGATCACTACGCGTTTTTCAAATATCGGATCTGTCCCGACATTGAAGGATGAGCCGATTGCTGAGATCGTATCCAACTTCATCAACTATCTTGAAAAAAGGGTTTCTTCCAAAGTGAAGTTCACCGTGGATAATCAGCTTGCAGCAGAGCAAACTGCGCTTTTGAACAAAAACCTGTTTGAATGGGTGGTAGAGAATATTTGCAAGAATGCAGTGGACGCGATGAGCGGGATAGGCGAGATCAATGTGAGCTTACAGGCACCGCCCAACAACAATGAGATCTGGATTGATATCGCCGATACGGGAAAAGGAATGAGCAAAGCGAATATGAACAAAATCTTCAATCCCGGATTCAGTACCAAAAAACGTGGCTGGGGACTTGGACTGACACTTGCCAAAAGGATCATCGAAAATTATCACTCCGGCAAGCTTTTCGTGAAGAACTCGGAAATAGGCAAGGGAACCACATTCCGTATCATATTAAACGCCAGCATCATAGAATGAGCCGGCGTTTATAAAATGGATTGTTCTGTAAAGTCTTAGAGGTAAACCGGCACAGTAACTGCATCTTCCGGCTTAATTTCCAACTGGTTGCTGATGTGAAAAGCGCGGTCGATGATCCTGACTTTAAATCGTACTTTCGTCGGCACTGCGCTTCCAAGGTAACGGAATGGGATTTTCAGGTCCAGCTTGCCTTTGATCGGGCCCGGCTTTCCGTCTGGTTTCAGGAGTGGGAAAAATTTGAAACTATCTCCCTCCATAATCCGCTCCGACCAGCTGCTGTCTTTGTTCTGAACCATGGTTACAAGTTCGTAATTGGCAGGTACTCCCCAGCCTGGTACCTTCTCATAAGCCGACGTAAAATCTGGCTTTTGCACATCGTCCGAAGATGCACCTAAATCACCGTCGCCGTCTTCAAAGTCGAGGGTAACTGTGACCACCTCTGTTTTCTGTTCCCGACCGGACACGGTATCGATCTGAATGTCCTGCGTGATTCCATTGAAATAAATAACCGGGGTATCGCCGAAATCAGGTATGTCCACGCAGCCGGCAGACCAGACAGCAAGAAAGAGGAACAGGGAAACTTTCAGTTTCATATTACTTCAATTTTTAACTTTGTACTTGTATCCTACGAAAGTAACAGTATTGGAAATTCAAAACAATAAAACGGTTACCGAAATCCGGCTGGGTTTGAGGGAGCAGGTACTGCATTTAGAACCCTCAGATTTTGAGCAGGTTGCATTGCAGGTGTTTCGTTACCAAGCACTTCACAATCCTGTTTACAGCCAGTACGTCAAGCTTCTTAACATTCATATTGACGAGGTAAGTAAGCTGACTCAGATCCCGTTCCTGCCCATTCAGTTTTTTAAGACACATATTGTCCGCACAGGGTTGGTATCCGAAGCGAATATTACATTCCGAAGCAGCGGTACCACCGGGCAGGAAACCAGCCGCCATGATTTGTACGACGAGCAGCTCTATAAAGATGTTTCCGAACAGATATTTCAGGATAATTATGGTGACCTGAACCAGTTCCATATCCTCGCCCTGCTTCCATCATACCTTGAACGAAACAACTCTTCGCTCGTGTATATGATGCAACATTTTATTGAGAAAAGCGGCTCACCCTATTCTGGATTTTACCTGAACAATACAGCAGAAATGCTGCAAGTACTTCACAGTCTGATCAATAACCCGGATAAAAAACGCATTCTTCTGCTCGGCGTAACATTTGCGTTGCTGGATCTTGCGGAGAGCAGCAACGACCTTCAATTTATTGGAAAAAGCGGTAAGGTAATTGTTATGGACACAGGCGGAATGAAAGGGCGCCGGCGTGAAATGCTCAGGGAAGAAGTGCACGATGTACTTAAACGCGGGTTCGGCGTCGACAACATTCATTCCGAATATGGCATGACCGAGCTGCTTTCCCAGGGATATTCCAGCGGTAACGGATCCTTTGTGCCTGGTCGCACAATGCGCATTCTGCTCCGGGATATCAACGATCCTTTTGCCCTTTATGATCACAATGTCGGTATCTCAAAGACAGGTGGGATCAATGTGATTGACCTTGCCAACCTGGATACCTGTTCGTTCATTGAAACGCAGGATTTAGGTCGGTTTGAGGAGATTGCGGGCAGGTTCAATGTCATGGGCCGGTTTGACAATTCTGATATCCGCGGCTGCAATTTAATGGTACTTTAAACCGTTTTTATCACGCATTTGACCGCTCCGGCTCTTCACCAGGAAGTTTAATTGTTTTTTAATCGCGCTAAAAACAGTGTAAATCAGTATTCTACCAGCTTGTTCTACAATATAGAATTGTTCTAACAAGCTTGATTTTAGAATATTCCTTAAATTAGTAGAATTGTTTAAAATTGCATTAATCAAATGTATTATTACATTTTGGATTGTTAACTCACATTTAAGTAAATCAAATGAATAGACGTGATGCCCTTGGCCGGGTGGCGCTGCTGATGGGTGGAACACTCTCGGCTCCTACCCTGATCGCTTTTCTAGAAGGATGTAAATCGGCCAACGAAACTTCTTCTGCACTTACGTTCCCGTTTTCCCCCGAAAGGCAGGCACTTGTGTCTGAGGTAGCTGAAATAATCATTCCAAAAACCGATACTCCCGGTGCGAAGGATGCGAAAGTGGGTGAATTCATCGAAAAAATGCTGAAAGATTGCTACGCTGCAAATGATCAGGAAAGCTTCAATAAAGGTCTTGAACAATTAGAGAAGAAAGACTTCATGAAAGCTTCGCCGCAAGAGCAAACTGCAATCCTGACTGAAATGGAGAAGTCTGCAAAGGAAGAACTCGCTGCTGCCGACAAGAAAGCGGATGAAAGAACTCCGGAAGAAAAGAAAAAATACACGGAAGCAGGCAAGGAGTATAGTGACGCAGGTGTACCGTTTTTCCGGCTTATGAAAGAACTTACCTTGCTGGGCTACTTCACATCTGAGCCAGGCGCAACAATGGCGCTGGAATATGTGGCAGTTCCGGGAAGATATGACGGCTGCATTGACCTGAAACCGGGACAGAAGAACTGGGCAATGTAAGCCACAAGGAAATCGAATACAGGCATGCGTGCCTTTTCCAAAATTGTTATTGACATATTCACTATGAATCTAAACTTAAAAGCAACAAAGCAGGCCACATACGATGCAATTGTGGTAGGCTCGGGAATAAGCGGCGGATGGGCAGCAAAGGAACTGACAGAAAAAGGATTGAAGGTTTTGATGCTGGAAAGAGGCCGGGATATCAAGCATATTACTGATTATAAAACAGCTACTCTTGCTCCCTGGGAACTGGAACACCGCGGCAGGGTAACTACCGTAGCAAAAGAAGAATACTGGGCCGGAATGCGGACAGGCTACACAGCCAACGAAGAGCACCGGTACCTGTTTGAAAACGATAAGGAAAACCCTTACGAAGAAACACGCAAGTTCGACTGGATCCGTGCGTACCACGTGGGAGGCCGCTCATTGTTGTGGGGACGCCAGAGCTACCGCCTCAATCCAATGGACTTCGAGGCAAATGCAAAAGACGGAATTTCGGTTGACTGGCCGATCCGCTATTCAGATATAGCACCCTGGTATGATTACGTAGAGAAATTTGCAGGTATCAGCGGTTCGCGCGATGGACTGGATGTATTGCCGGATGGTAACTTCCTGCCGCCGATGCAAATGAACTGCGTTGAGAAACACGTAAAAGGTGAAGTGGAGAAGAAGTTTGCAGGACGTCACATTATTATGGGACGCGCGGCGCACCTTACCCAGCCTCAGAGTTTCCACACGGAGCTCGGCCGGGCTGCCTGCCAGTTCCGGAATATGTGTATGCGTGGCTGTCCATACGGAGCCTATTTCAGTACACAATCAGCAACTCTACCTGCTGCGCAAAAAACAGGTAACCTGACGCTGGTACCTGACTCCATTGTTTCAGAAGTGATCTTCGATGACAAGGCGGGCAAAGTGACAGGCGTGAGGGTAATCAACCAGAACACGCTTGAAACAAAAGAATACTTCGCCAAGATCATCTTCCTGAATGCATCTGCGATTGCTTCCGCGTCCATTTTGATGAACTCAAAATCAAAACGCTTCCCGAATGGACTTGGGAATGAAAGCGACCAGTTGGGCCGGAATATAATGGACCACCACCTAGCTGTTGGAGCGCGTGGCGATATGCCGGGCTTTGAAGACAAATATTACTTTGGCCGCCGTGCAAACGGGATTTACATTCCACGTTACCGGAACTGGGGCGATGACAAACGTGACTATATCAGAGGCTTTGGCTACCAGGGAGGCGCAAGCCGCGAAAGCTGGGGACGCGGGGTTAATACCGACGGATTCGGGGCTGACTTTAAAAAGCAATTGTCAGAGCCAGGTGCGTGGAGCATGAACCTGGGCGGGTTCGGTGAAATGATACCGAATGAGAAAAACAGGTTTACATTGCACCCGACCAAGAAAGATAAATGGGGACTTCCTGTCGTGGTATTCGATGCAGCATACGGAGAAAACGAATCCAAAATGCGCAAAGATATGATGAACGACGCTGCCGAAATGCTGGAAGCAGCTGGCTTGAAGAACGTTGTTCCTTATAACGACGAATCGAAACACCCTGGAATCGGTATTCACGAAATGGGAACTGCAAGAATGGGTAACGATCCGAAAACCTCGGTACTTAACAAGCACAACCAGATCTGGGGTGCAGAAAATGTATATGTTACCGACGGCGCGTTTATGACATCCGCATCTTGCGTGAACCCGTCGCTTACTTATATGGCGATGACCGCGAGAGCTGCCGATCACGCAGTGAAGGAGTTGAAGAAAATGAATGTATAGCAAGTAGTTTCTTGTTGCGAAAACCCCGCCAGGTAAATCCAGCGGGGTTTTTTCTTTATATACCAACCCTAATCCCCGATCCCTTGAAAGATTCTGCAATTGCACCAGTACAGCGGGTTTCGTCTGTTGACGCCTACCGTGGCTTTGTTATGTTCCTGATGATGGCCGAAGTGCTGCGACTGGAACAGATCTCGGAAGCATTTCCCGATAGCGGCTTCTGGTCTTTCCTCGCATTTCACCAGAGTCACGTTCCCTGGGTGGGATGTTCCTTGCATGATTTAATCCAGCCGTCATTTTCATTCCTGGTGGGTGTGGCACTACCCTACTCGATCGCAAGCCGCGCGAGCAGAGAGCAAAGCACTTCCGTCATGTGGTACCACACCATTCGGCGCTCGCTGATCCTGATCTTGTTGGGAATATTTCTGCGTTCAATGCATGCCGAGCAGACCAATTTCACTTTTGAAGATACACTTACCCAGATCGGTCTTGGCTATACTTTCCTTTTCGCACTCGCATTCACCACGGAACGCATTCAATGGACTGCCTTGGGTGCGGTGTTGTTTTTATACTTTCTCGCTTTTGCATTGTATCCCGTACCCGGGCCTGGTTTCGACTGGGCTGAAACAGGTATCACTGCCGATAGGGAGCATAATCTGAGAGGCTTCGCAGCGCACTGGAACAAAAACACCAATTTTGCCTGGGACTTCGACCGCTGGTTTATGAACCTCTTCCCACGTGAAAAAGCATTCCGGTACAATGGAGGCGGATACAGTACTTTAAGCTTTATCCCTACGCTTGGAACGATGATCCTGGGTTTAATCGCGGGTAAATGGCTTAAAACGGCCGCTTCTCCAAGCTGGTTTATCAAACGGTGCATTGCCGGAGGCATTATCCTGCTTGTCCTCGCATTAATCCTGAACTTTGGCGGCATTAACCCGATCGTGAAAAGGATCTGGACACCTTCGTGGACCTTGTTCAGCGGCGGCTGGTGCTTTCTGCTGCTTGCGGCATTCTATTATATTGTAGATGTGAAAGCCAACAGTTCCAAATTCCTGTTTTTACTCGTAATCGGAACAAACTCTATCGCAGCTTACATTCTTGCGCATACTATCGACAGTTTTATAGATCAATCTTTCCGGATCCACATCAGCCCACATTATGACCTGATTTTTGGAGAAGGATTAAGGTCGCTGGTGAGTGGCTCTGTAATCCTGTTTTTCGAATGGTGGATTTTATACTGGATGTACAAGAAGAAGCTATTCATTAAGATTTAATGTTTGTAATATTTGCATCTACATTAACCTACCATTATGCTCCAATTACAGGGAATACACCATATCGCTATTATCTGCTCAGATTATGAGCGGTCAAAGCAATTTTATACGCAAATTCTGGGATTTAAAATTGACCGTGAGGTGCTGCGGGCCGAGCGGAAGTCTTATAAGCTTGATCTTTCCCTTAATGGTCTGTATTGCATTGAGCTCTTTTCCTTTCCCGATCCTCCCAAACGCCCGTCCCGGCCGGAGTCGACCGGATTGAGGCATATCGCATTTAAAGTAGATAACGTAGAAGCCGCAATAGGAGAATTGAATGCGAAAGGGATTTTTCCTGAGCCGGTAAGAACGGATGAATTTACCGGCAGGAAGTTTACATTTTTTGCAGATCCGGACGATCTGCCGATAGAACTGTATGAAGCCTGAAATCAGGCAGCGGCTGTATAAGATACCGGCTTTCTGCTGGTACCGCTTCCTTCCAGTTTACACAAAACCTCATAAAACTCGGAGATCCTGCTCAGGTGCTCGTCTAAAACTTGTACAGCTTCTGCTTCACGATCGAGGTGTGAGCGAAGCGACTTGTACAATTGCAAAGTAGCAGATTCTATCTTTTTCAGGCAGCTGGCTACTTCGCAGGGCGCTTTTGCGTTTTCCAGCGATTGCAGCGAAGCCAGAGAGGCGATTTGGTTAGTATCGCCCAATTCTTTGTCTGTCAGGAAGCATTTGAAATAATCGTAAATGGCCCGGATTTCCTTCTGAAAGAGTACAGCACTCACGTGCCCCTGGCTCAGCAGCTTACGGAAATTCCCCATGCTGTCTTTTTTCAAAGCTTCCAAGTAAAGCAGTTCTCTGTTCTTTTGTTCATTCCATAATGCCCTGATTATTGGAACGAAGTTATTGTCCCCAACATTCTCCATAACGCCCTGTAATTTGACCATGCCCGAATTGCAAAAAATGTATGCCTGAAAACGTTTGCAAATGGGTTTATGCAGTTATACAAACAACAATTCCAGCCTAAGTGCAAAATGCCCGATAAATAAACTTTTTTAATAATTCAGGTACACCTGTGAAGTAAGTAACCTGGGGTGAATTTGCCATATCACAACAAGTCGGCTGTGGAAATCAAAAGGAACAAATCACATCGGTTGCGGCGATAATTTTGTCAAGAACTGAAAGCGTCTAACTTTGCCGGCTTTACAATATTTGAATACGAATCAGGTTAAATAAAGCAGCAACATCCGCGAGATTACGAATCGACAACATATGCTTAGAGCAACTTCCTATATTACTATAACGTCCCTTTTTACAATACTTTCCTGTAAAACCTCCACCCCTCCGCAACAAACAACAGTTCAGGAGCAACCATTACTGAAAATAGGAGAAGAACAATTTTCACTTGCCGAATACCAGGACGCATATAACAAGAACCTGTATGCTTCCGACTCGACCAAAGAGCTAAGCCCGAAAGAATACCTTGCTCTCTATACGGATGCCAAAATCAAGGTACTGGAAGCGAAGAAAGAAGGCCGGGATACGATCCAGGACTATAAAGAAGAAATTGCATCTTACCGTGACCAGCTTGCGAAGAACCACCTGGTTGACAAAGAACTGGTGGAAAAGCTGACTAACGAAGCTTATACACGTCTGAAACAGGAGCTTCGCGCTTCCCATATTTTGATTGGGGTTTCAGAAGATGCCGCTCCTGCCGATACGCTGGAAGCTTACCGCGCCGCCATTGCATTGAGGGGCCGCCTCGAAGAAGGTACCGACTTCGGAGATATGGCCGCCAAATTCTCAAAAGATCCGTCGGCGAAGAAAAACAAGGGAGACCTGGGCTACTTCACTGCATTTCAGACACTTTACCCGATTGAAACTGCTGCTTATAACCTTTCAGTTGGCCGCGTTTCTCAACCCGTGCGCACCAAAGCAGGTTACCACCTGATCAAGCTGACTGACAAACGCGCGAACCGAGGTATGATCCGGATCGCGCATATTATGACGCAGGCAGATACCACAGCCAGCGCGACGCAGAAGCAGTCGGCAAAAACGCGCATTGAAGAGGCTTACAAGCTATTGCAGGATGGTGAACAGTGGCAGGATGTGGTGGAAAGTTATTCGGACGACAAACAATCCAGAAAAAACAATGGGCTACTCCCAATGTTTGGGATTGGCGAAATGGTACCGGAGATTGAAGAAGCTGCATTTGCGCTCACCCGGCCAAATGATTATTCCAAACCGGTACAAACCATGTACGGCTGGCACATTATCAAACTGATCGAAAAAAGGCCGATCGAAACATTGGCGGTAATGGCACCTGCCCTCCGGAAAAAAGTGGTTACAGATTCACGCGGAAAGGTGATTGAAGCTGCAAATGCAAAGCGTCTAAGAGAAAAGTATGCGATCCAGGAATTTCCGGAACAATGGAAGGAAGTAGCCACTTTGCAGGATAGCAGCATTCTTACTGGCAAATGGGACTACCTCAGGGCAGTGAGCAAGGATTGGTCAACCACCACTTTATTTAAAATTGAACAACAACCCTACGACGCACTTTCCTTCCTGGATTACATCAAAAAACGCCAGGTGCGCAAACCGAAAGACGCGTCTGTGGCTGTGGTTTTCAGAAGATATTACAACGATTACCTCTCTGAATGCCTGACTGAATATGAGAAAGCACATTTGGAAGAAACCAACCCCGAGTTCAGGAGTTTGATGAACGAGATCAGGGAAGGTGTGCTGCTTTCGCAAATGATGGAAGAGAATGTGTGGCAGCGGTCGCTTTCTGATTCAGTCGGCCAAATGCGGTTTTACGAACAGAATAAATCCCGCTATAACTATCCTGACCGTGCTCTGGCAACCATTATCGCAGCAAAAGACACGCAGACTGTCAATGCAATCCGCAGGACACTTGCCGTGAGTCCCTATAAGCTCGAAAGAAAATCGCGCGAGATACTTTTCCAGGCTGGTTCTTCAACTATTGACGAACAAGAAACCGCTTCACTGGAAGAACTGGCAATCATTATGCAGAAAAATCCGGACTACGTAGTCGAAATCGCAGGTTACCGCTCATCAGAAGAGTCGGAAATGACATCTGCCGCCCGGATCAGGAATGTTATCAAATATTTGAATTCACAAAACATTCCCATTCTGCGTATCATAGAAAAAGACTACGGGTCTTTCAGGCAGGCTGCCGAAGCAGAGCGGAACCGCAGGGTTGCTTTTCAATTTTACAGCCAGTCTGTGAAAGATGTGGAAAAAGTATATAATTCTGACACTCAGGCTGTCGTTACCATCGACGAAGGATATTTTGCCCGTGACAACAAGCTTTTGACCAGATTCAAATGGGAACCAGGCGAGCAGACAAAGCAGGAGGCAAATGCAGTTACCTGGATCAACATCAGGAAAATTGAGCCGGCGAGGCCGAAAACATTTGCAGAAGCACGCGGAAGTGTGATTAATGACTACCAGAAAGAGCTCGAAAAGCAATGGGTTTCAAGACTTCAGCAAGAGTTTCCTGTGAAAGTCAACGCAGAAGAATTAGATAAAATTAAGCGTTAAGCGTATTTTAGCATTTACAAAAACATATTACATTAAAAAACCCGCACGTATCCGACAGGAACAATTAAGCATATGAAAATAAATAGATTGATTGCCACTCAGCTGCTCATGGTTCTCGCGCTGTTTGTTAGTTTGAAAAGCAATGGGCAAGGTCAGCAGGGAGTGAGCCTCGATAAAATAATTGCGAGAGTGGACAACCACTACATTCTCAACTCAGAGCTGGAAGATATGTACAACCAGTACAAAGCCGAAGGGCGCACTGCCCCGGAGAAATGCCAGCTGCTCGAATCATTGATTATCAACAAAATGCTTCTTGCCAAAGCCGAGATTGACTCAGTACTGGTAGACGACAAAGAAGTAGACGGTGAACTGGATGCGAAAATGGGCTACATGATCCAGCGTTTCGGTTCGGAGAAAAATATCGTTGAAGCTTATGGAAAAAGCATTGATAACCTCAAAAATGAACTTCGTCAGCAGGTGAAGGAACAGAAGGTAGTTGAAAAAATGCAGCGCACGATTTCTGGTAATGTAAAAATTACGCCGAATGAAGTTCGCAAATTCTTCCATTCCATTCCAAAAGACAGCCTTCCTTATATTCCATCGGAGGTTGAGATCGGGCATATCGTGAAACTGGGAACGGTGACCCGCGAGCAAAAGGACAAACTGCGCCAGCAGCTGGTAGAACTGAAACAGAGAGCCGAAAAGGGCGAAGACTTTGCTACATTATCGCAGATCTATTCAGAAGATTTAGGATCGGCCAAAAACGGTGGTGATCTTGGTTTTGCCAAACGCGGTGCGATGGTACCTGAATTTGAAGGTGCGGCGCTGGCACTTAAACCAGGCGAAATGTCGGAGCCAATTGAATCCCAATACGGTTTCCACCTGATCAAAATGGTTGAGACCCGTGGTGCTGAATATCGCGCAAGACACATTTTGTTACGCCCTGATTACAACAAAGGAACAGATATGACACAGGCGGTACGCGCGCTTGACAGTCTTAGAAACCTGATCCAGATTGATACGTTGAAGTTTGCAAAAGCGGCGCTGGACAATTCAGATGATAAAATGACTGCTGAATCGGGCGGCTTGATCCAGGACAGAAATACAGGTTTGTCGAAACTGACTTTGGACGCTTCTATGGACCCTGCATTGTATTTCGCGATCGACACCATGACAGTGGGTGACCTGAGCAAGCCGGTTTCTTATCGTACCGAAGATGGCAGCAGCGCAATGCGCATTATCTGGTATAAGAGCAAGTCGGAGCCGCATACAGCTAACCTGCACGATGATTACGAAAAACTCGCGCAGATTGTGTTAAGCAACAAGCGGAACAATGCGCTTGAAGAATGGTTTAAGAAAGCGCAGGGCGATGTATTTATCAGCATTGAGCCCGAATATAAAAATTGTAAAGTGCTTGGTCTCGCGGCAAGCGGTGATGATATTTAGCGAAAGATCCGTTTCCATGCAGTTCAGAAGTTCAAAAATCTAATCCAGCATATTGTGAAGTATTCATCGGACGTAGAAGCTGCCGAAGCTATGAAAGTAGCTTATGATAAAATCAGGAGTGAGATTGGTAATGTAATTATCGGCCAGGATGAAGTGGTGAAAAGGCTTCTTACTGCCATTTTCTGCCAGGGACATTGTCTGCTGGTCGGAGTGCCGGGACTTGCAAAAACACTGTTGATACAAACCATCGCTTCTTCGCTCGACCTGAACTTCAACCGTATTCAGTTTACACCCGATTTAATGCCTTCGGATATTCTTGGATCCGAAACGCTGGACCAGAACAGAAATTTCAAATTCATCAAAGGGCCGGTTTTTGCCAACATTATCCTTGCGGATGAGATCAACCGGACACCGCCCAAAACGCAATCTGCATTGCTGGAAGCCATGCAGGAATACTCGGTAACGATCGCGGGTGTGAAGCATAACCTGGAAAGGCCATTTTTCGTACTGGCAACCCAGAACCCGATTGAGCAGGAAGGTACCTACCCGCTTCCCGAAGCGCAGCTTGACCGGTTTATGTTTATGATCCAGTTGGATTATCCGTCTTACGCGGAGGAGGTCAACATTGTAAAAAACACAACTACGGACAACAGGTACCAGGTCAAAAAGGTGATTACAGCCGAAGAGATCATGGATTTTCAACACCTGGTGCGCCGTGTTCCTGTCACTGACCATGTAATTGAATACGCAGTAAAGCTGGTGCACAAAACAAGACCTGCCGCCGGCTTGGCTGTAAAAGATACCAACGATTACCTCGAATGGGGCGCGGGGCCGCGGGCTTCGCAGGCTCTGATCCTGGCGGCTAAATGCAATGCATTGTTATCGGGTAAATATTCTCCTGATATTGAGGATGTTAAAGCAGTTGCATTGCCGGTATTGCGTCACCGGATTATCCGTAATTTCAAAGCGGAAGCGGAGGGTATCTCAGTCGATGATATTGTCGGCCGACTGGTGTAGCTTAATAATTTACGACATATCAAAAAATGTGCAGGTCTGAGATTTGCACATTTTTTCTGTTTTAAGGGTTTATCAATTTTCAATATTCTTATTTCAACAATGGATATTCAAGGTAAAAACTTCATAGGTTATACACTTTCAGCCGAAGGTGACCATACATTTCAATCGTACATACCCGCAAGTGACTCATTCCTCGATGATCATTTTCATCGCGCCACTGAATCAGAAGTCGAGAGAACAATGGCGCTTGCCGAAAGTGCATTTGCTGAGTATGCCGCAGTGCCGGCACAAAGCCGGGCCGCATTTCTGATCGCGATCACGGAAGAGATAACGGCGCTCGGCGACCAGTTGGTGGAACGTGCTCATCTGGAAACGGGCTTGCCAATAGCAAGACTTCAAGGTGAGCGGGCGCGTACGATCAACCAGCTGACCCAGTTTTCCGACCTACTGCGCGAAGGTTCGTGGGTGGAAGCCAGCATTGACACTGCATTGGCGGAGAGGATACCGGTACCAAAGCCGGATATGCGTAAAATGCTGGTACCAATCGGTCCCGTTGTTGTATTCGGGTCAAGTAACTTTCCTTTTGCGTATTCGGTCGCGGGTGTGGATGTCGGCCCCGCGCTGGCAGCAGGAAATCCGGTTATACTGAAAGCGCACGCGGCACATCCGGGCGTAAGTGACCTGACGGCGCAAGCTATCATCTCAGCAGCACGCAAAACCAATATGCCGGAAGGTGTATTTTCAATGTTGTATGATGACGGATTTGAAGTCGGCGCTGCATTGGTTAAGCATCCTGTTACGCAGGCAGTCGGCTTTACAGGCTCTTTCAAAGGTGGAATGGCGCTGCATAAGCTAGCACAGGAGCGGGAAGATCCTATTCCGGTTTATGCAGAAATGGGAAGTGTAAATCCGATTGTGATACTCCCGGGTTACCTGGAACATAATGCAACGGAGCTCGGGAAAACGTTGGCTGCTTCTGTCAGTCTGGGTGCAGGGCAGTTTTGTACAAATCCTGGTCTGGTTTTCGTGACCAGCTCAGCCGGATTGGATGCATTCAGAGGGTCTTATAAAAACGAGATCGCAAATACAACCTCAGCTACAATGCTGACAGCAGGAATTTACAAGAATTACAATAAGTTGCGTGAGGAGGTTTTTGAACAGGAAAATGTATCCAAACTGGTTGTTTCTGAAAATGTCAATGCGGCTGGCAACCAGGCACAGGCGACTATTGCTGAGGTTTCCGGCAGTGCATTCATCGCCAATCCAAAGCTACACGAAGAAGTTTTCGGACCGTTTTCCCTGCTTGTGATTTGTAAAGACACCGAAGAGCTGCTTGCTGCGATATCACACCTCAAAGGCCAGCTTACTGCCACTTTAATGGCGGATGAAACGGAGGCTGCCTCCTACCCTGCACTGGTCAGACAGCTGGCGAAGATTTCAGGAAGGTTCATTATGAATGGGGTACCTACCGGCGTGGAAGTTTGTCCTTCAATGCATCACGGCGGACCTTTTCCTGCTACTGTTGATTCGAAGTTCACATCAGTCGGTCGGCATTCCATTTTGCGGTTTGTACGTCCGCAGTCGTTCCAGAACTGGCCAGACTCGCTTTTACCCGACGAACTTAAAAACAGTAACCCGCTGGGCATTCTGCGGCTGGTCAATAATATGCAGACCAAAGATCCGGTTGCTATCTGATTTGGAACAAACCTTCGGGGTAACCTACCCTGGTTAGAAACAATCCTTCTGCCGGAGCTTGTGCTCCGGCATTTTTACGGTTTTTAGACAAAATCACCGCTTCAAAATCCGCAACTGTTTTCTTTCCCTTACCCACTTCCAGCAAGGTTCCTACGACAGCACGTACCATTCCGCGCAAAAAGCGGTTGGCCTGAATATGAAAAACCAGCCTATCAGGTGCGACTATCCATTCAGCCTGCGTGATCGTGCAGCGAAAGTTATTCACATTGGTATGAACCTTGCTGAAACATTCAAAATCGTTGTGTTGCAGCAGCAATGCAGCGGCTTCATTCATCAGATCCACATTCAGGTCTGCTTTGAGAAGATAGGCCTGTCCGATCAGAAATGGGTTTTTGGAGCGGGAAATGCGGTATTCATATTTCCGGAAAGTGGCAGCAAAGCGTGAATTAAGCTCACTTTCAACTTCGTACACATTTTTTACAGCAATATCCCGCGGGATCAAACCATTCAGCTTATAGATAAAAAGATCGTGGTCGGGAATGGGATTATTTAAATCAAAATGGGCGAATTGTTGTTCTGCATGTACGCCGGTATCGGTGCGGCTGCTGCCTGTCAGTTCAACCGTTGTCCGGAACAACCTGGCCAGCGCTTCTTCCAGTACCTGCTGGACGCCAAGCGCGTTATTTTGCTTTTGCCAGCCATTATAGGCAGTTCCGAGGTAAGAAAATTCTAGAAAATAGCGCATGGTGCAAAAGTAAGCCAAAGGACAGAGATTTGCGATTTACAGCCTGAATTGCGGAATTTGTTAGGAAGAAGGTTAACTTTGAGAATTGGATAATTTCATTATTATATGATTACGGAAGAGAAAAAAGAAGAGAAAAACCTGAATTTCATTGAAGAGATTATTGAGGCGGATTTGCAGTCAGGAAAATATACTCAGATCATCACCCGTTTCCCCCCGGAACCAAATGGTTACCTGCACATTGGGCATGCATCCAGCATTTGTCTCAATTTCGGTTTGACCAACAAATTTCCGGGCTACACCAACCTGCGTTTTGACGATACCAATCCTGTAACAGAAGATACAGAGTACGTTGAGAGCATCAAGCGGGATATTCAATGGATGGGGTTCAAATGGGAACATGAACTTTATGCTTCCGATTATTTCGATACACTTTATGAATATGCCGTCAAGCTCATCAAAAAGGGGCTTGCTTATGTAGATGATTCTACTTCCGAGGAAATTGCGGCTCTGAAAGGTACACCCACGGAGCCTGGTAAGGACAGTGTGTTCCGTAGCCGCAGCGTGGAAGAGAATCTTGTACTTTTTGAACAAATGAAAAGTGGCGCATTCCCCGACGGAAGCCGGACGCTGCGCGCCAAAATTGATATGGCGCACATTAATATGTTAATGCGCGACCCGATTTTGTACCGGATCAAACATGCGAAACACCACCGGACCGGCGACAAATGGTGCATTTACCCGATGTACGATTTTGCCCACGGACAAAGTGATTCCATTGAAACCGTTACGCATTCTATTTGCACACTGGAATTTGTTCCTCACCGTGAACTTTACGACTGGCTGATCGCTCAGCTGGATATATACCCGTCGCACCAATACGAATTTGCGCGCCGGAACCTGAACTATACAGTAACCAGCAAGCGGAAATTACTGCAACTGGTGCGCGAAAATCATGTAAGCGGCTGGGACGATCCGCGTATGCCTACGATCAGCGGATTGCGCAGAAGAGGCTTTACCCCCGAAAGTATCCGGGATTTTTGTGACAGGATTGGAGTAGCGCGTCGCGAGAATATGATCGATGTGGGCCTGCTGGAATTCTGCGTGCGCGAAGACCTGAACAAGAAAGCATTGCGCCGAATGGTGGTAATGGATCCGTTGAAAGTGGTTATCACAAACTTCCCCGAGGGAGTGACAGAAATGTGCCACAGTGAGAATAATCCCGAAGATGTTACAACCGGATCACGTGAAGTTCCTTTTACCCGTGAGATCTACATTGAAAAGGAGGATTTCATGGAAAACCCGGGCAAGAAATACTTCCGTCTCGCGCCGGGCAAAATGGTCAGACTGAAAAGTGCTTACATTGTAGAATGTAATGATTTTGTCAAAAATGAAGCTGGCGAGATCACAGAAGTGCATTGCAGCTACATTGAAAACAGCAAGAGCGGACACGATACAACGGGAATCAATGTAAAAGGTACCCTGCACTGGGTTTCAGCGGAGCACGCGGTTCAAACTGAAATCAGGTTATATGACCGTCTGTTTTCGGTGGAGGATGTTTCAGCAGAAGAAGGCGATTTCAAAGATTACATTAATCCCAAATCGCTGGAAGTAATTACCGGATATGCAGAGCCTGCATTGCTGGAAGCAAAGGAAGATGAATCATTCCAGTTCCTGCGCAAAGGTTACTTCGTGAAAGATGCCGATAGTACTGAGTCAAAGCTGGTTTTCAACCGCACTGTTACATTGCGCGACAACTGGGCCAAGACCTCAGAGAAATAACATAAGGAAAATTGGGGGTATTTATTTAGATTACTTACAGATAATGTTGCTCGGGAAGATGTTTGACTTTATCTTTGCAGCACAATTTCACGAACCAATATTGTCTTGCTGTCAGTGAATACCCCCAATGAATTATTTAGTACCGCAAAAGGTTTTTGCGTACAATGCGACTTAACCTCCCGGATCCAGCTCCATTTCGGCGAAATCCAGGCTTCTTTTAAGCTTCGTGATTTCTTGGCTTTCCGTCGCTTTATAAACAGCATTGATATCAGAAGCAAACTGTTCGACCTCTCGGACGAATCTGACTACGAGTTCGTTGAGGCTCCTCAGCTGAACATTTATCACAAGCTTACGCTTTGCGAATTGATCCAACTGAGGGAATTAGTCAACGGTACCCACTTCGCAATTGAGCTGAATTCTCTGCTCCACGAACTTCTTTTTTTAGAAACAGAATCAGTCTAAATAACTGATAACGATTGTCTTAGACCAATTCCAAATATCAATTTCAGTTTGGATTGATGAACTTTCGCATGATATTTGTACTTATAAAAACAAATAAGCAACAAGTACCATGAGAGATTTATTGAGACAACGGACTTCCCTTAAAGAGGAAATAGAGATATTATTAAATAACCAGGTTAAAATGGAAGCAGAGGCTTCTGCCAAATATCTGGCGATGGCTTCCTGGTGTGACCGCAACGGTTTTAAATACAGCGCGCAGTATTTCCTTAAACAATCTGACGAGGAAAGAGGACATATGCTGAAAATCTTCAACTATCTGATGACAGTTGGAGGAACCGCGATCTCTCCTGAAATCGGACCTGTAAAGCAAGAGTATCCTACATTCAGAAATGTATTTGAAACTGCATTACAAAGCGAAATCGCAGTAACGCAATCGATCAACCGCATTATCACTGCTACCCGCAAAGAAGAAGACTACGCTACCGAGAATTTCCTACAGTGGTTTGTGAACGAGCAGGTTGAAGAAGAAGATAACGCACGTCGCGCGATCGAACTTTTCGACGTAATCGGCGAGGAAGCAACAGGTTTATATGTGATCGACAAGGCGGTTTCAAAGATCGGCTCGCACGACTAAACATTGGATTACCGATACCAGGGCTGCTTCCAACGGAGGCAGCCTTTTGTTTTTTGTACCAACCCGAATTATGGTACACCTTTTGTTTCTTGTAAGATTAAAATAGTAGTATTGTAAAAGCTACAGCAGGCCAGTTCATGAATTACCTCGACGAATTTAAAAAGTTCATTTTCAGTCATTACCTGTCGACGGGAGTACGCCTTACGCTTGGAGCTATCGTTCCCAGCCTTATATTTCAACACTACGGCATTCTCAGCGAAATGATCGCTTTCCCGCTGGGCACACTCCTCATCGGGGGAACAGATAATCCGGGACCTTACCACCGCAGGAGAAATGCATTGCTGGTGGCCATTTTCAGCTGCTTTTTTGTGGCTTGCATTACGGGCTTTTTGAGAGAATTTCCCTTTATCATCTTCCTGGAAATTATCGTGTTCGGGATGTTCTTTTCGCTTGTCGGCGTATATGGAAACCGTGTCAACAGCATTGGACTGATCTCGTTACTCGTGTTCGTGTTCAATATTGATGACCACCTGAGCGGCGATATGGTACTCAGGACTGCGGCTATCTTTTGCGCCGGGGGAGTTTGGTACTTCGCGCTTTTCATGATCCTGCAAAAGCTGCTGCCCTATAAGCTCATTCAGCAGCTTTTGGGTGAAAACTTTATTGAACTTGGGAAACTGCTTTCCATTAAAGCCGATTACTATTTCGCCAATCCCGACTACGATGAGCTGTTTAACCGGATGATCCACCAGCAGGTTTTGTTACGGGAAAATCATGAGAATTTGAGAGAGATTTTGTTCAAAACGCGCGAGATCGTCACTGAGTCCACGAACAAGAGCCGGATCCTGATGCTGATGTTTCTCGATAGTATCGATCTTTTTGAGCGCATTCTGAATTCGCAGCAAAACTACGTCAATCTACACCGCGCATTTGACCACACCAAAGTTTTGAGACTCTTCGGTACCTATATAACCTGGCTCGCAGCTGAAATACAGACGATCGGCCTTGCTGTTCAAAGCGGTTCCGCCTCCACTCCGCGTCACGATCTCGACGAGGCATTTAACAAATGCCAGAAAGCATTCGAGCGGATGCGCGAACATCAGATGAACCACGAGAACATGGAAGATTTTATCATGCTCCGTCAGATCCTGAACAGTTTGCAGGACGTAACCGAGCGCGTTAAGAAACTTCATCGTGCTACCACTTACGATGCGGCTGTTGGCGAAGGTTATAAATTGAATGTGGAAGGGGATAATTTTACTCCAAAACAGGAGTATCATCCCCGGATTTTGCTTGACAATTTGTCGCTAAAATCGAGCCACTTCCGGCACGCAGTACGCGTTACGTTAGGTTTGCTCCTGGGTTATATTACCTCGCTCTTCTTTGAGCTTGGTCATGGTTACTGGATTTTGCTGACCATTGTTGTGATCCTCAAACCTGCATTCAGTATCACCAAGAAGCGCAACATTCAGCGGATCGGAGGTACCTTGTTGGGCGTCGTCACGGGATTTTTGTCGCTGTACCTGATCAAAGACAACACAGCGCATTTCGTGATCATGATCATCGCGATGGTACTCGCTTACAGCTTTTTAAAAATCAACTATTTCATTGCTTCTACTTCAATCACGCTATATGTGATCCTGTCTTTCAATTTTCTGAACCCGAACCACATTCGTACCGTTCTCGAAGAGCGGGTTATTGATACGGTAATCGGGTCCGTGATCGCGTATTTGATTTCCTCTTATGTACTCCCGGTTTGGGAGCATTCGCAAATCAATCAGTATATCAAGGAGGCGTTGAATGCAAACAGGAAGTATTTTGATCTGGTAGCGGCGAAATTTACAGGTAAGCAGCTGGACATCAATGATCTGAAACTTAGCCGAAAAGACGCGATCATTGCGATGGCGAACCTGTCGGATAATTTCCAGAAAATGCTGTCGGAGCCGAAAAGGCAGCAACTGAAAATGGAAGAATACCACCAGTTTGTCGCGACGAGCCACATGCTGACTTCTTACATTGCTTCGCTGTCGACCTACGCGCAAATGCTGAATTACTCTGAATTCGCAACAGAATTTGAGTTGATGACGCGCCAGATCGACAGGCAGTTACAGGCCGCCGCCGATGTGATCGAGGGTAAGACAAGCAACAGTTTTGAGATAACGCGTGAATCGTTGCCCCAGAATCAAAAACTCGTGGAACTGCTGGCTAAGCGGAAGAAAGAAATTAAAGAGCTGGGAATTGAGAAGGCGGATCAGTCACCCGCGCGGAAAATGCTGTCCGACCTGAAAACGATCAATGGATTATTTGAGCTGATCAGTACGATAACGATTGATGAAATAAAGATTTTGCAGAAAATAAAGGCGGCAAACGCATAATGGAAACACTCACAGGAACAAAAAGGGAGAATATAAAACCAGGTATCCCGGTTGCTATCGTCTTGAAAAAAGACCAGAGAAGCGGCACATTAACTTACGGGATTGTCAAGGATATTCTAACCAAAGCACCGGTACATACGCACGGAATTAAAGTGCGCCTGGAAAGCGGCGAAGTAGGCCGCGTCAAAATCATTCAATAAACAATAAAATTTCATGTCTTCACTTCTTTTCACTCCGCTTAAACTAAAAAGCATAGAACTAAGAAACCGCATTGTGGTTTCGCCCATGTGCCAATATTCATCCGTAGATGGTTTTGCAAATGACTGGCACCTCGTGCATCTCGGCAGCCGCGCAGTTGGTGGCGCTGCCCTGTTAATAGCCGAGGCAACGGCAGTCTCTCCGGAAGGCCGCATTTCTCCCGAGGATTTGGGTATATGGAAAGACGAACACATCGAAAAGCTGAAACAGATCACCGATTTCATTGCCGGACAAGGCGCAGTCGCCGGGATACAGCTGGCCCACGCAGGTCGCAAAGCGAGCACTTACCCTGCCTGGAAAGGCCGGGGACAAGTTCCGCTGGATCAGGGTGGCTGGAAAACACTTGCCCCCTCTCCCATTCCATTCCACCACAGCGAAGACACGCCGCTGGAACTTGATCAGGCGGGCATTGAAAAGGTAGTTGCTGATTTTGCAGCAGCTGCGCAACGTTCATTGCAAGCTGGTTTCAAGGTTATAGAAATCCACGCGGCGCACGGGTACCTCATTCACCAGTTTTTATCCCCGCTCAGCAACACGCGGACGGATAACTACGGCGGCAGCTTTGAAAACCGCATTCGCATTTTACTGGAAGTGGTAGACGCCATTCAAAACGTCTGGCCCGCAGAACTTCCCGTGTTTGTACGTATTTCGGCCACTGACTGGGTGGAGAATGGATGGAACGAAGAAGAGTCGACGAAACTTGCTCAAATCCTGACCGATAAAGGGATATCGTTAATTGACGTTTCCTCCGGCGGCCTTGCTTCTAATGCAAAAATCCCTGTCGGACCTTCGTACCAGGTTCCGTTTTCTGCCAAAATCAAAAAAGAAACAACAGCTCTCACTGGTGCAGTGGGTTTGATCACCGAGGCGCAACAGGCGGAAGATATTCTAAAAAACAAAGAAGCCGATCTGATCGTAATGGCGCGTGAGTTGCTTCGCGACCCGTATTTTGCATTGCATGCCGCACATGAACTGGGCGACGATGTTGCCTGGCCGATCCAATATGACCGTGCAAAGCCAGCTGCGAACTAAGCTGGCGGTAAGCAGCTGCCAAATAGGTAACGAAGCTTATATTTGCCTGAAAATACCGATTTATGCTAAATCCCCGTACCGCACTTATTATTGGGCTAGTTAGCATCAGCATTTTTCCTGTTCTGGTTAAATGGGCTCCGGTTTCGGGGATTACGTCGGCATTCTACCGGATGTTCTTCGGCTTCGTCCTGATCCTGCCTTATGTTTTTTTGACAAAGAAATTCCGCTGGCCTGATCGGGATCAATGGATCCCGATCATCCTTTGCGGTCTGATCTTCGCGTCGGACATTGCTGTCTGGAATTTGTCAATTACACTCTCCAACGTAACTCAGGCAACATTGCTGGCCAACCTGTCACCGGTATGGGTCGGCCTTGGCTCATTCCTCTTTTTGCCTGATAAACCCAAATCTGCTTTTTGGACAGGTACATTGGTGGCGCTTGCGGGCATTGTTGTACTGATCGGATTCGAGCAATTTACCAGCTTTCAACTCGATGCAGGTTTCTGGCTGGCGATGTTCTCCGGCTTGCTGTATGCCACTTACATACTGGTCAGCAAAGCGGTACTCGGGAAAGTGGATATTGTGAGTTTTATGACGATCAATATGGCAGTGTCGAGCATTTACCTGCTGCTAATCTGCCTTGTATTTCAACAACCAATCGGGGGATTTGACACAACTGTCTGGGGTGTATTCGTTGTTCAGGGTTTGATTTGCCAGTTGGTAGGCTGGCTGGCACTGAATTATGCAGTCAAGAAAATGGATGCAAAAAAGGTTTCCCTGAGCCTTCTAAGCCAGGCAGTCGTGAGCGGGTTCTTTGCCTGGATTTTCATTGGCGAGCAAATCACATTGCAAATGATCCTGGGCGGATTGATCATTCTCGCCGGAATAGCTATTACCTACCGCACCAAAAAACGCCCGGAAGTAAGTAACGAATTGGAAATATAAGCGTTATCTGCTCCTCGATTCGGGCAGATAAATAATGAAGGTAGAGCCTTCTCCCGGCGTACCTACCGCGTCGATAAAGCCCTGGTGGTTTTCAACAATCTTTTTACAGATCGCAAGCCCGATTCCCGTTCCTTCATAGGCGCTCCTGTTGTGCAGCCGCTGAAATACCTGAAAAATGCGTTCTTTAAACTGTTGATCAAAACCGATCCCATTGTCGGTGAAAGATATAGACCTGTAAGTTACAGCCGGATCAGCCCCAGCTATCGGGACCATGCTCCCGGTTATTGTACCGGATTTTATATTAACAACCGGATTTTCCCCTGGCCGCACGAACTTCAATGCATTGGCAATAATATTCGTAAAAAGCTGCTCAAACTGGTAAACGATCACCTCGCAGGAAGGTAGCACATCGCTTAAAATCTGCGCGTGGCGGCTATTGATCTGGTCACTAAGCTGCTCCTTTACATTCTTCAAAATCAGGTTCAGATCCGTGTATTCAAAATGCTTTTCAACTGCATTAGCTCGCGAAAACGCAAGTAAGTCAATGATCAGCTGTTGCATCCGTGTTGACGAAGCCTGCATTCTGTCGAAATAATCACGACCACGTTCCGAGAGATTATTGTACTCAGTTTCGAGAATACGCGTTGCGAATGTCTGTATTTTACGAAGTGGCTCCTGCAAATCGTGGCTGGCCACATAGGCAAATTGCGCCAGCTCCATATTGGTGCGCACCAGCTCATTATTCGCCACTGTCAGCTCGCGTGTACGCATTTGCACCTTGCTTTCCAGCTGATCAATGAACAGCTTACTTTCGTGAATATCAGTGCTGGTACCGACCCACATCAGGATACTTCCATCCGGATTCCGTTGCGGAATAGCGCGGCTCAGGTTCCACCTGTACTCGCCGTCTGCCCTTCTCAGTCGATGTTCAAAAACGAAATCCTTACCCGTCTGAACAGACAACTCCCATAGTCTTCGGTTTTCATTTACATCGTCGGGATGCACAATATTGGACCAAAGATCTCCGTAAATGCGACCGTCCCGAGCGCCGGCGTAATCGTAAACTGATTTGTTAAGATAGTTAATGTATCCTTCCGAGTCGGCAGTCCAAACCAGCTGCGGCATGGAGTCTGCAAGCGTCCTGAATTTGCCTTCGCTTGCCTTCAATGCAAGTTCCGACTCTTTTCTATCGGTTATATCCATCATGGTTCCCAGCATTCTGTGCGGAACATGATTGTCCTTGTACAATATCTTGCCTTGTGTCCGGATCCAGTGAATGGATTTATCAGGATGGATTACCCTCGCTTCGTAGTAATAGCTTCCCGTTTCCAGCGCAGCTTCAAATGCCTTTTCAACGATCGCCTTCCGGTCCTCGGGGTGTATATGGTCGCGCAATGCAGCGTGAGTGAGCACAGCCGATTCATCATATCCGAAAATCGTTGCTAACCTGCCTGAATAGATGATTTCATAGGTTTGCAGGTTCAAATCCCAGGTTGCAAGCTTGGTACCGTCTGTCGCAAGTGAGAGCCTGTCCGCTGCTTCGGCAATCTGCTGACGGAATCTCACCTTTTCAGTTACATCATTGACCGAAACCATAATGCCCGACACCGTTCCGTCGAGCTCGTACATCGGCGCATACTGAAAATCGAGATAGAAGGTCTTCAAACCGTCAGGTCCGTCCACATAAGCCAGCGCTTCGTTTTCACGGTAAATTTGACCTGAACTGTATACGTGGTTAAGAATATTGACAAACTTCTGGTCTCTCAGCTCTGGAAAAACATCCAGCAGCTTCCGCCCCACTACCTCGCTCTCTTCCCGTCGCCAGAGATCTTTCAGCATTGTTTCATTGGCAATGCTGATCACAAAATCTTCGCCTTTAAAAATGGCTTTTGCAAATTGGGATTGCGTAACCAGGTTCCTGAACAGGTTTTCGCTTCTTAACAGCGCCTGTTTGGACAAAACCTGCTGGGTAACCTCCGTTGCCACGACGATGATCCCGGAAGTTTCTCCTGTATCTTCAAAAAGGGGTTGATATACAAAGTTGAAGTAACATTGCTGCGGCTCACCGAACCTGCGGAGGATAACTTCGAACTCGTTACCGTAAAAAGGCTGTCCTGTTTTAAGGACGTTGAGCAGGATCGGCTCTACATAGTCCCGTACTTCCGGCAATGCTTCAAAAAGCGGTTTTCCTACAAAAGCCACTTCCTCACGATCAACGATACTCAGGTAGGTATCATTGGCCATTTCCACAAAAAAGCTTTCTCCACGGAGGATAGCCATTCCCACGGGAGCCTGCTTCATCACGCTTCTGAATCTGCTTTCGCTGTCTGTCGGCTGCTTAGTTATAAACTCCGGATTTTGAGGAGATGCGCCTGGTTCGTTCACTTGTTCGTAGGGAGTTGTACTTTACAAAAGTAAACAGTGAACAAAAGGAAGGATTAATACTGATAATAAAAATTTTCTGCTGCCGGAGCCCAGTTGTGCTTCTTCCAGTCAATGTCCAGCACCTGCTTGATCGCCTGCTTCAATTTGGGGAAAGAGCCTGGTTTCCTGATAAAAAAGTTGGCTCCCTGCTGATGTACCTTACGCACCATTTCTTCCTGTCCGCTAGTTGAGAAAATCACAACAGGAATACCCTCCCATTCTTTCGTATTTCTGATTTGTTCAAGACATTCAAACCCGTTTTTCCTCGGCATGTTGAGATCGAGAAATATCACGTCGGGCGGAGGTGGTACCGTGGTTTCCATTAAGTTAATAAGCTCAACCCCGTCATTCGCAGTCACCAGCTCAGCAGAAGTACTTACCTCCCTTAGCGCATCCTCGAACAACATGCAGTCGTCTGCATCGTCGTCGGCGAGGAAAATTGATTTATTTGGTTTAGTGCTCATAGTCCAAAATTAAGTATTAGGGTAGATAACAAAAACGTTGATCAATACATTCCGTAAAACCTTAATAATGGTTTACTTGCTCACGATTTCAAAATCATATACAAGGTAAGAAAATTAAAATTTTAAATAAAAAGAGAATTCCTAAAAATCGCCTTCAAGGCTCTCTTTCGGCTTTTTCTTCGCCTGGTGCAAGCGATAGTTTAGTGTAAGATTGATTTGCCGCAGCCTTCCCTGCGAGCTGTTTCTTGTATAAAAATTGGCTCCCTCCGTAATCGACCTGAACTTGCGGGAATTGAAAACATCAATCACACTGAGCGTCAGCGTAGCATTGTTTTTCAGGATATCCCGGGTGGCTGCGAGATCGAGCGTGGCAAGCGCTTTTCTTCTGCCTTGCGGGGTTTGCTGCGGCGCCTCATAGTTACCGCGAAGTTGTACGTCGGTTGTTTTCCACAATGTCAGCCGCGACATGGCACGTACAAACCAGCTGTAAGTATCACTTTTGAAAGTATCATCCACATTCGCGCCGTCGGTAATTGCCCTGAAAAAATTGAAGCTTGCATCAAATTTCCACCATTGAACCGGATTGAAAGAGCTCGTAAACTCTGCTCCGTAAGCATCCTCGGTACCCAGGTTCTCGGGCCGCGTATAAGAGCTTCCATCCTCCTGCACGCGCCGGATACTCGTGATCTTCCCATTCGTATGCCGGTAGTAAAGCGAAGAAGTAAGCGAACCTTTTGCGAGGTACTTGATGTGGCCAAGCTCAAATGCATTCGTGAACTCCGGATTAAGGTCGGGATTTCCGCTCCAATAATTCCGGTTATCGCTGTACGTCGCGAACGGACTCAGGTCGTTATACTGCGGCCGGCGCACCCTGCGGCTGAAACTGAGCTGGAATGCATTCTGTTTTGCCAGGTCATAAGTAACATGCACGCTCGGGAACAGATTGGCATAAGTTCGTTTATTCACCTCTGCAGTCTGCTTCAACTCGGTTGTTACCCCTGTCCATTCCGCACGCAACCCCGCCTGATAAGATACCTTACCAGTTTTATTGCCAACGATCCCGTAAACCGCATTGATGTTCTCTTCGTACAGGAAATCGTTGGTCAAATTTGGTAAGGTGATCCAGCCGCCGTCGTTTGCCCGCTGTGTTACGGTGTAATCGTTTGTCATATCGCGTGAGCTGCTCCTGCCTCCCGCCTCAAACTTGCCGTCCTTGGCAAACGGATGCACATAATCAGCCTGGAAAAGCAGCTGCTTCTCCGTTTCATAGTTCACAGCCCGCTGCAATAGCGGCGCTATATCCAACGGACTTCCATTCGGATTGTACACGTTCTCATTGTAGTACTGGTCAGAGTTTTCCCAGTTGTCGAGATACCGCACATCTGCTGTAAACTCCTGGCCTTTACGGTTAAATGTCTTCTTGTAAGTAATGGAATACTCTGAATTGGGCTCCGTTTCTGTTTCGTCCTGGGTACGGATCGTGTAGCTCGTAAGATTGTTCTTGTTCGTCAGGTAATCCCGGTAAGTCAGTGTTGAAAAACGTTTACCCTTGCTTGTGCGCCAGGTATAGGAGCCGGTCAGGATGTTTTTGGGATTAAAATAATAATCGATTCCCCCGCGTGCAGAGTTGGCCATTCCTTTCAGATTGGTCTTCATATCCCGCTCCATGATGAACGTGGAATCGTCACGGTAAAGCTCCTGGTATACGAAGTTTTTACCCGGCGTGTTCCGGTACGACATGGTATAATTAATGAAGAAGTTAAGGTTCTTGCGCCTGTAATTAACATTGGCCGCCGCTCCGTAGTTGGTCGGGTGCCCCGTTATAATGTCGAAAGATCCGTTGATACCCTCTTTCCGTTCTTTTTTCAAAACGATATTGATCACCCCTCCCATTCCCTCGGCTTCATAGCGCGCCGACGGATTAGTGATAATTTCAACCCGCTCGATCATGCTTCCCTGCAACTGCTGCAAGCCGCTTGCTCCTTTGATGCTTACCAGGCCCGAAGGTTTACCGTCGATGAGTATACGCACATTACCACTTCCGCGCAGACTTACATTGCCTTCCACGTCTACAGCAACTGAGGGTACATTTGTGAGTATATCCACGGCTGTTCCACCCGCATTGGCGAGGTCTTTACCTACATTAAATATTTTTTTGTCAAGAGACAGTTCCATGGTGCTTTTCTCTGCCTGAACCGTCACTTCGTCCAATGTGCGTGCAGAAGGGCTGACTTTGATTAATCCTAAATCAAACGGAGAATTGGCGGCAGTAAGACGTACGTTGGATGTGAACTGCGGCTTGTACCCGATAAATTCTGAAAGTGCATAGTAGTTACCTGCTGAAATGTCGACAATGAAGCCTCCCGTTTCGTCGGTAATTGCACCGCTTACAAAAGAACTGTCCGCGGCTTTAAAGAGCCTGATACTCGCATATCCCAGCGGACCGCTTGTTTGTGCGTCTACGATCTTACCGGTTACTTTCAGCTTTGCAGTACCCTGCCCCATTGCGCCGAAGGCACTGAGACAAACACACGCGAACAAACCAAATGCCTTCAAAAATTGCCTCTGTCCCACTGCCGGCGCCCCGCCAGCGGCGAACTCCCTGTTCATGCCCATTCTGTTTTTTGTAATATTTTTATCGATACTCACTGCCTTGAAATTGCTAACAATAGAAACCGGTTTGCAAACCGGATTTACTCTAACCTGCTACATAATAGGACGAAAGATTCTTGCGCTGACCTCTAATTGGCTACCTTTGCAACCTTTTTAGCATATCCACACGATTCCATGAAAAACGAAGCCTCACAAACGTTAAGATTAGCCTTTCCAATCATCATCGGAGAGCTTGCCCAAATGGCGCTCCACCTGATCGACAGCGCGATGGTAGGCGCGATCAGCTACAAGCACCTGGCTGCTGCTGCCCTGGTGATCAATGCCATGAACATTCCTTTCGTGATCGGGATCGGAATGACAATCTCGGTATCCCAAATGGTGTCGCTTGCGAATGGAAAGCAGGATGCGCAGCAAGTTTCACATTACCTGTTCAATGGTTTTGTGCTTTGTACCCTCACCGCGCTCGCTATATCATTCACTCTGGTGTTTGGCAAAGACCTGCTTTATCACCTTGGCCAGGATCCGGAGGTAGTTACCCTTGCAATTCCATTCATGCAGCTGATGGGGATTTCCATTATCCCGATGTTGCTTTTTATGACATTGAAACAATTTGCAGACGGACTGGAATCCACCCGCACTGCCATGATATTCTCGCTGGCAGGTATGCCGCTCAACATTCTGCTGAACTGGCTGCTTATTTACGGCAACTGGGGCTTTCCGCGGCTTGAACTGCTGGGTGCCGGCTGGGCTACGCTGATTACCCGTACCTGCATGTTCCTGGCGCTGGGTTACGTAGTACTCAGCCACAAAACCTTCGCCAAATACATTGCAGTGCGCCGCAAACAGTGGAAGCTGAAAAGCAACACTATGGGCGAGCTCCTGCATATCGGCGTACCAAGCAGCCTGCAGATCGGTATGGAGGCGGGTGCATTTGCAGTATCGGGGATCATCATCGGTACATTAGGTGCGGTATCGCAAGCCGCACACCAGATCGCACTGAGCTGCGCTTCATTTACATTCATGGTCTCCATGGGACTAGCCCAGGCAGGCTCTATCCGCGTCAGCAATGCGCTGGGCAGGTCCGACTGGCAGAAGATCATCGTGATCGGCAAGAGTACCCTGATCACCGCATTGATTTACGGAATCTTGTGCGCTACGATGTTCGTGGCGCTACGGCAAATACTGCCTTTCGCATTCAATAAAGAGCCGCAGGTTGTTTCACTTGCTGCATTGCTGCTGCTATTTGCTGCTATTTTCCAGATATCGGACAGTACCCAGGCGATCGGTGCCGGACTTCTACGGGGCATCAAGGATGTAAAAACGCCCACTTTCCTGATCGGGATTGCGTACTGGGTAATTGGTATTCCGGTGGGTTACCTGCTTGCATTTCATTTTGGTATGGGTGCGCCTGGTATGTGGCTCGGACTGATCGCCGGACTTACGCTGGCCTCAGGGTTCCTGATCACCCGTTTTTTGAAAATGGGCAAAAGGAATGCAGCAGTGCCCGCTGCGAGCCGCATTTGAGCTGATCTCCGCTAATTGCAAACAGTGTTTAAGGTTATTTGGTAATATACGTCGTCAGGTCTTTCTAACGGGAACTGTCCGTCTTCAAAAATCATTACTTAAATAAACCAAGCATTCATTTAGCCAGTTAGAAAATGGATTTTAACGCCGCATTGAAGAACATCTTTGTCGAAGAAAGCGAAATCCCGTCGGAGTTTAGCTTACCCTCCCTGATCCACCAGCGCGAATACCTGAGCGACGGTGTCATGAAACCCTGGGATGGTCCTGTTCACGAAGTTTACTCACCCGTTTGTGTCAAAACAGAAAACGGACTTGAAAGGAAGCTGATAGGCAGTTACCCGGTTTGTACAGCCGCAGAAGCCGAAGAGTCGCTGAATGCGGCAGTTGCTGCTTATAACAACGGTCGCGGCGAGTGGCCGACAATGGGCGTAGCGGAAAGGATCCACCGGGTCGAGAAATTCACCGGCCTCATGATCGAGCAGAAAGACATTATTGTCAAGCTCATTATGTGGGAGATCGGTAAATCGTTCGCTGACTCTGCCAAGGAATTTGACCGGACCGTTGAATACATTTACGCAACCATTGACTCACTGAAAAACCTCGACCGGGATTCATCCGGCTTCGATATTGTGGACGGAATTGCCGCGCAGGCACGCCGCTCCCCGCTGGGTGTTGTACTTTGTATGGGGCCGTTCAACTACCCGCTCAATGAGACATTTACCACATTGATCCCTGCCCTGATCATGGGCAATACCATTCTCTTCAAACCCCCGAAATTCGGTACGTTACTACATTACCCTTTGCAGGAAGCATTCAGAGATTGTTTTCCAAAAGGGGTTGTTAATGTGATTTACGGTCGCGGGAATGCCATCGTACCCGGGCTGATGCAATCCGGTAAAATCAATGTACTTACGCTGATCGGATCGAGTAAGGTTGCCAATGAGCTGAAAAAGCAGCACCCGAAAGTAAACAGGCTGCGTGCCGTTTTAGGACTGGACGCAAAGAATGCGGCGATAGTTACTCCCAATGCAGATCTTGACCTCGCAGTTAAGGAGATCATCCTGGGTGCACTTTCCTTCAATGGACAGCGCTGTACTGCATTAAAGATCATTTGGGTACATAAAAGCGTGGCTGACCAGTTCCTGGAAAAACTGAGCGCCGCCGTAGGTACGCTTAAATTTGGAATGCCGTGGGAGAAAGGTGTTTCCCTCACCCCACTTCCGGAAACCAACAAGATCGAATACCTCAATGAATGCATTTCCGATGCATTAACGCACGGCGCGTCTGTCGTGAATGAAAATGGTGGAAAATCGGAAGGCTCGTTCTTCTACCCGGCGGTGGTTTATCCGGTGAATAAAGAAATGAAGCTGTACCATGAAGAACAGTTCGGTCCAATCGTACCGGTAGTTCCATTCGAGGATCTTGAAGAGACAATCGAATTCTTAATCGAGTCTACCCACGGGCAGCAGGTAAGTATTTTCAGCAACGATGCCGACGAAGTAGCTGCGCTGATTGATCCGCTTGTGAACCAGGTAAGTCGGGTGAATATCAATACACAATGTCAGCGCGGACCGGATGTTTTCCCCTTCACGGGCCGCAAGGACAGTGCGGAAGGTACATTATCTGTTCCCGACGCCATTCGTGCATTCTCTATCCGTTCGCTTGTCGCATTTAAAATGAACGAGCAAAATAAACAGCTGATCAACGAGATCGTGCACGAGGATACATCCAATTTCCTGAGCACCAAGTTTATTTTCTAATAATAACATAAATGAAAAAACCTTCTCAGTCCGCATTGAGAAGGTTTTTTCATTTATACCAAAACTAAGATCAGTCCCGGCTGACAGGCAGGTAAACATTAAATGTAGCCCCTTGTCCTGGTCGCCCCTCTGCGGTAATATAGCCGTCGTGGTTCTGCACGATTTTCTTACAGATTGCCAGGCCAATACCTGTTCCTTCGTATTCGTTTTTACCGTGCAGCCGCTGGAACAGATCGAAAATACGGCTCTCATATTGCTGATCGAAACCGATCCCGTTATCTTCCACGCTGATTTTATAAAACTCGCTTTCGTCTCCTTCTTTGGTAATAATCTCACAATTAATGCGGATTACCGGCACTTCCCCCTGCCTGCTGTATTTGATTCCGTTACTAACCAGGTTTTGCATCAGCTGGTAAAATTGTACAGGTATTACGGGAATTACGGGCAGCTTACCCAGTTCAAATACAACCTTTTTCTCGTCAATAATCCCTTCCAGATCTGTGATTACCTCTTGTACGATCCCGTTGATATCTGTATCCACAAACTGTATGTTGTTTGAATTTGTCCCCGAGTAACTCAGCAGTGCTTCGATCAGCTTTTGCATCCTGGCAGCCGCGAGCATAATCCGGTTGAAATAGTCGGTGGAATTTTCAGAAAGGTGCTTTTCTCTTTCCAGAATGCGTCCACTGAACGCGCGGATCTTGCGCAGTGGCTCCTGCAGATCGTGGGAGGCGACATAGCTGAAAGATGCAAGCTCCTCATTGTTTCGCCGCAGTTCAATGTTTTTGATCCGCAACGCCTCATTCAGCTTAATGTCTTTCGAAACATCCTGCAATGCACCGATCATCAGCTGGTTACCTGCTTCCAGAATAAAATTCCCGCTCAGGCGCAAGTGCTTGATATCACCGGTACGCGTAACAACACGGTAGGTACTTTGGATCAGGACTTTCGTCTCAAACGCCCGTATACCGTCCCGGATAGCTTTGCTGCGGTCATTCGGGTGTAAAAACGAGATGAATTGTTCGAAAGAAGGCGCAAATTCCTGCGGCTCATAACCGATCAGGCGGTAGAGATTGTCGGAACATTCCAGTTCGCTGGTAGTAAGGTTCCACGCATAGCTACCCACATTCGCGTTTTCTTCCGAATGCTTGAAAATTGAATTCTGGATTTTCAGTTTCCGGTTCAGGTCCAGCAGCTCCATATCCGACCGGAGCTGTTCAGTAATGTTGCGCTCTGTTACGGTCACACCGTCACCCAGCTTTTCGATCGACGCATCGTACCAGGTAACATCCCCTCCACGCACGTGACTCACCTGAAAGTTATCGGACATGCCGCTTTCCAGGCACTTCGTTAATTTTTCAAAAACACCATTCTCAAAAATGTCCGGATAAACTTCACTGCACCTCGCGCCTATAACTCCCAGCTGTCCTTCCGCTTTCCTGAAAAAAGCTTCCGAATTGGTATACACGATCCGGAAGTCGACAATGCGCTGCTGTTCATTCCGCACCGCCTCGTAGGACGATATGCTATTGCTGGTCGTGTTAAGTATAGATTGTAAAAACTCCTCCGATCTTTTCAGCTGCTCGGTTCTTTGCTCCACTTTACGTTCGAGCTCCTCGGCAAAGTTTTTCTGCTCGTGCACATCCATACAACCGCCCACATAGCCGATAAAGACACCGTCGGAAGTATAGCGGGGCACACCCCTGTCGGCAATCCAGCGATAGGTCCCATCGAACCTGCGGAGCCTGTATTCCATGTTGAAATCCTGCCTTGCATCAAAGCTCGACGTGTAAATGTGCAGGCAACGCTCCAGATCGTCGGGATGAACACCTGCTACCCAGCCGTTCTCGAATTCCTGCTCGATGGTTTTGCCTGTGAAATCCAGCCACCCTTTATTGAAGAAGTAGCAGCTTTTATCAATGCCCGAAAGCCAGATGAGAACGGGCGCAGTATCAGCAATGACCCGGAACCGCTCTTCACTCTCCCGAATCCTCGCCTCTGCTTCATTCCAGCCCTCGCCCTCCGCTTCCCGGAGTTCGCCGAAAGAGGTCGTATTAGAAGCACGCGCTTTCGCCAGTTCCTCTTCCAGGTCGGCAATCCGCTTTATTAATGAGTTATAATCTGCATTCATGCCCTAGGCAATGTTGTCACTAATCAATTTACGAGATCACGGCTGCATTCGCGATTCCGATCTTGAATTAACATCCGATTATTTGTACTTTCGAAAGCAATGTCTGCCGCTTCAATACCGTTCAATAAGTTAAATTTTTACTGGCATCGTTATTTGCCTTTCTATTTAAAACCGCTTTGGAAAAGTGGTCAGAATCTTCTTTAATTGTAAACCTTCTTCTATAAAAAACAGCAGCCACCGGCATGAGTTTACCAGCGACAGGAGACGAAGCATTCAGGCGAACCGGTTCGCAAGATGATATCGAGCGGGAGCTCCTGCAAGAGAAACTGGCTGTTATATTCCAGTATTCTACAGATGCGCATTTGCTCTTTGATGAAAACGGGATTATCGACTGCAACCAGGCCGCTGTGACAATGCTGGGTTGCAAAGACAAAAAAGAACTGCTCTCCATTCACCCTGCTGCTTTTTCTCCTGAATACCAGCCTGACGGACAGTTATCTTCCGAGAAGTCGAAGGCAATGGATAAGCTGGCTTATGAAAGCGGCTACAATCGATTCGAGTGGATTCACCGGAGAATCAATGGAGAAGAGTTCCCTGTTGAAGTTACCCTCAATCCCGTTCCGATCAACAATAAGAAGGTACTGCTCGTCGTGTGGCACGATATAACGCAGCGCAAGCAGGCAGAGGAAGCAATCAGGCGCAGCGAGGCATTGCTGGCCGAATCGCAGCAACTTACGCACAGCGGCAGCTGGGAGGCAGATCTGGTAACCGGTCAGAACTTCTGGTCTGACGAAGCTTTCCGGATTTTCGGTTTGGAACCGGACTATGCCGGGCCGGATACCGAGCTTTTTTCCAGAATGATCCACCCGGATGATCTTCAACTATACAGAAAACACATCCGGGAGGCAATCAATAACCTTGAACCCGCAAGCTTTGACCTGCGGATTGTGATGCCGGACGGAAATATCAAGTTCATACACGCCATTGGAAAACCTTATACCGACGCTTCCGGCAAGGTTGTCAAGTTGTATGGCGCGATCATGGACATTGATAACCAGAAGAAAGCGGAGCAGGAGCTGATCCACGCCAAGGAAATGGCGGAAATGGCGGCTGTGGCCAAATCGCAGTTTCTCTCAACCATGAGCCACGAGATCCGCACGCCCATGAATGCGGTGATCGGCTTCACCCATTTGCTGCTGCAGCAAAATCCGACTTCGGAGCAAATGGAGTATCTGAACATCCTGAAATTTTCTGCCGAAAACCTGCTGGTACTGATCAACGATATTCTTGATTTCAGTAAAATAGAGGCTGGCAAGATCGAGTTTGAGGAGACAGATTTCAATGTATTGTTCCTGCTGGAAAACATCCGCTCGGGTGTTCTTCAGAAAGCGAATGAAAAGGGTATCCTGCTGAAATTAAAAGTAACCAACAGCGTCAATGTAACGGTGACGGGAGACCCGGTCAGGCTGGGGCAGATACTGACGAACCTGGTGAGCAATGCAGTCAAATTCACAGAGCGCGGCAAAGTGACGATCTCGGCTGATGTGGCCAAAAGGGAAGGCGACACCATCCTCATTGACTTCCGGGTGGAAGATACCGGAATCGGGATCCCGCCTGACAAAATCGAAAACATATTCGACAGCTTTACCCAGGCAACCTCCGATACGACACGGAAATACGGCGGCTCAGGTCTCGGGCTTACCATCACAAAAAAGCTTCTGGAATTACAGCAAAGCAAAATCTACGTCGAAAGCGAACCGGGACAAGGATCCGCATTCTATTTCAGTCTCGCATTCAAAATCAGCGAAAAACAACTTGCCCAACAGACTGCGGGTACATTCACCGGCACGTTCAGCCTGGAAGGAATGCGGGTACTTATTGTGGAAGACAATGCGATCAACGTGCTCCTGATGCGCAACTTCATGAAACAATGGAAGGTTGATTATGACGTAGCCGATAACGGGCTGATTGCATTGCAAAAGGTGCAGCTGGCCGATTACGATCTGGTGTTAATGGATCTTCAAATGCCCGAAATGGACGGGTACGAGGCTACTTTGAAAATCAGGCAGCTTCCCGGTGAGAAATATGCAAATCTTCCCATTGTTGCACTTACCGCCTCGGCGATGATGGATATCAAGGATATTGCATTTACAGTTGGCATGAACGATTATATCAGTAAACCTTTCAGTCCTGCCGAGCTTTATTCCAAAATTGCTTCCTATAAAAGGAACAAGGACAGCGACCTTTAATCCCACTTCTGATTGGCATAATATTATTTGAGCTTGCACAAACCATTGCAACTCTCATGAAAAAGCCCCGCCTGTATTTCCTGCTTCTGCTTACGCTCACCCTTTCCTGTAGTGACGACGACGATGAAAACGCACGGCGCATTTCCATTACCGAAGACGATCGCGCATTTGTGCTTGCCGCTGCTGATGAAGGACTCTTCCAGATCAGCGCGGGTCAGCTTGCATTGGAGAACCAGGCTTCCAAAGACTATGCGGACTTTGCACAATTGATGATCGATGGTTATACAAAATCAAATGACGAGTTGAAGGCATTTGCAGCTGATAAAGACCTGACTATCCCCAACACGATTTCCGACGAGCGACAGCAGGCGCTCGACAGCCTCGCTTCCCGCAAAATGGTTGCTTTTGATACCACTTACGCAGCCACTATGGTAGCTATGCATACCAATACCATTTCCTTTTTTGAAGCTCAGGCAGGTACAGTTTCGGACAATGCATTAAAGTCCTGGATCAATGGAAAAATTCCGGTGTTGCGCAGCTATCTCGAACAAGCCAAAGCGCTCAGCAAGTCGCCGCAATAATGAAGGAGAAATTAATTGAAGTTGGATTATCCCCAATTGGAATAACCGTCGTTGGTAAGGATATCACGGCCACTGTGTAGTTTGAAATCCTGAATAATAGCATCCCGTTCAGCCAGGTTCTTGGGGTCGACGCTGATGATGATACCACCTTCTTTTACGCCCTCTTCGTATGTTTCCGAGTGTGTTGACGGAATTCGCGCACCAATAATCCCGCCCAGCGTGCGACCTGTAATTGCGCCTGTGATCCCGGCCACAACCGGGCCGGCAATGGATATCCCCAGTCCGGGTACAGCAATGAGGCTTAATGACATAAATAATCCGGTGAATGCGCCTGTCGCGCCACCGATCACCTTCCCTTTTTCTTCCTCATTCGCCGGTCTGGACTCCGGTTCGGAGTGATCGCTTGAATCGCTTAAATGCTTGTTCAGCGTTTCGTCGGACATGAGTACAGAGATCTCGTCTTCTGTGTAGCCTTTTTTCAAAAGCGATTTATATGCTTTATCCGCATCAGCCCTGGTCAGAAAAACAGCAGATACCGTACCCGGCGAGTCGTAAGCGTAGGATGAAGATTCTGTCATAGCGCAATCAGATACTTGGGACTTTTTGTATAGGTACGGGAGCTTCCTGCTCGTCACGTTCGGCCGGCTTAATGATCATCCGCAAAGACTGGTCTTTCGTGAAATACGCGACCATCCAGTTATAAAGCGTCTTGATCCTGTTACGCTGGTTGATCAATGCGATGAGGTGAATGAAAAGCCAGGCAAGCCACGCAATAAGACCTTTGAAATGAAGCTTGGGCCGTGGCATATCCACAACGGCTTTTGCACGACCGATAATCGCCATTGAACCTTTGTCGTGGTATGCAAACGGTTTCAATGTTTTGTTCTCGTCAGCCGCCTTGAAATTGTGGGCCAGTGTTTTCCCCTGCTGTATGGCAACCTGCGCTACCTGAGGGTGTCCCTGCGGGAAGTTGGCGTCAGTAAGTTGCAGGCACGCATCGCCGATCGCATATATATTATGCAGTCCATTGACTTTGTTATACGCATCTACAAGCATTCTGCGGCCTCTTCCGTAAGCTTCCGGCGGAACTCCGTCGAAAACTTTACCCGTAACTCCGGCAGCCCAGATGAGTGTTTTGGTTTCTATGAATTCACCGTCCGTGAAGTAAACCTTATCTTCCTTGAAGTCTACCACATGCGCATTCAGCTTGATTTTTACGCCCAGCTTGCTCAGCGCTTCGTAGGTATCCTGCTGCGATTTCACACTCATAGGCGAGAGCAAAGCGTCTCCCCCGTCGACCAGGTAAATTTCACTACCTTTTCCGGCAAGCTCGGGGTATTCTTTCCGCAGTACGCCGTTCCGCATTTCTGCAAACATCCCCGAAATCTCAACTCCGGTCGGCCCGCCGCCTGCAATTACAACGGTGAGCAGCTTTTTTACTTCGGCGGGATCTTCGCAGATCGTCGCCTTTTCCATTTGCTGAAGCAATTTGTTACGCATGCCGATTGCGTCTTCCAGCGTTTTCATCGGAGTGGAGTTGTTTTTCACATTCTCCATTCCGAAAAAGTTGGTTTCTGCGCCGGTTGCAAATACGAGCTGGTCGTATTCCAACTCTCCATTTGCGAGTATAATGCGGTTTTCCTCAGGTATTACCCTTGTAAATTCGCCAAGCCGGAAGTGCAGGTTTCTCCTTTCTGAAAACAGCTTTCTGAAAGGATAGCTGATGCTCGAAGGTTCCAGGAATGCAGTGGCTACCTGATATATCAATGGTGGAAAAAAATTGTAGTTGTTTTTATCCACCAATGTCACGTCAAACTTTTTGTTTTTGGCAAGATCCATAGCCAGGTTTACGCCGGCAAATCCTCCTCCAATGATAACGATTCTCATAAGTCCTGTTTTGGTCTTAGGGGGTCATGATTTTTATGTTCATTCAGAAGGGTTCAGATTTACCTGACTGCCAAATAGCATGCCAAAGCATTTTAAAAGTGCATCAAGCCATCGTATCGGTCATTTTTCCTGATTTTTTCAGATAACGGATATAACCGTACACCGCACCAAGCACCAGTACAATCGCCACGAACAGAATAATGCGCGAATCACTCTCGGGCACGAGCTGCGGATATTTGAAGATCAGGATCGCGCAGATACCCAGCAGCCAGACCAGCAGCGTGTTATACTCTTTCAGTATCCATCTTTTGTAATTGAAATTCATGCCGTCAAATGCGTGGGATATACCCCGGAAGTTGATCAGCCAGCGGTTAACACGGCTGCAATACGCATCGAACTGGGCACCGAATTTGTTACGCAGAAAGTTTTCCTCTGCTAGTACGATTGCCTGATAAATAAACAGAAAAAGGGGCATTACGATTCCCACATAAATGAGCGAATTGGCAAGAATTCCGACACCCAAAAGCATCAGGATATTCCCCACATACAGCGGGTTGCGGCAGTGATTGAAGATCCCCTCGGTCACCAGCTTTTCGGCATATACCTTCTTGTCTTTGCCACCGCGAATGATATAGGCCAGACCAATGGTGATCCCGCGGATAATCTCGCCTGCAAATGTCACCAGCAGCCCGAGAATGATCGGGTACAAATAGTATTTTTCACCGAATTGCTCGGGTTTGAAAAGTAATGGTGACGGGAGAAAAAGAAGGAGATAAAGAAAGATGAACAGATTGTTCCTGTACTTAAAAAAGAAGTTTCCTATTGCTATCATTATTTTTTATAAGCTATCATTCCTGAAAAATTGTACCACTTAAAGAATATTTCGCAATCCGCGAAACCGGCTTCCTTCAACAGGAGCATGTTTTCAGATAACTTATACGGGATCAGCACATTTTCGAGCGCCTCTCTCTTCTGGGAGATTTCGAGCTCGCTATAATGGTTTCTTCTTTTATAGTTATAGTAATATTTAATGAAGTCGCGATTGAAAACGGTGCTTTCAGCAAGAACCTTTTCTACCAGCAGCAGCACACCGCCGGGATTCAGTCCATCGTAGATGTTACGCAAAAGCCGCTCCCGGTAGAGCGGGCGTACAAATTGCATGGTAAGACAAAGGATTACTACCGAGGCATTTGAAATGGGTAAAGTCTCCTGCTGCAAATCGCCCGACTGTAAGTCGTAGGGACGCACGAAGCCGGCTTCTTTGAATTTGAGGTCGCACTTTTCAAGCATTTCCGGGGATTCGTCAATGCCGATAAATTTAATGTCAGACGGGATAAGCTTGTCGACTTCGATGAGCGTGGTGCCGGTAGAGCAGCCCAGGTCATATAAAAAGCTGCCTTCTTTGACGTGGTCCGCGGCAATTTCCGCGAGCATCCGCTGTGTTTCGTTGTAAAACGGTACAGAGCGGCTGACCATATCGTCAAACACTTTTACTACGGTAGTACCGAATTTAAAATCGGAGGCTTTGGTGATCTCGTCTTTGAAGACTTCATCCTGACCTCCGTTCTCAATATGCTCCATTTGTCAATAGTTAGATTACGTTAGATTTCGCTTGGCTTTTCGGTCAAAACCGAAAATTCCATTCCAAATATGCGAACTTGTTACGTAACCTTTACAAGCAACTGAATAATCCTGTTGCAATCTTATGACAATTTGGCGATTTGAGCCACTCAGGAGGGTTTTATACGTTGAACAATCGTCTTTCCGGTAGCAAGTTCTGTTCCCTTCAATTCTATGTAAAGAACATTTGGCGACCAGAATGTACCCCCGTCAATGCGGATGAAAACCCGGCTGAGAATGCATTCTTTTTTATCGATCGTGGCGTAAACGTGGTAGGTGTTGCGGCTGTCTCTTCTTAACTGTAACGGAAGCTTTGAATAAGCCACCGAACGCAGTTCGTAAGATGCATTGCCTTTGTCTTTCACATTGATACCGTAGGCAAACTTGCGCTGAAGATAATTTAGCTCTCTGCGCTCACCGCCATCGGTATATCTGATCCAGAATGTATTAACAGGATCTTTAACACTGAGCCGGCCCTGTTTGTCAGTATTTAGCTGATAACAGATTGTGTTTGCATTCGGGTCACGCTGGATGTAAAAGAGCAGACCAGGCACATCGCTTGGGACTGGGAATTCGTCCGGATTGGGCAGCTTATCGCCGTCCTTGTCGCCTGCGGAGAAAGTCCCCGAGTACGACGCCAGTATCAGGCTCAATGCCATCAACCAATTCCTCACATATTTCATAATAGATAAACGCTTCAGTAAATGGCCTGCGCGATCACTTCACGATCACACTCCCCATGCAAGACAACATGATTAACTGCCTCCTGGTTTCCAGAAAACGGCCCTGAAGACTGAATTTTTAATGTCGCCATTGCTGCTCCAAACTCCCCCGCTTCCTGTACATCCGCACCTCTTACTTTTTTGCTCAGGTATCCCGCCATATAAGTATCCCCGCAGCCGGTAGCATCCACCACAGCCGCAGGCTTGTAAGCCGGGATCTGGTAAAAATGATCGTCTTTGTAAACGAGCGACCCTTTGCTGCCGAGTGTAATGATTACTTCTTTCACGCCCATTCCGGCGATTATTTTCGCGCCCTCGCGGATATCGGAAGTACCGGCGATCACCTCCATTTCAAATTCGTTCGCTTTTAGTATCGACACGTGCGGCAGTGCTTCCTGCTTGTCTGCCCAGTCGGTGTAATACACTTTTTTATCCTTCACATAACGCAGGTAACCCTGAATATCGAGCGAAACCTCACCTTTGGATGCAAGATGTTTAAGTAAATCGAGCTGGATATCATCCGAAAGCAGCGGCCCCAGATGGAAGATGCGGGATTCTATTTCAGGCATTTGCTTCACTGTGAACGGAGCGGCTTTGTGCAGCACATTCTGTTCACGGTGGTCCTGGTTGGCACTGTAAATATTTTCGAAGTAAACTGTGTAGGGACTGTCCTGGGAGAAAACTTCAATGCGCTCGTCTCTGAGCGACTTCACAATGTGGCTTTCCTCCTCGGCGAGCGCGGTGACCAGCATGTATTTCACATCAAAATCCCGCAGCGCTTTTGAAAAATAAAACGAGGTGCCGCCAGGCATATAGTTGACCGACTGAGTAGTCACAACCTTGTCAAGGGTAATATGCCCTATCGTACAGATATCGTACATAAGCTTTTTATTAAAATTGATTTATAACCCCTTCTGCCTGAGCAAAATCGGTAATTTCAACAACACCTTCCAGCACCTGATCCGACCCGCCGGCATCTTCCCAGCCGGCTACATTCAGCCAGATAGCCTTGCAGCCCAGCTGCCTGGCCGGTGCAATGTCCTTCGAATATGAATCTCCGATCACAACACAGGCTTCGGCATTTAATCCGAGTGCATTTACCCCAAGCTGATAGATCTGCGGATCGGGTTTTCTCACGCCAACCACGGCAGATTCAACCACCGTTTGGAAGTAACCCAGGATACCGAAGTCTTCCAGTACGCTTTGAATGTTCCCGTAAAAATTGGAAACCATTACAAGCGGATAATTTGCTGAAAGTGCGGCAAGTACCGGCTTCGCATTCTCCACAGTAGTGCGTGCGAACTCATTGCATTCATGTGCAATGGCGTCTATTGCGCTCACATCAATATCGTGCCCGCTTTCCTGCAAAAAACGGAACTGCTCATTCAGTTTCAGTGAAAGAACGTCGTAGAATACATGCTGTGGCTGTACAAGCGGCTTGATAGCCAATGCCCGCTCGCCGTATTTGTAAGCCTGCGAAAATGCATCCCTGTCAACATTTACCCGATTGTGCTGGTAAGCTTCCCACAAAACATGCGCCCAATGCAGGCCATTGGTGTCGATTGTACCACCGTAGTCGAGTAAAATTCCGTTGATCATTAGTAATTGGCTTTCGGCAGTCGGCAATCGGCTATCAGCCTGGTGCGTTTTGCCTTGTTATGTATTTAAAAATTAGCGGTGCGCAGCCGCGGGTACGGCATTCAGGTCTTCAGTTCCCTGCTGCTCATCTGGCTTGGCTTTCTTGCTCATCAATGCAAGCCCTATGATGATCCAGACGATCTCTCTGATGCGCATTACAATGCCGATGAAAATACCTTGCGTGGCGGCGAGTCCTACGCTTCGCAATGCGAGTACCAGGCCGCCTTCGCGCGTGCCCAGCTGCATGGGGAAGAAGAATATCAGGTTGGCAAAAAGAGACGAGCCTGAGCTCACGATCAATGATTGTGAGAGACTCATTTCCATTCCGATCGCGTGGGCAGTGAAGAATATTTCAAGACAGCCGATCACACGGGCCACAAATTCATAAAACAGGGATGCGTAAAAAACATCGCGGCGCTGCGCATACAGAATGCGGATCTGCTCGTCAACTTCATACAGGTTCTCTGCATTTTTGATAGCGAATTCACGCGCGCGGTTTCCTACAAAAGGCAGTTTTTCAAGCAGGCGGAATGTGCTGACCATGAAGCCTTTTTTGTACACATTAATAAACCAGTAGCCCAATACCAGTCCCACAACCAGCAAAATCCCGCAACCAGCAAGCATCACATCGCTGAGCGGAACAACTGCGACGATCAGCACAATGCTTGCAAGCCAGAAAATCACGTGGGAAAACATGTGCATCAAACTGTAAAGCAGCACCGAAGAAGTCGCTTTTTTCAGTCCCAGTGCAGGTTTGAGTTCGAGGATCCGGTAAGGCTCCCCGCCCAGTGCAACAAAGGGGGTAATGTAATTAATGGCATAACCGGAGATCGTCAGCCTGAGAACAGCCCAGTATGACAGATTACTCTCGGGTACCGAAGGCTCGTGGATAATTGCTTTGAAAGCGAATGCATTCAACATATAAATCAGCAGCCAGCTTCCGATCACCGGTACAAACCAGATGCCGGTTAACTGGATGTTCTCCCAGATCACGTCAACCCCGGTGCCATAAATCATATAGCCCAGAGAAATGACGCCTATCGCGAGAAAAACTGCTTTATATATTTTGGTATTCATTGATTTTACCGCTCGTAATCTGCTGATGAAAATATTTGCTCACTTTTTCCTGGTTCGCGATCATGTAAATCAGAATGGGGTTCAGAACAAGCATATCAAAGAAGAAATAGATCCATGACTGGTCAATAAAAAGCCAGAGGAAAAGAAAAATGACGCGTGTATTGAACTGAACGATATTGGTATACTTCATCAAAGGCTTGTTCATCGCCCTGAAATCCGTCACAAGCTTTTCCGGTAATCCGTTTCTGTATTTGTTTCTGACAACCCAAAGCAGGTTTTGAAGGTTTGGTGAAAAACTTTCCTGCATTTTGGTATAGTTCAGGTAAAACCGCGCAACGAACTTCATTCCAAAGTTCCTGGTCCAGCTCAGCTTGTCATACTCCGTCTGCAACTCGCGGCTATTATCCAGCTCGCTGCCGGAAGTGCCTTTGATGAAGAATAAATGCACATTGCGGTAATAGTCCGCCATTGCGGATTGTACTACGTGTGAAGCACCGGCCAAAACTCCCCAAACCCAGATCCACGCAGTCCAGCCCTCATTCATGCCGCGCAAACACAGTGCAACGTGAATGGCAATAAACCAGAAATCGCCCGCTGCCCCGTCGAGAATGCGACCAAGACGACTTTTATCATTTGTCATCCGCGCAAGCTGTCCGTCGGCACTGTCCAGTGAATTGGCAAATACCAGCAACAGCATACCGATCACATTGATCCAGAGCTCCTGGGAATAGAACAGGATACCTGCCCCTACCCCGAAGAAAATACTAACGATAGTGACCGGATTGGGACGGATACCTACTTTGGCACAAAACAATGCGATCTGATACCCGATCGGGCGATAGAACCAGATATCGATCTGCTCCTCGGTATCGCTTGATTTTAATGAGTTTTGAAAAGCTGAATTACTGGGTTCGTCCTTTAATTCAGATGGTCCGGTAGTTGAAGTCTCCATTAATTGTCATTTGTAAATTCCTGAAAAATGCGGCCCGCAATATGTCCGGCCGCCTGATCCCGGCAAGGTGCAAAGCTCGGCCAGTCGTTCAGATCGATAATCCGGAATTGTCCGTCCTGCCCTACAATCGCGTCGCCTCCGTAAATACTTATACCAACGGCCTTCGCTGCCTCCGTCGCAACCTGCTGCAAATGTGCAGAGTCGAAGCTGTAATACGCTGAATTTCCATTAACCTGCTGATATTGGGCGTATTTATGGTGGTTGTTATCGTAAGGATAAAACCAGAAGAAAAAGTCGGTACCGCGCACACCGTAAAATTTCACCAGGTCACCCACGAGGTTCTCAGAAATTACCGCATCCGGGATATCGCGCAATGCATATTCCCGCAGGATTTCTTTCGCCTCTTCGCGGGAGGCAGCAAATGAAACATCCTCTTTATGGATCGCGTGAAAATCACCGCGTTTGATCCAGTATCCTTTGCCTTTGATATCGTCAAAAACCGTTTCCTGATCGTAGCTGGTAGGCACGATATAGCTGTCTGCCACGGGAATGTGGTGTTCGTTCAATGCTCTTGTCAGATTGGTACGAAAGCAGTTTTCGATGCCAAATGCTGAGTTAACCACTTTCACGCCACTGTTTTCCAGCTCCTGCAACCTGGCTACAACCTGCTTTTGTCTCGCCATTGTAAAAATCCTGGGCTGCTGCACTTCTTTCAACGCCAGGAATTCATCTTCACAGCAGATCGTCACTTTGCACCCCATTGCTTCAAGTGCTTTGGCTGTCAGCGAAAAGATCGCGTCATCGTTGCCAATGTGATTTGGCGAGTACTTTTTGTTTCGGTGTACGCCGAGTATTTCAATTTCATTCATACGCTGCCGGTAAATGAACCGGTCTTTAATTCATTGGTGTCAGTTTGTTTTCTGATTTTCAAGCGAGGTGTTCCTGGCTCAAAAAAGATTCTGCTGTTTCTATATCGCTGACGTGATCTACGTCGACGATTTTGGAAAATGGGTAAGCCTTCAATTCAATTCCTTCCGCCACAAGCTGCCGCTGAAAATTCCGCATTCTGGAAGTGCCGCTACGGACAGATTTCCCTAGAACTTCAATCGCTTTTTTGCGCAAACAGTAAATGCCGCCCGAGATATAGGGAGTCTGCATTTCATTGGAATCTGTAAATGCAGTGATGATCCCGCTTTCATTTACATGCACGAAAAGCGGACTTTCATCATCGATAAACGAGGTTACCGCCATTTGCCCGCCCAGGTCTGCATTGGATTCAAAGGCCGAAATAAATTCAGCAAATTCCTCCTCGCGGAAAATCGTGTCGGTGGTTGTGAGGCAAACTGCATCTATTCCGGCAACACCATCAAGCAACTCAAATGCGCTGTGCAATGAGCTGGGTGTTGATTTTTTAATGATATCAATGGGCAGATCCTTCCGTAGTTCGAGCAAATGCGCTTCGAGTTCCGGGGAGTTTTCATTGATGATAATCCTGATGCGCTCAGCCTGATTCCGCATGAAAATGCCGATCAGCCTGTCGATCATCATCTCGCCGCAAAGCGGTACCATCGGCTTCGGAAGTTGAAAACCTTCGCTGGCGAGCCGGGAACCTTCACCTGCGGCTATGATGGCGTAATTCATATAATTGGTGTCTAATGAAATTTGATACTAGAAGTCCAGCTTGAACCTGGCGCGAACACCCCATTCCGACACACCTGGGTTATCGAGATAGGTAAACCTTTTCACCAGATCAATCCGGATCAGCTTGAAAATATTGGCGATACCGACGCTGCCTTCAATGTAAGGTGCCCGCGACAATGTGTAGCTGATTGGCCTGCCTGACTCATCCACCGGGAAACGATATAGTGAAGGATGTAAGGCGGGATTATTCTCATCGCGCAAGCCGCCGACAAGACCTTTGAAACTGAACACTTCACGCAACTTCAACCTTTTCAGCAATGGTATTTTATTGAACAAAAACCCATTCATGTAATATTGCACATCCAGGCTTGCATAACGGTCGCTCACAAATTCCAGGAAGTTCATCAGGTTGAATGAATTGAGCTGGTAAGCGTAGGTCTGGTTAGCACGGTGGATTGTCAGCAGCGGGAACAATACATTTTTTCCAAAAATATAACCACCCTCTCCCGTCACATCTGCATATCCGAACTGCGACAAATAGAACCGTTTCGCAATGTTACCCGACAAATTGTGGTACCTATTCTGACCTTCGAAAACACCTTTCAAACCTGCATTGTAACGAACTGTAAAGATCGGATACCGGTTGATTATTGGCGTGCGGTACAACTTACCCTGATAGAATTGCTCGTTGGGCGCATAACGCAGTTCCAGGTTCGCCTCCGTGTTGTTCAGAATACCTTCGTCGTGGAGTGAACCGTCGGGATCGAGGCTTTGATAGCGAAGTATCCCGGCTGCGCGCTGGCTCCATTGCGTAAATCCGATTTTGTAAGACAAATGGTTATCAAACTCTCTGACGTATTCCAGCTTGTAAATGTCATTGTAAAGCCAGCGGTTATTGTCCCCGCGCTTGAATGAAAGCAGCAGGTTATCTTCCTGCACAAACTGCAGTTCCTGTCCGGGGATCTTAGTATCGCGCTGGTAGCTTGCCCTGATGTAGTTGAGCGGGAAATGATAAACCGATTTATTATTGATCGAATAGGTACCTGCTACGAAATACTTCCATTTCTCGTCCTTGAAACCGTAGGCGGTATATGCTTCAAAATACACGCGTTTGCTGAGTTCGGGCGTAGTTCTGCCACCGAAACGGAGCCTGAAACCTTCAACCGGGTTGAAGCTGTAAAAGGTATTAAAAGGGCCGATCTCCACTTTCCCGAGCGACTTGTAACCTGCCAGGAATAAGGTGGCAATGTCCATGGTACGCCGGAATGAGGGGATGGTCTGGAGTGTGTCTATATTCTTGTAAATGTCAAGCTCGGTAGCTTCCAGCGGAATGTGGCGCGCGCTTCCCCAGAAAGACTCCCCTACCTTAATCTCGGGATTGTACGCAATTTCCTCATTCGGACCTTTGTAAACGCTGTCAGGCCGACTCTGATTGATCGTATAATTTTTGAAGTTAACTACCCTCTGACCATATAGTCCCGCGCTTTTCTCACCCAGTGCAAACTCCATTGCGAGGGACGTCTTGCTTGGATGGTACCTGCCGTCAGCACTTTTCTCGAATTCGAGACTGGCTTCCAGGTCGCGCATAAAGTTGAGGTTAATGTCTTTGTTTACGGTTAGATAGGCATTCTGCACACCATATTTTCCGTCAAGGGTCACAAACAGCTTCCCTTCGAAAAGCATATCGGTCTTGTTTCTCGGAACAAAGCCGAGTTCGATCAGCCAGGGATCATTGGTTTTAATAGTATCCCGGATAAAGAACTTGTAAAATGTCGGCGCTGTATTTGCGATCGGGCTCAGCAGCAGGTTGGTAGCAATGGAAATATCATTATCATAAATATTGATATCTTCATACAACCTGTTGAAATACGCGCTCAAACCTTCATTGTCCACAAACTTGGCATCAAACTCTGCCCGACGGCTGGCCAGTACGCGCTGCTTTTTGGTGTACGGACTTTTACGAAAGTAAACCTGAGAAAGCTTTTCTTCTATAAATGCAGGGAGCATATTCTTGCCGCCCATTGCCGCAGAATCCTGGGTTTTGAACAAAAACTGGTAGTTCTTGAAAATACGCTTGTCCTTGAAATTGTCGGAAAGATTGCTCAATGCAAGTGAGATCTTTTCGTACTGTTCGTATTCCACATATTCGTTACCCGCCATTTTGTTCTCATCCTTGTGCGCAATCACCTCGCGGATAAGCTGTACTGCCGGATTATCCTTATTCCGGTAACGTCCTCTTCCTTTAACGGTTACCTCTTTCAGCATGGATGCATCCACAGCCAGCTTCACATCGATTACCTGTGAAATGCCGGGAGTGATCGGCTTTTCTACACTCAGGTAACCTACGTAAGTGAATTTGATGGTAGCGTAATTTTCACGGAGCGTCAATGCGTAGCGACCGTCTGCGTCAGAAGCTGTTCCCATAGTTGTACCCGGGATCAGCACCGAGACGAAAGGCAGGGTTTCACCTGTTTTTGCGTCTGTGACGGTACCTCTAATCGTAGTTGTATTTTGCGCTATGGCTACTCCCGACAATATCTGTATCAGACAGATAACCGGAGCGATTTTATACCATACCGACTTAAATATTGTTTTCATTTTTGAAGATCATAACACATGTTGTACCCATCCACCTCCGGCAGTTCACATACGGCGCGTGCCGCTGTTCCGATGGTGTGATCCGATATTAAATCAAATCGGGCGCAGGAATTAAAGCCAGTTGTTCTCTTTATACCATGTTAAAGTCTCCGCAAGTCCTTGTCGCAGGTCGTATTGCGGCTGGTAATGCAGATTGTTCCGGGCTGCGTCTATACTACAGTTCCAGTTTGAAGCGGTCAGCTCTTTGAGCTTCTCCCTGTTTAAGACAGGTGTTTTCGGTGAGAAGGAGTAAATGATGTCGAGCAGACCTGCCAGCCATTTTACCAGAATCATGGGCAGATGTGCACGAAAGATGTTTTTCCCGCTTATCTCTTTAAACCTGTCAGCCAATGCATAACGGTCGTAAGCATTCCCATCTGAAATGTTGTACACCGTTACTTCTTTCTTATTTTCAGTGAGTGCGGCCAGGGTGGCGGCTACCAGGTCCTTTACATATACAAAACTCAGTCGCTGGGGTTTGCTGCCAATGTAGGCATCCAATCCACCCGAAAGGGTTTTGAACAAAACAAAAAGGTCCTTTTCACCGGGTCCGTAAACCGCTGTGGGTCGAATAATTGTGAGAGGCAATCCGCTGACATCTTCCAGATACTTTTCCGCCAGCAGCTTGCTTTTTCCATAATCGGTCACTGGTCCTGGCAGCGTTTCTTCCGTGATCGGCTTTTGCTCGGAGTAGCTCAGCGGGCCAATGGCGGCCAGGCTACTCAGAAAAACAAACCGTTTCAATGGAATATCAGCTGACATTGCAGCTTGCGCCAGGTTCAGGGAATATTGGGCATTCACCAGATTGTAGGCAGCTGCCGTTTTTTCCTTGGTAACCCCCGCCGCATGTATAATGTATGTATAGCCTCCCGTTTCCAGTAAGTCTTTCAGCTTTTCACGGGAACTGAAATCTACGTTCACAACTTTGAGCGCAGCCGGATAGTCAGTTACCAGCTTTTGCAGGAAAGTCAGATCGCTGCTGGGCCTTACTGCAGCATGTACTTCCATGCCGTCGTTCAGCGCAGCTTCTACCAGGTGAAATCCGATAAACCCGCTCGCTCCTGTTATGAACACACGCTCTTTCATATCGCTTTTTCGTACAAGCGGTATTTTTTATACAGCTTTCCGTTAATCTGCTCAATGGCGTGGTTGATCAGATAGTTGTCTTCCAGCATCCACGAACATTCCGCAGTTTTAATGCCTTTTGTACGGCCATTTTTGATCACTCTTCCGTAAAGGCAGGCTTCAATGCCCAGTTTCCGGTAATCTTCCACAACGCCCAGTGTCAGTACGCGGAGGCCTTTGATATTCTTTTTACCAAAAAGCAGTTTGAAGATCCCCGTAGGCAACAGGCGGCCTTTTTTTATTTTTATCAAAATCTGGTTGATATCAGGTATTCCCAATATGAACCCGATCAGTTTGTTATCTTTTTCAGCAACAAGGCAAAAATCAGGGTCAAGAATCATTTTCAGATCTTTCGCGAGATAGTTGAACTCGTTTTCGGTCATCGGGACAAAGCCCAGGTTCTTGTCCCAGGCAGAATTATATACCTCCCGGATCTTGACCACTTCTTCCTTGAACTTTTTCAGGTCAATGGGACGGATCACAATGCCGCTTCTTTTAAGCCGCGTTTCCAATGCATCCATCAGGCGCACCGAGCGATCGTTCACAGACTCGGTTGTGATCTCGTAAGCAAACAGATCCGTCTTCTTTACCAGCCCCGCATTTTCCAGCAACTGCTGGTAGTAAGGCGCATTGTAAGGCATCATGGCCACAGGCGGGCGGTCGAAACCTTCAATCAGGAGCCCGCAGGTGTCGTTTGTAGACAGGTTCACCGGCCCCCAAACAGTATCAGCACCTTTTTCTCTCAACCAGCCGGAAGCTTCTTTAAGAAGCAGATTGACCGTTTCCTGGTCATTTATAGTATCAAAAAATCCAAAGAACCCATCATTGCGTTCAGTAAACGCATTGTGATTGGTATTAAAAATGGCAGCAATACGGCCCACAATCTCCTCCCCTTCATAGGCCAGGAAAAGCTTTACCTCGGAGTGTTCGTAAAACGGGTGCTTGCCCGGGGTAAGCATATCCTGCTGAGCGATAAACAGCTCAGGAACATAGCTCTTATCATTTTTATAGAGGGTGTGGGGAAAATCAATAAATGATTTGAGATCCCCAGAAGAGTTTACGGGTACAATTCGCTTCATAGTCTTTGTCTTTCAATAATGGCCTCCGGACATACTTCCCGATAAATGCGTGATATTTTATCAACTGCTTCTTCAATCTGACTGAAAGTATGTGTGGCCATCAGAGAAAACCGGATCAACGACTGTTCCGGACGTACTCCAGGCGATACAACTGGATTAACAAACACGCCTTCATCCTGCAAGCGTTTGGTCATAATAAAGGTTTTGTCGTTGTCCCTGATATACAATGGTAGGATCGGGCTCTCGGTTTGACCAAGATCGAATCCGTTGAACAACAACAATTCTTTGGCATATCTTGTATTTGCCCAAAGCCGCTCAATGTGATGTGGCTCAGACTCGATGATATCCAATGCTGCCAATGTACTTCCCACAGACGACGGCGTCATACTCGCGCTGAACATCAGCGAGCGTGCGCGGTGTTTCAGATAGTCGATCGTAGCTGCATCACCGGCAATAAACCCGCCCAATGAAGCCAGCGACTTGCTGAATGTGCCCATTACCAGGTCGGTAGTGTCAGTTTGCCCGAAGTAAGAGGCTGTTCCGGCACCTTTATCTCCGATTACGCCAAGGCTGTGAGCGTCGTCTACAAGCACAGTGGCATCGTATTCCGCTGCAATTGCATTCAGCTCAGGCAACTTCACGATATCACCTTCCATACTGAAAATACCGTCTGTCGCGATCAGCTTGTCGGCTTCATCCGGCAGCAGGCTCAGCTTCTTGCGAAGATCCTGCATATCATTATGCGCGTATTTGATCACTTTTGAAAATGAAAGGCGGCTGCCATCGATGATCGAAGCATGGTCGCTTTCATCCAGAATGAGATAGTCATTTCTTCCGGTGAGACAGGAAAGTGCACCGAGGTTGGCCTGGTAACCGGTACTGAACAACACAGCACCTTCTTTGCCAGTGTATTTGGCAAGCCTGCGTTCCAGCTCCTCGTGAATGTCCAGTGTCCCGTTCAGGAAACGTGACCCAGCACAGCCTGTACCATATTTCTGAGCCGCTTTTTGAGCCGCCTCGATAATGTAAGGGTGTGAAGTAAGTCCCAGATAAGAATTAGACCCGAACATCAAAACGGTCTTCCCGTTGATAATCACCTCCGTATCCTGGCCGGATTCAATGGGTCTGAAAAAAGGATAAAGACCTTTTGCCTTAATGGCTGCCGCGTCTTTGAATTCGGCTATGCGCTTATTTAGTTTTTTACCCATAAATAATTAATGTCAGAATCAACAGCTTCTTTTAGGGGGTGCCGGGAGGCGTCAGGTTCAGGCCTGATCTAATTGACTTCTGGCAATCAATTGGTGTTGTAGTTGATGTTTTCCATATAAAACGAAATTAATGGGTGCTGAGTAATAGGAGACTCGATGCATTTACCGGACCGCTGGTGATTCACCCAGATCAACGTAAACCCGAAAATGGCCATTTTTACGTATACAATCGTTCCGATTAACGGGTTAACCACATACCTCTTCTTCTGGTTCACAAAACTGCCTGCTCTTTTTGTATTTTACCGTTAAAAACCGATTAAATCTTCAAAGGCGTTTCGCTGTTCTTGCCTTTTTGCAGGATCGGCGCAACTACAATATCAGTCTTACCGACCTCCTTTTACTCTTGAATTAATTGATTGGCGAAAGCAGTTACTGATTGGACAAAGCCTTAAAATGTTCATTGTCTGGACTTAATACTAAACTAAGCCTTTTATCCAAAACAACCGGCCCCTTTCTAAAAAATGCATTCCATCATTCCTGATCCCGCCATACTGCCTTTCCTGCCGGCTTTTTGGATTTGCATTTAACGTTGATCAATATGAGACCACCCGCTGTCTGCTCCAACTCTAAAATTACCGGCGGTTGAACCGGTGGATAAGCGACAGTCAAACGTTTAATAATTGTTCATTTTAGGCCGCTATGCTCCCGTTTCCTTAAAATCTCACTTTTCGAGGATCAGATAATTACAGATCATCGCCTTTACGTGCTCCTTGTGATTTTCTGCAAAAGCTTCAAATTCCTCGGCAGAGATACCAAACACCTTCTGGTGCATTTCTTTGCCCAAAAACAAAAACTCAATGCAGCTTGTCATCAAAGGCAAGATGCTTTCCATGGGTACCGGGCGCAAAACCCCGCTTTCAATTCCCTCGGCAAGTTGCTGGTTAAACAGCGTTGATTTGAGCTGACTATACAGCGACAATTTCACCAACAGCCTTTCCGGTTCCTTGTGGATTTCGTTCATGATGAAAATGACCAGGTCTGGCTCCTGCCTCATCATGCGGTAATTGTTTTCAACTACCTCCGAAATCTTTGTTTTGATATCAATCGGCTTGTTCAGGATATGGATAATGTTCTGGAAATACATTTCCATTAAATCCTTGAATATCTCCATAAACAACTTCTCCTTACTTCTGAAGTAATAGTTGGTTAGAGCAATATTCATATCAGCCTCTTTGGCGATATCGCGGGATGTAGTGCCATCGAAACCCTTTTTCAGGAAAACCCGCTTCGCCGCTTCTCTGATCTTGTCCTCACTTTTTTCAGATACGCACTTCACAATGTCGAATAGTTAGGTTGAAATTGGTTTCTAAAACAAGCTTTTACTAAATCCGTGAGTCAAATGTCAGGAGTAAAATTGACTTGTACAAGCGTATGAAACGAATATTTTAAACGGTTGTTTAAAATATTCGTTCAGGGGAATGGTTTCGCGGAAAAATGCAAAATTTAAGCTACCTAGAAAGAGTGCTCCACTCTGTTACCTGCTCTCCTTTTCTTTCTACAAGCCACACCTTCGTACCCGGAAATCGTTTGATCATTTTCTTGCTCTTCTCGATCCCTGCCACACTGAATGCAGTGGCAAGTGCATCGGAGATTGTGCCGCCGTCACAAATGGCGGTAGTGCGGACATGGAATAGCAGCCCGATTCCTGTTTTCGGATCAACAATGTGCGAGTATCTGACACCTTTATATTCCATGTATCGGTAAGTAGGTCCCGAAGTAGCCAGTGAAGTATTAGCTAACTGAATCGTTTTCAGCGAATCGCTCCCATTGGAAATGGTAATGTTCCACCCTTCGGTGCCGGGAGGCGGATTGGTCATCACGATCTTCCCGCCTGCGTCCATCATTGCTGAGGTAATTCCCAACTTTTTCAATTCCTTCAATGCTTCCTCGGCGGCGAAACCTTTCCCCAAACCGCCGATATCCAGCCGCATTCCCTTTTGCGTGAGGAGCACACTGCGGGTTTTAGCATTCAGCTTCATTTTATTATAGCCTGTTTTAGACCGGGCATCGGCTATTTCCTGCTCGCTTGGGAAAGTACCTTTTCGCGTTGCATGCCGCCACATTTGAACAACCGGCCCGAGCGTCACATCAAAAACGCCGTCGCACTTTTTACTGATATCCTGCGAAATGGCGAGTATATCAAAAAGGTCTTTGCTCACCGGTACCCACTTGCCGCTACCCGACTGTGCAGAAAGCCGGTTGATTTCACTCCCGTCACGGTAGTCACTCATGATCTCATTCAACTCCTCCACCCTGCGAAACGCATTGTCGGCAGCACGCTTGGCCAGTGTATCGCTTGTTGTGTAAAACACGAGCTTAAACGGAGAACCCATCAATCCTTTTTCGAAACTATAACGTGTCTCCTGCCCGGAGACAATTTGGGGTACGCTGAAAATCAGGAGGAAAGCTAAAATGCGGAAGTAGTTCATGCGGAATTGGAAAGAAACGAATGCGAAAATTACAGCATTTGAACGGTTTGAGGTCCAGGAAAATTGATTTTTGAAACCCAATAAACAAAAAAAGGGTACGAACCTCCCGGTCCATACCCTGTCCTTATTGCGGTATACCTTATCAGCCGTAGTAATCCAGAAGACTGTTCCGGTCGGCGTGGTTATGATGTGAATTCATTGCGTCCTTGATCAAACCCGCGCCAATAAAGGGCAGGGATACGATGGTTGAGATTATCATCGCGACGAACAAAATGGTTGCAAAGAAAAACTTCCCGCAATAATATATGACGTTTGACAGTATGCTCATAATGCAAAAATTTATATGGTACTATTCCTTTTCAAAATTAAATTAAATAATCATGCCATCATTATTTTTTGGACGATTTTAGCATTTTTTAAGAAATTTTTAATTATTCTATTTACTGAAAGTCAGCATTGTAGTATAATGACTACAACATTCTACGTGAATTTTGATGCTAAAATCGTATAATGAGTAATAAGTCTGAAATTCCGGCACTCACACAGGCAATTTTTTCAACACCCGCCCACCGGCGCATTGGATTTGTGAAAAGAGTATATTGCATCTACGCAGTTTCAACCGTTTGTTTCACTCCAGATGAAAAGAAGAACCTTCATTAACCTTGCCTCCGCCGCAAGCTTCGCTCCGTTTGCATTTACTATTTCAGGATGTACCTCCCAGTCCAAAGAAAAGTCATCGGAAAAGCCTTCCGAAAACGACATCAAGGAAATGACTGTCGCGGAAATGCAGCAGTTAATGCAGGAAAACAAACTAAGCGCACGAAAGCTCACTCAGTTTTACCTCGACCAGATTAAAACCATAGACGAAAATGGGCCGGCTCTGAAGTCGGTCATTGAACTGAATCCCGATGCGCTGAGTATTGCTGACGCAATGGACCAGGAACGAAAAAACGGGAAGCTGCGCGGCCCGCTCCACGGAATACCTGTCTTGATCAAAGACAACATTGATACTGCTGACAAAATGCAAACCACCGCCGGCTCCATCGCATTAGCCGGAAATATTGCCTCAAAAGATGCATTTGTTGTTAAGAAGCTCCGGGAAGCAGGCGCGGTGATTCTCGGGAAAACGAATTTGAGCGAGTGGGCCAACTTTCGTTCGAGCCGCTCCTCCAGCGGTTGGAGCAGTCGCGGCGGACAGACCAAAAACCCTTATGTACTCGATCGTTCGCCTTGCGGATCAAGCTCTGGCTCCGGGGTAGCAGTGGCGGCGAATCTCTGCGCGGTTGCAATTGGAACTGAAACAAATGGCTCTATCGCCTGCCCTGCATCGATGAACGGGGTTGTTGGCATCAAGCCGACCGTCGGGCTCGTGAGCAGGAGCGGCATAATTCCTATCTCCAAGACGCAGGATACCGCCGGCCCGTTTGGCAGGACAGTAGCTGACGCGGCTGCATTGCTCGCGGTAATCGCTGGTGCGGATCCCGCAGACCCGGCCAGATATGCAGGCAACGAACCGATTCCCGATTACCTGAAATCACTGAACCGCGACGCATTGAAAGGCAAGCGCATCGGCGTTGAAAAATCGTTTTTGAAACAACATGAAGCAATTGATTCGCTGCTGAAAAAAGCGCTGGACCAGATGGAAAGTCTGGGTGCGGAAATCGTGGAAATTGAATTTATGAAGACGCAGGATACAGAAGGCGCCGAATCCGATCTGCTGCAATTTGAATTCAAGGACGGTGTGAACCGGTACCTTGCCGGTTCGAATGCAAAAGTAAAGTCACTGGAAGGTCTCATCGCATTTAACAACACCAACAAAGCGAAGGCAATGCCCTATTTTCAGCAGGAGTTGTTTGAAACATCCCAGCAAAAAGGCGACCTGGAAAGTAAGGAATACAAGGCAGCTTTACGCAAGATCAATCAGGTAGCCGATCGGCTTAATCGGGAATTTGAAAAGAGTAAACTGGACGCGTGCTGCGGACCAGCCACCGGCGCCTCCTGGTGCATTGATCCGGTCAACGGCGATTTCTGGACAGGGTACGGATCCTACGGACCTGCGGCCATTGCCGGCTTTCCCTCCATTACCGTACCGATGGGAAATGTAAGCGAGCTGCCTGTCGGGATATCCTTTTTGGGACGTGCATTCAGCGAGCCTGAACTGATCGGGATTGCATATGCTTACGAGCAGGCATCGCGAAACCGCATCGCTCCCAAGTTCATTGAAAGTATAGGTAAAGCATGATGAAATGTAAATAATCGGCTACCTAAGTAGTAATCCGTGCACATTGAGCCCTTTTTATTCATAAAGAATAACTCAATTCCATGGATAGAAGACATTTTGTCAAAAACAGCGCGCTCGCTATTTGTTCAGTAGCTACGATTTCGCCCACTTATTTAGTCGCCCGGAGATCAGCCGAACAAATGCCGCCCTGGCTCCTGGAAATGGTTACCCGGAATGATACAAGCATTGAATCTTTGCGCAAGTTCCAGGTAAAAGACACCGATAGTCCGGACCTGGGCGGTCTCCGCGATGGCTTTGACATACTCAATCCGCATAGTACTTCCGCCATGGTGCAATGCGGCGCGGCGGGACTTTTTTCGCCTTCTTCCAAATACTACAAATCCACCGACCTGCTTGCCAGCGTAAACCTGGCTGTATTATATCTTATCAAAACGCAGCACAGCGACGGCACTATCGATCTGCTTTCAACCAATTTCCATTCAACGCCTGACACCGGCTTTCTTGTTAAAAGATTGGCGATGGCTTATATGTTGATGGAAAAATCGGGTACGCCCGGTGTTGACAAGGTGCTGGCCAACCTGAAAACCTTTCTGCTCAAATGCGGGGAAGCATTGAGCGTGGGCGGTATCCACACACCCAATCACCGTTGGGTAGTATCTGCTGCATTGACCCGGTTAAATGAACTTTGGCCCAATCCCAAGTATGTCAACCGCATTGAACAGTGGCTGGGCGAACGCATTGATATGGATGCAGACGGGCAGTACAACGAGAAGAGTACATTTATATATTCCTCACTCACGGACAGGCTGCTGATTACCATTGCCAAAGGCATGAAAAAGCCCGGGCTGCTCGACAACGTTCGCAAAAACCTGAATATGACAATGTACTACGTGCATCCGAATGGAGAGGTAGTGACCGATGCTTCGGGCAGGCAGGATAAGGCGGTGGTCGGGACTTTGGAAAACTACTACTATCCTTATCGTTATCTCGCGATCAAAGACAAAAACCCGCAGTATGCAGCGATGTGCCGCATGATCGAGAAAACAGCGGGACCGAAAACAGGCGCATTTATCGATTACTTCCTGACAGACCCTTCCCTCTGGGTAGAGTTGTCGGCCGAAAAACCGTTTCCGGTAAGTTATGTGAAAACATTTGCTAACTCCGGTCTCGTGCGCATCAGGCGGGATAACCGCGACTCCACGCTGATCGCCAATAATCCGGTCTGGTTTACTTTCATGAAAGGCAATGCAGTTTTGCAGGGACTGAGGTTCGCATCTTCATTTTTTGGAAAAGGCCAGTTTCAGTCCGAAAAGATTGTCCGGAATGGAGATACCTGGGAGCTGACCCAAAAACTCGACGGGCCTTATTTCCAACCCTACCCGAAAGAATCGTTGCCAAATGATGGTGACTGGGAGAAAATGCCGCGCACTTACAGGCCGCAAAGCGAAGTACAGCTGCTGGAAACCAAAGTGCGTATTAAAGAAACAGCGGAGGGAATGGAAGTGGAGGTAACTACCAGAGGAACCGAGCGGGTACCTGCCGCATTGGAGCTGATTTTTCGTCCGGGCGGCGAGTTGAAAGGGGTTGTAAAGATTGAAAACACGAAAGATTCCTGGCTTTTGAAGGAAGGAACAGGGACTTACCGCTTCAACGATGATACTATTTCCTTCGGCCCGGGAACCGCTTTGCATAAGAACATCGCATTGCGTGGCGCATTGCCACCAATGGAAGCACCGACTGTGTTCCTGACCGGCTTTACACCTTTTAAGCATGTGATCCGTTTTTCATGATATCCCCCTCTGGCCTTTGCACAAAAAGCTGACTACCAGTCGTGTAAAATGATTTTAATTCGTTAAATTTGGTTACCTCCCGTTTCCATAAAGTCCCGGATTAAAATCGTCTGTCACAATGCTGAAAAAGACTTCTATCCTACTTCTTCTGGTACTTTTTGCGCGAATTTCACTGGCCAATCAGATTCTGATCCCAATGGATAAGTCGCAGACAAATCACCTGAAAGCATACGGGCTTGCTTACATCCTGCTCAAAGGGGATATCGACGTGGAGTGGCTGCTCAATTACCGTGGAGGCAGCTTTAAAGTCCAGTATAGCAAGTCGATTGAAAATGAATGCAAGCTGCGGGCGATTTCCTACGAGATAATGTCGGAAGCTGCGAGCGCGCAGCTCAACAATGAAATCAGCAATCCGAGCATTAATATGGATGTGGTGAAGCTCCACAAGGCAGCCAAAATCGCCGTTTACTCCCCGATTAAGATCAGTCCGGCCGAATTTGAAAATACCGATGCTGTTTTGCTGGTTTTGAAATATGCAGAGATTCCGTTTGAAGTGATTTACGATGAAGAAATCCTGAAAGGCGAATTACCGAAATATGACTGGCTGCATTTGCACCATGAAGATTTTACAGGCCAGTTTGGTAAAAACCTGCGGCGGACTTCACAGGAAGATATCAAAGCGCAGGAAGCGATAGCAAACCGGTTTGGGTACACCAAAGTACCGCAGATGAAGCTCGCGGTAGCCAAATTGATCAAGGAATTCTGTGCAGGCGGTGGTTTTCTGTTTGCGATGTGCTCCGGCGCGGAGACTTTCGACATTGCACTGGCGGCAGAGGGAGTGGACATAGTTGATAACCTCGACGGGGATGGAATTGATCCTGACGCACAATCCAAGCTTGATTTTGAAAAGACTTTCGCCTTTCACAATTTCAAGTTACAGCTCGACGAATATGAGGGAATGAACTTCTCCGACATCAATTCCTCTGCGGGCAGGTACCGCAGCTGGGGCGAGAACGATGTATATTTTTCTTTGTTCGACTTTTCCGCCAAATGGGATGTTATTCCTGCTATGCTGGTTCAAAATCATGAAAACCTGATCCGCGAGTTTTTCGGTCAGACTACCGCATTCAGTAAATACACCGTCAAACCGAGCGCGCTGGTCATGGGCACGAGCAGCTCTTCTGACAGGTACATTTATGGAGAAATGGGGCGCGGGCAATGGACTTTTTACGGCGGCCACGATCCGGAAGGCCGGGGCGGAGGCGGCCGCAGAATGCCAACCGATCTCAATCTATACCCAAACTCGCCGGGTTACCGTTTAATACTCAATAATATCCTCTTTCCTTCCGCCAGAAAGAAGAAACGCAAGACTTGAAAAATGGAGGAGTGGATTCTTCTGGATTTTAATAGATTTGTCAAAAACGACATACTATGCAAACGATAATCAAAGACATTAACCAACTTGACCTAGACGGCACTTACACATATGCAGATTACCTGCTGTGGCAGTTTGAAGAACGTTTGGAACTCATTAAAGGCAAGATATTCAAGATGTCGCCCGCGCCTTCCCGGACGCATCAGACAATCCTCGGAAAACTCCATTTAACAATAGGATTGTTTTTCAGAAATCACTTCTGCCAGGTCTTTCTTGCTCCATTTGACGTTCGCTTACCCAAGAAAAATCAGGATGCTTCGGACGGAAAAATTTACACGGTTGTACAACCAGACATTTGCATTATTTGTGATGAAGCCAAACTGGATGATAAAGGCTGCCTGGGGGCGCCGGATTTGATTATTGAAATATTATCTCCTGGCAACTCCAAAAAAGAAATGGACAACAAATTCACGCTTTACGAAGAATGCGGCGTGCGTGAATATTGGCTGGTTGAGCCTGCTGAAAATGCGGTCTTCATGTATGTTTTAAATGAGGAGGGTAAATACATCGGTCGCAAACCTGCTATCTCAAAGTTAACCTCTTCCATTTTCCCTGAGCTGACAATCGACCTGGAAGAGGTATTTGGCTAGCCTGCGGCTTGCATAACAGGATTGCTAGTTTCCAAGTAAATGCAATTCGACAATTGAATCAACGCTTTCTTCGCCAGTAGCGTAACCGAGTTTCTTTTCAATGAGGTTTTTACCCGAATCGAAAAGCAGGGTAACCGGAATGGATTTCAGGTCGTATTTACTATCCAGCACAGCCATAGATTTTTCATCTACGATAAACTGTTTCCAAGGCATTTTCTCCTGTTTCAAGGCATTTTTCCAGGCAGCAGCGTTAGTATCAGTAGAAATGCTGGTAATAGTAACGCGGCTTTTATGCTGTGCGTAAAGCTTTTTAAGCTGCACAATTTCCTGCCGGCAAGGCCCGCACCAGCTTGCCCAGAATACCACAAGGTTGTACTCCGAATTATTATCCAGAATGCGCTTTGTAACTATATTATCGGGAGATTTCAACGAAAGGTCAGCCGGAAATTTATCGCCGGTTGATTTATCTACTTTGAGATAAGTATCGATTCTCTGAAAGTAGCCTGTCTTTTTGAGCGGCGGTTCAAACAATGCAATCAACTCTGCCAGCTCCTTCTCATCGACGTCTTTCTTAGACCATTCAAGCTGATTCAAAAGGTCAACTGAATAGGGATAACTTTTTACGAGGGCCGCATTCGACTTCCTGATCTCAGCTGATGCTTTCGGATTTTTCCTGAATGCGAGATGCCTGAATGCAGCCTGTGTTTGCTTGTTTGGATTATCAATGGTAAAACTTACCAGATCACGACCGGCAACCTTTAATGTCGTATCCCGTATTAAATGCATTTCCCCTCTATCTGCATATATGGTACTTTCCTGCGTCTTTGCGAAGTACGGGTTTTTATAACCTACCAGCTGATAAGGCCATTTCGGATTCCCAGTCGCGTAAACAATGCTGCTTTTCACAGGGATAAAGCCTTCTCCCGGCTTTATTCTGAATTCGAATTTACCGTTTCTTACTACCACCGAGTCCATAAACTCGCGTGTTCCTCTATTTCCGAGGTAAAGCATTTTACCTTCTACAACGGAGTTAGAGCTCAGCAGATCGCCGGTGATGACGATATCCTGGCTTTGTTCCTTTTCGCAAGACGTAATGCAAGTGCTAAATAAGAGGATCAGAAAAATTGCAGGGATTGTACCCAGCTTTGGCAGGTTTGTTGAAGTAGTTTCCATCTGACATCAGTTTTAGTGATTATTATTCTTGTAATAATTACAACTTAAATGTAGGCATCTCAGATGCAACAACCAACTAAATTCTATATTAAATTAAATTGTATATACCCCACCATCAATTTCCCAGCTCGCTGAGAAGCACCGGGGCCCCCAACTTTTTCGGCAAGTACCTCGTAATCTGAGAGCTGGATAGTATGTTTAGCACCGCCGGGGAGAATACTTCTTAATTCTTCCATCAGCAACTTTTCATTCAGTTCTTCCTGGATCAGCTCCCTTACTACCTCTTTCTCCATGATCAGATTGACCAGCGAGATAAATGGCACACGAATGAGCCGCTTGGCAATGGCGTAAGAAACGCCGCTTGTTTTGTAACATACCACCTCAGGCACCTTGAAGAGCGCTGTTTCCAAAGTAGCAGTTCCGGAAGTAACCAATGCCGCCGTGGCTATGTGCAGCAGGTCGTAAGTACTTTCATATACCACCACAGACTTCCCCGAAAGATCGGCTTTGGCATAAAGCTCGGCGGACAGGTTTTTCACACCGGCTATTACAAATTGGTAATCCGGAAAATGGGGCTGAATGGATAGCATCACGTCCAGCATTCCCAAGATTTCCTGGCGCCGGCTGCCGGGCAGCAATGCAATGACCGGCTTGGTACCGATGTTATTTTTAGTTTTAAAATCAGGATCAGGTTTGAATGCGGCAATGGCGTCCATTAATGGATTTCCGACGTAATCCACCTGGTAATCGAACTTCTTGTAAAAATCGATTTCGAACGGAAATATCACGAACATGTGATCCACATTCTGCTTGATCTTCCAGGCGCGCTTTTGGTTCCAGGCCCATACTTTCGGTGAGATGTAGTAGAATACCTTAATGCCTTTTTTCTTCGCAAAGTCAGCAATGCGAAGGTTGAATCCGGGATAATCGATAAGGATCAATGCGTCGGGCTGGTAGGCTACAATGTCGGACTTACATGATTTTAAAAATCCTGAAATCTTACGGATGTTCATGATCACTTCCAGGAAACCCATGAAAGCTGTGTCCTTGTAATGCGTAACCAGGTCCAGGCCTTCTGCCTGCATCAGGTCGCCGCCCCAGCCGCGAAAAGTAGCTGCCGGGTCGCTTTCTTTAATTCCTTTAATCAGATTTGATCCGTGCAGATCACCCGAACGCTCTCCGGCAATTAAGTAGTATTTCAATGATTGAATAAACGAATGATTGAATGAATGGGCAAGTTGATGAGTTTTATGAGTTGATGAGTTGATGAGTCAACTTCATTTAAACTCATGAACTTTAAACTCATAAACTCTTTTTCTCCTTTCCTACTCCCCGTAATATTCCACGAAATTCTTAGGGGTCTCGATCAGCTTAATGTAATGTAGTTTTGAATTCGGGGCGGCTTCGGTTACCGCGGGTGCCAGTATATTCCATATTTCCATCACGAAAATCTCACAGGAAGCCATTTTGCCCGCCATGAAATCCACGTCCAGATTCAGATTTTTGTGGTCTACTTTATCGACTACCCGCTGCTTTATAATATCCCCCAGAACTTTCAGATCTATCACAAATCCGGTATCCGGATCGGGCTTGCCTTTGACAGTAACAATGAGTTCAAAATTGTGTCCGTGCCAATTATTATTTGCACAGGGGCCAAATACCTCCTGGTTCTTCTCTTCTGACCAAGCCGGATTAAAAAGCCGGTGAGCTGCGTTGAAATGCTCTTTTCTGGTTACGTAAATCATAAACTTCTTTGCACTTTGGAAATCGGATGCAAAATTACATTTTGTATCCGTAGTTTTGCAGATCAACAAGTGTATCATCAAAAAGAATCCTATAACCACACAATCTTCCTATGATTATCGTAACAGGTGCAGCCGGGTTTATCGGCAGCGGATTGATCAGCCGTCTCAATCAGGATGGTTTCAAAAACATCATCGCAGTGGATGATTTTTCAAAAATTGAGAAGGCCGAAAACCTGGAAGGCAAGATCATCAAGGAGCGCGTGGAACGGGATGCATTGTTCAGCTGGATTGATGCAAACAGCCGCGATATCGAGTTTATATTTCACATTGGCGCCCGAACAGATACTACAGAATTTGACAAAAATATCTTTGACGAACTGAATGTAAATTATTCAAAGTCGATCTGGGAAAAGTGCGTCGCATACCAGATCCCATTGGTATATGCCTCTTCGGCAGCTACTTACGGATTAGGAGAATTGGGCTATGATGATAATGAATCTACCTTATCCCAGCTAAAACCACTAAATCCTTACGGGGATTCAAAAAATGAATTCGATATCTGGGCGCTTGCTCAGGAACAGAAGCCTATTTTCTGGGTTGGTCTGAAATTCTTCAATGTGTACGGGCCGAATGAATACCATAAAGGAAGAATGGCCTCGGTTATTTTTCACGCATATAACCAGATCAAGACTACCGATAAGATGAAGCTTTTCCGTTCACATAATCCCGACTTCAGGGATGGTGAACAAATGCGCGATTTCATCTATGTAAAAGACCTGATCGACGTGTGCATTTACTTCATGCACCACCGCAAAAATTCGGGTATTTACAACCTGGGAACTGGCCAGGCGAGGACTTTCAAAGACCTGGTGCTACGCACTTTTGCAGCAATGGACAAGACGCCGGATATCTCGTATATAGATACCCCGGAAGATATCCGAGACAAATACCAATACTTCACTGAAGCGAATATGAACAAGCTTCGCACGATTGGTTACGACAAGCCTTTTACCAGTTTGGAAGAAGGTGTTTCTGATTATGTGAAGAATTACCTGTCGTCCGGAAGCTATCTTTAATGTTCCCGGCAAACCCCGGAAAGTCGACATTTTTGCGTATTTTTGACCTCCTGATAAACTGAATAACGTTTCTCTGTGTTAACTTAATTAGAAACACAGCGTGATAAATTAAAGACTATGAGCAAAGAAGAAGAATTGTTGGAGGAAATCACCAGTTCGGAATATAAATACGGCTTTGTAACTGATATTGAGGCGGATGAAGCTCCTGCAGGTCTTAATGATGATATTGTAAGATTTATTTCGGCGAAGAAAAACGAGCCGGAATGGATGTTGGAATGGCGTTTGAAAGCTTACCATTTGTGGCTTGGAATGAAAGAGCCCAAGTGGCCGAACGTACATTATCCCGAAATCAATTTTCAGGATATCAAGTATTATTCTGCGCCCAAAAAGAAGAAACCGGTAGAAAGCATTGAAGATATCGATCCTGAGTTGCGTAATACTTTCGAAAGGCTTGGTATTTCATTGAATGAGCAGAAAAGAATCTCTGGCATTGCGGTTGACGCGGTAATGGACTCTGAATCTGTTTTCACTACGTTCAAAGGTACCTTAAAGGAAAAAGGGATTATCTTCTGCTCTATCAGCGAGGCAATCCGTGAACATCCTGATCTGGTTAAAAAATACCTGGGATCGGTTGTTCCTCCGCGCGATAACTATTACGCAGCGTTGAACTCAGCAGTTTTCTCTGACGGATCTTTCGTGTATATCCCCAAAGGCGTACGTTGCCCAATGGAGCTTTCTACTTACTTCCGTATCAATGCAGCAGGTACCGGACAATTTGAGCGTACATTGATTATCGGCGATGAGGACAGTCACGTGAGCTATCTTGAAGGCTGTACTGCACCAATGCGCGACGAAAATCAGTTGCACGCAGCGGTAGTGGAAATTTTCGCTCACGAGAATGCAAATGTGAAATACTCGACCGTTCAAAACTGGTATCCTGGTGATAAAGACGGAAAAGGAGGCATTTATAACTTCGTTACCAAGCGTGGTCTTTGTGACGGAAAAGGATCTAAAATTTCCTGGACGCAGGTTGAAACCGGCTCTGCTATTACCTGGAAATATCCTTCTGTTATCCTGAAAGGAGATAATTCGATCGGTGAGTTTTATTCTGTGGCTGTTACCAATAACATGCAGCAGGCAGATACCGGTACGAAAATGATCCACGTTGGGAAAAATACTAAAAGCCGCATCGTTTCAAAAGGTATCTCTGCCGGAAACAGTCAGAACTCTTACAGAGGTCTTGTTCAGGTTTTCAAAAGAGCTGATAAAGCACGTAACTTCTCGCAATGCGACTCCCTATTGCTGGGTGACAAATGCGGGGCACATACATTCCCGTACATCGAAGTAAGTAACACAACTGCTACGGTTGAACACGAAGCGACTACTTCAAAAATCGGCGAGGATATTCTTTTCTATTGCAACCAGCGCGGTATACCTACCGAGCAGGCAGTTGCATTGATTGTGAATGGCTATGCCAAGGAAGTACTGAATCAACTTCCGATGGAGTTTGCAGTGGAAGCACAAAAGCTACTGGAAATCAGTCTCGAAGGCAGTGTAGGTTAAAAACTACGCCGACAAAATTTCGTTTTTGTACTACAAAAGCCTTTGATTCGTCAGAGGCTTTTTGTATTTTATTGATCTTTCATTGACATCCCACAACCCAATCCTTCATGACGCATGTTCCTCAACTGATCGTAGACCTATCATTAATACTCACAATGGCGGGGGTGATTACCCTCATCTTCAAAAAACTGAAGCAGCCGATTGTGCTGGGTTATATATTGGCCGGATTACTTGTAGGTCCTAACTTTCATTTGTTCCCCACCATCACAGATATCAAGACGATTGAAATCTGGGCGGAAATAGGGGTTATCTTTTTGCTTTTTAATCTCGGTCTTGAATTTAGTTTTAAAAAGCTGGTCAAAGTAGGTAACACTGCCGCAATAACCGGTCTTTTTGAAGTTAGTATGATGCTGATCACCGGCTTTGTCACGGGACAGCTGATGGGATGGAGCAAAACAGACAGCCTTTTCCTCGGTGGTATTATCGCTATTTCATCCACAACAATCATTTTCCGGGCCTTTGATGAGCTGGGAATAAAGACCCAGAAATTCACCCGGGTCGTACTTGGCATTCTGGTGATCGAAGACCTCACAGCGGTGTTGCTGATGGTTTTGCTTTCCACCTTATCAATCAGCCAGCAGTTTGCGGGATACGAATTGCTGCAGTCCATTCTGAAACTGTTCTTCTTCCTGACGCTCTGGTTTTTAGGAGGGATTTTCGTCTTTCCTACATTGCTAAGAAAGTACCGCAACCTGATGAATGACGAAAGCGTACTGATTACTTCGGTCGCGCTATGTTTTGGAATGGTCTTCCTGGTTACACAGGCCGGATTTTCAGCTGCACTAGGCGCGTTTATCATGGGTTCCATTCTGGCCGAAACCACACACGCTGAAAAAATTGAGCACCTGCTGAAACCGCTGAAAGATCTTTTCGGAGCGGTGTTTTTTATTTCCGTAGGTATGCTGATCAATCCGGGCCTGCTGATAGAATATGCAGTACCCACGATGATCCTGGTGTTTGTTGTGATTGCAGGAAAAACCGCATTTGTGACAATGGGGGCGGTTATCTCCGGACAACCTCTCAAAAAGTCAATGCAATCGGGAATGAGCCTGTCGCAAATCGGTGAGTTTTCGTTTATTATCGCCAATCTCGGCTTGTCCCTGCACGTTACCAGCAACTTCCTTTATCCTATCGCCGTAGGGGTATCTGTTATCACCACATTTACAACACCCTACATGATGAAAGCTTCTGAACCATTTTACAATTGGTTTGAGAAGCATTTGCCTGAGAAATGGCGGCATTACCTCAACAGGTACAGTTCCAGCACAGTTACCATTACGCAAACAACCCAGTGGCAGGAAATCCTGAAAGCTTATGCACAAACGGTGGTACTGAACTCGGTGGTTGTCGTCGGGATTATTCTTGCTTCTTCACGCCAGCTCGCTGATCAGCTTCATACCAAAATTCCTGAAAATTACATTACCAACTCGGTGCTGTTCGGGATTACCTTCCTGCTTATCTCCCCATTCCTGTGGGCGCTGATCTTCAAGCGCTCTAACCGCAAAGCCTATTCTGCTATCTGGCTGAGCCGCAAATACAGCCGAGGCCCATTGCTCCTACTTGAACTGTCCCGCGTATTGGTCGCGATTATCCTGATGGGATTTCTGCTTAATTCCTTCTTTGCAACGCCAACTGCATTGACTGTCGCCGCAGCAATTATGATACTCGGTTTTGCTATTTTTTACAGAAGGTTGCAGCTTTTTTACAGCAAGATCGAAGATCGTTTTTTACAAAACCTGAATGCAAGACAACTGGAAGGCAGCGGGAAATCGAAGCGGATATTACTCCCCTGGGACGCACACTTCGCGTTTCTTGAAGTAAGCCCCGATTCCAACCTGATAGGAAAGACTTTACAGGAGCTAAAAATCAGGGAGAATTTTGGCATTAACGTAGTTTTGATCGAGCGGGGAAGCAAAACGATTTATTTACCAAAACCCACAGAGGTACTCTACCCCTGCGACCGCATAGAGGTAATCGGTACCGACGACCAGCTGGATATGTTCCGGGGCCACGTCGAAATCAGTACTACGGGTGACGTTTATATGGCGCACGAGGATACAGTCGTACTGGAAAGGATTGAGGTCAGAAATGAATATAATATCCGTGGCAAATCAATCAGGAACAGCGGCATCAGAGAGAAAACGCACGGAATGATCGTAGGACTGGAAAGAAATGGCGAACGCATCTTGAACCCCGATTCGTCGATGGTTATCGAAAACCACGATGTGCTCTGGATAGCCGGAGACAGGGACCTGATTAAAGAATTTGTAAATACCAAAACTACCGACAGTACGGAAGCAATGAGCAGCGCTATCTCCTGAGCAAACCTTGCAGCCCGCCGGTATGCACCGCAACGATGACCGATCCCCGCGGGAAGTAGCCTTTTTGAACTAAATCAAAAAGACCAAAGAACATTTTGCCCGTATATACCTGCTCTAACTGAATGCCGAACCTGATCTTGAAATCATCAATAAAAGTCAGCAGTTCGGCGTTCCATTTGGCATAACCTCCAAAATGGTAGTCAGTCTGCAATTTAAGGCTTCCTTTATTGGAGAGGCCACTGGTAAGAGCTGCAATATCGTCCCGGAGAAATCTGCCGCCTTTCAGAACAGCAAATGCAAGTACATTAGCGCCGGAAGAAAGTATCCCTGCCGCGGTGCCGCCTGTGCCGGCAGCTACACAAAAACAATCCGGCGACTTTCCCAACTGAGCAGCTACCTCGGCCACCATTTCCCTTACACCGGGAAGTGCCAGAGCAGTTGTTCCCCCTTCGGGGATCATATAGGGGTTATCGAACTCTTCCGAAAGGCTGACCAGGTAGTCGGGAGCTTGCCGCTGCTTGTACTGTTCCCTCGATACAAAATCCAGCTGCATACCTTTGTGCCGGCAAAACTGCAATGTGGCACTCTCTTCGACAGGCTGCTCCCCTCTTACAATCCCAATCGTTTCCAGACCCATTGCTGAACCCGCCGCGGCCACTGCATATAAGTGGTTAGAATAAGCCCCGCCAAAGGTCAGTACTTTGCTTAAACCCCGCTCCTCCACTTCCCTTAATACATATTTCAGCTTCCTCCATTTGTTACCTGAAACTTCGGGATGCACGAGGTCGTCACGTTTTACAAAGACCTGAATACCGGCTTTTACTAACCTGTCGTCAAGCAGCTCCTGCAGAGGTGTGGGAAGTAAATGACCCGATAAATCCACTTATTTTGATATTTTTGTTGCTTGTCCAATTAAACTGCAAATGTCCGAAGACCTTATTGAAATCCCAGAAGAAGATGATCTGTTTGAACATTACCGGATCGTAGCCGATAAAGGGCAGGGACCTATCAGGTTGGACAAATACCTCAATTTGCACGTTGCAAATGCGTCGCGGACAAAAATACAAAATGGTATCGAGGCGGAAGCGGTAAAGGTAAACGGGCAAACGTCGAAAGCAAGTTACAAGGTCAAGCCGCTCGATGTTATTACCCTCTCCCTGCCACAGCCTCCCCGTGACACGGAGATTTTGCCGGAAAACATTCCCCTGGACATCATCTATGAAGATGAGGTACTCCTGATTGTCAACAAACCAACCGGAATGGTTGTACATCCGGCTTACGGAAATTGGACAGGTACCCTGATTAACGGGCTTGTTTATCACTTTCAGCAACTTCCTACCGGCCGCAATGGTGAAGGAAGGCCGGGGCTCGTACACCGGATCGACAAGGATACTTCCGGTTTGCTGGTCATCGCCAAAACCGAGTTTGCGATGACGTTTCTTGCCAAACAGTTTTCCGATCATACCATTGAACGGACTTACTATGCGCTGGTTTGGGGTGAAATGAAAGAAGCTAACGGGACAATTACCGGCAATATAGGAAGAAGCGTGCGCGACCGGAGGGTAATGGACGTTTTTCCTGATGGAAGTTCCGGAAAACATGCTGTGACGCATTACGAAGTAATCAAGCCGCTGCGTTATGTTTCACTGATCAAGTGCAACCTGGAAACGGGCAGAACACATCAGATCAGGGCACATATGAAACACATTGGTCACCCGATTTTCAATGACCCTGTTTATGGCGGGGATAAAATCCTTCGGAGCGTTTCCAGCGGGAGTTATAAGGGAATGGTAGAAAGCTGCTTTCAGCAACTGCCCGGCCAGGCGCTCCACGCAAAGTCACTGGGGTTTGTACATCCGATATCCAGAGAATGGATCCAGTTTGACACCGAGCTTCCAGCCGGCTTTCAAACGATCCTGGAAAAGTGGGAAAACTATCTAAACTATTAGTAAAACAGGTATATTCTCGATTCAAAGGTGTTTTAAGAATAAAAATATACAAATGAACATTTCAACCAGGCAAGGGAAAGTAGAGGATATACCAGCTATTTTTGAGTTGGTAAAAGAACTGGCGATCTATGAAAGAGCTTTAAACCAGGTCACCAATAATGTTGAGAAAATGACGCGGGATTACCACGAAAAACTCTACGACTTTTTTGTGGCCGAATCAGATTCCAAGATTATCGGATTGTCGCTTTACTATTACCGGTATTCGACCTGGAAGGGAAAGCGATTGTATATGGAAGATATCATCGTGACGGAATCGATGCGGGGAAATGGGATCGGAAAGATCCTCTTTGATGCAACGGTTTCGGCTGCGAAACAAACGGGTTGCACCGGTATGCTCTGGCAGGTGCTCGACTGGAATACCTCAGCAGTCGGCTTTTACCGGAAGTACGGCACCAATTTCGATAATGAATGGATCAATTGCAGCCTGGACTTTTAATACATCTCAGGCTGGGTTGCAGTTAATCGAGCAGATCAGGCCTGCGTTCTCTTGTTCTTTTAAGCGCCTGTTCATAGCGCCATTCCTCGATATTAGCCTCGTGCCCGGACATTAAAATATCCGGCACTTTGTGACCTTCATAGTCAGCAGGTCGCGTGTACACGGGTGGAGCAAGCAGGTTATCCTGGAATGAATCGGTTAATGCGGAAGTTTCGTCATTTAAAACACCGGGAACCAGCCTGATGATAGCATCGGCAAGTACAGCAGCAGCGAGCTCTCCTCCCGAAAGTACATAGTCTCCGATACTGATCTCCTTAGTAACAAACAAATCGCGCACGCGCTGATCAACTCCCTTGTAATGCCCGCAAAGCAAGATCAGGTTTCCCTTTAAGGAAAGTTGGTTAACTGCTTTTTGATTCAATAATGCGCCATCGGGAGTGAGGTAAATGATCTCGTCATATTCCCGCTCGGCTTGTAACGCCTGAATGCAACGCGCGATCGGCTCGATCTGCATTACCATTCCGGCTCCACCACCAAATGCATAGTCGTCAATTGTACGGTGCTTATTGGTAGAATAATCCCGGATATCATGAACCTTCACTTCCGCGTGACCAGCTTGCTGGGCGCGTTTAAGGATGGAATGCGCAAAAAAGCTTTCGAGCAGCGCCGGCACACAGGTTAATATATCAATCCGCATCATCCGGAATGTTTTCTGAGTCTGAGTCTTTGGACAGGTACACTTCCAGTAATCCTTCCGGCAGGTTCACAAGTAATTGCTTGGTCTCCTTGTCGGCGCGCTGTACTATCTCGTTCGCAGTCGGGATCAGTACTTCGGTACCTTCGTAATCCATTGCAATCAAATCCTGTCCATTCAAAGAATACACCTCCCGCACGATTCCCAGCTCACCGGCAGTTTGATCAATAACTGTATATCCTTTGATCTCGTGGTAGTAAAAATTCTCCCCGCCAAGTTCTTCAAGATCTTCAAGCGGCAGGTATAAAGAGCTACCCACCAAAGCCTGCGCCTTAGCCATGGTATTCACTTCTTCCAGCGCGACAATCGCATTGCCCTGCTTTTGAATATTGATATCCTCTATAAAGTAAGGAACCAGATCGCCTTTTATTTCGACGTAAACAGTTTCAAGATCTTCGTAATCATCAGGATAGTCAACGTCCAGGTAAAACACCACGTTACCTGCAGTTCCGTGTGTTCTGACGATATATCCCAGTAAAAAGCAATTATCCTGTGTCATGGATAATATCAATTAGGGTGAGTAAAAAAAGTATGAGTCTGTACGGAGTTACCGACAGACCCATAATGATATAGAAGCAATAATTATTCAGCAGATTCCTCAGCTGGTGCTTCGGTTTCAGCTGCATCAGAAACTTCTCCTTCTGCCACTTCTTCAGTTTCAGCAACTGGTTCAGCAGGAGGCGTGTTTTTCTTAGCGATAGCTTCTGCACGAGCCTGGTTTACTTTGCGTTCTGCATCCAGTTTCGCTTGCTTGTCAGCATCTTTTTGTTGGGTCAAAGTATCAGCAGCAGTAGCTTTACGCTCTGTTTTTGATCCTTTCCACTCTTCAAAACGTGTATCTGCAACTTCTTGAGTAATTGCACCTTTCAAAACACCAACTTGCAAGTGCTTGCGAAGCATTACACCTTCATGTTGCAAAATAGAACGTGCTGTATCAGTTGGTTGAGCTCCTTTCAAAAGCCAGTCAACTGCTTTAGCTGATTCCAATACGATGGAAGCAGGATTTGTACCTGGGTTGTAAATACCCAATTTTTCGATGAAGCGACCATCACGTGGTGCTCTGGCATCTGCGACTACGATATCATAGATCGCTTTCTTTTTGCGTCCACGACGCGCTAACCTGATTTTAACTGCCATTTTGAATTTGTTATAGCGGGAACTCGTCCCTTGATTAAACAGGGTGCAAAGGTATGAAATTATCCTCTGTTTCTAAATAGTGGCCATAAAAAAAGGGAAGACTTTGCAGCCTTCCCTTTTTCATATCTTCAATCCGATTATCTGCGGAAACCAGCAGGATAAGTTGAGCGGATTGAGTTATTTGGCAATATTTTGATTTCAACGCGACGGTTAGACTGCAAACCTTCCACAGTTGTGTTCTCTGCGATCGGGCGGTACTCACCGTAGTATTCAGCGATGATACGGCTAGGATCTGTCAAACCAGCACGAACCAGGAATCTCTTAGCTGCGTCAACGCGGCGGCGGGATAGTGATACGTTATAGCTGTCAGAAGCACGTGCATCCGTGTGACCTACCAGAACTATGCGGCAGTTGGTACGCATATTCAACAGCTCAACCACTTTGCTCAATGTTTCTTTTGAAGGATTGCGGATGATTGCTTTGTCAGTATCAAATTCGATATTGCTGAACAACGCTTCGCATTCGTCTTTCGGAAGGTTGTTTTTAATAGCGTCTCTGATGATTTTGTCAATATCAAGTGCTACACCACCACCTGAAACAATGCTACCAGCAGGAGTATTCGGTTCTTTGTCAAACAAATCAGCTACACCGTCACCGTCAGAATCTGTGTAAAGACGTGGGTCAACAGGCTTAGGCATATTCGCTTTTGCAATTGAATCTGCATCTTCCATTGTTGGGTTGTAAGGTACAGGGATCAAAGATTGTGGGTTAGCCCAGCGCAGGTGATAGCGTCCGCTTGCAGCATCATACTTACCTCCTTTTGCTCTTACTGCATTCTTGCCTAATTTGTAAGTCAGTGCAAGAGACAACATTCCGTAAGAGTCATTTTTAGAATCTCCTTTTGCAAATGTCCAGATACCTTGCTGAGAATCGTAGTCACTCAAACCGCCCACTGTCGCGTCGATTTTCTCGGTATTTACAAAGTTATGGGTATAGTCAAGTCCAAGATCAAAGCGTGGAGTAAGTTCGTAGTGTAAAGTAAATCCTGCTGGAACCACCCATTCACGAGTGTAAGTAGAACCATTACGCTCCCATTTACCAGCAGTTTTAGAACTCGCATCAGTGTTAGTTGAGAAGTTGCCTACCTGACCAGTATTTACGTCAGTCCAGTCAATATCAGTGTGGTAGTAAATGATACCAGCACCTAAGTGAGCGTCAAATTTCCACCTTAACAGCTTTTTGTAACCTAACAATAGGCGATTCAAATTCATAGTTCCATCAAGTGTCACCTGAACAAAAGATGGGCTGTTAAATGTAGCGCTATATGTTCTGTTAGAAAGAGAACTCAGGTGATTATCCTTCGCTCCTTGCAAACGTCCATTATACCCTACTATCTGAACACCGAAAATCGGCGACAATTGCTTGTTAACAGAAAGACCCCATCCGCCGGTGAGAACTTCTCTGTCTCCGCGTCTGAAGCCGTTGTATTGCGATAAATCACCGAAGAATTTTGTAATCCCTCCATATCCGGTAATGGACCAGGTATTCATTTTGTTGGGTCCATCATACGTTCGATTCTGGGCAAACGTATCCAAACTCAGCAGGGACAAACAAAGCAAAGCAACGTAAAGATTCTTTTTCTTCATGGGAAACACGCGTTATGTGATTCAATATTGCACTATAAAAATTTACTAAAAACAAGAAAAAAGGGGCAAGCCTATAAGCCGGATTCTGTTTCTCCGTGCACCTGAGTGCCCGAAAACTCCTACCATTTATCCAGGATCCAGGTCGCCCTGGACCTCTAACGATCTACCCGTGCCGGCGTTCCGAAGAACGGGGACGAGCAGCCCCGCAAACCAACACCTATTTGATCTTTCAGCCCGTAAGGTTTACCTTGCCCCGCCTGTCGCCAGCCGGTCGGTGGGCTCTTACCCCACCATTTCACCCTTACCTCAACCTATAAAAAACATGCCAAGGCGGTATCATTTCTGTGGCACTTGCTGTCAAAAAAGCCGTTCCCAACTTTTTGCCTTCCTGTTAGGAAGTACGGCGCTCTGCGCTGCCCGGACTTTCCTCTCCGGTAAAAATACCGCAGCGGTAGGACAGCTCACTCCTTTCCTCTGACCACAAAGCTAACAAATAACTTCTTTCATCGACAGTCAATTTATTATAAAAAGCAAAAAATTATGGTATCTATACGTACAATTATGACAGTTTTGACTCAAATTCCTTTCAATCCGTCGACACGTAAATTTACCTTCCCCTGCGCAAATACGACAGAATAAAGATGTTTTGGAGTCAGGTAAACCTTGTCTGGCTGAATGTCGGAAAGCGTTCCTTTTAATGTCACTCCGTCTGTAACTTTATAGTTACTCAGTGCCTTCTGGATCGTCTTTTTGGCTTCAGCAATCTGCTCTCCTACGGGGAAAATCATCTTCTTTTCCATCATTCTGCTGAACTGTCCCTGCAAAAGCCAGCCGGCCGTTTTGACGATTGCATTGCGGGTATCCAAATCATAGTCAAGCCCTTTAAGCGACAGTTGCTGCGTGGCCGGGTCGTAGTACGGCACACCTTTCAGGTAAATAAAGCCCGACATACTTCCTTTCAATCCTGCCTTGATCACCAATTTGTCATTCTGGCCATACATTTCAACAGAGGTAACTTCTACTTTGTACTGTCCGCCGAGAAAAGAGAACTTCTCTCCCGCAAACTTAGCAGTGGCAAGACGGGCGGCGTCTTCGTAGGAAACCAGACTGATCAGACCGATCTTGAAATCTTCGGTGACCTTGGGACTGATTTGCAGATTCGGCAGCTTGGCTACTGCTGTTACACTGGGTTTGGTAGCCGAAGTGATGGTTTGCGTGTATCCCTTGATACCGAGTACCGCGCGGATTACATTGTTCTTTGCCAAAAGCGGCGTCATTACAATGCCTGTCGGCACTACAACAAGCCAGGTATCAAACTCTTCGGCGAGCATAACCGGCTGGCGGGCGATGTTCCACGCCAGCTCTGCATTCTTTTTGAGTTCCAGGTTTTTAGCAACTTCTTCGTCGATTGCTTCGGTAATCTTGTCAAAATTCTTGTTCAGCAACCTGCTCGCCATACTTTTGATCGGAATATTCAGTCCTGCCACCTTGATGCTCGGATCCGAGATCCAATCGTAGCTATCTACATAGGTTTCAGACTTGATCTGCCAGTTTGGCAAAATCCCGATTTTCGATATCAGCCTGATTTTAATGGAAAATTCCGTGTCTTTATAACCGGACATTGTTATACCCAGCGGACTAACCTTATAACCGGCACTTACCCAGATTTTCAGCGGAACCTCAAAAAGGAACGAAGAATCAATTGCTACAACGCGGATCGGACTGATTTTCCAGACTTTGGCCTTGAGATTGTCGTTATCCTCGTCCTCGTAACTATTATCTTCGTAAATCAATCCCTTGATCTTGGCATTAATCTGCGTCTCGATTTCTGAAACCGGAATCTCTATCGGGATATTTAAAACCGACAAATGCTTCTCATTCTGAATTTCCTTATCCGAATACTTATATTCTTCCATAGGTGCTTGCGGGGAGGTACTTTTTGAGCGACATTGCCAGCTGCTCCACATAATTGCCGACAACAACGAAACATATAATATCCTGACCAGCAGGTTACTTGATTTTGACGAGCGTAGCACCGTATCCGAATTTATCTTTTAATGCATCTTTAAAATATGCGACGTGCCTGTTTTTGCTCAGCCGCTTGTGCAGTTCATTCTTCAATGCGCCGCTGCCTGCGCCATGGATAAATGTAATTTCTTCCATTCCGTTTGCAATCGCCTTTTCCAGGTTTTCCTCAAAAACGTTGAGTTGAGTTTTGACGATACTATCCTTGGAAATACGCGAAGGATCTTCGATAAGCTTCTCAATATGCAGATCAACAATCTCCTGGGGCTTCCCTACTTTCACTTCCTCCCTTTCCGTTCCTCTTAGCATACTTTCCTTCAAAGCTGCAGCATCAATATCTGATGGAATAAGCTCCTTTTTCAAACTCTCTTCATCCAGCTGATAAACAAATGCTTCCTTGTCCAGAACAGGTGCCTTTTTCTTGCTTTTATAAAAAGATTGCGCGCGGCATTTGATCCTCTTGTTCAGAGGCTGTGGAAGTGTGTACTTACCTTCTCTGAAATACAGGATATTAAAGTCAAATACAGGCCATTCCTCAAAATCTTTCATCAAAACTTCGGTCAGCTTTTGCGACTGACGAGGTAGTAAAACGCCCGCAGCCAATCCCGTTTGTACCTGATTGCCAACGGAAGATGCGGTAAACGGAAGTATCCAGTCTGTATTGTTCACCAAATGCACGGTAAGCGACTTATCATTTATGGAAACAAAAGCCATGTAAATCCCCTTCTCCGCAAACGGTGCATTCCGCGGAACGATCACGTCAGATTTTGCACTCGCCTTCACTAATTCCCTGTCTTTCTGCATCCGCTGGGATTCAACAGGGGAAATCGTCACAACCTCATTACGAAGTACCGGAATGCGGAATCCGTCTTCGATCTCAATTTCAACCACATTTCCCGGCAGGAAAGCATAGATAATGCCTTCCTCACGTCCATGTACCAACCTAACTTTATCTCCAATATTCATTGATATACTATTTAAATCATCGTTTTTCCCTGCCGCCTAAAAGTATAACGGCTTAAATCCAATTCCGTTCCTGCTGAACTGTAACGCAGGCGCCGGTATTTTCAACGAGTTGACAAGGAACCCGATCGTACGAACAAATTTACTCTTGCTTTTGATCTTGGTCAGATCTATATCCAACGACAAATAGTACTGCCGGTAAGGCCGGTAGCCCATTTCTATGCTTTTGCGTGGCTCTGCCGAAACCATATCCTGAATACCGTAACCGACTGAAAAACATAGCCACTCAGGCCATTTACTCTCCGGAAAGAAGGAGCGCGGACTGGCCGACAACCAGTAAGTCTGACCATTATAATCCTTCAACCAGCTTTCAGTCAGGGAACTCCCCAACAGCTCCGGCCGGACTTTCGAAAGTGGCGTCGCATGGAAAGAATACTTGGGATGAATGCGAACTTCGTCCCATAATGCAACCTGCCCGAGGTACAACACCGAACCTGCCAGGTTAGCTATCATATCGCCGGGCGAAAATCCGTAATCGGGTGAGAAGCCGTCGAGGATTTCAATGGGCGTCTGAAAAATAACGCCCGAGATAGCGCCGTAAATCAGCATCTGACGTTTTGAAATGCCCGTTTTCTTGTAAAGAGCCGCAGTGTGACGCGCTATCTGGTACGATGTGTAAACGTGCCCCACTTTGTCCATTTGCAGCCACTCGCGGGTATCATCCTCAATTGTAAAGTGGGTAAGCGGCTGTTTGTACCAGGATTTGCTCAGCCCGTAGATCGTACCCAGGTACAGTGCAGACTGTGCCGCAAAGATCCCGCGCAGCATCGCATAATTCGGGCGTTGTACCTGCGTAGTATCCGGCTTGTTCGGTAAAAGTAACGAATCTGCTTGCTGGGAAAAGCCTGGCCTGGTTAGGATAAGACAGAGAAAAATGGCTAACAATATACTTCTAATACCCGCCATGATACTTTCTTAATCCCCATTCAGCGCCGAGTAGCAGTATCAGCAGAAAAAACAGCCATTTTAAATAGATCAGCTCCACCATTTCTTCGGAGCTGTCGAGACGGTCAGCAGGTCTGTCGGCTTTCAGCTTTTCAACATAGGACGTTAGTGACGCGGGCATGATAAACGCCCCGCCTGAGCGACCGGCCAGTTCCCGTAGCATTCCAAAATCTGCCGTTGTATTATTAAGTTCAAGATCCACATTCCTCACAACAAACTGCCCCGCCGCCTTCTCCTGCCCGCCGCGCAATGCAGCAGACGCAGTATAGCGATAAACGCCGTCTGAAAGCCCGCTGATGTTGAACCGCGGCGACTCGGCGGTATGTGTATATGTAAATTGCCTCGCTTTTCCTTTCTCGTCTATAATATCCAGCTTCACTTCCTGACCAAAAATGGGCTCGTAAATATCATTGTAAATCTCTGTCTGGAAAGTCACCTGCTCACCAGCTTCAAACTCGTTCCGTGTCGGATATACCCTGAACTTCCGTTTATCTTCCCTCAGTGAAAGTACCTGGATCAGCTTCTGGAACAGGTTATCGACTACATCCTGCTTATTGGTTTGCGCAAATTCTTCCTGCCGCCATTGCCAGATCCCCTCTCCTGCCAGCACGGCAATCTTCTGCTCGCCACTGGTGTTGAGCACAAGCAGCGGTTTTTGCGTATTTAATGTACCGACCTTCTGGAATAGGATCGTTTCAGTTCCCGATGACAGATTGTATTCGCCGAATGGGACCGAAAGCGGCGGAAGCCTTTCTAATATCTTCAAGCTTTCCGTATCAAAATTCAGTTGTTGAAAGGCCGGATTAAAACGGGCTGTTACCTTGTCGGTCTGGTTACTTGCTGTATTAATCGTAAGCGAGCGGTTCAGCGAATTGGCCAGTGGCACAGCAGACTGGTTTCCCAATATGAAAAACAAAGGTGTTTTGGCATCAATGAATTTGCGGATCTGTGCATTACCAAGCCCCAGTACATTCGGGATCTGGTGCAAAATGACAAGATCGTACGGTTTGGTTGCGGCCGGCGGCGTTGTTGAAATAGACAGGATATTGATATCCAGCTCGTAATTTTCATTCGCCTCGATCACGCTGCGCAGACTTTTAATATCGGGATGCGGCGCGAGTGCCATTAACAGGATTTTCTGTTTCCCGTCGATAATATCAATGTAAACATCACGGGTATTATTCCGCCTGGAAGTTTCTCGGGAGACTGCACCTATTTCCAATGTAAAATGCTGTACACCTTTCTGGGTAGAAGTAGCTTTAAAATCCACCGCCTTGAAGAAATCGGCACGATCTATCGCTACATTCTGGCTCTGGATTACCCGGCCATTTTGTTTCAAAGTGACTGTCGTGGATTTACCCGCAAGCCCGTTTGCAGCAATTTCGGCGCGGATCGGGAATTCATTTCCCAAATACGCGATCCTGTTATTGACCACATCTTTGATACGGATATCCAGATCAGGAACAGTATCCCCTACTGCAAGCGTGCTGATACGGAATGGAAATCGGTTATAAGCCGGTGAAACGCCCTGGTTTACGATACCGTCAGATACCAGTATTACGTCAGTCAAGTTCCTGCCTTCGTAATTACTCCGGATCGTCTGGAGCATTCCGGTGAGGTCTGTTTTGTTTTTGTCAAAGCGGATAGAATCTGCCGAAAGCTGCTTTGCCTGCTGGTCCAGGGTTTCAATTCCCACTTCAAACCCCGAAGCTGCCAGCTGGGCAGATGCTTCCGCCACTGCTTTCATGATCTCTTTTCCATACGCACCGACAGACTCCGAATTGTCTATTGCAAATACAATTTTGGCTTTGTCAATGGAAGTTTCCGTCTTTCTGACCAGCGGACTGAGCAGCAGAAAGCAGATTAGCGCAACGGTAATCCCACGAAATGCAGCCAGAATGTAGTTCCACTTTTTACCCCAGGAAGCAATTGGCTGGTAAAGCAGGAAAGCATACAGCATTCCCGCTGCCAGGCAAAAGAGAATAAACCAGTAAGGAGTTTGAAAGATCAGTTCGGACCGCATGTGCTCGGAGTCAATAGCTGGCAATGTTTACAATATACAATGAAACCGCCAGCTATTTTACAAACGAAGAAAGACACTATGTTAACATACCACCATCTACCTGAAGTACCTGCCCGGTAATGTACCTGGATAAGTCTGAGGCGAGGAATACGCATGCATCGGCCACTTCTTCGGGCTGTCCTCCGCGTTTCATCGGAATGGATTGCTTCCATTCTTCCACTGCCTTGGACTCTACTGCGCCGGTCATTTCGGTTTCGATAAAGCCGGGTGCTACTGCATTGGACCTGATATTGCGGGAGCCCAGTTCCAGCGCGATTGATTTGGTAAAACCAATGATACCCGCCTTCGAAGCAGCGTAGTTGGACTGGCCTGCATTACCGCTGATCCCTACAACTGAAGTAATATTAATGATAGAGCCGCTCTTGGCGCGGATCATGCTTTTTGTTGCCGCCTTTGTGAGGTTGAAAACAGATTTCAGGTTAATGTTGATAACGGTATCCCATTGCTCCTCGCTCATCCGCATTAACAGTCCGTCGCGGGTTACACCGGCATTGTTAATCAGCACGTCAAGTTTACCGAAGTCGGCCACTACATCGGTTACGAGCTGTTCAGCCTGTTGAAAATTGGCCGCGTCGGAACGGTAACCCTTCGCTCTTACACCAAATGCTTCGAGTTCCTTGGTAAGCGCCTCGCCTTTTTCTACACTTGATAGATAGGTAAAAGCCACATCAGCGCCTTCTTCTGCCAAACGCAAAGCAATTGAACGTCCAATTCCACGGGAGGCACCGGTCACCAGCGCGACCTTGTTTTCTACTATTTTCATAGATGGTTTAAAAATCTGACAAAAAAATAATGGTTGGCAAAAATAGGGTTTTAGATATTATGAAGTAAAAAACAGCCACATTTTACTGAACAGGGGAAGTTGGCTGAAACTTAGAAATATGCCGTTGTGACAAACCTTATCAGGTTTACGGCTGTTACCTTTTTGCATTTATTTATCACAACTCTTAAAACTGATGGCAGAAACTACTAAAACCGCACTGATTACTGGGGGCTCAAAAGGAATTGGCTTCGGGATCGCAGAAGTATTGATTAAAGAAGGTATCCAGGTGGCAATTACCAGCCGCTCAAAGGAAAATGCCGAAAAAGCAGCCGCACAGCTCAACCAGATCCGGGAAGGCGCCGCGATCGGGATTGAATCCGATGTAAGAAGCTTCGAATCGCAGCAAAATGCAGTTAAGGCGGTAATAGATAAATGGGGACAGCTCGATTATTTCATCGCGAATGCAGGCGTCGGCCATTTTGCGCCGATCGCAGAGTTGACGCCGGAACAATGGCAGGAAACCATTGATATCAACCTGACAGGTGTTTTTTATAGTGCAAAAGCTTCTTTAGAAGCACTTACCCAGACAAAAGGATATTTTATCAACATTGCCAGCCTTGCGGGTACCAACTTTTTCGCAAATGGAACTGCTTACAATGCGAGCAAATTTGGCCTCGTCGGCTTCTCGCAGGCGATGATGCTGGACGTGAGAAGCGCAGGTATCCGCGTTACGACCATTATGCCGGGCTCGGTTGCCAGTGAATTCAACAACCACCAGCCTTCTGACAAAGATGCCTGGAAAATTCAGCCGGAAGATATCGGTCAGATCATTTCCGACCTCATCAAACTTCCTGCACGGACTTTGCCGAGCAAAATCGAAGTTAGACCGTCGATGCCGAAGTAAGTCAGGTTTTATACCACTTTGGGAAAAACCAGATTGAAAAGAGCATTCCCGCTCCTGCCAGCATAAGCAACGGGATTTTATAAAGAATCAACAAAGTCAGTCCGACAAAGCCGAAAAGAAATACTTTGAGGTGATCGTCGGGCTGACTTTGCTTTTTATACAAATACAAATGGGAGACTGTCAAAAGCGCAACTCCGAGCAGAAACAATTGCAACAACTCTGCAAAACTTAGTGCCGCATTCCGCATTGCTGCCAATGTTTCGGGCACGATCAGCAACGCATGAAAACCTGCCACCCTCAAAAACCGGCGCACGTCGGGTACCGGCATAGACTTCTCCCAAAGGCAAACCTCATTCTCCCATTGGTACAGTTCCATTGATATGCCGAAGTTCAGCAGGTAAGCAAGCGACAGTCCGATTGCCGGAAGCCGCAGGTCGTACTGATCGGTGGAATAGTACAGCATTGTACCCGTTGCAACAAGTATCGCGCCGGTTTTGCCTGCAAGCAAGGTAATCCCGCGCTCCCGCAACAGCCATTCAAAAATCCAGTACAGCCACGAGGCCGGACGGGGAAACGGAATGCTTAAGATCCGTCCGCCATTCCTTTTTACATACATTACCGGATTACGCAGCCGCCGCTCGGCTACCGCAGCCAGCAAAATAGCGAGAGCAGCATACATAGGAAGAACAAGCCAGATCCTGTCCATTACTTTATCCTGAATAGCAATGGAAGCCAGGTATATGCCGTAGTACAATATGGGTTGCAAAAAGCCCAGAGCGAGTTTAAAGAGTCGCTGCCCGCGAAGTGCAGCGGGCCAGGTCCGGGCATTGTATATAAATGTATAATCAGGCTGCTGCCAGAGCTGATTGACAAATTGCGCGCATACCAGCGTGTATCCAAGCCACAACAGAAAAAGAAAGTGCATTCCATAATTCCCCGTCAAGAAGAATGTGGCAAATGCATAATGCTCCGCCCCGCTCACAAAGCCAAACAGCACTCCGATAAGCACCAGAAATGTACCGGCGCGCCGCCTGAAAAACTCCGATACCGTCGATAGCAGGAGCATTTTCATAGCATCGGAACGAGCGTTTTATTACTGAGTGCAAAGCTTTCGTTTACCTGCAGACCCTCCTGCTGAAAAGGCTGGTGTGATGAAAGCAAAAACGTTACTCCGGCGGCACGATACTCACGTATCAGGTCAAAGAGGTTTTCGCGGGCCTGGCGGTCGATTGTGATCAGCGGCTCATCAAGAATAATGATTTTGGGATTACCCAGAAATGCCACAGCCAGCGACACTTTCTTCACCATTCCGCTGGAACAGCTGCCAAATGTATTGTTGAGATAATTGATGCCAAGCTTTCCGATCAAATGTGCAGCCTGTCCTTCCGGCGCTTTCTTCGCGCCGGCTATAAAGTCAATCAGGTCACGGGGAGTGAGAAATGAGGGATATAGCGGCTCTGCCTCGCCCAGGTTGAGTCGTAACCGGTAATCTACAGGATGTTTTTTGAGATCATATTTCCCGTCGATAACTACTGATCCGGTACATGGAAGCATTCCGGCCAGCGTCCTGAAAACGGTAGACTTCCCTGCGCCGTTTTCTCCGTGAATCCAGTAAATACCTCCGCTTACCTGAAAGTGCTCAATGGAAATGATCTCCACGTCGCCGTATCGCTGATGAAGATCCCGGATTTCGAGCACCATAAGTCAGACAGTTATTTTTTGAAGGTTTTTGATTTCGGGTCAAAGCCAAACTCGTCGACCAGCTGCTGCAATGCGACAGACTCTTCATACTGATACAGATCCTTATTGAAAAGTGCATCGTGACCCGCGTTTTTCATACTGATCCAACTATGGGTAGCGTAAGGATCGTAGTCAAAATGGCGGAAAGAATGCCCGAGGTTGTTCATGTCAGCAAACCATTTCACGCCAACATCAAGGCGGTCATAGCTCCCGAATGCAGATCCTTTACCAACCGGCAACGTATCTTTTCTGGTTTTCTCCAGATCGATCATCGCCACATATTCATTCAGCCTGCATTCCGGAAGCGGCCAGGGTGCGGCGGGATCGACAACCTCGGTGTACGTGGATGTACGCGCCTGCGGGTATTCGGCAGCCAGCTGCATTACCTCCTCGTAACCTGGTTTGTACCGGGTATAGATATCCGGATTACAACGCTTCGCCTCGAATGCAGGACAGCCCCAGCACTGCCCGATACGCCCGATTCCCGAAGTATCGCCTATATGCCGAAGATATTCCTGAATGAGGTCCGCCTTGAAATATACGTCATTATGCATCACCAGCAGGTACTTCGCATTTGATTTCTCCCACGCATACTGATACCGGATTGCACGTCGGAAAAACGGCAGTTTTAAAAGGAAGTTGAATTTCAGATTTTTGGTCCAAAGCCAGAGACTTGGCTTGTAGTAGACCACTTTATCCCCGAGATAGTCCAGAATAAACTGGAAGTTGGAAGGCTCGGGCTGTTTCGCTTCCTCAACAAAGTAAATCTTATTGATCCATTGCCCTGATTCTTTCATCAAAGTCAGCAATGTCATTGCAGTTTGATAAGGTTTACCGTAGGCATTTATCGCTACGTCAACACTGTTTTTAGGAAGGTTCATGATAAGGCGGCATTTAAGCTGACTGACAATCTTAGTGGTGTCATTGTGATTTCAAACTCCGAATTTCAGCTAAATCAAAATACAAACAAAATGTTGCAGGTGCCTGACTATCCAACAGGCATTTATGCAAATGAAATTTCGTATTTTCATTTGTCGGGACAACTTAGCCCAGTATATTTGAAAAAATTTGAATTAATACGAAGGTATTTTTAAAATATTAGAAAGTTATTCACTGACATCTTCTCTCTTCTATGAAATCGAATCGCCGGTCTTTCCTCCAACTTTCTGCTTTCGCACTTCCTTTCACAAGAGTCAACGATTTGTTTGCCAGGAGCAAGCCGGTCAACAAACCCATTGTCATATCTACCTGGGACAGCGGGCAAATTGCCAATGGAGGAGCGTGGCCGGTGCTCGAAAAAGGAGGAAAAGCATTGGATGCAGTGGAACAAGCGGCAATCGCGATGGAAAATGAAGTGAACTGCTGTGTCGGACTGGGCGGAAATCCGGATCGGGACGGAAGGGTAACTTTGGACGCCTGCATCATGGACGATAAGTTCAACTGCGGCTCGGTTGCATTTGTAGAGCGCGTCAAACACCCGGCGTCGCTCGCTAGGAAGCTGATGGAAAACACGCCGCACGTATTTCTGGCGGGTGAAGGTGCGCAGCAGTTTGCAGTAGCAAGCGGCTTTAAGCTGGAATCGGGAGAATTGTCGCCTGATGCTGCGAAAACATATAAAGAATGGTTGAAAAAGGCCGAATACAAGCCCGTTATCAACATTGAACATCAACAATCCAAGCCAAAAGGCCACGGCCCTTTTGCGCCCAGCCACTTTGAAGACGGTTCGGTAAACCACGATACAATGGGCACCCTCGCGATGGATGCCGCCGGCAACCTGTCGGGAATGTGTACCACAAGTGGAATGGGTTTCAAAATGCGCGGCCGTGTGGGCGACTCCCCTATTATCGGCTCGGGACTATATGTGGATAATGAAGTAGGCGCTGCGACGGGCTCAGGCCAGGGCGAAGAAGTGATACGCATTTGCGGTACCCACACCATCGTGGAGCTGATGCGAAACGGCGCTTCACCTAAAGAAGCATGCAAAAAAGCCATCGAACGCATTGTAAAGATCAATCCCGAAAAGGCGAAAACTTTTCAGGTAGGGTTTATAGCAATTAACAAAAACGGGGAAGTCGGCGCGTATTCTCTTCAAAAAGGCTTTAACTACACAGTTACCGAAACAGGCGGAAAAGGAAAGGTATTCAATGCGGACAGCCATTTTGCCTGATAGTCACCTCGTTTATAATTCTGTTACTAATTTTTTCAAAATGAAATTACGATCTGCGGCAATCCTGTTCTCGGGACTGCTTTTAGGGAACCTGTCCCTTGCCCAGCAACATGCCGAGCAGGACCATTCCAAGTATGTAGCACCAGCAGATCCGCTTGTGCAACAAAAGCTCAGCAAGTGGCAGGATGTTAAATTCGGCTTGCTGATGCATTGGGGAACGTATAGTCAATGGGGCATTGTGGAATCGTGGTCGCTTTGCCCGGAAGACGAAGGCTGGTGCGAGCGCAGAGGTCCGCATTCACATGATTGGTACGATTATAAAAAAGCTTACGAAGCAATACCACAAACCTTCAATCCCGTCAAATTCAATCCCGAAAGGTGGGCGCAGGCTGCGAAGAATGCGGGGATGAAATATGTGGTTTTTACTACCAAACACCACGACGGATTTACGATGTTCGACTCCAAGTACACGGACTATAAGATCACGAACACGCCATTCAAATCAAATCCAAAAAGCAACGTAACCAAGGAAGTACTGGCTGCATTCCGCAACAAGGGTTTCATGACAGGTACCTACTTCTCGAAACCAGACTGGAATAACGAGTTTTACTGGTGGAAGTACTTCCCGCCGAAAGACCGCAATGCCTCTTATGATCCCAAAAAGCGGCCTGAGCTCTGGACTAAATTTAAGGATTTCACTTACAACCAGATCGAAGAGTTGATGTCGGATTACGGCTCGGTGGACATTCTCTGGCTGGACGGAGGTTGGGTACGTCCGCTGAACACGATAGACCCGAATATCAGCTGGCAGAAAAGCATTCCGTATGAGCAGGACATTGATATGGCACGCATTGCCAAGATGGCGCGCTCGCACCAGCCTGGTTTGCTGGTTGTGGACAGGACTGTTACCGGCGAGTTTGAAAACTATGTAACACCCGAGCAATCGATTCCTGAACATTATATGTCGATTCCTTGGGAGTCTTGTATGACGATGGGCGACTCGTGGTCTTATATCCCGAAAGAGAACTTCAAATCTACCCGGAAGCTTGTACATACCCTGTTGGATATTGTCGCCAAAGGCGGAAACCTGCTCCTTAACGTAGCGCCGGGGCCTGATGGAGAGTGGCACGAAGAAGCCTACGCGCGACTGGAAGAAATAGGGAAATGGATGAATGTAAACGGAACAGGGATTTACGAGACCAAACCGCTGGCACCATACCGTCAGGGCAAATGGGCTTATACAAAAAAAGGTAACACCACTTACGCATTCTATCTGGCGGAAGCCGGAGAAAAGCTGCCAGCAAGCCTGAAACCGGAAGGATTAACGCTAGCCGCCAATGCAAAAGTGACCTTTGCAGGAAGCAAAAAAGCATTAAAAGTAAAAGACGGAGTAATCCAGCTACCCGCAAAATCAGTAGCTGAATTGGGTGAACAACCGGCTTATTTGCTGGTGATTAACTAGGGTAACCTGTTATACCAAAAGCTTGTTGCCAGGCATTAGATTAATCTTATCTTTGCTTGGAGGCAGCATGGTTGTTAAACGATATTTTAAATGAAGCCAGACTTCAAAGTACTAGATAAAACTGATCTGGAAGTAGTCAGTAAACCACTTCTCAGATCAGACTTAGAGGAAATTTCTACTTTGTTAAAAGTTAAAAGAGCAAATTCCGTTTTGGCAGTTACCCGGTGAAAAATACCAGATCATCCCGAAACGTTAACCTAACAAACACTTTCCGGAAATAACAGTAATTCCCTTTCATATGATCAAACCCATAGCCGCACTTTTCTTTCTTTCGGCACTGAATGCTTTTGCCCAGACTCCCCCAAAACCTTACGGTGCAACACCTGCTCCGAGGCAGGTATTATGGCACCAGACTGAGGTTTACGGCCTTATACACTTCACTCCTACTACCTTTGAAAATAAGGAATGGGGATTTGGAGATGCTGATCCGAAAGCCTTTAATCCCAGTGATTTCAATGCAGAACAGATCGTACTCGCAGCAAAAGCAGGTGGCTTGAAAGGCATTGTGCTGGTGGCAAAACACCACGACGGATTTGCGCTCTGGCCAACCAAAACCACAGAATACAATATCACCAAAAGTCCGTTCCGCGACGGAAAGGGCGATTTGGTTAAAGAAGTAGCCGACGCGACGCGCAAGCATGGCCTGAAATTCGGAGTTTACTGCTCGCCCTGGGACCGCAACAATGCAAAATATGGCACCCCGGAATACCTGGCGATTTACCGCGAGCAGCTACGCGAGCTTTATACGAATTATGGTGAGCTGTTTATGTCGTGGCACGACGGCGCAAATGGAGGCGACGGATACTATGGAGGAGCCAGGGAAAAACGCTCTATCGACAATACCACTTACTACCAATGGGATTCAACCTGGACAAACCTGACCCGCAAATTGCAGCCCAATGCAAACATTTTCAGCGATATAGGCTGGGATGTGCGCTGGGCAGGAAATGAAGATGGAAGTGTAAATGAAACCTCATGGGCTACATTAACACCTAAACCCTCAGAAGGCAAGAATGTAGCAGTTCCAGGACAGGCAAATGCAACCGAAAACCCAGGTGGTACCCGCAATGGAAAGTTCTGGATACCTGCTGAATGCGATGTGCCGCTTCGCAAAGGCTGGTTTTACCACCCCAATGAAAAGCCGAAATCGCCGGAGAAACTGTTTGACCTGTACCTGAAAAGTGTTGGTCGAGGTGCAGCGCTGGACCTTGGGCTTGCTCCCGACACACGCGGCCAGCTGCACGCCGATGATGTTGCTGCGCTGAAAGCATTCGGCGATCATGTTAAAGAAACCTTTGCTACCAACCTGATTGCGAAAGCCAGCTCCAAAGCGGTTAATGTAAGAGGTTATAACTCCATTTACAGCGCCAAAAATCTGCTGGACGGAAAACCTGAAACTTACTGGGCAACAGACGATGATTTTAAAACGCCGGAAGTGATTCTGGACCTGGGACAACCTGCCGTTTTTGACATTATTACCTTGCAGGAATTCATCAAACTCGGTCAGCGCATTGAAGAATTTGCAGTAGACGCGTGGCAGGGAACGGAATGGAAGGAAATCCATAAAGGTACCAGCGTAGGCGCAAAAAGGATCGTTAAGCTGGAAGCTCCGGTTACTGCACAGCGAATCCGCCTGCGGATTACCAAGTCACCTGTGAGTGTGGCGATCAGTGAGTTCGGGTTGTATAAAGATTCCGAATAAGCACAAAAGAACCTCGTAAAAGCAATGTCCCCGATAAGTACAGCACTTATCGGGGACATTGCTTTTATAGCTTATTTCAGATTACTCGGCCGTGAGCCGTGCCAGGCGCGCATACATTTCAATCATCGCGCCCTGGTCGATCAGTGTTTTTTCCTGCTTTCTGCCGATCAGGTTATTTTCATCGCGCTCTTCTTTCCATATCCGCTCTGCATCATCAATGAAAAACGTCAGCATGTTTTTGTCTTTGGTAACCTTATAAAGTTCCTCGTATCCGCGCAGCAGAACCACATTGAACCAATAATTGGCGGGCAGCTTGTTGTTTACATAAAAGAAGTCGCGGGCAGCCTGTGCGATCGTTTTTGCTTCATCCAGGTATTGCTGCTCTTTGGTGATTTCATAAAGCAGTACATTCGATTGCAGCATGGTACCCGTATTGTAAGTGTATTTGGCGGAATCGATTTTCATGGATGGAATTTTGATCGCATCCCAATAAGTACCGTCCGGCGAGCGCAGGTGTTTGTTGGTCCATTTGTAAAGATCCAGCGCAGTATCGAGGTACTCCTTCTTTTTGCTGACTTTATATAATTGCAGCGCCACCAGTATACCCGGTCCATTTGAACAGGTATTCTTGGTATTCTTCTCGTCTTCCTTCCAGTAAATGCCCCCGCCCGATTTCTGGTCATATCCGGTCATCATAAACCTGTAAATCTCCTCTGCCAGTTTGAGGTAAGCGGTATTATTTGTCCGGTTGTATGCATCGAGCGCCGCGATGGCGATCCATTGGTTATCGTCGTAAAACCTCGAATCCTTTTGTTCTTTGGTGACGTAAGCCTGGTAACCCGGCGCAGGCGCGTCGTTGTTACGGTACTTGCCGATTGCATTCAGCACAGGCTTCATGGCTTGTCCCCCCGGCATCAAGGCATCGGCTTCGTTGGCAGCCTGCATCAATGCGCATAACGGCCAGAGAAACGAATGCGGTTTCTCATTTTTTCCATTTGTTTCAATATACAAACCCGACTTCGGTTCGTAGAATACCTTGCTGATATTCTGGCTGATAAGTGTAATCCGCTGCTGGTACTCGGCTTTCGTCTGCGCATCTGCCTGTGAGAAAAGCAGGCAAAGAAGCATAGAAAGTGACCAGGTCCGTCTTTGTAGCATAGTTGGGTATGTTTAGATCCTCACTCGCAAAACAACGCCATTCGTCTGATTTACTGTCAATTTAAATCTACTTTTGGTTACAAAACCTCTCCTCTCCAAAGACAAATCGTTCTGATTTTAGGAAAATAATGCAATTAAATTTTGATTTTTAAAGGAACTACAAAACACTATTTCATGCATTAGGCACAACACCTATATTTGATTCATTAGCAACCTATTCCTACCGTTTTCCTGATTTTGACTACATTTTCCAAACATACTGATGATGCATCTTTATGGAATTGCTTTCGGCAGGGAGATGAAAACGCGTACACGGAACTAGCCCGCCGATACTACCGCATTTTATTCCATTACGGACAAAAGTTCAGCTCCGATCAGGAGCTGATCGAAGATGCATTGCAGGATCTGCTTGTCCATTTGTGGCTCCATCGCAGCACGGTCGGCGATACGGCTTCAGTGAAGTTTTACCTTATCAAATCATTCCGGCATCGCCTTTTCAAAGCATTGAAAGCTGCACCCGCGAAAGTGGAAATATGCGATCAGGTAGCCCAGCTCCATCAGGAGGATTCCGCTGAAACATTGCTGATCAGCGAGGAGACGGCGAGTTCGCGCAGCAGCTGCATCCGTCAGCTGATAAGCCGGCTCCCTTCCCGCCAGCAGGAAGTAATCTACCTGCGTTTTTACCAAAATCTCAAACCTGAGGAAATCGCCAAATTACTCTCCATTCACCCGCAATCGGCCAGCAACATTATACAGCGTGCACTGGGGAAACTGAGGGAATTGTGGCCCGCTTCTGCATTTCTTTCAATCGCTACACTCGCTTTTTCCCGTATTCTGTTCTAAATTTTTAAAAAATCAAAAAAATTTTCGCTGCCAACTGAGTAGTCCGACAACATAAAGGGATAATACCTGTGTGGCTCCAAAAAACCACTTTGCAAAAATGTCGGACAGTAACCTTTCCCTGCTTCAAGACCTACTCGAAAACCAGCGGTTTATATGCTGGGCGAAAGGTGAAAAGCCGGAAGATGATATGTACTGGCAGCAATGGAAATTGAATGGGCCAGATCATGCAAAGGTGCTGGATGAAGCCGCAGAGCTGATCAACAGTATGGAAAACAGCTACCCGCAGCTTTCCGATGCGCATATTGAGCACGCAATAAGCTCTTCCCTGGAAAAGGCAATGCAGATCGAGCGCGAAAAAGCTGCTGCAAACGCAGTTGACTGGAACGGTTTCAGAAGGTACTGGACCATAGCCGCGGCGGTGCTGCTAACAGCGGGTATCGCGTGGGCAGCGTTTATCATGCATTCACGGAATACTCGCAAGACGATATCTTATGATAATGACCTCTACCAGCTGGCAGACCGCGATTCAATCATAGAGAATGAGAACCTCAGTGCCAGTTTGAAATACGTGCAGCTGCCGGACGGTAGCTCGGTGGTGTTGCATAAGAATAGCAAAATCAGTTACCCGGGCGATTTTGGAAAGGAAAAACGGGCCGTGTTCTTGTCAGGAGAAGCCTTTTTTGAAGTTACCAAAAATCCGGAAAAGCCATTTTTCGTCTATGCCAACGAGCTCGTTACGAAGGTTTACGGAACCAGTTTCAGCATCAGCGCCGGGAAGGCGAAAAGTGAAATCGTTGTGGCGGTAAAAACAGGGAAGGTGTCAGTATGGTCACGCAAGGATTACCAGACAAACGGAACTGGCAATAGTGCGGGTTTACTTATTCTGACGCGGAACCAGAAGGCGACTTTTGACAGAAACCTGCGCAAGCTGACCAGGACTGAATCGAAAATCCCCAAGCTCCTGGACATTCCCATTGAAGAGCAGGTTTTTAACTATACCGAAACGCCCGTATCCGAAGTGTTCCGATCGCTTGAAAGTGCGTATGGGATCAAAATCGTGTACAATAAAGAAGCAATGTCCGACTGCAGCATTACTGCGGTACTCGGAGACGAGCCTTTGGAAAACAAGATGAAATGGATTTGCACGATCCTGGAAGCGAGTTACCAGCGGCAGGGAGAGAAAATGATCATTACCGGAAATTCTTGTAAATAATTATTCACCATAAACCACCAGCCTGATCATGAAAAAAGGTGAATGATGTCGCCACATCACTCACCCGAATTAAACCCCCAACCAGATTGCGTTACCCGGATTGCTGCCCCGAAAGGAGCATGGGATTTTGTTTGCCGATTTTTCAAAACAACAAAACGTTCAAAAGTATGAAAAAAACCTTTTACCGGCGGAATTACCTGCTTAAAATTATGAGAATCAGTCTCGTACAATTATTCATCACCATCCAGTTTGCAGGCATTTCCCTCGCAGACGGATTCGCGCAGGATGTGCTCAACCGTCGCTTGACGGTAAGTATCCGTGAGCAGAAAATTGGCGCTGCACTGGATAAGATCAGTAAGCTCTCCGGGGTAAATTTTATGTACAGCCCCGAGCTGATCCAGTCGCAGCGCAAGGTGAGCTTTGAGGCAAAGGACTCCAAGCTCGAATCCGTGCTCGACCAGTTTCTGACACCGTTACAAGTAACTTATGAAGTATCCGGAAAGCAGATTCTGCTGAAAAGAACTTCTGCCAAACAATCCCCCAACAGCCAGGAAGGCGCGGGAGTAAATGCGAAAAGCGCGCAAAGCGCTGACGTTTCCATTAAAGGAAAAGTAGCCGACGCAACCGGCGCCACAGTTCCCGGCGCGACAGTTGTACTGAAAGGCAGCTCATCGGTAGGTACTACCACAGACGCCGACGGTTCATTTTCACTGAACGTACCCGACGGCAGCACAACACTCGTTGTTTCTTCCATCGGCTTTTTGACGCAGGAAGTGGACATTACCAACAAGTCTCAGATCGACATCGTACTGCAATCAGACGTAAAAGCATTGAGCGAGGTGGTGGTAACCGGATATTCTTCCCAGTCCAAAAGAGATATCACAGGTGCTGTTTCTACAGTTGACGCGACCGAGCTCACGAAAGTGGCTGCTCCAAATGTAGCGCAGCAGCTGCAAGGCCGCGTGGCGGGTGTGACGGTTACTTCCAACAACTCTCCGGGCGGAGAGGCGACAGTTCGTATCCGTGGTTTTGGTACGATCAATAACAACGATCCATTGTACGTGATCGACGGGGTACCGACAAAAGGCGGCCTCAACAGCATTAACCCGAACAACATCGAGTCAATGCAGGTTTTGAAAGATGCTTCTTCGGCTTCCATTTACGGTTCCCGCGCTGCTAACGGGGTTATTATCATTACTACCAAAAAAGGGAAAGCAGGTGCAGCGAGATTCACATTCAACTCACGCGCCGGTTTACAAACAGGAAAAGTGGACCTGGACCTGATCAAAGACCCGCAGCAATTTGGTGACCTACTCTGGACGCAGCGCCGCAATGCAGGTGTGCTGACAAACGGAAATCCATCGCACCAGCAATACGGAAACGGCCCGAATGCAGTAGTGCCTGACTATATCCTCGCGGGATCAAGCTACGGCCTTTCTGCCAGTGATCCGCGCGTTAATCCATCGCTTTACAACTACAACCGCACTGGTTTTTACCAGATTGTAGAAGCTAACAAGGAAGGAACAGACTGGCACAAGGAGATCCTTCGCCCGGCTGCCATTCAGGAATACAACATTGGCGCGAGCGGCGGTACCGAAACCGGCCGTTACGCCATTGCGCTTAACTACTTCAAGCAGGATGGGGTTTTGATTCACACTTCTTTCAACCGTTACTCGCTGCGCTCGAACACAGAGTTTACATTCAAAAAACGTGTTCGTTTGGGTGAAAACCTGGAAGTAAGTTATACTGAAAACAAAGGTTATTATGCCAACAACGGTACTGCCAGCACGCTGAACAACCAGGATGGTAACCCGATCGGAAATGGATACCGCATTCCGTCGATCATTCCTGTGTACGATATCAAAGGCAATTTCGCAGCAACCAGAGCAGCCGGACTTGGTCCAGCTACCAACCCGGTAGCTCAGCTGTGGAGAACAAGAAACAACCAGACCAACAACTTCCGTGCATTCGGTAATGCTTACATGGAAATTGATATCCTGAAAGACCTGACTGCCAAGTCGAGCATCGGTATTGATCTGAATGCATTCAACCGGGTGGGTTATACTTTAATGGACCTTGAAGAAGCGGAGATCGAAGCGGCAAATGCATTGTCGAACGAGAATGCTTACGATATCAACTGGACGTGGTCAAATACTTTGAACTACAACAAGAACATCGGCGCTAACCACAAGCTGGGCGTTTTGCTGGGTACCGAAGCAATTAAAGGAACAGGCCGCAACTTCAATGCGACACGTACTACTTTCTTCTCGGAAGATCCTCAGTACATGTTCCTGAGCTCAGGTACAGCAGGTATCAACAACGGAGGCGGAGGTTACGAATGGGCACTTTTCTCGATTTTCGGAAAGGTTAACTATGCGCTGAAAGACCGCTACTTGCTGGAAGCAACAGTGCGCCGCGACGGATCTTCCCGTTTTGGCCAGAACAACCGTTACGGAACATTCCCTGCATTCAGTGTGGGATGGAGATTGTCGGAAGAGAACTTCCTGAAACCACTTACCTGGCTGGATGATCTGAAATTAAGAGGAGGCTGGGGACAAACTGGTAACCAGGAAATCGGTAATTACAATGGTTTCAGCACGTACCGTTCAAGTCTGAGCTTATCTTCATACGCGATCGGCGGCGGTAACAATGCAGTTGAGCCTGGTTTTGACACAGAAGCATTCGGGAACCCTGATGCAAAATGGGAAACTACGACACAAACCAACATCGGTCTGGACGCGACTTTCCTGAAAGGCATGTTCAACTTCAACCTGGATTTGTATAACCGTACTACTTCGGATATGCTTTATCAGGTAGCACTTCCTGCAACCCAGGGTGTAGCAACAATCCCGTTTGTGAATGTGGGTGAAATGAACAACAAAGGAATTGACCTTGCTCTGGACTTCAATAACAAAGCATTGAACGGAGACCTGACTTACTCGGTAGGAGTTAACTTTTCTACTTACAAAAACGAAGTGAAAAAGCTGAACAACAGCTCTTCCGCAGTACTTCTTGGCCCTGCGATCCGCAGCTATACCTGGACCCGCTCGGTAGCCGGCATGCCCCTTTATTCATTCTACGGTTTACAGATCGACGGTATCTATCAAAATCAGGGAGAAGTGGACAAAGGACCTAAATACCCTGGCTACGCAGCAGTTGGTAAATATAAATACCACGATACGGACGGCGATGGTACCATTACAGACAACGACCGTGTGTTCCTGGGCAACCCCCACCCTGATTTCACTTACGGTATCAACCTGAATGTTGGTTATAAAAACTTCGACCTTTCGGCATTCTTCCAGGGCGTAAAAGGAAACGGGATTATCAATATGGTAAAACGCTGGGTTGACTTCAACAACCAGGCTGGTAACAGAAGTCTGCGCATGCTGAATGATTCGTGGACACCTGAAAATCCGGATGCAGTACTTCCGATCCTGGACGCAAACGACAGCCGCAGCCAGCAGCCTTCAAGCTACTTTATCGAAGACGGTTCTTATTTCCGTATGAAAAACCTGACGATTGGCTACACACTTCCAAGTACTGTTTTGTCAAAAATCGGATTTGAAAGTGCGCGCGTTTACGTGCAGGCTCAAAACCTTTTCACGATCACCAAGTACAGCGGTATTGATCCTGAGGTAACATCGGTGGGTTCAACTCCGGGAAGTACTGTACTGGGTGTGGATCAGGGTAACTATCCTAATTCCAAAATGTACCAGATCGGTATCAACTTCGGATTCTAACAACAGGGACAAAACTTTTTATCTGTGAATTATAAGCTAATAGATATGAAAAAGAGCATATTAACTGCAATGGTCTGCGTGGGAATGCTGACTTCCTGCGGCAAAGAGTTTCTGGAAACGACACCGCTTGGTGTTGGGAATGAACAATCACTTTCAAATAAGGCGGGTGTAAATGCGGTATTGATCGGTGCGTACAGCTTGCTCGACGGTGTTGGCGCCGGACCGGTTAATACTTCTTCGGTAAGTAACTGGATTTACGGCTCCATTGCCTCCGACGATGCATACAAAGGTTCCGACGTAGGTGACCAGGCGCAGATCACGACCATTGAGCGTTACATTCCGCAGGCGGACATTGGCGCATACAACGACAAATGGATCGCGGTATACGACGGTGTTTCCCGTTCCAACAATACTATCAAGCTGATCGGCCTCGCTACGGATATGACCGATGCAGAAAAGGCACAGGCAATGGGAGAAGCCCGCTTTTTGCGCGCCTGGTACCATTTCGAAGCTAAAAAGCTTTGGAACATGGTTCCTTATGTTGACGAAACGGTAACTGATTTCGTGAACCTGCCCAACACGGCGGATATCTGGCCGATGATCGAGGCTGACTTCCAGTTTGCGGTAGATAATGTATCAGCAACCAAGGCGCAGGCAGGCCGCGTAAGCAAGTGGACTGCTAAGGCTGCATTGGCAAAAGTGCACATGTACCAGCAGGATTATAAAGCTGCAAAACCTCTTTTGGACGATATCATTACCAACGGACCTTTTGCATTGGTAAATAGCTTCCACGATAACTTCCGCATTGCGACCGAGAACAACAGCGAGTCTATTTTTGAGGTACAAATGTCGGTTGGTGACGGCGGAAGCGGCCAGAATGGTAGCTGGGGAGATAACTATAACTTCCCTTACGGCTCAGCGCCGGGCGGCTGCTGCGGATTTTTCCAGCCTTCTCAAAACCTTGTGAATGCATTTAAAACGGATGCGGCCGGTTTGCCATTGCTGGATACTTTCAATGATGTGGATGTAAAAAATGATGAGGGACTTGCTTCCAGCGATCCGTTCACGCCTTACGAAGGAACCCTTGACCCGAGACTCGACTGGACTGTGGGCCGCAGAGGATTACCGTTCCTGAACTGGGGCACCCACCCGGGCAGAAACTGGATCCGCGACCAGGCTTTCGGCGGACCTTATACGTTCAAGAAGTTCTTTGCTTACAGCGGTGAAAATGCAGGCGCTGAATCACCCCGCGCAAATGCGAACAACTACCGGGCAATCCGGTTTGCCGACATTCTTTTGATGCGTGCAGAAGTGGCAGTGGAAGAAAACGACCTTGCAACTGCATTGAAATTTGTTAATCAGGTAAGAACGCGCGCGGCCAATGTAGTGGTAACGGACGCGAGTGGAAAGCCGGCAGCTAACTATCTTGTGAAAGCTTACCCGGCATTTGCAAGTCAGGATTATGCAAGAAAAGCAGTTCGTTTTGAGCGTCGCGTGGAGCTCGCAATGGAAGGCCACCGTCACTTCGACCTGGTTCGCTGGGGAGTTGCTGATTCAGTTTTGAATGCTTATCTGACCAAAGAAAGCAAGAAACGTTCTTACCTGTCGGGCGCCACTTTCGTAAAAGGAAGAAGCGAGTACTTCCCGATCCCCCAGGCTCAGATCGATATCATGGGGGCTAATGTGTTGAAGCAGAATCCTTAATATTTTTTAATTGCCACGAATGCACGAATGAGGCACGAAAGTATTCGTGCCTCATTCGTGCATTCGTGGCAATTAAAGGCCCTGTTGTAGATTACTTCCCTTAATGAAATCGACAGCGGACAATGATAATCAGATCTTTCTCGACTCTATAGACCAGGCGATGCTCTTCGTTAATGCGTCTTGACCAATGACCTGAGAAATTAGAGCGCAGCATTTCCGGCTTTCCTTGTCCCTCGAAAGGAGTTCTCAAGCACTCTTTAATAAGCTCATTAATTTTCTTCGCGATACTCTTATCTGATATTTGCCACTCCAGATAATCTTCCCAGGCGCCTGTCTGCCAGGCGAGCATCATGGTTCTATCAGATCCCTAAAAATGAACTTTCCATTTTCAACATCTTCAATCGCTTTCAGCAAGAGCTCTCGATTGCGTGGATCACTCATCAAATATTCTGTCGTGTCCATTTGAGCAGAAGATTTGGGTTGAGATTTTAGTGTTCTCAAAAAATTCCGGATCGCTCGTTTTTCCCTTTTGGCCGGCACTGCAAGTCGTAACATAGTGAAGATTTTTAATGTTAGTATGTGTCATGAATTGAGGAACCAGGACAAATATAAAAATATCCGCTAACTCTTCCGCATCGAAGAACCCCTCACTATCAGCTCGGTATTCAAAACTTTACGCTCGTGTAAATTGAGCTCCTCCGCGTCGACCAGCTGCAAAATCCACTCCGCCGTAGACTGCCCCATTTCCAGTGTGGGCTGGCGGATCGTAGTTAATCCAGGTCCAATGTAAGCCGATTCCGGGTTGTCGCTGAACCCAACCACACCCAGTTCGTCAGGTATAGCAATTCCCTTTTCTTTGGCAATGAGCATGATTTCAATGGCTGCCGAATCATTCACAGCGAAGATCGCATCCGGGCGCTCGGCGAGGTCGAGCAGGTACTGTCCGTAAATCCGCGCTTTTTGCTGGGTCAGCATGCCTTGAATGACCATGTGGCTTTCAATGGTTTTGCCGTGTTTTTGCATTGCTGCTTTATAACCTCTCAGCCGCTCCTGGCTGACAAGTAAGGTAAGCGGCCCGCCGAGGTGCGCAATGCGTTCGTACCCGTTCAGGATCAAATGCTCCACCGCCATGAATGCGGATTCGAAATCATTCACCACCACTTTGGGCACGTCAATCTCTTCACAGACCCGATTGAACAGGATCAGCGGGATACCCCTTTTTTCAAACACACTCAAATGATCAAAATTGTTCGTCTCCTGCGTCAGCGAGATCAGCAGCCCATCTACCCTGTTCGCCAGCATTGCCTTCGTATTGGAAATTTCCACCTGATAGGATTCATTGCTCTGCATGATCGTCAGGTTATAGCCCGCCCTGGTCAGTACCTCATGAGCGCCGATGATCACATTGGGGAAAAATGGATTATGAAATTCCGGCACGATCATCCCGATTGTATTCGTGCGGCTTTTCACCAGATTATAAGCCAGCTGGTTGGGCTGGTAGTCAAGCAAGGCGGCAGTGTCGAGTACCGCCTGCCGAGTATCCGGACTGATATCAGCGTGTCCGTGCAATGCACGTGAAACTGTAGAATTAGAAACCCCCAGCGTCCGCGCGATATCGATAATGGTTGTTTGGTGACGTTTTCTTTTCTGCTGAACCGCCGTAGAAACGTCTTTTTCCTGGATTGTAAAATAGTAATTGCAAGGCTTGCAAAGGAACCGCTGCTTACCCCGAACATACCCAGCTTTCATAATTCCTTCTACCTGCCCGCACTTCACACATTTGATCATTTCAATTGTACTATTTAAATAAAACACTTCTGCACGCTCCCATTCCTGCCTTCTCACAAATCCAAGCTCAAAAATAAAGAATTATTATATTAATAATTTATAAAACCATATATCGGTAACGTATTCGCAAACGTTCCCGATAGTTTTTGAGCAATTTTGAGATTAGATAAGGTTTAAACCGCCTTGATTTCGGCATTTGCACCGGTTAATTTCAGTTAAAAAGGCCCAGATCACACCGGATTGCAGCCTGAATTGCCTGTCTATTCTATATCTGAATCCGCGAGAAATCTGTTTCGAATTGAATTATTCCGTTATCCACTCTAACCCTATATTCTTTAATATGCAGAAAAAAATACGCATTTTGCTTGGGCTCCTATGCTTGTCGCTGAGCCTTGCACAGACCACTTTCGCCCAGTTGGGCAATGTCGCCGGAAAAGTAACTGATGAAAAAGGGGAAGGTGTTCCCGGAGCCAGCGTAACTGTTAAAGGCACGCAAACAGGAACCCTTACGAACGTGGACGGTACTTACGCCATTGAAGCGCCTGCAAATGCCACGCTGGTTTTCTCCTTTGTTGGTTACCTGAAAGAAGAAGTGGCCATTAATAACCGCTCTACCGTAAATGTTACGCTGAAAGTAGATGCGAAAGCGCTGGAGGAAGTAGTCGTGGTGGGTTATGGAACGCAGCGCAAGGTGGAAACCACCGGATCAATTGCTTCCGTCAAGTCCGATGAATTGACGCAACTACCTATTACAAACGTCGCGCAGGGACTTCAGTCCCGCGTTTCCGGCGTGCAGATCAACCAAAACTCCGGCTCGCCTGGCGGTAATATCAGCGTGAGGATCCGGGGAACAAACTCGATCAACGGCAATGCAGAACCGCTTTATGTGATCGACGGAATTCAGATATCGAACAGCGGTGAGATCAATGATGTGAGTCCGCTTTCTACCATTAACCCCAATGATATCGAGTCTGTTGAAGTATTGAAAGACGCTTCTGCATCCGCTATTTACGGCGCACGTGCTGCTAACGGGGTTATCCTCATCACAACCAAACGCGGCAAAGCAGGCAGAACCAACGTTTCTCTCGAAAGCTATTATGGCGTGCAGCAGGTGACGAAAAAACTGGATGTTTTAAACGCAGCCGAATTTGCGCAGCTTGAAAACGAAACATTCAAAAATAACGCTTACCCTGATCCCGCGAGCCTGGGAGAGGGAGTTGACTGGCAGGATCTTATCTTCCAGAAAGCACCGATCCAAAATCACCAGCTCACGATCAGCGGGGGATCCGAGAAAACGCAGCTGTCGCTTTCGGCCAACTACTTCGATCAGGATGGTGTGATCATTAATTCCGATTTCAAACGTTTCACTTACCGGCTCAATGTGGACCATAATGTTAGCAAGAAGCTGCGTGTGGGAACCAGTGTTATGGGAAGTTTTTCCAACAGCAATGGGGTTGAGGCCGGCAGTACAAGTGTTGGCGATGCCGGTGTGGTAACCGGAACAGTGCTCGGAGCTGCTGTGGGCGCGCCACCAACTTTACAGCCCTACAAAGCCGACGGTTCTATATTCCCATTTGCGGAACAGGGGAATGGTCAGTACCGCGAAGTAATCAATCCATTGAATTACACGTCTATTTTGCGGAAGCGCAATATCAAGCGCGCATTGATCAACATTTACGGTGAATACACGATCCTTCCAGGACTTAGCTACCGGGCCTCTTTCAATGCAGATATAGACTCAAGACTTAACGACACCTACTTGCCTATTTCCATTATCGCTGCGAAAGACCGCAACGATAATTCAGGAACTGCCGCCAAGTTCAATTCCAACATGCTGGGGCTTCTTCACGAGAGTGTACTTTCCTATGGTACCAAAATCGGTGCTCACCACAGTTTGAAATTTACGGGCTTGTTTGCCACTCAGGTAGAGAAATATAACAAAAACCAAATCAATGCAACCGGCTTTCCCAACGATGCGACCAGGAATGAAGCGCTCCAACTCGCGTTGAACCGAACAGTATTAAGCTCGCGCAACATGCAGCGACTGGATTCTTACATGGGCCGTATTAATTATGGTTTCAAAGACCGGTATTTTGTTGACGTTACTGCGCGTGTCGATGGTTCAAGCAAGTTTGGGGCCAATCATAAATACGGATTTTTCCCCGCAGTATCAGCAGCATGGCGCATTATTGAAGAGCCGTTCATGAAAGATGCGACTTGGCTTTCGGACCTGAAATTGCGTGGTAGCTATGGTATCACAGGAAATGCAGGCGGAATTGATCCTTACCAGTCACTTGCAACGGTGGAGTCTGGCGGCGGCTACAATATCAACCATACTTACTTTACTGCCATTCGTCCTTCCGGGATTTCAAACCCCGATCTGCGCTGGGAAAAGTCGACGCAAACGAACGTAGGTATCGATGCAAGTCTGCTTAATAACCGCTTCTCTCTGATTGTGGATTATTATGTCAAGAAAACAGAAGACCTTCTTTATATCAAAACACTGCCGCTTTCCTCCGGTTACAGCAGCATTACCGGAAATTACGGCTCGCTGGAAAACAAAGGACTTGAAATCGCCGCAAATGCCAACCTGCTGAATGGTCCGGTAAAATGGAGCATTAATGGAAACCTGACCATTAACCGGAACAAGATACTAGATCTGGACGGCGGCACTACCGACGAAAGATTTATTACAAATTATACCGTTCTCAAAGTAGGTCAACCATTGGGCGTGTTTAAAACATACGTTTTTGACGGAATCAACCAGACCGGCGAAGCTATTATCCCTGGTTACGACGGCAGGCTGGGCGGACACAAAGTGAAGGACCTCAATAATGACGGCGCCATTAATTCCGCAGACCAGATCATTACGGGCAATCCAAATCCGAAGTTCATCTACGGTTTTTCTACGAATGTTACCTTTAAAAACTTTGACCTGAGTGCGTTTTTCTCAGGCACGGAAGGAAATGACATTTATAACGTAAGCCGCCTCTCATTCGAGAACCCGCTGGGTCAGCGCAATCTTTTTCAGGGCGTAGAGAACCGGTGGACACCACAAAATCCAAGCAACCAGTATGTAAGTCCTGCCGTTGCCGGCAGATTGCCGATTTCTTCCTATGCAGTTGAAGATGGTTCGTACCTGCGCTTCAAGAACCTGATGCTGGGCTATACCCTGCCGACGATCAAAGGAATCAGCAGAATCAGGATTTATGTGAGCGGCAATAACCTGTTCACATTTACGAAATACAGCGGCTTCGATCCGGAAGTGAACACATATGCCAATTCCAACACGACCATCGGAATTGACAACCTCGTTTATCCGCAATCGAAATCATTCCTGGGAGGCATTCAGCTTACGTTTTAAGCCCTAAACTTTGAAATATGAAACTTTCTAAAATAGCATTCAAGAAAATCCTTCCCCTCGTTGCGCTTGCATTGGGAACCGGTTCCTGCCAGTTGGAAGAAGAAGTTTACTCTTCGATCTTTGTCGAATCCTTTTATAAAACGGCCTCCGATTCTGAAAAAGGCTTGCTGTCAGTTTACGATGCCCTTAGCAGCCTTTACGGCGGTCCGGCTGCCACCATGGTACCTGATTTCAGCGCAGATCAGGTCTATCCGCGTGGCGTGGTAGGCCGCAACTCACTAACCTTATTCACGGTAGAACCAACTTATACAGTTCAGAAAAGTGCAGGTCGCACCAATGAATCGCCTCAGCAGCTCTGGATATCATCGTATAGTGGAATAGAAAGAGCCAACTGGATCATTACCAAAGTCCCGGACGCAACGATGGACGAGACCCGGAAGAAACAAATCTTGGGAGAGGCTTACTTTCTGCGCGCTTTTTACTTCTGGACGCTCACCAAGAATTTCGGAGACGTGGTGGTAAAAACCGAACCCAGCGTGACAGAAACCGAAGCCTATGCTCCGAAAAGTGCGGCAGCAGATGTTTACAAACAAATTTACAGCGATCTCGATCAGGCAGGACAGTCCGGGCTTGTCTCCTACCCTGCTAATGAAAAAGGGCGGCCTTCCAAAGAAGCCGTAGATGCGCTTTATGCCAAAGCTGCACTTTACAATCAGGACTGGGCGAAGGCGCTGGAAAAGGCAGAAGCTGTTATTAATTCTGGCAAATACGCTTTGCTGCCCAATGTAATGGATGTTTTCAGTTACCTGAAAGAAGATGAAGCGCGCCGGGAGAATATCTGGGCTTACGAAGCGGATCCTATTACGCCAGGAAACGGGCACCAGCTCACCAGTTTGGCTGGTCCGGTCGGCAGTGCGGGTGTGGAGTATTCAAAAACCTCCTATGGTTCGATGTTCGCCTATATGTCGTTTTTCAATTCATTTGATCCAAAAGACAAGCGCCGACAGTTACTGGACACTACTTTCATTGATAAATCTGGCAAATGGGTTCCTCAGAAAAGCATTACACCCATAACTACGGATGCTGTTCTGATAAAGAAATACCAGGATCCCGTTTCCAGCACAGGTTTGATCCCCAACATACCGATTCTGCGGATGGCGGATATTTACCTCATTGCCGCAGAAGCAGAGGCGCGTCTGAACGGACCTTCCGCTAAGGCTTATGAATTCATCAATGCTGTCCGCACAAGAGCGGGCCTGGCCGACCTTGCAAAAGGATTGACCAAAGATGCTTTTATCGACGCCGTGATTCAGGAGAGATCGTGGGAATTGTTTGCCGAGGGCGACCGCTGGTACGACCTCACGAGAACAAACAAATTCCTCACCGTGATTCCCAAGGCGGTTAACTCCGTCTATCCTTCACGCCCGGTTCAACCCAAAAACAAATACTTCCCAATTCCCCAGGACGAGATCAATGCAAACCCGCTGATTGAACAGAACCCGGATTGGAAGTGAGGCAATTTTGAATGATTGAATGAGTGAATGAATGAATGGTTGGTCACAATCGGCCGCAGCGCGGCCTCCTGTTTATAGAAACTGGCATTCCCCAAACAATCCCGAGCTCCGGAGGAGCTTCCTGGAAAACGAGCTGTAAAGAGAAAATGAATAAAGGTCCATGTAACAATCCGTTGTAGACCTTTTTTTACCTAAAATCAATGTGAATACAATATGCTAAGTGTCGCTTTCTTCCTATCGCTTTTCTTGAACAACCCCTCCTTCGTTCCCCGGAATGAAAAGGTGAAGGAATTCAGGATCGTGGAGAATGACACGCTGACTTATACATTGAAACTCGCGCTTGACGACAAAGGCCGCCCGCAGTATTTTTTCAGAAACATTTTCACACCGGTTTGCTACACCAATGAATGCAAACCGGTGTATATCAATTTTTACTGGGACTTGCTGGGTAACTATATGCGGTACGACCTTCCCAAAAACAAAGTGCTCACAAAAGTGGATCACGACGAGTTTAAGGAAGAGGATTACCAGAAGTTGCAGGATATTCTCGCGCAACCCAACTCCATTTTCGCAGACCTCAAAATGGAGGATCTCATCACAACAGGTACTGAAGACCTCACGGATTCAGTGGATGTAAAAGCCGGTGCTACCTTGAAAACCATCAAAAATCAGGTGATCGACGGCGCAGTTTATACCTGCTATACCCTCTGGCAAATCGCCTACGGAAAAGCGGTACCCGAAATGCAGAAGATCATCGAAAGCTACACCGACGACAAGCTGCTGCACAGCTTCCTGACCAGCAACAATTACCATTATCAATATTGGGCAATGGAAAAAGTGGTAGGTAAGGATGGAAGTGTGTCAAAACCTTTTGAACAAGACTTGCAGCAGATCATCGCCGGCAAAAATATTTTTACGGCCAAATATGCTTTGCAGCATGTGAACAACTCCTTCTTCGAAAGCGAAGCAAGGCAGGTCTGGCTCTGGGAAAGCTATCAGAAAGCTGCCTATCCATTGCAGATCACAATGTTGAAAAAGCTGGCCAATATTCCGCTCACCAGCTCACTCGCAAACAACCTTAAAGCCGCATTAACCAATGCAAACCAGGAACAAGCCTCGCTAATCAATCAAATACTGGCAAAAAACTAAACTCATGAAAACACCTGACAAATTGCTAAACCCCTTCAAAGTCCCCGGGCTAAAGCCCGGGGCAATGGATTATTTGTTCAATTTCTGTTGGCTGAAGCCAACCCGACCAATAGATTTTTTAATCAATTCCCGTTGGCTTCAGCCAACGGAAAAGACAACAAGAGAGACAATAAGAAAGACAATAAGAGAGACAACAAGAGAGACAACAAGAGAGACAATAAGAAAGACAATAAGAGAGACAATCGAGAAGACAATGGGAAACATGATTAGAAAGATGATCATATCATTCGTATTTCTTCTGTCTTTGTCTGTCTCTGCCCAAAATCACGTTTTTGTCGAAACAGAATCGTTTACCGACAAAGGCGGCTGGGTAATTGATCAGCAGTCTTTTGTAGTAATGGGCTCGTCGTACTTAATGGCGCACGGAATGGGGCGACCTGTGAAAGATGCGACTACTACAGTCAATTTTCCTAAGACGGGCAAATACCGAATGTGGGTGCGTACCAAAGATTGGGCGCCGTTCCCCAAAGGTCCGGGCAAGTTTCAGCTTCTGGTTGATGGAAAAGCAGCCGGTCAGGTATTTGGTGAAAGCGGGTCCGATGAATGGAAATGGTACGACGGAGGCCAGGTGGATATCAAGTCTGCCGAAACAAAGCTCCTGATGAAAGACCTGACGGGCTTCAACGGTCGCTGCGACGCGATTTTGTTTACTGATGATCTGAAATTTACCCCGCCCAACAAGCTCGAAGAGCTGACTGCCTTCCGGAAAAAACTGCTGCATCTGACTGACAAACCTGTCGAAGCCGGCCAGTTTGATCTGGTGGTAGTCGGCGGCGGCATTGCCGGGACTTGTGCTGCCATTTCTGGCGCTAGAATGGGACTTAAAGTTGCATTGATCCAGGACAGGCCCGTTTTGGGAGGAAATAACAGTTCTGAAATCCGGGTGCATTTAATGGGCGACGTGGACAAAAACCACTATCCCAAGCTCGGCCGCATTGTGCGGGAAATGGACAATGGTGATCCCGGAAACGGTAACCCGGATGCAAAAGAATACGGCGACGCGCGCAAGATATCCATCGTAAAAGCCGAGCCGAATATTTCCCTCTTTCTGAACACGCATGTTTATAAAGTGGAAAAAGAGAACGATATCATCACCGCGGTAGTGGGCCGGGATATTGCTACCAATAAAGAGACACGTTTTGCAGGCTCCTTCTTCTCCGACTGCACCGGCGACGGAACGATCGGTTTCCTGGCTGGCGCGGAGTTCAGAATGGGACGTGAGAGCAAGGCCGAAACAGGCGAGTCACTCGCGGCGGAAAAGTCGGACGATTTTACATTAGGTACCTCAAATTTGTGGGCTTCGCTCCCGCGCGACACCGTTTCTTCATTCCCGGAAACACCCTGGGCGATCCAGTTTTCGGACGAATACCACATTGACGAACCCAAGGCTGACTGGCAATGGGAAACAGGGTTTGGCAACTTCAATACCATTACTGATGCTGAGAAAATCCGCGATCACAACCTGCGCGCGATCTATGGAAACTGGTCTTATTTAAAAAAGAACAAAGCCGCGAAGTACGCGAAGCATGAGCTGGCTTGGGTTGCCTATATCGGTGGTAAAAGGGAATCGAGACGCATTATCGGTGATCATATCCTGAACCAGATGGACATTCAGGAAGGTAAATTTTATCCCGACGGTTCGGTAACTGCTACCTGGACCATCGACCTGCATTTTCCCGACGCCAAGAACAGCAAGTACTTTGAAGGCCAGGAGTTTTTTGCCGGAACAAAACACATCAAAGTGGCGCCTTACACGATCCCCTATCGCTGTTTGTATTCCAAAAATATCCAGAATCTGTTCATGGCCGGGCGGAATATCAGCACCACGCACGTTGCATTCGGCAGCACGCGGGTAATGCGTACCTGCGGCATGATGGGCGAAGTGGTAGGCTTTGCAGCATCTCTGACCAAAAAGTACAGAACCACTCCGCGCGGCGTGTACGAACAACATTTACCGGAATTAATGGGAATCCTGAAAGGAGAAACCCTCGCCCCGCAGCCTTGAGTAACATACTGATCTGCTGATTTTGAAAAGTTCGTTTGCGCTCCTTTTAATGGTATTTCAAATGCTCGTTCCCGCGGTGAATGCAAAAGCTGCCGGGGACGAGCCTATGATTTCCATTTCAGGCCAGGCGCAGGGTACTACTTACCATATCAAATATTTTGATCAGCAGAGCCGAAATTTCAAAGTACAGATCGACTCTATTCTCGCGGATTTTGATAAGTGTCTGTCATTGTACCGAAAAGATTCAGAGATAGTTGCGTTCAATAACAGCACCGGATCGCATCGGTTCAGGTCTCCATATTTTTATCCTGTTTTACAAAGATCCCGGGAAATATACGCAGCTACCAATGGCGCTTTCGACCCTACTATTATGCCGCTGACAGAAGCACTGGGATTTGGTGCGAAGAGAACAGATCCCGAGCTGGCGAATGTGGATTCACTGCTTCAATATGTTGGCTTTGAGAAAATTAGCTTTAATGCAGATTCTGTTACAAAGATGAAAGCGGGTGTGAGGCTGGATATGAACGGGATCGCGCAGGGGTATTCGGTCGATATTGTGAGCGCATTTCTCAGGAGTCGGAATATCGACCGGTTTATGGTCGAGATCGGGGGCGAAGTAGTGTGTTCGGGAAATAAGAATGATAATCTTCCCTGGACCGCGGGTATTGAAAATCCATTGAAACGCGGACAATTGTTTGCGACTGTGAAACTCACGGATTTGGCGATGACGACTGCGGGTAACTACAACAATCATTTTACTAGAAACGGCCGCGTTTTCAACCATATCATCAATCCAAAAACGGGTTCTATGGAAGAAACGTCGCTGCTAAGCGTCACCGTTTTTTCCAAAGATGCGATCACAGCTGACGGATATGATACCGCGTTTTTTGTAATGGGACTGGAAGCGACAAAGCAGTTTTTATCACAACAAAATGACCTGGAAGCCTACCTGATCTATACAGACGAAAAAGGAAAAGTAAGCAGGTACGTGACCGAAGGAATGAAGGAATTGATCAAAGAAATACCTAACCCATGAAATTTACCACAACGATATTCATCTCGCTACTGATCTCAGGAGCAGCATTTGGCCAGAAAAAATACCTGAACAGTCTCAGTAATGACCACGTCAGAGTAGTGTGGCAGGGAGACAATAAAGGCACATTTCCGATCGGTGTTTTGCAGGTTAAAAAGGATGGAAAATGGATTGATGGGCCCAAGCCTTCCGGCGAGTATACTTTGTTGTATTCGGCCACAAAACCCTCCGGAGAGCCTACCGAAAGTTTTGAAAAAATAACCGGCGGAACATTTCCTGAGAAATCCTATCATTATCAGCAGGAACAATGGAAGGAAAGCATCAATGATGTTTCTCTCAATAAAGCCGGTCAGGCGATACATTTCCTGCCTGCCAAAATGCTGGTCAAACCGGATGCGATTGAGTTTTCAAAGGAAACCGAAGTTGCTACCGTCACCGGCAACTGGCGTTTCGATCCGCAAAATCCGACGGATATCCTGGTGAAAATGACGGTGAAAGCGAAAACAATAGGCTACTTTTCAATGGCCACTCCTACGCTGGGAACCGTGCCTGCAGAGCAGCTTGGCTGGACTTCCGTGCCGGGTTATTTCCAGGGAAATGCATTGCAAAAGAACTTCGCACTCGCTTATGCTTACGGTCACGGCGTACCCGACCGGCCGGTGATCTACCGCGAGCGTTGTGCAAGTACATTGAGTCCGCTGGTAACTACCAAAAATGGTGTGACCGTATCGGTAATTCCCGAGCCGGGGCTGGCGAGAGACCCCTGGAAAAAGGACAAGATCACGCAAACGGACTGGCACATTGGTTTGTCGCACATGAACCGGAAAGGTCAGCTTGCGCCTACCATTTACTACCCTGTTTTGGGTGAGGAAAAATCGGAACTCAATGCAGGCGAGGAATTTACCTTTTCATTCAGGTACAGCATCATTGCCGGCGACTGGTTCCAGGCAATCAAGCATGCAGCGAATGACATTTATCAATTTGACGAAACGCTGGCCCTCCGCAAAAACAAACAGTCGCAGACCGACCGCATTCAGCAAATGCATCTGTATCTCACCAATCCTGAAACTTCACTTTGGAATATTGAGGAGTATGAAGGCAAGCAGATCGGCGCGCAATCCTATCTGGGCGGCGTGGTGGGTTCTAATAAGGATGCGATGAAAAATGCGGACTACGGCGCCATGTGGATGCTGGCCCATGCGACCAACGATCTGGAGCTGAAAGAAAAAGTGCTGCCACCTGCGCTCAATTTCAAGCTGGTGCAGCAGGAAACTGATAAAGGCTTTTTCAATGGTGCAATCGAAGGCCAATATTATCTCGCCAAAAGCAAAAAGTTTGTTGAAGAATGGGGAGAAGTGGTGGAGCCTATCGCGCTGACATATTATGTGACGCTCGATGTGGGCAATATGCTCTTGTTCGAGCCAGGTAATGCCGAATTGAAGGAAAGATTGCGGCTGGGTGCCGATAAGTTGCTGAGCTGGCAGAAATCTGACGGAAGCTGGGCAGTGGCTTACGACCGGAAAAATGAACAGGAACTTTTCAGGGATATCAAAGATGTGCGGCCGACTTTTTACGGGATGATTGTCGCGTATAGGATTCTAAAAGATGAAAAGTACCTAAGAGCTGCGCAAAAAGGGGCTGACTGGTTTATCAAAAATGCAGTAGAAACGGGTTCTTTCCTTGGCGTTTGCGGAGATGCACGTTATGCGCCAGATTTCGCCACCGGCCAATCAGCGCAGGCTTTGCTGGATTTGTATGATTTAACCAAAAACAAAAAATACCAGGACGCGGCGGTTACCTGCGCTAAAATTTATACCACCTCCATTTACACACATCCTATTGCGAGTCACGATCCAAAAACGGTGAACGGAGTAGCCCGGGAGGATTGGGAGATCAGCCAAACCGGCCTCAGCTTCGAACATGGCGGCATTTTCGGTTCTGCTGTCCGCCACGGCCCTATTCAGCTGGCGAGCCACGCGGGGATGTTTATCCGGATGTACAAACTGACTGGCGAGCAGATCTTCGCAGATATGGCACGCTCGGCTGCGATTGGCCGCGATGCATTTGTGGACAGCAAAACGAGCGTCGCTTCCTATTACTGGAATGCAATGAACCGCGGTGCTGGCCCCTACCCGCACCATGCGTGGTGGCAGGTCGGCTGGATTACCGATTACCTGTTGTCGGAAGCGGAGTTGAGATCCAATGGAAAAATCAGCTTTCCGAGAGGCTTTGTCACACCGAAAGTAGGCCCGCACCAGACTTATGGTTTCGAGCCGGGAAATGTATTTGGAGATCAGGCCAACCTGGTGATCAAAGCGGGACTTGCGACACCGGATCATGCTGCTATTGAATGCATTACCGCGCAGTCTACCTCAAAAAACAGCACTTATATAATCCTGATGAACAACAGTGCGGACGCGACGGATTTTGCATTGAAAATTGATGAGTCCAAAATCGGCAGTTCCAAAAAGATCAATGCAATGAAATGGCTGGAAGACAACCATCCTGCGAAAATAGAACAATTCACAATTCCGCCCTTTGGTTTGAAGACACTTGAAGTTCAGTATTAGAAACCTTTTTGTCACCCTGAGCGGAGTCGAAGGGAAGGTGCGTCAGCTACATTGTGCGCGCAGGGTAGCGTGCTTCGACTCCGCTCAGCATGACAAAAAGCGGCAGGAGCAGATTGAAAGTTAGCATTTAAACAACAACATGAACAACAACATCGATACCATTGTCATCCTTGTCTTCTCCGCATTTGTGCTCGGGATTGGGATGCTTTTTGCGCGGACGGGACGGAACCTGAAATCCTTTTTTGCCGGAGGCGAGGCAGTTCCCTGGTTTATCGGGGGTCTGTCCTTATTTATGAGCTTTTTCTCGGCCGGAACGTTTGTGGCCTGGGGCTCCATTGCCTACAAGCATGGCTGGGTGGCGATTACCATTCAATGGACGATGTGCATTGGTGCCTTGGTTACCGCACTTTACCTGGCGCCACGCTGGAAAAGAACGGGTGCGCTTACCGCCGCTGAATTCATCCGCGAGCGGCTTGGGCTGCCCGTCCAGAAGACTTACATCTTCATTTTTACACTGGTTTCGGTTTTTATCAAAGGCTCGGTTCTGTATCCGGTCGCCCGGCTTGTGAGTGCCTCGCTGGATCTTCCATTAGTGCCTTGTACGATCGGATTAGGGCTTTTTATGATTGCTTACACGGCTGTCGGCGGACTTTGGGCGGTGATGGTGACGGACATCCTGCAATTTGTGGTCTTATCTGCTGCGGTGTTCATTCTGCTTCCCTTGTCTTTTGAAAAAGTAGGTGGCTGGGAAGGCTTTACGCAAAATGTTCCTGATGATTTTTTCAATTTGCTAAATGGCGAATACACTTTCGGCTTTGTCCTCGCATTTGTCATTTACCATATCTGCTACATCGGTGGAAACTGGACCATGGTGCAGCGTTATACGAGCGTCGACAGTGAGAAATCGGCCAGGAAAGTCGCACTTCTTTTTGCAGGCTTATACCTGATCAGCCCGGTGATCTGGATGTTCCCGCCTATGATCTACAAGGCAATCAATCCCGCATTGACAGGGTTGGATACTGAAAATGCCTATTTGATGATCTGCAAACTGGTGTTACCTCCTGGCTTATTGGGCCTGATGCTCACCGGAATGTATTTCTCCACTTCTGCGAGTGCCAATACCGCTTTAAATGTAGTATCCGCTGTTTTTACCAATGATATCTATAAAGGAATGGTCAACCCGGCGGCTTCCGACAAGCAACTGATCCGTGTTGCGCGGGGCTCTTCTTGGTTTTTCGGTTTGGGCATGATCGGCATTGCATTGCTGGTACCGGCGGCTGGCGGCATTGTGGAAGTAGTTTTGAGCATTTCTGCCATTTCCGGCGGACCGCTGCTGGCACCGCCGCTCTGGGCTTTGTTTTCCAAAAGGCTGAATGCGAAAACAACGCTTTGGGTTACCGGTATCGGACTGCTTGTCAATCTGTTTTTCAAAATCCTGTCTCCGCTGTTGCTTGATTTCAAGCTATCGCGGGGAATGGAAACGATCGTGGGTGTGGGACTGCCGCTGCTGCTTTTGCTGGCTTATGAACTTTGGGCACGGTCCAAAAACCGCATTGCGGCTGAATACCTGACGTATCTCCAAACTAAAGAACAAAAGCGTATTGACGCATTGGAAATCAATGAAGAGGAAGTTGTTGAGATCAAGCGCCAAAACAGGTTTGGCTTGCAGGTCATTGCAGGAGCCCTGCTTTTCACGGCGGTTATGCTTTTTATCCTGAGTCTTCTGACTACTTCTGGGGCGATGATCACTGCCATTATCGCAACAGTAGTCTTGTTTTCAGCATTGATTCCCTTTGTAGCGTCGCGGAAAGTCAGTGTGGACGTGCTACTACCAGTTCAAGAAAATTATCCGCACGAATGACCTTTTAGTTAATCCATTTGAATCCCTTAACGCATTTTATGAACAATAAATTTAGAGCGCTGCTCTTGGTTATCATCTGCTGGGCTTCCCAAAACAGCTTCGCGCAGTACCATATCAAAGATCCCGGTGCGATTTCGCTGAATGGCGACTGGTGGTTTGTACTGGACCCGGCCGAGCTGGGGATTTCAAATCAGTGGTATAAAGAAGGGACCGCCAAAACTGCGCGGCAGGATAAGGTGACCGTACCGCATTGTTTTTCGACAGACCCGCGCTATGAATTTTACACAGGAACCGCCTGGTACCGCAAGTTTTTCCCCTGGAAACCGGCTTCGGGCAAACGCGTGATCCTGCATTTCGATGCGGCTTATTACAAGACTTACGTTTGGCTCAATGGTCAAAAGGTCGGGGAGCATGAAGGTGGGTATACCCCATTCAGTTTTGATGTGACTGATTTGCTCAAAGAAAACAACGAGCTGGTGGTAGCTGTGAACAACAATACCTGGAAAACCAACACCATTCCCGGAGTGAAGGATAATAACAAAATGGACGATTCTTTTGTCGGCTGGGTCAATTACGGCGGGCTGATCCGCCCGGTTTATCTCACCATCGAGCCGGAGGTTTATGCTGAAAATATCAAGATTGAAACCACACCGGATCTTGCCAAAAACACCGCGAGTATTACTGCCCGGATTCGCATAAAAAATGCATCTGCAAATGCAGTTTCACCGAAAGCAGAATTCACTGTATTCCAGGATAAAAAACTTGTTACACTGAAATGGAAAGCAAAACCGGCGAACATACCAGCCGGACAAACTGCGCTCATGGAAGCGGAAGCGAGCATTCCCGCCGCCTACGTAAAGTTGTGGGACCTCGACCAGCCAAATCTGTACGAACTGAAAGCCACCGTTGGTACTGACTCGATCGCATCCCATTTTGGCATAAGGAAAGTTGAAGTCCGTAATGCACAGATCCTGCTGAATGGTAAGCCATTGAAAGTGGGAGGCGGTAACCGGGTACTCGATTATCCCGGTCTTGGTTCTATGGAGCCGGATTGGCTCGTTGAAAAAGACTTCCGCCTGATGAAAGAAGCTGGTATGGAGTTCCAGCGGCTTACGCATTATACACCTGCCGAATACTATTATGACCTGGCCGACAAATTCGGTATGCTGATTATCACAGAAGCGGGTAACTGGCAGCTGACAGGCAAGCAAATGGACAATGATTCCATGCGCGCCAATTTCAGGTCGCAATTCCGGGAAATGGCCGAGCGCGACTGGAACCACCCGAGCGTGATTGCTTACAGCGTCGGCAATGAATATTTGTCTGAAGAACCCGCCGGTCAGCGCTGGACGAAGGATATGATCGCATTCGCCAGGGAAGTGGACCCTACCCGGTTATACACTTTTGCGAGCATGCGCCTGAATGCATTGCCTGCGAAACCGGAGGACGAAGCCAGTCAGTATGTGGATTTTGTTTCGACCAACACCTATGGCGGTCACGCGAAATCCCTCGATCACATTCATAAACTATATCCCGACAAGCCCATTTTCATCAGCGAATGGGGCACGCGCTCCGACGGAAAGGGCGGCGAGGAATACCAGGCGCAGCATATCCGGGACGTAATTGCCGAAGTACGTAAAAGACCTTACGTGGCCGCAACTTCCTGGTGGACTTACAACGATTATCGCAGCAAGTTGTTTGGTACCAATGCAAATGGTTTCCGTCCCTGGGGGATCGTCGGCGCCGACCGTTCTCCCCGCCGCGCTTACAAGGTGCATCAGGAGGAATTGTCGCCGGTGACAATTGAAAAAGTGGGTTACCAGTCTGGCGAATTGGGAGCTAACACATTGACGATCAAAGTCACAGCACGGGCTGATTTCCCTGCGCGAAAGCTATCCGGCTACTACATTAAAACTTCGGACACAAAAGTCAGCATCCCCGAACTAAACCCCGGCGAAAGCAGGGAAGTACTTGTTCCCATCCGCGGATTTGAAGGAAAAACACATATCTCGATCTATAAACCAACGGGTTTCCTCACAACGGAAGCTGAGTTCGCATTGGAATAAGCGTCGCGCTTTGAACCAGTGACGTAAAAAATCTAACAAAATGATACAAGAAGAAGCTTCTGCGAAAAGAACACCGAAAACCATTGAATCCGCGGCTGATCTGGTGATTGTAGGAGGAGGATTATCGGGTACCTGCGCGGCGATTACTGCGGCGCGGGCGGGTGTGAAAGTAACGTTGATCCAGGACAGGCCGGTGCTCGGTGGAAACTGTTCCAGCGAAGTAAGACTGTGGATACTCGGCGCTACCTCTCACATGGGAAACAACAACCGCTGGGCACGCGAAGGCGGCGTGATCGACGAGATTATGCTTGAAAATATCTACCGGAACCCTGATGGTAACCCACTGATTTTCGATACTGTTTTGCTCGAAAAAGTAATCCAGGAACCTAATATTACGCTGCTGCTCAATACTGCGGTTTTTGATTTGGACAAAAAAACAGGGGATGGAGAGGAAGGTAATGAAATAGAGGCAGTTCACGCATTTTGCAGTCAGAACAGCACGAAATACAAAGTGTCGGCTCCCTTGTTTTGTGACGCCTCCGGCGACGGAATCCTGGGTTTTCTCGCCGGGGCTGCATTCAGAATGGGCGCGGAATCAATGGAGGAGTTTGGTGAGAAATTTGCGCCGGATAAAGCCTACGGCGAGCTGCTGGGGCATTCCATGTATTTTTATTCCAAAGATGCGGGCCGGCCAGTGAAGTTCATTCCTCCCTCCTATGCATTGCAGGATATTACCGAGATACCACGCTATAAAACCTTTAATCCCAAAGATTTCGGCTGTCGGCTCTGGTGGCTGGAATTTGGCGGGAGAATGGATACGGTACACGATACTGAGCAGATCAAATGGGAACTCTGGAAGGTCGTATACGGTGCGTGGAATTACATTAAAAATTCAGGCGAGTTTCCCGAATCGGAGAACATGACGCTCGAATGGGTGGGTACCATTCCGGGGAAGCGCGAAAGCAGGCGATTTGAAGGCGATTACATGCTTAAACAGCAGGATATTGTTGAGCAAACGACATTTAAAGATACAGCTGCTTTCGGCGGTTGGAGCCTGGATCTGCACCCGGCCGATGGTGTTTACAGCGACCAATCAGGTTGTAATCAGTGGCATAGCAAAGGCGTTTACAGCATTCCTTACAGATGCTATTACAGTCGGAATATCACTAACCTCTTTATAGCAGGCCGCATTATCAGCGCAACGCACGTGGCATTTGCTTCGACGCGGGTAATGGCAACGAGTGCAGTTGGCGGGCAGGCGGTAGGTATCGCGGCGGCGCTTGCAAAAAAGTACGGCTGTACGCCGCGCGAGATAGGCCAACAGCATTTAAAAGAATACCAGCTTGAACTTTGGAGATCGGGACAGTATCTGCCGCAAACAGCTATTTCCGATCATGAAGATCTGGTTCAAAAAGCTTCCGGCATTTCAGCTTCATCAGAGCTGCGGCTTACGGGACTACCCGGCTCGGATCACTGGTCCCTTATTGTGCATTCAGTAGCGCAAATGTTGCCGGTTCAGGGTAAAATGCCATTTGTGAAGGTTTGGGTTGATGTTTTGGAAAATACCACTTTGGAAGTAGAGTTGCGCAAAAGCAGCAAGGCATTCAATCACACTCCTGATGTGACAATCGAAAGAAAATCGCTGACATTAAATCAGGGAAGGCAGGAAATCCAGCTCGATTGGGACGCTTCGTTCGACGAAGAATGCTACGCTTTTGTTTGTTTTTTGAAGAACGAAAAAGTCAAAATACAATACAGCGACAAGCGAGTAACGGGCGTTTTAACAGTTTTCAATGCGACCAATCCTGCTGTTTCAAACTACGGAAAACAGGAGCCGACCGAAGATCTGGGGGTAGATACCTTTGAATTCTGGTGTCCGCAACGAAGACCTGAGGGAAAAAACCTCGCATTTCAGCTTGGCGGGCGCCTCAATGCATTTGGAACAGAAAACCTGAAAAACGGACTGCACCGACCGATAGCCGCGCCTAATGCGTGGGTATCCGCACTGGAAGACGAGGCTCCATCTGTGACAATTAATTGGAATGAAGCAGTCATTATCAACCAGATAGATCTTGTTTTTGATACGGATTCAGATCATCCAATGGAAAACGTGATCTATGTTCACCCGGAAAATGTAATGCCTTTCTGCGTAACAGCGCTCGAACTCTTGGATGATCAGGGAAATGTAATTGGCAGCATCAGCGAAAACCACCAGACCAGGCGGCGCATCAGGCTTGAAAAGCCGGTTAGTACAAGATCGTTGAAACTAAATATCGTTAGCAAAAACCCGGACATTCCAGCTGCACTTTTCGAAATACGCTGCTACTGAGGCGATCAGCCGAAGAATTTTGCACGACACACAGTCCCTTCAAGTCAAAGACAGGTTTGTAAAGCAGCTGCTTGAAACCTGTCTTTGATAATTAACAAAATGAAATTAACTTTGCATGCTTAAATTACTCTATAAGAATAGTATAGTTAATAGACTTTGAAGGAAGCGGCGGATTTTACACCCTCATCTGATACCAACGCAGCAAACGACTGGGAATCACTCGACGTAGCTTACATCGCGAGCGGAAATCCTGATGAAGATCGCCGGCTGGCTGCGATTGCACGGGAAAAAGGTCAGGTTGTTTACCTGCCCGACTTGCCGGGTGAATCGGACCTGCCTTTCAACAAGCCTCTCGCAAATACCACTTCTGAAACAACTGCAAATCCGCACATTCATCCGGCACGCACTCCCCTTACCTGGGAAACGATCCAGCAAAAAGTATGGGCAGCGACTGTCCGCAAACGTACCCGGACCGAAGTAGCTGTCAATATTTTCTCTGCGATTGCATTAATGGTGCTCGGGCATCTGTTATTTACATTTTTCACCTACGATCGCCTTACCGTGCTCTGGAATGAGCTGGAAGTAAATGAGAATTTTTTCTACTATGTACTCGGCGGGTTTGTCGCGCAGATGATCGACGGCGCACTGGGAATGGCGTATGGCGTGACAGCGGCTACGTTTCTGCTGACTTTGGGCGTACCACCTTCGGCTGTGAGTGCGAGTGTGCACAGTTCTGAGATATTCACCAGCGGGGTTTCGGGGTACATGCACCTGAAATTCGGCAATGTAAACAGCAAACTTTTCAAAAAGATCCTGTTCCCCGGCGTCCTCGGCGCGATTACGGGTGCTTACCTACTGTCTTCACTCGAACAATATATCTACATTATCAAGCCATTGGTGGCAGTTTACACGCTGATACTGGGAATTCTTATCGTTCAGAAAGCGTTAAAAAAGCGTGTCGAAAAAAAGCCAATCCGGAAAATTGGCTGGCTTGCAATGGCGGGCGGAACGCTCGATTCGATAGGCGGCGGCGGCTGGGGACCAATCGTAACTTCCACGCTGATCGCCCGCGGACGTCACCCGAAATATACCATCGGCTCGGTTAACCTGGCTGAATTTTTCGTTTCGCTTGCCAGTTCGATCACATTCATCAGCATCATCGGTTTTTCGCATTGGCAGGTCGTCCTGGGATTGATACTAGGCGGAATGGTAGCCGCCCCAATCGCCGCCAACCTTTCACGCAGACTACCGATCAAAACAATGATGATCATGGTAGGTACCATTGTTATTATTGTGAGTTTGAGGATAATTTATATGGTTATTTTTTAGCTAAAAGCTGTTAGCTGTTAGCAATTAGCTTTTAGCTTTTTAGGGAGGAAAGGGAGAATGGAGGAGGAAGGAAAGGATTAGGTAAGTTATAAGGGACGACCATCGATAGTTTTACAAATAATTTAAAGTAAAGAGCTACAAGCTAACTGCTAACAGCCAAAAAGCTAATAGCTAAATGCTAAAAGCCAACAGCTTCCAATGAAAAAACAAACCAAAGCAATCCGCACGCAAACGGGCAAAACGAAGTACCGCGAGCATTCCACTCCGCTCTTCCTGACTAGCAGCTTCACTTTTGAAAGTGCCGAACAGGGAAAAGCGCTCTTTGAGGAAACAGAAGAAGGTAATATTTACAGCCGTTTTTCTAATCCGAGTGTACAGGAATTTGTAGACAAAGTGTGCCTCCTGGAAGATTGTGAAGACGGCGTTGCGACTGCAACCGGAATGGCGGCTGTGTTTGCGAGTATGGCGGCTTTGTTGAAAACGGGCGACCATATTCTGGCTTGTCGTGCATTGTTTGGTTCAGCGCATCAGGTAATTACCCAAATCCTGAGCAAATGGGGCATTACGCATACTTACCTGGATGCAGACGCAACAGAAGCTGAATGGGAAGCCGCGGTTCAGCCTAATACGCGCATGATTTACCTGGAAACACCTTCTAACCCCGGTTTGGACCTGGTAGATCTGGCGATGATCGGCCGCATTTGCAAGAAGCACAATATCATTTTTAATGTAGATAACTGCTTTGCCTCACCCGCTTTGCAAACCCCCGCGGATTACGGTGCTGACCTCGTTTTGCATTCGGCTACGAAATTCATGGATGGACAAGGCCGTGTATTGGGTGGAATTGTTGTTGGAAAAAAAGAATATATCAAAGAATTGCGGTTTTTCTGTCGCCAGACTGGCCCGTCAATGTCTCCGTTTAACGCCTGGGTTTTGAGCAAGAGTCTTGAAACGCTGAACCTGAGAATGGAAAAACACGCGGCCAATGCATTGCAGCTTGCGACAGCTTTGGAAAAACACCCGGACGTGAAGCAGGTGAAATATCCTTTCCTGGCTTCTCACCCGCAGCATGAACTGGCAAAGCAGCAAATGAAAGCAGGCGGCGCGGTTGTGACCATTGAACTGGAAGGTGGATTTGAAAGGGTCGCCGCATTCATGGACGCACTTGAAATTGCTTCGCTATCATCAAACCTGGGAGATACCAGAACGATCGTAACGAATCCAAACACAACAACCCACGCGAAATTGAAGCCGGAGGAGAAAAAAGCATTGGGTATCACCCCTGGTCTGATCCGTATCTCAGTAGGTTTGGAAGACATTGAAGACCTGATCGAAGACTTCACCCAGGCGGTTGAGGTGTCGGTTAAAAGTGGTATATTGGAGTAGTAATCACTTAAAAACAGCTAGATCATGCACACATTAACAATTGAAATTCCAGATCAATTTGAGAAAAAAGAAGTGCTGCTTTCAATTGCAGTACAGCTGTTTAAAAAGGGAGCACTCGATGCGAAGCAGGCAGCAGATCTTGCAGACGTTTCATTGAATGATCTGTCTTATTATTCATTGCCGGAGGGTGATCCTGCAAAGGAACTGCTCGAACCAACCACGGAATACGCATCAACAGTAGAATGGATCGAAAGCATAAAACAGGAGCAGAGTTATAAGGGTTTTGACGAGGAAAGAATGAAAAAGCTTGCTGATAAAATGGACATACAAGAACCATTTGAGCTTTTACTTTCTCAGCTTAATAAATGAGATACTTCCTTGACACCAACATTTTGCTTGCTTATTTACGAAAACACAATCTGGTTAACACATTACAAAAGTACTTTGAAGATGAAGGAGGCGTGAGTCAAATGTTTACTTCGGCAGTTTGCATGGCAGAGTTAACGTCTATCGGAATTCAAAATAACTGGGGTGAGCAAAAAATGAAAGCATTGAATTCTATTGAAGAATCTGTGCTGATTATAAAGGAACTAAAAAAGCCAATAATACAACGGTACGCAGAAATTGACGCTTTCAGTCAAGACAGATTGCCGAAAAAACCGCTAAAATGCTCAGCCAGAAACATGGGCAAAAATGACTTGTGGATTGCTGCGACGGCGAGTGTTTTGAGTGCAACATTAGTAACGACGGATAAAGACTTTGATCATTTGAATAAAGAATTTTTAAACGTCACCCGTTTCGATTTGAATTAATAAATCACCATGAACGAGACAATAATATCATCATTAAATGCTGCTATTGCCGGGAAAAGCGAAATTGAGTCGCTGGCTGTATTGGCTGACTTGTTCCCGGGCGAAGTTGTGTTTTCGACCAGTCTGGGCTATGAGGATCAGGTTATTACTGATTTGATCTTAAAGAACAACCTGAACATCACGATTTTCACACTGGATACGGGCCGGCTTTTCAGCGAGACTTATATGACGCTGCAAAAAACTAATAACCGGTATGACACGAAGATCAAAGTATATTATCCGCAGACAGCCGCAGCAGAAGAGCTGGTGAGCACAAAAGGCCCGCTAAGCTTTTACGACTCCGTTGAAAACAGAAAAGAATGCTGCTTTATCCGCAAGGTAGAGCCTTTGAACCGTGCACTTAAAGGCGCTAAGATATGGGTTACAGGTATCCGGGCGGAACAATCGGGCAATCGCCACGACATGCCGCAGCTGGAATGGGACGAGGCGCATCAGCTGGTAAAGTTCCATCCTATCCTGAACTGGAATTTTGAAGAGGTAAAACATTACGTAAAATCAAATGGTATCCCTTACAATCCGCTGCACGACAAAGGTTTTGTAAGTATCGGCTGCGCACCCTGTACAAGAGCGATCCAGGAAGGCGAAGATTTCCGCGCCGGTCGCTGGTGGTGGGAAGATGAATCAAAGAAAGAATGCGGGCTGCATGCGAAATAGTGCGCTAGCCGTCGGCAATCAGCTGCCGGCAATCGAACTTTGCTTCCGCGATCTATAAATAATTTTGAGGCTTTAAGCCGACGGACGATTACCGAAAGCCGATTGCCAAATAATTCTTGCAAGAAAAATTAAACAACCATGTCAATTTCAGTCAATGAGGCTTCGGTAGGAGCGGAAAAGAAAGCGCCGGATTACCTGGATCAGCTTGAAGCAGAAGCCATTTACATTATGCGTGAGGTAGCGGGACAGTTTGAGCGCCCTGCACTGCTTTTTTCAGGTGGAAAGGATTCTATCACGCTCGTCCATCTTGCCCAAAAAGCATTTGCGCCCGGTAAAATCCCGTTTCCGCTGGTACACGTGGATACCGGACATAATTTCATTGAAGCAATTGAATACCGAGATGAGCTTGCTAAAAAGATCGGCGCGAAGCTGATTGTGAGATATGTGGAAGATACGATCAAAGCGAAAGGGCTGAAAGAACAGACTGGTAAGAATGCAAGTCGTAACTGGCTGCAAACTTTTACTTTGCTGGACACGATTGAAGAATTTGAATTTGATGCTTGCATTGGCGGCGCCCGCCGGGATGAAGAAAAAGCACGCGCAAAAGAACGTATCTTCTCTTTCCGCGACGAATTCGGTCAGTGGGACCCAAAACGTCAGCGCCCTGAATTGTGGAACCTGTTTAACGGAAGAATACAGAAAGGCGAAAACGTGCGCGTTTTCCCGATTTCGAACTGGACCGAGCTGGATGTATGGGCTTACCTGAAAAGAGAAGGTATCGCACTACCATCTATTTATTTTGCCCACGAAAGAGAGTTGATTTTACGCGACGGCAAACTGCTCAACCACACGCCGGTGATCGAAAGCGACCCGGAAGATCAGATCGTTACGCGCCAGGTCCGTTTCCGGACTGTGGGTGATATGACCTGTACAGCAGCCGTTGAATCAAGCGCAGCAACCCTGGATGAAGTAATTGCTGAAATTACAGTTTCGAGGATCAGTGAAAGAGGCGAAACCCGCATTGACGACCAACAAACCGAAGCGGCAATGGAGGATAGAAAAAAGGGGGGATATTTTTAAAGCAGTTTAAAGCTTAGGAGTTTATGAGTTTAAAGTTTTCTCGTAAACTCTGAACTCATAAACTATAAACTCATAGACTTTAAACAGATTTCAAGTGGATTTACTAAGATTTATAACAGCAGGATCGGTTGACGATGGAAAAAGTACCTTAATCGGCCGCTTGCTTTTTGATACAAAAAATATCCTGGCCGATCAGATGGAAGCCATCGAACGCGCCAGCAAGACACGTAATGCAGGTGAAATTGACCTTGCTTTACTTACGGACGGACTTCGGTCTGAGCGTGAGCAGGGGATTACCATTGATGTAGCCTACAAATATTTTCAGACGCCAAACCGCAAGTTTATCAGTATTGACGCACCTGGGCATATTCAGTATACCCGAAATATGGTAACCGGCGCATCGAATGCAGACCTGGCTATTATTCTGGTTGACGCGCGTCACGGTGTAGTGGAACAAACCCGCAGACATTCGCTGATCGCTTCCATGCTCGGGATTCCGCATGTAATTGTGGCAGTTAACAAAATGGACCTGGTTGGGAACTCGGAAGATGCATTCCTGGAAATTGCTAAATCTTATCAGGAACTGGCGCAGAAACTGGCGATCAAAGACCTGACGATCATTCCGGTAAGTGCATTGAACGGCGATAATATTGTAGACAGATCCACCAGCATGAACTGGTACACCGGTGAGACATTGCTTTCGGTTCTGGAAAATGTTAATGTGCTGAAAGACCAGAATCTGGAAGACGGCCGATTTGCAGTACAATATGTAATTCGTCCGCAAACCGACGAGCTGCATGATTACCGCGGCTATGCAGGGCGGGTACAGAGTGGCAGCTTTAAAAAGGGTGATCTGATCAAAGTTTTGCCTTCTGAGCAAGAATCTAAAATCGCTAAAATCGAATTTGGCGGAAACGAAATAGAAGAAGCCTCTGTTCTAGAATCGGTAACGATATTGCTTGAAGACGACATAGATATCAGCCGCGGCGATACCATTGTTTCATTGAACAACGCTCCTATTGTAAGTCAGGACATTGAAGCACTGGTTTGCTGGATGGACGACAGAAAGCCGCTGAAAGCAGGAAGCAAATACATCTTACAACACGGTACTGCCCGCTCCCGCTGCTCGATCCGTGACATTGAATATCAGATCGATATCAACTCTTACGAAAAGATCGACGAAGTTGACAGCTTGAAACTGAACGACGTTGCAAGAATTATATTAAGAACAGCCCAGCCTATTGCTTACGATCCCTATCAGAAAAACCGCGCAAACGGCGCAGCAATTCTGATTGACGAGACATCAAATGTGACTGTGGGGGCTTGTATGATAGAATAATGCTGCAATTGCCCGGCGGCCCGGTGCGCTCAGCATGACAAGTTGCTCAGCGCAACCAATTAATACCCTGAAAGGCAACACACACACACAAACAATATACTATTCCGATAGAAGAAAAGAATATATACCATGAGCGAAATATTGATTTCTGACAAAGTATCCGCCGTTGCAAAGCGTGATATCATTGATTTGAACAACAAAATCAATGCGTTTAATACGGGCGAAACACCGGAAGAAGCATTCCGTAAATTTCGTCTGACACGCGGTGTATACGGTCAGCGCCAGCCTGGTGTGCAAATGATCCGTATCAAACTACCTTACGGGCGCATTACCGCAGACCAGCTCGTTCGCATTGCAGATACCTCCGACAAGTTCGCAACCGGAAACCTTCATGCTACCACGCGCCAGGATATCCAGCTGCACTTTGTAAAACTGGCGGATTCACCTCAATTGTGGGCAGACCTGGAAGATGCCGGAATTACCTTGAAAGAGGCTTGTGGTAATACCATTCGCAATGTTACTGCATCTTCTATCGCGGGAATTGATCCTGACGAACCATTTGACGTAACGCCGCTTACGCATTCGATTTTTCAATATTTCCTCCGTAATCCTATTAACCAGGACATGGGCCGGAAATTCAAGATTGCGGTTTCATCTTCTGAGAAAGACTCTGCCCTTGCATTCATTCACGATGTGGGTTTGATCGCTAAAATGGGTGTGAACGAAGCCGGAGAATCTGTAAAAGGATTTAAAGTGCTGATCGGCGGCGGCCTGGGCGCGCAGCCTTTTTCGGCACAGACCGCTTTCGAATTCCTGGAAGAAAAAGATGTTATTCCTTTTATAGAAGCATTACTCCGCGTTTTTGACCGCTATGGAGAGCGCGTACGTCGCCACAAGGCACGTATGAAGTTTCTTTTAAATGACCTGGGTCTGGAAGAAATGATGGCGCGTGTGGAGGAACAACGCGTAGCATTGAAAAACAAGGTTTTCACAATTCCTGAGGATCTTTTTGGAACCAAGGAAATTGAATCCATTACTTACGCGCCACGTCCTTCACTGAGCGAAGCTGAGATCCTCAAAATCGCCGCTGAAAGCATTGAGGCAGACAAGCTGGATATTTTCACAAAATGGCTTCGCACCAACACTTTTGAACAAAAACAAAAAGGCTGGTATGCGGTACAACTGAGGGTATTGCTGGGAGATATGAACTCCAATATCGCCCGTAGCCTGGCGGATGTTGTACGCAAGTACGCAGCCGATGATATCCGCGTGACTGTTAACCAGGGATACATTCTGCGCTTTGTAAAAGGCGAAGATCTGGTTGCGATTTACCACGAACTGGCTAAGCTCGGACTGGTTACGCCTGGTTTCGACAGTACCATGGACATTACTACCTGCCCTGGAACCGATACCTGTAACCTGGCAATTTCCAGCAGCTACGGAATTACCCGTGTACTGGAAGATGTAATGCGCGACGAATATCCTGAGATGATCTACAATCAGGATATCAAGATTAAGATCAGCGGCTGTATGAATGGTTGCGGTCAGCACAATGCGTGTAATATCGGTTTCCACGGAAGCTCGATTAAGAACGGCAAGCTGGTACTTCCTGCATTGCAGGTACTACTTGGCGGCGGCTTTACAGGCGACGGTGTCGGACTGATCGGCGACAAGGTGATTAAAGTTCCTACCAAACGCGGACCGGAAGCTTTAAGGCTGCTTTTTAATGATTACGAGGCAAATGCTTTCGATGGTGAGTATTATAACCAGTACTACCAGCGCCAGACCAAGAATTACTTTTTCCAACTCCTGAAACCACTCGCTGACTTGTCAACCTTGCAGGATGATGATTATCGCGACTGGGATCATGATGAGCTGTTTAAAACGGAGATTGGTGTTGGTGAATGTGCGAGCGTACTGGTTGACCTGGTTGCTACGACGATCACCGAAGGTCAGGAAAAACTGAATCTTGCAAAAGAGAATTTTGAATCCGGTATTTGGGCAGATGCCATTTACCATGCATATAACGTGCTTATCACTGGTGCTAAGGGATTATTGATGACGAAGGATGTCAATACCAATACACAATATGGTATTGTCAACGATTTCGAAACACATTTCGGACAAGATTTCAAGTATGAAACTCCTGCCGAATTCCAGCTGCCAGAAAAAGCGGAAACTCCATTCAAATCGTTGGCTTTCAGCATTAATAAGTTTGAGCCCACGCAGGAGTTTGCAACATACTTTATCAGCACTGCGGCTCAATTCCTCGATTTCGTAAGAGATACCCGCGAAAGCCAGCTCGCCGAAACAGGCGAACCTGTATTGCAGGAGCTTTCGTTTGGAAAAGATAGTTAAAATGGCTTTCGGCTTTCGGCTACCAGCTTTCGGCTTTTCAAAAGTGCCGACTGCCGATAACCGAAAGCCGAAGTCCCCCAAGATATGAAACTTACATTAATCGGTGCAGGGCCGGGAGATCCGGATCTGATCACCTTAAAGGGAGTTAAGGCGCTGCAAAAAGCCAAAGTCGTGTTGTACGATTCCCTTGCTCACCCCTCACTTCTTGATTATTGCCCCGACGAATGTGTTAAAATTCTCGTTGGGAAACGCTTTGGCAAAACCAGCTGCGGACAGGATGAGATCAATGATCTGATCGTTGAAAAAGCCAGACAATACGGAGCTGTTGTGCGACTCAAAGGGGGTGATTCCTTTATTTTCGGCCGCGGCTATGAAGAAGTCGTTTTTGCTGCGGAACATGGTATTGAATCAGAGATTATTCCGGGTATTTCAAGCAGTTATGCGGTTCCTGCGTTGGCGGGTATTCCGCTGACCTCTCGGGGTGTAAGTGAGAGTTTTTGGGTGATAACAGGCACTACCAAAGCGCACGAGCTATCGAAAGACCTGCATCTGGCCGCCCAATCTTCCGCCACTGTTGTAGTGTTAATGGGACTTCACAAACTGGAAGAGATCGTTGAAATGTATTCAGGTTTGAACAAAACGGACGAGCCGATAGCGATCATCCAGAATGGTACGCTGGAAAACCAGAAGGTGGTAACAGGAAAAATCAGTAATATCCTGCCGCTTTCGAAAGTAAGCGAAATTGGCTCTCCTGCTATTATGGTGATTGGAAAAGTAGCCGCTTTACCCGATTTGTCTATTCAAAAAGTAAAGGAAATGATGCAGAAAAGCAGCTCTGTCGCAAACTAAGTTTCAGAGCAGCCGGATCAGCCAGTGAAGGTCAACTACTCTCCCTTTCTGGTGAAATTCAAGAAAATAGATAATGCCCGCCAGGATCAGATAGCTGACAAATAGCCACTTCTTTTTGATCTCATACTGATCGTGATGGTGAAAGTAATCGTAGACCATCGCAGCTGTAAAACCGAAGATCATGAATGCGAAGGAAAGTAACCCGCAATCCTGCCGGTATTGCATATAGGTATGCAATGCAGGTGCACCCAGGACCAGGTACAGCATCCACATACCGAACCCCATCCTGTACAAGTACACGCTTAGGCGGCGATCATTTTTGATGTCAAATAATCCTTCCAAATGAGTTCATGCGGGTGTTTGAAAGAGTGAATCTAACAAAATTTGTCAACAAAGCCAACCATTGAGCGCGCTACTGCCGCGGCCTCAACATCTCTCCCTTTGCCTAAATCAGCCAGCATTTCCTTTCATAGTTTGACCGGAACTATTTTTTTTGTAGAATGCTTCTTTTTGAAAGGATTTAGTAATGAAGACATTTTCTACCAGGCTCCTTCTATCATTTCTTACTGCGATTTCGAGGCTTTCCTGGAAGAAGTTATATAAACTTTCCGACATATTCCGCTACCTGATATTCAATGTGGGAAACTACCGCAAGAGTGTGATTATCAGTAATTTAAAGAATAGTTTTCCTACATATAGCGACTCGGAGATCCAGGCAATTGCCAAACGCTACTACAAGAACTTCACCGACATTATTTTTGAAACGATCAAGATGATATCCATTTCCAGGGAAGACTTACTGGAAAGGTTTGATCTTGAAATGCCGATCCTCGACCACTATCATGAAAAAGGACAAAATGTGGTGGTCATGGCTGGTCACCTAGGCAACTGGGAAATGCTCAATCTGTTTGCCTCCGCCAAACTATCCTACCAGATCATTGTCGTTTACCACGAGCTTGCCAACGACGTTTTCGATGACTGGTTTCGCAGTTTCCGCACGCGTTTCGGGACAGAAATGGTACCTATGAAAGACGCGATCAGCAAAGCACTTGAACCGCGCGACAAACCATTTCTGTTTGTACTGATCAATGATCAGTCCCCTGTTCCGGAAAAAGCATACTGGACTACATTCCTGCATCAGGACACTGGCTTTTTCCGAGGCGGTGAACTGATCGCGCGCAGGCTGAATGCGCCCGTTTTGTATATGGGAATCGCCAAAAGCCGGACGAAAAGGGGCTTTTACAAGGCCAGCTTTAAACTGATTACAGAAACTCCGAGGCTGGAACCGACCAATGCGATCCTGCAAAGTCAGATACAGCATTTGGAAGAAGATATCATTGCACAGCCGGATAACTGGTTGTGGAGTCACCGCCGCTGGAAGCATCGCCGGCCGGCCAATCTCCTCCCCAATCAGCAACGCCAAGAACTTCAAAGTGAATAAACCTGCCAAATTCCTGATTTTACGCTTCTCTTCAATCGGAGATATTATCCTGACAACTCCGGTAGTGAGGTGTTTGAAAAAGCAATATCCCGGCGCTGAGATCCACTATTTTACCAAAAGCAAGTTCGAGTTCCTGTTGCGGGACAATCCTTATATTGACAAAATCTGGCTGCTGGAAAAGAACACGAAGGAATTGCTCGCACAACTCAAAGCCGAAAATTTCGACTACCTGATTGATCTTCATCATAATGTCCGCACGCTGCGTATCAAGTTTGCACTGGGCGTTCCGGCTGTCAGCTTCAAAAAACTGAATGTGCAAAAGTGGCTGCTCACGCAATTCAAGATCAATTACCTGCCCGATGTACATATCGTGGACAGGAATATGGATACTCTTAAAGGTTTTGGTGTAGTAAACGACGCCGAGGGGCTCGATTATTTCATTCCTTATAAAGACCACGTAGAAACCGGGTGGCTGCCCGCCGCGCATCAAAACGGGTTTGTTGCCTACGCGATCGGTGGTCAGCATGGTACCAAAAAGTTACCGGTTGAGCGAATGATTGAACTTTGTAAAAAAATCAACTACCCGACCATTCTTCTCGGCGGCCCCGAGGATTTTGACAATGGTGAAAAAATAACAGCCGCATTACCCGGCGGACTGATCTTCAACAGCTGCGGCAAATACAATTTTAACCAGTCGGCTTCACTGATCCGCCATGCAAAAATCGTTTTTTCCCACGATACCGGCTTAATGCACGTAGCGGCTGCATTCAGGAAAAAAGTGTACTCGATCTGGGGCAATACAGTCCCCGAATTTGGCATGTATCCTTACAAAACCACATTTGAAGTTTTGGAAAGGAAAGGACTGAGCTGTCGTCCCTGTTCCAAGATCGGCTACAAATCATGTCCGCAGAAACACTTCAAATGCATGAACGAGATTTCATTCTCTTTCCCGATCAAAGAACTACCGCCTGAAAAATAGTGTTAATTTCCATGATCAATTAAAGGCAAATCCACCAACCCAGATTCATGACAAAAAAAGTAAACATAGGTTTGGTACAAATGAGCTGTACCGCTGATGTTGAAGCCAATTTTCAGAAAGCAACTGTAAAAATCCGCGAGGCTGCCGCAAAAGGCGCTAACATTATCTGCCTGCAGGAGCTTTTCAAATCCCTTTATTTCTGCGATGTCGAGGACCATGGAAATTTCGCATTAGCCGAGGCAATTCCCGGACCTTCTACCATAGAGCTCGGTGCACTTGCCAAAGAACTGGGGGTTGTGATCATCGCATCACTATTCGAGAAGCGTGCTCACGGCTTGTACCATAATACGACTGCCGTACTCGATGCAGACGGTGCTTACCTGGGGAAATACCGCAAAATGCACATTCCCGATGATCCCGGTTATTACGAAAAGTTCTATTTCACACCCGGAGATGCACCTACCGGCGATCCGCAGGAGCAAGGTGACAAAGACGGTTACCGGATTTTTGAAACAAAATTTGCGAAAATCGGTGTGCTGATCTGCTGGGACCAATGGTACCCCGAAGCAGCGCGGATTACAAGTTTAATGGGCGCAGAAATCCTTTTCTACCCTACCGCAATCGGCTGGGATACCAACGAAACCGACCCGGCTACGAATGAGGAACAGTACGGAGCCTGGCAGACTATCCAGCGCGGACACGCTGTCGCAAATGGCGTTTACGTAGTGTCGGTGAACCGCGTCGGCCGCGAAGCAGACCAGCAGTTCTGGGGAGGTTCATTCATCGCAAATCCGCATGGAAGATTGATATACCTGGCGCCGCATGAAGAGGAAGTTACACATGTACAGGAACTTGATCTCCAAAAGCTCGACCATTACCGTACTACCTGGCCATTCCTACGCGACCGACGGGTGGATTCGTACAGGCCGATATTAAAGAGGTACATTGACGCTTAAATATAATTATTCCTGGTTTATACAAATAAGGCTTCTATCCGGAGCCTTATTTTTTTGTCCCTGACTTACGAAAACATTTTTAATCGGCATTTTCTTAAAAGTAACCATTTGTCACAAGACAGAATTCAATTCTAAACCTATAAACATCTATACAATAGCTATTTAGGAAGTATTATAGACAAAAATAACCTAGTAAAATGGTAGATAATCCTCAAAAGCAGGTTTATTGAAATTTTTTATCAGATTATTACAAAAGGATTTTATATAGATTTTAAATGACCAATTTTTATTGCAAAAAAGTCGACATTTTTAATCTAATCTCTTGCATCTTTTCACATTGTCAGTATATTTGAGAAGTCGTTAAACGAATGACTGAACTTCTAAGCCGAGGGCATATTCGAGCCGCACATGAATATGTCTGATTGTTGAGAGAAGAACATACCAGGAACCGAAGGGATTATCTGTAATCTTTTCAGGGATGTTCACAACCAACATAATATAATTTTTTTAATACTTATTTTCCCAGGACAACGTGGACAGGCACACTGCCAGGAGTAGCACTATGCTTTTTCCTTTGCATTCTTACCTGCCTGTCCTCGATTAAAGAGGGTATTGCTTTCCGGAAAAGCAGTGTTGCAAGCTTATGGCTGTGTTGTTCTGTCCACGCGAAAGTGTGTGCGGCGCACGGCAGTGTGGACACCACACAGCCATAACTTTTTTCTCCTGCTGAACACCAACTCACCATTTAACCTAACACTCCTATGCGTAAAGCTCTGCTCTTATTGTTATGGGTATGCCTTTGCTCTCCGCTTGCTTTCGCCCAGGTCAGGCAAGTCAGTGGAAAGATTACGGCAGCCGAAGATGGCCTTGGACTTGCCGGGGCTTCTGTCATTTATAAAGGGACCAATGTGGGTACCAATGCAGATGCGGACGGCAAATTCTCTTTTTCAGTGCCTGGCGATGGAATACTCGTGATCTCCTACGTAGGTTTTCTGATCAAGGAGCTGCCGATCGGTAACCAGACCGAATTCGATATCAAACTTGAATCTGACACCAGACAATTATCCGAGGTAGTTGTAACCGCATTCGGTATCGAGCGCGAGAAAAAGGCGCTGGGATATACAGTACAGGAAGTAAAAGGAAGTGCACTCACCGAGTCGCGCTCAACCAACGTAGCCAATGCATTATCCGGTAAAATCGCGGGTGTAAGGATTCAATCAAATGGCGGACCGGGAAGCGGCTCCACCATCCAGATACGCGGCGCCTCTTCCGTTTCAGGAAATAATCAGCCGCTGATCGTTATCGACGGTGTGCCTATGGAACAAACTGCCAACAAAACCTATGGCGGCGGGATTTCGGAAGTAAACCCCGACAACATTAAGGAAATGTCTGTTTTGAAAGGACCTAATGCAGCTGCATTGTACGGATCGCGCGCAGCAAACGGCGTAATTTTGATTACAACGAAAACGGGCCAGGGAACTAAGGGATTGGGTGTTGATATTAACTCCAACATCACATTTGAACGTCCGTGGATCAAGCCTGATTTTCAAAATACATACGGTGGCGGAAATGGCTACCGCACCTGGTACAATGACGGTTGGAGCGGTACTATCTCTGATGCCAACCAAATAGCGCAATACCGTGCCGTGTACGACGCGAGATATCCACTCGCGGGATCAGAAGGTACAGACGAAAGCTGGGGAGCTCCGATGGACGGACGCCTGGTGAGACAGTGGTGGACTGGTGACGATGTTGCACCACTGACTCCTCAGCCTAATAACTGGGATGAATACTGGCAAACAGGCCAGACCATCACCAACAGCATTGCATTGAATGGCGGGAACGACAAAGGCTACTTTCGCCTGGGACTAAGCCGCGTGGATCAGAAAGGGATCATGTACTACAATGATTTCCATCGGAATAACTTCCGTATCAACTCCGGCTACAATCTGACAAAAAACCTGAGCGTAACCCTTTCCGGTGAGTACATTAAGTCGGGCTCTGACAACCGCAGCTACACGGGCGGACAGGAATTTATCTGGTCGCACCGCCACGTTTCGTGGGATCAGCTGCGTGACTATGAAAGCTATACCGACGTTCATAACCAGCGCGCCGGAGACACCGATCCTCCTCACTGGCAGCACACGTTTTTTACAAACCCATATTTCTCCCAGAAAAACCTGCCGTCCGGCAATGAAAAGGACCGTCTGCTCGGCAATATCGCATTGAACTATAAAATCCTTCCTTCGCTGAGCATTCTGGTGCGTACCGGAACAGATTACTGGAATGATACGCGGATCAACGTATCCAACTTCCTGCGCGTCAGGAATGGGGTACGTACGCCAGGCCGCTACTCTGAGGAAGTACTCAGGAGCCAGGAAACCAACTCGGATTTTATGCTCACTTTCAACAAAGACCTGACATCTGACTTTGGGATGAATGTGCAGTTTGGAGGTATCCAGCGTAAAAATTATTACAAAAGAAACTACTTCTATGTTGGCGAACTGGTGGTGGACGGACTTTATAATGCAGGAAACTCTGTGGCCAGCCAGAACAGCATTGAAAGCGAGATCAGGGAATCGGAAACGCAAAGCTTGTTTGGAACTGCCAATTTCTCATGGAAAGACGCATTGTTCCTCGACCTGACTGCCCGTAACGACTGGTCGAGCACATTGCCTTCCAATGCACGCTCCTACTTCTACCCTTCTGCTTCTGTAAGTGCGGTGATTACCGAATTGCTGGATGTAAAAGGAAATGTTTTCTCTTTCGGCAAGATCCGCGCTAGCTATGCACAGGTAGGTAACGACGCCAGTCCTTACCAGCTTGCACAAACGTTCCAGTCGAAAGGTCCTTGGAACGGATCGGTTGCCAAGTTTGCAGAGAACATCGAGATCGCGAATTCCACGCTAAAACCTGAAATCACGACCGGTCTGGAACTGGGTGCAGACCTGCGTTTTTTCAAAGGAAAAATCGGACTTGATGTTACCTATTACGACCAGACCACGAGAGACCAGATCCTGGGCGTAGAGATTTCCAAAGCAAGTGGGTACAATACTCGTATCCTGAATGCAGGTAAAATCACCAACAAAGGAGTAGAAATAAGCATTTCGGGCACACCGGTGAAATTACCGAACGGGCTCAGCTGGGATGTTTCGCTAAACTGGGCCCGCAACCGCAATAAGGTGGTGGAGCTTGCAGAAGGACTTACTACTTATACCCTCACAACCCAGCGCGGTATGTCTTCCGAGGCCCGGGTGGGCCAGCCTTATGGCACCTTCTACGGTGTAGGTTTCCAGAAATACAATGGACAGGTGGTGTACGGTGCAAACGGGCTGCCGATCACTGCTGGCGGCCAGAGACTTGGCAACATCCAGCCTGACTGGATTGGCGGTATGCAGAACACATTGAACTTCAAAGGCTTCTCGCTGAGCGCATTGGTGGATGTACGTATGGGTGGTGATATTTATGACGAAGGTACTGGCACCGCGCGCTGGACTGGTCAGTATGCTGAAACTGCATTGGGCCGCGAAGAAGGTGTGATTGGCAAAGGTGTACGTGAACTAACTGCTGCCGATGGTTCCAAATCGTATGTTCCAAATGACGTGATCGTAACTGCAAATCAGCTTTACGGATACAGCAACCCTCGTAACTACCACGAATCGGCCATTTTCGATGCCAGCTATGTAAAGCTTCGCGAATTGTCTCTGGGCTACACTTTCAGCGCTTCGATCCTGAAAAAAGTAAAAATCCAGTCGGCTAAATTATCGGTGGTAGGACGTAACGTGTGGATGATATTCAAGAATACGCCGCACATCGATCCGGAAATTGACGCAAAAGGTGCCAACGGACAAGGTTTTGGTTACGGTGAATTGCCAAGCTCACGCAGCATAGGCGCCAACCTTTCACTCTCGTTTTGATCCAGCAAGCTATTCAGGGACATTAAAGATTTTTGAAATGAAAAACATACTGACTCATAGAAATATCTGGATGACAGCCCTCGCGGGGATTCTTACGGCGACCAGCTGCACCAAGGATTTTGACGAAATGAATACCAGTCCCAACAGCCCCACGGCGATTGGGCCACAATACCTGCTTCCCCAAGGCATTGAAACTTCCATTGACCGCTACTGGGGACACAGAGAACGGTTTGAACGGATCAACATTGATGCTGCCGAGCTGTATGTGCAACATTTGACCCGTAACATTTACAGTAACGAAGGCGACGATTACACGGTTTCTCCTGCCCTGCTCTCCAATAACTGGAAAGGCTTCTTCAACGATGGTTTGCTGAATTTCCAGCGCATTATCACACAAACCAACGCAGAATCAGCTACTCCGAACAGCAACTACGAAGGTGTAGCGCTGGTGATGCGCAGCTGGGTTTTTTCATTGCTCACGGATATGTACGGTGCAATCCCTTACAGCGACGCGATCAAAGGAACAGCAACTGAGCCGATTTATACACCGAAGTATGATTCAATGGAAGCTGTATATGCAGGTTTGCTGAACGACCTGAAAATGGCGAACGAAAAGCTGGTAGTAGGCGGGCCGGCCATTGCAGGTGATATCCTGTACGGTGGCGACATTCTGAAATGGAAGAAGTTTGCCAACTCGCTCAGGCTGCGTCTGGCCAATCGCCAGGCAGTTAAGAAACCGGCCGAATCAAAGGCGATTATGGCTGAAATCCTGGCAGATGCGACCAAGTATCCCCTGTTTATGAGCAATGCAGACAATGCTTCGCTGAAATGCACCACGGTACTTCCAAGCAACAATGAATGGAACCAGATCCTGATTCAGGGCGGTCGTACCGACTGGAACATCAGCAAAACGCTGGCCGATAAGATGAACGAGCTGGGCGACACGCGCATTACCGTTTACGCCAACCCGAATAAAGATGGCATTTACCAGGGCCACCCAAATGGGTTACCGGATGCGATCGCGACTAACTACCTGTCTACGAGTGCAACCATCGGCAAGGCTTTCACTGACGCAGCTGCGCCTGAGGTGATTATGACGCTGGCAGAATTGAAGTTTATCCTTGCAGAAGCGGCGGTTGACGGTGATATCACAGCCAATGCGCAGACGCTTTACGAAGAAGGGATCACAGCTTCATTTGCACAATACGGACTTACTCCTCCTGCCGGCTATTTTGCCAAAGCAGGTGCGGCCAGCAAAGAAAAGATACTTGAACAAAAATGGATTTCATTGTTCGGGCAGGGCGTAGAGGCCTGGATTGAATGGCGGAGAACGGGCTTGCCGGTATTCCCTGCGCCAGACCCGAGAGCGGTATTAAACAATAACGGTGTTCTGCCAACCCGCTTCAACTATCCTGCTTCCGAATACTCTCTGAACCAGAAGTCGGTATCCGATGGTGTAAATCTAAATGGAGGCGCCGATGATATGAAAACAAAACTTTGGTGGGCCGAGAAATAGACAGCCGATTTTATCCATTCAAGACATCAGAAATCATGAACAATATCAAGACTTTTCTCCCCGGACTTTGTCTGCTTGTTACTGCCGCATTAGGACTTACCTCTTGTAAGGAAGAAGACCCCTTCCTCGACAGGAATGTAGCGCCGGTGCTGGTGGATATAGTAGGTGCACCGTTTGGAGCGCCGCTTGCAAGTACTCCCTCGGTAGCTTACGACAGTTCCATGCAGGAACTGGTACTGACTTCCCGCCTCCTCGAACTTGACAAAACGAACATCCTGGACCACACCAAAGGGATTGATTCCATTCCGGTGCCGAACATTGCGATGAAGGTTTCTTTCGACCTTACTAAAACTGTCAAACCGGGCAAAGTCGATTACAAGGGTGTCACCTACAACTTTACCGCCGAAACATTTAAGGCGGCCGGCGTTTTGGGCGAGGTTACATCTGACGCAAATGGAGTGGTTACATTAAAGACCACCTACAAAGCTTTGGGACTTACCGGGAACAGGATCCAGCGGAAAGATGACATTATCAAGCTAAGCTGGACAGGTACCCATAAGGGGATCGCATTCACCAGAACCTCACAAATGGCTGTAACAAAGAATTAACTGCAATATTCGAATTATACGAAGGTTTGATCTGCATTATTTAGTTATCGCAATCACATTCACTTGAATTTTTATTAAATTACAATATACTTATCGTCACGAATCTTACTAAACTGTTGAACAATGAACCACAAAATGGACCGTCGGAATCTACTTAAATCCGGTTTAATGGCAATCGGAGGTATGACCCTGGCTCCGCATCTGAGCATGGGAGCTTTTGCTAACTCACCATTGTCTTTGGATCCGGAAAACCGCATTTACCGAAGCCCAATGGTAAGAGAACATTTTTTACCAGCTGATTTCAAAGCACCGAAGATCGTAGCAAAACTGAATGCAAACGAAAACCCTTACGGGCCGCCGATGTCAGCACAAAAGGCTGTTGCGGATTCTGTGAAAAACGGTAACCGTTATGCATGGAAAGAAATGTACGACCTGGTAGATAAAATTGCCAAGAAAGAAGGCGTATCTGCGGACCACATTATGATGGGACCGGGCTCGTCGGACCTTTTGGAAAAAGTGGCGCTGGTTACATTCATGAATGGAAAAGGAAACATCGTTTCGGCTGACCCCTGCTATATGTCGCTTGTACAGGTGGCTAAGTCAGTAGGCGCAACCTGGAAGCCGGTTCCTTGTACAGCAGACTGGTCACACGACCTGAAAGCAATGGAAGCAGCAATCGACAGCGAAACCAAGCTGGTGTACGTTTGCAACCCAAACAACCCCACCGGCGCGATCACGAAAGGTCAGGACCTGCTTGATTTCTGTTCACGCGTATCCGAAAAAGTACCTGTATTTGTAGACGAAGCTTACATTGAGCTGGCAGTAGGTGCAGACACGCAAAGCATGGTATCCCTGCTTACTCAAAAGAAAAATGTGATCGTGGCCCGTACTTTCTCCAAAATTATGGGAATGGCAGGTATTCGCGTGGGTTATATGGTGGCACTTCCGTCTTATCTGGAAAGCATCAACAAGATCACCCGCGGCGGAATGGGAATTTCGTACACTTCGATCTTCGCTGCTTCTGCCAGTCTCGACGACAAGGATTTCCAGGGCAATACGCGCAAGCTCAACCACGAAGCAAAACTGTACCTCTACGAAAACCTGGATAAAATGGGATACAAATACATTCCTTCCTACACCAACTTCGTATTGTTCCCGGTTACGATCCCCGGAAAAGAGCTGTTAACGAAACTGAATGCAAAAGGCGTCGCAGTCCGCGCATTCGATATCCAGAACAAACCATGGTGCCGCGTGAGTCTCGGTACAATGGATGAAATGAAAGCGTTTGTAGGGGCGCTGAACCAGTTGAGCTAAACTTCGACCGCCCAGCGGCCTGGTCCGCTCAGTTTGACAAGGCGGTAGGCGCTCGAAGGTACGTGTCTTCGACTGCCCGGCGGTCGAAGTGCATACAACCCGCCCTTGTCACACTGAGCGCAGTCGAAGTGCTTTTGCGAAGTGCATTCTTCGTAGCACCTTCGACTGCGCTCAGGCTGACAATCAACAGTCGACAATTTTGTCACGCTGAGCGCAGTCGAAGCGTCACACTGAGCGGACCGGGCGGTCAAAGCACACTCCCATTATCACGTACCCGGAAGTAACTACCCTCTTTAATCTCGTTATCACCGACTTTACCATTCAAATTCTTCTTGATTATGAGTGATGCATTGCAAAAAACCATAACACTCTTATTGCTGATTGCACTTGGCCTGCTCCTGAAAAGTAAGTTCAAAAACAAGGACCAGACCAATGGGATCAAAGAAATTATCCTTTCGGTTGCATTGCCATCCACCATCTTCATCTCGCTGATGAAGATCGACATAGACTCCTCCATGATCATCATTCCGCTGGTGACATTGGTTTTCAATTTCCTGATGTTCTTCTCCGCGCCGCTGGCTTTTGCGCTTTTTGGTGTGGAGAAAAATAGTCCGACCGGGCGGACATTAATGATGCTGATCCCATCGCTTGCGCCGGGCCTCTCCTGCTTTCCGTTTATTGCGGAGTTTTTAGGTGAAAAAAGTTTGGCAATCGCCGCACTGGCAGATGTGGGAAACAAATTTTTCGTACTGATATCACTCTATATTCTTGCGATGAATATGTTTCTGAAAAACAGCGACGACAAGGAAACGAAAGTGGGCGGAAAGCTCAAAAGCCTGTTTGCGAGTATGTTCCAGGAACCGATCAATCTGCTTATTTTTTTGGCAATCATTCTGCTTAGTCTGGGCATCAACTACAATACCCTTCCTTCCCTGGTTACCGATCTTTTTGACAAAACCAGTGCGATGATGACACCGCTGGTGCTGCTGTTTATCGGATTGGCGGTTCAGTTAAAAGAAGGCAAAAAGCGGATCGTAGCAAGCATTTTGTTCTTTCGCGCGGGCATTACCATGCTGATCAGCGCAGGGATGATTTATGTGCTCAATATAAATGATTATGCGATGATATTGCTCGCTATCGTGATCCCATTGAGCGCGGCAAGCTTTTGGCCGCTGGCGCATATTTCTGCATTCAACCTGAAAGAAGATGCCAAGGGTTTACCCAAAGAAAAACGCACATTTGATCTTGAACTCGCAGTACTGCTGCTCGCATTCTCACTGCCTTTTTCCACAATCCTGATCCTCGCAATCCTTTCCTCGGGCACATTCTTTACCCATAACACCACGCTTATTTCTGCCGGATTGATCCTGATCGGACTGGGCGCAATACCCAACGCAGTGAGTAAGGTTTTTGTTAAAGTGTCAAAAGCATGAAACGGATACTTAGCATTTCAATCCTGCTGTTTGCCTCGGCCCATCTTTTTGCCCAAACAACCAACGAGCGCATTCAATCGGAAGCAACTATTAAGGTTGCCAAGAAAAAGAAGCGGTACCAGTACTTTTCAGGCAGCGCGCCGGTCACGATGGCCGATGGAAGTGTAAAGCCGATCGCTGATGTGAAAATCGGCGAACACGTTAAAACCTGCAAAGACGGCAAAAGCACAACCACCCAGGTAAAGCAGATTAACGTATTTACAGAACCTTACTCGGCACTTACCGCGATTTATCTTCGCCCTGCCGAAGAACTCGGTTACATTGACCAGAAGATCGTACCTGCCCTCCTGCTTGAAGCCACGCCAGATCACCGCGTTCAGACCAAAAATGGTAAGAAAAGAATGCGCAAACTGTCGAAAAACGACATTCTTTATCATTATGAACCTGCTACCGACCTTGTTTCATCCTGGAAAGTGGGCGCCGTAAAAGAGAATGCGCGTAAAGTAAACAAGGCCTATCACCTGGAAACTGTCGACGGGACTTACCTGGTAGAGAATGTGATGGTAGCGAACAATTAGGAGCTGTTAGCCTCCCTCACTTCTTGTCATAACCCCAAACCTTTCCGACATTTGCGGTTCAATCAAATTCAATCGCATTACCGTGTCAGCGTTTCATACTTCGTCAACCCCGAAAGAATCAGGTTTCATTTTCCCTGCAGAGTGGCACCCGCACCGCGCTACCTGGCTCACATTCCCGCATAATGAAGCTTCGTGGCAAGGCGACAAGCTGGCGCAAATGCGTCCGCAATATCTTGCTTTTATAAAGGCGATCAGTGCAGGTGAAAATGTAGGGATTATTGCAAATGATGAAAATCTGAAAGCATTCATCACTGCCGAGCTCGAACGTACCGGTGTTGATTTGAACAAAATTGAATTTATTGTTAAACCTACCAATGATGCCTGGTGCCGCGATCACGGTCCTTCTTTCGTCATCAACCCGGAAACGAAGCAGAAAATGATCGTAGACTGGGGCCACAATGCGTGGGGAGGCAAGTATCCGCCTTACGACGACGATAACAGAACCCCGGCCGCAGTTGCACAGTACCTGAACTTACCGCTTGTAAATCCCGGCATTATCATGGAAGGGGGCGCGGTGGAGTTTAATGGCGCAGGAAGTGTGTTGACAAGCCGCTCGTGCCTTTTAAATACCAACCGGAACCCGCATTTAAGCCAGGCACAGATCGAACAGAAGCTTTGCGATTACTACGGTGTAGAACAGGTTCTTTGGGTAGAAGGCGGCATTGTAGGTGACGATACCGACGGCCACATTGACGATACAACGCGCTTTATCAATGAAGATACCGTGGTGGCATGTGTAGAGCCTAATCGCAGCGACGAGAATTTTGAAATTCTGCAAACGAACCTGGGTATGCTCAAAAACATGCGCCTGGTAAATGGAAAACAACTGAATATCATCGAGCTCCCCATGCCGAAAGCCGTAGTAATAGACGGGTTCCGCACGCCAGGTTCTTATGCCAATTTCCTGATCTGCAATGCAGGTGTGATCGTTCCTGTTTTCAATAATCCAAATGATGATGTAGCAATTGATATGCTGGAAAAAGCATTCGCCGGCCGGAAAATTATTCCCCTGCTCGCGACAGAGATCATCTGGGGACAAGGAAGCTTCCATTGCCTAAGCCAGCAGGAGCCGATGGTTTGAAGTTGTTGTTGGCAGGTTCTACCTTGCCTTGTGGCGGCATTTATCTCCTTTTACCCCAAACCCCTTATAGGGGCTTACTTTGCTGCATGACAGAAAAAGTCCCCTCTCAGGGGATTTAGGGGTAATCACTCCCCCAGCGCTTCCCAATCCTCGCCCTCGTGCAGGAATACATTGTAATCCACAAAACCCCTGATCCCGTCGGCCCAGCCTTTTTCGCTGTGTTGCCAGAACAGCACCTGCGCGTCGCGTGAGAGGTCGCCGATGTCGGTGCGTGAATAGCCTGCCAGCCACAGCGGATAATCGTCAAAGTTGCCAGCAATATATTTTTTGTAAAAATGCTCGTTGACGTAAATGATCGGACGCACGCCATAATGCGCTTCAATTTGTGTCAACCAGTTTTGTACGCCTTTTATGATGATATCGTCCGGGCGGCCTGCATGCGTTTCCAGGTCGAGCACAGGAGGTAAGTCGCCGGGTTCCATCAGCACCTGCCCGATAAAGTTTTGTACCTGCCGGTCGGACATAACACGGGGATTGTAAAAATGGTAAGCCCCGCGCTTCATTCCCACGCGCCTTGCTTCTGTCCAGTTGCGTTTAAATTGTCGGTCGAGATGCGTCGCGCCTTCTGTGGCTTTGATATACACAAAATCAATCCCCACTTCGCCCGATCGGGTAGCTTTGAGCTTGTCCCAGTTGATCCTGGCATTATGATGCGATACATCGATGCCATGAATTGCGTAACGCATCGGTAAGCGTATACCAAACTTGCTGACAAACTCCCATTGGTTTTCATCCTTGCTATCGCGCCACCAAATGATCCCGATGATCAGTAAAGCCACTCCGGCAATGATCGCCCAACCTTTCGGCGGAAGTGGTTTGAGGTAATTTGTTTTACTGACCGCAGTCTTAACTTTCCTTTTTGCCATACCGTGTAAAAATACGAAAGTTCAGTATTACCCGCTTCCGACCATTCATTTTCGCCAGTAACCATTCATGTACTTTGCAATACATAGTACCTGTTGTCACCTATCTTTGTTATGTCCATCAGGGACAACAAGAGAAGAACCTTTAAACATCTGTTAGCCATGAAAAACTTACTTAAAACAATCGCCTTCGCAGTAGCTTTCACTGTAGTATTCGTTTCAAATACTTTTGCCGACGACAAAGAAACCAAGAAAGCAACTTTTGGTACCGGCATTTTTGCTTCAAAATCCGGAAAGATCCATATCAACCTGGATAAATACACAGATCATAATGCGGTGATTCTTGTGACTGATCAAAAAGGTACTGTGATTTACAGAGAGGTAGTCGGCAAAAACGTTTCGAAATTCAGAAAAGCCCTGAATGTTGAAGATTTGCCAAATGGAGAATATACCATTGATGTATGCGGAAAAGATGGAAAAGTGACCCGCCACTTCCAATTGTCGGAACAACCAGCCGAACGTGCACTTGCCATTAAATAAGGTGGGTAGCAAAAAGCAGAAGCCCGGTACAATCTAGGTTGTGCCGGGCTTCTGCTTTTATCAATTATCGAAACCTAGGTTACCACGTTCACGATACGCTTCGGCACCACGATCACTTTCTTGGCTGGTTTTCCTTCCATCCATTTCTGCACCGTTTCATTCGCCAATACTTCCTGCTCCACCTCCGCGCTTGGCGTGTCGAGCGGGAATGGGAGTGATATCCTCACTTTCCCATTGATTTGTACCGGGTATTCAAATACGGCGTCTGTCACGTGCTGCTGCTCCCATTTCGGGAAAGCTCCCTTTGAAACACCTCCGGCCTCGTTGCCCAATGCAGCCCAAAGCTCCTCGGCAATGTGCGGGGCATAGGGGGAAATCAGCACAATCAGCTCCTGCAAAACGGCTTTACTCTGACATTTCAGACTGCTTAGTTCATTTACGCAAACCATAAATGCACTTACGCCGGTGTTGAATGAGAAGTTTTCAATATCCTCTTCAATCTTCTTGATCGTTTTGTGAAGGATCTTCAACTCTTCCGGTTTCGCCGGAATATCTTTCACAAGGAACTGTCCATTGTCATTGTAAAACAGCCTCCACAACTTCCTGATAAATCGGTAAGTACCGTCAATTCCATTCGTATTCCAAGGTTTGGCCTGGTCAAGCGGCCCGAGGAACATTTCGTAAAGCCGCAAAGTATCCGCTCCGTATTTATCTACAATATCATCGGGGTTAACGACATTGAATTTGGATTTGGACATTTTCTCCACTTCCACGCCGCACACATATTTGCCGTCTTCCAGGATGAAAACAGCATTTTCAGCGCCGATATCTGCCCGCGTCGCTTTGAACCTTTCAATATCCAGCACGTCACTCTGCACGATATTTACATCCACATGCAAAGCAGATACTTCATATTGGTCCTTCAAGCCCGCGCTGACAAAAGTCGGGTTCTTATAATCATCACTTTTTACCCGGTACACAAAATTGCTGCGTCCCTGGATCATTCCCTGGTTGATCAGCTTCTTAAATGGCTCTTCCTGGGGCACATAACCTTTGTCTTTCAGGAATTTATTCCAAAAGCGGCTATACAATAAGTGGCCGGTCGCGTGCTCGGTTCCGCCCACGTACAAATCCACATTCTGCCAGTAATCGATCGCCTCCCTGGAAGCAAATGCAGATTCGTTCTTAGGGTCCATATACCGGTACCAATACCAGCTGCTACCCGCCCAGCCCGGCATTGTGCTCAGCTCATACGCATTACCCGATCCGTGCATCCAGTCCTGCGCGCGACCGAGCGGCGGCTCGCCCGACTCGGTAGGCAGGTATTTATCTACATCCGGCAAATTCAATGGAAGCTCACTCTCGTCCATCAGGTAAGGTAATGGCGTTCCGTCACTGCTGTTTTTGTAAAAAACGGGCACGGGTTCCCCCCAGTAGCGCTGGCGGCTGAAAACCGCATCGCGCAATCTGTAATTGATCTTTCCTTTACCTAAGCCTTTTTCTTCCAGCCACTGGATCAACACTTTATTTGCTTCATGGAATGTAAGCCCGTTGATGATCCCAGAGTTGATATATCTACCTTCTTTGGTATTGTCCGCCTGTGTTTCAATGTCTTTCTGAGCGTCCAGGATTGGCACAATGGGCAGATCAAAATGCTTTGCAAAGTTCCAGTCACGCTGGTCACCGGAAGGTACCGCCATTACTGCGCCGGTTCCGTAACCTGCCAAAACATAATCAGCAATGTAAACAGGCACCTTTTCGCCGCTGAACGGATTGATCACGTAAGCACCGGTAAATGCACCAGAGACCGTTTTCACATCCGACATTCTGTCCCGCTCCGACTTCTTCTGCGTCATCGCAATGTAAGCATCGATATCAGCCCGCTGCTCCGGAGTCGTAATCTGGTCCACCAGCTCATGCTCCGGCGCAATCACCATAAAAGTAACCCCGTAAATAGTGTCGACTCTTGTGGTGAAGACTTCTATGAAGGAGGAAGGGGAGGAAAGGGAAGAAGGGGACGAAGGATTTGTCCCTACTCCATCTTCCCTTTCCTCCATCCTCCCTTTATTCCCTTTATCAAACAGTTCAAACCTGACCAACGCACCTACCGACCTTCCGATCCAGTTGCGTTGCTGCTCTTTCAGTGAATCTGTCCATTCTACGGTATCCAGACCGTCGAGCAAGCGCTGCGAGTATGCAGTAATGCGCATCATCCATTGGCGCATTGATTTCTGTACTACCGGGAATCCGCCTCTTTCGGAAACCCCGTCTTTTACTTCATCATTCGACAATACAGAACCTAATCCCGCACACCAGTTAACGGTAGCGTCGGCCACGTAGGTCAGTCTGTATTTCAATGTCATTTTATATTGCTCCTCTTCCGACCAAGCATTCCATTCTGCTGCGGTAAATGAAGGGGTATCTTCGTCACAAGGTGCATTGACGCTGCTGTTACCTGACTGGCTAAACTGCTCCGTCAAAGTATCGATCGATTCGGCTTGATCCGTATCGTTGTTGTACCAGCTGTTAAAAAGTTCGCGGAAGATCCATTGTGTCCATTTATAATAGGACGGATCAGAAGTACGCACTTCGCGGCTCCAGTCGTAGCTTAGTCCCAGGTTTCTCAGCTGCTCAATGTACCGGGCAATGTTTTGTTCGGTAGTAATTGCAGGATGCTGGCCCGTCTGGATCGCATATTGTTCCGCGGGCAAGCCGAAGCTGTCAAATCCCATCGGATGCAGCACGTTAAAGCCTTTCAGCCGCTTGTAGCGCGAGTAGATATCAGAAGCGATATACCCCAGCGGGTGTCCCACGTGCAGACCAGCTCCCGATGGATACGGAAACATATCCAGCACATAAAACTTGGGCTGCTCTGCGTTATTTGAAACCTTGTAGGTTTCATTGGCCTGCCAGTATTGCTGCCACTTCTGTTCTATTTCCCTATGGCTATATTCACTCATAATGATTGATTTAAATGCATTCCGGGGCTTCGATACATTCAGCGCAGGGAATGTTTTCCTTAAAGGAAGGTGACTTATGTTAACTGATTTCTGATCAAACCGCAAAAATAGGCTTTTTGCTTGTATTCACTTTGCTAAATCCTGCATTAACCTGCTAAAAAGAGCCGCCTCAGCTGGCGTCTGGGGAATCTGCTGCCCAATAAAAGCGAAGATCCATGCTTGAAAACCCGGCACAGGTTTTTACAGAAAAACAGTGTTCATCATTAAAAACCAAAAACTACAAATACAATGAAAAACATGTTTATTGTGCTGTGTGCACTCTGCATAAGCTATTCCGCATCGGCTCAATACGACCCGGCTTTCCGGTTCGGGATTAAGGCAGGAGCTAATCTGTCGAATATCAATGGAAGCAATGATTTGTCACTGAATTCAGGTGGAAACGCATTTAATTTTAAAGATAATGACAACCGCTCTCTCGGCTTTGTAGGTGGTGTATTTTTCCGGTTTGGTAAAAATGTATATATCCAGCCGGAATTCCTTTTGTCTCAAAAAGGTGGAAGATTTAATGTATACGAAGACGGTGTTCAGAATTCTGACGGAAAAGTAGATGTACGTTTTTCTAACCTGGATGTACCGGTTCTTTTCGGTGTGCGTATTGCCCGTTTTTTCAGGATCAATGTGGGTCCGATGGCTTCATTAAGATTGAACAGCAACGGAAAGCTGGGTGATTCTTTTGACGATGTTACCGGCAGCAACTCAGAAGCGGAATTCAAAAACCGCCTTGCTTACGGTTACCAGGCTGGTGTAGGCTTTGACTTCGGTCGCCTGAGCCTTGATGTTCGTTACGAAGGAAACTTCACCGAAGTAGTGAACGTCAATTTCAACAACAGCACTACTGCGTCGCAGTTTGGCAAAAAAGGGAATTTGTTCCAGGCTACACTGGGCTTCTCTATCTTGTAAAAAACGCAAAATCCAAGTCACTCAAAACGGGATCTGTCAACGATGGATCCCGTTTTTATTTATACAAAATGCGATGTGAATGCAATGCGAAGTCCGGGATTTCTACTTTTGTATTTCTTTAATTAAATTGCCTGAACGCGAAACCCTTTTTGATTCGGGCCTTTTCTATCCAAAATAGTGGCGATAAACACAGATAATGTCAGGTTGGTTTTTGGATTGAAGCTGAAACAGCTGCGGCTCGATAAAGGCATGTCGCTCAGTGAGCTATCATCAAAATCGGGACTTTCCATTTCTTACATCAATGAGATTGAGAAAGGAAAAAAATATCCGAAGTCGGATAAGATCCTGGCACTTGCACGCGCTATTGATGTAGACTACGATACGCTGGTCTCCCTCAAACTGAGCAAAAGGCTGGAACCGATCTCCGACCTGCTCAGCTCCAACATACTGACCGAGCTCCCGCTCGAACTTTTCGGGATTGACCCGGCGAATCTGCTTGAAATCCTCTCCGACGCGCCCATGAAGATCAGTGCCTTCGTAGGTACGCTGATCGAAATCGCGCGTAATTATAATATGTCGATCGAGAAATTCTATTTCTCTGCATTGCGGACCTATCAGGAAATGCACGACAATTATTTTGAAGATATCGAGACGGAAGCAGAGCGTTTCCTGGAAGCTTATAACGTGGCGCCTGAAAAACTACTAAGTGAAAAAGACCTCGCCGACATACTGATCACCCGCTTCAATTACACCATTGAAACGATCAACGAACGCGTTAATCCTGAATTTTCTACTGTTCGCTCGCTGACAATCACGAACCCACTCGGTAACCGTTTGCTGATGAATGTGCATTTATCTTCCGTCCAGCGCGCGTTTATTTACGGTCGTGAAATCGGGTACCTCACACTCGGACTAAAAAACAGGCTGCACACCACTGCATTGGTCGAAGCGGAATCTTTCGAACAGCTGCTGAACAACTTCAAAGCCTCCTATTTTGCCAGCGCGATTATTATCAAGCGGAGTTTGCTTGTACCCGCGATTACCCGCTTTTTTGAGCAAAAAACCTGGCAGCCCGAACAGTTGATCCAGCTGATACAGGATTTCAACACCACTCCCGAATCATTTTGCTACCGGCTGAGCAATGTACTGCCGAGATACTTTGGCATTAACCAGATCTTCTTTTCGCGTTTCAATAATTTCGTGGGTCAGAACGTGTTCGATATGACGAAGGAAATGCATATTTCCAGAAAACACTATCCGCACACAGTTCGCGACGAGCATTACTGCCGGCGGTGGGTTGCATTGACGATCCTGAATGATCTGGCTGATAACATCAGGAGTAAGGAACCGCCCCGGGTACTCTGCAAGGCGCAGAAATCCACCTATGTCGATACGCAGGACGAGTACCTGGTGATCAGCTTCGCGCAGCCCATGTCGCCCACGCCGAACCTGAATGTAAGTGTTTCAATGGGCATTTACCTCGACGCGCAAACACGCGAAAAGCTGGCCTTCCTCGACGACCCGAACCTACCTTCACGGGAAGTAAATCAAACGTGCGAAAGATGCTCGCTCTTCGATTGCCGCGAGCGTATCGCTGCCCCGATCATTCTGCAGAAAAAGCATAAAAACGAAGCATTGCGGAAAGCTTTGAAAAAGATAATACCTTAAAGCTTGTACTTGCAGCTTCACATAGGGGATTTTACCATTTGAAATGTCTGATTAAGAGGAAACTTGTAATCAGATTAAAAATTTCTTAAAAAACGGGAAGGCAAAATCTACAAGTCACTGGTAAACTATATTTGTAATCATTTGGACACAATGCTATGCCGGGCACTTATGACTTTGAGGATTTTCTGTTAAAGGTCTCCACTCCGTTCTATCTGCTTTTAATTGGCTTAGAGATTTTTCTCACATACCGGCATTCCCGGCACGACCAACCTTCCCGGCCTGCTTACACTTTTAAAGATAGCCTCACAAATGCAATCCTGATGCTCCTCAACGGCGGCATTGACCTGCTTTTCAGGGCGGTATATGTGGGTGTATTGATGTGGTTTTTCAACCGCGCATTGTTTCCGGGCATTGAAAATCCCTATCTGTACTGGATTTCGCTTTTCCTTCTTGAAGACCTCGCTTTTTACACTTTACATTACGTAGATCACCATTGCAGGCTTTTTTGGGCGGTACATGTAACCCACCATTCTTCCGAGCATTTCAACCTGACTACCGGTTTCAGGTCTTCGGTTTTCCAGCCGCTCTATCGCTTTATCTATTTTGTGCCGCTCGCCATTTTCGGCTTTGATCCGGCAGATATCATCGTGATGTATTCACTGACGCAGATTTACGGGATCATTGTTCATACAGAGTACGTAAAAAAGCTGGGCTGGCTGGAATATATCCTCGTAACGCCTTCTCACCACCGCGTGCACCACGCTAGCAACATTCAGTATCTGGATAAAAACATGGGCATGTGCCTGATCATCTGGGATCACATTTTCGGTACATTTCAGGAGGAAATACCCGAAGTGCCGCCAAGGTACGGGTTGACCAAACCTGCCGCAAAAGAGAACATTACTGAAACCCTCTTTCACGAATGGAAAGAAATAGGGAATGATTTAATGCTGCCCGTCGGACTGCCGGTAAAATTGAAGTACCTGCTAAAATCCCCCGGCTGGTCGCACAATGGGTCGCGGGAGACGAGTAAAGAGTTGCAAAGGAAAGTACGGGATCTGGAACCAGGCAAAACTATTTAAATGTGGTGGCATTGCTTGTGCGACCGGCAATTCACTACTCAGAGCCAGAGATTTTCCACTCGTGGCGACTCCCCACCTACCTTTAAATAACTACATCAAAGTACAGAATAGGTGCGTTGATTTTCTGCGGGAAATAAACGCTTACTTGCAGGTTCTCTGTATCAATACACATTATAAGGATCAAATGAATACAAGATCTTTCTTAAAAATACAGCTGCCATGCAAGTAAACCGAGTTCAATTCCTGGATGGATTTAGGTTTATATTATCATTATGGGTGGTACTTGCACATTTCTATACACTTGTTGGTGGTGTCATGTTCATTCCGCTTCCCCGATTACTTGAGGGCTTCAATCGTCCTATTATAGCTGTTTATGGATTTATGGCAATTACAGGTTTTTTGATGACCTATAATTATATGAGTCGCGAACACAAAGAACCAGTTAATCGTAAATCCACTTTTTTAAAGTTCTGGCTAAGAAGGCTTTTTAGACTTTATCCAGTTTACATTTTATTGCTCACAATAGCTTTTATCAGTTTCACTAAAAACGCGAAGGTGAATGAAGAGAATTTAATATTTTTCACAGGAAGTAATGTGTCTCAGTGGGGTTTTGTCAGATCAGTGGCTCAACCGAGTATACCAGATTTCATTCACACATCTTACTTGTCCACGGCCTTTTTCCTAGTTTCCATGACAGTATCCTGGGTGTAACTTGGAGCCTTTCCCTGGAAATGCAATTCTATTTTCTATTTCCTTTTATCTTCCTTTTTACTTTTGCTTACAAATCTTTACATCAGAAAAAACTAGTCCTCTTTTTATTGCTTTGTACCTTCCTGGCGGTTCTTTCTCCAAAGGTCTTCGACTTTCTCACCACATATTTTTCTCTTCCTAAGTTCAAGCTACCCTCTATACTCACTTACACCATGCCCTTATTCTTGTTTGGGATGTTGTCAGCCGGGGTAAGATTGAACAAGATCAGTCCCGCTTATCTGGTTATCGCCATCATCATATTATTTTCGTTTCAAGCATTCCTTACTAATCTTGTCCTTGGAGTCTTCCTGCTATTACTGTTCTTAGACAAACTGGAACCATTTATTCCACCATTCATGCTGAGGATCTTTTCTTCTGCCAGATCTCTTATGTCTGGGAAACTGGCAGGATATGGAGCGGATATCTCCTATTCGCTTTACCTCATTCACACGTTGCTTATTGGATATATTTTACAGTTCACCATAAACTTTTTTAATAATCAATCTATATCCAAGCTTACGATTGCACTCGTCGCCCTGGCATTAACTCTTATCATTTGCTTCACAGTTTGCTACTTGATTTACCTGTTCATTGAAAAACCCTTTATCAAGCTGGGACGGAGCATAGTAGATAAGATAGTTGATAAAAAGAGGTCAACGGCACCGTCGTTGATAGAATAAATCCAGCAGGTAAATGGCGTTCCTATATACCAAATACCTTCTTTGCCTCAACCATATCCACTTTATGCGCTTCGGCTGCATTCATGGTTTTGGGAGATGTTTTTTCAAGGCATTGTTCCAGTACCAGATGCGGCTTGATACCTTGCGCGTCTAATTCTCGAACCAGGCGTGGATAATCAATATCACCTTCACCGAAAGTCTCCTGCCAGATCCCATTCTTAGATTGCCTGATGTGCAGCTCCACAATGCGCTTCCCGTACAATTTGACCACATCGAACAATGCAACCTGCGAATTACCCGAGCCCCGGTATACCCAATGAACATCCAGACAAAGCGACACGTTTTCAGGATCGGTTGCCAGCAACATGTGGTGAAATTCGCGTGCTGCTGCACGTAGTTCCACATCGTGCGTGTGGTAAGCGAGTCTCATTCCCTTTTTCCTGAGTTCGGTGCCGAGCTTGTTCAGGTTCCGCGCTTGTTCTGCCAGCTGCTCGTCTGATTTATTCTCATTACTCCCCCACTTGATCGGGTTCGGGTTGGTAACCACGATTTTAGTCCCGGCAGGCTTCAATGCACCCGCTATTGCCAGCACCGATTCAATGGAGGTTCCGGCTTCTTTGGCCTCGTGTAATGAAGTATTTACATAGACCGACGGCATCTCCAACTTGTATTTTCGTAAAAGCGGCAGCAGCCTGGCTACCTCGTCTGCATTGTTGAGCGCAGGCTCGTAAGCTTTTAATCCGGTGGAGGCGAAGTCGGCGAGAGAAGCGTCAAGATTAGCTGACCAGTCTTTTCCTTCTCTTGCGTAAAATGTAATCCATGAATACTGGTTGCACGATAAAGGGAACTTCACCGCTTCCTGCTTCCCGGCAAATGCAGGGATGGAGGCAATTGCGACAGGAATGCCTGTTAACGATGCTATAAACTGACGCCGGTTCGTATCCATCTTGGTATCTGGTTGAAGCTGATTTAGCTATCAAAGTAGCTGACATTGCATAGCTACCCGGCATTCAGATCTACGTTTTCGAACGGTTCAGTTAAAGAAATTTTTAACTTTGTACCATTAAAGGATAAATCCCTTTCCAATGCACCAGACTCTTCAATTAACGCTTGCGCCGGAAGTGGCGCTGGACGAAGAACAGCTTCGTCTCCATATATCAAGAAAACTCAGGCTGCATGATACTGATGCGCCTGTTATCCGCAAAACACGCCAGTCAATCGATGCCCGCAGCAGGCAGGTGAAGGTAAATGTACAGGTTGAGGTTTATGTAAATGAACTGCCTACATCACTGATCACGACTCATTTTGAATATAAAAACGTATCCTCCCGCCCCCAGGCACTTATCGTGGGCTGTGGTCCGGCGGGTATGTTTGCTGCATTGCGCCTGATAGAGCTGGGTATCAAGCCGGTCATTTTTGAGCGGGGTAAAGATGTACGGGCACGCCGGCGCGATCTGGCAGTGATCAATAAAGAACATATTGTTAATCCCGAATCCAATTATTGTTTCGGTGAAGGCGGCGCGGGGACTTACTCGGATGGAAAACTGTACACCCGCTCCAACAAGCGGGGCGATATACGTCGCATTCTAGAGATATTCGTTCAGCATGGAGCAAACGAGCAGATACTGGTCGATACACATCCGCATATCGGCACCAATAAATTGCCGGTGGTAGTTTCGGAAATGCGCGAGAGCATTTTGAAAGCGGGTGGAGAAATACACTTTAATACCAAAGTGACGGACTTCATTGTGTCGCAGGGGGAATTAAAGGGGGTCATCACCGACGACTATACCGAACATACCGGAATCGGCGTAATCCTGGCAACCGGCCACTCCGCGCGTGATATTTACAATCTGCTTCACGTCAAAAACATCCTGATCGAAAGTAAATCTTTCGCAATGGGCGTGCGCATTGAGCATCCCCAGAATACGATCGACAAAATCCAGTACCACTGCGCGACCGACCGCGGGCCTTACCTGCCTGCGGCTTCGTACAGCCTGGTTACGCAAACGCATTATAAGGGCGTACAGCGCGGTGCGTTCTCATTTTGTATGTGTCCGGGAGGCTTTATCGTACCCGCCGCAACTGCCACAGGCGAAGTGGTTGTAAATGGCATGTCGCCTTCGAAGCGGGATTCTCCATTCGCCAATTCAGGCATGGTTGTCTCCGTAGAAGAAGCCGATCTTGCCCCATTCAAATCGTACGGCCCGCTGGCGGGATTGCAGTACCAGATTGAAATGGAGCAGCGCGCCTGCGCGCTGGCAGGTGCTACGCAAACTGCCCCGGCCCAGCTTGCAACCGATTTTGTAAGGCAAAGAATCTCGTCTCAACTGCGTGAGACTTCCTATCAGCCGGGTTTGCAATCGGTTGATTTATATGATATATTACCTGAAAACATCGCATTTCCGCTCAAAGAAGCGTTAGAGGATTTTGGAAGGAAAATGCGGGGTTACTTGTCACCAGATGCCCAGCTGATCGGCGTGGAAAGCCGGACTTCCTCACCGGTCCGCATTCCGAGAGAGCGGGAAAGCTGCGAACACCCCGAAATAAAGGGGCTGTTTCCGTGCGGTGAAGGCGCGGGTTATGCTGGCGGGATAATGTCAGCTGCAATGGACGGCGAACGTTGCGCAGAGCAGCTTGCAAAGTTGCGATTACAGTAAAAATGTCCGAGATTGATAATTGCTATATTTGTGAAATACCCTCACATAACAGAGAATTACACTATGCCAAGATCTAGTTAAGAGAGCCTAATTTACTTTGACACCAATTTGCCCCGATGGCCGCACTGGAATCGTTTTCGTTATTTACTGAACAGTTAACCCAAAAACTTAAATACCCGCTTCCCGGCGAAACGGCTCACCAGGTTATGCAAGCCTCTTCCAGGTTGCGCCTCACATTTAAACCGAATGCTCGTACCCGCAAAAGCGCCGTCCTCATTCTGTTTTATCCCCACAAAAACGAGATTTTCTTCCCCCTCATCCTCCGCCCCGCATACGACGGCGTACACTCAGGACAGGTTGCTTTCCCGGGAGGCCGCTATGAGCTTGCCGATAAAGACCTCGTGCGGACTGCATTGCGGGAAGCCCAGGAAGAAATCGGCTTGCGGCTTAATGATGTGCGGATACTCGGTATCCTGACGGAGCTCTTCATCCCCGCCAGTAACTTCTACGTTTTACCGGTGATCGCCGCTATGCCTTACCGCCCCGACTTCTATCCCGACCCCCGCGAAGTAGAGGATATATTCGAGATCAGGCTGGAAGAAATCTCAGATGTCAACATCATCGGATCCAGTGATATTCAAGTACGTGGAGAACAGGTACATGCCCCGCACTATATGGTACAGGGGTACAAAATCTGGGGTGCTACTGCGATGATGATCAGCGAGCTGCTTACTGTGCTGAATGCGCAGGAACCCGGCCCTGCAAACGGATAGTTATCGCTTTATTTGCTATATTAGCACTTAATTCAAGCCCATTTTACGGTAATCTTCGTCCTGTTCCGCTCACCGGCGGCAGCACGGTCCTTCAACGAAGTCGCTTGATTTAAACCTTACAGTACTGATAGTTAAAACCTGGTTCCTCCTTCATTTATGGACGAAAACGGAGCTACGCCTGACGTAGAAGATAGCGGATTGCATGATAAGTTGCCCATTTCGGGTTTGTATGAAAACTGGTTTCTGGATTATGCCTCTTATGTAATTCTTGAGCGTGCCGTACCTGCGGTTGAAGACGGTTTAAAACCCGTTCAGCGACGCATTATGCATGCGCTCAATGAAATGGACGACGGGCGCTTTAATAAAGTGGCAAATGTGGTGGGCTCCTCCATGCAGTACCACCCGCACGGTGACGCGTCGATCTACGATGCGATCGTTAACATTGGCCAGAAAGAATTGCTTTTTGATACCCAGGGAAACTGGGGCGATATACGTACCGGCGATAGTGCCGCTGCTGCACGATACATTGAAGTAAGGCTTTCCAGGTTTGCCAAAGAAATCGTCTTTAATGATGAAACGACTGAATGGCAGCTGTCTTATGACGGTCGGAAAAGAGAGCCGGTAACACTTCCTGTCAAATTCCCATTGCTGCTTTCTCTTGGCGTGGAGGGAATTGCAGTAGGGCTTTCAACCAAAATACTCCCGCATAACTTCTGTGAGCTGATCGAAGCTTCCATTGCTGTTTTGCAGGGAAAAGAAGTAACGATATTCCCCGACTTCCTGACCGGCGGACAGATCGACGTGTCCAATTACAATGACGGGCACCGCGGCGGGAAAGTGCGCGTGCGGGCCAGGATTGAAGAGGAAGACAAAAAAATGCTCGTGATCCGCGACATTCCTTTCGGTACCACAACTACTTCACTGATCGATTCGATCGTAAAGGCGAATGACGGCGGGAAGATCAAGATCAAAAAAGTGGTGGATAACACGGCTGCTGACGTAGAAATACAGGTGCACCTCGCGCCGGGCGTGTCGCCGGATATTACAATGGATGCATTGTACGCTTTTACCGAGTGTGAAGTGTCCATTTCTCCCAATGCATGTATCATCATCGCAGACAAGCCACATTTTGTTGGTGTTACCGAAATTTTAAAATACAATACCCAACAAACTGTCCACCTGCTTCAACGTGAGCTGGAAATAAAGCGGCTCGCGCTTCTTGAAAAAATACTGTACGGATCGCTGGAAAAAATCTTCATCGAAAACCGCATTTACCGCGATATAGAGGAATGCGAAACCTTTGAAGATGTGATCAGGACGATTGACAGGGGACTTGAACCATTTAAACCGCAATTTTACCGCGAGATTACCGACGACGATGTGGTCGCATTAACCGAAATCCGGATCAAGCGGATTTCCAAATACGACGGTTTCAAAGCCGACGAGCTGATGCGGAAGTGGGAAGAAGATCTGGCAGAAACGGAAGATAATCTCGCAAACATTACCCGCTTTGCGATCGACTATTTCCGGGATCTTTTGAAAAAATACGGAAAAGGAAGAGGCCGCAAAACTGAAATACGCGCATTCAACCAGATCTCGGCCAATGTAGTTGCGGCCAATAACCAGAAGCTTTACGTCAACCGCGCCGAGGGTTTTATCGGATACGGATTGAAGAAAGACGAATTCGTAATGGATTGTTCGGATATCGACGACATTATCGTGTTCAAAGCGGACGGAAAATGCCTTGTTACAAAAATCCAGGACAAGGTTTTCGTTGGAAAAGACATTATCCATTGCGCTGTTTTCCTGAAAAATGATGAGAGAAAGGTATACAACCTGGTTTATCTCGACGGAAAAACGGGGGTTTCGTACATTAAACGCTGCCAGATCACGGCGGTGACGCGTGACCGCGAGTACGATCTCACACAGGGTACCCCCAAATCCAAGATCACCTACTTCACTGCAAATGACAATGGAGAGGCTGAGATCATCTCGGTTAGTCTGACTGCCCAGAGCAAGGCGAAGGTCAAGCAGTTTGACTTCAATTTTGCCGAGTTACTGATCAAAAACCGGAGTGCAATGGGAAATATCCTGACCAAATATCCGGTCAGGAAAATTGTGATGAAGCAGGCAGGACGCTCAACGCTGGGCGGCGTGGATATGTGGTTTGATCCAACCATTGGTCGCCTCAACCGCGATGAAAGGGGCGAATACCTGGGCAACTTCGGTCCGTCGGACAGTATTCTCGTGATTTATAAAGACGGATCCTACGAGCTGACCAACTTCGACCTCACAAACCATTATGTGCCAAACGAAGTACTGCTTGTCAAGAAATTTGATCCTTCAATGGCGGTCACTGCCATCTATTTTGATGGCGGTCAAAAGCAGCATTTTATCAAACGTTTTAACATTGAGACTTCCTCACTGGACAAGAAATTCGTCTTTATCAGTGACGCAAAAAATAGCAAGCTGCTGCTTGCAAGTACAGACAAGCGCCCTAGACTTGAAATCGTTTACCCCAAAACCGCTCAGAAAGAGCAAACCAGTGTTGAGTATCTGATCGAAGAAATGGTGGAAGTACGCGGCTGGCGCGCAATGGGCACCAAGCTGCCAAACGACAAATTCAAGGACATTCACTGGCTGTCGCCGCTGCCTGAGCCGGTGAGCGAACCGGAGCCGCAGGAAGAACCGGAGGTAATTCCAGATGCAGAAGACGAACAAGCACCCTCGGTTGACGAAACTGAAACCAGCGAACAGCCAGAAGGTGAGGCTGAGTTAACTACGCTATCAGAAGAAGAAACGCCGGAAGTGCAGGAAGAAACAGCTAATGTGCAGGAGGAGCCGCCGGTTGAGCAAGAGGAGAAAAGTAGCCCGAAAGTGAAAAAAGCAGGTAAAAAAGGCTCAGACCCTAAGAAGCAACTGGGTTTGTTTGAATAAATAAAGCTGACGCGCCGGTTGCGGCAACGAACAACACCTTCGCGTGCGTACAGTAAAGGAGAGAGAATACAGCTCGTTGCGACAGTCCGGAAGAAACAGAAAGGCAACCATTAAGTTTCGGTGAAAAAAGCAATAAAGATCATATTAGCCCTACTATTCGCTTGCATGGTTTTCATCTTGCTTTGTAACTTATGGGTGGTATATTGTACAAGGCAGTACAACTACTTTTCCATTGAAAACCTGCCTTCCAACGACGTGGCGCTGGTGCTGGGTACGAGCTCGAAGTCGGAAAAAGGAAAAGATAACCTCTTTTTCAAGTACCGGATGGAGGCTACGGCAAGGCTTTTTAAGGAGGGAAAAATCAAGTATATTATATTAAGTGGAAATAACGATTCCCAGTACTATAATGAGCCGCTCGATATGCAGAAAGCGCTTCTTAATCTGGGTATTCCCGAGAATGTGATGACGCTCGATTATGCAGGTTTCAGGACTTTCGACTCCGTGGTACGGTGCAAGGAAGTATTTAACCAGGATAATTTCACGATCATTTCTCAGAATTTCCACAATGCAAGAGCACTTTATATTGCTCACAATGAAGGGATTGATGCGATATCTTTTGCTGCACAGGATGTTCCCGACGGCTACTCAATGCGTACGCTGGTCAGGGAGTACCTTGCAAGGCCCAAAGCAGTGCTGGATGTTCACATCCTGCGGCCGTCGGCTGATGTAACCTCCAATAATGAAATCAGGAAAAATGAGAAACCGAAATGAGGGAAAATGTACTGCGGGCGTGTCGGTTAGGATAAATGGTTTTCTCAGCATCATACTTTACTCTATTTGCATTGTAGTTATTACGTCGGCAATTGCATTTTCGCAAACTACCCACGTTATAAAAGGCAGGGTTACCGACGCGAGTACGGGCGACCCGATTCCATTCGCTAATATTGCTATTAAAGCCAGCTTATACGGCACTACGACCAATTTTGACGGTTTTTACCAGCTCAATTACAATCCCCCGGCAGATTCGATCAGTGTTACTTATGTGGGTTACGACAACAGAAGCAAGGCGATCAATGCCTCTTTGACGGAGCAGGTTATTGATGTCCAGCTCGCGCCGGGATCATTGCAGCTCAGGGAAGTGAAAATCTTTGCAGGTGAGAATCCCGCCTGGGCGGTGCTGAGGAAAATAGTCGCCAACAAGCGGGTCAACAACCCGGATAACCTCGGCGCTTATGAGTACGAGAGCTACAATAAAATCCAGATCGACATTGATAATTTATCGGAGCGTTTCAGGAACCGGAAGCCGGTCAAGAAAATGACCCACATCGTCGATCAGTTTGACCAGGTGAAGGGTGAAAATGGGGAGACGATCATTCCGATCTTTATATCCGAATCTGTTTCCAATGTTTTTTACCGCCGCGATCCGAAGAAGAAAAAGGAGGTAATCAACAAAACAAAAATATCCGGCGTAGGCCTTACCGACGGCAGCCTGACTTCCCAGCTCATCGGCTCCTCGTTCCAGCAATACAATTTTTACAATAACTGGCTCAATATCCTGGAAAAGGATTTCGTGTCGCCCGTAAGTGACAACTGGAAGCTGTATTACGAATACTTCCTGGCCGACAGCGTATACAATGGCGCGAGCTACGATTACCACATTGAATTCGAACCGCGTCAGGAACAGGATCTTGCATTTACCGGCTCTTTTTGGGTCGACGGCAGCACATTTGCGCTTACCCAAATGGACGTAACTGTAAGCAAGCGGGCGAATCTGAATTTTATTGAGAAGATCAAAATCCAGCAATCGTATGAGCTGGTAGAAGACGAAAACAAGTATGTACCGCTAAAAACAAGGGTTCTGATCGATGTGGACGAACCTACGAAGCAAACTGCGGGTATGTTGCTCAAATTCTATTCTGCCAATTCAAAATTCAGGATCAATGCGCCACGCGACAGCAAGTTTTATGATACTGCGATAGAATTGAAGGAGGATTACATGGAGCATGATTCCGCGTTCTGGATCAAGAGCCGGCCGGAAGCATTGAGTCCTACTGAAAAACTTACATTCCAGCTTGTAGATTCGCTTCGCGTGCTGCCGGTTGTCAAAACCTATACGGAGATCCTCAACATCTTTGTAAATGGTTACAAAAAGATCGATAAGTGGAATATCGACATCGGACCTTACCTATTTCTATATGCGAACAACAAGGTAGAAGGCCATCGTTTTCGTCTGGGTTTCAGAACTGATCCCGGATTCAGCCGCAAATGGATTTTCAGTGGATATGGCGCTTACGGTACACGCGACAATGCATTTAAATACGGCGCCGGAATGGATTATATCATTGACCGCAAGCCCTGGACAATGGCAGGTATCTCCTACTCCAAAGATCTGGAACGGCTGGGTATCTCGGCCGAGACCATCGGTCCAAATACCCTTTTTGGCGCATTCTCACGATTTGGTGCTTTTCGCAGAGCTTACTGGCAGCAGGATGTTTCAGCTTATTTCAAAAGAGAGGTTGTAAAAGGATTGACTAGCAGTGTCCAGATTCGTCACCGTACTTTCGATCCGCTATTCCCATTTGCATACAAAGTCCGCCCGGAAGCCGGCATTGATTCTCCGATGAAAAGTGCTTTTGACATAACTGAAATCAACTTCGAAACGAGGCTGGCCAGTAAGGAAACCTTTTTACAGAATGATAATGAGCGGATCAGTATGGGAAACGGAAACTCTCCTGCATTCACATTCCGGTACACGCTTGGTGTTAAAAATTTACTGGGAGGCGATTTCAATTATAATAAGCTCTCATTTAACATCAAACAGAGCTTTCGGACGGGCGTGATTGGCCGCACTTACTACAATGTAACATTTGGTTTGATCCCTTCTACCCTGCCTTATCCATTGCTTTATACGCCGCTGGGCAACGAGTCACTTTTTTATGTGGACAATGCATTCAACATGATGCGTTATTTCGAATTCATTAGTGACCGCTACGTTGTACTCCGGATGGAGCATAACTTTGAAGGATTTCTGCTCAACCGCATTCCCGCGATCAGAAAGTTGAAATGGAGAATGCTGGCGACGGGAAAGCTGTTTTACGGGAGCATCAGCGACGCCAATTTGTCGCTCACAACAACTACCGACGAAACCGGTCAGGAAATGCAGATATTCAGCAAGCTGAAAGACCGGCCTTACGTTGAACTGGGTTATGGGATTGACAATATCCTGAAAACCGGCCGCATTGACTTCGTACACCGCCTTACATATCTCAACAATCCCAACGTACAGCCATTTGCGGTGAAGATCTCATTCTGGTTCAGCCTTTAACACTCAGATACTGCCCAGGTCTTTGGCAGCGTAAGTCAGGAATACCTCTTCGCCGACTGCCACATTTACTTTATTCCTGTAAAATGAAAGCTGCTCCATTCCATTTGTACAGCGGATTTCCCAATAGTTTCCATGAAAACGGATCGTCTCCACTTTCCCATTCCACTTGCTTTTTTCAGGATACCTGGTTTGCTTGATCTTTTCCGGTCTGATAAAATACCGCTTTTCTCCGCTGCCAAGCCAGTTGATTCCGCCTGTCAGTTCCGCCACATAGCTGTTCGCAGGTTTGTTATAAACCTCTTCGGGGGTACCTACCTGAATAATCTCTCCATTACGCAATACCGCAATCCTGTCGGACCATGCGAGTGCATCGGAAGATTCGTGGGTAACAAAAATGCAGCTGGTTTTCTGCTCATTCCGCATTTTCTCGATCGCATTGCCAAGTACCCTGCGGTTGTGGTTGTCAAGGTGGGCGAAAGGTTCATCCAGCAGCAGTACTTCCGGCTGCTCTGCCAGTGCCTTGGCGATGGCAGTACGTTGTTTTTCACCGCCGGACAGCAGCTTGGCCTTCTGACTTTTTACATACTCGAGACCAGCTACTTCGAGCAGTTCCCGCACGCGCTCAGTACGATATGCGGGGTCATAAAACCGGAGCGAATAGGAAATATTCTCTTCAACAGTCTGATTGGGGAAAAGCTCAAATTCCTGGTGGATCAGCCGGATAGACTCGTGCCCCGGGATCAGCTCGCCCCTCACGGACTTCAACTCTTCTCCATTGAAAATAACCTTCCCCTGATCAGAATCAAGGAACCTGCCGAAAATGCGCAGGAGCGTGCTCTTACCAGAGCCGCTCTCGCCCAAAATCGCCAGCCACTCTCCCGCCCTCAGTTCCAGGCTCACATCTGATAGTACAACCTGGTTGCCGAATTGCTTTGAAACCTGATCGGCGCGGAGAACTGTTTTATTTTTTGTCATTATTCTGCCCAGGTAACCTTGCTTTCAATAGGTGTACGCCGTGCGGGTGTTTCGGGCGCGTCGTGGTAACCAATGAAAAACAATCCGAGACATTTTTGATTGTCAGGAAGACCGAGGAATTCACCGAGTTCTTTCAGCACGCCCGGGCTGCTCCAATAGGAACCAAGTCCGTATGCATTTGCGGTGAGCCACATGTTCTGCACTGCGCAAGCTGTGGAAGCAACTTCTTCCCACTCGGGGAGCTTTTCGGGATGCAGCTCTGCATTGATCACAATCACACAACCCGATTTCAGCACTTTTTCACCAGCGGCATCATAGCGCGCCTGGGAATATGACTCGGGAGGAGTGACTGTCCTGTACCGCTCTGAGAAGAAACCGGCGAGCTTATTGAGACTTGCACCTTTGAAAACGATAAACCGCCAAGGCTCGGTCAGCTTGTGTGTAGGAGCATAGTTTGCATTTTCCAGGATGTTCTTAATGACTTCATCCGGAATTTCTTTCTCGATATAACTGGGTGGAAAAATACTGCGTCTGGTGCTGATAATTGTGTTGATCGTCTGAATAGACTGTTCCATAACTACTTTTTTAATCTGAAAAATTCAAAAACAAAGCTAACCATTTCTCGCTCGCTGACCGGAACAATGGTGGTTTTTAGCTGACAAATTTGGTGGTTATAATTAAAATTTGCCGGCATAGCATGCTTCTTTGCCGCTAAACAATTATTTTTCGCCCTGCCTTTCCCAAAGACCTAATTTCATCACCGAAATTAATCCAAACCAAAACCTGACTTATATGCTTGTTACGACTACCCCGAACATCGAAGGTAAAAAGATCATCAAATACATTGGCCTGGTAAATGGTGAGGCTATTATCGGCGCCAATTTCTTCAAAGACTTCCTCGCAAACGTACGTGATGTGGTAGGCGGCCGCTCGGGCTCTTACGAACAGGGTCTCCGGGAAGCAAAAAGCATTGCAATCCGTGAAATGATGGATCAGGCGCAAAGGCTGGGTGCCAATGCGGTGATTGGCGTGGATATTGACCTGGAAACGATTGGCAGCGGTAGTTCCATGTTAATGGTAAGTGCCAATGGAACTGCGGTCTGTTTTGAGTAACAGGTGCTCTTTTCAGAACACCTGTCTTGCTATCTGGGCTACATTGTCCGACTTACCCATTGTGTAAAAATGGAGAACAGGCACGCCGTAAGCCATTAATTCCTTGCATTGCTGGATTCCCCACTCGATACCAACCTGGCGGACTTCCTTGTCAGTAGCGCATTTTTCAACTTCTTTAACAAGGTCCTGCGGAAATTCCAGATGGAAAATCTGCGCGAGTACGCTGAGCTGCTTGCGCGTGGCCAGCGGTTTCAATCCCGGGATAATGGGAACAGTAATACCTTCGGCGCGGCATCTTTCGACAAAGCGGAAGTATTTCTCGTTATCGAAAAACATTTGTGTTACGATATAATCTGCACCAAGCGCTACTTTCTTGCGAAGGTGCTCATAATCTGCATCAATGCTGGCTGCGTCAAAATGCATTTCAGGGTAGCCCGCTACGCCGATACAAAAATTGGTAGGTGACATTTCCGTTTCCGCATTCAGCAGAATCCCGTTATTCATGTTATGAACCTGCGCGACCAGTTCAGAAGCGTAGGTATGTCCGCCTGTTTTAGGCTGGAATACGCCGGCTGATTTTTCAGGATCGCCTCTGAGTACAAGCACATTGTCGATACCCAGGTAATGCAGATCGATCAGGACATCCTCGGTTTCATCTTTGGTAAAGCCGCCGCAGATCACGTGCGGGACTGCATCTACATGGAAACGCTCCATTAACCTTGCACAAATGCCGACAGTACCTGGCCGTTTTCTGATCGGTATCCGCTCGATAGTCCCGTCCGTGCGGACACGGTCGATCAGTTCTTCGCGGTGATATGTTACGTCCACAAACGGAGGTTTAAATTCCATTAGCGGCTCTATCGAATTCAGTAATTCATTGATATTCTGACCTTTCAGCGGCGGGATAATTTCGATGGAAAACAGGGTTTTGCCGTTTGCCTGCTGAATGAAATCGGTTACTTTGGTCATGAAAGAAAGTGGCGTGTTCTGATGATGCTACAAATGAACACGATTTGAAAATGCGAACCAATTAGTGAGTACAAAAAAATGGCCTACCGCATTACAGTAGGCCATTCCACGTAAACCCTCCTCTATCAGTGTTCGTCAAAAATGTTATTGGGTTTCTGACGGGCGTCAGTCCCACAGCAACAATTTGCTTGACTGAATACTAATAACTAAAATTCTGTGCCAAATTATTAAACAATGTGAGAAGGAACAATTTATATCAAAGTTTTTTTTCAAGAATTGTAGTTTTAGTACTACAATTTAGCTGAATATTGCACTGAAATTCTAAAAACCACACAACACTCAATTTTAGACGGTGTTTCGAAATTCAGCAAATCCGGGAATTCGTTCCCCATTACTCTACAATACACCGTCGTGAATGCAGTTTTCCTGCTTTTTAAGCATAATCAAGCGTCCGCGTCATCTCAATGTGCTCTATTTCGTCTTCCAGATAAATGTCGCCCGACTGCCGGAAACCAAACGATTCATAGAATCTCTTAAGGTAAAGCTGCGCCCCGATGCGGATAATGCTTTTTCCATAAAGCATTTCGAGTTTTTCAATTGACACATTCAACAGCTCCACGCCTGCCCCAATTCCCCGCGCTTCCCGCGCGACTGCAATCCTGCCGATGGAAGGATATATATAGGATAAGCCAGCCGGAACTATCCTGGAAACCGCCACGAGCTTACCCTCGCGATAACCCAGCAAATGGTGACATTGCTGGTCTTTATTATCAAGATCCTGGAAACAGCATTTTTGCTCAACGATGAAAACTTCGTTTCTCAGACGCAGCAATTGATAAACTGCTTCATTCGTAAGTATTTCAAAGGTTTGGAACTGCCAGTCGAGTAGCATAGGATTATTAATGGTCACGATAAAATATATATTTGCCTGATCTGTTCGTCTTTTTAAATTTGCTGCAAAATTGATCACCTTAGCATCAATAAAAAACTTAACAATTAATATTAACAAGCATGGGAAGGGCTTTTGAATATAGAAAGGCTAGAATGTTTAAGCGTTGGGACAAAATGGCCAAAACTTTTACGAGGATTGGTAAGGAGATTGTCCTCGCGGTGAAAAGCGGAACTGCGGATCCCGCCACCAATGCGAAGCTACGTGTTCTTTTACAAAATGCCAGGGCAGCCAACATGCCGAAGGATACCATCGAGCGGGCGATCAAACGGGCAACCTCGAAGGATCAGGAAGATTACAAAGAAATGGTTTACGAAGGCTACGGGCCACACGGAGTTGCGATCCTGGTGGAAAGTACTACCGACAATCCTACGCGTACCGTTGCGAATGTGAGGAGCTACTTCAACAAACTCGGCGGTAGCCTCGGTACTTCGGGTATGCTTGACTTTATTTTCGACCGTAAGTGCATTTTCAAGATCAAAAACAATGGAAAGGATCTGGAAGAACTCGAATTTGAGCTTATTGACTTAGGCGGAGAAGAGGTATTTCTGGATGAAGAAAGCGGACTGATCAACATCTATGGTGAATTCGCCGCATTTGGTGCATTGCAACATTATTTCGAGGAAAATGGCTACGAGATCGTGGAAGCTGATTTCGAGCGCATTCCAAATGATACCAAAACACTGAGTGAAGAAGAGGCCGCAGAAGTTGAGAAATTGATCGAAAAGATCGAGGACGACGACGATGTTCAGCGCGTTTACCACAATATGGCTTAATGCAGGCTGATTATCTCCTGTTGCTTTTTCATAAATTCAAATTTGCTCCCGGCTTCTTTCCCAAGTAAAGAAGCACCTACCGGAGACGATGAAGAGACTGCCAAAACGGTCTCTTCATTTATTTTTACGGCACCCAGACTGACGGCTACGAAAAACCACCCGGCAGTAGTATTCAGCAGAGAACCTACTCCGACGCGCTGACTTGCCTCATTTGCATTTACCCGCTCCAATACCAACCTCTCCATGCGCGTTTGCTCGTATTGCCGCGCGTGCATGTTGCGGTCGAGCTGCCCCATGGAGCGTGAGGTTTCGTATTTGTCGCCCATCGAGCTTTTACCCTGATCATTAGCCGACTCCTGCGCCGCCTCCATCGCATTCCACGATACCAGCAGCTTGTCGTCGAGTATTGCTTTGAGCTTTTCTAAAACGTTTGCTTTGTCCATAAAAAAATAAAGGTTACCAATATGGTAACCCTATTAAAACTACACTTGATGGTAAAGTTAAGCTTTGGACAACTCAAATCACATTTTCGTGATCTTCTTCCGGACGGATTGACCGCCGTTCGTTTTGATCTCGACGATGTAAGCGCCTTTGCCCAAGGCAGAAATATCTAACTGACTTGTTTTTTCTTTTTGTATCAAAAGCTTCCCGCTCAGATCGAACACGTTCAGATTATCGACAGTCGCGCCGTTATTCAGCACCACTTCTACAAAATGCTGGGCCGGGTTTGGATATACAAAATCGTTCTCGCGTGCAATGGCAGTTTTGACAGCCACAATACTGGATAATGAAGCTTTTCCGTCATAATCGACCTGATAAAGGCGATAGTAAGTCAGCCGCTCGGATACCTGCTCGTCTGCATAAGTATAGGTATTACTTACCCGGCTGTCGCCGAAGCCTTTCACCTGTCCGATCACCTCGAAATTGACTGCATCAAGGCTTCTTTGAACTTCAAAATAGTCGTTGTTCTCCTCTGAGGAAGTTACCCAGGTTAAACGGTTCCTGCCGGCAGCATCCTTTTGTCCGGTAAAGCTTACCAGATCTACCGGTAGCGGCGGTCCGGGCAGCGGCGGCGCGGTGGCCATCAGAGACCTGGCATTGCCAAGAAGGTTTGTCTGAGGATTGGTAATAGCGTCTCGCCACAGCTCGGCCGCGCGGCGCTGGCCTTCTTCATTGAAATGCAGCCCGTCATATCGTCCCGACTGTCCGATCTGGTTGAGGTCAGCGCCGCGGAAAACGTCGTGTATTTCATTAATCAATGCATTCTGTGCATCAGTTTTCTCCTGGTTAATCCCATTGTTATAACAGGAAGTCGCGATCATCCAGGGAAGATTATCGTAGTTGGCCTCACTCCTGGATTTCTCAATCACCATTTTATTCCTGAAATAAAACCCTGCGCCGGTTGTATCCCCATCGTTGACACCGTGTGCCGAAAGTATCGCGCGCAAGCCTGTGCGGGGCATATAGGTGGTAATGGTATTCCTGATATTGACGTAGGGCATTCTGATACTGTATTTGATAAACCCGTGGTCGAAGTTGATGTTATATGCCGCTTTGTATAAATGTCCCATGCTGCTCCCGCCAAATGCGGCGCTGTAAAAAAGCACGGGTACATTGAGCGAGCTGACCAGTAAATCGCCAAGCTGTGTCCAGAACCAGGGATATTGTGCCATCGGCGCAATCCCGCAGTTAAGACAAAACTGAACGGGCGCAAGGGGCGGCAGATCAGCCGGGCTGCCCGATTCGAGATATTTATTGTACAGCTCGACATTTGCATTGGGATCAATTGTATTAACAAGATCGCTGCTTGCAGGCTTCATTTCGCTCTCCGCCTTTGCCGCATTGGAATGTCCCACGATCAGGAACACCTCTCCTACGCCCACTTTTTCAACGATCGTACTGTTGCCGATCTGTTCGCCATTCTTCATTGTTCTCACTTCCAGATCAAACCTTCCTCCTCTAGCATTGAGTGAGCCTGAGAATATGTAACCCGAAGGATTGCTGACAATGGTGGTCCAGTCCACACCGAATCCCGGCTCTCCGTCGCGGGTCTTTAATCTGGCCTGGATCTGGTCGGGATCATTGAGGTAAGTACCGTTGATAAACACTTTTGCGTCGCCTGACTGATCGCGCTGGTATACCATACGCGATGGTGGAAAAGTCACATTGACCTGTCCGAAGAGTGCTGATGAAGCCAGTAGGAAGTTGATGAAAGTAAAAAATTTCAAGTGCATATAATGTAAGATTTAGGTGGAAAATCGACACTAGCAGACACACCTGTCTCAGGAATTGACAAATGCCAAAACAGCACAGATTGACCTTATTTCACCATCAAGTAATTAGTTGATTATCAAAAAGCAAGGAGGAGATCGATGGATTTACCGGAAGCACATTGGCAAAATCCTTTGTAACAAAAATACCAATTCCTATGACAATTCAACTATTGGTAACAAAATAATTCTATAAATTATCTATACCAGAATAGCGGTGCTTTTCGCAGCCCCGCGGCCGGGGTTCCTCTCCTATTTGGCCATTGTTTTTTCTCAATGCCAGCTTACTTATTATCTTTGCGAAACATTCATTGACAATTCACAATGACAAAACTTTCGGTCCGGCATTTACTTGGCATCAAAAACCTGAACGAGAACGACATCCATACGATTTTAGACACTGCTACTGAATTCAAGGACGTCATTAACCGGCCGATCAAGAAAGTCCCCTCCCTCAGAGATATAACCATTGCCAACGTTTTCTTCGAAAATTCAACCCGTACCAGGCTTTCATTTGAGCTGGCCGAAAAGCGACTTTCTGCGGATGTTGTAAATTTTTCGGCTTCCGGGAGTTCGGTAAAAAAAGGGGAAACGCTGCTCGACACGGTCAACAATATCCTTGCAATGAAGGTAGATATGATCGTAATGCGCCACAGCAGTCCGGGCGCGCCGCATTATCTCTCGACACGCATTCCCGCCAATGTGGTCAATGCAGGTGACGGGACTCACGAGCACCCTACTCAGGCATTGCTGGATGCATTTTCAATGCGGGAAAAACTGGGGGACCTAGGGGGTAAAAAGATCGCTATCATAGGTGACATAACTCATTCAAGGGTAGCTCTGTCAAACATATTCTGCCTGCAAAAACTGGGTGCTGAGGTGATGGTATGCGGCCCGTCTACATTAATCCCCAAGCATTTGGGCGAGCTTGGTGTCCGGATCAGCCACAATGTGAAAGAGGCGCTGGACTGGTGCGATGTAGCCAATGTACTCCGCATTCAACTGGAAAGACAGCAGATCAAATACTTCCCCTCACTCAGGGAATACTCACTTTATTTCGGCATCAACAAACAGATGCTCGACGACCTGAACAAAGAGATTGTACTCATGCACCCCGGCCCGATTAACCGCGGCGTTGAGCTATCTTCTGATGCAGCAGATTCGCATCACTCCATTATCCTGAACCAGGTTGAAAATGGCGTAGCCGTGAGAATGGCGGTTTTGTACCTGCTTGCGCAGCAATAGGATTTGTTTTTATTCTAAATCCCCGATTTCATGTCAAACACCGAAGGAATGCTCCGGGAAGGCTCACTGGCTAACAAGACGATCATTGTGACTGGCGGAGGAACGGGTTTGGGCAAATCCATGTCAGCCTACTTTCTTAAACTAGGCGCTAATGTTGTGATTTGCAGCAGGAAAGAAGATGTTCTGACAAAAGCGGTTGAGGAACTCAAAAAGAGCGCCGGAGAAAACATCATTTCGGTACAGTGCGATGTCCGCAAGCCAGATCAAATCGAGCAGATAGTCGCGACAGCCATTGAAAAGTTTGGCCAGGTGGACGGGCTTGTGAACAATTCGGCAGGCAACTTCATCAGTCCAACCGAGCGGCTTTCGTACAAAGCGGTGGATGTAGTGGTCGATATAGTGCTTCGGGGCTCCTACTATTTTACATTGGCATTGGGCAAATACTGGATTGAAAAAGGAATAAAAGGAACAGTTCTCAATATATCCACCACTTACGCCTGGACCGGCTCGGGCTGGGTGGTACCTTCCGCGATGGCCAAAGCGGGAGTATTGGCCATGACCAAATCACTCGCGTTTGAATGGGCATGCCATGGTATCCGGCTGAATGCCATTGCGCCCGGACCATTCCCTACCAAAGGTGCCTGGGACCGTCTTTTTCCAGAAGAACTTTCAGAGAAATTTGCTTTTGAAAACAGGATACCGCTAAAAAGGGTCGGCGATCACCAGGAGCTGGCCAACCTGGCGGCTTACCTGATGTCTGATTTTTCAGCGTATATGACAGGTGAGGTGATCACGCTGGACGGAGGCGAAGTTCTTTCTGCAGGGCAATTTAACTTTTTGAACGAAGTGACTAGCGATCAATGGGATACGATCGAAAACCAGATCAAAAACGCCAACCGAAACAGCAAGGCCGGTGAATGAAAATTTTCTTACCGTTTTATTGGGTAATTTTGGCGGTTCCTTCGTTATTTGACAAAGGTTGAAGAAAACACATGAGAACAAGTTTAAGCGTTTTGGCTCATATATTGACGGTGGCTGCACTAGCAGGCTGCGCGTCTTCCAATAAGACTTCCAAGCCACTACCCGAGGCCCAGGTAAGGTCTACCCAGCAAGCAGCGCCCAGTGTAAGCGAGGAGCCTTCGCTCGTTGCGATCCAGAGCAAGTACATTCTCAAAGACACCACACAAGCCAAAGTCTACCTTTACGTAGATGCTTACAAAGGCAAGAACCCGATTTCTCCCGCGGATTTCATCAGAACATACAACCTGAACTACGTTATCTATTCTGATTACGGAACGAGGGAGCGGCTGGGTTACGGGAATGTGAAAATGGATTCGTCCAATGTGACCAGCACCGGCAATAAAATCGTTATATCCTACGATCTGAAAAGTCCCGACAGAGAATACGGAGTCCTGCTAAGTGAAATAAGCCAGGTGGGGACTTTGAAAAAAGTACTCAATGACCTGACGATTAGATTTAAGAAGCTCGATGTAAATCAGACTTATGGAGTTTATACCTCCAACAGTACGCTGCCGTTACAGCGGCATTATATCAGCAGTAACGAATCATTTGTTGTTAAAAAGTTAACCGGAGAAGCGCAGCCGCTGCACGTATATTACTACAATCACGACTTTGAACCGGCCGGCTCCCCGATGAACATTGCTTCCAAAGGAGTTGCCAAGTCGCTTGAAGTTGACAGTACGTTTACGATACAGGCAAACCAGACTTTGAAATTCGAAAAAGAAGGTTTGTACAACATTTTCGCTGATACCACGCAATCAGAAGGATTAGGCATTCTGGTGGTGAATGAGCGCTATCCAAAAGTGACGCAACCTCAGCTTCTGCTCGGCCCATTGCTTTATATGAGCACCAATAATGAGATTAACGAGATCAAGAAGGCAGAAGATTATAAGAAAGCGCTTGATAGGTATTGGCTGACGCTCATGAACGGAAATGCGCCGCTTGCGCAGCAATCAATCCGCTCATTTTACAGCCGCGTGGAAGAAGCCAACCAGCTGTTTACAACATATAAGGAAGGATGGAAAACCGACAAAGGGATGATTTACATCGTACTCGGCCCGCCTGACAAAGTTCAGAGAAGCAAAGACCGTGAAGTTTGGAGTTACGACCAGCGCGGCAATGCACAGAACGTTAATTTTACATTTAACAGAAAAAACAATCAATTCGTGGATGATCATTATGAACTGGTTCGCTATGCCGAATACCAGCCCATTTGGTATCCAGTTGTAGAAGCATGGAGAAACGGCAGTATACGGTAAGAAAACCCGCCCCAAAACAGTCCCAGTCCGATATGGTATTCGGGACACAGTCAGTAATTGAAACGCTCCGCTCGGGAAAAGAGATAGAGCGTTTATTCCTTCAGAGAGAATTAGGTTTTTCAGAAATAGAGAAGCTGGCCAAAGAAAAGGGAGTACCTTTTCAGCGGGTTCCCATTGAGAAACTGAATAGAATTACCCGCAAAAATCACCAGGGAGCAATCGCATTTGTCTCCCAGATTCAATACATGCCGCTGCACAATGTGCTGACACAGGTGTATGAAGATGGAAAAACACCTTTGCTCCTGCTATTGGATCGCATTACTGATGTAAGAAATTTTGGTGCAATCGCAAGAACAGCGGAATGTGCCGGCGTACAGGCGATTATTGTGCCTACAAAAGGCGGCGCGCAGATCAATGCAGATGCGATGAAAACCTCCTCGGGTGCATTGAACTTCCTTCCGGTTTGTCGCGAACCCAACCTGTACGAAACGCTTTTGTACCTTAGAAATAGCGGCCTTCAAATTATTGCCTGTACGGAAAAGACAGAAAAGTCGCTTTACGATATCGACTTTGCAGTTCCGACGGTAATCATAATGGGCTCGGAGGAAGATGGTATTTCAAAGGAATTTATCCAGCTTGCAGATAGCGGCGCCAGGATTCCATTAACAGGCCAGGTTGAATCTTTGAATGTTTCTGTGGCTAGTTCGATTGTGTTGTATGAGGCAGTGAGGCAGCGACTTACAAAGGTTTAAGACTTTATAAATCTACAAGTTTGTCACCCTGAGCGGAGTCGAAGGGAGGAGCGATAACGCATTCCCTTCGACCACCCGGCGGCCCGGTGCGCTCAAGGTGACAAACTTGTAAGATCCGACTTGCAATACTGCAGGGTTATTTAGCAACGTGCCGAGCTACTACTGGCGGAAACTCTTCAAAATCCAACCTCCTCCGACAACATCGTCACCTTCATAAAAGACTGCTGCTTGACCGGGGGCGATGCCATTTACGCCGTCGTGGAAGCGGGCTACTATTTTGTCGGGTTCGATCTGCTCTATTAGTGCGGGGGTGCCGTCGTGTTTGTATCTCACCTTTGTCACTGTTTCCAAAGGCTTTTCAATGGAAGCATATTTTTGAAGGTTCAATTTGCCCACGTACATTCCATCGCGGAACAAGTCAGGTAAATCTCCCAATACAACTTCGTTAGTATCTTTCCTGATCTCGGTAACAAATGCAGGTTTCCCAAGCGCTATGCCCAAACCTTTCCGCTGCCCAACTGTATAAAATGGATAACCTTCGTGCTTTCCGACAATGGTGCCATCTTCAAAAACGAAATTGCCGCCGGCCACTTCTGCTTCCAGCCCCGGAATCCTTCTTTTCAGGAAGCCGCGGTAATCATTATCAGGCACAAAGCAGATCTCGTAGCTTTCAGACTTGTTTACGAGATCGATAAAACCGCGTTCTTTCGCCATTTCACGGATCTCGGTTTTATGCAGATAGCCAAGAGGCAGTTTGGTACGGGCCAGGCTTTCCTGAGATACGCCCCAAAGCACATAACTCTGATCCTTCCAGCTATCTATGCCTTTTGACACATAATACCGGCCGTCATTGAATTGCATATTCGCATAATGCCCGGTCGCAATGAATTCGCAATCGAGCCTGTCAGCGCGGCGGAGTAACGCATCCCATTTAATGTGTGTATTGCATAAAACACAGGGATTTGGCGTGCGGCCTTCCAGGTATTCTCCTGTAAAATGATCAATTACATAGTCGCCGAACTCAGCGCGGATATCGAGAATATAATGGGGAAAGCCAAGCTCAACGGCAATATTCCGGGCGTCGTTGATAGAATCAAGTGAGCAGCAGCCGGTTTCTTTTTTGGTCCCGCCACTGCTGGCGTAGTCCCAGGTTTTCATGGTCATTCCAATGACCTCATAACCTTGTTCGTGTAACATAACAGCTGCGAGAGAGCTGTCGATGCCGCCACTCATGGCGACAAGAATTCTGCCGTGTTTGCTCATGGTAGTAATCTGCCGAAGGTTGAACGCCTTCCGATTGGTGATATAAATATGAAACCGCTGAACAGACTAACGCTGTGCAGCGGTTCCGCAAAGGTAGTGAATTGTTTAGAGCGGCAGGCTGCTAAACCGACACATTTGAACAATTACGAGATAACCTGTCTGATAATATTCTTGATATTCAGCTCAATAATCTCCGTCATACTTTCACAATGCCGGTAATGCGCATCTTTAAAATGCGTGAAAAGTCCATCTCTCAGCTGGTGGATATTGTCCGCAGTTGAAATTTTATCTTTGATCGAAACATCCCGCAGCTCGCGCAGCCGGTGACGCTCGCTCCTCGCCTGGTACATAATAGACGATTGCTCTTCCTGCTGGTACTGCAGTACCGTTTTATCCGTCAGGTACTCCATTGCAAGCTCCACATAAGGCAGGTTTTCCTTGAAAAATTGCGGCATATACACTTTCAGGTTGCCTTCGTAAAACTGCTGATCAAAGTCGATCGCGCGCAAACGGAACTGGAAATCGTCGAAATCAGGCGTGATTTGCATTACAAAATTGTACGACCGCATATCTCCGAGCAATGTGATCATGCAGCGCTCATTGAACTTCACAAATTCTTTCGCAATGCGGATCGGATTATAATCGGTATGCCGCAGACGGGTTTTGGCAAATTCGTCACCTGGTATTCCGGCAATGTGCTCTTCGACCAGCGAGTCGCCGTCTACGAGGTAATTAACCTGGTTGGGCGAGAATATTTCTTCCAGTTCCAAACCATAAATCCGCGATGCGTCGGCTTTTTTGACGTAGAAATAATCGTAAATATCATTGAGCCTGTTGACAATCTTGATCCTGAACGGATTGGAATTTCCGAATTTACAATAATCAATGCGGTCAATGTACTTGTGCTCCACAATACGCAGGTTACCCGACGCTTTGAGCATTGCATACGCTTTTTTGAGACCACTGTGCAGCCGGTCGATTTCATGCGGCGGGTAAAGCGGACTCTCCCACAACGTATCCTTCCCGTTCTTGTCCATTACCGGAAAGGATTCATAAAAATTGAGCAAATCATGGTAACTTACCGGAAGACGGGCATCCCGCTGATAGAAACGCAGGTACTTCCGTAGTTCAGGACTCACCGGGTAGATCGGCTTCTTTTTTAATATTTTAACATCACCCTTTTCCATAAAAGGAAGTTACGCATAATTAGCCGATAGTATCAAGCGGTGTTTTTAGCAGAACATGACAGATTTAAAGAAATGAATCGCACGGACCTGATCGGAATTGTGGTTTGCGGAGGAGAAAGTTCACGAATGGGAAAGGATAAAAGCATGCTTATTTATCACCAGAAACCGCAGTATGAGCATGTGGGCGATCTTCTTGACAATTACTGCGAAAACGTAGTGATATCATGCAATAACCGACAACTGGCGCAACTGAAAACACAATACGATAAGCTGCCTGACTTGCCCGAATACGCCAACACCGGTCCGATTGCTGCATTGATGACGGCATACCATACCTTCCCGCACAAAGATTTCCTCTTCATTGGCTGCGACTATCCATTACTTTCAGCGGAGGATATCTCCTCTTTTTTGAGTTCAATCGGGGAAAACACGATTGCTGCCGCATTTTATAATGCGGAAGGAAAGTTTGAGCCGCTGCTTGCGTGGTATTCGTGCAAGCTAGGTGAGATCGCGGATCACCATTATCGAATGAATGATCTTTCATTGCAATCGCTGCTGCGGAAAGTCAATGCACAAAAGTTTTTCCCAGAATCCGGAAATGCGATGAAGAGCGTAGATACTGTGAGAGATTTTGAAGAGATGCAAGCTTTTATAAACCGCATTAACAATGGTTAAAACACCACCTGCTTCCGTAATGCGCCGGCAAATCCGGCGGGTGACTAGCTACGGAACAGATCATAATGAAGATTTCCTGGCGGTCGAAGAGCCGCTCGAAATCCGTGTCGCATTCCGACAAAATGAAAATGCAAGCTGGCAAAATATCTCGGTTACCATGCGTACGCCCGGAAACGATCACGAGCTGGCGGCAGGTTTTCTTTTTACAGAAGGTATTATCCAGGATCTCCGGCAGATCAAAAAAGTAGAAAATTCGGTTTTCGAAAAAAATCTGGTCCTGGTAACGCTGGCTGATTCCTGCGTGCCGAACCTGCACAATGCAGAGCGGAATTTCTATACCACGTCGAGCTGCGGTGTGTGCGGAAAGGCGAGTATCGAGGCTGTCAAAACAGTTTCCCGATATGTTTTGGAAAATACACTGCTGGTAACGCGCGAGGTGCTTTTCGGACTTGCCGGCAAGATCTCGGGCAGTCAGCGCGTTTTTGAAGAAACAGGAGGATTGCACGCAGCAGCTCTTTTTGATAGAAACGGGAACCTGCTGAACTTGCGCGAAGATGTGGGGCGGCATAATGCATTGGACAAGCTGATTGGTGCTGCATTGTTATCCGACCAGCTTCCCCTCGCAGGTAACATGCTTTTGCTTAGCGGAAGAGCGAGTTTTGAGTTAATTCAAAAAGCATTGATGGCGGGAATTGAAATGGTTGTTTCCATTGGCGCGCCTTCAAGCCTGGCAGTTCAGCTGGCTGAGGATAACAAGATCACACTGGCAGGTTTTTTAAAACAAGATAGGTTTAATGTTTACACCGGTTTCCACCGGATTTCAGGTCTATGAAAATTCGAATCCAACAAAATAAAGTAAGGTACCGACTGTCCAAAAGCGATGTAGCACAACTGGCCGCTGAGGGTTACCTGGAAGAAAAAACAACTTTCCCGCAAGGTCAGCTGACTTATGCATTGCAAAGCCTGCCCGATACGGATTCACTTTCCGCTTCTTTTGAAAACCAGCAGATTACCATTTATATCCCCGAAAGTTTCGCCAAAACGTGGCCCGACAACAATGTAGTCGGAACAGATTTCCATATGCCTTTGAATGCAGGCGATTCATTGTATATCCTTGTGGAAAAGGATTTTAAATGTCTCGACAATGATGCAGAAGATCAGTCGGACAACTACGAAAATCCAAATCAAACCTGCTGACCATGGAAGACCAGCCCACATCCATTCCCGGCTCCGAAAACCCGGACCAACTGACCGGACTGAAAAAAGGTCCGATTATGAAAGTTGCCGCCGGAATTCCAGCCGTGGTTTCCAGTTTTGAAAAAACAGTACAGGAAGCTGGCGTGAACCGCGGTATGAAGGCGCTTTTTAATCTCAATAAAAAAGGCGGCTTTGATTGTCCAAGCTGTGCCTGGCCCGATCCTGATGACGAACGCTCGGGAATAGCCGAGTACTGTGAGAATGGAGCAAGAGCAGTAGCGGAGGAGGCTACGCTCAAAAAGCTGACGCCTGAATTCTTTACCCAACACTCCGTTATTGAACTCGGAAAGCTTTCTGATCACGAGATCGGCAGCAAAGGCCGCATTGCCCAACCGATGCATTTACCCGCCGGAGGCACCCATTACCAGCCAATTACCTGGAATGCAGCTTTCACAAAAATCGGAATGGAGCTCAATCGGCTTTCCTCGCCGGATGAAGCCATCTTCTATACTTCCGGGCGCACCAGCAATGAGGCTGCATTTCTCTACCAGCTGTTCGTCCGCGAATTTGGCACGAATAACCTGCCCGATTGCAGCAATATGTGCCACGAAAGCAGCGGGGTCGCGCTCACTGAATCGTTAGGTATCGGGAAAGGATCCGTGAAGCTGGACGATCTGCATCAGGCAGAGGTAATCATGATTTTAGGCCAAAATCCGGGCACAAACCATCCCCGCATGCTGACTGCGCTGCAAAAAGCAAAAGCAAACGGCGCCAAGATTATTTCAATTAATCCATTACCTGAAACCGGCTTAATGGGTTTCAATAACCCGCAGAAAGTAACCGGCGTTTTGGGCATCAATCCGGCACTTACCGATCTTTTCCTCCAGATCAGGATCAATGGCGACCATGCTTTACTGCAAGCTATTGAGTTACTGTTGTGGAAAGAGGAAAGGAGAAATCCGGGCAGCGTTTTTGACCAGGATTTCATTCGTGAAAATACAGAAGGTTACGAGCAGTTCACCGCACATCTGGACACGCTGAACGTGGAGGAGCTGGCGGTAATATGCGGCATTGAGCTGGCGCAGATCGAAGAGACAGCCCGATTACTCGCTTCAAAAAGCAAGATTATTGTTTGCTGGGCAATGGGTTTGACGCAGCATAAAAATGCGGTAGATACCATTAAGGAAGTAGTCAATCTGCTCCTGCTGAAAGGAAGTATCGGCAAGCCCGGCGCTGGTACCTGTCCCGTGCGCGGGCATAGCAATGTACAGGGCGACCGGACTGTGGGGATTTTTGAAAAACCTTCCGAAAGTCTGCTGAATGCAATTGAACGTAACTTCCGGTTCAGCCCACCCCGGAAACACGGTTTTGACGTAGTGGAATCCATTAAGGCGATGCACGAAGGCCGCGCAAAAGTGTTTTTTGCAATGGGCGGCAACTTTCTTTCGGCTACTCCGGACACACAATATACCGCACAGGCTTTAAGCAATTGCAAATTAACTGTCCACGTTTCAACCAAACTGAACAGGAGCCACCTTGTACACGGCGAAGAAGCACTGATCCTGCCTTGCCTCGGAAGAAGCGACGCGGACTTGCGGGAAGGTGAAAGCCGGTTTATTTCGTGTGAAAATTCAATGGGTGTGGTTCAGATGTCAAAGGGCATTCTGCCGCCGATATCCGATATGTTACTTAGTGAGCCGGAACTTATAGTGCGGCTGGCCAAGGCTACTCTGGGTAAAAAGAGCCAGATTAACTGGGACCGTTACATTGCAGATTATGATGTGATCCGCGCGGATATCGAACGTACCATACCCGGTTTTGAAAACTACAATGAGCGCGTGCGCCAACCCGGCGGGTTTTACCTGCCAAATTGCAACCGCGAAGGCAAATTTGATACAAACACACAAAAGGCGCAATTCAACGTTGCTCCGGTGATCGAAAACAAACTGGAAGAGGGTGAGCTGATGATGATGACGATCCGGAGCCACGACCAGTTTAACACAACAGTCTACGGCCTGAACGATCGCTACCGCGGTATCTTCAACGAACGAAGGGTTGTTCTGATGAACCGCCGGGATATCTCAGCGCGGCATTTGGAGAACGGTAGTCTTGTGGACCTGTACAACCGATTTGACGGCGTGGAAAGGGTTGCAAGAAAGTTTGTCGTGATAGAATACCCGATCCCGGAAGGCTGTACGGCCACCTATTTTCCCGAGACCAATGTACTGGTGCCGATTGGCAGTGTAGCGGAGAAAAGTAACACACCAACTTCCAAGATGGTAGCGATAACGATAGTGAAGCATACGAATGCTGACACGCAATTTTAACATTCGCCTAATATAGCTGCGACTTACAAGCCGTAATTTTCGCAATTCTTAGCAGTAGTACCTGGTTCAGGGCTACTTGTATTTCCAGTTATTTCAGTTTAATTTTTTACAAAATGAAGAAAGTATTTGCTATGCTTGCAGCAGGTTTTTTGAGCTTGACTGCATTTGAAGGAATGTCACAAAACAAGAACAAGGTGATCGCTCACCGCGGCGCATGGAAGCATACCGGCGCTACTGAAAACTCAATTGGTGCATTGGAGCACGCGATCAAACTCGGCTGCTATGGAAGCGAGTTTGATGTGCATATGTCAGCCGACTCTGTACTTTTCGTATTGCACGATCACTCCATTAAAGGTACCCATGTTGAAAAAACCAATGCGAGCGAATTGTCGCAGATCAAGCTGGAAAACGGCGAGTCGCTACCCACACTGGAAGCTTACCTGAAGGCTGGCGCGAAACAGAAGAAAACGAGGCTGATCCTGGAAATCAAAACCTCTTCAATGGGCAAGGAAAGATCACTTGCGTTGACTGCCAAATGCGTAGAAATGGTGAAAAAGCTGAAAGTCGAGAAGATCACCGACTACATCGCCTTTGATTTTGATGTATGTAAAAAAGTGAAGGAACTCGCACCAAAAGCGCACGTGGAATACTTAAACGGAGATAAAACGCCGGATGAAATCGCCGCAGCCGGACTGGACGGAATCGACTACCATTACAATGTTTATAAGAAAAACGAGGATTACATTCCTGCGATGAAAGCGAAGAAGCTGACTACGAATGTATGGACTGTAAACGACGAATCTGCATTGAAATGGTTCCTGGAAAAAGATGTGGATTACATTACTACCAACGAACCTGAATTGCTGCTCAGCATTTCAAAATAACACAATACGACTTGGAAATGGCTAGATCTTAGCCATTTCCAACTGTCCGTTTGTCTCCTGCCACGCCCTGATTACCTGCGTAAGCTGCTTGTACTCAATCAGGAAACCATCGTGACCATAAAGCGAATCTATCTCCTGGAAAACTGCGTCAGGAATATGGCGGGCCAAAAATTGCTGCTCTGAAAGCGGGAATAACAGATCGGACTTAATTCCGAGCACGAGCGTTTTGGCTTTCACCAGACCCAGCGCGTGCACAATCCCGCCGCGGTTACGGCCTACATTATGCGAGTCCATGATTTTGGACAAAACCCAATAGGAATATGCATTAAAACGCTTCACAAACTTATCTCCCTGGTACTGCTGATAGGAAGAAGCCCGGAAATCGTCGATCTGGTCGGGGTTATCTCTTGCCTGGGTAAAGTTGTAAGTGTCATAATTGCGGTAAGACAGCAATGCGATTGACCTGGCTGCCCGCATTCCCATAGCGCCTGCTTCGGGATGATCGTCTTTAAAAGTAGGATCTGCCTCAATCGCCATTCTCTGGGATTCGTTAAAGGCAATTCCCCAGGGCGAATGCAATGCATTGGAAGCAATCAGTACCAGCTCTTCAAACAAATCGGGAACTTCAACCGCCCATTCAAGCGCCTGCTGTCCGCCCAGCGATCCGCCGATACAGATCTTGATTTTCCTGATACCCAACTCCTGTCGCAACAGGTCCATGGCACCAACGACGTCGCGGACGGTAATCACAGGAAAATCCCGGTAGTAAGGTTTCTGTGTTTTGGGATTTACCGAAAGAGGCCCGGTGGAACCATATGCGGAGCCCAGCACATTCACACAAACTATGAAATCCTTTGAGGGGTTGAAATATTTATCATCGCCTACAAGCCCGTCCCACCATTCGGCTGCATTGGAGCTGCCGGTAAGTGCGTGGCAGATCCAGATAATATTGTTCTGTTCCGGGTTGATTGTTCCGTAGGTAGTGTATGATAGCTCAAAACCGGCCAGTTCGCCGCCCATTTCCAGGGAATAAGGATAGGGATGTTTGAATATTTTTTGTTCCGACTGCATAGGTGCGCAAGCACAGTTAAGTACAAAATAGTAAGGTCACCTTTTTTGACAAAAAACATAGTGACTAATACATCTGAAAAATTCCTTTCAGTTGCAGGTGCGAGAATAAAGCCATTCGGCTTACGGAAATTTCTAACTGTAAGAACACGCGAATTGATTTTATATCTCCTAATAAATTAGGTGGGAATTAGCACCTTTCTCCACATTGGTAGCAGGTTGCCAGAGGTTCATTGAGCCCATTCTCTCGCCTCTTCTTTATAAATCAACCGCTTTGGTGGAGCAATTGACTTGATGGTACAATATTAAGCCGGGACGCGGGAAAATGCAAACAAACTACCAAATTCTATTGGCCTCGGCAAGCTGGTTTTATGGGCCGGAAGGAACAAAAGCACAGGTCAGCTCGTTGAATTTTTATAGCAAATAGAAGTGCATTGGAGCTCAAAAATGATGTTATTGGGCCAGTGTTAGCGTATTAACCCTTTAAAATCAGTTTGTTTTGTACGGTTTTATTGCACCTGCTTTTACTTACGGACAGTCCCATGTTTCACCGGAGGATCTTTACGGTACCCTCTTCAAAGACGTACAGAATAGTCACATTTTCCCGGACTCAAAAACCTTCGCAGATGCGATCCCGCTTGAAGATCCGGTGTTGATTATAGAGCGTTATCACCGGGAGAAAATCGCTGCTGATTTTGATATGGCAGGATTTGTGGAAAAGTATTTTCGTCTGCCTGCTCATATCGCATTGACTTTTCAGGCGGATAAAAATGCTTCTGTTTCGGAACATATCAGGAGGCTGTGGCCCGTGCTGACGAGGCAACCGGAGAGCCAGGAACGCGGCGGCTCACTGATCCCACTGCCCTACTCTTATGTGGTTCCGGGCGGCCGGTTCAGGGAGATCTATTACTGGGACAGCTACTTCACATTACTGGGCTTGAAAGAGGCCGGACGAACGGATCTGGTTCAAAGCATGATAGATAATTTTGCTTACCTCATCGACAACTTCGGCTACATTCCCACAGCCAACCGGACCTATTATCTGTCCCGGTCCCAGCCACCGTTCTTTTCATTGATGGTCAGACTTTTCAGTGAAATGGAAGGCAAGAAAGTGTTGAAGCGGTACCTGCCTCAAATGCAGAAAGAGTACGATTACTGGATGGATTCGGGCAGCAGCACCGGCGAACCGTTTACAGCCTACCGCCGTCTGGTATACCTTCCCAACGGAATGAAGCTGAACAGGTACTGGGATGACAAGGCGGCACCGAGACCGGAATCTTACCGCGAAGATGTGGAACTTGCGGCTCATGCAAAGGAAAATCACGGGACCGCGCCCGAAGAGATTTACCGCCACATCCGCGCCGCAGCTGAATCGGGCTGGGATTTCAGCAGCAGGTGGTTTTCAAATGAAAATGACTTTTCAACTATCCACACTACCGACATTATACCGATCGACCTCAACTGTCTGATGTATTACCTGGAACAAACACTTGCCGAAGCTTACCTGCTGAGTGGCAATCTTACGTTGCACCAGGTTTATACCGGAAAAGCCATCGATCGTAAGCTGGCAATCCAGCTGTATTCCTGGGATACCGAGAAGAATTTTTATATGGACTACGATTTTAAAAAACAAAGTTTCACAAAAGCCGTTACGCTGGCCGGAACATTTCCACTATTTTTCAAACTCGCGCCCAAGCAGAATTCACATTATGTAAGAGCTTACATCAGGCTCAACTTTCTGAAATCAGGCGGGTTGCTGACTACCACATTGAACTCAGGACAGCAGTGGGATGCGCCAAATGGCTGGGCTCCATTGCAGTGGATTGCCTATAAAGGTTTAAGGAATTACAACTTTCACCGGACTGCCAATGAACTGTCTGCCGAGTGGCTTGGTCTGATCGAAAAGGAGTTTAAACATTCAGGAAAAATGCTTGAAAAATACAATGTGTCCAACACCAATTTGATTGCAGGCGGCGGTGAATATGAAGTTCAGGAAGGTTTCGGCTGGACAAACGGAGTATATTTGAGAATGAAAAACAAGAAAAGATAGACGCGGTTCAGGCATAAAATAATTTATATCATTCCAATAAATTATATTGAAAATTTAGCCTGAGACCTTCTTTCAATAGCATATTTTTTTAATACCTTGTATTACTAACACGACCAACCCCGATGAGACTCCCTATATATCAGATTGATGCTTTTACCGATAAACTTTTTGGAGGTAACCCTGCCGCAGTTGTTCCATTAGAGCAATGGCTGCCGGACGAAACCATGCTTAATATAGCAGCAGAAAACAATCTTGCTGAAACTGCATTCTACATTCCTACTGAAAATGGCTTTCATATCCGCTGGTTTACGCCTTCGGTAGAAGTTGATCTTTGCGGGCATGCGACACTGGCTACTGCCTATGTGATTTTTAATATTCAGAATTACGAGGGTTATACGATATCATTTCAGTCACGAAGCGGCGAGCTGCGCGTGGATTGCAAAGAAGACTGGCTAACACTTAATTTTCCGGCAGATCAATACCATGTGGCAGTACCGCCTCCGGCATTGGCAGAAAGTCTGAACACGACGCATCTGCTGGAAGTTTATAAAGGAAAAACAGATTACATGGTCGTTGTCGAGTCAGAAGATATCGTGCGCAATCTGGATTTTGACATCATTATTCTTTCTACTATTCCTGCAAGAGGCATTATCGTGACCGCGCCGGGTGAAGATGTGGATTTTGTGTCAAGGTTCTTTGCACCTCAGTCTGGTATTGACGAAGATCCGGTCACTGGCTCGGCGCATACCACCCTTATCCCTTACTGGGCTGAGAAGCTTGAAAAGAACAAGCTGGTCGCCAAGCAGCTTTCCAAGAGAGGTGGCTATCTTAAATGCGAGCTCGACGGCGACCGTGTTTACATTGGCGGCCAGGCGAAATTGTACCTCAAAGGAGAAATTCTGGTCGACGATTAAGCCGCCCGCTTTCCTGAAAGTTTTGTTCGTTGTCCCGCATACAATCCGCCAATTACAAGGATTGTTCCGGCTATGGTATAGCCTGTAATCGGCTCGGACATCAACCACCAGGCGAAGAAGAAACCGAACAAGGGACAGAGAAACAGCCACAATGAAGCCTTGACGGTATCAATGCGCAAGAGGTAGAACCAGCAGATCAACCCTGCGATTGATACCGCCAGGCTCAACCATAAAACGGAGCCCCAGAAAACTTTGTCATAAACAGTTGCTGACAGATCGCTGAGCAGAAATGTTGCGGGCAATAACAATATGCCGCCAATGAAAACCTGCCAGCCGTTGATCAGCAAGTTGGGCAGCTCCCAATTGACAGATGCGTAGTAAACACTGGCTGCGGATACTGCTACCATGCTGATCAGCAGCAGCGTTATTCCTCCGACAGTCGTGTAGCTGTCTGCCAGCAAAGGATAGGTAGCAATGCCGATCCCCGCCATTCCCAGCACAATCCCGAGCCACTCTTCCTTCTGCGGCTTGCGCTTTAACCACCACGATGATAGCAAAACGATAATCAGCGGATTGGTGGACACTGCCAGGCTACCTATGCCGGCAGCGGTATATTTCATTGCGCACACGTAGAGGCCCAGGTATAACGTTGTATTCAAAAAACCAAAGACGGCCAATTGCTTCCATTCTTTTTTATTCGGCATGCGGTAGGTTGAACCTTTGCCAAATGCATAAGAAAATGAAAGGAGCAAAATGCCCGCAATAAAGAAGCGCACGTTTGCCAACACCAAAGGAGGAGCAGATTGCACCCCGAATTTGGTTGCAACTGAGGCTGAGGACCACAAAATGGAAAAAAGAAGACCAATACCTATATTTTTCACACACGAAACAGATTATGGATCAAAAATACAGGATGCATTTCGGCTTCCGCCGGCACTTTTCATATTTTTGAGCATGATTACTCGAAAAAATGTACTGCTTTTCGCATTTCTTCTGACAAGCTGGTGCACTCCTGCATTTTCCCAGAATCAATGGACGTACGACTTTAACAATGGGCTGAATCCGATTGAAAGCGGCGGACCTGCATTGAAAGTACTTGGGCAACCAGGGCAGTACATCAAAGAAAAGATCCCCGGCTCCGATTACCTCAACCGCACGATCTATCAATTTGAAAACAACAGCGGATTACAGTTTAACAATACGGAAGCGAAGGGATTTCTGAGCAAATCGTTTACTGTCGAGATATATTTCAAAATGACGGAGCTCGACAGCTGGAAGCGGGTTCTCGATTTTAAAAACCGCAAAAGCGATTACGGAAGTTACATCTATGACGGGAAACTGAATTTCTACGATTACGCGATCGGTGAGAAAGCTCCGGTGAGAGCCAATCAGTATGTGCATTATGTGTACTCGCGTGACTTCGATACCAAGACTATCAAGATGTACATCAATGGTCAGTCGAAGCTGGAATTCAAAGATCCCGGAAGTGAGGGAATGCTGGACCAGGACCAGGTACTTAACTTTTTTCAGGATGACCTGGTTGCCAACCACGAAGCCAGTTCAGGCTCCATTGCATTGATCCGTGTTTATGATCGTGTGATGACGCCTGTTTTTGTAAGGAGAAGCTACCAGACGATCAGCAAAACCTTCAAAGAGCCAGTTGCAAAGGAGGAAGAAACTGCTCCTCAGCCGGAGGAAAAGGTGGCAGAAAAACCAGGGCGGAACAAAAACCTTTCGCTGGTTACGGGGAAAGTTTACGACGGCCGCAACCTCAAACCTGTACATGATGCGGAGGTAATGGTAAGAAAGTCGGACAACGATTCTCTGGTTGCGCAGACTAAAACGGTAGAAGGAGTTTATAATTTTGAACTGACTCCGTACGAGTCTTACCGGATTTCGGCACGTGCAGACGGGTTTCAAAGCAAGAGTGTAGCCGTCAAAACCACCAATAGGTATGAGGAAATCAAGTCGCTGATCAGTCTGGCACCGGAAACCTACACCACTCCATTAACAACACTGTACTTCAACCAGGGAACGGAAGAAATAGACGGGCAGTCACTGACTGACCTGGATTCCATTGCCGGCTACTTTCAAAAACATCCTGGCTTAAAGATCCTTTTGAAAGGCCATACGGACAATACCGGGAATTTTGAGAAGAACCTTGAACTATCCAATAAGCGGGTAGAAACGGTAAAAACGCATTTGATCGGAAAAGGAATTCCGGCAGACCGCATAGAAGGAAACGGTTACGGCTCGGCACAGCCGAAGCGGGTGAACAGGTCGGAGACAGACAAGCGCTCGAACCGTCGGGTAGACATTTGGGCGGAGCCTGTAAAAAGATAAAGCCATCTCATTGAGATGGCTTTATACTGACTATTCCTAAACCCTTAACCTTTTCTTTTCTTTTATATCTTAAACCGTTTGCAGTTAATAAAAGATCCTGCGAGCGGGTTGCATATCTAAAGTAATGTCGTTGTTAATGCTACTCCCTTTTTTGATGATTAATCACTTTTACGGTTTTTAATGGTAAAAAGATCAATCCTGGTTTTTAACAACGCGCTGACATCCTCTGTATCATCTCATTTTATAGCTGCCTGACACTGAGGAAGGCATATTCTTGTTTTATTTATACAAATATAAAACAATTTCGATTAGCATCATGGTTTAATTCAATTTTAACCTCCGCCAACCGTGATACAAATATCAGCGTTAATTTTGAAATTACAAAGTTGTTGATTTTACGGCAACAAAATTTTATTGGGAATTAAATATCAATTTTAACCTCCTTTTTGCAACTTTATCTTTTTATCGAGAGGTAGTATTTTATATTATTTCGAATAAATAGAAAAAAACCAAATATTCTATAATCTTGAAATAATTATATTTTCTTAAAAATGTACAATCATTGGTTATAATTGTTCATTGCCGATTGTATTCCCAAAGTACAAAAAGTAGTAACCATGTCGCCAGCCTTGTCCAGGAATATCGGTAATTCGATCATTTCCTCTGGGGAAAAAGCCTTTAACACATAATCTACTTGCCTGCCGCGAGGAAAATTGTTACCTATCCCAAAGCGCAACCGGGGATATTCCGACGAGCCGAGCAATTCTTCGATGTTTCTCAAACCATTGTGCCCGCCGTGACTTCCCTTGGGCTTGATACGCAATGTACCGAACGGAAGTTGCAGCTCGTCAACAATCACCAGCGTGTTTTCGGCAGAGACTTTGAACTGGTCCATATAGTACCGCAAAGCCTTTCCGCTCAGGTTCATATATGTTGTGGGCTTGATAAAATAGATCTGCCTACCCTTGTATTTCCATTCTGCTACAAACGCCAGCTTCTCAAAGCTGAACTTAAAATCGTGCTGCGCAGCCAGCCTGTCCAGTACCATAAATCCGACATTATGCCGGGTAAAAGCATATTCCGGACCGATATTTCCCAATCCGGCAATAAGGTATTTCATTTGTCAAAAGTTTTTGATTTCGTAATAGAGCACTTAATTTAGGCTAAAATTCAGGGAAAATACATGATGCCCCAAAAACGATTGATACTAAGTAGCCCTTTGCTGGAAATCATGATCAGCCGGTTGTGCCAGCAGTTGATTGAAAACCACCAGGATTTTTCCAATTCGGTGGTAATGGGGCTGCAGCCGCGCGGGATCTACTTTGCCGAGCGCATTGTTGCCGAGCTGCGCGAAAGAACAGGGAAGAATATTCCATTGGGTTACCTGGATGCTACATTCTACCGGGACGATTTCAGAAGAAGAGAGTCGCCACTGGTACCAAATAAAACCAATGTGCCGTTTTTGATCGAGGGCAAAAAAGTGATCCTGATTGACGATGTTCTTGCCAGCGGCAGAATGGTACGTGCTGCACTGGACGCAATGACTGCATTTGGCCGGCCAAAAGTGGTTGAGCTAATGGTATTGATTGATCGCCGCTATAATCGCGAGCTGCCTCTTGGTCCAGACTATGCGGGAATGAAAGTAAGTACAGTTGAGAGCCAGCGTGTTCAAGTTGAATGGAAAGAACAAGGTTTTGAACAGGACCACATCTGGCTGGTAGACTAGATAAGTCAGCGTGGGCGTGAAGCTTCTTTCAAGCCCACTTTTCCGATCTCTTCTGTATTGTAAGTCAGCTTGTTGACATAAAAAACCTCCCTGCCCTGCCCTATCGTTGAAGTACCGATTCGCTGCATTCCGTAGGCAAGGAAATACTGGCCGTACCAAGGCGACAGGTAGCCGTCTTCATTATTGAGCACTTTCTCTTTCTCCGATTTCGGGTTAATCTTGAATTTTTCAGTTTCCACCACCACTTTGTCCCGGTTGATCACCTCGGTGTGAATTTCACCTTCCTGTGGATAAGCGAGCACAAAATAATCGTCAACGGGCGTTACCTGCACCATTTCCTGCAGATCGAAGCTGGTAAGATCTTTAATGGTGATCGTGTTGTCCCACATAAACTTTCCATTCCTGTCGAACCCGCAAACTATTGCGTGCGTGTACCGATAGCCTTCCAGCGAGCGGGAAATGTAAGGACGGGTAATGCCACCGGAGATAATCGGATTAGATGAACGTTGATTGGGATAGTAAACTTCGGCAACCAGCACGATTTCTTCGGGTGTCTGGATCAGCTCGTGAACCAGCAGGCGGTACCGAAAACGGTTTTCCTTGCCTAGACTCTTTCTTTTACCAATTTTTTCCAAAACGCGCTGCCTACGTTTCGGTTTCATGTAATTGAAGAAATTTTGCAGATCAGAAAATTCAATAAACTGCGCTTCTTTGGGCGTATCATCCTCAATGTGCGTAACATACAAACCCTGAGAGTATTGGGTACAGCCCACTGAATAGTTTCCAATCAGGTAAGAATCGTCAGAATTAAGTGGCACAATTTGTCCTGAAATGAAGCTGTATCTTGGGTCGCTTAATGTTGTTTTCTTTAAAAACTTCCCGTCATAATTGTAAGTTTTGATCTCGAAAACACAGTTTTTCTTCCGGTAAGCGTAGGTAATTACATTGATATAGCCGTCGATCTCATTGATATCTACATTGTTCAGCTCAGTATTTTTCTCGAAGAGCCCGGGTAAGACCCGGGTGGTATGGTCGAAAAAGGAATGGACGATCACCACGGGCCGGGAGCGATAGTAGCCGGAAACCAACGCTTTGCTGCCGATAACTTTGAACTGCTGCACATCCACACCAGACAACAGGTTTCCTTTGAACGTATCAATGGACCCATCGTTGAAGTTAAGTTGCAAGAAGAGGAACTTGTCGGTATCCGGTTCTGCGAAAAGCCAGTATCCCGACTCTTCTCCCTTGTACGCCATGACAGGGATATACCGGAAATCAAGCTTGTAAGCAGTCCGCCAGAGTACTTTCAGCGTTGTATCGTACTTTACAAAATTCCATTTCTCATTGCGACTGCTCGAATATTCATCCCCACGGATTACGGAGAGAATACCTTTTTCACCCAGACTAAATACTTCAAATTGCTCCGAGGTAGAAGAACTGGTCGGGATCTCCAACCGATCAGACTGGTGGAGCTGCGCCCACGCGCCGGTGAATGGAGCCAGAAGAATAAGCAGCAGTATATTTGTCCGGAAAAAACGAAGCAGGTAATTGGACATAACTTCTTCCTGGTGGGGTGTAACTCTCTTCAATATTTACCCTAATTTTGCATCAAAAAAGATAACATCACTATTAATATAAGAAATATTTTCATTCAAATAAAAACGACAGGAAATGCGTCCCGGCATTCAGGAGCACACTTCCGCTTACACCATTTTTCATGACAATTGAAGCTATATTAAAAGACGATATCCAAAAAGCGATCCAAAAGCATTTCGATATTGATGTTGAGGAAGTCATTTTGCAACCAACAAAAAAAGAATTTGAGGGCTTTTATACATTCGTAACCTTCCCGCTTACCAAAACAACCCGCAAAGCGCCTGCCGAGATCGGACAAATCATCGGCGCATCGCTTGTTGAAGCCTCTTCTGTGGTACAGAGCTTCAATGTAGTTCAGGGGTTTCTTAATATCAGCTTAAAGGATCAAACCTGGCTCGACCTGCTTGAAAAGATGAAAAGCGATCCTGACTATGGCACTTCGCCTTCGAACGGCGCGTCGGTTATGGTCGAATTTTCTTCCCCGAATACCAATAAACCCCTGCACCTGGGGCATTTAAGAAACAACTTCCTGGGCGATTCCTTGTCGAGGATACTGAAAGCGAGTGGTTACGATATCGTCAAAACGTGCCTTGTAAACGACCGTGGAATTCACATTTGCAAGTCAATGCTAGCTTACCGTGAGCTTGGAAACGGGGAAACGCCGGAATCCAGCGGGATCAAAGGCGACCATTTGGCTGGTAAATACTACGTAAAGTTTGACCAGGAATATAAAAAGCAGATCCAGGAGCTGGTTGGGCAGGGAATGAAGGAAGAGGAAGCTGCTAAAAAGGCGCCCTGGATGCTGGAAGCCCAGCGGATATTGCTGTTGTGGGAACAAGGCGACGCAGATACCGTTGCGCTCTGGCAGAAAATGAACAGCTGGGTTTATGCAGGTTTTGGAGAAACCTATAAAAAGATTGGCGTAACATTTGATAAAACATACTACGAATCAGATACTTACCTTCTAGGAAAAGATATTATCGAAGAGGGGCTGCAAAAAGGAGTTTTTTACCGCAAAGACGACAATTCTGTTTGGATTAACCTGGCAGACGAAGGTCTGGACGAGAAACTGGTACTCCGTGGCGATGGTACCTCTGTCTATATCACACAGGATCTAGGAACAACCGAGCTAAAAAACAGCGATTTTCATAACGACCGCTATCTGTGGGTAGTTGGCAACGAGCAGGATTACCATTTCAAAGTTCTTTTTGCGATTTTGAAAAAGCTGGGAAGAACCTATTCGGAAGGTTGCTACCACATCAGCTACGGAATGGTCGACCTGCCATCGGGTAAAATGAAATCCCGTGAGGGAACCGTAGTGGATGCAGATGATCTCATTGCAGAGATGATCCAGACAGCCGCCGACCGCACCCAGGAACTGGGAAAGATAGACGATTTTGACAGTGCAGAAGCGAAGCAGCTTTATAACCAGCTGGCAATGGGCGCGCTGAAATACTTTTTACTTAAAGTGGATCCGAAGAAGAGAATGCTCTTTAACCCGGCCGAATCCATTGATTTCCAGGGACACACGGGGCCATTTATTCAATATACTTACGCCCGGATACGCTCCATTATGAGAAAGGCGGAGCAAGCGGGTATTGAAGCGGTTATTCCAAGCCCCGATTACGCAATGCACCAGTCGGAACGCGAGCTGATTTTCGCATTGGCCCAGTTTCCGTCCAAGGTGACGTCAGCAGCAAGCGAGTTTGCCCCGTCGATTATTTCGCTATATGCATTTGAGCTGGCCAAAGTTTATAACCAGTTCTATGCAGAGGTATCCATTTTCTCCGATCCAAATCCGGACGCAGTTCGTTTCAGGGTTGCATTATCGCAGGTTGTTTCGGAAACAATTCAAAAAAGTTTAGGGTTATTGGGAATAGAAGTTCCGGAGCGTATGTAAAGCTGAGTTTCACGCGTTTATTGATAGATTTGTATAAACCATAACCAAAACTAATATGAGCTTTCTTAAATCGATTTTAATTATGATTACATCTCTGATCGGCGGTTTGTTTGCTGATAAAAGTGAAACCGCATCGCGTCCTGCTACACACGAAGCTGCGAAACAAACACTCTACGATTTCAAGGTAAAATCACTGGTTGGCGGGAAAACAGTGGATTTGAGCAAGTACAAAGGTAAAAAGGTGGTTATACTCAATGTTGCTTCCAAATGCGGCTACACCAAGCAATATGCTGATTGGGAAAAATTCAACAAAGAGCATGGCGACAAAGTGGTTGTACTCGGCTTCCCGGCTAATAATTTCGGCGGACAAGAACCAGGTACGAGCGAAGAAATCGCGACATTCTGCTCCGCTACTTATGGCGTTACTTTCCCGATGTTTGAGAAAGTGTCTGTTTTGGGAGAAGACCAGGCGCCTATTTACAAGTGGCTGAGCACAAAAGAATTGAACGGCTGGAATGACAAAGTACCAACCTGGAATTTCTGCAAGTACGTTATTAATGAAAATGGCGAGCTGACCAACTTCTTCGCTTCAAAAGTATTGCCAACAGATCCTGAGTTTTTGAAATCTGTCGGAATTTAATATTCCAAAATGCGAGCTGCCAGTGTTACATCGGCAGCTCGCATTACCTTCTCCATCAAAATCAAACACACATTAACATGAAAGATATTATCGAAGCCAAACGCTATCTGTCAAATGCAAAAGCGATACTGAGCGAGAAAGCACAAAAAGAGGACGGTTATTATAAAGATAGAAAATATGTAAAGATGGCGGGACACACTGCTTACGCCGGCGTGCTTGTTGCTCTTGACAGCATTTTAGGAGAAAAGAAGAAGAAAACGAGAAAGAGCCTGGAATGGTACCAGAAGGAACTGGCTTCACTCGACAAAAAGATTTTATCTGATTTTATGGCAGTATATGACATTCTCCATCTTTCCATGAGCTACGATGGAATATTGAGAGCTAGTGTTTCAGCAGATGGCCTGTACCTTGCAGAAAAAATCATTAACTGGGCCGAGCAAAAGACAAAAGCCGAGGCTTAGCATTTCCCAACAATCTATTACCTAGAATGAACCCCTGGATTGAGGCCGCCCGGCCAAGAACGTTACCTCTGTCATTATCCTGCATTATCATGGGCTGCTTCCTGGCGGCTTCAACGGGAAATTTCCATTGGTCGGTTGCTGCATTGAGCGTACTTACCACCATTATTTTACAGGTACTTTCCAATTTTGCCAACGATTATGGTGACGCTGTAAATGGAAAAGATACCGATTTACGCGAGGGTCCGCGCCGTGCTGTTCATTCCGGCCACATTACGGCCTCTTTGATGTTGAAAGCGATTATCTGGTTTTCTGCGCTGGCATTGATATCCGGCATTTCCCTGCTGGTAATCGCATTGAACGATGCACCAAAGAGCGCATTCTGGGTATTCTTCGGAGTTGGTGTGGCCTGCATAATTGCAGCGATTACCTACACTGCCGGCAAGCGGCCCTACGGCTACGTGGGACTTGGCGACTTATCCGTGCTGATCTTTTTCGGTTGGGTAGGCGTACTCGGAAGCAGCTACCTGCACACGCATTTATGGGACTGGTCGCTTTTACTTCCTGCAAGCAGCTGCGGCTTATTTGCAGTGGGCGTATTGAATATCAACAACATTCGCGATATCGATTCCGACAGAGCCACAGGCAAGAACTCAATTCCCGTTCGGCTTGGACGTGAAAAAGCAATAGCTTATCACTGGTTTATCCTGGTTACAGGGATGCTCTGCGTGTCGGTTTATACATACCTTCATTTTTCCGGGTTACAAAACCTGCTGTTCCTGCTCAGCTTCCCATTATTTATCAGGAATGGACTGGCAATTTCCACGTTGAAGAAAGCACAGGAACTTGACCCCTACCTCAAACAAATGGCGCTTTCAACCTTGTTTTTTGTAATCCTGTTTGGCATTGGCGTAGTACTGTAAGCTATTTCATGTACTGCTTAATTGCATTCCCTAGCAAGGTATAACCCTTCGCATTCGGGTGCAGGCCGTCGCTGAACAGTGTTTCATCTATTTTTCCGCTGGATGTCAGAAACACCTTTCCGGGATCCATATAACCTACACTTTCCTCACCAGTCAGTTGTGCAAGCTGTTCGTTTAATGCAGCGACACGGGCCTCCTGGTCTCTCCGCGGGTAAATCCCCAGCATCGTAATTTTTGCATCAGGCTGGTGGTATTTCAATGCCTTGATCAGCAGCTTCCAGCCTTCCACGATCTCCGCATCTGTATTCAGGTGAAGGTTATTTGTACCAATGTTCACAAAAATCTGCTTGGCACTGAACCCGGCCAGCTCGCCGTGATATATTCGCCAGAGTACGTTTTCAATGCGGTCCCAGCCGTAGCCCAGGTTACGTGAATTCTTCCCGAAAGTGTCGTTCCACGAAGCATCGCTCACAGCACGCGGACCTTTTGGCAAGCCTCCCCAGAAATGCGTGATAGAATTGCCGATCACAATAGTCTCAGGTGCCGATTTCTTGTTTAATTCGAGTATTTCCCGGTGCCTTACTTCCCAGTCATAATTATTGAGCTCGCGAAGTTGGGTGATAGGCTTTGTTGTGGAAGCTTCACCGGTATACTCATGTAAGATGCTGCGCAAGTGCTTCTCATAACCTTCCGCATACCGCATCATACCTAAGTCTGTCTGATGCGTTCCGTCCACGGTTGTTTCAATATCCTGGTCAAAGTCCTTTTTTGGGATCAGATAAAGATTCGCAATTCCTTCTGATTTTAACCTGGCAAACGCAGCTTTCAGGATTACATTCACCTCTTCATAAAAATGCTTGCTTTCCGGATTTATGTCTTCATCGGTATAGCCCGCATGCTCGGCGAGTGCAATGGGAGTTTGCGGATGTTTTTGACGCAGTGATTTAACAGTAGCCAATATCCTGTCACGAACTTCCTCCGCCGTAACGGGCATCTTGGAGTCTGGGCGGATTGTCAGGTTGGGTAAACAGTCTAAAATGAAAATGTGGGCGTCAATCTCATTCACCAGATCCACCACTTCCTTTTCCAGTCGGCCATTACCCGAAAACGCGAGGTTGATCAGTGGCCTGTCCATTTTCCGGCCGACAATGGAAGTCCACGCCATACCCGGCCGCGACGCGCAGGCTCCCTGCGCAATGGAGGTACCATATACAACGATCGGCTTCTCGGGCCGAACAGGCAGCGGAGTAAACACAACACCTTCCGGTACCCCTATTTCCAGCCATTTCACATTATTATAAAGTGGCAGAAACAGCCGGTACTCCCGTCCTTTCTGGTGGTAGTTATCATTAGGTTCCAGTCCCCTGAAAGTATAGGTAATCGTATCGCCGAATGCATATTTCCCCGCACACCACCTCGATGCGCCGTCGCTGCTGACCGCATACAAGTCTACGCCGCTCACGCCTGTAGCCGGCATGTGAGGCAATGCATGTTTACCGCCGACGGTATATCTTATCTTGATCTCGGAAGAGTTCGACCGGAACCTGATCATCAATCCGGCAGATTGGTTTGACAATCCCCAAATTGCTTCCCTCACCTGCTTTTCCGCTTTCGCAGGTAACCTGTCATAAGGATTTTTCAACTCCTTCGCAGGCCAAGCCTGACCTTCAATGACCGGAAAAGACGCGCTCTGCGGATTCCACCAACTGGTTTTTAAATTTTGAGCTTGCAGGGCAAAGCAATAGCAAACGAAAGCAGGGATAAGGAGCTTGATTTTCATAAACACAAAAAATGGGTACTTGTATTGCTACAAAGTACCCACCGGTCATTTTCTTTTCTATATCGGGCAACTATTTCACAAGCACGCCATCGGCAATAAATGTAAGTTCCTGCTTTGGTTCGGTGATTTTGGCAATTTCCTCTTTGCTCTGACCGGCATCTTTCGCATAATGCTGCAAATGCTCAACAGGTACCATCTTCTTCTGAGCTTCTCCTTCGAAAACGACGGTTTTACCAGCAATATCTTTGGGCACGAAAAAACCGTAATCCTTGAACATCACGCGCATTGTCTCCCCATTATCCAGCTTCACTTTCATCCAGCAGCCTTTCACCTGACAAACCGACTCAACTGTGCCGCTTACCTTCGCTTCCATCTCCGTTTTATCGCCCATTTTAGCTGGCAATGCACTCGCTTCTATCGCCTTTTTATCATTGATCTCTTTTCCAAAAGTGTTTGCAGATTGCGCGCTGGCTACAAAGCTGCTTACTGTCATGCATAGTAGTATGAATAGTTTTTTCATTTTAATTAATATTAAATGATCAAATAATTACCTGATTTCAAATGTACTACAACTTACCACGAATGTACAAATCCGTTTATTCCAGAACCTCCACCCAGCCTTTGCAGTGATTTCCCTGCGGCGTATCGACCACGTAAAAGTAAGTCCCGTTGCCGATTCCTTTACCCCAGTCATTTTTGTAGTCGGCTGCTTTGAAAACCGATTTCCCCCACCGATTGAAAACTTCAAGCGAAGCGGGCGATACCGGCACGATGAAAGTGTCATTCTTACCGTCCCCATTTGGCGTAATCACATTAGTCAGCGTAAATGGAGGCGACGCTTTTACTTTCCTGGATGTTGTCAGCGGGCAGCCGGCTGCATTGTAGGAGGTCAACACAACCGTATATTCTCCCGGTGTTTCATACTGGTACTCTCCCACCTGCTCATCGGTGATTGTATTACCAAAGCCAAGGTTCCATTCGTAGCGGGCTGCATTGCGCGTTTTATTGGACAGTGAGTAGCTAAAAGGTTCATTGCATGCGCCACCGGAAGTGACAATCTCGAAATCAGGCGCATGCGCTTTATCCACTTTCACCGTTATCTCACGCACTGGTCGGCAACCGTCAGCATAAGTTCCTTCAACAACATACGTTGTCGTTTCCTCGGGCTTTACAGTTACCGTTTTCCCGATTGTTTCGGGCAGTCCTTTTACGGGTAACCAGCGGTACCGGGTTGCTTCGCCGGATACCGTAAGTACCACACTCGCTCCCTGGCACGCCTCCGTATCCGCCATTTCCACGAAATCGTTTTTCTTTTCTACCAACACTTTTACTTTCTTATCAACCTTGCAACCACTTGCATTGCTGATTTCCACATTGTACTCGGTGGTTTCTTTTACAATCGCAACCGGATTGGCAATGGAAGCATTACTTAGTCCGGTGGCCGGAGACCATTTGAATTGCGTACCACCTTGTGCGAGTAATTGTACGGATGAATTCTCGCAAACAGCCGTATCAGCCGTCAATTTCGCATTGAGCGTCTCTACTATGATCGTTTTTTCTGCAATATCGATACGTTTGCAACTCAGCCGGTTGTACGCTTTAAGTGTGACTTTGTATTCACCTGGTTTTGTAAAAACATATTCAGCCTGATCATCTTCCCGCGAGATTGTACTGCCTCCCACTTCCCAGATATAATCAATGCCACCTTCACTGGTATTGACGAAAGACAGCGACAATGGCGCACATCCACGGAGTACATTTTTGGAGCTGCCCGAGTACACATCGAAATCAGCCTTCAACCGATCGATATCTATTTTGAATGCTGCATTGTTACAATTATTACTATTATTCGTTTCCGACCACGCTTGTGGTGTTACAGGAAAATGGCTGCCGCCGCAAGCGCAAGTCGCATGGTAAATCGTTCCGTTTTTATCAAACCGGCTTGTCCCGCCGTCCACGTGGTCGCCCTGAATACCCGGCGTGTTGCTCTGGCTGCCAAAATAAGTAGCGTACAAAAGCGACTTCGCGCCTTGTTCGAGGATAGCGATGTAAAAATTATGTCCATTAGTGACAGGCTGAATCGCGTCTTCTGTAACAGGAAGTCCTACGGTGCTGCTAAGCGGATTATTATTGGTGCTGTTATTTACATTGCCACCCCAGCCCGCTATGTAAATGTTGCCGCACTCACTGACCAGAAAAGCAGTAGGAGAAATATCAGGTGCGCCCCGGCCGGAGCCGATAACTGTGGAAAAATTGCTTTTGGAAAGTGACGCGTCAAGTGAATGGACAAACTGGCCACTTTTTGCATTGTTATAAACACCTGCGCTGACAGGATAGTCGCCGGTCGTAAGCCCGTACACAAAAACGTTTCCGCCGGCATCGGTATCGAGCAGATATGCGCCGTCTTCTTTGTCGGTACCGATATAGGTGATATTTAAAAGCTTGTCTGCATTGTACCTTGCCACAAATCCGTCCTCGGTGCCTTTTAGCATTTTTTGGTAAGAAGTGGCGCTGGTGGTCAGCTGTGCGCTTTTGGTAGATCCTGTTACATAGATATCTCCATTTTGCAGCGATTTCAATGAATGTGCCGCGTCAGCCTTTTCGCCCCCCAGGTAAGTGCTCCACAGAAGGGTGCTCAGGCCGGGATCGAGTTTAGACACAATTCCGTCCTGCGATCCGTTAAGTTTGTTTTGTACCGGATTTTTTAATGGAAAATTACCGGAGCCTGTTGACGAAACCACCAGCACATTATCGCTTTGGTCTACCACGATTTCACCACGAAAAGTATCTCCGTAGTTTCGGATGGTGAATGCGGGGCTGTTACTTACCCCATCGTTTCCATTGCCTCCCAGGTAAGTGGAAGCGGAGAGCTGTTTTCCGTCTGCGCTCAGTTTTGATATAAAGATATCAGCTCCATTGGCCATGTCGAGGCCCGAGATAGGTATACTGGGTGTACCGCCGCCAAAAGCCCTTTGAAATGCATTGACCCGCGTCGGGAAATTTTTGGAAGATGTTGTACCCAGGATCAACAGCTCGTTTTTAGAATTGACAATCAGACTATTCGGCACATCGGTATCTTCCCCGCCCAGGAATGTGGCAAAAACGAGGCCGCTTCCGTCGGGTGTGAATTTCAGGATCGAAACATCAACCAAACCTTCAAATTTCGTCTGAAATGCGCCAACTGTTGCCGGGAAGTTAGCCCCGAACACCGTACCTCCGGAATACAGATTTCCTTGTGCATCATAAGTAGCAGTGTGCCCCCAGTTGTCGGCAACGGAACCAGAATAAGTTGAAAAAATAAGCTCCGGATCTATCGTCAGCGGCAGTTTTTTATCAAAACCATTTGGGAGAATAAATTCAGCTGTGCTGCCCGATAGCCGGAATGCAGAAGGTACCTCTACCGCTTTGTTACGGACCGTCTGAAATGAATAAGGCGCTGCTTCTTTGAATTGCCCGACCGACGTTTTTACGAGAATCTGCTTATCATTATTGAGTGTAACTTCCTGTGCCCCATTGTATTTCAATCTGATCAGCGATGGATCGGCATTAGGTCTGACGACAAACTCGTATTTGAGTTTCAAACGGTGGAGATATACACGCAGGTCAATGCCAGGGTAGATATTCTCATATAAAACTTCTTCAAACCCGCGGACACCACTGGCCCATTTAGTTTCATCTTTCCCTAAGAAATAGCTGAACTGCGTTTTGACCGCGATTTTCGGTGTGTGCTTTACTTGATTGCTCGCGTTTTCAAACAAAACCTCGACCCCGTGAGCAGGTATCATGGAAGGATCAAGTGCATTCCCTTTCGCAACCGGCGAATTTACAGGCGCTTTACCATGCAGGCTTGCAACTTTGGAAGCATCGTACAGCACATAAACCATTGACTGGCTTTTCAGAAACAGGAAACCTCCCGGAATCTCCGCGCGGAAAAGAATATCGGCAGCCCACTGACCGCGGTTTTCGATGAAATACATCCCGCCGGCCAGCGATTTTCCTGTCCCAAAGGCAAGGACCGATAACAATACCAGGATCAGCCGTAAAGTTTTGTGCATAGAAGAAGTGCCAGTGTTCTACTTGAACGCAGAAACCGAGATGATATTTTCGCAGAATTCATATTCCTGTTTCACATTGGAACCCAGCAAAACGAGCTGGTCCTGAGTGTATTTGGTAATATGATCAAGGTACCATTGAATGCCGCTCACATCAAGATTCGTGGTGGGTTCATCCAGGAAAATAATGGGTACATCGGACATAAATGCCAGTCCGAGCTTTACGCGCTGTTTCATCCCCGAAGAAAAATGACGGAGCACTTTGCCACTTGCGTGTGACAGCTGGATGATCTCTTCGAAATCCTGAACCGTAAGTCCATTTTTTAACGGCTTGAATTTGATATGAAACTGCACAAGCTCCCGCAACGTGAATTCCTCGATTAGTTCAAGATAAGGTGCGGCCAGTACCAGGTGCTTGTACCAATGGTCGGTTTCAACCGGTTTTCCTGCATTGTCGGTGTAAGTAACACTGCCTTCCGACGCGGGCACCATGCCGGTAAGTAGTTGAAGAAGTGTAGATTTGCCACTTCCGTTCGGGCCGACGAATGTATACATCTGTCCATCCGAAAGTTCAAATGTTGCCTTTCGGATTATCCATTCCTTTACAAACTTTTTACCCAGATTTTCAACAGATATCTGCACAATTGAGGTATTCGGCTTTTGTTAAATTTGTTTTGACTGTAAAAGCACTGTCGCAGCAGATCAGGCTTTATCTCCTTTTTTATGTTTCTCCTCAATCGTAAGCTTGACCAGCTCAATGCGGGTATCCTGCATGGAAACGACCTGGAAAGAATAAGGAGGAATACTCACGGTTTCATTTACGTCTGGCAAATCGCCGTAGTAATGGATTACCATTCCCGCGAGGGTATCGTAATCGCCCTCGGGAAGCTCCCAGCCGTATTTTTCATTGAGGTAATCTAGCTCGTGGCGCGCACTCAGGATGTAGCTATCATCGTCAAGCTGGCGCTCAGTCCAGTCTTCTGTGGTATCATATTCATCCTGTATCTCACCGAATATCTGTTCAACCACATCCTCCACACTGATCAGTCCGGAAGTACCGCCAAATTCATCGACTACCAGTGCCAGGCTCCTTCTTTCTTCCAGAAAACGGAGCATCAGGTCGCGCGCGGGCATTGCTTCGGGCACGATCATGATAGGCGTGATTATGTTACTGATCTCCTTTGGCTTTTTAAATAGCGCCAGTGCGTGACAGTAACCCAACACTTCGTCGACGGATTCTTTATGTACGATAATTTTCGAATGCCCGCTGGTCAGAAATGCAGTCCGTAGGTCTTCAATGGTTGCATTCACATTCACGGCGGATATTTCGGTCCGCGGTATCATACAATCCCTGATCCTGAGATCCTTGAAGTCCAATGCATTGATAAACATTCTTTCTTCGATGCTGTGATCGTCAAAATCAGGATCATCAGCCGAAACGATATCGTCGCGCAGTGAAGCATTGAGGATATTTTCTTTCACAAAAGGCTCAACCAGCCAGTATAGCGGCGTCATCAGCCACTCCCCGAACCGGACCGGAAAAGCGGAGAGATCAAGTATTTTAGGAAAGCTCCTGCCAACCTTGACCCAGGTAGTATAACAAAACATCCATATGCAAACCAATGCAGCAAAGAGCCCGGCAACGAGCAGCACTTCCTGCCATCCTGCATGCAATGCGAGATAAGGATAAATGGTGATTACGGCTGCAAAACAACCCAATGCGACGGTTAGCAACCGGATCATGCGCAATATCCGCCGCCAGTAGAGCGTCTGGATCACCTGCTCGGTTTTCTCGTGGCGAAAGGAATAACGGTCAATGGAAATATCGAGCAACACCGACCTGACCGCGCCGAAATAGCCTGCAAGAATGAAAGAGACAATAGTAAAAGCCAGCGAAACTGTGTTCATTTTTTTGCGGTTGTACGCGTTTTAGCCTGCGGGGCGGGAGTATCTGTTTTTTCAGGCTTGCCTGCTGCGGCAGCCTTCAATCTGCTGAATTGAAAAACGAGGAAGCAAACAATGCTCAACAGCAGAAGCCAGTAGCTCTCAAACAATCCTGCCCTACGAAATTCCAATACCCACACAACCAAAAATCCGAGCGCAAGTGCCAAAAGTATGGTTCTGGAAAGTTTTGAGTTCATTTAGAAAAGAAGAAATAAAGAAAAGGCGACTGCTACTGTCACCAGATTCAAAGATACACAGATTGTGCCAAAACGGTTGTAAGTTGATAAATGTTCGTTTTAACGCATAATAAACCTCTTCTTTCTCCTCCATTTTCTCTAAAATGGCTAACTTGCGACCTTGCCACCCAGTTCATTTTTGATATCTGGATAGCCTAATCATTTCTTGAAAAAATATAAAAAGTTACTATGAGCGAAACCACAAAACGCTTTGCACCCGGTGTAGTTACCGGAGACGGAGTTAGCGAGATCTTCCGTCATGCCAATGAAAACAATTATGCTCTTCCGGCAGTTAATGTAGTAGGTACCAATTCAGTGAATGCTGTTCTGGAAACCGCAAAATCTGTAAACAGCCCAGTTATCATTCAATTCTCCAACGGAGGCGCCATATTCTACGCAGGAAAAAGCTTGTCAAACACCGATCAGCGGGCGGCAATAGCAGGCGGTATCTCCGGCGCAATGCACGTACACCAAATGGCAGCACTTTATGGCGTTCCCGTGATCTTGCATACAGACCACTGTGCGAAAAAATTGCTTCCTTGGATCGACGGTCTGCTTGAAGCCGGCGAGCGCCATTTTGACCAGCATGGTATTCCATTGTATAGCTCTCACATGCTCGATCTTTCGGAGGAGCCGATTGAGGAAAACATTGAGATTTCGGCTAAATATTTCGAGAGAATGGCGAAAATCGGCATGACACTTGAAATCGAATTGGGTGTAACAGGCGGCGAAGAAGACGGTGTTGATAATAGCGATGTCGATAGCTCAAAATTGTACACCCAGCCGGAAGAAGTGGCTTATGCTTACGAAGAGCTTTCTAAAATTTCACCCAACTTCACCATTGCAGCTGCATTTGGAAACGTTCACGGCGTTTATAAGCCAGGTAATGTGAAACTGGAGCCGAAAATCCTTCGCAATTCACAAAACTACATTCAGGAGAAATTCGGTACCGGCGAGCTGCCTGTCAACTTCGTATTTCACGGAGGATCTGGTTCTTCCCGCGAAGAAATTCGTGAGGCGATTGAGTACGGTGCGATCAAAATGAACATTGACACGGATATGCAATGGTCAACCTGGGAAGGAATTTTGAAATATTACAAAGAAAACGAAGGCTTCCTGCAGACACAATTGGGTAATCCAAATGGTCCTGATTCTCCAAACAAAAAATATTACGATCCACGTGTGTGGCTGCGTAAAGGTGAGGAAAGCATGATTGCCCGCCTGAAAGCCGCATTTGAAGATTTGAATTGCATTAATCAGCTGGGATAATTAGGCAATTTATAGTTAAGCAAGAAAGAGCAGGTCGGACGGCCTGCTCTTTCTTTGTGCTAAGCTTCCACCATCATCCGCTCGCGGTGCTTGACACCCCAGTCCCGCAGGACTTCTATTACTACTTTCAATGAATGCCCGTATTCGGTCAGGGAATATTCAACTGTCACCGGGATGGTGGCGAAGACTGTTCTTTTTACAAGTTCATGTGATTCGAGGTCGCGCAGCTCTTTCGAAAGCATCTTATCTGTGATGCCCGGGATCTCCTTGGCGATCTGTGAGAAACGTTTGTTTCCGTACATCAGAGATATGATGATCGGCAGCTTCCATTTTCCATTCAATACCTCCAATGCATCTCTTACAGGCAGAATGCACTTGGAGCACTCCTCCTTCCTGGTAAGCTGCGCAGCTATTAGTTCCTGCTCCATAATGAATCAATTTAGCTATCCTTTTGTATAGTACTTACAAATGTATAGTTTATTGCTATAAGTTTCTGAAAGAATTTAATAAAGCATTAAAAACCATGAGCGAACTCATAGAAAAATTGAAATGGCGCTATGCCGCCAAGCGTATGACGGGCGAAACAATACCCGCAGAAAAGCTGAACAACATACTTGAATCCATTAACCTCGCACCCTCCTCCGTCGGGTTACAACCTTATAACGTGATCGTAGTTCAGGATCAGGCAACAAAAGAAAAGATACATGTTGCTGCTCCCCAGCCCCAGGTACTGGAAGCTTCACACATTCTCATTTTTGCAGCCTGGGAAAAAATAAGCACGCAGGATATTTCGAAGTACATCGACCTGATCGCTGATACCCGCGGCATTTCCAAAGAATCGCTTGCAGGTTTTCAGAGCAGCATCAACGGCGGCATACTGTCCAGAACAGAAGAAGCAAACTTTCAATGGGCCGCCCGCCAGGCGTATATCGGGCTCGGTCACGCGCTGGTAGCAGCCGCAGTGGAACAGGTAGATGCAACACCCATGGAAGGTTTCGATGCAAAAGCACTCGACGAGATTCTTGGCCTGAATGAAAAAGGACTCCGCAGTGTTGTCATCGTAACTCTGGGCTACCGCGACAGCGAAAAGGATCCGCTTTCCGGTGCCAAGAAGGTCAGAAGACCACATGATGATTTCTTTATAACTGTTTAGAAAATACCTGCTATGAAAGTCGAAATATGGAGTGACGTGATGTGCCCGTTCTGCTATATCGGGAAAAGGAAGTTTGAAAACGCCCTGGCTGAGTTTCCGGAGCGGGACAAAATCCAGGTGGAATGGAAGAGCTTCCAGCTTAATCCCCAAATGAAGACAGAGCCTGGTAAGAGCATCAACGAATATCTTGCCGAAACAAAAGGCTGGACTCCTGAGTATGCAAGCCAGGTGAATGATCACGTCACCAATATGGCGGCAGAAGTGGGACTAGAATACAACATGGATAAAGCTGTGCTCGCGAATTCGTTCGATGCCCACCGTTTTTTACAGTTTGCCAAAACAAAAGGCCTGGGTGACGCCGCAGAAGAGCAGCTGTTTAAAGCTTATTTTACCGACGGGAAAAACACTGCCGACCATACTACACTTGTGGAACTGGGTACCGCAATCGGGCTGGATAGTACTGAATTGAGTACTGTGCTTGAAGGTACCCGTTTCAGCGAGGATGTGCGGCGCGACGTTTATGAAGCACAGCAGGTTGGCGCACGCGGTGTTCCCTTCTTTGTACTTGATCGTAAGTATGCAGTTTCCGGAGCACAGCCCTCGGAAACCTTCCTGGGCGCATTGAAGCAGTCTTTTACAGAATGGGAAAAAGCCAATCCCCAGCCGCTGGTGGCATTTGGCGATGGTGCCAGCTGCGACGTAGACGGTTCTTGCTAGCTCTTTGGCTCCGGCCCGGTTCGCTCAGGGTGACAAGTAGCTTGTCACCCTGAGCGAACCGGGCCGCCGGGCGGTGAAGGGCTGGTATGGTTATGTAGTAAAGTCAGGAACAAGGGTTAAGTTATTTCAACTATTTTGTGCTTATTGCGCAAATAGTTGCATAATAAGCAGATACCCTACCGTTTCTATCAGCACTTTACACTAATACTATGCGTTTGGGATTGCTCTATTTGTTGTTCTCCGCTTTATGTGGACTTTCATACGCGGGCGGTATTCGCGGAAAGATCAGCACAAAATCCGGCCAGCCCCTGCCCTATGCGGGTATTGCAGTGAAGGGAACCAGCAATGGAACAATGGCCAATGCAGAAGGGGATTATGAGTTTACATTGCCCGCAGGCACTTACGAGATCAATTTCCAGTTCCTTGGTTTTAAGTCTCTGACCAAAGCTGTAACAGTCACAAGTGATTTCGTTGAGCTGAATGTAACGCTGGAAGAACAGGCACTTAACCTCAATGAGGCAACTGTCGGCAAAACGAAGGAAGATCCTGCGTACAGCATCATGCGACGCGCTATTGCAAAAGCACGTTTCCACCAGTTGCAGCTGCGCGGTTATACAGCAAAGGTATATGCAAGAAGCACTGCCCTTCCGACCAAGATCCCCTACCTTCTTGAAAAAAGACTAAAAAAAGAAGGTATCCAGGAAGGCAAAGCTTTTATTAATGAGAGTGTCGCGGAAATCAAATACCGCCGGCCTAACAGTTACAGCCAGCGTATCGTATCTACACGCAACAGTCTGGACAACAGCATTCCTTCTCCCAACGATTACATTCTCGCCAGCTTATATAGTCCTGAGATAGCAGGTACCATCTCGCCGCTTTCGCCCAAAGCATTTTCGTATTACAAATTTGAATATGAGGGATACTTTGAGGAGCAGGGACAGATTGTAAACAAGATCCGGGTGGTCCCGAAAGCTTACGGAGAGGGTGTTTTTAAAGGCAGTCTCTTTATCCTGGAAGATCGCTGGGCTATTCACAGCTACGATCTGCAGACTACAACAAGTGGTCTGGACATTTCTGCAAAGCAACTTTTCACTCCCATTCAAAACGTATGGATCCCGGTCAACCAGCAATTCCGGCTTACCGGAAGCTACCTCGGCTTCGCGGGTGAATTCAAATATCTTGTTTCACTGACTTACCAGAAGCTCGACGTCGATCCGGGTTTGAAAGAAGATATCGTCATCAACGATCATAAAAAAGCGCCCGAAAAAGAAGTTGCCGGCTCTACAAAAAACCTGAACAATCTGATCAAAGAGCAAAAGGAGTTTTCAACCAAAAACTTCCGGAAGCTGACCAGACAATACGAGAAAGAACAGAAAAAGGAAAAGAAAACCGCAATTAACGATGACCGGCTGGTGCGCTCGGACTCTATTGTAATTGACTCAATGGCGAACAAGCGGGATACCACTTACTGGCAGGCGCTGCGGCCCATTCCGCTTACGAGGTCGGAAATATCAAGCTATCAGATGCAGGACAGCATCAAGGTTGTCAAAGATTCTGCCGGCGTCAGAAAACGGCCCGACTCTCTTTACTTTAAACCAATGCACATCCTGACAGGGAATACTTATGCATTGGGAAACCGTAATACATTTTATTTCAAAAGTCCGATCTGGGCAATCAGCTACAATACGGTAGAGGGAAATTCAGTGAACCTGATCACGGAATGGACAAAGCGGTGGGGCAGATCTTCGTATCTGAGCGTCCGCCCGCTGGTCAGGTATTCTTTCGGGAGAAAGCGGGTTTATGGAAATGTTGAAACCAACATTGGCAACAACAAATGGAACCTCTTTCTGACCGGAGGGGAAATGGCGGCGCAGATCAATAATGAGAATCCGATCCCGCCTCTTCCCAATAGTATGGCGGCGCGTTTTTTCGACCGGAACTTCATGAAACTATACCAAAAGCAATTTGGCAAAGTTGAATTTTCATTAAAGAATATCGCTGACGTAGTCACATTGAATGCAGGAGTCGAATTCGAACACCGGAAAGAACTGTTTAACCAGGAAAGCGCCCGGCCGATTTTCTTCTGGAATAAATACAGCTACACCTCAAACCGCCCCGATAATAAAGAATTGGCGAATACCGGCTTTCCGATCCATAATGCCACTATCCTCGACCTCACAGCGACTATCCGCCCGTGGCGAAGGTACCTGATCCGGAATGGGGAAAAGCGTTACCTGAGAAGTAAAGGCCCTTCATTTATTGTTAATTATAAAAGCGGGCTTGCCTTCGCAGGAGACGTGGATTATTCACTTTTGCAGGGAACAATCAGACAGAACCTCAGCCTTGGCCCGAGAAGCAACCTGGAATATTTCGTGAATGGAGGCGGGTTTTTGAGTAAAAACCAGATGTATTTCCCCGATTTCCGCCACTTTATGGGAAATGAGTTTTTCTTTCAATATGCCTACCCGCCTGATCAGTTCCGAATGCTGCCTTACTACCAATACAGTACTGCAAGCCCGTTTTTCCAGGCGCATGCTACATTCAGCACGCAGCGGTTTGTGATCACCCGGATAGAAGCGTTGCGGACCACCGGCATCTCTGAGACTTTGCAACTGCATTATCTGAGTGTACCGACGATCCGCAACTATTCCGAAATCGTGTATGGAATTGACGACATCCTGAGAGTGCTGCGACTGGAAGCTGTTGCCCAGTTTCAAGGCACCAAATTTCAGGGAATGGGATGGCGTTTCGGAACCTCCATCCGCATTGGCCGCTAATTATTTGCCCGCAGGAGCCTTGAACCGCGGCGTCTCTTTGGGCAATGAAGGATAAACGTTGTTTTCAGGGTTGATATCGGCCATTCTCATGCTTGGATCAATGACCACCAGCGAGATATCGGCTACATTACGATTAATCGAGAAACTGTATTCTGGATAAGTCCAGCCCCAGTCGGGCATTAAAGTTGTTTTAGAATACAGCTTTTCATCCTTTTCGCCGCGCATGATTTCCAATGGAATGTAAAAGTTCTCCTGCGTCCCGTCTTTATAGCTCACCACCACATCGAGCGGCATTGGCATTTGCCCGATACGCTCAATCACAATGTCGGTTTTTCCTGCATTCGATACTACTTCCTTGATTCCGTAATCAATGGTTTTGGTAGTTCCAACAAAATCTTCGAGGTACCAGTCCAGTTCAAGACCCGATTCCTTTTCCATAATCCTTTTCAAATCTGTCGGATTTGGATGCTTGAATTTCCATTCATTGAAATAACGCTTCATTCCACTCGCCAGCTTGTCTTTACCAATAATATAGCCCAACTGGTTCAGGAACACAGAGCCTTTGGAATAAGCACCAATCGAGTAAGCACGATTGGTATTATAATGGTCTGAATGCGTAGTCAGCGGCTCTTCCAGTCCAGACTTTGCTAAACTCCTGTAACTCGCGGTACTTCCTCTATGCGGATCATTTCTGGAAGGGAAAAGTTCAGCCATAACCAGGTTTTCGGCATAAGTTGTAAAACCTTCGTCCATCCAGGCGTACTTGGATTCATTGGTTCCCAATATCATCTGGAACCAGCTGTGTATCGATTCGTGCACGGTTACACCCACAAGTCCGGCCAGTTTTTGTCTGCCCAGTATCAACGTTCCCATGGGATACTCCATTCCTCCATCACCACCCTGTATCACCGAGTATTGTTTGTAAGGATACCTTCCGAATTTCTCATTCATAATTTGGAAACAGCGTACTGCCAGCGGCTGCATGTCTTTCCAGGCTTTGGCAATGGAGTCCGTTTCTGGCTGGTAGAAGAAATGCATATCCAATTTATCATCCACCTTCACTACATCGTGCTTGTAGTTCCGGTCGGCTGCCCACATAAAATCATGTACTTCGGGTGCAATGAAATGCCAGGTCAGCTTTTCACCGGGCTTGTGCGTTACTTCCTTCTGGGAATAGCCGTGGCCGATCTTGTCAGGATTTTGCAGGTAGCCTGTTGCAGCAATTGTATAAGCTGCATCCATTTTGATTTTCACATCAAAATCACCCCAGATACCGTAAAATTCACGGGCAATGTAAGGATTGGAATGCCAGCCTTCATAATCGTATTCACTCATTTTGGGATACCACTGCGCCATCGAATAATCGATACCTTCCCGGTTGTCACGGCCCGTTCTCCTGATCTGGATAGGCACCTGCGCCTCAAATTCCATTTCAAATGTATGCTGCGACTTCGGCAGGATCTTCTCGGCTAATGTAACTTCCAGGATTGTCCCTACCACCTCGTACTTCACCGCTTTTCCATTGTGCTTTAATGAAAGCACTTTTTCGTAACCGATTTCAGAAGGTGACAATTTGGAGATCCGGTCTTTCACGCGAGCGTCGGGGTCGCTTATCGTCCGTGACCGAACATCCATCTGACTTCCCGGCTGGAATGCATTCAGGTACAGATGGTAAAAAACTTTATGAAGGGTGTCAGGTGAATTATTGCTGTAAACCAGCTTTTGAGTTCCCTTATACTGATGTTTGGTAGCGTCAAAGTCGACTTCCATCTGATACTTTGCGCGTTGCTGCCACCGGTCGCTTTGTGCTGATACTTTGGTGATCATCGGGATGACAAGCAGCAGCAATACTTTCAATTTCATTATCAATTATTAATTAGCAGGTTGTGAATTAGTTAGTTTATGCAAAATAACGTTTTTACCGGATTTTCAATTTTGTAACAGAGACCGTAGCTATGATTGCAGTTATAATTAAATCGCTATGAAACTGTATAAAAAATGAACTTTCCTCCTTATTCTGGGCATCATTCTCTACAACAAAGCGTGATAAATGCGGCTCAAAACGCCTGAATCGGCGATTTAGCCACTTTTTACAGATTCAAAGCTTTTGGCACATAATTGGTAATTAACAGAGCATAGATATTAGAAAACTAAACACTTTGTCAATTATGCTTAAATGGACCGTAATATTTCTGATTGTAGCTATTATAGCCGGTGTACTTGGATTCGGTGGAATAGCAGCAGGTGCAGCTGGAATCGCTAAAATTCTTTTCTTCGTATTCCTTGTACTATTTGTGTTAAGCCTACTAAGCCGCGGCGTCGGGCGATCCTGAGCCACGAGAAAATAACAAATGAAAAAAGCGGTCTTAGGCCGCTTTTTTCATTTTAGCTTATTCCCATTCAATTGTTGCCGGTGGCTTGGATGAAATATCATACACGACGCGGTTTACACCTTTTACGCGGTTGATAATATCATTGGAAACCTCGGCCAGGAACTCGTAAGGCAAATGCGCCCAGTCCGCTGTCATTCCGTCCACAGAAGTTACTGCGCGTAGTGCAACCACACTTTCGTAAGTCCGCTCATCGCCCATTACACCCACGCTCTGCACAGGAAGTAGCATCGCTCCTGCCTGCCACACTTCCTTATATAGATCCCATTTTCTGAGTCCGCCGATGAAAATCGCATCAACTTCCTGCAGTATTGCGACTTTTTCAGGAGTTATTTCTCCAAGAATACGAATCGCAAGTCCCGGACCAGGGAATGGATGCCGGCTTAGAATTTTATCATCAATACCTAATGTACGACCCACTGCTCTTACTTCATCTTTAAACAAAGTATTCAGCGGCTCTACCACTTTTAGTTTCATGAAGTCGGGCAGCCCGCCTACATTGTGGTGAGATTTGATCGTAGCAGATGGTCCCTTAATGGAAACGGATTCAATCACGTCAGGATAAATGGTACCCTGTCCCAGCCACTTCACTTCTTCGATCAAATGTGCTTCCTGATCGAAAATGTCGATAAATGCTTTTCCAATCGCTTTGCGTTTAGCCTCTGGCTCACTCAATCCGGTCAACAGCTGATAAAAGTGAGACTTCGAGTCTACACCCTTGATATTCAGCCCCATATCCTGGTAAGAATGCAGTACTTCCGCAAATTCGTCTTTTCTCAAAAGTCCGTTATCTACGAAAATGCAGTACAGGTTGGTACCAATTGCTTGGTGAACCAATGTCGCCGCAACGGTGGAATCCACACCGCCCGAAAGCGCCATTACTACTTTATCATTGCCCAGCTTTTTGCGAAGCTGCGCAACTGTCTGCTCTACGAAAGACTCGGAAGTCCAGTCTTGCTTGCAGCCGCATATATTAGTTACAAAGTTGTGCATCAGCTTCTTCCCTTCCGTTGTATGTGTTACTTCCGGGTGAAACTGTATACCGTATGTCAGCTCATTCTCAATTTTGAATGCAGCCACTTTCACCGATTCGGTAGAAGCGATCACATGAAAATTCTCCGGGGCACGCACGATGGTATCGCCGTGTGACATCCAAACCTGCGAAGAGTCGGACAAGCCGGCCAGTAATGAAGAATCATTATCGTCGATTTCAAGTCTTGCGCGGCCATATTCCCGGTGCTGCGAAGGCTTCACGTCGCCACCCAGTTCCTGAGCAAGCAATTGAGCGCCATAGCAAACGCCCAGAACAGGCACTACTTTGCGGAATTTGTCAAGATCTATTCTTGGAGAATCAGCGTCCCGAACGGAGCAAGGGCTTCCTGAGAGAATGACACCTTTGATATTTGGAGTTAGATCGGGGTAATTGTTGAATGGGTGGATTTCACAATAAACATTTAGCTCACGAACACGTCGCGCGATTAACTGAGTATACTGTGAACCAAAATCTAAGATCAGAATTTGTTCAGTCATATATATATGCTATCTAAAATGTAAAGGTAGGCAGATTGACCGAAATCAAAAAACCAATCCTTCGCGCTGTCACTCCTGGCGTTATTTTACCATTCAAACTTTTTTTCTCCCGGAATGCAACATTCTTTATTCCATTTGTATCTATGAAACGGTGACAAGGCACACACATCCGCTTATATAACATAAAAACCACTTGTGTAATGAAAGGTTCTATGTTATACCAAGTACTTACATTTGCAATGTACTCAGCGATTCACCTCTGATACATTGACCATAATTTATTAGCCATGAAATTCTTACTAAACCTAACTGTAGCACTGCTACTGATCGGAAATGCTGCGTTCGCCCAAACCTCGGCAGGTGTGCCAGGGAGCGGCAAAGTTTCCGGATCTGTTATCGACGAAAAATCACAGGCATTCCCGTTTGTGAATGTACTCCTGCTCCAAGCCAAAGATTCGACACTCGTTAAAGGATTGGCAGCGGATGAAAGTGGCAAATTCCTGTTTGATCAGGTTTCAAACGGCACTTACCTGGCATTGGTTTCGATGGTAGGTTACCAGAAAAATTACAGCCAGCCATTTACAGTTGACAATAACGTCATCGCTCTTCCCCCATTTAACCTCAAAACAGACGTACAGGCATTGAACGAGGTAACAGTTGTTGCCAAGAAGCCTTTCATCGAACAGGAAATTGACCGCACGGTTGTGAATGTAGAAAACAGCATTGTTTCCGCTGGCGCGACTGCCCTGGAAGTGCTTGAAAGAGCGCCCGGCGTAACGGTTGACCAGCAAAATGAGCAGTTGAAACTGCGCGGCAAAGAAGGTGTGATCGTTCAGATCGACGGCAAACAGACCTTTTTATCACAACAGGAACTCATTACCCTGCTGCGCAACACACCCAGTGACAACATCGAGAAGATCGAACTGATTACCAACCCTTCGGCCAAATATGATGCTGCAGGTAACTCCGGGATCATCAACATCAAGATGAAACGCAACAAAAATTATGGTACCAATGGAAACATCAACCTTGGTGCCGCGTGGGCGAAATACGGAAGAGGCAATGCAACTGCTACTGTTAATCACAGAGCGGGCAAACTGAGCTCATTTATCAGCGGCGGCGCTTTCCTGAACAAGGGTTTTAATAATAATGATATCTACCGTACCATTCCGTTTGAAGGCAAAGTAACCATTTTCGATCAGCGCACCGAGCGGACCAACAAATCTGAATACTACAATGTGCGTGCCGGAGTCGACTATTTTGCTACTGAAAAAAGTACGTTTGGTGTGCTGGTTTCAGGCTTTTACAGCGAGTTCAGCAATCCTTTCGGACAAACAAATACACGTATTCTCAATGAAGACCTGAGCTTGCAGCGGACTTTCCGCACGGATGTTTACAACGGCGGCGAGATGAACAACATCAGCACCAACCTCAACTTCAAACACCAGTTTAACGACAAAGGCAAGGAACTGACTTTTGACGTTGATTATGTAAGATACGGCGGAAAGAAAAGCAGTAACCTCGATACCAAGTACTATTTGCCAGGCGGCCAGCAAGATGGTAGCGCTGAAAATGTCCGCAACAATATGCCTTCCGATATTAATATTGGTGTTGCGAAACTGGATTACGCACAGCCACTCTGGAAAGGAAAGTTTGAAACCGGCTTAAAATCCAGCTACGTCGCTTCTGACAATGATATGGTTTTCGAAACCAAAGCCGATGAATGGGTACTTGACCCTACCCGCTCCAACCGCTTCAAGTATACAGAAAATGTCAATGCAGCTTACCTGAATTACAGCGGCAGTCTGACCAAAAAAATGAAATACCAGCTTGGTCTCCGCGGAGAGCATACGCACTCCATCGGTAACTCGGTAACATTGAACCAGAAACGCGACCGGAATTACATTAACTTTTTCCCAAGTGTGTTCCTGTCCAACCAGCTCGATACCAATAACGTACTGAACATTTCGTACAGCCGCCGGATCGACAGACCCAATTACCAGTCGCTTAATCCATTCGAGTTCTACCTTGATCCGTTTACTTTCCAGAAAGGAAATCCAAACCTTAAACCACAGTATACCAATTCTTTCCAGCTTGTTCACGTATACAAAAGCTTCCTGAATACCACACTGGCTTACAGCCGGATCAAGGATATGATCGCCGACGAATTGCCACAGCAGATCGCTTCCGAGAACAAGACTTTTGTAACCTCCGATAACCTGGATAACCAGGACAATCTCAGCCTTACAGTCTCATTTCCGATCAAAGTAGCCAAATGGTGGAACATCCAAACCAATTTCACAGGGGTATACAATCATTATAATTCAGTATACCTCGAAGAAAAGCTGGTAATCAGTCAGGCAAGCTGGAATATGTATGCGGCCAACCAGTTCACAATTTCCAAGACATGGTCGGGTGAGATTTCAGGCTGGTACAACAGCCGCGCATTCTACGGACTGTATCAGGCGAAGCCAATGGGAATGCTGAATGCAGGTTTACAGAAAAATATCTGGAACAAAAAAGGAACGGTCCGCCTGAATGTCAATGACATATTCTGGACCAACCGGTTCCGCGGAAGAGCAGTGTACAAGGATATTGATTTCCATGTGAAATCACAATGGCCGAGCCGCCAGTTCAGGCTCACATTCACCTACAATTTTGGTAATCAAAATGTGAAAGGTGCCCGCCAGCGCAATACAGGTTCTGATGATCTGCAAAAACGCGCAAATGGCGGAAGTTAGAGAGGAATCCCGGTCTTCGGACCAGTATTCATAAATTAGTTAGGTTTGTTATGCAGAAAATCCATCCCGCAAGCTGCGGGATGGATTTCTTTTTTAACTAATCTATGTCGTGAAAGACTATGCTTCCAATGCCGCCACGCCGGGAAGCACTTTACCTTCCATATATTCAAGCAATGCACCACCACCAGTTGAAACATAGCTCACGCGGTCGCCATAACCTGCATTGTTGATCGCAGAAGCAGAATCTCCGCCGCCAATCAGTGAGAATGCGTCGTTTTCTTCGGTTACAGCTACTACTGCCTCGGCAATTGCATTGGTACCTTGTGCGAAGTTCGGGAATTCAAAAACGCCCATTGGTCCGTTCCAGAGTACTGTTTTCGAATTCTTGATAATCTCTGCAAAAATCTTCGCCGTTTCAGGACCAATATCCAACCCTTCCCAGTCGTCAGGGATTTCGCCGGCTGGTACCACCTTACGTTCTGCGTCATTCGCAAACTTATTTGCAATGACAGTATCCACAGGAAGGATCAGGTTAACACCTTTATCTTTGGCTTTCTGAACCAGTTCCAGTGTAAGCTCCTGCTTGTCAGCTTCCAGCAGCGACTTTCCAATGCTGCCGCCTTGCGCTTTCGAGAATGTATAGGACATTCCGCCGCCGATGATCAGGTTATCCACTTTGTCGATCAGACGCTCGATAATGAGGATTTTGTCTGAAATCTTAGCGCCGCCCATGATCGCGGTAAATGGTCTTTCTGAGTGTTCAAGCAATCTTTCTGCATTGTCGAGCTCAGCCTGCATCACATAACCGCATACTTTATCAGCAAAGAACTTACCGATTACCGCAGTAGAAGCGTGTGCACGGTGCGCAGTTCCGAATGCGTCCATCACCCAAACATCACCCAGTTTTGACAGCTTTTCGGCAAACTCTTCGTTACCTTTTTCCTCTTCCTTGTAAAAACGCAGGTTTTCCAGCAAGAGCACTTCTCCCGGTTGCAATGCAGCAGCCATTTCGGTTGCGCTTTCACCGATACAATCGTCGGCAAACTTCACGGTTTTGCCAAGTATCAGTGACAGCGGGTTCACCAGATGTTTAAGAGAATACTTTTCTGTTGGTCCGTCTTTGGGGCGGCCCAGGTGCGACATCAAAATAACGGCACCTCCGTCGTTGAGAATCTTACTGATTGTAGGAATTGTAGCACGGATACGGGTATCGTCCGTGATTTCAAATTTGTCATTAAGCGGGACGTTAAAATCCACGCGTACCAGGGCTTTTTTCCCTGAGAAATCATAAGAATCTAATGTTGTCATGGGCGGTAAAAATTGTTTTCCATAGATAACAAATGTAATCCAATTTCTTAATAATATACTATGTAAAAGAGAATTCGCAGGTTTTACAATAGGTATAATCCTATTTAAGCTCTTAATTTTTCTAAATTGATTTGCTTTAACAAAATTTTAATATCCTCCCATCTTTTAAAATCTTGCTGTAACTTTATACTTCTATTGAACCAGAAAATCCAGCTAAGAAAGACGTGCCTTCGGATCAAATTGTGGTGAATGCTGGGATTGCAGCCGAGTTACCAACCGGGTTCCCCATTGACCTTCCACCCAAATACTACCATGATTATTTCAGCTATGTGCTGGAATTTGTGAAAAAGCGCTACGCGCACCTGCTGACTGAAAAAGAGCTTGGCTTTCTCGAAACCTATGACAGGCTTTCGGAGGATGCACAATGCCTTTTCATCCGTTTCAGCAACCGCAGCAAATCGTTTTTTCGTGTAAAGAGCCTCTCCTATTCCGAGATCACCGATTTGCCGGCCGTACTCGAAGAATTGCATGAAAACGGTTTTATCGAATCGATCTGTGACGCGCATGAACCGCGGTTTGGCGAAATCATGGAGCTGTTTACAAAACCCGAACACCTGCATTTCACAAAGCTGCTCGAACCGGATGTAATGCCGGCCAAAAACATCAAAAAGCCCGACCTCGTCCGATGGATGATGCATGATTACGATTTCAAAACCCTGTGTGAGATAATAACCGCTACGGAGCCAGTTGTAAAAGTGACCTACGAAGCGGAGGTAATGCTGATGAAGTTCCTCTTTTTCGGGAACCGGCACGCAGATATGACCGAATTCGTAATCCGCGATCTGGGGCATGTGCGATTCCAGTCTTTCGATGAGCAGTTTTTGTCCATTCAGTTTGAAACACGCAAGGAAGTTGACGATACGCTCACGGTGTCGTTGATGAAGGAAACTTTCGATGTAATCAAAAATGCATTGCCGCCTGAGGAGGTTTACGACTGGTTTATGAACTGGTATGCAGGCAATGGAACCGGATTGGCACCAAAATCTTTACCTTCATTCAACTCCCTGATATTGCGAATAGGCGCTTGGCTGGAACGCAAAAAGATGCTTTCGCAGGCATTGATTATCTATCAACTTACAAACGACGCCCCTGCCCGCGAGCGGCGGGTGCGACTGCTGTATAACCTCGGCGAGGTGGAAGAAGCTTTGGCGCTTTGTGAAGAAATCGCAGAAAGTCCGCAGAATGCCGACGAACGGTATTTCAGTCTTGATTTTCAGGAGAAGATCCGCAACAAAAAGAGCAAGCGCGTGAAACGGACTACCCAGGCGCTCAAAGATGCGACTGCGATTGAGGTACCTATTACGTTCCGTTTCAATGTGGAGTACGGCGCGCTCGAATATTACCGTGCGCAGGGTTACAATGCGTTTTTCAGCGAAAATGAACCCTGGCGCGCTTTGTTCGGCTTGCTTTTCTGGGACATTATTTACGATACCAATGTGCAGACGATCCATAATCCGCTGCAACGCATTCCGTCCGACTTCTTTTTACCCGATTTTTATTTCAAAAGATCAGCACAGTTGAAAGAAAGACTGGAAGCTGCCAGCTCGCGGGAAATTATCGACGAGCTGGTCAGTCAGACTTTTCAGGATAAATTCGGCATTACCAATGTGCTGGTACCCTGGTACGAAGGTGCGCTTGAAAAAGTACTTACACTCACTTCCCTGCTCACGCCCGAGAAGATCCGGGCGGTGATGATGGAAATCGCATTGAACCTCCGCGAAAATACCCGCGGCTTCCCCGACTTGCTGGTCTGGAACGAAAACGAATATGCATTCATCGAGATCAAATCCCCAACCGATCACCTTTCTTCGCGGCAGTTGCACTGGCAGCATTTCTTTGCCGAGCACGGCGTGAGCAGTCGCATTGTGCGCGTGAACTGGCTGCGCGACTGAGTTATTTGAGGATAAAATCGGCAACTACCGGCAAGTGATCGGAAGCGTATTTTTCGTCAATAACCTTCGTATTCGACGCTCTCAGGTTATCCGATTTGAACATAATGAAGTCGATCGTTTTGTTCGGCTTCTCCACGGGGATCGTAAATCCGCATTCAGTACAGGTTCTTTTAAAATGCTGGTCAAGATAGGCAATCACTTTGCTCTCAGGTACCGCATTAAAATCTCCCGCCAGGATCATCGGCAGCTCTGTTTTTCCAAAATGATTAATAATGGTCTCTGCCTGCAAAACGCGGTTAGGCTCCTTTAAACCCAAATGCGTACTGGCGAAAATCAGCTTTTTGTTATTGGGCAATGTAACTGTAACCGCAGCCACAGTCCGGTCTTCCTCTTTCAGCTCCGCATGGATCGGCAATGCATATTTCACCGAATCAACAATGGGGAACTTTGACAAAACAGCCACACCATAATCGCCACCGCCGTGATCAATGGCTTTTGAAAAATAGAACTTCATGCCTGTCAAAGCGGCAAGCTGCTGCGCCTGGTTCTTGCCTTTTCCGGATCTTTCGGTATTTACATCTACTTCCTGCAATGCGACGAAATGGGGCTTTTCCGCATTGATGACTTTCGCAATTGCTTCAATATCAATTTTTTTACCCGCAGAAGGCGGATTGGCGTGGTGGATATTGTAAGTCATTACTTTGAAACGCTGGTCTTTCCGCAGCACTTCGGAATACTCTTTTGAAAAGCCGGCGAGGGTTGCAAATCCTACCAGAATGAGCAGGACGCGGAAAACATTTTTCATAAAAATCTGATGGTTTAGGATTATTCAACTGCCAAAAATAAGCGTTTAGATTTTTTCCACGCCAGCTTTTTAATTTTCATTATCATTACGAAATCATTAACCAGCGATTTTTTATGAGGCTAAAATTTTTACTGCTGCTAGTGGCCGTTTCAGCAGGTTTGGGCAATGCATTTGCGCAGACAAAACCAGGAGATGTGAAAACTTTCGAATTAGCCAACGGAATGAAGTTCCTCGTGCTCGAAGACCACTCCATTCCAAATGCCAATATGTACCTTTTCTGGAAGGTAGGCTCCCGCAATGAAGTGCACGGCATTACCGGCTTGTCACACTTTTTTGAGCACATGATGTTCAACGGTTCGAAGAATTTCGGACCAAAAGAATTCGACCGTTTTATGGAAGCAAACGGCGGCTCTAACAATGCATATACCACCGAAAACGTAACGGTGTACACCGACTGGTTTCAGAAAGATGCATTGGAGCCCATTTTCAAGCTCGAATCCGACCGGATTGCCAACTTGTCCATCGACCCAAAAATGGTGGAAAGTGAGCGCGGAGTGGTGTTATCAGAGCGCAGTACCGGTTTGGAAAACAGCAATTACCGCCTGATCGGCGAACTTGTACAATCGGTTGCATTCCAGGAGCATCCCTATATGTTCCCTGTGATCGGGTTTGAGTCTGATATTAAAAGCTGGACACAGGAAGACCTGGAAAACTATTTCAAAACTTACTACTCACCGAACAATGCGACCGTTGTGGTTGTGGGCGATATTACGGTGGAGCAAGTAAAAAAACTGGCCGATCAATATATGGCGCCCATTCCTGCACGCGGGTTACCTCCGAAAATCAGGACTGTGGAGCCTGCTCAAAATGGAGAAAGAAGAGTGACCGCCTACAAGGACATTGCTACGCCAAACATTTTAATGGCGTACCACGTGCCGGAAACAAAAAACGAAGATTATTACGCGCTCGACCTGCTGAGCAGCCTGCTCACTTCCGGTAATTCTTCCCGCCTTACCAAGTCGCTGGTAATGGATTCTACCCTGGCGACCAGCGTATCAAGCTTTACCGACCAGAGTTTTGATCCGAGCCTTTTTGTGATCTATGCAATCGCCGGGGGTAATGTATCCGCACCTGATCTTGAAAAAGCAATTGACGTACAAATTGAGAAAATTATCAAAGAGGGCGTGACTGATACGGAACTTCAAAAAGTGAAAAATCAGAAGTTAATGGAGTTCTACCGCACGCTGGAAACAATCAATGGAAAAGCAAACAGTCTGGGGAGCTACGATGTGTTTTTTGGTGATTACAAAAAAATGTTTGAGGCACCGGAATTGTATAAAAAAGTAGGGATAGAGGATATCAAGCGGGTTGCGGCCAAATACTTCACCGATCGCAACCGCACAGTGGGATACCTGCTTCCAGAAAAATCGAAATAGTCCGGCTATCTCATTGACATTCATTCATAACTTTTGAAATATGAAAAAGATACTATTTGTGTGGGCAGCGCTGCTTTCGCTTTCTGCCTCTGCACAAAACAATTTTAAGCTTCCGACATACGAAAAGTTTAAGCTGAAAAACGGGCTGACCGTTTTTCTGATGGAGCAGCACGAAGTCCCATTGATCAATGTATCTGCTGTTTTCGACGCTGGTTCAATCAACGATGGCGACCGTGCAGGGATGGCGCTGGTGACTTCAGATGCATTACTCTTTGGTACCGAAAAATACACGAAGCCGCAGATTGAGGAAGCCACTGATTTCGTCGGCGCTACGCTGAATACATTCGCATCGAAGGATATGGCGGGCATCAGTTCATCCTTTGCCACAAAGGACCAGGAAAAATTACTGGATATTATTCAGCAGGTATTGGTACACCCGGTTTTTGATAAAACGGAGTTCGACAAATACAAGCAGCGGACACTCGTGCAGTTAATGCAGCAAAAAGAAAGTCCGCGCTCTGTGATCGGGCACTACTACAATGCATTCCTCTTCGGCAATTTCCCTTACGCGATTCCCGGCGACGGTACGCAGGCAACTGTTTCGAAAATGACTGCGGAAGATGCAAAGGCATTTTACAAAAGCAACTACACCTCCGGGCGCGGCGCGATTGCTGTAGTTGGTGACTTCAAAGCTGCCGATATGAAGAAGAAAATCACCGCCCTTTTCGGCTCCTGGAAAACGGCAGATTACCGCATGGTAAAACGCGTGGCGCCGGATCTGGAATTCGAGAAAAGCCGAGTATTATTGGTTGACAAGCCCGACGCAAGAGAAACCACATTCATGATCGGCGGAAAGGGTGTTGACTATAATTCCGCGGATTATGTACCGATCATGGTGGTAAATACGGTACTCGGCGGCCGGTTTACTTCCTGGCTCAACGATGCATTACGGGTGAATTCCGGTCTGACTTACGGTGCGAGAAGCCAGTTTTCGCGCAATAAATTTGCAGGCACATTCAGCATTTTCACTTTTACCAAGAACTCCACCACAGTTCCGGCCATTGATATGGCAGTGCAGGTACTGGACAGTTTGCATAAAACCGGCCTGAGCGAAGAAGTACTTAAATCTGCCAAGGCGTATGTAAAAGGCAGCTTCCCACCCACATTCGAATCGGCCGGAGCACTTGCGCGGCTGCTTACGGATATGCACATTTATGGTTTTGACGAAAATTATATCAATACATTCCAAACCAAAGTCGACGGTCTGACGCCGGCCCGGGCAAAAGAAATCATTGATACCTACTTCCCGAAAGACAAGCTGCAATTTGTCCTCATCGGAAAAGCAAGCGAAATCCGCGATCAGGTAAAGAAGTATGGGGATATTACCGAGAAGCAGATTAAGGCGGATGGGTTTTAGTATAAGTTGGAGGGGCTGTTACTTTTAGTTGCATTGTGCCCGTTGCTTCGACCGCCCGGCGGCCCGGTGCGCTCAGCATGACAAGGCATGGTTACGACGCTGATGCAATCAAGTTTTGTCAAGCTGAGCGCTAACAAGCTTTGTCAGGCTGAGCGCACCGGGCCGCCGGGCGGTCGAAGCCACAAGGCACAAAGTCACCATTAACCAAATGAAAAAATGAACAAACTATTAAAAACTTGCCTGTTTGCGGCTGCTACTTTGGTGGGGCAGGAGGCTGTTTTGGCGCAGGGTAAGGTTTATACCAGCCCGATTGGCTTGCAGGCTTATACCTTCCGCGGCAGCTGGCCGAAAGGCATTGAAGCGACGCTCGATACTATCAAATCGCTGGGCGTAACAGAAATGGAAGGCGGCCCGATCAAGGGAATGGCTACTGAGGAACTCCGTAAGCAGCTGGACAAGCGCGGCATCAAAATGGTGTCCATTGGCGCAGATTACAAGCTGCTGGCCGAAAGTACAGCTCAAACGATCAAAGACGCGAAAACGTTGGGCGCCAAATACGTGATGGTAGCCTGGATTCCTCACAATGGAAAATTTGACCTTGAAACGGCAAAGAAGGCAGTAGCTGACTTCAACAAAGCAGGAAAGGAGTTGAAAGAAGCAGGTATTGAGCTGACTTATCACAATCACGGCTACGAATTTGAGCCTTATGAAGATGGTACCCTGTTTGACTACATTGTCAAAAACACCAATCCCGAATACGTGAACTTCGAAATGGACGTACTCTGGACCGCATTCCCGGGACAAGATCCTGCGAAGCTGCTGCTCAAATATCCAACCCGCTGGAAGCTGATGCACCTGAAAGACCTGAAAAAAGGAGTAGTAGGCAACCTGTCAGGCGGCACGCCCACTACCAACGACGTAGCATTAGGAACCGGCCAGATAGATATCCCGGCAACATTGAAAGCCGCTAGGAAAGTAGGGATCAAGCATTATTTCATTGAAGACGAAAGCCCAAGCTACTTAAAGCAGATTCCACAGACGATTGCTTATATTAAGTCGATTAAGGAGTAATTTAAAAGGGAGGATGGAGTATTTAGTTGTGCACAGGTCTTCGACTGCGCTCAGACTGACAAAGCATATTGAGCATCACTGCCTTGTCATGCTGAGCGCACCGGGCCGCCGGGCGGTCGAAGCACTACCAACCCGGATTCTGCTTCAAAGTTGGTGTTCTTTGCAGTTCGTCTTGCATGATGGGGAACAGGTAATGCCTTGGCGCGACGAAGACGCGGCTTTCTATGAAGTAGCGTTGCATTTTATACTTCTTGCCTTCTACCTCAATTTTTCCATTCGGATCTTCGACGGGCTTCATTCCGTTGATCATTCTCTGCGTCTTCGGGTAAGGCCAGCCTAGCTGCGCGCGCTGTTCGTTGGTAGCGCCCGAACTTTGCCACGCCTGCTCTCTCGCGAGCTCTTTCGGCGAACTTGGTTCAAGGTAAAGCCTCGAAGACCAGATCCGGTTGTTCTCGTAAAACAGCTCCACCCGGCGCTCGCGCTTGATGTATTCGTCCATCAAAGCTTTATTTGTTTGTACTTCCGGCGGCATTGGCGCCATAAATGAACGTGCTCTCACCTCATTGATCATCGCATATATTTCCGCGTTGGGACCGGCAGTTTCATTGACAGCTTCGGCGTAGATATAGATAAACTCAGGCAAACGCCAGACCGGCGGGCCGCTGATCGCAAAGCTCTTGTCCCGGTTCCAGGACTCCCGGAGGATTTTACGTAAAAAATACCCCGTAGTAGTTGAATTGGTCGCCCCTATCTTATCCGCTCCGGTAGCAGTATTGATCACCTTTCCTTTGAATGTCGAACCGTGGTAGACAATGTCGCGGTGGAAGCGCGGATCACGTTTAATGCCTTCATATGGATTCGCATCATCGTACCCGTCGGCTTTTGCCCGGGCTGCGTAAATGGGATAACCGTACCCGTTTTTAGCTACATATTCATATTCATCAACTTGCTCCTGCACCGGCATCTGGCGCGAGCTGCCTCCCCAGCTTGGCGGATAAATGTCGCCCTGCCAGTTATGGTCCTTGTCCCTTGTTACAAAGAAAACAGCCTCATTCTGAAATGCTTCCATATTGTGATACAAATCCCAAAGCCGTGCGGGTACCTTTGAATTGTTGTTGTTTACGCCTGCATCGTCCCTGAAATCGCTGGCATCGTGACCTTTGTACAAACTATAACGCAGCCGCCCGTCAACTTTGAAGTCGATTACAGCTTTGGCCGCATCTCTTGCTGCAGTCCACCGTCCCGCATTGAATGCATATTCCGCAGCAAATGCGCGGGTATCGTTCGGAAAAGAACCGCCATTCCACATAGGTGTGGCTGCCATCCAGGCTACCATCGCTTTCAGTCCCAGACACGCGCCTTTATCCACCCGGCCAAAATCCGCCCCGCCCCAGCTGCCTGGTACCAGCGCAATCGCAGAGTCACAGTCCGCTGAAATTTTGGCGGCAATGGCGTGGAAGGATTCCTGTTTGAAATCCATTTGTTCAGTAGGTGAAATGGTCCGGTTCATATATACTATCTCACCGTACATTCTTGCAGCCAGATAATGGAAGTACGCCCGCATGAAATAGGTTTCCCCCAATCTTTTGGATAAATCCCCAGCTTGCAATGGATTATCAGGCGTTTTGTATTTCCGCACACCTTCCAGGATTACATTCGTTTTTCTGATCCGATCGTACAGATCCCACCAGTACTGGCCGCGGCTGCTGCGGTCGGGCATTGTATTCGAATTCCAGTCGCCCGTGTTGAATTTGTTTGTAAGACTTCCTTCCGCCGTTGATCCCTCGGCCTCGTCAGTCACCGGGGCAGTTGAAAAGTGGGAAAAGAACACAAGCGGACTGTTGGAGCCTCTTGCATTGTCGTACAGATCAGTGATCAGCTGGTTAGTTTTATTATATCGTGTAAAAACCTGCTCGGCATCCACCTGGTCATCGGGTCTTCTATCCAGGAAGTCCTGGTCACACGAGGCCAGCATTCCACCTATCAGTAATGCGGCTATTGTATATATTTTTCTGGTTTTCATAAATAGTAAGGAATAATCAGAATGAAATGTCAACACCAAAATTCACCACTTTCTGGATCGGGTACCAATCGCCGGTACCTTCGTTTGTTTCGGGATCCATATCTACTTCTCCCAGCCCGTCCCAGGTAAGCAGGTTCATTCCCTGCACATAAAATCTCACCTGATCCAGGCCAATCTTCTTTATCGCAGGCTTTGGCAGATTATAGCCCAGCTCTATGGTTTTTAACCTCACATATTTGCGGTCATACAAAAAGAGGCTGCTCGCATTGTTCTTGTTGTTGCTGTGATCTCCAAAATGAAGCGCCGGATAAGTAGCGGTTTCCGCTGTTTCGGGAGTCCACCGGTTCAAATGCATGGGTTTCACTTTACCATATTTATCCTGATTGAACAGCGGGAAGTCGTATACCGCCGCGCCCGAAAGCTGCATGGAACCGCTGGCCGCGCCCTGGAAAAGCATGCTGAAATCGAAGTTCTTGAAGCGACCACCAACCGGGAGACCAAACATCAGCTCAGGGTTCACGGGATTTCCGGTAGCAGTTCTGTCGCCCAGATCATCAATGCGCCCGTCGCCATTCAGGTCTTTATACACCACGTCGCCGGGTCTTAGCGTACCCCAAGACTGGTAACCGCTGCCCTGGTTCATCGCATTCAATGCATCCGCTTCCTCCTGGTTGCTTACAAAATGATCGAATATGTAGTTAAAATGCTCTTTGATCCGTTTACCTGTATTGGCCCGGCCGCCGTAGGCATAAGGTATCTCATTCATGAACACGATTTTATTGCGCGCAAATGAAAGGTTTGGACGAATAAAATAGGTGACGTTTTTACCAATGCTGCCACTCCATCCTATTTCAAGATCAAACCCTTTGTTGTTGACGATGCCCGAATTAAGATAAGGAGCGTTTTTTCCAACAAGATCCGGAAAGCCTAGCTTGTTGCCGCCACCCATATCCGTAATAATGTCATACCGGTGCTCGTGGAAAAGGTCGAGGGTGAATGTGAGGTGCTTGAAAAATGTGGCGTCGATACCAATATTCGCTTTTCTCGCCTTTTCCCAGGTTAAATCAGGATTGGCCAGGTCGCCTTCCGACAAATACCCGCCTGCTCCCGAACCAAAATTATCGGTACCGAAATTGTAGTCACCGTCTCTTCCGCCAAAGTATTGCAGGTAAATAAACCGCTTGTCATTGGGTACGCGGTCGCTGCCTACCAGACCGTAAGAACCGCGGATTTTCAGGTTGTTCAACCAGTTTTGTGAACTGATCATAAATCTTTCTTTGGAAGCTACCCAGCCCGCTGATACCGATGGGAAGAAGCCATAACGCTTGCCTTTGGCGAAGTTCTCCGATCCGTTATATGCCGCATTGAATTCCAGCAGATAGCGGTCGTCGTAACCGTAAGTGGCGCGGGCAGTAACGCCCTGGTAGCTGAATGGAACCTGGTTGTTGATAATCCGGCGCGACCTGTTGCCCAGGACCATCCCCGTTACATGATGCGAACCGAAGTTATGCATGTAATCAATCTTGGCCTGAATATAAGTCCGACTTTCATTGTCTTTGTTGTCATATCCATTCCCGATCGTCTGGTCAATATCATACTTGTTACCAGATTTATACGCACCGGTATAGTGTCCCGGTGTACGATATACGTCACTCCCGTCAACCGGCACGAATGTGGCATAACCAGGATACTCCCGGTAACCTTCGGAGTAAGTATTCACCTTCCGGTTGATCCAGCCGCCATCGCTGGCGTCGTAGGAGAACATTCCGTCAACTGATAATCCTTCGGCAATAAAATTGAGCTTATGCCCCAGCGAGAATGATCCGTTCAGGTAAGTATTCTTTTCATTTAAAAAGCCTGTCCGGCTTAATTCACCTAGGATATTAAACCTGTAAATCTGATCGCCATAAAGCATTCCGAGCGGGTTATTCGCTGCAAAAACCCGGTTCGCAGGATCGTCATTTGGCTCAACAGTTATCGGCAGATACGAAGGCTGCGTATTAGCGAGCTCCACAATCCTCGCCGCCGATGTACCAGGTGCATTGCGATCGGTAATGCGGGCGCCAATGTCGAGTTTGGCGTAAAAGTTATCTGTTATATCAATGTCAATATTTGAGCGGAAATTGTATCGCTTAAACACAGCCTGTGTACTGTTGGTACTCAAATCGGTGTGCTTGTAGTTACCATCCTGCTGGAAATAGTTGGCCAGAACAAAGTATCTGGCCCTCAAAGATCCACCGCTAATAGATAAACTGTAATCATGCTGCACACCAGGCTTGAATGCATAATCGAAATAATCCCAATTGTAGCCCAGCCCGTCAGAATTGTCGCCTTTTGCCTTTCTCCAGTTCGCAATGGAGGCTTCCGAAAACAGGTTCAGGGTAGACGGATCTGCGTCGGGATTATCGTTTCTTCTTGCTTCATTATATAACATCGCATAATCAGCCGAACCCAGGTAAGTCGGGAATTTCACGGGCTGGTTCACACCTACCGAAGCTTTAAAATTCACAGTTGCCTTATCCTGCACTTTCCCGCGACGCGTGGTAATAAGGATTACGCCATTTGCGCCCCTTACCCCGTACGGAGCTGTCGCACTCGCATCTTTCAGGATTGTAAATGTCTCTATCTCAGAAGGTGCCAGATAATCCATACTTCTTTCCAAACCGTCGATGATCACAATCGGAGACTGGTTTCCATAAGTGGCGGTACCGCGGATAAAAATATCACTCCTGTCAACTCCTGGCTCACCGCCGCTGAATTGGTTGGCAAAAAGACCGGGAAGTCTGCCCGCCAGCGCATTGGTAATGCTGGCAGTCGGACTTTGTTTCAGATCTTCGGTCGTAATGGTCGCGATCGAGCCGGTAATGGTCGCTTTACGTTGCGAACCAAAGCCTACGATCACTACTTCCTCTAATCCGCCCAGGTCTTCCTGCAGTTGTATGTTGATTGAAGTTTGTGCATCGATAACCTGTTCTGTTCCCAGAAACCCAATGAATGAAATGACGAGCACATCGCCTTGTTCCGCTTCAATGGTAAACTTTCCGTTTGCGTCGGTGGAGGTACCTTTGTCAGTACCCTTAACTATCACCGTCGCGCCGGCGAGCGCTACTCCTTTCGTATCCTGAATTGTACCCGTGATCTCCCGGATCGTTGCAACTGGCTCGGCAGGCTCTGCTGAGATGGTACGAATGAGCGTCTGGCTCTGTTGTTCTTCCTTCCTGAACACCGCGATCTGCTTTCCTATGATTTTATAAGCCAGCCCCGATCCTTTGAGCGCCTTGTTAAGAATGGAAGTAACGGTCTCGTTTTTTACATCGAGATTCAAAGAAGCTTCCCGCTTTCCGGCGAAAAGATCATCACTGTAAAAGATCCGGTAATCTGTCTTTTCCTGGATCTCCCTGAACAGCGTGGTCAGGTTCCCGTTGCGGATTTTCACATCCATCCGACTTTTTTGGGAATAGCCTGTCGCATGAACGCTCATCATTGCGATCCACAACAGCAGTATAGTCAACCTCATAATTTTCAGGAATTTCCGGGAACACAGCACTCCCCAAGGGCGATGCCCCGAATGGTCAAATTTTTTCATAAATTTGATATGACTTTTGTTGATACAATGGTTACAGAAATCACTTGCTTGCCGGCAAGTGTAATCGATCGGAAGACGTTGCCGCGTCTTCCGTTTTTTATTGCGTAATGGTGCCTTTCCTTAAAACAAACCTCCTTTCTGTTTGGTGATACGTAAGTGATGTTGCCGCCGACAATATGTCCAGCACGTGCGTAATGTCTTCCTGCAGATCCAGCGACCCTGAAAATGTTTCCGTGCTGCTGTCCGCTTCGCCCAGTTCAATATCCACCTTATAGTAGCGCGACAACTTCTTAAGGATCTCCCCCAGCGGAGCGTGATTGTTTAACAGGTACCCGTCTTTCCAGGAAACATATTCCGTCACATTCACCTGCTCCACGTTAAGCGAAGTATTTCCGGGATTATAAACCGCACGCATTCCCGGTTTCAGTTTGCGTTTCTGAGCTTTGAAAAGCGACTGCTGGTTCGCAGTAAGTTCAATGCTTCCATTCACGAGCACCGCTGACGTAAGCTGGTCGTCGGCATAGGCGCTGATGTCGAATTCTGTCCCGAAAACCTGGACTTTCATGTTTTTAGTATGTACAAAAAACGGCTTATCCTCAGCATGGGTTACCGCGAAGTAAGCCTGGCCTTCCAGATATACCTCCCGGTCCGCCGAAGTAAATTGCGCCGGGTAAACCAGCTTGGAGCCCGAGTTTACCCAAATTTTGGTACCATCTGTCAATGTAACCACCGACCGCTTTCCATAGGGTACGATCAATGTATTGAATTCCTGCCCCAGAACCTGCTGATCAATCGCTGTGACAGAGTCGAGGCGGATGTGACTGCCATTCTTTCCATAAGTGAGGGAGGAATTCTGTTCCTGCAAACTAATCATTCTCCGGTCTGCCAAAACAAGCTGCGTCACTTCTGTGTCAATCACTGCTGCTGAAGCTATTTGCTGCATGGCGGTGCCGGCACCTCTGTTCAGACTGAAATACGCTAATCCGGAAAGAAGCAGAATAGCAACAGAAGCTGCTACCGAGTACCACAGCCTGTTCAATCTAACATGCTTCTTCTGCTGAATACTTTCCTCCACCCGCGTCCACAAGTAAGTCTTTTCCGTAACCGGCAGACTTTCGTGGCGGATATGCTGCATCAGCTGGCGCGTCGCCTCTGCTGTTTTCTGATCCTCCGGGGAAAGCTCCGGAAGCTCGGCATCCTGCGATTTTCCTTTCCTGGGTAGTTTTTTCTTCATGCGCAAACTTGTTTGACATAGAAGAGAAAGCTTTCGTCAGGATATAGACTCTTAAAATGATTTATTTTTATAAAAAGTTGGAAATATCTACTGCCAGCAGAAAATCAGGATAACTGAACCAAATTCCAGCTTTCCGCGGAGCTGCTTCAAGGCGCGGTAGATGAAAGTGCGGCAGGTCGGTACCGAGATCTGCATTACGGCGGCTATCTGATCGTAATCCAGGTTCTGATTATACCGCAGGTAAAGGATTTCCCGCTGGCGCTCGGGAAGCTGGTTCAATTCAGCGGCGAGCTGCTGCATGAGTTCGCGCTGGCCTTCGTCTATGATGATTTCCTGTTCTATACTGAATGCAAACGCATTCATTCCAAAAGTATCGTCTGCATTCCACCGGTCCAACCTCAGCCTGGTTGCTTTGCGATGTGCCGCATATAGCTTTCGGCGGAAAGATTTGAGGAGATAAAATTTCACATTCACTTCCTGCGACAAGCCCGTGCGATAACTATGAAGGTCGATGAAAAGATCGTGAATACAGTCTTTTACCAGATCATCATCAGTAGTATACCGCATTCCAAATGCAAAAAGGCTGTCTGAAAATTGATCATACAGCTGACTGAATGCCTGCTGATCGCCAGAAACAAAACGTTCCCACAGTTCAGTTTCCGGAAGTGTATGTGTCATAGCTGAGTAGCAAAATTTTAATTAAAATTATAATAATTAAATTAAAGACAGCAAGTGCGCCTGGAACATATCCGGTTTGCACGGCCTGATATGTTGCATGATTAGCTTGCCAAGTTCCGCGATAGTTTTATACTTTGCACAAAAAAGGACAATATGGAACCTGCATTGTTGAATCAAGTCCCTTCGCTGGATTTAGCCGATTTCACTTCCGGAAATCCCGGGCAAAAAGCACAGTTCGTGGCTGACCTCGGTGCCGCTTTTACAAACATCGGCTTCGTTGCGATCAAAAATCACGGACTGAGTGATGAGCTGCGTGAAAAATTATATGCCGCAGTGCAGGAGTTTTTCAGACAACCTGATGAAATCAAGAGAAAATACGAATTTCCGAACCTTTTCGGGCAGCGCGGGTATATCAGCAAAGGGAAAGAAACAGCAAAAGGTTTTAAGGTAGCCGACCTGAAAGAGTTTTACCACGTTGGTCAGCCGGAGCCAATCGGGAATATGCCTTCCAATGTATTTCCGGAAGGTTTTCCGGATTTTGAAAAATACACGCTTGAAGTTTATAAAACCTTCGAAAGTACAGGAAAAACGCTTCTGCGCGCTATCGCTGTCTACCTGAATCTGGAAGAAGATTATTTTGAAGATAAGGTAAAAAACGGGGATAGTCTGCTCCGCGCATTGCATTACTTCCCTATCCCAAACCCTGAGCTGGTACCCGAAGGTGCGGTGAGGGCTGCGGCGCACGGAGATATTAACCTCATCACCCTGCTGATGGGCGCAAGTGCAGAGGGACTTGAAGTGTTGCGGCGCGACGGCGAATGGATCGCAATCACTGCATTGCCAGACCAGATTGTTGTCAATGTAGGCGATATGCTCGACAGGCTGACAAATCACAAACTGAAATCCACGATCCACCGCGTGGTCAATCCGCCGCGGGAGAAAATGGGTACTTCGCGCTACTCTATCCCATTCTTTATGCATCCACGCGCAGACATGGACCTGACGAGCCTGGAAAGCTGCATTACACCGGAGCAACCAAAATTGTACACGGATATGACAGCCGGCGAATTCCTGGATGAACGTCTGCGGGAACTGGGACTGAAAAAATAACGCTGCGACCATTTTGGCTCCCCCACCCATTCGCCGTTTCAGATACATCATTTACCTGATGGATATCCTCCTGCTCTCGCTCACTGCATTTGGCGGGCCTCAGGTACATTTGATGATGATGATCGAGCGGCTGGTCCGCAAAAGAAGGTACATTACAGAAGAAGAACTGCTGGAATTGCAAGCACTTTGCCAGGTATTGCCCGGGCCAAGCTCCACGCAGACCGTGACGGCGATCGGCTTGAAGATCGGGGGGCAGCCGCTTGCTTACCTCACCCTGGTTGTATGGTCCATCCCCGCAATGGTACTGATGACCGCAGCGGCTATCGGGATCCATTATCTTGAAACAAAATCCATTTCACTGGATTTTACGCGTTTTGTAGGTCCCATGGCGGTTGCATTTCTGATGCACGGCGCCTCTTCGATCACGCGCCGCGTTGTTCATAACAGGTTGGGATGGACGTTTTTGATCATATCCACGATTCTGGCTTACCTCTACCCTTCGCCTTACATGACGCCGGTGCTGATCATTCTGGGCGGAGTAGCAGCTTCCCTTAATTTCAAAAAACACGAAAAAATGGAGAAGGCACCGATCCGGATCAAATGGCGGCCCATTATCTTCTGGATTTCAGTACTGGTGGCGGCGGCGATTGTAGGTAAGATCACCAACTCACTTCCGGTGCGCCTTTTTGAAAACTTTTATAGGAATGGAAGTTTGGTATTTGGCGGCGGCCAGGTGCTTGTTCCCATTCTTTACAACGAGTTTGTTGAATTTAAAAGCTATCTCACAGAGCAGGAATTCCTGGCGGGAATGGCGCTGACGCAGGTGGTACCGGGGCCGGTGTTCTCCATTGCTACTTTTGTGGGAAGCATGTCGCTGCAGTCGCACGGTATTTTCGGACAGATTGTGGGCGGATTTGTGGCTACCACCGGCATTTTCTTACCGGGTACATTTTTCATTTTCTTTGCCTATCCATTCTGGAACCAGCTCAAAAAATACCGCGGCATTAGGGCTTCGCTGGAAGGAGTGCACGCAGCCAGCTGCGGGCTGACGATCGCGGCAGCCATTTCCCTTTTTCAACCCATGATGACGAACTGGCAACCACTCGCAACAGTCATCGCCACACTCCTCGTGCTCACCTTCGCCAAAATACCCTCCTACTTCATTATCCTCGGCGGATTGGTTTTGGGACTGCTCTTTTAAGGAATGCAGCCTTTTTTCCCTAAATTGCCTATTCACTAAACTTCATCTCCTTGATGACACATACTACTTCAAATTCGAAGATCCACGAGGGATGCTAGCTAAGTTGTTCACCTACCTTGTCACCCTAGGCGCATTACTAACCTTGTCACCCTGAGCGGAGTCGAAGGGCGGGCACAAAGCATCTCGCATGTTCCCTTCGACTCCGCTCAGGGTGACAAAGGAGTAGTAACATACTTAAAGTACCAGAACCATACCATTCAAATCTAGAAAATAGCATACACCAATCCCCTGTAATGAAAATCCCGCACTTGTTATTCCTTTTTCTGCTTTTAAACAGTTTCCTGACAAAAGCCCAAACCGGCAATTCCCCGACATATCTTGCTAAAAACCAAAAATGGGTTGACTCAGTTTTCGCGTCACTTACGCCTGACGAAAGGATTGCGCAGCTGATCATGATCCCGGCGGTATCGGATGTTAAAAGGGCTTTGATCGATCCGAAGGCGAGTAGCCCGGAGATGGTTGAAAAACTGATTCGCGAAAATAAAGTTGGGGGCATCGTGTTCTTCCAGGGCGGGCCGGTACCACAGGCGCGACTGACAAACCACTATCAATCCATTTCAAAAGTACCGCTGCTGGTAGCAATGGACGCGGAGTTCGGACTGGCAATGCGCATTGACAGCACAGTCCGGTACCCTTATCAAATGACACTCGGCGCGATCCAGGGCAACAACGACCTGATCTATGAAATGGGCGCGCAGCTGGCCAGACAAGCGAAAAGGCTGGGCATGCATATCAACTTTGCTCCCGTTGCCGATGTGAATAACAATCCGAACAACCCGGTGATCAGCTTTCGCTCTTTTGGTGAAAACAAGTTCAAGGTAGCCGATAAAGCTGTGGCCTACATGAAGGGAATGCAGGATAACGGGCTACTTACCAGCGCAAAACATTTTCCGGGCCACGGGGACACTGGGGTTGATTCGCATTTTGATCTTCCGTTGATCGCACACGATGTGACGCGCATCGATTCACTTGAAATGTACCCGTTCAAAGCATTGATCAGCAATGGGATCAGCGGTATTATGATTGCGCATTTGAGCATTCCGGCTTTGGACAAAACCCCTAACCTTCCTTCGACATTATCCAAGCCAATTGTAACAGATATTCTGCGAAAACAGCTTGGTTTTGACGGACTGATTTATTCCGACGCGATGAATATGAAGGGTGTGACCAAGTATTTCCCGGATGGAAAAGCCGACGCAATGGGCTTGGAAGCCGGTATGGATATTCTGGAATTTACAGAGGATGTGAACAAATCCATTGCCGAGATCAAGAAGAGCATTGCGGAGGGCCGGATATCCCAGCAGGAAATCGATGAGCGCTGCAAAAAGGTTTTAATGGCAAAAGCGTGGGCCGGACTCGACCACTACAAGCCGGTTGATATGAATAACCTGTACGAAGACCTGAACCCGAAATCGGCCGAGCTGATCAACAGGTTACTGACGGAAAAAGCATTAACCGTTTTAAAAAACGACAATAACCTGCTGCCACTGCGCGACCTGGATACATTGAAAATCGCTTCTGTTTCGCTAGGTGCGGATACCGTCACCACTTTCCAAAAAACGCTCGAACTTTATACATCCGTTGATCACTTTTACATCCCGGCAAAAGCTACGGAGGCCCAGATTGCTGCATTGAGGGCGAAAATAAAGGATTACAACCTGCTGCTTGTTGGTGTACATCTGGGTAGTATCTCTCCCAAAACCAACTACGGGCTGACTGAACCGATGAATGCAGTACTGCAGGAGCTGATCGCGACAAACAAGTCGGTGGTTTCGATATTCGGTAATCCATATTCTTTAAACAAGATCGAAAAAGCGGCGAATGCAAAGGCGCTGGTAATGGCGTATCAGCTGACACCTTACACGCAGGACCTTTCTGCGCAGCTGATTTTCGGTGCAATACCGGCGAGCGGCAAATTGCCCGTTACTGTAAATGCACAATTTCCGTACAATGCAGGTATTGAAACGCCTGCGATCGGCCGACTGAAATACACAATTCCTGAGGAACTTGGAATGGATTCCAGGATCATTACTTACAAAATCGACTCCATTGCAAATCTTGCAGTAACACAAAAAGCAACGCCTGGCTGCGTGGTGCAACTCGCGAAAGATGGAAAAGTGTTTTTCAGGAAAGCTTACGGAAAACATACCTATGAAGGCAATGCAAATGTAAAGCTGACTGACTTGTATGATCTGGCTTCCGTAACCAAAATCACTGCATCGACGCTCGCATTGATGAGCCTGTGGGACCAGAAGAAGTTTGATCTTGATGCTACAATGAAGGATTATCTGCCTGATTTTGAAAAATCTAACAAGGCGGACCTGGAATGGAGAAAGGTACTGACGCACAGCGCACGGCTGAAAGCATTTATCGTACTTTGGAAAGAGGCACAAAATGCCGACGGAAGCTGGAAGAAGAAGACTTTCAGCACCAAACAATCGAGGAAATACCCGATCTCAGTTGTGGGCGACAGCTTGTTTATCTTCAAAGATTATGACAAAACGATATTTAAATCCATCCGCGATTCTCCATTGAATGAAAAGGAAGGTTATGTATACAGCGATTTGTCGTTCATACTTTACCCACAGATCGTGAAAAGGTTATCGGGTGAAAATTTTGAGGATTACCTGAAAAACCATTATTACCACAAGCTGGGCGCCAACTCGCTGACATTTAATCCAAAACGGTTTTACAAGCTGGAAGATATCGTTCCGACCGAGCGTGACACATTTTTCAGGATGACACAGTTGCACGGACAAGTGCACGATGAAGCCGCCGCGATGCTTGGCGGATTGAGCGGCCACGCCGGACTTTTCGGGGATGCAAATGATGTGATGAAAGTGTGGCAAATGTACCTGCAGCAAGGTTACTATGGCGGCCAGCAGCTGCTTAGCAAAGATGCGCTTTTAGAGTTTACAAGATATCAGTATCCTGAAACAGGCAGCCGCCGCGGGATCGGATTTGACAAGCCTACATTCAAGTATTCAGGCAATGCGCCTAAATATGCAAGTCCGTCCAGCTTCGGGCATACCGGCTACACAGGCATTATGACGTGGGCCGATCCTGCATGGAACCTGAACTACGTTTTCCTGTCGAACAGAGTATATCCTACTAGGGAAAACAGCAAGATATCGACATTGAACATACGGACGTCGATCATGGATGTGGTGTACCAGGAGCTGCTGAAAAAGTAGGCAGCAACTGGCAGCAGGGCTTTAATATTCCTACCTTTGTACTACTCACCTCTCCAACAATATGGCACAACACTATCGGTTTGACAAGGAAAAAGCGTCACGGCGACCGGGCGTAACCCCGCTGAAAGACGCGATAGATCAGATGCTGGAAAAGTACAGGCTACGTACCCGGTTTGACCAGTCGTACGTGGTGGCGCATTGGGACAAGATCATGGGATCGGCAATTGCCACACGCACCCGGAAGGTATATATCCACGAGCGGACACTCTTCCTGCAAATAGAATCTGCCCCGTTGCGCAACGAACTTTTCCGCGCCAAAAGCAAAATCATCGAGCTTATCAACAGGGAGATGAAGAGTGATCTGGTTGATGATGTGATTTTTATTTGAGGTTAGTACCAACACTGTTCATGAATCCAATCAAACTTCCTCCTTTTTTAAAACCTGGTGACCACATTGGCATAGTGGCGCCGGCAAGTGTGATCAGGTATGATGATATCCTCGGCGGCATTGGCATTTTTACAAATAAATGGGGCTTGCAGGTAAAAGAAGGCGAAACGCTGAACACTGCATTCAACCAGTTTTCTGCCGACGACGAAACCCGCAGGAATGATCTGCAAAAAATGCTTGACGATCCGGACATTAGCGCCATTATTGCAGCGCGTGGCGGTTATGGCTGCTCCCGCATCGTGGACGGACTCAATTTCGAACGGTTTTTACAACATCCTAAATGGATCGTCGGTTTCAGTGACCTGACTGTACTGCTTTCACAGGTATATCAATTGGGTTACGCCAGTCTCCACGCGCCAATGGCGAAATCGATTACTACTTACGGAGGCGAAAAGGCGGAAGAATCGCTCAGGCAGCTGTTGTTTGGAGAGCTACCCGAATACTCCATCGACGCATATCCCCTGAACAAAACCGGGCAAGCGACCGCGCCAATAGTGGGTGGAAATCTCTGTATCCTCAACCACCTGATCGGCTCCAAAACGGAAATCGACTTTACAGGTAAGATCCTTTTTATAGAAGACATTAACGAGTACCTCTACAATCTGGACAGAATGGTGATCCAGATGAAAAGAGCAGGAAAACTGGAAGATTTGGCCGGGCTGGTAGTGGGACAGTTTACCGATATGAAAGACAACAGTGCACCTACATTCGGGAAAGATGCGAATGAGATCATTTATGAACATATTAAGGAGTATAACTATCCCGTATGTTTCAATTTTCCAGTCGGCCACGTGGGTGATAACCGCGCCATGTGCGTAGGTATGCCTGCTCAACTCGACGTAAATACGGAGGCAGCCCATCTGAAATTCCTGCCTGTTTCCGCTTCGATTTAATTTTATGGACAATTTTAAAAATAAGGTAGTCTGGATTACCGGCGCGAGTTCGGGCATTGGGGAAGCGTTGGCAATGGAGTTTGCCCGCGAAGGCGCACAGCTGGTTCTGACTTCGCGGCGAAGAGAGGAATTGGAAAGAGTGAAAAAGGCGACGGGCTTGCCGGAAGAAGCTGTGCTGGTGTTACCTATGGACGTAACTGAGCTGGAAAAAGCCGTACCTGCTGCCCAACAAGTAATCGATCGCTTTCAGCGCATCGATATTATGGTACACAATGCAGGCGTCAGCCAGCGATCCTATATCAGGGATACTGACCTGGATGTGTATAAAAAAATTATGGAGATTGACTTTTTCAGTACAGTTGCACTTACGAAGGCGGTGCTGCCATTTATGACAGATCAGAAAAGCGGGCACTTCATTGTGATCAGCAGCGTGGCCGGGAAAATAGGTACAATCATGCGGTCGGGCTATAATGCAGCTAAACATGCGTTGCACGGCTTTTACGATTCACTTCGTGCAGAAGCATATCAGGACAACATCAAAGTAACTACTGTGTGCCCGGGGTATATCCGCACAAACATTTCGCTTAGTGCATTGAATGAGTCGGGCGGTAAGTTTGGCAAAATGGACTCCAATCAGGCGAATGGAATACCTGCCGATGAATGTGCACGGAAGATCCTGAATGCGGTAAGAAAAGACAAAAAGGAGATTTACATCGGCGGGCTGAAAGAGGTAGCGGCGATCTATGTAAAAAGATTCTTCCCCAGCCTGCTTTTTGATCAGGTGAGGAAGAACATTCCTGAATAATTATTTTTTCGCCGGTTTCGCGCTGGCTGCCTGCATATAGTCTGTTGTGAGCCGGGTAAGAGACCTTACACCGAGTACGAGGCTGCCTTCGTCCAGATAGAAATCGGGTGTATGGTGCGGCGCAGCTTCTTCCACATCCTTCCCTTTCGGCATTCCGCCCAGAAAAAAGAAAAGCCCGGGTACCTTTTGCTGAAAGTATGAGAAATCTTCGGCGCCGGTCTTCGCGGGAATTAGACTTACATTTTCTTTGCCTGCCACATTCTGAAGTGTACCGATCATCTTTTCGGTGAGCGGAATATCGTTGACGGTAACGGGATAGAGGATATCGATTTTCACGTCTGCCTTCGCTCCTGCACTCTCGGCCACATTAGTAGCAATGTCATTGATCCGCTTATGAACATATTGATGCATGCCTTCATCAAACGTGCGGATTGTTCCAACCATTTTCACAGATTCCGGAATAATATTCTGCCGGATCCCGCCATTGATCATTCCGATGGTAACTACTGCCGGCGCCTGCGTCAGGTTCAGGTTGCGGCTCACAATGGTTTGTAGTGAGTTGATGATCTGGGCGGAGGTAACTATGGGATCCACGCCCGACCAGGGATATGCACCGTGGGTTTGCTTCCCGGTAACATTGATGTTCAGTATATCCACAGCGGCCATTGTCGGCCCCGGCTTATATCCTATCTTACCTACTTCGATTTTTGAATCGATATGTAGCCCGAAAATGGCATCGACCTTCGGATTTTCAAGAACACCTTCCTTAATCATCAGCTTTGCACCGCCTTCTTCACCTTCCGGCGCGCCTTCTTCGGCAGGCTGGAAAATGAACTTCACGGTTCCCGGCAGGTCGGCTTTCATGGACGCAAGTACCTCGGCTACCCCCATCAGTATAGCCACGTGGGTGTCGTGTCCGCAGGCGTGCATTACGCCCGTCCTCTGCCCGTTGAATTCCGCTGTTACGGTTGATTTGAAAGGTACATCTACGCGCTCGGTTACGGGCAAAGCATCCATATCTGCACGGAGGGCCACTACCGGACCTGGCTTCCCACCTTTCAGCACTCCGACAACACCTGTATGTGCCACGCCGGTTTTCACCTCGATCCCCAGCTGCTTCAGGTGATTTGCTATTTTCTCTGCGGTTTTAAATTCCCTGTTTCCCAGTTCCGGGTTTTGGTGAAAATCACGTCGCCACTCCGAAAGCTTCTTTTCCAGCGACTGCGCTTTCTGATCGATCTTAACAGCAGCAATTGGCTGCGCGAATGCAATGTGCCCAAACAAGAGCGCTCCGGCGACGAAAATTACCTTTGGTGACATATGGGGTTTAATTTGTAGTATATATTAAAATAGTACAATCAGAGAAGGCATTGCAAAAGTTACTTAGACTAAGATACGTCCAACGGAAACTGGGAAATACTATTTAGATCTATTCTTTTGAACAGCTGCGTATAGCTAAGCCGTGCAGATTGTAAAAGTTAAAAGATGTTAAAGGTAATTATACGAAAAAGTTAACAAATAGAGAGTTATGTTAACATTTATATAATAAGAGACTGTTTTTAGCAAAATTTTCAACATTTACAAAATCGTTAAAAAACCCCGATATGAATTATAATATTTTCCAAAAACGCATGTCAAACCAAAGTATATTTTGAAAATTCGCAATAGAAACGTTGTAATGGTTAAACTAATAATTAATTTTGCAACATTGTGTTAACATAACTACAACTAATTCTTTAATCACGTATGAGGAAGTTTCTATTATCCCTACTGGGCTGCATGGTGCTTTTGTGCACGCAATTGTATGCGCAGGATCGGGCTGTGACTGGCAAGGTCACCGCTGAAGATGGCTCAGGGCTCCCCGGTGTCAACATTTCTTTGAAAGGTACTACTCGCGGTACTACCACCGACACGCAGGGTGAGTACTCGATCTCAGCTGCACAAGGCTCTACTTTAGTGTTCAGTTTTATCGGCTTCCAGTCTCAGGAAGTGGAGGTAGGCAATCAGACTACGATCAATGTATCTCTTAAAAACGACGTGAGCCAGTTGCAGGAAGTTGTTGTAACTGCCCTGGGACAAGAGAGAAAAAGAAATGAGCTGGTATATGCTGCCCAGACGGTAAATGCAGAACAGATCACACAGGCGCGTAACCCGAGTGTAATGAATGCACTTTCTGGTAAAGTGGCCGGTCTGGATATCAAGACAAATAACAACATGGGTGGATCGACCAGCGCGGTTATCCGTGGTTACAAATCCATTACCGGTAACAACCAGGCTTTGTGGGTTATTGACGGTGTACCCGTTTCTAATGCAAACACGAACACTTCTGATCAGCAAACAGGACGCGCCGGAACTGACTACGGTAATGCCGCAGCCGATATTAACCCGGACAACATCGCTTCTGTTAACGTTTTGAAAGGTGCTGCTGCAACTGCATTGTACGGTTCACGTGCATCAAATGGTGTTATTTTGATTACTACCAAACAGGGACGTAAAAACAGCTTTGACATAACTGTCAACAGCGGTGTTACCTGGGGTAAAATTGACAAGTCGACATTTGTAAAATATCAGAACGAATATGGTGCAGGTTACGATGGTGACCGGGCTAAAACCCGTTTTTACCGTGGCAACCTGGGCTCAGGAGAAGGTAACATCACGCTATTTGATGCAGATGCTTCTTTCGGTCCGAAATTTGATCCTTCTGTGATGGTTTATCAGTGGGATGCATTGGATCCAAGCTCTCCTAACTACCAAAAAATGACTCCCTGGGTTGCAGCTAAAAACGGCCCTGCTTCTTTTTATGAAACAGGCTTAAACTCAAACCAGAGCATCAGCATCACAGGTGGCGGCGAAAACACAACCTTCAAAGTTGGTTACACACGTAACGACGAAAAAGGTGTGCTGCCAAACAGTAAACTTGGAAAAAACCTGTTCAACTTCTCAGCTACTTTCGACATTACGAAAAAGCTTTCTGTTCAGGCAAATGCGAACTATTCGCAAATCAAAGGTCTTGGCCGCTACGGAACTGGTTATGATGGCAAAAACCCTAACCAGCAGTTCAGACAGTGGTTCCAGACCAACGTTGACATACTTGAACAAAAAGATGCTTATTTCAGAAACCAGCAGAATGTAACCTGGAACTGGGGTAGCCCGACAGCTCGTTTCGAGAATAATGGACCTATCTACTCAGAAAACCCATACTACTCCCGTTACCAGAACTATTCAAACGATACGCGTGATAACTTCTTCGGTTATGCGCAGGCTGTCTACAAAATCGCTCCTTGGGTTGACGTGACAGGCCGCTTCGCTTATAACGGAACACAGGATTTTCAGGAAGAAAGAATTGCATTCGGTAGCGCTGATCCAGCTGAATACAGCCGCTACAACCGTGCTTTCAATGAAACCAACCTTGACGTAATCTTCAACTTCCGCAAAGCCATTACCAAAGACATTAACTTCTCTGGTTTGGCGGGTGGAAGCATGCGCAGATCCAAGCTGAATGCAGTAAGAGCGAAAACAAACGGAGGTATGGTTGTACCGGGACTTTACTCCCTGCTGAACTCTATCAACCCGATCGAAGCTCCTTCTGAAACTTACCAGCGCATTGGTGTGGATGGTCTTTATGCACAGGCTTCTTTTGGTTACAAAGACCTTGTTAACCTTGACCTTACAGCAAGACAAGACAAATCTTCTACGCTTCCGAAAGACAATAATACTTACTTCTATCCAGCGGTAGGTGCCAACTTCAATTTCTCAAATCTTCCGGGCCTTGGACTGGACTGGCTGACAATGGGTAAGCTGAGCGCCAACTATGCAGAAGTAGGTAATGATGCACCATGGGGAAGTATCCTGGACGTGTATGACAAACCAACCGGTATCGGATCAATTCCATACTTCACGTTGCGTAACACGAAAAACAACCCTAACCTGAGATCAGAGCGTACAAAAAGCTATGAGTTCGGATTGGAAACTGCTTTCCTGAATGACCGTGTAGGTTTTAATTTCACTTACTACCGCTCACAAACACTTGATCAGATCCTGCCAGTTTCGATTTCTGCTGCAACTGGATTTGCTTTCAAGTATATCAACTCAGGGGAAGTACAAAACAAAGGTATCGAGATCTCTGCTTACGTAACTCCGGTTAAAACAGCTGACTTCTCATGGACAATCAATGCAAACTTTGCACGTAACAGAAACAAGGTAATCAGCCTGTATGAAGGTGTTGAAAACGTTCCTGTTGCTTCCCTGCAAGGTGGAGTTTCCCTGAATGCTGCTGTTGGACAGCCTTTCGGTATCATCAGAGGTACAGATTTCGAATACCACGAAAATGGACAGAAAATCGTTCGTTCAAATGGTATGTATGCAGCATCTGCAAGTTCTGCTAAGATCATTGGTAACCCTAATCCAGACTGGATCGGTGGTGTTAGCAACAATTTGAAATACAAATCCATTGCATTGAGCTTCCTGCTTGATATTCGTCACGGTGGAGATGTGTGGTCACTGGATCAGTGGTATGGAGAAGGAACTGGTCTTTATCCGATCACAGCCGGACTTAACGAACTTGGCAACCCAAAAAGAGACCCTGCTTACAACTACGATGCAAAGGGTAACAAACTAGGCTTGACAGACAAACCAGGTGGTGTGTTGTTCCCAGGTGTAAAAGCAGATGGTACTCCAAACGACGTGAGAGCAGAAAACTCTGACGGTAACGGAAACACGGCATACGGATACCCTGCTAACCCGCCACGTGCGATGTACATTTACGATGCAAGCTATATCAAATTGAGAGAGGTTGCATTGACTTACTCAATTCCTCAGGATATCGTTGCGAAACTGCGCGCATTCAAAGGAATCGACGTTTCTGTAATTGGACGTAACCTATGGATCATCCACAAAAACATGGATTTCCAGGATCCGGAAGAAGGTTTGGGATCAGGACAGCTGAACGGTGCAGGTGGATATCAAAGTGGTGCGTATCCGGCAGTTAGAAGTTATGGATTCAATGTTAAACTGCGTTTTTAAAAAAATATGAAAAGATTAATCATTTTCTTTCTTCCAATCCTGCTGATGACCGCGTGTGTTGACAGCCTGGATGATTACAATGTGGATGCAAAGCGTCCGTCGGAGGTACCGCCGGTTACGTTGTTCTCCAATGCTTTGAAAGGGCTTGCTGATACATTGACCAGCCCCAACGTGAATGTGAACAACTACCGTTTATACGTACAACACTGGGCAACAACCACTTACCTGGATGAGCCTCGCTACAATGTAACAGCACGTACGGTTCCTCAGGCTTTTTGGCAGGGAATTTACAAGGGTGTAATCTCTGATTTGAACGAAGCACGCAGACTGTTGAAAGAGGACGAATTCATCGTTCCTGCAAACAGAGATGTACAGCTTGCTCAGATAGAAGTTGTGGAAGTAATGGCCTGGGCCGCGCTTGTGAACACGTTTGGTAACGTTCCTTACTCAGAAGCTTTGAACCCGGACAATGTTCTTCCAAAATACGACGATGCACAAACTGTTTACAACGATTTGCTTGCACGTCTGGACGTTGCAATTCCGAAATTCAGCACGAACGGAGTTGGATTTGAAAACGGCGATTTGCTTTACGAAGGAGATCTTTCGCAATGGGTTAAGTTCTCAAATTCTTTGAAACTGAAACTGGCGATGATCATTGCTGACAGCGATCCTGCAAAAGCGAAAACACTGGTAGCACAAGCGGCACCAAATGTTTTCACTTCGAACAACGACAATGCGGCATTCCCTTACATTGATACCCCGCCAAACTATAACGTAATTGCGCAAAATCTGAACCCGCTGTATACCAGCCGTCAGGATTTTGTAGCCTCAGCAACGATCGTTAACCCAATGAATGATCTGAATGACCCCAGACGTGCTGCATTCTTTACTGATATTAACGGTAAATATGTAGGCGGAAACTACGGTTTTTCAAATACCTATTCGGCATTCTCTCACGTGGGTGATAACATCATCGAGCCGGATCTGGAAGGCATTCTTCTGGATTACGCAGAAGTTGAGTTCCTACTAGCGGAAGCTGTTGAAAGAGGTTTCATTGCAGGTACTGCTGCAGAGCACTACAACAAAGGCATTGGTGCTTCTATCGAATACTGGATGAGCAATATCAACAAGCCTGCTGCTGAAATTACAGCTGCTACAACTGCTTACCTGGCACAACCAAAAGTGGCTTATGCTACTGCTGCTGCCAACTGGAAAGAGAAAATCGGCTTCCAGAAATGGCTTGCACTTTACAACAGAGGTTGGGAAGCATGGGTTGAATGGAGAAGATTGGATTTCCCAAGATTGTTGCCTCCAACAGGTGGTAATGCACCTGCCGGACTTGCAATCCCTACCCGGATGATCTACCCGATCAATGAGCAAACGCTGAACGGAGCAAACCGTGAAGCAGCTGCAACTGCTATCGGCGGAGACGTTGTTACTACCAAATTGTGGTGGGACAAATTCTAACCCGAAAGTCATACAAAACAAAAAAAGGCGGACAGTGTCCGCCTTTTTTTGTTTTAGCAGTAAAATACAATTTAGCCAATATTAACTGTAACCGATTGGTCACATTTCGATTGTACAGATAATTTTGAATAAAAACCCTTTTACATGCAATTTCGGCCTAATAAATCTTTTTGGAGTAAATATTCTTTTGAGTTTCGTAAAAATGCTGTTGTAATTGTCAGGACAAATATTATTTTTACAGACAATTATTTTATAACAAACCTAACTTAATGAAAAAATTTCTATTACCCTTCTTGGGGGGCTTGCTGCTGCTTTGCAGCCAGGTCTACGCCCAAAGCAGAGAGGTGACCGGGACGGTTACTTCCAAAGACGACGGGTCATCTCTTCCCGGCGTATCTATCAGGGTTGCCGGAACAAACACCGGTACGCTTACCAATGACAAAGGCGAATACAGCATTAATGCGCGCCCGGGTCAAACACTTATTTTTTCTTTCGTCGGCTTCCTTAACCAGGAGCTGAAAGCGCCGGCGTCAGGCAATTTGGACGTAGTCCTGACACTGGACGAACTTGCATTGAATGAGGTTGTGATCACGGCGGGCGGTTTAACTGCGCAGCGCCGCGAGCTGGGTAACCAGTCCACTACCGTAAAAGCGCAGGACATTGTACAGGGTAAGCCGATCAGTGTGGCGGCGAGTCTTGCAGGTCGTGTGCCGGGATTGCTGGTAATGGGTGTGAGCAGCGGGGTGAACCCTAACTACCGTCTGGTACTTCGCGGTAACCGTTCACTTACGGGTAACAACCAGGCGCTCGTTGTCATCGACAACATCATTTCCACAAATGATATACTTGGAAACCTCAACCCTGAGGACATCGAGGATATCCAGGTTTTGAATGGAGCAGGTGCAGCGGCATTGTACGGATCGGATGCATCCAACGGTGCACTTATCGTGACTACCAAAAAAGGTAAATCAGGTGTAACCCAGTTCAAGATCTCCAACACAACTACGCTTGAGAAAGTAAGTTTTCTTCCTCAGCTGCAGAAAGGTTTTGGTTCAGGAACAACACCGGATGATGTACCATCTTATACCCCTTACGAAAACCAGCAGTACGGACCTGCGTTCGATGGTTCGATGGTGAATATTGGAAAGCCGCTGGAAGATGGTTCTATTCAGACTGTACCTTATTCAGCGCAAAATTTCCGTGAAGATTTCTGGAACACCGGCGTTGCAAACCAGACTGACCTTAGTGTTACTTCGGGAGATGACAAAGGCACATTCTACCTGTCTGCACAGTATTTTGACCAAAAATCAACTGTTCCTTATGACGGGTACAAGCGTTACAGCGTGCGTGCCAATGTTGTGCGCCACATTTACAAAAACCTGACGGCGTCATTCAACACCAACTTTATAGCAGGCCGTACCAACACAAGTAGCGCGACGGGCGCGGCGTATGAAAACCTTTTGATGTCGCCCAGCCAAGTGGATGTAACGAAGTATGAGGACTGGCAGAATAATCCATTTGCTAACCCAAATGGTTATTTCAACGAATATTATCAAAACCCTTACTTCACACTATCCAACAACCGTTGGAATCAGCGTAATGATTATCTGCAGGGTAATATGGAATTGAAATGGAATCCACTGAAACCATTAACATTCACTTACCGAGTGGGTATGAGCGGACGGAATTTGTCTGGTAAAGTACATCAAGGTAAGTTCACTTATACTGATTATACAAAAAGCATCTCAGGAAGTTCGAAGACAGATATCGCTGGTCAGGTTGTTGATTATGCAGGTTATACGACGCAGTTTGTCAACGACTTCTTAGCTGAATTTAAAACAAATCTGAGTCCTGCATTCAACCTGAATGTTGCCGTGGGAACGACTGTTCGTGAGAATGCAACAAAAGCAATGGGTGTTGTAGCTAATGGTCTCGTAATTGACGGACTTTACAACATCGGCAACAGCCTTAACCCGCCGATTGCAAACGAAGGAAACTATAAAGCACGCCAAATCGGTGTGTATGGAGAAGCACGTCTTGGATTTAAAGAATTGCTTTACCTTCACGTGACAGCAAGAAATGACTGGCGTTCAATTTTGGCAAAAGAAAACCGTTCATTCTTCTATCCGTCTGCTGACATTTCTTTCATCGCCAGCGACGCTATTCCGGCACTTACCAATTCCGACATCCTGCAAAGCTTGAAGTTACGCGCGGGTTACTCACAGGTTGGCCAGGTGAACCTGGGCAACAACCGGGATTTCGGCCCTATTCCATTGAATAACCTCGGCGCATACTCACTGAGCAGCACCTTCTCACAAGGCTACGGATATCCCTATACAAGTGGTGCCGGTTTTGTGCTGGATAATACACTTGTTTCCTCCAACCTGAAACCTGAGATCACAACAGGAATTGAGGGTGGTATCGATTTCGAATTCCGCCCATGGAGCATAGGTGGTGGTATTACTTTCTACAAAACCAACACAGTTGATCAAACCATCACTGTTTTGATTCCTAACTCGACCGGCTTCGGATCTTTGAGAACTAACATCGGTGAGGTAGAAAACAAAGGGATTGAAGCGTCCTTGAACATTACACCTATCAAAACCGCAACAGGACTGACAGTTCAACTTGGTGGTAACTACACTTACAACCAGAATGAAGTACTTTCTCTTTCTGCACAATCAAATGAGCTGAGTGTTGGTTCTTCGGGTTCTGCTGCGAAAGTTATCGCTAAAGTAGGCTCTCCTTTCCCGCTTCTTCAGGTAACTGATTACAACCGCGATGACCAGGGAAGAATCATCGTTGATTCGAAAACAGGGTACCCTTCTACGAATGGCACTTTCAAGGATGTAGGTATTACCAACCCGCCGCACATTCTTGGCTTGAATGGAACAGTTAGCTACAAGAAATTGAGATTGAGCTTACTGTTCGAGTACCGTAATGGTCATTATATTTTTAACTCAGTTTCCGGAGGATATGACTTTTCTGGTGCTGGCGTTCGCACTGGCTGGTACAACAGGGACCGTTTTGTGATTCCAAATTCTTCTTACCTGAATTCAGAAGGCCAGTATGTAGAGAACACCAACATTGCGGTAAGAAGTGGTGGTGCTGATTTCTGGACTGATGGAACAAGAAATACCAACATTGGTCAGAACTACACCAACTCTGCGGGTTTCTGGAAATTGCGTGAAGCATCCATTGGCTACGACCTGCCTGCCGGATTACTCGACAAAACAAAAGTAATTAAAGGTGCAAGCATCAGCGTTCAGGGAAGAAACCTCTTTATATGGGCGCCAAAATCAAACCTGTACACCGATCCAGAGTATAGCGCATTAGGTTCAGACAGCAATGCGGTAGGTTTTACCAGCCTTGGACAAACACCGCCTGCGCGTTATTTCGGCGGCACCTTATCACTAACATTCTAATTAAATACCAATGAAAAGATATAACATCAGTTGGATGCTGGCAGTGCTTGTCACGGTCCTGTCATCTTGTAGTGATTATCTCGATATCAACACCAACCCCAACCAGGCTACAACTGTACAGCCACTGCTCGTATTACCGGCAGCTATCACGGGAACGGCTTCGGTATCGAGCCAGTATAATAGCTATGGCGGTCATTTTGGCGGCTATATTGCTAACGCCGGCGGTTTCTCAGGTTTTGGCAATTTGTTCAACTACCAGCTAATCCCTGACAACTACAATGCATTGTGGGTAAATGCCTATGACAATCTGAACGATTACAAATATGTAATGGACCAGACAAAAGGCGACGACAAGCTGGCTTATGCCAATGCCGCTGCCAACATCATGGTTGCATATAATTTTCAGAAGCTCGTTGATGCATTTGGTGACGTGCCTTACACGGAGGCTTTGCAGAACAATGCAAACCTGACACCTAAGTATGACGATGCAGCAACCATCTACCAGGATCTGGTAACGAAGCTGGACGAAGCAATTGCCCTTATTGATGCAGCAGAGTTTCCAACTGCACTTAACTCGTCTTCCGATCCGATGTTCGGCGGGGATATGACGAAATGGAAGCGATTTGCTAACACCATCAAGCTGCGCATTTTGATCCGTGTTTCTGGCGTGCCTGCACTTTCATCATTTGTCACAACGAAATTTGCTGCGATGGACAAAACGCTTGGCTTCATTGCTGATGATGCGATTGTGAATCCTGGCTATGTAAAAGATAAGCCAAATCCACTTTGGAACACCTGGGGATATCAGACAACCGGCGCACTTGCCAACTCTTCCCGCATTCCAACTGAATTCGCTTTCGGGTTTTACAAAGGTCCAAAATTAACTGACAATGGGAGAGGCTCGGTGATCTACAAAAACTTCGCAACCAACACGCCGGTGAACCAGCTTGGCGACGAGGTAGATGCACCAACAATCATTACCAATTACTCTACCTGGTATACCGGAACTTTCAGCAGCGCTTCCAGCATCAGCAATGCATTAGGTGTCTTGAAAGGACCTGGTCAGGGACAAGTACTAATGCTACTGGCAGAAGCGAAATTCCTGCAGGCAGAGGCGCAATTGAAAGGCTTGCTTACCGGCGACTATGCGGCAACTTTTGATGCTGGTATTGCGGCATCTTACACTTACCTGTATAAAGATGTAACTAACGTAGTGGCCGCAGGAAAGAACGTGGCCACAGACGTTGCAGCTTACAAAGCCGACAATGACGAAAGTTACCTTGTAAACATCAAGCTGGCCACAACACCTGCGCAGCGCCTGGAAGCAATTATCACCCAGAAATGGATTGCAGTAAATATGATCAACTCAGAAGAGGGTTACAATGAATTCAGGAGAACAGGCTATCCCGTTACACAGCCAAATGGTGATGGTTATCGTAACATTGCCTCTATGCTGTCAACCTCCACACGTGCTGACAAGCTTCCTTCGAGAATCCTTTATCCGACTTCCGAGCAATCATACAATGCCGGAAATTACAGAGTGATTAACCCGTTTACTGATTTGATCTTCTGGGATCCTAACTGAAAAATTTGATATGAACTATTCAATAAAAATAGCTGGCTTATTCCTTTTTGGTATGGCCGTAACCTCTTGTCTGAAAGATGACATGAACCTGGATCCGGACACATCGACGAATGTCGTTGAGTTCAAAAACCCATCCAGCTTCGCTTCACCAAGCGGAAGTACATATTCTCTGTATTCAAAATCTTTTGACCTGGCGCCTGAGGCAGACTATCCGGTCACTGTGAGTTACTCTGGTGCGCACGTAGCGCCACAAGACATTACTGTAACACTGGGAGTTGATACTGCCGCGGTGACGCAGTATAACAATGAGCAGGAAGAAGAATACGATGTACTCGAGTCAAATCTGTATACGATCCCCGCAACGGTTGTTATTCCGAAAGGCCAGCGGACTGCCCAGGTTGTGATTAAGGTGAAGCCTTCGCAATTTGATTTTGCCAAAAATTACGTGCTACCGATTCAGATTAAATCGGCTTCCACAGGTGTTGTAAGTGGCAATTTCGGCACAATTCTTTTGGCTGTGAAGGCCAAAAACATTTACGATGCTACTTACGAGTCAACGGGTTATGTATACCATCCAACTGCCCCTCGTGCGGTTCACGCAGATAAGCACATGGAAACGGTATCGCCAACCACAGTCAAAGTGGAGCTTGGAGATTTGGGAGGTTCTGGTTATTTCGCAAATGTTACTGTTGATCCAGCGACCAACAAGGTGACTATTACGCCGGCTGCTGGTGCGGCGGGAGCTCCGTATACGCAATTTAATACTGGGTTGCCCACCCCTTACATGCCTGCGTGGGCTAATGCGAGCAAAGCAAACAATACCTATGACCCTGCAACCAAAACTTTCTATTTGCGATATGGGTATATGGGGGGAAATGGATGGCGTGTTACCGAGGAGATTCTGGTGAGGCAATAAGCTTCGGATCACATTTCGGTAAATTCGATTCTTAGATATAGCAAAAGCCGGCCAAATGGCCGGCTTTTGCTATATTACATCTCCTATTCTTTTATCCACTATCAGCCAGTTGAATAAATTATGAAAACGTATCTCGCTGCCGTTCGGATTTTGTCGATCATCTTGCTTGTCGGCATGATTGCTGTTCTGGTTGTCTTTCGAATCCAGAATTGGGAGATCAGCCCGTTCTTTTATGGTGTGGTCGGATTTCTGTTGATGTCAGTGATCATCGATAGTCTTAAAAACCGATAAGCAAATCCCGCTCAGGATCGTCTCTTTAACATATTTGCTTAACTTTGAAAAAAACCGATTCAAGATAATACAATGGAATTCCTCAAAAGCCAGCGCCTCAACAATCTCAAATACGAAATTCGTGGCGCTACTTACCAGAAAGCATTAGAGCTTGAAAGCCAGGGTTATAAGATCCATAACCTGAACATCGGCAATCCTGCTCCGTTTGGTTTTGATTCACCCGACGAAATTGTTCACGATATCATCATGAACATGCGCAATGCGCAAGGTTATTCGGATTCCAGAGGATTATTCGCGGCCCGCAAGGCTGTTATGCATTATACACAGACAATCGGCATTCAGGATGTTGAGATCAACGATATCTTTATTGGAAACGGCGTAAGCGAGCTGATCCTGCTTTCCATGCAGGCACTGCTTAATCCGGGCGACGAAATTCTGGTACCTTCGCCGGACTACCCGCTCTGGACTGCTTCCATTGCACTCAGCGGCGGCACTCCCGTGCACTACATCTGCGATGAAGAATCTGATTGGAATCCCGACCTTGATGATCTTGAAAAGAAAATTACTTCACGGACAAAAGGGATCGTCCTCATTAACCCTAACAATCCGACTGGCGCAGTTTACGAGAAAGATGTGCTGATGCGCATTGCCAAAATTGCCGAAGAACACGGACTTATCATTTTCTCCGACGAGATTTACGACAAGATTTTATACGATGGCGCAGTACATTACCCAATGGGCTCGCTGGTGACAGATACCCTTTGTGTTACCTATGGCGGACTTTCCAAAAACTACCGTTCGGCGGGTTTCCGTGGTGGCTGGATGATATTGAGCGGAGCGAAGCAAAAAGCAAAATCCTACACAGAAGGTTTACTGCTACTCGCCAGTATGCGCCTTTGCGCCAATGTACCCACGCAATATGCGATTCAAACTGCATTAGGTGGCTATCAGAGCATCAAGGAACTTGTCGCTCCATCCGGCAGGCTTTACAAGCAAATGAACCTGGTGTACGACAGGCTCGTGTCCATTCCCGGTGTTACCTGTATAAAGCCCAAAGGCTCATTATATGTTTTCCCGAAAATCGACCTGAAAAAGTTCGGGCTCAAAAACGATGATCAGTTTGTATTCAACCTGCTGGCTGACCAGAAAGTACTCGTAGTAGCGGGAACAGGCTTCAACTACATATCTGACGATCACTTTCGCATTGTTTTTCTACCAACCGTCGACGAGCTCAACCAGGCGATGGATAAGCTGGAATTTTTCCTTGAAAACCGGCGGGTACTTTCTTCACGCACCGTTGAGGACCTGATTGTTTAAACAAATGTCCACACCGGAAACCAGGATTCAGGAAGCCAAGCGGCAGAAGCTCTTTTTAGTGCTCTGCGCTATATTCATCACCAATGCATTGATTGCCGAGATTACCGGCGGGAAAATATTTTCCGTCGAGACCCTACTTGGTATCCCGCCCGCAAACCTGCTGATCGGGGGACAGCGACTGGATTTCAACATGACCGCGGGGGTTGTCAACTGGCCGGTTGTGTTTATTACCTCCGACATTATCAATGAGTATTTTGGTAGAAAAGGAGTGAAAAGGATCTCCTATCTCACTTCCGCGCTCATTGTTTATACTTTTATTACGATTTTCTTCTCAACCAAATTACCTCCTGCGCAGTTTTGGCTTGACCTGAACAATACCGATTCTCACGGAAATGTATTTAATATCAATGATGCATTTTCAAAGATATTCAACCAGGGTTTGGGTATTATGATCGGGTCTATCACCGCTTTCCTGCTTGGCCAGTTGCTGGATGTTTTTGTTTTTTCGTGGCTCCGCAGAAAAACAGGCAGTAAGTACATCTGGCTGCGCGCGACCGGATCAACCATGTTTTCACAGCTTGTAGACAGCTTCGTGGTGATCACGATTGCATTTTATGTATTTGGAAACTGGGACCTGAAGCAGATATTCTCGGTAGGTACCATTAACTATTTGTATAAAGGAGTAGTTGCAATCCTGCTCACTCCCGTGATTTACATTGCCCATTATTTTATCGACAATTACCTCGGAAAAGAATACGCGGAAGAACTTTCGCACAGGGCGGCTCATGAGAATTAATGCACCGGAATCTGCCGCCGCATATTATCAAGCATAATCGCAGTGGCAATGCCCACATTCAATGACTCGGCCTCTCCCACCCTTGGAATGGTAACCCTGTCGCTTACGAATGCACCAATCTCGTCACTGATCCCATTGGATTCATTCCCCATAACGATAAACCCGCCATTGGAGGAAAACTCAAATTCATAAAGGGAAGCGCCGCCGAGAAATGCACCGACAACAGGTTTATCATGCTTGTTTTCAGCTAAGTAAGTGTCGAGGTTTGTGTAAAAGGTTTTGATCCGGGTAAAAGAACCTTTTGCAGCGGCGATTACTTTGGGGTTGTAAAAATCAGTAGTACCTTCCGAGCAGACAATTTTGCTGATTCCGTACCAGTCGGCCACCCGGATGATCGTACCGAGGTTTCCGGGATCGCGGATATCGTCCAAAATCAACACAAATTCATTTCCTTCCTGAGACAAAAACGTATTTTCCTTCGTTTTAGCAACAGCGAGGCAGGAATCGTTCGTCTGGAAAGAACCTAATCCTTCCAGCTCCTGCATGGTGACCGTTTCTAAGGATGCACTATGCCGGGACAGAATAGTTGAGTATTTTTGCTGAAATTCGATTGTGGCTAATACAAACTCGATTTCGAAAGCGGAATCAAATAATTCCAGAACACTCTTGGCACCTTCGACTATAAAAGCCTGATGCAGCTGCCTGTACTTTTTGATTTTGAGCGAGTTAATATACTTAATACGATTTTTTGACAGCATTGAATATCAATTCTAGGATTACATACAGCTTCGTCGCCTTCCTTGTACTCACAGGATTGTTTTCCTGCACACCCAATTCTTCCCCCACCAACAATAACTACTATCTCGGAAACTCGTCCATCAAAGGCAACCGCGCCATTAGCGACGCCGAGCTCGACGCATTGATCCCTCAAAAACCAAACCGCCGGTTGCTGGGATTGCCCATTTTCCCGTATGTCGGACTCTATCGCTTTGGTGAGCTGTTCTACAACAAGGAGGAAAAGCAAAGGAAGGTAATCGAGGTCACGCAAAATTATCAGAAAGAATCCCGGATTCACGAAAATTCTCCCAAAAAGCTCGAAAAGGTACAGCGTCGCTATGCCAAAAAACTTGAAAAAGCGCAGGTGCGCGCTGCCCAGGGTAATTTCTGGATGCGCGTATTGGGCGAAGCACCTGTTTATTTTCGAATGGAGGAGGTCGCCCAAAATGCGGATAAGATGCAGCGCTACCTCTATAATAACGGCTTTTTTGAAGCAAAAGTAGGCTACGAGCCCGACACAATCCTGAACCGCGTCAAGATCAATTATCTGGTAACTGAAAACAAGCCGACGATCATCAGGGATGTTTATTACCAGGTTAAAAATGTGCTTGCAGACAGCATTATCAATGCGACTTCCAAGAATGCGGCACTGGCCAGCAAAAAGCGTTACGATGGCGATAGCTTTGAAGAAGAGCGTATCAGGATAGAAACTTTAATGCGGAACGAAGGTTATATGGGTTTTTCCCGCCAGAATGTATCCTATCTCGTAAACGATACCATTACCAATCCGAAAACAGACAGCACTTTCAAATCCGTGGACGTGAATGTGCGCGTGGAAATGCCTGGTAAAAACAACAATCCTGTCAGGTACAAGATCAACTCCGTACACTTCGAAGTACTCCCCGCAGCCGGAACTCCCGATTCACTTTTCAGGAAAGATACCAGCAGCTTCAAGGGCATTCAGTACGTTTTCAGCGAAAAACGGTTTTCGAAACGGATCCTCGACAGCAAGATCCAGATGCGCCCGGGCGATTTTTACAGTCAGGCCAAAGAAAGGGGAACGCAGCAGCAACTTTCGCTTACGGACCAGTTTGATTTCGTCAATTACAGCTACACCCTGGATTCGACTGGCTATGGTATCAACAGTTATTTCAAGGTTATTCCCTTGAAGAAGTACCAGATTTCTACCGACGTCGGTTTGAATGTAATCCAGCTGCAAGGCGCGCCGGGGCCATTTGCCAATTTGTCTTACAAGATCAGGAATGTATTCAATGGACTGGAAAATTTTGAAGCTAACCTACGCGGCGGCATTGAGCTGGTTCCCGGATTTATCGGTGACCAGGATATTTACCGTAGTGAAGAAATCGGGTTAAATACCTCACTGATCTTCCCGCGCCTGCTGGCACCAGGGACTTTCCTGCAACGCAAAACGGCCAATTACAATCCGCGTACGCAAGTTGGTTTGGGTTACAATTACGTAAACAGGCCCGAATACACACGTACGAACGTGAAAGCCGCAATAAACTATTCGTGGCAGCCCACGAACAAGACGCTCTTTAATGTGTCGCTGGTTGATCTGAATATTCTGAACACCCAGAATATCCGGGCTGATTTTCAGAGTTTACTCGACGACTTATTCAAGCAAGGGAATAACCTGGCAAACAGCTTTCAGAAATCATTTGTGTCAGATATCAATGCAAGTTTTGTCTACAATACCAATGCATTGATCGGCCCTCCGAAACGCGCTACCTATTTCAGGCTTGCGCTGGAATCGGGTGGAACTTCGCTGAATATCCTGCCAAAGCAACAGCAGCTGATCAGGCACGTTTTCGGCGACGATCTGCTGTTTTACAAATACCTCCGGTGGAATGCGGATTACCGCCGCTACTGGCCGGTTGGAAAACGGTCTTCGTTTGTGGCACGCATTAACAGCGGGGCGGTTTACAGCTATGGAGACAGCAAGGTACCTCCTTACGAGAAGTACTTTTTTGCAGGTGGTTCCAATAGCTTGCGCGCGTGGCTTCCCAGGAGGCTCGGGCCAGGTTCTTCTCCGCCGCGATTGACGGTCAACAATCTTTCGATAGAGTCGCCGGGCGAATTCCTGCTGGAAGGTAACCTGGAATGGCGCGGGTACCTGGCCAATTTCTTTGGCGATATCAATTATGCGCTCTTTATCGATGCGGGAAATGTCTGGAACCTGAATAGTACCGCGGCTGAATCACAGAAGTTTGAAGCGGGTAGTTTTGCACGTGAAATTGCCGTCGGTACCGGCTTTGGTATCCGTTACGATTTGTCCTTTTTTATCCTTCGGTTTGACTTCGGGATCAAGGTTTATGATCCGGCAGTTCAGAAATTTGTGCTTGACGAACTGCAATTCGACAAACTGTTCAAGAAAACACAACCTAATTTCCTGAACATCAATCTGGGTGTAGGATATCCCTTCTGACCCGCTTTCCGCCGGTCACATTCCATGACAGTTTGTCAGTTATCTTCGTTTTCTTGTTATATTTGTAATCTTTCACCTGCTGTTTGGTGAGGTTAAAGATCCTGTTTACTGCTTCATGCAGATTTAAAAAGTGTTTTAAGAATCCTACCAATGGAGCAAAGAGTTGCCAATTCACTGAAAATTTTGACGGACGCGGATAAAGAAGCTTGTGAGACTGTCCGTATTTCAGAAAACGAGCCTGCGTCCAATAAAAAGAGGCTTTTTATAGAAAGTTATGGCTGCCAGATGAATTTTTCTGACAGCGAAATCGTGGCATCGGTCATGCGGGAGGCGGGATTTGCTACTACCTCCGATGTGGAAGATGCAGATTTGATATTCCTGAATACCTGCGCTATCCGCGACAATGCCGAGCAGAAAGTGCGGAACAGGTTAATGCACCTGAATTTTATCAAGAAAAGAAAACCAGGAACACTGATCGGCGTACTGGGGTGTATGGCAGAGAGGCTGAAAGCGCAGTTGCTGGAAGAGGAAAAAATGGTCGACATCGTGTCCGGCCCAGACGCTTACCGAGACTTGCCCCGGCTGGTTATGGAAGCCGGCAGCGGACAGAAAGGGGTAAATGTGTTTTTATCAAGAGAGGAAACTTACGCCGATATCGCTCCCATTCGTCTGAACTCAAATGGCGTAACGGCGATGGTGTCCATTATGCGGGGATGCGATAATATGTGCAGCTTTTGTGTGGTACCATTTACGCGTGGCCGCGAGCGCAGTCGTGATCCTCATTCCATTGTAAAAGAAGCAGCGGATCTGTTCCGCGACGGGTACCGTGAGGTGACTTTGCTTGGCCAGAATGTAGACAGCTACAAATGGGAGAACAGCGTCAACTTTGCCCAGCTGCTTGAAATGGTTGCGCAGGTACATCCGGATTTGAGGGTCAGGTTCAGTACTTCGCACCCGAAAGACATTACGGATGAAGTTTTATATACCATTAAAAAGTACGATAACATCTGTAAATACATCCATTTACCCGCCCAAAGCGGTAATAGCCGGATTCTTGATCTGATGAACCGTACTTACGATCGTGAATGGTATCTCAGCAGAATCGACAGCATTCGCCGGATACTCGGCGATGAATGCGGGATTTCGCACGATATGATCACCGGCTTTTGCACGGAAACTGAGGAAGAGCACCAGGATTCGATATCGCTGCTGGAATACGTTCAGTTTGATTTCGGATATATGTTCTCATACTCCGAACGTCCTGGTACATTGGCGGCGAAGAAATTTGCAGATGATATTCCTGCCGATGTGAAACAAAGAAGGCTGGCGGAAATGATTGACGTACAGCAGCGCATTTCACTGGAAAGAAACAAAAGACTGATCGGTACGGTTCAGAAAGTACTCATTGAAGGAACATCAAAACGTTCGGAAGAGGATTTCTCGGGCAGGATCGATCAGGGCAAAAAGGTGATTTTCCCCCGGGAGAATTTCAAAAAAGGTGATTATGTGCACGTACTGATCACGGAATGCACGGCTGCCACTTTGAGAGGAAAAATCGTGGCCGAAGTTGAAGCCGTTTTATAATTATTACAAAGCCGGACAAGCTTCCGGCTTTTTAACTTAATAGCCAGGAGCCAGTGGCTATTGCGAACAGCTATTTGAATGAATCCTACTGAAATACAATCCATTAAAAACCGCTTCGGGATCATCGGTACATCACCGGGACTAAACCACGCAATCAATGTGGCGATCCAGGTGGCAGCAACCGATCTTACCGTGCTGATCACGGGGGAAAGCGGAAGCGGGAAAGAATCCTTCTCTAAGATCATACACAGTCTCAGCTCCCGCAAACACGGTCCGTTTATAGCGATCAACTGCGGAGCTATCCCGGAAGGAACAATTGACTCTGAACTATTCGGGCACGAAAAAGGCGCATTTACAGGCGCATTGGATGCACGTAAAGGGTATTTTGAAACAACCAACACCGGTACCATTTTCCTGGATGAAGTGGGCGAAATGCCGTTGGGAACACAAGCAAGATTGCTTCGCGTGCTTGAAAACGGCGAATATATACGCGTAGGTTCTTCCAAAGTTTTAAAAACCAATGTGCGCGTAGTAGCGGCCACGAATGTAAACCTGCTCGATGCAGTAAATAACGGAAAGTTCAGAGAAGATCTTTACTATCGTCTGAATACCGTTCCTATTTACGTTCCGCCACTGCGCGATCGGGGAGAAGATATTCTGCTGCTTTTCCGAAAGTTTACAAACGATTTCTCTGAAAGATACCGGACCAAACCCGTCAGATTGGATGCGGAAGCGAAGGACCTGCTGTTGCAATATGCATTTCCAGGAAATATCCGCCAACTCAAAAATATCGCCGAGCAGATTACAATCCTCGAAACAGACAAGGACCTGCCGATCAGCACGGAAAGATTGAATCATTACCTGAATCCCGTTCAGCCTTCCAGCCGCAAGGCGCTCGTTACATTGCGCAACGGTGAAGACTCAGCGAGCTCATTTTCAGAACGGGAGCTGCTGTATAAAGTACTTTTCGATATGCGCCGGGATATGACAGAGCTGAAAAAGCTTGTCAGGAATGTACTGGAAAATGAAAAGTATGGGGGTGATATATTGAAAGACCACCAGGAGTTATTCAGCTCGATAAACAACATTGAGCCAACCATTAACACTCCGACCATTGAACCAGCGCGCCTCCTTTCGCCTCCCCCGCCCCGTACCGTGGATCTGGACCGCTATTCTGACGAACGCAGCGAGATCGAAGATGTGGTGCACGTTTCGGCCGAAGAGGAATCATTGTCGCTGGAAGACAAGGAGAAGGAAATGATCATCAAAGCATTGCGAAAGAACAACAACAAACGAAAGTATGCAGCCAATGCATTAGGCATTTCCGAAAGGACGTTATACAGAAAAATCAAGCAGTATGATATTGAAGAATAAAGCCCGGCGCGGGAGCGTGGGCAAAGTGAATTTCAGGAAGGTGCTCGCCGTTTTATTGGTACTGCACAGCTCATTTTTCCTGTCGGGCTGCGGCGTGTATTCGTTTACAGGCACCAACCTCTCTCCTGACATTAAGACATTTAGCATACTTAACTTCACAATGGGAACTGCCGGCGGCCCGTCGGACCTGCCGCAAAGGTTAACAGAGGATTTGAAAGAATACTTTCAGCGGAATACCAGCCTTACCAGCCAGCCCGGCGGCGGCGACCTCGTTTTAGAAGGTTCTGTTACAGGATACGACGTACTTCCGGCCGCTCCGACCGCGAATGACCAGGCAGGATTGAACAGGCTCAACGTGACTATCCAGGTTCGGTATACGAATGCAAAAGACGAAACGAAGAACTTCGACCAATCTTTCACTTACTATGCGGATTTCCCTCAGGATCAGACTTTAAACCAGAATGAAGCACGGCTTTTGCCGACAATCCGCGAAAACCTGGTACAGCAGATTTTCAATAAATCAGCCGCCGACTGGTAAGAGCAGGTCGATTTTACTTAATTTCAACCCTCCAAATCTAACAGAGTAGCCGGTTATGGCCATTATTGAGAAAGACACATTCAACCGGCTTGTTAAAGAACCTGCACAAACTGGCAGTGACCTGATTCCTACGCTGGAAGCGACAATCAAGGCATTTCCTTACTTCCAGATCGCGCATTCACTTCTTGCAAAAGCGACTGTCGGTTCTGAAAAGCTGGACGAAACCCGGCCGCGTGCCGCAGTGTATGCCCTGAGCCGCATTGCATTGCAGCAACTGATAGAAAATGATACAGACCGCTATGAAGCTGTTGTTACAATTCAGGAGCCGGCAGAAATCCCCGAGATTATTGAGCCGCAAAACGGCGAAGACATTCTGATCTCAGATGTGGAGCAGCAAGCCACGGCAGCGTCTGTCTTAAAGTCAGAAGAGCAAAAGCGCCAGCAACAGATTATTCAGGGTTTTATGAAGAAAAACCCACGGATCAACAGGCAGGATAATAACCTCGAACCCGTCGAGATTGATCTAAGGGGAAGAGTCGCCGAGTCTTGGGAAGGAACCATTGAGACCGAAGCATTTGCAAAAATTCTGATCCGTCAGGGCAAAATCGAGAAAGCAATTGATGTATACCAAAAATTGATCTTGAAAAAACCGGAAAAAAGAAATTACTTTGCGAAAAAGTTGAGCGAATTATATCGCTAACAGTAGAATGCAGAACTTTGGCTGTCAGCTCTCAGCTTTCGGCTCTTAATATTCGGTCATTCAATCATTTAGTCATTCAATCATTTTATATTATATAAGGCATGTATTTAGGTTTGATTATTCTCGTGGCGATTGTCGCAGTGTTATTGATTCTGGTAGTTTTGGTTCAAAACTCAAAAGGTGGCGGACTATCGAGCGAGTTTAGCGGTGCCGGTACTACGCAAATGTTTGGTGTAAAGAAAACAACAGATTTGCTGGAACAAATTACCTGGGGACTTGCAAGTGCAATTATTCTGATCTCACTTGGATCATACATTGTAATCGGAGGTAACCAAGATACAGGTGGTATTAACAGTGTGAACGTGGAAAGAGCACAGAATGCAGTAGTACCAGGCGGCAAAATCGCTCCGGCACCGGCAGGCACCGCACCGGAAGGCACTGCTCCTGCTCCGGCGGAAACTTCACCTGCAACTCCTGCTGCACCGGCTGATACAACAAAATAAGAAACAGGAATTATGTCAAAGGGGTCGTGATGATGCATCACGACCCCTTTTTTGTTTACACAGAATACAGATCAGGTAATGTTGATCTCTTTCATAACCAGCTTCTTCGCCACCGGCAAGAGTGTCTCGTGTAAAGGATAATCGTATTTTGACTCAATGATGTAAGTAGCGGGATTTGGCAGTGACTTATTCTTTTTAGTCAGATCCACTTTAATCTGCGGAACTGTATAACCGATCCCGATCCTGACCGTTTCGAGAAAACGCGTTTTAAGCACCCGCTCTTTCAATTCATCATACAATGCAACCTGGTACTGAAACACACTGACCAGCGGCTGAAAAGTATGTAAAAACAGCAGATACCCTTCCTGCAAACGCAACGGCACAATGCCCACAGGTGAAATTCTGACATTCTCGGACACTTCCGTAAACCGCTCGGTACCCTGCTCAATGCTTTTGGATAACCTCGGTATAGCAAAGTCAAGAATGTAATTCAGGTCTTCCATATACGGATCGTCCTGGTGCGTCTCTTCGTATTTAAGCTGCCACGTTTTCAGGTCAATGCCGGTCAGGTTCTTGGGAATGGCGGTTTTAATGGAGCTTTTGTTGGCGCGAATACTGAGACAGGCATCGAAATGGAATTTCAGGTCCGGCAAATGCGGGTGCAGCCTGTTAACATCAAACTCGCGGTTAATGTGCTGTAAATAAGCGAGCAGCACGTACTTCTTGTATTCAAAATCAAAAACACCTTCGGTCAACCAGTTTTTTTGGAGGTTTATCATAGCGCGTTCTTATTTGGTGCCGATAAAATTTAGGCATTTTCATAACACAAAGCAATCATTCACTTTTACTGACACCCGAATAGTCTTATAGTTATATGTACCCGCCGATGAGTACAAATTTGTCACATTCGCCGGAAAAAATGTCAGAGCTGAAATGCCTGGCATAGATTGTGCTTACCGATAGTCAGTCAAATCTATTACTGACAAATCTCAAAAAACAAACGTTTAATATTTATGTCAACTTTAGCAGAAATACAAGTGAACGTACAACCTTTGGCTGATCGTGTTCTTGTAGAGCCAGCGCCAGCAGAAGAAAAAACTGCATTTGGTATCATTATCCCTGATACTGCAAAAGAAAAGCCACAGCGTGGAACCGTAGTTGCCGTTGGTCCGGGTAAAAAGGATGAACCACTTACAGTGAAAGTAGGCGATACTGTATTGTATGGCAAATACTCAGGTACTGAATTGGCATATGAAGGAAAAGATATCCTGATTATGCGCGAATCGGACATTTACGCCATTATCGGTTAATCTGTCCGACATTATTATTCATTAAGTTTCTCTTAAAGTTTTTTCAAATTATTAACTGTTATGTCTAAGAAAATATTTTTTGACACAGAAGCACGCGACAAAGTAAAGCGCGGTGTGGACACATTGGCTGACGCCGTTAAAGTTACATTGGGACCTCGCGGTCGTAACGTGGTGATCGATAAAAAATTCGGTTCTCCAAGCATCACCAAAGATGGTGTTACTGTTGCCAAAGAAATTGACCTGAAAGATCCTATCGAAAACATGGGAGCTCAGCTGGTGAAAGAAGTTGCTTCTAAAACTGCTGACTCTGCGGGTGACGGTACTACAACTGCAACTGTATTGGCACAGGCGATCTACTCGATCGGTGTGAAAAACGTAGCAGCTGGTGCTAACCCAATGGACCTGAAACGTGGTATCGACAAAGCTGTTTCGATCATCGTTAAAGATCTTGAAGGACAGAAAAAAAATATATCTACTTCCAAGGAAATCGCTCAGGTTGCTACTATTTCAGCAAACCATGACGAGGAAATCGGTAATATGATTGCTGAGGCGATGGAGAAAGTAGGAAAAGAAGGTGTTATCACTGTTGAAGAAGCGCGTGGTACTGAAACAGAAGTTAAAACTGTGGAAGGTATGCAGTTTGACCGTGGTTACCTGTCTCCATACTTCGTAACAAACACAGAGAAAATGGAAGCTGAATTGGAGCGTCCATACATCCTGATCTCTGAGAAGAAAGTTTCTTCAATGAAAGAATTGCTTCCTGTTCTGGAAGCAGTAGCTCAAACCGGCCGCCCTTTGCTTATTTTGGCAGAAGATGTTGACGGAGAAGCACTTGCTACATTGGTAGTAAACAAAATCCGTGGTGCATTGAAAGTAGCTGCTGTTAAAGCTCCTGGTTTCGGTGACCGTCGTAAAGCAATGCTGGAAGATATCGCGATCATCACTGGCGGTACTGTAATTTCAGAAGAGCGCGGTTTCAAATTGGAAAATGCAACTCTGGAATACCTGGGTACTTGCGAAAAAGCGATCATCGACAAAGACAATACTACTTTGGTTAACGGTTCAGGCAACTCTGAAGACATTCAGGGCCGCGTAAACCAGATCAAAGCGCAGATCGAAAATACAACTTCTGACTACGACCGTGAAAAATTGCAGGAGCGTCTTGCAAAACTTTCAGGTGGTGTGGCTATCCTTTACATCGGAGCTGCAACTGAGGTTGAAATGAAAGAGAAAAAAGACCGCGTTGACGATGCATTGCACGCAACACGTGCTGCTGTTGAAGAAGGTATCGTTGCAGGTGGTGGTGTAGCTTACATCCGCGCAACTGCTGCTTTGGAAGGCGTTGAAGGCTCTAACGAAGACGAAAAAACCGGTATCAACATCATCCGCGTAGCTTTGGAAGCTCCTTTGAGAACAATCGTTTCCAACTCAGGTCAGGAACCATCGGTTGTTGTACAAAAAGTGAAAGAAGGAACTGGCGCTTACGGTTACAACGCGAAAGACAATGTTTACACAGACCTTCTGGAAGCTGGTATCATTGACCCTAAGAAAGTTTCGCGTTTGGCTCTTGAAAACGCAGCATCTATCGCAGGCTTGTTGTTGACAACAGAATGCGTAATTGCTGACGAGCCAGAAGAAGCTCCTGCTGCTGGTGGCCATAGCCACGGTGGTGGAATGGGTGGAATGATGTAATTCCAATCTCATCTGATAAAAAGAAAAACCGTCGGGACATCCTGACGGTTTTTTGTTGTTAATGAATTTTGAAATATCCGCGTGAAAACTTTCGGCGGCTATCTGCGATACTCAACGTTATGAAAAACTTCCTTATTTAGACGTACATCCGGAAGTTTGGTCACATATTTTGAGCTATTTATTTTATTGATCACGAAAGCATCTGTCCGTCCTGCATTACAAGGCGCCTGTCGGCCATTTCAGCAAGATCCTCGTTGTGGGTGACAATGATAAATGCCTGTCCGAATTCATTCCTTAGCTTGAAGAAAAGCTGGTGCAGCTCCAATGCATTATGGGAATCTAAATTACCGCTTGGCTCGTCGGCGAGTACGATTGCAGGATTGTTCAAAAGTGCCCTGGCCACTGCCACACGCTGCTGCTCGCCACCCGAAAGCTGCGAAGGCAAATGGTCCATCCGGTTGGACAAGCCCAGCATAGCAAGCAGCTCCTTCCCTCTCCCGATGATCTGCTTTTCACCCGCATTTCCATTGATATACCCGGGCATACACACATTTTCAAGCGCTGTAAACTCGGCTAGCAGATTGTGAAACTGGAATATAAAGCCGATTTTTTCATTCCGGAACCGCGCCAGGTCTTTGTCTTTCTGACTAAAAACATTCACCCCGTCGATAATCACTTCTCCCTCTTCGGGCCGGTCCAAAGTCCCCAGAATATGCAGGAAAGTACTTTTCCCTGCACCCGACGGACCGACAATTGCCACCACTTCTCCTTTTTTAACTTCCAGATCAATTCCCTTCAAAACCTGTAAAGAACCATAAGTGCGACGGATCCCGTTCGCCTGAAGTAAATTCATGATCTGATTGAAGATAATTGAGCTTATTCCTTCGCCCGTTTTGATTAATTCCTTAATTTGCCTCGAAAATACCAATTTACTTTTATACTCATGAATATTCACGAATATCAAGGCAAAAGCGTTCTTAAAAAATACGGTGTGCGTATTCAGGAAGGACTCGTAGCCGACACTCCCGATAAAGCGGTGGAAGTTGCACGCGAGTTGAGCCAGCAAACAGGCACCAAATGGTATGTAGTTAAATCCCAGATTCATGCCGGTGGCCGTGGTAAAGGCCGCATCGTTGGTACTGAGCAGCGTGGTGTTGCTCTTGCAAAATCAGTGGAAGATGTAAGAACAATTTCTAACAATATTCTGGGTAAAGTATTGGTGACACACCAAACCGGACCGGACGGAAAACGCGTAAATAAAGTACTTATCGCAGAAGACGTTTACTACCCGGGTGTGAGCGAGCCAAAGGAATACTATTTGTCTATTCTCCTGGATCGCGGCAGAAACTGCAATGTGATCATGGCCAGCACTGAAGGCGGTATGGACATCGAAGAAGTTGCTGAGCATACTCCTGAAAAAATCATGAAGGAATGGATCGATCCAAAAGTTGGATTGCAACCTTTCCAGGCTCGTAAAGTGGCTTTTGCTCTTGGACTTGAAGGCGATGCTTTCAAAGAAATGGTGAAATTCATTACCTCACTTTACAAAGCTTACGTAGAAAGTGACTCATCGATGTTTGAAATCAACCCGGTTTTGAAAACATCTGACAATAAAATACTTGCTGTTGACGCAAAAGTTGACCTGGATGACAACGCATTGTACCGTCACCCGGAACTGGCTGAAATGCGTGATACTAACGAAGAAGATCCATTGGAAGTAGAAGCGGGTGCAAATAACCTGAACTACGTAAAACTGGACGGAAACGTAGGTTGTATGGTAAATGGCGCCGGACTTGCGATGGCAACAATGGACCTTATCAAACTTTCGGGCGGCGAGCCTGCTAACTTCCTGGATGTTGGAGGTGGCGCGAATGCACGTACCGTTGAAGCAGGTTTTCGCATTATCCTGAAAGATCCGAATGTAAAAGCAATCCTGATCAACATTTTCGGTGGTATCGTTCGTTGCGACCGCGTAGCCGCCGGTGTTGTGGAAGCATACAAAGCGATCGGCGAAATTCCTGTACCTATTATCGTTCGTCTGCAAGGAACCAATGCAGAAGAAGGCGCAAGAATTATCAACGAATCAGGTTTGAAAGTATCTTCGGCGATTGAGTTCAAAGAAGCTGCTGCCAAGGTGTCTGAGGTACTAGCTGAATTGGGCGTTTAAGAAATAGTATCAACCTTAGGTGGATAAAGTACATTTGTCACCCTGAGCGGAGTCGAAGGGGCGCTACTGCCTAGTAGTAGCGCCCCTTCGACTCCGCTCAGGGTGACAAGCTTTTTTATGCGAGCAAAGCCCACAACAACATTACCACCACAAAGCTCACCACCCCCTGCAAGCCAGTCAGAATCGTATGCGTGCGATAGGTATCTCTTGCTGAAATGCCGGTAAACTGTGACACGACCCAGAACCATGCATCGTTGGTATGTGACACCACCATTGCACCACTGCCTACTGCCATTACTACAAGCGTGATTTGAACGGAAGTAATGAAGCCCAGTGAAGCAAGTAATGGCGCGAGTATGCTAGTTGTCAACACCATGGAAGAGGTGGTTGAACCCTGCGCCGTTTTGAAGAATGCAGCGATCAGAAATGCAATCAGCAACAAGTAGCCGCCAGACATTTCGTTCGACAATAACCACTCACTTACCATTTCCTTTAAATGCGTCTCTTTCAGAATGGCGCCGAAAGCGCCGCCTGCGCCGACCAGCACAAGCGTGGTACCGCAATGCTCAATGCCACTTTTAAAACAGGACATCATCCGTTCAGCGGCATTTTCGGGGAATAAAGAATAACTGAAAAAGATAGCCAGCAGGAACGAAACAAGCGGACTTCCAAAGAATCCCAGCCACTCCGTCCACTGCTTGGGAAAGTGGAAGATACTGGCGAAAGAAGCAAGTGTGATCAGCAGAATAGGAAGCACAATGGGCATAAAAGCTTTCCAGGCTGGCGGAAGCTGTCTTTCCGGGACTAGCACCGGCTCCTCGACAGCCGCTTCGGTCGTAATCTCTATGTTGCGCGCGAATTTCTGGGCAAACCAGGTGGAAAGAAACAAACTGGGCACGGACACTATCAAGCCGATTAAGATCACCAGACCGACCGAATCGGCTATACCCAGGTTACCCGCGGCGGAAAGTGGCCCGGGCGTAGGCGGAACGAGTGTATGCGTTGCAAACAAACCACCAGACAGTGACAATGCGATTGTACCCAGCGGCCTGCCTGTTCTTTTCGCAACGATCTGATTGAGCTTATGCAAAATGATAAACCCTGAATCACAGAAAACAGGAATACCGACAATCCCGCCGATAACTGACATTGCAAATGCAGGATGTTTTTCACCAAACAACTTTAATATCACGTCAGCTACCTTGATTGCTGCGCCTGATTTATCCAGGATGGCGCCGATTACGCAACCGAGAATAACCATCAAACCGATCTTGGACATTAATTCTCCAAATCCCTTTCCGATGGTTTCAGCCAGTTTATCAATAGGAAGCCCTACAAAAACCCCTACTCCTATCGCCGCCAGCAGCAACCCAACAAGCGGGTGCAGCTTGAACACGGTTGAACTGAGAACAATAAAGACAATGGCGGCAAATACAATGAAAATGATCATGAATGCTGTGTTACAGAAGTTTCATAACCGCATCATCGCCCATTACCGCATTTGCAGGCCGGGGATTGGCCTCGTTAAATACTTCCAGCTCCTTTTGGCTCAGCACTTTGGCTGGCGTCTCGTCGATATTGCCCTGGGCATCAGTAACTGATTTCAAATCCAGCCGGAGATGCTTTGCCATGAAAGCATACATCGCCTTCCTTTTGGAAGGCCCGAAATCATGCTTTTCGTCAGCCAGGTGAACTGCTTCCAGCTGATTTGTTTTCCCGTACAAACTGTAAATGTTTTTAATAAAAGGATATTCTACCTCTGGCGTATTCTTGGTCCAGTCGCCGCCGTCGGAGATCAGGATCATCGGCCGGGGCGCAGCCAGCGCGGCTATTTCCACATTGTTGGTCTGGTAGTCACCTTTTTTATGAATGGGCAAACCACTTTCGCAAACACAGCCTCCGAAGAAGTACGCTGAAACCATCACCACCGGAACGGACACCTTTACACGATCGTCCAATGCAGCCAGCAGGAAAGTCTGCGTGCCACCGCCTGACTCACCGGTAACTGCTATTCTATCGGGATCGACACCGGGGATTGACAGGAGATAATCGAGCGACCGGATGCTGTTAATCGTCTGAAGCTTTAATGCTTTGGGCATTTTATGCTCGCATTGCCTGGCGTCGCCCTGCCCAATCATATCCCATACGAAAACAATCGCCCCCATTCGTGCGAGTGTCGCACAACGTTTCTGGGTTTGCTCCCTGAAACGTCCGTGCGGATTTTCACCGTGCCCGTGCGGCGCCAGGATACCCGCATAAGATTTTTGCTTTTTCAATGGCCGGTAAAGATTTCCAGTTACATAAATGCCCGGCATACTCTCGAATGCGACACTTTCAATGGAATATCCGTCCATTTCCTTGCGGCTGTGAACGATCGGTTTTGAAGTTGGTTTGGGAGGCAGAGTTTGCAAATCCATACCCTCGCGAATCTGCTTTCTGATCTGGGCAGCCCGGGTTTCCCACGCCAGCTTGGAAGTTACTTTGTGTTTTTCAAGAAACTCTCTCCCCTGCTCCTCAGTAAAATAAGCGCCCTGACAAAGCTCAACAGCTTGCCCGAAACAATGTAACTGAAACAAGAACAGACCAGACAAAACAAGAACAATTGCCTTCATTTGTAAAAAATAATAAGCGTTAAGGTGTTTTGTGAAAAAGCATCGCCCGGGAAGAACTACTGCTTCGTTAGCTATCAGCTTCCGGCTGTCGGCGGTCAGCTTTTGCCGAGTGCTTCCTGGTAGCAAGCTACCAACTAGCCCCTTCAATCAAGACTAACTTCTTTGCCGATAAAACAAAAAGCCGAAAGCCGATTGCTACAGCCGACAGCCCCCTCACAATATTGCCACCTTTATATACTTCTCGATAATTTTTGCCTCTGCGCGGTTTACTGTGCCTTTATATTCTCCGTCGATCTGGAAATGGGCTTCTTTGTCGAGGCATTCTATAATGGCGTGTTTTACGGATATTACCTTCATGATTTCAGGGTTGAAATCGGTATTGCCTGCCAGTATCTTCGCGGTCTCGATGAAGTCCAGCTTCTTGGCGATGACGAGCTCGAAAAGTCCGTCGGACATATCGCCCATGGGATTGATCGTAACGCCTGTGCCGTACTTCTGTGCATTCGCGATGATGACAATCAATGCGTCTGTTTCGATTACTTCGTCGGGAGTGGTAATTTTGGCCAGGAAGTTTTCATGTTCGCTGAGCGTTTTCAGCATTTCACGCGCATAACCCAGCTTGCCGCGGGTTTCACTGTTCTCATAGTTTTTGACCAATAATGCATTTAAACCCAAATCACTTAAATGCAGGCTGATATCTCCATTGATCGACACTGCATCCATGTGCATGATATTGCTTCCGAAAGCAACCTCCATGGCCTGGTCGATAGCACCAGATAACCCAAAATCAACCGAAAGCCCATTTGCTGAACCAGCAGGAATAATGCCCATAATGATATCAACACCATAAACTGCCTGCGCTACCAGCGAGATAGTTCCGTCGCCGCCGGCAACCAGTACACGCTCCGGTTTGATCTCATGGACCATATCCCGGATTTGTTCGAGATCATGCTCTCCTGTAGTTGAATACATGCGCAACTCATACCCCTCTGCCTCTGTTTTTTCAATGGCCTTTTCAAAAATGACATCCTTGTTGACGTCGCCGGAGATCGGATTAACAACCAGCAAAACTTTTCGTTCTGAAAACATAATGGCTAAATTAGGGTCGTAAAGTCTAAGTGGGTTAAAGATAGTTATGAAACGTTGTGACTTAAAACTGTATCGCGGCTATGCGAATAAAACGGAACTGGTTGTTTTTGGACATGTTGTTAGAAAATATCCTTCCGGAGATCGTAAATACACGCGCAGCGGTTTCCGTTACGCAAGAACGATCATTGAACTGTTCTCCATTAAAACCATTCCGTTCCTGAAAGTAGTACTCAAAGTAGGTAACCTGACTGCTGAAACAACCGCCGAGGCAGACGGATATTTCCGGTTTCAGGTACCTTTTACAGAGAGCATGCCGAGCGGCTGGCATACGTTTGAAGTGAGCGTTGACGAGGAGGTAAATGGAAAAAAGTACCAGGCGACGAGCACAGAGGAGTTTTTCCTGCCTTATAAAACTTCTTACGGGCTGATTTCGGACATAGACGACACATTCCTGATCTCGCACAGCCGTCGCTCTTTCCGCAAGCTTTTCGTGTTGCTGGCGCGGAATGTACAGGCGAGGAAGCCTTTTGATGATGTGGTAAAACATTACCAGCTCCTCTCATTTGCCAGTCGCACCCATCCCCAGAAAGAGAGTAACATCTTCTTCTATGTTTCCAGCAGCGAATGGAATCTGTACGATATGATCGTCAGGTTTGCCGAGCTGAACGGACTGCCGAAGGCGATTTTAAAACTGAAAAAGATAAAATCCGGGCTTGATGATTTTGTAATGACGGGTGCGGGCTCGCATGTACATAAGCTGAGGAAAATCCATAACATCATCAACTTCTACCCCGAGCTGCAGTTTATTTTACTGGGCGACGATTCGCAGAAAGACCCTGAGATTTACGAAGAGATCTGCCGGACTTTCCCTACCAATATCCGTGCTGTTTACATCAGGCAAACCAGAAAACGGAGCAGGCCCGACACAACGGTTTTGATCAAAAGTATCCAGGACCAGGGCATTGACGCCTGCTACTTCGCACATAGCAATAAGGCGATCATTCATTCGCTCGATCAGGGCATTGTTTTCCAGACGCCAGCCGAGCCGCTTACCGAAATCATTCCCAAAGAAATCATCGAAAATCAGTCCCCAAAAACATCTTAACAGGTTAAGATTAACTTTTATAAATGGAAATATCACACATACTGAATGAACTGGGCGAAGACAGGAGCCTCTATTTCAATGCTGTTGCGCCACCGATTATTCAGTCCAGCAACTTTGCTTTTGATACTTTTGAAGATCTGAAAAAGGCATTTGACGATGAGGATTCTGCCTTTTTGTATTCACGGGGAAAAAACCCAACCATTGAAATCCTGCGAAAGAAACTGGCCGCGCTCGACGGAGCGGAGGATGCGCTGGTATTCAACAGCGGCTCTTCGGCTATTTTTGCTGCTGTACTCGCGAATGTAAAAAGTGGCGACCACATTATCTCGGTTGATAAACCTTACAGCTGGGCCTGGCGGATGTTCGACAACATGCTGCCACGCTTCCAGGTCACTACCACCTACATTGACGGTACCCGGATAGAGAACTTCGAGCAGGCGATACGACCAGAAACGCGCATTATCTACCTGGAATCCCCCAACTCAAATACCTTCGAAATCCAGGATCTGCGGGCTGTGGCCAGGCTTGCAAAAGAGCGCGGCATTATCACGATCGTTGATAACAGCTACTCCTCCCCCATTCACCAGCGACCGATCGAATTAGGCATTGACCTTTCCCTGCAGTCAGCGACCAAGTACCTCGGCGGGCATAGTGATACCGTAGCTGGCGTTCTGACAGGCGGACGGGCTATGCTTCACAAGATATTCAATGAGCAACTGCTGAATGCAGGCTCGGGCATATCGCCATTCAATGCGTGGCTGATCCTGCGGGGATTACGTACCTTGCCGATGCGGCTTAAACATATCACGGCGAGCACGGAAAAAGTAATCGCATTCCTGAAAACACACCCGAAAATTGAAAGGGTTATCTTCCCTTTTGATGTTGATTTCCCACAAGTTGAACTGGCAAAACAGCAAATGTCGGGTGCCTGCGGTTTGCTGACCATCGTTTTGAAAGCAGACTCGCATGCGTCCATTGAGAGGTTTACCTATTCATTGAAACACTTTCTGGTAGCTGTTTCCTGGGGCGGGCACGAATCGCTGATCCTGCCGCAGGCTGCGGGAATAGGGCCCGATGCATTTGACGCAGATATTGAAAAGCACAGAATGGCGCGCTTGTACATCGGTTTGGAAGACGCGGATTACCTGATCAGCGATCTGGACCAGGCGCTCGCTGTACTTTAAACTGACAAATATGAAGAAGATACTGATCGTCGAAGACGACCGCAGAATCGCCCAGAATATCTTTCGCGGACTGGTAGCAGAACATTTTGAGGCAGAAATAGCCTATGATGGTATTACCGGAAAGCAGCTGGCGCTGGACAAAAAGTTTGACCTGGTACTCCTGGACGTGAATTTGCCAGGAATGAAAGGGTACGAAGTCTGTCAGCAAATACGGATTTACAAGCCGGCGCTGCCCATTATCATGCTTACCGCGTACGGAGAAATTGAGGACAAGATCGAGGGACTGAACCGTGGCGCTGACGATTACATTGTCAAGCCATTTGATTTCAGAGAGCTTTTGGCCCGCATTAATGCCGCATTGCGCGTGTCGGTGCTCAACAATCCCGAAACGACAGATACCATATTACGGATTGCGGATCTAGAAATGAATCTGGGTACCAAGCAGGTGAAACGCGCAGGTAATGTGATCGATCTGACAGCAAAGGAGTTTGCATTGCTTGAATACTTCCTGCAGCACCGCGGAAGGGTAGTATCCAAAATGGACCTGGCAGAACACGTCTGGCACCTTAACTTCGATCCGGGAACCAATGTAGTGGAGGTATATATCAATTATTTACGTAAAAAAGTAGATAAGGATTTTGCCGTAAAACTGATCCATACCCGCCCCGGAATGGGCTATATCATGAAAGAAGAGTAAAGTTCCTATGAAAATAAAAGACCGGATCGCATTGCAGTTCACGCTACTTGTAGCGGCGATACTTCTTTTGTTTTCATTTGCGATTTACAGCGTTTCCGAGCATTACAGGCAGGAGGAATTTTATGACCGGCTAAAAAGCAGGGCACAAACTACCTGCCGGCTACTGGTAAAGGTAAAAGGCATCGACAAGGATCTGCTCAAAGCAATTGACCAGAATACATTATCGGAAATGCTGGATGAAAAGGTTTTGATCTTTGACAAAGAGAATGATATGATCTATTCCAGTGTCGACGACAAGCTCCTGACCTACCGGAAATCACTGCTGGATGAAGTGCGCGAGAAGAAGTATATAGAATTCCATCAGGGTGAAAATGAGGTGATCGGGTTATTCTACCAGGATGACAGTGAGCCGCTTGTGGTACTGGCTTCTGCTTACGATACTTTTGGCCACAGCAAGCTTGCTAACCTGAAAAATACACTGGGCTGGGGTTTACTCGCGGGCATTGCGGTGACAGTGGGACTGGGCATTTACTTTGCCGGCAATGCGCTCCGGCCGATCAACCGGATCAACGGGCAGATATCACTTATTACCGCACAGAACCTGTCCCAGCAACTCGACGAGGGAAACAGGAAAGATGAAATCGCCCAGCTCGCCATTAACTTCAACACCGTTCTCGACCGCCTTAACAAAGCTTTTGAACAACAAAAAAGCTTTGTATCCCACGCTTCGCACGAGTTGCGCACGCCGCTGGCTGCATTGAAATCGGAGATACAGCTCGGGCAGCGATTTACTACCAGTAATCCCGACCTGGAAGAAGTATTCAACAACTTGTCATCGGACACCGAACGGCTGATCAGCATAACCAATAACCTGTTGTTTCTTGCAAGATCACTGGAAAACGTGGGCAACCTGAAAATGGCACCTGTGCACATTGAAGATCTTGCATTCCTGGCAAAAGAAGAATTACTGGCTGCCCACCCGAACTACGAGGTGATCATCGGGTACGAAACGATCCCTGAAAACGAGAACGAAACCGTAATCAAAGGGAATGAGGAGTTACTAAAAAGGGTTTTCTCCAATCTGCTGGATAATGCCTGCAAATATTCCTCCAACCATCAGGCGCAGATCATCATTTCATCTAATGCAAAATCCTGCATTGTGAAAGTGAAAGACAATGGGATCGGGATCAGCCAGGAGGATATTCCGCACATCTTCAGTCCATTTTTCAGATCATCGAATGCGTCGGGCGTGCCCGGTTTCGGCATTGGTTTGTCCATTTGCCAGCGGATTGTTGAACTCCATCACGGCAACATTTCAGTGACCAGTGAACTTGGTGCAGGTAGCGAGTTCCGGGTTCAACTCAGTCATGTATAGGCTCGGCCTTTTTTTCCCCTGAATCCCCTGAAGGGGACTTTGCGTTGTCCCCTATGACCTCCTCAGAGGGGTCTGGGGAATTCTAATTTTTTTCTAACGTTATTTTAAGCCTGCTGTAATACTGCCGTCCGAATATCGCATCATTCTAAAACAGAAATTATGCGAACCTATTTCATCGGGCTGCTTATCTTAACCGTTAACGGTTTACACGCACAGGATACCCTCAAACTCACTATCAGGCAGGCTGATAGTCTTTTCCTCCAGAACAACCTCGAACTGCTTGCGGAGAAATACCAGATCGATATTGCAAAATCGATTGAAATCCAGGACAAGCTCTGGAACAACCCCACATTTGGCGTCGAGATCAATGCTTACAGTCCCTCACGCGGCGCATTTGACGTTGGTAAAAATGGTCAGAAAGTTTTCACGATCTCCCAGCTGATCACCCGTGCCGGGAAGCGTAACAAACAAGTCGCACTCGATGTAGAGAGTACCCGCAAGAGCGAGTACCAGTTTTATGACCTCGTTCGTACGCTCAAATTCGAGCTGCGCCAGAACTTCTTCGAGACCTATTATCTGGAACAAACCGTCGCATTGTACGACACCCAGATCAATACGCTGAATACCACTGTCAGCGCTTTTGAAAAGGAATATGCACGAAAGAACATTTCACTGAAAGAGGTGGTACGCCTGAAAGCGCTGCTCTTTCAGCTTACGAATGACCGGGCAGATATCCTCTTTGAACTTCAGGAAAACCAGCGGGACCTTCGCACGCTGCTGAACACCGAGCGGCCCGTTAAGTCCGTGGTGGACAGCTCCGATATCCGAAGGTATCAGCTTGACAGGTATACGCCGGCTGCATTGAAAGACAGAGCATTACAAAGCCGCGCCGACTTGAAAGTCGCACAATCGCTGACGAAAGAAGCAGAACTTAATTACACGCTGCAAAAAGCACTGGCCGTGCCGGACATTGAGGTCGGAGCGATTTATGATCAGGCGAGTAATTATGTCAATAATTATTTCGGTGTAAATGCGGCGATTTCCCTGCCCTTTTTCAACCGGAACCAGGGAAATATCAGGGCCGCCAAAAGCAACATCAGCTACTACAAAACCGCCGAAAATGCTCGCCAGAACAGTGTAGGTAATGAAGTTGACGCGGCTATCCAGAAGGTTGGGATTGCCGAAAAAGCTTATCAGAGTGTTGAAAATCAATTTACAGATCAGTTTCAGCTACTTAGCAGCGGCATTTACGACAACTTCCAAAAACGCAACATTACCCTCCTCGAATTCATCGATTTTATCGAAACCTACAACGAGAGCATCAAGGAATACAACCGCCTGCAAGCTGATCGCATTAAGGTCTACGAGGAACTGAATTACGTAGTTGGCGAAGAGCTATTCAACTGATAATCATACAAATCGAACAAATTTAATGGCCTGGCCACTTTTATAATGATCAAAAATATAATCTACTCCGCCGCGCTTGCCGCAATGGGCCTCAGCTTCGGGGCTTGTGAAAAAAAGCAGGCAGATGCCGAAGAGTCAAAAGCATTTATGCTGTCGGATACAATGATGAGCCGCATTAAGCTGGATACAGTACAAACGGAGCCCGTCCGCAATGAGCTGACACTCGTCGGCAAGGTGGTACCCGATGAAAATCAAGTGATTAAGGTATACCCGCTGGTAGGCGGCAATGTGGAAGAGGTGGATGTAGAGCTAGGCGATAATGTGCGCAAAGGTCAGAAACTTGCTGTGATACGCTCGGGTGAAGTGGCGGATTTTGAGCGGCAGATGATCCAGGCGCAGTCAGACCTGCTGGTGGCTCAGAAGAACCTCTCCTCCACCGAAGACCTGTTCGAAAGCAAGCTGGTTCCTGAGCGCGACGTAATCTCTGCCCGCCAAATGGTTGACAAAGCGCAGGCGGAACTGAGCCGGGTGAAGGAAATCTTCTCTATTTATGGTCTGGGTAAATCCACCAACTACACCGTCAAGTCGCCAATCAATGGATTTATCATCGACAAAAACGTAAACCGCGGCATGCAGCTGCGATCCGACAATTCAGAGAGTCTTTTCACTGTCGGACAAATTGCCGATGTGTGGGTAATGGCGAATGTAAACGAAAGTGATATTCCAAGAATAAAGCTCGGAATGGCGGCAGATGTACGTACGATCAGCTTTTCGGATGAAGTGTTCAAAGGAAAGGTAGACAAGATCTACAATGTGCTCGACCCGGATACCAAGGCGATGAAGATCCGCATTCAGCTTCAAAATGTAGGTTTCAAGCTCAAACCCGAAATGCATGCAACCGTGAGCCTCAATTTTGAGGAAGGAAGCGAAATGCAGGCGATACCATCTCAGGCCATCATTTTTGACCGAAGTAAAAACTGGGTAATGGTATACCACAGCCGCAGCAAAATCGAAACCCGTCCCGTAGAAGTATACCGTTCTCTGGCCAACAGAACCTACATTAAATCCGGCCTTCAACCCGGCGAAACAATCATTTCCAAGAACCAGCTACTGGTTTATGATGCGCTGAATGATTAATAGGAGATAAGGGAGGATAGAGCAAAGGGAAGATGGAGCGTTCACTGCTTCCTCCCTCCTCCCTCCCCCCCCCTTCTTCCCCCCTTTTACAACATTCAATCATTCATTCATTCAATCATTCAAAATTGCATTCATGAACAAATTCATCCGAGGAATCGTAGGGTTTTCTTTGAAAAACCGGTTCTTCATATTTTTCCTGACAGGCTTGTTGATTGTCGCAGGCGTTGTCAGCTACCGCGATACGCCGCTCGAAGCTTTTCCGGACGTTACCAACACGCAGATTATTATAGTAACCCAATGGAATGGACGCAGCGCAGAGGAAATCGAGCGGTTTGTAACCGTGCCCATTGAAGTGGCCATGAACTCTGTACAGCAGAAATCCAATGTGAGGAGTACCACGATGTTCGGACTGAGCATTATCAAGATTATTTTTGATGATAACGTCGAAGACTTCTTTGCCCGGCAACAGGTTAACAACCAGCTCAGAAACATTTCGCTTCCCGAAGGTGTAGAGCCTGACGTACAGCCGCCTTACGGGCCGACCGGTGAAATTTTCAGGTTTACATTGAAAAGCAAAGACCGCGACAGCCGCGAGCTGTTGACCTTACATAACTGGGTAATTGACAGACAACTGCGCAGTATTCCCGGCGTGGCAGATGTGGTTGCATTTGGCGGAAGGGAGAAGATTTATGAAGTGCAGGTTAACCCTACCAAGCTGGTTAAGTACAACATTACGCCCCTGGAAGTGTACCAGGCTGTAACCAAAAGCAATATCAATGTAGGCGGCGATGTAATTGAGAAAAACGGGCAGGCTTATGTGGTGAGAGGCATCGGATTGCTCAACTCCATTCCTGATATTCAGAACATTATCGTTGAATTTGTAAAGGATAACCCGGTGCTCGTGAAAGACGTAGCCGATGTACGTGAGTCGGATATGCCGAGGGTTGGTCAGGTAGGTTTGGATCAAAATGATGATGTGGTGGAAGGCATCGTCGTGCAGCGAAAAGGTGAAAACCCGAGCGAAGTACTGGCGCGTATAAAGGATAAGGTGAATGAATTGAACACCAAAATCCTGCCCCCGGATGTCAAAATGGTGACCTTTTATGATCGTGACAATCTGATTGAATTTTGTGCACATACCGTAAAGCATAACCTCCTGGAAGGGATTGTGCTGGTAACTGTGATCGTCTTCATTTTTATGGCCGACTGGCGCACCACGGTCATTGTGTCGATCATCATTCCGCTTGCATTGCTCTTTGCATTTATGTGCCTTAAACTGATGGGCATGTCGGCTAACCTGCTTTCCATGGGCGCCATTGATTTCGGGATCATTATAGATGGAGCCGTGGTAATGGTAGAAGGCATATTTGTGGCGCTCGACCGCCTTGCGCATAAAAATGGAATGGAGCGGTACAACAAGTTGTCCAAACTCGGGCTTGTGAAAACCACCGGCGGCGAGCTGGGAAAAGCGATTTTCTTCTCCAAGCTGATCATTATCACCGCATTGATCCCCATTTTCAGTTTCCAGAAAGTGGAAGGTAAAATGTTCACTCCCCTCGCCTACACACTGGGTTTTGCCCTGCTGGGCGCATTGCTCTATACGCTTACGCTCGTCCCCGTGCTTTGCTCCATCCTGCTCCGTAAGAACGTCCGGGAGAAAAGTAACCCGATCGTACGGTTCTTCGATAATACGGTTACGCGCGGTTTCGAATGGTGTTATGCAAGAAAAAAGATCAGTGTCATACTGGCGATGGCTTTCCTGGCGACTTCGCTGTTTTCCGCCAAATTCCTTGGTACCGAATTTCTGCCGACATTGAATGAAGGCGCGCTTTGGGTGGAAGCAAAAATGCCGATGAGCAGCTCGCTGAATGAAACGATCAAGATGGTAAGTACACTGCGGGCAAAACTGAATGAATTCCCGGAAGTGAATGGCGTGCTGTCACAAACCGGCCGCTCCAATGACGGTACCGACCCATCGGGATTCTATTATGTGCAAATGCAGGTAAACCTGAAACCAAAAGAAGAATGGAAACGGAAGATCACGCAAGATCAGCTGATCGAGGAAATGGACAAAAAACTCAAACAATTCCAGGGGATCAACTATAATTACTCACAGCCGATCATCGACAATGTGGCCGAAGCAGTAGCGGGGATGAATGCGAGTAATGCAGTGAAAATCTACGGCGACGACCTGGAAACGCTGAATACCAAAGCCAATGAAGTGCTGGAAGCGATCAAGGATGTGCCCGGGATCAAGGATGTGGGAATTTTAAGAAATATCGGCCAGCCCGAAGTCAGCGTGATTTTGCATGATCATAAAATGGCGCAGTACGGTGTTAGCATTGCCGATGCACAAGCTGTGATTGAAATGGCGATCGGTGGTAAAACTGCTTCGATACTTTATGAAGGCGAGCGCAAATTTGATATACGCCTGCGTTACGAAGAACAATACCGGCGTACAGTAGACGATATCCAGCAGCTGATGGTACCGACACTTACAGGTGGCAAAATCCCATTGAAAGAGATTTCCTCGATTCGCACAGTCACCGGACCTGCATTCGTGTACCGCGACAACAACAAACGTTTCATCGGGGTGAAATTCTCAGTCCGCGAACGTGACCTGGGAAGTACCATTGCCGACGCGCAGAACCGGGTTAAACCAATACTCAAAAATCTGCCGAAAGGTTATTCTGTAAACTGGTCGGGTGAATTTGAAAACCAGGTTCGTGCCACAGCCCGCCTCGGACAAGTAGTACCGATCAGTCTTGTCGGCATATTTATCCTCCTATTCATTATGTTCAGCAATGCGAAAGATGCCGGTCTGGTGTTGATCAACGTACCTTTTGCCCTCATCGGCGGCATCCTGGCATTGCATATTACGCACATGAACTTCGGTATATCCGCGGGTGTAGGCTTTATTGCATTGTTTGGCCTCTGCGTCCAGAACGGGGTCATTCTGATCTCTGTTTTTAACAAAAACCTGGCTGCCAGAATGCCGCTGGACGATGCGATAAGAGAAGGTGTAAAATCAAGGATCAGGCCGGTAATTATGACTGCATTAATGGCCGCGATTGGTCTGCTGCCAGCCGCTACGTCAACCGGAATTGGTTCGGAAACACAGAAGCCGCTGGCGATCGTTGTAATCGGGGGGTTAATTACTGCCACAGTACTCACATTGCTGATCTTCCCGATCATCTACGAATTCTTCAATCGTAAACAAAAGAGAGCATACGTCAATTCGTAAAGTTGCGGTGAGGCTTATACGTGTATGATCCGACCCGGAAGAGTGACTGCCTGTACTACTTTATTGTAGTCAGGCAGTTGTATCGGCGGGGGAACTGTTCAGCTTGAAACTGATTGTAAAAGTAGTACCTACTCCCACTTCCGACTGCACGTCAATCCGCCCGTGGTGCGCGTGTATAATGCTCATCGTAGTTGACAAGCCGATCCCCATTCCATTGTTTTTACCAGTGAAATAAGGTTCAAAAATCTTTTCCATGTGCTCTTCACTGATCCCGGATCCGTTATCCATAAAGATCACCTGAATGCTGTCGCCCTGGTTTTTGGTGTAAATGCGCAGGATACCTTTATCCTCTTCCATCGCCTCGATCGCATTCGTGATCAGGTTAAGGAAAGCCATTTGAAGAGAAACAGGATCCAGCGGAATGGACAGGTCTTCTTCGGCGAAATGATTGACGATCTGAATGCGTTTCAGCTGTACGCGGTCGAGCGCGGCACCGATCGCCTGGTTCAAAACAAGGTGTACCGAGTTATCAACAAGCTCGATATCTGCAGAGCTGGATGGTTGTAACAGCTGGGAGATCAGATCATTGATCCTTGTACAGTTACGCTTGATGATTTGTGTGTAAAATTTCTGGTCCTCATCAGTGAGCTCCATTTCAAGCTGCTCGGCAGAGAGGTTCACATTTGTCAATGGGTTTCGTACTTCGTGCGCCAGCATGCGGACAAGCCGGCCGGTTACCGCCATCTTTTCAGAAAACAACCGCTCTCTCTCCGACTGCTTTCTCGCAGTCATATCATGCAAACGGCCCTGTATGTACGGATGGTCGTCGTCGATTTCAATGGAAGCCGAGAAAAGGCAGTACTTCTTGTCCCCGTCTTTGGTAAGCAGCCTCACTTCCTGATCGTGAATAGTGTGCTCTTTGATATTCTTCCAGAGTACAGGAAACTGGGGTTCCTCAATCAGGTCAAGGATATTTTTGAATTTAAGATCTTCCTCCGAATAACCCGTCAGCGTGCCAGCGGAGGTATTCAGGTCGATAATATTACCTGCCAGATCACTGATAAACAGGAAGTCGTTGGATTCTTCGAAAATGCGGCGGTATCTTCTTTCGCTGTGTTTCAAAGCTTTCATCACCGATGTTCTTTCCAGCGCATAACGAATGCTCCTTTCCAGCTTCTCAGCGTCCAGCTCGCTTTTAATCAGGTAATCAGCCGCACCGAGGCGCAGCGCTTCTACCGCGATTTTAGTATCCCCTTTTCCCGTCAAAAGGATAATCGGCTCCTCGCATTCAAACTGGCATGCAAGATCAATCAGATCTATACCTGTACTTTCACCAAGCAGGTAGTCAAACAGGTACAGATCGTATTTTTTAGTCTTGATTTCATTTTGCGCATCCCTGAATGTTGCACACCAGGTAATGTCAAACTTCCAGTTAACCAGGTCATTGAAATACTCCCGGGTAAGAAAATAGTCGTCTTCGTCGTCGTCGACAAGAAGGACCTTAATTGTTTTGTTATTCATTATGCATTAACCCGCCGGATCTGACTAAATATCAAATTGCTTCATTTTGTTGTAAAGCGTCTTCCTGTCAATGTTCAGCAAGCGGGCAGCTTTACTTTTATTAAAATTAACATCCCTTAAAACCTGCATGATCATATCGTACTCCGCCTCGTTCGCAACAGTTTTCAAGCTTGGTTTTGAATCTTCCCCTTCGAGTGTATCCACAATGCCCGGAGTGGCTGGCGTCGCTGCAACCGGCTCTTCGTCCAGGTCTTTCAGCCTGCGATAGTTAACAATTTCAAATGGAAGCGCCTTTTCTTCAATCAGCTCACCGTCAGAAAGCAGTGTAGCTCTTTTGATCACGTTCTTCAATTCACGAAGGTTACCCGGCCATGAGTAATGTAGAAAATCGCTTTTTACTTCCTCCGAAAATCCGCTCACATTCTTGTTTAGCTCCGCATTGGTGGTATCCAGGAATGAATTTGCAAAAAGCATCAGATCGTCTTTCCTGTTTCTCAATGCAGGTACTTCGATCGTGAACTCATTAAAACGGTAATACAAATCCTCGCGGAACTTACCGTTTTTAGCAGATTCAAGAAGGCGCTCGTTACTTGCTACGATAATCCGTACGTCCAATTCTATTTCTTTGGATCCGCCGATTCTCCTCATCTTACGCTCCTGCACTACACGCAGCAATGCAACCTGGATTTCGTATGATAAGTTGGAAACTTCATCGAGGAACAGGGTACCGCCGTTAGCCAGCTCAAAGTGACCGATTTTCGTTTGCAATGCACCCGTAAACGATCCTTTTTCGTGACCGAACAATTCGCTTCCTGCAAGCTCTTTCGAGATAGCACCGCAGTCCATTGCCACGAAAGGCATATCCTTCCTGCGTGAACGATTGTGGATTTCCTGTGCAATCGCCTCTTTTCCCGAGCCGCTTTCACCGTAGATAATCACGCTGAAATTAGTTGGTGCAACCAGGTCGACCTGTTTGAAAAGATTATCCGAAACATCGCTGTTACCCATCACGTAACCCGCCTTGGTCCGGGAGTGCATTTTTCTGGTAGGCTTCGCAGTAGTTGTTTCAGAAGCCGAGCCCGGCGTGCCTGAATACGAATATTCCTGCTCATCATTCTGCGAAGATTCTGCGTCGGCCAGTGCTTTTTTAACTGTTACCAGGATTTCATCCGGGAAAAGCGGTTTGGTGATATAATCATAAGCACCAGCTTTCATTACGCTGACCGCCACTTTAATATCTGAATAGCCCGTTATAATCAAAACCGGCACGTGCGGCCTTTTAGATTTGATAGCTGTCAGCAGTTCCGTTCCGGTAATATCGCCCAGCCGGAAATCCGTCATAACCAGGTCAGGCGAGATCGATTCGATCAATGCCAGTCCGTCTTTGCCGTTTTGCGCTGTTTCAACTATGAAATCATTCTTGGACAAAAATCTCTTCAACAGAAAACAAATATCTGCCTCATCATCAACAACAACTATTTTTTTCATGCCAGGTTTCTAGGGCTTAACTTAATCAGATTTATATGGTAACTCGTAATCTTGCAGTCGGAATGTTCAATTGTTCGCGGTATTTAGCAACCGTTCTTCTCGCAACTGAATAGCCTTTTTCAGAAAGCATATCGGTGATCTGCTGATCGTTGTAAGGGTGCCTCTTGTCTTCGTCCAGCACAATCTCACGGATCGCTTCCTGGATTTCACGGTTAGAGACTTCGGTACCATCTTCATTGGTTACCCCCTCTGTAAACAGATCTTTCAGCAAAACGATCCCGAATGGTGTCTGTACATATTTGTTGGTAGTAACGCGTGATACCGTTGATATATCCATATCAATGATCTCAGCTACGTCTTTCAGGATCATCGGACGGAGTTTTTTCACGTCGCCTGACTGAAAGTAATCATATTGAAGCCTTACAATGGCTTTCAATGTGCTGAGCATTGTATTCTCACGCTGCTTGATGGCATCTATAAACCATTTCGCAGAGTTCATTTTATTTTTCAGGAACTGGTTCGTCGCCTTGTCATTTTTCTGCTCCGCCATCTGCGTGAAAACCTTGTTCAGTTTCAATGCAGGGCTGTTTCCCCAGGTAAGCTGTACTTCAATCTCTCCATCTTCGGTATACCAGAGCATAAAGTCCGGCTTGATACTTTCATTCACAATGGAATCGTTGCGAAGTCCCGAAGCTGGCTTGGGATTCAGCGTAGTGATCAGCTGAACTGCCTTTTTAAGCGACTCTTCATCGAGCCCGGTAATGCGCATGATCTTATCGTAATTGCGCGACCCAAGCTCATCAAATGCATCACTCACAATCCGGTATGCCCATTTCCACGTTTCATTCTGAGTCTCCATGCGGTTAAGCTGGATCAGCAGGCATTCGCGCAGGTCACTCGCTGCTATTCCGGCAGGTTCAAGCTGCTGGATTACTTTCAGCATCAGGTTCACCTCTTCGGTATCGATGAACATGCTGTTTGCAAATGAAATATCGTCTGCTATTACTTCGCTTTCACGCCTGAGGAACCCGTCTTCGTCAAGCGAATCAAGGATAAAATCTGCTATCAGCTGCTGCCTTTCGTCGAGTCTCAGGAAATGTACCTGCTGCTTTAAATCGTCCCGGAAGGAGATCGATTCGACCATCGGCCGGGTGTAAAGCTCATTGTCAGCCGACTGGTTGTTTGCATATGTTTTGTAATCCGGAATATCATCGTCCCTGAACTCGTCCCAATCGTAATAATCCTGTACGGATGTATCGTCCCCGGAGCCGGAATCCGAAGGTTCGTCAAAATCGTCCGCCGTTTCTTCTGCGGCATTCTCTTCTTTACCTTCTTCCAGGATAGGGTTTTCCTCTAATTCCTCTTTGATTCGTTGTTCAAGCTCCATTGTGGTCAAATGCAATAAATTCAGCATTTGAATCTGCAATGGAGAATATTTTAAGGTCTGCCTTTGCGTCTGCGTTTGTCTTTGCATAGAGCAAGTAAGGGTAAAATGGTAATTCTCTTAATGCTTTAAATTTACTACTCTTTATTCAATCTTCCTGTAAGGTCAATCGTGATTGTAAAGATTGCGTAGTTATTTCCACAGACTGAGTATTATAATTCAGAATGTCGCAACTCTCTACGTCTTTGCTCACGTCGGTGTCAGCCTGGAGCTGCTTTGAAAACGCAGCTAAGTGGGCACGAACTGTTAAACGTCCTTTGCCGCCCTTCGGTCAGGGTTCGGATTGCACTCGTTTTTATATGTCTGATTATCAAAAGTATCAAGACAAAATCCTGACAGACAAAGTTGTTTTTGTAAAGGAATTCCGGCAATCAGCATGCCGTTTTCTCCATGGCTGAAATATCCCGATTGTTCCCTGCTTGCGGAAAATAAATAACGAGACACATTTAATAAAACAAAAGCCTTGCCGACCCGCGCAACAGCCGCCGACTCGGGCCTGCGGGCACTAAGCTACAAAACAACAAAACCCTCCGTGAGAGGGGTTTTGTCAATATCTAAGTAATGATAGTTACACAGGCTTGGTTGTGGGCTCGTCGGTTACCTTCTTTACCCAACGCAATCCTTTCAGCAACACTTCCCTGCCTTCATTTACGCCGTGTTTCAGAATAACCTTCTCCACTACCAGTGGCACTACGAAGTTCAGTGGTGGCGGCAGGCGTTTCAATGCAGTACGTGCAATTAAGGTATGCACGCCCATTTGCAACCCTTTCCCTCCGCCCAACGCTTGCTTACCTGACGATACCAGGCTATTTACAAAGCTGAATGAATCGGAAGCTGGCTCGCTGCCTGTCTTGTTTGTTGATGTAGTCGATGAATTTTCCATATAGCTGTAAACAAAAATGGCCGGAATGCATGATTCCGGCCTATGTGATTTTATCTAAAATCGTTGATTTCATTTTTTGCAGCATCCGTATATTCGGCTGCCTTATTTACTGCCTCGTCTTTATACGCAAGCCCTTCCTCTTTCAAATCCTCAGCGGCTTTCTTTGCATCATGCTTGCTTCTTTCCAGCGCATCGATGAGGTCGCTGGCCAGACTATTGGTTTTTTTCTTGATCTTTTTTCTTGTGGTAGATCCTTCTTCCGGCGCTAGCAGCAATCCGATTACAGCTCCTACAAGTGCCGCTGACACAACTCCTAAAATAACTCTATTAGCTGACATAATTTCAAGTCGTTAATGTTATCAATCAATTTCAAGTTCATTTCGAAAAATCCTGTACCAGCAGGAATACACAGTTACCCTCAATCACATTCTCCTTATTTACAACAACTTACGATTATTTCACTTATGACACTTTGCCATAATATGTAAATAAAAATACCTATTCAGCGTAAAAGAAGGACACACAACAGGCTATGGAGAATGCGCAGGTATACTGTGTTTTTTGATCTGAAACTTCATTTTCCTCTTCAAGATGGCAGGATTATTGCCATACTAACTTCAAATCGCGACAACAAATGTCGACGCTGCCCAACACCTCCGCTATTGATGACTAATTTATTTTTCAACACATCGCTATGAAGATTGTAATTATTGAAGATGAAACAGACTTGGGAGTGTTGATGCGCAATTTTCTAGTAAGACAGTTTAATATTAAGGAACCTCAGGAAGCGATTAAAGTAGCTGCTTCCATTGAGGAAGGAATGGCTTGCATTAGTGACATGAAACCGGATTGGATCTTCATTGACAACAACTTACCCGATGGAAAAGGAATTGGTGAGATACAACGGATCAAAAGCATGTACACCGACAAAAAGATTTATATAGTGACAATGAGCGCAATGACCAACCTGCGTGACGAAGCTTTCCGAAATGGCGCCGACTACTTCCTGGATAAACCGATCAGTTTTGTAGAAGTAAGGAACATTCTCGCAAAACACCGATACTAATCAAGAACACTAGACACACACCCGAAAACAGTAGAAAATTTTACAATGTTTGGGGATAGGCAGGAGAAATACGTAGAAAATGTTTCTCAAAGAACTTTTTTGTGTGCACACTCCCTTAAAACAACACCGGACAACGGGTCCCTGACCTGTTTTTTGAACCCGGCAACTTCACTTTCTGGCTGCGGTACTTTACGTGCTTTTTCTTCGGCTGGGTATTCTTCTTCTTTCCGTAAGGCACAAGTTTGAAATCGTAATCGGGAATAAAATAATCCTCTTTATACTCTGCCACCGGCAAAGGCATATAATGCCGGCCCGGGAATGTAAGCACATCATATTCGTAGTCGTACAAATAGATTGTCACAAACCCGTCGCGGCTATATTTGATCCCAATATCTGAAAAAGGGCTGTTTTCATCCGCCGAGGCAACCAACCGCATCATTTCTTTCTGCTTTCCCTTTGCAAGCACAGTCATATTGTACTGAAAGACGCGGTGCAGTGAGTCGATCTGCAACGCTACTCCCAGGTAATATTTGGCATCCTTGATCCGCTCCTGTCCTGCATACATAACAGCAGTATTGTTCAATGCGCTTTTGTCCTGATAAGTCTGGTAGCTCAGCCTGGCCTGATCGTACTTTTCCATATAGCGGTACACGTTGCCCTGATTTACATTGTAAAACTTTCGGGAAGGAGCCGCCTCCATTGCTTTTTTGAAATCTTCATAAGCCCCGTCGTACCGGAGGTTTGCTTCATTCACCTGGTGTTTCTGATCGTGCCTGTTTCCTATATACGCCTGCACAATCCCGTGGTTGTTGTGTAAAAAAGGCAGTTCGGGTTTTTCCTTTACCAGACTGTCGAATAGCGCCATGGATTTGTCGAGCTGATCATTTTCAAGCAGCACCACACCCCATCCATTCTGTGCATTCACATTGGCCGGGTTCAACGAAACTGCCTTCTTGAAAACCTGATATCCTTTTTTGAACATATCAAAATGCAGCAGCAGGTTGCCGTAATTGCTCCACATCAGATCGTACCCCTGTTCATATTGCAGCGCCTTCGCCAGGTAGGTACCTGCTTCGGAGTAACGTTTCTGATCAATCATGATACCGCTGATTCCTGCAAGAGCCTCGTAACGGGTCGGATCCAGTTTGATCGCTTTCTGAAAATCCTCCTGTGCCTCACTCGTCTTTTTGAGATAATACTCCGAGAAAGCTTTGGTAACGAAAAGGTCTGCGAAAAAGCGGTTGTTTTCGTCCATTGCCTTTTCTGCTTTCTTGAAATCTTTCAGCGCCAGGTCATATTTTTTCTGACCATAGTAAGCGACTGCGCGGCCCAGATAAGCGGGCATGTAGGTCGAATCCTTTTTAATAACCCGGTCAAACAGCGTAAATGCAGTCTGGTATTCACGTTTTGAAAGGTGCGTATTGGCGATACCGGATTGCAATGCAGGCGTTTCTCTCTTTAATGTGGAAGCGAGCTTGTAGTAACGCTGCGCCTCACTGATCAGCTTCAAACCATAATTGGAATGCGCCATTCCGAGGTACGCATCGCCCCGGAAAGTACGGTCGTCGGTTTCCAGGTAAGTTGCAAAAACCGCTTTCGCCGCGCCGAACTGGCCGAGCGATAACAATGCATTGGCGTAACGTATCTGTGCTTTCGGATGCTTTCTGGCGACTTTTTCAAAATCCTTTACTGCCCTTTTCTCATTGCCGGTGCGCATGAGCATATCGCCGCGCTGCAACCTGTAAGCCATTTCGTCCTTCTGCCTGATCGCGGTAGTTACTTCATCGATCGCCTCTTCGGTCCTGCCTGTGTATTTGTAAGCCATGCCCAGGTTATAGTTCCATTTACCGCCACTGCTTTTGGCAGAGTTGCCGGTTGCAAAGTCGATTGCCTGCGTATACTGTTTCTGTTTACCAAATGAGACTACGGTATTCAGGTTAGCCTGAGAGCCGCCGGGTGCTTCTGCAAAATCGTTTCTGGCTGCAATGTATTTACCCGAAAGCAATGCAAACAATCCCCTGTTATATCGCAAATGGGCGTCCTGCGTACTGAGATCGAGCTCTTCCATAATGTGCAGTGCCTTCTGCGAGTTGCCAAGCAGCGCCAGGATCACCGCCTCATTGTTCATTCGCTGTACAGAATCAGAGGGGTCAAATGCTTCTTTGTGGTAGAGTGCGTAGGCGGATTGCAGATTGCGGATACCGCGCTGATAAGATTCTTCGCGTAGTAATGCAGGATTGTTTTCTTCGAATGAGCGGTTAAAAACAGGCAGGAGATCTTTGACCAGCCGCTGGCACTCTCCAAAATCCTGTGCAGTAGCATTGCCAGGACCTAATACAGTCAGCATCAGCAAAATACCAGCGCAAAAGAGTAAGTAGATTTTCTGTACCACAGTCAAGTAGAAATGGCTCAAAAGCCTCTAACCTACGAGTAATCACCGAGAATTACAATAATCAGCCCGCCTGGGCAGGCAAAAACCAGCTATAATTTTATTTTTTAACGAAATAGTAAAACAACCGGATTTGTAAACCTGAACACGTATCATTTACAAATTGCCAGGCGATTTCAAAAAGGCTGTCCCGAATGGGGGGCGTACATTCAAAATTAATATCTTGCAAAGCAGTAAAAATTCCCATTCTCCTGTGTCAGCTCCAAGACAGAGCTCGTACTACAACTGAAAACAAGAGAGTTAGCAGTTCATTCATTCCTGTTCAGCATTATAGTCCACCCAAATCATGCCATTAGAAAACCAGCATAAATTAGTCATATACCAGATTTTCACGCGCCTTTTCGGAAACCAAAACACCACAAACAAATTTTACGGAACACTGGCGGAAAACGGCTCGGGAAAATTCAACGATATCTCCGACGAGGCATTACAGGCATTGAGAGCGTTTGGCGCAACGCACGTATGGTACACCGGCGTGCTGGAACACGCCACACTCACCGACTACTCGGCATTCGGGATTAAACCTGACCACCCGCTGATCGTGAAAGGCATTGCCGGATCGCCTTATGCAGTTAAAGATTACTACGATGTAGATCCCGACCTTGCTGTGGATGTAAATAACCGCATGCAGGAATTTGAAGCATTGATCAGCCGCACCCACGCCAATAACCTGAAAGCAATTATTGACTTTGTCCCAAATCACGTGGCGCGGCAATACTGCTCAAATATGCGGCCGGAAAATGCACTGGATTTTGGGGAAGATGATGACGATACAGTTGCATTCAGTCCCTCAAACAACTTTTACTACATCCCTAATCAGGATTTTATCGTCCCCGAAGGCCACAAACCTCCGGTACAACCCGAAGCGCCGTACTCCGAAAGGCCAGCGAAAGCGACGGGAAATGATGTTTTCGCGGCGCAGCCAAGTCAGTACGACTGGTACGAAACGATCAAGTTGAATTATGGTATCGACTACCTCAACGAACACAGGACGTATTTTGACCCAATCCCTTCCACCTGGCTCAAAATGTATGATATCCTCAAATACTGGACATTAAAAGGTGCGGACGGTTTCAGATGCGATATGGCCGAGATGGTACCGGTTGCATTCTGGTCGTGGGTGATCCCCGAGATCAGGAAGGTTAAGCCGGAAGTTATTTTTATTGCAGAAATATATAATCCGGCGGAGTACCACAACTATATCAACACCGGCAGGTTTGACTATCTGTACGATAAAGTCGGACTTTATAATTCACTGCGCCGGCTGATCGAGGGACACGGAACTGCGGAGGATATTACCAGGCTCTGGCAGCAGGAGTCGGGCGACATTGCGCCCAATATGCTGCGCTTTCTTGAAAATCACGATGAGCAGCGCATTGCCTCCCGCTACTTTGCAGGCAATCCGTGGCTGGCAGTACCGGCAATGGTGCTCAGCGCTACATTGCATACCGGACCAATGATGATCTACTTTGGTCAGGAGCTGGGGGTGAATCCTACTGTTGCGGAAGGCTTTCAGGGAGAGGACGGACGTACTACCATTTTTGATTATTGGGGTGTAACCGAATTCCAGCTTTGGGTAAATAGCGGGAAATTCAATACCGACCTGCTGAGCAACGACCAGAAGCGGCTCCGTCAGTTTTACGAAAGTCTTAATCATTTTGTACTCGAAAACGAGGCTGTTTTTGCGGGCGAATTCTATGATTTGCAATACGTAAATATCGACGGACAAAGTTTTAATTACGATAAGAAGTTCGTTTACAGCTATCTGCGACACACAGGAAACCAGCAGCTGTTGTTTATCTGCAACTTCAACCGCGAAAAAGCCATTGAAACGAACGTACGCATTCCACAGGATGCGTGGAGCCAGGTGCTCAAACTCGAAAATACCGGTTTGTACAAGCTGAAACCCGTTTTTCCCGCATTTATATCACAGGTACATTTACAAACCGGCGATATTACTTCCACGGGAGTCCATGTGGAGCTTCCTCCGGCATCGGTTTTTGTATATGAGATCGTGAAGAAGCAGGTTATCTGAAATAAGGCGGTGCAGCCTGTGCGTGAGGATTTTGTTACAAGCCGCTAAATTTCTGAATATGAGGACAGATTTAATACAAAACGAAGCGGGATACTTCAGCAGATTCCTCGAAAAGGCGCGAAACCGGTGGAAGGCAAACCGCCGGGGCAAATATGCATTCATTGACAGCCTTTCCAGTCTGTTTTCGGATGAAGATGAAAGAGCGCTGATTGCAGGTGAGATCATGTCCGTGCTTTTATCGACCAAGTTCGTGTCACTGCTGACCGAATCGGAGATCGGGGCCAACAAGGGCTTCTTTTCAGATGCGTCGGCAAGGTTAAGTTTCAAATTTCTGCCGCCGGTAGAGGAGCCGAATGAGCTGAGAACGCATTTCGATCAGTTTTTCTGCTATACAAAAGACTATCAGTGGGTACGCGCCATTTCTGACCGGGAATGGAGCGGCTTCCTGCAGCTCGTGTTCACCGATCAGGATTTTACTTCCGGCGGCCACATGGAAAAAGAGGTACTCAACTCCGTACTGATACTTGCGCAGCGTGCCGCTACACTGGGTGTCGACCCGGAAGTCGTCTCCAAGATTCCGAGGGTAGACGATCTGGACTCCCCTTTCCTTGGACTCAACCGGGAGGTTATCCTTTTTGTAGAAAACACGCTTAATTCTGCCAGTTACCGGGGCGCAGTCCGCGAAAACGATTACAAGCACATTCTGGTTATGATCAGCCAGTGCAAAGAGCAGATCAGCTATATATACAAGCACAAAGACCTTTTTGGCATCAGTCTGCAGCTGACTTACCTGGTACGCCAGATTGAACAGTATCTGAAAAGGCTTACGCAACTGCTGGAAATCATTCAAACTGCCGACAACGAACAACGCTGGCTGGTGATCGCGGGCTTGCTGAAAGAGTTTGTTTATGCAGAAAATACGCGTTACAGTCTGCGGAAGCATTTCTCGACCAACTTGCAGCTGCTTACATTTAAGGTCATTGAAAACACTTCCAAAACGGGCGAGCACTATATCGCTTCGGATCAATCTGCCTACTGGAAGTTGTTTGGAAAAGCGCTGGGCGGCGGCATAATCGTTGCATTCCTTTGTGCGAACAAAACGCGGCTCTACTTCCAGCATTTGCCCATTTTCTGGGAGGCATTCTTTTACAGCCTCAACTACTCTTTCGGCTTTATGCTGATCCACATTCTGGGCTTTACGATCGCTACCAAGCAGCCTGCGATGACTGCCTCTACCATTGCGGCCAACCTTAGCAATAATGGAGAGAATGTAAACTGGCTGCATTCCACCACGCAGCTGCTGATCAGGCTGATCCGGAGCCAGTTTATTTCATTGGTTGGAAATGCAGTGATCGCATTTCCGGTAGCATACGGAATTGACCAGCTGTATTACCGTGCAATGGAGTACCACATCGCCGATCCCGCAAAGTCGATCAGGCTGATCGCCGAACTGAATATCTGGGAAAGCCTCGCCCTGCCGCATGCCGCGCTTGCCGGTGTGTACCTGATGCTTTCAGGGCTCGTCTCGGGGTATTATGAAAACAAATGGATTTATAACAAATACACGCTGCGGATCCAGAAACACCGCAGACTGAACAAGCTGCTCGGCCAGGAGCGGCTTAATCGCGTGGCGCACTATTTCGAGCGAAACTTTGGTGGTCTGGCAGGTAACTTCTTTCTGGGTGTGTGCCTTGGCTCCACGGCCGCGATCGGGTTTACATTCGGTCTGCCGCTTGATATCCGGCACATTACCTTTGCCGCCGGTAATTTCGGACTGGCCGTTTCGGGATTGGAAAACCATGTTTCAACAGAACTGATCTTCAATTCCATTATCGGTATCGCAGGCATAGGTGTGATGAACGTGATTGTCAGTTTCGGCTTGTCCATTGCTTTTGCACTAAAATCCCGGAATGCGAAAACAGCGGAGGTAAAGAACCTCATTGCGAACCTGGCGTGGCAGTTTTTTCATCATGGGCTCGCGTTCTTTTTTCCTGTTAAAAGCAAAATGGAAGAGCGGGAAGAAATTCAGGAAGCAGTCCCGCACAGACAGACTTAGCATTGCAAATAGGCCTTTGATCACTATTTTTACGTAATTGCCGGCTTAATCACCTACCCGTAACAGAAATCCATCATGTTTAGAATTGTTGCCTTATCCATTCTCATTTCAGTTTCATGCGCGGCGCAATCGCAAACGAACCTGCAAAAAGTTTTTGGACAAAAAATGGATTTACCTGAAAGCAGGGACATTGGCACACAGGTACTCCGCATTACCGAATCCTTCCTTGGAACACCCTATGTGGCTGGTACCCTGGAAGGCAATCCGACAGAAAAGCTCGTTTGTAAATTCGACGGACTGGATTGCACCACGCTGGTAGAGAGCGTCATCGCACTGGCCATAGCAAAGTCAGAAAACGCAAGCTTTGAAGCATACAAAAACGAGCTTACCAAACTCCGCTACCGCGACGGTAACATTGACGGTTACCCATCCCGCCTGCATTACATACTCGACTGGATGTACGAAAATGAAAAACGCGGCCGGCTTGTAAATATCACCGAAAAAGTAGGTGGAGTACCATTCAAAAAAGAGATCAACTTCATGACCAATCACGCGAACCTTTACCCGGCAATGGCCGAGAGCGAGGTCTGGGAAAAGATACGGGAACAGGAAAATATCATTAATACGCGGGAACACAGCTACATTCCCAAAGCCGGCATACAAAAAGCAGAACCAATGCTGCACAACGGCGACATTGTGGCATTTACTTCTTCCATTGAAGGTTTGGATGTAAACCACATGGGTATTATCACCAAAGTCGGCAGCCGCGCCTACCTCATACACGCATCACTTGGCGGCAAAAAGGTGGTGATGTCAAACGTGCCGCTGGCTGAATATGTAGCTTCGGTTCCCAAGCACACGGGAATGATCGTCGCGCGGCTCAACGATATCTGATACAATGAATGGAGTTTCTTGAAGTACTTAATTACAGAAATGCACCCTGGCTGATCCTCACGATTGCAGCGCTCGTCGGCCTTGTGATGAGTTTGCTGTTAATTAACCTGATCAGGATCGCCGCTTCCCGGGAACAATGGCGGGCGGTGCGTGCAGTGCGCGAAAACCTCACGAATGTGCTGTTTTTCTTTGTGCCAATGGTTGCAGTAACCATCGCCGCACGCGCCTACGCGGTACCCTACCCCGACTATGCCTGGTTATTTGCAATCTGTAAAATAGTCCTCATTGCGGTCAGTACCTGGCTTGTGGTCCGCATTGTGATCATTGTAGAGAAGATCCTCGTCGATCAGCTCGATTTTAATACACCTGACAACAATCAGGCACGCAGGCTGTTTACCAAGATCAAGTTTGTAAAAAGAATGGTCATCATCCTCGTGGTGACGATCGGCGTTTCTATTCTCCTTCTCAGCTTTGACAGCGTGCGGCAGTATGGTGTAGGTATACTTACTTCTGCGGGTATTGTCAGTGTGATCATCGGTTTTGCCGCGCAAAAGTCGCTTGCCAACTTGATGGCGGGCATTCAGATCGCATTTACCCAACCTATCAAAATTGATGATGTGGTGATCGTAGAAGGTGAATGGGGCCGGATTGAAGAGATTAACCTGACCTATGTGGTTGTCAATATATGGGATTTGCGGAGAATAGTCCTGCCGATTACCTATTTCATCGAAAACCCTTTTCAAAACTGGACAAGAAATGAAAGTGCGCTGATCGGTACTGCGTTTTTCCAGCTCAACTACCACGCACCGATCCCAAGGCTCAGGGAAAAGTTGAAAGAAATACTGGACACAACTCCGCTCTGGAATGGGAAATCATGGGCTTTGCAGGTAACCGACACGCAGGGACAGCTCATGGTCGTCCGTGCATTGATGTCGGCCCGCAACTCTGGTGAAACGTTTGACCTGCGCTGCCTGGTCCGTGAGAAAATGATCGAATTCATCGTTCAGGAATATCCAGAGGCATTGCCTTCCACACGCATTGAGGAACAACAGAAGCCAGTTCGCATGACAGATACCGGCTTATAAAAAAAATTGGCCTCCGAAATTTCCGGAGGCCAGTCGATGTTTACTACTCACCTAACTCAATTTAACTTAATGGAGTTCTCTCTGATTGTAAAGGCAGTTTTCAAGCCCGCGGAAGCAGGCACATTGCTTACAATGCAAAGGAGTTAAACGGGGGTTAAAGTGATGTTAACACGGAATTAAAAGTGAATTAAAAAGGTGGGAAACGCACGATAAACGTTGTCCCTGAGCCTGGTGCAGATTCCACATCAATGGTGGCACCCTGCATATTGATGATGCGCTTGGTGAGCGCCAGACCAATCCCATAGCCCGCTCTATTACTGGTAGCGTCGCTGCGGTAGAATGTATCAAAAATGTAGGGTAACTCTGAAGCGGCTATCCCTACTCCCTGATCTTTGAAGTAAATCCGGATGTAATTGTTCACGATTTCCAGTGACACATTCACTGTTTTATCATCCGAATATTTACATGCATTGTCCATCAGGTTAACGAACGCAGTGCGGAGCAGGCTTTCGTCTCCAAACCTTTTCAGCTGCTCTTCGTCTTCCGGGATCTTGTCGTAAGCTACTTTCACCACATATCCCTGGTTCTTTTGCTCTACCGACGTTTTTGCCTGCCAGAGTACTTCGTCTATCCTGATTTTCCTGAATGAAACTTTAAATGCATTCTCGTCAGTCTGCGCGAGTTCAAGGAGCCGGCTGACCAACCCATTCATCTCCCTGGCTTCGGCCCAGATACCCTTTAAGGCATCCTGGTATTCACCCGGAGAACGTTCTTTCATTAAACCGAGCTCTGCTTCGCTCATGATCAGGGCGAGCGGTGTTCGGAGTTCATGCGAGGCGTGGGAGACAAAGTTTTTTTGAGCTACAAATGCGATTTCCAACCTTGTCAGCATTTGATTAAAGGTTTCAGCCAGCAATGCCAGCTCATCTTTTTCCCTGCCCACTTTCACCTTCTCGTGCAGGTTACCTGCTGAAATGTTGTTAACCTGGGCGATAATGTCAGCCACCGGCTTGATCGCATCATTGGAAAACTGCCAGCCTGCCACTGCCACCAGGATGAGCGACAGCAGCCAGCCGATTACAAGTATTTCGCGCAGCCGGTTCAGCTGGTTCATACCAAGCGTATCGTCGGCAATAATCACCACGATCCAGGGTTTGCGGTGATCCTGCAGAATGTGCCGGATTACAATTACTTCCTTATTCTGGTATTTGGTTTTGATTTCCTTTCCGCCACGTGCATCGGCCAGGGTAGCTTTGGATATTTTAAGATCGTCGGCCCCGCTCATGTAGATCACTGAGTCGGCACCGTCGTAAATGGTGATTTCTTCGTTCAGGAGAATGGTTTTATTCTCCTTTTCAATTTTCTCAATGTCCGCCTTGCTGATCCCGTTACTCGCCTCCACCAGCTGCGCGATCGTTTGCGCCCGCTCGTTCAGAAATGAGTAAAACTGCTTCTCTCTGTACTGATCATAAAAAAAGTAGATCGCCACACAGAAAAGCGCCATGATAGAGCCCACCAGCATGGTGAACATGAGCGTAAGGCGGGCCTTGATGTTCATTCTTCTTTGAAAATGTATCCCATTCCTACTACCGTGTGGATCAGCTTGTTGGGATAATCCTTATCTACCTTTTTCCTCAAAAAGTTAATGTACACGTCAATTACATTGGTACCTGTATCAAACCGGATATCCCAAACCTGCTCAGCAATATCGACCCGCGATACCACCCGGCCGCGGTTGCGCATCAGGTATTCCAGCAATGCGAACTCTTTGGCGGTAAGATCAATGCGGTTGCCCGACCTGCGCGCTACCTTTTCGTCCAGGTTCAGTTCCAGGTCGGCGATGGTCAGTACCTGGCTGGATTGTTCCCGCGTAGTACTGCGGTGCGCGAGCACCTTTACCCTTGCGATCAGCTCCCTGAATTCAAACGGTTTCACGAGGTAATCGTCGCCGCCGGCTTCAAAACCGTCCAGTTTGTCGTCAATGGTGCCCAGCGCGGTCAGGAAAAGAATGGGGGTTGAAAGCCCGTCATTACGTAACTGCCTGGCGAGATCGTACCCATTCAGGAGCGGGAGGTTCACGTCGAGAATAATTACATCGAACCTGTAATTGGAAGCCATTTTCTTGCCTACCTGGCCATCATAAGCCAGCTCAACTTCCCAGGATTGCTCTTCAAGCCCCCTTTTCAGGAAACCGGCCAGCTTCGGCTCATCTTCAACGACTAGAATTTTCATAGGAACAGTAAATATTTATAACCCCAATGTCGCACACATTTCTACTTAAAAAAAGGCTGACCGAAATATCGGACAGCCTTTTTGTCTATATCCACACCATTGGATGTTCGCAGCACTTCCGCTGGAACGATCCATTATAATGCAAAATAGAAAATTTAAACAATAAATGCGATGCAACTTTAACTTTTAACAAAATTTTATGCAAGTATTAATAGTAGTCTGCACCCTGATCAAAGTCTGAACGATCATTGTACGCGCCAAAATCATCGTCCTCTTCCAGGCGCATTCCCTTCACTGCCTTTTTAATCAGTCCGATTTGTCCGGCGTGGTAAACATCGTGCTGTATGATCCCGTGAATCAATGTATAGTAAGAATAATCGCGCCCGGGCACAAAATCTTCCAGGAAGCTGTCGCTCTCGATCTTTTCCAGTTCCGAGATCAGTTCTTCCTGTGACAGGCTCAGCTCCATCTGGATCGCCTCCCATTCAAATTCATCCACAACCGGGAATTTCTTCCAGTCTTTATCCTGTGTTTTGATATCAAACTCGGCATCACCCTGCAACTTACGGACTGTAAAGATCCGCCATGTCGTCATGTGGTACACGATCTCCGCGATCGAATGCGTATTGGTACTCAACCTTGCCTCGGCCATCTTCGGGGTAACATCCCGCAAAGCCTCCACTACCGACGGCCCATACCAGGCTTCTTCACTCTCATAGGTATCATTAAGAACATCTATGATCCTCAAAATCTCTTCTTTTGTTTCCATATCTATTATTTAATGCAAGGTGCTGCTGCTTCTTTTGAAACCAAAGATGGCAAATAATGCCTTCTCCTTATTTACGAAGATCCATTTTTGTTAAACCAACAAGACCTGCCTTTGCATGATTTTATTATTCGTCTTTTTACAACAACATTTCTGTGCCCGACGGTTGCTAATGCGTTATTTCTGCAAAGAAAGTTCTTTACAACCAATTTCTGAATATTCAGGTCATTGCTTCAAAGAGGGCTGAACAAGCCAAAAAGTTGAACATGGAATGCACCTGAGTAAAATGTTCAATTTTAAATTTCGTTTAATTATCAAATTTAAATGTTAGACCCAAAATGTTAAAAAAAGCCTCGTTATTCCTTCTGATAGCTGGCCTCGGATTGATTTCATGCTCAAAAGACCCTATCAGTGACCTGTCGACTGAGGAGTCTCTGGTATATGTTACCAATCACGATCAGGCCGCCAATTTTACGCAGTACAAAACTTTCAGCATTGTTGACTCCGTGCTTGTAGTGGAAAATAACCGTCAGCAAACAGCATTAACTGATTTGGACCGGGATGTTTTGAACCGGATCATCACGAAGATGCAGGGCCTTGGTTATAAGTATGTCAGTCCCAAGAGCAACCCTGATGTGGGTATCAATGTAACCTGGGTTACCAACACTTACCTGAATGTAGTTTCCCAGCCGCTTTCGTCGTATTACGGTGGCTACTGGGGCGGAGGCTACGGATATGGTTACGGATACCCCAGCTATTACAGCTACTATGAAACAGCCGAAAGCTACTGGCTGGTTTCGATGCTGGATTTCAAAAATCCAAACACTGCCAATAAGACCTTCAATGTAATCTGGGACGCTCAGATCAGAGGTGCCGGTATCGGAGAAAGGCAGTATGTTGACACGATGGTGGACTCAATTTTTGGCCAGTCAGGATATTTAAAGATTAACTGAAAATGAAAAAACTAATAATAGCAGCCTTTTTTCTGGCCGGTTTTATACCTGCTGTTGCGCAGGATGCGCCTAAACTTTATACATTGCCTTCGCCTTTCGAACGGTACACGCACTATCTGGCAACACTCCGGTTTGCAGGAGCAATGCCCCTGGGCTCGTTCGCTGACTCGTACATTGATAAAGCCTCGTTTCAGAATGCTTCCATTTCCATTGAATGGGTTTTAAGAAATTCGCCCATTTCCATTGGAGGAGAAATCGGATCAACCTATTTCCAGAAGCGACTGCCGCGGGCTTTGTATCAGAATGGAAACGAGACGATTTCAGCAGTACAAACGCGCACTTTGTCGCAATACCCGGTAGAGCTGTTCGGTAACTACCATTTCCTGGGAAAAACATCGAGTATCCAGCCTTACATTCAGGTGAGCGGCGGTGTCAGCATTCTTGACAATGTGCTTTATTATGGCAGCTTGTCTTCGCAGCACCAGAAAGTAGCACCTAAATATGGTGTTGGGCTCGGCTCGAAATTCCTTTTCAAGCAAGATGGATCGGTGGGTGTGGATGTGCGGGTTAAATATAATGGCACAGCTTACAAACATGACTATATTGAAAAAGGAGTGTCATCACTTAATGGTTCGATAGGCATTTTCTATCGTTGGTGGTAATCATCAGATTGTGGTACGTAAAAACAAAGTTTTGTCAAAATCATTTTTTCTTTGGGCCTCGGGAATACTCATTTTTCTGGCTGGTTCCGGGCTATGGGCCTGGAACCGCTTCGGCCCTTCCACCGACCGGCATTATCCGGAGAGTACCAAGGATTTTCCGGTTGCAACTACCATTGATTCATCTTCAAATGCCTGCGATCTGGTCGTACGCAGGTACCGACAGATCGGCTCCGAAATGCAATTTGAGCTCGCGGCAAATGTTGGCGGGCTTGCTCCTTATCATATAGAACTGACCCAATCGGGCAAGGTTCAGAAGTTTGCAGACGTGCCGCACAGGTACGGCACCTGGCTTACCCTCCCCCAAGTGGATCTGAATGCAGGTGAAGCGAGCATTAAAGTGATCAGCCTGGGACAACCCGGATGTGAAACCACTGCTTCTTTCAACTTCGACGAAGCTATCAAAAAAGAAATCCCGGATATTTCACAATGGATCCGGCACGGAAGCAAGGATAACTGGCTCGATGTGCGGCCGGTGTTAAAAGACGGAAAGCTCTTCCTCAAAGATTTTGCCAATTACCAGGACGGACGGACCAAAGTGGTAATGATCGACGGCATTGGTGTGAACGGACTGGAAAACGGTGTTGAGGTGAGGCCGGGATACCTTTACTCCATTACTGCCCGCTGGATAGATGCACCTTATAATGATTGGTGGAATGAAATGAAAAACCGCTCATTACGCCAGCAAAACATCTGGATTTCCGGTAGGGTCTCCGAACAGACGAAATCGGCATTGACCAGGATTAACATTCCAGATTGGTTTGCTCCTCCCCGCGGGCTGAATGTAACATTTGACACAAAATTCCCGGAATTTGAACCTGTCAAAAACAAGATTGTCGCGCAGTTCAGACTCAACGATTACGTCCCTGCAGAAAACTATTACAAGCGTGGGATCGGCTATCTTTTTAATACGGAAAAAGAGTACCCGCCCAGCAAGCTGCATTATACAGCCACGCCCAACTACTTTGCCGATCAGGATGATAAGTGGTTTTCACAGCTCAGCAAACAGGAAGTTGAATCCCGTGCAGGTGTTCCAGGTTTTGGTGTTTATGCATTGGATTTTGAGTTCTGGAACCAGAAGTATTCTCCTGATGTGAAGCAGCGCCTGTTCTGGTTTGCAAGTGTGATCAAGAAAAATCATCCTCAAATGTACCTGATGGATTACTGGGGCGGCGGCGCTTATACCAATCCGCACATCAACACAGTAGGTGGCGCGAAGCCGGCGGATTTTTACAAAGATTATCAGGAGCCAAAATCAAATAACACCAATTTCGACGTGATGCCGAGCGGGGAAAGCCTGCGAACTGTTTTCAACACGGTGCCGATTGATGTTTACTCGAAGTCAATGTTCCCGATGGACGAAAAGGGTAACTCGCCTAACAACTTCGTACTGCTCTCTGCCACGCATTCGCAGCGCATTAACCAGCAGATACCGTATCAGAAAAACAACAAGTTTATTTTTTACGGCTGGAACAAGTACCAGCCTTTATACAAAGACCCCATTAACCCCTGGAACTACCAGCTTACCAGCCCGAAAGGCGAGCTGATCATGAACCAGCTAGAATTAATGCCGGCCAGCCAGGCGCTGAGCTTGTCTCTCTTCTCGCTGGTGCTGTTTGACGGCTACTACCTATGGCAGGACAGTGCGCCCGTGGGCAAAGATCCGAATGCATACAAGCTATCGAAAGACAGCTGGGGCTGGGGATATGAGTGGCATGCGGCAGACGGAAAGACGCCCGAAAGTGAGGTTGGCAAAAACATGACCAGCGGCGCACCTATGTACTGGGATTTCCCTACGGAATACTATATGCTGGGCAACTGGATGGCCAAGCAGGTGGAAGACGTGATTACGGGTGGTGTTGTCAAAGATCTTGCATTCAAGTCAAATGGCGGCTGGAAACAACCCAAGAAAGAACAGGCACTGCTCGCTATTGAACATAAGGAGCCTTTCATCACCTCCGTTGTAAATGGTAAGCAGATTGCGGTACTCGCAGTGGACTGCTTTCAGTCACCGAATGCGAACAAGGTAGTGCAGGTACGCTTGCCCGATGGAACTGAAACGTCCATCGAGCTTTATGGTAATTGGCCCTCGCTTTACCGGGGGACTTTGAAATAATCAGGATATTTTGATATAGCTGCCAAGCCATTTCAAATGCGTACCGTATTTGTGCATGATCTCCTGCACTGGCGGGTCCTGCATATGCCCGAGGAATTCTACCAGAAACCAGGTCCTGAATGTAGCCTCGCCTCTTAGCGGCCGGCTTTCGATCTTGGTAAGGTTGATTCCGCGGTCATTGAAATCTTTCAGGAACTCATAAAGTACACCCGGCCTGTTTGTATTGGGCAAATTGGCGATGATCGTGGTTTTGTCGTCGTCGCTTTTGATGTTTACAAAATCTTTGGCAAGAATGAGAAAGCGGGTCCTGTTCTGGTCACTGTCTTCAATGTTGTCAAAAAGCGTAGGTACCCCGAACAGCCGGGCCGAGATCGAGGAGCAAATAGCTGCCGCGTCTGGCTCTTCCGCCGCCATTTTCGCGGCTTTCGAAGTTGATTCCACCGGGATCAGCTCCACATTCATCCCATCAAGGTACTCGTTTATGAATTTGCCGCATTGGCGGAATGCAATGTCTTTGGAATAAATACGTCTGATATCTTTGAGGCTGTCGGACTGAGAGGCAAAAGTAAAATGCACCTCCAACAGCACTTCGGCTACAATGGACAGGTTTTTTTCACGCAGGAAATCCACGGTCTCGATCACAATCCCTTCCTGGTTATTTTCAATGGGCACTACACCGAACTTGGCCCGCCCGGTTTCCACGCTTTCAAAAACAGAATGGATCGTCGGCAAAACCATGTATTCGCTCATTCCGCCAAAACGGCTCTCGGCGGCCTGGTGCGTGAAACTGCCTTCGGGACCTAGGTAAGATACTCTTTCGGGCAGTTCCAGATTTCGGGATACTGCAAAAATTTCAAAGAAAATGGCATCGATAGCCTGGCGCGTGAGCAGTCCCGTATTTCGTTTTTCAAGCCTGTCAAGGATCTGTTTTTCTCTTTCGGGGCGATAAATAATAGATTGTGACAAACGTTTCAGCTCTCCCACTTTCTGAACGAGCTCCATTCTCTCGTTCAAAATGGTCAGCAGCTGATCGTCAAGTGAGTCAATCCTGTTTCTTAAATCCTGTAATTCCACAGATGATATTGTAAAATGATTGTAATAATATCCGTTACCCGGCCAGTGCGAGTTCCTCTATATTCTTTTCGATTTTCAGATTATCGATAATGAAGCGCTGCCTTTCGGGTGTGTTTTTACCCATGAAATAGCCTAGCAGCTTTTGAATAGAGGTTTCCTTTTGCAGGATAACTGGCTCAATGCGCATATCTTCCCCGATAAACTTCCCGAATTCTTCCGGGGATATCTCGCCCAGACCTTTGAAACGTGTAATTTCAGGCTTGCTGCCCAGCTTGTGGATCGCATATTGCTTCTCCTCGTCACTGTAACAATAAATAGTTTCCTTCTTGTTGCGGACCCGGAAAAGAGGCGTTTCCAACACAAAAACGTGTCCGTTTCGTACCAGGTCCGGGAAGAACTGCAGGAAGAATGTCATCAACAGCAAGCGGATATGCATTCCGTCAACGTCGGCGTCGGTAGCTATGATAATGCGGTTAAAACGGAGGTTTTCAACTCCATTCTCAATATCCAGCGCGTGTTGAAGCAAGTTGAACTCCTCATTTTCGTACACGATCTTCTTTGTAAGGCCAAAGCAGTTCAACGGTTTCCCTCTTAAACTAAACACCGCCTGTGTCTGAATATTTCTTGATTTCGTGATGGATCCGCTCGCCGAGTCGCCTTCAGTGATAAACAACGTTGTTTCGTAGCGGAGCTCGTTTTTAAGGTCTGTCAAATGCAGCCTGCAATCCCTAAGTTTCTTGTTGTGCAAATTGGCTTTTTTAGCGCGGTCGTTCGCCAGCTTTTTGATACCCGCCAGCTCCTTACGCTCCCGCTCCGATTGCTCGATTCGCTTTTTCAATGCATCCCGCGATTCCGGGTTCATGTGCAGGTAATTGTCCAGCCTTTCCTTCACAAAATCATTCACGAAAGTCCGCACAGTGGTACTGTTCGGATCCGGCGTAATGGTACTGGAGCCAAGCTTGGTTTTGGTCTGAGATTCAAACACAGGCTCTTGCACACGTATAGCTACCGCCGCACTGATCGACGAGCGGATATCTTCCGGTGCATAATCTTTACCGAAGTGCTCGCGCACCGCTCTTACCACAGCTTCCCGGAATGCGACGAGGTGCGTACCACCCTGCGTTGTGTACTGGCCGTTCACGAATGAATAATACTCTTCGCCGTACTGATTACCGTGCGTCATCGCAAACTCAATATCCTCTCCTTTTAAATGGATAATAGGATAGCGTATTGATTCCGCATCTGTTTTGCTTTGCAGCAGGTCCATAAGACCGTTTTGCGAGATGTATTTCTGACCGTTAAAGTTGATAGTAAGTCCTGCATTGAGATAGCAATAATTCCAGATCATACTGTCCAGATATTGCGGGATATATTTGAAATTCTTGAAAATAGTCCCGTCCGGCTCAAACAACGTGTGCGTTCCATTACGTTGGCTGGAAGATTCTTCGGCAGACTCTTTCAGCAATGCACCTTGCTCAAATTCAGCCATTTTGGTCCTGCCGTCGCGAAATGACTGCACTTTAAAATATTGTGAAAGTGCATTTACCGCCTTTGTACCCACTCCATTCAAACCCACAGATTTCTGAAAAGCGCCGGAATCGTATTTTCCACCTGTGTTAATTTTCGATACACAATCCACCACCTTGCCCAGCGGGATACCTCTGCCGTAATCTCTCACCTCAACCCTGTGTTCCGAAATTTTGATCTCAATCGTCTTCCCATTTCCCATCATGTGCTCGTCGATCGAGTTATCCACGATTTCCTTCACAAGCACATATATACCATCGTCCACTGACGACCCGTCACCCAGTTTTCCAATATACATTCCCGGCCGAAGTCGTATGTGTTCCTTCCAGTCCAGGGACCTGATACTATCCTCGTCGTATTGAACGTTCGCACTTTCCATTTTTATAATTATTCTTTTAGTCTTATTTCTGATTTTAAATATTGTATTTTAATAATTTCAGTTTTTTGTCGTTACGCTGTTATAACTTTGCGCAGATTAGGTGAGGCCGATTAATAGAATTTCTTTAAAAATAGGAAAAATCTAATTTACTTTGCTAGCACATACACATCGAAAAACGAAGCTGGCCCGGATTCCAAACTCAAAAATAGTAGTCAAAAAGATAGGTTTCATGGATTTTCAGCATTTCAATAGTACAATAATTCTTCATATGAACAGATTCAGATTAACTAAAAGTTATAAATCGTTATTTCTTTATTTTCTGAGTTTTCTGATATCCCTGCCTGCAATCTCACAGGTAACTCCCACAGCTCCAACAACAACTGCTCCTACTTCCCAGGGAACACCCGGAGGTGCACAGCAAAGCGGCCCAAGAAGCACCACAGGAAACGCACCGGGTAGTACAACAGGTAATGCGAACAATCCGCAGTCTGGTAATCCGCAAAATGGCAACCAGCAAACCGGAAACCAGCAAAATGCCGCCAATCAGTCCAATGATGCCGGAAAGAACGGCCAAAACCAGAATGGACAAAATGGCGAGCAAGGCAATGACCAAAGCAAGGTAAACAAATCTACTACGACCGAGCTGACGCCCGCTGAGCAGGAAAAAGAAGCATTTCGCCAGAAAATCTACGGCTACTCGATTTTTGCAAATAAAAACCTGGATCCAATCCCTGATTTACAGGTTGCTACACCTACAAACTACATAGTTGGTCCTGGTGATGAGCTTAACATTTACATCTACAACTACGCAGAAAGCACCTACGAAGGCATTGTAAATAAGGACGGAAATATCCTGATCCCGCGTGTAGGACCTGTTCAGGTAGCAGGACGCACCATTGAAGAGATCAGAAAGATATTGATTGACAAATTCGCCAAGTTTGTTCCCGGACTGCTGGGATCAGGCGGAGAAACGGCACGTACCAAACTGATGGTAACGCTTGGCAATATTCGTTCAGTAAAGGTGTTTGTGACCGGGGAAGTAATCAATCCGGGCACTTACGAAGTATCTTCCCTCTCTTCTGCATTCAATGCGCTGTACCAGGCTGGCGGACCTAATGAAATTGGATCTTTCCGCGATGTGCGCGTTGTGCGGCATGGGAAAGTGGTATCTCACATGGATATCTACGATTATCTTGTAAATGGTAAAATTGAAGGAGATATCCGTGTTCAGGACAACGATAACATTGTAGTTGGTTACTATCTGAAAAGAGCAGAAATCACCGGTATGGTTAAACGTCCGGGTATATATGAGCTGAAACCCGAAGAAAAGCTGGGGGATGTTCTTAAATATGCAGGCGGATTTCAGGACAAAGCATACCGCGCCAGACTTAAAATCCAGCGTATTACATCCAAGGAAAGAAAATTGCTGGATGTAGCGGAAGGCAACTATGATAGCTTCGACGTTGTCACCGGCGACTCTATTGATGTTGGTACTGTACTCGACAGGTTTGATAACATTGTCACTATTGAAGGAGCCATAATGCGGCCTGGTAATTTTTCACTTGAAAGCAGCCCAACGTTAAAAGCACTGATTGAAAATGCGCAGGGATTACGTGAAGATGCTTTCGTCGGCCGTATCAGTGTTCTGCGAACTCGTGATGATCTTACTTTGCAGAATATCTCCATGAACTACACTGATCTGATCAACAACGTAGTTCCTGACCTGATCCTCACCCGTCTCGACCAGGTGATTGTGCCGTCGAAATTCGATATGGCAGAATCGGCTTATGTGAGTGTGGAAGGTGAAGTTAATAATACCAAAGTTGGCGTTAATGAGGGCAAATTCCCTTACACATCAGAAATGACGCTGGAAGATGCATTGGTACAGGCTGGCGGCCTTAAAGAATCGGCTTACACGACCGAGGTAGAAGTGGTAAGACGGAAGCGTAATGGGGTGGCCGGTACTGCAAATGCACAAATCTCGGAGGTCTTCAAGTTTGACCTGAACCGCGACTTGTCACTCAACAGCAAAGCAACAAATTTCAGACTGCTGCCTTTTGACCAGGTTATTGTTCGTAAATCTCCTAATTATGTAGAGCAGCAAACTGTTTTTGTAGAAGGAGAAGTGCTCGTAACAGGTCCGTACACGATCATCAATAAAAATGACAAGATTAGTGACATCATCAAGAGAGCAGGCGGATTAACAGAACTGGCTTATCCTGAAGGTGCCACATTGCTTCGCCGCACGATTGTCCGTGACCTTGAAGAGCCTACCGATTTTGACCAGGCCGCGATTACCGAGCAGAGCATCAAAAAAGGCACAATCCTGGGAGATCAGCCTAATGTGAAAGAGGAAAAAATCGGTATTGTTTTAAAGAACATTCTAAAAAATCCAGGATCGTTTGAAGATCTGATCGTACAGGAAGGCGATATTATCAGGATACCAAAACGCCTTGAAACTGTTCAGGTGGCTGGATCCGTACTTTATCCTACTACCGTGAAATATGGCAAGGGAATGTCATTTACGGACTATATTTCACAATCGGGAGGCTTTACGGTTCAATCGTTGCGGAAAAGCTCGTACATTAAATACCCGAATGGAAATATTGACCGCACAAGAAGATTCCTGTTCTTCAACGTTTATCCAAAGGTTGAACCAGGATCTGAGATTTTTGTACCAGTGCGCGCAGCGCCTCAGTTGAATACGCAACAGGCAATATCTACCGCCACAGGCTTGTTAAGTTCTGTAATGGGATTAATAGTAACAGTATTGGCTTTTCGCTCAATTAGATAATGGCTGAAACACTCACACCCCCGCATAGGCAACAAATTCCTGACGATGAACTATCTCCAAAGGAAGTTGTCGCAAAGGTGATCGTTGTAAAGGATGCGATCCTTCGCAACTGGCAAATGATCCTGCTTCTGCCCATTATTGGCTTCGGGATCGGGTATGCCATGGACACTTACATTAAAAAAGCGCCCAAGTACGAAGCAAATGTTGTCTTTAACCTAGGTGGAGGAAGCCAGGCCTCGGGTTTAGGTGATATGGCCGGGTTACTCGGACTTGGAACAGCGCCTGACGCCAACATCTTTACCGGTGAGAACTTCTTCTATTTTGTTAAATCCCGTCCGGTACTCGAAAGGAACCTGATGAAGGAAGTGGACATTCATGGTAAAAAAGAGATTTTTGCCAACTTCTTTATCGATTCCAGCGGCATTAAAACTTCGGATTGGGAAGAAAGGCCTGACTTGCAGAACTTCCATTTTCAGACAAACGATCTGAAAAAGCTGGACAGGAATTCAAGAATTGTATTGAACGAAATCGTTAAGAAAGCCGCTGATGCGACTGAAATAGCTTCTCTTGACAGAAAATCTTCTTTCATTGCATTATCTACGCAGATGGAAAATGAGGCGCTGGCGGGGCTTTGGGTTACTACGCTTTTGAAAACGGTAGAAGAAATGTATACCGAGAACCAGACGCAGAAAACAAGAAAAACACTGCGACTGCTTCAACACCGTGCAGACTCCCTGGCCAGGGTACTCGGAATTGCCGAGCACAAGCTGGCTAAGCAAATGGATTACAGTACGCAGATTATGCTGCCAGAGGCGAAAGTTTCTACCAACAGCATGGAGCGTAAATCGACGTTCCTGCAGCAGCTTTATTACGAAGCAATGGCGAATGCAGAAAAAATGCAGATGTCGCTTGTTCGGGAAGCACCCTTATTTACAGAAATCGAAGGTATCAAGGTGCCTTTGGACATGAAAGCAGAAGACAAGCGTAATGCTAAGATCGGCGCATTGTCGGGCTTGCTGATCGCATTGATATTTACTTATTTAAGAACAGTATTCAGTACTCCTGCTACCACGGTTAAAGTAGAGAGAGCGTAAAAAATGGCGGCGCAACACACAATTACAATCAAAGCAGGCGGTTCTGAAAAGGACTATTGGAAAGATCTCTGGATGCACAGACAGCTTTTGTGGATCTTGTCTAAAAGAGATATCTCTGTTCGTTACAAGCAAACACTGCTTGGCGTGGCATGGAGCGTACTTCGTCCTTTTATGACAATGACCGTTATGGTTTTTGTATTCAGCTACGTTGCCAAAATCGACAGTGATCCAGGTATCCCCTACCCTTTAATGGTTTTAAGCGGGCTTACAATCTGGACTTTCTTCTCAAATACATTCCAGCAAATCAGCAACAGTATCCTGCTTAATTCTAACCTCGTATCAAAGGTATACTTCCCGAGGCTGCTGATGCCGCTTAGTTCAATTGCAGTCGGGTTTGTAGACTTTCTGATCGCATTGGGCATTTTCATCGTACTTACACCATTCTTTGATTACACAATCAGCTGGCAGATCATATATATTCCTTTCTTCGTTTTACTTACATTTATTACATCAATGGGCTTCGGGCTCTTTTTCGCGGTGCTCAATGTGCGCTTCCGTGACATCGGCCAGTTGATCCCATTCCTGATTCAAGTGGGGATGTACATATTGCCGGTAGCTTACCCAAGCTCGCTTGTCAAAGATACCTGGTTTGAGAAGTATTATAATCTGAATCCCCTGGTGGGCATTATCGGTGGTTTTCGCTGGTGTTTACTGGGAGAAAAATCGTATTTCAATCCACAAAGTTTATACTCAACGGTGATCATTTCCTTTTTGATTCTCGTATTATCTTTGATCTATTTTCGAAGAAAAGAGAACACGTTTGTGGATCACATCTGAAAATTACACCTGGGCATGCCTGTAATTGTAGCTGAAAACATCAGTAAAAAATATATCATCGACCACCAACGCAAAAGTGGGTCTTCAAGCCTGCGCGATGTTGTTACGGATACGGTCGACAAGATATTTCCAAGAAAGAAAGCACAGGATGGTTTTTCTGAAAAAGAAGAATTCTGGGCATTAAAAGATATCAACTTCAGTATCGACCAGGGCGACCGGATCGGTATCGTCGGACACAACGGCGCGGGTAAATCTACCCTGCTCAAAATTCTCAGCCGGATTACCGAGCCCAGCACAGGACAGATCAAGATCGAAGGCCGCATTGCCAGTTTGCTGGAAGTAGGTACCGGATTTCACCCTGAACTGACCGGGCGCGAAAACATCTTTTTGAATGGCGCTATCCTGGGGATGAACAAAAGTGAAATCAGGGAATCCTTTGACGCGATCGTTGATTTTGCAGGTGTTGAAAAATTCCTTGATACTCCGGTAAAAAGATATTCTTCCGGAATGTACGTGAGGCTTGGATTTGCAATTGCTGCCCACCTTAACCCTGAGATCCTGATCGTAGATGAGGTACTGGCAGTAGGTGATACGGAATTTCAGAAGAAATGTCTCGGCAAAATGCGTGATGTTTCAGAAAGTGGCCGGACACTCATTTTCGTGAGCCACAACCTGACTGCAATACAGGCACTTTGCAACAAAGCATTCTATTTTGAAAAAGGCAGACTGATAGATCAGGGAGAAACTACGCATATTGTCACCAATTACCTGAGTAAAGTCTCACACAAGAGCCTTGAAAAGCATTGGGATAATATCGAAAGTGCGCCCGGCAATGATCAGGTTCGTGTAAAAAGCTTCAAGCTCTTCCCCGAATACCAGGACGATCTAACCCATATTGACGTCCGCACCCCAATCAATTTCCAGTTTGAATTCTGGAATATGGAGGAAGGCGCAAACCTGAACCTCAGCATGCATTTATACACCTTCACCGGTGAATGCATCTTTAATGTAGGAACGCAGTCCGAAAGTTTCGCCAAGGGTTTAGTGAGTGCAACTTGCGAGCTGCCTGGCAACTTCCTGAACGACGGTTCTTATGTTGTTTCAATGATGATTGTAAAAGATACCAGCACCGTGCTTTATAACATGGAAGAGGCACTGGTATTTGATATCGAGGACTATCGTGAAAATGTTACCTGGTATGGCAAATGGCCCGGATATATTCGCCCTCAACTTAATTTTTCCATTCGCCAAACTGAACATGTAGTGAATGATTAACGTCACTAAAACTTTCCTGCCCGACCAGGAAGAGTACATTAAGCACGTCAGGGAAATCTGGGAAAGCGGTTACATCACCAATAACGGCCCGAAACTTCAAACGCTTGAAAAAGAATTAAAGGAGTATCTCAACGTTGATCACCTTTACTTTTGCGGGAACGGGACCATCGTTCTTCAGATTGCGATTAAGGCGCTTGAACTGAAAGGTGAGATTATCACTACCCCTTTCTCCTATTGCGCTACTTCCAATGCTATTTTGTGGGAAAATTGTACGCCGGTATTTGTCGATATCGATGCACAAACCTTTAACATAGATCCGTCGCTCATAGAAGCGTCGATCACCCCGGCTACTTCGGCGATCCTGGCTACGCACGTTTATGGAAATCCATGCGACGTAGAAGCAATCGAGGTAATTGCCAAAAAACATAATCTCAAAGTTATTTACGATGCAGCACACGCATTCGGGGTAACTTACAAAGGGAAGTCGCTCCTTGCATTCGGCGATATAAGTACATGCAGTTTCCACGCGACGAAGGTTTTTCATTCGATTGAAGGAGGCGCATTGATATCCAATCATCCCGAGCTTGACAGTAAGCTGCACTTGCTTCGTGCATTTGGCCACCAAGGCGATGACCTTTATTTATATGCCGGTATCAACGGCAAAAATTCAGAATTCCATGCTGCGATGGGCCTGGTAAATCTGCCGCATGTCCCTGAAATTATCCAGGCGCGTAAGGAGGTTTTTGATGCTTATGACAGTTTGTTGAACTGGGACGTACTTTACAAACCGGTTATTAATAAAGACATTGGATATAACTACGCATACTACCCTGTCGTCTTCCCTTCGGAAGCAGTGATGTTCAAGGTAATGGATGCGTTGCGCGAGCAGGAAATCATTCCGCGCCGCTATTTTTATCCTTCATTGAACACGCTTTCTTTCATGCCAAGGCAATTTGCCTGCCCGGTTTCTGAAGATATAGCATTAAGAGTGTTAAGTTTGCCGTTGTATGTTGGTCTCCCTTACTCTGATATAGAGCGGATATCCGGGATCATTAACGGTCATTTATCACCATAACCGCATGGTACTTTTTTACTGGCTTACCTTTTTCCTCTTTTTATACGGTGTTGGTTTTGTTGCAAAAAGGGTTGCTCAACCATCACTTTCAGAGTGGATCATTACCTGCTTTGTACTGTTTGTAGGCACGGTAATCCCTAATGGATTCCTGCTTTCGGCACTTGATCTCACAGCCAATATTTACGCCTGGATATCGGGTAACTTCATCATTTTACTGCTGCAGTACCTGCTGTGGGCCAGGTTGGGCACAGCGCAGCCGGGATATTCCGTACGTGAAATCCTGTCGAGCCGCCTTACTACCTTCAAGCTCTGGACAAGGGAGCTCTCGCCGTATCTGAAAACGGTTTTCATCATCATGTTTGGAACGCTGGCAGTTGTTGGCATAACCAACCTGATCCTGGTACTCTTTACAGTCCCAAATGAATGGGATAGCATGACAGGTCACCTGAACCGCGCAGTCAGGTACATTCAACACGGAACAATGGCGCATTTTGGGGGTACCAACTGGAATATGGATACCTATCCTAAAAGCGTTACCGCTATTCAGATTTATAGTTACCTGATCAGTGGGAATTTCGAAAACGCTTTCAAACTGATCCACCACGCCTCTTACTACATTACGCTGGTCGCTATTTTCGGGATTGCACAGCGCATTGGACGGAATTTATCCGCCAGTTTCTTCTGTGCGTTGGCTTACAGCATGTTCCTGGATTTCCTGATGCAGGCAGTAACTACCGAAACAGATATCGTGATGACAGCTTACCTGAGCTGCCTGCTCTATTACCTGTTTACCTACTACGGAACGCGGCAAAACAAGTACCTGTATCTTTCAGGAATGGTTTTCGGTATTGTTTTTGGTCATAAAGTTACGTTTGCATTGCTGCTGCCGCCTGTCTTCGTAGTGATGCTTTATGCAGTTTTCATAGCACCGAATTTCAAAACATTCTTTACCCGTTTTATCCGGCTTGCCTGTTCCATTGCTATTGCACTGCTGGTTTATACCTTTCCGACAGGCTATATCAAAAACATCATGGTTTTCGGTCACCCTATTGGTCCGCCGACTTCCCTGAGACACCAGTCTGTGGAACGTGCCGGCCCATTGTCTAACCTGTTTGAGCAGGGTAGTCGTAACGTGGTCAGGTATGCGTACGATTTCTTCAATCTTGACGGGATAAGGAATGCGCAATGGGGTTATAATTTGAATACAACAATAAGAAAACCCATCGCCACGCTGGAAGACAAACTGCACATGCGGCTGGACGAAGAAACCGACTTCTCAATTGTGCCATTTTTAATGCAGCGGCGTTTTGCCAACTACAATGCAAATCCCTACTGGGGCGTATTTGGTTTTGCATTGATTTTGCCGCTCATTTTGCTGGTACTTGTCAGGGTTTTCAGATCGCGCGTTCACTGGTTTCTGGCAGTCGCATTCTGTCTGCATTTTGCAACACTATCCTATTCTGCACCTTACGATCCATTCAAAGGCCGGTATTTTATTGAGACTGGCGTATTTGGCGTTTTGTTTTTGCTGCTGCTTTTCTCAAACCACCGTTTGTCCATCATCAAGCCAAGAAGAAATATCTGGAAAGGCTACATTCTTACCATTGTTGTCCTGGCTTGCATTTCCGCGGTTATGGCGGTATACCTCAATGTGCGCTGCCTGCCTTTACCTGCTTACGGGCACGAGTCGGCACTTACTACGGATCGCATTGAGTTCCAGACAATCGCGCGGCCCGATATCACGAAAGCATATAAAGCCTTTGATTCAATTGTGCCACAAAATGCAACAGTCGCCCTGGCTACGATCAATGACGACTTTGAGTATCCATTATACGGCGAGAAACTAACAAGAAAGCTCATCACGATCAATCCTTTTGAACAAGGGTTGAAACCTATCCCCAAAGAAGCCGACTACCTTTTTTATGCAAAAAGTGTAATCAACGACACCAGCAAAATCAAAGCGCTGCCAACAGATATCAGGCTCGGCTCTGATACCACGATGACGAACCTGGATGTGAAAGGTCAGGATTATTACCTTCGCAAACTCAAATAGTGTCCAATGACTATTGCTATCATGCAGCCTTATATATTTCCATATATAGGGTATTTTCAGCTGATCAATGCGGTTGACAAGTTCATCATCTATGACGATGTCAACTTCATCAACAAAGGCTGGATCAACAGGAACAACATTCTGGTCTCGGGAAAACCGCACCTTTTTACCATCCCGTTGAAAGATGCCAGTCAAAACAAGCTCATCAATGAAGTAGAGCTCCTGAAAACAGAAGCCTGGCAGAAGAAACTGCTGAAAACGATACAACAATCCTATCAGAAAGCCCCCTATTATCAAAAGGCTTTTGATCTGACAGAAGAAATTGTAAATTTAGATGTCAGAACAATCTATGAACTGACCCTGCACGCGCTCCAGAGAACCTGCGCATACATGGAAGTTGACACCGAAATCATTCCTTCTTCAACAATCTATAACAATACACACCTGAAAGGACAGGATAGAATTCTGGACATTTGCAAACAAGAAGGCGCCAGACATTATATCAATCCGATTGGTGGCATGGAATTGTACGATAAAAGTAAATTTGAAGGGGAAGGTATAAAGCTCGACTTCATTAAAAGTCTTCCAAGCCCTTACATCCAATTTAAAAATGCTTTCGTACCTTGGTTATCAATAATTGATATCCTGATGTTTAATAATCCCGAAGAAATCAGGGCGCAACTGAAAGCATACGAATTAATATAGAATGGCTAAGATCATTATTTTTGGAGTACTCGATACAGCTGAGCTGGCACATTACTATTTGACCCACGATTCTGAGCATGAGATAGTTGCTTTCACGGTCAACCGGCAATACATAGAGCAGGATACTTTTAAGGGTTTGCCTGTTGTCGCATTTGAAGATGTGGAAACTATCTTTTCACCTGCTGAATATTCATTCTTCGCGCCGATGACGGGCCGGAATATGAACCGGAACCGGGAAGCGATTTATAACGAAGCGAAGGCGAAAGGTTACCAGTTTATCTCCTACATCAGTTCCAAAGCAACCATTTTCGGCAATGAAATTGGGGAAAATTGCTTCATTCTGGAAGACAATACGATCCAGCCTTTCACCACAATCGGCAATAATGTGGTGATGTGGAGCGGCAATCATATTGGTCACCACGGACAAATTAAAGATCACGTATTTTTCACCTCCCACGTTGTCCTGTCGGGACATTGTGTGGTAGAATCATATTCATTTTTCGGTGTAAACAGCACGATCCGCGATTATACTACCATCGCGCAGGGAACATTGGTCGGCATGGCTTCGGCAATAACGAAGGAAACCGAAGAATGGGGAATTTACGTGGGAAATCCAGCCAAGAAAGTGCCTGGAAAACTGAGTCACGAAGCTTACTGATACATTGATATCTGTGCGGGTATAGTTTGGGATATCTGAAGTCTGAGAAAGCGATTCTTGTTAATGGAGCAAAAGAAAATTTTATTCGTCAGTCATGACGCAAACCGCGCCGGGAGCCAGCTGCTGCTTTTGCAGTTATTGAGGCTTTTAAAGGAACGCGGGGTTCCGATGCATTTGCTGCTTTGCAGTGGCGGAGAGCTTGAAAAAGAGTTTGAAGAGGTCGTGACAATTACCCGGCTTTATCAGAACTATAAAGTTGCGCCGCATCCGTTTACCGGAAAGCTTCTCAAAAAGGTACACCTGTATAAATATTACGAGGAACGCTCCACGCAAAAAGGCAACGAACGCCTGATTACCGAGCTGGAAGCACAGAATATCGGCCTTGTTTTCGTTAATTCCATTGCCAATTCAGGCGTTTACCACGACTTCCTGACTTTCCTGCACCACGTTCCGCTTGTACTGTTTGTACATGAACTGGCAATGTCGGTGAAAATGTACTCTCACGAAAAGCACCTGAACTTCCTGCTTCGCAAAACGGATCACCTGATAGCGGTATCCAATGCAGTAGCAAATTACTACGTCAAAAAATACAACTTCCCCGCCGCGCACGTAAGTACATTTACGCTGATCGACCACGAGCACATTGATCAGAAGCTCCGAACGTTGCAGCATGATATTCTTGAAAAAACCTACAAGATACCCAGCGATGCGATTGTGATCGGTGGCTGCGGCAATGCGGAATGGCGGAAGGGAAATGATATTTTCAACTGGATTGCAAAGCGGGTAATTCATAAAACAACGCCGCTGCCGGTTTACTTTGTGTGGATCGGAGCCGGACCCCAGCACGAAATTTATGAGCTGATAGAAAGCGATATCCGCCTGATGGGGCTGAGCGACAGGATTATCCTGGTCCCCCCTACTCCATTTGCGCTGGATTATATCAACAGGTTTGATGTACTGCTGCTCAGTTCGAGAGAAGATCCATATCCCCTGGTGGTACTGGAAGCTGCATTGCAGGAAATACCTGTTGTATGTTTCGAAGATGCAGGTGGCGCACCCGAGCTGATCGAGAGTGACGCTGGCTTCGTGGTACCTTATATGGATATTTCAGCGGCTTCCGATGCGATTATCCAGCTGGTACTTGATCCAGCATTAAGGGAAACATTGGGCAGAAAAGGCCGCCAGAAGGTATTGGAAAGGCACAATACCGAGAAAAGTGTCGGCAGCATCGAAGCCATTATTCAAAAGTATCTACCTTTACAGGTTTCGGAACAGCACAATCAATGACCATTGCCTTTACCATTTGTTCAATCAACTATTTAGCGCAGGCCAGGACCTTAGGGGATTCCCTTCGTGCTACCAATCCCGACGTCAGGTTCTTCATCGGACTGGTTGATTTGTTGCAGGGTGTATCCTTCGACGATTCGTATGCTCCCGCATTCCCGATGATCGAAATTGACAAGATCGAGATCAGGGATTTTCAGGAAATGGCTGATAGATACAACATTACAGAGCTGAATACCGCGGTAAAGCCATTTTACTTCACCTATTTTTTTAAACATTATCCAGAGGCGAAGAATGTAATCTACTTCGATCCGGATATTATTGTTTTTCAGCCGCTTACTGAATTACTGAATTCTCTGCAAAAAAGCGACGCAGTACTTACCCCGCATTTGAATTCTCCGATTGAGGATCGGCTGACGCCCAACGAGCTGCACCACCTGAACACGGGGATTTACAACCTTGGCTTTGTCGCATTCCGGCGCAGTGAAATTAATTCTGAGTTCATAAAGTGGTGGGAGGAAAAGCTCAGGTATGAATGTCTGATCGATCTTTGCAACGGGCTTTTTGTAGATCAGAACTGGATGAATTTCCTTCCCTTGTTCGTTCCACAGACCCACATTGAAAGAAATGCCGGCTATAATGCGGCTTACTGGAATTTGCATGAAAGGGTGTTTACGAAGAGGGACAATACCTTTTTTGTCAATGAAAATAATCCTTTGATTTTCTTCCATTACAGCGGCTACGATCCCGCAAAGCCGGATATTCTTTCCAAGTACCAGGACCGTTTCGAACTAAGTGCGCGGCCGGATCTTACAGAATTGTTTGCATTATACCGCGACAGCCTGATAGCCAACGGGAATGCTTATTACCGCAAATTTGAATGTGCGTATATAAAGCCTGCTCCGGTTCGTCGCTATCAGCGTGTGCGCAAATATTTAAAGATGCCGATCAATTATGTTATTGATCAGCTGGAAACATTCTGATGAAAGAACTTGTATCGGTTGTCGTCCCTATCCTGAATCCTGCGATCAATCCAACGGAAGAGAAGATCCTGCATAACACGTTGGAAAAGCTGGAAAAGTACCCGCTTATTTTCATTACGTATGAGGGCGCCGATCTGTCGATCGTAAAAGAGCATAATGAGGAAATAGACGTTATTTATTTCCCGAAAACATATTTTGAATCCCGCAATAAGCTGGCTTCGCTGTTCTTATTAGAGGATTTTTATGACCGGTTCAACTGGTGTGATTTCCTGCTGATCCACGAGCTGAATAGCTGGATAGTAAGGGACGAGCTCTATTACTGGTGCAAGCAAGGCTACGATTACATCAAAGCGGGCCCTTACTTTGGTAGCCAGCAGTCGGTGCCGGACAATGTCGTAAAAAGGCTGTCAGGATTGAACGCAGAGGAGAAAATACTATTCGGAAAAGGTTATGCGGATAATGGACTTTACCTTTGTCGCATAGAACGGATGACAAAAGTGCTGAAAAGCAAGCGAAAAGAAGCTTATCAGTACCGTCACGACGAAACCCTGGCGAATGCGGATTCTGTATTCTGGGAGTTGGAGGCAAACAGGTTCTGGCCTCATTTGCGCAAGCCAACCGATGTTGTCCGCAACCATTTTGTACAAAATGCATTTAACCATAAAGACGGAAATGCATTACCATTTGCATTGACAGGCATATCCCGGTCCAATATCCAGGAATTGCCTTATTTTCAAACAATGCCGGAAGCCGATTAAAATTCATGAATATCACATATACAATTTGTAACAGAACAACTTTGCCGCACGCGCTTACCCTGGCGGATTCAGTGCAGAAGTTTCAGCCGGGTTCTGTTTTCTATCTTTGCTGGGTTGACAATGCCGCTTTGCCTGAGTTACCTGCTAACATCAGGGTAATCAATATCACCGAAGTTGCGATCCAGGATTGGGATAAAATGGTTTCGAGGTATTTTGATTTCGAGCTATTGGCCGCCTGCCGCCCGTGGGTTGCACAGTTTATCCTGAAAGAAAATGCAAACTGCCAGACACTTACTTTCCTTGCTCCCACTGTGGTTTTGTTCCAGTCGACTGAAACGATCCTGGACAACGAAAATGACATTTTTCTGACTCCCAACATTCTCAAACCACTAACGCCGTCTTCCTATCTTGACGATAAGAGGATTTTGAATATCGGGATGTTCCATTCAGGAAGCTGGACTTTGAGAAACAATGAAAAAGTACGTGATACGCTAACCTGGTGGGCAAACCGCACCCTGGACAGAGCCACTTACGATCTTTGCAACGGGATGAATATGGACCAGCTCTGGCTCAACTATATACCGGTGTTGCTCCCAAAGACTAAAATCATCAGGCATTCAGGCTGGCATTTCGGATTACAGGCGGTTCTGAACAAAGACCTGTCCCTAAGTGCGGGCAAGTATCTGGTAGATAACCAGCCGCTTATTTCCGTTGACTTTGCCGGGCTAACTATTTTTGACCCGATCTGGTCGAATCATTATGGTTTGATCAATAAAAACAATCTATTCAAGAACCTGCTGGGTTACTATGAAAAGAGTCTTGCAGGCTACAAGCATCTGGTACCGACGGGCAATGCTCCCATTCCGGGCAAAGTCGCTGACATCAAAAAATACAGGATTGTCAGGAATAACCTGGCTGGCAAATTGAAGACAATCACCACTTATATCGATCAGTTTTAATCAGGAACTATGCATTCTCTGGAACAATACACGCTGGAACTGCGTAAATTCCTGTCAGGCTTAAAGGTAAATCGGGCTATGCTGGCTACGGCGGCTTCGAATTTCCCCAAGCTGACCATTATTACGCCTTCTTATAATCAGGCTGCATTTTTGGAACGTACGATACTGAGCGTACTTAACCAAAACTATCCAAACCTTGAATACATTATCGTCGACGGCGGCTCCACAGATGCAAGCGTGGAGGTGATCAAAAAGTATGAAAAATACCTGACGTGGTGGGTTTCAGAAAAAGATAAAGGCCAGGTTGACGCGATCAATAAAGCATTAAGAAGAGCTACCGGCGATTACATCAGCTTCCAAAATTCAGACGACGTATATTTCCCGGGCACTTTCGAGCGTTTTGGAAAAGCGGCCACCAGCTATAATGCTGATATTCTGTACGGCGATTTATTCATGATTTCAACTGACGATGAGGTAACTGAAATTTTAAAAACAACTTCATACAGCTTTGATTCCCAGATTTTGGAAGGAATGCAAATACACAATCAGTCATTGTTCTTCAAGCGCAGGCTCGTTGAACAGTACGGGTTATTTGACGAAAGCTACCGTTTTGCATTCGACTACGAGTTTGTAACCAGGTATACTTCTCATTCTCAAACCACTACACGGAAGATCGACGGGCTGGGTGGCGCGTTGCGCGTGCATGAAGATGCCAAATCGTCGACCATCGCACACGTGGGAGCTGAGGAACACAAGCGGGTTCAGGAATTGTACATTTCTAGGAACAGTTCGGCTGCGCTCAACAAAATCAAGTATCTTTGGTGCCGGGTTCGTAAAATTGCTTATTTCGTTCTCCGGTCGGATTTCAAATACATTCGTTACAGATTTTCCAGATGAATTGGAGCTTACTTAATGTAGCTAATAATTTTAACTATCTCAGGTATTCCCTGGGCATCGCAATGATGTTCAACGGATTTCCTTTGATATTTTTTATTAGGGATACATTGGGTATCGGACCCGCCAGCAGCGTTTTTACAGCGATCTTCTTTTCGCTTGCACTGGTGCTGATGGTTCCGCCGACATTGTTCAAGCGACTCTACAAGCCGAATGTGATCCTGCTTAACCTGGGCCTCGGGTTTCTGTTAATGGCGCTCTATTACTTCTTTTTCCTGAATTATGTAGGAAAAGCGGTAGCCGATATCGGGAACTTCGTTTTTACATTCGGGTTCATTATTCTGCTGCTGCATATCCCCAATGATATCAAAGACACCCTGATTCTGGTGGTCTTTCTGATGTCATTTTTCACAAATATCACGCTCGTTTACTCGCTTATCACCGATCCAAACTGGACACCCGGAATGCGCGCCGCGGTAAACTTCGCCAACGAAGGCGCACAGCCCGGAGGTAACCCGCACATCACTGCAAGAAATGGCATAATTTGCCTGCTCAGCGCGTTTGTGATGCTCGGCAACACCAAAGATCTGATTACCAGAATTTTCCTCTTCTTCTCCATTCTGTTCGGATTGGGAGTTGTAATCCTGTCACTCGCCAAGTCGAGTTACCTTGGACTTGGTATCGCGGCATCGGCCTATTTCCTGTTCCGGTTCAAGGCGTCCGACATTGTTACCGCAGTTGGAAATGCATTCAAATTCCGCAACTTCATCTTTATCGCCATCATCCTGGTCGGGATCAACTATTTCCTGAACCGGTACGGCGATATCCTGAACCTGCTGCTTGGCTATTGGGATGTATTTCAGGACAGGATTCTGGATGTGATTTTTACATCTACCGGCGTGCGGCTCTCGGAAGAAGCAGATGTGGATTATTCCGCTATGGGTAGGGTTAGCGGTTTCGGAGAATTCCTCGAAACTTTGTTCTCCTGGGACGTTTTCCTCGGACGAGGATACAAGAGCGACTATCTTGACGTACCTATTCTGGAAGCCTGGGTGGATCAGGGCATTTTCGGGTTCTTGTTTTTCGCTAGCTTCAACTTTTTCCTGTTCCTTTTTGCTATTCGCGAAATACGGAGGGCAACCAACGCACTGAGCACATTTCTGGCTTTCTTTTTCCTGTCTATGATGGTACTGCTTGTTACCGGCGGAAGGCCCTACGATATCGCATTCTGGTTCCCTTACGCCGTGATGATCCGGTTCCTGGGCATACGTTATCTTGACAGCTACCACCAGCGGCCGGTTGCAACCAAACTTACAACTGTCACTACCACCTAATTTTACATTTTCCCGACCACCAGCTTACAGGCATTTCGGCAGGTCAAAATTATTCTCATGAAAGGCAGAGTTGAACAACTGGATGGACTTAGGGGAATATTTTCGGTACTTGTCATCGCCCACCATCACAACGCGTTCAAGGACGCTGACCTTTACAACAACTTTTTTGTAATCAACGCAAGTCTGTTCGTCGATTTCTTCTTCGTTCTAAGCGGCTTCGTGATTGCATTGAACTACGTAGACCGGATTCGTACCGGAAGCGACTTCTTTCAGTTTTTGAAAAAACGATTCATCCGACTTTACCCGCTTTTGTTCTTCACGGAGATCGTATTTGTTATTGCGAATCTGGTTGGAGAACAAAGCCCGATGAAGAATGTGGCCAGCCTGGGGCTCTCCTACTACTTTTACACTGCATTCGACGCACTTACTTTCATGGGATCCACGCCGGTGTTTGGTGCGTGGATTAGCAATAATTATCCTTCCTGGTCAATATCGGCCGAAATGATCTCTTATGTGGTGTTCGGGCTTGTGATCCTGTTTTTGCCAAAATTCAAATACTTTGCTTTTGCGCTCCTCTCGCTACTTTCTGCATTATTCATCGTGTCAAGAGGAGAATACCTGCTTGCTTACGATTACGGATTTGTACGGGGTTTGCTGTGCTTTTGCTTCGGCATTTTCACGCATTTGATTTTAAGTAAAAAAACATTCAAGCTTACAATCCTTGAAATTCCTTTCCTGATCGTCCTGCTGGCTGCTATGTATGCAGTTCACCACCTGGATCTTAACCTTTGGAAATTGGCATTCCCAGTGCTGTTTTCAGCCGGCATTATCATCTTTGCCAGCTCCGACGGAATAGTTACGCGGCTTCTTTCCAGCGCTCCTTTTCAATATTTGGGCAAGATATCCTACTCCATTTACCTCAATCACGCGCTGGTGCTGATTTTAGTCAATGTGGTACTTTTCAGGTTCCTCAAATCCGAGCCTACGAGCCTGATGATCGCCGTTTCGCTGGTCACATCTATTTCCCTCACCATTGCCTATTCGCATTTTACCTACGAATGGATTGAAATGCGTTTTGGGAAATTTTTACGGGACAAATGGAGTTAGATAAGCAGAGAACGAAGCAGCACGCCCGTTCTTGAACTGTCAAACCAAACACTTCAAAACAAAAGAAATCATGGCGACTTTCTCAGAACTCATCAATGGAAACAAACCAGTATTGGTAGATTTTTCAGCTGAATGGTGCGGACCTTGTAAAATGATGAAGCCAATTCTCGACGAGTTAAAGGCTGATTTAGGAGATTCAACAACGATTATCAAAGTAGATGTAGATAAGAATAAGGCTGCTGCCAGCGCTTACAAAATCCAGGGTGTACCTACATTGATCGTGTTTAAAAATGGTAAACCGATGTGGAGACAATCGGGTGTGGTACAGGCTGCCCAGCTGAAATCGATCATCAAAAAATATATCTGACCTTTCACCTGAGACAAAGCATTTGGAATCCATTAACAATGCAGATTTCACCGACAGAAAACCTTCGGAATCTGCTTATGAGCAAATTACGTTCAATAACTGCACGTTTTCCGATCTGTCGGGAATTGATTTTATAGATTGTATTTTCAAGAATTGCAACCTGAGCAATGCGCTTCTTAAAAACTGCAAAGTCTCTGACATTCAGTTTATCAACTGCAAATTGCTCGGGGTTAACTTTTCAGAAACGAAAGACTTCGCCTTTGCTGCCAGGTTTGAAGAATGCATTCTTGACTATGCCATTTTTGAGCGGAAGAAGCTGAATAAGACGACTTTCAGTAAATGCAAGATACACGGTGCGGATTTCACGCAGGCTGATCTTTCCAAATGCAAGTTGCACGATTGTGATTTCTGGGACGCCGTGTTCGATAATACCAATCTGGCCGGTCTTGACTTCACTACCAGCAAGAATTTTACGATTGACCCTACTTCCAATAATGTTAAAAAGGCAAAATTTTTGTCCTCGGATCTAGCCGGCTTGCTTACCCGTTTTGACATCATTATCAAGTAGTATTTTGAAGCGATTCTCATTTTTCGTTTCTTGACAAAATCAAATTACGATTCCGCATTATGTCCGTTCAATTGTTCGCCAGCCAGGTATTCACAGGTTCAGAAGTTGTAAAAGACCAGCTCATCCAGATTGTAGAAGGCAAAATAGCAAGCATGGAATACGCCCAGCCAGATCCTGGTGTAACGCGCATACCAAATTTGGCCGCCGGCCTTTTCGATAGTCACATCAATGGAGGCGAGCGGTTTTACTTCACGGAACGTGCCGACGAGGAAACCATTGACGATATCTATACTGCCAGTGTAAATACGGGAACAGCTTACGTTCTTCCGACATTGATAACTTCTCCGCACACGAACATTCTGAAAGGAATTGAAGCAACGCGGAGCTATATGGAAAAGAATCCAGGTTCTGGAGTACTCGGAATGCACCTGGAAGGCCCTTTTCTGAACCCGATAAAGCGCGGCGCCCACCTCACGGAGTTCGTCAGAAAACCGACGAATGCGGAATTGGAGGAGATTATTGCTGTTGGAAAAGGTATAATCCGGTTGATCACGATTGCGCCGGAAATGTTTACGGAAGACCAGATCCGGATGCTCCTTGACTCGGGGATAATTGTTTCCGCCGGCCATTCGAACGCAACTTATGATGAAGCGGTGAAGGCTTTTGGACAGGGAATTCAGCTGGTAACGCATTTGTACAATGCAATGTCCGCATTTGGCCACCGCTCGCCCGGACTTGTGGGTGCTACATTTGATACAGAATCCGTGTATGCTCCCTTGATTATTGATGGTGTGCATTGCGATTTCGGCGCGGCTAGTGTTGCTTATAAAATCAAGAAAGATAAATTATTCCTGATCTCAGATGCATTGTTTCTCGGCGAGAAAGTGACCGAGTTTAAATGGGGCGAATTTGATGCTTACCTGAAAAATGGGCGGTACACCAATTCGGATGGAAATCTGGCAGGTGCTACCATTTCCCTGGCAGATGCAGTAAGGAATGCAGTTCAGATCGTGGGAATACCTTTGCAGGAAGCGATTGAAATGGCTACGATCCGGCCCGCACAGGCACTGGGTTTAGCTGATCAGATAGGCAAAATTGAGATAGGCTACCCCGCTGTTTTTACCACATTCAATGATGACCTCTCGGATTTTCAGGTTTTAAAGTACTGAAAGCACTTACTATAAAACCAACATACCGCCATTCTTCAAGTCCAGCCAGGTTTTGGTTTTTCTGAATTGATCAAAATCCCCTAAACCTGCTGCTTCATATTGTCGGGCGAATTGCTCGAAAAGCATTGGTTCGGAATTACTGATCAGCAACTTAGGAAAAATCTCAACCAGCCAGTCAGCAACAGGAACATCGGCTTCAACTGCCCATTCCTTCTTCTTATTATAAAATACCAGCTCAGCAAGTTCGACAACGCGATTGCCTCGCTTTTCTTCAAAAACAGCCATTTCAGGTAAGCTTCCCAACCAAACAATAACCGCATTGGGCCGGGCTGCCGACTCCGGAAGCGCGCTGATGCTCTTTGCAATATAGTTAGGTGGTATCGAGGTAACAGGCACCTTGAAATCAAACCAGCGTGAATGTGGAAAATCCAGACAAACCCCGTGCAGGTAATTAAAAAGCGACTTCCTTAATCCTTCTGAAAAACGTTCGTGATCAGCCCCAAGCGGATCGTGGTGTTCGAGGTCATTATTGGCAAAATGCCCGTTTTCAGGCCCGATTCGCATGACATCAAATTCTTCGGGATGCAGTCCGACGGGACTGTGCGCCGTCATCGCAAAGCGGTGCCAAAACCCGGACTGCACAATGCCAGCCTGAAACAGCTGCCTGACCATTTCCAGGGAATCAATTGTCTCTTGTGCGGTTTGTGTCGGGAAACCGTACATTAAATAAGCATGTACCATGATCCCGGCCTGCGTAAATGCATCAGCTACGCGCGCAACCTGAGCTACTGTCACACCCTTTTTCATTTTTTCCAGCAGACGGTCAGAAGCCACTTCCAGCCCGCCGGAAATTGCAATGCAGCCGGAAGCTTTCAACAGCAGACAAAGATCGTGTGTAAAATTCTTTTCAAACCGGATGTTGGTCCACCAAACCACCGTCAGCTTTCTCCTGATTATTTCCAGCGCCAGGTCGCGCAGCAATGCAGGTGGAGCGGCCTCGTCGACGAAGTGGAATCCATTTTGATTGGTTTGCGCAATGATTTCTTCAATCCTATCACACAATAGAGCAGCCGTCATAGGTTCGTATCGACGGATATAATCCAGGGAAATGTCGCAAAACGAGCATTTGCCCCAGTAACATCCATGGGCCAGCGTAAGCTTGTTCCAGCGACCGTCGCTCCAAAGGCGGTGCATTGGATTTACTATCTCGATTACCGACAGATAATCATGAAGCGGCAGGTCGCTGTAATCCGGAGTTCCCGTATCCCGCTGCGCCACATCACGCTCCTTCGCGCCATTGTGGTACACTACCGCTCCATTCACACGCGAGTAAACGCGCTTCATTTCTCCGATTGCCCTGTTTCCATCAATATAGTCGAGCAGTGAAAGAAGTGGCGCCTCTCCGTCATCGAGACACACAAAATCAATGTAATTGAAAACGCGTGGCTCTCTCAATGTGCGTAATTCCGTATTAGGAAAACCGCCGCCCATTGCGATTTTAACAGCAGGATAATGCTCTTTCAAATACTGCCCGCATTTAAAGCCGCCATACAGGTTACCTGGAAAAGGCACTGAAATGCACACCAGGTCAGGCTGGTACTGCTGCATTTTACGCGCCAAAACGTCTTTTAAGATCTGCGAGAGCAAGGTATCAGGTTGTTCCAGTGCTTCTTCCATTTCATCGAAGCTTGTCGCTGATCTGCCTAAATGCTCGGCATATCTGCTGAAACCAAAATGCGGGTCAATTGCTTCCTGGATCAGGTCACCAAGATCTTCAAGATATAACGTTGCGAGATGCCGGGCTTTATCGTGAATGCCCATTGTACCAAAAGCCCAGTCCATATCTTCCAACTGCTGAAAGCGACTGGCTTCGGGCAGGTAACTTCTGTCGCAAATGCTGTGGGCAAGCGTCGGATTATTATTTTTCAGGAAGCGGATAACAGGATCTATCGTGCTGATATATTCATCGCGGAGCGAGTAAATACGAAAGCTGTTTTCAGTCAGCTCCGCATCTGAATCGTCGAGCTGCTGAAAAAGCTGTCGGAGTCCTTTCGAAGAAAACAGCTCCAAAATCACATCAATGCCCAGATCAGCCTGATAAGATTCCCGCCCCAGCGTATTCAAAAACCCTTTCAGATAAGCCGTAGCCGGATAAGGTGTATTGAGCTGAGTAAAAGGCGGTGTGATGAAGAGCGTTTTCTGTTGCAAAGCGGCAGTTTCTTTTTAATACAAAGTTAAGGTTACCATTGAAAAGAACAGGAATTACCTATTATTGTTCCTTTTTAAAACATTTACATTCGTCGGCAACACCGGGTATGAAAGTCCTACCAGAACAGTTTTTAGAAAAATACCTCCAACTGATTGATTTCGACTTGTCACTTGCGTTTGACGAAATTCAGAATGCCAGCCTTTCTCCCAATAGCTTTACATTCTACACGTCGGTAGCAGTTATTTCCTCGTCTAAGATAGAAGGTGAGACAATGGAAGTTGACAGTTACCTGAAACATAAGTTACAGAATATAGAATACCTTCCGGAGCTGACCGAAAAGCCAAATGATCTTTTTAAAGCCTATTTGTTTGCGAAGGAAAACCATCTTACCTCTGAAAATTTTCTGAATGCACATACGATTATTTCACAGCATTTACTCCCGGAAAAGTGGCGGGGAGTTTATCGCCGGAATGAAATGCTTGTACTTGAACATCAATCGGGAAAGATTCAGTTTGAAGCCGCGCCGTTTCACATAGTACAAACCGAAATGCAGCAGCTTTGGGATGATATAACCAGTTTGCTTGCAAGGGAACTCTCGCTGGAAGAGGTATTTTATTATGCCTCCTGGATTCACCTGCAATTCGTTTGTATTCACCCGTTTAATGATGCAAACGGAAGAGCGGGAAGGCTACTGGAAAAGTGGTTTTTAGCGGCAAAGCTAGGTTCTAATGCATGGTATGTGCAGTCTGAAAAATACTATTACCAGCACGTGAGAGAGTACTATAAAAACCTTAACAAGCTGGGTATCTTCTATGAAAAGCTGAATTTTGAAGCTGCAATGCCATTCCTTTTGATGTTACCTGCTTCACTGAAACCTGCCGACTAATATGCGCTTGCAGCAACTACTGCAGGATTACCAGCAACATTACCAAACCATAAAATCAACCCGCCTCAATAGTCCTATCCCTACGCAAAATGGTATCATTGTAGTGAAACAACCGACTATGATGCATTACCGCTTTTTGACCCAAATTCAAGCTACGTTCCTGCTGCTGCTAATTTCTGCTTCCAATACATTCGCTCAGAATAAAGTTTATCATCCGACTGCATTTCCGGACCGGATCATTCTGGGTTATAAAGGAAGTCCTGCGGTTTCCCAGGCGGTCAACTGGCGTACAGATACGACAATCAAAGAAGCTGTTGCAGCCATTCATGAAGCCGATCCTTCGCCGGATTTTCAAGATAAGGCCACAATTGTTAAGGCATTAACGCAGCCGGTCATTTTTGAAGAGCACGCTGCATTGTACCACGAAGTCAATTTTACCAACCTGAAACCTGCTACCCAGTACGTTTACCGTGTGGGAGACGGTAAGAACTGGAGTGAGTGGTTTCACTTCACTACTGCTTCCGACCAGGCCCAGCCTATTTCATTCCTGTACTTCGGAGATGCGCAAAATGATGTCAGAAGTTTGTGGTCGCGGGCGGTACGCGGCGCTTTTACTACGCTGCCGAAAGCCAACTTCATGATCCACGCAGGGGATTTGATCAACAGGTCCAATAACGATTATGAATGGGGTGAGTGGTTTGAAGCGGGCGGCTGGATCAATGGAATGGTGCCCAATCTGGCTGTTCCGGGTAACCATGAATATTACAGAGACGGACTGAAAGAAAGGGTTTCCAAACACTGGCGGCCACAGTTTGCATTACCCGAGAATGGACCCGAAGATTTGAAAGAAACGGCCTATTACATCGATTACCAGGGAAGCCGCTTCATTTTCCTGAATTCCGAAGAAGCTACTTCGGGCAAAAAGTCGCGTGACGAGCAGGCAGAATGGTTTGAAAAAGTAGTAAGCAATAATCCGCAACGATGGACGGTAGTTGTTCACCATCACCCCATTTACTCCACCAAGCAAGGCCGCGACAATGACGAATGGCGCGATAAAATGGAGCCTTTGTACCGGAAACACAAAGTCGACATTGTTTTGCAGGGACACGATCATACTTATGGGCGCGGTATCAATATGCCTGTGGGTCAAAGCCGGAAAAAGCCCGACGGACCTATTTATGTAGTGTCGGTAAGCGGACCGAAAATGTACGATATCGGTTTGCAGGACTGGATGGACAGGGCAGCTTCCAATACGCAGCTTTATCAGGCGATCACGATAGACAAAAACAAGCTTTCCTATAAAGCTTATACAGTCAATGGAGATTTATATGACGCATTTGACCTGGAAAAGGACGATCGCGGTACGAATATCCTGACCGAGCTTTCGAACACATTACAGATGAAAGAGCGGCTTAACTTGCCTGAACGCTATGAAAAAAGCTTCAAAGAGGCTGAATTGAAGGAATATAACCAGCGGTACCTTGACTATAAGAAAAGAAAAGGCATAAACTAGGTCACCGCCCGGCTGCCCAGAAAATCGCATTGATGAAAAGTCGCTTGTACGCCTCGCTTTCAAACAAGACCGGAGAATGTCCCATGAAAATGTATACATTCCGGGCCTTTACTTTCGGATTCGACCAGATCACCGGGTGATCTCCCATTTTAATGCGCGAATCGGGAGAATAGCTTGACTCGTCGACGCTCGCCAGTACCTCCACATTGGGCCGGGGACTCTTATCATAGGTATACCATTCTTCTTTCTCAACCAAAAAAGAGACAGGTACTCCCTTCATTATCGGGTGATGACGTTGCTCAACCTGCACTGTTGCTGCCGCGAAAGTGGAAATGTAATTCTTGTACCGGATACCGCCCATAAACCCGGAGAACCAGGGCCACATCTTGTACCCATCGAACTCCCCTAGCAAGGTGGCATGATGGAATCCGATCCACCCGCCTTTTCCTTCCTGAATGTACTTCTCAAATGCAGCAGCAGCTTCTGGCTTCCAGGCATAAGGAACGTAATCCAGCTGTATTATCAGCTGGAACTGACTGAGGTAACCTTCATTAATCGGATCAGTTTTATCAATATAAACGACCGAAAAGTTGTTTTTTGAAGCCAGTGAGTCGAGCCAGATTCTTGCTCTTTTGGAATACTCGATATGATGCCCGCCCGGTTCGGCCATTGCAAGCACCTTGAAAGCAGGACTTTGTGCCAATGCAGTGCAGCTTAGCAGCAAATGGAGCAGCCAGGCAGCGGCAATACTTCCGGGTAATTTTTTCATGTAATGTGGCCGAAGGTCTTTATTTCAACACAGGCAGGATAACGTGGCTGCTGTTTCTTGAATCGTGGTGAATTGTAATTCTCGATTTTTGAAAATCCGCTTCTGCGGCTTCAAAGATGTTCATGAATTTCTGCGGGTTGCGGTCAACCAATGGAAACCAGCTGCTTTGAACCTGTACCATCACGCGGTGGCCCTTTTTGAAAGTATGTGCTACTTCATTCAGCTTCACGGTTACTTTCTCAATCTTATCCTTCGTAAAAGGCTCTGGTTTTGAAAAGCTGTTACGAAACTTTCCTCTTAGCACTTCCGCCCGGACCATCTGCTGGTACCCGCCCATTTGAACGGGCCTTTCGCCTTCTTTCGTCGCCGGAACCGTGGTATTTGCAGGCCAAACATCAATGACCTTGACGATAAAATCTGCATCAGAGCCCGTCATTGAAACCATCAGATTGGCTACGATCTCTCCGGTCAATGTCAGATCTTCCGTCAGCGAGTCCGACTGAAAGCTAAGTACATCCGGTCTGCGTCCGGCAAACCGCTGATCTTCGGCCATGTATTCATTGTTCCTGCCGCGACCGATTACATTCGTGTACGATACTGGCTTGGCCGGGTCACTCTCGTATTCACTTGCACTCTTTGCAGCGGCTGGCTTTGAAACTGACAATTTTCCCTTCTCATCAAAAAAGTAAGGCGTCGGCTGGCTGTTTTTGGGTGGCCAAACATCGTAATTCTTCCATTGATTAGTCCCGGTTTCAAAAACCGTCACTTCCGGCAGATCGAAACTTCCTTTTCCTTTCAGATAGAAATTGAAGAACCTGGTTTCGATATCCTCCTGAAAATATTTATTTACATCACCTCCGAACTGATACTGCGCAAAGGATTTCCATTGCGGCGCAGCCCAGCCGCCATGTGTCCAAGGCCCCATTACGAGCCTGTTGTTATTGCCCGGACTTTGTTTTTCAATGGCCGCATACGTTTTTAATGCACCATATAAATCTTCTGCATCAAACCAGCCACCTACTACCAAAACTGCCGGTTTGATGTTTTTCAAATGGTTTTTGATATTTCTGGACTGCCAGAACTCATCGTAAACCGGGTGTGCGGTTGTTTGCCGCCAGATGCTGTTGGGATCTGCGAAGTAAGGTGCTGCATTCGTTTTTTTCAATGGACCAAAATCCAGAAAGTACTGGTAAGCATCGTTGAAACTAACCTGAAAATGGCTGTCGTAATTCTGCCCGTCAGCGCTTTTCTTCCCGTCGAAACCGCTGTAAAAACCAAAGTTATCCATCAGAAAGAAAGCGCCATTGTGGTAGCAGTCGTCGCCGATAAATTCATCGGACATAGGTGCCTGAGGCGATACTGCCACCAACGCAGGATGGGCGTCGGGCAAGGCAGCCGACGAATAGTAACCCGGAAAAGAAATCCCGCTCTGCCCTACTTTCCCGTTGTTTTTGGTATGTTTTAAAAGCCACTCAATGGTATCATAAGTGTCGCTCGACTCATCTACATCTTTGTTGCTCTTCTTATTGTCGATTGCCGGCGTCATTTCACGAAATGTCCCCTCGCTTTTATATCTGCCTCGCGCATCCTGATAAACAAAAATGTATTTATCGCGCATCAGATACGCATTCGGTCCCAGGCTCCTTCTGTAACTGTTGACACCATACGGCCGCACCGAATAGGGTGTGCGCTGCATTAAGATCGGGTAAGTCTGAGAAGAATCTTTGGGCGTATATATCGCGGTAAAAAGCTTAATACCGTCCCGCATGGTAATGTACTGTTCCGTCTTGATATAGTTATTCCTAACCCAACCTGTATCGGGAAGAACTGCATTTTGAGCCAATGCAGCTAACGAACATAAAAGCAAAAAGCTGCTGAGGAAACTTATTTTCATAAGGGATAATTATGGAGTACGAATGTGCTAACCAAAAATACGTAAGAAAGTGGTTGACGCACTCAAATCTTTCTACCTTCCTGGTAAAACCTGAATGAAACGACTTAAAAGATTTGTGATGATATTTATTGTGCTGCTGGCATTGCTGGTATTGGGTGTATTTATGTTTATGAAACAACCTCAGTTTGGAAGAAAGCCTACCGGTGCGCGACTGGAAAGGATCAAACAATCACCAAATTATCGCGACGGACAGTTCCAGAATGAAAGCAATACGCCCGCGCTTGCCGAAGGTGCGAGCTACTTGAAGGTAATGGTCAATTTTTTCTTTGGAAAAAGTCAGCTCAACGTACCGCCAGCGCCAATTCCCTCGCAGAAAACGGATTTACTGCACCTCGATCCGGCAGAGAATATCCTGGTCTGGTTCGGGCATTCCTCCTACTTCATGCAGATCGACGGCAAGAAATTCCTGGTCGACCCTGTGCTGAGCGGGCACGCTTCGCCTGTTACCTTTACAACTCCCTCTTTCAAAGGCACGGACATTTATTCGGTCGCTGACCTGCCCGAAATTGACTACCTGCTCATTTCCCACGACCATTATGATCACCTGGATTATGAGACGATTTTGAAGCTGAAATCGAAAGTAAAACAGGTAGTTACCGGACTAGGAACAGGAGAGCATTTTGAATACTGGGGGTATGAGCCTGCTAAGATCATCGAGAAAGACTGGAACGAGACAGCTGTGCTGGGCGACGGCTTCAATATACACATTACGCCTGCGCGCCATTTTTCAGGCCGGGAATTCAGCAGGAACACAGCATTGTGGGTTTCAATGGTTTTGCAAACTCCAAAACATAAGATCTTCATTGGAGGAGATTCGGGTTATGACCATCATTTCAAGAAGATCGGTGAGAAATTTGGCGGCTTCGACCTAGCTTTACTTGAATGCGGCCAATACAATGAAGCATGGAAATACATTCACATGATGCCGGAAGAAACTGTACTTGCTGCCAAAGAATTGAATGCAAAAAAGTTAATGCCTGTACATTGGGCTAAGTTTTCACTTGCACTGCATGACTGGAATGAGCCCATTCAAAGAGCAGTGGCCGAAGCAGGTAAACAAAATATACCATTGGTAACTCCCCTGATCGGTCAAAAAGTGAACCTCGACGGAGATCAAACCTGGCGGCAATGGTGGAAGGAAGATGAAATACAATCCCGGTAATCCGGAGTTGGTTGCATACTGTCAGGACATAAAAAAATCCGCTCTATACAGAGCGGATTTTTGCATTACTCTCAACTAAATCAATCCATTTTCGTGAAGCGCAGACTTGACAACTCTCCATTGTGGGAGATCTTCATGAAATAGCTTCCATTAACAAGTCTCTTTATATTAACACGATGTACATTCTTTCCTTCCGAGATCTGAATGGGTGATTTTCCGATTGCCACTCCCGCAGCATTGTAAATCACAACTTCTGACTTTCCGGACGTGCGTGAAGAAAATTGAAGGTCAACATAATCTTGTGCAGGGTTTGGAGCAACTACAGTTCCTCTGATTATACCCGGGTTCACAGAAACAATCTTGCTTTTCGTGAAGGTACCGTCAACATCGATCTGTTTCAGCTGATAGTAATTGATACCCAGCAGCGGGCTCTGATCTACAAAATGGTACCAGCCAGTGCGCTGATCTGAAAGAGAAACTTTCCCCAGCACTTCCGCATTTTTCATTTCAGAATCATAACGCATTACTTCGAATTCTTTTCCATCCTGCTCTGAAACAACTTCCCACGAAAGCTTAACACCTTCTTCAACAGTTTCTCCAACAAAATTGGCTACATAAATAGGTAGCGGCCCGATGGTGAAACTCGCGCTTGACACATCTGATTTGCAGCTGCCGCCTTCTATCATAACTGTATACGATCCGTTTTGAAGCTGATCATACTGAATTACCGGGTGGTTGTTCTGAGGCGATACGCTGCTCTGACGAATTGCATTGTTGCCCGCCATAATTTTCCAGTTGATCGAATAAACTTCGTCTCCGTCAAACAGGAACGATAAACTTCTTTCATCTGAACTCAGCAGTGTCTGCAAAGTAGGACCTCTTTTGCAAGTGGGCCGAGTATCTCCTGACAGCGTAAAGTTTTTAGTAGCAACAGATGCAGCTTTGCAATCCAGCGCCTTCATTTCGAAGGTGTAGGTTCCATTTTGCAGATAGTTGTATGAAATATTTGCTGTATTTGAGTTAAGCACACCAGTACTGCCATTTGCAACCGAAGAAGCACCTTCGAGGATCCGCCACGAGAAATTGCGCAGGTTCGTGCCGGCAAAATCAACTGTAAGGCCAGTTGAAGACAAATTTCTCAATGTGGTTACAGAAGGGCCGCCCTGGCAATCAGGGATAACAACAACAGGCTCCTGAATGGTGAACTGACGTGAAGCAGTACCGGAAGTACAGCTTGCACCTTCTATTTCCAGCGTGTAGTTACCAGGGTTTAACGAACCGTAGCTAAGATTTACTGTTTTGTTACTTCCCAGATCAGGTGTAGTACCATCCCGGAGAACCGAGTTACCTGACTTAATCCGCCACTTCAGAGCGCTGATACCATTACCTGTAAACGTAAAGCGCAATGAGGTTTGCTGGATAGCCGAAATACCCGAGACAGTGGGGTTTGCCGGACAGTTATTTTCAACAAGCGGAGTCGCAGACTTAGGTACAATTGGCCAGTAGCAGCCATTCACCATTTCGAGTGTCAGCCTGCCTCTCCATTTATCGCTCAAATATCCTTTTGTGCCATTGATTGTCTCAGGCAGCAGTCCCATTGAATAGTTGTCAGTACGAGTATCATCTGCACCTTGCTTGATCATCACACGCAGGCGACCATCTACGTACTTCGTGTACTGGTAAGTATATGCACCATTGTCTACAAACGTACCCAGCAGCTCGCCGTTTTCCATGACAAGGCCGTTGCAGGTAATTTTTCCATCATTTGTTTTTCCCAGCAAATTATTCGCAGCTGTACTCGGATCGACCGGGTTTACGCATTGTTTGATCAGCGCGTCATTATCGGTAGTGTTAGGGAACTTGCCGAGATCCAGGTAAAACAGAACAAAGATGTTGTCGGCCACGGTACCACCCCAGTTGAAGTAAATGCGGTTTTCAACGATCTTGGTGTATGCTTGCTTGCCATCGTTTGTTTGACCAAGGTATTCACCGTCAGTCCACACAACCGGCTGACCGTTCCGTGTTCCGCAGGTTACTTTGGTTGCCAATGGAGCGGGCATTTGATCCATTGTTTTTGCTTCGATAGTGAACGGTTTGTCTACCGCCTCTGCATAAGGATTTCTGATTGTGTAGGACGCCTGGCCAGCGAGTTCTATCAAATCCTTCTTGATAGTTTCTTTGTTTTTCTCCTCCGTGCTTGTCACGATAACCGCTTCTGTGCTTGTGACCAGCTCTCCCGTCGCACTATGCGGAGCCGCTGCCAATGGACTGATAAATCCACCCGCAAGGGCCAATTTCAATAAAAAATTCATAGAGTGTAAAAATTAGTGAGCAATAATAATGTGAGTTATTTGTGAAATTATTGGAAAGTTATTCAGCTGTTTGAGTCAAATATACTACAATACAATATAAGTATTTCCCAAATATGTAGAATAAAATTGAATCTTGCCCAGCTACATTTGATGGGGCGCGCAGCATCGCGAAAGGAAAGAAGATAAAACTCCAAAAGAATCTCCTGAATAATTATCCAGGGGATTACAGCAATGTACGAAAGGTAAAATGGGAGGGAATGTGGAGGAGGCTGGCTGGCGCGATCAGGAGAGATCGAAGTTCCGACAAAGCGGGCAATGGTAGAAAACAAAAAAACCGCCTTGAAACAAGACGGTTTTTGTAATGATTGAAAGTGCTTTACTTCGCACGGTTTGTGACCCATAGGGGAATCGAACCCCTGTTTCAACCGTGAAAGGGTCGTGTCCTAACCGCTAGACGAATGGGCCGACTGGTCTCCTACTTCGCGCGCTTTTTTGCACTTTCTTTCACTTTTCCGCTTCCCTTTTCCGAAAACGTGGTGCAAAGATGCAGGCTCGATTTCTAAAAAGCAACTTCTGTACGCAAATAAAATTCACTTATTTTTTTATCAATTCATTATCAGCGCGTTCTGCCGTAAACTTTTTTTTATTCAACTGCGATTAACATTCCAAACGGGTAACTTTCTAAATTTGGGTCTATGCATTTCTTCTAATTGCTCCTATGATAAAATATATCCGCGTTCTTCTTCTTGCCTTTTCTGCAATCCCCGTCTTTGCCCAAAATACAACACCCGAACAGCACCTCGGATTTCAGCTTGGTTCCAAGTTTGCTTTTCATAGCCAGATCACCCAGTACTTCACTTTGCTCCAATCCCAGAACCAGGACCGGATGAAACTGGTGCAGTACGGTTCAACCAATGAGGGAAGGCCGCTGATGATTGCATTTATCTCGTCACCGGAAAATATGAGCAAGCTGGAATCGATCCGGCAAAATCATCTTAAAAGCATTGGTCTGCTGGAAGGCAAGCCCGATGCGAGCGTTCCGCCGATCGTGTGGCTGAGCTATAATGTGCACGGAAACGAATCGGTTTCTGCCAACACCAGCATGCAGGTAATTTATGAGCTGCTCAACAAGGACAATGCATTGACGAAGGATTTTCTGAAAAACCTTGTCATCATGGTGGATCCCTGCATTAATCCCGACGGATACGAGCGCTACTCGCAATGGTATAACCGGGTCCAGAATGCAGTTCCGGATGTAACCCCATTCGCATTGGAGCACGACGAACCCTGGCCCGGCGGCAGGTTTAATCACTACCTCTTCGATCTGAACCGCGACTGGGCTTGGCAAACACAGAAAGAAACGCAGGAGCGGATTGCGCTGTACAATCAATGGATGCCGCATTTTCATGCCGACTTCCACGAAATGGGTCCTTCGAGGAGCTACTACTTCCCTCCTGCTGCAAAACCCTTTCACAAAGACATTACAGCGTGGCAACGACAGTTTAACGACCTGATCGGTGAGTACTGCCGCAAATATTTTGACAAAAACAACTGGGCCTATTTTACCAAATACAACTACGATCTCTTCTATCCGAGCTACGGAGATACCTGGCCGACCGTTAATGGCGCTGTGGGCGTGACTTACGAGCAAGGTGGTGGCGGTAGAGCCGGCCTCGGCATCGAACGCAAGGAAGAGCACGATACGCTGACACTCAAAAGCCGCATTTCGCATCACTATGCAACCACGCTGGCCACGCTTGAAGCTGTTTTGTCACAAAAAGAGAAGATCGTTAACGAGTTTATCAAATACCACGATAATGCGGCAAAAGCACCCGCGGGCAACTTCAAGACTTACGTAATAAAAACAAAGGGACACGAAGAGCGCATCAGGTATTTCGGCAACTGGCTAAGCAAGCAGGGTATCTCTTATGGGATTGCCGGAAAGTCTGCCTCCGTAAAAGGAACGGAGCTGAGCAGTTCTGTTGACGAGTCTGTTAAGATTGAAAATAATGATTTGCTGATCAGCGCATTTCAGCCGAAATCGAACCTGCTCCGGGTACTTTTCGAACCTAAGCCGGTACTGGAAGATTCGGTTACCTATGATGTTACGAGCTGGGGCTTGTCATATATTTTTGGATTGAAAGCTTACGGACTGAAAGAAAAGCTCGTTCCGGCAACCTATCAGCCCGAAAAAACAGAGAATGCGATCCCGGGTTTTCCTGTATATGCTTATGTAGCTAAATGGTCAGAATTCGGCGATGCTGTTTTCCTGGCTGAGCTGCTCAAAAACGGCTTTATGGTAAAAACCTCTAATATTCCCTTCGAAATTGAAAAGCAGTCATTTGAGGCAGGCACATTGATCATTACAAAAAAAGGAAATGAGCGGGCTGATTTTGATAAAATCGTGACCTCGCTGGCAACAAAGCACTTTGTAAAGCTTACTCCTGTCAAAACAGGTATGGTAACCTCAGGGGCGGATTTTGGCGATGACCATGTTGCTTCCATTAACGCGCCGAAAGTTGTGGCGGTAAGCGGCGAAGGTATTTCAGCCACGTCGTTCGGTGCAGTGTGGCATTATTTTGAGCAGCAGATCAAATATCCGGTCACCATTGTCAATGCAACCAGGCTCTCTTCGCTTCCATGGAGTGAAATTGACGTTCTGATTTTGCCGGATGGAAGATATGGGGATATCCTTGGCGAAAAGCAGCTGGAAGCCCTGCAAAGCTGGATAAAAAATGGCGGAAAACTGATCGCAATGGAAGGCTCCACGGATGCTTTCCTGAACAAGCCTGGATTCAATCTCAGCAAGAAGTTTTCAGAAAAGAAAAAAGACGCAGACTTCTTTAAAAAGTACGGCGATCAGGAGCGTGAGGATGCGAGCGATTCGTCGCCTGGCAGCATGTTCCAGCTCACGATGGACGAAACTCACCCACTCTCATTTGGTTGCTCAAAAGAATACACTACTCTCGTAAGGGATGCTTACGAGCGTGAGTATCTGAAAGACGGCTGGAATGTAGGATACCTGACAGAAACGAGCTATAAAGCGGGTTTTGTAGGTAATAAAATGAGCGGCAAGCTTAAAAACACATTGATCCTGGGTGCACAGGAAATGGGACGCGGCCAGGTTATCTACATGATGGACGATCCCGTTTTCCGCGCCATGCTCTACAATGGAAAGATCCTTTTCAGCAATGCGGTTTTCAGGTAATTTTGAATGAGTGAATGAGTGAATTAATTTGAAATCCACTTATCCACTTATTCACTCATTCACTCATTCAATCATTCAATCATTAGAAATCAAACCACCTCACCGCCAACTCATAACCCCTCAGTCCCAGCCCGCAGATCATTCCTTTGCATCTTGATGTGAGGTAGCTGTGGTGACGGAAGGATTCTCTTGCGTGAATGTTGGAAATATGAACCTCGATGGCCGGGGTTCTCACTGATGATAATGCGTCTGCCAATGCAATGGAAGTATGCGTCAGCCCGCCTGCGTTGATAATGATACCATCGAATGTAAAACCTACTTCGTGTATTTTATCAATGAGCGCGCCTTCGTGATTGGATTGGAAGTAATGCAGTTCTACGCCAGGGAATGTACCTTTTAGTGTTTCAAAATAATCCTCAAATGACTGGCTGCCGTAAATTGTAGGTTCACGTTTGCCCAAAAGATTTAGATTGGGACCATTCAGGATCAATATCTTTTTCATTGATTCGTGCAGATTAAATTTTCTTCTTGCTATGTGGCAAAGCTACATTAAACATTTCAAAAACTACCTGCGGCTGGAACGCGCGCTATCGGGTAATTCGGTGGAGGCTTACGTCCGTGATGTGGAGAAGCTGGAAGAGTTTGTTACCCTGGCAGGGATCAACCTTGCTCCCGGAAAAATAGAGGAGGCACACCTGACCGCATTTTTGAAATACCTCGCCGAACTTGGCCTTGCGGCGCATTCGCAAGCCAGGATGCTGTCGGGTATCAAAGCTTTTTTTAAATATCTGGTGCTCGAAAATGAGATAGCCGACGATCCGACGGAGCTGCTGGAATCCCCGCGCCTTCCACGCAAATTGCCCGATGTGCTTTCCTACGAAGAGATAGAATCCATGCTCGGCGCGATCGACCATTCAACTCCGGAAGGTACCCGAAACCGCGCGATTATTGAAGTACTGTACAGCTCCGGGTTACGGGTATCAGAACTTACAAGCTTGCTGCTTACCCATTGTTACTTCGATATCGGCTTTCTTCGGATTTTAGGCAAAGGCGACAAAGTGAGACTGGTACCTATTGGGAAAGAGGCAATTAAGTACACGCAGATTTACCTCGAACACGTCCGGAATGAAATTGCGCCTGATAAGGATAGCGGCGACATTGTTTTCCTGAACCGGAGAGGCGGACAGCTCTCGCGGGTGATGATCTTTTTAATGATCAAAGACATTGCCGAAAAAGCCGGTATTCAGAAGAATGTAAGTCCGCATACTTTTCGCCATTCTTTTGCTACGCATTTGATCGAAGGAGGCGCGAGCTTGCGGGCGGTGCAGGAAATGCTCGGCCACGAGTCCATTACCACCACCGAAATTTACACGCATTTGGACAGGGATTATCTCAAACAGATCGTAAAGGAATTCCATCCCAGGGGCTGATTGTTACTCGACTTCCTGCATGAGCGAATCCAGTTTGAGGGAATCCGCGTCAGGAGCTGCCCCGGGTAATGCGCGGTTCAGTTGCTTGGGCTTGTTCCAGGGAGCTGTAGTGCGGCTCGACATATCATAGGATATGTAGGCAAAGAGTGCTACGAATGCTATAAATACGATGATGAAAATGCGCCGGTTCCTGTTAGATTTTTCCATTTTACTCAATTCCCCCGACCTGTTTTGGTGTTTTATACAAAATCAAATCGCCCGTTTTGGCTGATATCTCCTCCCATTTCTGCTCTTTAAACTCTATAAAAGCAATCCCTGATTTCTTCATCGAGCCGATATTTGAACCAGAAAGGTATTCGGCAAAATAGGTTATGTCCGGATTATGGCCGAAAAGGATAAGTGTTGAAAAATCCTCAGAAACCGCATTCACCGAAGTAAGATATGCTCTTGGTCCGCCATCGTAGATATCGGCGCGTGAATTAATGGAAGCTACATTAACCCCCAGCTGTTTTGCAAAAATCTCCGCTGTTTTAAATGCCCTTGAAGCCGGGCTCGAAATGAAAATGTCCGGCCTTACATTCGAATCGGCCAGCCATTTTCCCATTAACTCAGCTTCTGCGAGCCCTTTATTATTCAGGTTGCGGTCAAAATCGCGTGTTCTGAAAGTTTGGTCCTCGGCAGTGGCGTGACGGACTAAAATGAGGGTCTTTTTCATCTCCATTGTTTTTTTCAAAAATACTGAATCGGGGTTTGTAATACTTGTGGGGTGCGCTTAAAAGTTTTACCAGAGCTTATAAACCACTTAAAATAGCGTTCGACCTTTTGACAATATTTCTCCCGCATCGCCGCACAATTACTACATATTTTTGTTCCTTACGTATCTTTAAAATGAAAACTTCATACCGTTAATATAAAATGCTGCAGTTCTTTAAGTACGTGCTCGCCACATTCGTGGGCATCATCCTCTTTTTCTTCTTGTCTTTCGCAATTCTGGTCGGCATAGGCTCCATGTTTTCGTCTGATGAAGAAGTTGTTATCAATGATAAATCAGTCCTTAAACTTGATTTGAACCAGCCGATCCAGGAAGTGGGTGTTGATAATCCTTTTTCTGATTTTGGCGGAATGTTCAGTGGTAACAATGATGTAGTGGGTTTGAAAGACATTCTGGAAGCTTTGAAAAACGCTCAGGCTGACGATAAAATCAAAGGAATATATTTGAAAACAGACAGCCCGGAAGCAGGCTGGGCTACATTGGAGGAAATCAGGCACCAGCTGACGGAATTTAAAAAATCAAAGAAATTCATCGTTACCTATGCTGAATCCTACTCCGAAAAAGGATACTACCTCGCTTCGGTAGCTGATAAGATCTACCTGAACCCAGTAGGCGGCATTGAATGGAATGGACTTTCGGTGGAATACAGCTTTTTCAAAGGCACATTTGACAAGCTGGACGTAAAACCGCTGGTTTTCAGGGTAGGTGAATTCAAGAGCGCCATTGAAATGTTTACGCGCTCGGATATGAGCGAAGCGAGCAAAAAGCAGTCTTCCGAGCTTATTACCGCCATTAACGGCAACTTCCTTAAAAATATTTCGGCATCGCGGGGAATCCCCGTTCCGCAATTGCAAAACCTGGCTGACTCACTTGGTGTAGAAAATCCAAAAGCCGCTTTGAACAACAAATTCATTACAAACCTGGGTTACCAGGACGAGCTGGAATCCTACCTCAAAAAGGAGCTGAAAGTTGAAGAGAAGAAGAATATCTCCTATGTGGGCGTAAGCAAATACCTGAAAGGCCCCGCCAAAGTGAAAGAAGGCGATTTCAACAAACGCATAGGTGTGTTGGTAGCTGAGGGTGAAATTACCAGCGGCGACGGCGGTGATGATAATATCGGATCTGACAAGTTTGTAAAAGAGCTGAAAGAAATCCGCGAAAACGACAAGATCAAAGCGGTTGTGATCAGGATCAATTCTCCGGGCGGCAGTGCGCTTGCTTCCGATATTATGTGGCGTGAAATTCAGCTTACTGCCAAGAAAAAGCCAGTAATAGCTTCCATGTCTGATGTAGCAGCTTCGGGTGGATATTATATGGCGATGGGCTGTGATACGATCGTTGCCCAACCTAATACCATCACCGGCTCAATCGGGATCTTCGGGCTTGTATTTAATGTAACCGATTTCATGAACAACAAGCTGGGTATCACTTTCGACGGCGTAGGTACAAGCCCGCACGCTGACTGGCCTACTGCAACGCGCGAAATGACTGAATTTGAAAAATCGATGATTCAGAAAAGTGTAAATGAGGGTTACGAAACTTTCACAAGAAAAGCGGCCCAGGGCCGCAGAATGTCGGTCGAAAAATTGAAGAGCCTCGCTCAGGGAAGGGTTTGGTCGGGTGTGGAAGCAAAGCAAAACGGTTTGGTTGACGTACTTGGCGGCGTCGATGATGCAGTCAAAATAGCGGCGAAAGCGGCGAAGCTATCAGAAGGAGATTACCGCGTGCGTTATTATCCCGAAAAGAAAAAACCTCTTGATGAGTTTTTCAATAAGATGATAGGAGACGAAGAAGAGAAAGTAACTGCAAAAAACCTGGGTGAATTGGCACCTTACGTGAAGATGTACAAGAAGCTGATGAACATGGGCGGAATGCAGGCCAGAATGCCATTTGAAATGGTTATCAAATAGATTACAAAGTAAAAAAGGTGCCTCCTGCAAATGCAAGAGGCACCTTTTTTATGCCTTTCAGGAAACTACCTTTCCTGTATCTTCATCAAGTTCTTGCCTCACAATCAATACCGCGTGGTGATTCGGCGTAATGCCTACTCCATCCAGCCGGGCGTATACCTTGGTAAATTCAGCTCCGAAATAGAGGATGATGGACGAATAATAAATCCAGGTGAGCAGGATTACAATGGAAGCTGAGGTACCATAAGCTGCCCCAAGATCCGACTTACCCAGGTAAAAGCTGATCACGAATTTACCGATCAGAAAGAGAATAGCAGTAAATCCTGCTCCTACCATGCATTCTTTCCATCTCAATTCTCCGTCCGGAAGAATCTTGAAGATCACTGTAAACAGGGATGTAATAATGGTAAGTACCAATGCAAGGTTAACAATGTAGAAGAGCACTACGGAAGCTTCCGAAAAATAGCTTTCGAGACGGTTGCTTAATACATCCACCAACGCGCTTGCTCCCAGTGATACCACAAGCAAAAAACCCAGGGTAAGTATCATCGAAAATGATATCAGGCGGTTTTTAAGGTATTGCAGCCACCCTTTCTTAGGCTTGGATTTGATGGACCAGATATAATTAATGGAGTCCTGCATTTCAGCAAAAACCCCGGTCGCACCGATCAGCAGCGTGACAATCCCGATCCCCGCCGCCATTCCCGATTTGTTGGAGAGCTCTGCATTTTTCAGGATTTCCTGTAACTGCTGGGCAGCACTCGCGCCTACCAGTCCGCTGATCTGACCAAAAAGCTCACCTTGAATGGCATCTTTACCAAAAAAGATACTGAAAACCGATATGATCACAAGCAGCATCGGTGCCAGTGAAAATATGGTATAGTACGAAAGCGCTGCGCTCAATTTGAGCCCGCTATCGTTCATAAACTCGTTAAAGCTTTCCTTGATGATAGAGAAATACAGTTTGATATTTTTCATGGAGTAGCGTTTCTGTGCTGTTAATTTGAAAACAGGTCAGAAATATCTGTGCCAACATGAAAATCAGGAACCGGATTTTACCAAATCATAACAACAAGCCGGCCAATGTAGCAGACATGTAAGAAGCCAGTGTACCGCATATCAATGCTTTGAAGCCCAGCCGCGCAAGATCAGCGCGCCGCGTGGGGGCCAGCTCTCCAATTCCTCCTACCTGAATGGCAATGGAGCTGAAATTTGCAAAGCCGCACAATGCAAAACTGGTGATGACGATGGTTTTCTGGTCAAGGGTATCTTTTACCTTAACCAGGTCAAGATATGCTACAAATTCATTGATCACCATTTTGGTACCCATCAAAGAGCCTGCTGTTTCAATGTCTTTCGCAGGCACTCCCATTGCCCACGCAAAAACCGAGAATACTTTCCCTAAAACGAAGTTGAAACTGAGTTGCGGAAACGAGAAAAGTCCGCCTATGTAGCCGAGCAGATAATCCAGTAATGCAACCAATGCGATAAAGCCGATCAGCATCGCAATTACATTGAACCCTACTTTCAAGCCTTCACTTGCGCCGCCTGCAATTGCATCCAGCAAATTCGCGTGCGTTTTCTGGATTTCCAGTTTCACAGCACCTTTTGAATCAGACTGCAGTGTTTCGGGAAAGACGATTTTGGAAATGACCAATGCGCCGGGCGCCGCCATCAAACTAGCCGCGATCAGATAAGGCGCGGGTACTCCCAAAGAGATGTAAACCGCCATAACTCCCCCTGCAATGCAGGCAAAGCTACCCGTCATCGAAGCCATTAACTCCGAATTGGTCATATTTTTCAGGTAAGGCTTGATCATAATTTGCGCCTCAACCTGTCCAACGAATGTACTTGCTACATTGGAAAGTGCTTCCACCCCGCTCACGCCCATCAGCCAGTAAACACCTCTTGCGATGAAAGATACCAATCGTTGCATGATCCCGAGGTGATAGAGCATATTCACGAGAACAGCAACAAAAATGATGGTAGGGATAATCTTGAAGAAGAAAACGAAGTCGTTACCGGGACCGAATGCGCGCTGCATAAGATCGGGCCTTACCAGTGTGCTAAAAACAAAATCAGCTCCCTTGTCTGAAAACGAAAGGAGCTTCTGTACTTTTTCACCCAGCCACTGAAAGACTGCCTGGCCAATATCCGTTCGGAGAATGAAGACTGCCAAACCGAACTGCAACGCAAGACCCACGCCAACGGTACGGTAATTAATTGCTTTTCTGTTGTTTGACATTGCGAATGCAATGCCGAGGATCAGCACAATACCGAGCAGTCCTGTAAATCTTTCCATAAATATTGTGTCGTCACTTTTTAGCCAAAGGTGCAAAAATAACAACAAAATATCGGTATGTGCTACGCCGAATTAAATATCAGGACTCAGCGCAATTATTTAGCAATTTCGTCTGATTTCTTGCCGGGTAAGATGCTGTCTGCGTGGCGGTGAACGATTTTCCATTCACCATTTTCTTTCCGGAAGACGACAGTCACCTGCAAATCCCTGGACTTTCCATCCGCAGGTTTGTAATGTTCTTTTTGTATTAAGTAAGCCTGCAAATCACCTTCGTCGCTGGCAATCTTTTCGAATGTATAATTGACATCAGCAGAAACCGGCTTTTTGGCTGAGTCGAGGTTGGCTGATATTGCATTCCAACCTTTGAGTTCAGCATTTCTGTTGTCGCCGAAAAATGTTACATCATCACTTTGGAGCCACAATGATTTAAAAAGTTCGGGATTACCTCTTTCCATTTCAAGATTTGCCTGCTGCATTTTAGTTACCGCAGCTTCAAATGTATTCTGCTCCGCAGGTTTCGCGGGAACCATATTCCTTAAACGATCAGGCAAAAATGGCTGACTGTTTTCTCTTGCCTTGGTTCTGTATTTAAATGAAGATGCAAGCAGAATCAGAAGAATGAAGACTGAGATATTTCTTTTCATGGCTAATAAACTATTTACTACTTCAATTAGACAAATATCTACTGTAAAATATTGAGAAAATAGAGTATAAATACCTGTTTATTGCTCGATGCTCCATTTAAATACGCGTATAGCGTTGAAAAAGTATATTATTCCCAAATAAAAAAGGGACGTGAATAAATCCACATCCCTTTGAAAAATGCTTGAAGCTTAACAGATTAATATCCCAAAACAGGAGACAGCCATTTTTCCGTTTCCTCCACAGACATCTCCTTTCTGCGGGCATAATCTTCAACCTGATCTTTAAATATTTTTCCTACCGGGAAATACCTGCTTTCGGGGTGTGAAAAATACCAGCCGCTTACACTGCTTGCAGGATACATTGCGAAACTTTCTGTCAGCTCAATGCCGATTTCCTCTGCTTTCAACAGGTCAAAGAGCATTCTTTTCTCGGTATGATCGGGACAGGCAGGATAGCCCGGCGCGGGACGGATACCTCTATACGCTTCTTTGATCAGCTCTTCATTGGAAAGGCTTTCACTTTTATCATAACCCCACAGTTCCTTTCTCACCTTTTCATGCATCAGCTCCGCAAGCGCTTCCACCAGTCTGTCCGCAAGCGCTTTGATCATGATACTGTTGTAGTCGTCGTGGTCTTTTTCATATTTCTCAATCAGCGGCTCAATGCCGATTCCAGCAGTCACTGCAAACCCTCCGATATAATCCTGGTGGCCGCTTTCCAATGGCGCTACGAAATCTGACAGACAATAGTTTGGCAGATTGGAAGCTTTCTGACTTTGCTGGCGTAAATGATGCAAAACCGCCGCGGTATCTGCCACCAGCTCTCCTGCATTCAGATTTTCTTCCGCGTGCTGGCTAATTCTGTACTCAATGTGATTGTGCGAACCGTGCCGCTCACACGGAACCTCCCGTGTCTCTTCCTCGAAGCTATGCAGCACGATATCGTCCTGAATGGAGTTTGCCGGCCAGAAGCCGACCACTGCTTTTGCTTTGAGCGTTTTATCACGAATGATTTCGCCCAGTAACACTGCAGCATCTTCGTACAATTTCATTGCTTCCTGCCCTACCACCTTGTCTTCAAATATCTTGGGATATTTCCCGTGCAGCTGCCAGGTTTGGAAGAATGGTGTCCAGTCAATGTATTTTGCAATATCCGCCAGATCGTAATCATCGAAAACGCGTGTTCCTAAGAACTGCGGTTTCGTTGCTGTGAATTCACTCCAATTGATCTTCGCTTTATTCTCACGCGCTTTTTCAATGCTGATATGCGCTTTTTCACCACCTCTTTTGGCATGATCATCGCGTAATTTGGCATATTCCGCTTTAATATCTGCGAGTACATCTGCCTGGCTTTTCTCGCTCTGGATCAATTTGCCCGCGACCGGAACCGAACGCGAAGCATCCAGTACGTGAATAACCGGGCCGGAATAATTTGGATCAATTTTTACAGCTGTGTGAATGCGTGAAGTAGTCGCTCCGCCGATCAGAAGAGGAGTTTTCAGCTTTCTTCTCTCCATTTCTTTTGCTACACCTACCATTTCATCCAGCGAAGGTGTAATCAGTCCCGACAATCCGATAATATCTACATTATGTTCTTCCGCCGCCGCGAGGATTTTGTCTGTCGGCACCATTACCCCCAGATCGATGATTTCGTAGTTGTTACAACCGAGCACTACTCCTACGATGTTCTTACCGATATCGTGCACATCTCCCTTTACTGTCGCCAGCAGGATTTTGCCCGCTGAACTTCCTCCTTCGCTCTTTTCGGCTTCAATAAAAGGCTGCAAATAAGCCACCGCCTTTTTCATCACCCGCGCAGACTTTACAACCTGCGGCAAAAACATTTTTCCCTCTCCGAAAAGATCTCCCACAATGCTCATTCCGTCCATCAGAGGTCCCTCAATCACTTCCAAAGGTCGGCTGAACAGATGGCGGCATTCTTCAATATCTTCATCTATATAATCAGAGATCCCTTTTACCAGTGCGTGGGATATCCGCTCCTTAATCGGCAACTGTCGCCAGCTCAAATCCGGGCCGCTTTGCGATTTTCCTTTATCCTTAACTGTTTCGGCATAAGTTACCAGCCGCTCAGTTGCATCCGGGCGACGGTTGAGCAGTACATCTTCCACCAGCTCCAGAACATCCTTCGGAATTTCATCGTAGATACCAATCTGGCCTGCATTTACAATACCCATATCCAGACCAGCCTTGATCGCGTGGTACAGGAATGCAGTATGGATCGCTTCGCGCACAGGCTCATTTCCGCGGAAACTGAAAGATACATTGGACACCCCGCCTGAAACTTTTGCATGTGGCAGGTTTTCCTTGATCCAGCGAACTGCATTGATAAAGTCGACCGCATAATTGTTATGCTCCTCCATTCCCGTAGCAACGGTCAGGATATTTGGGTCAAAAATGATATCCTCAGCAGGGAAGCCAACTTCATCGACCAGGATCCTGTAAGCTCTTGAACAAATTTCGCAGCGACGTTCAAAATTATCGGCCTGACCTTGTTCATCGAACGCCATTACCACTGTTGCCGCACCATACCGCAGCACAGTCCGGGCCGATTCTTTAAACTTCTCCTCTCCTTCTTTCAGCGAGATCGAGTTTACGATGGACTTACCTTGCACACATTTCAGTCCCGATTCGATCACCTCCCATTTTGAGGAATCGATCATCAGTGGCACTTTGGAAATATCCGGTTCTGAGGCAATCAGGTTCACAAAAGTCTTCATTGCCTCTACCCCGTCGATCATACCTTCGTCGAGATTGACGTCAATTATCTGCGCGCCACTTTCCACCTGTTCGCGTGCAATGGACAAAGCTTCATCATATTTGCCTTCACGAATCAACCTTGCAAACTTCTTCGATCCCGTTACGTTGCAACGCTCGCCAATGTTTACAAAATTCGTCAGCTTATTGATCTTAACCGGCTCAAGACCCGATAGCTTCATGACTGTTTCAGCTGCCGGCAATGAACGCGGTGCATGTTTCCTGGCAAGATCTGCAATCACCCTGATGTGATCGGGCGTAGTTCCGCAGCAGCCTCCGATGATATTGATCAGGTTATCCTTCAAAAACCCGTCGATTACCTCACCCATTTGCTCCGGCGATTCGTCATACTCACCCATTTCATTCGGCAAGCCGGCGTTCGGGTGAGCCGATGTATAAAATGGAGATTCCTTCGCCAGGATCTGAACATAGGGACGCATTAAATCAGCACCCAATGCACAGTTCAGGCCAACAGAAAGTAATGGTAAATGCGAAACCGAAGTCAGAAAAGCTTCCGTAGTTTGCCCGGAAAGCGTGCGGCCCGATGCGTCGGTAATTGTTCCTGAGATCATGACCGGTAACGATTCGCCAGGTACATTCTTCCAGGAATCAAGCCGCTCTACCTTGCCATTTTTTGCATCAACAAAAAACTGGTCAATTGCGAAAAGCGCTGCCTTTGCATTTAATGTATCGAAGATGGTTTCTACAAGCAACAAGTCACAACCACCATCAGTCAACCCTTTAATCTGCTCATAATAAGCCTCAACCAGCTGATCAAAGCTGATTGCACGGTAACCTGGATTGTTTACATCGGGCGAAAGAGAGGCTGTCCGGTTGGTAGGGCCCATTGAACCGGCCACAAATCTTGGCTTATCAGGCTCACGCTCGGTGAACTCGTCGGCTACTTCCCGCGCCAGCCGTGCCGATTCGTAGTTCAGTTCGTAAACCAGCTCTTCCATTCCGTAATCTGCCATCGCGATGGCAGTACCGGAGAAAGTATTGGTTTCGGCGATATCTGCGCCTGCTTCAAAATAAGCGGCGTGAATTTCTTTGATGATATCTGGTCGAGTCAGGGAAAGTAAATCATTGTTTCCTTTCACATCCTGCGGCCAATCGGCAAAACGGTCGCCGCGGTAATCGTGATCCTCCAACTTGTACCGCTGGATCATCGTACCCATAGCTCCATCCAATACAAGAATGCGGTTTTTAAGAATCTCGCGAATATCCGCCTTTTCAGTTGCTATCATTTATGTAATATTTTGATGAGTTCATGATTAATCCGCCGGAAGCAGACTTTACAAGAGACAAATTTAAGTCAATAGATTTTTTATTCAATAAAACAAAAAATATTAGACTAAACATCTACCTATTTGACATTCGATACACTATTTATCTATATTCGAAGGTTAGTTGAAGTGAATAAAGATATTCTATCTATGTATAATCTGGACGAAACAGATGCCAAAATCCTGCATTTGCTGCAACAGGATGCGACCCTGAAAACACGCGAATTATCCGAAAAGCTCAATCTTTCTTACACGCCGGTTTACGAACGGGTAAGAAGATTAGAGAAGGAAGGCGTGATCCGGAAGTACGTCGCGCTGGTCGACCGTGAGAAAGTCGGGAAAAAGTTAATGGCTTTCTGCAATATCGCGCTCAAAGAACATTCTAAGAATATGGGCGAAAGATTTGTCAAGGCTGTTACGGCGATGCCCGAGGTAATGGAATGCTTCAACATTTCGGGCGACTACGATTTTTTATTAAAAGTAGTAGTCGACGATATGTCGCAGTATCAGCAATTTTTAATGCAGAAACTTGGCTCCCTGGATAACATTGGGAGTACGCACAGCTTGTTTGTGATGGGCGAAATCAAGAATTCCTCGGCGCTGGAAATGCTCGCCAGCAAAAAATAAATACGGCCCCGAAAGATCCCGGGCCGTATTCCAACTCACCCCTAACAAAAGGTCTTCAAATGTTATAAAAAGTTAAAATTTCATCTCGCCGAGGCGTCAGCTTCATCAGTTAGCCGGTGCTTTAAATGGGATTACGCTGGTATTTCCTCCACTGTTGCACGGAAAGGCACTTTTGATCTCCCACCAGTCACTTTCCTGACTAAAATCCTGATTTTAAACAGCGTTAACTTTTTTGTAATTTTTTGCAACATAAGCTCAGCTACCCACGTAACTGACATTAAGAATGCGATCCCTGACAATCTTGATACCCTGACGTTGCTATTTGGAAGAAAAATATCCTTTAATGAGAACGACTTCGAATCTGTCGTAGCTGCGTGCATTGCGGGTAACAACCAGGCGCAGCGGCATCTCTATAAACAGTTTTTCGGCTATTCTAAAAGTATCTGCCTTCGTTACACTGCCTCCACAGAAGAAGCCGAGGAAGTTTTGAATGAAGGCTTCCTGAAAGTCTTTAATAATCTACAAAAATATGATCCGAACCACCCCTTTAAAGCCTGGTTGCGGACTATCATGGTGAATACGGCGATCAGTTATTATCGCAAACATAAAAAGCACAGCGAGGATATGATTGCATTGGAAGATGCGCCTTATCCGAAGTTTGAAGAAGATGTAATCTCGCAGATTACAGCAGAAGAAATACTTGCATTGATCCAGAAAATCAAGCCTGTTTATAAAAACGTCTTTTTATTATATGTAGTCGATGGCTACAATCACAGGGAAATTGCAGATCTGCTGCAAATCAATGAGGCCACAGTCCGGTCGCATTATGTTCGTGCAAGAGCCCGGTTGCAGCATTTAATAAAACAATATTACCCACATCTCTTTCCAAGCGATTGGGCCGTAAAGTCATTCAGAGGAAATGAAAACTAATCAATTTGAAACAACTATACGCCGGAAATTAGAGAGTATCCAACCAGACTTTCAGGAAGCGGATTGGGCCAGAATGCAGAATTACATGCATGCGCACACGCCGCCGAGTTTTTGGCAACAATATAGTTCATGGATCGGATATGCCGCCGCAGCTTCGGTAACGGCGGTAATGGCGTTTCTTTACGTAAACCAGCTATCACAAAATGACAGCCTGCTTGCAGACGTAAAAAACCTGCAGGAGCAGATCGAAGTGATCAAACAACAACCCGCTCAGGTTGCGAAAGCGGATACCATTTACATTGTGCAAAAAGCAGATGCGGATCAAGACAGGCAGAGTTACCAGGTGGCTGTGCGGGAAAATGCAGCTCGCTTCACTGAGAATTCCTACGCTTTTAATGCAAATACCCGGACTTCTGAACCTTACCTGTCACATCGTAAAAAATCCGAAGTTGCTGAGAGCTCTGCAAACAGCGAGAGGCAATATGCAGCTTCCGGCATGAGCGGTACGGACGAAGTACCACCTGCCGCGGTATCTCGTGAATATTTCACTGTACTCTCGTCTAAGTCCCCGCTGAATGTAAATAGTGGCAATGCGCTTTCAAGAAAGATGAACTATGATTTGGCAAACAGGCTCTCTACCAGACAGGTACAAAGAGCGATCAACTGGAACAATGTTCAAATTGCAAAAGTCAGTACCATTGCTGACAAAAAAGTGGAAAGGACCGCGAAGGCGGATAATATAGTCCCGAAGCTTGACATTAAAGCACCTTACCGGTTTGGGGGAGGTATTCAAATGGAAGCAAACGGAACTGCGAAGTCAGTTGTGGGCGAGGTACTGGTGGCCAGGAAGTTCTCGATCACGGCAGGGATAAGCTGGCTGAAAGTAAAACCAATGGAGTTTATTTCAGAAAAGATATTCAGGGAGAAAGTACGTAAGGATTTCAAGCGATCGCACCCGGGAGATGTACCGCTCGCTTTGGATGTGTTTAACATTAAAGTAAATCCGACGCTTGTCCAGATCCCGCTTACAGTCGCATTCCGGAACAATCTGAAAGACAACTGGGCTTACTACGCCGGAGTTGGTACCAATGTGACGGTCTCGTCCAAAGAAAAAGTTTCATTCGATTGCATTGCGCCGAACAAAGAGTACTTCAAAAACGAATTTGATAAAAAGACCAAAGTACCTGCTGTCAGCTCGGTCAACTTCTCTGTAGGAATTGAGAAAACCTGGCACCCGATTGTAGTACAGGCCGAAGGTTATGTTTACACTTATTTTACCCCTCTGACTCCCCTGAGCCATACTACCGGACCGGGTGTAAAGTTGAAGCTTCTGTATCAGATAGGCGGCAAAATGTAGATAAACAGCTTTAACTTTCACGGGCACCCGTACAATGTGTTCGTGAAAGTTCTATTTTTGGCTTTTATTTACTCCCCTATAATACGTTTCCTTGAAATTCGCTGCAATAGATATAGGATCCAATGGTGCCCGCATGCAGATTTCCTCTGTACTGCATGACGGCGGCGTTTCCCGCTTCAAAAAGGTTGAATATGTACGTTTCCCGCTTCGTTTAGGCCATGACGTTTTTACTCAGGGCCGGATCACGGAACAGAGTGAAGACCGCATGATGAAATTGATGCTTGCTTACCAGCTCCTCATGGAACTGCACGAAGTAGATGATTTCATGGCGTGCTCCACATCTGCGATGCGTGAGGCCGAAAACGGATATGAAGTCCGCGACCGCATTGTAAACCGCACCGGCATTCACATTCAGATCATTGACGGACAACGTGAAGCTGAGCTTGTTAATAATGTCGTTGTCAAATCACTGGGTGAGGGTCAGTATATTCACATTGACGTGGGCGGCGGCAGCACGGAGTTGAACTTGTACAAAGACCGTGTAAAGACTTTTGCAAAATCCTTCAAACTGGGTTCTGTGAGGCTTCTTGAAGGAAAAGAATCCAAGAATTCGTGGCAGAAAATCAAAGAGTGGATCAACCAGCATGTCGACTACAGCCAGCCTATTCAGGCAGTTGGAACGGGTGGTAACATCAATAAGCTTTTTGATTTGTCTTCTAAGCTTACCGAAAGCTCCACTAGTCTGGAAGAAATTGAGAGAATGAAAGAGTACATTTCCCAGTTTTCACTAGAAGAAAGGATCAACAAGCTGCAACTCAATCCCGACAGAGCCGACGTAATTGTTCCTGCGGGAGATATTTACACCTCAGCAATGAAGTGGGCAGGGGCGGAAATCATTCACGTACCCGATGTGGGTCTGAAAGACGGGATGCTGCAATTACTTTACGATAGAGCATGCAGAAAGAAAAAAGCCTGAAACCAGGCTCTTTCTTTTACAACCAAAACCCAATTACCATACATTTTCAAGATCCTTGGCGCCATACTTGTGGTTTCTTTCATGGAAGAGAGACCCGGACTGTCTTCGTTTGAGCGTCAATGCATCTTTTCTATTCATCCGCGCTATCAAAGCGACGGGGATAAGTACTATGAAAAAGATTACCGTGAGCAAAATGGCGCCATTGATCTTTCCCAGTACCTCCGCGATTTTAAACCAGCATTTTACAATGATCTCACCGGCAGGCGGAATAAGTAAACTTACCATTCCGACGATGGCCGCAGCAGCCAGTATAGCTGGTTGTTTAAAAAAATAGAAGATCAGAATAAGGCCGGTGACAATTACCAACTGTGCTTTTGCGTGCTCCGACTTATCAGGTACAGTCATCGAAGTGTTAGAATAAGGTATAAATAAATGGAGCTGCCGCTGAACCTCCTCCGATTACGACCAGGATACCAATCAGGAGCAAAACAATGATTACAGGAGCAAGCCACCATTTTTTACGCTCCTTCATAAATGCAAATAAATCAGTCAGAAAATCCATTCGTTTGTCGTTTTAAATTTATGTATGCTGTATTGCAGTCGCTTCCAAAGCAGTTAATGCTTGCTAATGGCTGCGTAGAGCCTATCGGCAATGAGCTGGTTGATCGCCGCACTCGCGTGACCATCATTTTCACCAACCACTCTTTCCTTCCCCGGTAGTTTTTTGATCCCGTCGTTAATGCCGACGATTGTTACATTCTTTGACTGCAGGTATTCTACCACAGCTCTGGTTTCACCAGCGCTTTTATCTACTTGAAAAAGGAATGGTATGAAGACTGCGTACATCTGTGCTTTTGTAGAATCACGGTAGGCAAGCATTGCTGAGAGGTCTTTCAGGTGTGTGCTCAGGACTGTGGTATCCGTATATGCTGCGTGCACAAAATTTTCAAAAGTGCTTACACCGATATGCGGAAGTTGCCAGTAAATGAAATTGGGCAAATAAAACCGCTTTATGATCGTCGCCATTGGACCTTTGAGATCTGCATAAGGCTCTGCTCCTGTCAGCAAAAGACCTTTATCGCGGCCAGCCTTTTCTATATCATTGGGGAAATATTGAAGAATGATAATGTCAGGCTTGACAGGAAAATCGTACAAACGCTTTGCTTCGTCGCGGGTATCCGCGCCTGACATTCCAAGGTTATAGATCGTATACCTGTCTGTTCCGAGTTTCGCTTCCAGGATATTCGAAAAGCGCTCATTCACATTATTCAGGCCGTGGCCAGCGGCAAACGAATCTCCGATCACAAGGATTTTCTTTTTGCCGTTCTCATTCCTGATTTCGTTATCACGGTAACCCAGCGAGTTTACGGGTTTCCAGTATTTCTCCCACCAGATCTGTGAAGCTTTTGAAAGCACTCCTTCATGACTTTGTGGAATGTACATAAATGTCATTTCCAGAATAATCAACACCAGAACAAGGGTTGTAAGAATTGTAGCAACACGGGCAGTTAGCTCCTTTGCATTCCGCTTAACCACGCCATAGTAGAAAATACGCATGATCTCGACCATTAACAGGAACCAGCATGCGAGTTTCGCCAGCCGCACGTACCAGCTGTCGGCTTGCGGATAACCGGAGTAATCAAATTTGATAGAAAACTTGTCGGGGTAAAAAAGGAATACAAACAGCAATCCCAGGAACAAGATGCGGACAACACTGGTAAAGATTTTAGATGCCATTATTTTGAGCCATTTTGCATGAGGGTTAATCCAGTACAAACTCTTCTTTCCACCCGTCCTTTTCAGTCCATTCCGGTTGCTGTTTTTTGTCAAACAAATAATTACCGACCACCAAATAGTCCATCTCAGTGCGCATAAAGCATCTGTAAGCATCATTTGGAGTACAAACAATGGGCTCTCCACGTACGTTAAAGCTGGTATTTACAAGTACCGGACAGCCAGTCAATTGTTTAAATGCCTGAATCAGGTCGTAGTAACGCGGGTTGGTTGTTTTATGTACAGTTTGAATTCTTGCGGAATAATCAATGTGCGTAATCGAGGGGAGTTCTGATCTTTGATAATATAGCTTCTCTCGAAGATCCATTGATCCGTAGTTTGCCGGCACGGGCTTTCGCAGGCGCTCTTTAACAGAATGTACCAGCAACATATAGGGAGATATGCCATCAAAATCAAAGAAGTCAGCGCATTCATCTGCAAGTACCGAAGGTGCAAACGGGCGAAAGGACTCCCTGTATTTGATTTTCAAATTGAGCTTCTTCTGCATTTCTGCATTCCTCGGGTCGCCGAGAATGCTGCGCGCGCCCAGAGCGCGCGGCCCGAACTCCATTCTTCCTTGTACCCAGCCCACTACATTGCCCTCTGCCAGAATAGCAGCTACCTGGGCAGTGAGCACCTCGAACTTTTGAAAATGAGTGTAGACCGCTTTGTATTTCTTCGCCGTCAGTTCAACTTCCAGGTCCGAAAATGTAGGACCCAGATAAGAACCCTGCAATGCGTCACCGGTCCCCGAAATATCTCGTTCACAACCAAAATAGATGTGGTAAGCAGCTTGTGCAGCACCCAGAGCACCGCCCGCATCTCCGGCCGCAGGCTGGATGAAGATATCCTTGAATATCCCCGACTTTTGCAGCTTTCCGTTTGACACACAATTCAATGCTACTCCACCCGCGAGACACAGGTATTCCGCGCCGGTGAGCCGCTTCGCTTCGGCTGCCATTTTAAGAACAATCTGCTCGGTTACGTTCTGAATGGCCAGACCCAGATTGCAATGCTGTGCTTCCAGGGAATCCTCGGGGTCCCTTTTCTTGACTCCAAACAGGAATTCCCATTTTGGTTCATTGACCATTTTCAAGCCAGTAGCATAATCGAAGTATTCCTGATTTAGCCAGATTGAACCGTCTTCTTTCAAATCAATTAACTCACTTAAGATGAGCCGTTCATATCTCTGTATATCTGACGAGGCCGCGTTTCCATAAGGTGCCAGTCCCATCAATTTGTACTCACCGGAATTAACCCTGAAACCTAGAAAATAGGTAAATGCAGAATAAAGCAGGCCGAGTGAATGCGGAAAGCGCATTTCTCTGAGAATGGAGATACCTTTTCCTTCCCCGCTGCAGATAGAAGCGGTAGCCCACTCCCCTACGCCATCGATCGTAAGAATGGCTGCTTTTTTAAACGGCGACGGATAAAATGCACTGGCTGCATGTGACAGGTGATGTTCAGGAAAGAGGAGTTTCAGCTTCTTCTTTTTGCTGTACCCCAGCTTAACCAGTTCCTCGTTGATCAACCTCTTCAAAAACATCTTTTCTTTGAGCCAAACGGGCATTGCCGTCAGAAAAGACCGCAAGCCGTTTGGCGCAAAAGCATAATAGGTTTCAAGCAACCGCTCAAATTTCAATAACGGTTTATCGTAAAAAGCAACTGCATCCAGCTCATCCACAGACAATCCTGCATATTCAAGACAAAACCTGACTGCATTGGAGGGAAAAGATGGATCGTGCTTTTTTCTTGTAAACCGTTCTTCCTGCGCCGCGGCTACAATGTCACCATTGTCGATCAACGCGGCAGCAGAATCGTGATAAAAAGCGGAAATGCCTAAAATCTTCATCAAGTGTGTGTAATAAGCTGATAGTTAGGTTAATTATTCAGTCAAGGATCTTTTTACTGATGATGTAGCTAGCCAGCTCTTTTGCAAACCGCTGCGCACCTGCCTCGCTCAAATGGCAAACATCACAGAAAAGCGCAGGTTCCTGCGGCAGCGCATTTTCCATATCCATGAAAGCTAAATCATGTTTTTTGACTTGATTTTTTAAGATTTTGTTGTGCTTCGCAATACCTGCCTTTACGTATTCAGCCTTTCCCCACATTGTTACCGGAGTAGCAAATTTGCATCCTGCGAAATATTGCATATCGCTCTGCTTGCCCGTGAGCGTAACATTCAACGGGAAGCAGGAGGCATAACTCATCAGAAGCAATGACTCCTTCCTTGAATGTGCAATAGTGATAATGCGGGAAAGGTTTTGATGGTATGAATTGATGGATTTATAAGATCCCGCAGAGGCAGAAACCGTTAAGTCAGACCCATATTGCCCGAGATAGGTTTTATGCTGTATCTTATCTTTAATAGCCCGAAAAGCCTTATCAACTACATAAGGGATGACAGAGATGTCGATTTCGGGATGGGCAAGCAAAATATATATATCGCTGTACCACTTGATGTGTGAGTAATCTGCTCTGAAAAGCTTATCTGAGATGTTACCTGCATGGAGGTCGTTAATAGCCTCGTAGTAAATCACCAGATCAAAGTGCTGATTCCTCAGGAGATCATATTTAAGTAAGTTATCTAGTGAAGTATGGGCAGGGGCTGCAACATTATAAATGGCTACTTTTTTTGTCCCTTTATAATGCTTGTTAAGCAATGCATTTAGCCTAGGTTCCAGATTTAGATAACCGGGACTAATGACGGATCCACCTAGGATTAAGATATCTGTGATATCGTCATCTGCACGAATTTTTTTTTCTGCTATTGATTCAATGTTACTGTAAAAGCACTTATAGATATAATCAGAAGGTTTGATGAAATCGTAACCATAAAACATCAGCCCAATCCTCAACGCTGCTTCTGCGACTAGAAATAGAGCTAGGAAATAAATTAAGCCAAAACTAAACAACCTAAGGCGGGACATCGATGACTAAATAAATTGAGTGACCCAAGGTACTAGCCCAAAAAGACTACCTAGAACTCAAGTTATTTGTCGGCCTATTTGGACTATCAAAAGGAAAGTAAGTGCTTACGAACCGATACCGAGCTATTCTGCCGCTGCGTTGATAGTTGTAGCAGAAGGTTTCACCCTACTTAGCTGGAAGTACTTTTTGAGCTTGATAAATGGCGCCTCGAAGATGTACCAGGAAGCTGTCGCCAGCAAAATGAGGACAACCAGGCTAACCAGTTTAAGGGAGTTCTCTGAGAAAGTCAGCGTGATGTGCAGGTAGCGGTTAAGTACCTTCACGATAAAAGGTACGACAAGTGTCGGTACCAGCATGTGGTACACGTAAAGTCCGTAGCTCACCCGACCAATGTGCCTCATAAATGCATTATCGAGGATACTTCCAATGATAGAGGGAAAACCTTTCCCATAACTCGCTTTGGCAACCAGGTACAGACAGAAAAGCGACATGGAAGTTCTGAAAAACAACGTTTTCAGCCAGGATTCGTCGTTATTAAAACAGATAAACAGAAATACACCGAGCCCAATTACAGCCAGTACATTCAGGGTTTTCAGGAACTTAACTACTGATTTGTCGAAATAGCTGACATAAGCCCAGATAGCTCCCAAACCAAATGCATCAAGACAGGTTGGCATCAACACTCCTTCGCTGTATCCGAAAGAACCCAGAATTGCCCGGGAGGCAATACCCAGCACAACCGTGGCGATCAACGTTCCCCGCATGTAGCGCAGAGGTACTGTCAACACTACAAAAGGCCAGAATATATAAAACTGTTCTTCAACCGCCAGCGACCAGAATGGAGAAAGCACGTCAGACCAATCGTGGAGCTTCTCGATCAGGAAGTTGGAAATGTAAAGCAGGTAGTAAGCAGGATTATAGTAAAGCTGACTCGGGATTTTTGGAAAAAAATCAATGTACCGGATGCTCCAAATTACCAGTAATGTGAGATAATAGAGCGGAAAAATGCGCAGCATACGCCGCAGCATAAAATTCTTGTAAGTAGCAGCAAGCCCGTGAGAAGCAAGGTAATTCCGGCTCGCAAGCAGGATCCGCGTGATCAGAAAACCGCTTAAAACAAAGAACAATGTAACTCCCACCGGACCGTTTGCAATTACATTGATACCCTCACCCTCGGGAAACCAGTGAAACAAGACAACTAGGGCAACTGCAAATGCCCTCAGCCCATCAAGTTGAGAAATGTACTCCTGCTGTTTTTGCATGTGTGCCAAAATATAACTACCAAAGAACGCGATTAATTGGTAAAAATTCAGCTTAATATTTTGACCGGCTTGTGATCTTCATCGAGTGCTACGAACGTAAAAATGCCTGTTACTGCCTTTTCACGGCCTTCCTCGTACATCTTTTCAACAAAAATATCAACCCGAACCTTCATACTGGTATTGCCCACAGTCTCCACTCTGCCAACGAGCTCGATGATCGTTCCAGCGGGGATCGGGTGCGTAAAATCAATGCGGTCAGACGATACGGTAACGCACCGGAGTCTGGAAAAACGGGTGGCTGCGATGAATGCAACTTCGTCCATCATCGACAATGCAGTTCCTCCGAAAAGTGTGTCGTAGTGATTTGTATTATTTGGGAAAACGGTTTTAAAAACGCGCGTTTCCGAAGCTTTGATTTTTTCCTGGATGTTCAATTGTACTTGGTTTTAAGTTAGTGGGGGATGTTGAGTTTGGTCGTTGATTGTTATTGATTGTCATTTGTCGTCATTTGTGGTCATTGATTGCCTTCTTGGTCTCTGATAACAAAGAATGACAATCAATGACAATTAATGACCCAAATGACAATATCCAACTACCCGTATCTTTCGCGCAGCAAGTTACCTGCCAGGATCATATTTCGCAAAGCAGCCTCCGTCTCAGGCCATTTTCGGGTTTTCAGGCCGCAGTCCGGATTAACCCAAAGGTTTCTGGCTGGAATGACTTTCAATGCCTTTTCAAGTAAAAGCACCATCTCGTCAACAGTAGGTACGCGCGGTGAGTGGATATCGTACACGCCAGGGCCGATTTCATTGGGGTAATTGAAGTTTGCAAATGCATCCAGCAGCTCCATTTGCGACCGCGAAGTTTCAATTGTAATGACATCCGCGTCCATTGCCGCAATGGAATCGATGATATCATTGAACTCTGAATAACACATATGCGTGTGGATCTGCGTCTGGTCAGCGACTCCGGAAGCACTGAGCCTGAATGCGTCAACCGCCCATTTGAGGTAACCCGACCAATCAGCCTTCCTCAATGGAAGTCCTTCCCGAATAGCAGGTTCATCGATTTGTATTACTTTGATACCCGCTTTTTCAAGATCAACTACCTCGTCGCGAATAGCCAGCGCGATCTTAAATGCAGTGTCTTTCCGGGGCTGATCGTCCCGGACAAACGACCATTGCAAAATCGTAACCGGGCCTGTAAGCATCCCTTTGACCAGCTTTTCAGAGTTAGCCTGTGCGAATGCCGACCATTTGACTGTCATAGCTTCCGGCCGCTCCACATCACCATATATAACAGGCGGTTTCACACAGCGGCTGCCGTAGCTTTGTACCCAGCCATTTTGCGTAAAAACAAAACCCGACAGGCTCTCACCAAAATATTCGACCATATCATTCCGCTCAAACTCGCCATGTACCAGCACGTCAATTCCAAGTTCCTCCTGCCAGCGCAGCGAGCTAATGATTTCTTCCCGGATGCGGCTCTCGTACTCTTCCTGAGTCAATGCATTCTTTTTCAGATTAGCACGTAGCAAACGTACTTCGTCAGTTTGGGGGAATGACCCAATCGTTGTTGAAGGAAACATCGGCAGCTTCAATTTTTCCAGTTGTATCTGCTGCCTTTCCGAAAAGCTACTTTGCCTGTTAAAATCATTTTCATTTACCTGCGAAAGGCGGCGCTTCACTTCCTGCTTATGGATCAAAGTGGCATTGCGGCGGCTTTCAATTGTCTCCTGGTTAGCAATGAATGCGGGATCAGTACTCCAATTTATCTCCGCCAGTCGGGCGATTTCGGTCACTTCCGACAACTTTTGCTTTGCAAATGACATCCAGTTTTTGATCTCCGGGATTAGAACCGTTTCATCCTGTTCCAGTTCGAGGTCGCACGGGCTATGGAGCAGCGATGAGGAAGGCGCAATGAGCAGGCGGTCTTTCCCGAGTACCTCAGCCGCCTGATCGATGAATGCCAGCGATTTGGAGTAGTCATTTTTCCAGATATTTCTCCCATCAACAACGCCCAGCGAAAGCAGGCGTGCAGAATCTACAAAGTCTTTGTGAGCCAGCAAAGCTGTAAAGGATCCGGCGCCTCTTGTCAGATCAATGTGCAATGCATTTACCGGCAAGCCGGCAGCGGTATTTACGTTATCATCTAATTCGCCAAAGTAGGTCGCAACCAGCAATTTCAATCCGGGAACTGCCTTTCTGATTTCGGAATATGCTGATTCAAAAGCTTTCTGTTGCTTTGCCGACAGGTCAAGTACCAATGCAGGCTCATCGAGCTGTATCCATTCCACGCCTCTTGCGGCGAGCTCTTCCAGAACAGAAATGTAAACCGGCAGCAGATTTTCAATCAAATCAATTTTATCGAAGCCTTCCTCCTTTTCTTTCCCCAGCAACAGGTAGGTAACCGGGCCCAGCAAAACTGGTTTTGTCAAAATTCCCTTTTGCAATGCGTCTTCAAATTCCAGCAGCACTTTGTCGGAATACCTTCTGAACTGTTGATTTTTGGTAAACTCCGGCACGAGGTAATGGTAGTTTGTATCAAACCACTTCGTCATTTCCATTGCCTTTATATCGTGATTGTCGCGCTGGTATCCGCGCGCCATGGCGTAGTAAAGTTCAAGTTCCTTGTTAGACTTCCCATCGATCAGCTGGTGGTAACGTTCGGGCACTGCACCTACCATCAGCGAAGTGTCGAGTACCTGATCGTACAATGAAAAATCATTGGACGGAATTAGCGCGATACCTGCCGCGCGCTGCGTATTCCAGTTTTCATGACGGATTTTACGTGCGACTTTCTGCAATTCGTCGCGGTCGATTTTACCTGCCCAGAACTTTTCGCTGGCCCTTTTCAGTTCACGCCGACTTCCGATGCGCGGGTAGCCGAGATTGTGTGATAACATAGCATTTGTGTTTAAGAGTTAATAAAAACCCTTTGAAAACACCCCCGTCCCGACCTTAACCGGTACGTAACACAAGTGAGATTGCCCGGCCGCAGCGCCAAGTCTGCTCGCAGGTTCCTCTTTGAAATATGTCTGGTAAATCAATGCCTGACCAGCCTCCAACCGTGAGAGAATGGACATTGAGAGTAGCGGCAAGTCTCCTGGCTTATATCATTTTCACCGCCCTTCTCGTCGCACATGCCTTTTAAATGGACATTTACAACAATGGGACACCTGGGTAAAAACTTGTTCCTGTATTCCGGAACTGATATTTACAGTAGCACGACTGCCCGTGATTTGCACACGGTTCCTTTTTAGTTTGCTGTATTTGGCTGAGGGTTCCAAAAGCAAAACCACTACCCCGATTGACGGGCGTTCACAAAGAACTGGTCAAATTTAGAAAGGAAAGACCGCGCCGGAAAAATGCGCCGCTATTTAAGTGAAACGAGGAAAATTTCTTCCGAGCAAGGGATATTTTATCTTTTTACCCCAAAAATAAATGGCTCCAAAAGTGATTTTTTGAAGCTCATCGCTTCAATCCGCTTCCTGCCTCTTCATCCAGGATAAACTCTGCATTCATGTGGTTTTGCAAAACGGTAGCGGGAAAGTCGGCGGTTACCGGGAAAGCTAATGCACGTGCGATAACCTGGGCTTTTGCACCTCCTGAGCCAATCAGAATGGCTGTTTCTGCTTCCAGAATATGCCTGATACCAACAGTGATCCCCCCCGTGAGCGGAGTGGGTTTGTTGAAATACTTCTGTCCGACCTCGGCAGTCAGCGGGTCAAGCTCGGAAATATGCGCATAGGTATCCCAGGGTGTTCCCGGCTCATTCAATGCCAGATGCCCGTTCATTCCTATTCCAAGAACAATCAGGTCGAGTCCGCCGAAGCTTTCCACTATCTTGTTTACCCTGGTACATTCAGCCTCCGGGTCCATTGCTTTTCCATTAAAAAACACAACCTGGTTTTCACGAAAACCAATTGGTTTCAGAAAATCTCTATCGAGCAGGTCCCGGCAGCTACCCTCGTCACCTGCACCCAGACCGATCCACTCATCAAGGCCAATGTAAATGCATTTAGAAAAGTCAACTTCTCCTTTCTGGTTGGCTGCTGCCAATGCACGGAACATCCCGAGCGGCGTGCTCCCCGAAGGCAAACAGATGACTGAATCGGGCTTTCTGGTCAGGAGTGCGATCACACGGTCGGCAGCCGCCTGGCTCATTGCATTGTAGTCGGGATAGATACTGATCTTGGGTACCATTGCAGCTTATATTCGTTTTTGAAGGCCGCCAATCTAACCATTCTTTTCAAAGAGCTTAACATTTATCCTTCAAAAAACAACAAAAACTAAAAGCCCGAACCTAACTTTACCTTTCAATCCAATTCATTTTTATCCTACTAAAAAAATAAAATGGAATACCGTATAGAAAAAGATACCATGGGCGAAGTGCAGGTACCCGCTCATGTATACTGGGGTGCTCAAACGCAACGCTCAATCCAGAACTTCCCGATTGCACAGGATATCAACAAAATGCCGAAAGAGATTATCAAGGCATTTGCATACCTGAAAAAGGCCGCGGCGATTACGAACTACGAGGCTGGCGTGCTGCCAAAGGAAAAAAGCGATCTGATCGGACAGGTTTGCGACGAAATCCTGACCGAGCAGCTCGACGACCAGTTCCCGCTCGTAGTGTGGCAAACCGGCTCGGGTACGCAGTCCAATATGAACTGCAATGAAGTAATTGCTTACCGCGGGCACGTGTTGCAGGGCGGCGAGCTGGCTGATAAAACCAAGTTCCTTCACCCGAATGACGATGTGAATAAATCACAGTCTTCAAATGATACCTACCCGACTGCAATGCACATTGCAGCCTATAAAATACTCGTGGACGTAACCATTCCCGGCATTACAAAGCTGCGGGATACATTGAAAGCAAAAGCGGAAGCTTTCAGGAATGTGGTTAAAATCGGTCGTACGCATTTTATGGATGCAACCCCGCTGACACTCGGCCAGGAGTTTTCCGGATATGCTTCCCAGCTCGACCACGGACTTCGTGCTATCTATAATTCACTCGCCCACCTTTCTGAACTTGCCTTGGGCGGAACAGCAGTAGGTACGGGAATTAATACACCGGAAGGATATTCAGAGAATGTGGCGCGTCACATTGCCACGCTCACTGGTCTTCCATTTATAACTGCCGAAAACAAGTTTGAAGCCCTGGCTGCACACGATGCGATTGTGGAAGCACACGGCGCATTGAAAACAGTAGCGGTAAGTCTGATGAAAATTGGAAACGATATCCGCATGCTTTCGTCAGGCCCGCGCTCGGGAATCGGAGAAATCCATATTCCGGATAACGAGCCGGGAAGCTCAATCATGCCGGGCAAAGTAAACCCGACACAATGCGAAGCGATCACGATGGTAGCTGCGCAGGTAATGGGTAATGATGTGGCAATCGGTATCGGCGGATCAAACGGACATTTTGAACTGAATGTTTTCAAACCTTTAATGGCGTACAACTTCCTGCATTCAGCCAGACTGATCGGCGATGCCTGTGTTTCTTTCAATGACAACTGCGCAGTAGGTATCGAGCCGCTGCATGAAAACATCAAAAAACACGTCAATAACTCATTGATGCTGGTGACCGCATTGAATACCAAGATCGGATATTACAAGGCAGCAGAAATTGCACAAACTGCACATAAAAACGGCTCAACACTTAAAGAAACAGCTGTTGCACTGGGTTACCTTACCCCTGAGGAGTTTGACGCCTGGGTAAAACCTGAGGATATGGTGGGCGACAACAAATAGAAATCCACTTTCTTTTCCTTTTTTGAATGCTCTGCCGTCAAGCGGAGCATTCTTTCTTTTCAGATAAGATGGAAATCAAAGCTGAATTACTGGCAGGCGAGCGGTTAAGCAAACAACAAGCAGTTGTTATTGCAGAATATGCTGCGTCTTCGCCGGAGACTTTTCGCGAATTGTTCGCGTGTTTTTTGTCGGAAGATCCGCTGCTTGTACAACGGGCTGCACACAGTTTGAGCATTGCGGCACGTAAAAACGCTGAGCTGGTACAACCTTTTACAGGAACGCTCGTGCAACAGCTCGGACGCACTGATGTACATAATGCAGTGCTGCGGAACAGTGCGCGCATTCTGGAATGTGTACCCGTCCCGGAAGAATTTCATGCGGAACTCATTGAAACTGCGTTCCGGATTATTCAGGACAGGCAGTCGGCGATTGCGGTGCGGGCTTTTTCGCTTACAATCGCGCATCGCCTTTCCCGCATTTATCCCGAGCTGAGAACGGAGCTGAAATTCGCAATCGAAGAGCGGCTTCCATTTGAAAGTGCTGCATTCAAGTCGAGGGCTGCCAAGATTTTAGCCGACCTGGACCACAGGAAAGGGAAGGGCTAGTTTGCCCTGCCGACCAGAATTCAGAGAAATCATTTTACCTTGCTTTTCAAACCACGAAATAAAATGACTATTTACTGCCACGCTACGCTGGACGCTTCACTAAGGAGTAAGCTGACCGAAACTTTGCCTGAGCACACGATCCGATACCGAACAGATAGTACGAGCCAGGACGAGGCAATGAGTTACTTTCTTGGGGCCGAATATATCCTGGGTAACCCGCCGGGAGAATGGTTTAACCAAAAACCGGAGAAGCTGAAATTCTGGCAGCTCGATTCGGCAGGATTTGATCAATACAGTACTATTCCTCTTCCGGAGGGTGTGAAAGTGGCGAATATGGGCGACTGGTTTGCGCGTCCGTGCGCCGAAACTATTGTGGGAGGAATACTTGCATTGTACAGGGGACTAGATACACTCACGCTGCTCAAACAAAAATCGGAATGGGTGGGATCAAAACTGCGTACGGACCTGAAATTGCTTTATAACCAAAATACGATCATACTCGGCGCCGGCACGATCGGGCAGGCAGTAAATGCGATATTGAAAGGACTTGGCTGTACGACCCACATGATGGCGCGCACCTCCCCCGACGCCGACCTGCACAGCCGCGAAGAACTGCTGGAAGAACTTCCGAATGCGGATTTGGTAGTCAATACATTGCCTGGCACAGCTACCCATTTCGCAGATGCCGAGATTTTTTCCAAAATGAAAAAGACGAGCGTGTACGCAAGCGTGGGAAGAGGCAGTACCACAGATGAAAAAGCACTGATGGAGGTGCTGAATTCAGGACAGCTGGACGGTGCGGTGCTGGATGTTACCGAGCTGGAACCACTTCCCTCGGATAACCCGCTCTGGAAAATGCCGAATGTGATCCTGACACAACATACCGGCGGCGGCCACAGGAATGAGCATATGGGCAAAGTAGATTTATTCCTCAATAACATTTTTGCAATAGAAAACGGAGGAAGCCCGGCCAATGAAGTTGACCTTTTCAGAGGTTATTGATTTTTAATAAAAACCTACAATGACAGATTCGGAATCAAATATATCAGAAGCAGTTAAGGATAAGTATTTCCAAAAATTCGGTACCGGGAATGAGGTAAGAGTTTTCAGGTCACCGGGACGAATTAACCTGATCGGGGAACATACCGACTATAACAATGGGTTTGTACTGCCCGCGAGTGTTGATAAGGCTGTGTACTTCGTAATCAGTCCGCGTGAAGATGAACAGGTGATCCTGTATGCAGCAGATCTTGATGAAACGTACTCTTTCTCCCTCGACGATCTTTCCAAACCAGCAGCTTCCTGGCCGCATTACCAGATCGGTATTATTGAGCAGATCCATAAAAAAGGCTTGAAAATAGGCGGCTTTCAGGCGGCATTTGGCGGCGATGTTCCGGTAGGCGCGGGATTGTCCTCCTCTGCTGCACTGGAATGTTGTCTCCTTTTTGGGTTAAATGAAATTTTCAGCCTCGGACTGGACCGTTTCAGTGTAGTGAAAATGTCGCAAAAGGCGGAGAATGAGTATGTGGGCGTGCAATGCGGGATTATGGACCAGTTCGCATCTGCATTCGGAAAGCAGGAACAGGTGATTCGGCTCGACTGTCGCTCACTGGAATACGAATATTTTCCATTCCCAATGGACGACTACCTGCTGGTACTTTGCGATACCAGCGTAAAGCATTCACTCGCAAGCTCTGAGTACAACACCCGCCGCCTCGAATGCGAAAAAGGAGTTTCCATTTTGCAAAAATATGATCCGGCAGTTCGCAGTTTACGCGACGCAACTCCCTCGCTCGTAGAAGCACACCGCGACGAGCTGGGTGATGTGGTATACCGCCGGTGCAAATTCATTACCGAGGAAATCCAGCGCGTTCAAGATGCCTGCGATCTGCTGGTACAAGGCAATCTGGTTGATTTTGGCAAAAAAATGTATGCAACCCACGATGGTCTTCAACACGAGTATGAGGTAAGCTGTCCCGAACTGGACTTCCTGGTTCTGCAAGCGAGGGACAATGAGAATGTGCTCGGTGCCCGGATGATGGGCGGAGGATTCGGCGGCTGTACCATTAATCTGGTAAGGAAAAATGCGGTAGCAGCCTTTGAAGAACAAATGAAACAGGCTTACAAACAAGAATACAACATTGATTTACCCTGCTATCGCGTAAAAATCACCGACGGTACCGAGGAAATTATCAGCTGACAGAAACTTACTGACGCAAACTTCTAACCTTTCATTATGAAAAAACTCCCCATTTTACTCACCGCACTGATCGGCTTCGGCATTTTCAGCTGCTCTCAAACAAAGAAGGAAGAAAAAATGATAAGCACAATTTCCAAAGAAACTTTTGGCGAACTGCCCGACGGTCAGAAAGCAGACCTGTACACGCTCACAAACGGAAACGGTATGACCGTCAACATTACCAATTACGGCGGTATTATTACCAAACTGACCGCACCTGATAAAAAAGGGGAATGGACCGACGTAGTACTTGGTTTTGACTCATTGCAACCGTACCTGGCCGGGCACCCGTTTTTCGGCGCGCTGGTTGGACGTTATGGTAACAGGATCGCGAAAGGCAAGTTTACCCTGGAAGGAAAAGAGTATTCACTCGCGATCAACAATGGTCCGAACTCGCTTCACGGCGGTGAAAAAGGATTTGACAAAGTATTGTGGAATGCAACCGAGATCAAGGAAGATTCGATTGTGGGACTTCAGCTGGAATACGTGAGCAAGGATATGGAAGAAGGTTATCCCGGCAACCTCAATGTGAAAGTTACTTACACTCTGGACAATGACAATGCATTGACCATTAAGTACAGAGCTACTACCGACAAGACAACCGTACTTAATCTGACAAACCACTCGTACTTTAACCTGACGGGACTGAAACGGGATATCCTCGATCACGAAGTTTCCCTTGCATCCGACAGCATTGTACCCGTGGACGCCACGCTAATTCCTACCGGAAAGCTGAGAGCAGTGGAAGGCACACCTTTCGACTTCCGTAAGCCAGTGAAAATTAACGCGGGGATTAACAAAACAGAAGACGAACAGATCAAGAATGGCGGCGGCTATGACCACTGCTGGGTACTTAAAAGAACAGAGCCTGGCTTAATGCTTTTCGCTACTGTCAAAGAGCCTGAAAGCGGCCGGTTTATGGAAGTCTACACCACAGAACCTGCTGTTCAATTCTATTCGGGTAACTTTTTGGACGGAACATTGAAAGGCAAAAACGCTACTTACACCAAGAGATTCGGCTTTTGCCTCGAAACAGAGCATTATCCTGATTCTCCCAATCAGCCACAGTTTCCTTCAACTGTCCTGAAACCAGGCGACACTTACGAGACTACAACGAAATACAAGTTTTCGGCGAAGTAAGAGCCGCATTAGCTGCATTTACAAAAAGAGCACCGGTATCTCCTGGTGCTCTTTTTTGTTCAGTTGCGGATCTTTTTTGCTAGTTTTGAGCTTTATACACCACTATATCCAATGCCAAAAATTCTGGAATATTTCGGACTTGTGTTTTATTTCTATTCGAATGAACACCTTCCCATTCATGTACATATTTCTTACAACGAATTCGAAAGCGTGTTCGAGTTCTACTTTGAAAATGGGGCTTTAAAGAAGATTGAGATTCGAAAATCCACAGGAAAGCTGCCTTTGCCCGCGGCCCAGCTGCGTGACGCAGAGAAAATTGTTGAGATATATACGGAGGAAATTGTCAGCAAATGGACTGATTATTTTGTTTTAAGAAAGAAGATAAAGAGCACCAAAATCACCAAGCGAATATGACTCTGACTCTTACAGTTACTGGCGCGGATTATTTGTCAGATTACCGATTACTGGTAAAGTTTTCTGACAATACAGAAAAAGTCATTGATTTTGAAGACTTTCTAACCTACAACTCGCATCCTCAATTTGACAAATACAAGGATTTAAAGCATTTCAGGAAATTTAAAATCGAGCGGGGAAATGTTGTTTGGGGAAAAGACTGGGATCTTATTTTTCCTGTTGAGCAACTTTATTCCGGGAAGTTGAAACATTAACTAATATTTGAACATCAGTACATACCAATGCTAACCAGAACAGTAAAAATCAGCAATGTTACCAATTTATCCGATGCTCGTTATTGCGCCGGAATGGGAGTCGAAATGCTTGGTTTTTCTATTGATGAAGATTCTCCCAATTACATTTCACCTAAGAAGTTTGAAGATATATGTTCCTGGCTCGCCGGCGTTACACTGGTCGCCGAAACTGCGGACAACAATGCAGAATCCATTTTTGCCAAACTGAATAACTATCCCGTCCACGCCGTGCAGGTGGAACATTCCGGTTTGCTGGGCTACATGAAAAGCGAACTCGGCCTGCCGCTTATCCTGCGAATCAGCGTGGATTTATATGAAGCTGACGAAATCCAGTCACTGCTGGACAGGTACGAAGGTGCTGCCTCGCATTTCCTGCTGGAAAGTGACGAAAATGCGCCATTAACCAACAACTGGCTGCAAATTTTACCCGCACTTGCCAGCGAGCACCCTATCCTGGTGGGCTTTGGTTTTGACGATGAATTTGCATTGACTGCATTGAACAACCTGCCTGGTAATGTAGGAATTGCATTGCGCGGCAGCGAAGAAATCCGGCCTGGCTACAAGGATTTCGGCAGTATGATGGACATTCTGGAAGCACTGGAAGAACAATAGCATTACTTATCCCACCTATTTTTTCGTTTTCACTGAAAATATCCGCTTAACACGTCGTTTTACCGATAATACTTTCCCGGTTTACAGTATCTTGTATTACCCACTACCTTTGAATACAAATAAACGCTAAACTAACAATGGAAAAGAAATTGCACCGCATCCCTGAGCAAGCTGTTTTTGGAGGAGTAGCTTCCGGACTTGCCCAATATTTTCAGATAGATGTTGTAATTATCAGGGTATTATTCGTAGTAATGCTGCTGCTGCCCATTCCACCGAGCTTTGGCTGGACAGGCTTGATTTACATCATTCTCTGGGCGGTACTGCCTACCGGACCGGCTGTTTACTACGGTACCACTACGGATCCCAATGGAGCTCCCGAACCACTATTCAACAAGAAAACGTCGGATCAAACGGTAATGATCCTCGGCGGAGTGCTGGTTGTATTTGGTGCGGTAATGCTGCTGGACGATTTCCCGATCTGGTATGAGCTTAAAAGATATTTCTGGCCGGTTGCATTCATCGCGATTGGTGCGTTCCTGATCCTTCGTCAGCGTGACAAGCAGAATGAGAGCAAATCGAATACAGTATACCCGACAACGCCACCGCCGGCTGACCCGATCACACCGGTAAGCCCGGAGCCTGAGCCACAGCCTTATACGCCATTTAACACGCCAAGAACAAGTTCCGGTCCGCATTTCCCGGAAGATCCTGAATCACCGAAAGCCGATGGCGACGATCCGATCATTAAAGTAAATTGATGCAGCTTTTCAAACTCACAGAATTACATTTAAATAAACATAGCCATGAACTTTAAAAACATCTTTTGGGGCGTTATCCTGATTGTTGCAGGCTCGCTGTTTCTCGTAGAAGAATTAACCGCATTCGACTTTGGACGCTTTTTCTGGCCGATTATCCTGATTACAACCGGCGGTTTGCTTTTGTTGCGCAATTACCTTCATTCAGATATCTCAAACAGATCAAATATCTAGAACATGAAAAATTCAAGAGGCATAGTATGGGGCGGTGTTCTGATCATTTTCGGAATGATCTGGCTGCTCCGTAACCTGAACGTCCTGCACGTGAACTGGGATGAAATACTTCCCTTCTGGCCCGTGCTGCTGATCCTGGCAGGCGCTCTTTTGCTCGCGATCGGAAAGGATCGCCAGTCTGGCGCAGGTGGCCTTGTGGCGTTGCTGATCACACTGGCCGTTTTTGGTGGTATCATGAACAAAACCAACAATGCATTTGACAGGCACAGCAACAACTGGAACTTCGGCTGGGACGATTACGACCACGACGATGAAGATCTGAGCTATCACGATGAGCACCATAATGGCGACGAGGAAGACAACAATGACAAGGATGAAGATTATCAAAGCGAGCGTCCTGAGCGTAGTAATGGCCGGCCAATCAATGGATCTTACAAATATGAAATGGAGGATTTTATCCAGAAGGCCAACTTCAACCTCGAAGGCGGAGCGGGTTCATTCAGGCTGGAAGGAAATACTGCCAAGCTTTTTGAGGCCAATACCAAGAGTAACATTGTAGGCTTTCTGTCAAATACTTCCGTAAACAAGCTTGAAAATTCGGCAACGGTGAACCTGAAAATGGAAGACGGAAATGTGAAGATCAAGAATGGCGAAATCTCAAACCAGGCCAAAATCCAGCTCAACGAAAAGCCTGTCTGGAACATCGATCTGGGGATCGGAGCAGGGAAAGGCAACTTTGATTTCAGTAACTACAAAGTTGAAAAACTGAAAGTAAGTACCGGAGTCGCAGATATGGACATTAAAATGGGCGACAAGCTGGCCAGTTCACATATTGACATAGAAGCTGGCGTAGCCTCTGTTACCATCGATATCCCCGAATCAGTAGGCTGCGAGCTCAAAATTGACGGTGCGCTGAATGCAAAGAGCATTGAAGGTTTAGAGAAAGTGAGCAACGGATTGTACCGCTCGGCAGGTTACAGCAGCTCATCCAAGAAAATTACCATCAATTTCGAAGGCGGGTTGACCAGCATCAATATCAACAGGTACTAGGCCCCGGCATCACAGTATATGCCGCTTTTACGAGCGGGGTTATCTCAAATGAATATCTTTGCATTTTCTCGCAGAGGTATTCATTTTTTTATGTTTGGTAAAATACAAAGTACATTAATCCTGTCACTCGCTATTTCATTCCAGCTTTTCGCACAATCAGATCTGCCCGAAGTTGAGCGGAGAATGATCAGCCAGGGACTTGTAAATATTCAGAAGACTGACCCCAACATACTGGTCGAGCTTAAATATTCCACTACTGACAATTTCCTGAAAAAGGACATTTACGGCGAGCTTACCCGCGCTTATCTCCAACCCGAAATGGCGCGCAGGCTCGGCAATGCAAGCAAATCGCTCGCCAAATTAAAGCCCGGCTACAAGTTGCTCGTCTACGATGCGGCCCGGCCCAATACTGCACAATACGCACTATGGTATGCGCTGGACGATCTGAAAATTCCGCCAGGCAAGAAAACAATGTACGTGGCCGATCCGAAGATCGGATCAAACCACAACTTCGGTTGCGCGATAGACCTGACAGTAGCTGATGAAAGGGGCCAGCCGATTGATATGGGCACCAAATTCGACTTTTTTGGTCCGCTTGCCTACCCGCGTTCGGAGCAGCAGATGTTAAGTGCAGGAAAGCTGACGGTCCGGCAAATTGAGAACCGTCAGCTCCTGAGAAAAGTAATGACAGAGGCAGGATTTCGCGTAAATACGACTGAATGGTGGCATTTTGACGGTATGTCAAAGAGCCAGGCACGCGCTAAATACGGAATGATCAAGTGAGCCTATTCGGGCCGCAATGTGCTGCCGCCCGACAGATCCTGCCGGATTTCAGGATTTCCCTTGTAGCGGACCTGGCTTGCTCCGCTTGCTTCTACAACCAGTTTTTTGGCAGCAAAAATTTCTGCCTTACTCGCGCCTGATAAGTCCAGATCGGATTCTTCCACCGGCAGGCCAAATGCGAAAAGCTGCGACGCACCGGACAATTCCCCGTCGAGGAATTTGGCTTCACCGAATAAATTCAACTTCGACGCACCGGAAAGATTGAACTCCATTTCTCGCGCTGATCCATCAAATTCACATTGCGACGCACCTGAAAGCTCGATTTTTAGGGAAGGCAGATTTTCAAAATTTTCAATACCCGCGTGCACTGCGCCGGAAAAGTTGGCCTCTTCGATATCCGGCATCACAATGTCAATGTCCATTCTTTTCCTGTTACGACTGTAATCTTCGTAACGGGCCACAAGCTTTCCATCCTGTACAAAAATGTGTAGATCATCGAGATCGTTCAGCTCGCCGGTAGCAGAAACAGCGAATGAGGATCCTGAGACTACATTTATCCGGAATGCATCTCCCATTTCCAACTCGTCAAAATTCTTGAAATCGTAAGTGCGCGTACTTGTTCCACGAGGCGGAATATTGTCGTCGGATTCGACGTAAACGCAGGATTGAAGGCAAAAAGCTGCCAGGAAAACGGAGATAATGACTTTTTTCATAGCTAATAAATGATGACTTGATGGAGCATTGACAAGTACCGCCCCCATATCCCCCTATCTCCGCAAAAAAATTTCTTTTTCAATGGGGGTATCGCTCGGTTAGGTTGTCCTGTTAAAAAGAATTAAGACTTGACAGCAACCGCTCTTACATATCCGGAACCGCTAATCGGAAGAGATTATCTATTTTTGACCGAAAATCAAAAACAGATATCGGTGTACTCTTCCGATCCAGATATAGTTGCTGCAATCAGGCGGGGCGATGAACAGGCTTTTGAAAAGACCTTTCGCCAGTATTATCCGCGCCTTTGCAGTTATGCAGGCTCTCTCCTCAAAGACGAGGAGGAGGCCGAGGAAGTCGTGCAAACCGTTTTCGTGAATATCTGGGAGAAACGCGAGGATCTTGAAATTACCCTTTCACTGAAATCATACCTGTACCGCGCCGTTCATAATCATTGTCTGAACAGGTTTAAGCACGCATCCGTGCGGGAAGTGCACCGCGAGCATACCTTATATGTTTCAAGTGAATCCTACGAATCGGTAACAGAGGTAATCCACGCGAATGAATTGGAGGAGCGGATTGAACTCGCAGTACGCAAGCTCCCCGAACAGTGTCAGAAAGCATTCAGGATGAGCCGCTTCGAAGAACTTAAATACCAGGAAATAGCCGACCAACTCGGTATATCTATTAAAACCGTCGAAAACCAAATAGGAAAAGCACTGAAAATGCTCCGCCTGGAACTGGCCGATTACCTTCCTTCCATGTGGTGGGCACTATATATGATTGTTGAACAGCTAACCGGAAAGTTACCATGAGCGATTTTCATGAAAACATATCGGAAGAGCTGTTGGCACGGTACCTCGGCGAAACCGCAACCGAAGACGAGATCAATGCAGTGGAAATGTGGCTTGCGAGCTCTCCCGTTCATCAGCAGGAACTGGCTGCTTACCGGTTTATCTGGATGCACGCAGCCGCCGTGCCGCGCAAGAAAGTGGATACTGACCTCGCCTGGAAGAAAGTCAGGAAGAGAATGGACGAGGTACCCGAAACCAGCGCGCCATTGGAAGTGCCCCGCGACGCCCGACAGATCAGCTTTGATCAGCGGCCGGCTGCAAAGCGAAAATTCCCGACGACAATCCTGGCCGCGGCAGCAGTTGCGTTACTTGCGCTAGCGTTTGGCTGGTTTTTGATCAAAAACAGAAATGCTGAGCCGCTTACAGTGGCTACAGTTAACAATACCAAAGAGCAGCTTCTGCCTGATGGTACCAAAGTGTTCTTAAACTACAATTCTTCCATTACATATCCCGAGCAGTTTAATGGGGATTTGAGAACGGTTTCGTTGCAGGGAGAAGCATTTTTCGAGGTGAAACCGGATAAGGCTCATCCATTTATCATCAATGCAAATGGTACCGAAATACGCGTTTTGGGAACCTCTTTCAATGTAAAAGCCTATGAAAAATTGCCTGTGCGCGTGGATGTGGCGACCGGCAAAGTACAGGTAAGCAAAGCTTCGAAAAAGATCGAGCTTGTTAAAGGCGAAGGCGCAGAGGTATCTGCCGATTCTATCAGGAGCTTGCAGGCGAACATGAACATCATTGGTTACCGCACACAGGTTTTCGATTTTAATGCAGCCAACCTCAACGAGGTAATCAACACGATCCGCGACGGTTACCATGTAGATGTTCGCCTCAGCAACCAGCAAATCGCGCAATGCCGCCTCACGATCAGATTCGAGAAAGAACCGCTTGATGCCACGCTTTCAGTGATCGCCGAAACGCTGGATCTTGACCTTAGAAAAGAAGGGAAAGTGTACTGGCTGGATGGAAACGGTTGTCAGTAGTTACCAAAACAGCGCGACGTTGGGAATTAAAACTTTACGCAACCTCATTTTCCTGTTCACTATTCACGCAGTGTATGCCAACGCATTATCCGCGCAGGATTTATTGGAAAGGCGCATTACACTCCGCGTTAACAATCAGCCGCTCGACCAGACTTTACAGCAAATCGGTAACCTGGGCGGTTTTAGTTTTTCCTATAACCCCGACATTCTCGACTTCAAATTGAAGGTATCGATCAATGCAACCAATCAGAGTGTGAGGGAAATTCTGACCTTACTTTTCAGGAATAAGATCACATTCAAGGAACGGCGGAAATACATTATCCTGCAAAAGAAAGAAGAACCTGAGAAAGACGAAGAGCCTGAGAATTTTGACCTGAATGGGTACATTATCGACAACAGTACGGGTCGCAGGCTGGCCAATGCGAGTATCTATGAATCGGCTACGCTTGCATCCACAGTTAGTAATCAATATGGTTATTATAAAATCCGGCTGCCAGCCCGGGCTTCGCTGATCCACCTGGAAGTAAGGAAAGAAGATTATGTCGGTAAAACGATTTCCATTTCACCAAAACAGGATACTTACCTGCAAATCAAGCTCAATCCCGATACGCTGAGGCCGATTTCTCCTAAAACCCTGGCGCGTTTAAAATCAGGATCCGATTCGCTGCACCACAAAATTGCGGTACCCCGCGCACAGTATCCCGCCCAGCCGGATTCATCTTTACTGGCATTTACAGACACCAGTCAGACTGGTGGTAAAGATTATGAGCGACTGGTTAAAACTTACCAAAAGGTCCAGAGCGAATTCGTCAGTGCATTTGCTTCGGCCAGACAGGCGATTCACACCCGCAACATTGAAGACACTTTGTACCGGCCCTTTCAGGCGTCGGTTTTGCCATTTATGGGCACCAACCACGCTCTGAGCGGGAATATTGTCAATGATTTTTCCATTAATCTTATCGCTGGCTATTCCCTGGGAGTCAACAAACTTGAAGTCGGAAGCCTGATCAATGTGGTGCGAGGCAATGTAAAAGGTTTCCAGCTCGCCGGGGTAAGCAACATTGTAGGAAATGATGTGAATGGATTTCAATACGCCAACTTCCTGAACCTGACACTGGGCGATTTTTATGGATTTCAGGGCTCTAACCTGATCAACTTCACGGGCGGCAATTTCTCAGGTTTCCAGCTATCAGGCGTCGGAAACGTGGTTGTAGGTGTTCTTGACGGGTACCAGCTTTCATTAGGTTACAATTTTGCAAATACAGTCCGCTCCGGCCACCAGATCGGCACGATCAACTATGCTAATTCAAGTGCAAAAGTACCTTTCGGACTATTCAGCTGGGTGCGGAAAAATGGCTACCGGCGATACGAATTTTCAACCGATGAATTCAACTATTTCAATGCAACTTTCAAAACGGGTGTAAGCAGATTTTACAACATTTTTACACTCAGCTTCAATGGACTGGAACCTGATAAGCCGCTGGCAAGTCTGGGCTACGGCTTCGGGACAGCGCAGCGACTAGGCAAAGGCTGGGCCGTCAATGCAGACCTCACTGGCAGTGTCTTGCTCTTCAAAGGTCAGGAACCCGAGGAAATTGACACAGGTGTATTCCGGTTTTCTGTTTCGATAGAAAAGAATCTCGGCAAGAAGTTCGCATTGTTTGCAGGTCCTGCACTCAGCCTCCTCGTTTCTGATCAAACAGGCGTACTTCAAACCAAAGAACAAAAAGGATTAAGGCCAGCCTGGATCGGACCTGCGCCTGGCCCGCAGCAAAATATCTACCACTGGGCCGGCGTACAGGCAGGATTCCGTTTTTGTCACAATTAAAAGCCGATCCGCTTCCGTCCATTCTGCATCGCATTGCCTCCTGCAAAAGCCCGCAGTTCTTCCAGTTCTTTCTCGAACCCTCCTGACAAGATCGGAAAGCGGCACCAGGATCTTGGATCGAGGTTCAGATCGTCCAGGTGGAAAGACGGTGCATACCTTTCCCGCTTCCATTGATTGCGGCTCCAAAGCTTGAAAAAGCGCTCTGTCCAGCCGAGCAGCTGCTCATCGGTATATAACCCTTTGTAGCGTACATGCAGGTTTCTGTAACATTCAAGCGGCGATTTCTTATCGCGGATCGCCAGCTTTTCAAGTTCATTCAAAAACTCATAAGGCATTAAATCCGCCTCGTCCGTCTGGGTTTGGGCAAGCGGACGCAGCTCAGCAGTAGGTTGCAGACTGTTCACTTTTCTCAATCCCTCAATTTTTATGTGCTTTCCTTTCACCTCGCAACCCGTTGTTTCCAGCCAGCGAAGCCACTGCCGCAGATAATGCTTGTCGATACCTGCCAGCGGACTGATACTTCCCGCAGTATCTCCGTCCATGGTAGCATACCCCACTGCCGCCTCGGACCGGTTGGAGGTAGCGAGTAAAAGGTGATTGGATAAATTCGTCAGCAGCCACACACCCGGAGCGCGTACCCTTGCCTGGATGTTCTGCAATGCAATATCATCCTGCTCCCACGAAAGCTGGCGACCGATCTGCTCCTCGATCAACCCCTTATAGGTTTCTACCAGCCCGTTTATATTGACGTTACAGAAAGTAGAACCAATGGATTCAGCAAGCGATTGTGCCGACTCCAATGTATCTGTGGAGCTGTTTTCCGTTCCCTGATATATGTTGTGGATCAAAGCCCGCGCGAGATCTTCCTCCGTTTGCGCATCCTGTATTTCCTTGATATATGACAGCTTTTCTTTCAGCTTGTCCATTCCGATACTTTCGTCCGCAAGCCGGATCATCAGTCCGCAGAGTGCAGTGCAGGCGCAGGAATCAGCGCCACCCGAAAGTGAAATGGTAAATCCGTTAGACCTGCTTTTCCGAAGGTAATCGAACAGCGCCAGACAAACTGCCCTCGCAAATTCCTCTTCTTTTAATGCGCCGCCTTTTTCAAAAGGCTCGATATCCGGCACCTGTGGTAGCACAGGTTCAATGTCCGGGAAGTCAAACCGCGCCGGAACACGCCAGGTACGGTCTTTCTGCGGGATTGCAATTTTGCTCTGTACCTGACCAAGCCTTGTATTTTCGGTATCAATAACCGCGGTGGTAATCTGGTAATCGGCATAGCTGAACCGCTGGCTCGACGCCAGTAACTCTCCATTCGTCGCGATCATAGCGTCGCCATCATAAATCGCCCTGCCAGCCTCGTTACCAAGCAAATTGGTATAGATATAACTGCAGGAAAATGCTCTGGAAGCGTCAACAACCAGCTTTTCTCTTGTCAAAAACTTATTAAATGCGAAATGGCTTGCACTTGGATTAAGAATAATATCCACACCCCGCTCGTAATGCCGGCGCGCCGGACGATTGGATACCCAACCATCTTCACAAATTTCAAACGCGATTTTCACCCCGTGAGAACCGCCTTGTATCGGCCCGGCAGCTACGTCAAAAATCACATCACCGATCGGGTAAAACATCTGATTCACTTCAATGCTTTCCACCATACCCGGAACCCACGGCCTGAACCAGCGCGCTTCATAGTGTATGCCGTTATTGGCCAGGTTCTGCTTGCAATAAAAGCCTGCTATCTGTTTGTTCGAGATCAGGCAGGCTGCATTGTAGATACTGTTATTGTGCCGCACGGGAAGTCCTACCGCCACGATCATTCCTGCTGTTTCCTGAACGATTTCAAGCAGACAGCGTTCCGCCTGCACTACCAGGTCGGGAGCAAAAAAGTAGTCGTCGCAATTATAGCCTGTAATGCACAGTTCAGGCAAAACGAGCAGGCTTACCTGCTGTCGCCGCGCCTCTTCGATCGCACCGATGATATTTCTGGTATTGGATTCCCACGCCATCGGCGTTTGGTTGACAGTTCCGGAAGCTACTTTGATTAATGGCATGAAAACTTGTTCAGTTAGTGTCGTTTTTCGTTTCTTCTAAAAACTACATGCCGGCAACTTAATAAAATTTGCCTTTTCGTACCGGTTAAGTTTTTCCCTATTTTTGTCAACGTCAAAATCAACCAACTGATTCCTCTTGCAATTCCCCTCCTTTATAGCCAAAAGAATCCGTAACAACGAGGCTGGTTCGTTTTCTGCAACCGTTTCCAGGATTGGAGTAGCCAGTATTGCCATCGGGATTGCAGTAGGTATCATCGCATTTGCAGTGTTGCTTGGATTTAAGCAAACGATCCAGCAAAAGATCTTCCTCTTCGGTGCGCATATCAACATCAATGCATTTTCGCAGGGCAATACCTATGAAGAAGGCCCAATGGGGATACCCAACCCTGTGTCGCTGGCCTTGCCCCAAATCCCGCAGGTAGCGCGTTGGCAGGCAGTCGCTCACAAATCGGGGATTTTGAAAACGCCGCAAGAAATCAAGGGAGTTGTTCTGAAAGGTGTGGGGAAAGATTATGACTGGCAAACTTTCAAAAGCAGCCTTAGGGAAGGCCGGCTGATCGGACATCAGGATTCCTCTTCTGTCAAATACGGCTATTCTTCTGAAATACTGATCAGCCGGAAAATTGCAACAGAAATGCGCCTGAAAACAGGCGATGATGTGATTATGTACTCGCTGCAAAATCCGCCGCGCCCCAGAAAGCTGACCATTTGCGGCATTTACGATACGCAAATGGAAGAGTTTGACAACAATCTGATCATCGGTGATATCGGACTTGTTCAGCGATTAAACGGATGGGGAAAAGATTCAGTAGGTACCTATGAAATATACCTGAAAGATTTTCAGGACCTGGATATGGTAGCAAACCGCCTGCGCACCGAGCTTCCTCCCGGACTTTATCTGCAAAAAGTAACGAGTACTTTCCCGCAGATCTTCGACTGGCTTGTCCTGCTCGATCGCAATACCGCCGTATTTCTTACTTTGATCCTGTTCGTAGCCTGCTTTAACATGATTTCCATCCTGCTGGTGATGATCATGGAACGAACACCGCTGATCGGCTTATTGAAGACGCTGGGCAGTCCGAATGGACAAATCCGCAGCGTATTTTTCCGGGTAGGGTTGTATATGGTACGTCGTGGGCTGCTAATTGGCAATGCAACGGGATTACTGATTTGCTGGCTTCAATATCAGTTCAAGCTGATCAAACTCGATCCTGTCAACTATTATATGGATACCGTCCCCATTGTTTTCGACTGGCCCATTTTCCTCATGGTCAATATCGCTACCGTGGTTATTTCAGGATTAATCCTCCTGATTCCAACGCTGATCATCAGCAAAATTCAGCCGATCAAAGCATTACTTTTCAAGAAATAAAATCAGGTAAGCAGCTTGCTTAAAAGCCGGAAATCAGTTTCAAAATCTGATATGGAGGCTATTTTGATTTTGTTGAATTCTTTGGAACGCGGATTGAGGATATAATTACGCTCTCCGGGTACAATTGCCGACGGGACTGAAAACGCGATGACAGCCGCATCACTCAGCACCTGCTCCCCTATCCACTGCGTGTAGGCGATATCTTCCGCCCACGAACTTTTAAGCAGCTTGGTATCGGTGTGAAAAATCAGGCTGTCATCGTCAGGGATCTCCAACCGCAGCAGTGCAATGCGCTGCATATTTTCCTTGTGGTTGGCATGAACAAACTTTTCCAGTAGCGCCAGAGAGCAGTGCGAACTCGTGTAAATGCACGCATTCCCGACCGGGTTCCACCTTCCTCCAAACAACTTCGCCCCGGTCCCACTCAGATCTTCAATGTACTCTCTCGCTGCAAGCCTGTATACGATCATATATACACCCCGTGCTCTATCCTGCCCAGCTCATTGGCGATCTGTTTGACGCCCCAGAAAGATTGGAGAGTAGCAAAATCCTGCTGCTCGCCCAGTACTGTCCGTGGAGTTCGGAGCCATTGTTCGAGCACCCGTGCCTGACCAAAAACATGCAATCCCAGATCGGCCATGTTTTCGAGCTGGTACAAATGTTCTGCATAGAGCCCCTCAAAAGGCTTTTGATCTTTTAAATACCGCTGTAAAGTACGATCGCTGATGTGCAGTATATCCGCCCATTCCTGTTGGGTAAACAACAGCTTTGTACAAAGATCCTGAAATTGGGAAACCGAAAACTCGCTGATCTTTGGGCGCGCCATATACATGACCTCCGGCTCGGCAGCAATGCGTATGGGAGATATTTTATCGGGTTGTTGATACTGTATCTGTTTCATATCCGAATTTTGTCACACTAAGATACGACTTTTTTCGTGTTCACCAAACCACCTTCCGCAGTTTCTCCGCCGCGCTCAGGATAGTCTCATCGCTTTTGGCAAAACAAAAACGCAGCGTTTGGTACCCGGCAGGATTTGCGTAAAAGGCTGAAACCGGAATAGAAGCAACTTTGGCTTCTTTTGTCAACCTTTCGGCAAGTGTAACATCATTTTCATCAGACAGATTTTCGTAGGAAACATTTTGAAAAAAGGTGCCTTGCGAAGGTTTTGAAATAAATCCGATCCCCTCAATTGCATTCAGAAACAAGTCTCTCTTTTGCTGATAAAATGCAGAGAGTGTCAGATAATGCGCCGGTTCGTTCAGGTATTCGGCTACTGCAAACTGAAATGGGGTAACTACACTAAAAACCAGAAACTGGTGAATCTTCCGGAACTCGGCAGTCAATGCGGCTGGTGCAAGACAGTAACCCAGCTTCCAGCCGGTCGTATGAAAAGTCTTCCCGAAAGAACCGCATAAAAATGTCCGCTCAGCCAAAGCAGGTATAGAAGCTGCCGAAATGTGCCTGCGACCGTCAAAAACAATGTGTTCATAAACCTCGTCGCTGATCACATACAGATTGTGCTGCTCCGCCAATGCAGCTAGCTGCCGCATATCTGTTTCAGTCCACACATTTCCGGTGGGATTATGCGGCGTGTTGATCATGATCGCCACTGTCCGCTCCGTGATCGCAGAAGCGACTGCCGCCCAATTAACGGATTCATACTGCGGATCCAGTGTTACAAATACCGGCACGCCTCCATTCAGTTCAATTGCAGGTACATAACTATCGTAAGCGGGTTCAAAAACGATTATCTCGTCACCGGGATGCACGATCGTGGAAACTGCCACGTACAAAGCTTCCGTCGCGCCGCTGGTAATCGTAATTTCAGTTTCGGGATGATATTCGTGTCCCGAAGCTTCCCACGTTTTCTTGGAGATAGCCTCCCGCAATGACATCACGCCGGCCATCGGCGCATACTGGTTTTTGCCGGATCTGATGTATTTGTCTGCGAGCTTCTGCAATTCGGGCGAACAGTGGAATTCAGGGAAACCCTGTGCAAGATTGATCGCCTGCTGCTCCTCAGCCAGCCTGGACATTTTTGTAAAAATCGTGGTACCTACATGAGGCAGCTTCGATTTCAACCTCGAAGTCGAAAACATGAGAATAGAAATTAGATAAGACTACTGATCAAGATCAATGAAACCGGATGAAAAATGCTTCATCCTGAGCGGGCTCATCGCCAGTTCTTCCGCCAGGAACGCGGGATAAATGCGCTCGTTTTGCAATTCACTCACATCAATCCATTTAAACAAAAGATCCTGGGCACCTTCGCTGCCAAGGAAGTCGGACTGACTTTGCAAACCGGGTATCTGCATTTGAAAATAAAAACCTATTTCGTGATAACGGGTCCCGGTATACTGGAAGAAATTCTCGGATACCCATAGCATTTCACCCACTTCCACCTGCATTCCGGTCTCTTCAAGCATTTCCCTGGCCAATGTATCGTTGGCAAACTCAAAGATCTCTGCCCTCCCGCCAGGAAGACTCCAGAAGTTGTCGGAAGGTGTTTTATGCAACAGGATTTTTCCATTCAAAATGGCTACGCCCGCAACACGATAGTTGAAGAGCGCGTCGCCAACCGGAAGACTGATCATTTATATGAGAATTAATGCAAACCGAAATTACAAAATCCCGGTAGAAGACTGTCGCGTGATCAGTGAAGTTTTCAGAGAGCGTATCTCAAATTCCGTTGTCCGTTCGGGATGTTCAATCAGTCTGATCAGCAGCTCTACTGCCTGCTGGCCCATTTCAGTGGCGGGCTGCACAACGGCGGTAAGGGGCGGATTCAATAGCTCGGCTACGCTGATATTGGTAAAACCCACAATCGCGATCTCCTCGGGAATTCTGATTTTCCGTTGCTGAAGTACCGACATACATCCTGTCGTAAGTTTGTCGCTCGCAGTGAAAATAGCGTCAGGCGGCTCCGGCAAATTCAGCATTTCCAAAACAGCAGCTTCATTTTCACTCACTACTTTACCTCCGTACTGACAGTATTTTACATATGATTCTTCAAATGGGATACCATAATCTTCCAGCGCCTGCTTGTAACCAGCCAGCCGCTCGGTTGTGATAGAGAGATAGATCGGACTTGTCAAATGCGCGATGCGCTTTCTTCCGCTGAGTATCAGATGCTGCGTGGCCTCGTAGCTCCCGGCAAAATTGTCAGCCACAACCTTATGCGTTTCAATTTCTTTGGGTACCCTGTCCAGGAAAACAATGGGCAGCCCTTTCTCCATCAGTTCCTGAAAGTGGATCAGATTGGTAGTCAGACTGGCAAGCGAAACAAGAAGTCCATCTACTTTCCTAGAAACCAGGTAGTTGGTATTAGCCACTTCACGTTCATAAGAATCGTGACTTTGAAAAATAACAACGTGGTAACCCAGGTTATAAGCGATTGACTCTATTCCATTGATAAGCTGCGAGAAGAAATGGTTGGCAATTTCAGGGATAATCACGCCTATTGACTTGCTTTTACTGTCTTTCAGGCTCAATGCAATCGGATTAGGCCGGTAATTCATCCGCTCGGCATACTCCATTACCAGCCGCTTTGTCTCGGTATTGATCTCATAGCTGTTTCTTAGTGCACGGGAAACAGTCGATGTTGACAGGTTAAGTGCCTTCGCAATATCCTTGATTGTAATTGCTTCCAAAAGAAAGTTTGTTTAGTACAAATTTTATTCAAAACCCGGCAATCAGCATCTAACAGATTGAATGCTAAATCACTAATGATAGGGTAAACAGAGGATAAGGTTAGGGTCCTGTCTTACTTGCTGGCAACGTTCCCGATAACGATTGCACAAAAAAAGACAATTTGGTATTTGATATTTCTAATAATTCAGTCTAAACTCGTTCAGGTGTAGTCGTAGTAGAACAGACGCTAAATTTAGGTCTTACCCCGAAAAAGACAAACCCGAATTGCAAAACCAGCAGCCGACTTCCGCCGCCGCCAAACCAAAAACCCCACTGCCATGAACTACCTTTTCAGGGAAAAACTCCGCCAGCTCAGAAACCATCCGGGCGTGATCGTACCTCCGGACACCGTATTTCAGCTGCCCGAGAAAGTTCTTCAGTTCGGCACCGGCGCGTTCCTGCGTGGACTTGCGGATTTCTTCATTGATAAAGCTAACAGACGAGGTGTTTTCAACGGCCGGATTGTAGTTGTAAAATCAACCAACAAAGGCGACCTGAAAGCATTTGAGCAGCAAAATAACCTCTATACCTTGTGCACGAGAGGTACCATCAATGGAAAACCTGCCGCCGAGAATATCATATCCTCAGCGATCAGCCGCGTGATCAATGCGAAAACGCAATGGTCGCTGGTATTAGACCTGGCCCGCAATCCGGCTATCGGCATTGTCATTTCCAATACCACCGAAACGGGCATTCAGCTGGTGCAGGATGATATTTACCAGTGGCCGCCTGTTTCATTTCCGGGCAAACTGCTGGCTTTCCTGTATGCACGTTATGTTGCGTTTTCAGGCAGCCCGGAGCGTGGCGTAGTGATTATCCCGACTGAACTGATTACGGATAATGGCCGCAAGCTGGAAGCGATCGTTCTGGAACTCGCCCACCGGAATGGGCTCGAAGGCGCGTTTATCGACTGGATTGAGCAGCATAACCACTTTTGCAACTCACTGGTAGACCGCATTGTGCCTGGCAAGCCGGAAGAAACCACACATAAACTCCTTGAAGAAGAATTGGGCTACCAGGACGAACTGCTGATCACAGCCGAACATTATCATTTGTGGGCGATAGAAGGCGATGAGACAATCAGGCAAAAAATTGGCTTTTACGGAATTGATGAAGGATTGGTGATTGAACCTGATATTGAGCTTTACCGTGAGCTGAAACTGCGTTTACTCAATGGCGCACACACACTTGGCGGCGGGCTGGCGCATTTGTGCGGCTTCAAAACAGTGGCAGGAGCAATGTCAAACCCGGACTTTGCTGCATTCATTACCGACCTGATGCTGACAGAAATTGCACCCGCCATTCCTTACCCGCTTCCCGACTGGCTTGCAGCAACATTCAGTATGCAGGTAATTGAGCGTTTTAAAAATCTGCACATTCAGCATCAATGGCTGAACATCACTCAGAATTACTCTGCAAAAATACTTGCGCGCGTGGTGCCGGTATTCTCCAATTTTGAAAAAACCCGGGGTACATTTCCCGAGCACGTCGCATTTGGCTACGCTGCTTACATCTGGTACATGAAGCCCGCGAGAAAGGACGGTGATCAGTTCTATGGCCAGATAAATGGTGAATACTACCTGATCAACGATGAAAAAGCCGCCTTCTTTCACCAAAAATGGCAAATGAGCTCGCTTTACGATATGGTAAAAAGCATCCTGAAAGAATCATCAATCTGGGGCAAAGACCTGAGCAAAACCGAACCCCTCGTCTCAACTATCGCAGCCCATTTACAATCTCTGAAACAAAACGGAGCAGCAGCAACGCTAAAAATGTTCGTTGCCAAAGCTGAGCTTGTTTAATGCGGCTGGCTGACGCAGGCTTCAATTCTTGGTAACAGCAGATTTGTCTTATTACGCTTCCAAAGCCAACTTACGCCGAGCTACTTCGATCGCTTTCTGTAATTTTTGTTGCAGAAGTTTCTGAGAAGGCGTGCTAAGCAAATAATCTGCAACGCGAATATTACTTTTTTCGAGTTGCAGCAGCTCAATGTGTTCCTCCTTTTTGCCAGTACATAGAATCAACCCTATTGGCGGGTTTTCACCCTCTATAACTTCATACTTTTCAAGATACCTTAGATATAGCTCCATTTGACCTTTATAGCCTGCCTCAAATTCTCCAATCTTTAAGTCAACTACAATCAGGCACTTCATTCGTCTATGATAAAAAAGAAGGTCGATGTAATAATCCAGATTGTCGCTCGAAATGCGCTTCTGCCTTGCTAGAAAGGCAAAGTCTGTCCCCATTTCACACATGAATTTTTGAAGCTCGGCTATAATCGCATTTTCCAGGTCCCTCTCTGAATAGTTTCCTGACAAACCCAGAAAATCCAGAATGTATGGATCGCGAAATACCAGATCCGGGTTTACCCTGCTTTCAGCACCAAGCAATGCTAAATCACTGATAATAGCTTCCGCTGGCTTATGGCTTATTTTGGTTCGTTCAAACAACATTGAATTTACCCGTTCACGAAGCGTTCGGACAGACCAGCGCTCGTGTACGCACATCTGTATATAAAAATCCCGCTTAATCGTATCTGTCATTGGCAAAATCACTAGAATGTGCGTCCAGCTCAATTGTCGTATCAGTGATACGACAATTGAGCTGTCAGGGAAAGCTTCGGCAAACTGCACCATTCTTCTAAGATTCTTTTCTGAAAACGAATTCCCATATTCCAGTACTAATCTTTGAGCCAACAGAATAATAGTCTGTTTTCCATAATCTGCACGCTTTGTACCTAAAATCTCAGAACTAATTTTCTTTCCTACCTGCCAGTACAGTGTCGTCAATGAAGCGTTTATGGTCGCTGCCAGGCGATCTTTGCTGTCATCGATCAGACGTTTAACAGATAGAAAAAGGTCCCGCTCGTCAGGTTTGGTCATGCTACAAAATAGATTGATCTATTATTTAGACGCTCAATCTATCAGTTAGTCACACCTGCATTGAATTTAAAATAGATTAATTCCCAATATCCAACAAAGCACTTCATGAGCGCCGAATATGTAGACTCATTCCAGGCGTTTGCTGAATCAAGCAGGCTTCGTATGCAGTAAACAATAGATTTACTACTTTGAGCAGTATTGAGAAACGCAGATAACCACCATAGAAAGCTTCCTCGCACACGATAAAGTAGAAGTCAAACTAATGAGTGGGTCGCCTGGGTGCAGGTGCGGAGGCGTGATAATCATTTTGGATGATTACTGCATATTTATCCAGCAGCTCAATGACGCGATCGTGGGATTTGGAGCGGACAACCAGTCCGACGTGGTAAGGCTCATTCATCCGCCAGACAATCTCAGGATCATTAAAAACCGATATATCCGGCCACTCCTGCCGCGCGAGTGATATGATAATGCCTGAGTATTCTTTACGAACTGGCGGAAGCTTATAATTTTCACCTTTTGCCTCGGCAGTTTCCATTTTGGCCCACTCCTTCCAGAGATTGATCCCCGATGAAGCATCGACCATTTCAGAAAGATTGGCGCCGCCTACGCGCGAAGATGTTTCCAGAAAATAGTATTTACCATCGTCATAACAGCGGATCACTTCGGTATGTGACGCGCTGTGTTTCAGGCCAAATGCTTTCAACAAGTCAATGGCGAGCGTTTCAAGCGCGTGATCCTCGGCGGAGTCAAAAGGAACGGTGACCGACCTGAATATCCCTCCTCCGTGCGCCACATCAAATGGGGGAGCAAGGTATTTGCTGTTCCACGAAAAGATAACCCTGCCGTTGTACGAAATCGAATCAACGTGGTAAACGTCGCCGGGCTTAAACTGTTCCACAAGGTATGCGTGCCGCTTGTCGCCCAGTTGGTGAATGGTATCCCAGAGTTCTTCCGCAGTTTCCAGCTTTTTGATCCCCGTCGCAGATGCTTCCGAACGTGGCTTGATCATCCAAGGACCCGCATACTTTTCAATGAACTGATTGATTTGATCATCATTAAAAAGGGCTGAAAATGCGGGTACCAGAATCCCGGATTCAGCTGCTTTGGTGCGCATCGCGAGCTTGTCACGGAAATACCGACCCGTAGTTTGCCCCATTCCGGGGATCCTGAAATATTCGCGGATATGTGCTGCTTTTTCAACATCAAAATCGTCCAGTGCTACTACCCTGTCAATGGGCCTGCTTCGCATTACATAAGCCAGTCCGTTGATAATTTCCGACATATTGTATGTTCCATCCTCGCTTTCCTGCACGTAGAAAAACTCATCCACAGCCTCACGCGCCCAGGGTTTGTCTTCAAGCTTTTTGGCGGTGATCAAAAACACTTTATTCCCCGCCTCTTTACAAGCCCTGAGAAAGTCGTTGCCTTTGAAATAAGTAGAAATGCATAGAAATGTCAGAGGTCGGACCATAAACAACTGGTGATGATGGAAAGTAGCATTGGTAAATCTAGCAAAAAGAAGCAGTCTGGCAAGTAAAGCCACGGTTAAATTTGAGTGACATTACAGCAAAAAACAGACCAGCAAAGTCTGCTGCTAGCTCAATGCAGCCAGGTAATGCCTCAAAAGACGGATCCCATAAGCGGTACCTGCCCTGCCAGGCGCATACTCCGTATCACCAAACGCCATTCCCGCAATGTCAAGATGTGCCCACGCGTTGTGGGAATCTGTAAATGCTTCCAGAAACTTGGCGGCCACGATCGCACCGGCCAGCGGCTTTCCGTGGTAATTTTTTACATCAGCAATATCCGAACTGATTTCTTCCTTGTATTCATCCCAGACCGGCAAACGCCACAAGCGCTCACCTGTTGCTTCTCCTGCATTGGCCAGGTCAGCTGCGAGGTTATCATTCGGGGTAAAAAGACCAGCCGCTTCGTAACCGAGCGTCTGGATCACACTTCCTGTCAATGTTGCGAGATCAATCAGGATATCGGGCTGGAAATTGCGGACAGCATAACTAAGTCCGTCGGCCAGGATCAGGCGGCCTTCCGCATCCGTATCAATTACCTCAATGGTTTTACGGGAATAGGAACTGATTACATCACCAGGTTTCATTGCAGCGCCGTCAACCGCATTTTCGGTGGAAGGTATAATGCCGATAATGCGGACAGGAAGTTGAAGCTGGGCCGCAAGTTCCACTATTCCAAGTACCGCAGCCGCACCGCCCATATCGCTTTTCATCAAATGCATATTGGCAGAAGGTTTGATAGAAATGCCACCTGTATCGAAAGTGACACCCTTTCCTACCAATGCAACTGTTTTGGTATAGCTCGCCGGCACATATTCCGACACGATCATCACGGGAGGCTCTGCACTGCCCTTGCTTACTGCCAGCAATGCATGCATTCCCAATGCTTCGAGTTTCTGTTTATCAAAAACTGAAACATTATATCCGTTTTCCTTGCCTGACTTTATAGCCCATTCTCCGAGTATCGTGGGCGTTTTATAGTTTCCGGGTGCATTCATCAGGTCCATGATGCGGAGCTGCACCAATGCCGTTTTCTGTCCCGAAGAGATTACCGCTCCGATCGAAACGCCATCTTCCGTCAGGATCTGCAACAAGCCGTCTGAAAAGAATTTGCTGGAAGGTTTCGGCTCTGACTTATAGAGTTGCAGGTTATACCCTCCCAGGATCATCCCGATAATTGCATTTTCAATCCATTCCGGGCTTCTTCCTTTTGCATCCAGAATAATATGCTCCGGCCAACGATCCTTCCGCTTGAAGAAAAGCGACCGGAAGATCCTGATGATTGAAGGCAGCTTCGGCTCTTTCCCCAGTCCAAGCCAAAGCTCATTCGAAGAAAACCACCATAACTCCCCCTTCTCCCCCCTGAACATAGACTGGTTTTCAGGCCCAGCCCCCTGCTCAAAACTCCGCACAACAAGCACAGCCTCATCCCCTCCAAAAACCTGTTCTATCCGCATATTCGTTCTATTCAAAGATTTCAACAAAACACCCAAGCCCTTGTCACGCTGAGCGGACCGGGCCGCCGGGCGGTCGAAGCGTTGTCAGGCTGAGCCCACTGGGCCGCCGAAGCCCCTACTCCATACCTCCCTTCCGCGTGGCCTTTCTTTGCTCAGGCCAGGTACCCGGCTCTCCCTTGGAGTTGAGTGGCAATATTACTCTGTCGCGCGATGCTTTTGCCGGATCTTCGCTGGCTTGGTAAGCCATGATCGCAGCCAGTATCGCATTGCTTCTTACATCGTCAAAAACGATCTTATCGTAAGTATCGCGGTTGGTGTGCCAGGTATAAGTTCCGTACGACCAGTTCAATGAGCTCAGTGAAAATGCAGGTGCACCTGCTGCAACGAATGAAGCAAAGTCGGAACCGCCACCGCCTGGTGCGCCCGGAAAACGGGTATCAATAGGTGCTTTGATCGATTCAGGTACTTTCGAAAGCCAGCGGCCGAGGTAGTCGTAAGAATTCAGAAAACCTTGTCCCTGTAAGCTTACTACGCGTCCCGTTCCATTATCCTGGTTAAAAAGCGCCTGGATATTCTGAACGATCTCGGGATGATCTTCCACGAATGCGCGCGAACCATTAAGGCCCTGCTCCTCGCTTCCCCAGTGACCAACCAGGATCGTACGTTTTGGATTCGGATACACTTTTTTCAGGATACGCATGGCTTCCATCATTACAATAGTCCCGGTACCATTATCGGTAGCGCCGGTACCTCCGTCCCAGGAGTCAAAATGCGCTGAAAGCATTACATATTCATTGGGTTTTTCAGTACCCTTGATTTCACCAATCGTGTTGAATGTCTGTGCTACGCCGGTTTCTTTCGCATCGGCTCTTACGCTGATTTTAGGTGTATGTCCCGATTCAGCCAGCCTGTACAGCAAGCCGTAATCTTCAAGAGAAATGTCCACAGTCGGGATTTTCTTGGTATAGGCACCGAAGATTTTGTTTGCACCAAAACCTTTTGACCAATAACTCATTACAATACCCGCCGCGCCTGCTTTTTCAAGTGCAACAGGAAGTGTACGTGCGTTATACCCGCTCTTTTTAATGCGGTTTGCCCAGGCTTCGGTTTTTGCATCACGGTCTTTTTTCATTTTTTCGAAAGACTCTTTCGTCGCAAATTCCTCCCAGTTATAGTCTGGGCGGCCGGTGGGCTGGTTCATGCTGATCATCACAAACTTACCTTTCGCCGAAGGCAGCCATTTCTGGAATGCCACTGAATCGGCTACATCCGGCAGAATGACCACGTCGGCTACAACCGTTTTCCCGCCCGTGCCCGGGCTCCATGCCAGCTGCATTCCTTCGAGCGACTTTACGCGCGGAGCCACCATGTCAATGTGCGACACGCCCCGCTCCCAACCGCGCCATTCTCCCCACTTCTCATTTTTTGCGGTGATGTTCCAGCCTTTGTATTTTTCGACTGCCCATTCGTGCGCCTGCTGCATTTGCGGCGAGCCCACCAGGCGTGGACCGATTACATCCAGTAATTCGTGCGCCAGCTTTTCCAGTTGTGAATTATCTGTTGCTTCTTTAACGATATTTTCAACAACAGGGTCTTTTTGACCAAAGCTGACAAATACGTGAAGGGTTAAGATCAGTATCAGGGAAATTTTCTTCATAATGTTGATTTAACAATGATTGGTAAAACTAATGTATAAAATACCCGTGAGGTTTGGACGTGGTCTTGGAAAATTCTAAGTCGTTATTACAATTCTATAATCAGGCAGAAAACTGCTATTTGTGATGATCAGGCGTTTGACAGCTTTTATCTTTTTTGCCAACTACTTTGTCGGCGCGCTTGCTGTCGCATTGTCGCTGGAAACGATATTTCAGCTGGATCTGCCATTTAATTCCATTCCCTACTATATCCTGATTTTTTGCGCCACGGTCTTTTACTACACCATCGCCTACTCCACCGCTCCAAGCTCTTCGTTTTCAAATAACCCCCGGACAGAATGGTACCGCACGCATTATCATTTTATTCGGGGCAGTCAAATCGTTCTTTTTACGATCTGCACAGGTTTGGCGGTTTGGTTTCTGGTAAAGGATTTTTCAAAGCTCTGGCACCTGCCGCTGCTCAACTGGCTCGTGTTGATGGCGGTACCGCTGGCTGCATTGTTGTATTACGGGCTGCTTCCCAAGTCGGTGATCTCCTTCAATCTGAGAAATACAGGCTGGCTTAAAGCTTTCGTGATTGGCTTTGTTTGGGCAGGATTTGTCAATATTTTCCCGATCACCATGCTGAAAATTGAACAGGGTGTGTCAGTTCAGGAACCGATATTCATGTTCTGGTTATTTGTAAAAAACTGGATGTTCTGCACGGTGAATGCAATTATGTTCGATATGAAGGATTACGCCGACGATGCCAACATTCAGCTGAAAACCTTCGCTGTGCGTTTTGGGCTGCGGAAAACGATATTGTATGTGCTGGTACCGCTACTGCTGGTCGGACTGGTTTCCTACCTTACATTCGCGTTGTTCCGCCACCTGGGTACGCCTACTATCCTCTTTAATCTCCTCCCGTTTGTCAGTCTGCTGGCTGTTGCATTTACGCTGCAGAAACCAAAAAGCGTTTTGTTTTACCTGATTGTTATCGACGGATTATTGTTGGTAAAAGCCATTTGCGGCATTGCAGGAAGCTTTTTCACAAACTAAAAATGCCTCAGCAGTGAAAAACAACTACGATCGCGTCGCCTGGTTTTACGATCCCCTGAGCAGGATAGTGTTCCGGAATGCACAGATACAGGCGCAGCAGGCACTTATCCCCTACATTCCCGAACATGCAAACATCCTGATCGCGGGAGGCGGCACCGGTGGCATACTGGAGGCGATCGCAGACCAATATCCCGCCGGACTGCGCATTACTTATGTGGAGATTTCCGAAAAAATGATCCGAAAGGCTGAAAAACGGTTTACCGGGAAAAACACGGTCACATTTGTGCATTCAGCGATAGAAGATTATGCCGCGAAGTCGCATTTTGATGTAGTTATCACAGCATTTCTTTTTGACAACTTCACGCAGGAGAAAGCCGACCGAATTTTTCAAAAGCTGGATAAGCTGCTTCAACCGGACGGTAAGTGGCTTTTTACAGATTTTCATATTGATAAAAAAAGCAGCCGGTCGTGGAAAACGTGGCTGCTCAAATCAATGTATCTGTTCTTCAAATTTTTCTCCGAAGTAGAAGCAAGTCAGCTTCCCGACACCACCTCTCTTTTCAAAAAGGCAGGTTACCACGCAATTTTCACGGCATTCTGGTACCGGAAATTCATCCATTCCAGCATTTACCAAAAACCTTAAACCAGCGCAGTCCGCCGCCGGCCGAAGATGAACCTTTCATTGAAAACAACAATGGAAACCAGGATGAGCGAGTAGCCGATGATCTGAATGGAATTGATGTTTTCATGATAATAAAGTAATGCGATCGCGAAGTTCATCAGTGGGTTAATGTAAAGCAAAATGCCCATTGTAGATGAAGTTACCCCCTGCAACGCATACAGGTTCAGGTAAAGCGGCACAATGGTAAACAGGACCGCGATGACTAAAATCAATGCATAAAAGGATATTTCCGTAGGGATACCTTCACTATATACCGGATAAAATGGAAGCAGGATTAACGCTGAAAACAGGATCTGAACAGTCAACACCAGAAATTTATCCAGACCAACATTCTTCCGCTGACTGACCAGGTAGAGCGCGTAAGAACCTGCCACGATGAGGCTGTAAGCGATATCGGCTATGCTATTGAAAGACAGTAGCAAACAGCTGAAAATGCTGATCCCTACCGCCACCCACTGCCATTTACTTAACTTTTCACTCAACACAAAATAAGCAATCACAGTTGTCATAATCGGACAAACCAGGTAAGCGAAAGAAGCCGCTTTGATGCTGATGTGGTTCATCACGTAAATAAAGAAAAACCAGTTGGCAGTCAGCAATATACCTCCCAGCAAGGTGAGCCACACCGCCCGGAATCTCTGTTTGGCAGGTAATGCGCGCAGCAGTCTGGTGTTTTCCTTCAAAACTTTGACCCTCACAAAAAAACTGATCACCGCCATGATCACCGCACAAAGAAAAACGCGGTAGAAAAGGATATCAAGCGAAGCGTAGGCGGCAAGCGGTTTGAGCGCTAAACTGAAAAACCCCCAGATCACAAAGGAAATGAAGGCAGCTAGGTAGTATTTTGAGAATTTCATGCAACAAAGAAGTCAGCCCGGGTGCACCGGTAGTTTTTCAACAGCAAAAACGGGATGCGGGTTTCGCTGCCGGAGAAATTTGTAACACCATTCACTGCAATATTAAGTTTCCGGTCATTCCAACCATTTTCTTCCCGGCAAACTCATGCTTTTGTAACCACTTAAAACTAACCCTATGAAACTGATCTACCTGCTCCTCTTCTCTCTTTGCTTGCAACCTGCATTGGCGCAAAAAACTTCGCTATCCGTTTACCTCAATGGCGGCCTGGGTGCATTTCGCGGGGAATCGACCGTTAAAACAACCTCGCTCAGTACAGGCGGACCGTTTTGCAGGTGTGAAGGAAGCCAGGCAAATTCCTTCGGCGCGAAAAATGCAGTTTCGTACGGAGCCGGGTTCATACTTCAAAGGCAGTTCAAAAGCAATGTACTGCTCGGGCTGGATCTTGGCTATGAACTTTTGAGGACAAAGGCTTCTCTCACTGAATTGCAGCTTGACGATATGATCATGCAGGTTGATGGTAAAAGTATCAGCTACAATCATTTCGCCAATATTTTTCCACACGTAGGCTATCAGTTTAATGTAAATGAAGACTTCCACATTGCAGTTTCAGGCGGCGCTGATTTCGGGATCGGACTCGATAGTTACCATAAACTCACGGTCACGGATTTTATAAAAAGGTCTTACAATAACACAGACATTATCCCGGGACTCGACTTCCGCCCGAGGTTACAGGTGGAATTAGGTTCAGACAAACTGAGCTTCCGGGCGGGATATTCTTACGGGTTGAAAAACTGGATGGGACATTATGACGGCGGTAACCCAGAAGCTTACATGAACGTGATCAGACTCGGCGCCCGATACCGCCTTTTCTAAAAAACAAAGTCGGACTGGAACCTAAGCCGGTGCATTTGCCTTGATTAATCAGGTAATTACATTAAAAACCGGTATGAATTTTTCCGACATCAAGCTGATCGCGACCGATATGGACGGTACGCTTCTGAACTCCAAACACGAACTCAACGAATCGTTTTACCCTATTTTCAGGAAAATAAAAGACCACGGGATCATTTTCGTGGCGGCAAGCGGGCGGCAGTATTTCAATCTTACCAAAACACTGGAGAAAGTTTGTGATGAGGTGATTTTTGCTGCCGAGAATGGAAGCTACGTGGTTTTTAAAGATGAAGAAATTCACGTGCAGGCTACTGATCCGGAGATTGTAAGAGAGCTGGTGACCACTTCACGCGGCATTCCGAATACTTACCCGATCATTTGCGGCAAGAAAAAAGCTTATGTGGAAAATGACGAGCCGGAATTTATAGATCACCTGAAACTCTACTTTGAACGATACGAGATCGTTGAAGACCTGCTCGAAGTGAAGGACGACCAGTTTCTTAAATTTACTGTGTGCGACCTGGCCGGATCAGAAGTGAACAGCTACCCGCATTACAAGAAGTACGAAGATATTTTGAAAGTGAAAGTATCGGGACCGATCTGGCTGGATATTTCGGACAAAAGAGCCAATAAAGGCCGCGCGATGGAGGTTTTGCAGGAAAAATTCAATATCACTCCGGAACAAACAATGGCATTCGGCGACTATCTGAATGATCTGGAAATGCTTGGAAAGGCCGGATACTCGTATGCAATGGCAAATGCGCATCCGGATATCAAAAAAATAGCCCGTTTCATCGCCAAAAGCAACGATGAAAACGGGGTAGTTGAAGTACTTACGGAGCTAACGGATTAACTTCTAAGCAGTGTATTTCTTGAAAATAGACGTGGCAGTGTGGCCGCCGAAGCCAAATGTATTGTTCAGCGCATAGTTAACGGTCTGCTTCACTGACTCGCCGAGAATGATATTCATTCCCTCAGGTACATGTTCGTCCAGGTTTTGGGTGTTGATTGTACCCGGAATAATATCATTTTGGACAGAGAGCGCACAAACGATACTTTCCACCGCACCGGCCGCTCCAAGTAAGTGTCCGGTCATGGATTTAGTAGCACTGATAGCCACCGGATGATCACCAAAAACTTCCTTGATCCCGTTCAGCTCGCTCATATCGCCCAACCCAGTGGAAGTAGCGTGGGCATTCACGTAATCGATCTTGTCGGGCGTGATACCTGCTTCTTTTAATGCTTTCCGCATTCCCAGCGCAGCACCCATTCCGTCGGGCGGGGTTCCGGTAAGATGGTAAGCGTCTGCTGCCATTCCGCCACCTACGATTTCAGCATAAATCTTTGCCCCTCTTGCAACTGCAAATTCAAGATCTTCCAGGATCAATGCGGCAGCACCTTCACCCATTACAAACCCGTCGCGGTCTTTGTCAAACGGCCGCGAAGCAGTTGCGGGATCGTCATTTCGCTTTGAAAGTGCCTGTGCAGCGCCAAAACCGCCAAGTGCAGAATAAATAATGGCAGCTTCCGAACCTCCCGCTACCATCACTTTCGCCTTGTCCATTCTGATGGTATCAAAGGCGGCGATCAATGCAGTGTTGGAAGATGCGCAGGCAGATACGGTACAATAGTTGGGACCATGCAGCTTGTGGCGGATCGAAATCACACCTGCTGCGATATCCACGATCATTTTCGGAATAAAAAACGGACTGAAACGCGGCACTCCGTTGGATGCATGAAATTCAAGCAGCTGGTCTTCAAACGTACCCATTCCGCCATTTCCTGTCGCCCAGATCACACCTACATCGTAGCGGTCTGTGATGTCCATTGTCTCAAAATCCAGTGCCGCATCTTTGATCGCCATATCCGAGGCTGCGATCGCGTATTGCGTATGCAGATCGTATTTTTTCAGTTCCTTTTTTTCAATGAATTCTTCCGGGTTAAAGTCCCGGACTTCACAGCCGAACCGCGTTTTAAACTTGGAAACATCCATTTTCGTGATAGTAGCAGCACCGCTTTTACCATTCACAATATTTTCCCAGAATTCGCCCACCGAATTCCCCAGGGGAGAAATCACTCCCAGTCCTGTAACAACTACTCTTTTCATAAAAATTTGAAACGTTTTCGAAGACTCAGGAGATGATCATTCAAACTCCTCAGTCACTGCATCTTTGAACATAACTGCCACAAGCTTCTGCACCCAGGGACCAACAACGAGTATCACAGGGACAACAAGCAAGTAGGCCAGGCTCCAAGATTTCAGCCAAATCACCAAAAAATTGGCAACAAATCCAATATTTACGGAAATCAAAGTAAACGAAATCACACCCGTTGTAATGATTCCCATGAGCATTGCAAAAGCTATTTTTTGTCCCATCATTCTGCGTATATATCTGCTTTCTCAAAGACCGCCGAAACCGGCGTGATTAAAATTTTGCATCCGGATTCATCGCCCGTAGCGCCTCGGTCGGAGAGCTCAAGTATAGTTGAAACAGCGATTCCGTGCGACCAACGCGCACTTCAAAAGTGTCCGTTTCAAAAGCATGAATAAGCGCATCAGCAACTTCCTTAGGCGGTATACCATTTGCGCCGCCGATTTCCTGAGAAAATTCCGTGTTGACAAGAGGCGGCATCAGCTCGAATACTTTAACCGGGCTTTCTTCCAGTGTAATGCGCAGCGACTGCGAATACGAATGCAATGCAGCTTTGCTGGCTGCGTAAGTGGAAAGCAAATAATTGGACGCAATCACGGCGATACTGGACACGTTTACAATCGCCGCCTCAGGCGCATTTTTCAGCACAGGCAACAGCGCCTGGTTCAGTCGGATCACGGACAAATAGTTGGTCAGCATTTCCTCTTCGGCAAGAGTTGCAGCATCCTGTTCACCGTCCAGTTTATAGTAATAAGCACGTCCTGCATTGTTCACCACTACATTCAGCTCGGGAAAGTCGGCCTGGATTTGCTTCACCAATGCGTCCACTGCATTCTTATCCGATACATCAGAGACGATCGGTGTCGCATTTTTCAGCTGAGAAGCTGCGTTGGCAAGTCGCTGCCCGTCCCTGCCGGTGATAATAACGTGATTTCCGCTTTCCGAAAAAGCCTTTGCTATCTCAAAGCCGATACCGGCACTTCCTCCTGTGATCAAAATTGTGTTTCCTGTGGTCTTCATTGTTTTACATTTCTGATTGTTAAAAATTAATATACCGATCGGTATATTAATAGGTAAAATTTTTTATCCTAAATCGTTGATCATTTTTCTGACAGACTTCATAATCGCATTCCGGTAGTTCAGTTTCCCAGTCACCTTCCCGATCATAATACCGCCCTCGATCAATGCAACAATACTGATCGCTGCCTCGTCGGGATCCACCTTCGCATTGAACTCGTTTGTCGCTATGCCTTTTTTGATCAGGTTGGATACTGCATTTTTCCAGTTGGTAATCGCTGTTGCGGCTCTTTGTTTTAGCTCGGGATGGGTGTCGTCGGCTTCGGTGGATGTGTTCAGGATAGGGCAGCCGCCGGACGGAAACGGGTGATGAAAGAAGTTCTCGTAAATATCTGCATACACCATCAGCTTCTCCTTGTAAGTAGCTTTCTTATCCATTTCAGTTGAAATGGCCGAGAACATGCGTTTGATGTTATGGTCAAATGCGGCCAGCGCCACATCGTCTTTGTTCTCGAAATTACCGTAGATACTACCTTTGGTCAGCCCGGTTGCATGGATGATATCATTCAGGGAAGTCCCGGCAAAACCTTTCACATTGAAGATTGGTGCCGTTTTCTCGATGATAAATTGCCGTGTCCGTTCTGCCTTGCTCATTCATTTATTCAGTTGATGTTACAAAATTATACCGATCGGTATAATTTTCCTAATCTTTCTGAATTTATCTGAAAATAAAAAAAGCGACCGGGTGTAAAACCCGGCCGCTGTACTATCCTATTTATGCTCTCTTACTTGCTGGCTACGCGCCAGATTGTATTTCCCGAATCATCATTGACCAGCATTGAACCGTCTTCCAGCACAGTTACCCCAACCGGGCGACCGTACACTTTCTTTTCACTTTCTACGAATCCAGTCAGGAAATCCTCTGGCTCTCCGGCAGGTTTTCCGCCTTTGAATGGGATAAAGACAACCTTATATCCCGAGATTTTAGACCGGTTCCAAGATCCGTGCTGCCCGATGAATGCACCATTCTGATACTTGGCCGGAAATTTTGTTTTATCGTAAAAAGCCAACCCGAGGGATGCAGTGTGCGAACCCACAGGCACGTCGGGCACAATGGTCTTTTTAACTAAATCAGGCCGCTCTCCTTTTCTTCTCGGATCTTCGTTCTGGCCGAAATAAGCATAAGGCCAGCCATAAAATCCACCTTCTTTTACACTCGTCACATAGTCAGGTACGAGGTCATCGCCCAGCTTATCTCTTTCATTTACGGCAGTCCACAATACATTGCTGCCCGGTGCCCAATCCATTCCGACGGGATTTCTCAGTCCGCTTGCAAAAACCCTTTCACCGCTTCCGTCCGGATTTACTTCAAGGATATTGGCCCGGCGTTTTTCTTCATCAATCCCGTGATCAGCTACATTACTGGCAGAACCTACTGAAATGTAGATTTTCGATCCGTCTGCATTCGCAAGCAGGTTTCTGGTCCAGTGGTTATTGTAACCGCCTGCTGGCAGCTCAACGATCTTCTCACCTTTGCTCGTGATCTTGGTATCACCCGGCTTGTAAGCATATCTGAAAACACCGTCGGTATTGGCTACATAGAAGTAGTTGTTTAACACCAGCATTCCCAGCGGCTTGTTGAGCTTTTCCATGAATATCTCCCTGATTTCGGGCTTCCCGTCTTTGTTGACGTCACGAAACAAAGTAATCCTGTCGGCACTTTTCTTCGTATTTGACTCTGCCACGAACACATCTCCGTTTGGCGCCTGGTAAGTCCAGCGCGGACTATCTAGCTTGTCTGCAAATTTGGTAACCACAAAACCCTCAGGAGCAACAGGCATTTTGCCTTCCGGCCAGCCTGCTTCGTCGGGGCGGTTCTCTACTGACTCTGTTGTAAATGGAGCTGGTAAAGTGAGGCTGCCCGTTTCGGTACTGGCAGAATCGGGGCCGGACTTAGCGGCTTCCTCTTTTTCTTTGTCACTGACTTTACTGTTGCATCCGGCCACGGTAAATGCGGCCAGCACATATATCGCGGCGAGTTTTCTGATGTTCATACTGGTTTGGTTTTTAGCGAAAAAGGCAGGCTGCGGTTTGTCAACCTTCAACCTGCCTTTGCAATAATAATGCCAGCCGGAAATCTATATCAGTCCGCTTTGTTTCAGAATTCTTTGCTCATCGCCTGTGATATAAGCGAATATTTTAAGTGTCTCATTTAAATGCTGCAGGAAGTAGATAACACTGAATTCAATGGTACCCTCGTCGCCATCCTTCATATAAAGCGATTGCCAACGAACATCGACCAGGTAATGCAGATCGTCCAGTTCGGTTATATCTACCTGCCTGATCTCCATTTTATTTATACCTATTGACCGGTAAAACTCGTAGCCTTTTGGAACAGCCTCCAAAAACTGAGCGTCATTTTTCCCGCCTGAAACTCCTGCCGGACTTGCTTCTACAAAAAATTCAGCGAAAGCTTTTGCCGTATCTTCTGCAACTGCATTCCCTGCCAAACCTTCTTCGAACCGCTTTTCATAATCCTCGAAAAACGCCTGAATACTATCATTTATGTCATCCATCTTCCTCTTGGCTTGGTGTAACTACAAACAAGAGAAAGAACTATGCCAATATGCGACCCGGATTAAAACGTTACCGGAACTTCAACCACCGTCTTGTCCCAGCCCATGAACATCTTCGCCGAAGTATCGGATACTTTCTCAAAAACAATGGAGAAGTTTTCGATCGGAGCTGCCGCAGGTTTCGGAGCTGCTGTTACCCGAAGTACATCATTAGCCTCTTTGTATTTGTAAGCGCCCCAGTAATCCAGATCGGAGCTGAGTATCACAGTCCATTCTTTCTCGCCGGGAATGGTAAACAGCGAGTAAGTACCTGCCTTTACTTTCTTGCCGCCAAAAGTTGCGTCCTGATAAAACTTGATCTCTGTCGCTTCGTCTGCGCCGGTCCTCCACACTTTTCCGTAAGCTTCGAGCTTGCCAAATACCTCTCTGCCCTTTAAAGCCGGGCGGCTGTAACTTACTTTAACAAGTGCCTTTTCCCCGTCTTTCCGGTCGTGGGCGAAATGGTCGGGGAAGTAGGCGATATCACGCGGACTTTTATCCAGCGGTCTGAACTTCTGAGCTTGCGAAGTAAATGCTGCCAGGACAAGCAAAAGACTAACGATAATGTTCTTTTTCATAAATGGTTTTTGGTTAAAAACAGGATTAAGCAATCATTTTCCCGGTCAGCACAGGCCGCTGATCTTTGGTATTGCCAAGTATTGCTAAACTTCTTTTGAACTCGATTTGCACATTCTCACCCTCAAACTTGCAACGGACCGTATCATAATGTGCAGTTTCTATAAACCGCCACGTCATTTCAAAGGTACTGTCGTCGACCCAGGCTCCATTGCAGGCCACTTTGGTCTTCGTTTCGCCGGGTACCGGGGTTAGTACCAGTTTGAGCGGCATTGTGGAAAGGTCTGTCAACCCTACTTTCCAATTCCCAATCCCATTTACCACAAGGTGCTCACCACGGTCATCTTTCACCCGGAAAAGGCACCAGCCTTTATCAAAATCAAAAGATACCTTACTGATTTTCAAACTATTTTCTGCCACATTAAAGCTTTTCTCTTTAAGCTTCGCCGCCAGCTCCGACGTAGGTTTACCGGCTGTTTGCGGGAGCGCCAGTGAGGCCAGCTTCTTTTGCAGCTCAGCTACTTCCTGCCTGTCCGAAGGCACTCTGGTGCCTTTCACCGATTGCAGGATATTGTTCCATACATGATCAAGGATCGCCTGCATGTTGCCCGTTTCACTCGTGATCGCTACCACCATATCTTCTTTGGGCAGCACAATGCAATATTGTCCGTAAGCTCCATCACCGCGATAGGCTCCATTGCGGCAGCGCCAGAACTGATATCCGTAACCTTGCAGCCAGTCGTTTTCCTCCTGCGGACGGGAGCCGCCTTTGGACTGAATGTGCGAGCGCGTCGCTTCCTCTACCCAGGCAGCCGGAATGAGCTGTTTTCCATTCCATTCTCCTTTCTGCAGGTACAGCTGACCGAACTTGGCGATATCTTCCGTCTTAACCCGCAATCCCCAGCCGCCTGTATTAATCCCGTTCGGGTCCACTTCCCAGTCCATTCCTTCAATCACCAGCGGATCAAACAGCCGCGGTTTCAGATATTGAAGTAAGGTTTGACCCGTCAGCTTCTGAATAATGGCAGAAAGCATGTAGGTAGCGCCGCTGTTGTATACGAAGTGCGTGCCGGGCGCGTGCTCCACCGGCAATGCAAGAAACGATTTCACCCAGCTTTTTTCTTTTGATTCCCTGACAGAGGCTGTGGTATCCTTATCGTGCCCGGTCGACATGGTAAGCAGGTCTTTCACCCGCATTGCCGCCAGGTTTTCACTGATCGTAGCCGGCTTTTCGTCCGGAAAAAAGGAGACTACCTTATCATCCACTTTCAGTTTTCCTTCTGCAACAGCCAAACCAATGGCTGTGGAAGTAAAGCTTTTGCTAAGCGAGTACAGCGTATGTCTCAGTTCAGGATTATACGGCGCCCACCAGCCTTCCGCAACTACTTTCCCCTGCCGCAGGACCATTAAGCTGTGTAAATTCAATTTTTCAGATTCCACTGCATTCACAAAGTCGAGGATACCTTTGGCCGATATACCCTGAGACTCAGGCGAGCTGCGGGGTAACTGACCGTAGGAAAGCGCACCGGCCCAGGAAGATGCCGGGATTGAACTCAAAACACCTAATTGCAGCGCACCCAATCCTAACTGCTGTAAAAACTCCCGGCGATTGTAAGACATGTTATCAGGAATATATGTTTGTGATACTGGATATCATTTCGAGGCAGACGTTTTGACCAATATGTTTGCAGGTAATGGTATCTTTGCCCTCTTTTTAAAAAATCCGATTAACTGGCTGAATACTTATGTCTTTCGAATCACTTGGCTTGTCTGAACCATTACTAAAAACAATTGCTGAACAGAATTATACTCAACCTTACCCCATTCAGGAAGCTGCTATTCCTGCTATTTTGAAGGGTAACGATGTTCTGGGCATTGCCAAAACCGGTTCCGGAAAGACTGCCAGTTTTGTTTTACCGATTCTTGAGTTATTTCAAAGTAAACCGGCCGCTGCAAACCGGCACATTTCTGCATTGATACTGGTGCCAACAAGGGAGCTGGCTGTGCAGGTCGGTGTTGTTTTTCAGACTTTTGGAGAGCGGCTGCCCCGGAAAGTGAAGACAATGGCGGTGTATGGTGGGGTTTCTATTAACCCGCAAATGATCGGACTCCAGGGAGTTGAAATCCTTGTCGCCACACCTGGCCGCCTGCTTGATCTGCTTTCTTACAAAGCACTTAATATTTCACAAACGCAGATCCTCGTCCTCGACGAAGCCGACAAAATGCTGAACCTGGGATTCGCGGAAGAAATGAAGGATATCTTCTTTCTGCTTCCAAAAAAGCGCCAGAGCATTCTGTTCTCAGCCACGCTCGGTGATGAAATCGACCAGATTAATAAAACACAGCTCAAAGATCCTGTCCGCATTGAAATTGCAGAAGAAGAGCAAAATATTGACCAGATCAAGCAATCTGCCTATTTCGTCGATCCCGACCGGCGCGGCCCGTTGCTGAGATACCTGATCAAAACCCAGGCAATGCAGCAGGTGCTGGTTTTCGTTTCAGCCACGCGAACTGCGGATAATCTGGTAGACAAGCTCAACAAAAACGGCATTCAGGCTATGGCGATGCACAGCAAAAAGAGCCAGGGTGCAAGAACGGAGGCTTTGAACAAATTCAAATCAGGAAAGCTGACGGTATTGGTTGCCACCGATCTCGTGGCGAGGGGTATTGACATTCAATTCCTTCCTTACGTGATCAATTTTGAGCTGCCGCGCTCACCCAAAGATTATGTGCACCGGATCGGCCGCACGGGAAGGGCGGAAGCTTCGGGACAGGCCATTTCGCTGATCTGCCCCGAAGATGTACACCACTTTAAGATTATCCAGAAGAAGATGGGTAAGAAAGTCGAGATGTTCGAATCTTACGACCTGGATTTGATGGGTTACTAGTTTTTTCCCTTCCTGGACAGTTCTATAATATCCTTCTTGCTACCCGACCAGAAAGCAATCTTCCGGCGGTTATAGGTATAGGTAACTGCCACAGAGTCGCCGAAGCTGATAATCGCCGGATACGAATATTCGTCTTCCTTTTTACCTGTTGCGATATCCGTTTTATCAGTCCAGTTTTTACCATTGTCGTAAGAAAGGATCAGCGACAATGGCGAGCGGGAACCCCAGTTCTCATTATCGGGATTATAGGCGAGCACCAATGTACCGTCTGTCAGCCTGGCGAGATCAATTCCGCTATTCGGGTTTGGCAGGCTGGTTTTCTTGATCTCAGACCAGGTTTTACCAAAATCCTTTGAATCGCTTCTTCCGATCACACCACCTGTAGTACGTACCAGCATGTGAATATTACCTGGCTCCGACTCCCATAAAGTCGGCTGGATTGCTCCTTTGCCTTTAATTTCTGTAGTATCAATTTTGAAGTACGGGCTTGCCTTCCAGGTTTTACCTTTATCGGTACTTCTGTCGACAAATACTTCCCAGCGGTTCACTTCATTGGAAGAGCCAGCCAGCCAGTCACCGTTTGACAGTTCAATTAGCTTATTTTTAACCGGGCCTCTCCCACCCTTGTCGCCTTTCACCAGTTCATACGCTTCTGACCACGTATTTCCATTGTCGTCGGAAGTTTTCACCCAGGTTTCCCAATGCGCAATCTCTTTCCCTACTTTGAAATACAGATAAACTTTACCGTTTGCGGTTTTTTGTAAGACAGGGTTCCAATGCGCGTCCTCGCGGATCTTGGCTACTTCTACCGGAGTGCTCCATTTACCGGGCCGCCCTTTCGACAACCAGATACCCACGTCAGGATTTTTCTCTTCCGTTCCCCCAAACCAGGCAATCAGAAACTCGCCATCATTGAGCCGCACCAGCGTGGAAGCGTGACATTGTGGAAATGGGCGATTATCGCCGAAAACGAATTCCTTTTCTGATGCAAGCGTATCGGATTCGGCTTTTTGTGCATTGTCGGTTTTTTTGGAATTGCAGGAAGTGAGCAATACTGTTCCGAATAAAAGAGCAGCTGTAATGCCAGTAGCGATATTTTGTTTAATCCGCATAATGAATTGATGGTGTAAGAATGGTAAAAAAGATACCGGCACGAAGCCGGATCAGGCTACTTACTTGAGCAATTTCTTCAAATCATCCATCACCAGTCCCGGCGCGTGCTCCTCATACAAAATCCTGTAAACAGCGTGGGTAATCGGCAGGTTGACCTGATAAAGCTTGTTGATCTCAAAAATGCTTTTCGTCGCGTAATAGCCTTCTGCAATCATCTTCATTTCCAATTGGGCCGCTTTTACGCTATATCCGCGCCCGATCATATTTCCAAAAAGCCTGTTGCGGCTGAACTGCGAATAAGCGGTAACAAGAAGGTCGCCCAGGTAAGCCGAAGAGCTCAGGTTGCGCTCGCGCTTGTCCAGTGCAGTGACCAGGTTCCCGATTTCCTGCATTGCATTGGAAACCAGTACAGCCTGAAAGTTATCGCCATAGCCGAGCCCGTGCGTGATCCCGCAGGCAAGTGCGACGATGTTTTTCATGATCGCAGCGTACTCTACTCCGTACAGATCGTCTAACGGATTAGCAGCAACGTACCGGCAGGTCATTAATTTGGCAAAATCCTCTGCTGCGGGACATTCGGTAGAAGCAATGGAGAGATATGATTGCTTTTCAAGCGCTACTTCCTCGGCGTGGCACGGACCGGCAATCACGCAGGTTTCGCTCAATGCGATACCGAATCGCTCGGAAGCCCAGTCTGTGATCAGGATATTTTGTCCGGGGATCATCCCCTTGATCGCGGAAACAATGCGCTTGCCTTGCAGGTGCTTTAAGGTTAGATCGTGCAATGCATCTTCAATGAAAGCGGCGGGTACAGCCAGGATCACATAGTCTGCGCCCTTAACTGCGTCTGTTGTTTTCTCGAAAACCTTGATTTTGCGGGGTTGCAGTACCACGTCGCTGAGGTAGCTCGGATTGTGATGGTACTTGCGTATGTGGTCGATATCATTCTGATTACGCAGCCACCATCTGATCTGCACGTTATTTTGTTCGCACAGGATCTTGATCAGCGCAGTGGCCCAGCTACCGCCGCCTATGACTGCTATTTTAACTCCATTTAAAAGACTCATGAAATAAAAGCTTCAAAACCGGTGCCATGAAATAAAGCAAATGTCGGCAGCCAGCCCCTAAAAGTGGGAAGTTTCCGGGTCAAAATAAAAAATCCTTGCAGCAAAGCCGCAAGGATTTTCCTTTTTAACCTAAACTAAATCGAACTTATTACTTTTTTAGAACGTATCAGTTCCCGTTTTCATTTGATTTTTTATCGTCTTTTTTCACCTCTTCTTTCTTTTTCTCGACCAGATCTCCATTGTTCAGATTTTTCGACACAGCAATGTATGGTCCCGATATGATCTTGTCACCCGCTTTCAGTCCGGACAAAATTTCAATATTTTCAAAGTCGCTGATACCGGTTTTTACTTCCCTCATCTCAGCTTTTCCATTCACGTCCAGAAACACAACTTCCTTGATAGCAACCTCTTTCTTGGGTTTGTTACTGTTTTCTTCCGATCCCTCATTTTCCTGCGGCTGTCCTGCGGCCGCGCCGGCCGGCGGCGTGTTGCTACGTGTTGTCACGGCAGCAATCGGCACCGAAACCACACCATTCTTGCGGTCGGTAATGATGTCCACCGAAGCTGTCATTCCGGGTTTGAAAGGGTAAGATTTCTTAGACCGCGATCCCATTAAGTCACTGAATGATTCATTCAGGATCTTCACTTTTACCTCAAATTCCGTTACTGCATCCGCAGAAGTACTTGCTACGGAAGTGCTCGAAGCGGATGCAAGTCCGGCTGCTGTGTTGGCAATTTCTTTCACCACTCCCTTGAACTTCCGTCCCGATGCGCTGTATGCATCTACGTCAATCTCGGCGGTGTCGCCAAGCGAAACGCGCACAATGTCGTTTTCATTAACATTTACCCGCACTTCCATGTTGGCAAGGTTGGCAATGCGCATCATTTCGGTGCCGGCCATTTGCGAAGTTCCCACGACGCGCTCGCCTGCCTCCACATTCAGCAGAGATATAATGCCGCTTACGGGCGCAAAAATGCTGGTTTTCCGAAGGTTCTCGGCTGCATCACGCAAACCAGCCTCGGCACTCTTGATATTAAAAAGGGCAGCCGAAACATTGGCTTTTGAAGACTCTACATCCTGCTGCGCTACGCCGAAAGTCGACGAGAACTGCTCGAAATCTGCCGCAGATATCACCTTGTCGCTATACAGCTTTTTGTTCCTTTCAAAATTGGCTTTGGCCTGGATCAATCTTGCTTCTGCCTGGGCTACCATTGCTTTGGTTTGCTCATAGTTGGCTTTGCTGGAATTCACAGCTGCCTGCGCGCGCGCCATCAGGGATTCGTAGTTATCCGGCCGGATCTTCAAAAGCAGCTGTCCTTTTACCACTGAATCACCCTCTGCAACATTCAGGCTGATGATTTCACCGGAAACATCGGGACTTAATTTCACTTCCACTTCGGGCTGCACTTTACCTGACGCAGTCACGCGCTCCACAATATCCGATTTCCCCACAGTTGCATATTCAACCTCCGTGGTTTTCGGCTTGCCGATGTATCCCGCCTTTTTAGCCCCGAAGAGACCAACTGCGAGCAGTACGACAAGACCAGCTGTAATCCACCAGATTCGTTTTGAAGATTTACGTGCCATGCTATTTTAGATTACAATGATTGGTTGATTGTGGAATGGGTTAATGCGATCAGAAATCTGAAAGCGGGCGGTTCATATAGAAATCCAGGATTTTGGTCCTGAACACATAGTCGTATTTGGTTTGGACCAGATTACCATTTGCGCGGTCGAGATTGGCTTTGGCAATATTGAATTCAACGGAGTTAATGGCGCCTACATCAAAACGCACCTGCGACACGCGGAATGTTTCCTGCAATGCCCTCACCTGATTTGCCGTTGCAGAATATCTCTTCGCTGCATTGGTCATATCAATATAAGCCTGCTCCACATTCTTGCGGATTGTCAGCTGAACCTGCTGCGCCTGGTATTCGTAGGTTTTTTGCTGGATCTTGGCATTCGCAACGTTGTATTTGACCCTGAAATTTGTAAAAATCGGAATGTTCAGGTTCAGATTTATCGCCGAGTTTCTGTTGAAGTTCAGCTGGTCGAGGTAAGTAAAGGTCCGCAATGCACCGTTCGGTGTCCGTACCTTTTGTACAATCGGTAACTGCTCGTCGTTGTAAAGAATGTAGTCAGTATTGGATACTACCTCGGTAATCGACTCTCCCGAACCATCGGAAACAAACCTCTCTTTCGGAGCGGCACTTGAAAACGTTGTGTAAACTCCACCGCTCAATGTAAGCGAGGGCATTCCTGCTCCGCGTGCGAGATCCACGTTTGTTTTAGCTGCTTCAATGCGCAGGTTTGCCGCTTTCATCTGCGGGAGGTTGTTCAATGCAGTTTCATAAATTTCCTGGATCGTGGCATTGTAAGCCTGCAAAGTCGGGTCTTTCACTTCAATTTTAACCACATTGATCTGCTCGCTGCCGGGCATATTCATGTATTGTTTCAAATTGAGCTTGGCGGTTTCGAGGTTGTTCTGGGCATTTACCAGGGTAAGCTCATCGTTGGCGAGCTGAGCTTTCAAGTCGAGCAGATTGCTCTCGGCGAGGGTACCTGCCTCTACCAGCTTTGCAGTACGGTCTACCTGTAACTGGGACGCATTAACCTGTAACTGCGCCACTTCAATCAGTTCCTGATTGGTAATTACCTGCAGGTAAGACAGCGCCACGTTCAGCATGATATCATTCCGCGTGGCATCCAGGTCTTTGGCGCTGGCCTGGTAGTTTGCATTGTTGAACTTGATATTGTTTTTGATCTGAAACCCGTTGAAAAGGGTAATCTGACCGCCCAGCTGGTAGTTATTGGAGCTGATATTCTGCTGGACAAACTGGTTGGTAAAAGGGTCAATATTTCTACCAAAACTAAAACCCTGTCCGGCGCTGAAACTGATACTCGGCCAGCGCTGCCATTTGGATTGCTGGTAAATGTTGTCGTTGGACTGGACTGTCAGCTCCGATTGTTTGATCTGCGGATTGGTTTCAAGCGCAATGCGAATGCAATCTTCAAGAGAATAGGTGTTAGCGGGCTGATTTACATCTTTTTGCGCGAAGGTAGCTTCAACTGGAACAATTGCACAAACGAGGAAGAACGATAGTGCAGAATTACGTAACGATTTTAACATGGGCCGTCCAGAGTTAGTTGATCAATATTAGCGTTTAGCATAAAAAACAACCATCCATTTTGTACGGACGGTTGCATATAAGTGTAAAAGGGCAATAACGAAAAGGTCTTATTATCAATGAAAAAATAAGTATCCAAGCCAGATCCCTGCGACAACTCCGACAAAGTCTGCTATCAGGCCGGCTACAATCGCATACCTGGTGTTTTTGATTCCTACTGAGCCAAAGTACAATGCGACAATGTACAGCGTGGTGTCGGCCGAGCCTTGAAATATACAAACCAACCTGCCGACAAACGAGTCTGGCCCGAATTCCTTCATTGCGTCGATCATCAATGCACGCGCGCCGCTGCCGCTCAGCGGCTTCATCAATGCAACCGGCAAGGCGTCAGTGAAATCCGTGTTCATCCCCGTGAGCGCAAAAAGGTATTTCAAACCGTCGATCAAATAGTCCATTGCACCGCAGGCCCGGAATGCACTGATCGCTACCAGCAACCCGACCAGATAAGGAATAATGGTGACAGTAGTAGTAAAACCAGCCTTGGCACCATCAATAAAAGATTCAAAGACATTGATTTTTTTATACAAAGCCACTCCCAGAAACCCTGCGATTACCGCTAGCAGTACGGAGTTACCCACGAAAATGGAGATTTTTTCAATCTGTTCTTTGGGCAAACCCGAAAGGTACCAGAGCGTAAATGCAAGAAATGCAGTGATAGACCCGAGCCAGAGCAGGATAGTGCGATTGAACAGGTTAATCTTCTGCCAGGCGGCTGTAATGATCATCGCAACAACCGTGGTAATGTAAGTACCTACCACGCAGGGAATAAAAACGTCCGAAGGGCTTTCAGCGCCGAGAATTGCCCGCTGTGCAATAATGGAAAGCGGGATGATCTGCAAACCGGAAGTATGCAGCACCAGGAACATGATCTGCGCATTGGAAGCGGTATCTTTCACCGGGTTGAGCTCCTGCAGGCTTTGCATTGCCCTGAGACCGAAAGGAGTAGCTGCATTATCAAGACCAAGAAAGTTGGCCGAGAAATTCATGATCATCTGTCCGTGCGCCGGATGATTTTCCGGCACTTCGGGAAAAAGCTTATTGAAGAACGGACCGATAATCCGTGCGAGCCGGTTAATAATTCCGGCTTTTTCACCCACATTCAAAATCCCCAAAAAGAATGTCATCACCCCGGTAAGCGGCAGTGCAATGTCCATTACTGCTACCTCGGCCATTTTCAGCATTCCTTCCGTCACCTCTTTGAAAGTCTGCACATCGCCGGTGAGTATGAATTTCAGGAAAGCGACTGCAAAGGCTATGACGAAGAAGCCGACAAAAATATAGTTCAATGCCATGGTTTAAGCGCGGGAAAGAGGCAGGTTTGGTAATGGTTTGTTTACAATGCAGTAAGTAAAATATTGCATTTAATGCAAATAACAAAAGTATATTGCAAAGCAGGAACTCATCTCAAACCAAACCTCAATTTTCCATGAAGTATTGTTACCTGATTGTCCTGGTACTACTGTACGCATGCAATGGACAAACTGATTCAGGCAGCACAGGCGATGGCGGCGAAAAAGTTGTGAATGATACAATTGCCCTGGAACGCACCGAAGTGCAAAAGTTGCCGGTTGCTACTTACAGCGAGAAAGTGAAAGATCCCCTGAATGACTTTAAGTTCGCGGTAGAAGTTTACGAAACAAAAGCGACGTTCAACTTCCTGATCAAGATGACGTACAAGGCACTCGATGCGGAAGACACATTGAAGGTGCCCAATTTCGGGATTATGCCAAAAGTCGAGATCCGGAAAGGCAAGGAAGACCAATCCTGCATTATAGGTTTTTTGGACAAAACGGGAGAGTTCAAAGAATACAAACTGGTGAAGATCGACCAGGGCCAGCTGAAAATTTCAACGATCAGGCACTACGCGCGAACGCGGTACAAGGTGAAGAAGTAGGAAAAGCCCGGCATACACCGGGCTTTTCCTACTATTTGTAACACTCGTAAATCAAGCGTTGAAAACTTCGTCCATTTTCTCACGGATCGTGAGCAGGCGCTTTCTGTCTCCGCCTGAAACTTCGGCAGAAGCCCAGCCTGAGTAGCCGATTTTTGTCAATGCTTTATTCACTTCGGCCCAGTTGCAATCGCCTTCCATGAATTCCACATCAAAGCCTTTCCACAAACCCAGTTCATTCTGTTTTTTGAAACTGAATTCTTTCAGGTCGAGCTTCAATATACGTTTATCAAGCGCTTCGATCCACGAAACAGGCCAGCTGTAACGAAGCACATTGCCCACATCAAAATACCAGCCAACCATCGGGTGCTTGAACTCGTCTACAAAACGGGCCGCTTCCAATGGACTCAGCAAAAACTGGTTCCAGACGTTTTCAAATGCGATCTTCACGCCCGTCTTCTCAGCAACCGGAAGCAGTTTCCTGATTTCCTTTTGCGAACGTTCGTAAGCTTCGGCATAAGTCGTTGTTGCATTTACTACGCCGGGCACCACCAATACAGTAGTTCCGCCCATTGCTTTGGTATCGATCAATGCCTTTTCAATGGACTTGACGCATTCCTCACGCTTTTTAGGATCAGGATCTGATAGCGGAAGTTTCCAGTGCATGGAGTTGACCGTTCCGGGAAGTTCCAGTCCCGTTTTGTCACGGGCTGCCAGAATTTCCTTCATGGTCAGCTTATCGTCGGGTGAATCAAGTTCCACACCGTCGTAACCCAGATCTTTAAGCAGTTTAAATTTGTCCATTATTGACAAATCCTCTTTCACCATTCCCCATTTCAAACTCTTCTTGATCATGGGTTTGGCCAAAGGTGCATTCTGCAATGCCGCACCGGACACCACAGATGAAGTAACGGCCATAGCTGAGGTAGCTACGGCCGCACTTTTGAGAAATTCTCTACGCTGCATGAAATATCAGGAGAATGCAGTGATACCTGGTTTAGCCACCTCAACAACCGGTGGTTTCATGTCAAAGCTGTAAGCGTCGGGGCCCAGCTTTTCGGAAGAGTTCATTGCATCTTCCCAGGTAATGCGTTTTCCGGTATATGCCGCCATTCTACCCATGATCGCGATCAGGGTGCTGTGCGCCATAAATTCTCCGTCGTTGATCAGCTTGCCGCTACGGATTGAAGCAAAAAGCTCGTTGTGCTCAGTCTGGTACATATCGTTCTGAACACCTTCGTATTTCCAGGGTTTAGCGCCTGTAATTTCGTGTACGTTCCGTGCGCAGTTTACCATTGCACTTCCTTTGGTACCCAATGTTTGTACGAGGTAGCTGTTTTCGCAGTTAGCCTGCTGTCTCGAATGGTGGAAACCTTTTACGCCATTGTCGTAGTCATAAACAACCGAGAAATGGTCGAAGATATTTCCGAACAGCGAATCAGTACGTACCTGGCGACCGCCTGTACCTACTGCCGAAACCGGCAGCTTACCGCCCATTGCCCACGACATCATATCGATACTATGAACAGCCTGCTCCACGATGTGGTCACCTGCAAGCCAGGTGTAGTAAGTCCAGTTACGAAGCACATATTCCGCATCGGACCAGCCTGCTACGCGGGGGAACGACCAGAGTGTACCCGTGTCATAAGTGTTGTAAATCGCTGTGATATCACCTACCGCGCCGTCCAGGATCCTGGAAAAGCTTGCGCGTTTAGGCTCGTGGTAGCGCCAGCAGAAACCAGACATCAAAGAAAGGTTTTTCTGTTTTGCCAATTTTGCTGCGTCAAGTACTTTCCGCACACCCGGCGCATCTACTGCCACTGGTTTTTCGCAAAATACGTGCTTACCTGCATTGATAGCAGCAGTCAAATGCTCAGGACGGAAGTGAGGAGGAGTTGCAAGAAGCACTACGTCCACGCCCGATTCGAGCACTTTCTTATATGCGTCAAACCCGATAAACTTATTACCTTCCTCTACTTTCACTTTCGGACCGTGAATCTTGGTCAGGTTAGCAAGTGAGGCATCCATTTTATCTTTGAAGATATCTCCAACTGCGTGAAGAACAACATTCGGATCAGCTTTCAAAGCCTGATTAGCTGCGCCCGATCCGCGACCACCGCAACCGATCAAACCAATCTTTAAAGTTTCGCTGTTGACACCGCCAAAAGCACGGTTGGGGTTGAGAATGGTAACAGCCGGAAGCGCGCCGCCAGCAAACGCCATTCCCGCCATTTTCAGGACATCTCTTCGAGAAGTACTCATTGTTAATAGGGATTAGGTGATAGATTTACCGAAAATTTAATTTTTTAAGTATACTGCCACAGATTCAACATAAAGTGAGGCAATAAAGATAATCAAAACTGCAATTTTTCTGCTAATGTAAAACCAAAAATTCAAATTGCGTGTTCGACCACACGCAAAAGTTTCATAATGATAAACGAATGAATTGCATACTTTTATATCCCCGAACCTCTATTTCTTAATATGATCCAAGACAATCTACTCCTTATAATTTCCCTGCTTTTTGTGGTTGCAATGCTTACGATGGTAAGCGAAAAAATTGGTGTTTCTTACCCTATATTCCTGGTTATTGCCGGTTTACTGATCAGCTTCATCCCGGGTATGCCCATGCTCGAACTGGCGCCGGACTGGGTGTTTCTTATATTCCTTCCCCCTCTGCTTTACAGTGCTGCATGGAACACTTCGTGGAAAGATTTCTGGTCTGCCAAAAGGCCGATTTCACTGCTCGCATTCGGACTTGTTTTCTTCACAGCCACTGCGGTAGCCTATGTTTCACACGCATTGATTCCCGGCTTTACGCTGGCAATGGGATTTGTACTCGGTGGCATTATCTCCCCTCCCGACGCTGTGGCTGCTACTTCTGTTTTGCAGGGTTTGAAAGTACCGAAAAGAGTTGTGACAATCCTGGAAGGTGAGAGCCTTGTAAACGATGCATCCTCCCTGATCGTTTTCCGGGTTGCTCTTGCTACAGTCGCTTCGGGGCAGTTTGTATTCTGGAAAGCAGGCGTCGATTTTCTGATGGTAGCAGTAATGGGGATACTGATCGGTCTGGCTATTGCGCACGTTTTGTACGTGGTTCACCGGTTTTTTCCAACCACCCCCAGCATTGACACCGCACTTACATTCATATCTCCTTACCTGATGTACATTGCCGCAGAGCATTATCATTATTCAGGCGTTTTGTCCGTAGTAAGCGGCGGACTTTTCCTCAGTTTCCGTTCCCACGAACTTTTCACCTACCAGTCCCGCATGCAGACCAACTACGTGTGGGAAACGGTCATATTTCTGCTCAACGGTATTGTTTTTATTCTGATCGGCTTGCAATTGCCCGAAGTAATGCTCGGCCTCGGCAGCTATACTGTCACAGAAGTAATTTCCTATGCTGTGATTATCAGCCTGCTAACCATCATAATCCGCATTATCTGGGTATTTCCTGCAACTTACCTACCGCGCGTCCTTTTCAGGTCTATCCGTGAAGGAGAGCCAAGGCCGAAATGGCAACCGGTGTTTATTGTAGCATGGAGCGGAATGCGCGGCGTGGTATCCCTGGCCTCTGCACTTGCTATTCCGTTGACGATCAGCGGCGCAGCTTTCCCGCACCGTGACCTTTTCCTGTTTATTACGTTTGTGGTGATACTTTTTACCCTTGTGTTGCAGGGGCTTAGTCTTCCATTGATTATCCGCTGGCTGAAAATCGAAGACGACGGCGAGAATATGGAAGAGCAGAATGCGATGATGAATTCGCGGCTCGCTACTGTCAGCCTGGACTATATGAAATCCAATTACGACGGAGAAATTGCAGAGTTCGAGCCTTTCCGCCTTTTGAAAGACCGTTACGAAAAAATTATAGAAATGGCGGACAGCAAATTCCTGCACACGAATGATGATTCCAACAGAACTACTGTCCGCAAATACCGCAAAATGCTCCTGGAAATTATTGAAGTAAAGCGTGGGGAAATAATAAAGCTGCGCAAGGAAAGAGCCTGCGCAGATGAATTGATCAAAACAAAAGAAAGAGAGCTGGACCTCGAAGAAGCGCGCCTCCGCAAGTCACCTTAGTCCCATTCTACTTCAATCACATTGTCTTTAAGGTCGATCGTTGTAAAGTGTTCCCCATTCTGACGTTTGAGGGACACTTTTCCATTTTGCACCTTGGCAACCTGCTGTGACAGCACATCCTTGTTTGTTTTCTTCCTGTAAATAGCCACCAGCGAGTCAGCACTGGTAACTTCCACATCGCAGCTGCGGCCTTTGGCTTTGACCAGTTTAGCATTGTCAGGCAGGTAAGGCGCTTTTGCAAGTGCCAGCGCACGGGAAGCCTGAGGCACGCCGTATCCCACGAAATTGTTTCCGTAAGGATATAAATGCGACGATTTTTCTATTAAAGCAATCAGCTCTTTGTTTGTTAACCTGGGATTTGCCTGTAAAAGGCAGGCAGCAAACCCGGTTATTACAGGCGCAGAAAGCGAGGTACCGTACAGTGAAAAGCAGGAAACATTGGGTTTTACATAAGATAGAAACTCGGGACCTACACTGCTGTACCCGATCCTGTTCCAGAGCTTTCCGTTGGTTGCACCTACCGAAAGTACTCCTTTTGCATCCGCGGGCGCGGATACGATCCCCCAGCTCTTATCATCCCCTTCATTGCCCGCCGAAACGATCAGCATTATTCCTTTTTTATCGGAAGCGATCTGCGCAGCACGCGAAATCGCGCTCGTTTTCCCATCCATTTGAGAAGGGATATAGTTTTCTTTCGGATCTGAAAAACCTTTGGCATAACCCAGTGAAGTATTGATCAGACGAACACCGAGGCTGTCCATCCATTCCATTGCAGCGATCCAGTTGTCTTCCTCGCCGCGGTATTCACGCATGGAGTAGTCGGTACGCGCTAGATAAAATTTCGCATTGGTTGCCATTCCGTACTGGATTTCATCCTGGAAATCGACACCGGCAATCGCCGCCATTACTTCGGTACCGTGCATATCAGAAAAACTCTCAGCAGAGCTGAAAAGCAATTCGCCCGGGCGGCCCGGTTTTACGTAATCGCGTATCGCTAAAATTCTTTTGTTGGAAAAAATCTGGGTAAGTGACAGGGATGAATCTGCTCCGTAAAAGCCTGCATCAATTACGCCAATGGTAACATCTTTGGCAGTAATACCTTCTTTCAGAAATGCACTGGCCTGAACCTGCGACATCACCGGAGCCATCTGTGCTTTTTCAATGGGCTGGGTTTTGGCAACATAAAAGCCGGGGTCAATAGGCACCACTTCCTTCACAAAATCCAGTTCCCGCACCTTCATAGCCTGCTCGCTGCTCAGCACTGCTGAAACTGCATTCAACCATTTTGAGCGGTTGATGATATGCACTGACTGCGCCTTCAAAGCTTGTTCGTAATCTGCCCGGACAGGCAAGTCTGTTTCGTCCGATAGTGCCAGACCGAGCATTTGGCGAGTTTCCAATGTTTGCCGAGATACCGCCGGTGAGGTTCCTAAGTCTTTGTTTTTCAAATAAATCCAGTACTTGGGAGATGCTGATAAGGCAACAGGGATCAGGACAAATGCAATCAGAAGCAATCTTTTCATGAACGAAAATCAGTTAGGTATTCTTTATTTGGTATCTGAAAAACGGATTACAGCTACACTTCTTTTACCCGAAATGTTATGCCGCAGTTATCCGCAATGATAGAACAAGTTAAACGTAATTTTACAAATTAAATTAGAGTTACAAAAAATAACCGACCATGCGCTACGACCGTATTGATAAAGCCCTGTTTATAGAAAACCGCCGCCGCCTTACCCAGTTAATGAAGCCAAAATCACTCGCTATTTTGAATTCAAATGACATTATGCCGACCAATGCAGACGGCACAATGGGCTTCAAACAGAACGCAGACCTATTTTATCTGACCGGCGCGGACCAGGAAGAAACGATGCTCCTTATTTTTCCGGATCACCCCGACCCGAAGTTCCGGGAAGTGCTGTTTTTGCGTGAAACCAATGAGCTGATTGCGGTTTGGGAAGGTGAAAAGCTGACGAAAGCACAAGCAAAGGAGGTAACCGGTATCCAGTCGATCTTCTGGACGCACCAGTTTGAAACTGTATTTGGAAACATCGTTTTTGAAGCTGAAAATGTTTACCTGAATACCAACGAACATACCCGGAATGATTCGCAGGTGCAAAGCCGGGACGGGCGTTTTGTGCGTGATTTCAGGGAGAGATACCCGCTGCATACCCTCCTGCGAATCGCCCCGCTCATGCACCAGTTGCGCGCGACGAAACATCCGATTGAAGTGGAATTACTTCAAAAAGCTTGCGCAATTACCAGGTCGGGTTTTGAGCGTGTACTTAAATTTGTGAAACCCGGCGTGCACGAGTTTGAGATTGAGGCTGAGCTTGTACACGAGTTTATCCGAAACCGCTCCAAAGGATTTTCTTACCAGCCCATTATTGCATCTGGCGCAAATGCGTGTGTTTTACATTACATTCAAAATGACCAGCCTTGCAAGGACGGTGACATTATATTACTCGATGTAGCTGCCGAATACGCCAATTACGGGGCAGATCTGAGCAGGAGTATTCCCGTTAACGGGCGGTTTACCAAAAGGCAGCGTGATGTGTACGATGCTGTACTGCTCGTGTTCAAAGCTGCAAAGGGAATGCTTGTCAGTGGGAATATCTGGGACGAATACCACCGCGAAGTGGGAAAGGTAATGGAAAGCGAGCTGATCGGTCTTGGGCTGCTCTCGAAGGAAGCCATTGAAAAACAGGACCCGGACTGGCCGGCTTACAAAAAGTACTTTCCGCATGGAACATCACATTTCCTCGGACTCGATATCCACGACGTCGGCAATAAGTACCGCCGCTTCGAACCTGGAATGGTGTTAACTTGTGAGCCAGGCATTTACATTCGTGAAGAAGGCCTGGGTATCCGCCTCGAAAACGACATTCTGATCACCGAAACCGGCAACATTGATCTCATGGCAGATATTCCTTTGGAAGCTGAGGAGATTGAGGAATTAATGAATAGCTAACTTTGCTATTTTGCTATCTTTGAACAAAAACCAAACATACACTCATGAAAGAAAACACCTCCGATTCCATTGAAGAAGCCAGACGCTATCTGGCGAATGCAAAGCAGATTTTGAGTGAAAAGGCGCGTAAAGAAGATGGTTATTTCCAAGACCAGAAGTATGTAAAAATGGCCGGGCACACAGCCTACACAGGTATTTTGCTGGTGCTCGATGAAATTTTTGGAAAGAAAACACGCGGAAGAAAAGATGTTGACTGGTATAAACAGCATCTTTCGCAGGCTGACAAAAAGATGCTTAATTCATTTATGACCGCCTACCAGGTTTTACATCTGGATATGGCTTATGACGGAGCCAAGAGCGCCGCGCTCGCAAGGTTAGGATTGGAGGAGGCAGAAAAACTGATACATTGGGTTGAAAGAAAAACTGGCAGCGCGTGATAAAAAGTCATTTAATTTGCCGGCCGGAGAGATTCTGATCTTTCCGGCTTTTTGTTTGGGGCGATATAAAAACGCATTGCATGGAATTCTTTCCTGAAGACATTTATAAACTGCTGCTATCCTTTTTCCTCGGCGCGATCATCGGCGCAGAGCGCGAGTACCGGAGCAAGTCCGCCGGCCTGCGAACCATGATCCTGATCGCGGTGGGCTCTACCCTTTTTACACTGCTATCCATTAAGGTAAGTTCCGACGCCGGCCGCATAGCCGCCAATATCGTTACCGGAATCGGCTTTATCGGTGCGGGGATCATTTTCAGGGAAAACAACCGCGTAGTAGGTATTACTACCGCGGCTATCGTGTGGGTCACAGCGGCTGTTGGGATGGGGATTGGAGCGGGTTATTATGAGGCAACTTTCGCTTGCTTTGTTATTTCAGGTATGTCGCTGGTCATCCTTGCCCCCGTTCAAAAGTTTATCCGCAAAAGAAGCCAGATCCGTAATTACAGACTTGTCTGCATTTATCAGCAGCAATCGCTCAAAGTGTACGAGGATATGTTCAAAGAACTTGATATGACCATCTTACGCGGAGAGCAAAGCCGGGTTGGAGATAAAATAACCGGTAGTTGGACTTTACAGGGTTCCGAGAAGCATCACAATGAGCTCACCAGGCAGCTCCTGAATGATCCGGAGATCAAGGAATTTGACTTTTGAAAATGACGGATATCATTCGTCTCACATTAGTTTTTAATTAAAATTGAAGCCTCAAACGCGTAAAATGAGTTTTCCAGCCACATCAAACCGTTATAATAGTTGTTAGGGAAACTTTATAAAGTGAAATAAACATTTATACTAAAACAACCCGAAACCTTACTGATTTGCCTGCTGGCATTTAAGTCCGTTTTCCTTTTAAAAAAATGTCTGACATAGTTAAGCAAAAGCTTTGGGAGATAATCAGCCGGAACACTTCTGCTACGGAATCCGAATGGTTACAGCAAAAAGGATCTGCTGCACCTCTTGAATTAATGACCGCTTTCGTAGCAGCCCCGCGCTTTCTTGCCAAGAAAATCGTGGAGGTATCCGAAGACGAACAATGGTCGCTCGATACGGAGATACCTGGCTTTTCAGTGAATAACTGGTCGCTCGTGCGTTTGAGCCGCGTGTGGCTGCTGACCCAGCTGGATCCTTCGGACAAAAGTGAGTACGTCAAAAACATCGAAACGCTTTTTGACACAGCCGAAATGAACGAGCTGGTTGCATTGTATGCTGCATTGCCGCTGCTCTCCTACCCCGATCAGTGGCTCTTCAGGGCTACCGATGCGGTTCGCTCCAACATGGGTTTTGTGTTTGATGCGATTGCGCTGCATAACCCCTATCCTGAAAAGTATTTCAACGAACTCGCCTGGAACCAGCTGGTGCTGAAAACCATCTTCAACGACAAGCCTATTCATTTGATCGAGGGACTGGCAAACAGGGCCAATGAAAAGCTAGCGATGACACTGTCCGATTTTGCGCATGAGCGATGGGCAGCCGGCCGGAGTGTAGGTCCGCAAGTTTGGCGGCTCGTGGGCAAGTTTATGAACCAGGCTTTGCTCGCTGATATGCAGCACCTTTTTGAATCCCAGAACGGCGATGACCGGAAGGCGGCAGCATTAGCCTGCTCCGAATCTTCCCTGCCGAATGCGAAATACCTTTTGGCCAAATATACAGATCTCGAAAAATCTGTCAGATCAGGTGAACTGACCTGGACCCAACTTGAACATTCATAATTATGTGCTTAAACCCCAATGAAGCCGCGACTAACCCTTCGCACTTTGAAGAAAGCGATGAGACAGCAGCCGCGCACCGCGATATTGCCTGGAACGATTACCGTGACCTGATCAAAGGAATGCGCTTTTTTGATCCGCATATCCACATGGTTTCCCGCACTACCGACGATTACCAGGCCATGCACCAGGCGGGGATCGTTGCATTGATCGAACCTGCTTTCTGGGTTGGCCAGCCGCGTACCGGGCTTTCGAGCTTCAAAGATTATTACAGCAGTCTGGTAGGCTGGGAAAGATTCCGCTCCTCTCAGTTCGGTATCAAGCATTATTGTACGATGGGATTAAACTCCCGCGAAGCAAACAATGAGCCGCTTGCCGAGCAGGTAATGGAAATTTTACCGCTTTATATATACAAAGAAGGTGTCGTAGGTGTCGGTGAAATTGGTTTTGATGATCAGACACCGGCTGAGGAAAAGTATTACAGACTGCAACTCGAACTGGCCAAAGAAGCCAAGCTGCCGGTGCAGATCCACACGCCGCACCGCGACAAAAAGAAAGGTACCGAACGCTCCATGGCGATCGCGATCGAGCACGGCATTGATCCTTCGTGGGTGATTGTAGACCATAACAATGAAGAAACCGTGAAAAGCGTGCTTGACCAGGGCTTCTGGGCTGCATTCACGATTTATCCTTTTACCAAAATGGGAAATGAACGGATGGTAAAAGTAGTGGAACAATATGGTCCCGAACGCATTATGATCAACTCCGCAGCCGACTGGGGGATTTCCGATCCGCTCGCTATTCCGAAAACAGCTGCATTGATGAAAATGAAAGGGATTTCAGACGAGGCGATCCGGCAGGTAACTTACCAGAATGCGATCGATGCTTTTGGTAAAAGCGGACAGATTGATGTAAGTGATTTTGAAAACGGCTACGAGGTCGACCAGACTGCAAAGTTTCACGGAAACAGCATTCTGCGCGGCGGCCAGCAGCCCGCCCCTGTCAAAGAATCCCTAGTGATCCGGTAACGTGAGCAGCATTAAACCCTATTTACAACTAACGCGCCCGGCTAACCTGGTCACCGCCATTGCCGACATTCTCGCTGGCCTTGCGATCGCCCAGTTTACCTTTTCTGATTTCTCACCTGCATGGCTGGTTGCTTCCACGTTGGGACTTTACGGAGGCGGCGTGGTGATGAATGATGTTTTCGATGCCAAGCTCGACAGTATCGAGCGCCCGGAAAGACCAATCCCAAGTGGCAAAGTACCGCTTGTTTCGGCTACTTTCATGGGCATCTCCCTGCTGGTATTTGGAATGCTATCCGCAGCACTTTTCAGCGGATTAAGCGGTCTTATCGCAGTTATTATCGCATTGCTGACGATTTTGTATAATCGTTTTGCCAAACACCACGCATTCATGGGCCCACTTACGATGGGTATGTGCCGCGGCGCCAATCTGATACTCGGAATGAGCGTGATACCCGAGTCATTTCAAAAATATGGCTGGATCGCATTGCTACCAATCGCTTACATTTTTGCGATTACGATGATCAGTCAGGACGAAGTACACGGCGGGAAAAAGCGGACTTTGTATATCGCTGCACTGCTTTACGCGATTGTACTTGCCGCTCAGCTGACGATTGCCGGTCGGGAAGGAAATATATTGTTCACAATTCCATTCGTTTTGTTGCATGCCTGGCTGATTGGCCGGCCGTTATGGAATGCGATACAAAATCCCGTTGGTCCGCTGATCGGCAAGGCGGTGAAGGCGGGGGTCATTTCGCTTATTGTGATGAATGCCTCCTACTGCGTAGCTTTTGGTTTGCTGCCGCTTGGCCTGGCTGTACTCGCATTACTGCCGCTGTCTATGCTGCTCGCCCGGGTTTTCGCCGTAACTTAGTATTAAAATAAACCCATATTGCATTCAATGTCTTTTTCAATGCAAACCATACAACAGCGTTTCCAAATAGAATATAATTATGCGGTGTACTTCACACAGCAGTTGTTCAGTGCAAATAATCCTTTACTGAAAGATTTTTTCAATGGATTTTTGGAAGAAGGCTTTCAGAGAAAAGCACTGGTGATCGTGGACGAAGGTTTCGCCGCATTTCATCCGACACTTTCCGAGGAGATCAAAATGTACTTTACAACAGCAGTACCTCAGATCCAGCTTGCTGCTAACATCATGATCATACCTGGGGGCGAAGCTTGCAAGAATGATCCTGCATTATTTGAAAGTCTGGTAGAAGCCGTTGACGTACACGGTATCGACCGCCATTCTTTTGTAATTGGGATAGGCGGCGGCGCGGTACTCGATCTGGTAGGTTATGCTGCGGCAGTTTCACACCGGGGTATCAAGCTGATCCGCATTCCAACTACTGTTTTGGCACAAAACGACTCAGGGGTTGGTGTTAAAAACAGTATTAACTTCCGTGGAAAGAAAAACTTCCTGGGCACGTTTGCGCCACCTGTGGCTGTTTTCAATGATCTTACTTTTTTGCGGACACTAGATGACAGAGACTGGCGCGCCGGAATCGCAGAGGCAATTAAAGTTGCATTGATCAAGGATGCCGCTTTTTTTGAATGGATTGAAGCAAACGCAGAAGCACTGGCGGCCCGCGACGAGCAAGTAATGGCTTACCTGATCCATCGCTGCGCCGAAATGCACACCGATCACATTGCAGGTGGCGACCCGTTTGAATTCGGTTCTTCCCGGCCACTCGATTTCGGTCACTGGGCTGCACATAAATTAGAGTATCTTACTAATTTCCAGGTTCGCCACGGAGAAGCGGTGGCAATTGGTATTGCATTGGATTGTGTATATGCTACAAAAATCGGTATGCTCGCCGAAGCAGACCTGACCCGCATTCTGGACGTTTTGAACAAGCTGGGTTTTGAATTATATCATTCCAAACTGGCTGAAAATGACAAGATCAACCTGCGGAATGGATTGCATGAGTTCAGGGAACATTTGGGCGGCAGACTGACCATTATGTTACTTGAAAGAATTGGCAAAGGTGTTGAGGTACACGAGCTGGACGCAGATATCATCGCACAATCGGTTGATTATCTGGAAAGCTCAAAAATAATCCACGCATAATGATCACGCCGTACGGACATTTAACTTACTGCTCCAATATCCACCCGGGAGAAAAATGGGCGGACCATTTTCAGTCGCTGCGGGACAATCTGCCATTTATCAAGCAGCAGCTATCACCCGACCAACCTTTTGGACTTGGCCTGCGCGTGGCGAATGAAGCTTCCATTGAACTGAGCAAACCCGAAGTACTGGCGGGATTTAAAAGCTGGCTCTCGGAAAATGATATATATGTTTTTGTGATCAATGGATTTCCTTACGGCGGGTTTCATAATGTAGTCGTGAAAGACGATGTACATGCACCAGACTGGACTACGATCGACCGGCTTGAATATACCGTCAGGTTGTTTAACATACTTGCCGAGCTGCTGCCGGAAGGAATGCACGGGGGAGTTTCCACGCCGCCGCTGTCTTACCGTTACTGGTGGGAAACCGAGGAGGACAAGCATAAGGCGACAGAAAGGGCTACTTCTCACATTCTGGAACTGCTTGATACGCTGATCGCCATTGAAAAAGAAACCGGCAAATACCTGCACCTGGACATAGAGCCGGAGCCGGACGGTATTCTCGATAACACAGTTGACTTTGTTGAATGGTATAAAAAAACGCTCTTACTAAGAGCCGAAGAGTACCTGGGCGCGAAGTACGGATTTACTAATGAGCAGGCTACTGATGCCGTTCTGAGGCACATTCAGCTTTGCTATGATATCTGCCACGCGGCTGTCGGCTTTGAAGATCCACAAGATATCCTGGACTCATTAAATGAGGTCGGGATTAAAGTGGGCCGCATTCAGGTGAGCTCCGCTTTGAAGGTGAATTTTGAAAATGAGAGAGAGATCAAGCTGAAAGCGATTGAAACTTTCGACGAACCCGTTTACCTGCACCAGGTAGTTGCATTGAATGAAGGCCAGAGCAAAACGCGCTACCCTGACCTCAAAGACGCGCTGAAAGACTGGAACGAGCAGCAAAAAGAATGGCGCGTACATTTCCACGTACCGCTTTTTGTCAATCACTACGGTGTACTTGAATCTACCCAATCTGATATCGTAAAAACGCTGGGCATTCATAAAGAGAACCCGTTTTCAGATTATCTGGAAGTGGAAACTTACACCTGGGGCGTGCTGCCTGAAGATATGCAAAAGCCCATTGGTGAGTCGATCGTGCGCGAGCTGGAGTGGGTGAAGAAAATTTTGAGTTATGAATAAAACAGTAGTAATCGACATTGTCGGATTAAGTGCCAATCTGATCGGAGAACATACCCCGTTTTTGGCCAAATACATCAAAGACCGGCAGTTAACACCTATAAAGCCCGTTTTACCCGCAGTTACCACAACTTCCCAGAGTACCTATATCACCGGTAAATGGCCGGCTGAAAACGGGATCGTTGGAAATGGCTGGTACGACCGGGAAGATGCGGAAGTGAAGTTTTGGAAACAGTCTAACAAGCTGGTAAAGGGCGAAAAGATCTGGGAAGCTGCCAAACGCATTGACCCGCATTTCACCTGCGCCAAAATGTTCTGGTGGTATAATATGTACTCCACCGCTGACTTCTCAGTAACTCCAAGACCGCAGTACCACGCCGACGGAGTGAAAGCGCCCGACTGCTATGCTTACCCGCCTGAACTGCGCGACGAGCTGCAAAAAGACCTGGGACAATTTCCATTGTTCAACTTCTGGGGCCCGAATGCGAATATCAAATCAAGTAAATGGATTGCAGATTCTTCTATTTGGGTTGATAAAAAGCATGATCCGACACTTACGCTCATTTACCTGCCACATTTGGATTATTGCCTTCAAAAATTCGGCCCCGATTTTTCGAAAATCAGCAAAGAGCTGGGTGAGATCGACAATTTGGTAGAAGAGCTGGTGACGCATTATGAATCCAAAAATGCGAAGATCATTTTGCTTTCTGAATACGGGATCAATCCTGTAAGTAACCCGATCCACATCAACCGGATCCTGCGGAATGAAGGTACCATTTCGATACGGACTGAAAGGTGGTATGAACTGCTCGACGCAGGCGCTTCGAAAGCTTTCGCAGCAGCCGATCATCAGATTGCACACGTTTATATTAATGATGAATCTGTTCGGGAGCGGATTATCAAAGTTTTAAAACAAACACCGGGCATTGACCTGGTACTGGATAAAGAAGAACAGAAAGCCTACCATATCGATCACGAACGCTCGGGTGACCTGGTGGTTATGGCCAAACCTGACAGCTGGTTTACTTACTATTACTGGCTCGACGATGCCAAAGCGCCAGACTACGCGCATTTGGTGGATATACACAGAAAACCAGGTTACGACCCGGTTGAAATGTTTATGGACCCCAAAAACCCTTTGATCAAAGTTCGCGCGGGCTATAAACTTGCCCGAAAATTAATGGGATTCAGGTACCTGATGGATGTAATCCCGCTGGATGCCACATTGGTCAAAGGTTCTCACGGGAGTATCAACGTGCCCCGCCAATATTACCCGATCTGCATTACTGATTCGCCGCTCGAAAAGAGCGAGATTGAGGCGGTTGATGTGTACGATGTGATCTGGAAACATTTGATTTAAAGGAAGTTTTAAAAACAAAAAGCATTTACAGGACGTTGAACTAACAAACTTCAACGTCCTGAATATGAAACCTCATCTGACTCACGCTTTCTTAATTGCCACTTTACTGCTCGCGTGTTCTTCCAAAGACCCTGATAAGGAGGAGGTACCAGAGATCCCGAAGGGCGGGATCACTTCTGCTGACGCATTCCCCGCATTGAAATTCAACTTACCCGTTGAGCTCGCCCAGGCGCCGGGCGACAGCAGCCGCTTTTACGTGATCGAGCAGGAAGGAACGATCAGAACTTTCGCAAGTACAGCTTCCGTAGCCAGCAGCAGTGCTTTTCTTGACATTAAAAATAAAGTAACCTCTGGCGGCGAACGCGGTTTGCTGGGTCTTGCTTTCCACCCGGACTATAAGACAAACGGGTTCCTTTTTGTCAATTATACCAATGGAAATCCATTAAAAACTACGATCGCGCGCTACAAAGCGAACCCGGCAACTAACCAGGCTGATCCTGCAAGTGAGGTGGTACTGTTCACATTCAACCAACCTTACAGTAACCACAACGGAGGCTCAATGCATTTCGGGAAAGATGGATTGCTGTATATCGCGACCGGTGACGGGGGTAGCGGCGGCGATCCTGAGAACAATGCGCAGAACCTGAAAAGTCATTTGGGTAAAATCCTGCGTGTGGATGTGAATGGAACTACGAAAGGCAATTATGGTATCCCAGCCGATAATCCATTCGCGACGAACACCGAAGGAAACCTGCCGGAGATTTATGCGTACGGTCTCAGAAATCCCTGGCGGATCAGTTTCGATATGGAAAACAACAGGCTGTTTGCAGGAGATGTGGGCCAGAATGAGCGAGAAGAAATTGATATTATTACCAAAGGCGGTAATTATGGCTGGCGATTGAAAGAGGGCGTTGATTGCTACAATCCAGCCTCAAACTGCGGCCGGGAAGGTTTGGTTGAGCCTATTCACGATTACAGCCAGAGCAATGGCGATAAATCCATCACAGGCGGCTATGTGTATCGTGGTAAAGCGGTACCCTCATTGATTGGCAAATACATTTACGGCGATTATGTGAGCGGACGGATCTGGGCGCTGGAAATGGACGGTAATGCAAAAAAGGAAAATACGCTGATCCTGGAAAACCAGGGGTCAATTTCTTCTTTCGGGCAGGATGTGAATGGGGAGGTTTATTTCCTCAATTACAGCGATGGAAAGGTAATGAAGCTGGTGAATGCAAATTAAGTTGAAAAATAAGCCCGCCATTTTATCTTTGCCGAAAATATGAACCAACTTGTCCGGTCTCCTGACAAGTTTAAAAATATAAAAATGTCGAAAGTCCTAATTATTGGCGCGGGTGGTGTTGGTAGTGTTGTTGCGCATAAATGTGCAATGAACAGCAATGTTTTTACCGAGATCATGCTGGCCAGCCGCACCAAAGCCAAATGCGATAAAATTGCCGCTGAAATCCAGGAAATGCACGGAGTTACTATCCAGACTGCGCAGGTTGATGCAGATATAGTAGCCGAAACAGTGCTTTTGATCAAGCGTTTTCAACCTAAGCTACTGATCAATGTAGCATTGCCTTACCAGGATCTGACGATTATGGAAGCCTGTCTGGCAACCGGCGTACATTACCTGGATACCGCAAATTACGAGCCGAAAGATGTTGCCAAGTTTGAATACAGCTGGCAATGGGCTTACCAGGAGCGGTTTAAAGAAGCTGGTTTAATGGCGGTTCTGGGCTGCGGCTTCGACCCGGGCGTTACGCAGGTTTTCACGGCTTATGCCAACAAGCACCATTTCGATGAAATGCATTACCTGGATGTTATTGACTGTAATGCAGGAGATCATGGAAAAGCATTTGCGACTAACTTCAATCCGGAAATCAATATCCGTGAAATCACGCAGCCAGGAAGGTACTGGGAGAATGGCGAGTGGATTGAAATCCCTGCAATGTCCATTCACAAACCGATTGAATATCCGGGTATTGGTCCAAAGGAAAGCTATGTGCTTTACCACGAAGAGCTTGAATCTTTGGTGAAAAACTTCCCTACCCTAAAACGGGCGCGTTTCTGGATGACTTTCGGACAAGCTTACATTACGCATTTGAATGTGCTTGAAAATGTAGGTATGACCAGCATTAAGCCTATCAAATTTCAGGGAATGGATATCGTGCCGCTCGAATTCTTGAAAGCAGTACTACCTGCACCTGATTCTTTGGGCGAAAATTACTCCGGACAAACTTCCATTGGTTGCCAGATCAAGGGTATTGAAGATGGAGAAGAAAAGACTTACTACGTTTGGAACAACTGCGACCATGCTGAATGCTACCGCGAAGTACGCGCACAGGCTGTAAGCTATACCACGGGAGTTCCGGCAATGATCGGCGCCATGCTGATGCTGACGAATGAAGAATGGATGAAGCCGGGTGTATACAATGTAGAAGAATTGAACCCTGATCCGTTCATGGACTTGCTTAACCAGCACGGTTTGCCATGGAACGAGCGGATCAACGTTCCGCTTCCTCACGAGTATTGACGTTGCTTTGGTGACAAAGGATAATAAGAGAGGCAGCCCTAAGGCTGCCTCTCTTATTATCCTTCCATCGTTATAGTAGCCCGCGTACAAACCCCTCCTACCGGCGGGTTGAACTTGGAGACCCGCACTTTGATATTTGCTACAAGCGGGTAATGTTCTCTGATCTTCTCAATTACATTGAAGCCGATGTGTTCCAGTAGTTTTGCAGGCTCCTGCATTACTTTGGACGCGATCTGATAAATCGTTTCGTAATTGACTGTTTCACTGAGTTTATCGGCTTGCGCGGCTTTAAAAAAATCAGTTGTGATTGTTATGTCGAGCGCGTATTTGTTGCCTATCCTTTGCTCTTCGGGATAATATCCGTGATAGGCAAAAAATTCAAGTCCTTCAAGGCTGATAGTTCCCAATGTCAATTAGATTTGGTCAAAGAATGAACCTCCGCCGCCCGTTTTCTTGGGTTGGGTAGTTTCACGCGGCCTGTTGATCGCCGGTGATGAATCGCGCGCTTTTTCAGCTGATCTGTGCATTTCAGCCAATGCTTCATTTGCCTCATCGGCAGCGCTTCTTACTGTTTCCCGTGGCCTGTTGTAAACCACTTCCTCCTCAACCGGTTCTGGTTCCGGCTCTGTGACTGCTACGGGCTCAGGTTCCTCGATCGCATTCAGCTCCTCCTGTTCAAAGGCCGCTTCGGGCAACAATTCTTCTTCTTCCGGTTCAACTTCAACGATTTCTGGCTCTTCCTCTTCTTTTGCGATCTCAAAAACAACTTCCGGTTTATCGTCCTGCAAAATCACAGATACCTCCGCCTGATGCTCCTCCGGCTCCTCTTCCCTGGCAACTTCCATGGCAGGAATCTGATAAGTTGGTTTCTTTGGAATATCGATTTCAGCAACGTGCTGCTTGATTTCCTCCATCTTGTTCAGAACAGATTCCTTATCATATTTCTGCTCAAAACGTTCAACAGTATCTATGGTATTATTGGCCAGCGAAGTAAGCTGAACAATGAGGTTGTCCCTGAAATTTTCAATCGCTTTGAAGTCACGTTCCTGCCGTTTGATTTCAGTTGCAAAATCCTCTTTGAATTGCTTCAAACGATCTTCGGTTTCCCGTATAATCTGGCTCGTCCTGGATTCTGCTTCCGACACCAGATCACTGGCTGTTGACTTCGATTCTTCAATCCTTTTCTCAGCAAGCTCATGTGCTTCCTTCTCAATCAGCTTACTGGTATCTTCCGCCGCTTTCAGTGTGCGAAATAGCGTTGATTCTATGTCTTTTAACTTGCTAAGCTCCTTTTCCGCATATTCGAGCTGCATTTTCAACAAGCTGTTTTCGCTCGAAAATCGCTCCCATTCCTGTGACAGTGAATTCAGGAAAGCATCTACTTCGTCCGGGTCGTAACCTCTGAAAATCTTTTCAAAAGTATGCTTGCGTATCTCTATCGCGGATATTTTCATGATGCGTTCAAAGCTTTGTTACTAGATAAAATCAGTCGTGTAAGTTAAAGATATATGCGTCATTTTTCAAAGTATTTGCCAATAATACCATATTATAAGTATGCTATTCGGCCACTTTCCAGACCGATATCATCCGGTCGTCGCTGCATGATATCAGCTGGTTTTCACACGTTGTCCAGAGGAGTTTATTCACCGAAGTTCCATGCCCGGCGTGGCGTGCACGATCGATGATTTTCTTTAATTTGAAAGTTGCAGTATCCCAGACTTTAATTGATTTGTCCATACTGCAGGTAGCAAATAATTGCTGGTCGGGACTGAATGCAATGTCGTTGATGGCGTACATGTGCGCAGGAATGTCGGCCACTGTACCATAAGCATCATTTACATCCCAGATTTTCAGGTGCGCATCGCGCCCGGTTGTGAAAAGATATTGACAGTCCGGTGAATACTTAACGGAGAAAACGGAGTTTGAATGTGATTGGATTGTCTTTTTTAAAACAAAACCGTCCAGATCAAAGATATGTACATTGCATTCGCTGTCGCCGGTTGCGAATTCATTGGTAAGCGAATTAACTGCAATCGACCGCACACTTTTACCCGAAACCTTGATGTGCTTACGAACAGAAAAGCTCGGCACATCCACCACAATGATCACCCCGTCACCGGTAGCAATCAATGCATTTTCGCCCCAGATCTTGATATCAAAAATGGCAGCCGCCGTGATCTTTGACGTTTTTTCGATCTTATTACTTACGGTGTCCAGCAGCTGAATTCCCTCGTAGTTCTGACCGATCCAGAGCTTTTGATCCTCAGGATGGAGGGCCAGCGTATAAACGGAGGTGCCTGCGCGCGCAACGAGGTTGCCCAGGTCTGGCTTATTCAGATCCCATTGAATGACAAATCCATCGCCGCCGGCAGAATAGAAACCGTGGGAAGTCGAATCTGAAATTATTGTATAAACACTATCCCGATGACCGGAAAAAGTATCTACTTTGTGAATGTTCATTGTTTTTTGGTGGTTAGCAGTTAGCCTTTGCTGTTAGCCGTTAGGTATTAATTAATGGAGCCAACTCAAAGCTAACACCCAAAAGCTAAAAGCTAACTGCTAATAGCTAAAAGCCAACAGCCCCAAAAAGCTTCAATCCGTTTTAAACAGAATAACTATGCCGCTCGTTCATTCCGAGATGATCGAAGAAACCTGTACACTGCTGCTGTGGAAGTTAACGGAAACTGAATCAGAGTTAAGAGAAAATCTGGGTACCCGCTTCAATATCGAAGAGTTAAACAACATTTCACACCCTCAGAAAATCAGGGAATGGCTGGCTAGCCGCATGCTCATCAAAACCCTTGCGGAAAGGTTTGGCATTGCCTATGTAGGTCTGCACAAGGACGAACACGGAAAAGCTTTTCTGATCGACAACGAATCCCATATCTCCATTACACATACATTTGAATTTGTGGCAGTAGCAATTAACCCGCTTGCCGCAGTGGGCATTGATATGGAAAAAAGTGACGCAAAGTTGCAGCGGACTGCCAATAAGTACCTCTCTCCCGAAGAATTTGACCACGCAGAAAACGACATTTCGCGCCTCAGCATTTACTGGTGCGCGAAAGAGGCGCTTTATAAAATGTATGGAAAGAAAAAGATCAGTTTTAAAGAAGCGATCCGCATTCAGCCATTCTCCGTTGGACAGGTACTGACAGAAGGAAAACTGACAGACGAAGACAAAATTGTAAAGTCCAGAATTCACATCAGGTGGTTTGACGGGCATTGCCTGGCCGTCGCACTCTGATCAGTTATCTTCCGGCTCGTCGAGTGTTGACTTCAATATCTTTTCGATCTCCTGCATTTTATCCTGCTCGCTTGTTTTTTCATAAGACAAGATCAGGTTTCGCAACACGCGCTGCACAATTTCAAGATTGGTGCAGGGCTGATAAAAGATCTCCTTTGATTTGATATTCAGCTGGGCGATATAATGATCGATATCCGTTTTGGAAAAAATGATCCCGCGGTTAAATACATTGATATAGAACTGGGTCTGGTCGCTCTTATACGTCAGCACGAAAAGGTTCGGAAGATTAACCCCGTACACCGGCATTCCCAGCTTTCTTGCGACCAGCAGGTAAATCACACACAAAGTAATAGGGTTACCGCGGCGGCTTTCCAGTACTACATTGACCATTGAGTTGGAAGGCGAATGGAAGTTCTTGGTATTCGCCGCAAAGTTCATCACTCCGAAAAACAGGCTGTTAATGCGTTTGATCTGGTCTACCGCATTCATTTCTTCCTGAAACTGGATCCAGATATCGTAATAAAGCTGCTCGATAGTGGTTTTCAGCTTTTCTATGGAGAGGTCGGGATAATGGTAGGTTGCGATGATCCACATTCCTTCCAGCAAATCCAGGCCGCCGCCGTTTTTCCATGCTTGCAGCCGCTCGATCATAATGCTGAGCTGCAGTTCGTGGATCAGTTCTTCTATTTTTCTTTGCACGTGGGGATTAAAGCTTTCTTCCCATTCTGTTTCTAAAAACGGGATCACACTTCCTCCCAGTGACAGGATTTTACCCTCAACATGCTGGCTCACTTCATGATCTTCGTCATCAAGTAAGGATATCAGTGCCTTTATTTCTCTCTGGTTCATTTTCCTCAAATCTGCATTTAACAACCAACGGATAAATAAAAACATTTTTTTTTTATAGAAGCCAAATTTTCTACTTTTGCCCGGGAAAAAAAAGCACTCCCAGATAATCACTTTAAGTTGTTATCATACCCTGAATTCTGTTTTATTGCATACTTAAAGGCGTTTTTTACAAGCAGCTACATCAGCGATAATCATTAAAATTAGATTTTGGGCATGAAAATTCTCGTTACCGGAGGAGCCGGATTTATAGGTTCCCACACTGTTGTAGAGTTGGATAGAGCAGGTTTCGAACCGGTCATTGTAGACAACCTTTATAACTCAAACAGGGGTGTTCTGGAGGGGATCAAAAAGATTACAGGCAAGGATTTTCCATTCTACGAAATCGACTGTAACAATGCAGACCAGATCCGCGACCTCTTTGCCAAAGAGCAGTTTGACGGGGTCATTCACTTCGCAGCTTACAAAGCGGTAGGCGAGTCGGTTGAAAAGCCATTAAACTACTACGAGAATAACATTATCTCGCTTCTGGTTCTTTTGCGTGCCATGCAGGAGTTCAATGTCCCGAATTTTGTTTTCTCCTCTTCTTGTACGGTGTACGGGCAGCCTGACGCGATACCGGTTACCGAAAATACACCACGAAAGCCCGCTAATTCACCTTACGGAAATACAAAAGCGATCGGTGAAGACATCATCCGCGATCATACCTATTCCAAGCCGGGCATCAAAGCCATTTCGCTCAGATACTTTAACCCGATCGGTGCCCACGAATCTGCGCTGATTGGCGAGTTGCCAAATGGAGTACCGAGCAATCTTGTTCCTTTCATTACGCAAACAGCAGCTGGTCTCCGCAAATCTCTGACTGTATTTGGCAGTGATTATGACACGTCAGACGGAACTTGTATCCGGGATTTCATTCATGTGGTTGACCTTGCCAAAGCGCATGTAAAAGCGCTGGAACTGCTGGGGAAAGAAAAAGAAGCCAACTACTACGATGTATTCAATGTAGGCACCGGCGAAGGCTACACCGTTTTACAGCTGATCAACACTTTTGAAGAAGTGAATGGTGTGAAATTAAATTATACGATAGGGCCGCGTCGTGAGGGAGATGTGGAGAAGATTTACGCGCAGTCGGACAAAGTCAATAATATAATGAAGTGGAATGCTGAAAAATCCATAGCAGACGCCTTGCGCGATGCATGGAATTGGCAACTAAAAATATCAGCTCAATAAATGAAAAAAATTCTGATCACCGGCGGTGCCGGTTTTATTGGTTCACATGTAGTGCGCCGCTTTGTAACTTCCCATCCTGATTACCACATTTTCAACCTGGATGCACTCACTTACGCAGGTAACCTTGAAAACCTGCGCGACGTTGAAAACGCACCTAATTATACATTTGTAAAAGGCGATATCGTGGACGCTGCGTTCATTGAGAAGCTTTTTACCGAACATAACTTTTATGGTGTTGTCCACCTGGCAGCCGAAAGTCACGTCGACCGATCCATTTCAGATCCTATGTCATTTGTAATGACGAATGTGGTCGGGACCGTAAACCTGCTGAACTCGGCAAAAAGTGCGTGGAAAGAAGATCTTCAAAACCACCGTTTTTACCACGTTTCAACTGATGAAGTTTATGGTGAGCTGCACGATCCGGGTACTTTCTTTCTGGAAACAACCAAATATGATCCCCGGTCTCCCTACTCGGCCTCCAAAGCATCTTCTGATCACTTTGTAAGAGCATATCACAACACTTATAAGTTACCTGTTGTGATTTCCAACTGCTCTAACAACTACGGCCCAAACCACTTTCCTGAGAAGCTGATTCCTTTGATGATCCACAATATCATCCAGAAAAAACCGCTTCCGGTTTATGGAAAAGGCGAAAACATCCGTGACTGGCTTTTTGTAGAAGACCACGCCAGAGCAATCGATGTGATTTTCCACGATGGTGCAAATGGCGAAACGTACAATATCGGTGGGCACAATGAATGGAAAAACATTGACCTGGTAATGCTGCTTTGCTCCATTATGGACAAAAAGCTTGGCCGCGAAGAAGGCGAAACTGCACAGCTGATCACCTATGTGACTGACCGTGCCGGCCACGACCTGCGCTATGCGATCGACGCAACCAAGCTTTCTAATGAGCTGGGCTGGAAACCATCCCTGCAATTTGCCGAAGGTCTTGAAAAAACAGTAGACTGGTACCTCAACAATCAGGAGTGGCTTAATAACGTTACTTCCGGGACATACCAGAAATACTACGACGGAATGTATTCGGAAAGATAATTCCGGATAGTAGGTCGCTCACCCCAAAAAAGAACTCACTTTATGAAAGGCATTATATTGGCCGGAGGCTCCGGAACCAGGTTGCACCCTTTGACATTGGCAGTAAGTAAGCAGCTTATGCCCGTTTACGACAAACCAATGATCTACTATCCGCTGTCTATTCTCATGCTGGCGGGCATTCGCGAGATACTGATTATTTCTACGCCTCACGACCTGCCTCACTTTGAAAAGCTCCTGGGAGACGGCAGCAGGCTGGGTTGCCAGTTCAGTTATGCTGTGCAGCCAAGCCCGGACGGATTGGCACAGGCATTTATCATCGGAGAAGAGTTTATCGGAAATGAGAAAGTAGCATTGATCCTGGGAGATAACATTTTCTACGGATCAGGCTTATCGCAGCTTTTACAATCCAATAACGATCCAGAGGGTGGCGTAATCTTCGCATACCAGGTACATGATCCTGAGCGTTACGGAGTTGTAGAGTTTGACAAATCCAACAATGTTCTTTCGATAGAAGAGAAACCGACTACACCCAAGTCAAACTATGCAGTTCCAGGGTTGTATTTTTACGATAATGACGTTGTTGAAATCGCGAAAACAATCCCGCCTTCACCAAGGGGTGAACTGGAAATTACCGACGTTAACCGGGTATATCTGGAACGCGGCAAACTCAAAGTAGGCGTACTCAACCGTGGAACAGCCTGGCTCGACACTGGTACCTTCCAGTCGCTGATGCAGGCCGGACAGTTTGTACAGGTGATAGAAGAACGCCAGGGTTTAAAGGTAGGCTGCATTGAGGAGATCGCTTACAGAATGGGCTTTATTACAGCAGACCAGTTACGTGAAATCGCCAAGCCTCTCGTAAAAAGCGGCTACGGAACCTATCTTGAACGCATTGTAGCCAACGGCTGAGCCGGCGGCTCTTTTGTCCGGATTATTTAAATGAAGTTTTTGGCAGAGGAAATAGAGGAGTATTCCGTAGAGCACACGGAAAATGAGAGTGAGTTGCTGAAGTCTTTGAACAGGGAGACCCACGCTAACATTCTCAGTCCACGTATGCTTTCCGGGCATTTACAGGGCAGGTTTTTGTCAATGATTTCAAAGATGATAAGACCTGACAAGATCCTGGAAATCGGGACTTACACCGGCTACTCTGCATTGTGCCTTTGCGAAGGATTGAATCCAGGCGGGCAATTAGTTACTATCGATATCAACGAAGAGCTTGAAACTTTTACCCGCAGTTTCTTTGAACGCTCTTCGTATTCCTCCTCCATCAAATATAAAATTGGCAATGCCCTCGATCTGATCCCGGATCTCGAAGACACCTTCGACCTGGTTTTCATCGATGCGGACAAAATCAATTATTCTTCTTATTTTAAGCTTTGTCTTGAAAAGGTAAGAAAAGGCGGTTTCATCATCGCCGATAATGTACTCTGGAGTGGCAAAGTCATTCAGGAAGGCATTAAGCTGGACAAAGACACCAAAGCGTTGCTGGATTTCAACCGTATGGTTCACGAGGATAGCCGCGTTTCCAATGTGCTGCTGCCAATCCGCGACGGATTAATGATACTTCAAAAAAATTAAGCACACAATCAGTAAGTCAAGTACCACTATTTTATGGCCAGAACTTTCATTAAAAACATCAAGTACCTTGCAGTTGCGTGGATTTTGTCGCTTGTAACAGTTAGTCAGTCTTTATCGCAAACTCCCGAGATACCTGCAAGTGTGTCTTTCGGAGGAATTACGGTGAAGTTTGACAGAGGCGCCCAAAACCTGATCGAAGAGGACGTAAAAAGCCTGATGTCAAATAAGAAGTTCTGGGAAGAGAAAATGGACAGAGCTATTCTTCATTTTCCCATTGTAGAGGGTATTTTGATGGACGAGGAAGTGCCCATTGATTTCAAATACCTTGCGGTACAGGAAAGCTCGTTTCGCCCTGATGTGGTCTCTACCTCAAATGCAGTGGGTTACTGGCAGTTCAAACCTGAAACAGCGCGCGGGCTGAACCTCCGGGTTGATGATAAAGTTGATGAGCGAAAGAACATCAGTTCTTCTACGCACGCCGCTGCCTGGTATTTAAAGAAGAATAACCAGCAGTTCAACAACTGGGTAACTACATTGTACTCTTATTACCTGGGAGCAGGCGGTGTGAAAAAGATTGTCCCTGCCAGCTGGGCTTATGCACGTGAAGTGACGCTTACAGCCAAAACAGACCGGTACATGCTCCGATTTTTTGCACATAAAATTGCGTTGGAAGCGGGTATAGAAAGGTACAAGTCGCCGAATGCATTTGTTCTAATCGAGTCAGATCTTGGAAAAGGCAAGTCGCTGGATCAGATTGCAAGTTCGCTCGGTATCCCGGCCGCAGAGCTGAAAAATTATAACCGCTGGCTTGTAGACGACGAGATTCCATCTGACAGGGAATATCTCGTAACGATTCCTGTACCGGTGGCGCAAGTTGCAGAAGTACGGGAAAAATTGTCGTTGCCGCCACAGCAAACTACCGTAGCTTCTGTTTACGAAGATTCGGGTTACCCGGTTCTAAGGAAAACCTCCCCACCCTCCCAAAGTCCTGCATTGTACGAAATCAATGGCCTGAAAGGGATCGAAGCGACACCGGGTGCAAAGCCTAAAACACTAGCCAAGGCGGGCGGGCTCAGAGCTCCTAAATTCATGAAATACAATGATATGCTGGCAGAAATGCCGCTTGTTCCAGGACAAGTATATTATTTATCAAGAAAGCATAAGAAAGCCTCTACCCCATTCCACACCGCGCGGCCTGGCGATACCTGGCATAGTGTATCGCAACAATATGGTGTGCGCCTTGTCAACCTTTTAAAATATAACCGCACTACCAGCCGGAACTATCCGATTCAGACAGGACAGGTTTTGTTCCTGGACAAAAAGCGTCCGAAGAAACAACCAATCGAGATCATCGCGCCTCCTCAAACCACACCTCCTGCTGCGAAAGATCCGGTAATCGCTGTTGTACCTGAAAAAACACCGGTAACTGCTGCCAATACCATTCCTGACAAACCATCGGGCAGAAAGAAATATACACCAGTATTGGTTGAGAAAACAGAAACTGGCGCTCCTGCTGAGACAAAGTCTCCTGAACCAGCTACACCTGCTGCTTCGGCCGCAGCACCTGTGACAGCTCCTCCGGTAACAGCATCTAGTTCGGTACCTAAAACCGGTGCCGTAGATCCTGCTTCGAAGCAACCTGTAATGCAGGAATCTGACGACAGGGTTGTGATCATCACACAGGACAATGCAGATACGTCATTTAAATCTACGGAGGAGCAACGCCCGATTGCAAAAGCAGATGGTCCGTCGAAGGTAATTACACCAAATGAAACGAGATCAACAGCTTCCACTTCTGTATATGCGCGTCAGAGAGCTGCGGCAGAAGAACGCGCGGCAAAGGAGAATGCAGCAAAAGAAGTTTCAACAGACGCTGGTACCAGCGCTGCTACCACGCATACAGTAGTGTCAGGCGATACCTATTTTGGCATTGCGAGCAAATACAATCTCTCGCTACGCGAGCTTCTGGATCTTAATAACAGAGGAGCTCAGGCCAGACTGGTTGTGGGTCAAAAGTTGATCGTTAGCAAAGCAGGCAAGGAAAATGCAGCTGCACCTGTAGTTGAAAAAACAACTCCTGAGAAAACGGCACCTGAAAGAATTGCTGTAACACGCAGTGAGCCTGCTGCCACTTTCAAGACTCCCGAGGAAATCAAGCAAGAGACCAGACTGACAGCTGATCCAAATGCCGAATTCCACGTTGTTCAGGGTGGACAAACCTATTACAGCATTTCAAAAGCTTATAATCTGACTATTAAGGATCTTTTTGAAATAAATAACCTGAGCAATTCGGATCGCCTGAAAGTGGGCCAGCGGCTGCGTGTAAGACGCGATGCAGGCAATCCTTCGGACAATGAAGCTGTTAACCAGGCAATCAGTGGCGGTGTACAGACGCACATTGTTGCCGCCGGTGAAACACTTTTCCGCATTGCACAAACCTATCGCACTTCCATTGAAGAACTTAAGAGAGTAAACAATATTTCAGGAAATAGCGTTATGGTGGGACAAAAACTTAAAATACCTCAGCAGTAGAAGAGAACCCATGATTTTAATTGACCATACCTGTATCAGTGACGATATCGAAGACCAGCTATTTGTCTGCAACCTGGACAAATGTAAAGGTGCTTGCTGTGTAGAAGGAGATTCAGGTGCGCCGCTTGACGAAGAGGAAGTAGCCATTCTCGACGAAATATATCCGATGGTAGAACCTTACCTGACTGAATCAGGTAAAAAGGCCATTGCCGAACAAGGAACTTCAACCAAAGACTGGGATGGAGACTTTGTAACTCCGATAATCGATGGGAAAGAATGTGCTTACGCCATTTATGATGAAAATAACATTCTTAAATGCGGTATTGAAGCAGCTTACCTAGACGGCAAGATCAGCTATAAAAAACCGATTTCCTGCCATCTGTACCCTATTCGTGTTACAAAATACGATGAATTTCACGCATTGAACTACGATCGCTGGTCTATATGCAGCCCTGCTTGCGACTTTGGCAAACAGCTTGGCGTACCTGTCTATAAATTCCTGAAAGAGCCGCTGATCCGTGCTTATGGTACACAATGGTATGATCAGCTGACTCACGAGATAGGCGAGCGTGAAGAGGCAAGAGCCAATGAAAAAAGATAATTCGTTTTTCAACGACGTATATGATGTAGTCCGGCAGATACCAGCCGGCCGCGCAACTTCTTACGGCGCGATAGCCAAATACCTGGGAAACAATCGTGGCGCGAGAATGGTGGGCTGGGCAATGGGCAACAGCTATACACGTGAAGGTATTCCTGCCCACAGAGTTGTCAACAGCCAGGGGGAGCTTACCGCCGCGGCACTTTTCGAAACCCCCACTACCATGCAGGAATTGCTGGAAAGCGAGGGCGTGATTGTCAGGAACAATAAGATTCAGAACTGGAAAACCTGCTTCTGGGACCCGGAAAAAGAACTATCATAAACAAACAATCCCGGCCAAGGCCGGGATTGTTTGTTTATGATGAACCTTACTAAACCTATTGTAATGAAATCAGCTTTTCGCTGGTACTTTCAATCTGAACTTCTTTGACCAATTTGTTATTCTTGTTGTGCATTTCGAAGTAGTAAGTTCCGTCTCCCATTTCGTCCAGGTTGAATACGCGGCGGTATTTGGAACCTTTGTCATTGAAAACTTCTGAGTAATACACATTCCCTGCTTTATCCCTTACAATCACTTTTACCTTGTCGTCGGTACCTTTATTGACAGATAGTCTGACTTTGTTGGTATCCGAAATCTTGTAAAGACTTGCGTCGAATGCTACTGCTTTTGCTTCTTTGTCTTCTGTGTTTTTCTTTTTGTCAGTTGTGAAAGAAGCGAGTGACAAAGTGAGCGCCAATGCGCAGAACAGGTTTGAAATGTTTGAGATTTTCATGGCTAATAGCTATTTAGAGTTTGACCGCATGCACTTGCATGGTTGATCTCTAAATAAAAAAGGACGTGCCACATTCGCCTTTTTACAAATTCCACATACAAAATTTGATCTATAAGTATCTGATTTTCAATCCGCTATAATATTAATCTTGGTCTTCCATTTCCAAAACCAGCCCGCAAGAAGTTGTTCAGAACCGAACATTCGACCTTGAAAGCGAACATTTAAAATGTTACAGCAATATGCGGTTTTATTTTGCATGCGTAAGCAGACTTACCTGAAAGAAGCGTAGTTGTCGGTGAGCTTGGGTTTGGGATCATGAAGTATCCAGAGACCGATGAAGGTAATCAGCCCGTTTATAATCAATCTTTCAAACCCGAACTTATATCCGTTAAACCACTCAGCTGAGTGATCGTTGATAACGTAAGTCAGAATGGGCGCCAGAATGCAGACCAGCGGAACCCAGCGGTCTTTAACCGGTCTTTTCAAAAATGCGCCGAAGGAGAAAAGTCCGAGTAATGGTCCGTAGGTATAACCTGCAAGATCAAAAACGGCCGTGATTACTTCTTTGCTGTTCAATCTATTGAAGATGAGAATAACCAGGTAGAAGATCACAGAGAACATGATGTGCACCCAGAATTTAATGGATGAGCGCTTTTCCTCTGGCCGCTTTTCGATGTTCATGAAATCAATGCAAAATGCAGTTGTCAGCGCAGTCAATGCAGAGTCGGAACTGGCGTAAGTGGCGGCAGTAATGCCTAGCAAGAACGTGATACCTACCAGTAACCCAAGGTGGTTGAGCGCAAGCATCGGATAGAAATCGTCTGTCTTTGCTGTTGCCGGGATACCCTGCGCTTCTGCATATACGTAAAGCAATGCACCAAGAGACAGGAACAGGAAGTTGACGATCACAAGCACGACTGTAAACCAGAACATGTTCTTCTGCGCCTCGCCTATGTTCTTACAAGTGAGGTTCTTTTGCATTAGATCCTGATCAAGGCCGGTCATTACAATGGCAATAAATACGCCGGCAAAGAATTGCTTGAAGAAGTTCTTGGGATCATTGGTTTCCCAGTACAAGATCTTCGAGTATTTGCTCTGGTCTACCGCATTCCAGATATCCCCTATCCCGTTCAGATTTAATTCTCTTGACACCAAAACGATCGTCAGAACGACCGCAGTAATCAGAAAGAAAGTCTGCAAAGTATCTGTTACTATAATGGTTTTCACCCCCCCTTTAAAGGTATAAATCCAGATCAGAAATATGGTAATTGCGACTGCCACCTCAAATGGAACACCCAACGGCTTGAAAAGGGCCAGCTGCAAAACCTGCGCAGCCACATAAAGCCTTACGGCAGAGCCAATTGTACGCGAAAGCAAAAAGAAGCCGGAACCAGTTTTATACGACCAGAAACCAAAACGCTGTTCTAGGTAACTGTAAATGGAAATCAGGTTGAGGCGGTAATAAAGTGGCATCAGCACGGTACCAATTACAAAGTATCCCAGAATATACCCGATCACTACCTGGAAATATGAAAACTGGATGTTGGCAACCGCACCTGGCACTGAAACAAACGTGACCCCTGAAAGTGAAGTTCCGATCATGCCGAATGCCACCAGGTACCACGGAGACTGGCGGTTAGCAGTAAAAAATGTATTCGTATCCGCCCCTCTGGAAGTGTAAATAGAGACCGTAATCAGCATCCCGAAATAGACTACCAATATGACCAGCGAGATATAAGGATTCATTAAAAAAGGGGCTGTTTGGGATTGATGGAGCGACGGATTAAAAGCCTAATGCTTCTTATAATCTGCGTTTTTAATTAGATTTGCTAATCAAACAGAAATTTGGTTGTTATGCAAGCGCTGACAGAAACAGATGTAGAAATTCTGGAAGAAACGATTGACACCGACATTAAAAAGCTGGTTATTTATAATGACGATGTGAATACTTTTGACTGGGTCATAGATACTTTGATAGAGGTGTGCGGGCATTCGAGCGAGCAGGCTGAACAATGTACGATCATTATACATTATAAGGGAAAATGTTCCGTCAAAGAGGGAGCATTTGAGGAACTCGCCGGCATGCGGAACGAAATTTGCCGGAGAGGTATTTCAGCCGAAATACATTAACCTTACGCACATGAATTATCCCTCGCGACTGATTGAGGATGCAGTAAACGAAATCTCCCGACTTCCCGGAATTGGTAAAAAGACCGCGCTGCGGCTGGCATTACATTTGCTTAAAAGAGAAGAAGAACAAACCCGGTCTCTCTCGAATGCCCTGCTTGACATGCGTACCAAAACCACTTATTGCGCCAAATGCCACAATATCGCCGACGACATTTACTGCAACATCTGCGCAAACCAGAAGCGTGATCAAAGCATGATTTGTGTGGTAGTGGATACGCGGGATGTACTTGCCATTGAATCTACTAATCAATACAAAGGTTTATATCACGTGCTTGGGGGCATCATTTCACCTTTGGAGGGGATTGGCCCTTCCGATCTGCATATCGATTCACTGATCGGGCGCGTTGAGAACCCGGAGGATTTTGCGCAGGTTCAGGAGATTATTCTTGCATTGAGTCCTACCATGGAGGGCGATACTACTGCATTTTATTTACAAAAGCGGCTTAAATCCACAGGAGTAAAAATAAGTACCATTGCCCGCGGAGTACCCATTGGCGGAGACCTGGAATATGCCGATGAAATCACGCTGGGACGCAGTATCATAAGTCGGGTGGCTTATGATTGATTAATAACAATTTCAATGAATAGTTATGAATAGAACAGATTTTTTGCGGACACTTGCCGGTGGAGCACTTACTGCCGGAGCATTGGCCAATCACACATTTGCCGGAGATTCGGGAATGATACTGGCGGAAACGGCGCCATTCAAACAAAACCCGCTTCCTTACGACTTTGCCGCTCTGGAACCGAGTATTGATAAAATGACCATGGAAATCCATTACGGAAAGCACCACGCAGCTTACGTGAAAAATCTGAACGATGCAGTGAAAGGGACTGAGTTTGAGAAGAAGTCGTTGGAAGAAATCATCAAGTCTGTGGGCAAAGCGCCAGCGGCAATCCGCAACAATGGCGGCGGTCATTGGAACCATACATTTTTCTGGGAAGTAATGGGCCCGAAAAAAGGTAATGGACCAACAGGTGCAGTTTCAGATGCAATTAATGCGCAATTCGGCTCTCTGGAAAAGTTTAAAGAAGAGTTCGGCAAAGCAGCTACTACTCGGTTCGGTTCTGGCTGGGCGTGGCTGGTTGCAAAAGGCGGAAAATTGTCAGTTGGATCTACTCCAAACCAGGATAACCCGCTAATGGATGTATCCGAACTAAAAGGTACACCAATTCTCGGACTGGATGTTTGGGAACACGCTTACTATCTGCATTACCAAAACAAAAGACCAGATTACATCAAAGCATTCTGGGATGTTGTGAATTGGGAGAAAGTAGCGGATAATATGAAGAAGGCTTAAGAAGGAGGAGGAAGGAAAGGGACGAGGGAGGAAGGAGGTAACGGTAGGCAACACCTTGTCACCCTGAGCGGAGTCGAAGGGCATTGCGCACGATGCCCTTCGACTCCGCTCAGGGTGACAAACTTTTTTCCCTCCTCCCTTACTATCTAATTACAAAACGAAGAAATCACTTTATAAGCCTGCTGATAGCCCAGTTCTCCGGCTTTGCTGAGATCCAGACAACCATCGTTGATTTCACCCAGGCTGTTTTTCAAAATTCCCCTCAGGTAATATGCTTCCGGATAGTCGGAGCGGAGTTTGATGGAACTTGTAAAATCCAGTACAGCTCCCATTTGATCGCCGCTGGCAGAGCGGATCATTGCCCGGGAAAAATATGCATTCGAGTAAGTTGGACTAAGCTCTACTGCTGTTGTAAGATCCTGAATAGCAGCTTTTGTTTCTCCAATTTTCGCTCTTACAACTCCTCTGATATAATAAGCTTCGGCACGCTCATTGGTGAGCGCCGCTATTTTGACATTCTCCTTCACTTGTTCACGAAGTTCGTCCAGCTTTTCCCGGTTAATCTTCCCGGAATAGACAATCTTTTTAGGATCACCTACATACGTATTTTTAAGCTCGATTGACTTCGTCAGATCTGCAATTGAGCCGCGGTGATCATTCAGTTTTCCCTTTGAAAAACCCCGACCATAATAAGCTTGAAAATGATCCGGGTTGAGTTGAATGGTTTTATCAAAATCAATGATAGCGCCTCCGAAATCCTCTAATTTGTTTTTCGCCAAACCCCTGTTTGCATAAAGCTCGCTGTCATTTGGGCTTAATTCAATGGCCCGCGTAAAATCGGCGCTGGCACCCTGGTAATCCCCGAGTTCCAATTTCGCTAACCCGCGGCCTGCATAAGCGCCCGTTCTTTTAGGGCTCAATTCGATTACACGTGTAAAATCGGCGAGGCTTCCTGCGTATTCCTGTAAATCCTGCTTGCAATTGCCTCTGGCGTACAATGCAGCCAGCTCATCAGGGTTCAATGCGAGCGCGTGGTCGAGATCCGTCAATGCATTCCGGTGATTTTTAAGTTTGGCGTAGCTAACACCGCGGTTGTAGTAGGCTTTGGGCTCCTCCGGATTTAGCTCGATGGCTTTGGAATAATCCTCGATGGCGGCACGGTAATCTTCCTGTAAACTCTTGCTCACTCCCCTGCTCTGGTAGTACAAAGACTCTTTCGGACTGAGTTCAATGGCTTTATCGTAGTCCAGTATCGCGCCGCGGTGGTCTTTCAAATTTGCCTTGGCCAACCCTCTGTTGAAATAGCTTGGCGCGTGCTCAGGACTCATGGATATCACAGTAGAGTAAGCCTGCAATGCGCCGTTAAAATCGCCCGTGCCGGCTTTTGTGTTTCCTTCTTCAAAGAATTCGGCGGCTGAACGCTGGGCAAGAATGGGGTAAGACAGGGTAAGCGCAAATAGAAATGCGACGCCAGATACTAAGAATTTCATGAATGTAAACCTTTTCCTCAAATCAGATATTTTGCAATTATTCTATAAAAGTATTCAAATTCCGTTTTAGCATCAAAAAAAGAAATGCGTCGGATTATTGTAAATCATAGTCCGGGATATTGGTTACTTTTATGGCGGTACCATTGGTACAACCTACTACTTACCAAACCATTTAGATATGACAGCAGCGGGAAAGAAAATACTTGTAGCACTATTGTTCATCATTGCCGGCACGGCCGTATACTTCGCCTTCTTCAAGTCCGCCGATGCGCCGGTCGCAACTGATCAGGAACCCGTTCAGGAAGCAGGAGAATCATCCTCGGTATACCTCACTTCTATGACAGACCTGGAAGGAAAGCCTGTGGCGATGGACGAAAACAAGCTGGTTTTCATCAACGTTTGGGCGACCTGGTGCGGACCCTGCAATATGGAAATGCCAGGTATTCAAAAGCTTTATGATAAATACAAGTCACATAAAGACGTAGCTTTTTACATTATCTCCGACGAAGATGCGGCCACTGTTAACCCATTTATTGAAAGAAAGGGATATCAGCTGCCTTTTTATCAATATACAGGGGCATATCCCTCCGCACTTGATGGCAATGCGATTCCGCGGACTTACATTATTTACAAGGGAAAAATCCTGGCGCAGGAAATAGGCGCCTCTCAATGGGATCGGCCAGAGGTAGTTGACCTGATAGAAAAACAGCTTGCGGAAATCTGAAAACCCTGTTTAACAAGAAAGGCGCTGGTATCAGCGCCTTTCTTGTTAAACATATTATCAATAGTTTATTCCACTACGAAAGTACCTTTCATCAGGGCATAGTGACCTGGGAAGCTGCAAATGTAAGTGTAAGTACCTTTTGCAGGAGCTGTGAATTCGATCGTATCGCTTTCTCCGCCACCTACAAGCTTGGTATGTGCAATGATGCTCGCCTTTTCAGATGCAGGAATGTATTCTGTTTCTCTGGCAGCCGCAGCTTTCGACCCAAATGTCGCAACGTCAACACCTGGTTTCAATAATACCCAGTTGTGACCCATTGCAGCCTTTGCAAGTTTACCAGCGTGAGTAAGGGTAAGCTTTACTTTTTGTCCCGCTTTTACCTTGATCTCTTTCAGGTCGAACTGCATTGCGTCAGTTCCTTTTATAACGATGGTTTTAACTTGTTTTGCATCGTCCACCACTGTGCCGGCAGAAATCAACTCAGCCTTAACAGGGTTCATTGTAACTGCTCCAAAAGCCAGAACTGAGGCAAGAAGCATTACGCCATACTTGGTCGTTTTCATGTTATGAGTATTAGGTATACTTGTTTAATTAAATTTAACCTGTGCAATTTACGACACGGTGTTTTAAAAAAACAATTCATTAACAATTGTTTGAAAACTAATCTGTCAGAAGAGGATTTTGTACTGATCGCGCACAGCCCGACCTACGCATAGCACTGACAAAACCATCATATAATGGTTAATATCGACAGGGTCCATTGGAATAGGAAGCTTGCCAGACTTGGTAGCTAATGCAAGGAGCATCATCGAAATAACAACCCAAAGCGCGCTTTTCAGTCTGCTGGCCAGGCCCACACAGGAGATCAGCAGGGTCACTAGAATGCAAAGGGATTTGATAATCAATCCCACATATTCTACTCTGAACCAGGTGATACAGTAAAAGAGCAGCAACCCCAGAGCTACCGTTGAAAACAGCAGAAAATTCCCGCCCTTATAGCGCATTAGAAGACACCACGATGCCGACACAAGGCATATTGCGCCCAGCGTCATCTCACCGGCAGAAGCAATTTCGCGGACGGGGTTCATCGTTTCCACTCCTGCAAAAACGAGCAGGTCCGTCAACGCGACAGCAGCGATACTGAAGAAGAAGATACCCCAAAGCCATTTCGTAACCGCAGGCTGACTATTGAAATACCTGAAAAAAATGAACAAACTGGTGCCGCTTAAAACGAGATTAGAAAATATATGGGGATTGCTAAGTAGATCCATAAACACCCATCAGATTGTCAAAAAAGCAATTTACAAATTCTGGTTACATTTTGCTACTTCGTGCTTTTCGTTCTACTTTTACCAAAAAAACTGATTTACCAACATGAGCGTTTTAGTTAATAAAAATTCTAAGATTATAGTTCAGGGATTTACCGGTTCGGAAGGGTCTTTTCACGCCCAGCAGATGATAGAATATGGTACCAATGTCGTAGGTGGTGTTACCCCTGGTAAAGGCGGACTTTCTCATTTGGAAAGACCTGTATTCAACACTGTTGATCAGGCTGTTCGTTCTACCGGAGCTGACGTGGCTATCATTTTCGTTCCACCGGCTTTCGCCGCTGACGCAATCATGGAAGCAGCTGATGCTGGTATCGGCGTAATCGTTTGTATTACCGAGGGTATCCCAACCAAGGATATGATGCAGGCGAAAGAATATATCAAAAACAAGAACTGCCGCCTGATCGGCCCTAACTGTCCGGGTGTAATCACTGCGGAAGAATGTAAAGTAGGTATCATGCCTGGCTTTATCTTCAAAAAAGGCACTGTTGGTCTGGTTTCAAAATCAGGAACTTTGACTTACGAAGCGGTTGACCAGCTGACTCGCGCAGGACTGGGACAAACTACTGCAATCGGAATCGGCGGTGACCCAATTATCGGAACAACTACCAAAGAAGCAGTAGAACTTTTGATGAATGACCCTGAAACCGAAGCGATCGTTATGATTGGTGAAATCGGCGGAAGCATGGAAGCAGATGCTGCAAACTATATTAAATCGACTGGTAATAAAAAGCCGGTTGTAGGCTTTATCGCCGGACAAACTGCTCCTAAAGGCCGCAGAATGGGCCACGCTGGTGCAATCATCGGTGGTGCTGACGATACTGCAGAAGCTAAAATCAGAATCATGAAAGAGTCAGGTATCTTTGTTGCTGAATCGCCTGCATTGATCGGCGAAACGATGCTGCTTGCTCTTGGAAGAAAATAATCTACATTTAAGCATACTACCTTTAAGAGGGCTGGGGAAACCCCGCCCTTTTATAATTATGAAGTCCGTATTCACACGCACCAGTTGGGCTTTCTTTACGGCATTTATGTTTTTCGCGACCGTTGCATTCAGTGCAGCTAAGGTCACGCTCCCCGAACGCTATTTCCCTGTTTACAATTACCAGAATGATTGGCTTGTTTATAATGCAGCCTATAAAAACTACGTCCCCTACTCGCAGGGTGTTGACGAGGATTCCCGTTCTGTAAGTCTATACATTGATCTTGTTAAGAACCGCAGGTATGCATTGCTGCTGACAGCCGAAACGGAGAGCTACCTGTTCATCGAAGGTGCACTGCAATCCCGGATTGACCCCGGCCAATGGAGGGAGCTCAGCATTGACAGTCTGATTAAAGTTTACAGAAAGGACGAATTGCTGGTCACGATCTATGGCGGTCCGGGAACTGAGGACAAAGCGGCGTTATTGTGTCACAGAAAAAACAGCGCTGATGCAGCTACGCTTACCAGTACTCGGCCCAGCTTTATTAATATTAAACCCATTTCATTTTCACCGTTCGGTAATTTCGCAGTGCTGGCTTTGGTACTGATCCTGATATTGAATGCATGGATTTTCAACCTGAACCCACTCTCATTCATCCGGCTGATCAATCCCATTGAGTTTTTCAACGGTGACCCCCGCGAGCAGATTTCGAAAATCAACAAACCTTACAGTAATACAATTATCTTTTTCGCGATCATCACCGCGATGTGGATGAGCTTTTTACTCCTGTTTTTTGCCAGTAACAGGGTTAATCTGTTTTCGGTAAACAGCATACTATCGGAGAAATCAAACACACTCATGATCTTCGCCGACTTTCTGATTATCTCTACGTTGTTTTTTGTACTTACCTACGTCAAATACATTTGCATGTTGCTGGCTGGAAATATGCTTAATCTTGACAAGCAGGTTGATGTTTTGTTTATCAAAATAATACAATCCTCTTACATGTTCTACGGGGCGTTCTTTCTTATCATTTTCGGAATGAGCTTTAACCAGATGAACTGGATCTCGGATATGCGGGCATACATTGTGATACCCTTTCTGTTTTTCTATATAGGCCGTTTCATTGCATTGTACGTGGTCACCAAGCCGCCTGGCGCGTTGATTAATCTGTATTTATTTTCGTACCTTTGCGTTATTGAAATCATCCCGCTCATCGTTAGTATGAAATTTGCCTTATAATCAGACAAAGATGAGTTTGGAACAAACTAATGAGGATTTTACATGAGTGATACTATCAATTTTGATCAGGAACGGCTTAAAAAGGTGACCAGCCTGCTAGTAAGCCAATCCAGACCCGCCGACGAAAATTCACCCTATTACGAATTAGCCCGAAAGTATAATATCAAAGTTGATTTCCGGCCTTTCATTCAAATTGACGGAGTTTCATACAAAGACTTTCGCAAGCAAAAAGTCAACATTCTGGATCACACAGCGGTTATTTTTACAAGCCGCAACGCCATTGATCATTTTTTCAGGATTTGCAACGAGGGACGTATTGAGGTTCCTGCAACGATGAAGTACTTCTGTATTTCGGAACAAACTGCCAATTACCTTCAGAAGTACATTGTAATCCGGAAAAGAAAGATTTTCACAGGTACAAAAACTGCGTCGGAGCTGATTGAACTGATGCGGAAACATAAGAAAGAGAAGTTTCTTTATCCGTGTTCTGACGTAAGAAAAAGCGATATTCCGGAATTTGCAGATACAGAAGAGTTCCACTTTCAGGAGGCTACCATGTATCAGACTGTCTCTTCCGACCTTTCTGATCTGGAAGACGTATATTATGATATCATTGCATTTTTCAGTCCGTCGGGTATCAAGTCGCTGTTTGACAACTTCCCTGACTTCAAACAAAACTATACCCGCATAGCAGCATTTGGCCCTACAACCGCGAAAGCGGTGGAAGATGCGGGCCTTGTACTTGACATCCAGGCGCCGTTACCAAATGCGCCTTCAATGACCGGCGCGCTTGACCTTTATATCAGGCAGGCAAACGGCATATAAGCTTAAAATTCAACAAAAAAGCCCTGGAAAATTTCCGGGGCTTTTTTGTGTTTATATCAATTTTTTTAAGCAATATGCGTTATAAATCAAAACTGAAAACCTTCGGTTGATTCCCTAAACAAACCCAAAAGTATGACTTTGAAGTTTACTATAAGGAGTAATAAAAATAACCGGTTACTTGCTATTTTATTTTTGCTTCCCTTTGCTGCTGTTGCTCAGAAAGACGCGCAGTTTAGTTTATTTTCTTTGAACCAGCTTTACCTTAATCCGGCAGCTGCGGGCGCGGATGGTCTTACCAAGTTTCAGCTTACACACCGGACACAATATGCAGGTTACCAGGGAACAAACCTGACGGACGAAGGCGGCGCATTGTCAACGCAGCTGTTCTCTTTCAGCATGCCGATCAAGAATTTTGGCATTGGATTTTACGCACTGAATGACCGAAGCGGGCCGCGCACGGATCAGGATTTCAAATTGTCTGCTGCTTATCGTATTCCATTAGGCGGCGGGAATTTTCAGGTAGGTGCAAGCGCCGGACTTTTTCGCCAGGCGATTGATTATGGAAAGCTGCGCGCCAGAGACCCGGACGATCCATTGATTCAAACGGGTGTGATTTCGGAAATAAATCCTGATGTAGCAGTAGGTGTACGCTACGAAGCTGATGCATTTTATGCTGGAGTGTCTTTGAACCACCTGCTCAAACCAAAATACCAACTTGGTTCAGAAACAGGCACCAATCCATTGCCCCGAACATTATATTTCAATGCGGGTGTAAACATAGAACTGGGTTACTTACTTGATATACAGCCCATAGTACTTGTAAAATCTGACATCAGCACGGTTTCGGTAGAAGGCGGAGCTACTGTAACTTACAACAAACGCTACTGGATCGGCGGTACCTATCGGCAGCAGGATACTTACTTTATATTAATGGGAGGAATTTATCTGCTTCCGGATCAATCGCTGAGATTATCAGGCGCGTATGATCTGGTATTAGGCGGCGACCGTACCAAGTCACCTTCCTCTTTTGAAGTGATGTTGTCCTATGCATTACCATCTCCTAAGTTTGGCAAGAAAACGATCATCAGGACACCGCGATTCAGATTCTAACTGCCAACTCGAAAGTTTGCAATATTCAATTTTTTAGTATTAAAATACCAGCATTGGCACATTTACCTTGGTTTTTTACAAACCTGTAACTACTTCCTCTAAGGCAGTTTGTTAAACTTTAATTTATATTTGTAAAATTATCGACACTTATACCAATTCTCTTTTTCTTTACGTTAAGTCGATAAGTCTGGATTTAGCAGCTTTGGGAGCATATTTATTTCCCTTCGGTACTCGCTGGATCAGCCCGGAGCAGATTAGTTTTTTGTCTTTTTCAATTATACTATACAGAATCAATTATCGTTTTTAGGCTAGCATTTTATTATCTAAAATTTTACAAAACCACTATGAATGTGAAAGTGTTCTATCGGGATGGAGTCAAAAGTCTGCTTTTGATAGCCGCTCTTATGCTCATGCAGAGTTGCGGATTTATCAAGAGTAAGTTTGGCAAGGGAGGAAAAGAAGAAAGCGGTATTCAAAATGGAGAAATTACTGCAACTGCCAGAAAGGGCTTTAAACAGACTACTCCTGCAGGAATGGTGGTAATCCCTTCGGGTTCGTTCGTAATGGGACAAGCCGATGAAGATATTGCATCTTCTATGAACAACATGAACCGTCGTGTGACAATCAGCTCATTCTTTATGGATGATACTGAAATCACAAACAACGAATATCGTCAGTTCGTGAATGCACTCCTTGTTGACTCTGTATCTGTGTTGGGCGAAGAAGAAATCATGTCCAAGTATTACCCTGATACTACAGTATGGAAAAAAGATTTTGCCTACTCCAATGGAGATCCATTTGTAGAATATTACTATCAGCACCCGGGATTTGATACTTACCCTGTTGTTGGTGTAAGCTGGCTTGCTGCACAGTACTTCTCCAAGTGGCGCACCAATCTTCTTCACGATTTTCAGAATAAAGAAGGACAGTTTAATTCTACAGGTTTCCGTCTACCTTCAGAAGCAGAATGGGAATGGGCAGCAAGAGGCGGACGTGCAGTTGCGAAGTATCCATGGGGTAACCCTTATACAATGAATGCGAAAGGATGTTTCCTTGCTAACTTCAAACCACAAAGAGGTAACTACGACGCAGACGGATATCCATATACAGGTCCTGCAAACGCATATAACCCTAATGATTTTGGTCTTTACAATATGGCAGGAAACGTAGCTGAATGGACTTCTGACGCATATACTGACAATGCTACCGCGATCGTGTGGGATATGAACCCTGAATACGACAATCCTGACGAGCCTCGTAAAGTTGTAAAAGGCGGATCGTGGAAAGACATTGCTTACTATCTGCAAACAGGAACAAGAACTTTTGAATATGAAACTGAACGTCGCGCTTTCATCGGCTTCCGCTGCGTGATGGATAATGTTAACGACCGTGGAGGTGCCCGTGCCAGACGTCGTTAGTAGTAACATTAATATATAAGAGAAGCAGTGTTTTATACCCTGCTTCTTTTTTTCGATCCCCTCGAACTCATAGTATTTATTTCAATTTATTCACTGTAACCATTTTTGATTCGTATGGCTAAGAATAGCGGACCTAGTTTTGTTTGGGATAAACTGGTACCAACAATATACAGCGCCGGTGCTGCCGTCGTGATTTTAGGAGCTTTATTTAAAATTCAGCACTGGGACGGAGGAAGCGAGATGCTTACTCTTGGTCTGGGTACTGAGGTAATCATCTTTTTACTTTACGCGTTGCAAACATTGACTCAGTCTACCGACAGAGATCCGGATTGGACAAGAGTGTATCCTGAGCTTGCAGACGATTACAACGGACCTGCAATTACCCGCGGCACAACAACCCAAAGCAGCAACATTACTGCCAAGCTTGACAATATGCTTGACAATGCTAAGCTTTCCCCGGAAATATTTGACAGCCTTGGCAAAGGATTCAGAAACCTTTCTGAAACTGTTGGTAAAATCACTGATCTGACTGATGCAACTGTTGCTACCAATGATTACGCAAGAAATGTGAAAACTGCGTCAACAGCGATCAGCGATATGAATAAATCTTACGGAGTTGCTATCAATGCGATGACTTCTATGGCAGACGCTACGAAAGACGCACAGTCATACCGTGAGCAGTTCCAGCAGATCACTAAGAACATGGGCGCATTAAACGCAGTTTATGAGCTTGAACTTCAGGATACTACAAAACACCTGAAAGCAATGAATGCATTCTACGGTAACCTTACTGCCGCAATGGAGAATATGGCAGATGCCACCAAAGAATCACAAGTATTCAAAAGTGAAATGTCGAAATTGACAACCAACATTTCCTCTTTGAATGGTATTTACGGCAATATGCTTACTGCAATGCGTGGCGGAAACGCGTAAAAACCCTTCTGACAAGCTTTTGTAATTTGCAGAAGCTTGTCTCCCCTAAATTATTTAATCACTGAAACCGATTACTGAATAATATGGCAGGTGGAAAAGAAACACCCCGTCAAAAGATGATTGGAATGATGTATCTGGTACTTACAGCGATGCTCGCATTGCAGGTAAGTTCAGCCATTATAGAAAAATTCATTCTCTTGAACAATTCTTTGGAACTGTCCTCAGGCGCAGCCAATAAAATCAACCAGGAAACAGTACTTAAAATAAAGGCGGCTGTCGAAAAAGCAGGAAACCGCTCGGCAGATCTTGCCGTTTTAAAGGAAGCAGACCAGGTTCGTCAGTACACATCCGAGATTACAAATTCGATCAATACATTAAAGCAGGAAATCATCACCAGTGCAGGTGGCGGCTTGAATGAGGAGGGCGCGATTAAAAATCCGCAGGAAGAAGGTAAAGTAGCAGAATTGATGGTGGGAGGTGCTAAAAATGGAAAAGCATACCAGCTGCAGAAAAGCCTCAACAGCTTTACTGCACAATTGAACCAACTTACACCTAACAAATTTCAACCTCTTGCACTGGACGGAAATCAGGATCCTGTGGCAAAAGGCAACAAGGAACAACGTAATAAAGATTTTGCAGAATTGAACTTCGCGCAAACTCCTGTTGCAGCTGCTCTTGCAGTACTAAGCCAGAAGCAAACGGATATTCGCAGAATGGAAGGTGAAGTTTTGAATTATCTCGCAAGTAAAGTTGGTGCTGCCGACATTAAGTTTGACCGGGTACTTGCTATGGTAAGTGCAGATGCGAAGACTGTGGTTGCAGGTACTAAATTCAAGGGTCAGATGTTTATCGCTGCTTCGGCAAGTGGTATCACCCCAAGAATGAGCTTGAACGGATCGCCGGTGAAAGTTGAAAACGGAATTGGTTTAATCGAGTTCACTGCACAAGGTGGCGGATACAATGCGGAAGGACTTGCAAAACGTGAACTTCAGGCAAGAATTACCATCCCTACCCCTTCTGGAAGAGATACTACTTATACCATGAATCAGGAATACTTCGTGGTGAAGCCAACCTACCAGATCGAAACAGGAACACTGCCTCCATTGTACTTTGGTTGTGCGAACAAGCTGAGTATTCAAAGTCCTGCATTAGGCGCTCTTTGGGCTCCTAGCTTCTCGACAGATGGCGGCGAGATTATTCCAAGCGGTCAGAAAGGTAAATTTACTATTGTTCCAAACAGAGCTCAGTTGAACATCACTGTAAGCAATGCGGGCAATGTACTTGGATCGGAGCCTTTCAGAGTTAACAGGGTACCGAAACCATCACTGGAAGTAAGGGTTAACGGAGCTCCGTTTGATGAAAGAAAAGGTGCACCTGCAACAGGCGCCAGAAGCATTCAGGTAGTAGCTATTCCTGACGAAAGCTTTAAGAACTTCTCGCCTGAGGATGCGCGTTTCAGAGTGTCTCAGATAGAGGTATCTCTTGCGAGAGGCTCGCGTCGTATCAATGGTGTAACGCTTTCCGGATCAGGCGGTTCTATCTCTTCACTGGCACAGCAGGCACAGCCAGGTGACCGGTATGTTATTTCGATTCTCAAAGTAGAGCGCCAGAACTTCAAAGGTGCAATCAGCGAGGTCGAAATGGGAACCCAAACTCGCCAGGTTACTTTATACTAAGACATTATTTTTGTCGTTGATTGGACAATACAACTTATGCACGATATGAGAAGAATGAATGGAAAAACGATTGCATGGTCTTTATTATCCTTGTCCCTGATTTCAGGGTCTGCATTCGCACAGGAGAAAGAGGATTCGACTGCTAATGTTTTCTCGTCACGTCCTATTGCAGATGGAGATGTGATGATGAAAAGGACGCTTTGGAGAAGGGTGGATCTTAAAGAAAAGCAGAACATTTCCATGTTCTCAAAAAACAATGAGATTACACGTTATCTATTGGATGCTGCAAAAGCAGGGCTGATTGATGCATATACAAATGATTCCTGCGCAACAAAGATCACGGGTGACGAACTTCATAAACGTATTCTGATCCCTAATCAAACTGCGGGATTATCTGCAGAAGAGATCGCCGCAGGATTTGGTGCACCTGCTAAAACAGATGATGGCTGGGGCGCTAAGCCAGCAGCAGAACCTGCCAAGCAAGCACAGCCTGCTGACGATAGCTGGGGTGCAGCTGCAAAGAAAGAGGCCGAGCCGGTAGATGATGGCTGGGGTCCTCCAAAGAAGAAATCAACCAAAAAAGGTGCTAAAAATGCGCAGGTAGCAAAAGAAGAGCCGCCGGTAGTTGAACAACCTAAGCCGGATTCAACATCTTTTGACACGCAGGTAGCAGCAACTGAAGAAGAGTACTTCCCTGAGCAGCTTAGCATTCTGGAGATCAAAGAAGATTGGACTTTTGACAAGAAGAGATCAAGACTTTACAACGATATTCAGACGCTTACGATCATCCTGCCTGCTGAACAAACAGCTACTGGCTTGGAGATTCCTGTTGCTTCTTTCCGCTACAAAGACGTAGAGAGATTGTTCAGAAGCGATCCTAAGAAGTATATCTGGTACAACACGCATAACACAGCGCAAAACAAGAACCTGGCTGACGCATTTGACCTTCGCTTGTTCTACGGAAGGATCACCAAGTTCTCAAATGCAAACGATAAAGCGTTTTTAGATATCTATAATGGCGAAAAAGAAGCGTTGATCAAATCCCTTAATTACGAACAAGAGTTAATGGAGCTGGAACACGGTCTCTGGGAATATTAAGAGAATGATAGTAAAAAGAGAGAGCCGAAATCGATTGATTTCGGCTCTCTCTTTTTATAAACGATCGTGAGTTACTTCTTGCGGATCACCTTTACATCAGCTTCCGTCAAACCAAGTGCCTTAACTGCTTCGTCGTAATTTTTCCAGTTTACATTCGCATTTTGTTTACCTGCATTGAGAGCCGGGATAAATACTACACGAACCTCTTCAAATGAACGTTGCGGGTTATCTGCCGCAGAAGTTCTGAAAATAGGGAAATACAAACCATTCCCGTCAATCTGGTAGTAATAGCCGTAACTAATTGCTTCGTCTTCAAAAAGTACATACCCAGGAACCGGGAAGTAAGCGCCATTGTCTTTCAAAAACACCTGGAACATCCCCTTCTCGAAACTAAGTATCTCCTCGTCGGTGGCATCAGCAAAAAAGGCTGTGTCCCCAACAATCATATTTCCTGAAGTGTCGGTTTCAATCTCACCCATAAATGCGATAACAGACCCTGACATACCACTGCCCGTTCCATCCTCGCCATCTTCACCGGCAGGGCCAGCAGGACCCGCGGGGCCGGCTGCACCAGTATCTCCTTTCGGGCCGGCTGGACCTTCCGGACCTTCGCAACTGCTAACTGCTAGAACCATCACTCCGATCCAGGCAAATAGTAATAATTTTTTCAACATAGTTGTTTACGTTTAGAATGTGAATTGAAAAGAAAAGATTTAAAATAAATACGCAAGGATTTGTTAAAGTGACGAAGCCTAAGCAGTTTGACCCATAAATTATAGAAAAAAAGTCACTAATCCTTCTCGTAATGCCGAATACCGGAAAGAAAAAGCTTATCGTAATTGCAGGCCCGACGGCTGTTGGAAAAACAGCATTATCAGTGAAATTGGGACTCGATTTAGATACAGAAATAATCTCTGCCGACTCCCGTCAATTCTTTCGTGAGCTGAACATCGGTACTGCCAAACCGAGTACGGAAGAACTCCGGCAAGTTGTTCATCATTTTATTAACTCCCATTCCATTCAGCAAACATACAGTGCGGGAGACTTCGAGCGCGATGTAATCAAGCTCCTGAAAGCGCATTTTGAGCATTCTGACTATATGATCATGACAGGCGGCTCGGGATTCTATATAAAAGCTGTACTGGAAGGCCTGGATGATCTTCCGGCACCTGCACCAGGGCTGCGCGAGAAATTAACTGATAAGTTAGTCGCAGAAGGCTTGGATGTTCTTCAAAAAGAGATTGCTGCTGTTGATCCGGGTTTTGCTGCTACCAGCGAGCTATCCAATCCACAAAGGGTGATTCGTGCGCTTGAAGTATATTATACAACCGGCACGCCAATCAGTGAGTACAAATTAAGGAATGTGAAAAGTAGGGATTTCGAGCCCATTTGCATTGCAGTGAATCGCGACCGTACAGAACTGTATAACCGAATTGACAAGCGCATTGATATCATGCTGCAAGACGGGTTAGTAGATGAAGTAAAAAGCCTGGTTCCTTACCGCTCACACCAGGCTTTGCAGACTGTCGGCTACAAAGAGGTATTTGAGTTTCTTGACAACAAATACGATGAATCTGAAATGATCCGGCTCTTAAAGCAAAATTCAAGAAGATATGCTAAAAGACAACTAACCTGGTTCCGTCACCAGGGCGATTTCAAATGGTTCGACGTAGAAGACTATGATAATATTCGTGCATATATAAGTACTCACCTATATGCATAAAAAAATGGCGATTTACAGGTTTGTAAATCGCCATTTCCTTCTTTTGACCTTAATCAATCTTCAAGCTCACGGTAGGCGAGAATGCCGCCTGTTACATTTCTTACATTCGTGTAACCCTGTGATTCAAGAAATTTGGCAGCCTTGCCACTTCTCGCGCCTGAACGGCAATGAATAATGATTTCTTCGTTCTTCAATGGTTCAAGCTCGTCAAGATGATCCGGAAGCTCGCCGAGGGGAATCAATTTAGCGCCCAGATTATCTTCTTCATACTCATGTTCTTCACGTACATCGTAGAAATGAAGGTCCTCACCATCATCCAGTCTCTTTTTAAGTTCTTCAACAGTTATATCCATTTCGATAATTTGTTTACTGATTAGCTATTTCAATATTAACATTTTTTGTACAAATGATCGTTTCCCGTCCGAAGCTTTCAGAATATAAATCCCGTCCTTTAATCCCCTCAACTCCTGCGATTGCTGATCACGTTTCGGCAAAATTGTATCTAATAACTTGCCATCATTTGAATAAATGTAGATCTGGTTTAAATTTTTAGCCTTCCAGCTGATAGTACCATTACTTGGGTTTGGATAGAACCAGTTTTCAGTCGCAACTTCTTCCCTGCCAGTCACTACTCCAAGCACTTTTGCACCGAGATACGGACGAATCATTATACTTCCGTTTAAAGATTGCTCCTTCGCCCATTCGGTTCCCAGGTTATAGAAAACATGATCCTTACCCAACGTGGAATTTCTGTCAAAACCTACGGTCAACGGTTGCTCGTTGATCTGCTGCCAGCCAACGTAAAAGGTATCAGGTACTGCAACAGGCGTGCTCAACCGGTAGTCAGCAAATCCGTTCCGGTCCGATGCGTAGGAAGCAGCGGCTGATCTTTGTGCCAGAACCCGGTCCGGTTTTCCATTTTTACTGCTTAAAAACTGTATCGTAAAGTTCTGTCCTGCCACATCCCTGTTGAATGGAACAATCGCCATTCTGACTCCACCGATCGTATCGGGTTTGGCCAAAATGTAGCGCACAGCTACACGGCCCAATCGCTGATTTACCTGAATCCCGTACTCCGCACTTCCATCGTCAAATGCATAATAGTCTGTCAGAGAAATGCGTGAGGTTATCGTGTCGTTATTTTTCAGATTGACATTCGGGATCGTGTCCGTAGTTGTGATGAAAAACTTCGCTAACAAATGAATGGAGTCACCGGGGGCACTAATAGCCGCAGGCGCAGGCTTTACACTCAGTGTCTTTGACTTCAATGATTCTACAAAAATCGACCTTTGCACATTCCGCTGAAATTCCTTTCCTGATTTTACGTCAGTTAAGGTAAATGTGCTGGTGAGGACATTGAAATTATTGAAATGATTTACAATGTCTGTCTTGATAGAGTCGGACAATGCGCCGGCTGGATTAACAAGATACTGGCGCAGCGGCATAGCAGTGTACCTTTTCAAAAGTGGCGAGATCGCCTTGCGGGTAGCTACATCAAAGATGTACGGCTGCTTTCGGGACCTTTTTGCATCCAGATGCACATAGTCCAGGTGCCAGGTGTCGTACGCGCCTGAATTGCGGCCAAAACTCCGAAAACGAAATTGAAAAACAGCGTGCAAATATGCTGCGTTTGTGATCGCAACAAACTGCTGTTTGAATGTAGTATCTGCTTCAAATCCGTTCTGCTGCCAGACAGTTACCCATTGATTATTTCGGTTAAAATACTCCAGGCTCAGGAAATCGCTGGAATCAGGTAGTTCGCCGAAGCCTTTTGCAGACCAGTAAAAGCTCAGATAAACCGAGTCGGCAGCAGTTTTACCAGCAAGATTGATGGCTTGTGAAGTCAGCGTATCCGTGAAGCCCTGGCCCAGCTGATTGTTCAGGTTGTAAGGTATCCCAGCCGCATTAAGTCCATCAAATGTGGCCAGATTGCGTGAAGGATGCGAAGTAGATAGCGAATTGTTGATGTAAACCCCGCTTCCCGGAAGCCAGTACTTTATGTCCGGAGAGGCAGTGCGGGCTGTTGAAAAATCATCGAAGAAAGGCAAAGTTACTGCCTCAGTTCTCAGGTTATTTTCTTCACTACCTCTTCTGATATCTGTATTATTTGACGGATCAATCGGCACAATCCTTAGCTGTGCATAGAGAGATTGGCACTGTACCAGCAGCAGTATCCAAAAAAGGACGGCAACTTTCTTTTGAATTTTAAACAGGCTATTGCTCAGGCTGGTTTGTTTCATTCTCAGTTGGTTCCAAAGACTGCGGCGTTACCCAAAGATCAATTACATCCCCTATTCTCACATTATTGCCTGCATCAGGGTTTTGTCTTACAACCGATCCCGGCGCCTGACCTTCTTCGGCCTGAACCTCCATTTGCTGACCTACTTTCAACCCTGAACCAATAATCGCAATCTTCGCTTCATCGAGCGGCATTCCGATCACAGAAGGAGCTTCAAATTGTGCCGTACCCAAACCTTCTCCCAATTCAAGATCGATTTTCGAACCTTTGGTAATTGGCTGGCCGGGCAGAATTTCTTTGCCATTATACATTTGCCGCAAAACCGCATTCTGCGCCATATCTGGTACGTAGGAGATATTTCCTTCTTCCAGCCCAACGCTTTTCAGCAGCAGCTGAGCACTCCTGTGCGTCATATCCGTCAGCTTCGGCATTTTGATCAGCGGGGCTGTGTTAGAAACTACCGTCACATATATCTTCCTGCCTTCTTTCACTTTCGCTCCCGGAGGCGGGTACTGGGCAATAATGGTCAGCGGAGCGATATTGGCAACAAATGTGCAATCCACTTCATAACGCAGGTCGCGGGTATCCAGAAACTCTTCTAGATCCGCCACGCTTTTCTTTTTCAGATCAGGAACGGTGACTGCTTCGCCGTGATTGGTTGTAAAAGGAAGGTATACAAAGAAAAAACCGAGAAAAATTACCAGAAGCAGCGAGACAATTATTCCTATATGTATGAAGAGGTCCTTTTTGGACTGCGTACTTATCTTGGCCATGAATGTATCTGATGCACGAAATATGATATACGGGTAAAAATAAACGTAATAATGTTAGAAGCCAATATCCTAAACTGTATAAGCGCCAAGAATTCTTTTAATGTATTTACCTAAAATATCAAATTCCAGGTTAACAGAATCGCCTGGCTTCAATGAGTGAAAATTCGTAAAGGAATAAGTGTAAGGTATAATCGCCACTCTGAATGCATTCTTCTCCGAATTGAATACCGTGAGACTCACGCCATTGATGCAAATGGAGCCCTTTTCAACTGTAATATTGCCAGTTGCGCTATCGTACTCAAAGTCGAAGAGCCAGCTGCCATCTCTTTCTTCCACATTCGTGCAAATGCCTGTCTGATCTACATGCCCTTGTACAATGTGTCCGTCAAAACGACCATTGGCGGGCATACATCTTTCCAGGTTGACCTTGCTGCCTGGCACCAGCTCTCCCAAATTTGTTTTTGAAAGGGTTTCTTCAATCGCGGTTACCTGATAGTTTTCACCATCCACTGCCACAACCGTCAGACAAACCCCGTTGTGACTGATACTCTGATCGATTTTAAATTCTGTTGCAATGGAAGAAGCCAATGTAAATGTCTTGTTAGTACCCTCCTGCTCTATCTTTACTACGTCGGCCAGTGCTTCAACAATTCCTGTAAACATCCTATTCAAGTCAAGTTTGAAAGCCAAAGTTAAGATTTCTCGCGCACTGTTATTCTTAATAAATGCGTTAAACTCGCCTACATTCGCTCTGATAGCTTTTCAATTTCCCATTCTTTGCGAACTTTGCAGGAAATCACAGCCGGGCAGTTCGGATATAACCGCTATCTTCTTACTATTTGACGAATGAAAAAAGTACTATTTATTGACCGGGACGGGACGATTATCGTAGAACCAAAAACTGACTTTCAGGTTGACTCGCTTGAAAAACTGGAATTCTTACCCAAAACGATCTCAAATCTTAGGAAAATAGCCGAAGAAACTGACTACGAACTGGTGATGGTAACCAATCAGGATGGTCTGGGGACTGACTCGTTTCCCGAGCCTACTTTCTGGCCCGCTCACAACAAAATGCTTCAAACACTGGCAGGTGAAAATATCAACTTCGCTGCTATACACGTGGACAGAAGCTTCCCCGAGGATAACCTGCCCACGCGCAAGCCCGGCACTGCCATGCTGACGTCCTACCTAACGGAAGAATACGATCTTGCGAACAGCTACGTAATCGGTGACAGGCTGACCGACGTTCAACTGGCCGTAAATCTGGGCGCAAAAGCAATTCTGTTTGCTGAATCTTTCCCGGATAACAGTATCTCGGACCAGATTAAATCCGCAACTGCATTGATCACAACGAACTGGGATACGATTTATGAACATTTGAAATTACCTTCCCGGATTGCGTCCGTGGAGCGAAATACAAAAGAAACACAGATCAAAATAGAGCTGAACCTCGACGGCAGTGGCCGGTCCGATATTCACACGGGCCTGGGCTTCTTCGATCACATGCTTGACCAGCTTGCCCGGCATTCAGGTGCCGATCTTTCTATCCGCGTTGCCGGTGATCTGCACATAGATGAGCACCACACGATTGAAGACACTGCACTTGCATTGGGCGAAGCTTACCGCCAGGCGATCGGCGACAAAAGGGGTATCAACAGGTATGGGTTCCTGCTTCCAATGGACGAAGCGCTTGCGCAAGTAGCCATTGATTTCTCAGGCCGGCCGTGGATTGTGTGGGATGCGGAGTTCAAGCGCGAGAAAATTGGTGAAATGCCTACGGAAATGTTCTTTCACTTTTTCAAATCATTCTCGGACACGTCTTTGTCTAACCTGAATATCAAAGTCGCAGGCGATAACGAGCACCACAAGATTGAGTCTGTTTTTAAAGCCTTTGCCAAGGCGATCAAAATGGCTGTGCGTCGCGATATGAAGGCTTTGGATTTTATGCCGTCAACAAAAGGGGTACTTTAAATTTTGTTGAAATAGATTCCATTTGCATTTTTTACCTATTTTTGTCCAAGTCAAAAAAGTCTATTTAATTGATTAATTATGGGAATGACAATAATAATGATCGTTTTCTATATTGTTCTACTGGGTTCCGCATTTCTCGTGGGGCGCTGGCTTGAGAACAATGAAAAGAATTGGAAAACCAATAAGTAACAGGGCTTCATTGCCCTTTTTTTGTCTCCGCTGATATTGCAGTAGTAACATATTTTGTACACCGTCTGCAATAAATTACCTGGGAAAGAACGTTTTAGCCCAACCAGGCGTTACCAACTCGCTTCCTCAAATCTGAAATACATTGCTCAGAACACTTTGTCTCATACTGCTTACGACCTTTCTCATCTGTAAAGCCACAGATGTAGCAAGTATTTTGCTTGCCAAAAGCAAAATGTCTGTGGTTTGCGATACCGGTACCTGTGATAATGAAAAAACGGAAGCCGAAAAAATGACCGACGATCAGCTCTTCACTGATCATGCAGTTCAATTCGACCATTTCTCCCTGTCCATTCCACCGAAAAACTCCTTCCTGTACGCTATCAGTTTTCGGAATGACATTGTTTATAATCTGCTCTCCCCACCTCCGGAGCTGATTTGATTTCCCCCGATTTAGTAAATATTCCAGCATTCTATGGATAATTGTTGTCCATTCGAAGCTAGGACTATATCCTTTTATTTTTATACTAATCAGAGATCATGGTCAAGTCATATCAGCAGCTTTTTGAAAACAATAAGAAGTGGGTTAACGATACTACCCAAGAAAATCCAGACTTTTTTAACAACCTGGCGAAAGGCCAAAGTCCTAAGTTTTTGTGGATCGGTTGCTCCGATAGCCGCGTTCCGGCAAATGCCCTGACAGGCACCCAGCCAGGGGATATCTTCGTACACCGCAACATCGCCAACATGGTGATCCACACCGACATGAGTATGCTGAGCGTGCTCGATTACTCGGTGAATGTGCTTGGTGTAATCCACATTATTGTTTGCGGACATTATGGTTGCGGTGGTGTACTTACGGCAATGGGCAACAAGCAGGTGGGATTGATCGACAACTGGTTACGTCACATCAAAGACGTTTACAGGCTGCACCAGAAAGAGCTCAACGCTATTTCTGATCTTCAACTGCGCAGCAACAGACTTGTTGAACTCAATGTGATCGAACAGGTACGTGGTCTTGCCAAAACCAGCATTGTACAAAATGCCTGGTCAAACGGGAAAGCGCTCCAAGTTCATGGAGTTGTTTACGACATCAGCTCAGGTATCCTGCAAGACCTTGATGTGACAGCAGGCAACACCAACGATTTTGAGGATGTATACCGGCTGGAAAGTCTTCAACTCGTTTAGGCTAACTACAAAAATAAAAACTAACAATCCTTTCGAATCAGTCGTATGTCTTTGAAAAATAAGAGTTTGTTCTCCAACCTCAAATACGATTTCCCCTCCGGGCTCGTCGTGTACCTGGTGGCACTACCACTTTGCCTCGGCGTGGCACTCGCCTCTACCGGCAGGTCCGACCTGCTTTTCTCAGGGATTATTGCCGGAATGATAGGCGGGATTGTAGTAGGCGCGCTCAGCGGATCTTCGTTAGGTGTTGCAGGCCCGGCTGCCGGACTTGTTGTGATCGTTTTAAATGCGCTTGAAACGTTGGGCAGCTTTGAAGCCTTCCTCCTGGCGGTAGTCATAGCAGGTGCTTTGCAGGTTATTGCCGGTCTGCTAAAGGCGGGAATCATCGGGTACTATTTCCCTTCATCGGTGATCAAGGGAATGCTCGCTGCTATTGGTATCACCCTGATCCTCAAAGAAATCCCTCATGCTTTCGGGTACGATGCAGATTTCATGGGCGATGAGGCATTCAATCAGAAAGACGGGCAGAATACGTTTACTGAAATCTGGAACTCCGTAAGGTACAGCAGTACCGGCGCAATCATCATTTCTGCGGTCTCGCTCGGATTACTGATCCTGTTCGACAAGCCTTTCATGAAACGGATCCAGTTTTTCCGCTTTGTGCCGGGCGCATTGTTTGTTGTGTTGATAGGGGTTGCATTAAATCTGGTTTATGCCGCATTAATGCCTGCATGGACGCTTTCAGGCGAACACATGGTGCAGCTGCCTGTTGCAACAAATGCCCGCGAGTTCTTCGGGTTCTTCAAAACACCTGATTTCTCTGCCTTTCAAAGAGTAGAAGTATATACCATAGGGTTGACCCTGGCGATTGTAGCGAGCCTTGAAACACTCCTTTCTGTTGAAGCAACCGACAAGCTTGATCCCTTCAAGCGCAGCACTCCTACCAACCGCGAGCTGATTGCGCAGGGTATCGGGAACATGACGTCGGGTTTGATCGGAGGGTTACCTGTAACACAGGTTATCGTGCGCAGTTCTGCCAATATCGACTCAGGTGGCCGTACCCGGATGAGTACCATTATACACGGTACAATTCTTCTGCTATCGGCCGTATTGATCCCGAAATTCCTGAATTACATTCCGCTGGCATCTCTTGCAGCTATTCTGTTAATGGTAGGGTACAAGCTCTCTAAATTCTCGCTTTATCAGGGAATGTACCGATTGGGTAAAGAGCAGTTTATCCCGTTTATAGTTACCATTATCGCTATTCTCAGTACAGATTTGCTCAAAGGCATCGCTGTGGGAATGGTAGTCGCGATCTACTTTATTCTGAGAAAGAATTACCAGCACTCCTACCACTATGTTAAAGAGCAGCACCGTGAAGGTGAGGTGATTACATTGATATTGTCGGAAGAAGTGACTTTCCTGAACAAAGGAAGTATCAGTGCGACACTGGAAAACCTGCCAGACGGAGCTACGGTGGTCATAGATGGTAGCAAGTCGCTTAACATCGACTATGATGTCCTCGAAATTATCCAGGACTTCAAAAAGCATTCTGCCCCCTTGCGAAACATTACCGTGGAAACAAGAGGTATCAATGACGTCCAGACTGTTGGAGGCCATTAAAACCAGAATGCGGTTATAAGAAAATCCCACAACCGGTTCACGGTTGTGGGATTCTTTTTGTAATAGTTCGAATGTATCAGGTACGCTAATTACGTTGTTTCAGGCGCTGGATCAACATATCGTTGAATGTGCGTTCCGCTTTATACAATTCAATAACCTGGGCTGCTGTAATGGTTTTCAGAAACTTGCTCTGGTATTCTTTTTCAAGGTCCAGTTCTTTCTGCCGCAAATCCTGCACTTCTTTCAGATTGTTCAGGACCTGGTCATCGGTTTTTCCTTCGGCCTTCTTGTCGTTAATAATCTTCCGTTGAGAGCGGTGGATTTCACGGCGCTTCTGCGAATATTCATTATAAACAGGCCAAAAACCAGCCGACTGTTCCGGTGTCAGGTTCAGGCGATTTGTTATAATCGCCACTTTTGCGTCCTGTATCCTCTTGATTTCTTCTTCTGACCGATGCTGCGCATTCGCATTGGAAGCTGCGGCCACAATCATAACAAGGCCGCAAAGGATGTTCAGATATCTCCGGGTAATAAGCTTAACCTTCATTTTTTCTTGATGCTGTTAGGGTCAGATGGTTTCTTGTGCAGTAACCGATTCCTGGATTTGCTGACGGATCACATCGTCGTCAAGTCCATCCAGATAATACAAAACTGTTGAGTCCGTATCAAAAGCTTTTTGAACTACTTTATGTTCACTCAGATCATAGTAGCTGATATTTTCTTCTTCCAGGTAATTGATAATGGAAGCATTGCTCACATCGCTCAAAGGTTCCTGGCCGAGAGATCCCTGCCGCTCGGGAACAGTTACCCAAACCAGAACAAGGATGATCGCCATTGCCGAGACCAGGCCGGTCACCCGCTGCCAGTTCCAACTGATAACAGGTTTTCGCACCGGCTCAGCAGGTATCCTGGATTGAATTTGTTGAGGCAACTTATCGAAATAGTCCTCGGGCACCGAAAATGGAACCTCCTTCCGGATATCTTCCAATCGTATACGTCCCTTATCCATAGTTATTAATAATTTTTACTTATTCGGAAGTTTGACTCTTTGCGCCGCAAATAGTTTAATCATTGTCATTTAAATAATCCTCAATTTTTTTTGACGCCCAGTGATAAGAAGCTTTCAATGCGCCGACTGATGTCCCGGTTATCTCTGAAATCTCCTCATACGGCAGTTCTTCAAAGTATTTAAGGTTAAAAACAAGCCGCTGCTTTTCTGGCAATTTCAGTATCGCCTTTTGCAATTTTAGCTGAATCGCATCGCCGCTGACTTCCGGATCGGCTTCCAGCTTTTCCGCCAGTTCATTTTCAACATCATAAATCGGCACGAAGTACTTTCTTCTTTTTTTGTTCAAAAAGTTGATCGCCTCGTTACTCGCAATGCGGTACAGCCACGTGTATAGCTTGGCATCACCCCGGAAATTTTCAAGCGCAGTCCAGGCTTTAATGAACACATCCTGAGTAACGTCGTTGGCATCATCGTGGTCAATAACCATTTTGCGAACCAGCCAATATACTTTTTGCTGGTACTTCCGTACAAGCTGATTAAACGCATTTCGACGCGTTTCCGGATTTGCAAAAAGGGATAATAATTCTTCGTCAGACATTTAAAAGGTTCTAACCTGAAAGTTCATTCGCCAGCGCAGCGTGGGTAGCATTGCCGCTCAAATGCGAATGAACGTAAGTCAATAATAGTTTATTTTTCCATTTCATCAAACAAAAATTGAGCCTGGCGGGAGCGAAAGACGTGTTTCACTTCCCACCGGGCTCTATTTACAACTTCTGATTTTATAATGTAAATGCGTTATGCCTGCTTTCTGGCAATTGCACGCTTGGCAGCTTCCACAATGTGTTTGGCTGTTAATCCGTATTTTTCCAAAAGCTGCGTTGGTGTTCCGCTTTCGCCGAAGCTATCGTCCACAGCTACATATTCCTGCGGAGCCAGCTTGTTTTTCACCAGAACCTGCGCAACGCTGTCACCAAGTCCGCCAATGCGGTTGTGCTCTTCGGCTGTAACCACGCAACCTGTTTTTTCCACAGATTTCAGTACAGCTTCTTCGTCAAGCGGCTTAATGGTGTGAATGTTGATAATTTCAGCATTGATACCTTCTGCTTCCAGCAACTCGCCAGCCTGGATCGCTTCCCAAACCATGTGGCCGGTCGCAAAAATGCTGACATCCGTTCCTTCGTTCACCATCCACGCTTTGCCGATCTCAAACTTCTGGTCTGCATCCGTGAATACAGGGATAACCGGCCGGCCGAAACGCAGGTACACAGGACCGTCATATTCAGCGATTGCAATGGTAGCAGCTTTGGTCTGGTTATAGTCGCAAGGATTGATTACTGTCATTCCAGGCAGCATTTTCATCATTCCGATATCTTCCAGGATCTGGTGGGTAGCGCCATCTTCTCCCAATGTCAAGCCTGCGTGAGATGCGCAGATTTTCACATTTTTACCTGAATAGGCTACACTCTGGCGGATCTGATCATAAACGCGGCCTGTCGCAAAGTTGGCAAAAGTAGTTGCAAAAGGAATTTTACCGCCAATTGTCAGACCAGCCGAGATTCCGATCATATTTGCTTCCGAAATCCCGCATTGAACAAAACGCTCCGGATTTTCTTTAATAAAAGGCTCTAACTTCAAAGAACCCACCAAGTCAGCACAAAGTGCAACTACATTTGGATTTTGCTGACCCAAAACGTGCATTCCGGCACCAAAACCCGAGCGGGTATCTTTCTTTTCAGTGAAGGTGTATTTTTTCATGAGTTTGATATCTTCTTATAAATAATAGAATGGCTTAAAGGAATTTGGGTTATCCGGTATTAATAGTCTCCCAAACTCTCTTCCAACTGACCCAATGCTGCTGCCAGCTGCTCATCGTTTGGCGCAACGCCGTGCCATTTGTGGCTGCCCATCATAAAGTCAACACCAAAGCCCATTCCGGTGTGGAGCAGGACCATAATAGGTCTGCCGTGACCAAGGCGGCTTTTTGCCTCGTACAAACCTTTCAGCACCGCTGCCATATCATTTCCTTCTTCAATGGAAATCACTTCCCAGCCAAATGCTTCATATTTCTTACCAAGATCAAGGTTGTTCATAACCTTCACGGTAGGACCGTCGATCTGCTGTCCGTTCAAATCGATAAATGCGACCAGATTGTCAACCTGGTGGTGCGGCGCAAAAGTAGCTGCTTCCCAAACCTGGCCTTCCTGCTGCTCACCGTCTCCCATTAACACGTATACCAGGCCTTTGTCTCCATTGAGCTTTTTCGCCAATGCAGCACCGATTGCCACAGACATTCCCTGTCCAAGTGAACCAGAGGCAATGCGGATACCTTCCAAATGCTCGTGCGTGGTCGGGTGACCTTGTAATCTTGAATCCAGCTTGCGGAAAGTAGCCATTTCCTCAACCGGGAAATAGCCGCGACGGGCCAACGTGCTGTACCACACAGGAGAAATGTGGCCATTTGAGAGAAAAAACAGATCTTCATCCGTTCCATTCATATCAAAAACGGGCTTGCCGTCTGCCTCTTTCAGTTTCATCCGCTCGAAGTACAGCGCTACTAACAATTCGGTACAGCCGAGAGAACCGCCCGGGTGACCCGACTGGCAGCCATGCACCATGCGTACAATGTCCCTGCGAACTTGTGAAGCTACTTTTTCTAGTTGTTCAATTTCCATTTTTATCGATTTTCTATTGGACTATATTAAATCCGGCCGTCCTCGTGGTGAGTGACTTAGCCAGGCAAATGTCAGCTTAATCGGACTGGCAAAATGACTTATAATTATTCAGTTTTACCAAGAATTTGACCTGCGTGATTTTTGGCCTCTACCTTCTGAATTACCTCCTCGATCACACCTTCTTCATTAATGACGAAAGTAGTGCGGATTATACCCATATAAGTATGTCCAAAATTCGTTTTTTCACCCCAAACCTGATAAGCTTCCACCATCTTGTGATCGGTATCGGAAAGAAGTGAGAAAGGCAGGTTATGCTTTTTGATAAATTTCAAATGCGATTTCTGATCATCGACACTGACACCAAGCACACTATAACCTTTTTTGATCAACAAATCGTAGTTATCACGAAGGTTACAGGCCTGCGTTGTGCAGGTTGGTGTATCATCTTTAGGATAAAAGTAAAGAACCAGTTTTTTTCCCTTAAAATCCGAGAGTTTTACTTCGTTGCCATCCTGGTCTTTTGCTGAAAATGCGGGTGCGGGCTCTCCTGCCTCAATTGCCATAGTTTACTTTTTACGTTTATTTACCTTCTTACGGATAACAACCGGTTCGGTAATTTCTGTTCGCAAGATAGTACTATTTCCCGCCCTGTCCTTTACTTCCAGCACAAGCTCGCCTTCGAAAAGCTTGGTCTTGTCCAGTTTTTCAGACCATATATATGCTTTTTTATAATCGTAGTTCAAGAGCACCCATTCTCCGTTTACAAAAGCATTGAAGCTTTCAATACCCGAGGTAGGATCGCTGATAAAACCGGTGATACGTGTTTTACTATTTTCGGTCAGGCGTACTTTCGGGGGCATTGTATCTGCCATGATCACGAAAGTCCCCAGCTCCCTGGTATCAAATTCAATCTGATCATTGTTCCACGCTCCGCCCAGGAACCGGTAATCTCCATTAAGATACCTGTAAACCCTCGTTTTCTCTTTATTCTCAGGTACTTTCTCAGGCGTGAATGCAACTGAAATGTAATCGTTCAATGCAGTGCCGCGGTTGTTGATTGTCAAAGCATTGAAATTCTGCTGCCCGGTCAGGAAAAGGGTATCGAATAAGCTAGTGTTCTTGAAGTTCACACTCCACTTTTCCGCTTTATACGAAGAGGCTATCGCAGGAAAGATCTGACTTCTCAGGTAAGTTTTGACAGTAGTATTGGCCACTTTCACAGAATCCGGACGATATTCTCTTAAATCCGTTAGAAAAACGGCTGCATCATTTGCATATAGGTCCGGCTCCTTTTTTACTTCCTTACCATCAACAAAATAGGTTGCAAATGGAAGCGTGCTCCGGTAATACTTCGCTTTCACGACCAAAGTGTTTTCCTGCACGTCCGTTTGAACCCATTCGGGGCGCACCTCGGTGGTATCTACCCGCAACGGAGGATTCCGGGGCTCACCTTTGATGGTAAACAGCAGCTCGGAAGCATTTTCATGCGAATCTGAAATCCTGATACTCACCTCGTGGCTCAGCGTATCGGTAATGTTCAGCTTACCTTGAAATGCATTGGTTTTGTAGAGATTAAAAGTATTCCCGTCAGGAACATAACATTTCAAAAACCGCTGGCCTGTCGCCTGCTCGGTTTCGTAATCGATCAGGTTGTTGTAGTCCCTGGTGGAGGTACTGGGGAAAATTTCAATGTTGTAAGAAAAAACCTCCTGTCCGTCCATTCTGATCTCAATGCATTGCAGCCCATACCGGAAGCCCGTTCCCGTCATCTGATCATGTGCTACAAGATCAAAACCGATCATTCCTGTTGCACTTACGGGATCTTTCAGGCGATAAGATCCGTCAGCAAGCTTTACAGGCGCATATACCTTCCTGTCAAATTGCCCGTTCACTCTTCCATTGATATCGAGCGGACGAATGGCGAGGTTGACGAATTTGGGAGGGGTTACATCCCGGATTTCCTTAAACCCAAAGTACAGTGGATTGAGATAATTGTTTTTGGAATCGCGGATTTCAAAGTGCAAATGCGGCCCGGCCGATCCGCCAGTGTTTCCCGAGAGAGCGATTACTTCGCCCTTTTTAACAGCAAACCTACCTTCCTCAGGAGACAGCTCTATCTCAAAAGTCTGCTTTTTATATTGCTCTTCCCGGACATAGCTGGCCAGCGGCTCACTGAATTTTAACAAATGGCCGTAAACGGTTGTTTGTCCATTGGGATGCCTGAGATAGATCACATTGCCGTATCCGCTCCGCTGTATACCTACTTTATACACATAACCTTCTGCCGCGGCATAAACCGGTAATCCTTCGCGCTGCTCCGTGCGGATATCCAGACCGGCATGAAAGTGGTTGCTCCGGAGATCACCAAGTCCGCCTGCAAGCGAATTAGGAAGTCCCGGCCGGATTGGAAACTGGTAATAATCTTTCTGGTAGGACAGTTTTTGGGCAAATCCAGCCCCGCCAAAAAAGGCAAAACCCAAAGCAAAAAAGCTGATGCGGACGATTGTCCGGAAACAATAATGCATGAAAGAAGGTGATTGCGGCGCAGCTGGCCGATAAACTTGAAGAATACGGTTTACTTAACGAATAGTTCAAGCATCTTCTTGCCCTCGATGAATGCAGTCAGCTTATCCCCGATCTGCACGGCGGACACACCTTTGGGGGTACCTGTAAAAATCAGGTCGCCTTTTTTCAATGTAAAATAGCGGGAAACGAACGAAATCAGGTAGTTGATCCGGTAAAGCATCATCGACGAATTGCCCTGCTGCTTTATTTCTCCATTGATATCAAGACTAAAATTGATATTCTGGATATCCTCAAAATCGGACACAGGCACGAATTCCGAAACCGGCGCTGATCCATTGAATGCCTTTGCCAGCTCCCAGGGCAGTCCCTTGCTTTTCAATTCTGATTGTAAGTCCCTCGCCGTAAAATCAATACCCACACCAATTTCATCATAATACTTATGTGCAAACCGCTCTTCTATATTTTTGCCAACGCGGTTGATCTTGACCACCAGCTCCACTTCGTGGTGGACATCTTTGGAAAATGAAGGGTAAAAAAAAGGCTCTCCCAGGCGCAGCTGAGCAGTTTCGGGTTTTAGAAAAATTACAGGAGCATCTGGTTTTGCATTGTTCAGCTCCGCGATATGATCTGCATAATTCCGCCCCACACAAATTATTTTCATTCGAGGTAAATCTGGTTTGAATGTGTATTTCTGTCAATAACAAAACTACTTACAAAGCAGCCAGTGACATAACATTTGCCACAATTTTTCGCTTGGGAAACAGTTGTTACATATAGATGTTCCCCGCCGGCAAGTGCGGCTTTGGCTGCTCAAAAGAATATTTTCTTGCTATTTTTGGTTAAACATTGTTTCCATTCAAAGCTTACGCATGAAGAAGCAAATTACGCTGTCCATTCTCTTTTCCTTTTTATTCCTCAACCTCCTGACCTCCTGTGATACCCTCCGCAAAACACCTGAGAAACCGGGCTATGCTAAAACGAGCGGGAGAAGAACTTTAACCTCACGCAAACCCGCACCAAAAGCACCAGCAAGAAAGCCAGCGCCAAGAACCGCTGCGCGACCTGCTGCAAAACCGGCATATTCCACTCCGGGCAGCTTATCGGCCGCCGAAATTCCTCAGGTGGTACAGGTAGCCAGAACTTACACAGGTACACCCTACCGTTCGGGAGGAAATGACAAGAGCGGAATAGACTGTTCAGGCCTGATCTGTTCGGTGTATTCTGAGATTGGGATGAAAGTTCCCCGCATTTCCTGGCAGCAGTCGGAATTCGGGCAAGAGGTAAGTCAATTGAAAGACCTGAAAGCGGGCGACTGGCTGTTTTTTGTACCGGAAGCCGGAAAAGAAGGCTACGTATCCCACGCCGGCATTGTAACCGACGTGAGAAGTCCGCAGGAAATCATTTTCATTCACGCATCCACTTCACGCGGCGTGAGAGAAGACAATCTGTTTTCCAATTATTTTAAAGGCCGTTTCGTAAAAGCAATGCGGCCATTCTGATATCAGGCAAATAGCGCCTTCACTTTTGCAAAATACATTTCGTGGTAATCTGAAATATACAGATTGCAGGGTGGCAGCTCTTCGATAGTATGTGAGCTTAAAACCCCGACAACGCGCATTCCTGCGTTGATCGCCGCAGAAACCCCCGAGAACGAATCCTCGAAAACAACGCATTGCTCCGGGCGCACACCCAGGTTTTTGGCAGAAGCCAGGTATACTTCGGGATCAGGTTTATGCTTTGTCACATTCTCGCTTGCCAGTACAGAGCCCAGGTAATCCATAACCTGTACTTTGCCCAGAATCAAATCCAGGTTAGCCCGCGGTGCAGAAGTAGCGACGCCCAGTTTGACCTGATTGTTTTTCAAATCTTCAATAAATGAAACGAAGCCGCTGATCGGCTCTACAAAAGGCTCGTAAATTTTCCGGAACAAACTTTCCTTTTCATCTTCAAGCTGCAAAAGCTCTTCCCCTTCCACTACCCTTTCAAGAAAATGACTGAGAATGTAGCTGTTACTCTTACCATACATATGCGCAGCAAAGTCTGCATCGGTAGGACTGAGATTGCGCTTTGAAAAAAATTCACGAAAAGCTTTGGAATGGTACGGATTGGTGTGACATATTACACCATCCATATCGAAAATAACCGCAATTTGATCTGTCATACTACAAAGGTATACAACGAAAAGCCTATCAACCAAGCTGATCAGCCAATCTGAGGTAAGCATCCGTGAGCCGTAAATACCAGCCAGAACTTTTGACTTAAATTGGAGATATTGGTGTTATTCTATTACATTTACCTTAACTTGTTATCTTATTACAAGTAAAAGGCGCCTTCTTATTTCTTTCCAGCACGGCTTTTTTTACAGTCAGGATTGAATACTTTTCGTTTAATTAATTGTAGAGTATGAATGAATTAGAAAGGATAAGCAATGCAGCGGGGCCGCAACCTATTTTAAAGCCTGAAAGGAACCTGAGTTCGCTCGAAGTTTACGATCAGTTTGGTGCGATGGCTTACGGCATTGTCTTACAAATCATTCCACAACCGCATTTGGCGCAGGAAGTACTGGTAAGTGTATTTGCATCTCCCCTGCTTCAATCCTGCAACAGCTATCCGTTTTCCTACGCAGCCTGCATTATCAAGCTGGCTCGTGCAAAGGCAGTGGAAGCAAAGAAGAAATTGACGTCGCTGACGGCACTTGAAGAAGACAATGCCCCTTTTTCAGGCGCACCGACGCCACAGGTTATATTCGACCTGGCATTTCGCCGCGGGCTTACGCCGGATGAAGTGGCAGTTAAATTAAACATCACGAAATCGGAAGTGCTTCGCAGCTTCCACGATTTTTTCAAAACAAACGGCAACGCTTAGCGCATTGAAAACACAGGAATTTATAGAAAGCGGAATACTGGAAGCGCATCTTCTCGGACTCACAAATCAGGAGGAGCAAACGCAGGTCAGGCAAATGGTTGAATCTGACCAAATGCTGGAAGAATATGTCGTTGAGCTGGAAGCTGGCATCAATCAATATTTCGAAAAAGAATCCGTAGCACCGCCGGAGGCAGTTCGTGAAGTTGTCAGGCTGAGGAGTACGCGTGACAAAAAAGCGCGTCAGGAATTTTCGAATGCCGAGAACCCAGACCGGCAGTACCTGGACGTTGAAGTAAATGACACGCACATTAAAGTCCACAAATTCTGGCGGCCCGCATTCATTGCAGTATTCATACTCTCAAAAATCTTCCTGATCGCCGGGCTTTACTACTACTTTAAAACAGTAAGTCAGGAAGAGGAGCTGCAAAGGTTGAAATTGCAGGTTGAACAAACCAAGTAAAGAAAATATAGTATTTCGATTAGAGCCGGAGCCTGTACTCCGGCTTTTTTGTGCGCCCTTATTTTTGAAACACCAACTGTATCCGTGTTTTTTTGAAAAATAGAGCTAGCCTCCGTTACCAAGGCCCCTCTTTCCCGTATAGGATAGTAAAGAATTATTATATTTGTTTAAAGCACATTATCATGAAAGACAGAGACAGGATCAGTAATCTGGAAGAATTAATCGCGGACATGTTACTTAGGCTGGACAGGCTTGAAGACGGCCAGGTTAGGCTTGAAAATGGACAAGCACGACTTGAAATCGGGCAGGCAAGGCTTGAAAATGGACAGGAGAGGCTCGAAAACGGACAGGAGCAGCTCGAAGATGGGTATAAACACACATCATCGAAACTGGACAGAATGGAAGGTTTAATGGGCAAACTGATCGAAAACCAGATGGAGCTTAGTGACCGGCAAGGTGGCTTTCAGGAAGCACTGCTTGATATCATCAAGGTTATAAGAAAGAATTCAACCGATATAGAAGTTATCAAAGATACCATGGTGACCAAAGATACTTTGGCTCATTTTATGGAAGCAATGATGAACAGGTTTGACCGTTTTGACGCAAGGTTTGAGGGGATCGAACAAGATATTGATATTTTGAAGCTTCGATAGTTTACGAATACCAAATACTATTTCCCATTTTCATTAAAATATATGTTTCCATTTCGCGTAGGTCAAGGCTACGATGTTCACCAACTGGAAGAAGGCCGGCCGTTTTGGCTGGGTGGTATTCAGATCCCGCATTCTCATGGCGCAAAAGGGCATTCTGATGCAGATATCATTTGTCACGTCATATGCGACGCCCTGCTGGGAGCAGCTAATATGCGCAATATCGGTTACCACTTCTCAGATAAGGATCCGCAATGGAAAGGGGTTGACAGCAAGATACTGCTCTCAAAAGTCCTGGAAATGATCAGAGAGAAAGGTTTTGAAGTGGGGAATATAGACGTGACCGTTGTCTTGCAAAATCCAAAATTGAACCCGCATATTCCTGTCATGAAAGCTTGCCTGCAAGAGGTAATTGCAATTCCGGAGGAAGATATCTCCATCAAAGCAACTACTTCCGAGCATATCGGCTTTGTGGGACGGGAAGAAGGTATCGCCGCGCATTGCGTGGCATTGATCTATTCGAAAAATACATTCTCAAACCTAAATCTGACTCCATCCCTGTAACTTCCTGATGAAAAACCTTTCCCTTACTCTGCTTTCCCTCATTGCTTTCATTTTCAGCTGTAAAGCACAGGAACCTTCACAAGTAACCCAGCCGCTTGGCTTCGAAGAGTACGATCCCATTTCAACTTTGAAAGTGGAAGAGCATCCCTTGAAAAGGGCGAAATTCCCTTTTATCGATGTTCATAATCACCAGTATCAAATGCCGACGCAGGACCTGAAAGCGCTGGTAAAGCAAATGGACAGTCTGAACATGGGTATTATGGTCAATCTGAGTGGGCGCGGATGGTCACAGGAATGGAGCGAAGGAACAGCCACACTCAAAGGCGCTCTTGAAAATATCACTAAAAACGAACCTAAACGCATTGCTGTTTTCACAAACCTGCAGTTCAAAGGTTTCGGTGAAGCAGACTGGAGTGCGAAAGCAGTAAAGCAGCTCGAAGAAGATGTAAAAATGGGCGCCAAGGGATTGAAGATTTACAAAAGCCTGGGTTTTAGCGGCATTAAAGATGACAAGGGAAATAGGGTAGCAGTAAGTGATCCAAGATTGCAGCCTGTTTGGCAGAAATGCGGTGAGCTGGGTATCCCTGTTCTGATCCACACAGCCGATGTCCCTTCTTTCTGGGACCCAATGGATCGCTACAATGAACGCTGGCTCGAACTTAAAACACACCCCGGAAGAAGACGCGGCCCGAATGATCCTGTTCCATTTGACTCATTAATTGCAGAACAACACCATATTTTCAGAAAAAACCCGAAAACAACCTTTATCAATGCGCACATGGGCTGGTATCCCAACAACCTGAAAAAGCTGGACAGCCTGATGGTCGTGTTTCCCAATATGTATGTTGAAATAGGCGCTGTTATTGCGGAACTGGGCAGACAGCCACGCACTGCGAAAAAGTTTTTTGAAAAGTACCAGGACCGGGTGTTATTTGGAAAAGACAGCTGGGTGCCGTCGGAATATGCGACTTATTTCAGGGTACTTGAAACCGAAGACGAATATTTCCCCTATCACAAAAAGTATCACGCATTCTGGCGAATGTACGGAATGGGGCTTTCTGATGAAGTTTTGAAAAAGCTTTACTATAAAAACGCATTGAAAATTATTCCGGGTCTGGATAAAAGTCTTTTCCCGAAATAAATCATTTGAAAGCTTTCGCCTCCTTGATCACGGAGCGGTACTCGGCTTTTTCGAGGCACTTCTTATAATAATCCTTTGCTTTCGACTTGTTGCCTGCGCGCGCTGCGATCCTGGCCAACCCCGCATAAGCAAATGCGTGGTACTCTTTGGTGTATTGGGCATCGTGCGGCGCTTTCAGCGCGAGTAAGTATTCCCTTTGAGCCGCCGCATCATTCCGCTCGGCTTTTTCATCGAGTAATCCCTGGAATGAATGGAAGGCGAGCGGGTAAAATCCTGTGTTATATTTTTTAAAGTCAGCAAGCTCTTTCCGGGCAACATCGTATCGCCCGGAAAGCAGCTGTGCCTCGATATTCTTCATTAAAAACAAAGGGTTTTTGGGATAAAGGCTCACCAGCTTTTCCATGTAACTCACCGCTTTTTCCGGCTTTGATTCATATTTCAGGTACACGTGGGAAATGTAAAAGCAAGACTCAGCTTTGGTGATCGTACCCATTTTAGTACCCAGATCCATTTGCTTTAATCCCAGCGCCTTATCCCCGCTTTTAAAGAAAAGCAGAACGGGTTTTACGATCGGGTGCTCCTCCGGATATACCTCCACATAGTAATTGTACATCCCTGACGTAAAGTAGAACTCGGGGTTTTTGCTGATCAGTTTGAGCCCTTCTACAAATGCGTTATAAGCCTTTTTCCCCTCCCCTGCTGCATTCATCATTTCACCACGGTAGTTGTACATCATAGCGAGGTAACCCCTGGCGACCATCGTGTAAAAGACAGCTTCCGGATCAAGGCTGTTTTTGCCGTACTTCTTGTTAATTGCTTGCAGGCACAGGTCCAGCTTGCGGACGTATTCTTTTGATTTTGCGGGATTATCTTTAATCGGAAGGTATTTCCAGAACAGGATAAAGGAATCGAGAATGTGGGAGACGGGATGATCGGGGTACTTTTTTTCTACCAGGCTGATGAAAGTTTCAGCTTCGTCAAACTCATAATTATAGATTTTGTCCAGACTGTTCTGAACATTTTTCAAAGTTGCGGGATCGTTGAGTAATTGCGCTTGCGTATCGAAAGAAATGGAACTACAAAGGAACAAAAACAGTATGCGTAATATGTTTTGCATGGTAAGACTATTAACTCAAATGGTTTGGTGGTATCCCAGCTGAACGTTAGCTTTGTTTATAACCCTAATTACAGGTGATGGGTTTCTGTGGCAGTCTAAATTAGCCGCCTGTACCTGCAAAAAAATTTCGTCAGATCGACTATTATGATTCGCTATAAGCAGTTTACGCTGGACAACGGCCTGAAAGTATTTGTACATGAGGATTTCTCGACGCCGATGGCGGCTGTTAACATCCTATACAATGTAGGTTCACGTGATGAGGACGAAGAGCGGACAGGATTTGCACATTTATTTGAGCATTTGATGTTTGGCGGCTCCCAGCACATTCCCAACTACGATATCCCGGTGCAGAATGTGGGCGGCGAGAACAATGCATTTACTTCGCCCGACATTACCAATTATTACATTACACTCCCCGCCGAGAATGTGGAAACGGCATTCTGGCTGGAATCCGACAGAATGCTGAGCCTTTCTTTCGACCCCAATGTGCTTGAAGTACAGCGCAAAGTAGTGATTGAGGAATTCAAACAAAGGTACCTGAACCAGCCTTACGGGGATATGTGGCTTAAATTGAGGCCGCTTGCCTACCAGGCACATCCTTACCGCTGGGCTACGATCGGAAAAGATATCGAGCACATTGAGCGGGCAACAATGGACGATGTGAAAGACTTCTTCTTTCGCTTTTACAGACCCAACAATGCGATCATGGTTGTAGCCGGCGCTGTTACCTTCGAGAAGGTGCAGCAACTGGCTGAAAAGTGGTTCGGCAATATTCCCGCCGGCACGCCCTACGTGCGGAATATCCCAAAAGAACCTGTACAGACAGAGGCACGTTTTCTGGAAACGTCAGCTGCTGTCCCTCTCAATTCGCTGATCAAGGTGTTTCACATGCCGGGCAGATATGAAGACGGATTTTACGCTGCCGACCTGCTGAGTGACGTTTTGGGTCGTGGTAAGTCTTCGAGATTGTACCAAAAGCTTTTGAAGGAAAGATCGCTTTTCAATAGTATCAATGCGAGTGTAACCTCCTCCCTGGATCCAGGTCTTTTGATGATCAAAGGGAACCTTAATCCCGGTGTAACACTGGAAGATGCTGACAATGCGGTCAACGAGGTTTTACATGAAATTATTGAGAATGGGGCAACGGAAGAAGAGGTGACGAAAGTGAAAAACCAGTCCGAAGCCTCTATCGCGTTTTCTGAGGTGGAACTGCTAAACCGGGCAATGAACCTGGCCTTTGCCGCTAATGCAGGCAATGTGGATTGGGCGAATGCAGATGCGGAAATTATACGGAACCTCACGCCGGCCGACATTCATACAGCCGCCAAGAACATCCTGAATCCTGCCAATGCTTCTACTTTATATTACAGGGTCGAAGCAAAAGAGCCGGTTTTGATATAAACCAAAAGAGCCGCTCCATTGTGCAGCGGCTCTTTTCTCATTCATCTAAACAGTTATTCAGGCAAAAAAGTCAGGTAGCTGAAATTCTGCTCATTAAACATTTCCTGCGCTATATCCTGCAATTGCTGAGAAGTGATTTGCCCGATTTCTGCGAATATCTCCGGCAGTGAATCCACCCGCCCGGTATCCAGCAAACTTTTCGCCATCATCAGCATAAAGCTCATATTACTCTCTTCCGACATCGCCAGCTGACCCATTAACTGAACTTTAGTCTGATGCAGCTGTAATACAGAAAGCGGCACCTCGCGAATGCGTTTCAGTTCCTTGTGAATCAATGAAATGCTTTTGTTAAGCTGCTTCTTCTCGGTGCCAAAGAAAATCCCCATGAATCCGGTATCGAGGTAGGGTGTGTAATTCCCTTCGATTGAATACACAAAACCATACTTTTCACGCAGTGAAAGATTGAACCGGGAGTTCATTCCCGGGCCGCCCAACAGGTTTACCAGCATAAAGAATGGCAATCTTTTATCGTCCAGCAACGCATAAGCGGGTTGCCCCATTGCACATTGCGCCTGCGAAATAGCACGTTCTTTCTGCTGCTGAACCGGCACATAAGCGGCCGGCGGGGTACGTACGCGGGTTGTTTTCCGATGCGGCACGTCACCCAGGTATTTCTCAGCGACCTTTACAATTTTTGAAAAAGGCAGTCTGCTCACCGACGACACCACAATGCGCTCGGTGTCTATATTATCATTGATAAATTTGTGGAGATGCTCCCGCCCAAAAGAATTGACCGTCTCCGCAGTACCCAATATATTATTTCCCAAAGCATGCTCGGGGAAAACGAGCTGATCGAAATCGTCCTGAATCGCGTCTTCTGGCGAGTCAACATACATGGACATTTCTTCCAGGATCACATTTCGTTCACGCTCAATCTGCTTGTCGGGAAATACGGAATGGAAGGTTATATCGGTAAGCAGATCCATTGCCTTCTCGAAATGATCATCGAGAACAGAAGCATGAAAACAGATCTTCTCTTTGGTTGTATAAGCATTGAGCTCACCGCCCACATTTTCGAGCCGGTTGATGATATGATAAGAACTACGCTTTTCGGTTCCTTTGAAAGCCATATGTTCCCAAAAATGCGCTAAACCTTGCTGAAAAGGCAATTCGTCGCGGCTACCTATATCCAGCATGATCCCGCAGTGCGCGATTTGCGTATGCGGAACCTGCTTATGCGCTATCCTGATTCCGTTGGCAAGCGTATGTATCTGGTATTCTTCGGTAAGTGAAAGGGAGGATGATTCCGGGTTGCCCCGCTTACGAACGTTATTTCTCTTCATTCCTGATTAACACAAAATAGCCGCCAATAATTTTCGGCGGTATAAACAAAATTACAGACTTTTGCCCGGAAACCCTTGCATCCCCACTTATGCGTATCGGATTTGACGCCAAGCGCGCTTTCGCAAACAAAACAGGCCTTGGCAATTACAGCAGGTTCATCCTGGAAGCCCTTTTGCGCTACGAAAAAACAAATGAATACCTGGCTTATACTCCAAGGAACACGCAGGATCTTTTCCCCACATTCCCCTCAGGATCAATCCGTTTTCCTGATAAGTGGATTGATCAGAAACTATCCTCCTACTGGCGATATTCACGCATTTCAAAGCAATTGAGTGAGGAAAGGGTGGAACTTTTTCATGGGTTAAGCAATGAAATTCCTCAGGGTTTGTCAGCGCGGAACATCCGGTCGGTCGTAACAATCCATGACCTGATTTTTGAGCGGTTACCACATCTTTTTAAACCTGTTGACAGGCTGATATACCGGCATAAATTCCGCTCTGCCTGTGCGAGGGCTGATGAGGTTGTTGCTGTAAGTGAGCAAACAAAGCGCGATCTGGTCGACCTGTACCAGGTAGATCCAGGCAAGATCAAGGTCATTTACCAGGATAGCAGTTCCATTTTCAGACAACCTTCCGATGACAGATTAAATGCGGAGATCCTGCAAAAATATCAGCTGAACAAACCCTATGTGCTGTGCGTAGGAACTCTGGAGGAGCGAAAGAACCAGCACCGACTGGTAGAGGCATTTGCACAATCGAATGCAAAGAATTTTGAGTTGGTACTAATCGGAAAAGCAACTCCGTATCTGGCCAAAATCAATGAAAGTATCGCCCGCGGCAAGCTTCAAAATCGTGTGAAAGTATTGCATAACATTCCTTCGGACCATTTACCTGCCTTTTACCAGCAAGCTACTGTATTCGCCTACATTTCGGTGTACGAAGGTTTTGGTATCCCGATTCTGGAAGCATTGCATAGTGGCATTCCGGTTTTATCGGCGAAAGGCTCCTGTCTGGAAGAAGCAGGTGGCAAAGGTGGTTTGTATGCTGATCCCCTGAAAACAGAAGAGGTCAGCCAGCAACTGAATCGTTTACTGACTGACCAATCTTTAAGGTCTGACCTCATTCAAGCCGGAAAGCTGCATGTCGCGCAGTTTGATGCAAAACAGATTGCGGCACAGCTGACCATGCTTTATGCTGGAATTTTGTAAAAGGTCTTATTTCTCCCGGTACTGCTCGATAATCCGGAATAGCGCTTTTTGTTTTTCAAGATCAGGAAAGAATTCGAAAAGTTGTACGTGACCCTCATAATCCAGGGTTAATGCGGTTTCCAAATTCACCAAAGCTTCGCGGTATTGTCCGGCGTGTATCTGGTATACTGCCATTCTGTAATACAAATCTGCTTCTTCGGGCATTTCGTCGATTGCTGCCTGCAGCAGGTCGCAAGCACGTGCATAGTTACCTTGCTCAAAAAGCACATGCGACCATTTGAGCCAGATATCAGGATTGGAAGGCTCTATTTCCGCCGCTTTTTCAAACGCTTCAAATGCAGAAATCACGTTACCTACCTTGAACTCCGTCTCAGCAAGTGCAAGCCAGTAATCAGGATTCAGCTCTGTAATCTGGATCGCCTTGCGCAGAAAACCCACTGCTTCGTACCATCTGCCTAACTCACTGAAACAAATACCCAATCCATACCAGCCGTCATCCCACTGGCTGTCCAGCTTAACGGTCTGCCGGTAGTATCTGATCGCTGTTTCGTACTCGCCAAGCTTTTCGTAGCAGGTACCCAGACAGCAGCAGGTTTCCGGCTGCTCGCCTTCCAGTTCAATGGCGCGTAGATATTGCGCTTTGGCGTCTTCATACCTTTCCAGGTTCATGTAAGAGTTACCCAACTGGAAAAAAGCGGAAGCAAAATCGTCCTTGACAAGCGTCGCGTATTCGTATGCATTCACTGCATCTTCATAGCGTTCCAGCTTACTGAATGCGATCCCGAGATTGTACCAGGCATGATGTGAAAACGGATCCCGATCAACCAGCTCGTTATAGTAGTCAAGGTGACTTTCAAGCTGCCCTACCAGATCGAGGCAATGTGCCAGCTCATACAATGCGCTCTCGTTATTCAGGTTATTTCTGAGCGACCTTTTGTAAAACTTAATCGCATCCTCGTATTTACCCCAGTTCTGGTAAGTCTGCCCGATCTGAAAGTATATTTCGTCTTTGTCTTCTACTCTGTGCAGCAGGTTCTCCAGGAGTTCGAGGGCTTCTTCATACTCGCCCATCATATTGGAAATGGCCACCTGCATAAATGATATTTCAATATCGCCCGGATGAAAAAGGGAAGCTCTCTCCAGAATTTCCTGAGCCAGTTCATGCTCGCCTCTGTTGGCATGGAGCTGAACCATATTCAATAGCAAATCGAGGGAATAAGGGTAATCCGACAATCCCAACTCACAAGCTTTAAACGCTTTATCCCAATCTCCTTTTTCTATATAATGTACGGTAACCTTCTCGTACGTATCCAAATCAAAAAAAACCGGCTCGCTGGTTTTCAGCATTCTTTCAAACCTGAGCAATGTCTCCTTCATGTAATCCTTTCTTTCCCCGAAATTTTTCTCCATCATACGGACCGCTAGATTAGAATTTTGGGCTTACGCACCACTATGATAATGAAAGAAAGATATAAAATAATTCCCCGCATTTCAAATCTTCCCGAGCAAAGTTTCGCTCACCCGCTGCACCGTTTTTTCGATCGGTTGGAAGTCAAAATGGAGTGCATTTTTAATCTTATCGTTCCTGTAAGTCACCTTTCTTGCTGCCGAACGCGCTGTTTCCTTGGTAATTAGCGGCTTCGTTCCAAGCAGCCAGGTACGCACTGCCTCAACCCTCCAGATCACCCCTGCCAGCCCGGTACCCACCCGGAATGAAGGTCGTTTTTTGTGCATTGCGTCGGCAATCATAAAGAACAGATTTTTGTAAGAAATGCTTCCCGCATTGAGCAAAAACCTTTCACCTGCTATGTCGGAATGTATCAGTCTGACAATTACCTCTGCTACATCTTCCACGTCGACGTAATTAGCGAGTCCATCTGTATAAAATGGTTTTTGCTGATATATGTACCTGAATATCTGCGTACTGCTCTTGTTCCAGTCTCCGCCGCCCAGGATCAGCGTCGGATTAACGATCACTGCATTCAGACCTTCGGCAATCCCCCGCCACACTTCGAGCTCACCCAGGTATTTGGATTTGGCGTATTCAGAATTCTCAGGCGAATTTTCCCAGCGGTGATTCTCGTCGAGTACCACTTCCTCTCCCGCCCCTGCTTTCCTTGGGTCCGGCCTGCCTATTGCCGCTATGCTGCTGACGTAACAGAGTTTTTTTACAGGGTATTTCAAACATACGTTGACTACGTTGGCGGTACCTTCCACATTAACCTTATACATCATCTTGCGGTCGGCAGGGACAAAGGATACTACTGCGGCGGTATGAACAACAAAATCAGCATCTGCAATGGCTTTTTCGAGTGAGCTCAGATCAAGGATATCGCCTTCTGCCCAGGTGATCTGCTCAATTTGGTCAGCAAGCAGGCTTTTGTCGGTACCCGGCCTGACCAATGCAGTTACCTGATGCTTGTCTTGAAGAAACTTACGGGCAACAGCACTGCCAACCAAACCCGTCGCACCGGTTATAAGAACTTTCATGATTGGTCATTTAATGTCGACCGAAGTTCGGGATTGAAATGTTAAGGACAAAAAAATTCCTTCCGGGGGAGCATCCCACTACTCTCTACTGCAAGCTTTTTTGGCTAATTTAGCAGATCAAAAAGGGGCACCGGCCTTTGGTTACCCACTTATCAGTATACTTCAATATTTACCTAATGCAAATTTCAAATCCAGCCAGATATACCGTAACCGCAGCGCTTATCTATGCAAATGGACCGATACACATCGGGCATTTGGCGGGTTGTTACATACCGGCAGATATATACGTTCGCTATCTCCGCTCCAATGGAAAGGATGTAGCATTTATCAGTGGCACCGATGAACATGGGGTCCCTATCACGATCCGGGCCAAAAAAGAGGGACTTACACCTCAGCAGGTTGTTGACAAATATTATAATCAGATAGACTCCGCTTTCAAAGAGCTAGGGGTCTCATTTGATATTTATTCACGCACCAGCAAGAAAGTCCACCACGAAACATCGCAGCAGATATTCAAAGACCTGTACGATAAAGAGGTATTCGTAGAAGAAGTCACGGAGCAATACTTCGATGAGACAGCTCAGCAGTTCCTGGCGGACCGGTACATTGTTGGTACCTGCCCGGTTTGTGCTAACCCCAATGCCTACGGTGACCAATGTGAAAGGTGCGGCTCTACCCTGAGCCCGCTGGAATTAAAAGACCCGCGCTCGACATTGTCTGGCGCAAGTCCGGTTTTGAAAGCAACCAAAAACTGGTACCTGCCCCTGGATAAGATGCAGCCTCAGATCGAAGGTTATATCAATGAGCATAAAGAATGGAAAACCAATGTATTCGGCCAATGCCAGTCATGGCTGAAAGACGGACTTAAACCCCGAGCCATGACACGCGACCTGGACTGGGGCATACAGGTACCGCTGCCCGACACGGACGGAAAAGTGCTGTATGTTTGGTTTGAAGCACCTATCGGCTATATCTCTGCTACCAAAGATTGGCTTATCCAACAAAATGGCACCGAAGAAGGCTGGCAGAAATGGTGGCAGCCTGGCAATGCAGAAAACGGGGAAACCAAATTGGTGCATTTCATCGGGAAAGACAATATCGTTTTCCACTGCATTATTTTCCCTGCTATGTTAATGGCAGAAGGAAACTACATTCTTGCAGACAATGTGCCCGCCAACGAGTTTATGAACCTCGAAGGCGATAAAATCTCAACTTCCCGCAACTGGGCAGTGTGGCTGCACGAGTACCTGGAAGAACTTCCCGGAAAACAGGACGTTTTGCGGTACGTGCTCACAGCCAATGCACCCGAAACCAAAGACAGCGAGTTTACCTGGAAAGATTTCCAGACGCGCAATAATAGTGAGCTGGTAGGTATTTATGGAAATTTCATCAACCGTGCAGTGGTACTTACCCACAAGTTTTGTGAAGGAAAAGTCCCCGCCCGCGGCGCACTGGAAGAGATTGACACTTATACACTGAAAGAGCTGGAAGCATTCCCTGCACGCATTGCGGAGGCAATGGAAAATTACAGGTTCAGGGAGGCACTTACATTGATTATGGACCTCGCCAGGCTCGGAAATAAATACCTGGCAGATACCCAGCCGTGGCATGTGATCAAAACAGATCCCGAGCGCGTCAATACCATTCTTAACATTGCATTGCAGATCTCGGCTTCGCTCGCAATCGTTTCGGAGCCGGTACTGCCATTTACTGCTGCCAAGATCAGTGAGCAGCTGGGATTGAAAGGCACCTGGGCGGATGCAGGGAAAGCCGATCTGCTGACGGCGGGACAACCTGTGCTGGAAGCTAAGTTACTTTTTGAAAAGATTGAAGACCATATCATTGAAAAGCAGGTACAAAAGCTGCACGATGCAAAACGTATGAATGAGCTGGAAAGCAAAACCGTAACTCCTGTGAAGACGGAGATACAATTTGATGATTTTGCCAAAATGGATATCCGCATCGCGACGATCCTGGAAGCTGAAAATGTGCCGAAAAGCAAGAAGCTGCTCAAACTGCTGGTGGATATCGGACTTGAAAAGCGCACAGTCCTGAGCGGCATCGCAGAACACTTCAAAGCGGAAGAAGTAATTGGTAAAAAGGTACTCTACCTGGCGAATCTTGCCCCGCGCAAGATGATGGGAATGGAAAGTCAGGGAATGATATTGATGGCCGAAGACCGCGACGGTAGCCTGGCTTTTGTACGGCCCGGTAAAGATGTCTGGAACGGAGGCACCGTTAATTAACGAAAATGGCGGAGTAAGTACTTAATAGATTACTCCGCCATTCTTTTATTGAAATTCCTTTTTCACCTGAGCATACACGGCTGCGATCTTATCAACCAATGCCTGACATTCTTTTTCGCTCAAATGATCAATGGTGTTGCTCACGGCATTGGAAATTATCTTTCCGTCACCATCAGTTTTAGCTCCTTTTTGCCTGATAACACTCAGGATTGACTCCCATTCGCCAATCAGGTCCTCAGAGAAATATCTGGGTTCAATGATATTGAAATAGGCGGACTGGGATTTCAACTTTTGCTTAAGCATTCCGTCTGCGGGCGCTCTAAGCTCTTCCATGAGCTTGGTAAGCTCAATGTACGCGAAGATGTTTGATTTTTTCATAACGCTGAGTTTTGTAGAGGGTAAATTAAAAAGATCGGTGCTAAGATAAAGATAACCCGCTTCCATTTAATAAGATTTTAACTCATCTTTATCATATCTTTATGTTTATTGTAGGCATAATGCAATTAAAATAACAAATCTTCCAAAAAGTGCCTTTCTGATAAATACTACAACATTATACAAGCTGAATTTAGGCATTTCCAGCCTTCGGGACATAAAAAAACCCGGCAGTGTAACTGCCAGGTGACTTTATTTAATACAAATTTCAGTTTCTTACCACCGTTCAATATCTACTTTGCGATGATAATCGCCCTGCTCATTTCCATAGGGTAAAAAGAGGACAAGGTGACGCAGGGTATCATCATATTTTGCTGAGATATGTTCAATATCTACCCCATCCGGAATGACGAATGTGTTGATGAAACGAACAGTCTTCCATTGCTCTTCTTCGGGAAGGTTATCCTGTGAAAATATGGGTAACAAGTGAAAAAGTTTTAGGTTATTGGTATTTCTCTTCCCCTTCACTACTTCCAATTGGAGATCTTCAACCTCGATGCCAGGAATTTTCACAACTACTTCAAACCCTTCTGATCCCTTGTCAAGCTTTATAGCAGGCTCGCTCATTCCACCGTTGATTGTATTGATAAAATCGATATTCATCAACATCTCCTGTGGTATTTTCGGTTTGCTTTCCATAGCTATCGCGTTTTAGGTTCACAAGTTTTTAAGCATTAACGAAAAACTGCGTGCCAAAGATTAAGTTACAGTTAAATTTTAGAGATCAGACAGCCGATAAAGCTCAATAACCTGTTATTCCACAACACTTTAACTATATTTTTCAACTAGCTTTTCTCAATGTAAAAAATGAGTAACAAATCTGTACCCGCCAAAATAGCAGTCAGCTTTACCTCACAGCGACAATATGTCCGAAATACCCCCTTTATCGGTCGTTATGACCTAATCCGCGATCGGGTGCGATGATATCTCTTATCTTCTGTTTCAGCTCTTTGGGCTCCGGAAAATGACCTTCCCTTTTACGGTCCCACACCAAGGTTTCGTCCAGGTGCACGGTATAGCGGCCTGCCACTTCCGAGGGGATTAGCGTTACTGCATGCAAATCCTCTGCAAATGTGGTAAGCAGCTCCTGCGCCATCCACGCGGCGCGAAGCAGCCAGCCGCATTTGGGACAATATTCTATGACAATAGTAGGTTTCATCTTGATCAGTGATTGAGGTTTTCAAGATAACTAAAAAAGCCGCGAAGGAAATCCCTCGCGGCTTTCGAATGTATTAACCTAACCCTCTAATCCTGATGAGAAAGGCTTGCGGACAAGCATTTCCTAACGCTTTACAAATGTATCTTAGTAGAAGCTGCTTTTTTAGCGTGAAATACCCTGATTTTCAGGTCAGGTAACATTACAATGCAGATTTGGTAATCCTCCCCGATCCACCAGGTAATATTACGTGTTTTCATTTACGATAATCGAAAATCATTTGATTAACAGACACTTAGTTACACTACCGTTAAATCAATAGGAAATGCACAGCTTGGTCTTGATAAGTCCGGTGTCTACATTTACGAATGTTAAATAATCTTTAATCCTCACTAGTAATTATTCTTATGGATGTCAAAAAATTTACCGGTAAAGAAGGACAACTTATTTCAGCTGAACGCGCGCTTGAACTGACCAAACCTCATTTGAGCAGGGAGCGCGAGATAGTAGGAAGAGGCGAGAATTTTGTGAAAGCGGAGTTTTTTGGAATACACACGTTCAATGAGCTCATCGGATTGCACGGTGACAATTGCGTGGGGTTCAGGGTGTATTACGGGGTGCGGGACGAAGACGATAATGCATTGGACGAACAGCTGCTTGTAAGAGGCAATGGAGCCAAGAAATCGACTGCCAGACTGGTAATCGTTCCCGTAGGCGCCGACGGTCGGGACCTGACCAAAAGCATGCATGCGGGCGGTTTGAAAGATATGGCAGCAGAAAAAGAAGTGATGGTTGGCGGGCCGATCTGTCCCCGTCAATGTTAATTCTTTAACAGCTGCTCAATGCTAGAGATTTATATCTCCTATTTTAAGAGGCAACCTCTGGCGAGTATTCCTGTGTTTCTGACACTGTTGCCGATCGTGCTGATCTGGCAGCGAAAAGCTTACCGGGACAATACGTTTTTGATCCTCGGAATTTACCTGATCGTCAAGTTCATGATTGACTTTCTAATGTTTGATTGGGCTTCACATAAAAAGAATACAGTGATGCTGTACAACTTCAATGTTCCGATCAGGTATTTCCTTTCCAGTCTGCTGTTCTACAAAGAACTGGAAACCAGGAGATTTAAGCAATGGGTATTGATATCAATTCCATTGTTTACCGCTTTCTCTGTGTGGGATACATTACGTACAAATCCCTGGCTGAGCGATATGCATAATCACAGGATGGTATTGTACTCGACAACAGTTGAAAGCCTTTTGATGTTATTCTGGGTTTTACTTTATTTCTATAAAACCATACGCGCACTAAAAATCCCAAACCTGCTGATCTATCCTTTTTTTTGGGTATGTTCAGGATTATTGATTTACTATTCTAGTTTTCTTTTTATTGCGCCATTACTTCATTACTCTTCCAAATGGGAAGAGTGGCTGGAAATTGGTTTCTTTACTTACGTGCCTTATATGTTTGAAAGCGTAAGTATCATTCTTTTTAGCATTGGAATAGCACAGTTTCCCAAGCCGCAGCATGCAGAACAATGAAGAACTGAAACTAGCATTACTGATAGCATTGATTGCAATGCTGATGATGGCATTTTTTGTGATCTCATTCGTCATGTACTACCAGAAACGAAGGTTTGAGGAAGAAAAGAAAATCAGCGAAATAGAAAAAAATTACAACCGGCTCCTGCTCGATACCGCGCTCAATTCAGAAGAGACAGAAAGAAGGCGCATTGCCCAGGATCTTCATGACGATATCGGAACCATGCTCTCTTTAACCAAGCTAAGCCTCAATCAATTGAGCAAGCTGGTCAGCAACTCTCACGACGAGAAGCAAGAGCAGATTATGAAAAAGTCGCAGTCGCTTGTGGAAGAAACAATCCTGCACGTGCGCCGGATTACCCGCGACCTGGTACCTACTACGCTGGAACGTTTCGGCTTGCTGGAAGCTATCGAGGAGTTTATTGATAAATTGGAAGAAGATAATAACCTGGTCATTTCCTTCCAGTCCAGCACAGCCGAATTCCCGCGCCAGGGGCAAAAGCTCGAACTGACATTGTACCGCATTATGCAGGAGCTCGTCAACAATGCGATCAAGCATGCGAGCTGTTCGAGTATCGAAATTTCTCTTGATATTGACGATAAAATGATCGGGCTGCGTGTTACTGACAATGGAGTAGGATTTGATCCTGAAAAGATCAAAGAAAACAACCTGGCGGGACTGGGATTATTAGGTATCGAAAGCCGGCTGGCTATTGTAAATGGTACTGTCCACTACGAAAAACCGGAAACAGGAGGATCAAGTGCCTGCGCGCGCATTCCTGTTATGCCGATTTCAGAAAATAAGCCCGAGCCGCTACACCCCTTCCGCAGAGAAAAAGTGAATGCATAAACCCATATGAAAACGCTTAAACTGGGCATCGCCGACGATCACGAATTATTCAGAAAAGGATTTATATCCATGCTGAGCGGCATTCCCGACTTTGAATTTATACTTGAAGCTGCAAACGGCCAGGAATTGCTCGACCGGCTGCCAGCCAATACACCCGACATTGTATTTATGGACCTGCAAATGCCGGTCATGGACGGAATTCAAGCTACCGAAGCCGCATTCGAAAGATTTCCGAATATCAAGGTGATCGTGGTGTCCATGTACAATGAGGACCGTTTTGTAATCCATATGCTTGAAAAAGGGGTACAAGGCTACCTGCTTAAAGACACAAGTCCGGATGAAGTTGAAAAAGCAATCCGCCGGGTTGACGAGGAAGGCTTTTATTACAACGACTTTGTATCAAAAGCGATGCACCGTAAAATGGTCAACAGGCAGGTAAACAAACATCCGCTGTTTCCCAACGCCTGCAATGTGGCACTTTCATCCAGGGAAAAAGAGGTACTGCAACTGATTTGTGACGGATTGTCAACCCAGGAAATTGGCGACAAGCTGTTTATCAGCGTCAGGACAGTGGAAGGTCACCGGCTGCGGGTCCTTGAAAAAACAGGTACAAAAAGCACAGCAGCTGCAGTTGCATTTGCTTATAAAAACCAGCTACTATCCTAGCCAATCTTCCTGAAATCACTGGTTAATCCTGCGATGCTTTACAGGGATTTAGTATATTTCGCGCAGTTACCATCCACGCTGCCCGCCATGAAAGTCCTGATCATCTGCACAAATCACGCAAGCTATCCAACCAAGCCTACAAAGACCGGATTGTGGCTGAGCGAGCTGACGCACTTTTATGATGTAATGGTAAAGAGGCGCATTCTGATGGATTTTGCCAGTCCGGAGGGAGGCAACATTCCCATTGACGAAAGGAGCTTTGACCTGAAAGATGAATGCAATGCGCGCTACTGGCACGATAAAGACTTTCGGGACAAACTTCAAAATTCACTTCGCCCCGAGCAGGTCCATACTTCCGACTACCGTCTTGTTTACTTCACCGGCGGTCACGGAGCAATGTGGGATTTCACCGAAAATGCTGCATTACAGGCCATTATCCGATCCGTCTACGAACATAATGGCATGATTGCGGCGGTGAGCCACGGCGTTTGTGCGCTTTTGAATGTGAAACTTTCGGACGGAACGGAGTTGATCCGCGATAAATACCTGACAGGCATTTCAAATATGGAAGAAACGCTGATGAGCTTTGTCAGCGAAGTACCTTTTTACCTGGAAGACAAGCTCAAAGAAGGCGGCGCGCATTATACCAAATCAATGATCCCTTTTATGGAATTCATTGAAATGGATGAGCGGCTGATTACCGGACAGAACCCAAGCTCAGCTAAAAAAATTGCCTCAAAAGCGCTGGAAGAACTATTTGAAAAATGATCAGGCGCTGATCACTTTATCAGGAAAAAGCGATCTGAGTGTAGGCAGTACCAGATCTTTCTCAGATACATTCGGGTTGCTAACACCCCAGTTGATGTTCAGGTCCGGATCATTCCACAATATCCCTGACTCTGCCTGCTTATTGTATATGTTCGTGCATTTGTAGCTGAATATCGCGTCTTCCACAGCAGCGAACCCGTGCGCAAAACCCTCCGGAATGTAGGCAAAGTTGTTTTTATCGCCACGAAGCTCGAATATCTCATATTGGCCGAAAGTTGGGGAATCCGGACGGATATCAACAGCCACATCCAAAACAATCCCTGATATCACCCTCACCAGCTTGCCCTGCGCAAACGGTTCATTCTGGAAATGCAAACCTCTCACAACACCTTTCTTCGAGAATGATTGATTATCCTGAACAAAGTGGGTCGGCAATCCCAGATTTTCAAAAACCTGTTTGTTGAAAGACTCAAAAAACATCCCTCTTTCATCTTCGAAAATGCGTGGGAAAATCTCTACTAAACCGGAAATGGATGTTTCTCGAATATGCATGAAAATCTTGTTCTTAGTAATTATGGATGCGAGCTTATTGTCAGGCAAATTTATGAATCTATTGTCAGACGTTGTAATTTCGCCGCAATATTTCCCGAAACATGACCTATAAAGAACTGTCCGAGCAGATACTATCCAAGAAAACCTACCTCTGCGTGGGCCTGGATACTGACATCCGCAAGATCCCTTCACACCTTCACCAAAGCGCTGATCCGGTATTTGAATTTAACAAACAGATCATTGACGCAACTGCTGACTACTGTGTTTCCTACAAACCAAATATTGCTTTTTATGAAGCAATGGGAGCAAAAGGATGGGAAAGCCTGCAAAAAACACTAGAATACATTCCGGAATCCCACTTTACAATCGCAGATGCAAAGCGCGGGGATATCGGGAATACTTCCGGCTTGTACGCCCGGACATTCTTTGACCCAAATTCCTCCGGGTTGAACTTCGACTCGGTGACAGTAGCTCCTTACATGGGCAGCGACTCGGTAATCCCGTTCCTGGAATATGAAAATAAATGGGTTATCCTTCTCGCATTAACCTCCAATTCAGGCAGTTCTGATTTTCAGCGACTGGAAGTTGGCGGCACCGCATTGTTTGAGCAGGTATTGAAAACCTCGCAGGAATGGGGCGGACCAGACAAGATCATGTATGTGGTAGGCGCCACCCAAGCTGCGGAATTTGAGAAAATACGCACCATTGTTCCCGATCACTTCCTGCTCGTGCCTGGCGTAGGCGCGCAGGGAGGAAACCTGGAAGAAGTTTCCAGATTTGGAATGAACAGCAGTTGCGGCTTGCTCGTCAATGCATCGAGAAGCATCATTTACGCAGGCAACGATAGGGATTTTGCACAAAAAGCAAAACAGGAAGCAGAGTCCATTCAAAAGGAAATGGCCGCTTATCTTGATATATATTGCAAATAACCGCCCCGACTACACCAATCAGAAATCCTTTTCCATAGCTCATTCAATGCAAGTCGCAGAACAAAATACATTTTCAATTCAGGAAATTGATCCGGCAGAACTTCTGAACACTTACGGAAGTCCGCTTTACTTATATGATGGCGGGACAATCCGCCGGAAAGCGCGCGAATTGCAGGAGGCATTTGCGGGCGTCAACATGAAGATCAAGTATGCCTGCAAAGCCAACACCAACCTCGCTATCCTTCGCCTGATGCGATCAATCGGCGTAGAACTCGATGTGGTTTCACCAGGAGAGCTGGAAATGGGATTGATAGCCGGCTACACAGCCAGCCAGGTCACTTTTACTCCGAGCGGTGTACCATTTGAGGAAGTCAAAGCGGCAGTTGACGCCGGTGCTATTGTCAATGTGGACAGTATCCCGCTGCTGGAATGGTTCGGGCAAACTTACGGGAACACCAAACCCTGCCTGATTCGCATTAAACCCAATGTAGCTGCGGGCGGCAATGCGAAAATCATGACAGCACACACGGATTCCAAGTTTGGTATCTCCGTTTTGCTGCTCGATCAGATACTTGAAGTTGTTAAGAAATACGATATCAAAATCATCGGTCTGCACCAGCATACCGGCTCCGATATCAAGGACGCAGAACCTTTCCTGAAAGTCGCTGACATTCTTTTTGAAACTGCCAAGCATTTCCCTGATCTGCAGGTAATAGACCTGGGCGGCGGATTCAAGGTTTCTTACCTGCCCGGCGACGCAGTGACGGATATGGCGCTTTTAGGCAAAAACATTTCGGAGCGTTTCCTGAACTTCTGCAAGGAATACGGCCGCGAGCTCCAATTATGGTTTGAACCCGGGAAATTTCTTGTGAGTGAGTCAGGCTATCTATTGGTAAAAACGACAGTAGTGAAGGAGGATCCTGCGCGCAATTTCGTGCATGTAGATTCTGGACTTAATCACCTGATCCGCCCGATGATGTACGGATCTTACCATCACATTCTGAATCTTTCCAATCCAAACGGCGAGCCTAAGCAGTACAATGTAGTAGGTTACATTTGCGAGACCGACACATTTGCAAGTGATCGCGAGCTGCCTGAAGTGCGCCCCGGCGATGTACTCGCATTCCTGAATGCAGGTGCTTATGGAATGACGATGAGCTCCAATTACAATGCGCGTGTCAGGCCGGCCGAAGTGCTGGTAGACAATGGAGAGGCCAAACTGGTAAGAAGGCGGGAAACGCTCGAAGACCTGCTGAAAACGCAAACTGACCTTTAAATCATTGATTATAAAATAAAAGCTGCCCCTCAAAAGGCAGCTTTTATTTTGCCCTGGTATTGACACAGTTTAAAGCGCTTGTTACCTGCAAAACATCAGCTACATTGACAGAATGTCTGCTTTTTACAGAGTTTAACATTTTCAATGCCAAAATTTCCGATTTTAAGTTCCGGCACATGATTTTTCGTAATCAGGTTGTATCAATTACAAAGAAATCAACGCCATGAATTTTAACCAATATACCATCAAAGCGCAGGAGATTATTCAGCATGCTGCACAAATGGCCCAGGGCAATCAGCAGCAAGCGATTGAAACCGGCCACGTGCTGAAAGCGATTCTGGAAGAGGACCCTAATACGTCGCTGTTCCTGCTCAACAAGCTGAACATCAGCTCGGAAGTATTGAACAACCGCCTTCAAAAAATTCTCGACGGTTATCCCCACGTGAGTGGAGGCCAGCCTTATCTGGGAAATGATATGGCCGCAGCCAGTGGAAAAGCACAGAATTACCTTAAAGAATTTGGCGACGAATTCATCAGTATAGAACTGCTGGTGCTCGGTATCCTGAGCGGAAAAGATGCCACGGCAAATATGATGAAGGAGCTTGGGTTTGAGGAGAAGAAGCTGATTAATGCGATTAAAGAACTTAGAGGAAAAAACAATCCCGTGAAAGATCAAAATGCAGAAGCTAAATACCGGTCTTTGGAACGGTATAGCAAAAATTTGAACGAACTGGCCAAAGCTGGCAAGATCGACCCGGTTATCGGCCGCGATGAAGAGATCAGGCGCGTTTTACAAATATTGAGTCGACGTACTAAAAACAACCCGATCCTGCTCGGTGAGCCCGGTGTTGGTAAAACGGCGATCGTAGAAGGTCTGGCCCAGCGGATTGTGCAGGGCGATGTTCCCGAAAACCTTAAATCGAAAACGATTGTGTCCCTGGATATGGGTCTACTGATCGCCGGCGCCAAGTACAAAGGTGAATTTGAAGAACGTCTGAAAGCAGTAATCAAGGAGGTAACCGACTCCGAAGGAGAAATCGTGCTCTTCATTGACGAGATACATACCCTGATCGGTGCAGGCGGTGGCGGTGAAAGTGCAATGGACGCAGCCAACCTGCTGAAACCCGCGCTGGCAAGAGGCGAACTGCACGCAATTGGCGCCACTACATTGAAAGAGTATCAGAAGTATGTAGAGAAAGACAAAGCGCTGGAACGCCGCTTCCAGGCAGTAATGGTGGACGAACCTAATATCCCTGACGCGATCAGCATTTTGAGGGGTATCAAGGAAAAATACGAACTGCACCACGGTGTGCGCATTCAGGACGATGCCGTTATTGCTGCTGTGGAGCTTTCAAACCGGTATATCAGCGACCGCTTCCTGCCTGACAAGGCGATCGACTTAATGGACGAAGCTGCTTCCAAATTGCGGCTTGAAATGGACAGCGTTCCCGAGGAGCTCGACGAGCTGAACCGCCGCATTATGCAGCTGGAAATTGAGCGCGAGGCGATCAGGAGGGAAAATAACAAGGATAAAGAAACTGTGCTGAACAGGGAAATAGCCGATCTCAGTGAAGAACGGAATACTTTGAAAGCACAATGGGAGAATGAAAAAGGCAAGGTAAATGAAGTCAGGGCGCTGAAAGAGCAAAGCGAACAGCTGCGCCTTGAAGCAGAACAGGCAGAACGCGCCGGGGATTTCGGAAAAGTAGCGGAGATACGTTACGGCCGCATCCCGGAAGTACAGCAAAAACTGACCGACCTTCAAAATTCCGAGAATGCAGAAAGCCTGATGCAGGAAGAGATCAGGCCCGAAGATATCGCCGAAGTAGTGGCGAAATGGACTGGTATTCCCGTAAGCAAAATGCTTCAGAGCGACCGTGAGAAGCTACTCCAGCTGGAAGCACATTTGCACCAGCGCGTGGCCGGACAGGAAGAGGCGATCGGGGTGGTATCTGATGCAGTAAGAAGAAGCCGCGCCGGTTTGCAGGATGCCAAACGCCCGATCGGTAGCTTCCTTTTCCTTGGACCGACCGGTGTTGGTAAAACAGAGCTGGCAAAAACGCTTGCAGAGTACCTGTTCAACGACGAGAATGCAATGGTGCGCATTGATATGAGCGAGTACCAGGAACGCCACGCCGTAAGCAGGCTGGTGGGTGCGCCTCCGGGATATGTGGGCTACGACGAAGGTGGCCAGCTCACCGAAGCAGTCCGCAGGAAACCATATAGCGTGATTTTGCTGGATGAGATCGAAAAAGGACATCCTGATGTATGGAACATCCTGCTTCAGGTACTGGATGAAGGTAGGCTAACTGATAACAAAGGTCGCGTTGCAAACTTCAAAAACACGATCATTATCATGACTTCCAACATTGGCAGCCACCTGATACAGGAAAAATTTGCCGAAGACGAAGGCTGGAACCATACACTGGTGGTGGAAGAAGCGAAACAGGCGGTACTTGACCTGCTGAAAGCTTCGGTAAGACCTGAGTTCCTGAACAGGATAGACGAGATTGTGCTGTTTGAACCTCTGACAATGAAAAACATCCGTAAGATTGTGGATATCCAGTTCAAAGGAATTCAACGGATGCTGCAAGAGCAGGGAATTACATTGGAAGCTACGGATGAAGCGCTTACCAAGCTTGGTGAAGACGGTTTTGATCCCGCATTCGGTGCCCGCCCATTGAAACGTGTACTTCAGAGAAGGATCCTGAATGAGCTTTCAAAAGGGATTTTGGGTGGTGAGGTTGCCAAGGATGCAGTGATCATGATGGAGCTGAATTCCCAGGGTGAACTGGTCTTTGAAAACGTAGGTGGCGTGGAGATATAAATCCGGGAATAGTTATAAAATGCAAGAGCGACTTTCGGGTCGCTCTTGTTGTTTGTGACCCTTGCGAACTGCGAACGCACTTTTCCCCACGTGGGTAGCAGGAGCGACGCCCAATTATTGAAATCAGATTGAAAGGCATATAACCAGATTGGCATAATTTTTGTGCAATTAAATAGTTAAATAATCTAACCCTTTCATCCACATCAAAATTCCATGTTACAGCCGCTCAATTCAATAAAAGTCGCAATTCTTGTTGCAGACGGATTCGAACAGGTCGAAATGGCCTGTCCCAGAAAAGTCCTAGATCAAATGGGAGCAACAACCCACCTGATCTCCCCAAATAAAGACAATGTAAGGGGATGGAGCCACCTCGATTGGGGTGAAAAATACAAGGTAAATGTGCCGCTGCAGCTAGCGCGGCCTGAATACTATGATGCACTCCTGATCCCCGGCGGAGTAATGGGAATGGACATTTTACGAATCAATCAGAAAGCGATAGAATTTGTGCGTTCATTTTTTGTAAATGGAAAACCTGTGGCAGCTATCTGTCACGGTCCGCAGATCCTCATTGACGCGGATGTGGTGATCGGCCGCACGCTCACTTCCTACGTTTCAATCCGCCACGATCTGGAAAATGCAGGAGCTATCTGGATCGACCAGGAAGTGGTGACCAACAATGGACTGGTAACCAGCCGCACTACCGACGACTTGTCTGCATTCACAACCGCAATGATCAAGGAGTTCAATCTGGAAGTGCACCAATAGCATTCATTCGCAGGCTATAAACCGCAAAGCATTCCGCCAGGAGTGCTTTTTTTGTTTCCATTTACGGCCAAAGTTGTAATCTTTGCGCACCAATCAAGTACGCAATTGCTCATGTCCGTAGTTCTTCTTCAAGACGTTTCCGTTCGAAAATACGATACCGAAGTTTTATCAGCTGTTAACTGGAATATAGAAACTGGTGAAAATTGGGTGGTTACCGGACCTAATGGCGCAGGTAAGACGATCCTGCTTGAAGTGATTGCGGGCAAATGGCCGGTACTCTCCGGCAAGATCAGCTACGGATGGAGTGAGCCTCTCCGCGAAACAGTGGAACTTGCTTCCAATGACTACTCTTTCAACCGCATTGTAAATGCAGGCGCTGAATATTACCAGCAGCGCTTTCACGCCTACGAAGCCGAACGGGCACCTACATTGCGGGCAGTTTTGACAGATCAGCTCAAACCTGTGGGTACGATTGATGAGAAATCAGTGCAGCTGAAACCTTCTTCCGTAAGCGAAGAAGAACTGCAAAGGGTTGTGGAACTGCTTTCCCTCACGCATTTACTGGATCATCCTTTCGTAACACTTTCGAATGGCGAAACCAGACGAATGCTTCTTGCAAAATCGCTTTTGAAGAAGCCCAGGGTACTGTTGCTGGACAATGCATTCAGCGGCCTGGATGTACATTCAAGGGAAGTGCTGCGCAATGCGTTAACGCAGCTTTCGCAGCAAGGTATCTCCATTATCATGGCGACTACCGCAACTGAGCTCCCACCCTGCATTACGCACGTACTGGTTTTGAATGCCGGTAAAATCGCCTCTAAAAAGCCGGTTGCAGAATTTCATGTAAATACCTCCGGACCATCTCAGCCCAAACCCACAGCCGAAAGTCTTGCGGCATTGGGCACTCCCACATTTACAGACTTCCGGCATGCATTTGACTTACGCAATATCCGGGTTAAGTACGGCTCCGACCTGATCCTGGACAATGTAAACTGGAAAGTAGCAAAAGGAGAAAAGTGGGCATTGTCAGGCGCGAACGGATCAGGAAAATCAACGTTATTGAGCATCATTACGGCAGATAACCCACAGCGTTTTGCTAATGATTTTGATCTTTTTGACAAGAAAAGAGGTGGCGCAGGCGCTTCTATCTGGGATATCAAGCAGAAGATCGGGCACGTTTCGCCGGAGCTGCATCTGTATTTCCCTCGCAACACAACCGTTTTCAAAACCATCGCTTCGGGTTTTTTCGACGCAACAGGCGTGTTTTTCAAGAAGCTGACGGAGCAACAAATTAATAGGGTACATCAGGTAGCAGAGTTGCTGCACGTAGGACAACTGGTGGAAAAGGATTTTTCACAATTATCAAAAGGTCAGCAAAGAATGGTGCTGCTGGCGCGGGCGCTTGTTAAAAACCCGCCCCTATTGATCCTCGACGAACCCTGCCAGGGACTTGACAGCGATGCGATCGACTACTTCAAGTCCGTTGTAGATGCAGTTTGTGATACGCCCGACCGGACTTTGATCTATGTGTCGCATTACGCACACGAAATTCCTTCCTGCGTAACCCGATTTTTGAAACTGGAAAAGGGAGTTGTTGTTGCGAACTAGTCTGCGAAGCCTTTTTTCACATTCATTACAATGGAAAGCGAGCTGCTGCCAAAACCCGGCACATACTGCCCACGACCATAAGAGACTTCAAACCGTTTGACCCTGAGCCAGAAGCCGAAGGAGAAACCCGCCAATGCAGCCTTGTCGGATAACCTCAATTCCTGTCTTCGCAAGTGATCATAACCCAGTAACAACCTGAAATTTTTGTGTACCAAAGCCTCAGCGCCAAGTGACAGGTGCCGGCCAAGCTTTTCGGCGATACCGACTTTTCTTGGCAGCTTATTTCCATTGATATCGTAAGTGTAAAAAAGCGCGGGATCGTTATAAACCATATCGAACCTGTTGAGATGATGCGCAGTAAGCGAGATCCTGACGGGCATATACTCGGGTTTGAAGGTAGCGCCCACCCGGATATCGAGCGGCAATACAGGCTCGGTAGCTCCATTGTAGTTTTGTTTTAAAAACCCGATGTTTTTAACGACAAACCCGACGGTAAAATCTTCCTGCGGATGCCTGAACAATGCGCCCCAGTCAAAAGCAGCGCCCCAGGTCTGGTAAGTTTCCATGGCAGCACCCACCAGCTTTAAGGTACCCCCAACTGAAAAAGCACCCATGGTGTGTCCATATCCTGCCGAAATCCCGTAATCAGCTGCTCTGAACTCCCCTATTACATTCCCCAGATTGTCTGTTTCCTGCATTGTACCGTAGTTCAGGTATTGCAATCCTACCGCCCAGGTACCATTTACAGCTTTGCCCGACCGATGTGCATAAGCCAGGTTCAGGAACTTTGTATCTGCCAGATAAGGCATCAGGTTTACTGATGCATTGTCGTTTTTGGAAGAATCCAGTAATGCAGGATTTTGGAGAAAAAGGGCGGGATCATTACCGGAAGCTGTGAGATGATGCGTGCCGAGTGCGGTACTTTTTGCCTGCGATGGCAGAACAAGAAAGTCAAGCCGGCTTTTTCCGCCAGCTGGCTGCGCATGTGCAGCCCATTGAATCAGCAGAAAAAATAATGCAAGCAGATAAGCCCGGCATCCAGTCGCCCTCATAAGTCAGTAGAATTTCCCGAATCAGTAAAATGCCGCTATATTTATAATCCGTTCAAAAACAAATGTAACTATATCGCCTGTATTACATGAAATCCGATTTAGCCTCCCATTCAGAAAAAGAATTGTTAGACAAGAAAAATGCTGAGGCTGACCTGGGTGGAGGTGAAAAAAGGATCGCGGCCCAGCATCAGAAAGGCAAGCTCACTGCGAGGGAACGGATCGCGGTTCTGGTGGATGAAGGTACATTTCAGGAGATAGGAAAGTTTGTAACGCACCGCAGCACCGATTTTGGTCTGGACAAAGAGCATTATCTCGGTGACGGTGTGGTAACCGGATATGGAAAGGTCAATGGACGCTTAACCTACGTTTTTGCACAGGATTTTACCGTTTTTGGTGGTTCATTATCAGAAACGCATGCCGAAAAGATCTGCAAGCTGATGGACCTGGCGATGAAGAACGGGGCTCCATTGATCGGATTGAATGACTCAGGCGGCGCACGCATTCAGGAAGGTGTACTTTCACTGGCTGGTTATGCCGATATCTTTTATAAAAATACCCTTGCTTCGGGCGTGATCCCGCAAATATCAGCGGTAATGGGGCCGTGCGCGGGCGGGGCTGTTTATTCACCTGCTATCACGGACTTCATTTTGATGGTTGAAAATACGAGCTACATGTTCGTTACCGGCCCGAATGTGGTCAAAACCGTCACCCACGAAGAAGTAACTTCGGAAGAACTCGGCGGCGCGATGACGCACGCTTCCAAATCGGGCGTAACGCATTTTGTTTCTCCCAATGAGGTTGAATGCCTTCTTGCGATTAAGAAGCTGCTGAGCTACGTACCTCAAAACTGCGAGGACGACGCGCCCAGACTGCATTATGATGTGCAAAATGAAGTGCGACCGACATTGAACAATATTATCCCGCCCAGCTCCAACCAGCCTTACGATATGCGCGAGATCATTCTCGAAATTACCGATGCAGACAGCTTTTTGGAGGTACACGAGCATTTTGCAGAAAATATCGTAGTGGGTTTTGCCTGGCTGGCAGGAAGGAGCATTGGTATTGTCGCCAATCAGCCGGCGGTACTGGCCGGTGTGCTGGATATCCACGCTAGTACAAAAGCAGCCAGGTTTGTGCGCTTTTGCGATAGTTTCAACATTCCCCTGCTGGTACTGGAAGATGTACCGGGCTTTCTGCCAGGAACAGACCAGGAATGGAATGCGATTATAACAAACGGCGCAAAGCTGCTGTATGCGTTTTGCGAAGCCACAGTGCCGCGCATTACGGTTATCACACGCAAAGCTTACGGCGGCGCCTACGATGTGATGAACTCCAAGCACATTGGTGCAGATATGAACTTCGCGTGGCCAAGTGCAGAGATCGCCGTAATGGGCGCAAGCGGCGCGGCGGAGATCATCTTCAAACGGGATATTGCCCAGTCTGAAAACCCGCAGGAAAAGCTGGCCGAGAAGGTAGCCGAGTACACCGAAAAGTTTGCAAATCCATACCTCGCAGCCAACCGCGGCTATATCGACGAGGTCATTTACCCTGAACAAACCCGGGAAAAGCTCATCGTGGCTTTTGAAATGCTCGAAAATAAAGTGGACGTGCTGCCACGTAAAAAGCACGGCAATATCCCGCTCTGAAAAACCCGACTTTTCACATTCCGGTAAATACTGTTCGTATTCCTATAAAGCCGGCGGCAGTTTTGGTCTCTTCTGATTATTGACCTAAATTGAAGCCCCTTACTTGTATATTTTCTTCCTAAATCACCTTAATCAATGAAAGAACAGAAAGGTACTTCTGCATCCAGAAGGAACTTTATCAAAGGCTCCATTGCGACGATAGCCACGTTTTCTATCGTTCCCCGCCACGTGCTCGGCAAGGGCTTTCTTGCCCCGAGCGATCAGCTCACCAAGGCTATTGTAGGTACCGGCTCTATGGGGCGCGGCCACATCCCTTATGCCGGAACCAAAGTAGTAGCACTCTGTGATGTGGATAAAAAGCATCTTGCAACTGCTGTAAGCATGGTCGACAAAGGCGTAAAAACCTTCTCGGACTACCGCGAGCTGATCCAGCTTCCCGAAGTGGATATTGTACACGTAGCTACCCCGCCGCACTGGCACGGGATCATCGCAGCAGACGCAGCGCGTGCAGGCAAGGATGTATGGTGTGAAAAACCGATGACGCGTACCATTGGCGAAGGAAAGCGACTGGTAGAGGCAGTTCAGCAGCATGGAAGGATTTTCAGGCTAAATACGTGGTTCCGCTTTGAAGATAATTTCTACGGAATGCGCACGCCAGTTAAACCTATTAAAAAATTGGTACAGAGCGGCTTGCTGGGCTGGCCATTGAAGGTTACAGTAAGCAAGCATACCGGTTTTGACTGGAAATTTTATTGGGTAGGAAAAACAAATAACGCACCCCAGCCCGTACCAGCAGACCTCGACTACGAGATGTGGCTCGGACCTGCACCCTACAAACCGTACAGTGAGCACCGCGTTCACCAGACTTTCCGCGGATATTGGGATTACGATGGTGGCGGACTTGGCGATATGGGCCAGCATTACCTTGACCCGATCCAGTATTTCCTTGGCAAAGACGATACCAGCCCGGTGAGCGTGGAAGTGGATGCACCTCAGCAGCATACGGAGGCAGTAGGTACCTGGCGTCGCATTACCTATACTTATGAAGATGGTTGCCAGATCATTCTGGACGGAGAAGCGAAGGACGAGAAAGTAGCCTATATCGAAGGTCCGAAAGGCAAATTGTACCCGAACTTCAAGTCGGATATACCGGATCTTGAAAAGAAACTGGCCGCATTCCCGGATCCTGAGCCACAGGTTACCGACTTTGTGGATGCCGTCAAAAACCGCAAGAAGTTTGCGCTGAATGAGGAGAACGGGCACCGTTCCTGCACGATCGTGAATATGGGACTGGCTGCGCTTCGCCTGGGCCGCTCACTGAAATTCGACCCTGAAAAACAGGAGTTCATTGACGATGAAGGAGCAAACCGCCTGATCAACCAGCCAATGCGGGGACCGTGGACTATTTGACACACGGTACTTCGAAATCCTGATTCCTGAAACCAATATCATATATGCTGCCGGCCCGAGTGACCGGCTTCTCTAACATGAAGAAATTTATATACTCCATTGTTGCATCGTCCCTGCTTGCTTCGCAGACGATCGCACAGACCAATGCCTCACTTACCAATCAGATCGAAGTCATTTTTTCAAAGTTACCTGCTCAGAATGAGGCCGGGTTGAAGAAAAACATGACGGAACTCGAACAGCTTGGCAAACCCGCATTGGTTCAGATTGCCTCCATGCTGACTCCGCTCGGCAAAGGCGATAATACCAAAATCCAGTATGCACTCGGCGGCTTTACTTACTATGCTTCGCAAGCTGGCAAGGAAACTGCCAGAAAAGCGGCCTCAGAAGCTTACAGTGAAGCACTCGGAAAGGTTAACGATCCGGACAGCAAAAACTTCCTGATTTATCAGCTGCAAACAGTCGGAAAAGATGAGTCTGTTGAGGCATTGAAATCTTACCTCAGCGACGAGCGACTATCAGGTCCGGCTGCCCGTGCACTGGCAAGAAACGGCTCGAATGCAGCCGGCAGCGCATTGTTCCAGGCACTTGGCAATGCAAAAGGCGCAGCCCGCATCGCGATCATTGAGGCGCTAGGTGATACCAAATTCAAAGAAGCCGCTCCTGAAATCGAGAAAACAGCGACAAATGGAGATCTCGCATTACGAAAGGTTAGTTTATACGCCCTGTCGGAAATTGCGGTACCTTCTTCGGAACAGCTGTTGATGCTGGCTGCGCAAAAAGTGATGTATGGTTACGACGAAAGCGACGCAACCGCAGTTTACCTGAAATACCTCGCCAATCTTGCAAAAACTGGCAATGCGCCTATTGCTGAGAAAGCGGCACTTGCACTGATCAAAAACACGCCTGATCCCAAGCAGGTAGCAACAAGATCATCTGCCTTGAAAATTTACGCGGATAGCAAAAAGCGCGAATCAGTGCCTGCGCTTGTCAGCGCAATGAAAAGTACTGATCCCGAATACCGTGCGGCGGCATTGAAGCTTGGTCAGAAATATTTAATGGCGAACGGAGCTGCTTCCTGGCTTTCAGCTATGAAGGGCGCGCAGCCGGAGGTTCAGGCAGAGATTATTACCATGCTTGGCCACGCAGGTTCACAGGACGCATTGCCCACCATTCTGAAATCATTGACATCAAAAGATACCAGGGTTAAAAGTGCAGCGATATGGGCCGCCGGGAAAATCGGCCAGGAAAGCAGCGTTCCAGCTTTGATCAATGTATCCAAAACAGCCAGTGCGGCTGAGATCAAAACTATAAAAAGCAGCCTGCTTACCATTAAAGGTGCCAGTTTAACGGATCAGATCGCCAAAGCATTGCCTGCACTTCCCAACCCTGCCAAGGCAGCGATGATCGACGTTTTGGCTGCACGGGCAGCCAGCTCGAAACTGGCGGTTGTATCGGCGCAATTAAAAAGTACAGATCCTGACGTACACAAATCGGCATTCGAAGCGCTAAAATCACTTGCCGAGCCGAAAGACCTGCCTCAGCTTTTTTCACTTTTAAATACTGAAACGGCACCCGCGGATATCACAGCAACACAGCAGGCGATCAGTGCAGTAGTGAAAGGCTCTGGTGACACCAACTCCCAGACTGAGCTGGTTCTGAAACAAATGCAAGCTGCGTCTGCGGGCAAACAGGCCAATTACCTTCCTGTGCTGGCAACCATCGGCGGCAAAAAAGCATTATCGTCTGTTGTGGCTTCTTACGAGAAAGGCGACGCAGAAATGAAAAAGATGGCCATCAGCTCGCTGGCTGCATGGTCGGATGCAAATGCTGCCAGGGAATTGCTGGCTATCACGAAAAAGACTTCGGATAATGCTGAATTCGAAGCTGCATTCTCAGGTTACATTGCCGCCGCTGCCAAGTCTCCCAAAACGCCTACTGTGAAAGTGTTAATGCTGCGTGATGCGATGAGCTTAGCCAGGACAGATGCGCAAAAAGAGGCGATTTTGAAAGAGCTGGCAAGATACCGGACCTTTAATGCACTGCTGTTTGCCGGAAAATACCTGGATCAGCCCGCAACCCGCCAGTCGGCTGCACAAGCGGTGACGAGCATTGCATTGGCCAATAAAAACTTTTATGGCGCCGAAGTACGTGATGTTATTACCAAGGCAATTTCAGCATTGAAGGATGGTGATTACCAGTTGGAAGCCATTAAAAAGCATTTGTCTGAACTGCCTGCCGGTGAAGGATTTGTGTCTTTGTTTAATGGAAAAGATCTGTCAGGCTGGAAAGGGCTGGTTGAAAATCCGGTAGCACGCGGCAAAATGAGCGCTGATACTTTGAAGGCGAAACAGGCCAAGGCGGATGAAATCATGAAAAAAGGCTGGTATGCCAAAGACGGTGAACTCGTTTTCTCCGGACATGGCGATAACCTTTGCACTGTGAAACAATACGGTGATTTTGAAATGTATGTGGATTGGAAAATCCAGAAAGACGGTGACGCGGGCATTTACCTGAGAGGTACCCCACAGGTTCAGATCTGGGACACTTCGCGTGTGGATGTTGGCGCGCAGGTGGGTTCAGGCGGTTTGTATAACAATCAGAAAAACCCGAGCAAGCCTTCAAAGCTGGCGGATAATGCAATCGGAGACTGGAATACATTCCACATTACCATGATCGGCGACCGCGTTTCGGTTGATTTGAATGGAGAAAATGTAGTCGACAATGTGGTTCTCGAAAATTACTGGGACCGCAACCTGCCTGTTTTTGCCAAAGAACAACTCGAATTGCAGGCACATGGAAACCAGATCAACTACCGCGATGTATATGTGCGTGAGATCCCGAGAAACGAATTTGTTTTGCCGGCCGAAGAGAAAAAGGAAGGCTTTAAAGTGCTTTTTGACGGAGCCAACCTGTTTGAATGGGTAGGAAACAAAACCGACTATTTCATTGAAAACGGCGAGCTGGTCGTAGATCCTAAGAAAGGCGGAAGCGGGAATTTGTATACAAAAGACGAGTTCAGCGACTTCGAATTCCGCTTTGAGTTCCAGCTGACTCCCGGCGCCAATAACGGGCTGGGTATCAGAACGCCAATGCAGGGAGATGCAGCTTACGTAGGTACCGAAATCCAGATCCTGGACAACGATGCGGATATTTATAAAGATTTGAAAGAGTACCAGTACCACGGATCCGCTTACGGGATTATTCCTGCAAAAAGAGGCTTTTTGAAGCCTATGGGCGAATGGAACTACGAAGAAGTACGCGTTCAGGGCTCCAAGATCAGGGTTACATTGAACGGGACGGTGATCGTCGACGGCGACCTGGCAGAAGCAAGTAAAAACGGGACTCCCGACCATAAAGAACATCCCGGACTTTCAAGAACTTCGGGGCATTTGGGCTTCCTTGGTCACGGTTCTCCTCTTAAATTCAGGAATATCAGGATCAATGATCTCACGAAAGTGCAGGCTGCGCCGGTGGTAGAAAAGAAGAAAGGAAAAAAGCGAAAGTGAGGCTGTTATAAGCATCACTGATTTTTTTGAAAAAAATTTAAAAAATGCCCAGACTAATCAGTGTGGGCATTTTTATTTAGCTTTGGTATAATGATCGTAAAATGGAAAAGGAAGAAGTAAATAACCATCCTTTCATCCTTGATAAGGTTGATTTAATATAAACCTTAGTTCATTTTTGTCAATTAAAACAAATGAAAACCAGAAACCTCACTTTAAGTGCCATTATAGTATCTGCACTTGCATTTTCTTCCCAGGCGCAACATTCTCTTACCCAGATCTGGTCTTCCGAAGCCAAGCTGCCTGTTCCTGAATCTGTACTTTTCAGTAAGCAGGATAAGTTGCTTTACGTCGCACTGATTGACGGCAAGCCGGCGGAGAAAGATGGTAAAGGGGGGATTGCCAAAGTGGGCCTTGACGGAAAGATCGTAGCTACGGACTGGGTATCTGGCTTGAATGCACCCAAAGGAATGGGCATTTACGGATCCAGGCTTTTTGTAGCAGACGTGACGGAAGTAGTTGAAATTGACATCAAGTCGGGTAAAATCGTTAAGAAACATACTGTTGAAGGCGCCCAGTTCCTGAACGATGTGACAATCGATTCGAAAGGCAATATTTATATTTCAGATTCCAGCACAAAGAAGGTCCATTTGATCAAAGACGGACAGGTTTCTACCTACTACGAGGGACTTAACGGACCAAACGGATTGCTGGCAGTTGGAACAGATTTGCTTATTGCCGACAGCGGTTCACTTAAAAAGCTCACTTCTTCCAAACAGATCTCCGTTATTGCGGAAGGAATGGATAAAAGTACGGATGGAATAGAGCAGGTAAAACCAGGCGAGTACATTGTATCAAGCTGGGTTGGAATGGTTTATTATGTAAAAGCCGACGGTACCACAGAGAAATTGCTCGATACCAGCGCGGATAAAACGAATTCTGCGGATATTGGTTACGACGCTGCTAAAAAAGTCGTTTACGTGCCTACTTTCGGGAAGAACAATGTTGTCGCTTATCAGCTAAAATAAATATATTTATAACCTTAAAAATCAAATATAAACAGGCGTTTCATGGACATTTTTGTTGGGAGTCTTTCTTTTAAGTTAAAGGAGAGCGAACTGCGTGAAGCTTTCGAAAAATTTGGAAAAGTGAGCTCCGCGAAAATTATCATTGACAAAATCACACGTCAAAGCAAAGGCTTCGGGTTTGTTGAAATGCCCGATGAGAACGAAGCGAGATTGGCAATCAACTCGTTGAATGGAGCGGAAATGTATGGCAGGGCATTAGTTGTTAACGAATCCCAGAAGAGAGAGCAAAGACCGGGCGGACCAGGCGGAAGTTATGGAGGAAGCGCGGCCCCAAGATCTGACTTTAAGAGAGAAGGCTTTAACCGGCCAAGACCCAACGATACCGACAACAGAAGCACAGGTGCAAGAGAAAAAACCAGCACTGGTGGCATAGATGACGAAGACGACGACGATCAGGAAGTAAAAAAACCAGCTGCCGGACCTAGTTTCGGAGGCGGTGGCTTTGCTGGCGGTGGAAGCAGCTTCGGAAACAATGACAGGTACCGCAGCCAGGATCGTAAGCCAGGCAGCAATGACCGCGGGCATAGCGACAGGAACGGACAAGGAAACAAGGCTAAGATCGACAGTCGTTACGGAAGAGGTGAGTTTTCGAAGAAAGGCGGCGGCGGAAGCAAGCGTCACTTCGGAGACCGTGACGAGGATGATAGCTGGTATTAATCATTAATAATAGCATTAAAAAAGCCCGCAGCTTGAAGCAAGCGGGCTTTTTTGTGCATTATAACCTACTGCGTTCTAAGCAGCAGCCCTTACTTTGTTATCCTTAAAGAACAGAACAAACAGCACGAGAACGACAGCCGCGATTGCAGCAGGCACCATCCAGATGCTCGTCCAGTTTTTCACGCCTTCCACCGTGTACATATCAGCTACCAGACCAGCCAGCCACGATCCGATCCCCATTCCTATTCCGTAGGTAGCAATGGAAATCAAGCCCTGCGCAGAAGACCTGTACTTTTCTCCGGCTTTGCTGTCGGTATAAATCTGCCCGGTTACAAAGAAGAAATCGTAGCATACACCGTGAAGAATGATCGCAAGATAAAGCAGCCACTCACTGTTGGCGTCGCCGTACCCAAATCCGATGAAGCGGACAATCCAGGCAATCAAACCTACTACAAGCATCCATTTCACACCAAGGCGGCTGAATGCAAGCGGGATCAGCAACATGAACACAACTTCGGAAGCTTGTCCAAGTGACATTTTGTTTTCAACGTTCGTCATACCCGAATCAGTAAGCGACGGGTTGGCCATTGCGTAGTAAAACGAAAGCGGAATGCAAATGAGCAGCGAAGAGATGAAGAAAATGGCAAATGAGCGGTCTTTGAAAAGCTTGAATGCATCCAAACCCATGATATCTGAGAAAGACGATTTCACGCTTGGTTTTGGAGGGGTATCAGGCAAAAAGAACGAGTAAATACCCAGCAGCGCAGAGGCTACCATAGAGATCTTGAAAATCATCACACTGTCACCGAAACCGTAAAAGCCGATGATATTGGAAACAACGATCCAGGAGACCGTGCCCATTACACGGATTGCAGGAAAATCCTTTTCAGAGTTTGTAACCTGCTGCATGGCGATGGAGGTCGTAAGTGACATCATCGGAGCAAAAGAGATACAGTAAAGGAGGATAATACCGAAAAAGTTATCAGCATTTGTCACACCTGTAAGAAAGTACAACAGCACAGCACCAGCTAAGCTCAGAACCCCTAATACTTTCTGTGCGGCGAAGTACCTGTCGGCGATCATTCCGACGAAGAATGGAGCAATAATCTGCGCAATTGAAAAAGCGGCATAGGCATTTCCCACTTGTGCCCCGGTAGCATTAAGGGCAGTAAACATGTACTTACTCATTTGCCCATACCATGACCCCCAGATGAAATAGAGGAGGAACATCATGGCCATCAATTGAAATCGCGTTGAATTTTTCATAACATAAAAGGAGCAGGAGATTTGTAGGTTAGATAATTGGTAGATTAAGGTTGTTACTTTTTTACAAGCTTTTGGAATTCGTTCAATTTGAGAAGCGCCTCAATGGGAGACAATGTATTCACGTCGATCATAGATAGCTTCTCTTTGAGCTCTTCTATTTTCGGGTCTGCCGGCTCAAAAATGCTGAGCTGGAAATTGTTCTTGGGTATTTCCTTGATTTTCTTTTTGTGTTCCTGCGTCATGTGCTCCTTTTCAAGGTGCTGCATGATTTCATTGGCGCGAAGAACAATCGGCTGCGGCATTCCTGCGATCTGCGCTACATGGATACCGAAGCTGTGCGCGCTTCCGCCAGGTTTTAATTTTCGCAGAAAGATGACTTTGTTATCTACTTCCTTCACCGCTACATTGAAATTCTTGATGCGCGGGAAATCCTCGGATAACTGGTTCAGCTCGTGGTAGTGTGTTGCGAATAAGGTTTTGGGGCGACAATCGTGCTGGCTATGCAGGTATTCCGTGATAGCCCACGCAATGGAAACGCCATCGTAGGTACTAGTCCCCCGCCCTATCTCGTCCATCAGGATCAAACTCCGGTCGCTCAGGTTATTGAGAATGCTGGCGGTTTCGGTCATTTCAACCATGAATGTACTCTCGCCGCGGCTCAGGTTGTCGCTGGCTCCTACGCGCGTGAATATCTTGTCAACCAGCCCTACCGAGGCAGATTTGGCCGGCACGTAGCAGCCCATTTGCGCCATCAAAACGATGAGCGCCGTTTGCCGCAGCAACGCCGACTTACCTGCCATGTTGGGGCCGGTAATGATGATGATCTGTTGTGAGGAATCATCCAGGTACAAATCGTTGGGAACATAACTTTCGCCTACCGGCAGCTGTTGCTCAATCACCGGGTGGCGACCGTCGCGAATGTCCAAACGGTTATCTTCGGTAATTACCGGCTTGACGTAATTGTTTTTCCGTGCTACGGTTGCAAAGGAACTGAGTACATCCAGTGCGGAAATGATAGAGGCATTCTTCTGAATTACATTCACCTGCTCAGTAGCTGCGGTGATCAGTTCGCTGAATATGCGGTATTCAATGGCAGCGATACTGTCTTCCGCATTGATGATCTTCTCTTCGTATTCTTTCAGTTCCGGGGTAATGTAACGCTCCGCATTCACAAGCGTTTGCTTCCTGATCCACTCGGCAGGCACCTTGTTCTGGTGCGCGTGAGTGACTTCCAGGTAGTAACCGAAAACTTTGTTGTAAGCAATTTTCAGCGAACTGATGCCGGTACGTTCTATTTCCCGATTTTGAAGCTGCAGCAAGTAATCTTTGCCTTCATACGAAATGGCATGCAATTCGTCCAGCTCGGCGTCCACTCCTTTTTTAATCATCCTTCCAAGATTGGAAAGCACGGGCGCATCCTCGCGGAGCTCCGTTTCTATTTTGTTAACCAGCTCGATACAAGGGTCAAGCTGATCGGCGTATTTCAGCAATACTTCCAGTTCAGAAGACAAAACAACTTCACCGGCTTCGTCCTTTTTTGCCTTCTTCTTTTCTTTTTCAAGAAGCTTATATAAACTCTCTTTAATCGGAATTATCTGGTTCAAAGATCTTTTAAGCTGACCCAACTCTTTCGGATTGATCCTTCTCACAGCCACTTTCGATATCAGACGTTCCAGATCGCCGATCAGTTTCAGGTTCTGCAGAATAGACTCGTGCACACTTTCATGTTTGAGAAAATGGCTGACGATATTCAGCCTTTCTTCAATCGGCAGCTTTTCTTTAAGTGGCAAAACCATCCATTTCCTCAATAACCGCGCTCCCATCGGAGTCACTGTATGGTCAAGAATCTGGATCAGCGGAACGCCGCCTTCCTGCTGGGCATAAACGAGTTCAAGGTTGCGGACCGTAAAACGGTCGAGCCAAACGTACTTTTCTTCTTCCAGCCGCGTAATGCGGCCGATATGTGCTACTTCCTTATGTTCCGTTTCTTTGAGGTAATGCAGGATCACACCTGCCGCCACGATACCCAGCGGCAGTGTTTCTATCCCGTAGCCTTTGAGGGTTGTTGTCTGAAAATGGGAGGTAAGCTGTTCGTAGCCATAATCAAAACCAAAACACCAATCCTCTAACTGGAAAGTATGGTATTTGCCACCAAAAAGCTGACTGAATTCCTGTTTGAATTTCTTACAGAAGAGCACTTCCGAGGGCGAGAAACCCTGCAGCATTTTGTCGATATATGCCGCATTTCCCTGCGAGGTCATAAATTCCCCCGTCGATATATCCAGGAAAGCAATGCCGTAGAGGTTATTGTCGCCGCAGTGAACAGCTGCCAGATAATTATTCCGGCGGGTATCGAGTACATTATCGTTGTAGGAAACGCCCGGCGTAACCAGCTCGGTCACCCCCCTTTTGACTATACCTTTGGCCGTAGCGGGATCTTCGAGCTGGTCGCAGATAGCCACGCGCTCGCCTGCGCGTACGAGTTTGGGTAAATAGTTATCTAATGAATGATGTGGAAAACCGGCCAGCTCTTCGTGCGCTCCGCCATTGTTTCTGCGTGTAAGAACGATCCCGAGGATCTTGGAGGCGCGAATTGCATCTTCGCCGAAAGTTTCATAAAAATCACCGACCCTGAAAAGCAATAATGCCCCGGGATACTTCGCTTTGATCTGATTGTATTGTTTGTTAAGCGGGGTTTCTTTATGTGCCTTTGCCAATTATCAGCCTTATTTTAAGAACAGGTATCTACAAAATTAAGCCTTCTATCCGGTTTGCCAAGTCTGAGCGCAGGGTTTTGTAGCCTTCAAAACTGTTCATTCATAGAAGCGCCGGGCTTCGCTAGCCGTAACTTCCCATACGTCCCCGGACTTAGGAAAACTTCCGGTTTTGTCGGCCAGCGAAAATTTTCCGATCGACCAGCGCGCAAGCCTGAGCGTGGGAAAGCCGACGGCGGCAGTCATTCTTCGCACCTGCCTGTTTTTGCCTTCACGAAGTGTGAGCGCCAGCCAGGTAGCAGGTATGTTTTTACGGAAACGAATCGGCGGATTTCGTTCGGGAAGCGGAGGTTCTTCGATCAGCTGCGCGTTTGCGGGAAGTGTTTTGTATGCTTTTCCATTAATACTGATCGTCACACCGCGACTGAGCTGCTCGCACGCCTCCGCGGTAATGTCACCTTCTACCTGTACATAGTAGGTCCGTGTATGCTTGTTGCGCGGTTCTAGAAGCTTTGTTTTAAGAAAGTTGTCATTTGTGAGCAGCAGCAAGCCTTCACTGTCTGCATCAAGGCGACCGACAGGGTAAATATCTTTGGCAAATTCAAAATCAAGGTCAGCCAATGTCGGATGATCGCCTTCACGCGTGAACTGCGAGAGCATTCCGAAGGGTTTGTAGACGAGGAAGTATTTAAACAAAAGGAATTGATTAGGGGAGAAAAAACTACTTTATAACAGCCGCAAGATCGAGCTCAAAGCCCGGCAACACTGGTTCACCGGACAGTTTAACATTTAATCCTTCGCGTATGATCACCGGCGCACCGGCCTGGTAAATGTAAACTTTCTTTTCAAACCGGTCGATCAGCCAGCCAAGTTGTGCGCCATTCTCCATGTATTCGTCCATCTTATCGGTCAGGTACTTCAAATCATCCGACAGCGAGCGCACTTCAATAACAAAATCAGGACAGATCGGCGCGAATTTCTCCTGCTGTTCCGGTGTCAATGCATTCCACCGCTCTTCCCGGATCCAGGAAACATCCGGCGAGCGCACTGCCCCGTTGGGAAGTGTAAAGCCAGTTGAAGAATCGAACAACTCTCCTATCTGATTTTCTTTATTCCAAATACCAACTTCAGTGAGAATTCGGGAATTAAATCCACCTGTAAACGATCCTGTTGGAGACATAACGATAATATTTCCTTGAGAGTCCCTTTCGAGCTCGAGTGTGTCATTCATTTGACAAAGCTGAAAGAATTGCTCCTCATCCATCAGGTCTCCCATTTTCAGTGTCATAGGCAGTTCAAGTTTCATAACGATTTGAGTAAATGCTGCTTGATCAAAAATACGAAAAAATGAGCGCAGGAAATAGTGAACGGCGGGCTTGAAAGGCCCAAGGGTACTAACGAATTTCCAACCATACAGGACAATGATCTGAATGGACGGCATCATTGAATTGCCGGCTGGCGATGATCCTGTCGCGCAGACTATTACTTACAGAAATGTAATCGATGCGCCAGCCTTTGTTATTGCCTCTCGCGCCGGCGCGGTAAGTCCACCAGGAATACTGGCGTAAATCGGGGTTCATAAACCTGAATGCGTCAGTATAGCCGCTGCCAAACCATTTTGTCATCCACGCGCGCTCTTCGGGAAGGAAGCCCGAGTTCTTTTTATTTCGGACAGGATCGTGGATATCTATTTCATTATGAGCAATATTATAGTCTCCGCAGATGATCAGATTGGGACGGTCTTTCCGAAGCTCCTCTGCCCAGATGAAAAAATCAGCCAGGAAAGTCATTTTAACGGCCTGCCTGATCTCCCCGCTGGTACCCGACGGAAAATAACAGTTGAGCACCGTTACGTCGCCAAAATCAGCGCGGAGTACGCGACCTTCCCGGTCATACGCCGGAATGGAGCAGCCTGCTGATACCAGGTCGGGCTTGATCTTTGAAAAAATTGCTACGCCGCTGTACCCTTTCTTTTCCGCAGAATGCCAGCCAATGAGCTCGTAGCCCAGTGCTTCAAATCCTGATAAATCAACTACGTCAGGCGTCGCCTTTACTTCCTGGAAACACAGGATATCAGCCGGATTTTGGCTTAACCATTCAATCAAGCCGTTTTTCAGGGCTGCCCTGATCCCATTCAAATTGTAGGTAAGTATCTGCATAGCCAGACTGTTAATACGGTTAATTGATTTTCACCCGTTTTCCGGTGGGCAGCGATTTCCATTTGCTTGTCGCCGACGGATCGGAGTACATCAGCCAGACGTCGTAAATACCTTCGGGCAACTTCGACTTAAATAGCGAATACCGGTAGCTGTTGCTGTAATAATGACCGCCTTTCAACAACTCCGAGGCTTGATCAGGAACAGGAACCGCAGGCAGCACAACTTTATATCGGGCAGATGCGAGTACAAAATACGAAGGTGCGGGCGAATTTTCATCCCTAACAGCCGTAAACTGGTAATAGCGGGTAGGTACATTGTTGTCCGTATTTCTGTAATGAAAAGTGGCGTCGAATGTTCCCTGGTATTTGGTAGCAGTATCGGCAGTTTCTGCCAGGAGTCGCCCGGGCGCGGGTATGGTGTTGAACTGGTAAAAGTCAGTCAGTCCGCTCGCTTCAAGGGAGCTCACCAGACTTTTCATTCTTGTCGGGTGGTTCCAGAATGGGATATCACCAAACCGGTCGCCGGCAGTCAGAAATGTATTGTAGTTTCTCCAATAGTAACTATCAATCACCAGATCGTCGTGCATTTTCCTTACCTGCACGATTGATAAATAGTAGCTAACGAAATTGAGCGAAACAAAGGTGAATGCAGAAAGTACCGCAACCACATTCATCAGCTGCTTTTTATTTTTTACCAAAATGATGAAGCACAAATAACCAGTAGCAAGCAATGCGATACCGAAAATCATATATCGACGGGAAAACACATTTCCCCCGTACATCAGATATGTGTTGATCGGCCGGCTGATCACGAACATGGCGCCGGTTCCCATTGAAAACATCATTGCTCCCCATAAAAACCAGTCACTCCACACAAGCTTCCTTTTAATAAAAATACGGAGCGACCAGCCGATAAACACCAGGAAAATGAGGCCTCCAAGCAGGATGCAGGCGATCAGATCTGAATGAAACTGCGGAACGAGCGGGTGGCGGACATCAAGAAAAAAAGCATTTCCCCAAAAGCCCAGCGCGAATATGAAGTTGAAAACAGGATGCGTCCAAACCTTGTCACCATTGGCGGGGATCACATTGTAATCGAACAGAAAATAGAATAAGACAAATGCAGCTGCCGCGGCAACCCATCCCAGCAGCAGGCGGAAACGCTTCTGAAATGCGAGAATGATAAACCCGATGATCCACGTCAGCAAGCCGCTGCCGCTTGTGAAGGTCGTTAATAATGCAGCCAGTAGACCGAGGTACGCCCCCCTGCGATCCCCCCTCCCGACTGCATAGGCGGTTACCAATGCAAAAAAGATCAGGGGCGTATTTTGCAGCGCGGCTATTCCCCAGTAAGCATTTTCCCAAAATACCAGGTTGAAAAGCACATAAGGTACCGGTATGAAATAGTAAAAGGGAATGGACTCCTTTTTGAGTGCCCGGAAAAGCATGTAAAGGATCCCGAGCAAAAACAGGTCGCCTATGATAATCTGGGCTTTGATGTTGACGGTACCCGTAAAAAACACCATAACCAGCATTACAATGCGTTCGAAGGCAAAGCGATGCTGGTTAACCTGTTCAAACAGCGCTTTGGCGGCTGCCAGAAAGTCCGGCGCTTTTCGGAGTTTGTCAACTGTTTCAAGCAGGTTGAAATCGTCAGTAAACGGAATATTAACCAGGTGGGCATCCAGTATCAGGGAGAAGTAGATAACCGGTACAAAGATCAGGATGATCGCCAGCCACTTTCGCGCAACTACCAGTTTGGGTGCAATAAACGTGGCGCCAAAAAGCAGAAAAAGGGCAACTACAAGGCCGAAATAAGCTGATAAGTGAGGATTATCTAAAAATAACTTCAAAATAGTGTCTGATTGTTGTTGCCAATACCGGGAGTTACTTCACCCCTGTGATCATCTGGCTTGTGATCTCCTTCTCAAATGTAATGTAGCCGGGATAGTCAACCTGCTTTCCGGCGATATCAAGTGTTGGCTTCACTTTGACAGTAAATTTGGTCGGTTTTGCGTCCGATTTGCCGGTTAGTGACAAGATCATGTTGACAAACTGGTCGCGTGTTTTGTCGTTAGTCAGCAGCTGGTACGCGTTTGCATTCAGTTTCACAGGCACTCTCGTACTTCCTGTACCCGGCATTACTTCGATCAGCTGGCTGAGATATCCATTGAAAATCTCGTTATCCGACAATAAAACCTTGTATTCAAGCTGGTTGATAGCTGCCCGCTTTTTGGTAGGATTGGTAATATCCAGATTGACGCGGAGATCCAGAGGAACATTCTTTCTTAAAAGTCCTAATGCAAGACCAGGGTATTTGGCAAGATCAAAATCATTGAAACTCCGGATATTACGAAATTCGCGTACATCAATACCGCCGAGGTAAACACTATCAACAGACCGGATATCGTACTTACATTCCCCGAAAGTCTTGGCTTCGGAAACCTGCTTGCCGACTCCGCAAGAGGATAAAATGCCTGCAATTATCAATATCAGCCCAACAGCTAAGTTCTTTTTCATCGTCAAATTTTTTTGCAAGTTAAACAGTAGGTATCAGAACGCATACTGCGTTTTTGCATTATTAGTTTAGCTCCATATTTTTTTGCCACGTTCGCACAAGCCTCTACATTTGCAGACTTTATTAATTCAATCGAAAGAAATTTATGGCAAGCTGGTATTTAGGAAAGATCAGGTATCAAAAAGAAGATGAGGCTGGAAGCTTGAAAACAATTAACGAAGTATATCTCGTGGATGCCGTTTCTTACACGGAATCCGAGGCGAGACTTTACAAGCAAATTGTGACCGGCGCCAGCGATTTCAGTGTGACCAGCATCACAAGAATGCGCCTGGCCGACCTGTTTGCCTATGAAGAAGGCGAGCAGTGGTTCAAAGCCAAGGTGATTTACTTTTCAGTTGATGAAAAAAGCGGAAAAGAGAAGAAAATCGTGAACTACATGCTGGTGAACGCAGACGGAATCCAGCAGGCGCTTGACCGTATCAACGAAAGCATGCGGAACTTCCTGATCCCTTACGAAACCACAGATATTAACCTCACACCCATTCTGGACGTATTCCCGTACACTTCCGAGGAGGACCAGGAGCCCGAGATTCCGGCAAATATGCGGCCGCTTTCAGAAGTGAAAGCTGAGCGTGAGCTTGCTGAGAATGCATAAAATGTAAGAACCTGGATTTATATCAAAATGATGCAAATCCAGGTTTTATACTTCAATCATTCACTTTCAATTCCTGGTAACCTTTTGTTATTGCCAGAAAAGGATCTTTTTCAAGGCTGACCAGTTTAAGGATCAGATCTTTCGAATTAATTTCCGTTACCAGCTGATTACTTTGCAGCAGGTGCATATAATCGAATGTAACAGGCAAACTTACAGCTCCTTCTACAAATTCCATCCCGTACAATGGATACACACTGAAAGGTGTTTGTGTGAGCCACACTTTGTCTTTGTTGTCGGAAGTTGCGTAGGTGATATCATATTCTTCGCTTGTTAAGCCGAAATCAACGCGTTTGTTTCCGGTCGGGATACAGTAAGTGGTGAAGTTCTCTTTTTGCTCAGCTTTTGTTTCCGCATCCCGTTTCAATTCTTTTACCAATTCATTGATCCTGATCTTTTTACTATTCTCGTCTGTACCGCAGTAAATGTACTTTCCATCAGGAAAGGCGATCACGAAATCGAATGCTTTTCCACCTTCACCGAAACTGCTCTCCTTTTTGAAACACATAGCGCCGGTGACCGGATCCAGGTAAATTTTCAGTTTACCACTCGTTTTATCGGCTTTATTCTGATAGTCGAATACAAGTGAGTGACTAAAATAATACTGTCCCTTTTCGGGCTTCCATTGCAATGCGCGCTGTTTGTCGGCTCCGATTTTCTTTGGAGCTTGTGCCAATGCACTTTGCTGTACGGCTGCAACAATCAGTATGAAGGCAAGAACCTGGCAAATCTTTTTCATTTCAAAATCTGGTTTAAAGGGTGCAATCTAAAAAGAGGCCGGAAGAAAAACCAGGCAGGTACCCGATTTGATGGAGCGTCGATTCGGCTCACACTTCTGATTTAATAGGAACGTTGTAACTTGCGCCGCATTTGCATTGATTCCATGAAGTTCGAAACAAGGACCATTTTATTACAACCGGGAAAGCGCATTTACTTTTCGTCTGACTATCATCTGGGTGTTCCTTCACTTGCCAGCAGCCGCGAGCGTGAAAAGTTGATTGTCAGCTGGCTTAGCTCTATCGAGCACGACGCACAGACTATCTTTCTTGTCGGCGACCTATTCGATTTTTGGTTTGAATACAAAACGGTTGTTCCAAAAGGCTTTGTGAGGTTGCTGGGAAAGCTGGCGGAGCTCAGCGATAGAGGCATTGAACTTATCATATTCACCGGAAACCACGATATGTGGATGCCCGGGTATCTTACACAGGAAATCGGGGCTTCCATTTACCGGAACCCCGTGAGTTTCGATTTTGTGACTAGTCTCGGAACTACAAAAGTGCTGGTAGGCCACGGCGATGGGCTCGGGCCAGGCGATAGTACATATAAATTCTTAAAGCGCATTTTTGAAAGCCCGTTTTTCCAGCTGATATTCAGGATAACGCACCCCGACTTTGGGATTTGGATCGCAACTGCCTGGTCACGGCGCAGCCGCCTGGCGAATGTTAATAAGGGAGAAGAACGCTTTTTAGGGGAAGATAATGAATGGCTCTTTCAGTATTGCAAAGAAGTCGAGTTGAAAGACCCCCATCAATATTACATTTTTGGCCACCGCCACCTCACGCTGGATATGCAGGTAAATGCACATTCACGCTACATTAATTTAGGCGAATGGGTTACGCAGCAGCATTATGCTGTTTTTGACGGAGCTAAATTGGAATTGAAAAAGTATGTACGCGCTACTATCTAGTTAGTACCGCTTTTCTTGGGGCTTTCAGATTCGGAAGGCGGAATAAAATCCTGCTTGGTAATATTTTCCCTCGGCGCTGCATTGAGGTCTTTGCGCCAGTCTTTCTGTTTTAAATCTCCTTTTTTAACCGACTTGATAAAGTTGGCCCACGCGAATGGGTTCAGGAATGGGAATGTGGTTGCAAAGCCTTTCCCTGCCGCTGATTCACGACCAAACATGAGCTGGTCCATGGAGTACCGGTAATTGGTCTGTGCATTGTTGGGCACCTGGGCCGCCATTCTGTTGATATAATCGGGGTCGGTACTTTTTGCAAGAGCATCCCTGTCCGCCTGATCCGGCAACTTCAGTTCGAGGAAAGCCTTCTTAAATTCCTCTTCGGTCGAATACGGGTAAATCGTTACACCTGTAAGGGTTACTACATCTTCCCGCAATGCTACGATCGCTGAGTAAATATCCGAGTTGTAGTTCCTCGGCACTATGTGATATTGATTTTTATACCCAACATAGCCAAAAACAATGCTGTCGCCAGGAAATACCTTGATCGTAAATGAACCGTCACTTCTGGAAAGTGTACCGCGTCCTGCATTCACGATAAAGATCGTTGCGCCCGGAAGGATTTCGGTCTGCTTTCCACCGACTACCATACCCGAGAAGGTAATAGCTTTCTGTTCACCCTGTGCAAACGCCTCCCGGCCCGATACCAGCCCTGCAATTACCAACAGCAATATTAAAAAACTACGTTTCATTCTTTCGAGGTTATACTTTGGAACCGCTGGAGTAATATGTTGCGGTCTTCAAAGTTTCATATTCAATACTGACAGACCTTATTTGTTAAAAAGTGCGTGTAAAATTTCATTCCTGATTTTAAAACGAGCCGCCTGGTAAGGGATTGCCCCACTACCTGATAAAGCCTCGATTGTCAGGAAAATAACTTTAAAAAGGTAACAATAAATGGCGCAGAGAGCAGCAGTCCGTCGAAACGGTCGAGAAATCCTCCGTGGCCAGGGATACTACTGCCGGAGTCTTTGATGGCGATGCTTCTTTTGAAGAGCGACTCAACCAGGTCGCCGTAAGTGCCCAGAACAACTATTATTGCCCCGATACAGTACCATTTCCAGGGTTCGAAGGTACGGAAATAATGCCCCAAAGCAAACGCGATAACGGCAGCGAATGCAGCACTTCCCATCGCGCCTTCCCACGACTTTTTAGGTGAAATCCGCTCAAACAATTTCCTTTTCCCAAACTTGGTCCCTGCGAAATACCCGCCTATATCAGAGGCCCACAATAACAGCAGGCTTCCTAAAACAATCTCGTAATTATACCGTCCGCCGCGCATGGCCATCACAATAATGAGTGAAAAAGGCAGGGCTACATAAATGATCCCTAAAAAGGTGAAACCGATGTTCGTAAATGGTTTCAGATCATTTTTCTTGTAAAGCTTGATAAAGAAGATCATTGACAGCAGCGGGCTGATAATGAAGTAATTTTCAAACGGAACAATGTCCTGCTCTATCAAGTACGCAAGTAACATCATAACTGTGCCACAGAACGTACCATAATATGTAAGTGGCTGATTTCCATCCAGTCCCAGCAGCTTGTAAAATTCGAGCTGGGTCAGCGAGCTGATGGAACAAAAAAGCAGTAGGAAAGTGAGTTCACTGTAAAGGATACAACCAATTATGACAATTACACCGGCTAAGCCTGTTATAGTTCTTTGCTGTAAGTTATTCAGATTGCTTAATTGTGTCTTCATTCATTAATATCGTTTGAGCCCGGTCTAGTTCACTGGCAGGAACGTGCACTTCGCACATTCCAAAAATCGGATAACTGCTATCCTTTTTATTGACAATTACTGCCGGAATTCCATTTTGCTCGAGTATTTCCCTTGCTATCTCCGCTCTGATCATTTGCGAGCTTTGATATGCTTTTATCCAATTCTCATCCATTTTCTTGAAATATAGTTAAAATTATCCCCTTCGTCCCGAACCGGCCTCCGTCATGCCCAGCTGCCTGATATACCTGAGAATGCTCGCAGACAAAAACAGAGATACGGTAATCAGCAGCAGCGGCATTGATTTGGTCTCTTCTATGTTGATATCAATCATGCCCAGGTTGTGCAGGTACATCATCACCAGCACAAATCCATTATTTACAAAATGTGCCAGTACCGCAACCCAGAAGTTGCCCGTCCAGTAAAACAGGTAACCGAACAATGCGCCGAGCATCATTCTTGGTAAAAATCCATAAAACTGAAAATGGATCGCGCTGAAAATCGCGGCGGAAGCCCAGATCGCCACGTGTGGATTATTGGTTGCTTTGAGCAGTTTCGTTTGTATTACGCCACGAAAAAGCGCCTCCTCGCCTACTGCCGGCAGGAGCGTTACCACAAACAATGCGATCAGAAGCTGGCTGAATGTTTTATAGTTTGTTAAAAAGGCGGTCATTACCGAAAGCTGATCCTCCTTTTGCCGCATCCAGATTTCAAGCCCGGACAGTGCGTCCGGCAAATTCATGGCTGCATTCCACTCGATAAACTTGCTGTTGAGAGGAATAAATACAAGTACCAGCAAAAAAGCGAGCAGCCAGATAACAGGCGACGGATGCTGCCTGGTGTTGACCTCCCGTATTGGTTTTTTGTCTATATAAATCCAGAAAAGTACCGAAGGCAGCAGGTACGAGAAGAAATGTACGGTCCCCTGCAAAACCATTAATGCGTACCAACCGTTGTGAACTTTGGCAGGGGTAGTAATCAGTTGATTGAGAAGTACAGTTACACCTACCTGATCGGAAGAGAAAAACAGCGCGAGGATCACGACGGCCAGTATATTCCCTACTGCCATTCCGATGAGCACAAAACCGGTCAAAACCAACAAACTGCCCCACACAGTAGGTGCCCGGGAAACCACCAGATCCTGATTACTATTTTGCATAATTGGTGTAAATTTACAGTTTATTATGAATTTAAAAATAAACGCTTAACAAACAAGAGGGTTTAAACTGTTAAGTAAAATCGCCGTTTAAACGGCAATCAAACAGAAATGGTCAAGATAGGAAACATAGAACTGAGCGATTTCCCATTGCTTCTCGCGCCCATGGAAGATGTGAGTGATCCTCCTTTCAGGGCGGTGTGCAAGGAAAACGGGGCAGATCTGATGTATACAGAATTTGTATCGTCAGAAGGGCTGATCCGCGACGCAGCAAAAAGCGTGCAGAAACTCGATATTTTCGAATACGAGCGGCCAGTCGGCATTCAGCTTTTCGGCAGCGATGTAGAGACCATGGGATCCTGCGCCGAAATAGCATCGCGTGTAAATCCCGATCTGATTGATATTAATTATGGCTGTCCTGTCAAAAACGTGGCCTGCCGCGGCGCGGGTGCTGCATTGTTACAGGATGTGCCCAAGATGGTCAAGATGACCGAGGCGGTGATCAAATCAACGCATTTGCCGGTAACTGTGAAAACGAGGCTTGGCTGGGATGAAAATACCAAGAATGTGCAGGAAGTAGCAGAGCGGTTGCAGGATATCGGCATTAAAGCACTGTCGGTTCACGGCCGCACGCGCGTGCAGATGTACAAAGGCGAAGCCGACTGGTCACTGATTGCCAGGATCAAGGAAAATCCGCGCATCACGATTCCTATTTTCGGCAACGGAGATGTGGATACTCCCGAAAAGGCAGTCGAATACAAAAACCGCTTTGGTGTTGACGGTATCATGATCGGCCGCGCAACGATTGGAAATCCCTGGATCTTCAATGAGATCAAACACTATATGAAAACGGGTGAAAAGCTGGCCCCGCCTACGATGGAGCAGCGCGTGGATGTTTGCCGCCGTCACCTTGAATTTTCTATCCGCTGGAAAGGACCTGTGGCAGGTGTATTCGAAATGCGCCGTCACTATACCAACTATTTCAAAGGTTTGGATCATTTCAAACCCTACCGGATGCGGCTGGTGGAAGCAATGACTTTTGATGAACTTGATTTTATACTGAAAGAAATTGCCAACGATTACAGCGTGATGGTATGTTAAAAGTCTCGGTTGCCAACAATGCTTCAAATGGAAATACCCCGGATATCGGCGAAAACAGATCGGTAGCAATTGAAAAAAGCGGCGACGGTTGGCTGATCGGCGACAAACTCTTTGACGGAGATATCGTATCCATTGCCGAGGGTCGCTTTCATATCATCTGGAACAGCAAATCCTATAATGTTGAGATCCTGGAAAGGAATGCAGCGGAAAAATCTGCCCGGCTGCTGATCAACGGGGTGGAATATGTCACATCCGCCAAAGACCAGCTCGACCTGCTTTTAGAAGGAATGGGTCTTCAAAACACCGCTTCCCAGAAAATCAACAATATCAAAGCGCCTATGCCGGGGCTGATCCAGTCCATAGCCGTGGCCGAAGGTGACCATATCAGCAAGGGCGACCACCTGCTTGTACTGGTCGCGATGAAAATGGAAAATGTGATCAAATCATCCGGAAACGGCACAATCAAGTCATTGAAAGTAGCACCCGGCGAAATAGTTGAAAAAAACCAGGTATTATTGGAGTTTCAATAAATTACTTGGTATTCTGAACTCAGTCCGCTTATTTTTACGGCCGAAAACACCGATATCATACCATGCCCGAACCAAAATACAAACGTTTACTACTTAAACTAAGCGGTGAAGCGCTTAATGGTGGCGATAAGGCCCAGGTGATTGATTTCAACATTCTGGACAATTACGCAAAGGAAATCAAGAGGATTGCTGATGTCGGGGTTCAGATCGCGATCGTAATCGGGGGCGGCAATATTTTCCGCGGCGCTTCTGTTGAAAAGTCCGGGATTGACCGGGTCCAGGGCGACCACATGGGTATGCTGGCAACAGTTATCAATGGAATGGCGATCCAAAGCTCACTCGAAAAACACGGTATTCACACCCGCCTGATGTCCGCAATCAAAATGGAACAGGTTTGTGAACCATTGATCCGCCGCCGTGCGATTCGTCACCTTGAAAAAGGCCGGGTGGTTATTTTCGGGGCAGGAACAGGTAATCCATACTTCACGACTGACACCACGGCAGGTCTCCGCGCCATTGAATCCGAATCAGAGGTGGTTTTAAAGGGAACCCGTGTAGACGGTGTCTATACTGCGGATCCTGAAAAAGATCCTTTTGCCGTAAAGTATTCCACGCTGAGTTTCGACGAAGCATTGTCCAAGAACCTCAAAATAATGGACCTTACGGCTTTCACGCTTTGTAAGGAGAACAACCTGCCTATTATTGTTTTTGATATGAACAAACCCGGCAACCTGTACGATCTGGTGATGGGAGAAGAGGTAGGAACGCTTATATCCAACTAGCTGAACCGCATATTTTAAAAACCAATGGAAGAAATAGAATTATATCTTGACGACGCCAAGGATACCATGGAAGGCGCTATCAAACACCTCATCATCGAATTAGGTAAAATACGCGCTGGAAAAGCATCGCCACAAATGCTGGAAGGCCTTCAAATCGAATACTACGGTTCAATGACTCCTTTGCAGAATGTGGCTACCATCAACACGCCGGATGCAAGAACGATTGCGATCCGCCCTTTTGAAAAGAAGATCATCAATGAAATCGAAAAGGCTATCCGTAATGGCAACCTGGGATTTGCACCTTCAAATGATGGGGAAATGATCCGTATTTCGGTACCGCCGCTGAACGAGGAGCGCAGAAGAGAGCTGGTGAAACGTGCTAAAAACGAAATTGAAACAGCGAAGATCAACATTCGTAACATTCGCCAGGATGCTAATAACTCACTGAGAAAGCTGACGAAAGAAGGTGTTGCGGAGGATTTGGTTAAAATCAGCGAAGACCGTGTACAAAAGCTGACTGACGGCTACATTTCAAAAGTAGAGCAGATATTCAATGCAAAAGAAAAAGAGATCATGGAAGTGTAACCATTTTACCTGATCTACATAAATGAAAAAACCCGCTTGAAGCGGGTTTTTTCATTTGATCTATTTCGTGGCGCTGAATCCTTCGAAGCCGCGGTGATTGGATTCTTCGTAAAGCCGCTCGGTGGGCAGGTTACGGAAGTAATCGTAAGTAATGCGAAGTCCTTCTTCACGGGAAACTTTTGGCTCCCAGCCAAGTATCTCCTTTGCTTTGGTAATATCAGGCTGACGTTGTTTCGGATCGTCCTGTGGAAGCGGCTTGTAAACCACTTTCTGGTCAGTTCCGGTGAGCTTGATGATTTCCTCAGCGAACTGGCCGATTGTAATCTCACCAGGGTTACCAATGTTCACTGGCAAAGAATAATCGCTCATCAGCAAGCGGTAGATACCTTCTACCAGGTCATCCACATAACAGAAAGAGCGGGTCTGTGTTCCGTCTCCGAAAACAGTAATATCCTCGCCGCGAAGCGCCTGACCAATGAATGCAGGCAATACACGTCCGTCATTCAATCGCATTCTAGGACCATAAGTATTGAAAATACGTACGATCCTGGTTTCAAGCTCGTGGTAGCGGTGGTAAGCCATTGTAATTGCTTCCTGATACCTTTTCGCTTCATCGTAACAGCCTCTTGGACCAATCGGGTTTACGTGTCCCCAATAGTCTTCCGTTTGCGGATGCACGAGCGGGTCACCATATACTTCCGAAGTGGAAGCGATAATGAAACGCGCTTTCTTCACACGTGCAAGCCCAAGCAGGTTGTGGGTTCCCATCGCGCCTACTTTCAGCGTCTGGATTGGGATTTTCAGGTAATCGATCGGACTGGCCGGCGAAGCAAAATGCATAATGTAGTCCAGCTCGCCAGGAATGTGCACGTACTTGGTTACATCATGATGGTTGAATTCGAAATTCGGATCGGGCATCAAATGCTCAATATTCCGCATATCGCCTGTAATCAGGTTATCCATTCCGATCACATACATTCCCTCCTTTAAAAACCGTTCACAGAGATGTGAGCCTAAAAAACCTGCGGCCCCGGTGATTAATACACGTTTCATTAACAATGAGATAAGTTAAATTAAAATACTTCTTGATCAGGCTGGAACTACCTTTTCACGTCCGATGCTGTAATAAGTATAACCGTTTTCACGCATCTGATCCAACTCGTAAAGGTTTCTTCCGTCGAAAATTACCCGATTTTTTAACAACTTACCCATTTTATCAAACTCAGGTGTACGGAATTGCGGCCATTCTGTAAAAATTGCCAGTGCATCTGCATCGTCCAGCGCCGCATAAGGTGTGTGGCAGAAAGTAACCTTGTCTCCCAAAATACCTTTTACATTATTCATCGCCTCCGGATCGTACACAGTTACCTTCGCACCTGCTTCCAGTAGAGCTTCGATATTTTCAAGCGCCGGCGCCTCGCGGATATCGTCTGTGTATGGTTTGAAAGCCAATCCCCAGACTGCAATTGTTTTTCCTTTCAGGTCTCCTTCGAAATAATTCTCGATCATCGGAAGCAATTTCTTCTTCTGGTCGTCATTTACATCCATTACTGATTTCAGGATACGGAAGTCATAATTGAAATCCCTTGAAGTTTTGGCAAGCGCCTGAACGTCTTTCGGAAAGCAGCTTCCACCATATCCGATACCTGCAAAAAGGAAACGCTTTCCGATGCGGCTGTCCGTACCGATACCACGACGGATATCATCTACGTTTGCACCCACTTTCTCGCAAAGGTTAGCGATCTCATTCATGAAGGTAATTTTCATTGCCAGGAATGAGTTAGCCGCATATTTGGTCATCTCGGCCGAACGCTCGTCCATAAAGATTACCGGGTTACCTTGTCTTACCAATGGAGCGTATAGTTTCTCCATTACTTTCTTCGCTTTATCAGAAGTAGTACCAACCACAACGCGATCCGGCTTCATGAAATCCTCAACCGCAACACCTTCTCTTAAGAACTCAGGGTTGGATACCACGTCGAAATCAATTTTCGCATTTTTCGCAATCGCAGCACTTACCTTTTCGGCTGTTCCCACAGGAACTGTGCTTTTGTCAACGATTACTGCATATTGTTCCAGAATAGGGCCGAGATCGTCAGCAACTTTCAGGATATACTTCAAATCAGCGGATCCGTCTTCTCCCGGAGGTGTTGGCAAAGCGAGGAATATAACCTGCGCGCCTTTAATCCCTTCGGCAAGGTTAGTCGTAAATAGCAAGCGGCCTTCTGCGACATTGCGGTCGAAAAGCACATCAAGTCCTGGCTCATAAATGGGAATCTCTCCCTTTTGCAACCGTTCTACTTTTTTAACGTCAATGTCGACACAAGTCACCTGGTTGCCTGTTTCGGCGAAGCAGGTACCCGTAACCAAACCAACATAACCTGTTCCTACAACTGCGATTTTCATAAAATGTAAAAATTGTTATATAACGTATATCGTGAGCAAAATACTAATGCAATCTATTGTATTTATCTAAGTAATGCCAACGCAACCGGTTGCAAAAGTAATTTTTTTAAATGAATGTTCACCGCGGCCCTGCCGATTTGTTCGTTAGTGGTTAGTGAATTGAGCCAAATCTCGTTATCATTGGTAAATACAAATTTTAATAACAACACGCATGGACACACCTAATTGGGAGAGCACGCAGGCTGAAAGAGACGAAACCTGCCATTTAATAGAGGAAACAGTGGGGGATTTCGCCGCAATGCATATAAAACCCTATATAAGAACCTGGGATGAGCAGCAGCATTTCCCACGGGAATTGTTCCAAAACCTCGGCGAACTGGGTTTAATGGGCATGCTGGTACCCGAAGAATATGGAGGTTCCGGGCTAGGCTATCAGGAATATGTAACTGCCATTATTGCGCTCTCCAAAGTGGATCCGTCGGTTGGATTGTCAATGGCGGCGCACAATTCGCTTTGTACAAATCACATATTGATGTTTGGCAATGCATCCCAGAAATCGGCCTATTTACCGAAGCTTGCCACCGGCGAATTCGTCGGAGCGTGGGGCCTGACTGAGCCAAACACGGGTTCTGATGCTGGTAACATGCGCACGACAGCTGTAAGAAAGGGCGACGGATGGGTACTGAACGGTTCCAAAAATTTCATCACAAACGGAAAGACCGGTGATGTGGCCGTTGTAATTACCAGAACAGGCGAGCCCGGCGACAAACACGGCGCAACTGCATTCATTATCGAGCAGGGAACAACGGGATTTTCGGCCGGAAGAAAAGAAGATAAACTCGGCATGCGCTCTTCTGAAACGGTCGAGCTGATTTTTGAAGACTGCCACATTCCGGATTCACAACGTTTGGGCGAGATCGGCGACGGCTTTGTACAATCATTGAAAATACTCGACGGCGGAAGGATTTCCATTGCGGCCCTCTCGGTGGGTACCGCATTAGGCGCTTATGAAGCTGCACTCGCCTATTCCAAAGAACGCCGGCAATTCGGGAAGGCGATCTGTGATTTCCAGGCAATTGCATTCAAGCTCGCTGATATGCACACCGATATTCAGGCTTCTACATTACTCACATTTCATGCAGGCGCATTGAAAGATGCAGGCAAAAAAGTGACATTGGAGAGTTCTGTGGCCAAATACCATGCTTCTGAAACTGCAGTGAGGGTTGCTAACGAAGCCGTCCAGATATTCGGCGGCTACGGGTTTGTGAAGGATTACCCGGTTGAAAAGTTCTATCGCGATAGCAAGCTTTGTACCATTGGAGAAGGAACAAGTGAAATCCAGAAAATGGTAATTTCAAAAGAAATATTGAAAGATTAATATTTCTGTCACCACCTATCCTTTTATTAAACCGGCAGGCAAGTTTCTGCCGCGTTAATCAAAGAAGCATTGCAACCCTATCTGGTTATGGCTATTTTCGCAATAAACCTTAACTAAGTTGCTATGACTTCACTGATTGTATTGCTGGTCCTCGTCGTGCTGACTGTTTTGATGACGGTCAAGGTAGTTCCTCAACAAACTGCCTATATCCTGGAACGATTAGGTAAATTCTACGCAGTACTTCAACCCGGAATCAACTTTATCATCCCGTTTTTTGATCGGATAGCATATAAGTACACCCTCAAAGAATCGGCAATCGACATTCCCGAGCAGATATGTATCACACGCGATAACGTGCAGGTGCGCATGGATGGGGTAATCTTCATTCAGGTGATTGATCCGAAAAAGGCAGCTTATGGTATAGCAGACTATACTTTTGCGGTTATCCAACTTGCTCAGACCACCATGAGGAGCGAGATAGGAAAGCTGGATCTGGACAAAACATTTGAAGAAAGAATGACGATCAACCGGGCTGTTGTTGAATCAATCGATGAAGCGGCAACGGGCTGGGGTGTGAAGGTTTTACGATATGAAATCAAAAATATTACTCCTCCTCAAAGCGTACTGAATGCAATGGAAAAGCAAATGCAGGCTGAGCGCGAGCGCCGGGCTGTTATTCTGCAGTCAGACGGAGAAAAGCAGGCCGCCATCAATGTGGCTGAGGGACAAAAACAAAAGGTAGTATTGGAATCAGAAGGTTTGAGATTAAGGCAAATCAATGAAGCGGAAGGTGAAGCTGCTGCCCTGCGATCGGTCGCGGAAGCTACTGCAGAAAGTATCAGGCTAGTAGCAGAGGCGATCAAGACAGAAGGTGGATCGGAAGCGGTGCAGCTGAAAGTGGCCGAAAATTATGTGGAACAATTCGGTAAGCTGGCCAAAGCAGGAAATACACTGATTATCCCGGCCAACCTTGCTGATGTGGGATCCCTCATTGCCACAGCCTTAACAGTTGTCAAATCAGAACAGAAGAAATAGTATGGATTTGTCGCTGCCCCAAATATGGCTTATCGTTGGACTGGTGATGCTGCTTGCAGAACTGGTCAGCATTTTACTCGTATTCGTATTTTTTGCAATAGGTGCATTAACCACTTCATTACTCACGCTGCTCGGCGTTTTACCCACAACAGAAAGTCAGATTCTCGCATTCTCTGCCGTTTCCCTCGTTTCACTGCTGGTTCTCCGGAAACATGCCAGAAGGCTCCTAGACCGGACAGGCGATACAGGCTACACCGAGTTCATAGGCGAAACCGCGATGGTGATCAAAGATATCCCTTTGAATGGAGAAGGAAAGATATACTATCGGGGAGCTGAATGGAAAGCACTCGCCAGCAATCAAAACTCAATCCCTGCAGGCAGCAAAGTAGTTATCAAAAGAACAGAAGGAATTGTTCTGATTGTGGAGGAAAGCTAGGGGAACTTCGGCAGTCGGCTGTCAGCATCAGCTTTATTCGCAAAGCCGATAGCTGACAGCCGATAGCCGAAGTACATTTCTACTTCTTCAACGCCTCTTCCACCGCGGTTCCTACATTTCCGCTTCCTGGCAGAATGTGCAGTAGTGCGGCGATGGTGGGGGCGATGTCTGAAACGTGTGTTCTTCTTACCGTTTCGCCTTTATTGATTCCCCAGCCAAAAAGCACGAAGGGTACCTGGGTATCGTAGTTATAAGGAGTTCCGTGGGAAGTACCGGTTGCGGTTCCGTAAAACCAGCCAGGCTGCGAAAGCACCTGAATATCGCCGCTCCTTTTTGCATTGATATTATTTTTGTACAACTCGGCCTGATAAGTGTTCAAAGGCGCCTTGCCAATGTCGCTGAGATCAATTACATCTGCGATGCCGGGAACAGTCAATGCCGCCTCTCTTACTAGCTTCGAAACATCCGACACGCTGATTTTCTTTTTCCTCAACAATTCATGATCCAGGTACAGCTGGTTGTTATCAGTGCTGATCACATACTTACCTTCTCCAAATCCTTCATTCAATGCCTCAGTAACGGTTTTGGTAAGCAACTTGCGATCCACCAGTCCGGAAGGCAGCTTATGTTCTGCTGCAAAGCCGGGAACATCCACAACGCCGTGATCGGCCGTGAGGAATACAGTGTACTGGCCTTTTCCTACCCAGCTATCCAGAAAACTGAAAAGATCAGCAAATTCGCGGTCAAGGCGAAGGAAATCGTCCTGCTGCTCAATGGAGTTAGGCCCTACCCTGTGTCCTATTTTATCTGTTGAAGAAAAGCTGATCGCCAGGAAATCTGTATCTGCACCTTTACCCAACTTCTCTCCCTTGATTGCCTCTATCGCCATTTCTTTCGTGATCGTATTCCCCCAGGGGGTGTCGGTTACCACGCCAAAAGCGTCCCCTGCCAGACCAGCAAGTTCATAAGGGAAAACAGGCTTTTTCGCACCCGGCAATTTACCTTCCCAGGCTACGTCGTCCGGTGAGCTTTGTGTGTAGCTATCAGCAGGCAACAACAACTCCCAGCCTTTTTTCAAGTATTCCGAAGGCATTTTCCGCGCATTGTAATCCTTCACCCATTGCGGAAGGTCCTCCATGTAGAAGCTGCTGGTAACCCAGTTACCCGTTTTGGAATCAAACCAGTAAGCTGCATTTGCAGTGTGGCCGGCAGGCAAAATGGAGCCACGGTCTTTAATGGCGACGCCTATTGTTTTAGAACGAAAGTTAGTAGCAATGCGGAGCTGATCCGTAACAGTGCTTGTAAGCAAATTTCTCGGTGACATTTTGCCTACACTCCCTGTAGTGCTGCCCACTGTTTTCACAGTACTGTCTTCTACACAATATACCTCCTGTTTTTTAATGGGATCAAACCACTCATTTCCAACAATCCCATTGATCGCCGGAACAGAACCTGTGTAAACAGAAGCGTGGCCGGCCGCTGTAACTGTCAATGCGTAAGGATAATGATTATTCCGGCAGTTAAAACCTTCATTCATCATCCGCTTGAAACCACCTTCTGTATATTGATCGTAATACCGGTAAAGGTAATCGTACCGCATCTGGTCGACCACAATACCTACAACCAGTTTGGGGCGGGCAAGTGTTGCCGGCTTTGTTGCGGCACTTTTCTTGGCAGTTTGGGCATTTGCGCCCAATGCTACCAACAGGCAGAGAACTACTTTTTTCACACTATAAGGATTTAGATTAAACTATTATATAACTGAACTTCAACTTTCAGCCGCTTGATTCTACTTTTTCAATGCTTCTTCAACAGGGTTTCCGACATTTCCGCTTGGCGGCAAAATGTGCAGCAATGCAGCGATTGTCGGTGCGATATCGGCGATAGTGGTGCGTTTTAGAGTTTCGCCCTTGTTCACGCCCCAGCCATAAAGCAGGAAAGGAACGTGGGTATCGTAATTGTAAGGTGTGCCATGGTCAGTACCAGTACCAAAGCTGGAAGCAAACCAGCCCGGTTGGAGGATCAGCTGCAAATCCCCGCTGCGTTTTGCATTGATATTGTTCTTGTACAATTCAAGCTGGTAAGTGTTCAAAGGCGCCTTTCCGATATCCCGTAAGTTGATGATATCAGCTATTCCATCGGCAGACAAAACCGTATTTCGCAGCAGCTGATATGCATCTTCAACCGTGATTTTCTTTTCCTTCAAAACCGCCTTATTGAAATAGATCTGGTAGTTTTCGAATGCAGCGATGTAGTCCGCCTCTCCGTAAGCATCGTTCATTGCTTTGACAATGCTGCGCGTCAATGCAGTTGCGCTTAAAAGACCTGCGGGTAGTTTGTGCTCCTGCCAAAAAGCCGGAACGTCCATTGCGCCGTGATCGGCTGTCAGAAAAACGGTATAGTTGCCTTTGCCGGTCCAGGAATCCAGAAAATTGAAGAGCTCGGCAAACTCCATATCCAGTTTCAGGTAATTATCCTCCTGCTCCACGGAGTTGGGACCGAACATGTGACCGATGCGGTCGGGCGACGAAAAGCTCACTGCCAGGAAATCAGTATCCGCCCCTTTTCCTAAATTCTCCCCTTTAATCGCAGCGATCGCCATTTCTTTTGTCAACGTATTGCCCCAGGGCGAAGTTGTAACCGGACCGAATGCATCGCCTGCATTCCCGACAAGTTCGTGCGGGAAAGTGGTTTTATTATTGGAGGTGATCAAACCTTCCCAAACCACCTCATCCTTGCTGCTCTGGCTGTATTGATCAACCGGAAGAAGTGTTGACCAGCCTTTTCCGGCATATTCCGCTGGCTTCTTCAAGCTGTTATAGTCGGTAACCCATTTCGGCAATGCGGGCATATAGTAAGTGCTGGTTACGAAATTGCCCGTTTTTGAATCAAACCAGTATGCACCGCTCGCGGCGTGGCCGGCCGGTAAAATCGAAGCACGGTCTTTAATAGCCACACCTATCGTTTTTGAGCGGAAGTTGGTAGCGATGCGAAGCTGATCTGTTACGGTACTCACCAGTAAATTGCGCGGCGACATTTTTCCAACGGTAACATTACTGCTGCCAACAGTAGCGACTGTATTATCATCGGTACAATAAACCCCTTTTTGCGCTGCATTATCATACCATTCATTTCCAATGATCCCATTGATTGCCGGCATTGATCCCGTGTACACCGCAGAGTGTCCCGCCGCAGTTACCGTCAATGCATAATGGTAGTGGTTATTGCGACAGTTGAAACCTTCATTCATCAGCCTTTTCAATCCGCCTTCCTTGTACTTGTCGTAGTATCGGTACAGATAATCATAGCGCATCTGATCCACGACGATGCCTACTACCAGCTTTGGCCGGGCAAGTTTTGCAGGTTGTGGCGCTGTTTTCGACTTAGTCTGACCTTGTGCGGAATATTGGCTCATTCCTGCCAGAAAACATGCAAGAACAATGGCGTAGATTGATTTCATAAGAAGTGGGTTCGATACCGCTGATTTGTAGATAATGTCGCAAAGTTAAACATGTACACCTAGTAAAGCAGAAAACCGGCGCTTTTTGCTGCCGGTTTTCTGTTCAACTTTCAGGTTGCATTAGTTTTTCTCGCTTCCGCCCAGTTTACCCGGCGCGCCTTGATTGGGAGCTCCTTTTTTAGCTTTTTCAAAATCCCCTGCTTTAATAATGACAAGCTTGTTATAATCAATGTGCTTGTTAAATGCAGCTTTGATCTGCTCGGGAGTCAGCGCCTCAATCTTTTTCTCAAAATCCGCATCCCACTGCATGGTACGGTTGAGATAAAGGTTATTGGTCAGTGTGCTGGTCAGAGATGCATCCTGCGACCGTGCTACCTGACGCGATTGCAGGTAACCTGACTTGGCCGCCTTTAACTCTTCGGCTGTAAAACCTTCCTTCAACACCTTGTCAATTTCCTCTTTAAATGCAGCTTCAAGCTTCTCCGCATTCTCAGGCGCATAAATGGCGTAAGACATGAAAGTGCCGCTTTTGTCGAGCGAGCTGGCAGAGAATTGCGATCCTACACCATAGCTCAACCCGTCTTTCTGCCGGATGCGGGCTGCCAGGCGAGAGTTTAAAAATCCGCCTCCAAGCATGTAATTACCCATAATCAATGCGGGATAGTCAGGATCCGTGTCTTGCAGCGGCATTCCCATTCCAGCCACAAACATCGCATTTGCTTTGTCCGGCGTTTCAAGCGCCTTGTTTTCGGCTTTTACAGCCTGGTAAGGTGAAGCAATACGTGTAAATGGCTTCGCGCTTTTCCAGGTTCCGAATTCTGCATTGATGATCTTTTCCACCGCAGCTTTATCAAAGTCGCCCACCACCGTTGCAGATGCATTCCCTGCTCCGTAAAAATCCTTGTGAAACTGGCGGATATCTTCAATCTTAGCAGCTTTGACATTCGCAATATCTTCATCAAATGTACCTACGTAGCGGATATCGCTTTTAGGATAAGGGCTTGTAATGCGGCGGTACTGGTTAAATGCGATCGCCTGCGGCTCACTTTTCTGGGATTCAATGCCCGCAAGTTCTTCCTGTTTCAGTTTTTCAAATTCGCTTTCGTCAAATGCAGGTGTTTTCAAAACTTCGGCAACCAGCTTCAATACAGCCGGCAGGTTTTCCTTGGTTGTTTCAATGTTCGCACCTGCCTGGTTATTCGCGCCAAAGAAGCTGACACGCGCTTTCAGCTTGTCAAATTCGTCCTTGATCTGCTGACGCGTTTTGGTTTTTGTCCCCTTATCAAGCATCGATCCCGTCAGATCCGAAATCGTAGCCTTGTTCATCAGACTTTTTTCATCGCCATAGCGGAGCGTGATCCTGGCTGCTACCACATTACCGCGTGTTTTCTTGGGTAACAATGCAGTTTCAATGGTATTCGGCTTTTCAACTCTGGTTGTTCTCGATTCGATATTCATTGGAGAAGGATCAAATGCCTCTCCCTCGGCTACCACCGCTTCTCCTTTGTAGTTCTTCACAAGGTCTTCCACTTTGGGCGCCTCGGGAATTTCTGCGCGTACGGGTTTTGCATCCGGCGTAAATGTTCCTAATGTGCGGTTCGAAGGTTTGAAATAATACTGCGCAACCTTGAATACATCGTCAGGAGTTACTTTACGGATATTATCCCTGAACAAAAATGCAAGCCGCCAGTCGCCGGTGGCAATGGATTCGCTGATACTCAACCCTACCCTTTCAGAATTACGAAATTCCAGATCCCAGTTTTTCAGGATTGTGGTTTTAGCCCGCTCCACATCTTCGGCAGACGGTTTTAGCAATGCAGTTGAATCCAGGGTAGCCACAAAAGCCTGCCTCGCTTCGTCGAGGGATTTCTCTTTCAACACTTCGGCACCAAACAGCACAAAGCCCGGATCATACAACTGGAAGCTGAAACCGAATTCCGAAGAAGCTTTTTTGGTATCCACCAGGTTTTTATAAAGCCGCCCGTTCGGCTCTGTGGTGAGCAGCTCGGTCAGCACTTCCATAGCAGGATAATCAGCGTGCGAGCCTGGCATGATGTGGTACATTGCCATCAGCAACTGCACATCGCCTGTCCTTTTCAGTTCCACAAAACGCTCTCCGTCCTGAGTTGGCTCCACCGTATGCGATTTTGGCAAGGTACGTGCAGGTTTTGCTATTTTGCCAAAGTATTCGTTGACCATTGCCAGCGTTTTCGCCTCGTCGATTTTCCCCGCAACAGTTACAACCGCATTGTCGGGCTGGTAATATTTTTTGTAAAAAGCCTGCAAATTCTCGATCGGTACCTTCTCGATATCAGACCTGTTTCCAATCGTAGACTTCCCGTAGTTATGCCACAGGTATCCCGACGAAATCACCCGCTCCATCAATACATTAAACGGGCTGTTTTCCCCGGATTCAAATTCATTGCGCACCACGCTGAACTCACTGTCCAGATCCTTTTTGGCAATGAAAGAATTAACCATTCTGTCGGATTCCAGATCGAGCGCCCATTTCAGGTTCTCCTCGGTAGCTGAAAACGTTTCGAAATAGTTGGTTCTGTCGTACCAGGTAGTACCATTCGGGCGTGCGCCGTGTTCGGTGAGCTCCTGCGGGATATTCGGATGCTTGGGTGAACCTTTAAACACAAGGTGTTCCAGCAAATGCGCCATTCCCGTTTCGCCATATCCCTCGTGGCGAGAGCCCACCAGGTATGTAACATTCACGGTAATGGTCGGCTTGGAAGGATCGGGGAACATCAATACTTTCAATCCGTTTTCCAGGTTATACTCTGTGATACCTTCCACGGAGGTCACTTTCGTGACACCTTTGGGGAGGGTTTGTGCCAGCAATGGAGCCGACAGCAGCGTGGACAGCAGCAAGCCGACCACCTTTCTTTTAGAATTCATGACCATATCAGAGTGAATTGAATTAGATTTACAATGCTTGAAAATAATGCAGAATATTTCATGAAACAACGGCTTTCTGATAAAAGGTAAGAGGATCCGGTTGCAACATTTTGGCCACCTTTGTGTGTATATGTTTATTTCAAATCATTAAGAATGAAACCCTTTAAAGCAGCTTTTAGCATTATCAGTCTTTTATCAGCAGCCTTTTTGTCGAGCTGTTCCAGCGGCATTCCCATTTCTACCAACACCAAATATCCCATCGAGGTACTGTACGAAAATCAGACTGTCGACCGGCCTTATACGGAGATCGGCGTGGTTGAAATCAGCAGTGAGGATTCATTGACGAGAGAACAAACGCAGGACAGAAGAATGATGTACCGCGGCAACGATGCCAAAACAAAGGAGCTGCTGACTGCGCGGCTGGTGATGAAAGCCCAGAAAATCGGGGCCGACGCCATTATCCATGTACAGTACAAGTACTATACAAGTGCAAAAAGTGAGGGATATATGCTCAGCGGATTGGCTGTGCGGTATAGGGGAGAATAAGAGGGGTCAACGCGTCGAATTCTTCTCCGAAATCAGCTTCTTCGCAGTAGTATCCTGGCGGGTAGAATCAGCCGGGATCACGTAAGGTATCTTCACCGAAGGTTTCGGCATTGCATTGAACCGGTTAAAGCTGTGTGTAAACTGCATGCTCACCCCGCCAGTTGTCACTGTATTATTGAGAGAAAGTGGATTCTGAACATTCCGGTTGTAAGCTTTCACCCGCACTGAGCCCTGACTGTTGAGCCAGTATTCCAATGTCCATTCCCCCAAAAGGCTGGCTGCATCGTAGGCAGTAGTCCCCGTCTGACTTTGTGCGCCTGACGTAAACCGCCCGTCCCTGGTAACCCTGAAACGGTCATTCAGAAAACGATAGGAAAAGCGCAATTGCAGGTTATTCAATGCATTCTGGTCGAGGGAAAGCCCGGACACACCTACTTCCAGATTTTCATTGATACCCGAAGCCCATCGGCTGATCTGATTGGATACCAGCTCGCTGATGCTGCTTCCAAGGAAATTCTGGCTTCCTACTGTCGCCAGGCTACTCTCGGGAAGTAGCTGGTTAACCACGAGCAAACTGCTCACCTGCCGGCTCAGCTCCTGCTCATCAGATTTCAGCTTGTTCTGAAAAGCTTCCAGCTCGCCGCGGTACCTGTTGAGCGACGGATTGTCCAATATTTTCAAATCGTACCGGATCAGCGGCGACATCAACCTTTCCGAGAGGCCGATCGTCACCTCCACCGGGTACCTGCGCGACAATGCATCATTGTTGTTGGTACTGGAAGCACTTGTGTTAGGCAGCACGCCAGCCAGTGAAACCAGCTGGGTATAGCCCGCTTTTACGTCCAGAATAGCACCGTAAGGATCTCCTGACCACACAATCCGGCTGCCTGGCTTGATACTGAATTTCTTGTTAATTACATTCTGCAAGGTGAAGTTGTACTCTCCCCGCTCAATTTCGTAAGTACCCGCCATCGTGAAATCACCCTGGGTATCTATGTTCAGGTTCAATCGCCCCGATCCGTTTCCGCGCAGGATATCGCCTGTTTGCCGGTCGAAAATAATCTCGCAGGTTGCATCAGGAGTGAGATTGAAATTAAAATCCATTTTGATACCACCCGCAACCTGGCTCCGGGTAATGGAGTCCGCTTGTGTAGTGGTGCTTGTACTGTCGGGTTTGGGCATTTTGCTCACAAACTGGATATAATCCTGGGTAGCTACTTCTGTGGCACCATCGAGAGGAATGTAAATCTTGGTGCCTTTGTTGCTGGTTACATTTGCTTCAATATTCAGGTTGTCAATCGGCCCGAAAACTGCTACCGGCCCGGTAACATAAGCCGTTCCGTAAAACACATCGTTGTCTTTTACATTGGTATTTAAAATTTTGAAATTCCTCAGGTCCGCATTGAAGCCGAGCGAGAAGTACTTAAACCCGTCGTGAAAAACCCCGCCCCGCACTGCCGCCGTATTGCCATCAGTATCCGTCACAACCATGTTATTGACCGTGATTTCACTTTCGGTAAAATTGATCTTGTCATTGAAAGTAAACACCGATTGCAGGTAATCGAACTTCATCCTGCCCTGCTCCACCATCAATGATCCCGACAGCACAGGAGCGTCTACCTTACCTTTGATCAGCACGGTACCTTGCGCACGGCCGCCAATATCAGATACCAGCCCCTCGGCAAATGGTTCGAGTGCCTTAAAGTCAATATGGTTGAAAATTGCTTTGAGATCGAGCGTATTGTCCGTCAGTTTTGGTCTGTATGAACCTACAAGATTGAAAACCCGTCGCGCATTCTTACTAAGCTGTGCATCGATCTGCAACTCGCTTGTAATCTGGTCCCAGTCGCCGGTTCCCGACAAATTCCCGAATTCGTACTGTGCATAACCCAGACTTTCGATGTTAAAACTGGCGTCCAGGATCACGCTGTTATAAATATCTTTTACCCGCGCAGAACCGTCCATGATCCCGGCGAGCTTGGTATTCAGTACCGGATTAAGACTGTTTAACCGAAAATTCCTGATATCGAGCAGCATACTTTTTTCGGGATTCTCGGAAGCTATACCAGTCAAAAAGATGCGCTGCTTGCCGCTTACTAGCCCGACATTTGATAAGGTAATATCCCTGCCTACAATGGAAATCAGGCTTTGCGAAGGAACGCTCCATTCTTCGTCGAGCAGGTTCAGCTTTGAATCTTTAAACCCGATATCCAGACCTGCCGGCAAGAACCTGATCTCTCCCGCAAGATTAGCCTGGTTCGTACTTTTCACCTGATGCAATGCACCATTAAAATCGATATGGTCCTCATCCCAGGTGCCTTCAAATTCAAGCTTTTCAGTCGGAACAAGCACGCTCATCTGCTGCTTATCGGACGTGACCAGAATGGAGGCAAGTACCTCCGCATTGTTCACGAACTTGGATGTAGTTACATCCAGCTCTGACTTCACAAACTGATTAGTCCCGTACCGCAAAGTGTCTGAAACAGCATTTAAAGTCAGGATTGCTGTATTATCCATTCTAAAAACACCTTCCAGCCTGGCTCCTCTTGAAACGTAGATATCCGGACTTAAGAATGCCAGAAAGCGGGACAAATTCCTGGTTTCAAGCTCGTAATCTATCTGGTATCTTTTCTGAACAGATTGTACGGGCTTGCTGGCGTAGTATTGCTGGCGATTTGCCTGGTTCTCGAAAAAGTAAAGCTTGTATTCGTCCATTAACCTGTTCAGGTCGCTCCACGACTGGGTAGGCAGAAAATCTCCCTCTACTTTGGCGGTCAGAAATTCGCTTTCAAGCTTTAAAATCCTGTTTTCCTCCTCTTGTCTGGAAGAGAAAGTAAGCGTATCCATGACCAGGTTACGCTCCTGATTTGTCATCAACAAATAGGTATTCAGCAACCTGGCATCGCCGGTAAGTTCGTCAAATGTATTCCCCAACACATTTACATTCAGCTGGGTACGGAGCGTGATCGGTTCTTTGGAAAAACCTAATTGCGCCAGGTTTGCTCTTTCTACCACACCCTGCAAATCGAATGAATTTTGCGCCCTGGACAGGTCAAACTCTCCTTCCAGGTTCAAAACGAGGTTCGTATCCCTGGCACTCACAAGCCCATTGAAGTACTGGTTTTGCAAATTTCCTTTGAGACGAATGTTCCGGTAATCATAGTTCCTGAAACCTACCCTGCCTACCATTGCATTCATGTCCGTGGAAGCAAACCGCAATTCAAGTCCCCTACCGTAAATCTTGCCCGAAAAATCAAGCTGCTGCCAGGTTTCTTCTTCTTCCAGCAACTTCCCCAGCTCAAAACGATTGGTCTTCACCTCGCCCGAGTAAGTCGTCGTTTTCGGACCATCAATATGAAAAACAAGGTCGCCCGCGATTTCACCCATGGAAGAAGACGCATTTGCACCTACGGAAAAGTCTTCCAATGTACCCTTGAAATGCCCGTCGAGCAGCGTCAATCCGAATTTCTCGAGTTTCGGGTGCATATCCCATTCAGGATAATACTGCACAAGATCCGTCGGCTCTATCTTGGAAAGTGAAAGCCTGATATCCATTTGAACGCCATCAATCTTCGGTAAACCTTTGAACCCCAGATCTCCTACCAGCCTGCTGCTCTTCCCGAACCGCAGATCCGTGTTGGTAATCATGAAATCGTCGACCTTCCCGTTAAAATCCCCTGAAATATCCCAGCTCTCATTCAAAGCATCGATGTAACTGGAAAACAGTCCCAGATCGCGGGAATCAACGTGACTTCCTATCAAATGCCCTTTCATTCGGATCTTGTGATTGAAATCACCCAGTTCTCCCGAGCGGTTGTAAAAGAAAATTACCTCGTCTTTAAGCCGCGAATGCCCAATTTTCGCATCCAGCTCTTTCAATTCCATTTTCTTTTGACAAAACAAAAAGCGGGTATCCAGCTCATGCATTTCCAGGCCGGTTTGCATATCCACCGTTTTCAGGTTTTTGGCCAAAAATGAAATGGTATCTCCCTGAACGAGAAAGTTTTTCAGGTCGCCATAAAGATGTTGAAGCTTGAAATGCGAGTAGTCAAAAACCCTTTTCCGCCGGTCGCGCTTGCTTCTCGGATCGTCATAACTGAACGTTCCGTCTATCACCTTCGATTTGCCAATGATAAAAGGCGTGTTGTTTTCGGGTGCATTCGCGGGTCGGGGTACGGCGGGAGCAGTGAGCTCGTTTATTCTTTCAATAAATCCGTCAATATTGAGGTAACCCGACTCCGGCACGATGGCCAGCTGCACTTTGGGCTGAAACACATTTACTTCATCCAGGCGGATTTCGCGCGCGGCATTTTCAATAATATTGTGTAAATCCAGATTTACATCAATGCGGCCCACGTCGATCATGTCACGCTGGCTGCTATCCTTTACAGATACTCCTTCAAGCGATACAACATCAAACCATTTGATGTTAACTTTCTCAATAGTAATGGGATAGCCGAGTTTTGAAGAAACCCGGTCGGCAGCGGATTGTACTGCCCAGGTTTGTACCGAAGGAAGCTGTAATGCGATGGTAAGGATACCCAGCGCCAGAAGCGCGAAGATAATCACCACGGTCAAACCATTGCCTAACGCCTTCAGGAATTTAAACATATACAGCTTCGCAGGCGATACTGCTTATCTTGTTGTTAATGCTTAATTTTGTGAATAACTCAATAGAATGAATATTCTTGCCATTGAATCTTCGTGTGACGAAACCTCCGCAGCCGTAATTACAAACGGGGAAATCCGCTCCAATGTTGTTGCTACGCAGCTTATTCACACACAATACGGGGGTGTTGTACCGGAATTAGCTTCGCGTGCACACCAACAACATATCCTACCAGTGGTAGATAAAGCATTGAATGATGCAAAAGTAACAAAAAAAGACCTGGATGCCATTGCTTTTACACGCGGCCCGGGCTTATTGGGTGCCCTGCTGGTTGGTACCTCTTTCGCTAAGTCCATGGCGCTCGGGCTTGGCATTCCCCTCATTGAGATCAACCACATGCAGGCGCACGTACTTGCGCATTTTATCGATAATCCAAAACCGGCATTCCCATTCCTTTGCCTTACCGTAAGTGGCGGCCACACGCAGATCGTGAAAGTGTCGGGACCATTGCAGATGGAGATCATCGGAGAAACACGCGACGATGCTGTGGGCGAAGCTTTTGACAAAACTGCGAAGCTGCTCGAATTACCCTACCCGGGTGGGCCTTTGATAGACAAATATGCCGCTGCCGGCAACCCTGACGCTTATTCCTTTCCATTGCCTGAAATGCCGGGGCTTGATTTCTCATTCAGCGGGATCAAGACTTCCTTTATGTATTTCCTCCAAAAACAGGTCCGGGAGAATCCGGCATTCATCAGTGAGAACCTGCCGGATATTTGCGCCAGCATTCAGTTTACATTGGTTAATATCCTGTTGAAAAAACTCAAGAAAGCTTCGAGAGAAACTGGAATCAGGGAAATTGCGATTGCGGGCGGCGTCTCTGCCAACTCGGGACTTCGGAAAGCTTTAACCGAGCTGGGCCAGACCTTGAACTGGAACGTTTACATTCCAGCGTTTGAATACTGTACCGACAATGCGGCGATGATCGCCATTGCCGCGCACTTCAAGTTCCTGGAAAATGATTTTTGTGACCAAACGGTAAGTCCGCTCGCGCGAATGGATTTCTGAACCCAGGTCCCCTTTCACTACCTGCAAATTAGCTATCGAAAAAGTACTGAATCAAATGATGCAATTGTCAGAAATCTGGATATACCCCGTTAAATCCCTGGGCGGGATCAGACTGCCGGAAGCCAGGACCGAAGAGCGCGGACTCGAATATGATCGTCGCTGGATGATCATCGATGAAAACGGGAAGTTCTTAACCCAACGTGTTTTATCCAAAATGGCATTGATTGATGTTAAGTTAACTGATCAGGGCCTGAAAATATTGAACAGGAATGAGCCCGAAAATGTATTGACAGTACCCTATCTGCCTGTCACCCAGCAACCAAGAACGGTGACGATCTGGGATGATGTAGTAGAAGCTGTTACCGTAAGCGACGAGGCGGATCAGTGGCTAAGCGAGCAGTTCGGACAAAAGCTCGAACTTGTCAAAATGCCCGAAGAAACTGAGCGCAAAGCAGACCCCAGATATGCCAGGAACGATGAAAACGTAAGTTTCGCTGACGGCTTTCCATTCCTGATCATCTCGCAGGCTTCACTGGATGATCTTAACTCCAGACTTGACGCGCCTGTTACCATGCAACGTTTCAGACCAAATATGGTGATTACCGGGAGTACTCCATTTGAAGAAGACCAATGGAAAGCGATCCGGATCGGAGATCTCGAATTCGGTATTGTAAAACCCTGCGCGCGCTGCATTCTCACAACCATCAATCCGGCAACAGCAGAGAAAGGCGCTGAGCCGCTGAAAACGCTATCCACTTATAGGAAAGTCAATAACAAAATCCTCTTCGGCCAGAATGCGGTAGCAAAAACGCTTGGTACCGTGCGGGAAGGTGATTCTGTGTTGGTTATACAATAAAAAAAGGCGCCTTGAAGGCGCCTTTAAACTAATATCATTCAGATTCTAAGCTTCTGTCTCACTTGCTCCGTTTGTCTGGAAGGGACTTTTCATAATGCCCCGCTCCGAATTTCTGATAAAGTTGATCACCTCGTCCCGCTCGTTTGAAGGCGGCAATTCCAGCTCTATCTTCTGTAATGCTTCGGCATTGTTCAGCCCCTTCATGAAGATGTACCGGTAAATATTCTGGATTTCAACGATTTTTTCATTGCTGTATCCTCTCCTGCGCAACCCTACTGAATTGATACCTACATAAGAAATCGGCTCGCGAGCTGCTTTTGTAAATGGAGGAACATCCTTGCGGACGAGCGAAGCACCGGACACAAATGAATGCGCTCCGATCTTCACAAACTGATGAACAGCGCTTAATGCACTTACAATAGCCCAGTCGCCCACATGTACGTGCCCGGCCATTTGCACATTGTTACCAATAATGCAATTGCTTCCAACCCGGCAGTCGTGCGCTACGTGTGCATAAGCCATAATCAGACAGTCGGAGCCTACTACTGTTTTCCAGTGCTCTTCGGTCCCGCGGCTGATCGTCGCATATTCCCTGATCGTTGTATTGTCACCAATAACTGTGAGTGTATATTCATTGTTGTATTTCAAATCCTGCGGAGTAGCAGAAATCACCGCTCCGGGGTAAATACGACAATTTTTACCAATTCTTGCGCCGGAATTAATGACGGCGTGCGAACCAATCCATGTTCCTTCTCCGATTTCAACATCGGCGTGGATCATAGCAAATGGTTCTATTTCAACATTCTGAGCGATTTTCGCGTCAGAATGAATGTATGCTAAGGTGGTTGGTGTCATTTTTTCTTTACCAGGCTTGCTATCATATCAGCTTCACATACCAATTGGCCGGCTACATAGCCGCGGCCACTCATTTTTACAATACCTCTTTTCATCGGAGATGTAAACTCGCATTTGAAAATAACGGTATCTCCGGGAAAAACATTACGGCGGAAGCGGCAGGCGTCGATGCCTATCAGATAGGGCCAGTAATTATCAGGATCGGGTACACTTGACAAAACGAGGATCCCGCCGGTTTGCGCCATTGCTTCAAGTTGCAATACGCCAGGCATAACAGGATTTCCCGGGAAGTGCCCTAAAAAGAACTGCTCGTTAATCGTCACATTTTTAACACCCACCACACTGTTCTCATCCAATGCGATGATCTTGTCAATCATCTGGAATGGATAGCGGTGCGCAAGCAGGTTCGCGATCTGATTGATATCAAATATCGGTGCTTTATTGGGGTCGTATTGAGGTATATCCCCTTTTCCGGACTTGATCAGTTTCTTGATCTTTTTGGCAAGTGCAACGTTGGCCGCGTGACCCGGACGCGCAGCAAGGATCTGCGCCTTAATCGGGCGGCCTACCAGTGCAAGGTCGCCAATCAGGTCCAGCAGCTTGTGCCGGGCCATTTCGTTGGGATAATGCAGGTCAACATTATTTAAAATGCCTTTTGATTTGTTGACACTGACTTTCGGCTTGTTCAATAGCTGTGACAAATGATCCAGCTCGCCGTCGCGTACTTCCCTGTCTACGATCACGATCGCATTGGTTAGGTCGCCGCCTTTGATCAGGTTCTGCCGGTATAGGGCTTCGAGCTCATGCAGGAAAACAAACGTGCGGCATTTCGCTATCTCATCTTTAAAAAGTGTGATATCGTTCAATGACGCATGCTGGCTGCTGATCACGGTAGAGTTGTAGTCCACCATTACAGTCAGCCTGTAATCCGAAAGCGGCAATGCAGCCAGCTCCGTATCATTTTCTTTATTGATATAGTGTACATATTCAGGAACTTCGAAGTAATTGCGGTACGCGTTTTGTTCCTCAATACCTGCATCCATGATCGCATCCACAAATTTAATGGAGCTCCCATCCATGATCGGAGGCTCGGGACCGTCAAGCTGGATAAGCACATTGTCGATTTGTAAGCCTACCAATGCAGCGAGCGTGTGCTCAACTGTATGAATGCGGGCTCCGTTTTGCTCAATGGTCGTACCTCTGGAAAGGTCCACTACATTGTCAACATCAGCATCTACAATGGGCTGATCTGGTAAATCAACGCGTTGGAACTTGTATCCGTGGTTAGCTGGCGCGGGAACAAAGGTCATCGTCGCAACTACACCTGTATGTAAACCCACTCCGGTGACGGATACTGACCTAGAAATGGTTTGTTGTTTTTCGTTCATTATATAAAATCCTTTTCTGCATAAAGGCTTGTTGGGGTACCGGCAGTATTTATTGAAAGTCAGAGGTTTCCTGCTTCCGTTCAAGGTCTTTCAATCGTTCTTCCATTTCAGGCAGCCTTCTTACCAGCGCCATGGATCTCAGATGTTCGTTCAAATCCCGCGCAGGAGATCCTGAAAAAGAAAGTCCTTCTTTTTTAACCGATTTGCCAAGTCCGCTTTGTGCGCCGATCTTGGTTTTATTTGCAACCGAAATGTGACCAACTACACCTACCTGCCCCGCTATCACACATTGTTCCCCGATCGTCGTAGATCCGGAGATACCTGACTGTGCTGCAATTACGGTATTTTTTCCTATCTCTACATTATGGGCAATCTGCACCAGGTTATCTATTTTGACGCCTTGCCGGATAATGGTCGAGCCCATTGTAGCGCAATCGATCGTCGTATTGGACCCGATACTTACATCGTCTTCAATGATCACATTGCCAAGCTGCGGGATCGCTTTGTAGCTTCCGTCGGTCTGCGGCGCAAAGCCGAACCCGTCGCTGCCGATTACCGCATTGGCGGAGATCACGCAGTTTTTACCAACAATTGTATTCTGATAAATACGAGCACCGGGGTGGACCACCGTGTTATCCCCGATCGACACATTGTCACCAAGAAAACTATGCGGGTGGATTTTAACATTATCACCAACAATGCAATTTTTACCAATATAGGAGAAAGCGCCGCGGTAAACGTCAGCGCCTACCTGACTGTTCTCACCGATAAAGCTGGGTTGTTCTACACCCGACTTGTTCTTTGCAAGGCGTTTCTGATATTCTTCAAGAAGAATTGTAAATGCAGTGTAAGCGTTTTCGACGTAGATTAATGTAGCCGAAACTTCTTTCTTGGGAGCAAAGTCCTTGTTAACGATAACCGCGGAAGATCCGGTTGAATAAACGTAAGCTTCGTATTTACTGTTGGCTAAAAAAGATATGCAGCCCGGACGCCCTTCTTCAATTTTAGCAGCCGAATCAATTGTAATTTTTTCATCTCCAACAATGGTTCCATCAAGCATTTGGGCAATCTCGCTGACAGTAAATTTCATATTTTTCGGCTAATGTGTTTCGAGTATGTTGCGTAAATTAGTATGACGGCTCCTTCTTGATATGATCCTTGCTAACCACGCAAAGATACATTTTTAGCCCAACATACATAGTACTTGCGTACAATCTTAGTCAGCGCTTCGATGGTCGGAATATCCGATGCATCGGCTATATCGAGCAAATTCGCATTCTTCATTTTCACGCGGATAGGGTCTTGTTCTTTGGCGTAAGCCCAGTTGGTAGTTTCACCTTCAATCAAAAAATAATCCATTTCTTCCTCCCTCACACCCGCGCTACGCAGCTGCTTCCGCAGCGGTTCCAGCACTTCTTCACCAGGCTGCTGATCATAAAACTGGATTTTAAACAAATCCCGGTCCAGCAGCTTTCTGCATAAAACGGAAAGAACCAGGTCTTCGTGTGTTTTCCATCCTTTCACAGAAGCCCATACGTCATTATCGTCCAATCCGTTGAAAGCTTGCATTAAACCAGGCTCGGAATCGAAGTCCTCGATTTTGAACCTGTTGTGCAAAAACCTTTCAAAATCAGGTGTAGCAAACAAAATGGTACCATTAGCAGTCAATTCCCGGGCACGGAAAAGGATCTGGGTCAGCATTGCCTGCGCACTCAGGAGTGTTTTGTGGAGATATACCTGCCAGTACATCAGACGGCGTGCATGCAGGAAGTTTTCTATGCTCAGAAGTGCTTTTTCCTCTACTACCAGTTCGTCGCCGCTGATATCAAGCATTTTGATCAGCCTGTCTGCGCCAATGGAACCTTCGATAACCCCGGTGTAAAAACTGTCGCGATTGAGGTAATCCATCCGGTCCATATCGAGCTGACTGGAAATCATCTGGTGAAAAAATTGGCGCGGGTAAGTGCCCTCAAACATTTGAATGGCCATATCTAATCTTCCATCCATTTGCCTGTTGAGCTCTTTCATCATCGAAAGGGTAATTGCCTCATGCTCCACGCCAGGCAGCATCACGCTTTCCAATACATGCGAAAAAGGTCCGTGGCCGAGGTCATGCAGGAGGATAGCAGCCTGCGCAGCTTCAAGCTCCGACTGCCAGATCAGGTGTCCTTTTTCCTGTAAGGCTTTGAGCGCCTGGCTCATCAGGTGCATTGCGCCAAGTGCGTGATGAAAGCGCGTATGCAATGCACCCGGATAAACGATATCGGCAAGCCCGAGCTGCTTGATTCTTCTAAGTCGTTGCAGAAACGGATGATCTACCAGGTCATAGAGCAGATCAGACGAAATAGTGATAAACCCGTAAACGGGATCGTTAATTATCTTTCTTTTATTCAAAGCCAATTTTTCCCCAAAAGTAATAAAAGAAGCAACGGACAAAAGCAGTTATTCTTGCTATGATCGTTTGGAGAATTGCACGGTTTAGCTATTTTTGCACTCCAAACCAAAGTTTGGCCGGGCCTATAGCTCACAAAAAACGTTTGGCCGGTAGGTTAGAGCAACTAACCGCGCGGCGGCCGCAGTTCCACTGAGGCTCATAATCATTAGGTGCCTGCCGGGGCGGCGATCCGCTTCGATCCCAGGCAGAATAAAAAGTAAACAAGGGCCTATAGCTCATTCGGTTAGAGCAACTGACTCATAATCAGTAGGTGCCTGGTTCGATTCCAGGTGGGCCCACTTGAAAATCAAGAGGCTATCTCAAATGAGGCAGTCTTTTTTTGTTTGTAGCGGTTGTGCAAATTTTCCGGATTGATTATCTTTAGGTATAAGCAAATCAGAAAAATGGGCCGCAAACAACCTTCTTTTAAGCCTTATCAGCAGCAACAGTTGATGTTGCTTCCTCCAAGTCTGGACGAATTGATCCCTAAGGGGCACATCGTACGTGTGGTCAATGATGTGATCAATAAGATCAACTTGGAGCCGCTCAATGCAGCTTACTATCATTCGGGTTCGGCAGGCTA
>NZ_LMPS01000005.1 GCF_001424405.1 Dyadobacter sp. Leaf189
CGGGTTTCCGTAAAGAAACGATACTTTCCTTGAATATGGTTCCGCTGAGTCATTCAACGCCAAAATCAAGGCTTTCAGGGCCTCATCCAGAGGTGTGAGGGATATTCCGTTCTTCCTATTCAGGATCACGAAACTTTATGCTTAATCTCACCCCAAGAATTCTGCTTGATCCCAACTTAAAAGGTGCTGCGTCCGCTTCTAAGCAGCAGGTCATTTCGGGTCGCCGGTGCGATTCGAATCGTTACGTAACATCAAAAAGGCACCTTGCGAGAGCGAGGTGCCTTTTTGATGTTCAGACAAATTACTACGAACCAGCTATGGCAGTGTTGTGGTTAGCGTGATGATCCAGCTAAGCCGCACTAATGCGTTCGTATATACTTTTTAGCTCCAATTTGTACTTGGAGGCAGCATTCAGGTTTACTTCGCGGATCGCGTCGTAGTCTTCAACTTCTAAGTTAATTCCATTGGTTATAGCCTCGTGAAATACATCGGCGCCGCTCTGGGTTAGCTCTGCAATAACATCTTGTGCATTTTCTATAATGAAAGAAACCCACACATCCATAGTGACAGGCTCACCGGAATTCTTGTATTTTTCAACATACTTATTAATAATTGCGTCGGTCCTGTCGCGGTGGCTGAAAAGTAAGACGTGAAAAGTTTCCATTTAGATAGGGTTTATTCGGGATAGTAGCTTAGTGGCTGATATTAAGAAGAATAATGTGCATATAGTTGTCTCTTTCAACTGAATGGCGAGGCATTATCTCTTTATAATCCGGGCATTCTCAGTCTTTCCATTTTCAAAACTCACTTTAACAATGTATAGCCCGTTTGGTAAATGGTTGATGTTAAATTCCGACGTCGTATCTGCCACTTCTGAATGTGTCCGGTCCAGCACCAGTTTGCCGGCGGTATTGAAAAATTGGACACCTTGAATATGACCGATATCTGCTGTTAACAAGGTCAGGCTGCTAATCGCGGGATTAGGATAGAGTACAATCTTGCTGCCACTCTCTACATTCAGGCTCCTGATACTGCTGTATGCAAAAGTCCCGTCTTTATCCACCATTTTCAGACGGTACAAATTATCTCCTGAACGAACAGATAAATCAGAGAAGGAATAAGACATGAATGCAGTGCTCTCACCATGTGATTTGACGATAGCGAGCTTTGTCCACGCTTTTCCAAGCAGACTATGCTGAACTTCAAAGTAATCACTATTTACCTCAGAAGTGGTTGACCATTGCAGTTCTGCATTTGCATTTTCCCCTTTTCTGACGGTAAAGCTCACCAGCGTGACCGGTAGGGAAACATCCGCATTAGAGATGGTGTTACTGTTCAAAGTAATCTGACCTGCTGTCGAAAGTGCCCTTCCAGAGAGCGATGCGCCTGATTCAAATGAAATAGCACCAGCATTGATGACTGTTCCAAGAAACGCGACATCAGCCGCCACATTGAATGCGCCATTTACCTGCCAGTATACATTCTTGATCTGGGCGCCGTTAGCCAGCACAATGTCAGCAGTCGCATCTGCGGATAGCGCGCCGTTAATTTTGATAATGAAAATTGCATTGGAGTCATTTTCTGCATCCAGCGTCAAAGTGCCTGTTAGTGCAGTAGCTGTTGTACTACAATGTACGCCTGCATTTAGCGTTGTTCCCTCCCCAAGTGGCGATGTAATTGTGTTACCACACGGATTGTCAGTCTCACTGGCCAGAAAGGCATAAGCCGTCGCTACGCCGGTGGCCGCCAAACTCCTGCACCATCACCAAAATGGGTTTGACCTGTCACAGTTACAGCGCTACCGGTAACGGCGCCAGCCCCATTGCCTACGTCGCCCGTTATGGATGTTGTCCCTGTATTCCCGAAGCCGCCGACGGAGGTATAAAGTGCAAAACTGCTGGCTGTACTTATGTTTGGAGCCGTTTGTGCGTAGATGATCTGAGAAGCAGTCACCATTAGTGCACTATTTATTAGAATGTTGAGGAATTTGTGTTTCATATACATGGAATAATGGCGAAAGGATTTTCACACTCAAAGGTGATTCCATTTTGTACATGTATTGTTGTGAAAGATGTAGTAATAGTTGTATTATTCACACCTTTTCCAATCAGAGAATCATATCAGTAACAGAGGTGTAGACAGGCATTGATAAAGATAATTACTCCTTAAATGCCTGATTCGTGTGAAATCGGCGGTTCCAGGTGCTATATTGCTGATAAGGGAAAAATTTGTACTCCGTTAAGTTTTAGAGACAGTATTTCATGACGATATATATCAAATACATGGTTAGCCTACGCTGCAAAATGATGGTGCAGGAGGAGCTCGAAAAGCTGGGCGTGAGCTACAAGGTTGTGGAGCTCGGGTCGGTACAGGTCAATGATGACCTATCGAAAGACCAATTTGAAATGTTGCGGAAAAACCTGTTGAAGTCAGGACTTGAATTGCTGGATGATAAGAAGAGTATCCTGATCGAAAAGATCAAGAATGTGATTGTGAATATGGTACATCACGAGGACGCGCTTCCCAAGACCAATTACTCGGATTATATCGCAGAGAAGTTAGGATATGATTACACCTATTTATCTAATATCTTCTCGGAAGTAAAAGGGATCAATATCCAGCAATTCATCATCAACCACAAAATTGAACGTGTGAAAGAGCTGCTGCTTTACGATGAGCTAAATCTCACAGAAATAGCCTATAATCTGCATTACAGCAGCGTTTCACATTTGTCCAATCAATTCAAAAAGATTACAGGATTGTCGCCTTCTTTCTATAAAAAGCTCAGGCAGAAAAGAGACAACAATCTTGAAAATATATAATTAGCTGATCGCGTTGATCTCGCTTTCGAAGTAGGCATATTCCCCGTCTTCGCCACTCACCGCATTGCAGTAGTAAATTCTTCCATAGTACCGGCGGATAACCAGCATTTGCTCCGGTTTTTTCAGAGCAAACACCTTCTGTCCACTAGCGTACTTTCCATTCAAATCGATCGCTTTCATTTGAATGTCGGTCCGTTTACCCTTTGAACGACAACTTGCATGCCCATTAATCCTTTTTCGATGTCCACTGCGTTGCAGCTCTCGCGGTAATTGGTGACATTGCCAAGACCAGCAATGATATCATTCATGATGGCTGTTACCATTTGTACCGTGCGCGAAAAAATGCCGCGTTTTCCTACTTCTCTGCTGTTTATCCCGAGTATGCGGCTGATTGTCATAATTGAAAATATTAATGATAATAACTGTAAAGTTCATCAGTCAGCCGCCGGGAATGTTACATCTAAATGGCAATAGTTACATAAGTCACACATTTTCGCTGCCGCTCTTTTTACTTTTGCCGAGGCACTGAATTTGTACGGGAAACTCAGAAGCTTTTCAAAACAGAGGTTCTGCCGAACTTCAAACTTGACTGGCATGGAGTATAGCGATAGAAAACAGCTGCTCATCCACCTGATTAAAAAATGCAATGTCGATAACAATTCACTCCGATTTTCTTCCGATTACATTTTCCAATGAAGCCCGCCGGCTCTTCAAAAAAGGCAGCGTGCTCCGAATATTTATTCTCTCTATATTCCTGGGCCTCACGGGCTCCAACCTGCATGCACAACTCCCTGCTACTACCCAGGATACCACCAAAGCAGGCAAATCAGAAGTCACTTACCCACCCGATTCACTAGGCAGACGGACTCCCCGGGGAGCAGTTGATGGTTTTTTGCGTGCCGCTTCTCAAAACAACTTCAAGAAAGCCGCATTGTACCTGAGGAGGGATCCCGCGTTGAAGAAAAAACAGGACCGCACGCGGCAGGCGAAGGCATTGAACGCGCTTGTGGAAGCGAAAGGGAGCATTTACCCATACTCGTGGATCAGCAACGATTATGAAGGCAAAACGGATGATGAACTTGGCCCCAATCTGGATCGGATCGGGGCAGTGGAGGTTAATAACGAGTCGGTGGAGCTGATCCTTGAAAGCACCAAAGATGCATCGGGAGGGCCAATATGGCTTTTCTCTACGCAGACCATTGAACGTATTCCACTTGATTCAGCCCAGATCGCGTCAAGCTCGCTGCTGAGCAAGCTTTCTCCCAAAATCCTGATAGAAAATGACTGGGGCGGCGTACCGATTGCGCATTGGGTCGCCATGCTATTGCTGATCATACTTTCCTTCGTCGCGGCAAGTCTGCTCGCAAGACTGTTCCTGCGCACAATTCCGTTAGTATACCGTAAAGCTGGGGAGGAGCCTATATCAGGTGTCTTAAAGGCTTTTTCACTGCCGGCTCGCTTGTATCTGGCTGTTCTGCTGTTTGTTTCCCTCAGCCGGGAAGCGGGAATTTCAATCGTAGTGCGGCAATGGTTCAGTAACCTGACACTGATCGTCGGCCTGGCAGCTGCGCTTCTTCTGATCTGGGAGCTGGTGGATGTTGCCACGCGGATCACGGAACGCAGAATGGCGAGGCGCAGGAACCAGGCTGCTGTTTCTGCCATACTTTTCTCCCGGCGTGCATTGAAGATCGCTATCGTCGTAGGAGGGATCCTTTTGGTACTGGATACGTTTGGCTTCGATGTAAGCACCGGGCTGGCCGCATTGGGAATTGGCGGAATTGCGCTGGCGCTCGGTACCCAAAAGACGGTAGAGAACTTTATCGGCAGTGTGACCATTATCGCGGATCAGCCGATCAGGGTAGGGGATTTTTGTAAGATAGGCGACATAGCCGGTACCATCGAGCAGATCGGAATGCGTGCAACCCGTGTCAGGACAAATGATCGTACGGTGGTTAGTATCCCCAATGGAGATTTGTCCTCATTGAAAATAGAAAACCTGGCTTACCGGGAGAAATTCTGGTTTCACCCTGTGTTCAATCTGCGCATGGAGACTACGCCGGATCAGTTGCGCTACCTGCTCGTAGAACTCCGAGCGATCCTTTATGCACATCCGAAAGTGAATTCATCGCCTGCCCGCGTGCGGCTGATCGAAGTTGGCGCAACTTCTTTCAAAATCGAGGTATTTGCCTATATCAATACCATTGACAATGATGATTTTCTCGAAATTCAGGAGGATCTGCTGCTGCGGATGATGGAACTGGTTACCAAAAGCGGAACCAGCTTTGCATTGCCTTCGCAGACCGTCTACCTTGCCCAGGATCAGGGTTACTCTCCCGAAGAAGCCGCGAAAGCCAGCGAGCAGGTAAAGCAATGGCAGGAATCCGGCGAACTTTCCATTCCCTCCTTTTCCAAGGAGAAGGTTTCAACCTTAAAGGACACGATCAGTTATCCGCCGGAAGGATCCAGCAAGAGAAAGGAAATGCTTTAATTCAGGGTACTGATCTATATTAAAAAAAACGGACTATCAACCAGCAGGTGGATAGTCCGTTTTTTTTTATGTTAACCAGGGTGATTAAATACCCTGTGGAATCTCGTTCATGTTGTACCAGGCTTCGGTACTCCAAAGATTTTTGCTGCTTTGGCTCACGATTGTTTTCCGGTTTAAATGAATGTAAACAACGTGTTTGCTCTTCATTCCCGTCAGCTGCAAAGTTACTTTCCTGCGATCCGGCGATACTTTGACCGCTTTCACCGCCAGGTTCTCATTATCCATTTTAGGGCCGCCGTACTCAGCAGTAGGCTTAAACCACCATTGCTTGATCTCGTAGTCGGATGCACTTTCACCAACACCTTCTTTCAAAGGTTCAGTAAATTCTATTTCCACCCCATTTGATTTCGCACGTACTGCCAGCATTTCGAATGCAACCTTGTCGTTGAAGGTCAGCTTCTGAAGGCCATAGCCCAACTTGCCGGTATGTCCCCAGTTTCCGGTCGAACCTACGCCGCCCACATACAGTGAACCGTCAGGTCCCCAGGCAAGCCGGTTGACACCTGCTTCCAGTCCTTGCGTGAAGCGAAAGACAGCTCCCTGGTACACGCCATTTACTTTTTCGGCAAATACCCGCTTGATACCGCCGTGCGTCACGTCGCCGTGGATCATCTGGTTTTGGTAAGGTCCCACATTCAGTCTTGCAGGCTGACTTGGTGAGTTACCGATTTCATCCTGCGTAAGCCAAACTACCGGTGGCGCTTCTTTCTTATTTGCGGTGCCTTCAAAATCGACCGAGCGTGAACCATACCACGCGCCTTCCTGCAAATGGATGATCTTGTTGGCAGGAAGCCAGTCACCCTGATTATCTGCGATAAATATCTCGTTGTCAACGCCCAGCCCAATTCCATTCGGCGTGCGCAATCCTGACGCAACGAATGTAAACGAACCGTCTTTCTTGGAGATTTTCACAGCCTTACCGCGGTCCGGGATCTGTGGCTTGGTACTGGCGCCGCCCGGGTTAATGGCAGTAGCGAGCGTTCCATAGAAATATCCGTCTTTGTAAACCAGCCCGAATGCAAATTCGTGGAAGTTGGCAGATACTTTCCAGCCGTTGCAGACAGTCTGGTATTCATCAATGATCTCGTCTTTGTTCAGGTCTACCAGCTTGGTCAGTTCCTGTTTTTGCATGATGTAAATTTCATCATCCACCACCTTCAAGCCCAGCGGCTCGGCCAGGCCGTAAGCAATGCGTTTCACTTTGATATCATTGGGTGAAGCTGCTTTGCGGCCGTCGACAATGTAAACAGAGCCGAGCGAATCCCAGGTACTTACTACCATTCTTCCATCGGCCAGGAAGTCCATTCCGCCTACTCTTGGCTGGAAGTTATCCGGGCGCGCCTGCGATAATGTAAAGCTCGGGTGCACGTCAACAAGCGGCGACTGATCACCTGGAACGTCCGTCTTCTTCACTTCAATAGCAGTCTGACCCGTTCTTTTTATATCCGCGCCTTTGTAAGTGAAAACCGAAGGAGGTACCACCGTAAATTCTTTGCTGCCGTAAGGTCTCCATTGCAGGGAAAGCCCCTTTCCAAATCCGCCCTGGTAATATTCTACCTTAAACGGGTGTTTGCCCGGCTTCAAAATAATCTCCGCGTCGGTGGATTGCAGCGGGTGGTTAACACCATTGTCGGCTACGAGTTTGTTATCGATATACAGCTTGCCGCCATCGTCACACACCAGACGAAATACGATATTAGTCGTTTTCTTGATATTGATATATCCGCTTGCGTAAATCGCGAAGTTGTCCTTCAAATCACCAAAATCCTGATCATCTAAATGCAGCGCGTTGATCGTACCAGACTTAACAGGCAACATTTCATCATTGATCTCCGGCACACTGCCGATCCCGCTGGCGAACTGGTAAATATTCACTGCGATGCCGGGCCTCGCTAGGCCTGGCTTCTCAGTTGCACCCGCTACCTGTGCCGGATTTACGGTTTTGATGGAAATAGGGTAGGCGGGTTTGGGCATCAGTTTGCTGGCTGCCTGTGCTCTTTCTTTCTCTGCATCGAGTTCGAGGATATAGGATACCATTGTTTCCGCATCTTCTTTTTTCAGGTCCGGGTGCGGCGACATGGCAATTTGTCCCCAGTTGCCAGCGCCACCTTTGATCACCTTGGTAACCAATGCATTCTTGTTCTGATCGTTGTTTTCGTAACGTTCAGCAATGGCCTTGTAAGCCGGCCCTACCGTTTTCACTTCCTGGTTGTGGCAGGTATTACAATCGCTTTTGGCAAAGAGGCCGGCGATCATATCTGTCCTGTTTTCCTTCTGAGAAGCTTGCGGCTGTTCCGGTTTTTTGGTCAGGTTTACCGAGAAAGTAGTTTTTCCATTGTTTTTCAGTATCAATTTCCCATTCATCGGAATGAGGGATTGATTACCCGCCATTTCCTTGCTGATCACGCCCTGGTATTTTCCATCGGTTTTGTAATCAGTATCTGCTGCCATCGAATTCAGGTGCACATTCAGGGATAGTTCTGCATCCGCAGGTACATTGGAAACCGTAAATACACGCTCAAACCCCGTTTTGCCACTTCCTGCATCGAAAAACTCCGGCTTCTCTTCAATAGAGATCTTCTTGCCCTGATATTCCAGGTCATATTTCAGGATAACCTGATTGTCCATGACCGTGTGGCCTTTGTAGCTGACCTCGGGAGTAATTTCCTTATTGTCTGCCATAATGCGCCACGGATTTTCATCCGGCTCTTCCATATAGGTTACCCCGGCAGAAACAGGCTGCGGCCCGTGAGAAGAGGTATAAACCGGGCCGCCAAAGTTGATCTTCCCGGTCCACGCTTTGTACAATGCGGCTGTTTTGGTATTGTAAGCCAGCCAGAGACGATCATGCAGCGCAATGCTGAGGATACGCGGTCTTCCATCAAGTACCGAACGCAAAACCCAGGCTTCCCTGGGACGTTCAACTACGGCATGTTTTTGTGGCTTTGGGCCGGTGAATGCGGCAGAGCCAAGTACCGCGAACAATGTCGCGGCACTTAATCCCACCAGGAGTTTGTGAAATCTCATTTATCTAAAATTAATATCCAGGATTTTGCTTCAACTGAGGTGAAGCATTCAGTACATTCTGACCGATCGGGAAAATGTCGGTATGGTTGTCCGCGTCAGGTTTTTTATCCCACCACGTGCCGGTGCTGAATACGCCCCAGCGAACCAGGTCCGTTCTTCTTCTGCCTTCCGCCAAAAACTCCCGCATCCATTCGTCCAGCATTTCGCTGTCTGTCAGCTGGCTTCCGTCTGCTTTGTAAAGACTGGGTGAACCGGCCGGATAATTGCGTTTGCGCACTGCATTCAGCAATACTGCGGCTCCCGCCTTATCGCCTGCGCGGTATTTACATTCTGCCAGAGAATAATAGATCTCTGCAAAACGAACCTCCGCGTAAGCCGAAGAAATCTTGTTCGGATCACTGCTCGGGTAGTAAGGATATTTCACCGGGTACAGACCAGAGTTATTATCTCCGTTGTTCATGTTGGAAACCTTGTCAGCAATTTTGGTACCTGGTTTTGCATCCAGAAACTTACCAACCTGGTCACGCAAAAACAGCGGGTAAGGACCTTTGAAGCCTCTCACGGTATCTGCTTTGCCCTGTGGATTTGTATAAGGCAAATAACCGTACAGGAACATTCCCTCGCGCTGGCTGTTGCCCAGGTTTTTGTATTTTTTCAAACGTACATCATCCTTGTACTTCTGGAATTTAAGAAAAGGCTTTCCAAGCGTAAAGTTGTACTCAACACTATCCACGTCGCGGCCAGGTTGCATGGCATACTTCGGATTGGCATTACCAAAATCGGTGAATCCGAAGTAGTTTGTTGCCAGGTTAGGCAGCATCCAGAAGTACATTCCGCCGTCATACTGCCAGTGCGTCTGCGCAAAACTTCCGGGGAAGCCAAAAATGGTTTCTTTCGAAGTTGGGTTGGTGTAATCAAATGGTGCGTCCCAGCGGCTTTCCAATGCATAGTTGCCGTACTTTCCATCGATGATCTCCTGTGCCATTTTCGCACATTCAGCAAACCGGTCCGTACCGGTGTACACTTTTGAATTTAAATACAACCTAACCAGCAACGATGCCGCGCCGCCCTGTGTCCAGCGTCCTACTACATTGTCGCCAAGGGTTGTATTGGTCGGTAGTTTCGGGAGCGCATCTTTCAATTCCTGCTCAATGAATGCAAATGCTTCCTGCGGAGCGACCTGCGGGCCGCCTGTTGTCTGGCCTTTTACTTTGGTTACAATCACAATGTTGCGATAAAAATCCAGCAAACGAATGTTCAGCCAAGCGCGGAGTACTTTCAGCTCGGCGATCATCCCGTCGAGTTCTGCACGCGTCATGTCAAATTTGGTAGGATCCGTGATCCCTTCCAGATCTTCCAGCGAGTTGGTCGCCAGTGTCACACCGCCGTAAAGCGCGTTCCAGGGATCGCTGGTAAAGCCGTCCTGCGGTGTCCAGGTGTGGTAATGCACCCGCTGAAACTGTCCGCCGTCAAACCAGTCGCCCTGACGGTTAATGGTCATCATTTCGTCGGAACTGTTTTCCTGCAGCATAAACGTATTACCGCCCTGGATACTCCAGTAACTGTGCTCGAATGCTCTCAGAAAATCGCGGATCACGTCTTCACGCGTTTGCAGAAAGTTTTCTGACGTGATCCGGTCGTATAGTTCTTCGTCCAGGTTGGTACAGCCTGCCGTCACCGAAAGCAGTGCGCAGGCAGCAAACCGGAGTATATATTTTGAAATCGAATTTCTTTTCATTTGTTCTAAATCAGGATATTAGAATGTAAGTTGTAATCCCAGCAACAGCTGTGTTGTCGACGGATAGTAATTGAGCGTACCGTTGTTATCCGGATTGGTATTTACACCCGGGTATAACCCGTTGATCTGGATCAGGTCAGGATCTCCACCGGTGAACTTGGTAAAGGTTGCCAGGTTCCTGGTGGTCGCATAGATGCGCGCCGATTGCATGAATTTCGATTTTATCGGCTGCGTATAGCTCAACGTAATGTTGTCCACTTTCAAAAATCCACCCGGTTCCAGGAAGTAATCCGAAAGCGAAGAGTACGTAGAAGTACTGGTCAGCTTCGAATATTTACCTCCGTCAAATGCCGAGGTAAGCAGGTTGGCATTCTGCTGTGCAGCAGGTGTGCCGAGATAGAATGCATAGGTATTGAACAGCTTATAGCCGAATGCGCCGCGCAGGAACACGCTCAGGTCCCAGTTTTTGTAGGTAAAATTGTTGGTAATACCCATCGTGAACTTCGGAAGCCCATTCCCGATAAACTGCTTGTCGTCATTGTTTGCTTCATTGGCAGGTACTACTTCGCCTTCTTTGTTGTACACCAGCAATGCGCCGGCATCATTCACTCCGGCAGATTTCAATGCGTAGAAGCTTCCGATCCGCTTGTCTTCCTGCAAACGTTGCAATGTTCCCGGACTTCCCGGCGCTGGCATTCCTACCACGTCAATGTATTTCTGACCGGTGAAGAGGTCGTTTGAAAACGAGACAAATTTGTTGTCGTTAAATGCGCCGGTTGCCGACAGGTTGTAGCTGAACGCACCTTTGTTGACAATCGCCGCGCTCAACTGCAATTCAACGCCCGTGTTGCGCATGGTACCCACGTTCGCGAAGGTTTGACCCTGGATGTTAGGCGGGTTGGATACGTTGTAATTACCTAAAAGGTCTTTATTGGTACGTACATAATAGTTCACGCTACCTGTAAGCTTGCTGCTGAGCAATTCAAAGTCAAGACCCACATTGAAGTTGGAAGCTTTTTCCCAGCGAAGATCGTAGTTGGTGTTCTGGTTAGGTCCCCACACCTGGTACGAGCTTCCGTTATAAGGATAGTAGCCGTAGCCGCCGTAGGTATCCAGCGACATATAGCTGCCGAAATCCTGGTTACCTGTTTCACCATAATCCGCACGCAGTTTCAGTTCGTTCAGCCAGGGTATATCTTTCAAAAACCCTTCCTGTGTTGCCCGCCATGCGAAAGATGCAGCAGGGAAATAGCCCCACTTGTTGTCGTAACCGAATTTGGAAGAACCTTCCCGGCGAAGACTGGCAGAGAAATAGTATTTCTGGTCAAAATCGTAGTTTACCCGTCCGAAGAAGGCGATCAGTTTGGAGCTATTTTTGTAAGAACCTACGTTGTTGATACCTTTTTCCAAATTCCAGAGTCCGGTCCCAAGTGCATTATAGGTAAGGATATTTGAAGGGAATTTTTCGTTTCTGGCATTGAATCCCGAAGCTGTAAAATACTGGAAAGAGTAACCTGCGAGCAGCTTTACGGAATGTTTGCCGCGATCGAGGAAATAGTTTCCTAACCATTCAAGGCTTTTCTGGTCTCTGTCTTCCAGGCCCTGGTAACCCACATTGCGGCCATTTCCATTGATGACCGGCGTAATATTGGACGGCACAAAGTCCATGATCCGTCTAGACGAGCTTACCTCCCCGAAAGTCAGGGTTGTGTTCAGGTTTTCAATGATATTCAGTTTGACAGATCCATTCAGATCGAGTGATTTCTGCTCACGGTCCTGCAAAACGTTGGTAGCATATTCCACCGGGTTGTTCGCGAAGAATCCGGAGTTGATATAGCTGTATTTACCCGTTGAATCGCGCAATGGAGTTGTCGGGTTCAGCGTCAATGCGTAGTTGAATGCACTGTAATCAGCCTCGCTGATCTTGGCATAGCGCGGCGCTACACTGAATGTAAGTGCCAGAAGGTTATTGGCTGTGGTGTGGTTGATATTCACGCGGCCGCCATATTCTCTTTTGCCGGAACGCAGGTCAATACCATTCGCATCGCGGTAATCCACAGAAGTGAAATAGTTGGTCTGCCCGTTTCCGCCAGAGAATTGCAGCGTGTGCTTGTGCGAGAACGAAGGCTGGCGGCTTACTTCTTTGAGCCAGTTGGTATTTCCGCCAAAGTCAAAACCCCGCTTGTTGGCCAGGAATTCATCTTTCGAAAGTACTGAAAGCTCATTGGCCAGATAGTCAAAAGTAGTGTAGCCATCGTAGAACAAACGCGGTTCGCCGGAGCCTTTTTTGGTCGTAATCACAATTACCCCGTTGCTTCCGCGCGTTCCGTAGATCGCCGAAGCTGCGCCGCCTTTCAGCACGTCGATGGATTCGATCTCGTTCTGGTTGATGTTGTCGATGTTACCGCCAGGAATCCCATTCACGACAAACAATGGACCAAGTCCCGCACTGCGCGACGATGCACCCCGCAACTGGATATTAGGCGAAGAGTTCGGATCCGCAGTCGAAGTGTTGGTTACGGTAAGTCCCGCCACCTTACCCTGGATCGCCATCATCGGGTTATTGCCGCCGACGCGGAGCAGGTCTTTGGACGAAAGGTGGGTAATGGCGCTGGATACTTCCTTTTTGTTCAGCGAACCGTACCCGATCACCACCACTTCATTAAGCGTTTTCTGATCTTCTTCCAGGGTGATAGTTACATTCGTTTTGTTGGCTACATCCACATCCTGAGCTACATAGCCAACACTGGAAAGCGTAATCGTTTTGGCTCCTGCTGAAAGCTGCAATGTGAATTTTCCTTCGGAGTCGGTCGTGGTACCGTTGGATGTGCCTTTCTCGACAACGGAAACACCCGGCAAAGCGCCTTGTTTATCGGAAACTTTACCAGAAATTGAGGAGCCGGTCTGAGCCTGGGCACCGGACAAAGCTACGAAGATGCCTAAAAGCATCGCGAGCATAGTCCGTGAAGACCATAGCAGGCGCCTTGGCTTTTGAGCAGCTTGTGCCGTTTTGTACAAATTATTTTTCATCAAAATTGTTGTTTAAGCTGGTTCTTTGCTTATGAACTTGTTACTATCTGATTAATTAATAGGACTTATTTAAACTTTTGCGAAGTTCCTGCTTTGTTGATTAACGGAATGATCTGTGAGTCTCAATTTCAGATCAAAATGTCTCATCATTTATAAATGTTACTTACCAATGATTTTGCAGGGATATATTTATAAAAAATTGAATGGAAAAGTGCCCGGCATGATCGCCGGCTTTGGTTGGATGCACGTGTGAAAAATCTGCTATTTACGTTCTGCTGCCTGTTTTTGTCCCTGACCTGCCCGGGGCAGAGCGTGCTGTATTATTTCAAAAGCTACACGGTTTCGGACGGACTTTCGGGCAATGCGACGACCGATATTATCCAGGATAAAAAGGGTTTTATCTGGATCGCCAGCCGCAACGGGCTGAACCGTTTTGATGGGAATTCTTTCAAGATTTTCAGGAGCAAGGAAGGAGATTCAACCAGTATCGGGAGCAACTCGGTTTTTTCACTATACGAAGATGATGACGAGAAACTCTGGATCGGGACGCACAAAGGCGTTTATATCTATAATCCTATTTTAGACCAGTTCTCCGCATTCAAATTGATCCCTTCCGGCGAGGTACGGCTGATCCGGGGCGACCGGGAAGGCGGCGTCTGGATCATCTCCGACAACCAGCTCTACCGGTTTGACTCCAAAAGAGGCACAGTAACCGCACTTCCCGATGCGGCAAACACCGTTTCAGTTCACGTTTCGGCTAGTGGGAAAGTGTGGGCATCATTTAGCAACGGAATGATCCGGCGCTATCATCCCGGGGTAGGTACCGTGTCCAGATACGATCTGTCGGGGCGGGTTAATGAGATTTTTTCCAATATGCGGCTGCATGCCGTCTCGGATTCCACCTTACTGGTCGGGAATATGAAGCGCATTCTGCTGTATAATTACCGGACGGATAAGATCACAGACATTTCACAGCAAGCCGCGCCGGACAGGGACATTTACATTCATACTTTTTTCGAAAATGGTAAAGACGAATACTGGCTTGGCTCGGAGTCGGGACTGTTCATTCTTGATCTGAAAAGAAAAAAGATGAAGCAGGTTGTCAAAGAGAAATTCAATCCCTATTCGATTACCGACAACATTATCAATGCGATTTACAAGGATAGGGAAGGCGGAATCTGGATCAGCACGCAGTTTGGCGGGGTTAACTATTATTCTTCGGAGTACAACCGTTTTCAAAAGTACTTTCCCCAGCCCGGCAACAGCATCAGCGGCAACCTCGTTCACGAAATAGCCAAAGATCAATACGGTAAGCTCTGGATCGGGACGGAAGATGCCGGCCTCAATCAGCTGGATCTGCAAACAGGCAAATTCAGGGCATTTCTGCCTGACGGAAAAAAGGGGAGTATTGCTTACCACAACCTGCACGGCCTCGTCGCCGACGGGGATAAGCTTTGGATCGGGACCTACGAGCATGGGCTGGATGTAATGGACCTGAAAACCAATAAGGTGATCAGGCATTATACCACCAGCAAGCCCAATTCTTTTGGAAGCAATTTCATTGTTACATTGTACAAAACGCGGAGTTCGGACATCCTGGTTGGTACCTGGTCGGGGCTATTCAAATACAACCGGGATACGGACGATTTTACGCCGGTCACATTTGTGAATACGCAGGTACAGAGCATTCACGAAGACAAAAAGGGTACGCTCTGGGTAGCGAGCTATGGAGGCGGCATTTTTTATTTTAATCCAAAAACCGGTTTAAAAGGCAGGATTCAATACGATGCAGGCAAGAAAAGCGGATTGCCCGATAATTACATCAACAGTCTTTACCAAAGTAAAAACGGCGATTTCTGGTTCTGTACCGAGCATGGACTATCAAGATACAATGCAGTGACGCAGAAGTTCAGAAATTACCGCATTGAAGACGGACTGCCTGATAACCAGGTATTCCGTGTCGTGGAAGACGATCTGGGAAACTTCTGGATCTCCACCTCGCGGGGCTTATCGATGCTGAATTCAAAAACCGGGCGCTTTACCAACTACAACGAAGCCAATGGACTTCCGAGCGAGCAGTTCAACTACAATTCATCCTTTAAAAACGACGACGGGACATTGTTTTTCGGAACAGTAGCGGGCCTGATCAGCTTCAAACCGGGATCATTTAACACAAACAACTACGTACCGCCGGTGTACCTCACCGGGATTCAGGCTAACAACCAGGAGCTCCGGATAGGAGGGAAGGATTCGCCGCTGACCCAGTCGCCCGTTTATACAGGCTGGATCAGGTTGCCCTACGACCGTTCGAGCCTCAGCTTCGATGTGGCGGCGCTGAGCTACGTGATCCCGGAAATGAATAGCTATAAGTACAAAATGGAGGGTTTTGATTCGCAGTGGTTTACGTTGACTGACAGCAAAAAAATCACCTTCTCAAAACTCCCGCCCGGTCATTATGTGTTACGGGTAAAGGGGGCGAACAACGATCATGTTTGGAATAGCCGGGAAGCGCGGCTGAACATCGACATTCTGTCTCCCTGGTGGGCTACAAGCTGGGCTTATCTGCTGTATGGCCTGATTGTGGCCGCCATCGGCATTACTGTTTTCCGGTACTATCACCTGGCAATGGGCGAGAAGAACAAGCGCGAGATTGAAGCCATTGAAATCGGGAAAGAACGGGAGATATATAATGCGAAAATTGACTTTTTTACCAACGTAGCCCACGAAATCAGAACCCCGCTAACGCTGATCAAAATGCCGCTTGACAAGCTGCTTGCAGATCAAAAAGCAGATGCGGAAACATTTGAGAACCTGACCATGATTAATAAAAATGCCAATCGCCTCATTGATCTGACCAATCAGCTGCTGGATTTCCGGAAAGCCGAGGCGAATAATTTTAGTCTGAATTTTACCAAAACAGATATAAACGAGCTGCTTGGCGATGTATTCTCAACATTCAGGCCCGCCGCCGAGCAGAAGAATTTGAGTTATAAGATCGAGCTTCCCAGGATTGCATTGCAGGCTTTCGTTGATATTGAAGCCTGTAAAAAGATCACCAGCAACCTGATCAACAATGCAATCAAATATGCTGATAACTCGGTGAAAGTGAAATTGCTGCCTTTCAGCAGCGACGATCTTCTTTTTCACATTGAGTTTACCAATGACGGTTTCATTATCGAAGAAGAAGATAAGGACAAGATATTCGAACCGTTTTATCGCGTGGCAGCCAGCCAAAAACAGGAAGGTACCGGGATCGGTCTTCCGCTCGCACGCTCGCTCGCCGAGCTGCACAAAGGGAAGCTGGAACTGCGGCGCCAGGATATGCAGCTGAATACCTTCCTGCTTTCTCTGCCTATTCACCAGGATTACGAAATGGACCTGAAAGGCGGCAATGAGGAGGCTGATGCAGATGTTTTTTTGAGCGACGAACCCAATCAATCGGCTGATCCTGCTAAACCGGTGATCCTGCTTGCAGAAGATAACGTCGAAATCCTCAGCTACCTGAGCCGCGAACTGAGTGGGTCATATAATGTAATGCGTGCATTGGATGGTCAGCAGGCGGTCGGGATCCTGCAGCATGAAAATGTCCACCTGGTGATCAGCGACATTATGATGCCGGTAATGGACGGAATTGAGCTTTGCAGAAGGATGAAGAACGATGTGCAGTTCAGCCACATTCCCATTATACTGCTGACTGCCAAAAACTCGATCAATTCGAAGATAGAGGGGCTGGAAGTCGGCGCTGACGCGTACATTGAGAAGCCTTTTTCTCTTGATCACCTCGCCGCACAGATCACCAATCTGATTAATAACCGGAATATCATCAAGGAATACTTCGCACGCTCGCCATTGACGCACATCAAAGGGATTGCATTCTCGAAAGCGGATAAGGAATTTTTGGAACAGCTCAACAGCATTATCACCAGGCGCATTGCCGATAGCAACCTGGATGTTGACCTGCTTTCATCGCTGATGAACATGAGCCGACCGACTTTGTACCGCAAGATCAAGGGTATCTCTGATATGACGCCCAATGAGCTCATTAACTTGTCGCGCCTCAAAAAGGCGGCCGAGCTGCTCGCAGAGAACAAATACAAGATCAACGAGGTAGCTGATATGGTAGGTTACAGCATTCCTACCAACTTCTCGCGTGATTTTCAGAAGCAGTTCGGCGTGAGCCCGTCCAACTATCTCTCCAAACTACAAAAAGGGATTTCGTAACTATTAAGCCGGATCATCCCGCTTGCAACAGGTGCTGCAATTGTGTGGTAAGTGCCGAAATAGGTCCGGTTTTTTCGATGAATTTATCTACTCCGATTGTTTCCAGTTGCGGCTTCCATTCCTCAGGAATGGTTGTGGAGTAAATGATAATGACCGGACTGTCAAATTCCTGCAGACGCTGTAATTGCTGCAGACATTGTGCGCCATTGATCCGGGGCAGGCTGATATCCACAAATACAAACCCGGGCGCCATCACCGGCCCGCTGTCGAAATGCGCTAATGCAGATTCACAATCCGGAAAAAACAGGCATTCCAAATTTTTATCTACATCATCGAGAGCCATTTTGAAAATTTCGTGATCGTCGGTGTCATCGTCGATCAGTACAAACAGTCCCTTGTTTCCCATAATGTCTTATACATTGGTTGCAGTCGTCTGAACTGCTATAAAAATCGTGCAAAAGTGCGCGGTCAAATAAAATTTAGTCACCGCTTTTTAACTTTTGTGAGAGGTGATGCGCCTCTTCAATCACCGCAGCGGGATAGTGGTTTAATTCAAGAATCCGGATTGCATTGGTCGTAGTCAGCTTGCCGGGTTTGATTTTGTAGTCAAAATGAATATCGTTCTGGTCAATCACTTCCGTAAAATGGAAAATCTCAAAGTCGCCCGCAAGGTAATCTGCCAGCTCTCTGTCGTGGGTAGAAACCAATACCAGGTTCTTGCCGCCCGCGAGATAGGTAAGCACAGATTTCCCGATGGCAATCCGCTCCACGGAGTTAGTCCCCTTGAAAAGCTCGTCCAGCAAAAACAGGTTGTATTCGCCATTACGGCTATGTTCCAGCAGCTGTTTCAGGCTGAGTACCTCCTCGAAGTAGTAACTCTTTTCACTGAGCAGATCGTCTGAGATCCTGATGGAAGAGTAAACCTGCATCGGTGGCATTGATATGGAACTGGCGAAACAGGTGTTGATGGTTTGTCCCAAAATGGCATTGATCCCGACCGTGCGGATGAAAGTGGTCTTGCCCGACATATTTGAACCCGTCAGCAAAGCAGATTTATTGTTCAGGTCGATGTCGTTTGAAACGCCGCCAAATAGCAGCGGATGGTACATGTCCTTCACGGTAAGCCGTTTATCAGACGCATTGATCTCCGGTATGCAGTAATAGGGAATGTCTTCCCGCAGAGCAAGCGTGGAAAGTGCCAGGTCAGTTTCCGCAACAAAATGAAATACAGCACTGATGTCCGCCTTTCTGTTTTCGAGGATTTTTAATGTGGTAAAAAGGAGTACCGGCTCTATCAGGAAGAGTGCCTTGATCAGCTCGATGACATAGTCAACAAACTGCCCGATTTCACTTTGCAGACTGGCTTCAATCTTGAAAATGGACATCGCAGGCCCCAATCCGTCAAGGGTAGCTATTGACTTGCCGAGTTCTTTGGAAGCGTCGTCAAATTCACGGTTGACCAGGATATTACGTGCGGTTTTGTTTAGCAGCAATAGCTGCGGAATGGAGCTACCGTATTGGTACAGATTGTTTTTGTTCCAGTAATGAATGCCCAGATTGACCGGCAGCAAGACAATCAGAAAGATAAACAGCTGCGGAAAAAAGAAAGACAGAAATACCGAAAGCACACTGATGCCACACAGGATTTGAACCAGCCAGAACCATTTTGGCCGTTGCAGGTACTTTTCCTGAAAAAGCCCGGGCAGGTAGTATGCGTCTTTCTTGTTCAGTTTTGCAACCTGAGCGGCTATGCTGGCCCGCAGCGCAGCATTGTTGCTGAATATGGAGATGAGGTTTTCCAGCTTTTGACCGCGCACATTGGTCTTCGGGATGGTCCTTAAAACGTGATAGAGCAGTTGCTGGCCGGGGCAGGATAGGGTGCGGTCTGCAAACTTAAATACATCTTCCAGGTCCAGATCGTGGTACGTCCTGTCCGAAATTGTCTGCGTATTTTCTTCTTGTCCCGCCTTGGCAAAATACTTTCCGATCTGGTCGAAGTTGAACGGGCCAGTCTTGATCTTTTGCAGAGTAAGGCTCTCTATATCACTTTTCATCATTGTCCGTCCATGGAGTAAGTCAGCGCAGGCAGCCGGCGACGCGCCGACATCGATTCAGTCCCAATTTATCGTTAATCCCAGGATAGTGCATTTACGTTGTGGTATAAAGCAGAAAGCCACACAGGAGCGGGAAATATCCCTGCCTGTGTGGCTTTTTTGAATGCAAATGCGACGTCGGTCATTCAGGCTCTGCGCCGCCTACTCTCACCTGGTCAGGCGCCTCATTGTATCCGCCGGACCGGTCATTCATCTGATCACCATTTTTCAGGTTGTCCTGCCCGGCTGGCTGCTGGCTCGTTTCGCCTTGCCCGGAAGCTCCGCTTTGTGTGTTGGAACTGCAGGAAGAGAGGTATGAACTCAGCGAATCCAGCTCTTTTTCCCATCCATCCTGATGCGTTTTCAAAAATTCTTCGCCCTTGAATCCTTCCTGTACCACGTGCAGCTTGCTGCCTTCTCCCTCTGGTGCGAATGAGATATGGAGTGTATATCCGTTTTCCGAACCTTCATCATTCAGGTTCCATATCCACGAGTACACCAGCTTTTCATTGGGTACCACCTCGCTGTAAGTCCCGGTGATCTGTAAGCCCGCATCTCCGACGTAGTATTCAACCGCCCCGCCTTCTTTCAGCTCATTTTTGACGTCCACCAGCTGGTTACCCATTGGTTTCCACCATTGTTTCAAATGTTCAGCCTCAGTCCAGGCTTTAAATAGCGTTTCCACATCGGCATCAAACTGCCGCTCTATTTCGATTACATGTGTTTTTTGACCCGTCTCCATTTTCCTGGTTTTCGTTTGTTGATTATTGAAGGCAATGTTATGCACCGCTACTTCATAATAATTGTGCCTTGGCGGCAGATTCAGGTAAATGTCCGGGAATGCATTGAGTTTCAGGAGTACCGGTTCCGGGCGTCGTAGGCGAGGCCCAGCCCCACGCTCGACAGCTTGTTTTCTTCCGACCATTCAGCCGTGGGAAACAACCTTCTGAACTGCTGCTGAATGAGCGGGATTTCGGTGGAGCCGCCCGTCATGATCACCAGCCCGATCGCCTCAGGGGCAATGCCCGCAGCAAGCAGACATTCCCGCGCCGCTGCAACAATGCGTTCCGCTTTTGTATTGATCGCGATGTTGAAATTCTCCCTGTCAACCTGAATGCGCAGGTCTTCGTCGATAAAATCCAGTGACGCAGCATAGCTTTCATTGCCGGCAAGACCGATCTTGATCTTTTCGGTTTCGGCCAGTACGGCGTGGCCGGTTTCCTGTTCGAGCACATTGATCAGCCTGCCGTAACGGACCGGATCGTGCGTTTCCCGCAGTAATTGTTTGGCCTGGAAGATGGTCTTGTTCGTATAAAGGAAGTTGACCTTGCTCCATTCCGACAGATCAAAATAGTGGTAGGAGGGTACTTCCAGGTTTTTGGCACCATACCGCGAGCGGAAACCCAGCTCGGGCATCATTTCAGCCAGACTGAGGTCTTTGTCAAAATCATTTCCACCCAGCCTTACGCCGGTATTAGCCAGGATATCACTGTCGCGATCCTGTTTTTTGGCATTCTCGCGAGAGAGTCGGATCACGGTAAAGTCGGAGGTTCCGCCGCCCAGGTCGACCACCATTGCAAGCTTTTCGCCTGATACCCTCGCTTCGTGCGCGAATGCGGCTGCGATTGGTTCATATTGAAAACCCACGTGTTCAAAGCCAATGCTCATGGCTACGGATTTCAGTTCATTTTCAGCGCGCTGGTCTGCGGCAGGGTCGTTATCAATAAAGTGCACGGGCCTGCCCATTACAACATGCCGCAGCTCGGTACCGCAGTCGGCTTCTGCCTTTGCTTTCATTTGTTGCAAAAAGGCCGCAATGATCTGGTCGAACTTCATCAGCTCTCCATTGACCATCGTTCCCTGGCGCATGGCCGGAGTACCCAGCACACGCTTTAAGCTCCGCATCAGCCGGCCTGGCTGGCGGGAGAGAAAGCGTTCCGTAGCCTCGCGGCCAAAGAATGCTGCATTGTCCTTTCGCGCAAAGAACATCGCACTGGGAATGGTGTTGTGATTGTTTTCAACCGGGATCAGGAAAACGTCGGATGGGGTTGCTATCGCCAGACTTGAATTGGAAGTGCCGAAATCTATGCCGCAAAAAACAGGAGTTGTCATCATTTCAAAAATTGGGGGCGCAATTTCTGATTATTTACCGGTTTTTCTATGTCAAACTGCACTCTTTTATTTTCCCATCCATTTACGGAAATCGTTAGACTTTTCCCGGCTTACAATCACTTCCTTCTCAAAGGCCGGCTTCAATGTGAGCGCCAGGCGGTTGTTATAGTAAGGCTGGATCTGCGTTACCGCATTGTGGGTGACGATAATGCCCCGGTTGATCCTGAAAAAATGCGCCGGGTCGAGGAACTGCTCTATCTCGTCCATTCTGTAATCGACCACGAATTTTTGTCCCTGATGATTCTTGAAAAAACTAATGCTTTCTTCCGTAAAAAAGAATGCGATTTCCCCTACCTCAATGGAGAGCAGCCTGCCACCTTGCTTTACCAGGAAACGGTTGCGGTACGATGCGGCCGGCTGGTGGATCTGCAAGGTTTTCAGGATGTTTTCAAGACTGGCGGAAAGCGCAGAATGCGGGTGCAATTGTGATGCTCCCTCAGATTCTGTCCTTGAATCCATGCGAGATTCCGTCGGGGATTTGTTTTTATGCATTCCGGTGAGCTCATAAAATTTGCGGATGCTGCGCTGCAAATCCTCCTGCTGCACGGGTTTTAATAGATAATCGATGCTGTTGACCTTAAACGCCTGCAAAGCATATTCGTCGTAGGAAGTGGTGAATATCACCGTGCTTTGAATCGATACGCGGTTGAAGATCTCGAAACTTTGTCCGTCAGCGAGCTCAATATCCATGAAGATCAGATCCGGCTCACTTTCCCCGCTTTCCCGGTTCGCTTTCACCCATTCCACTGTGGCGGCAATGCTCGGAGTAACAGCCTTGATGACCATTTCAGGCGCAGTTTCTTCCAGTAATTTGGTGAGTTTGCGTACCGCCAGCTTTTCGTCTTCAACGATTAATACATTCATTGGTTGTCAGATTTTTCGGCAAGTAATGGCAGGAGTACTTTGAAATGTGCCGCAGCCACGTCTATCACCGGTTGTTTTTCAGAAAGGAGGTTGTATTTGGCAAAAATGTTAGCGAGCCCCAGCTTTGTCGATTTGACAGGTGTTGATTTGGTAACAACATTATTACACACTTCCAGCCAATCGTCGCCGGCAGATGTGATCTTGATAAGCAATGGCGTTTGTTCCAAAATCGCATTGTGTTTCACCGCATTCTCCACCAAAAGCTGCAAAGTAAGCGGCGGGATGAATTTGTGTAGATCCGCCTCGTCCACCCGGATCACCAGGTCCAATCCCTGATCGTACCTCGTTTTCAGTAAATGAAAGTAGGAGCGGATGAATTTGAGCTCGGTCGCCAGCGTCGTCAGCTCGCTTTGGTTGTTTTGTAAAAGATACCTGTAAACCTGCGCCATTTCGTCTACAAACTGCTCGGCCCGCTTGGGCTCGTCGGTGATCAATGCAGACAGGGTATTGAGGCTGTTGAACAGAAAATGCGGATTGACCTGACTTTTCAAGCTTTGCAGCTGTCCCTGCATGCCCGCCTTTTTGATTTGTTCTTTGTTTACCTTGATTTCCTTCCACTTTTTGAGCGAGTAATTGCCTTCATAAAGCAGCGTAAGTACGATTACCGCGACGAATTCGAAAATGTAAACATCGACCATTTTCTCAAAGTCCAGCTCCGCGTCCACAGGCCGGTAGTGGATAATAAAAATGCCGTAAACGGTTACATATACCCCCGTAATGATCCAGAATGCGACTGCGGTAAGGAAGCCGCGTTTGAGGGATGAATGCAGCGCCGGGTACTTTCTCGCCAGATATTGCGCGGCCCAGTCGTGGGGAACAAATGCGAGCGTGGTCATCACGAAAATCATGCAGGTGCCCAGGATGAAATTGGACAAACTTGCAAAATAAGGCTCTCCGATGAGCAGGTAGCTGATCGTGGGTACAAACCAGGGGATCAGTAGCGCAAACATCCACCTGCCAAAGAGGCTGAGCCAGATAAGCCGACCGATATTGTTGAATTGCAAAGAGGCGATCATGTGTAAATCAATGGCAAAATCACTGTAAAACGGGCAGGTTCTTCCTTGACCTGGATCGTGCCGGCCTGGTTGAACAGCAGCTTATACCGCGAGATCAGCGTGGCGAGGCCCGCTTCCGTGAACGACATACTTACCACGCGCCTTTGCAGGTTATTACTTACTTCAAGCTGTCCCGTCGCAGTGGTTTTAATGCAAATTTGCAATGTGGCCTCGGGGGAAATGATGTTGTGGCGCACTGCATTGTCTACAAGTACCTGCAAGCTAAGTGGGGCGATTTGCCCGCTCAGGTAAATATCCGCCACTTCCACCACAAACCGGATCCCGTTTTCGTAACGCGTTTCCAGCAGGTAAATGTAAGACCGGATAAAGCGAAGCTCAGCTTCAAGTGGAACAAGGTCATCTTCCTTGTCTGGCCCGTAAACGCTGAGCAGGTACCGGTACACTTTCGACATTTCATCCACGAATTTTTCGGCTGTGGCAGGGGCTTCCGAGATCAGTACCGATAAGGAATTGAGGCAGTTGAACAGGAAATGCGGGTTCACCTGTTGTTTAACCGTGTCCAGCTCTGCCTGTAACTGCCTTTGCTCCATTTGGTTCAGTTCCTGCAAATCATTTTTCCATTGACTGAATGCAAAAATGAGTTCGGTAAGCCCCGCGGCTGTCAGCGACCCGCTCCCGATCGCAAACACAGCCCAAAGCGTGTGTGTGAGGTTAAAATGGTAGCCAAACAAATGCGTTTGGCTATATATGATCATGGCTAATAGAAACGCTGTAACACTTACTGCTCCATACAGTACAAACCAGGAAAGTACCCGCCGTACCGACTGTCCGGGCTCCGGATAAATTTTGGTGACCGCCGGTGAAAATTTGCGGTTGATCAAAAAGGCAGTCAGGAAAAAGAGCAGGTTCAACACGCTGCCGCCCAGGAGAATCTGCACGTCGGTAAAGTACGCTGCACCCCAGATCAGATTTCCCGCAAGCGGTACTACGGCCGCCAGTATCAGTACCATCAGACTCAGGCTCACCCGGTTTCGCCGGATCGAGTCTGCATAATGAATGGAAGATAGGATACTGCCTGTGGTCATAGATTTTGAATGTGACCATAAAATTAAGCGGCATTTACATCAGAGTAAATCGCAGCTTGCCAAACAGTCAATATTCATCACTCAATTGTCACGTTATCGTCTTGAAATGGAGTTGGGCGGAGCGGCCATTCGATGCTTTATTTTCTTCATGGCCTGAAAAAACTGTTACAAGCGCTCACGCGAGTGGTATGAAGTAAATGTTTCTCTTTGTTTGAAAACTAACTTCTCTATCACGAATGAAAATGAAAAGCGTATTTCTGCTGCTGGTCTTAATGGCCGTAACCCATTTATCGTTTGCCCAAACCGGCGAAACGCTCACGAACAACAGCATTGTCTCTATGTATCAGGCAAATGTATCGGGTAAGCTGATCATCCAGAAGATCAACCTGAGCAAAGGTAAATTCGATATGTCGGTACCTGGTTTGCTGGCTTTGAAGAGTGTCAAGCTTCCCGAGCCGATCATGGAAGTAATGCTGGCCTCAACAACTCCGACAGATGTACTTAAAAACGAAAACATCATTCAGCTATGCCAGGCCGGTTTTTCAAAGCGGTTTATTATCCAGAGAATACAGGCTGGTCCCAATAAATTCAATGTAACTACCGACGGCCTGATCCAGCTGCAGGTGGCGAAGGTACCCGAGGCAATTACCAAAGTGATGATGACGGGGCCAGGAAAATCCAGATAAGAGCGGCATGCCTCCTGCCAGGCACAAAATTTTTAGGCCCGCGGCACCGGTACTTTTTGGCCGGACAAATCTTATCCTAAATTTTCAACCATTATGGCAGTAATTGGCTATCACGCTTCACACGAGCAGTTTTCACCTGCTGAACTATTGAGCCTGGTGCAATTGGCAGAGGCGAGCGGGTTCGAGTCGGCGATGTGTTCCGATCACCTCAATCCGTGGAGCCACGATCAGGGGCATTCGGGGCATCTTTGGTCGTGGCTGGGCGGTGCGCTGCAGGCTGCCGGCACGATTCCCTTCGGTTCGCTGGTGATACCCGGCGGTGCGAGGTTCCATCCCGTAATGGTTGCGCAGGCGGCGGCGACACTCGCTGATATGTTCCCCAACAGGTACCAGTGGATTGCGCTGGGCAGCGGCGAAGCATTGAATGAAGCGGTGCTTTCACCCGAATGGCCTTCCAAAGAGGAGCGGAATGCACGTTTGCAGGAAGCCGCGGCAATGATACGTGCGCTCTGGAGAGGGGAAATTGTGACCAGCAGGGAAGGTTACCATTATGCTGATCAGGCGAAGATCTGGTCGCTGCCGGAGCAGACGCCCCGGATTTTTGGGGCCGCGCTGACTCCGAAAACGGCTAGGTGGATGGGCGAATGGGCTGACGGGCTGGTGACTGTAAATCATTCAAAAGAGAAATTGCGCGAGGTAGTGGCTGCATTCAATGAAGGCGGCGGCGCAGATAAGCCTAAGTACGTACAGGTGCATGTGAGCTGGGCTCGAACAATGGAGGAAGCAACGCAAAATGCCTTTGAGCAATGGCGGACCAATACGGTATCTCCCGAGAAATGCGCGAATTTCAGGACAGTGGAAGATTTTGAAAATGCAGTTACTGATATGCGTCCCGAAGATATGGCTGAGCATCTTTTTATCTCGACCGATCCTGAGGCGCACATCGCGCACCTGCAAAGTGTGGAGGAGATCGGTTTTGAGCAGATCATGGTCCATAATGTAGGGAAGAACCAGGCTGAATTTATAGAGGTATTCGGCAAGTATGTTTTGCCGGGACTGAAAGTAGCAAGCTTGTAACCCGAAGCCGCGAAAGCGGCTTTTTTAATGAAAGTGTTTACCGTTTAATAAGTTGTATGTTGTAAATGGATCTGATTATTAGGTAGATAAGCAGAGTTACTGGCGGGATAAATTATTTTTATGGGACGGCTGGAAGATTTTTTTTAAGACAAAGGCCGAAAACTGGGTTACGACGAAATTAATTCTGAATTTTGTGCCCAGAAAACCATCTATCAGCCAGGTGCCAATGAGCATACTTTACATTGATCATGAAGTCAATAATCTGAATTCCTTTAAAGCTACATTCAGGCGCGACGCTGAAATTTACCTGGCAGAAACAACCGAAGAGGGCCTGGAAATATTGGACGAACAGAAAATTGACGTCATTTTCGCAGACCACCAAATGCCCGAAATGACCGGTCTGGAATTTCTCCGCCTGGCTTCCGACAAGTACCCCGGGGCAGTGCGTGTGCTGTTGACAGGCAATGCATACACCGATGAGTTCAGGATTGCGGCTGGCAAAGGTTATTTTCACACCTACATCAATAAACCCTGGGACGAGCAGCAGCTCCGCCATTTAATCGTCTCACCTGCTTCCTGATACAGGGAACCTCTTTCTTCTTTTTAGTCATATTTTTCGCGATTCTCCGCGAGACTTACCTGTGTTTAAATCACTTTTTGCTTCAAAAAATTGCCACAGCAATATTTGTTGGAAAAATATATTGATTACATTGTGAAGCCTTTCTCAGGCAAAATTATCCTTCATCTTTTTTCAGAAAGGCCAAACATTATCAAATGAAAAGAAGAGATTTCATGCAAATGTCAGGTATGGGCTTTGGCGCTATGATGCTGTCCCAGGTGCCTGTCATCGGCAATCCGGTTTCGGAAGCACACCTGCTTGATCCCTGGATGGACGCAGCCTCCAAAAAGAAGCTGACAGAAGTGGCATTGAACGCGGCAAAAAGCAAAGGCGCTACCTATACAGATGTACGTATCGGCCGCTATCTGCAGCAATACGTTTTTACGCGTGAAAAGCAGGTACAAAATATCGTCAATGCAGAATCTTACGGGATCGGAGTCCGCGTGATCGCAAACGGAACCTGGGGTTTTTCAGCCACAAGTGACGTTACTGCCGATGGTATCGCCAAATGCGCCGCTACCGCAGTCGCCATTGCAAAAGCCAATTCAAAGTTCCAGAAAGAGCCTGTGGAGCTTGCCGCGCAGAAGGGCGTAGGAGATCAAACCTGGAAAACGCCCATCACCAAAAATGCATTCGAAATCCCCGTTCGCGAGAAGATCGACCTGCTGATGAATGTAAATGGAAAAGCGCTCGAAAACGGCGCCAGCTTCGTTACATCCAACCTGTTTTTTGTAAACGAACAAAAGTATTTCGCCTCTTCCGACGGCTCCTTTATTGATCAGGATATCCATCGCGTCTGGCCCACTTTCACGGTGACAGTCACGGACAAAGCAGCTGGTAAGTTCAAGACCCGCGATGCCATCAGCTCGCCGATGGGAATGGGATACGAGTACCTCGACGGACTTGCCTCTGAGAAAATAGCCGGTCCGAACGGGCTGGTAGGCTATCGTAATTCCTACGATATGGTTGAAGATGCGATCATGGCTGCCAAACAGGCCAAGCAAAAAATAACCGCAAAAACAGTGCAGCCGGGTAAATATGACCTGGTGCTAGACCCGAATCACCTGGGCCTCACCATACACGAATCGGTAGGGCACCCGACCGAGTTGGACAGGGTACTCGGCTACGAAGCGAACTACGCAGGTACCAGCTTCGCCACGCTCGATAAGTGGCAATCCAAGAACTTTGCATACGGAAGCAAGCTGGTCAATATCGTAGCTGACAAAACGCAACCCAATACGCTGGGTGCCGTCGGTTACGACGATGAAGGTGTACCCTGCAAGGAATGGGATATTATCAAAGACGGTATCCTCGTGAATTATCAGGCGATCCGTGATCAGGTCAAAATCATTGGCGAAAAAGAATCACACGGATGCTGCTACGCGGATAACTGGTCTTCGGTTCAGTTTCAGCGGATGCCCAACATTTCCCTTAAACCGGGAATAGAAAAACGCAGCGTGCTCGATATGATCAAGGGTGTTGAAAAGGGGATTTACATCATCGGGCGCGGCTCTTATTCCATTGACCAGCAGCGCTATAACTTCCAGTTTGGCGGTCAGGTGTTTTATGAAATCAAAAACGGCGAACTCACCGGAATGCTCGACGACGTAGCCTATCAATCCAATACACAGGAGTTCTGGAATTCATGCTCTCAGCTCTGCGACAAAGACGATTACCGCACATTCGGCTCGTTTTTCGACGGAAAAGGGCAGCCCGGTCAGGTAAGCGCCGTATCCCACGGCAGCCCCACCACCCGGTTTGACGGAGTGAATGTGATTAATACGGGGAGGAAGATATAGGGAAGAAGGAGGAAAAGGAGGAGGTTCGAAGTTACAACAGACTAAACCATTTCGTGACAAACGATTATAAAACAGGTAAAATGGCAATCCTTTCAAAAGACGAAGCAAAGCAAATCATAGATAAAGTCCTGGCATTTTCGAAGGCTGATGAAGTCAGTGTAGGATTGTCGGGCAACCGGACGGGGAATATCCGCTATGCGCGGAACTCGGTCTCGACCAGCGGGGAAACGACCGATCTTTCCTTGTCGGTTACCTCTGTTTTTGGTAAAAAATCAGGTACGTCGACTATTAATGAGTTCGATGATGCGTCACTGGAAAAAACGGTGCGGCGAGCTGAGGAAATCGCGCGGCTGGCTCCCGAAAATCCGGAGTATATGCCGATGCTGGGCGCTGCGAACTTCCCTGAAAGCAAGGCTTTTGCCGATAGTACAGCGGCGATCAACCCTGATTTTCGTGCGCAGGCCGCATTCAATAGCATTGATCCGTGCGTGAAAAAGAACCTCACAGCCGCCGGCTATATGGAAGACAGCGCTGGGTTTTCAGCGATGGGCAACAACAAAGGCTTGTTTGGCTACAACAAAAGTACCTCCGTGGACTTCTCCATTACTGTCCGCACTGCCGATGGAAAAGGATCGGGCTATGTGTCCCGCGATTATAATGATGTGTCCAAGCTAAATACATTGGCGGCTACGGAGATAGCCATGCAAAAGGCGCTTGCTTCCACCAATACCAAAGCATTGGAACCGGGCAAATACACCGTCATTCTTGAACCAACTGCCGGTGCAGACCTGCTGCTGAATATGATGCGGAGCATGGATGCCCGCAGTGCGGATGAAGGCAGGAGTTTTCTGGGTAAAAAAGGCGGTGGTACCCGGCTGGGCGAGAAGCTTTTTGACGAAAGAATCACGATCTACTCCGACCCGATGAATGCCGAAATCCCGGGCGCTACTTACCTGGGTGACGGAAGGCCGCAGGAGAAAGTGGTTTGGGTGGAGAATGGGGTTATCAAGAACATGTCGTACTCGCGCTTCTGGGCCGAAAAGCAGGGTGTTAAAGCGGTGCCGCCGGCAGGAGGCTTCATTTTTCAGGGAGGCAATGAGTCCATCGCCGATCTGATCAAAGGGACTGAAAAGGGGATTCTGGTCACGCGTTTCTGGTACATTCGCGCGGTTGACCCGCAAACGCTGCTTTATACCGGACTTACCCGCGACGGTACTTTTTACATTGAAAACGGCCAGATCAAGTATCCTGTCAAAAACTTCCGGTTTAATGAAAGTCCGGTCATTATGCTCAATAATGTGGAGGCGATCGGCAAGCCCGTGCGCGCGAACGGAAGTCTCGTGCCGCCTCTTAAAATCCGCGATTTTACATTTACCAGCCTTTCAGACGCGGTTTAAACCCGAGCTCATCGCAGGCAAAACCATTTAAGTATAAAATCTGCCATACATAACAAGACTTTTGATCCGGGTAACCCGATTCATTAACTTATGAATTGGGTTATATCCTGATTGTTAATCATGCCACTATTAGCAAACATCTACATACTTTGAAAAGACGAGATTTCATTCAACTGGCTGGGTTAGGGACCGGAGCGTTCATGTTACCTGGCCTGGCAATGGGCAAAGTTGTTTCCCCGGAAGCATTCCTCCAGCCAGGAGCCGATGTGGCGGTCAAGAAGCGGCTGGCCGATGCAGCGCTGAATGCTGCCAAAGCAAAAGGCGCCTCCTATGCCGACGTGCGGATCGGGCGCTACCTCAATCAGTTTGTAGTTACCCGGGAAGAAAAGGTGCAGAACATCGTCAACACCGAGTCTTACGGAGTGGGTGTGCGTGTGATCGCAAATGGATGCTGGGGATTTGCAGCGGTTGTAGATGTGAATAATGAAGCCCAGATGGCGAAAGCTGCGGAAGACGCTGTTGCGATCGCCAAGGCCAATTCCAAATTGATGAAAGAGCCCGTTCAGCTGGCACCGCAGAAAGGTTTTGGTGAAGTAAGCTGGAAAGCCCCGATCAAGAAAAACGGTTTTGAAGTACCTATAAAAGAAAAAGTAGACCTGCTGCTTTCTGTCAACGATGCGGCGATGAAGAATGGCGCCAACTATGTGAACTCGGTTCTTTTTCTGGTAAACGAACAAAAATATTTCGCATCAACAGACGGGTCTTACATTGATCAGGATGTACACCGGATCTGGCCGATTTTCAATATCACGACCATTGACCCGAAAAGCGGCAAGTTTGAAACCCGGAATGCACTCAGCGCACCAATGGGAATGGGTTACGATTATCTGCAGGCAAATCCGGCAGATAAGGTAACCGGCATTACCACGCGCTATAATATGGGATATGATATGCTGGAAGATGCTACCGCAGCTGCCAAACAGGCCAAGGAGAAACTTACAGCCAAGTCGGTGGAAGCAGGCAAGTACGATCTGATCCTTGATCCGTCGCATTTGTGGCTGACCATTCACGAGTCAGTAGGTCACCCGCTTGAACTGGATCGCGTACTTGGATATGAGGCCAATTTCGCCGGAACTTCTTTTGCGACACTTGACAAATGGAAGTCGAAGAATTTCCAATACGGAAGCAAGCAGGTTAATCTGATCGCCGACAAGTTGCAGGTTGGCTCGCTCGGTGCCGTAGGTTGGGATGATGAAGGGGTGAATACCAAGAAATGGGACTTAGTCAAAGATGGTGTACTCGTTAACTACCAGGCGATCCGCGATCAGGCACATATCATCGGAGAAAAGGAGTCACACGGTTGCTGTTATGCGGATAGCTGGAGTTCGGTGCAGTTTCAGAGGATGCCGAATGTGTCGCTGGCAGCTGGCAAAACGCCATTGTCGGTAGACGAGATGATCAAGGATGTGAAAAAAGGCATTTATATCATCGGCGACGGCTCCTTCTCAATCGATCAGCAACGTTACAACTTCCAGTTTGGCGGACAGCTGTTTTATGAAATTAAGGATGGAAAAATTGTCGGTATGCTCAAAGATGTGGCTTATCAGTCTAACACGCAGGAATTCTGGAATTCATGCGTGCAGGTTTGTGACGAGAGGGATTATCGCCTAGGCGGATCTTTCTTCGACGGGAAGGGTCAGCCTTCACAGTCAAGCGCAGTGTCTCACGGAAGCTCAACTGCGCGTTTCAATGGAGTTAATGTGATCAATACGGCAAGGAAGATTTAAAACAAAAACACCACCATGGCCATCATCTTAACAGAAGCAGAAGCAAAGGCATTGCTGCAAAAGGTTTTGAAATATTCCAAAGCAGATGAATGCGAAATCAATATAATGGGCGAGGAGCGGGGCAACTTGCGCTATGCCCGTAATGAAGTGTCGACCAGCGGCGCTTTGACCAATCAGAACCTGGAAGTGCAATCCGCATTCGGGCAAAAAGTAGGCGTTGCCACTGTGGACGAATTCAGCGACGAGGCAATTGAAAAATGTGTGAGAAGATCCGAAGAACTCGCGCAGCTCGCTCCCGAAAATCCCGAGTATGTAGGTGTTCTCGAACCTCAGACTTATGGTAAATCAACCGGTTTTTTCGAGTCTACTGCCGCCATTAACCCCGATTTCAGGGCCGATGCTGTTGCCAAAAGTCTTGAATTGACACGCGCTCAGAACCTGACTGCGGCTGGTTTTCTGGAAAACCAGAAAGGTTACCGCGCGATGATGAACTCCAAGGGTTTGTTTGCGTATTACCCCAGCACCAATATCAACTTTTCACTCACCGTGCGCACACCGGACGGAACGGGTTCCGGCTATGTGGCGAGAGGATATAGCGACGCTAAAAAGCTGGATACGGCGGCTGCAACGAAGATTGCGATCCTGAAATCCAAAGGTTCAGTGGGAGCAAAGGCTTTGGAGCCGGGTAAGTATACCGTAATTCTGGAACCTACTGCGGCTGTGGTGTTGCTGGAAAATATCTTCTTCGCAATGGACGCGCGCAGTGCCGATGAAGGCCGGTCTTTCCTGAGCAAGCCGGGCGGCAAAACCAAGCTGGGCGAAAAGATCGTGGACGAACGTGTGAACATTTATACCGATCCCGCAAATCCGGACCTTCCTTCGTCACCCTGGTCGGGAGACGGGCAGCCGATCAATAAAATGAGCATGATCGAAAAGGGCGTGGTGAAAAACATGTTTTATTCGAGGTACTGGGCCAAGAAAAACAATGTCAAGCCAGTTCCATTCCCTACGAATGTGATCATGGAAGGCGGGACAGCCACTTTGGAGGAAATGATCAAGTCGACGAAGCAGGGAATTCTGGTGACCAAACTCTGGTACATCCGGGAGGTTGACCCGCAGACTTTACTACAAACGGGCCTGACCCGCGACGGTACTTTTTACATTGAAAACGGCGTTATTAAACATCCGATCAAGAATTTCCGCTTCAACGAAAGTCCGGTTATCATGCTGAACAATCTGGAAACACTTGGGAAATCTGAGCGGGTGGTAAGTACGGAGTCAGACCGTAACTATCTGATACCACCTATGAAGATCAGGGAATTTACATTTTCATCACTTTCCGACGCAGTTTAAGTATTGAAGCCTTTCTTTTTCACACGAATTCAATACACTTCGGGTAACTGGGATACCGATCAGCGAATGCCTTCCAATCTGTTGCATTCGCTGGTCGAGTACACCACAATCCCGGTCGACGAGAAAGAAAAAGTTGTACAGCTTAGCAGTAACGAACTTTTCAAGAGTCCATTCTGCTATTTAAGCGGTCACAAACTGGTTGAATTTTCACAGCAGGAACGGGATCATTTCCGCAGGTATGTTCAAAATGGCGGCTTTGTTTTTGTAGACGATTGCAACCACGATATTGACGGACTGTTTGCCAAGTCGTTTGAGCAGGAAATGGAACGCACTTTTGGCCCCAAAGCATTACAGAAAATCCCGAACAACCACCCGATTTACAACTCCTTCTTCAAATTCGAAGACGGTCCTCCAACTACATCATTCGAGCTAAACGGCTGGGGCGACGACCTGGTCCACGATTACCTCAAAGCCATCACGATCAATGGCCGCATCGGCGTTTTGTACAGCAATAAAGACTACGGCTGCGAATGGGACTACGATTTCCGGAACAAACGGTTTCTGGCCGTGGATAATACAAGGTTCGGGGTCAATATTGTGGTTTATGCGTTGGGAGTTTAGGAAAGGAGAACGGAGGGAAGGATGGAGGAAAGAGGAAAGAGGAACATCATTATATGCCTTGTCACCCTGAGCGGAGTCGAAGGGAATGGCGTGGTCGCTCTACCCTTCGACTGCGCTCAGGGTGACAAGTAAAAAAATAGCCGATTAACATTAATTTTTTCCACATTGAATACTTCACCAGAACATTACAAATCACTTGTTTCCAAGCTTCCGCTCCTGAAAAGGGAGATTGCGAAGGTGATTGTTGGGCAGCGGGAAGCGATTGATGAAATATTGATCTCACTGCTTGCATCGGGGCATTGCCTGCTGGAAGGTGTGCCTGGGCTTGCGAAGACTTTGATGGTAAAAACCATGTCAGAAGCTTTGCACATGAGCTTCAAACGGATACAGTTTACACCCGACCTGATGCCGGGCGATATTGTGGGTACTGAAATCCTGGAAGAAGACCATGACACAGGCAGGAAGTTCTTCAAATTCAATCGCGGGCCGATATTTGCCAATGTGGTACTTGCGGATGAGATCAACCGAACCCCGCCAAAAACGCAGGCTGCATTGCTCGAAGCCATGCAGGAAAAAAGCGTGACCTACGGAGGAGAAAGCTATCAGATGCCTGATCCTTTTTTGATCATTGCCACCCAAAATCCCATTGAGCAGGCCGGTACCTATCCATTGCCCGAGGCGCAGCTTGACCGCTTTTTACTTTATATTAAACTGAATTACCCCAACGAACAGGAGGAACTGGATGTACTGAAAGGTACAACCGGCTCGGCCAGGGCGCAGGTGGAGCGGGTTCTTTCGGATACCGATATCCGGGATTTGCAACAGCTTGTCCGCCAGGTGCATATCAGTGAGGAGCTGATTGTGTGGATCAATAAGCTGGTTCGCGCTACCCGGCCTGAGGGCAGCCCGTCGGCGTTTGTTAAGGAATGGTGTGACTGGGGCGCCGGTCCGCGGGCGGGGCAGGCACTTGTACTTTGTGCCAAAGCCAGGGCTGTGTTGCACGAACGTTTCGCGGTTATTCCGGAAGATATACAAACGCTTGCCTATCCCGTTTTTCGTCACCGCATTGCTATGAACTTCCGCGCGGAAGCTGAGAATATCACCAGTGACCAGGTGATCAGCGATTTGCTTGCTACGCTCAAACCCTGACACCAATTCACATTCAGGTATGGCAAAGCAAAACGGCTTGTTGGCAGCGAATCTGGTAAAGCTCAAAAACCTCCAACTTACCGGCAAGCTGGTGAGCGAGGAGCTGATGCTCGGTATACACGCCAGCAAACGGTCGGGGATAGGCATTGAATTTGAACAATACCGGCACTACCAGCCTGGCGACGATCCCAAGCGGATCGACTGGAAGCTTTTTGCAAGAACCGACAAACATCTTGTCCGCGAGTCTTCCACCGAGAGCGACCGCCAGCTACGTTTTTTACTTGACCTTTCCGGCTCCATGAATTATGCCGAAAATGGCGTTAGCAGGCTTCAATATGCACAGATACTGCTTGCCTCGCTTGCTTACCTGGGTTACATTCAAAATGACCAGATGAGCTTGTATGCTTTGAAAAACGGCAGTTTGGAAACCATATGCGCGGCAGGTTCATCTGCTTCGGGCAAACAGGCTTTTCAGAAGATGCTGGTGGGACTGGAAAAGGCGGAGGCTAGGGGAGAATGGAGGATGGAGGAAGGGGAAGAAGGGAAATTGACCGAGCTGCGATCAAATAAGAAGGAGCAGTTGATTCTGGTGAGTGACCTGTTGCAGGTTGATGCGGAATGGATGCAAGTAATACGTTCACTGGCAAACCCGCATCGCGAGATCGTGATTTTCCAGATTTTGGGCGATCAGGAGCTTGACTTTACATTAAGTGGTTTTTACAGATTTAAAGATCTGGAAACCGGGAGAGAAATGGAGCTTGACGCTGCTTCTGTCCGCGAAAAATTCGTGACGTCGGCACAGGCATATTTTGAGAAACTTAAAAGTGACTTGCAGATCCCGTTTGTGCATTTGATCACAGCCAGATTAAGCGACCCGATCGGAATGGTGTTAAAAACATTTTTAACCAAAAGAAAAGGCTGATGGAATTGCTGCAACCGTGGATGCTGTGGGGAATTACAGGGGTCGCATTGCCGATCGCTATTCACTTTTGGTACCAAAAAAAAGGGGAGGTAATTGCCTGGGCAGCATCGCGGTGGCTGGTGGACGAAAGCTCGCTCAAACACAGAGGTATCCGTTTGCACGAGATCCTGCTGCTGCTCATTCGTTGTTTGCTGATTATCCTGCTTGCATTGTTACTCAGTCAGCCGGTTTTGCATGGGTGGGAAAGCAATGCAGCACAAGAGCGCGTGCATCTCGTGCAGGCGGATGCCAGGGTTGTGAATAATTACCGGTTTGAGATTGAAAATGCATTGAAGGCAGGCGAGCACGTTTTTTGGATCAGCCCCGATCAGCAGGCACTGCGCTCTACTTCGGAGATACCTCAGGTGGGTAATCCTGTACAATACATTCAGAAAAGCATTAACAAGCTGGCCAAAGGACAAACGAGCATCTACCTCGTGGCAGACCAGCAGCTGCTTTCTATACCCAAAGTAGTTGTGCCAGGTAAGTTCAGCCTGTATATGCTCACTGATTCTGCTTCGATGCAGCCGGCTAGTTATATGGAGTTGAATGATGGTAAAAGGTTGTTTGTCAATCCTGGTAGTGGCCTGTTGGAAGTTGCGCAGAACGGAGCATCAACAGTACGGCTCGCTTCGAAGCCGGTGCATTCTGGTGATCTGAAACTATTGATTGACTATAAAAATCCTGCGGAAAGACAGTCTGTTATGGCAGCTGTAAAGGCACTTACTGAGGTTTACAGCTTGCCTTTTCAAATGGATGAGAAAGCAAATGCAGACAATGTGTACGATTGGATATTGTCTGATCAAAAACCAGCAAAGACCGCGGCAAAAACCCTCTATGTGATCTCGGGAAAAACAGCGGATTTGCCGCAACATAGTAATGTAGTTTACGTAACTGACTCCCTGCTTTTGAATTCGTCCGACCTGGTTCGGAATGGGAGGTTGCCGGAATGGCTAGGGGAGATATTTACTTCTTTTTACCAACTAAAAAACAGGAAAGAGCCGCTTAGCAGACAGCAGTTAAGTTTATTATTTGAAGAAGTTGAAATGCCACAAACACAGGAAGCAGCTGAACTCCGGAAGTGGCTCTTGCTTGCGTTCGTTTTACTAACAGCGTTAGAAAGGTGGCTTGTATTGCGTAAATCGACCCTTGCACGTTATGCATAGTCTGAACAAATTGATCAGCTCGGTGTCGGTGCAGCTTTTTGCAGCCGGATTGATCCGCTGTGTATCGCTCGCAGTCGCGGCCTTTCTGCTTGTTTTTACATTTGCTTCTGTCGCGTATGCTGCGCTTGCTTCGGGACTTGTTTTTGCATTCGCTATCTGGCAAAATAAGTTATATGAAAGCAAAAAATCCGGTGCAATCGCACTGATCCATCGCTACACGGGCGAAACCGAATACAGCTTGCATTTGCTGGAAAAAGAGGAGCTGAACCTGGCTGAGCAAATGCAGCTGGAGCGGATTTCGAAAAACCAGATCAGCTTTCCTTACCGTGAGTTGTACTCCGGAATGGCGCCTTATGCTGGCGTACTCGTAATAGCTGCCACCATTTATTTTCTCCATCCTCAATGGAATTCAGTTGATAAACCGGCGGGCCAAAATACCGGGCTTGTTCAGCAGGAGCGGACGAACGCGCCCGAAATTGCGCCCCGGCTCGTGCGGGCGGAAGTGTCTGTAAGTCCGCCTGCATACACCGGGCTGCGGCAAACGGATTCAAAAGATTTGAATGTGTCGGCCATTACCGGCTCGAAGCTAGTTTGGGAGGTGGAGTTTAGCAACACAAATAAGCTGACTGTTAAGCTGGCCAATGCACGGGGAGAGGAAGTGCGCTTTGTCAGGAAAGGTACTGTTTTTCAATATTCCGACCGGCTTGCAGGTTCGGGTTTGTACTCCATTAAAGGTTATTGGAAGGATTCACTGGTTTACCAGTCAGAGTTTTACAAGCTTGATGCAATCCCCGACCTTGCCCCCAAGATAGAGCCGGCTTCGAAGGAGTTGTATAAATACCATTTGTTGAAAGACAGTAAAACACTCAGCGTTTCAGCCAGGATATCGGATGATTTTCAGGTCAGACAGGCATTTATCGTTGCTACGGTCGCACGGGGTTCGGGGGAGAATGTGAAGTTCCGGGAAATGCGATTTCCGTTGAGTCCCAATCAATTCAAAGAAGCCAATGTTCAGAAAACAATTAACCTGAATGAGCTCAACTTTACACCCGGCGATGAACTTTACTATTATTGGGCGGCGGTAGATAACCGGTTGCCCGAGGGTAATTTTACCAAATCGGATACCTACTTCCTGGTTTATAAAGACACTGCGCGGATTGAAGAAGCGGAACTAGCTACGATGGCAGTCAACATCATGCCCGAATATTTCCGGAGCCAGCGGCAGATCATTATTGATACTGAAAAGCTGATTGCAAAAAGAAGAAAGTTGGAGAAAAAGCCATTTAACGCGGCTTCAAATGAGATAGGGTATGATCAGAAGCTGCTACGGCTGCGGTATGGACAATATTTGGGAGAAGAGTTTGAAACCAATATTGGGGGCGGTGGGGCTCCCGGCGAAATCCCGGAAGGTAATATCATAGACGCATTCACGCACCATTCTGACGGAACAGGAGAAGCAGCCGAACAGCACCAGGCGGAGGGAAATGCCGGTGACCATGGACACGATCACGGGAAAACTGCGCCGCCCACCGAATCGAAAGACCCGCTGGCTGCTTTAATGGAGCAGTACACGCATTCGCACGACGATGCCGAAACAAATACCTTTTACGAGCAGTCGACCAGGAGTTTGCTGAAATCGGCATTGGAACAAATGTGGCAGTCGGAACTGCATTTGCGGATGTACGAACCTGAAAAGGCGCTTCCATTTGAGCATAAGGCGTTAGAATACCTGAAATCGGCACAACAGAAAGCGCGGACTTACGCCAAAAAGAGCGGCTACGATCCGCCGCCGATCAAGGAAAAAGAGAAGCGGCTTACGGGCGAGTTAAAAGATATAGCGGCGGATTTTACCTCCGAAAAAATCTATGACCAAAAGCAAACTGCGCAGCTTGCCGCCGAAGTGCTCGGGTTTGTGGACCGTGTGAAAACCGATAAAAACAGTCAGGCACGTTTGCGGCTCGCCGGAAGTGAGCTGAGCGACCGGCTGATCTCGGCAGGTCCGTTTAATGGCGGCTTGCAGAACTGGCCGCTGATTGCCGCATTGCAAAAACTGGTGAGCAGTAAAGTGCTCTCCAAGGCAGAAAAGGAAGAATTAAAAACCGGCCTGTACAAATATGCCAACCGTGGGGTGCAGGGATATAAAGGGTATGCGGCTGACAAAAAGCTGGAAGAAGCTTTCTGGAAAAAGCTTCAGTAGCTGACAAATTGAATTTGAATGATCCAACTTGATTTCGACTGGTCTGACACATTAAGCCTGATTACCCTGGCAGCGGCGATCATCGCGGCTTTGGCTACATTGCTGCGGGGGATTTTCGCTTTCAAGAATCGCCCTGTCAATGGCAGGAGAGCTGGATTGAAGCTGCTACTGAATGTAATTTTATGGCTGAGTGTGATCGCGTTTATATTACAGCCACAGCTCACCTTAAAGGCGAGAGTTACTACCGGAATCCTGGCCGGAAGTGAAGTTCCGGCTGCTTTTCTGCGCCATTTGCAGGATAGTCTGAGGCGGGCGGAAGTGGTTACAGTTGAGGAAATTGCGCATGCGGGGGTGGATACCTTGCTGCTCGTGGGGACAGAGTTTCCGCCGCGTTTGTTTACCAGCTTACCATTGTCTGTGGCGCCGCCGGTGATCAGGTGGATACAGTATGATAAGCCTGACCGGTTTGTGCGTCTCCAATGGAAGGGAATACTGCGCAAAGGTGAAATGCAGGAAGTGTCCGGCCGGCTTGTATCTACTAAAAAGCAGGTGCTTAAACTTGGGTTTGGCAGGAATACACTGGATAGTACCAAGCTGATCGAGGGTGAAAATCAATTTAAGCTCCGATTTTCCGCATTTGCAGCAGGCAGGATAATGGTCACATTGGGGATTGATGGTCAGCAACAGGATACGCTCCGTTTTTTTGCCAGGCCTGCTACTCCGCTCGCGGCGCGCTTTATCCTGGATAGTCCCGACTTTGAGAGCCGGAACCTGGCTGCTTGGCTGGGTACGAGCGGACATGCCGTGGTATATGATGTCGCGATTGCGAAGGATCTGAAATCGAGTGTTAAAATCAATGCGGCCAAGACGCCCGATCTGGTCATCACCAATGCAGCCAATGCTAATTCCGCGGCTGTGAAGAAGGCACTGGCAGGCGGAGCCAGTGTTCTTTTTATTGGCCTCACCGATCCTGAATCTGAAATCAGGCGCATTAATGAGGTTGTAGGTACCCGTTTTCAGGTGCGCAAAATTTCAAACGAGCCTGCCGTAAAAGTGCTGCCCCAGCTGGACGCTCTGCCTTTTCAATTCGTTACTGCTGCTAATCAGATCAAAGTTGCAGGAATGCCGGTTGCTGTTGAGAAACGTCGCGGTAATGTGGCTGTAAGTCTGCTGAATGAAACTTTCCCGATGCAACTGGCAGGTGACTCGGTCACATACCAGAAGGTTTGGGATACCATTCTGGCCAATTTACAACCCGTCGGGACCCACAATCTGGAAATTGAAGCACCGGTTATTAAAGGGGTAAAAGCACGGTTGGACCTGAATAGTTTCGCTGCATTGCCGCGCATTTTGCCAATCGGGTCGGATACCCTTTTTCCTTCCAAATCGCCTTTTAATCTCAGTGCGGGCAGCGCGGAGTTTATACCGGTGCAATCGGGCTGGGTCGCATTACAGGATTCAGTGCCGGCGGAGATTTTTGTTGAAAATGATTCAGAAACAGCACAGCTGGCTCGCATATCCACTTTGGTAAGTACTTACGAAAGGCAGTCGGGGGTTACCGGCGAACCTGAATCAACATCCAGGACTGCTTCACGTGCATTGCCGGGATGGGTATGGTTTATGTGGCTGATGATCTGCTTCGCTGCGTTCTGGATCGAAGAGAAGTTTTCGTAATCACTGGTTTTCCAGATCATTAAGCGTTACCTGCCGCGGATATGGTGCAAAGTGCGAATTGGGTTCATTGATCCGGTAGCCTTCTTCTATGTACTGCCGGGCTTTCTGAAAATACGTGGTCTGGCGATTGTTACCCATAATTTTGAGCGTCAGTCCCATGTAATAGTTGGCGGTAGGGTGCTGCTCATACAGTTGCAGGCATTCATTCAGCCGCTCCTGCGCCTTGTCAAGCTCCCCCGACAGATAGTACATGATCCCGAAGTACAGCAATGTGTTATAGTGGATATCGTTTTTGCCTTCGCCTCTTTTTTGCGTAGCTATATCTTGTAAAAAGCTAATCTCCGCCTTCTCAAAATCACCGAGCTGCATCCAGGCAATGGCTTTGTAAAACGAGAAAGAATGATCCATTGTAAATGCGTGGGGCATTCGCTTCTCAGCCTCCTGGAAATCTGCGATGGCTTTTTCATAATTGCCGGCCACAATGCAATGCAGATAGCCGCGGTAAGGCAGCCAGCGGTTTGTATCAAGTTCAACAGCTTTGTCCATATTGGCGAACAGCTGTTCAAAATCTTTGAGAACCATATAATGCTGGGCCTTTTCCTGATAGGCTTCTGCGATATTCGGACAAATGGAAATGAGGGAATCGTAAGTCTGCGCGCGGCCCGGGTGCTCAATAGGAAACAGATCTGCGCGTCGGGAATAGAGTGCAAAAAGGCTGTCCCGGTAACTTTCCGAAGCACAATCAGGTTGACTTTGCCCGAATGCGACAGTCGTGATATTTGCCAGAACTAGAATTAACAATCGCATATCTTCCGGTCAGGTGTAAACTTTTGTTTGCTAACCAAACAATTCCTATTTTTAGTTAAATAACGCGCACTATGTATCTATTTACTCTCAGAATGCACCTGGCTGCGTTGAAGCAGCTTCTTAATGATCGTTCTTCTGAAATGACAGAAGATCAACGATTAAAGGTTTGGCAAAAGATTGAGACTTTGCAAGACGCGATTGAGCTATTGGAAAAACTTGAAAAACGCTGAAATCTTAAAACCCAGAATCATGGAAACAAAAACAGAATTGGCATATGAAATTGAGCAATTGCTCGCTGCCGCAGATGAGTCGATCCGGGAGGCACAGTCATTTCTGATCAGTCAGGGTGAGCTGGTAGACCTTACTGAATGGGTCACGATCAAAGAATATTGCAGCCGGTTCAATATACGGAATGTTGAAACTGTTGTCAACTGGATCAACAGGGGGATTATCTCACCTGAAAACGTTCGCACGATTGAAGAATTTAATCATACAAGGCTGATTAAGGCAATTCCGTACAACACAAAGTCTTCTCCCAAAATTAACACCTGATCACAAGCGTGAAACGCTACGCGGTTGCTGCTTGGCACCAGGTAAGCTGCTATTCAGATTTTAAGCTGCGGACCGGGTTTTTCATGGCTACTTTGATAGCCTGGAAACTGACTGTTGCCAGGGTTACCAGCAATGTTCCCGATCCCGTCACCGCGAACACCCACCAGGAAATGTTTGTGTGGTATTTGTATTTAAGCAGCCAGATATTCAGGAAATAGTAAGCGACAGGCGCTGCGATGACGAATGCGACAATAACAAGCACCACAAAATCCCAGGAAAGCATTCCCCAGACATTCAGTACCGTTGCGCCGAGCACCTTCCGTACTCCGATCTCTTTCGTGCGCTGCTCTGCAATGAATGAGGCGACCCCGAAAAGTCCCAGGCAGCTGATCAATATGGCCAGGACAGCAAAGAAAGTAGTCAGTTTGGCAATTCTCACTTCGTCGTAAAATTTGGATGCATAATCCTGGTCAACGAAGCTGAACTGGAATGGCACGCCGGGATCATACTTCTTGAAAACATGCTCTACCTGCGCCAGAGCGGCACTTGCACTCAGCCCCGGAGCAAGCCGGATATTGATCACACCTCCCTGCTCCCTGCCCAGGTTGTAGATCAGGGGCTTGGTAGGTTCATAAGGTGAATCGACGATCATATCTTTGATAACGCCTATTATCCTCACAGGCTCATCAAACCACATTAAATCTTCACCAACCGGATTTTCCAGTCCCATGAATTTCGCGGCTGCTTCATTGATCACCAGGCCGCTGGAATCAGAGGCAAAGGAACGGCTGAAATCGCGCCCGCCGATAAACTTCCATCCGACCGTTTTTCCGTAATCGTGAGATACTTCATTGTAGGAGAAATCGACGGATAATGCAGGGTCTTTTCCTTTCCATCTGAGTCCGCTTGTAGACGACCAGGAGTTAGTGGCCGGACTGCTGGATTCGGCCATTTCAGCAATCGCGCCGGCTCCTTTCAGCTCGTTTCTGACCACGTCGAAATGAGTATGAATATCTGGCGTGGAAAGAAAGATCGTGATCAGGCCCGAGCGATCGTATCCTACGGGCCGGTCTTTGGCAAACTGAATCTGCCGGTATACAACCAATGCGCCGACAATCAATACTATTGATACTGAAAACTGTACAACTACCAGCACTTTCCGCGGGACGGCCGCAAATCTCCCCACCCTGAATGTGCCTTTTAGTACCTTAATGGGCTGAAAAGAAGACAAATAAAGCGCAGGGTAGCTCCCCGCAACTATGGCTGTGAAGAGGCTGAAAGCGAGGCCGATCAGCCAGAATACAGGGTTTGTCCACAGCATGTCGAGCTTTTTGTCGGCTACCTCATTGAAGAAATGAAGTATCAGTAAAACCAGCAGGCATGCAAATGTGAATGCAAATGCGACAACGAGAAACGATTCGCTGAAAAACTGGACAATCAGCTGGTTTCTGACAGATCCGATCGCTTTTCTAATCCCTACCTCTTTCGCACGTTTTTCGGAACGTGCGGTGCTCAGGTTCATAAAGTTGATGCACGCCAGCAGCAGTACAAACGTGCCTATCAGTCCGAAAAGCCAGACATTTTCGATTTTTCCACTTACTTGTTTTCCATTCTTGAAGGTCGAATACAGGTGCCACTTTTCCATTGGATGAAGGAAAACTGCGGGCTTAAACGTCAATTGCTCGGGCCGGATATGTTTCTTTTTAACATCTCTGATCCTGGTTGAAACAGTTTCAATGTCGGCCTGCTCCGTCAGCTGCACATAGATTTGGAAATTGTTTGGCCTCCACGGATCTTCCATCGTTTGAAGCGAAGCATTCGCGATCTCGTACAGCGACCACGGCATCATGAACTGCACCTGATGCAGGGAAGTATTGTGGGGAAGGTCTTTGAAAACTCCGGTCACTTTCAAGTTGGTGCTGTTATCCAGCTTGATAACCTTGTCCATCGGGTCTGCATCTCCGAAGAAAGCTTTGGCTACGGATTCAGAAAGGATGATCGAATAAGGTTCTTTGAGCGCTTTCCAGGTGCCCCGCATCATTTCGAGGCTAAATACCTCCGGTGCAGACTCGTCTATGTAGTGGCCTGTTTTGCTGATCCTTGTCTCGCCGTACGTGAGTATGTGCGGGCTGATCCAGGTCGACATTAATACATGCTTGAAGTCGCTGCCATAACTTCTCCTCAGCTCCTCGCCAAGCGGGTAGGGATTCGAGTTTTGGGTGTCGATGTCTCCGTTGCGCGTTTGATGCTGCATGACCTAGGCAATGCGGCTGTAATTTTTGAAGTACCTGTCATAGGATAGCTCGTCGTGGATCCATAATCCTATCAACATCGCTACGGCCATTCCCATAGCCAGTCCGGAGATATTAATGAAGCTGTAAACCTTGTTTTTGGTCAGCGTCCGTAATGCGATCTTGAAGTAGTTTTTGATCATTCCCGGGCTAAGATGATAAGTGTAAGAATAAGCTGAGTCGACAAATGTCTTGCCACCTGTCTTAAATTGCTCGTGGCGTCTTCAAAGCGCCTTTTTGCTATGTTATTCTGTTCAAAAGCGGACGGATTTTGTTCGTAGCCGAACGTCTCCCGAAAATATTTCTGAGTAGTCTGTAACGAAATTCGTGGTTGATCGTCTTTGTCATTGAAATGGATTTACAAGCTTTCAATCAACGCATATTGCCCGTTCAAGGCCGCCTGTTCCGACTGGCGCAGATGTTCCTTCGCAACAGGGAGGAGGCTGAGGATGCCATTCAGGATGTGTTGATGAGGCTGTGGACCAACCGGCAGCAGCTTGAAACTTACCAGAGCATCGAAGCGCTGGCTGTTCAGATGACGAGAAATCTGTGTCTTGACAAACTCAAATCCCACCAGAGCCAAAAGGTAGAACGCGGGGCTGATCTGGCCGAGGTGCAAACATTGGAACTGTCGCCTTACCGGCAGCTGGAAAGCAACGATGGTACTGCATTGATACACAAGCTTATTGACGCATTGCCCGAGCAATACAGGCTAGTGCTGCACCTGCGGGATGTGGAGGAGTATTCGTTTGAAGAGATAGAAGAAGTAACAGGGCTGACCAATGCGAATATTCGTGTAATCCTTTCCCGGGCCAGGCAGAAGCTACGGGAGACTTACCTTAAAGCAAGCAATTATGAAAGTGGATATTGAAAAGTTATTAGAGAAATATTACGACGGGGAAACCAGTGTGGAGGAGGAGCGGGAGCTTAAAAGGTTCTTCCGCGATGAACAGGTACCGCCTCATTTGAAGAGCCACGCTGCCCAGTTCGGCTACTTTACCGAAGCAAGCCAGGAGCTTCCCTCGCTTACATTTACCAGCAAGCTGGCTTTGGAAATGGACCCACCCAAACAGGGACCGGTGCGGCGGTTTGCAGGCTGGCTCGTGAGGATAGCTGCGGGCGTTGCGCTTCTCATTGTTGGTTTCGCGAGCGGCTGGTTTTTTCAGTCTGGCAAGATGAAGGGTAGCAACCCGGATCTGGCGGAGAATGGCGACGCGCCGGTGATAGCGATGAAGAATGTGCTTTCGTTCGAGAAAATGAATGTTACCTCGGCAAGCGAGCGGATACAGGCGGTGAACCAGAGCTACGAGCTTACGAATGTAGACCGGGATATCACGCAGCTGCTGATCAATACCCTCAATTTTGACCCGAATATCAATGTGCGCCTCGCGGCTTGTCAGGCACTGGTGCATTTTGAAAATGAGCCCGAAGTGAATGAAGCGCTCATCCGCTCCCTGGCTATCCAGACCGACCCGAATATCCAGATCTCGTTGATCGAGGCGCTGGTGTCGATCAAGGAAAAGCGCGCCAGTGACCAGTTCAGGGAAATTGCTCAGAACCAAAAGGTAATGGAAGTGGTGCGCCTGAGAGCGGAAGAAGGGTGGAGCGAGCTGAATCAGGTCAATACGCAAAGTTTATAGTCGAATTTCAATCCATAATTTTTATCAAAACCATGAAAAATGCACTGTTATTAGGTGTGGGTGTACTGTATTGCCTTTCCCGGGCAGACGCTCAGAACCTTGAATTCAAAACAAAGCTGGCCAATTCAAAAGAAAAGAAGGTGGTCATCGAAATGGCAGCCGCCGATATTAAAATCGAAGGCCACAACAGTGACGAAGTATTTATCGCCGCCTCGTCCGGCTATGAAGCCCCGCCTGACCGAGCAAAGGGATTGAAGCCATTGTACTATTCTGGCGTAGATAACACGGGTATCGGCTTGTCGGTAGTGACAGAAGGCAATACCTTGAAAGTGGATAAAGTTACCCGCAAAGACGTCAAGTATACCATTCGCTTGCCGAAACAGGTCGCGGTATTATTCCAGGAAACCAACTGGAGTGGCGGCTCCAATGTGGTGGTTGCTAATATGGACGGAGATCTCGAAATCCGAACCAACAATGCGAATATCAATCTTAACAAGGTCACCGGACCTGTTGTCGCAAACAGCACGAGCGGCAATGTAAATGTGGTTTTTTCCGGTTTAAGCCAAAGCAAGCCGACCGCTATTTCGACGATCAGCGGAGAAATTGACGTTTCGCTTCCGGCCACAGCAAAGTCGAACATGAAGCTGCGGTCCATCAATGGCGAAATGTATACGGACTTTGACCTGGGCGTGAAGAACGCGAAAGACGGGCTGTCCAGACTGGGCGGAGCGAACAACATCGAAGGCAGCACCAATGGAGGCGGCGTTGAAGTTCAGCTCAATACGATCAGCAGCAACATATATATCCGTAAACAGAAATAAACCTGAGCCACCATGAAAAATCTAAACCTGATCATTTGCCTGTGCTTCTTTGCTGCTCCGCTTTTGGCGCAGAAGAAAGTAGAAAAAGTACTGCCTTTTAAGACCGGGCAAACTGTTAATCTTGAACTGAAATTTGCCGATAGTATCGTGGTGCGTTACTGGGATAAGCAGGAGGCGCTTGTAAAAATGGATATTACCATCAATGGTGGCCGGCTGAATGATGCACTGCTGATCCGGTCCAGCCAGACAGCCGACGAGGTGAAGTTGAGTACCGATTTTGATGAGCAACTTTTGAAACAAAGCCGTAAGTCGGACTGTCCGGATACCAAGTCGGGTTACTGGACAGACAAGGACGGCGATGCGCGGTATGTTTGCAAGGAAATCCACTACCACGTTTTCCTGCCGCGCAATGCCCGGCTGAAACTGGAAACGATAGACGGTAACATTGATATCCAGGATGCGAGCAGCCCGGTACTCGCCAAAACGATCAGCGGATATGTGGATATGAGCTGGCTGGGTTCCAAAGGGGCGAACGTGGCTATGAAGACCATCACCGGCGAAGTTTATTCAGATCTTGATATTGATTTTAAAACCAAAAAGGACAAAAACCCGATCGTAGGGTACTTGCTGGAAGGTACCTTTAAAGGAGGTGGGCCCGACGTCAGGCTGGAATCCATCAGTAACAATGTGTATCTGAGACAGAGAAAGTAGCATTCATTTTTAGCCATGGAAAGCAGCAATGCCGGAAGATTTATTCCGGCATTGCTGCTTTCCAACCTTTTGGCCGAAATGCTGGTCTCATGGTTGTTCCTAACACTTGCAATATGAAAAAGCTGGCATCCATCACGTCCCTTTTAATTGTCCTGTTTATCGGATGTAAGTCCGATGATAAGATCACCCCAACTGAACAATGGTCCGAGGGTTGCATTTCAATGGTGCCTGACGGAGACAATTACAAGATTGTAGGTGGGTGCTGTTACGAGATTGTTTTTCGTGCTGTGAAATTTCCGGCAGGTGAGAAGCGCTCCATTACGGCGGTTTACTTCACGGGTACCGGCGCTAAAATGATCAACTATCCTATCAAGCTTCTTATCGAGAAGTCGGCAGACGGAAGCAAGCTGAAAGTTTCCAATCCGGCACATTCACAAGAGTTCAACTTTACGCGCGTTAAGGCCGCGCTTGCCTGCTTTTGCGTGTGCGACTAAGTCGGCGCTTTGCCAATCGCTTTGATGTAAAGCCTTAATAACAGACTTTCCGAAGTATTTCGCGTCTCCCCGCTGAGCTGAATCGAGGCGGGCAAAGCTTCATTTAGAATTTACAGTTAACAGCCACGCTCCGGCTCCGGATAATTGTGCCCCCATGAAGGGGCCGCTACACCCTTGATTTTGGCCGCCTCACCACAAACTCACTCCGCCTTTAATATGAATAAAGTATAATTGTAACCGGTTAGTTAGCCGAAAATGTCCATTCAGTGTTGGAAAATTCCTTTAATCAGTAACCACTATAACAAACCCGCATGAAAACGCAGAGTAAGTATCTAGACGAAATTAACAGGCTTCTTGCCGACTATCTTACAGAGATCGAAAAGTCAGATTTGAAACCATTGTCCGCGCAGGTGTACCAGGTTCAATCCAAGAATTTTGTGAGATGGATTAATGGAGAATTCACGCCGGGAGAAGTGAAAAAATCGAAAAGGCAGGCTAAGGAAAATTCTGACAAAGGTAACTAGCCGCTTCCGACTCCAAACTGGCTTATCTTCCGGGACTTTCCAGAAGCCCTGCATTACAATCCCGCATTAAGTACTCTCGTTCCTCTTCCGATTACAATAACTTTTTGGCAGCCGGCCAAATACAAAACACCTTCGCGGCAAAACCGGAAGGTGTAAGATATACTCAACGTTTATAAACAAATCAATCCGGTTCACATCAATGCGCCTTTGCGATAGCTTGTATCAGTAACCATTGTCAATACAAGTATAGCACAGCATCTGAACTTTACTCGTGGATTTGGCTAATTTCTTTTGTAGAAATTTCCCTACATGGCTATTTGTTATTTTTAGCTAGTTTTGGCTGTCTGCATACTTATGTGCATTCTTTTGCCCTCCCTTTGTATATGAATGTTGGTACAAGGGACGACTATGTAATTTTTGCGCATGAGTTCATCATTTCTGGAATGGCCGGTCCGCAAACAACTAGCTACTGAGGTAAATACGTTAGATCGGGTCCGTATACGCGTGCTGGCTTACATCCTTCATTTAAGGATTCTGTCTACCGGCGTTTTGTTGGTTTTCTTTCTCTTACAGGATTACGAGCAGCAGAGTGTCAGGATCGCTGTTCTCTTCTGCGTTTCGTTGTTATTCTACATTGCGTTAACCCTGGGATTACACTGGCGTTTAGCCATTCATATAGCCGTCAACGTTTTCCTGTTCATCCTCTGGACCAACCTGTTCATTGTCGACAAGACGCTGAACCTGGTCACAATACAATATGCCGGTATCGCCAGTGTTTGTGCTTTTTACGGACTGGGTAACCGCCTCGGGCTCATCTATTCTGCCATCGCGCTGGCTGCATTTGTCCTGTATCTGGCCCTGGGGAATACAGTGGGGGCGGAGATCCCGCTCGGGCCGCTTGGCTCGGGAAGCTTTGCAGCGGCTCTTTTCCTTGTCAATGATTTCTTCTTCCTGGTACTGATCCATTATTACTTTTTCAGCTCCTTTAATGCGACGATGGAAGTGCTGGACGCGCGTACTATTGAATTGACGGAAAATATCGGAAAGCTGGAACAGGCACAGATCAAGCAGCAGGAGGAATTCGTGCATCAGAAGCATTTGCTCGCGAGTATTTCTCACGATATCAAAAGTCCGCTTCGTTTTTTGATGACTACAACCGCTCGCCTCGCCAAGAATTATCCCGACCTGCCGACGGTGCGTGCGATCAGCCAGTCGAGTTACCGGCTTTATAATTTCATGAAAAACCTGCTGGAATACACAGAGTTCAGGTACAAGAATACGGATGTAAACTTTGCTTACCTGGATGTGTGTGAACTGGTGGAGCAAAAGCTGGATATTTTTGCTGAACAGGCGGAAAGTCAATGCAATTCACTTGTCAATGCAGTTGAATCAGGTGTAATCCTCAAAAGCAACCTGCAACTCGTGGGCATTATCCTGCACAACCTGATCGACAATGCGAACAAGGTTACCTCTCAGGGTCAAATCAAAATTACCTGCGAAGACCATCGCAACCAGCTGCACCTGATCGTCAGTGATACCGGCCCCGGAATGGATCCTGGGATTATGGAATGGATCAACAGTCCGCACAGGATTCCCGGTCCGGAACACAATCCGCAGAGCTTCGGAATGGGCTTGCTGATCGTAAAGGAAATCAGCGGGCTGATACGCGCCAAGCTTCTGGCCCAGCCGTTTACTCCCCGTGGAACTTCGATTCACATCATTTTTTCAAAGAATAATCCTTAGTCGTTAAATTTCTACAAACATTTCTCATTGCGATGAGTTAACTTTAACTTGGTTTAAAGCAATTATCTATTTGATGAAAACAATTTTACTTGTTGAAGACCATTCAATTGTGCGAATGGGTGTGAAGCTGCTGATCGAAGATTTTATGACGCAAGTGTCGATTGTCGAGTCCGGTAGTTTCAATGAAACACTCCGGCACCTGCAAAGCCGGTTCTTTGATCTGGTGATACTGGATATCAAGATACCAGGCGGGGAAGGATTCAATATGATCGGCAAAATCAGGAGTATTCAAAACAAAGTAAAAATCCTCATTTTCTCATCTCAGGACGAGGAGCTGTATGCCCTGCATTACTATAAAGCCGGCGCGAGCGGCTACCTGCCCAAAGACGCGTCCAATGACGAACTTGAAAAAGCAATTACGGCTGTTATGAGCGGCGGTACTTATATCAGTAAGGTTGTTCAGCATCAGCTGGTAAGCAACAGTATGCTTGAAAAAGACAGTAAACAAAGTCCGCTTGAAATCTTGTCCAACAGGGAGCTTGAAATTATGGATATGCTGCTTGTAGGTAAGTGGACAAAAGATATTGCAACTGATCTCAATATCAAGGAAAGTACGGTAAGTACTTATAAGGCAAGGATTTTTGAAAAGCTAAATGTTACAAATATTCTTGAATTGTTTAAAAAAGTCGAAATTTACAAAAACAGGAAAGTAGCATAGTGTAGTATTATCTCTTTATAGTCCAATTATCTCTTCTATCATCAATAAGTGTTGTTTGAAATGGAAACCTCAATTACCTACGCGAAACCTGCGGAGCTACCATTCTTTGGAACCGTCGTGCTTACCGTACTAACCGGTTCGTTGCTCTGGATGTCGATCATTTACAGTATCTTCTTCCTTATTGTCAGCTAGCCGCTCGTTAAAGCAGCTGCGCAACCACATTGCCAGCTGCCTCTGTTAAAGAAAGTTAAAGCCCGGCAGTTGCTTAATCGGCTTAACTTTTTTTAAGAAACCCGGTACACACCCGCAGAAATGCATTGAATAGTTTTGGCCCATCTTCTAATCCGGCCAAAACTATTCGCGATGATCCCCTTTCGAAAACTCAATCTGTACACCGCCTGGTCGCTTTTTGCCGTTACAATGGTCACTTACGTCATGACAATGGAGCGTACGGCAAGTTTCTGGGACTGTGGTGAATTTATTGCCTGCGCATTCAAATTGCAGGTCCCGCATCCGCCCGGCTCTCCGTTGTTCCTGCTTATCGGTCGCCTGTTTTCATTGCTCGCTCTGGGCGATGCTACACAGGTTGCTTACTGGGTCAATATGGTGTCAGTCGTGAGCAGCGCTTTCACGATTTTCTTTTTGTTCAAGACGATTGTCCTGCTCGCATTAAAGCTCATTGGTAAAGCAGAAAGTGAGTTATTGCCCAACGAATCGGTACTTGTTATTGCATCCGGTGTAGTAGGCGCGCTGGCTTACGCGTGGTCCGATTCGTTCTGGTTTTCGGCCCTGGAAGCGGAGGTGTACGGACTGTCCTCTTTCTTTACAGCAGTAGTGATCTGGGCTGCTTTTAAATGGGAGAAAATAGAAGATCCTGCGCTGGCCAACCGCTGGCTGATCTTCATTGCCTACCTGGTCGGGCTCTCCATTGGCGTGCATTTGCTGAACCTGGTTGCATTACCGGCGCTTGCACTGATTTATTATTTCAAAAAATACCCGAAACCAACTTTTCTCGGTGGTGCCGCCGCTTTTCTGATCGGTCTGGCTATCCTGGGGATTATTAATACAGGCATCATTCCCGGACTTCCCGGCCTGGCAGGCAAATTCGAGATCTTCTTTGTAAACACATTGGGCTTGCCCTATAACTATGGAATTGCCGTTTTCATATTCTTGTTCCTGGGCATTCTGACGTGGGGAATCTTTTCGTCACAAAAAGCCGGAAGGGTTCTGTTGAACACCGCCTTGCTGTCACTTGCCTTCTTGCTGACAGGTTATTCATCTTACGTGCTGGTCTTGGTTCGCTCGGGGTACAATCCTCCGATCAATGAAAACGATCCCAGTGACGTGCTGCGTTTTGTATCTTATCTCAAACGGGAGCAGTACGAAAGCCGCCCATTGCTTTACGGCCCGTCTTTCGTCTCCAATCCGGTAAGCCAGAAGCGCGGCGAACCGGTTTACGCAAAAAAGGATGGAAAGTATGTCATTATCGACTACCGGCCGGAATACGAATACGCACCCGGGAGCAAAATGCTTCTGCCGCGCATGTACAGCTCCCAGCCCGGGCATCCGCAGCTCTACCAGCAAATGACCGGACTGGCCCCGGGCCAGCAACCGGGCATGCGACAAAACCTTTCGTATATGTTTTCGCATCAGTTCGGTCACATGTACTGGCGCTATTTTCTCTGGAATTTTGTCGGCCGCGAAAGTGACCGGGAAGGAGCGGGTACGCTCTTGCCCTGGAAAGCGGCGGGTTATCCGATGTCCATTGCCGGGAACCGGGGACACAATAATTTTCTGATGCTGCCTTTTTTGCTTGGGATAGCAGGTTTTCTCTATATGTACCGGCGCAGCCGAAAAGATCTCCTGGTACTTGGCCTGCTGTTTCTTCTCACGGGACTCGCATTGGTTTTCTATCTGAATTCCCCACCCAGCGAGCCGCGGGAGCGCGATTATATTTACGTGGGTTCCTTTTACGTCTTTTCCATGTGGATCGGGATCGGCGTACTGGCTGTTGCTTCGCTGCTTGCAAGGCTGGTCAGGAAAAATGCGTTGAGGACAAGTATCGCATTTGCGGCGGGCTTGTCGGTACCGGTGATACTGGTTGCAAAAGGGTGGGATAACCACGATAGGAGCAATCGCTACCACTCTGTTGATTTTGCAAGAAACCTGCTCAACTCCTGCGCGCCGAATGCAATCCTGTTTACCGGCGGAGATAATGATACGTTTCCGTTGTGGTATGTTCAGGAGGTGGAAGGTTTCAGGACGGATGTGCGTGTTTGCGTGCAGACTTTCCTGGGCATTGACTGGTACATCAGTCAGCTGAAAAGGAAAACAAACAAATCGGAAGCACTGCCGCTGTCGCTCGATAGCAATGCTTACGCGAGGGGCAAAAACGAGTTCATTCCTTTTTACGAGATTCCCTCTGTGAAAGCCGGGATAAACCTGAAAGAATATCTGGAACTGGTCCAGCAGGAAAATAAGGCCATTCAGGTGCCGCTTACCAGTGGCGATATGACCTCGATCCTGCCTTCCGCCAACCTGTTTTTGCCCGTTGATTCAAAGCATGTGAAAGCAATGAACATCGTCAGCAAAGACCTGGTCCCATTTGTTGCCGACTCCATGAGCTGGCAGATCGGGAACAAGGACCTGATCAAAAGTGATCTGGTGATACTGGATATCATTGCAAGTAACAATTGGAAAAGGCCTGTCTATTTCTCCTCTACCATGGGATCTTCGCATAACCTCGGCTTGCAGGAGTATTTACAGCTTGAAGGATATGCCTACCGCTTGTTGCCTGTGCGTGTTCCGGGTGCCACTGACGGTTACGTCAATTCTGATATTATGTTCGAAAACATGATGCACAAGACCTTCTGGCGAGAAACCGGTAACCCAGGCGTTTATTATGACGATACCTACCGGGGCTCGCCGGTGTTTACAGCAAGACTATCTTTTCTGCGGCTTGCCGAGCAGCTGATTGCGGAGCGGAAAGTAGAAAAGGCACGCCAGGTAGCAGACAAAGCAATGCGCGTAATGCCCGACGATACCATTCCGTTCGACCAGATTTCGGCTGGCTTTGTGGGTGTCTTATTTGACGTTGGGGAGAAAAAGAAAGCGCTGGATTCTGCGAGAACAATGGCGCTGCGAGCGGATGATAACCTGACGTGGATCAAAGCAAACGGAGGTGCTGCGAGCAGGGAGGTCAATACAGATTTATACATTCTGCAAACCCTTGCTCAGGAATGCAAACGGGCGAAGCAAGAGGATGAGGCGCGGCGGTTTGAGTCCATTTTCAAGAAGCATCTATTAGCCTTTAATATGTATAGCAGGGAAAATTGAACGGGAGTTTAGGGACGCCCGGCAAGGTTTTCGCAGTAAGCTGGCAAGAGTATGGTGACGTTACCATGCATTTGTCAGCTTTTTAATTTATGGAAATGAAATGGCCGGAAAATGGAACGCTTGTCAGATTCAGGCGGCACGATGAAGAAGAATGGCGCGAGGGTGAGTTTGATGAACAAAATCAGATGTTTGTCGAAATATATGCGCCCGAGCTGATTACACACAATACCAATGATATTGCAGAGTGGGTACAGGCCGATTTTGATTAAAATTCTTTTCTCAACAAAACTTAAAACAAGATGCTTGAAGAGCTTTGGTACAAGAACGCGGTCATTTACAGCCTCGACCTTGAAACATTTATGGACGGTAACAATGATGGTATCGGCGATTTTGAGGGATTATGCAACCGTCTGGATTACTTACATGCAATGGGACTCGACACGATCTGGCTTGCGCCCTTTCAACCTACACCCAACCGCGATAATGGCTACGATATCAGTGACTTTTATGGCGTGGATCCCCGGCACGGATCGAGCGGGGATTTTGTCAATTTCATCCACAAAGCCAGGCAGCTGGGTATCAAAGTAATTATTGACCTGGTGGTTAACCATACCTCCGACAAGCACCTCTGGTTTCAGGATGCCAGGTCTTCCAAAGACAGTCCGAAACGTGACTGGTACGTTTGGTCAGACAAAAGACCTAAAAACTGGAACAAGGGAATGGTATTCCCCGGTGTCCAAAAAGCCACGTGGACGCTTGACGAAAAAACCAACAGCTACTATTTTCACCGCTTCTATGAATTTCAGCCGGATCTGAACACAGATAATCCGGAAGTACGTGCCGAGATAGCGCGCATTATGGGATACTGGCTGGAACTCGGCATTGCCGGTTTCCGCGTTGACGCGGTACCTTTCATCTTGGAGTCTCAGGGGCCGGACGAGAAAAAGCCTGTCATGCATTTTGAACATCTCAAAGCGATGCGGCAGTTTTTGCAATGGCGGCGTGGCGATGCGGTCTTGCTGGGCGAGGCCAATGTACTTCCCGAAGAGAGCAAGCAATATTTTGGTGACGAAGGGGACGGGATCCACCTGATGTTCAATTTTTTTGTAAACCAATATACCTTTCTGGCACTCGCTACGTCTGATACCGAACCGTTAATTAAAGCACTGGAAGCAACCAGGGAAATCCCGGCAAACAGTCAATGGGCCCATTTTCTGCGGAACCACGACGAGCTGGATCTGGGGAGGCTCACAGAAGAAGAGCGTGCGACGGTTTTTGCGCGCTTCGGGCCTGACCCGGAAATGCAGCTTTACGAACGAGGTATCCGCAGGCGGCTTTCGCCGATGCTCGGTAACCGGCAGCAGACCGAGCTTGCATACAGCCTGATGTTCTCCCTGCCGGGTACGCCGGTGATCCGGTACGGGGATGAGATAGGAATGGGGGAGGACCTTACCCTGCCGGAGCGTGCAGCAGTAAGAACACCGATGCAATGGTCAGCCGAAAATAACGCCGGGTTTTCAAAAGCAGAAAAACTTGTCAATCCGGTGGTGCGCGACGGTTATTATTCCTATGAACATACCAATGTGGAGCGCCAGCGCCGCGATCCGGGCTCGCTGCTCAACTGGATGACGACATTGATCCGCCTACGTAAAGAATGTCCCGAAATCGGCTACGGTAACTGGGAGATCCTGGATACCGGCCACAAGCAGATACTCGGCATGAAATATACCTGGCGGTCCAAAATCCTCTTCGTGTGGCACAATTTCCAGGCACAATCTTTGGAGCTGGTAGTGCCCGAAGAGCAGGCAGGTACAGGACGGCTCATTGATTTAATGAATAATATTGAAAGTCAGGTGGATAGCGAGGGTAATCATACCATTACGCTGGAAGCTTACGGGTATCGGTGGTTTCGGGCGTTTACCGAATAATAAGTTTGTGGGAGGTTGGATCAATAGAATCTGATTTCCGGCCTATTTTATTGCCTAAACGGCTGCTGAACGTGCAAGAATTTAGTTTCCGGTCATGTTCAGCAGCCTTTACAACCTCTCCGCAACGATTATGAATACCACTGATGTGATCCCTCTCGTCATCCAGCCAACGCTGGAGAGCTACGAGCAAAAGTCGCGGGAGTTGCTGAAGTCATACCTTCAGCTGGATGACCACTCCGTTAAGTACGTGCTGAAATACCACCCTGATCCTCACAAATTCAATGAGGTTAACCTTTCGTCGAGCGAGTTTAACATGGATGACGCCAGACTGACCATTGCCCGGCAGCATGGTTTTGCAGACTACCGTGTATTTAAGAGCCACCTTACCGAGCTTGACGATGAAAGTTCTCTTACCTGCCGGTTTGAGCAGGCGGCAGATGCAATTGTGAGCGGTGACGTGCATACACTCAGCAGGCTGATTGCCGATGATCCTGCATTAATCAGTACCCGCTCCACGCGCACTCACAGGGCGACACTTCTGCATTACCTGGCTGCCAACGGGGTGGAACAATTCAGGCAAAAATCTGCTACGAATGCGACCTCAATTGCCGGAATCCTGCTTGATGCAGGCAGCGAAGTGGATGCTGCAGCGGATGTTTATGGAAGTAACTGGCACACGACGCTTGACTTGCTCGTTTCCAGCGTGCATCCCGCGCGCGCAGGTGTGCAGACTGCATTGGTCGAAAAACTGCTCGATTACGGCGCGGCTGTAAACGGCTGCAACAACGATTGTTCCCCATTGCTTACCGCCATTTCATTTCATTACCCGCTCGCCGCCGAAACCCTGGTGCGCCGTGGCGCAAGGGTAGATACCATCGTCGCGGCCGCTGCATTGGGGCACCTTGGAGAGGTTTCCGGTTATTTAAGAGGAAGAGGAATGTTGAAATCCCAAACGCCAACTGTACAGGTACCCTGGGCAGATTGCAGGAGCAATCCCGAAAAGCAGCTCGAACTTGCATTGGTGTGGGCTGCAATGCACAACAGGGCCGAAGTGGTCGAGTTCCTGCTGGATCAGGGAGTGAGTATTGCATCCACAGACTTCTGCCGGTGGACTGCGCTGCACTGGGCAGCCTACTATGGGTGTACGGAAACATGTCAGATCTTACTGCGCAGAAAAGCGCCGCTGGAAGCCAGGAATGAGTTCGGCGGAACGGTGCTGGATCAAACGCTGTGGGCAACTGTACACGAAGGTGTCGCCCCGCATCACTTATCTATTATTGAAAAGTTGGTTAAAGCAGGTGCCAGAATTCATCCCTGGTGGCTTTTCGCGAGTCTTACCCCGCCGCTTGACCCGCGGGTTGCAAAGCTGCTCGGTGACCATACAGCTGTTTAAATTACGCCAGCCGTGCAGGTGTGGGAAGGTAAATTTTGTATTAAATCTTCCTAACCGTGCATCATAAATCCTATATTGCCTGTGCAATTGGCATTCTCAACGATATTTAAATAAGTACACATGCTTTCTTCACTTACCAGAGTGTCCCGATTTTCGGGCCTGCTGCTGTTCTTGCTGGGTTCAATCCCGTCCGTTTTTGCACAGCATACATTGGAATTTGTACAGGATGGCGTCAGTAACAGCTACAAGCCACCTGTTCCGAAAGGTCCCACTTCCATTCCGCAGACGCTCTCATTTTTCTTTAACAGGAACGGTAATACCGATGACGGGATTTACTTTCAAAAGCCGGAGAAAGAACTTACACTGACATTCAGCTTCGATGATCAGACTTACGTGAATATTCCGCAGCACGTTACCGGGTTAACATTCGGTGCAGCCTCTGGTGCAAGCAGTACGCACGTGAGACAAGTTCCGGTGGTGAACAGCAACTATTATTTTACCGACACAACCCGTTCTATTTTTACCGCACATCCGAATGGACCGGTTGGCCGGGGAGTTAATCTGTATGCCAATCCTGGTGTGCAAATATTCCTTTCAGCCAAGCCTTTGATCACAGCCAAGGCCCCGACCTCAGACACCAGCCGCTACTATTACGGCAAGCTTCGGCTCCAATTCAGCAGGCCGGTTAATAATCCCGTGCTATCTTTTGTAGGATTGGGCGCAACGACCAATTTCAGCGACAAGCGACTGGGTTTTGCAACAGAACTTGAATTGGTCTCGCCTGATTTGACATTGACTAAAATCTCGGGAAACCGGGAAATGGTGATCAATGATGCGCAAACCAAAATCCTGCACGATAAAAGTCCCATCACCGGCAATTGCGGCGGGGGAGCAGCTTGCGGCAGTGTACTGGTCAAAGGATCCAATATCACCACGCTGGTCTTTGGCGTCTATCTCAGGGCAGACGGCGGACCTGGCGTTTGGGGTACCGACAAAGTAACCAACTCAGGAGATATGTGGCATATTACAGTGACGCTTCCAGCACAGTAGCAGGTTCCCACTCGCTACGGATCTTCGACCGGTGCATTTCACCCCATTTTACCAGCTCATTCAATACGGGTTGAAGTGTGTCGCTGTATGGAGTAAGCTCGTATTCGATCAGTACATTCGGCTCGGTATGTACAATCCTCTTTACAAATCCATTCAATTCCAATTCTTTCAACTCATTGGAAAGTACTCTCGCAGAAATGCCGGTAATGGTTCTTTGAAGATCGTTGAAGCGCTTGTTTCCTTCCGTAAGCGCGATAATCACGTGCAACTTCCATTTTCCACCGATTACATAAAGTGCGTCGCCTAATGCGTTCAGCTTTCCTGTACATTCTACTTTGGAAATCCGCTGTATCAATTTTGTCTCCATTTTTCGAATAGCTATTTGACTAACCTTTTGTATACTGCTTACATTTTGTTAGTAAAGGTAGTCATTTCTGCCGTAAACCTGGTGACTTAACGCGTGGATCTGGTAATGAAAGAGCGCTGATCTGCATTGATTTGTGATTTGTGGAAGTTATTCCCCTCATAATGAGGAAGGATAACTTCCATTCATGTTGCTAGTGGCAGCAGCTGCTTTTGCCCTTATTGGTTTCGTATTTATCATGATGGCGCATCCAGTCCATTGTTGCATCCTCATTTCGCCCTTTTGGTGTCAGGTCAAGGTACGCGTGAGCGCCGAGCAGCGTATCCGATCCTCTTGCATAAGTGGAGTAAGTATGGTAAATCACTCCGTTACTGTCCTTGTAAAACACACTCACACCCGGTAACTCGGTTACCGAATCGAGTGCCTGATATTGGTAATTATAGTATACCTGCCCATTTGCAACTTGTTCGGGAGTAAATGAGACGTGGTAATCGTAATTGAAATCGCTGCCGTAAGAGGATACCCATTGAAAATTCCAACCCATTCGCTTCTTAAAAGGCAAGATCGTGGCAAGAGGCGCGCGGGATACCACCACTATTGACACATCGTGGTGCGGGATGTGCAGGTCCGGACCACTGATATGATCGCTAAAAAAGGAACAACCCGGGCAACCTTCTTCCCATTCCGGTGCAAACATGAAATGGTAAACGATAAGCTGACTATTTTCATTGAACAGTTCTGAAAGCGAGACCGTGCCTACGGTACTTTCGAATTGATAATCCTTATCAACAACTACTCTCGGCAACTTCCTGCGCTCGGCGGCGATCTGGTCTGTCAGGCGGGTCAGTTCTTTTTCTCTTTCAAGCAATGCAAGACGGGCTTGCAGCCAATCTTCTTTGTTAACAACCTGGCTTTCAATGGCTGAGCTTGTTTTATCTCCCGTTAATATCTCCTGTGTTTTCTCCATAGTGCTTTGATTTTGTTTATCAAATCTCGATAAAGTAAACCTTAAATCTGGTGTGTGGATCGGTCGAATAGGAGGGGTATTCGGGACATAAATAATGGTGTTAAATGTGCCCGAATAGCACCTTAACGTATAGTAATGCAAGCGGAAACGTATAGCGCGTAGCAGTTTGTGGCGCTTCGTTCTGGTACGATCTTTTTTGTATCTGTTTCAAATTATCACATTCATTAACAGATTATTCACTTAATAATAAATGTCATGAAAGCATTAAAAATGAACATATTAGGATTAGCATTGTTGGGTACAACAGTTGCTTTTGCGCAAACAACTCCTGCTACCTCCACTACATCGCCGACGACTGGCACTGGAAGCGCGGGATCAAGTACGCAGCCAAGAACGGTTCCTGGAAGCACTGTACAACCGGGCACATTGCCAGGAACATCGCAGCCAGGTAGCACAACGCAGTCAACAGGAACTTTACCGGGCAGCACCACGCAGCCAACGGGAACAACTCCGCAGCGGACGACAATGCCGGGCAGCACAACTCCAGGTACTACGCAGTCAACTGATAATGTACCACGTACAACAACAGATCCGACGGCAGTTCCGGGAACAAACAGGTCTTCGACCCTGCCAGGCAGCACTACTCAGCCTTCGAGCACATTGCCAGGTAGCACAACGCAACCATCAAGCACTATCCCTGGAAGCACTACAACTCCAGGTACCAATAATGTACCTCGCACGAATATCCCAGGTAGCACTACGTCACCTTCGACCGTGCCAGGTAGCACAACATCACCTTCATCAACAGTACCAGGAAGCACGGGTACACCGTCATCAGGTGGCGCAAGTACAGGTGGATCAATTCCAAGAAGGTAATCTGAACCAATGTTAAGTGTTAAAAACGGCCAGTCTGAACTTTCATGCTGGCCGCTTTTATCTATATCCAACCCCGCACACTATTCAATTCGTTATCTAAGTTTTTACCATTAAAATCGAAAGCTATGCCAAGTGTTAAAAATCAAGACAGTTCAGGAAAGCTGGAAAAAGGCGTTATCCTTTCTGTTTCAGACGTTGAAAATGAAAATGATGCAATCCTGGCAGTAGAAAACTACTTGCGCGAAAAGCAAACTGAACAATTTGAGTTAGCTGTGCCGGAAAAAAGTGAAAGCGGTACTTATGAAATCCGTTTGGGATAGCCAACCGCAGCTACGATCGGCCGGTATGTTTCACTTTGACAAGAAAACCATGCTAAAAGCGCTTAAAGCAATCCTGTTTTTCGTACTTGTTTACACAAATATCATTGCCCAGCCAGTTCAAAATGGGCAGGCGAAATCTCAGGCAAAGAAGAAGATTGTTTTTATCACTGGCCCTGACAGTCACGGTAAAGGTGAGCATGAGCATAATGGAGGCGCAACTCTTCTTGCAAAAGCATTGAACGACAGTGTGCCGCAAGCTTCCGCGATCATTGTAAGAAATGGCTGGCCTGCCGATCCCGGCATATTAGAAGATGCAGATGCCATTGTGATTTATTCCGATGGAGGTGACGCCAATCACATGGCTTATCTGCACGCCGAGCAGGTTAACCGGCTGACTAACAAAGGAGTTGGTCTGGTTTTTCTGCATTTTTCACTGGAAGTGCCAAAAGGAGCGCCGGGCGATCAGTTCAGAAAATGGATCGGCGGCTATTTTGAGACCAATTGGTCAGTTAACCCGGTCTGGGAAGCTGCATTCGCGCGCTACCCTGACCATCCTGTTGCAAATGGCGTAAAGCCATTCTCCATTGTGGATGAATGGTACTACCACATGCGCTTTGCAGAGGATATGAAGGACATCACACCCATTTTGCAGGCACTTCCGCCAGAATCTACGCTGAAACAGCCCGACGGTACACACTCCAATAACAAGTTTGTGCGTGAAGCTGTGTTGGAAAGAAAAGAATTACAAACCCTCGCCTGGGCTTTCGACAGGCCCGACGGCGGCCGGGGCTTTGGCTTTACAGGCGGACACATGCATAAGAACTGGCAAAATGATAATTTCCGCAAACTGGTTTTGAATGCGATCGCCTGGTCGGCCAAGATCCAGGTCCCTGCCAACGGAATCCCTTCCGCAACTCCCACAAAGTCAGAGCTGAATGCGCTGACGAAGCGAATGGAATAACATTCGTGCTGCGCTACTACAATCCTGTTCAGGAATAATCTTCCCTAAATTTTTCAATGCCCATTTGGATATTCAGATTCTTTATTTCATCTTTGTCTATCGAATTAGTAGATTTATAAAGAAGGAAGGGAGAGGTTAGGCTCTATGATCTTCTGGCAACCTAAAACTTTTAAGGTGCCCCAACCTAATTCTATTGATAAATCTAGAATCCAGCCACCGGATTACGAGTGTATTGAATGATTGAATAATGCCGCGCTGAATTGCGCTGCTTATAAATGACGTTCGCGTGCAGTAAACGTATTTGGCTGAGACAAAAACCAAATTAAAGCATTTGAAAGTATGAAAATCTATTGTGACAACGCCGCTACCACAGCGCTTGATCCCGAGGTGATCGATGCGATCATACCTTATCTCTCCGAAAACTACGGAAATCCTTCATCCACCCATTGGGCGGGCATTAAAGCCAGGGAAGGAGTTGAAAGTGCACGCAGGATAGTTGCGGCCTTACTCGGAGCTTCACCCGCGGAAATCTATTTTACATCAGGGGCAACCGAAGCCAATAACCTGGCGCTGACCGGTGCAATCCGTGCCTACGAAATCAGTCACGTGATTACCAGCAAAATCGAGCACAAAGCCGTTTTGCAAACATTGGCGCGATACGAAAAAGAAGGGGATATCGAGATCAGCTTTGTTCGCCTGGACGAGCGGGGCAACGTCGATCTGTACCATCTGGAAAATCTGCTCCGGGCCAATCCACGGACATTGATCAGCTTAATGCACGCCAACAATGAAATTGGTAACCTGACCGATATCCACGCCATCAGTATTCTTGCTCAACGTTATAATGCTATATTCCACACCGATACTACCCAGACAATCGGCAAGATCCGGTTTGATCTGAGCCGCGAGAATGTCGATTTTCTGGTGGGATCTGCGCACAAATTTCATGGACCGAAAGGCGTAGGATTTATCTATATCAACAAAAAACACAGGATTGCGCCATTGATTTTGGGTGGCGGACAAGAGGGGGGTCAGCGCGGCGGTACCGAGAATGTAATCGGGATTGTAGGATTGGCGCGTGCACTCGAAGTAGCTTACCGCGACCTGGATGAAGATCAATTGCAGGTCAGTAAACTGAAACACTACCTTGTTTCCAAACTGGCTGTCAGCAGGATAGAAGGTATTTGTTACAATGGGGACGGCAAGTCGGTCGAGAACAGCATTCCTAATGTACTTAATGTCTCATTCCCCTGTCTGTCAGCGGGCAGCATTGTGGAGCAACTCGATCAGGCGGGGATTGCCGCTTCGGGCGGGAGTGCCTGTTCGAGCCAGGGTACCTCACACGTGATCGCCGCATTGCCTTGTCAGAAAAACAAAGAAAATGTACGCTTCTCATTCAGCAAGCTGAACACCTTCGACGAGGTAGATTATATCGTTAAGGTATTGACAGGCATCTACGAAGGGGTGCCTGCCTTTTACAATGAATCCAGATTAGCCATCATATAAATTAGTCAAGCCAAATGAATGACACTTTTCTATTAAGGATTAATTACCGCAATGCGGCCAGCTTACACAAAATTACTGCTACGGTGGAATCGGTTGAAGGTGCAAAAATCAAGCGGCTGAACTTCCGCAGCAAAGGAAAAAGCTTCGTCGGTATTATTGCATTTGAAGTTTCAAGGTTAATCGATTTTGAACGTATCATTGTCCTGATCCGTCGCAACAGGGATATTTCAGAGGTAGAAAGAGTGTCGGACCTCACGCTTTGTAGCTGAGTAATCACATTATGTTGTACCAACACATGATCCTAGACAGCATTTCCTGCGAGTACCTTCGGCTTTCTGTATTGATGTAAGTTAATCAGCAACACACTTCCGAGAATGACCACAAGGCCTGCGATCTGCAGGAGACTAATGCTTTCTTTGGCAAAAAATATCCCGAGCAATACCGCAACAACAGGGTTAACGTATGCATAGGTACTTACTTTGGTAGCAGGCTGGACTTTCAACAGCCACACATAAGCGCTGTATCCGATAATGGAGCCAAATACTATGAGGTAAATGACAGCCCCCCAGACGCTTGCGGGTACAGTGGCAAGGTCAAGACCTTCCAGTTCTCCCGTCAGGAAAATGCCAGGCGTGAATGCGATTCCGGCTGCAAACATTTGCCAGGTGGAGTTGACGGTGGCAGAGGTTGAGCCTGAATTGTATTTGGAGTACAAAGATCCTCCGGCCCAGGCCATTGAGCCAACAACTACCAGCGCCATTGCAAACAAATCGCGTGAGCTGTTTAAGGAACTCATTGAAGCCATTATTTTCTCGCTGAAAAGCAGGATAACCCCCGCAAATCCGATCAGAAGTCCGACTATGGTAGATTTGTTGCTAAAATTTTGCGCCCATTTCGGCTGATCGAGCAATACAAACCAGAGTGGGGCAGAGGACACCATAATGGCGACCATTGCACTTGGCAGAAATTGTTCTACCCAGATCACAATCCCGTTTCCGACAAAAAGCAGTAGCAAGCCGGTTACAATCGCTGGCTTGATCGCTTTCCGGGAAAATACCTGATCACCCTGCAAAATGCTCCACGTCAGCATAATCAGACCGGATGCTACGAAGCGGAATGCGCCCAAAAAGAATGGGGGTAAGCCTGCAAGTGCCTTTTGGATGAAGAAATAGGTGGAGCCCCATACAATGTAAACCGTTGCATAAGCCAGTACAATCAGGGCGGTTGACGGAGTAGTGTTTGCCGTTTTCATGCGCTTTTATTTTTCAGGAATGACTAATAATTGTTCTTCTTTGACAGTTTCCAGGACGATCGTAGTGCGGGTCGAAATGATCTTGGGGATTTTGCTGAACGAATTCCGCATCAGCTCCATCAGCGAGGCTGAGTCAAAAGTGCGCACTTTGACGAGATAGCAGTCTTCCCCGGCAATGTGATGGACTTCCTGTACTTCGGGAATCTTGGCGAGTTCCCTGGCCGTAGCATTGCTGCCCATTCCCTCTGCCGATTTGATCGATATGAATGCGAGCAGCGTCTGGCGGAGTGCGGCGGGATCAATGCGCGTGGTATATTGCCTGATCACATTCTTCTGTTCCAATTTTTTCACCCGCTCCAAAACCGCAGAAGGCGCCATTTCCAACTCCCTGGCCAGATCGGCATTGGTGATCCTCGCATTTTCCTGCATAAGTCGGAGAATGTGGAGATCCGTTTTATCAAGTATCAGTTCGTTGTTGCCCATGTTCTGCGATATTCCATCATGCGTGAATAATATTCGAATTTCGTGCGTCAAAGCTGAATTTCGTACTGTTTATACACTTGATAGGTGCGTATAGTTCGGAGTAGCTTCGAATTTTTTGTAAAATCTTTTTTAACGGTAAAAAAACGTGTTCCTCTCTCCGCTATGCGAGTGCAATAAGTCTCTGTTTGCTGATGATTTTGTCGCATTGGAAGAATTGTGGTGTAGTATCCACCGGTGGATAAATCTGCTATTGCCGAAGAATAATCGTGAGCGCGCCTGAGTTGAATGCAAGAATTGGAAGAGCATAAATTGCCGGAAAACGTAACTTAAAAGCAACTTATGAAAACGAGGGTTTTTACTTTGAAAAAGACTGCCACAGCGCTCTGTCTGTTTCTATCCATTTTTCTAATGGCATTTTCCTGTGACGACCACGTGGTACCGGAAGAGCCTACGGAAGAGCCGGTAACGGCATTCACATCAACAAGCGCGGGTCTTGCATTTAATCTAGTTATTTATAACTACACATTTGGATCGCTCGGTATGGTACCTGTGATGGAGCATGGGATTGTTAGGGTAAATGCAGACGTCAACAGCGTTGGTATTCTTCCGACAGTAGATGACAAAAAGATTATATCAAACGAGGCTGCCGCCGTTAAAATCTTTGGCGTATTTGAAGTTGTAACTCCTGAGCTTAAAAAAATCTACTACAGACCATACGCTATCCTCGAGAATGGAAATGTGATTTATGGTAATGTAAATTCAATTATTTCCAATCCATAAATTGTATTTGGTACTGTAAAAAGCCACACCTCTCCGTGTGGCTTTTTTTTTGAATCACGACTTGCTAAATTACGCCATGCTCATTCATGGCGATACGATCAGGCTGCTGAGAATCCCTTTCTCTTTTTTTCTTCTTCCATTATTCCTTTTTGCATACAGTCAGGCCGAAACGGTTGTGCACCACCAGGCCTTGCTCAGTTTGCTGGTTATTCACTTGCTGGTATATCCCGCCAGCAATGGTTACAATAGCTACATTGACAAAGATGAAGAGAGTGTCGGCGGGTTGGAAAAGCCTCCGCTTCCTACCTCGGAGCTGTTTTATATAACCATCTTGATGGATATAGCTGCCATCCTGATCGCCTTCTTTTTTATCAATGCATTCTTTGCAGGCTGTCTCCTGCTGTACATAGCCGCTTCCCGCGCTTACAGTTCACCATCAATCAGGCTCAAAAAATATCCGATTGGCGGTTTTCTTACGGTGGTGTTTTTTCAGGGCGCATTTACTTATTACATGTCCATCGCCGGAATCTCCGGACAAGCGCTTGAACTGACACAGGCAAACTGCTTTGTACTTCTGGGCTGCTCCTTTCAGATCGCCGGTGCCTATCCGCTGACGCAGATATACCAGCATCAGCAGGATCTGAAAAACAGGGTAATTACATTAAGCTACAAGCTGGGATACACAGGAACTTTCGCGTTCACAGCAGTAATGTTCCTGCTCTGTAACCTGTTCTACTATCTGTATTTTACAGCGCTGGAGCTGGGAATGATTTTTTTCATGATCCAGGTGTTTTTCGCTCCCATTGTGATCTATTTCGCAACCTGGTTTTATAAGGTAAAAAAAGACCATAGCGAGGCCAATTTCAGAAATACCATGCGTATGAACTGGATAGCGGCGATTTGCATGAATAGTTGTTTCATCGTTTTAATTATCATTAACAGAATTCCCTTGAGTTATCTATCAGCAATTGAGACAGCCGTTCCCGATCATCGTTATTCCCAGGAAACACTCACATCATTTTACTCAGGATCCACCGATGACCTGACTACGCAGCGAAAAATCAGGATCGTGGCCGGAAAAACGGGGATTGAAACGAGGTATTCTGTCATAAGTGATTTTGATAAAGAACCCGCAGAGTTTAAGTTCTTTAATAAAACCCGTGACCTGCTTCCGGAACCCGGGCTTAGTCAGCGGATGCAGCTTTACCAGCAGCACGCTACGAAACTTTCCAGAAAAGCGATAGACAAGATCAAGGATTTCGAGGCTATCAAACCAAACATTACGCATTTGATTACAGTAACCTGTACAGGCCTTTTCGCGCCCGGTCTGGATGTGGAGCTTATGCGGGAACTGGACCTGAACCCTTCGGTACAACGCAGCAGCGTTAATTTTATGGGCTGCAATGCGGCTATCATTGCATTGAAGAATGCAGATGCCATTTGCAAAAGTAACCCGGCTGCTACTGTGTTGGTGGTGTGTACCGAGCTGTGCACCATTCATTTTCAGAGGCAGTACAATGAAGATTACTTGTTGTCCAACCTGCTTTTTGGCGACGGCGCAGTTGCGGCATTGGTTACTTCTCAGCCTTCCGGCGACTTTGCTCACCAGGTTAAAATCGAGTCATTTAACTCGATGATATTGCACAATGGGTATTCTGATATGGCCTGGCAGCTTTCAGAGACGGGTTTTATCATGAAGCTTACATCTTATGTACCTGATCTGATCAGTAAGAATATCAAGCCGATGCTGCAGGCGATCGGATTGAAGGCCGACGATTACAAACACTGGGCTGTGCACCCGGGCGGCAAGCGCATTGTGGATGATTTTGCCCTGGCGCTCGACCTCGACAAATGCCTGCTGGCGCCCACTTACCAGGTGTTAAAGGATTACGGGAATATGTCTTCTCCAACCGTACTCTTCGTGTTGAAAGCAGTTTTGGAAAAGGCTAAACCGGAACATCAGGGTGACCGGATCTTCGGCGCGGCATTCGGTCCCGGTCTGAGTATCGAAACCATGCAGCTGCGGTATGTTTAAGTCGCGGAGCCCACGTAAGGAGTTACTGGACGAAGACGATATCCCGCCAGCGGCTCTTTTCCGGAATCTTCGGGAGCTCGATTTCATTAACCACTGGCTCGGAGGTTATGATATCTCGTTTTCAGCATTGAAAAAGGTACTGAAAGGAGACAGATCCTGTCAACTGGTTGACATCGGCTGCGGAGGAGGGGATACCTTGAAGAGAATAGCGACCTGGAACAAAAAGGCGGGATACAAGCTGGAACTCTGTGGCATTGATATCAAACCTGTTTGCATTGATTATGCAAAGCAAAACATTGGTAATCTGAAAATTGATCTGATCTGCGACGATTACCGGAATTTGTTCAATCACGTTGAAAATGCAGATATCATTCACGCGTGTCTTTTTTGTCACCATCTTACCGACAATGAGCTGGTAGAGCTGGTCTCCTTTGCATTGAAGCACAAAGTCGTTCTGATCATCAACGATTTGGAAAGGAATGCATTGGCGCATTATTCGATACGTTTTCTTACCCGTCTTTTTTCAAAATCATACCTGGTGAAACACGACGCACCGCTTTCGGTATTGCGAGGTTTCAAGAAACGCGAGTGGCTTTCTATCCTAGGCGAAGCTGGTGCCGGGCGATATTCGGTGCATAATAAATGGGCATTTAGGCACGAAGTGATTGTTTATGGAAATGCAGACTGAACAATACGAATGCGCTATTATCGGCGGCGGGCTCTCGGGACTTTGTCTCGCAATCCAGCTGGCCGGGCAGGAGCGGTCTGTTATTGTTTTCGAAAAAGGTCGGTACCCGTTCCACAAAGTTTGCGGCGAGTACATTTCCATGGAAAGCTACGGATTCCTGCACACGCTTGGCTTCCCATTTGAAAAGGCCGGGATACCGATGATCAGCAAGCTCGGGATCAGCTCCGAAAGTGGTTTTATGCTCAATCAGAATCTAAAATCCGGTGGTTTTGGTATCAGCCGCTTTTTGCTGGATCATGAACTGAGTCTGCGCGCCCGACAGCTTGGTGTGGTGATCATGGAAGAATGCAGGGTGAACGACGTAAAACAAGAGGGCAAAGCCTATTTCCTGCAAACAACGCAGGGTACATTCATGGCCAAAGTTGTTTGCGGGAGCTACGGGAAATACGCGCCGCAGTATATCAATGAGCCGAAAAGCGGGGGCGACAATAACTATATCGGCGTCAAATACCACATTAAAACAGACTTTCCCGCTGACCGCATTGAGTTGCACAACTTCAAAGATGGTTACTGCGGAATTTCCAAAGTGGAAGGGGATAAATATTGTCTGTGCTACCTCACAACTTCGAGGAATTTGCAGGAAAACGGAAAGGATATCAGACAAATGGAAGAACACGTCCTGTTCAAAAATCCGTTTCTAAGGAAATATTTTCTCAATTCTGAGTTTCTGTACAAACAGCCGCTGGTGATCAGCAATGTTCACTTTCAGAAAAAGCAAACTGTTTTAAACGGCGTGTTGCTCCTCGGTGATGCGGCCGGCACCATCACGCCGCTTTGCGGAAATGGAATGAGCATGGGAATGCGCGCTTCCAAATTACTGGCTGTCGAAATTGTAAGGTACCTTCAAAATCAGCAGTCTGCCGCAGAACTGGCTGCCAATTACAAGCGGGAATGGGACCGTGCATTCAAAAACCGAATTACTGCGGGCTACTACCTGCAAAATCTTTTTGGTAAAAAAGTTACAACGGATCTTGCATTGCGGTTTCTGCACAATGCGCCTGCGTTGACAGACAAGCTCATTGGTTTAACTCACGGGCCAGCGTTTTAGGGGTTGTCGCGGACAGCTTTCTTTCCAATAGTTTTTCAAAAACAAAAACATTCAGGATCAGCATCAGCAATCCGTAAAAAAGGTCTTCTGCCGGAATGGTAAGAAATCGCACACCTATGTTTTCAGCATCGTTATACCATACAACCGGTTCATCGAGCCCGGTGCCGGTCAGTATTCCGTTTACGATCACAAACGGGATAATCAGGTACATATGCGCATAATAGAACATACTCAGCCACCGTGGTTTTACGACAAATCGCAGGTACAGCAGGAATGCGGCCAGCAGGATTGAAGTTGAAAAAGTGTACGCGCGTTCATGAAAAATCACAGCTGAAACCAGCGCCAGACTGATAAAGAACAAGGTGATAAAACCTTCTGCACGTACCTTAAAACCTTCCCTGTGAAAGATTTTGAATGAATAATAAGAGAAAACGCAGGCATAAGGAATGCAGATGAAGAAGAGGATCTCCTCAATGGGCAGCTGAAACAGGTAAATGCCCGTCAGGTACTTTGGTGTAAATCCCCACACACCGATTTGGGTAAAGAAGCTGTCCCAGATGATGAATGGAACAGCGCATAGCAAAAGCGACGGCCAGAGAATATCCCAATGTTTGGACAAGCCGATTTTTGGGTGAAAAGAAGCAAGTAACGGCACTGAAATGGAGGCGAGATCAACCACCAGGTACAGGTAATTCATTTAGCAAGTGTTTTTTTGGCTTCGCGGAAATATTTCAGAGGTACCCACAGCATTCCAAAGCATTCGCCCTCGTTTTTGCCCAGATGTTTGTGGTGCATTTTATGGGCGCGCCTGATTGCACGGAGGTAAACAGAATCGGTGTTCCGGAAAACTTTGAACCGCTGGTGGATAAATACATCGTGCACCACGAAATAGGTAAACCCGTATAATGTAATGCCCAGGCCGATCCAGAAAAGGTAATTAAATCCCTGGTTCAAACCAACGGCAAGACAGGTAATCCCCGGCGTTGCGAAAATGACGAAGAAGTAGTCATTCTTTTCAAAGAAATCCCCGTCATCACGCTGGTGGTGATCATGGTGCAGGAACCACAGAAAACCGTGCATAAGGTACTTATGCGCCAGCCAGGCGACACATTCCATGCCGATGAAGGCGGCGGCTACTATGAGCGTATTTGAAAACCAGATTGGCATATAATCGTAAAGCTACCCGGACCAGCCGGCTTAAATTTTCAGTTTGAGTTGTTCAGCTACGGCAGCAAAGCAAATCTTGAACCATTCGGTATAATTTCCGGGATTCAGGATCAGGTCTGCTTTGACGTCGTTCATTGTCATGTATTTATATTCACTTACCTCATCGGTATTGATCAACGGCTTTTCATCCGATATCCCCCAGAACACATGGTCGAGCTCGTTTTCTGTAAGTCCGTTTTCGAGCTGAACGCGGTATTGAAAAGTGTACAGGAAGTTGAGATCAGCGGAAATCCCCATTTCTTCCCTCAGCCTTCGGGAGGCAGCGCGGTTGGCAGATTCTTCTGGAAAAGGGTGACTGCAGCAGGTGTTCGACCACAATCCTTCTGAATGGTATTTGCCGAACGCGCGGCGCTGCAACAGCATTTCCCCTTTTGTATTAAAAATAAAAACCGAGAATGCACGGTGCAGCATTCCTTTCTGGTGCGCTTCCAGTTTTGGCATCAAGCCAATTTCAACATCTTCTTCGTTGACCAGTATTACTTGATCTTCCATATTATGTGGGTTATCGGGTTTAGCGTTGCCTGAATGTCAAAGTTACAACGTCATAACAGGTCAAACTGGTGCCTTAAAAGGGATCGAAACATCAATCCGAACTTGTCATAATCGGGGATCCGTATCCTTGCATTCATCACCTTTTCCGGCGGCGTCGCCTTGATTCTCAGAAACAGCTTTTTATAATAATAATAGGCAAGATAAACCCCGCGGCGGGCTCCTCCGGGCAGCTTTTTGATGCCGATCAGCGCCTGGTCAAAATCCTGCTGTATCTCCTGCTGAATAATTTCTTTATCAACATGCGAAAAGTGGTCGAAGTTGACGCCCGGGAAATAAGTCCGGCCGAGGTCCTGATAATCAGCTTTTAAGTCGCGCAAAAAGTTAACCTTCTGAAAAGCAGCGCCCAGCTTCATCGCGTAAGGTTTTAGCTCATTGAAACTCTCTTTGTTACCTTCTGTGAAAACGCGCAGGCACATCAGTCCAACCACTTCTGCCGAGCCGAGCACATATTCGTGAAATGTATCGCGCGTGTGATCCTTTTTTTGAAGGTCCATTTCCATGCTTTTCAGGAAAGTATCAATCAATTCCCATTCAATCTGGTAAGCATTGACAACATGCTGAAAACTGTTTAGGATCGGATTAATGCTGATTTTTTTATCAATTGCCTCCACCGTCGCCTTCCTGATTTCCGCCATCATCGCTTCCTTATCATAGTCATGAAAGCTGTCAACGATTTCGTCTGCCAGGCGCACGAAGCCGTAAATGGCGTAGATAGGTGCGCGAAGCGCAGGCTTGAGAAAATAAATTCCCAATGAAAATGAGGTACTGTATAATTGGGTCGTCTTTTTGCTGCACGATGCCGACAGGTTGTCATAGAGCATTTTCATGGTGCGATTCAGTTTAGGGATTTGAGTAGTTCAGCAGCGGCAATCTGCCCGGAAATAATCGATGGCGGTACTCCCGGACCGGGAACGGTAAGCTGGCCTGCGTAATAGAGGTTTTTCACTTTCGTACTTCTCATTTTTGGTTTGAAGATGGCGGTTTGCATTAATGTATTTGCAAGTCCGTACGCATTGCCTTTGTAGGCGTTATAGTCACTTTTGAAGTCGGATACCGAGTAGCTTTTCTTCACAATAATGTGATCCCTGATTGGCACGCCTGCAAACTTTTCAAGCCTGTCCATTAACAAGTTAAAATAACTTTCGCGCACTTCCTCGGGATCCGTAAGTCCGGTTGCAATGGGCATTAAAACAAAAATATTCTCTTTGCCCTCAGGCGCTACGGTAGGATCGGTGCGGGAGGGGCAGCATACGTAAAACAGCGGGTTCGACGGCCATTTTTTATCTTTATATATTTCAACGGCATGCTGACTAAAATCCTCGTCGAAAAAAAGGTTGTGATGTCTCAACCGATCAATTTTCCTGTCCACACCCAGATAGAACAGCAGGCAGGAAGGCGCGAATGTGCGGCTTTCCCAGTAAGACTCCTGGTACATTCTGTGCTGCGGCGAAAGCAGGGTCGATTCAATATGATGGTAATCCGCGCTGCCTATTACGCCATCCACATTCCTGATGATCCCGTTTGAGCGGATCTGCCGGATCCGGTCATCAGTGATTTCAAGCTTTTCCACCTTCTGACCGGTACGAAATGAAACGCCGACACTCTCCGCAACTTTGCCGAATGCCTCGGCCACTCTCGCAAATCCACCGATAGGGTAGTAGGTTCCCTGTTTAAGTCCTGAAAAGTTCATGAGGCTATACAATGCAGGCGTATCCTTCGGCATAGCGCCCAGGAAAAGAACCGGGAATTCGATCAGCGCGAGCAGGCGAGGGTCTTTGAAATACTGTCTTGCGTGGTCGGAGAAGGATTTGAACAGCTGGATTTTCAATGCTTTTTTCAAAAGCGAGAAGCTGAAAAACTCGGTAACTGAATGCCCCGGTTTATAAACCATGTCGAGCATACCCACATTATATTTGAATTCACCCTCCTCTATGAATTTCCTGAGCTTGGCTGCACTGCCGGTTTCAATACTTTCAAAAAGAGCGCATATCTCATCAAAATTTTCCGGAATATCCATTACCTCACCTTCACCGAAAATAACGGCAAATCCAGGATCAAGCTTTTTGAGCTCGTAGAAATCGGAGGCTGATTTTCCGAACTGCTCAAAAAAACGTTCATACACATCGGGCATCCAGTACCAGCTGGGGCCCATATCAAACACAAACCCTTCCTCGGTGAAGCTGCGCGCGCGTCCGCCGATGGTATCGTTTTTCTCAAACACAGTTACCCTTGCGCCTTCTTTGGCCAAAACCGCCGCTGCTGCAAGGCCCGAAAAGCCCGAGCCGATCACCGCGATCTCGTGTGCGTGTCCATTCATTTTAGGATCTGTGTTTTGCATCGCTGTTTATTATGTCGATCAGCTTATTGATAGAGCCGATCTGTGTTACGGGATATTGTTCAATGGTTTGCTGTGCGAATTGACTCCCGCTGGAAATGCATATGTTGCACGAATTGAAGTCGGAAGTAAGTTTTTCAAGCAAGCCGGGAAGCTGTTCCTGGAATTGGTTATTGACAACAAAGGAATAAATGTGTGTGGGTTGGCATTGTTGTACCACCTTGCTGAGGTCCCTGTACGGCACTCTGGCTCCCAGATATACTACGTTCTGGCCCGATTCCCGGATCACGTAGTGCGCAAATAGTAAGCCGATTTCATGATCTTCCTCCTCATTCAGAAAAAGCAGCCACTTCTGCGCAGGTCGGGCAGGTAAAGGCAGCGCGTCAATCGCTGCCAGCAGTTTTTGGCGGATCAGGTTGGACAGGAAGTGCTCCTGCGAAGGCAGCAGATCATCTTTGATCCACATCAGACCGGTACGTACCAGCAGCGGGTAGATCACCTTCTCGTATGTTTTGCGCATTCCCAAACTTTTTACGGCCTGGTTAAATGTTTCCTCAAAAAGGGCACCGTCAAATGTGGACGCAGCGACAAGCGCCTGGTTCACGATTGCCTCGACCTGCGCATCAGCCTGGGCAGAGTCGGCGATAATCCGCTCGATTTCATCGGCGATCTCGGCTTTGCTGAGCTGACTGATTTTGGAAATCTTCATTCCCTGATTGAGCAGCGTGCACACATTCAAAAGCTTTTTAAGCTGATCGTCATCGTAATACCTGATATTGGACCCGGTTCTTTCCGGCGAAAACAAGCCGTACCGTTGCTCCCATATCCGGATTGTGTGCGCTTTCATGTTGCTAATGCGTTCGAGGTCTTTGATAGAATACGATGACATTTTGTTTAACTTTTTTCAAAAATAGTTAAACAAAAATTTTTTCATGGATTTTTATAAAAAATAAGTGCCAGGATTTTATTGATATTAAAAATATCTTATATTTGATTTCTTAAATATCAACACTTATGAGAGCTCAGGAAATCTTTTGGTCGGCAAACATTAAGTTTTTACGTCTTCGTCAGCGGCTCAGCCAGGAGGCTTTGGCTGAAAAGTTGGGTATCAGCAGGGTGAAATTGAATGCACACGAAAGTGGCAGAACTGCGAACCCGACAATCGATGATCTGATTAATTTTTCAGAGTTTTTCAGAATGAGCATTGACAGTATCCTGAAAATGGACCTGGCGAAGCTGTCAGAAAAGAAGCTGAAAGATCTGGAAGAGGGAAGTGAGATCTTTATGAAAGGCGACCAGATCCGCGTACTGGCTATTACTGTGGATAAGGAAGAGCAGGAGAACATCGAGTATGTTCCGGTTCATGCCAAAGCGGGATACCGTTCGGGATACAGTGATCCTGAGTTCCTGGCGACGCTGCCGCGTTTTAACCTTCCTACGGTCCCCAAGAACGGTACGTTCCGGATGTTCCCGACAATAGGGGATTCCATGCTGCCTGTGCCGGAAGGAGCGGATATCATCACCAAGTACGTACAGGACTGGACTACGATCAAGCCCGAGACGCCCTGCATTGTTATTTTACGAGGTGACCAGGATTTTGTCTTTAAGCAGGTCACGATCAATCCGGATGGTACTGTGTTGCTGCAATCTTTTAACAAGCAGTATTTCGCCTACACCGTTCCTATTACCGATGTAATTGAGCTTTGGGAATATTACAGCTTCCACAGTAAGGAGCTTCCCGAGCCGCAATCTGACATGCAGCAACTGATGCGGATGTTGCAGGAAATGCAGAACGAAATCAAAGAAATCAAAGGCCGGACAGCATACAAATAATTGGATAGGTACACTGCCGGACACAGGTATATTGATTTTGCGGGAAGAAGCGTTATCCCGGTATAGTTCAATTATTGAAAGGAGAGTAAAGACCGGTTGGTAATCGCGAATGATTAAACACCTGAGTAATTTGACATAAATACGGCTTAATTGCGTGTATTATGTAGAATAAATGCAGGTTTCTGTCGGGAATAAGTTTTGATTGTAGTCAATTTATTTCCGGAGCTATATACGTACTATATTGAGATAGTGCAATTTTTGAGATTTTAAGACCCCCAAAAACCTGAGAGTTACCCCAAAGTTCACTGCCGTGGTCACAAAAAGGATAACAGATTTTTAGAGGCGACATAATTTCGTCGAGTCAATTAAAAACTCGACTCAACAATGTTCTCCAAACGTCTACTCCTCTATCTTCTTGCCTCGCTTGCATTAAACATAAGTCAAGTCCAGGCTCAAAGTCCTACCGCAGCCGCACACCGGTTCAACATCTTTGTTTTAGGAGACCTCACACTTGCACCAAATGAAACCGAAGGGCCGATTGCAGTGGGAGGAAATTTAATCTCCAATCAGTATCAGATCAGTTTCAACAAAGCCCACGGCGCATTCTTTGTCGACGGCGTTTCGATCGGACTGGCAGTCCGCGGTGGTGTACGGCTTAACAGCGGAACACTGCAGATCAACGGACAGAATTATTTGAAAATCGGAAACGGAACACCAAACGGCGCTCCTTTAAATAATCTGAAAGTTTGGTACAAAGACCGCAACAATGCAGAATCGACGATCCGAATTACTGACATTAACGGTGGCTGGGATAGTCAGCCAAATATGCAGCTGAATGCGAACGTAAATGATTTCAAAGCCGGAAGAAAAGTGGGAGAAGATTATAACCCGATTTTCGAAAACGTATTTGGAACAGGTGAAGGCAAAATCGATATCGACGGCGCATTCACTACTTTGATCAAGAGATCAGGGCATTTGAAAGAACTGGCGGATAACCTTCCGATCCTCAACCAGAATGGCGGCGTAATCACAGGCGCTGAAATGGGACCTTACAATGATCCGTCTAAATTTGATCAGAACCCAAAGATCCGTGTTAACCCGAATGCACTGAATGTACTGACCGTTTCAGCGGCAGTTTGGAACAGCATCAATAATATCAATTTTGAAAACATTCCTTCCGGTCCGCAGTTGGGTACAACCGACGAGCAGTATGCAGCTGGCGGTGGCAAGTTTGGATTGATCATCAATATCATCGATTTCCCGACTTACTGCGCGAGCAGAGGCGGTAACAGCAGCATTAAATTCCCGAATGTTGGCGGATTGTCTGACCCTCAGGGCAGTTATGTAATCTACAACTTCCCGGACGCAACCAAAACGTTGACGGTAACAGGAAGTGTAATCCACGGTACCATTTTTGCGCCGCAGGCTGAGCTTACAAAAGGGAATAATGGAAACATCAACGGACAGATCATCGCAAAAACTTTCGCCCATAATGGTGACGAAATCCACTTCTGGCCATTTATTCCTTCGATCCCGGAGCCGGCAGTAAAAACAATATCTGTTGAAGTGACTACGAAATGCTTCCAGAATGCACCTTATCTGGACTATACGATTACACCTTCAAACTTTGATGCATCGGAGAAAACAGCCAAAATTGAGTGGATCAACAGCGACGGTAAAGTAGTACAGGAAGACAGCGACAAGCCACTAAGCGGCAGCATCTTGTTCCCCGGTGCGGCGGTTGACCTGGAAGGAAATGGCATTGCCTGGCCAGGTTGGACAAAGAATGGAGAGAAATGGGAAGAAGTAGAAGATCGTTTCGGATCGCTGCGCAATGAAGGTGCGAAAATCCGCGTGACTGTTGATCCCTGGACTGAGATCAGCGTTAACTATCCTTCTTCGGTAGGCGCTTGCTACACCAGCCCTCCTCCGAGCACTACTTTGCCTGTTAAGCTTGCAAGTTTCACTGCGCAGAACAAAGATTGTAACAATCAATTAAAATGGGTTGTATCGGAAGCATCTGATTTCTCTCATTTCGTAGTACAGCGGTCAACAGACGCACGGAATTTCAGCTCATTGGCGCGCATTGATTACAAGTCGAACCAAACTGAATATACCTTCTCTGATGCTCCGTATTCAAGTGAGGCTGCGCCTGCAAAATATTATTACTATCGTTTGCAACAAGTTGATACAGACGAATCGTTTGATTACAGCACGATCAAAAGTGTTGACTGCGGAACTTGCGACGCGAGACTGGCTGTAAGCTTCTTCCCTAATCCAACGCAGGATGAAGTGAATGTAAAAAGCTTCTCGGCTGTTCAAAAGCTGGAAATCGTGAGCTTGTCAGGAAAGTCTGTTTACAGTGCAGCACCAGCTGCTAACCAGACAGAATTCAAAGTAAATGTTCAGAATCTGGCCCAGGGAATTTATATTGTGAATGTTGTGAATGCGGAAGGCAGACACACCACAAAGATTTTAAAGAAGTAAGAATCAGATCTTATAGCGTTATGTGAAACTTAAAAGTGCCCGCGTTTGCGGGCACTTTTTTTATTTGCTCAGACCAGCTTCCGGCCTTTCCACTGGTACTCGGGCTTTTGCGCAGCCAGACCAAAAAAGCAGACGTAAAACGGATAAAAAAGCTGCGTCAATGGAATGAAGGCAATGGAACGCGACTGGCGCAGGAACTTCAATATGCTGCCCAGGAAAACAATTTCGGGTATGTTTTTCAAAGCCGCAATTGCAAGAAAGCTGCTTGCCGGGATGGCGCCGGCGAGCCAAATCGCTGCGGCCAAAATGATAGACAGGTTGCACAGAAATACGTACACGGCGAGTACGAGCGGAGTTGCAGTTTGATAATGCTTCCATTTGCTCGCCCACCGTTTTCTCTGGCGAAAGAAATCAGACCATTTTCGGTGCGGGGCAGTAGTGACGATCGCAGCGGGATCTTTCAGGAAACGGACTGAACCGGGAAACTTGGCGGCTATCTTGTGCATTAAAAATTCGTCGTCGCCCGAGGCAATGTGACGCACTCCATCGTAGCCATTTACGTCAAAAAACGTCTGCTTCTCGTAAGCAAGATTGGCACCGTTGCACATGGAAGGAAATCCCGCTTCAATAGCGCTTGCGCCACTGCCGATCAGGCTTGAAAATTCAACAATTTGCAAATGGTCTGTCAGAGTCTCTGGCGAATAGAATGTCACCGGAGAGCTGATCAGTTTTGCATTACTCGCGGCCTGGCTGGTTGCGATTGTATGCAGCCAGTCAGGACCTACACGGCAGTCACCGTCCGTCGTGACTATCCATTCTCCTTTCGCGACGGCAATCGCTGTTTCAATCGCCCGCTTTTTTGGTGAAGTGGTGGCGGTATCCGGCAGATCGATCAATTGGATGTTGCATTCACTTTTTCCTGCAAAATCACGAACAAGCCCGGCAGTTTGATCTGTTGAGTTGTCGTTCATGACAAATACCTCAAATTTAGATGCGGGAAACGTTTGCTTGGCGAGATCAGCCAAGAGTGACAATATATTTGCTGCTTCGTTCCTGACCGGAATAATGACGGAAATAGTAGGTAAGTCCCGTGTAAGGTTGCGCGCTGGTTGTTTGATTCTTGACCAAAAAAACAAAAGAACAACCGTGAAAACGGCATAACTGCCCGTGAGAATCCAGATGAAAGGAATAAGCCAGGAAAGCAGGTATTGTTCAATCATAAGGTGCATTTTTTAAGCGCTCTGCCTCCATTTGTATTTCCAGATCAGGTAAATGCCGACGAGGATCGGTCCGAGTACATTCACAATCCAGACCATGAATGTTGCCGCGATGATCTTTTCAGGCGGCAGGTTATAAGACGCAAATACAACCAGTGCAGTGAATTCCCGCAAGCCCAGATCACCGAGAACATTAATTGCAGGAATGAGGGTTTTCGCCAGAAAGATCAACGAAACGCAGGCAGTCAGGTCAGAGACTGCAATGGAAAGATCGAAAAGTGACAATGCAAGTACGAACTGACTCAGGAAAACGCAGTAGCGCAAAGTGCCGTAAAGCGAAGCCCAGAGTAGTTCAGGTGCAGAGTAGGCGCCTATGATGCGGATATAAGAATGTAGTTTTTGAAAAAATGGACGCGCGGGGTGCCAGTTAGTCAGCTGTTTTCTAAACCAGACTACCAGGAAACTCAGGACGAAAATTGTAATCAGAAGCCTGCTTACCATTGTTTTGGTAAGCTCCGGAATGAGCAGCTGATCTTTCAACAGAAACCAGCCAGCCGCACCTGCTATCATAGACACACTGAACTGTATCCCATTCGAAACCAATGCAGCCCCGATTGCTTCGAGCCGCTTGTCCGATTTCAGGGAAGCAATCCGGCCGATGGTATCTCCCAGCTGGGCAGGCGCAGCCACACCTACTGCGAGTCCGGTAAGTGTGCCGCGGAAAGCTTCCTTGAATGTAATCGGAAGTACTTTCTGCGCCAGCTTGCGCCATTTTAAACTTTCAAGTGCCCAGTTTACCGGAACGAGGATCAATATCAATGCGATCAGGGCCAGGTTGGCGGTGTTCCAGGCATTACTCAGCACCTGACCTACATCACCGGCAACTTTTTGCTCACTTTGAAAGGTTTTGTAGATGTAGCTCAGGATCAGAAAAGTCACAATCAGCTTGACGCCCCATAGGAGGTTTAAGCGACTAGTTTTTTCTTTGGGAGGGGAGAGTTCGTTATCTTGCACCATGATAAAATTGCAGCAGCCCGAAGCTCCCGAGAAGATAATTATTGGTGTTGATCCCGGTACTCAGGTAATGGGTTATGGCGTGATTTCGGTCAAAAATCAGCAGATTACCCTCGTTCAATACGGTGTAATTCATTTAAGCAAATATAGCACGCACGAGTTGAAGTTAAAGAAAATCTTTGAGCGCATTACGCAGCTGATCGAGGATTACCTGCCCGATGAAATGGCGATTGAGGATCCGTTTTATGGTAAAAACGCGCAGTCAATGCTGAAACTCGGACGTGCCCAGGGTGTGGCAATGGCGGCGGCGCTCGCCCGGAACATACCCATCGTTGAATATTCGCCGAAGAAAGTCAAGCAGTCGGTTACAGGAAGCGGAAGTGCTTCCAAAGAGCAGGTAGCCTATATGTTGGAGAAGATCCTGAAAATGGAATTGAGCCGCGAATTTATGGATGCCACCGACGGAATTGCTATCGCAATTTGTCATCAATACCACGCCAACTCACCGGCGGCAGCCGCCAGTGGATCTTCAAAAAAGGCTAAAAAAGGCGGCTGGGGTGCGTTTGTAAGTGAAAACCCCAGCCGCATTAAATAACATCAACGTACCATTTTGACTGTTCTGGTAACAGTCCCTGCTTTCAGCCTGTAAATGTAAACGCCAGAGGGCAGGTGCGCGGCGTCAAGGGTTGCCAGATGCCAGCCACTTTGCTTGTTCCCTTTTTCAACGTGACGCACTACCTGTCCGCGTACATTCAGAACATCGAGTTCAATTTCCTGTGATTCCGGTAGGTAAAATGAAATGTCGGTGGAAGAAATCACCGGATTCGGCGTGTTTTGAAGCAATGTAATTCCTGAGGGAGTCTCCAGAGCAACCGTCAGCTCGGCCGATCGTGACCTGCATCCGCCCGCATTGCTTACGACAACCTGGTAATTGCCGGCGGCCACAGCTGAAAAGGTAGACCCTGTTGCACCAGGGATATCTTTACCGTTAAACTGCCATTGATAAGTCAGCGCCTCGCCTTCATTTGCTTTCAGTAATGCTTTCGATGCACTGTTTTTCGCAAGTGTGATTAATGCAGGCGCGGGTTTGTATACCATAAAAGGAGCGCTTTCATTGCTTTCTATCGCCGGGTTTGTGGTAACCGTTTGTAGGGTATAAGATCCTGCGGCAAGTGAATCGGGTATTTTAAAGCGGACCAAATTACTCTCCACGCCAGCCGGAACAGACAGGATGGAAGCACTGTCCTCTTTTTTAAACCTGATCAATGTCCTGTTATCCTTTGAAAAGAAGGAATTGGAGGTGATTGTCGAGGTAAGCTCATCTTCCGTACAGTAGGCTGGCCTAGGCGTAAAACGCTGAATCGCGCTCTCCTCGAATGAATGCAGCTCGCCGCCGCTGGTCAGAAGTATGACTTTGTCTTTGAAAACTTCGACATCGAACGGTTCCCGCAGGATATTAAGTCCGTCGGCATATACATTGATCTGCCCTTCTTTGTATTTGATGAGCGCGTGATAAATCATATCAGCACCGTATTGTTTGTAGGCGGCAGCCCACATTCTGTTTTCTTTATCAAAAACGATTTTTTTAACAGGAATGGAAGCCAGCTGCTCCACCGGGTCCCAACCGCCGGAACCGGAGTTGAATTTTAAAACGCCGAACTCTCCGTACGCATACGCATTTTTATCATTGTCAAACGAAATCCCGGAAACGAGCTGGGCATCCCGGATGTACGAATGTTGCGACCAGCCATTGTTAAACCGCCAAACATTTCCTCCATCCATCAAAGCCCAGATTTGTCCGTCGGGATCCGCAGCTACCACCAGCGCGCGATCGGTCATGAGCGTGGTATGATCGTAGTAAAACCACTCTCCATTGAAGAAGCGCACTACGCCAGCGTTGTCTGACCGCATGAAAATCCCATCTTTTTGGGAAACCAGGAGCGTGCCGTTTTGTGAGTGATAAAATTTCTGAGGCGACCTTGCATACTCGTAAGTTGGCCGGGATTGTTCGATCAGCTTGTTCTGGCCATCGATCAGGAACACATTTCCATTCTGGCTTGCACCGAAGTAGGCAATAGTTGTCGGGATATAGCCGCTGGAAGTGGAGGGTGTATTTGCCTTCCATTCTTTCAAATCCCCGGTTTCATAGTAGCCGCTATACCACTCGTGTACATACAGCTTATCTGCCGTTTTGAAAAATTTGATCATCGGGATTCCACTACGGGCGGAGTTGAGGCTTTGCAGGTTAGGAGATACCAGCCCGAGGAATTCAAATCGCTGGTCCCGGAAGCCCGTTGTGAGTTGCCCGGTTGTCCAATCGGTCATTGAAGAGGTATTCCAGCGCAGCCGCGAGCGTACAAAGTAGTATTTGTTTTCATCCAGAACAGGTCTGTGGATCGTCTTGGTGGTATACCAGGAGTTAAGTCCATTGGAATTGACCGAGTCGTTTGCGATGATATTTTTGAAATCGGCATCAGTTGCGACCTGTAAGTCGCTTTTTACATATTCCGGATAAAGTGCACGTTTGTCGAAGATGTTGGCGAGAATAGGGGAAGCGGAAATGCGGCTTTGCGGGTATTGCTGCATAAGCTCATTGTACCATACGGGCGAAGTGAAGGTTTCCTGTGACCATTTACTCCAGATATCATTCTTTTTTACCCGTATCCGGATTGCATAATTGCGGAACCAATCCAATTTCTGAGGATAGATGAAGAATTGCCGACCATTCGATGTGGGTGTCAGAACCTGCGTTTCGATCGGCTTTTCCCCTAAATCCCTTACCTGGACTTCATAGGAACTGATACCTGCAAACCATTGAAAATACCCCGAAAGACTGCCATTGCTGCTTAGTTTAATATCTGACAATAATGGAGGTAATGTATTTTCTGAAAATGGCAGCACTGAAAAGGGGACCGATTCAGACCAGTTTCCATTACCCAGCTCATTTTCGGGGCGGTACCGTGCATAGTACACTCCCTCAGCAAGCCCGTTAGACTGAACATAAGCTTGTTTTGTTACAACGTCTTCAATGATTTGGGTAAACGATTGATCGCGAGCAGACTGGAAGCGATACTGATCAGCGCGTTTAGCCGCTTCCCATTTGAATGCAGGTGTGCTGGTAACGGCATTCTGGTCGGGTTCATTCAAAGTGAGGATTGTCGCATTATCGGGTTTTTCGGAGAAAGCGCCTAGCTTGAAATCTGGAATGACTTTACCTTCCGCGTAGTCGCGCATCAGGTTGCGGCAAAGCGGATGAAAGGTGAGAACGCTTCTGCAATAGGACATAATGGACCCATTTACATATTCGGTGTAGCCGCCGTCGGGACATTCGTAAGGTGCGCCCTCCACCAGCGTGCAGCGGTCTATCGGTCCGCCCGGCCAGCTGCAGCTATGGGTGTGCGGTGAGCCGAGTGTATGCCCGAGTTCGTGCGCAAGCAGGTCTACATCAATGTTGGTGTTGTTGCCAGGTGTAGGAAAGTTAGAGCTGCACATCCGGTAGCCGCCATAAAACCAGCCGCTTCTGCATGACAGGCTTACGACGGCGTCCCTTTCTTCAAAACGGTTTGTAGTCCAGTAGTTCAGCACATTATTGAAGTAATCAAAATCTTCATTCAGCACGTAGGGTTCACGCTTGTCCCAGATGTGGATAAAGCTGACAGTCAGTTTTACATTGATCTCCCGCTCGAAAATATCCGAAGCAGCCTGTATGAACCGGTATGCCTCCCGGGTAATCCGTTCTTTATCGCCATTGTAAATCAGGTAAGTTTCATAATTGACGTCCAGTGCAAGCCTGTATTCCAATTTTTCACCGGCGCTGGTCCGTGCGCGGGTGAGGTCTTTCAGCATGGCATACTTTGCAAGAACAGCGCCGGTAACAGAATCGCTGGTGCCGCACGCAGGTGGAAGTTTCTGGGAATAAGCTGGTTTGAAGATGAAAATGAACAACGTGAGAAGCAGAAGCTTGCTGGTAAAATGTGGCTTCATAAGCAGGACGAACAAAAAGATAGGGTGATTGGAAATATAGAATGCCAGTACATGACAAAAACCGGGCGCAAGACGTTGCCTCACTTTAATCTCAATATTAAAAATTTTTAATGGTATTAAATCAATAAATGATGCAACGATTCAAACGTTTGTTTGATATATTCAAACGATCGTTTGAATTTTGTTTTGTGATCGGGTAATTTTGTAAGGTCATCGGCAGGCGTGATAATCAAAACTCTGCCGGTGAAGCTAAACAAATGGAATACAACGCTAAACAAATACAGATTATAGAAGTGGCTGAGCGGCTATTCGCTCAGAAGGGTTTTGCGGGTACTTCGGTACGCGACATTGCCCAGGCAGCGGACGTGAACGTATCGATGATCTCCTATTATTTCGGATCAAAGGAAAAGTTGATAGAAGCCTTGTTTCAAATCAGGATGACCGAATCCAGGTCGCGGCTGGAAACACTCATTACGAATGCGGAGCTGGTGCCAATGCAGAAGATCAATTTGTTGATCGACAGTGTGATAGACAGGCTTACCGGTAACCAGTGTTTTCACAACATCATGATGCGGGAAACGCTGTCATCGGAACGGAATGCAGCGATCTCTGAGCATATCATGAACTTGAAAATGAGAAATATCGAACTAATGCAGCAGCTGATCCGCGAGGGGCAGGCAGCCGGTGTTTTTCGCGATGATATTGATATGAGCCTGATGACAACAACCCTGTACGGGACAGTCAATTACGCCATTGCCTCCCAGGATTTTTATAAAAAAATCAACAACCTGGAACATATGGACCAGGCTGAATTTTTGAACCACCTCAAAGGCAAATTGAGCCAGCACCTAAAAAGTTTATTTAAATCGACAGTAACTAATGAACACCACAATCAAAATTAGGAGAATGATTTGGTTGGCAGCCGGCGTGTTCTGGCTCGCATCAAATAGCCAGGCATTTGCTCAGACTGCACGCACGATCACCCTGGAAGAGGCCATTGAAATGAGCCTTAAAAACAGCAAGCAGCTTAAATTAAGTCAGACCAATGTAGATCTTGCCGGTCTCAGTATCCGCCAGATCAAGGAAAACCAGCTTCCAAGTTTTAGTATTTCGGGTTCTTACCTGCGCGTAAATACACCGAACATCAACCTGAAATTCAGGCCAAGTACCAGCGACAGTACGGCACAGGGATCAGCTACGCCGGAAGTTCACCAGGCGATGTATGGAATGGCGAGCGCTGCATTGCCGCTGTTTTCGGGATTTAAGTTTAAGTACGGACTGCAATCGGCTCACTACCTGGAAGAAGCCGCCAAGCTGGATGCGGAAGGCGACCGGGAAGCGGTGATCCAAAATACGATTGCAGCGTACAGCAATCTTTACAAAGCAAAAAAATCGGTGGACCTCGTTGCCGAGAACCTGCTGAGAGAAAAGCAGCGTGTAGAGGAGTTTACCAACCGTGAGAAAAATGGAATGCTGGCCAGAAACGACCTCATGAAAGCCAAACTGCAGGAATCCAATGTAGAGCTGACCCTGCTGGACGCGGAGAATGATCTTAAAGTAACCACGATCAATATGGACCTGCTGCTCGGCTTACCCGAGAATACGTCCCTGCTTGCTGATTCTGCCAGCTTTATCCAGTTGCAGGAAGAAGGTAATGTAGGCGATTGGGAACAAAAGGCTTTGATAAACCGAAAAGATATCGCTGCCAATACCATTCGCCAAAAGGCTGCTAACATCGATATCAAAGGTGCCAAGTCGGACTTTTACCCGAGCATTGCACTAACAGCAGGTTATGTGGCACTCAACATTCCCGGCGTGGCGGTGATCCCGAATACAGTGAATGCAGGTATTGGAATCAGGTACGATGTGGCCTCACTCTGGAAATCAGGATCGAAAATTGCCCAGGCCCGCACCCACGCTTATCAGTTGCGGACCAACGAGGAAATACTGCTGGACCGCATTCACCTGGAAGTCAATACTGCTTATTACAACTATGTTTTGAGCAAAAGAAAAATAGATGTGTACGCAAAGGCAGTGGAGCAAGCGAGTGAAAATTATCGAATAACAAAAAATAAATATGATAACAGTTTGGTAACAACTACCGAACTCCTCGACGCCGACGTGGCGCAAGTCCAATCCCAGATCAACTACGAAGCCGCCAAGGCCGATGCGATCGTCGCATTCAAGCGCCTCGAACAGACGGCGGGTGTAATTCAGTAGAAGGAGGAAAGGGAAGAAAGGGAGGAAGGGGAGGAAGGAGGAATTAAATTAATTATACAAGAAATGCGAATCCCTCGTCCCTTTCCTCCCTCCTCCCTTTCCTCCATAGAAAAAAAATCATCCAATCATTCAAAACTAAAATAATGGAAGCCGAAGAAACCACACCGAAAAAGAAGAGCAACCGCTTTATGATCATTCTTGCCGTGTTGATCATTGCCGGGGGGACCTGGGGATTTACCAAGTACAACCACGGATTGCACCACGAAGAAACAGACGATGCGCAGATCGATGCGAACATCAGTCCTGTTATTCCCAGGACATCGGGATATGTGACAGAAATTAAGGTAAAAGACAACCAGGAAGTAAAAAAAGGAGATACGCTGATCGTACTCGATAACCGCGATCAGCTGATCAGACTGGAACAGGCGAAAGCTGCGCTGGCAGGGTCGGAGGGAAGCCTGGTTGTAGCGAATGCAACAACAAGCGCGACTGCTGCAAGCGGCATTACTTATGAGGCCAATATCTCCATTGTAGAGGCGCAGATTGAGGAAGCCAAAGTAAATGTATGGAGAGCCAATCAGGATTATGCACGTTATGAAAACCTGATCAAAGACCATTCGATCACACAACAGGAATTTGAACAAGCCTCGGCGACGAAGCAAAAAGCGGAACGTGCCCTCGCTGTATTGGTAGCACAAAAGAATGCAGCAGAGCGTCAGGCGAAAGCAGCAGGGAAACAAACAAGTGCAACTTCTCGTCAGACCCAGGTTGCTAATGCGAACATCAAAGCCCGCCAGGCGGAGATCGCGAATGCCGAGTTGAACCTTTCATATACGGTTATCACCGCGCCGAGTGCGGGCCGCGTTTCAAAAGTGAATGCGCAGGTTGGACAGTATCTGCAAGCTGGCCAGTCATTATTCAGCATTATTTCAACAGAAGAACCTTGGGTTGTTGCCAACTTCAAGGAAACACAGCTGACCAGAATGAAGCTTGGCCAGAAAGTACGGGTACACGTGGACGCCTATCCTGAGCATGAATTTGAAGCAACCGTAGCTTCTTTCTCACCTGCTACGGGCGCCCGCTTTGCATTGCTTCCTCCTGATAATGCGAGTGGTAACTTCGTGAAGGTAGTGCAGCGTCTGCCGGTTCGCATTGAATTTGCGAAGGCTGACGATAAGGTTATTTCCCAACTGCGCCCGGGCATGAACGTGTTCGTGGATGTAGAGCTGGATTAAGGTACTCAATTGATAATCTTGAACATCAATCAGGATGGAATTACAGGAATCGCTCGTAGAATACGGGTATAGAAGGGTGATTATCACCATTACCGCTGTGCTGTGTGCGCTTCTGGAAATCGTTGACACGACGATCGTCAACGTAGCCCTGAACGATATGCGCGGTAACCTTGGTGGTACATTGTCCGAAGTAAGCTGGGTAATTACCGCTTACGCAATTGGTAACGTGATCATTGTACCGATGACCAGTTGGCTTTCGCAGCAGTTTGGCCGCAGAAACTACTTTGCAGCGTCGATTATCATCTTTACGGTCGCCTCGTTTCTTTGCGGTAATGCAAACAATATCTGGGAGCTGGTATTTTTCAGGCTGATACAGGGATTTGGCGGCGGAGCTTTGCTGGTAACTGCACAAACGCTGATCACGGAAAGCTATCCACCGGAAAAACGCGGTATCGCGCAAGCCATTTACGGACTAGGTGTGATCGTAGGGCCAACTTTGGGCCCGCCGCTTGGAGGTTACATTGTCGATAATTACAGCTGGCCTTACATTTTTTACATCAACATCCCGCTGGGGATTATAGCAGCAATGCTTACGCTGCAATATGTAAGAAGCCCTAGGTTCGCTGAAAAGAAAAGCAGCAGCGAGATCGACTGGTGGGGGATTATTTTCCTGGCGGTTGCAGTAGGTTCCTTACAATATGTTTTGGAAAAAGGGCAGGAGGAAGATTGGTTTAATGATGAAATTATCCTGATACTTTCCATTACCACCGTCTTCGCATTCTTTTTCTTTATCTGGCGTGAGCTTACTTATAAGAATCCAATCGTGAACCTGCGGGTTTTGTCGAATGGAAACCTGCGTGTGGGAACTATACTTTCGTTTATCCTGGGCTTCGGCTTATATGGATCTACATTCATTATCCCACTTTATACCCAGGCTACATTGGGCTGGACTGCCACTCAGTCCGGGATGCTCATGGTGCCGGCGGCTATCGTGACTGCGATGATGATGCCCGTGGTAGGACAGCTGCTGCAACGCGGTGTGAAGCAGCAGTACCTGGTCGCGATCGGGATGATATTCTTCTTCATTTACAGTTATTGGGGATACCTCGTACTCACTCCTGATACCGGATCAGATGCATTCTTTAACATGCTGATCGTACGCGGGATCGGATTGGGACTGTTGTTTGTTCCGATTACGACGCTTGCATTGTCGACACTAAAAGGACGGGAAATTGGTGAAGGCGCCGCTTTTACAGGAATGATGCGCCAGCTCGGCGGTTCATTCGGTGTAGCAGTGATCACGACTTTCATCGCACGCCAGAATATGCTGCACAGGAATGATCTGGTTAGCAAGCTGGATGTGAATAACCCGGCTGTTCAGCAGCGGGTGGAAGGATTACAGCACTCATTTATGGCCAAAGGAATGACGTCGGATATTGCGCTGAAAAGCGGCTACAAAATTCTTGATTTTACGGTATCGAAACAGGCGCAGGTAATGTCTTATATGGATGTGTTCCTCTACCTGGGCGTTCTTTTCCTGATATGTGTCCCATTTGTACTCTGGACCAAAAGCGGCAAAGGCAAGGTTGACACGTCAGCAGCGCATTAATTTTTTAAGTGTAGTAGTATTATGGAAGAAGCTCTCCGGCTCCGGGGAGCTTCTCTTTTTTTAAAAAGGAGGAAGGAGGAAGGGGAGGAAGGAGGAGGGAAAAGGATTTTTGTTTTTCAATTCTCCCTTTCCTACATCCTCCATTCTCCCTTTCCTCCATCTTCCCTTTCCTCCCTCCTCCATTCTCCCTACTTTTACCACCTCACTGAAAAAATACCGTGTATCAGAATTATTACTTTTTGAAACAACTCGCTGCCAGGCTCCATCAGGAACTTGCGGGTAAATATTTTATTGAAGCATTCAGTCAGGAGAAGGATGAGCTGATCCTTGTTTTTGCAGCTTCCGCGCAGGACGAGACTTTGTTATCGCCTTTCTTCATCAAAGCCACTCTTACTTCCCGGTTTGCCTGCCTCAGCTTTCCCGACAGGTTCGACCGCGCCCGCAAGAATTCGGTCAACCTGTTTACCGATTTTAAATCACAAAAGATAGATCACGTTCGCGTTTTTAAAAATGAACGCGCTTTTGAAATCCGGTTTGAAGCAGGTGATGCATTGGTTTTCAAGCTTTTTGGTAACCGCTCTAATTTGATTTCATTCGATAATTCGGGGAATGTAATGCAGCTTTTTAATAATAAACTGGCTGCGGACAAATCGTTGAACATCGCTGCGCTTGACCGCCAGATAGACCAGTCTTTTCCTGCCTACGTCAGAAATGAGCTGGATCACAAGCCCCTGTTCCCGACTTTCGGAAAACTGGTTAATGCATATTTGACTGAAAAATTGAATGGCATTGAAGCAGCAGAATCACGCTGGAAGGTAATTCAGGATACATTGGAACAACTAGACTCTCCACACTTTTTCCTGGTGAAAGTGGATGGGGAACCTGTACTGTCGCTCATTGAAACAGGCGAGCCGATGGAGCAGTTTACCGACCCTATTGCGGCGTTAAACGCTTTTTACATTACCTACATCCGACTGAGCGGAATCGAACGGGAACGAGCGGAATGGATCAGGGTACTTCGGAAGCGCATGCAGCAGACAGACAACTATCTTGAAAATACATTTCAGAAGTTGGTCGAGCTGGAAAGTGCGGTTAAAAACGACGAGATCGGGAATATCATCATGGCCAATATGCACGCGATCCCCGAACGCGCCGAAACGGTAGAACTCTTTGATTTTTACCGGGAAGCCCCGATTCGTATCAAGCTGAAAAAAGAACTTTCGGCTCAAAAGAATGCGGAGAACTATTATAGAAAGGCAAAAAACGAGAAGATTGAGATTGCCCGGCTTAATGACAGTCTCGCATTCAGGGAAAAAGAACGCGGAGAGTTGGATGTGCATTTGAGAAACATAGAAACATTTGATTCGTTGAGGGAATTGAGGACTTATATCAAAGCCAATCAACTCGACAGCAAGAAAGTGGAAGTACCCGTCAGCGAGTTGTTCAAACGCATTGACTTCATGGGCTACACGATTCTGGTCGGCAGGAATGCGAAGAACAATGATGTGCTGACGAAGCAATATGCATCAAAAGAAGATCTCTGGCTGCATGCAAAAGACGTAACCGGGTCGCACGTGGTTGTCAAAAATCAATCCGGAAAAACGTTTCCGGCGCCTGTGATCGAACGCGCGGCAGAGCTGGCTGCATTCTATTCCAAACGTAAAAACGACTCACTTTGCCCTGTGATATACACGCCGAAAAAATACGTGAGAAAACCAAAAGGGCTGCCGGAAGGAGCTGTCGTAATCGACAAAGAATCGGTGATTATGGTTGTTGCAAAAGGCGAATGAGCGGCTTTGATATGTGTGATGATATGACGAACTTCGTGTGAAAATAGAGAACCGGAATATATAGTGCAGAATGCTTGAAAATCGTCGATTTGTAATTATTGGATTTTTCTCATTAGTAGGTTTAATATACTTATTGCGGCTCTTCTACCTACAAGTTCTCGACGAAAGCTACTCCATTGAATCGTCGAGCAATTCCATCAAACGAGTAATAGAAATTCCTTTCCGCGGCCAGATCTATGACCGGTACGGAAAGCTGATCGTATATAACACGCCCGTTTACGACTTGCTGGTGACGCCCAATAAGGCAAGAGTGGAAGACACGTTACGTCTTTGTCAGGTTTTAGGGATTGAAAGAAGGGATTTTGACAGCTTAATGGCGGCAGCGAGTGCATATAGCCGCAACAAACCATCGCTTTTTCTCAGGCAGCTTTCGAAGGAGGACTTTGCGTCTATTCAGGACGTTATGGTCGATTATTCAGGATTTGAATTTGCCAAAAGCTCACTGCGGACTTATACAGCGCCCACACTCGCCAATACGCTTGGTTATGTGAGTGAAATTACCAGATCCCAGCTGGAAAAGCAGGAAGAGCCTTACTACCGGCAAAGTGACTACATTGGTCAAAGCGGGATTGAGAAGATCTATGAGAATGAGCTGCGTGGTAAACGGGGCACAAAATTCGTGATGCAAAATGTAAGCGGGGTATACAAAGGTCCCTGGAAGAATGGGGAGCTGGATACCATGGCCGTTGCAGGGGAGAATTTGTACACCGGAATAGACCTGGAAGTCCAGCAATATGCAGATAGTCTGATGGTCAACAAGGTGGGAAGTGTTGTCGCTATTGATCCAAAAACCGGGCAGATCATTACGATGGTATCTGCACCTACCTATGACCCCAATATCCTTGCGAGCAGGTATTTTTCCAAAAACTTCGCGGCACTCGCGCGAAATCCGTACAAGCCGCTTTTCAACAGGCCGGTGATGGCGAGCTACCGCCCGGGTTCGACTTTCAAGCTGATCCAGGCGCTGATTGGTTTACAGGAGGGCGTGATCACGCCCGGAAGTGGGTTTACCCATGCCAACTGTCCGATGGGCTGCCATAATCACCCGGCTACCGGGACCGTCGCATTGGGAGTAATGCATTCCTGCAATCCTTATTTCTACAATGTATTCCGCCGACTGATTTATAAAAACAATATCTCAAACACATTCCGCGCCTCGGCTGTGGGGCTTGACGCCTGGCACGACGCGATCAGCAAATTCGGGATTGGTCAGCGTCTGGGGATTGACCTGCCCAGTGAATACAAGGGAAACCTGCCGGACAAGAAGTACTACGATCGTTTCTACGGCGAGTACCGCTGGAAATTCTCCAATATTTATTCTTTGAGTATCGGAGAAGGAGAGTTGCTCATCACTCCATTGAAAATGGCCAACGTGGCAGCTATTATCGCCAATCGCGGCTATTTTTATACACCTCACGTGATCCACGGGATTGGGGATAAGAAGTTTGTGAAACCCGAGTACCTCGTCAGGCATGATAGCGGAGTAGATCCGCACAATTTTGATCCCGTGATTGAAGGTATGATCGGAGCTGTGGAAGGCGGTACGGCACGCCGGTCGCGTGTGGAGGGTATTACCATTGCCGGAAAAACGGGTACTTCCCAAAACAAGCGCGGCGACGATAGCTCCATCTTCATTGCATTCGCGCCGGTAGATGATCCCAAGATCGCCATTGCTGTTTTCGTTGAATATGCGGGAGCAGGTGGATCGGCCGCTGCACCTATTGCCAACCTTGTTATTGAAAAATACCTGACAAGGAAAATCACCAACAAGGCTTTGGAAGAAAGAATGTTCAAGGCAGACTTTATGAGCAAAGTTGTGCTGCCTGGTCAGAAAAAGCCGGTTCCTGCGGATACTACGAAGAAAAAGCCAGCGCCTGAAAAACCTTCTGCCCAAAACAAGCCTGTGGCAGTTAACCCATAATTTCCCCTGAAAAGGATTCACCTGTTCAAATACCCGATACATGCCTGAGAATAAACCCATCACCAAGAATGTAGACTGGATGGTTGTCCTGATCTACATTGCGTGCCTGCTGATCGGCTGGGTGAATATCTATGCGGCTGTCTATAATCCGGAAGTCAGGACCAGCATGTTCGACTTGTCCAACAACGCCGGAAAGCAGCTGATGTGGATTGGTACCGCCGCGTTGCTGATCATCTGTATACTGGTGATTGATTACAAATTCTATGAAACATTCTCGTTCATCATCTACGCGGTCGTTATCGTCTTATTGATACTGGTACTTTTTGCGGGTTCCAATATCAATGGGTCCCGCTCCTGGATCAAGATCGGCGCATTTTCACTACAACCAGCCGAGTTTTCCAAACTTGCAGTCAGCCTCGCTATCTCTAAGTATCTGAGTGACCCTGCGATCAGCCTTTCCAGGAAGCTGAAAGATTATTATCCGATCATGGGGATCATTGCTTTACCTGCATTCCTGATTTTGTTGTCGAACGAAACGGGTTCCATGCTGGTATTCGCTTCGTTTGCCATTGTTCTCTATCGTGAAGGAATGCCCGGCTTTATCCCGGCGATCGGGATGGTTATGGCGGCTTTGCTGATCATTACATTGCTTTTTGTAAAATGGTATATCGCTGCCGCTATTATCGTGATCGCTGGTTTGGTGATCTGGCTGATGCCGGTAATGACCAGGCGGCGCGGCGGGCTGTGGGCTACCATTGTAATCTCATTGGTGATGATCGGGATCGTTTTTGGTGTCGATTTCTTTATGAATAACGTGCTTCAAAAGCACCAGCGGGGCAGGATCATGGTACTGCTTGATCCCGACTCAGATCCCCGCGGGATTGGGTGGAATGTAATTCAATCCAAGATCGCGATTGGTTCGGGTGGATTTACCGGAAAGGGATTTTTGCAGGGAACGCAAACCAAATTCGATTTTGTCCCTGAACAAAGCACCGACTTTATCTTTTGTACAGTGGGAGAGGAGCACGGTTTTGTGGGCACCGCCGTGGTAGTATTTCTGTTCGTGTGCTTGATTTCCAGGCTTGTAGTGCTGGCAGAGCGGCAACGCAGCCGTTTTGCGAGAGTGTACGGGTACTGCGTTGCCGGGATTATATTCTTTCACTTTATGGTAAATGTGGGTATGACAATCGGGCTCATGCCGGTTATCGGGATCCCACTACCATTTTTTAGCTACGGCGGCTCCTCGCTATGGTCATTCTCAATATTGCTGTTTATCTTTTTGAAAATAGACGCGCAGCGGCCGTTTACGCTTTCGCGAGGATAATTTTAAATGAGTCAATGAGTGAATGAGTGAATGGAGGAATTTTGAGTTATTGAATGAATGAATGATTGAATCGAGGAAAAATCATTCAATCATTCCTCCATTCAATCATTCAAAATTAAATCTTCCCAGCTGCTAGTATTAACAGTACCCAGCCTGCTATCAACGCAAGTCCGCCAATGGGGGCGGTTGCGCCGAATTTGGTAATGCCTGTGAAGCATATAGCGTATAATGAGCCGGAGAAAATGATCACACCGATCGCGAATGCATTACCCGACCAGCCGAGGAGCTTGATAGCATCTGCGCCTGCACGTTGCATCAGCAAACCAACCAGCACCATTGCAATGGCGTGATAAAACTGGTATTTAACCGCAGTTTCAAAGGTTTCGGACCGGCCGGAAGCTTCCAGCATTCCTTTTAATGCATGTGCTCCGAATGCGCCGAGTGCCACTGCCAGCGCACCCAGGATACCGCCTGCCTGTATCATAAATTTCATAGAAATGGGATATAATGGAAGGGGTAAAGTTAGCCGGTCGCGAAAGTGCAACCAACGGTTTATTTCAATTTTATTATATTGCAGCTCAGGAAAACGCGGTTTTAACTCACTCCGCGGATCGCTTACAAGCTACTCAAATGACCTTAGAACGCTTTATCCAGCTCTGGACACACCGCTATCACAAATACTCCCACATTTTTGAAGCCCGTTTGAAAGGCTACCAGGCCAGGCGGCATTTCGAGTCTGTTAAGAAGAAATTAGCACCCGGTAAACAGCTTGTTGCCATCATACGTACCGAACACTTCGGCGACATTATTGCGGCCGAGCCGATATCCCGCTACGTCCGGTCGCTGCATCCAGATGCGTACATTGTCTGGTTTGTCAGGCCTGTGTTTCAGGAGCTGGTTGCTGTTAATCCCGAGATCAACGAAGTATTTCCTGAGTTTTGCGTTACCCAGCGGCAGACTTTACTTGCGGGCAATGTATTTGATAAAGTCATAGAGCTGCAATTCAGTAACAATAACCATTGTCCCAAATGCCAGGTTTTTATTGACAATCCGGTTGCAGTGCGACGCGATATTACCATTTTCAACTATTTCGATTATGGTAACCTGCTGGAAGTTTTTGCGCAAACGGGAGATCTGATTCCGCCTAAGTCAACGTTCCCGGCTGATGATCATCCGAGATTGTACTTGCAGGACAAGCATAGAAGCAAGGTCGATAGTCTTGGTCTGGCAGACCGTTACATTGTATTGCATTGCCAATCCAACTACAAACCCAAAGACTGGCCTTCCGAGCGTTGGGATATGCTTGTTAACTGGCTCTCAGAAAGCTACGATTATCAGATTGTCGAAGTTGGAATGGCGAGTAGCTTGACAGCTAAAACAAATGCATACCGCAGCCTTTGCGGGCAGTTGTCCATTCTGGAAACTGCGGAGGTAATCCGCCGGGCTGAGTTTTTCATTGGTCTCGACAGCGGGCCTTCTCACCTGGCGAATGCATCAGGTACATTCGGAATGATCCTGATGGGTGCTTTGAATAACTTTTTGAATTATAATCCCTATTCTGGTAAGTATGGTAGCGGCGACAACGTCGTGCTGGTCAGACAGCCCAACCTGCCTTGCTGCGATCTTACCTTTGAATTTGTGAAAGAGAAAGTGCAGGAAGTGCTCGACAAAGCGTCGGCCGAAAGCAGGTTAGCGTGAGCCGAAAATGGCGCTGCCCACGCGTACCAGCGTACTTCCTTCTTCCACCGCGATCAGGTAGTCGCCGCTCATACCCATGGAGAGTTCGCGCATTTGTACCTGGTCGCTGCTGAATTTTTTAAATGATTCGAACAGAGTTTTAAGGCCGCGGAATTCTGCCCTAATCACTTCTTCGTTCTCCGTGTTTGACGCCATTCCCATTAACCCGGCAATGCGGATGTTTTGTAAGGAAGTCAGTTCCGGTGCAGTCAGGATCTCTTCGGCTTCCTCGGGTGACAAACCGAACTTGGTTTCCTCGCTGGCTATGAATATTTGAAGCAGACAATCGATCACACGATTGTTTTTGGCAGCTTCCTTGTTTACTTCTTTCAATAGCTTGAAACTATCTATCGAATGGATCAGCGAAACAAATGGCGCCATATATTTGACCTTATTGGATTGCAAGTGCCCGATCATGTGCCATTCAATGTCTTTTGGGAGTGCCTCGTATTTGCCCACCATCTCCTGGACTTTGTTTTCGCCAAACCGTTTGCAGCCAGCTTCGTAAGCTTCCAGGAGAAGCGACTCAGGCTTGGTTTTTGTAACTGCGATCAGTCTGGCCTGGTAACCGTTTTCCTGTTTTAATCCTTTTTCAATACGGGCAATGTTATCGGCAATTGAAGACATGAGCAGAAGCTAAATTTTTGAATGTTAATGTTTTAAAGTAGCGGTTTGGAAAATCGCGGCCAGAAATAAGATGTAGACATATTTCAAAATTGAAAAAAACATATTTCTTTTACCAACTAAATTCAAAATTAAACCTTCTGTATGGACTATAACCAGGAACAAAAGCAAGACAGAAAGACACTTTTATGGGCCGCTCTGGCAGTATTGCTGATCCTCAATTTAGTGCTCGTTTATTTCATTTACCACGAAAAACAGGAAAACCAGGCGAAGGATGAGATTATTACTGCCAAAACGGAGGAGGTGTTGTCCATCAAAACGAAGCTGGATTCCATTTCTGCTGAGCTGGATGTAAAAATAGCGGAGATCCAGAAACTTGGAGGCAGTGTCGATTCGCTGGTAGCATTGAAGGCGCAGCTCGAAAAAGACAAGCAGGAGCTTAAAAATGCGGGTACCTATTCTGCTGCAACCTATAATAAGAAGATCAGAGGTTACGAGTCAGTTTTGCTTGAAAAAGATGGTGAAATTGCCAAACTGAGAGAGGAACTGGGTATTGCCAATAATAAGAATGAGCAGCTCAGCCAGCAGCTGACAGGTTTGGAAAGTGAAAAACAGCAGCTTGCAGATTCAGTTACCAACTATTCTGCGCAAAACAGGGAGTTGAGCGAGAAAGTAAACCTGGCATCTGCTTTGAAAGCGGAGGCGCTTACAGTGAATGCAGTTTCGGCAAAAGGCAAAGAGCGCGAAGGTGGTAAATACAAGGCGAAACGCATTGATAAACTGCGCATTAACTTCAAACTGGCCGAAAATCCTGTTGCCAAGCAAAACGAAAAGGAAATTTACCTCCGCATTCTTGATCCCGACGGAGCTGTACTTTCCGATATGGCAACTGGCTCAGGTTCATTTGTACATAACGGAAAAGAGTTGATTTACAGCTCGTCCCAGGTTGTTCCATTTAACAATACCAATCAGTCGGTCGATATCTTCTACGGAAGAGGCGGGATTCCGCTTAAAGACGGAAAATATGCGATTGAACTTTACAGCGAAGGCTTCAAAATAGGGCAGGGCGATTTCACTGTCAAGTAAGATCCGGCTGTAACTTACAGATGATCACGTTCAAGGTTTGGAATTTCGGTTTACAAACCCTATTTTTGCACCCTCATTTTGGCTTCAAACCAAAGTGAGGGTTTTTTACTTTTATAAATACTAACAAATTACCGTATGTCTAAACAGTATGAAACGGTGTTCATTCTAACTCCCATTTTGTCTGAGGCCCAGGCAAAGGACGCCGTTGAAAAATTCACTACAATCCTTACCTCTAACGGTGCGTCGATTGTACATGAAGAGAACTGGGGATTGCGCAAGCTGGCCTACCCCATCCAAAAGAAAAACTCTGGTTTCTATCATGTAGTGGAATACACTGCAAATGAAGGAAACGTGGTAGATGTTTTGGAAACTGAATTCCGTCGTGACGAGCGTATCCTGCGCTTTATGACTATCGTCCTTGATAAGCACTCAATTGCTTACAACGAGAAAAAACGCAAAGGACTGGTAGGTAAGAAAAGAGAAGAATCTACTGAATCTAAAACCGAAAACGCATAAGCTATGTCACTAGTTAACGAACCGGTTGAAAAGAACATTAACCGCAAGAAATATTGCCGCTTCAAAAAAGCTGGTATCAAATATATCGACTACAAGAATCCTGACTTTTTGCTGAAACTTGTAAACGAGCAAGGTAAAATTTTGCCACGTCGTTTGACAGGAACAAGCCTGAAATATCAGCGCAAAGTATCTCAGGCGATTAAAAGAGCACGCCACTTGGCTCTTCTGCCATTTGTTGCTGACCAATTGAAATAATACAGTAAAGAGCTACAAACAATGGAAATCATACTTTTAACTGATATAGCAGGAGTAGGTTATAAGAACGATATCGTGACTGTGAAAGCAGGTTACGGTCGTAATTACCTTATTCCTCAGGGATTTGCGCTGCTGGCTAACACGTCTAACCGCAAAATCGTTACGGAAAACGTACGTCAGGCTGCTCACAAAGCAGAGAAATTGAAAAAAGATGCAGAAGATATCGCATCGGCAATTGGCGATATGACAATTGACATCAAAACTGTAGTAGGGGAAAGCGGACGTATCTTCGGCCGTGTAACCAATACTCAGGTTGCAGATATCCTGAAAGCAAAAGGATTTGATATCGATCGTAAGAAAATTACTGTTGACGATGTAAAATCAATCGGTACTTACTCTGCGACAATCGATCTTCACAAAGAAGTAAAACACAAAGTTTCCCTGAATGTAATTGCAGCGGAAGATTAAGTGGAAATTGGTAAAATGAAAAAAGGTAGCTCGAAAGGCTGCCTTTTTTCATTTTATTACTTCGGCTGTCGGCTTACGGCAATCGACTTTTTTGGCTGGAATTGGCTGCCAGCTATCTGGCCTCTTTCCAAACTGCCCTCAAAAAAGCCGAAAGCTGGCTGCTGAAAGCCGATGTGCCGGGAATGCTGAGTTGCTAAACCGCCGGAATCCTCAATACCTGTCCTGGATATATCTTGTCTGGGTGAGTCAACATGGGTTTGTTGGCTTCGAAAATAATGGGGTATTTCATCATGTCGCCGTAAACTGTCTGCGCGATCTTGGAAAGTGTGTCACCTTTTTCAACAGTGTGATAAGAAGCTTCTTTGGATGGTGTCGCTACCTTCAACCGGTTGTCTACCACTTGAACTCCCTCTACATTCCCCACACCCAGCGCAATTTTCTCGGCATCTTCCTGATTTGCTACTTCCCCTTCCAAAGTTACAGTGTCACCTGAGGTTTTTACAGTCAGACTTTTATAGGAAAGTCCAAGTGCTTTAACGTGAGCAAGTAATGCACTTGCGCGCAGCGGTTCAACTTCAGGAGCCGGCACAGCGGCAGTTTCGTTTTTGAATACCTTTTCTCCTGATCCTTTGAGAAATGAAAATAGACCCATGATTTCGAGTTTAAAAGTGAGTAATTGATTACAGGAGAGAATGTCTCTAGCCTCATTCTAATGTCACGAGCAATTATTATACCAAGTACGTCGCCGGATCAAATGTTGCGCAGCATTTGTTTTAAGCCCCAACTTCGTACTTTTGCAAACATCACCACCAACGCCGACGCTGTTACTCCTGCTCAATGAACCGCCCTGATTCGCTCACAAGATTTAATAATGAAGAGTTTGACATTTGTATCATCGGAGCGGGCGCAAGTGGTGCAGGTTGTGCGCTCGACGCAGTATTACGAGGCTATAAAGTAGCATTGATAGACAAAAAGGATTTCGCTTCCGAAACCTCTTCCCGCTCCACCAAACTGATCCACGGCGGTGTACGCTACCTGGAACAGGCATTCAAGAAACTGGATTTCGCGCAGCTCAAACAAGTCCGCCACGGATTGGAAGAGCGGCATATTGTATTAAAAAATGCACCGCACCTGGCGCGTCCTCTTGCATTGATGACGCCCGTCAGTTCCTGGTTTGAAGGTCTTTATTTCAAAATCGGTTTGCAGCTTTACGATGCATTTGCGATCAACGATACCCTTCCCAAGAGTAAGTGGCTGAGTAAAAAGGAAGTTTTAGACAAAATACCTACGCTTGATCCGAAAAAGCTGCATAGCGGCGTACTTTATTATGACGGTCAGCTGGATGATGCGCGTTACTGCCTGGCGATTGTACAGTCGGCTTCAGAGCAGGGTGCAGCTGTGGCTAACTATATGGAAGTTAACGGATTCGAAAAAAATGAATCCGGGAAGCTGGTTGCTGTCAATGCGGTGGATACCCGGTCAGGAAATAACTATACGATTAAAGCAAAGCTCGTTATCAATTGCACCGGGCCATTTGCGGATCATATCAGATTGCTCGCAAATCCTGCGCTCCCGGAAAGGCTCAGGCCGAGTAAGGGCGTGCACGTGATGTTGCCTGCCAAAACTCTGAACAGTGAATACGCCATGCTGATCCCGAAAACGTCCGACGGCCGTGTTGTTTTTGCGATACCCTTCGAAGGCGCTACGATGATCGGGACTACGGACACAGAGTACAATAAGGTGTCGGAAGAGCCGATGCTCAATGAGGAAGAAAAACAATACCTGGCAGCCACATTAAACCCTTACCTGGCGAAGCCCGTCGAGCTTAGTGAGCTTCGGTCAGGTTTTGGCGGCTTGCGGCCTTTGCTATCTGCCGATCCGGGGAAGTCTACCAAGAGCCTTGTTCGTGACCATGAGATTGAATTGGATGAAAAAACAGGCTTGTTGAGTCTGTTAGGAGGAAAATGGACTACTTACAGGTTAATGGCGAAAGATACAATTGACGAGGCTGACGCTATTTTCTCCCAACAAAAACCATGTATCACCGACGCTCATATCCTGGCAGGCGGAGAGCATTTCGATCGGGAATCGTGGAGGAAGCTGGCTACGGACTTTGCCTTGTCTGACGAAGTTGCGCGGCACCTGATGTCCAAATATGGAAGTCGGGCCGGTAAGGTAGCTACCATTGCAAGAGATAATTCATTACTCGCTGAGAAGCTCAGCCCGGAGTACCCTTACCTGAAAGCGGAGGTTGTGTATGCGGTAAGAACTGAAATGGCAGTAACACTCCGGGATTTCCTGGCAAGGCGCGTCAGAATGGAAATTACCGACTGGAAAGAAACATTGAATGTACTGCCCGTTGTTGCAAGCCTGATGGCACGGGAATTGGAGTGGACTGAAGAGCAAGAAAAAAAGGAGCTGGCGGAATATGCAGCTCTGATACAAAAATTTATCGCCGGAGCACAGCTAGCTTAGTGCATCGGGCAACACATCGTTATTTTTAGAATGTACATTAAGCAATCAGCCTGCATTTCGCCGCAACGCACTTTCGACAATGGTTTTCTGGAAGGCAACGTGGCATCTTACAAAGGCATCCGGTACCAGGCGATTGAACCAGAATATAATGGCCTCATACCAGCAGGATTACTGCGGAGAATGGGCAAAGCGATCAGAATGGGCGTGGGAGCAGGGCTGCCTTTGATTAAGGAGACTCCGGTTGACGGTATTATTCTGGGAACTGCAAATGGCGGATTGGAAGATTGTCTTAAATTCCTCAACCAGATCGTCGACTACAATGAAGGTACACTTACCCCCACGAATTTTGTTCAAAGCACGCCCAATGCAGTAGCAGGGAACCTGGCGCTGATGAGCAAGATCACAGGCTACAATACCACGCACGTTCATAACGGGCTTGCATTCGAAGCTGCATTGCTCGATGCCTGGATGCTTTTACAGGAGGGAAGGGCGGAGAGGCTACTGGTGGGTACAGTTGAGGAAATTTCCGATTACAATCATAATATCGATTCGCTCGGCGGCTCTTTCAAGAAAGGAGACTTTACATCCGAGGAGTTATTTACTTCCAATACACCAGGTTCGGTGAATGGTGAAGGAGCGGTGATGTTTGTTATGGAAGAGAGCAGGTCTGCGGAGAGCATTGCCAGGATCGTTGATGTGGACCAAACCAGCTACCTTCCCGAGAGTGGCCTGCATGACCGCATTCAATCTTTTCTTGCAAAAAACGGACTAACACCGGAGGATATCGACACGCTGTTTATCGGGATTAGTGGCGATAGCCGCACGGATTATCTTTACACAGGCATGCGTGAAAAGCTATTCGGCGGGAGTAATTGTTATTCTTACAAAAACTTTGTGGGAGATTATCCGACTGCCTCGGCATTTGCAACCTGGCTCGGCGTACAAATGCTGGCCGGGAAAAAGCTTCCCGACCAATGCAAATATGCTTTTTCAGAAGAAAAGGAGCCCCGTAATATCCTCATCTATAATCATTTCAAAGGATTGCAACACGGGTTTATCCTGTTAGGAGCTAGCTAAGCCGGCCGCTCTTTCCTTCATTCTGATCACCTTCGCCAGCGTTGGAAGAATGGTATCGTGTTTCTTGACAAACGGGTTTGACTGGTCCCAAACGTAACCTGCCAGCACAGAGCAGATCTGGTGTTTGATATCATCTTCGATTTCGCTTGCAAATACAATGGTTTGGAAATCACCGCTGTACCAGCCGGTAACGTAGCTTCTGAAGACATCAATACCCCGTTGCACCACGCGCTCGTATTCATTTTTCCAGTCCACTTTCTCGCCCTGTAAATGCCGGTCTGTCATTTTCGCTGAAAGCAAGCCGGATGCTGTTGCGAATGTCACGCCGGAGGAGAATATTGGGTCCAAAAATTCGGTACTATTTCCGGAAAGCACAAAACCTTCGCCAAACATCGACTTAACACCAACGGAGTATCCCAAAATATGCCGCGGTTCAAACTTGAATTCCGAATCCTGGAACCTGCCTCTCAGGTCTTCGAAGTTGCGAATGAAATCCTTGTACTTCTCTCCGCCATTCTCTGCAAGCTCCATTACCTTCTCTTTGTCGCTCACAATCCCCACTGACGTAGACCCGTCAGAAAAAGGGATCGCCCAGATCCAGGATTTGTTGTTGTCAAATGAATGTACAAAAATGTTGTTGCTCGCCTTTTCCGACCGGTTTTTGTCTTCCAGATGTGAGAAAATGGCTCCCCTCGGTGTGAATGCAGAGGGTTTGCTCAGGTCGAACAAACGCGGTAAAACCCGCCCGTATCCACTCGAATCGATGATAAAGCGGCATTGAATGGTATGTAAATGGCCTTCTGCATCTTTGTATTCCAGCACCTGCTTGTCTGCGCTGCATTCGACGCTGAGTACCTCACATTCAAAATTGACATCCACGCCTTTGGCGCGGGTCGCCTCTGCGAGTGTACTGTCGAAGTCTGCACGCTTCACCTGCCAGGTCCACGTCCAGCCTTTTGTAAACTGTTCGGAAAAAAAGAACTCGCAGCGCTTGTCTCCCCGCATAAAAGCTGCACCGGTTTTCTTTTGGAAATGCCGCTCGCGCACCGCATCCAGCAGCCCCGACTCGTCGAGGTGCTCCATGCAGCATGGAAGCAGGCTTTCGCCTATCTGAAAGCGGGGAAATTTTTCTTTTTCAAGGATTGTGACATCGTAGCCTTTTTTCTTTAAGTACGAAGCTGCTACCGTTCCGGCCGGGCCGGCTCCTATGACTACCACATCAACTGTTTGCATGATCACGCGTTTTTTACTTTTTGAATGAGTTTTTCTTTATCTACAAATGGGAAGCAGGTTATAAATGCACTTACAGTAACCCCCAGTATCCCGTGCAATGAAATGTTCTGGCCCGTCAGGTGCAGGTTTGGTATTTTGGTTTTTGTATTGATCTGTGTTCTGGCTGGTGAAACGGAATCTTTCATAATACCGTACATAGATCCGTCTTTATTGCCGATATAATCGCGGAAAGTGAGCGGAGTAGCGCTGTGCACTGCTTTAATCTTGCTTTTTATCCCCGGAAAAACCGACTCAATCTTATTAACTACCTGCTCCTCCTTCTGCCTTTTGAATGCTTTATATTCCTCGTCACGCTGCCCCGGCTCCGCGATGGTACTGAACGTTTCCTCCCACTTCGCAGTTTCCGAAGCCCGCATGTAGGTCATGATTGACATGGAATCTGCGTACTCGCCTGTTTTGGAGATATAGGGCGTACAGATAAAGCTTGTTTGCGGCCAGTTCTCTTGTTCGTAGTCCACTGTATCCCAAACGTTATCGGTATCGTGAAAATAAATATTGTGGTTGAGGTATTTAAATGATTTTTCGTGAAAGGTAACGTGGACCAGAAAAGTAGATACTGTATTTTCAAGTCCCTGGATCCTGTTTTTATAAATATTCAGAAAGCGATCTTCTCCGAAAATGTCAATGGTAACCGCAGGATGTACGTTGGAAATGAACTGTTTACCTCTTACTACCTCGCCGTTTTCAAGCACCACCTCTTTCACCAGTCCATTCTCGTGGTAATTGGCAGAAACTGCTTTTTTATGTTTTACAATCAGCCCGCCGCGCTGCCTGATCGCCCGGCTGAACTGAATCGCTATCTGTGATCCGCCATCTATAAATTTGTAAGCGCCTGATAAGTAGCTCTTCATAATCAGCGCATGCACGTAAAATGGCGTTTTGCGGCGCGATCCGGCATAAAGCAGGTTGGAGCCTGCAAGCACGTTCCTTAACCTGACATTGTCCGTCAAAGAAGCAATGTAATCGTGCGCATTGATGGTCAGCATTTCACTTTCCATGTAATAACCTTCCGTGGAAGTTTCCAGGTTATAAAGCGGAAATTTGCTGCATACTTCAAGAATTTTCTCACAATAAGTATTGATTGCCTCTGCCTCGTCGGGAAAATAAGAGATCAGTTTGGCCGCGAATGCTTCGAAACCCTGTGCATAAGCGTATTCTGATCCATCTTCAAACCTGATCACGTCAAACTCTTCGTCCAGCCGCTTCATTTTCAACTGGTCAAAAATGCCAAAGTATTTGAAAAACTGATAGAGGTTTTCGCCTTTGTCCAGACTCCCCACATAATGCACACCGGTGTCGAAAATGCTCTTGCCGCGACTATAAACCTGCAAATGCCCGCCAATCTGATGGTTTTTTTCGAGTACAATCACGCTGTAATTTTCCATTGCGAGAATGAGCGCGCAGGCCAGGCCACCGAGCCCGCTTCCGACAATTACGAAATCGTATTCTTTTTCAAAAGGTGCAGCTTGCATTATACAGCCTGGGAAATGTTTGATTGAAGGATTTGCTACTATAAAGTGTCTCCTGCTTTTCGAAGGATGAAAAGGACATTGGACGTTTTTTTCGAATGCTCCTTTAACTCGTAGTGAAGATGGTGACGGCGCGCGAAGTCGACAATATCCCGAGACGAAAAGAAGTGAAATTCCTCTTCCTTTTTATTAAACGAGAAAATGCCGGTCGACAAAGCTTCGGTTTTTTTTGTGTTTTCAAAACGGCCGCTGAGATCAGTGATACCATCGCGAATAAATATAATTCCGCCAGGATTTAATGCGGCAGCGCATCTGTCGAGCAGCTTTCGCTGTTTTTCTTTCGACAGATAATGTAGTATATCGTTCAGGAAAATCACGTCTTGCTCCTCCTGGCGGGCTTCCATTACATCCATCTGTTCAAAATGCAACTGGTCAGACTTCCGGTAGCTATTTTCCGCAATCCGGATCTTTTCTTCATCATAGTCAATTCCCCTGATCGTCCTTTCCGCATTTTTGTAATGAAGATAAAAAGACAAATATCCATATCCGCAACCCAGGTCCAGTATCTTCTTTCGCGCACCGATCAGCTCATTATAGCTGGCGAAATTCCGGCTTTCAAGTCTCCATTTCACTTTGAAATACCATTCAAGCACCGGCCCTTTGAAAACGTAATTGGTGAAAATCTTGTGTTTCAGGTAGCTGGTATCCTCCATTTCATCTGTATAAGCCGCAAACTGTGCCCGGAAATACGCGGACATATTCTTGGTACTGTCTCTGAGCTGGCCGCCTAGCAACGGATCCGACTGCGGAATGCGCGGCAGTACACGTACGTTCAGCGCGCCTGGCCGGATCAAAAAGTCGTTTTTAGGAAGTACATCGTGCGCGCCGTGGATCAGAATGGGTTGAATGTCAAGACCGAGCTGCGAGGCCAGATGGAATGCGCCTTTGTGAAATCGTGCAATTTCACCATCCTCCGAGCGAGTGCCTTCCGGGAAAATCAGCAGGGAATATCCTTCTGCCACCAACTCTCTGACTTTTTCAATATTCTGCTCGGCTCCATCGTCGGTGTATACATAGCCTGCATACCGGATAATGGGACCGAAAAAAGGAGATTTGTATACCCAGCCTTTGACCATCAACACGATTTTCCGGTGCAGCATAATAGCCAGCAGAATATCGAGGAAAGAGGTATGGTTGGCAATGAAGATCACAGGCTTATCCATCTGCAGATTTTCAAGTCCTGAAAACCGCTTCTTCACATGTGGCCCCGAGTAAATGACCGATTTGGCAAACCACGAGAGCGAACTGTTGATCATTGCGCGCTTCCTGCTTTTTGAAACCGGTAAAATCAGGATCGTGAGCAGTTTGGAATGCAGGAAAAGACAGCCGGAAAGAAAGTATGTAAAGCTTGAAATACTGATCAGGAAGGGCAGCATCGTCACAGGCGCCTTCTTTCTGGCAATCCTGTTTTGTACAAAAAAATCGAAAAGAATGGGTTGGAAAGCAAATGAGATAAAGAGAATGCAAACAATACCCAAAACGCTGATTACTGCAATGGAATGAATGGCGGGATGTTTGGCAAAAATCAGCACGCCAGTACCGATAATGGTGGTGGTGGCCGAAAGGATAATGGCAGACTGGTAGGAGTGCAGCGTGTCTTTCTTGTATTTATACCTGCTTAGCAACCCATCAGTCACGAAAATGCTGAAATCATCTCCGAGCCCGAAAATGAATGTGGTAACAATGACATTGACGAAGTTGAATTTGATTCCAAAAATCGCAGCAATGCCCAGTATCCAGATCCAGCTGATTACCATGGGGAGAAAGGAAAGCAGGGTGAGTTCAATTCTTCCGTAAACTACCAGGAGCGTCAGGAAAACAATGGATGCCGATATCAGGAGCAGGTAATTGAAATCGTCTTTGACCATCGACAACATTTCACCCGCCATTTCACCCCGATCGAACAAGGCCGCCTGAGGAATCTGGCGGAGCTCGCTTTTGACCGCATCCAGGTTGGTTTGAGGCGCTACTACAGTGGAGATGTAGGTCGTTTTGCCGGCTGTTCTTTCCACCAGATTGTCTATACCCAGCTCTGCGAAAAGCGTATCCTGTGAAACGGAATGTTCATATTGTCCCGCGACCCAGTTTTTGAAATCATTAAAGGCAAATGCATTGAAACCGTTTCTGGCGCCTGCCTTATCCATGACGTCAAATGCACTTTCTTTTCGTCCCAGGTCCCAGTACTCGTGCCACTTTCTGGTTCGCTGAAACTGGATATCCCGCGGTACCAGCAGCGAGCCCGGGCTTGCAAAGCTGGTAATGCTGCCCTGCTTGCGCAATGCGGCGAGTTTTTGGTAGACTTTATAATTGATGTTTTCTGCAACCTGGCGGCTGGTGTCGGAAGCAAAAACATAGATCCGCTTCTGCTTTTTGGGATCAATGCCGGTCAGCGACTGCTCGCGTGATGAAAGGTCTTCATTTTGCAGGCTGAGGTTATCAAACCCGCTGTCAAACTCAGTAAACTGGGCGAAGTATAAGAAGACGAAAGTGAGGACCCCTATAATCCCCAGCAATCCTAAGCGCCATTTTGCCGGGATAGCAGGCAGGTGGACAGACTGCCGCTCGGCCGGCAGTTTCTTGTAATCAAAACGTGTGGATTCGAGAATGACCGGCAATGCAATCAATGTAAAAAGCGCCGCGCCTAGCAATCCCAGCGAAGAAAAAAGACCGAAATCCTGTAAAACGGCCGAGTTGGCGAAATGCAGCGCACTGAATGCCATCACCGTTGTGAAGCTGCCAGTTAGCAATGGAGCGCTCACTTCTTTCACGGCGGTCGCAATGGAACCGGTATGCCGGAGGTGCGTAAAGAAGTGAAAAGCATAATCGAGCAGGATACCGAAAATCACTGCTCCGGTAGCCAGCGAAATACCCGATACTTCCGGGCGCAGGTAGCCGATCGTGCCTAATGCAAACAATGCACCGAATAAACCTGGCAGCAGCATAAAAACAGGTGTAAGCAGCTTCCGGTAATAAACGATCAACAGTAGGAGAATGCAGCCCAGCGCAATGAACGAGGTGTAATAGGTATCCTGTTTGACCTGGATTGCATTCCTGGCCGAGATTTCGAATGTGCCAAAGTAGCTGAGCCGGTTGTGCCTGTAGCGGTTGTTCCACTTTTCCCTGATCTGCTCGGTAAGTTCAAATAATGCTACATTCTTATCGGAATTACCCGAGTCGTAAGCTGTTGATGCAAAGACCAGTATGCTTTTCCGATTTGCCGAAAACATGATCCCGTCTTCTATCAGGAGGTTGCCTGCATTGTTGTTTGCATTAAGCTCACTGAAGTATTTGCCGGTGATACCCAGGGGATCGTTGAGGATAAACCTTTTCAGGAAAGAACCGCCGGGCGTAAGCAGCTGCCTGTAAGTTGCTGCCACTGCTGTCCTGATCGAATCGGGCTTTAATCTTGACTCAATGTGATTGTAATAAGGGGCATCAATCAGCTCCGGAAAGTGGGTGTATACATATTGATACAAATCCTCCTGCACATTGGGCCGCTCGATCTGGATGTTGCGGATATAACCGCTGGTGTGCCTGGTAAGTGAATCGGAAAGCTCTTCTGCGATCAGACGCGCGGTTTCGGTATCTGTATCCGCCGGAATATCAATGGAGAACACGATCTGATTGATGATGTTCTTGCTTTCGACGAGCCGGTTGAATTCTTCGAAACTTTTACCTTTTGGCAATGCAGCAAAAATGCTTTCGGTAACCTGCAGCCGGAAGATACCCGCAAACAGAAAACAGGAAAGCAGTATTAAGCTGAAATAGAATGCTGTTTTGTGACCGGAAAGGAATTTATTTAGTCTTAAAAGTAAATCTCCGATCATCGGCGGGGAAAGCGTGAGTGTCAGACAAAATTAATGAAATGTACAAATCCGGCAACTTCCGGCAAGCCGGTGCTGCTGACTGAGTGGTTTGCCAAAGCCGCAAAAAAAGGTTTATTTTACACAATATTCAATTACTCTATCTTTAAATGAATCGTATTTCATTAGCTCAGATCGAGCAATATGCTTTTGAAAAAAAGGAATTTATTCTCGCTGACGACATTCTTAATCAAGTATCGAAATCCTTTGCCTTTTTAACGAATTTCTCCAAAGATAAAATTATATACGGCATCAATACCGGGTTCGGCCCAATGGCGCAGTACCGGATTGAGACCGACAAGCTTAGCAACCTTCAATATAACCTGATCCGCAGCCATTCCAGCGGGATTGGAAAGCCACTTTCCGAGGTTTACGCACGCAGTGTGATGGTGGCGCGCCTAAACTCATTTTTGCAGGCCAACTCCGGCGTAAGCACTGCAGTAATAAAGCAGCTGGTTGCTTTCTTGAACAATGGGATTGTACCCGAAATCTTCGAACATGGCAGTGTGGGCGCAAGCGGCGACCTGGTGCAATTGTCGCATTTGGGACTTAACCTGATCGGCGAGGGCTGTGTTTATGACAATGGTGTCAGGAAGCAAACTGCCGAGGTACTTGCCGCTAAAGAAATCGCGCCGCTTCAAATGGAATTACGCGACGGATTGGGATTGATCAATGGTACTTCCTGCATGACAGGTATGGCGGCAATCAACCTGATTTATGCCAAGAGGCTTTTGCAATGGGCGATCGCCGCTTCTTCCATGCTCAACGAAGTGATAGAAGCATTTGACGATTCCTTTTCCAAAGAACTCAATGCGGTTAAACATCATAAGGGACAGCAGCTGATCGCGCAGCAAATGCGGGATTTTGTGGCGGGAAGTAAAATGATTCGCAGCCGCGAAGAGCTTTTCAAGGATGATACCGCAATGCAGCGGAAAGAATTTGAAAGGAAAATTCAGGAATACTATTCCATTCGCTGCGTTCCGCAAATATTGGGACCGATACTCGACACGATCCATTATGCACAGGAAGTAGTTGAAAATGAGCTCAACTCTACCAACGATAATCCGATCGTAAGTCCGGAAGATGACAATGTATTTCACGGAGGTAATTTCCACGGCGACTATATTTCGCTCGAAATGGACAAAGTGAAAATCGTACTGACGAAGCTTTCTATGTTGATGGAAAGACAGCTCAACTTCCTGATGAACAGCAAGCTGAATGGAAAATTCCCGCCGTTTTTGAATGCAGGTACCTGGGGGCTGAACTTCGGGTTCCAGGGTGTGCAGTTTACCGCTACTTCAACAACCGCTGAAAACCAGGCACTTTCCAGCTCGGTATATGTTCACAGCATTCCGAATAATAATGACAATCAGGATATTGTGAGTATGGGTACCAACAGCGCCGTCATCGCAAAGCAGGTGCTGGAAAACTCATTTCAGGTAATGTCCATTCATATTATGGCCATTTGCCAGGCGATTGATCTGCTGGAACCAGACGAAAAAGAGCGGCTGTCGCCTAATGCGAAGTCTATTTACAGTCAGATCCGCCAATATGCTCATTTCGTGAAAGACGATCTGCCGCAGTCAGAAAGTATAGCCGCAGTTTTTGAATATATCAAAGAAACCCCTTTTAAGTTATGAGCTGTGCTTTGGTAACAGGAGCTTCCAGAGGACTCGGAAGGGCAATTGCGGTACAACTGGCGAAAGACCACGGCTTGCACATTCTCGTGAACTATGCTTCCAATGAGGCGGCAGCGAGGGAAGCACTTGCAGAAATAGAAGAAAATGGCGGTACAGGCGAGCTGATGCAGTTTAATGTGCAGACAAAATCAGAAGTGGATACTGCCCTGAATGCCTGGAAAGAAAAGAACGAAGACAAGACGATCAGCGTGTTGGTGAACAATGCAGGCATTACCCGCGACGGTTTGTTTATGTGGATGCCAGAGCAGGATTGGGACGATGTGCTGAATATATCGACCAAAGGTTTATTCAATGTAACCCAGAATGCAATCCAGCAGATGCTGCGCAAAAGATCGGGCAGGATCGTCAATATTGCCTCGGTTTCGGGGATGAAAGGGGTTGCCGGACAAACCAATTACTCGGCGGCGAAAGGCGCTGTTATCTCGGCGACGAAGGCGCTGGCGCAGGAAGTTGCAAAGCGTAAGATCACCGTGAATGCAGTTGCGCCCGGTTTTATCACCAGCGATATGACCAAGGATTTAAATGAAGCTGAATTGAAACAAATGATCCCGATGAACCGTTTTGGTACGGCTGCCGAAGTAGCGCACCTGGTTAGTTTCCTTGTTTCCGACAAAGCTGCCTACATTACCGGCGAGGTCATTAATATCAACGGAGGAATTTATTCGTAACAAATGAGTCGCAGAGTTGTTATCACCGGAATTGGAATTTACTCCTGCCTCGGCCAGAATCTGGAAGAGGTAGCTAAATCGCTGTATGCCGGTAAAAGCGGGATTGTATTTGATCAGGTGAGAAAAGATTTCGGCTTTCGCTCGGCGTTGACGGGTATGGTAGAGGAGCCTGAACTGAAAAACTATCTTTCGAGAAGACAACGTTTGGGAATGCACCAGCCGGCTATCTATGCATATATGGCGACGCGCGAGGCACTCGAATTTTCGGGACTCGACATTGATTATCTTGATAAAACAGAAACCGGAATAATCTACGGAAACGATAGTACTGCGGCCTCTGTCGTAGAGGCGGTGGATAAAGCCAAGGAAAAGCGAGATACCACATTGATCGGGAGCGGTGCGATTTTCCAGAATATGAACAGTACCGTGAATATGAACCTTTCGACGATTTTCAAGCTGAAAGGGATCAATTTCACACTCAGCGCGGCTTGTGCCTCGGGATCGCATTCGATCGGAATGGGATACCTGATGATTGCCCAGGGACTACAGGAGCGCATTATCTGCGGTGGCGCACAGGAAATCAATGCGGCTGCGATGGCGAGCTTCGATGGACTGGGTACATTCTCCGTGCGTGAAGCTGAGCCGGCCAGGGCTTCCCGGCCATTTGACAGGGATCGCGACGGATTGATCCCCAGCGGCGGCGCAGCAACGGTAATCCTCGAATCCTATGAATCTGCAGTGGAACGCGGCGCACCTATTCTGGGTGAGCTCATTGGATACGGGTTTTCTTCAAACGGGGATCATATTTCCAACCCAAGTATTGACGGACAAATCAGGTCGCTTCAAATGGCTTTGAGACAGGCAGGTATCACAACCAGCCAGGTTGACTATATCAATGCACACGCCACATCTACACCTGTTGGTGACGGCAGCGAGGCGCGTGCCATTTACGAGGTTTTTGGCGGCGATGTGCCTGTAAGTTCCACCAAATCCATGACGGGCCACGAATGCTGGATGGCAGGATCAAGCGAGATCGTGTACTCGCTGCTGATGATGCAGAACGGATTTATTGCCCCGAACATCAATTTTGAGAACCCCGATGAAGACTCTCAAAAAATCAATGTGATCGCTGAAACCAGAGAACAGAATATCGACTGTTTTCTCTCTAATTCATTCGGTTTCGGCGGAACAAACTCTACGCTGATCATCAGGAAAATCTAGACAGCCGTAATCGTGCGCAGTTAAATACTTCGTAAACGGCCGCTTCTTAATGCCTGAAATTTTGTAATTTTGTTCTCCTCCAAATCTCTGAACGGACCTTTTCGAATGGACTTCGCTCTCTTTGTGCCAGCCTTCGGATGTATTTAAAAGTGTAAGGATTTTCAAACTATCAGTGAGAATAAATTAATTTTACTGCTATGCATGCTAACGAAGTAAAAATGAGTTGGGAAGAAATAGTTGAAGAAACCAGGGATTTTTTGTCAACGGAATTCGAGGTGGACAGGAGTGAAATCATTCCTGAAAACAGTCTGAAAGATACACTCGACCTGGATAGCCTTGACTATGTGGACCTTGTCGTGCTGATCGAGGAAAATCTCAATGTGAAGCTTACAGGGGAGGACTTCAAGGAAATCGTGACCTTTGGCGATTTTTATAGATTAGTGCGCAAGAAACTTGCTTTGTAAATGAGCCGTTGGGACGGTAAGACCAAAGGATCTTTAACAGGGTACAAGATTTTTCTCTTTTTCATTAATTCCCTGGGGCTGAACTTTGCTTACCTCTTGCTGCGAGTAGTTACGTTTTATTACTATTTGTTTGCAGCCAAACCCAGACGTGCGCTCCTCGATTTTTATCAAAATACCCTTCATGTTTCGGAGCGGGCTGCCAAGAAGCTCGTCCGTGCCAACTTTTACATCTTCGGACAAACGCTGGTAGACCGCGCTGCTTTTCTGCTGGGAAAGACCGAACAATTCACGCATACTTTCGAGAATGAGCAGTACCTGATCGACATCCGCGAAATGGGTCAAGGCGGGATATTGCTCAGCGCCCACCTGGGTAACTGGGAAACGGCAGGTAACCTGCTGAAAGGCAGGGTTACGCCGACTATCAATATTGTAATGCTTGATGCCGAAGTTGAGAGTATTAAGCAGTATATGGACCTTTCTACAGGAGGTTCGCGGTTCAATGTGATTGCAATCAAGGACGATCTCTCGCACGTTATTGCTATCCGGAACGCATTGGTTAACAACGAATTTGTTGCTATACATTCAGACCGTTACCTGGAAGGTTCGAAATTCATTGAAATGAATTTTTTAGGTAAAAAGGCGCGGTTTCCGTTTGGTCCGTTTGTCATTGCCTCCAAATTTCAGGCGCCGGTAACCTTTGTTTTTGCTGCCAAAAACGGTAAGTACAGCTACCATCTGAGTGCGACTGCACCGATCACCGATAAGATGAAACCGGAAGCAATTGCGCAGCTGTATGTAGCTGAGCTGGAAAAAAAGGTCCGCCAGTACCCGGAACAATGGTTTAACTACTTCAACTTCTTCGCCGAATGATCGTTTCGAGAGAATCTGTCACAGCTTACATTCCACACCGCGCGCCATTTATTATGGTAGACAATCTGCTTCATGCTACCCAGGAATTATTTGAAACAGACTTCTTCATTGAAAGCAGTAATATGCTGGTGGAAGAAGGTTTTTTCCAGGCAAGCGGGTTGATAGAAAATATTGCGCAAACGTGCGCGCTTTCATTCGGATATCTGGGCAGGCAGGAGGGGGGAGAGGCTAAAATCGGCTTTATAGGCGCAGTCAGCAAGCTGGAAGTTTTCGAGCTGCCACCCGCTTCCACGACCATCCGGACGCGCGTTTCACCCTTGCACCAACTTGGAAATATTTACCTGGTGAAAGGTGAAAGTTTCCTGGAAGGACGTATATTGCTGGGTTGTGAGATGAAAATTGTTGTTGCGGAATAACCCCTAAAAAGTACAGAATGATTGCTTCGGAAATCGAAATAGACATACGGTTCAGCGAAACCGACGCAATGGGCGTAGTTTGGCATGGTAACTACCTTAAATTTTTTGAAGACGGCAGAGAGGCATTTGGTAAGACTTACGGATTAGAATACCTGACCATTTTTAATAAAGGTTATTTTACACCGATCGTTAAATCCGAAATAGACCACAAAGCGCCGGTATACTACGGACAAGCCATCAAAGTTGTAACCAGATATGTGCCTGTCAAGTCGGCCAAAATCCAGTTTGAATATGAAGTGATCAACTTGACAACTGGGGAATTGTGCGCGATAGGCAAAACCATGCAGGTTTTTCTGGACAAGGAAACGCGTACGCTGGAATTGATCACGCCCGCATTCTACCAGGAATGGAAAGTAAAAAACCAGGTTTAGCCTGATTTTCAAAAAGTAACATCAGAATGATTTATATCGGGGCTGAGTTAATGATTACGCCTCTGGGCGACACGACGGAGCAAAACTGGAGCGGATTAATGGAAAACAGATCGGGCATCTCGCTGGTAGCAGGTGCTGGTTTTTCAGGTGAAAGCATCCATTTGGCCAAAATGCATTCACTTTCAGTCGAAAATAGATTTGAAAAGCTTGTTACGGACAGTCTCACTGCTATTTCCCACAAAATTGATCCCGCCATTCTTTCCTCGGACCGAACCCTTGTACTTATAAGTTCGACCAAAGGTGCATTGGATGTCAATGTGAAGGATCAGTTTGCGTCCGTAATGGAGGCAATGCGCGTACGGTTTTCGCTGGTCAATGTGCCTGTTGTTGTTTCAAATGCATGCATTTCGGGAGTACTGGCGATTAATGCGGCTAGTAATTTTATTAAGTCAAATCTGTATGATCACGCCGTTGTTATTGGCTGTGATGTGCTTTCGGACTTTGTTATAAACGGGTTTCAGTCGCTTTTCGCGGCAAGTGACCAGCCTTGTGCTCCGTTCGACGTGGCCCGGAACGGGATTACGCTGGGCGAGGGTTGCAGTGCTGTCGTTCTTTCCCGATCGAGTACCATTTTTTATGAAGCGCCGCTTGAACTTCTGACCGGCGCAAGCGCCAACGATGCTAACCACATTTCGGGCCCGTCGCGGACTGGTGAAGGCTTGTACAGGAGTGTGAAAAAGACGCTCGCCAATAATCAGGTACAACCCGGCGATATCGATTTTATCTCGGCGCATGGGACTGCGACGGTATTCAACGACGAGATGGAATCCATTGCATTCGACAGGCTGGATATGAGCAATGTTCCTTTAAATAGTTTCAAAGGATATTTCGGACATACTTTGGGTGCAGCCGGCGTTATTGAAACCGCAGCCTCCATGCAGATGATCAGAAATGGAGCGCTCATTAAAAGCCTGGGTTTTCGCAATGCGGGTACCTCAAAGCCGCTCCATGTGGTTTTGGAAAATGAAAAGAAAGAATTGAGAACAATATTGAAAACTGCATCCGGTTTTGGCGGCGGAAATGCCTCTTTGATCATCCGAAAAATATGAAGCGTATTACAGCATATTGCCGGCTAAAAGAGGATTATTGTGCAGTAAATGGCGCCGAGGTGGCGCGCAGGGACTTAGCATCGTCCGATTCCTGGTTCAAGCAGATTTACAAGGAGCAGGGATTCGTCTACCCCAAATTCTATAAAATGGACTCGCTCTCACAGGCGGGTTACCTGGCTTCCGAGCTGATCAAGCGTGCTAATCCGGACTTTGCAACGAATTACGAAGACGATGAAATTGCATTGGTTTTCGCGAATAGCGTGTCCAGCACTGATACGGACTTGCGTTTTATTAAGTCTTACGAAGGAAGCGATTCACCAAGTCCGTCTGTGTTTGTTTATACCTTGCCCAACATTGTTTTGGGTGAAATAGCCATTTTGAACAAATGGTACGGCGAAAATATGTTTGCTGTTTTACCTAAATTCGCTCCCGGATTCTTCCTCAATTATTTGCAGGTAATAGGATCAACAGGCGCGAAGGCCGCACTTTGCGGGTGGCTGGAAGTTCTGGAAGGCAGTATCGACGTGTTACTTTTTCTCGTTGAGGAAAGCGGAACGGACAGCCTGGAACTGAATGCAGAAAACCTGTTAAACCTGTCGCTGACATAATTTTCCAACAAACTAAAATTCACACTCAATATTTATAAGGCAATGGACACGCTCAAAGAAGACCTTAAAAAACAGATCATAGAACAGCTTAACCTCGAAGATATCACGCCTGCGGACATTGCCGACGATAGCCTGCTCTTCAACGACGAAGGACTCGGACTCGATTCTATCGACGCGCTCGAACTAATCGTTCTGCTCGAAAAATACCATGGTATCCAGGTTACCAAGCCCGAGGAAGGCAAAGAAGCATTCAAGTCTGTCAACACAATGGCGGAATACATCCGCAAACGCAAAAGCTGATCGAACAATCAATGGGAGTCCGGATCACAGGTATCGGTGTTGTTTCTGCAATTGGATTAACGGTTGAAGAAAACCTGCGTGCATTGAAAGAGGGAAAATCGGGAATTGGTAAAATGGCTTTTCTGAAAGAAAATTCGGAATTGCTGGTGGGAGAGGCCAAGATTTCAAATGAAGACCTGAAAGCTGCATTGCATATTGGTACCAGGTATGTGTCCCGTACTTCACTGCTTGGGCTGCTGGCAGCACGCGAGGCCTGGGGTAAAAACAGGTTGTCAAAATCCTTGCGGACAGGCATTATCTCGGCTACTTCGGTAGGCGGAATGGACCGCAGCGAACATTTTTACAAAGATTATCTCGCAAAGGAAAATCCGGATTTCCGGTTGCTCAAAACACACGACAGCGGATCAACAACTGAGCGGATCGCCGCTGAGCTGGGTATTAAAGATTACGTTAATACTTTGTCAACTGCCTGCTCGTCAGGTGCCAATGCGATCATGCTCGGTGCCAGGCTGCTCCTGCAAAACAGACTGGATCGGGTGCTGGTAGGCGGCTCGGATGCATTGGCGAGCTTTACCATCGATGGTTTCCGGTCGCTGATGATTTATGACGATCAATGGTGCCGCCCTTTCGATGAATCGAGAAGTGGATTGAACCTGGGTGAAGGCGCTGGTTTTTTGTTGCTGGAAAATGAAAAAAGCATTGAATTCTCAGGAAACGCGACGATCGCCTATCTAAGCGGCTGGGCGAATGCGGCAGATGCATATCACCAGACCGCCTCTTCGCCGGAAGGAAAAGGTGCTACCCTGGCGATAGCGCAGGCTTTGAAGAAATCCGGTTTGAATACTTCCGGGATCACATATGTAAATGCGCATGGTACCGGCACCAAAAACAATGATTTATCAGAATCTGTCGCTTTGAAGAATGTCTTTGCAGACCAGGTTCCCGCATTCAGTTCAACAAAGGCATTTACAGGTCACACGCTTGCCGCCGCCGGCGCGATTGAGGCTGTTTTTTCAGTTTTATCCATTCAGAATAACCTCATTTACCCAAACCTGAATTTCAAAAACAGCATCGAAGAGACCGGATTAGAGCCGGTCACAACGTTGCAAACCGACCGGGAAGTGCGGGCTGTGTTGTCCAATTCCTTTGGTTTTGGCGGTAATAATTCATCTCTGGTCTTTTCAGATCGTGCTTAATATGGAAAAAAGCGTGTACTATATTTCAGCCGCCTCCACGATTTCGCACCAGCCTACCTTTGGAAATGCAGGATTTTCGAAGTCGATCTGTGCGTTGGAAGCGGATTCCTCTTTGATAACTCCTGACTTCAAGGCGTTTATTGATGCGGGTTTGCTTCGCCGCATGAGCAAGATCCTGCGTATGTCTGTGGCTTGTGCGAAGGATTGCCTTGCGCAGTCGCACTTGGAACAGCCGGATGCGATCATTGTTGGAACGGGTCTGGGCTGCCTGCACGACACTGAAAAATTCCTCAATACCTCATTAACCGTTGAGGGATTGCTGCCGCCCACTTCTTTTATCCAGTCGACGCACAATACAATGGCCGGCCAGATTTCGCTGAGCATCAGCAATCACGGCTACAATATGACCCACACGCAGAACACGCTCTCTTTCGAGCATGCATTGCTGGACGCGATGATGCTTTTGGATGACGGAGAAGCCAGCATATTGGTGGGAGCGGCGGATGAATACATTGAGATATTGACGGAAATAGCGGGCGAACTGAACGTGCGTCCTGCGCGTCAGCTTACTTCTGCGGCATCATTTTTTATTGTTTCCAATGCACCCGAAAGCGACACGGTTGCCTGTGTAAAAGATTGCTGGCCTATTGCATTCCCGGAAAGCAAGACTTCGGCGATCAACGATTTCTTGCAAAGGAATGAACTGAATGCAGCTGAGGTTGACTATGTCTTGTTTGCGTCGCTGCTGCCGGAACAGTCCGGAGAGTTGGTGGACTTATTTACTTCGGCTGGTATGAGCGGAGAGCGATGCATTGACTATCTGGCATTTTCGGGCATTTACCCAACTGCCGCTGCTTTTGGAATGCACTACGCGGCAGATCTGATGCGAACTGATAGATCGATTCGGAATATACTCATCGTAAATGCATTGAGAAGTGAGAACCTGGGATTAACATTGATACAATCAGTTGAAGCATAACATCGTCACATTCACATCTATTACTGTGTTTGCATTGAGCGGGATCATCTTTTGGGAGACCGGCTTTGCATGGTTAGTCTTTGTGGCTATTGTGGTGGCTTACCTCGCAATTACCGCTTACGGATCTTTTAAAATCCAGTCCAACTACTTTTTCAAGTCCATTAACCAAGGCAGGAAAAAGGCTATCTCGCTTACATTCGACGATGGTCCGGACCCTGATACGACACCGCGTATCCTGGAAGCTTTAAGAGAAAAGAATGTGAAAGCAGCATTTTTTGTAATTGGCAAAAAGGCTGCAAAATACCCGGAACTGCTTCGTCAAATTGAAAGTGAGGGACATATTATCGGCAACCATACTTATAGCCACAGTTATTTCCTCGGGTTTTTCCCGGGGACAAAATTGAAACACGACATTGAAAAATGCAGTGAGGCGATTTTGTCTGCCATAGGAAAGTCGCCCGTGTTTTTCAGACCGCCATTTGGCGTCACAAACCCCATTTATGCGAAGGTATTGAAAGAGCTGCGGCTGCATTCAATAGGCTGGTCGCTGCGGAGCCTGGATACGCGCGCTACCAATAAGTACCAGATTATCAACAAGATCATAGCCCGGCTAAAAACGAGGGATATAGTGTTGCTGCACGACAACCTGCGCGTTACTGCCGATTCTGTTGAAGATGTGATCGAGCATTGTCTGCAAAAGGGGATCAAGATTATACCTCTCTCCCAACTCATTGAAAAAGAAGCTTATGAATAAATTCAGGTTCGTTTTGTGCTTGTTCTGCATTGGGGCTACACATGTTTTGCACGCACAAACTTTCAAGCCGGTGGCTGATCAGGAAAAAGTCCTGACTGAGTTGCGTAAAACTTCACAAGCTACGACATCCATTCAGGCAGCATTCACAGAAGAAAAATTCCTGGCAGTTCTCAAAGAGCCCGAGCGTTCCTCAGGTTTGTTCTATTTTCAGCAAAAAGACAAAATGCGCTGGGAACAGAAGACTCCTTCTAAATACGTCATATTAATTAACGGTGATAAGCTGCGCATCCAGGAAGGCGGAAAAGAGAAGAATGTGGGCCAGGCGGGCAGAATGGCTTCGCAGATTAAAGAGCTTATGATAGGGCTTGTTAACGGCGATTTCCAGCAGAACAAAGCGTTTTCCATTGCTTGTCTGGGGAATGAAGATCAGTACCAGATCGTGCTGACCCCCATTAACCGGCGGCTTAAAAATATTTATTCAAAAATCACGATGGTTTTTCCCAAAAGCTCCCTCAGGGTGAAAGAATTGACGTTTTTTGAAAAGGGAGGTGACAAAAGCGTGATGAAATTTTCATCTGAGAAATTCAATCAGTCGATTAACGATAGTCTCTTCCAAAATTTATAAGTATACTTGAACAGGATGCAGCAAGGAATTTACCATATCGGGGCACTCGAACAAACAGACGGTGGCGTAAATGGGGCAGTGACAATCGATCCAGCACACGCACTTTTTAGCGGACATTTTCCAGGTGCGCCGGTGGTACCGGGGGTGATTCAGCTGGAAATGGTGCAGGAGACACTGGCGCAGCATACAGGCAGAAAGGTGAAGTTAAAAACGCTGAGAACCTGTAAGTTTCTGGAAGTACTCGATCCATCAATGCATACAGAACTGACGGTTTCTATCAAATACAAGATGCAGGATACGCTGGATATTATCGCTTCCGGGGAAAGTGGCGGTTCAGTTTTTTTCAAGCTGCAAGCAACATTCATCTGAGTTATTTACTCTCTTTTTTGACTCAACGGACATAAAGAAATTTTTTATCAGTCCCGTAACTAAAATGACTCTTTCGGAGATCAAGTGCTGCATTATCATTCCTACTTACAACAATCAGAACACATTACGGAGGGTTATCGATTCTGTGCTTCTTTACGCGGACGGGCAGACGGTGATTGTGGTCAACGATGGTTCCACGGATGATACCAAGTACATACTGTCCTCGTACGGCGTTAAACTGCGTGTTTTAAACAATTTCAAAAATTTCGGAAAGGGCTACTCGCTCAGGCGGGCTTTTCAGGAGGCCATTCTGCTGGGTTACCAGAATGCAATCACGCTCGACTCGGACGGTCAGCATCTCGCGAGCGACATACCTGCTTTCATCGAAGCCGCGCATTTAAACCCGGGTGCACTGATCATGGGATCAAGGAATATGGAGCAGGAGGGGGTGCCGGGCAAAAGCTCGTTTGGCAACAAATTTTCCAATTTCTGGTTCAAGTTTGAAACCGGGATCACGCTTCCCGATACACAAACGGGTTTCAGGCTGTACCCATTGCAGCCGCTTGAATCCATGAAGCTTTTCACGCGGAAATTTGAAACCGAGATAGAAGTGATCGTGAAAATGGCCTGGCGTGATGTACCCATTGTTCCTATTAACATACAGGTTATTTATGATAAGAATGAGCGGGTTACGCATTTTCGTCCGTTCCGCGACTTCACCCGCATTAGTATTCTTAATACGTGGCTTGTAATACTTACCCTGCTTTACTATCTGCCCAAACGGCTGATCCTGCAAGTGAGGCGGAAAGGTTTGTGGAACCTGATCAAACAGGAAGCTGTCAAGCCGGGCGAATCCAATTTTGACAAGGCCAGATCCATTGGTTTCGGCTTTTTTATGGGAATTCTACCAGTCTGGGGTTTTCAGCTGCTGATCGGGATCCCGCTTTCGATTTTCTTTCGGATGAACAAAGTCCTTTTCCTCACTGCCGCCCATATCAGTATTCCTCCATTTATTCCATTCATCATCTTCGCCAGCTACCAATTCGGCGGTTTGTTCTACGAGAAAGGTGTGGAAATCAGTTCTTTCGATAACTTGACGCTCGAATCCATTCACCTCAATCTTGTGCAATACATGTTGGGAGGAACAATGCTCGCGATAGCTGCCGGTTTGGCGGGGTTCCTGGGCAGTCTGCTTCTTCTCGCAATCTTCCGTCCGGCAGGCTCAAAGGCGCTGGAGACTAATTAGTTAGGTCGGGTTTTGTTGTAAAATGCTTCAATTTCTGAGGCATTCCCATTGAGCTATGTTCATTAAATTTTTATAAAATCTATAAGAATTAACCAAAAAGCGGGTTTTTGGATTTTGTTATGAGGTCTCATTTTCTATATTTACGGAATTGTAAACATTTTAACAATAAATTGGATATAGCATGAGTGTCATTACCTATTTAGTACCGGTTCTCGGTCTTGTTGGCCTGCTGGTTATGTTCTTCAAAAGAGGCTGGGTTGTCCGACAGGATGGTGGAAGTCCTGAAATGAAAGAGATAGCGGATGCTATCGCAGATGGCGCCCTTGCCTTCCTGAAAGCCGAATGGCGTGTACTCATCGTCTTTGGAATTATAGTTGCAATATTGCTGGGCTACTCGGGTACCCTCGTTGAAAATTCAAGTGCATTTATTGGAATATCGTTTGTAATCGGTGCTTTTGTATCTGCATTTGCAGGGTACATCGGCATGAATATCGCTACAAAATCTAACGTGCGTACCACCCAGGCTGCGCGAACCAGTCTTGCAAAAGCACTGGAAGTTTCATTTACAGGCGGTTCCGTAATGGGGATTGGCGTAGCAAGCCTTGCGGTAATAGGGCTGGGCGGACTCTTTATCATTTTATATTCCGCATTCGTAGGCGACAGCACAGACGTGAATGGGCTGGCAATGGAAAAAGTGCTGGAAGTACTCGCCGGATTTTCGCTTGGTGCTGAATCGATTGCGCTTTTTGCGCGTGTAGGCGGCGGTATTTACACCAAAGCAGCTGACGTGGGTGCCGACCTGGTCGGTAAGGTTGAAGCAGGAATCCCCGAAGACGATCCGCGCAACCCAGCTACTATTGCGGATAACGTTGGTGACAACGTGGGAGACGTAGCCGGAATGGGCGCCGATTTGTTTGGTTCATACGTGGCTACAATTCTGGCAACCATGGTCTTAGGTCGGGAGATTGTCGCTACTTCAACGGATAACTTCGGTGGAATTGCACCGATCCTGCTTCCAATGGTCATCGCTGGAATGGGCTTGATTGCGTCTATCATCGGGATGATGCTTGTGCGTGTTGCTGATGATAATGGCAATGTACAGGCAGCATTAAACCGGGGGAACTGGGGTTCCATTATCCTGGTGCTGGTTGTAAGTTATCCTTTGACGATGTGGATGCTGCCCGAGGGTACGCTCACGATCAGAGGGGTTGATTTTACGGCAATGGACGTTTATTGGGCAATTCTGCTGGGCTCCGTTGTGGGTGCGATTATGTCGATGGTTACTGAGTATTATACTGCAATGGGCAAGCGGCCAGTTCAGTCGATTGTTAACCAGTCTTCTACGGGCCACGCAACCAATATTATTGGTGGTCTCTCAGTAGGAATGGAATCAACCGTAATCCCGACGCTTGTACTGGCAGCGGGTATCTTTATCAGTTATGAATTTGCAGGTCTGTACGGTGTGGCGATCGCCGCGGCAGGTATGATGGCGACAACTGCCATGCAGCTCGCGATCGATGCTTTCGGACCGATCGCCGACAATGCGGGTGGAATTGCCGAAATGGCGCATTTGCCCGAGGAAGTGCGCGGGCGTACAGATGTGCTCGACGCAGTAGGTAACACCACTGCTGCGACCGGAAAAGGTTTTGCAATCGCTTCGGCGGCACTTACTTCCCTGGCGCTTTTTGCTGCGTTCTGCGGTGTGGCGGGGATCAATTCAATTGATATTTATAAAGCCAATGTGCTCGCCGGGCTGTTTGTCGGAGCGATGATACCTTTTATTTTCTCATCGCTCGCCATTGCGGCGGTAGGTCGCGCGGCTATGAAAATGGTGGAAGAAGTACGTCGGCAGTTCCGCGAGATCCCGGGTATTATGGAAGGTACGGCTAAGCCGGAGTACGACAAATGTGTTGCTATCTCCACGCAGGCATCAATCCGTGAAATGGTAGCGCCTGGCCTTATCGCCCTGATTGTGCCTGTACTGGTCGGCTTTCTTTTCGGGCCAGAGGTACTCGGAGGTACATTGGCGGGTGTGACTGTATCGGGCGTATTGATGGGAATTTTTCAAAACAATGCAGGCGGCGCTTGGGATAATGCCAAGAAGTCTTTTGAAAAAGGCGCGGTAATTAACGGACAGACTTACTACAAGAAATCAGAACCGCACAAGGCGGCAGTAACCGGAGATACTGTGGGAGATCCGTTTAAAGATACATCCGGGCCTTCAATGAACATTCTGATCAAGCTGATGTCGATCGTTTCCCTGGTAATCGCGCCGCACATTGCAGTGGAGCACGCGGATATGCATGGAATGAACGAGAAGGCTAAAACCGAAAAGGTAACTACATTCGAAGCAAAAAAGACTGGTAGCGCATCTACCGAGGTATTCGCAGCTGCTTCCAAGGAATTGAAGTAAAGAACAAGCAACTTGACTGCATTGAAGATAAACCCGGCCACAAACGGCCGGGTTTATTCGTTTAGGAGTTGAGAAATACACTTTTTGTTTTCCCAATGTAAAATCCTAAATTGGTGTAAATAGTCTCTTATGGAAACACTAACGATTGAAATAAGTAATCCCGAGGTGAAACGGCTGATCGATGACATGGCGGCGCTGGGATTGATCTCGGTAAAGGAAACAAAACCTTCTTGGAACGAACGATGGAGTAATTTCTCGAATACGCTCCCGAACATCACTGAGATTTCCGAAGAAGACATTTTCAAAGAAATTTCAGAGATCAGAACAGAACGAAGTTTGTGACGCGGGTTGTTCCCGCGGAATGATTTTTGCTCTGTTTCATCGACCCCACTTTCGGGCGATCCATTTGAACAAACTGAAATCATGAAAAAAGTATTTGTATTAGCCGCTTTAATCGCATTCTCATCTGCTGCTTACGCGCAGGATGCAAAAACTAAAACTGAACAAGCTGTCGACAAGACCAAATCTGCCGGACGGAAAGCAGGTAAGGAGATTAAGAAAGACGCAAAAGTTGTGGGCGAGAAAACCAAAGACGGCGCTGAGTACGTTGGTGACAAAACCAAGGAAGGTGCGGAATACGTAGGAGACGGCGTAGAAAAGGGCGCCAAAAAAGCGAAACGTGGAACTGAGAAAGCCTACAATGCCACCAAGGACGAAGCCAAGGAAGTTAAGCGTGACATTAAGAAGAAAACAGACGATAAATAAGTCTGGAAAATTATGAAAATGCCCGCCAGATAGTTGTTATCCGGCGGGCATTTTGTTTGTTCTACGTTTTAAGATAGTTTACTTTTCAGGTAGCTGATCGTCAGCTTGTATGCATCTGCAGTCGCTGCCGGATCATATTTCGCATTGCTTGGGTTCGCAAAGGCGTGCACTGCGTCATACATTTTGATAGTAACCTTTTTGCCGGCAGCTTTCATATCTTCTTCAAACTTGCTTACCATAGCCGGTGAAATGCCCTGATCCTGGCTTCCGAAAATTCCGAGCACGTCCGTATTCAGCTTCTTCAATTTCTCAATATCCGTTTCCGGGCGGCCGTAGTACATCACGCAGCCGACTACTTGCTTGCCACCTTCAATCGCATTCTGCAGCGACAACATTCCACCAAAACACCAGCCGATACTGGCCACTTTTGCATTTGTACCAGCGTAAGTAAGTCCGCCCTTTGTGATCGCCGCCAGCCGCTCGGCAGGTGAGGACTGCATTAGTTTACCCGCTTCTTCACGGGTAGTCGCCACTTTTCCATCATACATATCCAGCGCCAGCACATTTACATCCCCCAGGTCTTTGTACAGTTTGGCTGCTTCCTGCTTGATGTAATCGTTTAATCCCCACCATTCCTGATACACAAACAGCCACTTATCTGACTTTTTCGGGGATTTCAGCAAAAAGCCGCTGGCCGTTTTTCCATCCGGCGTAGCAAACGAAACTGTTTCACCAGCGCCCTGGTAAGTGAAAGCGGCAGGATTTTCGTGTAGCATCTGAAAACTGGGATCTGCTGCAAGCGCAGACATGCTATTACCCGGAATGGCCACTGTGTGACAAACGGGAATGGAATTGACTTTTTCCGCGTGCCGGGGTAGAAATGTTTTCAGCATAAAGAATGTCAGTAATAAGAAGATTGTTCTCATAGGTTGAATGGATTGATTAGTGCAATTGATTTAAATATAAGAAAAATATTGCGCCACGAAGCGCAGCGATATTGTACTATACGCAGATACCGCAACATTGGATGCGCCTGATATTCATCATTGATGAAAAGATTGTACTTATAGAAAGGCCGGAACTTAAACCCGCTTTTGACCCGTTAAAAGATTAGTATTATAGACAGCCATGGAGAAAAAGCAATATTTCTATATCATCCTGATTTTGGGCTCGCTGGCGACTGTCAGCCCATTTTCGATAGATATGTACCTGCCGGGCTTTCCGCGGATAGCCTCGGATCTCGCCACTACAATCGACAGGGTACAACTTTCATTAACCAGTTACCTGATCGGGATATGTTTAGGACAAATTCTATACGGTCCGTTGCTTGACCGTTTCGGTCGTAAAAAGCCCCTTTACGTAGGTTTGGGCTTGTACGTAATTGCGTCCATCGGCTGCGCATTGACTTCCTCCGTAGATGCATTGATCGCGATGCGGTTCTTTCAGGCGATGGGCGGTTGTGTAGGTCTGGTGGCGTCGCAGGCGCTGGTGAGTGACCTTTTTGCTCCTCAAAAGAGGGCAGAAGTATTTTCGCTGATCACACTTGTGATCGCCGTTTCCCCAATGATAGCCCCCACTATTGGCGGCTATGTAACTTCCACGATCGCGTGGCAATGGATTTTCGTAATCCTGGCTGGCATTGTAGGTGCGATGATGCTCGCAATTTACTTTTTTCTACCTACGGGGAGGGCGGCAGATCCCTCTGTTTCCCTGCAGCCTCGTGCCGTGATGAAAGGATTCGGGATTGTGTTGAGCCAGCCGCAGTTTTTACTGTACACACTGGCAGGCGGCCTGGCCACAGCGGCACCTTTCGCCTATATAGCCGGCTCCTCGGACGTTTTTATGAATATTTACAAAGTGTCCGAACAGCAGTACGGCTGGATTTTCGCATTCCTCGCTTTTGCGATGATCGGCTCCACGCAGCTGAACCACATTCTTTTAAAGAAATTTACAAGCGAGCAGATCATTAAAACTACGCTCATAAGTCAGAGCTTAGTAGGACTGGTTTTGATCGTGGGGGTTTATAATAGCTGGTTTAGCCTGCTTCCATTGATTGGAATGATGTTCCTTTTCCTTTGCGGACAGGGCTTAACAGGCCCGAATGCATCTGCATTATCGCTGGCTCCCTTTCATAAACACACGGGCAGCGCCTCGGCTTTGATGGGCAGCTGGCGAATGGGCGCGGGAGCGATTATTTCTGCGCTGGTCAGCCTCTTTCACAATAATACAGCCGTTCCGATGGTAGGGATGATGGCGTTTTGTTCTGTTGCCGGGCTGGCTATTTTGTACACCGGGAATATCGTGGTAAGGCACCAGGCCAGCCGCAGAAGCGTGGAAGACGAAGTTTCTGTGCTCCTTTAATTTCAGGGCAGGTTCCTCACTGCATTGAAAAGCATATCGATCAAAGCCGGTCTGTCGACGTCGTAGGCTACAATGGTGTTAGGTTCCCGATGAAGTACATTGTAAAAATCCACCACAGTAGCGCCGCGCGTCAATTCGCCCTTCGTTTCCACATCCACATAGCACACTTTTGTCTTGAATATGCCGGGATTAAGAAGCCAGGCAATGGCGCAGGGATCGTGTAACGCGGTTCCTATTTCCGATTCAGCCGTTTGCTCAGGGTAGTTTCTTGCTAAAAATTCCATCAAGCCTGCTGCTACTTCGCCTGATTTGTTCTTGAAAGTCCGGAACAGCTCCATGTCACGCTGATAAACCAGCGCCTTGTGTGTTACGTCCAAGCCGCACATGGTAACAGGAACACCGGCCCGGAAAACAATGGCGGCTGCCTCCGGGTCTACGTACATATTGAACTCAGCCAGTGGCGTCATATTACCCCGGAAAATACCTCCGCCCATGAGCGCGATGCGCTCGATTTTAGCCTTCAAATGAGGATAACTGCTCAGGAATGTGGCGATGTTGGTAAGCGGGCCTGTCGCTACGATCGTCACTTTCGTGGTTGCTTCTTCTAAGATGCCGGCAATAGCTGCTGCGGCGGGAAGTGTATCAGGCAGGGTAGTAATTATAGGGAATAAAGGTCCATCAAGCACGGTTTCGCTATGCATTTCATCTGCTATAAGAAGCTCGCAGGATAATGGCTTCTCAGCACCACGGAATACGGGTGCGTTGGCGCCAATCAGGGAAAGGATCTTAATTGCATTGGCAAAAGTCCTGTCCTGCGTCTGGTTTCCTGCCGATACCGTTACCGCTTTTACATCCAGTTGTCCGCTGCCGAATGCCAGCATCAGCATCAGTGCATCGTCCTGCCCGGGATCGCAATCGATGATGACCGGAATCTTTTCCATACCTGCAATACAGCTATTTATTTCCTGGAAATGGATTTTTTATCTACCAGAATTCCCAGGCCAAAGTGTTTGGGATAATTGTACAAAGTCTGCCCGGTTTGTTTGGCAATGTCTTTGACCGCCTGCCTTACAGCCGGAAAACTTTCGGTATCATGAAAGATCGTACAATCGCTGTGCTGCGCTGCCCAAAGGCCGCATTCGAATGTTTCCTTGTAGTTGTGAACAATGTCCACGTGCGCTAGATCGTACCGGTTCCGGTCTGTTTTGATCCAGTCGCGGTAATCAGATTTAACCAGGTGAATATTCGGATAAGGTGCCAGACGTGCACTTGTATCTCGGAAATGCTCGCTTTTGTTGACCGTATGTTCGTCGCCCTCAAAGGTATCCACACCTGTTACCGACTGGAAAAAATTGGAGAATACCACCGAGGAATACCCGAATTCCACCCCAAATTCAATACAGCGCTCATTGCCCAGGTGAAACTGGTCTATGATATCTGGTATGATCAGTTCCAAACCTTCCCAGGCTGAAACCACTTCCAGCATATTGGCCGGTCGGCGCAGATTTTTCGGTTTAAATGGTTTTATATCGAGGATGAAATTTTCCCTGATGTAGGTCCTTAGTCCCATAATGATGAATAGTTGCAGCGCGCAAATTAGCCTTCATTGCCCGGGTTTCATAGTAGCAGGCCAAATTCTTACTTCGCGCAGCTTTCGCAAACCGGTTTTTTGACAGAATTCAATGGATAGGATAAACTGAATTGCATTCTCTATTTAAAATATGGTACAGGCAGTATAGTGCAGGATAGTTGTTGTATGTAAAATGTTCATTATTGTATAAATAAGTGTACAATTTTGCGTTAATTGAATTAGCTGACGTAATTGTACAAGCAGTTTCCTGAACCTCGTACCATGACATTTAAGACAAGAATAATTTGCACCATACTCCTGGTATGTAGCGCATTGGTTTTTAAATCCTGCAACAATACGTCGTCGAACCAGGCTACTGACGAAAAATTACCTGAGCAGGTTAGCTACAACTTCGATATACGTCCCATTCTTTCAGATAAATGTCTGGCTTGTCACGGTCCTGACGCGAACAAGCGAGAAGCCGGCTTGCGTCTTGACGATCCTGTGGCTGCATTCAAGGCATTAAAGGACAATCCAAAAGCACACGCGATCGTCGCGGGTAAACCGGAACTCTCGGAAGCGTACCTGCGCATTACTACCACAGATACTTCCCTGCGGATGCCGCCACCTGCTTCCAACCTCAAATTGTCGCAACGTGAGGTTGACCTGATTGAAAGGTGGATCAGGCAAGGAGCGAAGTATGAGAAGCACTGGGCATTTGTCGCGCCGCGGAAAATTGCAGTGCCGGAGGTTGACAATGAGGATTGGCCGAAAAACGAGATCGACTATTTCGTTCTTGAAAAACAGGAACAAAAGGGCTTAAAGCCAAATGAAGAAGCTGACAAAGAGCGGCTGCTAAAACGCCTTAGCCTCGATTTGACAGGTCTGCCGCCGACGTTGCAAATGATGGATGAATTCCTGGCTGATAAAAGTCCGGAGGCATACGAGAAAATGGTTGATCAGCTTCTGAAAAACCCTGCCTATGGTGAAAAAATGGCCATTCACTGGCTGGATCTGGCACGTTATGCAGATTCGCACGGATACCAGGACGATGGTTACCGCACACAGTGGCCCTGGCGCGACTGGGTGATCCATGCATTTAACAAAAACATGCATTACAATGATTTTGTAACCTGGCAGCTGGCGGGCGACTTGCTCCCGAATTCGGGAAAAGAGCAGCTTCTTGCGACTGGTTTTAACAGAAACCATAAAATAACCGAGGAAGGTGGTGTGATTCCCGAGGAGTACCGCATTATGTACGTAACCGATCGCAATGATCTTTTTGGAAAAGGATTGCTGGGCGTCACACTCGAATGCGCGCATTGCCACGATCATAAATACGACCCGTTTTCGCAGAAGGAATATTATCAGATGTTCGCATTCTTTAACAATGTGAATGAAGTAGGTATCGAATCCGTGATCGGCGGGCCCGAAACTTATGCCAAAAAGCCTTTAATGGAAATCAGCGACGAGGATGTGAAAAGCATACTCAGCTTCGTCAATAAGCCTGATACAAACAGGTTGATCGTTTCCGTGATGGGCGATCTGGATTCAACGCGGAAAACTTACATTCTGAAAAGAGGCGTTTACGACGCACCCGGGGACGAAGTGCAGCCCGGTACGCCAAGTTCAATTCTGCCTTTTGACAGCAAATATCCTAAAAACCGGCTCGGACTTTCACAGTGGCTATTTGATAAGCGAAATCCATTGACTTCCCGTGTTTACGTCAACATTCTCTGGCAGGAATTCTTTGGAAAGGGCATTGTAAAAACCTCCGGTGACTTTGGAATGCAGGGAGAATTGCCCTCGCACCCTGCATTACTCGACTGGCTTGCTGTTGACTTTATGGAGCATAACTGGGATATCAAAAGGCTTGTAAAGCAAATGGTTACCTCGGCTACTTACCGGCAGTCGGCAGTAGTTACCAAGGAGAAACTCGCAGTTGATCCCGATAATATCCTGCTGGCACGCGGGTCGAGATACCGCATTCATGCCGAGTTTATTAAAGACCTGGTGCTATCGAGCAGCGGACTTTTAAACAAAACCATCGGAGGGCCGAGCGTAAAACCCTACCAGCCTGCCGGCTTGTGGGAGGGCGCCACGTCGGGTCGTGGATTATTGTCCGTGTACAATCAGGATCACGGTCCGAGCCTTTACCGCCGCGGAATGTACACGCTGATAAAAAGAACAGTCCCACCACCTACAATGAGCATTTTCGATGCGAGTAACCGGGATCTGTGCGAAGTAAAAAGGCTGAAAACCAATACACCATTGCAGGCGCTGGTGATGATGAACGATCCTGCAGTGCTGGAAGCTTCGCGTGTGCTTTCTGCAAAACTTTTACAGGAGAAGACAGATGCAAGCGAAAAGATCACCAAAGCATTCAGGCTGATCGTCTGCCGCAAACCTTCCGAAAAGGAGCTTGCTGTTTTGACAGGATATTATGAAAAAGAGCTAAAAACGATCAGTTCGGGTTCCGCCGAAAAAATGATCGCGATCGGGGAATATCCATTGACAAGAAACGTCGACAAAAAAGCCCTGGCCTCATTGATGAGGGTTATCTCGACGATTTACAATTTGGAGGAGACGATAACGAAAAGCTAGGGGGTAGCTGTTGGCTATTAGCTATTAGCTACAAGCTATTAGTTTTTTGCTTTTATGATGTGAGAAAAATAGAGAAGTTGTGACTTTATAAAAAGAACCAAAGCTGATAGGTATATCTCGAAATACGGACTTTCACTTAACAGCTAACAGCTAACAGCTAACAGCTAACAGCTAACAGCTAACAGCTAACAGCTAACAGCTAACAGCTAACAGCCAAAAAGATATGGACAAAGAAATCATAGAACACGGGTTCAACTTTAATCGCCGGCGGTTTTTATCTACTATGAGCCTGGGAATCGGGAGTGTGGCGCTTGGGTCGTTGTTAATGCCTGATCTGCTGAAAGGTGGCGGATTGGAAGAGGAGGGACTTGCGCCGGGCATTCCGCATTTTGCGCCGAAAGCCAAACGCGTGATCTATATGTTCCAGAATGGCGCACCTTCGCAGCAGGAGCTCTTCGACTATAAACCCAAGCTGCGTGAAATGCTGGGGCAGGAAATTCCTCCGTCCGTGCGCGGGAATCAGCGGCTTACAGGTATGACGGCCAATCAGGCATCATTCCCATTGGTTGGTTCGTTCGTGGATTTTAAGCAATATGGTCAGTCTCAGGCGTGGGTGAGCGACTTGCTGCCTTATACTTCCAAGATTGTGGATGATATATGCATCGTAAGATCCATGTATACGGAAGCGATCAACCACGATCCGGCTCTGACCTTTTTACAAACCGGCTCCCAGCAGGGAAATCGCCCCAGTATGGGTTCCTGGCTGAGTTATGGACTTGGAAATGAAAATAAGAACCTGCCCAATTTCACTGTTCTGCTTTCACGTGGCGTGGGTAATGGACAAGGGGTTTATTCCAAATTATGGTCCAATGGTTTCCTCGATTCGGTGCACCAGGGTGTTCAGTTCAGCAAAGGCGAAGATCCCGTTTTGTACCTGCGCGATCCCGACGGAATGGACCGGAAAGAGCGGCGCGAAATGCTGGATAACTTGTCGCAACTCAACGAGCTATCCTATCAGGAATTCGGCGATCCCGAAATTACAGCCAAGATCAAGCAATATGAAATGGCTTACCGCATGCAGACTGCGGTGCCGGAGGTAATGGATTTATCCAAAGAATCGGACGATATCATCAAGCTTTACGGCCCCGAATGTCTGGTGCCGGGTACCTACGCTGCTAACTGCCTGCTAGCGCGCAAACTGTCTGAAAACGGCGTGCGTTTTGTGCAGCTCTATCACCAGGGTTGGGACCAGCACGGTAACCTGCCTTACGAAATTACCAAGCAGGCAATGGACGTGGACCAGGCGTCGGCAGCTTTGGTTACTGACTTGAAGCAGAGAGGATTGCTGGATGAAACGCTGGTGATCTGGGGCGGTGAATTCGGCCGCACGAGCTACACACAAGGCAAACTGACAGCGGATAATTACGGCCGTGATCACCATCCCCGCTGCTTCACGATCTGGATGGCAGGTGGAGGTATCAAGCCGGGAATGGTTTACGGAGAAACCGACGAGCTCGGGTATAACATTGCCAAAGATCCCGTACATGTGCATGATTTTCAGGCTACTGTGTTACATCAGCTGGGTTTGGACCACGAGAAGCTTGTTTTCAAACATCTTGGAAGAAGGTACCGCCTTACTGATGTTTCGGGTAGGGTAGTGCGTGATATAATCAGCTGACCGGCTCAGGTAAATTCTTATTGATCAAATTCTTGGTGAGACTTTAAATGTATTTAAGATTCAGGTTTTTTGCGGAACAAGTACTTGTTGCTTCCAATATTTTCATTCTGTTCTTACTGATTTTTGAAAGCAAGCTGGTGGTTCCCGCCTGGCTGCAAACAATCGGAAGAATGCACCCGCTGATCCTGCACTTTCCCATTGTGATCCTGCTGATTGCCATGCTGCTTGAATTTTTCAGGTTCAAGCCCGAGTATGCAACCAATGCGTTTTATAAGAATTTTCTTCAAAATCTGCTTTTAATAGGCTCTTTGTTCGCAGCAATTACAGTGATCATGGGGCTTTTCCTGTCAAAAGAAGAGGGATATGCCGGCGAAGTGTTGACGCTTCATAAATGGACCGGTGCCGGTATTTTCTTTATTGCTTCTCTCATCTATTTTGTCAGGAATACGGGCTGGTACAAAGCGCCTGTCGCCAAAGCCGGCGCCTTTGTGACTGTGATTGCATTGGTACTTACGGGACATTACGGGGCGGCGCTTACGCATGGAAGTAACTTTATCTGGGAGCCAGTGTCGAAGCAAAATGAAATGGCTGCGGTACCGCTCAACGAAGCTGTGGTGTATACTAATGTAATACAGCCCATTCTGGAACAGAAATGTACCAGCTGCCACAATCCTGATAAGCTCAAAGGGGAGTTGATCTTGACAGACCCGGCTTCGATTATGAAAGGTGGGAAGTCAGGCAAGCTGATCGTGCCGGGCAATGCGGCGATGAGCCTGCTGCTGCAAAGGGTGCATTTACCAATGGAAGAAAAAAAGCATATGCCGCCTTCGGGCAAAGCACAGCTTACATTGCAGGAAATCTCTTTGCTCACATTATGGGTAAATCAGAAGGCGGATTTCAACAAAAAACTGGTTGATCTTGGCACTTCTGATTCATTGCGGCTGCTGGCAACCGCCTATCTTAAACCTGCTCAGGCAGAAGAGCAATTTAACTTTGACGCGGCGGATGAAGATGAGGTTGCCAAACTGAATTCAGATTACCGGACCATCCTGCCGCTAGCTCGCGAATCGCCCGCACTTGCAGTGAACATTTACAATGCGGCAAGTTATAGTCCCAGGCAGCTGGATGAGCTGAATAAGATCAGGCAGCAGATTGTGTCATTGAACCTCAACAAAATGCCGGTAAAGGATGCCGACCTGAAAAGCGTTACTCAATTTGAAAATCTGCGAAAACTGGATCTCAACTTTACCGAGGTAACTGCGGCCGGACTGAAAGCGCTTTCTTCATTGAAACACCTTCAAAATCTGACCCTTTCAGGTACCAAGGTTAATCTGGCTGATTTGAAGGGTTTGTTACCTGCATTAAAAAGCCTCAAAACGGTCGCTGTGTGGGATACGAAGCTGTCTGCGGCAGATGTGGCCACTTTGCAAAAGGAAATCAGAAATGTAGAAATCATCGGTGGCTTCAAGGATGATGGTAAAAATCCATTGAGATTAAACCCGCCGCAGGTGAAAAACAGTGCGATGATTTTCGCCAAAACCGCGCCGCTGGAATTGAGACACCCGATCAAAGGAGTGGATATCCGCTTTACCATGGACGGAACGGAGCCCGATAGTATCAATTCCCCGCTTTTCGATAACAAAACAGTTCTAACTACCAGTGCGACCGTCAAAGCGAGAGCTTATAAAAATGGCTGGTATGGGAGCGAACTGGCTACATTCGATTTCTTCAAAAGTGCCTACAATCCAGACAGTGTCAACCTCTTGCAGCCGCTTAACCGCGTTCACCAGGCCGAAGGTGCAAAAACGTTTTTTGATAAGAAGTTAGGTGTGATAGGAGCGAATAATCCTGCCTGGGCCAATAATTGGGCAGGTGTGCGCAACAACGATATGGTGCTCATGTCCGAATTTAAGAAGCCGATCGCATTGTCGTCGGTCGGGTTGCATTATATGATCGAGGAAGCGACCGGTATTTTCCCTCCGCAACTCGTGGAAGTTTGGGGCGGCAGCAGCCGGGATAATCTGAAACTGATATCCACTTTCAAAGCGCCGCTTCCGTCAAAAGGGGACAAAGCAACCCTGAAAATGGTGGAGGGGCAGTTTAAGCCGCAGCAAGTTTCGTTTGTGAAAGTGGTGGTAAAGCCCGTTGAGAAAATTCCGGAGTGGCATGGTGCGAAGGGTAACCGCGCATTGTTGCTCGTCGACGAAATGTTCTTTAACTGAGATTAGCCTTTTTCTATGCGGCGCCACATCTCGGCGCAGGCGCGCGCATTGTGATAGGGGCATTTCCAGAAATTGATTTTGTCGCCTTTCACGGGCGTTCCGTCTTCTTTCACCGTCATGTGCCACTCGCCTCGTTCCTGGTCGATGAACTTGCCTGCAACATAATCCCAGCTTTTTTCAGCTTTATCCCTGAATTGTGCTTCCCCGGTAAGCTGATAGGCATTGTAAAAACCCACCAGCTGTTCTGCGCCTACCCACCAGCTGCGGTCTGTCTGGGTATGTTTTGTTGCAGGATCGTACTCGTAGTTAAGTGCGCCGTCGGAACTCAGTCCTTTACTCGCAGCGCGCGCCATTTGAATCGACTTCTGCTTCATTTTGGCGATCAGCTGTTCGTCGTGCAGGATTTCGGCAGTTTCAAAAAGCAGCCACGAAGCTTCAATGTCGTGACCGTAAGAAATAATATCATCCTTTGCTTTCCATTGCTCATCAAAGAATAGCTGCATTGTGTTGGTTTGCGGATTGACGATGTGCGTAATAATCGTGTCCAGCATATTCGCAGTCTGTTTTTTCAGCTTCTTGTCTGGCCAAACCGTGTACAGGTTTGTATAAGCTTCTACCAGGTGCAAATGCGTATTCATGCTTTTCACCCACGGACTTTTACTTAATATGTAATCATCGGTTTCAGACCAATCCTTTGCAAACGCTTCGCGATAGCCACCGTTTTTTGGGTCAAATGCATGTTTTTCAATGATATTGAAAAGTGCGATCGCCTGTTCGAGTGCAGGTTTATGGTGGGTAACCCTGTAATATTCGCTCAGTCCGTACATCGCGAATGCATTTCCGTAAATCTGCTTTTTGGTTTCTTTGGGAGCGCCGTCTGCGGTGGTGGACCAGTACACACCTCCGTGCTCGGGATCAATGAAATTCTTGGAAAGCTGCTGATAGGCGCGATCGGCGAGCGTAAGGTATTTTGCTTCTTTGAAGAGGCGGTGCGCCAATGAGAATGTCCAGAGAATGCGCCCTGTGAGCACGACCGATCTTTCGGCGTCTTTCACCGGCTGGTTGTCATAGTTTACCCTGCCGTAAAATCCTCCCTTTTCCTGATCAGGGCCGTATTTTGCCCAATAATCAAGGATTGCAATCAACTCTTTCCTGAATGCCTCGGCAGTAAATGCAGCCATAATTTGTCAGCTTTTTAGGAAAAAGCGAATCGCTGGATTTTCATACTTGTGGTTGATTATGTTAAGATATGCTTGTTGGAAGTGATTCCTTATTCATGAATGAGACTAACAGCTTATCACCTGATTTAAAGAAATCTACCTTTTCACGTAAACAAGTCGCAGTGGCAAGTTGAATGCTATCCAAAGTTCTCAATCCGTAGTTACCATACTTACTTAGTAATCGTCTCGCATTTTCAGTTATCTGATAGTCGACAGGTATAAAAATGAAGGTCGCACAATCTTTTTCGAATACTGAGATGATCTGTTCCGCGAGCTCCCGGCTGATTTCGCCAGTCCTGTTTTTCTTCCAAAAAGTAGACGAAAATTCAATTTTTGAGATTTCGGAAAGAAATATATTAGTCACCATGTTGTGGTGAAATAATGCATCCATTATCTCGGTGTCAGCTTCTTCGTGGTACAATGTGACCAGCGAAGATGTGTCAAGAAAGAGATTCATTATTGGGTCTTCTTTCTTCGATCACAGCTTGTTGAAGGGAGGTTCTCAAATTTTTGAGCAGTCTCCTGGATTTAAGAAAAGAAAAATCCTGAATTGTTAAACCAGTCACTGGCTGTGAAGTGCTGAATTCTGCAAGTTTACCAGAACTGCTCTTGGCTGTTTTCATAGTGGTGTTTGTGTTTGTTCGATTCGAAAATACAAAAAAAGCCTGGCAATTTCTGCCAGGCTTATCTAATGTATCTCGCAACTGATTAGTCGCCCTGATTTTCTTCCTGGGCTTCGTGGTTGTCACCGCCGAGGCTGTAATAGTTATTTTCTTCGTCTTCCCGACCGATTTCCTCGTCTTCATCATCAAATTCAGAACCGGGAATGTCAAGATCTTCTCCTGTCAGGTCGTCTTCGAAAGTTTTTTCATTCCAGTCATCTGCTTCCAGCTCGGCCGGACGCTTCATGCGGGTTATATCTTCCGGATCAATATCTGCCTCGATTAGCCCTTTTCTGAAAATATCCTCTTCTGAAGGATAGTTGCCTGGAAGGTCGTCATCATATACTTCATCGTCATCATCATCGAATGGATTCATAGCTTTTGAGGTTAAAAAGATTATTGGTTGTTGGTTTTAAAAGTTTACGTGACCTGCTGATTAAGGACCAAAGGTGTTAAAAAAAATTATTCCAAATTACATCCCGGGGCAGAAAAATAAATCAGGAAGAAAGTAGCAACACTTTGCCTGTATGCTTTTAAATGCATCTCAAACGTGTTTATCTGAGATTATCTAAGTTAAATTCTATTCAAACCTTACATGCAAAGAAAGTTATTTAAATCAGCGGGCGTCCTCCTGGGATTGGCCGGGGCATCGGCGCTTTTTGCCTACACAAGTACTACCGGCACTCTCTCAGCTGAAAGCAGCGTGATTGAACCTGTTGATGCCAAAGAGATTAAGCTTCCAGCCGGGTTCTATGCCAAAATCCTGGCTACTGATCTCGGCCCGACCCGCCATATGGCAGTTGGCAAGAACGGGGATATGTATGTGAAGCTTTCCAAGCTGAAAGATGGAAAAGGCATTTACCTGCTGCGCGATTCGGATAAGGATGGTAAGATAGACGAGCAAAAGCTTTTCGGCGACTATCCCGGAACCGGTATTGCGATCAAAAACGGCTACCTGTACAGCTCTTCCAATAAGGGAGTATACCGCTATAAGCTGAACGAAAAGGAAGAAATAATCGATTTTGACCAGCCGGAACTGATCGTTGACGGACTGGTTGACAAAGGGCGCGACAATGCAAAACCGCTCGCACTCGACAATAAGGGCAATCTGTATGTTACCGTAGGCTCTTACAGCGACAATTGCCGTGAAACAGGATCAGGAAAAGGTATGTCGCCTTGCACAATCCTCGATTCGGCAGGCGGGGTGTGGAAATTCAGCGCTGATAAGCTGAACCAGAAGTTTTCAGATGGTACCCGCTTTGCTACCGGTGTGAAGAATGCGGTGGGGATTAATTGGGATAACAAGACAGACGCATTGTACGTAGCAGTTCACGGCCGCGGCAAGTTTGACGACATGTATCCGCAGTACTACACGCCGAAACAAAGCGCAGAGTTGCCCGCCGAGACGCTTTACCGCCTGAAAGAAGGTGACGATGCGGGTTGGCCGTACATCTACTACGATCATTTTCAAAACAAAAAAATGCTTGCGCCTGAATACGGTGGCGATGGAAAGAAGACTGCCGGTGAAAAGGCGGTCAATCCGCTGGTGGGCTTTCCGGCTCACCTTGGCCCAAATGCATTGTTGTTTTATTCAGGAAATATGTTTCCTGGCAAATATAAGAACGGCGCGTTTATCGCATTTCACAGTCAGTCGGCTGAGCTAAAAAAGGGTTACCTGGTTGCATTTGTGCCTTTTGTGAATGGCAAGCCGGGTAAATGGGAGATTTTTGCGGACAATTTCGCAGGTGTGGACCTGGTGAAACCTACGGGACCAATACAGCACCGTCCTTGCGGACTGGCCCAGGGACCCGACGGCGCATTGTACGTGACCGACGATCTGAACGGGACCATTTTCAAAATTGCCTACAACAAGTAAGAATTTGAGCTAGAAAAAAGACCTGGCATGTTTTAGTTGCCAGGTCTTTTTCGTTTTAAAAGCTCGTGTCCGCTTTATCAAGCTCCATTTCCTTGATCCAGATATTCCGGTAATACACGTCGTGTCCTTCCGATTGCAGCTTCAAACCGCCGGGTTTGTCGGTGATTCCCTTGCCGCCATTGTTTCCACCATCAATCCCGGAATTAGGCCCGCCCCAAACCTGTGAGATCTTTTGGTTGGAATGCACCTTTTTACCATTGAAATAGAGGGTAACCATCGGCTGCTCCACCATTTTCCCATCTTTAAAGCGAGCCGCGCGGAACAGAATGTCGTAAGAATTCCATTTTCCTATTCCATTGTAGGCGTAGTAGGGTGATTTTGATTCATTGATCACTGCCGCCATTCCGTGAGAAGTAGTATCTCCGTCAAGTACCTGGATCTCGTACCTGTTTTGCAGATATACCCCGCTGTTGCCGCCTGGTTTTGTGATCAGGAACTCCACGTGGGCGCGGAAATCTTTAAACTCCTTCTTGGTAACAATATCAGCTGCACCGTATAAACCACCAGCCGATGCAGGATCGTTGCAGTTGATCACGGTACCTTTGTCTACGGGGTCGTTTACTACGGTCCACTTGATTGGCGGCTTTGCAGCGAAGCGCGGACCTTCCCAGTAAATCCATTTCTCGTCGAGCATTTTGCGGCTTCCGTCGAGGTACACTTCTGCTCCCTTCGGAGCTTTTACGCCTACGCCAACTTGTGCGAATGCAGTTATACAGGTTCCGAACACACCTGCGACGGTGGTCATAGCGATCATTTTAATGGGGTAAAAGGTGCTTTGCATTGTTTGAGCTAAGTTGGTTTTAAGGCTGGAAATATAAGTCGAAGGGCAAATTGAAATACTGTTATCAGGCAAAAGTTTTGTTTTATGTAGAAGAAATACCACGAAAGTAAAAGGTTGGTTACAGATTCCGAACCGCTCAATGCTTTTTAAAACAGTACGTTGTAGAAGCATGCTGGCACGGATTTTACTAATACGTGTCATTCTTATCAGACATTCTATATGATAAGTACTTTTTGAACTTTTACACACCAATGATTATGGATTCTATACAGCAAAACAAGAGCATCAATACTGTAACGGGAGTATTTGCCACGAGGGAAGACGCAGAAAATGCATATCAGACATTGCTGCGGTTAGGATATAATGCAGGCGAGATCACATTGATCATGTCGGAAGATACATTTGACCGATTGTACGAACATAAGAGTAACCATTTTTACCAAAGCAACACCACAAGAAAGAAACTACAGGTAACCAGGATCTCGGAAGCATTGGATGTGATGGGAAGATTCGTGGCGATTCCGGGACTGGCCCTTGTAGTGGCAGGCGATATGGCAACAAGCGGCGCACGTGCGCTGGCAAGTTCTGTATTATCTGATAAATACGCGGAGTACTTCCAAAACCGCCTCACAGATGGCGAGATCCTGATCGATTTCGGACTGCATACAAGCAGGGAAAAGAATCTGATCCTGCATAAATGGGAAGATTTTGGAGGGTATCCATTAATCCGCAGGATTAACAACGCGGCCTGATCCACTATTACATTCAAACAAAATCGCCGGCAGAGACTTCTGCCGGCGATTTTGTTTTAGAGATTTTCCTCAAATAGCTTCAAGATCCTTTTGTACTCGTCTGTCCAGGAGGAAGCTTCTGCAAAACCGTGGTCTTCCATCGGGTAGGAGGCGAGCTCCCAATTATCTTTTCCCAGCTCGATCAGCCGCTGGGAAAGCCGCACCACATCCTGGTAGTGTACATTCACATCCACCATTCCGTGACATATCAGTAAATGGTTTTTTAGACCTGCCGCGTGATAAATGGGAGAGCTCTTACGATAAGCCACACTGTCCGCCTGCGGCTCGTTGAGGATATTCGCGGTATAAGGATGATTGTAAGAGGCCCAGTCTGTCACGGGCCTCAATGCGGCGCCCGCCTTGAACACGTCAGGCGTGGTGAAAAGTCCCATTAACGTAATAAAACCTCCGTACGATCCGCCGTAAATTCCTATTCTTTTTGGGTCAATCCCGTATGTTTTTACAAGCCAGGCTGCACCGTCAGTATTGTCCGTCAGATCCTTGCCTCCCATAAACCGGTAAATGCCCGTGCGCCAGTCGCGGCCGTAGCCGGAGCTTGCGCGGTAATCCATATCGAGCACCGTGTAGCCTTTGTCCGTCAGCAAATTGTGAAACATATATTCCCGGAAATACTGGCTCCACCACTTATGTGCATTCTGCAGGTACCCTGCGCCGTGCACGAAAATCACTGCTTTTCCATTTGATTTGGCTGGCTCATAAACGCGCGCGTAAATAGGCTTACCATCTGTCGCAGTGATCGTCACCACTTTCGCCTCTCGCCATGGATAGGATAGAAACTCTTTGGAAACCGAAGCGGTGATACGCTGAGGCTCCTTAGGCTTTGACCCTGCTTTGGGATTATCCATTACGTATAATTCCCAGGGCGCATTGCTCGTGGAATATCGGATCGCGATTTTGGTTTCGTCCGGCGAAAGGGTGGCTTCATGCGCGCCGGGATTGTGCGTGAGCCTGGTGCGGGTGCCGCCGGTAACAGCTACGCGGAACAAATGCTGCTCGCCCGGATGGATTTCATTAGTTATAATGTAAAAGCTCCTTTTGTCTTTTGATAAGGTTACATTCTGAACCTCAAAGCTGCCCGAAGTAATGGCGGTCTTTTTGCCTGTATTTACGTTGATCGAATACAAATGCGAGTACCCCGTCTGCTCACTTTGAAAGTAGATAGTCTCTTCATTAAGCCAGCCAATTTCACCTGCACTCATCGGATAGCCTCCGATTCCGGGACCACCGATCCAGGCTTCATCCCGCTGTCGGTCAAGTAACTTTAATGAAAGGGAATCTGCATTGAAACGCATAATCCACCGGTCCTTGCTGTCCAGCGAGCGGATCACCACCACGGCATTGTTCCCGTTTTCTGACCAGAACGGTCCGTGGATGATTACGTCGCGCTCTTTGTTTTTCCAGGCAGTATCTAGTTCAGGATAGTCTTTGAGGTAGTCCGGTTTATCGTGAATGCCGGGGATATCCTTCACGCTGACCTTGCGCGCCGTGTCTTTTTTTACATCATACACCCAAAATTCGTAGGAAGAGCCAGGCGCGCCGACCTTGGTTCTGCTCGAAATATCATCGGTAAAACCCGACTCGGTAACGTAATTGGGTACGATGGTTTGCTTGGCTGACTTATTAGGCTGGGTAAGTCTGTAAGTGATAAACCGCGAATCGGGACCTACTGTCTGGTTTGAAATTGATTTTTCATTGAGATATATCTCCTTTGGCAATGCAGGTTTTTCAGCATCCGAGATCTTCTTGCCGGCGTCTTTTTTCTCTTTCCGCTCTTTCAAAACCTCAAACATAGCCAGCTGATCTTCCTTTAAGAACTTCTCCTGTTCGCCTGGTTTGGGATCTGGCTTCTTGTTTCCGGTTTTAAAATCTGTCAGCTGGGCCAACAAGCCCGATTCAAGTGAGACAGAAAACAGGTTATTGCCACGCTCAAAAATCACGCGCTTCTCATCACCGCTGAATACGGGATTGCTTTCCCTCTCGACAGTTTGAGTGATGGTGCGGATACGGAAATCTTTGTAATCGATCAGGTGAATGTCACCATTCTTTTCATAGAGACGGATAGTCCGGTTCCTGTTATACGTCCCATTTCTTCCTGCAAGCACTTTCCGTTGATGAATGTTAACCTTGGAGATCGCTTTGCCCGCCAGCGAATAGCCATACAGCGAATCCGACATATTTTTGTCCGGGTTCCAGTTAAAGTAAATGGTTTTCGAATTATCGGCCCAGGTAATGTCAGAAGGCGAAGTCCCGATCCAGTTCTTAGGATCCCGCATGATCTTTTCAACTGTGAGAGGTGAGAGGGTTTGGGAGAAAGCAGTACCAGTAACTGCGATCTGGCAAATCAATGCAAATCGTAGAATAATTTTCATGTAATCAGGTTGGCAACAGGTTGGTTACTATTGCTTAAGAGTCTCGTTATAAGGGATGGCTTTAATTAGGCGGATGTTGTTGTATTCTTCAATGACAACTGTATCCTCCTTGGGTACAATGCCCCGTTTGATCCAGTTGCTCACCGTTTGAGTGTTCGGAATATTAAATCTTTTGCAGTATTCAGCAATGGTAACCCAGTCATGTAATTCATATCTGACCCCATTTTTGGAGAGATAATCCTGGGCCTCACTAATTGCATTTCTTGTTTCAGAAAGCAAAGAATCCAGGTCTTCTTTCGATTTTGTGATTGCAGCTGTCATATCTATCGTCTCTTTTCCAGTTCATTTAAAACCTGTAACAATTTGGCAATTACATCCAGGATCTCGTCGATCTTCTCAGACGTCAGTGTATCCTCATTGTCTCTCAAGTACTGACGAAGCGCCGCCAGGCGTATTCTAAGGTCAAATTCGTTCATCAGTGTGTGTTTAGTTGTTCAATATACAAATTGTTACGAGACGTAACAAAAATATCTTGCTGTCCCTAAGTTGGTATTTAAATACTATTTTTGGAACAATCAGCCCCAATAGTAATGAAAATCTTCGTTCAGTTCCTCCTGTTGTTATTTGTTTTTACTGCATGCCAAAAGCACAGTACCCCTCCCGAAAAAGGCGTTTCTTTCTCACTGAACCAATACCGCAAGCAGCATATCGACAGCATTCGCTATGCAATTACATTGGATATTCCGGAAGGGAAAAGCGCGCAGATCAAGGGTGAGGAGACGATTACATTTGAGCTTAAATCATTGGACTCTGCGCTTGTACTTGATTTTAATACAGACAGCAGTCACATTCTGGCCGTTAATAGTGAAGGTAAAAAGATTAAATATCAATTTGTAAATGAGCACATCGTTATTCAGCCAAAACATTTGAACAAAGGAAAAAACAGTATCCAGATATCCTTTATTGCGGGTGACCTCTCGCTCAACCGGAGCGACGATTACCTCTATACCTTATTCGTTCCCGACCGCGCATCAACCTGCTTTCCGCTATTTGACCAGCCCAACTTGAAGGCGAAGTACACGCTTACATTAAAAACACCTGCGAAATGGGAGGCTGTTTCAAATGGCGCGCTCAAATCAAAAACGAAGGAGGGCGGCCAGAGTATCTATCAATTTGCCGAAACCAGGCCGGTCAGCTCGTATTTGTTTGCGTTTGCAGCGGGTCAGTTTTTTAAAGCTACGCAAACGGTCGACGGTCGGGAAATGACCATGTACTACCGCGAGACAGACACAACAAAAGTAAACCGCAACCGGGATGAGGTATTTGCGTTGCATGCGAAATCCCTCGCCTGGCTCGAAGAATATACCGGCATTCCGTACCCGTTCGGCAAGTTTGATTTTGCATTGATACCTTCATTTCAGTATGGCGGCATGGAGCATCCGGGTTCGGTTTTCTACAATGAATCTGCTTTGTTTCTGGATGAAAACCCTTCCGTCAACCGGCTTATGGCGAGAGCAAGCGTGATCGCACACGAATCTGCGCACATGTGGTTTGGGGATCTGGTGACAATGGATTGGTTTAACGACGTTTGGCTCAAAGAGGTATTTGCCAATTTTATGGCGGCGAAGATCGTGCAGCCCAGTTTCCCCGAAATCAATCACGAGCTTCGCTTCCTGCTCGCGCATTATCCGGGGGCGTATGAAGTCGACCGGACCCAGGGAACAAACCCGATTTTGCAGCAGCTCGGCAACCTTAAAAATGCCGGGACACTTTACGGCGCCATTATATATCTGAAAGCGCCGATTGTCATGCGTAAGCTCGAAAAGATCATTGGCGCTGACTTAATGCAGGAAAGTTTGCGTGAATATTTGAAAACATTTTCATTCAAAAATGCGCGCTGGGACGATCTGATCGCGATTATAGACCGCAAAACGCCCGAGGATATTGCAGCATGGAGTAATGTTTGGGTAAAAACGGCAGGAATGCCGGTCTACACAACCGGCGAGGAGCATTATAAAACGGTGTTGAAGCAGGTTAAAGATTCGGTTTCAGCGCGGGTATGGTTACAGCCGCTCAACTCAAAGGAACGTGATACGCAGGATGGCAGGCTTGTTTTTCCAAATGGAGACGGAACTGGTTACGGCTATTTTGAAATGGATAGTTTAAGTAAAAATTACTTTTTTACACACTATAACGAGCCCGATTCCATTTTCGACGAACCCGTTTTTAAAGGTGCAATGCTGGTGAACATCTGGGAAGGTTTCCTGCGGGGCAAGGATGCAGGCGCAGAGGATCTGCTTCAAAAACTGCTGGCAACATTGCCGAAAGAAAGTAATCCGCTCCTGATCGACTACATGTTGGGTGTGTTACAAACGACCTGGTGGACTTTCCTGGATGAACGCGGCCGGGCTTCTCGGCAGGTGCAGCTCGAACAGCTGCTTTGGCGACTGCTGAACGAAACGCGGGATAAGGGAATCAAAACTTCCTATTTCCGTGCTTTTAAAAACGTTGCGGTAAATCCGGACGGGCTGCAAAAAATGCGGTCGCTCTGGAATGGGAAGTTGGTTGTGAAAGATCTGGTACTGTCGGAAGATGACAAGATTTCCCTTTCTTATGAACTGGCATTGAAACAGCCGGATGCAGCCGCGGAAGTTTTGAATGAGCAGATATTGAATACCAAAAATCCCGATCGCAAAGCCAAAATGCAGTTTGTGATACCTGCATTGAATCCTGCTGAGAAAGTGAGGGACGCTTTTTTTGAATCTTTGAAGAGGGAGAGCAGTCGCGAAAAGGAAGCTTGGGTTATTGAGGCGCTGGGATATCTGCATCATCCTTTGCGCGGCCAAAGTGCGGTAAAGTACCTGCGTCCCTCTCTGGATCTTTTGCAGGAAATCCAGCTTACCGGCGATATTTTCTTCCCAACCCGCTGGCTGCACAGCACATTTTCCGGACATTCATCCCCCGAAGCTGCCGCTGTTGTGAATGCGTTTTTGAAAGCTAATCCTGAATATCCGGGCTTTTTAAAGAATAAGGTTTTGCAGGAAACGGATATGTTGCAGCGGGCTGTGCGACGGTGATGTTTTTTTGCCACGAATGCACGAAGAAGCACGAATTGTTTAACCTTGCTAGTCAATTTCAATTGGAAGTATATGTAAGTATTTCCAATCTGATGTAGAGGGGTGGATATATAGATAGTCTTTGGATACCTCGAAAATTTGCTCGAATTGGAAATATCCGGATGCACTTACTGTCGTTAATATGGGAGTCTCATTGTCAGTACCAATAATGAAGCCGGCGATTTTGCATGTCTTCTAAATTCAGCTTCCGTGGTCTTGTGATCAGTTCTGCAATCCAATGGAAATCGGCTCTCCAATCACAAACATCGATATCTGATACACATTCCACTTGGGCGATTGTTATTACTGCTTCGTTAATCTGCTCGATATCACGCCTGGCTAAAAGATGTTGAATGTGGTGTTTTAGTATTGAAAAACAATATTCCTTTTTTGGACAATTGTGGTCGCAGGCAAGCTGACAGAGTATAGCTAGATATTGATTTGAATGAAGAATCAGATCTTCATCCTGATCTGTCAGATACAGATCTAAATCATAGGCCCACAATATTACCTGCTCGTTTGTAGGGTTAATCGTATCTAGACAGCGATAAATCTCCATAATGTATTTATGCCTATTTAACTGAAAGTTTGATCGGCAAAATACTTTTACAGCCTCCCGCTTACAATTTTATTTATCCTGCGGTGGCGAATATCTCGCAAAATTCAAATGGATTCCGTCTTTTCAGCCCGGCTTTTGATAACACCGAGGATATTGTTCTGAATATCCTGCATGATCCATTTCGCCCACCAGCTTGCGTAAAAGTTGAAGGTGGTATTGAGCTGGAAGTGACTGTATAAATGCAGGCGGTAGCGGTTCTGACTTAGTTTTTCAAGCTCGTAGGTGCCGTTTAAAACATCAAAATAGTCGCCGCCGATCACCACATGCTCGTCCATGGTTGTTGAAGGAATTTCGTGGGGGTTGGCTTTGATTGAGAATACCATTTTCGACTCGTGGTTGTATTCGGAAACCGTCTCATGGAAGATCAGACCGCCTGTGAAAATAGCTTCGCGGTAGGCACCGACACCTTCGTAGTTGAGCTCTGCCTTGACCGGTCGGGGGAAGCCGAGCGACTTGTTCAGCCAGCCAGTATCGTCCTGCTCAGAAATCGTACTCACACGCGTAACCAGCGGCCAGATCGCAGCAGCTGGCGCAGCTATATCAATATGTGTATCGGCTTTGTATGTCCCCGGTATCTTGCCAATCAATGCTTCAATGGGAGCTAGAATGAGGGGTAACAATACAATGAATGAGACACTTAGCTTGCTGTCTTTGTCCTTCAACTTATGCAAGAAGCTTCGTCCAGCGAGTCCGCCGAGGGAGCTTGCAGCCATGAAAAGCGGTAATATCATTACCCAGCACGCCCAACCTTCCAGCTGCCAGAACAATGTGAGGATTACAAAGGCAGACAGCGGCAGCCAGGGGATCAAAATAGCGTCCCGTTTCCCTGCCGCATTTCTTTCGCCGCGGAAGTAAATGGTCAGGAAACCCATTCCGAAGGGCATGCATAACAGGAAGGAGAGCGTCATTACTGCAAATAGTTCCTGCCACCAGTTCCTACGGAAAACCCAGTAGATCGTCAATGCAAACAGCAATGCGACGGTGCTGCCTATCAAGGCACTTTTTTGCTTCATTCTGATATTACGACAGGCATTATTTTTTAACAGCCTGAACATAAACAAAATATCAGTTATGGACAACACCGAACTTGCAGCCGCTTATGTGAAAGAACTGGAAGCAGAGTACAGTTCTACCAAAAAATGTCTTGAACGCATTCCTTTCGAATTGTCTGATTACAAGCCGCATCCAAAGTCCATGCAAATGGGTTACCTCACGTTGCTTGTTGCCGAAATTCCTAAATGGATCAAGTTGATGGTTGAAGATGGGGAGGTGAACTTCGTCACCTATGAGCGAGTCAATGTAACTACTTCCGAACACTTGCTCAGCTATTTTGAAGACAATATAGCGGGAGCAAAAAGCGCACTCCAGCGTGCAACAAACGAGTCACTTAGTGGTACATTTTACCTCAAAAACGGAGAAGAAGTACTCTACTCGCAACCCATTCTGGAAGGCGTAAGTTCAACCCTCAATCACTGGGTCCACCACCGGGGCCAGCTCACTGTGTACATGCGGCTGAATGATATTATGGTGCCTTCCATTTACGGCCCGTCAGCTGATGATAGGAGTTATTCCGTCGGTTGAAACCGACGGGTAGGGATTTTATTTCTTGTCGGTGGAATCGACTGGAATTAGCTAATCAAGCCATCCACTTGCCATCAATCGCAATCGGGAGCCATGAGTAAAAGCAAAAATCAAAATCAATCCACTTGCCGTCGGTTTCAACCGACGGTCCCAGATAAAAACAGCTAAGCTGCTCCAAGAAGCGGCTTAGCTGTTTTGTTTTTTAAATGATTGTAGTAATCTTAATTAATTGATTTTAATAAGATTAAACAATTAAGATTTCTTACCTCAACATCACCTTCTGCGGAGCGCCAAAGAGCATTTCACCTACACCCGAAGTCTTCACGCCAATGCGTGCGTACACATACTCCCGTTTTGCCAGGGTGGGGGACAATGTAGCTGTCAGGGTAATGGGTTTGGACAGATCCGTAATGTTGGCGGCTATTTCCTGCACATTGACTGCATTGTTGTTAGGATCCACGATCGTGGTTGTGCCTACATATAGATTGACTCTTTCCAGCGTTCGTGAATTATCAACCTGTTTGAGGTTAAATGTGGCGGAAACTTTGCCTTCGCCTTTGGAATAAACATCATTTTGAAAAACGAAGTAAGGCTTAACCGGCACATCAAGCTCCTTTGTGCCCCGCAGCTCCACATCGATTGTATCTGTATTATCAACCCAGGGGCCATTCCCACGGAGCCTCACCAGCTTGTAGTTACCATCAAAAAGAGAAGCCGAAAAAGTACCATCCTGATTTACATAAACAGGGATTTTGGTAAAAAGCTGGTACCCGCGCTGCCAGATTTCCAGCTGAACACCGTTGGAACGCACACCTACCGGCGCACCTTCATACACGATCCGGCCTTTCAGCTCAGACTTCGGCTCAGCCCGGTTATCCTTCTCGCAGGAAGATAAAGCCACCAGCGAAAGCAGGCCCAGCAGCATTGGTTTGAAGAAATGATTAGTCGTTTTCATAAGATCAATGGAATGGGTTCCTGACAATTTTAGGATTGTTATCAATCACGATCTGCTCAATGGACGAATAATAATTGCCCATCTGGAAAAACCGTGGTGCACGGAAACGGGGTGCTACCAGCTTATCGAACACATATTTATTATGCGTAGGATGACCCGGACGTACAACCCGGTATGGGTAAAGTGCGTAAATCACCGCATCAGGGTTGGAAGCATTTCCATTCCAAACCTCATGCGCAATGCGCCAGCGCACCAGATCCCACACGCGGTGATCTTCAAAAGCCAGCTCCACGCGCCGCTCGTTTTGCAAACGGGCCAATGTCAGCGTTTTCAGACTGTTTGCCCCAAATCCTGCTCTTTCTCTCACCAGATTCACATACTTAATCGCATCAGCCGCTTTGCCCAATTCCAATGCAGCCTCGCTTGCATTCAGGTAAATTTCACCTAAACGAAAACGTACCCACCACATATCGCTGCGGATACCGCGCGTACTCGACATGGCAGTTTGGTCTACATATTTCCGGAGATAGAAACCTGAGTTGGTCACCTCCGTTTGTGAGCGCTGCGGTCCCGACGAGCCTGTAAGCAAGCCCCCGTCGTCATAGTTCGAGCCCAGCGTATTCGATTCTACATTCTGAAAGCTGTTTGATGCCTGGTTCCAGACCTTCACGCCAGCCTGGATCTGCACCGGAGTGCCGCGGAAAGAAGTGCCAGGGTAGATAACCGTTCCGTAAAGACGCGCATCCTTGTTCGCAAAAACATCCTGCAGATTGTCATAATAGATGTAATCCGTGTTGCCTGCATTGCGCGTTTTCAGCTCTCCCGAAGTTCCGTCGAGGTACTCGTAATCTTCAACCAGGTTGAGCGACGGTGTAATGGAGGAAGATGAAAGGTTGTCTTCACGCACGTTCCGGGCAATGTTGTCGTAAGTGAAACCGTGCCTTTTGTCTTTACTTACCAGAAAATCCTGCGCAAGAATGATCTCCGGGTTGGCAGATTTCTTGGTAATCGCGTCATAAAAATTCTCACCCAGATTAGGGTTGGTCTTGTAAAGCTGGTACTTGCCGCTGTTGATGATCTCCTCGGAAGCTGCAAGCGATTTGGCATAATAATCATTGGCACGCGCAGCCGGGATACCTACCTCGCGACCGGGCGTGGCAATAGGCGAGGCCATCAGATTGTTATACTTAGCAAGCGAACCTGCGTACAGCATCGCACGACTTTTCAGCGCCATTGCGGTAAACCTGTTTGCACGCGTGTTGCTCCCGTCATTGCCCAGCTGGTCTTTCACTGCATCCAGCTCGCTGGCGATGAAGTCGTACACCTCCTCCTCGGTATTGCGGGGCTGCTGCAGGTAAGCGGGATTTCCGTTGAAATCGTAAATTAGCTGCTTGGTCACCAGCGGCACGCCACCCATTCTTTTTACCAGCTCGAAATAAACGAAGGCACGCAAAAACCTGAACTCCGCTGAAAACTGCGTCTTTTGTCCTTCATTCAGGGAAGTCCCGTAAGTTTCGATGTTTTCGATCGCCAGGTTGATATCGCGGATCAGGCCGTAATCCCAAAGCCGCCAGCGGTCAAATGGATAGGAAACGATGTTGTTCCGGCCGTCGTCGTTGTTGGACCACATTGCTTCGTCATATGCGGCAAACTCAGCCCAGCCTGTGGTAAGCGAAGTATGCGCCGGCAGGCGGTCGTAGTAGTTGGCAAGAAGCCCCGTGATCATTTTGGAATCGTTCCATACCTGCTCTTCCAGGATGATATTCTGTGGCTTTCTGTCAAGCCACTGCTCGGCGCATCCGGAAAGGATGAATATCGCCAGCACGAGTAAATATTGTGAAATTCGTTTCATAACAGATTGAATTAAAAATTGATGCTGAAACCGGCATTGAAGAGTCGCTGCTGCGGATAAACCAGCGCATTACCCGACGAAATTTCCGGATCGATCTCGTACTTTTTCACATTGTCGATCGAGAACAGATTGCTCGCATTCACGTAAATCCGTAAACCGTTGCTGCCGATTTTCTTGAAAACTTTTGAATCGAAGCTGTAACCGAGCTCAATGTTGCGCAGACGGATATAACGCACATTGGTGATCCAGAAATCACTTTTTCGGAAGTTGACGTGGCTCGAATTGTCTTTTCTGAGCGCAGGGTAAGTGCCCGGGATCCATTCACTGTTCGGGTCAAAAGGATCAGCGCGGTGCCAGCGGTCTTCCAGCATGAAATGCGGCGAGGTACCGTTGTTCTGATAAGGAATTTTCAGCTCCCAGTTGCGCTGGAAACTTTGAAGCGACGCTCCGGCAAAATCAAAGAACAGCGAAAAACCCTTGTAAGCCACACTGCCGTTCAACGCAAAGCTGACGTACGGATTCGCGCCTTCCGCATAGCCGATCGGGCGCTCGTCGAGGTTGTTGATGATACCGTCCCCATTCACATCTTTATAAATAAAGTCCCCTGGAAGCTGCGTGCGATTACCCTGCTCGTCATTGTTGATCGGGTGACTTTCGATCTGCTCCTGCGACTGGAACTGGCCCACCACCTGGTAACCCCAGTTGATATTTCCCCAGCGGTCTACATACGAATCGCGGTATTCGTTATATGAATTTCCAAAACGTGGTTTGTAAAAATCCAGATCGCGGCGGCGTGACAAAGTTGCATTTGCACTGATCGCGTAATCGATCTGTCCGATATTGCTCTTGTAAGTCAGCACACCTTCCAGACCGCGGTGCGTATCGCTGTTCAGGTTTTCATTAGGCAAAGTATAACCCACTTCCGAAGGCAGCAGTACGTCATAGCGCGCCGCGGGAAGACCTTCTCTCTTTCTTTCAAAAAGATCAAACTGTCCGTTCAGCTTGCCGCCCAGCAAACCAAAGTCGATACCTACGTTGGTGGAAATGTTGGTAATCCACGAAAGCGTAGTAATGGGTAACCCGCGCGGCCTCACACCAATATTGTACTGTCCATTAAAAATCGCGCTTCCCTGCAGGAAGTTATAGCCCGGCAAATAGCTGAAAGGCGCCACCAGAAAAGCATCATTGCTCAAACGATCACTACCTGTGCGACCATAGGAAGCACGTACTTTAAGACTGCTGAACACATTTTCCAGTTTTCCCTTGAAGAAGTTCTCCTCCGAAATCCGCCAGCCGGCAGAAACACCCGGGAAGAAACCAAAGCGTTTTCCTGGCGCATACAGGAACGAACCGTCATAACGGCCAACCGCTTCCAGCAGGTACTTTTGCTTATAATTATAGTTAACCCGGCCAATGTAACCCGCTCTCGCCTCCGTGCTCCACTCATCGATCAGCAGATCCTGGTTGGCAAATGACATCAGCGGAATGTAATTATTGGGAGGTACCGTGTGTACCACCATGTAGGTATTTACATTGTCCGACTGCTCGTAAGCCGCCACAGCCGACAGTTCGTGGTCGCCAAGGGTTTTGTTGTAGTTCAATTGCAGCTGCGCAAAACGGTCAACTATATTGCGTTTCCGCCGCTCGCGCCAGGGATTCTGGTTACCGCCGCCGGCTACCACATTGTAAGCGTCCGAAGCCTCGTCGTATTTGTAGGCATCGTACGTGTATTCGAATCCGTCAAAATCGAAATTGTGATATTGATAGGAGTAAGTACCCTTCACTTTGAGGCCGAATGCGAAATCGTATTCTGCATAGAAGTTACCTTTTACCACCCGCGTGATCTCGTCAATGTAGCCCGTTACCTCCTTTTTATAGGTCGCCGGGTTCACATTCACATTGTGGGTCTGGTTGATGTATTTCGGGTTATCGTTTGCATACGGACGCTCGGTAGGCCACATGGTGAAAATACTCAGGAAAGGATTGAAGTAATCATCCAGTCCCGGCACACCCACCTGAAAACGGTCCTCGATACGTCCGCTGATCTGCGCGCCCACTTTCAGCTTCTTGGTAACATAAGATTCTACATTCGCCTGAATGTTCGTCCGTTTGAAATTGTAATCCTTGATCAATGCATCCTGGTTAAGGTGCCCCACTGAGAGGAAGTAGCTGATTTTCTCGGTACCGCCGGAAACATTGGCATTCACCGAATACTGCGGGACATTCGGGCGCATCACCATTTTGTAGTAGTCAAAACTCTGATACCCTTTTTCCGTACCTACCCGCCATTTTTCAAGCTCTTCGGGCGTGATTGTAGGAGTACGTCCCTGGTTTACATCCGATTCCACGAGTCCGCGCATATGCTGGTAAGCACTGGCGGGTTTCGGGTAGCGGGTAAAGTTCTGCAAACCATAATACGCATTGATATTGATCTTGGCCGGACCGTCGCCCGCTTTTCCGCGCTTGGTCGTTACCAGTATTACCCCGTTTGCAGCACGCAACCCGTACACCGCAGCGGAAGCGTCTTTCAGAATGGAAACACTTTCGATATCATTCTGGCCCAGGTTATTGAAGTTGGCCGCATCGGAAGGTACCCCGTCAATCACGAAAAGGGGCGTGCCCATATTCCGGATCTGAATGGTAGTGGCAGCGCCCGGACGTGCATCCGCTTTCCTGGCTGTAATACCCTGCACGCGACCGACCAGCGCATCGGAAGTACCAATCGAAGGGGTGCGGATCAGGTCTTTGGCCTGAATATTACTCACAGCTCCCGTTACCGCCGCCGTCGACTGTGTGCCGTAACCCACAACAACCACCTCGGTAAGCTCTTCACTGCTGGGTAGCAATGTTACATTGAATGCAGACTGGTTACCAATCGCAATGTCCTGCGAAGTGTAGCCAATGAATGAAAACGTGAGCGTTTGCGCAGCATCATCAACCGACAAACTGAAATTTCCATCCGTGCCGGTGGTAGTTCCTTTACTTGTTCCCTTGATGATCACACTTACGCCGGGCAGCGGATTGTTGTTTTCATCAATCACTTTGCCCGTGAGGGTTTTGTCAATACGCTGATGAAGGCGCGACGGGCCTGACCAGTGCGTGGGACTGGTGCTGGCAATGCTCGGAAAATGCAGCGCTCCTGTTACCGCTAAGGCACAAAGTGCTCTGCGAAGTCCCGGATAAGGATTTCGTCTAATTAGGTCCATAGATTCGTTTTTAAAGAAAGGTGAGTACTTAACTGCTTTTACATCATTTTGCCTGTTGTTTTACGGATAAAGTGAGTTTTTTGAATGAAAATCAGACATAGGAAACCTGTTTACTGATTTTGTTAAATCAGCAGGGATTGTACCATTAAGTGCAGCCAGCTCACTAAAACAACGCTAACCGGCTAACGGTACATGGTACACGCATTGAGAGGAAGTCTAGGAATTTTCCATAGGCATAGTTGCTGTTGATTGATCTACGTTCTTTTTCACAAGTCAATAATTATCATTAAAACCGATCGATTTTCACAATACAATTTTAAACCAAAATAATGCTAAAAATGCGGAAGTATTTGATTAGTACTAACTGTATTTTGATGTATTTTGTCATTAATCAGGCAAATAATTGAAATATATCGCCAGAGTGTAGGGCATGTGAGCGTCGGGTTTTTGTTTTCAGATCGAAATAAATTAAGTCCGCAATTATCATCTCAACCGGCTTGTTTAGAGCTGCATTATTGGTCTGCAAAAGCTAAATGGATATATTTAACAACCTGAAAACTCAACCTGAACCATCGTGACATTTCGCCCCGACTACCTGCTTAGCATCAGCTTGTTAATCATTCTCCTGATAATTCTTCCCCCACATTGCCAGGGCCAGCAGCAAAAGTTACCCAATATCATTTACATCTACGCCGACGATCTGGGTTATGGTGAGCTCGGCTGTTATGGTCAGCAAAAAATCAAGACGCCGAACCTCGATAAAATGGCGAAAGAAGGAATGCGCTTTACGCAGCACTATACCAGCATGCCCGTGTGCGCGCCTGCCCGGGCTATGCTTATGACAGGAAAGCACGGCGGCCATTCGGCCATAAGGGGCAATTTTGAGCTGGGCGGTTTTAAGGATGAAGAAGAAAGAGGCCAGAAGCCGCTGCCGGCAGGGGAATTTACCGTGGCCGAAATGCTTAAACAAAAAGGTTATGCCACCGCGCTTACAGGCAAATGGGGCCTCGGAATGAACAATACCGAAGGCGCTCCAAACAAGCAAGGTTTTGATTATTACTATGGTTACCTCGACCAAAAGCAGGCACATAATTTCTATCCCTCACACCTCTGGGAGAACGGCGAGTGGGACACACTTGCTCAGCCCTGGTTTGATGTGCACCGAAAAATAGACTCCACGAAGGCAACCAATGCAGATTTTGATTCCTTTAAAGGCAAAGAATATGCGCCGGCCAAAATGACTGAAAAAGCGCTTGCATTCATTGAAAAGAACAAAGGCGCGCCGTTTTTCCTGTATATGCCCTATACCATCCCGCACGCTGCATTGCAGGCTCCCGATGCTTACGTTCGGAAATACATCGGGCAGTTCGATGAGAAGCCCTATTATGGTGCGAAAGGATATGCGGCAAACAAATACCCGCTATCCACCTACGCCGCCATGATAACTTACCTGGACGAGCAGGTGGGCATAGTAATGCAAAAAGTAAAAGAGCTGGGGTTGGATGAAAACACAATTATCATGTTCAGCAGCGACAATGGGGCTACTTTCAATGGTGGCGTAAATGCAAGGTTCTTCAACAGCGTCGCAGGTTTGCGGGGCTTGAAAATGGATGTTTACGAAGGCGGGATACGCGAGCCGTTTATCGCACGCTGGCCCGGTAAGATCAAGGCAGGAAGTGTCAGCGAGCACGTTTCCATTCAGTACGATTTAATGGCCACACTTGCTGAGCTTACCGGTCAGCAAATTGCAAAAACAGACGGAATTTCATTTCTGCCAACACTCTTGGGCAAAAAGCAGCCCCAACATAAGTACCTGTATTTCGAGTATCCTGAAAAGGGAGGTCAGCTGGCGATCAGAATGGGCGATTGGAAGGCTGTAAAAACCGATTTGAGAAAGAATCCGGACAATCCCTGGCAGCTCTTTAACCTGAAAAAAGATCGAAATGAAACCACTGATGTGGCGGCGAAAAATCCAGGACTGCTGCAAGAGTTTGATGCAATACTCAGGAAAGAACACCAGGAGCCGGAAGTGGCTGCCTGGCAGTTTTTAGGCCCGGTCATTAAAAAGTAACAACCGGGCCTTAGCATTTATTTTCTGGCAACTTGTCCGACCGGGCGCAGGTTTTTGCCCGGACGTTGCTGCAAATCGTCTCCCAGATCCTCACGTGCAGCCTCTGCAATCTTTTCTAGCTCGGCTACGATCTCAGGATTTTGTTCCTGCACATCATAACGCTCACCCGGGTCGCGCGCCAGGTTATACAGTGCCCTCGCAATTGCGTGGTCTTCGGGAGCAGGACCAGGCTGACCGTTTTTCCCGGGTAGTGAACCTTCATAAGTTCGGCCAGGATGCGCAAACACTAGTTTCCAGTTGCCTTTACGCACAGCTTCAAGGCTGTTTTTGCGATAATAATAGAGGAAATTTTCCCGCGGTGTCTTGGTGTCGTCGCCTTTGAGAAGGTCGGTGAAATCGATACCATCGATCTTCTCTTTGGGCAGTTTTGCGCCGGTTAGCCTGGCAATTGTGGGCAGGATATCGATGGTTGATAAAAGCTTGTTCGATACCCTGCCTGCGGGTACCACGCCCGGCCAGCGCATAATGCAAGGCTCGCGCTGCCCGCCTTCGAAGGAAGTGCCTTTTCCTTCCCGGAAACCACCCGATGAACCGGCATGGTCACCGTAGTTGAGCCACGGGCCATTGTCACTCGTGAAAATGACCAATGTATTCTCATCCAGTCCCTGCGCTTTCAATTCTTTCATAATCTCGCCTACAGACCAGTCAAGCTCCATGAGTACATCCCCGAAAATACCCCGTTCACTTTTACCCCTGAACTTTGCGGAGGCAGCAAGGGGAACGTGTGGCAGCGGATGCGGTACGTACAGGAAGAAAGGTTTGTTCTTGTTCTTTTTGATGAATGAAACGGCATGCTCGGTAATTGCTGGGGTGAGCTCGCTGGCATCGTCCAGGTTTTTGATCTCCTTACCCTGCTTGTTTCCATCGATCCAGTGCAAAGGCGGGTACTTGGCTTTTTCCTGCCATGGGTGCAGCGGCCACATGTCGTGGGAGTAAGGTACGCCGTAATATTCGTCGAAACCTTGCTGCAATGGGAGGAACTCCTGTTCGCTTCCCAAATGCCATTTACCAAAAATGCCGGTTGCATAACCCTGCGCTTTCAGGAGCTCAGCGATTGTTTCCTCTTTTGGGTTCAGGCCAATGGGCTGCGCTGGTCCGAGTGCGCCATAAATGCCAACCCGGTTCGGGTAGCAGCCTGTGAGTAAAGCTGCACGCGAGGCACTGCACACAGCCTGCGCTGCCATAAAGTTCGTGAAGCGCGTTCCTTCGGCAGCCATTTTGTCGAGATTGGGCGTTTTGTAGCCCAATGCGCCATTTACCGACAAGTCGCCGTAGCCAAGATCGTCGATAAAGAAAAGTACAATGTTAGGCGTTTTTGCAGCCGGCTGTTTGGACTGAAAACCCAGTAAAATGCATGCGGCCAAAGTGACAAACAATGCAGAAAATAATTTTGACATAAGAATGAAATTACAAGAGCTTACCAGTTAGGATTTTGTGTCAGGTTAGGATTGAGGTCCCGTTCTTTTTGCGGAATCGGCCAAAGATAGTGACGGCTTGCGTCAAAAACACGGTTTGACGAGGCGGCCTGCACAGTAACCAGCTTACCTGCATTGTCAGTATAGGTAATGCCGTAAACAGGGCCCTTCATGACCTGCTCGGCTGTTTTCCAGCGGCGGATATCAAATAAATGCTGCCCTTCAAACGCCAGCTCAACAGTACGTTCGCGGCGAACGATCTCACGTAAATCAGCCTGCGTTGTGGCTTTGATTGCGGGCTGTTTCACGTCTGTCCGTCCATTCCGCACGAGATTAATCGCATTCACAACGCTCGCATCAATCTGCCCCAGCTCGATCTTCGCTTCGGCATATGTCAGCAAGATCTCAGCATAACGCAGCAGGATGATGTTGATCCCCCCGTTTGCCGGGTTCGCGTAATCTTCGGCGTTGAAATATTTTTTGATGTTAAAACCCGTCGTGGAAGCAATGTAAGTACTCCCGATCGCGTCGGCTGTGCCGCTGGTAGGACGGGGCTGAAAGGAAATCCCGCTGGGAAGCGCGTCACCTTCCAGAAATACGGAGAATCTGAGCCGGGGATCACGGTTCAGGTAAGGCTTGGCAGGATCGTAGCCGCTGGCTGCATCCGTGATCTTTTTACCGGAAATCGTTTCGTAGGTATCCACCAAAGCTTTTGTTGGCACAACCGTGCTGCCGCCATTCTTCTGGCTGTAAGGCGCCAGGTAAGCGAACACATTGATCGGATACACATCTTTTAGATGCTGCTTGTCGAAGATTACCTCATTGTTATTTTCGGCAGCGTAGGTAAAGAGTTTTTCATACGAATCGTACAAACTGTAAACCCCCAGCTTGATCACCTGATCGGCTGCCGCAGCTGCCTTTTCATAATGTCCGGCATATAAATGCGCACGAGCCAGCAAACCCAGAGCCGCTCCTTTCGTCGCTCTTCCTCTGTCAGCCGGGCCGTAAGTAGCGGGCAGCAATGCAGCTGCCTCGGTCAGTTCTTTTTCAACAAATCCCCATATCTCTTCGACAGGAGCATTTTTCAATGTGCGGCCTTCATCAATGGTCAGTGTGGAAGTGATCAGCGGAACGGAGCCGAACAAGCCGGCGAGCTTGATGTACTGATAAGCACGCAACACTTTCGCTTCACCTTTAAACTGGTTGATCAGTGCTGTATTTGCAGTTGGTATTTTATCAACATTTTCAAGAAAGTAATTCACGGAACGGATCCCGCGGTAGGCATTTCTCCATTCTCCGTAAATTTTCGAGCTGGTTGCATCGTAGCTGCCCTGTTCAATGTATGCGTCGATATTGAAGCTCTGGTTGATGTGCGCAATGTCGGTCACGCCGTCCCAGGAAATGACATTGATGCTGTCCAGATCGGTATAGAGCGAGTTGACAGCCAGCCGCGCATCGCCTTCTGTTTTCCAGAACAAATCTTCGGAAAGACGGTCATTCGGCACTGTTTCCAGCAAGTTGGAGTCGCACGAAGAAAGGCTCAATGCAAGCGCCGCAACTCCCGAGTATATGAGGTATTTGATGGTATTTGTTTTCATGATCAATGCTTTTGAATGCGGGTCAGAATTGCAGATTTAAGCCGAAGGTGTACAATGCAGTTTGCGGAAAGTATACCGCACGGCCCGATGGTACTTCCGGGTCGAGATTCCATTCATTCAGCTTGGAGAATGTCAGCAGGTTGGTCGCAGAAGTATACACGCGGATTTTGTTCAGGCGCAGCTTGCTTGCCATGTCCGCCGGGATAGTATAAGCAAGCTGCACGTTTTTAAGGCGCAGGTACGATCCGTCGATCACCAGTCTGTCAGAAGTAGCCACATTGCGCAGGTCAAATTTCACCGGACGGGGGAAACGTGCGCCGGGGTTTTCGGGAGTCCAGTAGTTGTTGGTGTAAATCTCATGCGTGAATCCTTCCTGGTTACCCATTTCGGCCAATGCACCTGCGAGCCGCGCGTCTACTTTCGCCGCTCCCTGAAAAAGGATACTTAGGTCAAAACCTTTGTAAGAAAAATCCGTGTTCAGGCCGAAGGTATATTTCGGGAAAGAGTTGCCTATTACGGTCATATCATCTGCATTGATCTTTCCGTCACCGTTCCTGTCTACGTATTTGACGTCACCTGGCTTGGTGTTCGCTGCGTAAGTCGCCTTGTATTCTGCAATCTCCTGCTCGGACTGGAACAAGCCATCGGTCTGATAACCCCAGAGTGTATTGATCGGTAACCCTTTTGCAATGATGTACCTCGGGTCGATATCGGAACCGGTAATATAGGGGCCTGTGCCTTTCAGGTCAGTAACTTTGTTTTCATTAATACTCAAATTGGCACCCAGATTGTACCGGAAGCTGGAAGTACTCTGGCCACCGCGGTAGTTGGCGCTGAATTCCCAACCTTTGTTTTCTACCGATCCCGCATTCTGGGGCGGTGCTTTCAACCCGATGGTGGCAGGGATATCCAGGTTAAGCAGAATGTCGTCGGTCAGCTTGCGGTAATAATCAGCTGTAAAAGTCAGTCTTCTGTTTAGCAATGCAGCGTCTATTCCGAGGTCAAGCTGCGTGGTCGATTCCCATCCGAGATTTGTATTGGCCAGTGTGGTAGGCCGGTAGCCCTGGGCGGGCGTTCCGCCGAATGTATATCCGTAGGCAGTCAGCGCGGAATAGTAGCTGTAAAGGTCCACCGACTGGTTTCCCGTAATACCCCATGAACCACGTAGTTTCAGATCATTAACCGCATTTTCCAATCTACCCCAGAAAGCTTCTTTCGAGATCCGCCAGCCGGCAGAGAAGGAAGGGAAGAAGCTGTACTGCTTGTTGCCTGTGAATTTGGATGAACCGTCATAGCGCCCATTTGCCTCAAAAAGATATTTTTCTTTAAAGTCATAATTTACCCGGCCAAAAAACGACCTGAGCCCGTATTCCGCATCATTGCCGCCGTTGCTTTTCGTTCCGTCGTTTGCGCCCTGCCCGATTGAACCAATGTCGTTGTTGTAAAAACGTTCCCGGTAGGCCGACAGGAAAGTCTGCGTATTTCCGATCTGCGAGTAGCCCGCCAGTACTTTCAGGTTATGTTCGCCAAAGCCTTTTTCGTAAGTAAGCAAGTTGTTGATAGTGTACTCGCGCAAGCTGTTGCGCACTTCCGTAAGCGAGTTGATCGCAACCGTTTTGGTTACATTGGTATTTTTGTCAACGTTTGTATAGGAGTTCGTGAAGTTCTTTTGAGATACAAAAGTACCCCGGCCCGCAATCTGCGTCGAGAATGTCAGGCCCTCAGCAAGGTCGATGTCTGCTTTGATGTAACCCGCGAGATAGTCCGTGTTCTGCCGCGACTGGCCGCCTATTTCGTTAAACATCAACGGGTTGTTTCCCTGTGTACTCAGTCCGTAAGTGCCGTCGGGATATTTGGGAACTGCCCACAATGTACCGTGGAAAAAGTTGTTCAGCGGCTGCGGGTTGTTGGCTGCATTGTTTACGGTCGGGTTCAATGTGCGGCTGTACCGGTAATTGATATCGCCGCTTACACGGATCCTTTTTGAAACATCATAGTCGGTGTTCAGCCTGAACTCACCAATTGTATTGGAGTAGCCCGCAATGACGCCCTGCTGATCCTGGTACCTTGCGCTCAATCTGGTGCGCAGCACGTCAGTACCGCCTGCAACGGAGATCGTATGGTTTTGCTGCGGCGCAGCGCGGAGCATGGTTTCAAACCAGGTGTTGGGCAAAGGATACTTCTCTCGGTCTGTTGCATTCACGTAAGCCTGAATGGATTCTTCTGTAAAACGCGCAGGCAAAGTCACGCCTGCATTGGTGTAAGCCGCTACCTGCTCCCGCATGTAAGCCTCGATTCCCATCATTTTGGGCACATTATTGGATTTCTGGATTGCGTAGTAGCCGTGATAATCCACCTGTACCTTGCCACCTTTCGCTCTTTTTGTTGTTACAAGAATAACTCCGTTTGTGGCGCGTGAACCGTAAATCGCCGTGGAAGAAGCGTCTTTCAGCACCGAAACAGACTCGATATCGTCAGGGTTAATATCACTCAGCCGCTGCTCAATGCCGTCGACGATCACCAATGCATCATTTTTACCCAAATCAAATCCGCTTGTACTGCTTCCATTGATATTGAAAGTGGTAATACCGCGGACCCGGATACTGGCATTGGATTTACCCGGAGAGCCGCCCTGGTCGAGCACGGTCACACCCGGCATCAAGCCCTGAAACGACTGCTGAATGTTGGAGACCGGTCGCCGTGTAATGGCCTCGCCGCCGATCTGCGAAATAGAGTTGGTAAGCGCATTGCGCTTTTGCGTACCGTAACCTACTACGACAACTTCTTCAAGCTGCTTGGTATCAGCCGCGAGCTTCACGTCCACAACGCTGCGGCCGTTTACAGCCACTTCCTGGGTTACGTACCCGATACCCGAGAAAACAAGGGTAGCCTCACCGGGCGCGGTGATTCCGTACTTACCGTCGGCATCGGTAGAAGTACCGGTTAGTGAATTTTTGATGACGATGTTGACACCTGGAACGGGAGAATTGTCGCCGGCCGACGTGACCGTTCCTGAGACAGCACCATTTTGTGCAAAGACGTTAAGTGCAAAAAGCACCATCGCCGCCAGCTGCACGCTGACAATGCGATACAGCGGTTTGAGGGAAGAGTTTTGATACATAAAAATTAGGGAAATAGCGCCTAGCCCCTTGTTTGAAGGCAGTTCATGCTGGTGCTTGTTTTGACTGGGATGCTGATTAGCATACTTAACCTACTAATCTGATAGACAAAGTAAAGTACAGTTTAGCGAACAAGCAACCGCCCCGCATTTAATTCCTGTTTTTTACCTTACAATCCGGGATTGATTATAGTTAAAGCAGTTAAAGTTCAATGAAAACATGTGCTTTTGCCGGATTTTGGTAGCAGATACAGTAGTTTTCCGGCGTACCTATGGAATAGTTTGAAAGCTTTTTTACAATCTTTTGCTCAAAAAATACCAGCGTGTCAAACCCAGCGTTTTCATGCGGGTGTGATCTTGTTGCGAGCTACTTTTGGGTTTTATCCGGATTAAAGCCTACATTAGGCTGAAATACAGAACTTTTCGTAACCCACCTTTCATCGTAAACTCTTCTAAATGGCTTTTTTTGATTATGTATTGCAGGTCCCTTCGTACGGGTGGAAGGATGAAAAAGGGGATCTTGTCAAGCCGAGCACCGGTCAGATCCTGCGTGAGTTCTTTTCCAGGCTCAATGTGGTGAAAGACCGGAGGAACTGGCTTTCGTTTTTCAGCTGGGCGCGGGTGCTGCTGCTGATGCCATTCTTCTTTCTGTTCGTTTTTAAATTTTTCAGTCTGTGGATGCTCGCTGCTGCATTTCTATACAGCATGATCATCATGGGTACCCACGGGACTATCTGGCACCATCGCTACTGTACGCACGGCGCCTATAAATTCAGGAACTCATTCTGGCGGTTTTTTACCAAGAATCTGACGGTATCTGTCGTTCCCGAAGAGATCTACGCCATTTCTCACCATGTTCATCATTTGAAGTCCGACCAGCCCGGCGATCCGTATAATGCGAGCGCGGGCTTTTTGTACTGTTTCCTGGCGGATGTCAATCACCAGCCGATTGCAAAGGATCTCAGTGAGGCGGATTACCAGCGTGTCACAAAGTTGATGGAGCACACCGGCGTGAAAGGGAATACCTATCAGCAATACCTGAAATGGGGCTCTTATGTTAACCCGGGCGACGCGGTGATCAACTGGATTTTCAACTGGTCTTTCTGGTACCTCGCATTTTACCTGATGGGCGGGCACGCGCTGGCTTGTACGTTGTTCGGAGCGGCGGGCTTCTGGGCAATTGGTGTGCGGACTTTCAATTACGAAGGCCACGGAAAAGGCGAGGACAAGCAGCGGCCGGGCGTTGATTACAACAACAAAGACAGATCCATTAACCAGCTGTGGCCGGGCCTGGTGGCAGGAGAATGGCACAATAACCACCATTTGTTCCCGCAGAGTGCACGCAGCGGTTTCCAGCCACACCAGGTTGACCTTGCTTTTTATTATATCAAACTGATGCGCAAATTGGGCGCGGTAAGCAGCTATAATGATTCAAAGCAGGTTTTCTACGACCGTTATTACAAGCCGGTCAAAAAGGAGGAACAAGTACATTGATGTGCTGACAAACGCCTGTTTGTTCAATTCCGGCTGTCGGGGCACAAGTTTCTCTCTTTCTCATTGACGTTTATTGGTATGGAAGTTTAGCAAATTCGATGTCGCCAACCCGGCGGCAGCTAGAATCTTGGCTAAAATCCAGACTATGACACCGGTTATTACCCGCATTTCCTTCTTCAATTCACAAAAAGTCAGGGACTTTGTCCTTTTAATCCTGCTTGTGCTGCTCACCAGCACATTGCCGCTACTCGCACAGAAGCCTGCGGAAAAAGAAACCCCCAGTGTGGTAATACCGGACACGCTGCTGTTTAAGATCGAGAACGCGCAGGCGGTGATCACGCAGATCAATGCAGCCAATAAAAAGGGTTACGGAAGCGCCGATATCAGGCGCGAGCTGGGTGTTGCCAAAACCAATGTAAGCCAGATACAGGAGGCGATCAAAGTAGAGAAGACGGCTCCTGATAGTAAAAGTCTGGCCAATTACCGGCTGATGCTCACCGATATTCAGCAAAAAACAAGTGCCTGGCGCAAGCAGCTTTCCCGCTATAATGCCGAGCTGCAAAGTATGTCGTCGTCGGTGATCGAGTTTGGCCGGGATTCGCTGCTCACCATCGACAATGGCGATTCTACGCAAAAGAAGCTGTACAAAGGTCAGATAGCCGAGCTGAGGCGCAAGCTGCAGGAGGCAGGGGAGACGACCACTGCCAACCTGGACACCGTAAGTAACCTGCTCGCCGATGTTTCGGAGGTCTATTTTGCGGCCAACGATCTAAGTGGCACGATCAACGATTACATCAAAGAATCAGGTAAAAACCTGCTCGGACAGGAATCAAGCTATCTCTGGAAAGCCCGCCAGAAAGACAGCTCCGACAATATGAACCGGCTGATCAAAGTCTCTTATGCCGGCCAGAATAAGGTTTTGCGGTACTTCCTGCAGTCTACCTGGGACAACCGCGTGTTTTTGCTGCTGCTCTGCATTGGTTTTTTCGCATGGATTTACATTAATTTCAACTTCGCCAAAAGTGCCAGGCTGAGCAAGGAGGTAGGTCCGACCGATTTCAAATTCATCGGGCATAAACCTTTTCTGGCGACGCTAATTTTACTGTTCAATATCACGCCGCTTTTTGAGCCCCGTTCACCTTCCATTTACATTGAGCTCAACCAGTTTCTGCTGGTCATCACACTTACATTCTTCTTCCTGAAAATGCTGCCGCGCGAGCAGCTTGCGTGGTGGTTTTCCGTCATCGTTTTGTACCTGCTCACAGTCGGTGCCAATGTGGTTGTGGACGGATCTTTTCTGCTCCGGTTTGCATTTCTGGGGCTTAGTGCCGCTTCCATTGCATTTGGATGGTGGTTTTTCAAGATTGTCAAAAAGGCCAATCTGGGTGAAAGGCTGATCAAGCCGGTGGTGATCATCTACATCGTACTGCACGTACTGGCAATCCTGCTCAATGTTTTCGGGCGGCTTTCTTTGGCCAAAGCATTCAGCATTACTGCTATCAGCGGGTTGATCCAGGTGGTCAGCCTGACAGTTTTCGTGCACATGCTCACCGAGGCGCTTGACTTGCATATCCGCGTTAGTACAGCCGCAAAAATGCTCTTTTCGCGCGTCAGTGCGCAGCGTACAAGATTGTATTTTCAGCGGCTGGTGTTGTTTGTTTCCATTGTGCTCTGGCTGATGGTATTCTGTATCAACCTCAATATCATCGGTGCGGTATTCGACTTTGCATTACAGATCCTCGAAAAAGAGCGGACTTTCGGCAGCGTGACATTTACCCTCGAAAACGTGCTGTTTTTTGCTGTTACGATCTGGCTTGCCAACAGCCTGCAAAAAAATGTAGGCTACTTCTTCTCCGGCCACGATGTAAGCTTTGCTGCGGATTCGGGACATAAGGGTTCAAAGCTCGCATTGATCCGGCTGCTGATCATTGTCGTCGGCTTTCTGATTGCCGTAACAGTTTCCGGCGTACCGCTGACAAGGATCACCGTTCTCCTTGGTGCATTGGGCGTAGGTATCGGGCTTGGTATGCAGAACATCGTCAACAATTTCGTATCCGGGATCATCCTGATTTTTGAAAAACCATTCACGATAGGCGATTACATTGAATTGGCAGATAAGAAAGGCAAGGTGCTCGACATCGGTATCCGGTCCAGCCGGCTGCTCACACCGCTGGGTTCAAAGGTCATTATTCCCAACGGCGACCTGCTCTCAGGCCGGCTGGTAAACTACACAACGAGTGACGCCAGGTTAAAGGCGGAAATCACATTTAAAATCAGCATTGAGGCTGATTTAGAGCGTGTCAAGAAAGTGATACACGATATTGTCGACAATGCGGAGGGTACCGTCAAGAACGCACCTCGCCAGATCCTCTTCAATGCGATCGCTGCGGATAATATCGAGCTGAAAATCCTGGTCTGGCTGAATGATGTGTACCAGGAAACGACATTTAAAAGCTACGTTCTGGAACAAACGCTGATCCGTTTCAAGGCAGAAGGGATCAAGATCATGTAGCCTTAACTAGCCTCAAAGTGCCTCCACGGAGGAGGTTTTTTCCATTGCCTGCGTAAAAAGCTGGGCGAGTACATCAGAGAGATGCAGCAAGTGCAGCAGGCATATCCTGATCTTATTGGGCAAGATCCCGTAATACTTTTTGAATGCAGCCGTGAAGTGGGTTGCATTCTTGTAGCCCGCGCGCTGGGCGATTTCAGCTACCCGGTTGCCGGGCTCTTTCAGCATTTGCATCGAAGTTTCCATTCGCAGATCGTGCAGGTAGCCAAAAACAGGTTTTCCGAAAACTTCCTTGAAATACTTTTTCAGACTGAATTCATTGGTGCCCACCTGGTGCGCCAGCTCCCGCAGCGACCACGGCTTATCGAGGTTTTCTGACAATATCCTGCGCGCAAGATGCATTTTGTCTTTGTCCGATTCTTTCAGGTTAACCGAGATATCCGGCACGGGCAAATGTTCGTATTGTTCAAACTGGAATGCCAGCAGCTCGATTACTTTCGCCTTGATGAAAAGACTCTTGTAATAGCCGCTGTAAGTGCAGTTAAGTATCTCAAAAAGGGACGAAACCATTTTACTGGTGACGGGCAGGTTCCTCCTGAGCATAAAAGCAGGCAGCGACCTGCTGATCCCGCTCCTGAAATGCGTGCAGATCGGATGAGAAGCAGGCAGGTTTTCAAAGAAAAAACGCGTGTCCATACTGATCGCAAAAGTCTCCACTTCCTCGCCCGGCTTCCACTGGATCATTACATTCTTGTCCGGCAGCAAAAACAGGTTATGCTGCTGCGGTTTGAAGCGCACAAAAGGTTTTGAAGCAGTTTCCTGAAAATAGGTAGCTACACCCTGCAGGCAAAACAGCATTTGTATCCGGTCACCCGATGAATGGACCACAACAGGACCTTCTGAATGCACCCGGAACTTGCCGTACCATATATAAAACGCTTTGGAAATAAACTCCCTGCCTGCGCCGGCTGTGTGCGCATTATCGTAAAGCAGCTCATTGTCTGTGAGTTCTTCTTCATGCAGTTCGCCGAATTCAGGAAAGGTCCAGCTGTTATGCGCATATGTATCGCCAGCTCCTTGCTCCGCATTCGTTACTCCCTGATACTTTAATTCTTTTTCTATTGTCGCCACAGATGCATTCTCGGAAAGGTACCTGCCACAAAAATAGCCTGTATTTAGACTGCTTTTAAACAATAGATAAAAATTTTAAACCCTTATCTGAAAATAAACCGGCCTCCATGTAATTTTTGAATGCCCGATGCGACTAATTGATGTATAACTGTCCTGAATCTGATCGTGGAAAAACAATTTGTCGACCTGCTGAACCAACACCGCGGCATTCTTTTCAAGGTTTGCAAGATATATGCCCGTGAGCCGCCGGACCGCCAGGATCTTTTCCAGGAGATCGTCCTTCAACTTTGGCGCGCCTTCCCGACTTTCCGCAAGCAAGCCAATGCAAGTACCTGGCTGTACCGCGTTGCGATGAATACGGCGATTTCAACCTATCGGAAAGATATCCGGAGAACAAGCCCGACGCCATTTTCGCACCTGGCATTTCCGATCCCCGACCTACTGGAAGAGCCGGAACCACCCGATCAGGTGGCCCGATTGTACGTGGCCATTGACCAGCTTTCTATGGTTGAAAAGGCATTGGTACTGCTGTACCTGGAAGAAAAAAGCTACGAGGAGATTGCGTCTATACTGGGGATCACAAGGACGAATGTGGGCGTAAAGCTCAGCCGGATTAAAACGAAACTGGAAAGCCTGATGAAATCCGTAAAACTTTAACGACAAAATCATGATACTTGAAGAACTTAAAACACAGTGGAATACCCTGGATCAGAACCTGCTGGCTACCTGCCAGTTCAATGAGAAAATGCTGCGCAGCATGCTGACAGACCGCTCTCGCGGGACGCTCGCGATCATGCAGTCCAAAACCGCCCGCATAGCAATGTTCTTTACCGCGCTACTCGCGCTTTTTACAGCTATACTGGCCGGTAATCCATTTGATTATACGCATTGGCTTCATTATCTGCCTGCATTCTTATATCTGCTCGTAGTTGCAGCCGCTTTGGCGGTCGCCGTAAACGAGTACCTGTTTTTACGTCGGGTCAACCTCACCGGCACTGATTTACGGGAAAGCCTGTCTTCCGTAATCCGCGTACACGAAAGGTACCAGCGGCTCGCGGCAAAGATCTGGAAATTGAGCCTGGTGGCGGGCTTTCTGCTGGGGATCTCGCTGCTTGCCCCGCGTTATGAAGCTTTCAGTAGCCAGAAGATCGCCTTGGTGATAGCTGCACAAGCATTGATTGTCCTGCTCGTGTACGCCGCCGCACGCCGGCTTTTACAAAATCTGCCTGACCCGCAGCTGGCCAGCATAAAGGCTACCCTGGCGGAGCTGGAAGCTGATTGAGTGACCAATACCGGGTTGGAGTCGCTGGCTACGGCAATTTAATCGGCGTGTTTTATTCGGTAACAAATGCATAATGCAGGCTTAATATCCAGGCAGTAACCGTCAGATATCTTTGGGGTTTAACAAAACAAAATGCCGGACATTCCGCGCCGGCACTCTCACTAACCTCTGATAAAAGAATATGAAAACACGGTTACTGCTGGCATTTTTTGCCTTGCTGGCCGGACTCTGCATGCCTATGCGTTCGTCTGCCCAGTCTTTTACCATCAACGGTAAGGTTACCGCACCAGCGGGTGCCGCACCAACGGGTGCCGCACCAGCCGGGGACCCATTGCCGGGCGTGAGCGTTCTTGTAAAAGGAACGAGCTTAGGTACCACCACCGACGCCAATGGCGCATTTTCCCTGACCATCCCGGCACCCGGCTCAACACTGATTTTCTCAGCGATCGGTTTTCTGTCACAGGAAGAGGCAGTGGGTAACAAGAGCGTGATCAATGTTACATTAAAGGAAGATACCAAAATCCTGAATGAAGTAGTGGTAACGGCGCTTGGGATCAGGCGCGAGGAGAAGTCGCTGGGCTTCGCTGCACAGACGATCAATGAAAATGCGGTAAAAGATGCCAAATCCAACAACTGGGTCAATACACTTTCTGGTAAAGTAGCAGGGCTCAATATCCAGGGTGCGGGCGCCGGGCCAATGGGATCGGCAAGGATTACCCTGCGCGGTGAATCGTCTTTGAACCTCGACAACAACCAGGCGTTGATCGTCGTGGACGGTGTGCCTGTGAGCAGCAGGATTACCGGGACCGGATTTAATTCTCACCTTTCTGCCGACAGCCCGGTAGACTACGGTTCCAGTCTATCCGATATTAATCCTGATGATATTGAGAAAGTTACCGTGCTCAAAGGTCCCGGTGCGACGGCCTTGTACGGCAGCCGGGCAGCAGGCGGGGCAATCATTATCACCACCAAATCAGGTGTTCGCAAAGACAAAGGCATTGGTATTACCGTCAATTCCAATTTCAGCGTAGAGCAGATTAACCGCTATCCCGACTACCAGTTTGAATATGGGGAAGGAAGAAGCGGCGCGTATTTTTCTTACCTCGACAGCGAGGACGGACCGAATACAGCAACAACAGTAGCAGCGGGAAGAGCCTGGGGGCCCAAGTTCAATGGACAAATGTACTATCAGTTTAACCCGAATTCACCGGATGGAAGGCCGACTGAACGTACACCCTGGGTTGCCAATAAAGATTATATCTCCGGATTTTTCCAGACAGGTACTACTTTTTCGAACAGCGTTTCCATTGAAGGAGGCAGTGAAAACGGTTCTGCCCGCTTGTCGCTTACGCATTTGAAAAACAAATGGATCATTCCGAACACCGGTTTCGAAAGGTTGAATGCCGCGCTTTCAGTGAGTCAGAAAGTATCAAGTCGCCTGAAAATCAATGGAAAGGTTAACTATACCAATAAGAAAAGCGACAACCTGCCGATGGCGGGATATAACAACCAGTCGCTGATGTACTTCCTGATCCTGGGCACGACGCCCAATATCAAACCTGAGTGGTTTAAGCCCTACTGGGAGCCCGGACTGGAAAACGTAAAACAAAGAAGTCCGTTCAACCCGACGCCCGACAACCCTTACCTGGGTATGTACGAAATGCTGAACAAGATGAACAAGCACGGCGTGATCGGTAATGTTTCTGCGAATTACGAGATCTCCAAGAAGTTTGATCTGCTTGTCCGCACAGGCCTCGATATGGCCTTTGAATTCCGGTCACAGCAGCGCCCGTTCAGTATGACGCGCTACCCGCGCGGGATGTACCGCGAGCAGAATGTATTCACCTACGAGTCCAACACCGATTTTTTACTGAATTACAAAGACAAGATCGGCGGACTGATCGATGTTACTGCCTCGGCTGGTGGCAATGCAATGCGGCAGTCGTATGATTTTGCAGGAATGTACGCCGACCAGCTCGCTCAGCCCGGTATTTACCAGATTTCCAACAGTCTTGACCAGGCGGTTGCCGATCCTTTGAAAACCAAAAAGGCGATCAACAGTATCTATGCAGCGACCCAGTTTTCGTGGGATGAAAAGATCTTTGTAGACGTAACCGGCCGGAATGACTGGTCGAGTACGCTGCCTTACGGGAACAATTCGTTTTTCTATCCTTCTGTCAGTTCCAGCTTTTTGCTGAATGAGCTTTTTACATTGCCGCGTGCGGTTTCATTTGCAAAGCTGCGCGCGTCGTGGGCACAGGTTGGAAATGATACCAGACCTTACCAGACCGCCCGCTACTACGATCGGATTTACGGAAACAGTTTTACCAACTCCAATACACTTTTCAATGCCGACCTGAAACCTGAGATCACAGCGAGCTACGAATTCGGTCTGGATGTTCGTTTGCTCAAAAACCTGGTCGGTCTTGATGTGGCTTATTACAACAACAACAGCCGCAACCAGATCCTGGCCATTCCTTTGGATCCGGTGTCGGGTTATTCGAATGCATTGATTAATGCAGGGTTGATCAACAGCCGCGGCGTGGAGATCAAGCTGACAGGTAAACCTGTAACTGCCAGAAATTTCAGCTGGAACACGACTTTACTCTGGTCGAGAAACCGCAGCTATGTGAAAGAGCTCGCATCGGGCATTACCAACCAGGTGATTTATGCGCATAATACCAACGTGAGCATTGAGGCGCGGGTAGGAGGGTTAATGGGCGATATGTACGGACGTGGTTTCCAGCGGTCGCCAGATGGACAGATCATTTATTCGTCGGTTGGACTGCCTGCCGCACTGGATCCGACAGCCAAAAAATGGGGTAACGCATTCGCTGACTGGAAAGCGAGCTTGTCCAATGAATTTACGATCAAAAACGTGCGGGTAAGTCTGTTACTCGACGGGCAGAAAGGCGGCAGTATGTTCTCGCAAACCAATCACAAGAACAATACTTTGGGCAAAACGAAAGTGACCCTGCCCGGGCGGGAAGACGGGATCGTGGGCCAGGGCGTGGTAAAGCAGCCCGACGGAAGTTTTACGCCTAATACCGTGAAGGTCCCGGCAAGCTCTTACTACGACAACTACTACCAGATCGCGAATGCGGAGACCAACATTTTCGATGCTTCTTTCTTGAAAATCAGGGAGCTGCGCGTAGAGTTTAATCTGCCGCAGGCGCTTCTCACCAGAGTGGGCGTGCGCCAGACGAGCCTTGCATTCTTTGGCAGAGACCTGTTCAACTTCACCAAATTCCCCGGCTTTGATCCCGAAGGCGGAAACCTCAATAATGGAACGCTCACGCCCGGCGTGGAGCTCGCACAGTTTCCTTCCACGAGGACAATGGGAATGAACCTTACATTAAAATTCTAATTGAAAGTCATCATGTTTAGGAAAGCATATATCCCTTTTTTAATGCTGCTTGTACTGCTGGTATCCTGTACCAACGGTTTTGAAGAGCTCAATACGGACCCGAACCGCCCGAAGGAAATCACGCCGGGCGTTATGCTGGGGCAGCTGCAATACCAGATCGTGAACAGCACCGTGAATGCGAGCCGCAATTTTACGCATGAACTGATGCAGGTAGACGCGCCGAGGGCCAGCGCGGGCGGCGGCGGTTTGCACCGGTACCTGGTTAATCCGGGGTCGGGCGTATGGAGTAATTTCTATACGTATCTCAATGATATAGAGGATATTTACATCATTGCCGATCGGCTCAACGAAAACAATTACAAGGCAATCGCATTGATCTACAAAACGTGGAGCTACTCGATTCTCACGGATCTCTACGGTGACGTGCCTTACTCGCAGGCCACCAAAGCGATCGAGGGAAATTTCAAGCCGACTTTCGACAAGCAAAAGGACATTTACATAGCGTTGCTGAAAAACCTGGAAACGGCGAACAGCCTGCTCGACGATACCAAGGCGCTTACTTACGGCGGTGATATGCTGTATAATTCGAACGCATTGTCGGGCGGCAAAAATCCGGGTATCCAGAAATGGAAGAAGTTTTGCAATTCGCTGCGGCTGAGATTGCTGCTCCGAATTTTAAAGAGAGAAGGAGAGGTGAATGTAAAAGAGCAGATCTCGGCGATACTGGCAAATCCTGCTGCAAACCCTGTATTTGCAACGAATGCAGACGAAGCTATTTTCAGGTATCCGGGTACATTTCCGTTTTTCAATCCATTCTACAATGCGAGGCAGGTGGACTGGCGCGACGGGAATTACTATACCAAGTTCTTCATGGATTTTATGAACCAGACCGGCGACCCGCGCCGCGCATCCTGGGCTACGCAGGTGAAAGCAGGGACCGAGAGTGTGTACCGCGGCATCGAAAGCGGCTACCCGACCACGCTTGAATATGCAGTAGGAAGCAATTCAAGCTACTCCGATGCATTGAAAACGTTGCCGCAGCTGGGGGTGATGATGACGCTCGCCGAGGTGGAATTCATCAAAGCCGAGCTTGCATTGAAGGGTTACAACACCGGGTCGACGCCGGACAAACACTACGAAGCAGGTATTGCCGCTTCCATGACGCAATGGGGCGTAACCATGCCGGCGGGTTTTCTGGCGCAGCCGGGTATCGCCTACAATGCAGCAGCGACACCTGAAAAGCAGCTGGAACAGATCATGCTGCAAAAGTACTACGCTTACTTTTTTGTCGATTATCAGTCCTGGTTTGAAAAGCGCCGCACCGGCTATCCTGCATTGCCGCGTGGCACGGGTATCCCAGCTGAGAACAAATTTCCTGCGCGCGTGCCTTACCCTACCTACCTGCAATCGCTCAATCCCGAGGCGCTCGCCGGCGCGGTGGCTTCCATGGGCGGCGACGATAGTGACATTAAGGTTTGGTGGGATAAATAGGTTTGTTCAGGTTTTCAGTGGGGTTAAATTTCAAGTACAATGTTTAAATACAGATTCAGGTTTGCTGCTGTTTTGCTGTCGCTTTTTACAGGATTAACAGCTTACGCGCAAAAAATAGAAATGCCGGAACGCGGCTTGTGCGCCCACCGCGGTTGCATGGACACGCATCCCGAAAATACATTGCCTGCATTCCGCGAGGCGGTCCGGCTCGGTGCCCAGATGATCGAGTTTGATATCCAGCTTACGAAAGACAGTGCGCTGGTGATCATGCACGACGATGGGGTGGAGCGTACCACGAACGGTATGGGCAAGGTTTCGGATCTTACATTCGCGCAGATCCGTGCGCTGGATGCGAGTGTAAAAAAGTCGGAGCAATTCAAAGGAACGCAGGTACCTACTTTCGAAGAAACACTGGCGATGATGCCGACTAATGTGTGGCTGAATTGTCATTTGAAAGGCGATGAAGCAGTAGGGGCCAAAGCGGCGGCAATGCTGGCGAAGTCCGGCCGGCTGCACCAGGCATTCCTGACCTGCTCTGAAAAGGCGGCAGGAGCTGCGAGGAAAGTTGTTCCCGGAATCCAGATCTGCAATGGAGAAAACAGCTACCGGAAAAACACGCCTAAGTACGCCCAGGCTACCATTGATATGCACGCTGGCTTTATCCAGCTCCTGCGCCACGAGCCGGGTGAAGACCGTAAGCAGGTGATGCAGGATTTGAAAAACAACAAAGTTAAAGTCAACTACTTTTATGCTAGAACGCCCGACGAGCTGGGTAAGCTGTATGCGGAAGGTGTTGACTTTGTTCTGGTCAATAACGTGTCAGACTTTCTTCCGGAGGCCAAAAAGCTTGGCATCAATCCGGTGGTACCCGCTTACTCCAATGCAAAAGGGCCTGCCAGGAAGCAGTCACAGAATGGGAAAGCAAGAAACAAAACGCTGATCGTTTTCTTCGACGGACTGCGGCCGGATTACATTACCAAAGAGCAGATGCCGAACCTGTTTGCATTCAAACAGAAAGCTTCGCACGGGAAGGAGCACCACAGCGTATTCCCGACTGTGACCCGCGTAAACTCTTCTTCCTACGCGACCGGTTCTTATCCCGGCACGCATGGACTGCTGGGCAACTCCATTTACTTCCCGAAAGTGAGTCCTAACAAAGCGATTGGCACCACTTACGAGGATCTGATGAAAGTGCAGGAATCTGAGTCGGGGCAGTTGCTGACAGCTGTTTCAATGGGCGAGGTACTGGAAGCGGCGGGCGAGCAGATGATGGTTTTTAGCTCCGGTACCACCGGCCAGGCCTTTTTACAAAACCATAAAATCGGCAGCGGCGGCATTATCAACCACGAACTGATCCTGCCTGAATCTCTGAAAACGAAGGTAATGGCCGAACTGGGCCCTATGCCCAAGGGTACCGGCGATATTTTTATCAAACACAAATGGATTGCGGACGCATTGCTGCATTACGGCTTGAAAAACGACGGCCCGCTGGTAAGCGCAGTCTGGTTTTCAGATCCAGACGGGGCTGCCCACCGGTATGGTATCGGTTCCGATCAGGCTGTTGCGGCGATCAGGTATGTCGATACGCAATTCGGCAGGATACTCGACTCGCTGAATGCGAGAGGTTTGAGGGACAAGTATAATATTCTGATTTCCACAGATCACGGTTTTGTAACCCACACAGGCAAGCAAAACCTGAGCGACTTGCTCATAGCGGAAGGTTTGAAAAAAGACAAGGAGTCTGACGATGTGGTGATTTCGGAAGGTGCTGTTTATGTAAAAAACCATGATGGAAATTTGATCAGAAAGATCGTCGCCGCATTACATAAGGAAGACTGGATCGGCGCTGTTTTTACAAAACCTAAAAAGAAAGGCAGCTTCACTGGCTGGGTGGACGGTACCTTGTCTTTCGACGCGATTCATTATAATCACCCGACGCGCTCAGGCGACATTTTGGTCGCTCCCAACTGGAATGATGATAAAAATGAAAAAGGGTATGCGGGGACAGATTTCTCCGGCGGGGTAGCAGGCCACGGCGGATCCAGCCCGTACGAGATCAACATCGCGTTTTTTGCCGATGGTCCCGATTTCAAAGATGCATTCACAGGCGGGCTGCCAACTTCCAATGTGGACATCGCGCCAACCGTGCTGAGCCTGTACGGTATGCAGGTACCCAAGCAAATGGACGGGCGCGTAATGAAAGAGTTTTATACAAAAACCGCGAAAAGCGCCGCGCATTCCAAAAAGGAGAAGGTGCAGACGGAAGCCAGGTATCCCTGGGGTATTTACAAGCTTTCGCTTGAAATGTCGGTACTGGATCAATACCGCTACGTCGATTTCACGAAAACCGAGCGTACGCGTTTTGAAACTGTAAAAAAGTGAACAATTACGTTCGGAATCGTACAGCATTAAGTCTGAAAAACACTCGCTGCATTGATTCTGAGCTGTTTTTCCGATTGGTATAAACTTTTACGTCATTGTAACAGGTTTATACCAATCCCTTTTTCATGCTGAGAAACTATACAAAGATCGCCGTGCGGAATATCTGGAAGCAGCGGCTTTTTGCATTCATCAATATTTTCGGGCTTGCCTCTGGTTTGATGGTCTGCTTCCTGGCAATTGCGCACATCAAAGGCGCATTGGAATACGATCATTTTCACACGAATGCGGACCGTATTTACCGTATTATCACAGATGCAACCAGCAAAACCGGCGATAAATCTGCATTTGCTACTTCACCTCTTCCGCTGGCGGGTACATTGGAGCAGGATTACGGGATTGTCGAAAAAGCAGCGCGCGCGGTGCGTACTTACGGGCCGGTAACGGGCAATTCCAGGGAGCTCGATTTTCTTACCTTCGCCGTCGACCAATCCTTTTTTCAGCTTTTCAGTTATCCGCTTGTATCGGGTCAGTATCCTTCCGCTCCGGGCAATGCGGTCATTAGTGAGAAAGCGGCGGAAAAGCTTTTTGGCAAAATGAACCCGGTCGGCCAGGTGCTGGAACAGGGGGAAGCAGGTACATCGATCATCACAGGCGTAGTCGCCAATGCAGAATCGCATTCGCATTTGCGCTTTGATATCCTGTTTGCATTGACCGAAGATCAGCTCAGCGCATGGGGCGATAATGCTGGCTGGAAGGATCATATGAAAAGCTATACGTATGTTCTGCTCAAACCGGGCACTACCCAGGCGCAGCTGAACATCATTTTGCCTGGGGTTGCCAAAACAGGAAGTGCCGCCCTGGGCAGTAGTCCAACCCGCGCACTCGGCTTTCGCACGCAGGCGCTGAAAAGCATCTCGCCAGCCACGGAAGAGCTGATGAACAGCAGCTACGAGCCGCAGATCAGTGGATTGATGGCCGAAATGGCGGTGGGACTTGTTACGCTGCTGATGGCGGCTTTTAACTATATCAACCTCACACTGGCGCGTTCCATGAGCCGGGCGCGGGAGGTTGGAATCCGAAAAACATCCGGTGCGCTCCGCTGGCAATTGCTCGGGCAGTTTATGGCAGAGTCGGTTATTCTTTCGCTGCTCGCATTGGGGCTGGCTTATATCATGCTTGAAATTGTGAAGCCCATGAGCTTTGTGCAACAGTGGCTGATCGGCGGGGTGGTATGGGACTGGAAATTGTGGGGGGCTATCATTGCATTTAGCATTGGTACCGGGCTGCTTGCAGGCATTGTCCCGGCCAGGGTACTTTCCGGTTTTCAACCGGCGGAGGTACTTCGCAGCCAGAACGGGCTGAAAGTAATCAAAGGCATTTCGCTGCGTAAAACGTTGATCGTAATGCAGTTTACCATTTCTCTGATCGCGATGATCACGCTGGTAACCGTCATGCGCCAGCAAAACTACATGGCGACAGGCGACTACGGCTTTCGCAGTGAGAATGTACTGAACATTCCGCTTAATGCGCTGTCTTACGAGCGGCTTTCAAACGAAGCTGGCAAGCTGGCCGGAGTGGAACATGTGTCGGGTATCTCGGAGCCTTTCGGTCACTACGGACAAACGGGTCAAATTAAAACCAGCCGCGGAGCTGTCAATTCTGCCAGCAGTTTTATTTTCAATGTGGCGCCCGACTTCATACCGGCTTTGAACCTGAAGCTTTTGTCGGGGAAAGATCTTACAAAAGGATCTGCTTCCGGCAGGTTTGTTTTTATCAATGAAGAGGCCGTCAGCAAATTCAATCTCGGCAGCAATGCAGAAGCAGTCGGGAAATCCCTGTGGCTCAATGACAGCATCGAAGTACAGGTGGCAGGTGTGCTCCGTAATTTTCGGTTTACCAGTTTCAACTGGAAAATCATGCCGCTTGTATTGCAGCAGCAAACGGACGGCATCGGCTATATGCACGTGGCAGTTGCACCCGGCGCACGCGACAAGGTTTTGGCAGATATCAAGGCGCTCTGGAAGAAGAGCAGTCCGTATGGAAGCTTTGAAGGTGAGTGGTACGACGACTTTCTTTACCGCCACCATTCCCATTTCGATGACCTGAGCTTTATGGGGCTGCTTTTGGGGATATCGTTTTTAATCGCCTGCCTGGGCCTGCTCGGGATGGTCACCTACAACACGCAAACGCGCATTAAAGAAGTAGGAATACGGAAAGTAATGGGAGCGGAGGTCGCGCAGATCATCTGGCTGCTGTCGCGGGACTTTGTCAAGCTGCTGATTATAGCCGCCATTATCGCGCTGCCGCTGGGGTATATGGCGGGGTTCGCATTCCTGTTCAATTTCGCCTACCACGTATCAATCGGCTTTGAAACACTCGGCCTTTGCGTGGGGGTATTGTTGCTCCTGGGCGGACTGATCATCAGCACCAGAACTTACCGCGCCGCCACCGGCAATCCCGTGGAGGCATTACAAAATGAATAAGATATGAAATTCCTCCTTCCATTTACCATTGCATTCCTCTCAGTTACCTTCTGTTTTTCACAAAAAACAAAACTGACCCTGATCGCGCACCGGGGCGGGGTAGTGGATAGTTCCTTTACGGAGAACGGTATTTCGGCGCTCAAAGCGGCAGTTCGGGACGGCTACAAATCGATTGAAACGGACGTGCGCGTCACGAAGGATTGTGTTTTGATCGCAAATCACGATGCCGATTTCATAAGATTTTACGGACTCAACAAAAAGGTTGTGGAGACGAATTGGCAGGAGGCCAGTCAGCTGAAAAGTAAGCTTGATGGAGATAGCCCACTACTGCTGGAAGATATTCTTCGCTTTTGCGCTCAAAACAAGCTGGGCATTATGCTCGACAACAAAATAGCAGGGTTTGATTCCACTGCTTTCATGAAGTTGATTGATCTTCTGGATAAATATCAGTTGAGAAAATCGGCATTCATGATCGGTACCGACGAGTCTACTGATTTTTTTACCGGGAAAATCAGGCTAAGCTGCTCCCGTGCCCAGCTGGAAGAGAATATGCGGAAATCCGGCTATCAGGTTACCAACTATTTCCTCTTTGAGCGCCCGTCCAGACTGACCGATGCAGATGTACAATGGGCGCGCAAGAATGGAATAATGGTTGTGGCTGCGATCAACAAGTATCATTACAGGCAATCTGCCGATATGATGGCCGACGCTGCCCGGGATTGCCGGCGAATGCTTTCAATAGGTGTAACCAGTTTCCAGATCGATTCGGAATTCCGCCGGTTCCTTGTGGAAGATTCAAAATAACCACCCTCTGCTCACTACCAGGCATTAATCTGACTACTTATTATAGATAAATTCCATGATCACTTTCTTCGTTGCGGGATCGATCTGGTATTGAGGATAACCATCAGGGCGATAGGTGTATTCGAATGTGGCAGTCTGGCTGTATTTTTGGTTGTTAGTGAATTTGGAAGCGATCACATTGTTGCTATTCAGGTTGCTCCAGTCGGCAGGGTCGCCTGTGGTGTAGTAGGGGTTCTTCTTGTCGTCGTAAGTGTAAACCGTCTGATTTCCTACCTGGTAATCTGAATAGTAGCGGTTCTTAATCCTGACAATGTTTCCATTATCAGCTCTTTCTATTGCGGTATATGAGAAGTAATGGGATTTGTCCTGCGTCCTTCCTTCCCAAACCTGTCTGCCTTTTTTATCAAAACCAAGTTCCACCGGGTCCGGGGAATAGTAACTTTCCTGCCGTTCTGCACGCTGATTAACTTTGTCAAAAGTACCCTCAATATAACCATTCTCGAATTTTGTCGAACTATACAAGTACAGCTCATCGGTAGTCGGGTAACCTTCCGGCATGAGCCCTATTACATTGATCCAGTACTCGATTTTAGCAATGCCTGCATTTGTATGATACACATACTTCTGTGATGTATAGACGTGTTTACCATCGCCTGCATACGTTTTCTTTTCAACCAGCTTTCCTGATTTATCGTATATGAATTGCTCGAATCGTAGCCCATCACGCTTTGTTGCCACCAGCCGGACATCGCCGGAATATGCTTTGCCTGGTCCGTAGGGAAACTGGCGTACTGTTGCAGCCGGATCACCAAATTCAGGCTTATCAAACCGGGTTGAATCGATTTCCACGACCGGGTTACCTGAGCCGCCCGGCGTACCTGTCCCGGAAGGTATAATGCTGTAAGTAGGGCCGCTTTTGTCGCAGGATGCCAGTGCAGCAAGTAAAATGACGCAGAAAAATGATCTCATAAGTGCCGTTTGAGTAGATAGGTCAGGGAATGCACTAATTTACTGATTATTTGCATTTTACCAACCTAAATAGAGACCGGGTACGTCGGATCTTCCAGGATATTTACTTCAATAACATCCTGCGCATTGCTGAGCAGTTTCCGGCAGTCCGGGCTGAGGTGTTTCAGGTGTACCTTTTTTCCTGCCTGCTGGTACCGCCCGGTAATTTTGCTCAATGCTTCAATGCCCGACATATCTGCGACGCGACTTTCTGAAAAGTCAATGACCACCTCCTGCGGATCTTTCTCGATCTCGAATTTCTCGTTAAATGCAGTTACCGATCCAAAGAAAAGCGGACCATAGATTTTGTAATGCTTCACTCCGTGTTCGTCAACCGATTTTTGCGCGCGGATCCTTTTGGCACTTTCCCACGCAAAAACCAGGGCCGAAATAATAACCCCCACCAGCACGGCAAGCGCCAGGTTATGCAGGTAAATCGTGATCGCTGCGACAAGTATCCCCACGAAAATATCGTGTTTCGGCATTTTATTGATAATCCGGAAACTGGCCCATTCAAATGTCCCGAAAGCAACCATGATCATCACGCCCGTGAGCGCCGCCATCGGTACCAGCTCGATTACCGGCGCACCAAAAAGGATGATCAGCAGGATCGTAAGGGAGGCGATAACGCCCGAAAGCCTGGCACGCGCACCGGCTGAAAGGTTAACCAGCGTCTGCGCGATCATCGGGCAGCCACCCATTCCAAAAAAGAACCCGTTGGCGATATTGGCAGTACCCTGCGCAATGCATTCGCGGTTGCTGTTGCCGCGCGTGGCGGTCAGTTCATCTACGAGGTTCAGGGTGAGAAGTCCTTCCGTCAAACCCACGCCGGCCATGATCAGCGCGTAAGGAAAGATGATTTGCAGGGTAGCGAGTGTTAACGGGACCTGCGGTATATGAAACGGTGGAAAGCCGCCTGCCACCGACGCAATATCGCGCACTGTTTTGGTGTCAATATCAAAGCCAAGCACAACCGCAAATACAATGATGATCGCCACCAGCGAAGGCGGGACTGCCTTTGTGAATTTTGGCAAAATAATGATGATGGCGATGGTAAGCAGCACAAGTCCGGCCATGATCAGCAGTGGTGTGCCGCTCAGCCAGGTAACTTCCCCATTGCTGACGGTTTGGAACTGTTGCAGCTGCGACATGAAGATGATGACCGCAAGCCCGTTTACAAATCCGTACATCACCGGCTGCGGAACAAGTCTGATAAATTTCCCGAACCTGAAAACGCCGACGAGTATCTGCACAATGCCTGCAAGTGCCACGGCCGCAAATACATATTCGATCCCGTGTGACTGCATTAAGGCGATCAGCACGATCACCGTCGCACCGGCACCTCCGGAGATCAGTCCCGGCCTGCCCCCGAAAACCGCGGTGATAAGCCCCATTATAAATGCAGCATAAAGTCCGACGAGGGGAGGCAGCCCCGCCAGAATTGCAAACGAAAGCGACTCCGGCATCATGGTCATCGCCACGGTAAGGCCGGCCAGGATCTCGGTTTTGTAGTTGATTTTTTGTGAGAAGTCAAACAGGTTGAGGTAACCTTTCATAAATGGAGTGAAAAAATTGCTGTCTGAGCATGGTTTGCGCTCAGCTTCATTCAGCAAAATTTACCCAAACTATCGGGAAACCAAAATTTACGTGCACAAGATGCTGTAACTACCTGCCCTTCAAAATGCGGATCAGCTTCTGGTGAATTTCAGTATTCTCGTATACCCCGCGGAAATCCAGCGAACGCGGGCCGTAGGCGAACACGGGTACCATAATGCCCGTATGATCGTCAGTACTGAAATGCCCGTCAACATAGCCCGTGCGCAAATTCCCATCCAGCAGGGTAAGTCCGCCTGTTTCGTGGTCTGCGGTGACGATCACGAGGGTTTCTCCGTTGCTGTCGGCAAAGCGCATCGCTTCTCCTACCAGCTGGTCGAAGTCCAGCATTTCGGTAACCGCGTAACTCACTATATTGGCATGACCACCGTAATCGATCTGCGCGCCTTCGGCCATGATGAAAAATCCGGGCTTGTGGCCGGCAAAGCTCTGTACCGACTTTTTGAATGCAGCTGAAAGAAAATCACCCCGGCCTTTGCTCATAGGGCGCGCATTCTGTTCATCCAAAAGAACAAACGGTGTCCGGATCGACGCAAGATCCTTCCATTGATCAGAAACAGATACGCCCGATTTCCGGAGAGAATCGACTACCCCCGTGCGCTGGAAATGCGCAAAACCGCCACCGATCAGGATATCTGCCTGGCACGTGAGATAATCTTTCGCAATGCTGTCCTGCATACTTCTTTCTGGCCGGTGGGCGTAGAAGCTGGCCGGTGTTGCGTCGGTAATATCACCGGATGATATCAGAGCCGTTTTCTTGCCGGCAAACTGGAAATCCCGCATGATCGAACGGGCCGGGACCAGGTTGGAGTCCACACCAATCGCGCGGTTTCTCGTTTTTTTGCCCGTGGCAAAGGCAGTAGCGCCCGCGGCCGAATCGGTAATATAATTGTCCGATGAAGCTGTTTTGGAGAAGCCGATGTTGAGAAAATTGGCAAGGTTGAGCTTGCCCGCATTCCCCGTAAGTCCCGCGTAAATCTGCGCGAGTCCCATTCCGTCGCCGATCAGCAGAATGATGTTCTTGACAGTTCCTTTGCTGTCATTGTTTTTGTAGGAAGGTTTATAAGGTTCATAAAACCCCTGCGCTTTAAACTCTGCATTATGGCGACCATTCAGGAAAGTGCCCAGCCCGGTTACCTTATCTGTATTAATGTAGTCGGCACCTAGGTTCATCAGCACTTTCCATGCATTGATGTTATCCGGGCTCGCCCAGAAGCGGAAAGGTTTTTTATCTGCATGCGCTTTTTGGATCACGGCACGCAGTTTCTCGCGGTCGGCTTCCACAGGTATACCCTTGCCATTCCATTTGGAATAGGTCCCGAAAGCCTGGCTGATCAGTCCAACCCGCTGTAATTGCTCAGGCGTGTAGCTCACCTCGGGGCGGCCGTCGAACAGTACGTACCCGGGATATTGCCTGAATGCCTCCGGCGCAGGTGTATTCCCGCTGATCACCAGCGTTACTGCGCCACCTTCACCAAATAGCTGCTTGTGTGGTTCAAGCAGCCTGACCAATGCTTGAAGCGTGGGCTCGCCGGATGTTTTCAGGTCGACCAGCAGCTGTAAACTTTTTTGCTGGTAAATCCTGCCTCCATTTCTGGCCGCAACCTGCATCAAGGGCGCGAGGTACAGCTTTTCAAATGTCCGCCCGCGTTCAATCTCATTGAAAGTATGCGCCACGAAGAGGGTGTCATTTCGAAGAAAAACATCGGCCTCTATGGAGCCCAATTGCTGCTTATAAGCCAGCGTAAACGGAGCGGCTTGCAGGTAATCGTTGTGGGAATGTCCCTGAGGAAACGCGCCGGACAGTTGCTGTGCGTATGTTCCGGTGCAGGCAAAAAGAAAGAGAGATAGAAGAACTTGACTGATTTTCGTGATGGTCATTACAGGCATATTTTGCTTTAATGCCGGTAAAGTTACAGTCGCATTACTTTCCTGCGCGAGGGTTAACAATAAGATAACATGCTCACCGGCGCATCAAAAAGTTCACAGCGGCGATTTCCTGAAAGTCACCGAGCCATTCTGGTCTTTGGTGTAAACGGCCAGGCAATTTGCCCTGAAATCGGGATCGAAGTTAGGCTCAATGGGGATCAGCTTGGTGGGCGCGGGCTTGGAGGCGTCAAAAAAGTACACTGTTGTACTGCCGTATTTGGTGTAAGGCATCAGTTCACCGTATTTTTCCATTTCTTCCCAGGGGGTACCTTCCACTGTCACCGCATAAATCCGCACGATAGGGCCGGTGTTGTTCTCGTTTCTGTAAACGGCGGCCTCCTTGAAGTTGCCGGCAAGGTCAGTGACACCTGGCTGCGATGTAGAATCGTAAATGATATAGCCCAGAAAAGCGGCCAGCAGCAGAACGAATATGAGTTTTTTATTTTTCAATTCCTGAAAATCGTTGGTATTCCGGTAAAGTTAAGACAAGTAGCGCGTATCTACCAGCTTAGCACTGCGACGGCGGAAATTTCAGGAGTTGCCAGCCGTTTTCCAATGCATATTCCAACTATTTTTATCGCTTTAATAAATTGAATTTTCGCGCAAGATCAATGATATTATTTACATTGAGTTTTGTGAAAATCCTTTGTTTATGCGTGCTGACAGTGGAAGGTGAAATATCCAGAATAGCACCGATTTCTTTCAGCCATTTTCCTTCCAGTAACAGCTCTGCCACGCGGGCTTCTATCGGAGATAATGTAACAGATCCTTTGATCCTTATTAAATTGGGTTCGTTATTGGAACTGTAAAGTAATTCGGGGTTAATGTATTTTTTCTTCTTCGCCATTAACACCAATGCACTCTTTAAAGTATCGGAATCCGCATTCTTTGAAATAAATCCATCAGCCCCTGCACGAAGATAAGTTGCTGCATATATTTTTTCATCAAACCCGGTATTAATCAGAATTCGAACCTCATTGTCAATGCTATTTATTCTTGCAATCATTTTTTCATTTTCACCATCCGGAATTCCGATATCAAGTACAATAAGATCCAGTTTCTGAATGGATAAAAGCGCTAATCCTTCTTCAAATGTCAAAGCCTGAAATACCTCCGATTGCGGGTAGATTTCGGCGATGATTAATTTCAATCCAAGATAAACCAGTTGATGGTCATCGATGATCAGTACTCTCATTGCGAAATCAAATGAAACATGTGGGTTAATTAAAATGTACAAAACACCTCCTAAAAAACTTTCAGGAGGTGTAAGATTTTACTCAACGTTAAAATTGGTGTCCCTAATCGCACGGACTTATTTTGTAACAATCACTTTCTGAGTATTATAAGATCCATTATCCGAAACAGTTTTCACCATGTACAAGCCGGGAGACAAGCGCGACATATCGATCTTGTTATCGCCGTTGTTTACCCTTTTCGAGAAAAGCGGGATACCTGTCAGGTTGTAAATAATGACCTCGGCAACCTGGTCCGAAGCGGTGCTTTTGACAGTCAGCATATCCGAAACCGGGTTCGGGTGCAGCACTACCTGACTTGTCATTTCAAACCGGACATTTCTTACTGAGCTCAAAGAAAATGTCCCGTCTGCGTCTACCATTTTCAGGCGGTAAAGGTTTTCGCCAGCAAATGGGTTTTCGTCTGCAAATTCATAGTGTGTGATAATGCTGCTTTCACCTTTGGCAAGCACGGTACCTATTTGTTCCCACGCTTTACCATCGTTACTCCGCTGAATTTCGAAACGGTCGCTTTGACTTTCCGCACTTGTTTTCCATTCCAGCTTCGTGCCGTTCACATTTTCACCCGATTTCGTGGCCGAGAATGAAGTTAATGTGACAGGAAGCGGGTCAGAATTGTAGGTGTAAGTAAGACAAACGCCCGCAGATGCAAAGGTTTGCTCCATGCTGGAAGTGTTTCCACCCGTTGTTGTGATCGTTTTTGAACCATACGCTTTGGCTAGAAAAGGCACAGTGCCGGTGCCTGTATATTCCACTGGTACTGAACTCAGTGGCTCGTTTGATGTGCCTGCAGAGCTGATATCATAGTAGGTCAGGGTCTGGTCTGCATTCAGAACAATGTTCTGGGAAGGGGAGGCACCTGCAAAGTTTTTCACTGCTTCCAGTGCCTGAAAGTAGCTGGGGCCGTCCAGGTCAATGGCCGCACCTATGCGTAGCGCACGCACATTGGAGGCGGTCGTAGCGGTAACTTCGATCATTGGATGCGCCGCCAGTGTGGAGCCGAAAACGGTGACGCTGTTGAGGATAGCGCTCGGATTGATTTGCACCGCTTTGGCAACCTGGATGGTTGTGGTCCAGTCTGTTGCCTGGCGTGCGGTTACATTACAGTTTGTGATGGTATTTAAATTTCTGAATAGCTCGATGCCACCGTTCGGGGCTGTGTTTGCACCGTCTGCTGGTATGAAGTTTTCGGAAGGATTTCCCTGTGGCGCAGTAAAACCAGCGGTAGGAAATTCGTAGCTGATGCGGTACGTAACGCCTGGCTGACCAGTCAATGTAAATGCTCCGTTTGCATCGGACATGGCGTAAGAAACTGGTACCAGCGTTTCAGGCGAACCTGGAATTACGCGGCTCAGTCTGGCTACAACGCCTGCAATTTGTTGTGCGCTTCCGTTAACTGTTACAACCCCATTGATAAGCGCTGTGTGATCAGTTTCGTGGTTTGGTGATGGAAGTACCGGCAGCGACTGTGCATAGGCGCCAGTACCGGCTGTTAACAAGCCCAGCGATAGCGCCAGGTTTAACACGATTGATTTTGTAGATGTTGTTTTCATAACTAATTCAACTAGTAAAACAATAAAGAACTGTGTGGCATGTAGAAATACATTGCGAGTTACTTTGATTGCCAAAACTAGGTTTTTTTCCAGAACGGGGAGAGTTTGTTGTAGGAGAAATGGCCAATTTGGACACATCTCTAAAACAACTAGAAGTTGTACTACATAGCGACTGTTTTCGCTTTATGGGTATTGTAGAAAGAAGCGGAAAATAGGGCTGAAATTTTGCAAGTTGCTGATAAAGATGTATTAGCGTGTGCGAAAGTCATTAAGCTTTACATCAATTTATATGACAGATCGGAATGCAATTAGCAAGGTGCAGGATATAAAACAGGGAAGTATTTTAATAAAAATAGACCGACAATTAAATGCCGATCTATTTTCATTAAAGGTAAGTTTTATTATCGATTAATTAAGAAATAAAATAGGAATGAGAGTTATTATATAATTAAAGTGAATTAAGAATAAAACGAAATTTTCGTTTGTTCTTAATTATAATTGAATTTGCTACATCGGTAATTTCTCGTACAAGATTTAATATGAATGCCTACCGCACCCTCGCTACATCTGCCTCGCTGATTTCATCAGGGATTTTTGCGAATTGCTTCCTGGCGTAGCTGCTTACTGCGGCAAGCTGCGCATCGGTCATAAAACCAAATGCGGGCATGGCCTCGCCGGTCGATGATTGCGACCCTTTCAGGATAAAGCGGATCAATGCATCCTTATCGCCGGCAAGCCGCCTGGACGTGACGAGCGAGGGAAACGAACCCGGTACACCTTTTCCGTCCGCCTTGTGACAGGATCCACAGAAGTTCACATACAAGGAAGCTGCATCACCGACTTCTTTTTGCGTGTTCTTACCGGCATGCCGGGCAGATTTCGGGATAGTACCGGCGCGGGTGATCCGGATAATGCGGTCGTCGGTCTTGATCGGGAAGTTGGGGGCCGGGTTCCAGTCGCGGTTGCTGGTGGAAATGTAAATCTCGCCCGAAGGTGAAACGCACACATCGCGCAGCCTGCCGTATTTTTTGCTGAAAACAATGTCCTCACCGGTAACTTTCTGCTGCTTCGCGTCCAGTTTGAGCACGCGCAGACTCTGGTCTTTCAGGGTCGTGAGCAGCAATGCATTGTTCCATTCGGAGATATTGCCTTTATAATAATCCATTCCGGCAGGCGCAATCGTGGGCGTCCATGCTATCACCGGCGCAACGGCCGAGTCGGGGCAGTTGTCCCGCTCTTCGGGCAGGTCGCAAAACCCTGCGATGGCAGGCCAGCCGTAGCTTTTTCTTCTTTGCACCAAGTTCACCTCGTCGTCTGTCGCGTCACCGTGCTCGGCGATGAAGAGATTTCCGTTGGCTGAATAGGTAAGTCCCTGCGGCACACGGAAGCCCATCGCCCAGGCGGGACTGCCGGGGTAGGGGTTATCTTTGGGGATACTACCGTCGAGGTTGAGGCGCAGCACTTTTCCATTGGCAAATGCCGGATTCTGGATCGTTTCCTTGTGTTTCAGATCTCCCGTTGCCCAGAGGATTTTCCTGTCTTTACTGATCACCAGTCTCGATCCGTTGTGGCCCAGGTAGCCGGGAATCTGGTACAGCAGCCTGGGTTCCACCAGCTTTTTGCCATTGTAAGTATAGCGCACCAGCTTCGATACAATCGCCGAGTCGCTTTGAATGTGGCTGTAATTGATGAACACGTGCGGGTGTTTCTGCCAATCGGGGTGCAGTACCATGCTCATCAGCCCCAGCCGCTTTCGGTAATAGTCTTCAATCTGTAAAATGTCGATTACCTGGCCCGTCTTCGGGTTGAGCCTGCTTACTTTTCCGTCATGGTCCGTAAACCAGATCCAGTTGTCAGGTCCCCACGCCATATCCCACACCACATTCAGGTTTGTGGCCACAGTTTCAAGTTTCAGGAGCGTCGAGTCGAGCTCGTATTTTTCAATTTCAAAACCTGCGGTAAAGTTGCTTCTGATTGCGCGGTAGCCTGCCGAAAACAGGCAGGTCGCCAACCCGGCAGCTACCACGCAGGAGCCAAAGATCCACTTTTTCATTTCGCCGGGCGGTCTTCGAAATAATCATAAAAGACATTCGGCAGCTGGCTTCCCAGCAACAGCCAGTCTTTGGCAACCGGCGCTTTCTTCAAACCTTCCACCCATTCGTAATTGAGCTCATAAACGGCGGCTTCGATACCGAACCTTTCCATAAAACCTTCTCCCAATGTGCCCGGGTTGCGAAAGCCGGGCTTTGTGGAGCCCTCGGTATACCAGGTATGCTTTCTTAAAAGTGTGTCCAGCCTGGCCATATTGGCAAGATAGGCGCGGATATCGCCGTCGGGGCGACTTACGTGCAGGTTGCCGCCATTGTCATTGTGTACATCCAGCGCGAGATCGGGCTTTTTCTTTTCATCGACCATTTTACGCAGCCACTTTTCAAGATAAAAGTTTTCGGGCGCGATCAGCGAGTCTGCGGGCTTGTCCCATTTGCGGTTGAGGTCGTATCCATTTGCATTGAAGCGCGTTTTCCCACGAGCTACCCCGTCTTTATTGGCCATTGGTAAAATGTACACACAGTATCTTTTCAGCCATTTTTTCGACGCCTCATCATTTTGTAAAAGCCTGTTGACAAAACCTTCGAGTGTCCAGTTACCGCCAGCTTCAAAGGCATGCGCGCGACCGCGGAGGAAGAGCTTTTTAGGCGCCTTTTCGTTTCCGACTGTGATGATTTCAAGGGAGCGGCCCTCGGCAGTTTGTCCGATGCGTTCCACTTTTACCAGCTTGTTACTTTTGATTTTGGCCAAAAACCGGTCCAGATCGCTGATGCGGTATGGTTCGATACTGGCAATGTAAACACTCGGCCCATTCATTTTCAGCTTGATCTGCAGGCGGTTGTCGGGCAGGAATTCGGCTGGACGCGTTTCCCAGGTTTTGTTGTCAAAGGAAACCACAATAGGCGATTGTTTCGAGATCGGGCTGGCGTGGGTATTGTTCCAGATGTTATCGAAGTTCTGGAGGATCACCGTCACCTCCATTCCCGTTTGCGCCTCCACTCTGAAATGCCAGTGGTTATTGGCCCGGTTCTGTGCAAAGCGCTCGTGATCGTAGACCAAACTGCCGAGTACCCGCCCCTGCGCATCGATTTCCCAGTTCATGGGAGAAGCGTTTTCGAATCCGGTATTGATAAATACTTTGGGCGCAATTGCCGTATCAACCAAAGTATGAAGTGCATTTTTCCCAAAACAAAAATTACCAAATGCACCCGCAACCAAAAACAACAAATGACTATAAATGAGGGTCCGGCCGCCTGGCACCAATGACAATAAGTGACTCAATTTCCATTTCATAACATCAGCTCATTTAAAAAGTATAGCCTGGATTTTGTTTAATTCCTGCAGGGTTCACGTCGATCTGCGTTTGCGGGATCGGGAACACAGCATTGAATTCGGCGACTACCGGTGCATTGAAATGTGCATTCATCACAGCTACCTCGCGGCCCGTGCGCACCAGGTCAAACCAGCGGTGGCCTTCAAAAGCAAGCTCCACCTGCCGCTCGTGCTCTATCGCAAGCGCAAAGGCAGCTTTCGACAGGCCAGCAGGCAATACCGCTAGCTTGGCACGCTTTCTAACCGCATTGATCGCCTCGTAAGCTTCGGCAGTAGCTCCATTGCCGGCTTCATTGATCGCCTCGGCGTACATCAGGAGCACGTCCGCATATCTCAAAACCACCCAGTTGTTGTCAGCATCGCCTTCGGCAAACGGTGTATCGCGGTATTTCAAAGTGTAGGGATCGGCAACGAATTTGCCCGTCGTATTATCCGTGTAACCCACCGCCAGCGAGGCTGCCTTTCTTGCGTCGCCGGTTTCGTAGGCATTGATCAGGTCGGTGGTAGGAATGTTGCGTCCGCCTGCAAATCCGATCTGGATAACCGAGCTGCCCGAGTTACGGGGTGAAAAGTTGTTGTAAAAGCTGCTTCCCGTGCCCGTTCCGCCTTTTTTAAACTGAACCTCAAAAATCGACTCCTGGTTGTTCGCATTCGCGACCGGCCACAATGCAGCGTAATCGTCGAGCAGCTTATAAGTACCCTGCGCGATTACTTCTTTCAGGATATCCCTCGCTTTGGCATAATCCCGTACCGTGAGATATACCTTCCCGAGCAACGCTTTGGCAGCGCCTTTCGTCGCCCTTCCAACATCATTTCCCGTGTAAGTAAGCGGCAGCTGTGCAGAAGCTTCTGTCAGGTCTGTGATAATCTGTGCGTACACTTCCGACTGCGGCACGCGCGCCTGGCTATACCCTTCGTCTACGGATTTGGTTTCAGACAGCACCAGCGGCACGTCGCCAAAGGTGCGTACCATATTGAAGTACATCAGCGCACGGAGGAATTTCGCTTCTCCTATGAAACGCTGGCGCATTGTGTCGTCCATGGTTGCTCCACCAATATGGTCCAGCACCGCATTGCACGCCAGGATACCCCGGTAAGTATCGATCCACATCAGACGGATGATCTCGTTTGTTGACGACATTTTGAACTGGTCCAGCTCCGCATCGGGCAGGTTGCCGCCGCCTTCCCAGTTCATCGTATTATCCGACCTTACTTCGGAAACATTGTAGTACGCATACCCATATTCTCCCGGCGAGGCCAGCATTCCGTAAGCCGCGGTGAGCGCAGCCTGCATATCGGATGCGTTTTTGTAAAAATTACCCACGTTGGCCGTGTCTCTTGGCGAAAGATCAAGGAAATCGGAACAGCCGGCGGACAAAAAGACCAGTGAGGCAAGTGTTATTTTATAGAGCTTCATAATGGGTTTAGTTAAAATGTGAGGTTTACGCCGAGGGTGTAGGTACGTGCCAGCGGGTATCCATTGAAATCCACGCCGGGTGTCAGCGAGCTGCTTCCGTTCAGGCTTTGCTCAGGGTTATAACCCAGGTATTTGGTAAAAGTCAATGCATTTTGAACCGAAAGACTTACGCTTGCCTGCTGCATAAAAATGGCTTTGGCGGCTTTCTCAGGCAATGCATAACGCAGGTTCACGTTCCGGATGCGGAAAAACGAAGCGTCTTCAACAAGCAGGCTCGATACATAGCTCACATTCCCTCCCGTAGGCGACACATTGGCGCGTGGCGTTCGGCCGTCACCGGGGTTCTCGGGCGACTGCCAGCGGCCGAGTACATCCTTGCGGCTGTAACTTCCATTCACCAGACCGATGTTCCTGCGTGATCCGTTCAGGAGCTGGATACCCTGCACGCCGTCTGCCAGAATGCTGAGGTTCAGGCGACCGTAGCTGAAATTGTTGGTGATACCGTAGAAAAAATCAGGACTGTTGTCCCCGATGATCGTAACATCGCTGGGAGTGATCACGCCGTCACCATCAATGTCGCGAAATTTGAGGTCGCCCGGGCGGGAGCCTGTGCTTCCCTGTACAACCGGACTGTTTTTTACGTCTTCCGCGTCGCGGTACACACCGATCGCATCATACCCCCAGAAGCTTCCGATAGGTGAACCGATCTTTGTAGTGTGCGTATTTGGACTGAAAGAAGGACTTTTTGAGATAATCGCATTGCCCGACGGGCCAAGCTTGACAACCTTGTTCTTGTTGAAGGAGATATTGAAGCTCGTCGACCATTTGAATGCACCCGTGAAATTTTTAGAGTTCACGCTGAATTCCCAGCCGCGGTTGTTCAGCTTGCCGATGTTCTGCAATGCCGTTTCGTAGCCGGTTGAGGCAGGTACAGGCACATTCAGCAGCAGGTCTGTTGTGTTTTTGTTATAATAATCAATTGTAAATGTCAGCCTGTTTCTCAAAATACCAAAATCAACTCCGATATCCATCTGGTGCATTACTTCCCAGCCAAGCTGCTCGTTGGTGATGGAGCCCGGATATAATCCGTAGGCGACAGTGCCCGTGCCCGCGCCCAGGCTGTACCGGCGGTTGGAAAGCAGACCAATGTGATTGTAGTTCCCTATCGTGTTGTTACCCGCCAATCCATAGCTCGCACGGAATTTCAGGTCTGTTACCACTTGCTGGCCTTTCATGAATTCTTCTTCAGACAGGTACCAGCCCACCGAAGCAGAAGGGAATGTACCCCATTTGTTACGCGCGCCAAACCGGGAAGAACCATCGCGGCGGACCGTCGCAGAAAGCAGGTACTTGCTTGCAAAAGTATAGTTAACGCGGCCCAGGTACGAGAGCAGCGACCATTCCGAAATGCCTGTTCCACCGGCAGTAACCTGGCCTGCGTTAAGGGTAGGTACGAGGTCAGTCGGGAAGTTGGTAGCAGACATGGAAGAGTATTCAGACTTGGCTTTTTGGGAGGTAAAACCAGCCAGCAGGTCGAGTTCGTGTTTTTCGTTAAAGGTCTTTTTATAAGTCAGGATATTCTCATTGAGCCAGTTCAGGTCGCGGATACTGCTTGCTGTGGCGCGGGCCTGCACCGGCGCAGGTACTCCATTCCAGCCCAGGTTGGACGGGTAAAAAGCAGCTTGTCGCGAATCGGCATAATCCAGGCCGAATGATGTACGGAATTTCAGGCCTTCAATAATATCAATCTCGGCATACACATTGCCCAGCGTTCTGAAAAATGACTTTTTGTCTTTGATTTTGCTGGCAATCGCAACGGGGTTGTCAATCACACCAATGTTATAAGGCGAAGGTCCCAGTAAAGTAGTGAACGAACCGTCGGGATTGTAAACGGGTACAGTAGGAGGGAGCGACAGCGCCGAGCCGAGTATCCCGCCTGTGAAAACCTGATCTTCTACCGGGAGCAGCTTGTTTGACGAAAATGAAGGCGACAAGTTCATTCCAACCTTCATTTTTTTAGAAACGCGGTGATCGAGGTTAATGCGTGCCGAGTAGCGGTCGAAGCCCGTATTCATCACGATACCATCCTGGCGGAAGTAGGCGCCTGACATAAAAAGCTGCGTTTTGTCAGTTCCACCCGCTACCGAGAGCTGGTAATTTTGGATGGGCGCAGTTACAAAAACTTCATCCTGCCAGTCGGTACCCTTGCCGAGCGACTGCGGGTTCTGGAACATTTCAGGGATCTGTAAATTGGCCGGACGCGCGCTGTTTGGATCTGTTGCTTTGCCGCCGCGATCCACCCACGCATTATTCCGCGCCTCGGTATTGTACGCTGCATATTCGCTGGCATCCAGCATTTCAATCTTGTTTGCCACCTCCTGAACACCAAAATAAGCATCAAACTGGACAACCGACTTGCCCGACTTACCGCGCTTGGTAGTAACCAGTACCACCCCGTTACTTCCCCGTGAACCGTAAATGGCCGCCGCAGAAGCATCTTTTAATATTTCGATGGATTCAATGTCGCTGGGGTTAATGGTAGAAAGTGCATTGAAGCTGCCATTGAAATCGGCAGATACCGGAAAACCGTCGATCACATACAGCGGCTCATTGCCTGCGCCAATGGACCCGGTTCCGCGCACACGTACCGACACGCCGCCGCCCGGCGCGCCTTTGGTTTGCGCTACATTCACACCTGCGATTTGTCCGCCCAGCGCCTGGTCGAGGCTGGTAACCGGCTGATTTGAAATGCTTTTCATCGGAAGCGAAGCCACTGAGCCTGTGATGCTGCTTTTATTCTGGGTACCGTAGCCTACTACGACCACGTCATTCAGCGACTTGGTATCCACCGACATGCCGAAACTGATTTCCTGCCTGCTGCCTACCGCAATTTCCTGACTTTTATACCCTACAAAACTGGCGATCAAAACCAGCGATTCCTGAGCGTCCGTTTCAGGTACATTCAGCCTGAATTCTCCATTTGCGTCGGAAGTAGTCCCGTTCTGCGTGTTTTTCACGAGAATGCTCACGCCTGGGAAAGGATTGCCGTTTTCGTCGGTTACCCTTCCGCGGATCAGCCGGTCGAGGCTGTGCGGCGGCTCTTCAATGCTCCGGTAATTAAGCTGGATGTTCGGTTTGATCTCAGGCGTTTTTACGGGCATCAGATTTTCCTGCGGCTGCCTTTTGGAGACTGCTTTCAGGACAATGTTCTGATTGAAAATCTTGTAGGAGACCGGAAGGTCCCGGAAGACAGCGCCGAGCGCCTGGTCGATATCTGCATTCTTCACCTTCACCGAAACCTTCTGGCCCTCGGGCAGGTCGAGCTTGTCGTACAGAAAAAGGTAGTTCGTTTGCTTTTCAATCGTTTTCAGGACGCTTTTCAGCGGTGTGTTTTTCGCATGGATCGAAATCTTCTGGCTGAAACCATCAGCCGTGACCTGTGAGAGTGTTACGATCAGCAAAAGCATTATCCGGGTCATCGCGATAAAAATTTGGGCAACAAGATAAGGCCGCTTACGACCTGCTACGCAGGGTAAGTAGTGGTTTTTCATAAAAATTAAAGGTTTAGGATAGTTTAAACGTAATACTATATACGCGCTTATTGGTCGATGATGATCTGCTTGTTGTCCAGTTTGCAATTCACACCCGCATACCGGAGCATACCTACAATTTCCGACAGGCTAACCTGTCTCGACACACGCCCCGTGAACTGTTTCAGGGGGATTTTTCCATTGTAATTGATCCTGACATCATACCAGCGTGACAGCTGGCGCATTACTTCTTCCACGCTGGCATCCTGGAAATAGAACTCGCCATTTTTCCACGCAACTGCCTCTTCAACAGGTGTGTACTTTGTTTTGATCTGCCCCGTAACGAGGATGGCAGCCTGCTGGCCGGGTTTTAGGCGGGCGTTCTGACCTACATTTTTAATGTCGACAGAACCTTCCACGAGCGTTGTTTTGGAAGCGCCTTCCTCAGGGTACGCCATGATGTTGAAGCTCGTGCCAAGTACCAGTACTTCCGATTGGTTGAACTTCACGATGAATGGTTTGCGCTTGTCTTTGGCAACCTCAAAGTAGGCTTCGCCGGTAATTTCAACCTTCCGTTCCGAGGCTGCAAATGCCGACGGGAACCGGATGGACGAAGACGCATTCAGCCACACTTTGCTGCCGTCGGGCAGGCGCACCTGGTACTGGCCGCCTTTCGGGGTCGACAGCGTGTTCATGCTGATGGTGCCGGTCCGTTCGTCCGCTTTTGCATTATACACCAGGATACCCTCCTGCGCTTTCCTGATCTCCGCATTCCCCTGGCGCGCCACAAAGCCGCTTTCTACCTGGTCCAGCGCAATCGCAGAGCCGTCGGACAGGGTGAGCAGCGCTTTGTTGCCGCCCGGTTTTACGTCGGCCGTGTGGGTAACACCCGCGACGGAATCGCTGTCTTTCAGGCTGTTTTTAGCATTGTACCAGATTCCTAAACCGGTGAGCACGAGCATTGCCGCAGCGGCGTAGCGCAGCCAGTTGAGGCGTACCACCTTTTTCTCGGGAGCGGCTTGCTGGCTGGCTGCATCCAGGATCGCGCTCAGCATAGCATTGCTTTTTTCTTCTGTAAAAAGCGTCTCGTTGCCTGTCTGTTCCAGCCAGTTAGTTTTGAGATACTGTTCCAAAAGTGCATCATACCGGCCGGCGCGAACGAGGTCCATGAGTTCCTGTGTCTCGTCTTCGGTGGCATTCCCGTGGTAGTAGCGGTCAAACAGGTCGTGCAACCTGCGTTCGGTATTATCCATTATCAGTTGATTGTCGAACTTCACCAACAGGACAAACCGGGCAGGCGAAAAGGGGCTATTGCAATGGAATTATTTTGAAAAAAAATAATGAGCTGCGAGCAGAAAGCTTATTATCAATTTGTTACGGATATGTGAAGAAATCGATTCGGTTGCGATCTGAAGATATTTCTTCACGGTTTCCCTGGATATATTCATCTGCGCGGCGATCTCCGCATAAGAAAGGCGCTGGTGGCGGCTCAGCAGGTACACCTGTTTCTGCTGTGGCGGGAGGAGGTCTATCGCCTCGTCGATCAGCAGGTAGCGGTGGTCTTCCTCAATGGTATCCGCCACCGGGAAATGCTCCGAATGCAGATCCACATCCACGATCCTGGCGCTTTCGCTGGCCGCTTTTTTCAGGCAATTCAATGCTGCATTTTTTGAGATCACGTAGAGGTATACCGGGAAATTATTCACCTCCGCGAGCAGTTCTTTGTTAAGCCATATTTTGAGAAAAACATCCTGTACTACTTCCGCTGCCAGCTCTTCTGACCTGGTAATGCGATAGATATGCATCCCCAGCCGCTGGTGGTAATGATTGAAAAGCGCAGCAAATGCACGCTCGTCACCCTCGGACACCCGACGCAAAACTTCGCTTTCCCGATGCATAGCAGTGAGGTAGGGCATTTTGGTGAATGGGCGAATGGTTTGATGAAAATGGGTTAGTGGCGGAAGTTAACAAAGAGCTTGTATTTTCCATTCTACTGCTGAGTGTTTGTGAGGCTTATATTCTTATTTTTGTTTTGAAAAAATGACATAAACAACCCATATGAGCAAGTCCAAATTCGAGATCTCACTGGAATCCGGCATTCACCAGCACATCCATGCAATGGTCGGGAAGTGGGAGGGTGTTACCAAAACCTGGTTCGAGCCCGGCGTACTCGCCGACGAATCACCCATGTCGGGCAGTATCCAGCCTATCCTGGGCGGGAGGTTCCTGTTGTACCAGTACGAGGGTACTTTGACCGGCAAACCTTTTGAAGGTTCAGCGACGATCGGGTACGACATTGGCAATGAAAGATTCCAGGTAGCCTGGGTGGACAGCTTTCACATGGGAACTGCGATCATGCTTTCCGAAGGCAGCTCAGTCGAGCACGGGTTTTCAGTGCTGGGCGCATATGGCGGGCCGGGTATCCCTGTTCCCTGGGGCTGGCGCACGGTGGTGCAGCTCAATGAACCCGACCAGCTTACCATAACTGCATACAATATCTCACCGGAAGGCCAGGAAGATATGGCGACTGAAACGGTGTACCGGCGCGTAAGCTAAGTCCCGACCCTTATTTCTGTTTATACAAGAAGCACTGCCTGATTTTCCAGTGTCTCACCTTTGCTGAGCTGATCAATGCTTTTCAGGGTGACCTGCGCAATTTCAGACAGTGCTTCTTCGGTGAAAAACGCCTGGTGCGCGGTTACAAGCACATTCGGGAAGCTCATCAGACGCTGAATGGTATCGTCCTCGATAATGCTGCCTGAAAGATCTTTAAAAAACAGTTTATCCTCCTGTTCGTACACGTCAATACCGAGGTAAGCCACGTGCTTGTTTTTCAAAGCCTGTATCACATCGGCGGTGTTGATCAATCCGCCGCGGCTTGTGTTGATCAATGTTACACCCTTTTTCATGATCCCGAGTGACTGCTCGTTGATCATATAATGCGTATCCCCGTTCAGCGGGCAATGCAGTGAAATGATATCGCTGGTAGCCAGTACCTCATCGAGCGGCGCATATTCGACTCCTGCATTTTTAAGCGCTTCGTTCGGGTAAAGATCGTGGGCGATCACTTTGCAGCCAAAACCTTTCATGATGTGGCAGAACGCACTGCCGATTTTCCCGGTACCGATCACGCCAACTGTTTTGCCAAAAAGATTGAAACCCAGCAACCCGTTCAGGGAGAAGTTTTGTTCCCGAACCCGGTTGTAAGCTTTATGCGTTTTCCGGTTGAGGGTGAGCAGCATGGCCACGGTATGTTCGGCGACTGCCTGAGGGGAATACTCAGGTACGCGGCAAACTTTGATCCCGTGCGACCGGGCAGCTTCCAGGTCAACATTATTAAAGCCTGCACAACGCAATGCTATGATCTTGACGCCCCTTTCAGCCAAAACACCAATTACCTCCGCATTGACCTTGTCATTTACAAAAACACAAACCGCCTTTTCATCCTGAACTGCATTGACGATATGCGGCCCCAAATGGGTTTCCAGGTATTCAATTTCAAAACCAAAAGACTGGTTGTAGGCATTGAAAAACTGCTTGTCATAAGGTTTGGCAGAAAAGAACAGGACCTTCATACGAATGGGTTTAGATGGTAAAAAGTGCAAGGCTGCGGAGCAACGTCAGCCTCAAATGTGTAAAACAATCGGGTATTGTCAAAATCGGTGACGTTCTTAACAAAGTAAATTGACGTTCCTAACAAAATGCGGTCGGCGCGCACCGGGTAATTTTGTCCTATCACTTTTAAACAAAACCTCAAATGGGACAAAGCAATTATCAGGGCGCTTTACAGCGGAAATTAAATTCAGGCTTCCATGCAGCATCGACAGCAGGTGAGGTAATCAGCGGCATCGATCTCACAGGAAAAACCGCGATCGTGACCGGCGGTAATGCGGGTATCGGACTGGAAACCACCAGAGTTTTGGCAGCAGCCGGAGCTACCGTGATCGTTCCGGCCAGGGACGTAGAAAAGGCAAGGAGAAATCTGGCAGGCATTCCGAATGTGGAATTAGGGGAAATCGATTTCATGGACCCGGATTCGATCGATGCATTTGCGGCTGCTTTTCTGGCAAGCGGGCGGCCGCTCCACCTGCTGATCAACAATGCGGGTATTATGTGGGTACCGCTGCGGCGCGACAGCCGCGGGATCGAGTCGCAGCTGACCACCAACTACCTCGGCGCATTTCATCTCACTGCGAGGTTGTGGCCTGCGCTGGTCAGAGCGCGCGGTGCCAGGGTTATCAATGTATCTTCCCTGGGTCACCAAAGGGCGCCTTTTGACTTTGAAGATCCCAATTTCCTGCATCGTGCCTACGAAACCCTGCAAGCGTACGGACAGTCGAAAACGGCCAGTAACTTATTTGCGCTCGAACTTGACCACTTCGGAAAAGCTTTCGGTGTGAGGTCATATTCGCTGCACCCAGGTTCTATTCACGGTACGGAACTTGGCCGGGAGGCTTCGTTGGAGCTTTTTCAGCAAATGGGCTTTATGGATGCCGAGGGTAACTTGTTGCCCGAAGTAGTTGCCGCTCTGAAAACGGTCCCGCAGGGTGCAGCCACAACGATCTGGTGCGCCACAAGTCCGCTGCTTGATCATATCGGGGGTGTTTACTGCGAGGATGCGGACGTAGCTGAGCTGAGCCTGGAAGGGAATGCAGGAGAAACGCAGCGCGGGGTCAAATTGTATTCACTGGATGAAACAAATGCCAAAAAGCTCTGGAAATGGAGTGAGGAAATAACGGGTATTTCGTTCGGGGAGGAACGCAATGCGGAAGTGGCACAAAGCCAGCTTTGAGTCGGCCGAGGTTTGCTGTGGATGTTTTTGTTATCTTGATTCAATCGTTTAAGTCTGGCCGGCGGAAAGCCCGTTTTTATGGAACACATTTCAAAATACCTGACAAAAGAAATCAAACTTTCCAGCTACGACGACAAGCTTTTCAAGTCGGACCTGATGTTTGACGATCATATGCTGATCTGGTTTATTTCAGGAGAAACCAAGATTATTCAGGCAGACGCAACTTACTATTTCCGGACAGGCGACATTTTCCTGATCCCCAGAAACCAGCTGGCGACAATCGTTAATTATCCCAAAAATGGCTTACCCCATAAAACGGTGGTCATGCATTTGTCGACCAGCCGGCTCAGGGCGTTTTATGACAAAGTGGAAGTAAGACGGCAAGCAGTTCCTGCCCAGAAAATATTCAGCTTCAACAACCATCCATTGCTAGAAAGCTGCATGACTTCCCTGATACCTTACTTTGATGTGAAAGGTGAATTTCCGGAGACGATCGCCTCGCTCAAAATCACCGAGGCGATCACGATCCTGCGCGAGATCGACAGGAATGTAGACAGCGTGCTGGCCAATTTTGACGATCCCGGTAAGGTTGACCTGGTTGATTTCATGCAGCGCAATTTTATGTTCAATATGTCAATGGAAAAACTGGGTTACCTCACCGGAAGGAGCTTGTCGACTTTTAACCGTGACTTCAAACGGATATTCAATGTGACACCCCAGAAATGGCTTACTGAAAAGCGGCTTGAACTGGCACATTACCAGTTGGCGCAGCAAAAGAAGAAGCCGATTGAAGTGTACCTGGAAGTAGGTTTCGAAGACCTTTCGCATTTCTCATTTGCATTCAAAAAGAAATACGGAGTTGCTCCAACGCAGGTGCAGCAGGTGTAAAATGAACCGGCCAGCGCATTTTGTATCAGTTCGGGCGGCTGTTATATTTGGACAAAGCAAAATTGTCAACACAAATGGAAAACGCAACGATCCCCCGGCTTGAACTCGAAGCTTTTGCGCAGGACAGCTACGAAGTGCCTATGCTTGACGTGACGCATTACCCCGTTGATTCCAGCTTTTTTGTAATAGAAAACCGAGACAACTATCCCGTCAGGAACTACATATCGCCGCATCGCAGGAAGTTTTACAAGATATTTCACATGACTTCCGGTACCGGTGTGCTCACGATTGGGTTGCACAGATATGAAATGGGGCCGAATGAAATCGCATTCCTTCATCCCGATGAGATCATGTCGTGGCAAACTACTTCCAGCGAAACGGGCGGGCATTTCTGTCTCATTCACCCCGGCTACTTCGGTCGCGAAGCAGATCATGTGCTTCAACTGTTCCGGCAATATCCCTATTTCGCCAGCGACAAAGCGGTTATTCAGCTCACAGACGAGCAGTCCGACCGGATTGACGGCTACTTTAAAACAATGCTGAGAGAAGAGCGGGGCAGCAGTGAAGATAAGAAGCAGGCTATTTTGCTCCATTTGCAGATGCTCCTCCTGGAAAGTCAGAGGGCCGGAAAGAACAGGGCTACCGCCGCAACTCCCGAGGGTTACGGGCATATCTATCGTTTTTTGTCACTGCTCGAATCCGCATTCCAGGTGGAAGAACGGAGTTCGTATGCCAGACTGAAAACTGCGGCCGAGTTCGCGGACGAATTGCAGGTACATCCCAACTACCTGAATGCATTGGTGAAAAGCCAGACAGGAAAAACTCTGAGGGAACATATCCAGGACCGTTTGCTGCACGAAGCCAAGTCCCTGCTGGTGCAAACCGACTGGGGGATCAACGAGATCAGCGACGGGCTGGGTTTTTCTGGTCAGGCGGCTTTTACCTCGTTTTTCCGGAAAAAAACGAATACCTCGCCTTCTGCTTTCAGGAAAAGTACGTTTGTGCCGGCCCATATTTGAAAGTCGCAAATTCACCTGTGATCCGAATAAGTGCCTCTCCGAAGCTTGTGAGCAACTTTGTATCATACAAATTAACAACTCACAAACATGGAAACACAAAAGGTATGGTTCGTTACAGGAGCCTCAAAAGGATTGGGTTTAACACTGGTAAAAGATCTGTTGCGCGAAGGCTATAAGGTAGCTGCTACTTCGAGGGATGTAGCAGCACTGCGCGCAGAAGCGGGATATCAGGGAAGTGATTTTTTGCCTTTGCAGGTAGACCTCACGGACAACGCTGCTGTGCAAGCAACCGTAGCCGAGATTATCGGCAAGCTGGGCGGCATTGATGTGGTGGTCAACAATGCTGGGTACGGACAGCTCGGCACCCTGGAAGAGCTTACCGACGAGGAAGCCCGCAAGAACTTCGATGTCAATGTGTTCGGCTCGCTGAATGTGATCCGTCACGTCATGCCGCACTTTCGTGACAAGAAGTCAGGTGCATTTTTCAACATCTCGTCTATTGCCGGCTACCTGGGTACTTTTCCGGGTTGGGGGATTTACAATGCGACCAAGTTTGCAGTCGCCGGGTTTACCGAAGCGCTCTCGGCAGAAGCGGCTTCGCTGGGGGTAGCAGCAACGGTGGTGTATCCGGGTTATTTCAAAACCAACTTCCTGTTGCAGGGGTCGCTGCGGACAGCCGCCAGCCCGATCGCCGCATATAAGGAAGCCCGTGACCTGGAAGTACTGCACAATGATCAGATCATAGGTAACCAGCCGGGCGACCCAGAAAAAGCTGCCGCCGCATTAATCCGGGTGGCAGCAATGGAAAGCCGGCCGTTGCACCTGTTCCTGGGCTCCGACGCACTCGCAATGGCGCACAGCAAAATCGAGGCTGTTCAGCATGATCTGGCCACATTTGAAGATGTGAGCAAGTCAACTGATTTTTAGTAAATCCAAATTCTATCTTAAAAGCAACCCGGTACCCTGTGCCGGGTTGCTTTGGTTTGCAGGGATTCAGGCAAGAACCACTTTTGAGGTTGTAGCCTGAAACTGTATAATCAGTTACACACAGCTTCTACAAGCCTGGCGTTTGTAACCGGTCGCTGAGTAAGAATGCCGCAGGTCTGCCAGGTATAACCAGACTGACATTGCCCTGACGCACCCCTGCCTTCGTTGGGTTATGAGCCGAAAATCTTGGATGCATCTGAGAAAAGAACCTGACAAACTGACTTTTGGCATATTTTTTGGTTCCGTTTATCGGGAATGATCTATTAACCCGGCTTTATGAGAGTAAAGCTCCTCGTCAGTCTTCTGCCGTGAACAGGTAAAATGGGAAGCTGGAAAACCATGTTAAACGAATATTAGATTAATGAAGAAGGGACATCATGTCGAAGCTCCCACTGCCTGGGAGAGATTAGTGGGAATGCTTTATGTTGAAAGATCGACAATCAATTTCATTTTCATTTACGCCATTCTGATTGGACTTATCGGGCTCACTTTGCCGCTGGGTACAACAGCCGTTTTTAACTTCTTATCCAATGGCGCATTATTCAGTTCTACGTATATATTGATCGGTATGGTGCTACTGGGGGTGATTGTCGGTGGGAGTTTGCTGATCGCCCAGTTGACGCTCGTGGAGGTACTTGAACAGAAAATCTTCACAAGAGCCGCCCTGGAATTTGCCTATCGCTTTCCGAGGATCAAAAAATCGGAGCTGGAAGGTGAATATCCTCCTGAACTGGTTAACCGGTTTTTTGACGTCACTACTATTCAGAAAGGACTTACAAAGCTCCTCGTCGACGTGGTCGCATCTACGGTGCAGATCTTTTTTGCGGCGATACTGCTTTCCTTTTACCACCCTGTGTTTATCGTTTTTGGTGTGATAACCGTGCTGGTAATCCTGCTCATGCTAGGGCTATTCTACAAGCAGGGCCTGATGACGAGCATTGAGGAATCGGAGTACAAGTATGAGGTGGTGGCTTATCTCGAATCCGTCGCGGCAGACCTGGACAGGTACCGCAACCAGCCTGCTCAGCTGAGCAAGGTGATCATGGAAACAGACAAGCTTACTTCCAGGTACCTCCGGGCCAGGAATGAGCATTTCAGGATTCTCCGGAAGTTTTTTGCGAGTTCGGTAGCATTGCGGACTGCGTTAATGGGAGGGCTCCTGCTTTTAGGTTCACATTACGTAATTGAAAGACAAATGACACTCGGGCAATTTGTAGCCGCCGAGGTGATCATCGTGCAAATCAGCTACGCAGTTGAAAAATTCATGACCAATCTGAATACACTCTTTGATATGGTAACTGGTAGCGAGAAGCTTGCTGTTGTTACAGATCTTGAACTTGAAGAAAGTGAGGTGAGACATGGCTAACGAAATGCTCGAACAAAACCGGTGGGAAGAAATGGGAGTACACTCCCGGGAACAGATCCTGACCACCCGCGCTCCGAAAGCATTGGGCAAGATCATGATCGGCCTGCTGCTGGTATTTATCATCGTGCTGTTTCTGCCGTGGCGGCAAACCATCCCGGGCCGCGGCTACGTGACTGCATTGCGGCCGGAAGACCGGCCACAAACTGTACAAAACCAGATTGGCGGTCGCATTGAGCATTGGGCGGTAAGGGAAGGTCAGCAGGTGAAAAAGGGAGATACTATCCTGGTAATTTCCGAAACCAGCCAGTCGTACTTCGATCCTGAACTGCCGGTGCGTTTACAGGAGCAGCTGTCTGCCAAAAAAGGCAGTGAAGATGCAGCTGCACAGAAAATGGAAGCGACCAACGCACAAATGCGCGCGCTTACCACAGCACTGTCGATCAAGCTGAATGCGGCGCGCAACAAGGTACGCCAGGCAGAAAACTACGTGACCATCGACAGCGCCGACCTGGTAGCAGTGCAGCGTTTTTACGAAATAGCGAAGTCACGATTGGCGCGGTATGAAGCCGGTTATCAGAACGGGCTCTTTTCGCTGACTGACATTGAATCAAGAAGATTGAAGTTGCAGGAGGATAATGCCAAAGTGATCAGCCAGCAGAACAAGCTGAACAACTCCATTCAGTCACTCCGCAATGCGCAGATCGACCTAGATAACATCAAGGCAGAGTACGATCAGTCGCTGGCGAAAGCACAATCGGACCTGAGCTCGGCATTGTCGAGCAGGGTAAGCGCGCAGGGCGAAATAGCCAAGCTTCGCAACGAGATATCCAATATCAATATTCGCCGCGGGCTGTACGTGGTACGTGCGCCGCAGAATGGATTTGTAGTCAAAACGCTGAAAGCGGGTATTGGCGAAAATATCAAGGAAGGCGAATCCATTGCCACACTTCAACCTGATGCGCCTTTGGTGGCAGCCGAGATTTACGTGGATGCAATGGATGTGCCGCTGATCCTGAACAACAGCGACGTGCGTTTGCAGTTTGAAGGCTGGCCTTCGGTACAGTTTTCAGGCTGGCCGTCAGTAGCAGTCGGAACTTTCGCGGGTACAGTATCGGTGATTGACCTGGTAAGCAGCGAAGGTGGGAAATACCGGCTTCTGGTGAAGCCGGCCGATCCGGTCCCGGAAAAAGACCAGCCCTGGCCCAAGCAGCTGCGGCAGGGTTCGGGCGTTTACGGGCGCGTGATCCTGCGGTCTGTTCCGCTTTGGTACGAAATATGGCGGTTGCTTAACGGATTCCCGCCGAGCTTGCAAAAGGAGCCGGATGTGCAGGTAGGAGCGAAGTGATGAAAAAGAGAGTGGCCGTAACATTGTTGAACATGGATTACTTAATAAAAGGGGAGCGATTGATCTTCCTGCTGCTGGCGCTTGTTGCCTTTCAGGTAACAGGCCACGCTCAGAACGATACCATTCCCGAAAATGCGCGGGTATTTGCATTGAAGGATTTTGAGCAGATCGTTCTGGCCAATCACCCTGTTGTAAAGCAGGCGGGATTGCTCGGCGAAGAGGCCAGGACGAAAGTGCAGCAAGCCTGGGGTGATTTTGACCCCAACCTCAAAAGCTATTTTGGCAGAAAAACCTTCGGTGGTACCGACTATTATAACAACTGGTCCAACGAGCTCAAAGTGCCGCTCTGGCTGGCAGGTGCAGACCTGAAAATCGGTTACGACCGCAATGTAGGTGCTTACACCAATCCTGAAACGCGCACAGCCCAGCCGGGACTTGCAGGGGTGGGGCTGAGTGTTCCGATTGGCCAGGGTTTCCTGATCGATGCGCGCCGGAATACATTGCGGCAGGCCAGGGTAATGGTCGGCTATGCCGAGGCAGAAAAGATCAAGCAGATCAACCTGGTGTGGTATGAAGCCGTGAAAGATTACTGGGACTGGTTTTATGCGTACCGTCAGTTTACATTGATCCGCGAAGGTACCGACCTGGCTTTAAAACGATTTCTGTTTGTCAAAAATCAGGTACTGATCGGCGATAAGCCAGCCATTGATTCCGTAGAAGCAGCCATTACCTATCAGGAGCGCAGCCTGCAGCTTGAAAAGATCCGCGTGGAGCTGAATAACTCGCGTCTGGTAATGTCAAACCATTTGTGGAATGAGCGCGAAGAGCCGCTGGAATTACCGGAAAATTCCGTCCCGCAGGATACAGAACAGCCGGGTGCGGATTTTTACAAAAACCAGCTGGAAACACTGATCAGCAATGCAGCCACCTCGCATCCTGAGCTGCTGTTGCTGAAAAATAAAGGTTTGCAGCTTCAACTCGAAAGAAATTACCGCAGGGAAATGCTGAAACCCAAGCTCAACGTGAGCGCCTCGCTTATTACCACCAGAACCGATTTTGGCTCTTATGTTCCTGAATATTATGATTTTCAATGGAGCAACTATAAGCTTGGGGTCGATTTTTCCTTTCCGCTATTCTTGCGCAGCCAGAGAGGAAAGCTGAATGAGATCAAAGTAAAACAACGCGCGCTGCAATACGATGTTCAGCAAACGGGCCGGGAGATCAACACCAAGATCCTGAGCTCCTTCAACAGCCTGCAAGCTTACGAATCACAGTTGGTCATTCAGTCCAAAAGCATCGATAACCAGCAGATACTTCTTAATGGCGAACTGGCCAAATTTGACCTTGGGGAAAGTACATTGTTCCTGATCAACAGCAGGGAAACGAAGCTGATTGATATGAAGATCAAGCTGGCGGAGCTTGTGGCGGGCTACCAGAAGGCAGTCGCACAGCTGTACTATTCGGTGGGAACGGTAACCGACAGGTAAGCCGGTAGCTACACCAGCCGCTCTTTGATGGCCAGACTGACGGCCTCCGTAGCGCTGTTCACATACAGCTTGTCGTAAATATTGCGGATGTGGTTATTCACAGTATTATAGGTAATGCGGCATTCGGAAGCGATCAGCTTGTAGCTGTACCCTTTAACCAGAAAGCTCAGTATGTGCTTTTCACGTTCGGTCAGGTGGTAGTCCTTTTTGGCTGTGGACTCTGCCGAGAAATACCTGAGTACCCTGGCGGCAATGCTGCCCGTCATCGGAGCGCCGCCTTCAAGTGCCTCTGTTAAGCTTTCTAAAAACCGCTCCGGACTTGTTTTTTTGAGCAGGTACCCATTTGCGCCAGCCCTCAGGCTTTCAAAAATTCGTTCGTCGTCTTCGAAGTTGGTCTGGATCAATACCGGCAAAGCACCGAAATGCTTTCTGACAAGCCGAGTTGCCTCGATCCCGTCCATGCCTGGCATGTCAATATCCATCAGTACAAGGTCGGGTTTGGAAGCTGTAATATCTGCAACCAGGTTGACTGCATTGGGAAAAGTGCCTGTACATGTAAAATCGCCGGACAGGTTAAGCAGCATTGCCACGCTGCTCAACCGTTCCTGGTTATCGTCGAAAATAATGATCCTTGAAGCCATCGTGCAAAATTACGGGATCAATGCCTGGGATGATATAGCAAATATTTGTTATTGCAACCTTCTCAAAAAATCAGGGTGATTACAGTTCCCTGCTCTGCTGCCGACTCTATTGTCAGTTGCCCCTTGATCTGTAATGCGCGCTGCTGCATGTTTGCGAGCCCATTGCCGCGCTTCGCGGATTTTTGATCAAATCCTTTTCCATTGTCTTCAATCACCATTTTGACCTGGTTCTCTTCCTGTCTGACGACCACGCGCATACTCGTGCAAGCGGCGTACTTGGCTGCATTGTTGAGTGCCTCTTTGAAGATCAGGTACAGGTTTTTGCGCTTCTGCATATCCAGTTTCATGTTTTCGAGCCTTGGATCTGTTTCAAAATGGAATGCAATTTGTTTGGACTCCGCCAGCGCACTGCCAAACTGGAACATGCGGGCAAACACATCTTCGATCTCGTCACTGCCCGCTTTTACGCTCCACACAATGTCACTGAGCCCTTCCTGCACCTGCTGTGCATTGTTTTTGATCTTTTGTACCACTTGCTGGTGTTCGGGCTTTTCCATTTGCATCAACAGCGCCTGGCTATAAAAGGTAATGCTGCTGAGCGTGCTGCCGATCTCGTCGTGCATATCGGCGCTGATCCCGTTTCGGATCTGCTGAATTTGAAGGATCTGTCGCAGGCGATAACGGTAAAAAAGATAGAGTACCAGCCCGATGGAAAGCATGCTCAGCAGGTAAAACCACACCGATTTATACCAGGGCGCAATCACCCTGAGAGGTACCTGCCACTCCTGGCTACTCCAGTCAGCGCCTGCTGCGGATACCTGTACCCGGAGCTTGTAGTTCCCTGCCGGCAAACTGTTCAGCAGTAGTTTGTTCCCGTTTTCAAAAATCTGCCAGCGGTCATCGTCCCAGCCTTCCAGTTTGTAGCGAAAGCGGTTGCGCGCGGTATTCTGGTAATCGGGGCTCATGAATGAGAATGCAAAAAGGCGGTCGCCGGGGTTGAACACGATCTCGCTGCCGGGGCGATGGTTGGTTACAGTGTCGGTACGGTTCCGGTCTGCATCGTATTTGGAATAGGAGATCAGCTGCAACGGACGTTCTTTACGGGCACTGAGGTCAATGCGCGCGGGATCGAATGCGACAATCCCGTTTAATCCGCCAAAGTACAATGTACCATCCCGAGATTTCAGGTAAGACCCGTGGTTGAACTCCATGTGCGGAAGTCCGTCGCTGGTACTGTAGTTGTAAAACTTCTGTGTGCGGATGTTGAAACGCGAGAGACCTTTGTTCGTGCTCAGCCAGAGATTACCGCGCGTGTCGGGCAGGGCTGCGTAAATGTTGTTATCAGGCAGACCGTCCTGCATAGTAAAAAGCCGCGCCTTTTTCAGAACCGGATCAATGCGGATCAAACCCTGGCCGGAAGAAGCCCATAATGCATTTTCATGCCAGATCGTGTGGAATATCTGCAAGGCGGGAAGCTGGATCTTGTCTTTCGGATTCTGTCCGAAATGCTCGCGGACAGTTGCATTCTTGTTAATCACATACAAACCATTCGTGGTACTCACCAGAATGCTGCCGTCTTTCCAAGCCATAAAATGGTTAACCCTCACATTCTTGATGTAGGCGCCTGCTTTGTCGTTGAGCAAAACGGGTTTCAGGTCGCGGGTATCTATCGTCGCCATGCCGCCCCAGGTTCCCATCCAGAGCGTATGTTCATTCAGTTTGTAAAAAGTAGTAAAACCGCGGCCGCTTACTGCGGGGAATGCAACCGGGTAATAGACCTCTGTTGCAGGATCAATTTTAATAAACTGGGTGCCGTCTGTCACTGCGTAAATCTGGTCTTGTGCAAAGAGCACTTTATAGGGAATTACATTGTCGCCGGGCAGATTACTCGGCCGGTGAAGCGCCATATGGCGGCGCATTCCAGTTACCGGATCAATCTGGTGAAGTAAATACGTTCTTCCATCCCGATTGAAACCGTAAGAACATACCCATATTTTTCCTGAATCGTCTTCCGTAATCCCGCGAATGCTGCTGCCGATATCTCCCGGTTTTTCCAGGGGTACATTGAGGTATTTCCGGAAAATCTCCTCGGTCAGCGTGATCTTGAAAAGTCCGTCTACGCACGAGATCCAGAAGCTGTCATCGGAGCTAAGGTAAGCGGCGAAAAAGTAGCTGGTAGCACCGGATTTCTGCTGCAGCTGGGAAGTCAGGTCGGTGAACTTGCCTGTTTTTTTGTTTAAAAAACCAATGTTCTCGGAGGCTTTGTACCAGCTGTAACCTCTTGAATCGTGACCGATATAGTCGGGAATTAAAGGCGTGTCAATTGCAGTAGCCGGACCAAGCTGTTGTGTTTCGAACACGTATTTGCGCGAAAATGGATCCTTACCGCCTTTTTTCTCATAATAAATAGTCAGCTCCCCGGGGGCAAACTGCACGAGGCTGGAAATTACGATATCACTGTTCAACTGCGCTTTATCCAACAGGTTGATCCGCCGGATGAGTCGCGCATTCGCATCTACCTTATCGAGGAATGTACTGCCTGTAAATGCATATCCATTGTTTTGTTTATCAAAAAAGAGCCTGGTTACCTGTGACTCGAATGCAGGCGAATGTCCAGGGCTAGCCGGCGGCGTATACAATGCGACCGGCACGCGCTTTTTGCTGAACTTCACGAGCTTGCCACCTGGTATCGCCGTCCATGTGTCCTGATTGTTGTCGAAGAAAATATCAAGATTTTGCCTGGTAGCCGCTCCTTTCAGATTGCTGGAAGGATCAATGGTCGTGCAGCGCAGATTCACAGGGTCAATCACACTGACGCCATTGTTATGCGCGAGCCAGATATCCCCGCGGGCGCCGGTCCGCATTTGGTTGATCAGCGTGCCGCCACCAATCGAGCGGGTGAGGAGGGAGGTGAAATTTTGAAATGTGTACCCGTCGTAGCGCCACAGTTCCTGGCCGGTCGCTACCCAAATAAACCCGCGCCCATCCTCTGCCAGGCAGCGTGTATTCCTGCTGGGCAACCCTTGCTCAGGGCCAAGCAGCTGGATGTTCACGCGCGTTTGAGGCCCCTGCGCCGGACAGGTGATTATGCCAGAATGTACCAGAAAGACAATCAGAGTGAAAACCCAAATTTTGCTCCGAAATAACAGGTGAGCAAACAAAACCAAATTACGCAGCATGCAATGAAGAACGGAGTTGAGAGGAAGATTTAAAAAAGACGACAAATTACCTGCCAAAACCTGCCTGAAATAGTGGATATAGCAAGAATTTGCTATTGCGCCTTGCTTACAGCATGCTTTGTTTTGTCCCCACAAGTTGCAACGACATTCAGGCAGGCTGTTTACCTGGTTACTTCCGGATTAAGTAGCTCTGAACCAATTTTTTACTCAACGTTATTCCTTTTTTACTCAACTTTTTTCAACCACCACACTGAACTTCCATGATGTACGGACGCGCTGGGCAGGCTGCGGGTGACGAAACCTGCTGGCTGTACAGTGACAAATCCGCACGGACCGGCAAGTTCAGCTGCCTAAACGAACATCTGACAGTTACATGAAAGCATTGAAAATTACAGGTAAGATCCTCGCCGGACTGGTGATAGTTGTTGTCGCCGCTATGATTTACGTTAAAGCCGCATTACCTGATACCGGTCCCGCTCCTGACTTGAAAGTAGAACTGACACCAGCTCGCATTGAAAGGGGCAAGTACCTCGCCAACCATGTAACTGTTTGTATGGATTGCCACAGTACCCGCGACTGGTCGCGGTACGCAGGGCCGCTATCGGGCGGTCTCGGTGGGGGCGGAGAAGCTTTTACGCAGGAAATGGGATTCCCGGGTAAGTTTTTTGCACCTAATATCACACCCTACACACTGGCCAGCTGGACGGACGGAGAAATCTTCCGTGCCGTTACCACTGGTGTGAACAAGGATGGAAAGGCGCTGTTTCCTGTAATGGGTTACCACCGGTTCGGACAGCTGGACCAGGAGGATATCTATTCGGTGATCGCCTACATCCGCGGACTGGCGCCGATCAAGAATGATGTGCCGGAATCCGAGCCCGATTTTCCGGTTAATTTTTTGATTAACACCATGCCCCAGAAAGCTGCATTTACGAAGCGGCCCGCCGAAACCGACCAGGTTGCCTACGGCAAATACCTCATTACCGCAACAGGATGCGTGGATTGCCACAGCAAAACTGAAAAAGGAAGTGTAGTGCCGGGCACAGAGTTCGGTGGCGGAATGGAGTTTAGCAGTCCGAATGGCGTAGTACGCTCGCCGAACATCACCATGCACAAGGAAACCGGCATTGGTAACTGGACCAGAGAAGCTTTCGTTGCGCGCTTCAAAGCATTTGCAGACAGCAATTATGTTGCCCCCAAAGTTGCACCCGGTGACCTGAACTCACCTATGCCGTGGACAATGTACGGCGGCATGAAGGAGCAGGACCTGAGTGCAATCTTCGCCTATCTGAATACCGTCAAACCGATCGAACACCAGGTTGTCCGAATGGAGAAAAGGTAAGCTCCTCAGCAGTTAACCAGCTGCTTCAACAACACAAATCATCACTGATCTCTCAGAAACGCAGAAAATTTCAGATAAGAATTTATAATCTACAAACTTGGTAGATTAAATAGTTTAAGTAAATTCGCGCTCCGATTTACATAAACTATATCCAATTCTTATGTCTCAACATTTGCGTGTTTCTCCTTTCAGCATGTTGACCCTGGGCTTGCTGCTGCTGGCTTTTCCGGGATTTACACAAAGCCTGGTCAAAGGAAAGGTTACATCTTCCACTGACCAGTCGGCATTGCCCGGGATCAATATTCTGATCAAAGGTTCTACTACGGGTACTTCCACCAATGCGGATGGTACTTTCGAAATCCAGGCCGGTGAAGAGGCGGTACTGGTAATCTCCGGCATTGGTTACCTGACGCAGGAAGTGCCTGTGCGCCGCCGTTCTCAGGTCAATGTGCAGCTGAGCGATGATACGCGCCAGCTCAATGAGCTGGTGGTGGTCGGCTACGGCACTCAGAAAAAGCGTGACCTGACAGGCTCCGTCAGCTCGCTGGATAGCAGGGATTTCAACAAAGGGGTACAAACCTCTGTCGACCAGCTGATTGCCGGGCGCTCGCCAGGGGTACAGGTTACCCAGTCCAGCTCTGAGCCGGGCGGCGGGGTAACGATCCGCATTCGTGGGGCCAACTCCATCAATGCCAATAATGAACCTTTGTATGTGATCGACGGCCTGCCGATTAATAACACTTCGGTGGTACCCAGCTCGACGGTGGTCACGGAACAGGCTCCGCGCAACCCGCTCAATGCATTGAACCCCAATGATATTGAATCCGTCGAAATCCTGAAAGACGCTTCTGCGACGGCGATCTACGGCTCACGTGGTGCGAACGGGGTTATTCTGATTACCACCAAAAAAGGGACCAAGGGAAAATTGAATGTGAATTACGCGCTGTCCGGCGGTATTTCAGAAGTGACGAAAAGGGTGCCGATGCTGAATGCAAAGCAGTATACGAGTCTGCTCAACGACCTGCGCGCCGACCAGAAACAGGCACCGGAGTTCTCTGCCGAGCAGATCGCGCAAATAGGAGCGGGGACTTACTGGCAGGATGAGATTTTTCAAAAAGGGTCTGTTCAAAACCATCAGCTGAGCTTCTCGGGCGGGCAGGACAAATTCAATTACTATGCTTCGCTGAACTACCTTGACCAGAAAGGCGTGGTGATCAGCTCGGGGATCAAAAAGTATGTAGGTCGCGTCAACCTGAATTATTCTGATGAAAAGTTCAAGTTCGGACTCAGTCTGAATTCCAGCAATGTAAAGGATGATTTTGTACCAAATGGCGTGAGCGTCAATGAGAGCGCGGGTGTGATCAACACGGCTATTTTCCAGGATCCCACGCTCCCGATCAGGAATGCAAATGGTACCTGGGCGCAGACACAGATCGTTAACCTCGAAAATCCCGTGGGACTGGCCAGCGAGGTAAGCGATTTTGCCACTACCAACCGCACATTCGCGAGTGTATTTGCAGAGTACTTCTTCCTGCCTTCGCTATCTGCCAAAATCAACTTCGGAACAGACCGCCAGGATTCGCGCCGCGACATTTTCACTTCCAGGCTTACCAAAAGGGCAGAAGGTACCAGGGGCGTTGCCAATGTGCTCACGAGCAATTCTTACAATAACCTGATCGAAGTTACAGCGCGTTACAGTAAAGCTTTGGATAAAAACAACCAGCTTGAAATACTTGGCGGGTACACTTTCCAGGAATTTGAAACAAGCTCACTTACGGCGGGGGCGCAAAACTTCCCCCTCGACGCGCTGGGTACGGATAACCTTGCTGCCGGTGCACAAAGCACATTTTCGCTTGGTTCGGGTCGCACTAAAAACCAGCTGCTTTCCTACCTCGGCCGCATTAACTATAATCTTTTTGACAAATACCTGCTTACCGCCTCCATTCGCGCCGACGGTTCGTCGAGGTTTGGGGATAATAACAAATACGGCGTTTTCCCTTCTGTTGCATTGGGCTGGCGCATTAAGGACGAGTTGTTTCTCAAAAATGTCCGCTCAGTCACTGATCTGAAATTCCGCGCAAGCTATGGGGTAACCGGCAACCAGGATATCGGCAGCTACAAATCGCTGGTGCTGCTCGGCCCGCAGGGACAGGCGATTTTTGACGGCGCTCCCTATGTAGGTATCTCTACTACCCAGCTCCCCAACCCGGACCTGAAATGGGAAACCACCACGCAGCTCGATTTGGGCATCGATTTCGGGGTGCTGGATAACAGGCTCACAGGGAGTATTGACTATTTCCATAAGCAAACCAAAGATCTGCTGCTGCAACTTCCCGTGCCGCGTACGACGGGTTTTACCACTACATTCAAAAATGTGGGCGGCCTGAAAAACTCGGGATTTGAGCTGGGGCTGAATTCGATCAACATTACTGCGCCATTTACCTGGCGGACTGCGGCCAATTTCTCGACCATAAAAAACGAGGTAACCGATCTGGGTGCATTGCCTTTTATTCTGGGCGGCTCGGCGGGCTTCACCAACGATTTTACGATCATCCGCAAAGGCGATCCGCTCAATGCCTACTATGGTTACATTGTTGACGGTGTTTTCCAGACCGGCGAGGATATCGCTTCTTCGGCGCAGCCTTTGTCGCGGCCGGGTGAGTACAAGTACCGGGATGTAAATGGCGACGGGGCGATTAACTCGCAGGACCGGACGATCCTCGGTTCGCCATTTCCCAAATTCACTTACGGGCTGAACAACGATTTTACTTACGGACCTTTCAACCTGTCGTTTTTCTTCCAGGGGGTGCAGGGCAGCAAGATGTTTAACCTGAACCGGACCGAGTCTGAAAACCCGATTTCTTTCCGCCGCAACCGGCTGCTTGAAACCTATACCGACCGCTGGACGCCAACCAATCCGACGAATAAAAACTCCTCTGCTGTCCCCGTCGCGGTGGCTTACACGAGTAATGTGAACAGCCGGGCGGTGGAAGATGCCTCTTACCTGCGCCTCAAAACATTGCAGCTCACCTACAACTTCCCGACTGCCAAATGGAAATATGTGCGCAATGTGCAGATCTACATAACCGGCCAGAACCTGTTTACCATTACGAAATACACGGGCTACGATCCCGAAGTGAGTGCATTCGGAACTTCCAATGTGCGTGCGGATTACAATGCATTTCCGCTTTCACGTACTTACACGGCCGGTTTGAGTATTAATCTTTGATATTGATAAAAATGAAAAAGCTGCTATATATCTTTTTATTGCTCAGTGTTTTAGGCTGCGACAAGCCGCTGGAAGAAGAGGTTTTTTCTTCATTCGGTCCTAATAATTTTTTCAAAACGGCTGACGATGCCGAGGCGCTGCTGAATGCGGCTTATGCGCTGGAACAAAAGCAGGGTACCGACGGATTCCGGAACATTTTTGTGATGGCCGAAGTCACTACCGACCTGCTCATTATCCGGGAGGGCGGGTTGCGCGGGCTGGCGCAGCCGCTGGAAGATTTTACCTGGAATGCCTCCCACGAATTTTTCGATGTAGCGTGGACGCGGTACTACAGTGGCATTTACCGCGCCAATCTCGTGATCGACAATGTGCCTGCAATAGAACTGGACGAGGAAAGGAAAAAGCAGATCGTGGCCGAAGCCAGGTTCCTGCGCGCCAGCGGATACATCTATCTGTATGATCTTTTCGGGCCAACGCCGCTCATTACCAGTAGTATCAGCAGCAGTGAAGACCGGCCGGCGCGTGCTACCAAAGAAGAGTTCGTCAGGTTTGTGACGGACGAGCTGAATGCAGTAAGTGAGATCCTTCCTGTAAAAGCCAAAAATTATGGCAGGGCGACCAAAGGCGCTGCGCTCGCATTTCTTGCCAAATTTTATCTTAATAATAAAGAATGGGCAAAAGCCAGCGAAACAGCCCAGAAAGTAATTGATCTGAACACTTACAGTTTGTTTAACAGTGCTAACCGCGCCGATTTGTTCAAACTGGCCAATGAGGTGAACAGTGAGTTCATTTACGTGCGGCCGCACATTGCGCAGCCGGGCCTGGGTACCAACTATCTGGCACACGCCGCGCCGCCCAGCTACAAATTCAAGGGTAACCCCAAGGCCAACTACGCGACGCAACTGAAAACGCTGTCTGCATTTTACGATTCGTTCGATCCCAAAGACCAGCGCAGGCAGGTGTTCCTGACGGAGTACGATGACCTGAGCGGCAAGCACATTGTGTTGGGACAAGATGACAAAAGGAGCTTCAAGTTTGAAGAAGACCTGAATGCAACCGCCGCCGATTTGGGAAACGATTTTCCGGTAGTACGTTACGCAGATATCCTTTTAACTAAGGCGGAGGCATTGAATGAGCTGAATGGTCCGACAGCGGAGGCACTTGGCCTTCTCAATCAGGTTCATGTAAAAGCTGGTCTGGCTGCTTTGACACTGGCTCAGCTTCCGACGAAAGAAGCTTTCCGTGCGCAGATCCTGAAAGAAAGAGGGTGGGAGTTCTTTTCCGAAGAGCTGCGCCGCCAGGATCTGATCCGCCACGGCAAGTTTATCGAATGGGCAAAGGCGCGGGGCAAGGTTGCATTTGATCACCAGGTACTTTTCCCGCTGCCGCAAAGCGAGATCGACCGTAATCCAAACCTCAAACAGAATGAAGGTTACAAATAAGTTATTGAATTGCATTGCAATGGTTTTGGTACTGACAGCTTTGTCGGTACCGAAACCAGTATCGACTCAAACTGCGAAGCCGAACATTGTGGTATTCCTGGTGGACGATATGGGCTGGCAGGATACTTCTGTGCCGTTTTGGGAGAAGGTAACAGACTTTAACAAACGTTACCACACACCCAATATGGAGCGGCTGGCGCAGGAGGGAATGAAGTTTACCAATGCGTATGCAATGCCCGTTTGTACCCCCACGCGCGTGAGTCTGATCACGGGAGTGAATGCGGCGCATCACCGCGTTACACACTGGACCTCGCCCAACCAGAACACCAATACTGATTTTGCAGACACGACAATGCAGTTCGTCGACTGGAACATCAATGGTTTCAGTCCCGAAGCCAATGTGCCGCATACTTTTCACGGAACACCTCTTCCTGCGGTTTTGCGCGACAATGGGTATTATACGATTCACAGCGGAAAAGCGCATTTCGGCTCGAAGGGTACGCCGGGCGCAGACCCTGTTAATCTGGGTTTTCAGGTCAATATTGCGGGGAGCGAGATCGGGCACCCAGCGAGTTATTTAGGCGAGAACAATTATGACAAACCAAACAATGGAAAGCCCAACCGCAATGCGGTACCCGGCCTGGAAGCTTACCACGGTACCGGCACTTTTCTGAGTGACGCAATTACAATGGAAGCTATAAAGGCGCTGGAAAAGCCTGTTTCGGAGAAGAAGCCGTTCTTTCTTTACCTCGCACATTATGCGGTACACACGCCGCTGGATGCTGATAAACGCTATGTCGACAAGTACTTGAAATTGGGTTTGGACAGTCTGGAAGCGAAGTACGCCGGGTTGATCGAGGGAATGGACAAGAGCCTGGGGGATTTGCTGAAATACCTGGACGATCAAAAGCTGGCTGATAACACAGTGATCCTGTTTATGTCCGACAATGGCGGGCTGAGCACCAAGCCGCAGCGCGGAGGCAAAGCGTGGACGCACAACCTGCCGCTCAAAGCGGGAAAAGGTTCTGTGTATGAAGGGGGGATACGCGAGCCAATGCTGGTGCGCTGGCCGGGTGTGGTGAAGCCGCAGACTACCGCGGCGCAGTATGTGATTGTGGAAGATTTCTTTCCCACCATACTGGAAATAGCCGGTGTAAAAAGTCCTGAACTGTTCCAGCAGGTTGACGGAAAGTCCTTTTTGCCGATCTTTAAAAATCCTGCATTCAAGGACGATCAGCGCGCGCTGGTGTGGCATCATCCCAACCGCTGGATTGCGCAGGAGGGGCCCAACATTCATTTTGCAAGCGCATTGCGCAAAGGCGACTGGAAACTCATTTACGACTACCGGAACCAGAAGCTGGAACTCTACAATCTCAAAAACGACATAGGCGAGCAAAAAGACCTGGCAGCTTCCAATCCTGCGAAAACAAGGGAGCTAGCCGCATTGCTGACCGCGCAGCTCAAAAAATGGAACGCACAATTACCTGTTTTCAAGAAAACCGGCATGCCAGCTGCGTGGCCTGACCAGCTCGCTACGCGCTGAATGCTTATCAGACAAAACATATCATCATGAAAAGATATCCCATATACTCACTCCTGATTACCCTGGTTTTGAGTTCAGCGGCCGCATTTGCCCAGAAATCGAAACAGCCGAATTTCATTATCATCCTAGCCGACGATCTGGGTTATGGTGACCTGGGCGTGTACGGTCACCCGACGATCCGTACACCGAACCTGGACAAAATGGCACTGGAAGGTACGCGGTTCACGCAGTTTTATGTAGCGGCCAATGTCTGCTCACCCAGCAGGGCTGCATTGCTTACGGGCCGGCTGCCTGTCCGAAACGGCGTGTTCGGGACGAGTGCGGCCAACAAGGTTTTTTTTACCAATTCCACCAGCGGCTTACCCCTGCACGAGACAACGCTGGCCAAAACATTGAAAGGGAAAGGTTACCAGACTGCAATCGTTGGAAAATGGCATTTGGGCTCGCTGCCTGAGTTTTTGCCGACCAACTATGGCTTTGATTCGTACTTCGGCATTCCGTATTCCAATGATATGGGCAAAGAGTCTTTCCGTACCGATGCGAATGGAAAACCGATTGTTGCTGACAATCCTGCATTGCCTTTGTACCGCGACACCAAAGTAGTGGAAACCGAGCCAAACCAGGACCTGCTGACAAAAAGGTTTACCAGCGAAGTGACCAATTTAATTACCAAAAACCGCAGCAAACCCTTTTTCATCTATTACGCCAGTCCGTTCCCTCACGTTCCGCTGCACGCTTCGCCTGATTTTGCAGGAAAGAGCAAGCGCGGGCCTTATGGCGATGTGGTAGAAGAACTGGATTGGAGCGTCGGGCAGATTTTGAACAAACTGAAAGAACTCAAACTGGACCAGAATACATTCGTCGTCTTCCTCAGCGACAATGGTCCCTGGCTGATGAAAAGTCTGATCGATGAAAACGGCGGCTCATCGGGGCTGCTTTATGAAGCGAAAGGGTCTACCTACGAGGGCGGAATGCGCGTGCCCGCCATTGCCTGGATGCCAGGAACTGTAAAAAGCCAGGTTTCGTCTACCGTAACCACTTCAATGGACCTCTATCCGACGATATTGAAGTGGGCCGGCGCAGAGGCACCTGCAAATACGCAGCTCGATGGCGGTAACATCGCCGATATCCTGACAGGCAAGTCCGGGAAAGGTGCAGAAATCGTTTATTACTATGAGAATAACGATCTGTACGCCATCAGGAAAGGACCTTATAAGCTGCATTTTAAGACAAATGCGTCTTACTCTCAAAAGCCCGCAGCAGTGCACAATCCGCCTCTTTTGTACAACCTGGAACACGATCCATCCGAAAAATTCGAGATCGGCAGTAAGTACCCGCAAGTGATTGAAGAACTGTCTGCGGCAGCGAAACAACATCTTGCTACAGTGGTACCGGTAGATGCGGAGCTGGACAAACGGGCCGCTAAAAAGTAACCTCAGCTGATTGCAGGCGCCAGTCTGGAGCTACTCGCTTTTCAGTATCTCAGCCGGGTTGCTCCGGGCTGCCTTGGCCGTTTGCCAGCTGATCATTAACAATGCCAGCAACATCACTGCAATGGCGCCGCTTACCAGTTCAATCATGCCGATGGGTTGATGATAAACGAATTTCGTCAGGAATATCTGATCAAAAAGCACATAGGTGACCGGCAATGCAACAGCCGCCGAAATGGCGAGCAGCAACAGGAAATTGCGGCACAGCAGGAACACCAATCCTGCCTGGCTTGCGCCTAGTACTTTGCGGATACTAATCTCTTTGAGTTTTGTTTCCGTTGTAAAAACGACCATTCCAAACAATCCCAGCGAGGCAATGCATATCGCGAGGAACGCGATAAAGCCTACGATTTTGATCATTACAGAAAACTGACTGTAAGCTTCCTGGATCTGATCGTCGTAAAAACGTGCTTCTAGGGTATGTACTTTGTCGAACTTCTTCCAGATGTTTTCCACCTTTTCAATCGTAGCTTCAAGGTCGCCGGAAGTAATTTTCAGGTTGAGATAACCACTGGGCTCGCTTGCCGAGTAGAGGAGCATCACAGGGTCGATCTTGCTTTCCATTGTTCCGTAATGGAAATCTTTCAACACGCCCACAATCGCCAGCTTCTTTCCGCCCACCGTGATCAACTCTCCCAATGCTTTTTGAGGATCTTGTCCGGCGATATTGAAGCGCTTCAATACCTGCTGGTTCACAATGACCTCGCTTTCCTTTCCCTTTTCGGGGCGCAGCTTGAAGTTGGTACCTGCCAGTAATTTATGCTGGTGCACGGGAATGTAGTTTTCGTCCACAGTATTATGCCAGACTAATGCGGAATCGCCCGGATTGTACTTCACTGTTTCTCCATAAAAGCTGCCTACGCTGGTGATCATCCTGGATGTTGATATCCCTTTTACCTCCGGCAGCTCGGCCAGCTCTTTCTTCAATGCATCGGCCTCTTCACCGCGCAGCTTGATATTCAGTACGTTTTCAGTTGAAAAGCCCAGGTCGAAGTTCAGGAAGCCTTTGTATTGTCCGTAACCAACCATTGTGGTGGCTATGAAGATCAGGGAAAGCACGTACTGTACTACAATCAGCGTTTTGCGCAATCCGATCCGCTTGAAAAGTTTAAGTCCGCCACTGTCTTTCATCACCGACAATGCGCTGATTTTGGAAAAGAACAATGCAGGTAATACGCCCGCCAGGATTCCTGTAACCGCCGCGAGCGCGATAAAGCAGAGTACTGTCACCAGCGACAGGTTCAATGTGAAAAGCTGGGCAATGTGCTTGTCGAGCGAGAGGAACTCTGTGCGCAGGAATGCATATAAACCGAATGAAAACAGCAGTGCAAGCAGCGCAATCATCACTGCCTCGGCAATGAACTGTCCCAGTACGTGGCTCCGGTGTGCACCGATAAGCTTCCGCACGCCCACCTCCCGGGCGCGGCGCAAGGACCGGGCAATGGAAAGGTTGGTATAATTGAAACAGGCAGAAAGAATGATCACGAAGGCAAGCCCGCCCAGCGCCCACAGGATCATAGGGTTTGTTTTGGGTCCAATGTTATTGGACAGGTCCTGCCCCATTGCGATATCGTGCAGCGGTTGAAGCGAAACAGTCACTTTCGCGGTTTGTAAAGCTTTGTTTTCTGCCGCGCTCAGCTTATTCAGCGCGCGCTGCATGCCAGCCGTTGAGCCGCCTTTTGGAACCGTAATATAGACGTAGTTGGACCATACACTGTTCCATGCATAAAAGTTATTGTCCTTCTTGCCGATCAGCGCGTCTGCCGAGGCGAAGGAAATGAGCGCGTCAAAACGGATATGGGATAGGTGAGGTACATCTTTGGCAATGCCGGTTACCTGGTAGTCGAGGGAATCGAAACGTACAGTGCGCCCGATCGCGTCCGTACTTCCAAAGAGCTTTTCGGCCGTTTTTGCTGTAAGTACCAGCGAGTAGGGTTCTTTGAGCGCCGTCGCCGGGTCGCCTGCGATCAATGGGAAAGTGAAGACTTTGAAAAAGGACTGATCGGCCCAGGTCGCTTCAATCGGAAAGATATTTTGCCCCACCTGCGCGTCACCCGAGAAGCCCGTGCGCATCACGGTGAAGTTCTCGATGCCCGGAACCGCATCAGGAATGCGTTGCGCCACTTTCACCGAGGTAGAAGCCAGGTTGATAGGCGACTGTCCGTCGTTTTGAAAACGGGTAATAACCCTGTAAATGCGATCTTTTTTCTCATGGAAATCATCGTAAGCCAGCTGGTCGCTCACAATGGAAATCACCAGCAGCCCTACCGACATACTCACAGCCAGGCCAATGATATTGATCATCGAAAACAATTTGTTGCGCACCAGACTGCGCCGCGACGTTTTTAAGTAGCTGCCGATCATAAAGAAATGAGACAAAAAGGTGAGTGGATCTATTTTTCGGATGGTATAAGGCCGCAGGAACTTGATCACGTCTATGATATAGATCAGGCGCGCACGCCTAGCTCCTTTGTTACGCACGTTTCGTGTGAAATACTCAAACAGATCGCCTTCCAGATCCTCAGCCAGGCCTGGCCGGCAGTACCATCTCAGGAAATCGGTCGCCCATTTGGGGGGCCGGGGGGTAGTCTCTTTCATATTGAGCCTTCGAGATTAAAGCCGGGAATGTTCCTCCAGATGTTCTCGCGCACTTCTTTGGCACGGGTGAGTGCGACCTTGCCTGCGTGGGTTACTTCATAAAACCGCTTCCGCTTTCCGCCCCGGGTTGCGCTTGCATCGCCGAGGTAACTTTTACTCAGGCTCTTTTCTTCAAGACGGTTCAATACCGCATGTACGACGCCGAGTTTGGCGGAGCGGCCGGTATATCTTTCCAGTTCGTCGCAAATGGCGACGCTGTAAGCTTCCTGGCCGAGGGCGGCGATAGTCAGCAGTACCAGTTCCTCAAATTCACCCAGATTGGTCCCTTTCATTGGATCAGCAATTAATTCATTAAATGTATGTAAAATGAAAATGTAAATTCATGTTTTGTATGTAAAATAATTTTTTGGGTTATTCAGCGCAATGAATTTACTGACGTGACAGGCAGGAGAGCCTTAAATGCAGCCTAGTGTTTACCCAGGGAAAATACTTTTTGGAAAATGCTTACCAGCAGAAAGACAATCAGTCCCGCACCGAGGCCAAGGGCAGCCTCTTTGACGATAGAAGGAAGATCAGGGAGAATGTGATGGAAGTATTTGACATTATGAACAAAAATCCCGCCTGCTACCAGTATTAATGCGATAGTACCAACAAAGCCCAGAACCTTGATCATAATAGGTAGTGCCTTCACGAGTACGTGGCCTACTTTGGACAGGAAACCTTTGTCGTCGGATTTTTTGATCAGCTTATAACCTGCATCGTCGGACCTCACGATCAATGCCACAATGCCGTAGACTCCGACCGTGGCTACTAATGCGACAGCCGAAACAGTCATAATCTGAATGGCCAGGCTTTCTTCCAGCACGCTGCCTAATGCGATGATGACGATTTCAATGGAAAGGATAAAGTCGGTAGTAACTGCCGATTTAACCTTCGCTTTTTCATTGATTGCCGCGGCTTCCGGACTTTCCTGCTCGCGTTGTTCAACAACGGATTGTTCCTTTTTGGGATGATGGAAGAAGTATTCAACGATTTTCTCTACTCCTTCGTAAGCCAGGTATAAACCACCTAAGATGAGGATATAGGTAATAGCAACCGGGAGGAATACATTTAACAGTAAAGCGATCGGCACGATGATGAGCTTGTTCAGCAGCGAACCTTTTGTAATTGCCCACAAAACCGGCAACTCGCGCTCGGACAAAAATCCTGTTGCCTTTTCTGCATTCACAGCCAGGTCGTCACCGAGAATACCCGCCGTTTTTTTGGTCGCCACTTTCGTCGCCAGCGCGACGTCGTCCATTAGAAAGGCTATATCGTCTAAAATCGCAAAAAATCCTGATGCCATATTATTTTTTAATTCCTCAAATCCTTTAACAAAAACTGATCCAGTAGCTCCAAAACCATGTTCCGGAAACTGATTTGGCACGAAGGTAATAAACCGGCTGTATACTCAAATCACCCCCATTGCCGGAATCGACTTTGTAATATGCAATAAAGAAAGAAAATGTGAACCGAGATACCCGCCCCGGTGAATCCCGCAGAATTGAAGGTGCGCATTACCAACCATTTGGGACCGCCAAGCGTCTTGCAAAGGCTAACCTGTAAACGATCTTCTATGAAACGCCGCGCCCTACTTCTGCTCGTCACATTTTCAATCTTCCTTTCATGTACAGACAAAACGGTGGATCCGTCCAGGCTGGTGAGGCCGGTAGGGCTGCGGATCGCTGTTAGTGATGGGAATTATAACCTGACGTGGGAAGAATATCGCATTATTTGCATTACCAGTCCATGTCCCGATGTTGCAAATACCGAAGCTGAGGAATATGAGATTCAGATAGCCAACAACGAGCTGGGCCCATTCAAAACTTACCGGACCGTTAAAGCGGATCAAAAATCAATCAGTATCCCCGTTGCCGCTCAGGGCGCCCAACTGGTTGCGCGCATTGTATCCAAAGCCGAAGGCGCACCTGACGTGAATTCCAATGTGATTATGGTTAGCAGCGGATCTTTATCGCAATCTGCGCTTTATCCCGCATTCGGGACTTCGGAGTATGTAGGCGGCGGGGATGTGACCGAAGACGGAAAGTGGGCGCTTTATGCCACTTTCAATCAAAATGGGGCCGGTCAGTCCGATTTTGCATTGTATCTGGCCAAGCTTGAAAATGAAAAAGAGGTGTCTGCAAAACGCATCGGCACGCAGGTAAGCGGCGGCAGGTTTTCACATGATGCGAAGCAACTGGCTTATTATTCTTCCGCAGAAAACGGGTTCGTGATTTACGATATAGCGTCGGAACAGAAGCGGGTAATCCCTGGTGTGCCGCCAGCGCAGCAATATGGATTAGCCTGGTCGCCGGACGGAAAGTGGCTGGCTTTTGCAACGCTTTCGGAGCAAATGTCACGCCTGTGGAAAGTGTCGACGGCAGGCGGAAGTGCGATTCCGCTAACACCCGAGATGCCAGCCAGTGAATTTAACGGCATCAGGCGGGCAGAGATAGACTGGTCACCCGACGGAGCCTCCATTGCCGTAGCCCGGGCCCACAGTGAAGGTGGTGGGAAAGATTACCGCGTCGCCATTTCATTCTATTCTTCCGAGGGCACCGGCGAGTCGCGCTATTTTGAAACGCAGCCCGGCTGGCTCGATACCACTCCTTCCTTCTCACCTGACGGCAAGCAGGTTGCATTCCTGAGTACAAGAACCGAGCCCATTACATTTGCGTACAGCCTGTGGGTGCGCGATGTGGCGACAGGCAAGGTAAGGCAGGTCGGCTTGTTGCCGGGTCTTATTCCGTCACCGGATTACCAGCCGCGCTGGCAGGGGAATAACAAGCTCATATTCATGGGTAGTCAACAAGGGAAACCTGGCTATTTCAGCGTGATTGTAGCGCCCTGATATCTGCTGCAACAACCCCTAAACCATGAAGGAACTGGTGGCCTCCTGTTTCAAGCTGCCGGAAAGTAGCCCATGGAAGTTGTTGTTTGTAAATGTCGAACTGTGCCAATGGCACCTCCTCGTCATCGCGGCAATGGTAAAAGAACAATGGTACCTGCGTATCCAGCCTGGCCGCAAAATCCGGCAGCAGCTTGAACGGTTCAACCCAATCTTCGTCCCCGTCCCAGAATGGCGTTGCCAGCAGGAATATGCCGGAAATTGACTTTTCACCTGTGTTTTCGGAGAGATAGGCCAGCAGCATCGAGGCCCCCAGTGAATGGGCGGCCAGGATTACACCATCACCAATTTTTGCAATTTCCTGACCAATCTGTCTGCGCCTGCCCAGGTCCGGCGTGCCGTCATTAGGCAGGTAAGGATAATGAACCGCGGTTCCTGGGCCAAGCTTGGTAACTAGCGAATCAACCAGCTTTTGGTCTGCCTCATAATCTTCCTTTGATCCGCCGCCGTGAAAGAAAACAATTTCTCTGTTCATAATGAATGTGTTAAATCACCTTGACACCATTTATATACATCAAAATTACCTGTTATAATCTCGGGCGGAGCTGGGCAATCCGGCCAAACTCAGGGGGCGCGCGTGCCAATATTCCGGTAAGGCTGGGAGGGTAGTCGCTAGTTAACCTGAAACGTTCCTGAGCAAAATATGTAAGAGATCATGCAATTCGGCCATTTGTCGCCTTCGTCCGGGCTTCTAGGTTTGCATTCCTAACCGGATCGTATTTTAAAAAAGCCGATGAAATCTAAAATCAGTACAGTTCTGCAACTGCTTTTCGCCTCTTGCCTGTTGTTGTTCATTGCTTCGAATCACCACGCAAATGCACAGGGAAAGCAGAAGTCGCGCGGCAGGAAAACGAAATCGCTTTCAGCTGTCAGCATTGTCAACTTCAACGAAACGGGCAAACAGGTGACACGCTTTGACGTAGCAGGCGATGCTGTGGATGCGCACGATGGCGAAATCGCCTATTTTGATGGCACTTACTACCTCTACGGGACGAGCTACGATTGCGGTTTTGCTTGGCAGAACAAGTCCGCGCCGTTTTGCGGTTTCAAAGTTTACGCTTCTCCTGATCTGGTCAACTGGACTGACAGAGGCTATTTGTTTGACGCCAAAAATCCGGTTTGGCAAAGCAGGTGTAATGGAAGTACTTACGGCTGCTTTCGTCCGCACGTGATCTTCAACAAACAAACAGGTTTATATGTATTGTGGGTAAATGTGTATGACAACCGCGTCGGTTTCAGGGTATTTACAAGCACCAGCCCTGCGGGACCTTTTACCGAAGTAGACAATCCCAAGCTGGCGGTCAATAATGATGCAGAAGTAGCAGGCTTGAACAATGGAGACCACGATACTTTCGTCGACGAGGATGGAAAGGGATATGTAGCATATACCGACTGGCGGACGAAAGGTACAATCGTGATAGAAGAACTGACGCCCGATTTTCTTTCAGGTACCGGGAGGCACGTGAAGGCTGTAACGCCGGGCAAGACGGAAGCGCCGGGTTTGATGAAGCGAAACGGCATTTATTATCTGCTCTATTCGGATCCAAACTGCGGTTATTGCTCGGGTACGGGCACTTCGTACCGCACTGCCAGATCGCCACTCGGGCCGTGGTCGGAGGGTATCCGCATCAGCGACAAATCCTGCGGCGGGCAGCCTTCTTTCGTTTCGACCATTCAGTTTGATTCGGAAACAGTATACCTGTACGGCAGCGATCTCTGGAACAATGCAGCCAGGAATGAGGCACTTGCCAACTACTTCTGGGCGCCATTAAAGTTCACTGCTGACGGTGCTATCGAGCCGATCCCGTGTAATCCGGCTGAAAATATCAGGATCAGGTTAGGTGAAAAAAGCAGTCCGGCCAACCTGATAACACCTGAGACTTCATCGGGCCTGAATGGTTTTACAAGACAATGCGATATAGCAAACGGGAAGGAGCGGAGCCAGTCTTTTACCGCAACAAAAGCGGGTAAGCTGACTTCGGTCAACATCACGACATTCCGCGACGGCGCTCCTGATGCGGGACTCACATTAAACATTTACCGCGCAACAACATCCGGCATTCCGGAGGGTAAGCCGCTGTTTTCAACGGTAGCGTCAAGTGATTCCATAGGCTGGGCTGCAAAGCGGCTCCATTTCGCGCCTGATATCCATGTTGAAAAAGGCACTAAGTATGCAGTTTCATTTACTTCCGCAACAACGAAAGGATGCTATGGATTTCAGTTTAGCGATACCCTGCCTTATCCGCAAGGTGCAGCCGCAGTTAAAACCGACGGGGCTTTTGCAATTGAGAAAAATCGCAGCCTGAAATTTGAAACTTATATCAGCAGGTAAAAGCCGCGGCAAACCTCATGGCTCAGTGATTTGAGCGAAAGGTTTGCCACGGCCTTTGGGCAGATGCTTGTTACAGATTCATTCCGCCGGTCAGCTCGATACGCTGTCCATTCACCCAGCGTGCTTCATCGCTGCAAAGGAATGCCACCACGCCGCCGATATCTTCGGGAGTAGCCACGCGCCCCAGCGCAGTTGCGCCTGCAACAAATGCACGCATTTCCGGGGTGTCCTCCATGGTGCTGCCGCCAAATACCGCTCCCGGCGCAACCACATTGGCAGCAATGCCACGGCTGCCAAGTTCCAGTGCGAGGTACCTTGTATACACGTCTATCGCGCCTTTCATGATCGCATAAGCCGATACGCCCGGAAAGCTGACACGCGCTACCGCTGAGGATATATTGACGATCCGGCCGCCATCACGCAGCTGCGTCAATGCTTTTTGCGTCAGGAAATAAACCCCTTTCAAATGAACGTTCATCATTTCATCGAACTGCGCTTCCGTGGTCTCAGCGACAGGCGCTGTGAGGCTGGTCCCGGCGTTGTTGATCAGGAAGTCAAATTTGTCGGTGCCGAATGTAGTCTGCAATGCGTTTGCAACCTGTTCAAAGAAGGGTTCAAATCCGCTGGTATCAGTGGTGTCGAGAGGAAGTGCAACTGCTTTCTGACCAAGTGCCTTCACAGCGGCAACCGTTTTCTCGGCTTCGTTCTGCTTGCTGCGGTAAGTGAAGATGACGTCAATTCCTTTTCCGGCAAGACTAAGTACAATGTCTCTGCCTATTCCACGGCTTCCGCCGGTTACCAATGCTATTTTCTGAGTTGTCATGGGACTTTTGAATTGATTTTAAAACAATGCAAATGTCCCCTGTTCGTCGAAAAGCCGGTTTGTTACAACCAATCAGATTTATGTATAATTCAAACTTTTTGTCTGACTGCGGTAAGCGCCGGGAGCAATGGCGGTTTCTGTTTTGAAGAATTTGGAGAAATGGGCAAAGTCTGAAAAGCCCAGACTCTCGGCGATCTCGGCAATACTCCAGTCGGTATGCCGGAGCAGCGCCTTGGCTTCCTGCACAATCCGTCCGGCGATGAGCTCCGTGGTGGTCAATCCGGTGGTTTCTTTAAGTACTTTGTTCAAATGGTTGATATGCACCGCCAGATGGTCTGCAAACTGGCTGGCAGTCCGGAGCATTACTTTCTGCTGCGGACTTTCGAGCGGGAACTGTCTTTCCAGTAATTCCAGGAAAAGGGAAGTAGTGCGTGCCGAAGCGCTGTGGTTAGGGTGCAACATGACGGTCGACTGCAGCTTCTGTCCGAGGTGGATCAGTTCAAGCGTGTAGGCACGCAGTAGATCGTACTTATAAGCGTAGTTCGAGTTGATTTCTTCATTCATGTTATCGAAAATACGCTGTGTACGGGCGATATCGACATCGGACAAAGCATAGATAGGATGCTCGGGCGACTTGAAAATGGGCAGCTCATCGATCATCACCCCACTTTTTGCCGGATGCAGAAATTCAGCGGTAAATACGCAGAACATGCCGGTTTGTTGTCCCGCCGGTGACCAGTAGAACGGACTTTTGGGTGTTGTAAAAACCAGCGTTGGCTTCGAAATTTCAATGCTGCGATCGGGGTAGTCCGCCTGCGAGTGGCCGGTCAGAAAGCTGATCTTGTAGAATGCGCGGGACGCGCAGGATACCGTCGGCCTTTCGCGCTGTGTCGGCAGAATCTCGTCCAGATTGAACACATTGAAATGTCCGACCTCGTCCTGTATCCCCTCGGGTAGCAACGCACTCAGATCGGCCGAGTCGCCGCTCGTAAAGCGTTCGCAGAGTTCTTCGAAAATTGTCTTGTACATGAGTGTATATGTAAAAAACAAATATAACCTGCAATGGAATTTATTAGTGCGGTTTTGGTTTTAGTTTATGTAAAATAATTAACAATGCGCGAAACAACGGGCTTACTGGATCAGATCAGGCATCACAAGAAATTGTCGATTGCTGTCAATGAAAATTGCGCGATACCACTGCCGGAGGATGTTCTTGAAAAGCTGTTTAACCCACACCGGTTATCATTCTACTACCTGATGTACGTGGACCAGGGCACAGCAACCTTCAAGGCAGATCTGCAGGAAATCACATTGACAGACGGGCAATTGGTATTTGGCTTACCCAACCAGATCTTTACCAATATGCCATTCAATCCGGACGATCAGCATTATGCAGTTTCTTTTGATGAAAATACGCTGGCGCTGCTGCCGCACGCTTATTCCTTTCTTGTTAATCCTTTTGGAAGCAACACCGTTTCGTTTGACGCAGAATCGAAGATCCGCGTGAAAGGACTGTTTTCTACTTTGTTCAAATTGCTTCATTCGCCCGGCAAGCAACGGAACGCGGATATTATCCTGGCGCATATGCACGCATTGCTTACCGAGATCAACAGCGCATATCAGCAGCAGGGCTATCCCGATAGCGTGAGCAATGCAAAACTTTCAAAGTATGTTGCCTTCAAGCTCGCTGTGGAAACACACCTGACCGAGCAGCAGGATGTACACACAATTGCTGATACGCTCGCTATGACCACGAGCAACCTGTACAGTGTTGTAAAGGAGTTTTCCGGGTTTTCACCCAAAGAATGGATTACGCACAGGCTGATGCAGGAGGCACAGCGAAAGCTGCATTATTCGCCCGTTCCGGTTAAAGAACTTGCTTATGATCTGGGTTTCAATGATCCTGATTACTTCTCGCGACTTTTCAAAAAGAGCACGGGCAAGAGTGTAAGCGCCTTTTTGGAGGATTTGCGCGATTTGTCCAGCAAGTGAAATGATTCGTCCATTCGCGCTTTTGGGCTCCCCGCTACTTTTGTCCTGTTCATTAAAACAGGCAAAAAATGAAAACAGCATTAGTAACAGGAGCAAATAAAGGGATCGGGTTGGAAGTGGCCAAACAGCTCTCCCAAAATGGGTTTATAGTATATATCGGCAGCCGAAATTTGAGCAGCGGACAAATCGCAGCAGAAAAGCTCAGGGCAGAAGGATTTGAAAATGTCAGGGCTGTGCAGCTTGATGTAACGGACCGGCAATCGATCAGCGCGGCGAAGGATTTGATCGCTGCTGAAACAGGTATCCTGGATGTACTTGTTAACAATGCAGGCATTTCAGGCGGCTTTCAACAGTCTGCGCTCTCGACCGACAGCGATGTTTTTAAAACCGTTTATGAAACGAATGTATTCGGTGTGGTGAATGTAACGCAGGCGATGATGGATCTGCTGAGAAAATCGGAAGCGCCGCGCATTGTGAATGTAAGTACCAGTATGGCGTCCCTTAACCTGGCATCTGACCTCAGCAATGCCAATTATCCAACGCGGTATGTAGCGTACCAATCTTCCAAAGCTGCGCTCAATATGTACACGATCAATCTTGCGTATGAGCTTCGTGACACCGCTTTCAAAGTCAATGCAGTTTGTCCCGGCTGGACAAAAACTGACTTCACCGGTCATCAGGGCACGAGCACAGCAGAAGAAGCCGCGCAACGCATTATCAAGTTCGCGTTCATCGACGAGCAAGGACCAACCGGCCAGTTTTTCAGTGAAGAATACTTCCCGGCACCAGCCAATTGTCCATGGTAGGAGAGAGTGGGAGCTGGCTTAATGCAAAAGTGAAATAGAGCAATGAAACAAAACAGCGCCGCGGGATACCGGGGCGCTGTTTTGTTTCATTATAGTGGCGTAACCTTGTGTAGTCAGTTGATCCCATTCATTGCCGTTAGTACCAGCGGTGCATTGTCGGTTACTACAATGGTATGTTCGTGTTGTGCCATGAAACCGCCTTTGTTTCCGACCATTGTCCAGCCGTCATTCAGCGCGGTAGCGTAGGAGGATGTGGTTGAAATAAATGTTTCGATTGCGACAACCGAGTTTTTCTTGAAACGTCTGTGATCGGCTTTGTTCCTGAAATTCATCAGTTCATTGGGCTGTTCGTGCAGCCCGCGGCCAATACCGTGACCTGCCAGGTTCCTGATTACTTTAAACCCGCGTTTTCTGGCTTCCGACTCCATCAGGTAACCAATGTCCGCTATTTTGACGCCGCCCCTGATATTATGGATCGTTTTCAGCAAAATCTCTTTGGAAGCATCCACAAGCTTCTGGTGTCTGTGAATATCCTGACCAAGAACAAACGAGCCGCCATTATCCGCCCAAAAACCGTCCAGCTCGGCAGAAACGTCGATGTTAATGAGATCGCCTTCCTGCAATTTCCTTTTAGTGGAAGGTACTCCGTGGCAAAATTCATTATTGACGCTGATACAAGTCCAGCCGGGAAATTTGTAGGTTGAATGCGGCGCAGACTTTGCTCCAAACTCCGACAGCAACTTCGCTGCATACTCGTCGAGTTCTTTCGTGGTCATTCCGGGCTGCGCGTAATTAGTCATTTTCTTCAATGTTTGTGCAACCGCCTCACTCGCCTTTTGCATTCCCTGTAAATCAGATTCTTTTGTAATAGACATAAATTGTGTTTTAATGTAGCCGCCGCTGCTACGGCTATATTATTAAATTATTCACTAATTCCCCGTTCCACGGCGGCTCATTCACTCATTCATTTCTCTCCTCCGCATCGGCATCGCGTCAATCAGGCCGAAGAGCTTGCTCACTTTCACAACCTCGGTGGACCTCAGCTTTTCGCCGCCATCACGGCCAACCAGGATGAAAGTAAATGCCTCGGAGCTGTCGACCTGCCACTTTTTCCATTTGCCGGCATTTTGTGCAGAAGCCGCAATGGACTCTATTTCAATGTCCCGCTCGCGAAATCCGTCCTGAGCCGCTTCCAGTTCGTTCAACTGTGATTTCAGGAGTTGCTGGCCTGCTGCGTTATGAAACACCAAAACCTTCCTCGGCTGTTCCGCTACGTTGACCATCATGAGAAAAATTATGATTATAGTTTTCATAATGCCACCTTCAAAAAAATGCTGCCAGCGTACTGTTAACGCAGCAGGGTAATGGTCTTGCGGATAACCTGAGTCCGGCCGTCGGTGAATTCGATCATGAGTTCATAGGGGTAAATCCCTGGCTGCACCCTGGTGCCCTTGTAAAAACCGTCCCATAAAGCATAGCCACTCTCGACAGTCTGCCCGTCACGCAGGGCGATCACACTGCCCCAGCGGTTATACAGCCTGAAATACCGGATCTTCAATGCGTCTCCCGAAAATTTGAGATCCATTGATTCATTTTTACTGTCGAGGTTAGGGGAAAATGCATTTGGAATAAATACCTGCGCCAAACAATCTTCCACTATTCGGAAAGAGCGGCCTACATTGCAACCTGCGGTATCGGCGACGAATACGGTCCCACTACCTGCCGATAACCCGGTGAATAGTGTGTCACTTCTGAAATCACCTGCGTCTATCCAGTACAACAAGGGGCCGCTGCCGGTCGCGTAGATTGAAATAGATCCGTCGCTTCCATTGCAGCTAGGATTTCGTTCGGTTACATGGTGGATCACGGGAGCAGGAGCTGTGCTGACTGTGATCAGTTTACTGGCAACGCATCCGCCCTGATTTTTAGCATAAGCAGTATAGGTGCCTGGTTCAACTTCACCGAAAAATGGCGAGCTTACATAAGTAAGTCCGTCAAGTGAGTAGCTGAGTAATCCCGTAGCCGAGGCGGTGATCGTAACGGAGCCAAATTTCGCACCGCAGTTTCCGTTCTGCACTTCCACATTCTGCAATGTTACTCCTCTCTCCGCTGCATCAGGTACTCTTATCATCGAACTGACTTCGCAACCTACTAAATCTCTTGCTCTCACGAGGTACTCGCCGCCAGGCAGGTCGGGAAAATAGCCTGTTCCCTGGAATGGACCATCGTCCAATGCATAAGAAAATTGGTCATAACCGCCCTGGGCAACTGCGCTGATACCATTTGAACCGGCTTCGCACGGATTCAAGGTATGTAACTGTAAAAAGCTGGGCATAAAGCGCTTTCCCACCGTCGCTTCCCGGGTATCTGTACAACCGGCAGATGTCCGGGCCGTTATTTTGTATGTTTTAGGATAAAGCCCCTGGAAAACCGGCGATGTCTGAAATGCACCATTATCGATGCTGTAAGTAACAGGTTCAGCGCCTGTGGCTGCTACCGTGATAGTCCCGTTGTCTTTCCCACAATTGGCATCTGTCAGCCCGATATCCGTAATCCTGGCCTCATTAACCTTGATAATCACAGGTACTACAGGCGTTTCTGTGTCGTGAAAGGTTTGGGAGAGAAAAAAGGTATCAGTTTCGGTGATCGGTGTCTGGTAAATGTTGCCCCGATAAAGCAATTTTGATTTTTTGGGATCCGCGTACCAGCGTACATCTTTGCCGGTAACTTCGAGCCTGGCAACTTCTCCTTTACAAAATGTATCAGGTGATTTCAGCCGCAGTCTGTAAAGTTCCAGTGTGAGCTTCATGCCCGCACAGTCAAACTCCCGCAAGCCCGTTATCTTTTCTTCCTGCGGATCATAGGTGAAAGAATATTTACTGTAACAAAACAGGGCAGGGTCGGCCACATTTATTTCTTTGATGACGTTGAAATGCATTTCGCCTGCATTCCCGCTGGCAGTTCCATTGCTGATGTCCCACCTGGCAAAGTAGTTCGTCTGACTGGTTACCTGCTGTAAAAAGTCGCCGGTAAGCTTGGCGCCGTTTTGGGTAATCTGCATGGCACCAGGCCAGTAGGAAACCGTCGCTGGTCTCGGCCCATAGTCCATTCCCTGCCAGAAACCCGACAAATCCTGTCCGGCCAGGGGGAGCAAATGGAGCCCGGTAAATAGTACCAGGATCAGGCACTGTACAAATTTTTTCATATTAAAACGAACGTGAGCCTACGAACGAGCGGGAGGTTTTGCGTAAAAGATCGGGTAAATCTCTATCTAATATAAATGTCGCAAACATTCCGTAACTATATTTGCTTCGCAAACGATGCGTACCACTCTGCTATACATATGGCTAATCGCAACCATCCTGCCGACATTCAGTCAGTGGGGTACCATCGCATATTACCAGATCAACAAAGAGTACATTACACGTGTGCTTTGCGAAAACCGAGACAAACCGCAGCTCCATTGCGACGGGCATTGTTTCCTGGCTAAAAAGCTGAAAGCCCAGGAGGCGAAGAAAGACCAGCAAACCAGCGAACGCGTTCAGAATCTTCCTTCACTGCATCTTTTTGCATCTCCACTGGCCTCATTCGAGTTTTTGCCGCGTATTTTCATTCCCAATCAGCAGCACACCTTTCCTTATCATCTGGCCGCTTACCAAGCTCCGCTTACAGTTGTAGTTCCGCCACCCTGCGCTTAGGTCGCACTTCTTGTTTTTTTACCTAACCGCACCCGCTCGGCTTTCCGATGGGTTGTATCTACAATTGTATCCCAATGAAACTGAAATATCTGATTCTGTTACTAGCCATTTTAACAAGTGGCTTAAAAGCTGCTGCCCAATCTGAAACGGGCACATTAACCGGCCGCATTGTCAATGCAGAACACGAACCTGTCGCCGGCGCCTCCATCGCTTTCCTGAACACGGGCTGGGGAACCATTACCGATGCTGACGGGGAATTTACGCTTGCAGGTATTACGCCGGGCTCCTATATCCTGACGGTGTCCAACATAGGTTATACGGCTCACACGCAGACGATGAAGATCTCGAAAGGGAAAAATCCTTTTCTAAACCTCCAACTTTCAGAAAGCCGGCAGGAGCTGAAAGAGGTGACGGTTAGCGCGGCCAGGAGCAGCTACCAGGTAGCTGCGTCCAGCACCTCAACGCGACTGGACGTTCCTTTGCTCGAAACACCACAGTCTGTGCAGGTGGTATCCTCGGCAGCCCTGCGTGACCGGCAGGCTTTTACTCTCAATGAGATCGCCGGTACATTCACGGGCATGAAGGCCAACAATGGAAATGGCAATTTCCAGATCCGCGGATTCACGGCATACTCGCCAAATGATGCCAGTTTTCTGCTATTCAACGGGATTCGAGGAAACCTGTACTTGTGGAGCCAGCAGCCTTTGCTGTATAATATTGAATCGGTAGAGCTGCTGCGCGGGCCTTCGGGCGCATTGTTCAGCGAAGGTTCGCCGGGTGGGGTTATTAATTTTATTACAAAAAAACCCCTTGCCGAGAAAAGAGCGTCAGTTGATCTGTCGCTGGGAAGCTGGGGATTCGGCAGGGGTTCTGTTGACTTTACCGGGCCTGTTTCCCGCAATAAAAAGCTCTTATATCGTGCCATCGTCGGATACGACCGGACTGAAAGTTTCAGGGATTATCAGAAAAAACAAAACCTTTTCGTCGCGCCCTCGCTGACTTACCTGGCCAGCGAAAGAACTTCCCTGAACCTCGAACTCAACTACGCCTATGCAAAAGCTGTGCAGCAATACGACAATGGGAGCTACATTCTTTCCCGGCCCGACGGTACATTCGACTTTAACTATTACCCGGACAATCTGACGATCCAAAGTCCGACGGATTATGGAAAAACGCGTAATACTTCGGCTACGCTGACCTTCAACCATCAATTCAGCCAAAAACTGAGACTCACGGTCGTGGAACGCGCGGTGCGGAATGTGCTGGATTATACAGACCATATTCCGGTGGGAAGAATAAGGAATGACTCGATCAGCAGGGGATACCAGGACTGGGAAACGGACCGGTTTAGTCTGCAGACCACTGCATTTGCAACTTACAACGCGAAAACGGGCGCGCTAGGGCACCAGCTTATTGCCGGGGCAGACTATAACCGATATGGCTGGACGAAGAATGATTATCAGTACAAATCGTCCACCCGCATTTCCATTCTGCATCCTGATTACACGGGCAGCATTCCCGACCCTTCTATTCCGGCAGACGAATCCGACGACAACAAACGCATTACCAACCTGATCGGTGCTTACGTCCAGGACCAGGTGAGTATCGGCGACAAGCTGAAAGTGCTTCTTTCTGTCCGGTTTGACAGTTACAATGGAAAAGAAACGCCATTATCGGAACGTGATAACAAGCAGGGTGACGAACTGAAAACGTCGGGCTGGATACCGCGCGTGGCGCTTGTGTATTTGCCGGTGAAGAACCTTTCGGTGTATGGTACCTACCTCAGATCTTTCAATCCGCAAACTTCCAACAATGTACTTGCTGGCGGCCCGTTCCCCACGCGCCAGGCTACGCAATACGAAGTGGGCAGCAAGGCAGATCTGATCAGTAACCGCTTATCGGCTACTTTGTCGCTTTACCAGATCAACTACGCCAATATTCTCACGGCGGCACCTACCGAAGAAAACTCCCACCGCCAGGCCGCCATTGACGGTACACGCAGCCGCGGCGGCGAATTTTCGGTAACGGGCAGTCTCCGCAACCTGAGCCTGATCGCAGGATATGCATTTAACGAGCATGTGCTGGTGAGCACGAGTACCTACGGCAAAAAGGGCGACCGCTTTGCCAATGCGCCGAAACACCAGGTCAATTTCTGGGGTAAATACACACTGACTGAACAGGCGCTGAGAGGGCTCGGCATTGCTGCTGGCGTTCGTTATGTAAGTGATCAGGTAGGGTTACTGAGCAATCAGAATTTTGTGTTTCCATCATATACCGTGCTCGACGCGGCGCTTTCCTACTCTCGGAACCGGTACCAGGTACAAATCAATGCATATAACCTGACCAACAGGCACTACTTTACGGGAAGCCGGTCGGGCGTGACGACGGCAGGCTTGGGCGACCCGTTCAATATCAGGGTGGGGGTTAGTTATCAGCTCTGGTAAGCTCAGGTTTTATGAAAAAGATCACATCGAACCGAAGCTTGTTCAGGCTACATAGCTGGCTCGGACTCGTAACAGGCGTCTTTCTGATTTTGCTGGGGTTAAGCGGCTCCGTTCTGGTTTTCAGAACGGAGCTCGATGCGCTTGCAAACCGGGAGTTACTGCACGTCTCTAATGCCGGCAATAAACTGCCCGCAGACGCATTGATGCGCTGCTATGAAAAGATCACCGGCAAGTATCCCAATCTCGACGGTATCGCGTGGCTTAATCCCGACGCGGGGCCTGGCGAGGCGTATAATTTCAGAATTTACTTCAATGATGCCCGGCTGCTCACCTATGATCTGGCGTTGATTTCTTTCAATCCCTATACCGGCGTTATTCTGCGCGAGGGACCGGCAACCGACTTTACACCCAGCTTTATTGAGTGGCTGTTCCAGTTCCATTTCAGTTTCCAGCTGGGTATGCCCGGTGCGGCGCTTACCGCAATCTTTGGCATTACCATGCTGCTTTCGCTGCTGACCGGGATGGTTGTTTACAAAAAAATGATCTGGAAAGTCCTGACCTTCCGGATTTCAATCAACTGGAAAAACTGGCGCACCATCAGCTCGGGGCTGCACCGCATAGTAGGTGTGTGGTCACTGCTTTTCAATGCGGTGATCTTCTTTACCGGATTCTGGATGAACCTGTTTGCTTTTGAGGCAAAAACCTGGGAAAAGGAACTCGCCCCCGCACGGCCCAACACAGTGATGCAGATACCTGCCGACGAAATGTACCTGAATGCATTGCACGCAATGCCGGACCTTGAACCGACCCATGTTTACCTGCCAACGCAGCCGGAGCGCAAGTTTGAAGTAAGAGGATATCATCAGGGTCAATGGAAAATCTGGGGCGCGTCCAACTCGGTACGCTTTGATCAGCAAACCGGTGAACTGCTGAAAATTACCCGGCTTGCCGATAAATCTGTCAACGAGCGCATTGAAGCAGCTGTACAACCGGTACACGTGGGCAATTTTGGCGGATTTTGGGTTAAGATCTTCTACGTAATTCTGGGACTCACGCCCGGATTACTTGCTGTGAGCGGCTTTCTGCTATGGTGGCGGCGTATCTAAACAATTGAATATGAACATTTGCCGTAAATGTTGCACTCCTGCATTGTAGGGTAGTTACTGGCACACAATTTATTTAAAAGGTGTCTGATTTTAACGTGTGTACGAGCAGATGGATTATTTAAAAGGGTTTGCAGCCTTGGTGTATGAAGAAAGATGATATAATCCCCTGGGACTGGCACCGCATCCTTTTTGGACAAGCTCCGCCTGAATACCTGATAGAAGTTTTCCTGAGAACCAGCCTGATTTACATTGCATTGCTCGTGATCATCCGCGCGATGGGCAAGCGGATGGGCGGACAGTTGAGCATTTCGGAAATGGCCATTATGGTCACCCTCGGTGCGATTGTCTCGCCGGCTATGCAGATCCCGCAGCTTGGATTGCTGATGGGCGTGATGATCCTGGTTTGTGCGCTGGTGTTTCGCCGGGGAGTGAGTCTTGCCGAGTTTTCGAGCAGGAAATTTGAAAAAATCAGTCAGGGAACCACGCAGATGCTCGTCAAAGACGGGATCATCCAGATAGACCAGCTGGAAATGGCCAAAGTATCCCGGCAGCAGCTCTTTGCCGCGCTCCGGGACGAGAATGTGTTCAACCTCGGTGATGTAGGCCGGGTGTATATGGAGGCATTCGGTTGTTTCAGCATTTACATGAATGCCGAGCCGGCGGCAGGATTATGCATTTTCCCGCCTTCGGATACCAGTATCGAATGCTACTCACAGCGGATCGTGGAGGAACACAGCGCCTGTATCAATTGCGGCAATGTAGCGCCCGGCGCGCAAGAGTCTCAAACCTGTGAAGCGTGCGGTTCCGACGTCTGGATACCCGCTGCTGTTTCCGTCAAATATGATCTCATCGACAAATGAAGCCGGAAGAAATATTCATTAACGACTGGCAGCGCATTTTTGTAGGTGACGTACCAGGTGCATTTTACGCGGAAGTAGTGCTGCGCGTGGCGGTCATTTACCTGATCCTGATGGTAGCAATGCGACTGATGGGCAAAAGAATGGCCTCTCAGCTCAGCCGGAACGAAATGGCGGCGATGGTTTCGCTGGCAGCTGCGATAGGGGTACCCCTGCAATCGCCCGACCGGGGCATTCTGGCAGCTGTTGTTATCGCCGGGATCGTCGTTTTTGTACAGCAGCTGATCGCCAGACTGGCAATGCGAAACCAAACGCTTGAAAAAATCACACAGGGAGATATTACGCCCCTCATTGAGGATTCGCGCCTGAATTTGCAACTGATGAAAAGGGCGGGGATCACCAGGGAACGGGTATTTGCCCAGCTTCGCTGCAAAAGGATCCGCCACCTGGGAGAAGTAAAGAGACTGTATTTTGAGGCAGGCGGCACATTTACATTGGTCAAGCGGCACGAATCGGTACCCGGCCTGCCCATTCTGCCGATCTGGGACCAGGATTTTCAGCACAGGATCAGCGCCGTTGCCGATAATTGGGTTTGTTCCAATTGTGGTCACGATCGCGGCATTGCTCAGCCTACCAAATCCTGCGAAAATTGCGAGGGTACTTCATTTATCAAAGCGGTAGAGTAGTAGATCGCTTCATTCAGCGTCTTCGGTCAGCAGCCAATCGGCTACATGCATGGCATGATATTTCAGCACTTACCTGTTCATCGTTTTTAATCATAAATACAAGTTTGTTATGGCTACGAGTAAAGTAAAACAAATACACGACTTCGGCCAAAGCATCTGGCTGGACTTCATTGACCGTAAAATCATCGACTCCGGTGAATTGAAAAAACTGATCGAGGAAGATGGCGTACGGGGCGTTACTTCCAATCCTGCCATTTTCGAAAAGGCAATCAGCAGCAGCTCGGATTACGATGCCGATATCGCAGAACTTTCCAAAGGGGATAGTACCAACGAAGAGATATTTTTCAGTCTTGCGATCGAGGACATCAAGTCGGCCTGCGATCTGATGTGGCCGGTTTACAATGAAGAAGACGTGGTAGGAGCCGACGGGTATGTGAGCCTGGAAGTTTCCCCGTTTCTTGCGCTGGACACCCAGGGTACCATCAAGCAGGCGAGTGAGCTCTGGATGGCAGTAGACCGTGAAAATGTAATGATCAAAATCCCCGGAACACAGCCGGGACTTGCCGCGATACAAACGGCGATCAGCGAAGGGATCAATGTCAATGTGACATTGCTTTTCGGGCTTGACCGGTATGAAGCGGTGGCAGAAGCCTATATATCCGGTCTGGAAAAGCGTGCGGAAATCGGATTGCCGGTAGACCATGTTGCATCGGTAGCGAGCTTCTTTTTGAGCCGCATTGATATTTTGGTAGACCCGATATTGGAAGAAAAAGGACTGGCCGAGCTCAAAGGCGAAGTGGCTATTGCCTCTGCCAAGCTGGCTTACCAGATCTATAAACGCATGTTCAGCACAGATCGCTGGAAAAAGCTGGCCGATAAAGGCGCGGTTCCGCAGCGGCTGCTCTGGGCAAGTACCAGTAACAAAAATCCTGCTTTCAAGGATACCCGGTACGTGGAAGCGCTCATTGGTCCCAACACGGTAAACACAATCCCAATGGAAACGCTGGAAGCTTACCGCGACCATGGCGATCCGGCGAGCCGGCTTGAAGAGGATCTGGATGCAGCAACCAGTGTAATGGAAAAGGTGAAAGCCGCTGGCATTGATATGGACGCGATCACCAAACAGCTCGAAGAAGAGGGAATTGAGAAATTCAACAAACCTTTCCAAAAGTTGCTTGACGCGATCGAAAACCAGAAATAGGATAACCTTTTTGATAAATGCGCAAAGCCGCTCCTGTTGCCAGGGGCGGCTTTGCGCCTGTTTGGGCTAATAGATGCTAGTAGTTGTAGTAGTTAAGTGCAGCCAGCTGGGCCGTGAATGACCATCCCGGGGAAATGTTGACGCTGTTTCCATTGGCTTCTATCTTGTACAAATTGCCCATATCAGCGATGTACAAAGAGCCTTCCGAGGAGACCATCTGCGCAGTTGGCGTAAATAGCGGTGAGAAGAGGAGCGCAAATCCGACCGCTGGATCCAGTTTATAGATACCGGATGTTTTGCCTGGCGTAGTCTTCACGTAGTAGAGCCTTCCACCCATCGCTACCAGTTCTCGTGCATCGGCAACAGCAGCAATCTGGACGAAGTTTTCAGTGTCCGGAGTAAGGCGGAAAATGGCATTCTTGGTCATAACATAGAAGAATCCATCCATGTAGGCAATGTCAGTGGCCGGAAGCCAGAGCTGCGTGCCGACCGTCGTGGTTACACCCGTATCAGTGCTCACTTTTTTGATCACCCCATTGTCAATCACATACAGGAAACCTTTCAGGAGCACCATCGACTGCACATAGTAGAAGCCCGTTGCGATCACTTTTGTATCTCCATTATCCGGACGTATTCTGACGAGCGAGCCGCCTTTACATGCATAAACAAAATAGGGATCGGCAGTGACAGCGCGCGTGTAAAACCAGCCCTGAGATAGCAAAGCCCTTTTGCCTTTTCGTGTATCCGAAGCATAAAGGCCGTCGTCTGAAACAGAATAGATGTTGGAATACATCGCGGTAAGGCACCGGATATCATTGGGCGACAATTCCGTACGCTGAACGGAGAAAGGCTGTCCGTCTTTGGTGGTCATAGAAGGCAGTCCGTTGCTGGAACAGTAATCGGAATTCATCATCATCACCGATTTCAGGTCCATTTTATCAAAGCCGAAACCTGCACTGCCCGACTGTTTGTGGGTCAGAAAATTGACCTGCAATGTTGGCGCAATGTTCTGGAAGTTGACGGTGATGGTCTGGTCCCTGTCGTCGCGGGTATGTTCATGAAAAAGCCCCAGCGTGTGACAGATCTCGTGGAGCGCGCCGCCTTTGCTGAAACCAAGTCCGAGCGTAATGAACTGCTGCCCGCCGGTCACGCCTACGGAGGAGGAAAAGCCGCGTCCATACTTGAAGGTTACATAATTATACTGATTGGAACGGTACACAAACGTAATGGGCGTTGAAGCTTCAATGATCGCCATAGCCGCATAGATCGCGGAAGTGTTTGTAACTGTTTTTTCAATGGTGTAATAAACAATTCCCTTCGCCCACTTTTGCGCATTGAGGGAAACTCCGGTGCCTTCCGTGCGTGCGCCGGCTGCTGCGTTAAGCTGCTTTTTGGAGAGGATAATGTCGCCTTCAAATACCGCCTCTCCATTGATTTCAGCGTATTTGATGTTTCTTCCAAACAAGGTACCTTCCTTTTCTTCCCCTGTCTCGCCCGGGTAGGCCAGCTCCGGCACCACCTGCTCAGAAGTCTTTTCAACTGTCGGGACCAGCGCTTGTTCTTCTTTCAGCCCGGAGCAGGCAGTCAGGTAAACAACGGACAAAATGGTGAATGATGCCCTTATAAAAAATAGCATGTTTTTCATGATCAATCTGGTTTTCGGGTGGATACGGAATTTGAATCGTACAGCTTGTTACTGTACGATTCAAAACTACCGCAGCCAGCAGGCCAGAAGGTTCAATAATCGACGAACGGCGGTCGATAATCGCGGAATGGAAGAAACTTAGCCGCGCGTTCGACGATTTGCCTGATGATGTCAGCTTAATAGATATCCCACCAGTTTTTTGTAGCCTGCGAATCACCCCCGATGCTCTTCGCTGCTTGTTCGCTGTTCGCTGCATTGGATGCGCGGCTGGCGCTCGGGTATTTGAGGCGTTTAACGATACCATCTTTCACTTCCTGATCCAGGCTTCCCGAAACCGGCGCGATGAACAGCGTATCTCCGTCTGGTTTTTTAATGTCCAGTCTCAACCGCTCCATCCATCCCTGAATGCCCTGCATGTACAGCGCGAGCCACTTTTGTGTGCCAATTACATTCTTCCAGTTTGCTGCCTTGTACGGCACCCTTATCAGGTAGGCTTCAATGGCCTTTGCATCTGTAATGCCCCATTGCGTCATGGAAGCGGTCACGGCCTCTTTGTACAGGTCTGCGGCAGTGGCAGTACCCACATTCATTCCGCGCGCCGCAGCCTCGGCTTTGATAAAAGCAACCTCCGCATAAGTGATTATATTACCCCGCGCCGAGCCGCTGTAAGCGAGCACACCCGGTTTTGATAAGCCGATCATCGTCGGCGTATTGGCCTCCACACCGTACGGTTTACCCACATATTTTCCATTGGTTTCATCCGGGCGGGCATACACTGGCAACCGGGGATCACTTACTTCCTGCAGGTAATCGACCAGCGTGGAAGTAACTGCAAATTCAACAAGCGGCCGGTCCACATCATTATACGGAAAGCGGTTGGTAGCTGCTGCCGTGTTATAGGGGAAAAACGCATCCTGACTTGTAGAGGTCAGCGTATTTTTTACCGCATCTTCAATTATCGCTTTGGCCTCGGCTGGTTGCGCATCGGCCATTCTCATCGCAATCCGCATGCGCAATGCATTTCCGATCCTGATCCATTGTGCTGCATTTCCGCCTGCGATCACATCGCCGCGGATCGCTCCCGAAGTAGGACCGGCAAGGATATCGATCTGTGCTTTCAATGAAGTAAGCAATGCTGCGTACACATCTTTTCCTTTGTCGTAAACGGGTTGCACGATCTCGTCGCCTTTCAGCGCCTGGGAGTAGGGAATGTCAACGTAAACGTCTGTCAGGATATGGAAAAGCCAGGCTTTCATGATCGCCGTAGCAGCCAGCATGTGCTCGCTCGACTCCTGGGGGTGCCTTTTGTAATAGTTTTCAATTTCCTGCAGATCCATCAACGGCCCTGCGTACATACCATTCCAAAGCCCGTCATTGGTAAACAAAAAGCGGGTTTCACCTGTCTTATCTGTCCCCGTCCAGTACTGCGAGAGCTGCATGCCGACCCGCCCGTTGAAATAGGTATCGTACAGCAGGTCGGAAGCGCGCTTCTGCGCATTGGCCATCAGGAACTCGGGTTGGGTTTCGCCCGACCGCGCCGGGTCGCTGTTCAGGTTATCAAAATTGTCGCAGCCGGGGAGTACAAGCACACACGCCAGCAGCAGAATAGTTATTGTCAATTTCATATCTAAATCGATCTAAAATGGGTTCTGGAAATGGGGTCAGAATGTAAAGTTGAGGTTGGCGCCAAAGCTGCGGACCGGCGGTAATGCGCCTCCTTCGAATCCGATCTGGTTTCCAATGGAGTTGGTGATGTTCGCAGGATCCACATTCGGTGCATTGCTTTTGATCAGCCACAGGTTACGACCGGTCAATGTGAAACGCAGCGCCTGCATTTTGATCTTTTTCGCAAGTGCATCCGGCAGCTGCCAGCCCAGCCTTACTTCGCGCAGGTAAATAAAGCTGCCATCGTACAAATTGGCCTTACTGATCCGGTTACCCCCGTCGGAGTTGAAGTGCGTACGCGCAGGAACGACAATGTCGTTAGGACTTCCATCTTCCTTCACACCAGGGTTAACCAGCCCGTTCTCGCGGATACCAGGTAATGCGGTTTCTTCAAACATTCCCGATTTGTTACCATACAAGTTGGTGTAAGAAAAGAAATCGCCGCCTTTCTGGAAATCAATCAGTGCAGACAGGTACAGGCTTTTGTAACTGAATGTGTTGTTCAATCCGCCGATAAAGTCAGGATTGGCATCGCCGATGATCACCGGCGTGGGCGTTACCGCGTAGGTTCCGTTCGCTACCACTACCTTATTTCCTTTTGCATCATACACATAGTCGGTACCGAGCATGGTTCCGAGCGACATGCCTTTTTGCGCCACCATGGACACCCGGTTGGTCCGCCTTTCAGTACCAATTACAAACCGTTCAATTCCCTGAATGCTTTCATCCGAGCTGTTCAGGTTAAGTACCTTGTTTTTGTTTTTGGAAAAATTAAGGGACGCACGCCAGCTGAAATTCTTCGTCATCACCGGCATTACATTCACCGAAAGTTCAATACCCTTGTTCTGCACGGTTCCACCATTGACGATTTTGGTTGAAAAACCGCTTTCCGCAGGGATCTGCACATTCCAGATCTGGTTTTCGGTGCGGCGGTCATAGTAGGTGAAATTGACGCCGAGGATCTCATTGAAAAATTTGAAATCAACCCCACCTTCCACTTCTGCGGAGAGCTCCGGTTTCAGGCGGCTGTTGTGCAGCCTGTCTGGCGTGCTTTGCAGCGGGAATGTCCCGAATTGCGTCACGATATCGTAGTACCGCGATACCGAATAAGGATCTGCGTCATTGCCGACACGCGCGTAAGAAAGGCGGGCTTTGCCGAGCGTGAGCCAGGATGTTTTCGCAATCACATCGGAGAAAATGAACGAACCTGCGATCGACGGATAGAAGTACGAGAAATTGCCCGTTTGTTTCAGCGTCGAAGCCCAGTCGTTCCGGCCCGTAGCGGTCAGGTACAGGTATTTGTTGTAGCCCAATGTAACCGACCCGAACAGCGAGTTGATCTGTTTGTTTCCATAAGTCGTCGATACAGTTGCCGGCGTTACGGAGTTTTGCAGCACGTATACCAGCGGTGTCTGCAAGCCGCCATTCGTTGTACCCGACTCGATGCTCGATTTGATACTCAATATATTACCTCCCCCCACAGCTTCCAGGCTGAATTTGTCGCCCAGGTTTTTATTGACGTTTAATGTAGCCTGGTAGTTGTTCTCGTTGTTACGCAATACGCGTTTTGCATAGCTGCCCACGAAGAATCCCTTCGCGCTGCGGACTTCGTCGAGGTGGTCGAAGAAATCGGAGAACACGCGTACATCGGCGGAAAGCCAGTCGGCAAACTTGTAGGTCAATCCCGCATTACCGAAGTAACGGTTGTTCCTGTCCGTGTTGTAGTTTTCGTACTGGTTCCAGTAAGGATTCTGGCTGAATGCGGGTTTTTGAATGTTCCATGCAGTACGGTTCCAGGACTGTTCGGTACCATCGGCATATTTGTAATTTTTCAGATAAGCGTCATCAATCTGCCGCTGACCGTACATAACGTAGAAAAGCATCGGGTTGTTACCCATGAAGCCCGTTCCCGGCCGGCCTTTGGAATGGTCGTTGACATAATTGATCCCCCCGCTGAATGTGAATTTCTCAGTGAATTTGTAGGTAGTGTTCAGACTGATAAAGAAGCGTTTCAGCTCGCTTCCGGGATAAATGAAGTTCTGCTTCGTCTGTCCCACGGAAAACCGGATCGAACCTTTGTCGCTGCTGCTGGCCACAGACAGGTTGTTGGAGAAAGTGATACCTGTTTTGAAAAAATCTTTGGCATTGTCAGGATGCGGGCTCCAAGGCGCGGTCTTACCGAAGTTGGGATTGTTGCGGTCCTGGTCCCACGACCAGTAATGCCGCACCAGCGTACCGTCCATTTTTGGTCCCCACGATTCATCCGTTCCATAATCGGGAATGAAATCGTACCTGCCTTTTCCATCATTGTCATCATAAGTACCTCCGCCCGGCAGGAAACCGCCCGGGTTTTGATTGACATATAATTTGGTAAAATTCGAGCTGCCGCCGCCTCCGTATGCATTCTGGAATTTCGGCAGGTACGAAACCTGGTCCATCTGAATGTTGAAATCGTAGTTCAGCGACAGGTTACCCGATCCTTTACCCGTTTTGGTGGTAATGTAAATAACCCCGTTCTGACCGCGGCTCCCGTAAAGCGCGGTTGCCGCTGCGCCTTTCAGTACGGAGATATTCTCCACATCATTCGGGTTAATGAGCTGGGCAGGGTTTCCGTAGTCAAAACCGCCGCCGCCTGTTCCCTGGCCGCCGGTTACGCTGGACGAATTCATGTTCATATTGGCCATCGGTACGCCGTCCACGATGAACAATGCATTGTTATTACCTGAAATCGATTTCAGTCCGCGTATGGTAACCCGCGACGAGCCGCCCATGGAGCCGCTGTTGCCGCCGATCTGCACACCGGCCAGCTTACCCTGCAATGCATTGATATAGTTGACCTCCCTGGCTTCCTGAATGCTGCCGCCACCGATCTGCTGCACCGCGTAGCCTACATTCCGCGTGCTTTGCTGCACACCGAGCGCAGTTACTACCACTTCCCCCAGACTTTTCACATCAGCAGAAAGCCGCACGGTCACTTGCGACACGGAACGCGGTACGTCTACATCCACCGTTTGAAATCCGATTGACGAGACGGTCAGCTTCTGGTTCCCGTCAGGCACGCTGATCGAGAAGGCTCCGTCTGCATTGGTATTGGTACCCGAAGTGGTACCCTTGATCAGCACACTTGCGCCGGGCACAGCTGCATTGGTCTCATCTACAACCTTTCCGGACACCTGCCGGGATTGGGCACGGGCCGGTATGGCATAAATGACAAGCATAGCCAGCGTGAGTAAACAGCTACATATTATTCGCATACGAACATTTGTTAAAGGGTTAGGAAGTTGAACATCCTTAAAAGCCCGGGTGGATGCTTGGAATACTTATAAAAAAAAGTGAAAAGGGTATAATCCTGTAAATGCAGTTTGGCAACCGAAAAAAGAGGATAGAGGAGGCCGGGCATGAAATTTTCAGTTTGGTTGTAAATCTCACTTACACCTGTCATGAATAATATTTCCGCTAAGTCAAAAAGCGTCGACATTGCGGCTTCGCTGCTGTCTCTTGTCCTGATCATCGCATTGCTATATACGTTGCAAAGCGTGCTGGTGCCGCTCATGTTTTCCATATTGCTGGCCATCTCCCTGTTCCCGATCGTACGCTTTATTGAAAAGTATAAGATCAACCGGGTGGGTGCCTCGCTGCTGGCGGTTATTATCGCCATTATCCTCATCGGCGGACTGATCTGGTTTATCGTGCATCAGGTGATTGTTATCGGTGCAAACGGGGATGATCTGCAGTTGAAATTTAAACATATCCTCGACACCATTCAGCAATGGGTCGTGCTGCGGTTTGGTATTGAAGAAGGTGAGATTACCAAACAGATCACTGCTTTTACCAACAGGGCGGTGTCCAATGCGGGCGTGATCCTGGGCGCGGCCTTTGGTTCAATGGGAAGTATACTGGCAGGCGTGATCATTGTGCCTTTGTTTACATTCTTCCTTCTGTACTACCGTGATTTCTTCCGTGAATTCTTCTTTCACGCATTTTTATCTACACCCAAAGAACTGGTCAGCGGGGTACTTGACAAAATCTATTATGTCGTTCAGAGCTACCTGATCGGGCTGGTGACGGTGATGGGGATAGTGGCAGTTTTGAACACTGTTGGCTTGTTGGTTCTTGGCATTCCTTATGCATGGTTTTTCGGCATTCTGGCTTCGCTGCTGATGCTTTTGCCCTACATCGGCATTGCGATCGGCTCGGTGCTGCCTGCGCTATTTGCATTGGCTACCAAAGATAGTGCGTGGTATGCAGTTGGTGTGATCATCTGGTTTCAGGTAGTCCAGTTCCTCGAAGGTAACTTCCTCACACCGAATATCGTAGGTGGAAAAGTGAGTATTAACCCGCTGATGGCGCTGGTCGGACTGCTTTTGGGAGGTTTGCTTTTCGGACTCGCCGGTCTGATCCTCGCAATTCCAATCACAGCCGTTTTAAAAGTCGTATTCGACGCTATTCCATCGATGAAAGCATACGGATTCCTGATCGGAGAACCTGAAAAATACCATTTGAAAAAGTACTCCGGGCGCATCATCATGAAACGCTGGAAATTAAATCAGACCTCGCCTGAGAGTGAAAGCAAATAACCTTTGCGTGTTCAATGCATAAAACAAAAGCGGCCGGGATTTTGCCCGGCCGCTTTTGTTACTTATATGTTTCCAAAAAATCAGGGATTTGCAGTTTGTACCTCCGGATCTTTCAGGTCCAGCCGGTAAATCTCCATGATGTTTTCCAGCAGCTTTTTGAAATTAATGTTCAGGTCGATGAGCTTTCCCGAATGCACGTCAAACACCCAGCCGTGAACGGTAAGGTTGCGGTCGCGCTGCGCTTTCTGCACTTCTGCGGTTTTGATCACATTGATACATTGCTCTTCCACATTCAGCTCAACCAGTCTTTTGTAGCGTTCTTCTTCATTCTCGATCGCCGAAAGCTCTTCTTTGTGCGTCCGGTACACGTCACGGATGTTTCTCAGCCAGGGATTGAGGATACCCAGGTCCCCCGATTTCATCGCCGCCTGCACACCGCCGCAGTAATAATGGCCGCATACCACAATGTGGTTTACTTTCAGGTGATCGACCGCATAGTTGATCACGGACATCACACTCAGGTCCGTATTGGGGACCATGTTGGCAATGTTTCTCAGCACGAATACTTCGCCTGGCTCGACGCCCATGAGCTCTTCGGCAGTAACGCGGCTGTCGGAGCAGCCTATATAAAGAATGCCTGGCGTTTGTCCTTTGGCCAGGTTACTGAAATAGTCCGGTTCAACGTTGAGCTTTTTCTGAACCCAGTCCTGATTGTTTTGAAAGATCTGTGAAATATCCATTAAGTGAGGTTTTAAGTTAAGAGTACCCGTTATCAGCCCCCAAGTTACGTCAAGGAACTTACTTTTGGAACGTAAAACCCTCAGAAGCGGCGCATCACTTTAAATAAAAGCTTTGGTTGCCGGTTGTTTTTTCAATGTGAAGTACATAGTCAAAATCGTCAAGCAGGTTCCCGGTCACGAAGGGTTTGTCGGTGATCCCGAAGGGAAGCAGCTTGTACCTCGCAGGCAGTTCCCTGATATCCTTCCGGCTGACACGCGAAGTTTTGAAAAGGAACACAGGTTTTCCAACTTGAGAAAACTGCGCTTCGAAAGTCCCTGCTTCCGCGGTCGGGATCGGATTTTTGTCGGTAACCTTGCCAGCCTCGGGTGTGAACGCCGTAAAGAATCCCGTAGAAGTAGTAAGTGCCAGGGATTGGTACTTATTGCCTAGCTTTCTTTGCAGGAAAAGTCCCATGCTTCGGGAGAATGCATTGGGCGTTTTCTGTACGTGTCCGTTGTGGGCCAGGAGGATTACCTTGTCATTTGTTGTTAAAGCATTGAGCAGGTTTTCCGCCATCAGCGAGTCTCTTAATGTAGACAGCACATCGTAGAAGTTACCCGGTTTATTCAATTGCAAAAATTGCTTGTAAATGGCTACGCTGCGACTGACAAGACTGTTTTTCAAACACCCGGACCCATTCTGTTCCATTCGCGTAAAAATCGCATTGCTCAGCCCGAGCAGCTCCCGGTAATCTTCCCCGCTGATGTTGTGGCTGTACAGTTCATTGTCCAGAGCCTTATAATTGCCTGTCAGCTTCGTGACCGAATCAGCGGCTGCTTTATCAGCTGAAAAGCAGGATGCTGAAATATTTTGCAATGCCTGAAAAGGGGATTGCATATCAACGCCGAAGAATGTGATCGGTTTTTTTGCCGTTTTGTTCAATGTTTTCACTTCCGCTACCAGATCTACGAACTCCTGACATTCATAATTAAACAGCCGGAAGGATTTCAGCACAGCTTTGAGATCCCCGGATCCTGTGAGCAGATATGCATTCAGATTTTCTACTTCGGCCACTGGCGCTTCCAGCGCAATTCTGGTCACGCCGCCCGATTTAACCAGCGACTTAATCAGAGAGATCCGGGCTTTAAAGAATTCGGAAGTACCGTGCGACTGCTCGCCGATTCCCAGTACTTTAAAATCGGTATCAATGGAATTTTGCAGGTTAAAAGGTGCGGAATGCATCAGGGCAGAGGAATCCAGGCTGATCGATACCTTGTTGATCTGTGCCGACAATGAACCTGGCTGCGCGTGCGTCCATTGAATGAATGTAAGGAATGCGGAAACAACAAGGAATGCAGAGCGGCAGAAGTTCATACGTATCAATGGTTATATAATTTAATTTGATATAAAGGAAAAAATATGCTCGACTATACTCCTGATCAACTTAAATCTTTGCAGTTTCTTAGCTGGAAAACCGCGCTGCTATCCGTGCTAATGGAACTTGTAAGCGGTAAAATGCGATTCGTTTACGTGATACTTCATTTCGCGAAGTAATCAGCCGTGACAAACTTTTGAAACACAAACCAGATGTATTTATGGATTTGAACAACAAAAAAATACTGGAAGAAGCTAATGCTGCAATTACACGCGGCGAATACGAGGGCTTTCTGACTTTCTGTACGGAGGATACCGAATGGAATTTTGTGGGAGAGCAGGTATTGAGGGGTAAAGAGGCTGTGCGGCAATATATGGCCGCTACTTACCAGGAACCGCCGAAATTTATGGTGGAACACCTGATCGCCGAGGGCGACTTTGTTACTGCTGTAGGCAAAATCGCCTTGAAGGATGCAGCCGGAAAGCTGACCAATTACCGTTATTGCGATGTGTGGCGGTTTCGCGATGGCAAGATGGCCGAACTCAATGCATTCGTGATAGAGGCAGAGTAAAGTCAGTGCCGGGAAAGTGAAACTGCACCAATGCCAGGGATAATTATTACAATGCGGAGAATTTGTGTTAATTTTTGTATTAATTACCGGTGCATTCAACATAAACTCCCGGATGAACATGAAAACAAAACTTTACATTCTGATGGTCATGGCGGTGGCGGTCTTCTCCATTGCCGCGCAAAAAGCATTTACAGCCGACGATCTGCTTGGAACATGGAAGTACATGATCAGCGACGTTCCGCCTGAATACGAATCGGGATTTCTGATTTTCGAACAAAAAGAAAATAAGACAGTCGGTTACGTGGAGGCAACGGAGCGGCAGGAGGTGAAAAACCTGATGGTAGATCAGGGAAAAGTCACTTTTATGACCGAAAACCAGGGCAGCGAATTCAAGTACAGTTTAATGCAAAAAGGCGACACGCTCACCGGCATGATCTCCTCCCAATACGGAGAATTCCCGATCAAAGCGGTGAGAGAAGCTAAGAAGTAGCTTGTTGGAACGTACCAATTGTGCAAGGGATATTGACGTCGGCTTGGCTAAAGTGCCAGGCCGACGCCGATGTTGGATCTCAGTCCAAACGATGTTTTCTGATCGCCCAGCTGTTGCTTGAAATTGTACGAAGTGTTCAGATCGAGATAGCCGCGGCGAAAAAGCCGTAGCTGGAATCCTGCCAGTGGGCCAGCCTGTATAGTATTGGTCTCAGTTCGAAACTCACCGCCGGCAAGAGCCCAGCCGCCATGCCACCCTTTATAGTAGCTATACTCCGTATTCAGGCCGGTATACCAGCCTGATAGTCCATTCCCGCCTTTGCCGTTAAGTCGCTGCCGCTTCTGAAGGAAATAATATCTTGGCTGTACCGAAAAAATGACAATACCCTCGCGGGAATAAACTTGCGCATATTTAAACGTGCGCTGATTTACTGTATTCCCATCATACAAATCGACGGTATGATCATATCTGAGAAAATTGAAACCCCTGTTCATGGCTGCATCCAGCTGTACATTGATCGTCCAGGAAGATGCTTTCACCTTACGTTCAAAAGCGACGCCGGTCCTGATCCTGTTGAGATAATAGCCGACGGTGATTTCGGGAAGCCGTATTTTCCATTGCTGGGGCTGAAATTCGTCACACAGAAGAATCTCACAGAGCGGAGCGACGGCAGACTTTTTCCAATCTCCCAGCGCGAAGCCGAAGCTTGCTTGTGTCGAGAACGACAGGCCAGTCGCTAATCCATAATAAGAATGATAGTCAAAGACAGACTTGAAGATGGCAAAAGAGAAGTCCATATAGCCATGATTCAGGAACCTCCTTTGAAACCCTAATTTGATACCAGCCTTAGGATCATCATCAAATGCGCCGGGCATATTAAAGAAGAGCGCAACATAGTTTCCGCTGAAATTATTCGCGCTCTTGCCTTTCCTGATCCGCCTGCGCATATCCACAAACCAGCGGAGCTGCGCATCCATTACCGTGTTCTGTACAGATTCTCTGAAAGGCGCCTGCACACCGTAAAGTGGAAAGTGCCCCGACAAGGCAAGCGAGAATGCAGGGAGGAATTTGACTTCATAGCCTAGGTGAAGTGATAAATTATTTAAAGTTTTATCATCAGTCAGCGGGTAAGGCACGGCCTGATAGTACTGTGACAAGCCAAACTTAAACATGTGTCTGGTTGGCACCTTTGTCATAAAAACATTTTCGTACCGGTCAATAAAGCGTTGCCTGGTCAGCGTATCCGGCTCTTCACTGAACTTTATAGCTGTACTGTCCTGACTATACGCAGTGCAGCAGCAAAGAAGAACACAGAAAAAGCAGATACATCTTATTGACGTAAAATAGGTCAGGATTTGTCGGTTGATCATACAAGCTTATTTAGGCTCCGGCTTAAAGTGGCCAGGAACCACAACAATGGTTGTACGAAAATCAAAATAATGTCAAATCCCGAACTTCCGAAGATTGTATACGAAACTCACCAGGAAATAGCGCTTTAAAACTATACTCCGGACATCTTCTATGTAGGTCTCGGTGGTGTTGCGCGTCAGGCTGCGGTTTTGGTTGAGTATGTCGAAAATATGCAACTTCACTTCTCCCTGTTTGCCCTTCAAAAACTGCCTGGACAATGCTGCGTTCCAGAGCGTGAACTGCTGGTTGAAGCCGCGGGCGCGTCCCGTCGTCCCGTTGTAGGTCAGGTCTGAACTGAATGTGAATTGAAAAGGCAGCTGCCAATGGAAATCTGCTGTGAGGTACTGTGACCAGTAATGCGTATTCTGCTCACGCAAAAGAGAGTACCGGGCCTGCTGGTAACTAATCCGCGCGCCCAATCCATAGTCGATTTTACCATTAAATGCGCTTTGAATGCGTATTCCCTGACTGAGCAAAGTGGTATTCGCCCGGTTTTCGAGGTTGTTTATCAAACTTTTACTTCCCGACATATTCACCTGAGAATTCAGTGTCAGGTTCAATTTCAATGGATTCATATTTCTGCTCCACGACAGAAAACTGTTCAGCGCCCAGAAACCATGCGTGTTAATCGGTATCGAAAACCTGGCTCCATTTTCGCTGATCGACATGGCATTGTTGATCCGGCTGTTGCTCTGATTGAGGTTGGCGAAAAGAAAAAGGCTGCGGTCGCCGCTATTGTCTGAGCTGTTGTAGGTCAATGTAAGTGTGTTAAAGAACTCTGGCAGAAGCGCAGGATTACCGCTTTTTACATCCAGTGGATTGGTATTGTCAACAACAGGCTGCAACTGCGTGATGCTTGCTGGCGCAATGCGCGTGCGATATTGCAGCCGTGCACGCCGGTTGCCCGGGAAGGTATAGCTGAACAATCCGTTAGGCAGCCAATGGAAATAGCTTTTGTCAATGCGCGATTCCTGCGAAAGATTGTCAGAGACCTGACGCGCGCTTTGTACATCGATGCCCAGCGTGTAGCTGAACCGGAGTCGCTGCGTTTGTAATGTGGCGCCGGCTTTGTGCGCCGCAAACGTACCCGCAAACCGGTTGGTAAGCATTGAATCGGCAACAGAATAGCTGTTTGTTTCCTCATTTTTATCAAAAACAAACCGCGACTGCCGGTTTTGATGATTGATCAGCGCATACCTTACTTCCAGTTTCTGGCGAAATGAAAGCGGCTCGGTATAGGAGATATTCAGGTTGTTTTGTGCCGAAAAGCTGCTCTGCCTGTTTTGCTGATCGATATGGTCGGAAAGTTTTTCAATAACGGCTGAATCGTAAAACATGTTCCGCGACTGGTTGTAGCCGGTGGTTTTTCCGTCAGCCAAGACCGTGTTCAGGTTAGCGGAAAATGTGCGGCCCTGTTTTGCGAATTTGTGCATCAGTATCAGGTTGTTGTACCCGTTCATTCCGTTCCCCGACGAGCGGTAATGCGTCTCTCCGGCATTCAGCGAATCTCCTGCCTTTGTATTCGCAGCATTCAGTACATCACTTTGGTACCGGACCTTTTGCCACGAAAAATGAGGTGTGAAGCGGAGACTTGTCAGTGAATCCAGCTGAAACTCGAACCTGCCCGCAAAACGCTGGTTAAAAGCCTTGTTCCTGTTGTAGCTGGATTGGTCCGCTACAAACGACTGCCCCGGCAAAATGTATTCACGCCGGCTTTCCTGGTCCGTGGTCGTGATCGCCTGATTGGCAAAATAGCTTGCAGAAATCTCCGCCCGCTTTCCATAACGCACTTTTTCACCCTCAGCCCGATAGTTGAAGCCGCCTGCCCGAACTTCGGTCATATTCGCCGGACCCTGGCCGTCCTCGTCCCCAAAAGACCCTGGCTGGCCTGTGAACATCGGCCCGCCCATTCCCCCGCCGGGCAGACTTCCGTCACCGAGCGAAAAGTTCTGCCGGTTCAGGTTATTGGCTTCACCTACCAGTGATATCTGCCTGCCCGGTCCTCCATTGCGGTTGTTGAACCTGTTGAGGCTCAGCTTTCCCTGGTAGCGCATTGCATTCAATTCGGTATTCCGGCCGGCCCCAATCGCATTCTGGCCAAAATAACCTTTCCCTTTGTCTTTCTTGATAGTGATATTGATCGTGCGCTCGCGGTTACCGTCATCGATCCCTGAAAATTGCGACTGGTCAGAAGACTGGTCGTAAACCTGTACCTTATCTACAATGCCCGCGGGCAGGTTACGTGTCGCCATTTTGGGATCGTCGCCGAAAAACGGTTTCCCGTCCACGAACACCCTGCGCACAGCCTGTCCATTGCTTTTAATCTGTCCGTCGCGCGAGACTTCCACGCCGGGTAACTTTTTGAGCAATTCTTCCACCTGTGCATTCGGCTCGGTTTTGAATGCGTCTGCATTGAACTGCACCGTATCTCCCTTCACCGATACCGGAGGGGCTTCCTGTTTGATGACCACTTCCTGCAAATCGGTACCCTGCTCGGTCATCCATAATGTATCGAGCCGCACATTCTGCGCTGCTACTTCAAAGAGCACAGATTTGTTACGATACCCTATAAACGTTACCAGCAACCGATAGCTGCCTGCGGCCACATTTTTAAGTTTAAAATGGCCGGCGCCATCGGTAATGCCCGCGGTAACATAGGCGGAATCGCTTTGTGTGAGCAGTGATACCGACGCCGTACGCAAAGGTTTTTGGCTGATCGAGTCAAGAATGGTTCCCGACACTTCCGCCCGGACAGCTGACTTCTGTCCCGAGGCGGTGAAGCAGGTCAGGATCATGGCTAATAGGAATGCGAATTTCATAGGTTATCTCCCGCCGTCTCCGGGCATCATTTTCTGCTGACGGAAGTCGGCCAGCGCCTTTTCACGAATGTCGTTCAGTTCTTCTTTGGAAACAGGCTGAGCGTCTGGCTGCGGTGCCACATCTTTGTCGCTTACATCGCCCGATTGCACCTTCACCGCCCTGAACTGTTCGCGGGTACCTTCAATCAGCAACACAACGCCCTTCTCCGGTGTAAGCTCATGCACAGGCGAGTAGGTGACGGGAAGCGCTTCGGTAAACCACACTGAGCAGGGTTCGTTTTTCAATTTTACAACGGCCTTTTTACAAGGGTAACCTGCTATTTTCTTTGTCTCACCTGTGACCTGCCAGCCGGATGCGCGTTCAATGGGCGTTTCAGTTTGGTAGCTTTTTGATTCCGGGCCCTTCATCGTCAAAAAAGTGACGATTTTACTGCCTTCCTGGTCTACCAGCTTGTATTCATCGAATGGGCGGCCGAGGTTGATCGTGCGGCCGGGACCGCCATTTGCCGAAACCCGGCTGACAATTGTATTCTGATCGTCTAAAACCTCTTTGACATAATTCCCCGAAAAGTAAGATTTCTGTCCAAAAGTGCGCGAGTCGGGAAGGTCTGTCGGGAAGTTGGGGTCGCCGGGTTTTACGGGTTCTCCATTGATAACCATCCTTAATTGCGAAGGGTCAATTTTGCGAACGATCTCGTAGCTGATCTGTCCTGAAAACTGTGCATAAGCCTGCCCGGCGGCCAGCCACAATGCGGCCAGCAGAATTGTGATTTTCATAGCATTTTCCTGTTTTGATTTGACGATTCAAAATTGAACAGAAGCTATGTTAGGCACTGCTATTTAGTGTTAAATAGTGTTACAGCCGCGCCAATCGTGCGTGCCGCAATGTAGCTTTGTAACATGAGCAGCTCCCGTATCAGATTCATTTTCTGGTTAATGACCACTTGCATTGTAGCGATCAATGTATTTCAAGGCTACTGGCTGTTGACAAACTACCGGCTGCACCGGTCGCAGTTTAAGGACACCGTACAGGAAGCCTTGTTCCGGGTGGTGGAAAGGGAGCAGATCACGCGCGCGGATGCGCTCTTCGGTCGTAGCGGACAGAAGCCCGGCGCACCGGGCCCGCCGCCAACCTCGCAGCCCCGGATGATCGTTCGCAAGTTTCAGTCAGGCCCGGATGCGCAGGCCAGATTGTATATCCGGTCGGAGAGCGGGGAGGAGAAAAGCATAGCTCCGGGCGATAAATTGGCCGACCGGATTTCCAGAATGCTGGTGATGGGCTGGGCTGAGGGCGATCAGATTGACAAGCGGAAATTGTTCAGGGCATACCGGTACGAACTGCGTGAGCGCGGCATACAGGCTGCATTTCTGATCGATACACTGCGTATTGTACCCCAGGTTTCGGGCAGTAACTCCATTTTTATTGATAAGGAAACGGGTAGACTGAATGCAGCAAATCAGTTTAAAACATTCCCCGTTCCCATTAATCCTGTCAAAAACCTGTTTGTGCAGGCTACATTCGATATGCCGTTTTTTTATTTGTTCAAAAAAATGGGCGGCTTGCTGGCGGCGAGCTTTGTGCTGTTGACACTCACCAGCGGCTGCTTTATTTATATGTTGCAGACTATCCTGAAACAAAAGCGGCTCTCGGAGATCAAAAGCGATTTCATCAACAACATGACCCACGAGCTGAAAACGCCCATTGCGACGGTAACCGCCGCCGTGGAAGCGATGATGAATTACGGCGTGCTTGACAATCCTGAAAAGACAAAAAACTACCTTTCGATTTCCTATAACAACCTCGGGCGCTTGTCGGAGCTGGTGGAGAAAGTGCTTCATCTCGCTGTGGAAGACAAGCAGGAGCTGCAACTGCACCGCGAGCCGGTTAACCTCCGCGAACTGATCAGTGAGATCACAGCAGCTTATGCATTGAATGCCGCAAAGCCCGTGCATTTCAATCAGGATGTCAGCGACCACGATGTAATATCAGTCGACAGAATGCACTTTGGCAATGTGCTGAGCAACCTGGTCGATAATGCCGTTAAGTACTCGAATGATCAGGTGCAAATTGACTTTAAATACAAAAAAGAAGGTGATCACTGGCAGCTTTCGGTGGCTGACAATGGGATCGGCATTGCTAGACATTACCAGCAGGCAGTTTTCGACCGCTTTTTCCGGGTGCCCACAGGCGATCTGCATACGGTGAAAGGCTTTGGGCTGGGGCTCGCTTATGTCAGACAGGTTGTGGAGCGGCATGGCGGCCGGATTGAGCTGGTAAGCGAACCGGGCAGGGGAAGTGAGTTTATCCTTAAATTTTAGACAATGTCAAAAGTCCTGCTGATCGAAGACGAAGCCGCATTGGGTATGATCGTGAAAGACAGTCTGATCTACCGTGGCTTCACCGTTTTTTATGCGGAAAGCGGAAGCGCCGGTTTGTTACTGTTTGCCGAGCACCGGCCCGATATCATAGTAGCAGATGTGATGATGCCGGATATGGATGGTTTTACAATGGCCGAGCACATCTGCAGGCAGGATCGGGATATACCCATTATATTCCTGACGGCGCGCTCGCAAACTTCCGATGTCGTGAGAGGCTTTGAGCTGGGCGGGAATGATTACCTCAAAAAGCCTTTCAGCCTCGACGAGCTAGTTGTGCGCATTCAGGCACTGCTCCGGCCAAGAAACGCTGCAAAGGAGCATGATGCGCATTTTAATATTGGCAGGTACACTTTCTACCCGGCCAGGCAGCGCCTGTCAATTGACGGACACGATATTGCATTGTCGCACAGGGAAGCAGAGCTGCTGCGCCGTTTGTACCAGCTCCGTAACCAGGTGCTGAAAAAGAATGTGGTGCTTCTGGAGCTTTGGGGCGACGATTCCTTCTTCAATGGACGCAGCCTGGATGTTTTCATCACCAGGCTGCGCCGCTACCTTAAAGAAGACCCGCAAATTCAGATTGTTAACATCCGCGGAATCGGGTATAAGTTGATAGTCTGACCAGCCGACTAATCGTTTTTCAAAGATTTTACGGGATCAAGCAATGCAGCCCTGATCGCCTGAAAGCTCACGGTGAGCAATGTAATCGCCATTGCGCCCATGATCGCAGCTGCGAAAATCCACCAGGACAGGCTCGTCTGATAAGTATATTGTTGCAGCCAGTCGCGCATCAGGTAGTAGGCAACCGGCGTGGCAAGCAGGCAGGAGATCAATACCAAAATCACGAAATCCCTGGTCAGCATCCGCCAAAGGTCGGCTATCGAAGCGCCCAGTACCTTGCGAATGCCGATTTCTTTCTGCCGTTGTTCCGCGAAAAAGGAGGCTAAACCAAAAAGACCCAGGCAGCTGATGAAAATGGCCAGTGACGCAAACGTGGTGGAGAGCTGGCCAATCCTTTCTTCTGCATAAAACTTTCGTTTGTATTCCTCGCTGGCAAACTTGTATTCAAACGGACTTCCCGGATTGTATTTCCTGAAAACAGGTTCAAGTTTGGCAAGTGCGTCCCTTGCATTGAGATCAGGATTAAGCCTGATGTGGATGAAAGAGGTCCAGTCTTCTTTTAACATAAAAACCGTGGGCTGGATAGGCATGAACGGTGAGCCGGTAATCACGTCGTTGATGACACCCACAATGGTATATTGATCGCCATTCCACTGCACATTAGTACCTACCGCCTTTTTGAGCCCCATAAACTGAACGGCGCTTTCATTTACTACCATGCCAAGGCGGTCAGAGGAAAAGTCGGTGGAGAAGTCGCGGCCTTCCTTGATTTGCCAGTTGATGGTTTCGCCGTATTCGGGGGTAATGCCCACGGTTCCGAGATCGCCGAGCTGATCAGGATCTTTACCCGGCCAGTTGAAACTCGCGTCACTGCTCCATACTTCGGATGCCGGACTCGATGACTTCGCTACATTCATGACCGCACCGGTTTGCAGTAGTTCCTGGCGGAGTGCCGAAGCGTGTTTTTGCAGATCGGGCGTATTGATTGCCACAGATAGCAATCCTGAGCGGTCAAAGCCTGTGGGCCTGTTTTTGGCATAATCGATCTGCCGCAACACCACCAGCGTGCCAATCACCAGTGTCACTGATACGGTAAACTGAATGACGACCAGCGTTTGTCGCGGGATAGCCGCAAACTTCCCTGCGCGGACCAGCAAGGATGAGCCGGCACCGGTAAGCACCTTCACCGGCTGGAATCCCGACAGGTACAAGGCCGGGTAACTTCCGGCAAGCAAACCGCTTAACAATGCAAAGCCCAGTCCGGGGAGCCAACTGACTGCATTGTCCCAGGAAAGCTGATCTGTTTATCTGAAACCTGGTTAAACCACGGCAGTAGCAGCTGCACCAGCAGCAACGCAAGTACAAATGCAAATACAGCGACCATCATGGACTCGCTAAAAAACTGGGCAATGAGCTGGCTGCGGAGCGAGCCTACTGCCTTGCGGATACCCACTTCCTTCGCGCGTTTTTGCGATCGTGCGGTCGATAAATTCATAAAATTGATGCAGGCAAGCAGCAGCACAAACAAGCCGATAATGCCGAAAAGCCAGACAAACTGAATCTGTCCCCGGACTGCCACGCCATTTTCCCATTCCGAATAAAGATGCCAGCGGCTCATGGGGTGCAGGAATGCTTTTGGATCAAATCTCGCTTCTTCTTTGGCGTGACGCGCTTTGATTTTCTCGATTTTGGCGCTTACCTGCTCAAAGCTGGTATGTGGCGCAATTTGTACGAGCAACAAAAATGAGTTATTGCCCCAATTGGTTTCGGAGCGTTTGACCCAGGGCTCTTCCTCTACAAAGTATTTCCAGGGCAGCAGAAAAGACACTTCGCGGAACTCGGTATCGAAAGGAATGTCCGCATAAATGCCGGTCACCTTGAAAAAGCGTTTGTTGTCAATCCTGACAGACTTGTTAATGGGATCTTCATCACCAAACAGCGCCTTAGCCACCGACTCGGAGAGCAGGGTGGAGGAGGGATCTTTAAGGCCGTTTGCTGTGCCTTTGGTGATCCTGAGTGACATCATTGCGGTAAAGTCGGGTTCCACGCAGTTTCCTTTTCTGGAAATTTTCTTGTCCCCGACAGCCAGTATGTGGTCCTCGGTCCATGAAGAGGAGGCAATGCGGCTGAATTCGCTGGCATGTTCATTGGCCAGCGCCTCCCGCATCGGCAGGGGAGTTGCCTGCGTGGTAGTGGTGGTACCGTTGTAGGTTTGATGTTGCATGACGCGCGCAATGCGGTCATAGTTTTGGTGGTATTTGTTGTACGAAAGCTCGTCCCACATCCAAAGGCTGATCAGGATGACCGTCGTCATACCAATGGACAAACCGGCGATGTTGATCGCGGAATACGTGCTGTTTTTAGCGAGGTTTCGAAATGCGACTTTGATGTAGTTATGTAGCATATTGATCAGGGTTAGGTTCTTTATGTTCAAGCAATTTACCATTGAATCCCGGCAAATACCTTACCATTTCCGCGATGTGCCCGGAAGACGCATAAACCCCGGTTTGTATTTATAGAATGTCCGCTAGTGCACAGCATCGCGTCCGGTTGTGAACAATGCAGAGGCCGGTTTGCATTGGAACATCGGTCAAACGAGCTTGCTAACAGCGGTTTAAAGTGCATTCGAAAAATGGCACGGCATTTAATTGGTCACATAGGCGAAATCTCCGTGTGAGTACCCATTCTTCTTTAACCCGCTCCAATATGCTACGCAATTACTTCAAGATCGCCTTCCGCAACCTTGCCCGCAGCAAGACTTTCTCAGGCATTAATGTGCTTGGTCTTGCATTGGGAATGACTTGCAGCCTGATGATCATGCTCTGGATCAAAGACGAATTGAGCGTTGACGCTTTCCACGCTAATAAAAGGCAGTTGTACCGGATCTATATGAAGGAATATTTCAGCGGAAAAATCCAGGGTGTGATCTGGACACCCGGTCCGCTGGCAGAGGAGTTGAAGAAATCGGTGCCTGAAATACAACTTTCAACGCCATTTGAATGGGCCAGTAACCAGACCTTTTCGGTAGGCGATAAGATCAACAAACAGCTTACCAATGCAGTCAGTGCCGATTTTTTCAAAATGTTCAGCTTTCAGCTCTTGCAGGGAACGCCTGATGCAGCCTTGAAAGACCCGAACAACCTGGCGATTTCCAGGAATATGGCCATTACTTTCTTCGGGAGCCCGGAGGCGGCGATGGGCAAGGCAATCCGGCTCGATAACCGGAAAGATCTCATGGTCAGCGCCGTTTTTGAAAACATACCCGGAAACAGCACATTGAAATTCGACTGCCTTCAAAATTGGGACGGTTTTGTGGCCGATAATGATTGGGCCAAAGACTGGGGTACCACCGACCCGCTGACCTTTTTTATGCTCCGTCCGGATGCTGATCCTGCCAAAGTGGAAGCCAAGCTCACCCACCTTTTGGATAAATATAACCGTGACCCGGGCAAGAGTTTTAAAACGCAGCTGGCTATGCAGCCAATTCACGAGTACTACCTGAACAGCAATATCAAAGACGCAAAAATGGACGGCGGGCGCATTGAATATGTGCGTCTGTTCAGCTTTGTGGCGGTTTTTATCCTGCTTATTGCCTGCATTAATTTCATGAACCTGGCCACCGCGCGTTCGGCGAAGCGCGCGAAGGAAGTGGGCGTGCGTAAAGTAGTGGGCGCAATGCGTTCCATGCTCGTGGGGCAGTTTATGGGCGAGGCGATTTTGCTGACGGTCTTTTCTGTGCTGCTGGCCGTTTTGCTGGTTGCGCTCGCATTGCCTGCATTCAATAACCTTACAGAGAAGCAGATCACGCTGCCCTTCCGGGAGCCTGCATTTTGGGGAGCACTGGCAGGTTTGCTTGTGGTTACCGGGCTGGTTGCCGGGAGTTATCCCGCCTTTTTCCTGTCTTCGCTCAGTCCGGTCCGCGTATTGAAAGGCACATTGAGATTCGACATGAAATCCATTTTCCTGAGACAGGGATTGGTCGTATTTCAGTTCGGTTTATCGATTATTATGATCGTGGGAATGATCATTATTTACAGACAGGTGGAGTTTGTACAAACCAAAAACCTGGGCTACGATCGCGAAAACCTCATTTATTTCCCATTGGATGGTGATTTGGCTAAAAACTATCACTTACTCCACGACGCGCTGCTGGATATCCCGAGCATCAAAGAAGTATCCCACATGACAGAATCGCCTGCCTCCAATGGTTCAGGGACAGAGGGGATCACGTGGCTGGGGAGCGATCCAGGTAATAAGGTACGGTTTACGCCGGTAGGAGTAGGTTATGATTTTGTCAAAACAATGAACCTGCAGGTGGCCGAGGGACGCGATTTTTCAAAACAATTCCCGACAGACTCATCGGGTTTCCTGATCAATGAAGCGGCGCTCAAAGTAATCGGGTACAAAGACCCCATCGGCCGAGAATTGAGTTGGGGAGGCAGGAAAGGTCATATTGTTGGTATTTTAAAAGATTTCCACTTTCAATCACTGCACACCAGCATTCGCCCGCTGATCGCATATCTTGGTGCAAACAGGGTTTCTGGGAATGCAATTATCCGCATTGAAGCCGGGAAAACGACGGAGGCGATCGCCGCAATGGAGCGGCTTTGCAAACAGCTCAATCCCAAATTTCCGTTCACGTATTCGTTCACTGATGAGGCATACGCGCGGCAATATCAGAGTGAGCAGGTGGTAAGCAAGCTGTCGAGCTATTTTGCATTCCTGGCGATCTTCATTTCTTGTCTGGGATTATTCGGGCTGGCGACATTCACTGCCGAGCAGCGTACCAAGGAGATCGGCGTGCGGAAGGTGCTCGGCGCCTCGGTGGCCGGGATTGTGGGACTGTTATCCAAAGACTTCCTGAAACTGGTCGCGATTGCCATCCTGCTCGCTTCTCCTGTTGCCTGGTGGCTGATGAGCAAGTGGCTGCAAAGTTTTGCTTACAAGATCGATATCGAATGGTGGATGTTTGTTCTGGCAGGTTTGCTGTCCGTACTGATCGCCGTTTTAACCATCAGCTTCCAAAGTATCAAAGCAGCACTGATGAACCCCATTAGGTCTCTCAGGAGTGAATAATGGGATTGATTGCGCATTCCTCCCGAAATTTTGGCGGGCGTAATATCCGGTTCGGATTAATGGTTGGCAAAGTTTTATTAGAAGATGTTAAAACAGGCTGGTTCGCTGGCCTGTGTAATTATTTTCTTAATATAATTTCATCAACATGTCTGAGACAATCAATGTATCGCTTCAAAATCCGGTAGAAAAATATCCGAAACCGCCATTTAACAAACAACCGCAACAGGTACCCGGACTTGCGTCCAAAATGGACCCCAAACCTGATCACGGTGAAGAAAGCTATAAAGGTGCAGGAAGACTGGTGGGCAGAAAGGCGCTGATTACCGGCGGTGACTCCGGTATCGGGCGTGCAGCTGCCATTGCTTATGCGAGAGAAGGCGCTGATGTGGTCATCAATTACCTTCCTGACGAACAATCCGACGCCGACGAGGTGATCGCGCTGATCGAGGCGGAGGGTAGGAAAGGCTTTGGTATTCCCGGAGATATTACGACTGAATCGTTTTGTCAGGAGCTGGTAGCGCAGGCTGTGCAGAAGCTGGGCGGACTGGATATCCTGGTCAACAATGCCGGGCATCAGCAGGCTGTCGAGTCGCTGCTTGACATTTCGTCGGAAGGTTTCGACGCTACGATCAAAACCAACATATATGCTCCATTCTGGATTACCAAGGCCGCTTTGCCGCACCTCGGCGCAGGCTCGGTGATCATTGCAACTTCTTCTGTCCAGGCTTACGATCCTTCGGAAAATCTGTTCGACTACGCGCAGACAAAAGCAGCAAACGTCGCTTTTGTGAAATCACTCGCCAAGCAGCTGGGACCCAAGGGTATCCGCGTCAACGGCGTTGCGCCGGGGCCGGTTTGGACTCCATTGCAGGTGAGCGGAGGACAGCCACAGGATAAGATCGTCGAATTTGGTCAGGCTACACCACTGGGCAGACCAGGCCAACCGGCTGAGCTGGCTTCCATATACGTGCAGCTTGCCGACGGAAGCGCGAGCTATTCTACTGGGCAGATCTATGGCGCTGCTGGTGGCAGTGGTCATCCCTGATTTTTCAATGCAACAAAAAGGCCTGCCGGTGAGTCACCAGCAGGCCTTTTTGTTGCATTCGTAAGCTGCAATCTGTTAATATGAACCCAGGTAGCTCGATCCCGACTGACCTGTTAATGTGGCTCCTTTAATCACTTCCTTCGTTTTCCAGTTGATCACGTACAATTTACCTGCTGCGCCTGTGGGGGTAAGCGGTACGTAAACGTAATCTCCGCTCACAGCCAGGTTCTGATACTGACCGAAGTCCAGTCCCGCTTCGTAATCGTTGCTGATCTTGGTTGCAGTTTTTGCATTCAGGTCGATCAGGGCAATGTAGCCGCCTGCGCCTGCGATGTTATACAGTACCAGACCAATCCCGTCCTGAATGTACCTCCAAGCCTGAATGCGCGTATCTGTCAGGTTAAGCGCTGCATCCAGATTGAAATGGTAGCCGCTGTCGTAATCGTTTGTGCTTTTGTTGATGCGTAAAATGTCCTTTCCGCCTGTTGCAGTAGCCTGATAAATGTGACCATCATTTCCTACATACTGCGTCATGGTGCGGTAGGAATGGTTGTTCGTTTTCGAAAGGGTCGAATAAATCAGTTTGGGATTCTGCAATGAAGGATAATCTACCACCAGCGTGGTAGTTCCAATTGTTCTGTTTTCGGCGTCATTGGCCCAAACCGGCGCGCCGCTTGCATTGTAAGACAATTTGGTCGGGTCAATTTTGCTCACATTGCAACCAATGAAAATTTTGGACTTATCCTCATTCAAAACCGGCACATCAATGCGTCCTACCGAGTAACCCTGCGCTTCCAGTTCTGCCGGGAGCGGGAAGTCAAATTCAGTGGAGTTAGGTACCCTCGCTGTTTCCAGATCGATTACTGCGATCCTTACTTTTCCCCTCGTATATTTAAAAATATGGTTGGGAGCGGCACCCTCCGTTACCGTCGTACTCCCTGTCAAATGCACGCCGATACCAATGTTCTCAGCCGCTTTCGTCCAGCGCGGAGAAGTCCCGATGATGTCCGACAAGTCCAGTTCATTGCCTGTATCCTGGTAATCCTTGCCGCCTTTTACAAGGTATTTATTGAAAACACCGCCGTCCTCGCCGGTATACTGAATGTTGTACAGTTCGGTCCCGTTTTCGGAAGCCTGCACGCGGGCAGTACGCGCTGATCTTAACCCAAATCCGTTCTGGTAAATATTGATCGAAAAGTTGGGGTCGATTGCCTGTGCGTGGGTGATCGCATATGCCATTGTACCCCCGTTACCAGCTGTTCCGGCTTCATCCGGGATCGAGGCTGTGAGTGAAACGAATTCTCTTGCAGCCGGCGTTTCGCCGCCGCCTCCATCCGGATCTGTAACGTCCTCTTTACAGCCCGAAAGCGTCAGCGCAAACCCTAGTATCACAGCACTTAACAGATTTTTTTTCATCTTAAAAGGGATTATAAAAATTTACTGATTGTATAATTTAACTTAACTGAAATGCTTCTACCGGGCTTTTGCACTCCGAAATTGTCGTACATCTCTGCATTGAAAATGTTCTTCAGATCGAAGCTGGCCACCATCTTTCCATTCGGGAACCGGTAGCTCGCGCCTAAGTCGTGGTAGAACTGCGTGGGCGTCGTAAACCACTCAGATTCCATCCAAACGGTCCGGAATGGAGCGACAAAGCCTGTGTTATAGTAGATATTGAGGATTGATCTTTTCTGAATTTTATCGTTCAGTCGGTACTGCACACTTCCGTTCATGGTGAAGAAAGGCTCGTTGGGCAGTTGCAAATTGTAGAGGTCGTGCGGCTTGCCTTTCGGGTCGAACTTTTGCTTGAACAGCGTATTGAACTTGGAAAAGTTGAAGAGCGCATTCAGGCGATTGTCATACACATAGATGATCTCACCCTCAAATCCCCGCGACTGTGTCCTGCCCAGGTTGACGAACTTGGTCACCTGAATATCGGCATCACTTTCCCGGCCCGGCACGATCTGGTCTTCCACAGCCTGTTGGGTGATTTTGTCGAAACCGTTGCGCCAGAATGCGCTGGCGTAAAGTGTAATCTTGTGTTTGCCCAGCTGAACCGGCCCGTGCCGGAAACCCAGATTGTAGTTCACATTCTTTTCAGGTATCAGGCCGGGACTTTCAAGGATATTGTTCTCAGGATCACCGTAAAGCTGGTTTTCAGTCGCTGCCACATAGGCGTTTTGCGTCGATCCGATGATATGCATTTTGGAAAATACATTGTAAGATACCGTCGCCCCATAGCCTTTGTTGTGGTATACAGTCTTGTTCTGTACCCTGTTCACCACATTCACGCCGTCTTGTTCCACCAGCTCCGGCCGTGTTTGAATGGTCCTGTTGGAAGTGTATTTTCCGAGCAGGTTGGTTTTTAGTTTATCGTTAAAAAACTGGGCTTCGTAGTTCATCGCGAGGATGTTATTCATCACGCTGCTTACCGTTACCATTTCCTTCTTCTCAGGATTAAGCAGGTCATTGTCGTCCCTGTCGGTCGTTTCCAGCTTGTGGTTCAGGGAAATGCGGTGACCGGGGAAAAGCGTGTAACCCAGGTTGGTCCGCATGTTGGTGATTTGCCGGTTCACTTCCACAATGCTCTTTTCGCCCTGCTGTCCCATTCCCGGCGTTGGCGGGACCGGCACGATCTGCCCGTTTCTGATCAGCATTCTAGGGTTTCCGTCCCAGTTGTAAACCTGCCCGACCGTGTCCTGCACGTAAGTGCTCCGGTAACTTCTTACCGCATTCACATTGACAGCCAATCCCTTCACCAGGAAGTTATTTTTGTTGTAGTTCAGGCTCACGACATTGGCGCTGTACTCGCCAAACCTGCCCACATAAGGCCGCGCCATGGTAGTTCCATGCGGTATTTCGCTGTAAGTGTCTGAGACATTGTAGCCTAGGAAGAACTGGTCAGCCCATTTTACATTGGTAAACCCGACTTCAAACCGCCCCCCGATGGATTTGTACTGATTGTTGAACCTCCTGGCGCGATAATAGCGCTCCAATGTTCTGTCCGGATGTACAAACTTGGAAAACTTGCCCCAGGTAGTGTAACTATTATCTGTATACGTATAAAATCCCGAAGCCCTCGTCGTGAAGCCGGTTTGTTTATTACGGTAAATCCCTGAAATGTCAGATTGGAATGTATTGAACGAACCGTAAGCCACAGCGGCCGTGATGTTGTTCTGCGAAGCATCTTTTTTCAACACCACGTTGATTGCGCCGCCCACGTAATCGCCTGTGAGGTGGGAGGGTAGTACTCCTTTGTATACTTCAATGCGTTCGATCATTGCCGGCGGAATGTTGTTCAGATTGAAGGAAGACCCGTAAGTGGATATTTCGATCCCGTCAAGAAAAATCCCCACAGCGCTGCCCGACATTCCATTGAGGTTGTACTCAACCCGCGAGCCAATACCGCCATTCTGACGAACACGCACCCCCACGGCCCGGTCGAGCAGCTCGTTGGTGGTCAGGTTGCGTAGGGAGGCTTCCTTGGTTTCAATGACTGCCACGGCAAAGCCCGTCGTTTCGATTTCCTTCTTTTCGGTTTTTTGAACGATCTGAACTTCATTGAGGTCCAGGGCAGTCCGCGTTACCACCGGGTTAATCTCGTGCAGAGGCTTGTGAACGTGGATTTTCGTTGTTTTTGATTTGATCTCAACGGATGTGATCACAAGATCCCGGTTTCCGTAAGGCACCTCTTTCAGCTGGAACGTACCATCGGTCTCAGAGAAAGTAGCAATGCTGGTACCGTCAATGCGGACCGTCACGAAGCTGATCACCGAACCTTTATCATCCTTTACTGTGCCCTTGATCGTTGCCGTTTTCGGTGCAGTCTGTGCAGCGGACGTGATATGTAGCAGGGTAAGTAATGCCGTGAAGAGTAAATTTAGTTGCACCTTATTTAGACTAATTATATTGAGTGCAAATATAGGTGCCGCTAAACAGCAAAAATGACGTTTAAGGGAATGGTAATGACGCGAGAGGGAGTAATGCAGCAATGCCCGCGCTGATGTGCATTGCGGTCAATAAAGCATTGGTACGAATGTTGCCTACAAAACTTTATCTTACCTTAGGTGACATATTATTCTACAAACTACTTCATGATTCACTCCATAGTTTATTTGAGTTCAGCGAAGACGCTCGCAGACGAGCCGGAGTTAGGTGCAATACTCGAACAAAGCCGGAAGAACAATGCTTCGCTGGATATTACGGGTGCATTGCTGTATTGTAACGGCAGTATCATTCAAGTCCTCGAAGGACCGAAGGATACTGTGACTCCGTTATTTGACAAAATTAAAAATGATGCGCGCCACACGCAGGTGATCACGCTTTTTCAGGGCGAGGTAAATGCGAGATCGTTTGAAAAATGGTCTATGGGGTACATTACAACCAATACCCGGAATATGGACGAGTTGAAGGATCAGCTTCTGTTTGTAAATAATCCGTACATCGACCAACATTCAGAAAACAAGATCCTGTCGCTGCTGCAAACCTTTTTCCGTAACAATCACCGGAATTGAAAGCTTTCCAATTCCGGCTTATCTGTACTGTTGCCAGTCCAGATCCTTGTTCATCAGCGGTAACTGATGTTGCTGCGCATATTCGTTCCTTACCTTTTTTACATCGTTCCACCACTGATCGAGCGGGTAGTGTAGTTCGCGGTAAATGAGGTAGCTGAGATCGGTGGTACGCACAGGCTGGTGATCCTTGATATCGTCTACCTGGTGCAGGAATTTGCGTCCGTTGGCTTCTTCTACCAGCGGCTGCCATTCTTTAAACCACGTTTTTTCAATCAATGCAAATGTACTGTCGCGCTGCTCTTTCATTTTGCTGACCATATTCATCGCCGCATCCAGCTTCTGAACCGCCATTTTCGGGTTCGGTTTCGCCGTGGCAGCTTCTTTCAAAAGATCCGTTACCTTATTCAATGCAACCAGCATGCGCAGGTTCTGCCCGCAAATCGCAGCTACCGATTCCAGTACTTCCAGGTTGTAAAGCTGATTTTTGGCCAGTGACTTATTTTGTTGAAGCAATTGACGCGCGTAGGCATTGCGTGGCAGCATTGCTTTTGCGGTTGCCAAACGTTTTGCGTTCACGGGGTATGCAGTGTCTGCAACTGCTAATGTACCAGCCGCCGGAACAGGCAGCAGGGGCAGGGTTTGGTCTCTTTCATCCTGCAGGAACAGGCTGTCTGAGTTGCCCTTGATCTGTGGCCGCCATTTGGACGGGATCCAGTCCCAGCTGTTGGTATGAAACTCTGCCTGCTCACTCAGAACGTGGTAAATGCTATCAACGTCTTTTTGTTGGGGGCCGTAAAATGAAGTCATAAACCTTGCGGAAGCGTCTGCCGGCGTGAGGTTTTTATTGTTCCAACCTGCGGCTGTGGCCGTCGCGTAGCCCAGCCAGAATGTTTCGGGATGCAGCCCGGCATCCGCCCAGCCGGCAATTATTACACCCATAAAGGAGGACAGGTTATCCTTGAATGCAGTCCCGATTTCGTGGAACATTCCTGCAACCCGGCCCGAGGAGCGGTCGCTGCCGTCGGCCATTGTTTCTGTTTTCGTGTGCAACGGGTAATAATTTGGAAAAATAGGCTCGGCGCCTTGTGTGGCGGTGTATACAGTTTGGCGGATACCATGTTTTTTATAGTCAGCCGCTATCGACTTATTATAAACCCCATTGATCAGATGCGAAGGCAGCGCAGTGATATCTTCTCTCCGCAACGGAAATTCGCCCCAGAACAAAACCTTACGGCCCTGCTCGTGCAACCGGTCGGCCATTTTCTTGATAAACCAGGCCAGTAACCTCCCGTTTCCACCCAAACTATCTGCCATCGCTTTTTCCGAAGGTGCTTTACCCGTATAATAGGCTTCATCATTGGAAAGCAGAATGTACTCGCTGCCCTTGCTTGCATTGATCAGCTCGCCGAACATGTTGTCGAGCAGCTTGTAAGTCTCGGGATTTGTGACCGAAAACTGGTAATTAATGTCGTCGATCAGCCGCAAATGTTTGTATTCCGGGTGTTTTAAGATAAACGAAACGTGCGCGGGTGCGTCCAGAAATGGTACTAAGTCAATGTAATGGGCTTTGGCAAAATCGGCCAGTTCCTGATATTCCTGCGGAGTTAATGCATAGGGTTCTACAATTGCAGGCGCGGATTTGTATTGAAAGTGACCTTCGAGTTTGATTGAAAATGCATTGATCTTGTAGGTGGAAGCCTGTTTGATAATGCGCTTTAAGGCAGGCATTTTCTCCAAATGGTGCGCGTCGTCCCAGTAAATCATGCGCAATTCCACATTCGGCCAGTCGGTGATTTCACCCTCGGGAAGCTGCTTTTCTGTTTTAAGTAATTGTAAAAAAGTTTGAACACCATAATACAAACCCTGCGGCGCATTGGCTGAAATGGTCACTGACCCGGGCTTCAAACTCAACTTATAAGCCTGCCGCGCCAGTGCCACGCGGTTCGTATCAACAGTGCTTCCGATTTCAACCGAACCTTTTTGAACAACAAGCTGGATCACAGGCGACTTGCCAGCAGCGGCTATGTTTCCGACTACATTCAATGGAAGGTTTACCTCCCTGAGTCCCTCCTGCAAGCTCAGCACAGATTGTTCTTTTACCAGTGAAGGATCTGCTACAACGGTCCAGTTTTTACCAATTACAAACCTTTTATCGCCCAGCCGCATTTGCTGCGGCAGCGGCAGTAACCCAGATCCGGGCTGCATTTTGTTGATTGGTAATTTTTTAGAAGCCGCCATTTGCGCATAGGTCGCAAACTGGATCAGAAAGCAGCATTGGATCAATAGAAAAATCTTCCGGTACATGTGAGTCGTGTTCAAAAGAAAATCTTTAATGGTTAAGTAAAAGAGTAACCAGCTCGCGCCAGCTACTCTTTTGTTCAGGATCTATAAAAATTGGATAGCTCTTAATACCCCGGATTTTGCGTGATGGCCGGACTGCTGGTCGTAACCACAAGCGTAGGGATCGGGTAGAGGAGCTGGTATTCTTTAATCGGCGTGGAGACGCCTACCGTCGGCTTGCCTGGACCGGATAGTTTTGAATTCATCACCTCCATCGCGCGACCAGTGCGCAGCAGATCAAACCAGCGGTGTCCTTCAAATGGTGATTCGAGTCTTTCCTCATTGTAAACGGCTGTCTTGAACGTTTCGTAGGTAAGCCCGCTCAGGTCCGTCAGTCCCGCCCGTTTGCGCACGAGGTTGATCGCCGCATAAGCATCTGCATTGGGTGCTTTGCCGGCTTCGTTAATCGCCTCGGCGTAATTCAGCAGCACGTCGGCATAGCGGACTACGTACCAATCCGCGCCTGAGTCACCAAACCCGCCGCCCGTTTCGCGCTCCACATAGCCGCGCACATATTTCGCTGCCACCATCGCACCATTGAGCATATAACCGTCAGCGATATTGTTCCTGCGTACATCGCCCTTGGTATAAGCCGCAGCGATATCGTCAGTAGGCTGGTTAAACCCGTAAGCTCCACCCGACGGAATGGTGATACCTTCCGAGCCGGTAGGCGCGAAGTGGTTGGGCAGGTTTGATCCAAGACCATTTGCCGCACCTTTGTACTGGATCTGCAGAATAGCTTCCGGGTTTCCCTGCTGACCGGCTTTGTACAAGTCTGCATACACAGGAAGCAGGCTGTAAGTACCAGACGTTACCACCTTTTTGAACTCTGCCGCCGCCTCGGCGTATTTTTTCTGCGTGAGGTAAACTTGTCCCAGAAGGCTTTGCGCCGCACCTTTTGTAATTCTTCCCACATTGGCATCATCGTAGGAGGCAGGTACCAGTTCCTGTGCTTTCACCAGATCCGCTTCAATCTGTGCATACACTTCCTGAACACTCGCACGGCCCACATTGTAGCTCGCATCGATATCAGTAACCGGCTCCGTTACCAGCGGTACACCGCCGAAGAAACGCACCAGGTTGAAATACGCGAGTGCCCGCATGGCAAGTGATTCACCGGTGTATTGCTTTTTCATGTTGTCCGCTACGGGGGAGGCGTCAATGCGGACGAGGATGCTGTTTGTTCTTGCGATCAGGTTGTAGCTGTTTTGCCAGAATGCGTTAAGGTGCTCATTGTCGGTTGTTTCACGGAATTCGTCAATGTTCTTTTTTGCATCATTACCCGAGGCTCCGGCTACCAGCTCGCTGGTATTATCGGAGCGAAGGTCTACCAGCAGGTGATAGTACCCATTGCCGGAGTACACCTGTGCCAGCGCAGAGTAAGATCCCACGACGGCCTGACCGAAGTCGGACTCAGTCTTGAAAAAGTCCGTTTCGCCGATTTGTGAGATAGGTTTTGATTCGAGAAAGTCTTCGCAGGAGGTTCCTGAAAAAGCCAGGACAACCAGAGCGACAGCTATTTTGATATTTTTTGAGATCATCATTATCAATGTTAAAGATTGGTCCGGGTTGAATTAGAAACCAAGGTTAAGGCCAAATACGAACGCTCTTGCCACGGGGTAGGTACCATAATCCATACCCGGCGTCAGCGCAGAAGAAATCCACGGGTCGCCTTCGGTCGTGTTCACCTCAGGGTTATATCCGCTGTATTTCGTGAAAGTGTACAGGTTCTGAATGTTCATATATACCCGTGCATTCTTGACCACTTTTCCACCGAATATCTTGTCGAAACGATATCCGATCGTCACGTTTCTGACGCGAAGGAAAGACGCATCTTCTACATAATAGGATGAAATGTTGCGGTTGATGGCGTTGTTATTCGGTCCCCACGTTTTACCATCGCCAGGCTCTTCCGGTGAGCGCCAGTAGTTGTTCGAGATCGACGCATTGTTGCGGTAAACGCTCCGCTTGGTCAGGTTAAGCACATCCACGTCCTGTACACCTTGCAGCGATACACCGAAGTCGAAACTACCGACATTCAAGGTGTTCGTAATACCGTAGGTGAACTTCGGCAGGTTGTTTCCGATGATCGTCCTGTCAAGATCGTTAATCTGCCCGTCTCCGTTCAGGTCTTTGAAACGGACATCACCCGGGAATGTGTTCGGCAAATGTGCAGAACCGTCTATTTCCGCCCGTGTGTTGTAAATGCCTTCGAAAACAAGGCCGTAGTAACTGCCCAGTGGTTTGCCGATCTGCGTAATGTGGGTCAGGGAGTTTTCCTGCGCACGGTTGGCCACGATGATCGGCGCGCCGCTTGCTCCGAGTGATTCTACGGTATTCGTGTTAAATGAAATGTTTGCGTTGGTATTCCAGGTGAAATTTTTCCGCGCAAAATTTCTTGTTTCCACGGCAAATTCAAGCCCCTTGTTACGCAGACTTCCCAGGTTACGCAATGCAGTTTCAAAACCGGTTGAAAGCGGCACGGGCACATTGAGGAGAAGGTCGGAAGTCAGCTTGTTATAGTAATCGACATTCAGGAACAGGCGGTTCTGGAATAATCCCAGATCAATTCCTAAATCAAATTCTCTGGCTTTTTCCCAACCCAAAATCGAGTTGCCCAGCGAGCCCTGCGCCAGACCATTGACGATCCCGCCGTCCCCTGATCCGAGAATGTAATTGGATCCGTAGATCAGTCCCACAGATGCGTAGTCGGGGATCTGGTTGTTACCGATCATCCCATAGCTCGCCCGGACTTTCAGCTCGCTGATGGTTGGTACATTAGCCAGGAATTTCTCCTGTCCGATCCTCCATCCGGCCGAAACAGAAGGGAAATTACCCCATTTGTTGTCAGCTCCGAAACGTGATGAACCGTCGCGGCGGAAAGTGGCTGTCAGGAAATATTTCTCGTCGTAATTGTAAGTCGCGCGGCTCAGGAAGGAGAGGAGCGTCCACTGCGAGCGGCTCGAACCTCCGCCAGTAATAATACCTGCATTCAATGTAGGCACAAGGTCGTTCGGGAATGAGTTTGCGCTGACCGAAGTAGAATTGAATGAGGATTTTTGTCCTGTCACACCCACTAAAACATTTACATGGTGTTTTTCTGCAAACGAATTGTCGTAAGTCAGCGTATTTTCATTGATCCAGCTGATGTTGGCGGATGAAAAAGATTGACCGTTAGACGGATTTACACTGATGTATGACGGAGAAAACTTGTTGTTACTGAATGTATTCACATCCGCATTGATGCTGGTTTTGAATTGCAGGTTTTTCAAGATATCAACAGTAGTAAACAAGCTTCCGACGGTGCTGAACTGGTTCATTGTATTCTGAATCCCTTCACCAAATGCGAGTGCATTGTTATAAATGATGTTCTGCGTGGTACCATCGTCGTAATGTAGTGTGAAAGATCTTGCATAAGAGCCGTCCGCATTTCTAACCGGATAAAAGCCCGGGGTCGACATCACCGTTACAGCTACCGCGCCGTAATCCTGGATACCACCCGACGTAGCAATGCGGTTGTTGGTGTAAGATGGGGCCACGCGGGCGCCAACCCTGATTTTATCCGTTACTTTTGCGTCTACATTCAAACGGAATGCATATTTTTTGAAGCCGGAATTGACGATAATCCCCTCCTGGTTCTGGTAGTTACCGGATACGTAATAACGTGCACTTTCCGTTCCGCCCGAAGCCGCGATCTGGTAATTCTGCATGGGCGCGCTGCGGTAAAGTTCATCCTGCCAGTCAGTATAAGGGTAGGCGGATGGATTTTTGAATTCTTCGGGAATTTTGAAGCCCGGCCCGCTTCGAACCGAGTTAGGGTCTGTCGCTTTTCCGCCTGCGCGTACCCAGTCGTTGTTCCGGATATCGATTTGGCGGCGTGCATATTCTTCGTTAGTCATCAGGCCAACTCTCGTTGCAATCCGCTGGAAACCGTAGCTCGCATTCACGCTGATCTGCGATTTACCTGCCGCACCTTGCTTGGTAGTAATAATCACCACACCATTGGAGCCGCGCGATCCGTAAATGGAAGTCGCCGCTGCATCTTTCAAGATGTCGATAGATTGGATATCGCCCGGGTTAATGCTGGCCAGCGGGTTTACCGGAGACTGGCTCCCGATATCACCGCCCTGTGCCGCCGCATTGGTTACCGAGTTATCGAGCGGCACGCCGTCGACCACATATAAAGGTTGTATACCTGCCGTAATAGATCCTGTACCGCGGATTTTAATCGACAAACCACCGCCCGGTGCTGCCGACGTCTGCTGGATCTGCACCCCGGCCACTTGTCCGGCCAATGCCTCACCAAAAGAAACCACGGGTCTGTCCTGGATCTGCTTCGCGCCGACTGAAACGACCGAACCTGTAACCTCACGCCGGGACTGGCTTCCGTAACCAACTACGACAACTTCATTTAACGATTTGTCGCTGGATTCAAGCTGGGGTGAAATTTTGGAACGGTTTCCTACCACCTCTTCCACATCACCATAGCCTATATACGTAAACACTAAAGTGCTGTTTGCCGGCACCTGAATGCTGTACTTTCCATCCGCATCGGAAACCACCCCGTCGGTGCTATTCTTTACACGAACCGATACACCGACCAGCGGCTCGCCGGTAGATTTCTCGGTAACCTGTCCGCTTACAGCAACTTGCCCCGCCCGTCCGGCATTCTGCGCCTGTCCTGGACTGCAACATAAAAACAGAAACAACACTGCGAAAAGCATCCGCAGCGGCACTCCGCCAGTACTGCGGAAATAACAAAAACTTTCAGTAAACATTTTGTTTCCCATAAGATAGGAAGGTTAGTGGTCTAGAAATGATTGAATCGAAAGGTATCGAAACAAATATAATGTTTTTATCAAAAGTAAAATCTTTTCGTAAGAAAAAAATAATATTGTCGATCCAAAAAGAAAGGTAACGGAGGTTTTTGGGAAATTTCCTGTTTGTGAAATGGTAAAATATAGAAGGTATCCGGCGGATACGTGGAAATAGAAGTCAGCCGCAGAGCGGCAGGGTGCTCCTCCGGAGCTAGGCGTGGGCTGCAAATGGTTCTTTTTAACTTGCCTGCCTTCAACCTAATTTCCTGATATAGTATATCCTGAATTTCGCAGAGATTGCAAACACCAGAGATCACAGCCTTGGAATTAGATATGCGCCAAACTTCTATATTTGCCGCATGGACAAACACACACAAAAACACGACACCTTCCTAAGAGCCATCATGGCCAACAAGGAGATCGCCCTGGACTATTTCCGGACCTGCCTCCCGCAAAACATCCAGGATCTGCTCGATTTTTCGACTCTCGAACAACTTCCGGACACATACGTTTCTAAGGAGCTGCAAAAGTCCATTTCGGACATTGTGTACACCTGCAAGAGGGCAGGCGGGAAAGGCGAAGTAAAAATCTCACTGTTAGTGGAGCATAAGAGCTACGTCGACAAATACGTGCCGATCCAGATTGGGAGTTACATTTTCTCCGGACTTCTGAAACAAATCGGCAACAAGGAAAGCCCCTCACTGATCATCCCAATACTACTTTATCACGGCAAAGACCGCTGGGAGTACAAAACGCTGGTGGATCTCTTCGAAGATCTGGAACCAGTGTTGCAAGGATTTGTGCCTGACTATCAGTATATTTTTCACAATCTGGGCCAGATTCCAGATGAGGATATTGTAGCATTGCATAACAGATTTCTGGCTGCATCGTTTCTGGCGATGAAATACAGTGCGTTTAAAGAACATTTGAATGCACTAATTCCCACGATATTAACGCTGGGAAGCGACATGGAGAAGAACTTGCTAAACACTTTGATAGTTTATACATTAGTAGGGAATCCGCTAGGTAGGGAACAATTTTTAGAACTGATTACATCGTTACCACCATTTCCAAACAAAGAATCGATTATGGACACCTTAGAACAATTCGTAGAAAAAGGCCGGAAGGAGGGCCAGGAGGAAAAAGCCCTTGATGCTATAAAAAGAATGATCAAGCTATCATCGCTCACTGATGAGCAGATCGCTGTCTTTCTAGATGTAACTGTAAATTATGTCGCAAATGTTCGGAAAAGGGTTGCCTCTGAGCTATAAAGCTTTAAGGTTATCATTTTTATTTTTCCATAAACTCCCCAATCCGCTCCATACAAATCCGCTCTGTCAAATCCCGCAGCACTTTCACGCGCTCGGATAAATATTCCAATTCCTCTTTCTCAATCTTGTAATTCATATTATACCTAGAATCGATATACGCCTTCTGCAAAAGCTCAAATAATCGCTTTTTCACAGGAGTGTTTTTCGGGAAAACCGATTCAAAGGCGGAATTAAGTTTTTCAACTTGCTTTCCCAATTCCTCTATATCGTGAATTTTTGGTTTGTAATCTGTGAAGACCAAAAGAATGACAACGTAGAATCTCTCAGTAGCTTGATGTAGTAAAAAAGCAGCTTCTTTATAATACTCGGGATCATCTTCTCCTTTCTGAAAATACATTTCAAAGCCTTCTAAAAACCGGCTTGAAGACTTAAACCAAGGGCCAAACTGATCCAATGCTTTTCTTTGTCTTTCCTCAGGATTCATGTTCTTTGGCTCGGATAAAGTAAAATTTCCCGAATTGAAAAGCATTATCCCTTCTTTTAAAATATCGACAAAGAAATATTGATTTTGCTCAATCGCATTGTTGACAAAGCCAATACCGTGATGAATAAGGCTGATATTTGTTTGCTCACCATTGTTATTTATAACCTTTTTCAGGTTCCACCACTTTTCGTCAGCTTTTGCAGATTTCTTGTCTTTGGCGATAACTAATATATCGTAGTCGCTTACATACTGAGTATGCTCCTGAAAATCCTCCACCCAATCACCACGCGCGTGGCTTCCGAAAAGGATAATCATTTCGGCTGGGATTTTTTCTAAGATGATTTTGGTGATGGTTTTTAATTCTTCTTGTTTGTCTTCGGGGAGGTGGGAGAGGGAGGTTTTCACAGAGTGTGGGTGTTCAGCTAAATGACATTATTAGAAAGCCAACTTCTTATTGTTAAGCTCTACATTAAAATGAACTGTTGCTCCAAGCGCGTCGAACACTTTCAGAATAGTTTCAAACCGTGCATTTTTCACACTATTCTCGATCTTTGAAATTTGCGCCTTTTGTACACCAACAAGTTCGCCTAATTGTTCCTGAGTCAAATTGCGCTCTTGTCTTGCCTGTTTAATGGCGTGGCCTAGCAAATCAATTCTAAGCTCATTTTCAAATGCTTCTCTTTTTTCAGTTCCCCGCTCGCCAATATGTTTATCGATCATTTGGTCAAGCGAAACTGTCTTAAATTTATCCATGATCATTTCCCTTTTGCTTTGTGATTCAAATATTGCCTCCTTATTTCATCAGCTTTTTTAATGTCTTTTGCCGGCGTCTTTTGAGTCTTCTTTACAAGTCCGTGAGTTGCAACAACCATTATTTCCTCACCATCAGTTTTATCCCAAAAAGAAAAAAGCCGATAAGCTTTGCCATTATATAGCGTTCGAAATTCCCAAATAAAATCATTCAATTTCTTGAATAGCTCATTGTCATTTACAAACTGAGATTTTCTGATGTTGTAATAAATCTTGTCTCTTGTCTTTTCATCAAGATTATCTAAGAATTTGACAGCGTCTGGCAAAAATTCAATTTCAAAGTGTGCTTTCATGCAAAGATAGATCAAAGTCATAAATTTCCCAATTGGGAAACAGTGTGTTGTTCTTTAATTTTGTTCTTGGTGTCACCCAGTCACGCTCAACCTCAAATTCCCTCCCAAACCCTCCCTCACAATCCGCATCAAAGTAGAAAGTCTGATGTCGCTCGCATTGTTTTCGATTCTTGAAATGTACGTTTTCGTAGTGCCGCATTTGTCGGCGAGTTGCTCTTGTGTCAGGCCTTGTTTCTTGCGTAGCTCCTGAATCATTGCGCCTAGTTTGAAGGCTTCAAATTCCTCTTCGTATTGCTCTCGTTCGGCTGTGCCCCGTTTTCCATATTGGTCATCCAAATGTGCGGAAAAGGATGTTAACTTTTTATTTGGAGTCTCGTTGCTCATTGAAGTATTGTTTTTTGAGTTTTTCTGCCAGATCTAGTTCGCTTTTAGGCGTTTTTTGTGTTTTCTTCTGAAATCCATTTGCCAATACAATCAGGTTTCCTTTGTCAAAAAAGCTGAAAACGCGATAAATGTCAGACCCAACTTCTACTCTGACTTCATAAATTCCAGTTGAGTTAGTCATGTGCTTGAAGTATTTCTCAGGCACTTTGTCAATCGTCGCAATGAGCTGTAATATCCAGTTGAATTTCTTCTTTACTTCGGGTTTCAGCTTCCCAAAAAAGTCGAGATAGTGATTGTCATAATAGAAGATATCCCTGATAAACTTTTTGCTCATTGTTTTTATAGTGGTGTAAGTCTTGTTTGTAAAGTTAGCTAATTAGGTAACAAACGAAAAGTGTCGGGTGGTTTTTTTAAAATAAATATTTGAAAATCTGGTATTAGGGATCAGTATAAAAGCTCAAAAGGCAACCAGCGCGAAGCCGATTGCCTTTTGAGCTTTTATAGAAGTTACTTCGTGATTTACCCCTCCGCCACAATCACCTCAATATTATGCTGCTTCAGCATCTTCAAATCCGCCTCTTCGATCTTATCATCCGTCACTACTTTGTGAATTTTCTCAAAACCGCAAATAAATGCCAGCCCTGATTTCTTGAATTTCGATGAATCAGAGACAATTATGACCTCTTCGGCAATATCGATCATGATCTGGTTCAGATGCGCTTCTTCCATGTAATGCGTGAAAAAGCCGGCATTAGCCTTCATGCCGTCAATGCCCAGGAAGAGTTTGTTGCAATACAATTGCTTAAAATTCCGCTCGGCCATGGGGCCAACCAGTGACATCGAGAATTCTTTCAGATAGCCGCCTGGCATGTACACTTGCAGGTTTTCGTATTGGGCCAGGTTGTTGACGATGTCCAGCGCGTTGCTGATCACAGTCAGACTTTTGAATTTTTCGAGATTGTTCGAAATCTCAAAAGTCGTCGTGCCCGAATCGAGGATAATGCTGTCGCCTTCGTTAATCAGCGACACGGCTTTGCGGCCGATCAGGCGCTTGGTGTCATGGTTGATCTTACGTTTTTCGGTGACGGTCAGCGCGATGTTATTTGTTTTAAAAGCCCCGCCGTGCGCCCGCACGAGCAGGTTGCTATTTTCCAGTTTGTCGAGGTCGTTGCGAATCGTCACTTCGCTCACTTCCAGCATCTCGCTCAAATCGTTCACATTCACTTCGCCCAGCTCGTCCAGTTTTTGAAGTATGAGCGAGCGGCGCTGCGCAGTCTTTTTCATGGAATTAAAATCTTTTGATTCGTAAATGTAGCAACATTCAGTCAGATGGTTGTGCAAAAACGGGTCGGAACGTAATCAGAGTGCCTTCGTTTCCTGTTCTTCCTCCAAATGCGCAAAAGCACGGTGCACCTCGATAATCTTTTCAATGCGGCTGATAATCAGCGTCATCATTTCTTTTGGGAAAGAGGCTTCCACAATAATGAGTTTCAATTCAGGATCTTCGGTTTTGAAGATCTGAATGTAATGCACGTCAAACCGGCTTTTGCCGAAAGTATGCAAAATGCGGCTCAAAACATTGTTCACGTCGCTGGCATAGATCGATATCCGGCTCGGACCGGCTGGCTGATTTTCCATCGAACTATCTTTTGACTTTCACCTTAAATGCAACCCGCCTCGTCTCCGAGATAAACGAATGCGCCCCGTGGCTGTCCCGGCGCGTGTTGCCGGTTTTGGGATATTCGTAAATGCCGTAAAACGTAATTTCATGTCCGTCCGGGCAATTGGGCTTAATCTGCACCTGCGAAGTCAGCCGCTCCGCACCCGACCAATCGGCCCGGGCCAAGAACAACATCCGGCGATTTTCCATGGCCACATAAGGATCTTCGGTATAAAGCCGGAGACCAAAGTCATGCAGCGAATCCAGGTCAGATTTGGTAAAAATGCTGATCCATTCGCCGGGATTAGCGATTCCGTCCCCATTTCCTTCACCGACACGCGTTTGCTTTTCGACTTCCAGATTCACATTCCGCCCGTCTGCAATGATGAAATTTGTGAGTCTTTTTTCGGATGAATAAAATGGTACTTCCAGCAAAAACTGGTCTTTTTTACCGTTATAATTCAATACTAATTTCAGCTTCGCGCGGTCTAAGGTGGCATTCCGCGAGCGTATTTTGAAACCTGTCTTTTCATGCAAAGCTCCTTGCGCCAGCTTTGCAATCGTCATCGCCGGACTGATCACTTCCACGTCTTCATCCTGTGCAATCAGCTCAACCCGAATGGAATCCACCGCCGCGCCGCCTTTATTGAATAGCACCGGATACAGCGGGATAATGTCCCCAACAGCAGGCATCTGTCGGTCGAGCGTGTACGTCGCCATTGTAATGTGGCCGGGATCGCCGCTTTTATAAATACCAACATTTGTTTGCTCTCCTGTTCCCAGCCATTGAATACGGCCTTTTGCATCGCTCCGCACATTGGTGCGAGAAATCTTACGGGTAGGAACATCCAGCTGAATGAGTTCGTAGCGCGTATTCGGTGTGTAAATGCTATCGGTAACAATCTTCACTGACAAACCAGAAACCGTCGGACCGTCGGGCAGCCATTTTTTGGTTTGTAAACCAAATCCTTCTTTACGCACATCGTCCATTATGCTGAATCCTGGTATTTTCCGATCTGTTTTCACATCATAATTCCAGACTGAAAAATTAGGATAAAGATCAATGTGATGCCACTTTTCAGGCTTTGCCAGCGGCATCCGGAAGTACTTCATGTGAAAATCAAACTGCCCTTTGATATTCACTGCATTGTGAAAGCCGCGAAAGTAGCCGATCCCGTAATGCCAGCTTTCGTAATTCAGCTCCAAGGTTTTATAAGCATTGTCAATTTCCTGATCGTGCTGCCGCAAAAAATCCTTGCTGCCCAGATGCATTCTAATCGGCAAACCCACAAAGTTGCGGCCCATTTCCTTAAACGGCGTGAAAATCTGCAAGGCTTTCGGTCCCACTGTAAATGATGCCGACGGACAAAAAAATGAAGCGCTCGACAGCAAATGCGGGTACTTGGAAGCCACCAGCATCGACATAAATCCACCCATGCTCAGCCCCGAAACCGCCCGGCTTTCACGGTTCGATTTTGTCCGATAATGCGAATCAATGTATTTAACAAACTCCGGGAAGTAGTCCACAAACTGCCGGTCTTCTTTCACCGGTGCAATGTCGTAAGGGCGCGGATATTGCGCGGGCACAAAACCGTCCCATTTGGCAATAATCACATCGTTATCTGCTACATAGCTCGTAAAGTTATCCAGCGAATCCGGTCCGGTGCGGGCGTAGTTTCCATTAAAATCATCATAGTAGCGTGCCTCACCAGAGCGGGAAACCTCACCTTCCGCCGGACCATTAAACCGCCCCGCATTCCCATGAAAATAGTAAATCACCGGGTAGCGACGCTCGGGATGCTGGTGGTAATCAGCCGGCAAAATCAGCCGAAAATTACGCTCCTCGTTGAATACCTCGCTATAATGCTTCGCGTCTTCGATAATTCCTTTCGGCTGCGGCGACTGCGCGTAGGAAATCAGGCTTGCTGCCAATAATAGCAAGCCGATAAGAAGCTGCGTTTTCGTGTTTTTATTTTTAAACAAAATCATTGAGTTCATGCATTACTGTTCCTCCTTTTTGCGCATTTCGACCAGATCAAGTGTTCTAAAAAAGAGCGTAGTCAGGTTGTATTTTTTATCTGCTGTTAATTCTTTTCTGAGCTTGTCAGCGAGCGTTTTATCGTTTACGGTTTGGGCTAAAATCCATTTCACTTCCGGCGCGTCGGAGCCTGGTAAAATTTCCCATTTGCGCAGTGAATCCTGCTCTGCTTTAAACTCAGTCAGGTATTTCGATGCCAGATCCGGTTTGCCGGAATCCCTCAACAGCTTCACGCCAAGGTAGTTGCTGAATGCATTGCGGTTGCCTGCTTTGTCAGGATTAAGGGAATAGTCAATAATTCTTTGCTCGTACTGGCGGGCTCTTTCCGCGTGGCCAAGTTGCTTTTCGCAATAGGCAGCCAGGTAATCGATCAGCCGCGTATCCGGTTCGTTGGGTTTTCCGGTGCCCAGGTTTTCAGGCCAGAGGCGGGCCTTTTCAAGTGATTTTAATGCTTCCTTGTACTTTTTATTTTCAACCAAAGTAAGCGCATTTGCCAGATTTGCAATTACATATAATGTATGTCCCTCCCGCGCACCTTCCTGCGGTAGTACTTTCACTTTTTCAAGCACACGCAAACTTGCCGAAAAGTTGCCTGCATTCAATAGCGATTTTGCATAATCAATTCCGATTACCGGGTTATCAGCAAAACGTTCGTACGCCTTCTGCGCGTTGGTTAAGGCTTTTTCCCGCACGCTCTCGCCCCCAGTATTGAAATGCTGGGTTAGGTAATGCCATGTGCGCCACTCCTTGGGATTGAGCTGGTTTGCTTTTTCAAGATCAAGCTGCGCCTGTTGTTTGGAAGCAGCGTCGCCTTGAAAAAGTGTTCCCCTCGCCATATAAAAAGGTGCAAAGTCGGGTTCGTTTTTGCAGGCTGCAAAGTGCGTCTTCGCGTTTTCTTTATCCGCAAGATGCCAGTAAATCAGACCCAGATAATAGCGGTTTTTCCAGGAAGGAAGCTGCTTTTCAGCCCACATTAATACGGGAATGGTTTCCAAACGAAAAGGAAATACAAACTCCGGCGACATTGCAATGGCATCCTGCAAATGCTTTTTACTTTCAGCAGGCGCGGAATCACGATTTAAATAGGCTAGCCAGTAAGAAACAGTAGGGTAGGCGGGTGCTAATGCGAGCACCTGTTTCGCTTCCTGATTCTGGCCCTGATTGACATAATCCATCGCCAGTTCCAGGTACGTTTCATGTGGTAGCTCGTTGCGGATCGCCTGCTGGAAAATGGTCTGGTTTTCTTTATTGGGCGCAAGCAGATATTGCTCAAAATGAGCGTAGTGGCTAAGCGGATCGACTTCCAGCAGTTCTTTCCAAACCTGCGCGGTTTGTTCCGGTTTGTTCAACTTTCGCAACGCAGTACCTAGCAATTGATAGGCAGTCAGGTTGTTGCGGTTGTAATCCAGTGCTTTCCTCGCATCGTGCTCCGCTTTTTCATAATCCTGCTTTTGCAATGCAATACCCGCCAGCTGCGCGTAGGCGCCCGATCGATATTCCATTGTCCAGGTTGCAACCGACAATGCTTCTTCCGCTTTCGTCAGGTCGCCGAGCTTGCGATGAAGTGCTCCATATAAATAGTTTGCGCCGCCGTGATAGGTATTTTCAGCCAGAGCTCTTCTTGCAAAATCCAGACCCTGCGCATATTCACCTTTGCGATAATGGTACTCCGCCAGCCTAACCAACGCGCCGCTGTGCGTCGGTTCTTTTTCCAAGACGGCCAGGAAACGCTGATGTGCGCCTTGAAAATTGCGCATCGCGTTTTCATCTTCACCCAATTCAAAAATGCGCTCCGCTGAATGTGGATCCTGTTTTTCGGCTGAAATAATAGGTCGGTCTAAAATCTTTTCGGGCTGAGCAGCATACACCAACCGATCATTGCCAACACTTACGCGAACTGATTTTTGATCGATACCCGACAGCGGAATTGTTTTCACAAAGACCTCCATCGGTTTCAATTGCAGCGGATTTTGAAAAATCGTTTTTCCGCTAACCGCCACTTTTAGCGTATCATGAATGAAAGAAATCGGGTTGATAATGATTTTCAAACTATCACCAGCAGATGTCACATTCAGCGTACCATAAGGCGATGCATCCACCATCCCGCCCGCGCCTTTGACCGGGAACCAGTATTCTGTTTTGGTCTCAGAATAAAATGGTCCCAGTGACTTCTGGTTATACGGACTATGGAACCCGCTTCGCTCCGCCGCCTGGTTGAATGTCACACCCGACTGTGCCTCAATATATTGCCCGTCTTTATCCGTCAGCAAATCTTCCCAGATGCCACCTTCACGCGCCCGCGACCAGATCCACAGTTTCTTGCCTGGCGCATCCGAATAAGGTGCCCAGTGACCAAAGCCAAATTTGCGGTCGTGCCAGTAGCCGCCAAACCATTCCGTATGCGTGCCGACGACGTGATAAGATTTGTCGCCGCCCGAATTATTGTTTTTGTAAAAAGACAGATCCACGCCTTTTTCATCCACGGGCCACGGACTTGCATTGCCATCGTGCCCCACATGATGCGTGCCCGGAAAAAAGAACTGCATATCATCAGAAGCCCGGAAAGCCGCATTTTCCCAGGAAAGATAGGAATCGTGCAGGGGTAGGGGATTGTACCAAAGACTTTGCGTTTCGAAATATGCCTTGTCTTTCGGGAGCACGATTTTGACGCGCCATTGCGTTCGCGAAGCCAGGTCCAGGCCGCCTACGACGCAGGTTACACTGCCGTCGGGATTGTTTTGCATCACATAATCCACCGCCGCAGCTGCCCAGGGAGCGTGACCGAGGTCGAGGCCGAAGTTATGCTCAATGCCGCCGCTCGTCCATGGTCCACGGATGCCGATCGCGCGGAATTTCATGACGTGATTGGTGTATACAAACTCCTCGCCCGTCGATTTCTCAGTCGCGCCCATGACTTTCCCACCCACTTCCGGCAGCACCTGCACTTTGATGTACGGGTTTTCCAGTTCTACGATTTTCCAGTTTTTGGTCGTGCTTTTGTCCGTATAGCCGTCGAAAACATAATATGGATAAAACGGCGCAACTTTTTTGCCGATTCCCATCACCGGCAGCGGGCTGGGATCAGAAAACGGGTATGTTTTCATCGCCTGGACCTGCTCGGTGATACTGGCTTTTTGCGCGATTAACGCTGGCGAAGTTGCCAGTAAAGCCAGAACAAACCGGGTTGTTCTGGCATTCAACGGCAGAGAAAAAGAGGAGAGGGCACTCACGCAGATGATAAATTTTAAATAGTCGCGATATTACTTTTTGCTTTTCAAAATAAGCCCTGCGAGCTCCATGCGGACCTTATGCCATTGCTCCTGATCGTAACTCCACACATCGAGGTTACCAATGGATCTGTCTCCGAAAGGTTCTTTAATGAGTTGATTCACAAGCGCATCCGCACGTTTGGTGTCGCCATCGAGCTTGGCCAGCAGGCGGAGATATTCGTACTCCTGGACACCGTCACGCATTGTTTTCAGACGGATCGACGGGCAAGGTTCGGATACATTGGGCACCATGCCGGGTTTGTAAATCACCGAGCCGTTTCCATTGAATGCGCGGTAGGTAAATTCCGCGTCGGCCTCAGAGGCTTCTTTATAAAAGTCTTTCCACGATTCGGGATCGTACCAGCCGCGTTCCCAGCCCGCACCGATGCCCCAGCTGATCCACGAGAAGGTTTTGTATTTCCAGCAAGACCAGCTGATCGCACGGTCGTTAACCAGCGGCAGGTCGATGAATGTCGAGCTTCCTACCCAGCTGTTGAGCTTCGCTTCGTAGAGCATCGGACCGTAAAGCCAGTCCTTGATGCCCATTTGCTGATACGATTTTACGGTATCGATGTTGTAGTTGATGGTATGCGACGCCCAGTCGGTGATCGATTTGCCGATCACGTCCATCGCCTCTTTGGTATAAGCGCCGTCCACGCGGAATTTTGCCTCGGGATATTCCTTTTTAAACAGATTACCATAAAACACCATCCGCGACCAGGCTTCGGGAAAGTACGATTCGTCCAGACCGTTCAGATACACCGTCAGCAGCGTCTTTTTAGGATTCACCATCGGCACCAAGTGCTGACGTACCTGTTTGATCGCGCTGCTATAAATAGCCTGATTGGCTGCATTGCGCTCCACTTCGGGTTTGCCGATATCCGGCCAGCCGGCAGTACCATGTTTTCCGTACACATCAAATGGAAGTGCAAAAGTTTCCAGCGGCTCGCCGTAGCCGGGGCCGTAAGCATAGCCCTGTGCAGCCGTGAAAGCTTCGCCGGTCAGGTATTTTTTGAGTTGTTTGTCAAACTTGTCCCACTGGATTTCGACCTTTCCGTTTTTCACCTGGATCTCAGGATCGTAAGTCGGGTCCATTAATGAGATTCTATTTCGCTTGAAAAGCTGGTACACAGCCAGTTCCTGTTTTGGGTCCATGCGGCTCAGGAAACCTTCGTGTTGCAGACTGGCCTTGAACGCATTTTCATTCGGCAGCTCAAAATCCCAGACCGTCATGCTCACCGGAATCTGCTTAGTCTGTCCGCCGATTGTGACCGAAATGACGCTTTGATAGGTGCCAGGTTTTGCTTTCTGCGCGTCAATGGGAACAAACTGGTCGACCCAGATGATCTGTGATTTTTGGTTGGGGATGCGGTTGTTAAAGTCGGGCAATGTGAACGGATATACCCAGCGCCCGCGCACTTTGGCGGAGTCGGTTTGGATAAATTTAAAGGGGATCAGCGCGTCAGGATACCAGCCTTTTCCCAAGCTCGCTTTCAGGTAACCCGTGCTCGTACTTTGCACATTGACAGACCATTCCAAAAAGAGCTCAGGCTTAATGGCAAGTTCTGCATTACCATTTTTGAATGGCGCCATTTCCAATTTGATCCCGGTCAGCTCGGCATCGGCTTCATTGGTCAGAACCAGCTGAAAAGAAACATATTCACCCCGCGCAGCATGCAGGGAAACCTGTTTCCCGTCGTAAATCCAGTTCTTATCCAGCAAATTTCCTTTGGCTGATGCACTGGAAGGCACGCCTTTGAACCGATGTTCTATAATTTCATTTGAAACGGGATCAAGCCTGACGGAGGAGGGTAGGGCGCGCAGTTGCCACGGGTCTGCGCCGAAAGTGTTATTGATGCTGCTGAATGCGGAGAATGCAATCATGCAAAGCATTTTTGTTGTAAATCTTAACATTTTGAAGTGGGGTTTGGGGTCGCTATTTCGTGGTAGGAAAGATCATAAGCTGGCTCAAAGCTTCATCTTCGCCGATCACCATATACTTGCCGTCGGCCGACGAAGCCAGCGTGCTCAGCTGGAAGCCGCGCCACAAAATGCCTTGCTCAATGCCCGGCTCTACCATTTTAAACTCGGGATTTCCAAGATCAACAAAACCGGCTTTTTCGTCGTAAGAAAACAAATGCGAGTAACCCGGCGCGCCGCCAGCCAGGCCGTACAATTTCCCGTCGCCGCCAAAAGCCAGCGCCTGCAAGCGCGGCATCATCGTCGGTTTACCCAGGTTTTTGATTGTTTTGGTTGCAGGGTCCAGTACAAACAATTGACCGTCACCGGCATTACCGCCGTACAATTTTCCATTCGGAGCCTTAGCCCAGGCTTCCACTTGTCCCAATACCTCGCGTCCCCAAACGGCGGGAAGCGGCGTTTCCAGAAACGAAATGCTCTTTTTTGCAGGGTCAAAAGTAAAAATTCGGTTTCCCGCGGCACTGCCGTAAACCAACCCTTTACTATCCTGAATCAATGCTTTGCACAAATACACCTCCGGGCCGACCGCAAAATCGTGCGCGTTTTTTAACTCCTTTTCCTTAGGTGCTACTTCGTCGAAAACCTGTGTCTTTTTTGAAGCGATATCATAGGTGAAAAACTTTCCGCTCGGGTAGCTGATGCCGTAAAGCGCTGTGCCTTGCGCATTGCTTAACAATGTGAAAATGCCTTCTCCGGCAATGGGGGAGCCAAGGTCTTTTACCTCGATTGCGTCGCCGCTGCCAATAGTTACCTGTAATAAGTGTCCGGCTTGCTGGTCTTTGCCGGAATGCGATAATGTTCCTGCGTAAAGCACATTGCCAGCGCCCTTGCAAAAGCCCGTTGCAATTGCTTTTTGTCCGGGAATGGTTTCCTGCAAATCTTTCATAGCCAGCATTTTGCGACCGGAAAGTGAGGTGACAAAGAGGTAAGGCGACAATCCTTCCTTTGCGGTAGTGCCACCGATTACCCTGTCGCCCTGTACGTGCAGTGATGTGATCGCATTCCGGTACATCGGCAGCCGCTTTTCGCTACTATTAGGAAGCGACACTTCGATGGCAAATGCATCTTTGGGCGTGAAGAATTCGTATTGCGCAAAAAGCGGGGCTGAGCTGGCCAGCGTCAGCGCGGGTATGAGTATGTTTTGGATAAGATTTCTCATTTCCGGATTTCTTTTTCGGGATTGAACTGGATCATAAACGGCCGGCTGGAATCGCCTTCACCTGTGCGGCGACGGGCTGCAAAATACAGGTTCCCGTCTTTGTCCCTGATATCCGAACCCGTGGCCTCGGTCATGGAAGTGGTAGGGTACTCGCGCAGAATCGTCGGTTTTTTGGTCGCCGGATCGAATTCCACCAGCACCGTTTTGTCTTTCAAAACATAGTTACCGTGTCCGCCGATGATGTAGTACAGCTTGCCATTTTGGCCAATGTTCAGGTTCGGAACATAAGGTCCCCAGGCGGGCGCCTTTCCTGTTTCGATCACACCGCCAAGGTCTTCCACTTTGCCAATGCCTTGTTTTTCAGGATGGAACGCGATCAGTTTTGCGCCGTAGGTAACCAGGTAAATAATGCCTTTTGCTTCATCTTTGGCATAGGCCGTTACGCCGGTGATGATCTTGGAACCGGGCGTGCCGGGGAATGCGGGCAATGCTTCTCGGGCAAAAACCAGACTGTCGCTATCCTTTTCATACTTCACCAGCCGCTGCCGCCAGTCGACATAATAGCAGTTTCCCCACCAATCGGTGAACAATACACGCGGCACGTGCGAGCTGGCCAGGCGACCGAGGTCGCGCATTTGATTTTTTTCCGGATTGTAAACCAGGAAATGCGCCTGAGGATAGGTAATGCCGTACAATGTTCCTGTTTTCGGGTCAATATCCACATCTTTAATGCTTTCATATTGCATTCCGATTCCCAGGTTTTTCAAACCGTTTTTGGCATCCCATTTCATGAAAAAACCGCCGGCATAACCTTGCGGATGCTCCATCAAGTACTCTTCTCGAGACTCACCGCCGTCGGTAGAAAAATAAATGGAACCGTCGGGAGCCGCCACAATTTTAGAATGTATTTTTCCCTGCCATTGATACGGTCGCAGGTTGGCCATTTCTTTAATGAAACCGTTGAGTTTCATCGTTTTTTGCGAAGCGTCAAACGTGTACAGACCAATGTTATTGGCGTGATTGGTGACTCCGATGTGCACGGTATTGGAAGCGGCATTGTACCCGATCGAACCCCAGGTGGAATGCGCTTCAGGAAAATCAGGGTACTCGATGAAGACGGTATTCTTATCTTCGGTGGGCGATTTCTGGGCAAAAGAAGTGGCGGCGCACATCAAATACAGCCAGAGGTGTAATGAACGTGTCAAGAAGTTAAAGGTTTAGGTAGTTATTGTTTTTGATTATGCTAATATAACTAGTCCGGCATAAATAAAATAACAAAACTTTCGAAATCTTTCTTTTTTATTTCATTTCAATTTGAAACTTCTTCGTATCCCATAAATAAGGCTGAAACAATAGCCAAAACGATACCTGCTACAATGACAGGGTGTGGGATTGTTTGATATATAGCTAGTGACAAGGCAACGGTGAGTACCGGAGAAAGAGCGGTTGTAATTGGCGCAATAATTATTGCCTTGCCGTAACGGAACGCATACACCAGGCACAATGCGCCAAATGCATTCAGCGACTGAATGATCGCCGACAAGTACGGGCCTTTAAAGCTCCATTCGATCGGCTGACTGAAATCGGTGAGATACAACGCAAAGGGAATGAGCGTCACAGAAGTCGCCATCATATAGAAATACAGACTTTCGGCGGACATAATCTCATTCGCAAAGCGCATGATGTACCCCTGCGCGCCCCAGGCAAAAAGCGGGATCGCCACCAGCAGCATCCACGTGTAACCGCTCACCTGCGTCGCGCCTGCAGGTTGGTAAGAAAGCATGAAAATGGAAACCAGTGCCAGCGCCACGCCAATCCAGCCTAGTTTGCCCGTTTTTTCGTGCAGAAGCAAAACCGCCATTAAAATCGTTACCACTGGCGTGAGTGAAAGGAGCGGAAATACCAGGTAAGCCGGCGCAATGCGCAGCACGAAGAAAAGTACCAGCTGGCCGCCAGCGCCGAGCAGTCCCGCTGCGCCGCCCCAGAGCATGGCTTTTCTGTTGAAATCCAGCTTCCAGCCTTTGATTTTTAAGGCTGCCAATGAAGCCGGGATCATCGTCAGCGCCCAGACTACATAGCCGAGCGTGGCAGGGAAACCAGCTTTTTCGGGAATCTCAATGACTGCGCCCCATATGCCGATGAACAGGACGTGAATAATCACATAAATCAGCCAACTATTTGTCTTACTGCTCATTAACGCTTGCTTTTACATATTTGTCAAACCATTGAATCATCCGCCCACTCAGGTCGGCGCGGTTGCCCGGGCTCAGGTCGGGCCGCCAGCCGTGGCCTTCGCCGGTATACTGTACGAGCTGGGTTTCCACGCCGCGTTTTTTAAGGGCAATGTACATTTCTTCGGCCTGTGTGAAGGGCACTTCATTATCAGTTTCGCCGTGCAAAATCAGCGTCGGCGTGGTCGCCTGGGCCACATTCCGCAGCGGCGACCATTTCCAGAGTAAATCAAAACGATCATAAGCGCGACCGCCAAATTCGGATTCCATTAAAGAATGGTACAGCGAAGTGCCCGCAAAACTGACCAGGTTACTCAGTCCGCCATCGGCGACCGCGGCTTTAAAACGGGGAGTTTGGGTGATGATCCAGTTGGTCATATAACCTCCATAACTCTGTCCAGTAACCCCCAATTTCTCATCGTCCAGCCAGGTTTTTTGACCTAAAATAAAATCAACACCGGCCATTAAATCCTGATAATCAGCCCCTCCCCAGTTATTCAGGGTCCCATTAGAAAACTGCTGTCCATAACCGTGGCTGCCTCGGGGATTAATGTAAACCACCGCATAACCTGCCTGTGAAAGCAAATGCATTCGCTCATCGAAATCCTGGCCAAACATATTGTGCGGACCGCCGTGGATCACCAGAATGAGCGGGTACTTTATTTTTTGATCAAAATCAACCGGCGGCACAAGCCAACCTTGAACCTGCGTACCGTCAAAACTTTCAAACCAGAATGATTCAGCCGGTTGCAACGTTTTCACCGCAAGCAAAGCTGTATTCTCCTGAGTAATTTGTTCAATATGTTTTGTCACCCTGAGCGCACCGGGCCGCCGGGCGGTCGAAGGGCCTCTGCCATAATGCTGCTCAGTACCCAAATTTTGATTTCTAGCTATAAAAATCTCGGCCGGACAATTTGAACTCGACTTCACAAACACCAAACCCTCACCCGACGCATCTAAACAAAACTCCGAAACACAACCCGCTCCTCCCTGCACAATCTCAATCTCTTCATTTTCAATATCAACCCGAAAAACAGAAGTGTCCCCCCTGTCGCCGGCAGTAAAGTAAATATGTCGTCCCGAAGGATGCCAGCGAATATGCTCGATGCGGCGATCCAAGCTTTTGCTGATGTAGTTTGATGCTCCGCCATTGGCCGAAACCAGCGCAATGTGCGTGTCTTCGGCAGGACTATCGTTGGTACCGATTGCTTCTGATGTCGCCAGAAATGCAATGTAATTTCCATCGGGCGACCAGGCTGGCTGATAACCGAGGCCTTTGCTGTCAGTCAGTTGCGTAATTGCTTTTGTATTGATATCAACCATCCAGATTTCGCTCTGCTGGATATCATCAGGTCGTTCCGTTCGGTTACTGACAAATGCAATGTGCTGGCTGTCAGGCGACCAAGTAATGGAATGTTCGTTGCACGAACCTGGGGTAACCAGCTCAGGCGCACCGCCCGCAGCCGGAATCAGGTAAATGTGCGTTCCGGCCTGGTCCGCAAAGGTCGGTCTGCCGCGGCCCCCTTTGCTTTTATATAGCAAGTCGTCGAATACGCGCACGGCTGGTGTTTCCGTTTCTGTCACCGAAACGTCAGCACTTACATAAGCAACGTATTTCCCATCCGGCGACCAGATGCAATTATTTAAGGCAAGATGATTGATGAAATACGAAGACTCATAACGCTGCACCAGAAAGCGGCTGTTTGTATTGGCTACATCATATATATGCAGCGCTCCGTCTTCGGTTTCGTATAATAATGCCGTTCCGTCCGGCGACCAGGCGTGGGCAGTGCCGCGGGCGATGCTCTTTTTGGTTTCACCTTCCAGCGGCATTAAAATGATTTCATCGTACCGGCTGTCCGCATCGAAATCGGCTAATCCAAGGTGATAAACAAGATATCGGTTATCGGGCGACAATAATGGGGTGCCTGCCTTTCTGATTTTGCATAAGTCTGCTATTACAAGTCCTTGTGGCGAGGCCTTTTCAGTAGGGATCATAAATGTGGGTCAGGAAGCGATTATCTGCATGGCAAGCCGGTCACCGGTTGTTGCTTGCTTAATATACGCCTTTATTTTTCTTGCAAGATAGGGGTAAGATTAAATAAATTAAAAGAAAGGTTTAGTAATATTTTTTACTTTCGTTTTATGATGTTTAATTTGAATCGTCATATTAGCATACTTCAAAATTTTACAAAACCACCATCCTCTGATACTGCGGGAATGATAAAAATTAACAGTGGCATCCATGCGCCCGAAAGCCATGGGGAAGCACACACGCGAAGAGAGATACTGTCACAGCCTGCGCTGTGGGAAGAAGTATACCATTTAGTTCATCAGCAAAGTGAAGCGATCGCGGGTTTTCTGAACCCGATTCTCGAAAAGGAACAATTGCGCATTGTGCTCACCGGCGCAGGTACCTCTGGCTATATCGGCGATTCCGCACAGGGAACGTTGCAAAAAGCCTGGCAGAAGTCTGTGCAGGCAGTACCAACGACCGAGATCGTCACACAGCCGCAAGCTACATTTATACGATCGGTACCCACGCTGCTCATTTCATTTGCCCGCTCGGGAAACAGTCCTGAAAGTGTGGAGACCGTGAAGCTGGCGGATCAATGCTGCGATGAAGTATACCATCTGATCATCACCTGCAACAACGACGGCGCGCTCGCTCACATGGGCGCCGCTAACCCGGATAAAGCTTACTGTATCATATTGCCCGAGGCGACCAACGACAAAAGTCTGGCGATGACGAGCAGCTTTACCTGCATGCTGCTTACGGCGCTGCTGGTGGCGAATGTAGCTACGATTGAAGGGTCGTATTCCAAAGTGCAGCACATAGTTGCGCAGGGAAAAGTGATTTTTGAAAATAAATTTTTACTCGAAAGCCTGGTACAAAAGGGCTTTGAAAGGGTAGTTTTTCTGGGCTCGGGTGAAATGCTGGGAATTGCCAGAGAGTGCCATTTGAAATTGCTGGAACTGACCGACGGAAAACAGGTATGTATGTCGGATTCCTTTCTGGGCTTCAGACACGGGCCGCGGGCTTTTGTCAATGAAAATACGCTATTGGTATACCTGTTTTCAAGAAACCCGCACATCCTGCGCTACGAGCGGGACCTGGCGGAAGATACCGCGAGAGATGCAAGGTCTATCAGGTCGCTGCAAATAGGACGCGCGGGCGGACTTGAACTGCCGAACAGCAATACAATTACATTGAAAATGGATCCCGAAAACGAGTACCAAATGATCGCCGCCACCCTCGTGGGGCAGCTGATGGGCTATTACAGCGCGCTGCATGCGGGACTTAATCCCGACAGTCCGTCCACATCGGGCTCGATCAGCAGGGTAGTGCAGGGAGTGAATATTTATCAGGAGTAAACCATGTCAAACGCGAAGTTACTGGTCGTAGGCGAACTCAACGTCGACCTCATATTGAACGAAATCCATGCTTTTCCGACGGTAGGCAAGGAGACGATTGCGGAAGAAATGAACATCTGTCTCGGCAGCTCGTCAGCGATTATGGCCGCGAACAGTGCCGCGCTGGGCGTGGATACTGCCTTTTGCGGGATGGTGGGTGATGATTATTTCGGGGAATTTGTCCTTCGGGAACTTCGGAGCAAATCGGTTGACTGCGCGCACATTAAAACGCGAAAAGGCCAGAAAACGGGCTGCACACTCGTCATGAGCTACGAGCAGGACCGCGCCAACGTGACTTTTCCAGGTGTGATGAATGCATTGACTATCCATGATATACCATTGGGCCAAATCGATTCCTACCAGCATCTGCACTTGTCGAGCGTGTTTTTGCAGGAGGGAATCCGGCAAGACATTGAGCAGGTATTGATCAAAGCCAAAACAGTCGGGATGACGACCTCCCTCGACCTGCAATGGGACCCTGCCGAGCAATGGGCATTCGACTATGCGCGCTGCCTTCCTTATGTGGACGTTTTCATGCCCAATGAAGCAGAACTGCTCGCACTTACAGGAGCCGGTTCGGTCGGCAGCGCCATTGAAACCATACAACCTTACCTGAATACGCTGGCTTTGAAAATGGGCCGGAACGGGAGCATGGGTATCCGCGGCGACGAGCAGGTGGCCGTACCTGCTTTCGAGGGGACGCAATTTGTGGACGCGATCGGCGCGGGCGATTCATTCAATGCGGGGTTTATAAGGAAATATATGGCTGGCGGCAGTCTGGAAGACTGTCTGCGGGAGGGAAATCTGATGGGCGCCGTCAACACGACCGCCGCAGGAGGCACCGGTGCATTCTGCGACCGCCAAAAGCTGAGCGAAAACATACAAGCCTTTTGGGGGCTGGAACTAAACCTGATATGAGACTAAAAGAAAAATTAAGGGAACTTACGAAGCTTAAAAAAGGCCTTCTGGCGACCAATTATTACGATCTGGAAACCCTTCATGGCGTGTTACAGGCAGCAGCAGATTTAAAACAGCCTGTCATTCTGCAGCTTACGCAAAGCTCCATTGACTATATGGGCCTGAAAACGGCGGTCAGCCTGGGACGGAACGGGCTGGAAGAGTTCGGCGTCGAAGGCTGGATCCACCTGGACCATGGCGGATCGGTGGACCTGGTGCAGCGTTGTCTGGATGCAGGTTTTGATTCGGTGATGATCGACGGGAGTGAGCTGCCTTTTGAAGAAAATGTAAAGCTTACCAAAGAGGTTGTTCAGCGGGCGAAAAGTTATGGTGTGCACGTAGAGGCGGAGCTGGGTTATGTGGCCAAACTGGGCCAGTCGCACGATGGCAGCGGATTTACACAACCTGATGAAGCGGCAGCTTTTGTGGAGGAAACGGGTGTAGATGCATTGGCAGTTGCAATCGGTACCGCCCACGGTTTTTACAAACAGGAACCCAAACTGGACATTGACCTGCTGCGGCGGATCGCAGAAAAAACGGCCGCTACCCTCGTTTTGCACGGCAGCTCAGGCGTGCCGCACAACCAGGTACAGCAGGCGATTTCCAACGGGATCTGCAAGGTGAACCTGGCCACCGAGATCAAGAATATATTCATGGCTTCGCTCAAAACGGAGCTGACCAATAACCAGGACATCGACCTGCGCAAGGTATTTCCAAAAGCAACCTGCAAGATCACCGAGCTGGTGAAAACCAAGCTGGAAATGGTTGAGAATGTGACGGTGTAAAGCAAATCCAAACACCCGTGCCTTGAACGATACGATCAACATATCTCAACCGATTTCGCACGAGCTATTGTGGGACCGGTTCAGGGCGGGCGACAAGGAAGCTTTCGGAAAGCTCGCGCTGCATTATTACCAGCTGTTGTACAACTACGGATTGAATCTGAATCATGATGAGGATTTTGTTTCGGACTGCATTCAGGAGCTTTTTCTTGAATTGTGGGAACGGCGCGGCTTTCTGTCTAAAACAGATTTCGTCAAAACTTACCTGCTGCGGGCACTTCGCAACAAGATCTTCAAGGAAAGTATCCGGTTAAAACGTTTCCAGCAACCCCGGGAAGTGCCTTTTGCTGCAGAGGCTGATATTTCAATCGAATCGCGTATGGTTTTGAATGAAGAGGAAACAGCCCAAATGCGGCAGCTGACTGCAGCGCTCGGTACGCTCACCGCCCGCCAGCAGGAAATCATTTATCTCCGCTTTTATCAGGGACTCGAATTTGACGAGATATCCCATATCATGGGCCTTACCCGCCAGAGTGTAGCCAATCTGCTGCACCGAACGCTCCGGAAAATAAAGGAAAGCTGGATCGTCGCCCTGATGGTCTCCGTTATTTTCCTTTTTTTACCAGCATAAAACCTTCAATTACGCGCACCGGAAAGCATTTTTATCACTCTTCGAAAAAAAAATTGAATGTTGCTGGGTATGTGGTGCCGCAAAACGGACTATAGGGTGACCCTGCATACAGACACATTGGGTCGCGTATCAATTCACCCATTTAATGCCTGTTGCATTCATGTACGATTACAATGCCTACACGAGTGAAGATTTAGCCCGGGACGAATATTTCCGGAATTCCATACTTCATCCCGATCACGACTCGGCTGCATTCTGGGAAGCGTGGGCTGCCGCCAGTCCCGAACACCGGGCGCGTTACGAAAAGGCGCGGATCATGGTGATCGGTCTGCACCAGCGGTATCAGACGCCGCTGCCGCAAGAAGAAGTACAGCACCGGGTGGAACAGATGTTGGGCCGGCTGGATGAGCTGGAAGAGCATTCTCAACCGAAAAAGCCTCTGCTGATCAGCTACTGGTGGCGGGTGGCGGCGGTATTCGTTGCTGCACTGGGCTTTCTGCTGTGGAGCTCGCGTCATGATCTCCAATCGCTTCGCAGCAACGGTTCTGATCAGGCTTCACAATTATCAATTTCCCGTAACAACAACACGCAGCACAACCAGACGCTCATTTTGAGTGACAGCAGTATTGTAACCCTTTTTCCGGGAAGCACCTTGCAGTTTCCCGAAACATTCCATGGCGACAGCCGCAAGGTAACCCTCACGGGCGATGCATTCTTTGAAGTAACCCACGACGGCAAGCCTTTTCTGGTGTACGCAGGAGAAACGGTTACGCGCGTTTGGGGCACGCAATTCCGCGTCACGGCTTTCCCGCAAAACAAGGATGTGAAGGTTAGTGTGAAAAGCGGAAAAGTATCCGTTCACAAAGCCGGCGAATTTATCCTTCCCAAACCTTCCGAAAAACACGAAATCCCCGGCGTAATGCTCACCAGGCACGAGCAGGTCGTATTCGACAAAGCGCTTGAGGCATTGGAAAAAACACAGTTGACCGACTTGAAAGTCATCACGCAAAATACCGATTCGCAGGCGCAGGTATTTGTCGATACGCCTGTAACGCAGGTTTTCAAAGAGCTGGAAAGCATTTACGGTATTCAGATCAGCTTCGACGAACGTGTTTTTGCAGACTGTAAAATCATCACATCATTCCGTGGAGAAACGCTGATAGAACGTGTAAACAGCATTTGCCAGGCCATCGAAGCCAGTTACGAGCCAGCGGGTGGGGCAATCGTCATCTCCGGTAGTGGGTGCAGGGAGTAGGGGGCTATCCGCTTTCGGCTGTCGGCTGTCCGCTTTTTGTCACCCTGAGCGGAGCGGCCGCCGCTGCGGTCGAAGGGAACATGCAGCACGTTACCCTTCGACCGCCCGGCGGCCCGGTCCGCTCAGGGTGACAAGGCAATAACAACAACACAACAACTAGTAGCCAGCAACAAAAGCTAGAAGCTAAACCAAAAATTGCCTATGAACTAAACCTCTTACCAGATCCCACAAAAAAGGGCTGGCGGTGTTTGAGCCACCACCAACCCGGTCCCGTAACCATTGTACACCTGTAAGCATGCAAATCTTCAAAGAAGATGAACGGGATTATTTTGCCTTCAACCCTAATCAAGATTTCGACAAAACGATCAAAATTATGAAAAAACAAAGACAAGCGCTTTGGCTGGCACGTACAATTATGAAAATATCAATACACCAGTTTTTGTTGGTTTTTCTGTTTACCGGCGTAAGCCTCGCCCGGCCCGCCGATGCCCAAAATGCATTGAACCAGAAAATTACCATTCAGGCCGAAAACGAAGGATTGCGTCATGTGCTTCGCCAGATCGAAAAAATGACCGATGTGCATTTTACCTACAATGCCACGCTGATCGCGCCTGACCAGAAGGTAACCCTGGCCGTCCGCCAGCAACCGCTGTCCGATGTGCTGGATGAGCTGCTGCTGAGATCAGGCATCCGGTACAAGGTGCAAGGCAAACAGATTATCCTGCAAAAAGCGCTACCTCCGACAAAAGAAGCCGGAGACCAGGCCGAAACGTCGAATGCGGTCTCGCCCGGCGCAGACCGGAAAATCAGGGGCATTGTCCGCGATGCAGCGGGGGAGGCACTCCCGGGCGTGAGCGTAATGCTGAAAGGCTCGCAGCGCGGGACATTGACCAACACCGACGGTGCCTTTGAGATAGACGTGCCGGATGAAAATGCGACGCTGATATTATCCTATGTGGGTTATGTCAACAAGGAAATTGCCGTAAGCGCGCAAACTACCTTCAATATCGTGCTCGAATCGGACGTCAAAATGCTGGATGCAGTGGTGGTTACCGCGCTGGGTTTTAAAGAGTCGGCGGACAAGCTGGGTTCTACCAGTTCAAAAATCACGGATAAGAGCATTGCCGCTTCCGGCGAAACCAGTTTGCTTAACAAAATGGCCGGAAAAGCGTCCGGCGTGTTTATCGGAAGGTCTTCCGGCAGCGATCCGGGCGGCGGTTCGTTCGTGCAGATCCGCGGGGCAAGCACATTGTCGGGCTCGTCGCAGCCGCTTTACATTGTCGACGGTGTACCTATAAACAGCTCCGTTCATGGGGGAACCAACATTCGCGGCGTAGTGCAGCAGTCGCGTGTGAATGACATTAATCCCGATGACATTGCGTCCATCCAGGTTTTAAAAGGCGCGTCGGCAGCTGCGCTCTGGGGCTCGCGGGCAGCGAATGGCGTGATTGTGATTACCACCAAAAACGGTTCTTATAATGATAAAATGAAGATTTCATTCAAATCGAGCTATTCAATGGATGAGATCAACCGCTTTCACCAGCGCCAAACGGCTTATGGTCAGGGCGATCAGGGAAAATTCAATCCGGCTTCGGGGAATGCTTGGGGCGATAAAATCGCTTCAAGAGCAGGCGGTGCGGATGAAGTGAACCAATCCGGCGAGTTCTTTGAAGGTTACCAGACCGGACAAAAGTATTACCCGATTATCAGGAAAAATTCGCAGGAAGTTTTTGCCGACAAACAGTTCGACGCCATTTTCAGAAATGGATATGCATTTGATAACAGTTTGAGCCTGAGCGGAGGCGGCGCGAACTCCAATTACCTGTTCAGTCTGAGCGATGTGTACCAGAAAGGCGTTTTTCGCGAAAACAGCGATTACAGACGCAGCACGATCAGGTTGAATATCGAAAGCAAGCTGAGCGAAATCATCAAGCTTTCGACGCATGCTTCTTATGCGATGATCCGCTCTGAGCGTGTGCAGCGATCGAATAATACAGCGGGTATGCTGCTGGGATATTACCGGATGACGCCCGATTTTGACATTACCGACTACAAGGGCAACTATTACAGCGGCCCTAATGCAGCACCGATCGTAAACCGCCAGCGTTCGTACCGCAATTATCTGGGCAATAGCTCCAATCCGGTGTATAACAATCCATTATGGACGATGATCGAGCAGAAAAATCCGAACTCTGTCAATCGTTTCATTGGTAGCGCGGAGCTCACGATCACGCCGTTCAAAGGTCTGGATATCATCAATCGGATCGGGATTGACAATTCTTCGGACGTGCGCCAAACCTTTTTCCCGGTTAATTCCGCGCAGGCTGATGCGGTGAATTTGAATGGAAGGTATGGTGAAGTGAATATTCTGGAAAACCAGCTGAACTATGATCTCATCGGAAGGTACAGCCACAATTTCAACACCAATTTCTCGGCAAACCTGATCGCAGGTTTTAACCTGAACGACCGAAAATACGCGGATCTGGGCGGGGAAATGTCTGATTTCTTGATCGCGGAGGGTCCCTGGAATTTCTCGAATGCATTGACGGTCAACAAAAATCCGAACAACGGCAAGACCTACATTCGAAGTGCGCGGGCATATTCGGTACTCGGGCTGTCGGTTTACGAGGCATTGTTCTTCAACTTATCATTCGCCGGCGAGGCAGCGTCCACTTTCGGCGAAGCTTCTGACAACACTTTCTATTATCCTTCCGGCGATGTGGCGTGGCAGTTTACGAAGCTGAAATTTCTTGAAAGAGCCAACTGGCTGTCTTTCGGAAAGCTCCGCGCTTCGTATGGCGTAGTGGGCTCGCAGCCAGCGCCTTACCGTACCAGAACGCTGTTTGTGCCCGGTAACTCGCTCTATGGAAACGGATCGTACCTGCAAAGTGCCAACTTCGGGAATGACCAGCTCCGGCCCGAACGAAAAACAGAATATGAAGTAGGCGCCGACCTCCGGTTCCTGGGAAACAGGCTGAGAACGGAGATCACCTACTACAAAAACAAAACGACCGACCTGCTGCTGTCTGTGCCGGTGCCCAATTCCACTGGTTTTTCCAGCGCTTACCAGAATGCCGGAACAATGCAGAACAAGGGTATCGACTTCGACCTGAACTATGACATTTTCAGAAAAAAAGACCTGACACTTTCGCTCAATTTTAACCTCAACCGAAACCGCAGTCTTGTCACCGACCTGGCCGGTGCCACGGCAGTTCAGGTCGGTGGGATCAGCGGGTACATGACGATCAATGCGTTGGAAGGACAACCTGTGGGCGTATTCATGGGCGGACATTATGCCCGCGATGATCAGGGCAATAAGATTTTCGATGCCAATGGTTTTCCGACGGTGAATGCGGCCAATGCCAAAATCGGTGATCCTAATCCGGATTGGAGAGGCGGTTTCGGGGCGAACCTTTCTTACAAATCCTTCTCGCTCGGCCTGCTGTTTGAAACCTTTCAGGGCGGGGACTTTTTCGAAGGGACGCGAGGCGTGATGTATTCGCATGGTACCCACGAGGATGTGGGCAAAGAGGTGACGTTGACCAGAGATCTCAAAAACTTTAAAGGGACAGTAGTACCCGCCGGAACCACGGTCAGAGGAAATATTGCAGACCTCGGCGCCGGCGAAGTGCTGTTGGACGAATCGTATTACACCACATTGGGCGGCGGTTTCAGTGGATTGAAAGAACAATTTGTGGTAAACGGAAGCTGGACACGGTTGCGCGAGCTTTCGCTGGGCTACACATTACAGTCTGCCACTTTCAGAAAAGCAACGAAGCTGCAATCCGTGGAGTTCAGATTATCAGGCCGTAACCTCTTCCTGTGGACCGGCGTACGTGGAATTGATCCGGACTCTAATCACACGCAGGTGTCGCTGGGACGCGGGCTGGATTACTTTGATAACCCCGGTACCCAATCTTATTTGTTCTCTTTACTCATTAACTATTAATTAGTTATCTCATGAAAAGACTATTTCAGTTTGTCATAACTACTGTTTTTGTTTACGCCACGTCCTGTTCGAATTTTGTAAAGGACATGAACGTAGACCCGAATAATGTGACCGACGCGCCGGCGGATATGATGCTGACGGGCGCACAGGTGGCTTCGGTCAACTTCAACGGGTCGCGCATTGCGATCATTGCCAATATGTGGTCAGGATATATGACGGGTATTCAACGGCAGTATTTGAACTACCAGAATTACCAGTACACGGCGGTGGAAACGGACGATGCCTGGACTTACATTTATAACCAAACCTACATCCAGCTGGAAAAAGCGATCGAAAAATATGCGGCAGCGGAAAATCAGCGGGGTATCGGCATTTCGAGGGTAATTCAGGCTTACGCGATGAGTTCTGCGGCGGCACTTTACGGGGATGTTCCGTTCTCGCAGTTCGGCGACCCGCAACGGTTTCCCAATCCTGTATTTGACCCGCAGACAAGCGTTTACGCGGGCGTACAATTGCTGCTGGACGAGGGCATTGCGGCGCTCGAATCGGGGAAAGGTGCTGTGAGAAGCAAATCGGACATTTTTTTCGATGGGGACGCGGCCAAATGGCTGGGCGTGGCGCATACGCTGAAAGCGAGAATGTACCTGGAAACGCGTGAATACGACAAAGCTTACAGTGAAGCGTTGAAAGGAATTGCTGCTCCGGCAGGCTCATTGCTCAGTCCGCACACGGCCACCGCGGGCACGCGCAACCGGTATTATCTGCACAATGTGGAAGAACGGGCGGGCGATGTGAGTGCGCGAAATGCCTACCTGACGACCATTCTGGATCCTGCTTCGAAAACCTACCGGGGTAATGCCAAAACGGATGAAACGGCGCGGTTCAACTTTTACTATATCAACCTGGGTACTAAAGGAATTACGGGGGAAATTGAGCCAAATTATCTTTCCGTGGCACGTGGCGACTCTTTGAATGGGGCAATCGCGATGAATGCGTCTTCGCCGATGGTTACCTATGAGGAAAATCTGCTGACCCTGGCTGAGGCGGCAGCCCGCAAACCGGATTTCAATGCGGCATTGGGACACCTGAACAGCTTCCGCAGCTTCATGAATTCGGGCGGGTATATCGACCCTACTTACCGCTCGCGGTATGCATTGAAATACCAGGCCTACACAGAGGCCGATTTCGTTCCGGGAGGAATGGCCAATCCGGGTCAATGGGACAAAGCGCGGGCGCTTCTGGAAGAAATCCTGGAAGAAAGGTATGTCACTTTTTATGTGCGGCTGATCGGTTTCAATGATGTGAGGCGCACAAGGAAAGAAGGGATCGGTATCAAGCTGACACCATCAGCCGGAAACCGCCTGCCCGAGAGGTTTTTTTACGGACAAAATGAGATCAACTCCAATGCGAATGCCCCCAGCCCGCTGCCCGATCTGTTTGAACCCACGCAGGTGAATAAATAAGCATTTCAGTAAAATCAGTTTGATAGAATCAGCATCAAAAATGGAGCACAAACCAATATTAAATTTTTCTGTTTCAACGCGTCGCATTTCGTGGATACCCATTGTTTTGCTTATGCTTTTCGGGATTCCTGCATTCAGCGAAACCATTCACCGCAAGGCAAAAGCCACGCTGACGCCCGTGGAAATGAACAGGGAAGATACATTGAAGTTTGTGCTCCAGAATGGTGAGGTGCGAACGATGGTACTGAAAGAAATTTCTTCCGATATCATTATTACGAACCTGGGCAAACTCCGCGCAGACCAGCCCGGGGGTGCAACGCTTTATCATTTCACCTGCCAGGTGCTGATAGACGGGCATTTGATAGAAATGGAACGTTACGTGGGTTCGCAGGAGAGCTTTTATGAGCCTTACGTCATCAACGGAATGCGGATCTGGTTTGACGGCGTGAACACCATCGGGCAGATCATCAAGGACGAACACGGCGGAAAAAGCAGTGAGTCGGTTCCGAAAAAGCACGCTCGTTTTGCCGTGGCTGATATGACCAAGCGCATTGCGCCGTCCAGGCTTTATCCGATGTTCCCCATGACAGAAAATCTCATCCGCATTTCGGACAGTTATAATGCCGACGATTGCTGGATGGGCGCATACAACGGATTTGAGCTCCATGGCGGACTAGATCTGAACAAGCTCGCCGGGACGCCGCATTTCACGCCTTTCCCGATCGACGACCATTATTTTGTATTCAGTCTGGAGAAAGGCGACAACAACAATCGCTGGCGGGGCATTCATACCTGGGAAAACGGCGATGTATGGAGCATTCAAAACCACCACATGCTCAACTTGCGCGTACCCGAGCATACGCCGATCCCTGCGGGCGCATTGTACTCCGACGGATCGGGCGTACATGTCGGCGCGCACAACCATTCGCATTTTGTATTCCGGGTAAAAGCAAAGGAAGAAGCAGCGGAAATCCTGCTCGATCCGTGGATCTTGTTCTGGCAGACTTTCGAAGATAACCGTGAGCGGTCGGGCGAAACCAAGGCGATAGTGAATGCATTTCGTCCGGGCAAAACGGGCGACGCTATTTCATTTATAGGTGAGAAATCAAGGAATGAATACAAGAATGCAGGTAAGGAATTGTCTTACTACTGGACATTTGGCGACGGCAGTATTTCCATTGAGAAAAATCCAAAACACGTTTTTACCAAACCCGGCATTTATCCGGTGACATTGTTGGTTGATGATGGTATTTCAAAAAGCGCTTTTACCCAACATATTACAATTAATGGTAATGCATTAAAATCTCCGGCGGTTGCATTGGCTTGTGAAGAAGAAACTTCATTCCGCATTCGTCCGGCACACGTCATGGATGTGTATGCATTTGAAAGAAAGTTTGTCCCGAATACGGTTCACTTTTTAGCCCGCGCCACACGGCCGCAGCCCAATGCGAAAATTGTGAATTTGATTAATAATGGAAATGGGGTTTTAGGAAAAGTTAATGCACCGAAAATCGAATATCTGCAAGGGAAAAACTGGCTGGATTTAAAGCTGGAAGGGCAGGGGAATGAACAAAAAATTCGGGTTGCTGTCAATGCAACCGGACTGAAAGCGGGCGTTTATGCGGCGAAAGTCCGTGTTGAAATTCCGGGCACTTTAAATGCAGTTCAATATTTTCAGGTATCACTCACTATCCCGACTTACCCGCCTGCACACAACGAAATGGGTAATTTGAAACAGGAGATCGTGGACAATGCCGATGTGCGTGAAAACCGTTTTTACGCCACGCCTTATTTCTGGATCGGGCCGGAATTTAAACGCTGGAAAGAAAAAGGTTTTCGCGATCTGTATTTAACAAACGGAGGCCGCGCCACACCGGGTGAATTTGTCAGGTTTCGCCCCGATCTAGCGGCGGGTACTTATGAGGTGCTTTTCACGGAGCAAACCCCTTTTGATCCGCAGCGCAGGGCGACTGTCGGGGACAAGAAATATTCGGTCGACAGCAGATTGAATGCAGTTCCTGCATTCACAGTAAAGATCCATTCTAAAAAGGGGACAGAAAATATCCGGGTAAAGTCAACTGAATCGCTTTCGCTTGGAAAGTTTGAGTTCTGGGAGGGAATGGATGGTTATGTCGAGATATTGAGCGAAGGTTCCGAAGGACAGGTGCTGGTCGACGCTATTATTTTCAGGAAAGTAGAGCAGTAAGCAAACCCGAAAGTTTTGGAGGTATTGGCGGGTAGGCTATATTTACCCTGAAGTCTTAAATCAAAAAGACGCAAGGCACCGAAACCAAGCGCCAGATGAAAAAGGAGAGTACCTCGCAGGGAGTAAAAGAAATTGCCAGACGTGCTAATGTATCCACCGCAACCGTGGACCGTGTGCTGCACAACCGTACCGGTGTTTCTGAAAAAACCAAAAAGCGGATCAACGAGATCATCAAGGAACTGGATTACCAGCCCAATCTGCTGGCAAGCCGCCTTGCTTCCAAAAAGATCATCAGTATCGCTGCGGTAATCCCGAAGGTATCGGAGGAAACCAACTTCTGGGAGGCGCCTTTGCGTGGTGTGAAAAGGGCGGAAGCAGAAATAAAGCAGTATGGCGTACACACGCAGGTCTTCTTTTTTGATCTGAACGACAAGGATTCTTTTTCCAGCACGATCGCCGAGGTACTGCGCGGGGATTTTCAGGGGGTGTTGATCTCGCCCTCCTATATTGAAGAGACCAAAAAGTTTGCGGCACAATGCGCCGAGCGCAAAATCCCATTCGTATTTCTGGATTCGGACATTCCCGATCTTCACAGTCTTTCCTACATTGGCCCGCACCTGTTCAAGAGCGGCTATGTTGGTGCGAAGCTGCTCACTTACCGGCTGGACCGCAACAAGAAAATCCTGATCATTAACATCTCCAAAGAGATTGACAATTTCAACTACCAAAAAATAGAGGAAGGTTTCAGAGGCTACTTTGCCGACCGTGGACAGCCTATGGAGATTGTCAGGATTGATATCCGGGAAACCGACTACCAGTCCGTCGCCAGGCACCTTACCTATGTTTTTCATTTGAATAAAGATATAGGCGCTGCATTCGTGACCAATTCACGCGTGCATACGGTCGCTTCTTTCCTGAAAAACAGTCACCGCACGCATGTATCGCTGATCGGCTTTGATTTTGTGACGGAAAATGTATCCTATCTTGAAAACAATGTCATCGATTTCCTGATCTGCCACCGCCCCGAAGAGCAGGGGTATCGGGGTATTATGGCCCTTTATCAGAAACTGGTTGTCAATGCGCCTGTGAGCAAGCTGAGCTATATGCCCATTGACATCGTTACCAAGGAAAACTACGAGTTTTACCAGAATTAGCCTTTCAGTACTACATAATGCAATACGGTCTCTTCGCGCTAGAACATAGGCCGATCAAAAAAACTTGCAGAATTTTCTGGATATAAATCCTCTGAAATTAGAATTATTAAATTCTTTTCTATCTTTACGGGCACGTGCCCGTAAATTCTTTTAACAAGCCTGTGGACGTCTCTCAAAACACCTTTTGCCTCGAACAATATGATGAAAGAACAAACCCTCAGGTGGCTCAAATCACTAGGCCCGGGAATGATCACTGCCGCATTGGTTTTCGGACCGAGCAAGATGACCATTACTTCGAAGCTCGGCGCGGTTTACGGCTATTCCCTTTTATGGATCGTCGTGGTGGCAATCCTGTTCATGGCAGTATTCACCGCCATGTCGACCCGCATCGGGGTGGCTACCAATCAGTCTTTGCTGGCTTCGGTAAAGCATAAGTGGGGCAATGCGGCCTCCGTAGCAATGGGCCTGGGTGTTTTTCTGGTAGCCACTTCGTTTCAGGCGGGCAATTCGATCGGACTGGGTATTGCGCTGGGCGAGCTGTATGATACTTCACCGGTACCCTGGATCATTGTCTTCAATGGATTAGGCATCGGCCTGTTGTTCTTCCGAAGCTTTTATTCCGTTCTGGAACGGACCATGATCCTCCTGATCTTCTTAATGCTTTTTTCGTTTATTACGACACTGTTCTGGGCTGATCCTGATCCTGTTAAGATCGTAAAAGGCTTTACAACACCCGTGATCCCGGAAGGTTCGCAGGGTTTGATCATTGCCTTTATGGCGTCCTGCTTTTCCATCGTGGGCGCCTTATACCAGTCGTACCTGATACAGGAAAGAATCCGTATCAATCCTGCATTGCGCAATGCCAGAAACGATAGTTCTACCGGGATTATCCTGTTGGGAGTGATGTGCAGCATTGTGATCATCTGCGCCGCAGCGATCCTGAACCCGAAAGGCATTGCAGTGAACTCGGCTTCGGATATGGCCAAGGCGCTGGAACCGATTTTTGGTGAAAATGCGTCGACGGTATTTCTGGTGGGTTTGTTTGGTGCGGCGTTTTCGTCGCTGATCGGAAATGCTTCAGTGGGCGGGACTTTGTTAGGTGATGCACTTGGGCTGGGAAGTAATTTCAGTTCAAAGTCAGTACGTTACCTGGTTGCATTGGTCATGATCGTCGGAGCATTCATTGCGATCCGCTTCGGAAAGCTGCCGCTGGAACTCATCGTTTTTGCACAGAGCGTTACCATTTTCGTGGTTCCGTTCATAGGTACTGCCATTTATATGGTCGGCAATGACAGCAAGATCATGGGCGACAAGGTCAATAGTCCGCTGGTAAAAGTTGTGGCAGGGATCGGCCTGCTGGTGATTTTCGGACTGGCGATCATCAATTCGAAAGAACTATTCTTTAATAATCCGCTTTTCAAATAACCTTTTATGATTGACATCGCTTCACTGGAAGAAAAATGGCTGAGCCCGTCAGAGGCATTGATCGAGGATATCAAGCGCATCGACGGCGACATCATGGTGCTGGGTGCAGGAGGCAAAATCGGTCCGAGCATTTGCAGGCTCGCGAAACAGGCGATAGAACGCGCCGGTCTCGACAAGCGTGTGGTGGCAGTATCGCGTTTCAGCGAACCCGGCCTGGCCGCAGAACTGAATGCAGAGGGTATTGACACCATTTCTGCCAATATCCTGGATGATACCCAGTTGCACGACCTCCCTGAAATCGAAAATGTCCTTTATCTGGCTGGTACCAAGTTTGGTACGTCTAACAACGAGCCTTATACCTGGGCCATGAACACCTACCTGCCTGGCCGTGTGGCTGAGAAGTTCCGCAGATCGCGCATTGTGGTGTATTCAACGGGCAATGTATATCCGTTTACGCCGGTGAACTCGGGTGGCGCTACCGAGGAGGTGCGTGCAAATCCGGTAGGAGAGTATGGACAGTCGTGTCTCGGCCGCGAGCGGTTATTCCAATACTTTTCATCCGTTTACGGTACACCGCTTTTGATCTACCGCCTTAACTACGCCATTGATTTCCGGTACGGCGTATTGCTTGAAATCGCCAAATCGGTACTGAATGGAAAGCCGATCGATGTAAGTATGGGGCACGTGAATGTGATCTGGCAGGGCGACGCCAACGAAATGGCGATCCGTTCGCTGCTGCATTGTGAAGCGCCGGCGAAGCTTTTGAACATTACCGGACCGGAGACGGTTTCGCTCCGCTGGCTGGCTATGGAATTCGGACGTATATTCAATACCGAACCGACATTTTTGGGCGAGGAACAGTCCACTGCACTGCTGAGCAACGCTGCGGAATCATTCCGTTTATTCGGCTATCCGCGCACCACATTGAAAGAGATGATCGGCATTACTGCGCAGTGGCTTTTGGAAGGTGGCAAGACCATCAATAAGCCCACCCATTTCCAGGAAAGAAAAGGACAGTTTTAGGAAGAAAATAGAGTTGGTATATCAGTAAAATCGCATACAAAATGTTGAACGAACAGAAGAAAAAGCTGCTGTTTGAAGGAACGGTTATTCCGGCACACCCACTTGCATTGACACGTGAGCTTCAACTGGATGAGACCAGGCAGCGCGGATTGACGCGGTATTACATGGCCAGTGGCGCGGGTGGAGTGGCGATCGGCGTGCACACGACGCAGTTCGAGATCCGTGATCCGGAGATCAATTTGTTTGAAAAAGTACTTGCGATGACGGCGGAAGAAATCGACAAGGCAGCGCTGGACAGACCATTTATCAAAGTGGCAGGGATTTGTGGTAAAACGGAGCAGGCGCTCAAAGAAGCGGACATCGCCATTCAATACGGCTACGATCTCGGACTCGTGAGCATGGCCGCATTCCGGACAGAGCCTGAGGATGAAATTATTGCACATGTAAAAAAGGTGGCTGAGAAGATTCCGGTGTTCGGGTTTTACCTGCAGGTAGCAGTCGGAGGCCGGGTTTTCAGCTACGAATTCTGGCAGAAATTTGCGGAGATACCGAATGTGACTGCGATCAAAGTAGCTGCATTTAACCGGTACCAGACACTGGACGTGGTACGCGCGGTCGCCTGCTCTTCGAGGAAAGATGAGATTGCATTGTATACCGGAAATGACGATAATATCGTGGCCGACCTGCTGACGCCGTTTGTGTTTGATGTGAATGGAGAGAAGGTAGAAAAACGGTTTGTAGGTGGTTTGCTCGGCCATTATGCTGTTTGGACAGAAAGATCAGTGCAGTTATTGGCAGATATTAAAACAGCCATAAACGGTACCAAAGAAGATATTGAAAAACTGCTCAGTGCCAATGTGGAGGTGACCGATATGAATGCCGCAATTTTCGACCCGGCGCACAACTTTCACGGCTGCATTACCGGTGTTCACGAAGTGCTCAGAAGGCAGGGGCTAATGGAAGGAATATGGACATTGAACCCCAAAGAAGACCTTTCACCAGGTCAGGCCGAGGAAATTACAAGGGTTACCGAGGCTTATCCGCATTTGGTGGACGATGAATTTGTAAGTGCATTTTTGGAGAAGGAAGTCAATCTGATCTAGTATGACATTGGTGTATCGGTTAGCAGCAGGATTGATCCTGGCGGGCATGTGGCATTTCAGGGACAGTCAAAACGTACCGCAGCAGCGGGATGCATTTGTCGATACTCCATTGAAGGTTACTACCGTAGCTTCCGGTTTGAATGTGCCCTGGGAAATGAGCTGGGGACCTGACGATCAGCTTTGGCTGACGGAACAAAGCGGCACAATCAGCAAAGTGGATCCGAAAACAGGTGCGAAAACGCTGCTTTTGAAAATTGATGAAGTGTACCGGTATCGCTCGCTGGGATTGCTCGGAATGGCGATCCACCCCGATTTCAAGCACAAACCGTTTGTGTTCGTTGATTATATGTGTAAAAAGGATTCGCTGATTACAACGAAGCTGGTCCGGTTTACCTATAAAAACAATAAGCTAACCGATCCGAAAACGCTGCTTGAAATTCCGGCGCATACCGGCCACAATGGATCCAGAATTGTTTTTGCACCCGATGGAAAACTGATGTTTGCGACCGGGGATGCGATCACGATCACCAATGCACAGAACACAAAGTCGCTGAATGGGAAGGTTTTGCGCATGAACATCGACGGTACTGCACCAGCAGATAATCCCATCAAAGGAAGCCTGGTATGGTCGTGGGGACACCGCAATATCCAGGGGCTGGTTTACGGGGTAAACGGAATGCTGTACGCCTCAGAACACGGCGACGCGCTGGAAGACGAGCTGAATATCATTCAGAAAGGCGGCAATTATGGCTGGCCCAAAGTAGAAGGTTTCTGTGATCAGCCTGCCGAGAAGCAGTTTTGTGATTCGGTTAAAGTCACTGAACCTGTAAAAGCCTGGACACCGACGATTGCACCGGCAGGAATTGCTTTTTACAATAAAAGCCTGTTCCCGGAATGGAAGAATGCCATTTTGCTTACAACCTTAAAAGAAAGCGATCTGCGCATTCTCAAACTGGATAAAACGGGTAAAAAGATCGAATCGGAAACCATTGTACTGGACGCACAGTATGGCAGGCTGCGGGACATTTGTGTAGCTCCCGATGGCAGTATCTATGTTTCCACAAGCAATCGCGACTGGAACCCGGCAACGGGATTTCCCAAGCCTGCAGACGATCAGATCCTGCGGATCACGCCCGGCATGAAGGGAGATCCTGCACCGCAAACAGCCGCATTGCCCGAGGTACCCCAGGGACAGCGGCTGTATAATCAGTATTGCGCCTCTTGCCACAAACAAAATGGGGAAGGAGTAGCCGAGGTATTTCCTCCGCTAAAAGGAACCGGGCAGGTTAAGGATAAGGAGCAGCTTATCCATATCATGCTCAACGGACTTTCGGGCAAAATAGAAGTGAATGGGAAATCTTACGACCAGCACATGCCCGCTATGTCATTTTTGACCGATGATGCGCTTGCAGGTATTGCAACCTATGTACGACAAAGCTTTGGCAACCAGCTTAGTGCAGTTTCCGGGAGTGAAGTCAAGACCGTGAGGTCCCGGTAAATTTTTTTCAAGTATCCCGGGCACGTGCACGGGACGGTGTTTTCTACATAACCAATAAACCCAATTCCGTATGAACAGATTGAAATTCTACAAAAAATGGACATTGCCGCAATTGAAATTGCCTGTCTTTTTGCTGGCGATGCTCCTGAGCGTCACCGGCTATGCGCAAAATGCCGGAGAGGTTTCCGGTATTGTTGTCGATAGTGTCGGCAATGTATCGCTGCCCGGTGTGAGCGTTGTGATCAAAGGCACAAGCAAAGGGGTTACCACCGATGCGGATGGTAAGTACCGGATACAGGCAGGCGCGGGCGATGTGCTCACATTCTCGTTTATTGGCTATGAGAAAAACGAAGTGCCGGTAGGAAGCAAATCGGTTATCAATGTGACAATGCGCCAGAACAATACGGTTTTGGATGAACTCGTGGTAGTGGGTTACGGAGCTGTAAAGAAGAGCTCTGTCACGGCAGCAGTATCCAAAGTAGAAAACACCGTGCTCGACCAGATCCCCGTGGGCAGGCCTGAATCCGTGCTGGCAGGGCGACTTGCGGGTGTAAATGTTTCACAAACAAATACTTCGCCGGGCAGCGCGCCATTGATCAGGATCCGCGGAGCAAGCTCCATTGACGCAGGTAACGATCCGTTGGTGGTGATCGACGGATTTCCGGGCGGTAGTCTGGGGAGCATCAGTACCAATGATATCGAGTCCATTGAAGTGTTGAAAGATGCCTCGGCGGCGGCGATTTACGGATCACGCGGTGCAGGCGGGGTGATTATTGTCACGACCAAAAAAGGAAAATCAGGTAAAGCGAAATTCAATTTCAATGCATACGCAGGTGTCGCGAGTCCGAAAAAGCATGGCGACTGGCTGGTAGGGCAGGAGTACTACGATTATGCGGTACGCTACCAAAACAGGGAATACACCTGGATAGGCGGAGATCCTACTTTGCCCGTTTGGAACGACCCGCGCAGGCCCAATGCATACCAGGTGAGTGATGTTTTGAAAAACGGAAACAATGTGGTTTGGGAAGATGAGGTACTTGGCAGCGCCATGGTACAGAACTACAACCTGTCGGTAGGTGGTGGAACGGACCATGTGCGTTACTATGTGTCGGGTACGCTGAAAGATGAACAGGGAACTTTGAAAAACACCTGGTACAAAAACTACGGCGTGCGCGCCAATGTGGATGTGACCGTCAACTCGGTGGTGAGCCTGGGCTTTATGCTGAACCCTTCGTATTCCAAGCGTCGATTTGCTTCGACCGACATTAATAACTATATCAAGTTTCCAAGCTTTGTAGCGGTCCAGAATCCGGACGGTACTTATCCCAATTCCCGCTCTTACTGGGGCGCAGTGGTAAGCGGACAGGCCAATCCGATGGCGACACTGGAAGGTTCGCATTACTACGGAACCACGGTCAATAACCTGGGAGAAGCGTTCTTGAACCTGAACCTGGCGAAAGGACTCTCATTACGCTCGTCGATCAGTACCAACCTGGCTTCCAACCAGACAGACCGTTTCCAGGCTTCCTGGGCGCAAAGCACCAACCTTAACTCGGGTTCGCTGGCGCAGAGCAACAGTTATAGCATCGCGAACGAAAACGTGTTGAGTTACAGCGCTACTTTCAAGGATGTGCACACATTAAGCGCAATCGCGGGTGCATCTTACCAGAAATTCAACTCGAATGCGTCAAATATGGCGGCGGTGAACGGATCGTTTAATAACGACATTATCCGCACGCTCAATAATGCGATCATCAATCCTTCCGCGACGAATTCCACACGGTCGCAGTGGGGCCTGATCTCGTATTTCAGCCGCGTGAATTATGGTTTCAAAGACAAATACCTGCTATCTGCCTCGATCCGTACAGACGGCAGCTCGCGTTTCGGACCGGATAACAAATGGGGCTATTTCCCATCTGCTTCGGTAGCGTGGCGCGTGTCGCAGGAGGAATTTATGAAGCGTATTTCGGCTGTCAGTGAACTGAAACTGCGTGCCAGCTACGGCGCGACGGGTAACTTCAACATCGGTGATTTTGAATACCTCGGGCAGATCGGCGACGTGTATTATGCGCCAAATAACACCCTTACCAAAGGCCAGACGCAGGTTTCTTATGGTAACAACAGTCTGAGCTGGGAAAAAACGTCGAGCTACGACGTGGGTCTTGAGTTAGGTTTGTTCAGAAACCGCATTAGTCTTGTCCTGGATTATTACGATAAGAAAACCAATGGTCTGCTTTACAATGTCTCCATCCCTTCCATTACCGGTTTTACAAGTTCTTTGTCCAATGTAGGAACCGTGCGTAACAAGGGTTTTGAAATTGAACTGACTACCAAAAACCTGACGGGTGCATTCAAATGGGAAACTTCGTTCAATATGGCGAAGAATGTCAATACCGTGGAAGACCTCGGCGGCGTGCAGGAACGCATTACAACAGACACTTACGGAATGGGCTGGATCCTGCGTCTTGGCCAGCCGATGTTCTCTTACTTTGGCTACAAGGTAATTGGCGTGCTGCAAAACCAGGAAGAGGTGAACAATTCGCCAGTACTGTCAGGCTCCAAGCCGGGTAATCCCAAGTACCAGGATGTAGACGGCGACGGTAAGATCACTTCGGCCGACAAGGTGATTCTCGGTAATTTCCAACCCAAAGCCTATTTCGGTCTGATCAACAATTTTGCGTGGAAGAGCTTTGACCTGAGCATTGCCATGCAAGCTTCGGTAGGTGCCAAGATCTACAATTTTGAAAATGAATATTACGAAGGTGCATTGCTGGGTGCTATGAGAAGGCCGCTGGTGGAGAGACAATGGTGGTCGCAAACGGAGACAGGAAATGGTATCACACCGGGCAGCTCGCTGAGCCAGCTTACCTACCAGTCTTCCTCCTCTGCCTACATTGAAGACGCCTCTTTCCTGGCTGTCAGGAACATCAATTTGGGCTATACCCTGCCGCTCGACCTGGTACAAAAAGCGCATCTGTCCAATTTCAGGATCTACGCTTCGCTGGCTAATCCATTCATGTTCACCAAAAAAGGATTTCACGGCTACAATCCCGAAGGATATACAAATGGTGAAATTGCGGGAACGGGCAGCAAGCCGGGTTTCAACAATGGAGCAGCGCCAATCAACCGGGTGTACACGCTGGGTATCAACTTTAATTTTTAAACTGAACCGACCATGCAAATCAGAAATAACCTCATCAAATGCTTTGCCGCGCTGGCATTGGGATTGGCCGGCTGCGAAGACAAGCTACTTAACCCGACGCCCGAATCGGTACTGACAGCCAATAACTTTTACAAGACTGCCAACGATATCAACCAGGCGGTACTTGGGATTTACAACAATCTGCAAACCCGCCGCTCGTCCGATTACCTGCTCATGGAAGTGCCGAGCGACAACCTGTATATGTCGACCAACACAACCATTGCCGGCTCCAACGACGTCGATTTCCTGACATTGAACTCGGATAATGCATTGACAGCCGCGTTCTGGAACACGACTTACAACGGGATCTTCCGCGCAAACTCGGTATTGATGAATATCGACAACCCTACGAATTATGCGGCGGGTGCCAAAGACCAGTACATCGGCGAAGCCAAGTTCATGCGCGCGCTGTACTACTTTGATCTGGTGCGTATTTTCGGCGGAGTACCCAAGGTGACCGAGAAAATCTCGATCCCCGAAGCGGCTGCATTGCCGAAAGCGAGCGAAGAAGAAATTTACGCACAGATTATCGCTGATCTGACAGACGCTGCAGCGAAATTGCCCTTGCGAAATGCGATTGCGACAGGGCGCGCGAGCAGGGGAGCGGCGGTAGGTTTGCTCGGCAAAGTGTATGTGTACCGGAAAGATTATGCCAATGCAAAAACGCAGTTTGAGAAGCTGATCAAGGATTTTGATTATGCATTGGTGAACGATTTTGCCTCGCTCTGGCAGCTTGCGACCGAGGACAACAGCGAAGTGCTTTTTACGGTAAAATACATTGACGGTACAAACGGACACAGCTTATCGACCAACTACGCACCGAATGGAGGGATCGTAGGCGTGACCGACCGCGGTGCCGAAACGTCGCTGCCTTCGTGGAGCCTGATGAAGAAATATGAGGAAGGAGACAAGCGCAAAGCGGCTACGATTCAGGAATGGTGGGTGTCGCCCGCACAGCCCAACGCGCCGGCGATCTGGTATCCTTATGTGAGCAAATATGCCGTGAAGCATTCCTATGGTGCTTCCGGGATCGATATTCCGGTGTTGCGGTTTGCAGATGTAGTGCTTCTTTACGCCGAAACGCTCAATGCGCTGGGCGATAAAGCGGGTGCATTGACCCAGCTTAACCGCGTGCGCCAGCGTGCATTCGGCAATGCAACGCACAATTACAAAGGCACCGAAGCAGCAGACTTGATGGACCTGATCCTGCTGGAACGCCAGCTGGAACTGGCTTACGAGCACGAGCGCTGGTTTGACCTGGTACGCACCGGCAAATTCACCACGGTGATGAAGCAGGAAGAAAGGCTGTACAACTATGCTTCCAAAAGTCCGGTTGTGGTGAATCTCGCCCCGCAAGCCTATATGAGCGTATATCCGATCCCGCAGGCGCAGATCGATTTGTCGTCGGGTTTAAAACAAAATAACGGATACTAGTAGCTGTGAACCCAAGCGGCCTGCGCCTCAAAAACGTCAGGCCGCTTTTTTATTAAATAAACTTCATGTTTAAGCAAAATCCGGGAAACCGGCTGGCTTCATCTAAATTCTCTGCAATTGAAATATTCATTCACTATCGCACTCAGCTTACTTCTTGTTCAATGTGTTTTCGGGCAAAAGGATATGACCAAAATGCTGCAAAATGGCATTGACAAAGCAGCTAAAAACGGCACAAACCGCTATGAGATCCCCGCAGGGCATTACCTTATTTCTGCGCCGCTGCTGATTCCCTCCAACTTCACATTGGTAGCGGATCAGAAAGCGTATATCGAACTGAAAAAATCCTGCAATCAGTACCTGCTGCGAAACAGGGATATTGTGAACGGAAACGAGAATATCAAAGTACTGGGCGGCAAATGGAATGGAAATGCATTTACGCAAACACGCACGATCCGGGACAAGGTCGAAAACTCTGATTTCTGTTTCGGAATGTTTTTTTACAAGGTCAAAAACCTGGAAGTGGGCAGCATGCAGATCGATAGCACGCGCAGCTGGGGCATTGCTTATATGGAATGCGACGATGTGCATGTACACGATGTGCGCTTCCAACAAAATCCTTTCCGGGACAGTAAACATACCAGTGCATTGACCCACAATGGCGACGGCGTGACCGGCGGAGGCAACAATGTACTGATCGAAAATATCTCAGGATTCACCAATGACGACCTGATTGCATTCGCTTCTGGCGGCGCCAGCTTTCAGGGTAAGATGTCGCCTTTCCCGGCGCGGGATTACAGCAATGTAACGGTCAGGAATATCTTTCCGGAGATGATCTACGATTCTATTCCGTCTTTGAAAGGTGTCGCATTTTATACATTTGAAAACACGCGCGTATCCAATGTCGTCATTGAAAATGTAAAGGGAAATACCGCCATGGCGTCTGTGCTGTTTTACAGTTTGTTTGATAAAAAAGGAAGTTTTTCAAATGTGAAGATCTCGAATGTAGAAGGTACCAATGTGTACAGTCGCGCGAGCCAACGCAACTTACCCCAGACCTATGCGGTACTGGCATTCAAGAATTCAGATTTCGACAAGCTGACGATCAGCAATGTAAAGCGTATTGAAAAGCGGTATTCGAACTCCACTTTTGGTTTTGATAAGGAAACGTCGGTGCAAAACCTGGAAATCAGGGACGTGAAGATTACCCATACCGGTTTTCGCGGCGAAATGTTCCTGAGCGCATCGCAGGCGGGTTTAGGCAATATTTCTATTTCCGGTATTGAAGTGGAGCGATCGGATTTGTAAATTACCGGTAGTGTAAAATCAACTTTTAAAACGATTATTCATGTATCTGTTACACGGAAAATTAACTGCAAAGCCAGGGCACGCAGATGAGCTTGCGGGCATTTTGTTAGAGGCAGCTCAACTGGTCTCTGATGCAAGAGGATGTAAGCTCTACGTAATCGGAAAAGATGCAGCCGAACTGAACTCGGTCTATGTCACCGAGATCTGGGACAGTAAGGAAGATCATGACGATTCCCTCAAACATGATAATGTAAGAGCGCTGATATCGAGGGCAATGCCAATCCTGGACGGGTCGCCAAGCAGAGGACAGGAGCTGGAAATCCTGGGTGGAACAGGCGTGTAATTGGCTTAATTCAGCAGCGCTTCCAACTCATAGCATGTAGTTTTTGTCTTTCCTGCAGTTACCATACTCACTTAACCTGGAAGAGCAACATGACAGCCAGATTACTTGCATTCGAATTGACCTTTTGTATTGCTGCTTCGCTACACGGTTGCTCCAAAAACGAGCCGGCTGTGATGTGCACCGAAGAATTCAGATCTGTAACGCTGCTGGTGCCTGGCGACTCGCTGACAACTGCCTACACCGTCAGGTTATCTAATTCTGATACAATCCGCTATTCCCAGCGCTGGGGGCTGGGGGGTAATCATTACATTGTTCTGGACGACAGCTACCAACCAAAACTGAGTGGTGGCGTGGACAACTTCCGGTTCATCGGAACGCGGGCCGGTCAGGTGGTTGTCAGTGAAGATTACGTCATCAAAGCCGATCAATGCCATATTGAGAAAATCAGTGGCAAAACGGAGCTTTGATTTTGAAATAAAAAAGGTTATTCAAAGCGAATAACCTTTTTTATTGATTTGGCCGAAGTCGTGCCGCAACTGTTGTACTTGCCTTAACGCGCGAGTTTGATGAATTTCTTCACCTCGTTCTTACCTTGCCCACTCAGCATCCGGATCGTGTAAATTCCCGCAGGTAGCGTCTCAATTTCCAGTGTAGAGGGTTCTTCGGAAAAAGTCATGTTTCTTGAGAGGACCATTTTGCCTGCTGCATTGTAAACCTGCACCTTGCCGGAAGTAACTGTTTTCTCCACCTCAACGGTCAGCTGGTCAGCTACCGGGTTTGGATAAACCAGAAATTCTTTCAGTCCGCCCATATTCACGGTACGAATGCTGCTGAATGCAAAACTATCGTCCAGATCGATCATTTTCAAGCGGTACAGATTTTCGCCTCTGGAAGGGTTAAGATGTATGAAATCATATTTTTTAACCTCAAAACTCTCCTTGCTCGCCTGTACCTCGCCGATCGTTTCCCACGACTGACCTGAATTGTCGCTGTGCTGAATATCGAACCGGCCGCTGTTGATCTCGCTGCTTGTAGACCAGCGCAGCTGCACCGAAGTTTCCTGCTTCACGGCCGAGAAGTCAACCAATGTAACGGGCAGACTTGCGCAGGCAATTTTCACTTCATCTTCTGAATTACAGCCGGTGGCATTACCCGAAAACACTGCCGAACCCGGCGCATTATTTTCCAGATAGGCGCATATCCCCATTACCGCGCAGGTACTCAGCTCGGTGTTGTCTCTGACTTCAAGAGTGTTGCCAATGGAGGTCAGTGCGCTTAAACCACTGACGCTGGTAAGTACCACATTGGAATCCAGCGTGAAATAACCGCCTATTTGGGTCAAACTGCTCAATCCGGTAAGAGAGGTAAGCGCCTTGTTTCCTGCTATAGTAAGGTTGTTGATTACCGTACCTAAACTTTCAAGACCAGCAAGATTCGTTAAGGCGTCGTTCAGGATAATTTCCATATCACTGACGCTCTCAAATATCCCGATGCCCGACAGGCTGGTCAAGGCGGGATTGCCTACAATTGACAAAGTACCATAAGGCCCGATAGCTTCCAGATTGCTCAGGCCCTGTACGCTCGTCAATGCACTATCGCCGAAAATGACCAACCCGCCGTCAATTCTGGTCAATGCCGAAAGATCGTCGATATTGGTCAGCCCGCTGTTATTAGCTAGCAGTAAGCTCACATCACCTAACCCGCCAATTTGGGTAAGTCCATTCAAACCTCTCAGACTGGTCAGTGCCGGATTATTCAAAATTGCAAGCTGCCCTGCAATCGTCTGCAAACCTTCAAGACCTTGCAAGTCAACCAAAGAGCTGTCTGATACAATGAATAATACGCCGGCTGTGGTAAGTTTTGACAGGCTGGTGATATCCGTTAAATCCCTGTTGTCCGCGAGTGCGAATCCTAAAGGTATTTCAGTGACGTTATCGAGCCCTTGCAGACTAGTCAGCTTTTTATTGCCGAGGATCAGCAGGTTATCAACAACTGTAACTGCTTCTAACCCTTGCAGTGTGGTCAGATTAGGGTTGTTTTCAATGTCGATGTAGCTCATTGTTGAAGATAATGTCAAGCCTGACAGATCTACCAACGATTCATTTCCCAGGATATTCAGGTCAGTCACATCCGTAATGGTACCCAATCCGGTCAAATTGACCAGCAGATTGTTGTAACTGATTCGGACATACGGAGCAGACGTAAGCGTCAAACCGTTAAGCGAGGTTAATGCATCGTTTCCATCAATGGTAAGTTCGCCAACGGAAGTGATCTGACCAAGCCCGTTCAGGTCTGTCAATAATGGGTTTTCCTCGATATTAAGTGTGCCAACGACCTGGGTAACACCTGATAGTGCCAAGACGTCAGCCAACAAATCATTGTCTTCAATATTAAGGTCCCCATTGTACACCGTGATTTGTCCGATACCGGTAAGTGATGTGAGCACCGGGTTATCATCAATATCAATGGAATTCACCGAGGTGAGATTGGATAGTTCCTGAATGCTTGCCAGCAGATCGTTGTTTGAAAGTTCAAGTTCATCGCCTACTGTCGTGAGGTTTTCCAATCCCTGCAGATTCGTAATCAGCGGGAGGCCGTTAATGTAAATGTTGCCTGCGCTGGTCAATGAAGAAAGGTTACTTAACGTGGTCAGTGCCGAGAGATCATCCAGATCCAAATCCGCACCGACACTTGTTAATGCATCCAAACCGGCAAGCGTAGTCAGGGACGGATTGGCATAGATGTTCAATTCACCAGGAACGAAAGTAATGCCCGAAAGTGCCTGAATGCTGGCCAGCAGGTCATTGTCGCTCACTTGAAGCGTTCCGCCGATGGACGTGAGATTTTCCAGGCCTGCCAAACTCGTCAGCGAGGAATCCTCCTCAATATAGAGATCGCCGGCAATGCTCGTAAGCGCTGTTAGTCCCCCGATCGATGTCAGCAATTTGTTATTCATGATGACGAGATGCCCGCCCACGCTGGTGAGGTTGGTCAGGCCAAGCAGGTTCGTCAGTGCGGGGTTGTTTTGGATAAGAATTTTTTCATTTGTGCTGGTGAGCGCCATCGTTCCCAGCGTAGTCAGTGCAGGGTTATTATCAATGGTCGTGATGCCGCCTACCGTCTGCACGTTCCCCAGTCCGGCCAGGGTTGTCAGCGAGGCATTGTTCTGCACCAGATACTCACCGGGAATAGCCGTGATGCCAGTGAGGGCAGCTACTTCGCTTAATTTTAAATTGTCGTAAATCTGAACATCCGTTCCCACGCTCACAAGATTTTGTAACCCGGCCAGCGTAGTCAGCTCCTGGTTGTAGCTGATGACGAGCGCCGTCCCAATGGAGGTAATGCCGCTTAATGGAGTAAGGTCTGTAATGGGTGATCCAAACCCTCCTCCGATGATGACATAGTTCGGTATTGCGGTACATCCGGGATAGTTGGTGGGGAAGTCGTTAACCGAAGCCTGGTCCTGAAAATTCACTTCGTTGGGGCACTGTGCGAAAGACGCGAAAGGGAGCAAAAATGCAATGAAGCAGTAGAGTTTTTTCATGAAAACAGTTGAGTATAAATTTTATTTTAGAAAAATACAAAACAATCTTCATATAAGTCAGAACTATTTGATCAGCGCACGTGCCGCCGGTTTCCTCAGCGCAACCTAATGACAAAGTAGCTGTTGGAAAGCCGCCGGAAAATGACAGCAAGGAGCTTCAACATTGTTCCTTGGCGCGATTTTTTATTTTGTAAATTAAAATTGATAAAATATGCAAAACGGACCTATTCTGTACGTTGGGGGCGATGATGACGACCGGTACCTGGTGGCAGATGCACTGAAAGACAATGGATGTACCAGTCAGGTAATTAATTTTGAAAATGGCCAGGCGCTGATCGACTACCTGCGCGCTGCAACAGAAAGGCCTTTTATCATATTATGTGACCTGCATTTGCCACAGATGTCGGGCCTGGAACTGAAAGAGATCATTAACTCCGACGAGACGCTTAAAAGACGTTCGATCCCATTTATTTTCCTTTCGGATGCGGTGCATCCCCGCGATGTGGAAGATGCGTATATGTCACTGGTTCAGGGATTTTATCTCAAAGCAAAAACTTACGAAGGCCTTAAAGACCAGCTCGCGGCTATTTGCGACTATTGGGAAAAAGCAACCTTACCAGGCGAACGCACCAGTTACAGCTGAGAAATACATTGTATTTTGAAGTAATACAGACACTTGGCTGTTGTTTTCCGCAACTGTTCACAAAAAGATTCAGATCTTGCATTGAATCCAGAAAATGATTTAAAATGGCAGAGCAGGAAAGGTTAAATGCATTGAAAGGCTATGATATCCTGGATACGCTGCACGAGAAGGAATACGACGATATCACAGAACTGGCGTCGGAGATTTGCCAGACACCCATTTCCCTCATCAGTCTGGTGGACGATTCGCGGCAATGGTTCAAATCCAATTTCGGTTTGTCGGTGCGGGAGACGCCACGGGAGTACGCCTTTTGTACCCACACGATCCAGAACCCCTCACAGGTTTTCATCGTGCCCGACTCCCGCGATGATATCCGGTTTTCAGCAAATCCGCTGGTAACAGGGTACCCGAATGTGATATTTTATGCCGGAGCGCCGCTCATTGACAGCCGGGGCTTCGCGCTCGGTTCATTGTGCGTGATCGACAATCAGCCGCGGGAGCTAACCGAAAAGCAGATATCGGCTTTGCAGGTATTGGCGCGGCACGTAGTCAATCTCATTGAACTCAAAAAGGCAGACCGTGCGATGAAGGCCATGCACAAGGCGTTAACGGAAAGAAACAATGACATTGAGCGGGTGCATTTATTGATGCGCGACCGATTTTGCCAGGACCTGGAAGTAGCCGTAGGAACGTTGCAGAATGAGAATTCCGGCACGCTTGTTGCCAATAACACCCACAAGCTCACTGAAATCTCGTTAACACTGAAAGAAATGCGTACGCTGCTTGAAAAGCTGTAACCGCCATTCTTGGAGTTAACGGATTCTAAAGAAGTACCTCTAATTGCCGCAAATATGGCCATGACCAAAAAACAGGATCTGCCGCAAAAGAGCTGTGTGGTTTGTGGAAGGCCGTTTACCTGGCGTAAAAAGTGGGAAAAAGTTTGGGACGAGGTCAAGTACTGCAGTGAAAAATGCCGCCGCTCCAAATGATCGGAAGACAAGTTCCTTTTAAGCGGAACTTCGCTAGTTTGCCCGCGTCCAATGCATTGACTTCCCGAAAGTAGGCATACCCACCCAGCCGCGCACTTCCAGCCGACCGTCGCTCCCGACTTTCAGCCTGCCGCTATACCATTTGTCATTGCGCGGATCATAGATCTTGCCGCCTTCAAGCGTATGTTGATCAGTGACCGTGAAGTCTTTAAAGATCACTGCGCCTACTTCCCCATTCTTGATTGCCTTGGAAGGGTCTTTGATCCACGTGATTGTACCGCAAAATTTATTGCCGCAAGGCGCTATCGTGACTTTGGAAGTTGTCCGTCCGGGATACCAGCTGCCTTCGGTAATGTGCTTTGCCCTTGGGTTCATGGACATGAAAACGGTACTACTCAGTATAATAAGAGAATACAAAAATCTGGTACGCATCATGGAAGTTCAGTGTCAGTTTGGTAATGAATTAACCAGCTATGTAGTTAACAAAAATTCTATACCTGATTAACGTTCTTTTCGGCTAAATGGAGGCGGCGCAGGTAAGGTAAGTTTTGCTTTGTACAGAAATTCGCCGGAATATTACGGAAAGTGAGCTGCCGGGAGCGCTGATATGATGTAAATACAGCTGCAGGCTTCAAGTAGATCAGCTGCGTTTTCAGCTATTTGTAGTAATTACTTTTCATTGGATCATTGTCTGTTTGTAGTCACGGTATAAATGAGCACGAATTCCCGTCAATCCGAAGAGTCGCTTTGGAGGTCGTTTATAGCCGGTGATAATGAGGCTTTTGAGTCGCTCGTTAATCAGATCTATCCTTCCCTTTTTCACTACGGATCCAAGTTCAGCAGGGACAAAGAGCAGGTCCGCGACTGCATTCAGGATGTATTCTTAACGATCTGGGAAAGCAGAAGCAAGCTCAACGACAGCATTCCGCCCGTTCCATATCTGTTCGCTGCTTTACGAAGGAGGATCCACCGGCAAACCGACCCGCACACAGATACCCTCGATACACAATGGGAAGACCATTATTTCCAGGCCGCATTCACTGTCGAGGAAGACATGATCCGGTCGGAAGCTGCCACTGAATTGGGGCTCCGCTTTGCAGCGTTGCTCAACAACCTCCCTTCCCGCCAGAAAGAGATCATTCTCCTGAAATACTTTGAAAATTTGTCCCGCGAGGAGATTGCCGAGATCATGCAGATCAGCCCGCAATCGGTTTCCAACACCTTACAGAAGTCTTTGAAGTGGCTGAGAACCAACTGGTCGTCAGTCGTTTTTGTGATGCTGGCCGGCTTTTGTAAATATTTTTATAAAAATTTCTAATAAGCGAGGGTATCTGCCAGCAGGGTTTGTCTATAGTACGCCAAAAGCAAAAAAGCGTGCATGGAAGAATACTACCAACAGACGATTGAGGAACTGGTACTGAACGAATCTTTCCGCAATCTCATACTTCATCCGACCGGGCGCCAGCAAACCCAGTTTGAACAGTGGCTTGAAGCGCATCCTGCCGAAAGCCAGAAACTGATGGCTGCTGCGGATCTGGTCAGGGCTGTCCGCATTGAAAACAATGCACTTTCACCAGTCGACCATGCGGAAGCGGTTGAGCGTATTTTCGACCTGACAAGCCGGAAGAAGGAGACCGCCAAACTCCGTCCGCTCTACTACTGGGCATTCGGCGCAGCTGCTACATTGGCCGTTATCATCGGTTTTTATATGATACCTTCTCAAAAGCAGGCGGGCTTTGCCAGCGCGCAGCAGTCGCAGCAGGGTGCTGACCGGGAATGGATTGTCAATAATACGCCCCGCTCGAAACTGATCCAGCTGGCTGACGGAAGTACCGTCTTTCTCAAACCCGGTGGCGCTGTCCGTTACCCTGCAAATTTCGGGCCTGATCGCCGCGATGTGGAGCTGCGGGGAGAGGCATTCTTCGAAGTTGCGCCCGATAAGTCAAAACCATTTTACGTAAGTGCAGGCGGAACCATCACCAAAGTGCTTGGTACCAGTTTCAGCGTGCGGGCACTGAATGCGGAAAGCGAAACGGTTGTAGCGGTAGTTTCCGGAAAGGTGAATGTATCACGGGCAGATCAGGATACGCCCGGCCAATCGGTTCAGGTGACGCCGGGGCAACAGGTAACCGTCGGCAAAAAGAACCGCAACGTGCTAAAAGCAACACAAGCCTCGGATGACGAGATCAGCGCATTCCTGAGGTCTGCCGCGGACGGTAAAAACATACAGGTTGTCCATTACCTTGAAATCGCCCGCAAGGCCTACGATATCGATATTTCCTTTGATCCAAAGCAATTGAAAACCTGCAAAATCCGCGCGAACTTTCAAGGAATGCACCTGATGGAACAGATCGACGCGATCTGCAAAGCGATCAACGCAAACTACACCCTGGGTAACGGAGGAATCCAGATCAAATCCCCCGGCTGCTAACCCCAACTCATAAACTCTAAACTCATAAACTCAAAATTCCTAAACTCTTAACCACATCTAAGTATGAAAAAATGCTACTCCAATTTTGTTTGGCTAATGAAAATCAGCGCCATTCCATTTCTAATCACATTGACGTGCACAGTCAGCGCCATCGCGCTGGACGTCGACGCGCAGGACCTGCTGCGGAAAAGGATCAGTATCGAAATGAAAAACCGTTCTATCCAGTCTGTGCTGGATGCCATTGAACGGGGTTCCAATGTCAGGTTTGTATTCAGCCCGTCGATGATCGGGGCGCAGCGGATGATGTCGGTCGCAGCGCAAAACCAGACCGTACTCGATGTACTCGACAAGAATTTCAGGCCGCTCGGGATTACTTACCAGGCTACCGAAAAGGTCATTGTGCTCAGTCTTGACAAGTCGCTGGTCCAGCCGGACCACATTGTCCCAAAAACGCAGGCGCCGCCCGTTAAGAAAATTTCGGGAACGGTACTGGACGAAAAAGGTGCAGGCTTGCCCGGCGTGAGCATTCTGGTGAAAGGTACCGCTACCGGTACGACCACGAATGTGGACGGGAGCTTTGCATTCGATGATGTGGACGATGCGGCTGTGCTCATCTTCTCGTTCGTCGGCTACATAGCGCAGGAAGTGGCAGTTGCCGGCCAGTCGGTGCTGAACATATCGCTGAAACCCGATCTCAAAGAACTGGAAGAGCTGGTGGTGGTAGGTTACGGCACACAGAAGAAAGTGAACCTCACCGGCGCGATCACGTCCATTGACTCCAAGGCAATAGAGAACCGCCCGATCACCAATTCGTCGCAGGCATTGCAGGGATTGCCCGGCGTTTATGTGAATATGAACCAGGGCCGCCCCGGCGCAGACGGCGCGAACATTACCATTCGTGGTGCGAGCTCCTACAACCTGGAAACCGGCACCGGTCCGCTCGTGCTTGTGGACGGGATCGAGTTTTCGCTGCGGGATGTCAATCCGAATGATATTGAAAAGATAACTGTGTTAAAAGATGCTGCTTCTGCTGCTATTTACGGTAGCCGCGCACAAAACGGCGTTGTGCTGATCACGACGAAAACGGGTATGAAGAACACCAAAGTGCGGGTAGATTATTCGGGTTACCTGGGTGTGCAGCAGGCGACAAGGCTTCCTGATAATGTGGTTACCAATACTTTGGAATACATGGAAGGCAAGAACCGCGCCCTCGCCAATGAAGGCCGCGCCGCCGAATATTCCCCCGAGCTGATGCAGGAATACCGGAATGGGACCGATCCTTATATTTACCCCAACACCGACTGGTTTAAGCTGATGTTCAGGAATGCGGCTATCCAGGAACACAATGTGCGGCTATCGGGCGGCAGCGAAAAATCCACCTATTCGGTTTCACTCGGTTACCTCAATCAAAAGGGGATATTGCCGGGAAGCGGGGCGCAGAAATATTCTTTCAGTACCAATATCAACTCGGAGGTGACGCCCTGGCTGACCATCGGGAGCAATGTGATCGCCAACTGGTGGGACAATTACGAAGGTGCATACACGGTAAACGATGCTAATGGTGAAGGCGGGATTATGGGGCTGATCTACCGCGGGCTTCCCATGCAGACCAACCTTACCGCCAGCGGTGCCTATGCCGACCAGTGGATCCGCGTGCCGGGCCACAATTTCTTTCGGAACCCGTATGCATTATCGCTGGAAGGCAGGCATACCAACAAGAGCCTGAGAGGAATAGCAAACCTGTACGCACAGGTGAACCTCCCTTTTGACATTAAATACAAAATCACGGTTGCGCCCAACATTTACTTTGAAAACGAGAAGTACAACTATCCAGTAATCCCGCTGACTAATACCAAAACGGGCGACATCGCAAATATGGGTAACATCCCGCCGCGGGGAGTGCGGCAGGGAAGCGGGCTGAATTTCTCGTTCACCAACTTTCACACACTCAACTGGGAAAAAACTTTAAAGGAAAAGCACTACTTGAATGTGCTGGGCGGGTTCAGTCTCGAACATTTCTCGATCAGCAGGTTTACAGCCGAAAACCAGGGGTATCTCGGCAATGAGATCACCGAGCTCAATGGCGGCAGTTTGAACCCGCTCGTGACGGGTACTTCAACCAAGTCGCGCATTATGTCCACTTTTGGGCGGGTTAATTATGTTTTTAATGACAAATACCTGTTTGAGACCAATTTCCGGTTTGACGGCTCTTCCCGTTTTGATCAGTCGCGGCGCTGGGGATTCTTCCCTTCGTTCTCGGCAGGTTGGCGTATCAACGAAGAGAATTTCCTGAAAGATGTGCGCGCGATCACCAACCTGAAACTGCGCGCTTCGTGGGGCCAGCTGGGTAATCAGAACATTCCATTGTTCAGCTATATCAATGCAGTGGAGCTGAACCAGTCCGGCTATAATACCAACTATTCATTCAATAACGTGATTTCCAGCGGAGCGGCTGTGAGAACACTGGCTGACCCGACTGTCGGCTGGGAGTCGACCACCGCGAGTAATATCGGGATCGATGGGGGGCTTTTCAACAACAAGCTGACATTCGAATTCGACCTTTTTCGTAAATACACCGACGGCATTCTCGCCCGTGTAAACCTGCCTGCGCAGGTAGGAAACCTGCAAGGCCCGCTGAGTAACATAGGCTCCGTGTCCAACAAAGGCTACGAGCTGACCCTGGGCTACCGCGACAGGATCGGCGGCGTGAATTACAATTTGGCAGGTAACATCACGCATCTGGTCAATAAGGTGGAAAATACCGACGGCGCTATTTTGTACAACACCAACCGGATCATCCAGGAAGGCTCGCCGATCAACTCGTTTTTTGGTCTGGAATCAACTGGTCTTTTCCAATCCAAGGAAGAAATTGACGCAGCGCCTTTTCAGAATAATGTGACCAATCCGGGCGATATCCGGTATAAAGACCAGAATGGCGACGGGAAAATTGACAGCGGCGACCGGGTTGTGATCGGACAGTCTAACCCGGGCTACACTTACACATTCACCGCCGGGGCCGATTACAAAGGGTTTGATTTTGCGATGTTCTGGCAGGGTACCTTCAAGATTGACACCTATGTAACTGCCAATCTTGCGCAGCCCTACAAAAATGGCGCAGGCGTAACCCGCGATTGGCTGACCGACTCGTGGACACCGGAAAATCCGAATGCGTCGCTGCCACGGCTGACTACCGCAAACGGGTATCCCCAGAATTTCCAGGTATCTGATTTCTGGCTGCAAAGCATTGCCTATCTGCGTTTGAAAAATGTTCAGCTGGGCTATTCGGTACCATTGGAGCTGGTGAAAAAACTGGGTCTGGGGAGGGTAAGATTGTACGTAAACGGGCAGAACCTGATCACCGTTTCCAAATTCCGCCTGGGCGATCCCGAGCGCGATCCTTCTGCTGCCGGCGTGGTTGCTTACCCGATCGCCAAAGTGGTTTCCTTCGGACTTAATGTTTCATTCTGACCCTTTCAAAGCATTTATATATGAAATTATCTAAACTCGTTCTCGCCGCATTATTGCTTTCCGGCTGCTCCGATTACCTCGACGTAAATCCGACAGACCGTTTTACAGAAACTACATTCTGGAAAACGGAGGAGCACGCAAATGCAGGATTAACAGCTGCTTACAGTTCTCTGATGTTGGTTTATGGAAACAATATCCCTGCCACATTCGACGCGATCACGCCTAATTTTTACAGCTACGACAACCAGGCAGGAGCTGGTAACATTGCACGCGGCATTCACGATGCGGCAAATACCGGAATCATTAATTCGCGCTGGGGCAATGCTTACCAGGGTATCGGTCGGGCGAATTCGGTCATTAACCGGGTGCCCGGCATTGCAATGGACGAAACGCGCAAAAAGCTCATTGTCGCCGAGGCGCAATTCCTGCGTGCATTTTATTATTTCAGTTTATGGTCGGTGTACGGCGGGGTACCATTGATCACCGATCCGCCGGTGAAAGAGCAGGGCGAGCTGCCCCGCAACTCAGCCGAAGAGATCGAAACCCACATGCTGGCCGACCTTGACGCCGCAGCTGCTGTGTTACCTGCAACCGTTTCTGCCTCCAATAAAGGCCGCGTGAGCAAGGCGACTGCGCTTGCATTGAAGGCGCGTATTTTGTTGTACGGGGGCAAATGGGCTGCCGCCGCGCAAGCTTCCAAGGCAGTGATTGACCTGAAATCCAATGCATTGTTCCCCGATTACCGTGGGCTGTTTATGCTGGAAAATGAAGGGAACTCAGAGGTGATACTCGACGTGCAATACAAGCAGCCCGAGTTTGTGCATAGCAATGATATTCAGTTTGACCAGTTCAATTCCTTTGCCCCGACCCAGAACCTGATCGACGAATACCAGCTTACCGACGGAAAGTCCATTAAAGACTCACCACTTTACGATCCTGCAAAGCCATTTGAAAACCGCGATCCCAGGTTGAAGAATACGGTCATATATATCGGAAGCCAGTTTAAAGGAAAACCGGTGGTCGCGACGACTTATCCGCAAACGGGTTATGGTCTGAAAAAAGGGACAACTTACAAGGACAATGAAGCTTCGCCCGCAGGAAAGGTCGATAATATCTCTGACCTGAATGTGATCCTGATCCGGTACGCGGAGGTGTTGCTTACGTACGCGGAGGCGCAGAACGAGGCAGCTGGTCCCGAGGCGTCCGTTTACGAGGCGGTGAACCTGGTTCGGAAACGTGCAGGTATGCCTGAGTTACCGGCGGGACTGACACAGGCGGCAATGCGCGAGCGCCTTCGGCACGAAAGAAGGATCGAGTTTGTAGGAGAGGGGCTTTATTATTTTGACGTAAAAAGATGGAAAACGGCCGATACGGAGCTGAATGTCGATGTAACTAATTACCTCGGAAAAGTAGTGGATAACCGTTCTTTCAATCCGCAGCGCGACTATCTTTGGCCTGTTCCAACCACCGCATTGCAGACTAACCCGAACCTCGACCAAAACCCGAACTACAACCGGTAAAAAAATCAAGTATAATGGATGGATTTAAAATGAGATCAGTAGTAAGTAAATGTTTGCTGGTGCTTGCTGTGCTGGCGGTTCTTCCTGCTGATGCACAAAAGAAGAAGGCCGCAAAGCCAAACATCATTTTCATTCTCGTCGACGATATGGGCTGGGGTGATGTGGGGGCTTTCTGGCAAAATCAGCGGAATAAAAAGAATGACCGCAGCGAACCCTGGCAGTTTACACCCAGCCTGGACGCGATGGCGAAAGGGGGGGCGATGCTCACCAACCATTATTGCGCCGCGCCGGTTTGCGCGCCTTCCCGGGCGTCGATCATGCTTGGGGTAAGTCAGGGTCACGCGAATGTGCGCGACAACCAGTTTGACAAGGAACTGCAGAACACATTTACGATTGGAAACGTATTGCAAAAGGCCGGGTACAAAACGGGACTGGTGGGCAAATGGGGACTGCAGGGTTTAAAAGCTACCGAGCCCGAGTGGCCCGCTCACCCGCTTAACCGTGGTTTTGACTATTCCTATGCTTATATCAAGCACGTGGACGGTCACGAGCATTATCCGAAAGAGGGGATTTACAGAGGCAAAAAGAAGGTTTGGGAAAATAAAACCGAAGTGTCCGACGGACTGGATAAATGCTTTACAACAGACCTGTGGACTGCGGCTGCCAAGAACTGGATCGTAAAAGAAACGAATGCCGGCAAAAAGGACCAGCCGTTCTTCCTGTACCTCGCCTATGACGTGCCCCACGCAGTGCTGGAACTTCCGACCCAGCAATATCCGGCAGGTGGTGGATTGAAAGGGGGACTTCAATGGCTGGGAACGCCGGGTAAAATGATCAATACAGCCAGCGGCACGCCGGATTCGTACATTCATCCCGATTACGCCAATGCGACTTACGACGATGATAAAAATCCCTCAACCCCGGAAAAACCCTGGCCCGATACTTACAAAAGGTATGCAACACTTTGCCGCCGCATTGACGATGGTATCGGTGATATTTTCAGGTTGCTCAAAGACCTGAAAATTGACGAGAATACCATGGTCGTATTTACTTCGGACAATGGACCTTCAATCGAATCGTATCTTCCCAAAGAGCACGTGGATTACAGTCCGGAGTTTTTCAACAGTTTTGGTCCTTTCGACGGGATCAAGCGGGATGTTTGGGAGGGCGGCGTGCGTGTTCCTACCATCGTGAGCTGGCCCGGGCAGATCCCGGCCAACCAGGTGATCGATACCCCAAGTGCCTCCCACGACTGGCTCTCCACCTTCGCCGACGCAGCCCACATACCCGCTCCCGCGCGCGTGGATGGCGTGACCTTATTGCCGCATCTGACAGGAAAAGGCAGGAAAAACGAGAGTCTGGTTTACATTGAATATGACCAGAATGGCAAAACGCCCGACTTCGAAGAGTTCTCTGCCAACCACAGATCGCGGCAGCGAAACCAGATGCAGAAGATCCGGAAAGGGGATTATGCAGGCGTAAGATACAGGATCAAATCGGCAGAGGATGATTTTGAGATTTACAACGTTGCAAAGGACCCACAGGAAACGAGGAACCTGGCGTCAGATCCGGCATTCAAACAAATGCAGCAGGATTTCAAAGCACAGGTACTGCAAGTCCGGCGACCTGATGAAGAAGCGCCCCGCCCGTACGACAATGCGCTGATCCCGCCCGTATCGCAGAAAGGAGCGAAGCCGGGTTTGAAGTTCAGGGTTTATGAAGGTGATTTTCCGTGGATCGCGGATTTAAAAGACACAAAGCCTGCCCGCGAGGGTACCCTTTCTTCTTTGGACTTCTCTGACTTCAAGACAAAGAAAGGTTTGATTGTGATCGAAGGTTTGATACATATTGAAAAAGATGGTACCTACGAAATGGCGATGTCGGGCAGCAGCGGTTTCCTGCTAAAACTGCACCAGGCGAATGTACTGGATGGAAGTTTTGATGCGCAGAAAGACCAGCGGGTTACAGGTTCAGTGCATTTGAAAGCGGGTGAGCATCCTGTCAGGATCTTCTACCAGTTAAAAGAGGGTATTACGCCAAAGCTTTCGCTGGAATGCAACTTTGCAGGAGGTAAAGGCAGTTCCATGCCGGTTGAGACACTTTTCCGTTACTAAACGAGCTGTTTGTAACAACAACTCCAATCACCTTTAAGAAAATATGCTGCGCAGTCATAGACCATGATTGCGCAGCATTCTTTTTTATAGCTGTTTCAGTAGGTGTGGTTTGATTATTGTGTTCTGAATGATGTAACACATCTTTGAAGAAGGCATTTCTAAAAACAACCACATTTACATGGAACATCTTAACCGCGAGCAGATTGACGGAATGGAGAAATTTTACCGTATCAATCTGATCAATAGCCTGGTAGGGTTTAAATCACTGAACCTGCTGGGCACGGCGGGTGAAGATAAAGTGACTAATCTTTGCGTTGTAAGTTCGGCTTTTCACCTGGGCGCAAATCCGCCGCTGGTCGGTTTGGTCATGCGGCCCCAGCGGGAGCATAATGATACTTTGAAAAATATCAGGGCAACTGGCGAATATACATTAAACAATGTGCTGCCCGACTGGTACAAACAAGCGCATCAGACCAGCGCCAGCTATCCTTCCGGGATTTCGGAATTCGATGCCTGCGGGTTTGAACCTTTTTATTCCGAAGGCTTTTCGGCTCCGTTTGTAAAACAATCCACCGTGCGCATTGGTCTGAAATTACGGCAGATGATGGACGTAGAGCTGAATGGTACCACCATTGTAATCGGTGAAATTGTGCGGATCGTTGCGGAGGATATGATGATAGGGGAGGACGGGACGATCGATCACGAGAAAGCAAGTACCATGACAGTTGCCGGACTGGACGCCTACTTCATCCCTCAGCCGGTAGGCAGGCTCGCTTACGCCAAGCCGGGAACCGAGCCAAGGGAAATCCCCATGCATTAATTCTCTTTTACTCCGACTGACATGAAAATTTTACTGACAGGTGCGACAGGGTATATAGGACAGCGTTTGCTGCCTGTACTGCTGGAACAAGGGCACGAGATTGTGTGTGCAGTCCGGGATGCATCCAGGTTTGACAAGGGCCGGTTCGAGAACGGGGAGTCGCTGCATGTGATCGAAGTGGATCTGCTGCGGGAAGCGACATTGGATGCCATTCCCAGGGATATCGATGCCGCATATTATCTGGTGCATTCCATGTCCACTGCAGGTGCATTTTCAAGCAGCGAAGAGCAGTCAGCCAGAAATTTCATCAAAGCGCTGGATAAGACAACTGCCCGGCAGTGTATATTCCTGGGCGGGATCATCAATGACAGTAAATTGTCCGTGCACCTTTCGTCGAGGAAAAATGTCGAAGAGATCCTGGGCGCGGGACGCGTGCCGCTCACCAGCTTGCGTGCAGGTATCATCGTTGGTTCCGGCAGCGCCTCTTTCGAAATTATCCGGGACCTGGTAGAAAAGCTTCCCGTCATGATCGCTCCAAAGTGGCTTCACACGCGCTGTCAGCCCATTTCCATAAGAAATGTGATTGAGCTGTTGTCGGGTGTGTTAATGAAAGAATTTACCTTCAACCGGCATTTTGACATTTACGGTCCTGATATCCTCACTTACAAAGGAATGCTGCTCGGCTTTGCGAACGCGCGTGGCTTGCGACGGTCGATCTATACTGTGCCGGTGATGACGCCGAAATTGTCTTCGTACTGGTTGTATCTCGTTACATCCACTTCCTATGTGCTGGCGAAAAACCTGGTGGCGAGTATGAGCGTGGATGTGGTGGCGCGGGAGAATGAACTGTGCGAGAAACTTGGGGTCACGCCGGTGAGCTATCAGCAGGCGATACGCATTGCATTTGACAAAATAGAACAGAACCTGGTACTGTCCAGCTGGAAGGATGCCTGGGGAGGTACCTACTCCAAAAAGATGGTCGACAAGCAGCTGAGTCCGCCTAAATACGGCGTTTTTCAGGATAAGAAAACGCGCACCGCCACCGACGTTTCCCGCTCTACAGATCGCATCTTTGCTATCGGCGGCAAGTCGGGCTGGTACTACGCCGATTGGCTGTGGCGTTTCCGCGGCTTTCTGGATAAGCTGTTCGGCGGCGTTGGACTGAGTCGCGGGCGAAAAAACAGGAACCAGGTAGTGATCGGGGATACGCTTGACTTCTGGCGGGTGATTTACGCGAACCGGGAAGAACGGCGCCTGCTATTGTATGCAGAAATGAAGCTACCGGGAGAAGCCTGGCTGGAATTTTGCATTGAAGGCGATCAGATCAGGCAAACGGCCACATTCCGGCCGCTGGGACTGGGAGGCAGGCTTTACTGGTACGCCGTACTGCCATTTCATTATTTTATTTTCAATGGAATGATCGACAGGATTGCAGAATAAGGCAGCTGTTTCGCAGACCTGAGTTACCTATACACTTTGCATCAGATACCAGATCAACAGAATGCTTATCACGAAAATAACCGCAGTAAGCAGTTTTACCAGGAGCGTGGAGTGATAATACTGCCCGGCTTCCAGCTGGCGTTTGGTGTCGATGTACCTGATGTAGGAGAATAGTGTTGTAAGTGCGCCCATTCCCACCAGCAAAATCCCTATCAAAGGCGAGTATCCCGTGGAAGGTACTTCCGCTTTGTGGCCCAGTACGGCTGTGATCTGCCGCACGAAAAGTGAAAATTTCACGACCACAAAACCAAATCCCATAATACCGATGCTTGTCCTGATCCAGGCAAGGAAGGTGCGCTCATTGGCGAGATGGTCGTTTGGGTTATGCTTTTTAGCTTGCTGCTCCATTGTTAAAGATTTTTCACAAATTGCTAATATAGCCGCTCTGTCAATCGATTGCTATAAACAGGTTGCTCCTGCGACTTTGCGCGGCTTACATAAATGCTGGAACAACCCTCATTCTGGCTACAAATCACCCTGATTTGGCTACAAACGCAGTGCTGCATCACCCGAAATTTGCTTTCTCAAATTCAAAGCAGATACAAAAATGCAAGCACAGGAAAGTAAAGTAGCACTGGTTACCGGTGCCAATCAGGGAGTAGGATTTCAGGTTGCCAAAGCCCTCGCAGAGAACGGCTATATCGTTTATGTTGGCTCACGTAACCTGCAAAATGGCCTCGCCGCTGCCGAACAGATCGGCGGCAATGCACGGGCAATTCAAATAGATGTGACAGACAGGAAGTCTGTTGAAAATGCGGCTGCGACGGTGCAGCAAGACTTTGGCCGGCTGAACCTGCTGGTCAATAATGCAGCCATTTCAAATGCCGGAGCGCCCGGAAGAACGTTGGCAGAAATCATGGCCAGCAACCGCCCAAGCATTTCGTCGGTAGATGAAATGCGCAGCGTTTGGGAAACCAATGTGTTTGGAGTAGTCGTGGTCACGCAGATATTCCTGCCACTGCTTCGCGAAGCCACAGTGCCGCGCATTGTGAATGTATCGAGCATACTGGGTTCGCTTACCCTGGCGAGAGACCCGGAAAATCCGTACGAGTCGAACTTTGAAATGACTTATGGCGCATCCAAAACAGCCCTCAATGCAGTTACAGTGGCATTTGCCAATGAACTGGAAAAAAGCGGAATCAAGGTAAGTGCAGTAAGCCCGGGCTTTACGGCCACTGCCCTCAACAACTTCGAAGGAACGGATTCAGTGGAAGTAGGTTCCCTCGAACCGATCCGGGTAGCTCTGGAAGAAGACGGCCCCACCGCACTCTTTACAGGACCAAACCAGGAAGTTTATCCCTGGTAAACTTAATTGCTAGTAAGAAATGCGCATCTGCGGCGATCAATTCGCCGCAGATTTTGTTTTTCAATTTTAAACGCCAACAATGAAAAAGTCAGATCTCCTCCGGTTTCGCTCCATTTCTTCTATACATCAGGCACTTGGGTTGCCAAAGCCGCAGCATCCGTTGATCAGCCTCACACATTTCAATGAGAACAATCAATTCCCTATGGGAAGGGCGCCTGTTTATGACGTACTGGATTTTTACAAAATCAAATTCAATGCACAAAATAGCGGCAGGCTCAAATACGGGCAGCATTACTACGATTTTGAAGAGGGGAGTATGATGTTTATGGCACCGCAGCAGCTGGTAGGTGCCGCCGACGATCAGGCTGGTGGCGAATCTTATGTGCTGCTCATTCATCCCGATTTTCTGCTGGGTTATCCTTTGGCGCAGAAGATCAGGCAGTACAGCTATTTTTCTTATTCGGTCAATGAGGCTTTGCATTTGTCCGATCAGGAAAAAGAGATCGTGCTTTCGATATACCATATCATTGAACGTGAGCTGAATAGTCGCGTCGATGAATTCAGTCAGGAGATCGTCGTGGCCCAGCTTGAACTACTGCTGAGCTACGCCAGCCGGTTTTACAAAAGACAATTCGTGACACGCAGAGCCACCTGCAATACCATTCTGGAAAGAACAGAATGCGTGATCAATGACTATCTCAACAACCAGAAGGCGCTCGATAATGGACTGCCTACTGTGCAGTACCTGTCGGAACAACTGAATGTTTCTTCTGGCTATCTGAGCGATATACTTCGTTCGCTGATCGGCCAGAATGCACAGCAATACATTCATGAAAAACTCGTGGAAAAAGCCAAGGAAAGACTCTCGACAACAGATCTGACCGTGAGCGCGATCGGTTATGAGCTCGGCTTTGAGCACTCGCAGAGTTTCAACAAGTTTTTCAAGAACAAAACGCGGCAATCTCCCCTGGAATTCAGGCAATCTTTTATGAATGTTTAAATCGGTAGGAAGAAAATCTTACAACTATTAAGTTGATTTTAGAATCGTTGCGGTTGTTATTCTACTTTGAAGAACACTATATACGTATTGCTACGGTAGGAAACCAGTGATACCGGCTTTTCGACTGCCGGACTACGCAGTGGCATGGAATTAATAAATTTCTGATAGTTATGGTTTGAAGCCTTGTGGAAGGCGGGCCAAAAACACAAACATTTTTATCAGAAGCTGCAGTTGATTTCACTTAACATTCCCGGCCTGGCGCAGGCAAGACACGATCACCATTCGTTTGTAGAAGCCCTGCGCTTGAAGATCAACGGGCAAGCCGAAAAACCTGTCAATGCAGCCGCGCTGACCCAATATGCGCACGGACTTGGTCCATGGTTGTATGCACACGCAATGGTAGCCTATGCTGAAATTGACCAGCTTCGGGACATTGAAGAACTGCATGCAGGTATCCACAAACTCGCCGCGCAAATAAACCTGCTTATTTCTGAGCAAAAGAATAATGAAGCCAAAGCTGTATATGAACAGGTCGTTGCGCTGGATAAAGAGCTCACCCGCAAACTGGACGAAATACTTCAGCTCCCTGCACTGCATCAGGAAGTTTTGAATGTCACCCCCGAAACGTTGAAAATCGACAGACGGGCATTGTTTGAAGCAATTATTGAGAATGCGCCTGTTGCCATGATGGTGATGACAGGCCCCGATCATATCATATCGATTGCCAATGAGCGTATGATCGAAATGCTCGGGAAAGATGCTTCCATACTCGGCAAACCTGCAAGCGTGGCGGTTCCGGAGATTGCTGTACAGCCTTATCTGGATATCCTTACTTCGGTATTAAAGACCAAAGAAAGCTACAAGGCCAAGGGAATGCCGGGTTACCTGACGAAAGATGGCGTAACCACGAATCACTACTTTGATTTTACCTATAAACCTTTGTTGGACGCTAATGGTGATGCTTACGGCATTATGGCCATTTCGGTGGACGTGACCGAAACCGTAGAGGCAGAGCTGGCTGCAAAAAGAAGTGCAGCCGCGCTATGGGAGTCGGAGGTGAACAGCCAGATTAAAACTTCGGTGCTGGAATACTGCGAGCTGATCATCGGTATCAGCCATTTGGAACCCATGCCGGAGCCGCTGTATAACAATCAATATACACTTGACAGGCTGGGCTGGAAGCATAATAAAGGCAGGACGCTCATTGATGCGGTCTATCCCGAAGACCGTGATTTTGTGCTGAAAGTTCTTCCTGAGATTTATGCCCGAAAAGGCGGTAGCTATGAAATCCGATTATGGAATGAGGTTACCAAAGAGCCGTTTTGGGTACAATGGAATGTGATGGTCATCGATGATCCTTCCACGGGTTTGCCAGCTATCCTGGCGACTGTAAGCCCTGACATTACCGAACGCAAACAGCAGCAGATACTAATGCAGCAGCAGCAACAATCGTTGCTGGATGCCATTGAAGTGGCGCAACTCGGTACCTGGAGCATGGATATTGCGACGCAAAAAGCAACTTTCTCCCAGCGCCACCTGAGTATGTTTGGCGTGACCGCACGGGATATGGACCTCGAAACCGCTATCAACCACGTCGTCGAAAGTGAAAGGGCACAATTGGTCAATGCATTTTTCGATGCGCTAAAACCGGGCAGCGACGGGAAGTTTGAAGCCGAATACACGATTATTCACGGCAAAACGGGCAAAGCGCACATTATTCATACGAAGGGACAAACGAACTATGATCCTTCCGGAAAAGCCGTAAGTATCTCAGGCATTGCGCAGGATGTGACGATGCTACGGACACAGCAGCAGTCGCTTGAAGCGCTGGTGGAGCTGCGTACCAAGGAGCTTGACGCCAGTAACAAGAAGCTTGCGGAAGGTAATCAGAGATTGCAGCAGGCTAATTTGCTGCTGCGCCGTTCCAATGAGGATCTGAACCGGTTTGCATACGTAGCTTCACACGATTTGCAGGAGCCGCTCCGGAAAATACAGCAATTCGGAAGCAGGTTAATGGCCGAGTTTGAAACGACATCACCGAAAGGACAGGACTACCTGAGCAGGATGAGTGCAGCCGCAGGTAGAATGTCGTCATTAATCAACGACCTGCTTACCTTCTCGCGCGTTTCTACCAGCGACAGCCCCGCAGGGCGTGCATCCCTGAAACACATTGTTGAGCAGGTAATTACAGACCTGGAAGTGCAGATCAGTCAGGCAGACGCTACGTTCGAGATTGGACCGTTACCGGACGTGCCGGGAAACACAACGCATTTAACGCAGCTTTTTCAAAACCTGGTGAGCAATGCGATCAAATTTCGTAAAGTTGATCCCGATGGGAACTTCATACCTCCAACCGTGAAAATCCATTCGCAGCGGATCGCCCACGAGGAACTGCCGGAAGCGCAACAATCGCTTGCGGCGGACATGCATTATTACCGCATTGATATTTCCGATGATGGTATCGGCTTTGATACGGTTTATCTTGACCGCATCTTTCAGGTTTTTCAGCGACTGCACGGCCGCAGTGAATACACGGGAACGGGTATCGGCCTTGCCATTTGTGAGCGCATTGTGGTCAATATGGGCGGGATGATCACGGCGATCAGCAGCCCCGGGAATGGATCAACTTTTCAGATATACCTTCCGGATAGTCAGTAAGTAAAGCTCTTTGCGCCAATATTGATTTTTGCAAATGCTGATGTTCGACTTCCGGTCGGGTACTTCAATTGGGGTGCGTCAATGCCCTGAACTGATTGGGCGTCTGACCTACGCGTTGTTTGAAGAGTCTGGTAAAATGCTGCGGATATTTGAAGCCCAGTTCAAATGCAACCTCATTGACCGTTTTGTTCCTGTCGAAAATTTTCTCTTTCGCAGTGTCTATTACCTTCGCCTGAATGTATTCCTGCGCCGTTTGTCCGGTCTCTTTTTTGATCAGATCACCGAAATACTTGGCAGAAAGGTTTAGCGCTGTTGCGAAATACCCGACGGATGGAAGGCCGTTCAATACCGGCTTATCCGAAAGAAAATAATCTTTAAGCAGCGACTCAAAGCGTTCCAGAATGCCCGAATGCGCGGTTTGTCTCGTGAGAAACTGCCGGTCGTAAAAGCGGGAACAGTAATCCAGAAAAAGCTCGATGTTGGAGACGATCAGTTTTCTGCTGTGCTTGTCAATCGCATGTTCGAGCTCGTACCGGATTTTGCCCAGGCAGTCCAGAACAATCTGCCTTTCCCTTTCCGAGATATGAAGCGACTCGCTGTTCTGATAACTGAAAAAATTATAATCGTGTATGTGCTGGTTGAGTGAAGTCCCGTGCAGCAGGTCGGGGTGGAAAACGAGCGCGTAGCCTTTGGGCTGATAGAGCTCGCCATTATTCTCAATCTGTACCACCTGACCGGGCCCGAAGAATACCAATGTTCCTTCCTGGTAGTCGTAAAGCTGTTTTCCATACCGGAGGTCACCGCAATGGACCTCTTTCAAAAACACAAAGTACATACCGAGGTACATATTGCTGTTCCCGCGCTTATTGGCCTTGGAGAGATCAATTACGGTAACCAGCGGATGCAGTGTTTCCTGTTGGTTAAATGAATTGTATTGACTCACGGAGTCAAACCGGATCAGCTTTTCCATATCACTTTGTTTTTTAACTGATTCAAATTTAATGGATTCGTAAGATGGCGTTTCAATTGCGCGTGCAAATCAGGAATAATGGTAGACATTTCAGGAATCTGTATACCAGCTGCGCCCGGGAAGTGTATGACATTTGCATTGTTTAAGTAGCATCAACACTGACGCCGGGCATGCAAATGTTAGCATGTTGAGCGGAATAAGTGGCGCGATTTGTAAACAGAAATGATTATGAAAAAGAGAACATTAGGAAATAGCGGTCTGGAAGTTTCAGCACTTGGACTAGGCTGCATGGGGCTGAGTTTTGGTTACGGTCCGGCCACAGAAAAGCAAGACGCAATCAGGCTGATCCGTGCTGCTTTTGAACGCGGCGTTACGTTTTTTGACACTGCCGAAGCCTATGGGCCATATACAAATGAAGAGGTGGTAGGGGAAGCCTTGAAGCCGTTCCGTAATAAGGTAGTTATTGCCACCAAGTTCGGGTTCAGAAATGGGAAGCCCACAGAAGGTGTAGACAGCCGCCCTGAAAATATCCGGGCTGTGGCAGAAGCTTCGCTCAAAAGACTCCATGTAGATACAATAGACCTTTTTTACCAGCATCGCGTGGATCCCAACGTTCCCATTGAAGAGGTTGCAGGAACGGTAAAAGAGTTAATTCAGGAAGGAAAGGTAAAGCACTTTGGTTTGTCAGAAGCGGGCGCCGCTACCATCCGCCGGGCACATGCAGTATTGCCGGTTACTGCTTTGCAAAGTGAGTACTCATTGTGGTGGCGGGAGCCGGAGGAAAGCATTCTGCCTACATTGGAAGAGCTGGGCATTGGCTTTGTTCCGTTCAGTCCATTGGGAAAAGGCTTTCTGACGGGCAAAATCAATGAGGATACTTCCTTTGACAAAAGTGATTTCCGGAATACTGTACCCAGATTTTCAGAAGAGAACCGGAAAGCAAATCAGGGCCTGGTAGATGTGATTACAACAATAGCGACCGAAAAACAGGCGACGCCTGCGCAGATTGCGCTGGCTTGGCTACTTGCCCAAAAGCCCTGGATAGTGCCGATTCCTGGAACAACCAAACTGCACCGACTGGAAGAAAACCTCGGTGGGGCCGAAATCAACCTTTCAGAAGCTGATTCGACGAATATTGCTCAGGCGCTGGCTGGTATCGACGTACAAGGCGGAAGGTATCCCGGAGAAATGCAGAAGCACATTGACAGATAAATCGGGAACCAACGCGTGTCAATCTCCCCGCAAGCTCCTTACGGGATTCATCAGCGCGGCTCTGATACTTTGAAAACTGACTGTTATCAGGGCAATCGCAATCGCCAGCAGACCGGCTGCTGCAAAGGTCCACAACGGAATGTCCGTCCTGTATGCAAAGTCCTGTAACCACCAGGTCATTGCGTACCAGGACAGGGGAGAAGCCAGGAGAATGGCGATACCGACCGGTTTAAGAAAATCCCTCGAAAGCAGCACGACAACACTGCCGACACTGGCGCCAAGTACTTTCCGGATGCCGATTTCTTTCGTCCGGTTTTTAGCCGTAAACATCGCCAGACCTAATAAGCCCAGGCACGCAATACTGATAGCTACCACTGCGAACCAGCTGAAAAGTGTTGCCACCCGCTCGTCGGATTCGTACTGCTGCTGAAAGTGATCATCGAGAAAGAAGAACTCAAATGCATTGCCGGGAAAGGCTTCTTCATAGGTTGCTTCCAGCGTTTTAACGGTCTGCATTGCATTTTTGCTGCCTAGCGCAACCGTCAAGAAGCTGCTGTTCCAGGGGATATGCTGGAAAATGATGGGGCGGTTGGCTGTTTTCAGCGATTGCTGGTGAAAGTCATCGACTACGCCGACTATCTTTCTGGGTATCGTGTTGCCAATTTCCTGATCAATCGCCTGTGCTGCACTTGCAAAGCCGAAAGCCTTTAATGCACTTTCATTGATGATCACGGATCCGTCGTCCAGCGACAGATCTTTGTGGAAGTTTCGTCCTGCCAATAACCTGATCTGATAGGCAGGGATAAAATCCTCGTCGATCGCCAGCATACTGCACAGCTTATACTCGGAAGCAGGCTGATGGAATCTTTGCCACTCGTCTGTCCAGAAAATCTCCTGTCCCGGCACTTCCGACGAGGCTGTTACCCGGCGGAAACCGGTATGTGCCAGTGCCTGGTCTTTGAAAAAACGGATATCATTGGTAAAGCTGTCGGTGCGCAGCACTTTCGGAGCTTTGATGATCAGTTTCTGATTGATGTTCATTCCAAGATCCTGCGCCTGCATGAAAGTGAGCTGCTGGTTAATAACGAGCGTGGCGATGATCAGGAATACCGAGATCGTGAATTGAAATACCACCAAAGCTTTACGAAAGGATTCGCCACCGGCTTTCTTCGGCAGATATCCTTTCAGAATGGCAATCGGTTTGAAGGACGAAAGCACAAAAGCAGGATAGAATGCGGAAAGGAAGAAACCCAGGCAGATTACCGTCAGGGATACCAGCCAGAGTCCCGGGCTGAGCAGCATGGAGAAGCCGTTTGTCGCCTGTATCCAGTCTGCAAAGAACATCAGTCCGAGCGCGAAGAAACCTACTCCGATAAGCACGGACAGCAGGTTAAATCCCAAAGATTCAACCAGGAATTGCTGGACCAGCTGCCGTTTTTCAGAACCCAGCGCTTTGCGGATACCAACTTCCTGCGCGCGTTCAATTCCTTTTGCCGTGGATAAGTTGATGTAATTAAGCCAGCCGATTGCCAGAATAAGGAATGCGACCAGGATCAGCACATAAACGATGACGATCTTTCCATTCGCTTCTACTTCTGAGGCAGTTTGCGAATGCAGGTGAATGGAACGCAGGGGTTGTAAAACGAATGCCTGCCGGATATTGTACCTGTTCAGCCGCTTACCGATATTCTTCTCGATCACACCGGAGAGCCGGGCTTCCAGTGCGGCAGGAGCGGTGCCCGGTTTCAGGAGCAGATAGGTATAGAAATTGGTCCAGTACCAGCCTCCCGTGGCAAACTGCTTATTTTTAAGCAGGTTTTGAATGGAAAATACGAAGTCGAAGTGAATGTGACTGTTTGAAGGGATATCTGCAAAAATGCCTTCCACTACGTAATCCCCTCCCTGCCACTCGGAGCTTAACCGGAGCGTTTTGCCAACCGGATCTTCCTGTCCGAAGTATTTCCGCGCCATTGTTTCCGAGATCACAACAGACTCAGGTCGACGCAGCACCTGGCCCGCGTTGCCTTTCAGCAGCGGAAATGAGAACACGTTGAATAAAGAAGAGTCGGCGTAAAAGGCTCTTTTCTCGTGGTAGCTGACAAGGTCGCCTGTCGGTTTTCGGTAACTGATCATGCCGTCGGCCCTGTGTAGCCGCACAAAATCTTCCATCTCCGGAAATGCCTCTTTGATCGCGGGCGCTTCGGCGTAGTAGCTGATTACACTGCTGTTCGTCAGAACATCCTGTTTATAATCATCAAGCCGGATGCGGTAAATGCGATCTGCTCTGGAGTGGAATGCATCATAGCTCAGCTCGGAGAAAACATACTGCGTGATCAGTAGAAAAGCAGCTATGCCGGACGCTAACCCGAAAATCATGATAAACGAAATTGATTTATCCTTTAACAGATTTCGCCAGGCAATTTTGATGTAATTGTAGAGCATAGCCAACGGAATGAATGCGGATGTTGGCTAAATGTATAACTTCTTTGTTAGTTTAAAAACTAAATAGTTAGTTTAATGAAGAAAGTGGACGGAAAACGCGTTTTTTAGCCTCCTAAAAGTGCTTTCAACATCTCCCTGTTCAACGGTTTGGAGAAGTATCCGCTGACCAGCGGGTGGCTTTCAGCACTTTTCTTATCCTTTGGATCAATAGACGAAGAAAGGATGAAAATAGAAATGCGGGCTGTCAGCTCTGCGGGGAACAGGCTGATCTGGTCCAGGAACTCCCAGCCACTCATGGTTGGCATATTGATGTCCAGAAAGAGCACCGTATCCGGGTAGTCTGAATCAGCATTAAACTCGTTTTTAATAGAGGCCAGAGCCTGGTCGGGATCGTCGAAAAGCTGAATGCGCGCGCCGGGAGCCACATTGGCGATCATATATTTACTGACCATGTTATTGACAGGGTCGTCGTCTACAACGATGAATTGAGAGTATAACTTCATAGGACAGGATTGTGGAACAAATCTGAGCCAAACTCAATATTGAATTCGGTACCCTCATTAACACGACTGCTTATACTGATCTTCCCTCCGAGCATTTCCACCTGTGTTTTCACCATGAATAATCCTAACCCTTTACCCTCAACGTGGTTATGAAAACGCTTGTATAAGCCAAAAATCTGGGCGCCTTTCCTGTCCATGTCAATTCCCATGCCATTATCCCGGAAGGAAATTTTCAGCCTGCCTTCTTCTACTCTGCTGGTAATGTGGATCACGGGCGACCGATCGGGGCTGCGGTACTTTATACTGTTGGTAATCAGATTGTAGAAGATGCTATACAGGTATGTTTTCAGGGTAAACAGTTCGTTGCTCGCACTGAAATCGGTGACGATGCTGACCTGCTCTTTTTCAATAATATTCAGCAGGCTCGACCTGATATTCTCGGTCAGGTTTTGCAGATTCACCAGCTCCTTGTTCTCGCCGACGCCCTGTTTTACCTGCAAAATGGCATTAAGGTCTGAAATGACGTTGTCCAGTCTTTTTACATTCACTACAATCCCTTCCAGAAACTGTTCTTTCACCTCCGGAGGATAGTCAGTTTGCGTAATAAGCTCGCCCAACCCGATGATATTGGCGACCGGTGCCCGCAGGTTATGTGATACGATATAGGCAAACTGGTCGAGTCCCTTGTTCGATTCAGTCAGTTCATTCGCGTAATTTCTCAGGCTTTCATTCAGCTCCGTGAGCTGTGCTTCTGACCGTTTCCGCTGTGTAATGTCCTTGAAATATGCGGACAAGCCATTTGCAGAAGGGTAGGCGGTAATCTCGAACCAGGTCCGGTCACTTTCGTAGTAATATTCAAAATGATGGATTGCATTGTTCTCCACTGCCCGCTGGTAGGAGTGATAAATGGCAGTATTGACAATATCCGGAAACGCTTCCCACAGATTCCGCCCGAGTACGGACTCTTTCGGGCGGTTCAGCAGTATTTCGGCTTTCTTGTTCCAGTAAGTTACCACCCAGTTTTTGTCAAGTGCGTAAAACCCGTCGCCGATACTTTCCAGAATGATGTTTCTTTCCTGAAGTGCCTTGATCGCCTTTTCGTCTGCCAGCTTTTGCTCGGTAACATCATTCAAAACGCCGAACAAACTCACGGGTTCGCCCAGATGATTAAGTTCCAAATGCGTTTGCACGTGCAAGTGCCTGATCTGACCGTCGCGCCGGACAATGCGATGGTGATAGTCGGCGGGCTGCATGGAGGCAAAAACCTGCTGGTTCTTTTCAACTACGTGTTCCAGGTCGTCGGAATGGACGAACGACAGCCAGGATCCGATAGACTGGATGTTGTCGCCTTCCGGCAAACCGTAAATCTTGCAGGCTTCGTCGGACCATAAGCTCATATTCGTCACCAGGTCTGTTTCCCAGCTGCCTAAATGTGCGATAGCCTGGGCCTGACGTAATCTTCTTTCTTTATGTCTGAGCTGTTCGTCCGCGATCAATTTCAATCTTTCCGTTTCAAAAAGGTCCAGTGAAAATGATATTCCCAATGCAGCTTCTTTCAGCAATGTGATATCAGCATCGGTGAAAGTATCCGTTTCAGAACCGTACAGGTTAAACGTGCCTGTGACAATACCGGATTTTTTAATGGGCAGGATCATGCAGGATTGGTACCCGGCATTAGCCGCAAGTGCTTTCCAGCTTTCGGATATAAAACTTTCCCGGATGTTGTTGCTAACATAATACGGCCGGGAATCGAGCATTGTACGGAGCAGATGCTGTTCCTCTGTGGCGCTGGTGAAGCCCAGCAGGCACTCGGCAGAGATATGCTGTTGCTCTACCACATTGATTGTATCGTTATGATCGACAAACATGCCGATCCACGCAGCTTCAAACTTCCCCGTCTCGCAGGCAATGCGGCACACCTCTGCGAAAACGGTCTGGGCGTCGGGCGCGTGTACAAGTGTGTGGTTAACCTGGCTCAGGAATGCATAAAGCCTGTTCAGGTGCAGGAGGTTTTCCTCGCTGACCTTCTGTTTGGTGACATCACGAAAATTATCTACGATCCCATTGATGGTAGGTTCGTGTAAAAGGTTGGTTACTGTTGCTTCGATCCAGCGCCAGGTACCATCCTTGTGAAGCATCCTGCCGGTATGTCCCGGGATTGCCTGGCCCGGGTTGGCGAACACTTTGGCCATGATTTCGTACAGACTGTTCAGATCATCGGGATGCGCCTTGGTGAAAATGTCCATACTCATCACTTCCTCGGGCGTATATCCCAGCACGTTTTTCACGGCCAGGGAAGCGAAAGTCGACTTGGCATTTTTGTCGAGTATCACAACGGCATCGGTACTATGTTCGATAAGGGTGCGGAATTGCTTTTCGCGGTTGCTTAATTGCTGCAGCAGCGCCTGCTGTTCCCGTTTTACGCCATATGCTTCCAGCGCCCTGTGAATAGCAAACGGCAGCCTGCCTGCCTGTGACTTGGTTACGTAATCTTCAACGCCCATTAACAGCAACTCCCCGGCCATTTCGTCGCCTACGGCGTCAGAAAAGACAATAAAGGGGATTATAACCTGGTGCTCCCGCAGTATTTCCATTGCGTGAGAGCAGTCAATGCCGGGTAGCTTGTATTCCGAGATTACAATATCCGGGGGTGATTCCGAGATGGTGCCGACGAATTCATCACGGGTCGTAACTACGTGTATCTCGGCGTGCAGTTGAGCTTTTAATAGTAACTGTCTGACAATATCCTCCTGCTCCTCTGAATTTTCCAGTAATACTACTCTCAACATACGCTTCATTTCAAATGCATTGGATATTGTGACAAATAGCCAGAACCCGGACGATCTCAGATTTGCGCAACGGATCATTCTACAATGTAATAGTCGGCTAAGTTTTACTCTAATGCAAATGTTGAACCGTTCCGGTTTTAATATAGTAGTGCTGGTGGTACAGGATCCTGATAAAAGCACAATGCCGCCTGAGGGTCAAGCTGGTTGCGGGTATTTTAAAGGATTAAACCCGGCAGCATTCCACGCATTTGTTTCAGATAAAAAAAGGCGCCCAGTGTTTGCTGAACGCCCTTTCTTGAACTCATTAAAATTCTATTTAATCACCACAGCCTTCTTGATCTGCTGTCCGTTCTCCCGAAGGATTCTCACGAGGTAAGTCCCGGATGAATTGTTGGAAAGCGAAATTTTCTCTTTGTGGTTGCCGCGGCCGGCTACTTTCCGCTCCTGTACAACCAATCCCTTCATATCTATCGGCCTATTTTTTTTTTAGACGAACGTGTCCGGGTTTTCGACGAAATCGTTTTTTTGGTTACAAATGCTTGCTGTCGGGACGACGGCCGTGCGCAAAAGCCGCCTTGGATGCGACTTTGGGGCGTGCAGGATTTAGCTCATGTGGTGCTTTCGATGAATGAACGTATCTTGCGCGGCAAGTTTTTTTCTCAACGATAGCGTATAATGGAGATTGATCAGTTGAAGTGCATTATTGCAGACGATGAAAAACCGGCAAGGGAAATCCTTGAAAAGCATGTTCAAAAAATCCCTTATCTGAAACTTACCGGGCAATGTGCGAACGCAATGGACGCGCTGATACAGATTCGTGCACAAAAGCCGGATCTTGTTTTTCTGGATATTCAGATGCCCGGACTAAGCGGAATGGAACTGATTTCTTTGCTTCCCGAGCCCCGTCCGAAGATCATCATTGTTACCGGCGATCCCCAGTTTGCCATCGAAGGGTTTAATTCCCAGGTGACCGATTATATCCTGAAGCCGATCTCATTCGAAAGGTTTGCGCGCGCAGTCCTGAAAGCGTATGGCGAGCTTCGGCATCAGGTTTCCGGCCAGAGTGAACCTCAGCCAGAAACCAAATATGCGAATAACCAGAAAATCAATGTAGAGGAAGACGATTATCTTCTGGTGCGGGATAGTAAGCGGCTTGTGAGGATCGATATCGAGAAGATTCAGGTTGTTGAAGCCATGAAAGACTACCTCAAAATCTATTGGTCGAACGGCGTGACGGTGTTGCACCAGACGATGACAAGGATAGAGGAAAAGCTGCCCGGTCAGGTTTTCCTGCGCGTTCACAGGTCATTTATTGTCAGCAGGAAAATCATAGCGGAAATCAACGGCAGCGAAATGATCCTGACCACCGGAAAAGTAATCCCGATCGGATCCACCTACCGGGATAATATCCTGAGAGGTCTGGGCGATAATATTTTGTAATGGGGTCGCATTCAGGATTCTGAAACAAAGGCTTATTATTCGGGATTTTGTGTAAAACAGCATTACAATGAAGGGTATCAGCTTTGAAACGGTACAGCCCGTGGCAGCATTGGAAGATTTGGTGGAAAGCTTTTGGATTCTGACGAATGAGTCGGACGAGCAGAAACCTGCTATTGTATTGCCCGATGGCCGGCTGGATGTGAGCTTTCATTTTGATAACCGGCAGTACCTGGGTTTGCATGGACTGGAAACCGGTCCGTCGCAGGTGGAAATTGCGCCGCATTTCAGCATGTTCTGCATCAGCTTCCGGCCTCTGGCAGCGGAATATCTATTCAAAGCCCATTTGCCGGTGCTACCCGATAGCGTCACCTTATTACCCGCAGACTTTTTCAATGCTACAATCGGGCAATTCGACGATGTCAGGCAGTTTGCAGCGCTGTTGACGAATGCACTTTTGGTTTTGATAAAGTCAGATATTGACCCACGCAAAAAAAGGCTTTTCGATCTGATATATGAATCTCACGGCGCTATGAGCGTTGCAGAACTTGCTGATCAGGCGGGTTGGAGCAGCAGGCAGATCAACCGCTATTTTCAGGATACATTTGGTTTGTCGCTCAAAACATATTGCAACGTACTGCGTTTCAAGTCTTCTTTCGGGCATATAAAAGCCGGCAAGCTCTTCCCGGAGGAAAATTATACTGACCAATCTCATTTCATCCGTGAGATCCGGAAATATGCGGGTGTTATCCCAAAAGAGCTGGCCAGGAACCGGGAAGACCGATTTATACAATTTTCCACTCTTCCTCCCCCATAGTTTTGTCTTGTTAAATCAAACAAGACAAATCATGGTCATTGAAAATAAAACAATTGCAATCGTCGGCGGCGGGCCCGGTGGTTTAACATTAGCCCGCTTGCTTCAAATGCGCGGCGCTCAGGTAAAAGTGTATGAGCGTGATATCAATAAAGATGTGCGCGTGCAAGGCGCTACACTCGACCTTCACCAGGAATCGGGTCTCGCGGCATTAGGCCAGGCAGGACTGCTCGAAGCATTCTTCGCGAACTATCGGCCAGACGCCGGCAAACTGCGCGTTACTGATCAGCACGCGCGCATTCAGTTAGATGACCACACATCAGAATCGGTGACCGAAGACCGCCCCGAGATCGATCGCGGCCCATTGCGGCGTTTACTCATTGACTCGCTAAATGATGAAACGATCGTTTGGAACAGTCACTTCCTGTCTATGGACAAAAGCGGGTCGGGCTGGCTGCTGCATTTTAAAAACGGCACCAGTGCCTACGCCGATATCGTGATCGCAGCCGACGGGGCTAACTCCAAAATACGACCTTATATCACCGACATTCAGCCGATCTATTCGGGCATTACAATCGTGGAAGGCAATGTGTACCATGCCGAGAAAAATGCGCCGCATTTGCACCAGCTGACGAAAGGAGGGAAGGTTTTTGCATTCGGTCATGAACAATCGCTGATACTGAGCGCAAAAGGTGACGGTAGCCTGTCATTTTACACGGGCTGCAAGTCGCCTGAGTATTGGGTGAAAGAAAGCGGGATTGACTTTGCAAACAAGCAGGAGGTACTGCATTGGTTTAAAGAAGCGTTCGGCTCGTGGGACGAGATCTGGCAGGAGCTATTTGCGGGTGACGAGCTATGGTTTGTGCCGCGGCCGCAGTATCATTATCCGACAGATCAGCAATGGGAACCGCTCGCTAACCTCACGATGATCGGCGATGCTGCACACCGGATGCCGCCTTACGCCGGCGAGGGCGTCAATATGGCCATGCAGGACGCGATGGAACTGGCGTCGCATTTAGTAAGTGATGCGTATGTCACAATTCAAGAGGCTATTGCCAGTTTCGAACAGCAAATGTGTAAGCGCGGCGGTATCGTTACCCAAATAACGCTTGAATCCACGGAGATGCTGCATTCGGAAGGTGCTGTAAGCAAGCTGTTAGGTATGTTTGAAAATGCCGGGCAGCACGATATTGAACATTAACGTGCTGCCCGGCAGAGTCGGGATTTCCATCAAATTTCCACTGCTACCTTCCCGGTGAAGCTTTCCTCTTCCACCATTTGATGCGCCAGTCCCAGGTCTTCCAATGCAAACGTTTTGGAGACCTGGGGTTTGATCACACCTGCTTCAATGAGCTTGGCCAGTTGAAAGAGGTCTTCGGAATTTGGTTTCACTCCGACCATTTTCATGCGTTTCTGAAATACCATATCGATAGCCGCATCAACTACGCCACCCAGACTGTCTGCTCCGCCGCGGGTTGTAACAAAAAGGCCCGTGTCGGTGAGACTGTCTTTGAGATCGGAGATCGTAAAATGGCCACTGGCATCAAAAATGAGGTCGAATTGCTTATCTGCCGGGATTTCTTCTTTGTCGTATATAATGATGTGGTCTGCGCCGATCTGCTTTGCAAAATCAGCGTGGGCTTCGCTGCAGGTACCGGTTACCGTATTGCCGAAATGCTTGGCGATCTGAACAGCTATGTAACCAACTCCGCCGGTACATCCGGTGATCAGAACATGCTGTCTTGACTGCATTTTTCCGTCGACCATTAATCCCTGCCAGGCTGTTAAACCTACCAGCGGAATGGAGGCGGCTTCTACGAAAGAGATGTTTGCAGGCTTGAAGTGCATATTATCTTCCTCAGCCACGAGCATTTCAGCATAAGCGCCGCCTTTCACTGCACTCAGCATTCCGTACACTTCTGAGCCGACATTGAATGCGGGATTTTTGGATTTGATAACAATACCGGCGAAATCGGCGCCCAGAACGTGCTTGCCGAACAAACCGGTGATGAGCCTCGTTTTACCTTGCCGCACAAGCGTATCCACGGGGTTTACAGAGGATGCCTTGTTCTGGATCAATACCTGGCCGTCTTCAATCTCGGGCGTGGGCAGATCTGCTATTTTGAAAACTTCCGGGGAACCATATTCGCTGATAATTGCGGCTTTCATGATTTTGGATGAAATGTTTAGGTACAGGACCTAAAAAGTTGTGCCCTGGCGCAAACTCAAAACCGCAAATGATAAGAGGAATGATTACATCAATGCGGAAGCGTCTCCCGAAAATAGCCGTAAACCCAGGTGCCCGCTATGGCGCTGAGCAGCGGCACGATCACGACGGTGGCCCCAAACCCGATCTGCGCAAACAACGGCCCCGGACAAGCGCCTGTTAGTGCCCAGCCTAGCCCGAACAGCAAACCGCCATAAATCTGCCCTTTGTTAAATTGCTTTTTGGCAAAAGTGATCTGCTCGCCGTTCACCGTTTTGACGTTGAATGCTTTGATCAGCCATACGGACAACATTCCCACGGCCACGGCGCTTCCGATCACGCCGTACATGTGGAAAGATTCGAGGCGAAACATTTCCTGTATCCTGAACCAGCTGATTACCTCGGCTTTGATAAAGACGATCCCGAACAGGATGCCGGTTATCAGGTATTTAATGTTACCATACCAGGCGTGATTCTGTTCACTTTCGTTGATGCAAATGGCATCTGTCGCGCGGATGGCGTATTCGTTTTCTTCTTCTACAATGGGTTGCATATTCAAATGTATTACCTGTTTTATAAACTTAAAATCACGGGTAAAATCCAGTTCGCCATGATAAACCCGCCGATCATGAAGCAGATTGTGGCGACCAGCGAGGGCCACTGCCATGTGGAAAGGCCCGTAATGGAATGACCACTCGTGCAGCCCCCGGCGTAACGCGCCCCGAAGCCAACCAGAAATCCACCGCCAACCAGCATGATTATGCCGCGTAAGGTCAGAAGGCTTTCCCAGCTCACGATATCGACAGGTACCTGGGACGAAAAGTCCGTGATACCATACCCTGCAAGTTCTTTTGTGAGATTTTCCGTGACCTGGATTCCGTTGGGGTTAACCAGAAAGTTCGAGGCAATTACACCTCCCAGAAAAATGCCGAGCACGAAAACGAGGTTCCAGGTCTCTTTTTTCCATTCGTATTGAAAAAAGGGAACCTTGGCGGGAAGACAGGCCGCGCACGCGTGACGCAGCGATGACGAAATCCCGAACGATTTATTTCCTGCTATGAGCAAGGCAGGTACCGTGAGCCCGATCAGCGGCCCGGCAATGTACCAGGGCCACGGCTGTTTAATTAAGTCCAGCATGAATGTATTTTATGTTTGAAATTCCTGTTCAGCATAACCGGAATACGTGAAAAATTTAACTCGACAAAATGAGAGGCGGGCTATAACATGGTACTCGGGCAGACGTAATTGCTGATCTGAAAGAGTCCTGATTCTTTCATTGTCTTGAAGCCGCCCGTTACATTGATTACGCGATCGTATCCTCTCGATTTCAGAATGGAGTTGAAAATCATCGACCGGTAACCGGACGCGCAATGCACCAGATAGGTTTTGTTTTTATCAATTTCAGAAAGACGATCATTCAGGTAATCCAATGGGATATTCCCGGAACCAATCATATGTTCGGAGAAATGCTCGCTGGCTTTCCTTACATCGAGCACGGTTAATGCCGGATCCTCTTGAAGTCGTTGCGCCATTTCGCCCGCAGTAATGGATTCAATCTGATCGGTTTCTTTGCCGGCTTCTTTCCAGGCTTCAAAGCCGCCGTTTAAATAGCCGATCGTATAATCATACCCGACACGCGCGAGGCGGGTGATCACTTCTTCTTCTCTGCCTTGTTCGGTAACAATCAGGATCTTCTGTCTGATATCGGGGATCATTGCACCTACCCACGGTGCAAAACTTCCGTCAATGCCGATATTGATCGCATTCGGGATAAAACCTTTGGCAAAAACCCCGGCATCACGCGTGTCGAGCAGAATGGCGTCGGTTTCGTTGGCAGCTGCTTCAAATGCATCGGGATCAAGCGCACGATTTCCACGCTGCATCACGGTATCGATGCGATCGTACCCCTGGATGTTCATCATCACATTTTCGGGGAAATAAGCTGGGGGAGGTGTTAGTCCGTCGGTAACTTCTTTTACAAACTCTTCCTCTGTCATGTCCGCGCGCAGCGCATAGTTAAAGCGCTTTTGATTGCCCAGCGTGTCGGTCGTTTCCTTACTCATATTTTTACCGCACGCACTGCCGGCACCGTGTGCGGGATATACCACAATGTCGTCCGCCAGTGGCATGATCTTCGTCCGCAACGAGTTGAATAAATGTCTGGCCAGCTTGTCCTGCGTGAGGTCAGCCACTACTTTTTGCGCCAGGTCAGGGCGGCCTACATCCCCGATAAACAGGGTATCTCCGGTGAAAATGGCGAGGTCTTTGCCGGCTGCATCGCTGAGCAGATAGCACGTACTTTCCATCGTGTGGCCCGGCGTGTGCAGAACTTTGATTGTTGCATTGCCGACGGTCAGTACTTCGCCGTCTACTGCAATATGTGCTTCAAATCCCGGCTGCGCAGTTGGTCCGAACACGATCCTTGCGCCTGTTTTTTCCGACAGATCCAGGTGCCCGGAGACAAAGTCGGCGTGGAAGTGCGTTTCCAGCACATATTTGATTTTTGCGTCGCTCTTTTCTGCGCGACTGATGTAGGGCTCCACTTCTCTGAGCGGGTCAATTACCACAGCTTCGCCATTACTTTCGATATAATAGGCACCCTGGGCAAGACACCCGGTATAGATCTGTTCGATTTTCATAATTCTATTGAGTTGATTCATTGTATGTGCAAATTTCGGCCTTGCAGCTTGCCGGGTCAGTGACATTTGTCACCCAGCTGTAAATTTTTTGTCAGACAGGAGAAAAGCCTCCTAGCAACGGCCAGACCAGTTCTTTTGTAATGATAAATAGCCCCATTGCCAGCACAAACCAGCCAAAACCCTTTTTCAACTGACTGGATGCTACACGCTTGCCGAGCCACGTACCGATCACAATTCCACCCATAGCAATGCTGGTGACTTTGATAAGAAATAGCCAGTCGATCGCAAAATGCCCGAGGTCGCCGAGGAAGCCGATCAGGGAATTGAGCGCGATAATCAGTAAGGAAGTGCCGACGGCCTCGCGCATGGGCATTCCCATGATCAAAACTAAAGTGGGAATCAACAGAAAACCGCCTCCTGCTCCGAGCAGCCCGGTAGTAAGCCCGATCCCGATGCTGCTCAGCACCAACCGGATTACATTGCTTTTCAAGTCGCAAGTCAGGCAGCCCGGCGTTTTTTCTTTGTCTCTGATCATACCCAGAGAGGCAGCCACCATCAGTACTGCAAAAAGGATCATCGTGAGCAGCGCCTCGGTGATCGTGAAATTGCCTATTTGAAACAAATTATCAGGAACGATCGGCATCAGGAATTTCCTGGTCAGGTAGACCGTCGTGATGGATATTGTCCCGAAAAATGCAGCTGTTCGAAGGTTGATCTGACTATTGCGGTAATAAGTAAATGCACCCGCCAGACTGGTTGACCCAACAATAAAAAGCGAATAGGATGTGGAAACCAATGGGTTAATCCCAAACAGATAGACCAGTACAGGAACTGTCAGAATGGAGCCTCCGCCGCCAATCAGTCCCAGCGATACGCCGATCAGGATGGAGGCCAGGTATGCAAAAGTTTCCATGTCAATGTGTTTTGTCGGACACAAAATTGGTAACCTGGAATTTACCGGTCAGTGATAAATGTCACATAGCAGTGAACGAATTGATCCTATCTTTGGAATGTAAAAAGCGATCTTATGAATGCGGATATAGTACATTACCTGGACACGGTTTTCTCCGATTTTGAGCCGGAATTAAAAGCAAGGCTTGCAGCGGAATCGTCGCTGAAAAAGATCCCTGCGGGCGAAGTGATCATGCGCACGGGCCAGTACTTTAAGTATACATTGTTGATAGCCAGCGGGAAAGTGAAGCTATACCGCGAGGGTGACGATGGGGAGGAAGCCTACATTTATACCTTGCAAGCCGGGAATGCCTGTGCACTTTCGATGATCTGTAACACCCGCCAGCAGACGAGCGAGATCACGGCCGTCACCCTTGAAGATACCGTCGCCATTATGGTGCCCATTCAGCTGATGGACAATCTGATGCAGGAGTACAAGAGCTGGTATTACTTTGTGATCGATAATTACCGGTCAAGATTTGAAGAACTATTAACGGTTTTAGACAGTGTAGTTTTCAAAGGAATGGATGAGCGGCTGGAATTTTACCTTAAAAATCAGGTGAAGAACCGGGGGACAAAGGAGCTTTTTATGACCCATTCTGAAATAGCAAATGACCTCAACACGTCGCGCGAGGTGGTTTCCAGGTTGTTGAAAAAGATGGAGCAAAATAAAAAGATACAGCTCTTTCGTAGCCACATTGCGTGGCTGTAATGGATTCTAAATCAGTTTGATACCTTGCTTTGTTGATATAACTTCCTGATCATGCTGATCTGGCCGCGATGGTAAATTTCGTCTTCGATCATATGATATAGTGCCCACGCAAGGTTGCAGCCTCCTTCCGGGTCGTAGCCCTCGATTTTTCTGCTGAAATCATGAAAGCTGATATTTTCAACAGCCGCTATCAGCATCTTCCGGGAAGCATGCAATGCGTCGATATAGCTTTGCACCGGTTGCCTTAACAGCAGCTTCGGGATATGCTCGCCCATATCCAGGGCTGGCAAAAGTTCGTCATTTTCTTCGGCTGTCAGCGGCCTGCCTTCTACGAATTCAATGCGGAAGTAATGTTCTATGGCGATGATGTGGGATAGCAGCGCGCCAACCGTATTCCAGTTCTGACTATACTGCCAGTCGATCAGCTCATCGGGTAATTTTTCGATACTCTGGATCGTCGTAAGCCGCGCATCTTTGAGTATTCCCAAGAGGTAATCAATGGAATGGTCCGGCGCGTTCCCGAATCTGATGTGGAAATCTCGTTTTAGTATCATCAAGCTGTTAGACTTTAAGCGGGTACCTCTGCAAGTTCAATCGGGCATTAACAACCGGAGCCAAGCCGTAAATGGAGGATAGGGAACGGATTTCCGCTCGGATCTGTGGCAGAGCGGCCCGCAATCCCGAAGCCCATTTTTTTATAAAATTCAAATGCACCCGGATTATCCTCATTAACATCAACCTTGGAGATGCCGAGCTCCCGGATCGCAAAGTGACATAAGCTCTTGCCCAGACCTTTTCCAAAATCGTCTGGATGAATAAAAAGCATTCCGATTTCATCGCCAGCAATGCCGATAAATCCAGCCAGCGTTTCAGGCTCCTTGTAAATGCCAAACAGTGAAACAGACGGGAGATATTCTTTCAATATCAGCGGCTTATAAAACTGAATGTCAGCCTCCGAAAGAAAATGATGTGTGGCGCGCACAGAAGCTTCCCATACCGATATTATTGAGTGATAGTCTTTTTCAGATAATGGCAGAATTTCCATTTGCATCTATTTTTTCGATTACTTTCCAGCGTTTAAATTACTGTTACGAATAACAATTTTCCCCATCGTGTGCCCGGTTTCCATCTCCTCATGTGCTTTCGCCAATTCTTCCAGCGGATACACTTTGGATACTTGCGGCTGCAATGTTCCGGTTTCAACCATTTCTACCAGCCTTTTCAGGATAATGCTCTGCCGGTTTTGAGAAGGATTTTGTAAAGGCCCGCCCATGAACTGGTAGCTCAATGTAATATTCTTCAAGAGCAGCCGGTAACCTTCCTGAGCGTCGACCGAAACAGGCAGTATCGAGCAGATATGTCCGTTGTACGCAGCATAATCAATGCATTGACTGAATGTGGAACCTCCTACCGTGTCCAGGATCAGAGCGGCACCTTGTCCATTGGTTAAATCCATAACCGCGGCTTTTACGTTCTCATCCCTGTAGTTCAAAACATAGTCTGCACCGAGCGTGGTGGCGCAATACTCCATTGATTCCTCCCGGCTGGCCGTGGTAACCACTTTACAGCCCACGTATTTGGCAAGCTGTACGGCCAGATGTCCGACTCCGCCTGCGCCTGCATGAATAACGACCAGGTCTCCACTCCGGATATGCAGCCGGTCAAGCAACGCTTCAAACGCCGTTATGCCAACAAGCGGAATGGCGGCTGCTATCTCATCGGAAAGATTGCCTGCCAAAGCGCAGGAGGGGTAATCCACGGCCACATACTCCGCATTCGCGCCGTTTCGAAATGGGGTAGGAGACCCGATTACCCTGTCTCCCATCCTGAAACCTTTTACATTGCTTCCCATTTCAACCACCACACCGCAAACGTCAAAACCCAGGATCAGCGGAAAATTGCGCGGGACGGAAGCCTTGTTCCGAATCCGGCAGTCGAGCGGATTTACACTTGTTGTCAAAACTCTTATAACCAGGTCATCGGCCATTGCAACGGGCTCCGGCATTTCACAAAGCTCAAAAACTGTCGCTGCCGGACCGTGCGCTGTAATTACATTTGCTTTCATGCTCATTGTTTTTGAGCAAATCTAGCATTCGTATGGCAGCCGGGTTTGTCAGATCGGGAGCGTTATTTGCGCGATCGGGCGTTTCTGAAATCCATTGGCCGCACACCATATTTTCGTGCAAATGCATTGGAAAAAGCGGCAGCGCTCTCATAGCCGCATTGCAGACTTACCTCAGAGACCGTCAAAGCAGTATCCAGCAGCAGCTGCGCCGACCGCTCTATTTGCAGATCATATTGATACTGAAAAACAGAACTGCCCAGCTGCTCACGAAAAAGTTGTTTGAGCCGGAAGCTGTTTGTACCGCATTGTCTGGCCAGTTCTGCAATCGTCAGGTAGCGGCCTGCCTGGTGAATGTGCCAGATTGCTTCCTGCAAAATGTCCTTTCTGTCGCTGCGAGGCAACGTTTGCGAAGCCAGATGAAACAGCTGGTCAGAGATCAGCTTTTCCTCGAACAGGCGCAGCAAGCCAGGGTTTTCCTTTGAAATTACCTTTAACCGGACAAACTCGGCGGCACAATCCGCAGAGAGGCTCATCGCCTGGACTGGCTTTTCAAAAAGCTGCGGCAATTCGTTATGGAGCAATGCGAGATGCGGGTCTGACAAATGAATGTGGATCACTTTAAACGCCGTATCGGCAGGCAGCAGCGAAGTGTAGGGGTCTTCTTCTGTTTTGTAAAAAAGTGCTTTTCCGGTAGTGAAACCATATTCCCCGGACGTTTTAGGCACCGATCTTGAATTCCCTGCAACGCAAAGCACCAGTTTGTAAAGTGGCCCAGGATAACTGACACTCAACTGATGCGCGCGGCGCGTTTTGAAGTCAAACCAATGGACGTGCGAAGCCAGCGAACCAGTAACCGGTGACTGCTCATAGTGCCGGTAAAGCTGGTTTGCCGCTACTATATCCGTGCGCTGGTGGGGGTAGAGCAGTTCATTCTGATAAGATATGCGCATTGTTATTGATCTTTCACCCGCATTTTCAATGGCACAAAGTTGAGAAACAGGTGCATTCGGGTAAATACTGAGTTATTTCAAATGCTTGGAATCAGCTATGAAATGTTAGTTATGCGGGTTGAATTGATGCCGGGTTTAGGTTAGGGAAGCTTTGTGTTACGGAGGCAATGTAGAAACCTACAATGCGTCTTGCACAATTTGCATGAACAATGCCATTGTTAAAATTCTTGTTTTTTGATATTCCTTCAAAACCAATAAATCCTGATCACCGGTTATCAGGAAATCAGCTTTGCAGTTTCCGCAAATACCCAGCAGGTAATTATCATCCACATCGCGAACCAGTTCAGGTATTATCCCGACTTTTGTTCTTTTCAGAAACTTCAATGCGATGAGCTTGAAGCGGTTTACCTGCTTGTGTGTGATGTATTTTGAGAATTTTGGCCGTTCGATTACGTGACTGAACTCAGCCATTAACTCAGCGGAATAGAAAACCTGAAAGTCTGGGTTTTTGAAGATATTATAATATAGAAATCGTCGGGATTTTCGACTGATACAGGCAGATACGTACCAATTAGCATCAAGGACGATGCTGCGCTTTTTGTTTCTTTTCATTCCGGTACGCATTGATTTCGTCTTGAATCTCCTGGGCAGACATTTCGACATCGGGAAGCTCTGCGTCGAGTTCTTCGAAGAGTTGATCAATCATGCGATCCTGAATCTTTTTAGCAATAGCCAAACGCGCCCTTGCCGGAAAGGTTTCAAAGGTCTTTATGAATTCAGTCTGTGTCATTGCATTACTTGCGCTCATTTTTCTCAATTTTAAAACAATTTAATCATTTTACCTGAAAGCCTGATGCGGTTTATGAAAGATTCGAACTGATGCAATGCCGAAATTTATTTACGCTTAAATGACTTCGTTATCGATTTAAACGTTTGCAGGTTATTTGCGAAATCGTTGTTTGAAGAGCCGATTATTATATAGTACATATTGTCGCTAAACAGGACAGCCTGGTAAACTTGCTCCTCCTGACCCGTGTTTTTGTTTTTGGCAATACCGCTCAATTCATAGCCTTCGATTCCATCAATGATTACCGCATTCACCGAATCTACGCTGAGCTCAGGGTATAGTTGTCTGGCCCGGCCTAAACAGAAAAGCTTCTTGTCTGGAATGTCCAGTCTGGACATAGACTTTGAGAGAATGAAAGATGTTTTGTCTGTGGACTGGGTCGGTACTTTTCCGTCCATATTATAAACCAGCGCATTCGCTACATTCTTGGCGAAAACCAGCTTGCTTCCTGTGGTGCTGATTTCGAAATCAACTGTTTCAAAAGGATTGACTTTTTTCCCGGCATCAAAATATGCGCCGAGAATTGCTTCCTTAATCTGTTTTCCAACTTCCGGTAAATCTTGCGGGTAAGCTCCATTGATCATCACGCTCTCATCGTCTTTGCCGAAACAGAGAATTAATTTGGCGTACACGTTTCCATACGCACTTTGTGTGCCGGTCAGGAAAGCGGCGGGCATACCATTCAGCGTGAGTGGTTCAATGCTGCTGATCTCGACACCCTTAGAGAGAAATGCTTCCTTTGTTAATCCTGCCCGAAGTTTTTCAAACTGTGCGGGAATGCTCATTACGAGGATACTTGATCCGCTCTGGGTTTGCTGGAAGCCGAGGAAATTCTCGGCCTTTTCAAAACCTTTCGGCGGTACAAGACTCACTTTTGTTCCGGTAACGGGCAAATGTTCTGGTGTGGAAACGTTGTTAATCACATTCTGCGCGTAAGCAATGCGGGTTGCCAGAAGCAGGATAAGCGAGAATGCAAGCCGGAGAATCATCATATTTTAATATAGTAGCGAGAGTTGTAGCAGGTCAATAAACTGACTGCGATGTTCACGCCAATTTAGCACTTTTTCTTCCATCCAGCGATTACTGCCCATGAATGAGGAACCGCTCGCCGCGTTCAAACTTGCGCTCGAATCTTTAACGAAATTCGATCGCCTTGTAGAAATAGATTGATATTGCTTGTGGGAACGCGTAAATTGCATTATAAATCACAAACAGGATTGCGCTGATCGCAACGAATATTCCTGAAATTTTTGCACATTAACATTTGCGCTGACGCCCGAATACAGTACACGATCTCGCCCTCCCACTAATGCCAGATAAACAATCGATTTCAGACTTTTACCAGCTCTTCTTTGAGCATTCTCACGACCTGATGTGTATGCACGATAGCAAGGGTGTTTTGCTGTCTGTCAATCCCTCAGGTGCAGAAAGCCTGGGCTACGAGCCCAGCCAGCTGGAAGGTAAGCTGTTGGTAGATCTGATGCCAAAAGGTTCCGGACCTGCTTTCGAGGATTATCTTCAGAGGGTTCACCAGAACCGGTATGCCGAAGGCGTTATGCCCATCCTGCATAAAAATGGCAGACAAATGGTATGGCGGTACCGGAACAACCTGATCCGTCAGCAGGGCCAGGAGGACGTTGTGATCGGCAATGCCGTCGATATCACAGACTCGCATAGAATGGCCGTGCAGATGGAGAGACTGCAGGAGCTGTTGGCAGAAACAAACAAGACTGCCAGGGTAGGCGGCTGGGAAGTGCATTTAAAGAACAACAGAGTTTTCTGGACGGAGGTCACCAGGGAAATTCATGAAGTTGGGCCGGATTTTGCCCCTGATATTGAAAAGGGACTTTCCTTTTACAAAGAGGGTTACAGCAAAGAGCTCATCCAGGCTTGCGTGCACGACGCCATCACTGAAGGGAAGGGATATGATGTGGAGCTGGAGTTGATCACAGCGAAAGGTAACCACTTATGGGTAAGGTCTATCGGCAAGACTGAATTTGTGAATGGAAAGTGTGTCAGGCTTTTCGGTACTTTTCAGGATATCAATGAAAGAAAAAAACGGGAGATGGAAATTTCCAGATCGCGTAAACTGCTGCAGGATGTACTCGATTCAGCCTCGAAAATCAGCATTATAGCAACGGACCCGCAGGGAACGATCACCATTTTTAACAAGGGTGCGGAGAACATGCTGGGCTACAAAGCCGAAGAACTCGTCGGCATTCACTCACCGGAATTGGTCCATCTCGGGAATGAGCTCGAACACAGGGCTGTGCAGCTTTCCGGTGAATACAACATTCCCATTTCAGGTTTCCGCACATTTGTACACCACGCCGAACGGCATGGTTCTGACGTGCGCGACTGGACTTACAAAAGAAAGGACGGGTCTCTGATACCCGTCAACCTGACAGTGACTGTGATCCGCTCGGAGGATGGTGAAATAGCTGGTTACCTGGGTATTGCGACGGATATGACCGAAATTCAGACAACCCAAAATGAGTTGTTACTGGAAAAAGCAAGGCTGTCGGCTTTTGTCACACACGCGCCGGCGGCAGTGGCTATGTTCGATACCAATATCTGTTACCTGGCCACCAGCCAGAAATGGATTGAAGATTACCGTCTGGAAAATCAACAGGTAATGGGCCGGTCACATTATGAAGTATTCCCGAATATCAGCGAGCAATGGCGGGCAATTCACCAGCGCTGTCTAAAAGGCGAGATTGTAAAAAGTCACGAAGAATGCTGGCGACCACCCGGATGGGATCATGATCAATACCTGAGCTGGGAGGTAAGACCCTGGTTTTTACATGATAACCAGATAGGCGGGATTATGATGTTCACAAGCGACGTAACCTCCGATGTAGCGCAACGACAGGAGCTCAATGCTGCGAAGCTGGCTGCCGAGCAGGCAAGTGTAGCCAAATCGGAGTTTTTAGCAAGCATGAGCCATGAAATCCGTACGCCGCTGAATGGAATCATAGGTTTTACTGATCTACTTCTAAAAACGGAAATATCCGCGCTGCAAAGCCAGTATCTCAACATCGTCAACCAGTCGGCAGCCGCATTAATGGCGGTGATCAATGACATTCTTGATTTCTCGAAGATCGAAGCGGGAAAGCTGGAACTGGACATCGCGAGGTGCGACCTGATTGAAGTTGTGTCACAGGCAACTGATATCGTTTCTTACTCCATTCAGAAAAAAGGCGTTGAATTCCTTCTCAATCTGGCGCCTTCGCTGCCGAGGTTTGCCTGGGTGGATGAGATCAGATTGAAACAGGTTCTGCTAAATCTGCTCAGCAATGCGGCCAAATTTACGGACCGCGGCGAAATCGAACTAAGTGTTACCCCGGTTGGACTGGCCGGACCTATGCATCAGGCAATCCGGTTTTCGGTCAGGGACACCGGTATCGGCATCAGGGCGGATAGAATGGAGAAAATATTTTCAGCCTTCGCCCAGGAAGACGGAAGCGTGGCCAAGAAGTACGGCGGAACAGGATTGGGCCTGACAATTTCCAACCGGCTGCTGGGAATGATGGGAAGCCGCCTGCAACTGAGCAGCCAAGTTGGCCAGGGAAGTACTTTTTCGTTCGATATTGAGGTGAAGATCGACGATTCTCACCCATTTGCATTTGAAAAAGTGGAAGAAGTCCGCCATGTGCTGATTGTCGATGACAATGAGCATAACCGGATGATCCTGGCTTCTATTTTCGATCTGTTTCACATCAGCACGGATTCCGCTCCGTCCGGTGAAGAGGGTTTGGAACTGCTCAGAACACGCAATTATGATGCGGCGGTGGTTGATTTTCACATGCCAGAGATGGATGGAATTGAGATGATAGAGCAGGTGCGGGAGCAGCTTGATCCGGGTAAGTTGCCAATCCTGCTTCTGCACAGTTCTGCAGACGATGTACTTGTCAATGAAGCGGTAAACCGCCTGAGTATCATGGAACATCTGAGCAAGCCGGTTAAGATTGACGATATCGTTGGTTTTGTTAACAGGGTTTCCAGGAAAACAATCGCTTCTGTTTTTGAGCAAAAAACAAAATTGCCCACACCAGTTTCCGGTGCGAAGCTGCAGGTGCTGATTGCCGACGATAACGATGCCAACCTTTTCCTGACAAACATCCTGGTGAAAAGGCTTTTACCAAATTCCATTATTTCACAAGCCAGAGATGGGGCACAAGCTCTTGGCATTTGTACCACCAGCATGCCGGACCTGATCCTGATGGATATTCAAATGCCGGAAATGGACGGATACGAGGCGACCAGGCAGATCAGAAAACTGGCAGGAGCCGGTCAACTTCCGATTATCGCACTCAGCGCGGGTAGTTTTATAGAGGACCGGGAGAAAAGTGTCCTGGCAGGGATGAGTGCATATTTGACCAAACCCATTAATGAGCAGGCTCTCAGACAGGTTCTATCCGAACAGCTGAACGGTACAGCGGCCGCGGCTGTGAGCAGTCCGGCATACCAGTCCGGCAATGTTACCGCTGAACAACCCGCCGATTTTGATCTCGACCGATTGACAGAAATATTTCTGGGTGATAAAGATTTTGTTCAGGAATACCTGATCGTGACCAGAACTTCGCTTTTAACCACTATGAAAGAACTGGAAGAGCATGTAAGAGCTCGAAATCTTCCATCCGGCAAGTTTGTCGCGCATAAACTGAAAGGGATAGCGGGTTACGCATGCTTACCAAATGTAAATCGCCTGTCAGCAGAATTGGAACATGTTCAGCAAGACGATCCTCAGGTATTTACCAGCATTTTTGAGAATCTGCAAGCTGCTGTTGTTAAGGCTATTATTTTGATTGAAGGTGTAATTGCGCAGGCTGATAAGTAAAATATCGCATTCACTATTTTCCGGTTAGTAAGTTTATTAGAACTAGTTGGAATTATGTAGTAGTTTGTGGGATTAAATCATCTAAATACTATCTAATGCGTACACTTTACCTTACCTCAGTTCTTTGTTCGTTATTTTTTGCTGCAAGAGCCCAAGGCCCAGAAGGGATTTTAGCAACAAGTCAGGAGCAATCACCATCTCTGCCGGTGTCACTTATCTCATTTGATGTTCGGAGTGAAGAAAATGGAATCAGGCTAATCTGGAAAACAAGTGAAGAGATTAACAGCAAGTATTTTGAGATGCAGCATAGTGCTGATGGAAAGGGCTGGTTATCATTCGGGACTGTTACCAGTGCAGGGGAAAGTTCGATCGGCCGCCCTTACGAGTTTTTTCACGATAAGCCGGTAAGCGGAAGCAATTACTACCGGCTAAAAATGGTCGATAACGATGGGAGCTTTGCTTATAGCGACATCAAACAGATCAAGATTTCCAGTCCAACTCACGGTAGGCTGTTCCCGAATCCTAACGCAGGTTTGCTCTCGTTAGATCATCAAACTACAAGTGATGCGGCGAGTATCGAAGTCTTCACGCTCACCGGTCGATCTATTTTTGTGACTTCCATGATTTCAAGTGATGGTATCAGGCTCAACAATGTACCTGACGGGTCGTATGTTGTTAAAGTAGTCAAGAAAGACAGCTCCTCCTTCACCCGAAAGTTGCTAGTCGAAAGACATTGAACTGAAAAAGCTTTTACTGCTCTTCGAAAGCAAACAAAACCCTGCACATCAACAATTTGCAGGGTTTTGTTTTAGTATTTAATGAATGAATCCGTCCACGCTCGTGGGCTTTTAACCTGACAGCTATTTTCTGGGAGAGGCACTTACATATGCATTTTTGCTTGTTTCTTCGAGGTCATTGTAAAATTTGGTCATGTGCTTGATATACAGCTTCCGTTCCCGGGGTGATAGCCTGTTTAACACAGAATCCATTGATTTCGGTATATCAGACAAGAGGTGAGTTACCTTCGTATTTGGAGAGAAAGGTGGTTGAGCGTATAAGCCGATACTGTCGGTAAGAAGGACAGTATCATTGTCAATAGGCTTTTCCGATCCGGTACAGCAGCAAAGTGCGAGTGCACCGAGCGCGATAAAAAGCTTAATCATTTCAAGGAGGGTATATCGTGTAAAACTAGTTCGTAAATCTAGTAAGTTCGAGGCTATTATTAACTACTCAGATGAAGTTATTATAGCCTTAAATTCAGGATATAATCTTGCTTGTTGAGCCGGGGCGGCTTTGATAATTTGTGCCCTAAGTTCTTGCTATGTAACTAATTGTAGTAGCCTTGAATACAACAACTCAGGTTGGAAAGGCTTGGACATCCAGTCGTCAAAGAGTGCCAGGTCGTCGCTGAATTCAAACATCTTTTTGTTGGCCGCCGTCAGGGCAATGATAGCTACCTTGCTTTTGGGGCTATCGAGCGCACGGATTTGCCGGCTTGCCTCAACTCCGTCCATGACAGGCATGTTGATGTCCATTAGTACAACATCATAATGTTTGCTTTTCATTAATTCCACAGCCAATAATCCATTCTCTGCAATATCGAAATTGAGATTCCACTTTTTGAGCGAATGAGAAAGGACCAAGATGTTCATCTTGTCGTCTTCTGCAACCAGTACATTCAATTTCAATGGCTCCGATTTGCCGACCGGGTCTGCGCCTCGCTGCATTGTAACGCCGGGCAAAGGGTAAGCGACAGTAAAATAAAATGAGGTGCCGACCCCTTCCACACTGTCGAATTCAATTACTCCACCTAACAGGCCTACGAGTTTTTTAACAAGCGGTAAGCCAAATCCTGTGCCGTGGTACTGCTTACGGGAAGTTGACTGGATTATCTTAAAGGGCTCGAAAATATCAGCTTTGAATTCCTCAGGAATGCCGATTCCGGTATCGGACACTTTGAAGGTGATATTTACCATTGTATCGCTGCTTCGCCTGGTGCTGATATCGATCTCGATCCGGCCAGCTTCGGTATATCGGATGGAATTGCTGGTCAGGTTCATCAGGATTTGTGAAAGACGTACCGGATCTCCAATCACCGACAAGTCAGACAGCTCGGGCGAACTGGTGATGTTTAAAGAAAGATGCTTCCTGGCCGCTTGTGCACGAAGAACCTGACCAATGTCCGTAACAATGGAAAGTGGTTTGAACTGTTCCTTTCGCAGTGTTATCTTGCTTACTTCAAGTTCATTGAGATTTAAAACATCTTCTACGACCGAGTCGAGTACAGCGGCAGAAAGTCTGATCGATTCAAGCGACTGGTCGCGACGCGCCTGAGGATTTTCGGTCATGAAGATATCAATGCCTCCGACAATGGCGTGCAGTGGAGTACGGATCTCATGTGAAATCATCATCAGAAAATTGGACTTATAATCCGCCATGTCATGCGCGTCTGCTGCCGCGACCTTTAATTCTCCCAAAAGAACCTTTTCCTTCGCATCTGACAATTCAGAATCCTTGAAATAGCGGAAATGAATGTAGAGGAGCATTGCGCAATTGTAAATCACACCGAAAAACAGGGTAGGAGGCTCCACAGAGAATGGATGATCGACAACCGGTACAAAATGATAAGCTTGACCGAGCATGATCCCGCAGGTAACCACAACATTGGTAACGGAATAGATCAGTCCCCACCTGGCGCCCAAAAGGTAAAAACTTGCACTCAGCAGGACGAAAATGTATTGAAGCGTAGCAACATGGTTTCCTGGCTCGAAAAGCAGGGAGGTTGAAATAATGGCGACACTCAGGCTGACCAATGCGAAATGTGCCACCTTTTGCATGGGTACACCTTTGCGAAGCATTACCACAGCAAGCAGGGACAAGCTTACAAAGAATAGCACAACCTCGATCAGGAGCAGTTTGTGTTCAAAATAATGCATGACGGATAAACATATACCCAAAACGCAATAAGCAATAAGTAAAAACTCCAGTGTTCTTGTCCTGATGTCAGTAATGTCGTCTCGCTGACTCCAGTAATTGGGATACTTTTTCTCTAAAAGGTTGAGTAATTCCGGCATGTTAACCACAGTATACAACTTTAAGTTGTATACTACTAAAATTATTGTTCCCGGGCGCATTAACGCCATATTAAGTTTGTGGGTGGCGTTTGGTGGAGCTTTAAATGCTGACTTTTTGATATCTTACCAAACGTTAATGGTAATGCGAAATGATAGTCCTGTATAGATGATCAAATATATTTCTATTCTCTTCTTCACGGCCCTGGTAATCAGAAGCACTGCATGTACCGCACAACTGGCATTGCCAAGCCATGGTAAATCCGGTAAGCAGGGAATCATTACAGGTGCGGATCAAACTGAGAGATACCTACCATATCTGAAAGGAAAACGCATTGGTATGGTGGCCAATCAGAGCTCGCTGATCGGTTCAATAAGCAGTGTGGACAGCTTACTGAGCCTTGGAATTAACATTGTAAAGGTATTTGGACCTGAGCACGGTTTCAGAGGTAATGCCAGTAATGGGGCTGCGGTAAGCAATGAGGTCGATGCGAAGACCGGAATCCCAATCATATCATTATATGGTAAAAATCAGAAACCAACAAAAGAGCAGCTGGCGGATGTCGACCTGATGGTCTTTGATATTCAGGATGTGGGCTGTCGCTACTATACCAATATCAATACGCTGGAATATGTAATGGAAGCCTGTGCCGAAAACAAGAAAGAACTACTCATTCTAGACAGGCCTAATCCCAATGCATATGTAATTGACGGACCTGTGATGACCGATGATAAATTCAAATCAGCGATCGGGATCCACTATATCCCCATGACGCACGGCATGACGATCGGTGAATTTGCCCAATACCTGAATGGGGAAGGATATCTGAATGAGCCGTGTAAAATACAGGTCATCAAGGTTGCCAATTATAATCACGACATGCCCTATGTACCACCGGTCAATCCCTCTCCGAATTTAAATACACGGCAAGCCGTAATGCTTTTCCCTAGCTTATGCATGTTTGAAGGAACTGCGATCAATGAAGGGCGGGGGACTCATATGCCGTTTACTGTTTTGGGAGCGCCCGCACTGAAAGGCAAGTATCCATTCTCATACAAACCTGTAAGTATTCCCGGAATGAGCGAACGCCCCAATCACAAAGACTCGGTTTGTTACGGCTTGGACCTCCGTGATTTTGATATTGAAAAACTTCGCAACAGCCGCCAGATCAATCTTTCCTGGTTAATTGAACTATACAATGCCTATCCTGACAAAGCTCACTTCTTTACTCCCGGAAGAGCGAACCAGGACATATCAGCATTCGATCTGCGCATTGGCACCGATCAGTTAAGAAAACAGATCATCGCAGGCGTCCCGGAAGCCGATATCAGGAAAAGCTGGGAGCCCGGATTGCAGAAGTTTAAGGCAATCCGGATGAAGTATCTTCTATATCCGTAATGAGTAGATTAACGTCGCGGTAAATTCCCCATACTTCACTTTCCTGTCGCATCATGCTCAGGAACGCCGGCGCGAAGCCCGGAACAATTCATTATCATTCCATCATTCAGGTTTAGAAAACAACGGGTACCTCTTTGAATTGTAAGTACTTCGCGTGCTTTTCGATCTCGCTTCATCAATGCAGCCATAGCTTTCATCGAAGCCGATGTTGCGTTCGTCGAATGTCCGTCCTTAATGGTCGATTTTTTTTTAAAGGGAGCTTAATGTTGAAGTACCTTTCTTCCAAGTTAAACATCGCACAGTTGTAGTTGCTCCTACGCACTATTCAATTCCACAAACACGGGTTGAACGATCCATTCAAGCAAATCACCAGTCGAATACATCATTAAGAGACGTCAAAAAAATTATCATATCCTTTCACAATTTAAACTTCAAAAACGTATGAAAACCACTTGTACTAAGGTGCTAGCTTTAGCATTTTTTTGCGGCTTGTTTCAAGGTTGTTCCAAGGATGAACATCCAGTAGTAGACAAATTGGAAACAATAGAAGTTAAGTCGGGGCGTTTAACCTTTGAAAATCAAGCCCATTTTGACAAAGTGTTCGACGAATTGATGAAAAATCAAGACAACGAGTATTTAGTTGCATGGGAGAGTCAGCATAAGGGATTCACTTCGATGAAATCCGCATACGATAACCTGAAAGACACAGACTTTGAAAAAATCGCTCAACAGAATTCGATCAAGGGGTATGAGAATGTACTACAGATAAGGATGGAAAACGGCGAAAAAGAAGCGGCAGCAGTTACAGATCACCCTATTATGGCAAGGCTCTTCAATCACGAGGGATTGCTGTTAATCGGTAAAGATGCATTTAAACTGCAAAAGGATAGGTTGATAAAAATCGACTCCTATAATGAGGCAAAAATTCAAAAGGTTTTTAAATCTCCAAACGAGAATAGTAATCATCTCAAAATAGCGAATCAGATAATTACTAAGGAATCTAAAAATCTGCGAGAAAACGGCGTTTTGGATTTAGATAAATCATGTACCAGTACATACGACACTAAATATAGGTTTAAGGGAATTTTTATTTTAATAGGCTCAACTTCCGTCAACCCGTCGGGTAATTGGACTGCCGATTTCAGTGGTAAGTTTAATTCGGTGATAATGATTGCTCAGCATAGGAAAAGGACAGCGTTCGTATGGCATAATAGTGAGACAAGTGAGTTAAGGATAAATGGTAACGTAGCTTACCTGGATGACAATGGTGGGTATTTTCCGGGAACTTTGACCGAAGTTGTTGCTTATAATGAAGATGAAATTGCAACGGCCAACGGTTGGGGGAATAATTACCGGGCAACAGCTTCGGTAACAGCAAGCGGGATTGGTACTGATGGACAATTTCATGCATGTACAGAAACGCGCTAATTCTTGCAGTTTTGATTAGAACGTGCCCGGTGATACAGATTACCGGACACGTTCACAGATTATTTTTGATTGTTTTTCTTCTTAACTCGACATTTTGTTTTTCCCAGAATGTCATCCTCAATGGTCATGTTACTGATGCGGAGACTGGGGAAGCTGTTATAGGCGCGAGTGTCCGAAACGACGGAAAATCGTCAGGGACGGTTTCAAATACTTACGGGTATTTTATCCTGACATCGCCTTCGGGTAGTTCCAGGCTGGACGTCTCTTGCGTAGGCTATGAATCTCTGACTCTCGATCTTCATACGACTACCGACACCACGCTGAACATCCGTCTGTCCCCTGCCAGCTTCAAACTCGACGAAGTGTTGGTCAAAGCCAAGAGCACCCTTTCCCAATCCAGTGTCGGGTACCTGAGCATCCCCGTAAATAGGTTAAAGGCTGTTCCGATCCTGTTTGGTGAGGCCGATATCGTAAAAGCCCTAGCGCTTACCCCGGGCGTCACCACCGGCAATGAGGGAACGACAGGTCTGTTGGTACGAGGCGGCACGCCGGACCAGAACCTAATATTGCTCGATGACGCGCCCGTTTATAATACCGCCCACCTGTTTGGGCTTGTATCAATATTCAATACCGATGCCGTCAAGAACGTCGAAATGTACAAAGGCGGCTTCCCGGCTCGTTATGGCGGCAGACTTTCGTCAATCTTCGATATTTCGATGAAGGAAGGGAACAAAATGGAGCGAAAAACCGAACGCACCATCGGGTTGGTCAGCTCCCGGATGCTTTGGGAAGGCCCGCTGTCGATGAAGGAAAAACATTACGGCAAATCCAGCTACCTAATCGCGGCAAGAACATCCTATCTTACCTTGTTTCTGCTCCCAAAATACCTGTTATACAAAGCCGGAAAATCGGCCAACTATTTCAACTACTGGCTCTATGATTTGAATGCAAAAATCAACTATCAGCTGAATCCTAAAAGCCAGGTATTTCTCAGTCTGTACCATGGTAACGACTTCTATTCTGCCGGAGAAAGGTCTGACGATAACCGCGGCAGAATGGGCCTTACGTGGGGAAACACAACGGCGACAACGAGGTATAATTATGTGATCCGGCCCAAACTGTTCCTCAAAAGCATCCTGTCTTTTTCCAGGTACCATTATGGAATTTCTACAAAAAGCTTTGAAAAGGACGGGCGGAAGTGGGACGAGACGAGCTTTATCAAATCAGCCTCCATTGTGAATGACCTGACCAACAAGACTTCGATCGAATGGTTTCCGGGATCCGGTCACACGCTCCGCGCCGGGGTGCAGGCTTCGCTGTACAGGTACAGGCCGATGTCGGTCAAGACTAGCATTGCGCTTCCTGCTGATTCACTGTCAAAGATGAATGCGTCCGTTTCTACAAATGAAGCTGCGGCGTTTTTGGAATATGAACTAGCTGTTGGCAAATGGTTGAAGACCAATGTGGGCGGAAGGGTGGTAAATATGCATGTCAACACAAAAAACTATCAAAACTTCGAGCCCAGGGCTACTGTGAATTTTATCTTGCCGGGAGATTTTGCGTTAAAAGGCGCCTATTCCAGGATGAACCAATACATTCATTTGCTGACCAGCAATAGCGTTGGCCTGCCCAACGATGTGTGGGTGCCCGCAACCGAACATATCAAACCTTCTTCCTCCGAACAATATACGGCAGGTATTTCTAAAACGGTCGGAAGCCAGATAGAAGTCAGCATTGACGCCTATACCAAATCGTTATCCAACCTGATAGACTATTCTGCTAACAGCAGTTTCCTGATGAGCTTCAACAGATCCTGGCAAAGCCTTATTGAACAAAACGGGGTGGGCAGGATACGCGGGATAGAAGTGTTCATCAACAAGACCAAAGGAGATTTTACTGGATGGGTTGGCTATTCCCTGTCCAGAAATGAGCGGCGCTTCGATAAGATCAACGGAGGGACATGGTATCCTTCTAATTTTGACCGCCGGCACGTAATCTCGCTTGTCGGAAGCTATACCGGCCCTATTACAAATACCACTTTTTCCGCAGCGTGGGTATACCAGTCAGGAGCGCCGGTAACTGTGCCCATAGCGGTGTACAAAGAATTCGACGAAGGGCAGATTAATCCCAGTTATCCGGAATTCATTTACGGGGACAGGAACAGTGTCAGGCTACCTGCCTATCACCGACTCGATTTCAGCGCCAGCTTTGATCTTAAACGGCGCGGCCGCATGACACTGGGTGTCTATAATCTTTACAATAGGCTAAATCCCTATTATTTGACTGTTAATCTTCAGCCTTCAAATAGACCCGCTCCTTCTCAGCCATTTACCGGTTTTGTTGGATCCGTTAACAAGGTCGGCGTACTTCCGTTCCTACCTTATTTTAGTCATACAGTTACATTTTGATGAAACAGCTGATTATTATTTTGTTGTCATTTTTGATCCTGGTCGGTTGCAAAGAACGGGGTGTCAACCTGCAGCTGCCTTATGAAGGCGACAAACTGGTGCTTTTCGGTCAGGTAAACACCACCGATACTGTGCGGATAGAGGTACAGAAAACCTATCCGCCAACCGATAAATCTACTTACATTGAGGGGATTGCAAACGCGACGGTCGGATTGTTCGATGAGCACGGCTTCCTGGAAACACTCAAGTACCATAGTAAAGGTATCTACATGTCCGGCTCCGGTCGCAAATGGCTGTCAGGGAGCCGATACAGAATCGAAGTAGAAGCACCCGGGTTGCCGCCGGCTTCAACGGCTCTGGAAATGATGCCGACTGCGCCGGTTGTTATCAATTATGAATTCGGCCGATCGATCGATTCGAAATTCAACCCGGGAACACCCTCTAAAGAGTTGATCATCAGTATACAGGACCACCTAAATGAAGAGAACTATTATATGGTAATCGTTAAAAGGAGCATTGGCAAGGATACATTTGGAACGAGCATATTCGACCTGGACAGGCCGATGGATGATTTCGAAGACCCCTGCCAATTCCGTTACCGGTCCAACATCGTGTTATCAGATTTATGTGCTGAAAACGGGAAGATAATATTGAGAAAAGGGGTAGAGCTGAATGATCAATTTGGCAAGGAAGTTGACTGGACTGCGCTGGATAAAGTTACAGTATCCACGAGACAGATCAGTAAAAGCTATTATGAATTTTGCAAAACCTATTATACCGAATCTGAACTTATTACGGCTTTTATGCCACCTTTTCCAAGATATACAAACATTACTGGGGGCTACGGAATTTTTACCGGCTATAATGAAATTACGAAGGAATTCATCCTGAAGAAGTAATCGGATCTAATATCCGCAGAAATTCAATGTGAATATTTGCGGCGCCAGCTATTATAAAGCAAATTGAAACGCATAGCATATATCACAATCTGGCTTCGCAGGTTGAATAAGATGTTCCTGAGAAACTGTTTGTCCAGCAAACCTGGGAAATCTAGGCCTCGTGCGCAGTGTAGGTCCAGACGGCTTCGGGGCAGTGGTTTACGATGTTTTCCGCAATGCTGCCAAGGATCAGGTGTGTCAGGCCGGTATGCCCGTGCGTATGCATCGCGATCATTGAGAATTCGACTTGCCGCGCATATTTTAGAATTCCTTCTTCCTCTGTTTTGGCTTGTTTCACCACTGCCAGGTAGTTATCTAATTCGTAAAACCGCGCAAAGTTTGTCAATGCCATTTTCAGTTCCTGGTCCTTCTGTTTGGATTCAGGGGTTTTCACATGAAGTAAATGAAGTCTCGCATTGAAAAACGTTTGCAATGCTTTCACTTTTTCCAGCAAGCCGCTTTGATTCAATTCGATGTTGGTAGGAAAAATGATGTTTTTGATTTGCTGTACTTTCTGGTTTTTGTGAATGGCGAAAACAGGAACCGGAGCGCTTCGGACAATTTTCTCAGTATTGGAGCCAATGAGCATTTCGCTGAGCCCGCTGGCACCTTTTGTTGCCATTACAACAAGGTCAGCATTCTGCTGGTGAATAGATTTCAAAATGGCGTGATTGAACAGACCTTGTTCAATAGCGAGTTTCACAGGAACATTTCCGGTATCTACCTTCTGCCTTAATTCATCAAAATCAGCAGCGGCCTGTCGTTTCAGTTCAGCAAGAATTGACATTGAATCAACATAATAAGGATTTGTTTCAAGGGTCTCAATGTAATTGGGAGTCAGGTTGATGACGTGTAGAACGGTTACTTCTCCCTGGCTAATAGCCGCAATTTCAACAGCAAATCGAAGTGCCTGCTCAGAGGCTTTCGAAAAGTCACAGGGAACCAGAATATTTTTCATAACATCATGTTTTTGGTTAGTTGCGGAGCCAGTCCATTTTCAAAAATAAAATAACGGAATCGTGGACTTTAATGCTTTGACGGGGCTTAGTCCAGATTATGATTTTGATCACTCAATCCCGTTATTTTGCCCGTTTTCAGCTCATATTCTTAGCTGACCAAAATCATATATGCAGCCTTATACCTTGATGACCTTTGCATTTAAATCTTGCATGCCAATATTTAAATGTTCTGCAAATCATGTACGTAAACAATATCCGCAGCCTGCCATTAAGCAATGTTCTTGAACTACTTAGCAGTAATGAACAAGGTTTGAAGGATGAGCTTGTCAGGGAGCGGCAAAAGGAAAGTTTAAAGAAAACTGTCGGCGACTCGGAGTTTAAACAAAGCCTGAAAATATTTATCAGGCAATTTACCAGTCCGCTGGTGCTCTTGCTTGTGATTGCCGTCATGCTTTCGGCCTTCTTTGGAGAAGTTTCGGATACTTTGATCATCTTTTTTATCCTTATCATCACGGGCTTGCTGAGTTTCTGGCAGGAGCTTCACGCGGGAAAAGCAGTTGAGAAACTTCGGCAAATGATCGAAATCAAAAGCCTTGTTGTCCGCAATGGGGCTGAGCAAATGGTCAATACAGATGAAATTGTGCCAGGAGATATTCTTCGCCTTAAAGCCGGTGACATTATTCCCGCAGACTGCCGGATTATCGAAAGCAATGAGCTTCATGTGAATGAAAGCAGTCTTACCGGTGAAAGTTACCCCGCAGAAAAAATGGAGGGCATATCCGACGAGGACGCTCCTCTGGCGAAAACCTTGAACTGCCTCTGGCAAGGTACCAATGTCGTCAGCGGGACCGCGTCAGCAGTAGCAGTTTATACCGGATCGGAAACCATTTTTGGGAAAATAGCCGCCAGCCTTTCAGATACACAGGAGACAGCGTTCGAAAGGGGCATCAAACAATTTGGTTATTTCCTGTTGCAGATCACGGCGGGTTTGACGCTGATCATTTTTGCAATTAATATTTATTTCCACAAACCCCTTCTGGATTCACTGCTGTTTTCCCTCGCCCTGGCAATCGGAATGGCGCCAGAGTTGCTTCCGGCTATTATGACTGTGGCAATGGCCTCCGGAGCGCAAAGAATGATGAAAAAGAAAGTGATTGTTAAAAAGCTTTCATCCATTTTCAATTTTGGCGAGGTAGGGGTTTTATGCTCGGACAAAACCGGAACCATCACAGAGGGCACGGTAGTCGCCAAGGATTTTGTCGACGTATACGGTAGATCGGATGAGCAGGTCCGGTTGTTTGCGTTTTTGAATGCATCCATGCAGCAAGGCTTTACAAACCCGGTAGATGAGGCGATCTGCGCGCTGGATATCGATAAACACGGTTATGTCAGGCTCGGAGAAATACCTTACGATTTTATCCGGAAAAGGCTGAGTATTCTGGTGGGCTTTGAAGAAAAGGCAACCATTATCAGCAAAGGGGCTCTGGCTAATATTCTTGAAGTTTGTGAATTTGTGAAGTCAGAAACAGGGGAGTTACAGCCTCTTGACGAACAGATGCGACGCAATATCAATGATCGTTTCCAAGATTTTTCCAAAGAAGGCTACCGTGTGCTCGGCATTGCGTCAAAGGTGTTTGGAGGAAATAAAATGACCCGCGATGATGAAAGAGCTATGACATTCATGGGGTATCTGCTGTTGGAAGATCCGTTGAAAGAATCCAGCCTCGCTTCTATTGAGAGGCTTAGAGCAATGCAGGTGCAATTCAAGATCATTACCGGAGACAACCGTTATGCGGCGGCGCATATCGCGCAGCAACTTGGCATCAGCCAGCCCCAGATACTGACGGGGGACGAGCTGAACCAAATGTCGCCGGAAGCGCTTCTGAACAGGGTACTCAAAACAGATGTGTTTTCAGAAATAGAGCCTCATCAGAAGGTCCGGATTGTGAAAGCACTGCAAGCGGCCAAACAGGTTGTGGCCTATATCGGCGACGGGATCAATGATGTGGCAGCGATTAATGCAGCTGATGCAGGTATTTCAACGAGTAATGCCGTGGACGCTGCTAAACAAGCGGCTGATTTTGTTCTGCTGGAAAAAGATCTTTCCGTATTGGCGGATGGGATCCAGGAGGGAAGAAAATCATTTGTAAACTCGATGAAATACATTTTCATCACAACAGGTGCCACATTCGGGAATATGTTCAGTGTTGCTGCGGCTTCACTTTTACTGCCTTTTCTGCCAATGCTGCCCAAGCAGATTTTGCTTACAAACTTCATCACAGACTTGCCTGCGCTGGCAATTGCATCCGATAACGTAGATGATCAGCAGCTTGCTTCGCCCGGTCGCTGGAACATGAAACTGATCCGGAATTTTATGATCGTATTTGGGCTGCATAGTTCCCTGTTTGATTTTTTGACGTTCTATGTCTTGTATTTTCATTTTCACCTGACAGGGGCTGCTTTTCGTACAGGCTGGTTCCTTGAATCGGTGATTACCGAGTTGTTGATTTTGCTGGTAATCCGTACGAATGTATCTTTTTTCAAAAGTAAGCCGGGCAACCTGCTATTAGCTATCACGGTTACTGCGTTGATCTTGACCATTTACCTTCCCTGGTCTCCCGTCTCCTCTTCGCTTGGGCTGACAGCTGTTGCAGGAAAGCAGGTGTTGATTTTACTCGGTATCCTGACAGCGTACATGCTCACCGCCGACTGGTTAAAGGTGTGGTTCTTTAAATTCAACAAAGCCGTTTAACGTTTTGGCCGATGTAGCTAACCATTCGCATTTGCTTATCCGGAACTGGGTGATCTGACTAATGTCAGGGATAGTTTGCCTGAAAATCTTGGGAATAGCACGGGCATTGTTATTTTGCAAAAATACCAAGCCTACTATCCCGGGAAAAGCAGCCAGACATGATTATCACAGCAAACATTCCATGACCAGCGAATCTATCCTTTTTCTGAGAAAATCGATGGATAAGGTCATACTCATAATGAGCGTGATCTGTGCCCTCACAGTGATCTTTCACATTGGTTACAATCGCGACGAAGTGATCGAACGCTTTGTGAACAGGGGCCTGGAGTGGTGCTTCTACTTTTTTACGCTGGCATTGATCCTCAAAACCGTTACTGCATTCAAAAGCCGGTCCACCATAACATCCAGGGTCAGTGAGGCGATCTTGTGCTTTTATTTCCTGGCTGTAACGCTGATCGATAATTATCACTTTGCTGGTGCAGCCGGGACGCACCTTGTCAAGCCCGAATGGATGTATTTGGGGATATTTGCATTGCTGGTGGTGGAGATCTCGAAGCAAACACTGTTTTTTGATCAGTTTTATTTCAACCCTACATTGCTGTTTGTGATCAGTTTCCTGCTGCTGATCCTGATCGGGACCGCCCTGCTTTTACTCCCTAAATCCACGTATCAGCAACAGCTCAGTTTCATCGATGCATTGTTCCTGGCAACCAGCGGCGTGTGCATTACCGGACTTTCGGGCATTGACATTACTGCCGACCTGACCCGGTTTGGACAAACGGTACTGCTGATTCTCGTACAGGTTGGCGGGCTGGGTATTATGACCTTTACGGGATTTTTTGGCTACTTTTTTTCGGGTGGATTCTCGTATAAAAATCAACTGATGTTCACCGAACTGCTGGGTGAAAACAAAGTCAGCACAGTAATTTCGAGTCTTTACAAGATTGTCTTCGTTACTTTTCTGTTTGAAATTATCGGTGGGATTGTGATCTTTTTCACCCTGGATAGCAGCCTATTCCCTGGTGAAGGCGAGCGGTTGTACGCTACTGTTTTTCATGCGATCACCGCCTTCTGTAATGCTGGCTTTTCTACTTTCGAGCACGGGCTGCATCACCCGGCGATCCGGTTTAATTATGCTTTTCAGCTCGGTATTATCCTCCTTTACGTCTTGGGTGGGCTGGGGTTTGCTGTTATTTTTAACATATATGATTTCCTGAAAAGAGGTGTTTTAAATGTTTATCGCAAGGTATTTCACGGCCGGCCTATCAAGCACCGCCTGGTCGTTGTTGCATTTAATTCAAAGATCATTGCTTATACCACTTTCTGGCTGATCCTGGTGGGATTTGCATTGTCATTTATCCTCGAATACAATCATACGCTGCAAGACCATGAAACGCTGACGGGCAAGATGGTAACCGCACTTTTTATCGGCACCAGTCCGCGCTCATCCGGGTTCAACACCGTGCCTATGGAGGGCCTGGCATTTTCTACGATCATGCTCATTTTGCTGTTGATGTGGATCGGTGCGGCGCCAGGTTCAACGGGTGGCGGTATTAAGGTTACTACATTTGCCATTGCGGCTTTGAACATTGTTCGGTTGGCAAGGGGACGTGATCGCATTGAAGTGCTGGGACGAATGGTTTCCGAAGATTCGCTTGCACGTGCATTCGGGATCATCAGCCTTTCGCTGGTTTTTCTGGGCGTGTCTGTGTTTACGCTCACCATCACCGATCCCGAAAAAACATTGCTTTCACTCGCATTTGAGAGCTTTTCAGCATTTACGACCACCGGGCTCAGTCTGGGCATTACGCCAAACCTGAGCAATGCAGGCAAACTGGTGATCATCGTGACCATGTTCGTGGGACGGGTAGGATCGATGACGCTTTTGATTGCATTGATCAAAAAAGCAAAGCCGCAAAATTATCACCTTCCGCCAGAGCAGGTTAATCTTTAAAACACTATGAAATACATCATTTTAGGACTAGGAAATTTCGGCAAGGCGCTTGCAACCAGACTGACCGAACTCGGCCACGAAACCATTGGCGTCGATAAGAACATGCAGAAAGTCTCGCAGCTGAAAGAACAGATCACGCACACAGTGTGTATGGATTGTACGGATAAAAATGCAGTCAGTTCGCTGCCGCTCAAAGATTGCGACGCGGTGGTTGTTGCCATCGGGGAAGACGAAGCTTCATCGCTGCTTACAACTGCGCTGCTCAAACAGCTTAATGTAAAAAAGATCATCGGAAGGGTAGTGTCGGACTTGCAGCGGACTGTATTGGAAGCCATGCAGATTGAAGAATACGTGGTGCCGGAAGAGGAATCGGCCGAGCGTCTGGCCATGCGGCTTGATAACTCGGGCATTGTAGATTCTTTTAAGATCTCCGAAAAATATAGCATTATCGAAACCAAAGTCCCTGAACGCTACATTGGCATGACGCTCGCCGAAGCCGACCTGACCAAGCGTTACAATGTGATCGTGCTGACAGTGCTCACCTTATCCAAAGGTTCAGAAGGAGGGCTGGCCAAAATTTTCAAACGTGCCTCCGGTATTGCCACACCTGATACGGTTTTGCGCGAGAATGAGGTGCTGGTGCTGTTTGGCGAGCTCGAAGACATTGAGCGGCTGATGCATTAACTGGGCAGCACTTACATTATCAGATCTTACTTTAACTTAATACCGGCTTGGACGTGGTGCGCAAATAGACAATTCCGGCCGTGCCTGAAACAACCGAGGCAAGCAGGATACCATACTTGGCCGCATCAATGTGCAGCTCATCGGCGAATGCGAGGTTTGTAACAAATAATGACATCGTAAATCCGACACCGGCGAGCAATGCTACTCCGAAAATGTGCTTCCAGTTTACGAGTCGCGGCAGGTCGGCAATGCCGAGGCGGACCATCAGCCAGGTAAACCCAAAAACGCCGACCAGCTTGCCGATTACCAGTCCGAACATGACGCCGAAACTGACCGGATTAATGAGCGCGGAAAAAAAGTCGCTGCCGATGTGCATACCCGAATTGGCGATGGCAAAGAGCGGCATGATCAGGAAAGCCACCCAGGGGTGTAAGGCATATTCGATCTTTTGCAGGGGCGTTTGTGCGTCGATGCTGATCCTCTTTATTTCTTCAATAATGTGGTGCTGGTCAGATGTCATCAGCGGTCCGTGCAGCGGAATCGCCACTTCAAATGCTCTGGATTGTTCGTCGATCTGCTCTATATATTCCAATTCATTGATCTTGGTGCGTGCGAGAATCGTAAACGCCACCAGCACACCCGCAATGGTCGCGTGAACGCCCGAAAACAGAAAACAAGCCCAAACCGCGATGCCTACCAGCAGGTAAAAAAGCGTGCTGCGGATACCCAGCAAATTGCCAGCCAGCAGCAATACAAGCAATCCGAAACCGAACATCAGATAGCTAAAATCGATGTGTGCAGTATAGAAAAACGCGATCACCAGCACCGCACCCAAATCATCCGCCACGGCCAGTGCCGATAAAAAAACCTTTACTGAAGGCGGAATGTGCTTGCCTGAAAGCGAGAGCAAGCCCAGCGCAAATGCAATGTCCGTCGCCATCGGGATTCCCCAGCCGCCTGCTGATTCCGTGCCGTAATTGAATGCATAATAGATGCCCGCAGGCACCAGCATCCCGCCCAGCGCAGCCACCATGGGCAATGCTGCCTTTTTTGCACTCGATAATTCCCCAGCCATAAACTCCCGCTTCAATTCCAGCCCGATCACGAAAAAGAAGATCGCCATCAGCCCGTCATTGATCCAGATGTGCAGCGGATGATCAAACAAGCTTCCATTAAAACCAACCGAAAGGCTCGTTTCCCAAACGTGGTGGTAAGACGCTCCAAATGGCGAATTGACCCAGATCAGCGCTGCAACGACACATAGAAACAGCACAATGCCACTGGTATATTCCTGGTGGATGAACTTGCTGACAGGTTGGATGACGCGATCGATGGGGGTTCTGGCCATGTGGATGAGGTAAGTGTAATGCTGTTTTTGGCAAATATAGGTCTAAATGCATTTTAGGAAAGAACAAAATTCTTGTCTTGGTTTTGATATTATTTCGCTTTATTTGACATTCTGCCAAACAAAATTCTCCCCTATATTTATTTAAGCCAACAAAATGGAGCAAACAGTCAATCTTATTAATGATCTCATTTGGAGCAAAGCTTTAATCGGACTTTGTCTTGCGACCGGTATTTACTTTTCTGTTGTAACCCGGTTTTTGCAAGTGAGATATATCAAGGATATGGTAAAGCTGCTGTTTGGCGGAAAAGCTTCTGCGCAGGGAGTGTCTTCATTTCAGGCATTTGCGATTGCGATTTCGGGTCGTGTCGGCACGGGAAACATTGCCGGCGTAGCCACGGCGATCGCTATGGGCGGGCCGGGTGCGGTGTTCTGGATGTGGGCCATTGCATTTTTAGGCGCTGCTTCGGCTTACGTGGAAGCAGCATTGGGTCAGATTTACAAAACCGTACAGGATGGTCAGTATCGGGGCGGACCGGCATATTACATTGAAAAAGGTTTAGGTATGAAATGGTATGCCAACCTGTTCGCATTTGCTACTATACTCAGCACTGCACTCTTTTTGCCCGGGGTGCAAAGCAACAGCATTGCCACCAGTTCGCTGACAGCATTTGATATTCCTGTCGAGGTTACAGGCGGGTTTGTTACTGTGCTGCTAGGGCTGATCATTTTCGGTGGCGTAAGGCGCATTGGCAAGGTGGCCGAATTTGTAGTCCCGTTCATGGCTGGTGCTTACATTCTGATGGCATTGATCGTAATCGGGTTGAACATTACCGAGGTACCCGCCGTGTTTGCATTGATATTCCGCAGCGCATTTGATATGGAACCGGCATTTGGCGGCATTTTCGGAATGGCGGTATTATGGGGCGTGAAGCGCGGAGTTTATTCCAATGAAGCCGGACAGGGAACAGCACCCCACGCAGCAGCGGCGGCCGAAACAAGCCACCCGGCCAAGCAGGGACTTGTTCAGGCGTTTTCAGTTTATGTCGATACACTTTTCGTATGCACTGCTACGGCATTGATGATCCTGTTTACAGGCCAATATAATGTTGCTAATCCCGACGGCGGCTTTTTGGTGGAGCACATTCCCGGAGCCGCGATGGGCGCCGAGTTTACACAATCTGCTATTAATGTCCATTTCCCCTCACTGGGCAGCGGCTTCGTTGCGGTTGCACTTTTGTTTTTTGCATTCACGACTGTGATGGCTTATTACTACATCGCCGAAACGAACCTGAGCTACCTGCTCGGTGACAAAAACAGTAAAGCAGCGCTCTGGGGACTACGTATCCTGATCATGGCCGCCACGTTCTATGGCTCTATCAAAACAGCTGCCCTGGCCTGGACGGTTGGCGATATAGGTGTAGGAATCATGGCGTGGCTCAACATCATTGCTATCCTCTTGCTAAGAAAGCCCGCATTAGATGCACTTAAGGATTACCAAAAACAAAAGGACGCAGGCAAAGATCCCGTGTTCCGGCCGCAGGAACTGGGGATCACCGGAACAGAAGAGTGGAAATAATATATGTAGCCTTTTGCGATCGCAACAATATACGACTGTGGACAGGGGAATGATTTTTGCTGCTGTGCGGCGTACGGATTCAATACGATACTATGAATAAAAACGGAGAAATTATTATCATAGAAGATGATGCAGATGATCAATTTATACTCGAAGAGGCATTTGAAGTGCTAGGATATTCTAATGCGCGCAGGTACTTCCCGGACGGGGAGGTGGCGCTCGAATATCTACATAGCACTGACAAGTTACCGTTTCTCATCCTGTCTGACATCAACCTGCCAAGGCTTAGCGGCTTTGAGTTACGCGAGAAGCTCAATAACGATGCTGAATTAAAGCTTAAGTGTATTCCATACTTATACTTTACTACCGCTTTAAACCACAAAGTGGTGATCGATGCTTATAGTACTTCCGCTCAGGGATTTTTTGTCAAGCCTAATAATTTCGATGAATTGCGCGATACCCTTCGTGTAATAATGGATTATTGGACAAAGTGCGCGGCACCTAACAACTTTTAAGTTCTTCGCCGCTATGACGGAAATTGACCTGCTAATCGATCAGACACTTAACGCCTATCAATGGACAAACCGGCTGCTTGAAGCTGTGCCGTCTGACAAATGGGAAATCATCCCGGAAGTGGTTGACTCCAGTATCAACTGGCAGGTTGGACATCTGATCGTCAGTCACTATTTCCATTCAATAATGGTTATCAGAGGACATCAAATGGATATACTCCAAAAGCTTCCCAGCCGACACCTACGCCACACCCCATCGCGACCACGAAATTGGAGGCGATTGACTGGAACATCAAACACACCATATATCACTGCGGACAGATCGGAATGATCAGCCGGGTTGTTGAAAAGCGATATGATTTTGGTTTAAGGCTGTCTAAGATATAGGCTTGTCAATTAAACAAGCCTATATCTTTCCAAATGAAGCCGGGGCTTGATTCCGCTTATTCCAGCGGCCTGGGATTGGTCACCCTGTCAATCAAACTTGAAGTGCCGACTTCCATATTGGCATATCGGACTCCCAGGTCCGTTTGTACACTTGTGCTGGCGGCAGTCCGATAAATCCCAAACTTCCAATAACCCACAGTAGTGCGATTCCACCCAACATATATATTGTTAATGTTGCATTGCTCGATTCCATCCAACCACCATTGGACAGCTCCCGTGCCCTTTAAACTATGGGTTACCTTGACTACGAAATTGTGCCAGCTCCCTCTCGAAACCGTCGATACTTTTCGATTGACCGCAAGCAAGTTTTCACTTCCGGTAAATAGATCTATTCCGCGTGTTTGCAATACCAGCGAATCTTGCCCCCTGAAGTAAAAATCCCATGAAGCATCAGCATTGCCGGACCCGTGCCACTGCCCCAAAAAGCAATAATGGTCTTTAAGGTTGTACGTAACGTTTTCCCCCGGTTCAATATACATGGAATAGGCCATCCAGATTGTAACGTCGGTCGTCGCATTGAATGGTATGTTCATATTGGGTTGTGAAAGCTCGCTTCGCTCCTTGATCCTACCGTTTTGGCGATTACCATCTGTGATGCTCCCCGGCGTTGAACCCGTATCAGAGGGCCAGTTATCACCGGGTTGTACTTCAAAACGGAATATCGGAGCGCAGGTATTGATTGACTTCTGCAACGCGTAAGTTTTAGTAGGATCATTATGAACCGTATAAACTGTGTTGAAAATCCTTGGCCCGGAAGTCTGTCGTTTATAAATCAGAGGCGAACCAGCACCACCAACAATGAAATTCGAACTATAATCATTCGTGACAAGATCACCTCCTGAAAAAGAAAGGTTGGAAAGGTACACATCAGAAGTCAGCTTGGGATTGCGCGGAGTAGCTGGAATGACAACCTGATGACAAGGTGTTGGTACAGAATCAAGCGACCAATTGCTTTTATTATTCCAGTCATCACTGCTGGAACCGTCCCAGGTATTCTGAGCATATTGCGCTGTTGCCGGGCAGGCTAACAATGCAAAAAGAAAGAATTGAAGAATATTTTTCATCAAAAATATCTGTTTTGGTAAACTGAAAAAGATATAGCGCTTTTTATTTACGGCTTTCCACAAGCGTTTTTACCAGAACTTTCAGTTCGTCAATTTCTTTCTGCTGAGCGGTTGCGACCTTCTGCTGTTCTATCAGATATAACGTTAATTCCTCGATTTTTTCTTGCTGCAATCTCGACATCTCTCCAACGTTCATGCCTGCACTTTCAATTTCGGCAGCTGCCGGAATGTTTGGCAAGTGTTTATTTGCCTGGATGTACTTTTCAACTTCCGATAGAGGTTTCAGTTTGTATTCTTTGTCAAAAACATAGTCCGCCCAGGTTGTTGATACAGTGACTGCTTCGGCCAAAATGCCACCTTTAACAAACAGGCTGTAAGTTCCATAGGTCGTAGCCGGAAAAACGAAAGTTGAGGTACTGGATGTGACACCAGTCTTGCCGTATAAGATTAACCTGCTCGGATTACTACCATTGGCAAAGTCTCCCTCAATCAATGGCTTTCCGTCGATGGTTCTGTTGGTTATAATCAATTTGTTATCCACTGCCGCTCCCGTGGGCGTTCCAGCGCTGTTGGAACCTGCCTTGAAACCTATGAAAACGTTTCCTGATCCTGCATAGGACCTTCCTGCCTGGTGCCCGATAATCACGTTATTTTCGGCATCAATGCCAGCTGCCCCGGACTGATATCCCAGATAAATGTTATTATTCCCTACTGTATTAGCACCTCCTGATTCTCTGCCTATAAAAATGTTATTTCCGCCTGTTACGTTGGCTTTACCGGATTGACTGCCTACGAAGACATTATAATGACCACCCGTGTTTTTCTTACCAACATTGGCGCCTATGAACGTATTCTCTCTTCCATAGGTATTTATTTTACCGGTAGTGAAACCTAAAAACGTGTTTTCATATCCGGATGTCAGCGCATTACCTGTGCTGTCTCCAAGCGAAGTATTCGATTTTCCTGTGATTATATAATTGCCACTATTTACTCCAACTGATAAGTTTTGCCCACCGCTGGTTGATTTCACAGAAATCAAACTGGCATCGTTTAGCTTAAGATATCCGGATGATAGTCGTAAAGTGTCGCTATTGATTTTAAGTGGTTTTTGTGAAGGAGTTGAGATTTGGTTTTGGGCGAATGCGCCAAGGGACATCAAAAGTGCCGCAAGTAAAATTTGAATTTTCATGTTGTTGATGAGCTTTAATGTTTGAGTAGTTTGCTAATTGTCCTTTTTTCACCTTCTGTGATCTCGACGATATAAAGTCCGGGGGGAAGGGGGGTAGCGTCAAATGTTGCCTCCCGTTCGCCGTGGATCTTAGATTCTTTGGCTGCAAGGCGGGACACTTCTTCTCCTTTGAGGTTATAAATGACAATATCAGCAGAAGTATTCCGGCTGCCGGAAATCTGGATGGTCGCCAGGTCCCGGATAGGGTTGGGGTAAATCTTAATACTGCTGCCTTCATCTTCGGGCAACAAGTGTTCAGCGGATGTCCTCGCGGTAGCCACGCCAATCTGTGCTGTGAAGTTGGACACTCCGGAAACGGTGAATCCGTTGATGAAGTTAATTGTTTGCGCGGCGGTAAATGTAACGACGCTTGTTGGCCCTGAAATCGAGCTTGATGCAGTTATTGTCTGAACTGCTGTTACTACCGTGCTGCTTGTGATTGGGTAATTCACGTTGGAATTCTGTCCCATGGCGGCAACCTTTATGCCGAGACAGCAGGTTGCATAAAGAAATGTTCTTCGAAAGTGTTTGTTCATAGGCTTGCATTGGTTTTTAGATATGTAGTTTGAATTCTATTAAAGTACAAACTAATTCTATAATAAATCCATGCCTAATACTTTATTGATTTACCGGTTACTTAAATCGTAACGTGGGATACTTAATATTTTCAATGAGGTATTATTAACTCTTGTTTTGGCAGGCGGATCAGGTCTGCCTGAGATTAAGTCGCGTTACAGTTTCGTTTTTCATCAAGTATAGGAGTAATTGCGGCATTAATTACTTTATAAGAACTTTCTGAGGAACACTGTCCAGTTCGTAGTATTGGTGGCTCACTTTGTTTTCTGACACAGTAACGATACGAAACCCGGAAGGATCTTTACCCAATGGTTTTCCCACTGGCCCGGTAGTCACCATTTCCATATTTTCTGACTTACCAAAAGCATTGCGGTGGTAGTGCCCTGCGAATACGTGGCTCACACCGTACTGTTTGAAAAGGGCCAAAAACTTGTTTCTGGTTGCAGCAGGGATGTTGAAGTATTCGTCTTTCTCTTCCGGATTAGTCAAAAACCAGCTGTGGTGCTGAAATACAAGCACAGGCGCAGCCGATGAACGCCGGGCTGTTTTCAGTTGTTTTTTTAACCATTTTTCCTGGGCAGCAGCCTCTTTCTCTACACCAGCCGGACTTTTAAAATACAAAGAATTCAAAACGATTCCCTGCATCCCATTGTGCTTGAAGGTGTAATAGTCTTTGCCAAGCTCCTTGCGGTATTTTTCGATATCACCCTGCTTGGGATCATTGGTTACATCGTGATTACCTGCCACATGGTAAATGGGGATTGAAGGATCAAGGAGGGCTACAATGCGCTTGTATTCAAGCAGCTGCGCCTGGTCGGCGGGTTTATTGATCAGATCTCCGGTGATAATGACAAAGGCGGGATGCAGGCGGTTTGCTGCTGCAATTGCCTTCTCGAAGTTTTCGGTTTCCTTTTCAAAACTCTTATTATCGGTAAAAAAGCCAAACTGGGTATCCGTCATCTGGATAAAGAAGAACGGCTGGCCTTTCTGAGCAAATCCACCAATGCTAATCATGCAAAGCAGACCTGCGATCAGCTGAGTTTTTAACGCATTCGTCATATTCATAAACGTTATCTGGGTTTAGAATTATCAAAAGACAAAAATCCTGCAAATCAATGATTAGCCGCAATAGTACTTAACTTCTCTCGATTTGCTCGCTCAAACATTTATGAGCTTAAACCTTATTAAAAATAATGGATAATGAACTATCCGCATGTTAAGCGCCCGCTAAATGAGGATTACAATTCAGATAAACAGGATTGACGATGTGAACCACGAAGCAACAGATATCCTAGGTTCGCATCCCAGCGGGTAAAAGGGCAGAATTTACAATACGTCCCGGGCTTCAGCTCCGTACCTTCACCTGAAGAATGCTGTTTTAGACAAATGGTGTCGCTTTTCACTCTGACTCCATTTCTTGGGTTTGGCACCGAAGTGCCTTTCAAACAATCTTCCGAAATAGCTTAAATTGCTAAAACCCAATTGATAACCCACCTCAGAAACGGATAAATGTTCTTCTCTTAAAAGTCTAGCGGCCTCCTGCATACGCAAATATTGATAGTATGGATACATGCCTTTTCCGAATACTTGCGTAAAAATTTTTCGAAGTTTAATTATATTCATACCACTTAATTTTATCAATTCTTCCTGCACAAATGGTTGGTCCGTTGAAGCAGCAATTTTGTCTCTGACGCGATAGACGGATTCTATTTCGTATTTCGATAAATTTTGATGCGGAGTTTCTTCTCTTATCAATAGATTTTTAAATAGATAAAATATTAACTCAAGTGACTTCAATCGATAGTAAGCGTCCGGTAACGTTTGTGAAGAGGGAATATCTGCGACTTCGTTTACCAACGCTGCTAATTCGGGCGACATGAACTCTTCTATCCAAAGTGTTTTTTCATTATCAAAAAGGTAATCAAACCGCCCGTGATCTTTTCCTATAAACGTCTGTAAATAATCAAGGCTTATGATGATCGTTATCTGCTGAATATTCATGTCTTTAGGAAAGACAACTTCACTGTCTGTATTCAGCGGTACAATGCGGACGTGTGGCTGTACATGCTTCAATATATTTTTGCCAGCAGCGGATGAGTTTAATGGTAAGTTGACAATATTTATAAATGAAATTAAGATCCCATTTTCAATCAGCTTTATCGGTTTTCTCCGGAAGCGAAATGTTTTCTTTGCTATAACAGAGCGAATCATCAATAACATTGCGGGTAAGAGATCTACGATTTTAATCTCATTAAGCTCTAGCACTTCCAATTCCTCTGCATATTGAGTTAGCGAAATCCCCAAACGCTCCGCCCAATAAATCATTTCCTGTTTGTTGTTCTCCTTGGTCATCTTTATGAACTATTTTTTGTACTTAGAGAGCTATTTTAGCATTAAAAGTATGAATAAGTTTGCATTACCAAATTGAAAAAACAGAAAAAATGAAAAAACACATTCTAATATCCGGCGCGGGAATAGCTGGTTTAACGGCAGCCAATTTCTTAGCGAAACAAGGTCATACTATTACGATTATTGATAGGTCGACCTCGTTCAGTAAAGCCGGATTTCTTATTTCACTGAAAAGTTTCGGGGTTAGAATCATGGATGAACTGGAGTTAACCCAGAAACTTCAGGCAGAATCGTCCCCGTCTGAGACAGTTCATTTTATAGATAGTAATGAGGAAATCATTCGAAGCATCAATTATGATAAAATGAATGAAAATATCGAACGTTCGGTACTCATATCCCGAGGCGGGCTGCATCATGTTTTGTATGAGGCTATCAACAACGATGTAAATATACTTTTCGATTCAACGATTTCACAACTGGAGGAAAAAGCAGGTAAGACGATAATTACGCTTTCAAACGGAGATACAATAGTGGTTGATTTGGTAGTTGTTTCGGAAGGATTGCGTTCTGTTACCAGAGAACGTTACTTTAATGATTGCCAATTAGAAGATTTTAATATGCTTTATATGGGAGGAAAATTGAAGCATATACATTCGTATCAGGTTGGTGTTTTTAAGATATATATTGACGTCGATAAGATGTTGTCTATATATCCAATTGCGGCAGATGAAATTGCCGTTCAGTGCTACATCCATAGTACACAAGATATCGGAACGATCAAAAATAATGCTTCTTTAATTCTTAAGAGTTCTTTTCCTGATTATGATCCCGAAGTAAAGAAGCTGTTAGATGATCTTTTGGATAACGGCTTGGTTTTCGTTGATAAAATGGGGATGATTAATGCTTCAGATCTAGTGAGTGGAAACCTGGTATTGCTGGGAGATGCAGGCTATTGTCCAACAGCCCTATCGGGCATGGGCGCATCATTATCTATTTTCGGGGCGAAGGCACTGGCACATTTTATAGCGGAATACCCTGACGATATTTTAAAAGCCTGTGAAAAGTACAATAGACTGATGCAGCCGATTATCAAAAAATTTCAAACCAATGCAAAAAATAATGCCGCATCTTTCATACCAAAAGACAAAGCCGATTTAGAGAAATTTGTCAAAAAATTCCGGTCTGCAAGCGATAAAGATGTTCAAAAGATTATGACTGAGCCTATCGTGCTTACAAAAGATCAGGAAAATTTTATAATTAACCAGATAAGTCATGAAATTCAGTAAGATATTATCCGTTGTGTTAGGATTCGGAACGATCGGACTGTTGAGCTCCGTCTTAGCAAAAATCCAGGGATATGTATTCCCCGGTTCATTGGAGTTGTTTGATAATTCTATCGCCGGGAGCCACGATATTACTCAGTATGTCATTAAGCTATTTTGCGTGTACATCAGTTGTTTTATGGGGGGAGTTGTATGTGCTTCATTGAAAGGGGGGCAGCAGGAAATACTAATTATTGCCGGATGTATTACCATCGTAATTGGCTGGTTATGGCTGAGTGTGGGACAACCTATTTGGTTTTGGACGTTCTTAGTTTCGGGTGTTTTCCCTTTTTCAGTTTTTGGAAGCCGCAATAATATTATCAGGAGATAGGGAATCATATTCTATAACGTATTGGTTCATTTTTCGTTTGCGCTTTTTCTTCATTCTATTGACAAACGCTTACTTTGCGTAATCTTCTCGTTATACCTTGGGCAATAAACGCCCTGATGCTGCAATCACCGTCTTTGTGTTTGTCCTGAGTTAAGAGGTCGAACGGTAGCCAAAATTGGCGGGAAAATGTAAAATCTCAGGTTCTGTATGCCCCTCTTAAAGAGCTGAGATAAGCTCACAGCGAATCACGATAATGCCGGTCAGACAGGTTTTAAACCAAGCTAACCGACATTGTTTTGAAGTGCTAAACGATCTCCTCACAGCTCACTTTTTTCCGGGATATTCTATTAATAATCCCACTTCACAAGCCTACGGTAAAATTTCTGATATGATGAAGATTAGTAGAGAGACATGAGACTTCGATCAGCTCACGTAGTGGGGGGCTTATTTTGGGATAATCAAAGTGATTCTTTTGATTTGAGTTATTTCAACTTCCTACCCAGCTTTTCCATGTCAGCTCGTACTTTTAGATCAACGATTTTGGCGTAGTGTTGCTTGGTTTTCAAATCTTTGTGTCCAAGCATTTTCGAAACAGTTTCCATTGGAACGTCGTTTTGCCTCCTGAATGGCCACTTCTTTTTTTAGGATAGAAGTGCAAATTGAATGTTTTTGTAAGCATAACAAACCAGTTTTAGTGAATGAAAATTAGGTTTGAAGCTCCAAAAAGTCAAAATGTCCATCTCGTGGACAGGCTGCATATCAACAAGTTACACTCAAATTGGTGAGCACATCGTTGGGTGTAACGCTGCTCTCGATTTGCTCACCTTTTATTTGGTAATAAATGAAAATTTTGGCACCCATTTCAAAAACAAAAACCCCGCAAACAGTTGATTTGCAGGGTTATGATTGATTTTGTTATGTCAAATAGTGCACCCGAAGGGATTCGAACCCCTATCGATGGTACCGGAAACCACAATTCTATCCATTGAACTACGGGTGCTTCTCTCGGTAATGGGGTGCAAATATAGCCCCTATTTTGATTTTCGGCCATTTTGCTGAAAATTTTTTCTGGCCTAATGATCGTATTACAGCTTTTTCAGCAACTCCCAGTCTCCTACATCCTTCAAATACAGGTAGTCCAGCAGCACTCCGTTCGAATTATTGATCAGCTTGTGGCCTTCCACAAAAGGCACTACATAGGTATTGATAAACTCGTGATCGGAAAATACACCCTGCACTTTGTTATGGTAGCTGTGGATCTCCTCAGTGCTTAATTCGAGCTCGCAGTAAAACATGTACATCGCCTCGTCGCTCGTGCCTGTCGACGGATAAAATGGTGCTTTGTTTACGCTGATCAACTGCGATACTTCCACCGGGATACCTGTTTCTTCAAACACCTCACGCGCTGCAACTGCGGCTGCGTCACTTTCGCTGTCCAGCATGCCGGCAGGGTGCTCGTAGGTAAGGGAACCGTCGCAAATGCGGCGCTGCTGCACAAGCAGGAGGTACTTTTCCTTCGTCTCGGAATCTATAAAGCAAACCAGCACGCTCACCACTTCACCTTTCAAAAAACAGATTGGTGGAATTTTGTGGCCTTCCGGCGTAGTAGCGTCTGTGTAAAGCAATGAAAAAAGTACTTCTCCGTGACCGTTCCGGCGGCTGTAAAGCTCGTCTACACGGTGTATAGCAAGTCCGTTTCCTTCAAGTTTGTTTTTCCAGAGGTTATATTTATGCGAATCAACCAGCTTTTCAGGCATTCTTGAATGATCAGTTGTATAAGGGAAATGATATGCCGACATAAGGTACGCCGTAAGTGGCCGAAAAGCGGCGCTGGCCATTGTCAAGCTTCTCAGGCGTGCTGTAAGTAATGCGACCGTGCACATAGCCCAGCTTCAAGCCGATACGATCCGCAATCCAGTAGCGAAGGAATACTTCCGACTGCCCGTTCTGCTTGTCCATTACCAATGGAAGCGCATTCAGTGTAGCAGGGTTGCTGCCGATGTAGGCATTGTAATATTCAGCGCCTTCTCCTTCGTAGAAAGTTGATTTTGAATAAAGTCCGCTGCGCTTCGTGCCGAATGCAATGCCAAAAATGTCTGTATTCGCGCCGATGTCAAATCTCCATACACGCACATTTGCCCCGAATACAAAGCTGGCTCCGTTCGCGCTCAGCTTGCCAAACTTCAAAGTATCGTCCGAGAATGCATTGCTTTGCGGTACCAGGTTTGTTCTGCCCGCATAATAGCCCCAGGCGCGCACGCCCCAGCCGATGCGGAACCATGGAAAATGATTTAGGCTAAGCTCCTGGTGGTACAATGCAGAAGGTACCCACTGATCGCCCTGAAAACCAAGTCCGAGGTCAATACCGGACGTGACGCGGGACAAGCTTTGACTATAACCTGAAACCGAACCCAAAAACAAAAAAAGTACTATTATCCTTAAACGCTTCATCTGATCCTTGGTCATGTGATGGGCAAAGGTAAAAAAATGTGCAAAAAAAGTAAGGCAGAGTTTGAAAGCTCTGCCTAAGATTGAAATAAAGTAAGTTACCGGCCTTAAAGAAGCTTTTTGGCGGTTGTTTTCTTTAAAACGACTGCGCCCATCGGTGGCAGGTCCAGCAACAATGAGTTCGCTCTTCCGTGCCATCTGTGCGCTTCCGAGGTAACAGGATCGTAGTTGATGACGCCACTGCCGCCGAAAGCTTCCGCATCAGAGTTGAAGATCTCCTGCCAGCTGCCTTCCGAAAGTACACCGACGCGATACCCCTTTCTGGGCAGGGGCGTCAGGTTAAGCGCAATAATCAGACTTTGTGCAGGATCAAGCCCTTTTCTTGCATATACAAGCACCGAGTTCTCTCTGTCCTGGGTATCGATCCATTCAAAACCTTCACTTGAAAAAGAATGGTCGAACAATGCATGCTCGTCTTTATAAAGCTGATTTAAAGTTTTAACACAATCCTTTAAACCTTTATTAGGAGCTTGTTCTAGCAGGTGCCAGTCCAGGCTTCTTTCAAAATTCCATTCAGAAGCTTGTCCGAATTCCCCACCCATAAAAAGCAGCTTGGTGCCGGGGTGCGTAAACATATAAGCGAACATCAGTCGCAGGTTCGCAAACTTCTGCCACTCGTCGCCAGGCATTTTGTTGATCAGTGACTTCTTCCCGTAAACCACCTCGTCGTGCGAGAAGGGGAGCATGAAATTTTCTGAAAACGAGTACACCAGACTGAACGTGAGCTGATCCTGATGCCAGCGACGGAATGCAGGATCCAGCTGGAAGTATTTCAATGTATCGTTCATCCAGCCCATCATCCATTTCATACCGAAACCTAATCCGCCCACAAAAACCGGGCGCGATACGCCTGGGAATGCGGTAGATTCTTCGGCGATCGTCTGGATGTCGGGGAACTCTGTGTACGCAGCCACATTCATTTCACGCAGCAGCGAAATAGCTTCCAGGTTTTCCCTTCCGCCAAATTCATTCGGTATCCACTCTCCGTGCTTTCTTGAATAATCCAGGTAAAGCATGGAAGCAACTGCATCCACACGGAGTCCGTCGGTATGGTACCTGTCCAGCCAGAAAATGGCATTACTGATCAGGAACGAGCGGACCTCATTTCTTCCATAATTAAAAATATAGCTCTTCCAGTCCGGGTGATATCCTTTCCTTGGATCCTCATGTTCGTAAAGCGCGGTACCGTCGAAACGGTAGAGTCCGTGCAAATCGCCCGGAAAGTGGGAGGGAACCCAGTCTATATACACACCGATCCCGGCCTGATGCAGCTGATCGATCAGGTACATCAGTTCCTGCGGGGTACCGTGGCGTGCCGTACACGAGAAGTAACCCGTGATCTGGTATCCCCACGAAGGCGGGTAGGGGTGTTCCATCACGGGCATCAGTTCCACGTGCGTAAAACCCATTTCTTTTACATAAGGAACCAGGCTCGCCGCTATTTCTTTGTAGGTCAAAAAGCGCAGCGGGTCCGAAGGATCGCGCTGCCAGGAGCCCAGGTGGACTTCATATACCGATATCGGCGCATTCAGCTTGTTTTTTTCCTTGCGCACTTTCAGCCACTCCGAATCACCCCATTCGTACCAGTTATCCCATACGATAGAGGCGGTTTTTGGTGACACTTCACACCAGAGTGCAAATGGGTCAGACTTTTCAAGGTGCTCGCCGGTTTGAGATACAATATGATATTTGTAAACCTCTCCGACACCCACGTTTGGGATCCAGCCTTCCCAGATACCCGAGCTGTCCCACCTCGGCGCCAGTGCGTGGCCGCCCTTGTTCCAGCCGTTGAAATTACCGATCACGGAAATGTAGGTCGCATTCGGTGCCCATACTGCAAAGTAGGTACCTACCACGCCTTTGTGTTCCATCACGTGCGAGCCGAGCTTTTCGTAAAGCTTGAAGTGTTTTCCCTGACGAAAAAGATGAATATCAAAATCTGTAAAACGGCTAACTGTTTCGACCGCATTCAGCTCCTGACCCCCGGTTTTCAATGTTCCGTTTTCCGGAAGGTCGCTTGCTGACTTTGTTTTTTTATTATCCGCTGACTTAGCCATTTGTTTGAACGCAATTTGTGATAATCATTAAGAGAGTGTAAGATTTGCAATTTTATTAAACTATTTCTCTAAATGTATATATTTTTTTGCGCGATTTCCTTTGAAAATCGCGCAAAAAGCAGGGTATCAGATGTTCCCCGCCGCTTTCTCTACCTGGTCGAGAACACGCATGATATTGCCTCCCCAGATCTTCTCGATATCCTTCGCTGAATAGCCTCTTTTTACCAGTTCCTCGGTAATTGCGCCAATCTGGCTCACGTCTTTCAGTCCAATTACCTCACCGCCGCCATCGAGGTCCATTCCGATACCAACGTGCTCGACACTGGTAAGCTTGATCACGTGCTCAATGTGGTTGACAGCATCCTGAATAGTCGGCATATCACCTTTGTACTTCTCGTTAATCGCCTTCATTTCATCGCGCAATGCTTTTTTGTCCGCATCCGAAAGATCCGTCTGACGGATTTTCAACCGTAGCGCTTTGAGTGACATTTCGTGTGGCTGGGAAGGTTTTTTTACAAAACCGGGTACAAAGTTGATCTGGATCACGCCGCCATTTTTGGCCAGTGTTTTAATCATTTCGTCTGTCATATTCCGGGGAACATCGCATAATGCGCGGCAGCTTGAATGCGAGGCGATCACCGGCGCTTTGGTAAGCTTGATCACATCGTAAAAGGTTGAATCCGATACGTGCGAGATATCTACCATCATACCGAGCCTGTTCATTTCCTTCACCACTTCTTCTCCAAACTTGCTGAGTCCATTGTGTTCCGGACCGTCGCCATCGGTAGACGAATCGCAGATATCATTGTTCAGCGAATGTGAAAGCGTGATATAGCGCAATCCAAGATCATAGTATTGTTTCACATTTGTGATATCCTTGCCAACCGGCCAGCCATTTTCCATACCAATAAACATGGCGCGTTTTCCTTCTTTTTGAAGACGGTAGGCATCTTTCGACGTAGTTGCGATCGCCGCGATATCTGGGTGCAGGCGGGCAGTTTCATGTATTTTGTCAAAAATGGCGAGCGCCTTCTTTTTTGCTTCTGCATTCGCTTCGTCGGTTCGCTTTCCCTGGCCCAGGTAAACCGCAAAGAACATCCCGTCCATGCCGCCTTTGATCATCCTCGGAAAGTCGATCTGTGAACGGTCTTTCTCGTAATCGTGCTCGACAGCGATGTCGAATCCCTCTTTCATCATGTTGATGGGCACGTCAGCGTGGGTGTCGATCGTCAGCGCTTTCGCGTGGATCTTGGCCGCTTTGGGCGACATTGGAGTGGGGGCTGTCTGTGCGATGGACAGGGCGGGCAACAGTAACAGGAGTAGTGTCTTTTTCATTGAACGGGTTTGTAATTGGTGAATGGTCAGGAAAGCGCAATGTTTTTAAGTTGCCCCTTTTTTTCTGCAAAATCAACTGCGCCAGTGCAATCCTTTATTTACTTCAATTTAAACCCGAATCCCGCCTATTCTGACTGTGTATTTGTGCTTTAAAGCCAGTCAGGTAAGTAAAGCAGGGCTGCTGCCGTATTTAGGTTATATTCAATTCATCTACCCAAACACATCTGTGAACCCTTTCTCCAAGACCATCTTTTTCTCATTTGCATTGCTTCTGCTCGTTTGCGGCGGCTGCCAGGTTGCTAAAAATTCCACCCGGCGCGGACTGCAGAACCTGCAAAATGAAGACCTCATGTACCAGTATTCCATCATCGATGCATTAATGGCGGGCGTATTTGACGGAGACCTGAATATCGCCGGTTTGAAAACGCGCGGCGACTTTGGGGTAGGTACCTTCAATAAAGTCGACGGTGAGCTGATCATGGACAAGGGCCGGGTGTATAAAGTATCCTTCGACGGCTCCGTGAGTGAAGTAAGCGATGCAGACAGTACCTCAGCCGCATTTGTCAAATACTTCAAAGCAGATACCGTCATCACACTTACCGGCGAGAACCTGAGCTATGAAAATGTACAGGAGCATTTACTCAAAATCCTTAATCCCAATGGTATATACGCGCTGCGGATCACAGGTAACTTCACGACGATGACAACCCGCGCCGCGCGGCCAGCCAAGCCTCCTTATCATACACTGACCCAGCATTTGAAAACAAACCAGGCGGTGTTTGAAATCAAAAACACGCAAGGTACCTGCAACGGATTTCTGCTGCCTCCGTACCTCGCCAGGACCAATGTGCCGGGCTTTCACCTGCATTACCTGTCGGGCGATATGAAAGCGGGCGGACACATATTCAAGTTTACCACGGGTTCCGTTCGCATTGAGGTTGATATTGCAAAAGGCTTTGTCATCGAAAACAACACAAATCCCGAATTCCGGGCAGTAAACCTTAAACCGGATCGCGGGGAAGAGTTGAAGAAAATTGAATAGTTGAAGCTATATTTATGCCTCATTTTTCAATTTACAGCCAGTGAAAAAATTTGCGGGATACCTGCTTTTAATCGGACTGAGCGCCTGCTCTGCGTTCGGGCAGGTTACTTATTTCGGAGATATACTTGGGAAAGAATTCAAACAGGCCACCATTGTACAGCCCGCCGACTATGAAGGTAGTGTAACCTGCACGATCATCCGGAAACTGGCAACTCCGAAGAGCAGCAAGGCCGTTTTGTACGTGCACGGATTCAACGATTACTTTTTCCAGGAAGAAATGACAGAGCGCTTTCTCAAAGAAGGCTACAACTTTTATGCAGTCGACCTGCGGAAATACGGTCGCTCCTGGCTCGCGCACCAGAAGTTTAATAACGTAAGAGAATTGTCTGAGTACTTTCCCGACATTGATACTACCCTGCACATCATGCACAGCGAGGGAAATGATAAGGTACTTTTAATGGGGCATTCGCTCGGCGGGTTGATCGTGTCTGTGTATGCAGACGCCCGGAACGGACGCGAGCAGTTTGACGCAGTGCTGCTGAACAGTCCGCTATTTGCATTAAACATCAAATCAGGACTGAAAAAAACAGCGCTTCCGTTGATGATCAAACGCGCCGAAAAACATCCGGAAACGGGTATCGATCTCGGGATCAATCCACTTTATGGAGAAAGCCTGCATAAAGATTACCACGGTGAATGGGCATACAGCCTCGGCTTTAAGCCGCTCATTGCGCCGCCGGTCAACTTTGGCTGGGTGCGCGCGGTGCATCTGGCGCAGGAAAAGTTGCTGCAAGGCTTGCAGATCGACAAACCGGTGCTCGTACTGCATGCTTCCAAATCCATCGACGAAAAGAAATGGAGCGACCTGTTTTTCAATGGCGACGCAGTGCTGGACGTGAATGAAGTGGCCCGGCGCGCGCAGAATATCGTGGGGCAGTACAGCATTCAGGCGGTACCCGGCGGCATGCACGATCTCGTTCTTTCGCGAAAGCCTGTGAGAGAAGAGGTATATTCAACGATTTTCAACTGGGCGAAAAGAACGGTGAAGTAAGTGTGTTAACCCACAAAAAAGCCGGAAGTACCCCAGGTACCTCCGGCTTTTTTGTGAGTGATGGTCAGAGCGCTCAGGCAGTGAATGTGAATGCTTTTCGGAGCAGTTCAAGACTCTTAGGCACCGAAGTTTCCGGGTTTTCCTTGCCCTCCATTTCGAGCGATACAAAACCTTTGTAGTTCGCCTTCTGAAATATCTTGCCGATGCGCGTATAATCCATTTCCTTATCATAAAACGTCCCGCCGCCATAGTAGGTTTTGGCCTGAACAATGGTAGCATAAGGCGCCAGCTTTTCGAGTCCGGCATAAGGTTCACCCACGAAATTGCCGGTGTCCACATTCAGTCCCATGGAAGGGGAGCTTTTCAGCGCATTGTACATTCTGAGTAGGTACTCGATGTTGGAAGACAGTCCCCAGTGGTTTTCCAGGGCAAGTACGATCCCCGCTTTTTCGGCGTATTGGAGGCATTCGCCCATTCCGTCGATGGTCCATTTGATCCCGTCTTCATCAGTGTATCCCTCAATGGGCGGCTCTACGCCATGGGTATAGTAGTCGGTCTGGCGTTTGTTTTTAATGGTGCCCCAGGAGCCCGTGTTCATGCGCACGCAGGGAATACCCATTTGCGAGGCAATATTGATGCATTTGTAAGTATGCTCGATATCCGCTTTCCGCTTGGCTACATCAGGTTGCAGAAAATTCTGGTGAATGGATAGCAGGGGCATGGCGAGGCCGCTGTCAAATGCAAGCCGCTTTAATTTGTTCTGGTAAGCCACCGAATCTTCAGTCATCTGGCGGTGGAGTACTTCCACGCCGTCAAACCCGATCCTGGCTGCATTTTCGATCACTTTTTCGATCGGGTATTTGGTACCTGTCAGTGGCCAGTAAGAGTAGCTGGAAACTGCGATAGGCAATCTTCTGGTCACAACCGGCTTTTTCTCAGGTGCCGCCATTGCCACCGTTCCCGTCAGTACACCAGCCGCCATCGCAGCCGATTTTTTAAGCCAGTCCCTTCTTGAATCCGACGTTTCAGAAGCTGTAAAATTTTCCATTGTTAAAAAGGTTGGTGGTAAGCAATAGGATCAGGAATTCTGTTTTGCAATAATGTAAATTCAATTCGTATAAAAAAATGAATGCAGCTGCTGGACAGAGACGATCGCGGCAACTGAAATGAAGGTTGGTAAGGAACTGTGGCGCTGAAACGGAATACAATTCAGGCTAAAATATCTATAATTGTCCTCAAACAGTTACTTAGCCAATTCGTCATGAAAATTAAAAAAGCAGTATTTCTTGCATCAAATGCCTTGTTACTAGCCACATACGTCCATTCTGTGCAGGCAGAGCAGGCACCGTTCAATCACACGGAATTGGTGGCAGATCACCGGCAAACGGTACCTGATTCCATTGATTTGTCAAAAATTCCTTTCAGCGAGAAAGAACTGGGAGAATTTCCCTTTTTGAAGCTTCCTGCAAACATCACTACGCTCAACAAACCACTTACACGTGAGTTTGACAGGCTCTTTTTTCCCTACAAAGGAGTGATGATCCCCGTTGAAGGCCACGTTTACAAAGCATTTCTGACCAGCGTGGAAGGAAAGGAATGGTCACTTCCGTATTTTGAAAAAACCTATCGCGAGCAGATCATCGCCGCTGGTGGCGTGCTGATTTTTAGTGGAAAAGTAGCGCCTTCAGAGCTGAACCGGATCAAAGATGAAGCCAGCTATTTCGGAGAAGAAGGGTCCATTGATTATGCCAATACGCTCGTGAGAGTATACGCGATCAGGAGAAAGACCGGCGACCATGTGTTCATTCAATTTTCAGGATACAGTTCCGGCGGCTCCATTCAGATCCTGCAAAAAGAAGCTTCCAAATAGCTGCAAAGCCAGCCTCAAACAAAAGTGCCACGTGGTTTCTGACCACGCGGCACTTTTGTTTGGTTTTGATAAAATCAAAACTTAAACGAAATCCCTGCATTCACAGAGTAATCGGCAAATGCAGCGTCGCCCCTTGCAAATGTGCCTGTGGCCGCTGAATAAGCTTTGTCAGTTACGCTCTGCGTACGGTTGCGAGATAATGCCACCGGCACACTCACGAAAAAGCCGAATTTTCCGGAAGAGTAGCTGATACTCGGTTCAATGCTCCACACATATCCTGGTCTGCGGAAATCACCGCTTCCACCCACGAGATCGTGCACGGGTATACCTTCGAGGCGCGCGCCCGCTGCCGCTGTCAGTCCGCGTACAAGTCCGTTTATCGCGTAGCTGACGCCACCACGTGCCATATACTGGTCAGGAACGCTCATAATTGCCTCGTTGGCAAGTCTGGGAGAAAGCGTCTCACGGTAAGTTCTCACCCCGTTTTGCTCGCGTGGATTGATCAGGTAATAGAAGTTTCCGTACACGCCGAAGTTGTGCGTGAGGTTATAATAGGTATTTGCCTCCACTGTAAAGCCGGTTCCGCCATCGCCCAGCTGAATGGACTGGTCTACCGGGCGAAGCTCTTTACTTCCATTCGGGCCCACATTGTACCAGTAGTCCTCGTATTTATAATCGCCGGTCGGCAGCTTGATACCCAAACCCAGCTGAACATTACCGCGCGCACTTGTTTTAGGATCAAAAAGCCACCGGTAAGCCGCCACGCGCAAGTCGCCGATACCGAAAGAATGCATGCTGTGACGCTGATTGAATTTGTTGGCGCCATTGATCAAGCCGTGCTCGTAAAGCGAGGAACGCGCATTGGAAATAATCGGTAAGTCGATCATAATGGACCAGCGATCATTTAAAATCCGCGTCAGGTTGATGTCCAGCGATGCAGTATGGTTAATCACTTCCGTATGCTGCACGAGCCGCTCTTTGTTCTCGGTGGTACCCGAATAATGGCGGAACGATTTGAAGTAGCGTGCGCTGGTGGTCAAAACCCATTGCGGGTGGTCGGTACTGTCTGCGTGAGCGAGCATGCAGGCATTTCCGGTGCTCCGAATCGCCACACAGCCTTGTGCATGAGCGTTGAAGGAAACGAAAGAAGCAAACAACAATGCGAACGCGAGGTATATATGTTTTTTCATGTTTGAATGGAATAAGCCGGATAGGAGATTTTAACACGACAGCCACGGAAACTCAAAGCGGGCGCAATGCCGCCATGTTACCTGGTCTGCCGGATGTTTTGTGTAAAAATTAAAAAGGGGCTTATGCCTGATCGGGAGGGGGGCAAAGGGGGGCCACCGGAGGGCAACCTGCCGAAAGCAGATAATTGTCACTGATCTGCACACCAGCCGGAATCCATTCCAGGATGTAGAAAATGTGCTTTCTGTTATTGGCAAGATAATCTTTAAGGAAGGATTTGAGGATAACGGAACGAGGGCCTTTTTGCGGCCGCGCTCCCGCAATCTCATCCTGGATCCGCGACACTAATGCAGTGTAACGGTCACGCGCATTCTGGTCAAATTCGCAGTGTACGTAGAGCGTATCATTGATCAGCTGCTTGGTCTTCATCTGGTAATGCAGCCCCTTATGCCGGATTTCACCCTCGACAGGCTCCGCATTGTCCCAGCTGACCTGATAAGGCACATTCACAGGCACTTTGATCACGATATCCCCGCCAAAACCACCCTGCGCGGCGTAGTTCCCGCCGCCGCCCGACATCGCCGGTGTTTCTTCCAGCAGGTACACAACCGAATAGCCCGCTGTATTATACAGCAGCAGACCAAACAGCAGAAGTGACAAAAGCCGGTTCAAATTGAAAGGGATTGATCTTTCAAATGTATAAAAAAATGGGAGAATGTTTATTGGGGCTTAGGTATTAGCTGTTAGCTGTTTGCTGGTATACTTCGGCTATCGGCTTTCAGACTTCGGCTTTTTTTGAATTACGCTGCCAACAGCCAATAGCCAACAGCCAATAGCCAACAGCTAATAGCCAACAGCTAATAGCTAACAGCTAATAGCTAACAGCCGAAAGCCGAAAGCCGACAGCCGACAGCCGAAGTAACATCAGATTCCCTTTTTTCATACTTTTGCGGCCGTTACGCTACATCACCAAAACTATTAACCAATCATCATGACGGGTATTCCCACGTTCGAAACCCCTAAATCCATCTTTCTTGTTGATGATGACGAGGATGATCGAATGCTCATTAAAGAAGCCCTTGAACAGGTGATGCAGGACGTCACTATCATTGAAGTGAACGACGGCGTCGAGCTGCTTGAACTGATGAACCGCCCGGCCAGCCTGCACGAACCCGCATTGATCGTCATGGATATGAACATGCCGCGCATGAGCGGTCTGGAAGCATTGTCCGTCATCAGGAGCAGCAGCAAACTCCGGCACGTACCCATCGTAATGTTGTCGACCTCCTCCAATCAGGACCTGATTTTCAAAGCCTATCGCCAGGGGATCAATGCTTATATTACAAAGCCGGTATCCTACAATGCGTACAGCAAACTTGCCAAGTCGATCAGCGTTTCTTTTCTGAACAGTTACCCTGTACAGGAGGAAGTTGCATTGCCCGAAAACCTCGAAGGCAAGAACATCCTGATCGTGGAAGACAGCGACGACCACTGGGAACTGATGAATATTTCTTTACGAAAGATCCTGCCGCATGTACATATCACGCGTTTCAGCGACGATAGTACGGCACGCGAGTACCTGCGCGACAACATCGACGTATCCCCGTTTCCCATTGACATGATCATTTTAGACTTGTATCTGCCTACCAAACAGCAGGGGCTTGATCTTCTGAGTACGATGAAAAGCTCTGTGAAGGAGCTGCCGTTTGTACCAGTGGTTGTTTTCAGCTTTTCGGATAACCCGGTCGATATACGTGAAAGCTATTCCCATCAGGCGAATGCATTTGTGATGAAGGGAAAAAACCTGAGAGAATCCATGCAGCTCTTCCGCCAGCTGTGTGACTTTTGGTGGAATACGATTTCGTCGCCTGCGCGGGTTTAGTACTTTTCATCAGCCTTTTAGTCAGTTAAATGGGCGCTTGCATTCGCCCGCAGCGGTTTGCAGGCAGGCATTTTATTCTCTGAAAATTTTGATAAGCCGCATTTTCAGATAGTTTTGTCGAAACTTTAGGGGTGTCCCGATATGCGGACTGAGATAATACCCTTTGAACCTGATGCAGCTAGTACTGCCGAAGGGAAAAGTAAGAGATACTGCTATTGTATCTCAATGAATCTTTCCATAAAGGTCCATTCCTGAAGTTTTTCTCACAAAACGTTTTTCAGAATGGAAATCACAGTTAACGATCAATCCTGCGAAATTCCCGACCATTATTCGGTGCATCAGCTATTGTCAGGATTCTTTCCCGACAGCCTGAAAGGCGTTGCCGTAGCGATCAACCAGTCCGTGCTGGCAAGGTCTGAATGGGAGCGCCGCAAGCTACAGCCCCACGACCGTATTACCCTGATCAAAGCCACCCAGGGAGGATAACTGCCCGTTTCTTCAAAATTCAGTTTACCAATATTCACCCGAACCGCTCTGGATCAGCCGCGGTTCACCAATCCTGTACGTTATGAAAATTGAAAAAACACCTGAGAGCGGCGTGGTTACGAGGACTCCTTTTCCTAATTCGCGTAAAGTGTATGTGCCAGGCAAGCTGCACAACATTTCGGTAGCAATGCGAGAAATTGCATTAAGCGACACCAGGATACACGGAAAGCCCGGCGCGACGGAGCCTAATGCACCTGTAACCGTATACGATACCAGCGGCCCTTTCACCGATCCGCACATTGATATTGATGTAAAAAAAGGCCTGCCGCAACTCAGGTCGGAATGGATCCGGGCGCGGCAGGATGTAGAGCAGCTTGAAGCGATATCTTCCAGCTATGGGCGGCAGCGGCTGTCCGATGTTCAGCTCGATCACCTGCGGTTTGCACACGTCAGCAAACCGCTGCGCGCCAGGTCCGGGTGCAACGTATCGCAGCTTCACTATGCCAAAAAGGGGATTATCACAGCGGAAATGGAGTACATCGCCATTCGTGAAAACCAGCGGATCGACCAGTATTTTAGTGAAATGAATGGACGGGCAGGCGCATTGTCACATCAGCATCCAGGTCAGAGCTTTGGCGCAAATACCCCTCAATCTTTCATTACCCCTGAGTTTGTACGGCAGGAAGTAGCAGCCGGGCGCGCTGTGATCCCCTCCAATATCAACCACCCCGAAAGCGAGCCGATGATTATCGGGCGCAACTTTCTGGTGAAGATCAATGCCAACATTGGTAACTCTGCGGTGTCGTCGAGCATTGAGGAAGAAGTGGAAAAAGCCGTATGGGCGTGCCGCTGGGGTGCAGATACGATCATGGACCTGTCAACGGGCAAGAATATCCATGAAACCCGCGAGTGGATTATCCGTAACTCGCCCGTGCCCATTGGTACCGTGCCGATCTACCAGGCGCTGGAAAAGGTGAATGGTAAAGCGGAGGACCTGACGTGGGAGCTGTTCCGGGACACGCTGATCGAGCAGGCGGAACAGGGAGTAGACTACTTCACAATTCATGCCGGCGTTTTGCTCCGCTACATTCCCCTAACTGCCAGGCGCATTACGGGGATCGTGTCAAGAGGAGGTTCCATTATGGCCAAATGGTGCCTCGCACATCATAAGGAAAACTTCCTGTACACGCATTTTGAGGAGATATGCGAGATCATGAAAGCTTATGATGTGGCTTTTTCGCTGGGTGACGGATTGCGCCCGGGCTGCATTGCCGACGCAAATGACGCCGCGCAGTTTGCAGAGCTGGAAACACTGGGCGAGCTGACCAAAATCGCCTGGAAGCACGACGTGCAGACGATCATCGAAGGTCCGGGCCACGTGCCGATGCATTTAATCAAAGAAAATATGGAAAAGCAGCTGGAACATTGCAGCGAGGCACCTTTTTACACTTTGGGGCCGCTTACGACTGACATTGCACCGGGTTACGACCATATTACCTCCGCCATTGGCGCCGCGATGATCGGCTGGTTTGGTACCGCCATGCTCTGTTACGTGACGCCGAAAGAACACCTCGGGCTACCCAACAAAAAGGACGTGAAAGACGGAGTAATCACCTACAAGATTGCCGCGCATGCAGCGGATCTGGCCAAAGGTCACCCGGGCGCGCAGTACCGCGACAATGCATTGAGCAAGGCGCGGTTTGAGTTCAGGTGGGCAGACCAGTTTAACCTCTCCCTCGATCCCGACACAGCCCGGGAGTTTCACGACGAGACATTACCTGCCGAAGGCGCCAAAATCGCACATTTCTGTTCCATGTGTGGTCCGAACTTCTGTTCCATGAAGATCACGCAGGATGTGCGCGAGTATGCGGAAGAAAATGGAATGCTGACCGAAACAGCGATTGAAGAAGGTATGCAGGTGAAAGCACGTGAATTTGCACAGAAAGGCAGCGAGATCTATTTATAAGTATGAAAATCATCATCATATCCCGGCCCGACTTCTTTGAGGACGAAGCAGCACGGATCAATGCGCTGTTTGATCAGGGAATGCAGCTGCTGCATTTGCGGAAACCAGATTGTAGCAGGGAAGAGCTCGCCTCACTGCTGCGTGACATCAATCCTGTCAACTATCCAAAGATCGCGTTGCACCAGCACCATGAACTCGCAGAGGAGTTTGGTATCAAAAGGCTGCATTTCCTGGAGCAGCTCCGTTTGGAACAGACAGAAGAATTGCTTCAAGATCAAAAATTACGAGGCTTTACACTCAGTACTTCCATTCACAATCCTGATGAACTGGCATGGTTGTCCAATGCATTCAGCTACACATTTTTAGGCCCGGTTTTCGATAGTATTTCAAAACTAAATTACCGCGCCGCATTGCCGGAGAATTTCAAGCTAGATCGTCTCAGTTTCAAAGGGGAAGTAATCGCAATCGGCGGGATCAATGACTCTAAATTGCAGGCTGTATATCAAATGGGCTTCAATGGCGCCGCACTCCTCGGCAGCATCTGGCTAGATCCCAACAATTCTCTTAACAGAATTGGCAGGCTGCAATTTATCTCTCAGGAAAATGGAGCGATCTCGCATCTGGATAGTATCAGCAGGGCTTTGGAGGCGGGTTGCCGCTGGATACAGCTTCGCGTGAAGAACAAGCCCGAGGAGGAAGTGCTGCAACTCGCCTGGGAAGCTACCCGGCTGTGCGACCGATATGGCGCGAAGCTGATCATTAATGATTTCCCAAGGGTTGCGCAGGCAGTGGAAGCCTACGGGCTGCATCTTGGACTCACGGATATGGCTGTTCCACAGGCGCGTGCATTGGTGGGAAGCCGAATGGTAATCGGCGGCACGGCCAATACCTGGGAAGATATCGTTCTCCGCGTGCAGGAGGGTTGTGACTACATTGGCCTGGGGCCATTCCGGTTTACTACTACCAAGCAAAACCTCAGTCCGGTACTCGGGCTGGAAGGTTACAGTGCGCTGATGCAAAAAATGGCTGCGGCAGGATACAACACACCTATTATCGCGATCGGGGGCATTGTTCCTGATGATGTACCGGCCTTGCTCGCAACCGGAGTACACGGTGTCGCTATGTCGTCGGCGCTTATCAATGTGCCTGATCCGCAGGTTATTTTTCACCAAATTCAGAAAGCATTATGTTGAAAATTGCAGATAAAACATTCAATTCCCGCCTTTTTACGGGCACGGGTAAGTTCAGCTCTTCGCAAATCATGGAAGAAGCCCTGCTTGCCTCTGGTTCCGAGCTGGCAACCGTCGCTTTACGGCGCGTGGATATTCATAGTAGCCAGGATGACATTCTCCTGCATTTAAATCATCCCCAAATCAACCTTTTGCCCAATACCTCCGGGGTAAGGACAGCCAGGGAAGCCGTTTTCGCGGCGCAGCTCGCCCGGGAAGCATTGGAGACAAACTGGCTCAAACTCGAAATCCATCCCGATCCCAAGTACCTCATGCCCGATGCTATTGAAACACTGAAAGCGACAGAGGAGCTGGCAAAGCTTGGGTTCGTCATTCTTCCTTACATACACGCCGACCCGGTGCTTTGCAAGCGGCTTGAAGAAGCAGGAGCAGCCGCCGTAATGCCGTTGGGCTCGCCGATAGGCAGTAATAAAGGATTGAAGACGATTGACTTTCTCGAAATCATCATTGAACAGAGCCAGGTACCCGTGGTGATCGACGCGGGAATCGGGGCTCCTTCGGACGCAGCCAGGGCAATGGAGATTGGAGCCGATGCAGTGCTGGTAAATACAGCAATAGCCTCTGCCGGAGATCCGGTACAAATGGCGCGTGCCTTCCGCATGGCCGTAGAGGCAGGCAGAATGGCATTTGAAGCAAAATTAGGAAAACAGGGAAGCCAGGCTTCTGCCAGCAGCCCGTTAACAGCGTTTTTAGATGAGCTTTAAGCAAGTTTTTGAGCAACATCCGTGGGAAGAGGTGAAGGCCAGTATTTACGCAAAAACCGCCTCGGATGTAGAAAAGGCACTTTTATCGGAAAAGCGAACACTGGAAGATTTTAAAGCGCTGATATCTCCTGCTGCTACCGCCTACCTTGAACCTATGGCGCAGCTGAGCCGCAAGCTGACTCAGAAGCGTTTTGGCAAGACTATTCAGATGTACATTCCACTATATCTTTCGAATGAATGTACCAATATCTGTACCTATTGCGGATTCAGTTTGGATAATAAGGTTCGGCGCAGGACACTCTCGGAGGCTGAGATCTTGCAGGAGGCAGAGGTGATCAAAAAGCTGGGCTACGAACATGTGCTGCTGGTAACAGGAGAGGCAAACCAGACTGTTCACGTGGATTATTTCAAAAAAGTGCTGCGCCTGCTGCGGCCACATTTCTCAATGATCTCGATGGAAGTGCAGCCGCTCGACACCGAGGAATATGGAGAGCTGATTCCGCTGGGACTGAATACCGTATTGGTTTACCAGGAAACCTACCACCAGGAAGATTACCGTAAACATCATCCCAAAGGCAAAAAATCCAACTTCCTGTACAGGCTGGAAACACCCGACCGGCTCGGCAAAGCGGGCATTCACAAAATGGGATTGGGTGTGCTGATCGGGTTGGAAGATTGGCGGACAGACAGCTTTTTTACCGCATTGCACCTTCAATATCTTGAAAAAACATATTGGCAAACGCGGTACAGCTTGTCTTTTCCGCGCCTCCGTCCATTCTCCGGCGGACTCGAACCAAAAGTTGAAATGTCGGACAGGGAACTGGTTCAGCTTATTTGTGCCTACCGGATCATGAATGAAGAAGTGGAGCTTTCCCTTTCAACCCGGGAGTCGGAGAAGTTCCGCGACCATTGCATTCAGCTGGGAATTACCTCGATCAGTGCGGGTTCCAAGACCAACCCCGGCGGCTATGCGGTGGAAGCGGGCTCGCTGGAACAATTTGAGATCTCAGACGAACGTTCACCCGGGGAAATCGCCCGGGTGATACGAAACAGCGGCTATGAGCCCGTTTGGAAGGATTGGGACACTTATATGCAGGGCAGTATGGCTAATAGTTAGGATTTTGTCTGATATTCGGATTGGCGAGGATTTCACTTTGGGGAATGGGCCAGAGGTAATCCCGTTGCGGATTGTAAGCCCGTTCCTCGACTTTTACTGCCACGCCCGTTTCCGGGTTTGTAGCCCCGTAAACCTGTCCGTTCATTACCTTATCAACAATCCCCCAGCGCCGGATGTCATAGTAGCGCTGTCCTTCAAAAGCCAGCTCGGCCTGGCGCTCGCGGCGGATCAGCTCGCGCATTTTGGCTTGTGAATTGTACACCTTAACATCCACATTGGGCATATTGGAACGGTTCCTTACCATATTGATGTACTTCGTCACATCGGGATTGTTCCATTCACCGGACTCAATCAATGCCTCGGCGTAGTTCAGCAATACCTCTGCATACCGGACGATCATAAAGTCCAGCGAGCCACCTCTTGGCTGCCGGTCACGCGGGTCGAGGTACTTCTTGATCCAGTAACCTGTTGCAGTCGACTTTTCCAGACCAATGCGGTCGGGGTTGGTGGGAGAGCTGTTAAACGGATCTACTTTGTAGGTATTGTCAACGAAGTTCTGTCCCGAGAACAGGACTGAAGCTACCAGTCGCGGGTCGCGGTTGTTGCGGTAATTCGGGTTTTTACGGTAAATAGCCAATGAATCCGCGCCAAGTTCGGCCAGTGTTTTTCCTTGTCTGGTTTCCCAGTTCTCCACTACTGTGCTGGTTGGCGAAGTGTAAGTTTCTCCGCCAATACCAAAAGGTGCAAACCGCGTCCAGGCAATGCTGGCACCGCCCGGGCGAATCATGATCCGCTCGTTGTTGAGCATTCCCGTGTAGGTAAACAGCTCTGCAAGGTGGTTGGCCCCTGCGGTTTTGCTGGTGTAAAGCTGGTATATGTTCTTATCGATAACAGCTTTGGATGCATTTTTAGCCAACTCAAAATCTTTGTAAAACAATGCAAGCCGCGCGATCAATGTCCAGCAGGCCGAGCTGTTTACCCGCCAGAACTCGTCATTCGTGTAAGTATCCGGCAGGTTCTTGGCGCATTCGGTCAGTTCTGAGATAATGAAATCGTACACTTCCTGTTCGGTATTGCGTGAAAGCGTATTTTCATTGGGTGTAAGTGATTTCGTTACAATGGGAATTGCACCGAAAAACTGGAACAGCTCCATGTGATAGTAAGCCCGCAATGCCCGCGCTTCATACTTCATGCGCGTTTTCAGGCCTTCGTCCATAAAGCATTTATCAACGTGTTCGAGAAAACGGCTCGCGCGTCGGGTACCCGAGAAGTCGGAACTCCAGAACCAGAGTGCAGTACTCCAGTTGCTGTTGTGTACCCCGCGTGTAAATTCCTCATAGGCACCAATGTAGTCGGCGCGGTGTACGGCCTCGTCGCTCAGGCCGGAGATAATCATGATATTGCTCGTATTCAGCGGCATATCGCGACCGTTCGTTCCACCCGGCAATGCGTCATAGACGATTTTCAAAGCATCCCGTGCGTGGGTCTCTGTTTCCCAGAATTTATCATCTGTTATACCAGTCGGGTGATTTTGGGTCAAAAAATCTTCGCAGCCGGTGAATGCGGTCAGTAGTACCAGCGTCAGGCAGATCCTAGTTATCTGTTTCATATTGGAATTTGTCAGAATTTTACGTTGATACCTACCGTGTACACTTTCATAATGCCGTAAGTCCATTGGTTACCCAGACTCTCCGGGTCCATCAGCTTCATAGGTGTAAAGACGAAGGGGTTTTGTGCATTCAGGTAAAACCGCGCAGCCGACGCGCCTACCTTGCGTACTGCATTCACAGGCAGGTTGTACCCCAGCTGAATGTATTTCACCCGACAATAAGCTCCGTTCTGGATCCAGAAATCGGACGAAAGCTTGTTGTTGGCAGGCGTGTTGGACAGCCTTGGGAAACTTGCATTGGTACGTTCGGGAGTCCAGTAGCGCTGCGAATAGTAAATGGTGGGTACACCGCCGTCTGCCGTCTGGTCGAGCGGGTAGGCGAGCATTCCTGTGAGCCGCTGATCGCTTTTGCCGGTACCTTGCACCAGTATTTCGACATCAAATTTCTTGTGAGCCAGCCGCAGGTTGGTAAAGTAGTTGAACATCGGTACCGGGTTGCCGATCGCTTCCTGATCCGGCGCGTCGATTTGTCCGTTTCCATTCAGGTCCACATACCGGATATCGCCGGGTTTTGCACCGACTACTGTTGGCAGTAAAGGCATTCCTTCACTGTTGAAATCGCTTTCCTGCAGTAGCCCGGCACTGCGGTAGCCGTAAATGCTGCTGATTGGACTGCCTTCCTGGTTGATTGACGTGCTGGTGAGATACGGACCGTTTTGCAGTTTGATAATGCGGTTTTTGTTGTACGAGACGCCCGGCTTTACAGACAAATTCCAGTTAGAGCCAAGTTCTTTGAAGTAGTTGAGCGAAACTTCCCAGCCGCGGTTTCTCACCTTTCCTGCATTAATAGGCACATTTCCCATTCCGCCCACGTAGGAAACCTGCGGATTGAGGATAATGTCTTTGGTCATCTTGTCATAATAATCGAAGATCAGTTCAAGCGAGTTACCAAACAGTCCGAGGTCGAGGCCAACATCAAAAAGCCCGACGGTTTCCCAGGTGATATCCGGATTGCCCCAGATGTTTTCGTATCCGTTGGTACCCTGCACAAGCGTCTGGTAGCGGTAAAGCCCGATGTTCTCATTTCCCAACAATCCGTACGACGCCCGCACTTTCATGTTGTTGACAAACTTCACGTTTTTCATAAACTCCTCCTGGTGCACATTCCAGCCGATCGCCGTAGAAGGGAAGAAGCCCCATTTGTGCCCAGGGCCGAATTTGGACGAACCATCCGCGCGCGCAGTCGCCTCGATCAGGTACTTGTCTTTGTAAGAATAGTTCAGCTTCGTATAACCCGAAACCATTGTATTTACATCCCATGATCCTGCACTGTTCTTTTCAGTTGAAAACCCGCCAAATGCGTAGAGCCGGTGATCGTTACGGGTGAAAGTGTAATCCGCATTGGCCGCCAGGTACATGTAAGTAGCTCTTTCGAAAGTGCCCGAGCGCGTTACACCCCAGCTTTGCACAAGCTGGTTGGTGCCGTAGTCGAAGAAGTTGTAAGCATCTGCCACTGAGCGGCGCTGGTCGCTGTTCAGCCGGAAGCTGAATTGTCCTTTGAGATTGAAATCCGGGAAAACTTCCCATTTAGGCTGCATATTGATCATCGCCTGAGCACTTTCAAAGTCGCGGTACCCACCTTTCTCAGCATAGGCCAGCGGATTCACAATGTCTGCATAGCGGCCGTACATGGTCCTGCCGTTTTTTTCAGGGTATTTTGGTAAAATGGTAGGAGGTACCCTGTACACATCTTCCAGTATCCGGTTACCAAAGCCTGAACCTTCGTCGGGCCGGAAGTTGTTGCGGGTATTTCTTTTTATGGCTAACAGATCTACATCAAAAACAAAGCTTTTGTTGACGGTAATGGAGGTATTCGCGCGGATATTAAAACGGTTCATTTTGTTCAGGGGGATCATTCCATCCTGAAACATATAGTTGGCTGTCACCGCAAACCGCGCCAGGTTATTACCGCCGTCAAGTGAGATTGAATGGCTGGTAATGGGTGAGTTTTCTTTCACGATCAGGTCGACCCAATCGGTGTTCGGGTACAGGATAGGGTCGGAGCCGTCCTGGGTTTTGCTGATCACATCCTCGGAGTAAAAAGGCTGGTTACCCGAGTTGACGCGCGCTTCATTGTACATCCGCATGTACTGCGGTGCATCCACAAGCTCCTGCAGGTAAGTAGGGGACTGGCTGCCCACATATCCGTCGTAAGTCACGCTGATCTTGCCCGGCGTTCCCCTTTTGGTAGTTACCAGGATCACCCCGTTCGCGGCTCTCGCGCCATACATTGCCGAAGCTGCCGCATCTTTCAAAACGGTCACACTTTCCACGGTAACCGGATCTATGTGGTTCATATCCATGGGGATACCGTCTACCAGGATCAATGGATTGGAGTTGCCGAGTGTACTGATCCCCCTGATCTTGATCGCCGCCGCATCACCGCCCGGCATACCCGAGCTTTGCTGCACCTGCAAGCCGGTTACACCACCTTGCAGCGACTGCGAGAGTGTAGTAATGGGTTTTCCACTGATTTGCGAAGCTACGTTCAGGGAAGAGATTGAACCGGCAATGTGCTTTTTCTTCTGCTCGGTTTGTCCGACTACAATCGCTTCGTCGAGGCTGGCTACTTCTTCCTGCAATGCGATGATCAGGTTGGAATTGGCAGATTTGGCAAGATGCTCCACGCTCTTGTGGCCTACCATTGAAAATACCAGTATTGCATCCCTGGGAACATCAATAGCGAAGTAGCCGTTTTCGTCTGTCGAAGCACCGTCGGTAGTGCCTTTTACAGCGATCGTAACGCCAGGCAGCTCGCGCGGCGGCTCGTGCGTGTCGAATACCTTTCCTTTAATCGTGATATTGTCCGCAGTAACCCGTGCTTTTTCAGGAACGGATGCAGCTGCCGGCTCCGGACGCGCCGGAATGGCGGGGAAAGTTTGTGGCTGCGTTTCTTTCTGCTGCGGGCTCAAAGGCGCAGGTTTCATGAAATCCCTGCTTTTACGCTGGTCAACCAGCATGTAAGTGCCCTTTTTTACCTTCATAAACCCGATGCTTGTGGATTGCAGCAGCGTTTTCAGGTTACTTTCAAAAGATACACCCGAGCGGATCGCATTGCCCGGCACAAGTACTTCCGGCAATATCTTTTCTTCAAACAGAAGGTCCACGTGGTACCTGTCTTTCAACAGCAGCAGCATGTCTTTCAGCGACATAGCCCGCTGAGGTTCGACGCGTTGCTGGGCCGGGTGACTTTTCAGCTTGGCCAGCAGCTGGCCCGATACCAGGGTAGGTAATGTACTGACTGCAAGCAAAAGGAATAGCCGCCGGACCAAATGTAGTCTTTTATGCATAATCAGTGGGTTGTTTAAGGGTTGGTTAGGATGAAATGGAAAGGATCAGGGAATAGGAATAATCTGTAATTGCTTCTTGGTTTTAACGATTTCAAAGCCGTACATCACCGACATATTGGTCAGCAGCTCCTCGGCACTTTCAGCAGGGAAAGAGCCTGTGGCAGTACGTATAGCGAGGTTTTTGTCGGCAATCTGCACCTGCACGCCAAATACTTCCCGGATACGCTCGGCCACTTCGCTCAGCGGCGTATTATCAAAAATGAAGCGGTGCTGTTTCCATGCAAGTCCGGCTTCGAGCTGGGCGGCGGTCAGCTTTTCTACTTTGATCTTGCCACCGGTGTCAATCGTGGCGCGCTCGCCGGGTACCATTGTGTGCGACTGGCCGCGGGCGGGAGGGGACAACCGTACTTTTCCTTTATTGAGGACCACATTTGTATGTTTCTCTCGGGTATAAACCGTAAACTCTGTACCGAGCACAGTCACCAGCGCATTGTCCATGGTATGCACCTCAAAAAGCTGGTGATCGGGCAAATGCCTGACCGAAAACTCCGCTTCACCTTCCAGGTACACGTTCCGGTTGGAATTCCCGAAAGTCCAGCGGGGAACGCGCAATACAGAATTCGCATTCAGGGTAACACGGCTTCCGTCGGTGAGCAGTATGGTGTTTGTTTTACCAAAATCGGCATGGTAATGCGCATATACCAGGTGATCGCGGCCCAGCCAGCCGGCAAATGCGGCCAGTAATAATGCGATAACGGCAGCGAAACGGTACCCAGTAAACGCAGACCGGCGGGCCGCAGGTTTCAGATCTCCGGCAGGAGCAGCCTCACGCGGCGTGCGCATATACGCGCTGAAACGTTCCAGCGGCGCGGCGAGCTCCGGATCGTAGAGCGGAAAAGTAGTCTCCCATTCGGCAAGCCAGCTGTAAAACTGCTCACGGGCCGCCTCCGATTGCAGCCATTCTTCAATGAGCTTCTTTTGCAATGGAGAAGTCCGGCCGGCGAAATGTTCGAATAGGAATGATTTGTTGATTAATGACATGGCATGGTATGGATAACCTGACTGACAGACAGGAAGAAGTGATTACCTAAAGACTGGTTAAAATATTTTCAAATTCTTTCATCAGGATCCCCGATTGCGCGAGCAGCAGGATCTCGGTCCAGTAATGCCGCAGGCCGTTCCTCAAAATGGAAAGTGCCTTGGCAATGTGCGCTTCAACCGTGCGGGTAGAAAGACTAAGCTCCGCGGCAATCTCCTTGCCGGCTTTTCCTTCGAAACGGTTCATGATAAATACCTTCTGGCATTGGGGCGAGAGGCTGGTTACCAGCGTATTTACCTGCTGGTAAAGCTCTTCGTACTGCATGATTTTCTCGGGCAGAATGGAATGGACAGGATCGTTTTCACCGATCGCGTCGAGCGAAAGCGTTTTGTTCTGCTCTTTTTGCAGGTAGTTGAAGCAGCGGTTTCGTACCGAACCGAACAGGTATGCGCCGAATGACGAATGCACGGTTTGATAGGATTCATTGTCCCAGAAATTGCAGAAGATCTCGGCGACAATATCCTCGGCAATATCTTTGGAATAAACAAAACGCACCGCGTGGCTGCACATCGGCTTGTAGTATCTCTGAAAAAGCAGCTCGCAACCTTTCTGCACGTCGGTTTCGAAGGTTTTCCGGATGAAGAACTCGCCGTCCGACAGCCCGCCTCCGTTACCTGCACGCGTAGCCGCATTGCCCGCGCCGAAGCGGCTGCTTTCTTCGTCTTCTGAATGATCCGGCCTGGTAAATCCACCCATATTGCAATTATTTGGCTCTGTATTGATATGACAGACAGCCAAAACTAATTACCTAGCCGCTCACGAAATATTTTTCTGTAAAATCATTTTTTGCCCGAAAGTAGCTTGCCGGCCTTTAATGCAAAACGCCCGGATCGCAGACCAGGGCGTTTTGGAAAGTATATACAGCTGGTTAGGGAGCCACTTCCACGATCATTTCAATCTCCACCGCAATACCCGAAGGAAGCGATGCTACACCGACAGCCGAGCGGGCATGCTTGCCACTTTCACCAAAAACCTCGACCATAAAGTCGGTAAAACCATTGATTACCTGCGGCTGCTGCGTGAGTGAAGGCGCTGAATTGACCATTCCGAGTACTTTAACAACCCGTTTAACCTTATTCAAATCGCCAATTTCGTATTTCAGGGAAGCCAGCAGTGCAATACCGCAAAGTTTGGCAGCTTCTTTTCCCTGCTCCACCGTCAGGTCATCGCCCACTTTGCCGAGGATCTGTCCGCCACCGGGCTTGTCTGGTCCGTGGCCCGACAGGTACACCAGGTTGCCCACGCGGACAGCACGCAGCAAGTTACCTTTGGAAGCATTCAGCTTGGGCAGGGTAATGCCCATTTCTGTCAGCTTTTTCTCCACGTCGGGGCGTGACTGCGCGAATGAGGGACTTGCAAATACGGCCAGTATAAAGGCGAGGATAATCTTGGAAGCGGTTTTTGACATGATCAACAATTAAGGTATGATCGTCAAAATTAGCCTGTTTTATGCTTCAAACATAGAAAAAGCCGCATTTCTGGTGAAATGCGGCCGGTATTATTGCATTTTAAACTTTTGCTATTCCTGTTTTTTCAAGCATAAAGTTGTGCAGTTCTGTGTTCAGTACGAAAGGTTTCAGCGCTTCGCTGCCGGGACCGAACATGGCGAGTTCCACATAATCGGCGGAATGGTCCATTCCGGCCCAGCCCACTCCGGTATAGCTGCTCTGGATAGCGCCGAGCTCCCGGAAAAGCTTCTTATTGGTGATATAGAGTCCTTTTTCGTTTTTATCACCCAACAATCCGATCAGTTTTTCAGCTTCCGCCTGCTTGATCGCGTACCCTTGTGCGAACTCAATGCGCTCGGTGAGCTGTGCGGCCGTTGGGATTTCTTTCAGGTCACCCAGGATCCAGTTGTTGGTATGTCTGAATTTTTGAAAAAGATCAAATTGCTTGTCGCTGCCAAACAATCCGGGATTTGCATTGCCGTGATCTGTGGTGATGATCACGAGTGTCTCCTTGTCTTTTGCAGCGAAATCAAGTGCTACTTTGATCGCCTCATCGAATGCGATCTGATCGTACAGCAAGCCGCCGGCGTCATTTGAATGCGCCGCCCAGTCTACCTTCCCGCCTTCAATCTGGACCGCAAATCCTTTCGGATTTTTGGAGACCAGTTCCAGCGTTTTGGCCGTCATTTCTGCGAGGGTAGGTACTTTTTGTTGAAGGTCCTTATTTTCGAACGTGTCGAGGGAATAGGGAAGTGCGCCTTCACAGTAAACACCGAGAATGGGCTTTTGAATGTTGTTGAGCGCCTGCATCGCATTCCGGTCACGGGCTATGGTGTAACCCGCTTTTGTGTAATCTGCAAAAAGGTCGGCTTTGTCTTTGCGCTTTTCCGCTTCAAAAAACTCTGCGCCTCCGCCCATCATCACATCAAATTTGAGATCCAGGTATTGCGACGCAATTTCCGATTCGTCTCCCCGCGATTTGTTATTAATGCAAAAACCCGCCGGCGTCGCGTGGGTGATCGTCACTGAAGTAACACAGCCTACCGACTTGCCTGCCTCCTTGAATTTTTGAAGAATGGGCTTATTGAAGCTGCCGTCGGCATTCACATTCAGGTTTCCGTTCGGTACTTTTTTGCCGCCGCCCCAAGCCGAGCTGCCTGCTGCTGAGTCGGTTACCAATGCATTGGAAGAAGAAGTTTCCATGAATGCGCGGCTGCCGGTTTGTTCAAGGTACAGCTTCATCCAGCTGGTATCGCGGCCTTCTTTGCGTTTGAGCAACAGGTCGGCCATATTCAACGTACCGGTACTCATACCGTCGCTGACCATGAAGATGATATTCTTGGCTATGCTGCCTTTCTTAATGGGAGCCGAAGTTTTGCTATTGCCGCCGAACAATGCCGGACCAGCCAAAAGTGCCGCCGAGCTGTTTGTAAAAAAATCCCTTCTTTTCATTTCCTGAGTAAATGTAAATGCATTGGCTACAATGCGTCAACGCAGCCGCAAAGGACGGATTTGAATGTAAACAGAAGGAAAATGGGCGATTATGTATTTGTTAAGATTTTCCGGACCGGCTTTGGCAATCAATCAATTCCTAATTCACTACTTCCGCCTCAGTCAAGATATAATTCAAATGTTCCACGTCAGTCGGGTTCAGTAGCAGCTTTCCTTTTACAAACTTGACAGCATCGGTCTTGAACTTCTGTTTTTTGTTTTTGAACTGCAGTTCGATGATCGATTCTGGTCCGGCGCCTCCGCAGAAAAAGCAGCTGGCCATCGGTTGTTCCGAAATCACGTAAATGTTGCCTTCTTCATCGACAGGAATAAGGTAGCCGCGTATCCGGACTTCTTTCCCTTCAAGCTGCCTGACCGTTGGCCCGAAAGTAGGGTAGAGGAAGTAGATCGCCTGCTGCGTTTTGCCGCTACTCGCAGCTGCTTCTTACGCAATGAGCTACGCGCAGTTTTTTGTTACCTACAAACCCTTTTTCACTGTTTTCCAGTTGGCAATGATCGCTTTTCTGGCGGTCAGGCTGTTGCGGTATTACTTTCTCAGGAAGTCTTTTCACAGCAAATGGGAAAATGTCTCTTTTCACCTCAGCCTTGCACTTTCTTTGGTCGGATTTTACATCGGATATGCTGAGCCTTTTCAATCGGAAAAGCAGCAGATTGCCCAGCAGCAGTTTGCCTATTTCAGAGCACACCGCAGGATTTCGCTGGGATTAAACGACGATTTTAACCCCGATAAATTAAAAGAAGACCTCGCTGCTATTCATGGCGTGAAGGTGCGGGGATTAACTATTAAAGACAAAAGTATAGAAGTACCGTTCCAAAACGATCTGGTTTCAAAATCGCAGATCCTCAATTCGCTCAGAAGCAAAGGCTACAATGTCACTGTGCTTGAATAACCTCATAAACTGATCTTTTTCATATTTCCACGCGATACTGGTCAGGTTTCGGGAAGGCGAATGCGCCTAGTTTTGACTTGGGATTTTATCAGAATTTTATCCAAAGTCAAACAATGCATACATTCCATATTCCCGTTCTCGGGTTAGGTTATTCGGTGGATACACCGGCCAAAGTCGCGCATTACGGCATTTCGTCAGTTGCTTCAATTGTCGACGACGAGATGATCGAGCGCATGCGCAGGTTTCATTCGCTCCAAAACAACGAGGTTTATACGCCTATAAAAAAGGATGAGCCTGATTTCAGGAGCCGCCGCATCACGGAATATCTCAATCTGCTCGACAGGATCGTGAACCGGAAATTCGACGATCTCCGCCATTCGCCTTTTGAGAACGGAACAGAAATCACCCGCTACTTTACCCTGCTGTCCGATACCGCTCCGCTCAAACTGCTGTACCTGCAAATGCTGGCGACAGAAAACCCCGCCGAACGTGCTGAAATGGAAGAACAGCTTCGAAACGGTCTGGTCAAAGGCGCTATTGATGTGAATATCATGTCCAAGGTCGACAAGCTGAACAAGGATGTATACGGCGAAAAGCTCCCTGACCAATTTTCTGACGCGTCGGCTGCATTGCGCGGTTTTGCCAACAGCAACCTCAATGCATCGCTCGTACTTTCGGCCGGCATGAACCCGAGGTTGTACAATTACCTGGATCAGTTTGATGTTTTTCTGCCCGATACCGATGGGAATTTTGGTAAAAGGATCATTCTGAAAGTCAGTGATTTTCGCTCTGCATTGATCCAGGCCAAGTACCTCGCCAAAAAAGGAATATGGATTTCGGAGTTCCGGATTGAGTCTGGGCTGAATTGCGGCGGCCACGCGTTTGCTACCGATGGTTATCTTCTCGGGCCTATCCTCGAAGAGTTCAAAGAGAAAAGGCAGGAGCTTATTGACGAACTTTTTGGCCTGTACCAAAATGCGCTTTTGGCCAAGGATATCAAGCTAACCAATGCGCCTGCGCTTCGCATTACTGTTCAGGGTGGAATCGGAACAGCGAAGGAAGACAGCTTTTTGCTTGAACATTACCAGGTAGATGCTACCGGCTGGGGCAGCCCGTTTTTACTTGTTCCCGAGGCGACTAACGTGGATCAGGAAACGTTGCGCAATCTCGCGAGTGCCGATGAGTCAGACTATTATGTCAGCAACTCGTCGCCGCTGGGTGTTCTGTTTAATAATTTCAAAAAGAGCAGCTCTGAAAAGCAGCGACTGGAAAGGATCGCGAAAGGAAGGCCGGGCAGTCCGTGTACCAAGAAGTACCTCGTGTCCAATACTGAATTTACGCAGGAGCCTGTTTGTACCGCCTCGCGTGAGTATCAGAATTTGAAAATCAAGCAATTGAAATCTCTGAACCTGCCGGAACGTGAATATCAGGAGCAATTCAATGCAGTTACCGAAAAAGTATGTCTGTGCGACGGACTGAGTACCGGCACGCTGATCAAGCATGGTTTGCTGGGCGCGAGAGAAAACCACGGCGTTGCGATTTGTCCCGGTCCCAACCTGGCCTGGTTCTCGGAAGTGGCTTCGCTCGACGAAATGGTGGCGCATATCTACGGCAAGATCAACCTGCTGTCCCATGTAGCCCGGCCGAATATGTTTATTAATGAGCTCAATTTATATGTGACGCATTACCGGAAAGACGTGGAACTGCACCTCCGCAACTTTACTGATAAAAAGCAAAAATACCTGACCAGGTTCCGCGAACAGTTGCTGGCAGGTATCGATTACTACAAAACCCTGATCCCGCAAATGCAGAACCAGGATAAAGCTTATCGTGCGGAAATGTTAAGGCAATTGACGGAAATTGAATCCGGTTTGACGGTTGCTGAACTCGCGATCTGCGCCTGAGAAGTTCAAATGCGCAGCTGGACCAAAAGTCTAGTTGCGCATTCTTGCCAATTTTTCGTACTCAAAAACAGTGATCAGGCTTCCTTTCATATCGATCAGCTTTTCCTCTTTGAAATCTGATAAAGTCCTGATCACAGTTTCAGTGGCAGTACCTACAATGGAAGCAATGTCTTCACGGGTAATAGACATGGAAAATGGTTTCGATTTATCTTCCTGATAACGCTGCACCAGCATCACCAGCGCCTGCGCCACCCGTTTTCTCACCGAGTTATATGCCAGTTGCAGCAAACGGTCTTCCCGGTCTTTGATCTCGTTTGAGAGCATTTTGATAAACTTTGAAGATACCTCGCGGTTGGCCTGCAACAGGTTGAAAAAATCATCTTTGGGGATCATGGAAAGCTCCGATTCTTCGAGGCAAATGGCCGTTTCCTGGTAAGGTTCGCCCTGTAAAAGATCGAGGTAACCGAAGAAATCACCCTCTTTGTACAAATCGGTAATGTACTCTTTACCACTGCCGTTTGATTTATAGGACTTCACTTTACCTTTCCTGAGAAAGTATATATTGGAAGGATAACTGCCTTCGGTGTAGATCGTATCCTTCTTTTTAAGCGTTCTCGTTTTCTTATCCTCGGCCAGTTTCGCCATCATATCAAAAGCCTGCGCGTCTTCGATAAACTGGTCCAGTCCACTGGCTGAACGCTCGAACTGGCGTTTGAGCCGCTCGCTCTTCTGCAGTCGCATTTCTACGATATTGAGCAGCTCAATGTCGTCGTAAGGTTTGGTGAGGTAATCGTCGGCGCCCATTGTCATGCCTTTCCGGTAATCCTCTTTCTCAGCTTTGGCAGTAAGGAAAATGAATGGGATATTGGCCGTTTTCTCATTTTTGCTGAGCATGTGCAGCACGCCGTAACCGTCGAGCTCGGGCATCATGATATCGCAAATGATCATATCAGGACCAAATTCGGCTGCAACCTGCACCCCTTCTTTCCCGTTTTTCGCGGTAACTACCTTATAGTTGGCGAGTTCGAGGATCTCGGCCGTATTCTCCCGCATTTCGGGATTGTCTTCAATCAGTAATATCTTTTTGGTTTCCAATTTGCGTCAGTTTCAATGATTCAGATTCACTTACAGGGAAATGGACTTTGATTTGGCAGGTACCAGGTTGGGCAAAGTCACTACGAAGGTAGTACCTATACCCACTTCACTCGAAAAGGAGACTGTCCCGCCCATTAAGTCCACGTATTTGCTTACGATATTCAGCCCGAGGCCGGTTCCTTGTACGGTACCTGCATTCTGCGCACGGAAAAACCGGTCGAAAACGTTGGACTGGTCAGCCAGCGGTATGCCTATGCCCTGGTCTTTCACTTCGATCACCACGGATTCACTATCTGCTTTTATATTCAGGCTGATTATCTTTCCGGGCTCGGAGTATTTCACCCCGTTGGAAAGCAGGTTGAACAGAATGTTGCGTAAAAGTTGCTTGTCAAGCCAAACTTCCGCATTCCCGGTGAGCTGAAATTGAATTTGCTGACCTTCCTTGCAGAGTCCCTGCATTTCCTCCACCAGCGTGTTGCCAAATGCAGCGAGGTTCACTTCCACAGGAACAATGTGCACGTGGCCCTCTTCCAGCTTGCCGATGGACAGGAAATCATTCAGTATCTCGGTCAGGTTCGTCACCGCCGATTTGATCCGCTGCACGTGTTTATGTCTTTTTTCCTCCTCCTCAGTGGTAGTATACCGGCTGATGAGCGAGGCGGAGGACAGAATGGTGGCCAGCGGCGTACGAAACTCGTGCGAAGCGATGGTCACAAACTGGCTTTTCATATTATTCAGCTCCTTTTCCTTTTTCAATGCCCGGAGCACTTCTTCCTGCGATTCCTCGATCTTCTGCAAGGCATTCGCCAGTTCTTTCGTTCTCAGTTCCACACGTTCTTCGAGTTCCGCGTTCAGTTTTTGTATTTCAAGGTTTGCGTCAATGATGCGCTTTTCCTGTTTTTTTCGCTCGGTAATATCCACGATAAAGCTCACCACAAACTCGCCTACACTCGTTTTGAATGGGCTCAGGCTTACCTCCACCGGAAATTCGCTGCCGTCGTTCCGCTTTGCAAACAGGTCCATCAAATGTCCCATTCCGCGCGCTTTGGGTTCTTCCAGGTATTCATTGCGGTAGCCCACATGGTTTTTGCTATACCGCTGCGGGATCAATGCTTCTATCTTTTTGCCGATCAATTCCGTGTCCGCATAACCGAACAGCTCGCGCGCTTTCGGGTTCAGCATGACGATTGTTCCGGTCTTGTCCACTACCACAATGCCTTCCGTCGCGTGTTTGAACAGCGCGTCGAGCATTTCAATATGCCTTGTCATCACCTTGGTCTGAGTTAAGATATCGCTATCAAACATAAAAAAGGCAAATTACAAAAGTGAGCGAACAAGGTGGCATTGTATTATACTGAATGATGTTTTCGGGAAAATTCAGACGGTCTGGCTAAACAGGTCAGCTTCCGGCTTTTTGGCCCAGAGCCTTGCGTCAAATGCCATGCAAATGTTTCTGACAAAGGGTTTTCCCTTTTCTGTAACCTTCAAATGCAAGGGTGTAAATTCAACCAGCTCATCAAATTCCATTTCGGAAAGGCGCTCGGCTGCGAGAAAAATTTCATTGCAAACTTCACTGGATTGGGTCCAGGATGTTTCAAATTCGGTCATTAACCTCAAAATATGACGGCGCAGGATCAGGTCTTCGCGGGAAAGCGCGTGTCCCTTTGTAATAGGCAGCTCACCTGCGTCAATCCTTTTATAGTAATCTTCAATTTTCTTCTCATTCTGCACATATCCCCACCAGCTGTCACTGATCGACGATGCACCCAAACCGATCAGCAGCTGCGTGCGCGTATCGGTATAACCCATAAAATTCCGGTGCAGCCTGCCTTCCTGCTGGGCTTCGTAAAGGCTGTCGGTTGGCAATGCAAAATGGTCCATTCCGATATCCTTGTATCCGATCAGTTCCAGCGCATTCCGGCCGGTTTCGTAAATCGCCATTTTCTTGTCCGGATCTGGCAGGTCGGCTTCGGTGTATTTGCGCTGTCCCGGTTTGATCCAGGGCACGTGGGCGTAGCTGTAAAATGCAATGCGGTCGGGACGGAGCTGGATCACTTTCAGCATCGTTTCCATCATGTAACACGATTTCTGCAACGGTAATCCGTACACGATATCGTAGTTAACCGAAGTATAGCCAATCTCGCGCGACTTTATAGTGAGGTGCTTCACCTGTTCGTAAGTCTGCTGGCGGTTAATCACAGCGAGCACGAGCGGGTTAAAATCCTGCACACCAATGCTGATCCTTCTGAAACCTACTTCATACAAGGTTTGCAGATGTTCGTCCGTGGTATTGCCGGGGTGCGCCTCAAAGCTGAACTGCGCATCCGGGTGCACTTCCGCATTCGCGAGTACACCGAGTATCAGCTTACGCAGGTTTTCAGGGCTGAAAAAAGTAGGGGTACCGCCGCCCAGGTGCAATTCGCGGATCACAGGTTTTTCGTCCCCGAAAACAGAAAAGTACATTTCCCATTCTTTCAGTACAGCCTGGATATATTTTGCTTCAACGGCGTGGTTGATAGTAATTCTGGTGTTGCAGCCGCAGTACGTGCAGAGGCTTTCGCAAAATGGCAGGTGTATATAGATGCTGATTCCTTCTTTTTTGTTCGAAACAGCAAATGAATCTTTGACGAAGTTCATCCATTCAGCCTGGGTTGGCGGCGTTTCCTGCCAGTAGGGAACAGTAGGGTAGCTGGTATATCTTGGCCCTGCCGTATTGTATTTGAAAAGCAAATCCTTATCCATGACAAGTTGTTTTTTTTCTGATTGATTGCCTATCAAAATTAGGAGGGCAGCCCGGGCAAAAACATGACGAATGTCAGTTGCGCGACTAACCTTTGCCAGTCTGCGCTGTATTTTGCAAAGCGCTACTTACCGTGACAAACTGGGATTTCGGACTTGTTCTGCTTGGAAGTGGGGTAATCGATCGTAAGACCGCGGGCGATGAGCCAGATGCCGGCAATGGCGATCATAATGGGGGTAATCTGATGTAATCTCGTTCTGACCGTGCTGCTGATCCTGTTTTTGAAAATACCCACCAGCATCATCGCAGGGAAGGTACCCAGTCCGAAAAGCAGCATGTACATGGCGCCGCCGGTAAAGCTGCCCGTCGCGACAGAGCTGACCAGCGCGAGGTACACGAGGCCGCAGGGAAGCAGCCCGTTCAGCAAGCCGAGTATCAGCCGGCCTTTCAAGCGGTTGTTCCTGATCACTTTTGACATATTGCTCCGGATCCTGCCCACCCATTGCTGCCAGAACAAAGGAACGTGCATGGCTGCATTCAGGCGCGCGGGCCAGATCATGTAAGTCAGCATCAATGCGCCTGCGAACACAGACAAGTATTTGAGATAACCTAAAAAGGCGAGGGAAGTACCAAACAGCCCGATAACAGCTCCCAGCGCCGCATAAGTAAGTATCCGGCCCAGGTTGTAGACGATCAATGCCGTAAGCTGCCGCCATTTACTGCCGCCCTGAACGGGCAATGCGAGCGCAATCGGCCCGCACATACCAATGCAGTGAAAGCTGCTCATAAAGCCCATTGTCAATGCCAGATAGGGAAGTGCGGGGTTCATGATTTGTCTTTGGTTTTAATGCCGGATAGAAACGGTGCCTTCGTCCCAATAGGTCTGCCCGCTGCTTTTCCAGTCGATCTGCAGTTGGTAGCTGCCGTCTTTCACACTTGATGCCGGGATCAGCTGCGTGTGGTTTTTTGCACTGACCTGAATAGTCAAGTCATGATTCTCATCGGCCGGACAGTACAGCCTGATCTTTCCTGAAAGCGCCGAGTCGGGAATGGATTGGGGGTAGTAAATAGAGATACCCTCCTCGGAAACGTGCCAGCTAACCTGCTGCCGCAATGCAGCACTGCGTTCACGCTTGTCGATCTTCTCCTGAAAGCTGAGTTCTTCTTCGTAATATTTGTCGGTTACAAGGTCCACCTTCTGGCTCATGCTCATAGTCACAAGCACAATGATCATGGCCACAAAGCCAAGATAAAGGGTTACAATAGCGGTAGCGTAGTTGATTTTCATGGATTTTGGGCTGTTAGCTGTTAGCTGTCGACAATCGGCTTTTAGCTGTTAGTGTTTTTTTCTCTTGTTTCAAATATTCGAAGTCGGACCAGACTGTAATCGTTTGAAGCCGACGGCCGAAAGCCGAAAGCCGACAGCCAAATCTACCTTCCCAAAAACATCGTCTCAAACCCTTCCAGCTGCTTTCCGTTCTGATAGACTGCCAGTGAGAGTTTTGTCTTTCTTTGGGTGATTGCTGATTTTGGCATGTTGATGAATACGGTTCCTTCGGACATTCCGGCGGGCTGTAAGGTGAGGTCGGGGTTGCCGGCGAAGATTAGTTTTCCGGCTGGATCTTTCAGTTTGATCGTCGGTTTGATCAGTTTGTTGGTTTTGTTAAAAATCTTGAAAGTGTACAGGTTGCTGATGGTTCCGTCCTGGTTCTCAATGTACTGGGTACCCGGCGCGCGCAGCAGGCTGGTTTGCGTATCGCTTCTTGAAGCAACCATAAAGCCCAGTCCCGACCAGAGTACGAGCAATATCGCGGCATAGCCGATTACCCTCGGCGTGATTAGTTTTCTGGTCTTGTTTTCAATTGCATTCTCGGAAGTGTACCGGATCAATCCCTTTTCAAAACCCACTTTGTCCATGATCGAATCGCAGGCATCAATGCAGGCAGTACAGTTGACGCATTCCATTTGTAGCCCGTTACGGATATCAATGCCGGTCGGGCAAACTGCTACGCACTGATGGCAATCAATACAGTCTCCGATTGTGCGTTCCTGGTTTTTGTGCAACTTACCCCTTTGTTCCCCACGCTCGTGATCGTAAGCTACCGCAATGGTATTACGGTCGATAAACACGCTTTGCAGGCGGCCGTAAGGGCATACTACCGTACAAGCCTGCTCGCGGAGCCACGCGAAGTTGAAATAGAATACGGCGGTAAATGCTACAATGCCGGCGAACAGGGTAAGGTGATCTTCCAGCGGTTCGGAAATTACTTTTGAAAGCTCATCCACACCCAGCACATAGGAAAGCAGCAGGTTGGCAATCAGGAAAGATACGACCAGAAAAAGGAAGTATTTGGTGCCTTTTTTGATGATTTTATCCGAAGTCCAGGGTGCTTTGTTCAGCAGCTTCTGCTTGGTGGCGTCACCTTCGATCGCATATTCTATCTTGCGGAAAACCATTTCCATGAACACTGTCTGCGGACAAGCCCAGCCGCACCATAACCGGCCGAACACCGTCGTAAACAGTACGATAAATACCATAAACGACAACATCATCAAACCAAACAACCAATAATCCTGGGGCCCGATGAAGATTCCGAAAATGATGAATTTTCTTTCCAAAACATTCAGCAGCAGCACAGGCTGGCCGTCTATTTTCACAAAAGGCATGGCAAAAAGCATTACAAGTATGCCGATTGTGAACCAGGTGCGGCGGGTATGCCACTTACCTGTCGGTTTTTGCGGATAAATCCATTCGCGGGCTTCCATAATCAGTTAGTTGCAACCTGCTCGTCCGAGATCATCTCGCCTTGCGGCTCTTTCGGGTTGGCTGGTTTGGTACCTTTTAAAGTCAGCACGTAGCTGGCTACTTTTTGAATATCAGTGGGTGAAAGCTGTTTTTCCCAGGAGATCATCCCTTTTTCCGGAACACCATACTTAATTACTTTGAACAGGTTTTTAATGCCGCTTCCGTGCAGCCAGTATGCGTCGGTGAGGTTAGGGCCCACAGAGCCACCACCGTCAACACCGTGGCAGGCAGTACATTTCTCCTGGAAAATAGCCTTGCCTTGTTCTACCACAGGCGCTTCTGTCAGCTGGGTCACCGTGTTTTCGTCCAGTGAAGCACCCACTTTTTCCATGTAAGCCTTTTTCTCAACCTCTGCCTGCGCAATTTCCTTATCAAGTTCTGTGAGCTGCTTGTCACCCAGGCCGCCGAAGTAAAATGCGGCGTATGCAACACCCACGACGATCGTTCCCAGGAACAATGACTGCAACCAGGGCGGCATGCGGTTATCCAGTTCCTGGATGCCGTCGTAATCGTGCCCGTCAATGAGAATGTGTTTCTCGTCGCCGATCGAAACGCCCATTCCGGCAAACTTCTTCCACCAGCTGGTAGCATCGGCTTTCGCGGCAGCTTCGGGGTTTTTGATCCTGTTTACTTTTTGTAAAAGCGAGATTGCATTGCCCAAGGTGACTACAACAAGGACCGCGATGAACACGAGCACGCCGAGCAGCACGATCAGCAGGATTTCCATTCCTGAAATTGCCCGGATATCATCCACCGGCGCTGCTGCCGAAGCAGTAGTCTGGATCAGGAAAAAGAACAATGCAGACAAGATCCCCTTCCGTACCACGCCATCCTGCAACGGGATACTTTCCATTTTGGACAACGATTTCTTATCGATCCTGAAAACAAAAATCAGGAGTGCGAGGAAGAAGACGAAGAATATAACCAGCGAGATCATCGGATAAATGCCGATCCCGGCTATGGTTTCAAGGTAAGTTCTGAATTTCATTTTGAGTCAGTAATTGAATTTTGAATGACTGAATGAGCGAGTTAGTGAATGATCAGCTTTGTCACCCTGACCGGACCGGGCCGCCGGGCGGTCGAAGGGAGCGGTTTGCTCAGGGTGATAAGACTACATCATTTCTCGCCCTTAATATCCGTCCCCATTCGTTGCAAATACGCGATCAGCGCTATGATCTCTTTGTTTTCGCTGGTTTTGATGCCGCTTTTGCTTAGGTTTTCCTGGATTTGCTTGGCCTGTTTGTGCAGGTCATCGTTTGCCTGTTTGTCGTAGCCTTTTGCGTAGGGTACTCCCAGGGTCTGCATGGCGCGGATCTTCGCTGCGGTGGTGCTGGTATCCAGGTCATTTTCAAGCAGCCAGCCGTATCTTGGCATAATGGAACCTGGTGACATCGTGGTCGGGTCTTCCATGTGGTTGTAGTGCCACGAGTCAGGATACTTGCCGCCTATCCGGTGCAAATCCGGGCCGGTACGTTTGGAACCCCATTGGTGCGGGTAATCGTAAATGAACTCGCCTGACTTGGAGTACTCACCATAACGCTCAATTTCAGAACGGAACGGGCGGATCATCTGGGTGTGACATACGTAGCAGCCTTCGCGGACATACACATCGCGTCCCTGTAATTCCAGCGGCGTATAAGGTTTTACTGCCGCAATAGTAGGTACATTGGATTTGATCATAAAGGTCGGGATCATCTCAATCATCCCGCCGATTGCCACTGCTACCAGTGCGAAGATCGTCAGCGCCAATGGTTTGCGTTCAAACAGCCTGCGGTGCCAGTATTCGCTCTTTTCAGCATGCCAGATCGCATTAAGCGGCATTGCTTTTGCAGTTTCAGTCGCCACCAGATTGCCTTTCAGCGCTGTCATCCAGAGGTTGTAGATCATCACGATAAACCCGATGATGTACAAGCTACCTCCCACAGACCGCAGGAAATAAAGCGGCGCAAGCTGGGTAACTGTTTCCAGGAAGTTAGGGTATTTCAAAAGTCCTTCCTGCGTAAATTCTTTCCACATGGAGCTCTGTACCCAGCCAGCCCAATACATTGGAATGGTATAGAAAAGGATACCCAGCGTACCAATCCAGAAGTGGAAGTTGGCTGCTTTTTGTGAGTATAACGGTCTGTTATATATGCGTGGGAAAAGCCAGTATAATATCCCGAAAGTAAGGAAGCCGTTCCAGCCAAGCGCACCTACGTGCACGTGTGCTACGATCCAGTCGGTATAGTGCGCAATTGCGTTGACATTTTTGAAAGAAAGCATCGGGCCTTCGAAAGTAGCCATACCGTAAGCGGTGATTGCTACTACCATGAATTTGAGCACTACGTCGTCGCGCACTTTGTCCCAGGCGCCGCGGAGTGTCATTAGTCCGTTGATCATCCCGCCCCATGAAGGTGCGATCAGCATCACTGAAAATACGGTTCCCAGGGTTTGTGCCCATTCAGGTAAGGCAGTGTAAAGCAAGTGGTGCGGACCAGCCCAGATGTACAGGAAGATCAAAGCCCAGAAGTGAACGATTGATAACCGGTATGAATAGATCGGTCTGTTGGCTGCTTTCGGGAGGAAATAATACATCAAACCCAGATACGGCGTAGTCAGGAAGAACGCGACCGCATTGTGGCCGTACCACCATTGAACCAATGCATCCTGCACACCGGCATATACCGAGTAGCTTTTGAACAATGAGATCGGCAATGCGATGCTGTTGACCACGTGCAGCATGGCGACGGTGACAAAAGAAGCAATGTAAAACCAAACAGCCGCATAAATGTGCTCGGTACGGCGGTTGATCGTGGTCATGATCAGGTTGATCAATGCAGAAACCCACACGATCGCGATCGCCACGTCAATCGGCCATTCCAGCTCGGCGTATTCTTTGGATGTGGTTAAGCCCATTGGCAGCGTGATCGCTGCGGCGAGAATGATAAACTGCCAGGCCCAGAAGTGGAAGCGGCTCAGTACCGGGCTCCACATCGGCGTGCGCAACACACGTGGCGCGGAGTAATAAAGACCGGTGAAAAATCCGTTTCCGACAAATGCGAAGATCACCGCATTGGTATGCAGCGGCCTGATCCGGCTGAATGTCAGAAAAGGTAAATCCATGTTGAGGTCGGGGTACACGAGCTGTAAAGCGGCGAGCAGCCCGACGAGCATCCCGATTAACCCGAATAGGATCGTCGCGATGGCAAAGTCGCGGACGATGCGGTTGTCGTATTGAAACTCATCCAGTTCAACCTGAGCCAGATCAGCGTGAGGAATGTTTGACATTGGTAAAGTAAAATTTAGTAATGCGTTTATGTGGTTTTTTTCTTGGTAGCAGGCATTTTATCGTCCATCAGGATGCGGACCGATGGCGTGTAATCGTCGTCGTAATGTCCTTTTCTGACGGACCAGATGAATGCACCCAGGAAGGCGATGGCGATGGATAAGCTGGCTGCTAGCATCACGAAAATGGCTGTCATGGCGGTGGTGATTTTGATTAATTCCGATGTTCAAAACTACTGGGCGCAGCTTCGCTAAATGATGACGCACGGGAGCAATTCACATGACTTTGGTCAGTTTTTGAGCAATCGTGCTGCTGCCCGGCTGCTGGTAAATGTGGTAAATGCGACGATCGTGACCAGACTGACCGGCATCAGGATTGCGGCGATCACAGGCGAAAGCTGCCCGCCTATCGCAAGCGAAAGTCCGAACACATTGTAGACCACCGAAATGCCAAAACTGGCCTTAATGATGTTCTGACCGGCTTTTGCCAGCTTGATGTAGGCGGGCAGCAGAGCAAGGCGGTTACCTTCCAGGATCAGGTCGCAGGAGGGCGAGAAGTTGTTGATGTCGTCAGAAACGGCGACACCTACATTACTCTGGCGCAATGCACCGGCGTCGTTGAGGCCGTCGCCTACCATTAATACGTTCTTTTTTTCTGTTTCCTGCAAATGCCGGATGAACTGCAGTTTCTCTTCGGGTTTTTGTTCAAATAACAAATTGGATTTATTTCCAAAAACAGGCGCGAGAAAATCCTGGTCGGTGGGTTTGTCGCCTGAAAGCAGATAGGTGTCAAAACCTTTGCTTTGCAGTTTGGAGATCGTGAGCGGCAGGTTAGCCCTGTATTTGCTTTTGACCAAAAAATAACCCGGTACCTGCCGGTCAATAGATACAAATACCTGTGATGATCCCGCGGCCGCTTCCGTTTTTTGAAGTCCAACCCATTGGGCTGAGCCCAGTCTCACTTCCTGGCCTCCCCACTGACAACTGATACCTGCGCCCGGTACTTCCTGGTACCCCATTAAGCCCCTGCGGCTCGCTTTTACGTTTGACAAAAAATCAACGATAACGCGGCTCAGCGGGTGTGAGGATTGGCTTGCAATTGTTTTAACGATCACCATTTCTTCCGGCGACAAGTCGTCTCCGACAAATGCAATCTCCACTTCGCTCGACTTGGTAATAGTGCCTGTTTTATCAAAAACCACGGTATCGATCTTTGACAAACGTTCAATGGCGTCGGAGTTTTTGGGGTAGCAGCGGTTTTTGCCAAACAATGCAACCAGGTTTCCATTGGTGAATGTGGAAGAAAAGACCAGACCGCATGGACAAGCTACCAGCAAACAGGTAGTGAATGCACGGAATGCAGTTTCGGGATTGTCATTTATAAAATACCAGAACAGAAAGGTAAGTGAGGCAATTACCAGTACGGTGGGAGAAAAGTAGCGGTTGATCCGGGCGGCCAGTGTATTGTTCTGATCCTCTTTTTCGCGGCCGAAGGTATCATTGTTCCAGAGCTGGGTAAGGTAGCTTTGAGAAACCTCGCGCAGTACTTCGAGCTCAATAGAAGGTCCGGTTTGTTTGCCGCCTGCGTAAATGGTATCGCCCTTTTTACGGCGCAAAGGTTCTGCTTCGCCTGACACGAAACTGTAATCGATCAAAGCTTCTGCGCTGAGGAGTACCGCGTCGGCGGGGATCAGTTCCTGGTTGCGCACCAGCAGCTGGTCACCCTTTTTGAGATCGGTAATAGGTGTACGCGTTTCGGTACCATTATTTAAAACTGAAACCGCAATGGGAAAGTAGGATTTGTAATCCCGGTCGAATGCAATACCCGCGTAGGTTTTATCCTGAAAAAAGCGGCCGACGAGCATGAAGAAGATCGCACCCGCAAAAGAGTCGAGGTAACCCGGCCCGGTTTCAGTGAAAATCTGGTAGAGGCTGGTCAGGAAAATGCATATCAGTGCCAATGCGATCGGCGCTTCGATGTTCATGTATTTGCCTTTCAATGCATTCCAGGCCGATTTGAAAAAGTCTGCCGCGCAATAGAACAGAACAGGCAGGCTCAGCGCCACATTCATATAGCTGAACGTTTTGCGCAGATCCTGGTCAATAGAGGAGGAGCTGAGGTGGAAATATTCGGGGAAGCTCAGCATCATGATATTGCCGAAAGCAAATCCCGCGATACCGATTTTGTACAGTTTAATGCGGTTCCATTGCCGGATCCGTTTCCCTTCCAGATCGTTGAGGCTGATGTAAGGTTCGTAGCCCACGCGTGTGATCACGGCGGCAAGCTCACTTAGTTTTATTTTGGTTGAATCAAATGTAATGCGAAGCTTCTTTTCGGGGAAATTGACTACCGAGCTACGGATCGCCGGGTTGAACCGGTAAAGCTGTTCCAGCAGCCAGATGCAGGAGCTGCAATGCATTTTGGGAATATGCCAGTTGACACAGGAAAGTTTCCCATCGGTAAATTCGAGAATTTTAGTGGTTACCTCGGGTAAATCCAGGTAATCGTATTTACCATCAAAAAAGGAATTACCGGGAGATATACCTTGTGAGCCGTCGATGGCGTAATAGTCGCAAAGATCATTTTCTTTCAGCAGATCATACACTACAGAGCAGCCTTCACAGCAGAATTCGTGCTCGTCCAGAAAGATAACTTCGCTTTTCAGATCTTCCCCGCAGTGATAGCAGGTATGTTTTTCAGCCACTTCCTGTGGTGGCTCCATTACGGATTTGCTCATGGTCTTCTTTTTTACCAGAACAAAATTGGAGCATCACGCAAAGGAAGTGGCTGACGGGCCTTATGCCAGAAAATGATTTTGGTCAGGAATTACATCGATTTCCCGTTAGGCAGCACAAACGCGCGTCCCTTGTTTTGATAACCATGAATTCCATTGCTGATAAACAAAATGACCGACACCGCGATCGCGTAATAAGCGATGGTCTGTTCATTGTCCCAGTTGGCAACCGCCACCGCGATCAACCCCCAAATCCCTACCATAGCCGATTCCCGCAGGTTGCGCGTCCAGGTAAGATAAAGGTACACGAGCCCGGCAACCGTGATCATAATAAGTGTCCAGGTCACTTCCGAGAGTCCGAAACGGTTCCATTCGATCTTGGTCAGGAAAGCGGCTACATTAGCAACCAGTGCGAGCAGAATCCAGCCGGTATACAATGCAAACGGCCACCAGAGCAATGCCACTTTTTTAAATGAAATCAGCTCCATTTCCATTCTGGTATTGATGATGATCTGGATCAGGAAAAACAGCAATGCGCACATAATCAGCACCGAAACGCCTGTATAATCATAAAGCCAGGCTATGATCCAGAGGCAGTTGGCCACACAGGTAAGTACAAAAAGCCAGCCGATATTCGCTACATCGGGATCTGGTTGTTTGTTGTTAAAAAGGCCGCGGCTCTGGTAAACAATAAACCCTGCCAGACTGATGTAAATGAGTCCCCAGATTGAAAACGCGTAGCCGGCGGGTGTAAAAAGATTCTGGTATTCGCCGGAAACGCTTGCCATTGTATTTCCATTAAAAACGCCTGTATTGGAAAGATAGTTGACAAAAATCGTGACAAGTAGCGCAATGATGTTTGTTATTTGGAGTGTCTTTTTCATAGGGTATTCACGTGTTACAAGTTGTTTTAAAAACTCCTAATAAAAAGGTGCCAAAGGACATCAAGGTTCGAAAAGCCCCAACAGCTGTTAGCTATTAGCAGTTAGCGATTAGCCCTTAGCTGACAGCCAATAGCTAACGGCCAACAGCTAACAGCTAGTAGCCAACAGCCAAAACAAAACCCCGCAAACCAACGGTTTGCGGGGAGAGGAGGGGATTGTGAACGTTGAGCGAAATTATTCCTTGATGATTTTAAAGACTTCGCCGCCTGTTGTCCTGATCAGGTAAATGCCCATTTGCAGGTTGCTTATGTCAATTTTGTTGGCGCCTGTTTTCAGATTTTGCACTTGCAGAATTCTGCCGGCAAGGTCTGTCAGCGTGAGCGTTTCATCTTCTTTTACCACTTTTTTAACCATCAGAATGACATCTTTCCTCGCGGGAACAGGGTATACCGAAGATGGATCAGGCATAGTTTCGCTGCTCAATGTGACGATCTTGCTGAAAGTGGTAGTCCCGTCAAGATCAGTCTGGCTGATGCGGTAGTAAGCTGTTCCTGTCAGTGGCAAAGCTTCATTGAACCGGTATTCATGCATGCCGTCACCGATACCTTGCACCTGGCCGATTACTTCATAACGCCTTGCGTCCACGCTTTTGTGAATGGAGTAGGATGCTACGTCGGTTTCCTGCACTTTCCAGGAAATGACCGGCTGACTTTCTACATTGAGCGACGCCCTGACGGAAATCCAATGTACGGGAAGCGCACTCGATTGTGTTTTGATAAAGAAGCCGCTGAAACCTGTTACATCGAAAGTGATCTCCCAGCGCTGGGCTGCTGCATTCCATACAATGGATTCGTCGGCGGGATCGATATTGACAGCTATGCCGTCATAACTGTCGGGTAAGCCTGTATCGTTGTTGCTGGTTCCGCTCCGTTTTTCAATCCGCAGATTGGCAATACGCTGTGCTTTCACTTCGTCACTGTCCGTGCTTAAAGGGAGGAGTATAGGAGGTGCCGGACTTTGCGTGTTGAATGCATTGAACTCTTCGTCGGTCGCATAAAGCGTGACGCGCGCAGTTGCATTGGCAGCATTTACGGCAGGTGCGATCTGATAATGCCGTTTTACATACTGGCCTGGCTGGTCGCTTTCGATCCAGATTCTGGCAGTAATGCTGCCCGAAACCGGCGCGTCACCGGTGGATTGTACCGTTGCGATGATCTGGCATTCCGAACCGTCGGCATTGAGTATCGCCGCTTCTCCGCTTGCTACGTTCTTGGTTGAAACGGCTTCATCACTAGCAAGAAGCTCCGATCCCGATGCGTTGCCCTGGTATTCATAAGCGCCTATATCAACGCTGCCACCCAGGATGCGTGCGCCTCCTGACAAGTCGGTGGTGATACCCGAAGGCAGGTAAGTTGCATTACCTGCATTAATCGCCGGACTGCAAAGCTGCAGGCGAAGTCCATCATCGGCTGTGCCAAAAATCAGGTCAGCACCTGCTGGCTGGGCCGGGTTTACAAAAAGCGGATCAGGGCTGTCATCCCCATTGTCAAGCGGCACGCCTTGTATGATGTTATTGCCGCCAGTGAATGACGTTGCGTAAAGAAAAAAGTTATTGTTAGCACTTTGTGCTGCCTGATTTCCCCACAGAATGTTATTATACAGTGTAGCTGCAGCAAGCTGCGCGTACAGCACACCACCGCTGGCACTTGCAGTATTGGAATGGAATGTATTGTTGATCAGATCAAGCTGACCCGACAACTGCAGCAGGGCGCCGCCATTTTCCGCTGTGTTGTTTTCGAAAACAGATCCCGTGATCTTCACTGCTCCGTTCGAAGAAAGGAATGCACCTCCCAGAGATCCGCCTGAATTTGCATTAAATACGCTGTTGCTGATCTCAGTCGGGGTTTGTACTGCGCCGACAGCACCAGCCAGGTTAGTAGAAATGTTGGAGGTGAAAACGGAATTGTCAATCCGAAGGCGGCCTACCGGCGATCCATTGTAAGTTGAAGTGAGAATTGCCCCGCCAGACTGCGCAGAGTTATCGGTAAAGTAACAACTCCTGATGGTTATACGTGTGTCTGTCGTTATGATAGCACCGCCGCTTACCGCGACGGAGTTGTTAGTGAAACGGCAGTTGGCGAGAAGAAGCTTGTCAAAATTCGGGTTCGAAATCGCCATAATTGCACCGCCGCTGGACTGTGGGAACGTTTCGCCATTGTAGGATGCAGATTTGTTTGGGTCATCTGCATTGCCATCCTGAAAGGAAAATCCGTCAATAACGAGACTGTCCGAAGCGGCATTCAGGCCGGCAATGGTAGCGACGTGGAAGCTATTGTCTGTTTTATCGCCCGACACGCCGATATCTCCGCTGAGAATGGTAGGGTTGGCGGCAATGTTCCGCGTACCTCCGCCGGTAGGGTATCCGCCGTAAACTTTAATACCTCCCCTGTAAAAGGTAAATGTGCTATCCCGGTTCGTGTCGCTGGTAGGGTAGTAGGTGCCTTGTGCTACGTAGATTTCAGATACACAGCTGATGTTTTTTGCCATAAAAACGGCATCGCTGAAAGACGCCAGTGCATTTGCCCAGCTGCTTCCGTCTCCCGGCGTAGTTACATTTTTATCCACATACATCACAGGTAAGCCGACAAGCACTCGGGTTGGTTTCGACGTCATGGAGCAGCCACTTCCGTCCGTAACCGTCACTGTGTAATCTCCCTGCGCCGTAGCTGTAATGGAAGATGAAGTTGCGCCGCCCGGATTCCAGTTGTACGAAGCAAATCCTGCCGGTGCAGAGAGTACGACACTACCGCCGACGCAGAAACCGGTTGCTCCTGACGTGGTAATTACAGGCTCCGGAGCAAGGACTGTTACTTCTTTTGTACTAAGGCAGCGCGCCTCATTTACCACATAAATGACGTAGGTACCAGGCGCGAGATTTGGAAACACGTTCTCGGTATAGTACTCTCCGTCATCAAGTGTGTATAGTATCTCTTCACTACCATCCTGATCGGTTGATGCAGTAATGGTACCGGTTCTCTCGGTGCAGGTGGGCTGTGTTATAGTTGCCTCAATTACAGGATAGCTTGAAACGGTCACAGTAATGGGCGAGGATGTGGCTGTACAACCTGCCGAATTGGTGACGGTCACCGTGTAATTGCCTGTTGTGCTTACCGTAGCCGAGGATGAATTGCCTCGGGTTGGGTTCCAGGTATATGCACTGTATCCTTCCGGCGCTGACAATGTAACCTCTCCGCCCGCGCAGAATGTAGTGGGGCCGCCGGCTGTGATAACAGGAATCGTGGTGCCTTCCGGCTGTGCGTTAATGGTAACGGATGCCGTAGTAAGGCAGCCGATGCTGTTTTTGATTTGCACCTGATATGTACCGGGTGCGAGGTCCTGAAAATCAGCTGTCGACTGGAATTCACCTTCACCGATTGCATAGGTGTAGCCGGTAGCAGCTGCATTGCCGGGATCAACCGTAATAGAGCCGGTCGCTTTTGAGCAGGATGGTTGCGTAACTACCAATACATCTTCGGAAGGATATTCAAAGACTGTAACACTTGTAGCTGCTGATGTAGCAGTACATCCCGATGCATTCGTGGCGGTTACCGTGTAAGTACCAGACGCGGACACAGTAATGGAAGGCGTGGTTTCTCCGTTGCTCCACGTATAGTTTTCACCAGCCGTATATTCGTAAAATGCGTTTGTGCGAACAGGGAGATACGCTTTTTCATCGACTACAAAACCAGGTGACATCAAAGTCTCCCCACTTGGAAATGCAAGTTTTTGGTTCCAGGTGTTTGCAGCCGGATCGTACATCCAGAAGTCTCCCACATTTCCCGATGGGCTTATTCCGGCACCCATATAGCCTTTGTTACCAATTGCAAAAGTTGCTGCATACTGTCGCCCTCCTCCTGCAAAGTCCGCTATTGTTTCCCAGGAATTGGTTGCCTGATCGTACTTTTGAAAATCCGCCAACACAGATCCATTCCGAAAACCCGTTCCGGCGTAAGCAGCGCCACCAATGCTGAAAGCCGCTGCGGCTTCCCTTCCACCGCCTGGAATGGAGGCTTTTTCAGTCCAGCTGTCTGTGGCAGGATCATACTCCCACAAATCATCGTCGTAACCCGATGGGGTTAAGCCAAATCCTATGTAACCTTTATTTCCAATGCTGAATCCGGTTGCTTTGTAGCGCTTTGCGCCACCAAAATCAGCTTTTTGGGTCCAGGCATTGGCGGCAGGATCATATTGGAAGAAATCTTTGGTCTGGTCACCATTATAACCGGTACCTACATAGCCGTAACCACCCACGGCAAAAGCAGCAGCTACACTGCGCGGGGATCCGGTAAAATCAGCTTTTTGCGTCCAGCTGTCGGTAGCAGGATCATATTCCCAGAAGTCACGCAGGTTGGTTCTGTCGGGCGCGACTCCTGTTCCGGTATATCCTTTGTTTCCAATAGTAAAGGAAATTGCCTGGCGCCGTTCGGCACCGCCGAAAGCAGCCTTTTGAGTCCAGTTTTCTATTACTTGGTTTGAAAGTGCCAGTATGGTGCTACCGTCAGGACAAATTTCACGCGTTGCTTCTCCGGCGATCAATGGTGTCGCGGGAGCCTCAGTTGTAGTTACCACAAAAGGTGCAGATGTAGTTACGCACCCTTCGCCGGTGGTAAGCGTAACTGTGTAAGATCCGGCCGTGGTGACGGTTAGTCTCGAATCGGTGCTACCACCAGGGTTCCATTGGTAATTGCCGCCAAAACCTTCCGGCGCCCGAAGTACCACGCTGCCCCCTTCGCAGAATGAAGCAGGTCCCTCGGCTATAATGTTCGGAATGATCGTGCGGGATCCATTGAATTCGTAGGCACCTATGTCAATGGTCGAATTGTAAATACGCGGCGCGCCACCTGCATCCGTAGTCACGGTAATACCCTCGTTTGTACCTGCATCGATAGCCTGACTGCAGCTTTGAAGCCGCAAACCGTCATCAGCTGTTCCAAAGACGCCATCATTCCCTTTCGGATTGTCTATGTTAACAAATTGCGGATTGACATCAATGCGACCTTCTCCTTCGTACCCGTTCGCGATAATACTGTTTACAACTTCAGGAGCATCAATAAAAAATACATTGCTATCCGCTAATCTCGCCGCGTTACCCCAGATGATTGAATTTTTAAGTAATTGCGCGCCAAACATTCCGCCAGCACTACCTGCAGAATTTCTTGAAATGACACAGTTGATCATAGACATACTTGCGCTGTCATCCCGCTTGTACCAGTAAATTCCTCCACCTGAACCCTGTGGTGCGCTGTTCCCGGTAACAACGCAGTTTGTCATATTTAATGTTGCGTAACTGGCGATGCCGCCTCCCACATCCTCTGTGCTCGTGTTGTTCTCTATCAGGCAGTCAAAAAGTGTAATTGTAGACGATATAGAGCCGCGGATTCCGCCCGCAGATCTTGACGCGGTGTTGCCGCTAATAACGGAGCTGTAAAGTGTAACGGATGATTGTGCTGCCGATATGGCTGTGTACGAATTATTCAAAAATTTACATCCCGTAATTGTAGATGAGGAGTTTGCGTGGCTGTCTATCGAAGTGCCATTATTGTTGGTAAAAAGGCAGCTTGTAAAAACGGGATTGGAATTGTCAATACTTACTATGGTGCCATTATTATTTTCAAAAGTCGAATTGGTGATTGTGGGAGAAGTGCCAGACATGATAAGCAAGCCGCCGCTAGTTCCAGTGTTGGAGCGGAATACACAGTTGTCAATCACCGGAGACCCGTTTGTCACAATAATCCCACTTTGTGGCGTTGAACTGCTTAGTTGTTCGAAAAGACAATTTCTGATGATTGGTGATGCATTTTCCAAAGAGAATCCCTGACCCTGAGGACTGTTCTGGTTTCTCGTCATCTTGAATCCATCGAGTACGGTTGCATTAGTGATATCCCTTCCTACGAAGGTCCCATAGTCCTGGCCAACAACTTGCGTGATGCTGGATTCGCTTTGCAGGTTTCTCTGTGAAACCTGGGTTTCGTTGCCAGTAAAGTGTCCATAGTATTTGACACCTTCTTTCAATACGAAAGGGTTATACGGGACAGTCTCGTAAGTTCCGCCCTTAACCCATATTTCATCACCGGCGTTTGCGGCGGTAATAGCAACCCGAAGTGAACCTACCGCATTTTCCCATGCAGCCGCATCTACTGAGCCGACGCCATTGGCAGTTGTATTGCCTGTTTTGCCTGCGTCAACCAGGTAAATGAGTTGCGCCTGTGCCCGACCTTGAAAAAGGATCAGGAGTAGCGCGGAAAATAGAACATTGTAGAGTTTTGTCATAAAAAGTAATTAAGAAGAGGTTAGATTTTATCAGTACCAGCCGGGCATTCGCATTCAAATCGCATTCAGCTTTCGCATTTCGTCTATACTTACAGTAGGCAGCTTGTCGCCATTCAGCAGCTTGCGCAGCACGAGCCTGGCCACTATTTCGGCCGATTCCCGGCTCACGAACCCACGGTTGCCCGGCAGCGCGGGTACATTGGGTTGGTGTACCAGCAGTTTACCGTCGGCATACACGTCATAACCGAAGGTCTGATCACCGTTTTTCAGAATCTTGTAACTGTAAATGCGTCCATCGTGATCATTGTAATTGTGGAAATTCCGGGGCAGCCCAAAGAAGAGCAGACTTACCAGTAAGAGCAGATGTGGCATCGTGAATGAGGGAGATGGAGGGTAGGGTTTACGTTATGAGGCATTTGAAACAAAAGAGAATATTAAAATTTGTTTCGCCAAAAACGCAGCGTAGACAAAGCGTAGACAGCTTTGTCAATTCCATGATTGTCAATAGAATAAATTTCTGTTTTGCTAAAAATAGTTTGACGTCAATCTATATACGTTCCGCCGATCAAATGCATTCAGCGATGCATTATCAGCTCAGTAGCTAGTCGTTTTCCTGCAGAGAGAGCTTTTTGTAGAGCCTTGTCTTCGCCCGTCGCACACTCGCGGGGTCGATATTCAGTAATGTGGCGATTTCCTTGTGCGAAAGTTTCATGTGAAAGTAGGCGTACAGGCGTACTTCTTTCACCGTGAGATTGGGGTGACTTGCTTTAAGGTTTTCGAAAAAATCGGGATGTACCTGTTCGAAATGGAGTTTGAATTTATTCCAGTCCGTGTCGAGCTGGATGTTGTTTTCAAGCAGGGAGGTAATGTCCCGTAAACCGCGCGAGGTATTGTTTTGATGCGGCTTGCTAAGCTGGTCGACTTCCAGTTTCAGGTGGTTCAGCAGCTCATTTTTTTGCACCATATATAAGGTAGAGGAAGCCAGTTCGCGCTGGTTCGTTTCCAGTCGCTCCTGCAGCAGCTCATTTCTTGACTTTTCAGATTGAATTTCCATGTTCATCTTTTCAAGTTCAAGCTGGGTTAGCTTGTTGACGTAGCCTACTTCCTTCAATTCAAATTCAAGCTGTTTGTTGTCCAGCTCTTTGGCGAGCAGGCTATTCTGGATTGCCTTTGTTCTTGCAATTAGCGCCATAGAGAATGTAAATGCTTGCGAAACAATGGCGATTTCGGCTATGAAGGCGCCTTTTTCACTATCGAAAGACACAAAAATGTGGTAAATGGGCAATGCCAGCAAACACAGCAATGGAAGGATCTGGGCCGCAAGGAAGTAACCCGAAGACGGGATTTTCCGTATATAACCCATGATACAGGTCGCCAGCGTAACCGCGAGGATTGTCAAACAGAATACATTGTCGGCCAGGAGTGTGTAGTATTCCAGTTGAAAACCGCTCAGATTAATCGCCATTGCGAGGGCGCTGAGTGCAATGTAGCTGTAAAGAGAATACCTCATTACCTTATCCGGGCCAGGCAGGGTCTGGGCGGTGTTCAGATACGAGCGGGTCAGCTGGACTAATCCATATAGTACAAACACGATCCCCAGGTGTGTAATTATCCTGTTAGTATCGTAAGTACTCACGATTTCGTGCAGCGCAAAACTGAAAACCGGCTTTGGAAATGGAACCTGAAAGTAAAATCTGTAAGCAGTAATATACATCATCCCGCCTATCTGAGTAAGAAGATAGTAGAGCACGGAGTTGTCCCGGAATGTCAGATATACATTTAGATTGATCAGGAAAAAGACAACCAGAATCGCCATTGAAGCGATCCAGACTGTCATAATCGAGCGTTCATGGTAATCGACAAGCGCTTTCTGGTGGAACTCGATCACCGGTTTGAACCTCGGATCTGCATCAGTTACTTCCGACAGGTCCATTCTGACGTAAATCGTGTTTGTGCTTTTTGCCGCCAGCTTTACAATGGGGCTGCCTGTTAGCCGCGACGCGTTTTTTGTAAATACACCGACAGTATCCGATTTCCAGGTATTGTGTTCAAGGTCAGTATGATAGATTACATTCCTGAAATAAGGCCAGACTTTTACTGCATATTCACGCTCTGCATTGTAGGGATTTTTTACGACGATTTTAAACCAGTAATTATATCCTGATGAAAGTGAATCGTTGTACCTGAAATCAATCCCCTTTCCATCCCGGATTTTCTCGATCTGGTAGCCCCGGTCACGCACGGCGAGATAGTCAATCGTGTGCGCGGCAGATTGGTCACTAAGTACTTTGACAGGTTGGGCAAAAGAAAAAGCTTGTAAAAAGCAGAGAAAAGCGAACAGTATATATTTTTCCAAATAGCGTTATTTGCAGGTTAATTGTTCTGAAAATTACAACTTATTCTGTCAAAGTTATCGAATATCAGCTCAAAAATAGACTGTTCAGCAATTCGGCAATGGCATAACTTTTTAGCAATGGCGGCTTAATCAACAAACAACAGATATCATGTCAGCAACTAAAAATTATGCATTAATCACCGGCGCAACGAGCGGGATCGGCCTTGAACTTGCGCGTTTGTTTGCAAAGGACCAGTACAAGCTTGTGCTTGTTGCGAGGGACCAGCAGGAGCTTGATGCTACAGCAGCGGAATTTGCGCAGTACAATGTGGAGATTGTCACAATAGCCAAGGATTTGTTTGAGAGAGAGCAGGCAATTGCGCTGTATGACGAGGTAAAAAGCAGAGGTTTGCAGATCGATTTTCTTGTAAATAACGCAGGGCAGGGTGTATATGGTAAGTTTCAGGACAATGAGCTCGACCGGGAGTTGAAGATCGTTGACCTGAATGTGGCCGCCACTATTATCACGACGAAGCTCTTCCTCAAAGATATGCTCGCGCGAGACTCGGGCAGGATACTCAACCTTGCCTCGATTGCGAGCAAAACGCCGGGACCGTGGCAGGCGGTGTACCACGGCACAAAAGCGTTTGTACTGTCATTCACGGAGGCGGTAAGGTACGAGATCAAAGATACCAATGTGACGATGACCGCATTGCTGCCGGGCGTAACAGATACGGACTTTTTCAACAAAGCCGATATGAACGACAGTAAAGCTGTGCAGGATCCCGACAGCATGGCCGATCCTGCGGATGTGGCGAAAGACGGATACGAGGCATTAATGGAGGGAAAAGACAAGGTAATTTCGGGCTTGAAAAACAAAGTCCAGATGGGTTTGAGCAATTTCATGAGCGACCCGATGGTAGCCCACCAGATCAGCGAGCAGCAAAAGCCGGTCGACGAAAAGTAGACTTTTCAGGTATCAAAAGGCCGGCGTAAGTGCCGGCTTTTTGCTGCACAGCATTTTGAAATTTCGCGCACGCAGGGTTTCTTTATTCTATGAAATACTTCTCAACCATCGCATTGCTTTTTCTGTCCAATGCATTCATGACGCTGGCCTGGTACGGTCACCTCAAATTCTTCAACAAAGAAGGCGCGCACAGTTCAACTCCGCTCTACATGATCATTCTGCTGAGCTGGGGACTGGCTTTTTTCGAGTATTGTTTTCAGGTACCAGCCAATCGCATCGGCTCTTCCGAGACAGGCGGACCGTTTTCCCTTGTGCAGCTGAAAATCATCCAGGAAGTGATCACGCTGATCGTTTTTATGATTTTTTCAACCCTGTTCTTTAAGAATACCCAGTTCACAACCAACCACCTGATCGGTTTCGCCCTGCTTGTTGCGGCTGTTTATTTTATTTTTAAGGGCTGATAATGAACGGTGTACAAGCCTGCTGTGAGGTTCGCGACAGGTTAAGTGACCAAAAAATCAGGGTAAAGGCGGAGGAAGTTGTCGGTATGTCACATACATCGCAAAACTGCTTTCTGCCGGGCCCGCCATGAATAACAGCGCGAGTGTATGTATCTGAAATTTCACTTTCAAATACATTACATTGAGCAACTTACAGCATTTATCACCCTGGGAGCACATTGGTCTCAGGCTGGCCCTTATTTTCTGCCGCGCGTTATCAGGCATTCTCTTTTTCATTTTTAGCAAGATCTGGCACTATCGCAGGGAAGTGGTTTTCGACAATCTCACTGCCAGCTTTCCTGAACTTGACGCGGACCAGATCAAACAAACAGCACGCAGCTATTTCAAACACCTCGCAGACCTGATCGTAGAGCCGTTTTTGATCCGTAACCTTACAAAAGGCCAGTTGCGCGCATTGACTGAATTTGAAAATCTCAGGTTGATCAAAAAGCTTCTTGACGAACAGAAATCCATTGTACTCGTCGCCTCGCATGTTGGCAATTGGGAGTACCTGCACTTATTGCCTGCATTTACGGGTTGTGAAGTTTTCGCGGCGTACTCCCCGGTAGCAAACAAGTTTGTCAATAAAGCATTGATGCAAATGCGCGGCAGGTTTGGCGTGCAGCTGATCGCGAAACGCGACTGGTACCGCTTCGTTATGCGACGCCGGGACAAACAGCCCGCCATTTTCGTTACCATCGCCGACCAGCGCCCCGAAACACCGAGTGGGCATAATATGCATTTCATGAATCAAAAAACGTATTTCCAACCTGGTGCAGCGCGCCTGGCCGCGAACCTGAACTGTGCATTGGTGTACCTGGACGTGGTTCAGCAAGCCCGTCATGCATATTCCTTCCGTTTCGATCTGATCACTTCCGATGCCGGGAGGCAGGATGAAAGCTACCTGATGCAGTGTTATGCAAGAGGACTGGAGACAACAATACAGCGCAAGCCTGAACTCTGGCTTTGGTCTCACAAACGCTGGCAGTTTCGTCTGCGGCAACAAACAACTAAGCCCAGTCGCGAGCAAGTCTTTGTTTGAGGCGCGTTTATAGTTGAACGGTTTGTTCGCATTCATTTTTTATTTAAAATGCAGAAAAAGCCTGTTATGCCAATCAACGAAAAACTGAACGACAGGGTCAGGGAAGCACTTGCCGAGCTGCCGCATGTGGAAGAGAAGTATATGTTCGGCGGCGTTTGTTATATGGTAAATGACAAAATGTGCGTGGGCGTGGTCGGCGATCAGCTGATGTGCCGCGTAGGAGAGGAGAACCTGGAAGCAGTGCAGGAAAGACCCGGCTGCGAGCAAATGCAGATGAATGGCCGGCCTATGAAAGCGTATGTGCTTGTTTCAGAGCAAGGTATGCTGACCAACAGTGATTTCCATTTTTGGATAGATACTTGTCTTGCCTTTAACCCGCACGCCAAAGCCGCCGCCAAAAGAAAAGCGAAGTAATCGTTTTCAGGTCAGCGCGTCGATCAGCTCTCTCACTTTGCGGTAATAGGGTTCAGCGATTTTGCTTGGACGGATATCCCAGCCTCTGTCGTAGTTCACAATGCAGGCTGCAATGAAGCTGTTGGTATTCTCGCGGATAATCGGGTCGAGTATGGAAAGCTTGGAAACTTTATCCTTGTCGATCGCCGACTTGGAAGCTTCTTTCAAAATAAGCGCGGAAAACTCGTACCTGTCGACGATCCCGTTTACCCAGAATGCACCAGGTGAAGCAGGCTCCGGCGACTTTCCGGTTATCTGTGCATTGATCTCCTTTTCCGCCGGGAGCGTCAGATCTGTTTTCTGTTTTCTGAGGTAATCGTCGATCGCCCTGGTGACGTGATCAAGCGGATCGGAGCCGTCAAACTCGCTCAGGTCTCGCAGTTTTTTAATCTGTTCCTCATTGAGACGTATGTTTTTCCGAAGCATTTTCCGCATAATCTGACTTTTTCATGACTGATATCAAAAATACGCACCTTGCCAGCCGATATTTCAGCCGAATGAGAATTTAGCCCCGCAATTCGAAAATTTGGATTTATTCTTAGTATAGATTGACGCAGCCCGAAGCAGAAAACAATAGTGACTTTCTGATACGATTTGGCCAAAAAATCCGTTATTTACGGCGAAAGGCTTGCTGTTCAGAAAAGATTTTACTTCTCTATCCATTTGGTCATTCGTCGATCAAACCGACCAGTCAACCCAACTCCTATGCAGGCCAAAGAAAGAATTAAATTCACTCCAGCAGCAAAAAGCCAGTTTTTCCCTACTCTGAAAACCAGAATAGAGAGCTACTTCACAGAAAACAAAATATCCCGTCATGCTAACAGTACAATGGTCATAAAGACGATCGTTCTGCTGGGTATTTACATTCTTCCATTTTGTGCGCTTTTACTTTTTACGCCGCCATTCTGGGTGGCGCTTCTGCTGTGGTTTCTGATGGGATTAGGGATCTCGGGCATTGGGATGAGCATTATGCACGATGCAAATCACGGCGCATATTCTACAAAAGCCTGGGTGAATAAATGGCTGGGTTACACCATTTACCTGGCGGGTGCCGGCGTAACCAACTGGAAATTGCAGCATAATGTATTACATCATACTTACACCAACATTGCAACCCTGGACGAAGATATCCGCGACCGCGGCGTTGTCAAGCTGTCGCCGCATTCCAGTGTGCAGCATCTGCACCGTTTTCAGTGGCTTTACGCGTTCCTGTTCTACGGAATTTTGACGTTGTACTGGGTTACTGCCAAAGATTTTATACAGTATCATGAATTCAAAAAATCCGGCGTTAACAAGCAGACCAGGCGTGAAAACAATGAGCTGCTGGCGGGACTGATCATCATGAAAGTGATCTATTTCTCCATCCTTTTTGTACTTCCTGTTGCTGTTGCAGGTATCCCGTTTTGGCAGGTATTTGCAGGCTTCTGCGTGATGCACATTACATCCGGACTGGTATTAACGATCGTTTTTCAGCTTGCACATTCAGTAGAAGGTACCAGCTATCCGGTCGCCAACGGACAAGGCAATCTGGATAAAGACTGGGCGATTCACCAGTTGGAAACGACAGTTAATTTTGCACCTAAAAACCGCCTTCTTACCTGGTTTCTGGGGGGATTGAACTTCCAGATTGAGCATCACCTTTTTCCAAAAATCTGCCACGTCCATTATCCCCAGATCGCCGTGATCGTAAAGGAAACAGCGCACGAGTTCGGAGTGCCTTATATGGAAAACAAGTCTTTTACTTCTGCATTGAGGTCTCACATTTCCAGTCTCCGCCGCTTTGGCATGCCTTCGATTAATGACGCAATCGGTTGATTTTAGCGTGTCACTTACCTGAAAGCTTCCGCGCCTGGGCTTCTATGATAAGCTGTAAATCGGCGCTTTCTTCTGTTACGTGCGCGTAGGTACCTTGTCCGAGTTCACTAAGCTTTCGCAGCTTCTGGCCTGTGTGGGCATTGCGTCCAAATGTGAGTACAGTCAGGTACAAATCTTGCTTTGCATGTTGACCGATCATTGACATTACCTCGTCGCTCACCGGGAATTCACCGTCCGTTGCCAGCACAATGCGGTTATTTCCTCCCCGGATATAGCTTTTGTTTGCTGTCTTGTAAGCCAATCGCAGTCCCTCATTTCCGTCAGTATCTCCATCTGATTGCAGCAGATCGATCATCCGTGCTATCTCATTCGCCTTTGCTCCCGAAGTAGGTTTAAGAACAACGCGCGCTTTTCCCGAATACAATACAATGGAAAGCTGATCTTCCGGTCGCAGCAATGTGAGGAGCGATTTAATGGAACGTTTCAAAAGCGGCATTTTCAATGGCGAATTCATGGAAGAGGAAACATCGAGGAGCAGGATCATGTTGTTCGGTGCAAATCCGTCCAGTGTGCGCGCGACATTTTGCTGACCTGCATTCCTGTCAACATACACGGTATCCACCCGCACCCGCTCCACGTACACAGTATCCCGTCCCGGTGTTTTGATCCCGCTGCTTCCAGTAGATGCCGCCTGCTGCGTGGTAGCAGTATGCTCTGGCTCACGTGCTTGCTGCGTTTCAGCTGGAAGCGTTTCTGCTTTTTTCGCTACACTGCCGCGATCGGCAGCTACTCTTCTGAATGCAAAAAGATCAGGCTGATTGATCGCTTTCAGCAAACCGGAATTGGCCAGCTCGACAAACTGATTATACAAATACACCAACTCTCCATTATAGAAATAGTAAAATGATTCATAAGGATGGTTGCTTGTGCCCGGTGCAACAGGTTTGATTTTAGCCGCCTTTTCGACGAAACGCAGTGAGTTGCCGGCGAGGTCTTCGTAGGGTGTGTACGGACAAAGGCCGTTGTTGCGCCCATACCTTTGCAACCCTTTCATATTCTTGTACTCGTCTTCAATCAGCTGTTTGGCACCTGATTCCAGGCTTGAAGTAGAAGGTACCGACGTTTGATCTCCCTGATAAAAGGCGCGGATGCCGAAGAGCAGTGCTTTATCATCATCGAGCGTTTTCAGGAGCGCATTGCCTGAGGTATTCCAGGAAGTTGCCGCGGCTGCATTGGGGTAGCTTTCATGTATTTTGCGCACATCGTTGTACAGCTGTTCCTTTTTAGTATCGAAGATTTCAAATAGCACTGTGTAGCGATCCAGGATTTCGTCGGAGCGCCGGAGCTGGTCTTTTAGGTACTTCTTTTCACTTGTATAGCCGGTGAGCTCGATACTCAGCGCATCCATTTCTTTCATGACGTTTATCAGCACATCTGCCTGGGCGTAAACGGGTGTCCGGTATGCGGGCGGGAGTGTGGTAGCTGCATTTACCAGGAGCTGATAAGCAGAAAGCGGCAGCTTGAAATCCTCGTGAGAGTAGGTGAGGTCGGCGCGCTTGACCACCTTCACGGGGGCGCGGTAATATTCAGCTGTGGACTGATAATTGCGCACAAGCAGCTGCATCAAGTGCATTTGCCGGAGCAGTTCATTGATGAGCTCTACGAATCCATTTAATGTCCTGATCGTTGCCGGCGGGGCTGGTGTACTTGTCTTTTTGACTGTCAGACCAGGCACAGTAATATCTTCGAAAGGTTTTGTGGCTGAACTTTGCTGTTGCTCCTGTTGTGGCTGTTCGGCCACTGCAACGCTGTACGAAGGATAATAAAGCAGCCCTTTTTGCTGGCGGCTGTAATCGACAAAAGCCTTTTGCGTCACCAGCATATCCTGGTTAAACCGCTTCCAGAGTGATAGGTAAACGGCATTTCCGTGCTCGGCAGATTGTTTTGAAGCATGGTTATAGCTGTCTATCGCATCCCGTTTGATCTGCTGCATGGCGATGAGCGATTCTTTTAAATTCCCAACCATATCCGAAGCAGGATAAGCGAGGCCCGCCTGCGACTTGCCGAATGCATTCAGCAGCCTTTGATCCGCGAGCATACTCCGCTGGACAGTTTCAACCGGCCACGGCGCGCGCGTTGATTTGTCGGCGTAAAAAGGCAGTGAATCGAGCAGTGTCTGCTGAGTGGCGATCGCCAGCTCCATTTCGCGCTCCGTGCTCAGGTATGGATCCGCGGCGTGGTAGGGCTGGTAACGCTGGTACACCTTGCGGAGTTGACGGTAAAATCCGGTTCGCTGCCGCTGGAAAGACCTGAAAAGCGCGTGCATTTTCGCGACGATTTCAGCCGATTGTTTGAAGTTATCATCCTTGTATGCATCCAGCCGCACGTATGTTTCGAGCGATTTGGCGGTTTCATCCAGTTCATTCACCAGCTGCCACAGTGAGTCGGCGGCTGCATTCAGCAATTGCCTCTCAGCCGGCGTGAGACTCCGTGGTTCTTTCGCCTTCTTATAATAGTATGTTTCCAGCGGGCCAGAAGAAGGCAGCCTCAGGGACATTCCGGGCCGCTTCTTGTAGCTGTCAATTTCCTCGTGGTAGCGGTTCAGCATTTCGAATCGACTGGAAACCACGTCCGCGGACTGGCTCATCAACTCAATGTAAGCATTAAGCGACCGGGGAGCTTCCTGGCAGAAGGCGCGGAATGTCGAGAGATAGAAAAAGATCGCCAATTTTAATAGGTGTTTCATAACGTGATCAGCTGTTGCCTGACTCTCAGGTTCATTTTTGAAAGTGTGTGTTGGTTTGGGGATACTTACCGGTAAATAATTGAGAAAAGATTCTGGCTGGATGAGGTATTCGCCAAGTATTTCGGGGCGGTCTGTTCCTTGTCAAATGTATAAACCATAAACTGTGAATCTCATGTCCAGAATTGTATTTGCCCTTTTGTTGCTGATTTCCTGTTCCGTTGTGTCCGCCCAAAGCTTGAATACCTTATCGGCCGCCGAAAAGAAGGAGGGCTGGAAGCTGCTTTTTGACGGAAAAGATTTGAAAGGCTGGCACGCCTACAATGGAAAGACGCCCGGGTCGGCCTGGGTAATCGACGGCGGTGCGATCAAGCTGAATGTACCCGAACGTGCCGGCAACAAAGCTAAAAATGGCGGAGATATTGTTACCGATGAGCAGATTACCGGTGATTTTGAGTTTAAAGCAGAATGGAAAGTGAGCAAGTTTGCAAATAGCGGCATTTTCTTCTTTGTCGAGGAAACGCCGAAGAACAAGAACATGCACGATACCGGATTGGAGTTGCAGGTGATCGACGACAAGATCTATGATGGCGCGAAGGAAAACACGCACCGCGCCAGCGACTTCTTTGGTATCGCCAATGCGCGACTTCGCGAGGGCAAACCGCAGGGTGAATGGAATCAGATCCATTTTATTGTCAGAAATGGAAAACTGACGGTATATCAAAATGAGTTTATGGTGCAGGAACACGATCTGGGTAGCGCGGACTGGAAGCAGCGGGTTGCTGGAAGTGGACTGAAAGCGGCGCCGATTTCAAAAGGTATTTACAAAGGAAGGTTTGGTTTGCAAGACTGGGGCAGTACTGTTTGGTACAGAAATATCAAGCTGAGGAAATTATAGTAAATACTATTTGCTATTGTACATTCTTAATGTAAGTGAGCAAAGAAGTCCATTCGCATTATCATTTAAAAAAAATCAGAAAATAATGAACGTTCAGGCAGCGGGAAATTAGGAATAGGTGTCATAGGTTATGAATGGCACTTATATCTACTTCCTCTTTGATGAAAAACTACTTTTGGAATAGTCTCTCTTCGGATAGCAGAGAGATTAATCACAAGCTGGTTTTTATTGTTTTTGTTTTTGTTTTTTTAACCACATTTCCAAAATATGTTGAGTTATTAAGCGACCCTAATCTTGCAAAAACCTATTCTTATTATTTCAAAAAAATTGCGGATCCTTTACAACCTACCAATGAGCTTTCAACGGATACACATGGTTCAAAAGTAGTATTCAGATTAACGGTTCCATTAATAGGAAAATCGCTAGGATTGGATGTAGAGAAGTCGGGAAGTAATATGATGTGGTTGTATATTATCCAGTCGGCTTTATTGTACCCTTTTATCTATATTCTTGTACACGTCTGTCTAAGGTTTGCTGACCAAATCAGCTCCTGGACGTTTGTTTGGGCATGTGCGTGCACTTATCTGTGTAAGGCATTTTTCTGGGATTACGACTTCTGGTTTGATGGATATGCTTACTTTTTCATTTTATCAGCCATTTATTTCCGAAATCCGCTGCTGATTTTTATGGCGCTTCAATTAGCATTCTGGACTGATGAAAGAGCAGTAATTGCATTGCCTGGAATAGTGTTGTTCCATTTATTACAGCTCAATAATTTTAATATTCCCGGACCGAAAATGGAATTATTAAAGCAACTATTTAAGCCACAGATTTATGTTTGTGTTCTGGCAATTATCGCCTATGGATTAGCGCGTATGTTGCTTACCGTTCAGTTTGATTTGCACACGCCATTGGGAAAAAACGAAGGTGTAAGTCCCGCACTGATTCCCTTTCAGATTGAAAACAGGTTTTTAGGTGTGTTCCTTTCATTTGAGGGATTGTGGATCTTGTTTTTCTGTGCATTGTACATTATTTCCCGTCGGAACAATGCGATTTTTTTGACTAGCCTGGGTATCATCATCGTACAAATCATTGTGGCTTACAGCGTATATGATATCACCCGTAGTTTGATTTATGCATTCCCGATGATGCTGGTTTCATTTGCAATCTATTTCAAAAATAAAGGCGTGCTCCAAGGTGATTATCTGCCTGTTGCCTGTATACTTTGCGTGTTTATACCCACACACTACCTCATTTTCATGCCCCAACAAATTCCGATGACCGTATTTTCCATCCCGCATTTATTGGAAAGTTTGCAGCGGGCAGTCTGGTTTAATTGAGTTAGCCGACGCGTTATGCATGTACTTGCTTGTTTTTTGTATTTAATCAAAAAATTTTAAGAAAATATTGAAATGTCAGGCAGCGGTAACTTGCTAACTTGTGTCTGGTTAGTTGTGTTGTCATGACATTCCACAGGTAAGAAATCAATGGACGCTTTGAGCCGGAAATGTATGATCTCCCGTTTTAAAAATTGTGTTTTGCCAAAATCCTCCTTTATCAGCCTCTTTGTTGTAAGCATGATCGGGGTTTGCCTGCTGGGGTGTAACACGGTGATCGAGCCGCCCGATCCCGTAGAACTGCCCGAGGTACCCGAAAGAGTAGCGAATATATTTAAACAAAAGTATCCTGATGCGACCGAAACCACGATGCGCGTAGTCGAAAAGGGAAACTTCTGGGAAGCAGATTTTAAGCTGGGAAGCGACCGGTACTATGCAGGGCTGGATTCCGTGGAGGTATTAAGAGGGTTGCGGCTTGTAAATTCGGAAGTGCCGGATTCAATACGTAGCTTATTGACAAACACCTCGCTAGCAAAGGTAGAGCTAACCGGCTACCGGGAGCAAGTTGAATCATTTATTGATACAGAGAAACAATTTGTTGCCCGGTATACCTATCAGAACAAGGAATACGAAATGATGTGGACTCCCGGATTACGCTCCTACGTTTTAAACTGCGTGCCCCATTACAAGTTTTTTGGACGTATGTATCCCAATTACATTCCGGAAAACATACAAGCTTTTATAGCAGCAGAAAACCTGAGGAGCATCGGCGGCGCCATGTTCATCAACGATAAAAATGAAAGAACGTACCGCATGAATGCGCAGCACGCAGGTAATAATGTTTACGACTTCATTTTTGATTCAAAAGGTACATTGCTTTGGACCAGTTTCAACCGGAAAGAAATTACGAATACACTAAACCTGCCTGCTCATATTCAGGCATATCTGCAGCAAATGGAAGCTGAATACGGATACAAGCTTGGCTCAGGATATGAAATATACTACACTGGCGGGTACAGCTTGTTCCTGCAAAAAGGTGTTCAGGAAAGTTTGGAAGTGAAATTGGACAAGGATGGGCGGGAGGTGGACCGTGTCCAGATGATTTATGTAAACTGGTAAGCGCACACCCGGTATTCCGAACCTTTATAAAAGTTTGAATTGATTGCATGAAGTTTTTTAAAAGCAGAAAATACAGCTCGCTGGAAGAACTGGTCAAAGCCTGTCAAAGGCAGGACGCCAGTGCGCAGACTGCTTTTTATGAACTTTATAAATCCAAGCTGCTGGGTGTTTGCGCCCGTTATGCCAAAACCGGCGCCGAAGCAGAAGACATTTTTCAGGAAGCTTTGATCAAGGTTTTTAAGAACCTTAATGACCTGAAAGATATCAATATGGTCGGCAGCTGGGTGAAATCCATCGTGATCCGCACTGCGATCAACTACTATCACCGCACTACCAAAATGGAGCAGATGCATTCGGCAGTCGACGAAATGCACCATGAAATCAAATCAGAAGATTATACCCGCATTATCCAGCAGCTCGACATGGTTGTTTTGCTGGAAGTGATCAACAGTCTGCCGGACGGTTACCGCATTGTTGTCAACCTGTTCCTGATCGACGGGTTCACGCACAAGGAAATTAGCGAAATGTTAAAAATTACAGAAAGTACCTCGCGCTCCCAGTTTTTCAAGGGAAGGAATTTGTTAATCAAAAAACTGGAAAAAAAAGGAATAACGCACTATGAAATCTCCTGACGATCATATAGATGACGAATTGCGCAATGCGTTGCGCAACCGGTTCGATGATTTCGAACTGCAGCCCGGCACTGAGCTGAAAAAAAACATTTTCGCTCAACTGCGCACCTGGCAGCACGAACAGGCGTTTCAGCGTACGTTGATCGCGAGCCTGCTTTTTGCCATTCTTTTTACAGGCACATTGTTTTACAGTTCCAAGCAGGGAATAGGTGGGAGAGCAGTTGCTGCGAAAGCGACAGCAGTAAAAGAAAAAGCGGCTGCAACAGGAAAGGCGGTGCGCACTTTGGCCAAAGTAGAAGTACCTAATGCTAGTAAAGTCAATGCAGGTACCGAGCCGCTGGCAGCAGTGAAGAAGGAAACTGTACAGGCTTCTTTGCGGATTATACGCGAAAAACTAACGGTTTCGAATGAAGATAAGGAACAGAATGTTGAGGGTGCTGAAAGCAAGCTTGTCGAACCGGCTACCGCTTCAAATACTTTCAATGACGTATCTCAGATAACTGATAACCAATTTGTTGCTAAAAGTGATGACAATGAAAACCTGGGTGAAAGGCTTCAAATAACGGATATCTCATACCTGAACAGCCTCCCTGCGCATTGGAACAGTCCGGCACTCGCGATTACTGATTCCGTTGCCTACTTTGAAGCTGCTTCCGGGAAAAGACCGAAAACGGGTACTGAGTGGACATTACTGGCTGGCGTGACGCCGGTTCAGTCTTTTCAGATCTTAAACATTTTACCAAATCAAGGCCAACTCTATCGCAATTTTCAATTTCCCCGTTCGGCTTCTTTCGAGTCGCTGGGTTATAAGTTGAATGCAGGTGTGGAGAAAAACGGGTTGCAATTTTTGGTCAGCTACGGGCATTACCGGCAGTCGGTGAGCTACGAAGTGGCCGGGAATGAATTTGAGATTGTTCCAAATGGCAGCAATGCAGAAGCCAGGCGAAAGTATGCGACAGTTAGCTCCGGGCGTACATTGAATCTGGTTGGTCTGGGAATTCGCAAACAGCTGGTGCCCCGCGCGCCGGCATTGCGTGCATTTTACGCGGTTGCGGGAGCCGAATTCACCAGGGAATTTACCGAAGGCAAGAACATTGTCTGGGCCAATGCAGGTATTGGTCGCCAGGTGCGGGTAGGGCGGAACACGGCCTTACATATCGGCCCCTATTTTGAGTACGGCTTCACCAAACTGCTGAATGCCGAAGGTTCCTTCCAGGTGAAACCTTACCAGGTCGGACTTTCCATTGTTTTACGTAATAAACTGGTGAGATAGGGCATTTTTACTACTAAATGAAATTATTATTGCAGTAGGCTGACGGCACTGCGCGCTTCAATATCCGGACGGGATTTCAGGTTAACTGTAGCTGATCAGGATTTTATGGCAAAAATATTACTCGCTGCCGCAGCGCTGGTTTTAGTATTGATAATGGGTTTTCGGAAGTCTGCAACTGACTCCGACTGGCCTGAATATTATGGCGATGGCGCACGCAGCCACTATTCACCATTGCAGCAAATCCACGCGGGTAACCTGGACAAGCTTGAAGTTGCCTGGACCTACGCCTCCGGCGGGGCAGATACCCTGCACGGTCGCACACAAATTCAATGCAATCCGATCATTATTAATGGTGTTCTCTACGGCGTCTCGGCTGGTATTCAGGCTTTTGCTGTGGAAGCGGCTACTGGTAAGGAGCTCTGGAAGACTAACCTGAAAGACAACGGAGGTACCCTCAGCCGCGGCGTGACTTACTGGGCTGACGGAAACGACAAACGTATTTTCTTCGGTGCCGGCCGCTGGCTTTACGCATTGAATGCGGTCAATGGGAAGTTGATTGACGAATTTGGTGAAAATGGCCGCATTGATCTTAAAACCGGCATCGAACGTCCTGGTTCTGACGAGTACATTACTGCCAATACACCCAATACAATTTTCAGGAACCTGATTATTACAAGTGGGCGGCTGGCCGAAGGGGAAACTGCATTGCTGGGCGACGTGCGCGCATTTGACACGCGCTCGGGCAAGCTGGTCTGGACATTTCATACCATTCCAACGCCCGGAGAGCCCGGTTACGAAACCTGGTCGCCGGGTAATCCGCGTGAGCGGCTCGGCGGCGCAAATGCGTGGATGGGAATGGCGGTGGACAGATCACGCGGGATTGTGTACGTACCGACCGGCTCGGCCGCTTACGATTTTTATGGGGGAAACAGGCACGGTGATAATCTGTACGCAAACTGCCTGCTCGCTCTTGACGCTTCAACAGGAAAGCTGCTCTGGCATTACCAGCTTGTGCACCATGATATCTGGGATCGGGACCCGCCTTCGCCACCCAATCTGCTGACCATTACCAGGAATGGGAAAAAGGTGGACGTGGTCACGATCACAACCAAGCAGGGGCACATTTTTGTGTTCGACAGAGTTACGGGTAAGCCCGTATTTCCGATCGACGAAAAGCCATTTCCGCAGGATGGCGTTGCGGGTGAAAAGGTGAGCCCGACACAGCCAATACCTGCCTTACCAGTCCCATTTACCAGACAAGCTTTTAATGAACAGGATCTCAGTCCGTTTGTGGCAGATAAAGATTCATTGATTCAGGTGATCCGGAAAGCGAGAACCGGAACGCCGTACATTCCGCTTACCGAAAAACTGACCATTTTTTACCCGGGCACCGATGGTGGGGCGCAATGGGGCGGGGCGGCCACTGATCCGGAAGGCGTCATGTACGTGCCCGCGAAAGAAATTCCTGTATATACCACATTGATTCCCAGAGCAGATCCGAATGCAAAAAGTGCTGGCGGTAACAGCGGGAAACAACTGTACACGCTCTACTGTGCAGCTTGTCACGGTGCAGATCAGAAGGGAAATCATGACGGTTCATATCCTTCACTGCTGCAATTGGGAAGTCGGTTTAAACCAGCCCAGGCGCACGAGGTACTGCAAAAGGGGAGAGGAATGATGCCTTCTTTCTCGCATCTTTCGCAGGCAGAAAGGGACGCGATCGTCGACTTCTTGTTTGAAAAAGAATCAGGCAACAATGTGGCGGTTTCGCAAAAACTGGCAATTCCTTACCAGCATACAGGATACAACCGGTGGTACGACAGGAACGGGTACCCAATTAGCGCGCCGCCCTGGGGGACGCTCACGGCAGTGGACCTGAATACCGGACAACATCGCTGGCAGGTGCCGCTGGGTGAGTATCCGGAATTAACCAAAAAGGGGATACCGCCGACGGGGACGGACAATTACGGAGGCCCGCTTGTAACAGCAGGAGGGATCGTTTTCATTGCAGCCAGCCGCGATGAGAAGATCCGCGCATTTGACAAAAAGACCGGAAAGATATTGTGGGAAAGTGCTTTACCAGCCGCTGGTTATGCTACGCCAAGTACCTATACGGTCAATGGAAAGCAGTTTGTAGTCATCGCTTGTGGCGGCGGGAAGTTGAAGACCAGGTCAGGTGACCGTTATGTCGCATTTGCATTGACAGAAAATTGAATGTACTTTCTTTTTCCCGGAAAAAGATTAGTTCAGTCAGGTGCTAACCTGAAAGATCGCTTGGTCAACCAACAGGTATATACGCACCGGTTTGTTGAACAAGAAATATAAAGAATATCCGGAAATATCCCGCGGCAGCGCGATCGTCGGGCGGAAAATTCCCAACCACCGAAAACCTTCTCCCAACGGCGAACTGCCAGCAGGGATATTTCCGGATATGTTATAAAAGGTACGCAGTGCAGCAGCTACAATTACCAGCCTTCGTTAAAGGCATTGTAAAAAATACCACCTTGCCCGGCCGTGCAGCCAGACGTGCGTCTTGAAAAACAATCGCATTCATGAGCGAATAAATTTGCTGTTTGCTATATGGCAGTCGGGTGGTTCAAGAGCCATAGTCTATTAATTTGATAGACAAAGTAAATTTATAGTTCCGGAATAAGCAAATGCGACGACGTTATTTTCTGAAAAATTTTCGAGAGAGATATTATAACCTTATTCGGTACGCCCAAAATCAATAAAAAGCTCCATCCTGAGCAGGAAGGAGCTTTTCTCCGGAAGTGGATATCTGCTAATTGGCTTCGACGTGCTTCCTGAAGTTGTCCAGGATAGCCTGCCAGCCTTGCTGCTGCATTTCTACGGAATTTTCACCTTCGGCATCGAAAACCTCTGTCACTGTCGTATTGTCGCCCGCACTTTCAAACATTACCTTGACATTTCGGCCGTCTGCCAGATCATAATCAAGCAGCTTTTCATTTTCAACCTGTGTGTACACCCCACCGAAGTCGAAGCTGAAACTGCCGTCTTTCGCTGCCATGGTAGTCGTAAAGGATCCGCCTACTCGAAGATCATTTTCGGATTTGGGCGCATGCCAGTCATCTGACGCGAAGCACCATTGTGTTACATGTTCCGGCGAGTTGAAGTAGGTCCAGACTTTTGAGACAGGTGCATTGATTGTTGTTGATACCGTTACTTTCTGAGCTTGCGTTTCCATGTCTTTGTTCTTTTGTGATTGATGATGTTACAAAGTTGGCAGCACTCAGCGAAATCAGTGGGTGCTGATCATGACAAAGCTGGGGGTAAAATGCGTCAATCACCCGTTCGCTATGATTATTGATACCTGCCTTTTGCACATCGCGTGCAGCCATCTGCTAAGTATTAGCGCCAACCTGCTTTTAACCAGGAGCGGCGAGTGGCAAAATATGCAATTTTGTGCAAGCACTTACCACACTATGACGATGCATACACCGAGACCCGGCCGATTTATTGACCCGTTTACCGATTTTGGTTTCAAAAGGATTTTTGGTTCCGAGCCGAACAAGGATCTGCTTATTGATTTCCTGAATGCGCTGTTGGCTGGCGAGCGGGTTATTACTGATTTGACTTACGACAAAACCGAGCAGAATGGAACGCTTCCCGGCGACCGTAAAGTGATCTTTGACCTGCTGTGTAAAGGAATTGATGGAGAACAGTTTATTATAGAAATGCAGCGTATCCGCCAGGACTACTTCAAAGATAGGTGCCTTTATTACGTTTCTTCGCTGATCAGGGACCAGGTTCCGGTCAGCTTGAGCAAATGGAATTATCTCTTGAAACCAGTTTACCTGATCGGGATTATGGATTTCTGCTTTGATGATGCATCCGATCATGACTTCATTCACAGGATCAGTTTGCGATATCCGTCAGGGGAAATATTTTATAACAAGCTGGGTTTTGTATACGTCGAAATCCCCAGGTTTAATAAGGAGGAGGAACAACTTTGCTCTTCCATGGATAATTGGCTGTTCTTATTGAAACATATGAATGAATTGGATAAATTACCATTGTTTTTACGTAAGCCTGTTTTTGAAAAACTGTTTGAGATCGCTGAGGTCAGTAACTTAACCAAAGAAGAAAAGATGGCATATGATGCAAGTTTGAAACAACAAAGAGATTGGTACGCAACTACGGAGTCCCTTTTGAATGAGGGTGAAAGGAAGGGAATAGAGGAGGGGATCCTTTTAGCAAAACTTGAAACCGCCAGGAAAATGAAGGCGAAGGGACTGCATGAAGACCTCATCCGCGAGCTTACAGGTTTGTCGGTTGAAGAAGTCAAAAATGCTTGAAGTTGCGTCCGCAGCTCCTGCAGATGCGTTAGCTCTTGCTCAATGCGATCCGATTGAAATATTTCGGTTTGCAACTGGTTTGCTGATCGCAATTTGGGCGTCGTAATATTTAAGCAGACAATGGTACAGGATCAGCTCATAAGTTCTTTGCTGACTTGCGAAAATGCGGTTGATACTCATATGGATCAGGCTCGCAAGAAGTGACTCTTTTTGCAGCTCGTCCGCTGCTGCCAGCTGTGTCAGAATCTGCTGCTGTTCCGGACATACATCAAACTCGGCTAGCAAAAGCGTCTGGTGTATCTCTGTTTTGCTTTGTTGAAATCTGACGTTCAACTTCTTACGCAATGCAGTGTCTCCTTTGAATTCCTGAAAAAAACCATCTTTAAGCTTTTCCAGCAATGTATGCTTCTGTTTCAATGACAGTCCTGCCCGGGTAAGAATCAGGTCGGTTTTCTTCACAGCAAACAAAAAACGCTCGTGCTCTTCACAGGTCCTGCTGGCCAGGAACCGCATGGTATCCAGCGAATCCAGGTGAAAAAACTGCTCGCAGAGTTCCATGTTTTGCCTACCGTACCGGGTAATTTCCCTTTGGTAAAGGTCGGTTTGAATGTTATAAACAACGCCCGACTTGATAAAGGGTTCAAGCGCCTTTCTGATGATCCTGATGACCTTGATGTGAAACTGATCGGCCGGATTTCCCTTGAAGCGCAGGCGAAGATGCGGATCAGGATCCCGGTATCTCACGAAGAAAAACGACTCAATCGTTTCAGCCCGGAGCATCTTGCCCACGGTATGATACAGCTGGCTGATCAGCGGCGATTCGTTTGATTTGTCGTGTGTATAGAGTTTTAGATATAGCCATTCATCTCCCAGAATGTGGTTGGTAGGAACATTATCATTCTCAACCACCGACACGCCACGAACAGGAGCGACGCTTCGGTCAATAAAGGGAATCACAAGCTCCGATACGAACTTTTCACTGCCATTTGAAAGAATGCATTGCCCAGGCTCACCGAGAAATTCCATTAGCCTCACAGTCTCACTTTTTTTACAAATATCGGCAAGCAATTGAATGGAATCGGGCAGCGAGGTATCTATCAGCAGTTCATTATCGCCGGACGCCACCACAAATCGGCCCGGTAGCTTCAATTGCAGTAGCTGCTGTTGAAGTGCCTGCATATTTCCTGAGGCAAATGCATTGGTTTGCAGCACCCAGCTTTCGCGAGCGACAATAATGTTATCAAAGCTAATCCTCGGTAAATGCGGCTGTTTGGCCAGAAATCCCCAATCCCAAATCAGGTTGAGATTAGCATCCTGCTCCTGAAGATCGGAAAGGAAGCGGTAAACGGGTAACCCTTTCCGGTGATTGTGCATGTTTGATAGGCGCGGGATTACCCGTTTGTTCAAACGTTTCGACCGAAGGATAATCTCATTGTTTACCACGGAAACCATCAGGTCGTCAACACGGATCCTGAAAGCTTCACTTACGCTCGCCTGTCCCAGATAGGGGATTTCATACTTATAAAGCGCAGGTCTGTTTACGATGTTACCGGCCTTGCTATCAGGATGATGGATGATTTCGGCAAAGAGCACTTCCGGGTGCATTTGTTGTTCAGCCCGCGCGCAGTGTCGCAGCTTTTCGTCGAGCCCGTCAATACCCTGCGCAAACCGGCTCATCATATTCACAGCAGATGGTCCCTGGCAAGCGAGTAAGTTGAACTTATAATTACCCTGGTCAAGCGTCTGGTTTGAGGCAGCGAGCAAGTTTCCAAACAGAAAAAAGCTGCCAGCTTTCCTGGCCCGTGGCTCGCCAGAGCGGTTATTAGCGATGAACAGGAGGTCTTCTTCTGTCAGCCTAATCTCGTTTTCTCCTGCCTGCACTGCATTGAAGTACTTGCCGGCTAAAAATTGCTGCCACCAGATCTCAGATTGCGCGGCTGCGGGTTCATTGGCCGGCAGGTCAAGATCCTCGATCATAGGTGAGCTGGCCCCGCCGCATTTTGCACCGTATCCCACACCAACTTCTTCGTCCAATGCTTCCGCGAGGGAAACCTCTTCTCCGCCGTAGCGCTCAATAAGTCTTTTCTTAAAATGCAGCAGATCGCCGGGCAGCCTGGACTGGTTGAGCACCATCAGTTTCTCAACGCTCGCGCCAATTTCGCTTATAAGCTTGTCACTTAACTGGTTGTGATCCGTATGAAAGAAAGTATCAACTTTCATGACAGCCGGCTTTTGAAGCGGAAGCGCTAATCTTACCAGTTCGGCAGTAAGTTTTTCATTGGTTGCCAGGAGGTCTTCCGGGTTCTGCAACGCGCATTGAATGGCTTGAAGCGACAGTAGCAAATCACCGGTATCGTCCAGCTTTTCCAGTACGGAAATAATGTAAGGCAGGTAGCCAGGGCCTGAAATGGTAAGATTGGTGTCAGAAACTATAATCTGGTTTTCAATCAGCAACTCCACAAAACGAAGCGCCTCATGCGGGTCATTTCCTTTGGACATCAGCAACAACGCGAGGTCCCTCACATAAGCACCGTCGCGGCAGGCTTCCAGTACCAGCGACAATGCCTCCGATTTTTCAAGTCCGCTAATGAAGTATTTACTCTGGTTTCCATTACTGAGCAGCTCTACATAATGGTATTTGTTGCCCGCGTCGAAAAGGGAAGTATTAGTAGAAAACCGGAGCTGGGCACGGATTTCGGGTATTTGAAGCAGCTTTGCGCTCAATGCCGAAAGTACCTCCGTGTCAGGTGTAACGTGCTTTGTAAGTACGTTATCCGATAAACCCAGCCTGTTGGCACGCTCGATCTCTCCGGTGGTACAACATGAAAAAAGTCCGAAGGGCGTGCAGCGCGACGTACTCCGGACCAGGTATTTGTATAGTGTAGATAAGAGCTGCTTTTTCTCACTGACCTGCTCACCGCGCAGCCAGCGCATCATTCTTTCAAATAAATAAGGAGAGGCGACCAGGATCGCCTCTCGTGACAGCTGATCCCGCTCATAATACTCTTTTAAAAGCATTTCAAGCGGTCTCGCTGCTAGTTGTTGATGAATATGGAATAGGTGGTCAACTGACTTGACAGGCCTGCGGATCATATAAAAACCCAGGTGATCCATCATTTGACATAATGTTTTTGGCTAATAGATTGAATTATATATTGAGGCACACATAGGTACTTTGCAAAGTTGTTTCCATGTCAGTAATGCGGCCATTCTGTTTTGTCGGAGTAAGATTTACTAGACGCTCTTTTTTAACTTGTAGTTGTTGTTCATGTTTTGTTTTCGTTTTCATGGCTGTTTTTGGTTAGAAATTCGATGCTGTGTGAATTCTGATGGTGAAAATATTCAAATGAGAAGCCGTGAAATAATTATTTAGACCGATGGGGCTATTATTTCGACGAATGAAGCAAGAAGGGCGACAAATTACAGGACAGGCTGAACTTGCGCAACGGCCGCAAAAGCGAGGTCGATCCGAAGATAGGTATGGAATGTTTCGGAAGTCCTGCTTACGGTAAAGGTGTGGCGATCCGGATAAAGCAGATTTAGTCGTTTTGTCGTGTTTTTAAGACCAAATCCTCCTATTTCATCCGGTTTCGGAATGGAGGGCGCCGATGTCGGACTGGGAGGTGTACTATTCTCGACAGAAAAATAAAGCGTAGAATTTTCCAGCATGATGGTAATGTTCACAAAAGCACATTCCAGTGTTTTGCTCACTCCATGTTTAAAGGCATTTTCAACAAGTGATATGAGTAGCAATGGCGCGATCATACATCTGTCGGGATCGCCATCCAACTGGTAATATATCTTCGCCTTTTCGCCAAAACGGGCTTTCTCTAACTCAATATAACTTTCAATATAGTCGATTTCCTTTGCTAGTACTACCTTATCACGGTTCGATTCATAAAGGCTATATCTCATGAGATTGGAGAGACGTAGCACCAGCTCTGCCGCGTCCTCATCAAGATCGGCTGTTTTCGCATACACTGCATTCAGCGTATTAAACAGGAAGTGAGGGTTAATCTGTGATTTGAGAAAGCTGAGTTCCAGATTGAGGTTATCGCGCTGCAATTCCAAACTCTGACTTTGCAAGTCCAGATTATTCTTTTCAAGCTGCAGTCTGTCGCGTTCCAGGCGCAAATTTTGCGTACGAATGCTGATCGTATCCCGCATTATCTTCATTGCCAGGATAGGAGTCACGAAGAACAGGCTCCAAGCATAGTTGATGTAGGCTAATTTGAAGTCAGTTACCCAAGCAGTCCATCCATTTACTTTCAGGAAATCATTCCATAGTCTTGCGACATACAACGGCTTTCCGTCCACATAGCCATCGCTGATAGAAACAAGATACTCGAATTCGTAGAAATTGCTGATATAGATGAGCTGAAATAAGGCTGCGAGGCAAAGAATCAGCTCTATTACTTTCTTCTGATATAAAAACTTGGGAAAAACAATGTAGCCGAGCAGGTAAAATACGATCAAGGACTGGATTAAAATCGCAGTACTCGCGTGCCAAACAACCGCCAGATTATCCTTTGTAAGTGACGGAATTGAAGAGTAACGAAGTACTGCCCAGGTTATCAGCCAGGTCAGGAAGTGAAGAGAAAACCGGGTAATCTTGTCCCTCGCTATCATTTCAGATCTTGTTTTTCAGAAGGGCGCTCATTACGTCGGTGCGGTAAGTCACTCCAATAGGTACTTTCTTTCCATTGCGGGTCGTAATCTCATTGCCCTCGATCTCATGAATGGCGTCTTTGTTAATGATATAAGACCTGTTGACGCGCAGGAACAGCTGTTTGGAAAGTATGTCTTCGATCGTCGACATTTTCATGTGAATGACCGATACGCGATCCGACCAGTAGAGTTTCAGGTAATCTTTCATTCCCTCAATAAAATGGATTTCTTCCGGCCTCACCCTGATCAGCTTTTTGTTCTCCTTCAATAAGAGGAAGTCCGACTGCGGTTTGGCTGCATTCAGCGCCTCTGCGACCTGTTGCTCCGCTGGCTGCCATTCTTTTGGACTTTCAACTGGCGCTGCAACTGTGACAGCCGGCCGGTTTTGAAGTGCTTTATTTACCGCTTTTGAAAAACGTTCGAAAGAAACAGGCTTCATCAAATAGTCAGTCACCTGCTGTTCGTAACCCTCCAAAGCATACGACGGGTCCGCGGTGATCATGACCACAGCCGGGCGGACAGCGGGTAGCAATTTCAGTAATTCGAAGCCCGTAATACCAGGCATTTCAATGTCCAGGAAGATCAGTTCCGGTTGCAGCGCGCGGATCTGGAACAACGCCTCAGTGGCTGTGCTGCAAACAGATACAAGTTCCAGGTCGGGTGTTTTGCTCACATATTTCTGGATCAGGTCACGCGCGACGAGCTCATCGTCTACAATCATGCAGCGTAACCTTGGAGAAGAGATCATAATGGCGCTGAAAGTCTGGAAGGCTTAAAATTTATCGCAATAATATAGGCATTTGTCGAAGTTAATGCAGCATTGGACGAATTTATTTTCGGTACCGTCGCGCATTTTTTTATTTTGAAATTAATGACAAATGTCATTGCTATTCACCACTGTTTAACCGTTATGAAGCTCAATGCGACCGAAGAAAACGTCTACCGTGCGGTGGATGCGCTTCTCCAAATGAACAAAGTAAGGGTTACTTCCGCAACAGTACGAGAAAAGCTGTGGCATCACCCCGATTTTCCAGGTCTTACCGCAGTAAGTGACGTTCTCGACGAGCTCAATGTGCCGCACATGACCGCCAAGCTAAGTACGGACATGCTCAGTACCATGCCCGTACCCGCGCTGCTGATGCTGAATGTAGACGGTGGTATCATGGCGACAGTCCGCTCCGTGAGTGAAGGACAGGTGGAGTGGCTGCATACAGGCGAGGGGATCAGAAGAGAGCCGGTTGAAGATTTTGGTAAAAAATGGACCGGGGTAGTTCTGATGTCGGAATACTGCGAGGGAGCCGGGGATCCCGAATTCGACAAAAAGAAAAGGCTTGAAAGGCAGGACCAGTTCCGGATGGTAGCATTCGCAATGGCGGCGGCAGTTTCGCTTTGCGGGACCCTCTTTTATTCTCCCGGCCACCTGGCAGTGGAGGTGAAAGCGCCATTTTTTGAGCTTCTTGTGCTCAAATGCCTGGGCTTGGTCATGAGTCTGATCCTGGTCTGGTACAATCTCGATTCTTCTCATAGTTTCCTGAGGCGCATTTGCCAAAACAGTCAGCATTTTAATTGCAGAAGCCTGCTTGAATCGGCTGCGGGGCGGTTTTTAGGTGTTAACTGGTCTGAGATCGGGCTGATCTATTTTCTTGCTACACTCAGCGTAATGGTTTTTTCGCTGCTTTCGAAGAATGTGCCCGAGCTGCTCGCCTGGCTGATCCTGGTCAATATGATTACTATCCCTTATACATTCTACTCGATTTACTATCAGGCGTTTGTGGCTCGTCGCTGGTGCCTGCTGTGCCTCGCAGTACAGCTGGTGCTCTGGGCAGAGTTTTGGGTGGGATACCATTACACAAGCGAGCGTTCTCTGCTGCTTGTCTCCAACGTGTTACCCGTTTTCCTGATCGTTGTGCCGATCCTGATGCTCTTCTGGTGGATGATCAAGAAGGGCCTGATCGCTTCACTACGGCTCCCGGCCATTGAAAAAACGATAGAGCAGCTCAAATTCGACACGAATTACGTACAGGCGCTTTTTGGCAAAGACAAATACATTCCCGCTTTTTTTGAACAAATGAAAGTAGGGAAGCTGGGTAACCCACACGCAAACAATGTGCTTACCGTGGTAACAAACCCGTTGTGCGAAGTCTGCGCGCAGGTGCAGGCACAAATCCGCGAGCTGATTGCTGTAACGACCGATGTGCGGGTTCAGTTTGTATTCTCTGCTTCTCCGGCACCCGACGACGAATCGGGTATGATCGTAAAAAAGCTGTTGAACCTGCCTGAGGCTGAAATTCCGGGCTTACTCGAAAAGTGGTTCCTGCTTAGGTTTTTAGGTAAAAGCAGGTGGTTAAAGTCTATTAATACCATTCCTTCCGACCATTCAGCGGACCATCAGCTTGCATTGCACCTGGGCTGGATCGAGCTGGCCGGGATCAGTGCCACACCCGCGCTCTTCCTCAACGGGCATGAACTCCCGCGGCTCTATTCCGTGCGGGATGTAGAAAAACTCTGCCGCATTATCCAGGTTAACCCCGACCTGGTACGCTACTGAAAAGCCGCCTTTTCGTCTATCCGACACTTCCCAAATCGCCGGAACAACGCCGGTGAAATGCCGCATTCAGCCACCTTTGGCTTCGCTCTGGCATGATTAAAAATAACCAGCCTGGTTGTAGTTTGTGTAGAATCTACACTACACATTTCTCATTTTTATTGCACTATTGGCAATAAAGTAGATAAACTTTCAAAGAATGTGACCATTTTTAAACTTAACTTAACCGAACTTTGGTAGAAATTAATTTACATTTATATGTAAAATTACTACTCGCGTTAATCGGATTGTGAAGCTTGAATATGACAGAACCCCCACATCGTTGTAAGACGCCTCTTTAAAAAGCACAACCTAAAATTTGGAATAACTGTACTATGAAAAAACTGATACTTTTCAACAGAAGTATTGTAAGACTTTATTGTATTTCTTCTCTTTTAGTTTCCTCACTAACACTATCGGCCCAGCCCCGTTACTTTGCGGTTTCGCTGGTAAATGAAAACGACAAACCTTCCCTGGACGCAATCCGGCAAGCTAAAAGCGTGGGTTGTAATGCAGTGGCGATGACGGTACAATGGGGCGTGATCCACGGCAAGATCTCCCGGATACTGAAAGATGAAAACGGAGGTGGTTACAGCGTCTGGAAGCAGTACGACGATCAGATCGCACTGGCGCTTTCGCTGAATATGAAGGTTGCGCTCAATATTGCAGTAAGTACCGGCGATGATGTTACCAACAGTGCCTCAGATCGTTACGGTATTACAACCGGCGACGGCTGGCGCAAAGAGGAACGGATGGTGGTGGCCAATTACAGCGGCGAAGAGGCCGTTTTCCAGAAATGGGGAGGTCCGATCCGGCCTAATATCAGTCTGCAGTTCGTGATGACGTCGCTGGTTGCACAGTCTACCCGCGACAGGATTACCGGCTTTACAAATGAGGTAATCCAGCGCTACAAATACCTGCAGGATGACGGAAACCTGCTTTATGTAAATCTCGTATATACAAGACAGGGAGAAGGGGAATTTGAAATGGGATCGACTAAATACCATTACGAAGACCCGCTGGATATGGCTTACGCATTGACTGATTATTCTGCACCTATGGTACAGGGTTACCGCAGCTGGCTGATCGGGAAATATGGTGAAATCTCGGCTTTGAATGCAGCGTGGGGTAAAAGCTATAATTCATTTAACGAGGTTAATCCCAAAAAGCCGTCGGGAAGTACTTTCACCCAGGCTGACGGGACAGACTGGTTTCTCTACCGCACACACGTATTGAAAGAAACCAATGTTCTTTTCAAAAACACAGTAAAAGGCATTAATTCCAACATCAAGGTCATTACGCACCACGGATCAGTGTACGATAAGCTGGCGCGTGCTCGCGGTACACTTCCTTTTAACGAAATCGGGAAAGACCTCGACGGGATCAAGATCAATGACGACATTTACTACGACCACCGTTTTGCCCTCGACCTGCTGCGTTCCAACCTGCCTAACAGGCTGTACGTGAATGAGGCAGCTTACGTGACGGACGCATCTTCCGTAGTAAGGCTTGCCGAGGAAAGCTACACACACGGCGCGCAGATCGTGACATTGTTTTACCTGGAAAACGCAATGAAGTCGCCTGACGCAGTGAATGCAATCAAGAACCTGACTGCCAACTGGGTGAAAAACAAGCAGGTTACTTCACCTCAGCCTTCCAATAACGATAGCTTCACATTGTCGAATCTGATCAGCAGCGATGGCTGCTATACCAACCGTGACAGCTACTCAAATGATTGCGACGCTTACAAAAACTGGCGAAATGCTTATGGTAATGCAGGAAACAAGCCGGTTAATATCTACATGAAAGACGATGTAACTACCAAAGGCTGTTTTTACAAAGACCTGAAACTATCCCGCGATGGGGAGCAGGCGGCTGCAATTGTACCTAATAATGTAGATTACCATTTGACGGCAGACGATTGCCGCGTGATCGGTACCGTAAAAGGGAACGGACTGTCGGACAACAATTCGCCTCTCCGGGCTTATGTTACGATTGAAGATGAGGTGATCATGCACGAAGGTCAGCCTTTTGTTCAACGCCACTGGCGATTTGTGCCGGGTAACTCCAATGCAGGTCAGGCTACTGTTACATTATATGTAAGCCAGGATGAGTTCAATGCATTCAATGCGGTGAGTTCAGAAAAATTACCGGTAAATCCTGCCGATCCTGAAAACTTTAAGAAGAAACTGCGTATCATTCAATCGGGTGGTACAAGCGGCGCGAGAACAATGCAAGCTTCCATTGATCCTGCGGATCAGGATGTAAGATGGGATTCAATGCTGAATCTGTGGAAGATTACATTTACAGCCAATGATCTTTCTTCCTACTATCTCACTGCGGATAACGCTACGCCGCTGCCGGTGAAGCTCGTAAGCTTTACTGCCTCAAAAAAAGAGAATGCGGTAGAACTCAACTGGCAGACTTCCGAGGAATCAAACAGCGACCACTTCGCTGTTCAGCACAGTCTTGATGGAAAAAACTGGCTTTCAATCGGGAAAGTAGCAGCTGCGACTGAAAGTAAAATCACTACAAACTATACATTCACAGATCAGAACCCGGTTGCAGGCGAAAACCTGTACCGGTTGAAAATGGTAGATCGTGACAGCAGCTTTGCCCTGTCCAGGATCAATGCGGTGAAAATGGATGTTGGTAACGGGCTTGTACTTTATCCAAATCCGGTAAATGCAGGTGTTATCAACCTGGAATTCGCAGGTCAGGAACCCAAAGTAAAACTGACCGACCTGCTGGGCCGTGATGTAGCGGTGAGCACGGAGAAAACAGCAGGTAATAAGCTTGCAGTAAGAGCGCGCGGAAAGCTTTCCCCGGGACTGTACATTCTTACCGCTACCTACGGCACAGAACAAATGCGGCACAAAGTGCTGGTAGCAAATTAGCAACAATCCCATCCGCCTGTCTCAAAGGCGGAGCCTAAAAAAATCCCTACCCGTCTGTTTCAACAGGCGGAAGGACAACGGGCGTACCTTTGCTTTCATGCAGGGTACGCCCGTTTTATTTTCATTTATTCCCATCTGATACAACCATTCAGCGACCGGCGTACCTCTTTATTACAAATCAACATTGACTATGACCACGGAGGCAGAATTGATTTCTGGGTGTCTTCTACATGACAGGATTGCGCAGCGACGGTTGTACGACCGCTACAAAAATGCCATGTACACCCTCGCTTACCGGATCACGGGTGATTTTGATGATGCAAACGATGTCATACAGGATTCGTTTCTGGACGTGTTTCGACACCTCGACCAGTTTCGGGGTGAGTCCACATTGGGAGCCTGGATCAAAACGATCGTAATCAGGCGTTCGACCAAGAAAAAGCGGATTGTTATCTGGGAGAATATCGATGATGTAGCAGTGGGAGGGGTTGATTGGGGAGAACAGGAAATCAATGCATCTCACCTGGAAACGGCCATTCTGGCATTGCCTGACGGATTCCGGACGATTTTCGTTTTGGCAGAAGTAGAGGGGTACACCCATCGCGAAATTGCCGTAACACTTGGTATCTCGGAAGGGACCTCGAAATCACAGTTGTTTCATGCGAAAAGGAAGTTGCGCGGAATGCTTTCATGAATTGGAAAAATGGACAAGAATCAGCATACATTAAAGAACGCGATTGCCAAGCTGCCCGGCTACACGCCGGCGCCGCAAACCTGGGACTCGATCGGGGAGAAGCTGGGCGAGGAACCACTACGCAAGTCACTGCAGAGCCTACCGGAATATACCCCAGCTCCGATGGTGTGGGACGCGATCGAGCGAAAGGCGCCCGGTAGAGGCCGGTTTGCGGGCTGGCAGTATGCAGCGGCGATTTTGATTGCAGGTATTTCCGGGCTGCTGGTCTGGCGGGAAGTGCGGGTTACGCACGTATATTTTGCGCAGGAACAGTTTGACCCGCGACTTCAGGTAAGCGGTGAAATGGGTACCGACCAGCATTACGAGCTTTTAAAAGCTTACTGCGAAACAGAAACGCTGGTGTGTAACAGCGGCCGGTACAAGCGGCTTAGGGAAGAGTTTGAAACGCTGCATTCAGCGTCCAGCCAGTTGCAGGAGGCGATCGGGCAGTATAATACCGAGCCCGAATTGATGAAACAGCTGAATACCATTGAAAAACAGAAAGCGGCTATTTTGAATGAAATGGCCAAAATGATCTAGTCAAATCCCATGAAACAAATGCATTTGCTTTTGAAAACGTCCGTTTGCGCGTTGCTATGCTGCCTCACTGTGCAGCTTCGCGGACAGGGAACTTTGCAGGTAGCAACGCGCACCATTGAAAAGAATGTAGCAGCATCTACGGTCCGTGTCCTGCATATCAATGCGGAAAAGGCGGATATAGAGGTGAGTACGTGGGATAAAAACGAGATTTCCATTGTAATGCAGCTTTCAGCGCGGCACCCCGACAGAGCTGTGGCAGCGCGGGATCTGGCGAAAATCCAGTACCTGGCTGAACGTACGGGAAAAGACTTTTTTCTCCGCAATTATATATTGCTGAAAGATGGAGAAATGAAGCCGCAGTCGAATGTAAAAGCGCATTATAAAATCCAGCTGCCGGCAACCTGCGAAGTGGATCTTAAAAATACATTCGGTACCATTTTGCTCAAAGGGTTGCTCCGCGGCTTACAAATCAAGGCAGATTTCTGCAATACTACATTGGCTGACATTGAAGGCAAAGGCCAGTTCAATACCAGCTTCGGAGAGCTGAAAGGCAGTCTGCTATCCGGCAGCTTCACGCTTACGAGCGATCACACGAAGGTTGTGCTCACAGATGTTGCAGGTACATTGAAAGTCGATTCGCAGTTTGGCAACGTTGAAATTCATCCCTCTGCCGGACTTACCAGCCTCGCGATCCGCTCAAAGAAAACAGAAGTAATGCTCGTTCAGAAAAACTGGCAGCAATTTGACTACAATATCAGCAGTGCCTACACATCGATCAAACTGCCAAACGGCTTCAAATGGAAGAAGAACACACCCGACTTCAAAGAGGCATTCTTCTCAGGAAACCGCCTTGCCAATGTGCTGATCAGTGCTGAGTTTGGGAATGTGACCATCAGGTAACAATGAGTAGAAATGGTGGGATGTAACTTTCTGTTGAAACATTTACAGAGACTCATCACTTACTCACCTCCATTTTATGATTCCATTTGCCAGACTTGGCCTAGTTGTTCAATTCGCATTTATATTCATTCTTTCGGATCATGTTTCGTTTTCTCAAACCGAAAGGCACTACCTCATCAAAGCCGGCCTGATGTATGATTCGGATGCGAATGCATTCGTTAAAAACAGGCAGATCTTAATCAAAGGAAAGACAATAGTCAAAGTCGGAGAGAAGCTGGAAGTGCCAAAAGGTACCGAGGTGCTGGATTACAGCAATGCAACTGTCACGCCAGGCCTGATTGATGCGCATACCCACATACTCACGAACCAGGGTCTTACCGATGCTTTGTCGGTTGACGCAGTAATGAATTCTTCTGAAAAGCGCGTGCTGCGTGCGGCAGGTTTTGCGAAAAGTTACCTGGATGCAGGTTTTACAACCATCAGGGACCTGGGGAATTCAGGTCAGTACCTGGATCTCGAAGTGAGCAGGGCAATAAACAAAGGATATATCACAGGGCCGCGAATGCTGGTTTCCGGGCCGATTATCGGTTCCATGGACGGTCAGCTCGACGGCCTGCCTTTTAAAGATTTCGACAGGGTTTCGCGGCAGGAGCAATCCATGGTCACCGGCGTGGACCAGGCGCGGCAGGCTGTTCTGGAACATATTGGTCGTGGTGTGGACGTGATCAAAATTCTGGCGATAGGAAACCGGCTCACGCTCACACTGGAAGAAATGAAGGCGATCGTTGAAACTGCCCACGCACAGCGTGTAAAAGTAACCGCCCATTGCGACCGCGACTGGGCGGTGCACAATGCAATCGAAGCGGGCGTCGACGGCATTGAACATGGTTATGGATTTAAGGAAGCTACCCTGGAATTAATGGCTAAAAAGGGGGTGTACCTCGTACCCACGTACAATTCGATCAATGTGGCTGAGCAGTACTACAAAGTACAAAAGATGCCTTACAAGCTGGAAGATGTACGCGCCGATCTTGAATCTTACCGCAAGTGGCTGGGCCAGATCCAGAAATCGGGGGTGTTGATGGTGGCAGGTTCGGACGCCTATTTTGAGATGCAGATGCCCCGCGGCGATCTGGCGAAGCAGACGATCTGGGGCTATAATGATTTCGGTATCTCTCCCGAAAATGTAATGAAATCCGCCACTGCCAATGCAGCTCACGCGCTTGAAATGAAAGACCAGATCGGAGTGATCAAGGAAGGCGCATTTGCTGATATCGCGGTCTTTGAGGGAGATCTCCAGAAGGACTTCAAAACTTCCTTACTCAATGTAAGAATGGTAATGAAAGAAGGGGAAATCCATTTGAGAAAGTAAAAGATTCCTCCTTAGTCCGCCACAGAACCGTCTGCATTGCTGGTCAGTATCTCGCTCATATAGTCGAAGAACGGCCGCATTCGCATGTATGTGAGGTTTGCCTGTTCAACGAAACCCGGGCTGAGCACTTCCTTGTCGGTGAACTTCCGCTGCAACAGAAATTGCTTGTAGCGCAACAGGTCGATCGCTTCATCTGTCGGGTCAAAACCCTTTGGCGTGGTTTTCAGCTGCTCACCGCGCAGTGAGCCGAATGTATCTGTAAATTCTTTGCTTGAAATAATTCTGCGGATTGGTGCCGGATCAAAGCTGATATCATCGCGGATGAGCTTCATATCCCTGGGCTCCGGCGCCCAGAACCCGCCTGCTACGAAAGTATTACCCGGTTCAATGTGGAAGTAATAGCCTCCCCTCCGCTGGGCTGTTGCTCGGGTAAATCCGCCGCTCCAATTGGTCTTGTAAGGTGTTTTATCCGGAGAAAACCGCGTATCGCGGTAAATGCGTTGTAAACTCTTCTTGCCCGAAACGGTCTCGATCACATCATGCTTGTTCATTTCGCCCAGTAAGGCGTCGGCAAATGCTTCAATGTATGCGAGCTGTTCCAGGTATTCGTCTTTGTGGGCATTGAACCAGTCGCGGTTATTGTTGTCTTTGAGCTTTTTCAGGAAGTCGATACTTGAAGCTGGGATCATAGAAGCTGTTGCAGTGAGTTGGGCTGCAAAATTCAAATTTTTAAACAACAATTATGGCGGCTAAGACAGGAGTTTTTTGTAAATGCCAAAGTTTTCATCATCATAACATACAAAAATCACCTGCTCAATGTCGGCTGTTTGTTTTAAAAATTCCTGAACGGTTTGAACAGCAATTTCTGCCGCGCGCTGTTTGGGAAAACCATAAACGCCGGTGCTGATGTTGGGGAAAGCAATTGTTTTAACCTGGTTCTCGACGGCCACACGCAAGCTGTTCCTGTAAGCCGAAGCAAGCAGTGCTTCCTCATTTTTGCCGCCTCCATTCCATACCGGGCCCACTGTGTGGATCACATATCTGGCTGGTAATTTTCCTCCCGTTGTAATCACTGCCTCTCCGGTTTTGCAGCCACCCTGCTTATTCCTTATTGCAATGCATTCATCCAGGATCGCCTTGCCGCCTGCGCTGTGAATAGCCCCGTCTACACCGCCGCCACCCAGCAGTGAGGAGTTAGCCGCGTTGACGATCGCGTCCGTTTTTATCTTCGTAATGTCACCTTTTGTCAGTTCTATCATAGCCTCAAAGTCGGTAAATGTCGTATTGGTAATGCGCATCCTGCACGGGCAGGTGCAGCTTCTTTTTTGAGAATAACGGCGGTTACTTACATTAAATTAAACCTATTCTTCCTTTATATATTCAAAAGCAAAACCTTAATCAAAAAATGGACCAAACGAATACACAGAAAGACAGTCCGGCGTCGTCGAGGAGGGATTTTATCAAAGCCTCAGCAACGGCTGCAGCAGGTTTTATGATCGTACCGCGTCACGTGCTCGGCAAGGGTTACCGCGCACCCAGCGATATGCTGACGGTTGCCGGAGTTGGTGTGGGAGGAAAAGGCAGGTCGGACATTGCGAGCTTTTTCAAAAGCGGCAAAGCCAACATCGGGTATTTGTGTGACGTAGACGACAGGAGAGCTGCGGAAACTGTGCAAACTTATCCCAAAGCCAAATACTATAAAGACTGGCGTGAAATGTTCGAAAAGGAGTCAAAGAACTTTGACGCAGTTTCGGTTTCAACGCCAGACCATACCCACGCTGTAGTAGCAATGGCCGCCATGCAAATGGGCAAGCACGTGTATGTGCAAAAGCCGATGACGCACGATATCTGGGAAGCCAGGAAGCTCACCGAAGCAGCTGCCAAATACAAGGTAGTGACGCAAATGGGTAACCAGGGTTCATCCGGCGACGGCGTAAGGCAGCTGCACGAATGGTATGATGCCGGCGTGATCGGGGATGTGGATACCGTTTATATCTGGACCAACCGGCCGATCTGGCCACAGGGTATTCCCTGGCCGAGCGACAAGCCCGCCGTTCCCAAAGAACTGAACTGGGATTTATGGCTGGGTACCGCTCCATATAAAGACTATGTTGACGGACTGATTCCTGGCAGCTGGCGCGGCTGGTGGGATTACGGTACCGGCGCATTGGGCGATCTGGGCTGCCACCTGATGGAAGCTCCTTTCCGCGTGCTTGGACTCAAATATGCAACTGACATGCAGGCGAGTGTGGGAAGTGTGTTCACAGGTTTTGGTAAAAGGGGTATTTTTCCTGACAGCTGTCCGCCTTCAAGCCACGCAACTTTGACGTTCCCAAAAACGCCGAGAACAAAAGGTCCGGTCACCATGCACTGGATGGATGGCGGGATCAAACCTGAGCGTCCGGAAGAGCTGGGACCTAACGAATTGTTCGGTGATGGCAACAGCGGGATCCTGTTTGTGGGTTCCAAAGGTAAGATGATGGCGAGCGAATATGCGGCGAATCCACGATTGCTGCCACTTAGCCGGATGCAGGAAGTGAAAGTAAAACAGAAATTTGCACGTGTACCCGGCAGTGCCGACGGTCACTATGCGCAGTGGGTTGAAGGCTGCATTGCCGGCTATGGTAAAATGGAGCTGAGCTCACCCTTTGAGCTGGCCGGACCTCTCACCGAAGCGATACTGGGTGCCAATCTCGCCATTCGTGGTGCGGATATGCCAAAAGCGCGCGAGGATGGAAAAGGATTTACGTACCCTGGCAGCAACATGAAAATGCTTTGGGATGCCCAAAATATGAAGGTTACGAACTTCGACGAAGTCAACCAATTTGTAAAAAGGAACTACCGCGAAGGCTGGAGCCTGGGAGTTTAGAATATGAAACAAAGAAAGGGCAGCTCAGAAATGAGCTGCCCTTTCTTTGTTTGGTGCCGCATTCAAATAAGTATTTGGCATAATATTTACCATACCACATTGACAACTAAATTCCGTGGTTTTATGGACGCAACAAAAAATATAGCAGCAGGGCTTGCAGGAGCCGTTGTATTGAACCTGCTTCACGAAGGGACAAGACAGTTTTACGACAAAGCACCGAGGATCAACAAAGTAGGGGAAGAGGCTCTCTCAAAATCCCTTAAAACGATCAACATCGATCCGCCAAAAGGTAAAAAGCTGTTCGGTCTTACACTCGCCAGCGATTTGCTCAGCAACGCCGCATATTATAGTATGGTGGGCAGCGGGAAAGAAGAAAACATTCTCCTCCGTGGTGCAGGTTTTGGTTTTGCTGCCGGTATAGGCGCACTTACATTGACCAAGCCGCTGGGGTTAAACGACGCGCCTGTAAACAGGACCGTTCAAACGCAGATCCTAACTGTCGCCTGGTACGTACTTGGCGGACTTGCAGCTGCATTCGTAGCAAAAAAGATCAGTGAAAAGCCTGAGCTCAATAAGCTGGTAAGCTCCGTAAGCTCCTTCGGACTGTTTTAAAATACATCTTTACCGGGTTGGTGAGGTAACGTGCATAACGCCCTTCATCACACGCCAGTGGCCCGGAAATGAACAGATAAACGGATAAGCCCCGGGTTGTTCCGGGGCCTTGAAGTTTAGCCGGAAGCCTTTTCCTGAATTGACCAGAGGTGTGGCAAAAAGCACATCATTAGTAGCCGGCACAAAGTTCTTTTCAAACCCATCTTTCAGTTGCGCCATCGCGTCAGCAGCTTCTCCCACATGCTGTTCAGCGCCGGGCTTTGTAATCACCACATTATGCGGCATTAAATCCGGGTTGTTGAACACAAGTGAAACTTTCCGGTCAGCGGGAACATCAAAGGCTGTTTTATCAAAAGCCATTTTCGCTTCCACGGCCGTCAGTACAACTTCTATTGTTCCCAAACTTTCCAGAACATGCAGTAACTGCTGTTTTTCGGACAATGCAGATTGACTAACGATCGTCTTCACCGCATTTAAGGCGCTGCCAAAAGCTTCCGAATTCAGGGTGTTTTCGGGGAGGTTTTTTAGCGAAGACACAAACTCCTCAGCAGACTGTGTTTTCGCAGGCTGCGCGATAACCATTTCCATGAGGATAGGATAGGCAGTTTCGGGAAGGTTCGGGGCGAGTGTTTTTAGTTTCTCAAAAAATGTGGCTTGCAGAGGCTTGTCCTGCAAGAGGGAAATGCTTTTAACATAATTATCCTGATCTGAGACAATGTACTTTTGAATGGATTTGTCCGATCCTTCCGCCGTGATGATGGCGGCGTAGCTCATCTGCTTGATGAACAGGCTGTTATCTGCTTTGATGAAACGTTCAAACTGCGGCTTGCTCCTGGCAAGCTCAGCCTTATCGGCTTTCAATACACGTAATACCAGCTCCTGCCGTCTGTCTGGGCGTTTTTCCTGTTTAAGCGCGTAAAGCAAAGTGCTCGTTTCGGACAATTCCAGCTCCTTTGCCAGGGTAAGCAGTACCTGCTTCTTTTTCGCCTCCGGTATTGATCGCCGTCCTATTATCTCAACAATCGCACCATGATTTTTGGGCAATGCCAGCAACTCGCTGTCGGATAAGAAAGGGAGTAAATATTTTTCAATGGGAGGAAGGAACATGGAACGCTGCATTGCTGCATACCACACCGGCTTTAAATGGCGGAAAGTCTCGGATATGGCGTAGTCAAGATAGTAGTCGGTTGGATGCCGGAGTATATCGAATGCAGCAGATATACCTTCCTCATTCTCAAAAAAGCTGGCGGCTACAATCGCTTCCAACCTTACCCGCGCAGATTCATCATTGATCCGCTCTCTCAATAAACCCACCGCGCCTGGAACGCGTGCATGCCAGAAACGCAGTACCTTCGTCGCAGCAGCACGCGCCTTGGGTTCTTTTACATTCAGCAGCGTTTTCAGCAGAGTCTCCTCAACCACATCAAAATCCTGGTACAGCCACAATGCTTCGAGCAGGTGATGTTCATACTCAGGATCTTTGCTGTCCAGGGCAGCAAGCCATTTTTTCAATTCCGGCAGCACCTCATTTTCCTGCCTGGCTCTGAGCTGAATGCGCGTTCTGTAACGCAGCCTGTCTTCCGTTGCTTTCAGATTTTCAAGCAGTTCCGGAACTTGCATTTGGGAAAGGTCGGTCACTTTTGAAAGAGGCCGGTCGCGGTAGCTGATCCGCCACACGCGCCCGTGCGATTTGTCCCTCGCCGGATCACGGGGCGGGTTTTCTCCGTGGGATATCAGTGGATTGTACCAGTCAACAACATATAAAGCACCGTCGGGGCCAAATTCAAGGTCAATGGGGCGGTAGTTCGGATCGGCAGATTGCAGCAGCGGCTCTACTTCCTTCCCTACAATGCCCGAGCCTTCATGTACAATGCGGTGCTGCTTGGTACCCTGGAAGCCAATGTTATTATTGACCAGAAAATCGCCCTGCACCTCCTCCGGAAAGTTGCGGCTGGAAACAATCTCTATGCCGGCGGTAGGCCGCACGCGTGTTTCTGTAAACATATTAATGCGCGGGTGCTTGTCTGGATAGTTAACTTTTCCGGTCATCGGAGGCGCAAAATAGTTGGATCCGTCAGAGGCATCGCCGATCAGGTGCATGCCCCATTTGTCAAAAACACTTCCCCAGGGATTGAAGTAAGGATAGGAGATGTAGTGCTGCAGCCGCCCTGTCCTGGGTTCGAAACGGTAAGTCGCGCCTGCATAGGAGCGTACCGGCCCGTACGGGGTTTCTACCTGCGTGTTCAGGAAAGTGCCTTCATTGAAGTAAAGCGCGCCGTCTTGTCCGTAAGTGAATGCGTGGGTGGCGTGGTGGCTGTCTTCTGAGCCAAATCCCGTCAGTACTACTTCCCGCACATCCGCCTTATCGTCGCCATCTGTGTCTTTAAGGAAAAGGATATCCGGTTCCTGGGATACGAATACACCGCCATTTGCAAATTCGAAACCCAGTGGAAGGTACAGGTCATGGGCAAAAGTGGTATGCTTGTCAGCCTTCCGGTCGCCGTCGGTGTCTTCCAGTATCACAATCTTGTCGTGCACGGGAACGCCCGGGAAGTACTGCGGGTAAGTGGGCATTGTGGCTACCCAGAGCCTCCCTTTTGCATCGAAGTTCATGGCAACCGGCTTTTCAATCGGAAAGTCCTTTTCAGAAGCGAACAGGTTGATCTCGTAACCTGCCGGCAGCTTGAACTTCTCGGTTGTTGCTGGCCAGCTTTCTTCATGGTGTTTGTGTGCGGCGGCTTTGGCTGCTTCCCCCTGTCGCCCGGTCATCGGGATTGCGGTTTGAAGCACGGGATCAACGGGTTTTCCGCGCCTGTCTATTATATCGAGTGCTCTCTGGTAATTATCCTTCCCGTTCCCTTTCGCGAGCTCCCAGATCACCGAGTCAAGCGCAGCCGCCATTTGATTGAGCTTCCGGAGCTCCGGCGGAAATGCAATCACACCGAAAGGCTCGCGTCGGCGACCGTAGATATATTCGCCATTTACAGCCCGCCAGCGGTAAAAGAAATGGTCGTCTTTCATTTTAATGACTTCCGTAAGCCGACTGCTTGCCTCAGACTTAAAGTCAGTTGCCTTTCCAAAACCGAGCGATTGCGACATCCATTCAGCTGCCAGCTGGTACCCCTCGCGGGTCAGGTGAATGCCGTTGATCGTGATCTTTGGCTTGCCCTTTTCCTGCATGCGCGCCAGAGACGGGGTATAAAGATCTACAAAAAACAGCCCCGTCAAAGCAGCCATTTTCTTCATGGATTCGGTATAGAGCAACAGATTTTGGTTGTGCTTAGTTGGGTCAGGATAATGAATACCTAGGTTTTCCTGGGCAATGGGAGATACCAGCACGAGCTTCGGCGCAGACTTTCCATTGTATTGATTGGCTTGCAAATTTTTGATAAATGTCAAAAAATCTTTTTCAAACTGCGGAATTCCTGCTGCTCCTTTAAATGCTTCATTCATCCCGAAGCAGAGGAGGATCATATCCGCTTTCTGATCGTATAAATCCTGGTTTAATCCTGCAAAGTTGAGTCCGACGGGCATGACGATCGGCTCGCCTTCGTGCGTAAAACCTTTAAATGTTACCTCTTTTTCGCCCTCTGTCAGCCGCTTTGTTTTTTCTCCAAAACCCGGAAAGTTCAGAGGGCGGGGCTGCAAGCCTACTTCGTCGGCGCTCCATCCCATATTCCTCAGCGACAGGTTTTTGCCAGGAAAGCGCAATTGTAAAGCGGTTTCAAAATAGCCGTAGTGCCTCATTCTGTCAGCAAATGTGTTACCTAAAAGAATGATCCGGTCGCCCTGATTCGGCGAAAAGCCGGGATTAGGGGCTTGTGCGCTGGTATCAGAGCCACAGGCAATGAATACTGCCAGAAGTATCGGGAGACAAATGCGGAGGTAGCACATGGAAGGTATTATGATTGCATTATGACGAAAACAATAATTTTTATTGCAATTCAGTAATTTAATGCTGCTGTCTCATCCTGTGCTGTCCTGATTTATAAATATTACTGACGATTGCAGGATTCCTGGAAATAATTAGATTTGCTTTATTCCGGAATATACTTCGATGTTTGTCCGCACGGTAGAATTCCATCCTGTCAGGTTTTAAAGAAGAACATTTCCTTACCATTTACCCCAAATCCAGATGAAGCCACAGTTAGCCAGACGTCGATGGTTCCGCATTATCCCGGTTGTTTTTGTAACATACAGTCTTGCATACCTCGATCGCGCCAACTTTGGTTTCGCGGTAGCAGGCGGAATGTCAGAGGACCTGGGGATTACGCCAAATACATCGACTTTGCTCAGCTCGCTGTTCTTTCTGGGTTATTTCTTTTTTCAAATACCCGGCGCGCATTACGCCGCAACGCGCACTGCTAAAAAGCTGATTTTCATTTCACTGATACTCTGGGGAGGACTTGCGGCCGCTACGGGAATGGTCGCCGATACAAACACGCTGATCGTGATCCGGTTTATGCTGGGTGTGGTTGAAAGTGCAGTAATGCCCGCGATGCTGATCCTGCTGAGCCAGTGGTTTACCAAAGAAGAACGCTCGCGTGCGAATACTTTCCTGATCCTGGGTAACCCCGTTACGGTACTGTGGATGTCGGTACTGTCAGGCTATCTGATCGAGTCAATGGGCTGGCGGTGGATGTTTATTTTACAGGGAGCTCCGGGCATTGTGTGGGCATTTATCTGGTGGAAGCTTATTGACGAGCGCCCAATCAATGCCGATTGGCTGACTACCGAGGAAAAGCTCGCCGTGGAAGCGAGGCTGAGCGAGGAACAGGCAGGCATTAAGCCGGTAAAGAATTATGCGGAGGCATTTAAATCAAAAAAAGTAATTCTGCTTTGCCTGCAGTATCTGCTGTGGAGTGTGGGCGTTTACGGCTTCGTGATGTGGCTGCCGTCGATTATCAAGGCTGCGCCGGATATGAATATGGTAAATACAGGCTGGCTTTCATCGGTTCCGTACCTCTTTGCGGTGATCGGAATGCTGGCTGCTTCTTATTTTTCTGATAAAACCGGTAACAGGAAAATTTTCGTCTGGCCTTTTTTGCTGATCGCGGCTGTATGCTTGTATGGCGCAGTTTGGCTTGGCCCTGATCAATTCTGGATCTCTTATGCGCTGCTTGTCGCGGCGGGTGGTGCATTGTATACGCCGTACGGTCCCTTCTTTGCGGCTATCGCTGAAATACTACCTAAAAATGTAGCTGGGGGCGCAATCGGGCTGATTAATAGTCTGGGTGCGCTGGGTTCATTTGCCGGTTCCTACCTGGTAGGATACCTGAATACTGCCACAGGAAACTTCAATGCGTCTTATACTTTAATGGCAGTTGCATTGGTGCTCGCTACGATTATTACAATCATTGTAATCCCCGCGCCAGCTCGCCGGCAGGTCAGTCCGGCAGAGGTGAAGACCTTTGATCATTGAAAAAAACACCTGCATGTTTTGACACACAATGGTTAATTTCCGTTGCTGTCGTCCTTTACAAACTATTACCTAAACCCATAAATGCATGAGAAGTTTAAAAGTGCCGGTTCTCGCCGGTCACATTGTATTGCTGTTTTTTTTCCTGAGTGGCGGTTTTGTTTCCGGCCAGGACCCGTCTAAAAGTACCGGTTCATCCCGGTTTACATTGAAAGATGGCGACCGGGTTGTCTTCCTCGGCAACTCCATTTTCGAGAACGATTTCCAGTTTGGTTACCTGGAAATGATGTTAACCACCCGCTTCTCTGATAAAGGAGTGACTTTCCGTAATCTTGGCTGGACAGGTGACAATGTGTGGGGAGAAGGCCGGTCCACTTACACCAATCCTCCTACGCCTTACCAGCATTTGATGCAGGATATCACCAATGCGAAGCCAACGGTGGTATTTCTTGGTTACGGCGGTGTTGAAGCGCAGGATGGGCGCGAGGGTTTGCCAAAGTTCAAGGAAGGTTTGAACAAACTGCTTGACAAAATCGATTCCCTGGGCGCGCAAACTGTGCTACTTTCGACTATCCCGGTTGTTTCAAAAGATACGGCCCAGCGCATTGCCGAGCGGAATGCAGATCTGGAACTGTACTCCAATGCAATCTCCGAAGTTGCGTCAAGCCGCGGTAAACAGTACCTGGATATTTACAAGCCGGTACTTGCTGCGAGCAAAAAGGACAGCATCATTGAAAACACAGTACATCTCACCGAGTTGGGTTATTACCAACTGGCTACCATCATGGAAAAGGCACTCGGTCTCGATGCTGCCAAAGCAACAACCTCCATCACTTTTGCCAAGGACAAGGCAGAAGCTTCGAATGCGAGAGTGCTGAATGGGAGTGCCGCGAATACGCTAGTGAAATTCGCAGTGGAAAACAAATACCTGCCGCTACCAACGCCAAAATCAGTTTCTGATGTGGTTGACAATGCCAGGACAATCCGCATTTCAGGATTGAAAAAGGGTTATTACGTTTTAACATCTGAGAATAACCAGGTGGCAGTTGGTTCTGCCAAAGACTGGGAAAAAGGAGTGGAGATTAAGCAGGGACCGCAGTACACCCAGTCAGAAAGCGTGCAGAATATGATCGTGAGAAAGAACGAGCTGCATTTCTTCCAATACCGCCCTTTAAACCAGACGTACATCATCGGTTTCCGCAGGTACGAGCAAGGCAGGCACGTAAAGGGTCTTGAAGAGCAGAACATCCTCATCAAATGGCTGGAAGGACAGATTATTCTGAACAGCGAAGCGAAGGAAGTTGTGTATGAGTTGAGGAAGGTGGAGTAGGAACCTCGGCTGTCGGCCATTGCAAGAGCTTTGTCACCCTGAGCGGACCGGGCCGCCGGGCGGTCGAAGGGACGTGCAGGATGCCCTTCGACTCCGCTCAGGGTGACAAAAGGGGCGTAGTGCACGTCCCTTCGACTGCGCTCAGGGTGACAAAAAGGGATGCTCAGGGTGACAAAAATTGTCAGCTCAGCTGAATAAGACCGAAGCCTTAAAAAGGCGAAAAAAGAAAGTAACAGAATTGAATAGCTAAACCCAGAATATGAAAATCACTAAACCAATATATGGAGCCGCGTTGATTGCGACGATGTTGCTGGCGACTTCTTCCAGTAAGTACAGGGTAGTTAAAGAAGATCCCGATCCGGACCCGCAGAAGGAACTTGCTTCATTCAAAGTGGCCGAAGGATTTGAGGTAACCCTGTTTGCGGCCGATCCGATGGTTGCGAAGCCCATTCAGATGAACTGGGATGCAGAGGGGCGACTTTGGGTAGTAAGCAGCACTGTTTACCCGCATTTGAAAACCGGTGAGTCGGCGAATGACAAGATCTTTATTTTAGAAGATACAGATGGCGACGGCAAGGCTGACAAGTCTACCGTTTTTGCAGAAGGATTGATACAGCCAACTGGTATCCTGCCAGGCGACGGTGGCTGCTATGTGGCTAACTCAACCGAAATACTGCATTTCTCGGATACGGACGGCGACGGTAAGGCTGATAAGAAACGACGCATTCTGAATGGATTTGGAACCGGAGATACCCACCATTTGATCCACACATTCCGCTGGGGACCGGAGGGACGAATGTATTTTAATCAGTCGATCTACATTTACAGCCACGTAGAAACGCCATTTGGTATAAAAAGGCTGGAAGGTGGCGGTACCTGGGCTTTGAACACGCGCAACCTGGATATGGAGGTGTATGTGCGCGGTCTGGTGAATCCATGGGGTCTGCAATTTGACCGTTGGGGACAATCGTTCCTGACGGACGGTGCAGGTGGAGAAGGTATTAATTACGGATTTCCGGGCGCCACGTTTGTGACTGCACCGGGTGCAGCCCGCATTATCCGCGGCTTAAATCCGGGCCAGCCCAAGCACAGCGGACTGGATGTAGTTTCGGGCAGACATTTGCCTGATGCGTGGCAGGGAAGAATGATTACCAACGATTTTCGTGCAAACCGCATTAACAGCTTCCGGCTGGAAGAACAAGGCTCAGGCTACGCTTCCAAGCAGACCGACGACCTGATGTGGACGGACAATGTGGCGTTTCGCCCGGTGGATATTAACGTAGGTCCGGACGGCGCGATTTATGTGGCCGACTGGTATAACCCGATTATCCAGCACGGAGAGGTCGATTTCCACGATCCACGCCGCGACCAGCAGCATGGAAGGATATGGCGTATTGTTGCCAAGAACCGCCCGCTGGTAAACAAGCCGCAGCTGTCGAAGGCAAGTGTAACTGAGCTGCTCGACGCATTGAAGCTGCCGGAAGAATGGACGCGCTTGCAGGCCAAGCAGGTTTTGAAAGCCAAAGGTGCGAAAGAAGTCATTCCGGCTTTGCAGAAATGGGTAGCTGCGCTGGATAAAAATGATAGCAATTACGAGCATAATCTATTGGAAGGATTGTGGGTTTACCAGACGATGGAAACTTTCAACCAGCCGATTTTACTTGATCTTTTGAATACAAAAAGCCACAATGCACGTGCGGCAGCTTTGCGTGCGCTGGAACTTTGGTACCCTAAAATGAACAATGTACCCGCGCTTCTTGCCAAATCAGTAAAAGACGAACACGCACAGGTACGCCTGGAATCGGTGATCGCATTGCGTAAAACCAAAACGCCCGAGGCTGCGAGAACTGCACTGCTTGCATTGGACGGACAAATGGACGAGTTCCTTGACTTTGCATTGTGGCAAACCATTCGCGAGCTGGAACCAATTTGGCTCGCCAAGCTGAAATCTGCCCCTGAATTCCTGGGCGATGCGAAGAAGACAGCTTATGCATTGAAATCTGCGACAGGTCCCGACGCGGCTACTTTGCTGGTGAAATTATATCAGAAAGGGCAGGTACCTGAGGATTATCAAAGAGATGTGCTGAGCTCCATTGCCAGAACCGGCCAACCTGCCGATTTGAATATGCTCCTTGAATTATCGCTTCAAAATAAAGATAAGAATGTGGGTGCGCAGCTGGCTGCATTGGAAGATGCGGCGCGTCAGCGTAATGTGCAACCCGATAAAAATCCGGAGGCTGTTGCTGCTTTCATCGATAGTGACGACGATGCGGTAAGTCTGGCTGCGATCCGGCTGGCCGGTTTGTGGAAGCTCAATCAGCTGAATAGCAAGCTGACGGATCTTGTAAAATCAGGAGATACGGATACTAAAAAAGCGGCATTGGGCGCATTGGCTGCTATCGATAAAGCAAAAGCGCAGAAGTTAATGATGGATTTGACGGGACCTAAAAACCCCGCAGACGTACGCGTTGTTGCGGCTGCACAACTGGCTTCGGTTGATCCCAAAGCGGGAGCGCCGATAGCCGCCGACCTGATCCGCACATTGCCTGCAGACACTGATCTGACTGAGCTTTTTGTAGCTTTCATCGGTACAAATCCGGGTGCAGCTGCATTGGGTGAGGCTATTGCCGCCAAGAAAATCCCGGAAGCGGCCGCGAAAACCGGTCGACAGCTTGTTCGCTCCCGCGCTGGCTGGACGAGGCAGAATATTGATGAAATGAAAGTGCTGGTAAGTGCATTGGAAGCTTCTGGTGGAACATTGCCGACGCAGAAAATGCCGCAGGATTTGAACGAGCAACAAATTGCGGGACTTGCCAAGCTGGTCAATGAAAAAGCGGATCCCGCGAAAGGTGAGTTGATTTTCAGAAAAGTGGAATCTGGCTGTACCACCTGCCATGCAATTGGAGGCGCGGGAGGATTGATCGGACCTGATTTGAGCAGTTTGGGAACAAGTTCACCGGCCGAGACGATCATCAAATCAATCCTTTACCCAAGTGAGTCGATTAAAGAAGGTTATGATCTGAAACGTGTTGTGAAGAAAGACGGATCTGAGTTAATGGGGTACCTGGCTTCTGACGGCGCGTCGGACGTGGTGATCCGTGATGTGACGGGTAAGGAGGTTTCCATTCCTAAAAGTCAGTTGCAGGTAATGGAGAAAGTGCCGGGCTCGCTGATGCCTCCGGGGCTGACTGCCGGTTTGAGTCAGGAAGAATTTATCAACCTGATCGGGTTTTTGACAAAACTGGGTGAATCAGGAGATTACAGGGTGCCGAATACGCGATTTGTACGAAGATGGGAGAATGTGACTGCCGACAAACAGCTTGCGGCCAAAATGCTGAGCGGTGAATCTTTCAATGTTGGAAAAGGGACAAAGATCACTTACCAGCCTGTTTACAGCAAAGTATCGGGCGAGCTTCCGATCGACAATCTCTCAGTTATGGAAGCACCTGGAAAACGGTTCAGCGTGGTAAGGTTTGATGTGGAGGTATTGACGAAAGGGAATGTAACATTGGCCTTGAACACGCCGGGCGGGGTAATCGCTTATGCCGGAAACAAGCAGATCAAGGTCACGGACGGGAATATCACGGCAGCATTACCACAGGGAATGCAGCAGTTCTCGTTAATTATTGATAGAGATGTTGTGAAGGAAAACGGCCTCAAAGTAGAGTTGAAAGACGCTCCCGGCGGCGCTCAGACGCGCCTGCGAATGGGAAAGTAACTTCATGGTAAAACGTAAAAAAAGCTTAGCAGAAATGCTAAGCTTTTTTTATTGCCTTTTGAATATGATCTGTTTAATATCCCTGTTAAGACCTTTCCAGACCATAGTCCTAGAATCGGGAGCAATTAAAATCGAATAGTTTTCATTAATCAGTCCTGAGTCGCGGAAGAAGATTTCATCATTTTGCCAGACGTGCGGACCCGGGAATGCGTATTCCAGCAACATAAATGCCTGCGGGCCTGTTTTCTTTACCAGGCGCTCTCCATTCGCAATCATGCCAAATCGGACGGGGTAAGTTTTCTCTCCAAATTGCAGCTCTCCTTTAACAGTTGGATAACGCAGCGACTCCTCCCGGGAAACGTATTGAATATCCAGTGTCGCGAAATCTGTGAAAATCGTATCCTTCTTAACCGAACCGTTCGGGTTTGTGTACTTGATATCGTATTCGACGCTGCTGAGCTTCCATTCCCCGGTAATGTTCTCCGTTACAGTGTCCATGAGCTGCACTTCGGCGGCCTGTAAATCGAATTTTTCAGGTCTTTCCGGATCAATTTCCTTCTCCAATCTGCACCCGGCTACCAAACTAACCGCCGCAAAGAATAGGGGTACTGAAATGTATTTGTTTTTCATAGCAAGTATCAGGTTTACAAGTTCAACAATTCACTCCGTCTGATAACGGAATTTAAGTTAACAATTACTTTGTAACCTTCTTATACTTACGGGTTATTTTAACGGAAACATAATGTGAGTACTGACAACGGCCGGGCGGTTAGCACATATCATCTTGGATTTCTTCGAATTTTAGATTGCCTAATGTTAGTGTATAATATTTTAATAATGCGATTGATGTGCATACTTAAAGTATTATTCTGCTAGGATCCTGTATAATTCACTATTTAGATAGTAGTGGTTACCCTGGATACTTCTGCGTTCCAGAATTCCCATCGAAACCAGTTGATTTAAATATTTCTTTGCTGTGTTTTCGGAATACAGTTTTTGGCCGGTAATGTATCTTACCCGCGTGAGCGGCTGCGTAAATATCACATTTACAAGTGATTCCGGTCTTTTAACATCAGTTTCTGCGATGATCGCTCTCAAAATCGCATCTTTCGTATTGATAACATCGTTGATCTTATCATAGGTTAGGTTGGCGGTAACTTCAATGGCACGGAGCATGTATAGTATCCATGTATGCCAGTCGCCTCGCTGACTTACACCCATTAAGCCGTTATAATAATCATCCTTATGATCCATAATATAGCGACTCATAAAAAGAATAGGGTAGTCGAGCAAACCCTTGTGAGTGAGATAGTGAATATTCATGATTCTACCGGTCCGGCCATTTCCATCACGAAATGGGTGAATTGCTTCAAACTGGAAATGTGCAATGGCCATTTTTATGAGCGGATCAGCGGCGAAGTTTACATCATCATTTAAATATCGGATTAGGTTTTCAAGCTTCGCGTCTACAATTCCAGTGCCTCTCGGCGGTGTGTATATAGGTTTTCCAGCATTTGGCCCGGTTCCACCTTGCCGGATATATGTATGAATAAACGGGGGGCGAATGTCATCGCTAGCCTGATTAACTTGGCGGTAAATGTCCCTGAAATAGTTATGATCAAACTGTTTCCGCTCATTTAGATATTGGAAGCCTTCCCAGAGCGCCTCCCGGTACATTAAGATTTCTTTAAGGGGGCCTGAGATCCGTTCATTTTGGTCTTCGCTGAAAGCTTTGTAGAGCTCGTCGTCCGTCGTGAAAATATTTTCAATTGCGCTTGAAGCTTTTGCTTCTTGCAGACTTATTGTATTAACCAGCATCCCTTGATTTGGTATTGCAATGCTTCTGCCTTGAAGTTTTCCTAAAGCTGCTTTCGCGCTGCCGAGTTGTTCAAATATCTCGACAGTTCTGTATAATTCAGGATTAAGTGGCAGATCTGGAAGATCATTCCAGGGAACACTTCGGTCAGGGTTAATCTGGTACTTCATAAGATTGCCTATGTGTTAAGCTAACATTAAAAATTAGCTCACTTTAAGGTTAGTAGCTGTTATGTCATCAAATGTAGGTAAATAAATTGAGCTAACATTAAAATGTATGTAATTTTAATGTTAGCTCAATTTTTGGCATTAAAACATACCTAGGAATTCGCCAATGCTGCTGCAAATTCCTTTGCGAAATCTTCCAGCTTGTGTTTGCCGAGTGTGGTAGGGTGGTTTTTCCAGTAATCTTCCTGCAAAGTTCCGTTACGCAGTGACTGGCCCATTTGAAGGTATAATGTGGCGAAGCTTTCGTTCAAACCTGCACCCAGCATGCCTTCGTAAGCCTGTTCGTCGGAGAATGTAACCCAGGGGATGTTGTCTTTACCTGCCGCTTTGCCCAGTATGTTGGCGATTTCAGTCGGGTGTCTTTCGTCACTGGAAATGTAGGTGATGTTTTGGTCGCTGAGTGGTTGCAGCAAATGGGTAGTAGCTACTTCGGCAATGTCGTCGGTGTGGGTGAGTACCAGTTTTTCGTCGGTATCTCCGAAGTTGTTACCTGCAATCCCGGCCTGCTGGATCAGTCCGGCCAGGCTGAACAGGTTGTTGTAAAAGTAGGAGGGGCGAAGGAAATCAAGGTGAAGACCGGGTAATGCAAGCAGCTTTTCTTCCAGGTAACCCAGTCCGTCGATCGGTCCTGCGCCTTTACGCAAATTCGCGCCGATACTGCTGAGCAGAACCACATGTTTAATGCTGCTGCCTTTCAATGCTTCAATGTACTTGTCGGCCACTTCGATCTGGAAAGCAGCGTAATCCGACAGCGAGAAGCTGCTTGGGATCATCAGATATGCTACTTCCGCATTGCTGAACGCATTTTTAAGAAATGACAGGTTGGTAACCGAACCGATTTCTGCTTTCGCTCCGAGACTTTCGATCTCCGCCTTCTTGTCAGCGCTACTGCTGATTACTGCCACTTCATGTCCGGCGTTTACAAGGTTCTTGGTTACGGGTAAACTAATGTGGCCGAGTGATCCTGTGATGATATATTTCATAGTTGTAAGTTGTTTTTTGTTGGCACAAAGCTATATTTGTACTTACTTTTTGACAAGTACTTACCCCAAAGTATGTATCCATGACGAAGATCAAAGAAAGCTCGACCATCCATGCCAATAAGCAGATTGCATTGGCTGCGTGTCCGGTTACTTATGTGATGAACAGGATCGGCGGGCATTGGAAGCCGATCATTATTTACCATTTAATCAGTGGAAGTAAGCGGTACAGCGAGATAAAAAAGGCAATGCCGCATATTACTGAGAAGATGCTGATCCAGCATTTGAAACAACTGGAAGCGGATAATCTGGTGTCGAGAGAAGCAAAACCGGTCGTGCCACCCTATGTGACTTACTCGCTGACTGAGGCAGGTAAGGAGCTGCAATCGGTGATCCACGGAATGGCGGAATGGGCTTTGAAGGATATGGAAAGGGTGAAATCCGGGGAACTGGAAACAGCGGATGCATAATAAGTCGTGGTTTTCACCGGAAGAAATCGTCACAAGAGGTAAATTACAGCCTTTCACAACTGACATTCCTGACCGATGAAGCGTACCAGTATTTATTTTCTTCTGCTCTTCAATGCAATAACTCCCGTTTTTGCCCAAAAACAACAAGCTCTGACTGACGATGGTACCTGGTGCTGGTTCAGTGATCCGAGGGCGATTTATACAAAAAACGGCTCGGTTGTCACTGGTTGGGTTACCAAAACAGGTGATATTGTTGCAGCCTCTCTGGATCTGAAATCCGGAAAAAGCGAGCAAAAGCGGCTATATACCAAGCTTGAAGTTGACGATCACGACAATCCCGCGTTCCTGGAATTGCCCGATCAGAACATTTTGACACAATATACCTGGCACGGGGGAGGGAAGAACGGAATGGGCGTGATCCAGCATGTTACTTCAAAGCCCGGGAATGTCGCCAGCTTTTCGGATTCGGTTGTTTTTACACCAAAAACGGATGAATTGTTGAAGCAGTTTGTCCGCGAGACTTACACTTATGCAAATCCTTTTTTGCTGAGTTCCGAGAACAACAAAGTTTACAGTTTCGGCCGCTGGATCGGTTTCAAGCCTAATTACATTACTTCTACTGACAATGGGAAAACGTGGTCAGACCCGAAAGTAATTATCACTTCCAAAAAGCTCGACACCAATAACCGGCCTTACGTCAAGTATTTTTCGGATGGAAAATCGAAGATCCACCTGATTTTCACAGACGGGCACCCGCGCAATGAGGCATTGAACTCTGTTTATTATTGCTATTACGAAAATGGGGCATTCTGGCGCGCCGATGGTTCTAAAATAAAGGACGTAGACCAGCTTCCATTTCATCCCGAAGATGCTTCCATTGTGTACAAAGCCTCACCTGAAACTGGAAGAGCGTGGATTTTTGATATCATCATTGATAAAAAGGGCAGGCCGATAGTGGCTTACACGCGGTACCCGAGCAGCGAAAAGCACCAGTACTACTATGCTGTTTTCGACGGGAAAAAGTGGGTAGACAATCACCTGACTGACTCAGGCAAATGGTTTCCGCAGACGCCCGAAGGAAAGCCGGAGCGCGAAGAGAACTATTCGGGCGGTTTAACAATTGACCCGCTGAATCCGGAGATCGTTTATTTTTCTCACGAGATCAATGGCGTTTTCGAGATATCGAAGGGGCAGACCAGCGACCTGGGCAAAACCTGGAAAATCACACCTGTTACCCGCAACTCACAGCTTGATAATGTGAGACCAATGGTGCCGCGTTATAAAAAGAAGAGCGATCAGCACGTCCTGCTTTGGATGCAGAACAAGAAATACGTGCATTACACAGATTATGATACGCGCATTATGTGGGAAGTTTTAAACAAATGACAGAAAGTATATTCTGCCTGCCTGCTTGTTTTACTTACAATTCGGTCTTGCAATCCATTCAACAATTCAATTATAATCATGCAAAAAAAGTTATTCGCGCTTGCTCTTTTTCTGGCGGCGACATTTACTGCACAGGCTCAGCAGTTTAAAGCCTTACTTTTTACCAAAACAGCCGGATTTCACCACGTCTCCATTCACGAGGGCGTAGCCGGAATCCGTAACCTAGCTTCCCGCCACAATTTCAGTGTTGACTGGCAGGAGAATGCGGATGTTTTTAATGAAAAAAGCCTGGCTAATTATCAGGTAGTGATTTTCCTGAATACAACGGGCGATATCCTCAACGATCAGCAGCAGGCGGCTTTTGAAAAGTACATTAAAAGCGGAAAAGGTTGGGTAGGTATCCACTCAGCGGCTGATACCGAGTACGATTGGGCGTGGTACGGTAAGCTGGTTGGGATGTATTTCAAAACGCACCCAGCGCAGCAAACTGCCTTTCTGGACGTAAAAGACAGCAATTTCCCAGGCTTGGAGCGCTTTCCAAAACGCCTGATGTGGACGGACGAATGGTATGAATACAAAAAGCCATACAATGCCGACGATCTGAAAATATTGGTGACACTGGACGAAAAAACTTACGATCCTAAAACCAACCAAGGCACCGGAATGGGGGCAGAGCACCCAATGGCGTGGTACCATAACTACGACGGCGGCCGCGCATTTTACACAGGCTTAGGCCACATCGGTCTTGTCTATTCAGACCAGACTTTCCTGGATCATTTATACGGCGGGATTTTCTGGGCCGCGACTGGGAAAGGGGTGAAATAATTGACGCAGCGAGCAGACGATGCTGTGTTAAGCCTTTGTCATGCTAATCTCTTTGTCATGCTGAGCGCACGGGGCCGCCCGGCGGTCGAAGCATCGTGCACGTTGCTTCGACTGCGCTCAGCATGACAACTTTAAAAGCCACTTTACTTCTTCATCTCAAACAACGCGATCGTATAATCCAGCAACGCCGTATTCCCCACGTCACCGTGGCCTGGGATTACGACTTGGGTATCGGGATATTTTTGTTTGATTTTCGTGACAGTCGTAGACCAATCCTTCACATTGGCATCCGCCAGGTTACCTTTTGTTGCATCGAGTTCCTTGATCAGGCAGCCGCCGAACATGGCTTTTTCGCTTGGGAAGTAGCCTATAACATTGTCGCGCGTATGTCCCTCGCCGTTGAATTCGGTAATTACCTTGCGGTCGCCTACCGTTAGTTCCAGCTTATCATCAAAACCTTTTTGAGGTACTTTAAACTTCGCGTTTTTGGCAGATGCAATTGTTTTGTTCGTCGCGTAGGAAGGTATGCCGCGTTTATGAAATGCATCTAATCCGGCTACACAATCTTCGTGGAAGTGCGTGGCAATGACTGCTTTTACTTTGCATTTTAAATTTGCTTCCACCCAGTCAATCACTGCGTTTGAAGTCGAATCGCTGACGGGCGTGTCGAAAATAATAGCTTCACCTTTGTCAAAAACGATCATCCCATTGCAGGGAACCCTCCCGAAGCTTTGTGTTTGGAGATAGGTAATATGCTGGTATACATGGTCTTTTACCTTCTCAATGATCAGGTTTTCAGATTTAAGGCTCTGAGCTGAAACAACCGATGCGGCGCAGCAGGCAACAATGAACAGGAATAGCGTACAACTTTTTTTGATCATGAGAATGGGAGTGAAGTAAATGGCGATGGTCAGCTGCAAGATAACGCAAAATTTGTTTCGAGTACAGCAGACTATGCGGCAAAGCGTGCACGAATTTCTATATTCACCGAACCAACCTGAATCGAACGAAATGGAAACACTAGGCAAAATCCTCATCGGCCTCATCGCCCTCGAACACATCTACATTCTTTACCTCGAAATGTTCGCCTGGGAGACGAAGGGTAAAGAAACCTTCAAAGGCTCCCTCGCACCAGAGCTTTTCGGCCCCACCAAAACATTAGCCGCCAACCAAGGACTGTACAACGGCTTTCTAGCCGCCGGCCTGATCTGGACATTGTTCATCGAAGACCCCAACTGGTCATTTTACATAGCCGTATTTTTCCTTACCTGCGTAATGGTAGCCGGGATTTACGGAGCATCTACGGCAAGTAAGAAGATTTTCTTCGTGCAGGCGCTGCCAGCGATTGTGGCGTTGGTGGTGTTGCATGTGAGGTGAGGCTACAAATAAGCCCGGCCTTTCTTTTTTGTCACCTAAGGGTCACGCGGTTTAACCTTTGTCACCCTGAGCGCAGTCGAAGGGCAGGTACAATGCTAAAATGTAGCGAACTTGGTAGCGTGCTTCGACTGCGCTCAGCATGACAAACTTGGAATTTGACCAGCCTAGTTGTCAATAACTGACTTTACCGTTCACGTTTCCAGGTCGTCTTGTTCATACACTCTGCCAACTCCCTCAACGCCTCCCAATTCCCACCAATTATCGCCTCCTTCTTCTTCCTGCTCCAACCTTTCACTTGCTTCTCAAAAGTAATCGCATTATTCACATACTTGAATTGATAAGAAAAAACAAGCTCTACCGGCCGCCTCGGGTAAGTGTAACATTCAGGATTCACGCCTGAATTATGTTGAGCGAAGCGTAGCTCAACGTTATTGGTGACCCCAGTGTAATAGCTGTCGTCGGCGCATTTGAGAATGTAAACGTGATAGGTTTTGTGGTGCATTGGCGTTGTCTTTTTCGGTTTAGACGTGCCAATGCGTGAAAGGTAACGGTAGTTCTGTGGAAAAGGCAAAGCAGCCCGCCTTTGTCATGCTGAGCGGACCGGGCCGCCGGGCGGCCGAAGCACGCCACTGCTTAAGCGCAACGCCTTGTTGCATTGTGCCGAGGAGCAGCGCCCTTCGACTGCGCTCAGGGTGACAAAGGTTAGGTAACCTGCCTAATAGGCGCCAGCCGTTGTCATGCTGAGCGCAGTCGAAGCAACGTGCACAACGCTACCTTCAAGTCACATCAAGCAAAAAAACTCGCCCTTCCCAGCACCCCGGGCTGCCAGCTTCCATCTCGCCTTCTTAATGCCCGCGAAACGGTGAGGACTTCTTCCAGACGTCCCTCGGGATCGCTCATGAGGTTTTGGCTGTGGAAGTATTGGCCGATGATTTCGAATTCGAAGGTGTCGGTTTTGGAGTCGTAGATGCCGATGGGGATGCGGTTGCCGTCGGTCATGAGGGAGCCGAGCACGTGCTGCGCCTCTTCCTGCGACGAGCAGCCCACGTGCTGATACTGGCCTTTCAGCGTATATAGTACCGAGTAACGGTTGGTCGAAAATTCGTTTCCCTGCGCTTTCTTGTTCTTTTTGAGGGGATTCTGTAATTGTATCATGTTATGAATGTGTTTGTGTCTCCGGCCGGCGATCCGGCGCCCGGCCTTCCGGTGGCCGGCGTTCCATTTTATCTGCTTATTGTAAAAATGATAAAACGAACGGAGATATTTAAAGTTTCAAGCTAGCATCAAGTGCCGCTCAAAACCATAAACGCACATTGTATTTCAATAGTTTAACAAAATTCCCACTCAGGCGAAAGTTCTTCTGATGTTGAAGGTGTTTGGTGGAATAGTGCAATAATACCTTAATTATTATATGATCACAAGTAAGCGACGTCTGATAAAATTGTTCCAGATCCAAGGCTTGATATGACTATTGTTCATACGGTCCAGTTGGAACATTGCTTCTTAAATGGGACAAATGGATACAGATGGAGCAAAGTTCATGAGCAAGTATTAACGAAGTATTATAGAGTGCTTTCAATTACAGCAAATTGGTTTTCTAACTCTTTTTCTCGCAACTCTTGATATTTTAATCTTTTTTCGTGATTGGCTAGCAAATAGAGTTCCTCGTAAACGTATTGAAGAAGCTCCTCTCTGAAGTTATCTATAATTGAAAAAACAAAAGCTTTAAGCTTTTCAATATCCACTACTGAAAGCGAGAAGTCACTTGCCATACTCTTTTCAACCTTTGTGCCATGGCCAATCGCATTCCTATTGGCTAACAAGTGGCTGTTGATGTAATGCTCCCTAGTTCTTAAGCACTGTTTATATTGAAGCCCCAAAACGTCATGAATGTTCCTAAATACTTTTGGTTTAAGATTAGATTCGGTATCTATGATGCTACTGTCAAAGTCGTTATTTAGATCGATAACCAACTTAAATTTCTTATTTTCAAATTTCGAATATGCTGAAACAAATGCTATTTCATTAGCTAAATTTAAACGATTTTTAGAGTCGAAACATTTAGATACGTGATCTTTTAAAGCTACCGCTTTAAAATTACTACTCAGCGCATTTAGCAAGATCTTCTTTTCCGAAATATATAACATATACAGCTTACTACTTTTTTTTATATAGCCCTCCCAATGTGCATAGAGCAGCAGAATTAGTGACTTAAATACAACATCTTTTTCAGTAGTCTTTGCAAGAAGCATCAACTCAGATATTTCTAACTTTCGCCAAGCTAAATCTTCATCAAGTAAACTCTCAAACTGCTCGTACTTCATTCTTGAAATAGTTGATCGAAAAGTCTATCATACCTTTAATTCGACTTAATGCTTTGTTTCCTCTTTTTGCATTGTCTACAAACTCCGGCTGAGAATACATTTTAATAATTATTTTTTTGAAATCTGCCGGTTCTACTTTCTCATAAACCTCTATGTATTTGCCAACTCCAGGGACGATAGCCTCAAATGCTGATAGTGAAAAGGCGCCTTCGAATTGCTTTTTATTTAAGTTATACTTACGAAATATGTTATCGCCAACTGTCTTAAAAAGATAGTCAAACGTCTTCTTAAAAATTTTGATCTCATTTTCAAGTATAAAAGATGGATCTTGTATAATTTCGATGGTTTGATCGTCAATAAATTCGCTTAGTAAAGTACTTGATAGTTTATATTTAGTAAAGTCTATATTGTGGCGTCTGCTAATGAAATATCGTAATATCAATTCCATAGGAAATTCAATACTGATCTTACTGTCCTGCAATCTTAACGTTTTTTTAAATGAGCTATATTCTTTAAGTTTATTGATTGAATCATAAAAGCTTTCATCTAACATTATTATCAGACAATTGCGAATTTCTTGAGGCTCTAAGAAAAGTCCACCTGTGTTTAGTCTTTGAAATAATTCATACTGAGCTTGAATACTGTTTTCAGTTAAAATTATACTTATACCAAACTTAGCACGCTTTATTAGTCTTTTAACATCTTCATGCAAAGTCTCCCATGTTAGATTTTCAAGTGATGGAAGTTTTTTTGTAGAGGTAAGTACAAGTGGATCCCTCTGAATCAGTTTTCCGCTTTCATCAGCCTGCTTAAGATCTCCTGTTAATTGCAATATTGTAGATACTCGCTGCAGTCCGTCAACAATACTCCATTTTCCGCCTTCTTTTTGAGCAACAAAAATTGGTGGAAGCGGGATACCTAATAATATCGACTCAATAAATCTAGATTTTTGTTCATCCTCCCATCGAAATAGCCTCTGATATGCCGGTGCAAGTTCGAGCTCTCCATCCCTGTAGAGATTGATGATCTCGCCAATAGACATACTGTAGCTATCTGTTTTTATTTCCTTGCGACCTACTTCGAGTTCTTTTAGTAGTGATTCTTGCCTTGACATATAGTTGGAGAGATTTATGAGGGCAGCATAGTAAATTCCTCAACTATGCTTTTGTTGTATGCCTTCCATCCACCGCGAAGGTCTCGGCTGGATGCAGAGATAAATTCAAACATTCGGTCTGAATTTAGCTGTTTCGCTAGATGTTCTATATTTCCATCGTAAAGAATACAATATCCGGAATAAAATAAGGCATCCGTGTGATGTGAGATTACGAAATTAGGATATCTGTTCATAGGCGAAAAAATAATTTTACTTCCGTTCATTATATTTATCCCCTGATTTCGTCCATAAGCGTACCACGCAACTTTGTTGGGTTTTCCATTGTCCCTTTTATCTAGAACAGGTTTTATGCTCAGCAGATAATTGTAAGCCGCTGGAAATAATTTTGCGAGTTTATCTTCTGGTATAATTTTGTAATCTGATCCAATTTTCTCATAGGGAAATAGAATGTGTTCAGTCAGTTCCTGAGACGAATTTTTATACTTTGATGCTTTTATTATTGGGCGTAGAATTGCAGATTCTATTTTAACAGTACCTCCTAGTTTTGTAGCTACGGTCGAATAAGTCGAATGAAGCTGTTTTATCTCAAAGATAAAAGCCTTGTCGCATAATGTTGTAATTCCAACTTGAATCTTTGATATATCCTTTAATTTGATTCCAGGTTCGTTAACTAAGGCGGAGCAAGGGAGTGCCCAGGTCTTGCAGCCAGTTAAACGGTCGATAGGAATTTCTGTGCTAAGCAGATCATATTTAGAATAAGCTTCCTCGTATATAAAGGATGTCCTAGGTTTTAGTCCAAAAATAGTAATCGCTGAGTAAGTTGTTGCATTTCTAAACAATTGAATTGAGCCGTAGTTCGATATTTTTATCAATGACTTTTTCGAAACAAGAGTTTCTCTAAGTTTAAGCCCAGTTATCGTCGAAAAGTATGAGTTTGGAGTTATATAAGCTGCGATTCCATCCGTAGATAGTAAATTCAAAGCCAGTTCAAAGAAAGCTACATATAAATCTGTATTTCCTTTTTTACAAAAGTCGTAGTTTTCACGGATAAATGAACGCGAAGATTGTTCGAGATTTTGGATTCTTATGTATGGAGGATTTCCGACAATATAATCGAATTTCTGTTCAAGTGCCTTGTCCTTGCAATAAGAAAGTTGTTCAATAGAGTTGATTACTTTGAGATTCCAGTTTACTGATAAGTTAAGCGGATTGCAAATTGAATCAAGTTTGCGTTTACATTCGGATACTGCATTAGGATCAATGTCCCAGCCATGTACGTATGAAAGATTTTCTTTAAGATCCTTTGTCTCAGAGAGCCCGATAATCCTTTTAACAATTTCAACGAGAAACTGACCATCTCCACAAGCAGGGTCTAGGATACGTTTCCCTAGGATTTTAGTATTATTGAACTCAATGTTGTCTAATATTTTCTCGACTATCCAGTCGGATGTGTAGATTTGGCCTTGAAGTTTTTGCTGATTATATGTTCTAAATTGTGATGCCACTATAAGCTGTCTTTAAATTGGGTTAGCTTGTCGAAAAACGCTCTCATCGACAGATGTTGATTGAAGATTGGTATGAAAGCTTCCGTAAAGGTATTTGTCAAGTCTGCTGGTGATATAATGCCGGTCTCATAGTCTATATCGATCACAATGCAACCAATGGATATTGGTCTGTGTGCGAAGTCTGCGAGCTGATACAAATTCGCATACTTTTGAAGATGGCTTGTCTTAAAGTTTTGATAGGTAATTATTTGTCCCCCATTTCGTCGATACCTGATCCTTCGAGGAATAATGAAGACAAATGCATATTTTATGTTGTTGGTTTGAATGTTTGCTGACTCTCCAAGCAACCCCTGGAAGTAGTTAATTGCATTTTGTAGAAAGTTGCTGGTAACGAATTTGAAACCAACACACAGCTTTGTATCATTCCCATCGAGTACTACAATTGGAACACTTTTCGTGTAATATGCGCCTTCGACGTCACTGTATTCTGTTGCAATAACGGTAAAATTGTCTTCATTAAAGATCCCTGAAAGTTGCTCTCCGATGTATTGGTGAATTGGATTCAATCTATCGCTATCATGCGAATTGCCATCATCCATTAATGTGTAAGCTCGTTGAATGCTTCCGATGTAGTTGTTTTCTATGTACATAGTTCTGGTAGATAAGGTTTACCAGTAAAGGCTTGAACATTGTTGTATACTTATGGGTGATAAAAATATTGAGTTAGTGGTTAGTTCTGTTTAACTGGCAGTACTTACAAGCAACTCTCTAATATCAACCTTCAAAAAAACCGAAATTTCATACAGCGTTTCAAGCGTAGGCTGAATCTCATTTCGCGCCCATCTAGAGACCGTAGTTTCAGTCTTGCCCAAATGTATGGCTAAGTCTTTGCCAGACTTCTCTTTCTCTACAAGTACAAGTTTTATCCGATTTAGACGCTTTTTTGGCACGAGATGCTGATTTATAGCTATATCGTGTAAATAAAATATAAAAAATACACAAGTTTACAAGCACTTATTTTGTATGTAAATTGTAATATTATGTATATTTAGTTTGTAAATATTACTATTTATAGTAGTATTGCGTTCTAAATTTCAAACTATGACACACGAAAAAAAATCTTCTTCGCCCTCCGAAAGGCAGTTAACAGTTTACAGCAAATATGTGCCGCGGGCTTGGCATCAGTATGTGGTGATGCCGGAGATCAGGCTTTGCGGGAAGTGGCTGCTGGATGCCGGTTTTGAATGTGGGGATGAGGTGACGGTGCGGTGTTTGGGGGATAAATTGGAGATTACGCTTAATCCGGTGCCGGAGCCGGAACCTGCGCCGGTTCGGAAACGACGGTCGCGGCGCAGTGAGGTACTTTCTTAGGCTTCGCTATTTCAGCTTTTTGCGGAGCCAGGCCCGGGTGGGTTCGTCGTAAAATTTCAAACTGATGTACGCCAGCACGATCGCGCCGGAGAAGGTGAGCAGGGCGGCGGGGAAGGCTTCGGATAATGTGATGCCTTTGTGGCGGCTCACCCAGGCGACGTGGAAATAGACGAGCACGTAATGTGTCATGTACAAGGGATAGGAAAGGTCGCCGAGGAATTTGCAGATTTTGGCTTCGGCCGGGCTGCGCGCCACGCCGCCGGCACCGAGGAAGACGATGGCCGGGAAGACGATGATAATGCAAAATGCTTCGTACAAACCATTGAGCCAGAGGCGATCTGCGCCACCAATTCGGGGCATGAGCAAAACGGCCGCTACGAGGAGGCTGCACCAAAGAAAGGCATTATTGCGGCTATGCCGCTCCGCTCAGCATGACAAAGCTAGTAATAACGCTAAGTTACTACCCTTGTCACCCTGAGCGGAGTCGAAGGGCAGGCACCGCGCTACCAAACATGTAAGAAGCATTGTGCACGATGCTTCGACCGCAGCGGCGGCCGCTCCGCTCAGCATGACAAAGGTGAGATGGGGACGGGCTTACTTGCTTAAATTGTTGTTGTGCCCCTCATTTGTCACCCTGAGCGCAGTCGAAGGGCAGATGCGGCAGCAACCACCTACCCTTGTCACCCTGAGCGGAGTCGAAGGGCAGGCACCGCTACCAAACATGTAAGAAGCATTGTGCACGATGCTTCGACCGCAGCGGCGGCCGCTCCGCTCAGCATGACAAAGCGGGTTGCCCAGCTGGTAGCGCCCTTCGACTCCGCTCAGGGTGACAAGTCAAAAAGCGTAGCGTATTTGACAATAAGGCAACTGCGTCTTCACTGCTTCTACCAACTCCCCAACAATCTCCCGCTTGATATTATTCTTATACCGCACATTCCTTTGCCCCGACTGGCTGTACTTTACCTGCTGAATATCCGGCCGCCAGAGGACTTCTTCGGCTTTGGGGTGCCAGGCTAGGTTAACGTCGTGGAGGCGGTCGTTGTGGGTGAGGAAGATGATTTCGGTGGCGAGCTGGGCTTTGGTTTGTTCGTCGAGGACCTGGTTCATTTCCTCGAAAAGCGCGTACCAGTCGTCGAGCCAGCCTTCGTAGTATATTACTGGCGCGAAACTTACATTGACCTCATAACCAGCCTCGCGGAACTCGTTCATGACGGCAATGCGCTCGCTGATGGGCGTGGTGCGGACGTCGACGAGCTTGGACATTTGATGCGGCATGAGGCTGAACCGGATGCGCGTTTTGCGCTGCGGATCGTAGCTCAGCATTTCGCGGTTGACGAACTTGGTGGCGAAAGTCAGCTTGGCATTGGGCAGCGTTTTGTAAAGGTTGATCATGTCTTTCACATTATCACAAATGGCCGCATCGGCCGAGCAATCGCCATTTTCGCCGATTTCATATACCCAATATTCCGGATCGATGGCGTCGGGCTCGGCTTTGACGCCCTGCTTGGCGGCGTGGCGGGTGAGGTAGCCCATGATCTGCTCGATGTTTACAAAAATGGAAATGGGATTGGCGTAACCTTTCCGCCGCGGCACGTAGCAATACGAGCACGACATGGTGCATCCATTGGACTGAGAAGGCGCCACCCAATGCGAGCTGCGGGTATTGGGCCGGCAGGTCAGACCTTTCTTTGCGCCGAGGATAAGTACATTCTTTTTGTTCCAAAGCCAATCATCGACGGAACCTTCGAAGCCGAAAAGCTCGGGAATTTTCCAGTGAGAATCGACTTCGATGCGCTCGGCGTCGGGGTATTTGGCAAGGATCTCGCGGCCACGCTCGTAAGTGGGGACGGAGGGTTCCATGTAGATTTTGTGGATGGTGAGGAGGTCGGTGATGGTTTTTTGATGAAGCATAGTTGTAGTGTTTGGCGGTTTTTGGTATTAAAAGTTTGCCAAGGGCTAGAAGAAGGTTGGTTAGCTAGCTCGTGCTTCGACTGCGCTCAGCATGACAAAGGTCGGTAGGTCCCTGCTCTCACTTTTGTCACCCTGAGCGCAGTCGAAGGGCAGATGCGGTCGCTAACAATGTACTTTGGGCAAATAGTAGTGCTGTTGTAAGATGATGAAAAGCGGGTGAGCTAGCTCGTGCTTCGACCGCCCGGCGGCCCGGTGCGCTCAGCATGACAAATAAGGGTTTGAACAATACCATAGAGTATTTCAACGAAAAATTTGCTTATATAAGAAACTGATACATCGGCTGACCATGAAATATTTTCTACCTGCATTCCTGCTGTTCATCTCAGCATTAGCATCCGCCCAAACGCCAATCCAAGTCGGCCATATTGATACCATTCAATCCAAAATCCTCAATCAAACCCGCGAGATAATGGTGCACGTACCGGATGGTGGCGATGGGCAATATTCCAGGAAGAGGTATCCAGTCATTTATTTGCTGGACGGTGAGTCGCATTTTAATTCGGTGGTGGGCACGGTGCAGCAGTTGAGCTCGGTGAATGGGAATATGGTTGTGCCGCAGATGATTGTGGTGGGGATACGGAATAGGAACCGGAGGATGGATATGACGCCGAACCAGGCCTCGGTGGACCCGCCTTTTATGGACAGTGCGACTGTGCGGCAGACGGGTGGGGGCAATGCGTTTCTGGATTTTATTGAAAAAGAGCTGATGCCGCAAATGGATTCGCTATACCCGACGGCGCCTTATAAAATGCTGATCGGGCATTCGCTCGGCGGACTGGTGGTGATGAATGCGCTGATTACGCGGCCGCAACTTTTTAATTCTTTTATCTGCATTGAGCCGAGCATGTGGTTTGATCATGCGAAGTTTTTGGAAACGACAAAAAAGGCACTTCGTGCGACCAGGTACAATCAGGTTGCGCTGTATATGGGCATTGCCAATACGCTGAGCGAGGGCGTTACTTTCGCGAATGCGGTGAAGGATGCCGGCGCTTTCTCTCGGCACATTCGCTCTATTGTGGATCTTGATCGATACATCAAAGCCAATCCGCAAACCGGGCTTCGGTATAAAAGCAAGTTTTACGCTGAGGATACGCACAGTTCGGCACCGCTGATTACGGAGTACGATGGTCTTCGGTTCATTTTTGACTTTTATAATTTAAAATTCAGCGATTCAGATTTTGAAAAAGACGGCGCGGCATTTCCGGAGAACATCGTGAAGCATTACCACAATGTATCCAAACAAATGGGCTATCCGGTGCTCCCGCCCGAAGAAATGGTCAACTCTCTCGGCTACCAGGCGATGCAGGAAAAGCATGATGTGATGGCGGATGCATTTTTCAAATTGAACACCGTCAATTATCCCGGCAGCTGGAATGTGTTTGATTCATACGGCGATTATTTCGCTTCAAGAAAGGATAAAGCCGCTGCGATTGCGCAGTATGAAAAGTCTCTCGCGATCGAAGATCATCCGGAAACGAGGGAAAAGTTAGCGGCATTGAAAAAATAGAGCCTTAAAAAGCGTAAAGGAGATGGCGGCGAAGGGTTTGGTGGGCAAAATATCGGCTGGCTGCTGGGTAACGCAGCAATTGAAAAAGCCAGGTAGTTGAGTGCGAAGGGCTCTATTTGGAAAGTAACACGATTTTGAAACCAGCCATCGCCTTGTACCAGAAGTTGGGATTAAAAAGGATGACGGGACGGCCGACGCCTTATGAGCGGGCGAATATTCAAATGGAATTAAAGTTTTAAGTATAACGCACATCCACTCCTGCTTTTCATCAAACCTAAAACATCAAACAATGACAACACAGGAAGTCGCCGCCCGCTATCACGAGCTTGCGCAGGAAGAAAAATGGTTTCAAATCCAGGATGAGTTTTTTGCAGACAATGTGAAGAGCATTGATCCGCCGCATTCGCCTTATCTGGGTTATGCCGAAGGATTCGCAAATGTGCGCAGGAAGGGGGAGGAGTTTATTAGCAAGATCACTGCTGGGCATCGGGCTTATACTTCGGCACCAATTGTCACAGGCAATCACTTCGCTGTGGCGCGGGAGACGGATATTACTTTAAAAGATTTTGGCCGGATTCAGATGAACCAGATCATGATGTATGAAGTGCAGAATGGGAAAATCATTTCCGAGCAGTTCTTTTATTAAGCTTTAAATCGAAGTTCGAATAAGCCAGAAGTGATGCAGGTTTCTCGTACCTGTATCACTTCTTTTTTAGCTGATTAGTTTCAGGCTAAATGGATATACATTCTCATCGCCTCTCACAATTTTGCTGTGTGTAACGATTATAAAAATCGTGTTGCCGAGGAATAGCGCCAGCATTATTGCGAGCATTATAAATGGATCAATGTAGAACTCCTCATAGAATGTTGGGAAAATGATCAGGTATGCCAAACCGTAGGTGAATACTGTCCACGTAATTTGAAAATTGAGAATGCGCTTGCCCAACTCATTTGCACCATGTACTTTGTTTTTCTTGTAAATCCAGAGTCCAAGCGGAATGAAGATATTTCCGAAAGGGATAAACCACAATGTCAGGGCGGACAGGTTCATCAATTTCAAAAATCCCGGATCTTCTTCAATTTGCACGGTAGCTGAGACTTGAACTGGTATCAGCTCTTCCATTGTAACATTCAACGCCTGTGCCAGCATACGCAACGTTTCGCCGCGGGGTTCAACATTTCCTGTTTCAATGCGCTGCAAAGTGCGCAGGTTAATGCCGGCATTTTCAGCAAGCATTTCCTGTGAAAGACCTCTGTTCTTACGCAAAGTCCTGATCTGATCGGCGATTGTTAATGTGCTCATCTGTAAAGTTGTTTGCATCAAATGTAAGGTTAGAAGATACGATTTGATTGCGGCTTTTCTGCGGCATTTGTACGAATTGTAAAAAAAAGGTTAAGTATATGTTACAAAAATCCATCAAACTTTTACATTTGCATAATCAGTTATGTAATTAGTTATTATCAGTATGAATATATTTAAAAGAACGGGTAAAATGGCGCTGGGTAGCCGACTGAGAATGTTGACCGCTAAGTTTACGGACGATGCGTCTTCCATTTATAACCTCTATCATATCGATATGCAGCCCAAATGGTTTCCAGTCTTCTACGTATTGTCGGAGCGGGATGATGTGACGATTACGGACATCGCGGCGGAGATCGGACACTCGCAGCCTTCGGTAAGCAAGATTGTGCGGGAAATGGCGACAAAGGGTTTGGTGATCGAGAAGAAAGATGCGGCAGATGGTCGGCGTAATGTGGTGCAGCTTTCCGCGATGGGGAGGGAGATTATTGAGAAGATTCAGTATCAATATGAAGACGTGAACAATGCTGTGGAGGAGCTCTCTGCGCAAGCGAACCATGATCTTTGGAAGGCAATAGAGGAATGGGAGTTTTTGCTGGAACAGAAGTCGCTTTTCCAGCGCGTACGCGAACAGCGTAAACTGCGTGAAAGCAGCGCTGTCGAGATTGTTCCCTATGAACCGAAATATCAATCTGCTTTCCGTGATTTAAATGTGGAATGGATTTCAGCCTACTTCAAAATGGAAGAGGCGGATTACAGATCACTCGACCATCCGCAAACGTATATTCTAGATCGTGGCGGCTCCATTCTGGTTGCCTTATACAAAGGCGAGCCCGTCGGCGTGTGCGCATTGATTAAAATGGATGATCCGGATTATGATTTTGAGCTGGCAAAAATGGCCGTATCTCCAAAAGCACAGGGATTGAACATTGGCTGGAAGCTCGGAAATGCAGCGATTGAAAAGGCCAAATCTTTGGGCGCAAATGCGTTATACCTGGAAAGCAATACGATTTTGAAACCTGCAATCAGTTTGTATCACAAACTTGGGTTTAAGAAAGTAACAGGGAGGCCAACGCCGTACGAGCGGGCTAATATTCAAATGGAGTTGAGGTTTGATACTACAGGTTTACCTTCATAAACTACCTCATATTTCTCTTCGATGTTACGCTGAAAACTGGCAGGTATCCTGGCCCAATCCAAAACCTCTACCAAGATAGGAATGTTGCTCTCACGAATTTTATCTTTAAGATCGAAGAAAACATCAGGATCTAATCTTGTCAAATTTTCGCAACGGACAACCAGGTCAAGGTCGCTCCCCTCGTGTGCGGTCCCGTTTACGCGACTTCCGTACGCCCAAACGTCCAGAGGAGTGTCCATGGAAGCAAAGATTTGCCGCAGCGCTTCAAGATCTTTTTGTCGGATTATCATCGTTATTCTCCCTTACTTTCTCGTATTACACTTGCTAAATGATTCGCATCTTTGATAAACTCGGGCAGAATGCGTAAAGTTTCCTCCGCAAAATTGACTCCGTAATCATGTGCGGTGTTGTTTCTGTTATCACGGTATTTAAGCCAGCGTTCACATGTTTCGGCATCGATCAAACTACGTAGTACCGCGTTTCGGAAAATGTCTTTAAAATAAAGCTGATCAGCTGCCTTTGTTGAGTGAAAATATGGTTTCAGAGCCTTTTTAAGAAGCTTTCCGCTCTGTTCAAGAATAATCTCAAATTCCTTTACACTGGCCGATCGGTACATGTCGTAGTCAATCTCGTCTGGATCAGCTTTTAAAAGCAGAGAGTATGCCTTTTCAAGTGTTTCAATGCATCTTTCGTAGTATGTGGTATCGATTCGCATTTTAGTGGAATTTAGAAATGAGTTCAAAAATATAAATTTCCTTTAATCCCGTGACATTCACGCCACCACCGCGAATAATTGGTAAACAGTCTCTTAATCTGACTTTAAACCATAACAAACGCAAGCAACCATGCATCTTCCGCGCGACGCAACCAATTTTCTCAATGTGATTGAGGCCAACAAAGGCATCATTTACAAAGTAGCGAATGCGTACTGCCGGGATGAAGAGGATCGGAAGGCCTGAATCTGGCAGTCACATTGATATTTACAGTTGTTGCAATCTGGCTGTTTTTTAATATCAAATACGAAAACAAGGACAATAAATGGTTCAGGCTGATCTTCAATGGAAGAGAATGGGATCCCGTGCTGAAATCGGTGAAGTTGCTCCGTGAAGTGGAAGGTTATCGTAAATGAGCATTGCTTTTCCGATGTTTGTCGCAATCCACCCTTATAGATGTCGTTTTCCCCGCCCGGCTCTTTGTGAAAGTGCATGTAGCTTTGCATCATCAGGTTTGAAGAAACTTTAAACAGCCAGACAACATGAGAAAGATCATCATCAATGAATTTTTGACCCTCGACGGCGTGATCCAGGGACCGGGCGGCCCTGGGGAGGATACTACGGGCAGTTTCGAGCTGGGAGGATGGGTAGCTAAAAAGTCAGACGACATCTCGGATGAAATCCTGATGGAGATTATGATGCAGCCTTATGACCTGCTGCTCGGGCGTGTTACTTACGAGATATGGGAACCATACTGGCCGGCGCAAACGGGTCCGATTGCCGAGAAATTCACTCAGGTAAAGAAGTACGTAGCCAGCCGCACCCGGCAGGAGGGGAGTTGGAGGGGTACAGTATTCCTCAATGGCGACGCAGTTGAGCAGGTTAAAGCACTAAAAGCCAGCGATGGTCCCGATCTGCAAATGTGGGGCAGCGCCGATTTCATCCATTCGTTGATGGAACACGGTCTTATCGACCAGATGAATATCTTTATCCACCCGATCATTTTAGGAAAAGGCAAAAAGCTTTTTTGCGACGGAGCTGTTCCGGGCAATTTCAAACTGACCAGGCATACCGTTTCAACCAAAGGTGTGATCCTGGCTACTTACGAGGCTGATGGTGAAGTGGAATTTGGGAATGCAGGCGAATAACTGATTCGTGCTGCTAGTTACCTGAAGAGGCGGCCCTGGCAAGCCGCTTTTTCATATTCATAAAACTGTCGATCGGGCCTTGCGACGAGAGGGAGTTAACCAGCCAAGCAGGAATTGCGCCGCCGGGATCCAGCTGCAATGTGTATTGAACCTGCGTTTGCTTCGCATTCAAAGGAGTTAAATGCCAAACTCCGGTCGATTTGGAAATCCGCACAACTCCCTTTTTTACGGGCACCATTCCGCCGACCGCAGGCGCATCCACAGTAACTATACCTGTTGCCGGATTTTGCGAGAACGATATCCTTGCAACGAAATCGCGGTTTTCGAGAGGCCAAGGCAGACTTATTTCGGAGTAGTAGTAGAGTTCAGATGCAGAAACCCGGCGCACCAGCTTACATGATTTTGTATGAGATACCCAGTCGGTTGCCGCATCCACGTCCATCAGCAATGCCACAATCTCCGCGGTAGGCGCGTTAACCTTGCATTGTACCTGCAACGCCTTGATCCGCGAGCCGGGTACCTCTCTCGCATACACTTTGATCCCCTCTTTTTCAGTTACAAACTTCCAGCTTTCCTCCGCATTTGCAGTTTGAAATGCGCAAAAGATGAACGCAAATAGAATGATCAGGTAAACAGTATTTTTCATCACCAAGCTTGTAGAGGAGCTGCAAACTTACAACGAAACTGCATTCAGTGCGTCGGATCAGCGATAATGAAATTCCATTCGCACTCCGTTGCCTTCATCGCAGGTCAGGGGCCGGCCGGCGGAATCGTAGGTAAACTTGCGCTCCCATTGCAGGTCACCGTTGTAGTCAAATGCGCGGATTACATTGTTTGGAGAGGTGAAAGGATCAGGCCAAACATTCGTGTTCAGTCCGGCAAACGGGTTCGGATGCTTGTCATATTCGTACCTCGAAGGTCCGACACTGTTTGGCGCACCATTTTGTCGCTCGATTACATTTCCATGATCATCAAATTTGAAAAGATCTAGCCGCCTTGTCTTTTCGGCATGGTACAGCACACTCACACGCGCATTCCGGCCGGTATATTCGATATCTGCGGTCAGGTTTTTACCAACCACTTTGCTTCGGTGTCCCTCCGCGTTATACTCGACTGTGTAGTCCTGGTAGTCAAACTTCCCATTGGGGTCGCACAGCGCGCCGTTCCACGAAGAGTACATTCCGCGGCTTCCTTTACGAATAGAACTGATCCGGCCCCGGGAGTAACTAAACTCGCTGGTTTCATAAGGAGTATCGCAGGAACTGTAACCAAGGATGCGGGCAACCCTGCCGTCACCATATTCGAAGCGGGTCTGTACCTTACCGTCCTGAATGATTTCAGACAAAACCCCTGCCGGGATTTCAGGGTCGGCTTTTTCATTTTTGCAGGAAAAAATCAGCCCCAGTAACAAAATGAGCGCATACCTTTTCATAATTGAAATGGTTAGGTGATCGGATTTCAAAAGAATGGATGTTCCGGGGATGCGCTTTGTACTTTAAAGATAATAATTATCTGCATTTACTGATCATCTCACTTCCTCTGACCGGCTCATTTTTTCATTAAGATAACGCGGGTATAAGAAATGGGCCTCTTACCTGACCTCAAAGGCACAATTCACGACCTGGCTGCTGCATTTGTAGAGATATTCGCCATTTAAGAGCTGGTTCACGGGCCAGATTCCCTGGAAACCGTGGGCATCTAACGGTGGCATGATTTTAGATCAATATACCCGTAGAACCATCCAATAAAAACATGAAATCGTTAGTTTCAGTGTTACTCGCAGCCTCCGTTTTGTCTGCATGTAACAATAGTGCTAAGCAGCAGGAAGTGGCGCTGAAAGCCCAGCAAAGGACCATTGACTCAATGAAAACTGCAATGGAAAAGCAGGCGATCATCGACTCTATGAACAACGTTATGGCGCAGCAAAAAGAAGAACAGACACGCCAGGAAGAACAGGTAAAAGAAGAGCAGCAAATGGTTGCGACTGCTAATCAGGCACCCCAACCCGCCGCTCAGAAAAAATCCAGATGGAACCACAAGGCCAAAGGTGCAGTGGTAGGAGCGGGTACCGGCGCAGTGACCGGCGCGATCATCAACAAAAACCGCGCGGAAGGCGCCCTGGTGGGCAGCTTGATAGGTGCAGGTGTTGGTCTGGGTACCGGCGCAATTGTTGACCACGAAAAGAAGAAGAAGCAGAGCAGACAATAATTTCAAACATCATGGCCTGGAATCCCGACACCTACAACAAATTTAAATCAGAGCGTTTTGCCCCTTTTTACGATTTGTTGGAGCTGGTTAGGGTCAAGCCAGGCCTGCATGCAATAGATATGGGTTGCGGCACCGGCGAGCTTACACGTAAGCTCGCCGACAAGCTTCCCAATTCAAATGTCTTCGGCATTGATTCCTCCCCGGAAATGCTGAATATGTCCGACGCATTTCGCCGGCCTAAACTGAGTTTTGAACGTCGCTCCATTGAAGAGCAATTGCAGATTGGCCAAACGTGGGACATCATTTTCTCCAATGCTGCGATACAGTGGGTTGACAATCATGCACAACTCCTCGCCGATATGATCGCCAGAATCAGGCAGAACGGACAGTTGCTAATCCAGCTGCCCGCGCAAAATCACAACATTTCCAACAGAATACTCAACGAGCTTGCCGTAGAAGAACCTTTCAGTAGTGCATTGCAGGGCTGGGTAAGGCAATCTCCCGTGCTTGATATTGAGGACTATGCGCAGATTCTCTTTGAAAACAGAAGTCGGCAAATGACCGTTTTTGAGAAGATTTATCCGATGGTTTTACAGGATGCGAATGCATTGTTCGAGTTTGTTTCCGGCACTGCAATAATCCCGTACCTCGAAAGGCTGGAAGGAGAAACGCGCGAGCAGTTCATTGCAGAATACAAGAACAGCCTGAATGCTGCATTTCCCAAGCAACCCGTTTTTTATCCATTCAAAAGGATTATCCTTGAAGCTTCTTTTTGATCGTTGGATCGCTTTGCCTATTATTAGTGGTAAAAGCATTTAACACCTCAATGATCCTGGCGACGCACAGCGAGATAGGTACGTGCTAATATCGCTGAGCTTATCGCGACAGCTGCTTTGTGTCTCATTTTTCGCTTTCCTGATTTTAAAGTATATTCAATAAACAACAAAACCACTTCTACATGATCCGTAAGGCATTTTACATTGCATTCCTTTTCCTCGCGTCGATACCCGCATTTGCGCAGCAGATTGATAAAACAAAGCTGGACGCCTATTTCGATGCGCTTGAAAAAAACGACAAGTTCATGGGAAGCGTTGCAATTTCTCAGAATGGAAATGTGGTGTACAGCCGCACATTAGGCTTCGCTGATGTGGAAACGAAGAAAAAACCCGATCAAAATACGCGGTACCGCATTGGTTCTATCTCCAAAACATTCACGTCGGTACTTGTTTTCAAGGCCATTGAAGAAAAAAAGCTGAGCCTGACTGAAACGCTCGACAAGTATTTCCCCGGCATTAAAAATGCTCCCCAGATTACCATTGCGCATCTGCTAAGCCACCGCAGCGGGATCCACAATTTTACCGACGGCGCTGATTACCTTAAATGGAACACGCAAAAGAAGACCGAAGCCGAAATGGTAGAGATCGTAACGAAAGGCGGAAGCGATTTTACTCCCGATTCCAAAGCCGCGTACAGCAATTCCAATTATCTGCTGCTCACCTACATTCTCGAAAAGGTCAATAAAAAACCTTTCGGCACATTGCTGAATGAGAAGATCTTCAAACCCGCCGGACTTACCCATACAGCTTTGGGTGGCAAAATCAATCCGGACAATGAGAGTTATTCCTATGAGTACCAGGGCAAATGGGTGAAGCAGCCAGAGACGGATATGTCCGTTCCGGCGGGAGCAGGCGCGCTGATTTCCACACCAACAGATTTGACGAAATTCGCGGAAGCCTTGTTTGGCGGTAAGCTGATCACGCCTGAAAGCCTGGAAAAAATGAGGACCATGCGCGACGGATATGGAATGGGATTATTTCAAATCCCATTTTATGAAAAGAAGAGTTTAGGGCATACGGGCGGTATTGACGGTTTTCGATCACTGTTAGGTTATTTTCCGGATGATAAAATCGCGTATTCATATGTTACAAACGGGTCCGTTATTCAGCCGAACAATGTGGCAATCGCCATGCTGAGCGCAGTGTACGGAAAGTCAGTTGATATTCCTGAATTCAAAACATACAGCCCCGATCCGACCGATTTCGATAAGTATACGGGCGTTTACGCGAGCAATCAGATCCCGATCAAAATAACAGTAAGCCGTTCAGGGAATGTACTCACGGCGCAGGGCAGCGGGCAGCCTTCTTTCACGCTCGAACCGACAGATAAAGACAAGTTTAAGTTTGAAGCTGGCGGACTATCCATGGAATTCATCCCGGCGGAAAAGAAAATGCTGTTACGGCAGGGAGGCGGCGTGTTCGATTTTCGTAAAGAATAATGTTTTGGTTGTGAAGCCTGCTGACATAGGGTTGTCACTCATCGTTTTTATTTTTGATAAAACCACATCATCAATATGAAAGTACATACAACAAACTACGAAAACACATTCATCGAAGTGGCCGAGGATTGTCCGGCTGTGGAGGGAGAAGTGCCTCCGGTAAAGGGAGATAAGCGCACTGTGGCGAACATTGCATTTGATATCGTCAGCCAGAATCCATACAAATTCACGTCTGACGATGTGCTGTTCCGAATTTATGCTGAAAAAAATGACCTGACCGAGGCCGAGCTGGAAGGTGCAAGAAAGATGTTCTTTTCAAAAGGCCAGGCCTGCATGCGCGCCTCGCCACTTGCCAAGCGCTATGGTTGGGGCATTCACAATGATGCCAAAGGGAAAATAGCGATTTACGGCAGAGAATCCCCTAAGTACGAAGCCCTGGCCAGCGACAGTTCACTGAAAAAAGTCAAGGCGATGAAATCAAGCAGATAATACTTCATTACACTTCAACAAACTACATAATAAATGAAAAAGCCTGTTTTAGGGAAACAAACATTCCTGCCCGACAACACCGGGCGGGTGGAAGCCTTCGAGAAGTTCGTCAGGGAGGTTTACGACAAAAACCGCGACGAAAAGCCGCTTTACACCGGCAGGTACTTCGTGATTTTCAGGGAAGGAGTTGCTGCTTCTTCAAGAGCAACCAGCTTTCTGAAATCTGAATGCGGGTTTTCGGTTGCCAACACAAGAGAGTTCGTGCGCACGGCAGTTGACGAAACCCGCCTCGATGGTGCCGACGCGCTGATTTACGAAGATCTCGGCATTGCGCTCGTCGGCGCAGAAGAAGACCAGATCCGGATACTGGAAGCTTCTGCAACCAGCTACATCATCGCACCCGAGAAGGTGGTATATGTACCCGACGAAATACCCGCAGTGCTGAATGTCCCCTCCACCTGGGGGATAGATGTAACGCAGGCAATGGTTTCAGGATATACCGGAAATGGCGTAAAAATCGCTGTACTGGATACCGGCTTCGACGCCAGCCACCCCGATTTTGCCGGAAGGAACATTACTGTAAACTCGTTTGTACCGGAAGAATCCGGCGAGGATATGCACGGCCACGGAACCCACTGCATCGGAAGTGCCTGCGGCAATGTGGATGTGAACGGAATGCGTTATGGTGTGGCAAGAAATGCCGAGATATATGCAGGCAAGGTACTCAGCAATGAAGGAAGCGGTGCGCAGGCGTGGATCCTGAACGGGATGACCTGGGCTGCCGACAATGGATGCAATGTAATTTCAATGTCGCTCGGCTCACGTGTATTTCCCGGCCAAAGCTATGATGTGGCTTACGAGAGAGCAGCGCAATATGCACTTTCAAAAGGTACTGTGGTCATTGCAGCTGCCGGAAATGAGAGCCGCCGCTCAATGAACCAGTTCAATCCAGTGGGCAGCCCGGCAGATTGTCCGTCTATTATGGCGGTTGCCGCGCTCGATTCAAGCCTGAACGTCGCAGATTTCTCAAACCGTAAGATCAACCCTAATGGCGGAGAAGTGGATATAGCAGGTCCCGGCGTGGAGATATATTCCAGCTGGCCCATGCCGATGCGCTACCGAACCATTTCAGGAACAAGCATGGCGACTCCGCACGTGGCCGGGTTGGCTGGTTTGTTATGGGAAAAACTACCAAACGCGACTCCTTACCAGATTATGACTGAACTGCGCAACCTCGCAAAAAGGCTGCCGATCTCTAATGTGGATGTAGGAGTTGGATTAGCTATCGCACCTGTCGATCCGATCGTATGAAAAGCATTGTAATCACCATTTCGGAGACTTACCGGGGCAGTTTGAAGACTGTTGCGGACGAACTTTGTGAGGAGGGACTTACCATCACCAACCTGTTCGAGTTTGGCGTAATTACAGGCCAGGCCGAGGATCAGGTGATCGATAAGCTCCGGGGGCATAAGGAAGTGGTCTCATTGACCGAAGACAGGCCGGCGCACATTGCGCCGCCTGATGCTCCGGTTCAATAATGTTATTTACTGTCTGAGGATGGAACGAGCCTGGCTTTCAAGTCGGGCTCCTTCATATCCTTATCCAATGGAAATATCGGTCTTTTCACCCGCTTGTATTCCAGACCTTCCAGGTTCTGGTCCACGCCGCCTGGTGTAAGTGACAGCGTCCAGTCTGCGCGCATGTTGTAAAGCTCCGGTTCGAGGTAACCAATTTTAACAACTACTACATCCGCCTTGCGCGGGTTTAATCCCAGTCTTGTAAAATCAGCTTCCTTATGATAAGGCTTGCGTTTTTTCGTCACGATCACACTCACGCTGCCCACCTTTACAACTACTTCCGTTTCCGCATTCCGGTCGCCGTGCTCGATAGCCGTTACGGTTCCTTTCAAGCGCACGGGCGGAGCAAAGCGGGAATCTACTTTCGCACCGGCCAATGCATCAATTTGGCCACCCACACCAACTTCCACTGCCTTCGCAACCAGCTCAGGGCCTGGAATGGAAGCATAGATAAGCGTTTTGCCATTTTCCTTCTGGAACTCCGGTCTTTTCAAAATCTCGGTAATGGTCCACGTTACATCTCCCGCGCCGCCCGCAGTCGGGTTATCGCCCGAATCACTGATGAAATAAGGTGTTTTGTCGCTGTTAACAGCTTTGTCCAGTGCTTCTTTCAATGTGCCGGTCGGTGCTACAAATGCAAATTCTTTCCGCACATCCCAGAAGCTTTTCGCAAGCTTTTCAGCGGTACTTGTTACAGCCTTTTTGTCGTCGCCGGTCACCATTACCACCGCGTGGTTGCGGGGCTCGTCGGCCCAGGCATAACCTACCCACATGGCCGCGTCAATGATCCCTTTTTGCATGGAAGCTGGGGTAACTGCTGCATAAATCCGCTTTCCGGGCTCAATGCGGGTTGATGTTTTCTCGCCTGGCAGCAAAACAGGAATGGGAATCCACGCCTTGTATGCAGGTTTTCCCTTGCCGCTTTCGAGTCTGTCCAGCAGGTTCACAACTGCGCGTTTTTTGGTTTGCATGGCATCTTCGTGCGGCGCCATCCGGTAGCAGGTAATCAGGTCGGTGTTTTGTGCCAAACGCCAGGATACATTGCCGTGCAGGTCCATTGAAGTTGAAATGAGCGTTTTGGTACCTACTACTTCCCTGATCCGGACAATGAAATCGCCCTCCGGATCGTCCAGGCCTACCACACTCATTGCGCCGTGGATATCGAAGAAAAGTCCGTCGTAGGGCGCATTTTTCTTTAATAATTCAAGCGTTTGTTTTACAAGAGACTCATAAGCTTCACGCGTAACCGCGCCACCAGGCAGCGATTTGCCAACCAATGCAGGAAGCCACGTTGCTTTCGGGCGGATACCCGAATCGGGGGACATAAATGGATAGGCTGCGAAAACCTGGTCGCCATAGCGGGCGTGAAAAGCCTCTTCGGTTGTTAATGCGGGTGAAAAAGTGCTGGATTCGATACCCAGCCCGGCAATAGCAATGCGGGGCGCCGCTTTCGGAACGACGGAAATGCGGGTTGTCTCAGTACTCGTTTTTTCTTCATCAAAACTCCTGGTTAACGTAGAAGAAAGTGGCTGAAATGCGCCGAGTAGCAAAGAAAAAACCGCGAAAAGTGTAGTTTTCATATATAAAATTTTAACAAACCGGATTAAGGGTTTTATTTTGTTTAAACATAAGCAAAAAAGCGTTGAACTATATCTCTGCCCGCCGACCAATGAGGCTATCCCGCATTTCCCAGACCCTTTTCTTTCTTTTCATCTGCTTCACTGCTTCCGGGCAGGCTTTTACTGTCAGTACCAATAAAAGGTACCTGATGAAAGAGGGCAAACCATTTTTCTGGCTGGGCGATACCGCCTGGGAGCTATTTCACCGGCTCGACCGGGAGGATGCTGAATATTATCTGAAAAAGCGTGCGGCGCAGGGTTTTACGGTGATCCAGGCAGTTGCATTGGCAGAGTTCGACGGGCTTGAAGTTCCTAACCCTTACGGCGAGCGGCCTTTAGTTAACAATGATCCCACAAAGCCCAATGAAGCCTATTTCAAGCACGTGGATTTTATCATTGACAAAGCCGCAGAAGTTGGAATAAACATTGCATTTCTGCCAACCTGGGGAGATAAGGTATTTAAATCCACCTGGGGAAAAGGGCCGGAAGTTTTCAATGAATCCAATGCAGAAGTGTATGGAAAATGGCTCGGTAACCGGTATAAAACCCGCAAGAACCTGATCTGGGTACTCGGCGGCGACAGAAATCCGAGAGCAGGTACCCGCGATACCGAAATATGGCGGGCTATGGCGGCGGGTATCACAGCCGGTGGCGGTGGCGCCGACAAAGTGATGATGACCTATCACCCGCAGCCCAACCGGGAAGGAGCGAGTGAATGGTTTCACGCGGACGAGTGGCTCGACTTCAATATGTTCCAAACAGGGCATTGCCGCGATGCGGAGGTTTACAACAATATCAAACGCTCTTACGACAGGCAGCTGATCAAGCCGGTAATCGACGGCGAGCCAATCTATGAAGATCATCCCGTTTGTTTCAATGCAAAGGAATTAGGTATTTCCAACGCTTACGATGTGCGTAAATCGGCGTACCTGGATCTGTTCGCGGGTGCATTCGGGCACACTTACGGCTGTCACGATATTTGGCAGATGTACGCGCCCAACCGGGAAGCTGTCAACAATCCGCACGTGTTCTGGCAGCAGGCAATGGACCTGCCCGGCGCTAACGAAATGAAATATGTGAGAAAGCTGATCGAATCGCGGCCGATAACCGATCGCGTGCCCGACCAGTCCATTGTAGTTGAAAGCGACCTGCCCGCCTACGAGCGCATTCAGGCGACGCGTGGAAAGGATTACCTTTTCATTTATACCGCCACCGGCAAACCTTTCTCAGTTAATCCCGGGAAGATCACAGGTAACCAGCTGAATGCATTCTGGTTTGATCCCAGGAATGGCAAGATCAAAGATGCCGGGCAGGTGGATAGCAAAATCATCAACAAGTTTACTCCTCCTGACTCCGGCTATGGGAAAGACTGGGTGCTGGTGCTCGACGATGCTTCAAAGAATTATCCGAAGCCCTGAAAAAGGGGTGGACGGTTGAACCGCGTGCAAAAGGTTGGCTGCTAAATGACTAAATACCACTACGAGCGCCCTTTTGGCTTGGCAGACCGGCATTTATGCTTAAATTAGTATAACAATTGTTATAATTAGTTTGTAAAAACCGGGAAACGGTATACTTGTTCATTCCGGGTAACAAATACGATTGATGCCTAAAACCCTTTTGAAATACGCCTTTATTCTTCCTGTTGCGGGACTGCTTTTTACCTCCTGCGACAAGAAAATCGACTTGCCGGATGATGTAGCGCAGGAAATGTCTATGCTCATGCAGCCCGTTGATTATACCTACGATGTCAAGCCGATCCTTTCTGATCGCTGCTTTGCGTGCCACGGACCAGACGCCAATCATCAGAAGGCGAACCTGCGCCTGGATGTGGCGGAAGTTGCATACAAAAAGGAGACTGAAAGCGGGTTGAAAGCAATAAAGCCGGGTAAGCCCGGAAGCAGCGAGCTCGTCCATCGCATCCTGTCGGCCGATCCCGACGTCGTGATGCCGACTCCTGAATCGCACCTTACATTAACAGCACGGGAGAAGGCGATTTTGATCAAATGGGTAGAAGAAGGCGCTGAGTATAAGCCGCATTGGGCATTTACCAAAGTTGAAAAGCCCAAGGTACCATCGGTCAAGAATGAGAAATGGGCAAAGAACGCCATTGATCACTTCATCCTTAAAAAGCTGGAAGACAAAGGAATGATCCCGGCGCGGGAGGCTGATAAAACCACGCTTTTACGCAGGGTATACCTGGACCTGACAGGCCTGCCGCCGACTCCCGAGGAAGTCACCGCATTTATGAGCGACAATTCGGCGAATGCATATGAGAAGGTGATCGACAGGCTGCTGGCCTCCCCGCATTATGGCGAGCATATGGCGGTACCCTGGCTTGATGCTTCGCGCTATGCAGATACCCACGGATATCAGGACGACGGATTGCGGACAGCCTGGCCTTTCCGCGACTGGGTGATCAGGTCTTTTAACCAGAACCAGCCTTATGATCAGTTTGTTACCTGGCAACTTGCCGGTGATATGCTTCCAAATCCTACACGTGATCAGCTGGTTGCAACGGGCTTCAACCGTATGCATCAGCAAAGTCAGGAAGGTGGCATTGTGCCGGAAGAATATCGCGTAGCCTACGTAGCTGACCGGACGGATACTTTTGGTAAAACATTCCTGGGGATTACAGTCGAATGCGCCCGCTGCCACGATCACAAATATGACCCGATCAGCCATGAAGACTACTATTCGCTATATGCGTTTTTTAATAATAACAATGAAAACGGGCAAATTCCCTACAATGGAGAGGCAAGCCCGGCTATTACGTTGCCTTCGCCGGAAGCTGACGCAAAGCTGAAATATATCCATCAGAACCTGACGAAAGAAAAGTCACAGCTGAATGCGTACACCACAACAGCCGAACAAAATTTTAATAATTGGCTCACAACAGCCCGCACTTATCCAGAAAAGGCGGTCGGTGACGACAAGGAAGGACTCGCAGGTTACTTCACATTCGACGAACCCAAAGGCAAAGAATTTCAAAACCTAGCAGATCCAAAGCAAAAAGCGACAGCCGAGGGGGATGATAGCTTGTCCAATGTGGCTTCACGCACCGGCCGGGTAGGAAAGGCACGGTATATTTTTGGGGAAAATGCGGTTTCGTTCCCAGATAACTTCGCGTTTTTCGAGCGGAACCAGGCATTTAGCATCAGTATCTGGCTTAATCTTCACGATCCTTCCGTAACAGGATCTTTGTTTCATAAATCAAATGGGGTGATGAATGGATACCGGGGCTGGAATGTATTTCGTGAGAAAGACGGGCGCATTAAGCTCACGATGAGCCACGTTTGGCCGGAGAATGCAATTGAGATCCAGACCGTTGAGAAATTCCCGCTAGACAAATGGACACAGATCGGCTTTTCTTACGACGGACTTAGTAAAGCAGCCGGCTTGAAGTTGTATGTAAATGGCCGCCCCGCAAAAGTAACCGTGCACAATGACCAGCTGACCGAAAGTATCCTCTACGGAAAAAACAAAACGAACTGGTATGTTGACAAGCTAAATATCGGCCGCCTTTCTGACCAGCGGACGAAAAACTTCGAGGTAGACGAATTTAAAATTTACACAAAAGCATTGACCCCGCTGGAAATGCTGGGTATGTACAGTTTTAAAAATGAGGTGGTAAATGCGTTAAAAACGCTGCCGACCCAGCTCAAACCGGAGCAGCTTGCCGCATTGAAAGATTATTACCTCCATCATATAGATCCTGCATATAAGAAGCTGATGGCCGACAGCCGAAAACTGATCGCCGACGAAACCGAGATTCTGGATAAAGAAATTGATGTGATGGTCATGCGGGAGCGGAAGTTTCCCCGTAAAACCTTTATACTTAACCGGGGCGCTTACGATGCGCCAGGCAAAGCTGTTACCACTGATACGCCCGACAGCTTCTTCAAGATCCCCAAGGATTTTCCAAAAAACAGGCTGGGTCTTGCCAAATGGCTCACCCATGAAGACCACCCGCTTTTTACGAGGGTTACTGTAAACCGTTTCTGGATGAATTACTTTGGAAAAGGGTTAGTGGTCTCGAGTGACGACTTTGGCAACCAGGGAGAGCTGCCGACGCACCCTGAGTTGCTTGATTATCTGGCGGGTACATTCAGGGAGTCGCGGTGGAATGTGAAGGCAATGCAGAAACTGATCGTCATGTCGGCTACCTACCGGCAATCTTCGCGCGTCAATCCCAAATCTGCTGATGTTGATCCGGATAACAGGCTTTATGCCCATGGGCCGAGCTATCGCATGAGCGCGGAGCAGATCAGGGACAATGCACTTGCATCAAGCGGCCTGCTTACCAGACGGATCGGCGGAAAAAGTGCATATCCTTATCAGCCAGCGGGTTTATGGGAAGCTTTGGCGACGCGAAACGAAGTTACTTACAAGCAGCAGCACGGTGACAGCCTGTACCGGCGGAGTCTTTACACAATCTGGAAGAGAAGTTCGCCGCCACCGATGATGCTGAACTTCGATGCAGCCGAGCGTCATTTTTGTGTGACTAAAAGGCAAAAAACGAGTACGCCGCTGCAAGCTCTGGTGGTCATGAACGATCCGCAGTTTGTAGAAGCCTCGCGCGTGCTGGCGCAGCAAATGCTCAAAAAAGGCAAAACGCTGGACGAACAGATCACTTACGCATTCACGGCGCTGACCAGCCGGCAGCCCGACGCGAAGGAGCGTGCTATTTTGAAGGAATTGTACCAGGAAGAATATGCCGATTTTAGCAAAAATCCGAAGCGCGTTAAATTCGTGCTGGCAGCAGGGGAGTACCCGGTTGACAAGTCGCTGGATCCCGTTCAGGTGGCGGCGGGCACCATTGTAGCCAGTACTGTCATGAACTTTGATGAATTTTTGATCAAAAGGTAAAAACCACAGCATGAGCTTATATAACGAATTTGAAAACCACGTCCACGAACAGCTGAGCAGAAGGAATTTTCTTTCTAAAACCAGTCTGGGATTAGGTGCGGCGGCGATGGCTTCTCTTTTGAATGCGGACAGCCTGCTCGCTAAGAAGCCCGCATTGGCCGGAGGTGAAGCGGCTGGCCTGCCATTGGGGCACCCGCATTTTGCCCCGAAGGCGAAACGGGTGATCTACCTGTTTCAAAGCGGCGCACCTTCGCAGCTGGAATTATTCGACTATAAGCCCAAGCTGGAAGAAATGTGGGGTAAAGACCTGCCCGAGTCCGTCCGGAAAGGACAGCGGCTCACCGGTATGACGGCCGGCCAAAGCAGCTTTCCGCTGGCCGCTTCCAAATACAAGTTTCAGCGGTACGGCGACAATGATATGATGATCAGCGAGTTGATGCCTTATACTTCCAGCATAGTGAACGATGTTACCTTCATCCGGTCTATGTTCACGGAGGCGATCAATCACGATCCGGCGGTTACGTTTTTTCAGACAGGAAGCCAGCAGGGCGGGCGGCCTTCGTGGGGTTCGTGGGTGAGTTACGGGCTGGGTTCAGATAACAAGAATATGCCTTCGTTTGTGGTGCTGCTTTCCAAAGGGAGGGCAGGGGACCAGCCGCTTTATGCCAAGTTGTGGAGCAATGGATTTTTGCCGTCGATTCACCAGGGAGTGGTTTTCCGCTCAGGCCCGGATCCTGTTTTTTACCTCAATAATCCGGAAGGAATTGATAAGAGTAGCCGGAGAAGAATGCTGAATTCGCTTGCGAAGCTGCAACAGGGGCAATTTGAAAAGATACTGGATCCTGAAATCAACTACCGGATGGCGCAGTACGAAATGGCTTACCGCATGCAGACTGCCGTTCCGGAAACGATGGACATATCCAAAGAACCCGACTACATTTTTGATCTGTATGGGGAAGAGTCCCGGAAGCCAGGGACATTCGCTGCGAACTGTTTGCTCGCGCGCAAGCTGATCGAGAAAGATGTAAAGTTTGTTCAGCTGTATCACCAGGGTTGGGATCAGCATGGGAATCTTCCGAATGATATTAAAATTATGGCTAAAAGTGTTGACCAGGCTTCTGCCGCTTTGATCACCGATCTGAAACAGCGCGGGTTACTCGATGAAACGCTGGTGGTTTGGGGAGGTGAATTCGGCAGGGGCGCCTATTCACAGGGTAAACTGACGAGGGACAACTACGGCCGCGACCATCACCCGCGCAGCTTTACGATCTGGATGGCGGGCGCTGGTGTGAAAAAGGGATTTGTATATGGACAAACTGATGATTTTGGCTATAATGTGATCAAAGATCCGGTGCATGTCCATGATTTTCAGGCTACTGTCATGCATTTAATGGGTATTGATCACGAGCAGCTGATCTTCAAGCATCAGGGGCGCAGGTACCGGCTTACCGATGTGCATGGAAAAGTGGTGAAGCCGCTGCTGGTTTAATTGTAGACTTAAACGGGATCAACCATGTATTTTGAGAGTGGCTATTCGACTGTGAATGGATTGAAAATGTATTATCAGATTCACGGTTCGGGAGATATTCCGCTGGTTTTACTGCACGGTGGCGGATCGACGATCGAAACGACATTTGCCAATATACTGCCATTTCTGGCAAATAACCGGAAGGTAATTGGTGTTGATCTGCAAGCCCACGGCCGCACGGGCGACAGGGAAGCGGGAGTCAGTTTTGCGCAGGATGCAGATGATGTTGCCGCGTTGATGGAGAATCTTGGTATCAGCCAGGCTGACTTTATGGGATTCAGCAATGGAGGTAGTTCAGTGCTTCAAATTGCAATCCGGCATCCTGCATTGGTAAGGAAGATAGTTGCAGTAGCTGCCTGCACGAAGCGCTCGGGATTAATGGAAGGCTTTTTTGATTTTATGAAAACGGCTTCGCTGGAAAACATGCCTGCTCCATTGCAGCAAGCTTACCTCGAAGTGGCGGAAAGCAGGGAAGGTTTGCAGGTTATGCACGACAAAGACCGCGACAGAATGCTCGCATTCACAGACTGGCCGGAAGAAAGTCTGCGCTCCATTCAAGCGCCCGCTCTGATCATCGCCGGCAACCGGGACGTAATTACCATCGAGCACACCACAGAAATCTCGAACCTCATCCCCGCAGCGGAGTTGCTCATTTTACCGGGCGTTCACGGAGAATGTATCGGAGAGATCTGCGCATTTCAGCCAGGCAGCAAACTGCCGGAGTTTACGGCTTATATTATTGAGGAGTTTTTAGAGAGGCAAGATAGTTTAGCCTAGAAATACCTTCGCGGGGATACCGAGCTTCTCGTGGAGAATGCGTGCGTCTCAATTAGCTACCGGTTGCTCAATGGAAAATTGTAATTACAAGCTTAAACGAGTACTTTCCATAGTAACTCAAATACTACTGAAATGAAAACTGTTTTAAGCTTTTTGCTGCTCCTGATTGGCACGTCTGCGTGGGCGCAACTCCCTGCGGCTGATGATCTGAAAACTTCCAAAGGACCGCTGAAAATCCAGCCTTTGAACCACGCGACCATGTCCCTCACGTGGAATGGAAAGACCATCTACGCGGACCCTTATGGTGGCGCCAAAACCTTCCAGGGAATCGCCGCACCTGATTTGGTCCTGATATCTGATATTCACGGCGACCATTTTGATCCGGCTACTTTGAATGCAATTGACCTGAGTAAAGCAATTATCATAGCGCCTCCGGCGGTGGTTGAGAAAATGTCTGAGGCGATGAAAGCGAAAGTGGTGACGGTTGCAAATGGACAAACCGTCAGCAAGCTGGATATTTCGATCACTGCTATTCCAATGTACAATCTGCCCGAATCGGCTGAATCGCGGCATACCAAAGGAAGGGGAAACGGGTATGTTTTGAAATTTGGGGACAAAACGATTTACATCAGCGGAGATACCTCGGGTATTCCTGAAATGCGCGCATTGAAAAACATCGATGTAGCTTTCGTTTGCATGAATTTGCCTTACACGATGGACGTTAAAGAGGCTGCTTCGGCAGTGCTTGATTTCAAACCAAAGAGCGTTTACCCCTATCACTACCGCGGCCAGAACGGACTAAGTGATACAGAGGCTTTTAAGAAACTGGTTAATGAAGGCAACAAATCCATTGACGTGCGTTTGCGCGATTGGTATACCATCAAATAATAGCTGAGGCACAGTAATTGCCAAGTCTCTTTCAAATTTCATCATCAACAAACGAAAGAGATGCATTCAGCCACGCCTTACACTAACCAGAATACCAAACATTTTTCCCGAAAAAAATTCCTGTCCGCGACCGGCAAGTACCTCGCGGCAGGAGCTATCGGGACCATCGCTGCCTCTATCAAAGCCGATCAGGCGCATGCTCAGGCACCCGGCAATATCCCCCAAGACGTAGAAGATCCCATTGTTCTTGAAAAATGGAAGTCGGAATACGACCAGCAAAGCGGCCCGGTACCTACACCATTGCCGCCCGATCGTCGCATTGGCTATGCAGTAGTAGGTCTCGGACATTTGTCGCTGGAGGAAATCCTGCCTGCGTTGGGCTCGTGCAAGAAATCCAAGCTGGTTGCACTGGTGAGCGGCACGCCCGACAAAATGAAAAAGGTCGCCGCGCAATACGGGATTGCGGAAGCAAATTGTTACAGCTATCAAACCTATGATAAGCTGAAAGACAACAAGGAAGTCGACGTGATTTACATTGTGCTGCCAAACAGCATGCACAAGGAATTTACGGTGAGAGGTGCTGCCGCAGGAAAGCACATTCTGTGCGAAAAACCAATGGCGGTAAGTCAGGCTGAATGCCGGGAAATGATCGAAGCGTGCAATAAAGCGAAGGTGAAGCTGATGGTGGCGTACCGCATCCAGTATCAACCACACAACCGCAAGCTCCGCGAGCTGGTACAGAAAAAGGAATTTGGGCAGGTGAAATTTGTGGATGCATTCAACTGTCAGAGCAGCGCAAATCCGGATCACTGGCGACACAAAAAAGCTTTGGCTGGCGGAGGTGCATTGCCCGATATCGGTTTGTATTGCCTGAACACGACCCGGTTTGTCTTAGGCGAGGAGCCGACCGAGGTATTCGCATACCAGTACAGCACTCCGGGAAATCCGTTGTTCAGGGAAGTGGAGGAAATGGTTTCGTGGCAAATGCGGTTTGCTTCCGGCGTCGTGGCGAGTTGCGCGACACATTATAATGCGCACGAAAGCAGGCGCTATCGTGTGATGTGCGAGCGGGGGTGGCTGGATATGAACAAAGCTTACGCCTATAAAGGCCAGGATCTGATGACTGCCAAAGCAGATGGCATGATGGAGTTGCAACAGAATATCGGACTTGCAGAGAAAAACCAGTTTGCCCTGGAAATGGACCATTTCTCTGATTGTATTATCAAAAATAAACGACCGTTTACACCGGGAGAAGAAGGATTGCAGGACCAGATACTTATGGAAGCCATTTATCAATCCGCAAAAGAAGGAAAGCCAGTAAAAGTCGCCTCGGCAGTTACCAATCAATCGCTGCACGGTCCGGAGCCGGAACTCAGCTAGTTTGTTTTGGTGTTCAAATTACCGAACTCCGTTACTCATGATGAAATCTTATCGGCCTCAGAAGCACACTACACCGGTTTTGAAGAAAAACCAACCTGACGATTCTTATAAATTTCAGCCTTTGCCCCAACCTTCCGGCGAATACCCTTACCATCTTGCATTGGAAAAGGTGCTGCCGGAAGTTGATCCCGACAAGCTTGTTTTTCACATGCTGGGCGACACGGGCAGTGTACATAATCCTGATTTTCAGAAGTTGGTCGTGGCTGAAATGGTGAAGCAGTATGAAGCACAGGATGATACCGAAGACAAACCCAGGTTTCTCTACCATTTAGGCGATATAGTTTACAACTACGGTGAGGCGAGCCAGTACCACCGGCAATTTTTCGAGCCTTTTCAAAAGTATCCCGGACCCGTTTTTGCCATTCCCGGAAACCACGACAGCGACGTAAATCCTGATTCCAGGATCTCCTACAAAAGTCTTGATCCGTTCACCGCTGTGTTTTGTACTCCGGAGCAACGTACAGTTGCATTCAGCAACGGGGCAGCGCGCAAGAGTATGGTGCAGCCCAATGTGTACTGGACGCTCGAAACGCCCATCGCTTCGATCATCGGCATGTATGGAAATGTAACAAAGTTTGGCACGATCACGGCCGAGCAGCGGGAGTGGCTCCTCAGCGAGCTGCGCGCTGCGGATAGGCAGCGACCCGAAAAGGCCATTATACTCACGGTGCACCACGCGCCTTATTCAGCGGATGTTAACCACGGATCAAGTCTGTATATGATTGATTTTCTGGACAAGGCATTTGCCGAAGCCGGCGTGCGTCCGGATATTGTTTTTAGCGGGCACGTTCATAATTACCAGCGTTTTTCAAAAACCTACGCAGATGGTAAGACAGTACCGTTCATTGTGGCAGGCGGTGGAGGTTATGACGAGCTGCATCCCGTGGCTACTACTTATGATACGCGCTTTACTGAAAAGCACAAGTTATTTGAAGGTGTGGCGCTTGAAAATCATTGCGATACCAAGCACGGATTTCTGAAAGTGACTTTGGAGAGAAAGCAGGGGAAAATAGGGGTGCGGGTGAATTTTTACACCTTACCACACGAAAAGCGCAGCCGGCCGGGTATTAACGCCGACCTGGCTGATCACTTTTCTATGCTGGTGTAGGCTGCATTTGTTATTGAATGAACTTGATTTTAGTCAGTGACATCAGAGGCTGGATAGGCTGCGCGCTGTCGTTCTTGAAGACGAGGTAAATATCATGTTTGCCCTTCGTTGGCTGGATATCAATTTCCACAGGCTTGCGCGTCGGACGTGAAAACGTCTTTGGTTTTTCGCCGGGTTTCAGGTTTTTGTTCTGATTTTCAAGGTCTGCCATTATTTTGGCCATATCTACTTCGGGAGCAAGTTCCACCTCTTTTTTACCGATCAAAGTTCCGGTTGGCGAGTCAAGCCGCAGCTCGATGGTACCGCCTACTGCGCCTTCGCGTTTCTGAGCTGTTGCTACAATTTCCAGTTTATCAATGCTGGTCAGGTCGATGTTATTAAATGCCAGGAAGCTGTTTGCAAAAGGCATTGCGAGGAAACCTGCACCCTGTGAGCCGATTGCTTTCATTTCAGCACCTTTTACTATCGCCGCATCCGAAACCGTAAGCTCTGGACTGCGAAGTACGATCATTTCTTCGGTTGTTTGCGAAGGTACCGCCTTGCTTCCACTCACCGCGCGGTCTGTAAATGCTGCGCGAATCAGTACCGTACCTCTTCCATTGTCCTGCGCGGGGATCTTAGGTGTATATTCTCCTTTTACCGGCAATGTGCTCAGCGTTTTGTCGGTACTGTTCAGAATGTACTTGACGATCACCTCAGCGTCAGCGACCGGCAGGGCAGGGTGGGCCGCCATCGCTACCTCGCCCCAAACACCGGAGCCGCCTTCCAGTACCTTTTTCACCAGCTTTTCCGTAACTCCCGGCTGACCTTTGTATTTGTTCGAAATGTCTGCAAAAGAAGGCCCTACTGATTTGGTTGCAGGCTGGTGACAAACTTTACAGTCACTTTTGTTGATCAGTACATTGGCAACAGCAAACTGCGTAGAAGCGTCTACACTGCGCTGTCCCTGGATCACCTCTGCATAATCAAAACCTTCGGAAGCATAGTCAATGCTCACAGCAACCTGATCGGCGCTGATCTTTCCGTCTGAGAGACTGCCGTCTTCTTTGTCGCTCACATCAATTGCATACGGAATTGCTTTGCCGGGGAAAAAGAAGGTTTTATTTCCATCGATATTCACAGCCACTTTCGGCGGCTCGTTGCCTGCGATGATTTTAAGCGACTGGCTGTTGGCAGCGCCTTTGGAATCGGTTACGGTCAGGTTTGCAGTGTAAATGCCGGGTTTGTCAAAGCTTGCTGTCGGGTTGGCTGTATTGTAACTTTTCACAACGCCGCCTGGTCCCATTACTTTCCAGCTGTATTTCAGTGGATCACCGTCAAAATCCTTTGTGCCTTCTGCGGACAATGTTGCTTTGAAAGGTACCGTTCCGCCCTTTTTATTGGTAGAAACCTGAACCACCGGCTTGCGGTTTCCGCCATTATATTCAATGCGGATCAGGCGCGAGTTGTCACTTTTCTTGAACCAGTTGCTACCATATTCCAGTACATACAAGTCTCCGTTCGGTCCGAATTTGATGTCAATCGGCTGAACAGGGTGATAGTTAGGTGCAACGCGCTCCATGCCGGCGTAGTCTCCGTTTTTGTCAATGGAAATAGCCATGATCCAGCCACGCGAGAAGTCAGCCGCGATCCATTTACCTTCATAATAGGCAGGCCAAGGGCGTTTTGGCGCTTTGAAGTCTGTACGGTGATAAACCGGCCCGCCGGTGGCGCTGCGTGAGCCTGAGCCTACAAGCGGGAATTTTTCGGAGATATTATAAGGATAGTAAATGAAGCTGGGCGACGTGGGCATCAGCTCCCGCAAACCGGTGTTGTTAGGAGATGTGTTAACAAGGTTTTTAGGATCTTTTTTAGCAAGGGGCTTATTCGCTGCATAGTCGTAAACAGGGAAGGCCTGGTCATTTCCTATAAACCACGGCCAGCCAAAGTTGCCCGGCTTCCGTGCCTGGTTCAGCTCATCATATCCCATCGGACCGATTTCAGAATCTTCACTGGCGTCAGGCCCCACTTCTCCCCAATACAGATAGCCCGTCTTGCTGTCCACTGCAATGCGCCAGGGGTTCCTGTGTCCCATTGAGTAAATTTCAGGACGTGTTTTTGGTGTTCCTTTCGGGTACAGGTTTCCTGCCGGTATGGTGTAGGTCCCATTTGGCTCAGGGTGGATTTTAAGGATTTTACCTCTCAAATCGTTCGTATTCCCCGCGTGCCCCTGATCGTCCCAGCTCGCTCTACCCGGCCGCTCGTCGGTTTGCGCCGCCTTCTGGTTACCGGTATTGTTGCCGACAGTCAGGTACAGGTTACCTGCTTTGTCCCAGGTCATTCCACCTCCCGTGTGGCAGCAAACTTCGCGCTGTGTATCGACTTCCAGCACTACTTTTTTCGTACTTTCTACCAGCTGCTCATCTTTAACCTCCCACCGCGCCAGAATGTGCTTTTTCTCGGTCGGATGTGCGTAGTACAGGTAAATCCAGTGGTTTTTGTCATAGTTCGGATCCATTGTCAGCCCCATTAATCCTTCTTCCGCTTCACGTACTACCCCTTCTGCACTCGTATATTTGGTGTTTACCGGAATGGTAGCAATGAGATCAGTAGATTTGGTCGACGGATTGTATTTTTTCAGCGCGCCCTTTCTTTCAGCTATAAAAACGGAACCGTCGGTAAGTACCTCGAAAACCATGGGTTCGTCAAGGTTATCAGACACTACAATCGGGGTGAAACGGCTGTCGTCAGGTTTGGGCGGACTGTCCTGAAATGTGAATGCGGCTACTCCGAAGAGCAGCGAAAGCTTTGAAATGGTTGTAAAAACCCGGCCGGCGCCGGTCTTCAATGGGAAAAGTCTGGTCATAAAATAACAGGAAAGAGTATACGGGTAATATAGCAATATTCTGATAAAAAACTGACAGGATCTTATTTTAGCTTTCTGTTTTTGTTGAACAGTGATGTACTTATAAAATCGATAGAGTTATGGCTAATAAAAGTGCTGGTATTCTGATGTACCGTCAGAAAGAAGAAATTGAGGTGCTGCTTGTACATCCGGGCGGGCCGTTTTTCAGCAGGAAAGATCTGGGGAGCTGGTCAATACCAAAAGGGGAATATGAGAACAGCGAAGATCCGCTTGATGCTGCCCGCCGTGAGTTCCTGGAAGAAACAGGTTATGAAGTAAAAGGCGATGCAAAAGCATTGACCGCGATTAAACAAAAAGGTGGAAAGGAAGTAAAAGCCTGGGCAGTTGAAGGTGATATCGACACGGAGAATATAGTGAGCAATACATTTGAAATAGAATGGCCGCCGCGTTCAGGTAAAAGGCAGACTTTCCCCGAGATCGACAAAGCCGAATGGTTTACGATTGAGAATGCGCGCGAGAAAATCAATGAGAAACAAGCTGCATTCCTGGACAAACTGAAATCCATATTGGAATAAGTGCCTGTGGGCTGCCTGGTTTTTTAGAAACTTCAATTCCTGAAATGTTTAAGCGATCGACATTTACAATAAACAATACAGGGCCTTTCATTTCAAATGGGAATTTATTTTCCGGAAGGGTTAAGCAATTTATTACCAGGTTTTTACAGGTAAATCAATTTAACCAACGGTCGCATTGCGGGAGAATTTACAGATTGTTTTTGGCGCAAATAAGTATTCAAAATGCGGCCGTAATTCTAATTTAAATATAATTGAGTTTATCTGTTTGTGATAATTACATATTCCTGTTTAGGTTAATTAATAGCAAAGATTTTAACAAGAACATTTCATTCTTATTTTTGCAGGTAACAATCACAATAACCCAGAGAATATTTTTATGAAAGCAAACACTATCAAGTTCTTTTCCCCGGAAGAGAATGCGCCAGCTACGAAGAAAGTGAAGGCTCAAACCAAACCTACCGGTTACATTTCAGGAACAGGTAAGTTGGTATTGCCTCCCAAAACTCTCGAAGAATTAGGCGTTGAACCTTTGTCAACCCGTTTCAAAATTGGTGCTCCGGATGGTAAAAGAACTTTGAAATATCTTTACCTGATACCCAGCTCAGACGAAGAAGGAACTTTTGCAATGACAAAAAGCGGTCGTGGATTTTCTATTCCATTGGACGTAATTTTGAAAAAAGGCGGAGTGGATTTTGAAAAAACAAAATACACATTCGATATCACGATCTTCAATTATGAAGAAGGGGTAGTTGGTTATGAACTCGCGTTGGGAACTGCCGAGCCAAAGCCTGAGTATACCGGAAAGCCACGCGGTCGCAAGCCGAAGAAAGATGTTGGTGCTGAGTAATCACAGCAGCTCTGAAACAAGCAGTTTTATTGATAGTAATGGGATCCATTTTCAGTTTTGAAGATGGATTTCTCTTTTTAAGAAGCATACAGTTACTTGGCATAATTGTTATAGTCAGCATTGATGTTTACCAATGCTATATCACCATGTTAACTGAAATCGTAGAAAAGCCAGGTTTGATCAGAAGCGGACAGGTCAGCTTGAAAGTGAACGGAAATCCGGTCCAATTAAACCTGCTTCCCTGGGTCAGTTTACTGGATGCAATACGGGACCATGCAGGACTTACCGGCACCAAAAAAGGGTGCGACCACGGGCAATGCGGCGCCTGCACTGTCATCTGTGATGGAAAGCGGATCGTGAGTTGTCTCACACTAGCCGTTATGAAAGATGGTTCGGAGATTACCACGATTGAAGGCGTTGCGCCGGAAGGCGATCTGCACCCTTTGCAAAAAGCATTTATTGAACACGATGCATTTCAATGCGGGTATTGCACGCCCGGACAGATATGCAGCGCGATCGGGATGATGAAGGAGGGAAAAGCAAAGTCGCGTGAAGAAGTAAAAGAGCTCATGAGCGGTAACCTTTGTCGCTGCGGCGCCAATACCAACATCATCGACGCGATCATGGAGGTTCAAAATCAGGACGCTCATGAATAACTTCGATTATCTCAAAGCCGGCGACATCCAGGATGCGATCGGCAAGTCGGGAAGCTGCACAGATTCGTCGTACATCGGAGGCGGCACAAACCTGCTGGACTTAATGAAGTACGATCTCGCGCACCCAACCACACTCATTGATATCAACCACGCAGGAACGCAGGACGCAGTCACGGAAACTGAAAACGGCGGACTTCGCCTCAGTGCATTCGCCACGAATGCGGATACCGCCTGGCACCCGCTGATCGAGGAGAAATATCCATTGCTTTCGAAAGCCATACTGGCCGGGGCTTCCGCGCAGATCAGGAATATGGCCACCAATGGAGGCAACCTGCTGCAACGTACCCGCTGCTATTATTTTTACGATGCCAATGTTCCCTGCAACAAACGTGAGCCCGGGTCGGGCTGCTCTGCCATTCTAGGTTATAATCGCATTATGGCCATATTAGGTACCAGCGAGCATTGCATTGCGGTGTTTCCATCAGATATGTGCATTGCGCTGGCTGCATTGGAAGCGACAGTTAATGTGGAGGGACCAAATGGCCCGAGAAGCATTGTCTTTGCTGACTTTCACCGCTTGCCAGGCGATACGCCCGAGTTGGACAACAACCTCTTGCCAGGCGAGATCATCACCAGCATCGACCTGCCTCCGCAGGGATTTTCTGATAATTATTCCTATCTAAAACTGAGGGACCGTAATTCGTATGCATTTGCATTGGTATCTGTCGCGACCGGTCTGGAGTTGGACGGCGACATCATACGCAATGCAAGGATTGCGCTGGGCGGAGTAGCACATAAGCCCTGGCGCGTGCCCGAAGCTGAGGAATTCCTGGTTGGTAAAGCTGCTTCGGAGGAGAATTTTGCGCAGGCGGCGGATATCATTCTTCGTGGCGCGACGGGCTATCAATACAATGACTTCAAAATAGAGCTGGCAAAAAGGGCCATTATCCGGAATGGAATGATGGCACTGCACCCTGAAACACAACTTCCGGGCGCCTTACCTTCTGCTTAACCTTATACATCAACAAATGGAAGCATCTCAAAAACAAGTTGGTCAGCCGCTGAGCCGGCTGGAAGGACAACTTAAGGTAACCGGCACAGCCAAATATTCCGGCGATTATCAGGTGCCGGGCCTGCTGTACGGATATGTGATCAACAGCACAATCACCAAAGGGAAGATTACGCGGCTGGACACGGGCAGGGCCAAAGCGGTACCCGGGATAGTGGAAGTATTTACCTACGAAAACCGGCCTTCACTGGCGTGGTTTGATCTGCAATATGCGGATATGGACGCGCCTCCGGGTTCGCCGTTCCGGCCTTTGCAGGATGAGGAGATATTGTACAATGGACAGCCGATCGGCCTGGTTGTTGCCGAATCTTTTGAGCTGGCAAGATACGGGGCTACGCTGGTGGAAGTGGAGTGTGAAGAGGAGGCATTTGAAACAGACCTGAGAAAGGAAGCGTCAAAAGCGCGCTCTCCGAAGATCGGAATGGCGACCATGCTGAAGCCCCTGCCACCCAGGCCGAAAGGCAAATTTGAAAAAGCATATCAGGAATCGCCCGCGCAGGTTTCGGCGGAGTATTACCACGGTACGGAGCATCATAATCCGCTTGAACTGTTTGCTACTACCACCATTTACGAAGGCGACGGCAAACTGACGATTTACGACAAAACGCAGGGCACGATCAACAGTCAGCTCTATGTATCGAATATTTTTGGGTTGAAATACAAGGATGTGCGTGTTATCTCGCCTTATGTGGGCGGTGCGTTTGGGTCTGCATTGCGGCCGCAGTACCAGCTTTTCCTGTCTGTCATGGCCGCATTGGAACTGAAACAATCGGTTTTGGTGACCCTGGACAGGCAGCAGATGTTTACTTTCGGCCACCGGCCGCCTACCATTCAGCAAACCCGTTTCAGCGCGGATATGGACGGAAAAGTTACCGCGATGAACCACCTGGCAATTGGAGAAACTTCACGCTTTGAGGACTATACCGAGGTAGTGGTAAATTGGTCGCACATGCTTTATCCGGCAGCCAATACATTGATGCAATACAAGCTTGTGGAGCTGGACGTATACAGCCCGCTGGATATGCGCTCGCCCGGCGGAAGTACTGGCATGCACGCCATCGAAAGTACGATGGACGAGCTGGCATACAAGACCAAAATAGATCCGCTGCAACTCCGGCTGATCAACTATTCCGAAGATGATGTGAGCCTTAACCGGCCTTACAGCAGCAAGGAGCTGCGCCAATGCTATCTGCAGGGCGCGGAGAGATTCGGCTGGGACAAGCGCAGTCCTGAGCCGCGCAGTATGCGGCGGGGCAACAAGCTTGTAGGTTACGGAATGGCGACGGGAATCTGGGAGGCCAATCAGCTGCCTGCAAAAGCCGATGCGATACTTACTACCGACGGAAAGCTGCGGGTGAACAGCGCGGTGACGGATATTGGAACGGGTACGCTGACCGTCATGACGCAGATTGCCGCCGACGAGCTGGGAATGAAGATTGAGGATGTGGAATTCTTGTACGGAGATAGCAAAAAACCATTTGCGCCCATTCAAGGCGGTTCTTTTACCGTCTCAACAGTTGGATCGGCGGTGAAAGTGGCAGGTGCTGCATTGAAGAAAAAGCTGTTTTCTATTGCTAAAAAAATGAAAGATTCGGTTTTTAGCAAAGCGGATCTGAAAGAGGTGGTATTTGAGGACAGCCGGATATTCCTGCGAAGTGACCGCAGCAAGTCAGTTTCGTTCCTGGAAATCATAGAAGCGAATGGTGGAAAGCCGATCAAAGTGTCGAAATTCTCGGTACCCTCGCTTTTGAAACAGAAGAAATACTCACGCGCTACCCACAGTGCTGCGTTCGTGGAAGTGGAAGTAGATGAGCAGCTCGGTATCGTAAATGTAACCCGGGCGATTACTGCAGTAGCTGCGGGTAAAATCATCAATCCCAAAACAGCACGCAGCCAGATCCTGGGCGGGATGATCTGGGGAATCAGCAAGGCACTGAGGGAAGAAACAATCCAGGATTTTAACCTGGGTAAATACATGAACCAGAACCTGGCCGAATATCACATACCGGTACATGCGGACATTCATGAGCTGGATGTGATTTTTGTCGAGGAAAATGATGAGATTGTAAATGCGTTGGGGGTGAAGGGGGTCGGAGAGATAGGGCTCGTGGCGATGCCGCCTGCTATTGCCAACGCCATTTACCATGCAACGGGCAAGCGTATCAATCAGCTGCCCATTCATTTCGATTCGCTGCTTTGACGAGGGAATCGAAGGCGTATTGAAGTCACTAAACATACCATAGATGGTTCCGGATTTTAACTTCAGGCTGAGGCAGGTTTTCTATTTGATCGTTGTAATTGCACTTGCCGTTATCATTTTCAAACAGTTATACATCTTCTTCCCCGGGTTTCTGGGTGCGCTTACGCTTTATATTCTTTGCCGGAAGTATTATTTCAATTTAACCATCAGGAGAAACTGGAATAAAAGTCTGACGGCATTGCTTTTCATGACTTTGTTCTTCGCCTGCATTGTCGCGCCGATTTACTTCTCGCTGCAAATGGTTTACACCAAAGTCGAGGCGATCATTAAAGATCCGACGCAGGTGAACCAGGCGGTGGAGGCAGTTTCAAAGCAGCTCAAAGAATGGACCGGCCAGGACCTGCTCACCAAGGAAGCAACTACCAATGTACGTGAAAAGGCAGGCAGCATTATTCCGGGCGTCCTGAACAGCTCCGCGACCATGCTGGGCAATCTGCTGATGATCCTGTTCCTGGCCTTTTTTATGTTTACCAACGGCCACGCGCTGGAAAAGAATCTGCGCAAGTTTATCCCGCTTCACCGCGGGAATATCGACCTGCTTGCCGATGAAACGATCAGTATGGTGCGTGCCAATGCGATCGGCATTCCGCTGGTGTCCATCATACAGGGAATCGTGGCGGTAGTGGGTTACTGGATTTTCGGGGTTAAAGACTTTGTGTTATTGGGACTGGTCACCGGCATTTGTGCCTTTTTTCCGGTGGTGGGCACTGCATTGATCTGGTTGCCAATTGTCATTTTTATGTTTTCAAAAGGAGATAATGGAAAGGCTATTGGGCTGGGTATATATTGCATGGTTGCGGTGGGCAATATTGATTATCTTGCCCGGGTTACTTTTTTAAAGAAGATCGGAGACGTGCATCCGGTTACTACCATCCTCGGGTTAATTGTAGGCTTGCGCCTGTTTGGTTTCTGGGGATTTATCTTCGGTCCGCTCATGATCAGTATTCTGCTTCTTTTGATAAAAATTTATAAAACAGAATTCGGCGAACCTGCTGAAAAACACAAAGCCGGTCCAGTTGCAAACTAGGCCGGCTCTTGCTGGTTTCTTCACTATTTAAATTTCAGTATCGTTCTTCGAATCTATTTCATAATCCGCGATATCACTTTTGTTATCCGACCATTTGTATACCACTTTCTTAAATCTGAGATCGTATACAATGTCACGTATGTTTTTCATAAAGTCTTTCTGCGTTTTCTTTGGTTCAAACATTTCCCCGCTGAACGTCAGTACATCGTTTTTATCACCGGAAAGTGAAATGTCAATGTGCTCCTGGCCCAGTACTTCTTTCTTCGAATCTACATACGCATTTCTTAATTCTGGAAATTCCTTGGTCTGGATTTTCACGATCTTCTGCTTCATTTCCTCCCGTTCCGCATTGATCGTTTTATCTTTTGCATCCTTCACTTCATTATAAAGCGCCGTGTTGGATTTGTGCCAGGAAAGTCTTGTCGCAATATCCGTTTCATCTTCGCCTTTACTTAGTTTCTGGTCAATATCAATGATCTTGTTTCTGATAAACAAAGTCATGTTATCATTAGAGGCAACATCTACCGGTTTGGGTGTCAGGAAATGTATTCCCAGACCCACTACGGCTGCGATTAATAATGCAACAATAATGTATGTTCCAACCTTCCCTTTTTTTCTTTCGGGTTCCATAGCCTGATTTGTTAGTTTAAGTTACAGCCGCTGACGACCTGTTTTCGTCAATGCTTTTTACTACCTGAATCAAAAAATATGCCATTGGAATGAATGGAGCTTTGTAAAAGCCGCAATATGCCGCGCTGGAACGGATTTTTAGCTTCCCGCCGTATTCTGTTTTAAAGAACCCGCTACAAACAATGAAGCTTCAACAATTCTATAACCAGGCTTATGCCTGGATTTTGCGTACAGGCCCGTCTTTTCTGCTGGGGCTTGCAGTACTGATCATCGGTTTTTGGCTGATCAAAATACTATCCCGCTGGATGACCAACCATTTATACCGGCGCAATGTAGATCCTTCGCTTACACCTTTTCTGCTGAGCCTCACCATCACCGCATTACGTGTGCTGCTGATCATTTCGGTAATGCAGATCATCGGTATACAGATGACCGTTTTCGCCGCGCTGATCGGGGCAATTGGTGTAGCGGCTGGTCTGGCGTTGTCAGGAACCCTGCAAAACTTTACGAGTGGTATCCTCATTTTACTGCTGAAACCCTTCAAAGTTGGGGATAACATCCTGGCGCAGGGGCAGGAAGGTACTGTAAAGGCGATCAAGATCTTTTACACGATCGTCAATACGTTTGACAACAGGATGGTGGTGATCCCGAATAGCAAGCTGTCCAATGAAGTAATCATCAATATCAGCGGATCGGGCAGCAGGCGACTGGATGTGGAGCTTAAATTCAGCAATGCGATAGAGTTCATGGACGTCAGAAAAACCATTGACGATGTCCTGGGTCGTGCTCAAAATGCCCTGAAAATTCCCGAAAGACGCATTGGAATTTCTTCAATCGAGCCGGACGGATACAAGGTAATGATCAGCGTGTGGCTGAATGCGGACGGCTTTGTAGATACCAAAATGGACATTCAGGAGCAGATTATGCAAGGTTTAAGAAGCTCTGGGTTGAAGCTGCCTGGGATGCCTTAATGATTATTTATGCCACGAATGCGCTGCTGCGGTGCATTCGTGGGCATTAATCTATCGTGCAACCGCCAAATCGGGCCTCTCAAAAACCTCCGCCTCAGGCCGCGTCTCAATCCACCAGACACGTTCCAGTTTGGGGTCGTAGTATTTGGCTAACTTCCCTTTGAACAGCGCAATTTTGCGGATATCCTCTTTGCGCGGCATCAGGTTGCTGCCAATTCCGTAAGTCTGACGAAAGCCATCCAGGAAGTAAGCTTCCTTTTCCAATTTGTCCAGATCAAAATCTTCAATGCGCTGCCATTCTACATTGTTCGCGAGCAGCGTAGCGGGTGGCGGAGTTTTGTACAAATCAAATGTCAGGTAGGCAATAGATTTGCAGAGCTCGTTCTTATCCCAGTCGCGGTGCTCTTTCGTGTCGTCCAGCATGTAAGGATAGCTGTGAAAAGCTTCATTGATCTCCTGGTAGGTGGCCGGCTTTCCATCGAGGTACAGCTTAATGCGGTCCTCATAGCCTACAAGCTTTTTCTCTCTATCGAAAAGGCCATTTTTAAACTTGGTAAGAACCTCAGTGGGGTAAGCAACCTTCTCCCTGAACTCGGCTTTCAGCTTATGTTCTGCCAAAACCGGGGGAAGACTGTTCAGCAGATATTCTTTGATGTCGTCTCTGCTGTTCTCACCATTGTATTGCTCAAAAAACGGGTTTTTGTTGACGGAATAGAAATCCGGTGTTTGCGACTCAGAGTTCTGAAACACAACTTGAAAGTATCCCATATAGGAATCGTCGTATACAGGAAATTCTGTTAGGCTAAACGGACTGAACTGGCCGCCTTTATAAGCTATCGTATAGCTGTTCGGCATAAACTTCTTTGGGTTAAAACCTGCATTTGAGTTTTTGGCTGGCAGCAATGCATAGAAGTACCCCTGCGCGTCAGTCTTGACTGATTTGATGTGCTTTCCATATCTGCTAATCTCAATTGGCATGTTCGCAAGTGGCTTGCCGGTTCGCGCTTCCAGGATTAGTCCGGCCGTGTGGATCTCCTCTGACGAAAACCGTGGATGCGTTAGTTTTCCCTGACCATCCCGCCAGAACATCTGAAAAGGATCCCCTTCGTTCCGTGCCTTACCCGGACCGAAAAAGATGAGTAAACCCACCAGCAGCGGAACAGCAAACAGGAAGCTGATCAAAAGAAAGCGTGATGACCGTTCCTTGTTCATCATCACAATCCGCTGCTTTAACGACGAAATGTTGAATGCATTGGAAATCCGGAAATCCGGCCCACCCGCACATTTGAGCAGCAGGTACTGGTATTGTTTGATATCAACATCATTTTCGAGGACACACTGGTCGGCAATGTATTCCAGGTTCAGGCGGATTTCGTGTCGTATCAGCCAGGCAAATGGATTGTACCAGTTGAGAATGCAAAGAATCTCGCCCCAGATCACATCCTGCGTATGCCGCTGCCGGACGTGAATATACTCGTGCAGAATTATCTCTTTCAGCTCCTCCCCGCTGTGCATGGCGGGATTGTAGAAAATAGCATTGCCAAATGAAAACGGGCTTATATTTTTCTCTATGTGGTAAATACGTACATCATCATCCGAAACCAGCTGTGCCTGCCGTAATATCCTCACATAAGCAACAATGTGCAGCACGAGGCGCCCCAGCATGAAGACCATACCTACCACGAGCAACCTGACCAGCCACGCTTCCAGGTCAATGTCTGCTGCAGTTGCAGGCTCCACTGCTCCTGCGACAACCGGCGTGGGCTGGGTAGAGATCGCCGGGATTTGCCGCAGAATAGTCGCATTACCGATTGCCGGAATGTGCTTAACCGTATTTTCAATGCTGATAAATGGTACAAGGAAGCAAAGCAGGGAATAATACCGGAGGTAAATGCGGTTGAGGTTGTAAAAGGTAAGCCGGCGTAAAAACAGGTAATGGAAAATGGCCACCACAGCCAGGCTGGCTGAAAGTTTGATGAGATATTCGAATAAAGGCGACATGGCAGAAAAGGTTTAAACTGCTATTTCTTGTTTTCGATCAATCCGATGATCTCTTTGAGGTCGTCCGCCGAGATCTTGTTTTTTTGTACAAAAAAGCTGACAAGCTCTTTATAGGAGTTTTCAAAATAGTCTTTGACTACATTTCCCATAAACCTCTGTTTATACGCTTCTTCCGTAATCACCGGCGCGTACAAGTTTACATTACCAACCAGTCTGCTGGCGACAAAGCCTTTCTTTTCCAGGTTTTTGATGGTAGAAGCGAGGGTAGTATAGGGCGGCAGCGGAGCCGCCATTTCAGACATAAATGACTTCACACTTCCTTCGCCTGCTTTCCAGACTGCCTGCATGGCATCCTCTTCCTGTTGCGTTAATCTCTCCATTGTTACGACGTTTTCGTAAATCTACGAGATTTTCGTAGATGCGAGCAAGTTTATGAAATATTTTTTAGATAAAAATGAAAAATCAGGGAAACGGGATGGCCAGTGAATGCTAGTAGCCGGCGTGCTGGGCTTTGTAAAACTGCACTTTTTTGAACATCTCGATCAGGGTAGTTACATTCAGCTTCTCGAAGATCCGCGCTTTATAAGTGCTGACGGAGCTCTCGGTTAGGTTCAGCTGGATCGCAATTTCTTTGGTCCAGAAGCCGTCTATGAGCATATCCATTACTTCAAGCTCGCGCTGGGAGAGTTGTTCAAGCGGGTTCTCGGAACTCGTTTTGCTTTCCAGCGTATTGCGAAGCAGCTGCTGCTGTACCGCCATACTGAGGTAGTTCCCGTTTTCAAACATGGAGGTAACCGCCTTTCTGATCTCGTTCTGGGACGAACTTTTCGAGAGAAAACCATTCGCACCGGCCTTGATGTAATGCAGTGCATAAATCTGTTCTTCCAGGCTGGAAAAAACCAGGATCAGCACTTTCGGCTGGATCTCGCGGATCCTCGGCACCATATTGAAACCTTCTCCGTCAGGGATACTGATGTCCAGCAATATGAGGTCAAGCGGATGTGCGCCAACCTGTATCAGGCTTTCGCCAAATGAAGCTGCTTCATGCACTGTAACCGGATTTAAAAGATCCTGTATCAGGAACTTGGTAGCCAGTCTTACTATTGCGTGATCTTCAACAAGTAAAATCTGCTTCATCTGTACGAACGGACAAGTCTATGCTTTCAGGGCTGTCTAATGTAAATGCTTATGGAAGGAGGGAGGAGTGCGTAGTATTTCTTCAATACTTACGTAATAACTTCTTTATTACTTTCTGCAATTATACAACTAATTATGGTTCACGCATAAAAAAAGCGCTGCCTCGGCAACGCTTTTTTTAATGAATCTGAAAACAGCTATTTGACCGGTTTTTTAAAGATTGCTTCGTCAACAGGAGTGTTCACCGCTATTTTGTTCGTTATGAACGACATCGTTCCCATCTGCGGGTTTGAAATGTCCATTGTGTTCGGAAACTTCACGCCTTGTACCTCTTTGTAGTCAGAAAAGTCAATTTCACCTTCCTGTCCGTTCATGGTCGCCTTCACTTTGGTGATCAGGTACGTGTTTGCATCCACGTACTCGTCAACAACCTGTCCCTCCGGGGTAGTCAGTTTCAGGTGGAATACATCTTTTTTGTCCACCTGCTCTTTGCCTACCAGCTCGACTTTGTTGCCCTTTTCCTTATATCCTACCAGCCCGCCAAAAGGATCGAGCGAGCTCATTTGCTGTTTCAGCTGGTCTGCCGGCATATCCTCGGGTTCGCCGGTTCCGCCCATCATCGTCGGCCTGATCATCCAGCCTTTTGAATCCGCAACAACCTGTACCATCGAATTGCCCATTACAGTTGATTCGTTTCTCACCGCCTTGCCGACAACCAGCGTCGTTTTGTTCGGGATTTCCATTCCCTGAACTGCCAGGGAGCGGTCTGTCACCAATGTATTAACTGCCTTGATTTTATCCATTCCACCCAGTGCGGCCACGTGCTTGTCCACGATCTCGTCGACAGTCTGCGCAAAAGAGCCTGCCGAAATCAAAGTCGCTGCAACAGCCAGGAAAAGTTTGTTCGTTTTCATATTTAAAGTTTTATTGGTTTTGATTGAAGTTACAGAATGAACGGGCAAATGCTTATTTCGGAGTGCCGCCGCCAGCAGGAGCACCGCCGCCCCCGCCTTGTGCGCCGTCGCTTTTCACGTCATCGTTATTGACAGACTTCGCTTTGCGTTTTGGAGCATCCATAGTCATTTTACCAATTTTATAAGTGAAAGTAAGGCGGATCCCGCGGTTATAAAGATAAACATCATTCACCTGATTGAACTGAATCGAGTTCAGCTCTGTATGAATTTTATAGCGTTTGCTCAGGAAGTTTTCAGCAGCTATACCCACGCTTCCTTTCTTGTTTCCAAATTCCTTTTTCACACCCAGCGTATAGAAGCCGAAGCCACCCTGCATACCTTGCAGCTGCACCTGGTTACCCTGCATAAACCCAAATGCCTGCGCACCCCAGCCATTTTTGAAAGTAGCCTGTGAAAAAATCCCGCCGCTTACATTGAAGCCGGTGTTGGTCAGCTCCTGGGATTTCCCATTCTGCCCAATCGTTTGTCCGGTCAGTTTGGTGTAAAAAACATTGGCAAATACACCGAAGTTGATTTTAGAAGTGGCTGCCACGTTCGCGAAAATGTTGGTACCGTATGCATGCTGCTTTCCGATGTTCTGGTAAGTAGTCACAATGGCGCCTGCGAGAGTATCGGAAGGCTGGCGTACCTGCGAGATCGCATTGTTGGTGATCCGGCCGAAGAATGTGGCATTTACAAATGTTTTCTTGATGTTTTTGGAAAGACCTAACTCAAAGTTGTTCGTCAGCTCGGGACGCAGCTCAGGGTTACCGATCGTGATATTTTGCGGGTTGGCAGAGTTGAAGTTCGGGTTCAGCTGCTGCAAGCCCGGGCGCTGTATCCTTCTGTTATAAGCCAGCTTCACCGTAGTTCCCTTGATGGTTTTAGATGCATTAAAGCTTGGTACCAGCACGCCGTAGTTACCCACGCCCACAGAACCTTCGTTGGTACTCGCATCAATAAATGTATGCTCATAACGCACGCCTCCCTTAAATGTATAGCGCGATTTGGTGGTATAAGTATAGGATGTATAACCCGCCGCAATGTTCTGGTGGTAAAGCAGCTCGCCTGAAGGCTGGTCTGTTTCCGGGCGGAAGTCGCCGGTTGCTTCTGCGATCAGGAAGTTGTAATTACTGTTGACCTGACGGAAAATACCTTTTCCACCAAATTCCAGGAGCTGGTTCTTTTTAATGGGCGTCTGATAGTCCGATTGAAATGTAAATTCCTGGTTGAGGTTTTTGTTCAGGTTACGCTGACGGGAAGTTAGCTCGTTGTTTCCATTCAGGATATTTGCGTCAAAATCATTGGTCAGGTCATTCCGGCTGTACAAGGTCGAAATGCTCCATTCCTGCTGCGGCTTGAAAGTATGCAGGTAATCCACGTTGACATCCACAGTACCCGAGAGGTTCCTCGCATCCACGTCGCGGGTCGAATTGAAATCCGTTTCGCCAGTCCTGGTAATGCGCGTCATCAGGTCCTGCTGGTTGCTCAAATTACGCACGCCGTATTTCACACCAGCCGTAAGGCTCTGGTTTTTGGCAATATCATAGTCGAAGCCCAGGTTGTAGTTCCCGAACAAGCCCCGGCTGCTACCATCGCCGGTCTGGCGCGTCACTGAGGTTACATTCTCAACCACGCTGGTTTGTTCCAGGGTAGTTTTGGTAACTGTATTGTACATCCCGCGACCGAAACCGCCGATCGTGAAACCTGCTTTTCCCTTGCGGTAACCTCCGTTCAGCGACAGCATCGAACCTCTGTTACCTACACCCGCATCCACATTCAGGTTTAATCCCTGCAAGCTGTTCTTTTTGGTAATAATATTGATAATACCACCCGAACCTTCCGCATCGTATTTGGCAGACGGACTGGTTATCACTTCCACGCTCTTGATCTGGTCGGCAGGAATTTGTTTTAATGCGTCTGCCACGCTGTTGGCAATAATGGTACTCGGTTTGTTGTTGATCAGCACGCGAATGTTCTGGCTGCCGCGAAGGGACACATTTCCGTCGAGGTCAACAGTGAGCAGAGGTACCTTGCGCAAAATGTCTGTTGCGTCGCCGCCTTTTGCAGTAATGTCTTTTTCTGCATTGTAAACAAGCCTGTCAACCTTTTCTTCGATCAATGCAGCCTGGCCTGTTACGGTTACCTCGTTCAGGGTTTTGGTATTCGAGCTCATTTTGATGGTACCCAAATCCAGTTCCTGGCCTTTTCCAAGTTTGATATTGTCAATGGTCTTGTCCCCGTAACCGATAAATGAAAGCAGGACTTTGTAGTCGCCCTCGACAATTTTGGTCAGTGCGAACTTACCTTTTTCGTCAGCTACGGTCCCGTCGATAGCCTGCCCGCTTTTCTTATTGTAGAGGGCAATGCTTACGAATTCGATTCCTTGTGATGATGTTGAATCAATTACAGATCCGCTGATCCGTGCGGATCCTTTCAGAGCCTGGTCACCGGCAGTACCCGGAAGCGCTTTGGGCTGTGTACTTCCGCCTATCGGGAATTGGGCAAATGCAGGAGTTTGAAGTGAAGCCAGAATGATGGTAATAGCGAGCAGAAGTTTCGACATTTTCATGGTTTTGTTATTAACAGCATAAAAATGCGACAGAAACTTACCGCCGGAAAATAAAATATGACGAAAGCCGAAATATACGGGATAAATGCAGCGTTGCCGCCGATGGGTGATACTTACGGATTCAACAGGTCTTTATAGGCAATCAGACGAATGCCTTTTTCCTTAACAGCTGTTTTTACCTTCTCACTCGTAAAAAGATCGGTTACGCCCTGTCTGTCAGCGGCCACATCTTCGTACCCGATGTGACTGATCGCCTGCAACTCGGCATCGTCCAGCCCGGGATGGTCAACAAACAGGTAAGTTTTACCTGCTTCCAGTTTCCCGAGCATCTTGATGAAGCTTTGGATCTTTTCCGCCGAAGTCTTTTTCGGACCTTCATAAGTGGCATAACTGAGGTTGGCAGGTTCTGCATCAACCGGGATTTTGTATTCTTTGGCGAGGCGCTTTGTCAGCTCCCGTACCTCCGGACTGAGTCCGGTACATCCCATATGTGAAGATATGTGGCTGATATTTGGCAGCTTGCGCAGGGCTGTTTCAATCTGCGCGCGCATTTCCTTTTCAATGTCGGCCAGTTTCCAGTTGTTTTCCAGTATAGATCGTTTAGGGTAGTTCTTGTTTGCTCTTACCATCGGGAAAAAGTAACCGTCTTCGTCCCGGATGCTCGGACAGTCGGACAGGGGGCGCCATTTTACATTGTCCCACTCACTGGTGAGCGCAATGTGGATGCCGACATCGATACCCGGATTTGCCTGCAACATTTTCACTGCCTCGGGAAACCAGGGAGAGGGTACGATCACTTCAATGGAGGTCTGGATACCTTCTCGGGAGCATTTCAGCAGAGCAACATTCCCCGAATGCGAATAGCCCATATCATCACCGCGCACGATGAGCCGCGGTGCATTGCTTTGCTGCGCGATGCCCGAAATGGAAACGAGTAAAAGCAGGATTGTGTAAAATGTATTTTTCATATCCGGAATGGTCGAAGCGTTTTTTCTAATCAAAGCCTTACAGTTGCATGATCTAACCTAAAAGCGGTTGTGTCAGTTTTCTGCCGAAATTGTCCGCATCGTTCTGGCTTGCGGTAAGGGTAGAAATAGGAGAGAGGCAGTCTTAGTACCGGCAGATATCACGATCTGTACAGCACTGAACCCAGCTAAACCTGCATAAGATGAACCGACGGGAGTTTACCAAATCTGCAATTACGCTGGCCGCCGCCGGAGTAACGGTACCGACTTTACATACTAAACCTGCAACCATGAAAAAGATCAAGATCAGTAAGGTAAGTTCAAATTTTGAACGTGAGCCGCTTAATCCTTACCGGTTCAAAGGCAGCGCAATTACCGACAGCTGGCAGGCTGTGGCCATGCTGGAATCGGAGTCGGGCATCAGGAAAGTGGGACTGGGTACACAGGGTGTGCTCTGGTCGGACTCGAAAGTGTTTGCTGCCCACTCCGAAAGTGCAGGCAATGCATTGATGTACGCGATGAGCGAGCACGCGCTGCAAATGCTGAAAGGTACCTCATTCACAAACCCGGTTACATTGCTCGACGACCTGTTGCCGGAGGTTTTGGCTTACGGAAAAAAAATCACAGGCAACCCGGACCTGAGAAAAACATTCGCATTGAATGCGCTCGTTTGCGTAGATAATGCCGCGTGGCTGCTGTATGCCCAGGAAAACGGCTTGAAGCAATTTGACGAACTGGTGCCCGAAGCTTACAAACCCGGACTTTCGTACCGGCACGAAAAAGTGGCAAGTATCCCTTCTTTCAGTGTGGGTACCACTGCGGAGCGGATCAGGCAGGCGGCCGACGAAGGTTATTTTATCATGAAGTTGAAAACCGGCGCGCCGGGTACCCAGCAGGAAATGATCGAAAAGGATATCGCATTTTTAACCGCGGTACACAAGGCAACCGGTCATTTTGAAACACCTTATACAAAAGACGGAAAGATCCCGTACTATTTTGACGCAAATGGGCGGTACGAGAAAAAGGAAACCTTGCTGCGGTTCCTTGATCATGCCAAAAAGATAGGCGCATTCGACCAGATAGCGGTGATTGAAGAACCTTTCGAAGAGGCGAACGAAGCCTTTGTAGGCGATCTGGGTGTGAGAGTAGCAGCCGATGAAAGTGCACACACTGTGGAAGATGCCGCGCGGCGGATCGAGCTGGGCTACTCTGCGATAGCAGTGAAAGCGATCGCCAAAACGCTCAGTATGACCATGAAAATTACACAGCTCGCATACGAGAAAAAGGTACCCTGCTTTTGCGCCGACCTCACTGTGAGCCCGATCCTGGTGGACTGGAACAAGAATGTCGCTGCCAGGCTGCAACCTTTTCCGGGCATGTCAGTGGGTTTACAGGAGACGAACGGGCACCAGTATTATAAGAACTGGGAGCGGCTGATGAGTTACCATCCGAAAGCCGAAAGCACGTGGACGCGGACTAAAAAGGGAGTTTATCTTACTGACGCATCATTTTATGCGGAGAGCGGCGGTATACTCGCGCCCTCCGCACATTACGACGGCCTTTTTGAAACAATAGGCTGAGCCGGTTTTACTACTTGACCAGCTTTAACGTTTTGAAAATTTCGGCATGCGGCTGCTCGCCTTCGTAGGTTTTCACGAGGTTACCCGCTTTGTCGTAGATCGCGATATAAGGGAAAGAGCGGATCCCGTAATACCGCTGCACGAGGTAAGATGTGCCCTCTGTACCTACTTTGAAGTTAGGATAGCTGGCAAGACGGTGCTGCGTCACGAAAGGTTTCAGCATGTCCATTGACTGGAATGTGATCATGATCACCTGCTTGTCAGCTACGACCGGGTAATTTTTGATCAGGTCTTTGGTAAAATCCTGGCAATGCTCGCAATCCGGCGAAAAGTAGATCAGTACTGCCGGTCCTTTTGCAAGCTGTGCGGATGAGTACTGTTGACCGCTGGTCAGCCGCATTTGAAAAGGCGCGATTTTATTGGGTACCGATTGTGCAAATGCAGCTGAAACGGCTGCGAACATTAAAAAACTAAGCGTTAATTTCTGGATCATTTCCTGGATTCTTTTGTAAGAATCTGCAAGATATTAATCTTTTGATCTTCTAGCCCGCAACTTTTTCGGTTACTTTTTCAAGAATGTTGCGTAGCTGATGCGCGTGTCTGCGGGAATGGCACACTACAAAATAGATCCATTCGTAACGTGTCAATTCACCCACTTGCGGGAATGGAAACTCAGCGCAGGAAAGTGTCAGGTCCTGGGAGCGGGCAATCTCAGCGATGGCCGCTCTTTCTGCCTTAAACTCCCCGATAATCGTATCCAGATCATAGGGCCCATTGTCTGGGATATTGAAGTCAGGCGCTTGCAGTCTGGTGCTGAAATCGAGAAAGATGTCTTCTATTTGTGGCACTGTTTGTCCGACCGGGCGGGTTGTCGGTGCGGTTTTTCCCATCATCATTTTGGGCAGGCCCGTTTCAGATTTTAATAAATGGTCTGTCACCTGCCCGGCTGTCCAGCTTCCTTCAAAAGGAACAATATTCACCTGATCTGCGCTGAATGATGTAAGTGCCGACAGGTATTCTGCTGTTGTTTGTTCCAGTGTTTTGGCGAGCGTTTCATTGTCAAGCAAGTCACTGTCGTCCATTGGTTTCTCGGCAAGCTCTTTGATTTTCTCCAATGCTTTTTTCCAGGCTTGCGTCAGATCGTCGAAATATACTTCGTCCATATCACAGAAAACGCGCATTCGTACACTGTCACCATCTCGGCTGAGAAGATATACTTCGTCAAAATTCCGCATTTGCTTTGCGATGTCACTCTCATAATCCTCAACACCTTTTGTAACAATACCGTTATAAACGATTCTGATCTCTTCAAAGGGGCGGCTCACATCAATGGTGCCGGCAAGCCCGTTTCCTGATTCATCCATAAACAGTGCCTTGCTGCCTTCCTGCCAGTCACTCTCAGCAATGTTTCCCATACCAAATACAACCAGCCAGTCGCCATTGTATCTTTTATCCGTAATAACCTGCCAGATGCGGTAGTCAGGAGCCTGGATCAGTATCGATTCTTCAATCCGTTTTGTGTTCATAATAGATGTGTCTGTTAATGAGTTATATTGCAAACTTAGCCGGTAGGGGAGAGAAATAAAGGGGGCAAAGCCGTCAAGTTTAGGGTTGAACACGACATACTAATTTTCTATTTTTGATTCATGAAGCACATATCTGTTCTCGTTCCAAGAGGTGATGTTGCCCTCGGCACAATTGAAGGTCCCTTCAAGTTTTTCTCGTTTGTCAATGATTTTCTCGCTGCAATGGGAAGGCCGCCTGCATTCAAAATACAATTGGTGGGCATTACACCGGAAGTGCAGCGCTACGCGGGCGTTTTTGCAGTAACGCCGGAGGAGACGATTGAAACACTTCACAAAACAGACCTGGTGATCATTCCCGCTGTTAACGGGGACAGGGATACTGTGATCGAGGCCAATAAAGCGTTCTTTCCGTGGATCTCGTCCCAGCACAAGAATGGGGCAGAGGTGGCGAGCTTGTGTGTAGGGGCATTTCTGCTCGCAGCAACCGGGCTACTCGCAGGACGCAATTGCACGACGCACTGGATGTCAGCGGCCGACTTCAAAAGGATGTTCCCCGATGTGAACCTGATGGACGACCGCGTGATCACGGACGAAAACCGCGTTTATACCAGCGGCGGCGCGAATTCATTCTGGAACCTGCTCGTGTACCTGATTGAAAAGTACATTGACCGCGAAATGGCGATTTATACAACCAAATTCTTCATGATAGAAATTGACAGGAACACACAGTCGCCCTTTATCATGTTCAGCGGACAAAAGGAGCACGAAGACGATGTGATCAGAAAAGCGCAGGATTATATAGAAAAACGTTTTCAGGACAAGATCACAGTGGATCAGCTTTCGGATATGTTTGCGATCGGCCGCCGCAGTTTTGAAAGGAGGTTTAAAAAAGCCACGTCCAACTCGGTAGTTGAGTACATTCAGCGCGTGAAGATCGAGGCAGCCAAGAAGAGCTTTGAAGTTACCCGAAAGAATGTAACAGAACTGATGTACGAGGTAGGCTATACGGATACAAAGGCTTTTCGCAGTACATTTAAAAAGATCACGGGATTATCGCCCATTGAATACCGGAACAAATACAACAAAAGCGCAATTACTGCCTGAGTAACTGCGCTCTGTGTCTGTTGGTTTGTTGGTTAAAGCGAATGGGAATATCTAAGCGGGACCTCGCTGGTTTTTTTGTGATAGTAAAAGTAAGCAGCCGCGATCAGCAGCAGTCCCACAATCAGCCCGCCCCAGGTTTCAATACCTTCACCGAATGCAATATGCGAGTAAAGCGCCCCGATCAGATCATAGGCCAGCCCGGCGTAAGCCCACTCTTTGATCCGCGGATAGCCTGGTACCAGCACTGCAATCACGCCCAGAATTTTGGCTAAACCCAGAAAGGGAACAATGTAGGCAGGGTAGCCGATGTGGGTAATATGGGCAACCGCCTCAGGCGCAGAAATCAGGTCAAAAATAGCGCCTACACCCATCAGCAGTGCAAGAAGGACATGGAGGATCCAGTAGATGATAGTCGTTTTCTTCATCGGGTCAAGTATTTTAATAAAGGCGATTTGATAATAAATTGCTTCGAAAGTGCGATGATTCTCAGCTTTCGGATGTTTCAAAAGGCTGAAAACCCAGTTCCATCATGGACGGAAAGTAGTTAAGTTCATCGGTAAGCACTTCCGCTTCGTAACCGAGGTCTTTTATCAGCTTCAGGATCCTTTCAGCGCAGATCTCCCCGTCGCATTTGATCCTCAAAACCTTGTCGCAATCTTCCAGGTCGAACGAAGCGCGATGGTCGGGAAGAGTCCGCTCGATGGATGCAGTGATCAGGTTTGCCTGAGATTGCTTCGAAATGTTCGTCTTGAAAACTTCTACCATTGTAAAACGCGTTAGTTATTGCATCTTTTCCAGTCTGATATCCATCAGGTACCGCCATGAACTGCCCACATACCGCTCCCAGGTACCAGATAATACCTGATCATTTTGCGTGAATGCACCATGGAACCGCATTTCCGGAGAACTGATCGTCCATTTGTCGCCGTCAAAGCTGCCCGACATACCACCGGACTCGCCAATGTCGTCGTAGAAATGCATCGGGTAAGTGCCTGAAAGCAGGTCATAGCCAATTACTTCTATGCTCTGCTTGCGTTCCCCGTCCATGATCACGTCCACTGTATGCAGGAGGAAAAAGCCTCCCGGGATCCATTCGTAAGTATCTGTTCCTTCAATGTTGTTGGTAGTCGCTTCTTTTCCGAGCTTTCCCGTTGTTTTCCATTTACCTGCCAGTCTGTTGAGCAGGTGTAGTTCCGGCGTTTTTTCCATGGCTTTTCTGAAACTGAATGCGGGAAGCGGTCACTGTCCTGATGAGCCATTTTCCCTAAGACAAACTAACAGCGAAATACCCTAAAAAAGAGATGTGATTTGCGACATTAAGAGGGGGTGATTGTGACAACCCCCTTAGTTGCCCCAGGCAGTAAGGATCAGGCTGCGGGGACCGCCGGCATCGCGGTGCTCGCAGAGGTAAATGCCTTGCCAGGTACCAAAGGCAAAACGCCCGTTTTTCACAGGTATCATTACAGAACTTCCCAGCAAGGAAGCTTTCAAATGCGCCGGCATATCGTCGGAACCTTCATAATCGTGCTCATAATCCGGATCGTTTTCAGGTACTGACTTATTGAAAAACATTTCGAAGTCTTTTCTGACTGTCGGATCGGCATTCTCATTGATCGTCAGTGAAGCCGAGGTATGCTGGATAAACACCTGGCACATTCCCGCATTGATCTGCGCAAGTTCCGGAAAAGCATGAATGATCTCGTTGGTAATCAGGTGGAATCCCCGCCTTTTCTCTCGCAGGCGGATTTCTGTTTGAAACAATTTCATGCTTTTCCGGAGTTGATGTTCGGCTTAAAGTTACAAATTAGTCAACTCCGCATCATCGTGAAAGTACCCTCGTCATGCAATTGAATGCACTGTACCTTCACTCCTGAATAACGGAAATGATATTACCGGCAGGATCTGTAAACCACGCGATCGTGGGCCCGTTGTCTCTGGCAATGTGGTCTTCGCCGGTTTTGAGCCCGGGGAAATCATAGCTTTCAAACTGTACGCCCCGGCTTTTTAGATCGGCGACGGCATGATCAATGTCAGCCACAAGGAAATTAAGCGTCGTGTAAGTGGCAGGGGAGTGGTTTGGTTTTTCGTAGATCAGAAAATGGTTTCCGCCTGGTGCGGTGATGTCCAGTGTTCTCATCTCCGAAGTGGTGAGTTCGAGTCCGAGTACTTCGCCGTAAAATGCCTTTGCCTTTTCCAGGTTGTCAACTGAAAATCCATTGAATGCTTTTGATGGTGTGAACATAGTTGAAAATGATTGGTTGTGAACAGTTCAGGAACCGGGCAATGCAACAGGATCAGTGTCCATTTGCGGCTCAGGTTTTTTGTAGATTTTGGAAAGCGAATGGTAAGCGGAAGATTGCATAGCCAGCAAAGTCACGATCAATCCTACAATACCAGTGACGATAAAGAGAAGCGCCAGCCCGCGCGCGGTGCCAGTGCCAAACCACGGACCAATCAGGCGTGCACCTGCTCCGGTTGTCATAAAAGGAATGAAAATGAATTTGGCAATGGGCCCGATAAGGAATGCGGTTATAGGCGAAGCGGCCTGCTCGATGCTTTGTGCAAAGCCAAACACACGTCCCTGCCGCTCCTGGGGAATTACTTTTTGCAAAATCGTCTGCTCAGTCGCCTCTACGACCGGGATCAGGCACATATAGGCGAACATGCCAATGCTCAGGAGGACAATAGAAGGCTGAATAGGGAAAATGAGCGTGATAACCCACATGAAAATGTTGCAGAGAAACAGCGTCCGAAGCGGCTTTTTACCTAAACCAACTTTGGCAACCGCCAGTCCGCCCGCGATAAAACCCAGGCTGAGCACGCCCCACAATGTACCCCAGGTTTGCACCGACACAAGTGACAATCCGTACGCATCCATAAGCGACATGAATACCCCGCCCAGAAAGTTGTTGAAAGTATTGAAGAAAATCAGCCCGAAAAGTCCGGGTACCAGACCCACAATGCGGATGGTCCCTTTGATATCCACCTGCTGCGTATGTGGCTCTGCGTGTACAATGCCCGGTTCGTGGATATGAATGGTCAGTAAATGCAGGATCACCATTGTACTGAGACCAATCGCCAGCACAAGCATCCAGGTAATGCCCAGGAAACCGATAACAAGTCCGCTGAAAATGGATGCGATGAGGAAGGAAACGCCATTTGCGGTACCCACCATTCCATTTGCCTTGTCGCGCTCATCTTCGCTGATCAGGATCGTCACTACGGTTGACAATGCGATGGTGCGGATGTTTCCTGTGATGGCGCCGAATAGCGTGAGCGTAACAAATGCCCAAAGCTGCAAGCTATGATCGTTTTTGAAGGTTGACTCGGGTGTGTTGATGTAGATAAGTAATGCAACCACGTACAGGCCCAGCGTAACAATGCCGGACAGCATCATGGAGGTTTTCTTCTTGTAACGATCCACCAGCGAACCGAGGAAAAAGCCCGAAACTGCGACAGTACCCAGGTATACACCCGCCATCACCGACGTCGCCATCACCGACTTTGTTTCCAGGTAAACCCAGAATGTGACTGCAAACCAGACGAAGTTATTGGTCAGGGAAGCAGCCAGGGAATTTGCTAAAACAGCATAAAACGTTTTCATAATAGCAATTATGTTCGTTCCTAAGGCAAAGATACCGCCGCAAGTCACTCATTCAGGAGGCAGTACAGGACAATGAGCGGGTGAATTTGTGACAGATTTTGAACAAGAACAATGCGCATTTTGTCGCCTGATTGCCGAATTCTCGTAAATTTATTCAAATTGTTCCTCAGATATTATAATATACCGCTATGATCCGGAATCTTTTGCTTTCCAGTTTGCGGCTACTCCTGCTGACCTCCTGCCAGGACAATGCGGCTGAGGAACGAGCGGATATCGAACTTCCCGTTAAAATAGAGGAAGGCTTTGGTCCCTTTGAAGCGCGGTACTCGGTCATGTTCGCTGAACATACCGGAAAAGACCCGCGAGCAGCGGGTTGGCTCCCTGTTTACCGGCCGGTGAAAGGTATCCCGTCAGATTGGAGTCATGTTGTAAAATCCATGATATTTCTCAACATATATCAGCTGGTATACCAGAATTTTCATGAGGGAAAGATCGGCAGGGAAATGTACCAGGAAATGCAGGAGTCGTGGGAATGGGTACCGGATGAAATCGCATTGTCCAAAAAGCCGATTAAATGTTTTGTGTATACCATCCGCGGCACAGACAAGCACGGAAAAGCTGCCGTGATGATCGATACAAATAACGATCTCGATTTTAGTGACGAAGAAGCTTTTTATCCCGAGAAGCTTTACGGGCAGGGAAAGGGGATGAGCCTTGACTCCATGCGCTCCGTTAAGAAGCTCTGGCGTGTTGCATTCGAGCGGGTGGAAAATGGGGAAGTTGTGCAGGATACATTACCCATGCTCGTCAAACATGCCGTGGACCATGAAGAGCGGCTTAGCTTCTGGTATTCCATTCCACGACACGGAAAGGCAACTTTGAACCGGGCCGGCAAAGCATTTGACATCCTGGTAAATAATGACTTTGACCGCGCCACATTCTACGAATCAGAGCTTTTTACCGACGCGCACCGCGAAAACGGGAAACGATTATCGGGCAGGGGCGTGGGACAGGGAGAGATCATTGAGGTTGGAAATTGGCTGAGTAAGTCCAAATACAGGTTTGCGGGTGTAAATATGCGAACAGGCGCTATCCAGCTTAAATGGGAGGACCCCGATATGGATAGCTATTCAATGCAGAAAGGATACCGCTTCAAACCTTTCGCAGAGCGTGATTTTAAAACGGGCAATGCATTAAAGCTGAGCGACTTCAAGGGTAAGTACGTTTTTATTGATTTCTGGGGAACGTGGTGCGGACCTTGCGTGGAAGACCTGCCTGCATTGCGGGAGATTTATAAAGAGACTGATAAGCAGCGCATTCAGTTTGTTGGTATCGTTGGAGAAGACAGTCGCGAGCGCCTCGACCGCTTTCTAAGAAAAAACCAGCTTGAATGGCCGCAGATTTTATCCGACAGCGTCAACAAGCTGGTTGAAACTTATAATATTCAAAGCTATCCCACTACTGTTCTGATTGGTCCCGACGGGCGCGTCGCTGCCCGGGACCTGAGAGGGAATGCATTGAGGGAAAAGCTGCGCGACATCTCAATTATTCCTTCCCCCTGATGCTCAGGGCTCCATTCTTTTAGGAGCACCCGCTGCTGGTGCCTGCGTTTGCGGCTGGGTAGAGATTTGATTAGGGGATCTCTGCACGGGCTGGGTATTTCCGGCAGGCGCTGGCTGCGCTACCTGTCCCGGTTGCGCATTTACCGGCTGTGTTCCAGGTTCAGTGGTCGTTTGTGTGGTTATACTGGTCTGGGTTGTTTGCCCCGGGATAATCTGCTGACCACCCTGAACCGGCACTACCTGCGTGCCTTGTACCGTCACGGTTTGTTCCACCGGAGTGGTGGTAGTTGACTGATATCTTTCCGGGAAAGTCCGCGGATCCTGATTTGAATTTACTTTCGGTACCTGACCTTCGGCTGTAACGTCAGCCTTGGCCGGCTCAAAGCCCAGATTCTGTACCTGGTTGAGGTTGGCAGGGCGCGGCAAGTTTGCGGGAGACTGGCCTGCTACTGCTGGTGCGATCTGGCCAGTAGGCCGGGGCTGGTATCCCGAGTAAGAGGAGGTACCTTGTTGCTGGCCTGAATAAGCGCGTGGAACCTGGCCGGTTGGCGCAGGTTTGTTTTGCGAGAAAGATTCGTTGGCAGTGGCTAGCAATGCAATGGAAATGGCCACAACCAGGTGTGTGTTTTTCATTGTTCTGGATTTTAAATAATTGTGTAGAACTTACTGGTACGAAGGTAAGTACTAAAATTATTCCAGAAAAATATGCGATCTCTTATGTTGGTTTTCCAACCGGCAGATCAGGGTTTGCGAGAGGCAAAACCCTGATCTCCGGCTGGAAAAATTAAAGTGGCTAATAGACTACGATCTGTCCCAGAAGGCAGGTGGTTCAATACCCAGCGCGCGCAGGTATACAAATCCCTGACCGCGGTGATGGATTTCATTATCGATGATGTACATGAACAGGGAATGCACAGTGCCTTCATACATCCCATAAGCGGTATCAGTTTCCCGGAAGCGAGACGCCGGTATTTGCGGCCAGAGCAGGTTGATATATTCGGTAATATGGTCCCACAATGCAAGTACTTCCTGTTTTGTAGCAGGCGGTGGCGTAGAGAAATCCATTTTAGGCTCACCAAAAGTCCAGTCACCCGTTGCTATACCGCGGATACCCGGTGCGGTCAGCACGATCATCTCCATGGTCAGTTGCGCGAAAGTGCGCATTCCTCCGATTGAGAAATTGTAGAACTGTTCCTCAGGGAAAGCTTCAATGGCTCTTCTTGTAATCCTGCGGTGGCCCTGCCAATGCGCGAGGAGGTCTTCCGGTGTCAAAATGGGAATTTGTGTGTTGACTTCGCCGGTCTGAATGCTGTTGGTTTCCATGTTTAAGGCAGTTTTTGTTTTGGTTTTTTGTTACAGTACAAACTAAATGCAGCGAAGTGACAGCAGTATGTCAGCAGCGTTTGGAGTACTTAAAATATTTGTCAGATTGTGGGTTTGGAATTGTTTTGCACTGTTTCAATTGACACATCATACACTTCCGGAAGTGGCTCCATTGAGTCACAAATAATAGTAACAAGGTAGAATAGCGCAATCCGGTGTAAGAAGTTTTTTAAAGACTTGCGGATTTTGCTGGCAAATAAATTATTGTACATTTGTAGCGACTGACTAAACAGTCACTAAATTACAAACGCATGGAAACAAAAGAAATAGCAGAAAAATATTTCAATGCAATGGTGGAAGGGAACTTCGATGAAATGGCCTTATTAAAAACGCCTGATTGTGTGTATTGGTTGAGTGGTGATGGATCCTGGCCGTTTGGCGGTTACCAATCACTAGAAAACCAGGTAAAATTATGGGGCACGGTAGCAGAACGATTCCCGGAGGGAATGAAAATGACGCTTCGATCTATCACGGCAGACCAGGAGCGGGCAGCACTTTATGTTCATATTCGGGGAACGCGAAAGGATGGGCGTATTTACGAAAACGATGTGATGTTGCTTTTAACCTTTAAGAATGGCTTAATTAGCGGACTTTATGAATATTTGGATACCATTATGGTAAATGAACTATTCTGCGGCCCAATGGATGATATAAGGTAAAAGTCAGCAATACCAGGAATGCAATTGGGGTATATACGTGTTTTTATACTTCGATTGCATTCAAAATAATCTTAACCTATGGATAAAAGGGAAAAACTACTTCAAACCGCATTGGAATTGTTTGTATCACAAGGATTTAATGATACACCGACAAGTAAAATTGCAAAGGAGGCAGGGATAGCAACGGGTACTTTGTTTTATTTTTTTCCGACTAAAGATGACTTGATCATTTCACTCTACTTAAAATTAAAAGGATTGGCAGCAGAAAGTATAAATGTTGCATTAGCAGAAGTTAAATCAACAAAGGAAGCTATCAGGACGTATTACGAAGAATCACTTAAATGGTCGCTCCGTAGTCCCAACGAATTTTTGTTTCTGGCGCAATTCTCCAATTCTCCTTATCTGAAAAAAATTAACAACGATGAGATTTCAGCTCAGATAGCTCCTGTATTGCAACTTTTTCGTCTGGCTATCAGGGAACAACAGATCGCTGACACAGATGTAAACCTATTGTACATTTTGATCAGTAATCAGGTATTTGGTGTAAATCAATACCTTTCGTCAAATAAATTCACCAGAAAAGAACAGCACAAAATCATGGAGGATACATTCTCTATGTTTTGGAAAATGATTGAACGCTGATGCGTAACGAAAATAACAATAATAGTCACGGGAGCCACAGGAATGATTGGTATGCCTGGCTTTGAAAAGAGGCTTTCGAGGCTATTTATCGTTAAAGTTTACAGTCAGATTAATCTATGAAATATCGCCGGCGCACCTGCTGCGACGCCCAATGCAGCTATGCCAGATAGCTTACTAGGAATGCTGGCTGGGGCACAGTTTTTTAGATCTTTTCGGAACAAACCAAAAACGAAGATCATGGCTACTAAAAGCACTTCATCGAGCACAACAGATCACAAAGAAATCAAAGCCTGGGTTGAAAAACGCGGCGGAAAACCTGCAACTGTCAAAGGAACAGGAGATAAAGACGAACATACCGGCATTCTCCGGATAGATTTTCCGGGATATAGCGGCGAAGGAAAGCTGGAAGAAATTACGTGGGAAGAGTTTTTCGAGAAGTTTGACGAAAGCAATCTGCAATTCCTGTATCAGGATAAAACAGCCGACGGGAAGGAAAGCAGGTTCAACAAATTTGTTTCACGCTAAGAAAGCATTTGGTAATGCAAGGAAAAAGCAGGCCCCGCAAAGAGCCTGCTTTTTTTGTGATCAGGATAATGTCCAGAGGCTGTCGTTGAAGTAATGCTTGCAATCAAGGAAATGCTCCACTACGGTAAACCCGTTTTCCGTAGCTACCTGCTCGATTTCCGGGATTTTGTATTTCTTGGAAAGCTCAGTCCAGATCAGCTCGTTGCGCTCGAAGGAATAGGTGTGATTCGTTTCCTGTACAAAGACCTTTTGCGGCGACAAGCTGACAAGATAACTTCTCACTTCACCATTCAGCGGGTTATAATGGGAGTAAAAGTCAAACTGCGTGGTATTGAAATTCCCGCCGAGCTCCCGGTTAATGCGGTGCAGGAGGTTAATGTTAAATGCTTTTGTGATCCCCTGCGGATCGTCGTAGGCGCAGCGGATCGTAGCCGGATTTTTTTGCAGATCAAAGCCGGTGAGCAGCTTGTCACCTGCTTTCATATTGCGGCGGAAGTCCGAAAGTAGTCCCTTTACCTGTTCCTGCTCATAGTTCCCGATATTTCCGCCCAAAAACAAAAACAAGCTGGGCGTATCCGAGCCGGAAAGCTCTTCCATCATCGAAAAGTAGTTGCCCACTTTCGGCGCGATTTTCAGCTCGGGTAAATGCGTGCGCATATTCTCCACCAGCTCGTCAATCGCTTTTTTAGAGATGTCAATGGGTACATAAGAGAAATCAGCGCCGTTTTCGATCAGCTTTTTCAGCAGCTGCCTTGTTTTCACTCCGTCGCCGGCACCAAACTCCACCACGCTGAAAGCCTTGTCAAAGCCCAGCCTATTAAAAATTTGGTCACTTTGCAGCGAAAGGATTTCAAACTCGCAGGGTGTCGGATAGTATTCGGGCATTTTCATGATATCCTGAAAAATCCCGCTGCCTATATCGTCGTAAAAATATTTGGAAGAAATGTGCTTTAAAGGGGCTGTCAGGCCAATGTGTATATCTGTTGCAAATGAATTCTCTGACATATCTGGTGTGAAACGATTATTTAACCAACCTGATCCCGGTATACTGCCAGCGTTCAGGGGCGTGAAAAAAATTGCGGTAAGTACGTCGGCTATGCTCCGGCGAAGTAGCTACGGAAGCACCACGCAATACCATTTGATTGATCATAAACTTACCATTGTACTCGCCGACCGCGCCGGGCGCCTTGGTAAATCCCGGGTAGGGAAGGTAGGCGCTGTTGGTCCATTCCCAACGCTGACCCCAGTCGAGGTTAACAGAAGCGATTTCCCATTCAAATTCAGTCGGCAAACGCATTTGTTTCCATTGCGCAAATGCAGAAGCTTCATAAAAGCTCACGTGACTTAAAATCGCGTCAGGATCCACCTTTTGCAGCCCGTCCAATGTGAAGTAATGCCACTCGCCGGACACTTTATGCCAATACATCGGCGCATTAACCGCATGCTCATTCACCCATGACCAGCCTTCATCCAGCCAGAGGTTAAAATCGGCATACCCCCCCGCATTCATAAATTCGAGGTATTCTGCATTGGTAACCAGTCCTTTGCTGATCTCAAATTCGTGCAGGTATACCTTGTGTTTCCCTAACTCATTATCGAAGCAAAAACCGTCGCCGGAGAACCCAATGTCGTAAACGCCCTCAGGCACAGTCAGAAAGCCAGTTTCTGTATTCCCCGAACCGACAAGATTGTGGCCGGCTTTATAAACGGGAAAAAGCGGATTGTGGCCGAGAATGTACTTGATATCAGTGACCAAAAGTTCCTGGTGCTGCTGCTCATGATGAAGCCCCAGCCTGATCAGCGAAAGGGTATCCTGATCAAGGTCGCGTTCCAGTAGCTCGTGCATACATGCATCTACGTGGCGGCGATATGCATACACAGCTTCCGTTGTTGGTCGCGTCATGTTGCCGCGGTCGGTTCGCATTGTACGTTCCCCGATATTGTTGTAATAGCTGTTGAACAGGAAATTGAAGTCAGGATCGTATTCTTTGTAGCCCGGCTGGAACTGTTTCAGGATGAAGGTCTCGAAAAACCAGGTGGAATGCGCCAGGTGCCACTTGGGCGGACTTACGAAAGGAACGGGCTGCGGAACATAGTCTTCATTTGCAAGAGGAGCACAAATCTGCTCGCTATACTTTCTGACGGTGTTGAATTCGTCCCTAATGCTGTGGTTGGTCATCAGACAGGTACTGTTTTAATGCGGTTATGGAATTGATATGCAATGATTGTGCCTGTTGTTTTCGCATCATCAATGCGTAGGCATTGTTGAACCCGATCGGCGTGAGCCACTGCATGTTGTAAAGTCTTCCGAATTCTTCACTTACGTATTGAAACGTTTCGTCCCGATTGCCACTTACCCTCTTGATAGTCTGCGGGTCGGGTTTGAGGATAACCAGCAAACCGGTTCCGGTGTATTCGGGGTACATATCTATTTCGTTGTTGGCGAGTGCGTCGAAGCAGATTTTCGTCCCGCCCAGTCCGGTGCGCGTTACGGTTTTCAGCATTGTATTTCCCTCGATCAGTATTTTATACATATTGATCAGAATGTACTGTTCCGCGAAGATCTTTGAACCGAGCCGCACAATGCCTTTATTCCCATTCAACGATCTCTTGTACAATCCAACGGATTTGAGGAAGTCTGCGGCAACCTGCTCGGGAGCTTGTTTCAGGTAGTCGACGCGGTAATTCAGCTCTGTCATGATCGAGTCGTTAATCTTGCCAGCAAGCAGGTTCAAGGCAGTTTCCAGCTCAGGGTAGCGTTCCAGTGCATCTTTCCGGATCAGGGGCGAGGCATAATAAGGGGGAAAAATGTGGCGGTCATCTTCCAGGGTGATCAGGTCAAAAGCTTTCAGGCGACCGTCAGTACTGTACCCGCTGATCACATCGAGCTTCTTTTCAAATGCAGCTTTGTACATAACCGCGTCGCTAATTACGACAGTAGAGATATCCAGTCCATATTTTGATTTTAATCCCAGATAGCCATCCTCCCGCCCCATGAATTCGGGTGTAAATCCTGCCAAAAGCTTCGTTTGGGCAACAGGAAGCAGGTAAAAAGAGGAAAGGGTAACCAGCAGAACGGGAAAGGCAAAAAGGAGCAATCTCATTTTTTGGAAATTTGCTTTTTGCAAAAGCGATAGCAGGAAGTCGAAAATGATTGCCAGCAATGCGGCTGGAATCGCGCCGGCGAGGATCATATTACTGTTGTTCAATGCAATGCCGCCGAAGATAAATTCGCCCAGTCCACCTGCTGCAATGTACGCCGCCAGCGTAGCCACGCCAACATTGATGACCGCCGCCGTGCGAATGCCGGCCAGGATAACGGGCAATGCAAGCGGAAGCTCCACGCTCAGCAGGATCTCGGAAGCGCGCATTCCCATTGCGCGGGCTGCTTCTGTAACTGCCGGATCCACGTTCCTGATACCGGTATAAGTGTTCCTGATCATTGGGAGCAATGCGTAAAGGAATAACGCGGTGATCGCGGGCATTGCGCCAATACCGAGCAGCGGGATCAGAAATCCGAGCAGCGCGATACTTGGGATTGTTTGTAAAATGCCGGCAATCCCCAGCACAATCCAGGCCGCTTTGTTCTTTCGGGCTATCCAGATGCCGAGGGGCAGTGCCACTGCTGCCGATAGCAGCAGTGAAATGCAGGTAAGACCAATGTGCGCGACGGTTTGGCTCAGCAGCTTGTCGGACTGCTGGGTCATAAAATCCCAAAGACCTTGTTGCTGCTCCATTAATGCACGCTTTTGATTTGATTGAACACCCGGAAAATAGCAGTCTCGTCAGCCCGCTTCTGAATTCCGGCAGAATCAGCTATAAATAACTCCTGCAAGTTGTGATCTGATAAGTAGCCTAATCCCTCCCAGAGACTTTGACCGGGATCAAACTGTGGTTGTTTGTCTCCATTCGAATCAGGCAATAAATCCCAGACCTGGCTGAATTTAATAGCACTTAGTTCGAAGAAAAGTCGCTGATGATCAAAGAATGAACTGATAAATACATTGGCAGGCTTGAACAGCAGTTCCGACGGGGTACCCGACTGCACAATCTCGCCTTTATCCATGATCGAAACGCGGTCGCCAAGCTCAAATGCTTCCTGGACATCATGCGTAACCATCACGATCGTTGTTTTTTTCAATTCAGGTAAGCGCAGGAATTCCTGACGGATACCGGCACGGGTCACAGGATCAAGAGCGCCGAAAGGTTCATCCATTAACAGAACAGCTGGCTCGACAATCAAGGCGCGAGCGACAGCCACACGCTGTTTCTGCCCTCCGCTGAGCTCATCCGGGTATTTACCGGCAAACTCTCCGACAGGAAGTTGCAGCTGATCCAGTAGCTGCTCTGTCCGCTGCCTGGTTTTTTGCTGATCCCATTTCTGCAGTTTTGGTACAATACCAATGTTCTCGCGCACAGTAAAATGTGGAAACAAGCCATTGTTCTGGGAAACGTAGCCGATTGTACGTCGGAGCAGTTCAGGACTTTTATCAAAAATACTTTCGCCATTGATCTCAATCTGCCCCGAGCTTGCCTCAATGAGCCGATTGATCATTTTAAGCGTAGTAGTCTTCCCGCAACCGCTCGTACCCAGCAAAACCATTGTTTCGCCTTGCTTTACCTCAAATGAGATGTTCCTGACCGCCTGGATTTCTCCGTAATGTTTACTGATGTTTTTGGCCAGGATCATAGATGTGACGTCGCTGCTTGGGTAGCTGATTGTTAACCGCAATGGGCGGCAATATGTACCTATACAGGCAAATTAGCGAACAGGTTCCGTAAACAGGTTATTCAGCGACTCTGAGTAGGTGGGGTGGGCGAAGATTCCATCACGCAGCTGGTCAAACGTAAGTCCGCCCATAATCGCCAGCTCAATCGCAGTAACGATCTCGCCGCCTTCTTCTGCCAGCACAGCGGCACCCAGGATTTTACCAGACCGGGTATCTACCACAGCTTTCATCATCCCGCGTGTGTCACCTGTTTCAATCGCACGCGCCACGCTGTCGTTTTTCATTGCATACACCTGAATGTCCAATCCTTTTTCCAGTGCTTCCTTTTCGGTAATCCCGACACGGCCAAGCTGCGGATCAATAAACATACAATAAGGTTGCTGTCTGCCGGCAATGGAATCTTTCTTCTTATCGATCACAATATTGGATACCACGCGGTAATCATCGTAAGAAATGTGCGTGAACGCAGGTCCGCCTTTTACGTCGCCAATTGCGTAAATTCCCTTCACATTGGTTTCCAGTTCATCATTTACACTGATAAACCCTTTCTCATCCACCTTAATGCCGGATTTTTCGGGTTCGAGTTGATCAGTGTTCGGTTTTCTTCCGGTTGCAACAAGTACGTGTGTGCATTCTATTGTCCGGTTTTCGCCCTTGCTGTCAACCGTTACCAGAATATCCTTTTTACTTTTCGTGAATTCTACGGCCTTGGTGTTTGTAAGAATTTCGATATCCTCCTTTTCCAGTATTTCCGTGATTGCTTCGGCAATATCTTCATCTTCATGTTTCAGGATCCTTTCAGAAGGTTCAAGAATGGTAACTTTCGCACCAAAGCGAGTGAACATCTGACCAAATTCCAGTCCGATGTAGCCGCTCCCCAGAATCAGCAAATGTTCCGGCACTTCATCAATGTCAAGTATCGTAGTGGAAGTGAGATAATTAATGCCGCTGATCCCCGCCACATCCGGCACTACCGGGCTCAAACCTGTATTGATAAAGATCAGATCGGCTGTAAGTACTTCCTCGCCTCCGTCATTCAATTGGATACTTACCTCTTTATTCCCACTGAATGCAGCGTTTCCGTAAATCACATCCAGGTTTTTGGTATTGGCAAATCCCTTTTCCAGGTTGCCGCGCATTCTTTTCACAATCTCGTCTTTACGCTTTCTCACAGTAGTAAAATCCACATTCACCTGCTGCGTATTCACTCCGAGTTCCGCGCTGTTTTTCGCGACCCAGGCAGCTTTAGCTGACGCGATCATGGCTTTTGTAGGGGAGCAGCCGTCGTTAACACAAGTTCCTCCGGCGAAGCGTCTTTCTATGAGAGCTGTTTTCATTCCGGACTCTGCCAACTTTCTGGATAGGGGAGTTCCTGCCTGGCCCGAGCCAATTACAATCGCGTCGTAGTGTTTCATGTTTGGAATTGCGTGTTATTTTCTCTTAAAATAATAAAAGCGTGCCGTTAAGACACGCTTTTGGTAAGCTAAGTAAAATCAGTTGCTCAGGAGAAGTAGGCGAGGGTGCTCTCTTTGTCGATCTGGATCTGCTTGACGAGCATATCCAAACCCCCGAATTTCTGCTCGAGACGCAGGTAATGTAACAATTCCAGTTTCAGGTCTTCTCCGTAAATTTCTTTGTCAAAATCAAAAAGATGCGCTTCAATCGTACGTACGGTTCCGTCAACTGTCGGGCGCACGCCAATGTTGAGCATTCCATTGTAACTGATATCCTGGTAGGTGGCGCGGATCACGTAAACGCCATTCATCGGCACCAGCTTGTACGATTCATGAAGATGTACATTCGCAGTCGGAAAGCCGATTGTGCGGCCCAGTTGTTTGCCTTTCACCACAGTCCCTGAAAGCGTATACGCCCTGCCGAGCAGCTCATTGGCTTCGTCAATGTGGCCGGTGATCAATGCTTTGCGGATGCGGGAAGAACTGATCGCCATATTTTCAATGTCAGCGCGCAGGATCTCTTCCACTTCAAATCCATATTTTGAACAGTTTTCCTGCAGGAATTCAAAGCTACCCTCCCGATTCCTGCCAAAACGGTGATCGTAACCGATAACCAGCTTTTTGGTGCCGATCTTGTCAACGAGTATCTGCTGAATAAATTCGTCAGAAGACAGTTCGGAGAATGCGCGGGTGAATGGAACAATGGCCAGGTGATGGATTCCGAGCTGGGCAAAAAGCTCGATCTTTTCCTCAACGGTCGATAAAAGCTGTAAGGATTGACTGTCTTCGGAAACTACCGTCCGTGGGTGGGGCCAGAAAGTCAGCACCACGGACTCTCCGCCAGTTCGCCGGCAGATTTCCAGCAGGCGCGAGAGTATTTTTTGATGTCCCAGGTGAACACCATCGAAAGTGCCACTTGTAACTACGCCGTATTCCAGTTTGGAGAAGGAATCGAGGCTATGATAAATTTTCATTCGTCAACATCTAACTTCAGAGCTACTCGTTTCTGATGAATGAAATCGGTCAGATTCCAGGCATCTTTTAGTTCGAAGGCGCCTATTCTGGTCCTGCATAATGCACTCAGGTACGCGCCGCTTCCGGCGAACTCACCGAAATCACGAACAATACTGCGAATATAAGTACCTTTTGTACAAATGATCCTAAAATCAATCTCCGGAAAGCGCGCAGCATCAATCTCGAAAAGGGAGATCTCCACAGTACGTTTCTTGATTTCAGCTACTTCGCCGCGCCTTGCTTTTTTGTAAAGCCGCTCGCCATCAACGCGCACGGCAGAGTAAATAGGTGGTACCTGTTCGATCAGTCCTGTCAGCCTTTTACGTGCGGCTTCGAGCACTTCTGCATTGATATGGTCGGTAGGGTATTCGGCGTCGAATTCAGTTTCGAGATCAACGGAGGGAGTTGTTTTTCCCAGCACAAATGTGCCCGTATACTCTTTTTCCTGCGCCTGATAGGTATCGATCTGCTTGGTTTTTTTACCGGTACATAAAATCAATAAACCCGTCGCCAGGGGATCAAGTGTACCGGCGTGACCGATTTTTTTGAATTTACAGGCTCTTTTGAGCTTGTTAGCAACATCAAATGAGGTCCAGGTTAAAGGTTTGTCAACTAAAATGACTTCTCCTTCATCCGGTGTATTGGTATTACTATTCAATGTAAAATCATTTTGGTGGGCGAAGAGCCTGGCTTATACAACATCGAGCTTGTAACCCGAAGCAAGCAGACCCAGTAAAATCAATCCGAGGATAATGCGGTAGTAACCAAAAACCTTGAAACCGTATTTGGTAAGAAAGCTGATGAAAAATTTGATCGCAAGCATCGCAACGACAAATGCTACCACATTTCCGATCAGCAACGTCTGAATATCCTCCGCTTTGATCGTATCGTACGTTTTCAACAGCTTATAGCCACCAGCAGCGGCCATGGTAGGTACGGCAAGGAAGAATGAAAACTCTGCCGCCTGCTTTCTGGATAATCCCTGTAACATTCCGCCGATAATGGTAGAAGCTGAGCGGGAAACGCCGGGTATCATTGCAATGCACTGGAAAAACCCGATTTTCAATGCAGTAGGCAGGGTAATTTCCTTTTCACTGCTTGTATCGTTTGCAATTCTGTCGATGAAAATCAGGATGATACCACCCACGAGCAGGGATACTGCCACCACTACCACGTTTTCCAGCAGCGCATCTATGAAATCATTCAGCAGGAAGCCGATTACTGCGGCCGGAAGGAATGCAACGAAAAGCTTGATATAGAAATCGGTGGTCTGGAAAAAGCGTTTCCAGTATAAAACCAATACCGACAAGATCGCTCCGAATTGGATATTCACGGTGAACATTTTTGTGAATTCCAGGTGGCTGATCCCCATGAAGGAGGAAGCGATGATCATGTGCCCGGTGGAAGAAACGGGTAGAAATTCTGTTATTCCTTCAACGATTGCCAGGATAATGGCCTGCCAAATACTCATGAATTTGCCGGTTTACGTAAGATCGCCCAAAACTCGATGACAAAGCCCACAACCGTCACAATGGGCCCGAGGGTCAGTCCGAGGAAGCCGAAACCGAATTCCGTTGAATCAAAGCTCATGATCAGGAAACCTGCGAGGATTACTGCAATACCTATCAGCATCGTCGTGTAGTTGGACGCCGAGAACGGTAGTTCATTCTTTTTGCTGTTCATATCTTGTTCTTGTTGAAAGCTTATTCTTATCAATATAAATCATCCAGCGTCATGCGCAGGTACCGCGCCAGCGACTGGTATGTACTCGAAACGCCGATCAGGATTCCCAGCACGAGCACTGTTCCGACGAGTATCGCAATCTTATCGTACTCCTGCAACATTGCAAGTCCCTCCACATTCCGCACTGCAACCTGCTGCAACACGACCAGCAGAACGCCCGCTAAAACGCCACCAACCAGTCCCTGAATGGCGCCGCGCACTACATAAGGTCGCTGAATAAAGCCGTTTGTAGCACCTACAAGCTGCATACTCCGGATGAGAAAACGCTGCGAGTAAATAGCAAGCTTGATCGTATTGTTTACCAGCAACACAATGATAATCAGCATGATGAATGCAAAGCTGGCGAGTACAATGTAAATTTTTGTAACGTTCCGGTTGATATTATCCGCAAGGTCTTCCTGATAAACCACTTCGTAAACACCCTTGATCTGTTCCAGGTCTTTCTTGATCTGGGCGAGCTTGGCTTCTTCAAAATAGTCTTCGTGGATCTTGACACGGTAGCTGTTCCGCAATGGATTTTCGCCGAGGAAAGTAGCGAAATCCTCTTTGGTACCTTCTATGAATTCCTTGGCTGCTTCTTCTTTGGAGACGAAAGTAATGGCTTTGGCCTCAGCAGAGTTGAGAACGAAAGGCTTCACTTTCACAACATTGAGAATAGAGTCTTCTGCGGCTTTCGTCAACTGCTTGTCGAGGAAAATACGAACCTCAATATTCTGGCGAATGATCGAAACCAGTTTCTTAGATTGGATCACCAGAAGTCCGCAAAAACCAATGAGAAACAGGGCGGCCGTAAGGCTCATCACAATCATTGCATTCGGGTAACTTCCAATCTTTTTCTTTTTAGGCATAGCGGCTCTGAATTTCGCTTTTGTGAATGCGGGCTACCACAAAGTGACAGTGGCAAAAATAGGGATTTATAATTCAAAAAAGCCGGATAAGCGGCTTTCCTTAACTATTTTTAACTTAAATGAGCAGGTAACAGATCAGTTCCTTCTTCCCATTTCATCACGGATCTTCGCCGCTTTTTCGTAATCTTCTTTCGAAAGTGCGTCGTCCAGCATGCGCTGTAATTCGTCCAGTGACAAATCCCGGATCACATCCTTGGAGCCGGAAGGTTTAACGGTTTCCCGCACGGCATCTTCATCCTCATCTTCTTCGTCGGATAATGAACTGGATACGATACCGGCCTCGGATAAAATGGCTTCGTAGGTAAAAATGGGGATATCGAAACGCAAGCCGATCGCGATGGCATCGGAAGGTCTGGCGTCAATCTCAACTTCTCTCAGATTATCCGTGCAAACGATTTTTGCATAGAAAATACCTTCTTTGAGGTCCGAAATGACGATTTCCTTCAATGTATAATTCATTCCATCGGCAAATGACTTGAACAGGTCGTGCGTCATCGGGCGATTGGGGACTATATTTTCTATCTGCACGGCAATAGCCTGGGCTTCGAAAACGCCGATGATAATGGGTAGGCGACGGTTGCCCAATTCCTCCCCTAGAACAAGAGCGAAAGATCCGGCCTGTGACTGGCTCGGTGAAAGTCCCAGAATTTCTAACTTGATTTTTTTCACGTTAAACTAAATGCGCAAATATGGTTAACAGCTGTGTGAATTGTGCCTGGGCGGAATTTTTGATGCAAAAATAAATAACCCGTGCTGCATAAAAAAATCGTGCACGGGTTATCATCGGCCTTAAAACCGAATGCTCCCAAATATACCTCGTTAAGGGACTGATTTAGAAGCTATTTTTTATTTCTGTTTTGGCAAATATTCATTTAAACGCTGAAAATGCGCGAATTCTCATCTGATCGCCTTTGCAGCAGCCGTAAGCCGGGGCAGGATTTCGAATACGTCACCCACAACTCCGTAATCTGCCGACTTAAAGAACGGCGCCTCAGGATCTTTGTTGATCACCACAATGCATTTGGATCCGTTCACGCCGGCCAGATGCTGTATCGCACCTGAAATACCGCAGGCGATATAAAGGTTGGGCGCCACTTTAATGCCGGTTTGGCCGATATGTTCATGATGCGGTCGCCAGTCGAGGTCGGAAACGGGCTTGGAGCATCCGGTAGCTGCGCCGAGTGCACTTGCCAGGTCGAGCAGCGCCTGCCAGTGTTCCGGACCTTTCATTCCGCGGCCTCCCGATACAATGATCTCGGCCTCAGTCAATGACAATTCACCACTTGCTTTTTCTACATCAACTACATTCGCCTGAAAATCGGCATCGCGCAATGCAGGTGAAAACGGCTCTATGGTCGCACCGGCGGTATTCAGTCCGGCTTCGTCTATTTCGATTGCATTCTTTCTTACCACCAGGAACTTGATCTCCGACTTGATCTCAGTTGTCGCAAATGCCTTGCCGGTGAAAATGCTGCGGGTTACCTTAAATGTACCTTCTGTTTCGGGCAATGCAGTTACACCCGAGACTACACCGGCTTTCAACCTGGCCGCGGCCCTGGCAGCAATGGCGTCACCTAGTCCGGATTTTGGTAAAACAATGATTTGGCTTTGTTCCTGAGCAGATGCCTGCACCAGCACATCGGCATAGGCCAGACTGTTTTCATGAGCGAGCTTTTCACCAGCCGCGTGCAGCACTTTTTCAGCGCCATAATGGCCGGCCTTTTCGAGCTCGGCAGAACTTGCATCGCCAATTGCAAGTACAACCGCTTTTCCGTTTACCTGAGCGGCCACTTTCGCACCATAGGCGACTGTTTCCAGTGAAGTTTTTTTGATTGAACCGTTATCCAGTTCTATAAAGATCAATACGGACATGATTTCTTGATTTAGATTTTGGATGAAGCTTAAAGAACCTTTGCTTCTGTTTGCAGCAGCCGAATCAGTGTCTCAGCCTCTGCTGCCGGGATCATCTTGCAGGCTCCTTTTGGAGCAGGAAGCGAGTAGGCCACAGGCGCGCTCATTTCCTCCGTTGCCACCGGCTCCACCACTTTGAGAGGCTTTGTTCTGGCTGTCATAATCCCGCGCATATTCGGAATTTTCCATTCTGCAATCGGTTCCTGGCAGCCGAGTACAAGCGGCAGGTTGGCTTTGAGGATCTCCTTTCCACCATCAATTTCACGCGTGATCGTGGCTGTGCTGCCTTCCAGTTCCAGTTTCATGACGGGCGAGTAGGAGTTGATCCCCAGCATTTCACCGACCATTCCGTGCACCACGCCGCTATTATAATCGATGGATTCCCGGCCCATTAAAATCAGGTCGTAGTTTTCCTCCCGGGCAATCGCCGCGATCTGCACCGCAGTGAAGTAGGAATCCAGCGGCTCTGCATTGATACGAATAGCATCATCTGCGCCGATAGCCAGCGCTTTGCGGATCTGCGGCTCTGCATCGGCTTCTCCTACGTGCAGCACCGTGAGCGTACCGCCTGTTTTTTCCTTCAATTCAACACCCCTTGCAAGTGCATAATCGTCGTAAGGCCCGATAATATATTGCACCCCCGCTTTGTTCAGCCGGGTATTGTTATCGGTGAAAGTTATTTTGGATGTTGTATCGGGTACATTGGTAATACAAACGAGAATTTTCATGAGTATTTGGTTACCTGTATTATGTTTGTGACAAAACCTTTGACGGGCAAATTAAAGGAAATAGAAATAGTATGCAAGCATAATACTTTGCAATGAGCAGCACATTACTGACCAACTTACTGGCATTTTACGAGGAGGATCCCAACGATCCATTTAACATTTACGCACTTGCAATCGAGTACATGAAATCGGATGCAGGTCAGGCGGAAGTGTATTTTAACAAACTGCTGGATGGTCACGCAGATTATCTTCCAACTTACTATCACGCTGGCGCATTTTTTGCAGAAAGTGGCGAGGTTAAAAAAGCTGAGGAAATTTATCAGAAAGGTGTGGAACTTGCTCGGAGGCAAAACAATGCCAAAGCGTTACGTGAGTTGCAGGGTGCTTACAATAATTTACTCGACGAGCTCGAAGACTGAGTTATTTTGTGTAAAAATTTGGATAAATGCCCTAAAATGCGCTATATTCGTGTATAGTTCTATATTTTGCCAGCGACTCTCCGGCATTTATAATTCTTCCTCATCAATATTTAGCCCGATTTTTTAAAATAGCTTTCCTTGTAGGTCACCGGGAGAGACATTTACTTATGCACAGCATTATGGAAAAAGAACTGTTTATACCACAAGTAGTAAAGTGGGCCAAAGCCCACGGATTTAAGGACATTCAGGCTAATATAGAAGGCTACGAAACCCCGAAATCCTATGAAAGGGCAGCCGACAATGCTAAGTTTACTCCTGACGTTACGGGAGTGAATATGTTCAACAGACACTACCTGGAAGTCTCTATCAAGAGCGATCAGATGAGAGGCAATATCTCCAAATGGAAACTGCTGAGTGAATTGGCAGGAATGAAAGGGGCAAAGCTGTATCTTATGGCGCCACGCGGGCACGTACGTTTCACACGTGAGATCATTGACCAGTACAACATTCCCGCAGAAGTGGTGAAAATTGACTGACCAAATTGAAATGCAAACAGGTGGCGCTTCTCTAAGGAGCGTCACCTGTTTTTTGTGCATCCTGGGATTTTGAATGGTTTGTTAATAGTCAGGTTTTGTCATTGAAGTGTCATTAAATGACAAAAACAAAACTCTACACTTCTGGATACTTCCATTCCCCGCGGTACTCCCGGCTTAGCAGCTTGTTTGCCTCTGCATCGCCTTCGATCGTTTCTTTTTCTCCGTCCCACACAATACTTCTGCCGAGCTTGTAAGACAGCATTCCCAGCAGCGCCACGTTTGTCGAACGCTGGCCCACCTCGATCTCGCAGATCGGCGGCTTGTTGGTTTTAATTGAATTCAGGAAATTGGCCCAGAGTTCCTGGATATTCTGATCGTCGGGCTTATTCAGCTTCGCATCTTCGTGGATAACGGGCTTTTTCGGGTCAGTCGGATAGAATGTCCATCCGTCTAGCCAGCCCATGTGGAAAGTACCTTCCGTTCCGTAGAAATAAACGCCAACAGCTTGCTGAGGGTGGGTTTTCTCCGCATTGTTTGCGGCAAAATTACGATGTTCCCATTCCAGCGTAAAGCCGTCGAAATCGTAAACAGCTACCTGGTGATCGGGCGCGTCCGTATTATCCTGGCGAATTGCGCGACCTCCGGTGGAGTATATCTTCTTCGGGTACTTCTGCTCCGACCACCACAAAACCTGATCAAGCCAGTGAATTCCCCAGTCGCCCAGCGTACCGTTGGCAAAGTTGAGGTAATTACGAAACCCTCTTGGTGTGATCGTCTTATTATAAGGTACCAAAGGCGCAGGTCCGCAGTAAAAGTCCCAGTCAAGACCTTGTGGCGGCTCCTGATCGGGCGTTTTCTGTCCCGGGCCTCCGCCATAATGAACAAATGCACGCGCCATTCCAATCTTGCCCGCTTTCCCGGATTTCAGAAACTGCATTCCTGAAACATTATGAGGCGAGACGCGCCTGTGCGTACCTACCTGCACAATTCTGCCGTGTTTGCGCGTGGCGTTTACCATTGCACGTCCTTCTTTAATGGTGTGCGAAATGGGTTTTTCCACGTACACGTGCGCACCTGACTCTATTGCCGCAATGCAGCAGAGTGCGTGCCAATGGTCCGGCGTGGCAACGATCACGATCTCGGGCTTTTCCTTCGCCAGCATTTCACGATAATCCCTGTACAGCTTCGGCTTATCTGGTGAGAGCTTGGAAAAAACTTCCGCACACGTTTTCAGCTGGTTCTGATCTACGTCACAAAGCGCCACCAGCTTTGACTCGCCTGCCTGCATGGCGCAACGCAGGATATTGGTACCCCACCAGCCCGCACCGATCAATGCAGTTTTGTACGGAGATGCTCTCCTCAGGGCAGTTAATAACGGCAGCGAAGAAAACGCCGCTCCCGCCAATGCAGATTTTTCAATAAAACTCCTGCGATCCATAATTTTATAATATCGTTTGTTGGGATTGGAAGATGCTCACTCATTCAATCATTTCTCATTGCTTCCCCTTCAACTTCTCCACCAGCCAGTTATTCATAATATCTCTCTCTTCCTGGTAAGTCCAGTGGCCGGTATCCTGGTACAGTTTCAGTTCTTTGGGCGCGGTGGTTACGTTGTAGGCAGCATACATGGAAGTAGGCGGACAGGTTTCGTCGTTAAAACCCCATATGTACAATCCAGGCACTTTTACGCGTCTTGCGAAATTAACCACATCATAGTAGCCCACAGTCGCCACTTTCGCATTCGTATTATTGACACTAACTCCGTTTTTGTCAAAGTAATGAGGCCAGCCGCCTGCCCGGCCGTGCAGGTAACCCGTTACATCACTCAATGCAGGGTAAAATGCGCCCAGCCATTTTACGCGGGGATCGAGACCGGCTGTTACGATTGACAATGCGCCACCCTGGCTGCCGCCGGTAACCGCAAGGTTGGTGCCGTCGAACTGCGGCAGACTAACAAGGAAATCGTTGGCACGCACGCAACCGAGATATACCTTTTTATAGACGAATTTGTCCCTGTCGTCAAGATTGTAAGCAGGATACCCGTTCAAAGCACCTTGTCCAAGATCAATGTAAACCGACGGGTCCATTGTGACCGGAATCCCGTGAATGCCGATTTCGAGTGTGATAATCTCCTTATCAGCAGTGGCGACGTCACCATAATAGCCACGGACTCCCGCACCAGGTACCCGCAGTAATGCAGGATATTTACCTTCCTTTTTCGGGATACTCAAAATACCGTAAACCCTTACACCTGGTCTGTTATTTTGCAGGTTAAGGTGATACACATTTGTTTTTTCTGTGCAGCGCTCAGGCAGCAGCGTCATTTTTGCATCCATTGGTACAGCAGCCAGCTCCTTTTTTGCATTGGCCCAGAATGTATCGAAGTCTTCCGGGTTTGAAACCGTCGGCTGAATTTTCAGTGGTTCAAATGCGGCAGTAGCCAGACCGCGGAACTCGCCTCCGTCTACATTGGCCCAAACAATACACCTCAGAAAACCGGGTGCTTTCAATGTGCCGCCGTCAATGGTCAGTTTTCCATCGGCAGCAGTTTTGCTTTCTTTAATAGTCGGGTCCATCTTCTCCAACCCAATTTCATATCGCAGCTGCGCATTTTTGACCGGAAATCCATTTCTCAGGACTTGTACGGTGAACTGCACTTTTTCGCCCGTTTTGTAAGTCCAGTCCTCATGATTGGTACTCACAATTACTTCCACGGGCCGGCGCGCGGGCTGTGCCTGAAGTGTCAGGACGGTTAGCCAAAAGAAAAGCTGGCAGAGCAGGAGACGATTTTTCATAGAATAATAAATGATCTTTCTTATTTGTAAATAGATTTAGAGATGAAGGGTAAAGTTGCAAAACCACGAATTCTTTGTCTGAACGATGATAATTTTTCAAAATCAACCCAAATTTGCTTTGTCAACCGAAGTTGTTTTTTGATTCAAATCCGCAACAAATTGGAATTAACAAGAATAAATAAGTTTATCAGCGAGACAGGTTACTGCTCACGCCGCGAGGCCGACAAGCTGATTGAGCAGGGAAAGGTTACATTAAATGGGAAAGTGGCGGTGCTAGGCGACAAGGCTTCGGCAGCTGACGATGTACGTGTGAATGGAAAACTCCTGAAAGCGAAAAAGGCAGGAGTGTACATCGCATTCAACAAGCCGGTGGGAATTACCTGTACTACGGAGAAAAATGTAAAAGGTAACATCATTGACTATATCCGCCACAAGGAACGCATTTTCCCGATCGGCAGACTGGACAAACCTTCGGAAGGGCTGATATTCCTGACCAGCGACGGAGATATCGTCAACAAAATCCTGCGCGCCGGCAATAACCACGAGAAAGAATACGTGGTGACGGTCAACAAGCCCATTACCGACGGGTTCATCGAAAGAATGGGCGCAGGCGTTCCGGTACTCGGAACGGTCACGCGGAAGTGCGTCGTAGAAAAGGAGGGTAGCTTCGTGTTCAGGGTCATTCTTACACAGGGACTTAACCGGCAGATACGCAGAATGTGCGAATTCCTGGGGTACCAGGTGACTAAATTGAAAAGAGTGCGTATAATGAATGTGACACTTGACGGTCTGCCGGTAGGTAAGTGGCGCGATCTCACTGAGGAGGAAATGGCGGAAATCAATGCGGCCGTCGAGAGTTCTGTTAAAACACAGGAAGGTTCGGTGATTGACAACTGGGAAGAATAAGAAAATGTCGGGTTGTAGCCGGCTCGCTGCGTGAAAAGTTTATCGGATTTATTTAAATTTAAACGTAAATATTCATATAGCCAGTCACTTGCTGCCATGAAGTACCTCCCGCTTTTTCTGTTTACTACATTGCTGGCTGTTTCCGCAAATGCACAATCCGGCAAAAACACTTACCAGGTAAAAACAGGAAATGACGCAAATAAGGTGATACCCTACGAAGGCCGGTACCAGTTCCCCGACTTTCGCGACGGGGAGGTATTTTTCAGGAATGGTAATAGTTCGAGGGCAAAGATGAATTACAACAGGGTGCACGGAGAAGTGATGTTTATCAGTCCGGCGCGTGACACCATGCTTTTCGCCAACGCAGATTACATCAATCACATTTTGATTGCAAACGACATTTTCTACTATCAGAAGGGCCACGGACACGTGCGACTCGAACGCGATCTCGGTGATGTGAAGCTGGGCAGAAAGGAGTTTCTTGCCAAAATGGATCACGAAAAAAATGCTGCTTACGGGCAGTACTCGTCTACGTCCGCGATTTCCAGCTACTCTACTTTTGTAAACTCAACTGGTGAATACCAGTTTTTGAATGTCAACGAGAGAGTAATGCTCGCCAGGCGCGCAGTCTTTTTCTTTATTGATAAAAACAACATATTATATGTTGCCAACCGGAACAATCTCCTGAAAGTTTTCCCATCAAAAAAGAGCGCAGTTAACAAATACCTCCGGGAAAACCAGGTGAACTTCGAATCAGCAGGAGACCTGGAAAAAGCGATTGTTTTTTGCAATGAGCTTTGACGTTTAATAGTCATACACAAAAGATGAGACCGAATAATAATTAGAATGAAACCGTTAAATAGTGGGTGGGCCAACATGTAATTTGTAACATCCGCTTGAACTTTATACTTGTGCCAAAATCAACCAAAATGGCGCAGTTATGAAAAAAATCTCCCTTCAATTTGCAGCATTATTGACGATGCTCTTCCTTTTTAGCTTCTCATGTGAAGACCACGTGGTGCCTCAAACGCCGGAAATAGTGCCGGTTCTCTCGACATTGCCTATGGATATTTCAGCCGGAGGAAAGCTGAATCTCAGAATGGCATTCCAGAACTTGGGAAATGTCCAAATCACGTCCTATGGTATAGCTTATTCGCCAGCATTCTACGATCTCAGCTTATCATATTCGGAGATGCCTACGATAGATTATGAAAAGCAAGAGTTTACAGGAAGTCCCGCGCTTGGAAACCTAAGCAATTCCGCGGCAACTGCGCCTAAGGGCTTTTTTGCATTATACTATCGCGCCTATGCAATGTTAGGCAATGGAAAAACTGTTTACGGAAACGTGATGAAGTATAGCCCGGACCTTGGGGGAAAGGCGGTAGTAGAAGTGTTCGGAAGCCCTGAACTTAACAAGCCTTATAACACCGGATATATTGTCAAGGACATAGGAAGCAAGGTAATACTGGAATATGGACTAGTTTATTCGTACAATGTTGCCGCTAATCAGGCGATAAATCCTGCTCCGACTGTGGCTGATCATAAAAATGCCACAATGGCAAACATACTAGCTCCAAAAAACGAAATGCTCCTGGGAGTCAAGCTAGCGATTACAGAGCCTGCTCTCAATGAAATGTATATCAGATCTTATGTAATCTACGCAGACCAAACTGTGGATTATGGTAAGTTCACCCTTCACGTAAAGAAGTAACAGCAGAGAGAACCTGATCTAAATCGAAATCAAAAAGCCATTTCAGGTAATGAAATGGCTTTTTGATTTCTTGGCACAACGAACTACATCAAAATATTATTCACCGCCGTAATAGGCGCGGGAATGGAAGTCTCATTTAGCATTTCACGCAAATCGATCTCGATCGTGCGGCAGATTGACGTCATAGGGACATCGTTAATCGCGTTTTCAAAGGGATTTTCGCTTGTATCTCCCACAATTTCCATTGTATGGAAAACCCACGCGATCAGGACATAACTTGGTATCGCCAGAAAAATCAATCCGTCGCCCAGCTTGGCAAATTCATTGATCAGCCCGAATGGGAGGGCAAGAATGAAAAGCCACACGAACACTTTGCTGAAATATGCATACTGGCGGGGAAAAGGAAAGTTCTTGATCCGCTCGGCAGCGCCCTGCTGGTTGTAAAACTCCTGCACCAGGTTCATCATATGAAAGTAAAACAGCTCATTGATCCGCCCCGCCCGGAACTCGTCGTCGAGCTGCTTCGCCTGCGCTTTCATAATATGGGTCGCCGGGTTTTTGCGGGTCTGGTAGAAGGCGGCTTCGTCGGCAGGTAAAAAGCGGTTTAGCATATCCGGCATCGACTGGTCGGCGGGAATGTGCTGTTCTTCCACGACTGCATTGGCCGTCGCGCCCGGATCGTTCCAAACGCTTTTAGACCGCAACTGAATGCGGACTGCATTAACGTAAGCAATGTGCCGGTGGATCAGTTGCGCCTTCACTGATCCTTTACCCGTCCCTTCGGATTGAATGTAGGTACAAGTTGTTGCACCGAAAGTGCGGCTCGCATTTACGATCGCGCCCCAGATGCGGCGTGCTTCCCACAGCCGGTCGTAAGACGAATTGTTTTTAAAACCCACGTAAAAGGCAACCGCGGTACCGATCAGACCAATCGGGACAAATGAAACGCCGAGCGTGTGGCCCGACAAATAGCTTATCGCGCAAAGTGCGGAGGCGTAAAGGAAAAAGAACACCAGGGTTTTCCAGGCGAAGGAAAGGACGATTCCCAGCTTGATCTCGCGGGCAGTATACATGGTAGTTTAGTAGAAATTGTAATGCTGCAAATCTTTCCCTTTTTCTCCTAAGCCGAGCCGACTTTCTGGGCGAAGCGGAAATAATGCAAATCAAACAGCCAAATTGCAAGTGTAAAACGGGCTTCCTGTATCCTTATATCAGTCTTCAAACCACTTTTTAAACACCGGAACGCGTTCCTTGCTGATCAGGATCTGGTTCGGCGAAACCGGGTTTGTGCGCAGAAGCAGCCTTCCATTGAAGTATAGCTCAATTTCCTGGATACATTGTCGTGAGATGATAAACTGGCGGTTTGCACGGAAAAAGTTGGTGGGGTCCAGTTGATTTTCGAGTTCTTCGAGGGATTTGTCTATGACAAAATTACGGTCGTCATGCAGGGTAGCTACTACCACGCTGTTACGGATTGTAAGCCACGCAAAATCCACATCGCGCAGCGGGATCAGCTTGTCACGATAGGGGACCAGGAAGCTCTTGCGAGGGTTTCGCCGGTTCAGGATTTGGGTATGCATTAATTCTTCAAGATACTTCACCTTGTTGATCGCATTCTCCTCATTGAGCTGGTAGTACTTGTCAAGACTGAATTTCAATGCCTCCTGCCTGATGGGTTTGAGCAGGTAATCGATGCTGTTGAGCTTGAATGCGCGCAATGCATATTCGTCATGTGCGGTAGTAAAAATTACCGGGCAGCCGATTGATATTTGTTCAAAAACCTGAAAGCAGGTACCGTCGCCCAGCTGTACATCCAGGAAGATCAGGTCGGGTACAATGTTGTTGCTAAGCCAGTTTACAGCCGTTTCAACACTTTCCAGGATATCCAGGATTACAGTTTTCGGATCGATCTTTTGGATCAGCTGTGTCAGGTATTGCCCTGCGGGTTGTTCGTCTTCAATGATCAGGATTCTTGTCATGGAGCTTCAATCAGAGGAATTTTTACTGTAAACTGTTGTTCGTCTTCAATCAGGGAGGGTTTCTGGCCGGTCTGTATCTTATAGCGCTTGTCGAGATTTTGCAATCCGATGCCCGTTCCTCCCGAATTGGCTTTTTTGTTAATCGTATTCATTACAATCACCTGCTTTTCCTGCTCGTTCAGCCGGATTTCGATAAACAGGACCTGCGTACTTGTAATCACATTGTGCTTGATCGCATTTTCAATCAATATCTGCAGGGACAATGGGACCACATACCATTCCTTTCCCGTTTCGGTGTCAATGAAGTCGAAAGCCATTTTGTCGCCAAAGCGCGCCTTGTGCAGGTCGAGGTAAGCACGCGCCGCCGCCAGCTCGTCGGTAAGCAGCACAAGTCCCTGGTTTTGTACTTTCAGATTGTAACGAAGGATATCCGACAAGTCGAGTACAATGCGTTGCGCCAGGTCGGGATTGGTGGCAATGGAGATATTCAGGATGTTTAATGCATTGAAAAGGAAATGCGGATTAAGCTGGTTGCGCAATGCTTCGAGCTGCGCTTTAAGCTGCTCCCGTTTGAGCTGCTCATTTTCCAGCCCGATCTCATGGTTTGCCTGGGTGGTCAGCAAGAAGTTGCGGTAACCCAGGATCGCGAGCAGCAATAATATATGATAGAGGTAATAAACTACCCTGAAAATGATCATATTGGTATTATCCTCGTCCAGCGCGAGTTTGAGCTGAAAGAGAATCTCGTTGATCGCAAAGAATAGTAAGACGAGGAGCCCGGCTTGTACCCACTTGCTTTGCCGGTTAAACCAGCTCGGCTTCTGATAGGTGTAATGCAGGCAGATGTAAATGAAAATCCAGGCGAACTCGAAGCTGATGATGAACTGAATGCAGATGTCGAGAAGACCACTCCCAATCCGCGCAGGATTGAAGAGCGCCGGCCACACGAATATCAGCCGGGGAATTGTGGCAAAAAGACTTAAAATGAAACAGAGACGCCAGCCCAAAGACATCCCGTTCCGGTAATTCATGTCGGGGGTCATGCCACGTTGCTAAGTATTGCTGCTGCCGACAAAGTTGATTTTCTTGATGTAAATAAACTGTTTTGGATCAATGCGGCGAGACGAACGATCAATTCCATCTCGGCTTCTGACCAGATCCTGAGATCAAATGTATCTTCCACTGCGATGTAGGCGATCCATTTGCCTTCCAGCGTCAGCGGTACAGCCAGCAGCGATTGAATATCATGGCGGCTCAGCCACTTGCTTTCACTTACTGGCAGTTCGGATACCAGTTCAGTAACTACGTTACCCGCCTCAAACAGGGGCCGCCACCTGGAAAAGTAGGGGATATCAAGGGGGCTTTGGGAAAGCGAATGTTTGAGAGAGACGCCCGAACCCGCAGCTTCTGCTTTTTTTACGATATGCAATCCGCCGTCGCCGGCATTTTGCGCCACGCACAGGTACATTCTGCCCAGGCTCATTACTTCTGTCACCAGTTCAAATGTGCTGGTAGCAGCTTCGGAGGCAGTCAGCTCCGGACTGTCGAGCAGCTCGGCGCAGCGGGCTAGTACCTTTCTGTAAAGATCATCGTTGCTCTGTAAATGCTGGCTGATCTTCTGTTCTGCGTTGCTGCGCCATTTGGCCAATGTATTTTCCAAAGCCGGGATCCAGCCGAGCTTATCGTAACAGTTCATGTAATAATTGGTGTCAGTTACAGCGAGCGTGAGCTGTGAGGTAACCGGACAATGCGTTTCCGACATCACGAGGCAGGGCAGCTGGCTGCCAAGCAGGTCGGCCAGGTCGGTGATCTTACCGTCGGGCAGTACGCAATTAGATATAAGCAGGTCGTATTTGGCTTCGTAGAATGCTTTGATCGCCGATTGTTTGGAATCTACCTTTTTGATCTGAAACTGGTAACCGGCATAGCTCAGGGAATCTTCCAGGAGATTCAGCCACTCGCGTTGGATGGCAACGATCAGGAGGTTCAAAGGTTTCATAACTTAGAGCAAGGTGTATTCTTTAAGATTGTATTGGCAATCGCGCCTGAATCTTCTCAAAATCGTACCGGTCTGAGAATTACCGGGTTCGCTTGATGAAGGTCTGATTTTTCCCGGTGCGTGTGTTTCAAGTGTGGGGGCTGTCAGTTTACAACGCAGTGCGCAGCAAACTAGTGTTTTGCAAGTATACTGATAAAGGTAGAAATATTACTATTGTTTTCACGGATAACCACACAAAAAAGCGGCAAAAAGTCAATTCTCCAAAATGCTTCTTTTTTCTTCAATGCTTTACTTTTCGGCTTCGCAGACTTTTCAGAAGGTTCAGATATCGATTTAAACGGTTCAGCAAATACCCGGCGGTTTGAGGTCTGGAATCAACCGGTTCACCGTGGTATTTTTCAGTTTCGATTATTATTTGAATCCTGCTCGCTAACCGTGTCGACATATTTGTACACCGAAAGCACACACGCCGCTACTATTTTACTCAACGTTCCTTTTTTGTTTTAATACAACTACCCTTAAAAACACTCATTATCTATGTCAAAAAAAATACTTGCCGTCCTGTCAGAATACGGATATTGGGGTATTGAGTTGGTTGGACCGCTCGAAAAGCTGGAAGAAGCAGGTTACACTGTTGAATTCATCACCCCCAATGGCAAAAAGGCAGAAGCCCTTCCGCCAAGCTATGACACTACTTATGTAGACCCTCCTCTAGGTGTTTGTGTAACGACACCAATCGCAGCTGAAAAAGTAAAAGCGTTTGAAGCAAGCAACAGACTTGAAAACAGGCTTAACCTGTCGGAAGTAATTCCACAACGTCCGTATTTCTCAACTCCCGACTTTCTGAGAGCATTCGAGAAGTACTATGCTGACCTGAAAACCGCCCAGGAAAATGTAACCGAAGAGTATGCTGCATTGCTGCTCGTAGGCGGCAGCGGGCCGATCATCGATATGGTCAACAACCAGCGCGTACACGACCTGACCCTTGCTTTTTACAACAAGAAAATGCCTGTGGCAGGAATTTGCTACGGCGTGGCACCACTTGTTTTCGCAAGGGATTTCAACGAAAGAAAATCGATCATCAACGGCAAGCACGTAACTGGTCACTGCATTGAATACGATTACCACGACGGTACCGGCTTCCTGCACACAGACCTGAACATGGGGCCCCCACCATATGTCCTTGAATACATCCTGACAGATGCAGTAGGGCCGAACGGACAGTACCACGGCAATTTCGGTAAGGAAACTTCTGTTATCGTCGACTATCCATTTATTACCGCGCGCTCGCTGCAATGCTCATTTGAGTTCGGAGAACAGTTTGTAAACGTATTGGATAAAGGGCTCACCCGTTATGGCTGGTAAAACCGGAAATCAGAAGATTATTGAACAGTTCCTGGCCGACGGAATGGACTTCATGTTCGGGAACCCGGGTACAGTGGAGCAGGGTTTCCTTGACGCACTGGCCGAATATCCGGACATGAAGTATATACTTACCCTGCAGGAGACCATCGCAGTAATGATGGGCGACGGATATGCAAGGGCTACACAGAAACCAACCCTGGTGCAGCTGCACAGCTCGCCCGGGATCGGAAACGCAGTAGGAGCGATTTACCAGGCAAAAAGAGGCCACGCGCCGCTTGTTGTAATCGGGTCTGACGCCGGTGTGCAGTACATGAATATGGATGCACAAATGGCCAACGATCTGGTGGCAATGATGGCACCTGTGACCAAGTATGCTACCATGGCAACTTCGTCCAAATCACTGCTGAGAACATTACGCAGGGCGATCAAGATTGCTACTACTGCACCAATGGGGCCTGTTTATGTGTGTTTGCCTATGGACGTGCTGGACGAGCTCAACGATGAGCCGGTATTTCCAAGCTGCATTCCATCAACCCGCGTTTTACCACATTCAGACCTGATCCGCGAAGCTGCCGAGATATTGCTCAATGCAGAAAAGCCCATGATCTTCGTCGGCGACGGCGTAGCTTATTCCGACGCGATTCCTGAGCTTACCAAAGTGGCAGAGCTGCTCGGCGCAGAAGTTTACGGCGTGGAATTCGGCGACGTGGTGATGGATAATACGCACCCGCTTTACCAGGGTACCACCGGTCACATGTTCGGATCTTACAGCCACCCGATCACAACGAAAGGTGATGTGAACCTCATCGTAGGTACTTATATGGTACCCGAAGTTTTCCCTGAGCTCGGTGACATTTATGCACCCGAAGCGAAAGTGATCCACTTTGACCTGAATGCATACGAGATCGCCAAAAACCACCGGGTTGACCTGGGCGTGGTAAGTGATCCCAAGCTCTCGCTGGCGGAACTCGCCGAGGTACTTGAAGCGATGATCTCGACGGACCAAATGGCCGAAGTAATTCAGCGTATAGAGGAGATCGGTACCGCGAAGAGTGAAAAGATAGCGAAGGAGAAAGAAGCTGACCAGCAATATTCAGGATCGCCGCTGCGTATGGCGCAGTTCTCGAAAGTACTTGCAGAGAAGCTGAACCTGGACGAGACCGTTATCTTCGACGAAGCCCTCACCAGCTCGCCCGCTGTAAGCAGATACATTCCTCAAAAAGCAGCAGGACAGTATTTTACAACCCGCGGAGGATCATTGGGCGTAGGATTTCCGGGCGCTATCGGAGTGAAGCTTGCAAACCCTGAAAAAACGGTGATCGGCTTCTCCGGCGACGGCGGCAGTATGTACACGATTCAGACATTATGGTCGGCTGTTCGTCACAATGCCGGTGCCAAATTCGTAGTCTGCAACAACGGTTCCTACAAGCTTTTACAGCTCAATATCGACCAATACTGGAAGGAGCGCGAAATTGATAAACATCCATTCCCGCTTCCATTCGACCTTTCTTATCCGGCAATCCGTTTTGACATTCTCGCGCAGTCAATGGGCGTAGAGGCAGTTCGTGTTGAGAAAGAAGAAGATATTTTACCGGCAATCGAACGCATGCTGGCAGATGATAAGCCATTCCTGATTGACCTCGTCCTGGAAGGTGACCACAAATCTGACTGGGTGAAAGTGAACTGTTCACAATAAGCGATTACCTAAACCTCCACTTGTAAAATGTTGAATAATCAAGTTTACGATTACATCATTGTGGGAGCCGGCGCGTCCGGAAGTGTGTTGGCCAACAGGTTAAGTGCCGATCTGGCTAACAGGGTTTTGTTGATAGAGGCAGGCGGCAGTGATCAAAATCCCGCAATCAAAGAGCCGGCAGGCTTTGTTAGTCTCTGGGGTTCCGAAATGGACTGGAAACTGGAAACTACGCCGCAGCCTGGTCTGGGTGGTCGCAGTATTACCATCAATCAGGGTAAGGTGCTGGGCGGCAGTACATCGATCAATGCGATGATGTATGTGCGCGGTAATCCTGCCAACTTCGATCTCTGGGAGCAACTTGGCGCAGAAGGCTGGTCTTACAAGGATGTTTTACCGTTTTTCAAAAAATCGGAAAACTTCGAAAACGGCGCTTCTGAATACCATTCCACCGGCGGAGAGCTCAGCATCCGTGACTGTCCCGACGAAGTAATGCGCTCCACGCATTTCCTGGAAGGCGCAACGGAACTCGGCTACGACGGACCCTACTTGGATTACAATGGAGAGCGCCAGGAAAACGGTGCCGGCCTTTTGCAGTTCCATATCGACAAGAACAACCGCCGGGACAATGGCGCATCTGCTTTTCTGGATCCCATTCAATCAAGACCTAACCTGACTATCCTTACCAATGCGCTGGTCAGCAAAATTTTGATTGAACAAAAAAAAGCATTTGGGGTTGAGTTTGAAGCCGGAGCGCTTACCTGGAATGCACTTGCCGAAAAAGAAATCATTATCAGCAGCGGCGCACTAGCATCGCCCAAGCTGCTGCTGCTCTCGGGCATTGGTCCCGCCGCTGAACTGGAAGCGCTTCAAATCCCGGTGATCGCCGACTTACCTGGTGTAGGAAAGAATTTGCAGGACCATTTGCAGCTTCCAATGATTTTCCGGTCTAGGATACCAATGCCGAATACAACCTTACTGACGGGCAATGCCATTTTCCTGTGTACAAAAGAGGAGGGAGGGCAGGTCGATTTGCAAATCAACTTTACACCCAGCCTCCCGCAGCCACTCGCACCTTTGCTACCTGATTTCGGCGGACCAATTTGCATTTTCCTGCCAATCCTTGTACAAGCTGAGAGCAGGGGAGAAGTGACGCTGCGCTCTTCCAATATCCGGGACGCGGCAGTTGTTAATCCCAATTACCTGAGTGAGCCGGCCGACGTGCAGGTTCTTATTAAAGCAATTGAAATCGTCAGAAAAATAGCTGGTACCTCCAAGTTTGAACCGCTTAACGGAGGCGAGATGGTGCCCGGCAATGCAGATCCTGAAAGTTATATCCGCAGCCAGTGCTCCACATTGTGGCACCCGGCCGGTACCTGCAAAATCGGAAACGATGCAATGGCAGTGGTAGATCCGCAGCTGCGGGTACACGGGATACAGAACCTGCGCGTGGCAGATGCGTCGGTTATGCCCACAGTTACCAGCGGAAATACAGTAGCAGCATGCTTTATGATCGGTGAAAAAGCAGCCGAAATGATCCTCGCAGAACGCTGAACTACTCGAAAGGCAGCGCATTGATTTACAAAAAGACCCATAACCTCAATTCAAATACAATGTTGACACAAGAAGCGATTAAAGAACTGGCTATCGACTGGTACAAGAAACTGGACGTCCATGTTCCTATGGTGGAAGTATTGCCCCTGCTTGCAGATGCAGAGCTGGAAATGGTTTTTCCCGAAGCGACCGTGTACGGATATGCCGGCTTTGAAGGTTGGTTCCAGCGCGTAATCCGCATTTTCTTCGATGAAGTACATACTGTGAAAAGTGTCGAGTCGGAGATTTCGGGTGATAAGGCTACCGTGAAAGTAGTAGTGCAGTGGGAGGCAAGTGTATGGAATGCACCTGAGCCTTTCAGCAAACGCATTAAGTGCGATGCTTTCCAGACCTGGGAAGTGAAACTGAATGATGCAGGCAAAGTCATCATCAGCAAATACATCGTAGACGGACTCGAATACCACGAAGGTTCGGCTACACTTTAAAACGATCATTTATACCCTTATCCTTTTCACCTCATGAAGAACGTACCTGATACCAAGCTGGGTAAAATGTACAGAGCGCACATCCAGCACATTCTGGACAAGAATATCGATGCGCTTTTGGATCAATATACAGACGACGCGACGCTGATCAGCAGCTTCTCCAAATCACCGGTTATTTACAAAGGCCGCGATCAGGTGAACGAGCATATGCAGGGCATTCTGGGGATTGACGGTCTGGAAACTGAAATTGTTTTCTGGGCTGAGACCGAGAATCCTGAAACGCTGATGATCACCGAGCAGATCACCATGACAGTGGGCGGCGAAAAGAGCGAAATGCGTTTCGCAGATAGCTGGGTACTTGAAAATGGCAAGATAGCGATCCACTTCGCAGGAATGGTACAGCATCCGGACGGAACACTGGCCTGAAAAACCGATTGATTCAGAACATTATTCTCAACTATATCCTAAAACTATGAAAGCGTTTTATGACGAACAGGTAGCATTGCTGGCAGATCGCAATGCAGAAGTACTGGTTGACAAGCACTATGCAGCAGATGCAGAAATGGTGGTGCTCAGCGGACCAGAGCCCATTGTTGCCAAAGGAGCGGAAGCGATCAAGAACCTCTTCTCAGGTTATCTTGAATATGTGTACCGCGGCTTTATTTCAACCGAAAAATTTGCGACGACCGACGACAGTATCATGTTTGAAGCAACCATTGACACAGTCAACGGGCCAACCAGGATCTATGACGCGATGTTGCTGAAAGACGGAAAGATCATCAGACATTATTCGGGTCTTAAATAGCCTGGCGGATCTGGATTTTTCCAAATCTAAATTTTACGTAACTCCTCTAAACGTGTTTCTCTATGAAACTTGCCGGAAAAAAGATCGGTATTCTGTTCGAAGCCGACTTCTTTGAGAACGAAATCTTCTACTACAAGTTCAGGTTCCCCGAGGAAGGTGCAGAAGTGCATTTCCTTTCCAGGCTCTGGGGCCAGGACAAACTGACATTCCTGGGCCACGAGTACCGTGCTCCGGTGGATTGCTGGGAGACTTTCGAGAACATGAGCGATGAAGAGCTCAGGACTTATGATGCCATTATCGTTCCCTCGGGAATGGTTTCCGACAGACTGCGTTACACGGAGGATGTGGAGAAAATCCCGCCTGCTACTGAATTTCTGAAACGCGTATTCGCTGAGCCGGGTATCCTGAAAGGCATTATTTGCCACGGTCTCTGGCTGGTAGCTCCTGCTACCGAGCTCGTGAGAGGCAGAAAGCTGGTTTGCCACAACAACCTGATCGGCGACGCCAAAGCCTACGGCGCCATTTACACGAATGAAGACGTAGTCGTGGATGGTGACCTGATTACGGGACGGTCGGGCGGACATGCCCATTTATTTGCCAAAAAGATCATCGAAACCCTTTCTGCAAACTGATATCAGTATGGACACAACTTTTTTCCATTTGGCATTGACCGTCAAAAACCTGGCAAAGTTTGAAGCGTTCTACGCAAAGCATTTCGGTTTCAAACGTGCCAGAACGATCAGTCTGGGCGATGATGCTGAACTTGTTTTCCTGAAGAACGACAAGAACGTGTACCTCGAAATATTCCCGCCGGAAGAAGAGCGGCCGGTCGCTATGTCAGAAGCAGACGGTCCGCACTATCCGGGCCTGCGCCACATTGCATTCTCTGTGGAGGACATCGACGAAAAACTCAGGTTAATGGGTGATGATGCAGTAATCACACTCGGCCCGCTTCATTTTGACGAGGTAATCGAAGGCTGGAAGACAGTCTGGCTGAAAGATCCGGAAGGAAACATTATTGAGATTACCCAAGGGTACCGCGATCAAGAAGGCGTGGGCGCCTGACCCTTCGACCGCCCGGCGGCCCGGTGCGCTCAGGGTGACAAAACGCCTTGTCACCCTGAGCGGAGTCGAAGGGACGAGCGACCCGCATTTTACAAAGTTATCATAAGAACACCTTAACTATTTGAGCATGAATATAGATTTCACTTTTTCAGATACCATTGCAGGTTATATCACGGGATATAATGCAGAGGAACGGTGGTTCACGTTGGAAACTTCTGACAAAAGACCATTCAAGTTAAATCTGATCCCCTCCACTTATGCGCGCAGTGTTCAGAACCTGACAGAAGGCTGGCAGGATCCGGGCGACATTACTGCATTTCTTTCAACAAACGGACAGTATGTATTCGCTTACGGAACATTCTATCCGAATGCAGGTGAAAACGAAGCTGCATTTGAAGCACAGCAGCTGATCTTCCCTGGAAAAGAACCTAAGGTTTACCGCCACGAAGAGCAGAACTGGTGGATCACCCAGATCAGCTCCATTGCTTCCAGCTATCTGAAATGGCAGTTCGACTACCCTAAGGAGGAGATCAACTACAAGAACTACCGCACCATGCTGCATTTGGGAGGTTCTAAAAAAGGAGATTACCTGCAGGAGACCGATACGATTTCACGGATGGTGTACGGATTCGCATCAGCTTACCTTCTGACAGGAAAAGACGAATTCCTCGAAGGTGCAGAGCTGGGTACCGAATACCTGCGTGACCACATGCGCTTCTTCGATCAGGACGATGATCTCGTATACTGGTACCACGGCTTGAAAGTGGAAGGTCAGAAGGAGACGAAATTGCTTACTTCCGAGTTCGGTGACGATCTGGACGCGCTTCCAATGTACGAGCAGATCTACGCATTGGCAGGACCAACACAAACTTACCGCATTACGGGTGACCAGCGCATCCGCGATGATATCGACAAGACCATTGATCTTTTCGAAAAATACTTCAAAGACCACAATGGGGAAGGTTATTTCTCTCACTTGCACCCGATCACACTGGATGCGCATGAAGAATCGCTCGCGCACAACCGGGCGCGCAAAAACTGGAACTCGGTAGGAGACCACGCGCCTGCGTACCTGATCAACCTGTACCTGGCAACAGGCGAGAAAAAGCATGCAGACTTTCTGGAATATACTTTTGATACTATTACAAAGTATTTCCCGGATTACGAGAATAGCCCGTTCGTTCAGGAGAAGTTCTTCGAAGACTGGAGTAAAGACCAGACCTGGGGATGGCAGCAAAACCGTGCGGTAGTAGGTCACAACCTCAAAATTGCATGGAACCTGATGCGTCAGCAGTCTTTGACACCAAAAGATGAGTACGTAGACTTCGCCAAGAAGATCGCTTCCCTGATGCCGGAAGCAGGATCAGATCAGCAGCGCGGCGGCTGGTACGATGTGGTGGAAAGAGTGAAAAAAACCGGCGGAAAGCACCAGTTTGTGTGGCACGACCGTAAAGCGTGGTGGCAGCAGGAGCAGGCGATCCTTGCTTACCTGATCATGTACGGGGTTCTGGGAGACGAAGAATATGAAAAACAAGCACGCGAAGCAGCTGCATTCTACAATGCATTCTTCCTTGATAATGACGATGGCGGTGTTTACTTCAACGTGCTTTCGAATGGAATGCCTTACCTGCTGGGTACAGAGCGTTTCAAGGGAAGCCACTCAATGAGCGCTTACCACAGTACGGAACTATGCTATCTGTCAGCGGTTTACATTAACCTGTTGATCACAAAACAGCCTACGTACTTCTACTTCAAGCCTTATCCAAACGGCTGGCCGGACAATATCCTCCGCGTTTCACCGGATATCCTTCCTGAGGGCAGCATTTACATCAGCGAAGTGTTTATCAATGATCAGCCTTACGATAACTTCGATGCACAGGCATTGACGGTGACACTTCCGGAAACAGAGGAGCGTCTGCGGGTGAAAGTACAAATCAGTCCTAGTAAGTAAATGGGTATCGGCTTTCGGCTATCGGCTTTCAGACATCGGCTTTTTTGAGAATAAAAGACTTTGATTACTGATTAACGACTGCCGAAAGCCGACAGCCAAAACTAACCGCTGCAAACTATGAAAGTAACTATTACCGAACAGGACGATATTACGGTACTACAGGTAACGGGTGATATTGACAGCAAGACCGCTCCCGAGTTTGAGAGAAACGCACGTGCGGCGACTGATTCAAGTAAAAAGATCGCCATTGACCTGACGGAAGTCGGATTTATGTCGAGTGCAGGGCTGCGTGTGCTGCTGATGGTGTACAGAAACATCCGCGCCCAGAACGGGAATGTGGTACTGGTCGGTGTTTCCGAGGATATCCAGGACGTGATGTCGACTACCGGTTTTATCAACTTTTTCACGATCGTTGAAACGGTGGACGAAGCGCTTGTCATTCTTAAACAAGACTAAGCTATGGCAACAGATATCAGGATCGACTATTACCCGACCCATGAGCAGCAGGGCATTAAATTCCGGAGGGGACACGTGCTTCCTTTCGGAGCTACCATGGTGCCCAACGGGATCAATTTCAGCATCTATTCCAGTGAAGCAATCGATTGTACACTGGTTTTGTTTGAAAGAGGTGAAGCGCAGCCTTTCGCGGAGATCCGTTTTCCGGAAGAGTTCCGCACAGGTAACGTGTATTCCATGATCGTTTTTGATCTGGATTACGAGCGGCTTGAATACGGTTACAGAATGGACGGTCCGTTCAAACCCGAGGAAGGTCACCGTTTTGACAAAAACATTATACTCAGCGATCCTTACGCGAAAGCGATCGCGGGTCGTGATACCTGGCTGGCTACACCCAATTGGGACAACATTTATCCGTATCGTTCCAGGCTTGTTTTTGAGGATTTCGACTGGGAAAATGACCACCCGCTCGAAACGCCCATTGAGGACCTGGTAATTTATGAAATGCACGTGCGCGGGTTTACCCAGCACCCTTCATCAAATGTCAAAAATCCGGGAACATTCGCCGCGATCCGCAGTAAAATAGCCTATCTCAAAGAGTTGGGTATCAACTGTGTGGAGCTGATGCCGATTTATGAGTTTGACGAATGGGAAAACAGCCGTGAGAACCCGGCAACCGGCGGTTTGATCGTCAATTTCTGGGGTTATAGTACTGTCAACTTCTTTTCTCCCAAAGCAGGTTATGCTGCTACCGGGAAGTTTGGAATGCAGGTGGATGAGCTGAAAACGCTGGTCAAAGAGCTGCACAAGAACGGTATCGAGGTCATGCTCGACGTGGTTTTTAACCACACAGCTGAAGGCGATCACCGGGGACACACGATTTCGTTCCGAGGAATCGACAACAAAACGTACTACATGCTTACCCCGGAAGGTTATTACTTCAACTTCTCCGGAACCGGGAATACATTGAACTGTAACAATCCCGTGGTGCGCAACATGGTACTCGACTGTTTGCGCTACTGGGCTGCTGACTACCACATTGACGGCTTCCGTTTTGACCTCGCCGCCATTCTCGGCCGCGACCAAAACGGCGCGCCGCTAAGCAACCCGCCATTGCTCGAATCACTCGCTTACGATCCGATCCTTGCCAAATGCAAGCTCGTGGCCGAAGCCTGGGATGCAGGCGGTTTGTACCAGGTAGGGTCATTCCCGGCATACGGTCGCTGGGCTGAATGGAATGGTAAATACCGCGACGGCGTACGCAAATTCCTCAAAGGGGATGAAGGTATGATCGGCGATATTGCCCAGAGCATTCAGGGCTGGCCGGACCTGTACTACTACCGCGGCCCAACAGCAAGTATCAATTTCATCGCCTGCCACGACGGCTTCACGCTTTACGATCTTTTCGCCTATAACGAAAAGCACAACGAAGCCAATGGAGAAAATAACAACGACGGCGGCAACGACAACCATTCATGGAATTGCGGCGTAGAAGGTGAAACGGATGATCCGAACATCAATCAGCTCCGCCACAAACAGATCAAGAATGCATTATCGATCCTGATGGTAAGTCAGGGCGTACCGATGATTTTGTCAGGCGACGAAATGGGCGTTACCAAAAACGGGAACAACAATACCTACTGTCACGACAACGAACTGAACTGGGTAGACTGGGGCTTGTTGGAAAAGAATGCGGATTTGTTTAATTTTTCAAAACACATCATGCACTTCCGGAGAGCGCACCCTGTACTACGCAGCCGGACGCACTTCCAGCACCGCGACTACGTAGGAAGCGGCTATCCTGATATCAGTTTCCACGGTACACAAGCCTGGCATGCAGACTTCTCTGCATCAAGCCGCTGCCTTGCATTCATGCTCGACGGCGCGCACGCCAAAGGTGGTACTATCGTAGACGATACCATTTACGTTGCACTTAATTCCTATTGGGACGCGCTTTATTACGAGCTCCCGCAACTGCCAAACGGCCGCAGCTGGTACCTCTCCGTAAACACCGACATGCCCTCAGGCCAGGACATTTACGAAATAGGCAAAGAGCCAAAGCTAGACGATCAGGGAAGATTCCTGGTAGGTGGCAGGGCGACGGTGATTTTGGTTGGGAAGTGATAACATTTTGTCACCATGAGCGAAGTCCCTTTTGTCACCCTGAGCGGACCGGGCCGCCGGGCGGTCGAAGGGAAGAGCGGGTCCATTACAACACCAGCGTCCCCACCCTTGTCACCCTGAGCGTACCGGGCCGCCGGGCAGTCAAAGGGAGGAGCGACAATGCCTTCCGGTAGTGCCCTTCGACTGCGCTCAGGGTGACAAAGTCCGGAACATTACACGACATTCACATAGTTTAACAAAATTTTAAAACATCAAAAAAATGGCATTTCAAATAGAATCAGTTATTGAAGATCAGGTTGCGAGGTTGACTTTGCATGGCGAGCTGGATTCGCTTTCGGCGCGTGTATTTCAAACTGAAATAGAGAAAATTGCTAACCAGCCTATTGATTCACTCGTGCTCGATATGGAAGAGCTCGACTTTATGTCGTCTGCGGGCTTGCGCGTGTTGATTTACTCCAAACAAAAGATCGGTCCGAAACTGGCTATCTACATCGTCAAACCACAGGAGCTGATTGTAGATACCCTGACAAAAACAGGTCTGCAGCACAGCGTGACAATTGTTGATCAATATCCAGTTTAACAACCGAAAAAATGGAGTCGAAAAGTTTTCCCGGCAATGTGGATTCGCTGGATTCATTACGGGGATATGTAGGTGAGCTTGCGGAAAAAGCGGGGCTGGCTAAAAAGCCGACTTACGCCCTCAAACTGGCAATCGATGAAATCGCGACCAACATCATCCTGTATGGATACCAGAATGCAGGGTTGGAAGCAGACTTTGATGTGCTGAGCGAGATAACCGAAAGTAAGCTGATCGTGATCCTCGAAGATATTGCCGCGCCTTTCGATCCGCTGGCCAAAGAGCTGCCCGGTTCCGACGATCTTACCAAATCCTTGGAGGAGCGCGAAATCGGCGGCCTGGGTATTTTCCTCACAATCAATGGAGTGGATGATTTTTCCTATGAGTATGTGAATGGAAAGAACCGAAATAAGTTTGTTATGAATATAGGTGCAACCGAGTAAGTATGGTTGATAAGTCTACGCTCACGAATCCATTTCCCGGTTTAAGAAGTTACGACTATGAAGATCACGCGCTGTTCTTCGGAAGGGATTCGCATATCCGTGAGCTGACAGGTAAATTGCTGGATGGGCGGTTTCTTGCATTAATCGGTTCATCGGGCAGCGGTAAGTCTTCGCTGATCAAGGCGGGCCTTATTCCCTCCCTGGAAGGTCAGGCGGGTGGCTCGCTTTGGAAAGTTGTAATTTTCAGACCGGGCGGTAATCCGGTCAGGAGCTTTGCGCTTGCTTTGAAAGCTGCCATGCGCACCGAAGATCCTGAATGGGACGAACGGGACCCTGCGCAGCTTGAAAAAGAGTTTTCCAAAAATCCGCAATCAGCACTTAACCTGCTTTCGACCATTCGCGATCGCAGGATTTTGCTGGTTATAGACCAGTTTGAGGAGCTTTTCAGGTACGAGCTTGCCGATGAGGACACCGGCAAAAGCAGTACTGCCGCATTTGTTCAATTGCTGCTGGCTTTGATAAACCAGCGGCAATTGCCTATTCACGCCGTGATCACCATGCGTTCGGACTACCTCGATCACTGCACGGAGTTTAACGGGTTGACAGAAGTAATCAACAGGGGCTATTACCTGTTGCCGAAAATGAACCCTGCCGAGTTGCAGCAGGTGATTGAAGGTCCGGTGAGTGCTTTTGGCGCAACCATCGAGCCCGAACTAGTAGCCACTCTGCTGCGGGAACTTGCCGAAAATCCCGACTACCTGCCCATTCTGCAGCATGCGCTGATGCGCACCTGGGAGCGCTGGCGTAGTACCAAAGCCAATGCAGTACCCGTGTCGCGCTCGGATTATGAGGCGATCGGGACGATGCAGCAGTCCATTACCATGCACGCGGAAGAAATTTTCACCCAGCAACTGGATGAAAAACGACGGATCGCGGCAGCAAAACTTTTCAAATCGCTGATCGTGCTCGGGCCGAGTGACACTTCGTCCCTGCACCCGACCGCGTTAAAAGAAATTATCCAGATCACCGGGATACCCGACTACCTGCTCATTGATGTGATCATGGTTTTTAGGAAAAACGGCGTCTCGTTCCTGACCCCGAAACCGGGTGTTAAAATTGATCACGATTCCATTATCGACGTTTCCGTAGAGAAGATCCTGACCTTCTGGGACAGGTGCCGGAAGTGGATTGAGGAGGAACTGGAATCTGCCAAACTATACAAACAACTGAGTTATTCAGCCCTTCTCTACCAGGAAGGGCGTACTGGGTTATGGGTGAACCCGGAGCTGGCAATGGGATTGAAATGGCTGAAAGAAAGCGAGCCTACACTGGAATGGGCGCAGCGGTATGATCCGTTTTTTGAGCGCGCCATTAATTTTCTCGATTATAGTAAAAAGCAATATGAGCTTGAAGTAAGGCTCAAAGAAGACCGTCAGAAAAGGGAACTGCGGAAGGCGCGGGTATTTGCCTCGGTACTGGGGATCAGCTCGCTGGTTTCCCTGTTGTTCCTGATCGTGGCATTGGTACTCCGGACGCAGGCGCAGCAAAGTGAGAAAACGGCACTGGAAAAGGAAAGTCTGGCACTGGAAGAAAGAAAAAGAGCCGAAGACCAAACTCGCGAAGCCATTTCCCAAAAGAAAATCGCAGAGCAGCAAGGTACATTTGCCGAACTTCAGAAAGCATTGACAGAGGAGCAAAAGTCGATTGCAGTAAGAGAGCAGGAGAAGGCAGTAAAGGAAAGTATTGCAGCCAAAGCAGCCCGCCAAGTGGCTGAGGAACAGAAGGTACAGGCGGATAATGCGCGACGTGCGGCAGTTCAGTCACAAAAAGAAACCGAAGTACAAAAGGAATATGCAGTAACTGCACAACAAGAATCGGAGCGCCAGAAAGTACTGGCGCAGCGCGCGCAAAAGGAAGCTGAAACTTCACGTAACGACGCATTGAAACAGCGCTCGAAAGCAGTTGCGCGGTTTATTGCCATTCAGTCTTTCCAAATGCCGGCCGGCGACGATCTGGCTGCATTGCTGGCATTGAAAGCTTATGATTTTAATTTGAAAAATGGCGGTGAACGTGAAAACCCGGACATTTTTAATGCATTGTCCAAAGCAGCGGGAGCGAAGGCTACGCTGATCGGGCACAATGATATTGTGCGGGTAGTGGCCGAGTCGCGGCCCGGAAACCCGACTTTTGCAAGTGCGGGCGACGATGGCGTTGTCAATCTCTGGAACTACCTCGTACCTGCCACCAGGCCCGTCACATTCCGGAACCCGCGGCAGACTTTCAAGAGTATCCGCTCTCTCTATCTCACTCCCGACGGTAAAGCCGCATTTACAGGTTCATCAAACGGGCAGCTTGTCCGATGGGATAATTTTGCACCCGGCAGCGCACCTACAAAAACACTGGTGGCGCACGACGGGATCATTCTTTCATTGATAAACAGGGAAGTGAACAGCAAGCCCCGCCTGATTTCTACCAGCTCCTCGGGACAGGTGAGAATATGGGATATCAGTGACAAAAAGCTGGATATCATCAAAAACATCAGTCTGGGTGCGGAGATTTCCTGCGTGGCTGCATTGCCAGGCAGTCCGTACCTGTTTTTCGGTACGGGAACCGGTAAGATCATGCGACTGGACCTGGATAAGGCCGATGCAAAACCCACGGAATACAATACCGGCAATATGCGCGGCAGGCTGATTTCAATGGCACTGTCGCCCGACGGTAAGCAGCTGTATTTCGGGACAAGTACGGGAATGCTTTATAATGCAAGAATGCAGGGAGACGAACCTGTGCCCAATTCGATTTCGGGAACGCAGGGAACGCACACTTCCGGGATCACCAAAATTGCATTTACCCCTGACGGAAGCCGCATTGCAACGGCCTGCTATGACTGGAAGATCCGGATCTGGAGCACGAGGGAAGATCTTTCGAAGCAGCAACCGGTGGTACTGAACGATTTCGATTACTGGGTGATGGATATCCGATTTACCGGCGACGGGAATAAGTTACTGGCAACCGGTGCTGACAAAACGGTCCGGGTATGGGATATCAATTCCGCGGACCTGTTTGCCGAGGTTTCCAGGAAAGTGAAAAGGGATTTGACAGAAGAAGAATGGGACCAATACATCGGCAAGGATATTCCTTACGAAAAGCTTTCCCGAAATATCAGATAGGCACGCGATGAAGCAATTTTTACTACTCATTTTTACCGGCTTACTGGCACTTACCCAAAGTGCATTCGCGCAAGGGGACTGCGACGCTTCGGTGATCGTTCCGGAGGCCGACAGGAAGTACAGGACCGGCAATTTCGATGAGGTATTTCAGATATTGAACCCTTGTCTTAAAACAAAGTTCTCGCCCAATGCGCAGGTGCAGGGCTACAAGATCATTGCATTGACTTACCTGGCGCTCGACTCGCTTCCCCAGGCGGCACAGGCTGTACGCAACCTGCTGATCGCCAATCAGAACTATGAACCTGAGTTCTCGGCCTTGCCACAGTTCAAAGACCTGGTGGCGCAGCAGAAAGACCTGATGGACCGCATTATCCAGATTACGTCGGTTTCCAAAAAAGCGGAAAACCTGTTGCAGGTACCTGCAACCGTAACAGTTTTGACGCAGTCTGACATTATCAAAAGAGGTTACAAGGACCTGACCCAGATGCTGAGCGACATTCCGGGCTTTGATGTGATACGGGGCAATGGGCCTTCTTATGTCACATTTTATCAGCGCGGGTACCGCTCCACTTCCAACGACCGCACGATTTTGCTGGTGGACGGCGTAGAAGAAAACGACCTGAATTCAGACAATATCCCCATTTCACGTCAGTATGCATTGTCGGATATTGAGCGGGTGGAAGTCATTTACGGACCGGCTTCGACCATGTACGGTGCCAATGCATTTATGGGGGTAATAAACCTAATCACAAAGCGGTATCTGGACAGGGAAATGCCGGAAGGCAAGAAAGTGGACGTTTCGGTCACCGGCCAGTTGCGGTACGGGTCTTTAAACACAAAGCTTGTAGATGGTGTGGTGACCATGCGCACCAAGGACGTGGCAGTTTCTGTTACGTCGCGTTATTTTTCTTCCAATGAGCTGGATTACAGTAAGTACCGTGAATGGGATTATTCGCCGAGGACAGTGGACAGTTATCCCGGTCAGCAAAATTTATCAGGCGCTGCCGCGCAGATCTACTATAATAATAACAAGCTATCGACCCTTTTCCCGAACAGCGACTTGTACCAGGTGGGAACCGATGCAGCTGGCGCGGTGAACGCATTGAGCCTGACGTCGGCTGGTAAGGCAAAAGCGGCTGCACTGGACAATCAGTATCTTTTTCAAGCCAATGTGAATGGGAATCCGGTTGAGTTCAATGATGATTCTCGTAATTTCTACCTGCGGGCAAAGATCGAGTTCAAGGATTTCATGCTGTCGCTTTTGACGTGGAAAACAGACGAAGGTGCTACTCCCTGGTACACCAACCGCTCCCGTATTGTTACCAAAGACCTTTCAAGGTGGGTAGCTAACAACAAGGCATTTTCATTGACTTATAACAAATACCTGTCTGACAAAGTCCAGATCCTGAACCTGACTTCCTACCGTCTTCATGAACTGAATGGCGCGACGAACCTGCCGACTTACCGCGGGTATTTCAATGGAAGCTATGGGATTATTGACCTTTTGAACGAAAGAAAACCTACTTACGCGACGCCATACTGGTACCGTGTTTCCAACCAGCTCAGGAACGAGTTCCGTGTGCTTTGGACACCGCTGCCTAAGTTGGATATCAACAGCGGTATTGAAATCAGGAACAGCATTATTCAGGCCAACTACATTACCTCGCAGGTGGAGGGTGCCGACGAATTTGGCAGGCCCGATTCGACACTGGCCGGCGGCGATAATTTCCGAGTGTTTGATATGGGCGTATTCAGTCAGGGGACTTATAACTGGTCCGATCACCTGAAAATGGTACTTGCCGGCAGGCTGGATTATAACCAGATCCGATCGAATGGCGGTTACGGTTTTGTATTCAATCCGCGGCTGAGCCTTATCTATTCGCGGGGCATGTTTGTGTTCAAAGGGATTTATGCAGAAGCATTTAAAGACGCGTCTTATCTTCAAAAATACGCAACAAGCCGCGAGCGCTTGCTCAACAACCCGACGCTGCAGCCCGAGCGCGTGAAGAATGTGGAAGGTAGTGTGGCAGTCCGGTTCAGCAAAGCGCTTTCAGCAAACATCGCAGGTTACATTGCCAATTACAGCAATGCGGTGGGGTTAGCAACTGCTCAGGCGCCTGGCGGAGGAAGTACTACCCAGTTCCAGGCATTAGGCAAGCAGCGCATTATCGGCCTGCAATCGGAGGCGCGTTATGATGTAAAAAGCCTGAATATCTGGGGCAATTTCACATACAGCAACCCGCGCGATCTCAGCAAGGTGGAAGGTCAGAAAATCCCGGTCAGCGATGTGGCGCCCTGGTCGGCCAACCTTGGCGCAGTGTACGAGCCCGTTAAAAACCTGAGCATCAGCATTACCAACAATTACATCAGCGCGCGGAAATCAGGCGCGGGTACTTCGGGCAGCAGCAACCCGATCACCCGTTTTCCGGCGATATACCTGCTCAATTCCGCAATTACTTACCAGAATATCCTGAACCATCTCAGCTTGCAGGTACAGATATCCAATGTGTTGAACACCGAATATTTTGTGCCTGGCATTCGTGCGGCGGAAGGGGTAACCTCTGCGTCGCGGTATCCCCAGGAACGCAGGACTTTTTCTATTGGCTTGCTGATCGATACAAACCGAAAATGATACTCAACAAATGAATGCAATAGTAAACGCTCCTCTTTTAATGAATACAAGGTTTGAAATCAAAAACTCAGAATTCCTGCTCACGAAGCTGGACTACCCTGAGCGGCTGGATGAAATGGGCGCATTGCGCGTGCTCGCCTGGAAAGATGAAAAAGGGATCAGTCAGGATTTTTTCTCGCATAAAGCCTGGCTTGATGACGACGACCTGCGTGCACACCATTGGATTATTACGCACGAAAAAACAATCGTTGCGGCCGCCCGGTTGAGTTTTCACAAAGATTATAGTTCGGTACCCCATGCAAATCTGTTCGATGAAGCGCTGCTCGGCGATTATGCGCAGGGTCCATTTGCTTCGCTGAACAGGCTGGTAGTTGCGCCGGGATACCGTGGCAATGGGTTTTCTTCCATTCTCGATGAAACGCGGATTGAATTTGCCAGGGCGCAAGGCGCGCGGGCGATCATTGCACAACCCGTCGAGTCGCGCATTAAACCGCTGGAAGATCTTGGATTTATATACCTGGGCAAAATCAAGCCCCTTTTTCAGATGCCGGAGCGGCAGATTTATTTCATGATCAAAGAACTGGTTCATTAATTTGAAAAGACTGGCGGACATATCGCTGATGCTCAACGTCAGAAAAGGGGAGGGCAACCTGGTCACCTTACTGATGGCTTACTCTTTCTTCATGGGAGGGGCTACTGCCTTGTTTTACACGGTAGTAGCCTCCTCATTCCTGATCAGCTTCGACCGGCTCATGCTGCCGCAGGTGTACATTGTCGGCGGCGTCTTTACTTACCTGCTCGGTCTGGGTGTGACGCGGCTACAAAAGTTAATGGCATTTGACAAGCTGGCCGAGAGAATGCTGTTTTTCCTGATCAGTTCGATTGTCGTTTTTCTGGTTACATACCATTTAACCGGCAGCAGGTGGGTTTTCTTTGTACTCTTCATCTGGAACCGCGTTTTTGTACTTGTGAATGGGGTTACTTTCTGGGCGGTTGTTGTGAAGCTGTTTAATTTGCAACAGTCCAAAAGACTTTCGTCGCTGATTAACACAGGCGATGTATTTTCCTCAGTGATCATGTACCTGGCGGTGCCTGGCCTGGTTAAGATCATTCCTACGGACTCACTGCTCGTCGTAGCCGTCGCATTCCTGATCGTTTGCAGTTTTTTACTCAGGAAAATCCATCAGAAATACGTAACCAATGCAAGCACAAAACCTGCCGAGACAAGTACCGTCGAAAAGGCGGGCGAGGCGGCGGTAGACCCGTCTTATTACCGCAATATCTTCCTGCTTGCATTGCTGCCAGTCTTTGCGCTGTTCTATGTGGAGTACATCTTTTTCACAGAATCCCGGGCAATTTTCACGGATAAAGGTTCACTTGCCAGCTTTCTCGGGGTGTTTTTCGGTATATCTTCTATTCTCGAATTTTTTATAAAAACCTTCCTTTATAACCGCCTGATCAGCAAGTTCGGTTTGAAGCTGGGTATTTTGATATTGCCCGCGAGCCTGGTTTTCAGCTTTGCCGTTTCCGTGATCTACGGTCTCGGCTACGATACTGCCGGGATATTTTTCGCCTGTGTGGCTTTGTCAAGATTTTTCATGAGCGCCATTCGGAAAGCGATCAGCGAGCCGGCTTACCAGTCATTGTACCAGCCCATTCCTGCCAAATTCAGGCTCAATATCCAGGGCAGGATCGAAGGAAGGGCCAAGGCAATCGGCGGACTGGCGGCGGGGATATTGCTGCTGATACTGGTCAATTTCGCCAATCTGAGTGCGTTGCAGCTTTCCATAATATTCCTGATCGTCGCAATCGGTTGGGCAGTGGCTTCATTCACGGGCCAGAATGCTTACAAGAAAGCAGTGCGTGACAAAGCTTTCGTATTCCCGACGCGTTCAAAGCGCACAGCCGAATACAAACCTGAGCTACAGGAAGTGGAAAAGCCATTTGATCTGCTGATCAGGCAAGTTTTTTCCAGAGATGAAAAGGAGCGGATTGAAGCGGCTGTCGGGTTCGGCGGGTCTAATCGTTTTTTGTCTTATAAATACCTGATCCCACTGTTGGAGGACCCAAGTCCTGCTGTTCGCAAGGCGGCTATTTACACGGCGGGCGAGTTACGCAGGCCTGAGTTGTGGCCCTATCTGATGGAGCAAATGGAGATAGACAGGTACTATTCCGTTGCATTCACGGCACTGGCCAAATCGGGCACGCCGCTTTTGAAATACATTGAAAAGACTTTTCTGAGCAATAACGACAACCGGTACCGGCAGCTTCACCTGATCAAGCTGGTGGAAGAATTTGGCAATGCCGAGGCTTTGCGGTTTTTGAGGAGAAATCTTGAAAGTCCTAACCGGTTTGTGAAAGATAAGGTACTCGACTCGCTCCGCAACCTGCATTATGTATGTAATACCACCGAGCGGACATACCTGCTGAACGAGCTCGATGAGCATTTGAAAACATTCACCTGGCTGCTCGCCGCGCAAACTGATCTTGACCAGGATTATGACGCGTCTTCGCAAATGATGCACAACCTGGAACGTGAGAAGCAGCGCATTATTTTCAAGGCATTTACGGTGCTGGAAGTGGTATTTGGTTCAAGATTTCACGCCATTACTTTGCTGAGAGGCGAGCAGGCTACCGACGCCCGAGACTATCTCACGGAGATTTCCGATTTAATGCTGCCGGAGAATGTAAAGAACAAGGTGCTGCCTTATCTGGACAGCGACTCTCGCGAAGAGATGTTCCGCAGGTATAACGAGATTTTCCCGCAGGCGCAGCTCACCGTCGAAGAGCGTTTGAAGGACGTGATCAACAAGGATTATACACGCATTTCAAGGTGGACAAAGGCGGTTGCGATTAAAGAACTGAAACATTTTCCTGCCGGAAATGTGACGGATATACTGGTCTCCAATGCGGTTTCACATTCCAAGGTAATCTCTGAAACTGCTTTCTACGTGCTCAGGATCGTTAATCCGCCCCGGTTTCGCTCGGTGATGCATGTGATGACACGGGACAATGACCAGTTTCATTTACAGATTATGAAGCCGCTTGAATGGCTGGCTACGGAAGAAGATCTGCTGATCTGCAAGCTGCGCCGCTTGCGGGATACGCCGGGCCTGGAAAAGCTTCTCAATGGAGAATTGCAGAAGATACTGCTCAATTCGGAGTATTTTAAAGAAGATGAAGGGGAGGTGATCGATTTACGGAAACATACCAGTCGGCCGGACTTGTCGGTGCTGGTTACTTACGGAAAGCTGCTCTTCTCGAAAGCCGGGGTGATCGGTGCAGGTGAGATCAGGAGCGTGGACGAGCTGAAAGCACTGGGCGTGGCAATGATCCCTAATGTGTTGGAGGAGACGGAGTTTTACATTGTGGAAGATTATCTGTTAAAAGATTTGAACATTAGACATCACGTGGCACCGGAAACAGTAACAGCATAACGGAGGCAACGGATTAGCATTAATAAGTACATGGACCGAAGGTTTGATCAGATGAAGAATTTATGGCTTGGATTTTGGCTGGTTTGCCTGAGTGCTGTGTCAGTGCTGGCGCAGGGCGGAAGCGCGGCTATGCGGGAGACAGGCCGGCCGATGTTCGGCTTTTACCAATCTTCCGAATACCACGCACACGACCAGAACTTCGGCATTACGCAGGATAGTACCGGGATGATGTATTTTGCCAATTTCGCCGGCGTGCTGGAATTTGACGGCGTTTCCTGGAACACCATTCAAACTGAAAATGTGACGCGGGTATCTGCCCTGAAAACCGACAGAAGGGGCCGCGTGCTCGTGGGTGCCAATGGAGAATTCGGGTACCTCGCTTATGACAGTCTGGGTGTGCACCGCTTTGTGAGCCTTTCTGCGAAACTGAAAGATAAGCCCGGCCAGATCATACAGATACTGCCTGCAAAAGCCGGCGCCTGGTTCATTTCCGATCAGACCAACTTTTTTTGGGACGGCAGGAATGTGAAAGCTTATAAACACGGGCTGTCCATTCAATCCGCATTTGCGTTTGGAGAGGGTGCCGTGATTTACGCCAAAAACAAGGGTTTTCTGTTATTGAATGAAGGTAAAGTTTCAGGGGTGACGATCGCGCCCGACGTACCTGCATTGCTGGATCTGGTTGCGGTTGTCCCGCTTACCGCAAATTCGGCGATGCTGCTCACCACCAGTCAGGGCGCCTATCTTCTGGAAGGTAACCGCATTGAAAACATCGCCGGAAACGCCAACCCGGTTTTGATCAGCAACAAAGCCACCACCGCGGTGAAGATGGAAGACGGCAAGATCGCGATCAGTATGGCGGCAAACGGAATGCTGATCGTTAACCCGGACGGGACAATCGCATATCCGGTTTATGCTTACGGAGATATCGAAGACAGTCAGGTTACTGCTATGTTCAGCGACCGCGAGCACAATCTCTGGCTTGCATTGAACAACGGAATTGCACGTTTCGATCTGCCTTCTCCCATATCTGTTTTCGACGGTAACTCAGGATTAAAAGGCTCCGTGACTGCGGTAACGCGCTTTGATAACAAGCTGATCGTAGGAACATTGAATGGGCTCCACACCATTGAAAATAACAGGGTTACACATTTTACTCCATTTCCGGGAAGCTGCCTGGGGTTCAGTGAGGCGGGCGGGTATTTGTACATTGCCTCAAATAAAGGGTTGTTTCAGCTGAGTAAAACCGGCGCGCTGACGACGTTATCCAATGATTTTTCGCTGACTATAACTGCTTCCCAGGATGGTACCAGACTTTTTGTAGGCTTGCAGGATGGACTGGCTGTTTACAAAAAGTCGGGCAGCGGCTGGCAAAAGGAAAGGATCAAGTCGGTTGCTGAACAGATTACCGGCATTACTGAATTTCCGGCCGGTACATTCTGGCTAGAAACGCTTTCGAACGGGATCTTCAAATTTGACTACGCGACGGGCTCGGCACGTAAGTTCTCCGCCACGCAGGGTATCAGCAGCCCGCTTTACAATAAGCTGGCCGTTTTTGGAGACCGGCTGATTGTTACCAACAAGGATGGGCTTTTTGAATACCAGTCCAATGCAGACCGCTTTGTGCGCGCCGGCTGGCTCTCCGAAAAAGCCTGGTTTGATCGGGTGCAGGGCGACGGTGCAGGCAATATCTGGACCACGCGCGGAGACAAGAAGTCAGTAACTTTTTTCAGGAAAAAGGGACAAAGCAATGCATTTGAGCTGATCGAAAAACCTTTTCTGCCCATTGCCGCTATCCCGTTCCAGGTGATTTATCCCGATAACAATGGGGTAGCCTGGCTGGGTGGTGACCAGGGATTGTACCGGCTCGATATGCGCCTGAGTGAACAGCATCTTCTCAACTATCCCGTGCTGATCAGAAATGTAAGTACGCCAGACGGCGACCTGCCCATTGCCCGCGACGCGGATCGGGACAGGCTAAGCCTCGACCACAAGCAGAACAGCCTCATTTTTGAATTTGCATTGCCCAGCTTCCAGAGTAACCAGGAAGTATCTTACCAGTACCTGCTCGAAAACTATGACAAAGGCTGGTCAGAATGGAGCACCATTGCGCGGAAGGAATACAGCGGGCTGCCTTCGGGAAGCTACGTTTTCAAGGTACGGGCGCGGGATATTTATGGTAACATCTCCAAAGAGGCTGCATTTCCCTTATTTATACAAACACCCTGGTTCAGGCAATGGTACATGATCGCGCTTTACGCCATCGTATTTGCGGTCATGATTTACTATGTCGTGCGCTGGCGCCTGCGGGCCATAATCCGTGAAAAGCAGGAACTGGAAAACCTGATCCGCGAACGCACGGAGGAAGTGGTGAGCCAGAAAGAAGAACTCGAACACCAGTCCGAGGAACTGTCTGCGACGAATGATCAGCTGGAAAGGATTGATGAATTTGTGAAGTCGATCAATGGAGAAGTAAATACCGGAAAGTTATTCCAGCTGGTACTCGACAGACTTTGTGAGTTCCAGAATGTGGACGGCGCTTCTGCATTGATATACAATAAAGCCACTGACTGTTACCAGTTTATCGCATTGGCCGGCGTGATTGAGCGTGCCGATGTGGAAGATGTACAGCTTTCCGCAGCCGAGGCAGAACAACGCTACGTAGCCGGTGCAGACGAGGTTTACGAGGATATATTTTTGAAAAACAATTTCAGGCACCAGAATACAAACCGGTCGGTGAGTGAGGTATTCTCACCCAAATCACTGATCAGTATCCTGATCCGGGTGGATGGGGATGTTAAAAGTTACATTACCCTCGAAAATATGGATCGCGAAAACGCATTCGGCGAGCGCGACTTTAATATGGTCAAGAACCTGAAAGAGCATTTGATCGGGGCTTATATCAAAACCAACATTCTTGAAGATCTCGAAAACACACTTTCAAACCTGAAATCCACACAGGAAGAGTTGATCCGGCAGGAGCGCCTGGCTTCTGTGGGTAGTCTTACAAAGGGTATTGTGGACCGAATTCTCAATCCATTGAATTACATCAACAACTTCTCGCAGTCGTCGGGCAAGCTGTTGAAAGAAATTACGGAAGTGACTGATAAACATCAGGATACTTTATCGGAAGATGAAAAAGATGACCTGGAAAGCGGCTTTGAAATGCTGCAAAAAAACCTGGAAAAGATATACGAGCACGGAAACAGTACCACGCGCATTGTGAAGGATATGCAGAAGCTGCTCAAAGGGAAATCAACGGAGTTCTTTGAAACAGATCTTAATCCTTTTCTGGAATCGAAGTCGAAATCAGCGATCCAGGAAGTGCTGGCGGAATATAAGGACGCGAAGATCAAGCTGGTTTTTGCATTGGATGCGGAGCCGGTGCGCGTCAGTCTGCTGCCTTACGAATTTGCACAGGTACTCACCAACCTGATCAGCAATGCGTGTTATGCGGTCATTGAAAAGACAAAGTTCGACAAGGTATTTGAACCCGAAATCCGCATTTCGACAAGGCGCGCAGACGGAGCTATTTCGATTTTCGTGAGGGATAATGGAAAGGGTATCCCTTTGAAAGAAACAGAACAGCTTTTTAATCCATTCTTCACCACCAAACCTACTTCAAAAGGCACCGGGCTCGGACTTTACATGAGCAAGGATATCATAGAATTTCACAAGGGCAGAATGTCGGTAACTTCAAAGGAAGGGGATTTTACTGAGATTGAAATTTCTCTTCCCATTGTCAAATAACCCGCAGACAGTTACCCGTACTACTAATAGACACGAATATGGAGCCCGCAATTACTGATAAGGACATCGCGATTTATCAGCAGAAAATAATCGAACTCAACCGGCTAGCCGAGATCGGACAGCTGAGTGCAGGTATTTTACATGAGATCAAGAATCCCGTAAGCTTCGTAAACAATTTCTCGCGCCTGTCCAACGGGCTGATCGACGAAATGCGTGAGCTGGTAGGCAAGCCGCTGAACGAGCTGAGTGAGGACGATGTGGCGGACGAGCGGGAGTTGTTGGAAACTTTATCTAAAAACCTGGTGAAGATCAACGAGAACGGGAAGCGAATTGAGCGGATTATCCAGGGTATGCTCGCACAGGCGCGTTCCGAGGGTGCTGTTTTCGAAAAGACCGACCTGAACCAGCTGCTCGAAGAGTATAGCAAGCTGGCTTATCAGAGCGTGCGTGCAGAGGACAGGGAATTTAATGTGACACTGAACTATGTGCTTGATCCTGCGGTAGGGAATGTCAGCATCTCGCGTGGGGAGTTCGGGCGCGTGATCGTGAACCTGGTCAATAATGCCTGCTACGCCATTAATGAAAAGCGTAAACAACAGGTGGCGGGGTTTGATCCTGTGATTTCCATTTCCACGCGGCGGATTGACAATGAAGTAGAGATACTGCTGTGCGACAACGGGATAGGTATTCCCGAGGAAATTGTAGCCAAACTCTTTCAGCCTTTTTTTACTACAAAGCCGCAGGGAAAAGGGACGGGACTGGGATTATCGCTTACTTACACCAGCATTGTGGATACGCATAAAGGGACGATCAGTGTGACTTCGGTTCCGGGAGAAAAAACAGAATTCAAAATACTCATTCCTGCCTAAACGGGATTTTTACCAAAACAAACATTAAAAAATGGCCATCAGGATATTAAGTGTGGACGACGAGCAAGACATGGAAATGCTCATTCTTCAACTGTTCAGAAAGCAGATCAGAGACAAGAAATATGAATTCGTATTTGCAAACAACGGGATTGAGGCACTTCAAAAACTTGAAGAAACAGAGGATATTACCCTGATCCTGTCCGATATCAACATGCCGGGAATGGACGGGCTGACCTTTCTTTCCAAAATCAATGAAAAGCAGAACCCGCTTTTAAAGGCGATTATGGTGTCGGCTTACGGGGATATGGACAACATCCGCACGGCGATGAACCGCGGCGCATTTGATTTCGTAACCAAGCCGGTGAATTTTGAGGATCTTGAAATTACCATTTCAAAAACTGTAGAGCACATTGAAATGCTGGCCAATTTCGAGAAAGGCCGCGAACAGCTGATTGCGATCCAGAATGACCTGAGTGTGGCGCGTGAGATACAGCTGTCGATGCTTCCCAAAACGGTACCTGCCAACATCGGCAAGGCGGGCGTGGACCTGCATGCATTTATCCACCCGGCGAAAGCGGTGGGCGGCGATTTGTATGATTATTTCATGATGGACTCCGAGCACCTGTTCTTTATGATCGGTGACGTTTCGGATAAGGGAGTGCCGGCTGCGTTGTTTATGGCGATCTGTAAAGCGATCTTCAAAAGCCAGTTTTCAAACAGGAACGACGACAGTATTTGTGAAAAGGTGAAGATCGTAAACCAGTTTCTAAGTGAAGATAACTCGACTTATATGTTCGTTACTGCATTTGTGTGCATTATGAATGTAAAAACGGGAGTTGTTGAATATGTGGACGCCGGCCACGAGCCTCCGATCATCATCCGGGCAGACGGTACTACCGAGCTCGTTCCCAAACTGGGTGGAATGGCGCTCTGCTTTGATCCGTCGTTTGAGTACGAATCGCATTCATTCACACTGAACAAGGGAGATAAGTTTGTACTTTATACAGATGGAGTAACCGACGCCAACAACCTCGCAGGCGCGCGTTACGGTATGCATTACCTGCAGGATTTCTTTACGACGGGCGAAGGTTCGACCAAAACTTCGGCGCGGGAGATGAACGAGGCTACATTGGAAAGCCTGGTCGAATTTATCGGCGCGGCCAATCAGTTCGATGATATCACCATGCTGTCGCTCAGGTACCTGACCAACTGATCGCATTGATTATCAATATAAATCCCCTGCCGGCTGGTGACGCATGAGCGCCAGCCGGTACACATCGCGGTAGTAGCGCATCAGCTCTGTCCAGCAAACGGTATCTACCACCGTTTTCGGCAGGGTAACCCTCGGCACATAATGTTCCCGCTCAAACGTGTCGGCAAAATCCAGTAACATATTCGCGAGTGTTTCCACTGCTTCATCGTCGGAATGATAGCGGCGGTACAGCATTTTGATCCCGTCTTCGCTCTCAGGCGGTATGACAGTTTGAATGTACCTGCCAAAGCCAGACAGATCGCTGGTAATCACCGGTGTACCTTGCAATGCAGCCTCCATCGCGGTATATCCCCAGGGTTCGTACAGCGACGGGAAAATCCCCAAATGGCAGCCTCTCACAAATTCCTGGTAATCCATTGAAAATACCGAGGTGGCGCGCTCGATGTAATCAGGGTGATAAAATACTTTCACTTTATTCTCCTCGCGGTTGTCCAGCTGGTGGGCAGAGAGGAAATTGGAAATTTCGTCAGGCTCGTTGAGCAAGTGTGTAACGACAGGAGGTAAGCCGTCGCGCCTGAACTGCGCCTTAGCCTCACGCCACGTGACGTGCAGATCTTCGTCGATCAGCGTGTTCAGGTTTGGCAACGCGGCATTTTGCTTGTTGATGACATTGGAGTACAAGTCAGGGCCAAGCTGCTTACTGATCCTTTTGCATATTTTCTGTAAGTCCTGAAAACGCTGACGCGATTCGAGTATGTCAGGTCTGATGTTTGAAAAAGGCTGTTTTGAAATAACAAAAAACACAATGGAGATATCGGTATCCTGGCTTGCCAGCATTTCGTTTAGTCTGGCAATTGCCCGTAATGTGATGTCAAAACCTTTGTTATAAAATTCATATCTGCCTGACGTAAAGAAGTAGAGCGTGTTATCTGTTTTGAATGGGTAACTCGGCGTGATCAGCGCTTTGACAGTGGAGTCAATTTTCTGTCTGTTTTGGAGATGCAGCTCAAATACCTCGTGGCCACCCTCCGGTTTCCTGTGAATTCCGTTCCTGATAATGTACTCAGGCTTTCTTGATAAAAACAGCTCGCATTCCCATGCGGTAACTTCGCTGTTTGTAACCAGCACGTGAGCGGATTGTGCTGCGCAGCGTTCCAGTGCTACGCGCGGCAGGATCCCGTACTCTCTTGACTTTTGCTGCCAGTCGTAGTACGGCATGTGATGAAAATACGGCTCTTCGTTGGCAGCGAGGTACCTGCCCAGCAATGTAGCATGCGCATTGAAAACAGTTGCAATCCTGATTTTTTCGTAGTCGAAGTCGGCGAGGCAGGATGCTGACATCCATTCGTGAAAATGGGCGATCACGTCCTGGTCCGCGTCGAGCTTTTCTACCAGCTTTTTCAATAGTATCCTGGCTACTTCGCCGAAGCCAAGTACCAGATCGCGCAGTTCGTCAGTTTCGAGAGAAGATATTTCAAATCGCTGCCAGAAACGTCCTTTAACCTCATTTAAAACATTCCTGCTGACGACCGGATTAATCAGCAGCACTTTGGGACGGGCTTCGTCGAGCAGCCAGTAACCGTAGTGGACTTCAAACCCAAGCGAGCGCACAAATGCAACTGCTTCCGCCAGGGCAGGCTGGTCGATTTCCTGCAAAGGCCGGAAGTGGCTTTCGGCCATTTCCGCAAAATACGGTCCGATCAGCATATAACGATCGTCGTAAGTATCGACCATCGTCGGGATTTTCGACTTGATATAGGTGAAAATACCGCCTGCCTGATTGCAGACTTCCCATGAAATTTCAAACAGAAATGTTTCCGGTCTCAAAGCTGAAGGAGAGTTTTCGTTGAGGAATCACCTGCCTGCGCAGGATAATTCGAATAAAAATAATTACTCAGCAAAGTCAATGCCAGACTGATTGTGCTAACCGGAAAAAATGAGGGGCCAAACCGAAAAAAGTGCCTCTGAGGCGATTATCGGCGTGAAATGCACTGTATTTGTTCAAATTCGTGATATATTCGGAATCCTAACCCCTGCCTGTTACACGATGACTACGAGCCCAGCCACCGCACGTGTGGATTCCATTGACATTTTCAGAGCGCTGACGATGTTCCTGATGATTTTTGTAAACGATTTCTGGACGCTGAAAGGCGTACCGCAATGGATGGAGCACAGCAAAGGTAGCGAAGATGCCATGGGGCTTTCTGATGTCGTTTTTCCGTGTTTTCTTTTTATAGTCGGCCTCTCCATTCCCTTCGCAATTTCTAACCGCAGGAAAAAAGGTGACAGTAACGGGATCATCCTGTTTCACATTGCCGAGCGAACCTTCGCATTGTTATTAATGGGCATTTACCTGGTCAACCTGGAAAGTGCTCTCAGCAGTGCAATGCCGGTGAGCAAGCACGTGTGGAGTATCGCCATGGTGATCGCATTCTTCCTGATCTGGAATGTGTACGGTAAGAATGATGTGCGTACTACCAGCTACAAAATACTCGGCTACATTATTCTTGCCGCCCTGGCTGTGGTATACAAAGGAGGCGACCTGGAAAATCCTTCGTGGATGGGCACACACTGGTACGGGATACTGGGGCTGATCGGCTGGTCGTACCTGATCTGCGCGGTGCTTTATTTTTTGATGAAAGACAATTTGCCGCTGATCGTGGCGGGATGGTTGTTTCTGGTCTTGTTTAATCTGGCCGCGTTCGCGGGAATGCTGGATTTTCTTGATCCGGTGCGAAAGTACGTCTGGATTGTCGGCAGCGGCTCAATGCCGGCTTTTGTGATGGCGGGCGTGACTGCTTCTGTTATTTACCGGGGGCTGGGTGCGCGCGGCGGGCTTGGCCAAACTTACATATGGATTCTGATAGCGCTCGGTATTGCGGCGCTGATTTACGGATTTGGTACGCGTCCATTCTGGGGAATATCCAAGATCCGCGCCACTCCGGCCTGGGTCGGGATTTGCAGCGGCATCAGCTTTCTTGCTTTTGCATTCATGTTCTGGCTTGTAGACCTGAAAAAGGTCAGGAGCTGGGCCAACATCCTGAAACCAGCCGGAACAGCCACATTGACCTGCTACCTGATACCTTATATCTGGTACGCGGTGCTCGCCCTGCTGAGTTTTAGCCTGCCTTTGTTCCTGCGTACAGGGATCGTCGGACTGGTCAAATCGCTATGCTTTTCACTGCTCGTTATCATCATTACCGGACTGATCAACCGCATCGGGATCAGACTGAAAATATAAAGTGGGTGGTAAAACCGCAGTACCTCGTCTTTATAGATGTAGAGCTAATCAAAATTTCAGATAAATGAATTCAAGAAGAAGATTTGTACAAAAAGGAATAGCCGGCCTTGTTGCCGGAAGCTTGCTTTCAGTTACCCGCGAGAGCCAGGCAGCCAGTGTTCTGGATAGAAAAGAAGATACGTTCAAGCTGGGTATAGCCGGTTTCAGCTTTGTAAACTTCAAGCTGGACGAGGCGCTGTCTATGATGAAGCGGACTGACGTGCATTATTTGTGTATCAAGGATTTCCATCTTCCTTATAACAGCACAGCCGAGCAGATCACCGCATTTCACGAGAAGTTGAAAGAGTCGGGTGTGACGGGTTATGCTGTCGGGCCGATTTACACAAAAACTCCGAAGGACATTGACAATGCATTCGACTATGCCAAAAGAGTGGGTGTGAAGCTGATTATCGGTATTCCTAATCATGAAGACCTGAAATACGTGGAACAAAAAGTGAAGGAGTACGATATCAAATACGCAATCCACAACCACGGGCCGGAAGATAAGCTGTACCCGAATGCGGCTTCGATTAATAACCTGATCAAGGACCTGGACCCACGCGTTGGTATCTGCTTTGATATGGGGCATAACCGCCGGGACAACCAGGATTCCATTGCCGACCTTAACAAATACTCCAAACGCATTTTCGACCTGCACCTTAAAAACGTAACTGCTGCTACAAAAGATGGAAAAGCAGCGGAGCTGGGCCGGGGTGTGATCGATATTCCTGCATTCGTCAAGATGCTGCGCAAGGTGAAATACTCGGGTGTGTGCGCGCTTGAATATGAGAAAGATATGAAAGATCCGCTTGCCGGAATAGCCGAGTCCGTCGGGTACTTCAAAGGGGTTTGTGATGCAGTATAATGCGTTTGAATGGTTTTAAGTGTCACAAAATCCTATTTTTGCAGCTCAGAATTGATTTGAATCTTACCTAATCTGACAAGCGATGCTCCGTAACGTACCCTTTGATAAACTGCCCGCGTACAAAAAGCTGAAAACGCACCATAAAACCATTTCGCAAAAACACCTTAAATCGCTCTTCGAAGAAGAGCCTGAGCGTGCGAAGAAATTTTCGGTACGCTTTGGCGATATCCTGGTTGACTATTCTAAAAACCGCATTTCCACCCGCACGCGCTCTTACCTGGTCCAGCTGGCTGAGGAAGCTGGCGTGGCTGAGGCCATTGAGCAGATGTTTACCGGTGAAAAGATCAACGTGACCGAGGGACGGGCTGTGTTGCATACTGCACTCAGAAACCGCTCCAACGATCCTGTGATGGTAGATGGAAAGGATGTAATGCCCGATGTAAACGAGGTACTTGACAAGATGAAGGAGTTTTCGGGAAAAATCCGCTCGGGCTCCTGGAAAGGATATTCCGGCAAGGAGATCACTGATCTGGTCAACATCGGTATCGGTGGCAGCGACCTGGGTCCTGTCATGGTGACGGAAGCCCTGAAAGCTTACAGCAAACCGGGATTGAATGTGCATTTCGTTTCCAATGTAGACGGAACGCATATTGCGGAAACGGTGAAGTCGCTTAATCCGGAGACGACATTGTTTATGATCGCTTCCAAAACTTTCACGACTCAGGAAACAATGGCAAATGCTCACAGTGCACGCAGTTGGTTTTTGGAGAAAGCGAAAGACGAGAATTTTGTTAAAAAGCATTTTGTAGCGATTTCAACAAACCGGACAGAGGTTGAAAAATTCGGCATTGATCCGGAGAATATGTTCGGTTTTTGGGATTGGGTAGGAGGGAGATACTCGCTCTGGTCTGCGATCGGTCTCTCCATTGCCTGCTATGTGGGTTTTCAAAATTTCGAGCAGCTGCTTTCAGGCGCGCATGAAATGGACAAGCATTTCAGGACTACGAAATTTGAAAGAAATATTCCGGTACTACTTGCCCTGATTGGCATTTGGTACAATGACTTTTTTGATGCGCAAACGCAGGCGATCCTGCCTTACGACCAGTACATGCATCGTTTTGCTGCTTACTTTCAGCAGGGAGATATGGAGAGTAATGGGAAGAGCACAGGGCGCGACGGGAATGCGGTAGCTTACCAGACCGGGCCGGTGATCTGGGGAGAGCCGGGTACAAACGGCCAGCACGCATTTTACCAGCTGATCCACCAGGGTACCAAGCTGATCCCCTGCGATTTCATTGCGCCCGCTATCAGCCACAATCCACTGGGCGACCATCATAAGATGCTGTTATCTAACTTCTTTGCGCAGACGGAAGCATTGATGAATGGAAAGACAAACGAGGAAGTACGTGCCGAGTTGAAGGCGTCCGGCAAATCTGCTGAGGAAATTGAGGCGATCGCACCATTTAAAGTATTCTCGGGTAACCGGCCAACGAATTCGATTTTGGTGAAAAAGATCACTCCTAAGGTACTAGGCAGCCTGATCGCCATGTACGAGCATAAGATCTTTGTTCAGGGTATTATCTGGAATATTTACAGTTTTGATCAATGGGGCGTGGAGCTTGGAAAACAGCTTGCCAACAAGATCTACCCTGAACTGCAAAATGACTGGCCGGTTAATAACCACGATAGTTCAACCAACAGCCTTATCAATCAATACAAGCGCTGGCGGTAACGGTTGAAGACGAAAGTCACAAAAAGATACCCCAATATTACACCAGCAGCATCTGCCACGGCATCCCACCAGTCAAAAGTGCGATCGAATGGCAGAAGCTGCTGGTAAAATTCCAGCCCGAGTCCATACGCCATTCCGAGTATTACAAACAAGCGGGCTTTTTCCGGATAAACCAGCAGCCACAGGGTTATCCAAACAATAAACAACCCTGCATGTACAATCTTATCGAATCCCACCGTGGGAGCCGACGGCAGATCTTTGCCAGGCCAGGTGCAGGCAACAAGAATCAATAGGGTCCAGAACCAGCCAAGCCAGGGACGTTTAAACAGGGAGGCGAAGAGCTTCATACTTTCAGGCAACAATTAAAAGATGCCCAAATTTAGCCTTGTTTCACCGTTATTCCAGTTGTTTCAATGCAGCTGTCTGGTAAATTGTTTGTACTGCATTCACTACCTTCTACCGGACTTGCTTATAGTAAAACTTAACCGAGTCAGCTGCTCCACCGAGTTCCGGCAAGTAGTCGGTGGCTTCCAATCTCGTTAGCTCGCCTACTTTTTCGATGATCTTGTATAGGCGTTTTAGCCCACTCCCACGGTAGGTAATTGAGACAGTCATAGTTTTTACTTTGGAAATGGTGCCGGGAACTCTCGTCCAGATATGCTTGGCATGGAGTGTATCATTTCGAAAGACTCGTTCTACCTCGTCATCCACTTCATGGTAGCTTTTAAGCACTTCTGAATAGCCTATCTGTGATCCGCTCAGTGAGCGTGTAGGTGTCTCTATTCTTTCTAAATTCCACGTTCCTTTGAGCCTTGTTGAAATGGGTTCACCGCCAATTTTGCCATTATCCCGCTCGCATGCGCAGATTAGTAAAAACATGAAAATCAAAATTCCCGAGAATGTGGTTGCATTTTTCATAGCTTTTGAAGTTTTGCATAACTGTACTACCAAACTTGCTTGTAGTAGAACTTGACCGTGTCAGCATCGCCACCGAGTTCCGGCAAGTAGTCGGTTGCTTCCAGAGTTGACGGCTGCCCGACTGTGCTATAAAGTTTGTAAAAGCGTTTCAAGCCATAACGGTACGTTATCAATACGGTTTGTTGCTTTGTTTTCGCAATTGGGGGTGGATCTCTTCTCCAAAAATATGTAGTGAAAAGTGTGTCATTTCTGAAAATTTCTTCGATGTTATAGCCATCTTTGTTGGTAATGTTCATTATTTCCGTGAATCCAATTTGAGTACCTGACAGAACGCGGGTTGGCATAACTACTTTTTCTAATTTCCAGTTAACGAATAAACGAGATTCAAAAGGCACACCCGCATCCCAACCATCGTCACGGTCACAAGCACAGATCAAACAGAGAATCAAAGTGAAACCCACAGAAGTTGTTTTGGAGCTTTTCATATTTATTTAAGGTCTGATTCCAGTTATCACATGCATATTGCCGTTATAATCTTCGCCTTTTGGATTATATTGACCAAAAGCGTAGTAGTCATTCCAGTCTCCATCCCAACCCCAGTTCATTCTTAAATATGTAAATGACCATTCCTTGCACTGCTTAGTGGAGCAGTCGAATTCACTGTAATCGTTGACTTGATATCCTTCGCAGAGCCAAATGTGATAATTGTCAAAACAGGTTAAGCAGGTTGACCCCCAAAAGATTACAGGATGGTTTGTCTTTAGTTCGGTTTTGATTAGAGTGACATTATAAGCTTCATTTCCCGACCCTCCGCTAGAAAACCCGAAGCTTTGCAATCCGCTTTTCACATCTCCCGGCCAGGTAAATGTATTGCAGGATCCCATATAGTTGTAGCTCGCTTTGGCCTTGTCACCCATAGTTTTCATTAACGAACCAAGGCTATGTTCACCGGCAGTGGAGGCAGTACAAGTAACGTCCGACTCTCTTGGGCGAGCCAGGTCGGGGTGGTAAAATTCTTCAAGTTGCGCCATTGCTACCGGGCCACAGCCAGCTCTCCTTCTCCCACATCCATCACAATCCCCCGCAGTACTGAGTTTGGTAGTAGACAGTGCTCTTTGCCCCCACACTATCGATAGCAACGGCCCGACTATTGTCATCTTGTTCTTGCATTGAAACTGACCATATTGATACCATTCAATGCAATTGGTATGCTGAACCCGAAGTTTTCTTGACAAGAACTTCTGCCATTCTTTGGCTATGATATTATCAGGTTCACCTCCAAGGCGTCTGGCTTCCCTCACTTTCGTCTTGGCCATATCAATCCACAGAGAAACTCCGTTTGGGATATTTCTTACATCTATTTTAGAAGTCTCAGAAAATGCAAGGATCGGCATCACACGGAGATCGGCTGCTACAATTACAAAGCCTCGTTTCTTTTGGAAGATGTAAAGGAGGGGAGACCCATTGACAGAATCAGCGATCGTAAGCTGGTCTGTAATCACATTGTTGTCGGTCGGCCTGGCCTCAGTGGAATCTGCATTCAACCGATTCATCGAAGTAAGGGAAGAAGAGGCCACCTGCGTGGCTTCAACAAGGGACAATATATTCGGATCATTTTGAGTCTCAATGGGGGAAGAAGGGGTATTTAATGGTTCTTCTCTTTGGCATTGAAAGAAGATGAGCATTGACAAACATAGGAGGAGGGGCCACTTGGCAGGTGATAATTTGTTTCTCATGGTACAAGTATGTGTTAGATTCCATCATCCTATCTGATCCGTTCGGAAGACTTTGTGATGTGCTACAAAGGTGAGAGAAATTAATCGTATAATCCAATTTGATAATTTTATAATACAACAAATTTTGGGTGAGATGTGCCAAACTGAGCTTTGGAGCGACGTATATACTCTAATTTCTTGATAAATGTCAAAAGCTAATTTGGCGGCAGATCGTCTCAAACACAAAAAAACGCACGGTTGAAAACCGCGCGTTTTGCATTTGGATGAAGTATAATCCTTTTGGTTACGGATCAGCCTTATAATTAGAAGTCTCTATCGCGAATCCAGATGCGATGTATCAAAACAAGTTATACAGGTTTATCCCCAGAAGATTAAAGGACGGTTGTAAATGCCGGATTATCTAAATTTTGCAGTAGGCTCATAAATGTACCGCAATGAATCCAGCTCGGGTTTGTAGGTTGCGCTTTTCATAATGTTGCTGAGCTCGATGCTATACGTTTTCATATCACCACCCGGCTCGGCATTTAGGAAAGCCGCAAATCCGGATGCTTTATTGATACTGTACCAAAACTGGCTCATCTTGTGCTTCCTATCGTACTTATTACCGTATTGAACTGCTTGCAATGAATCTGTCCTGTGCAACGCGGTGTTGTAGAATGAAAATATGTAGTATGGTGCTCCTTTGTGATACAGGGGCTCCTCTAAACTGTCTTTCTCAGCAAGAAGATATTGAACTTCCAATAGCGCCCTCTCCGAGATTTTGGCTGGGGCTTCCCGCTGACCTTTTCTTTTATAATTGACTAGTTTCCAATATCCTGGTTTATCACCATTGGTCGGGCTTCCATAGGGTTCCAGATATCTTTGTTTAGGAAAACATCCGGTTGCGAGTAAGGCAATTAAGGTTGCGATGAAGGCTTTCACGTTTATATGGGATTATGGTTTAACAATGTAAGCTCTCATATTCGAGCTGTTATAAAGGGTGCCGCCACCGACTATGCCGTCGTAAGCAAACCAGATATCATTTTCCAATCCACCCCAACCCCAGTTCATTTGGTAGTAAATTGAATGATTCTCATAGCAAAAGCCATTTTGATCATTGAAAATGGCATACAAATCTCTAATCCCATCCATAACCCAAATATGCTGATTAGCTGCACAAGCGGCACAGTTAGAGCCGAATACGATAACTGGTCTGAGGGTTCGAAGTTCGGAGCTTATCATCCCGATGTTGGTGAAGAAATCGGTATCAAAAGAAGTATATCCACGGTTTGAAAAGAAATTATCAATGTGTCCCGGAATATTCCATGTCTGACAGCCGGAACCCGAAAGTGGAATACCTAGGGCTGGAACTACGGTATTGTATACTGCATCCAAATCTTTGCCGGTATCGCGCAAAAGATGTGCTAAATCGATATGGTTTGGATTCACAGGAATGCAGTTGTCTGGCGCGTTTACGGGCATCGCATTAAACATGGATGCCGAGTAAGTATGCCCATTGGTAGTGATTTGCTTTCGATGGTATCTTAATACTTGCGCTACCGCCACAGGTCCGCAACCTGTTGGTGCGTTGTCACATTTATAGCTCGTTTTACAGTTCAAGGTTTTAACTCCCGCTGGACAAAATGCGTTATAGCCCTTACCTTGATTCCACCTTGACAGATTATGAGTCAAATGCGCAATCGTGGAATTCGCCGGAAGGGGATGGGTTACGAACCACTCGCAGCTCGCTTCCGGGGTGTTAACAGGTGCCTCTGTGGTTCGGTTGCCGTTTGGGTTTTGTCTGAGCTGTTCCCACAGATTGATAATGTCAACGTGCGCTTCCTTCTGCTTTTGAACACCTTCAAAGTTTTCCCTGATGATATCAAGCCAGAGCTGGATCCCCGGGTTATCTGTCTTTTCGTTAAAGGTGCCTTTCTCCGAAAAAGCCAGGATGGGCTTCATCCTTTTATCAGCAGAAAGGAGTGTAAAGCCTTGGTCTTCTCCGTATTCTACGATGTAGAACATCGTCTTGCCTGCATTGTCATTAAACCGCCTTATAGCTTTTACATACAGCCTTTCATCGGCACTTGTCCGGGCATTATGTTCAATTTTCGTAGCTTTTTCACCAGAGAGCAGACTGATCGCTTCATCCTGGTCGACGAAAAACTTGTTCTTGTCATTCGTTCTCTCGTTTGAAGGTGGTTCTGATAAATCATTTTGAGAGCATGCACTAAGAAGAAGAATGAATGCAGCTAATGTTAAAAATGAGGGCACTGAAAACTTGATTTTCATTATCATAGCATGTTAGATTCCGCCCTCCTGAAGTACTCATTTGTACAGCTTCGTGGCATGAACAAAGTGCGGTATAATATTCCAAAAATTCAATGAGATATAGTCATAATGCAACTTATTGACATTGTCGATGTGCAGCCGGTAGCTATCGATGTGCAAGTGGCGACTATTGGTGTAGGAACGTTTAGATGTAATGTATTATCGGGTAAGTTGCTATTACAAACAAAAAAACGCACGGTTGAAAACCGCGCGTTTTGCATTTGGATGAAGTATAATCGTTCTGGTGACAGATCAGCCATTATCCGAAAACTCCGGATAGAGCGTCATGCCGCCGTCTATATATAAGGTCTCTCCATTAACGTAGTCAGACTCATCTGACGCGAGCCAGGCAACTGCCTTAGCCACATCCTGTGGAGTACCTATTCTTTTGTATGGAATCAGGTTCATTAACTCGTCGTATTTTCCGGGGTCAGACCATACTTCCTTGTTAATAGGCGTTTTGATTGCGCCCGGACTTACCGAGTTAACCCTGATCTTATGAGGCGCAAGTTCCTGAGCAATAGACTTCATGAACATCATGATACCTCCTTTTGAAGCAGCATAATTTACATGTCCGGCCCATGGGATAATGTCGTGTACAGAACTCATCATTACGATCTTACCAATAGACAGCTCGCTGTGATTAGTCTCGCCAGCCTCTTTCTCCTGCGCAAGAAACTGTCTTGCAGCGGCGCGGCAGCATAAAAACATACCAGTCAGGTTTACATCTATCACCTTTTGCCACTCCTGCAATGTCATTTCAAGAAACGGTGCATCTTTCTGCAAGCCAGCATTGCTTACCAGCACATCCAGTCGACCGTACGTGGAGATGGTCTCGCGAAACATGGCAAGTACCTCATCTTCGCGACTTACATCAGCCTTAACAAGTATTGCTTCTCCGCCTCTATCCTTGATTTCATCCACTGTTTTCTGGCCTTCTGCTGCATTAGAGCTGTAATTGACTACAACCTTCGCACCTAAACTTGCCAGATGAACTGCACAGGCTTTACCTATTCCAGAACTTGAACCGGTTACAATAGCAACCTGATCTTTGAATTTCAGTTCGCTGCCAATCATATGATTTCTTTTTCGATGGATTTTAGTTTTTGCCAGACACTGCGGTTAACCTTTTTGACAGCCCAGTTTTTAGCTATCAATATGGCTTTTGCTACAGCGTCGCGTGGTGAAATGTTGTGAGATCTGAGAAGTTCCTGGGCAATCACTACCGCTTTTTCGCGGGTAGTAGGAGATAAGTACATCAGTTCAGGTAATGCGATCCTTGCGTCCATATGTTAGCTTGAATTTTAGTAACAGGTTTTGATTTGATGAATTCGTGTATCGTATTTAGTTAAAATTTGGTGCCAGTTAGCTCATTTTGAATACTGTTTCAATTTGAGTTTTACGCGCCCCATTTTTCGTTATTGGGTGTAAAAAAAATCCCCATCTTTACAGACGGGGATTTTTTAAGAGCGGGCCTTATTTGACCTCTTCAAAATTGACGTCCGTCACATCGTCAGTGGCATTGCCGTTGTCAGTTGCGCCCTGGCTGCCCGGATTTGCTCCCGGCTGTGCGCCGCCTGGCTGACCTTCGCCGCCTTGTGCGTACATTTCCTGAGAAGCAGCCTGCCATGCAGCATTCAGCTTTTCCATTGCAGCATCAATTCCTGAAAGATCCTGGTTCTGGTGTGCTGATTTCAGCTCAGCCAATGCACCTTCAATGCTTGATTTATTTCCTTCTGAAAGCTTATCGCCAAATTCTTTCAATTGTTTTTCAGTTGAGAAGATCAGGCTGTCAGCTGCGTTTACTTTTTCGATTCGCTCACGTTCCGCTTTATCAGCTGCTTCGTTGGCTTTCGCTTCTTCACGCATTCTGTTGATTTCAGCGTCAGTCAAACCACTTGAAGCTTCGATACGGATCTTCTGCTCTTTGCCGGTTCCTTTATCTTTCGCCGAAACGTGCAGGATACCGTTTGCATCCACATCGAATGTTACTTCAATCTGTGGGGTACCGCGTTGTGCTGGCGGAATATCCGACAAGTGGAAACGGCCAAGCGTACGGTTTTGAGTAGCCATCGGGCGCTCACCTTGCAGTACGTGGATCTCAACAGAAGGCTGGTTGTCAGCAGCAGTTGAGAATGTTTCTGTTTTCTTGCTTGGAATGGTTGTGTTCGCATCGATCAGCTTGGTGAATACACCACCCAGCGTTTCAATACCCAGTGACAATGGAATTACGTCCAGAAGCAGTACGTCTTTCACTTCACCTGTCAAAACACCACCCTGGATTGCCGCACCAACTGCAACAGCTTCGTCAGGGTTAACGTTTTTAGAAGGTTTTCTGCCAAAGAACTTTTCAACTTCTTCCTGTACGCGTGGAATACGTGTAGAACCACCCACCAGGATTACTTCATTAATATCGCTGTTAGAGTAGCCTGCATTCTTCATCGCTCTCTTGCAAGGCTCCATCATTCTCTGGAACAATGTATCAGCCAGCTGCTCGAACTTCGCACGTGTCAGGGTACGAACCAAGTGTTTTGGAATACCATCAACAGGGAAGATATAAGGCAGGTTGATTTCAGTCTGCGTTGAGCTCGACAATTCAACTTTCGCTTTTTCAGCAGCCTCTTTCAAACGTTGAAGCGCCATTGGATCTCTTCTCAAATCGACGTTCTCGTCTTTTTGGAATTCGTCAGCAAGCCAGTTGATAATTACCTGGTCAAAGTCGTCACCACCAAGGTGGGTATCACCGTCAGTAGATTTTACTTCAAAAACACCGTCGCCCAGTTCAAGGATAGATACGTCGAAAGTACCACCACCCAAGTCGAACACAGCGATTTTCATATCCTGGTGCTGCTTGTCAAGACCGTAAGCAAGTGCAGCAGCAGTTGGCTCGTTGATGATCCTTTTTACATCCAGACCTGCAATCTGACCAGCTTCTTTAGTAGCCTGACGTTCTGCGTCATTGAAGTATGCAGGAACCGTGATGACCGCTTCAGTTACTTCCTGACCAAGATAGTCTTCCGCAGTTTGTCTCATCTTTTGCAAAATGAATGCAGAAACTTCCTGTGGTGTATATAGCCTGTCCCCGATAGGAATACGCGGTGTATTGTTAGGTCCTTTTTCTACGCTGTACGCAACGGTTTTCATTTCACCGGTTGTGTCATCGTATTTTTTGCCCATAAATCTTTTTATGGAGCTGATAGTATGCTTGGGATTAGTGATCGCCTGACGTTTGGCCGGTGCTCCGATTTTGCGTTCACCATTATCCATGAATGCAACGACAGACGGAGTTGTACGGGCACCTTCGCTGTTTGCAATTACAACCGGCTCGTTACCCTCCATGACAGCCACGCAGGAGTTCGTTGTTCCTAAGTCTATGCCAATAATTTTTCCCATTGTTCTATATTAAAGTTAAGTATAATTTGATTCGTTCTGTTGAGCTTGGTGACCAGCATTGCGGTCGCTCTGAGGTTTTCTAAAAACCCCGTACCAGAATACAGAAGGGAAAATGGAAGTGACAAAGTGTCAGGCTGGAATTGCATTGGGGTTCCAGCCTGACTTGTTGGATTGCTAGCTCAGAGCCTGTCCCATAAATGGGTCGCTCTCGCTGAGGGTACCTGTTTCAATGTGCCCCGCGTACCGCTGAAAAAAGTCCCGGTCGCTGGAAAGGGTAATGGAGAAGTCGTACCAGTTGGAACTGCTGCTTACATCGAAGGGTATGAGCAGCTCATTGCCTTCTGATAAATGCCGGATATCAATCGTCTTGCTATCAGCGCCGTACGCATTATCCGTGATGGTGATTATAGTATCGTTTTCATTATCGCCATTGGCAAAGCTGAATGCAAGTGACGCATGGGATTTGTTATTTCTGTCCAGCTGATAGCGCGTACCCACTTTTACGGAGCCGGAAGCTTTGGTACCAGTATATTCCCTGAAAAAACCATTCGGTCCGTATACCCGCAAATGGTATTTTCCGCCTTCAAAATCGCTGATCTTCCACGAGCCTTTCAGTGAATCGCCTGCCTTTACTGCGTAGTTCCAGACTTTAAACTCTTCATTTTTGTATTTACCCGGCGCATAAACAATGAATGGAGCGCCAGCTGACCTGTCTTTGAACATGTCATTTTTGGCTTCCAGTTTTATTTCAAATGCAGTTTTGTCAGAGTTGATCGCGCCATCTGCATGGATCTCGTAAGGAACAGGGCAGGCGGGGCGTGTTCCTTTTTCCTGATTTGGTAAAATAGAAGAAGCGAGCGGGTCTTGATTAATCTTGTCAATTTCTTCCTGGGACAAAGCTTTGTACGCATTAGGCAACTTCCTGAACTTCGCATTGAAGATACCCTCCATAAATTCGTCGCGTTCCAGGAAAGTAGGCAACTGGATCTGCTCACCGTTATAAGGAAGGAATGTCGAAGTAAGATCACCGCAGATTGTTCTTCTCCAGTCACTAATGTTCGTTTCCTTGATCGGCTTCCCGGTTTTATTAGCAACAAACTTTTCCAGGAACTGCAGAATGGATGTATGGTCAAAGACTTCTGAACATACATTACCACCCCTGCTCCAAGGGGAAGCTATCACCAGCGGCACGCGGTATCCCAGTCCGATCGGGCTTTCGCGACTTTCCTTCGCTGGCTTTTTCGTCATATCCTGTTCCAGCGTTACATACTCCGTCTTGCAATCTATCCCTGCCGAAACTGCTCCGGTGTCTTCTTTGTATGGATTTGGGACAGAAAAAGGTGGTACGTGGTCGAAGTAGCCGTCGTTTTCATCATAACAAAGAATGAAAATCGTCTTCTTCCAAACCTCAGGATTGGCAGTAAGAATATCCATTACCTCTGAAACGTACCAAGCACCATACCAGGGTGAAGTAGGATGATCTGAAAAATTCTCCGGGGCCACAAGCCAGGATACTGCCGGAAGTTGCCCGGTATTCACATCGCTCCTGAACTGGTGCAGCACATCGCCGAGGGGCGCTTTTGCTTCATGCTCTATATCGCCGTCCATATACTTCACAGTTGTAATCCTGCGGTAGTCCGGATCGTTCTTATTAATTGTAAATGCCTTTTGGTGAATGTTCTTGCTGCGTTGCGAAAGCTTCTCAAAGTTCTCCGGGCTCCATTTGATCAGTTCCTCCTTCGCAAGTTTCAGGCTCGACTGTTTTGCCGCAAGTGCTTTTTCAATGGTATCTTTTTCCTTACCCGGCGCCGCGCTTTTAAGCTTTGCCTTTGCATTCTCAATTTCTCCCGGCAGAGTTTCCAGCTGCGATTTCAGGTACTTCTGGTATCCCGAGTGAAAACGGATATTATATTGTGTAAACCATTCAATCGGATTGTCAGTGAAGTTGGCCAGCCACGATTCTTCTTCGCCGGTCAGGCCGGTGGGAATGCTCAGCTCATTCTGGTAAATTTTCCAGGACACACCGTGGTCTTCCAGTCTTTCCGGGAAAGTTGTCCAGCTTGCTTCGGCATCGTCACTTACGTTCTCATTTCTGACATTGGCATAATGTTTCGGATCGGGGTTTTCACGCACGGTACCAGTCCACAGGTAAAGACGGTTGGGCGTGGTACCGGTAAGCGACGAGCAAAAGTTCTGGTCGCAAACGGTAAATGCATCCGCGAGCGCGTAATAGAACGGGATATCTTCCCGATTGTAATAGCCTTGCGTAAGCGGCATTTTAGCATAATCCTTGTGCCCCGGCTGCTTTGCAATCAGCCACTGATCGTATTTTCCATTGTTTCTGGCATCCACCTGATTGGTCCACGAATGCGGCAGCGAGCCCATCCAGGTTGCGTTGGTTTCACGCATATTCAACCGGAAAGGAACGTGGGTCTCACCAAATGCATTGGTCTGCATCCACACGAGGTTTTTATTTGGTAAACGGATCGCGCGCGGATCGTTGAAGCCCCTGACACCACGGAGCGCACCATAGGAATGGTCAAAGGAACGGTTTTCCTGCATCAGGATCACTACGTGCTCGGCGTCGAGGTAAGTGCTTCCTTTTTGAGGATCTATAGCAAGGGCTTTCTGGATTGAGGCAGGCAACACGCTGAACATCCCGGCGGCACCGGTCAGCATGGTTGCCTTTTTGATAAATGCTCTTCTGGACTCCATTGAATAGGGTAGGTGAGTTAGTACTTTCCTGTAATACCGGACAGGGCTGCTAAAGTACCAAGCTTTCGCTATTATGGAGGATTATTTAATTGTGAAGATGCCGGACTTGGCTGGGAGGAGCAAAAAAAATCCCGCCGGAGAGGCGGGATTGCTGTTTTATTTTACCTGATCAACGATCGCTTTGAAAGCTTCCGGATGATTCATCGCCAAGTCAGCGAGAACTTTTCTGTTTAGCTCGATGCCTGATGCACTCAGTTTGCCGATGAAAGCAGAATAGGACAATCCGTGCTCACGGGCTCCTGCGTTGATACGCTGGATCCACAATGCGCGGAAATTGCGTTTTTTCTGTTTACGGCCTTTGTATGCGTAAGCCAAACCGCGTTCTACCGCATTTTTAGCTACTGTCCATACATTCTTACGACGGCCGAAATAGCCTTTCGCAAGCTTCATTACTTTTTTACGTCTTGCACGTGACGCAACGTGATTTACTGAACGTGGCATGTTTTAACTGTTTTTGATAATTGGCGCTCTGCTGAGTCTTAAAAGCCTTTTACCGGGTTGAACAAAGAAACCTGAATTATTTAATTTTTATTGGCTTCGGATATTATCCAAGCATTGCCAATACCTGCTTGTGGTTAGACACATCGATCAGACCAGTTTTAACCAAACCACGCTTACGCTTGTTCGATTTTTTAGTCAGGATGTGGCTGTGAAACGCGTGTTTGCGTTTGATTTTTCCAGTACCGGTCAGCTTGAAACGCTTTTTGGCACCTGAAACACTTTTCATTTTAGGCATGATTCAAAGAATTGTTAATTGATAAAATATAAAACAGCGCGCAAAATTAGGTAAAATGTTTATAAAATAAAATCGTGTCCGCGACTTAGCGTCATGGACACGATCTTCAATATCTATATATAACCTCGTAAATGAGTTACTTAGTACTTTTTGCAGGAGCAGGTGCCAGAATGATCGTCATTCTCTTTCCTTCTAGTTTTGGCTCCATTTCAAGTTTGCCAAATTCCGAAAGCGCTTCTGAAAATTTATTCAAAAGATTCACACCTCTTTCTTTAAAGACAATCGTACGTCCTACAAAATGCACGTAAGCCTTTACCTTAGAACCTTCTTTCAGGAAGTTTTGAGCATGTTTCAGCTTAAACTCGAAATCGTGATCATCTGTGTTCGGGCCGAAACGGATCTCCTTGATGACTACCTTCTGAGCTTTCGCCTTGATCTCCTTCTGCTTTTTCTTCTGCTCGTATTTAAACTTGGAATAGTCGACAATCTTGCAAACCGGTGGCACTGCGGTAGGTGCAATTTCAACTAGGTCAAGGCTTTGCGCCTTTGCCATAGCTCGGGCTGTATTGATATCCACTATGCCTGGCTCAATATTCTCTCCAACCAGACGCACTTCTTTTGCTGCAATTCGTTCGTTTATTTTATAAGGTTCTTCGGGAACTCTTAACCGTCCACTAGGGGGTCTTAATGCCATATAACTTGGTTTGGTGTTTTTTGTATTCTTGTGTAAAAATCGAAATTGGTAACAGTGCGCCAACAAAAATAGTGCCTTCCTGAATGAATTATACTAAAAATTCCGAAAAACATCAAATCAGTGCTGCTTCTTTCTTGAAATAGCTGGCAAATTCGTCCACTGTCATGCTTCCAAGGTCGCCTTCACCTTTCCGGCGGACTGAAATTTTCCCATCTGCCATTTCTTTTTCACCCACAATCAGCATGAATGGAACCTTGGTAACTTCCGCATCGCGGATTTTTCTGCCGATCTTCTCGTCACGGTGGTCTACAAACCCGCGGATATCATTGTCTTGCAATTTGAAAAATACCTCCTCAGCATAATCGGCAAACTTTTCTGAGATCGGCAAGATCGCTATCTGATCAGGAGATAACCAAAGCGGGAACTGTCCCGCCGTGTTTTCGATCAGGATTGCTATGAACCTTTCCATTGACCCGAAAGGAGCACGGTGGATCATTACTGGCTGGTGCTTCTGGTTGTCAGATCCGGTATATTCCAGTCCGAAACGTTTTGGCATCTGATAATCGACCTGGATTGTACCCAGCTGCCACTTTCTGCCCAATGCATCGCGTACCATAAAGTCCAGCTTCGGCCCGTAGAATGCAGCTTCGCCTAGTTCGGTCACGGTACTGAGCCCTCGCTCCTGCGCAGCCTCAACAATCGCATTTTCAGCACGTTCCCAATCTTCGTCTTTTCCGATATATTTTACCTTGTCTTTAGGGTCGCGCAACGAAACCTGTGCACTGTAATCCTCGAAACCAAGCGATTTGAAAACATATAATACCAGGTCGATCACACGGATAAACTCTTCTTTCACCTGATCGGGACGGCAGAAAATGTGCGCGTCATCCTGCGTAAAGCCACGCACGCGCGTCAGTCCGTGCAGCTCGCCGCTTTGTTCGTAACGATATACAGTTCCAAACTCCGAGAATCGCAGTGGCAGGTCTTTGTAGGAGCGAGGTGAGGTTTTGTATATCTCACAGTGGTGCGGACAGTTCATTGGTTTCAGCAGATACTCTTCACCCAAATTTGGTGTTTTGATCGGCTGGAATGAATCTTTCCCGTATTTGTCCCAGTGCCCGGAGGTAACATACAGTTCCTTGCTGCCGATGTTGGGCGTAATTACAGGAAGGTAACCTGCGCGCGACTGTGCCTTGCTCAGGAAAGATTGAAGCCGCTCACGCAGCATCGCGCCTTTCGGAAGCCACAATGGCAAGCCCTGGCCCACTTTCTCGGAAAAGGCAAATAGTTCAAGCTCCTTGCCCAGTCTGCGGTGATCGCGTTTTTTTGCTTCTTCCATTAACGTTACATACTCTTCCAGCTCTTTTTGCTTTGGAAAAGTAATCCCGTAAATGCGGGTAAGCATTTTGTTGTCCTGCTTATTGCGCCAGTATGCGCCGGCAATGTTGGTCAGCTTGGCTGCTTTGATAAAGCCGGTATTCGGAATATGCGGCCCGCGGCATAAATCGGTAAAGCCGCCTTGTTCATATAAAGTAATGGAACCATCTTCGAGACCGTCGATCAGTTCCAGCTTGTATTCATCTCCTTTTTTGGTAAAATATTCCACCGCCTCTGCTTTGCTGATAGGCTTGCGGACATACTCATTTTTCTGGCGCGCCAGTTCCAGCATTTTAGCCTCGATCTTTGGAAAATCTTCCTGGGAAATCGACTGTTCGCCCAGATCCACATCGTAGTAAAAGCCCTTTTCAATGGAAGGCCCGGTACCGAACTTAATGCCGGGATACAATGCTTCCAATGCCTCGGCAAGTAAGTGCGCAGATGAATGCCAGAATGTAGATTTGCCGTCCTCGTCGTTCCACGTCAACAATTTCACCAGCGAATCTTCCGTGATCTGGCGGGTAGGATCCCACACTTCATTGTTCACTTTCGCCGCGATTACATTGCGCGCAAGTCCTTCACTGATGCTAAGTGCGATTTCGAGGGCAGTAACTCCTTTCGGGTAAAATCTTTCACTACCGTCTGGCAGGGTAATTTTTACTTGAGACTCGTCTTTCATTCAAAAATCTATTCTGTGGATTTAATTCAAAGGTTTTTCGGCAAGCGGTAAAATACAAAGCTATTCAATTTTAGCTTTTCGTGTTGAGTCAACGCGGATATTTGTAGTACCGCGCGGTTGCAGTACATTGATCTTTACACGGGCAGTATCAAGCAGCTTGTAACCCGATCCTGCATTTTCCTGAGGATAATACGAATCGTAGCTCCCCTCGCTCTCACGCAGCCTGATCCTGTAAAGACCATAACGCGCATCCTGATCTCCCGGACTCAACGCCAATGCAGTGGTATAGTATTCCCGCGCCCTTTCGTAGTCAAAGCTCTTTTCGTAGCATAACCCGATCAAATTGTTGATCTCTTTGGACTGTGGTTTCTTTTTCAAAAGCTTGTTCAATGCAGGCAGTGCTTTATTATAATGCCGCAGCTGAATGCTGGTATTCGCTACCTGCCAGAGCGCATCTTCATAATCCGGACTGAGGCTTACCGCTTTCTGAAAGCTGATCAATGCAGTATCGGGTCTGGCCAGTGCCATGAAAATCTCCCCTTGTTCAAAATACAGGGTAGGATCAGCAGGAAAGCGTTTGATTGCTTTGTCATTCACTACCAGCGCTTTATCGATGTTTTTTAGTTTACGTAAAATAAGGATATTCTGCTGGTAAGCACGAAGCAGTCTCGGGTTAACGTTGATTGCGTAATCCAGGCTCGCCAGACTAGCCAGCGAATCGCCCTGACGCGCCTGCAACATACCTTTTACATAATAGGCAGAACCATCATAAGGCGCCATTTTCAAGGCTTGGTTCAGATAGCTGACCGATTCGCCGAAGCGATTTTTTGCTTGTAAAATGTCGGCGAGCAACACGTAAAGTTCAGGGCTGCTTTGCTGCAATGCCTCTGCGCGCTGCGCATCTTCCAGCGCATTGTCGATCTTGCCGAGCTCCCGGTTTATTTTTCCCCGCAACAGAAAGTAATCACTTACATTATCCTGCTCGTAAATAGATTCATTGATATCGTCCAGCGCCTCGGTGTACTGCTCCCGGTCGAAGTAGATCCTGGCTCTTTTGAAATAATTCACATCAGAATCTATACCCCGGTTGATCAGTTCGGTTAAGGAAAGTAATGCGTCATTCTGCCACTGCGCGTGCGATTTTTTTACTACCGGCGGAATACGCGTAGCATTCCTGGCGTCGCTCTGGCAGGATTGCAGCAAGCCGGTGAAAGCGATCGAAAAGAAGGCTAGAAGGTAGTTCAAAAAAGGTAATCTCATACAAGCAAAAGTGTGTAATACCACGCATTGCAGTGCAGCAGGGTATTATACAAAATTGGAAAATCTTCCCGTCTTTCAATCATTTTGGTCGGAGAATCGGGAAAATACACCAAGCGGCAGCTTTTTACCAAATGAATCGGGAATGAACAATTCACCAAACTCATGCTTTATATCTGTTCCAAAATGCGCTTTGATCAGGTTTTCGACGATCAAAGCCGAGAAGCCGAGCGAGTAGAGATTAATGATAAAGAAGAAATGCTCTTTCTTTAAAAGCAATGCAGAAAGCCGCAGGATTTCATTCAGGCTTTCTTCCAATAACCATTTCTCACCGTCAGGGCCGCGACCATATGCAGGCGGATCGAGAATGATCCCATTATACTGGTTGCCACGGCGTACTTCGCGCTGTACAAACTTCATCGCGTCTTCTACTACCCAGCGAATGTTATCAAGTCCGCTCAGCTGCATATTTTCTCGGGACCAGCTGATTACCTGTTTCACGGAATCAACATGGGTTACATCTGCGCCCGCAGCTTTGGCGGCGAGTGAAGCAATGCCGGTATAGGCAAACAGGTTAAGTACATTCGGCTTTTCTTCCGGAATCTGTTTCAGCTTTTTGGAGATATAATCCCAATTGGTAGCCTGCTCTGGGAATACACCCACGTGCTTGAAAGAAGATAATGCAAGCTTACTCCGCAGGTGAAGGGATTTAGTGCGGTATTGGAATACCCATTTCTCCGGCATATCTCCTTTTGTGACCCACTGGCCTTTTTCCTGCGAATTCTTGTCCTTTTTAAAAACCGCATTGGATCGATCTTCCCATTCACTTTCAGGCAGCGACTTATCCCAGATTGCCTGCGGTTCAGGCCGGGTTAATATGTAAGGTCCAAATCGTTCAAGCTTCTCAAAGCCACCAGTATCGATTAGCTGGTAGTCAGTATGTTGGTCTGGTGTAAGTAGGATCACGTGTATTGGATTTGCTTGTATTTGTTATTGTACTTGTTCTTGGATATGTTGTTGTTGTATTCGTACTTGTCCGTTGGCTGAAGCCGACGGGAATGTATTTTTTTGGCGCGTATCGAAATCTATGTCGGCCATGCCGACATATCCATTTCCGTTGGCTTCAGCCAACGGAAGAAGGGGCGGCGGGATTACATTTCATTTGCCAGATATAGCGGAAAATAGCTCTTCAATATGCGACTTTGTTTAAATAAAACACATTTCTTCTTCCTCTCGTCTGCGGATCGCCGGCTGCATTGATGATTCTCTGTTCGCCCCATGCCAGGTAGAAGTTGTTATACCAGTAATCAATATCATCGGTACTGGTTTTACGGACCTTGTCGCCTTCCACATTGGTTTCGTTCGGGATAATATGGTCGCTGTCGATTACCTGGTTACCCTTGATAATTTTGCTCCTGATCGCACCATTGTGGCTGTAAACGAGCCGGGAGTTTCCATTTGGGAAGGATTGTACACGGATCTTTTCGCGCAGGTCCATGCTTTTTACATGATCGAAATTGATGCTGTTGTCCCAGACAAGGTTTCCATTCTGGTCAATATCCGTAACAATGGCGTGGGTGTAGGTGAAACCGTCGAAAACCTGCTGATTGTAGCCGCGACCTCCGTACATAGGGTTCCACAGGTAAGGATTATAAAGGCCCATTCCAAAAGGATAGCCAAAACCTCCATAACCAAACCCGCCCATCATATTGTTATTATTATACCTGTATTCAGGATAAAATGCCTCTGCGACAAGCAGATAATGGTTGTCTTTGGGAACAATATCATGCACCAGAAGCCGATAGTTGAGTTTCAGATCGTCGCCACTTTCTTTCTTTTTCCTGATACGCCTTTCAATTTTTTCCTGCTGGCGCTCATTCATGAAATTGAAGAAGTTCTTGAAGTCGGTAAAACTGTGGTATTTGGTAAAAACGGTCTCTTCACCCACAATTTTACTGATATACAATCCCTGCGAAGCCGCAGTGGAGCTGCTTTGCATATTGCGGTATCCGTAAGTACCTATGATAATCCGGACGGAATCATTCAAAACCTGTAAACGGCCGCTCAGCAGCGAGAAATCATCCTCGGGATCTACCGAAACCTGCGTGTACAATTCACCAGTTTCTTCATAGGACCGCGCTACGATTTTGGTCTGCCGCCCCTTTTTTACTGCAAAACATACATTTACCAAATGGTGTGCCGTATCTACCTCCACCGTCTGGATCGCATTGGAGCCTTTGATCGCCGAAGGCAAAACCTTCGTCTGCGCTGTCGTGAGCTGCGTGTAAATCAGTACCGGTTCGTTGCGCACCATTCCTGCCATAAAAACGGAGTAGCCCAATGTTTTGAAGTCTGTTATCTCAAAACGGTCGAGCGTGTTGATCGTGAAAGTTTCCACAAAGCCGGGACCCACATTCACTTTCACGATCTGATACAGCGAGCTCCGGTACTTGCTGAAAAGCAAAAACACAGCCTGTCCGTCGTAAGAAGACGTTACATAATCAAGATTAGATTCAATGGGCCCGTCAATGGACCAGACTCTTTCCAGATTCGCATCAAACTTCTGTACATTGAATGTACCACGGTCCGGCTTGGAAATCAGGAGCACGCCCTTTTCTCCCAGCGGAACCGTCTGGTATGCAGTGTTGCCGGATAGTGGCAGCTCAATCCGCTTCACGCTCTGCGCGGCGGCCTGCACATATATCAATGCAAGAACGAACAGGAAAAATGTCGTTTTCAATCCTCGGTTTCTATTTAGAATCATGGGCTAGTCCGACAATAACGTCAAATTCTTCTGGCCGAACTGGTACAACAGACAATCTTGACAACTTCACCAATGCCATTTCTTTCAAACGTTGGTCTGCCTTGATCTGCGCCAGTGTCACTGTGTTCGGGAATTTTTCAACCGGAACTACATTCACTACTACCCAGTTGCCTTCTTTGGCAGTAGGATCAGGGTAATGTTCTTTCGAAACTTCCACCAGGCCCACTACTTCCTTGCCTTCATTGCTGTGGTAAAAGAGCACCTGATCCCCTTTTTTCATGGCCATCAGGTTATTGCGTGCGGCATAATTACGAACACCGTCCCACATTCCTTCCTTTTCCTTCACAAGTTGGTCCCAGGAATAAGCGCTGGGTTCAGATTTTACAAGCCAGTAATTCATGTTCGTCTCTTAGGTTCTTAACGGGATAAATGGGTGGATACAGATCAGGGAAACTTAGGATACTTGCTGAAATCAGGTTTTCTCTTTTCAAGAAACGATTTCTGACCTTCCTTAGCTTCCTCGCTGAGGTAGTACAGTAGCGTTGCATTCCCCGCAAGCTCCTGGATCCCGGCTTGTCCATCCAGCTCTGCATTGAATGCGCTTTTCAGCATTCGTATCGATAGCGGGCTTTTCTCCTGAATTTTCTTGCACCATTCGACCGTCGTAGCTTCAAGTTCTTCAAGCGGAACAACCTTGTTCACCAACCCCATATCCAATGCTTCCTTCGCATCGTACTGATCGCAGAGGAACCATATCTCACGCGCTTTTTTCTGACCTACCACACGTGCCAAGTAAGAAGCGCCAAAGCCACCGTCGAAGCTGCCTACCTTCGGACCGGTTTGTCCGAATCGCGCATTTTCTGCTGCAATGGAAATATCGCAGATCACGTGCAGTACGTGTCCGCCGCCGATCGCCCAGCCAGCTACCATCGCGATCACCGCTTTGGGAATGGAGCGGATCATCCTTTGCAGGTCGAGTACATTCAGGCGGGGAACGTGGTCATCACCAATGTAGCCGCCGTGCCCGCGTACAGACTGGTCGCCGCCCGAGCAGAACGCTTTTCCGCCTTCGCCCGTGAGGATAATCACGTCAATCCGTGGATCCTCGCGGCAGATATGCATTGCGTCGATCATCTCTGTTACCGTGAGCGGCGTGAATGCATTGTGCTTATGGGGACGGTTAATGCTTATTTTTGCAATCCCTTCGTGAATGGTAAAAAGGATTTCCTCGTATTCTTTAATGGTTTCCCATTGAATTTGACTGGACATATCTGAAATGAAATTTTAATAAAAGAAGGCAAGAAGAATCGGAAAGAAGGATATTCTTGCACCAGAAAGTGCGAAAATACTGATTGTTTGGGTATCCTTCAAAAAGCAAACAAATAAGATGTTCCTACCAGCAGATTTTTGGGAGAGGCCGCGGCCGCAGGATGTTTACCTGGGCAAAGCACATGATTTTATGCGTCAATGGAAATCAGGAGAGACAGAATTTACCCTGCATACCTCCGGCTCAACCGGTACACCCAAGCCGATTGTTTTAACCAGAAAGCAAATGACTACCAGTGCACTGGCCACCGGAGCAGCGTTGGACCTGGGTGCCGGCACACGCGCATTGGTGTGCCTGAACATCGAGTACATTGCCGGCTTGATGATGCTCGTGCGGGGAATGGAACTGAACTGGCAACTCTGTATCATAGAGCCCGCCGCCAATCCGCTTCTGCTCACAGAAGAGGGTGCGCAGTTTGACTTCACCGCGTTAGTACCCATGCAGTTAGCGAGTATCTTCGAAAACCCCGCGACCAGTGATAAGGTAAGTAGTCTGGGTAAAATCCTCCTGGGCGGCGCGCCGGTCAATGCGGGTTTGCAAATGCAGATTGCTGCATTGGAAGTGCCCGTTTATCAAAGCTACGGGATGACGGAGACGGTCTCGCACATTGCATTGCGCCGTTTAAACTGCCCGGAAGAGGAAACCAAATATACATTCCTGCCGGGCATCGTTGCAGGTACCGATGACCGGGGATGCCTTTTTGTTTCCGGTGACGTAACAAATGGCGAGGTTGTTCAGACCAACGATCTTACAGAAATGGAAGACAATACTTTTCAATGGATCGGGCGGGCCGATAATGTGATCAACTCGGGCGGCGTGAAAATCGTACTCGATAAGATAGACGCCGTAGTGGCAGCTGCATTTGCCAGTCTGGAAGTCGCAAATGCCCATTTTACCTGGTGGCAGCCTGATCAGAAATTGGGGCAAAAACTGGTGCTGGTCATAGAAGGTGAATTGCAATTTGTCAGCGAAAACACCATAATGGAAGAAATAAGGAAGCAGGTTTCCGCTTATGAAACTCCGAAACATACTTACTTTGTACAACAATTTACGAAAACACCTACCGGCAAGGTTGACAAACGCCGGTCTTTTTCAACTGTCTCAGCATCTTAAATGGATAAAAATCTTCAAATACCAGGACTGTACATTATCAGGTACGAAACCGCCGACGTGGTACCCGCTCCTTTTTCGCATTACTATGCTTTAAAACTGCATATCGTATCAGAAACAAAGCTCGATGTCGATTTTGAGCTCCGGTACACAGATCGCGACGAGATCTCGGAAGACGAAATTTACGACGAGGGGTTTACCACCGACGATGATTATAAATGGAGGGGAAATGTTCCGGTAATCTGGTTGAAAGAGTTTGAGGAAATTTTCACGAGTTCCAAAACAATCCGTAAACGTGAAGAAAACGAGTACGAGGACTTCGTCGAGATTGAGCTGGAAGAAAATGAAAAGCGGGTGACCATTTACCCTGTTGACAAGGAGCGTTGGTCTTACTTCTTACAGGAAATGATGCAGGCGATCTTCGAAGCCAGTGGCCGCGAAAAGCCTTTTGAACTTACATACCTCGAAATAGACGGCGATCATAAAAGCCGCATTGACCTGAAAGCATCGTTTGCTAACAAAGCATTTACAATTAGCAAAGACAGCGGCGCTGCTCACCCGCTTGAATGGGACCAGCTTCAAAAAATAATGGATACTGTGTACCGCGCGGAATTTGTTGCTGACAATGCATCGGAGTCAAAGCCTTCGAAAAGAGGCAAGTACCTCACAGCCGGCGACGGTTTGTGGTATCAAATGGGCGTAGCTGTTTTGGAAACTACTTCGAAAAGCAGGGATCTTGAAAAGATAGATGCGCTGTTTAGCACACTGGCAAGCAAAATTTAGTGTATTGCTAAATGTCCTGCTGGCGGTATTGACTAAGTTCCAGCTGGAGTTCGTCGACAAGCTGCGAAATGCGTTCGAGCGAAGGCTGTGGTGCCGGGATTTGCAGACTGACAAACGCCTTTATTTCCCAAACTTCCAGTACATCCTGTAACGGGATTTCAAGCTCAGGAGCTGCTCCATTGTCAGAAGTCAGCAACAGGTAGCCGGACGTTTTTACATGATTGAATGCAGTACGACAGATAATACCGGCACTTTTTAGCACGAAAACGTACTGCATTCCATCGTGAATATCATACCAGTTCCGCACGAAGGTACCGATCAGTAATGCACCAGGGTAAGTGTAATCCGCACCTGCCTCGAATGCACGATAGTAGCCTGTTGGTAAATTGGGCAACTGAAAAGAAGGCAGATTGGTCAGATAGGCGGGATTCTGAAAATTGGCTAGATAATGCTGCTGCATATTCAAAGCAATCCACTGCACATTCTGGTAGATGTTCGGCCGCTCTTCGGGCTGCGCATTAAATTGACCGGTCTGGAATTGATTGTTAAATACAGGCAGCTGATTAGCAGGCGCGCTGTTGAAAGCGGGCTGCGGTTCCGGTTGCTTGTAGTGCATGTTACGCGCAGGCTGCTGCGGTGGAGCTTCTCCGCTGATTGGTTTCAGGTTAACCTGCCGGGATACCATCCGCAAAGGCTGTTCGGGCTGCTGAAATTGTTCTATTACTTTGGCCAGAGGCTGCGGTTCTGCATAAGTGGCAGCGCGTTGCTGAGCAGGCGGAGTTACATTGCCTGAATGCGAGACCGTCATAGGTTTGGACTGTGCAAGTGGCAACGACATATCCGGTGTTTCCCTTAGTTTTCTCAGATCGTTTTTTAGCAAGTTGTCGACCGTAATGCCAAAGGAAGCTGCAATATTTTTCAGATTAGTCAAATTCGGATTGGCGCGGGCTTCTTCATATGCGCCCAGCAATGATCTTTTGATGGCGATTTTGCGCGCAAATTGTTCCTGCGTCAGTCCGTTAAGTCTGCGTAGATATTTGATGTTGTTGCTTACAATGCTCATAATCCCTGCTTTGAAATCTGCTACTAATTGACAAATCTTTTAGCAAAAAACAAAAAGCACAACAAAAAACCGGATAATGCAGCGTGCGGGACGCATTCATTATCCGGTTCAAAAAATAGTTATGTGAAATCGATCAGGAATAGATCTCCTTTTTCGCAGCTTTGAATGTATTGGTCAGCAAGCCGCAGATCGTCATCAATCCTACACCGCCTGGTACCGGCGTAATGTAGCTGGCTTTGGGCGCCACATCGTTGAAATCCACGTCGCCTTTAATCGAGTATCCGCTTTTCTTGGCAGGGTCCACTACGCGGGTAATGCCCACGTCTATAACTACTGCACCTTCCTTCACATAGTCCGCTTTGATAAAGTCGGCTCTTCCAAGTGCAGCGATCAGGATATCTGCGCTTTGGCAGATCTCTTTCAAATTCTGCGTTTTGCTGTGCGTGATAGTCACAGTACAGTTTCCGGGATAGCTGTTTCGCTGCATCAGGATGCTCATCGGCAAACCCACGATCTGGCTGCGGCCAACTACCACGCAATGCTTTCCGCTTGTTTCGATGCCGGCGCGGATGATCATTTCAAGTATACCGAAAGGTGTTGCCGAAATGTACGCAGGAAGTCCCTTGCACATTTTGCCGACATTGACCGGATGAAAACCATCTACATCTTTGGCCGGGTCTACCGCTTCCATTACCGTGTTTTCCGAGATATGCGCGGGCAATGGGAGTTGCACGATAAATCCGTCCACATCGGGATCGTTGTTGAGCGACGCTACCGCCTCCAGCAACTCTGCTTCCGAAATGGTGGGTTCGAAGCGCAGGAGGGTAGAAGAGAAGCCGATTTCTTCGCAGCTTCTGATTTTGGAGGCCACGTAAGTTTCGCTTGCGCCGTCAGTTCCTACGAGTATAGCAGCTAAATGGGGCTTTTTGCCGCCACCGGCCACCCACTTTTCTACTTCTTCTTTGATTTCAGCTTTGATTTGGGAGGAAATAGCCTTCCCGTCAAGTAATTGCATTCGCTATTGATCTGATAATAAATATTGCTTTGTCAAAACTTCCATTCCCGTTGAAGCCTTTTCCTGAATGAAAAACATGTTCGGTTTCAGTCGGATATCCGGCTGGGCAGGATCAATGATGTAAATGGGCTGACCAGGCCGCACGTAATGTACCAGGCCAGCGGCTGGGTACACAGCCAGCGAAGTCCCGATTACCAGGAAAATGTCCGCAGTCTCGGTCACATCGATTGCTTTCTCCATCATCGGTACCTCTTCGCCAAACCATACAATATGCGGACGAAGCTGACTTCCGAGTTCGCATAAATCGCCGGTCTTCAATTCCCAGGAATCCATCTGGTAAACCAGCTCAGGATTTTTGGTACTGCGCGATTTGAACAACTCTCCATGTAAATGGATCACATTCGAGGAGCCCGCCACCTCATGTAGGTTATCTACATTCTGGGTGATAATGCTGACGTCGAAATGCTTTTCAAGCTCAACCAATGCATAATGCGCCGCATTCGGCTTCACTTCGTACGCCTGCTTTCTGCGCTGGTTATAAAAATCCAGCACCAGTTCCTGGTTTCTTGACCAGGCTTCGGGCGTGGCTACATCTTCAATCCGATAGTTGTCCCACAAGCCGCCATTGTCGCGGAAGGTACTGATACCGCTTTCTGCACTGATTCCCGCTCCGGAGAGTACTACTAGCTTTTTCATTCTTTTGGCGGTTTTAATGTGTGTTTTGTTTTGCCACGAATGCACGAATGGACACGAATGTCAGCTGAAATGCTTTTATGAAGCCTTTTTGGTTGCCTTTTTTGCCGCGGGCTTTTTCTCAGCTGTCGCTTTTTTGGCGGCTGGCTTCTTTTCTGCGGCTGGCTTTTTCTCTGCTGCTGCTTTCGGTGCTGCCTTTTTGAATCCTCGCCCGGCGGGTTTGTCAGGCGTTTCAGCGGCCAGCTTCACGATCTCTTCGTAGGTCAATGCAGCCGGATCTGTTCCTTTCGGGATTTTTACATTCTTTTTGCCAAATGCAATATATGGTCCGTACTTCCCATTCAGTACTTTGCAATCCGGGTCTTCTGAAAACTCCTTGATGGTGCGGCTGCTATCCTGCAAGCGTTTCTGGATGATGATTTCAACCAGCCTGTCTTCCGTCACTGCCATTGGATCGTCGGTTTTCAGCAGCGAGTAGTATCTACCATCGTGCTTCACGTATGGGCCGAACTTTCCGATGTTCACGATCAGTTCTTTGTCCTCATATAATCCCACTGTGCGCGGCAGTTTGAACAGTTCAAAAGCTTCATCCAGCGTAATTGTTTCCATCAACTGGCCCTTTTGCAGACTGGCAAACTTCGGCTTTTCTTCATCTTCCACATCGCCTATCTGTACATAAGGCCCGTATTTACCAATGCGAACGGATACCTTTTTACCGGTGGCCGGATCTTCACCCAGATCGCGGGAGGTCAGGCTTTTATCAATCGCCTCTTCACGTGCCTCAGCTACTTTTTTCTGAAATGGCGTGTAAAAGTTCTTGATCATCTGACGCCACGCGAGCTGTCCTTCGGCAATATGGTCGAAGTCCTTTTCGACGCTCGCAGTGAAAGAATAATCGATAATATCCTGGAAGTGGCTTACCAGGAAGTCATTTACGACCATTCCGGTGCTGGTTGGAAAAAGCTTGGCTTTTTCAGAACCGTATATTTCTTTATTTACCTTGCTTTTGATCTGGTTAGCGGCAAGTGTAAACTCCTTAAACTCTCTTTCTGTACCCGGCCTGTCTTCCTTCACAATGTACTCTCTTTTCAGGATAGTCGAGATCGTAGGTGCGTAGGTGGACGGGCGACCGATGCCCATTTCTTCCAGCTTCTTAACAAGGCTTGCTTCGGTATATCTCGGCGGGTTGCGCGTAAAACGCTCCGTTGCCTTCATATCTGCCAGGTTCAGCTTTTGCCCGATGTTCAATGGAGGCAGCATTCCTTTTTGTTCCTCGTCACCTTCCTCGTCGCTGGATTCCATATATACTTTCAGGAAACCTTCGAATTTAATCACCTCACCCTGCGCCACCAGCTCTTCCGACGTACTTGAAATACCGATCGTAGCCGTAGTACGTTCAAGTTGCGCGTCCGACATCTGGGATGCGATTGCCCGCTTCCAGATCAGCTCGTAAAGGCGCTGCTCGTTGCGGTCGCTGCTCCCCGACAAGGTTGAAAAATCAGTTGGGCGAATAGCTTCGTGCGCTTCCTGCGCCGATTCTGATTTGGTCTTGAAAATCCTCTTATTATAGTACTCCGGTCCGTATTCCTTTGTGATCTGCTGACGCGCTTTTTCCAAAGCTTCTTCCGATAAGTTGGTAGAGTCGGTACGCATGTAGGAGATCTTACCAGCTTCATACAGCCGCTGTGCAACTGTCATCGTCTGTGCAACTGAAAAGCTGAGCTTTCTTGAAGCTTCCTGTTGTAATGTAGAAGTAGTAAATGGGGGAGCCGGTGTTTTTTTAGCTGGTTTTACTTCAAGGTTTTTGATCGAAAATTCTGCGCCAATGCATCTTTCGAGAAATTTGACGGCGTCTTCTTCGGTAGAAAAGCTTTTGGGAAGTTCTGCATTGAGCACCTTGCCGTTTCCGAGGTCAAAGTGGGCAGTTATCTTGTAGCTGTTCTTTGTTCTGAATGCATCTATTTCACGCTCTCTTTCAACAATGATCCGCACTGCAACAGACTGCACACGTCCCGCCGAAAGGTTCGATTTCCCAATTCTGATTTTTTTCCAAAGTACCGGTGAAAGCTCGTATCCTACAAGCCTGTCGAGTATCCTTCGTGCCTGTTGCGCATCAACAAGGTCAGCGTCAATGACACGCGGTTTTGCGATGGCATTCTGCAATGCAGTTTTGGTAATCTCCCTGAACACGATACGTTTAGTGTCATCAGGCAGGCCAAGTGCTTCTTTTAAATGCCATGAAATTGCTTCTCCTTCGCGGTCATCATCCGTTGCCAGCCACACTTCTGCGTCTTTGGCCAGCTTTTTCAGCTCGGAAATGACTTTGACTTTGTCCGACGAAATCTCGTAAGATGGTTGAAATTCATGCTCAACATCCACGCCCATATCATGTTCGGGAAGGTCGCGGACGTGTCCGAAACTGGACTTGACCGTGAAATCCTGCCCTAAATAACTTTCAATGGTTTTGGCCTTCGCCGGTGACTCTACGATCACCAGATTTTTCGACATAGTTTTGGATTTAAGGAATCTGGTAGCACTTTGAACGTCCAAATATAGGGTACAATCAAACAAAAAATCAAAGTTGCAGGAAAAGGAGGGGCAAAATATAGGGGTAGGAGTGAAGCAATCCTGTCAGATGTTTTAAATAACGAATGAATTAAAGAGACGGTGAGAACAAAAAGAAATGGAGCCGGGTTATCAATATGTACCAGTAGTATATAATAATGCTAAATAGCAGCGAAAATCGCTTGACGCCCCTGCGTATATTGGGTAAATTCGTACTTTCGCCCGTTTTATTAAGCATCATATACTGCCTTTAACATTGAAAAGATTTCATCATGAATATCTATCAGGATTACATTAAAGAGATTGAAGAAAGAAAAACCCTGGGGCTTCATCCGAAGCCGATTGATGGCGCAGAATTGCTGGGAGAGATCATCGCCCAGATCAAAGATTCAGAAAATGAGCACCGCGCTGATTCACTTAACTTTTTTATTTACAACACATTACCGGGTACCACGAGTGCAGCTGGCGTAAAAGCCAGGTTCTTGAAAGAGATCATTCTCGGAGAATCCATGGTTGCGGAGATATCACCTGTATTTGCATTTGAGCTGCTGTCGCACATGAAAGGCGGGCCGTCTATCGGTGTGTTGCTCGACCTTGCATTGGGTGAAGACCTGTTTATTGCAAAACAAGCTGCCGAGGTACTGAAAACGCAGGTTTACCTGTACGATGCGGACACAGACCGTTTGAAAGATGCTTTCAAAAGCGGTAGTGAGATTGCAAGAGAAATCCTGGAAAGCTACGCGAAAGCCGAGTTTTTTACCAAACTTCCCGAAGTACCGGAAGAAATCAAGATCGTAACGTTTATTGCGGGCGAGGGCGACATTTCAACGGATTTGCTTTCTCCGGGAAACCAGGCGCATTCACGTTCTGACCGTGAGCTGCATGGCCAATGCATGATCACACCACAAGCTCAGCGTGAGATCAAAGCATTGCAGGCAGAGCACCCGGACAAGAGCGTGATGCTGATCGCCGAAAAAGGTACCATGGGCGTTGGTTCATCCAGGATGTCGGGTGTGAACAACGTGGCGCTTTGGACCGGCAAGCAGGCCAGCCCGTATGTTCCGTTTGTCAATATTGCTCCGATCGTGGGCGGTACCAATGGTATCTCTCCGATATTCCTGACTACGGTTGACGTGACAGGAGGTATTGGTATTGACCTGAAAAACTGGGTGAAGAAAGTGGACGAGAATGGCAATGTGGTTCGCAACGAGAACAATGACCCTATTCTGGAAGAAGTCTACTCGGTAGCTACCGGCACTGTTCTGACCATTAATACAAAAACAAAGAAACTTTATAATGGTGATCAGGAGCTGATTGATATTTCAAAAGCACTTACGCCTCAGAAAAAGGAATTTATCCGCGCCGGAGGATCTTACGCCATTGTATTTGGTAAAAAGATCCAGACCGTAGCGGCTAAGATATTGGGAATTGAACCTACGCCGGTATTCGCTCCTTCAAAGGAAATTTCGAATGAAGGACAAGGTTTGACTGCCGTTGAAAAGATATTCAACAGAAATGCGGTGGGTACTACTCCGGGTAAAGTGCTGCACGCCGGTTCTGATGTTCGTGTGGAAGTAAATATCGTGGGATCGCAGGATACTACGGGATTGATGACGGCACAGGAGCTTGAATCAATGGCGGCGACAACGATATCTCCGATTGTAGATGGAGCCTACCAGTCCGGCTGCCACACCGCATCGGTATGGGATAAGAAAGCGCAGGCGAATATTCCTAAGCTGATGAAGTTTATGAATGACTTCGGCCTGATTACTGCCCGCGACCCGAAAGGTGAATACCACTCGATGACCGACGTAATCCATAAGGTACTGAACGACATTACCGTGGACGAATGGGCGATCATCATCGGTGGTGATTCTCATACAAGGATGTCGAAAGGTGTTGCATTTGGAGCTGATTCGGGAACTGTGGCGATTGCGCTGGCTACCGGCGAAGTTTCCATGCCGATCCCTGAATCAGTGAAAGTGACATTCAAGGGAGAAATGAAGGAGCACATGGACTTCCGCGACGTGGTTCATGCCACACAGGCGCAAATGCTTCAGAAGTTTGGCGGCGAGAACGTATTCCAGGGCCGGATTATCGAAGTGCACCTTGGCACATTACCAGCTGACCAGGCATTTACGTTTACAGACTGGACTGCAGAGATGAAAGCGAAAGCCTCTATCTGTATCTCGGAAGACGATACTTTGATCGAATCACTGGAAATAGCGAAAAACAGGATCCAGATTATGATCGACAAGGGAATGGAGAACCACAAGCAGGTTTTACAGGGATTGATCAACAAAGCGGATAAACGCATTGCGGAGATCAAGTCAGGTGAGAAGCCGGCACTGGTGCCCGACGCGAATGCGAAATATTACGCGGAAGTGGAAATCGACCTTGACGCGATTATTGAACCGATGATTGCAGATCCGGATGTGAATAATAAGGATGTATCGAAAAGATATACCCACGATACAATCCGCCCGATTTCTTTCTACGGAGATGACAAAAAGGTTGACCTTGGATTTGTCGGTTCCTGCATGGTGCATAAGGGTGATTTGAAGATTGTTTCTCAAATGCTCAGAAACCTGGAAGAGCAGCAAGGCAAAGTTGAGTTTAATGCACCACTCGTGGTAGCAGCGCCTACTTATAATATTATCGAAGAATTGAAAAAAGAAGGGGACTGGGATGTATTGCAGAAATACTCCGGGTTCGAATTCGACGACAATGCACCGAAAGTTGCGGCGCGTACAGAGTATGAAAATATGATGTACCTGGAACGTCCGGGCTGTAACCTTTGCATGGGTAACCAGGAAAAGGCGGCGAAAGGCGATACGGTACTGGCGACGTCAACGCGTCTGTTCCAGGGAAGGGTTGTTGAGGATTCAGAACGTAAGAAAGGAGAGTCACTGCTTGCTTCCACGCCGGTGGTTGTGCTATCTGCAATCCTGGGCCGCATTCCGAATGTGGATGAATATAAGGCAGCAGTTGTGGGTATTGACCTCACCAAATTTGCGCCTCCGGTGAAGCAGTTGAGCAGATAACATTTGTGGTACAATTGTTGAGAACTGTGAATGTATAAGCAATAATATAAGAGATATGGCATTTGACTTGGATATGATTAAGGGCGTTTACGCCCGCATGGAAGAAAGAGTAGAAGCTGCCCGTAAAGTTGTAGGGCGGCCTTTGACTTTGGCAGAGAAGATTTTGTACTCTCATTTGTGGGAGGGAACGCCTTCTCAGAGCTACGAGCGAGGGAAGTCTTATGTGGACTTTGCTCCCGATCGCGTAGCAATGCAGGACGCAACTGCCCAAATGGCCCTTTTACAATTTATGCAGGCCGGAAGGCCACAGGTAGCAGTTCCCTCTACTGTACACTGCGATCACCTGATCCAGGCGGAAGTAGGCGCTACACAGGATTTGAAGAATGCGGTTGACAAGAACAAGGAAGTTTACGATTTCCTGTCCTCTGTTTCCAATAAATACGGATTAGGTTTCTGGCGCGCTGGTGCGGGTATTATCCACCAGGTGGTACTTGAAAACTATGCATTTCCGGGTGGTATGATGATCGGTACGGATTCTCACACACCTAATGCAGGTGGATTGGGAATGATCGCGATTGGCGTCGGTGGTGCCGATGCTTCGGATGTAATGTCCGGACTTGCCTGGGAATTGAAAATGCCGCGCCTGATCGGTGTGAAGCTGACCGGAAAACTGAGCGGCTGGACAGCTGCGAAAGACGTGATCCTCTGGGTTGCGGGTCAGCTGACTGTAAAAGGCGGTACCGGATACGTTGTAGAATATTTCGGAGATGGTGCAGAAAGCATTTCAGCTACAGGAAAAGCAACGATCTGTAATATGGGAGCCGAGATTGGCGCTACCACTTCGATTTTCGCTTACGACAGAAGAAGTGCCGCGTACCTTCGTGCTACCGAAAGAGCTGATGTTGCTGACGCTGCCGATGCAGTTCAACAGCATTTGCGTTCTGATGATGATGTTTATGCAAATCCAGCCAACTATTATGATCAGCTGATCGAGCTTGATCTGTCTACGCTGGAACCGCATATCAATGGACCATTTACGCCGGATCTGGCCTGGCCTCTTTCTAAGTTCGCGACTGCGGTAAAGGAAAATGGCTGGCCTGAGGTACTCTCCGTTGGACTTATCGGATCGTGCACCAATTCTTCCTATGAAGATGTAAGCCGCGCGGCTTCGCTTGCACAGCAGGCTGTTGACAAAAAGCTCAAAGTAAGTTCCGAATATACAATCACGCCGGGTTCAGAGCTGGTTCGCTATACAGTGGACCGCGATGGTTACCTGGATACATTTGCGCAGATCGGCGGTGTGGTTCTTGCAAACGCTTGCGGGCCTTGTATCGGTCAATGGGCGCGCCACGGTGCTGAGAAAGGGGAGAAAAATTCCATTATCACGTCATTTAACAGGAACTTCTCAAAACGTGCCGATGGTAACCCCAATACGCACTCTTTCGTAGCTTCACCTGAAATTGTAACTGCTATGGCGATCGCAGGTCGCCTTACTTTTGATCCCCGCACCGATAAACTGGTGAATACAAACGGAGAAGAAGTGATGCTGGACGAACCAAGCGGACTGGAACTGCCGATCAAAGGTTATGCGGTGGAGGATGCAGGCTACCAGGCACCGGCAGAGGACCCGAGCCAGGTACAAGTGCTGGTAAGTCCGACCTCAGACCGTTTGCAATTGCTTGCTCCATTCCCTGAATGGGAAGGAACAGATCTGAAAGGATTGAAGCTGTTGATCAAAGCAAAAGGTAAATGTACAACTGACCATATTTCAATGGCAGGTCCGTGGTTGAAATACCGTGGCCATCTTGACAATATCTCCAATAACATGCTGATTGGCGCGGTTAACTACTTCAATGAGAAAACCAATGAAGTAAAAAACCAGCTAAGTAACCAGTATAGCGAAGTACCCGCAGTTCAGCGCGACTATAAAGCGCACGGAATCGGTACGATCGTTGTTGGTGATGAGAACTATGGTGAAGGTTCGTCCCGCGAGCACGCAGCAATGGAGCCTCGTTTCCTGGGAGTTCGTGCAATTTTGACAAAATCATTTGCCCGTATCCACGAAACAAACCTGAAAAAACAAGGTATGCTTGCATTGACTTTCGCGAACAATGCCGATTACGACAAGATCCAGGAGGACGATACCATTGATATCACAGGACTGGAAACGTTCACCGAAGGCCAGCCACTAACAATCGTGCTGCATCATAATGATGGTACCACCGACGAATTCCCGGTGAACCACACTTACAATGAGCAACAGATCGAATGGTTTAAAGCAGGCTCAGCTCTGAATATCATTCGCAAGTCAGTGGGAGCATAAAAAGAAGTTCCAAAAGTAAAAAAGTCGCGCAGATATCTGCACTGCCCCCAAAAAGTTAGACACTTCTTGGGGGCATTTTTATGGGTAAAAACAGAAAACATAGTGTAGAGTTCAGGCTGATGGTTGTGAAAGCTTNATAAGGAGATACAACTGACCGTACATAGATCGAATGGTTTAAAGCAGGCTCAGCTCTGAATATCATTCGCAAGTCAGTGGGAGCATAAAAAGAAGTTCCAAAAGTAAAAAGAGGCTGTCTCAAATGCACTGCCCCCAAAAAGTTAGACACTTCTTGGGGGCATTTTTATGGGTAAAAACAGAAAACATAGTGTAGAGTTCAGGCTGATGGTTGTGAAAGCTTATAAAGCGGGAGGTGGTATCAATGAATTGGCCAGGCGCTTTGGGATTGCCAGGTCTTGTATACAGAAATGGGTGGGCCATTACGAGCAGTTCGGCGGTTCAAGCCTTTTGCCCCGGTACGGGCGCGTTTACACAAAAGAATTTAAGCAACAAGTCGTGTATGCTTATCAAAAGCAGGGTTTATCTTTGAATTAGTGCTGCTTCAAATTTCAAATACCCAGTGTAAGTACTTTACATGTCTGGACCAAGCAGTATGAGCAGTTTGGTATAGATGGTTTTAGTACGGCCCGTGGCAGGCCAAGGTCTATGAAAAACAAACCCAAGATCATTAAAACATACGGTCCATTGACCCGACTAGAGGAGCTCGAAAACGAGAACCTTCGCCTAAGGGCAGAAAATGACTTGCTAAAAAAGCTGGATGCCTTAATCCGGCAGAAGGAAGCTGCGCAAAAGAGAAAGCGTTGACAATCCATGGGTTAAGGCAGAAATATCCGCTTGAATTGCTTTTGGAGCTCTTTGAAATGCCCAGGAGTAATTTTTACTATCATATCAAAAATAGCGCTCAGGCCAGCAAGTACCAGGACGCAAAAAAGCAGATCAGGCAAGTTTACGACCGGCATATGGGAAGGTTCGGCTACCGTCGCATTACTATTACTATCAGGAAGATGGGCAGCAGCCTCAACCACAAAACGGTTTTAAAGCTGATGAAGACTATGGGCCTAAAATCGTTAATCCGTCTCAAAAGGTACCGTTCTTACAAAGGCCAGATAGGCAGGGTTGCGCCCAACATTCTCAACAGGGATTTTAAATCTGTAAAACCATTACAGAAATGGGCAACGGATGTTTCTGAGTTCAGGGTGAAAGACAAAAAACTTTTTCTRTCCCCTATCATTGATCTGTTTAACGGAGAAATCATTAAGCAAGTCATACAAATGCTCAAAACTGCATTTAAAAAGATAAATAAGCCAGAAAACCTGGTGCTACATTCGGATCAGGGCTGGCAATACCAAATGAGCGAATATCAAAAAATGCTCAAATCAAAAGGCATCACYCAAAGTATGTCCAGAAAAGGTAATTGCCTGGACAACGCTATTATWGAAAATTTCTTTGGAACAATTAAATCAGAGTTGTTCTACCTGAACAAATACCAAAGCATCGATGAGCTCAAAAAAGACATCAAAGATTACATTCACTATTACAACAACGACAGGATCAGACTCAATCTAAATGGAATGAGCCCGGCACAATACCGGGCTCATCACACTRATCGTTAAGTTCTAAACTCGTCCAACTTTTGGGGTTCAGTCCAGTCGGCAATCGGCGTTTTTTTATTCGACTCTATATAAAAGTGTACTTCAACAGCTAAAAGCCAATAGCTAACTGCCAACAGCCCCACATCAAAAAGCCGACAGCCGACAGCTGAAGTAAAACCTCACCCCAACATCCTCTCCCTCTGCCTGCTATACGATTGATACAAAAAGATAAACATTCCTGTCATAATAGACACGTCTGCCATGTTGAAAATGCCGGTTTGTACGAAGCCCAGGTTGATATGCATAAAATCGGTTACTGATCCGTGGATCATGCGGTCGTAGATGTTGCCGATACCGCCTCCGATTGCAAAGCTCAATGCCAGTCCGCTGAGCAGGGTCAGGTTTCTTTTTGTAAGTATATAATAGACGCCAAAAAGCAGTGCGATCAATGGAATAACTGAAAGTACGATCAGCTTGATAGTGGCGGGCAAGTTGCTGCCAATGCTCAGAAATGCGCCAGAATTTTCCACATAGGTAATGACGAAATAGTCTTTGATTACGCGCCGCGTCTCGTAGAAACCCACGTTTTTGCGGATTACTTCTTTGGAGATCTGGTCGCAGCCAATGTTGGCGACAAGAATCAGCAAAATGACTGTATTTCTAAAAACCCTGTTGGTACTGAATTTTGACATTATTTTGACAACGTTTTGATAGGAGTGACCATCACATCCCTGAATTCAACCTCTGCACCTTCTGATTGCAGCGCAATCTGCCCCTTTTGTGCTGTGGCATTGTATCCATAATTTACCATAACACCATTGAGCCACACTTTGATCGAGTTTTTCACACACTCGATCCGCATTGTGTTCCATTCGCCAAGCGGCTTTTCTGTTCCGTCAGTCAGGTTGGGAATGCGGCGGAGCTTATCTCCGTTAACGCCCCATTTCTCTTTGGGGCCGCGTCGCTTCTCCATATCGGGAACCGTAATATCTTCCTGAATACACCAGAAATCTCCTGCATTTTGATGCATCATCTGAATTTCAATGGATTTTGGGAACATATCGTACAAGTCGCGCGGCTTGGATACAAATACCAGTGCACCACAGTTGCCAGGCTTGCCTACAAAGCGGTACTGGTAAGTAAAACGAAAGTTTTCATATTGATCGTCTGTGATCAAATGTCCACCCGGCGTTCCTAAACTCACCAGATTTCCATTCCTGATCAGAAAAGGTGATTTTACATCCGGGTTTTTGTCCATTTCCGGAACGTCCGCGTGCCACCCTTTCAAATCCTTGCCGTTGAACATTGCTTTCGACTGACTAAAACTATTTTGTGAGATCAAGAGGGAGAGGGCAAGAGCTGGCGCCAGCAGAATTTTCATCATTTCAGGATGTTTTTAGGTTTAAGTAGAATTGAGATGGAAAAATTAAGTAATTAAAATCTGAATGCATTCAGGAGATTGTAAAATATGGAAGTTATGGTATAAATTGAAGGTCTTTGTTAAAGCAACTTTCTGATCTATGAATAAAAAATTACTTTCTCTCCTGACCTTGCAGCTCATTGCATGGAATGCCTTTTCACAAAAACTTTCCTACGATGTCTCGTTTCCCAACCTGGTTCACCATGAAGCCAATATCCGGCTCAGCGTGTCAGATGTAGCCCAAAAGGAACTGACTTTCAGAATGAGCCGGTCGTCGCCAGGCAGGTATGCCACCCACGAGTACGGCAAGAACGTGTACGATGTGAAAGCGACCGACAAATCCGGGAAAGCACTGCCGGTGCAGCGGATCGACGGTGATGTTTACAAGGTTTCAGGAATCAGCGGTTTTGCGCGGGTTGAATATACCCTTTACGCCAACCACGCAGACGGAACCTACGCCGGGCTGGATCCTTCGAGCGTGCACCTGAATATGCCGGCTACATTCATGTGGGTCAAAGAGCTGCAAAATGCGCCTGTTGAAGTTAAGTTCAATTTGCCACAGGATTCCAAATGGACCATCGCTACACAGTTAGTAAAGGGTAAAGAGCCAAATTCATTTACAGCGCCGGGCTTGCAATACTTCATGGATTCGCCTACAAAGATCGGAAAGCTGATCTGGAAAGAATGGACACTTGACAATGCGGGAGGTAAGCAGTCCAGGTTCAGGCTGGCACTCGAAGCCAATGCAAGTGACTCTCTTGCAAGCAGTTTTGCCAATAAGGTGAAGAAGGTAACGCAGGAGGCGAAAATGGTTTTTGGTGAATATCCTGTTTTCGACTCTCCGGAATATACTTTTCTCGCAAGCATTAATCCGTATGTGAGAGGCGACGGTATGGAGCACCGCAACAGTACGATGATCAGCATTCCGGTGGCATTCAATGGATCGGATAATTTGCTCGGCGTATTTTCACACGAATTTTTCCATACCTGGAATGTGGAGCGTATCCGGCCTAAAACGCTGGAACCTTTCAATTTCGAGAAAAGTAATATGAGCTTCGAACTTTGGTTTGCGGAGGGATTCACACAATATTACGGCGACCTGATTCTCGCCCGCGCAGGTTTCGATCCATTGAGTGACTATTGTCAGACACTTACTTTTCTGGTAAATACCAAAGAAAATACAGCAGGTGCAAAGCGGATATCTCCCGTGGAAGCAAGCTGCATGGCGGTATTTGTGGACGCAGGTGTGGCTGTTGACAAAACCAATTATCCCAATTTTTACACTTCCTACTATCCTTACGGCGCTTCCATTGCATTGGCGCTGGATCTGGAATTGAGGTCAAGAGGATTGAACCTGGATGATTTTATGAAAATGGTTTGGGCCAAGCACGGAAAGCCGGAGATACCCTACGTGGTCTCTGATCTTGAAGCGGTGCTTGCGGCCTACTCCAAAGATCAGCGTTTCGCAGCAGACTTCTTCCGGAAGTATGTCAACGGACACGAATCCATGGATTACGCGCCATTGCTGGCAAAGGCAGGTTTGACATTGAAAAAGCAGTCAGAAGGGCAAGCCTGGATCGGGGATATGCGGTATAAGGATGATAGTGAGCTCACGATTACCAGTAACACATTGATCGGCTCGCCGCTTTACGCAGCCGGGCTGGATGTGGATGATCAGATTTTGAAAATCGAAGGCAAGGCAGTTGGTTCTCAGAATGAGCTGGGCAACATCCTGAAAGCGCATAAGCCAGGAGACAAACTCAATGTAGAATACAAGCACAGGGAAGAAACAAAAATGACAGAAATCACACTGGCTGAAAACCCACGACTGCTTGTTGTTACCAATGAAACAGTCGGCAAGCCTGTTACGCCCGAAATGCAACAGTTCAGAAATGCCTGGCTGAGCAGCAAGATCAGGTAGGTTAAGGCTGTTTTTCAGACAGGTATTTCCAATATCTTTTCGGCACGTGACGAATGTGAAGCTTCATGTTCTTGCGTGCCGGAATGTTTACATTTTTGAAATAATCCTTCCAGAGAATTGTATAAAGCTCTTCCTTCTCATTCAAAAGCTGGGCAGGTAATGCATTCAGGCTAGGCGACATTTCTTCCGAAAAGTCAAACACAATTTCTTCCACCTTTTCAAGATCATAGGATAGCCCGTACTTTCTTTTCAAATCATAAATAATCCATTTTTGATCGGCATAACGATTTCTGAAATGGGTGATCAGTAAAGGCAGCACATTGAAATCAGGCTCGATATGCGAGTAGAAGATTTCATCAGAAGTTTTCTGGAACCGGATAAATGCCTCCATCCGATGCTTTTCACGATGCACTTTCCGCGCCCATTGGGAGACTGCCAGCACAGACGGATGCCCATAATTTTCCTCTGCACCCTGCGGATTGTCAATGATATAGCAGGCGAAAATCAATAAATGCTGAAACGCTTCCGGCTGCTCGGAAAGGAAAGTTTTGTAGAAGTTCAGCAGCCACTCCTTATCAAGCTTTTTACGCAATCCTGCCCACACCCTTTTTGCCTTTTCATCCTCACTTGTTACCGTAAAATGCTGCTGAAAAACATCCGGATGAAAATGTTGCTCGCTCACCAGTTTGACATTCGCGCTCTTTTTCTGGTAACAGTCAAAAACAGCAGTCAGCAAACCTTCCAGCGTACCGTCAAAAACGAATGTTTCCATCAAAAGAGTGAAAGCTGGCTATGCGCCGTTTTCTGGTATTTACTGTGACTTTCGGACAAAATAATTCCTTTGATATGCCCTGCCTCGTAGTCATTTAGCTGCATGGGACTGTCGGCAAAGCGGATAAAATGCCGCGCTTTATTAAAGGATATACCTATCTTTTTCAGATGGTCGCGGTAAAGTCTGCCAAACTTCCGGGCCTGTACAATCTTTAATGCAGAAGTAACGCCAATTCCAGGCACGCGCAAGATCATCCGGTAATCCGCCGTATTTACATCTACGGGAAATTGCTCCAAATGCCGAAGTGCCCAGCTTAGCTTTGGATCAATGTCCACGTCCAGGTTAGGATGGGTATCATTTACTATTTCCTGAACATTGAACCCGTAAAATCGCATAAGCCAATCGGCCTGATAGAGCCGGTTTTCACGGATCAATGGAGGTTGCGAGCCGATTATAGGTAAGCGGCTGTCATTACTGATCGGGATATAGCCGGAATAGTAAACCCGTTTAAGCGAAAAATTCTTGTAAAACGTATTGGCTGTGTGCATAATCTCCTTGTCCGTGTCCGGAGTAGCGCCAATGACGATCTGCGTGCTCTGGCCGGCAGGAACAAACTTCGGTACACTCTTGATCAATGCTTTTTCGTCCGAGAATTGAGCAATACTTTTCTGAATATACCCCAGCGGCTTCTTCACTTCTTCGTGCGACTTCTCGGGCGCCAGGATTTTCAGCCCTGTTTCAGTTGGCATTTCAAGATTGATGCTCATTCTGTCTGCATACATTCCTGCTTCCTTCAACAGCTCCTCGCTCGCTCCCGGGATTGTTTTTAAGTGGATATATCCATTAAACCGCTCCTCAGTCCGCAGCTTCTTAACAATGCGAACGAGCCTTTCCATGGTATAATCGGCATTTTTGAAGATACCGGAACTTAGGAAAAGCCCTTCAATGTAATTTCTGCGGTAGAAGTTGATCGTGAGCTCGACTACTTCCTCTACTGTGAATGCAGCCCTTTTGATATCATTGCTCCGCCGGGAAACACAAAAAGCACAATCGAAAATGCAGTGGTTTGTCAGCAAGATTTTGAGCAATGAAACACAGCGACCGTCTTCGGTGTAAGTGTGACAAATCCCACTTCCTTCCGCGTCGCCCAGTCCCTTGTTTTCGTTCTTCCTGTTACTTCCACTCGATGAACAGGACACATCATATTTTGCAGCGTCTGCCAAAATTCCCAGCTTCTCTCGGATCCTCTCGTACATAATTCAGTCAATAATTTATTTTAATCTAAAATATTGAGGTGGGTTCGGCAGTTATTAGAACGGTATAAATATCGGAATTGTTTCTGGTAATATCAAAGTTTTGATACTGATTAAATCAAAGTACTACAAGGACGCTCTTCATGTTCCGTAAAGTCCAATTTACATTTACACTCTTCTTTTCTTTTTTAGTTGCAGGTTTCAGCCAGGCGCAGGAGCCGAAGGTGACGCGCTATAATGGAAAGGTAAGTCAGCAGTTTGTGATGAACCGCGAGACGGTGATCATTGATCATGCAACAGGCAAGCGCATTTCGTACACGGAGTATGACGAGAAGCTGAAAAGAAATCCCGGAATGTACAAGACGCTCCCGATTTTTGACAAATATGGAAAGCCTTCGTCTTTTGAATTGATCAAGAGAAGCCAGATTTACGTTCAGGAAGATGGTTCTGTCATGAACAATCCAGATCTCATGCCGGAGATAGGTGAGCCAATTTCCCCATTCATAATGAAAGGGTTGGACGGGAAGGAGTATAATTCAGAAAAGCTGCGCGGAAAGTATATCCTGCTGGGTTTTTGGGTAAAATATGAAAAGCCGCTTTACTCACTTGCAGCAACGAAAGTGATCTCTGATTTTGTTGACGAGAATAAAAAGAAGGGCGTTGAGATCATCTCGCTCGGTACCACACTGAATACCGAAGAAGAGTGCCTGCAAGCAATTCCCAAGCGCAACTGCGGGTTTGTTCCGGTACCCGATTCATTTGGTTTCAACCATCGCTATAAGATCAGCGAAACGCCTTACTTCATCCTCGTTGATAAAAAGGGGATTATCCGGGCAATGGCGCCGCATACCGAGTTCTCCAAGATCAGCGATTTGGTATTGAGGTAGTTAACCCAACTGGCCACTGATCCTGTTGAAGATCTTATCTGCTCTCCATTCCCTTTTTTCGCCCAGGTACATTCTTCTGGAAAAGCGGCGCTGTCTGTAATGATGTTGTTCCAAGGTGCTTATCGCGAGTAGGTTGTCTTGCGGGAGTACTGCTTTCTCTTCTGTTTGAAACCGCAACTTCATCAGCTCAACACCTGCCTGGTCGTCCAGAGCAATAATCGGACTGTCGCCCCATCCTGGAATGTAATATCCGAGTACCCGGCCTGCTTCGACGTACACCATTGCAGTATGAAGGAAGTCGCTTATGATACCCGATCTGTCTTCCTTACTTACCTCGCGGTCAAGATGAAATAGCTGCTGGCTCAGTCCGGTGTTGAATGGGATAATGTTCAGCGATATATCTTCAATGGGCAGATTGTCTTCGCGGACAAAATGACCGTAGCAGGTTTCCAGCGTGAACCCCAGCTTTGTGTAAACGGGATATCCGTAATCAGTTGCATCAAGGTAAATGGTTGTGTAGCGTTTTGGATCTACGGACGCAATCAGCGTTTGGGTGATCAGCTTACCTAAACCTTTGTTCCGGTGATCCGGATGAACGATAACGCACGCAAGCCAAACCGAATCGGAATGTCGCATGGTGGTACCAATGGCCACAATCTGGTTGTCTTCGCTGATTTTCAAAGGTGTACAATGCGGTGATTCAACAAAATAGCGGAATCGCGGTGCGAGATCGCCCCAGTCAGGTGGTTGTAAATCCGGTAGCTGAGCCAGGTCCGTCAGCAAGAAATCGGAAGTAGTCATCATGCGTAATTGAAAACTTGTTTGGCAAACATCTTCAAAAATCCGTTGCTGATCAAAAATTATCTCTGTTTTTCTTTCACTGCGCTTTTAGATTTTTTTGGATAAAATCTACTTTATTTACTGCCCATAAAAGAATCCATTATGAACATCATCACAGCTGACGATTTTAAATCAATGCGCGCCGGTGAGGCATTGACCCTGATCGACGCCAGGGGAGGAGCCGACGCGGCCCAAAGGTACCAGGCCGAACATCTTGAAAACGCATTTCTTGTTGATCTGGAAACTGACTTGTCTGAAAAAGGTGAAGATGCCGCCAAAGGAGGGAGGCACCCGCTGCCGCTGCCGGGTAAGTTTAGCGAATTACTTGGTAGGTTGGGCATTTCTCCGGAGCACACGGTTGTGGTTTATGATGATAAAAAGGGTGCAAATGCAGCAGCGCGGTTTTGGTGGATGTTGAAAGCTGCAGGGCACGATAAAGTGTATGTTGTGAGCGGAGGCCTGGATGCGCTGAAAGAGGCAGGTATACCGGTAACGGGCAAAATACCCGAACAACCAGCTGCAACAAACTATCCCATAGCAGATTGGCAGCTGCCTACCGTAGATATTGATTATATATCCCAAATTTCGACTGATCCTGCCTTTATGGTAATTGATGTGCGGGAGCATTACAGGTATATAGGTGAAAGTGAGCCGATTGATCTTGTTGCCGGCCATATTCCAGGCGCGGTCAATATTCCTTATACGAGCAACCTGGATGAAAACGGGGAATTCAGGTCGGTAGCAGAGCTGGCTGCAAAGTACAAGGAAGCGCTGGGTAACCGCGGCCCCGAGCAGGTGGTAGTGCATTGTGGCTCAGGGGTAACCGCCTGTCACACCTTACTAGCGCTTGCAGAAGCCGGGTTTGAAGGCGCCGCCCTTTACGTAGGCTCATGGAGCGAATGGTCGCGGAATAACAAGCCGATCGCTTTCGGAAATAACTAGGAAATGCCGGACAAACTCATCTTTGTCCGGCATTTGTTTTAAATGGAGCGCAGGTATTTATAAATAGAAGCCAGCTCCGTCTGTGTATACTGTGCGGTCATTTTCCAGGGCATGTCTTCATTTTTTAAAACATGTCCTTCGGGTGTTTTGCCGGTTGTAAGTGTGGTGATGAATTGCCTGGCAGACCATTTCCCTACATGTCCCGAACTGGTTATATCCGGAACCGGCGGAAAGCCGGGAGCCAGCGGTTCGCCGCCTTTCATATCAGGTCGGTGGCAACCTGAGCAGGAAACAGCTAGGTATTTGCCCAATTCAATTCCCTCAACTGAATCCACGCTTGCCACCATCGGTTTTTGGTGGTCAATCTTCTCAACTGAAAGCAGCGGCATTTTCCCCATAAAACCCATCACCAGCGCAACCGGCCCGAGTTCATTGTCTGGTAAAGACCTGTTCACAGCGGGTATTTGTCCGCAGTATGCAATCAGCGCCGACATATCCTGCTCGGAAAGCAGCGTTGTTTCATGAGAAGGCATGAAAATGAGTGGTTTACCGTCTTTGCCAATCCCGTGTCTGAGCGCATTGATCCAATCGGCTTCATTGTAGTCCCCCGGCAGACCGCCTGGTCCTTTTGTAAGATTACTGGCCACCAGTCTCCCGACAGGCGCATCGTCGTTCATGATCTTACCGCCCAAATCCGCTGCGTGGCAATCCTGGCAGCCTTTGATCGCAACCAGGTGACGGCCGCGCGCGAGGGTTGCGCTGTCACTGGTAATGCGGAGCGGCTCGGCTTCAAAGTTGTAGGTGCGCTCCATGCGGTTGTTCATGTTCACTGCAATGTAGCCGTACACCGCAACCAATGCGACAAGGATCACTCCCAGGGCAATTCCGACCCATTTTAAAATCTTCAATATCATGGCTTTGCTAATTAGTTTTCGGCAAAGATCCTATTCTAAACTGGCGGAAAGGCTACGCAAGGCGGATTTACAACTACGCAAAACGGATTTTTACGTGATCCGTTTAGTAACTTTTGAAATACCGGTTCAGCTAAAAAAATAGATTTGCGGGCAAATAGTCATGAAATCAGCATTATAACTCTTACCACTATGGTAATCAACTCCTACGACATCCTTGACCTTAACAATTTTCCCAAGCCGCAGACAGTGGAACGAGCGTCATCGGGCGGCCGGTCCTCTGATTTTGTAGATTGCTACTATCCCAGAATTGGCGCATTGAAATTCAGGAGTAATCTGCTCCCGCACATGCATTTGATGAACATTCAATGGTCAAGTGAAGAGCTGGTGGAGCTGGCGGACACGGCATCTTCTGATACGATCAACATTAATTTTCACCTGTCCGGCGATCTGGATACGCGCTTTTCGGGGATCAGAAATGAACTCAATATGAGGCCGCGCAAGCATAATCTTGTATACGCGCCGGAAGGTGGTTTTACCAACAGGATCGCGCCGCATTCGTCTTTGCAGATGTTCCACCTTAGTATTGAAAAGGGTTTTTTCATCGACTCCATCGGCTGCGACGATCACTGGAGTGAGAGGATCCAGAATGATCTGGTACATAACAGACCGTTTGTCGCTGTGGAGGGCACCCGCGACATTACGCCGCTGATGATGAACCTGATCAGTGAAGTGTGTAATTCCAATATGCGCACCCCCATGAGCGGACTTTTAATCCAGTCCAAATTGCTGGAACTGCTTGCGTTACAGATCGGACAATTCCGTGGTCCGGTTGGTCAGAGTACCGGAATTCGCATTGATGAAATTGAAAAACTGAGAATGCTCAAACAATACCTGGATACGCATTTCTTGGACGAACTATCGCTTTCACAGCTGAGCAGGATTTGTTTGCTGAATGAATTCAAGCTAAAAAGGGGCTTTAAGGAATTGTTCGGTGACACCGTGTTCGGTTATCTGCGTAAGCTGCGAATGGAGTATGCAGAGCGGTTATTGCTCGATTCGGGGAACACTGTGGAAGAAGTAGCTTCACAACTGGGATACGAGTACGCACACCATTTTTCCACCGCATTCAAGAAATTCAAAGGAATAAGCCCATCTAACCTGCACGCCAGAAAAGCGGCTGATACAAAACACTAAGAATTATGAAACGGTTAATTGTTTTACTGGTCTTTGTAGTGTTCTGCTCCTTTACAATCCTCATTTCCAGGGATTGGCAGATTGCGGAAGGATATAAAATCCGGTTTGATGGAAAGTACGCACACGGAAAATTCAATCAGCTTGCGGGTGATATCAGTTTTGATCCATTAAATCCGGAAAGTGCGAAGTTTGATGTGACTGTGGATGTAAATTCCATTGATACGGGGATTGAGTTGAAAAATAAGCACGCGAAAGGGGAGAAGTGGTTTGACGCGGAGCGGTTTCCTACTATCAGGTTCACATCTGTGAAGATTTTTAAAGCTGACAGCGGATATGTTGTGGAAGGAGATCTGAACATGCACGGGATTGTCAAACGTGTTGCTATCCCATTCATTTTCAAGGAAACAGAGCCTGAATTTTACGGGATTTTGAAAGTAAATCGCGGAGATTTTGGTATCGGTAAGGTCAATGGAAAAGAATCAGACTCAACAACTGTGGAGATTTCTGTACCTGTGGCAGCGAAGTGACAAACCTTGGTATGATATTTTGTTGAGAAATTTGAAAGCATCATTTACAAGCCATGAAAAATATTGAGTGTCATTACAAAGACGGATCGTTGGTTTTTAGCACAACAAAATCATATTCATATGCCACGGCACATGAAGTGCTTGACGCATTTAACCTTGTCGGGCTTAATTCGCGAATTCGTTTAAAATCAGGAGAATCTTTCAATGTGATCGGCCGGTTGCACGTAAATTATGATCCTTTTAAAGTGAACCACGGCAATTGGAATGAAGTGGTATCTGCATTGATGCACACAAAGCGTGAACTCGAAAGTCGAGTCCAGGCTCTTTAATCTTCGTCGAGATCTTTCAGCTGTTTTAATAGCTCATTTAAATCATTTTCCGCAGATCTTAATGCCTTTAAATCACCAGATTCGACGGCATTTTCTGCCGGGTCATCAAAGTTCTTAGACTCCTCCATTACATCCGGATTTTCCCTGTTATCGGAAGATGTATCTCTCTCAAATCTGAGGTTATTTGCCTCAAATTCGATTTGCTGTCTCTTCGACAGGATTTTTTCTTCCAGGTCTCTTCTGCTAAGCGGTTCGTTCATTTTCAATCGTGTTTTAAGATAATGGACGGAAAAAACCAGGCCAAGCGGTTCGCCTGCCTTTTGCTCATTGTACTTACCATTTGGTAATCGCTTTTGTATGTTGTTGTTCCGGTCATAAGATTTGGTCAACCTATTTGGTTTCCGATCTTTAAAACCGTCCGTCACATGAAACACAGCTACAAAATGTACCTCCTGGTAATTACCGGGGTATCTATCATCGCAGGGTTGTCTCTCAGCGTAATGAGAGACTTTCATTCTTCGCCAAAAACATCTTCGTATTCAAAGCCGCCTGCCGAAGACATCCCTGCAGCGGCACTTGGCAGTATACAGGAAAGTCTTTCCAAGCGCGAATACCACGTCAGCTACGATTCCACAAAGCATGTTTATCAAAGTCCTAACCGGCAGCATAACCTTCGGGCCTACTATGAGCCCGGCTCGCTGACAGTCTGCAACAGGAAAGATTCCATTGGTCACAATTTTAAGTTCAGGATTATCAATAAGGGGATGTTTGTTGATCATAAACTGATAAAAACAGAAGAACAAAGTCCGAGGTTTGTGCTCGAAGCAAATACGGCAGAAATCCGGTATGATGCTGTTGTTGAACAGTATGTAAATAGCGAGGCGGGTATCAGGCAAAACTTCATTATTGGCAAACCGGCGGAAGGAAGTGAGAAGCTGGAAGTGCAGCTCGCCGTAGAAGGTGCTGCAATCCGCGACCTGGGCAACAACGAGCTGGAACTGTCCCCGAGTGGTACGGCAGACAATGCATTAACTTACAAGGACCTGAAATGCTGGGATGCTGACGGGAAGCTGCTGGCAGCTGTCATGACATCCAAAGAGGGCCGGATTTCCATTTCGGTGGATGTAAAAGGCGCCGCATTCCCTGTCACAATCGACCCGATCATAGCCAATGGTAACCCTTCCAACGCAATCCTTGTCCCGGAGGTTAACCAAACCCAGGCGTGGCTTGGCGGCTCAGTGTCCAGCGCGGGCGATGTGAATGGCGACGGGTACAGCGATGTGATCGTGGCCGCATCCAAGTACGACAATGGGGAGCTGGATGAGGGAGCAGCGTGGGTGTACTACGGCAGTGCTTCCGGTTTGAACATGGGCAATGCAGTAATGCTGCAAGGCAACCAGGCGGGATCCAGGTTTGGGTGCTCTGTGTCTACTGCCGGGGATGTTAACAAAGATGGGTACAGTGATATCATGGTGGGTGCGCTGTTTTACGACAAAGGTGAGACCAATGAAGGCGCTGTGTTTGTGTACCATGGTTCTGCGGCTGGTATCTCTACGAATGCATCACTGGTATTAGAAGGTAACCAGGCCGAAGCTAACTTTGGTAATGCCATGGGACTTGCAGGCGATGTGAATGGGGATGGTTACAGCGATGTGGTGATCGGCGTACATGCTTATGACAGTGGGCAGGTAAATGAAGGTGTTGCGTTTATCTACCACGGCTCGGCACAAGGACTGAATGCAAACAATCCTGTGAAAATAGAATCTAACCAGGCAGAATCTGCGTTTGGGTTTACTGCTACCGGGGCTGGGGATGTGAATGGCGACGGTTACAGTGACATCATGATAGGGGCCAGGTTGTTCGACAAAGGTGAGGTGGACGAAGGCGCAGTGTTCATTTATCACGGGTCTGCATTGGGGGTAAATTCCAATGTACCAGCTGTTATATTGGAAAGTAATCAAGCCAGCGCTTTCCTGGGTAATGCGATAGGGACTGCGGGAGATGTAAACGGCGACGGTTATAGCGACATCATCATCACCGCCAACATGTACGACAAAGGGCAGACCAATGAAGGAGCAGCATTTATACACCACGGCTCAGCGCAGGGGATCAGCCCGGTTGCGGCACTTACTCTTGAAATGAACCAGGCAGAAGCGCAGTTCGGAAGCTCTGCCGGCAGTGCCGGGGATGTAAATGGCGATGGGTATGCTGATGTGATTGTGGGCGCAAAGTATTATGACAATGGTCATTTAAACGAAGGGGCGGCCTTTGTATTTCAGGGGAGCAAAACAGGTTCATCAGCAAACCCGGTATCCACATTGGAAAGCAACAAAGCAAGTGCCCAGTTCGGCAGCTCGGTGGCCAGTGCAGGGGATATTAATGGCGACGGTTACAGTGACGTGATTGTCGGGGCGATTGCTTATGATAATGGACATGATGATGAAGGGGCGGTGTTTGTTTGGAGGGGTGGGGCAGGAGGAATTGATATGATTACTACTACCTCACTTTCGCAAGGTCAGCCGGATTCCAGGATGGGCTGCTCTGTTTCAGGATTAGGCGACATAAATGGCGACGGATTTGATGATGTTGCAGTTAGCGCACCACAATATGATCATGGACAAGAAGATGAAGGCGTCGTTTTTGTTTATCATGGGTCAAATAAAGGTATCCAAACGGATCCCAAGATTGTTTTGGAGTGTGATCAGATAGGAGCAGACTTCGGCATTGCTATGTCTGGAGGCGGAGATTTGAATGGAGATGGATTCTCCGATCTAGTAGTTGGGGCTGAATTGTACAATGGTGGACAAGCAAACGAAGGCGCTGTGTTTGTATTTTACGGATCCTCTAATGGTTTTTCCAATGTATTCACAAGACTTGAATCAGATGTTCAACAAGCCTGGATGGGAGTAGCAGTATCCAGCGTTGGTGATGTTAACAATGATGGATTTGACGATGTCGCTATTGGCGCTCCGACATATTCAAATGTAGAAAGTAATGAAGGGGCAGTTTTTCTTTATCTAGGTTCTTCAAATGGGATAGTAAAGGAGTCAAAAAAAATATTTGAGAGCAATAAGGTTAATTCATTTTTTGGTTTTTCACTATCTCTCGGAGAAGTTAATGGCGATGGATTTTCTGACCTACTTTGTGGTGCACCGAAATATTCTAACGGGCAAGTTGATGAAGGTGCTTTCTTTATATCCTATGGATCTTCAACGGGTTTATCAGCTTCTTTTATAAAGAATGAGGTGAATCAAGCAAGTGCCAATTATGGGCATTCCGTGAGTTGCGTTGGTGATGTCAATGGAGATGGATTAAATGATGTTGCAGTTGGTGCCCCTTATTACAGTAGCGGGCAAAATTATGAAGGAGTTGTTTTTCTTTATAATGGATCAATGCAGGGTCTCAATGCACAGGGTACTCTGCTCGAACAAGATCAGCCCCAATCAGAATTTGGACTGACTGTGGCAGGAGCCGGCGATGTAAATGCTGATGGGTATGCCGACATCATTATCGGAAACCCTTCTTACTTTGGCGGTCAATCCTGGACAGGCGCAGCTCATGTTTATTTGGGTTCAAAAGGAGGATTAGCTTCGAGCGTAAAATTGCTTGCGAATAATGGAGTTCAGAACTCGGCATTTGGCACTTCAGTGTCTGGTGGGGGAGATATAAACGCCGATGGTTACAGTGACATCATTGCTGGTGATCCTTATTTTGGAAACGGCGCAGCATTCGTTTGTTATGGTAATAGTGGATATTGTGAGCGCAACAACCTCCGCCTCTACAATACCAACCTGACCACCTCAATCAACCAAACGCAATTTGCGCAGAATAACTTTGGAGCTGGGTTGTACTCCAAATCGTTTCTTGGAGGCAACAAAGGCAAGTTGGTTTGGGAGACAAAGGCTGCGGGGCAGGGATTTTCAAAAGGTGCTAACAACGTAATTACCAATAGTACGCAAGCCTCTGGTTCGCAGATTGTGTACGCGAGTCTTGGACTGTTGGGCACAGAACTCAAAAATGTAATCAGTAAGCAAGGGAATGCAACCAAAGTGCGCGTGCGTGTAAAGTATGATCCTACACTGGCACTTACCGGGCAGACGTATGGCCCTTGGCGTTACCTGTCTTCTTACCTGGGCGGCGGAGGTGTTTCGCCTGCGCCTGAAGAGGGAGCCAGTCCGTTGGCCGAGACAATCAAGCGTAAGGTCGCCGCAAATGAATCCGTGCTGGTGTATCCTAATCCTGCTTATGACAGGTTTAGCATTGACTTGAAAGATGGCGGAACCGTTTCGCAAGTGAGGGTACTCACGTCCAACGGGAAGCTGGTTCTGCAAACGGCATCTCAGCGTGATGTGGACGTAAGTAAGCTGGCTTCCGGGAAGTACATTGTGCTGATAGTGAAAGCAGACGGAAGTCAGAGCTCACACAGTATTCTCACTTCAAAATGAACATATAGTAGGTACCAGGCTTATGAAAAGTCTGGTATCTACTTCATATTCAATGCGCGCTTCATGAATGCACCCAGGAAGCTGCCGGCGAATGTCAGGATCATTGATCCGTACAGACTGAAATTGTGCAGCTCTTTCAAGGCACTACCCTCCGGTGGAGTGGCAAAAAAATGGTAGCCAAGGTAAATCAGCACACATTGGAGGATCGCCAGCATCCAGCCCCGGTAAGGTTCTGCAAAACCGATTGAAATAGCAGAAAACACAGCCACGAGATATGGAAGGTGAATTCCCTCTGCATCTTCAATTACATATACGATAATTGAACTCGTCGCCAGTACAAGCAGCGTACTCGCCAGAAGGCGTTTATCAAAGAGCGGCTGTTTTGTTTTGCTTGCTAAGTAGGTGGTAGCAGGCTCAACCTTTGAATCCTCTTCTTTTTGGAAGTCAGATTGAACAGGCGGTAGTGTCGCTTTCTCTTTCTCCGATTGAGATCGCAGATCAGCGTATTTTGCGAGGTAAAATATGTAGCCAAAAAAAGCTATAACAATAAGAAATTCCATTTTCGCGCAGTTAGGCAGTCCAGAGAAACCAGAACCAAAAGAAACATGCCTTTTTGAAAATGAAAAGAATTTTCTCGCATTACAATAAAAGAGACTGCCTTTCGACAGCCTCTTTTCTGAATCTAGCCAATAATGGCAATGTCGGGTTCGATTAAATTGGTTTGATCTGTCGCTGAATAGCTGAGCACAATGCGTTTTCCGCTTTGTTCGGCTGCTTCAAGCAACTGGAAAACCTTCTCTTCTCCTTCTATTTTCAGTGCCTGATATAATACGTTACCGTAGTGAAATTCCTGAGATCCAAGTCCTTTCGTGAGTGCAGCCAATTGGTATCGGTCGAATAGTTCCTTTCCTGACATGGTTTGCATTGTTTAAATCTGGCTTCCTTTTTCCGAAAGATGCCCGATCCGCGCCCATGGTTGCACGCCTATCTCAAATGTTTAGGAAGTGGAATCAATTTGCTGCTCTCATCAGGTACCGGTGACTGGCGAAGGGTGGGTGTGGGGATCAGGCCGGACCATATCGGCAGATCCAGATCCTCCGGTTCGTCATTGGGCATACCAGTCCGCATTTTAGCCGAAGCTTCGGAAATAGGAAATGCCAGGGCGGTTGTTTTGCGAACTTCCGAATCTGTCATCGGCCTGAGGTACTCCCAGGAATCAGGGACTATTTTATTGGTAAGCCACTCAAATGCAGCCCTCTTCGTGTCAAGATCTTCCACTTTCTCCGCTTTCGAAAAAATGATCACGGACCGGTAGTTCACAGAGTGGCTGAATGCAGACTTTGCAACTACTAGCGCGTCGGTCAGCATAATTGAAATGCAAACCGGAATTCCCTTTTCGATTTCCCGGATAAAGTGACTTCCAACGGAACCGTGAATGTAAATTTTGTCCTCATACCGGACGAATGCAGTAGGAATGGCGAAAGGTTTGTTGTCAATCACAAAGCTGATCGTGCAGTATAGCGCTTCATCAAGAATGGGATCGATCGTTTCGCGGTCATAGCTGGCTTTTTTCGCCTGTCTGCTGGGAATGAGGTGGGATGGTATGTTGTTCATGGTCTTGTTTTTCTTCAAAATTCCGACTTAATTGGACTTTCGTAAAGATCCAATATATAGAATTCAGGTAGTCCAATTTTATGCAGCCGCTTTCATCTCTTATTATCCCGGACAGATCCGGCAAGAGTCCGCTCTACCTGCAAATCGCCGGTCAACTCACTGCATTGATCCGAAACGGGACTTTGCAACCAGGACACAGGTTGTTAAGTTCCAGGCAGTTGGCGTCACTTTTGCAAGTGCATCGCAGAACGATCGTTCAGGCTTATGATGAACTCCTTGCGCAAGGCTGGCTTGAAAGTCAAACCGGAAGCGGCACTTTCGTCGCGCGAAGCTTGCCCGAAATGGCACCTGAGAAACCCGCCAAGCCGGAATATGATTATGGCAATGCTTCCAAAAAAGCCGGTTTTACCTTCCGCAAGCTGACGCACCTGAACCGTGCCGTGTTAAAATCAGGCAGCAGATTGCATTTGGACGATGGTTTTCCCGACGCGCGACTTGCCCCGGTGGAGGATCTTTCACGCGCTTACCGGAGCCAGCTGCTCCACGGAAATCCGTATGTGAGATTAGGTTATGGGGATACCAAAGGCTCAGCCTGGCTGCGGCAGGAGCTATCAATGCACCTCAATGAAACCCGCGGCTTAAAAACCAGTGCAGAAAACATCCTGATCACCCGTGGCGTCATTATGGGCATACATCTGGTGAGTACCGCATTGTTGCAGCCGGGAGACTGCGTGGCCGTGGATGCGCCCGGCTGGTTTGGGGCTAACATGAATTTTGTTCACGCTGGGGCGAGTGTTGTGCAGATCCCTGTTGATCAGTATGGGCTGGATGTGAAAGCATTGGAGATGCTTTGTGCCGAGAAGCCTGTCAGGTTGGTATACGTGACTTCCCACCACCACTATCCGACAACGGTAGCGCTTCGTGCCGATCGACGGATTGCCTTGTTGCAGTTATCCGCGAAATACCGGTTCGCCATTTTTGAAGATGATTACGATTACGATTTCCATTATTTGAGTAAACCCTTACTGCCGCTCGCGGGTGCGGATCAGCATGGGATGGTACTTTATTGCGGCTCGTTTACCAAAACAATCTCACCTGCATTCAGGGTGGGGTTTCTGGTGGGACCGGAGGATATTATTTCTGAATTAGCGCTGCTCAGGCGGATTGTTGACAGGCAAGGCGATCAGATGCTGGAAAATGCAATTGCTGAACTGATGCAGACGGGTGTTATACAAAGGCATTTAAGAAAGTCGGTGAGGATATACCGACAACGCCGCGATCATTTTACCGGATTATTGAAATCTGAGCTCGGTAACTACCTTCAATTTGACGTTCCTGATGGTGGAATGGCAGTTTGGGCAAAATTTCATCCCGCCATTGACTTACCCCATCTTGCCTCAAAAGCATTGCAGAAAGACCTGTATTTCTCTTCGGGTTTCAGCCAGTCCAAAGACTTCGCGAACATGGTCAGGCTGGGCTTTGCATCTTCCAACCTGAATGAATTGGAAGAAAGTGTCTCGATTATCAGGGATTTGTTGTGAGATTTGCAGGATCAATGCCGTGAGTTTATGTACCGTCAAATTGCCGCAAGTTATCGTACCGCATTTAGCGGGCTCAGCAGGGAAACCTGGCTATTAAGTGTCGTCATACTCGTCAATCGATGTGGGTATATGGCGGTTCCGTTTATGAGCATGTACATTACCCAGAGCCTGCACCGGAGCATCGCCGAGGCCGGGCTGGTCATTACTTTGTTTGGAGTAGGGTCGGTGTTGGGCGCCATGGCAGGCGGTTACCTTACAGATCAATGGGGTTTCAGGCCGGTGCAGATTTTCAGCCTGATCCTCAGCGGAGTCTTCTTTATTGTTTTTAGTCTGATTACCAGTTTTTTCTGGATCTGTGTGCTGGTAATAGTGCTCGCTTTTTTTGTGGAAGCCTTTAAACCAGCCAATAGTACCGCCATTGCGGCTTACTCGACCACCGCCAATCTTACCCGCTCTTATGCATTGAACCGCCTGGCAACCAACATTGGTTTTGGTTTCGGTACTTCAATGGGCGGCATTCTTGCTGCCATTAATTACCATTTACTATTCCAGGTTGACGGTATCGTGTATATGCTTGCCGGTGTGTTGATCATTATATTACTGCCAAAAGCGAAGATCAACCGGGAGGCGACGGTCAACGAAGCTGACGCGGTATTCGGGAAATCACCTTGGACCGACGGGTTCTTCCTGCGTTTCCTGATTATGGTAACCCTGTATATGGTTTGCTTTTCGCTTTTGTTCCGACTGGTACCTGTGTATTGGAAAGAACAAATGCACATTGGAGAGTCAACGATCGGGTTGCTGCTGGGAATGAACGGGTTAGTTATTGCATTGTTCGAAATGATCCTGATACAAAACCTGAGAGACCGGTGGTCGGATTCAGCTTACATTGTGGCCGGCGTGGTTTTCAGTGCATTGTCTTTCCTTGCGCTGGTCGTCCCGTTTGTGTTGCCCGTGGTCCTTGCAGGAATCGCAGTTCTGCTGTTCACAATCGGCGAAATGCTTGCTATTCCCTACATCAGCACCTTTGTTATGAACCGCGCAAGCGAAATGAGCAGGGGAAAGTATTCCGCTGCTTACTCTGTGGCGCAGGCTGTGGCTCAAATCATAGGTCCGGCGCTGGGCGGCTATGTCGCTGCAATGTGGGGTTACCAGGTACTTTGGCTTGCGCTGATCGTAGTTAGCGCTACCTGCGCGCTGGGATTCAAGATGTTATTCCAAAGAACTGTCCGGCTCAGCTGATTCTGATTCTTCCGTTTCCGAAGGTTTTAATGCTTTGATCTGATCTTTGAGGTGCTTGATCCGCTCATCTTCAAGTTCCAGCGCTTTCCGCTGTAACTCGATCAGATCGTCTTTTTTGAGCATCACATAATTTTCCCTCGGCTCTTCAAACATAGGTGCTTCGCCCACGAGCTGGGCGACAGTGGCTTTGAGGACTTCTGCCAATTTGATCAACTCTTTAAGAGAAGGGTCACTCTTGCCGGTTTCCCAATGTGAGATAGTTTGCTTGTCCTTCCTGTCAATTTTCTCTGCCAGCAGATCCTGGCTCCATCCCATTAGTTTGCGGTATTTTCTAATTCTCTGACCAACTATTGACATTTTCTTAACTTAAAGTATACGAATACTTGACTTTGTAATAAGAAATATATACTTTTGTATATACCGTTTTTAGTAATGCGGAAATTACAAAATTAACACACACAACTTCACATCAAATGAGCGAACTGCAGACACGAGTTTCCGAGTATGGTGGATTGTCCATCAAAGAGCGCCTTTTAATACGTTTTGTAAAATCAAGGAACATTGTCGGGAAGAACTGGCGCGGCGTACTTGCGGCGCATGATCCTTTCTTTAACACGAAGCTGGGAGGCGACTATCTGACGTCCGTCGCGCAGGCGGTGTCCGACAGTAGCCGCGGTAATGTTGACCGCATCGAGCGCGTCACACTGGCGCTTGAAAAAGCGGCGGGTATCCGGTCTGTGCCGATTGTCTGATTCCTTGTAAAAAGGCGTTTGATTGCTGCCGGTGCATTTGACTCCGGCAGCATTCTTAAATTTTCCTGCCCTGGATCCTGAAAGCATTCAGGATTGCAAGTAGCGCCACGCCAACATCTGCGAACACAGCTTCCCAGAGGGTGGCAATGCCGCCTGCGCCCATGATCATGACGGCGAGTTTGACGCCCATTGCCAGCGTAATATTCTGGTACACAATACTGCGTGTCACCTTTCCCGCCCTGATCGCCGAGACGATCCTGGAAGGCTGATCATTCTGGATCACAATGTCTGCGGTTTCAATCGCAGCATCGGACCCAAGCGCGCCCATGGCGATTCCCGCATCAGCCAATGCGATCACGGGAGCATCGTTGACGCCGTCGCCTACAAATGCAATGCGTCGGCCTTCTGCTTTCAGCTGCTCAACTACCCGTACCTTGTCTTCAGGCAGTAATCCGCCGTAGCTTTTGGCTATATTCAGCCGGCTGGCCGTACTGGTAACTACCGCCTGCTTATCGCCCGAAAGCATAATGGTTTCAATGCCCATTTTGGCGAGCTCACTCACAGTAGCGGCTGCATCCTCCTTGATCTCGTCAGCAATAATAAAATGCCCGGCATAGGTGCCGTCAACTGCCACCGCTACAATGGTCTCAGGGATATCCGAAAGTGACGGGGGAAAGGTGACAGAGAATTTTTCTAATAATCGAAGGTTGCCGGCAAGTACCTGCTTTTGGTTTACAACTCCTTTTAACCCAAGCCCCGACAACTCTTCTACTTGCGCGGGTTTGTCCAGACGCTGTTCCGCTGCAAAGGTAACTACTGCTTTGGCGACGGGATGCGTGGAGTAGCTTTCAAGCGAGGCGGCCAGTTGAACAAAATCGGCCTCATACATTGTGGTTTGCACTTGCTGGACCTGAAATACACCTTTGGTAAGGGTACCCGTTTTGTCTGAGACCACCGTATCGATTTTCGTCATCACATCCAGGAAATTGGCGCCTTTTACAAGGATACCATTTCGCGAAGCCAGACCGATCCCGCCGAAGTATCCAAGCGGAATGGACACAGTCAATGCGCAGGGACAGGCTATCACCAGAAAAACCATCCCGCGGTACAGCCATTGATCAAAGTTGTAATCCGGTGTGAAAAGATAGGGGACAAAGATGATCAGTACAGCCAGCAGGAATACGATCGGAGTATAGATCTTAGCCAGTTTGCTGATCATCAATTGAGTAGGTGCTTTTCTAGCAGTTGCATCCTGCACCATTTCCAGGATTCGTGACAATTTGGAGTCTTTAAAAAGCGCAGTAACCTCAACTTCAACTGCTTTTTCGGTATTGATCATGCCGGCAAGCACCGGCTTACCCGACGTAATTACATCCGGTCGCGGCTCCCCGGTCAATGCGGCGGTATTAAAAACGCCTGATTCGGAGAGCAATCTTCCGTCCAAAGCTACTTTTTCGCCGGCTTTCACCAGAATTGACTCGCCAATGCGGACCTGGCCGGGTGTGGTCTGTACATTTTCCAGATTTCTGATCACCGTAACCGAATCAGGGCGGATATCAAGTAGTGCTTTAATGGAGTTTTTCGACCTGCTGACAGCGAGGTCCTGAAAGAGCTCGCCAATCTCGTAAAAGATCATTACCGCCACACCTTCGCTGAACTCGCCAATGTAAAACGCGCCCAGTGTAGCGATGGTCATCAATGTAAACTCATTGAAAAAGTCGCCCCGCATTACCCTTCGTCCGGCTGTGAGGATGGTCTTGTTTCCTGCGAGCAGGTAGGCGATCAGCATCAATGCGATTTCTACCGGGCGTATAATTTCAATCTTAAAAATGAATGTGGCGGACAGCGTACCGAGCAGTATTGCCAGGCTGAGCCAGAGCATCCAGCGACTTTGCAGCAATCCCGTATCACCGCTATCTCCGTGATCGTGGCCATCGTGATCGTGATCGTGACTGTGTTCGTGTGATTTTTTGTGTTGATGTGCGTTCGGCCCTGAGCAGCAATCATCTGCCTCGGTTTGTGCCTTATTTTTATTCTCTAATTCCATTGGTTACTCGTTGTTTGATTTCCAAAGATAGGGTTGAAAGGCGTGCAACAGGGTTTCAGGTGCTGAAAATCAAGTAATTGCAATGTTGTTGCAGGCTAATGCAACCGTTAGATCAGCCTTGGAGTCCTACGTTTGATAATCGGCATTTGATCCATTGTGAATTTGCTTTGGAAAGATGTAAGTTTACTAAGGCAGGACAGAACACACGTTTGCATGCAGCTTAAATTCTCTTTTTTATACTTACTTATCATCGCCTCGCTTTTTGGCGGTTGCAGCAAACGAGCGGCGGTTTTGGACTTAAATGATGTGAGGATGTTTAACCCGGAAAGCGCAGATCAGATCCTTTTTCTGGAATTCCGTGTAAGTCAACCGGAAAAGGGGAGCCTGGAACAGATCAGTCTGGTGAGCTCTGTGTCAGGAACAGGAAAATTGAAGAACCTGCGCCGCCCGGTGGAGTACCCTTATCGGATACAGGTTGTTCCCAGGTACAGGACTAGTGCATTTGAGGTTCCGATGATTTTTGAGCATCCGCTTTTTCGGGAAGTGGAAGTGCCTGATCCCTCCGGAACGATCACGCGTAAGAAGCAATTTGCTTCGGAAGGTTCATTTACCATGCGCATGCAAGCAGATCCCAATATCGAGAAGTTAGATTTTTATAGCTTAAAACCAGGACAGCAACCAGTCAAGATTTATACACTTAATTTGAAACAATGAAAAGAACCTTTACCACACTATTATTTACCCTGCTTTTATCCCGGGTTTTCGGACAAACTTTCCCCGTCGATACCTTATACAAATCGGGGCCGGTCGACAATCGTATTAATGTTGTTATACTAGGTGACGGTTTTACGAAAGAGCAGCTGCCAAAGTTCAACGAGGAGGCGCGTAAATTTGCCGAGTTTTTTCTCGATTATGCGCCCTATAATAAGTACCGGAACTACTTCAATTTTTTCTCCATTCCAACGCCCTCAGAAGAAAGCGGGGTGACTAACCCGGGTACTGCGCCCGATGCTTACCCGGACCAGCCGGTCACACAGAAGAAAACATTCTACGGCGGTACATTCGGATCCTCAATACACCGGCTGGTCACTGTTAATTACGGCGTCGCATTCAATGTACTGGCCGCCAACTTTCCTACTTACGACCTGACGGTAATGCTGGTAAATACAGAGTTTTACGGCGGTTCGGGCGGTTCCATTGCGGTACATACATTGAACCAAAGCGCCAATACCATTGGTGCGCATGAAATCGGACACACATTTGCCGCATTAAATGACGAGTATTGGGCCGGCCCGCAATATGGAAGGGAAGCGCCGAATATGACAGCTGTAACCGATCGGTCCCGGGTGAAATGGAAAAACTGGCTTGATATACCCGGGATAGGGATCTATAAGCACGGGGAAGACGGCCCTGCCGCCACTTGGCATAAGCCTTCGAATGCGACCTGTTTAATGGAATACCTGAACCAGCAGTTTTGCGTGGTGTGCCGCGAAGCGACAACTGAAACGATCCTGTCACTGGTCAATCCGGTTGAGAAAATAGAGCCAGGCAATGCATCGGAATATCTGGTTACCGAGCCAGCCAAATTCAGGCTCGGTTTGCTGAAACCTGCGCCCAATTCGTTGCATGTTGAATGGGACCTGGACGGAAAGAAAATCGCTGCGGGAGTCGATGAAATTACACTCGCGCCTTCTGACCTGCCTGCTACCGGGAAATTGACAGCCTCCGTTTTTGACTCCACGCACATGAGCAGATCTGAAGAGCTGGCAGAGCAGCGCGTAAGGAAGATCGAATGGAACCTGAAATCCAATTCACCCGCGATATTGAAGATCAATGCGAGCGACGACAGCTTGTGCGTGGGTGGATTTGTAACGCTTACTGCCTCCGGCTGCCCAGGTGAAGTAAGCTGGTCAACCGACGATACTGCCAATTCGATCCGGATCCAGCCGGACAAAACAGCGTCCTACACAGCATCCTGCGTGGCCACCGACCAGAAAGCAAGTATTACGATCACCGTTCTGCCGCTCCCGGTGATTGAGGTGACAAATAATGGTCCCTATCTCGAAGGAAGTACCGTTGTCCTGAATGCGACAGGTGCGAGTAACTACACCTGGAAAGGGCCGCGTGAATTCACCGCGACCGGTGCAGAGATTACCATTCCACTGGCGATCAAGGAACATTCAGGGAAGTACTCGGTGAAAGGAACTGATGTTTACGGTTGTTCAGCCAGCGCAGAGACGGAGTTACTGGTCGAGCGGCTGTTAGCGGTAGGAAATGATCCGGAAGAATGGGTCCGTGTTTCGCCTAATCCAGCAAGTGACTTTATCAAGGTTGCTACGAATATCTCCGGGAAATCGACCCTTACACTTCTGGATCTCTCAGGTAAGATCATCCGTACAAAAACTTTCACGAGGGAAACTGAATTAAAGCTGCCGGTTCAGGCTGGTGTGTATTTGTATAAGGTTACGAATGGCGAGCGGGAGTTTTCGGGTAAGCTGGCTGTGCAGTAAAAACAAAAAAGTCTCCGGGAGGAGACTTTTTATCAATGCTAGTCGGTAAGTGATTTAGGCTTCCGTCCCACCTTTGTGCGGTTGCGGATTTTGTCTGGCCGCGGACGGATCTCTTTATCCTGAAAATACAGCTTTAAAGATTCAAGGATGATGTCTTTTTGCGTAAGCCCTTCCCAGTACCCGTAATCCTTCATGTTTTCCATGAGAATGTAGTCACAATCGAATGTTACTTTGGTTGGCGCTCCCTCAATCACCTCGGTGGGTTTGTTTGGCTCTTCCTGGACATCAGCTACCAGCGGAAGTGGCGCAAAATCAAATTTCCTCTCTTTTGCCATAAGTGTCAGTTATTAATTCGTTCGAGTATTTCTTTAGTTAGCTTGTAATAATCTTCTGCGCCATTACTGTCGGGCGCGTAATCGAATATCGTTGTGCCGTTTGCCTGAGCCTCAGACAGGGCTATGTTATCGCGAATGTACGAATCCATAAATACTTCACCAAGTTGCTCCCTGGTCGCATTGATCAGTTCGTGGCTGATCTTCTTGCGGATCTTCGGGTTGTAACGCGTTGCGAAAACTCCGCCAAGGTTTGTACTCGGACTTATTTTTTTGATCTCGGCAGAGTAAACCAGAAAGTTTCTCAAACCCTCGTAACTTAAAAACTCAGCCTGCAACGGAACATAATACTGGTGGCACGAAACTAGCGCCAGCCTCGTGTTACCATACAGGGCAGGAGGGCAGTCGATGATGACGAAATCGTACAACTCTTTTACTTTTTCCAATGCAATTTTCAGGTTGAATGGAAAAACGGGTGCCGACCTGATCGTGTCCTCTCGGTGGATCATTTCTGCCGATCCGGGCAATACATCAATGTCGCCAACACGCTTAACAATCTCGTCAAATTCATATTCACCGGTGATGAACGAGCCACTGTCTTTCTTCAAGCCGGCGTGTTGAATGCCAAAGCTTTTTGTAAGACTCGCTTGTGCATCCAGGTCAATAACCAGCACTCTTGCATTCGCAAATTTGCTGAGACCGGCAGCAATGCTCTGAGCAGACGTAGTTTTTCCCACACCACCCTTGTTGTTGACAATACTGATGATTTTCATTTAAAAAGTATTATTAGTATAAAATGATTGTCGTTTATTTCACATCGGATACGTAAATAAACGTAAAATAATTTTACTACTAATCTGAATGAATAAAATGCTTCAAAAGTTTTTGTCTTTGTAAATGTATAAATCTTTTTAAAAGATTGAAAAGTATAAAAAGAATTTATTTTGAAGATCCTGGATTGCTGAGTACAATTCACTGAAAACGAATGCGCTAGATCCAAATAGTTTTTACATAAAAAATCCACCAGCTGGCTATTGATGTTCCGTTAACTGGAAAAACAATGTCGCCGAGCTGGTGGACTGTTTGCTAAAAGCTAAATGGCTGATCCCGGTGCAGCAGTAGGCTGTACTTTGTGGGTAACGTACTTATGAATACGATACATCAAAAAAGCGGTAACAACGATGGCGAATACAACCACATTTCCGAGCAAAGGGTAATTTTCAATAAAGCCGGTGCTGCTTTCGTGCACGATGAACCCGGCGATCAGGGAAGCAATCCCGCCCGAAATTTGCTGGACCGACGAGTTGATCCCCATGAAAGCGCCCCGGTCTTGCTGCTCGGGAACAGCACTCATCAGCGCCGAGGCGGAGATCATCCGGCCCGTGATACCGACAAAAAGCAGAATGTTCAATATAATAATAATCCAAAGTGGGGTAACTCCAAGATTGCAATAAATGAGTGTCATCACGCACGCAATGGCGGAGCCCCAGAGGAACACTTTGTACTTCCCGATCTTGTCGCTCAGCTTCCCGATCAGTGGACTGAATGCAAGCATGCACAAGCCGGTCACCATATATAATGTAGGAAGCTGCGCCTCCTGAATGCCGAGGTTGTTGACTCCGTAAGCAGTGCCGAAAGGCATCAGCATAAAGCCGCCGGTGGCGAGCAGGGTAGTGGCGGCGAAAGCCTGCAGATAGGAAGGTTTCGCCAGAGTTTTACCCAAATGCTGGAACGCATTCGTCTTCGCTTGCAACTTCAAATGTGCATTGATCGGCTTCATATAAAATACGACCAGCACACCAACAATAATGCTCAGCCCGACGATCATCAGGAATGGCGCATGCCAGCTGTACTCTTTTGCGAGATACAATCCGATTGGAATTCCCAGAACCTGGCTGCTCGCAAAAGCCATTTGAACAAACCCCATCACGCGACCACGGACCTGTATTGGGAAAAGATCGGTTATAATCGCGAAGCCGATCGAGCCGATTACTCCGCCGAAAAGTCCGGTGAAAATCCTTGCGGCCAACAAAAAATGGTAAGTAGGTGCAATGCCGCAGAAGAAAGTCCCGATCACAAATCCCGTATAAAAGAAGAGGAGCAACTTTTTCCGGTCAAATTTGTCGGCAAAGCCCGCTGTAATCAGGCCCGCCGCTCCCGCACTGAATGCATAAGCCGAAACAACCAGCCCGAACTGGCTGGTTGTAATCGAGAGTTTTTCCAAAAGAATGTAGCCCAGCGGCGACAGTACCATGAAATCCAGTACAACCGTGAACTGTAAGAAGGCCAGCAATGCGATAATAAATTTCTCATAGCCGGTGAAAGTCGGCTTTTTTTGTTCTGTCATGTATCAATTCGATTAGTCTGTTAACTCTTCACATGCGTAACCGGCCTGTTGCAGAAGCGCGATAACCGGCGCACATTCCGGCTGCGTGGCCTCAATCCTGAGCACATTATCAATGTCTCCCAGGTCTATATTCCACTTGATAATACTGGTATGTCCGTCCAGCAGCGGCGATATCGATTTAACATGCCGCTTGTTTTTGACATTCGTCCTGAAAACGAGGACGTATTCTTCTTTGTAAACGTGGTGGCTCATAGCTAAGTAGTTGTTTCGGGATGATCCTGAGTGCTTCTAAGGTTGGGGCTTCAAAGCTTTCAGTACCAGTCCGAGTGTCTGGTTTACTTTTTCTTCATCGAAAATAAAAGGCGGCCTGCCGGGCATGCTGGACTTCGCGATATGGAACTTAACCAGCTGATACAAAGGGGCGAATGCAACCGACCAGTAAATCTCAACGGGAAGCGGCACAATTTCCTTGCGCTCAATCGCCTTATGTACGAACCTTCCCATTGCCTCAGTAAATCGGGTACCTACATTGGAGCGGCTGACCAGCGGAGAGTGGCGCAACTGTTCTATAAACGTGTGGCTGAAAGGATTTTCCAGACAGTAATGCATCCGGTTGAGCCATTGTACCCTTAATCCTTCATCAAAATGCGATTCGGGATCAAAGTTCTTTAATGTTGCGTCGAACATCTTGTTGGTTTCGTCGGTGTAAAGCTGTTGGATCAGATCCTCGCGGTCGTGAAAATAAATGTAAATAGTGGCCACAGATACACCCGCCGCCCTGGCCAGCTTATGCATGCTCAAACCATCAAAACCATAATTTACGATCATTTCGACCGCTTTTTGCCTGATCAGTGCTTCTTTATTGACGTCTCTTGTTCTCAATTCCTGTACATGTTTTCATGAGGCAAATATAAATGAACGTTCGTTTATTTAAGAGTTTTAAAATGCATTGTTTTCAATATTTCCCGACTGAATATCAGGCTGGTACCAGGCTAGTAACTATGAAATTTTCAATGGCTTTTTTGTTGTATCCTTTGTATCCACCCTGAAAATCCCTGCCCGCCACAGCAATAAAATCGGCCATTCGCTGCGAGTTGAGCTGAGCCAGCAACTGTTCATGATCGCCGTCGTACTTGATGAAGTAGCCGGAATACACGGTAACATCCGGATTTTCGTACAGCACGAAATTCGGCTTCTTGTTCATCGGAGAAAAAATAATCTTTTTCCCAAATGAGCTGTCCAAACCCTGCGAGCGGCCGAATGCATACCAGGCAACAGGATTGGGCTTTCCATTATCACGACGATCGAGCGCGGATTTTACTTTAAGAAAATAGGAGAAAGTTTTCGGAAATTGCGTTTGCAGCGTTTCTTCGTTGATAATCTGCTGTTTTCCTGATTCATTTTTCTGATATGGAAAAAGAATGTACTCGGTAACAGGATCTGCTGCGGCTTTCAGTTTGGAGCCTTTGATGACCGGTTTGAGAAGCGCTTTTTCGAGGTGTGCGAAGTCGCCGTTTTTGTTTTTTGCATACACAATCCCGTCATTTTCCTCCAAAATAGAGAACAGGTAGTACGCGTCTGCTAGTGTCGTAAGTCCGACTGAAATCTTGCAGATATCCCCCAGTTTCCTTCCTTCCTGCGCTTCGGCAGCAGATACGGACAATTGCCAGGGATCAGTCAGTTCTGCAAATGCAATGCGCCTGGATGCGTATGAGAAGTCAGTGGAAGTGCATTTTTCAAAGGCAAAATCCGTAGCCTGTTTCTTGCTGAAAACGGTTATTGCAGCGTAAGTGGACGCATTTTCAAATACACTGATCCCGGCGAAATTGGTAATGTGAACGAGGTTTTGCTGTTCCTGAAAATAGGAGCGGAGTGGCCTCCCGGTTTCGGAAATAAAAAAGGAATTGGGCGTTATGAAGCCGCAAATGCCATTTTTTGACATGAGCGTGGCGGCGAGCTCAAAGAATGCGATGTAGGCGTCGGTGGACCCTGAGCGGCAGAATGCGTAATGATCTTTGATATAAGTCCGCTGCTGTTCTTCCAGGTGCTGTATCCGGATGTACGGCGGATTGCCAACGATAAAGTCAAACCGCTGCTTCTTACCCTTCTGTGTCAATGCATTACGCACTGACAAGTTCCAGGCAATGGAAATGCCAAGCGGTTCCAGTAATGCATTCAGGTTAGTTTTGCAGGCTGCAATTGCAAGTGGATCGATGTCCCAGCCATGGATTTGCCGGAGTCTTTCCGGAAGTAGCTCAGGAGGTGTAGTTGCGATGATATGGGAGGCGATCGGGACCAGGAAACGGCCGTCTCCGCAGGCGGGATCCAGGATCGAGGCCGATGTTAAATCTGCCTGATAGAAACCGCAGAGTTGCAGTATTTTCTCGACAATATGTGCTGGTGTGTAAACTTGCCCAAGGAGCTTTTTTTTCTGGTAAGTGCGTGACTGTGATGCCATTGACGAGAATAAAATCCTGGTAAGTTTCCCAGCTGAAAGGTTTTTAGGGCAGAATGTGCTTAAAACTACTTATTTCAAAGCGCAAATCCGAAAGCCTTTCAATGATCTGATGTAGGCGGTTGGTGTCAACGGGGAAATTTCGCTGAACAGGATTTCGTAAGTGTCCTCGTTGAATGTAAATGCAGTTCCGTCGGCCCTGACGCGCCTGGTACCAGCGGCATAAAACCTGCCGATCTCTCCGTTTTGCAGCGCCGACTTGTCTATAAACCCGAGCAAGGAAGCGATGGTGCCGGCTGTTTCGGATTGGTGAAATGAAATGCAGAAGTAATGCGTCGTTTTTGAACCCGGCTTGTTCAGCTGAGAAGAAGGAATGTTGAGCACATAGTCCCCCGCGAGATTCCCCGCCCGGCGCTTCATGGACTTCACATCAACTGCAAAGTCCATCAGGTCCGACCTAATCAGAAAATCCTGTCCCCAATCCTGCCCATCGACCGCTCCGAAAGACCGGGTGGGGCGGGGCAGATGAAAAGAATCGGCAAAAACGATTTCGCCGAGCGTGCCCGTGAAGCGGAGCATCCTTGTGCTGGCGGGTAACACCTGTGCTTTGTCCCAAATATTAGAAACACGATGGTGTGTCAACGAATGCTCCACCAGCTTGCGGGCTGCAAGCTTCTGTTCAGCCCGAACGGAGATTTGAATATATGTACCGGATTTCAGAACAGTTTGCTCCATGCAAATCTAATAGCCAGCAAAGTGAGTACAAAGCCTATCAAAATCACAGAAAATGGAACGTAAGTCCATGCTACTAAGTGCAATCGGTCGAAAAACCACATCAAACCAATGAGAGCAGCAATGAGCGTGAGAAGTCCGGAAATTTTGCCAAAACCGGGTATTAATGCAAAAGGTATCTTGCGCTTGATCAGCATCAGCGTCAGCGCGAGCGAAATGATTGGCAGGAATTGCAAAATGATGTTGGCTTGCCAGATACTCTGTCTTTCAAAGAGAAAAAGATAGATATTCAGCGTAAATGCGAAAATCCCGGGGATACTGACCGCATATACCAGCACTGCATACACATAACTCCAGAACTGAACATCGCGGCTCCCATTTGCCAACTCACCAATCAACCAGGCGAGGACCGGCATTAAAGCAAAAAAGGCCACAGCAGGCCAGGGATTCGAGGAAATGTATTGAAATAGTTGTGTTAGCGTCATCTTTTTTGTTCGTCTGGTAGGGGTAGTTAGGGGAGGATGGAGGAAGGGGAGGAAGGGAGGAAGGAGGAAGGAGGAAGGAGGAAGGAGGAAGGGGACGATGGATAGATTTTGATTTAATGTTGTGAATTACAAATATAAATTACATTTGTAATTCACAGTGTCCATCTTTTTTCCATCCTCCATCCTCCCTTTCCTCCTTCCTCCCGAGGATCCTTATGCTTACAAGTTCAAAAGAAAACCGATCGTGAAATTAGCGTCCCAGTCGAAAACGAATTGGTCGCAGCCGGTGGCGTCTTTTACAGATTTGTAAATGTTAACCCCCGCTTTTGATTTCGCATTGGTCAGTTTCGAATAGGCTAGGGGCTCGCTTAGCGTGGTGTAACGCTCTTTTCCTTTACGTACTTCCTTCGCCATTTCGAAAGGTACACCGCCGATGATAAAGCAGGTTTTACGTTTATCAGTCGGGATCTGTTTTGATTTTGAGGAGACCTCTTCGTAAACCTTTGAATCGTCGGCTCCATCCTGATAGTACTTCGCACCATAGGATTCCAGCGCAGAAACTTTGCCACCTTCAATCCAGGAGATCTTGGTGTTACCTGAGCCAATGTCCACCACAAATGCCTTATCCGCATACTCCGCAGGCAGTACCGATTTAAGTGCCAGCTGGCCTTCCTGTTCGGCAGTTACCTGGTTTACCACATAACCGATCGACTTCAACACACGCGTGATCTTTTGAGTTACCTCGGCTTTCGCAGCACCGGAGCTTACCACAAAATGGATGTCTTTGCTGCCCACACCGAAGTCGAGCATGCCGCCAATGTACTTTTTAAGACCCACGCGGATATCTTCATCCGTGGCCATATTTTCAGTCACCAGGCTGTTCCCGAACTCGGACTTTTCCAGTGACCAGTGTTTTTGCTTATCTACTTTGATAATGAAAGAATTGAAGCCGCTAGCGCCCAGCTCAACAACCCCTTTCAGTTTCCCGTCGACCGGCGCTGGCGCGGTATAGCTGAATGCGGCTGCGTCGGAGGTAACTGCTTCTGAATTCCCGGCAGTGGCTTCGCTCGGGGCGCTTTCGTCTTCACCAGCGGTTGTGGCCTGACTTTCTGGGTTCTCGGCGCGGTCTTCGGCCATTTGGGTGAGCGCTTTTTGACCGCCCAGGTACTTATATCCTACAAATATTGCTCCTAAAATAAGCGCCGTGATAATCAGGCGGCCAGCTACTGTGAGTCTTTTCATGGGTTTGTGTTAAAGATGAACAATGTTAAATAGTTGAATAGAATGGGTTAGTCGAGCAGCCCGCGGTAGCTTGAATCCTTAGGTACCTCTGTTGGCCGGCTTGAAGGTGCCTGTGGACTGTCGAGCTGGATCAGCTTGAACTGACCTGAGTTGTAAGCTTCAAGCATGGCTTGTCCCTTATCAGATAGCAGCCCGTTTTGCACGTCAACACCGTTGATAAAGTCGAGTGAAAGGTCCATTGCACGCTTCATTTCGCCCAGCTTCTGGCTCATATCGTCCTGGATATACTCCATTGACTCGTCGAAATAAAACTTCTTGTCCGGGTTACCTTTAAAGATACTGATCGCGGTGCGCAATGCATTGGAGCTTTCCTTCACGATCCGGTACTCGGCCTCTTTCAGCTTGACCTTGATTTCGGTCTCTTTAATAATGTAATCGGCGCTTTTGTTCACCTTTTCCATAAATTCAAGAACCGTTTTCATATTCCTTTGCAACGGAAAAAGCTTCTCATTCATTTCCTGCAGGCCTGCACCTTCAATCGTTGCGAGCGAAGCAGTTTCCTTCATTCCAGGTCTTTCAAGCATGGTACCTGCCTTGTTGGCTTCGGCGAATTTCTGCTTGATCCGCTCGTTGTTCTCATTGATATTCTTGTTCAGTTTCACAAGCTGGCCGGCGAGCGTATTGATCTGTCCCTGCATTTTCTCGCGCTTTTCTTTCAGGTCATCAATGTAAATTTTCATGATTGCGATCGGATCCAGTTTGATAACCAGCCCGGTGATTTTCCTCATCAATGTTTTGAAAAGGAAGAAAACAGCAGTGCGTACATCCTTGCTGGTAAACAGGAAGATGACCAGCGCGAGTACGGCCATTAAAAAGCCGAGGTATAAAGTGTTTTGCGTCACCTCGATCAGGAATGCGGCGATTTTGTTCCAATAAGAAAGCGCAGCCGCGCCGAGGCCACCTATAAAAAGGAGCGAGGTAATTCCCTCGGGTTTACTCCAGTAAGACCGCTTCGAAGTATCTTCCTGCGATCCGCCTATTTGTGTAAAATCTGGTGTTGCCATTTGTCGAGAAGTCAGGTTATTTGAGATACTGGTTTATTTTGTTCAAGTCTGATTTAATTTGTTCAACAAAGCTGAGATATGTAATCTCGAAACTGTCTTTGTTCGCATTGATCTTCGCGCTTTGTTCTGCTACCTCGCCTGAAATTTGTCCAAGGCGGTTTTTGTTTTCATCTATTTTCCTCTGAATGTCAGCCAATTGCTGCGCCAGGGAGCTGTTTGATTCTTCCAGCCGCTTCTGCTCGTCCTGCAATGCACCGACCCGGTCTTTGATTGCTTTTTCTACATCCTTCAAAAATGAGCTCCGGTCTTTATCCAGGATAGACAGGTACTGGTTTGCAGAGGATTGCAGAATGGAAGTTTCCTTTGCGCCGCCCATTGCCTTGAAGCTCGCCCAGGCTGCCTGGAACTGCTTTTCTTCTCCGAGTCCCAGGCCTTCCATGTTTTGTAAAGCCTGTTTATACTCAAAATAGTCGGGCCCGGGAAGGTTGGCTTTTTCGAGCAGGCTTACAAAATGTTCAACAAACTTGCGGTCAATGTTCATTGTGCCCGCCACATTCGGCACAGTAGGTGCGACGGTCTGCCCTGGCTGTTCAGCCGCTGGCTTGGTCACCGGAACAGCTTTGGCTGGTTCTTCACTCTCCTTGATAAAAAAGCTGAGTATTTTCTTTCCAATACCCGGTTCAGAGTCTGCCATCGTGTATAACTGGTTAAAATTCATTGGTTTTACCAGGTCAATATTACTAAAATTTGGAGGATATCAGGTGCGGTGATAATTACCAGTGGTAGCCTGAATTGATAAAGGCGCCGAAAATTTGGATGGATTCAGGGTGAATTGTTGAACAGTGCCGCTTTTTTACTGAAGTTTACCACAAAAACATCTTCAATATGCTTCAATTAGGTTTTAATAGCGCGATACTTGCCGATTTTGGGTTTGAACATGTGGTGCAGTTTGCTGCCAATCACGGGTTTTCCTGTGTTGAAATGATGTGCTGGCCGTCAGACAATGCCGATGCCAGAAGGTATGCAGGTGTTACGCATATCGACGTGCTCAACCTGACTCCCGCTCGCATTTCGGAAATCAAACATACCCTAAGAGAAGCCGGCGTGTTTGTGTCGGCATTGGGTTACTATCCGAACCCGCTGGATCCCGATCCGAATAAGTCTGAATACTTCCTCGAATACATTAAGGAAGTGATCAGGGGAGCGGCGAAGCTGGGCATTCCGGTTGTTACTACTTTTATAGGAAGAGACCCGTCCAAGAGTATCAAGGACAATCTGGCCCGCTTTGCAGATGTGTGGCCCGCGGTGGTGAAGGTAGCAGAGGAGAATAATATCAAAATCGCTATTGAGAACTGTCCGATGTTCTTTACAGACGACGAATGGCCAGGAGGAAAAAACCTGGCGATCAGTCCGGCTGTGTGGGACAGAATGTTCGAGATTATTCCAAGCCCTATATTCGGATTGAATTATGACCCGTCTCACATGATCTGGCAGATGATGGATGAAACTTACCCAATTTACAATTATAAATCACGTTTGCATCATGTACATTTAAAAGATGCGAAGGTTTACAAAAGTAAATTAGATAGAGTAGGGATATTGGCGAACCCGCTGGAATACCATTCTCCCAAACTGCCGGGACTAGGCGACGTAAACTGGCGGGCATTCTTCGCTGCATTAACAGATGTACGTTATCGCGGCCCGGTGGTGATCGAGGTGGAAGACAAAGCTTATGAAGGCAGTATCAAGGATGTACAAAGTGCAATCCTTACCAGCCGCAACTATGTAAAGCAGTTCTTCGCCTGAGCGATATTAATGTAATCAGGGCTTTTCAATGAATTTCACAAGCGGGCCGATGAACCGGTCAAAATCCTCAACATGCGGCAGGTGGCCAATGTTATCCAGCTCCGCCAGCTCGCTGTTGGGGATTGCTGCTTTTGTTTTTCGGCCCAGCTCAGGGTAGTTGCCCAGTGTTTTTCTTACATTTTCAGGCGCCAGGTTTTTGCCTACGGCGCTGCGGTCGCGCTGACCGATAATCAGCAGGGTTGGCACTTTGATCTGCGCAAACTCATAACAGACGGGCTGCGAGTAAATCATATCGTAAGTCAGGGCAGAGTTCCAGGCGATGCGGGGATAGTCTTTATTCAATGTCCATCCCGCAAGCAGGTTCACCCATTTGGTATAGCTTTCCTTCCATTTCCCGTCATAATAACTGCTCAGCTGGTAGTTTTTAATTGAATTGAAATCAGCCTTCAACTCGCTCATGTACCATTTGTCTATTGATTGATAGGGTACCTTCACCTTATAATCTTCCAGGCCGATCGGGTTTTCCAGAACCAGCTTTTCGACTGTTTCGGGATACATCAGTGTAAATCGCGTTGCGACCATTCCGCCCATCGAGTGGCCTAAAACGATCGTTTTTGTAACATTTAGTTTGTCTAAAATGCGCTTTGTCCCTGCTGCCAGCTCCTGGAATGAATACTGGAAATGAAGCGGTTTTGTGGATTTACCAAAACCAATCTGGTCCGGAATAATGACCTGAAACCCTCTCTCCGAAAGCACTTTGGCTGTCTGTTCCCAGTATGCACCATTGAAATTTTTTCCATGCAACAGCATAATGCTCTTCCCGTTACCACGGGAAGGCTTCACGACCATGTACGCCATTCTGAGCTTCTCCGCCTGCGATTCGAACTCTACATAAGATACCGGAAAGGGATATTCATAATTTTCCAGATTGATATCCAGGTTGCGTAACGTGTCTTTCTGCGCATTGACAGCATTGCCGGTCAGCGCAAAAAATATGATCAGGAGCAGTGCGGGAGTTTTCATTTATAACAAAAAAAGGGATACCGTTATCCGATACCCCAGTTCAATTTTTATACCAGCAGTTTAGCTGATCAGTTTCGCCTTGGTTGAAAGATAAGCGGTAAGCGAGGCCAGCACACCAACGATTGCGAAAGACCAGCGGAGGTCTGCAAACTGCGCTACTATACCTATCAATGGAGGCCCGATCAAAAAGCCGATGAAGCTGATTGAAGAAACCGCGGCCAGCGCCATTCCCGCTGACATGGTGGTAGACTTACCTGCTGCACTATATACCAGCGGAACAACCGAAGATACACCGAAACCAACCATCAGAAAACCGAAAGTGGCCGGTACTAGGTAGGGGAAAAGTACTGCAACAGCCAGTCCGGTACCCATTAATGTGCCGCTGATCTGCAGCATGGTTTTTCTTCCCAGCTTGTTGGCGAGCCAGTCACCGGCGAAGCGGCCGCCTGTCATTGTACCCATAAAAGCGACATAACCCAGCGTGGTCATGGAGGCAGGAACGTGTACCGCTTCCTGGAAATAAACGCCGCTCCAGTCGAACATCGCTCCTTCGCAAACCATCGCACAGAAGCCGATCAATCCAAGTGTGAGCAGGTCACGGTCAGGCTTCACGAAAAGTGGCTGAGATTCGCCTGAATTTTTCTCGCTTTCGGGCATTGTATGTTTGTAAGCCGTAAAAATGATTAGGAATGCGGCCAGTGCAATGAATGTAAAATGAAGGTGGGGAGGAACGTTGATCGAGATAAAAAGCGAACCGATCATCGCGCTGACAAACCCGGCAAGGCTCCACAATCCGTGGAATGAGGCCATGATCGACTTTCCGTAAAGCTGCTCAACGGCAACCGCCTGTGTATTAATGGCAATGTTGGTAAGGTTACCCCACAAACCAAAGGCAAAAAGCGCAATGACCAGTTGCTCCGTGCGTGTTACAAAACCTATGAAAACTAATGTGGTAGCATATAGAATAGCGCCGATGAGCACCATTTTGCGACTTCCGTAATGGGTTACCATCCAACCTGAAATCGGCAGGCTGGCCATTAACCCGATCGGCAATGCAAGCAATACGGTACCTAAGCCTCCTTCTGTTAAATGGAGCATGTTTTTAATGTCCGGGATGCGGCTTGCCCAGGCGGCGAAGCTCAGCCCCTGAACAAAGAAGAAAGCCGCTACCGCAAGGCGCAAATACTTTCTGGAATCTGAGGGTGCAAAAATTGAATAATTCATGACTTTCTTTTTTCATTCGGGACAAAGCCCAGTGGTGTTTTGTAATTGCTTTTTATATAACTTTTTTAAGGAAATTCTGAAAGGGTGTTTGTAGCAGAAATTGTACTACTCTTTTCAAATGCATCATCTACACTGCAAAATTAACGCATATCAGCAGATTAAGTTTCAGAATTCTTGTACTTTTTAAATGATATAAATAGGTAAGTGTTGTACAAAAGAAAGAACGTGTAATTTATTGATATTGGATTGTGCCTTAGCAGGAGGATTTGCTAAATTGTCCTTCATACATAACTCCTGTTGCACATGAAAAAAGCTGCTTTCGGTCTACTTACCTCCCTTTTACCCCTCCTTACCAATGCACAGTCTACCCAGGGCGAGCGACTTAATAGCATCCGGGCCACGCTGCCGGTGATTGAGCAGCTTTATAAAGACTATGCAGAGAAAAACCATTTCCCGGGACTTGCTTTCGGGCTAGTAGTAGATGGGAAGCTGCTGTTATCGGGCGGACAGGGGTTTTCGGAGGTAGCCACTTCAACAAAAGCAACTCCTGAAACGCTTTTCCGGATCGCGTCCATGTCGAAAAGTGCGACTGCAATGGGAATTCTGGCACTGCGGAAAGAAGGTAAGTTGAAGCTCGACGATCCTGCCGATCTCTACATCCCGGAGCTGAAAACAATGCGTGCAACCACCACCGACGCTCCGCCGATTACCATCAGGCATTTAATGACGCACGCTGCGGGCTTTCCGGAAGACAATCCCTGGGGCGACCGCCAGCTGAATGACAAGGATGAAGACCTGATCGCATTGATCAAGAGCGGTATTTCCTTCTCCAATGTGCCGGGTGTTACCTATGAATACAGCAATCTCGGATTTGCATTGCTCGGAAGGATCATCAGTGTGGTTTCGGGAAAACCTTATCAGCAGTATATAGATGAGAAGATTTTTAAGCCGCTGGGGATGCACCATACCATTTGGGAATATACCAAAGCTCCCAAAAACCTGCTCGCCCGCGGTTACCGGTACGAAGACGACACCTGGAAAGAGGAGGAGCTGTTGCACGACGGGGCTTATGGGGCAATGGGCGGACTGATCACCTCCATTGAAGATTTCAGTAAGTATGTTGCATTCCATTTGTCGGTATGGCCGCCCAGTTCTGCGCCGGAGGCTGGGCCTGTGAACCGCAGTGATGTGCGGGAAATGCAGATGCCGTGGAATTTCAGCGGGCTGAATGCATCTTACAAGTATCCGGGTGGTCGCGCATGCGCCATGACGAGCGGCTACGGATATGGGCTGCGTTGGAGCCAGGATTGCACCGGACGTACCGGAATAGGTCATACCGGCGGATTGCCCGGATTCGGCAGCCAGTGGCAGATCCTGCCTGATTATGGTATCGGTATCATAGCTTATGCAAACAGGACCTACGCTGGAATGGCGAACATTAATACGGCTGTTCTAGATACGATCATCACGCTGGCCGGTCTGAAACCACTTCCGTTACCGGTTTCCGATATCCTCAAACAACGCAAGCAACAGCTCGTTTCCATGTTGCCCAGCTGGCAGAATGCAGAGCAAAGCGGGATTTTCGCGGAAAACTTTTTCCCTGACAGGTCGCTTTCGCATCGCAGGAAAGAGCTGGATCAATTGCTGGAAAAGATTGGCAAAATCAGAGGATCATCGGACATGGTTGCAGCTAATAACCTGAGAGGCAGCTTTATGTTAAATGGCGAGCGGGGCGATATCCGCGTGTTTTTTACATTATCACCTGAAAATCCTGCATTGATACAGCAGCTCGATTTCTCACTTTCCAAATGATCCGGATGTAAAATTGAATTGCGGATAGGGGGAGGCTGTTCCTGGATTGTCTGGTAGGAAACAACGCAATCTTTATGAAAAAGGGAATCTTACTACTCGCAATCATTTTGTACACCGCTGTAACTAACCAGGCTGCGGCGCAGGAAAATCAGACCATCTTTAAAAACTCCGGGAGTCACAAGTCTGGCGGTTATGTTGCATTATCTAACAAGTTTACAAGAATAAACGGAAGCTTTGCCAGTATGCCGGAGATTTACGGAGGCTGGTTTATCAATAGAAAACTGATGCTCGGCGTAAGTGGCGCTGCTACGACCAACTATATTCCTGTCCCGCTGGTGAATCAGAATTTTGCTGCCAACAAAATGTCCTATCTGTACGGCCAGTTCGGTCTAATGACGGAATATGTGGTTGCTTCCACCAGGAAAGTCCATGTGAATGTAAACCTGCTTACAGGCTCAGGGTTTACATTGCAGTACGATCGCTTCGACGATGATGATTGGAATGACAACTTCTGGAACGACGACTGGGATGATCACGACGGCGATGAAAATGCACGCTTCTTCTTCGTAATGGAGCCGGGTGTGCAGGTTGAATTTAACTTATTAAAGTGGATGCGTTTTAGTCCGGGCGTATCTTACAGGCAGACCTTCAATGCAAAAGGCAATGGCCTGAGCGACAAGGATCTTAGTAACATATCTTACAACCTGACATTGAAATTCGGTATCTTCTAACAGGAGCCGGGTAAATCTGGTTTTAACGAGGACAGTCGGCCCATTATTTTTCGTCTCAGGGCAATAGGAACAAATTTTGTACTGTTATATATCAATCGCACACCATATTAGTTCTAAACCATACGAGGATGAAAGTTTTGGGTTCACTGTTTTTCGGTCTTACAATGCTGGCAAGTTCACTTTGTCATGCACAAACTTTATATGATGTGATCGTAGCAGGCCGCACCATCGGCTCCCTCCGTGTTTTTGATGATAAGGCGGCAGATAACAGTGAAACACACCGGATTGAGTCTGATTTCAAGATCATGTTTTATAAAGGAAAGTATGCAACCCAGACCAATTATGTGCAGGGAAAGCTGGTATCTGCAACTTGTTCGCACCATGTGAATGGAGATTTAAAGGAGAAAACCCAGACGAAAAGCAGCACCAAATCCTTGTACGAAGTGCTGTTTTCGGGAGAGGACGGGGAAGATAAGCCCAGAATTGAGCTCAATGCGCCCATAAAAAGCACAATAACCGGCCTCTATTATAAGGAGCCGGTTAATGTGAATGAAGTTTATTCAGAACGTTATGGGAAAATGTGCAGTGTCAAAAAGATATCCGAAGGAAAGTACGGCGTGGTGCTTCCTGATGGCAAGCAGGGCGTTTATCTATACAAAAATGGTCTCTGCCAGGAAGTTAATACCGATCTTGCCGGTTTTAAATTAAGAATTGTGTTAAATGAAAAGCGGCTTTAAGCTCCTTTCGCAAAGCTGATCAAATCTTCACTCCGGAGTTATTCCGTATCTCTTCATTAGCCACCTTCACGATCACGTCACCCTCCTGAATCTCCCCGAAAACCTCGGTCAGATCGTCGCTGCTGGTGCCCGTTTTAACCGGAATCCATACTGCTTTTCCATTATCTACCCGAATCACAAAGGTACCCTGCGTGGAATTGAGTACTGCTGACTTTGGAACGGCCAGTGAGGCAGCACCTGCACTCAGAGGAATGGAAACTTCGGTGATCATACCAGGTAAAAGTTTTCTATCACTGTTAATCACGTCCATTTCTGTCCTTTGCGAGCGTAAACGTGCGTCTAGTGCACCTGAGAGCCTGGTGACTTTCGCTGTAAAGTTCTGGTTCGGGAGCGACCTTACCTTGAATTGAACCGCGCTGTTGGCTTTCAAGTAGCTGGTATATGCTTCGGGAACACTCACCACGAGCCGCAGCTTCCTTTGCTCCACCAATGTGAACAGCGGAAATTCAGAACCTTTGCCCGTTGGTCCTACGTAGGCGCCTGCGCTCACATTGCGGGCCGTTATGACGCCACTGAATGGGGCGCGTATTTCAAGATAATTTCTGGTGTCGGTAATCTCCCTGCTTGTGGAGCGCGCCGCGTCAAGTTGCGCCAGGTCAGATCGTTGTTTAGCTAATGCAAGGTCCAGATCGTTTTGTGACACAGTCCCCGGCGTTTTGCTGGTTTCAAGCAGCCTTTCATAATTTGCTTTGCTCGCTTCATAAATCGCCTCCTGGGATTTCAGCCTCGATTCACTCGTAGTAAGCTGGGCTGTAAGTTCCGGGGCTTCCATAGACGCAAGCAGTTGTCCCTGTTTCACTTCACTTCCCACATCGACATGCAGCTTTTTCACAAAACTGCTGACTTTTGCATAAAGGTCAACCTGCTGAAAAGGAATCAGTTCGCCTGGAATTTGGAGGTTAGAAGACAACTGTTTCTTTTGAACGGTAACAGTTTCAAGTACCGGCGCTTCGGCTGGTTTCTCTACCTTCGCCGCCTCTTCCTTTTCCGCCTGGGACGGACCACAACCCTGAAAGGCAGTCAGCGAAGCTGCAACCAGGAAAGAGGTGAGTAGTTTTTGATTATTTCTCATGATGTATCGTGTTCAAAAAGGGTTATCGGGTTGTTGGAACATAATATTTGCTTTCTTCATCCTCAGGATCAAGGGATACACTCTGGGTACTGGCTTTACCTTGTCCCCAGGCAAATGCGAGCGGCAGAATAAATAATGCGGCAAATGTGGAAGCAACAAGTCCGCCGACCACCGCGCGGCCAAGTGGAGAAGATTGGTCACCCGCTTCTCCCAGACCGCTCGCCATAGGTATCATACCCACCACCATCGCCACAGCGGTCATTACAATAGGTCTTAGTCGCAAACCGGCAGATTCTTTGGCTGCCTCAATGGCATTGCCGCTGTGCTTACGCAGCTGTTCTGCATTGGTAATCAATAACACCGCATTTGAAATAGATACGCCGACCGACATAATAATGCCCATATAAGATTGCAGGTTCAGCGTGGAGCCGGTTACCATCAGCAATGCAAGGGAGCCGAGTACCACCGCCGGAACCGTTGCGAGTACAATTGCTGATACTTTGAAGGACTGAAAATTGGCGGCTAGCATCAGGAATATGACAACAATAGCTACAACCAAGCCATTTTGAAGACTGTCCAGGGTGTCGGTCAGCGTTTGACTTAGTCCGACCAGCTCAACAGAAAGACCGCGGGGTAACTCGCCCAGATCGGCCAATGCAGCTTCTACGTCCTTTTTCGCAATCCCCAGATCGGTATTATTCAAGTTGGCAGTCACCGAGAGCACAGGCATTGAACCAAGGTTATCGTTTTCACCGTATGTGGTATCCGGCGTGATAGTGGCTACATCACCGAGCACAGGCCGGTTGGAGTTACGGAGCAAGGGTATCTCGCCAATCTCATTGACGTTATTCATCTTGTTCTCTGGAATCTGAACCTGCACGCTGTAACTGAACCCGCCTTTTTCATCCACCCAGATATTTTTATCCGTGTAGCGCGAAGACGACGTAGAGGCTGTGAGCGATCTTGAAATATCATTCATATCCACACCCAGCTGCGCCGCGCGAATCCGGTCTACTTCTATATTAATGGAAGGATATTTATTCGATTGTCCCAGCTGGATATCACGCAGGTAACTGATCTGGCTCAGCCTGGCAATTACCTTTTGCGCATATTTTTCATTCAGCTTCTTGTCACGTCCCGACATTCTTACCTCAATCGGCGTAGGAGAGCCCTGGCTCAGGATCTTATCCGTGAGTTCAATGGGTTCAAATGAAAGTTTGAGATCAGGAATATCGCGGCGAACGCTGGCCCGGATCTTCTCTTTCAGTTCATCCAGATTGGTATGAAAACCTTCTTTTAGGCCAACCTGCAACACCGCTTCCTGCGGTCCTGCCATCCAGAGATAAATGGGGTTAACAGAAAATAAGGCTGGGTGCTGGCCCACATAAGCAGAGGTAACCGAGACATTTTCCGCACCCACAATATCTTTGATCGCCTGAATGGTCTTCAAAGTCTTCTCCTCTGTCCGTTCAATGCGGGTCCCCTCAGGCGCACGCAACCGCACCTGAAACTGGCTCCCATTCACCTTTGGAAGTACATCTTTCCCTATCGTTCCAAGCATCCAGGCTGCAAGTGCGGTAGTGACAATCAGGTAAGAAACAACGATAGGCTTGCGGAAGGGGATAGTTCTTTCGATAAACCGCATGAATCGCGCTCTTACACGCTCAAAGAAGCTTATTTTACCATCCTGGTCAAAATCCGCGCGGTTAACGAGTGTTTCCTTTTGCTCGTCTTTATTTCTGCTCAGGCCCGAAGCGACAAATTCCTCGGAGTCGGTCATCTCGGTCCCGTCCGCCTTTTTGTGGTGTTTGACTTTCATGATCCAGTTTGCCATCACCGGAACGAATGTCTGCGCGAGAAAATAGGAGACGATCATACTGAAACCGATCGCCAGCGCGAGCGGAAGAAACAAGGAACCCGGAATGCCGCCCATTGTAAATGCAGGCGCAAATACGGCCAGGATACAGAAAAGGATCAACAGCTTGGGAAATGCAATTTCCTGGCAGGCATCCCAGATTGCAAGTGCCTTGGGTTTTCCCATATCCAGGTGCTGGTGAATGTTCTCGATGGTTACCGTACTTTCATCAACCAGAATACCGATCGCTAGCGCCAATCCGCTCAGCGTCATAATGTTAATCGTTTGCCCAAATAAGTTAAGGAACAAAACACCTGCAATAATGGAGGTTGGGATCGTTAAAATAACGATCAATGCACCGCGGGGATCGCCCAGGAAGAGTAACACCATCAATCCGGTAAGTACCGCGCCGATCGCACCTTCCGTAAGCAGACTTTTCACGGAGTTCATTACGTAAGTCGACTGGTCGAACTCGTAGCTGATCTTCACATCTTCCGGCAAAGTGCTTTGAATGCGCGGCATCGCCTTTTTCAGGTTTTGCACTACTTCCCAGGTGGAAGCATCTGCGCCTTTGGCAATGCTGAGGTATACCGAACGTTTTCCATTCACAAGCCCGTAACCAGCCGTAATATCCGCACCATCCTCGATCGTTGCCACATCTCGCAAGTAGAGGTTTTGAACAGTACCCTTGAATAAAGGAATGTTTTCAAAATCTTTTACGTGCCGAACCGTGGTGTTGGTGGGCGTGATGTAGTTCTTATCACCGATCCGCACATTACCCGAAGGCGCCGTCTGGTTGTTCACGCGCAAAGCTTCTACCAGCTGATCGGTAGAGATATTATGCGAGCGCATCAACTCGGGATCGGCTTTTACAACAATGGTCCTGATATTCCCACCAAAAGGAGGAGCTGAAACAAGGCCGGGAATGGACGTAAATGTGGAGCGTACGTACACGTTCGCAAGATCGAGCAGCTCATTGTTGGAGCGTTTTTCACTGCTTAGTACCAGCTGCCCCACAGGCAATGTGGAGGCATCGAAGCGGATAATGAACGGAGGGTTGGAGCCGGGAGGAAAAATAGCCTGCGCCCTGTTCGTAAAAGCACTCAGCTCAGCTGAAGCCTGCGCCATATTGGTGCCCGGGTAGAAATTGATCTTCATCAAAGTCAGTCCCTGAATGTTCTTGGTTTCAATGCTCTTTATACCATTGACATACAACAGGATGTTGATGTATTGTTTGGCAAAAAAGGTTTCCATCTGGTTGGGGGTATATCCGCCAAACGGGTGGGCAATGTACATAACCGGCAGATCAAGCTTGGGGAAAATGTCAATCTTGATGTTCCGTACTGCATTGATACCGAAAAAGAATAGACCCGCCACTACAACCATGATCGTGATCGGTTTACGCAGCGCAAAGCGGATTAAATCCATTAGTTAAGGGGTAAAGGTTTGTTATTTATGGTCAACCAATGACCAAATGTCACTGTTCCAGAAAAATGCCGAAGTCTCCCGCCGCCGCGGCTTTCAGCAGCAATGCCTGCCAGAGGTTGTTCAATGCGATATCGCGATTAGTCTCGGCGCGGTTCAGAATGTATAGTGCCTGTGTCATGTCGACGATGTTACTTAATCCGTTTTTGTACAACACGCTCTTCTGCAGATAGGCATCGGACGCTGATTTTACCTGTACCGGCGCTTCCTGCGCATTGGCGGCTGCATTCCTGATTTTGTTTTCTGATAAAAGCAGCTGGTTTTTGATCTGCTGTTCAGCCAGGTTATACTCTTCTTTCAATGCATTTGAAATAAATCCCTGCGCCACCGCCTGCTGCCGCGTGCGAAGTATGTTCGTCATATTCCAGGTAGCGCCGATACCCAGCAGATAGTTGAATCGAACAGGCTTGATACCTTCCAGATAGTTTTGTGTAAAAGCACGCTGATCCACCGCATAGTTGGAGGAAAAGCCTGCGCCCCGACCCTGAAACACGCCAAAGAAAGAGAAAACCGGCATTCCCAGCGTTTGGATATACTTCACTTGCTGCTCGCTTACCGCGACCCGGTTTGTGTAAAACCGGAGCAGGGGATGGTTTTCCAGCTTAGGTATGGTATCCGCCACCAGTCTGGGCATTCTCGTGATGAAAGTGCTGTCAAGCATGAACCGTTGTTCGGTAACACCCATTAACCTCGCGAGTACATTTGCCTGTTCCTGTTCCAGGTCGCGCGCCTGGGTAATGCTGATCTTTGCATTGGATACCTCCGCATTGGCGAGCGAGGAGTCTACGCCCGGGATCAGCCCGTTTTTAGCGCGGGTTACTACCACATTCTTTAATGCATTGGCGCGTTCAAGGTTGTTTTCCCACGATCGGACCAGCCTTTGTGCCGCCAGCAGGTTCAGGTAAGCGCCGGCTACGCGTATGCTGTGCTGAAATTGTTCCTGTGTCAGATCACTTTCATCGCGCACAACTGTAGACTTTGCTACGTTGATCCGCTCGCGGGCTCTTCCGAATGCGAAGAAATCCCAGTTTACATTCGTCAGGTACAATGCACCGAATGCGGCATTCCAGTTCTGGCTGCCCAGCGGCAGACCCGAAGAAGCTACCGCAAGTCCCATCCCGTAAAGCGGGCCGTTCTGTCCGTTTACAGTTCCGTAATCCTGCTGCGCAGAAAGGTTTAGGTTGGGAAGGTAATCTTTCCGGCTTTGCGCCACGGTGGCTTTTGAAGCGCCGAGATAGTTGGTTTTCGCGCGGATGGTACCGTAGTTGGTCAGTGCTGTTTCGACTGCATCGTGCAGGCTAAGTACCTGCGCGGTGGCCTGTGCGCCGGGATTCAGCAAATAAAAGGGCAGGAGTAAGTGAAATAAACGTTTCGACATATAGTAGGTCCGGGTTTGCACCGGGGTTTAGGAGCTATGCTTTCGTCGTTCTGCGGATCAGATCTCAGTCGCAGGTATTATGTACTACAATCAAACAATAAATTATAAAATTCAAACACTATATCTTTCATTGGTTCGGTACGACTTGGGGGTGATACCGGTTTGTTTTTTGAAGAGATTGTTGAAATAAGCCGGATATTCAAAGCCAAGACAAAATGCGATTTCGGCAATGCTCCAGTTCGAGTGCCGCAGCATTGCTTTTGACTGGACCATAATTCTTTCAATGATGTGATCCGTGGTGGTTTTGCCAGTTGTTTCCTTTAATGCGCGGTTGAGGTGGTTTACGTGTACATCCAGGCGCGCAGCAAAGTCCTTGGCTGTCTTAAGTTGCAGCTTGTGCTCAGGCGATTCAATGGGAAACTGTCTTTCCAGCAGGTCGTGGAATGAGGCAGAAAGTCGCGCCGACCCATTTGCGTGAATGTCGTTGAGCTCGGAAGGCTGCATTTTCATGGCCTCGTGGGCGAGCACATTCACGTAATTCCGCATCAGATCGTATTTGTGTGCGTAGCTGGAAGCGATATCCTCCTGCATTTTGCCGAAGATCCGTAACAGATAATCCTGCTGTTCTTCGCTGATGAAGTAGACCGGGATACTGTCTGCCCGGAGTATCGGACAATCATTTACAGTCGCCGACCTGCTCATACTGCTCAGGAACTGATCGTTGAAGAGGCAAAAGAATCCGGATTGCTCATGGGACTTTGCCTGCCAGGAATAGGGGACGTTGCGGTTGAAGAACACTAATGCATTCTTATCAATTTCAATCTGGTGATTTCCGTAAGAAATGACCCCTTTGCCGATGATCAGTGATATTTTGTAAAAATCCCGGCGCGCATATGAAGTGTATTTCGGGCAAAATACACGGGAGAAAACGTTGATGTGCTCTTCGTTACGGGAAGTACTGTCCGGGCGTTCTACACCTTTGGCAGCTGGGTGCGTCTGGTAAAAATGCGCTACGGTCTCGCTCGGTATCATGTGTTGAAATTATGAAATTCAAATATTCACCACAACTGATACCTGTTAAAAATTCATTAAACGAAGGAAGAACTTACAATTTTCATACTTTTTCAATTTTAAACAATCTTTAAAACCATAAAAGGCAAAGAGCCAGCGCGATGTGCGTGGCTCTTTGCCTTTTGGATTTAGAAACAGTTTGTTAACCTAAGCAGCCGGTCCCGGAGGACCGGCCTTGCCTGACAGGATTATTGCGGCTAATCTACTGTCGGGTATGTTGATCCGTCTGCGCTGTTCACATTGTCAGCCATTTGTACCGTGTCACGCACAGGTGCCAGAACATTCTGGGTTTTGTAGTTACGTGGCGAAGTCAATGGATTAAGCTGCACGCCTTCTACCTTGTATTCGCGCATTACCACCATGGTAGCGGGTCTTGGCGCATACTTTGGCGTGGTGCTCATGTATTTGCTGCGCTGGTATTTGCCGGCGCGCTCAACAGTTTTCAGGTTGGCAACCTCGACTGTGTTCTTCCTATTCGCCTTCGCTGCTGCAGCCTTGTTTGGATGCTTGTAATTGTGCACCGAAATGCCGGGATCAACGATAGACTGGGCTTTTGCCTGGAAACTAAGTATAGTTATAGCTGCAACTGCTGCAGCAAGAAATTTTAGATTTTTCATTTTACATTCAATTTAAAAGTACTTCAACTCAACCCTTTTCATTGGGGTTTGTTCTAATTTAATACCTTAAAGGATGATTGTAAAATTCATTAATACTCTCCTAAAACTACTTCGAGGAGAAATTCAGCTTCAATTTTAAGCCGTTTTTTAAGTAGAAATGCAGGAAAAGAGAAAATGGGTTTCTTCTGAACAATAGGTTGTTAAGAAAATTTAAAATATCCTAAAAACAGGTTTTTTCTGCACCCGGAAAAATTTTATAGAAGCATTAAAAATTTAATGAGTTTCTAACCACTTTCTAATGATTTGTGGAGCAGGCGTGCAAATTGTCATTGCAGCAGTGCCAGGGCTGAGGATTGAATTCCACTGCAGATACGATCAACGGGAAGATCATTGCTGTCCTCACCGAACGGATCTTCAATTTCCTCCGCAATTACTTCCAGGCTCGCGAGAATGTAAAACACGAACATAACGAAAGGGACCACGAGGAAATGCAGGCTGAATGCATAGCCGATCGGCAGGGTAAGGCAGTAGGTGAAAATAAACTTTTTGATGAAAGAGCTGTAAGACAATGGGATAGGAGTGTTCTTGATCCTTTCACAGGCGCCGCAAATGTCGGTAAATGCTTCAAGCTGATTATTCAGAAGAATGGTATGTTCCGGCAGTATAGTCCCGTTTCTTTGGAGCTCGATGACCTTGCTGAACATCGCCGCCGCAATCTGATTGGGAACGTGGCCGCTATCTTGCAACGATTCGTGGTTCATACCTGGCGTTTCCTGAAATTCTTCCGGGCGGAACTGGCTGCGGAGGTGATTTTTGAGTGCGAATGCATAATTCGGGATCATCTTTTGAAAGAAAAGCCGCTCCTCCCGGTGTCCTTCCGGCAGCAGCCCACTGATTTTAAGCGCGAGATTCCTGCTGTTGTTCATCAGCGATCCCCATTGCTTTCTGCCTTCCCACCAGCGGTCGTAAGCTGTATTTGTTCTGAATACCAGCAGCATAGAGATTACAAAACCCAGCAGCGAATGCATGAGCGAGATATTTTTCAGATCGGTATTGGTGCCGAGGTCGAAGTAAATCAGCACCAGGTAAGCTACCACTGCCGAATACACGCCGATGGTCAGGATCAGCGGCGTCAGCTTGCGGACAGTATCCCCTTTTTGAAAATAGAATATGTAGCGAAACCACTCTTTGGGATTATAGTCGATCATATGAACTTGACTCGGTCGATCAATTTAAAAAACTCTTTGAAGCATTTGGCCGTCAGACGCGCGTCTTCCAATGCATTGTGCGTGTCCTCCTCGCGTTCGAAACCAAAGTATCCTGCCACGGAACCCAGACTCAGCGAGCGCGGGACCATTTTGCCGTTCTTTTCCATGATCTGGAAGAAGAGATAGGATACTGTGTGCAGGTCGAGCATTTTGTTTGAAAACGACCATTTCATTTTCTCGCTTCTGTAAGCAAACCGGAGAAAGTTGATATCGTTGATCACACTCTGCCCGCAAATGATCACATTGGAAAGCCCCGGCTTGCCCGCATTCATTTTCTTGATCCACTTCTCGAATTCAGGCAGCACGTCGTAAATCATCGGAGCATCTTCAAGGTCGATCATCGAAAGTCCGTGTACTTCCTCCGACTTGACTGAAAACGCTTCTTCGTTCTCGGGATACACGTTTTGCAGGTAAGTGCCTTTGGAGGTCCAGCTATCGTCAAAAAACTCCGCACCAATCTGGATAATCTCATTCCAGCCTGGCTCCGGGCCGGTCATTTCTATATCGAGGACGAGAAAGGACATATATATAATGTTACAGGAAAATCAATTTGATTGTAAAAGCGGAAACTCAAAGCCCTTATTTTGCGTACAAAACTAGATAAACATTACATTTTTACGATTCGATATCCACTCATTTATAAAATGCCGATAGACTATAACCAAATACCCTCGCCCTGTTTTGTGCTGGAAGAGGAACTGCTCCGCAAAAACCTGCAACTGATTGACGGTGTCCAGAAAGCAGCAGGCTGCAAGATCATTCTTGCGTTGAAAGGATTTTCAATGTACAGCGCGTTTCCAATTGTAAAGGAATACCTGAGCGGTGCTACTGCAAGTTCTTTGAATGAGGTGAAGCTGATCAATGATTTCCTTGGTGTGAAGGCGCATACTTATATGCCAGCCTACCTGGATAGTGAATTTCCAGAGATTCTGGAGAGGAGCAGTCACATTACTTTTAACTCACTGAGTCAATGGGAGCGTTTCCAGAGCAGGGTGGAGGAGTTTAGATCTGTAAACCCAAATCATGCACTTTCATGCGGGATCAGGGTAAACCCCCAGTATTCAGAAGTAGCAACAGAGATGTACAATCCCTGTGTACCAGGCTCGCGGCTGGGGGTAACACGCGATAAATTGCCCGATACACTGCCGGAAGGTATAGAAGGTATCCATTTTCACACACTTTGCGAGAATGGATCAGACACTTTGGAGCGAACGTTGGTCGCTCTGGAAGAAAAATTCGGTGATTTGCTGTATCAGGCCAAGTGGCTCAACATGGGAGGCGGGCATTTAATGACTAGGGAAGGTTACGATATTGAGAAGCTAATTGCATTAGTTAGTACTATCCGTCAGAGATACGACTTACAGGTCATACTGGAACCAGGTTCTGCAATAGCCTGGCGAACCGGCGAATTGGTGACAACTGTGCTTGATGTAATGGATAGTCAGGGAATTCAGGTGGCGATCCTCGATACGTCCTTTGCAGCCCATATGCCCGACACTTTGGAGATGCCCTACAAGCCCGTTATCACCGGCGCACACCAGGAACCGGTAGCAGGTAAACCAACTTACAGAATGGGAGGGATGACTTGTCTCGCAGGCGATTTCATGGGCGATTATTCCTTCGATCAGCCACTGAACATAGGCGATAAAATCATATTTCAGGACATGATCCACTACACCATGGTAAAGACGACAACATTTAACGGCGTTAACTTACCTTCCATTGGTATATGGAAGTCAAGTCAAGAATTTAGGGTGATCAGGAGTTTCGGCTACGAAAGCTTTAAAGACAGGTTATCGTAGTAAATGGTTGAGTGAAGAGGATTTTGGCTTAAACCATTTCGTGGAATATTCTAATTCTGAATGATTGAATGAAAGAATGATAGAATAGAGATCTATTCAGTCATTCTTTCATTCAATCATTCAAAACTCTACCGCGGTAGCATTGGAAAGAGACGCTTGATTTCTTCCGGCGTGGGTTGTTTGCCATACTCACAAATCTCAAAAACTTCAACAAACCGGACGTCCTTTGCCTTATCTGCACCATACCATTTTTCAAGTGAAGTCCTGATTTCCGGGGTAACTGATGAGCGTTTTTCCATGGAGGAAGTCAGCCATTTTTTACGCTCGGCAGGATCCTTCGGAACATTAGCAAGATCACCATTTGTCCAGGGTAACCACTCGTAAAACTGAGAGGTATGTGCATCCAGTCCGTCTACTTTTTTAGCAAGAATATTCGTGATATCGATGGCAATGTCCGGACGGAATGGATTTGGTTTCTGGAAGCGATCGCGGAAATATAGAAAAACCGGGTTTTTGGTCAGCGGCGGCACACTGCTAAGTATATTAGGTACAATCACGAGGTAAGCAGCATCCTGCACAACCACGCCCGTGTTACGGTGGTCGGGGTGGTAATCGTTCGTGCGCGGCGCAATTACAACGTCAGCGTTCCATTCACGTATCTTCCGGATGACCGCCAACCTGTTTTCCAGGGTAGGGAACAACTCTCCGTCATGGTTGTCCAGCACATCATAAGAGATACCTAGTCGCTTCGCTACTTCCTTGGTCTCCGCGAGCCTGCGCCGCGCCAGCTCACCGCCGCCTATATCCTGGTGACCGGCGTCACCATTTGTCAGCGATACAAACTTGACTTTATGTCCCATGGAGGAATAAATGGAGGCGATGCCACCTGCGCCAAGGTCGCAGTCATCGGGGTGTGCACCGAATACAATGATGTTGAGCGGCGCTTTCGGATCTGGTGCATTTTGGGCAGAAACGGCGGATCCCGTCAAAAGCAATGCAGCAAGCAGTAATTTTTTTCGCATGGAAGAAATGGGTTTAAGGGTTGGACGAAAAGACCCGGAATCGCTTGTAGAAATAGTGCTCCGGATAATTTTCAATTTACTTTATAAAGAAACATTTCGGATGCATTTAACGAAAAATCATAGATGATTGCGCTTCAACTGCTTCATTGTAGCAGCTGTCGTAAAATATTTATATTTCATAACTCATCAGACTGACAAATGATTAGTCTGTACGAGTGAACATTTAAAATGGTGCGGCTAAGATTCTTTCAATAATCGTGTATCTTTGTATCCCGTAATCATAGAAAAACAGCAACGTCTTATGGCTGCTAAAGCACAAAAGACCGCGAAGTACATTTTCGTTACGGGCGGTGTTACATCTTCTTTAGGCAAAGGAATAATTGCCTCTTCATTAGCAAAATTGCTGCAAGCCAGAGGGCTTTCAGTCACGATTCAGAAGTTCGATCCTTATCTTAATATTGATCCAGGTACCATGAATCCGTACGAACATGGCGAATGCTATGTTACCGACGATGGTGCCGAAACTGACCTGGACCTCGGCCACTATGAGCGTTTTCTGAACGTTCGCACTTCACAGGCCAACAACGTCACTACCGGACGTATTTACCACAATGTCATCACAGCTGAGCGCCGCGGCGACTTCCTTGGGAAGACGGTGCAAGTTGTCCCGCACATTACCGATGAGCTGAAAAGAAACATGCTTCTGCTCGGCCAAACGGGCGATTACGACATCGTAATCACCGAAATCGGAGGTTGTGTCGGTGATATTGAGTCACTTCCTTTCCTCGAAGCAGTGCGCCAGGTGAAGTTCGAGATGAACGAGCATGATGTACTGGTTATCCACCTCACGCTGATCCCTTACCTCAACTCGGCAGGCGAGCTTAAAACCAAGCCAACCCAGCACTCAGTGCGTATGTTGCAGGAGTCGGGTATACAGCCGGATATCCTCGTTTGTCGCAGTGAACACCCGCTTCCTTACGATATCCGTAAGAAAATAGCCTTGTTCTGTAACGTTCAGGTGAATTCGGTGATCGAAGCAATGGATGCGGACACAATTTATGCTGTGCCTTTGCTGATGCTCAAAGAGCGCCTCGATCAGCGTGCATTGTATATGCTGGATATTTATAATGATAAAGATGTGGACCTGGATTCCTGGAAAACATTCTTGTCAAGACTGAAAAATCCGGTTGACTCCGTTCGCATTGGGCTCGTAGGTAAGTATGTGGAATTGCATGACGCGTATAAATCCATTGTGGAATCGTTTATTCACGCAGGTGCGGCCAACGAATGCAAGGTAAATATCGAATGGATCCATTCGGAGAGTCTGACTACTGACAATGTAGTTGAGAAACTTGAAAACCTGGATGGCGTACTGGTAGCTCCCGGTTTTGGTGAGAGAGGTATTGAAGGAAAAATCGCAGCGATCCAGTTTGTCCGTGAGCACAACATACCTTTCTTCGGGATCTGTTTGGGAATGCAAATGGCGGTGATTGAATATGCCCGCAATGTGCTGGGCTGGGAGAGTGCGCATTCCGTTGAAATGGATGCGGCAACTGACCACCCGGTTATTCACCTGATGCAAGATCAGAAAGATATTTCCAATAAAGGCGGTACCATGCGTTTGGGGGCTTATGCCTGCAAGATCAAAAAGGATACCCTTGCCCACCGTATTTACGGCAAAGCCAATATCAGCGAGCGCCACCGCCACCGCTATGAGTTCAACAGCAAGTATCTCAAAGATTTTGAAGCAAAAGGATTACTGGCAACAGGTATCAATCCCGAGAACGACCTGGTTGAGATGGTTGAGCTGCCGAGTCACCCATTTTACATTGGTGTGCAGTTTCACCCTGAGCTAAAAAGTACGGTAATGAACCCGCACCCGCTTTTCGTCAACTTCGTGAAGGCGGCGCTGGATTATTCCCTGCAGAAAAAATCAGTGGAATCGTTAAATCCTTCCATGAGCTGAGCGGCAAACCGATAAAGGAAAAACTTATTACCTTTGCCGTCCCTTGGGGACTTCTCTTTTAACAATTTAAGTAAATAATGGATAAAAATTTTATTATCGGCTTAGTACTTATCATGCTAATGCTGATTGGCTACCAGATCCTGGTTCCGAAACCGGTGGAACCAACGCCTGTGGAGCAAACCAGATCAGATACAGTAAGAAGAGCAGCAGCTACTCCGATATCAGCCTCCGATTCCAGTAATACCTCTACAAGCAGTGACTCTGTTGCAAAAGCCGAAGCAAAGGACCTGGTAATTGAAACGCAGGATACCCGCGTTGTTTTTACCAACAAAGGCGGGGTTTTGAAAGAGGTTATGTTGAAGAAATACAAAACCTACGACAAAAAGCCCCTCTATCTTATCTCAGAGGCACATAACCAGTTTAAAATTGACTTCCCTACGCAAACAGGTGATGTGACACTTACCAATGTGTTCTTCTCAACGGACGCGCAGGATCAGCAGCTGACAGAGAAGGATTCGGCAATTGTTACTTACCGGGTTAACCTTAAAAACAACCAGTTTGTTGAGCAGACCTACGTGGTGCACGGAGCTGGGTATGTGATTGATTACAGCATTAAGTCGAACGCACTTGGATTGGGTGATAAGTCAGTGACTTTCAACTGGCAAAACGACCTTTTGCAACTTGAGAACGACATGAAGAAAAACCGTGAAGTGGTGACAATCAACTACTACACGGACGAACTGCTGAGCTTGCCCACCAGCCCTACTGCAAACGAAGAGGAAAAAACAGCTGATCCGGTGAAGTGGTTTACCATCAAGCACAAATACTTCCTGGCTGGTTTGATCGCCGACAAACATCCATTTAACAATGTCGCATTGAATGCGAATGTGAACCCGAATGATTCAACGATCGTGAAAACGATGCGTGTTTCGGCGGGTATCCCGATGTCATCGATCCAAAAGGGAGAGGCCAAGTTCCAGTTCTTCCTGGGGCCAAACGATTACCATTTGGTAGACAAAGTGCAGGCAGAGAATTTTGACGAGAACGTTTACCTTGGTTATGCATTTTTGAAGCCGATCAACAAGTTTTTCCTTGTTCCGCTTTTTAATTTCCTTGAAAAGTTTGTGAGCAACTACGGTTTGCTGATCATTTTGCTGGTGTTGTTTGTAAAAACACTTTTAACACCGCTGACTTACAAATCGTATATCAGCATGGCGAAAATGAAGCTGCTTGCGCCTGAGCTTGAAGAGATCCGCGCACAAAATCCGGATGACCTGGCGAAGCAGCAACAAGATCAGATGAAGCTTTACCAGCAGGTGGGCGTAAGTCCGTTGAGCGGCTGTATCCCGGTACTTGCTACTATGCCGATCCTGTTCTCGCTGTTCTTCCTCTTCCCGAACCTCATTGAATTACGGCAGCAATCATTCCTGTGGGCAAGCGATTTGTCGACGTACGATTCATTCATAAAACTGCCGTTTACAGTTCCCTTCGGAGTTGGTAACCACATCAGCTTATTCACTGTGATGATGACTGCTTCCAGTATCGGTTATGCCTATTATAATAACCAGATCACGCCTACGCAGCCCGGACCTGTGAACATGAAAATGTTGGGTTACATTATGCCGCTGATGTTCATGTTCGTTCTGAACTCTTTCCCGGCTGGTCTTACATTCTATTATTTTGTTTCAAACGTTGTGACGATCGCACAGCAGTTGTTGATCAAACGCTTTGTAAACGAAGACAAGATCAGGTCAATCCTGGAAGAAAACAGACGCAAAAACGCGAACGGAGAGAAGAAGCAGACGAAGTTCCAAAAGTATCTGGAGAAGTCACTTCAGGCAGCAGACGAAGCGAAAAAGAAGCAGGCTGAACTCGAGAAACGCTCGAAAAAGAAATAAAAGGTTTTTAGAATCGTAATATATGGGCAATATTTCCAACCGGGAATGTTGCCCGTTTTTTTCTCTTCAAACAAGTTTTCTTATTTTGTTTGATCCAATCACTGACCCACAAATCTGATGAGAGTTTTCATTTTAGTGATTTTGGCGGTATTTGCTTTCTCGCAGCGCCCTGCCTCAGCACAGGCGCCTGCTCCGTCGGAAACACGTTACCGGGCTGCTGTTAACGATTACAAGCAAGGCAAATATGCTGCTGCCATCGAAAAGCTCGCACCACTGACGAATGCAAGTGTCAAAACTTCCTACTCACCTTACGCGCATTACTATTATGCATTGTCGGCTTACCAGCTAAAAAGGTACCGCGAAAGCCGCCAGATGCTGGTCCAGCTGCAAAGCCGCTATCCGGGCTGGAACCGGATCAATGATGTTTATTATCTCCTCGGCGCAATCGGGCTGGAGTCGGGCCAGATCAATGAGGGATTGGAACAGCTGCTGAAAATCAAGGACACTTCGATGGCGAAGGATGTACAGGGTTTGAAACAGCATTACCTGGCAACAGTGGGCGATCTGCCCACTTTGGTCAGTTTGCAGAAGCAATATCCCACTGATCGCGATCTTGCATTGATCCTGATCCAGTTTATCGAAAAATCTCCGAAATCAACCAGCGTTGACCAGCAATACGCGGCACAGCTGCAAAAGCAATTCAAGTTCAGTAACAAGGAAAAAGTAGCTGCCGCAGAGGAAGCGCCCAGGCGCAGCATTCCGAAGCAGGAGGGGCAATGGACAAAAGGTTACCTCGACGTGGCAGTGCTGTTACCATTCCGGCTGGACGAATTCACGACTTCGAAGCGGCGTTCAAATCAGTTTGCCTACGATTACTACCTGGGGTTGGTAATGGCTAAAGACCAGCTCGCTACGGAGGGCATTCAGGTTAATCTCTGGGCTTACGACGTGAGCAACGATGCGAAACCAATGGAGAACATTGTCAGCAACAAGAATTTTCAGCAGTCGGATATTGTAATCGGGCCGCTTTACGCGAATACGTTTGATGTGACCGCGGAATTCATAGCCGCCAGCAATGCGATTATGGTCAACCCGCTTTCGACCGATGCGAATTTGCTTAAGTCTTCTCCCAACATTTATCTGGGGCACCCTTCCATTGCGTACCAGACTCAGCGAGCGGCGCAGTATATGAAGTCAGCAGTACCCGGGTTATCTGCCGCGATCTACTATGGGAACACGTCCAAAGATTCGGCAATGGCGGCTTCTTACGCAGCTGAATGGAAAGCGAAGGGTGGAAGGGTGCTCGCTACGACAAAGATCCAGTCTGACCGCGAGTGGCTGGAAAACAATATTCCTTCATTTGAGACGAGCAAGCCTTCCCACGTTGCATTATTCTCTTCCGACGGTACTTCCGGTCCTAATCTGATTGAAGTATTGAATAGCCGCAAGTTGCTTGCGACACCTGTTATCGCCACAGCCACCAGCTTCAATCAGCAGCAGTCGCGCATTTCACGCTTCGGTTCAAGACTTACCCTGATCGAACCGGATTATGTGGACCGTGAAAAAGAGAGCATTCGCCAGTTTCAAAAAAGCTATTGGAACAAAACGAATACGTTTGCTTCGGTATATTCCTATCAGGGATTCGACCAGCTTACGTTTTTTGCAAGAATGGTACACAAGTACAAAGACAAAATCAGCAACGGGCTTCAAGCCAGAAAATACGGCGACACTGAATACCTGTTGACAGGCTTTGACTACACAAAATCAAACGAGAACCAGATAACACCTATTTTGAAGTTCAACGGTTCCAAATGGGTGCCGGTAGACAGATAATCCAACGATTCCAGAATGAATACTTCAACAAGTCAAAGCTTATTTGAGAATGCGCAGAAATACATTCCGGGCGGGGTTAACTCTCCTGTGAGGGCATTTCGTGCAGTAGGCGGTTCGCCTATCTTTATTAAATCTGCCAAAGGTCCGTACATATATGATGAGGACGGAAATGAATACATTGAGCTGATTAACTCCTGGGGACCGATGATCCTCGGTCACGCCAATGAGCTCATCCAAAAGGCCGTTTCTGATGCGATCCAGCATTCATTTTCCTTTGGCGCACCGACCCGCCGCGAGGTTGAGGTGGCAGAGCGCATTGTAGGAATGGTACCTTCCATTGAGAAGGTCAGAATGGTGAACTCGGGTACGGAGGCCACTATGTCGGCTATTCGGGTAGCGCGCGGTTTTACAGGACGGGATAAGATCATCAAGTTTGAAGGATGCTACCACGGTCACGGGGACAGCTTCCTCATTGCTGCCGGAAGCGGTGCCGCTACTTTCGGTACTCCCGACAGTCCGGGTGTGACGAGCGGGGTTGCAAACGATACGCTGACCGCTCCATTCAACAACCTGGAAGCAGTTCAGCAACTGGTGGACGCAAACAAGAACAAGATATCCGCATTGATATTGGAGCCGGTTGTAGGAAATATGGGCTGTGTACTACCCGCAGAGGGTTTCCTTCAAGGCTTGCGGAGAATTTGTGATGAAGAAGGAATTGTATTGATCCTTGACGAAGTAATGACCGGTTTCCGCCTCGCGAAAGGCGGCGCACAGGAAAGGTTCGGGATTACGCCTGATCTAACAACGTTAGGAAAAATAATAGGAGGAGGAATGCCGGTGGGCGCTTATGGTGGCAGGGCTGAGATCATGAACTGGGTTTCACCAGCAGGGCCTGTGTATCAGGCGGGTACATTGTCTGGTAACCCCATTGCAATGGCGGCAGGCTTAACTATGCTGGACTACCTCAATGAACACCCGGAAGTATATGCACAACTGGAAGACTCAGGAGAGAAGCTTGCTGATGGTTTCAGAGGTTCCATGCAAAAGCTGGGATTGGACTATACATTGAATCAGATCGGCTCGATGTACACGTTGTTCTTCACCAATCAGCAGGTGACTGATTTTCCATCTGCGAAGACATCCGACCTGGTTTTGTTCGGCAGGTACTTTCACGCGATGCTCAATAAAGGAATTTACCTGGGCCCCTCCCAATTTGAAAGTATGTTCCTGTCCACTGCATTGACCGACCGCCACCTGGATCTGATCATTCAGGCGAACGAAGAATCATTAAAAGAAATACTGTCTATCTAACTACAACCTCCGAAATGCGCTTTTATTCCTTCATTATCCCTGTTTACAATCGCCCGGACGAGTTGCAGGAGTTGCTGGAATGCCTGGCAAAGCAAACAATCAAGCATTTTGAAGTGATCGTGGTTGAAGACGGTTCAAAAGTCAGGGCAGATTCGGTAGTTGCCGGCTTTCAAGGAAAGGTTGATATCAAGTATTTTTTCAAAGAGAATGGAGGACAAGGTTTCGCCCGGAATCACGGTTTTGAACGTGCTTCGGGCGATTACTTTATTTTGCTGGACTCAGACGCGCTGATAGAACCGGATTATCTGCAGATAGTAGATACTCATTTAAATACCAGCTATGTTGATCTGTACGGCGGACCAGATACTGATCACCCGTCTTTTACACCCATTCAAAAGGCGATCAGCTACTCCATGACTTCGCTTTTTACAACGGGAGGGATTCGCGGGAAGAAGTCGAACATGGGCGGCACATTTCATCCACGCAGCTTCAATATGGGACTTTCGCGGCAGGTTTGGGAGCGAACAGGCGGGTTTTTGACAAGCAGAATGGGGGAGGATATCCTTTTTAGTATTGCGGCAATCCGGCTGGGTTTTCGGTCCACGCTGATCCCTGAAGCTTTTATTTACCACAAGCGCAGGACTAAGTTTATCCCGTTTTTCCGTCAGCTCAAATTTTTCGGCAGGGCCCGCATTAACATTGCACGGTTTTACCCCGATGAATTAAAGCTGGTACACGCATTCCCGCTCATTTTTACATTGGCGGTGTGCAGCATTCCGGTCTGGTTTTTTGTTTTCAAACCATTTTTCTACCTCGGAGCTGCATTCCTGCTCTTCTATGTGCTGCTGCTTTTTACTGATGCATTGATCAAAACAAAACAGCTGAATGTGGCTTTTCTTTCGATAGGCGCAGCTTTTGTGCAGCTTTTTGGATATGGGACCGGGTTTTTACAGGAGGGCTGGAAACGGATCTGGGAGAAAAAATCCCACCGGGAAACCGGCGCTGCCATTGAATATCCTTCCTGAAAGGAGGTTGGAGTTTATGAGTTTAAGGTTTATGAGTTTGGAGTAAACGAAAGAGAGGCAGTTTCCGGGGAAGCTGCCTCTTAACTTATGCTTAACTAGTGAATTTTATACTTTGAATTCATAAACTCCGAGACTCATGAACTCCCAGACTCATAAACTCATTACTTCTGGCAGAAATAAACAATTTCCTCCTCGGGTAGCGCATATCTTTTTACCTCTGCTTTCGAAAGCTCTTCCATTACGAAACGGTCTTCTTTAACTTTAAATCCGCCTTTTTCGAGCTCGTGGTTATAGTTGCGTCCGAACAGGCGAAGATGATCGTTTTGCAGGAAATGCTTCTCGCGCTCTTTCGGGTCTGTTATCGTAGGATCTTCGTAGGTTGTCGCGTATTTCATATCCTGAGGAGACTGGATCAATGCCCAGCCGCCCGGCTTCAATACACGATGTAACTCGCTCATTGCTAATACATAATCATCCACGTGCTCCATGACGTGGTTACAAAAAGCAACATCAAATGTGTTATCAGGAAAAGGGATCTGATGAATGTCCATCTTAACCTTGGCCAGCGGGGATTCAATGTCCGCCGTGATGTAATCCAGGTTCTTCATTTTTTCAAACCTGTCGATAAAACAGTATTCGGGCGCAACGTGAAGTACTTTCAGGTTGGACGTGAAAAAATTGGTCTTTTGTCTGAGGTATAAGCCCATCAGGCGGTGGCGTTCCAGTGAAAGGCAGCCGGGGCACAATGCATTTTCGCGGCTGGATGTATTCCGTCCGTAGGGAAGAAACTTGCGGTAATGGTTATCACAAACGGGGCATTGAACTTTGTTGCCGATATAGAAGATACTCAGAAAACGTGCTGCCCAGTGTCCGACCAATTGCAGATAGGGTCGGGGAATGTACCTTAATACTAAACTAATGATGGATTTCATTAAGTCAATTAACTAAAAATTAATAATTTTAGGATCATAAGTTTCTAAAAAATAACTGAATGATTCCATCGATTGATCCAAAACCACCGGGTAAAAGACTGATAAAGAAAATGTCAACACGCACCAAATGGATGATTTTAGCTCCATGCGGATTGATTCTTTTCAGCTTTGGTCTTACCGTGCTCAGCCAGGCTGCCCACGAGCGGCGTATCGGCGAGCCTACTCAGGTGTGGGTTGTTCTTGGTTTGTACAGTCTGGCTTTGATCAATGGCGGACTGATTATGTTCGGCGAGGCGCTTCGTTTCCGGATTTTACTGCACGTCCGCCGCGAGACCCGCCGGAGTATGCGTCAGCTCACACGCAAGGTCAACACCAAATCATCGGGGAAATCCAAATCGGCCAAAAAAGCAAAAAGCCCTATCAAAGCAGATTGACAGGACTAGTTGAATAATTTAGGAGAGGCCAATTTTATTTTTTGTTAGCTTCAAACTGCGCCTTGATTGCCTCCACATCGACATTGCGAACCTCTGGTTTACGTAAAAGATCTTTGATCTTAGCAGTACGGTTATTAGCTACCGCCTTGTTTCTGCGTCCTTTACGTTTCAATTCCGTAACTCCCATTGTAAAATATTGTTTTGTGAAAGAGCCGCGAAATTAATCATTTTCTGTTAAATAATGCAGGCTATCATCACAAATATTGCATAAGCTGGCTAACTTTGCCACCCAGCCAGCCGCCAAACCATTATCAAATCGCCTTGCCGGGCACTGGTCCGGGCTGCATCTTAAATTTGCAGCTCAGCTAATCAGGCGGGCTTTTTTTGATCCAATATAATAATGAGTAAACCATCCCTTGCCCGCGGAACCCGTGACTTCGGTCCAGAACAAATGGTGAAGCGGACCTTTATTTTTGATACGATCCGCCGCTCCTTTCAACGTTACGGGTTTTTGCCCCTGGAAACCCCCGCATTCGAAAACCTGTCTGTTTTAATGGGTAAATACGGCGATGAGGGTGACCAGCTGTTGTTTAAAATACTTAACTCGGGCGATTTCAGCGGCAAGCTTTCCGATACGGACTGGAATGCAGGCTACAAGCCGCTCACTACCAAAATCTCTGAAAAAGGACTGCGTTACGACCTGACCGTTCCGTTTGCACGGTATGTAGTAATGAACCGCGGTACGCTGGCAATGCCTTTTAAAAGGTATCAGATCCAGCCCGTCTGGCGCGCCGATCGCCCTCAGAAAGGCAGATACCGTGAGTTTTATCAGTGCGACGCCGATGTGGTAGGAACTGATTCACTGCTTTGCGAAGCTGAGATCGTGACACTTTTACATGATATATTGCCCGCGCTTGGCATCAAGGATTTTGTGGTTAAAATTAATAACCGCAAGATACTCACGGGCATTGCCGACAAAGTAGGTGCACACGGAATGGAAGGGCCACTTTGTGTGGCCATTGATAAACTGGACAAGATAGGTCAGGAAAAGGTAGTGGAAGAGCTGCTTGAGAGAGGCTTCTCTGAACAAAGTGTCACTGCATTGGAGCCGATTTTCGCGCTCTCAAACGAGAAAGAACCATTTGCTGAATTGAGAAGCTGGCTTGCTGATTCGGAGATCGGGTTAAAAGGTATTCAGGAACTGGAGGAAGTTTGGGCGATGGTGAAATTGCTTGGGCTGGAAAACCCGCAGATCGAGTTCGATGTTACCCTGGCACGCGGCCTTTCCTATTATACGGGCGCTATTTTCGAGGTTAAAGCGAAAAATGTGCAGATAGGTAGTATTTCTGGCGGCGGCCGTTATGATAACCTGACAGGTACTTTCGGTGTTCCGGGGATCTCAGGAGTAGGTATCTCGCTCGGCGTCGACCGCATTTATGATGTAATGGAAGAATTGGGCCTCTTTCCCGAGAGCCAGCAAACCAGTACCAAAGTGATGATCTCCAACTTCGACGAGGAAGCATTTAAGTACGGTCTGACGATTTTACCCAAACTCAGAAATGCCGGAATCAATGCGGAGATCTATCCCGATTCTGTCAAGTTGAAGAAGCAGCTCGATTATGCAGACCGTAAAAGCATCCCGTTTGTGATCCTCGTAGGTTCCGATGAAATGCAGTCGGGCTTACTGACACTTAAAAATATGAAGACAGGCGAACAGCAGAAATTACATTTGGAAGATATCATACCTTCAATAACCCAGGCAATTTAAAACCCTAATTAGGCACTTTTCACTGGCTGCCCGGCAGCTGCATTAAAAATGAACGACGAAATTCTAAGAATTGCAATACAGAAATCAGGAAGGCTCAGCGAAGATTCATTGAAGCTGATCAAAGAATGTGGAATCCGGTTTGATAACGGAGCCGGCAAGCTGAAAACAGACGCCACCAACTTCCCCGCCGAAATTCTTTTCCTTCGGGACGATGATATTCCCGGTTATGTGGAAGACGGTGTGGCGCATCTGGGCATCGTAGGCGAAAATGTTTCGGAAGAATCGGATAAAAACGTTGATACGGTTCACAAGCTGGGTTTTTCAAAGTGCAGGCTGTCTATCGGCGTCTTGCGCGAGCATCAGTATAAAGGTGTGCAGGACCTGGAAGGAAAAAGCATTGCAACCACATATCCGCGACTGCTGGAAAAATACCTGAGTTCAAACGGCGTCACTGCGCAGATCCATGAGATCAGCGGCTCTGTTGAAATCGCGCCCAGCATTGGACTGGCCGATGCGGTTTGCGATATTGTCAGCTCCGGCAGTACATTATTGAGCAATGGGCTGAAAGAAGTTGAAACGATCTTCCGCTCTGAGGCGGTGATGATCGCGAGCAAGCAACTTTCGGCGACGCAGCAAAACCTGCTGGATCAGCTTTTATTCCGGATCAAATCGGTTCAGGCAGCTAAAAACAATAAATATATCCTGCTCAACTGTCCTACCGAGGCGGTTGAGACCATCTCCAAATTCCTGCCAGGCATGCGTTCTCCGACTGTTCTGCCGCTGGCGACGGAAGGCTGGTGCTCACTGCATTCGGTGATCAATGAAAACGAATTCTGGGAAAACATTGAAAAGATCCGTCAGGCAGGTGCAGAGGGTATTCTGGTAATACCTATCGAGAAAATGATTCAGTAATAACCGGCCAAACGGTTGCACTATTTATTTCATTATGAACATCATTCCATTTCCGGACCGTGACCAATGGGCTTCTCTGCTCACCCGCCCGGTCCAGGAAACAAAGGATATTGAAGCCAAGGTTCTCCCCATTCTTGAAAAAGTAAAACAGGAAGGCGACCAGGCGATCAGGGACCTTACCCTGCAATTTGACAAGGTGGTACTGGAAGAAATTGCTTTTTCAGGAGAGGCAATTGCCAGCGCTGCCAGCCAGCTTGACGAGCCCCTGAAAGCGGCCATTGCACAGGCTTATGCGAATATTTACAAGTTCCACGAAGTGCAGCTGCAAGCCCCGCAAAAGATCGAGACAATGCCGGGCGTTTTTTGCTGGCGCAAAAGTGTGGGTATTGAAAAAGTGGGCATTTACATTCCCGGCGGCTCGGCACCCTTGTTCAGCACCGTTCTAATGCTCGGTATACCGGCGAAAATAGCTGGCTGTAAGGAGATTATCTTGTGTACGCCTTCCGACAATCCTGCCATACTATACGCGGCCAGCCTTGTAGGCGTGACCAAAGCTTTCAGGGTAGGAGGCGCGCAGGCCATTGCTGCGATGGCTTACGGAACGGAGACCGTCCCCAAAGTTTATAAGATATTTGGCCCCGGAAACCAGTACGTTACTGCTGCCAAAATGCTTGTGAACAGTCAGGGCATTTCCATTGATATGCCGGCCGGACCTTCTGAGGTAGCGGTTTATGCAGACGATACCGCAGTTCCTGCATTCGTTGCTTCTGATCTCTTGTCACAAGCAGAGCACGGGCCCGACAGCCAGGTATTGCTGGTTTCTACGAGCAAGAAACTGCTTTCATCGGTGAACCTGGCCCTTGCTTCGCAGCTCGAAGAATTACCACGCAGGGATTTCGCCGGACAAGCGATTACCCATAGCAAAGCCATTTTGCTGGATAATGAAAGTGACGCGATTGATTTGTTGAACCAATATGCCGCAGAGCACCTGATATTGAGTGTGGCAAATGCGGAGATGGTAGCTGACAAGATTGTTAATGCAGGATCTATATTTCTGGGTAACTATACACCTGAATCCTGCGGCGATTATGCATCCGGTACCAATCACACGCTGCCAACAAACGGTTACGCAAGAGCTTACAGCGGCGTGTCGGTAGATAGTTTTGTGAAAAAAATCACAGTGCAGCACATTACCGAAGAAGGTATCCGCAATATCGGTCCGACCGTAGAGAGAATGGCGGAAGCAGAATCGCTGGAAGCGCACCGGAAAGCGGTTAGTTTGAGGTTGAAAAGTCTTGAATGATTGTTTTTGAAGCAGGAAAAATGTCGTATATTTAGGGACATTTTTCCTGATGAACTTATGACAGTACGAATGGTTAATGAGCGTTTGGGCGGGTACGGAGTACTCAAACATCGCGTCAACACTGATTTTGACCTGGCTTATCTCGCCACCAATGGCGTACCCAAGGCTTCTATTCAGCATTTGGCAAGCTCGATTGGCATGGATCCAAAAGAAATAATCGACCTTTTGCCGGTAACTTCAAGGAACCTGCAACGCTACGAGGAAGAGGATTTACTCAGCAATGTAGTTTCTGATCATCTGATTGCATTGGCAGATCTATTCTCCGTCGGGGTTAACGTCCTGTCAAAAGATTATTTTAAAAGCTGGCTTACGAGCCCGGTTCCTTCTCTCGGCAACGAATGTCCGATCCATTTTCTCAAAACCCACGCCGGTATAGAGTTGATCAAAACCGAGCTGGGGCGTATTGAGCATGGTATTTTTGCCTGATGGAGCTGTTTCGGATTTCACGGGTGGAGTACCAGGACGATCTGACGGGCATTGGCGCATTCCGGCATGGGGGCAGGTGGAACTCACCGGGACACCACATGTTATACACAGCCTCCCATCGCTCGCTCGCTATGCTTGAAGTGCTGGTGCATTTGAACAAATCGGTGCCGCCGCCTGAGTATGTGATCGTGGTGCTGTACGTACCCGATTCAATGGCGACTTCGACGGTACCTTACATGATACAGGACTGGCAGGGAGAACAGCAATGGACCAAAGATATGGGCGATGAATGGGCAAAGGGTAAAACTTCGCTTTTATGCAGGGTACCATCAATTATAGTCAAGTCGGAATACAATTTCCTGATCAATCCTGCGCATGAGAACGCCAGTTCGATTCAGGTAGTTGGAAAGGAACCTTTTGAATTTGATCTGAGATTATTTACATCTCCCTTGAAAAAATAAAAACGGCATAACGCCGTACAATTGGAATGAACAACACTTTTGACCTAAAAACAATACTGCGGCCGCACATCCTCACGCTCGCCCCTTATTCTTCTGCAAGAGACGAGTATACCGGGCACGAAGGTGTGTTCCTGGATGCGAACGAAAACCCTTACGGATCTGTCACAAACGAAGATTATAACCGTTACCCGGATCCTTATCAGTCCGAAATCAAGAAGCTGATCTCAAAGATTAAGCACGTAGAACCCAACCGCATTTTTCTGGGAAACGGGAGTGACGAGCCGATTGACCTGTTGACGCGCGCGGCTTGTACGCCGGGGCAGGATCACGTGATCATCATGCCGCCTACCTATGGAATGTACGAAGTAAGCGCCTCCATTCACGATGTTCGCATTGATAAAGCTTCGCTTACCAGCGATTACCATATTGATGTTGAAGCGGTTTTGAATGCAGTGGGCGAACACACGAAAATCATCTGGATCTGCTCTCCCAACAACCCTACGGGGAACAATATGCAGGATGAAGCCATAGAAACGATTTTAAAAAACTTCAATGGGCTGGTTGTAGTAGACGAAGCATACATTGATTTTACCGATAAACCTTCGTGGGTTCAGCGGCTTGACGAGTACCCGAATCTGGTCGTTCTGCAAACCTTCTCGAAAGCATGGGGATTGGCCGGACTTCGCATTGGTATGTGCTTTGCTTCCGCTGAGCTGATCCGCATTTTGAACAAGATCAAGCCACCTTATAACATCAGTCTGCCAGCCCAGAATGCCCTTTTGCAAGGCTTGCAAAATCCGGCGCTGAAAGATGAAATGGTAACTGATATTCTTTCCGAAAGAGGCGCTTTGCAGGAAATGTTGCTGGATTTACCCTCGGTTGTGAAGATACACCCTTCTGATGCCAACTTCCTGCTCGTTCAGTTCGAAGATGCGAAGGCAGTAATGGACTACCTGATCAGTGAGGCGATCATCGTGCGCGACCGGTCACGCGTACATCTTTGTGAAGGCTGTCTGCGGATTACGGTCGGAACAAAGAAAGAAAATGAAGTTTTGATCGAATCTTTAAAGAATTTCCAACAGAAAAACGTTATTGCATAGCATACTCAGCATATCCATTTCCCCGATCAAAAACAATTATGAAGAAATTAGCCTTGACGTTTATCTGTACGCTTTGTTTCGGAATGGCACAGGCCCAATATGACAACTGGGCAGTCGGTTTCAAATTAGGCGAGCCAACCGGTGTCAACATCCGTAAATATTTCAACAACATTCACGCACTTGATGTTACCATCGGTACTTACGGCGGCGTGTTGTCCAAAGACCGGAAATACCGCGGCGACGAGGGTATTTACAAAAATACGGGCGTTTCCCTCCAGGTGCATTACCTGTGGCACACTCCGGTTTTCAACTCCGAAACAGTGCACGTATATTACGGACTGGGCGGGCAGCTGAACAGTCGCCGCGCTTATCCGAAAAGGCTGAGCGGCAATTATGAAAAGGACATTTCACTAGGAGGTTCAGTACTGGGCGGGTTTGAATATTACATTCCCGATAACCGCATTTCTGTTTTCCTGGAAGGCGGCACCTATCTGGAACTGGTACCGCGTCCTTTCTACCTGAGTCCTAATCTTTCTGCTGGTATCCGTTTCAACTTATAGCAGCAAGAAGCATTTCCGGAGTCAAACGAGCAGGTTTATACCTGCTTTTTTTATTTAATTTGCCCGGCAGTTTCCTGATCGGTTTTTCAAAAGATTTCGCACGTGTTTAAAGTATATAGTTCATCGGCCGGCTCGGGTAAGACTTACACGCTGACCAAAGAATATCTGAAACTGGCATTAAGCAACAGTGCAGATACCTATTTCAAGAACATTCTTGCAGTAACATTCACCAATGCGGCTGCAAAAGAAATGAAAGACCGCATTCTGCTGATGCTGCGCACTTTTGCAGATTGGAAGCCACAAAACGGCAAGCTGCACCCGATGATGCAGGATGTGATCAGTGAGCTTTATCCCGATACCGAACAGGATCCCGAGTTGCTCCACGAAGCGTCGAAACTGATCAGTCAGCGCGCAAATGCAGTCTTTGGCCAGATCCTGCACCGGTATTCGGATTTTTCAGTGATGACCATCGATAAATTTACACAAAGGCTGATCAGCAGTTTTACAGATGAGCTAGGTATCCCTTTCATTTTTGAAACCCAGCTCGACAGTGATTTGCTTGACGATGCGGTAGACAGGTTACTGTCCCGGATCGGGCAGGAGGGCGAGGAGGTACTTACGGACATTGTCGAAAAATACTACCGCGAGAATGCCGAAGAAGGTAAAAGCTGGGGCACGCTGCCAATGCAGATCCGCGAAACTTCGGGCACATTGCTGAATGAGCAGAGCTACCTGCAGATGAAGCGGGTGGAAAACCTCAAAATGGAAGACTGGATCGCAATCCGGAACCAGATGCGCGGTTACGTTCGCGAGAAAGAGGCGACGATGCTGCGACTGGCACAGCATGCATTTGAGCTGATCCAGTCAACATTCCTGACAGAAAAAGACTTTCACCAGAGCGGGCGCGGCATTTACGGGTTCTTTCGGGACCGCTCCGAAAACAAGAAACTCTGGGCTGAGCCGAATTCCTATGTTTACAAGACAATAGGAGAGGGTGTATGGTATGGTGCGAAAACGGCTGTTCTGATTAAAGATGAAATCGAGCGTGTAAGAACAGATCTGGAAAACTATTTTCACCAGATCGAGAATATGCGTACGGCTGAATCAGGTAAGATAATCCTTTACAACCAGCTCGAAAAGCACATTTACCAGCTCTCATTGCTTGGAGAGATCAGGAAGGAATTTGATATTCTGCTGAGACAAAATAACCAGGTACATATTTCTGATTTCAATCGCAAGATCGTCGAAATCGTGGCCAGGGAACCGGTACCCTTTATTTTTGAAAGGTTAGGTGAAAAATACAACCACATTCTGGTCGACGAATTTCAGGATACTTCGAAATTGCAGTTCGCCAACCTGCTGCCGCTGATTGAGAATGCATTGTCGGGCGGCTATTTCAGTTTGGTTGTCGGCGACGCGAAACAATCCATTTACCGGTTCCGTGGCGGAGATATGGACCTGATCCTGAACCTTGCACAAAGCCAGGTAATGCAGCTGGCCTCTGTTTTTGGTGACAATACATTCCATGCAGAGCGGCTCGTCAGTCTGAATAATTACCTCAATGTAAATCACCTGAAAGTGAACCGGCGCAGTTACCGTGAGATCACTGCATTCAACAATTCATTTTTCCGGTTTGTGGCCGATTTGCTCGGTGACGAATACCCTTTGATCAGGGAAGTTTACGATCAGAACTTCCAGCAGGAAATCCCTGATGAAGCGCCTGTGGGCGGGCATGTGGAAGTTGAATTTATGGACCTGGCGGAGAATGCAGACGATAATGCCGATACAGAAGGTGCTGTCGACAACATGATCAGGCGCACGCTTGAAATTGTCTCAAAGCTCAGATCAGAGGGATACAATTGGCGGGATATGGCGGTTTTGTGCCGGCGGAAAAAGGAAGCCACCGCGCTGGCGAACTTCATGAAAGAGGCAGGGTACCCGCTGATTTCCGATGACGCACTTTCGCTCAGCTACTCTCGCTCCGTGCATTTTATTATCTCATTTATGAAGGTACTGCACAGCTCCGACCACCGGCTCGCACGGTACGAGGCTGCCTACCTGTTCCACCACATTATCCGGAGAGAGGCGCCCGCTCCTGCTGATTATGAGCAGATCCGCGGGCTGGTAGAAGAAAAAGGGCTCGATTCATTCCTGGCATATTTCAGGCGGTGGAACATTCAGCTGACCTCATTCAGGTTGCGGCAGCTCTCCGTGTTTGAACTGAGCGAGCAGCTGATGAAACGTTTTGGTTTGCTTGAAAAGGGTTTTGAAACCGAATACCTGTTCCGTTTTCTTGACGTGGTAATGGAATTTGGTAACCGTAAAAGCAATCACCTGGGCGATTTCCTGACCTACTGGGACACTGCAAGGCACAAGCTGTCCATTACAATCCCGGAAGGTACCGATGCTGTCAGGATCACGACGATCCATAAATCCAAAGGATTGGAGTACCCGGCTGTTATTATTCCTTATGCCAACTGGAAGGTAACCCCCAATGCAAGGCTCGACCGGCTGTGGCTTGACCTGGAAGGAATGGATTACGAAGAGCTGCATCTGGCGCAATCGCCGGGTTATGATCCGAAAAGCCTGAAAACTTCTATGGTTTCGGTTATCAAGGAGCTGGAAAATACGAAGGCGGCAGAGCAGTATCAGAATGAGAAAACGCGTGTGCTGGTCGAAAATCTAAACTTGCTTTACGTTGCATTCACCCGTCCTGTACAGCGCCTGTATATTTTGGCAAAAAGAGAACGAAACTGGAATGTGGGCAGCCAGATCAACTATTGGCTGAAAGACTATTTTTCACAGCAGGATTTCAAGCCGGAATGGGATGAAAACATTTCCGTTTATACCATAGCGGAAGCCAATTCCAACCCTAAACATGCACACGTACGTTCAGAGGCCACACCGTTTGTAATGGAAGCGGTATTGAGCAACGACCGTACCGATTCCATGCGGCTGAGACGAATGGCCGATCGCATTTTCGATGTGGATACATTTGAGTCAAAAAATGATCGTACACAAAAGTTAAAGTATCTTTTTACCAGATTAAAGTCTGTTTCCGAGCTGCCGGTTGTGATGGAAAGACTTGTTACTGAGGGTATTTTTACAAGAAAAGAAGGTTCTGAAATCAGAACAGCGGCATTGAAACTATTGGAAAATCCTGCATTAAGTACATTATACAGTGATCAGAACCAGGTTCAGATGAACCGCGACCTGTTGATGCCGGGCGGAAAACTCCTGCACATTGACCGGGCTGTACAAATGCCTGACAGTTCTATTGCGTTCATGTTATTCGCTGGTGGCCAGGACATGACGGAACCGGCGCGGCATTTAAGAAAGGTGATCAAAGCTTACGAATCCACCGGCAAGCAATCACGCGGTGTAGTAGTAGATCTTCAGAAGCAGGTTGCAGAATGGGTAGATAACTCATAGTGAAAATGATACCTTATTGAAAGCCAATATTTTGCAAATGTAAGCTGCGAATTACTTCCATTATCCGATGTAGACAAAACTTTATAAAAGGCTACATATTGTCTGTAAGACAGGCTGTAAATGGATATTTTTTGCGGATATTCACAAAAAATATCCTTTCGGATTTCTCACAACATATTTCATCCATGCGCCTAACCTTCCAACGACAGGTTTTCCTCGGGATCGCTTTTTCCATCTTACTCGTACTGGTTGTAGGATTTACTTCTTATAATGCAATCAGGATACAACTTGAAAATACAGGTTGGGTGTACCACACGAGAGAAGTAATGCGGACAAGCACTTCGCTCAAAAATCAGCTTCTTACCGCGGAATCCAATGTGCGCGGGTATGCTATCACCAAACACAATTCTTTTCAAACAGGCTATTTACAGTCCGTTGAGCTGGTCTGGCAGGAGCTGGACGACCTGCGGAAGCTCGTTCGCGACAACAGTGTCCAGTCTGCGCGGGTTGACTCCCTGTCAATGCTGCTGCAAACGCGGCTGGACCTGATGGACCGGCAATATGATTTTCTTCAGGGAGGCAACTATGCACAAGACACGATCAGGCAGCTGGTACTAGCCGGCAAAAGCGTGTCTTCCCAGCTTGAATTCAGCTTCCGGCGGATAGAGAACCTGGAAGAAGGCTTACTCGTCGAACGGGAGCAAAATGCAACTGTAAGTTCTTCGAAGGCAAAGCAGTACATCCTGATGGGCTCGTCGGCTTTCCTCTTTGTGATTTTGCTTCTATACTATTTCATAAGACGTACTTACAATGCGCAGGTAGCGTCGGAAAAGCAGACGCTGGAAGCAAACCGGCAACTGGAACAGCTTTCGCTGGTAGATCAGGAGAAAAACTGGATACTGGATGCGGCCGTGAAGGCGGCGGAGACGGTGAGGGGAGAACCGACCCTGGCTGAGCTGTCACGCAAGCTGATTGCCAAGCTGGTGGAGTTGACGGACGCGCATGTGGCTGTTATGTACATTGTTACCCGCTCGGGAGATACAATGGAACTTGCGGCAAGCTACGGGACAAGCGAAGCAAACCCGGCACCCAAATCTTTCCGCGTCGGCGACGGAACATTGGGGCATATCGTGGAAGAAAAGATTCCCTTTAAAAAGCTTGACGTAGCGCCAGGCTACCTCGCATTGAAAACGGCCAGCGGGCAGACCGATGCGGCCTCAGTGCTATTGAAAACCATCGCATTCGGTGGACAGATCAAAGCTGTACTTGAAATAGGTTATCTCAAAGAGCCGGGCCATAAAGTAGCGAAGGTACTTGAAATGATATCCGACAGCGTTGCGGTGTCCATTATGGCTGCAAGGGCGCGAGAGCTGGCCAATGAGCTGCTCGAGAAAACCCAGTTACAGGCCGAGGAGCTTGAAAGTCAGCAGGAAGAGCTGCGCGTAACCAATGAAGAGCTGACCAGACAAACTTCGCTGCTGCAAGTCTCGGAGGAGGAATTGCGGGTACAGCAGGAGGAGCTCAAACAGATTAACACTGAGCTGGAAGAAAAGGCATTTCTGCTGGAAGAACAGAAAGGTACCATTGAAGCAGCCCGCGACCAGATACAGCTTAAAGCGGATGAACTTGAAAAAAGCGGCCGTTTTAAAAGCGAGTTTCTTGCGAATATGAGCCACGAGCTACGCACGCCATTGAACAGTATCCTCATTCTTTCCAGGATTTTGGGTGAAAATAAAGGAGAGCGGCTCAGTGAGGAAGAGCAACGTTATGCATCGGTAATCTACAATTCAGGCAATGACCTGCTTACCCTGATCAACGATATCCTGGATCTGGCAAAGGTGGAATCGGGTAAGGTTGAACTGATCCATGAAGAGGTAAGTACGGGACTGATCCTGTCGGAGGTAGCCAATACTTTCCAGAAAGTAGCCGAGAACAAGGGGCTGAACCTACACCTGGAAAAAGAAGAATCTTGCCCCGAGGTCATGCTTGTAGACCACGTGCGGTTGCTGCAAATCATCCGCAACCTGCTCTCGAATGCCATTAAATTCACATCCGCACCAGGAACTGTATCCCTGAAAATCCGGCAGATCGCCGGCTTCATTCACTTCGAGGTAGCGGATTCGGGCATCGGGATACCGGAAGAAAAGCAGAAGGCGATTTTTGAAGCATTTCAGCAGGCAGATGGTTCAACCAGCCGGAAATATGGCGGCACGGGACTCGGACTTTCCATCAGCCGCGAGCTTGCCAATTTGTTCAAAGGTTCTATTTCGCTGAGAAGCGAGCCTGGGCAAGGTTCGGTATTTACATTAAAAATCCCCGCTGCACAGAACGGAGCCGCAGAAAAGCTGCCTGCTGAACCAGCGGTAGAGATCAAACCTGCGATGCCGGAAGTGGCGCGGGAGCTGAAAGAAAACAGGTTGCTGCTGATCGAAGACGATGCCGTTTTTGCTGCCGATATGGCTGCCAAAGCGCAGGACAGCGGCTTCCAGGTGCAGCTTGCCGCCGATGGAAAAACGGCGCTCGAACTGGTGAAGACATTCAACCCAACAGCCATTATCCTGGATATGCACCTGCCGGATATGTCCGGCGACGAAGTTTTGAGAGAACTCAAAGCCGACACCAAGACGCGGCTCATTCCTGTTCACACAATATCCTCAGGCGATTACCTTGACTCGGACGTGCTGAAAGAAGGTGCGATCGGGTTTATGCAAAAGCCGGTAGACCAGAAGTCAGCCCTGAGTATTTTTAATGTGTTGAAACTGGAAGGCAAAGACCTTGAAAAACACCGGATCCTGCTGATTGAAGATGATGCTTATCAGAGTAAGTATCTGGGCGAGTTCCTGGCCGAAAACAACATATTCGTACTCTATGCCTACTCGGCTTCGGACGCGCTGGCGATTCTGGCCCGCGAACATGTTGACGGCATTATCCTCGACATCCGGCTTGCCGATATGAATGGGCTGGACCTGCTGGACGAGATCAAGAAGAACCCTGCGCTCACATCCATTCCGGTGGTTGTCAATACAGCCGAAGACCTTTCGCAGGCTGATCTTAGCCGGGTCATGAAGTATTCGCACCCGGTGGTAATCAAAACGAAGAAGTCTAATGACCGGCTGCTGGACGAGGTGAAACTGTTCCTCAAAAAGGTACAGCCAGCGAAACCAACCCCCGCGGCCCCCAAGCAGGATACCTTTAAAAGCAGCGTGGTTTATTCGGAACATGCATTTATTGGCCGGAAGATTCTGCTGGCCGATGACGATATGCGTAACATTTTTGCATTAAGCGCGGTACTCGAAGATGCGGGCTTTAAAATTGAGATTGCGGCGAATGGAAAAGAAGCAATTCAGAAGCTGGAAGATTCCTCCGATATCGAGCTGGTATTAATGGACGTGATGATGCCCGAAATGGACGGGATAGAGGCAACGCGGATAATACGTAAAAACAGCCGCTGGGCCACATTGCCCATTATTGCCGTGACTGCGAAAGCAATGCAGGGCGACCGGGAGCAATGCATGGCAGCCGGTGCAAACGATTATATTTCCAAGCCGGTTGATATTGACAAGTTGTTGTCGCTGATCAAAGTCTGGCTGCAAGCTGGTTGAACATGGTACTAATGGAATATTCAGATCTTGAAATTCTGATTGCGGAAATCAGGAAAATATCCGGGTTCGACTTCTCGGGTTACGCTCGTCCGTCGCTTTTGAGAAGAGCGAGCAGGTACCTCACGAGCAAGCGAATGGATATGGAGCAGCTGCTCGCGCACATTGCACCCGGTGGAGGGATCGTATATGATCTGATCCAGGAAATGACGGTCAACTACTCGGAGATGTTCCGCGATCCTGACTATTTTGTGAAGGTGAGAAGTGAAGTATTCACCTACCTGGAATCCTATCCGGCGCTGCGACTCTGGGTTGCAGGCTGCGCGTCGGGCGAAGAAGCCTTCTCAATGGCGATCCTGCTGAAAGAGGCAGGGTACCTCGACCGCTCGCTCATTTACGCCACCGATTTAAACAATAAGGTACTTACCGCCGCGCGGGAAGGTGTTTTTACGCTCAGCAGTGTGCGTACTTTTTCTGAAAATTACATGCAGGCAGCCGGTCAGCATTCATTATCTGATTACTACCACGTATCGTACAACAAAGCGGTGATCTCGCCCGAAATCCGGAAAAATATCGTGTTTTCGCTACACGATCTGACAGGCGACGGCGTGTTCAATGAGTTCCAGTTTATCAGCTGCCGCAATGTAATGATCTACTTTACGCTGGAATTGAGGCAGCGCGTATTCCGGCTGCTTTATGAAAGTTTGAGCGTTCTGGGCTTTCTTTGTCTCGGAAAGCGGGAAACGCTGCGATATTCAGGACTGGAAGATTATTTCAGGGTTGTAGATAGTTCACTGAATATTTACCAGAAAATTAAATGAACCATGGCATAACAAACCCGCTGAGCCTGGTTCTCTTTGGAGGATCCGCCGGGAGCATGGTGCTTTTTGAGGAAATCTTACAAATCCTTGAACGCCCGCTGTCTTTCGCAGCCGTTTTTGTTTTGCACAGGGGAAAAGCCAGCTCAGCTGTGTTTCCCCGCATTTTTAAAAATAAAACAAATGTATTTATGAGTGAACCGCAGCATCTGGATCCCGTCGAGCCCGATAGCATCTATTTCGCCATACCCGACTATCACCTCCTGATTGGTCCCGACAAGCGGTTTTACTATGATTCTTCTGAAAAGGATTTTTTCTCAAGACCGTCGATAGACGCGACATTTATATCGGCGGCGTTTTCCGGCATTCCTGTCAAAGCGGCCATGCTGTTTTCCGGTTCGAGCGCAGATGGGGCTTTTGGGCTGAAAGTACTAGCTGAAAGAGGCAGCGCAACCTATGTGCTTGATCCTGCCGATGCTGAGTCAAAGCGCATGCCGGAAGCGGCTTTGCAACAATATAGCGGGCATAAGGTGCTGTCCCGCGGTCATTTTTCAAATACAATCAAAGAAATACTGCATACTCACTCAACTTAGCCATGGAAGATACCAAGATATTACTGCTGGACGACAGAGAGGAGAACCTGATCTCGCTGCGCGCAATCCTCAGCAGGGACGACATTGAAATTTTTGCTACAACCTCCCCGAACGAAGCGCTGAGAATGGTTTGGGAAAATGATATTGCAGTGGCGCTGGTAGATGTTCAAATGCCGGGAATGGATGGATTTGAGTTTGCAGAAACGCTTTTATCCAATCCGAAAACAAAGGAAATTCTTATTGTTTTTGTAACCGCTATTTCGAAAGAGACTACTTACGCTGTACGCGGATTAAAAACCGGCGCGATTGACTACCTGTACAAGCCGCTGGATCCATTTATCACCAATGCGAAAGTCGACTCGCTGATACGCCTGGCGAGGAGTCAGAAAGAGATCCGGGATAAGAACAAGCTGCTTGAAAACTACGCGACGATCGTCATCAATTCACCCGATATCATCGCGACGGTGGAAGCTGAAACGGGCAAGATCTTCTCGATTAATCCGTCAGTAGAAACGATTTTAGGCATTTCACCAAATGGACTGGTCGGCATTTCTATTCTGGAACTGCTGGTTGAGCCGGATACGTCGGCGCTGCGTCAGGTTTTGGTTGAAAAGAGCTATATCGGCGGACATACCATCGTGATCGAGGACCGCTTTTATGGTCGCCTGCGCCAGCCCGTGTGGCTTGAACTGCGCATTATGTTCAAGAACAGGCTGCTGTTTATCAACCTGCACGATATCGAAAAGCGAAAAGCCCACGAACGCGCATTGATCGATGCACAGCAGCAGGCCGACCGCGCGCGCAAAGGCAAGGAAGCTTTTCTGGCCAATATGAGCCACGAAATACGCACGCCGCTGAACGGGATTATCGGTCTCGGTAACCTGCTTTCCGCAAGTGCATTGACTGTAGAGCAGCGGGAACTGATCGATATGCTGCGGCAATCTTCGGGTTCTCTGCTCAACATTTTGAACGATATACTTGATATTTCGAAGATAGAGGAAGGCAAATTCTCCATTATCCCTACCTCAACGGATATGCGTGTATTGGCAAGGGGTATCATTGACCTGATGAAATTCAAGGCCGATGAAAAAGGGCTCTCGCTTGACCTGGAAGTGGACGACGCAGTGCCTGACTGCATGCTGGTGGACGGAATGCGGCTCAATCAGATCCTGCTCAATCTGGTCGGCAATGCATTGAAGTTTACGGTTCAGGGCGGGGTTAAGCTGAAAATTAGCCACGTCGCGCAGGCAAGTTCCGGGCACAAGATCCGGTTCAGCGTAGAGGATAGCGGCATCGGAATGTCGGGCGAGCAGCTATCGAACATTTTTTCCGAATACGGACAGGCTTCGGAGAGCATATCCCACCAGTACGGAGGTACCGGGCTCGGGCTCACGATCTCCCAAAAGCTCGCGCGGCTGATGGGAAGCGAGCTGGAAGTGAACAGCCGCGCAAACGAAGGCAGCGAGTTCTTTTTTACATTGATTTTGCCCGATGCGAATGAAAAAGCCGCCGAGGCAAAGCCCGTGGTTTCATTCCAGAATCTGCCGCCGTTTGCCGGCAGAACAGTACTGGTAGCCGAAGACAACCCGATCAATGCGCTTTTACTCAAAAAATACCTGAAAGCCTGGCAGCTGGACACAACGCTCGTGGTGAATGGAAAAGAAGCTGTAGAGACGCTCCGGCAGCGGGTGTTCGACCTCGTGATCATGGATACCAGAATGCCCGAAATGGATGGATTTGAAGCAGCCCGGCTGGTAAGGAGCGAACTGAAAGTAACTGTACCTATCCTCTCGCTTTCAGCGACCGTATTGCCCGAAGAAATCCAGCAGGCGCTCGAAGCGGGAATGAACGACACGCTTTCGAAGCCATTTGAACCCGAAAAATTGCACCAGAAAATTGGCAGGCTCATTTCACCTGCCTCCTGAAATGCGCATTTGCAACGATTTGTTGCGCTTTTTCGTAATGTTTAAATGCAGGATTTCGTTAATCCATTGTAAATAAATTGTGATTAAGCCAAACAAATGAAAAATTTCAGGAACAGTTGGAGTATCGTATTGCTTGCCGCCCTTTTCGGATGTAGTTCTTCAAAAACAATGACCTACGAGTCAAAGTGGAATGCGCCTTTTACGTATGTGGATGAAGTGAAACCTGACCAGCAGGATCAGAGATCGAGGTTGAAATATGGGATCATCAACGACGATCAGTTCGTGTACATTACCCTTAAAACAAAAGATCCTTCGACGATCCAGAATATACTGAGCAGCGGCTTGAAGATTGCATTCAGTCCCGAAGGCCAGAAAAAAGAAGCATATTCGCTGCTTTTTCCGGTGGTGATGAAAGAAGATAGGAAAGCATTGAAGCGCATTGATACGGACCTGCCTAACAGCCTGGGACTTGATCTGCTGCTTGATTCATACAATAAAGAAGCAGTCTGGAAAGACAAAAGTGGCCAGCATTTTATCAACCTGGTTGTGCCCGACGGCAGCATTAAGTCGCGCATCTCGATGGATAAAAACGGCGAGCTTACCGAGCAGATCGTGATCCCGTTCAGCTTGATGGCTGTAAATGCAAAGGAAACTTCCATGTTGGGTGTAAACATCAAAGTGGAAGGGCAATCCTCCCAGTCGGGCTTCAGTCCGCGGATCGGCATTGGTTTGGGCGGCGGTATCGGAATGGGCGGCGGAATGGGCGTGGGTATCGGAACAGGCGGCTCGCGGTATAACAACAATGAAAGGAATGTAGATATCAGGCTGGAAGTGCAGCTTGCAAGAGCTAATTAAACCAGCCTTTATGGAGTGCAAAAGCCCGTCGGCAGCCCCGACGGGTTTTTTGTTGTAATCCGGCGCTTGCAGGAACATATTTTGCTAGCATAAGTACACACGTAATTGCTTTGGCTAAATGCCACCTTCATATTGTCCGCAGGTCACGGGCGCAGACCTAACATTGAACAGTGAATAAAGTCAACATTAAGAAGTTCTATCATTTTTTAAAGTACAGGAGAGATTTTGCCCGGTACAGTCTCAGGAAAGCCAAGAGTTATGAAATCCTGCTGTTCTGGCTAAAAAGCGTGCTTAACCGTACACAGTTCCTGATCCTGTCGGGTGTACTGGTAGGAGTAACCTGCGGCCTGGCGGGCGTGCTGCTGAAAGAGCTGGTGCATTACATACACTACATTATCACCGACAAAGTCCACTTCGAGCGGCAGGTGTTTTTCTACATACTGTTTCCGTTCCTGGGAATTGTGACCACTACACTGGTGGTAATATTCCTTTTCAAGGGCCAGGACAGAAAAGGGATCGGCGCCATTCTTTACGAGATCGCGCAAAATTCCAGTATTGTTTCGTCCGTCAAAATGTATTCGCAAATCGTGCAAAGCGCGATCACCGTGGGGCTCGGCGGCTCGGCCGGTTTGGAGAGTCCGATCGCCGTGACAGGCGCAGCCATTGGTTCCAACTTCGCGCGTACTTACAAGCTCGATTACCGCGAGCGTACATTGCTGCTTGCCGCCGGTGCAACAGCCGGTATCGCGTCCGCATTCAATGCGCCTATTGCCGGGATGATGTTCGCATTCGAGATCCTCCTGACAGGCGTTGTATTCTCCGATTTTATCCCGCTGGTTGTGGCTGCTGTCTGCGGGAGTTTGGTGTCAAAAATCCTTTTAGAGGAGGAGGTATTATTCCAGTTCAAGACCAGAAATCCTTTCGACTACCACAACATTCCATACTACCTCGTACTGGGAATTCTCTGCGGCTTGTACGCCCGGTATTTTGTGTTGATTGCAAAAACGATCGACCAATTTTTCCATAACCTGAAAATGACGCGCATTCAAAAAGCGATGGTTGGTGGGGGTGTTCTTTCGGTGCTTTGCGTGCTCTATCCGCCGCTGTTTGGTGAGGGTTATGATACCATCAAAGCGATCACGAACGGACAGATGCAGGGCATTATGCAGAACAGTTTTTTCAGGTTCATTGGCTACCGCGACTGGGTCGTTATTGTGTTTGTGGCGGTGATCTGTTTGCTCAAAGCATTCTCTGCTTCCATCACGATTTTCAGCGGCGGGAACGGGGGAAATTTTGCGCCGTCGCTTTTCGCGGGCGGCTCGCTCGGCTATGTATTTGCATTGCTCTGCGTGCAGGCGGGAGTGAGCGACGTGCCCGTAAATAACCTCGTGATCGTAGGAATGGCGGGCGTAATGAGCGGGGTTCTTTATGCGCCGCTGACAGCCATATTTCTGATTGCAGAATCGACCTCCGGCTATGATCTTTTTATCCCGTTAATGATCGTTTCGGTGATCTCTTTTTCAATTGCAAAATGGTTTTCATCCGTGTCGCCAGACCTTGAAAAACTCGCACAGCAAGGCAAGATTTTCACCCGTGAGCACGATCGGAATTTGCTTTCATTGCTCCACGTCCTCGACCTTATCGATAAGGATATCCAAGTCATCCATTGCGAGGCAAGCAGGGAGGAATTGGCCGATATGGTGCGTTCAGGACACCGGAATATCATCGCAGTAACCGACTCCGAAAACAAGCTTTCAGGTATCATTTCGCTCGACGATATCCGCCCGCTTTTCTTCAATCCGGGCGCCTACGATCTGCTCGAAGTAAAGCAGCTTATGAAGAAGCCCGAGGTCGTGATCAGCGACTTTGACAGCGTGGTAAGTGTCGTCAAAAAGTTCGACGAATCGGGCGCCTGGAATCTGCCTGTGGTGAAGACAAACGGCGAATTTGTCGGCTTTATTTCCAAATCTGCAATCCTCAACAGCTACCGCCAGCTGCTCCGCGCACATTCAGGCTAGAAGTGCCACGTGAAACATTTTCTTGGAATATCAAAATCTTAATCAATTGTTTAATAGGATCATAGGATTTCAATTTAATTGATATATATTTGAGTAATCAAGTATATATCAATTATTATTCAAGTACATTTCAAGTTTAAATCAAGTATATGGCGGCAATTTCTCAATCATTGAAATTCTTTCTCAACCTCACCACCGTACAGTCGCTGATCTTCAAGAAGTTCGACTCAAAGCTGAGTTCACATGGGCTAAGTCTGAATGAATTTATGATCCTCTATCACCTCGGGGAGGCGCCTGATGAGAAGCTGCGGCGCACGGATCTGGCGGAGAAAATTGGTCTTACCGCATCGGGAATTACCCGCATGTTGTCGCCCCTGGAAAAGCTGGGAATGGTACGCCGGGAGGCCAACAGCCGTGACGCCCGGGTGAGCTATGTGAAGCTGGCCAATGCAGGTAAGAAAGTGCTGACCGAATCGGCTGTTTCTGCCGAGGCAATGTCGGAACAGATACTGGCCAGTGTGAAAACAAAAAAGCTCGAAGAGCTCTCTAAAATGCTCTTCGAGCTGGGCGCTACGATCGAGTAAACGTACGGGAAAGAAAATCTTTTCCGTACGTCAAAATCTCAGCGGGCTTACTTCGCCTTTCTCACGTAAATATTCCCGTTCATATTCTTCATCATGATCTCGCTTCCGCCTCCATTTACCTTTCCTTTTACCCAGTCTTCAAGCGAAACTTTGAACATTCCATCCTTTGAAGTGCGCGTCGCCTGCGGCTGACTTTTGTCAACCTCCACGTCGAAGTCGCTGTAAATTTCGCCCCGGTCGGATTTCAGTTTTACATCGAATTTCGCAGTAGCCGGAAGTGTCACATCCACGTTTCCGTTCAGTGTTGAGAACGCCATCGGCGACTTCGCATCGACTGTTTTGAAGGTAGCTTTCAGCGTCCCGTTGATCGTGTTGGCAACCGCCGAACCGGATACATTCGTAAGTGAGATTTCCCCATTGACATTGGCCACTTCCAGCTCTCCATCTACATTCTCCACGATGATATCCCCGTCGTTTACAGTGGACGCTTTGAGCGCGAATTTCTGGGGTACTTTGATATGCAGGTTCATTGGTTTGTTTACAAACCGGGAAGTTATTTTAATCGAATTGTTCTCTTCCGTTGCCGTCAGTTCGAGTCCGCTCGAAGGAACAATGCGCCGCATTCCTGCTGCGTTTTCATCCTTGGGCTTATCGTTCTGCTCGGGTACTTTTCCCGTTGCTTCAATCACTACTTCCTTGCCTGCATAGCCGCTGATCCGGATGCTTCCATTGAGGAGGTTTACTTTCAGGCTGCCAGGTTTGGACGGGTCAGAAAGTGGTACCGTAATGGTCTCTTTTGCCTGTCCGAAAACAGTCGCATTGCCGAAGACAGCCAGTGAAATGCTTAGCGCGAGGGTTATAAATCGGTTGGTTTTCATCGTTGCTTATGATTGCTTTTTGAGATAGATATTACCGTTAAATGTTTCAAACTTGTAAGTGGGCCCACCCTGACCAATGCGGATATACGTTTCGGTATTCAGCTTGTACACGGTCTTGTTCCCGTCGTTAACCTGGTTCTTCACCACGCGGGCCGGCAGCTGTTCTGCATTGGGGAAGTCGGTGTAGAATTCGCCGTGGAAGCTCTTGAACTGGCAGTCGGCCGAAAGAGCCGCAGGGTAGGTGATACGGATATCCCCGTTCAGCGTTTTGAAATCAGACTCACCCGGGGGCAGTGTCAGAAAGTTGGCCTCGACATTGCCATTGACTGTCCGCATCCTGGCGGTACCCTTCGCATTGGCGACTCGGATAGCGCCGTTTACGTTACTGACACTTAGCGGACCGGTCACATTGTCTACCGTCACGTCGCCTCCATTAACCGTCGAAACGTGCAGGCTCATTGCGTAGGGGACTTTGACTGTAAAATCCAGTGCGTAATTGTACTCGATTTTTGGACCTTCCCAGTTTCTACGTCCGCGGTTTGGACGCGAGTCGAAAGGTTCGGCGATGTAGACGATGATACTGTCGGCTTTCTGATCATAGCTTAGTTTAAACTGGCTCTTGCCTTGTTCCAGTACCTCGCTTGTTTTGGCAGTAATTTTTTTATTCACTTCCAGGATCACCTTATCTCCGGCATATCCCTCCACTTTGATAAACCCATTGATGTTGTAAATAGCGAGCGTACTGCCGGAAGCAGTGGGCGCGGCGAATTCCTTGCTGATATGCTCCTTAAATTCCAGGTTTTGCGCCGGGGCCTGGGTACAGCAGAGTACCGCTCCCGCCAGCAGGGGGATTGCAAAAAGTTTCATGGCTGATAAATAGATGATGGATGTTTAAGATAAATCCTTGATCGATTGTTCGATTTTATTCTTGACCAGATTGTCGAGACCCTCTTTCCGGAGCAGTGATTTCAATGCTTTAATGGAGCGTTTCTCCTGCAGCTTCACCATCACGTCGGCCAATGCAGCCTGCACCATCGGCGATTCCTGTTTAGAAAGTGATTTCACCAGCCCGCTGCGGACAAGTGGATTGTCGGCGTACTGCATAAGAGCTTCGAGCGTGACGAGGCGCACGTTCACGTTGTCGTCGTTATTGAGTGTGGTAAAAAGCGCATCGATCACGCGTTCGTCTGCCTGGGCGATCTCGCTGGTGTAACTTACCGCCCGCAGCCGCTCCGTTGCCGACGGATTTTCAATCAATGAAAGCATCATCGTGCTTTTCATATCCTGTACCTGCGCGGCCAGGGTTTCTATCTGCTGCTGGTAAGCGGCAGCCTGGCTGTTGCGCTGGGTTACCTTGTACCCGATTGCCGCGCCCAGTGCTACCAAAAGCAGGCTGAAACCCAGCTGTATTGCCCATTGCGGCACTACCAGCTCCTGAATCCTTTCCAGCAGCGCCTGCCATGAAAATCGGGGTGTTTTCTGTTCAGCGGCTTTAAACTCTTCAAGCATGTCATAGAAGTTCAGCCGCATGGCCGGACCTGGTTCCGGAACGGACATTTTACCCAGACTATCCCAAAGCTGTTTATCTGCCGCAAACTCTTCCTGACACTCCAGGCATTCCGCCAGGTGCATGTTCATATCCATTTGCTCCGCTTTGCTGAGGCGGTTTTGCAGCCAGTCGGTCAGGTGTTCCCTGGACTGCGCGCAACGTATGTGTTTATCTTCTTTCATTGGTAAAAAACTTTTTCTTTAATTCCCCCAAAGCGCGGTGAACACGCACTTTCACAGTCCCTTCATTGATGTTCAGCACTTTGGCTATCTCCTCGTATTTTAGCTCCTGAAAGCGGCTCATGATCAGGATTTCGCGGTGCTCGGTGCTCAGGCCCGCCATTGCCTGGTGCAGGAAATCCTTGTCCTGCTGTTTTTCAAAACCACTATCCGCCGAGGTACCTCCGCCAAGCTGATCGGCCACATCGTTTACATCAACATTGTTCCGCCCCTTGTTTTCACGAATCGAATCGTTCAGTACGTTTCTTGCCAGGTGGTACATCCACGACCTGAACTCGCCTTCGCCGGTGAAATTATGCTTGTATTTGAGCATCCGGTAAAACACATTCTGTACCAGGTCTTCACTCCGGTCTGCGTTGTGAGTCATGTGATAGAAAAACGCGAAAAGAGGCCGGTTATAGCGCTCAAACAGCAAGCCCATCTTATCCAGATCGCCGGCTTTTACCCGTAGCATCAATGAATTGTCTGTGAGCGTATTCAAGCGGCTGCCTCTTTTTTGTGGTGATTCTGACGTGGAAACTGGGAAATGCTGAAAAGGTTACAGGAAATTAAAAGTTTTTTTCAAAAAGTATTGATGTGGAGCTCTATCCCCCCATTGGGCACAAAAAAGCCGGCTATTAACCGGCTTTTGTCAGGTGGTAAGAGGATATTGCGGAAGGTCCCTTTGCCGGTCCCGCTCTCTTTTAAGCGTATCATGCGCATTGTGGATCGCCGACTGTTGCTTGACGAGCAGGTCCATAACTTCCTTGGGGAATGCAACAGCGTTGACAGCCTCGTCGTAGGCCTTCTTGGCTGCATCTTCGCCGCCCTCTGCATTTTCCAGCACTGCGCGTCTGTTATCCCAGCTGAAAAGCGACCGGATATCCATCCAAACCCGGTACAGCTTACCGGAAGTCATCGTACCTGTTTCAGGCTCTCCGCCCAGACTTCTTACTAAATTGTTCAGGTCCGCTACATTCGCCCGGCTCTGGTCTGCCAGGTTATTGAACATCGACCGCAGGTCCGTTTCTATTTCTTTCGTTTCGCTGTAAGCCTTTTCATACCCCGCGATCCGGTCATTGTTAATGACGATCAGATCGTTGAGCGCTTCGATTACTTCTTCATTTTGCGCCATGGCAGTTGTTGATTTAGTGATGGCGACTTTCGTTAAATAATTATTCCAAAGGTATTTTCCAGCTTTTACTCCGATTTCAGCGATTTCACCGGGTTCATCAGTGCGGCTTTTACAGACTGGAAAGAAACCGTAAATAGTGCGATCACGACAGAAAGCGCTCCGGCCAGTACAAACATCCACCAGGCGATATCGGCACGGTAAGCAAAATCCTGCAACCATTTGTCCATAAGCCACCACGCGAGCGGAGCTGCCAGTACCAGGGCAATGCCAACCAGTTTCAGAAAATCTTTCGAAAGCAGTGCCACAATGCCGGGTACCGATGCACCGAGTACTTTGCGCACCCCGATCTCCTTCGTCCGCTGCTCGGCAGTGAAGGTAGCCAGCCCGAACAGACCCAGACAGGCGACGAAAATGGTGAGTCCGGCAAACAGCCCTAGTATCTTACCCGTTTTTTGCTCGGCTTTGTAGGTTTCATTGAAACGGTCGTCGAGGAAAGAGTAGGTAAATGGAAGGTCTGGTTTGAATGCATTCCATTTCTTTTCGAGAGACGAAATCAATGCAGGTATGTCATTGGTTTTGATCTTGGCGATCGTTGTGCCGGAGCCTTTTCCCAAAACCATCACCAATGGTGTGATCGGTTCGTGAAAAGAGCGGAAGTGGAAATCCTCTACCACGCCGATCACCACGTAAGTCGAGCGTTTTCCTGCATTGTCGCTGTTGCTGACCGTGTGGTTCAATGCGCCTTCTTTCCAGCCCAGCATCCGCGCCGCGGTTTGATTGATGATGATAGCCGAAGAATCCGTCCCGAACTCGCGTGAAAAGTTACGTCCTTCCAGGATATGCATGCCCAGCGTCGGGATATAGTCAAAGTCAACATCGTACCGCAGCGTTTTCACGAGCTCGGTCGATTTTGCTTCGGGATATATCGAATAGTTGTTATTGTAGGAGGGGCCAGCAGGTAAGTAACCCGATGAGCTTACCTGCGCAATGCGACTGTCGGCCAGCATTTCCTCTTTGAAGGCCTCCTGATTTTTACCCAAAGCCCAGGTATCCGGCAGTACCAGCACCTGACTTTTATCGTAACCCAGTTTTTTATTCTGAATAAACCGGAGCTGATTGTATACGACCATTGTGCCAATAATCAGTACAATGGAAACGCAGAACTGAAATACCACCAACGCGCTGCGCATGCTGAAACTGGCTGAGTTTCTCGAAAATCCCGAGCTGATATTTCCCTTTAAAACGGCAATGGGCTTGAATGAAGCAAGGAAAAAGGCCGGGTAACTTCCCGCAAAGAGCCCGACGAAAAGTCCGAACAAAACAAAATACAGGCACAATGCAGGTAACGTTTGTAAGTCAATGCGCAGGTTTTTATCTGCCAGCTGATTAAACAGCGGCAATGCGATGATCGCCGTTACGAGGGCGATCGTCATCGCCAGGAATGTCACCAATGTGGACTCGGTCAGGAATTGCCAGATCAACTCCCTTTTCTCGGAGCCCATTACTTTCCGTACCCCAATTTCCTTGGCACGCTTCGATGAGCTTGCGGTAGAGAGGTTCATGAAATTAATGCAGGCGATGATCAGCATGATCGTTGCGACGGCACCGAAAATGTACACGTAACGCACATCGCCATTGTCGCCGAGATCATATTGGAAGTCTGAATGGAGGTGAATGTCCGTGAGCCGCTGCAACCTCAACCCGATCATGTTTCCCTTCTTCTCAAACTCGTCAAAGCTCATGCCGAATGCATTTTCAACCTGCGGCCCCATGTACTTGCGGACTGTCGCCGGCAATTTGGCTTCCAGCTTTTTGTAATCGTAGCCTTCGGGGAGAACAAGGTAAGTGAAGAACTCTGATTGCATCCACGAGGTAGATTTCGCCTCGCCGGAGTTGATCAGGGAAGCAAATATGTCAAAACGGAAGTGGGAGTTTCTTGGTATATCCTTAAAAACGCCCGCAATCCTCGCCTTATCGCGTGAGCCTTTGAATGTAAGCAGCTGACCGACCGGATTTTTATCCCCGAAGAATTTCCGGGCAAGTGCTTCGCTGATCACAATCGCATTGGGGTCGGCCAATGCCGTTTTGCTGTTACCGTGTGCAAAAGGCAGTGTAAATACCTGGAAGAAGTTGGGATCTACAAATGCCATTTTGTTGTCGGTAAATAGCTGATCGTCGATGGAAATGATCGGGCTGCCGCCTTGTCTCAGGCGTGTCGCGTCGAGTACTTCGGGGTAATCGGCTTTCAATGCGGCTGCTGTGGGCGGCATTACGTGGGCTTCATTGAACTTGCCGCCCTGCATGGATCCCTTGAAAACAACCCGCACGATCCGGTCGGCTTTTTCGTGAAACCTGTCAAAGCTCAGTTCGTCGATCACGTACAGACTGATCAGCATGCAGGAAGCCAGTCCAATGGCGAGGCCGGCAATATTAATGGCAGAAAACGCGCGGTTCCGCAGCAGGTTCCGCCAGGCGATCTTGAAATAGTTTTGGATCATCGTGCAATTCGTTGAAGTCGGGGGAAATTAAATATCATGGCTAACAGGAACTACAATGTAATGCATAGTTCTATGTATAAACATTGTACCAGAATTGCAAACATTTGGAAAATAGGATCTTAGCTTTTCGCATTGTCTCGCTTTCGTTCAGATTCGGACAAACCTTGTACGGAAATGCGAAGAGCAATTATAGTGTAAAGTAAGTACAAATGATATTTTGTAAAATAACTTTACATTAGATAGATTTGAAAAAATAACACACACTTTTCCATGTCACGACAGTCCCGAAAAGAGGAACTTATATTAAAGATAACCACCCGGCTAGCTGAGTTGGAGATAGAATTATTGTTGCCGCCCTTTGACGAGCTTGATTCGGAGTATGAAGAGCTGGTAAGAGAGGCTGTCAGGCTTAGGGAGGCACTTGGTTTTTTAACAGATTTCGATGAGTTATGAGAGAGGACTTCCAAGTTTACATTGACCGGTATACAGCGCGCATGAAAGTGGCTCGCAGTGAGGATAGGCCCGCTATCCGTAAAGAATTTGCAGATTGGTATTATGGGCTTTCGGAAGCCGAACGAGAGGAGATCAAACCATTCTGGAAGGCTATCAAGGATCGTGCAAGACAAACCATCGCTGAAATTAAGGATGCTCTGAACGAATTGCAGCAGTTACAAGATGTGCGGATTGTTGTTGAAGGTGCAGAGTATGATTTGCATGAATGGATTACTATTTCAGAATATTCGCGCATCCATAATCTGAAAGTCAGTCGCGTACAAAACTGGATTTCGCGCGGCGTGGTACCGCGTAACAAGGTATTGGCAATTCCGCAGCTGAATAATGTAAAGTTGATTAAAAACGAGATTTACACAAAAGTATAATCCCGGCGATCGCGCCTGGCATCTGCTGAATCGGTTATTTGAAGTAAAATCTTTACTTTGGCTGTACAATCGATTAATTCAAAAGAAGAAACAGCAACCCTGCCTTGCATGGATTATTTTTTAGTTTCCTTTTTCCTGATCCAGTACATCCGCACATCTTTACAAACCGCCGTTAACCATCCTGAATGGGAAAAGCGGCTGGTCTTCGCGCGGTATTTCAGTATTGCCTGGATCGCCACCTTCTACATCGCCGAAGAGCCTTTCTGGACCAACTGGGTGTGGGACATTTTCCTGGTCTGGCTGATCGTGGTTATTTACCGGAACGAAGTATTCAACTCGCTCCGCACTACTGCGCAAACGGTTATGCCTTTCGTAGCGATCTCGATTATCCGGGATTTTGTCAAAGGTATCTTCCCGAAGTTTTATGAAGAGAATGACAGCTTTTTTCAGGTAGCGGTCGCGTTTGCATTCGTACTCTGCTTTTTCGTGTGGTTTTATGCAAGAAAGCAGATGAAAGTGCTTCAAAAGGAGCGGGAAGACCGGCTAAGAGAAGAGCAGGCAAGTCGCGCACAAAAGGAATCGCTGGAATACCTGGTGAATGAGCGGACTCAGGAGCTTACGATGCAAAAAGAAGAGCTGCAACGTACGATCGAGGAGCTGAAATCCACGCAAAATCAATTGATTCAAAGTGAGAAAATGGCGTCGCTCGGTGAACTGACAGCCGGTATCGCGCACGAAATCCAGAATCCGCTGAATTTTGTAAACAACTTCTCTGAGGTATCTGCGGAGCTTTGTACGGAGTTGGAAGAGGAAATCGAAAAGTCGGAGCTGGCGGAGGAAGATAAAGATTACATCAAGCAGATCATCGCAGACCTGAACCAGAACCAGCAGAAGATTACCCACCACGGAAAGCGTGCAGACTCCATTGTAAAAGGAATGCTGCAGCATTCGAGGCTTTCGTCCGGTGAGAAAGAACCCGTCGAGATCAATGCGCTGGCCGACGAATACATGCGGCTGGCTTACCATGGTCTGCGCGCCAAAGACAAGGAATTCAATGCGGCGCTGGTCACTGATTTTGATGATACAATAGGCAAAGTGAATGTACTTCCGCAGGATTTGGGAAGGGTATTTCTCAATCTTTTTACCAATGCATTTTACGCGGTGGCGGAGAAAAAGCGCAAGCTGGCCGCCGAAGGTTTTAGCAGTGACTATAAGCCCGAGGTGAAGATCAGTACCAAAAAATTTGCCAATAAGCTTTATATCCGCGTTACCGACAATGGAACTGGAATGCCCGAACACGTAAAAGCCAAGATTTTCCAGCCGTTTTTTACCACCAAGCCGACAGGCCAGGGAACTGGTCTGGGGCTTTCGATGAGCTACGATATTATCACTAACGGGCACGGTGGCGTACTGGACGTGGAGTCAATACCCGGAGAGAGAACAGAATTCAGAATTACAATACCTGTCAGCGAACCAATCAGCCAATCCTGACATTTTCGAAAAACCTTCATGAAAATACTAGTTGTAGACGACGAAGAAGATGTGAAATCCCTGTTTGAACAAAAGTTCAGAAAGGAGATACGAAGTGGGCAGTTCCAGTTTTCCTTTTCGTTTTCGGGCGAAGAGGCGCTGACTTACCTTGCCGCGCATCCTTCGGAAGTAGTGATGATCCTTTCCGATATCAATATGCCGGGAATGAGCGGGATCGAACTTTTGAAAACGATACGGAGAGACCACCCGTCTGCACCGCCCCAGGTGATGATGATCACGGCCTACGGCGACAGCGCCAATCACGACCAGGCCATGCAGCTTGGCGCAGATGATTTTCTGACCAAGCCGGTCAATTTTGTTGAACTGAAAGAAAAACTGCTGACTATTTTATGAAAGCCAGGATATTGGTTGTGGATGATGAGGCTGACTTGCAGCTGCTGATCAAGCAAAAGTTCAGGAGGCAGATCCGTGAGCAGGAGTACGAATTTTTGTTTGCCGAAAATGGTGTGAAAGCACTTGAAGTAATCGCCGAGAACCAGGATATCGATATGGTTTTGAGCGATATCAATATGCCGGAAATGGATGGACTGACGTTGCTTGTCCGCATTGGAGAGGTAAGTCCGGTACTGAAAGCGGTCATCGTGTCGGCTTACGGGGATATGGATAACATACGCACCGCCATGAACCGCGGCGCATACGATTTCCTGACCAAACCCATTGATTTCAAAGACCTTGAAGTGACAATGGAGAAAACACTCCAGTACGTCGCCCAGCTGAAAGAAACATTGAAAGCAGTGCGTGAAAATGACATTCTAAGAATGTACGTCGATTCCTCTGTGCTGCAATTCATGACGCAGGATACTTTTGAAAAGTCGCTGATGACGAGTGAAAATATCGAAGGTACCGTCGTTTTTATGGACCTATGCGGATTTACTTCTATATCTGAAAAGGAGCCGGCGGACCGTGTGGTTACCATGATCAACAAGTATTTCGATGTGATGGTTAAAGAGATCATCGCGCAGGGTGGGCTGGTTGATAAGTTTATGGGAGATGCAGTAATGGCCGTTTTCCGCGGGGACTATCACCTCGACAGGGCGGTGGAATCGTCGCTGGCAGTGCGCAATCACATTGATAAGTTCAGGGAAGAGCTGTCTGACAATTCCGCTTATTGTCCGAAGGTTTCTATCGGGATCAATTCCGGCGAAATGGTTTCGGGTAACATCGGCTCAGCTGCATTGCGGCGGCTGGATTATACGGTGATCGGGGACGTGGTGAATGTGGCGCAGCGTTTGCAGTCTGTGGCGAAGCCCGGCCAGGTAGTAGTGCCGGAATCTGCATACCAGCGCATTAAAGAGGCTTTTCAATGCAACCCCGTAGGCGAGGTGAACTTGAAAAACAAGGAAAATGCTGTGATGATTTACGAAGTACTGGAATAGCCATGAATATTGAGGCCGCAAGAGCATACATTTTTGAAGAGCTGCGCACCCGATTGGACAGTAACCTTTTTTACCACGGTTTACACCATACCAAAGATGTAGTAGCTGCCGCCATGGAGCTGGCTGCATTGGAGGAAATTACAGATGTAAATGCCCTGATCTTGCTGGAAACAGCGGCTTTGTACCACGATTCAGGTTTCATGAATGTGTATCGTGGCCACGAAGAAGAGGGCTGCCGGATTGTGAGGGAAATCCTGCCGGACTATGGATATTCTGACGAACAAATGGAGGCGATCTGCGGGATGATTATGGCAACTAAAATCCCGCAAATGCCGCAAAATAAAATGGAAATGATCCTGGCAGACGCAGATCTGGACTACCTCGGGAGAGGTGATTTTGAAACCATATCTGCTACATTGTTCGAAGAGCTGAACGCACGCGAGCTGGTATCAGATCCCGGTCACTGGAACGAGACGCAGGTATCTTTCCTGGAAACGCATTTTTACTGGACCAAATCACAGCAGGAACGACGCAATGCGGCCAAAGCGCTGCACCTGGAAAAGCTCAAACAAGCCGCACATTGATACTGTCTCAGCCTTGCATCCGCATTTTCTCATTTTGAACGCGGATGCGCTGGCAGAGGATCCGCAGCACATTTCTTAGAATCTCGTCGCGTTCTTCCATTAATTCAAAGAAATCTTCCTGGTCAATGCGGAAAACGAGCACGTCCGTTTCTGCAACAGTTGAAGCCGACCGTGGCTCGGTATCCAGCAATGCAAGCTCACCGAAAATCTCCCCTTTGTCAAACAACGCGAGCTGTTTTTTGCCGTCGTAAATCCCCACCGAGCCCGTATATATAATGTACATCGAATCGCCCAGGTCGCCTTTGGCGAAGATCTGCTGACCTTCACTGTAGGTCACCTCTTTCATGATCGGGGCGATCGAGCTCAGTACGTTTTCAGGAGTTTGGGAAAAAAGCTGTGTGTTTTTCAAAACAATCACCCGCTCCATTTCTGAGATAGTCTGTGCAGTTTCTGTATGTTGCATAGGAATGTTAAGGCTGAATCTGAGTTCGGGATTTAAGGCAAGCGCCCTGTATTTTTCCGCAGCTGCTTCCCTGATCAGGCGCGCGGGATGGTGTACAAGATGTTCAAGATAGGTAAGTTCGCCAGCTGCCGGATCAAACTTTTTAATCGCCACTGCGACTGTCCAGGTCGTAAATGAGCGGTCGTGGTGAGTCAGAATGTAAGGTATCAATGCAAGTCCGCCATCCTGGTTGCCGACATACTGGCGCAGTGCCTCCCGCTTTCGCTGGACAGGGATGTTTTCGAACAAGGCGTGCAACGCAGGGTAGAGTGTCCGCGGCAAAAGGCTCTCGATCATTTCCAGCGAGTTCGCCCGTTTTTCCTTGCTTGCATGACGAATTCCGCGCCACGCATTAGACACCGCGTCCTTGTCATACTGCATCATGAACAGATAGAAAAGCCGCTGTCCGGTGAGTTCCAGTTCATATTCAAGTGTGTCATTCCATGTTTTGTCAATTGCATGGTCCTCCATTTCGGCCAGGAGCTGCGACGCGTGGCTCAGTTCTTTTTCTACAAATTCCGATACAACTGATTTATAATCAGCAACAAGCAGGTAGTTCGACATCGCTTTCAATGCGTCCAGCAATGTAAAAGTATCAATCTTATCAATGTTAACTGTAAGTTCTTTACTTTCAGAATGTTTATTCAGGTAAATACTTTTAATTAGATTGAAAAGTATTTGAAGTATAAATTCGTGTTTAGTTTTTTCAGCTACTTTAATGAACAAACGAATGCGTTCTCCCGACTGATCATTTTGCAGCCATTCCTCAATAATGCGGATACCGGCGTCACCGGATTTGATCAATGCGATGACGGTAGATCTGGAAAGCGTACCCCCAAGCAGTGGCTTCAACTCGCGCAGCAGCTGCGCCGACCCTGAGCCTGCGGCTACTTCCAGCGCCGTATTTTTGACTTTTTCACTGCCGTTTTGAATGCAGTTTTTAATCTGGTCTTCGTAGGAATGGATCCCGATTACCCTGATACATTCCAATGCGGTCAGCTGCTGTTGTTCCTGTCCGGAAGTGAAAAGCTTGCGGAGGGTACCGTGCACCAGCGGCAGGGATTTGCCGGCTTCCCAGCTCCCCATCACGGAACCGCTCACGATATCCAGGTCGGGGTGGGCCAGGAACCTTGCCAGCTGCTCATCCGACAAGCGGGAAGCGGCGCAGGCAATGCGCACGGCGAGCGTCTGACAAGCTGTATCCGGTTCGGCTTCGATATACTTCAAAAATGCATCCGACAATTCGGGCTGGTCCAGCGTTGCGAGCGTTTGCAGCGTTTTCAGGCGCACTTGTACGTGCGGATTTTTGATCAGCAGATCAACGTTTTTGCGGAAAAGCGCCACTTTGTTTTTCGCCAGCCAGTCAATCGCATTCAGTACTTCTTCTCTTCTTTCACTTTTCAGGTTTTCAGTAATGATCGGCAGCGCCTCGGCAGGGGAGGCCATTTCACCACTTTTGATAAACCGTTTCCCGATTGCCGATTTCAGCTCCTGGGTATAATGCCCATAAGCTTTCCTGAAAATAATCAGCGCCGCAACTGCAAAGAGCAGCGAAAGATCGAACGTAAGACTGATGTTGCTCAGGTTTCGCGAGTACACGATCCAGAGCAATGCACCTGCGATCAGCATTCCCATTGGTTCAAATAGTCCCTTTGCCAATGTGTGCCCTTTCAGCCTGGTTTTGGTGGAAAGCGGCTGAAACAGCACGAGGAATACGGGATCGAAAATCGTTCTTCTTACCAATTCAAAAAGCAGGTATGCCGCGCAATAATAGAACAGGAGCGAGGGTTCGTCTTTCCGGAAGTAAGAGGAGATCAGCAGGCCGAGCGAAATGAAAATGGTAGTAAGCGGCAGCAGGTACAAGGTGATTTTTACCCCGAAACGCTCCACCGTTTTACCCGAAAATAACAATTTAACGATCGTCGAAATCCCGTAAGTAGCGGCTAGCAGCGTACCTACGAAGGTGATTACGTCGTGCTGGCTGTGGAATTTGTATTTTACATTCACAAAAAAGTGGTACTCGATCCACGTCGCAGTCGCGGCAATGGCGACCATACCGAGACAAAGCGAGGTAAGCAGCTTGTTTCCGCCAAAATACTTTTGAATGATCTTCGAATCCGAAGCCGACACCTGGCGCGGTCTTGCGTGGTGCGGGTTGGGAATTTCAGTGTATTTGAATGTAAGTATCTGGGTGTAAAAGGCCAACGCAAAGAAGATCAGCGAGATCACCAGCAGGATCATCAGCACGGAAGGGGAGTGGATGAGCACAGCCAGCACGGCACCCAGCGCTTTGGCGGGCATATCGCCGGACCCGATCACACTGAAAAGTCGCTTACTTTGGCGCACATCAAAAACCAATGCAGACAAGCCCCAGAATTCAAGATTGATAAGCAGGTAAATGATCCTGTAACCTACCATCACGGAAATGGCCGTGGCAATGCCGTGACCGAGCCACAGCAGCACCATCACTACCGCCACCATAAATAGCGACGAGAACATGGTCCCGAGGCTCAGGCGTTTCAGGATCAAATGGTGCTCGAAGTATTCGTAAATCTTCCCCGCTGTCATCACGGCCAGTGCCGCAGCTATGTATGCGATCGGCAGGGAGTATTCAGGGTGATTTTCGAGCAAAAGCACGTTGGCGGAAACATAAACCAGCGTGGTACCTACATTGATAAAGAAATTATGGAAAAAAAAGAGGATTGTCTGCGGATTGAAGGAATTGGTATATCTATTCTTTAAAAAGGAGATCATAAGTCGGAAAGCTGATTCGCTTACGTAAAGTAAACACTTATTATTTCTATTAAAAACAGCAACCTACGCACGTATGATCAGGACAGAAGGCGAATTTGCGAGCCACACACTGTGAGATTCAACCGCTTTCTTCCAGCTTTCAAAACTGATTATCATCAGATCTTTTTGTTCCAGAAACTCTTTTTCCAATGCATTGTCGAAGTGCATTCTCACTTTCTCAGGCGCATAATCCTGGATAGCATTGAGTGAATCCTGCACTTCGGCATACGCGCTGACCATCTCGGAGGGGTCCATGATCGTCACATTGAGGTCGCCTGCGGAAACAAGCTTCTGCGCATATTCCAGCAGGAACTGGTCTTGCGGCGAGAAAATCGGAATGAAGATATCGTTCACTTCCTTCAAATTCTTCTCTATCATGATGGCCACGGGTATCTTCACAGACTTGATGATCTGCGTAGTCCGCTCGTCCAGAACATCTTCGTGGAACAATCTTTCTTTGCCGGTGATGGTATCAAACAGCCGCTCTCTGCTGATGATCCTGGAAGTAAAACCAAGGATTTTGCCCAGGAATGTCCCTTCAAATACCGATCTGCCTATTCCGATCATCAGCATATCATAGTCGCCATTGTTGGCAATTTCGATGATATCGTGCTCCACATCCTGCGAAGGTTTGAAAAGGGAAGTGAATGAAACATCCAGCTGCTGCGCTTCTTCATTGAGCGGACGGAAGGTTTCAAACTGGTATTCCTCTGTGTTAACCTGATTCAGATAGCTGCTCGGCGAAAGGTGCAGGGCTGTAATTTGCTGGTCATCTGCTTCTTTCCAGATCATTTTATCCGCCAGACGCAGCATCTTGCGACCTCCCTGCGGACTGGCGAATGCGATCAGGACAGAAAAACGGGAAGGTTCAAGCTTGTCGCGCAGGGCCTCCCACTTCTTTTGCGGGAAGAACTTGTCGATCAGATCGAGCGCGGGTCCCGTCATGCAGGTTGTAGCCAGTGCCATGATGACCATCATTGCAAAGATTTCGGGAGATAGCACACCGATATCATAGCCAATGTTGAGCACGACGAGCTCCATCAGTCCGCGTGTGTTCATCAATGAACCGATAATCAGACTATCGCGCCATGATTGCTTGACAAAGCGCGCGGCAATGGTACTGCCGGCAAACTTCCCGGCGACGCCCGCAAGAATAATCAGCCCCGTAACCTGCCACAGATAAGGATCATTCAGCAAGCCGATCTGTGTTCTTAAACCCGTAAAAACAAAGAAGAGCGGCAGTAACAGTACCAGGGATACATCTTCTACCTTCTCGATAAAAATGCTGCGGAAACTCAGATTAGCAGGCATGATCACACCCGCCATAAATGCACCAAACAATGCATGAATGCCGATTACCTCGGTCGTGTAGGAGGAGATCAGCAGCACCACAAAGAACATAGCGACTACAGGTTTGGTCAATCCCTCTTTGTAAGAATAATGGTCGCCGACCCGTTTCAGAACTGGTTTCAGTACTTTCAGCATGAACAATACATAGGCGCCTGCAAGGATGATCGTGTAAATGGAGCTTACAAACGAGCCTGCCTTTACGATCGCGATCACGGCAGCCAGGATGCACCAGGCGGTAATATCGTCCGTCGCCGCGCAGGTAATCACCATCATACCAAGCTTTGTCCGCGATAATCCGCGCTCCTGCACAATGCGGGCAAGTACAGGGAATGCTGTGATACTCAGCGCAATTCCGATGAATAACGCAAAAGAAAGAAAGCTGATCCCCTCGGGCGCGAATTGCTGGTACATATACAAAGCCAGCCCCACACCCAATGCGAATGGAAGCATAATGCTGGCGTGACTGATGACAACAGCTTCCTGCGCCTTGGTTTTGAGCACTTTGAGGTCAAGCTCCATGCCGATGATAAACATAAAGAGTATCAGACCGATCTGGCTCAGGAATTGGAGATTACCGAGGGATTGTTTTGGAAAAAGGAAGTTGGAGAATTCGGGATAGAACATGCCCAGCAGCGAAGGCCCGAGAAAGATACCCGCCGCAATTTCACCGATTACCGTCGGCTGTCCTATTAGCTTGCAGAGCCACCCGAACAGGCGCGCGGCTACAATGATGGTGATGATCTGCAGTAAAAGTGTGGCAAGCGGGTGCGTGAGGTTATGCCCGAAAGTATCCGTAAACTGCTCCCAGGAAGATGCACTGCTGACGTGGCTGTGTAATTTGGTGGCAGCCGTTTCCAGGAAAGTGCCCTGCCGGATAAAGAAGTACAGAAAGACTGAAAATATCCCGATTGTCAGCGTATAAAATAGTGCACTGCGTAAGTTTTTCATGGTTACATATGGGAGTGACGATATGCAAAATACCAAAAAAATCTTTCACAGTTACGTGTGTTAGCGTCCGGGAGGGCATTCACGGGTTGTAACCGTGGTAAGTCTGGCGGACTTACCACGGTAGTCTGCTAACTCCAGAGACGGTCGTGCGAGCGCTTTTCGTTCCAGTCGGGCGTAGGAGCGAAGTAGCTTTTGTCTTTCGGGTTCAGGTGTTTTTTCACCTCATCGTCTACCAGCTCAATCCCTAGCCCAGGCGCTTCGAGCGGTACCGGCGCGTAGCCTTTGTCGATCAGCTTGCGACCGTCCGTCGTTTTCACCAGACTTTCCCACCAGGTAACATCCACAGAGTGGTGTTCGAGCGCCAGGAAGTTTTGGGTTGCGGCGGCGCAATGCACATTTGCCATGAAGCTCACCGGCGTTCCAGCAAAGTGCATGGCCATCGCGATCCCGTTTTCCTCTGCATAATCGCCAATGCGTTTTGTTTCAAGCAAACCGCCTGAGGAAGCCAAATCGGGGTGGACAATGTCGACAGCACGCTTGTCTATCAGCGATTTGAAGCCTTCTCTCAGGTAAATATCTTCTCCCGTCAAAGTCGGTGTTTCAAGTGCGTCTGAAATGGTCCTCCATTGATCCACATACTCCCAGGGCACGATATCTTCCAGCCAGGCGAGGCGGTACTTGTCCAGCGCGCGGCCCAGCCGTATCCCGTTGTTCATATCAAAGTGACCGTAATGATCCGTCGAGAGTGGAATTTCATAACCCACCACACTTCGCACATCTTCCACAACCTGCGCCATTTCGGCCAGGCCTTTTTCGGTGATTTGAATGGCCGTAAAAGGATGCTTGGTATTGGCATAGGAATGGAAATCTCCCGCCCATTGCGAAAAGCCGCCTCCCCAGAACTTGTTGTTAACTACCGCATTCTCGCTGTTACGCAGCATACCGATCGAGACATCCATTTTCAGCCAGGTATAGCCCTGATCCACCGTGCGGAATTTGATCTTTTGTTTAAATTCATTCAAATCGTTCGACTCCGGCGTATCGGCATACAACCGCACCTTATCGCGATATCTGCCGCCGAGCAGCTGCCAGCACGGAACGCCGTACGCTTTTCCGCAAAGGTCCCAAAGTGCCATTTCAACCCCGCACACGCCGCCAGCCTGCCGGCCGTGATAGCCAAACTGCTTGATGACTTTGAAGATCATCTCTACGTTACACGGATTCTGGCCAAGTAAATGCGCTTTCAGAAACAGCGCGTAACGCTCATCGGCCCCGTCACGCACTTCACCCAATCCATATATCCCCTGATTGGTATCAATGCGAATGATCGGCGTGCGGCCTACGTTCTGTACAATGCAGTACCGCAGGTCTGTGATTTTCAACTCGGAAGGCTTCGAAGCGCGGTTTACCTTTGAAGTAGCCTGAGCAATCGTATCCTCGGCCGACATGGACATGAAGCCGCCCAGTGCAATGCCGCCCAAAGCAGAGTTTCGCAAAAAGTTTCTCCTGCTGGGCTTAGTAGCCGGGTCATTGATTTCCACAATCCGCGCTGCCTTTTCGGCTTCTTCCTGTTGTTTGTTTTCTGCTATGATGTGTTTGAGAATGTCTTTCATTTTATTGGTTTTTGGGTAGTGTTAAATTGAAATATCGCTGTGTCACTTTGAGGTATTCACTTTTGTCATGCTGAGCGCAGTCGAAGCACAATGCGACCACGCTTTCATGGTAGCCCTTCGACTGCGCTCAGGGTGACAAAAGAAGGCCCTTCGACTGCGCTCCGGGTGACAAAAGTTGGGTCAGTAATTCCGCTCCTTCAAGTAATCGTCCAGCTCCTTTTTTGTCATCGGGAGCTTGCCGGGGTAGTTGTTTACCCAGTTCAGAAAGTCCTTCTGGATAGCATCAGACCATTTCGTATCGACTTCACCGGGCGTGTACTTGCCCTCGCGGAGGCGCAGATGCCCGAACTCGTCGCGTAATGCAGTTACTTCCGAGGTGATCACCAGCTCCTCCACCAAATGCGCCGGGATGAAGATGGTACCGTACTTCTTGGCAAGTACCACATCGCCCGGCAGCACCGTGGCGCGACCAATGCGGATCGGGGTGTTGATATTGGACAGCATCATTTGCTGGATATAAGAAGGATCCTGGCCTTTGATCCAGGCATTGAAACCTTTGATTTCACTCAAACCTTCTACATCCCGCACTGAGCCGTAAAAGATCACCCCGCGCTTGGATTTAGCATAAATGGAATTCCCGAGGTTGTCGCCGATGAGCGTACCGTCGGCGATCTTGCCATAGCCGTCGGCCACGTACACGTCACCTTCTTTCAGCACATCAATGGGCCAGGAGTTGGTACCGCCGGTCTGCACGCGGCCTTCCTTTTTGCCGGTCTCCTTTACGAGATCCTGTAAATCGGGGCGCGATGGCATGTATTGCGCTGTTACCACGCGGCCGGTCATGGTACTGTCGTTGTGGATCAGCTGCCATTCGCCTTCAAACTGGTTGTGGTAGCCTTTGTTGCGCAATACACCCCAGGCTTCTTCCATCGAGATGTTTTTGAGGCGGGCAAGAATCGCGTCAGATACCTTCGGTCGGCCGTCGGGCAGGCGTTCACCTTTCCAGGCAGCAGTGTAGGCTTTGATCTGGTCGGGGCTGGGAGAGATTGATTGTGCCTGGGACGCCAGTCCCCAGCAAGCCAGTACTCCCGCCAGCAAGGTTTGTTTAAGCATAAAAAAACAATTAAGGGTTAGTTAATATTCTTATTTATCCCAAAAAACGGGTGTCCCAAGTTCGTCAGGACCCATTCTGGCTACTGCTTCCTTGTAGTTGGCCTCATTCACCGAACGCTCGCGGACAGGATACACCAATCTTCTGATGAAGTCTTTCACTGATGGATCTTTGCCCGGATAATTGTTGATCGGGAGCGTTGGAAAGCCGCTTCTGCGGAAATTGGCCCACGCTTCAGAACCATTCAGGAAGGAAGAGACCCAGTACTGGTTGTTGATCTGTTCCAATGCTTTTGCCGGATTAAAAGGATTGGCCGCCAGGTAAGCTGTTTGAGTCGCTTCGGGTATCGTCGCCGATACATCGTAAGTCGCCAGCTGCGACATATGTGCTTTTACACCAGCTTCATACAATGCTTTCACATCACCCGTTGCCCAGCCGCGCTGCACGGCTTCGGCCAGCAGGAGGGAAGTTTGGGAGTAAGTAATAAAAAACTCCGGTGCATCTATTTTGCCGACAGTCCGGCGGTTGATCTGCGAATATTTAAATGCCGACCCGATTTTTCCCGGAAAGCCAGGAATGGTGGTGATCGTAGATTCATTGTACCCGTAAGGCATGCCTTCCTGATTCGCAGGGTTTGTGTCCTCGGCACCGACGGTCGCGAGCGGATTTCCCGGCGCTTCGTATTTGACAGCAATGTATTTTAGGCGCGGATCAGCTGATGTTTTCAGGAAATCGATAAATGCTTTGCCCATGTACACATTCCCACGCTCTGTTCCCTGAAAATAGCCGGCGAGTGGGTGGTTGAATGTGCTGTTAAATGCGATAAAAGCATTATCCGCGTTGGAGCTTTGCAAACCTCCATTGGCCGGATCCACTGCAATCGCCACGTATTGTTTTGCCCTGGCCGGATCTACTTTCGAGTAGCGCATCGCAGCCCGCAGCAGCAGGGAGTTACCCAGCTTTTTCCATTGCGCGATATTGCCTTTGAAGAAAAGATCGCCCGTTTCGATCGGTTTCGATGCGTCCAATGCTTTGGTACCTTCTACCAGTTCTTTCAGGATATCGTCGTAAATCAGCTTCTGGTCGTCGTATTTAGGCAGGTTAATGCCTTCCAGAAATGCCTTTCCCGCCTGGAAGTAGGGAACATCACCGTAAGTATCTACCAAAACCATAAACACATAAGCCTTCCAGACGCGCGACATATTGTACAGATTAGACCGCGCCGGATTGTCTTTGGTCTGCGCAATCACGGTTGTCAGCAGGTTTACCGGGCCGTTTTGCAGGTATAATGAATTGAAATTGGCATTTGAATTTGGATCGGAAACCACATTATGATTACCGCCTTCCACTACGCCCGTAAATGGCGTGTTGATCTGCTGCACGATCTGCATCTGATAATGCTGCGTCGCAATGGCCGATGAAAACTCGGCATTGGAAAAGAGATACACCGGATCAATACTGGTTGCCTGAACCGGATTTTTATTAACCTCCTCAAAACCACTGTCGCAAGAACTAGCCCCTGCGAGGATGGCGATGGTTGCTGCGTATAGAAATATTTGCTTCATGTTCTAATGATTGAATGACTGAATAATTGAATGTTGAATGAGTGAATGAGTGAATGAGTGAATGACTTTGTCGCCCTGAGCACGCCGGGCCAACGGGCGGTCGAAGGGCTCCCTTTCCTCCATAGTCCCTTTCCTCCATCATCCCTTTCCTCCTTTATAACTTAACATTCAAGTTGATACCGTAACTTCTCGTAGTAGGCAGTGTGTGGGTTTCGATACCTTGGAGGTTGTCGGATGCGGATACTTGTGCTTCGGGATCCAGGTTGTCGATGTATTTTTTGATCAGCCACACATTGTTGCACATCGCAGAAATCGTCAGGCCTTTGATGAAGGTCTTGTCTTTCACAAAACGGGAGAGATCGTAACCAAGCGACACTGTCCGCCATCTTACAAATGCACCGTTGTACACAAATGGCGACGCCAGGTTGGTACTGCGGTAAGCCGTGTAAAACTGCTCTGCTTCTACGCGGGTATCATTCGGCGAACCGTCAGCTTTGACGCCGTCCAGCAGCACGCCGCCTTCGCGTCCCACAAGCGACGGTTTCGACAAACCTTCGCGCAGGAAGTTGAGGTTGGAGTTGGAAAGAATCTTGTGACCCGCTTTGAAGTCGATCTGCGTGCCGATGCGGATTCCCTTGATATTGAATGTATTCACCCAGGCACCCACCCATTTAGGAATTGCGCTGCCGAAAGTGGTAAGGTTACCCTGCTGCGGCAAACCGCCCGAAGTTATAATGCGGCCCTGCGCATCTCTTTTGTAGTCAAACCCGCGCAAAGAGGCGAGGGGCTTGTTCACTTCATGGGAAACAATGCCGAAGAATTCGCCAGTACCGACGTCAAAACGAGGCTGATTAGCCGCCAGCTCGATCACTTTGCTGATGTTGTAGCTTCCATTGAAGCTGGTTTCCCAGGTAAATGCGTCGGTGCGCGCAGGCACGATCGTCAGCAGGAATTCAACGCCCTGGTTACGCAGCTTACCCACATTCACTTTGGTCTGGCTGAAACCGGAGGTATTTGAAATATCCACGTTCAGGATTTCATCCACAGTGTTTTTGCGGTAAATAGAAACGTCAAGGTTCAGGCGGCTATCGAAGGTTTTCATTTCTAGACCAATCTCCGTTTCCTTCACTTTAAGCGGCCTCAAATTCGCATTCGGACTTACTGTCGAAGGTAAATTCCCCAAAGCGGTCCCATTGAAAGGGTTTGCATTGATCCCGTAATACAGGTTGTTTGAATACGGATCGGTATCGCCTCCCACTTCCGCGTAAGCCGCGCGGAGTTTTCCGTAATTAAGCCAGGCCGGTGCATTCGCGAATGCCTGACTGAATACAAAACTTCCGCTCACAGAAGGATACAAGTAGCTGTTCGACTCCGGGTTTAATGTTGAGAACCAGTCATTTCTGCCCGTCACGTTCACAAAAAGGAAGTTCCTGAAAGAGAATTCAGCTGCGCCGTAAATGGAGTTTACTTTCTTCTTGCTATATCCGTAATTGGGCGTTTTTACCTGGCCATTTGCAATCGTGTACAAATCGCGGACGTAGAAGTTGGTTACCGCAGTAGACACATTGTCGCTTATCTGCAGCATCTGGTTGCCCCCGAGGGTTATATCGATACCGAAATCCCCGAAAGTACGGTTAGCACCGATGAGCACGTCCATATTCCGCTCCCGGAAGGTGGAAACATCCTGGTAGTAGTAACCATTAAAGCCGGTAGTCACAGCACTGATCGAGCGCGTTCCTGTGGGGCGGTTATAATTGTAGGGGCGGGTGTAGTAGTCCTGACCAATACGACCCTGCACAAACAGCCAGCTCGTAAAATCGTAGCGCACGGATGTATTTCCAAAAATCCGGTCGCGTTTTACATTCTCAAAACGGTCGTAAGCCACCCAGTAGGGATTGTTCCGGTTGGTAAAACGCGCAAGCGGCATTTCGTTTCCATTCGCATCCTTCCTGTTTTTAAGCCAATCTGTATCAATGCTTGTCGCAAGGGTATAAATTGTCGTATTCGCATTCATATCCTGGATACCAATCTGCGGCGGGTTTTTGTTGTATTCGTTTGAATAATTGGCATTTACCTGCGCAGAGAGCTTTTTAGAGAACTTGTAATTCAGACCGAGGTTGAAAATGCGTTTGTGATAATCGGAATTCGGCATGATCGCATTCGCATCGGTATTGGCGAATGACAGCCGGAAATTCCCCTTCTCATTCCCGCCAGACAGTGCAATGGAATTGGTGAAGCTCGTACCGGTGCGATAGAAATTTTTAATGCGGTCTTTGTGCGCAATGTAAGGCTGGGTGCTGCCATCAAATTGCGGCGTCGGCTTGCCGTCGAGCTTTTCACCAAATGCAAATACCCCCGAACTCTGCGCCTCAGCTACACTCGTGGGGCGTTTACCGAATTCTCCCTGTCCATATTCATACTGGAAGTCCGTATAATCAAGTGCTTGCTGCGCCTGGAAATTGGAGTTGAGTTCAACACCGATACCTGTCGTTTTGCTGCCGCTTTTGGTCGTGATGATAATGGCGCCGTCTTTCGCGCGGAAACCGTACAAGGCAGCCGCTGCCGCACCTTTTAACACCGTCATTGATTCGATATCGTCCTGGTTGATGCTCTGCAGACCGTCACCTGCATCAGACGAACCGCCGGTGGGGTTACCTGTTCCATTTCCGTTCGAACCGCCCGCAGAAACGCTGCTGTTGTTGATCGGAACGCCATTTACAATGATCAGCGGCGAGTTATTGCCTCCAAAAGAGGATTGTCCGCGAATACGGATTTTGGTTGAACCGCCCGGTCCGCTCGCAGGTGGCGTTACATTCAATCCCGCCACTTTTCCCTGCAGACTGTTTCCCAGGTTCGTCGTACGGTTGGTTGTAAGTTCTTCTGTGTCAATGGTTGCTGTGGAGTAACCGAGCTTTTTCGCATCCCTTTTGATACCCAAAGCTGTGACTACGACCATTTCCAGGTTGCGCACGTCGGGCTGCAATGTAACGTCGTACACAGACTGGGTACCCAGTGCAAGTTCCTGCGGCGTGTAGCCCACATAAGAGAATATCAGAATGCCGCCTGCATCAGGCACACTAAGCTGGTAGGTACCTTCGGTGTTTGTTGCAGTACCCGCCTTTGAACCTTTGAGTACAATGCTGACGCCCGGCAGCGGCTGACCTTTTTCGTCTGAGACAGTCCCGCTTATTGTTCTGTCGATCCCCTGAGGAAGCTGGCGCAGGATCATGCCGCTGGTCGGCTCTGCGGTGTTTTTGACCAGTACGATCTGCTTTCCGTCAATTTTGTAGCCTACATTCAAGGGCCTTAAAAGTTCGTCAAGTACGTCTGAAAGCGGCTTTTCCACGGCGTTGATCGAGACTTTCTGCTGCGGCTTGATCAGGGAGGAATTGTAAGTGAATTTGACCTGCGTCAATTTGTTCAGCCTGCTCAACACCGTTTTAATCTCCTGATTGTTCATCTGCAACGTAATGCGCTGGTTCAGGATATCCTGCGCACCCGCGGCACTTGCGGCCACACCGAAGATAAAGGCAATTAATAGTTGGTAAAATGATATTCTCAAAAGCCTGTAAAATTGCCAGGACGTGCGTCGACGTTTTTTCATACCATGAATTGTTTGTTATATAATTGAAGATGTAAAACTGTATTTAGTTACAGCCCCTGGCGGTGATCACCAGCTGGCCGTCAACCATATCGTAGCTTGCCCCGATAGCCTGGCAGATTGCATTCATTCTTTGTTTCAGATTTTCATCATCGAACTGCGCATTGATCCTGCATTTAGATAGCAGTTCCTTGTCGTAGCGGATATCAATCCCGTACAGCTTTTGAAGGGATACCAATACTTCAGGTATCGGTTTGTCGTCGAAGAGCTGTTCCCTGGCTGCGATGGATTCCACGAGCATTGCGGGCTGACTTACGGCGCCGCGTTCAAGCCGGCTTTCTTTCCTGATATATACCACCTGCTGGTTGGGTGTCAGGATGACGCCTGGTATTTTCGCGTCGGGTTTCGCGTTGGCCTTTTCATATTCTTTTTTCGCGAAAACGCTCACCTTACCCGTTTTGACAGCGATCAGCTCTGTTTTATCCTGGTCAAATGCCTTGATTCGGAAGCTCGTTCCAAGTACCCGGGTGACGGTTTCACCGGTATATACCACAAAAGGTTGCTGCTCATTTCGGCTGACATCAAAAAACGCCTCGCCACGCAGTGAAACGCGCCGCTCGCTTCCGCTGAATTCTGCGGGATACGTAATGGAGCTGCCTTTCGACAAGGTGACTACTGTATTGTCGCTGAGCAATACCGTCATAACGTCCTTGTCATTGTTGGAACTGACGCGCATCTGAAGCGCGGGTATAACGGGGATTTTGTGTGCTGTTTGGACAGTTTTAGGTAAAAGCCGGGCGTTGTAGTAGGCGACACTGAGGCCTGAAATAAGGACAAAGGCCGCTGCCACTCTCCATATAGCGGGCAGGTATATACGCCACCCGCTCGTATTCCGGCGTTCGGAAGCAAGCCTGACGATCTCATTGATGTCCTGCCGCATCATTTCGCTGGTGAGCTCGTCCCGGTACATATCCCGAACCGAGATCACCAGTTCCTTCGCAAGACTAACCGTCTGAGACCGGTCGGGATTTTCGTGGATCCATTGCGACCAGAAACAATTCAGCTCCGGCGTAGGATCAATGACCCAGCGGCGGAACATTTCATCAGTTGCCAGTTCTTCAACCGAGTGGGTCCTGTAATTGATCATAGCGTAAGGATTTGCGGGAAAGCCGCCCGCACTTTTGCTCTTTAAACACTATGTCAGGATATCATCAGGTTATAACCAAAAAAATCAAAATATTTTTGAAATAATGATAATGCGGCAAAATGGGAGGTAAAATGCTGTGGCTTGATGCGCTTGGTAAAGGCCAGTGTATCAGGAAGCTACGAAGCTGATGATCAGCAGCCAGAAGAATTCGGCAGGAACCCAGATCTGCTTGATCTCTTTCAGGGTACGGTAAAGCAGGTTGGCAACGCTTTGTTTGCCCAAGCCCATGATATTGGCAATTTCGTCGTTGGCCAGGTTCTGGTAAAAGCGGAGGTAGATGATCTCTTGCTGTCTTTTTGATAGCAGCGAAATGATCTGTTTCAAACGCCCCTGCTGATGCCGCAGATTTTCGTTTTCAATGATATTTACTTCAATGGAAGGATCTGTATTGTCCTCATCAAAGAATGCAGATTCGGGCTCGTGGAATTTCTTAAGTCTGAGCGCTTCCTTGATCAGCCTGTGCCTTAATGCTTTGAGCAGGTAAGATTTTACAAATGCAGTCTCGCTGAGGAAGGTACGACGCTCCCAGAGATCGAGGTAGAGTTCCTGGATTGCATCGCGTATAAAATCGGGATCGCAGGAGAACCTGGCGGCATAATTGTAGAGTGCCCGGTAATGGATCTGGGCGAGTAGTCCCATTGCATCCGGATCTCCGGCTTTAAACCGCTTCCAGAGCCGCACGTCAAGTTCGATGGGGTCGTATGAAATCTCTTCTTTGCGCAAATGACAGACGATGGTTTGTTTAATTTATTCAAAGAATTGTACTACTTAAAGCGGGCGGAATTATAAATCTCCTTTCGCCTAGGCTGTGTTATATATGCTGAATTTTGTATTGGAAAATCCGCAGGACCGGAGTGAAAAGTTGGTCCTGCGGATGAAGTATCGAGTTACCTGACTACTTTCAGTTTGCCTTGCATGAGCGTGTAATGCCCTGGGAATGTGCAAACGTACTGGTAAGTGCCGGTTTGTTTTGGAGCAACGAAATAAATGGACTCTGATTTCTCAGGCTCTACGATGTTGCTGTGAAAAAGTACATCGCTGGTGCGCGGTACATAGTTCATTTCAGAGCCTTTCAAGCCGAGGTTCAAACCCGCTTCACCAACTGCATTGGCAGTGCCAGGCTTGGTAATTACCAGGTTATGCAGCATATCGTCATTGTTATTGAAAACGATCCTGATTTTGGAACCGGCTTTCACCTGGATTTCCGAGATATCGAACTTCAAACCAGGAACAGTACCGATCGTAATGGTTTGATCGGGGCCACTGGTCCAGCTGGCAGGCATCTCAGTAACTCTCTTCGCGGAAGGTGCTGTATTAGCCGCAGTTTCCGACGCAGCTGCCATGTGTGCACTGTGATCAACAGCGGCCGCTTTGACAGTAGTTGTAAACTGGCTGGCCGCCACCGGGTTTCCTGATGCGATCTCATTGAGCGTGTAATAGCCGGTTGCATGCAGCAGTGAGTTACCCTCCGCCGACTTGATTCCCTCCGCCTTGATCTCGTGGATATAACCCTTTCTGAGTACAGCAGGGTCTACAACCAGCCGCACGTGCAAGCCGTCTTCCGCAACAACAATCCCTTTCAAAGGAACTTCCTGTGTGTTAACGATCGGGCTGCCGTAAGTAGAGTGGTATTTGTAAGTAAAGCTGCTCAGTTTATAGGCATCCTGGTTGGCAGCCGCCGCTTTGTCAATCGGGCTCGTGAAGGTAATCTCGAATCCGTCCGGCATTGAACGCACTGTTTTCATTTCAAACGGCATTTTGCCTGTCCAGACCAGTCTCTGGATACCAAAGTTAGACTTCCCAGTCGCAGACCAACCGCGGCTCGTTTGTCCTACAAACAAAGAACCGTCCAGTCCCCATTCAAGGCGCAGGATACCTGACATAAAACCTTCGCGGAAAGGAAAAACAGTTCCTTGCCAAACGCCATTTACCTTTTCAAGATCCACGCGGGTAATGATACTGTGGCCCTGGTCGCCCACGAACATTTGCCCTGTGAACGGACCGAAGCTGCCATTTGTAACGTCTTCTTTGAAGTCCGAAGTAGAGATACCCAGGATCGTATGCGGGAACCATACTGCCGGCGGCTTGATACCTGGCACTTTCTTGGCCACGTCATACAGCGGCTCGCCTGTATTCGGGATATCTCTTGCGCTCAGCTTCACGGGAGAACCTTCTTCCTTGCTCCATTTCAAACCGGCAGGGTTACCTGCGAAATCACCTTTTTCCAGGTGCGTCATTCTTCCCGAGCCAACCCAGTCGCCCTGGTTTTCGGTATAGAAGATATCACCCTTGTAAGATCCGAAGCCGGACGGAGAGCGGAGACCGGTAGCGTAGGGAGTAAGCTTGCCGTCTTCGCCCATTTTAAGCATCCATCCGCGCCATTTGGACTGGCTTGCGCCGCGCCCCACCCAGTCAAGGTTGAGGGTAACAAGCAACTCGCCGTTCGGCATTGCCACTGGACCGTAGGAATACTGGTGATAGTTACCAGAAAGCGGCCATTTCGCAAATGAATCGTACACGTCGGCTACACCGTCGTTGTTGGTATCGGCCAGCCTGGTTACCTCGCCGCGTTGCGAGATCAGGAAATCCTTGCCGCGGTACAATAGTCCAAGCGGCTCGTGCAAGCCGGCCGCAAACCTGTTAAAGGAAGGTTTACCATCGCCTTTCAGGTACGGATTGCCGATCAGCCACACTTCTCCGCGGCGTGTTGAAGTAGCGAGCCGCCCGTCGGGCAATACCGCCATTCCGCCCACTTCCATTTGGATATTTTCAGGAATGGGGATTGTGATGATCCGGTAAAAATCATCCTCCTTATTCTGTTTGGATTGAGAATAGCTGGTAATGCAGCAGAAGGAGATCAGGGTTGTTAATAGTATATTTTTCATTTAAAAAGAATGCAGTTCAAAAGATTTTACCAAAACATGGAATAGCTGGTGGTACCCGAAACAGGAAGGATCAGTTCCTGCACTTCTCCCGCCGGTCTGATCGTCGGTTTGTATTTTTTGTCAAGCTGAACATAAAAGCGGTCATCGATCTGGTACAAACCTTTTTCGATTTCGACGATCTGCTTACCCGATGCAACCAGCGCGAACAACGGCGCGGCTGCATTGCCCTGAACCTGAAAAGTGCGGGAAAGTGAATTGCCACCCGAAACAAGCTGATCGGACACGGTTGCTGCACCCAGCGCATATCTGAACACAGGATAACCCTGTGCATTGATGTTATAACCCAGGTAGTTAATGTTTGAAGAATCAGGCCAGGTTGCATTGCTGTTTTCGAGAGAGGCCAGACTGCTGCGTCCGGACACGTGCACTTTGAGGCCCGCAGGAAATAGCAGCTGCGGTTCGCCGCGCTCGTACCACATTTCGGTAACATCCGCGAACTGTCCGCGCCACGCCTGGATCAATGCACCCCGGTTAAGGTCTACGGTGTAGTTCCAGCCGTCGGGGCTGCCTACCGAGATACAGTGTGTCCGTTTCATTTTTTCTCCGTCCAACTGAATGAAGGAGCGTACCATTTCCGGCCGCATATCGGGTGTCACGCTGATGTAAGGCTTGGGCTCAGGCTCTGGAAGCGACGATAATGTATGCAGATCGTAAGGTCTGATACCGGCCTTTTCAACTCTCAGCCCAAGTGCAGGCTGTCTCCATGGAAAGCGCGAGTAATGGAGTTTAAACTTGTGTTTTCCCTGGGTGAGGTTCACGGTACCCTGGTGCGTTTCCTGCGAAGTAGCTTCTCCGCTGGTGAGCACGCTTTTTCCGTCTATCTCGATATCGAGCATCGGGCCGGAGTAAATGCTGGTAAAAATATAGTCGCCTGCCTCATTCACTTCCATATCACCTTCATAAACAAGGTGGAATTCGCGCATTCCGTTGGTTACTTCCTGGGTAAGTACGCCGGAGGTACCTTCGTGGTCCAGCTTGCTGTACTCTTTGCTGTCCCATTTGTCTGAATATACTTTATAGTTCAGGCTGGTCAATGTCAGCGGCTTGCGGCTTGCGAGCAGCTGGTACCCAACATTCCTGAATGCGATCGTGCCTTTCGTCACTTCCATCGCAATGGATTGTCCCTCGGCGGGAGATTTGGAACTTGGAAGATAAATCGTTTCCAATACAGTCACTCCATTCAGCGAAAGTGAATTCAGCCTTGCAGAGCCAGCCAGGTTAGGAACAGATGCATCATAAGCCAGCTCGATCGTCTGCCACAAACCCGGCGCTTTTGCTGCGTTCTGGGTGGGGAACTGACCGACATAACCCGAAGTCTGCGTTCCCTGTCCTTTTTGCTTGCTGCTGTCTGAGAGGCGCACTTTCTGGCCGCCTGGCAGGATCAGATTCCCTTCTGCGCCCGGGGATAGATTGAATTCTGCGTAAAAGCGAAGATCGTTTGCTTTCAGTTTAGTTACGATAGGCTTGCCTGGACTGCCGACCAGGATACCTTCGCCCGACTGGGTTTTGATCTTGGCGGAACCGGCGGGATGAATGGCAATGTTGCCCTGAACTGTCCAGTTGGGGCTGCCGGATTCAAATGCACTGAGGTCTTTGAGAGGCAGGGGAGTGTAATTTCCTTTTGTACCCTGGCCCACGACAACCGCCGGGCAAGCGAATAAAAGGAGAGAGACTTTCCGGAAAAAATGAAGCATCGGCTCTATTAAGTGTATTGTTTACAATTAAAAAGCGAAGTTCGCAAATTTTTCTTCTATTATACCCGGAAATATTAGGATTTATTTTTAGCCCTTGCGGGAATAATGCAAAGATGCGGCGGTATCTCACCAGGCTGACGCATCGCGCCCGACGTTTCCAAATGAAAGTTCAATCCCATTGAATATTCAGCTTGCATGAATGTCGCTAAAAGGCGGTATGTGCAATTAAAAACCAGGTGGATAAATGCATGAACATGAAACTTCATATCTGGCACCGAAGTAGAGCGACAGTTACTTCCGTGATACTTTATCATCCAATTCCATTAAATGCAGCTTCCCTGATTTGTTCGTATGCAAGCCGCGCGCGGTTGTGCTGATTTGTTGATGGTAAGTTAACAAATACTTAACGCCAAGTAGACGAGTATGCCGGAGTTTTGCATTTCAAAATTCCCCGCATATCAAACAGCTTTTTCAAACAAAAACAACGGAAACGTTTGCTTAGATGATTAAACAATTCTACTCTCATTTACTGCTTGATTTCGTCAGACGAAATAAGCAAGCGGGCTTTCTGCTCATGTTCGGGTTGCTTTCACAAGTAGCTGTCGCACAATCGGTCGTAACTGGCCAGGTAACTGCATCTGAGGATAATGCGCCCATTCCCGGTGTCAGTATCATCGTAAAGGGTACTACCAACGGGACGATTACAGACTCGGAAGGAAAGTACAAAATCGAAGTGCGCGACAATGCGTCCGTTCTCACGTTTTCATTCCTCGGCTTTGCTACCCAGGAAGTTAACCTCAATGGGCGGAGTACCGTGGATGTCACTTTGGGTACCGACCTGAGGCAGCTTAGCGAGGTTGTCGTAACCGCACTGGGTATCAAGAAAGACGTAAAACGCATCGGTGTTGCTATCCAGACAGTGGATGGTAACTCGGTGGTGAAAGCGCGTGAACCGAATGCAATCAATGCACTTGCGGGTAAAGTAGCGGGATTGACGGTAGGTATCCAGTCGGAGCTGCTGCGCAAGCCAAATATCCAGCTGCGCGGTAATTCCGATGTGCTTTTCGTGGTGGACGGGGTACCTGTTAACTCAGATACCTGGAATGTGAGCCCGGATGATATTGATACTTATTCGGTTTTGAAGGGTGCTTCTGCCTCGGCACTTTACGGTTTTCGCGGAAAGAATGGCGCGATCCTGATCACCACCAAACGCGGCTCGAAAGACAAACGCGGGTTTTCGGTTGATTTCAATTCATCGACTATGATGGACAACGGTTTTTACGCAATCCCGAAAGTACAGGACGTATACGGTCCTGGTGACCACGGCCGCTATGCATTCGGCGATGGAAAAGGGGGCGGTTTGAACGATGGTGACTACGATGGAGGCTGGGGGCCGAAGTTTGAAGGTCAGCTGATCCCGCAATACGACAGTCCGGTGGACCCTGTAACCGGCAAGCGGCAGGGAACTCCGTGGGTAGCCCGCGGGAAAGACAACCTGAAACGCTTCCTGCAACCAGGTTTGCTTTCGACCAATAACATTTCGGTATCTGCTTCCGGTGAAAAGTACAACCTGCGTTTTTCAACTTCGCACACACACCAGAAAGGGATTGTGCCAAACACGAAGCTGAATATCACCAACTTTAACATGGTGGCGGATTACAATTTCTCCAAAAAGCTGAAATTTAATTCCTCATTGCAGTACAACCGGCAGTACACGCCCAACATTCCGGACGTAAACTACGGGCCCAACTCGATTATCTACAACATCGTACTGTGGGCAGGAGCTGACTGGGATGTTGACCAGATGCGCAACTACTGGCAGCCCGGGAAAGAAGGTGTGCAGCAGATCTACGCAGAGTACCAGCGTTACAACAATCCTTATTTCATGAGCTACGAGTGGCTGAGAGGTCACCAGAAATCGGATATCATCGGCCAGGCTGCCATGACTTACCAGTTCACCGATTTCCTGGAAGCGACATTCCGTTCGCAAATCACAACCTGGAACTTGCTGCGCACTGAGAAAATGCCTTACTCGGCGGGTGCTTACGGACGTGACGAGCGCCGTGGTGATTACCGGGAGGACCGTCGCAACCTGTTTGAGAACAACACGGACATTCTCGTGAAGTTTGATAAGGACATTTTGCCGGGATTGAATGCGAAAGTCTGGGCGGGCGGTAACATCAGAAGCTTTGAATACAACTCGGCTTACGGATCAACCAACTACCTGAACGTACCGGGCTTGTACAATTTCAGCAACTCCGCGAATCCGGTGAAAATTGAGAATTTTAATTCAGCCATGCGCGTTGCGTCAGCTTATTATTCTGCCGATTTTACCTTTAAAGATTACTTCACGCTGTCGACTACCGGTAGAATGGACAAATTGTCCACGCTGCCTTCGGGGAACAATACCTTCTTCTATCCGTCAGTTGCAGCATCCACAGTTGTATCGGATTACGTGCAGCTGCCCGAGGTGATCTCGTTCCTTAAACTGCGTGGTTCTTATGCGAATGTAAAAGATGGATTAACGATGTCGACGATTGGTACTACGGCCAACAACGTCAATCCCCTCGAATATGGCGATCAGTACAGATCACCTTATGACGGTCCTTCTTACCAGAATGCGGCGGTTTATTCAACGCCATTTGCTTATAACAATACACCCGCAGCCTATTTTACAGACCAGCTGAACAACCCTGCGCTGGTACCCAATACTTCTTCTCAAACAGAAGTTGGCCTGGACTTGCGCATCATGAACAATCGCCTGGGATTTGACGTGACTTACTTTACCTCCAACGAAGGTCCGCGGATTTTTGCCTTGCCGATTTCAACAACAACCGGTTACAGCACCGCGCTGGTGAATGGTATCAAGACTAAGAAAACAGGCTGGGAAGCTTCCGTTACAGGATCTCCAGTGAAGACTGACGGCGGCTTTAACTGGGATGTTGTAGCCAATTATTCAACTTTCAAGGAAGTACTTACGGACATTTACCCTGGCCAGGATGCATTGAATACCTTCTTCCGTGTGGGTGACAGAATGGACAAGTACTATGGTCGTGCTTTCGCGAAAACTGCTGACGGGCAGATCATTAATGATGATTCAGGCCGGCCGGTGTACTCGCCTGTAAACCAGTTTCTCGGTTATGTGAACCCGAAGTTTGTGTTGGGTATCAATAACAAATTCAATTACAAGAATGTCAATTTCAGCTTCCAGTTTGACGGGCGTTTTGGCGGTGTGATCTCTAACTACATCCAGAAACAAACCTTCCGCGGTGGTCGCCACATTGAACTGGTACAAGGCCAGCTGGGTGCATCAAGAGAAACGGATTACCAGGCATTTAAAAACAACACCGAGAACAAGACGTATGTAGGTCAGGGTGTGCAGGTAGAAGGCGGAACTGCATTGAATTTTGACGCGGACGGCAAGATCACGAACCTGTCGGAGCTGCGTTTCAAGCCGAATGCAACCGCACAAAACGTACAGGACTGGGTAAGCCGCTATTACAACAGCGATGAAGGTAACCTGATGAGCCGCTCTTTCGGAATGCTGCGCGAAGTGGTTATCGGCTATACTTTGCCGCAAAGCTGGCTGACAAGAAGCAAATTCATACGCAATGCGTCGGTGTCGCTGGTGGGACGGAACCTGCTGTATTTCGCAGAGAAAAAGGACCTCGATCTGAACCAGTTTGTAGCAGGCGGCAGCTCAGATCTGCAAACGCCTTCTGTGCGTCGCTACGGTGTTAACGTGAGCTTGACTTTCTAAAATCCGACTGTTTAAACTGTCATTTGAAAATATTCAGAACAATGAAATTGAACATAAAACTTCTGGGATTAAGCGCCGTTTTCGCATTCACGCTTTCGTCGTGCGAAAGGAGCTTTGAGGATTTGGAAAAAGATCCGAACCGGCCCGTAACTGCCCCTGCTTCCCTCGTTTTGAAGGGAATTGAAATGGATATGTATAATAAGATTGGTACGCCTTTCAGCGACGAAATGCGCTGGAACCAGTTTTACGCGATCAATTATAACTACTACGGAAACAATGAGTATCAATGGTCTTCCTTTGAAAACCATTACCCTACATTGAAAAATGTGATCAAAATGGAAGAGGAGGCCAAACGTGCCGGCGCTACCGACGCGAAAGTCTATTCTGCAATGGGCAAGTTTTTCCGCGCGTTCTTCTTTGATCAAATGTCTGTAAGGGCGGGTGATCTCCCGATGAGCGAGGCTTTGCTCGGGCTGGAAAATGTAACTCCTAAATACGATTCTCAAAAGGATGTTTACATGCAGATCCTGACCTGGCTTGACCAGTCGAATGCAGAAATGACAACGCTGATCGCTGCCGGAGATACCAAAGTAACGGGAGATTTTTACCTGAACGAGGACCTTAAAAAGTGGCAGAAAGTGGTAAACAGCTTCCGTCTGCGCGTTTTGATCCGTTTGAGTAAAAAAGAGAATGAGGCGGGGATGAATGTGAAATCACAGTTTGCGGATATCATTTCAAATCCAGCCAAATATCCTTTGATGGAAGGAATGGGAGATAACCTGGAATTCAAATTCAATACCTTCAATAAGTATCCTTCCAATCCCGACAACTTCGGTTTTGACGCGACCCGCCAGAATATGGCACAAACCTACGTGGGACTGCTGACAGCGCGCAAAGATCCGCGCGTGATGGTTACCACAGAGCCGGCAGGTGCCCAGTTGAAAGCCGGCAAGCAGCCTTCGGACTTCTCTGCATTCATCGCAGCGAGTTCAGGGGAGGATCTTTCGGATATGTCAAACAAAGCCGGAAAAGACAATGGACCGGGCTTTGCTCCGGGTGAATATTCGTTCCAGAGCCGGTCGCGCTACTATTCTAATTACACAGGCGAGAATGCATTCATTATCGGCTATCCTGAAATGTGCTTCAATATCGCGGAAGGTATTAATCGTGGCTGGGCAACTGGAAGTGCCGAAGACTGGTACAAAAAGGGAATCCAGGCTTCACAGGAATTTTATGGTGTAAAAACCGGCGCACTGACAATGACTTACTCCAAAACCGGCGGCCGCGCTGCCTCGGATTTCGCGAACTATACCATCAACTTCAATTTTGATGAATATTACGCACAGCCGCTCGTGAAGTACGCAGGCAACAATGTAGCGGGACTTGAACAGATCGTGACGCAGAAGTACCTCGCATTCTTCATGAATTCGGGCATGGAGGCTTATTTCAATTACCGCCGCACGGGCTTTCCGAAGTTTATGACGGGAGTAGGTACAGGTAACTCAGGCCGCATTGCAGTGCGCTGGCAGTATCCGCTGTCTGAACGTACTACGAATGAGGCAAACTATAATGCTTCCGTTCAAAGCCAGTTTGCTGGTAAGGACGATATCAATCAGCAGATTTGGTTGTCGAAATAAGCTTTTGACTTACCTGCATTTTCAACAAAAGCGGGCTGCCTCAACTTATCTGAGGCAGCCCGCTTTTGTTTATTGTGACAACTCAATGTGCTTCCAGCCAGTTGGCGCCGACACCTATTCCGGTTTCCATTCTCACGCTCATCGGAATTGCATTCCGCATCAGGTCGTCTACTTTTTCTTTCAGCAATGAAATCTCGTCCCTGTGCGCGTCGAAAACAAGTTCGTCATGCACCTGCAGGATCATCCGGGATTTCAGTTGCTCTTTTTGCATCCAGTCATGAATATTGATCATCGCCACTTTGATCATATCCGCCGCTGAGCCCTGAATAGGTGCATTGATCGCATTTCGTTCTGCGTAGCCGCGGTTGGTCTGGTTACCTGAGATAATATCCGGCAGGTACCTTCGCCGCCCGAGGATCGTCTCCACATATTTCTTCTCGCGTGCTTCATTTACGACGCGGTCCATATAGCCTTTCACAGCCGGGAATTCTTCGAAATAAGCGCGGATAATCTCACTCGCTTCGCCACGCGCGATACCTAGCCGCTGAGCGAGTCCAAATGCAGATATACCGTATATAATACCGAAGTTCACCATTTTCGATTTACGCCGCATATCCGAAGTAACGTCTTCCAGATCAACCTTGAACACTTTGCTGGCTGTTGTCGAGTGAATATCGCGGCCCTGGTTGAAGGCTTCCGTCATACTGCTGTCCTGGCTGAATGCGGCCATAATGCGCAGCTCGATCTGCGAATAATCGGCAGAGAGAATCTGGAATTCCTCTGTATCGGGCACAAATGCCTTCCGGATCTCGCGCCCGCGTGGCGTTCTGATCGGGATGTTCTGCAGGTTTGGGTTCGTTGAACTCAAACGTCCGGTAGCCGCTACCGCCTGGTTGTACGAGGTATGAATGCGGCCGCTTTTTTTGCTGACCAGCAGCGGAAGTGCATCCACATAGGTCGATTTCAGCTTTTGAAGCTCGCGGTAGTCCAGGATCTTGCGCGCGATGACGTGGTTGTTTTCGAGGTCTGACAAGATATCCTCTCCGGTTGCATACTGGCCCGTCTTGGTCTTTTTAGGTTTCTCGATCAGTTTCATTTTTTCGAATAAAACCTCACCCAGCTGCTTTGGGGAGCTGATATTGAAAGACTGCCCGGCCGCTTCGTATATTTCCGACTCCGTTGCGCGCAGGTCTGATTCCAGCACAGCCGACATTTCCCGCAGTGCATTGATATCAAGCCGCACGCCGGTACTTTCCATAGAAGCGAGCACTTTCGTCAGCGGCATTTCGACTTCGTAATACAGCTTTGAAGCGTTTACTTTCGGCAGCTCACGCGAAAAGATCTCGTTCAGCTGCAAAGTAATATCCGCATCTTCACCGGCATACTGAGTGATCTCAGGAATAGCTACATCGCGCATTGTCCCTTGTTTCACACCCTTTTTGCCGATCAGGGAAGTAATGGATACGGGATCGTAGTTGAGGTAAGATGCGGCCAGGATGTCCATTCCGTGGCGTTTATCGGGTTCGAGAATGTAATGCGCGAGCATCGTGTCGCTCAGTTTTCCTTTTACCTCTATTCCATAATTTTTCAGGATCAGCAGATCGTATTTGACATTCTGTCCGATCTTTTCAATGTTTTCATTTTCAAAAACCCCTCTGAAATACTCGACGATTTCCTGTGCCTGCGTGCGATCGGCTGGTACGGGCACGTAAAATGCTTCGCCGGCGAGGTACGAGAATGACAAGCCAACCAGTTCTGCGTGGATCGTTTCCAGCGAAGTGGTTTCGGTATCAAAACAGAATGCATCCTGCAGGTTGAGGTAATAAGCCAGACTTTTCATGAGCTCAGGCGTGTCCACTGTGTGGTACCTGTGGAAAGTATTGTCGATCGTGCGCCGCGTTGTCGGTATTCTCAGGTCTTCGTAGGCTTGTGCCGGCGCATCGTCGTCGGCAATGCCTTCGCTGAGGATCGCGGGTTGCTTGCCCACTTCTTCCGTCGGATTTCCAAAGAGGTCGAGCTGGCCTTTCTGGCTTTTTGCAACCGGGCGGGTTACCTGCGTGGTCTGTATCGGGTGTCCGATTCCCAGTACGCGCTGTTTAAGGGTTTTAAATTCAAGTTCGTCAAACAGCTCCACGATCTGGTCTGCATTGGCGGGACACACGGTCAGGTCTTCCGCGTCAAAAGGTACCGGCACCTTGATATCGATGGTGGCTAGCTGCTTGCTCAAAACAGCCTTGTCAAAGTTTTCCCTGATCTTTTCCCCGAGCTTTCCCTTGATCTCATCTGCATGCGTGATCAGGTTCTCGATGGTATCGTACTCCGAAATCAGTTTCTGGGCTGTCTTTTCACCTACGCCCGGCACACCTGGAATGTTGTCGACCGCATCGCCCATTAACCCGAGTATGTCGATCACCTGGTCAATGCGCTGGATCTGCCAGCGTTCCAGGATTTCGTTCACTCCAAGTACCTCCGCACTTTTACCAAGAAAGGCGGGTTTGTAAATGTGAACGTGTTCTTCCACCAGCTGACCGTAGTCTTTGTCGGGTGTCATCATGAAAACCTCAAAGCCTGCAATGGAAGCTTCCTTGGCGATGGTACCTATGATATCATCGGCCTCGTAACCGTCCAGTTCCAGTATGGGGATACACATTGCTTTAAGCAGGCGTTTCACGAGCGGGATAGCCACGGTAATGTCTTCGGGCTGCTCCTGCCGCTGCGCCTTGTAAGCTTCAAACTGAATGTGGCGGAATGTAGGTGCCGCAGTATCGAAAGCGACGCCGATGTGTGTGGGCTTTTCTTTTTGCAGTACTTCCAGCAATGTATTTGTAAATCCAAACACGGCACTGGTGTTTAAACCTTTCGATGTAATCCTCGGCGCTTTGATGAATGCAAAGTGTGCACGGTATATCAACGCCATCGCGTCGAGCAGAAAGAGTTTATGAACGGGTTTATCCATGAGGTAAGTCTTGTTACAAGACTCAAATATAACGTAAGTCGAACGACCGACAGGGATAACGAAGGTATTTTTGTAGCTTGCTGATTCAGAAGCGCATACGGTTTTGTTCTTTTAAAATGTTATAACAGTTTTATTAATAAAGAATTTACGATAAGTATTAAAAGTATGGTACATTCAATAACTATCGTAATTCCATAAAAGTATTAAATGTATTTATAGTTTTGAAATAATGATAAGTAGAAGATTACTAAACTACTTTATATATAACAAACCTATTTAAAGTATTTTTAATATAAATCATTTAAAAAGCTTGATAAGTATTTAATATATAATACATTTTAAACATTTAATAATACACCTGGCAATGAGAATTATTTTACTCCTGTTAACTGTTATCGTTTTTTCATGTAATCAAAACAAGAAATTGGACAGAAAAGCATATCAATGGCCGGACGTGAAAGCGCCCGTAGCAGAGAAGAAAGACCATGAAACCGGAATGCATGGCGACAAAAGGAATGATGAATATTACTGGATGGCGGACTACTTCAGTAACGGTCCCGACAGCAACAAAGTGGTAGAATACCTCGAAGCGGAGAATGCATATGCAGACACGCTGATGGCTGGAACGAAGAAATTCCAGGAGGATTTGTTTTCGGAAATGAAGGGCAGGATCAAAGAGAAGGATGAATCCGTGCCCGTTTTCACAAACGGATATTGGTATTACACGAGGAGTGAGGAAGGGAAACAATATTTTAAATACTGCCGCAGGAAAGGTACGCTGGAAGCTCCTGAGGAAATACTTCTTGATGTAGATCAGCTCGCCGAGGGACATAATTACTATTCTGCGGATGGTTTCAGTGTAAGTCCGGACAACAAGCTGCTGGCTTATGGTGTGGACACTGTCTCGCGACGGGAGTATACCATGTTTGTCAAAAATCTGGAAACAGGAAAGGATTTCGCTGACGCCATTCCGCGCACTGATCCCGGATATGAATGGGGAAATGACAATAAAACGCTTTTTTATACCTCTAAAAATGCGAAAACGCTGCTTAGCGAGAAGATCAAACGTCACACTTTGGGTACCGACGCGAAGAAGGATGTGGTTGTTTATGCAGAAAAGGACAAAAGCAATTACATAGGCGTGGGCAAAACCAAGTCGGAGAAATACATTGTAATCGGTTCTTCGGCCACCATGTCGTCGGAGTACCGCATTCTCGATGCGGATCAGCCTGAGGGTGAATTCCACGTTTTTCAGCCCAGAATGAAGGATGTGCTGTACGAGATTGACCACCATGAAGACAAGTTCCTGATCGTTACGAACAAGGACGCACTCAATTTCCGGTTAATGGAAACGCCGGTTTCAAACACAGGCGTAGAAAACTGGAAGGAAGTAATCGGGAACAGAAATGATGTTCTGCTTGAAAATATTGAGGTTTTCAGGAATTTTCTGGTCGTAAGTGAGCGCAAGAACGGTTTGCTGCAGATCCGGGTACGCGATCTGAGAAACAATTCGGAGCACTACGTTGATTTCGGCGAGGCGACGTATACCGCGCATCCTTCCGGAAATCCCGAGTACGACACTAAAAACCTGCGTTATACTTATACCTCGCTCACAACGCCAGGCTCGGTTTACGACTACGATATGGAGTCGAAGAAAAAGGAATTGAAGAAGCGCCAGGAAGTAGTAGGCGGATACAATCCCGAAGAGTATGTAACAGAAAGGTTGTATGCAAATTCCCGCGACGGTGTCCGCATTCCGATATCCATTGTTTATAAAAAGAAAACGGGCAGAAGTCCGCAGACACCGCTTTTACTCTACGCTTATGGTTCGTACGGTTACAGTACAGATGCAAGTTTCAGCAGCACAAGATTGAGCCTGCTCGACAGGGGCTTTGTGTTCGCCATTGCGCATATCCGCGGCGGGCAGGAAATGGGGCGGCAGTGGTATGAAGACGGGAAAATGTTTAAAAAGAAGAATACATTCAACGATTTCATCGATTGTGCCGAATACCTGATCGAACAGAACTATACGTCAACGCGGCACCTGTACGCAATGGGGGGAAGTGCTGGCGGATTGCTGATGGGCGCCGTTTCGAACCTGCGGCCTGATCTCTGGAATGGGATTATCGCCGTGGTACCGTTTGTGGATGTGGTTACAACCATGCTGGACGAAAGCATTCCGTTGACGACAAACGAGTTTGATGAATGGGGTAACCCGAAGAACAAGGAATCTTACACGTACATGAAATCCTATTCGCCCTACGACAATGTGGCGAAAAAGGCATATCCGAATATGCTGGTCATGACGGGCCTGCACGACAGTCAGGTGCAATATTTTGAGCCCGCCAAATGGGTAGCCCGCCTGCGGACGCACAAAACGGATAAAAATGTATTAATCCTGAAAACCAATATGGACGCAGGCCACGGCGGAGCTTCAGGCCGCTTCGACTATCTCAAAGAAATCGCATTACAATACGCATTTATGTTCGCGCTGGAAGGGATTGAGAAGTAGGTGGGAGAGCCTGTCGGCTGTCGGCCGTCGAACATAGATCTTGATCAAAAAAGCCAGGCGCCGAACGGCAACCTGGCTTTTCACAATCCCATAGGGATGAAACCTCGGTAGAAATCCCGTAGGGATGTAACGTTTGTGATGTTGTTGCATGCCTAATGGCATTTGCGTTCCGTTACACCGATATTGCATGTCTACCGATGTTGTATGCCTGACGGCATTTGGGCTTTGTTTTGCCTATCGCCGATTGCCTTTACAATGCTCCGATTGCTTGTTCGATATCTGCTTTTATGTCGTCTATGTGCTCGATACCTACCGAGATACGCAGCTGGGTGGGGTGTACACCTGCTGAAATCTGCTCCTCGGGTGAGAGCTGCGAATGCGTGGTCGACGCCGGGTGAATGATAAGCGTTTTTGCGTCGCCTACATTGGCCAGGTTACTGATCAGTTTCAGGTTATCTACAAACTTCTCGGCCTGGCTTTTTTCTCCTTTCAGCGCGAACGATAAAACGCCTCCGAAACCTCTTGTCAGGTACTTTTTAGCCAGCGCATTGTACTTGTTGCCTTCCAGTCCGATGTAGTTGACGCTTTCCACCGCAGGATGCTGTTCCAGCCACTGCGCGAGTTTCAATGCATTCTCGCCGATACGCTCCACGCGGAGGGACAATGTTTCCAGACCTTGCAGGAACAAGAATGAGTTAAATGGAGATAGTGACGGACCCCAGTCGCGCAAACCTTCCACGCGTGCGCGGATGATAAACTGGATGTTGCCAAACGGACCGCCGATTCCAAATACATCGTTGAGCACCAGTCCGTGGTAGCTTGGTGAAGGTTCAGTAAACTGCGGGTATTTCCCGTTGCCCCAATTGTAGGTACCAGCGTCGACAATCACACCTCCAATGGATGTTCCATGTCCACCGATCCATTTGGTTGCAGACTGTACCACTACGTGAGCACCATGTTTGATAGGCTGGAAAATAGCCCCGGCAGCACCGAAGGTGTTGTCCACGATCAACGGAAGATCATATTTGTTGGCCAATGCGGCAAATGCCTCGAAATCGGGAACGCTGTAACTTGGATTTCCGATTGTTTCAAGATAGATGAACTTGGTTTTATCATCGATGAGCTTTTCAAAGCTGCTCACATCGTCTCCATCAGCGAACCTCGCTTCAACACCGATATTCCTGAATGAATTTTTGAACTGGTTATAAGAACCGCCGTACAGAAATGAAGTAGTGACAAAGTTATCGCCGACAGTCGTAATGTTATTAATCGCCAAAAACTGCGCTGAATGCCCGGATGCAGTAGCCAATGCGGCAACACCGCCTTCCAGAGCAGCCACTCTTTTCTCAAAAACATCGTTGGTCGGATTCATGATCCGGGTGTAGATGTTTCCGAATTCCTTTAATGCAAAGAGGTTTGCCGCATGTTCGGCATTGTTGAAAACGTAGGATGTAGTCTGGTAAAGAGGTACCGCACGTGAGTTGGTTACAGGGTCTGGTTCCTGGCCTGCGTGTAGCTGCAAGGTCTCAAATTTCATATTTTAATACGTTTTATGTGGATTAAACCCAAATGTATTAAAATAACGATACAACTATACTGGTTTGGTAGTCTTTTGTTTGCGGGATAATAAATTGGATAATTCCGCTTCAATTTACCCCGCGCAGGTTCAGCAGGCTTGTCAGGTTATTAATCAGTGCACGCAGCATATCTAACGTTTGAATATCAGTGACGTAGCCTTGTTCTATTTTGCCCTTGATGTTGGGAATGGCAGCTGAGGAGTGATCGTTCCGCAAAGTGCCTAGCGCCGCCAGTGTAAGCAGGAGGGAAGCAAGCGCCTTATCGCCGCCCGTATTCAATGGCGACGCGCTGATTGCAGCAACCGGTTTGGCATTGAATTCACCCGTCCCAACCGTCCAGTCTAATGCATTCTTCAAAGTTCCAGGCAGCCCGAATGCGTATTCAGGAGTAGAGAAAATAACTGCGTCGGCCTGCGCGACGGCTGACTTAAATCTGGCGACAGCCTCATTGTCTTCCAGCCCCGGACTAAAATGCGGGATCAGGTCCAGGCCCTGAAAGACAGTGAGTGTCGCATTGGCAGGCAGCAATGTTTTGCAGGTATTCAGGATGATGGTGTTTGTTGAATCGGTACGAAGGCTTCCTGAAATCCCGAGAATTTTAATTTGTTCCATGATACAAGTTAGCGCATTTCAGGATACAAATCTATCAGCAAGCGATCGTCACTTAGCCATTACATTGTAGAAGTTGTAGTCTGTCATCGGCGCGTCCGTGAAACCAAGATTTCTCCCCATGGTCACAATCTGTCCGCGGTGGTAAGTGCTGTGGTTCATGCATTGCATGATGTATTCAAACTTGGGAAAGTTGCATTCGAACCACGGATTTACTACAAGCGTTTCCTCCGACAAATCTCCGGGTAACAATGTCTCAACGTATTCTGCAAGCTCCTGAGATTGGGCCATAACAAAGGAAAAAGTTTCGTCCAGGTCTCCATCGAATTCCTGGCCGCTGTAATCAGCATCCGGATTGATCACCGACAGCCAGTATCGCTGTGTTTCCACGATATGAATGAGCGTTTCGCGGATCGTTGGAAAGCTTGAAAGTGCCTCTCTTTCAACAACTTCACTTGGTTTTGTTTTTAACCAGTTGATCAATGTACAGTTTGCCCAGTGGTTGTAATCCGCATAATTCTGCATCAGATAAGCCAGACTGGATTCGATTGCGGGAGTTGCAGTGAGTTGTGACATTTTAGCTGTTGTTTTGGTTTATGACAAAGTAAACCCAGTCAGATGACAACAGTATGTCAGCAGCTTCGACGTTAATCGAGGTTTTCTGAAATCTTCGCTACAAGGCCCCTTATCGTGTTTTTTAAAGATACCGGTTCTAAAATCCGTGCATTCGGCGCGATCATCAGGTACCATCTGGCGAAACCTTCAAGGGTAGGAGTGAGGAAGCTCATTTCGACTTCATCATCCTTGATTGTTTCGGAGACAAATCCGTAGTATGCGCGTTGTTCACGAATGTACCGCGCGATCTTTCTGTCCATTCTGATCCGCACCAGCCGGAGATCGGCGTGGTTGTAGGTTTCTTCGAGGAAGTCTTTCAGTGGCGCGTGCTTGTGTTCAAAAGAGCGGTCGGTCAGTTCGCAGTTCAAAATGCGGTCGGAGCGGAAATTGCGGTAATCGTTGCGAAGGTGGCAGTAGGCAATGGTGTACCAGTAGCTGTTTTCGTGATACACCCCAACCGGTTCCACGATCCTTTCCATCGGGTCGTCGCTATTGATCGCATTGTAGTTAATCCTGGCTATCTTCTTTTCCGAGATACTTTTCAGAAGTACGTCGAGGGTGTTGCTGTTAGGCTTGTGAAATGCGTGGTGATTTTTACGGACTTCGATGTGGTTTTCCAGGTTTTCGACCATTGACTTGTCACTGCTCCGCAGTACAGCTTTCACTTTAAACATAGCCGACTGGTACTGCGATTGTGTCGAGAAATCGGTAAACTTCTCCATCAGCTTCTCGGCAGTGATGAAAGTCCGCGCCTCTTCCTTGGTAAACATAACGGGAGGCAGGCGATAGCCGTCCATAATGGAATAACCGACACCTGCCTCGCCTATAATCGGTACGCCCGCTTCTGCAAGCGAATTGATATCCCGGTAAACTGTCCTGAGGCTGATCTCAAAGCGCTCGGCCAAATCCTGCGCCTTGACGATTTTGCGGGATTGAAGCTGTATCAAAATGGCAGTAATGCGGTCAAAGCGGTTCATTTGCGTCGGTAAGAAGAGATCAGACGCAAAGATGCTTAAACTACCGCTTCTCTCAAATTAAATGCTTCCGAAATCAGTTCGAATGAACGCAGCCTGTTTTCAGCACTGTCCGCCATTGTAGAAATGATGATTTCATCCACTTCAAATTCATTAGCCAGCCTGGTCAGCTGCTCTTTCACATCCTCTTTGGTACCCGAAATGAGTCGGCCGCTGTTGTATTTGATACGCTCCAATTCGCCGGCAGTAAAACGGTAATTCTTCACTGTTTCCGGATCAGGGAACGGGCCAAACTTGCCTTTCTCAAACTCAATCAGAACGTAATCCATCATTTTGCGCATTTCTGCGGCTTTTTCCTCGGTTTCTCCGCACAATACGAATACCGACAGCAATGCATGTGGCTCCGGATATTGGTCCGACGGGCGGAAGTTACGTCTGTAAGTTTCCACCACATCCGGTCTGACGAAGCCATTGATAAACTTCGCTACTGCGAGACCAAGACCGAATCTTGCCGCAATGTTGCTGCTGCCTCCGCTTGAACTAAGTATCCATTGCATCGGAATGGTTTCGGATTGGGGTGTTGCGTAAATAAAGCCGCGCTCCGTACCGGCTGTATCCCGGAAAAAATGCTGTAAATGCTCCAACTGCCGCAGGTAACTGCTTTCGCTGAAATCGTTTGAAGGGTTCAGGATAGACGAAGTGATCCTGTCTGTACCAGGCGCCCTGCCCATTCCCAGGTCAATGCGACCAGGAAAGAGTGTTTCCAACATACGGAAATTCTCGGCTACCTTCAATGCGCTGTGGTTTGGAAGCATGATCCCGCCCGAGCCGATCCGTATGTGTTTGGTTGCGTCGGCAAGCTTCACCATCAATACTTCTGGTGTGGATCCTGCAATGAAAGTAGAATTGTGGTGTTCAGACACCCAGAAACGGCTGTATCCCAGTTCTTCGGCTACTTTGGCTGTCTCAATGGTTTCCTGAATAGCCTGCTGGACCGTGGTGCCGGCTCTTACAACCGATTGGTCCAATACTCCCAGTTTTATATTGCTCATTATGTAGTTCTGTTTATTTCAGAACAGCATAAATGTGCATTCTATTCATTTTTGGATAGAAAACGGACTATACTTCGGGAAAGTAGGGGAGTTACAATGCTTCTTTGAGGGCGCGTTTCCAGTAAGTGGAGCGGCCGAGTAATGGAAACCCGATGTAGCTGCGTATTTCAAGTAGATCGTTTTTCAGACGCAGAATGCAGTTATAAGTTTTGCCGCTCTGAGGGTCGTACATTTTACCATTATCCCAAATGCCATCGCTGTAAACGAAATCTTGCAGCAAATTCACATTGTGTAGTTCACGGGTTCGCAAATTCGTTTCTCTGTTCTGTACATCTTTCCGGGAAGTGGTACCATCTGCCTCAAAAAGATCAACCGACCACACCAGCTTGCCGAAGTATACCTGACCGGTTTTGTAGATCTCGATCCGGCTGTCTTTCTCTTCACTGATCCAGTCTCCCAATATCTTGTCTGCAGTGCTTACCTGCGCGTTTGACAAGAAGGAAACAAAGACAAAAAATATTGTAAAAATGATTCTGTACATCTACGGAACGATTATGATCATGGCTTAAATGAAGAAAACGGTCTTCAAAATATTCAAGATTTACAAAGCAGGCAGGAACACTGTTAAATTATTGTAAATAACTGCAAACTGTCTTTATAGCGTGTTAACGGTATTTCCTATCAATGGTTTTTAAACTAACAACGTAAGATCATCGACTTACCACTGTTAGCTGAATTTTTACTATAACAAGCATCGTAGATAAGTACCAACTCGTGACTGAAATGGTGAACCAATATACAACACTTTCTCATTCACGCAATACATCATTTTTCTAAGATGCTGCATTGTGTCGCCAAAGCACACTTCGAGAAAGTTGATAGCGGATATTGCGCTATATAGAATTACTTCTAAATTTGTTCATATAACACAATTCCATTCTCCAATATCAATATCTTCATATCGTGACTTTAATTCCCGCACCCATTCCTGCAAATGAAATGGAACGATTGCTGGGCCTTTCGGATCTGGACATCGATTACAGCGATCAACAAAATACATTCAAAGATCTTGCCAAGCTTGCGGCGAAAGTCACTGGTACAAAAATCTCCCTTGTTAACCTCATCGATTCACTTACGCAGTGGACCATATCCAATCACGGGTTGGATATCGATCAGATGTTGCGGGAAGAATCTGTTTGCCAGTACACCATTATGGCAGATGAGTTTTTTGAAGTTCCCGACCTTTCAGCCGACGAGCGTTTCAAGGACAGAACCTATGTAACAGGCGATCCTAATATCCGGTATTATTACGGCGTGCCGCTCAAAACCAGCAGCGGCGTAAATATTGGCGCTTTGTGCGTAATGGACCAGCAGCGTGTTACATTAGATCCTGAGAAAATTGAGCTGCTGAAAATTATTGCGGATGAAATCGTCAGCCGGTTGCGAACTGCAAGGCTGATGGAAAACCTGAAAGCCAAACTGACTGAGGCTAAACAGGCACAGAAGAAGGTTGCGCACGATATCCGCGGCCCGCTGGGCGGCATTGTAGGTCTTGCGCAGATTATCCGGGACCAGGGCGAAAGCAACCAAATGGATGAGGTACTGGAATTCATCAACCTGATCCACAGAAGCGGGAACTCCATACTTGACCTTGCGGCGGAGATCCTGGAAACACATAGGGAAAAGCGGCTGCCTGCAACGCCGGGAGCCGCCGACAGCAGCCTGTTTGACCTTAATGTTTTTAAAGATAAGCTCGAAAAGCTTTACGGTCCGCAGGCGCGACACAAGCAGATCAATTTTGCGGTAAACATTACTCCATCAACTGCAAATATCTCATTTTCAAAGAACAAGCTGCTTCAAATTACAGGTAACCTGATTTCCAATTCGATTAAATTTACTCCGGCGGGCGCCAAAGTAACTGTGAATCTCAGCTTGTTGCTGCATTTGGACCGTCCTACATTGCAGGTGATCGTGAGCGATGAAGGTGTAGGCATGACGCAGGAAAATATCGAAGCGATCTTGTCTGGCCAGGCTTCGTCCACGGATGGTACCAACGGTGAGCAAGGCTATGGATTCGGACTGGCGCTGGTGAAACATCTGGTATCCTCGCTGGAAGGTGAGCTGGATATCCGCTCGGAGCTTGGTAAGGGTACTTCTTTTATCATTGATTTGCCTCAGAAATTATACTAATCCTTCCGATTTCAGAAGATCGGTGCTATCCCGATCAAAGAATTGGCAGGTTGATGAACGTGCGTTAAGCGTATTTAACGAAATTGCGCTGCTTCCGGCACTTTGGAGGCAGCGCAATTTTTATTTGATACCTAAAAAAATACATTTTGAAGATACATCGTGGACTGGTCACAGCTGTTGTTGAGGGCTTGCAGCAGATTTTTATCAGGAACAGGCAAGCTGATCAGGTTGTGGAGCAGCTTTTAAAGTCGAACAAAAAGTGGGGCGCGCGCGACAGGTCCTTTATCGCCGAGCATATTTATGAGATTGTGCGCTGGTGGCGGCTTGTGAAGTATGCGGCTAACATTGAAACAGTAACAGAAACACCTGAATTCTGGAAAATTGTTGGCGCCTGGTTGCTGATCAAGCCTGTGCATTTGCATTCCGGAGAATCTAATGAACTTCCTGACTGGCCAGAATTTCAGTATTTTACGGCAGATCAGATTCTTGAAAGATATAAAGAGGGTCTGAATATCAGAAAGATAGCACAATCTATCCCTGACTGGCTTGACGAGCGCGGTTTGAAGGAACTGGGTACGCAGTGGGAAACGGAGTTGCATGCATTGAACCAGCCGGCGCCTCTATTTTTGCGTGCAAACACTTTGAAAACTACTGCTGAGGATGTCAGAGCCTTATTTGTCGCAGAGCATACAGCGCTTGTCGATGGTGTTCCCGATGCTGTTCTGATTAATAAACGGCAGAATATATTAGGCAGCGAGGCTTTCAAAGGCGGATTTGTGGAAGTACAGGACGCAGGTTCGCAGCTGATCGCGCCTTATCTCAATGTTAAACCCGGTCTTTCGGTGATTGACGCATGCGCCGGCGCTGGCGGGAAAAGTCTGCACCTGGCTGCATTGATGCAGAATCAGGGCTCTATCTTGTCCATGGACATTATTCAGCCTAAGCTCACTGAGCTGAAAAGGCGTGCCGACCGGAATGGGGTAACTATCCTTGAAACGATGCTGATCCAGTCGGACGAGGATATTTTAAAGCTTTCTGAAACCACAGACCGGCTGTTGCTGGATGTACCTTGTTCAGGGCTGGGTGTGTTGAAGCGCAATCCCGATTCGAAATGGAAGTTGAAGCCCGATTTTCTGGAAAATATCATTAAGGTTCAATGGAACATTCTAAGTACATACAGCCGCATGGTGAAGAAAGGCGGCAAGATGGTGTATGCGACCTGCAGTTTGCTTCCTTCGGAGTCTGAAAAGCAGGTGCAGCGGTTTGTGAAGGAGCAGGGGAAAGAATGGGAATTGCTATCCGAACACAGAACATCGCCTGCCCGGGACGGTTTTGACGGCTTCTATATGGCGCTGCTGCAACGCAAAAGCTGACCAGTCGGCATGGTTTTTTCCCTGTGATGTTCAATCATCAAACAAAATAACCATGGATTTCCTAACAAGTTATGCGTCACCTGATATTACCAACGAAATGCCGGACAAACAGCCACCCTGGCCAGACCAGCCTTCACCTGACGAGCCGGGGCCATTGAATCCTTCGCCAAATGCGCCGGGCGCTGATGCACCGGAAGTAAGTACAGGTTCAAGAATGGACGATGATATTCCTGCTCAGGACATTGACGAAGAAGATGTCGGTGAAATTGAGTCTGAAAATCCATAAGTGAAATAGCTATTTTTCCTTTTTGCCGAGCCACATCAATGCATTGATTACGAATTCGTTCTGCGTTTCGTTCTCAAACGTAAGGGACAGATCCTTGTTTGTCTTGTTTTCGTAATCAATGTCATTGTGGCCCATATTCATGTAAATCATCCTATACTTCCTGTTCGACCAGGCTACCGGATAGTATCCGCTTTGCCAGATTTCATGCTGCTTTGGCCCCGTCCCCAGCGGAAAGCTACTCGGATCTATGGACAACAGTATCTCGATATCCGGATTGGTTTTCAGATCATTTTCCCACCTGTACCATTCATTTGGCGCCGATTTAAATACTTTTGGTAATTTCTTTGTAGCCGGACTTTTCTTGCTCTCTACTTTCAGGAATGCAGCGGTAGGCCGCCAGGTGTTGCTTTTGTACTGACCAGATCCGAGAAATTCGTTGTGGTACCAATCCCAGTTTTGCGGGTAGGCGGAGGGAGTTAAGGCAAAAGCTGAGAAGTGAAAACCCAGCCACGCGCCTCCATTCTTGATATACTTCTCAAAAGCTGCTCGCTGTTCCGGTTTTTCGGGTCGTGTATCCAGGAAAATGACCACTTCATAATTCGCCAGAAAAGCCTCATTCATGTTATCCCAGTTACTTGTTGAATCGTAGCTGAATCCCATTTTTTTGCCAGCTTCTGGAAAAAACCTGTGCGCTTCTTTTGCAAAACTGATATGTGCCTGATCGTTTTTCCCTGTAAAGAAGGCGATTGTCTTGAAACGTTTAGGCTGCTGCGCGAATGTTGCGGAGATGGCCGCAATAGAAACCAGCACAAGGATTTGTAAAACGAATGTGGCTGTCGGGCGGATTTGCATTGAAATGACGGGTTTAGCGCGTATTTGTTTTTAAAGCTACAAAAACCCGTTTTATTTGTCGTTAACAAAGCTTTTACCAAATGAATTATACACTTATCGCCCAGCAGGCGAGCATTGCTGAGAAACAGGTTAGAAGTACTATCCAGCTTTTTGAAGAAGGCGCTACGCTGCCTTTTATTGCCAGGTACAGGAAAGAAGCAACAGGCGGGCTGGACGAAGTGCAGATCGGGGCGATACGTGAGCTGTGGCAAAAGCAACTGGACGTTGAAAAACGCCGGGAAGCGATCCTTAAAAGTATTGAGGAACAGGGTAAGCTGACGCCCGAACTCCGCAGGAAAATTGAAGGTGTTTTTACACTTACCGAGCTGGAAGACATTTACTTACCATATAAGCAAAAAAGAAAAACACGCGCCATTGCGGCTATCGAGAAAGGGCTTGAACCACTCGCACAGGCAATTTTTTCAGGTAAGGAAAATGATCCGGAAGGAAGAGCGGGCGCATTTCTGAATGATCAGGTAGGTACTGTGGCCGACGCTTTGCAGGGTGCGCGTGATATTATGGCTGAATGGATCAATGAAAACCAGGATGCCAGGGCCAGGGTCCGGCAGGTTTTTCAGAGGGGTGCTGTAATTACCTCAAGGGTTAAAAAGAAGAAAGAAGAAGAGGGTGTCAAATACCGCGACTATTTCGATTTCAGTGAGCCGCTTTCCCGCATTCCGTCGCACAGATTGCTGGCGATCCGTCGCGGCGAGGAGGAAGGTATATTGAATGTAGATATTTCTCCGGACGAGGACCAGGCGCTCGAAACACTGGACCGGCTCTTCCTGAGAGGTTCTTCATTGTGTAAAGACCAGATTGAAGCCGCGATTTCGGATAGTTATAAAAGATTGCTGAAACCTTCCATTGAGACGGAGTTCAGTAATTTGTCTAAGGAAAAAGCCGATGTAGCCGCCATTCAGGTATTTACTGAGAACCTCAGGCAGCTGCTGCTCGCGGCTCCGCTCGGACAAAAGAATGTTCTCGCGATTGACCCGGGCTATCGCACAGGCTGCAAAGTGGTGGTGCTGGATCACCAGGGAAACCTGCTGACAGATCAGGTAATTTATCCATTTGACCGACCCGCCGACGCGCAAGCCAGAGTGACAGAGTTGATCCGGAAGTTTAAAATAGAAGCGATTGCAGTAGGGAATGGAACTGCCGGCCGGGAAACCGAAGACTTTGTTAAGAAAATTCTGGATACATCAGGAGACTATAAAGAGATCGGTTTGTTCCTGGTAAGTGAACAGGGCGCTTCCATTTACTCTGCTTCGGAGGTGGCGCGGGAGGAGTTTCCTGACAAGGATGTAACTGTTCGGGGCTCGGTTTCTATTGGAAGAAGGTTAATGGATCCGCTGGCCGAGCTGGTGAAGATTGATCCCAAATCTATTGGAGTAGGGCAATATCAGCACGATGTCGACCAAAATTCATTGCGAAATGCTTTGGATACAGTCGTAGAAAGTTGCGTGAATTCCGTAGGCGTAAATCTCAACACGGCAAGCAAGCATTTATTAAGGTATATTTCTGGCCTAGGACCCGCTCTGGCGCAGAATATCGTGGATTTCAGGGCTAAAAACGGGAATTTCAAATCTCGTCAACAATTATTGAAAGTTCCCCGATTGGGAGCCAAAGCATTCGAGCAGGCTGCCGGCTTCCTACGCATTGAAAATGGTGTTAACCCATTGGATAATAGCGCCGTACATCCTGAGCGTTATAGTCTGGTTGAGCAAATGGCGAAAGATGCAGGCTCGTCTATCAAAGACCTGATCGGCAAACCTGAAATCCGCAAGCAGATACGCCCGGAGCAGTATGTTTCTGATACTGTGGGTCTGCCAACTTTAAAAGACATTCTTGCAGAGTTGGAGAAACCGGCCCGAGATCCCCGTGATCAGATAAGGAAATTTGAATTTGACAAATCCGTAAGAAAGCCGGAAGATCTGAAAGTGGGAATGGTACTGCCTGGTATCGTCACGAATATTACAGCTTTTGGCGCGTTTGTGGATGTGGGAGTAAAGCAGGATGGACTTGTGCACGTATCTCAGATGGCAGACCGCTTTATCAAAGATCCTAATGAGATTGTCAAGTTGCAGCAGGTTGTGCAGGTGAAGGTAACTGAGGTGGATCTTTCGAGGAAGCGGATTGCACTTAGTATGAAACTTTAAAAAACAACCTTTCCGGGTTTCAAAGTCCGGAAAGGTTGTAATGCATTTACAGAACGTGCTTGTGCTCGTTTTCAAGAATGCGTTTGATATCCCTGGACACTTTCATCCAGTGACCTTCGGCTGTGACCACAGCATCTTCCGAATCCAGGTTATCCTGAGTGATAGTTAGCGTGGTTTCGTCATCATATTCTGAAATGTGATAGGTAACGTGTGCGTAGTTGTCTTCGTAATCCTCAACGCCCGCCAGCGGGCTCCAGAACGAGTAACTTAAAACACGCTCGGGAATGATTTCGAGGATCGTGCCTTTGTCGACGTAAGTCCGGCCCTCAAACTGACCCGTAAACAGGATCGGGCTTCCGACCTGCCACTCCGAATCTATTTCGGCGCCATTCATATATTTTTTTACGATCTCAGGGTCAATCAATGCCTTCCAGACATCAGACGGACTTGCGTAGATCGACGTGGATGTTGTTGCTATCAGTTTTCTGTTCATTGTTCCTCAGAATTTAGTCCTATCTTGATTGGGCTAAAATCGTGCCACATCAGGTTTGTTCGCTGGCGCGGATGTTTTGGTATTTTCCTAAACAACACACAATGCAAGAGCTATATTTTAAGCAAAAGTTGCCCGTCTCACTAGACGAAGCCTGGGAGTTTTTTTCCAATCCCGCCAATTTGAAAGATATTACGCCCGCTCACATGGGGTTTGTAGTGACGTCGCGACACCACGGTGAGAAAATGTACGAGGGGCAGATCATCCGGTACATTGTCAAGCCGGTGCTGGGCATTCCATTGAAATGGACAACTGAGATCACGCACGTTGTCGACAGGAAATATTTTGTGGATGAACAGCGGTCTGGTCCGTATGCATTCTGGCACCATCAGCACCGCTTCACCGAAGTGGATGGCGGTGTTTTAATGGAAGATATCCTGAATTATAAGGTACCTCTCGGAATTCTGGGAGATGTAGTTAATGCGGTGTTCGTACGAAATGAGGTAAATTCGATATTTACTTACCGGCAAAAGGTACTTTCCGAACGGTTCGGCAGTTAGAAGTTGTATTGCACGCGGCAGGTAAAAAGATCGTCGGCTACATCGGTTTCAAAGCCTGCCAGTGCTGACTTTTCATTCCGGACAATGTCATAGTAAAAGGTGAATTTCAGCGATTCGTTGGCAACGTATATGTAGCCCATTCCAAAGGTGTCGTACCGTAAGTCAGCCTTACTGAAACCTTTTACATCAGATATCTGCATTCCAGAAACGAGCTTGTTGGGATCATACCAGTCGTACTTGAAAACCAGCATGTGTTCAAGGCTCCCCAGACTTTGAAGAAAATAGAAGTACCCTCCATCAAAATTGCGAACGTACAGCGGATTTTTTATACCGTTTGTCACCGGGTAAACGCCTGGTGTCTCACTTGTGGCAAATGTGGCGGTCTGCTTTCCTTTGATGTACTCAGCTCTGAACTCCGTTTCGCCTCTTTTGTTGGGAAAGCTGATCTGGATATCTGCGCCGGCGTAATTGCGGGGAGCGGCTTTTCCGAGATTACTCTCAGTCGAATCGCCGATCATGACGTACTCACTCCCGCGCCGCTGCGTCTTATAATATAGCTTAGACTGGTGCGTGATCCCGCCAAGGTAACTGGACACTGCGGCTGAAAGTGTCGCGCCGCCTAATGCACGCATTTTCGTCGGTTTGAGGCTGAACCTGCCGATCACGTCTTTGTGGCTGTCGTAATCCATCGGTCCCGACATTCCCTGTCCATTGAAGACGCCCGCGTCGAGTTTCAATTTCTGCCACCATAGATCAGTGTGCCGGCTGGTGACGGTGAGCATCGCACCAATATCGCGCTCAGTCCGCATTAGGATCTGCGACATCCGGCCGCGTTCCGGACTTTCCCGGTTAGCAGAGGAAAGGTTTACCTCGTATCCGAAAGGCCGGGCAAACATCCCGGTGGTCAATGCAAAAAGCCGGAATTTGTTTTCGTAAAACCGGCCCCAGAAGTCCCGGATCGCGACGCCCCTTTCTGTCCCGTCAAATTGGAATACAAAGTAAGAAGTCGGATCGTTGTGCTCATTTAAGTGTGCGTAATCTACACGCAACCTTCCCCGCCGGAGCATAAACCGGTTGTTAGCCGCTGAACTGAAATTTCCGCCGCCGTAAGTTTCGGCGCCTTTTCGGGAGATATATTGAAACTGCGGTTGAATGTAGCCGCTGATTCGAACGCGATTGTAACGTTCATAGATGGACAGCATACCCTTTCCCATCTGGTTGGTGGTATCAACAAGGTCCATTAAAAAACGCTGAGAGAAACCTTGACCAGCGGTCAGGCAAATAAGCAGGAGTGTGAATCCGGCATATCGAAGTATCATTAAGAAAATCAATTGGTGGCAGAAGTTGCAAAGAACCTCAATTTTTGGCAGATATGCGGCTGTTTGAGACTAACTTTTACGCTTTTTAGCCTTAAAGTATTGAGCTTATAATATTTACAGTAAGGATTATTCATATTGAACATTAAGCACTTTAAATAAAGCAGTATGTACTTAAAGTATAGATTAGATATTACTTTTCATTAGTATGATTAATATTAAAAGTATATATTGGTTAATACAAAAATTAAGTTTGGATAGTTTGCGCCATTTAGGCTGTTATAAACTATCCAAATTTTTAATAATACTTACCTTATACTAGTAGGCCACAGTAAAACGCTGTTTGATGTGATTGTTATTCTCAATCTCATCCACGATTGCGAATGCCAGATCCTCTACTGAGATAATGCTCCTGTGGTTTTCATCATAGACCGGACTTTCCAGGTCTTTGCGATATGTGCCGGTTTTGGTACCGGAAGTTCCCGGATGCATTTCAATGGCAGGGCTGAGGAAGGTCCAATCCAGTTCGTTCTCTTCTTTCAATATTTCGAGGTACTCACGCGCCGCACTTGCGCCGGGCTTGTATTCTTCCGGGAAATGCGGCGTGTCGATCAGCTGAACGCCCGGCTTCACAAACAGGCTACCCGCACCGCCAACCACGAGCAATCTTTTCACACCTGCCTGCCTTACTCCGGCCTGGATTGACTGTGCACCTGCCAGGAATTCTGCATAGATATTCGGGTTGGTCCAGCCTGGGTTATAGGCACTGATTACTGCATCTGCTCCGGTGACAGCGCTTGCCACTTCCTGGGGTTTCAGTACATCTGCCGACACAGCCGTAACGCGTCCGCTATCTGTTGCGATTTTGTCTGTATTGCGCGCAATTGCAATTACCTCGTGACCTCTGCTAACTAGTTCCTGTAACACATGAGAGCCTACAAATCCAGTAGCTCCTATTAATGCGATTTTCATTTATGTTTATTTTGATGTGAATAATTTTTGAAAGGGAGAATTGAGGAAGGAGGACGGAGGAGAAGTTGCATTCATTCTCAGCCTGTTACCTTACTTTAAACATTTTATACATATTTTATAAACTATATTTTAAATACTTTTTAAAAGTATAAAAATAAAAATATGTTAAAAATGTATTTCTAGTAATATACAATTAATTTGCTACTTGCTTTTGATAATTATAATATACTTGCAGCTTATCATATTTTAAATATTTATTAAACAAACCAATATGAGCTCTTTGTATTGATCTAATGAAAATAACTATACCAACTGGCCACCCCAGGTTTTCACTTCAGGACAGTCAATCCGCCTTTATAGGAGCGGCGGGTGTATTGGATCAGGTAGTAATAATACCCGCCTGAAATGTTGTCCGGGCACCAGTCGTTTGGCCGGATTTTCGAGTAGTAGATCTGCTTCCCCCAGCGATTATAGATCGTGATATCCTTGAACTGGTCGTCGCATTTGTCGCGGGGCAGATCCTGGAATACGAAGCAATCGTTCTTCGAATCACCATTTGGAGTGATCACATTCGGGAACTCCGGGAAGGGTTCTTCTTCGGTATCCTTCACCGTAATCCTGACCGTTGTGGTGTCACTTGCGGAAGCGCAGCTCTTGTCGAGCGAAATGAAATCAACCATGAAAGTCTGCTCAACTTCGCCGCCCAGCAGGCCGCATTCAGGATTCCATGAGTAGGGGGAGCTTACGGTCTTCATTCCTGTTTTGCCTTCAAACAACATTCCCATTTCTTTCAGGTCAAACCCGCGCCCGGCCGCAACCAGACTGATCGCATTGGTATCAGGATCATTTCCGAACACATCGAATGAAATTCCTTCCGCAGTACCGATGGTATAGCTAACCTCCTGCACCGGGAGCGAGGTCCCGACAGTCGGCGGATTGTTCGGCGATTCGTCGACCACAAAGTACACAGGTTTTGAGACCGGCATCGGATTTCCTTCGCACCGCATATCTTCGAGTTTAAAGTCGACTGTAAGTGTGTCTCCTTTTTTCGCATTGCAAGGCGGCGTCCAGGTGAAGTTCTGCTGTACTTTCTCCGTTCCCGAAGCAGCCAGGAAGTTCATGCCCATTGCATTCATGTTAAAGTCGCGCCCGCGGCCGGATAATGCCAGCTTATCTTTATCTGGATCTTTCCCGAAAACAGTGAAGTTGACCGGCACACCAGCAGTAACATGCACGAAGTCGCTGCCTAGCGAAGTACTCACCACAGGCGGATTGTTGCCGGAACTTTCCCGCCGAATAAAAATGCCGAGCGTGTCCATTAACGGAACCGGGCAACTTTCATCTTCCGCAATCAGCTCGATCTTGATGGGTCGGTTATCGTAGGTCACGAAACATTCGTCGAGGCACACTTCAAATCTAAGTGTATCATTCGCGATCGTGGTGCGGAATTCAGCTGGCAGGATCGTGAAGTAATCTTTGGAATTGTTTACAGCGCGCCCGTTGACCTTGATCAGCTGGTTTACTGTCGGGTCGGTAACAATGACTTCGAAGCAGTTAGGATCATCTTTTTTGACGGTGATAATTTCATTTTCGCTGTACCAGGTTGTTTTTCCTTTGGGTTTGTACAAAAGTTTGGGTGGGTCCATCTTGGGGCAGTCGACTACTTTTAGCTGAAAATCCCGCGTCAGAGAGCCGATTTTGACGCCATTCCTGAATTCATCTACCTGCACCGCAAATACATACAGGCCGACGCTACCAGGCGTTACGGAGAGCATTCCCGTTTTAGGATTCACTTTCAGGGGATCGGGACCGGGGATTATGTTGGCTTCCGAAACGCCATTGATCCAGCTAAGGCGCGGATAGCTGGACGAGCCACGCGCCGGAATGCTGGGGTTCGCTTTATCCGAGTAACCCTGCATGGGTGTGATGAGTTTGTAGGAAAGACTGTCACCATCTGCATCTGAACCGCCGAAATCAAAGAAAAAAGGAGAATTCACGCACGCATAATCGCCTTTAATGGCCGGGAAAACAGGGGAGGAGTTTTTGAAATTTGCATTGTTCTTCATCAATGGCGGGAATTCCAGGTAGAACAAGCTCCCGGCGTCGCCCGGGTTCTGGATATTCGTGATTGTTCCGTTGCGGCAGCATCTGTCCCAAACCATGTAATAGCCGTCGGGATCGTTGAATTGGCCGGGTTCGAGCCGCAGTGCAGTACTGTAAGTGATCATGTAAGTCTGCAGTGTGGATATTCCGCAAAGCGGATTAGCGTAGGTGACCGATTTTCGTTCTATTTTTGGGGCTTCAAGCCAACCAATCGGTGCATTGTCGCGTTTTCGGAACACGTAAATTACTACCGAGAGATCTTCGGCGCCGGGATTACCATTCAGGGCATCAAAGTACATGGTAAGTCCCATATTGTAGTTATAGTACTCGTTGGGATTTTGCGTGATGAAAAGCTGGCCGCCGACGATGTGCGTTGCTTTGGCTTGAAAGAAAAAGAAAAGAAGAAAAACAGACCAGAGAAAACGTTTTTTCATGGTTGAATGAAGCAGTAAAAATGATCCTATATGATTTGGATTAAGAATTAAAACAAGAAAGTATGCTCAAAAACAATCAATATGAGTACGTTGAAATTACCGATTTTGCGGCAGAAGGCAAATGTATATTTAAGTCCGAAGACGGTGTAATTTTTGTTGAAGGAAATGTGGCTCCGGGTGACATCGTTGATTTGCAGGTTGTAAAAACCAAGAAGAAACTCAAAGAAGCTATTGTTACAAAAACACACAGGCTTTCCGAACTACGTACCGACCCATACTGCCTGCACCACACCGTTTGCGGCGGTTGCAGGTGGCAGCACATCGACTACACGCATCAGCTTACATTCAAAAGGCAGCAGGTGATCGATCATTTTGAACGGATCGGGAAGATCAAAAATGTTGACATTAACCAGATTATCGCTGCACCGAGGACGGAATATTACCGTAATAAGTTGGAATTTACTTTTTCAAACTGGCGCTGGCTTACAAAGGAGCAAATGGATTCGGGACAGCATTTTTCTAAAAATGCCCTCGGTTTTCACGTTCCAAAGCGTTTTGACAAGATTTTCACGGTTGACCACTGCCATTTGCAGCCGGACCCTTCCAATACGATCCGCAACTCCCTGCACCACTTCGCTGATCTGAAGAACATTCCTTACTATGATGTTAAGTTCAACGTCGGTATTATGCGCAACCTGGTTGTGCGGACTGCGAATACGGGAGACGTGATGGTGATCGTGCAGTTTGGTGCCGATAATCAGGAGGCGATCAGCGAGGTAATGGAGTATATGCACAAAACGCATCCTGAGATCACTTCGCTCAACTATATCATTAACCTGAAAGGAAACGATTCTTACCAGGATCAGGAAGTAATCAATTTTGCGGGCGAGAATTTTATCCGTGAAACCATGGAAGACCTGACCTTCCTGGTTGGTCCGAAATCATTTTATCAGACTAATTCGGAACAGGCTTACCAGCTTTTCAGCGTCGCGCGCGAGTATGCCGGCCTGACAGGTAATGAGTCTGTGTACGACCTTTACACCGGAACAGGTACGATTGCCAATTTCGTTGCGCGTAGGGCCAGGAAGGTTGTTGGAGTGGAGTATGTGGAGGCAGCCGTGCAGGATGCGCGCAGGAACTCGGAACTGAACGGAATTACAAACACTTCCTTTTTTGCGGGAGATATGCGTGGCATTATGAACGAAGGTTTTCTAAACAAGCACGGAAGACCAGATGTAATCATCACCGATCCGCCCCGAGCCGGAATGGACGTACCTGTTATAGAAACAATCCTGAAAGCCGCACCGGACCGCATTGTATATGTAAGCTGCAACACAGCTACACAAGCCAGGGATATTGCATTGATGTCGGAAGCTTACGAGGTTACCAAAGTACAACCAGTAGATATGTTCCCCAACACGCACCACGTTGAGAATGTGGCTTTGCTGGTGAGGAAGTAGCCCCCCTAAATCCCCCGACGGGGGGACTTTTGCAATCTGCATAGTCCCCCGTCCGGGGGATTTAGGGGGTAAATGGTGGGATCAAAACGGTGGCTCGCTGTCGGGGCCTTTGTAGTCGAAGTTGCTGAGATCGTTGGCGCGGCTTCTTAGTGTGCCGCCTGCTGATGATGGGTTTGCCTGGCTCTCGAATGAACCGATCGGGTTTGTGGTTTGAATCGGCCGGTCTACCGAGAAGGGCGCTGGACTGTAAGCGGAATCAAGGTCGGCGAACTTCGTGTACTTACCGATAAACCGTAGCTGTATGGTATCCAGTGAACCAGCCCGGTTTTTTGCCAGAATTACCTCGCCGATACCTGCAACCGAATTACCAGCTTCATCTTCGGTAATACCATAATATTCAGGACGATAAAGGAAGATAACCATATCGGCATCCTGCTCAATCGATCCCGATTCACGCAAATCCGAAAGCTGCGGGCGTTTTTCTCCGCCGCGCGTTTCTACTGCCCGGCTAAGCTGAGATAGTGCAATCACCGGCACGTCAAGTTCTTTCGCCAGGTTTTTTAAAGACCGCGAAATCATTGCAATTTCCTGCTCGCGGTTACCTGCACCTTTGCCGCCGGTATCGCCGGTCATCAGCTGCAAGTAGTCAATCACGATCATCTGGATATCGTGCTGCGCCTTCAAACGGCGACATTTGGCACGCAATTCGAGAATGGATAGGGCGGGAGTATCGTCGATAAAAATCGGCGCATTTGTCAGCCGATGAATGCGGTGATGCAGCTGCTCCCACTCGTGCGGGGCCAGGCTTCCTTTTCTGATCTTTTCACTGTCAATTTCAGCTTCTGCCGAAATAAGCCTGTTCACAAGTTGAACAGAGGACATTTCAAGCGAGAAAATGGCGACCGGCATGTTGAAATCCACAGCCGCGTTTCGGAGCGAAGAAACGACGAATGCCGTTTTTCCCATACCAGGACGTGCCGCCAGGATCATCAATTCAGTCTTCTGCCAGCCGGAAGTAAGTCTGTCCAGGGCACTGAAACCCGATGGAACCCCAGTAAGACCGTCTTTATTGTTTTTCTTCTGGTCGAGCTCGGCCAATGCCTGTCGCATCAGCGCGCCCATATCCGCGTAGTTCTTCTTAATGTTGGATTCCGATATCTGAAACAGGTTCTGTTCCATTTTATCTAGAAGCATGAAAACGTCTGTGGTATCTTCAAATGCTTCCCGCTGGATCTCGGAGGATATTTTAATCAGCTCCCGCTTGATATAGGCCTGCGAAATGATCCGTGCGTGATATTCGATGTTGGCAGCGGAGTTGACCTTATTGGTCAGCTGCATGATGTATGGAGCACCGCCGATCATTTCCAGCTCGCCGGTACTTCGCAACTTGGCGGTAACCGTCAACATATCAATCGGCTCGGAATCGGCGAAAAGGGTGATGATCGCGCTGTAAATCCGTACGTGAGCTTCTTTGTAAAAACTGTCGGGACGGAGGATGTCAGCCACGGCCGTCAAAGCATCTTTTTCAATCATCAGAGCGCCGAGCACAGCCTCCTCCATATCCACGGCCTGAGGAGGCAATTTACTGAGAGTCTGATCGATAGATGGTGTCCTCGCCCCGTAAGGCTTTTTAGCGAAAGCCCCTGATTTGGAGCCTTGTCTGAAAGAATTATTGGGTGCCTTTTCGTTTTCCATAGAAGACAAAGTTACGCAATGCAGGGCGCGATCAAAAGAAAGGATCTTGAAGTTGGGCCTTTATTTTTTTGGAAAAAAACTTCATTTTCCTGCCAATCTGATAATGAAATAGTTGGTCGGAAAACAGGCGTTTTTGCATTATTTTTTCGTGTGCGGAATAGGATTTTGTAATTCTTTGTTTTATAAATGTTGGTATTATTACTAAATTTTAGAACAAATAGGTAAACACTAAACTTTGATTCATTTGCTGGAAAAAATCATCACGCTCGAAGACGTTTCAATGGTTGACTTTTTGGGTATTCACAATTCGAATATTAAGGAGGTCGCCGCCGCTTTCCCGGAAAGCAAGATCATTTCACGCGGTAACGAGATCCGCATTCAGGGCACGGCGCCCGAGATTATCAGGATCACAGATGTAATGGACTCGCTTCTGGCACACTACCAGAAATATGGTAAAATCACCAATGACAATGTAAAAGGCTACCTCAACGGTGTTTCCAAAACGCCGGTGCCAAGTGGCGAAGACGATGACGATGTGATCCTTTACGGAAATAAAGGCCTCGTTATCAAAGCAAAAACAACTAACCAAAGGCTGCTGGTCGAGCAGGCGGCCAAGTTTGACCTGGTATTCGCAATTGGTCCCGCGGGAACGGGTAAAACATATACAGCAGTGGCCATTGCGGTACGCGCTCTCAAAAACAAGGAAGTCAAAAAGATCATCATCACACGGCCAGCGGTGGAAGCAGGGGAGAACCTGGGCTTTTTGCCGGGCGATCTGAAAGAAAAAATCGATCCGTACCTGCGCCCGATCTACGACGCGCTGGACGATATGATCGCGCCGGAGAAGTTGAAGTTATACCTCGAAAGCAGGACGATCGAAATCGCGCCGCTTGCCTATATGCGCGGACGGACGCTGAACAATGCATTCATATTGCTGGACGAAGCGCAGAATACCACGCCAATGCAGATGAAAATGTTCCTGACAAGGATGGGCCCGAGTTCCAAGGCAATTATTACAGGTGATAAATCACAGATCGATTTGCCGAAAAATCTTAAATCAGGTCTTACTGACTCTATTATGGTTTTGAAAGGGATCAAAGGGATCAGCTTTGTTGAATTGGACGGATCAGATGTGGTGCGTCACCGCTTGGTTAAGGATATTCTGGCTGCTTATGAAAAATCGGAGCAATAGGTTACTGGCATTGTTGCTGATGGTGTTGGGCACTGCTGCTATCTCGATAGCGCAGGTACCCGACGCTGAATTAACCCGTTGCGCGAGCACCGAGCGGGATTCTTTGAGAGTATTGAAGAATCCCGCGCTGCTCAGGCTGCGCCAGCATTCGGAAGAATTGATTCAGAACCAGGTTCGTTTAAGAAAAGCCAGCCGGATCAATGCGGATGAAATTATTACAATACCTGTCGTCGTGCATTTGATCCACGGACAGGAAAACCAGCGCATCGGTGGGGCCAACAATGCGAACATTACCGACGCGCAAGTCGCCAGCCAGATTGAAGTACTTAATGAAGATTACGGCAATACGTCAGGCTACAAGGGTTTTTATACCGATTCCCTGGGTGTAGATACCGGCATTCGCTTCAAGCTCGTAACCATTGTTCGCACCTACAATGCAAAATCGCAATTCAGTCCGGTCAGTGATGCCGACGAGCTTGCCGAAATTTCGCCGGCCTGGTCAACTAACCGCTACCTGAATATCTGGGTATGCCGCCTGAACGACAGGTACCTGGGCACTTCCCAATTCCCCATTGTTACGAAAATAACGAGCCAGACTGCCGGTCTCGGTACCGAAGAAGATGAAGCGAAAGACGCATTAACAGACGGTGTGATTATCGATTTCAGGTATTTTGGCAGAAATTCAGATGCGATCACCAGCAGAATTTACAATCTGGGCCGCACCACTACGCACGAAGTTGGACACTGGCTTGGATTGATCCACATTTGGGGCGACCAGAATTGCGGTACCGACTATTGCGCAGACACGCCGACTGCATTTACCAAAAATGAAACGACCGATACGGACTGCACACCCGTTTTCTCCAATTGCCGGGGTGTGAACACGCGTAACATGATCGAGAATTATATGGACTACTCGCCGGATATCTGCATGAGTATGTTCACCAATGATCAAAAGGAGCGAATGCACGCCGTGATGGAGCTGAGCAAGCGACGAGCCAAGCTGGTGGAGTTATCTAAAATTACCACAGAAGAGCTAATAGTGAATCTGTACCCGAACCCGGTTCAGGAAGTACTTTTTTCAGACGTTTACACGCCTAACTTTGAAGTATTTACTGCAAGCGTTTATAATCAAAAAGGGCAAAAAGTGATCGGTGAAGCTTTAAACCGAACTTCTCTCAACGTAAAAAATCTACCCAGCGGAATCTACTTTTATAAGGTACAAACCGCTTCCAGGACATTGACCAAACGGTTTTATGTTCGCTAACTATGCTGTCAAGAGCTCCATTTGTCGGCATTGTTTTGCTTTTTATGGCGGGAATACTTTGCGGAGACTTTCTTGCAGATCTTACAGCTGACTGGCTTCTTCATGGTATTCTTCTCATTACAGCAGCAAGCTGTTTGCTCTGCTACCAATTCAAATCTTCAAAGCTCTTTACTGCCGCATTCTGGCTTTTTCTGATTGTATCAGGTGCATTTTGCCGGATTACTGCTGAGCAGAAAAAGGATCAACAAATCGCCTATCTGGCGCAAGCTGACTATCGCGCCTATGAAGCCACAGTAACCAGTTTGCCTGAAAAGCGCGACAAGATGGTAAGACTGGAAGCCAATGTAACCCGCATTTTAGCTCACGGCCAATGGAGTGGTATACATACCAAAGTCTTGCTGAACCTGCCCGCTAATGCCGCCGAAATTCCTCAGCCAGGCGATGTACTTGTCGTGAATGGGCGGCTTGAACTTCCTGCGCCTGCACTCAATCCCGAACAATTTGACTATCGTAAATATCTTAGGAACAAAGGGATATTGTGGACCGGGCAGCTTTGGGAGGGTACGTTTCAGAGTGTTAAAAAACCGATCGATCACTGGTCGCCAAGGTACTGGCTGGCGGCTACTTCTGAGTGGGCGGACCTAAAATTTCGGGAGAATATTGTTGATAATGCGTCTTACGGTCTGGTTAAGGCAATGTTGCTGGGAAGGCGTGACGATCTGCAAGCCGGGCAGACCGACGATTATGTTGCATCCGGAACTGTTCACATTTTGTCGGTATCGGGAATGCACGTGGCGATCATCTTTCTGGCGATCAGTGCAATGCTGGGCTGGCTAAAACGCTGGCCGATCGGGAAGCTGCTTTATGTCGGGATAATGATCCTGCTTCTTTGTTTTTATGCGATGGTAACCGGCTTTTCGCCTTCTGTTCAGCGGGCAACTATCATGTGCATTGTTTTTGTGCTCGCGGAAGTTTCGGGCCGCAAGCAGCATTCCATGAACACCCTGGCGATTTCTGCATTGCTGATCCTGCTGTTCGATAATGCCGCTTTGTTTGACGTCGGTTTTCAGCTTTCTTACCTTGCCATGAGCGGGATTTTTCTGTTTTATGAACCGATTTACCGCATTTTCACGCCCAAAAGCAGGGTACTCGGCTTTGCCTGGCAGGTAACCGCACTTGCTTTTGCTGCGCAGCTTGCCACATTTCCACTGAGCCTCTACTATTTTCATCAATTCCCGACGTACTTCTGGCTGGTAAATCCATTTGTCATCGCATTCACAAACGTGTTGCTTCCGGCGGCGTTGGTTTTGCTGCTGGTAAGTGCCACTGGTATGTTTTGGCTGCAATGGCTGGCGAACCAGGTGGTGGAGTTTTCGGCTTACCTTACCAATGTAGCAGCCGGTATTCCGAAGCACTTTCCCGGGTATCTTGTGGAACAGGTTAACCTGGGCGCCATTGAAGTTGTAATGCTCTATTGCATTCTCTTTTTGATCTGGTACGCCTACGAGAACCGCGCGTATCACTCGTTGAAATACAGCTTCGCACTGGTGTTTCTGCTTACCAGTTTTTCTGTTTCAAAAAGCATTCAGCTGCACTTATCCGGGGAGCGGATATCTTACGTTATTCCAAAACACTCAGCAGGAAGTTACAGGCACGGCAATGTGCTCTATGTTGTCAGCGACAACGCGTTCAGATCCGACCAACGTGCATTCGATTTTTATGTCAAAAATTACGCAGTAAGCCGGGAAGTGAGCGAGGTTGTTTTTGTGAAATCGAAATAGACTGCCTCGCATTTACGTATTCACACGTCTGCAAACCTTGCCAGGTTTCATGCTTCATTAAATTTATTTCAAATATTTTCCAGTATCAGGCAACCGAAGTAGCTGTGAGTTCATTATAGCTGCGATTTTATTCAATAAGCGATTTTGATCACACCATCCATTATTTACAAAGCGCAAAAGAAGAATGCTGTGGCACAGCGGATGCTCTTTGATTTTTACGGACGGATTTTGTTCAGGCTAGCCAAAAGGTATCTTGTAGATCAGGCGAAAACAGAGGATGCGGTATCCGAATCGTTTTACATTATTTTCAAGAAAATAGGATCCTGCAATTTTATAGCTGTACCTCCATTTGAATCGTGGATTAAAAGGATTGTTGTTAACGAATGTCTGCAAGTTTTGCGGAAAGAAAAGCGGTTTGAGACGTATGACAATGATGAGAATAATGTAAATGAAGTTGATGATAGTACAGTCGAGAAGTTAACTGCCGAACAAATTTTTCATTTGATTGAAAACCTGCCAACCGGATACCGGACTGTTTTCAATTTGTATGAAATCGAGGGCTACTCACATGCAGAGATCGCGGGTTTACTGGGTATAAGCATCGGCACGTCCAAGTCTCAGTTGAGTAAAGCAAAAAACATTTTGCAACAGAAGTTAATTGAATTAGATCCGGCTTATGCAAAACGAAAACTTGTTTGACAAAATAAAGGAAACCGCCCTGCACGACCTTTCAGGTACAGATGATTTTGACCCCGAAAGAATTTGGGTAAAATCAAGAAGAAAAGAACAACGCAGTAAGGTTTGGCTATGGAAGTTCCCTGTGGCAGCGAGTGTCCTTTTTGTTCTTGGATTGGCGTTTTGGATTTCAGCAAGGCAAAATATTGACCTACCTGCCGGTTCCGTTACGAAAATTGCAAAAGTGCCGGACAATGCTGACACAAAGCCTAAGAAGGAATTTGCCAGGCAGTTTGAAGCCGACAAGAGATTACCTGTACAGCCTGCTTTACATTCCAATGTTTCAAAACAAATCGGCGGTAATAGGGATTATTCCTACGCATTGAAAGACAGCTTAATTACAAATGCACCTGTTGCAAAGGCTGTTCACATTGATACTGCTAGCGTAACATCGCGGTTAGCTGATATGGAAAATTTACGTCCACAAAATGCTGATTTAAGCGATACGGCTACATCTGCAAATCCGTTGGCACCAGTTAGGGAAAGAGTATTAACTGCCGATATTTCCCTGCCATCAGATAAGACAGAGCACGTTTCTACATTAACACAAATATTTGAACAGGTTAAAATAGATCGTATGATGCGCAAGAAGCGCCTGCAATTCAGCCGGCATTATCCTAAGAATGGCTTGTGGTCATTTGTTCACCACAGTTTTAAAGAATACCCTTCGCCTCGCAATTAACAAGCTTCATTTTTTAACCATGAACACGATTATTTTTCTCCTCGGGACAATGTTGAATTTGTCCCCCGCTAATGCATTGCCCGATACCATCATTTTGCGCGTCGGCAATAGTAGTAAAGTTATTTTTTACGGGAAGTCGCCGCAGGATTTGAAAAAGCTCGAACAACTGGATTTAAATCTGATTCTAAAAGATTTGAACCAAAAGCAAAGCATGACAGATACTTCGCAATTGCAACACATTGTTCTGGAAAATAGCGCATTCGAAAGCAAGAATGCAGCATTACCGGAGGGCTCGAAATATTGGAAAAATACTTTCTTGAACCTTCATGTCGGAACAGGTTACCATGTCAACCGTTACACGTTTTTCCAGCCGCCAACGTCAGTGCTTAACCATCCGACTGCACGATTATCCAGTGATATTGTCATGGAAAATCTGTTAACAACGAGCCTGTCTGTTGCGCATGATGCAAAATTGCTGGACCGTGACCGTTATGCATTTGCACTTCGATATGGGGTCGGCTTGGGGCTCAATATTCAGAGATACCTTCACTGGAATTCCATGCAATCAGTGCCATCGGAAGATATTGCGGAGATGAAGGAACGGGGAGAGGCGGTGTTGCAGGCTGAGAAGATCACGCCTCTACAATCTGACTTTAATGCTTTTCAGACTTATATCCAGCTCTCTCCCAAGATATCGCTCAAAAATGCGAATGGATTATCTACTTTCTATCTGGATCTGGGGATCAGGTTAAACTATAACCGGCTTTTCCCGAATGCAAGTCCCTCCATTTATTCTTCCTCCATACTCATTAATAATCCGTCAGGGCCGACAGCTGCCGGTGAAGGTCCTGTTATACGCGGTGGCGGATATGAAGTGACTGCCAGGAAACATACATTCGCTCCCAGCTATGTGGCGGAGATAGGATACAAATGGATAGGAGTTTTTGTTGTCTACTATCCTGACTACGTGCCGCTTACAACCAGGCTGGTCGAGGGGCCAGACAGAGCAGGTGCCGGATTTACAAACAACAAGAAAGGAAACCTTGGCTATGTATCCTTCGGGCTTCGGCTCGGGCGCTAGATTTTCGACTCCCGGGATCACTGTACCGAATACAGTTCGGCGATTTGCGCTGCTACTTTCTTGTCCCAGGCAGCCTGAACGCCAGCATTCAGCCCGTGGCCCGTTTCACCGTCGTATTGTTCCTGGTCACGGTTCATTTCCCTGAATGCTTCCAGGAACTGGTACTGGATCTCGCTGTCGTAATCTTCAATGGTGAGCTCCGCTTTTCTGAGACGCTCTTTGAATTTCTCTACAACCAGTCGCGTAATGTCAAAGTGGATCTGCTCGTGGCGCAGTGTACCTGCATTCCGCGATTCAGGCCGGCCCCAGGACATGCTTTTTACCATGAACGTTTTCAAACCGATTTCAACGACCAGATCATTGCCTTTCGGATAGGAGCGACCTTCGTAGCCGAAGCTTGTAAAAACAGCCGCTGCATAACGGCTGCCTGGTTTCGCACTTCTTACTTTGAAATCGTCCCAGATCAGCGGCCTTTTAGGAGAATAGAATACGGTGTCATCGTCTGCGGCAGTATTAATCTCCTTGAACACCAGCAACAAATTGCGGGCAAGCGCAGGATTTTTCCCGGCATTGCTTGACATCCATTTCTGAAAATGTACGAGAGATTGATCCAGCAGCTGTTTAACCAGCTTTTCGTAATCATATTTCGTTTCCGGGCGCGTGTAAGTTGCAGAGGTTTGATAACCTGTCAGCTCCACCGGCTGCATATCCCGGTACCACCTGAATTTGAGACTCAGCTTCACCTCACCGGTGACCTTATTGGGCCCGACACGTTTTTCGTTTAGCGACAAATCCTTGACAGTAATGTAAAGCGGGAGGTAAGCCTGTTCCTTTTTCGGCGCAGCAAACGACCAGTAATTGAACAGCTCTTTTTCCGCATTGCCCGGGAGTGCAGCGGGGATTTCCTTTCCAAATGCAATCACTTTGCCCAGCGCCGCCCCCGGGTTTGTGCGTTTGTCTTCTACTTCCTGAATGAAAAACTGGTAAGATTTAAACAGCGCCGCGGGCTCCTTAGATAAAGCCAGTACAACCCGATCCTGCTGTGCATGAGCTGCGAGCGGTAAAATGAATAATAGCAGATAATGCAAAACCCCTCTGATCATAGTCCTAAATCCATATTGAATCCAACTGCCATTTATCTAAGTTTGTAAAAAAATACAGTAAAACGAATGACATTACCTACAACGAATTTGCGGCCGGAATTTGATGACATTTTCATGGAGTTGGCAAAAAATCTTGCCAAACGCTCTCACTGCATCAAAGCCCAGGTAGGTGCGGTGCTTACAAAAGACACAAGGATTATTTCAATCGGATACAATGGACCGCCGGCGGGAACGCACAACTGTGATGAAGAATTTCCGGGAGTAGGCTGTCCGCGAGACGCAAAAGGAAGCTGCTCGCTGGCCCTTCACGCAGAACAGAATGCGATCCTGTTCGCAGTCAAAAACGGTTCAAACATTGAGGGATCGACACTTTTCGTAACCCTGGCGCCCTGCATAGCCTGTGCGAGGGTAATTTACACAATGAAGATCCGGAAGGTTATATTTCTGCATTCCTACGCAGCATACAAGGGAATAGCCGTAGAAGAAGGCGTAGAGTTTCTGAAAAGATTCGGCGTGGAAGTGGAGCAGTATAAGACGGAGTAAAGGGAAGAAAGGGACGAGGGAAGAAAGGGAAAGATTAACTAAGACTAGCTGATATATTTCCTTCCTCCATTCTCCCTTTCCTCCATTCTCCTTAAGAATCAATGATGATGCACACCACCTGCTCCGTGCACGTGGCCGTGGCTGATTTCCTCGGGAGTTGCAGGGCGTACTGAAAGGATCTGGCCGGAGAAATGCATTTGTTTACCTGCCAATGGGTGATTGAAGTTCATGAGAACGATATCTTCCTTGATCTCTACCACCTGGCCGTGCATTCTCTCACCGTCTTCGTTGGTCATCGGGATAATGTTACCTATCTGAAGCAGCTCGTCCTGATCTACATCTTCCATTTGGAAAACGGCCTTAGGAAGCTCTACGATAGCTTCTTCGTCGTATTCGCCGTAACCTTCTTCGGGCTCAACAGTAAATTCGAAAGTGTCACCTGCTGACAAACCTTCGATCTGCGATTCGAATCCTTCGGGCAGCCCGCTGATGCCCTGGATGAAGTACATTGGATCGTCTTCGCTGACTACCTCAACAACATCCATTTCTCCATCGGAGTCAGGAATTTGTAAGCTATATGTCAACGCGACAACGTTATTTTTTTCGACTTTCATTTGCTCGTTTGATTAAAATGAATGTTGTTGTAAAAGAATTGTTCCATAATAGGAATGATGGCAAACGTACGGGATTTTTGTTAAAATGTAATTGCTATGAACTTTTTAGCCCATATTTTGCTGTCAGGTGAAAGTGAAGGAATCATGATGGGAAATTATGTGGGCGATTTTGTAAAAGGGCGCCTGACACCCGAAAAAACGGCAAATTGGAACCCGGAGTACGTAGTTGGTTTGAAGCTGCACCGCTTCATTGATTCGTTTACAGATACCCATTCCGAGGTGCACGACGCCAAACAGCTCGCCGCCTTGACGCAGGGGAAACTCGCCGGGATTGTCATGGATATTTACTTCGATTATTTTCTTGCAAAGCATTTTGAGGATTACCATTATGAATCGCTGCAAGTGTATGTACACGGAAAATATTCGGAGATTGAAAAAAACGAATACCTGATCCCTGAAAGTATGATTCCGATGGTGCGGTCGATGATCCGGCAGGACTGGCTGACCGGCTACGCGACGCTCGAAGGCATTGACACTACATTTCACAGGCTCTCCCGCCGCGCAGATTACCTGCATCCCATTAAATTTGCAGCAAAGGAGCTGGAAGCGAACGAGGCATTTTATTACGAGAAATTCCTGAAGTTCTTTCCCGACCTCCAAGCTAACGCGGCGACGTTCATTACAAACAATGCAACCCGCTGACTTCCTTTTAAATATTAAGCATTCATATAATTGACATAGCCCGGCTTACCGGGTACCCGAAATGGCGCATACTCCTGAAAGCATTCTTAAAGACATTCGAAATAAAAGATACCTGCCGATCTATTTTCTGCACGGCGATGAACCTTATTATATTGATTCCATTGCTGAGGAGCTGGAAAAGCGGATTGTTCCAGAGTCAGAGAAAGGGTTTAATCAGTTTGTGCTTTACGGAAAGGATACGGATGTTGCCGGGGTGCTGAGCTATGCGCGCCGCTTTCCATTTATGTCGGAGCGGCAATTGGTTTTGGTTAAAGACGCAAACAAGCTGGGCGGGATCGAACAGAAAGATCAGCTGGCGCGACTGGAAGATTACGCGCAAAATCCGCTTTCAAGTACCGTGCTGGTATTTTGCTTTCATGCAAATGCCGATGAGCGCCGCGCCTACATCAAGGCAATCCATGCGAAAGGCGCGGTGGTGCAATCAAAAAAGATGTACGATAACAAGCTGCCCGACTGGGTTTCGTCATTTTGTCAGCAGGAGGGTGTCAAGATCAGCCCGAAGGCGGTGTTGATGCTGGTGGATAATATAGGTAACGATCTGAAGCGCCTGACTAATGAGATCAGAAAGGTGATGGTTAACCTGAAAGTAGGTGAGGGGATAGACGCGGGTGCGGTGGAGCGTTTTGTGGGTATCAGTAAAGAATATAATGTATTCGAGTTTCAGAAAGCGCTGATGTCGCGTGATGTGATGAAGGCCAACCAGATCGCGCACCACTTTTCGGCAAATACAAAGGATAACCCTCTGGCGCCCATTCTGATCATTTTATATAATTTTTACTCCAAGCTGCTGCTGGCGCACAAGTCGCCCGATAAGAGTGAAAAAGGCCTGGCGGCGGAGTTGGGGGTCAATCCGTATTTTGTTAAAGATTACCTGCTTGCCTGCCGGAATTACCCGCTGCCTAAGGTGGCCAGTATCATCCATTATCTCCGTGAATGCGACGGCAGGATGAAGGGACTTGACGGGGTTACGGTATCGGAAGGCGAGTTGCTGAGGGAGCTGGTTTTCAAAATCCTGCATTAAGATAAATAGCAAGAAACAGCTTTCAACGATATTCCAATTGACATATCTTCGATCATGGAAGAAGGAAACAGCATACTTATACCCACACCTGCGCTTTTCAGTTTTGAGGAATGTATGTGGTTTTTAAACCGCAACTACGACGACTGCCTGCATGAAATTCGCGATAACAGCATTTACAAGGCTTTGGAAATTAACGGACAGCTTGTGCTCGTCAGGATAGTTGAAAATGGGAACTTCCTTGAAGTTGAGCTGCTGAAAGGTGAAATGGATCAGGAGGGCGAAGCATTTTTAATCGGGTATATCCGCGAATGGTTTGATATGGATACCCAAATCCAGCCTTTTTATGATCTGTTGAAAAAAGATACGCGGCTGTCTTACATGGCAGAAGCATTCAAAGGTTTGCGACTGGTGAGCATTGCCAACTTATATGAGACAATTTGCTGGTCGATTATCGGCCAACAGATCAATCTATCTTTTGCATATAAGGTAAAGCGCGCGCTTGTGGAGCGGTTTGGCAAGCGGATATCGTACGAAGGTCGCAGCTATTTTGTGTTCCCGGATCCCGAAGTTCTGGCGGCGGTGAGTATGGAGGAGTTGAAGGCCATGCAATTCTCTACCCAGAAAGCGGATTATACGATCGGTATCTCAAAAGCATTTGCCTCCGGGGCGCTGAGCCGCGAAATGCTGGAAGCTTTGCCCGATTTTAGTTCGAAAATGAAGGCGCTTACTGCTCATAAAGGTATAGGTGTGTGGACCGCCAATTATGCATTGATGAAGTCACTGCGCGAACCGGAAAGTATTCCACATGGCGATATCGGACTGCTGAATGCATTGGCCAATCATGACATTATCCGTGACAGGAAGGAAACAGATCGTATAGCTGCGCTTTTCTCGCTGTACAAAGGTTGGGAGAGCTACCTCGTTTTTTATCTATGGCGGAGTCTGACCTTTAAACAATAAGATCAAACCCTTTTCCATTGCAGGTACGCTTGGCGCATGCAATGTGCGCAGGGCCGGTAGCCGTTTTCACGTGCTTCTGCTTCGGAGCTGAAAAATATCCTGTTTTGCTGTTTCATTCTTCTGCCGGAGCGGCAGTTCAACAAACCATAAATACGCAGCTTACTATTTCCAGCGAATCTGATTTCACCGCTTTGTATAAGCCCGAAAAGAAACCGGCTTGTGCGAAAAGAAAGTGGACGGAGTTCTGAGTGCAACAGCATAGCTAGCTCAATGCATCATGAAAAATAATCCCGAGCGTGTAGCGGCTGCCCGTATGTACCTGGCTTACGCCGTGCTTCATATTTGCACGAAAGTAGCCCCTTGTTCCTTTTATCGGCCGGAAGTTGGTCGTGAAAACGAGTATATCTCCCAAATTGGGTTGCACTACGATTGCTTTTGATTGCGCTCTCGGGATTTGCTGCGTAAGTACAAATTCTCCGCCGGTATAGTCCTGTCCTGCCTGATTCAGAAACAGGACCATTTGAATTGGGAAGAATACATCACCGTATAAATCCTGGTGCAATGTGTTGTGGCCGCCTTCGCCATATTTGAGGATCAATGCGGTAGGTTTTATTTGTCCGTGAGCGCTGCATTGTTCCAGGAACTCCGCAAAATCATTTGGGTAATGCTGCGAAATTCCAAGCTGCTGCATCCAGTTGTTCGCCACTGGAACAAGGTTTGGATAGTAGTTTTCCCGCAGTGCGCCAATCAATGCGGGCAGGGGATAGTTGAAGTATTTGTATTCACCTAAACCGAACCGGTAACGTTCCATCACGACCGTTTTGCGGTATAGGTCCGCGTTTCCGTACTGGCTGATCAGCTGGCTACATTCATCAGCATCAATGGCTTGCCTCACCAGCGCGGAACCGTTATTGTTGAGACTGTTCGCTAAAGTTTGCCATTCCGTGTTCTGTATTGCTCTCATTGCAGGATAATTTGTCAGAATCAAGTTTGACAAATGTATCCTGCGAAAGGAGTAGGGAAAACCCGAAACTTGCGGGATTTAACCTTACCTACACTGAAACCACCTGCTCGTCTTTCCGCTCGCCGATCTGCTGGCGCCACATGGCATAGTACAGCCCTTTTTCGTCCAGCAGCGAGTTGTGCGTACCCACTTCGATAATCCGGCCTTTTTCAAGTACGTAAATGCGATCTGCATGCATGACAGTTGACAACCGGTGGGCGATCATCACAGTAATATGCTGCCGCTGATCGGTAATGGTCCGGATTGTGTTGGATATCTCCTCTTCCGTAAGCGAGTCGAGTGCCGAGGTTGCTTCGTCAAAAATGATGAGGTTGGGGTTACGGAGCAATGCGCGTGCAATGGACAGTCGCTGCCGCTCGCCACCTGAAAGCTTCAATCCACCTTCGCCAATGACGGTGTAAATGCCGTTCTCAGCCCGTGAAAGCAGATTGTAGCATGCAGCTTTGAGCAACACATCATTAATCATTTCATCCGTCGCATCGGGGTTGACGAAGAGCAGGTTTTCTTTGATAGTACCTGAGAAAAGCTGCGTATCCTGCGTTACAAAGCCGATTTTGTTCCTTATTTCATCAAAATCAATAGTATTTCCATTGAAGTTGTTGTAATAAACATTCCCTTCAATGGGGGGGTATAGTCCAACCAGCAACTTAACCAAGGTGGTTTTGCCCGAGCCAGACGGACCAACAAATGCGATCGTTTCGCCTCTTTCCACGCGGAATGAGATGTTTTCCAATGCGGGCCGCGTAGCTGACTGGTGCTGGAATTTGACTTGTTGGAATTCAAGAACTTCAATTTCCCCTATCTTTTCCGGCAGCAAAGGTTTCTTTTCAATGGGCCGGGCCAGAAGCGTTTGCAGGTTGTTCAGCGAAGCTTCGGCCTCGCGATACGAAAGGATTACGTTACCTAACTCTTGCAATGGGCCAAAAATGAAGAAGGAGTAAAACTGCATCATCATCATCTGTCCCACGGTAATCTGGTCGCGGAAGACAAAGAACAGCAGCGCGAACATGATGCATTGCTGCAGAAAGTTAACGAACGTTCCTTGTATAAAGCTGATTGAACGAATGCTTTTTACCTTTTTCAGTTCCAGTTTCAGGATCTTGAAAGTAGTAGTATTCAGCCTGCTGATCTCCTGTTGCGTCAGTCCGAGGCTTTTTACAAGTTCTATATTTCTTAATGACTCGGTTGTGGAACCGGCAAGGGCGGTTGTTTCGGAGACAATGTTCTTTTGTATTGCTTTGATCCTGCGGCTGAGGATGCTTGTCAGAATTGCGAGTACCACGGAGCCTACCAGGTAGATCAGCGGCAGCATCGGACTGAGCTTAAATGCGACAATCACAACGAACACGATACCGATCAGCGTCGTAAAGAGTACATTGACAAAGTTCATGATGAACTTCTCACAATCTGCCCGCACTTTTTGCAGGACTGACAATGTTTCCCCGCTTCGCTGGTCTTCAAAATCCTGGAAAGGCAGCCGCAATGCATGGCGAAGTCCGTCCGTATACAGGTTAGCGCCAAATTTCTGGATCACCACATTCACCAGGTAATCCTGGAAAGCTTTGGCAATGCGGGAGACCATGGCAGTACCGATAATCAGCAGCAGACCGGTGAGTACGCCTTTGAAAAATTCATCTTTGAGCCCGTTGTTACGGAAGTGCGCTGCCTTGTTCGCATAAGGGTCGATAAGCAGGTTACCTAATATGTAAGGGTTAAGAAGCGAAAAAACCTGGTTAATTGCTGCCATCAGGAGAGCCAGCAATATCAGCCATTTGTAGCGGCTGAGATATTGTAATAATAATTTCATACAGTAGCAGGGTGAAATAGGTGATTTACCTAGACTGATAAACTGAAAGCGGGAAAATTTAATTCTCTGCGAAGCCTTAAAATGCAGAAACAATAAAAAAGACATCCTGGAATGGGATGTCTGAAATCGGGTAGCGGGGAGCAGAATCGAACTGCCGACCTTAGGGTTATGAATCCTACGCTCTAACCATCTGAGCTACCCCGCCGTGTTATTGTGGTGCAAAAGTATGTTAAATATTTTTACGGCACAACTCGTTTTTTCTAAAATTGATGGGGAAAATCTGTTTGAGGGTTCATTCAATTTTAAGTTTGCAGACTTTTATAACTGATTTATGCTATATTACAACTTTTAAATCAGCGAGTAAGGCAGGAACTGTTAAGGGTATCGTTTTAATAGAAGTTCATATGGAAAAATATAAATTTATTACCGAGTTTGAATTGCGTTCCTCTCCCAAAGTGCTTTTTCCATATATATCGACCCCGTCCGGACTGGAACAGTGGTTTGCCGAGAAAGTGATGGTACTGCCTGATCACCGATTCGATTTTCAATGGGACGGCGACAGCCATATTGCGCGTCAAACCGGTCTCCGTATCAACAAAGCAGTGCGTTTTGACTTTGAAAACACGAGTGACGATAATCTCGACAACAACCATTTGGAACTAAAATTAGAAGTGAGTGAGTTAACTCAGACAACTTTCCTGCGGGTAATCGACTACTCGTCGAACCGCGATCAGGACGAGCTAGCGTCATTGTGGGAAGGCTTTATTGATAATCTCAGAGAAATAGTTGGTAGTTGATGAAAAAGCTGGATAAGCTTGTTTTGATGTCTTTTTGGGGGCCGTTTATCATTACAATGTCGGTCGTTGTATTCGTGTTCCTGATGCGGATCATGATTTTTTACATTGACGATTTTGTGTCAAAAGACCTCGGTATTACTGATTACGCGCAGCTTTTCTTCTTTTTTAGTCTCATCACGGTTCCTACAGCGCTGCCACTGGCTACATTGCTGTCGTCGCTGATGGCATTTGGTAACCTGGGCGAATTCTTTGAGCTCACCGCCATTAAAAGCGCAGGTATCTCGGTCACGAGGGCAATGTTGCCGCTGTTTATAGTTACGTTCGGGATCAGCGTGTTTTCATTTTTTTTCAACGACAGAGTGTCACCCTGGGCCAATTTGAAGGGGTATAGTCTTTTATATGATATCAAGACTACCAAGGCTACATTGAAAATCAAGGATGGTATCTTCTATAATGATCTGCCGGGATATAGTATTAAGGTGGATAAGAAGGAGGAAAACGGCAGGCTTAAAGGAATGGTAATTTACAAGCACAGCAACCGTTCCTACGAATTTGGCAACACCGAAGTGATACTTGCGGATTCAGGAAGAATGTATTCCATTAATGATAACCGATACCTGGTAATCGAGCTTTACAACGGAACAAGGTATACGGACGAAGCAAATTCGTCGACTTCGCGACCGGTGTACATTTCTTCGGGCGGAGCTATGACGCGGGGTTTCTCTAATTTCAGCCGCAACTCATTCAAGCATTACCGGCTTACCGAAAGTCTGGCGTCGTTTGGAATGAAGCGGACGGACGAAGGCCAGTTCAAGTACCACGAGTTCATGAAAAATATAACGGATCTGACGAAAACGGCAGATTCGCTGCGTACTTCTTATGTAGAAACGCGTAAAAACCTGGTGCCCGGAAGTCAGCAGTATTATTCCTACAATTACCGCGAAGGGACCGATAAGACTTTGAAAAAAGGAGCGTGGGTTGATTCCTTACTGGCAAAACCGGTTTCGGACAGTTTGAAAAAAGATATCCTGGAAAATGCAAAAGGTGCCGCAGGCAGCATGCTAAGCTATACCAAATCCCAGTACGATTATTTGCAAACCAAGCTCAAAGATGCGAACCGCTATGAATTGGAAAAACACCACAAGTATACCAATGCAATTTCCTGCCTGATTATGTTTTTAATCGGTGCGCCGTTGGGCGCTATCATCAAAAAGGGAGGATTTGGCGTACCGGTATTAGTATCAATCCTGTTCTTTATACTTTTATATGTATTGACTAATCAGGGTGACAAATGGGTGAAAGAAGGGTTGCTCGCAGTGCCTCTGGGCGCCTGGCTGGCCAATACTGTGCTGCTGCTGGCGGGTTTGTATTTCATCAGTAAGGCAAGAAGCGACTCGCGGTTATTTGAAAAAGATGTTTATCAAATGCAGTATAAGAGAATTAAAGCGTGGCTGACAAGTAGATTTAGGAAAAGTCAGCTTATCCAATCATAGTAAAATTATATTTTTTAAATCGCTGTAAAATCGTACTTTTGCAACCTTATTTACGGCAAGGTGCTGTAAAATACTTCTCATACAATTTAATCTGTTGTTACAATCATGTATTTAACCGCGGAAAAGAAGAGCGAGATCTTCGAATCGAAAGGTTTTAAAAAAGAGAGCGGAGACACTGGCTCAGCTGAATCACAAATTGCTTTATTTACGTACCGCATCAACTATTTGAATGAGCACTTAAAGACGCACAAGAAAGACAATGATACGCGTCTTGGTTTGCTTAAAATGGTAGGAAAGCGCAGAAGATTGTTAGACTATCTTTACAAAAAGGACATTAACCGCTACCGTGCGATTATTGCCGAATTGAACATACGTAAGTAATTTAAAATCAGGGAACTTCAATCACATGTAAGTTCCCTGATTTTTTGCGGAATTAGAAAAATCATCGGAATGTCAGGACGGCATTCCAAAGCTACAAAAATCACTATTCTATGCTTTTTAATATAGTTAACAAGACTATACCCTTACCTGATGGCAGGGAAATCACTATTGAAACAGGAAAATTAGCAAAACAAGCCGACGGTTCGGTAGTTGTCAGACTGGGTAACACCATGTTGCTGGCGACAGTTGTGGCTAATAAAGATATTAGAGAAGGCTTGGACTTTTTACCATTATCGGTTGATTACCAGGAGAAATTCGCTTCTGCCGGTCGTATTCCGGGAAGCTTTCAGAGGCGCGAGGGAAAACTATCTGACCACGAAGTACTGATCAGCCGCCTGGTTGACAGGGTTCTTCGTCCATTGTTTCCGGAGGACTATCACGCAGAAGTACAGGTTAACATTCTTTTGATTTCTGCTGATCCAACTGCATTGCCTGACGCACTTGCTGCATTGGCGGCATCTGCTGCACTGGCGGCTTCTGATATTCCATTTAACGGACCAGTTTCTGAGGTACGCGTAGCTAAAATCGACGGACAGTATGTAGTTAACCCGGGATCAGTTGAGCTTGAAAAAGCAACACTTGACCTGATGGTTGGCGCGACTTACAACGATATCGCTATGGTGGAGGGCGAAATGAGCGAAGTTTCTGAGGAAGAAATTATCGAAGCATTGAAAGTTGCCCACGCTGTTATCAAAGAACAATGCCTTGCATTGAAAGAATTTGAAGCTGCTGTCGGTAAAACGGAGAAGAGAGAATACGTAGGTGACGATGCTGACGCAGAACTGGAAGCGCGTGTTCGCTCTTTTGCTTACGACAAAATATATGCTGTTACGCAGCAAGGTTCTACCAACAAGCAAGTTCGTAAAGACGGATTTAAAGCAGTTTGGGAAGAATTTAAAACTACAATCACAGAAGAAGAATCGCCTGAGTTCAAAGAAGGTTTGGCGAAACGTTACTTCAATGACCTGGTTTGGGAAGCATCACGCCGCCTTGTTCTGGACGAAAGGATCCGTCTGGACGGTCGCCGTCTAGACGAAGTTAGACCGATCGCGTCAGAAGTTGATTTTCTTCCGAACGCACACGGTTCTGCACTGTTCACAAGAGGTGAAACACAGTCTCTGACTACCGTTACTTTGGGTACGAAGAATGACGAGCAAATCGTTGATACCACTTTGAAATATGGGTACAGCAAATTCATGCTGCACTACAACTTCCCTGGATTTTCAACAGGTGAGGTAAAACCAAACCGTGGACCTGGTCGCCGCGAGGTGGGTCATGGAAATCTTGCATTACGTGCATTGAAAAAGGTGTTGCCACAGCTTGAAGACAATCCTTACACGATCCGTATCGTATCAGATATCCTTGAATCAAACGGATCTTCGTCTATGGCTACCGTTTGCGCAGGCTCACTGGCGTTAATGGATTCAGGTTTGAAAATCAAGGCACCTGTATCAGGGATTGCAATGGGACTTATCTCCGATGAAGCAACCGGTAAATACGCTGTTCTTTCTGACATTCTTGGGGATGAAGATCACCTGGGGGATATGGATTTTAAAGTGACAGGAACAGAGGCTGGTATCACAGCTTGTCAAATGGATATGAAGGTAAATGGTCTTTCATTTGAAGTATTGACAGAAGCTTTAATGCAAGCCAAAGCGGGCAGATTGCACATTTTGGGTGAAATGAACAAGACTATCCGTGAAAGTCGTCCAGACCTTAAACCGCATACACCTCGCGCAGTTGTCATTAAAATTGATCGTGAGATGATCGGCGCTGTAATCGGGCCTGGTGGTAAGGTTGTTCAGGATATCCAGAAAGAATCCGGAGCTACTGTGTCTATTGAAGAAAAGGATGGAGCAGGGTTTGTAAGTATATTCTCAGCTGACAAGACTTCAATGGATAAGGCCGTAGCACGTATTAAAGGAATTATCCTTGTGCCGGAAATCGGAGAAGTATATACTGGTAAAGTGAAGTCCATTATGCCTTTCGGCGCATTTGTTGAGTTCCTGCCTGGTAAAGACGGTTTGTTGCACATTTCCGAGATCAAGTGGGAAAGACTTGAACAAATGGAAGGTGTTCTGGAAGTTGGAGAAGAGATCCAGGTTAAATTGGTAGAGATCGATAAGAAAACCGGGAAATACAGACTTTCGCGTAAAGTGTTGCTACCAAAGCCAGAGAACAAAAATGCATAAAATAGTGTTTCCTTAATTGGAGACAGTATTGACGTCGTTACATTACATACTTAATAAAAGACATAGATGAGACAGCTAAAGATCAGTAAGCAAATCACCAACCGTGAAAGTCAGTCGTTAGACAAATATTTGCAGGAGATCGGAAAGGTAGATTTGTTAACGCCGGATGAGGAGGTGACCTTAGCGCAAAAGATCAGGGACGGGGACCAGCTGGCTTTGGAAAGATTAACCAAAGCAAACCTCAGGTTCGTTGTTTCCGTGGCAAAACAATACCAAAACCAGGGTCTATCTCTGGGGGACTTGATAAACGAAGGTAATTTAGGACTTATCAAAGCTGCACAGCGTTTTGATGAGACTCGTGGTTTTAAATTTATCTCATACGCAGTTTGGTGGATCCGTCAGTCGATTCTTCAGGCGCTGGCCGAGCAGTCCCGTATTGTTCGTCTGCCTTTGAATAGGGTTGGTTCGCTGAACAAGATTTCTAAAACGTTTTCTGAACTGGAGCAGCGTTTTGAGCGCGAGCCTTCGCCAGAGGAACTTGCGGAAGTTCTTGAAATATCATCTTCGGAAGTAGTAGATACCATGAAAATTTCGGGTCGTCACGTATCGATGGACGCTCCGTTTGTTCAGGGTGAAGAAAACAGCCTTCTGGATGTTTTGGAGAACGATCTCGAAGACAAACCTGATTCAGGACTTGTAAATGAGTCTTTGCGTAAGGAAGTTCAGAGAGCACTTTGCACATTGACACAGCGCGAAGCTGACGTGATAGCATTGTATTTCGGTCTGAATGGAGAGCATGCGATGACTTTGGAAGAGATAGGGGAGAAGTTTAACCTTACCCGTGAGCGCGTGCGCCAGATCAAAGAAAAAGCGATCAGAAGATTGCGCCATGTATCAAGAAGCAAAGCACTTAAAACTTATCTTGGTTAAGCTTTCGATCCATTCCTAGTGAATATTTATTTAAATAGCCTCCGCAAGAGGCTATTTTCTTTTACATATGGCCATTTTACAACCTTTGATTGACATTCCGGCAATTTGCTATGCGCACGGAAGCAGGCACGCGGTAGTTTCACCAGGATCGCGAAGCGCTGCGCTCACACTTGCTTTTGCGAGGCACGGCGGATTTCAGATGCATGTGTGCATGGACGAACGTTCCGCAGCTTTTATAGGACTGGGCATAGCGCAGCAAACAACCTCTGTGGTCGTATTAATCTGTACCTCCGGGAGTGCAGCTTATAACTTCGCTCCTGGTGTTGCAGAGGCCTTTTTTCAGCAGATTCCCTTGCTGATCCTTACAGCAGACCGACCCAAGGATTGGTTGCACCAGTACGACGGTCAAACCATTTATCAGAATGAAATATATGGTAAGCATGTAAAACGATCTTTCGAACTTCCTTCTGACTATGGACACAAGGATGCGGTGTGGGCCATTAACCGGATCGTGAATGAAGCAGTTGGATTGAGCGATACCAAGCCAAACGGGCCAGTGCATATTAATATTCCTATCCGTGAGCCGTTCTACCCTTCTCCGGAAGAAGAATTCGTGCAATCAGAAAATGTGCGCATTATAAACAGAGAAGTTTCTGATAGAACCATTCCGGCTGACAAGTGGAATATGTTACTGGATGAGCTGGACTCAGCCAAACGCATATTGATTGTAGGAGGACAGCATAATCCTGACCCGGAATTGGGTAGGGTACTTGCGCAAATAGCAGAAGAATGGAATGTGCCGGTTGTAGGAGATTGTATAAGCAATTTGCCTGGAAGCGAGCTCTTCGTTCGTCATCACGATCTATTTTTGAGGAGTGCAGAAGATGAAAATCTAGCTCCCGATTTGCTGATTACATTTGGATTATCGCTTGTATCAAAAGAATTAAAGCTCTTCCTGCGAAAAAATGCACCTTCGCAGCACTGGCACATAGGGCAAGACTCCTTTTTAGCCGATCCAATGCAATCCTTGACCCGACAAATACCTGTTGAACCTCTTTATTTCTTCACATCTTTATTCGAGAAGGTTGACTATCAGCTATTTGTGGAAAACTCGGATTTTCAGAATGATAGTGGCTATGGTGCTTTGTGGCAGCGAAAAGAGAATGAGGCGAGACGCTATAAGCAGAAACTTATCACGAATTTAAGTTCGTTAAATGATTTAACATCGTTAGAATCTTTATTTGAAGCGACAAATGGACGCTACCAGCTGCATGTAGGCAATAGCATGGCTATAAGATATGCCAATGCGCTGAGTTTTGAGAGTAGCCTTGGACTTTATTGCAACAGAGGGACCAGCGGAATTGACGGGTGTGTGAGCACAGCAGTTGGTGCGGCACTCGTAAACAATCAACCTACGCTCCTGATTGTTGGAGACGTGAGTTTCCTGTATGATAGAAATGGTTTACTGATCCGACATTTGCCCGACAACTTGAAGATAGTAGTAGTCAATAATGCAGGAGGTAGTATTTTTAGAATGATCGATGGCCCTGCCGGTCTGCCTGAACTTGGCGAGTATTTTGAAACCAGACATTCATTTACAGCAAAGCGGACGTGCGAAGATTCTAATATTACGTATTTTGAATTGCGCGACATTGCATCAATGCATTCGACAATAACAGATTTCCTTGCATCGAACAAGATCAGTTTATTAGAAATCTTTACAGATCCGGAAGAAAATCGCCAGACCTGGAAAGCTTTGAAGTCAATGCAGGTTTAGGGTTACTGACAATACTGAGCAGCGAGTTCAGTAGCGAGAGCGTCTTTCAGTACAATTCCCTGCTTCCAGATCCTGCAAGCTTCGGGCAACTGCTTCAATCCAAAATACGCATTGCCGGTGAGCCCGTAGAGCATTTCTACGGGCTCTGCTATTTCAATGGCTTTGGAATAATATTTCAATGCTTCTCCGAATTCGTTTTTTTGAGAATAATAAATACCCAGGTTGCGTAGTGCATACCCGTTAGCCGGTAACTTTTCAAGCGATCGCTCGATCAATGCCTTTCCTTTGTCAGCCAAACCTGTATTCAACAATACATATCCTTTGTTATTTAACGCAAACGCATCATCAGGTTGCCGGTCCAGCACCTTGTCAAAACAAGCCAGGGCTGCGTTCCAGTTTTTCTCGCGGGAAAGTATCAGTCCAAGGTTATTGAGTGCCTGAGGATGCGCAGCGTCAAGAGCAAGCGCATTCTCGAAGTCAGCTTTGGCAGCAGGGTAGGACCTCATGCGATAATAAAGCGCGCCCCGATTCACATATGCTTCTACGTTATCCTTTTCCAGAGAAATCGTTTTATCATAATCGGAGATTGCGGCAACATCATTTCCCTGTGCTGCGAGCACGTCTCCTTTAATCAAAAAGAAGCGGGCAGAATCCTTGTACTCTTTTTCAATTGCCTTCAAATGCTCCACAGCATCGGTTAGCCGGCCCAGTTGGAGGGCAGCTTCACTCTTTACGAGATTTGCCTGTACGAGTGTAGGATCAATGCGGGTAGCTTCTGCCAAAATCTCATAGGCTTCTTCCGCCTTGCCCATTTTCAATAAAGTTATTCCTTTATTGAGGTATGCGTCTGAAAAATCTGCATTTTTGGAGATTGCTTCATCATATAGCCTGATTGCCTCGGCATAGTTCTTTTGAGTCAAAGCCTGATTTGCTTTCAGGAAAAAATCAGCAGCATCTTTCTTGTTCTGACTCGTACAATGAAGAAAGAGGACAGCTAAAATTATTAGTGCTAATGAATATTGAAGCTTAGCAAAGGCTTTTTCGGGCTTTTTAAATAACATATGAGATATATAAAGGAAATTCTAAATCCGGAGTTCAAAATTGGGCTTTATCAGTGGAACAACAAATACATTATTAAAATTGAGTCTGGTCTTTTTGAGCAGACTTACAAGATTGACGAATATGAAGTGGAACGTGCAGACGAGCTGGAGGCAGGTTTGGATAAGGTTTTCATGGATTCGGTCAGGTCCAAATTTGATGCCATGCAGGAGGATTTTTTCGCGTCCCTACGGCGTAATAATGTAGTATTTTAGCGTACTGTAACCCCGTCAACACCTGTTCACGTATACGCTTTTAATGTGCTTTTCGTTAGATAGCAAACAATTTCAGGCGGTATTTGTGCGCTCAGGTAATCTTATATAAAGATATGGTCCATCGCATTAAATTCATTCAAAACTCCACCAACTCAGCTTCTATGGTATTAAAACGCAGCGCCTCGGCGTTCGGATTGCTTTTATGTGCAGGCACAACTTATGTGTCAGCGCAGAATACATTAACTATAACAGAGCCGGAAGCTCACTTCCGGAATGGTCTGGAATATTATGAAAAGTCGAACTATGTGGCTGCACGCCAGGAGTTTGGCCAATTCCTGAGCTCACAGAACAAATTGCTGAGCACCAGTGATTACAACAAAGTAACTGCGGAATATTACGTCGCAGTCACGGGACTTTATCTGAACTACCCGGAAGCAGAAATTCAGGTAGACCGGTTTGTAAAAAATCACGCAGAACATCCCAAAGCACAGCGGGTTTATGGAGATTTGGGACGCTACTATTTTAATTCAGGGAATTATGACAAGGCAATAACTTACCTTGAAAAGGCGGTCGAAGCGCCAACTGGCGGTGGAATGAAGACGGAAAGCATGTACCAGCTTGCTATGTCGTACTATAACACGCAACAGCCCGATCTTGCATTGCCTCTTTTTAATCAGGTAAAAATGGATGCGTCTTTCGCAAATGCAGGAGATGCCTCATTTTACGCCGGGGTAATTAACTATCAGAAAAACAACTTTGATGTTGCTCTGGAAGATTTCCGGCGTGTAGAGACACATCCTTACTACAAAAACGAGGCGCCCAATTGGATTATCTCTTCTCTTTATCAACTGAAAGAGTTCGACCAGCTCACACAGTATGGAGAAAAGATTCTTGCTCAACAAAGAGGTAATACGAAGTTGGACGATGTTGCTCTTTACGTTGCAGAAGTTTACTATGAAAAAGGCGACTATGCTGCGGCTGTCAAAGCATACGACCGGTACAAAAGAATGAGAGCTGGTACTATGCCACCGGCGGTTGCTCTGCATTACGGACACTCGCAGTTCAGGACCAATAACTATGAGGCTACAATAACTACCTTAAAGCCCGTAAGTTCCGGCAAAGATTTTGTTTCGCAGTACTCCTCATATTTATTGGGAATCAGTTACTTAAAGACGAATGCTTTAAGTAATGCTTTAACAGCCTTCGGGAATGCAGCAGGGTTAGATCACAATGACATCGTAAAAGAAGAGGCTTCTTATAACCACGCGAAAGTGCAGCTTGAAACAGGCAACAATGCAGAAGCGGTTAAAGAGTTTACCAATTTTCTTGCTAAGTTCCCAAATAGCAAACACAAGGAAGAAACTACTGAGCTGATCGCAGAAGGTTATGCGAATGCAAGCAACAGTCAGGGTGCTATTAAATATATTGAAGGGCTGTCTTCCCGCAATGCTAAAATCAATGGCACCTATCAGAGGCTTACTTTTAATCAGGGAGTGACCGATTTCAATCAGGAGAAGTTTGATCAGGCGATTGCCATGTTTGACAAATCCCTGAAAGTACCTATCGATCCAGAGATCTCTAATTCTGCATTGTTTTACAAAGCGGAGTCAGTATATGCATTGAAAAGAGTGGATGAAGCAGCTGCGCTTTACACTCAGATTTCAAAAAATCCCAAAGCTGGTATATACGCGCGAAAGAGCTTGTATGCATTGGGATACATTTATTATAATCAGAAAAAATACAGCCAGGCGCTACCCTACTTCAAGGAGTTCACTTCCAATATCGAGGGAATGGACGTGCAGATGATCGAAGATGCGCATTCAAGATTAGCGGATTGCTACCTGGCCGCGAAGAACTACAATGAGGCAATACGGACTTATGAGCAGGTTGCTTCAAAAGGAAAGGTCGACAAAGACTATGCGATGTTCCAGAAGGGACGGGCTTATGTATATATGAACCGCGAAGCCGAGGCGCGCAAGCAATTTGAATTGCTGATCAGCCAATATCCTTCATCACGTTACCTGGATGATGCGTACTTCCAAATGGCGGATATTGATTTTCAAAACCAGAGTTACTCAGCGGCTGTGAAAGGCTTCACACGCATGATCAACGAGCAGCCTAAAAGTTTGATGATCCCTGCTGCATTGCTGCGCCGGGCTCAGTCTTACTATAACCTGCAGGTATACGAACAGGCAATTGTCGATTTCCGTAAGATCCTCACCGAACATCCCGAGTCTCCTTCTGCAAGCAGCGCGCTGGAAGGTATTCAGGAAAGTTACACGGCCGTGGGCAGACCTGAGGAGTTTACACAGGTACTTGGTGTGGTGCGGAAAAACAATCCTGGCAATGAGAAGCTCGAAGAAGTTGAGTTCGATAACGTACGTAACCTGTACTATGCAGAGAAGTACGACAATGCGATCCAGGCCCTGAAAGGATTTTTGTCGAGCTACCCGGCAAGCAAGCACAAGTTTGACGCGAACTACTTTATCGCTTCATCTTATGACAAGCTTGGCCAGGTAAATGAGGCATTGCAAGGGTACAGACAAGTGGTTCAGGATAATAAATCAACTTTCGTGGCTGCTTCCGCGCAACGTTCGGCTGAGTTGGAGATTGGACGGGGTAATTACAACAATGCAGTTACCAATTTCAGGATCCTGTTGCGGAACTCGGAAAATAAGAAAGAGCAGACACAGGCCTGGATTGGTTTGATGGATACCTACTATACCCTGAAAAGCTACGATTCAACACTTTATTATGCCAAAGAGGTGATTAACGTAGGAAATGTAGTTCCTGGTGGGCTTGGTAAGGCGCAGCTGTACCTGGGTAAAGTTCCTTATGAGAAAGGTGATCTGACGAAAGCAGCAGAGGAGTTCCGGAAATTTTCCAAATCCTCTAAGGATGAATTTGGCGCAGAGGCAAGCTACTGGGGAGCAATGATCCTTTTCAAGGAGAAGAAGTATAAGGAGGCTGAGACTGCCATTATTGAGATGGGTAAATCCTTTGAAGGCTACGATTACTGGCGTGCACGGTCATTCATCCTGCTGGCAGATGTATACGCCGGTTTGAATGAAGTTGGTCAGGCAAAAGCGACACTGAATTCTATCATTGAAAATTCAGATGATAAAGAAGCAGTAGAGCTGGCTAAAGAAAAGCTAACCCAAATTGAGAAACTGAAATAGTCCACTCCGGTCGAACAAAAAATATTGGTACAAATGATTAAAACGCAAGCATCGCGAATTGTTATCGCAGGTATAGCTTCGGCTTTCACGTTCTCTCAGGCACTTGCCCAGCGCGGTGAGATTGAAAGTCAGACCTATGAGATTGTAAAAGAGAAAAGCATTGAATTTGCTCCGGCCAACCGGGTGTTTGATAAAGTACAACCCGTAAAAGGTGAAACGGGAAAGAAGAAAGTGTCTTACGAGATCATTGATCCGCAGATAAACATTTCTTCCCCTAAACTTACTCCCGCCGTTGCCGCCACGTCCGATCAGAAGGAGAAAGATGAAAAGGACGTATTGAATAACTACGTGAAGCTGGGCGCGGGTAACTACGGCCGTTTTCTCGGGGAAGCTTTTGTAGGCGGCCGGCCAGCGGAGGATCTTGCATTTACGACACAGTTGAAGCATTTGTCAGCAGCAAACGGACCGGTAGATGGTAAGAATTCCGGTAATGCATCCACAAACATCAAGATCGGTGGAAAGTATATCCGGAGTAAATATAAAATGGATGCCGGTTTGGAATATGATCGCAAGAATTATTATTTCTACGGTTATCAGCCGCAACCGGAAGGGATTGTTGTAGACCGTGACACGATCAGGCAAACTGTTAACCAGTTTGGTGTAAACCTCGGTTTTGAAAATACCGATGCTTCTGTTCTTGTCGATTATTCGGTTAAAACGAGTCTGAATACATTGCGCGACCGATACAGCGCGTCCGAGCTGGACTGGGGAACAAAACTGAATGCATCCGTGCCGATCAGTGAGAGTTTCTACGCTTTGCTTGAAGCAGACGCATTCGTTTCGCAGCGGGTTGATCAGCTTACCTATAACAGGAACCTGTTCAGGGTACAGCCTACATTCAAGTATGTGACGGATATCTATTCCGTTTCGGCCGGACTTAACGTTGTTAATGAAACAGACGAGGAGCTGAATATCAACAAAACAAAAGCCTTTCCCGCTGTGAACCTGGACGTGACTCCATTTACGGGTTTGCATATCTTTGCTGGCTGGAATGGCGACATTGTCAGAAATACTTTAAGAAGTATGCTGGCAGAAAATCAGTGGCTTGGTCCGAATGTGCTTATTGTGAATACAGAGAAAACATCTGAGATAAGCGCCGGCGTAAAAGGCGAAGTGAGCGGTGGCTTTAACTATGAAGGTAAAGTAGCGTATACCAGCTATCGCAACTTCTACAACTTTAACAACTCCCTGGCGGATACTTCCAGGTTCTCGATCATTTATGATCCGGGAAAAACGAAGGTGCTGACGATATCGGCGCAGGCGGGTTACAATTTCAATGATGTATTTAAAACCTCGTTAAAAGCTAACTTCTTCGACTATGCAATGTCGTCGAAAGTGGAGGATGCGTGGCATCGGCCTGATCTTACCATAAACTGGTTCAATGCGCTTACAATAAGTAAAAAGCTGTTCGTTACCTCCGATTTTTACGTTTTGAGGGGTTTAAAAGCGAAAAATTTTCAAAGCGGTGTTGTAACAAAATTGCCGGTTATTGCTGATCTGAATTTCAAGATTGACTACCTGTTAACCAAGAACTTCTCTGCTTTTGTGGCGCTGAACAATGTGTTGGGCAAGCAGTACCAGCGTTATCAGTACTACCCTCAGCAGGGCCTGAACTTTATTGGAGGATTGTCATTTTCTTTTTAACTTCGTCGGGTTAACTCCAATAAGAGCTTCATGATCGCAGTTGAAACCGTATTAAGAAAACTTATCAGCGAATACGAATTTGTAATCATCCCTGGTTTCGGTGCGCTTTTGTCTCACCACATCCCGGCTGCTTACGACAGTAATTCGGGCTTCTTTTCGCCTCCGGCCAAGAAGCTTGCTTTCAATGAATATCTTAAACTGGACGACGGTTTACTTGCCAACTACATTTCGCGGCAGGAAAAGTGCACCCACACCGAGGCAGTTGATTACGTTAAAGGTTACACCGACCAATTACGGCAGGAGCTCGACGCTCGTGGACAGGCTGTTATAGCAGGAGTTGGAGAGTTCGGAAGGAATGTGGAAGGAAAGCTTGTATTTGAGCCAAAAACGGAGAAGTACTTTAAAGATGAGTGGTACGGCTTCGAGAAGGTTAAAGTAAAGCACTTTAACAAGCAGGTTGCAACGAAAACAGCTGCGCAGGCCTTTGCCACAGCACATGAAGTTGAAGTAATCGAGTTCGAAGACGAAAAGGTTAGGTCAATTAATTGGAGACGTTGGGCTGCGGCCGCAGTGGTTACATTGCTTTGCGGACTCAGCTTCTTCTTCGTTAACTCACAGAATTCGGACATTCAAAGTACATTAAACCCGTTCAAGGAGATGTTTTCCAGGAGCGAGGTACCACAGGAGCAGCAAACGACTGTTGAAGAGCCGGCACCTGTTGAGAACAATGAGACAGTAGTTGTTAAAGAAGATTCAGGCAAGCTGGAATTGGAAGATAATGCAGTAACCAAGGTTGATTCGTCAGCCATTGCTGTGCCTTCACCTGCACCTGTTGAGGCTGTTCATATTGCATCACCTAAATTCTATGTGATCGCAGGCGCATTCAAAGGTCCAAGACAAGCAAATGTGCTGCTAGCTGATTTGAAGGAGAAGGGATTTGAAAATGCATTGATTATACCCGGTAACAGATACAGCACCAAAGTAAAGGTTGCGATCGACAGCTTCGAAAGCGAAAAGGATGCCTACCGCGCATCTGTGCGCCTGAAATCGGTTATAGGTCAGGAAGGCTGGGTCTTTAAGCCTAAAACAAACAAATAATTGAAAAAGGAAGCTTCTGGCTTCCTTTTTTGTTGCATACGAATTTTCCTAAATTTACGTTTTCGAGGAAATAACTATTAGCGTCAATGATTACATTACAAGCTGAGGATCGTCAGAGAATTGCGGTTTCATGGGCCTGGTCCTTTGGAATAACCGCAGCCATGCTAGGCTTATTCTTCTTTATCCGGCTGAACAGTTCCATGCCCAAGGTAGAGCCGATGGAGTTGTTTGTAGAAGTTAACTACGGCACCGACAAGGTTGGGAAAGGCGATATACAAACTTTCAACAAGCCGAACGACAGCAAGGTAGCGCAGAACATGCGCGCAGATGCCGACGAGGTGAAGAAGGTAAAATCTGTCGCTACTCCGAAGCCGACGCCACCGACACCTCCTAAAATAGAATCACCGAAGCCAACAAAAACGGTCGCAGAAAAGCCTGTAATTGCATCTAAGGTCGAGAGCCCAGTGGAGGCGCCTGAAAAGACTGACGTTAAGAAATCAACTGGAAGCGAAAATTCATCTGCGCCTGCTGCCAAGCCTGCTCCTGAAAAAGCAATCAACAGAGATGCATTGTTTTCAAAATCATCAGGAAGCAAATCCGGAAGTAATGGTACCAATGGAACGCAGAGCGGGGTTGGAGGAAATAATAATGGAGACGATGCCGATGGAATTGGTGATAAAGGTTCAAAGAGCGGAAGCCTGTTTGCCAAGACCTATAAAGGTGAAGGCGGCGGAGGCGGCACGGCGGTGGGCCTTAACCTCTCAGGCTGGGGCTGGGCAAGAAGACCTGTTGTAGACGATAATTCGGATGCTACCGGCGATATTACCTTCAAGATTACTGTTGACAAAAACGGCAGGGTTAAAAATATCGTGACAGCGAGTACGACAGTAACCGACTATTCGGTAGTTAACAAGTACAAAAGCGCAGTTAGAGATCTAACATTTATTCCAAAATCGTCTAATGTACCTGATGAATCAGTCGGTACGATCACGTTTAAAATTCGTTCTAGATAATAAGTAATGGACTATCAGGAGACGCTGGACTTCCTTTACAGCAAACTACCGGTTTTTCAGAACATTGGGGCCCGTGCTTTTAAGCCGGGCCTTCGTACTACTCAGGAGCTCTGTAAATCATTGGGTGACCCTCAGACTAAGTATCCAACTATTCATGTAGGCGGTACCAATGGGAAAGGGAGTACTTCCCACATGCTGGCAGCAGTACTGCAGCAAGCCGGGTACAAGGTCGGTTTATATACTTCTCCTCATTTGAAGGACTTCCGAGAGCGAATCAGAATTAATGGCGCTTGTGTCAGTGAGCAATTTGTTGTTGATTTTACTAGTGACATAAAATCTAACATCGATAGATTAAGTCCTTCTTTCTTTGAAGTTACTGTTGCAATGGCATTTTCCTATTTTGCGCAGCAACATGTAGATGTTGCTGTGATTGAGGTAGGAATGGGCGGGAGGCTGGATTCTACGAACATCATTACGCCTGTCGTCTCTGTGATTACAAATGTGAGTCTTGATCATACGCAATTCCTTGGGAATACGCTTGTGGAGATTGCCGGTGAAAAGGCGGGTATTATCAAGAACAATGTGCCTGTGGTGATCAGTGAGTACCAGGAAGAGGGTGTCAGTAATGTGTTTCTAAAACAAGCCGAAGCACTGCAAGCTCCTGTCTGTTTTGGAGAAAAGGAATTTGTTGTCAAAGGCGCTGGACTTGTCGATGGAAAACTGGCTGTAAGCGTGAAGCATCGTGGCGAAGATCAATCAGACAGCTTGCGTTTAGACCTTACCGGCTCTTATCAGGTCAAGAACCTGGCAGGAGTTCTGACTACATTGAAAGTTCTGAACGAAAACGGTTTTTCCGTTAGTCAGGAAGCAATTGCGTCTGCATTAAGCTCAGTGGTAAACCTCACAGGACTTAAAGGACGCTGGCAGCAACTTGGAACGGAACCGGCGGTTTTCTGCGATACCGCTCACAACATCGGCGGACTTGAAAATACAATCCGGCAGTTTGAATCTCTTCCACATGCGCAAATGCGCTTTGTAGTTGGCTTTGTAAAGGACAAAGATATTTCTGCAATGCTGTCACTTTTCCCTAAAACCGCTACATACTACTTCTGCGCTCCGTCGAATTTGCGTGCGTTGAATGCAGCGGAATTAAGAGAAACGGCCGCCGGCTTCGGGTTGGTCGGCGCATATTACAGTGATGTTAACCAGGCTTTGAAGGCCGCACAGGACGCTTCCTCAAAAGAAGATATTATTTACGTGGGAGGCAGCACTTTTGTGGTAGCCGATCTGGATCAATTATAGTTTAAATTAAATGACAAGAAGGAAATTATATCATTACAATTTTAGTGCGCAGGCCGATAATGTAATAGAATCAGGCAAACCGCTTTACCAGGAAGTAAAAGGTAATTGGAACAAACGCTACTTTAAGAATGAAAACCCGATCGTCGTGGAGCTGGCTTGTGGAAAAGGCGAGTATACGGTAGGACTTGGAAGGAAATTCCCGGACAAAAACTTCATAGGAATGGACATCAAAGGTGACCGCATTGCGAGAGGAAGTGCAATGGCCACCGAGTTTAATCTGGCAAATGTGGCTTTTCTTCGTGGCGGGATCCAGTATTCGCATGAATTCTTTGAAGAAAACGAATTAAGTGAGATCTGGTTGATCCACCCCGACCCGCAGGTTCGCGAGAGGGACGAGCATAAGAGATTGACCAACCCAAATTTCCTGGAAAAGTATGCCGGATTTATCAGGCCGGGTGGATTGTTTTGCCTGAAAACAGACAGTACTTTCCTTTATGAGTATAGTGTCGAAACATTAAAGGACTCTCCCAGGTATAAAATCCTGGAACATACCGACGACTTGTACCAATCTACTTTGCTGGATGATCATCATGGAGTAAAGACGCATTACGAGACGATCTTTACAGGCAAAGGTTACACGATCAAATACATTAAAGCCGAAGTATTACATTAAAAAGGCCCGCCGGAATGTTCCAGCGGGCCTCAAAGCTTATTATTTGATCAGACTATTTGTTGATCAATCCAGCGAAGTATTTAACTGTTCTTACCAGCTGAGAAACGTATGACATTTCATTGTCGTACCATGCTACTGTTCTTACCAGCTGCGTATCGCCCACTTTTTGAACTCTTGTTTGAGTCGCATCGAAAAGTGAACCGTAGTTGATACCGATGATATCGCTGCTCACGATTTCATCTTCTGTGTAGCCGTAGCTTTCGTTTGCTGCCGCTTTCATAGCTGCATTCACTTCTTCAACACTTGTTTCTTTTCCAAGAACCACTGTCAATTCAGTTAAAGAACCTGTCAGTGTAGGAACGCGTTGTGCTGAACCATCCAGTTTGCCTTTCAATGAAGGCAATACAAGACCGATCGCTTTTGCCGCACCTGTGCTGTTTGGAACGATGTTCTGAGCAGCAGCTCTCGCTCTTCTCAAATCTCCTTTTGGATGTGGTGCATCCTGCGTATTCTGGTCGTTGGTATAAGCGTGGATTGTTGTCATTAAGCCATTAACGATACCGAATTTCTCTTCCAAAACCTGCGCCATCGGAGCAAGACAGTTGGTAGTACAAGAAGCACCGCTGATGATGGTTTCAGAACCGTCCAGAATATCGTGGTTTACATTGAAAACAATAGTTTTCAGATCACCTGTAGCAGGAGCTGAGATAACTACTTTTTTCGCGCCAGCCTTGATGTGAGCGCTTGCTGACTCCTGGCTTGTGAAGAAGCCGGTACATTCAAGAACCACGTCTACATCATGCGATCCCCAGGGAATTTGAGCCGGGTCACGTTGTGCGTAGATCACGATATTTTCGCCGTTAACAACTACTGAGTTATCTGTTGATTTAACTTCTGCGTCAAACCGTCCTTGTGCTGTATCGTATTTAAGTAGATGTGCTAGAACCTTTGGGCTGGTAAGGTCATTTATGGCGACAATTTCGATACCCTCCATATTGTAGATCTGGCGGTATACGAGGCGACCGATTCGGCCAAAACCATTGATTGCGACTTTAACTGTAGACATATCTTATTTGATTGGTTAATTATGGGCAAAAATACGAAAAATGGCGTGTATTTAAAGGATAATGGCCGAAAATTGAGGTTAAATAAGCATTAACACTGCGCTATCTCATAACTGTTTATACTACTGATATTAGTAAATTTGGATCACGCTAACCATTCATTTTAGTATGTTTGAGTTTTTATTTACTAATTATAGTAGCATCCAATCAGTTTTGTTCTTGTTTTAAAATGATTACTTTCGTTAAGCCTTTCAATGTAGGCCTTGATGAGAATTGGTTATTTATCTGTTTAAGTTAAAACTTTTAAATATAGTGCGGGGCGGCAAAAATAGAATTACGCTTTTTCTCATAACTGAGTGATTATCAAATTGTTTATTATATTATATTAATCTATTACTTTAACATGACAGTTGCTGAGACTATTGAGAATTACTGGCAGAACAGAGAACTTTTGAAAGAGGAGAGCGCAAAGGGTTTTATTAAGGACCTTATAGAAGAAGTTGACAAGGGAAGGCTTCGCGTAGCAGAGCCACAGCCTGACGGTTCATGGACGGTTAACCAAGCGCTAAAAAAAGCAATCATTCTTTATTTCCCAATTCAACAAATGCAGACAACAGAATTGGGAATTTTCGAATACCATGACAAGATGAAGTTAAAGACCGGATACGAGCAACTCGGAGTGCGCGTGGTTCCGCCAGCTGTTGCCCGCTACGGAGCATACATTTCCAGGGGAGTTGTACTAATGCCTTCTTACGTCAACATTGGCGCATATATAGATGAAGGAACAATGGTCGACACCTGGGCGACTGTGGGAAGCTGCGCGCAGATCGGAAAAAACGTTCACCTCAGCGGTGGCGTCGGAATAGGAGGGGTGTTGGAGCCGGTACAAGCTTCACCAGTAATTATTGAAGATGGGGCATTCATTGGCTCACGTTGTATTGTGGTAGAAGGCGCGCACGTGGGTAAGAGAGCTGTACTGGGTGCTGGTGTGACAATTACCGGCAGCTCGAAGATCATCGACGTTACTGGCAGCGAACCAGTTGAATATAAAGGATTTGTTCCCGAAGACTCTGTTGTAATTCCCGGAACATTGCCGAAAGAGTTTGCAGCAGGTACCTATCACGTTCCATGTGCATTGATCATTGGAAAGAGAAAGGCCAGCACAGACTTGAAAACGTCTCTGAACGACGCATTAAGAGAAAATCAGGTAGCTATCTAACTGAACTTACCAGACGAATATGAAATACGGTGCCGCCACGGTGCCGTATTTTTTTGTGTTCACACTTCAAAGATGTTCGCGTTACTATCACTATTGCTCAGTCTATATTTGTGAATCACAGGATTTACAATATTAATACCGATAATTTACATTTGTATTATTTAGTTTAGTTGTAGAGTTGCGGCTTGTAAATTACATTTGTAACAGTTAAGCTTTTAGCCGATTTTACAAATGACATTAAGCGATAAGATTAAAAAAATACTTGCCGACAAGGCACTCTCACCCTCCATATTCGCAGATGAAATTGGGGTACAGCGTTCCAGCATGTCGCATATACTGGCCGGACGCAATAAACCGAGTCTGGAAATGGTACAGAAGATTGTTAAACGATATCCTGACTTAGGATTAGAGTGGATTCTCGATGAAAATGAGCTGCCACAATCAGCACCTGAACAACCTGCACCAAGGATAAAGAAAGAGACTGCTGTTTCAGCGCAGCCTCAGGAGAGAATGGTAGAAGAGCCGAAAACAATAGCTGCTCTATCTGAAAAACGCGTGGATCGGATTATAATTTTTTACACGGACGGGACATTCAAGGAGTTCCAAGAGAAGTAAGTCAGAGGTTTACTGTCATTTCAGCAGAAGTACGGTACCTTCTACCTCCTGATCGAAAGTCTTGATTACATAAGGATAGCTGCCGGAAGGAGCGGCGGCACCCTTGTACTGACCATTCCAGGGTTTTTCGTAGCCTTTTGACAGGTGGATCACCTCGCCCCATCTGTTGTAAATGCGGACTTCAACGATCTGATCGCGCGCATTCTTAATCTCGAAAGTATCATTGTTACCGTCTCCGTCCGGCGAGAATGCAGTTGGAATGTACATTTGTTCGATTACATTGATGTACGTACTGGCCTGGTAAGTACAGCCCGAAGCACTGGTTACCGTAACGGTATAAGTTGTATCTACAAGTGGCGAAACAATCGCTGTCTCATCGCTATTTCCCGAGAGTATTTCGTAGGCTGGTCCCCACTCAAAAGTAGCGCCAGGCTGCGGTGGCGAGATTACGGGACGCAGGTTTGACCGTGACCCTTTCGTCATCATTTTGGAAGCCGGCATCGTCACTTTAACTTCCTCCTGCGTTACCATCATCGTATCCCTTCCCCGACAACCTTTAATCCCATTCGTTATCTCAACAGAATAGGTACCCGGCTCTGAAATCTCAATGGTTGCATTGGTTCCGGCGAGAGGCGCATTTTCTTTTCTCCACGCAAGCACCTGATCCGCGGCCACATTCCCTCCATTGGCATACATAGAGATGGAAGAGCCCTTACAGAAAGTCGGCGCATCTGCCGTAAGTTTGGCTTCAATAGGTGCAGCATAACGAACCCTGACCGCAAGCGAGCTGGTATCCCTGGAACAAATGCGGGTATAGCTTTTCACAACGGTGTAGTTTCCTGAATCTCTTACCATCATGCTCGGCCCGGTAGCGCCGGGAATGTTGAGCCCGTTCAGCTGCCATTGATACGACCAATCCGCCGAACTTTCGGTATTCAGCTCGATAGGCCCGTCAGGACAAAACAAGACTTCTTCCACCGGAGCAGATCCCATTGTAATCACCGGCGGTGTTGGTAGATCATTGTTGCAGTCGATCACCAGTAGCTGAAAATCCCTTCTTACCAGACCAATCCGCTTGCCATTTCTGTACTCTTCGCACTGTATTGCAAAAACGTACAGCCCGGTACGGTTGGCGTTCACCGTCAGCTTGCCCGCATTGTCGATGTGCAGTGGCTGCGGCCCGGGAATAACATTGGAAAGCGAAATGCCGTCGACCCAGGTTACAGGCGGGTAGGGGCTCCTCGCAGCAGCATTTCCGAAAGGCGAACTTCCCGTGGTAGAGCCGCGCCAGGGCACTACCAGCGAAAACCGGAGCTCGTCGCCTTCCTTGTCGATTGCGCTCATGTTCATACTGAATGGCGCGTTGGCGCAAATGTACTGCCCGTTCGGTTCAACGAAAGCAGGAGCGGAGTTGGTGATTTGCAAGGGTGGAAATTCAAGATAAAATACCATCCCATTATCTCCCGGCCCCACTATATTATTGATATCGCCATTTCTGCAACAGCGTTCCCACGCGATGTAGTAACCTTCATCGTCGCTGTACTGGTTGGGATCAAGCGTTATTTGTCCGCTGTAAACGCCCACGCTGGTGTTAAGCGATCGGCTGCTTGCACAGGCTTTATTTTGGTAGGCAATTGCATTGGTGGATTGAAGCCGCACTTTAAGACTGCCCATAAGCTGGTTCGTGCGTTTCTCGTAGAAGTAAATGTCGGCTGATTCGTCCCGGTTACCACCTGTATTCACAGTAGGGATAACAAGATTGTTGCTGTCCCAAAATTGGATCAGCCGGATCTGGTAAGTGTTGGTATTTCCCACCCGGAGCATCTGCAACTCCCCGCCGACAATATGATTGGCTCTGACTAACGGCGTTAGCCCAAGTAGCAGTGTTAATATCAACCAAAATATTGGTAAAGTTCGTCCCATACGCCTTAATTTCCAACGGTTACCTTTCCTTAAAGTTAGTCACTACCAGCAATATACTGCACCAGATTCAGCGGTATTTCCAGGTCATATTATATTAATTGTTCCTTTCATACACTTTTTGGTCTTTACCGGACAGAACAGGACAGTGACCGGTCCAAACCGAGATACTATTGTAGGATTAAAGTACAATTCGAATCAAAAATTGCATTTATTAAGTACAAATCATCTTCATCATCACCCGCTGTTTTTGCTCCCGCTTATCCGGAGGCATTAACAGGTTTTTCTTTTTTCATTATCCACTAAACCTGTTTCCTATGCTTAAAAGCATTTACAAATGCATTCGTGTTAAAACAAACCCAACAGTTCAACCAACCCCAATCCTAAACTATGCATCTACCTCGACTATTGAATCGTGACACCTGCCTGAAAGTGCTTCCGAGAGTACTGTTACCGCAAGTGTTCATGGGAATCCTGTTTACCGGTGTGACAAATGCCGAAACCAATGCACCTGCCGGTCTAAACCCGGCGATCCACGCGACCGTCGACAGAACGATCACGGGTAAAGTAACTGACGACAAAGGTCTCTCGCTGCCCGGCGTAAGTGTGATTATCAAAGGTTCGAGCTCAGGAACTGTATCCGACGCTGACGGCCGCTACTCGCTCAATGTACCTGAAACGGGCAACAGCGTGTTAGTTTTCTCTTTCGTAGGCTACCTGACGAAAGATGTTACGGTGGGAAATCAAAGTGCGATTGATGTGCAGCTGGCAGTTGATACCAAAGCATTGGAAGAAGTGGTCGTGGTCGGCTACGGTACCCAGCGCAAGCGCGACATTACTTCTGCGCTTTCCGTGATCAATATCCAGGACATCGGTGAAGTTCCCAAATCCAATGTGACCAGGATGATCCAGGGACAGGCACCGGGGGTGATTATCAAGCAAAAGAGCGGTACACCGGGTCAGCAGTTCGAGGTAAAGGTCCGCGGTATCAGCTCACTTGGAGCCGGTAGCGATCCATTGTACGTAATCGACGGGTTCCCGGTAGGTATCTCAGCAGGACAAAACCTGAACCCGAATGATATTGAAACCATATCGGTGTTAAAAGATGCAGCCTCAACTGCCATTTACGGTGCACGTGGTTCCAACGGGGTGGTTTTGATTACCACCAAATCGGCCAAGGAAGGGAAAACTTCACTTAATATATCTGTCGATTATGGTGTGCAGAATGTACCTGAGTCGCGCAAAACAAAGGTTTTGAACGGACAGGATTTTGCGCAGTTCAAAAAGGAGGTTTTTGAAGGAAGATTTTTGCTCGCCAATAAGCGTAACCCGACAATTGAGGAGATCCCTATGGACTTTCGCTATCCGGACCAGACTAAATACTCAACCAACTGGTTTGACCTGATCCTGCATAACAATGCACCCTATACGGATGTGAACGTAACGCTTTCGTCCGGCTCAGGCCCGATCAAGTCCGTGATTTCAGCGGGTTATTATAAAGAAGCAGGTGCATTGAAATACACAGATTACGACCGGGCTTCAATACGTACCAACCTGATGGGCAAGGTAAACAAGTTCATCACAATGGGCGTGAACATCGCGGGTAGCTATTCCAGGTCCAGCCTGGCAAGTACCGACGGACGTAATGCACAAGTTGGCCTCACCCTGATCGCCGACCCGCGCTACCCTGCTTACGATGAAAAAGGAGACCTGATCCCTTTCTATAATGGAGTGGGCGATGTATTCGGTTTCCCCAATCCATTATATATGTTAAAGAATATCAACCGTGACAGGAATATTGCAGATGTACTTTCCAACGGGTACATAGAGCTGAATATCCTGCCGGGTTTGAAGTTCAGGTCTTCATTGAATGCAAAGATCAATTATAACAGGTACAAGGAATTCGTCCCTTCCACGATTGGTCTGCCAGTATCGACAGGCAGCAACGGCGCGCCTCCGCGGATTGCCACAGAACGTGACGATTCGGAAGAACTGCGTAACTACGCTGCTGACCAGTTGCTGACCTACGATCTCAACATTGGCGAAAATCACCATTTTGACGCATTGCTGGGTTATACTGCACAGCAGGAAACAGTGAAAGGATTATACGGAAGTGGCAACACCTTCCCGGATGACCTGGCTCCATTCCTGGGCAATGCGACGATCCGCTCTTCCAATTCTATGGAAAGAACCTGGACAATGCTTGCTTACATGGCGCGTGCCAACTATTCGTTCAAAGACAAGTACCTGCTTTCAGCTTCAATCCGTCGTGAAGGTAGCTCCCGGTTCAGCGAGGGACACCAGTTTGGTAACTTCCCTGCGGCCTCTGTGGGTTGGAGAATTTCAGAAGAACGTTTTATCCCGAAAGCGGCCTGGCTGACTGACCTTAAACTCCGCGCCAGCTGGGGTATGACAGGTAACAACAGCTATGCAGTGAGCGCCAACAACAACTTTGGTGTCGGACAAAATGCAGGCGATGATGGTAACTACGCGAGTCTGGCATTCCTTGGAATCAACAACTACGTACTCGGCAACTCCCTTGCTTCCGGTAAAACAGTGACGCGCTTTGCTAACTCGGAGCTTTCGTGGGAAAAATCCAACCAGCTGAATGTAGGCTTGGATCTTGCCACATTTAACAACAAACTGGTCTTTACATTAGAATACTATAAGAAGATCACCGATGACATGCTGCTTGGTTACAGCATTCCGGCGGTATCGGGCTTTACATCTACTCTCAAAAATTTGGGTAAAGTTCAAAACCAGGGTTTTGAGTTTGCTGCCAATTACCGGATCAAACTGGGACGAGTTAACCTTCGTACCAATGCGAACGTGACCGTTAACCGCAACAAAGTACTTGCGATCAGAGGCCAGAACGACTTCATTCTGCAGGGTAGCCAATATGGCGGCTACAATATCCAGCAGGTTGGACAACCTATCGGTATGATCTTCGGCTATCGCAAGCTGGGTATCTTCAATACGCAGGATGAGATCAACAAGGCGCCATTGCAGGAAGGTGCTGTACCAGGCGCGATGATATTCGCCGATTTGCACGGTGCACCCGACGGCGGCCCTGACGGAATTGTTTCCTACGATACCAAGGATATGACCATTATCGGGAACCCGAATCCCAAGTTTAACTGGGCGTGGACTGTCAATGGAGACTACAAAGGTTTTGATTTCAGTGTATTGTTAATGGGCGCTTACGATTTTGACATTTACAGAAACATTGAGGCATCTACCATGAATATGGATGGTGTGTTCAATGTACTCGATAAAGCAAAAGACCGGTGGAGATCGCCGCAAAACCCTGGCTCAAATCCTGCTGACAAGCATTCACAAGGCGGTACTGACTACTTCAAATGGTCACGCGAGAGCAGCGAACGTTACGTGTACGACGGTACCCACACCTGGATCAAAAACGTAACAATCGGCTATACAATCCCGAGAGTAAAGGGCGTATTGTCCGACGCGCGCATTTTCATCAATGCAGCCAACTTGTTCCTGATCACGAAATATCCTGGAAATAACCCTGATGCCGGTGTGCGCGGCGGGACGGAGCTCAATAACGATGACGAGTCGTATCCTGTCCCAAGAACTTACTCTGCCGGTATAAAAGTGAACTTCTAACAACATTTGTAATGAAAAGTAAAATCATAATCGGAATCATAGCACTCGGGCTCCTGCAATCGTCCTGCAGTGAAGACTTTCTGAACCAGACCGACCCGACGAAAGTGGGCGTGGATGTATTCTATAAGAATGAAGCGCAGGTAAAACAGGCATTGAATGGCGTTTACGGGCAAGTTCAGAGCTTGACAAACACCGGCTATCTCTTTGGTGAGTTTTATACCGATAATACGACAATCGACCTGAATCCCTCGGACAGAGGTGGCGCGGGCGGCTGGGAAGCATTCGAGTACGGCACAGTCAACTCTGGCAATGGGGAAATAGCAGCGCTTTGGAACAGCTACTACGCGACCCTCTACAATCTCAACCTGACACTTGAAAAAATGGCGGACGCGACTATAGACGAAGGTCCGCGGAAGGAAATCGAGGGCCAGTTGAAGTTTCTGAGAGGTTATCTGTATTTCAACCTGGTGCAGTACTTCGGAGATGTGGTGATCGTCACATCTACATTGGCTACCCCTGATCCTGCATTTGACCTGGTAAGATCACCTCAGGCGGAAGTATGGGCGCAGATTGAGAAAGACCTCAAAGAAGCGGCTGCTTCATTGCCTGCCAGGTATGCAAATGCAGCAGACAAGGGACGTGTGACCAAAGGAGCCGCATTGAGTCTTTTGGGTAAATCATATCTCACGCTGAAAAGATATGCCGACGCCGTTACCACTTTGAAAGAAGTGACCACGATGGGATATGCATTGAATGCAAACTATGCAGATAACTTCGATCCGGCGCCTGCCAAGAAGAACGGGATTGAATCTATTTTCGAGATCCAGTACCAGGGAGATAATGACCTCGGTGAATGGAGCAGCTTCCAGTATGTGTTTGCTCCAAGGGTATCCAAAGGCGCGGTGACGGGTTATGCAGCTGGTGGAAACGGAGGCCGAAATTCTCCAACCAACGATATCATAGAAGCCTACGAAACGGGCGACCTGAGAAAAGATATCTCTCTTAAAACGAGTTTTACGCTCGACGGCAAAGTCTATCCTGTTCCTTACGTAGCGAAATACAATTATCCGCATACCATTATTGGACGGACCAACACCAACTGGCCGGTACTCCGCTACGCCGACGTGCTGCTGATGCTCGCCGAAGCTATTAATGAACAAAGCGGCCCCACAGCGGAAGCTTATGATTTCTTAAATCAGGTTCGCAAACGTGCCGGTTTGGCCGCATTGACAGGTTTGGACAAGAACACATTCAGGACAGCTGTACTGAAAGAACGCAGGCTGGAACTCGCATTCGAGAATCAGCGCTGGTTTGACCTGAAAAGAACCATGACACCTGCACAATGGGCTGCATTCATGAATGCTCACGGCGCACGCGAAAGAGCGAAGCCTACCATCGACAGGGGGAATGTTCCGTTCAACTCGACTGACTATGTGTATACTGAAAATGAGTACGTGCTGCCGATCCCTGCACCGCAGATCCTGATCAATGCAAAACTGACTCAGAACCCGGGATACTAAACAATGCATCGGGGAAACACTAGCAATTGTGTTTCCCCGATAAAAACTATAACTTATATGAGCTATATTCGTTAACTTACTAATAATGTCCTTACTAAGTTGCGATACTTACACACCCCGGATTTCATTCAATAACTATATAGCATAAAAGCTTCACAAGACAGAACAGGATAGAAAATAGCAGTCAACGTTCTAGTATTGTGTATTCTACGTCAAACTCCCGATTATTCCTGAACCCCTAATTTTTTAGATTGTGTTACTTCAAGCAAACGAAACATTCTGGCTGTGGCAGTTTTTAGGCCGGTTGCACCCTTTGATGGTCCATTTCCCAATCGGATTACTGCTGGTTGCCCTTTTACTTGAGTTAATGGACTGGCGGCGTAAGTCGGCTGCATTGCGCGACGCTACTGCTATCGTGACGTGGGTCGGCGCAGGAAGTGCATTGCTCGCTGTTGTTTTCGGATTATTGCTGGCCGATTCGGAAGATGCGAGCGGTACCAGCTTCGAAATCCATAAATGGTCTGGGATAGCAACCATGACACTTGCGGTTGCAGCTACCTTTGCATTAAGATCAAGAAACCGCTCCCTTTTCCGCTCCCTGCTTTTCGTTACAGTTTTCGGCGTATCGTTCGCCGGACACTACGGAGCAATGCTTACCCACGGCGACGATTACCTGTCCAGCGTGTTACCATCCTCGTCCGAACCGAAAGAACCTGCGGGTACTGATGAAGCTGATTTTGTACTTACCAACACAGGCGCATTGAGTCCCGAGCAGGTGCAAAACCTGAATGTGGAAGTACGCACCATTCTTGCACACAACTGTTACAGCTGCCACAGCGAAACCAAAACAAAAGGCGACCTGCGGCTCGATAGCAAAGAAGCCATTATGAAAGGAGGCGAAGGCGGCCCTGTGGTTGTCCCCAATCATCCTGACAAAAGTGAGATCATCCGTCGCATTACTCTACCCAAAGGCGACAAGGAAGCAATGCCGACCAAAGGCAAAAGGCTGACGGAACGTGAAGTGAATGTCCTGAAATTCTGGATTGAAAAAGGGGCATTATGGCCGGATGGACAGCAAAAAAGCATTTACCGCGTTGCAGCCCTTGAACCAAGAACACCGGCGGTTCCGGCTGCTACCGCGGAGTTGAATAAACCCGTCGACCTGTTTGTCAATGCATACTTCAAAAAGAATAATGTGACGTGGAAGTCAGCTGTTGATGATCGGCTCTATATCCGTCGCGTTTACCTCGACATTATCGGACTTTTGCCGCCGCCAGAGAAAGTTGACGCATTCGTTGCAGATACCCGGCCGGACAAGCGTGAAGTACTTGCGAGAGAGCTTTTGAACCGCAATGATGATTACGCCCAACACTGGATGTCGTTTTGGAACGATGCGCTCCGAAACGATTATACAGGTACCGGCTACATTACCGGCGGCCGGTTTGATATTACCAAATGGCTTTACAGCTCTTTGCAAAGCAACAAGCCATATAACTGGTTTGTGAAAGAACTGATCAGTCCGAACAAGGAATCGGAAGGATTTATTAAAGGGATCAAATGGAGGGGCACTATCAATTCGAGCCAGCGCACCGAAATGCAGGCTGCACAAAATGTATCGCAGGTATTTCTGGGACTTAACCTCAAATGTGCCTCTTGCCACGATAGTTTCGTAAGTGACTGGAAGTTGGCAGATGCCTATGCATTCGCAAACATCTTTGCCGATACGCTCCTTGAAATTAACCACTGCGATAAGCCGACCGGAAAAATCGCTGGTACCAAAATGCTTTTCCCTGAACTGGGTGAGATCAGCGTGGATGCACCGACTGAGAAGCGCCTGCGCCAGCTGGCAGATTATCTGGTGCAACCCAAAGACGGCCGGCTATACAGAACGGTAGTTAACCGGGTTTGGGCACAGTTGATGGGCCGCGGCATTGTGGAGCCCGTAGATGTAATGGACAATGTTCCCTGGAGTGAAGACCTCCTGGACTGGCTCGCTTCTGATTTCGTGGCAAATGGATACGACATGAAAAAGCTGATCTATACTATTGTCACTTCCAAAACGTATCAGCTTCCTTCTACCTCGGTGAAAGAAGCGGGAGACATTATGGCGAATGATTTCAAATTTACCGGAATGGTGAGAAGGCGCCTCTCTGCCGAGCAATTCTCGGATGCGATCAGTATTGCATTCAAACCAATGTACTCCGATTCAGCGATCATGTACAAGCGGTTGCCGGAAGATATCAGGCAGCGACTGCCATTTGCCCGTGCTGCCTTTGTGAAAAACGACCCGTTCCTAACTTCGCTTGGCCGGCCAAACCGGGAGACCGTCAGTACAAGCCGTACCTCACAGGCCAACCTGTTGCAGGCATTGGAACTGACCAATGGGAATAAGTTTACTGAAACACTGAAATCAGGATCCAAGGAATGGAAGGCGAAATACCAGACTTCGGATTCGCTGGTAACTGCATTGTACCGGAAAGCGCTTGGACGAACGCCATTACCAAAGGAGATCGCAGCAGCGAAAAAGATCCTCGGACCTGCGCCAAGTGAAGAAGGAATTCAGGATCTGGTTTGGGCTATCGCCTTAGTACCAGAGTTTCAATTAATATATTAAGATCGATACTTACAGAACTTACATAAAGTATTAAAAGTAAAATACTAATGATAAGCGCGAGACGTATAAATCTTTTTTAACAATTAATATTACCATACAGGCGCTACTTGATAAAAGTCTTAAATGTTAATTTACCTAAGTTGTTCATTATTATTAGTTTAAAATATTATGACAATGCAGAGCAAATGGAATAGGAGGGAGTTTTTGCAGCATGCCAGTGCCGCAACACTGGCTGCGCTCGCCGCGGGAGCTCCCGTTTCAAACCTGCTTTCTTCCTGTAAAAGCAAGTCTAACTCTTCGGCCGACACGGTAATCCTTTTATGGATGGCGGGAGGAATGGCCCATACCGAGACCTTTGATCCCAAATTGTACACGCCTTTCGAGAAGGATATGGAAGGCAACCGCGTACTGAGTACTTTCAAATCGCTGCCTACCAAGCTGGACGGAATTCACTTTTCCGAAGGTCTACAATCGATCGGAAATGTAATGGACAAAGGCACGCTGATCCGGTCTTATGTGGCAGCCGACATGGGGCACATCCTGCATTCGCGCCACCAGTACCACTGGCATACCTGCTATGAGCCGCCGCAAACAGTCGCTGCGCCGCATATTGGTTCCTGGATCGCCAAAGAGCTCGGACCTAAAAATCCTGTTATTCCTGCATTCGTGGATATCGGTCAGCGATTCACGGTGGGGGAAGCCGAAGAGCTGAAAGCTTTCCATACTGCCGGCTTTTTGGGAAATGAATTTGGTCCGTTCTTTATTCCTGATCCTAGCCAGGGACTTGAAAGTGTTCGTCCGCCGGTTGGAATGGATGCAAAAAGATTTGAGCGCAGGAACCAGCTTTACAATGAACTGATCAACAATAGTCCCGTCGGAGAGTTCGGCAGCGACTACCAGCGCGAGTCCTTGAAGCGGTCTATGGAGCAGGCTTATGCATTGCTGAATTCACCAGAGTCGAAAGCATTTGACCTGAGTACCGAACCTAAAAAAAGCTACGACATTTATAATACAGGCAAATTCGGACTTGGTTGCCTGCTCGCGCGCCGGCTTACGGAACAAGGTGCCCGCTTCATTAGTGTCACCACAGAATATGAGCCGTTTAAAGGCTGGGATACACATGAAAACGGACATACCCGCCTGGAAGAAATGAAGAAACAGATCGATGGACCTGTGGCGCAGCTGATCAAAGACCTGGATGAAAAGGGCCTGTTGGATCGTACAATGGTCGTTTTGGCAAGTGAATTCAGCCGCGATATGATGGTAGAAGGCAGACCTGATGCCAAGGTACTGGAACAAGTGGCCCAGCCCGACATTCTTTCCGACCTGAAATTTTACGGAATGCACCGGCATTTCACCGACGGATGTTCCATGCTGATGTTCGGAGGCGGTATCAAAAAAGGGTTTGTTTATGGAAAAACCGCAGACGAACGTCCCTGCAAAACCATTGAAAACCCAATCAAAATTGATGGTGTGCACCAGACGATCTACCACGCACTCGGCATTGCGGAAGACACTCAATATGAAGTTGAAAAGCGCCCATTCTATACAACGCCGGACGGAAAAGGGAAGGCCGTAATGGAATTGCTGAGTTAATAGGTCATTCTTCGTTTTGTTTTGGTAAATTGACTCAATCTGATCTTGCATAAGCCTTATAATCACCACGCAAAGCCGCTTAATAACTAGTTGAGAAATTATTAGATATTCAACAGTTAAGATCATTTTTTTGGCAGGAGCGACAATGCTCAATCATCAATGTCAACGGAGTTGTATATGACCCAAACCACGTTTTTTCATTCAGAAGAACTTTACAATTTAAAGTCACCAAAGGAGATCACACCGATACTGGTGCAAATATTCCAGCCAAAAAGTGTTGTGGATTTCGGATGCGGGTTGGGGACTTTCCTTTATTGCTTCAAGGAACAGGGCGTTGACCGGGTACTTGGAATGGATGGACCTTGGGTTGATAAAACCCTCCTCAAAAAATATCTTAAGGAGGATGAATTCAAAGAAACGGATCTACAAGAGCGGATTCTGGATGTTAAAGACAGGTTTGATCTTGCAATAAGCTTGGAGGTCGCAGAACACCTTTCACCTGCAAGCGCAGACCGGTTTATCGAAAACATAGTTTCATTAAGTGACAATGTTGTTTTCTCTGCTGCCATACCCGGCCAGGGTGGGCAAAATCACATCAACGAGCAATGGCCAACTTATTGGATACAGAAGTTTGAACAACACGGGTATACTTGTCACGATGTTCTGAGGCCGTACTTCTGGAACAATCCGGACATTTTTTGGTGGTATAAACAAAACATACTCGTATTTACAAAAGACAAATCCGTAGATATCTCTTTGCGCCAGCAAAAGTTGTACGATATGGTTCATCCGGAATTACTAAAGGCAAAGTCAGACATGATTAACGGTAAAACGGCGGGCTTTTATTTTGCTCTTCGTTTATTTACAAAGGTTTGCAAAAAGAAACTCGGGCTTGCCTGAGCACTCAATCAAACCCGAACATTCCCTGCAATTCAAAATTAAAGTAGCAATATACTGTCACTCCCTACACTGCGTAGGGAGTACTTTCTCCTTCTTTGCTAACATCTAAATACAGCAAGTCCTTCACCAATTCATCCTGCAAAAACAAGGAAAATTAAATATTCCTTAAAACCAGACAGAGCAGGACAGTCGATACTGGTAATCATTCTACTATTGCAGAAATATTACTTTGAGAATTAAAGATTGGCTTTTCATACTACGCAAGCCAGTTTGTTCTTAGAGTATTCCTATTTACAACTACCAACTCTCTTCATCTTTTGTGTACTTGACTCATTATGAGGCAATTGGTACACCTGAAATTCAATATGATTTAAATAAGATTAAATACAAGTATTTCAATTAGTTACCGACTATTCCTAACCCTGATCATTATTCACTTAAACCCGGATCGTATGCCAAAAGTCAGCCAGTAAAGTAATTCTCAACTCCAAAAGTCCCCCATGGGGAAAACCTCGACAAAAAACATTAATGCTAAATCCTATGAATCAATTTCGACAATTTCCCTATTGTTCCGGATTGAATTCGTTCATTAAACTCTCATTGAGCCAGGTGCTCATTGGCGCAGCTTGTGGACTGAATGCGTACGCCGGTAACAACTACGCGATCCCGAATGCATATACCGAAAGTGGTAGAGTTGCGATCGACAAGAATATCAAGGGCAAAGTAACCGATGAAAGTGGTGCAAGTGTGCCCGGTGTAAGTATCCTTCTCAAAGGAACTACCATTGGGACAGTTTCCGACGCGGAAGGTGCTTATTCGATTAACGTACCAGATCAGGGCGGAACTCTGGTCTTTTCTTCCGTTGGTTTTGTGTCTCAGGAAGTCGCTGTCGGCAGCAACAATACAGTTGACATTAAACTGCTCTCCGACTCGAAAGCACTTTCGGAAGTAGTGGTTGTCGGCTACGGTAGCCAGCTGAAAAAAGAGATCACCGGTGCTGTGCAAACTGTCAAAAGCGAAGAGCTGAAAGATATCCCGGTTTCGCAGGTAACCCAGAAATTGCAGGGAAGACTTGCCGGTGTGCAGATCAACCAGACTACGGGTAAGCCGGGGCAGGGGATGTCCGTCCGTATACGCGGGCAGGTTTCTGTAACAGCAGGCAGTGATCCGCTATATGTTGTCGATGGTTTTCCGATCACCGGAACAATCGCGCAAATGAACCCGGACGAAATTGACGATATTACAATACTGAAAGATGCGGCCTCGACCTCCCTTTACGGTTCCAGGGCAGCAAACGGCGTGGTGCTGATCACGACAAAAAGAGGAAAACCCGGACAGACCAGCGTAGGATTCAATGCATTTTACGGTTTCCAGAAGGTACCTCAAAAAGGGCGCATTGAAATGCTGACCGCGCAGGAATTTGCGCAATTCAAGAAAGAACTCTTTGAAGATGAGAACAGAACAGTTCCCGCTCCATTTGACAAACCCGAGCAATTTGCCAATCAGAATAATGACTGGTACGATGCATTGCTGCGTACAGCACCGATCCAGAGCTACAACCTGACCGTGAGCTCGAACAAGGAAAATATGCGTACCTCACTCGTTGCGGGTATTTTCAATCAGGAAGGGGTTGTTATCAATAACAATTACAAGCGTTTTTCCCTGCGGATGAATACGGAGTACGACATTTCCAGCAAGGTGAAAATCGGCTTTAATATCGCGCCGCAGTATGTTTACGATAATACACCAAGAACAGATGGTGACCGCGGTACGGGTATCCTCTTCAATGCACTGCATACCTGGCCGGTAATGCCGATCCGGGACGCGAACGGGGATTTGACGAAATTCAACCGTTTCCCTGATAACACCGGGAACATTTACGCTTATCCAAACTGGGTGCGCGCAGCAGAAGAGCTGACCAATGAAACGAAAATCACGAAACTGCTCGGAAACAGTTTCCTTCAATATCAGCCGATCAGAGGGCTGACGCTTAAATCGACGTTGAACATTGAAATGGAGAGCAACAAGTTCTTCTTCTTCAACCCGTCGACGGCTACGAGCGCCATCAACGTACCTATCCCGACAACTGCTTCTTCCATTCGCCAGAACTATCAGAATTTCTCCTGGCTGAATGAGAACCTTGCCACTTATAACCACAGCTTTGGAGAAAAGCACAATTTTGAACTCCTGGGTGGTTTTACACAACAGAAATTCCGCCAGGAATTTGACCGGATTACTACCAATACTTATACCGAAGACAGGCTGCCAACAATCCAGGGTGCATTGAACATCGACAGGGGCGGGACCTTCAATGTGAATGGTATCTCTGGCTCCAATACCTTCAATGGTGTAAATGAATGGTCACTGCTATCTTACATTTCACGTCTGACGTACAACTACAAAGGCAAGTACCTGTTTACTGCAGCTGTCCGCGCTGACGGATCTTCACGTTTCGGTTCTGAAAACCGCTGGGGAACATTCCCGTCGGTATCCGCGGGCTGGGTTGTTTCTGACGAAAACTTTATGCAGTCCATCAGCCGCGTTTCATTTGCCAAACTGCGCGCGAGTTATGGTGTGATCGGGAACAACAACATTGGTAACTACACGCAATACGCTCTCATCAGTCCGAACAATGCTGTGTTTGGAGATAAAGTTGGCCCTGGGGCAAACGTTACTTCCCTTGCAAACCCAAACCTGGGCTGGGAAACTACCAAGCAATTTGATACGGGTCTTGATCTGGGTTTGTTCAACGACAGGATCCAGTTCATTTATGATTTTTACACCAAGCGTACTACCAATCTGCTTTATGCGGTTCAGGTTCCTCAGGAGTCAGGCTTTACCAACTACAATGACAACATTGGTGAGATCAAGTTTTGGGGACACGAATTTTCGATCACTTCCCGTAACCTCGACGGCAGGTTGAAATGGACTACCAATGCAAACATTTCATTCAACCGCAACAAAGTCCTTGAACTTGCCCCGGGTATTGACCGCGTGTATGGTACTTTCCACATTACGCAAGTCGGTCAACCATTCGGCCAGTTTTATGGAATGGTGAAAGAAGGTTTTTACGAGAGTGCCGAAGATCTTGCAAACTCACCCGTGATACCCGGCCGCTCAGCAATCGGAACGATCAAATTACGTGATGTGAATGGCGACGGTGTAATCACTTACGGTGGCGATGCCGACGACCGTACCATCATCGGAAGTCCTTTTCCAAAGTTCACTTATGGTATCACCAACAACCTGAGCTTCAAAAACTGGGATCTTTCCGTTGTTGGTTCAGGATCGCAGGGTAACCAGCTTTGGGTACGTCACATGTACAGTACTGCCAACCTCGACGGCGTTTTCAACATGGTTGCCGGTGTGAAAGATCGTTTCCGTGTGAAGAATGTGACGAACGAAAAAGGAGTGGGTATAGCTACAACTGTGATTTCAAAAGGAGATGGCAGGTTCGGCGCGACTAACAATGGTGGAAACTTCACCGGGATTGAGCGTGACTGGAACAGTTCTCACTTCCTGGCTAACGCGTCTTACTTCACGATCAAGAACGTGACAGTAGGCTACAACATCGGCGCTGTAAACAAATTCTTCAAATCAGCCCGCTTGTACGCTTCGATTCAGCAGGTGTATGTTTTCACGAAATATTGGGGTGGACCTAACCCGGAAACGAGCGCACAGCCAGACGGACAAAGTGACGGCGGTAACCTGAGCCAGGGTGTCGACTTCTCAAACTATCCTGTACCACGTACCTGGACGCTGGGAGTGAACCTTAACTTTTAGTAAGATCAGTTACAGATCCATTTTAATCTGAAAAGAAATGAAAATAAGATATATAGCAGCCTTGTTTCTGGCGAGTATCCTGAGCAGCTGCGGCGATAACTTCCTAAGTGTAATACCTGAAACTGCATTAAGTTCCGGCGTCTTCTTCAAGACGCAAAACGACTTTGAGCAGGCTGTCAATTCGGCCTATGTGCCTTTCCGGCAAATGTATAACGAGCGTGCCTGGGTGTTGGAAGAAATGCATTCGGACAATACTTATTATGCAAGGAATGTACTTTACGGTGCAGTAGACGCGACTGAGAACGTGGCTGACTTCGCAATCCCAACAGCTGGCGGCGTTACTGCAAATGACAATGTGCTCGTTCAATACAGGCTGAATTACCAGATCATTTCACGCGCTAATCAGATTCTTGTTCTGATAGATGGTGTGGATTTTGATGCAGCAGCCAAAAAGAACCTCAAAGGTCAGGCGCTGTTCCTGCGTGCATTTGCTTACTTCGACCTGATCCGGTTGTTCGGAAAAGTGCCATTGCATCTTGAACCGGTAACAAGCAGGGAGGATGCCGCATTGCCACTTTCAACTGCGGAAGAAGTGTATGCGCAGATTGAAAAAGATGCTATTGAAGCCAGTACCCTTTTGCCAAACAAAGCCAAGCAAGAAGCTGGCCGTGCTACTTCCGGCGCTGCCAAAACACTGCTGGCGAACCTTTATCTTACTCAGAAATCGTGGGCGAAAGTGGAACCGCTGATGAAAGATGTAATTGCAAATGACGGCTATGCATTGATGCCGGACTATGCGAATGCATTCTCGACTACAACGGGAAACAAGAATAACCAGGAGTCGGTTTTTGAAATCCAGTACATGGAAGGGTCTGCGGGCTATAATGGAAACCAGATTTATCGTTTTCTTCCGTCGCCAATTACGGCAACTGAAATCGCGCCGATCACCGGTACTTCTAATCCGCAGGGAACTTCTCAGGAGAGTAACAACATTCCTACGCCCGACCTGATCGCTGCTTACGAACCGGGTGACTTACGCAAGGAAGCATCAATCGGATACGTGACGCTGAGTTCGAGCCAGGTTGAAAACAAGGTTTATCCTTATATTAAAAAGTATGCAAAAACGCATTCACTTCATAACAATACGGGTCAAAACTGGCCTGTGTACCGGTATTCGGAAGTGCTGCTGTTCCTGGCCGAATCGCTGAATGAGCAAGGCAAACCCGCCGAAGCGGCAACTTACCTCAACCAGGTACGTAAGCGCGCAGGTCTTGCCAACACAACAGCTACGTCACAAGTGACAATGCGCGAAGCTATATTCAAAGAGAGGCGCGTAGAACTGGCTTTCGAAAACAAACGCTGGTTTGACCTGACCAGAACAGGACGCGTGAAGGAGATTATCGGTGCTTACGGAGCGAAAGTAAAAGCAAATCCAGCAGCCTACTACTTCCCCAAAGGCGCAGTTCCGCCGCCGAATGCATTTACGGTACTCGACGATTACTATGGCCTTCCAGCCGTGGAGTCAGCATTGACGCCCTACTTTTAATGTTGAGTTTTGAATGACTGAATGATAGAATATGTGTTGGAGGATTGGAGTGGGAGTAGTTTATTCTTTAACTTCTTAGTTATTCAGCGAGAAAAGTGCAGCAGCTCCGGCTAGCTGTACTTTTTTCATTCAAAAAGACCCCGGCTACTTAATCCAAGCCATGCAAAACCAAATTCACTCATTCACTCATTCACTCATTCAAAATGAGAATTCCATAATCGCTTCCCCGACACAACAGGATGGTCTCGTGAAACATTAGCTTTAATATTGTTATAATCAGAATAATTTATGTTTTAGTCAGTTAGACTAAGATCCTAATAATGAAAGATTAACTCCCGCATGGAGGCATAATAACAATGCAGACAAGCTAATTTCTGAGAATCACCTTTTCTTCAAATTATAATTATTAACGCTGAGCTGTAAAATGTACACGAAAAAACAATGGTTAAAACTCCCAATGACACTTACGGTATTGGTTGCTGTATGTGTTTTCTGTGGAGTGATGCTAAGTAACCGAACCGCTAAACACCGTCCGCCAGGCTCGAAAGTTGACAAGATCAAATTACCCGAAGGTTTTAAAGCGGAACATTTGTATAGTCCTTCCGAGGAACAAAATGGCTCGTGGGTTTCAATGACCTTTGATAACAAAGGTCGCATGATCACCTCAGATCAATATGGCGGACTGTTCCGGCTGGTACTGCCTCCGATTGGTTCTACTGAAAAACCAACAGTAGAGACTCTGAAAGTAGAAGGCGATACTGCGAAAGTGGCAATGGGCTACGCGCACGGTTTGCTATATGCTTTCAACAGCTTGTATGTCATGATCAATAACCGCGAAAACCCGAGATTTCCAAAGGGTAGCGGATTGTATCGTTTACAGGATACAGACAACAATGATCAATATGACAAGATCACATTGCTGAAAGCCTTGAAGGGCGAAGGTGAACACGGGCCGCACAGCATTGTGCTTTCACCGGACAAACAATCGCTTTATGTAGTAGCAGGTAACTTCACCGACCTGCCGAAAATGGACAGCTATCGTTTGATGCCCAATTGGAAGAACGATAACCTTTTTCCATTCATCAAAGATCCACGCGGACATGCAGCTGACAGGCACGCGCCGGGCGGCTGGATCGCACATACCGATCCGGAAGGAAAAAACTGGGAACTGGTAAGTGCAGGATACCGTAACTCTTACGATATCGCATTCAACGAAGCGGGCGACCTGTTCATTTATGACTCAGATATGGAATGGGATTTCGGAACTCCCTGGTACCGCCCGACACGCGTTTGTCATGCTACAAGTGGCGGCGACTACGGTTGGAGAACGGGATCAGCCAACACATCGCCTTCATTTGCTGACTTCCTTTCACCGATCATGAATATCGGACAAGGATCGCCAACCAACCTGATCTACCTGAGTGACGCCCGCTTTCCTGCTAAATACAAAAACACGCTGCTGGCATTCGACTGGAGTTTCGGGATCGTGCATGGCCTGCATTTGAAACCCAACGGATCCACATACTCGGCTGATCACGAAGAGTTTTTGTCAGGCGCGCCGCTTCCCTTGACGGACGGAGCTATCGGCCCTGATGGCGCATTGTACTTTCTTACCGGCGGCCGTCGTCTGGAATCAGATCTGTATCGCGTTTATTATGGTGACTACAAAAATATCCCGGCAGGTTCAAACACAGTTAAGCCGACACTGACAGCGGAGCACAAGCAACGCACGGAGTTGGAAAAATTCCACGCGAAAAAAGACCCGAAAGCAGTCGCTACTGCCTGGCCTTACCTAAAAAGCCCTGATCGCTTCCTGAGATTCGCTGCGCGGTTAGCTATTGAACATCAGCCTGTTGCAGAGTGGGAGAATAAAGTTTATGCAGAGAAAGATCCTCAAACATTAATTTACGCGTCCATTGCACTGGCACGGGAAGGTGACTCGACCAAAGTAGGAGGGCCGATCCTCAAAGGTTTGACGAAGATCGACTATGCGAAGCTCGACGATCTGCAAAAGCAAGCATTGCTGCGCGCTGTGGAAGTAACGCTGTACCGTACCGGTCAGCCGGATGCAACTACAAAGCAAGCGGTAATTGCTTATTTGAACCCGAAATATCCATCAACCAATGCGCTTCAAAATCGCTTTTTGAGCAAGATCCTTGTGACACTCGAAGCACCGAAAGTGGTTGAAAAGACACTGGCGCTGATCGAGAAAAACGAGAAGTTTGATGATAAGGACAACGAAATGGTGACAGCGTCAGCTGACCTGATCCTGAGAAATCCGCAGTACGGTCTTGACTTGGCAAGTTTGCTTGAAAAAATGCCGCCACAGCAGCAGACATTCTACGCAATTATGCTGAGTAGTGCCAAAACTGGCTGGACTCCTGCTTTGAGAGAGCAATATTTCACCTGGTTCAAAAAGGCATTCAGCTACCAGGGCGGTCGTAGTTACATTGGTTTTATCGACAAAGCGCGTCAGCTTGCCTTGAAGAATGTACCTCAGGATCAAGTAGCTAAGTACAACAAACTATCTGGTGCCGAGCTGCTTACAGGAACCGGAAACGATCTTGTAAAATTGTACACTCCGAAAGGTCCAGGCCGCGGATGGAAAGTTGAAGAAGCAGTTGCATTGGTTCAGGATAGTCTTGCTAACCGTGATTTTGAGAAAGGAAAAATGATTTTCTCTGCTGTGCTATGTAATCGTTGCCACGTTATCCAGGGTGAAGGTTCTGATGTGGGTCCGGACCTAACACAACTCGGAACCCGTTTTTCAGTGAAAGATATGCTCGAATCGATCATTGATCCGAACAAAACCATTTCTGATCAGTTCGGCTCGATTGCTTATACAATGAAAAACGGCGAGTCGATAGTGGGACGGCAGATCAATGAAGATGCGAATTTTTATTACATCGCACAAAACCCGTTTGACTCCAAAACAGTACGGAAACTGAGCAAAAAAGAAGTCGCTTCCTCTAAATTGTCAACTGTTTCCGTCATGCTGCCAGGTTTAATCAATGGTTTGAACCCGAATGAGCTGCGCGATCTGGTTGCATATCTGATGTCGGGAGGTAACAAAAACAACCCGATTTACACTGAATCAGGTGCGGCAAAAGGTGGAAAGTAGATCAACGTTTTTTTGAGTAGAATATAATTTATTAAGCTTAAGATAGTGGTGTCGCGTGTTGTATTGTCCGGCTTTAAAGGCTGATAATACCGGCGGCATCACTACTTTTTTTAGGCAAATTCAATTATTTAAGCTTCATAATGACAAGAATTTCAGGTAGAAGGAAGGTCTTAAAAAACCTCGCAATGGGAGCGGGGATCGTGCCATTTACAGCCTCATTATCAAAAGCATTTGCAGATTCACAAAATGCACTTGGCCCTCAGCTGAATGGAAAGATCAACCACTCGGTTTGCAAATGGTGTTACAGTAAAATTCCGCTTGAAACATTCGCACAGGAATGCAAGAAAATTGGCATTACCTCCATCGAACTGCTCGGACCAGAAGAATGGCCGGTTATCAAAAAACACGGACTGACCTGCGCGCTTCCCTGGGGCGAGGGCCTGACCCGGAGTATCGATAAGGGTTTCAATGATCCCGCCAACCATGACGAACTGGTGAAAGGGTTTGAGGATGTAATTCCGAAAGTTCAGGCGGCAGGGTATGACAAGATCATTTGCTTTTCTGGAAACCGGCGTGGCATGTCGGATGTGGATGGAATGCGGAACTGTGCAGTCGGAATTAAAAGGTTGATACCGCTCTGCGAAAAACATAATGTGACACTGGTGATGGAGCTGTTGAATAGCAAGGTAAACCACCGGGACTACATGTGCGACCGGACAGAGTGGGGGGCAGGCCTCTGCGATATGGTTGGCTCGGAAAAATTCAAGCTGCTTTACGACATTTACCACATGCAAATTCAGGAAGGCGACGTAATCGCGACCATCCGAAAGTATCACAAGTATATTGCGCATTACCACACGGGCGGTGTTCCGGGTAGACATGAAATTGATGAAACGCAGGAGCTTTATTATCCGACGATCATGAAAGCAATTGTTGAAACCGGTTACAAAGGATTTGTGGGACAGGAGTTTGTTCCGAGCCGCAACAATGATATCGCTTCGCTAAAACAAGGAGTTACAATCTGTGACATTGCCTGATACTTCAAAACTTACAATTATGTCGAGCCGACGCAACGCATTAAAAAATATCGCCGCCAGTACTGCCGGTGTACTTTCCATATCTGATGTTTTTGCAGCTACCGAAAAAGTACTCGGTCCAAAGCTGAAAGGTAAAATCAATCATTCTGTTTGTAAATGGTGTTATGGTAAAATTCCACTGGACACGTTTGCGCAGGAATGCAAAAAGATCGGAATTACTTCCATTGAGCTATTAGGTCCCGAAGACTGGCCAACCCTGAAAAAGTACGGACTTACCTGCGCACTGCCGAACGGCGCAGGAATGGGAATCGAAAAAGGATTTAACGATCTGGCATTGCACGACGAGCTGGTGAAGAGTTATGAGGATCTTTTTCCAAAATTACAGGAAGCCGGATATTCAACCGTCATCTGCTTTTCAGGAAACCGGCGCGGAATGTCGGACATTGACGGAATGAGGAACTGCGCCATCGGACTAAGAAGATTAATGCCGTCGGCTGAAAAATATGGCATCACGATGATCATGGAGTTGCTCAACAGCAAGGTGAACCACAGGGATTATATGTGCGACCACACAGCCTGGGGAGCTGGTCTTTGTGAAATGGTTGGTTCCGAGCGGTTCAAGTTGCTTTATGACATTTACCATATGTCTATTATGGAAGGCGACGTAATCGCTACGATTAACAAGTATCACAAATACATTGGTCACTACCACACAGGCGGAGTTCCCGGACGGAACGAGATTGACGAAGGTCAGGAACTTTATTATCCTGCCATTATGAAGGCAATTGTAGATACTGGCTACAAAGGCTTTGTGGCTCAGGAGTTTATACCAAAGCGCGAGCCGCTGGCATCCCTGAAACAATGTGTTGAGATCTGCGACATCGCTTGATTTTCAAATTCCGGGAAGAATTTCAAACAAGCCAATAACCGACTGTAATACATTTGAAATGCAGTCAGTTAGCGGTGAATAAAGCAAGCTTACAGCGCTTGAGAATTGATCAGAGCTTTCGCTCCTGAATATCGGGCAGGATTAATCAAATCTCAGGCGCTTCTGAATAGGTAATGGAGCTGCCCAGGTAGCAGTTTTAAGAGACTGTCACGCAGAAGCTGTATGAATGTTATAAAAGTATTGAATGTATAGTCGCCGCAATTTCAGTAAACGAAAGTTGTATAATTTATATTATGTTAAATAGCTATTTTACTGTCTCCTAACTCTACTAGTATAACCACTTAAGTATCTACAAGTACCCCACGCTAATCAATTGCTGCTGATACTGATGATAATATGAAAATTGCTCCTGCACAATTTTCATATTATGAATAACACACCTCTTATTTCTGTTGCTCTCTGTACTTATAACGGGCAGCGATTTTTGAAGAAACAATTAGACTCACTCGTCACGCAATCATACAATAATCTAGAAATCGTTGTCGTTGACGATTGTTCCACAGATCTTACTTTTGACATTCTCCTGACTTACGCTGCTGAGTATCCATTCATCCGGATACATTCCAACGAATCAAGATTAGGCTATAACAAGAACTTTGAAAAAGCTCTGAAGCTTTGCGCCGGCCAGTTCATCGCGATATGCGACCAGGACGATATCTGGAGTAAAGAAAAACTGAGAGTTCAACTACAAGCCATTCAAAATCATACACTTATCTATTGCGATTCAGATTTAATTGACAGCAGTGGGAAAGCAATGGACCGCAGAATGTCAGGCAAATTTAACTTCTACAAGGGTTCAACGCCGGAAACGTTTCTTTTCATGAATTGTGTTTCCGGCCACACGATATTGATGCGGCGGTCGCTTTTGAATTACGCACTACCCTTCTCGAGCGAATTCCATTATGACCAGTGGCTTGCCTACGTTGCATGCTGCGTTGGATCAATCGATTTCGTCAGCGAAAGTCTTGTTCAATATCGGATACATGATCACAACTGCACAAACTTACTTGCCTCGCCAATGAGACGTGCAGGTCCCCGGATCATCAAAGACAAGATTCAGATAGAGAGTAACTGGCTTGAAGCCTGCTCACTGATCGAATCGTCTTCGCAAAGTTTCGTAAAATTTTTACATCGAAAAAGCCTCTGTAGAAACAACTCATTTTTCCACTTTTCCTATGCTTATACGATTTGGAAGAACAGATCAAGCCTGTTGTATATTCTTACAAAAAGCAGTATCAGCAAATTGTTCTTCATAATCAAGAAAAGTTGGGGTTTAAAGGCTAAGGGGCTTATCCGTGTTACATGCATCATCTAGGATTTCAAAACAGGCATCACATGGATGAACCGCTGATCTCAATTGCACTTTGTGTGTACAACGGGGAAAAGTTTTTGAGAGAACAACTGAATTCATTGATCCATCAAAGCTATGAAAACAAGGAAATCATCGCGGTAGATGATAATAGCACGGATGCGTCATGGAATATTCTGCTTGAGTATCAGCAACGATATCCATTCCTTCACTTGTACAAAAATGAGGTCAATGTAGGTTACAGCAAGAATTTCGAAAAGGCTCTTCAACTTTGCAATGGTTCATACATCGCATTGTCAGATCAGGATGATATCTGGCATCCGGAGAAGTTGCGACGACTGGTTGAAGAGATTGGAAGTCACCAACTTGTATACCATGATTCCAGTTTCATAGATGAAAGCGGAGCATTTCTTAACAGGAAAATGTCAGATGTGATTAATCTGTATAACGGAGATCAGCCAGCGGTTTTCCTACTGTTTAATTGCGTTTCCGGCCATAGCTGTTTGTTTAGGAAAGACCTTCTCAAAAATATTCTGCCGTTTAATCCCGAGTATTTTCACGATCATTGGATAGCATATGCTGCCGCCAATTTAGGTACGATTCATTGCGTGCGGGAATGCCTCGTCGATTACAGGCAACATTCCAGTAATTCCACTGATATACTTAATTACAGAAAGACGGTCAACAAACATTATCATGAGAATCGGGATATTGTGAAACTCGAACGGGAACTGAAATGGATCAGACATTGTGCCGGATTTACGCTCAATAAAAATCCAGCTTTTGTGAAAAAACTAGCGGCCCTATTTGAGACCCGCCTACACTCCTACCTCTCCATTGCCTACGCCCGATTTATTCTTGAACATTATGAAACGTTGTACTTCATTCAAAAAACCAGGAAGTCAAAACGGAATGCATTCATCTATCGGCAGATATGGGGATTGAAAGCAAAATTGATATGGAGCCGACTGTTTGGAAAATCAGCGAAATGATATGAGAGGAATTTGGATAGTGATATTGAGTTTTCTTCTCGTAGTTGCTATACGGCTTTGCTATGTTGAAAACTATGCTGTAGCGCTACCTTTCTGGGATCAATGGGACGCCGAAGGAGATCATTTAATACGCCCCTGGGTGGAAGGAACTCTCAAAGTATCAGATCTTTGGAACCCACACAATGAGCACCGCATCTTCCCTACCCGACTGTTTTCACTGATGTTATTCCAGATCACAGGTCAATGGAATAACCTCTTTTCCGCAAAAGTCAATGTAGTTCTTGCAGCTACTATCCCTACAATCCTACTTGGTTTTCTTTACAGGTTCAATGGCCTGAATGGAAGAAAATGGTGGATTTTACCTTTTTTGATTGCACAGTTCACACTTCCATTCTCTTTCGAAAACTGGCTGGTAGGATTTCAAAGCCAGTTCTACTTTCTGATACTGTTTGTAGTGACAGCTTTTGGTCTGAGCACTGCCTTTCCGGAAAGAGCCTCGGCGCAATTTTTAGTCTTCTTACTCTGCTTCCTAAGTACCCTCACCACGGCGTCAGGCATTCTGACTCCACTTACAGTAGCAGGTGTGTATCTGCTTCAATGGCTAAGCGAACCCGGAAACAAGATTCAGTATTGGATTCTTGTTGCAGCTTTAACAATAATGGCCATAATCGGATATTTCCAAATTCCGCACATTGCAGCTCATGACATGTACCGCGCAAGAAATTTGTCAGAATGGACACATTCATTGTTACTGATTCTGAGCTGGCCTGTTGGTCCCCACAACTGGATCGCTGCTCCACTTTGGTCGCCTGCGCTCATTACCCTTGCATTTTTGTTGAAACGGAACAGGCTCCGTAAAAGTGATTTCTTTATGGCAGGATGTGTAATGTGGTCCCTGACTCAAGCTATGGCTATTGCATTCGGCCGGGGACAGGAACTTACAGCTTTACCTTCCCGATATACAGAATTGCTAAGTATTGGACTGGTCGCGAATGCGTGGTTTGCAATTCGTTTTGTGGAGGAATACAAAGTGGCAAAATGGTACAAATATCTGATCCTAAGTATCTTCCCTCTGTTTTTTCATGGGCACAGAAAGAGGTTCAAATCAGATATGCATGACGTACAACGGGTGCACCGACATTCCGTTGTTCAAACCAAAAACGTAGTTAGCTACCTTCAAACAAACAATCCGAACTACCTTCGGCAACCCACAATGCATATTCCTTATCCGGATCCGGTTGGGTTGAAGCAGCTGTTGGATAATCGGACTATCATAACATTGCTCCCGCCTGAGATCGGTAGTAACTCGCATTTTAACGCTATTGGAACAAAAAAAGAGCAGTAACTTTCGTTACCGCTCTTTCCAATATTCAAAAAACTAATATTGCTTACTGCTCAACACAAGCAACACCTTTGCTTGTAAATTGTTCCAGTACGCTGTTCACAGTTGCAAGTGTTTCTTTTGCTTCCGCTTCGTCTTTCGCCTGAATTGCTTTTTCGAAGTATGGTTTCGCTTTTTTGAATTTACCGCAAACGCGACCTTCAACTTCTTTACCTCTCTGCTGATACTCTGTCATGTTCATGTTATCAACTTCGCCTTTCAACTGAACAGCCTCATTAAAGTAGAACACGCCAAGGTTGAAAAGTGCATCGTAGTTAGCAGCGTCAATTTGCAATACTTTCTGATAGTTAGCCATTGCTTTGCTTGCTGCATCTGCTTGTTTTGCTTTCAGGTCAGCCAGTTCTTTTTCAGATCCTGAGCTTGCACTGCTTTTTGCAGCTTCCTGCGCAGCACTTACTTCACCTTCCAGTTTGGTAATAGCAGCAAGTGATTCTTTCTTCTTCGCATTTACGTCAGCAAGCTGACGTTTCAGATCAGCATTTTTCGGCTGCTTCTTGATCAATGCGCTGATACGTTTTACTTCACCGTCATAAACTTCGATCTTACCTTTTTCGCTTTCAAGATTCTTAGTCAAAGTAGCTGCTGAATTTGCACCTGATCCTGACTTAGCGCTCATTTGCTTGATCTTGTCAGCTGCTGTTCTCTGCATGTTATCATACAGGATTGCAAGGTTCACGATGTTCTGTGTATTGTTAGGATCAGCAGCGGCCAAACCTTCAAGCTCTTTGATAGCCTGGTCTTCTTTACCAGATGCAAGCAAAATATTCACAACTTCCGCTTTAAGATCTTTGTTGTTAGGGGATTGAGTTAATCCTTTATTCAAAGTCTCGATTGCTTTATCGAAGTTGTTTTCTGCACGGTACAGCTGAGCCAAACCATAGTATACGCTTGGATCTTTACCGCCATTTGTTGCATAAGTTTCGAAAGACTTTTTAGCATCTTCCTTTTTATCCAACTGCTGCGCCGCAATACCGGCATACAAAGAAGCAAGTGTATCTTTTTTATTGATCTCCTGCGCCATTGAGAACATTTCAAGAGCTCCGTTCAGGTTTTTAGCCTGGTACTTCTCAGCTCCCTGTCTTACAAATGCATTAAAAAGCTGGGTGCCCTCTCCTGCTGTAAGTGCCGCTGTTGCTTCTTTCGAAGATTTCCCTGGCTCCCCTTTTTTGGTTACGTCAAGTTCAACAACTTTTTTATATGCTTCCATTGCAGTCTTTGCAGCACTCGAATCGACCTGAGAAGCCTGCGATGCGATGTTTTCGTACAACTTGGCACGCTCCATCCAAAATGCAGCTTTTGCGCTTGCCTTTGGATCAGTTACATCTTTATCGCTTTTCTCTTTTTCCTTTCGAAATCCGTCTACCAGAGCCTTGTTGACAGCATCGTCTTGCGCGACTGCTGCCAGGCTGAAAAGGCTAAGTGCAGATACAAAAAACAGTCTTTTCATAAATATTAACTTTGATTGTGATTGGTTTGTTCGAATCCTAAATATAAATCAATTAATATAATTTTTACAAAAATCATGCCTCTGGTTCCTCAGAAGGATCATTTTCGTCTTCCTCATCGTCTTCGATCACATCGTCTTCCACCTCTTCGTCAAGCTCATCAGCGGGCAGGATTTCCTCTCCGTCGAGCACTTGTCCTTCTGCAATCGGCTTGGCAATTACATTACCATCCTCATCCAGCTCAGCCGCCTTCTCGTCCGGATCTTTCAGGATCCTCGTTACCGATGTGATCTCGTCAGAGTTGTTCAATCTGATCAACTTCACACCCTGCGTATTACGACCAGCTAGACGGATATCCAACACGCTCATCCTGATCGCGATACCATTCCGTGTGATGATCATCAGGTCATCCTGCTCAGTTACCTCCCGGATTGCAACCAGTTTTCCAACTTTATCGGTTGCATTCATCGTGGAAACTCCCTTACCACCGCGGTTTGTTACGCGGTAACTATCTATATTCGAACGTTTTCCAAAACCATTTTCAGAAACAACCAGGAGCTGCGCATCTTCACGGTTGATACAAACCATTCCGATTACCTTGTTGCCTGGTTCGGTCAGGTTGATACCTCTAACTCCCGCAGCAGTTCTTCCCATCGGACGAACTCCTTTCTCATTGAAGCGAACCGCACGGCCGGCACTAGACGCAATTACAATATCATTATCTCCATTCGTCAGCGCCACATTCAGAAGCCTGTCGCCTTCATTGATCGAGATTGCGATAATTCCGTTTGCACGTGGTCTTGAATAAGCTTCCAGCAAAGTCTTCTTAATTGTGCCCTGCTGGGTACACATAATGAGGTAATTATTGTTGATATAATCCTCATCTGACAAAGTACGCACATTGATCACCGAGCGTATTGAGTCACCATTTTCCAAACTGATCAAATTCTGGATCGGCCGGCCTTTCGATGTTTTGCTACCTTCCGGCACTTCATACACCTTCATCCAGAACAACTTACCATACTCAGTAAAGATCAGCAGGTAGTTAAGCATAGTCGCAGAGAACAAGTGCTCGGTGAAGTCGGTATCCTTGGTTTTCACGCCGCGTGACCCTACTCCGCCCCTTGTTTGCGTCCGGTACTCAGCCAAAGGTGTCCTTTTAATGTAACCTTCATTCGAAATCGTGATGAGCATTTCATCGTCAGGAATCATATCCTCATCGCTGAACTCTTCCGCAGCAAACTCGATTTTCGTCCGGCGCTCGTCGCCGTAACGTTCTTTAATCTCAGTCAACTCGGTCTTAATGATCTCGTATTTACGGAATTCATTTGCAAGAATGTCGCGCAAGTCTGCAATCAAGAGCATGATCTCCTCGTACTCCTTCACAATCTTGTCTCTTTCCAGACCTGTCAACCTTTGCAAACGCATTTCCAGAATCGCTTTCGCCTGGATCTCGCTCAATGCAAATTGCTCCATCAAACCATTTTTTGCTGTTTCAGGATCACGCGAGCTGCGGATCAATGAAATGACAGCATCCAGGTTGTCAAGTGCGATAATCAACCCTTCCAAAATATGCGCGCGCTTTTCAGCTTCTCTCAGCTCATACTCTGTACGGCGCGTGATTACCACGATCCGGTGATCTACGTAATGTTTGATCAGGTCTTTCAGGTTCAACGTAACAGGGCGGCCTTTTACAAGCGCCACGTTGTTTACGCCAAAAGAAGTCTGCAACGGTGTGTACTTGAACAAGTGGTTCAGTACAATGTTCGGAATCGCATCTTTTTTAAGATCAAAAACAATGCGCATTCCATCTCTATCCGATTCATCGCGGATATCAGAAATCCCGTCAAGTTTTTTCTCATTGATGAGCGCTGCAATCCTTTCGATCATTGCAGCCTTGTTGGTCATGTACGGAATTTCGGTAACAATGATCTGCTCCCGACCGTTTTTAGCAACTTCGAAAATCGCCTTGGAACGCATGATAATGCTACCGCGGCCGGTTTCCATTGCTGATCTTACGCCATTGTAACCATATATAATACCGCCTGTTGGAAAATCAGGAGCCTTGATGTGCTCCATCAACTGCGGAATGGTAATCTCATTATCGTCAATGTAAGCGAGCACACCGTCAACTACTTCCGACAGGTTATGCGGCGCCATATTCGTCGCCATACCAACCGCGATACCCGAAGAGCCATTTACAAGCAGGTTCGGGAATTTGGCAGGAAGTACGGTAGGTTCATTCAGCGAGTCGTCAAAGTTGGGCTGAAAATCAACCGTGTCCTTGCCCAGGTCATTCAAAAGTTCGTCGGCAATTCTTTTCAGACGCGCTTCTGTATAACGCATTGCCGCAGGATTGTCACCGTCGACAGAACCGAAGTTACCTTGTCCGTCAACCAATGGATACCGCAGCGACCAGGGTTGCGCCATACGCACCATGGTATTATAAACAGAAGAGTCACCGTGAGGGTGATACTTCCCTAAAACCTCCCCTACTATACGAGCTGACTTTTTATGCGCACGGTTGTAATTAACGCCCAGGTCCGACATTCCGTAGAGAACCCGCCTATGTACCGGTTTCAAGCCATCGCGAACGTCGGGCAATGCGCGGGAGATAATAACGGACATCGAATAGTCGATGTAGGCCCCGCGCATTTCATCCTCGATATTAATCGGGATAATGTTTTCACCAGAAGATTCTGCCATAAAGTGTTAGAAAAGAATCGAAATTTGTTAAAACGAGCGATTGGATATGTTCAACTGCTCAGTGAATTAATGCAATATTATCCTTTGTAAAAAGTCAAATTTCGCGATTTTTGCCCAGTCTAGCAACTATCTTTTATGCTATTTGGAGGCAGTCCGGCTATATGTGTGATCCCGTGTATTTTATGCCGATTATTACGTCCTGCAAAACTAAATTGGCATCTGTCATTAAAAAACGCTTTATTCCGGCTTATAACCGTTAGCTTACTTTCCTACCATTTCGATTATGCCCTTACTACTTACTTTCATTGCGATCCTGGCTTTGATTCTCCTGATCGCGTGGCTCAAAATTGATACGTTCATTTCATTTCTACTTGTATCGATCGGGCTTGGTCTTGCGAGCGGGTTGACTGTTGAAACGGTCAGTAAAGCAATTCAGAAAGGTGTAGGCGGAACGTTGGGCGACCTCGTTCTCATTGTAGGCTTCGGCGCCATGCTCGGGAAGATGGTGGCCGACAGCGGGGCTGCCCAAAGGATTACAGATGCATTGATCGGTTTATTCGGACAAAAATACATTCAATGGGGAATGGCGCTGGCGGGGTTTGTAATTGGAATCCCGCTTTTCTATAACGCAGGCTTTGTGATCGTGATCCCATTGATTTTCATGATCAGCGCCACTGCCCGCCTTCCATTACTTTATGTCGGTATTCCAATGCTCTCGGCGTTATCGGTAGCACACGGTTACCTCCCACCCCACCCCTCGCCAGCCGCCATCGCCAGTCAGCTGAATGCTGATCTCGGTCAAACGCTTTTATACGGTATTATTGTCTCCATTCCTGCTATCGCAGTAGCAGGGCCGATTTTTGGAAGTACATTGAAACGCTTTCAACCAAAACCTGACGAAGATCTTTTTAATGTAAAAGCCAGGCCCAGCTCCGAGCTACCCGGGCTCGGTATCAGCATTATTACCGCATTGCTGCCTGTTTTTCTACTTACCGCGATGTCAGGTATCAAGCGGTATTATCCTGATAACAAGATCATCGGACTTCTTGCCGAACCGTATTTCGGTATGCTCCTCTCTGTACTTTTCGCGGCCTACACCCTCGGCATCGCCCGCGGAATGGATATGAAGAAGATCAGTAAATCAATGGAAGAAGCATTCAAAGGCGTATCTGTGATCCTGCTGATTATTGCCGGTGCAGGTGTATTCAAGGAGATCATGACAGCAAGCGGCGTGAGTACCTATATCGCAGAGAGCCTGGCTGGGATTGATGTATCTCCTTTGGTCCTGAGCTGGGGAATTGCTGCTGTGATACGCGTTTGCGTAGGTTCTGCAACGGTAGCCGGACTGACAACTGTGGGTATCCTTTCTCCTCTTTTGATTAATGCTTCCGTACAGCCGGAATTGATCGTACTGTCCATTGGGTCAGGAAGTTTGATGTTTTCACACCTCAACGACGGCGGCTTCTGGCTGTTCAAAGAATACTTCAATCTAAGCATCAAAGACACGCTGCTTACCTGGTCTGTAATGGAAACAATTGTGTCAATTATGGGATTGGTGGGCGTTTTGATACTAAATTTGTTTTTGACCGTAGCGTAAGCATCCGGCAAATACCCCCCTTTTCCCGTTCGTTGAAACGAACGGAAATGGATGTTAAAAAAAAATCGCAAATCAATTTAATCCATACCCGTTCGCTTTAGCGAACGGAGGAAAACAAAAATGGAAAATACACCTGAATCAAATTTCGCGGCGCTTGGACTTACGCTGCCACCCGCTCCCAAGCCTCTTGGCGTTTACAAACCAATGATTATCGTTGACAAACGTTGGGTGTACGTATCGGGACACGGACCCGTACAAGACGATGCCAAATTGATCATCGGCAGGATCGGCGCGGATATGGACCAGGATCAGGGAAAGCTCGCAGCGCGCCAGGTTGGATTAACTATCCTATCTACATTGAAGGCAAATCTGGGCAGTCTAAACCGCGTGAAGAGAGTGATCAAAGTATTAGGAATGGTAAACTGTACGTCAGAGTTTGAAAAACATCCATTCATCATCAACGGCGCCAGCGAACTTTTTGCGAAGATCTGGGGTGAAGAAAACGGAATCGGCGTAAGAAGCGCCGTAGGAATGGGCAGCCTGCCAGACAACATCCCGGTAGAGATCGAGGCTATGTTTGAGCTTGAAGAGAAGTGATAGTTTTAATTTTGAATTCATTCACTCATTCACTCATTAAACCGCCATGTGGTACCAACTAGATAATCCCGATCAGGTTATTTCGCCTTCGCTGCTGTTTTTTGAAGACCGGATACGTCATAATATCCGGGGGATGATCAGCATTGCTGGAAGTGCGGAACGACTTGTTCCTCACGTAAAAACACACAAATGCGCAGAGATCGTTGCTATTCAGCTTGAACAGGGTATCAGCAAATTCAAATGCGCCACAATTGCCGAAGCAGAGATGGTCGCCAATGCGGGTGCGAAGTGGATCCTCCTTTCTTACCAGATGGTTGGTCCGAACATTGAGCGATTGTTCCGGCTGAAAGAAGCATTTCCTTATGTTGTCTTTTCGTCTCTCGTGGATAATGAAAAATCAGCCAGTCAGCTTAACGATGCAGCACTGGCCCGCGGCCTGAAAGCAAGTGTGTTTATCGATGTCAACAATGGAATGAATCGGTCAGGTCACCCGATCGACGGTTCGCTGCTGTCGCTTTACAGGTTTCTCACAACGATGTCACACCTGGAAGTTGGCGGATTGCATGTGTATGACGGACATATCCGTAATCCGGAATTCTCTGAACGGAAAATCGCCAGTGACGCTGCCTATGATGAAGTACTGCCACTGATCGACCTGGTTAAAAATGACGTCGGGCGTGATCCCATGATCATAGTCGGCGGCTCTCCTTCCTTTACTGTTCATGCATTGCGAGAGCATGTATATCTGAGTCCAGGTACCAACATACTCTGGGATTGGGGCTACGGCGACCGGTTCGATGGCCAGCCTTTTGAGCATGCCGCATTGATACTGACGCGCGTTGTTTCAAAACCCACCGTCGGGATTGTCACCATCGACCTGGGACACAAAGCGATAGCGGCGGAAAACCCTATTGAAAACCGCCTCCGCATTTTGAACCTGAATGGATACACGTTGCTCAGCCAGAGTGAAGAACACGGGGTTTTACAGGTAAATAATGATGTTTGGGAAAGTGTTAATATAGGTGATGTCTTTTACGCATTACCCTATCACGTTTGCCCGACTGTCGCGCTTCACGACTTTGCTACAATCATTGAAGCCGGAGCGATCAAAGGCGAATGGAAGATTGTCGCACGGAGCCGGAGATTAACTATTTAAATCAATTTGTATGTTTTTATTTGATGCCCATCTCGATCTCTCCATGAACGCGGTGGAATGGAACCGGGACTTGACCCAGGACCTGTATGCAATAAGAGAGCGGGAAAAAAACCTGACCGACAAACCCGACCGCGGCAAAGGCGTAGTCAGTTTTCCGGAAATGCGGAAAGGTAATATCGGTATCTGCGTAGCCACGCAAATTGCCCGGTTTGTCAAGCCTGACAGTAAGATACCCGGCTGGCATTCCCAGGCCCAGGCCTGGGCGCAAAGCCAGGCGCAGATTGCGTGGTACAAGGCCATGGAGGAAGCGGGTGAAATGTTCCAGATCACGAATTTTGAACAACTCACGGCACATTTGTCACTTTGGCAAAATGCAGCTTCAACCGAAAACCTGCCGATCGGCTATATACTAAGTCTTGAAGGCGCGGATTCCCTGATCAGTCTGAAAAACCTGGAAATCGCCTACAACTACGGACTTCGCGCCATTGGCCCTGCGCATTACGGGCCTGGCGTATATGCCTATGGTACTGATTCTAACGCGCCATTGTCGCAAAAAGGAAAAGACCTGCTCCTTGAAATGGATAGGTTAAATATGATCCTCGACGCGACGCACTTATGCGATACTGCATTCTGGGAAGCGCTCAACATTTATAAAGGTCCGGTTTGGGCGAGTCACAACCTCACACGGGCTATTACTCCGCACAACCGCCAGTTTTCAGACGAGATGATCAAGGCACTGATCGAAAGAGGCGCGGTGATCGGAATGGCATTTGACGCGTGGATGATGATTCCCGGTTGGATAAGAGGAAAATCCACGCCCGAAAGTACCGGATTGAAGATCGGGCACATTGTACAGCATATTGATCATATTTGCCAGATAGCAGGCAATGCGGATCATGTAGGAATAGGATCTGACCTTGACGGCGCTTACGGCAAAGAACAATCTCCCGGCGACCTCGACTCCATTGCCGACCTGCAAACAATCGCTCCCCTCCTAGCCTCCCGTGGTTACGCTGATGAAGACATCGAGAAGATCATGTGGAAGAACTGGGTTGAGTTTCTGCGAGTTGCCTGGGCTGGTTGATAGTTATGTAAAGTAATTAATGTAAAATCTAATATTTTCTTAATAATATAATAAAACCTTTTTCAGAAAAGCTTCGCAATTTCGGCCTTACGAATTGCGAGGCTTTTTTGTTTACGTATAAAGCTGGAAATCGGAGCTTCTTATTTGGAATTATTATAAATAATTAGCATCTTTGATCCACAGCGATTGCCAATTGAATATCAACCGACCGTTAATTAGCCAGAATGAAAAACACATATAAGATTTCGTTTAGAACGCGGATCAAAAACAATAAGTCATTTCAACGCCTCCACGATTGCCTCAAACAATTGAATGTAAAACATTGGGCTTACGATTTCCAGGATCTGATGCTTACACTCACATCTGAGCTTTCAGACTTCAAAGTGATTGAGACTGCATTAAGATCCGCAGGATACGTTTGTCACTTCATCAAACTTGAAAACCTCGATTCGAGCGGCGGCGAGCTTGCTGTCGCCTGAAAATAAAAGCGGCCCGGCGAAATCGCCGGGCCGCTTTTGCTAGTAACCCTACCTATTCCTGGTCGGCAGATACCATGAAGTTCAAAAAGTAGAATACCTCTTCCTGACTTTTAATGTGATTTCGGGCAGCAGACAAATCATCCCCGATTTTAATGGTATAAGATGTTTCCGGCAATGCTTCAAACATATCTTCATCCGTAGTATCATCTCCTATCGCCAAAACGAAATCATAGCTGCCATTATCTACAAACATCTTCGTTGCAGTTCCCTTGTTGAATGCAGTCTTCTTAACTTCCACAACCTTGTTTCCATCAATTACCTGCAAGTTCATTTCAGGCTGAATGTAGTTTTTCAATTGCCATAACAACTCCTGAGCGCGACGTGTTGCGTATTCCGGGTCGTCAGCAGTACGATAGTGCCAGGCAAGCGAAGTTTCCTTTTCCTCCACAAATGCGCCAGGGCATCTTTTGGCATACATATCCATGATCGGGCGAATATTATCTTTCCATCCCTCCTCATAATTCTCGTTCAATGTCCAATCTTCTTCACCTTTCAATTTGATCAAAGCGCCGTGTTCGGCGATCATATGTACAGGTAAGTCCCTGAAAAGCTTGTCCAGGAAAAACTTGTCCCTTCCGCTCACGATTACTACCGTGTCACGCTGCGCAATTTCGCCGATCAGTCTTTTTACATCCTGAGAAATAATGGCCTTTGCGGGATCAGGCACGATCGGCGCGAGTGTACCATCATAGTCAAAAAACAGGATCCGGTTTGAAGCTCTTCGGTAAGCCAGACGGATCGCATTGATTCCATTGTCGGTCAAAAAAGCCTGTTTTAATCTTTCGTGTTCTTGTTCCAGCATTGTCATTTGTGTAAAAAAGTCGTTTGTCCACGCAAAAACATCGTAGTCTCTGATGCGCTCGCGCATTGCGTCCATTCGTTTAATCTGTTCCTCTTCCGGCATTTCAAAGGCAAGTTTGATCGCATCTGCGATATCCTGTCTGTCAAGCGGGTTGATGATCAGAGCTTCACCAAGCTCCGCAGCTGCACCCGCCATTTCACTGAGTATCAACACTCCCCGGCGGTCTTTCCGACTAGCTACATATTCCTTGCAAACCAGATTCATCCCGTCACGCACCGGCGTGATCAGTGCCACATCACTGGCAGTGTACATGCCGACAAGCTCATCGTAAGGCATCGAGCGATACTGATAAATAATGGGCTGCCAGGAGATACTTCCAAAATCTGCATTGATCTTCCCTACCGTTTGATCGATATCGGATTTCATCTGCTGATATTGCTCGATTGTGTCCCGTGAAGGCACTACCACCATCGCGAAAGAAACCTTTTCGTGCCACTCGGGGTATCGTTCTAAAAACCGCTGGTAACCACGCAGCCGGTGAATGATACCTTTGGAATAATCAAGCCTGTCCACGGAAAAGATAATCTTCTCCTTCAAAGATTGACGCGCATCCTCTCTGGCGTGCACCACTTCCGGCTTATTATACGCATCATTGAATTTGGCAAAATCGATACTGATCGGAAATGAATCAACCTTCACAATCCGGTTGCTCATATTAATGTAATGCAGCTTGTTGCCATGTTCCGAAACCAGTCGCGCGGCTTTCAGAAAGTACTCTACATAATCATTGGTATGAAAACCAACCACATCAGCCCCTAAAATTCCATTGACAATCGCCTTCCGCCAGCCTGTCGGCAACATGCGGAAGAGTTCGTAGGAAGGAAAAGGTATGTGAAAGAAGAAGCCGACCTTGTTGGCAGCAAATTTCTCCCGGATCATACCAGGCAGGAGCATCAACTGGTAATCCTGTACCCAAACCACATCGCCAGGTCTGATGATCTCTGACAGTTTTTCAAAGAAAAGCTGATTGGCCTGCTGATAAGCTTCGAAATAAGCATCTTCAAAGCGGGCGAGCGACGGGAAGTAGTGGCATAGCGGCCAGATGAGGTTGTTACAAAAACCTTCATAATAGTTTTCATTCATCTCTTCGGGAATGAAGACCGGATGCGCCTGGAAGTTGTCGTTCTCCATGGACTGTCCTTCCAGCTCCTCCTGCGTATTCTCAGAAAACCCAACCCATTGAATTTTCTCGTTCGCATTAAAAGCAGCATTGCTGGTATCTTTAACAAGCGATAAGACGGCGGAGACCAGACCGCCCGAATTTTGGAATAATCGGGGCTGGTCGTTCTCCCAAACCAGTTTGAAAGGCAGGCGGTACGCGACTATTATTAATCTTCCTGCACTACCATTATCTGATAAATTTTCCATAGACTACTATTTTACGTCAAAATTGTGCCATTCCGGTCTAAATCGACGGAATGCTGATATGTGTCCAAACTAAACCTGAAAGAAGCATAAAGACGCACATTGCCCTTGCCAGTCTTTCTGAACAATTCGCTACACAATCTGGGGTTTTTTCTACTAGGCAGATTTTGGCTTTGCCTGAAATTGCATTAGCTTAGCCTCCGCAACCTCGTTCATCACATTACAGGAGTCGCTTCTGGCGAACCGCAAAATAATCCTCGGGTTACTTTGCAAGCATCTAAAAGTGCTGTTTTCCGCAGAATAATGTGATGACTGAACACAAATACAGGTTTCGAAAGAAAACCCTAGATTAGTCCTGGACTACAATCACGTAATCGCAGATTAATACTGTGCCACTCTTTGTTGTGGGTTGCGGGCGGTCAGAAATGACCGCCATTTTTTTGTTGTTTGCCCAATCCTTTCAGAAACAAAAAGCGGCAAGATTGCTCCTGCCGCTCTCATTTGAATATCTAATTAATTGTTAAGCGACGATCTTCACAGCCTGACGGGCGATCAAAATCCATTTGCCGCCTGCCTGCTTTTGCCACATCTGCAACACTTTGATATTTGCATTACCGGGGCCTTTTCCGGCGTCATTCGTCTTAGCGGTAAGAATGTGACGCACGATCGCCGCATTGCCAACTATCTTGATGGTCTGTTCCGTGAGATCCATCGTTACAAAGTCGTACTTGCTGGTCATCAGCGACTCGACAAATGTTTTCTGATCTTCAACCAACCCATTCGAATGGCCATAGCTCAGGTCTTTGGAAGAAATTGCTTCAAGCCCTTTTTGATTGGGTTCAACAAGCAGCAATTTCAAAGACTCCACTGCTTTTGCAACTTCTGATTCTTCCTTGCTTTGCGCCATACTTGATTGCGGGGTTAGTAGCGTGATTAACAAAAAAGCCAGGCAAATGCCCAACCAGCTTCTTGGGATAGCACTTTTCATGCAAGAGGTAATTTAAGTTTAAAATTGTTTCCTGACTTTAAAATACCATCCTCTCCGTTCTATACTGGCTTTTTAGCCACATATGACCATAAATCGCCTGATCCAGGCCGAGCTCACGAAAAATAAAGCCAGATCCACAGTTACTTTCCAGTTAACGCTACGTCTAAAAAGGAAAGGAGGAAAAAAATCTTGAAAAAAGATGGTTTCCATATATAGAAACAAAAAAATGATGTAACTTTATGATTGAAAAATTATTTGAGGTGGTATTCCTCGAAGAGGCGTTTACTTTCCTGAAAGCACTGGATAAGAAACATTCCGAAAAAATATTGTACAACGTCAGGAAAGCACAAGCCAAGAATGACCCGGAGCTTTTGAAGAAGCTTAATAGTGAAATATGGGAGTTCCGGACATTATATCAAGGTTTACAGTACCGGCTTCTGGCATTTTGGGATAAGTCTCAGGCAGAACAAACGATGGTCATTGCGACACATGGTTTTATCAAGAAGCAAAGCAAAGTGCCGGAAAATGAAGTTGGCAGAGCTCAAAAACTTAGAAGTAAGTATTTCGATGAAAAATAAACCATTCAAAAAATGAAAACTTTCACACTTGACGAAGTACAGGACGAATTAATCGGCAAGATCGGGACACCCGCCCGGGACAGGTTCGAGTACAACCTGCAGATAGACCTGGTGGGCAAAGCAATCAGGGACACGCGGCTTGAAAGGCAGCTTACACAGGAAGAGTTGGGTAAGCTTGTTGGTGTACAAAAAGCGCAGATCTCGAAATTGGAAAACAATGCAGCGAACATGACGCTAGATACATTGATCCGCGTATTTGCTGCTTTGAAGGCCAAAGTGCAGCTTCATGTGGAGCTTCCTAACATTAGTATTAATGTTGAAAAGTAGCTACCTGTAATTACATTATATACTATTAAAAAGTATTAAATGTTATATACAAATAGGTAGTAATACGGGGAATATACTTTTCACATGGGTTTCAGGTAATCAGAGCTCTGCCAGTTTTTGAACAAACTGGATAAAATGGCTTTTCAAACCTTCCCAATCTTTATTCTGGATCAGCTTCTTATCGAAGAGCTGTCCTCCGATACCGAGTCCATTTGCGCCTGCTTTCATGAATGCGACCATATTGTCCAGGCCCACGCCTCCTGTTGGAAGAAGTTTGAGCTGGTTCATAGGGGCTTTAAGGTCTTTGATATACTCAGGTCCCAGGGAGGTTGCCGGATAAATTTTCACCATTGTCGCTCCGAGGCTCCATGCATTATAAATCTCGGTAGGTGTAAATGCACCGGGGAAGACAGGAACTCCCTTTTTCACACACGATTTGATTACTTTCTTGCTGATCACAGGCGTAACAATGAACTGGGCGCCGGCCTTTAAGGCACTTTTCAAATCATCTTTTGTGCAAACCGTACCCGCTCCGATATTCAGACCTGCCGCTTCATTTTCCACAGCATACCGGATTATGTCAGCTGCGCCAGGGGTGTTCATGGTGATTTCTACTGTGGTAAGACCAGCTTCCCTGTAAATAGGAAGAATTTGCTTGATATCTTCCAGATCTACATTCCGGATAATCCCTACCAGAGGAGCTTTCTCAAATAGCGGGAATGAAAACTTTTCTTTATTCATTGTGTTAATTAACTATCTATTTCATCAATTGTGAGCGCCTTTTTGCTCCGCGCCACTTGAAGCGCTAACTCGCTCCTTCCATGCACAATTACTTCTTTGCACTGGAAGATTCCCTTGCTATCAGCCGGGCCTCCATTAGGATCTGCCTTACTCCTTCTTCCGGGTTAACAAATTTGGCGAGCAGAAATTCCACTGCCGTTTTCCCCAACAGTTCAAGCGGCTGGCGAAGATAGGAGATCGGACAATAGTACAGGTCGAAAACTTCTGCCTGACCGAAGCTGACAATCGCCAGATCTTGCGGCACTTTGAGCCGGAGCTCGTTGATGTATCTCAGTCCATTGATCGCCAATCCGTAAGTCGCGAATATAAGTGCCTCAACCCGCTCGGGCAGGGACAGTATCTGGTCAATTGCAATTCGTACCTCGCCTTCCATGGTGTCGAAGCGTACCTCTTTCAACCATTCATTCTGAAACTGGATCTGACTATCGGCCAGTGCGTGTTTATAGCCGCGTACCCGCTCTTCCATGTGGTACATTTTAGAATCATAGGCGATAATCCCGATCCGGGTATACCCTCCTTTGATGAGGTGAATGCCAGCATCATAGGAGGCTTTGTAATTGTTTGTTGCCACAAAATCGGTTTGAATTTCCGGAAAATGCCGGTCCAGGAGCACAAACGGAATCTTCCTTTCTTTGAGATAATGGATCTGGTTTTCGGAGCCTTCCGAGGAAACAATGATGATCCCGTCTACCTGCCGGTTGATCAGTACATTCAGCAGGTCCCAGGATTTATCTGCGTTTTCATCGCAGCTGCCTATAATAACCGTGTAACCGTTTCGCTTGGCTTCGTCTTCCACAACCCGCGCGATATTGGCAAAAAACGGGTTCGAAATATCGGCGATAACCAGACCAATGGTGTGCGTTTTGCCGCTGCGCAGACTCTTCGCCAAATGATTGGGCTGGTAGTTGAGCTCCAATGCGATCTCCCTGATCTTCTTCGCAATTGCTTCTCCTACCCGCGTTTCACGCTCCTTCCCATTCAAAACATAGGAAACGAGGGCGGTGGAAACGCCGGCTTTATGTGCAATGTCCTTGAGGGAAGCCTTTTTCATTGAGGTCGCTTTCACATAAAACAAGCAAAAATCCTTTCTCTACCCAATATTGGCATTACAGACCCATTTACCACAGTTCAGATAAGTGAGCCAACGGTTTAAGTAAATGCGCTGAAAACCATATTTTGCCACACTTATTTTACAACCCACATCCTCATTCCCGCAACGTGCCTGAAAAGCGAAATAATTTCCTGAGAAAACTGCTCGATCAATCCAAGTTGCCGGTCTCCGAAAAAGAGTTCTGGTGGTATTCGTTTTGCTACTGGGGCATTTTTGCATTGATCACTTTGTGGCAGCTCACCATGCTCTGGCGCATTCGTGAAGGCTTCACCATGCAGCCGAACGAGCTTTTTATCTGGTTCCTTGACGGATTATTCTGGTGGTCGACTACGCCGCTGGTACTATGGGCTTCGCTCAAAGTGCCTATCGCATTCAAAGGGCGGGACGGTTCGCTCCTGAAAGCCATTTTAATCCACCTGTTTATAGTAGGCTTTCTGAATGTGTTTGTAAACCTGCTGCATTATTTTGTTACCAATCCGCTGATGTTCAAAGTAGCAGGCAAGTCGATTCCTCTTGAAAAATACCTCTTTTCCTTTTATTTCGGCTTCGCAGGGAGTTTTGCACAGTACCTTCTGCTGGTGGTTGGCTTTAATAAAGTGTCTTATATCTATCGCTATCAGGCATTAAAGCAGCAGCATTTTGATATTGAGCTAAATAATGAACAGTTGCGGAGCCAGCTGGCCAACGCGCAGCTGCAATCACTGAAAATGCAGCTTAACCCGCATTTCCTGTTCAATACGCTTCACGCCGTGATCAGCCTCATGATCAAGAATGATATCCGGAAGGCGACCGTAATGATCACCACTTTAAGCGACCTGCTTCGGGCGGTTTTGATTAACCAAAAGGCTGATTTCATTCCATTGCAGGAAGAACTTAAACTTACACGACAGTACCTGAGCATTCAGCAGGTCAGGTTTCAGGACAGGCTGAAAGTGGAATACGAGATCGATCCTGCATCTGAACTATACCCGGTGCCGCAGCTGATTTTGCAGCCGCTCGTCGAGAACTCCATCACACACGGTATCTCGGATGTGACTACCGACGCACTGATCCGCATTAAAGCTACCGTAAGCAACAGCGGACTGGAAATAAAAGTGGAAGACAATGGAGCCGGACAGCAGAAGGATTCGGAGGGAATGGGGCTCGGGCTGAAAAATACAACATCGAGATTGAAGCAGGCGTACGGAGAAAAAGCAGGTCTGACTTTCGAACAGCCGGCGCGCGGAGGTACCATTGTGACCTTGTTTTTTGAAGGTCAGGCAAAAACCAAATTAATGAGCAGCAATGAAACATTCCAGTCTGATCGTTGACGACGAAATCCTGGCAAGAGATGTGATCCGCACATTTCTGAAAGACGACCCGCACATTCAGGTAGCCGGAGAGGCTGGCAATGGATCGGAGGCGGTGATTAAAATACTTCAGTATCGGCCCGAACTGGTTTTTTTGGATATACAAATGCCGGAGCTGGACGGGTTTCAGGTTTTGAAGGAAATCTGGCCGCATTATCAGCCATTTGTGGTCTTTACAACTGCCTACGATCAATATGCGCTTCGTGCTTTCGAGGTGAATGCGATTGACTACCTGCTGAAACCGTTTGACGAGATCAGGTTTCATCAGTCGCTCGGGCGGGCAAAAGAGCGGCTGAGCCTCAAATCACAGCCGCGCATGGAGGAGCTTGTTGCCAACCTCCTGAAAGAACAGCGCGAGCGACCGGAGAATTATCTGCAAAGGATTCTGGTGAAAGAAGCCGGTAAAATGTATCTGGTCAAAACAGCAGATATCAGCCACTTCTCGGCAGACGGAAATTACATTTCGGTGTATACTGCTGCCAAAACCTACACCATTTACGAAAGCCTCAGCAGCCTGGAAAATCGGCTTGATCCCGACATCATGATCCGCGTTGGCCGCTCCAACATCGTTAACATGAACTATATTTCTGAACTGGAAACGTACTTTAATGGCGAGTACATTATCCATCTTTCCACAGGTGATAAAGTAAAGTGGACAAGAGGATACCGGGAAAATATCCGCGCTTTTCTCACAAAAATCGGCTGACAGCAAATCTGTTTCAGGCACTGATAGGCACAGTTCAGATAAAATAATCTACAATTCAAACAGTAGTACTTCCGCACGGGCTATCTGCAGGCGAATTTGCGCCTGTTCTGTTACTTAACTATTTAGCCATGCAATTTAAAAACTTCAACTTCCCAAACTCCGCCCTCACGCGCGACCTGCGTGCTATGGCGAAGTCAAAATGGGCACCAGCCGCGATTGGTGGCAGTGCCGTAATCATTGGGCTAGCGCTGCTGGCACCTACCATCTCGTCGGGACCTCTTCCTGAACTTGAACAAAACCTCCGCGAAGGCGTCGGCGAGTCGCATTGGTGCTACGATCCGATGAACCAGAAACTGGTAGTGAAGCCGGTTGCCCTACGTTGCAACAAGTCTGCGGAAATAGCATTGCCGGTCAGCAGCATCGAAGCTTTCAGGCGGCCTGCCCTACTGCAAAGTTTGATACAGCTATAATCAAAATCAGTAGGCCGGGCTTAAACAAACCCGGCCTACCGATTACTTTTTTTACTAATAAGCCAGTTCCGCAACTTCACGCACTTCTTTCTTCACCTCAATGGCCGGAGGGAGCAGCTTGTACATCACCGGCGTCACTAGCCTCGACAGTAATGTAGAGCTTATCAATCCACCAATCAGCACCAATGCAAGCGGCGAGTAGAGCGCGCTGTATTCGATCACCAACGGCAGTAATCCCCCGATTGCAGTGAGTGAAGTAAGCAGGATAGGCACAAAACGAATTTCGCCAGCTTCAATGATTGCCTCTTCAATTCCTTTGCCCTGCTCGCGCAGCTGATTCGTAAAATCCACCACGAGCAATGAGTTTTTGACCTCAATACCTACCAATGCGATAAAGCCGATTGTGGCAGTGAAAGAGAGGGTCTCGCCGGTCAGGAAGAGCATAGCCAATCCGCCAACAATGCCCAGCGGGATCACAGAAAGCACAATCAGTATACTTTTGAATGTCTTGAATTCAAGTATCAGCACACCCAGAAAGCCGAAAATAGTTACCAGGATAATGAGTCCCAAACCGCCGAAACTTTCCTGCTGGCTTTCCTTTTCGCCGGCTACCGTGAAAGTTTGTCCATCCTCAAATCTGAATTGATTGAGCTTTGAAGTAATCTCTTCATCAAGCCGCTGCACATTATAGCCCGGTTTCACGAATGCGGATACAGTGACGTAGCGATCTTTATCGTAATGCCGGATCTGATTGGGCGAACTCTCGAATTCTACCGTCGCTACGTTTTTCAAAGGGATACTTGCGCCCGAGGCGGAGGTAACATACAGCTTGTCAAAAACACTGTAATCCTGAACTGCTGCATTGCGCGAAACGGACACATTCACATCGTAATTATCCGCCTTACCCACATCCTCGCGGTAGGTAGCCACATTCAGTCCCGCCGCCCCCAGCCGGATCGTACGGTCGATTTCCGCAGAGGAAATGCCGAGGGTTCCTGCTTTTTGCTTGTTAATGCTGATACGCAGGTCAGTAGGCTGCACCAGCAGCGGGTTGTTCACATAGATGGTACCCTCCGTTTTGGCCAACAGATCCGCTACGCGAAATGCCGTTTTACGAAGATCTGATAAATTTTCACCGTAGATCCGGTAAGCAAGCGGCGCCTCGATGAGCGGGCCCTGCTCAAAGTCTTTCACCTTGATCTCTGCGCCGGGATAGCCTTCCAGCTTCTTTCTGAGACGCTCGATCACTTCCACTTTCTCCGTGGTTTTTAAACCTTCTACCTGCACGAAAATCTCCGCAAAATTCTCGCTTTCATTGTGTTGGACTACGTTATAGTAGATCCTGGGATTTCCTTTACCCACATTCGTAGCAAAAGAAGTGATCTGTGGTTCCTGCTTCAAAACACCCTCCACATAGCGGGCAACCTGGTTTGTCTTCCTGATATTGGTCCCTTGCGGCGTTTCTATGCTAACCAGGAACATCGGTTTTTCAGATTTGGGAAAAAGTGAGTTTCCAATGAGCGGGACCAGGGCAAGTGAGCCTGCGAAGATCAATGCGGCGATTACCAGCGTCACGGCCGGGCGCTTCAATGCCTTATCCAGGATAGTGCCGTAAGTTCCGTGGATGAGTTTTTTCATTCCCCTCAACAAAAAATTACCTTCCTCGCTCGCATGCGGCTTCAAAATCACGCTTGATAAAAAGGGAACGATCGTCAGCGATACGATCATAGAAGCAAACACCGTGGTAATAACGGAAAGCGGCAGACTCCGGATAAAATCACCCGCACCCTCGGGAAGAAATACCAACGGCAGAAAAGCGAAAATCAGCAGGATCGTGCAGCCTACTACCGCCAACCCGATCTGCGAGGAAGCTTTGATAGATGCATCCACGCGGTTAAAGCCCATTCGCAGGTACCTTTCAATGTTTTCAACGACAACAATGCTGTCGTCGACCAAGATACCGAGCGCGACGATCATCCCGACAATACTCAGTTGGTTGATATTGTACCCGAAAAGGTTCATCAGCGTCAGCCCGATCGCGAGAGATAATGGAATGGAGATCATCACCACCACCGAAGCCCGTGTACCCAGCGGCAGCAATGTGAGCAGCACCAGCAGGATCGCAATGCCGAAATCGCGGGCAAAATGCGAGAGCCGTGTATCGACGCTCTTTGCCTGGTCGAACACTTTCACCAGCTCGATATTGGCCGGCAGCCTGGTTTTGAACTGCTCCACTACCGGCGCCACCTGGTCCTGCACGGCAATGATATTTTCTCCCTCTTTCTGACTTACATTCACAAAACTGCAACGGTATCCATTTAATCTGGCGAGGTGGGTTTCGTCTTCATAGCCCATTTTTACTTCGGCCACATCTTTCAGGTAAACGATCTTCCCATTCGCCGTGGAAACAACTGTATTCGCGATTTCGTCCAGTGTGCGATAGTTACCGCTCGTCTTAATGTTGAGCTTCTTGGTACCCATACTGATGCTCCCACCGGGTATATTCACATTCTCACTTTGGAGGGCGGCGATTACCTGATTTTGGGTAAGCTGCTGCTGAGCGATCTTTTGCAGGTTAAGACTTACCTTCACCTGTGGCTCAGGCATGCCCTGGTAATCCACTTTTTTCAGGCTCTTGATCTTTTCCAGCTGCTCTTTCAGCTCCTTCGAATACTTCTTCAACTGCGTATAAGTCGCATTCTCACTGACCAGCGCGAATTGGTAGATACTTACGTCGGAAGGGATCTGTTTGTTGATGCGGATATCCGCAATGTCGGCAGGAAGCTGGCTGCGAATGCTGTTGATCTCGCGCACAATCTCCTGGTACTTATCTTCGGGATCGGAGCTGTACTTATACTGGATCTGCATCACCGCCAACCCGTCCTGAATATCGGTGATCACGTGCTTCATATTGTCCAACTCGTTAATCTTCTTCTCCATCGGATCCACCACAAGCTGCTCCATATCCTTCGGGCTTGCGCCCGGATAGATCACCACGACTGTAAACTGCGGCGGGTGAATGTCGGGATCTTCGCTTCGCGGCATCGTCAGCAAAGAATAAATGCCAAGCGCCATTACTGCCAGGAACACCACCAGCGTAAACTGATAATTTTTGACGGCAAATTCAGGTAGTTTCATGATTTCGTCTGTTGAAGGTTACTGGACAATTTTAATCGCCGATCCGTCCGTCAGGTACGCAGAGCCTTCCCTGATCACCCTAGCGCCGGCTTCAATGCCGGAAAGAATGTAAGCTTTGTTGCCTTCCAGGTACGCGATCTTCACCAGCTTTTTGGCCGCTTTGTCGCGCTGCGCTACAAACACAAATGCGCTGTCGCTTTCTCCCTCGATCAACGCGTCGACAGGCAGCGAGATCATATCCGTTTTTTCATTCGGGTAAATACTTACTCTTGCAAAAAGACCACTGGCGAGCTTCAATGCTGATTTATACAGCTTGATCTCCACCTGGTACAAACCCGATCCTGCCTCACTCCCCTGCCCCAGCGCGCTCACTTTTCCAGTGAAAGTCTGTTTGTAAGCGTCAAAAGTTACCTCTGCTTTTTCCCCGCCTTTCAGCCGAGCCCAGTCCTTATCCGTCAACCCGCATTTCACCACCCAATCTTTGTTGGCAGTACTGCTGATGTACAATACCGGCGCGCCGCCCTGCACCTGCTCACCTGCATTCTGCAGCTTCCGGATCACGACCCCGTCGGTGTTTGAAATGATCCTGGTCTGCGACAAGTTGAACCTCGCAATGTCGAGCTGTTTTTCTGTTAGTACCAATGCAGTCTGGCTGTTTTCTAGCTGCTCTTTGGTATTTACACTGTCCCGGTACAGGTTCTGTACGCGCTGGGCGTCGCGCTTTGCTTTCAGGAAATTCTCTTCCGCCTGGTTTACCTGCGCCTGGATCTCCGTGATATTCAGCGTGGCAAGTACCTGCCCCCGACGTACCTTATCGCCCTCTTTAACCGTAATGGAACTGATAATACCGCCCGTTTTGAAAGACAATCGAGCTTCACTATCCGATGCCAGCAGCCCCGAGGTTTCCACCGCCTGCGCCTGGGTAAGAGCAGTCGGGCTCACGATTTTCACCGGAATGGTATTGTCGGATTGTTCATGCTTTTTCTCCTCGCTGCATCCTGCCAGCAAAAGAAGCGAGGCGAGTAACACGCCCGGTATTGTGATCTGAGTAGTTGTTTTCATAACAATTTAGTTTTGAAGTACATAGCTTGCTTTTGCACGTTCGAGCTCGGCTGCACGGGTTTGTACGTTGAGATAGGAAATACTCTGCTGCAACTGATCGCTGATCAGCCGGTTCTGTGCGTCGAGCAGCTCTATATACAGAAGTTGTCCCTCGCGATAGAGCTTTTGCTGATCATGATAGTACTGCTGCGATAAGGCGGTCTGGCTCCGGGAAGCCTGGTATATCTGCACCGCCGAGCTTAGCCGGTTCGTTGCAGTTCGTGTTTGCAGCAACAATTGCTGTTCTACCTGGTCAAGCTGCTCGCCCGCTGCTTTGACCTCCATTTCGGCCTGTCTGGTTCTGTGCTGAACACGGTTGGCCGCAAATACACGCCAGTCAAGCGTAAAACCGAAGAGGTAATAGCGGGTATCATTATTAAACCGCAGGAAGTCGCCTTGCGAACCCAGGTCCATAAACGTCGACAGTTTGGGCAATGCAGCGGAGCGCGCAAGCTGAACAGAAAGTGCATTGATCTTTGAAAGTGTTTCCAGCTTGATCAGCTCCTCTCGCTTCCCATCGGCTGCCTGATCCGCGAGCAGGTTTTGCGATTCCTGTTTTGGCAAACTCACCGGACTATCCAGCGGCTTATTCAGAAGGAAATTGAAGTATGCCACCGCATTCACCGCCTGGTTCCTGGCGTCTTCCAGCCGTGCCTCCAAACCGATCAGCTCATTTTCCGATCGGCTCACGACGGTCCTGATCGCCTTGTCATTTTTAACCAAAACCTGATTAAAGCGCAGATTGTCCCTGGCCAGCAAAACTGCATTCTGGATAATTGAGACGGATTCATTTGCCTGTAAACAAGCATAATAGGCCAGCTTCACTTCTTTCACCAGTTCCCTTTTGTAAACATCCAGTTCGGCCTGCTGCAAGTTGATCTGCTCTTTTTTAATGCGGGAGTTATAGATGATCTCGGCATTATAGATGGGCAGCGAAGTCCTGAAACGAGCGTCGTAGTAATTGTTTGGATTAAAAGTCTGGCTTACATTGTCAACCTGCGGGAAAGCGGAAGTATTTGTAAGCTGGTTAAGCGAATTATAGACCGGATTCAGCAAATCGCCGATGGGAATGCTGATCTTCCGGCCGCCCCGTGAATCCAGGTAAGATGCATTCAGGTTTACTTCCGGCAGAAAGAGCGTCTTCGCCTCTTTCAATGCATACAGGTTTTTTTCCAGTAAAAACCCCTGCTGCTTTACACCCTGATTGTTTTTCAATGCATGATCGATGTATTCCTGTAAAGTCGCATCCTGCGCTTGCGCCGCAGAAATCATCATACAAGAGGCAAAAGCATAGTGTAACAGCCGCCGCAAGGGCGCCTTAAAGTTGAAGTCCATAATAAGAGTCGTTTATTTACTAAACAGTGTTCATCGAATGGTAAAATTTTTTTAGGTTTTCATTTGAGTCAAAAAATGAGATAGGGATGCATTCATCATTTGTCTAACATCTTCGTCGGGCATTTCAAGGATGCAAGTTCGCTCCCTGATGTACAATGTGACAAGTCCATGCACAAAAGACCAGACTGTCATAGCAGCAACAAACTTGTCGGCCGGCTTAATCAAACCCTGATCGATGCACGCGGCCATTGTTTCAAGCAGGTACCCGAATGCGCATTCGCCTGCACTCCACTTTTCCTTGTGCTTGATCTCCGCCAGCGGGGCACGCATGACAAACATCAGATCGTAGTAATCCGGATTTTCAAGGGCAAAATTCACGTAAGTTTTACCCAGTTCATGCAACCGCTCATAAGGATCGCTGATGGAGTTGTGCTGACGCAAAAGTTTGTCGAGTATTTCAAATGCATTTTCGTGGATAATGTAAAAAATTTCATCCTTATCCTTGAAATACAGATAGATAGTGGCTGGACTGTACTCGATATCCTCGGCAATGTTACGGATAGACGTCTTATCATAACCTTGCTTCAAAAACAACTGAGTTGCCGAATCTATGATCAGGTTTCTCATATCCTGCTTTTCCCGCTCTTTCCTTTCCTTGATCGCCATAGTCTCTGAAATACGCCGTGAATATAATAAACAGTGTTTAGTAAATCTATTTTTGTTTTGTACAAAAAGGAAGAATGGTAGAAAAATATACTTGAACGGAAAGCTTTACAGTGACTATAAAAGCTGTTTCGCAAGCATTTGATCGTATTAAGCAATAAAAAAGCGGGACAGAACTGACCCGCTTTTCATACAAATTTATTTGGTATTTACATTCCTGAGGTACCCGGCAGCGAAGCTAACTTCTCTTCATCGCGGCTGATATCCTTTTTCAGGTCATCAATATTTCGTTTCAGTTTTTCAAGACTATCCGCAGCTCTCCTTGCTTTTTTGGCATCACGGTTGGCTGAACTCGCGCTTTTGCTTGCCCGCTTCGCTGCCCGCTTGTCCTGCGGATCGTCGCTCAGCCTGTCGGCAGCCTTGCGGTTTTGCTCAACGGAACGTTCGGCCGCTTCGGCGGTTTTCGCTGCTTCTTCCGTTTTGCTTTGCAGCTCGTTTTCGAGTTTGGCCAATTCCAGCTTGCGGTCGTTCAATTTCTTGCTCAGTTCAAGTGCTTCTTTTTGATTTTTCAGCAGGTTGATAGAGTCTTTGGATACTACCTGGGCAGAGGCCGACAGCGTAATAAACGCAAGTCCGAGGGATGCTACTATGTTTCTGATTTTCATCGCTTCCAAATTATGATGTGAGGTAAAAACCTGACAGTGCAAAAACCATACCGGCAAAGAAAGTGCGTCATAATAGCAGTTACATACAAGGAAAAAGTTGGAAATTTCGCAGGAAATGCCGATTTCCTGAATTAAAAGGTTGTTTAAATAGTTTGTTTAAAATGTTTGTACAACATCATTTTAAACTCCTCACTGACAAACAACTTTGCTTTGAACCGCGTTACCCTACTATTACTGCTCTTCTTCTTGCTGAGCCTCGCCTCCTGCGACAGTCTGTTTTTATATAATCCCAATCAGGTTACACTGTTGAACGGACAATCCAATCTCAACAATAAAAACATCTCGCTTCTTGCCTCAAACCCGCCTCAGGATACACTGCGTTTTATTTTGATGGGAGATACCCAGCGCTGGTACGACGAATCGGAAGATTTTGTAAAGAGCGCCAACAGCCAGAAAGAAATCTCGTTCGTTCTGCACGCCGGCGACATTTCCGACTTTGGACTTGCCCAGGAATTGAAGTGGGTGGATCGCATTATGTCCCGCCTGAATGTTCCCTATATGACGGTGATCGGCAACCACGATATCATCGCCAACGGACCCGACGCATACAAGAAGATGTTCGGTCCCCTGGATTACAGTTTCACTTACGGCAACTACAAATTCATTTTCATCAACACCAACTCACGGGAATATGCATTCGACGGCACCGTGCCCAATGTACCCTGGCTCCGCGCGCAGCTGGCCGACAACCCCGATGGGAAGGAAATGATCGTCGTGGGTCACGTTCCGCCTTACGACAATGATTTTGATAAAAAGCTCGAACCTGAATTCGCCGGTTTACTGCGCGATAACCCGAATGTAAACATGAGCTTATACGGTCACCAGCATTCATTTACAGACGGAGAATATTACAAAGATGGCGTTCGGTATGTAGTTACTACGAGTATGGGAGCAAGAGGCTATTTGTTGATCAAGCTTTGGAAAGGTGGCCAGGAGGTGAAACGAATAGAATTTTAACAGTATGAAAAAAGTATTACTCCTCTGCCTCCTTTGCGCACAACTGACCGTTTCGGGACAAAGTATCAACCTCGCGCGGTCACACCGGCGCTGGTTCATGCCTGACCATGCCAAACTGCAATTCGCCGGCGGGACCGGCTTCCTCTCCGGGGGACCAGGTTATATCTCAAGAAACCGGACACTCGAAACCGACTTCCTCTTTGGCTACCTGCCTGAGGAATTCGGAGGCGATGCATTGATCACCATTACCGGCAAAACCACCTACTCGCCCTGGTCGATTTCGCTGCCTAACTCCTATTATATCAAACCATTTTCGCTGGGTATGTACCTCAGCTACACATTCGGTCCGCAGTTTGACTGGAAATGGCCGAAATATTATCCCAAAGGCTATTACTGGTGGGCTACGTCTGTGCGTCCGGGTTTGTATGTGGGGGGAAAAGTGGGACGTGATGTAATGCCGCGCACACGCAAGCGCCAGCTCGAACTGTACTATGAACTGGGCACCTACGATCTGCTGCTGATCAGCTACGTTCAGAACACAGGTTTTTTGAAACCCGGCGACATTCTCAATCTTGCAATCGGTTTCAAGTTTGGGTTTTAGGTCAGATCTCGTCGGTTTTGGACGAAATATCCCTGATAATGTCGTCGAGCGAATGCGCGGACGTGAGTATGTGATCCAACAGCTCGCTTACTTCTTCTGCCGAGTTCTCGTAGTTTTTCATCAGGTCGATCAGCGACATTAAACGCGCCAATGGAGCCCTGATCACGTGCGACTGCATCCAGGCGATCTGCTGCAGCTTTTGGTTCCGCTCTTCGATCTCGCTGATGTACCTGCGCTTTTCAGTCACGTCTCGACCAATGGAAATCCAGTGGGTAAGTTGCCCTGCGCCGTCCAGCACCGGGTGCAGCGACAGGTTGATAATGTATGCTTTGTCCTCTTTTTCGTAGTAGACAATCTCCGATTTCAGCTGTTCGAGGTTGGAAACCGCCCTTTGTAATTTATCAATGTCATTGTCGGAAGATCTGAATCCTTTCAGCACCAATGGACTTTTTCCGATCACTTCTGCCGGCGTGTAGCCCGTCAGCTTGGTAAATGCTGCATTGACGTACAGTATCTGCAAGCCCATTACATTCCCCGGATCAGATTTGGCGATCAGTACGGCGTCGCTGGTGTTGGTGATCACGGACCCCAGCAGTTTCAGCTCATATTGTTCCGCTTTCTGCCGGGATACATCGCGCATGACGCCAATCATACGCACTGCTTTACCCTGGCGGTTACGGGTGATATAACCAATTTCTTCCACGAATGCGTAAGTACCGTCGGCGCGCCTGAAACGATATTCTGCGCTCCATTTCTGGCCCCGGTCGGCGAGGAGCAGGTGCAGGCTTTGCTCCACCGCGGCACGGTCTTCCGGGTGCAAATGCCGCAGCCACTCAGCTACTCCGTCCTTTTCAATCAAATCGAAGCCGAACAATCTGAAAAATCCTGCGCCCCATTCGATTCGGTCGGTCAGCAGGTCCCAATCGTAAATCGCATCGTTTGTAGCCATGTTCAGCAACTCGTATCGCTGGTTGCTTCTTCGCAGCTCATCAATCGCCTGCTTTCGTTCAGACACATCGATACCAATGCATTGTATCTCCACGGGCTTGTCTGCTGAGTCTGTTAATGCAATAAAATGCCAGTACACCGAACGCGGCTTGTCGCTTTGCTGCACGTAATCCAGCTCCGCCGAGACAATCTTACCCGGTTCAAGCAGGCATTTATTCACCACATCCACCACGCTCAGCCGGTGGTAATGCATCACAACCATGATCGAATTGACGCCCAGAAAGTCTTCATTATTATAAAACCACCTGAAATCCTCCCGGAACTTGGTGTTGTAGTAGGTATAATTTCCCTGCAGGTCTGTCCGGATCACGTAGTTGGTTTGTGCATCCACCAGGCTGCGCAGCCGCGACTCGCTGGCCAGCAGCTCCTCCTGTATGTTCTTGCTCTGGGTAATATCCAGACAAGCGCCGATCATTTTCTCGACCTGGCCGCTTTCCCCCAGTTTCGACCTGCTCCATGTTTTCAGGTACCTTACCTCACCGGAAGCATGAATGATCCGTTCTTCAAATTCAATATCCGTTTTATTCCCCATTGCGTATTCAAGCCCTCCGCGCACCCTGTCCCTGTCCGCCGGGTGCACCATTGCGAGATAGCCTTCCAGACTGGGCTTGTACGTTCCCTTTTCCAGACCATAAATCGCGTATAAAGTGTCCGACCAGCTTACTACATCCGTTTCAATGTCCCATTGCCAGGTACCGAAACGCGCCAGCTCCTGGCCTTGCGAGATCAGCAGCGCATTGTCGGCGATCAAATCCAGGTTGCGGCGGTTTTCGAGGATTACTGTCAGTAGCGCTACCGCTTTGGCTACAAATTTGAGCTCTTCTTCATTCGGCGCCTTGATTTTGTGGTAGTATACAGCGAACGTGGCAATAACTGTATCGTCGGAAAGAATGATCGGGTGCGACCAGCACGCAAGCAGATCATATTTGAGGGCAAGCTCCTTATGGTTTTCCCACACGGGATCTGTGGCAATATCCTCCACCACGATCATTTTTTTGGTAAATGCAGCAGTACCGCAAGAGCCCGCCTTCGCGCTGATTTCCACATCCTGTATCGACTGAATGTACTCTGGCGGCAGCGACGGCGAGACCCAGTTCTGGAGCCTGTTGTTGCGAATACCCATGATCGAGCAGGCCATTTCCGGGAAGATCCGCTCAATGCCGGTCACGTAATGCAGGAGCACGTCGTTCAGCTGCGAGTTTTTTCCCGCATTGATTTCCAGTACCGTTCTTTCCAGATGCTCCACTTGTTCCAGCCGCCGCGCATCGGCTATATCAACCACGAGTCCGCGATGGTTCAAACTACCTGCGTCACTGGTTACATTGATCACCGATTTCAGGATATACTTTACTTTTCCATCCTCCCCGAAGACAGCAGCACAACTGGATTGATAATATTCCTCCGAAACCTGTCCGTGCTCATCTGGCGGGGTAACGTACCGCATCACAGGTGCCATATTTGACTTACCCGTGGCGGCTACCTCCTCCAACACAGCAAGGGATGAGCCTGCTTCTCCGGAGAGTACCTCAACAAAGGCATCATGAAAGCTCCTGCCCACCAGCTCTTCCCTGCTCCTGGCGCTCAACAACAGAAATGCCTCATTCGCCTCCGCAATCGTAAACGCAGGCGCGTCGGCTTCCAGCACCAGGGACGGAACCGGACTGGAGTTAAATATTCCCTTAAAATCTTGGCTGATCATACTGATTACCCGGGTTGTACACGACAAGCAATAATTGACAGTAGCTGCATTATGTACATTTAATTAAGGTGAAGGTAAGTTCTGGAAGTCGTTGATATAAATAGCTTGGTACTAATATCTTGTATAAGTAACTAAATGGTGTTTTGAGCAAATAAATAAATAAATAAAAGAGACAGGACTGATCAATGCATCTGCCATCGTTAAAAGCGGAATGTGCCTGTTTATTAATTATATTTCAAGATAAACTTTTCTGCCTGCCGTAAAGGCTGTTTTTGGCGGAAGAAAAAGAATGATCATGAGGACTATTTTACTGACAACTGCACTAGGCGCAACCTTCGCCGGAGCCGCGGCTTACATGTACTTCGGACAACCTGAAACACGCTACATTCCTGACAGCAAGGATATTACTATGTGCGGACCCGTGTATTCCGGCCCGGCGGGCTTGAATGCAGCCGGGAAGTTTATCGGCGCCATGCCCGGCTGGGGAGATTACTCTTTTCCCGTCACAACTGAAAATGACAGCTCCCAGTTTTTCTTTGACCAGGGACTCAACTTATATTATGGTTACCATTTCAAGGAAGCAGTGGCTTCTTTCCGGGAGTCGGCGCGACTGGATCCGGCGAATGCAATGGCTTACTGGGGACAGGCGCTCGCTATGGGACCTTACTATAATGCCGCGCACAGCTATACCAAGCCGGCGGAAATTCCGGAAGTACTCGCCAGTATGAATGCAGCCGCCGCCAATGCAAACCCCACCGGGCAGGCGCTCATCAAAAGCATGAACACGCGCTACTCGGAAGGGACAGACGATTCCCGCAGACAAGAACTGAACGTGGCTTATGCAAAAAGTCTGAAAGCGCTCGTCGCACAAAATCCGCGTGAGAAAGAATTCAAAATCCTGTACGTAGACGCGATGATGCTGATCCACGCCTGGGACTTCTGGAACAAGGACGGAAGCGCCAAATCGTGGACGCCCGAGCTGATCCGCCTGTGCGGGCAGGTGCTCAAAGAAAGCCCGAAACATCCCGCTGCCCTGCATTACCACATTCACCTGACCGAGGCTTCACGAAAACCGGAGGTAGCACTGGCAAGTGCTGAAACGCTTCGCAATGTAGCCCCGGGCGTGGCACACATGGTGCATATGGCGAGCCACGAGTACGAGCGCAACGGACTGTATGCCAAAGGTGTGGAGGTGAACAATGTAGCAGATGACAATTTGTTATACTACGATGCGCTTGCTAAAAATCTGTCACTCAACAAGCACTCTGCGCATTATTTCGCAGTGCAAACCTACTGCGCACTCACAGGCGGAATGTACAAAGACGCTGCCCGCTATGCCCAGCTCCTGCGCAAGACGGTAGCTCCTTCCCACGAAGGCACCTATGATCAGTATTTGTACATGCTCCCGCAAATGGCGATGGTAAGAATGGGCAAGTGGAACGAGATCCTCAGCGATACCACCCGCATTGATCCGCAATGGAATTATGCGACAATACTTTCTGCTTTCGCGAAAGGGATCGCATTTACCCAGACCGGACAAGCAGACTCCGCTGCTGCTCAGCTCGCGATTATCAAAGCTAATATCAACGACGTTACATTGACTAAGCGGCGCATTCCTTTCAATTCACCTGTTGAAGTAGCGCGCATTGCAGAACGGATACTGGGAGGCGCGGTGCTGTTTGAACAAAAAGACCCGACACGCGCACTTACCTCACTGGAAGCAGCAGTGAAGCTGGAAGACAACCTGATTTATACAGAACCCAAAGACTGGCCGATCCCGAGCCGGCAGTTTCTGGGGCGATACCTGCTTAAATCAGGAAAAGCGGCGCAGGCCGAGCAGGTGTACCGGGAAGATCTGGTAAAGAACCCCGGAAACGGCTGGTCGCTGAAAGGCTTGCACGAGAGCCTGAAAGCGCAGGGAAAAACAAAGGAGCTCAACAGCCTCGAAGCACGTTACAAAACCGCTTTTGCGCACGCCGACGAGATGCCGGTCGCATCGGTTTTGATAAAATAAGAATGCAACCTGGTCAATTCACAGGCATTTAAACCGACACAAATGATCAACCGCCGCAAAACAATATACCTGCTTACATTGCTTGCCTTGCTTACGCCGGCTGTGCACGGGCAAACGATGAAAACATTCAAGGTGAAAGCCGGGGATTATCCTAACAAGGTGATACCCGTAGCCGAGCAGTTCCAGTTTCCTACATTCGAACGTGGGAAGATCCTTTTCTACGGGGGACGGACCGAAGAGGCGCCTTTAAACTATACCTATCTCGGCGGAAACCTGCTGTTTTTGAATAACCAGAAAGATACCCTCGAACTCCTCGATCAAAAACTGGTGAAGGTTGTCGATATGCAGGGGAAGATCTTTTACAATGACAAACAGTACGGATTCTGCGAAATGGTTTCTGCATTCGGAGATATCAAGCTGGCAAAAAAGCACATTTTGGCACGGATCGGCAATGAAAAAGGCGGACCTTATGGCATTTCTTACACCGCGTCTTCTGTCACTACCTACAACTCTTATTCGAATGAGGCATCGCCCGGGGCGAGGAAATTGAAGATGGATACGGAAGCCATTTTCGGCCACCGGACGCTCTACTTTTTTATGGATCCAAATGATCGTTTTCTGATCCCAGGCAAAAACAGCATCACCAGGCTTTTCCCGAAATACAAAACCGAGATCGCGCAGTACCTGAAAGACAATCCTGTCAATTTTACACAGGAGGAAGACCTTACCAGGCTGCTCGCCTTCTGTCAGGAGCTGAAATAATACAGCTTTCATCAAGGCTTGATTTTTGTGGATGACCATTTTTCTAAAAGCTGATCAGAAACAATGAAGATTGCGACCTACAATGTAAATGGCGTAAACGGCCGGCTGCCGGTACTGCTGCGCTGGCTGGAAGAGCAGGCTCCCGATATCGTTTGTCTGCAGGAGCTCAAAGCACCACAGGAGAAATTCCCCGAAAAGGCGATCCTGGACGCGGGCTACAATGCGATCTGGCACGGACAGAAAAGCTGGAACGGCGTAGCGATTCTGGCGCGCGGACTTGAGATACAGGAAGTGCGCCGACAGTTACCCGGCGAGGAGGAAGACACGCACAGCCGGTACCAGGAAGCGATCATCAATAATATGCTGATCGGCTGCCTTTATTTACCCAACGGAAATCCCGCGCCCGGTCCGAAGTTCGATTATAAGCTGCGCTGGTTCAATCATTTCATCACACACGCCGCCGAGCTCCTCGCACACGATGTACCAGTGATCCTGGCGGGCGATTACAATGTGATGCCCACGGATCTGGACGTTTATAAACCAGAACGCTGGGTAGATGACGCTCTTTTCAGGCCGGAAACCCGCGCCGCATACAAGACGCTGGTCGATCAGGGCTGGACCGATGCATTGCGCACGCTTTACCCAGATGAAAAAATTTATACATTCTGGGATTACTTCCGCAATGCATTCAGCCGCAATGCGGGCTTGCGTATCGATCACTTTCTCCTGAGTCCGCACTTTAACGGCAAGCTGCTCTCGGCAGGTGTAGACAAGGATGTGCGGGGCTGGGAGAAGTCAAGCGACCACGCTCCTACCTGGATCGAAATTGCCGACGAATAAAATACCCCTGCTGGTTGTAAGTAAGTTACAGACAAAGCTGCATGGTGGCACGTATTTTCATGATGGTTGGTAACCGCCATTCAGGTGGGTATCTTTCATCAACACGAGAAACCATGTCAAAGAAAATCGTATTTATTCACGGTATGTTCCAGACCTCCAAAAGTTGGGACAAATGGGTTAATCATTTCACAAACCTGGGCTACGAATGTTCCGCCCCATCCTGGCCCGATCACGTTGGCGATCCGCAAAGCCTGCGCGACAATCCGCCGGCAACACTTGGTGACCTGATGCTTGAAGATGTGATTGAAGCCATGGAAGCCGCCGTGATTGCAGCCGGCGGGAACAATCCGGAAGTTGCGGAGAAGCCCATTATCATCGGACATTCTGTTGGCGGCCTGCTCACGCAGATATTTGTCAGCAAGAATCTGGCGAGTGTGGGCGTGCCGATCTGCACGGTTGCGCCAAATATGATGATGACGCTGGACTGGCCCTTTTTCAAAAACGTGGCTGCCATAACCAACCCGTTTAAAGGCGATGAACCTTTCAAACAAACGCCGGAGAGTTTTCATGAAGCTTTCTGCAACACACTGGATGAAGCCTCGGCGCGTCAGGCATTTGAAGAAACTGCCGTCCACGATAGCCGGAATGTACTAAGAGGTTGTCTGGGATCGAATGGACACATTGACCTGGATATGCCGCAGGTACCTATGCTGTTTATCAGTGCCAAAGAAGATCACATTGTACCTACCGAACTGGTGGAGAAAAACAGCAAGGCTTACACTGACGCAGTAACTGATATGTCTTTCAAAGAATTTGAAAATCGCTCGCACTTTATTTGTGGGGAACCAGGCTGGGAAGAAGTGGCAGGTTCCATTCAAAACTGGCTGGTAACACAGCAGCAGGTTTCGCACCAGCAAGCATTTTAACCTTATCAAATTGGAAATATTTCGCACTCCATTTCAGAAATGAGATGGAGTTTTTTATTTTTGCATTTCAACAATCCATTACGCATTTCCATGTAAGAGCAAATTTCTTTCACAAATAGTCGGTGCAGCTTCACATTCAGAGCTGCCATTATTTACTTCAATCGAAAGAAATTATGCTTTTTATTCAAGATGTCGCGTACGCACATCCTAATAGAGATATGTTGTTTCAGGACATCAATCTCACCATTCACCCGCACGAAAAGGCTGCATTAATCGGAAACAACGGCGCCGGAAAATCAACATTGATTAAAATACTTGCCGGCCAGATACTGCCGCAATATGGTCACGTGAAATACGATTCACAACCCTATTATATACCCCAGCTTTTTGATCAGCTTAATGATCAGTCCATCGAAAAAGCGCTTGGTATTGATGAAAAAGTAAATGCGTTGAATCAGATCCTGAATGGAAATGTCACTGAGGAAAATCTGACTTTACTTGGCGACGACTGGACCATTGAAGAACGTTGCCGCGAAGCATTTGAATTATGGAAACTGCCTGATTTTAACCTCTCCCAAAAACTCGGAGAATTAAGTGGCGGTCAGAAAACGAAGGTGTTACTCGCTGGAATACGGATCCACAATCCAGACATTATCCTGCTTGATGAACCCAGCAATCACCTGGACGCAGCAGGAAGAAAGCTGCTCTATGATTTTGTTCAAATGCATACAGAAACGATGCTGATCGCCAGTCACGACCGGATGCTGCTCAGCCTGGCAGAAACGATTTATGAGCTGACAAAAAAAGGGATCACCACTTACGGAGGCAACTTTGATTTTTATCAGCAACAAAAAGCAATCGAACAGGAGGCGCTTGCCCAGGACTTAAAAAGCAGGGAAAAAGCGCTGCGCAAGGCAAAAGAGATCGAAAAGGAAACTTTGGAACGTCAGCAAAAACTGGATGCCCGAGGTAAAAAGAAGCAAGAAAAAGCCGGCTTGCCTACGATCATGATGAACACGCTGAAAAACAATGCGGAGAAAAGCACCTCGAAAATCAAAGGGATCCACTCAGAAAAAGTAGGTGCTATTTCCCAGGAATTATCCGCATTGCGCCGTGATTTACCAGGAATTGACAAGATGAAAATGAACCTGGATCATTCCGCTTTGCACAGGGGAAAATTGCTGGTAAATGCAAATCAGATCAACTTCCGGTTTGATCAGGAACCAATATGGAAATCGTCCATTAATCTTCAAATAACCAGCGGGGAACGCATTGCTTTGAAGGGAAATAATGGGTCTGGCAAAACGACTTTAATTAAATTGATATTAGGTCAGTTAACAGCTCAAACCGGAAAAGTGGAGCGCGCCGATTTCAAATCCATTTACATTGATCAGGAATATTCATTAATTAAAAATGAGCTCTCCGTTTTTGATCAGGTGCAGCAATTCAATGATGGGTTTTTGCAGGAACATGAAGTGAAGATCAGACTGAACCGCTTCCTGTTTACAAGGGAATTCTGGGACAAACCCTGCGGTGCATTAAGCGGTGGTGAAAAAATGAGACTGATGCTTTGTTCGGTTTCTATTATCAGCCAGTCGCCGGATATGATCATACTCGACGAGCCAACCAATAACCTCGATTTACAAAATCTGGAAATACTGACAGCCGCAATGAATGAATATCAGGGAACAATACTGGTGGTATCTCACGACGAGCACTTTCTCGAACAGATCAAAATAGAGCGGGTAATTCAATTATAATTCAAAAATAAATGCGGGCTGTTTTGGGACAGTCCGCATTTAAATATTTAACCAGAATCGGTTATTAATATTTCAATTCCTTCAACTTGGCAATTACCCGGTTGGCTACAATCTGATATCCTTTGTCATTGATGTGGATTTCATCTGAACGATCATCCGGACGCATTCCTGTCGGGAAGTTCATGTTCTCAATATCAGCCAGGTCCTGCTCCGTAGGTGTGTAGTTGATCGCCGCCATTTCATCAGCAGTCGGCGGTGTCATAGGCACATATTTACTGCCATAGCGACTTTCAAGCTTTTCATTAATTGAGATCACCTGGTTATAACGATCCGTTCCTTTATTCTCCGGCCGCGCCTGCAACATACCCACGACGAGATATCTTTTCGGATCTTCGATGAAAGCAATGGAATCATCCAGTGCCGTCAGAATTTCGTCCTGCGCTGTTCCCTTGGTAATGTTATTGCGACCGTACCACAAGATTTGGGTTGCCGTTTTCAAGCGAAGCGCGTCGTCCAGCTCGAAAATCGAATCTTCGGGAATGGCGAGCGTACTTTCTGCATCGGGCTTGATCGTGTAGCTTTCGCCAGTGTCATTCGCTTTCCGTGTAATCGTACATTTAACGCCTACAACCGTTCCCGTCCTGCTGTAAGTGGTGTAGTTGATCGGTGTCGACAAAAATTCGTTGTTCAGCTTGGTCACCTTTAATTCTTTGGCCCCGTCGAACTTACCGCCTTCCACAGAAATTTTCAGCGGAGTACCGCCTTGTCTGATCGCGATCGACATAGCGATCTGACCTACGATCCCGTCGCTGACCACCGGTCTGCCGGGAAATGCCGCGCCTACTATATCACCGTAGGGCCTACTTCCCCCCGCTCCTATCGTCAGACTGTCGCCAAAAAACGCGAGCGTCTGGTCTCTCTTTGGCCCTGATTCTTCATCACCTGACGCTTCATTTTCCGACCCGTTTTTCTTGGGGAGAATGTCGTCGAGCAGACCTTCACACGAGGTCAGGAAGGTGGTAGCCAAAAGGGCCGCCCCAGAATGGTGAAAAAATCGCCTGCGGCTCAGTGCAGTTTTTGAATTGTTAATCTTCGGGGTACTTTCTTGATCGTCAAGCATTTGATGGAACGAGTATGTGTTTGATTGCTTGAAAAGTCCTAAAACAGGCTTTCATTATCATCAAGATCAATAATCGTTCCTGCAGGGAAAGGGAGGAAGGAAGAAAGGGAGGAACGGGAAGAAAGGGAGGAATGGGAGGCGGAGCAACGAAATGTTTTTTTTCCCTTCGTCCCTTTCCTCCCTCCTCCTTCCTCCCTTTAAATCAGACTTTGAAGAATAGTGCGGGTACTTAGAAAGATTACCAGCGCGCCGACGATCAGCATCAAAGGCTTCCGCTTGATCCTGCCCACCAGCAATGCACCGAATGGAGAAGCGATTACGCCGCCGACGATCAGGCCGAGCACTACCTGCCAGCTGGCTACACCATGAAAGAAAAGGAATGTGATCCCGCTTGAAAAGCTGATCACAAATTCAGCCGCATTGACCGAGCCGATCGTATAACGGGGATCGCGGCCCTGCCCGAGCAATGAAGAAGTGACAATCGGTCCCCAGCCGCCTCCACCAATGGAATCAAGGAAGCCACCAGCTGCTGCGAGTACGCCAATGCGTTTCGTTTTTGTTTTGGCAAGTTTGGTTAAAAGCGCCTTGCGGATAATGATCAAACCCAGGATCAGCATATAGAATGCAATAAAAGGCTTGATGAAATCGCCGTCGATCACATCCGAAAGCAGGTAAGCGCCTGTGACGGCCCCGATCACGCCGGGGATAAGCAGACTTTTAAATAGTTTCTTGTTGATGTTTTTAAACCGGAAATGCGAGATTGCGGAAGCCCCGGTGGTGAACATTTCCGCCACGTGCACGCTCGTACTGCTGATCGCCGGCGGCACGCCCATTCCAAGCAGGAAAGAAGACGAAGTAGCGCCGTAAGCCATTCCCAATGCACCGTCTACCATTTGTGCTATAAACCCTACCAGCAGGTAAAGCGCAAAATCGCTGCCCAGGAATCCGGTCACATTTTCGGCATTAAAAGTGCCGGGCCCATTGAAAATCAGGATACCCGCAACGCCCAGAACCAATGCGATCGGGAGCAGCAACCAGGATGAAAACGGAAGACGTAATGAGAGAACTTTGGAAAGCATAGAAGCGGCACAAAATTGTTAGGCTTCAAAAGTAGCAAATCTATTTACTCTATTAAAATTATAGTCTATTAAATTTACCTTAGAAAATGTCGCGCAGCCGAAGCTATCACTTCCAAAACACGCACTTCACGAAAGTGGCTCAGGCCTTGGAGGAGCGCCGGCAGGCCTGGATCTGTCTTCGGGCAATGGAATAAATTCCTGGTCGTCTGTCGGCGGTAGTATGATCCGGCCTTGCTTCCAGTCTTCCTTGGCCTGTTCAATACGCTCCTTCCGGGACGAGACGAAGTTCCACCAGATAAACCTTTCACCCAGCGGCTCCCCTCCCAGCAGCATCAGCGTCGTATTTTCCACGGCAATGATCACCGGATCCACGCCCGTATTAAAAGCCAGCATCCTGCCGGATCCGTAACGATGTCCGCCAACTTCCACCGACCCTTTCACCACATAGATCGCCCGCTCGCTATATCCGGCCGGCAACCCGAAACGCGCACCTGCGTTGAGTACCACGTGCAGGTAAAACAAGGGTGAATGCGTTTTGACCTCATTCTTTAAACCGTAAGCGTCACCTGCGATCAGCCGCATCCACACGTCTTTATCAGTAAAAATGGGCAGCTCCGCAGTGCTGTAATTCTTGAAATCGGGCGCAGCTTCTTCATCTTTCTCAGGCAAGGCTACCCAGGTTTGTATCATTTCCAAACCGCCCGCCAAGGCAGCAGGATCTTCAAAACGTTCTGAATGCGCAATGCCGCTGCCTGCCGTCATCCAGTTTACCTCACCCGGCCTGATCACCTGCTGCACACCCAGACTGTCGCGGTGCGTCACCTGGCCACCGAACAGATAACTTACGGTCGACAAGCCGATGTGCGGGTGCGGCAGCACGTCGAGTGACGACGGGTTGGCCGGTATGTCGGCGATCGGACCGGCGTGGTCCATGAAAATAAAAGGCCCTACCATTCTCCTTAAACGGAATGGAAGAATGCGCTTGACCATGACAGACTCGCTGATGGCAGCCTTTCGTGCTTCGATGACAATGTCTAACATAGCTGGTATTTGGTTGAGCTAAATATAAGGAAAGCCGCCAATAAATTTGTGCAACATTGTTGCATATAAGCAACCCGCCGTTATATTTGCAACCGTGTTCATTTACCCACTCCTATGCACCTCCATTTGATCCGCATTGTTGCCCTGCACGAAATCAGGACCGTTTTCAGGAGCAAAATGCCTTTTATTCTTTACAGTATTCTGTTAGCCATGCTTTTACTTGCCGGGTTTGTAGGCTGGAATTACGTGAGTAAGTTCAATGCACAGCAAGCCCGGTACACCACGGAAGTCCAGGACAACTGGATGAACCAGCCCGAGCGCCATCCCCACCGGGTGGCGCATTACGGCTACCTCGTTTTCAGGGAAAAAGCGCCGCTCAGTTTCTTTGACTTTGGTCTGGACAGCTACGTGGGTAACTCCGTTTTCCTGGAAGCGCACCGGCAGAATACCGTGAATATGAGCGAGGCAGGGTTTTCAAATGGTATGCTGCGCTTTGGTGAGCTGAGTATGGCGCTGGTGCTTCAACTGTTGGTGCCGCTTTTCATCATTTTTCTGGGCTTCGCTACGGTAGCCGGATTGAAGCAAAACGGAGTCCTGAAAATCCTGTTATGCCAGAAAGCCTCCTACTTTGATATACTGGCTGGAAAAACGGCCGGACTGGTCGCGGTGACGTGGCTGCTGTTCCTGCCTTTGATCCTGGCCGCATTGATCGGCGGCGCAGTGCTGCTGCAAAACGAAATCAATGCAGAGCTCCTGCTCAGGAGCGGACTGATCCTTTTCGTCTACGCGGTCTATTTCCTGATCATCACCATGATCGTAACGGGTGTTTCGGCAATGAGCAAAAATGCTTCAAATGCGCTGATCATGCTCGTACTGGGCTGGATGGTCTGTTTTATTGTTATTCCAAAAAGCGCGCAGACGCTCGGCAGCAGCCTGTACAAAGCCCCTGACAAGATTGCTTTTGAGCAGGCTATTGAAGCTGAAGTAAGGAAAGAAGGTGACAGCCACAATCCCGACGATCCGCATTTCGCCGCGTTGCGGGCCAATACCCTGAAAAAGTACGGCGTGGACTCGGTGCATAAACTGCCGGTGAATTATGGCGCGATGGTGATGCAGGAAGGCGAGCGCATTACCTCGGGCATCTTCGGGACGCAGTTCAACAAGCTCATCGAAACTTATCAAGCACAGAATGCAGTGTCCGTGATCCTCGGCTTCTTTGATCCCTACCTTCCGCTGCGAAATATTTCCATGCAGCTCTGCGGGGTTGATTTCGATACTTTTTCTGAATTCCAGAAACAAACCGAACAATACCGTTTTGACAAAACAACGCTGATCAACAAAATCCACCTGACGCAAATCTCCTACGAAAACGACCGTGCGCAGAAAGTAGCCCAATCGAACTGGCAACAAATGCCACCGTTTGAATTCCGGCCGGTGCCACTTGCCGCCACCATATACAATGCAAAATGGAGCCTGATCGCATTGCTTTTCTGGCTTGTTGCCGGTGCCGCCGCACTCGGGTTCATTTCTTCCCAACGCAAATTCCAGTTATGAAAATCAGCAGTAAGCTCCTCCATTTGGAAGTCAGGAATTTCTTCCGCGAGAAAACAGTGCGCTGGGCAATCGCAGGACTTGTTTTGTTTGGTCTGTACAGTTTTTATCATGGTAAGAATGTGATCGGCAGCCAGTTGGCAACAATCAGCTCCATTCCGTCTGTTCAGAAAACCCATTTGCAACATATCGCCGAGGAAGGCAAAGGGAAGTCTGTGGGAACCACCGCTTATTACCCTTTCTTTTACACGGCCAACTATCCTTCACCCTGGGCGTCGTTTTCAATTGGTCAGCGCGATGTAAATGCATTCAGTTTGAAAATCAAGATATTGGGCATTGAAGGTCAGCTGTACGATTCGGAGCTTACTAACCCGCTTACCCTGCTGGTAGGTAACCTCGATGCCGCGTTTGTTTTCATCTTTCTGTTCCCGCTGCTGATCATTGCATTCACTTACAACACGGTATCGCAGGAGCAGGAGCACGGGGTGTGGCGGATCGTGGAAACGAATGCACCGAGCCTGCTTACCATCATTTTCATCAAGCTGCTGGTACGCTTTTCAGCCGTGGTACTCACCGCGTCGATCGTGTTTCTGACGGGCGTTTTGCTGCTCGGTCTCCCGTTTTCCGGCCCTACTTTCCAGCTTTTCCTGGTGATCGTCTGCTACCTCCTTTTTTGGTTCCTGCTTTGTGCATTCGTGATTTCGCTGGGCAAGAGCTCCTCCTTCAATGCGACGGCACTTGTTTCGTGCTGGATATTTCTTTGCATGCTTTTTCCGGGAATCGCCAATGTACTGATCAGCGGACAGATCGCCATTCCAGAGGCGCTCGAAACGACCGTCAAACAGCGGGAAGGTTACCACGCTAAATGGGACTTGCCTAAAAAACCAACCATGGAGACTTTCTACGCAGCTTACCCGCAGTACCGCAAATACCCTGTCCCTGAAAATGAATATTCACCGGGCTGGTATTATGCGATGCAGTACGCCGGCGAAGTGGAAGCGCGGGAATCGGCCGGGCAACTGTTTGACAAGCTGGCACAAAGACAAGCCCTGGCTGAACAGATTGGTATATTCAATCCGGTGATTTACGCGCAGCAAATGCTCAACCGCATTGCAGCCACCGACCTGACGAACCACATCGAATACCTGCAATCGGTAAAGCGCTACCACAAACAGCTGAGAGAGTTTTTTTACCCTCCTATTTTCGAAAACGAACAAACCGAGCACCTCGACTGGACCAGTTACCCGAAGTACCAGCCCGAAGCAGCGGCTATGAATGCTGGCAATGCACCGGTTTGGCCGCTGATCGTGTGGAGCGTACTGGCGGGACTGTCTGCCATTTTATTATTGAGAAGAAATTTTATCCAACATACCCGGAGGCAAAATGCTTGAAGCTAACAATCTGACCAAGAAATACGGTGATTACACCGCACTTAATAACCTGAACCTGACGATCGGGAAAGGGGAAATATTTGCATTGCTCGGCCAGAACGGCGCAGGCAAAACGACTACGATCAACCTGTTTCTGGGATTTGTGGAGCCTACTTCGGGTGTTGCTTCCATTGATGGGTTGAATGTGGCTACACACGCCGAAGAGACTAAAACCCGACTGGCCTACATTCCCGAAACCGTTATGCTCTATCCCAACCTGACCGGACTCGAAAACCTGGAATATTTCTCGTCCCTGGCCGGGTTCAGCTATGAAGCGGGACAGCTGGCGGGGTTTCTGGACACGGCGGGGCTGCAAAGTTCAGCGCACGGAAATCGCCTGGGCGGCTACTCCAAAGGAATGCGACAAAAGGTGGGCATTGCGATTGCGATCGCGAAAAAGGCCAAGGTACTGCTCCTCGACGAGCCTACTAGCGGACTGGATCCCAAAGCTTCCAACGAATTTTCAGAGATATTGAAAACACTCTCTGCCTCGGGTACCGCAATCCTGATGGCTACGCACGACATTTTCCGGGCGCGCGAAGTAGCAACCCGGATCGGGATCATGAAAGAAGGCAACCTGCAATCCGTGACCGAAGCAGGCGCCATCTCGGCCAATGAACTGGAACAGCTCTACCTGAAAACTGTTTGAAATTCAACGGACTAATCAGAATACCGCGAATTTGGCATCGTTCTGCTGCCCTGGCTGGCGATAGTACTGGTACATCGGCTTTAACCTGATCTTGTAAGTGACTTTGCCGAGCTTCGGATCGGTATCTTCGTAAATGAATGTGGCGCCGCCTTTTACCGTCGCATTCCGCGCTTCTTCCAGCGTGTTGTAGATCCTGTAAGTACTCGTTTCCAGGTACGCCGATTTTCCCGGAACAATCATTGGCAAAGGCGAATTTGCCTCTGATTCCACTACTGCCGTGCCTTTTTCATCGTCCCAGTGAATGCGCAGACCAATCGGCCGCTCTATTCTGATGTTCATGGAAAAGGTGTATGATGCACCCTGCTGTGCCGCTTCGTTGATCTCGCTGCCAAACCAGTAATTGATATAGCCTCCGCTCGGGCGAAATGCCAGATACACTTCCTTTCTGTAAGTGTTGAAATTAGGATCAATCTGCATCAGATCGACCGAATCTGATCCCACGAAACGGTATGCTTCTGCTATAAAAAGCGGATAGGTCCCGAGTTGAAGGCTCACAGAATCCTTTCCGAGCTTCACCGCAGTTTCGCGGTTGGCAACTTCATCCTGTGAACAGGAAGCAACGAAAATGAGCAAAGCAAGTGCCGGCAGGTAGCGTCGAAGTTTTCGCATAGTTCAAATTTTTCTTGTTAAAACCATTTTTCAACTAATTCAACAGACACGCTATCTGCTGCCTGCGCTGCCTGCTATTCAATTATTACCCGAATTTTCAGTGCAAGACTGCCCTCAAAAGCATGCAAGCACGGTTTTTGCTGGTATGCCCGAAATTCTTTGTTCAACAAACTAAAAAATACGATCATGGCAGACGACAAGACCAAAAAGGACGCACGCGACCGCAGTCGCGTTTCCGCCAGCGAGGATTATGAAATTGAATATCTGGCAAAGAAAAGCGGCGCTACCCGCGAGCAGATCATGGAAGCTATTAAAGCCGTAGGCGGCAACCGTGAGAAGATCGAGGCTTATTTAAAGAACCACGCGAATTGAAATTTATCAAAACAAACCACAATGGAAAAAACAACTGATCATGAGGAATGGCTTTCAGGCGTGAGCCTTGCCGATCACGAAGACGTTTACAACCTGTATGATTCAATTACCAATTTTGAAGGATCAGGCCGGTTTTATACAACCAAGGAAGTCACCAATGATGGCTACCAGTACTTTATCAAAGCCGAAGGTGTTGTAGAACACTTATTCCTGGAATCCGACGAAGCGAAGTTTGCATTCCTGGATTACCTCGCCAAGAACTACACAGATGCCGAAGAAGGCGATGTAACAAAATGGTATAACCTGAAAAAGGAGCTCGGTCGGGTCGACTAGGCAAAAACAAGCTGCCCGGAATGCATATATACATTCCGGGCAGCTTGTTTTTAAGACTTATAAGTTCAGGGTTTGTCCCAGAAAATGCGTGAGGTAACCTCATCCCCGCCCATTGCCGTAGCTGCCGCGCGGTAGTTTGCCCCATTCAGGTTTTGTTCCGAAAACGGGTATGGAAAACGAAGCGGAATTTCAGAAAGAGCCTGTGCCGGCTTTTGCAAAACAGGATAATCCAGCCTTCTCCACTCCTTCCAGCCTTCTACCGGCTGGTTATGCATTGCAATCCACTTTTGAGTACCAATGCTTTTTTTCCAGTTAGCCGCGTCGAAAACAACCCCCGGCTTTGTCAGGTAAGTGCTGGCTTCTGCCTGCGTTCCCCCGAAATCGTGCACGATGGAAGACGTAACTGCTGCATTGTAATGCGCGGCCGCCGTTCCAGGCACATTAAACCCGCGCAACTTAGCTTCGGCGAGCAGAAACTCAACTTCGGTATACGACAAAAGCAAACCAGGCAAAACAGGATCTCTGAGCAGAGTACCCGGCTGCGCGTACCGCGCGTAAGCATTGGCAACACCGTAAACCCCGCCCACATACTTACCAGCGTTCGGCCCCGCTGTGGCTGGCTGGAAGAACTCGTCAATGCGAGGGTCCGATAACTTATTCATCACATCCACAAGTGTATTGGCAGCCACGTTATCGTCCCTTTTGGCAAGTATGTCCGACATCGGGTTTGCGGTTGGCATGTTTGCTGTGTAGTTCAGCTGCGCATCTTCTTCCGGTGAAGTAAAAACGTGCGCCGCGGCTTCCTCGGCGAGCTTTTTGGCATTGGCAGGTTCCACGTCCGCAATGGTGAGCGCAAACCGGAGTTTGAGGGAGTTCGCGAATTTAAGCCAGCTTTCCGTGTCGCCGCCGTAGTACAGATCACCCGTTGAAAACCCGCTTGCATCCGGGTGGGCATTGAGGCTTGCGATTGCTGCGTCGAGGCGCTTGATCAGGTCTGCATAAATAGCCCCGTCATCCTCATAAGCTGCCAGTACATTGTTGATATCCAGCGCCTGCGAATAGGGAATGTTGCCGAACGTATTCACCAGTACCGACCATGCATACACTTCCAGTATTTCAATGGCAGCAACCTGGCTGGCGCGCTCACCGGCTGTGAGAAATGCATTGGCGTCGACGGTCTTCCGTGCCTCACGCAGGTCGCTGAGCACATCGCGGTATATCACGTCCCAGAACGCCTTGTTGATCTCGCGCGAATTGATGTTATACTGACTTTCGTCGGGATACTGCACCGCAGCCCAGTATTGCAGATAGTACCTGAACGGATTGTAGTTATAATCCGGCGTAGTAATGATACTTGTCAGATTGAACTGCGCATTGCTCACCAGCGTAGCGGCAGGTACATCCGTGGCTTTTTTGGGGTCGATATTGAAATCATCGTCCAGGTTACTGACGCAGCCTGCGGTCAGAAACAATGCCGCGATGCTATATAGAATGGTCTTTTTCATGGTGTTTTGTCAAAATCTGAGTTTTACATTGAAGCCGATGTTGCGTGCTGTCGGGTAGGCTCCTCCCAGGTAGCCCATCGAAATATTACCAGCGCCAAATCCCGCCTCGGGATCTGAATAAGGCACATCTTTATGGATAATCCACAGGTTCCGCCCTACCAGCGCGAGATCGATTCCCTTTACCACTTTCAGCTTCGAGATCAGTGCGGCAGGCAATGCATACGACAATGATGCTTCGCGCAGCTTTACAAACCCTGCACCGTAAATATGGGATTCATTAGGTCCGTACGGGCCAAGTGCGTAAGCCCGGTTTTCCAGCCTGACATCGTTGGGCGAGCCGTCTGCTTTGACACCTTCGAGCAGTATTCCCCCACCCTGCGCCACCGGCAGCCGCGACGGGTTGCCCAGCTCATTGAGTCCGGCTGTTTCAGGATAAAGCCCTGTTCCAAATCCGTAAAATGTGTCCAGGTTGTAGAGCTGTCCGCCTTTTTTTACATCAACCAAAAAATAGAGCGAGATCCCTTTGAAACTCACCGTATTGCCGATGCCGCCTACCCAGTCGGGATTTGGGTCACCGATCTCTTTCGTCGGGCCTGACAGTACATACTGCCCGCGCGAGTCGATCAGCTTTCCACCGTTCTCGTGGTACACATATCCCGAACCCCGCAGCATCCCGAACGGCCTGCCAACAGTTGCATTGGAACTAACGCTCGTCTGGTAAGTGGCGATGATCATATTATCACCCTCTGCCAGCGACTCTACCTTATTCTTGTTTCGTGCCCAGTTTGCATTGATCGTCCATGAAAAGTCCGCCGTTTTCACCGGCGTGGCAAATACTGAAACTTCCCAGCCTTTGTTTGATACTTCTCCTGCATTCGTGTATTTGTAGCTGTAACCGCTTGTAGTCGGCACGGTCACGGGCAGGATCTGGTTGATTGTATTAGCCTGGTAAGTAGTGACGTCAAAACCTACCCGGCTTCCGAAAAACGCCATTTCGATCCCTACCTCGGTGCTTTTGGTCCGTTCCGGTTTCAGGTTTGGATTAAAGCGGGTGTTGGGCACAGAGTATAACGGAATCCCATTGAAGCCACCGATGGGCGAGCCTATTTCTTCATCCTGCTTGTTGTAGTACTTGTCCAATGCGGCAAATGGTGCATCACTGCCCACTTCGGCATAGTTGGCTCTCACCTTTCCGTACGACAGCCACGGAGTCGTTTTCAACAATTCAGAAAAGGCAAAACTAAGCGCGACTGAGGGATAAAAGTAAGCATTGCTTCCCTTTGGCAAAGTGGAAGACTGCTCGCGGCGTGCCGACAGATCCAGAAAAAGCATTTCCCGAAAACCCAGTGTCGCATTGGCGTACAAACCGTCCACAGCAATATTCTGCTCGCTTTCAATGGGTGGCGAAAGCAGGTTGCGCGAGTTGGACAATGCGTAAAGCCGCGGTACCACAAGCCCGCCGCTCGTGGAAGCCCGCATGGTATTGAGCTGCGACCGCCGCATGTTCGCCCCCACAAGCCCCGTCAGATCCAGGTCTTTCGAAAGGGACTTATGTATGTTGGCAAAAAGATCGAAATTGAACTCGCGGAAAGTGCGGTTGTACTTGATGTAATAAGGCATATTCTCATTGGTCGTACTGCCGATTGCAAAGCGCTCTTCCTGCAATTCGTCAAAGCTGTCGAGAGATAGTCGGCCAGTAATTTTGAGCCAGTCGGCTGCATTATAAACTGTCGAGATATTACCGAAAGTCCGGTACCGCTTGTCGTTCTGGTAGTTTTCGTAGCGAGTGAAATAGGCATTGTCGGAATACGCCGCTTCCAGATCATCCGGCCCTTTCCAGTTCCACGCCATATTCTGCTTCGTTCTGAAATAAGCTTCTTTTTGCTCTTTCAGATCCACGTTGGTCTGAAACCACTGACGAAAGCCGAGCATCGGGTTAATGGACCCGTACCCCGAACCATAGCGGCCCAATCCTTCCTGTTCCGTAAAATTCGCACTTGCATTAACCGACAGCTTAGACGTCATATGAAGGGTACCGCCAAAATTGATCATGTTCTTGGAGATCCGGCTGTTTGGTAAAATCCCCTTGTCGGTTGTGCGGTTATAGCCTACTTTGAAAGTAGCCTTGTCACTCCCGCCATCGATCGTAATACTGTTGTTGGTAGAAACCGATTTCTCAAAAAAGTACTCCGGGCCGTGTGTTGCCGCTACCCAGGGCCGGGCCTTTTTGTAGTTGGGTGAAGTCGGGTCAAATGCATCCCAATGATACACCATCAGGTTGGGATCGAATTTATGGCCGTAAGAAGCATCGTCGCTGAATGGGACAATGTTATCCTCCACACCATCGCCGTCAACATCAAAAGCTCCCCATTCCACTGCATAACCCGCGCCGTATTCTTTTTGGTAAACGGGCAAAGTCTTCTTGTCCACAGCGCCAACGGTAAGCCCGCTGTTAATCGTTACGCCCAATCCTTTTTTCCCTTTTTTGGTGGTAATTAAAATCACCCCGTTTGAAGCGCGGGAACCGTACAAGGCAGTGGAGGCAGCGCCTTTCAGGACAGTTACCGAAGCAATGTCGTCGGGATTAATGTCTGATGCAGGGTTACCATAATCAAATCCACCGCTACCGGTGACCTGGCTGCGCGTGTTCGCCACATCGTTGTTCACGGGCACACCATCCACCACAAAAAGCGCCTGGTTATTGCCTGTAAGCGACTTAATACCCCTGATCACCACATTGGAAGAACCACCGAGCGTGTTGGTTTGCGTGATGTTAAGTCCGGCTACCTTGCCCGCCAGCGAATTCACAAGGTTCGGGTTTCTGCCGGCGGTAACTGCGGCCGCATCGATCTGGGTGGCGGCATAGGGCAATGCATTACGCGTACGCTCCACACCCAGCGCCGTAACCACCACTTCGCTCAACTGGCGCGTGTCGGCCTGCAATGTCACTTCCATATTGGATGACGAACCTACCGGCATTTCAATGGTAGCATAGCCGATAAAGCTAAAAACCAGTACAGGTGCATTGGCAGGCACTTCGATCCGGAAGTTACCCTCGGTGTCGCTGGCAGTACCTGTCTGCGTACCTTTGACCAGGATACTCACCCCGGGCAGTGCCTCACGGGTGCTGGCGTCGCTTATCTTTCCGATAACGACCCTGTTCTGCGCCAGCAGCGTTTCCGCAGTGCCGGCAAGCAGGAAAAAGATGATGAATAGATGTTTTTTCATGGACATAATAGGAATTGGGACTGGACAAAAAAGGAAGTAATAACCAATTGGCGACTTTTAAAACCATCGTCGGCAGACGGTATCCTGGCGTGGACGAAGGGCGTTTGTCGCCGTTTGGGAGTTTATGAGTTTAGAGTTTATGAGTTTGTTCTGGCATGATTTTGTCTTGCGCGGGGACTTTGGGCGAGGGTTGTTGATCTTTTTAATTGTTGTCACCAGCGCAGAATTTCAATGGACTTATTTGAAAAAGAAAGTATCGGAACGAGGGATAACCGCGGATTGCAGTTGTCTTTAAATAGCGTGCATGCATTGCCCTGGGTGCAGGTGGCACCGGGTACACCTTATTTTGTGACTGAGGAAGGTGAGAACTGGACGCCGATCGGGCAGAACGACGCCATTACCTGGCCTGAATTGGAGGGTCTTTTCAGGCGTAAAAACGTGCAGCAGGTTGCGGATTATCTCGCCTGGCTTGCTGCGCACGGGGTTACCTGCATTCGGCTGATGCTGGAATATGCCCAGGGAGAGCACCGGTATTTTGAGAAACCCGCAGGTAAATTCTCACCAAACATGATCAGGCTCTGGGATGATCTTTTTCTACTTTGTGCGAAATACAACATCCGCATACTCCTCACTCCGGTAGATACTTTCTGGATGTGGATACGCTGGCGGCACCATCCTTACAATAAGTTACACGGTGGTCCCTGTAAAAAACGCACCGAATGGCTGATTTGTCCGGACACGTTGCAGGCGATCAAGAACAGGCTGAGCTTTGTAGCCGAGCGCTGGGGCGGCAGCGGCGTTCTTTTTGCGTGGGATCTCTGGAATGAAATCCACCCGGCACACGCAGGCGGGCGCACCGACGTTTTCGAAACCTTCGTTCACGAACTGAGCACCCATTTGCGGGACACCGAAATGCGGCTGTACGGGCGCACTCACCCACAAACCGTATCGATATTCGGACCGGTACTGAACGAGCACCCAGCGGCGGCCGACGTTATTTTCCGCCACGCCGACCTTGATTTTGCAAGTACCCATTTTTACGATTCAGCTACGATCGACAATCCAAAGGATACCGTTGCATCGGCTATCGCTACGGGCCGGCTTGTAAGAGAAGCGCTGTCGCACTTACCGCCCGACAGACCATTTTTCGACAGTGAGCACGGACCCATTCACGCGTTTAAAGACAAGCATATCACATTTCCGGCTTTTTTCGACGACGAGTATTTCCGCCACATACAATGGGCGCACCTTGCGTCGGGAGCAGCAGGCGGCGGCATGCGCTGGCCTAACCGGCACCCGCATTGTCTGACGCCCGGCATGCGGCTGGCGCAACGTAGCTTGTCAGGCTTCACAAGCCTGATCGACTGGAAAAATTTCCGCAGGAAAAATCTGAATGAAGAAATTGCTTCAAGCAACCACCATGTGGCTGTATTCGCCAGCGCCGACAGCCAGCAGGCGGTCTTATGGGCAATGCGTACCGATACACTGGTCAAGAAAGCCGGCAATCTGAAAATACTGAATGAAAATGCGTCCTCCATTGATGTGACTGTCCAAGTACCGGGCATGTCCGCGGGTACTTATTCAGTTCATTTTTGGGACACATTGAATGGAGTGATAGTGGGGCAGCAAGAAGTAGAGCTGATAACGCCGGGGATGCTGGCGATCCAGCTTCCCCGGTTCGTTGCTGATCTGGCTGTGGCAGTTCGTGCAAATGTGTAAATCAGTTTGCGGCCGAATGCTGGTTCAATAGGTATCAGGCCTGATTTCGGCGGTAGTTACTTCCCGCATGCGCATTGCCTCGGCATAATACCCTTCAAGCTCGGTAGCGCGGTGTGCGGCGGTATGGAATTCCAGCACTTTGCGTCTTGCATTTTCTGCAATGTCCTGCCGCTCGCTTTCCGTGATGTTGGTCAAAAAATCAATCGTGTCCTCAGCAGAACGCGAGATCAGGATCTCTTTACCGGGCTCAAAGATCGTATCCAATCCTTCCCAGTAGTCGCTGATGATCGGCGTGTTGCAGGCAGCTGCTTCAAACAGCCGCACGCTTGGCGAGTAACCCGCTCGGATCATATCTGCCCGCGTGATATTCATTGTGAATCGCTGACTATTATAAAATTTCCGGTGCTCCGAAGGCGGCAAATGTTCAATGCGCGCCACGTTGCCCGCCCATTGAATATTGCCGGGATACTGCGGACCTGCTACTACAAACTTCCCTTCAGGCATTTTTTCAGCTGCATCCAGCATCAATGCTTTGAGCGGAGGCTGGCGGTCGTCGCTGTAAGTACCCAGGTATCCCAGGTCCCATTGCTTTTCGTGTGCTTCCGGATAATAGAGTTCGGGATCGAAAGAGCAATAGAACGGACGCGCCATGGGAGAGCCGTAATGTTCTTCCAGGTAAGTCAAAGTAGGCCCGCCGGTAAAGCTCAGGTACATATTGTACAGCGGGATCAGGTCCGGGTGCAGGTATTCGTAGTCCTCCTTTTTGATCTTTGCAAGTGTCACCGGCGTATCAATGTCGTAAAATGCGGTGATACCCTCGGCCGTTTCCGTTACGAACCTTCCTACCTCTACGCCTTCCGGCACATAGGAGCCTACCACCACCAGGTCTGCATTCCTGATCGTTTCTGAATGAGCGGCTTTCAGCTCGTCGATGTTCTGGTAAAGGATCGTTTTGCAGTACGAAAAATCTTTCAGGTCGCGGTTGGAAGCATACCAGGGTACATCGCGTTCCAGGAATGTAACATCGTGTCCGTTCTGGTGCAGCTCACGGATCAATCCCCTGAACGTAGTAGCGTGGCCATTTCCCCACGAAGAGGTAATGGATAAACCCAGGACCACTATTTTCAAATTACCTTCCGTCATACCGCCGCTTTGTTTAATGTAAGCTCATCTTTCAAAAGCTTGTCCAGCTCCACGGCGCGGTGCGCATAAGTGTGTTTTTCCAAAACCTTATTCAAAGCTGCCTGTCCGATCTGCGCTGCGTGCTCTGCTGTGAGAGAAGTAAGCAGGCTCCGTACTTCGTCCCCGCTCCGGGCAACCAGGATCTCTATCCCCGGCTCGAAGAAGAACTCGATACCTTCCCAGTAATCGGTGATAATGCATGCACCTGCTCCGGCTGCTTCAAACACGCGGGTTGCGGGCGAGAAACCGTACTTGGCCATGCTGTCGCGACTGATGTTCAGGATCGCTTTCGGCGAGCAGTTCAATGCATTATGGTCCTTTGTAAATACGTGTCCGATGTAATTGATGTTGGAAGACATCGGTTTATCATGCCAGCCGTTGCCGCCCAGTATAAAACGTTGGTCAGGCATTTCCGCCGCCACTTTCAGGAAGAAATCCTCCACGCGCTTTTCACGGTCAGGCAGTCTGTTACCCAAAAACACCAGGTCGCCTTCAAAGCGCGTCTGCGTTTCAACGGGATGGTGCGTAGCCGGATCGAGCGCATTGTAGATCGGCACACATTTTCTTGCGCCCAGCGCTGTATACGCATTGATCACAGGATCACCGCCGCCGTAAGTCAGTATAAGATCGTACTGCGGAATGAGGTCTTTGAAATAATCATTTTCATTGTGATGTACGCGGTCCAGCGTCGCAGGCGCATCCACATCCCAGAAGATCACGAACTTGTCACGCTGGCCGAGGGCCGCAACTTCTTTTTCCAGTAACTCGTCAAACACCCCTACCCCGCTCGTTTTGATGATCACGTCTGCATCCATCGCGTCATTCAGCACCTTGGCTACATCTTCCTCATTGGGCTGGTAAACGACAATACGTGCCCAATCAGGATCATCCATATCCCGGTTTTTCTGACGGTCATAAGCGTCGGGCTCGTAAAATGTGATCTCGTGCCCGAGTTCATTCATAGCGCGGATAATGCCGCGGTAATAGGTTGCAGCGCCGTTCCAGTAAGCTGAAACAAGGCTCGAACCGAAGAATGCAAATTTCATAGCGTCATCGTTTGGTTTAAGTTGTTAACACCCAGCTCCTCGCATATCTGGTACAATTCGTCTGTACGGTGTGCGCAGGTATGCTTGCTGCGGATCGTTTCCAGTCCGTGCGTGGTCATTTCTCCTACCAGGCTTTCGTCTGTCAGCACGCGGTCGATCCACCGCTTCATTTCTTCTTTATTTTTGGCAAAAACAAAATCCTTTCCGGGAGTAAACAGGTTTTCTGTATCATCCCACGGAGCTGAAATAAGCGGGATACCACAGGCAAGCGCCTCAAATGGACGGATCGTCGGGATACCCGGCAATGCTTTTACATACGGGCCACGCGGCACGTGGGCTGTAAACCGGTATTTCGAAAAAACCTCCGGCGCTTTGAAGTTGGGCAGCCAGCCTGCGTACTCGATACCCGCGTCGGCCAAAGCCGCTTTTGCGTGATCAGGGTAGCGCACGCCGTATATCTTCGCTTTCAGCTTCATTTCTTTCACGGGTTCGATAATGAACTCGAAAAGCTCCTTTGTACGCTCCTCGTCGCCCCAGTTGCCCACCCACACAAAATCACCTTCGTAGCCGGTATTTTCAATGGGATGAAAAACATTGGTATCCGCAGCCTCATGCCAGGTCCACGCGTTTTTAGTCCATTTTTCTGACAGATAAATGTCCCTGATCTTGCCGCCAAATGCGAGTACGCCATCGTAGTTGGAAATATCATACGCGCTCATGCTCGCCTTCTCGGTTACGGCGCGGTGGTGCGTGTCGTGGAACAACAGCTTGAAAGAGTACTTCTTCCTTTTTTCACCAATTGCCTTCACCAATGCATGTTCATTCCATTCGTGCACCAGCACCAGATCGGCATCTTTAAGTACTTCATCCAGGTCCAGCGTGGCCGGATCGTACTGAATGCTGCTCAGGAGCGGGTAGTAATTTTGCAGTTCCTGCACTGCTTCCTGCCCGTAATCTGCAATTAGGTTCTGCAGGCTCCACGCATCTTTGGGCTCGTAAATGCTTACGGTATTCCCTCTCTTGATCAGCTCGGTGGCGATTCCCCTCAGGAAATGTGCGTTTCCGTGGTTCCAGTCCGAAAGCAGGGAATGGTAAAAAAGGACAATATTCATAGTTAAAGGATGTTTCGTTGTGCCGCTTCAAACTGTTCTACCAGCTGCTGGTACAGTTCTGCGTAGGATCTGCCCATGTTGCCTGTGGTAAATTGCTGTGCGCGCTGAAGGGCTTTTTCAGCCATTTTATTCAGGTTTTCCTCGTCTTGCATCAATGCATTGATCGTATCGGCCAGTTGCTGCGGATTGTCTGTTTGAACGTAAATCGCATGATCCTGCCAGATTTCCCGCAAGGAAGGAATGTCGCCGAGCACCAATGCACAATGCGACAATGCCGCTTCGAGCACCGACAGCCCGAACGGTTCGTACCTGGCCGGTAATGCATACACGCTGGCCGTGGAAAGTGCCTTGGCAATAGCCTCGGAACCCAGCTTGCCCAGGTGGCAGATATTACTCTGCTGCACCTCCGTGCTGTTATTTTCAAACTGTGTTTCGCCTGCGATTTTGATCGGGTAGCGGATCAGGGGTGCGGCGTCGGTCAGCAGCTTCACGTTCTTGGCTTCATCCCAGATCCTGCCCATACAGAGCACCGTCTTTTCTTTTTTACCACAAAAAACCCGGTCTGCACCGCGGGCGTTGTAAATCACCGAATGGTTTTCGTGTAAAGAATAAATCGCATCCAGTTCGTCCATCATCGCCCGGGAAGGGGCTACAATGTGATCTGCCTGCTGCAAGCCGCTTTGGACTTTTGTAAAATACGTATCCCAATCCGCAGGCGGGTTTGTTTTAGCAACTGCCCTGAACCACGAGAATACGTCGCTGTGCGCAACCGAAATGACCGGCACATCCCATTTCAATGCGCCGTGTACATAGCCGTTTAAATGAACCAGGTCGGCTTGTACCGCTTTTTGCAGAGACAATAAATAAGCGCCTGCTTCGTCCACTTCCTCCCAGGGATTGTCCATCCATTCCAGCTTGTAATCTGTTTCGTAGACAGTTACATTGTCCAGCGCACCAATTTCAGCTGCCTGCCAGGGCTGCATTTTTGCACCCATGGTAACCAGGTGAAAATGCACATGATAGTCAGCCAGCGCCCGGCAAAGCTCTACGGAATAGGTCCATACGCCGCCAACTGTATCGGCGGTCATGAGTACTTTGAGGGGCGATATGTGATTAGCTGCGTCCATAAATGCGGTCCAGCACTTCGGCCGAAGGCAGGTATTGTGCTGCCGAGGCGTCGAAGGCCGTGTTCACCGAAAGTTTTTGTATCCAGTCTGTCAATGCTCTTCCTCCCCAGGCATCCGGCGGGCTCACGAGCGTTTCTGTTTTGGTACCCCAGTAACGGGAACCTGTAAAATCATAAAAAGACCCGTTCACGTTTTTAAGCGAAACACCACCGTTGGTACCGTAAAAAGAAGCCTCAATGACTGCCTCCTGCCCTGCCTGCAAATTCCAGCTGCACGAAAGCTGCGCATTGGTGCCGGTTGCCAGTTCAAGCGAAACGTTGGCGTAATCCTCCACCTCATTTTTCCCTTTCACCGAAACACCCTTGCTGTATAAACTGCTGTTCAATGCAGTTACCTCAGGGAAATCGAGGGCATAGAGCATCAGGTCGATCAGGTGAATGCCCAGGTCGAGCACGCAGCCGCCGCCGGATTGCTTCATATCGTAAAACCATGCTTTATCAGGACCGTATGCATTGTGAAATTTCAGATCGACTGCAAAGATCTGTCCGAGCTCGCCGGACGAGATAATGGGCAGGATTTGCTGAAAAGCAGCAGTATAGCGGTAAGAGAAATCAGCGCCAAGCAGCTTATCCGCTTTTTCAGCAGCGGCGATCACAGCAGCTACCTCAGACGCATTGCGCCCCAGTGGTTTTTGACAAAAAACGGCCTTGTTGTTTTCAAATGCGGCAACCGCCTGCTCCATATGAAGCGCACTAGGCGTAGCGATCACCACGCCATCAATGTCCGGATCTGCAATCGCTTCCTCAAAAGAAGAAACGGTTTTGGAGCCCGGCGCCATTTTCAATGCTTCGGTAATGCACTCGGCAGACGGGTCGGTTAAGAGCGCAATTTCTGCTGTGCCGCTCTCGATTGCAGCCTGCATTCTGCTGCGGCCTATCCAGCCTACCCCCGCAAAAGCCAGCGCAGGTTTTGTGTTAGTCGAAATTTCCAAACTCGTGAATGTTATATCTGAATAAGCGCTTTCATAAATCCGTCCGGGCGGCTGGCGGTCATTTCAAAACCTTTCGCCAGCTCTTCTATCCGGAAAATGTGTGTGTACAGGTCAGCCGGGCGGATCGTTCCGTCGACAACCGCGGCTACTGCCTGCTGCATTCCGCTCAGGTACCGTTCCGGCTTACGCTCATGCGCATTGATCACATCGATGCCTTTCCAGTTCCACTTCTGAAAGTTAACCTGGCGCATTCCGTCCTGGTGGTAACCCGCGATCATCAGTCGGCCGCCTTCTGCTACGATCTCAGTAGCAATATCAATGGCTTCCTGCTTGCCTGTCGCTTCGATCACACGGCTGCAAAATGCGCCGCCTGTAATTTCAGAGACTTTATTGGCAACCTCCCAGGTACTTGTCAGCGGGATCACTTCATCAGCGCCATTTTGTTCCGCATATCCCAGGGAGAAGTCTCTTTTGGAGATAGCGATCACTTTTGCACCCCGCTTTTTAGCTAATTGGCAAAGCAAAACACCCAGAAAACCCATGCCGATAATGGCCACGGTATCTCCTTCTGAAATGTCGCTTCGATCAAAGATGTTCATCGCGCAGCCCAGCGGTTCGCCGGGAAACTGTACACCATTCAGGTTATCGGGCAGCTTTACCACTGCACTTTCAGGTGCAATGTCATATTCGGCATACGCCTTGCCAGAAAGGAATGCAACTCTGTCACCGGATTTCAGACCCGTCACTTTGTCGCCCACCTGATCCACGATTCCCCAGCCTTCATGTCCGGGCGCACCGGCTTCCACCGGGTACCCAAACCATTCGCGGCCTTCCCACAGCGGCAGGCTCGATGCACATACACCGCAGCCTTCCACCTGTATTCTGATATCATCTTCTTTTAATTCCGGTATGCCTACTTTCTGTATTTCGAAAAGACCAGGTTTGGTCAGTACTGCTGCAATCATTTTCGGGTATTTTAAAAAATAGGAGTTGTTTTCTTCTCAGCGGATTTCGCCTTTTTTGTTTTGTCCAATGAAATATGTGCGTTTTCCATCAACCATTCGTGCAGCTTGGCTATACCTTCCATGGTACCTGTCGCCGGGCTCCAACCTGTGGCTGCTTTCAGTTTGTCAAAATTGGAAACATAGTATTTCTGGTCACTGGAACGCCATTCTTCCATTTTCACTTCGGGCCTATCGCCTGTGATCAGCTTGATCATATCAATCAGTTCAAGCAAACTGACCGTGTTACCTACGCCGCCACCAATGTTGAATGCATTGCCGCTGATCCGGTCCATGTGTTTCTCTGCGAGCAGGAATGCATCTACCAGGTCTTCAACAAACAGGATATCGCGAACCTGCTTTCCGTCGCCGTACAGCGTGATCGGCTTACCTTTCAGCGCCTGGATCAGGAAGTGAGCAACCCAGCCCTGGTCTTCGGTACCAAACTGGTGCGGACCGTAAATGCAGCTCATCCGGAACACCACGCTCTTCAAACCGAATGTGCGGGCGTAATCGAGGATGTACTGGTCGGCTACACCCTTGGTACAGCCGTACGGACTGTGGAAATCAAGGTTACGTTCCTCGTCAATCCCATTTTCCGCAACATATTTATTCTCCGGAAAGTAACGTGTTTCATTCACCGACATGCCCAAATCGTGCAGATCACCGTACACTTTGTTGGTGGACGTGAAAACAACCGGTGGCTTGTGATCCGAGTTTCTGATCGCTTCGAGCAGGTTGAGCGTGCCCAATGCATTTACCTCGAAATCGTGGTAAGGATTGGTAAGACTTGACGTCACCGCCACCTGCGCTGCAAAATGAAATATCTGCGAAGCACCCGAAACAGCCTGTTTAACAGCATGCTTGTCGCGGATGTCGCCCACCATCACGAGCAATTTATCAGGGTATCTTTCTTTGAGCCAATACAGGTTGTTCTGTACGCCTGCGCGGGACAGGTTATCAAAGATGAGCACAGGCTTACCCGAGCTCAGTATCCGCTCAGCGAGGTTGGTACCTACAAAGCCCGCGCCGCCTGTGATCAATGTATATTGTTCGTCGGCATTTGCGCCTTGAAGCGGCTGCGTCAGCCATTCGTATTGCTTAACGCCAGCTACTCCGCTGTCAGCGAGCAGCGTGTAGAGCAGTTTTGGCGAGTTGTCCTCATTTTTTATACCAAAATAATACTCACGCTCATCAAGGTGGAACCTGTCCACCGCCGGCAGCTCGGCCGAAAGATCTTTCAATGTGTACCAGTACACGCGGTCGGCACCGGCTTCAAGCGCATTGATAAACTCCTTCACCTGTTTGCGCTCATTCTTCTGCCAGGTAGAAAACCCGGCTTCGGTAATCCATAGTGCTGCATTGGACTGGTGGTTGTTCAGTACCTCCCGCACCTTGCTGATCTCGGCCTGCCAGCCTTCCCAGTTGTAATCAAATACATCGGGGAAACCGTGCACACCTACTACGTCAATGTGCTCCATCAAGCCCTTTCTGAACATTTCATTCAGCCAGTTCGCATCAATGGGGCTCATTCCGCCGAGTACCGTTTTCTTTCCGCGCTGTCTCGCCCAGTTTGCCGCCGAGCCGATCATTTCGCAGAATATATTCCAGTCCGGATCCAATGTAAAATCGTATTCAGCCTGGTTATTGGGCTCATTCCAAAGCTCCACATATTCGAAATATTCGCCGTACCTGGTGATGATGGTATCCACAAAATCTGCATAATCCTTCGCATTGCGCGGCGGTGCAGACGATTTCGGCTTCAATGCGATCGATGGCGGCGTGTACAATATGCAAGGCAGTATTTCCAGCTTCTTGCCTATCGTCGCAAACAGCCAGTCGAACCATTCTTTTCCTTCCGGCAGATGCCAGTCTGCCCAAGAGATATTTGTACGAATGCGTGCAACACCCAGTTTCTCAAACTCCTCCACTGCCTTCTCCACTTCCCGGTGCTGATTGATATGGAACCATTGTACAAGTCCCACATTATTGTTTTCATATTCCATATCTTTTCTATTCAAGGGGATTTCCGGCACCATATTTCGTTTGCGTGTTTATAGATTAGAAACTATATTTCAAACGGTCAGACCTCTTGTCATCAACTCGTTTTTAGCGTGTGCAACTTTGTCTTCCGCGGTTTGTCCTTCCAGCCAGGTAGCCAGTTCCACCAGACCTTCTTCCAGGGATATTTTGGGCTGATAGCCCAGTACTTCCTTCGTTTTGGTAATGTCAGCAAAGCAATGCCGGATATCACCTACGCGGTATTTGCCTGATATCTCTGCTTCAATGTGTTCTTTCCCGAGCACACGCGCCATTTTCTCGGCGATCTCCACCACGGTATAAGCGTTTCCGCTTCCTACGTTGAAGGATTCGTACTCCGCCGCTTTGGTTTCAAGCGCAAGCCGCGAAGCCTGGGCGATATCCTGTACGCTTACGAAATCACGCTGCTGGCGGCCGTCTTCGAAGATCATCGGCGCATTTCCATTCATCAGTCGCGACGCGAAAATCGCGAGTACGCCGGTGTAAGGATTTGACAGTGCCTGATTGGTACCGTACACATTGAAAAACCGCAATGCGACAGTCGGGATGTTATAAGCTTTACCGATCATGAGGCACATGCGCTCCTGATCATATTTAGAAAGCGCATACACCGAAGCCAGTGAAGGTGCTTTGGTTTCCGGGGTCGGATACGGGGTTAAAAGATCACCGTTTGCATCCATCAACTCCCAGTTGCCTGATTTCAGGTGGTTAAGGTCACGCTCGTAGCCCGGACTGATTTTACCAGCCTTGTCGCGGTACAAACCTTCGCCATAAATGCTCATGCTGCTTGCTACGACCAGCTTTTCAACGGGATTGTTGATCAGTGCTTCTAACAGGACAGCGGTTCCGCAGTTGTTGACATCCGTATACTCTTTGATCTGGTACATGCTCTGGCCCACTCCTACCATTGCGGCGTAGTGGTAAACTGCGTCCACACCCTTCAATGCCTGCTTTACTTTTTCAGGGTCGCGCACGTCGCCGACGATCAGCTCTACTTCCTCATTGAGGTAGTCCGGGCGCGTGCAGTTCTTTCCGTGGACCTGTTCGCTTAAATTATCCAGCGCTTTTACATTATACCCTCTTTCGAGTAGCTCATTTGCCAAATGAGAACCTATGAAACCAGCACCTCCTGTTATTAGAACTGTTTTGCTCATTGTATGATCTTTGAGGTTAGTTATTCGTTCAGTTTAATTTCTATAAAAATTACAATTCTACCCGCTGTCCAATTGTGCTTCCCGGCTGCAAAATCAAAGATTCCTGCTTGCACCATGCGCGGAAAAATCCGGATTATCCAAGCCTACAACTTGCGGGAATATGCCTCCTGAATCTGGCTGCGGGACACTTCCTCCGATGATGGGGACAAATGTGTGAACCCGAATTTTCGTCGCTGGGTACTACAAGCTTTGTACCTAAGTCGGTATACGAAGCTGCGGCCGGAGCTATAAAGTAGTAGAAGATGATGCAGACCGCCGACCGGCATTACTGAAAAGTGGGCATGTCATTTGCAAGAAAATCAAGCTGGTAAGTACCTGAAGAGGGAAAATGGAACAGAGCGGCTTTACACCGGGAGACAAATGGCTTGTCCTGATTTTGCAGGCAGAAAGTCGGGAAAAAAGGCGAAATTTTTAATAAATCATGTAACCACATGTAGAGAACAAACCACCTGTTGATCCCATCTGGGGATGTTTCCCTACAAACTCCCGGACAATTTCAACAGTGTAACACCTATCGGACAAAATTTTCTTACCCTCAATTTTCGATTTCATACGAACAAAATTGGGAGAGGAGAATGCGACCCGCGCCGGTTGTTTCATGTATTTGAAAAAACTGCGGGTAAGATAACAGCTTACAGGCAGGATTTGACTGAAAAATGAAGAGCCAGGAATAATGCAATTTTATCCGGGTCTTTTCAGTGGCACGATAGTAGACCGGAGCGGCCGGATTAAACAAACTGAACATGGGCAGCCCAACACAAAACGAAACGGATCACGCAAACGCCCCTGAAATGAAGATCGTTACGCGCAATATCAGCGCGTTGCTGGAAAGAACCAAGGAAGAACAACGCAGGAAAACTTTTGAGGAAAGACTTGCCGACTCCATTACCGGCTTTACCGGAAGTATGCTGTTCGTATACATTCACCTCACGATGTTCGTGATCTGGATCATCTGGAACCTGGGCTGGCTCGGACTGAAACCCTTTGACGAGTCTTTTGTGGTACTCGCCATGTTTGCTTCCGTGGAAGCTATTTTCCTCTCCACATTTGTACTGATCAGTCAGAACCGGATGAATGCAGAGGCTGACCGGCGCGCCGAGCTGAACCTGCAGGTAAACCTGCTGGCTGAGCACGAGATCACGCGCCTGATCCAGCTCACCACGGCGATGGCCAAGAAAATGGATATTCCCGAATCCTATGATGCTGAGATTGACAGTCTTGCCAAAGATGTTCGCCCCGAACAGGTGCTGGAAACAATGGAACAGCACCGGAAAGAAGCGGGGCTTGAAGCCAAGCAAGACAAGAAATAGCCGCAGGATCAGAACGCCAGCTCACCCGTATAATTCACCAGCTTGATGCCGGCGTAATCAGCACCAACTTCGATGATACTCACCGAAGCGGGACTCACTTCAATGCGCTGGAAAAGATCAAGATGCACGCCGGTGTAATAAGCGATGGTAGCTTTGATCATATCCGAGTGGCTCACAATGGCGACCGTTTCGCCCGGGTGCCGGCGACAAAGTTTTTCAATCCCTCCTACCATTCGCGCCTGTGCTTCGAGCATGGTTTCGCCGCCGGGAATGCGCGTGCCGCTCCTGAATGTGTTGAAATGCCGGAATTCCGGGAGGGCGTCGAGCTCGGCAAATGTAGCATTGGTCCATTCCCCGAAGTTGATCTCGAGGAAATCTTCCTGGCTGACTGGTTGCAGGTTATGCGGCCTGGCAACGAACGTGGCCGTTTCAGTCGTGCGTTCCAGCGGACTGGTGTAAATGGCGTGGATCGTCACGCCGGTGAGCTGCTTTGCAAGCCTTTCAGCTTCGGCGCGTCCTGCTTCATTTAAAGATACCTGTGGTGTTCGGCCGGACAATCGCTTTCCCACCGAGTCGGTAGTCGCGTGCCGGATCAGAAGAAATCGGGTCATGTAAATCGTTGATTACTGTTTACGCAAGTTGTCAGAATGCCAATGCAAGTACTTTGGCATTCTTTTTACATAAAAATTGAAGATTATTGACGCAGCTCAAAAATCGTGCGAAAAGGAGCTTTATAACTGCACTTTCCTAAAATAACTGTCCTTATACCGAATGAGTGTTTTAAAAACCGGAGTACTGACTTTTCACCGTTGTATTAATTATGGTAGCTACTGGCAGGCGCGCTGCCTGGCAGAAGGTTTACAATCACGCGGACACAGTTCCACGATCCTCGACCACGACTCCCGGCGGGTCAATATGGCGGAATGGAAATGTGCATTACAGCCTACATTACCTACCCATGTTCCTGAATCCGACCACCCGGTTTACCGCCAGAAAGTAGAGCGATTTTTCGAAATTTTCGAGTCACTCCCGCTTTCTCCCCGCTTTGAGCTGGACCGTCCGGAAGAGATGGAAGACTACGATGTGGTAGTGGTAGGAAGCGACGAGGTGTGGAATCTGTACCATCCTTGGTATGGACGTAACCCGCTATTTTACGGAGAAGGCGTGAAAGCCAAACACCTGATTTCTTATGCGGCCAGCTATGGTAACTACCCTGCTTCGGAAGGATTGGAAGAAAGCTGGGCACAGCGGCTGCGTAATTTCGAAAGCATTGCGGTAAGGGATGAAAATTCACAAACGATCGTCAAGAATGCGCTTGGATTCGAGCCTGTGATCGTTTTGGATCCTTGTCTCCAGTTCCCGATCATCCCTGATCCACGCGAAAGTGCGTATTGGGAAAAACCTTATATCGCCGTTTACGGACACAACTTTTCTGATTCTTATATCTCCAAAATCAAAGCATATGCCGAATCCAGCAAGCTGCCGCTGATCAGCATTGGTTACCGTAACGACTGGGCAGACGAACAATGGATTACAGCTGACCCGCACGATTTTGCGCATTTCATGGCGAAAGCCGAAGCTGTGGCGACCAACTTTTTCCACGGCTGCGTGTTCGCGATCCGGAATGAGCGGCCGTTTGTGACGGAAGTTACCTCCTATCGCAGCTTCAAAGTGCAGGGCCTGCTGGGCACGCTGGGGGCAGATAAGCATTTGATCAATGAAAATACAGATTCTGCAATCGTAAGTCAGCTGCTTTCTCAGCCACTTGATCAGGCAGTTTTCGAGAATATTATACGGCTCCGTCAGGTTTCGGATCATTACCTTGACGAGGCGATTAGCCTTAAACAACTCACGCATGAACCAACTCCTTAGCCCCGGCGAGATCATTGATGCAGGTTTATGCATTGGATGTGGCAGCTGCGTGGCGCAGGCAGGATCAGGCGACATCCGAATGCAGTTTGACGAATTCTGTCAGCTCAAACCGGCTGGTCCGCAATATTGGCTGCACCAGGATTCAGAAACATTTACGCGTACCTGCCCCTTTTCACGCGGCGCGGCTGATGAAGATCAAATTGCTGCGGAACAGTTTGGTACACAGCAAGAAAAGCACCCGCTCCTGGGTGTAGTTGAGTCTGCTTACGTGGGGCACGTGGCTGAAAAGGAGTTTCGAGTTCTTGGTAGCTCTGGCGGGATGGTCAGTTGGGTCGCGACCGAGCTGCTGCGGCTGGGGCTGATCGACGGAGTAGCGCACGTTGTCACAGAGACAGATCCGCAGACTAATGGAAGGTATTTTCACTATCGTATATCCACAACCGAGACAGAGATCCTCGAAGGTGCCAAGTCGCGCTACCACCCGATCGAAATGTCGGGGATACTGGATTTGATTCGTGAAAAGCCCGGTAACTATGCGGTAGTCGGCATTCCCTGTTTTATCAAGGCTGTGCATCTGCTCCGCCGGGAAGATCCTGTTTTTCGTGAGCGGATCAAGTTTACATTGGGATTGTTTTGCGGTCACATGAAAAGCGCGCGGTTTGTGGAGAGCTTTGCATGGCAAATGCATGTTCCGTCAACCGACATTTCCCGTGTGGATTACCGGCGTAAAGATCCGACCCGGCCAGCCAATCTGTACACCGCCGAGCTGACAATGAACAATGGAGAATCAACGTACAAAGACTGGTGGCACCTGGCAGACGGAGACTGGGGTGCAGGTTTTTTCATGAACCACGCTTGTAACTTCTGCGACGATGTAGTAGCTGAAACCGCCGATATCGCATTCGGTGATGCCTGGGTAGAACCTTATTCGTCAGACGGACGCGGCACTAACGTGGTGATTGTCAGAAACGAGCTGATTTCAGGTTTGGTGAAAGAGGCAGTGGCGGCAGGCCGCCTGCAGCTTGAATCGGTCGACGGGGATTTCGTGGCGCAAACGCAGGCAGCTGGATTCCGTCAGCGCCGCGAGGGACTTTCTTACCGGCTTACCTGGGCGGCCGGACGCTCCAAAACGCGCAAACGCGTGAAGCCGGACGCAGCCACTCCGACTTTCCAGCGAAAGCTGATCTACCGGACCCGGTACTATATTTCACTCTGGAGCCACCGCATTTTCCGCCGCGCAAGATTGCAGCATGAACCCGAAATTTATCTCAGATGGGCGCGCATGGCCGCTGCCGTGTACCACGGACTCGCATATCATCAGGGAAAATTCAGTGAGATCAGGAAACGGTATCTGCAATTGAACGGCCGCTGAGCTTTTCCAGCTCGGCGGTCACTTTCTTTATCACAGGCTCCCATTCGCCTGCCGTTTCCTGACGGAAGTTCCGCATGGTAGGGTACCAGGGACTATCTTCCCGGTCTTTCATCCAGCGCCAGTCTGCCTGCGCGTGCAGCAGGTTCCATACGGGTACTCCCAATGCGCCGGCAAGATGTACCGGCATTGAATCCACAGAAATCACCAGATCCAAACCTTTCAGCGCCTCTGCATAATCAGGAAGGTCGAATGCGCCGGGGTAGATCCCGTAACCTTCCTCCCAGCCCGACGCGGCTGCTTCTGCCTGCATGATGAAAATAGTCAGGCCGGGTACGCGGAACAATGTCTTCAATAATTCAAAAGGCACGTCGCGGCGCGCATCCCACCCGCCCGATTTCCAGACCAGCCCCACTGCCAGATTACCTTCGGTATGTGGCAAATAGTGCGGTTGTACGAAGATATAAGGCACTTCACGAGGGATCGTGTCGAGGGTAGAACGGAAAATATGCTGGCATTCCATAATCTCGATATCCACATCATAGGCTACCTCGGGTGTACCATCGTGAAGCTGCAGCAGCTTGTCGATGCCTGCAACGTTTTGGAGCAAAGGAATGAGTGCGGGCTGCACCCAAATAATTACTTCACTTGCGATTTGCCTGATCAAAGGCGCATAGCGGATAAACTGGATGGTATCACCGAGACCGTGGTAGCAGCGGACAAGCACACGCTTGTCCGCCAGCGATCCGCCCTGCCAGATATGTTGAAAGTGACGGGGTAAATGGTGCTCTGACTTTCCAGCCCTGGCCTTTAAACCCTCATCACTGATTTTCCAGACTGCTTCGAATTCGCCATTGAGCATGAGCTCAAACCACTTTTCAGCAGCATTTGACTGTACTTCTTCACTCATATCCAACACATTTTCGGCTCAGGCATATCTGCGCATCATTTCTACGCAGAAGGCTGCAAATTCTTCGATATTCTTCGGCGCACTGGTATGGTGCGGCGCAATGCCCTTTTCTTCCGGTGTAAAGCAGAATGTCACTGTAAGATCAAACTCTTCCAGCGCTTTCATCATCTTATCAAACCAGATATGTGCATCAGGCCGCAGCCAGTCAGCCCAGCTCAGGCCGGTGCGGAGCTTTTTCACCCCAAGCTTGCGAAGCCAGTGCACCGCGGATTCCAGGCGCTCATCATTGAAGTGAAACCATTGACAGATCCCGAACTCAGGTGTAAAATCAGAAAAGTGCTTTAATGCCAGCTTGGGTGTACCATCCTCGCGGATCAGTCCCATATAAAAGTGGCGGTAGTAGGAAGAACCCTCTGCCTCACGGTGGCGCGTAGTTGCTCCCCACGCCATTGGCAGGTCAAACAGGCTGTACCAGTGAACGCGTTCCACTCTTCCGGACAGCAGCTCTGCCGTTCTTCTCAACCCGAATTCCTGCACTTCCTCGGCGCCAAAAGTAGATATCCCCACCTCGGTAACCCAGACAGGCTTGTTAGTCACCGCTTCAATCTCCGCAATTTTTTCAGGCCATTGATTCAGCTGCCAGTGGTTCCAATCGAGCGGAAAACCGTGTACAGCCACGCGGTCAATATCGGTCAGTGCGCCATACTGATCCAGTTTTTGTATAAATGTAGCATCAATGGGAGAAATGCCGCCCATCACCCTGAGAATCCCCGGATTCTCAGCTTTTACTGCCTGAGCGGCCAATTTGACCATCTCAGAAAAAATGCGCCAATCTCCATCAATCTCAAAATCCCAATGCGACTTATTGTTCGGTTCGTTCCAGAATTTAACTGCTTCTATCATGGTTATTTTTTCGTTTGTCGGCTTGGGTAAACGGCGCGTGGCTGGTTGTCGGCCAGCTCTGCCCGGCGGCAGATATATACTTCCGGTTCAGGATGTGCGGTAATCTCGAATCCCGCACTGCGCAGCATTGCTTCTGCTCCTGCTCGGTTGGGGATCCACCAGTTCGTAGGATCGTGTGAGTAGTTCTTTTCGATAAAATACATCTGCGGGAAATTCGGAGACATGAACATATCCGTCTCGCTAAACTCGTAGTCCACATTCAAAGGCTCTACCACATCTCCCCCGCGCTGCATGGATTGGAAGATCAGTATATCTCCAACCACATTGTCGTACAGCAGGTCCAGTGCCAGAAGCGGGTGGCGCAGGTGATATAGTACGCCCATGAAAATAACCACGTCGAACTTCTCTCCCAGTTCCGCTACCTCATATACGGACATGTTACGAAACTCGATATCAAAGCCGAGTGTCTCAGCTGCAAAGCGACCCTGAGCAAGGTAACGTTCGTCCGAATCAATGGCCACCACTCTCTCGGCTCCGCGCTTTTTCATTTCGATGGAATAGAATCCGGCATTGCAGCCAATGTCCAGCACGGATTTGCCCGTCAGGTCTGCGGGGATCGCTTTGGAGAAATTCTGGTACTTGAAGCTGGGATAGTCTCCCAGGAAGTGGTCGGGCGCAGTTTTCACGCCATGCAGATCAATGTTATGAAACCATTTGCCAAGTTTCAGGACATTTTCCTGTATCTGTTCTGTCGTCATTCAGTAAAGAAAAGTTGAAAGGTGTAATATGCGCATTCCTCGATTGGGAAGGCAACATTAGTTAGTCGGCAGTACGCACAAATTATGTGCCAGCAACTAACGGTCATGACTATGGCTCCAACACAGGAACCCGGCTGATGCGGATGATCAACAGCAAACGCAACACCTGAATAATACAAATTCTATCCGCAGCAACTCACCAAATAAAAAATCTTCAAATTACCCGTTCATAGCGCATTGAATTATTTTATCTATATATATCAAAATTTAATAGCGCAATAAAAGGCAGTTCCAGAATTTTAGAAATTTAACTTCCTGCTGTTTTTACCAAAATTATCGCATGATAAATAGATATTGGTAATAACCATACAGTGCCCTGCAACGGGCTGAAATGTCATTTTTCTTTTTGGTTAATTTATTGAGGTAAACAAAAACTAGAAAGAATATGAGAGCTAAATTACTATGGTTATTGCTGCTGTTTTGTGTGGTCCGCGCCGCGCAGGCACAGACCGTCCCGATCTCCGGCGTGGTTGTAGCAAAGGAGGATAATCTGCCCATGCCGGGCGTCACTATCCGCGTCGCAGGCACCTCTTCGGGTACGCAAACGGATGTAGACGGTAAGTTCAAAATTGACGTAGCACCCAACGCGCGGCTTGTTGCATCATTTATCGGGTACACGACAATTGAAGTACCTGTTACCTCCCAAACTTCTTATAAAATAGAGCTGGTAGCGGAAGCAAAAGCATTGCAGGAGCTGGTTGTGGTGGGTTATGGTGAGCAGAACAGGCGCACGGTCACCGGCGCTATCTCCACCGTTTCCGCAGAACAGATCAAGAACGTACCAAGTCCGAGCCCCGACCAGCTGCTTCAGGGAAGAAGCCCGGGTGTGCAGGTGAGCGCAGGCTCAGGGGAGCCGGGAACGAGCGTGATGGTGCGTGTGCGCGGGGCAACTTCCATCAATGCAAGCTCAGAGCCACTTTATGTAATCGACGGTGTGCCGATCGTCTCGCAAAACCTGGCGAGAACTTCATTCGGACAACCCACCAACCCGCTCGCCGACCTGAACCCTTCCGATATTGAATCCATGGAAATCCTGAAAGATGCTTCCGCCACGGCGATTTACGGAGCGCGGGCTGCAAACGGGGTGATTCTGATTACAACCAAAAGAGGAAAATCTGGTAAGCCAAAAATATCCATCTCGTCTTACGCAGGTACTTCCAAAGCATGGAGGGACCCGAATGAACTGCGTGTGGACGGGCCTACTTTCGAGCGGCTGCAAAATGAAGCTTCTGCCAACAACTGGGTCGATACTTACGGCTCCATTACTGCGCCCAACCCTGCCGGTGCCACTTACAAGCCACAATACGCCAATCCTGACGCGGCTGTGAACACCAACTGGCTGGACCCGATCATGCAGAGCGGCGCCCTTTACAATATTGACGCGTCTATTTCAGGCGGGAATGAGCGGGTGAAGTACCTGGTCTCGGCCAATACTTTCAATCAGGAAGGAATTATGAAGCCTACCAAATTTGACCGCAAAACTTTCAGGGTTAACCTTGACTTTTCCGCCTCCGACGCGATCAAATTCGGTACGAGCATTTTTTATTCAAACAGCAAACGAAACCGCATTCAGAATGGGAACAATACTACTTCTGCATTAGCCAATGCATTCTTTTACCCGAGCAATGTACCTGTTTACAATGCGGACGGGACATACAACAGACCGGTTTGGGAAAACCCGATCGCGATTGTCAACGAAATGGACTACATGATGAACACCGACAGGATCATCGGGAATGTGTTCGGCGACTGGGAAATTGCGAGCGGACTGGTGTTCCGCACCAACTGGAGTATTGACAACAACTATATCTCGGAAAACAATTATTCAAACACCAACCTGATCGCCGGTGCAGCTGTGGGCGGCACCGCTACGAACAGTGTTGTTCGGGATTTCAACTGGATCAACGAAAACGTACTGACCTATCAGTTCAAACTGGCGGGCGACCACAGCTTCAATTTACTGCTGGGTAACACGCTGCAAAAGAACGTCAACAATGCGACTTCGGCGACGGGCAGCGGCTTTCCAAGCAACGAGTTCAAAACCATCGCTTCGGCGGCAGTTAAAAACTCCACTGCTGACCAGACAGCCTGGGGTATCGCCTCCTTTTTTGGCCGGGTCAATTACGATTTTCAAAAGAAATACCTTTTCACAGGTAACATCCGCTATGACGGATCATCGCGCTTTGGTGCAAACAACCGCTGGGGAATGTTCCCCTCGGCTTCCGTGGGCTGGGCTGTATCGGAAGAGGAATTCCTGAAAGACGTGAAAGCGATTTCAGAACTGAAGTTGAGAGCTAGCTACGGGGTGACAGGTAACCAGAGCGGGATCGGAAACTTTGCTTCGCTTGGTTTATGGGGCGGACAAAGAGGCGGCTTGCGTGGCGGCGGCGGGGTAACTCCTGGCTCCGGCGGTGCGGCGGCTTACGGCGATTATCCTGGCTTCAACTCCATTCAGCTGGCTAATCCAGACCTGAAATGGGAAACCACGGCACAGTTTGACATCGGAATGGACCTCGGCCTTTTTCAGGACAAGCTGAATGTAACGCTTGATTATTACAACAAGCAAACCAAGGATATGCTGCTCGAAGTACCTGTGCCGCGCTCAACCGGGTACAGCACATTGATCCAGAATTATGGTGAGATGGAAAACAAAGGTTTTGAGCTGGGTATTAATGCTTCGGCAGTTCAGAGCGAAGACTTCACCTGGGACATCGCATTCAATATCTCACGTAATAAAAACCTCGTAAAAAAACTGGCTGCACCGATCAGTGCATTTACGAGAGATTATATCCGCATTGAAGAAGGTTACCCGCTCTTTTCTTTCTACGTACACGAGCAGCTGGGTGTTGACGAGCAAAACGGGAATATCATCTGGAATACCGGCAGCGACGAGGTTTTCAATGTAAATACCGACCGGTTTATCCTGGATAAAAGCGCGTGGCCTGACTTCCAGGGAGGATTGACGAACACATTCAAGTACAAAGCTTTCGATCTGATGGCATTCTTCCAGTACAGCTACGGAAATTATGTGTTCAACTACAACCGCTTCTTCTTCGAGCATGGCGGCGAGCGCACCACGGGTTACAGCTCACAGCAGCTCGACCGCTGGCAAAATCCGGGCGACAAGACGGACATTCCACGCATGTCGCACAGCAACTATGACACCAACTTCCGTCCGTCACGCCACGTGGAAGATGCTTCTTACCTCCGTTTGAAAAATGTAAACCTCGGGTTTACGGTACCAAAATCATTCAGTTCCAAGATCGGTATCAGCAGCGCCCGCATTTACGTGGCCTCACAAAACCTGCTCACTTTCACCAAATACACGGGCCTTGATCCCGAAGTGTCGGTAAGTCCATCCGAAACCGTGCAAGGTGTAGACCAGGGCGTTATGCCGCAGCCACGTGTATTCATGGGCGGAATCAACTTAACCTTTTAATCAACGATACGATGAAAAAGATACTGACAGCATTATTATTGATCACGGGGGTTTCTGCCTGCAATGTACTCGACATCGAGCCGCTTTCGCAGATCAGCAGCAGCCAGGCGTTTTCCAGTCTCAACAGCGCCGAGGGTGTGGTAAACGGGATGTACAACAATTTACAAACCGTTTACATGTGGCGCGTGCAGGTGATCAGCGACGTTGCTTCCGATATGTCTCAGCAGGTAGATACCTGGGATGCATTGATTTCGGCTGACGAGTTCAACTTTAGTGCTGACAATTCGGAAGTGGAAGATTTGTACACCTCACTTTACCGCTGCGTGGACATTGCCAATTCCGTCATTACCGGAGTACCCGAAATGACCGTCGCACAAACCAGCAAGGACGATTTAATTGGACAGGCCCACTTTGTACGCGGCCTCGCCTACTTCGATCTTGCGCGCTTTTTCGGCGGTATTCCAAATGTGTACGGGACAGAAGGCGTGGTGATCAAGCTGACTCCGTCAATAGGTATCACCGAAGCTGACTTCGCGCCGCGCAATACGTTGCGTGAAACTTACGACCAGGTAGAGAAAGATCTGCTGGAAGCGATTGCGAAGCTGCCCGAAACGCGGTCTTCCACGATCCTCAGCAAAGCAAAAGCCACAAAAGGGGCAGCCCGGGCACTTTTGGCGAGGTACTATCTGTACAACAAGCAATGGGACAAGGCCGAGCAATATGCCACGGAGGCAATCGCGAACCAGGCATTAAGTACTCCGTTTGAAACCATATTCCGGTCCAGGAACACGGCTGAATCGCTTTTTGAACTTCAATTCAATGCGACCGACGGAGCCGGATTGAGAAACTGGTACTTCCCTTCAAGCCTGAGCGGAAGAGGCGGCACTGCGCTGCACGACGAAATGTACGCGGCCATCATCGCCGACCCGGCTGATACGCGCGCCGCATTGACAGCCAAGAATACAACTGCCAATGTTTTTTACACCACCAAATGGAGCACTGCCCAGAATGCAGACAATGTACAGGTGCTTCGTCTCGCCGAGCAATACCTGATCCGGGCTGAAGCCCGCGCTGAACTTGGCAAGCTGCCAGGCGCAGCCGAAGATCTGAATGCGGTAAGAAAGCGGGCAGGCGTGGCGCCAAGTGCTGCTGGTACCAAGGATGCATTGATTACGGCGGTACTGAATGAGCGGAAGCTGGAATTTGTGGGAGAAGGTATGCGCTGGTTTGACGTGATCCGCCGCGGGCTTGCCCTCACTGAGTTTGGCGCTGTCAAAAGGTCAAAAGGAAGTCTTCCTTCATACAGTATCAAAGTGGCCGGAAAGCAGGTTTTGCCCATTCCTTCGGCTGAGATACGCACCAACACCAATGTCGTTCAGAACGAAGTATACCGCTAATTCCAACCTTTTATCCTAATATAAATTTCTGCCGTATGAAAAAAATCCTAACCATTTGGATGCTCGCAACTTTTGCTGTTTCCTCCACGTGGGCGCAAAACCGGACGATCAAGTTTGATACCGATGTAGTCACCAAAGATCAGGTCACTATCAAAGGTCAGAAAGTTTCATATACCGCCACGGCGGGCAACCAGCCCGTTTGGGACGAAAACGGAAAGGCGATCGCCAGTTTGTTTTATGTGTATTACGAACGTACCGATGTGACCGATCGCACCAAACGCCCGCTCGTGATCTCCTTCAATGGCGGCCCCGGCGCGGCATCGTGCTGGATGCACCTTGGCTACACCGGCCCGAAGCGACTGCTGATCGACGATGAAGGTTACCCGGTACAGCCCTACGGGATCCAGGACAATCCGAATTCCATTCTCGACGTGGCTGATATCGTGTATGTAGAGCCGGTGAATACAGGGTTTTCAAGAGCAGCGAACGATTCCATCCCGAAATCGAAGTTTTTCGGGGTGAATGCGGATATCAAATACCTGGCCGAGTGGATCAACAACTTTGTCACACGGAAAAACAAATGGAGCTCCGCGAAGTACCTGATCGGGGAAAGCTATGGCACCACAAGGGTTTCGGGACTCGCCCTGGAACTGCAAAATTCTCACTGGATGTATTTGAATGGCGTGGTACTGGTATCACCGACCTCCCTGGGCATTGAACGGGGAGGGCCGGTAGCCGCCGCCAACCTCCTGCCCTATTATGCCGCTACTGCCTGGCACCACAAAGTGCTCGCGCCTGATCTTCAAAATAAAGACCTGACGGACATGCTCCCGGAAGTCGAGAAGTTTACCATCAATGAACTTATCCCGGCGATTACCAAAGGCGGGTTTCTGGAACCGGAAAAAAGAAAAGCAGTAGCCGCCAAAGTGGCCAAATACGCAGGTATCTCGGAAAAAGTGGTGCTGGAACACAACCTGATGATCCCTACCGGCTTTTTCTGGAAAGAACTGCTGCGTGACAAAGGCTACAACATCGGCCGCCTGGATTCACGGTACATGGGTATTGACAGGGAAACTGCGGGCGAGAGACCTGACTATTCTGCTGAAAATACTTCCTGGCAGCATTCATTCACGCCGGCGATCAACTATTACCTGCGTGAAGTACTCCGATACAAAACCGACCTGAAATATTTCGTGGCCGGACAAACGCGCCCGTGGGACAGAGAAGGCACCAACATTGACAAAACAGGTGAAAACCTGCGCCAGGCTGTGGCTCAGAATCCTTACCTGCATGTAATGGTACAGTCGGGCTACTACGATGGCGCCTGCGACTACTTCAATGCGAAATTCAATATGTGGCAAATGGACAAGAGCGGAAAGTTGCAGGACCGGTTCAGCTGGAAGGGTTACCGGAGCGGGCACATGATGTACCTGAGAAGCGAAGACCTTGTTACCTCCAACGAGGATGTAAGGGAATTTATCAAAAAGACAACCCCGAAAGCGGACCAGGCGGCCAAATACTAGTCGGCACCTCGTTCAACTCCATTCAATCTGTCATTCATTTTTACAAAACATACCATGAAGCAAATATTCGTACTTGCTGTACTTGCCCTGACCACCGTTTCCCCATTGACCGCGCAAAGGCCAACCGCCCCTGCCCCGAGGCCTGAAACCAAGCAGGAGGACAAGCCCAAAGCGGACCCGAAAGCCAAGGCGGAACCACCCATTTCTCCATTGCCCAAACCGGTAAAGCTCCTGCTCGACTCGGCGACCACGCTTAACCAGTCGGTGTCGATCAAAGGTGTGAAGGTACCTTACAATGTAACCGTGGGAACCCAGCCGGTGTGGGACGAAGCGGGCAAAGCAATCGGCGGCGTTTTTTACACTTATTATGAAAGATCGGATATCAAAGACCGGGCAACGCGGCCACTGGTGATCTCGTTCAATGGCGGCCCGGGTACTGCTTCGGTGTGGATGCACCTGGCTTACACGGGACCAAAGCTGCTGAGCATCGACAGCGAAGGTTACCCTGTGCAGCCTTATACAGTGAAGGAAAATCCCAATTCGATTCTGGATATCGCCGACATCGTTTACATTGATCCGATCAACACCGGCTATTCACGCCCGGCTGACAAGGATGTGCCCAAATCCAAATTTTTCGGGACCAATGTAGATATCAAATACCTGGCTGACTGGCTCAATACATTCGTGAGCCGCCGCAACCGCTGGCTTTCGCCTAAATACCTGATCGGGGAAAGTTACGGTACCAACCGCGTGTCGGGGCTGGCGCTTGAACTACAGAATGCCAACTGGATGTACCTGAATGGCGTGATCCTGGTATCCCCAACCAATCTCGGGATTGACAGGAAAGGCCCGGTAGGCGACGCGAACATGCTTCCTTACTATGCGGCTACGGCCTGGCACCACAAGGTACTTGCGTCCGACCTGCAACAGAAAGACCTGGTTCAGATGCTGCCGGAAGTGGAGCAGTTTACGACATTCGAGCTGATTCCCGCACTTGCAATGGGCGGTACCCTTGAACCTGCGAAAAGAAAAGAAATCGCGGGCAAGATCGCGCGGTACTCGGGCTTGTCGGAAAAAGTGGTACTGGAACATAACCTGGTTATTCCTGCGCAGTTTTTCTGGAAAGAGCTGCTCCGTGACAAAGGACGGACTGTCGGCCGCCTCGACTCGCGCTACCTGGGTATTGACAGTGAGGATGCCGGTGAAAAGCCCGACTACGCACCAGAGCTGACTTCTTGGCTGCATTCATTTACGCCCCCTATCAACTACTATTTCCGCGAGGTACTTAATTACAAGACGGACCTGAAATATTATATGTTCGGACCGGTGCACCCTTGGTCGCGGACGGGAGATGATACCGACAAAACAGGCGAAAACCTGCGCCAGGCTATGGCCCAAAACCCATACCTGCATTTGCTGGTACAATCGGGCTACTACGATGGCGCCTGCGATTACTTCAATGCACAAAACAACATGTGGCAAATGGATCCGAGCGGTAAGCTTAAATCGCGCATGGACTGGAAGGGATACCGGAGCGGTCACATGATGTACCTGCGGCAGGAAGACCTTGTATCTGCCAATAACGACCTCCGTGATTTCATCAAAAAAGCGACGCCGAAACGCGGCCAGCCTGCCAAATACTGACAGTCAATAATATGCAAAGGAGCCCGCACCAACAGCGGGCTTCTTTGGCTTTGAACAACTTAACCCCATTGCTATGATGCGTTTTTTAACAAAATGGAGTTTCGCCATCGCTGCGGCTGCCATGCAATTGAATGCATTCGGACAGGCTGCTACCATGAAGGCGCCGGAAGTGAAGGAAGGCGACGGGCCGCACAGCCAGCTGGTTATCCGGGGTGCCACGCTGATCAACAGTACCCTCGCTCCTCCTACTGGTCCGGTAGATATTGTGGTGGAGAAAAACAGGATTGTGAGCATTACAACAGTCGGTGTAACCGGCCAGCCTGTTGACGCCAAGCGCCGCCCCGTGTTGAAGCCCGGAGGCAAAGAATTACAGGCGGAAGGAATGTACCTGATGCCCGGCTTTATCGATACCCACGCGCACATTGGGGGCGGCAGCAAAAATGCGCATGCCGAGTATGTTTTTAAACTCTGGATGGCGCACGGCGTAACCACCATTGCCGAGCCGGGCAGCATGAACGGTCGTGAATGGACTTTGGAAGAAAAAGATAAAAGTGCCAAAAACCTGATCACAGCGCCCAGGATCAAAGCGTACTCGCGGTTTGGTTTGGGAAGCAACACACCTATCTCCACGCCCGAACAAGCGCGCGCCTGGGTACAAGCCAATGCAAAGGCAGGTTCGGACGGTATCAAGTTTTTTGGCGCAGCCCCTGAAATCATGAAAGCCGCGATTGATGAAAACAAGAAGCTCGGTCTCCGCTCGATGATGCACCACTCGCAAACCGACGTGGGAAGGTGGAATGCATTGAACAGCGCGCGCGCCGGCCTGAACTCTATGGAACACTGGTATGGGCTGCCCGAAGCGCTCTTTGCAGACCGGACGGTCCAGAACTATTCGCTCGATTATAACTATACCAACGAACAGGACCGGTTTGGAGAAGCAGGTACGCTCTGGAAACAGGCAGCGCCGCCGTTTTCGGAAAAATGGAATGCAGTGATGAACGAGATGATCGCATTGAATTTTACATTGTCCCCTACCCTGAATATCTATGAGGCAAACCGCGACTTAATGCGCGCAAGAAGGGCGGAGTGGCACGACGAGTACACCATGCCGCAACTCTGGCGGTTTTACGAGCCTAGCTGGAACTCGCACGGATCGTACTGGCATTCGTGGGGAACCGAGCAGGAAATTCAATGGAAAGAAAATTACCGTTTGTGGATGATGTTTTTGAATGAATACAAAAACCGCGGCGGCAGGGTCACTACGGGCACAGACTCGGGCTTTATTTACGAACTCTTCGGATTTTCGTTCATCCGCGAGCTTGAATTACTCCGCGAAGCCGGCTTTCACCCGCTGGAAGTGATCAAAGCTGCTACCCTCAATGGCGCTGAATCGCTTGGCATTGACCAGGACCTGGGCAGCGTGGAAGTAGGCAAGCTCGCCGACTTCGTGCTGGTGGAAGAAAACCCGCTGCAAAACTTCCAGGTACTTTACGGTACCGGCGCAATCAGGCTCATGCCCGACAATAAAGTTACCCGCGTGGGCGGCGTGCGGTACACAATCAAAGACGGTGTAATTTACGATGCCAAAAAGCTGCTCGCAGATGTCAAGAAAATGGTAGATGATGAGAAGGCCAAGACAGGAATGAAGATCGTCCAGCCTGGAAGGTAGTGGGGGTTTGGGGGTGATTTGTGGTCATTGAGTTGTTTGCTGTGCTCACAGCTATAACAATCTAATGACCACAAATGACTCCTAATGACAATCAATGACCACAAATGACCACCTAATAACCAAAATACATAACGCTAGCACATATACGCAATTGCTAATTATGCAAACTTGCGGCGGAATTCGCGTTTGTAATCGCTGGGCGACATGCCGGTTGTCTTTTTGAAAACACGGTTGAAATTAATGGCGCTATTGAAACCTGTTTTATAGGCGATCGTTGAAATGCCGTCGTAATTACCGCTGATGATCTTCTTGCAAGCCTCATTGATCCTGACCTCATTCAGGAAGTTGTTGTAGGTCTTACGGGTATGCTGCTTGAAATACTTGCAGAATGCATGCGGCGTAATGTGCGCGATCGCAGCGATTTTGTTTAATGTAATATTCTCTGCATAATTCTCTAATGTATACTGGAAAATGTCGTTCATCCGGTTTCCGTCGGATTCTGAAACAGGGTAATCGAAGAAGCCGGTCGACATTGATTTCCAGCTGTTCACCTGCAGAGAGAAGTACTGGAACAATTCAAAAAGCGACAACAGCCTTTCCAGATTGCTCTGCCCCGTAAGTGCCCGGATTACCCCGGCCACATGCGCTGCGTGTTCTTCCGGCAGCTGTAAGCCCGAGTTGCAGGAGCAGATGAACTTCTTGATGGAACTGAATTCGGCCAGCTGGAAAAAGGCGTCGGGAATACGTTCGAGATCAAAAAAGATGTGGATCGCGTGCGCACTGTCCTTCTCCATTCTCGCAAAATAAGCCGGGTTGGATTTAAAGATATGCGGCTGATTCGCAGCGATCACATAAACGTCCCCGGATTTGAAGGCTTGCGAATAGTTGCCTACAACCAATGTACCCTCTCCTTTGATAATGAGAGTGACCTGCAATTCCTTATGCCGGTGAAGGAAATTGTAAAAGTGGGGCAGCAGATCCTCTTCTACCACTACTGCGTCTTCTTTCGGGACTGGCGGAGTAAATTGAAGTACTTTCATAAACTTTCATTAAATGGGTTACAAACATTAAAGATTTAGGTATATACGAATAGTAAAATTTTAATATCAGTATTTCATGAAAATTTTGGTTTGTAACAGGCATAGTGCCTTTAAACAGAACTGTGCGGCGAATCTGTTTGGTTACGCGTAATGAAGTGTGTTTACAACCTTAATCAATATTATCATTTTTCTCCGAAGAACCTAGGGGGAGGTTAATATATGTTTATTATTAGCGAAAAATTATTAAATATTATCCACGCCGTTTTCAGGCTTTTGTCAGAACGTTGTGAACCCGCGCCTCTTCATTTCGCGGCGGAGTAATTCCACCTCGCGGCCGGTTTGTCCCGCTACCGAACTGTTCTCCTGCGCCCTCCTCAGCAAATAAGGAATAACATCGCTCACTGGCCCGTAAGGCAGGTATTTACTCGTACTGTACCCTTCTTTGGCCAGCCCGAATGTGATATTGTCGCTCATCCCATAGAGCTGCGAAAAGAACACTTTCCCATTGTTCGCAGGCAAGTGTTGTTCCCTGAGCTTTGCTGTCGTGTACAGGCTGCTGAACTCGTTGTGCGTGGCCACGATGACGGAGATTTCATTCAGGTGGTCGAGACAATATGCGAGTGCTGCATTGTAGTCCCGATCGGTTGCGCTTTTGTCGGGCTGAATAGGCGAACTTTCGTTGCGGTCGGCTGCGCGGGCTGCTTCCTTTTCCATGTAAGCGCCGCGTACGAGCTTCACACCAAGACGAAAACCCAGACTGCCTGCTGCTGCGTGACTTGCTTTGAGAAATGCAAGCCTGTCGTGCCGGTAAAGCTGAATGGTGTTGAACACGGTTACGCGCTTTTGATTGTACATCTGCATGGCGCGCATGGTAATGTAGTCGATCGTGTTCTGAATCCAGGATTCTTCCGCATCGATCAGCACGCCTACCTGTTTGTTCATCGCCACTTCGCAGATCTGGAAAATACGGTCAGTCATATTCAGCCATTCCCGGCTTTCGGATTCGGTCAGCTGCGTGGTGTCCATTGAAAAGCCGGCTGCATTCATCCTGAAAAAGGGATTGAGCTTTTCGAGCAGTCCGAAGCTTGCGAGTGCGGTTACTTTGAGGCTTACAAACGGGACATTAACTCGGGAAGAAGCATACCCGATCGCCTTGATGAACTCCCGTTTGGTAAGATCGAAATTCGCTTCACCTGTTTTTGCCTCGGCGCCATAGTCGAGGATCACATCCACCTGGTAGGCGGCCAGCTTATCCGCGACACGCCCTATCTTTTCGAGTGTTTCACCGCCTACAAACTGGTTGTAAAGCGTGTTTTTCAGGATTGGATTGACCGGCAGTTTCCATTTGATTGCGTTCAGGATAGCACTGGTACCAAGTCCCACGAGCTGGTTGAAACCCATTGCCCTGAACATCCAGAAAGCCTTTTTCAGCTCATTGTCGGACTTGTAAGCAAATGCAGGCTCTGCGTCTTCAAACATATTTTCCATCGTATTGATCAGCTTTTTCCATCAAAAATAAACGGCAGATTTTCAGATTTCCTGCAATGCCAATTTCTGATTAGAGATGGATAATTTGCGATTAAAGCGGTTTTCTGCGCCTGCTTTACCTTTGATATATATAGAACTAGTTCAATGCGCACCCACCCGGTTTTACCATTCCACCCGCGCATTGTTCAACAAATAACCAACCAGCACAACAACAGATATGGCAAACGGATTCTTCGACGCTCCCGCACTTCAAAACGAACCTGTACTCAATTATGCTCCCGGAAGCCCGGAACGGGCAAAACTGAATGAGGCAATCAAAGCAGCAAAGTCAACGGAAGCGGACATTCCAATGTATATCGGGGATAAGGAGATCAGGACTGACAAGAAAGTAGCGATCCGCCCGCCGCATGAAACCGCGCACATACTCGGCTATTACCACGAGGGTAATGAACTCCACGTAACACTCGCCATTGAAGCAGCATTGGCAGCCAAACCCAGCTGGGAAAACACGCCCTGGGAAAGCCGGGCAGCGATTTTCCTGAAAGCCGCCGACCTCATTGCAGGACCTTACCGGTACAAGATCAATGCAGCGACCATGCTGGGGCAGTCGAAAAATGCTTACCAGGCAGAAATTGATTCCGCCTGCGAGCTGATCGACTTCCTGAGGTTTAATGTGAAGTTTATGACAGAGATATACGGAATGCAGCCCGTTTCCGGCAAGGGGATCTGGAACCAGACCGAATACCGCGCGCTGGAAGGCTTTGTGTATGCACTTACCCCATTCAATTTCACTGCGATAGCAGCCAACCTGCCCGCTTCTGCGGCCATGATGGGCAATGTGGCCGTGTGGAAACCTTCGGAAAATCAGGTGTATTCGGCGGCGGTGATCATGGAAGTTTTCAGGGAAGCCGGACTGCCTGCCGGGGTGATCAACCTCATCAATGCGGACGGACCGAAGGCCGGCGAGGTGATTTTCGATCATCCCGATTTTGCAGGAATCCACTTTACAGGTTCCACCGGCGTTTTCCAGACCATCTGGAACCACATTGGCGCAAATATCAGAAAGTACAAAAGCTATCCGCGGATCGTGGGTGAAACCGGCGGGAAGGATTTTGTACTGGTACACGGGAGCGCACCTGTGGACGTGGTGGCCACCGCTTTAATCCGCGGCGCATTTGAATACCAGGGCCAGAAGTGCTCCGCCGCCTCCCGCGCCTACATTCCGGCGGCGCTTTGGCCGGCCGTCAAAGCGCGTATGCTGAGCGACCTGAAAGCGATCAGAACGGGCACAGTGGAGGATTTCGGCAATTTCATCAATGCGGTCATCTCGGAAAAAGCCTTTGACAAGATCGTCGCCTATATCGAGCAGGCCCGGAAAGATCCCGAGGCGCAGCTTATTGCAGGAGGTACCTACGACAAATCAGCAGGTTACTTCATTGATCCCACGATCATAGAGGTAACCGACCCTCATTATGTGACAATGCGGGAAGAGATATTTGGCCCGGTACTCTCTGTTTTTGTGTACGATGATTATGAAAAGATCATGGATGTGATCGATCAAACTTCCATTTACGCATTGACAGGCTCGGTGATCGCCACCAGTCGCGAAGCAATTGAGAAAGCTTCGGTGCGGCTCCGGCATGCGGCGGGTAACTTTTATATCAACGACAAACCTACGGGCGCCGTCGTGGGGCAGCAGCCTTTCGGCGGGGCTCGCGGCTCGGGTACCAATGACAAGGCCGGCTCCATTCTGAACCTGCTGCGCTGGGTTTCTGCAAGAACGATCAAGGAAACATTTGACCCTCCAAAAACATATGAATATCCCTTCTTGCAAAAGGATTGACCTGCCGTTCTAACAAACAAAAAAAACACATTTTACAGCATGGAAATCCCGGCTGTAAAATGTGTTTTTAAGCTAAAATCCTGCTCCGCTTAGAACGAGTAGCGCAGTGTTACGCCGTACGTACGCTGGTCGCCCACGATACCAGCATACTGGCCGTAGCTACCCGGCGCGGCCAGGAGCAGTTCGTAATAATCCTTATTAAGCAGGTTTCTCGCCCAGATAAAGGCAGAGATTCCGTTAGATGCCCGGAAGCCGAGGCGGCCGTTTGTCAGCGCATAACCGTCGATGTTCAGGTATTGGGAAGGCGATGGACTCGACGAGAATTTTGAGCGGTAAAATTCATCAATACCCAGGAAGTAGTTACCCTTCAATCCAAGGAAAGTACCTTTCACATTCGCTTCACCGCCTATCGATCCCGACCATTTGGAGATACCTGGCAATGCACCGCCGGAAACATCTTTAAATGCCTGCTCACCACCCACTTCTTCCAGAGGAACAGGCGCATTGGCAAATTTCACGTACTTACCGTCTGTATAAGCCACAGCTGCATTCAGGGTCAAATGCGTCCAGCGGATGTTACCGTCCAGCTCGATTCCCTGCACACGCACTTTCTCCGCATTGGCCAGGTAGCCGCGGTTTACACCTGGCTCAGGCGTTTGAACCTGTGTCTGGTAATCGCGAATATCGGAGCGGTACAATGTTAAATTCAGGATAGAGTTGGCAGTCGGCTTAGTTTTGAAACCAAGTTCTTTATGCTCCACGTGTTCCGGCTTCACATTCGCAAGATCCAGCAGAATCGCGCCGTTTGCTGTCGGCAAGCCACCTACATTCACTCCAATCGGCTTGTATCCAATAGAATAAGTTGCAAATGCATTGAACCTGGCGCTCGCTTTGTATTGGAGCGACAACTGCCCTGAGAAGTTACCCTGATCATAGTCTGTGTTAAATGATTGGTCGGAGTAAACTCCTTTTTTGAGTGCGAGCAGTGCCGCATCTGTGGTTTGCAGACCGCCGTATGCTTTGCGGTCATAATTTACCACCTTCTTGTCGTAGTTGTAACGGATACCCGGCAGCACATGCAGCTTGTCGGTAATCGCCCAGTCAACGTTGGCAAAAACTGCCATACTCGTGCTTTTGATACGATTGGTAGTACGGATTCCGAAATTATCAAACAAGCCTGGTGTTTTCCAGAGCGGACTGTTCGAGCTTTGCGCAAAGCGCCATTGCGCCGAACCTGCCTCTTCTGTTTGTACAGGATCGGAAGCCAGGTCCTGCCACAGGCCAAACAGCCCTACTACCCCGCTCAGCTTCGGAGAAATCCTGCCCGAATAGCGGATTTCCTGCGACCATTGATCGTGTTTCGAATTACCCGATGATATCGTAAATACAGGCAGCCCGATGTAGTCACGGTCATTCAATGGGGTCCATTTCCAATAACGCCATGCCGAAGTGGACGTTAATGTCCCATTTCCGATTTTGAAATCTGCATTGACTGAAACACCGCCAAGCTGGTTATCCGCTTTCGAAGGTGTATCCAGGTCCAACTTTCTTTCGAATGCGCTGTTATAAGGCAGTTGGTAGTTCAGATCCGCGATGATGGCATTGAACTGGCGGTAAGGTGCGCGTTTGGTAGGCACCACCCCGGCCACCGGCCAGCCATATCCGTTCGGCTTTTGATCGGAAACATCTCCGATGATCGTAATGTTTGTTTTTGAATTCGGCGTGTAAAGAAGCTGTCCGCGGACACCGATGTTGTTGATATCATTGATCGGCTGCTGCGTATGCACGTTGTAAAACAATCCGTTTCGCTGTGTTCCCGTGAAAGAAACGCGTGCTGCCAGTTTCTTGGAAATCGGACCTGTTACCGAAGCTTTGGCCTGAACAAACCCGAAATTTCCATAACTCAATTCAAAGCTGCCACCCGGATCAAAGCTTGCAGCTCTCGTACTGATGTTGAACGCGCCCGCAGTGGTGTTTTTTCCAAACAAAGTGCCTTGCGGACCACGCAGTACCTCAATCCGCTCGATGTCTATAAAATCCAGCGCAGTTGCGGCGGGACGCGCATAATACACGCCATCCACATAAAATCCCACGCCCGGATCAACACCGTCGTTGGTTAAACCATAGGTGGATCCTAACCCGCGAATGTTCAGGGTGGTATTCCGTGCATTGGACACGTAAAGCTGCACCGTAGGCACAAGTTCCTTCAAACGGTTCACATTGAACGCACCCGCATCCTCGGCAGTAGAACCGCGGATTACAGATATCGGGATAGGTACTTCCTGGGCTGATTCCTGACGGCGGCGCGAAGAAATGATCACATCTTCCAGGTTATCAGCTGCCGGATCCAGCTTGATCGTCACCTGCGTTTCGCTGACGAGCACTTCTTTTTTCTGGTAACCCAAAAACGATACGATCAGCGTAAATGGCAATTTCTGGCCGGTAATCAGGTCAAACTGACCATTGGCGTCTGTGGCATCCCCATTCGTAGTTCCCTTAATGGTGACCGTGGCACCAACCAGCGGCGTGTCGTTGGTCGCATCCAGGATCGTACCGCTGACAGTGGCATTGATCATGGGCTGGTCCTGCGCATTTACTAAAAACGAAACCAGAATCAAGCCGGAACTTAGAATGGTTTTAAAAAATGTCTTCATAGAGAGGTATCTGCTTATTTTTTGGTGGTGTTAAAAATAAAATGGCTAACGTCCGCGCTATTCCGGACAGGGGAACTGGGTTGACATCGGCTGCGATCGCAGGGGATAATTCGTGACACTGGTTTCAAGATTTTGTGACTGCGTGCAAAACTAAAATAAAAAGCATTAAATCTATCAATTTAATAGAGTATATTTTATTTCGAAAAAAAAACCGGTTACTGGTGACAGCAACCGGCTTTTTGAAATTGAACGCAGATCAACCTGCTCTTCTGTTGATTATTTAAATCCAAAAATGAAAGGGAAAAGGAAGGTAACAACGGCAGCCCACAATGCGTAGACCGGAAGAAATGTGACCATTATCTTTCCAACGGGCGACAACCCGGTTTCTTTCCTCCATGCATTCCAGAGATTAGCGGCCACGAAGAACAAATGAATGAGCATAAGCAGGTTAGCGCCCAGTACGGCAAGACGGTTAGGTGTAATCCCCCACTCCGATATCCGGAACAAAACGGCCGACATCGCGATCCCGTTGACCAGAATAGTAACAGCTGACAGTAAAAAGAGAATTTGTACCTGGATCTCGTTCTTCTTTCCGGCGTCGCTTCCTGAAACCGAGAAGAAGATCAGCGCCATTACTCCTATCAGCAGCGCATTGAAAAGCAACAGAAACTCCCGGTCCTGGTAGGGATTTTTACCTGAAAATACCATTGCTCCCAGATAAATGATCAGTATCACCAGCGCGATTGGACTGAACAGCCGGGCGATAAGAGGCGCTACCCGGTTGACAATGGCGGGCTGTGCCTGCGTCAGGAAAGTAGCGACAACCGGCACTGCGGCCAGTCCGCATATTACCACATAGTTGAAATAGAAATCTTCAATGCGCAATCCGATCAGTTGGAAAAGGTTGATCGTAATGGCGGTAGTAAGGCCACCGGCGATCAGGAGCAGCACCATCATCACGGCGAGCTCGCCATTATAGCGCAGAAAACCAAGCCAGTTTGCCCTGTCACGCAGCTTCCCGCCACCGAATGCAAAGCCCAGTAGCGACCACAGCAACAAAGGCAAATGGATACAAGCCAGAATGAGGGTATCCGCAGTCCGGCCGGGTGTTTCGTTCGGGAGCGCATTGATAAACACGGCAGTAGCCAATGTTAAAACAGCTAGGCCAGCGACTGTTTTAAATGAAATCCTGTTTTTCCAGGCGAAGTAGGCGATCAGGATCGGGAAAACGATAAAGCTCAGGTTGCGGGAATAAAAAAACTCCTGATCCAGGGACAGCAAACGTGGAAGCTGCGCCAGCAGTGCGGCGACGAGCGAAGCGGCTACTACAAAAACGCGCTCGCCGGGCGTTCCCCAGAAGAGTTCATCCTGGCTGAAATTCAGCCGCTGGTACCAGGTCTCCGCGAGCATATTCTCGCGCAGCTGAGGATAAAGGTCGTTAAATGCCGACTTGAAATTCGGCTTGTTGTTCCGGTACAGCTTCTCAAGTTGTCCAGGATTGTCGATGTTCAACAGGATTTGTTCGCGCATAGAAAGTTCATTTTGTCGTGTTAACCAAAGTACTTTGTAATTCAAAGTTAAATACGAAATTGATAAATCCATGTGCCTCAGCAAAAAAAATTTTGGAACAACTTATAAAAGCGCCGCAGCGGAACGGAATGTGTTCACGTGGGCGTCGAGAATGGTACGTAACTGCGGTGAGTAGCCGCCTCCCATGCTGACCTGCAACGGAATGCGATGTTGTGCAGCCAGCCCGAAAACCAGCCGGTCGCGCATGCGGCAGCCTTCCACCGTGCACGCCATGCGGCCTATCTTGTCTGTATAAAGAATGTCAACGCCGGCCTGGTAGAAAATGAAATCGGGCTTGACGCGGCTGATCAGGTCGGGGAGATTTTCTTCCAGTAACCGCAGGTAGGCAGCGTCGCCAGTTTTGTCTTCCAGCGGCACATCAAGGTCGCTGCGTTCCTTTCTGAATGGATAATTATTTTTCCCGTGCATAGAAAAGGTGAAAACACGGGGTTCGTTGAGGAAAATGTGAGCGGTACCATTTCCCTGGTGCACATCTAGATCGATGATCAGCACCTGCTTTGCATTGCCGTGATCGAGCAGGTACTGCGCGGCCACAGCCTGATCGTTGATCATGCAAAAGCCTTCACCAAAATTGTAGCCCGCATGGTGCGTGCCGCCTGCTATATTGAAAGCACAGCCACTATCCAGCGCTTTAAGCGCGCCCAGTACGGTACCGTTGGTGATCCGCAGCTCACGCTCGGCCAGCAATGCGCTTTGCTCAAAACCGATCCGCCGCATTTCCTGCCTGCTCAGCTTCCCTTGCACAAGCCTGTCAATGTAATCCCGCTCATGCACTGCATATACATACTCCAGTTCAACTGGCGCAGGACTGAAAAAATCTATCTCCGTCGCGATACCTTCCCGCAGGAGCTGCATGGGCAGCAGCTCATATTTGTCCATTGGAAAGCGGTGGCCTTCCGGCACCGGGTACTTATATACAGGGTCAAAAGCAATCGGGAACATGGAGGGAATTTACACATGAAATTGTAAAAGCCTCCATGCAACGGTCACTTAGTTTGTCTGCTTACTATTTCATTGATCCATGTCGGGGCAAATGGGGAGGTGCATCCTTTGGATACCGGATAGTCGCGGTAAATACCGAGCTTCTCCCCGATCGCCAATGCGCGTTCCCGGTGTTCCGGGAAATGGATGCCGATATTGGCCAGTGCTGAGTTCATGGTCCATTGTACTTCCGGCGCCTCTGCGGGCATTTTGAACTCAATGGTGTCAAGCAATGCAGGAAGATCCAGCACGCCGGGGTTCCTTGCCACGCAGCCGCTCGTCAGGCTCCATGCCAGGCGCCTGCACATGGAGTCGTCGGATTGCAGCCACTTGTTACGGAGGGTTTCAGCATCCGGATAATTCTTGACCACATTGGCATAAAGCCACTCGAAAACCTGCACGTACCGCTCAGACCTGACCATTTTTTCAAGTTCATCCGCCGAAAGCTTTTTCGGGTTCATGATCAGCGTAGCCAGCAGCCGCGCCTCTACATTTCCCGTATCCCAAAGCGCTAGCGCCAGTTTGTGATCGGCTTTTATTTTGTTCGCCACGGCACGGATATCCCCGAGCTTGATGCCAAACTGGTTGGGACCTGCTCCATTTTTCGTGTTAAAAGCCCGCATCTTTTCGCTGCCAAGTGCTTCGAGCTTGCTAAGGGTTTCTTCGAGCGTCATATCTTAGGTGAATTACATTGATCTGTAAAGCGTGGTTTGAAGCAGTTCTAATTTATTCTGTTGCATTGATTGCTACACCCTCAGTACGCCGCGGAAGCCTCTCGCTGCGTAATAAGAATCAGCGCCGTTATGGTAAATAAAAACCCTCCCGAAGCGGCGGTCGCCAAAGATTGCGCCGCCTGCCTTTCGCACGTCAGCGGGTGTTTTCAGCCAGCTTGATGTCTTCTGGTCAAAACTCCCCAGCTGCTGCAACTCCTGGTACTGTTCCTCCGTCAGCAGCTCGATCCCCATTTCGGCAGCCACGTCCATGGCCGTGTTTTCAGGCTTGTTTGCCTTGCGTGATTCCCATGCCTGGCGGTCGTAGCATAAGCTTCTCCGATCTTTGGGCGTCTCCGGTGAACAGTCGAAAAACAGGTACTCCCCCGTTTTTTCATCCATTCCGATCACGTCCGGCTCGCCGCCTGTCACTTCCATTTCATCCAGCGTCCACAATTTTTCGGGATCCGCTTCCAGCTTTGCCTGTACCTGCTCCCATACTATGCCTTTGTGGCGGTTTTTGTTTTTTTCGAAACGTGCTTTCAGTATCGCCAGCAGCTCGGAGGTCTGGTCAGCGGATAGTTGCTTTTTTGTTGTTTTCATGATAGCGATTTGGTTCGTTTTTTGCTTTTGATCAATCCTTTAATGCGCATTCTTTGATGCCACGAATGCACGAATTTTCACGAAGCATGAGGGCATTTAATCTGCTGCTGTTTTCGTTAAAAGTAAGCATTTCGTCTTTTCTCACGAATGCATTATGTAGCTATTTGGCTACCAATATATAAGTAGCCAGGTGACTACACAAGTTTTTCTACAATTTTGCTTAAAGATTTGTGTGTAGCTTTCTGTTCAGTTTATGTCTTTATGTACGCAAACAGCTGTGTTACAATTGTATTAATCCGGCATTAACCCACTCCTATCCCCATTTAAGCCGACGTATAGATTGGCTTTTACTGCAATGAACAAGCGATTTCATCAGATTATACCTGCAAGTCCGTTTATCATTTTTCTGCTTTGGCTTCCATTAATCTCCGGCCTGAATGCTTGCAGGAAATCTGAGAAGAACAAGCCTAATGAACAACTTAAAACGTGGATTGACAGTCTCGACCGAAGTTCCAGGATAGTTGGCGTGAAAGAATCTGTCAAAACACTCGATTCACTGGTGGCAACTTTGGGCACGCTCAGCCTCACTGACCAGGTTCAATACTACAAGTTCATGAAAGTGCTCAGCCACCGCGATTCCACCAGGGCTGCGGATGCATTGCTGTATACCGACAGTCTCATGCAACTTTTTCCCTCTGTACAGATCCGCGAAGAGAACCCGATCGACTACTCCCGGGCATTGCTGCTGAAAGGAGACGATCTGCTGAAACAAAAAGACTATTATAGAGCTTACCGCAACTATTATAATGGAAAATCCTTTTTGCTTGGTTTGGGTGAGATTTGCGAATGCGCGCGGTACAGCAGCCGAATCGCGAACATTTCTTACGAGGAAGAGAACTATTACCAGGCAATCCAGTACTGGAAACAGGAATTGAAAGAACTGGCGGAATGCACAGATAAGGAGAATTTCCAGCTGCAATTCATCGAGAAACAAGGTAGTTTGCGGAACATCGGCATTGCGCACATTCACCGGAACGAGCCTGATATTGCTTTGGAATACTTCAAAAAAGCAGAGGATTTCATTGCTGCCCATGCAAAAGATTTCCCGCGAGAACACAAGTTTATCCGCTTTGCAAAGCTGGTAATCCTGAAAAATAAAGCCGAAGCTTACGCGCTGAAAGGCGAGACGCAGACTGCCGAAAGTTTGATCAAACGTTGCCTGCAGCACGACAATGAAATTGAATGGTCGCTTGACGTGGAGCAGGAATCGAGGCTGATTTTGACAAAGCTTTACATTGATACCAAACAATTTACCAAAGCCCGGGAGCAACTGGACTTGCTGAAAAGCGTCACGAATGCTCCTGACCCTGAGTCGGAAAGGTTGTACGGAAAGCTGCAAGGCGCTATTTCGTATGGTTTAGGAGATTTTGAAACGGCCGGTAAACTGTTTGTCGCCAATATGGAAGCGGAGCGGATTGCTGATCTCAAAAACAATGCAGAAAACAAAAGCGACGTGGGGCAGCTTCTGCAGCAGATCCAGCGGGAACACGAGATAGACCTGGAAGCAGAGCAAGATGCCCGACAGAAAGTGATCCTCAATTTTGCCCTGATCATATCCATTTCGCTATGTGTGATCGTGTACCTGATCTGGCGGAGCGCGCAGAAAAGCGCCAGCAACCTGCTCGCCGTCACCGAACTGAACCGCGCCATTACGCAGAGCAATATTGTTTTGCAGGATACCGTGAATGCATTGGAACAGGCTGAAATGGAAAATGAAGCGGTATTGAAAATCATCGCGCACGACCTTCGGAACCCTATCGCGTCCATGATGTCGGCTTCGCAGCTGCTCTTCTGGGACCTGGACCCGTCGGCTGATCAGCAGGAAATTATCACGGGCATTCAGGAAGCCGGGCAACGTGCCAACGGACTGATCGGACAGATCCTGCAATCGACACCAGACCGTGACAAAATCATCAAAAGCGAAGTTGCATTAGAGGAAATCGTGCAATCGTGCATTGATATGCTCAGCTACAAAGCCAGTGAAAAGCACCAGAAAATCGGCTATCAATTCGAAAAGGTAACAGTGTCTGTTGACCGGGAAAAAATATGGCGGGTGTTTTGTAACCTGCTGAGCAATGCGATTAAATTTTCTCCGGCAGGCGGAACAATCCGTGTTGCTTTACAGGTACAAACAGGAAAAGTACTGCTGGCTGTTCAGGACAACGGGATCGGGATACCTGCGGAACTGAAAGACCAGATCTTCGTCCATTTGAGCAGCGCGAAGCGATCGGGCACGGCCGGTGAGCAATCATTCGGCATCGGGCTTTCCATTTGCAAGCAGATCGTGGAAGCCCACGGCGGCCGGATCTGGTTTGAGTCAGCGGGCGACGGGACTACGTTTTTTGTAGAGCTGCCTGCGTGAAATGCGCCGCACATTCATTACCGATAGCCACTAAAGAACTAGGGTAACCAAATCAATTGAATGCTTTTACCTTGAATATCAGTTCGTATTTTTAGTACTTGATCTCATAACCAATCTTCGTTAATTATGTCTAGCTTAGATATACTTTCAACAAACCAGTCGTCAGACTCGCGCGAAGTTCCGTCAGAGAAGCTACGGATCTCCAAAGATGGTTTCGAAGGCACACTTCGTGTCTTTACGGGTCAACAAGGGGAACACATTGTCAGCATTATCCCGTCTCTGAACGTGTCAGGATATGGTTCCGAAGAGCACACAGCGTTAACTTCCCTGAAAGAGAATATTGAAACTTTTTTTGAAGATTTATTCTCGCTGTCCCAGACTGAAATGCATGATGAATTACAAAGCCTCGGATGGCAGGAAATATCTTTTACAGATGAAATGATGATGCCAGAGGCCAGAATAAATGGAGTCTTGCAAAACTTTGACTTCCCGGAAAAAGTAAAAACTTCTATTGTACAAGCTGCATAATTGGGAAGTAACAGGCCCGTTAAGGTTAATGATTGGGTCGCTTTTTTGGAGGCGCATGATTGCAAGTACATGCGACAAAAAGCTTCTCATGAACATTACAAATGTCCCGGTTGCTTTCGCACAATCACCCACCGCCCTGCTGACAAAGATATTCCTCCGCTGCACTTGAAAACAAACCTGAAAACAATGGGCAAAACTCTGGATTACCTGTACAAATGGATAGACGATAACCGTTAAGCTGACTAATCGGAAAGCTGGACGGGGAACCAAGTTTACCTGAAATCGGATCAAGCCAAACCCTTGCTAGCCAGCCTGCGCTCCGCCGGGCGGAAGTACCAGGAAACAATTGTCAGCAGGATCAGCAGCACCGGCCCGAAAAGATCCTTCACCTCGTCACCTGCTGCCAGATGCGAGAACACCGCGCCCGACATTGCAAAGAAAAAGCCCGCATAAGTCCATTCCTTTAACAAAGGGAACCTTGGAACAAGCAATGCGACCACACCGAGGATTTTCCAGGCGCCAATCAATGTCATAAAGTAAGATGGATAGCCCAAATGCGTCATCATATCCGCTTCTTCTTTCATCTTCATGAGCTGCACGACGCCGGTTGAAGTCATTCCGAGCGCAAGCCAGATGGTGGCAATCCAGTAAATGATTCTGTTTCGTTTTTCCATAATCGTTTTATTTCAACTGTTTTACAACTTCTTCCAAACGGTTGTGCGCCATGTTCAATCCGTACGCAAAAGGCATTTTCAACATCTGATCACGCAGCTCGACGGATTTGTAAATGATCTGCATGGTAAGCTTGCTGGTACCTTCGGTCAGTTTTTCAAATTCCAGAAATTCAAGCTGCACGGCGAAAGGAGGCGCCGTGGCAACGATGTTTTCCATTTCAAAAGTCCGCGTAATTCTTTCATTTGGAACAAATTCGGGGATCACTCCATTGGCGCGAAAAACGACGTTACCCTGCGGATCGGAAGTCTCGAACTGATAAGCGCCGTGCTTCCGGCTTTCCAGTTTCAGCACCTTCGTTCCCATCCATTGGGCCACAATCTCGGGTTCGACATAGGCTTTAAAAAGCAGTTCAAGCGGGAGATCAAATTCCCGGGTAATCACAATTTCCTGCTTTCCTTCCTCGGCATCCACTCTGGTTTTTCTTTCCATTGCTTTTATTCTTTGGGTTTATAATTTTTCATGATTGCTTCCAGTTTGTTAAACCTGTCATCCCACATCTGCCGGAAAGGCTCGATAAAATCGGCCACTTCTTTCATCTTCTTCGCATTGATATGGTAGTACACTTCTCTCCCATTCTGCTGCGGTTCAAGCAGTTCGCATTCCGTCAGGATGGATAAGTGTTTGGAAATGGTGGGGCGCGCCGAGTCGAAGTTGGCCGCGATCGCGCCGGCTGTCAGCGACTGCGATGCTACCAGCATCAGGATCGCCCTTCTGGTCGGGTCGGCAATAGCCTGGAATACGTCTCTTCTTAAATTCATTATGTAGTTATTTGGCTACGAATATAAATGTAGCCATTTAACTACGCAAATGTTTTCGGGGAAATTTATTTGGATGGATAAAAAAAGACGCTCCGGAAAACCGGAACGTCTGCATGGAGGCTATGCATGAAACTTAGGAGAGGCCAAATAATTTCGCGGCGCATTGTTGTTGCATCCCTACGGGATTTACTCCCCTCTTTTTACCTGTTCCTACCTATGTTTGGCCGCTATGCGGCTTTTTCTGCCCTATTTTGCAAGATCAAACCTGTCCAGGTTCATTACCTTGTTCCAGGCTGCAACGAAGTCTTTTACAAACTTGCCCTGGGCGTCTGCGCTTGCGTATACTTCTGCAACGGCGCGCAGCTCTGAGTTTGATCCGAAAACCAGGTCGGCACGCGTTGCAGTCCATTTCGGCTGTCCGCTTGCGCGATCGGTACCGAGGTACGTTTCCCTGTCTTCTCCCATTGCCTTCCACGCCGTGCGCATATCGAGCAGGTTAACAAAGAAATCGTTGGTCAGAACACCCGGGCGTGACGTGAAAATGCCGTTTTTGGAACCGTCAAAGTTGGCGCCCAATGCCCGCATTCCACCTACCAGCACAGTCAGCTCAGGTGCCGAGAGCGTCAGCAATTGCGCCTTGTCGATCAGCAGCTCTTCCGTAGCTACATCCGCTTTTGTCCGGCGGTAGTTACGGAATCCGTCCGCAGCCGGTTCGAGGAATGCCACCGACTCTACGTCAGTCTGCTCCTGTGAAGCATCCGTGCGGCCGGGTGTAAACGGAACCAAAATTGCGTGACCTGCATCCTGGGCAGCTTTCTCAACCCCGGCACAGCCGGCCAGCACGATCAGATCGGCAAGGGATACCTTCTTTCCACCGGTCTGAATGCTGTTAAACTCACCCTGGATACTTTCCAGCGTACTCAGTACTTTTTGCAACTGGATCGGATTGTTCACCAGCCAGTCTTTCTGAGGTGCCAGCCGTACACGCGCGCCATTCGCGCCACCGCGTTTGTCGGAGCCACGGAATGTGCTTGCAGATGCCCAGGCAGTAGATACCAGCTCAGATACTGTTAATTCGGAAGCCAGAATGTTCGACTTCAATGCAGCAGCGTCCGCGTCATCAATCAACGCGTGGTCAACAGCCGGAACGGGATCCTGCCAGATCAATACTTCTTCGGGTACCTCCGGGCCCAGGTAGCGGGCGCGCGGGCCCATATCCCGGTGCGTCAGCTTGAACCAGGCGCGGGCAAATGCGTCGGCAAATGCGTCCGGGTTTTCAAGGAAGTTCCTCGAGATTTTTTCGTAAACCGGATCAAAGCGCAATGCAAGGTCGGTCGTGAGCATCGTCGGCGCGTGCTTCCTGGTACTATCGTACGCATCAGGGATGATATGCTCCGCGTTTTTCGCTACCCACTGGTGTGCACCGCCAGGACTTTTTGTCAATTCCCATTCAAAACCGAAAAGGTTCTCAAAGAAATTGTTGCTCCATTGTGTAGGTGTCGCGGTCCAGGTTACTTCCAGTCCGCTGGTGATCGTATCAGGACCTTTTCCTGAGCCGAAGCTGTTGCTCCAACCCAAACCCTGCAGTTCCACGTCTGCCGCTTCCGGCTCATTACCCACGTGCTCGGAAGGAGCCGCTCCGTGTGTTTTACCAAAACTATGTCCACCCGCGATCAACGCAACCGTTTCCTCGTCGTTCATCGCCATGCGACCAAATGTATCTCGGATATCCTTTGCAGATGCAACCGGGTCGGGTGTTCCATCCGGGCCTTCCGGATTTACGTAGATCAGTCCCATGTGTGCTGCGGCAAGCGGCTTTTCCAGGTCACGCGAGTGAATGCCCCGGCCCGCATCTTCATCCGAAGATACCACACCGTGGTCTGCTACTCCCGGAACACCCTGAGGATACCGGCGGTCATTGCCGAGCCACGTTTTTTCCGCTCCCCAATAAACGTCTTCATCCGGCTCCCATACGTCGGCGCGCCCTCCGGCAAATCCAAACGTTTTGAAGCCCATTGATTCCAGGGCCACATTACCCGTCAGGATCATCAGATCCGCCCAGGAGATTTTGTTTCCATATTTTTGTTTGATGGGCCAAAGCAGACGACGCGCCTTGTCAAGACTCACGTTATCAGGCCAGCTGTTCAGCGGCGCGAAACGCTGCTGTCCCGAACCACCGCCCCCACGGCCATCAAACACGCGGTAAGTACCTGCACTATGCCACGCCATACGGATGAACAATGGACCGTAGTGCCCGAAATCGGCCGGCCACCAATCCTGTGAGTCGGTCATAAGCGCATGGAGGTCCTGCTTTACAGCGGCGAGGTCCAGACTTTTGAACGCTTCTGCATAGTCGAAGTCTTCACCCATCGGGTTTGTCTTGGAGGAATGTTGACGCAGAATGTTCAATTTAAGCTGATTTGGCCACCAGTCACGGTTTCGCGTGCCGCCGCCGCCCACATTGCTGTTGTTCATAGTGCCGTTGTGAAACGGGCATTTGCTAATGTCGTTTGATTCGTTTTCCATATTGTAAGTTCAGAATTTACTGTCAGTACCTGCACAGGATTTCAATGCAGGTCGGCAAGTTATGTTTTTGGAGATTATAATGAAAATTGATTAATTCTATCATTCGATAGTTCCTATCTATTAATCAATGTGCATTGAATTTAGTTTTAAAAGCAGTGGAGTGTTTCAGAATACCCATCGAGCATCGAATCAAAATGCGGTGAGATTTTGCGTAAAAATCAATTCTGAAAAGCTTTTGTAAGGCAATGAATATAACACTGCTTTTGTCTTTGCTGGTCATTGGCTGTTTGTCTTGCGGACAGGATGGAAGCAGCACGCGCCAGCGTAAACCAAAAGTTGTCGAAACCATTGCCGACCTCGGCGCATTGCCAGAGCGCGTCACCCATCCCGTGGATAATCCTACTTCACCCGAGAAGGTCGAGCTGGGCAGGCTGCTGTTTTTTGACCCGGTACTATCGGGTAATCAGGACGTGGCGTGTGCGACTTGCCACCAGCCTGAGTTCAATTATGCAGAGTTTCTCGAAACGTCTATTGGTGTAAACGGAAGTGGAACCGGCAGCAAAAGGAGGTTTGCCCATGCCAATACCATTCCTTTTGTGAAGCGCAATTCGCAAAGTATCCTGAATACCGCTTTCAACGGGATTGAAAATCATAAAGCCTACCAGCCAGAATCAGCGCCGATGTTCTGGGACCTGCGCGCGAAAGGTTTGGAGCAGCAGGCTTTGGAGCCCGTCAGGACACTGGAAGAAATGCGTGGCAATGCTTTTGGAGAAGAAAATATTATTGACGAGATCATCGCCAGGATCCGGAAGATACCAACCTATCAGGAGCTGTTCGCCAAAGCTTTTTACAACGAACCTGAACCTGTGAACCAATGGAATATGGCCAAGGCACTGGCAGCTTACGAGCGGACATTGATCGCGACGAATACGCGGTTTGACCAGTATATGCGCGGCGACAGCAATGCATTGTCGACCGGTGAAAAAGAAGGTCTGAATGCATTTCTGACAAGTGGATGTGCCAAATGCCACTCCGGTCCGATGTTCTCGGACTTCAAATTACATACGCTCGGCGTGCCCGACAGTGGTAATCGAAAGGAAAGCGACAGCGGAATCAATAACGATTATGCATTCCGCACGCCGACTCTCAGAAACCTGCGGTATACTGCTCCGTACATGCACAGCGGGAAATTTGCCACGCTGGATCAGGTGCTGCTGTTTTATGAAGACGTAGCTGGCGGAAAGATCGCGAACCCGAATGTAAAAGCCTCGCAAATGGACTCACTGGCTACGCATATGGATGTCAACTTCAAAGATATCTCGCGGATCGTCGAGTTCCTGAATACGCTGAATGATGATGCTTTCGACAAAACAGTACCTGCTTCCGTACCAAGCGGATTGCGCGTCTCGGGACTATGAATCCACTCCATTATTCGCTCCGCAGGCTCTTTACAGGGTTCATTAATGCGGCTTTGATACTTTGAAAACTGACTGTAAGCAAAGCAATGGAAGCAGCCAGTGCGCCGGCCAGCACAAACACCCACCAGTCGATGCTTGTTTGATAAGCGAAATCCTGCAACCATTTGTGCATGGCATACCAGGCGATTGGTGACGCGAGAACGATCGCGATCAGTACCAGTCTCAAAAAATCCTGCGAAAGCAATGCTACTACGCCGGTGACAGTTGCACCCAGCACCTTTCTGACACCTATCTCTTTGTTCCGCTGCTCAGCCATAAAAGCGGACAAACCGTATAATCCCAGGCAGGAAATGAAGATGGCCAGTCCGGCAAAAAGGTTAAAGATACTGCCCATTTGCTGCTCGCCGCGGTACAGGTTATCCAGGTCTTTGTCCAGAAAACCATACGTAAAGGGAAAAGCGGGGTTAAGCTGTTGATTAAGCCTGCTCAGCGCCTGAATGGTCGCTTCGTTGTTTCCTGCCGGCGTGCGAACAATCACATACCCGCCCCATTTATTGAGCCTGAGCACAAGCGGCTCTACCTCGTACTGCAAAGACTTAAAATGAAAATCCTTTACGACACCTATGATATTGCCTTTTACTTCACTAAATGTAATGCTTTGCCCCACGGCATTTTGCAGGCTCATGCCCATCACCTGCATTGCTTTTTCATTGATGATGTAGCTGGAACTATCTCCCGGGAATCCGCTGGAAAAACTGCGGCCGGCGAGTATTTTGGTTTTGAAAACATCGACAAAATGCTCGTCGACGTCCAGGGATGGAATGATAACCTGGTTCGGTGCCACTTGTCCGGGCCATTCCAGGTCGGTAGTGCCTGATATGAGCGCGGTGGGTAAGTCCGATATAATGGAGAAATTGGAAGTGAGCGGCTCCTGGGCCAGGGCGGCTTTCAGACTTTGTTTTTTCCCCCACATTTCACCCGTCATAGGCACATAGAGCAGGTTAGATTTATCGAATCCGAGGTTCCGGTTTTTGATAAAATTCAATTGCTTATACACGACGGCAGTACCCACAAGCAGCACGATCGCGACTACAAACTGCGCCACGACGAGCCCGTTGCGGAACACAAGATTCGCACCTGCTACCCTCATTTTACCTTTAAGCACTTTAACAGGCGCAAATCCTGACAGGAATAAGGCAGGATAGCTACCCGCGACCAGTCCCGTGAGCAGTGCTATTCCGGTTAAGGTCAGCCACAGCCTGGCGTCGAGCAATTGTATGGTAAGTTCTTTTTCGGTCAGCATTTTGAAGATCGGCAAAAGCAAAAAGACAATGCCGATTGCAATGAAAAGTGACAGGAATGAAAAGATCAGTGACTCGCCCAGGAATTGCAGCACAAGCTGGTAACGCCCCGCTCCTACTACCTTGCGCAGCCCCACTTCTTTGGCGCGCCGTGCAGATCGGGCCGTGGCGAGGTTCATGAAATTGATACATGCGACGATCAGGATAAAAATCGCCACAACAAAGAAGATGTTGACATACTGGATGTTACCGTGACCGGAAAGATCGATCTGCAGATCGGAATGCAGGTGAATGGCGGTAAGCGGTTGCAGCTGAAAGCCGACTTTCAAAGCTTGTCCATGCGCTTTATAGATCTCGAACATCCGGGCAGTCAGCTTTTGCAGGGCGGGCGGTGAGGTATCCGTATTTTCAGCAAGTCTGAAATAGGTATAAAAATTATAATTGCCCCAGGTATCCGTCTGCAAATCCCGGTCAGTGCGCGCCAGATTGGACATCGGAATGATGAAATCAAACTGTAAATGAGAGTTGGAGGGCGCATTGGCCAGAACACCTGCCACCTTAAAATTCTCGCCATTGTTTCTCCTGAGGATCTTGCCCACAGCATCATCGCTCCCGAAGTACTTCCTGGCCATTTCCTGGGTGATGAGCAACGCGCCCGGATCGCTGAGCACAGTAGCCGGGTTCCCTTTCAGCAGCGAAAAGGAAAAGACACGGAGAAAATTTGAATCGGCAAAAAAGACGCGCTTTTCTTCAAACTTCTTTTCGCCAGCTTCAAAAAGGCTGGTTACCGGCTTGCTTAGCCGCACACCTGCCTCAATCTGCGGCATTTGCTGCTGTAAACCGCGCGCGATTCCAGCAGGACTCACTGCCGCCTTGAAATCTCCCGCATTACATGTAAGTCTGAAAATCCGGTCTGCCTGTGCGTGGAAGCGGTCGTAGCTCAGCTCGTTCTGAACCCAAAGCAGGATCAGGATACTGCACCCCATTCCAATGGAAAGTCCGGCGATGTTGAGCGCTGAGTAAGCTTTCTGACGGACAATGTTGCGCCACGCGATTTTGAAGTAGTTCTTTAACATAGCAGGATTTAAGGCAAAAGGTTGTTCATATTCGTATTGTCGGGCCCGAGATCGCACAAAAGGCGGCAACAGGGAAACCACATTCAGCAGGTATCTCAGCAGTGCTTCACCAGCTCCTGCGCGCCGGTACCAGTATGCATACAGTTCATCCAGATCGCCTTCCACTTCTTCCAGTGTATTGTCCGGATGCAGTAACCTGAGCACAGATCTGGCCCAGCGGGGTGGCTGTGGCGTATTCATAGTGCATTGGTATTTAACCCGCTATCGGGCATCAGCTGCCATAGCTTGCTGCGTAGTTGCTGTATATCGCGCAGTGCGCCTGCCCCTAGCGCTGTTACTTTGAACAGCCGCTTCCGCCTGCCGCCGCGCTCCATAGTTGCACCGCCGAGTTCGGAGCGCACAAAGCCCTTTTCTTCCAGTCTGATCAATGTGTTGTGAATGGCGCCCAGGGTGACTATCCGTCCCGTGTGCTGCTCGATTTCCTGACTGACGGTTAACCCATAAGCCTGACCGTCCAGGATGGCGATCATCAGTAAAACGAGTTCTTCAAATTCTCCCAGATAAGTTCGTCGCATCAGCCCGGCTGATTAGTTTATATTTTATAGTACAAATATGTGCCACTTACCAGAAATGCCGAATAAGAGCATTCAGGCGCGATTTGAATGGTTATCAGTAGAAAATCTTTGTCCGTAAAAGAACGGGAAGTGTCCGATAGCGGACGCAATTATCCGCTCCATTCACAGTTTTTTCAACTTTTTTGTACAAACCAGTCTTTTAAGCCTATATATTTGCTAGACTTAATAGATTACCATACCTCAACCAGCGGTATGCTCCCTTTTATCAATTTATAACCCTTATGTACAAATTTTTTACCTTACCAAATGCAGCCTTGAAAAAGCGGCTCGCAGCCATGCTTTGCGTAGCCGCTTTGCTGCTGGTTTTTAATGCGCAGACAAGTCTCGCCCAGGATGCCGGCACTTTAACCGGAAAAATTACCGATGAAAAAGGCGAAGGTATCCCCGGCGCGAGCGTGCTGATCAAGGGTACAGGCAAAGGCACCTCCAGCGCCGGCGATGGCGCATTCAGTCTTGACGGTGTCAACGAAAGCTCCGTTTTAATTATCTCTTTTGTCGGGTACGTAACTCAGGAAATTACAGTTGGCAACAAAGCCCGGCTTGAAGTCACGCTCGTTTCTGACCAAAAGCTCCTGAATGAACTCGTGGTAGTAGGTTACGGCGAGCAGAAAAAGGTGAATGTGATCGGCTCCGTGTCGCAGATCGGTTCGGATGCGCTCGAAAACCGCCCGGTGACGCAGGTAAGTCAGGCTATTGCCGGTCAAATGCCCGGGGTAACCGTGACCACAGGTTCGGGCCGGCCGGGTAGTAATGGAAGCACGATCCGGGTACGCGGCGTAGGTTCCTTCGGTGCTACGCCCGATGCCCTGATCCTTGTCGACGGTATACCCGGACAGCTGAATGATATCAGTCCGGACGATATCCAGTCTGTTTCAGTTTTGAAAGATGCTTCTTCTGCTGCCATTTACGGCGCACGTTCCGCTAATGGAGTGATCCTGGTAACTACAAAAAGCGGCGGCGAGGCAAAGGCGAAGATCAGCTACAACGGGTATGTGGGCTTTAACAAACCAACGGAGCTGCCTGATTTCGTTAATTCCTGGGAGTATGCAGAAATGTTCAATATCGCTTCCGGAACCGCGGCTTACTCTGCCGAGGATATTGCCAAATTCCGCTCGCAGAGTGATCCCGACCGGTTTCCCAATACCAGGTTCCTCGACATGCTTTTTTCTGAAAAGGGCATTCAGACCGGTCATACCATCAACATCAATGGCGGCAACGAGCGGGCAAAATATTTCATTTCGGGCGGCTATCTGAGTCAGGACGGCATTGTGCCGAAGAACAACTTTACCCGCTACAATGTGCGCCTGAACCTGGAAAACGACCTGGGCAGGAACTTCAAGCTGACCACGCGAACTGGCGGTTCTTCCCAACTGCGCAAGGAGCCGCAGGCCACAGGCAACAAAGGCGGCGAGCTCACAGACCAGCTGATCCAGAATGCAGTGAGATATCCGGCTGTTTTCCTGGGCCAGGCTTCAAACGGCGAATTTGGGTTAGGTCCGGAAAGTGGTGGCACGCCCGTGTCCTGGATTGCATCTTCATCTTATTTCCGCAATCCGCAAAACCGGCTGACTACCAATATGAAGCTCAACTGGCAGCCCATTCCCGGATTAAACCTATCGGCAATAGGCGGCTATAATTTTGCATTGCTCGAACGTGTCTCCTACAATGCATCGCAGCGCCTGAGCCCGACAGTAAACCTGGCCCAGTCGGTACTGAACCAGGACCGCAATAAAGAGATCTATCGCACACTGCAATTTGTGGGAGAGTATTCGAGGAGTTTCCAGAAGAACACGGTAGACTTTCTGCTGGGATATTCTTTTGAAAACGAGCAAAGTGACTACTTTTCTGGTTATCGCCAGGGATTCCCGAGCAACGATTATACCGCCATTGATATGGGCGGCGCGGATAATCAGCAGGTTAATGGGTATGGGGAGCAATGGGCGATCCAGTCCTACTTCGGCCGGCTGCGCTTCAACCGCGAGGATAAGTACCTGCTGGAAGCGACCCTTCGCTACGACGGTTCTTCGCGCTTTCCTGATAACAACAAATATGCCGTGTTCCCTTCCGCGGCGGCCGGCTGGCGCATTTCGGAAGAGCAGTTCCTGAAAAGTGTTTCCTGGCTCTCCAATTTGAAACTCAAAGCCTCCTGGGGCATCCTGGGTAATCAGAATATCGGGAACTATCCTTACCAGACCGTGCTGAATTCGGGCGCCAATTATCCATTTGGCACCGGCATTACAACCGGCGCGGCGTATGCCACTTACCGTGATGCAAACATCAAATGGGAGTCGACGAGAACAACTGATTTCGGTATCGAAACAGAATTCTTCAACCGGAAGCTAGGCTTTAATGCAACGTACTTCCAACGGAATACAACAGACATTCTCTTCAAACCCTCGGCCAGCGTTTCTTCTGTGCTGGGCGTAGCGATCAGCGAAACGAATACGGGTGAGGCACAAAACAAAGGCTGGGAATTTGACGGATTTTACCGCGACCATGTCGGGAAGCTCAACTACTCGCTTGGCGGAAACTTTTCCATTATCCAGAATAAGGTGGTCTCGTTGGGCCTCGGCAATGTGCGGCAGCCAAACGGATTTGTCGGAAACGGTTCGACGCTATTCAATGGCTTTCCAATGGAAATGTACTACGGCTACCTTTCCGATGGCGTTTTCCTCGACCAGGCAGACATCGATGCCTGGCCCAATCAAACGACAATTACACCCGGCGCGCGGCCCGGCGATCTGCGTTACAAAGACATCAGCGGACCCAATGGCGTACCCGACGGAAAGGTGGACGCTACTTACGACCGCACTTACCTCGGCAGCCGCATTCCGAAGTATACATACAGCTTCAATGCGGATCTGCGCTACAAAGCCTTTGATTTCTCGCTGTTCCTGCAAGGTGTAGCGGGCGTGAAAGGCCAGCTGAACAATTACGCCGGTGTTGCATTCTTTAATCTGGGTAATATCCAGCGCTGGCAAATGGAAGGACGGTTTGATCCCGCCAATCCGCAGCGCTACCCTGAATACCCTCGTCTCGAAGTAGTCACCAACAGCGGCACGCCCAATACCGTGCAATCCGATTTCTGGGTTCAGAATGCAGCTTACCTGCGGGTAAAGAATGTGCAGCTGGGCTACTCTATGCCGGCTTCCGTACTGGGCAAATTGAAGATCGACCGCTTGCGGCTTTATGTGAGTATCGAAAATCCGCTCACATTCAGCAGCTATCGCGAGGGCTGGGATCCCGAGATCAACACCGGCGGCCCGTACTACCCTATTCTATCTACTTATACTTTCGGTGTCAATATCAAATTTTAGGTCATGAAAATCCCGCAATATATTTTACGTAAATCGACTTTGTTACTGATCCTGCTGCCGCTGCTTTCATGCGACGACCAGTTGAAGCAATTTCCTACCAATGCATTTGCCAAAGATGTTTTCTGGAATTCAGAATCAAATGCGATGATCGCACTTTCGGGAATGTACCGGGGCGGCATTACTTATGCAACCAACACGGTGCCGAACGACTGGTGGAGCTACTTTGGCAGCGTTTTTCTCGAATTTGCAACAGACAATGCATACGACCGCCGGGGCGACAATTCGACTTTTAACAAGCTTACCGACGGAACATTAACTGCCAACAACAATGTGATCCAGGGTTACTGGACAGGTTCGTACAAAAGGATCGCAATCACCAACGATTTTCTGGAAAACATTGGGAAAGTACCTGCCAGCGAGGCCTTTATCCGCCGGCTAACAGCAGAAGCCAGGTTCCTGCGTGCAACCCAGTACTTCTATATGTCGCAATACTGGGGCTCGGTCCCGCTGGTCACCAAAACGCTGACGCCGGATGAGGCCAATAACGTTGAAAAAGCGCCGAAAACAGCAATTGTACAGTTTGTAATTGACGAGCTGACTGCCGCCGCAGCTGACCTGCCCGGACAAAAATCATTGGCTGCGAATGAAAGTGGTCGCGCTACCAAACAGGCCGCGCTGGCGTTTCTTGGACGGATGTATTTGGGTGAAAAACGCTTTAAAGAAGCGGCTGCTGCTTACAAACAGCTCATTGATCTAGGTGAAAATACCATTGACCCGGACTACGCAGGTTTGTTCAATACTGCCAATGAAAACAGCAGGGAGATCATTTTCAGTTTGCAGCACGTGCCTGGACAAGCGCCTAATGCGATGCCGCAGCATGCTTATCCTGCGATCAACGGCGGCTGGCATATTATCAACCCGCTTGGAAGTCTGGCTGAGGAATATGGATTTGCAGACGGAACGCCATTCTCTTATGACAGCCCCAAATACAATCCGAAAGATATGGGCGCCAACCGCGACCCGCGTTTCCGCGCGACTTTCCTGTGGGATGGAACTACATTCGGCGGGCGCAGGTACGTGGTACATCCAGACTCCGTCAACTCACTCGACCAGCTCACTTATTCCAAGCAAGCGACGCGCACGGGTTACGGGCTTCGCAAATTTTTTGATGAATCTTTCAATGGAAGTCTGACTGCCGACTACGGAGGAAACCTGCCTGTGATCCGCTACGCCGAAGTGCTGCTGAGCTACCTGGAAGCCGAACTGGAAGCAGGCACGCCCATTACGCAGTCACTTCTGGATCAAACGATCAATGCAGTACGCGGCAGGGCTTCTGTTAATTTACCCAAGATTACGGTAACCAAAGCGGCTGAACTGCGAACGATCCTGCGGAGAGAGCGGCGCATTGAGCTGGCTTTCGAAGGGATACGGTTGTGGGATCTGCTGCGCTGGGGCACAGCTGATCAGGCTCTGTCCAGTGATTTCTGGGGAGCCGCCTTCCCGGATTCCAAGAGATACGCAGCTACTTCCAAAAAAACCGACCCAAAATTCCGCTGGTATGTTACGTCAAAAAAATTCAGAAAAGGCATTGACGAATTATGGCCAATCCCGGAAACGGAGGTGAATGTAAATCCTAAGCTGGGTAAGTGAGGTGTTGGGGAGAAGCAACCAAGCTATTAAACCAACAAGGTAAAAATGTAAAGCCTAACACTTTCTTCAATGCAGGTTGAAGCTCAATTAACCACATATCCCCCATTCAATTTTATATCACATGATAAAGAAAACACGGAACAAAAACATACAGCTTACTATTCTGGGCTTCTCATTTGCAGTTTTGATGGCTGCTACCGGCTGGCAGTTTGCAGGCAAAGAGCCTGACGCAGCGAAACCCAATATCATTCTCATAAATCTCGACGACCTCGGTTATGGCGATGTGGGTGCTTATGGAGCGACTGCTTTGAATACCCCGAATATGGACCGGCTCGCGAAAGGTGGCATTCGGTTTACAAATGGTTATGCCACTTCGTCAACTTGTACGCCCAGCCGCTTTGCATTGGTAACGGGCGTGTATCCGTGGCGTAACAAAGACGCGAAGATCCTGCCGGGTGATGCTCCGCTGCTGATCGATACAGCGCAAGCGACCATTCCGAAAATCCTGAAAAAAGCAGGGTATGCGACAGGGATCGTAGGTAAATGGCATCTGGGATTGGGAGATGGAAATACAGACTGGAACAAGGAAATCAAGCCCGGGCCCAACCAGCTGGGCTTCGACTACTCCTACATTCTGGCTGCCACGCAGGACAGGGTACCGACGGTTTACATTGAAAATACGCGTGTTGTTGGTCTTGACCCGAATGATCCCATTCAGGTGAGCTACAAAGAGAATTTTCCGGGTGAGCCGACGGGGAAAGATAATCCCGAGTTGCTGAAAATGAAATGGCACCACGGGCACGACCAGAGCATCACCAATGGAATTTCACGCATTGGTTACATGAAAGGCGGCGCGAAGGCGAAGTGGAATGATGAAGAAATGGCCGACCTGTTCCTGACCAAAGCGCAGCAGTTTGTTGTTTCCAACAAATCAAAGCCGTTCTTTCTTTACTACGCCATGCAGCAGCCACACGTGCCGCGCACGCCCAATCCCCGCTTTAAAGGGGTAACCGGAATAGGCCCCAGAGGCGACGCGATCGCGGAGGCAGACTGGTGCCTGGGTGAGTTATTGAAAACACTCGAAAAAGAAGGTATTCTTGAAAACACCCTGATCATCTTCACGAGTGACAACGGACCGGTCGTAAATGACGGTTATCATGACGATGCAGTTGAGAAACTGGGCAGCCACAAACCGGCGGGACCATTGCGGGGCGGCAAATACAGTTTGTTTGAAGCTGGCGTTCGTGTTCCATTCATCACGTACTGGAAAGGCACGATCAAACCCACAGTATCCGACGCCGTGGTTTGCCAGCTTGATTTACTAAGTTCGCTCGCGCATTTGGCGGGACAGGAAGCAAAGGGTTTGGACAGTCAGAATTACCTCGATGTGTTTTTGGGTAAAAGCAAAAAAGGGCGGAATGAGCTGGTGATAGAAGCGAGCTCCCGTACTGCATTGCGGCAAGGTGATTTTGTGATGATACCTCCCTACAATGGCCCGGCAGTAAACAAGAATGTAAATATCGAACTGGGCAATGCGAAAGAGTACCAGTTATATAATGTAAAAACGGATGTTGGACAGCTTACCAACCTTGCTTCCTCGCAGCCGGAAAAGTTGAAGCAGATGACCGACTTGTTGAATGAAATACAGAAAGGTAGTCCGAAACGCGAGACAGGGACTATCAAGCTGGAATAATGACCATGATCAAACAAAGCAAAGTCAAAAGTTATTGCTGGATCCTGTTGCTGCTGTTGCCTTTGATGGCTGCTGTGCAAATCATCCGTAACGATGCTATTGGCGCAATGCAGAAGAGGCCAAATATCCTCTTTTGCATTGCTGACGATGCTTCCTACCGGCACATGAGCGCGTACGGATTATCAAATAAGTGGGTCAGCACGCCGGGCTTTGATCGTGTTGCGTCAAATGGAATCCTGTTTGAAAACGCATTCACTCCTAATGCCAAGTGTGCGCCATCCCGTTCTTGCATTTTGACTGGACGCAATCCCTGGCAGTTGGAAGAAGCAGCTAACCACGTGCCGTTTTTTCCGGCGAAATTCAGCAGCTGGGTGGAAAAGTTGAGCAATGCAGGATACCTGACCGGTTTTACCGGCAAAGGCTGGGGACCTGGTGATCCCGGGGAAATCAATGGAAGTCCGCGGTTGCTGACTGGGAAGCATTACAACGAAATCAAAATGGATGCGCCCACGAAGGCTATTTCACCCGTAAACTATGCTGCCAACCTGGAAGTATTTCTGAAAGACCGCAACAGCGACCAGCCATTTTGTTTCTGGTATGGTGGCCACGAACCACATCGCGTATACGAATATGGCAGCGGCGCAGCCAAGGGAAATAAGAAGCGCTCCGATATTGAACGCGTGCCAGCTTACTGGCCCGACAATGATACAGTTCGAAACGATATGCTCGATTATGCCTACGAGGTTGAGTACTTCGACCAGCATCTACAAAAGATGCTGCGGATACTGGAAGATGCAGGCGAGCTGGACAACACCATCGTTATCGTTACTTCGGACAATGGAATGCCATTTCCCAGAACGAAAGGACATGTTTACGAATATGATAACCACCTTCCACTGGCTATTATGTGGCAAGACGGGATCAAATCGCCTGGCCGGAAAGTGTCGGATTTTGTAAGTTTTACAGATTTTGCGCCAACCCTGCTGGAAGCGGCCGGGCTGCAAGGCAAAACCGGAATGCAAATACAGGGTAAGTCTTTACTTCCTGTATTTGCAAGCGGAAAGGCGGGACGCACAGATCAAACACGTGACCACGTTTTGCTTGGAAAAGAGCGCACGGACGTGGGCCGGCCACACGATCAGGGATACCCGGTACGCGGGATTGTTAAAGACAGCCTGATTTACACGATCAACTATGAACCTGACCGCTGGCCGGCAGGTAACCCCGAAACCGGCTACCTCGATACGGATGGAAGTCCGACGAAAACCGTCCTACTAAAGGCAAAACGTGCCGGGGAAGATCAGGAAAGATGGAATTTATCTTTTGGAAAAAAGGGGGCGGAAGAACTTTATAATTATCTCAAAGATCCCGACGCGATGACCGATCTCGCGAAAGACCCTGCTTACGCCAAAGTAAAAAACGCGCTGCGAACCCAACTGGAAAAAGAGCTGAAAAGTCAGAATGATCCTCGCATGTTTGGGAAAGGAGACGTTTTCGACAGCTACCCGTTTGCAGAACCTGCCTCCCGCAACTTCTATGAACGCTACATGAAAGGTGAGAAAATGAAAGCTGGCTGGGTCAATGCATCCGATTTTGAGAAGATCAAACCTTAACTAGCCTACTTCGAAGTTGAAATCTCCGTTCATGACCAGCTTGGCGTCGGTTGTTTCAGGATTGCCCGGGATTTGCAAACCTTTTATGCGCGTCGTTTTCCCTTTGCTTAGCAGATCGTAAACGTGCTTGTCAGTAAGCTTTTTACCCAAAAATTCAAAAGGTATCTTAAAGCCGCAAACCTGAAAATTGGCACAGCCGTAAGCTGTTTTACCTTTTTTCAGCAAATGCGCCTTGCATTTCGGACAGGTAAGTGTCTCAATATTAATCTCCTCCTTGGGCTCTTTGGGTTTGGCGACCTTCTTTTCCTTTACCTCTTTTTCGACTTCTACCGGCACTTCCTCCGCAATGCTGATCGCCCGACCGCGGTTGTTCTTCACTTCCTGCGTGAGATCCACAACCATCTGGATCAATTCCTGCTTGAATGTATCCATAGAATACTCGCCTTTTTCGATCAGGCGCAGCTTGCGTTCCCAGTTCCCCGTCAGCTCGGCACTTTTAAGCAATTCGTTCTGGATCGTATCAATGAGATCAATGCCTGTCTGCGTGGCGACGATATTCTTCTTTTTCTTCTCGATATATCGTCTTTTGAAAAGGGTTTCTATGATGTTGGCCCGGGTGGAAGGTCTTCCTATTCCATTGTCTTTCAAAAGTTCACGCATTTCATCGTCTTCCACCTGCTTGCCGGCTGTTTCCATTGCTCTGAGCAGCGTAGCTTCTGTATACGCTTTTGGCGGCGTCGTTTTTCCCTGGTGCACGCGCGGTTCATGCGGCCCTCTTTCACCTACTTCGAAGTTAGGCATCAGCTTTTCCTCTTCCGCAGCTTCCTTTTTGGCACTCGCATCATTGGCATACAGCGCACGCCAGCCGGGTTCCAGTATCTGCTTTCCAGTAGCCTTGAACTCAACCTGACCGACTTTCCCCAGTACTGTCGTGTTTGAAACTTTACATTCCGGATAAAACACGGCTATAAAACGCCGGGTGACCAGATCGTAAATGCATTTCTCGTCCTGACTAATGTGATTCGGCTGCACGCCGGTAGGAATAATGGCGTGGTGATCGGTTACCTTTTTATCGTCAAAAACCGATTTTGATTTCGGTATCGGCTTTTCAAGTAGCGGCGCGGTATACTGCGCGTAGTGCGTAAGTTCTCTTAATATTCCTTCCACTTTGGGATGCAGATCTTCCGAGAGATAAGTGGTATCTACCCTTGGATAGGTGATAAACTTCTTTTCGTAAAGGTTTTGTGTGTGTTTCAATGTGTCTTCCGCAGAGTAGCCGTATTTCTTGTTGGCCTCCACCTGCAGGGAAGTCAGGTCAAAAAGCTTTGGGTTTCCTTCTTTACCTTCTTTCTTTTCAAATGAGGTGATTTCAAAATCATGCAACAGCAGATAAGCCAAGCCTTTTTTTGCTTTTTCCTCACTTTTAAGGCGGTCTATATTGGCTGTAAATTCTGTTTCCCGGTAAATGGTTTTGAGCTCCCAATATTCCTCGGAGACGAATGCATTGATCTCTTTTTGTCGCTGCACGATGAGCGCGAGTGTCGGTGTTTGTACGCGCCCGATGCTGAGTACCACCTTCCCCTGACCAAATTTTTTGGTAAAAAGTCGCGTCGCATTCATGCCCAGGAGCCAGTCGCCAATGGCGCGCGCACTGCCCGCGGCATACAGGTTGTTGTAAAGCTCGCTGTCCTTCAACTTCTCAAAACCTTCGCGGATTGCCTGCTCGGTCAACGACGAAATCCAGAGGCGCTTGACAGGTACATTGCATTTGGCTTTCAACAGGACCCAGCGCTGGATCAGCTCTCCCTCCTGCCCTGCATCACCACAGTTAATCACTTCCTCACACTGGCTGACCAGACTCTCTATTACACCAAACTGCTTCAATGCGCCTGCATTATCGATCAGCTTGATACCGAAACTTGACGGGATCATAGGCAGATCTTCCAGCCGCCACGCTTTCCAGCGTTCGGTGTAGTCGTGAGGCTCTTTCAACGTACAAAAATGCCCAAACGTCCAGGTTACCTGGTAACCGTTCCCCTCAAAATAACCGTCCCGCCGCTGGTTTGCCCCGATCACTCCTGCAATGTCCTTCGCAACGCTGGGCTTTTCAGCAATACACACTTTCATGATTGTAAACTTACTTGGTCGATTGTTTTCTGCTTTTTATCAGAAAATACACCGAGGCAATAAATGTGAGCAGATATACAACAGCCAGCGCAGGCTTTTCGAACTGCAGGGTTTGAAAATCAAATTGTTTGTACAAAGTAACGCCGAGAATAATAGCTACAATCGCCCAGATTGGATTCATTTGAATAAACGGTTTAGCAGGAGTTTAGGCGAAAGTACAAAAAAGTGTCGTGTGGAATGACCTGTTTTAACGAACAATGGCAACCAGCTTTGCACCGGTTGCCATTATATCTCATTCAAATTCAGAACTTACCGCCAGCCTAAGCCGGGTGCGACATGCTCCAAAATAGATGAAAGCACATGCACGTTGTAATCGACGCCCAGCGTATTTGGGATGGTCAGCAACAGCGTATCCGCCTCCTGAATAGCCTCGTCCTGAGCCAATTCTTTAATGAGCTGATCAGGTTCAGCAGCATAGCTTCTGCCAAAGATAGCCCGCTTATCTTGCTCGATCATGCCGATCTTGTCGCGTCTGTTGGCTTCCTGACCGAATAGATATCTGTCTTGTTCATTGACCAATGCGAAAATAGACCGGCTCACGGAAACCCTCGGCTCACGCTGGTGTCCTGCCTTTTTCCAGGCTTCTTTATACAGCCTGATCTGTTCAGCCTGCTGCACATGAAAAGGCTTGCCGCTTTCATCAAACTTCAATGTGGAGCTTTGCAGGTACATGCCGTTTTCGGCCGCCCAAACAGCTGTTGCATTCGAAGCAGCACCCCACCAAATCCGCTCACGCAAACCTTCGGAGTAGGGTTCCAGGCGCAGCAAACCTGGCGGGTTCGGGAACATTGGGTTGGGATTCGGTCTCGCAAACCCAACTCCATTCAGCCTTTCCAGGAATTCCAGCGCCTTGCGACGTCCCATATCTGCATCCGTTTCTCCCCCAGCCAGTTCATATCCGAAGTACCGCCAGCCATCGATGACCTGTTCCGGCGATCCCCTGCTGATACCCAGCTGTAATCGACCTTCCGAGATCAGGTCTGCCGCGCCGGCGTCTTCCACCATATACAACGGGTTTTCGTAGCGCATATCAATAACGCCCGTGCCTATTTCAATTTTGCTTGTTTTCGCTCCAATCGCTGAAAGCAGCGGAAATGGAGAAGCGAGTTGCGACGCAAAATGATGTACCCGAAAATACGCCCCGTCCAAGCCGATTTCTTCGGCTGCAACAGCCAGATCAATGGATTGAAGCAGGGTATCACTGGCTGTCCGGGCGTTGTAGGCGGGGTGGTTAGCCCAGTGCCCAAACGATAAAAATCCTATTTTTTTCATAATATATATTCCAGAGTAGGCCTGCTTTTACAAAGGATAATGAGACCTAAAAGTTCCGGCGACCACTAACTTGAAGGATAGCGTCACTAGTGTAATACCGGTTTTTGAAATACAATGTATAAGCTGCAATGACGATGAGCGTGACTATTTCGGAAATCGACCTGGACAGCCAAATTCCCGGAAGGCCCAGATAATCAGGCAGTATCGCGAGCGCAGGGAGAATCAGTAAGAAACCTTTCAGAAGATTGACAAAAAGAGAGGCGATTGTCTTGCCTGTACTTTGGAAGAATGCTGCAAGCAGGTAGTTAGGGCCCGCTGCCAGAAATAGCAGGAAGTATAAGCCCATTGCTTCGCCCGCAGTTTCCCGGTAACTAACAGTTTGATCTCCTGAGAATAACCCAACTAGCACGTCAGACAGGAACAAACCCAGCCCTGCAACTACTATGCCGAGTATTAGGGTAAAACCCAGTGAAAAGCGCAGGGTTGCAAGTACCCGATCTGGTTGTTTTGCTCCGATATTGTAAGATATAATCGGAAGTGCGGCAATCATGGCTGCAGTAAATGGTCGGATCAAAAGGAAACTAAGGTAATTGACCAACCCGAATGCAGCAATTGCAGTGGCACCGTAGTGGATTAATGATTGGTTGATAAGCAACAAACCTGATGAAAACGCGATTTCAGACGCGAACGAAGGCAGGCCGATTTGAAAATATTCTTTCCATTGCGCTAGCCTGAGTGTAAATCGGAAAGAAGAAAAACTTAAATGTGTACTGCCCTTTGAAATGAAGACAAAAAGGTAGGCCGCGCCGCAGGCTAATGCGACTGATGTTGCGATTGATGCACCTTCAACACCCATTTCAAAGACGATGATGAATATTACATCAAGAACGATGTTGACTGCAGCTGCCAGGATCGACGCATTTCTTGATACTTTTGGTGCATTGTTAGCACGTACGAAGCTGCCCCAGATCATTCCCAGAAAGAATACCGGAAGACTGACTAATTGCCAGAATGCATAGTCTGCTGTGTTTTCTGTCAGAGCAAGATTACCTGCGCCGGCTAGGAAGCGGGCAAGCGGCATTGTCAGGAATGGCGCACTGACAGCTACGCAGCCTCCCATTAAAATGACCAGTGTGGTAGCAAACTGAAATACCTGTTGTACGTTTCTATAGTCACCTGCTCCTATTCCTTTGCCGATCAGCACGCTTCCACCGATCATGACAGGCAAGCTCAATGCGATCAGGACGATGACGACCGGGCCAAACAGACCTACGGCTGCAAGCCCATCTTTCCCTACCTGTTGTCCTAGTATAATCCCATTGATTACCTGATGCACAATGGAGGATAGCAGGCTAATAATAGCAGGACCATAGTTTTGAAAAAACAGAGATCTGACAGGAGCATGCCCAAGTTGATTGGAGGCTGACATAGAGAAAGTTTTGAAAAGGGGCGCAAAGCTACAAAAAATAAAATGCGCCGTGCGGTGACTTACAAAACTATCTTATCTTGCATATGAACTAACTTGTTACTTATGAGACGTTATTTGTACCTCCTGCTATTAATTACCTCCCTTTCCGCGTGCTCACAAGAAGATCCCGTTGAGGCTGAAACAAAACCGACTGTTGATAAAGAAGCATTGCTGGCCTCCCTGGAAGCAGGAAACAAATACTGGCGATGTGAGGAGCTGACGATTGAACAAGCTGGGGTGACGAAAACATCAAATCTGTTGGGTAACGAAGCAAATATTGATGGGGCTACCTTTTTAGCGCTCGTGGGTTATTCCGCATTTAGTTTCAATTCGCAGACTGTCAATATCCATGTCATTGATTCGGGGCCGCATGGCAATGTACCCTATGCTACAGGTAAAAAGCTTTATGAATTCCTTCCGCAGAGTGCAGAAAAGGGCAGCAGTCAATGGAACGACGAGCGGCAAACCTTGGAGATCAAACTTCCTGATAACTATTTCGCCGCAGCAGTAAAATCACTTTCTAAAAATAACTTTTCGCCCTCCGTTGGTTACCTGGATAATACACTTCCTGCTAAATACAAGTCGATAGAAGATGCTGTGACAGGTGCATCTCCCGACCGGATCCGCATTATCTATTACGAAAAAGACCCAAAAGGCAGCCAGATCAAATACATATTTACCATGAGAGCAGCCTGGGTTACGAAAGTGGAAAGAATAGCCGCAAGAGAACACTGGTATGAAGTGCTTTATTAATGTAGATTGCTTGTTTAAGAAACTATAACATTAAGTACGAAAAAAGAGGCTGTCTCAAATGAGGCAGTCTTTTTTTGTTTGTAGCGGTTGTGCAAATTTTCCGGATTGATTATCTTTAGGTATAAGCAAATCAGAAAAATGGGC
>NZ_LMPS01000006.1 GCF_001424405.1 Dyadobacter sp. Leaf189
GCCGGCAAGCCGAGGATATGGACGGCGATGATCGCTTTGATGTAACCTCCCGAAAGAAGCCATCAATGTTTCTAACGAACCTATCTTTTTGCTCTCTTCATCATGTCAAAGAACGTTGCTCTGAAATTCTCAGAACTCGTGGCGTCGCCGTCTGCGATGCCTTTGTTGTTGATCGGGGTGCAAAAGTAGGAGGAACAATTTTAACAAGCAAGCATCTGCTGAAAATATTTTCAAAAAACTTCCAAATATTTTCAGCGCACCCCATTCATTTACCTGGAAAGTAATTATCGCAGTTATCGATTAGGAAAGACATGGTAGCGCTAACACTTCCAGTCAGGAAAATGATTTACTATATATATAGAGATCCTTGTCATAAGATCCGTTGCGCGGTCTAACCAAGAAAATCTACCCTTTTCCTATATGAGTGACTTTTCGCGGGCTAGTTTCTGGTACTTCTCAACGGCGGTGCCTTTGTCGGTTCGGAGTTCAGCCAGCAAATCAGTGGCAATGTCAGTTGGACAATGCCTGGATCCCCACAGAACCAGCTCTACGATAATGGGCACGGTATCCACCCCTTTTCCGGTCAGGCGGTAAGTGAACTTCGATTTTTTGTCGGCCGCCACAGTCTTGGTTAGTATGCCCTGCGATTCTAGGACTGCCAGACGATCTGCAAGAACATTGGTGGCAATCTTTTCTGCTGACAGCAGAAATTCTCCATAGGTAGACTTCCCAGCAAACACCATATCCCTCAGGATAAGAAAGGTCCACTTGTCTCCGAATATGTCCAGCGACGTGCTCACCGGGCAGGCAGAACGTTGTTTTAGTTCTTTCATAAATAATGATATATTACTTTACTTGCTTTTTGCAAGTAATTATCTCTACCTTTACACTTGCAAAACGCAAGTAAATATAACTGGATTTTTAATTTATTATCATGATTTTAATAACTGGTGCAACTGGTGGTCTGGGCAACGAAACCATTAATTTCTTACTTAATAACACTCCCGCCGGAGAAATCTCAGCTCTGGTGCGAGATGTAAGCAAAGCCACAGACCTTGTGGAGCGAGGTGTGAATGTCAGGCAAGCCGATTACTTTGACTATCCTTCGTTGGTACAAGCCATGCAAGGCATTGATAAGGTGCTGCTGGTGTCAGCAGTGGCATTTACCGACCGGCTACTGCAACACCGGAATGTGATCGACGCGGCGAAGGAGGCCGGAGTAAAACACCTTTTTTATACCAGCATTCAACGCAGTACCAACTTCGTGATGCAGGAAGTCACCGAAAGCGACCTGGCTACGGAGACCTACCTCAAAGCCTCCGGACTGATATACACCGTTCTTAAAAACGGCTACTACTTTGAAGGGCTGACTTATATGATCGGAAGCGAGGTACCCGATTCAGAGATCTTATTCCCGGCGGGCGAAGGCAGGATCGCATTCGTTAAGCGAGCCGAACTGGCTGCTGCTACCGCTGCTCTACTGACCAGCGAAGGGCATGACAATCGGGAGTATACCCTGACAGGCAGCGAAGCCTATTCATTTCACGACATTGCACGGGAATTATCCTCGCTAGTTGGACGCCCGATTACTTACAAAAACACTGAGATTCCGGCCTACGTTGCGAGGCAAGTGGCCGCTGGATTCCCGGAAGCCGTCGCGAATTTCATTGCTCAGTGGGGCGCCTCCGCCAAACACGGTATGTTGGCTGGCACACACGATACAGTAGAGCGTCTGCTGGGTCGCAAACCCACTTCGCTTCGGGAGTATTTAAAAGAGACGTACTTCGCTCGTCAATAGCGACTTGCCTAACGCCAGGAGTGTAAATGGATTCATGCATTAAATGGTATAAAAAGATATATTTACATCTTCCCAATGCATTTGATAGGTATAAGTCAATTACAGCACCATGAATACGAGAGATTTTGCCAATAGTTGGTTACAGTCATGGAACAACCATGATATTGAGGGCGTTCTATCCCATTTTTCAGAAGATGTTCAGGTCACGACACCCATGATTAAAATTGCGACTGGTGGAACTGAAAACACGCTCTATGGTAAAGACGCAGTGAGAGATTACTGGAATGTTGCAATCCTGAAATTCCCTGATTTACACTTCAAGTTGCTTTGCATTACAGAAGGCGTGGATTCGGTGGCATTATACTATGAAACAGTTATGAATAAAACAGCGATCGAGGTTATGTTCTTTGATGAAAATAACCTGGTTAAAAGAATGGACGCATTTTACAGTCTGTCGCCGGAGTGAATGCACCACATACTCACTGTCTGACGAAAACAAAATCTCAGGACAATGCAAATGTGAAGTATGATGCCACTCATTTAACCGCGCTATTCAGTCTGATTTTTCTGCCGGAAGTCCAGATTGTGAAAAACAAAGAACCGCAACACATTGTTGCTATTAAAGTGATTTCCGGAAGGCAGCTGCTGAAACTGGTTCATATAACCCAGCTGTGCATTCAGCCCCTTTGTAAACTGATAACCCAGACCGACGAAAAATCGGTTCTGATCAAAAAGATTATAGGTAATCTGCTTGCCCGCATTGATATGGATCTCATTATTAAAGGCAAAAAAGATTGTATTGGGCTCGATGAAATCACGGTTTAAAGGAACCATTAGATTCAGCAGATAGCGAACCCGGAAATTGAAGGCATATCCTTCCTGGAGACGATCATTTGCGATTTTTCTGTTAAAGCGTTCCTCCAAACGTATCCATTGTTGAGTTTGCAAGCGCTTTTGGCGGCTCGTCCAAAGTACCTGCTGCCATGGACGGTGCTCCGGCCGAAGGGTATGCAAGCCAGCAGCAGGATAGCTGCGCGCATAGGTGTATCCGGCAGTAAACCGCAGATGGTCATCGGCATAATAGGTAATGCCCGGCCGAATGAGCTGCGCAGACCAGCGTTCAAGAAAGTCTGTCCTTCTTGCGTGAACATCGAGCCAGATGCCCCATTTGTCTGTTAGCCTGCTTTGGTTGAAATAGCCTAGCCACACGCCATTTTGCTTATTGATCAGCTTCTGAGAAAAGGACGGAATTGTGAACAAGACAAAGAGTAGCGGTAAATACTTTTTCATCGATTCAGTTAATAATGACACAAATTTTGAATGCAGCAGCTGGTGCTGACTGCACTGCAATACTAACCGGTAGCAATCCCGGAAAATAGAACGAAAATGACGGATTTGTACGGAGTTTACTTTTTGTGCAAAGATTTTCTGAATGCAGAGGGATTTTGTCCTGTATGAAGCTTGAAAATGCGGTTGAAGTGACTTTGATCGGAAAAACCAGTCAGGTAAGCAATTTCGGCGAGACTATTTTTAGTGCTGCCCAGTAGTTCAATGGCCTTTTCGATCCTTTGTTTGCGGATGTACTCGCCAAACGACATATCACTAAAATATTTGGAAAATTCACGGGACACATACGACGGGTTCATATCCAGCCCTGCGGCAACTTCTTTCAGGCTAAGATTCAGATTTGTATCTATCTGATCCTGGATAATCTCTTTTAATTGCCTGGCCCAAACGGGAGCTTTCTCAGTCCCCGTCTTTTCAAGCATATAAGTATTAAATATCTCCAATAGCAGCTTTTCGGTTGGATTCTGCGTATGCTTTTGATCTTGTAAATGTCTCGCCCAGCTGTAAAGTGCATCGTAGATCAGCATCCCTTTCTCAAGCAGTTCGAAGTCATCAATAAAGTTGAAAGCCAGACCGGCGGAAATGGCCCACAGCCCTGAGCTTTGTGGTGCCAATGAATGCACATCGGTATCTGCACCACGAATGATGATAGCCATATCATTCACGGCGTCGTCGCGGATGTTGAATTTTTCAATCAGGCGATCAAATGTGCAGCGGTCCTCATAATGCGTCAGCTCAACGCCGGGTACGTCAAAAGCAATGGCATCAAGCTCTTTCGCTTTTTCAACTACTATATCGGATGGTACAAAGAAAAACTGAGCTTCCGGGTCTATGAATCTCCGGATTAACCAGGGACAGGCTAACCTGTCAATTTTTGGCCGTTCACGTGTTATCCAGTTCATTTGACTAAGATATAAACAGAACCTTACAGTAGCGCTTTCACCAGCTCCAATTCGTCAGCAAGATCCTATTATCATCGCAAAACAAGTATTTAACCCAACATCCCCAATCAGGAATTTTGGTAGACAATACAGTAATTTGTATAACATTCTCCCACCTGATAAGGTTGAAATTTGTGTTTCTGATTACTACTCAAAACACGAACGAACAGATGGACAATATCAATCGCAGAAAATTCCTCCCGGCAGGTGCGTTAAACGCCTCGGCTATGGCCGTTGCAAAAACCCACAGGCTATCTCCAGGGTTTATAATGAATAGTGCAGGAACATCATGCACGACTTTTGTAGTAGGTTTAATGGCTGGTCGTCGCGCCGGTGATTTAAGCCTGAACATTTATTCCAACAAACAACGATAACATGACACAGTCATTTGAGATTAAGGCATTTGGTAACCAGGCCAAAGAGGCGGAACTGGAACAACTAAGCATTCAAAGAAGAAAACCCACACCCCACGATGTAGAGATTGACATTCTATTCTGCGGCGTGTGCCACTCCGACCTCCACACTGCGCGCAGCGAATGGGGACCAACGATGTACCCGTGCGTGCCCGGCCACGAGATTGTCGGCAAGGTTAGAAATGTGGGCGGGCACGTCAGCAAATTCAAGGTTGGTGATATGGTGGGTGTGGGTTGTATGGTAGATTCCTGCCGCGAATGCGAATACTGCAAGGAAGGACTCGAACAATACTGCGAGCCCGGCATGGTAGGTACATACAATGCCCCTGACCCTTATTTTCCCGGCTCGCCAACGTTTGGCGGCTATTCAGAAACGGTTGTTGTCGACGAGCATTACGTACTCCGCATTCCCGACAACCTGGACCTTGCCGCGGCAGCTCCGTTGCTTTGTGCGGGTATCACCACGTATTCGCCGCTGCACCACTGGCAGGTAGGTCCAGGCAAAAAGGTAGGTGTTGTAGGGATTGGCGGACTAGGCCATATGGCGATCAAAATCGCCAAAGCAATGGGCGCTCATGTGGTCGCATTTACCACTTCGGAAACCAAGTTTGCAGAGGCTAAACGGCTTGGGGCAGATGAAGTGGTTCTTTCCAAAGACAAGGAACAAATGGCTGCATTCAAAGGGAAGCTGCACTTTATCCTCGATGCAGTCAGTGCCGAGCACGATATCAATGCATATCTCCGCCTGCTGCGTGTTGACGGTTCTCTTGCACTCGTAGGCGCACCCGAGCACCCGTTGCCGGTAGCCGCATTCAGCCTCATTGTCGGCCGGAAAAGCTTCGCAGGATCTTCCATAGGCGGTATCCGGGAAACACAGGAAATGCTGGATTTTTGCGGAGAGCATAACATCACGGCAGACATTGAAATGATCGACATTCAAAACATCAACGAAGCATACGAGCGGCTGCTGAAAGGCGATGTCAAGTATCGTTTTGTGATCGATATGGCGTCCTTAAAGGGTAACTAACGGCCTTAATGTTTAAATGCCGCCTTGTCTTTTGATGCGGCGGCATTTCTTTGTTAATCAGCATTCATTAATTTATGAAAAGTAGCCGGGTTATATCGGGTGATCAGATCCAAGGCGGTATACCACCATTCCCGGCAGACAGAAGGCTCCGCGAGAGCCCCAATTAGACGCGATGTGTTGTTTCTATAAACAGGGAGCCGCTCTGCGGCTGCTTTCCAGCTTCATGTGAATGCAATTGCAAGGTATTATTCGGCTCCCGAGGAGCCTCCTGTTTATAGAAGAGAGGAATTTACCAAGTTTTATGATTCTCACATTAATTTGGCTGCAAAAGGTAACAGATGCAGAGTATGGCCCTGCAAAGAAATGACGAACTGATATTTATATTGTTTTTACCACTTTGGCCGGGATTCCTGCGACAATTGTGTTCGCCGGAACATCCCGGCTTACTACTGCGCCAGCTGCCACCACCGCGTTTTCACCAATCGTAACACCCGGCAGGATCGTAGCAGCTGCGCCAATCCAGGCATTTCTCCGGATGATAACTGGCTTTGGGATAACTGTTTCGCGGTCTCCCGGATCCAAAGGGTGCGTTTCAGATGTGAGGTTAACCCTCGGGCCGATCATCACATTGTCCTCGATAGTTATCCCGCCCATATCCAGAAAGGAACAAGCGTGATTGATAAACACATTTTTGCCTAGACTAATAAGTCTGCCCAGATTGGTATAGAATGGAGGGAAAATGGTCGTAGATGCGTCGATGTTTGTTCCGATGATTTCACTCAGCCGCTCCCTTACCTGGTCGATATCTCCGGAAGCATTCATTACAGCCGATAACCGGATCGTATTAGCGACTGCCTGCTGAAATAAGCTGTACTCAGGATCATCTTTACGGATCGGTTCACCGGCCTTCATTCTCTCAAAAATATCTTTTACTCCAAAGTCAATGTCCATTTCATCCATATTTACCTCTGTTTTTCAAACTAGGTGTTACCCTTTCAATCATTTCAGCTTTCTAAAAATATCCAGCATGGTTTCCTTGTCCAGCGCATTCATATCCACCAGCTTCAATGCTTTCACCATTTTGAGGGTGGTTGTTTTGTAATGCTGGAAGTGCGGCGTTTTTAAATGCGACTGATAGGCGGCGCTGTCAGCATACATCTCAACGATCCGGATCTGGTTCGGCTGCTCTTTCATGCTCATGGGAAAAATCGCAACGACGCCCGGCTCCTTTTCGACCGAAGCTGCGGCTTCTTCTTTCAAAATCGCATTGTACTCCTTCAGGAATTCAGGCAGGATCTCAATTTCCGAGATCCGCACCATCATATCGGCTTCAACAACAGGCGATTCAGGCCGGGAAATAATTTTTCTCAGGGTATTGGCTTGTGTTTTGCTGACCAGCTTTTCAATAAGCTGTGCTGCCTCTGCAAGCTGGTTTTCGGTAATACCCACATTGATACCCATTTTCACATGAGCCTGTAACTGCGGAGTCAGGCCAGGCATTGCAGCGAGTGCTGAAATGGTTACAAATTCCCGCTCCTGAAAAGTCAATACTTCACTTTCGAAAATGTCGGCAAACAAGTGTTCTTTCAGGAATGCATCGATTCGCGGCGCAAATTCACCAAAACCAGGTGCTGGCTTTGACTGCGGTGTTTTGGTCAATGTCTCCAGAACTTTCCTACCCTGCTCGTATGAATCATTACCTGCTTTCGTAACAACACCCGGCTTTCCCTGCTTGTCCTTCATCCCGTCTGCTTTCCTTTTTTCTACAACAGCCATGAAAGTATTAATCGCATTCAGACTTCGTGGAAAACCGCAGTAGGCATAGAGCTGCACCAGTATTTCCTTTGTTTCCTCCACTGTCAAACCTGCGTCCAGACCATTGCCCAGCTCCGTCGAAAGCTTTTCAAGGTCCCCGGCCGCGGTCAGCCCGGAAATTGCGACGATGCTTTGCTCGCGTCCGCTCAATGCTTGTTTGGGAATGTTCGTTTGTGCTTTCATAACGTGGGCACCCAGCAGCGAGACAAAAATGAGTACCGCCGACAACAGTTTGTTTAATTTCATGATTGAGCAGGTTTACTGTTTGTTCACGGCACTATATTCTTCCTCCGAGACTGGTTTAAGCCAGACTACATTGGTTTCGCCCTCATAACTGGTAATCGCAATATGTGCCATTTTCGACATTGCCGCTGCTCCGTGCCAGTGCTCCACGTTCTCCGGAATGTTAATCACGTCCCCTTTTTTGATCGGCTGCGCAGGTTGGCCTTTTTCCTGATAATAACCTGCTCCCTCAGTAACGATGAGCACTTGTCCTTGTGGGTGTGTATGCCAATTGGTTCTGGCCCCAGCTTCAAAGGTTACACTGCCGATTGCAAAATCATTGTTTTTATCCCTGGCCAGAAGGGGAAACAGGTAAGCGTCACCTGTGAAATATCCGTTTGTTAATTTATCTCCTTTTTCGAAAAGCGGTGCATTGTTCTGGTTTGTCATGTTTGCCGAAGTTTTATGTTGGCTAAATGCTGCTATTGGCAAGAAAGCGCCAATTAGCAGTGCGTAAATAGCTGATTTTGTGTTTAATTTCATAGTACGAGAATTTCACTTTCAATTTGTATCACAAAGGTCGCCAGGCTCGGGCCGCCGGTTTTTACATAGATTACAGGTTTATTTACCAGTTTTACTGATCTGCCTATTTAAAGGAATTTCCGCGCAAATGCATTACTATATTTGAATTGAAAATCTTTGGATATGGAACAGGTAGAAAGACTGGAAACTGTAAAGCAGTACAACAACTGGGTGGGCGCCGAGACACTGCACCCGCTGGTGAGCGTAGTCAATTTCAATGAGATTCCGACTGTCCAGCATCTCAGGCGGTACATGGGCGTTTATGCCGTATTCCTCAAAAACATCAAATGCGGGGATATGATCTATGGCTGCCAGCCTTACGACTATGAAGACGGAACATTGGTTTTTGTGGCGCCAGGGCAGGTTTACGGCATCGACAGCAAAGGCGTAGCTACCAAACCCTCCGGTTATGCATTGATCTTTCACCCGGATTTGCTGGCCGGTACGCATCTGGGAAAAACGATCAAGGAATATTCGTTCTTTTCATATGAAGTCAGCGAAGCCTTGCATTTATCCAAAAAAGAAAGAGAAACCATTATCGATTGTTTTGAAAAGATCCGCATCGAAATGGATCAGAACATTGACAAGCATAGCAAGACGCTGATCGTTTCCAATATCGAATTGTTCCTCAATTACTGCATGCGGTTTTACGACCGGCAGTTTATCACCCGCACGAATGCAAACAAAAACATCCTGGTGCGTTTTGAAGATTTGCTTAATGATTATTTCAAATCCGGAAAAGCACAAACGTTAGGCTTGCCCAGTGTGGCTTACTGCGCCGAACAACTTCATTTATCCAGCAACTATTTTGGCGATCTTATCAAAAAAGAGACCGGCCACACCGCATTGGACTTCATTCAATCCAGATTGATCGAAGAAGCAAAAGTGAAAATATTCGAGGCGGACAATTCATTTGGCGAGATCGCTTACCAGCTGGGATTTAAATACCAGCAGCATTTCACAAGACTTTTCAAACAAAAGACCGGGGTTACACCAAACGAATACCGGAGTTTGAACTGATTACAGCACTTCATTGTCAAATCAGAATTTAGATTAGACTTTGCCTGCATTCTTTTGTATTCTTGCATGATCCTAACCCTGTTTGTTGATATGGAACCTATTTACAGACGAGATTTTCTTTCTCAGTTATCGTTAGCCACTGCCGCCATTTCGCTGCCTTCATTTGGCTTTCTGAACTCCCGCCGCGCTGATGAATTTGTCACAACAGAAACAAGCTACGGTAAGATCAAGGGCGCCCGAATGGACGGTGTCAACATTTTCAAAGGGATTCCCTATGGTGGCAAAGTATCCGGTGAAAGGCGATTTCGTCGGCCTGCGCCTTTGGAAAAGTGGACAGGCGTCAGGGATGCATTGGAATTTGGTCCGCCTGCGATTCAGTCGCCACGAAGAAATGAACCTGCACCTGCCGAAGACTGTCTTTTTCTGAATGTCTGGACACCGGCCAACGATAACAAAAAGCGGCCTGTAATGTTTTACAGCCACGGCGGCGGTTTTGTGATCGGCTCGGGTGCCTCGGCGAGTCAGGATGGTTCCAACCTGGCACGTAACTTCGATGTTGTTGTTGTTCAAACCAATCATAGACTGGGCTTACTCGGGTTTTTGTACCTGGATGAAATTGCTGGCCAGGATTATGCGGGCTCAGGCAACATGGGCATTCTCGATATTGCAGCCGGATTAAAATGGGTACATGAAAACATTGCGCAGTTCGGCGGCGATCCTGGTAATGTGATGATTTTTGGTGAATCAGGCGGCGGGGCAAAAACCTCCTGCCTTTACGCAATGCCAGAGGCAGCCCCTTACTTTAACAAAGCTTCCATTGAAAGCGGGCCCGGTGTGCGCATGTCCACAAAAGAGATTGCGGCAGAAACGACGGCCATGCTTTTGAAAGAGCTGAACATACCAGCAAACAACTGGCGCAAATTGCTGGAAGTGCCCACCGCAGATCTGCTGGCAATCCAGGCAAAGTTACCCTTTGTGCCGCCATTCCAGGAAAGAAACAGCAAGCGCAGCGGGATGCAGGGCCGCTTGGGTGGTTTCGGTCCGGTGGTAGACGAAAATGTGCTGCCCCACCATCCATTTGATCCGACTGCACCTGCTATTTCAAAAGACAAACCGCTGCTGGTTGGATGGAATGAAGATGAATATACCTTTTTTGCCTGGGAGCGAAAAGAGACCGAACCATTCAAAATGGATTTTGACGGCCTGCAAAAGAAGCTGGAACCGCAGTACGGTGCAGATACGCAAAAGATCATTCAAACCTACCGGAAAGCAACACCTGATGCCACCGCGCCGGACATTTTCGTGGCCATTTCCTCCATTACCATGATGGGACTTGGCTCGATCGACATTGTCGAGAAGAAAGCGAATCAAAATGGCGCGCCGGTTTATCTGTACAACTTCGGCTATAAATCTGAAAAGAAGATACCCGGCACCGAATATGCAATGGGGACGCCGCACGCGATGGACATTTCGTTTAAGTTCAACAATGAGATCCCGCCTCGCGACGGCTCAGTGCCCAAAGAAAGTTTCTTCGGCGGCAACCGACCCGAACGTTTCATAGCCTCACACCATTTCGCCGAGCTTTGGACCACATTTGCCCGCACCGGCAAACCCGCCGCCAAAGATGTACCTGCCTGGCCGGCTTACAACCTGAAAGACCGCCCGACCATGCGCATTGCTGACAAATGCGAAGTGATCAAAAACCGGTACGCCGGCGAGCTTACCATGTGGCGTTCTATCGGTAAGTTGTAATGCAGAATGCATCTAAATTCAGCCTTAACTGCTGTCCTTAGCTTGTTTTGATATATTTTTATGTCAACTCCAATATCTGATGAACGCGCCCTCCACTTACCCGACTAGTACGAATAAAATTGATAAAGAAGTGTTTTTTGAAAAATCGGCGGACCTGCTTTGCATTGCAGGATTCGATGGTTATTTCAAAGAGATCAACCCGGCCGTGTCCAACCTGCTGGAATATACCAAGGAGGAAATGTTGAGCAGACCTATTGATTCCTTCATCCACCCGGAAGACCGCAACATCACAAGCCAGTATCGGGAGAATCTCAAAAACAACATCCCGCTCTATAACTATGAGAATCGCTACATTACGAAATCCGGTGAAGCAGTGTGGCTTTCCTGGAACTCCATTCCACGTTACGAAGAACAGCTCGTTTACGCAACAGCCAAAAACATCACGCACCTTAAGCTTCTTGAAAGGGATCAGAATTTGCTCATTACCAGCCTCACCAAGATCAATCGCGATCTTACACAGCTGACTTACACCGCCTCGCACGATCTCCGTTCACCGGTAAGCAATTTACTTTCTGTTTTTGAACTGATGGACACTTCCAGCATTACGGATCAGGAAACGATTGAATTTTTGGGGATCCTTAAATCCGCAGCAGAAAGTCTGAAAGATACATTGAACAACTATGTAGACGCGCTGTTGAAAAAGGATTTGCTGACGGTCAAAATTGAGGAACTGGACATTGAAGAGTCTCTTAACAAGGTGCGTCATTCGTTAAAATCATTGATATATGATTCCAAGACTACCTTTCATGTGGACTTTTCAAGGGCAAAAACGGTGCAATATAACCGGGCCTACCTGGAAAGTACATTCCTCAATCTCATTACGAACTCCATTAAATATGCGATTCCGGGCAAGAACCCTGAAATCTCCATTGTCTCGGATAAGCTTAACCGGGACACAAAGTTGATTTATTCTGATCGGGGACTTGGCTTTGATATGGATGCAGTGAAGGACAAGGTTTTCGGGTTAAACCAGACCTTTCACAATCATGCTGATGGAAAGGGAGTTGGGCTTTTTCTGATCTATAACCACATTACCAATCTGGGCGGGAGCATTACGCTGGAGAGCCAGCCTAATCAGGGCGCGCAGTTCACTTTGATGTTTAAAGACAGATCTTTTTAAAGTACGTATATAGCTTTCCGTTTTACACTAAATTATTACGTTAGAAAATAGCTGTCGTCAACCGTCTCACTTCTTAAACTCGTGCGCAAGACCTGTTTTATCTGAAATGTCTTTCACAACATTATCCAGCTCGTTTGCTGCTATCTGAAGGAATTCGAGCAGTTTCTCACGTTCGTCGGCAAAAGTTTCCCAGTTCTGCAACATGGACGCAATGCCCATAATCCTTGCCAGCGGAGCCCTGACAACGTGCGATTGCATAAACGCAATCTCCCGCAGTTTCTCATTTTGCTGTTCAATGGCGCGGATGTAATTAAATCGTTCCGTCATGTCATTGGCGATGATCACCTTGGCCGGCTTTCCCTTGTACTGAATCAGGTTGCTCTGAATGTCGACCTTAATCATTTCACCATTCTTTTTAATATGCCTGAACATTCCCTGCCTCACCGTTTCGCGCGGTATGCTCTCCTGATCAAGTAATTCCAGCAGAAGCGGGAGATCCTCCTCCGGCCTGATATCGCCGATCGACATACTCAAAAACTCCTCTCTGCTGTATCCATAATTCTCGATCGCCGCCTGGTTAACGTCCAGGAATTTCAGTGAGCGGATATCAAAAACCCACATAGGAAGCGGGCTTAACTCAAACAGCGAACTGTAATTTTGTTCCGATTCTTCCAATGCCGAATTGATCTTCTTGCGCTCGGTAATGTCTTTGGAATACACCGACAAACCATTGGCTGACGGATAGGCACTGACATCATACCACTTGTCCGTAGGAGGATAGAAATCTTCAAAGTGAACTGCCTGTCCGGTTTCAACGGCGTAATGATAATTTTGATAAGATACCGAGTCAATTGCATCTGAAAATACATCCCAGAGGTTCTGCCCTCCATTTGTATCCTGCTTTTCAGCATAACAGACTCCGCAACATTATTCCAGTAAGTCACAATCCAGTTCCTGTCAACTGCAAAAAATGCATCGCCGATACTTTCCAGAATGGTATTTTTCTCTTCCAGTGCCAGCGTGGCTGTAAGCTCTGCTTTCTTTCTGACATCAATGTCCTGAAAACTTCCTCTGATCCGAACACATTTGCCGCGTTCAAACTCAGGTTCTCCGATTACCCTCACCCACCTGGTATTTCGGAGTGCCGTTACTATTTGTGCTTCGTAGTCAAAAGAGATGCCTTCCTCAATAGCCCGGGTTATCTGGTGCTGAATGTGGTCCCTGTCGGCAGGCTCTTTATAGAATTGCAGTCCGGACACGAGTTCAGGCTCATAATCTGCTTCTACCTCGTGGATTTTACGGGTAATCGGAGACCAGAAAACGGTGTTTTTCACTAAGTCCACCAGCCAGCCTCCAATCCCCGCCAGCGTGGTAACCTTGTCCAGCAGATCTTCCAGCTCGCGCCGCTCTGTAATGTCCCGTTCGACCGATATCCAGTGCGTGTACTTACCATGTTCATTAGCAACCGGCGTCACCGCGAGATTGATCCAGAACTCCTCCCCGCTCTTCTTGTAATTGATGATCGTGATCTCGCAGGGCTTCCAGTTGAGCAGGCTCTCTTTAAGCCTGTCAAGTTCCTTGCGGTCCGTTCTTGGCCCCTGCAATATCCGCGGCGTCTGGCCGATTACTTCCTCGGAAGTGTACCCGGTCATTTTCGTAAAAGCTTCATTCACGTACATGATCCTGGGCCCCGGTTCGTCCTGGGGTACGGCTTCGGTGATCAGGATAGCATCGCGGGTGTTCGTTATAACCGATTCCAGCAGTCGCAAATGCGCCTGTTCATGTCTGAGCTTCTCCTCACCGGATTTGCGCTCAGTGATATCCGACCGGATAGAAACATACTGGTAAGGTTTTCCCTTTTCATCAATGAAAGGCACAATCGTTGTATCAACCCAGTAATATTTTCCGTCTTTTGTCCGGTTTTTCAATTCTCCTTTCCAGACTTTTCCATTGGCAATGGTTGTCCAGAGGTTCTTTATATATGCTTTATCGTGAAATCCTGAGTTTATGATCCGGTGATCTCTCCCGATGAGCTCTTCATAAACATACCCGGATATGCGGCAGAAATTTTCATTCACATGCTTTATAACGCCTTTCTGATCGGTAACAGCAACAATGGCCGATTCGTCGAGGGCGTATTTGTATGCATACAGTTCGCTATTGCTCTTTTCAAGCAAAAAGTTGGATCTGCGTTGTTCCGAAATGTCCTGGTAATGGCAAACGATCGCCGCGATATCAGGGTCTTGCAGCAAGTTTGTAAAAGCGGACTCTATCCAGATGTAATCTCCCCCAGGCCTGAGCGTACGGAACACACAGGAAGCCGACATTCCTTCCAGTTGCGAAATGCCGTGAAGCGATTGAAATACATTAGCCAGATCGTCGGGGTGGATCGCATCTTCCAGGCGTGCACCCAGTCTGTGCTGATCTGCCCAGCCTGTGATCCGCGCTGCATTTGGACTACGGTATATTATCTCAAAAGAAGAGTTCAAAAGGGAAATTACCTCAAAGCTATTAGCCAGGAGCTTGGCCATTTGGCTGGCTTCGAGTTGCATTTTTAGCTTCATTTCTGAATAGGGAACACTGTGAAACTGACTTCATGATTCAAGTAGGTTATCCTCTCTGCACTGATAAGTAATTTGAAGAATATTTATGATAAATTTTCATGCCTGTAAAAATAATTTGACATCATCCCCTGCGAGTAAACACAGGCGCTCTAAGGCTGCTGAATATGATGCAAATCATGAGTTTTACTACATTTTTGATATATCTTGCCTCAATAATCATATATATCATATGCAGAGGATTGGAATAAAGGCGGCAGCATGCAAATAGAAAAATCGTCACTCGCACGTTCCGTAGTTGACCACATCACAGCAATGATCGCCTACTGGGACAAAGATCTGGTATGCAGGTTTGCGAATGCTTCGTATCTGGAATGGTTCGGCAAGAGCAGTGAAGAAATGATCGATAAGATTACTATCTCCGAACTCCTGGGACCACTCTACGAAAAAAACCTTCCCTACATTCAAGGGGTATTGAGTGGACAGCCGCAAACTTTTGAACGCCAGATCCCGATCCCGTCGGGAGGTAAAAGATTTACCCTCGCCAATTACTTCCCTGATATTGTCGACGGCGAAGTGGTAGGCTTTTTCGTCCATGTTGCAGACATCAATGAAGTGAAGATTCTGCAACGTGAACTGTCGAAATCCAACGAAGTAATCAAACAGCAGAACTTGCGTCTGGCAAACTTTGCCAACGTAGTCGCGCACGACCTCCGCTCCTACTCAGGTAACCTCAGTTCGTTGCTCGCATTGTACGACCTCACTGCCGATGCCGATGAACAAAAAGAGATTTTCGGGTTTTTAAAAGACCTCTCAAAAGCCTTTTCCTCAACAGTCGAAAACCTTTCAGAAGCGGCCAAAATCCAGAATTTTACCACATTACAGACGGAGCCCTGCAATCTGCTGCAGTTCTTTGAAGTCGCAAAAAGAACGCTCCATCTGCAAATTGTCTCCCTGAATGCCACTGTGTCGATCAATATCGATCCCGACGCGATGGTTCTTGCGCAGCCGTCTTACCTGGAAAGTATAGCACTGAACCTGTTGACGAATGCGCTCAAATACCATCATCCCGATCGCTCTCCTTCGATCGAGATCAGCTCCGACCTTGAAGATGAACTTATATGTGTGAAGGTGAAAGACAATGGGATCGGCATTGATCTTGAAAAGCATGGGAAAGAACTCTTCGGTATGTTCAAGACCTTTAATGGGAATAGAGATGCAAGAGGTATCGGCCTTTTTATTACTAAATTTCAGGTCGAGGCGCTGGGCGGGAGCATTGAGGTTCAAAGCAAATTGGGCGAAGGTACTTGTTTCAAATTGCTCCTTGTTCCTTCGAAATAGCAAAGCTGCAGATAAGCAGACCTGCATTTCCCCACAGGTAAATATTTCAATGCAATGGCTTTTGCGTCGGAGCAGTAGTTATAACTTTTAGAGCAGCAGGCCTTGGTGTCGCAATCTTATCGTGCATTTTCTGATGAAGCGTTGGTCCATTTGGTTTGCAACCAGCACGACGAGGTTGCTTTTACCGAATTGTATCGCCGTCACGTCAAATCGCTCGTACAAAACGCGATCCGAAAAACCGGGAGCAAAACCGTCGCAGAAGATCTTGTACAGGAAACGTTTGTAAAGTTCTGGCTGGGCAGACACAAATTTGAGGCCCGGAAGAATGTCGGCGCGTATCTCAACGGCATCTTGAAAAACTCTATTATCACGCATTATCACCGGGAGCAAAGGCAACAGGTAGTTCCGCTGGAGGAAGCAGAAAATCCCTCTGCCGACGATACACAGCAGCATCTAGACATGAATGTGCTCAGCGAACTTTACAATCAATCGCTTCTGAAACTACCTTGGAAATGCCGCCAGGCATTTGAGCTCAGCCGGCAAGGGCATAGCCTTAAAGAAATTGCGGCGGCAATGGATATCTCGGAAAAGACCGTGGAAGCGCACATCAGCAAAGCACTGAAAATCCTCCGCGTTGAAATGAAAGATTACATTGCATTAGCCTTGCTGGGAATACCCTTCCTCTGAATACTCCTATACCTATCCTATTTTTTAAAAGTAAATTCACATTAGACTAAGGGATACCGTCTGTTTTTCCAGACTGTATAAGTAGAGATTGCATTAAAGCATGGAATATTTATACAAAAATGATCAACAAGACCCCGTCGCCTGAGTTGCTGCGCAAGTATCTGGCAAATGAATGCACCGACTCCGAACATCAGTTTGTAGATGAATGGTACCGTACCCTTCACCTGCAATCGGACGAAGAATTTACCGAAAACGACGAAGAGAAACTTCTCCTGCGCATCAAAGACCAGATATCCGACCAGGAAGCATTCGTTGAAGAAACGCCCGTCCGCGTCATTAACTGGAAAGTGTACCTGAGTGGCGTAGCGGCCGCCGTGATCTTATCGCTCGGATTTTTATTCTATCATCTACGATTCCAAAAACAGCCGGTATCTTCTGTTACCAACCAGGAAATACCTGTTAGAATGGTGAACCGGCAGAAGAAAATCATACGCTACGAGCTTCCTGATAACAGCATTGTTTGGATCCAGCCGGGCGCAAGCATTGAACACCCGCAGACTTTCAATGGGAAAGAAACCAGAGAAGTCAGTTTCGAAGGGGAAGGTTTTTTTAATGTGTCCAAAGACCGTAACCATCCATTTATCATTCACAGCGGTACACTGAAAACAGAAGTACTCGGTACCAGCTTCAACGTTCGCGCCAATCGTGATGAAAAAACGTACCAGGTTTCGGTGGTGACTGGAAGCGTGTCTGTGAGCTCCGAAGATCAGGATGAAAAAGTCCTGCTCAAACCTAGTCAGCAGGCAGTTTTTGAGCGCGCTACCAATGACCTGAGAATGGCTAATCTGGATATTAAGAAAAATGACAATGAAACCTGGCAGCCGGTATCACTCGACTTTGACAACGTGCCTCTTCAGGAAATTACGGAACAACTTCAGAAAGTATTCCGGGTGAAAATCTCCATTGCCAACCCGCTTTTAAAACAATGCGTGATCAAAGTCGGATTCGACCATCAAAATCTGCCTGAAATACTCGAAATGATCAACACCCTTTTGGGCAGTACCTATGAAATGGATGGAGACCACATTGTGCTGTCGGGCGAAAGCTGCGGCGGGCAATAATTACAATCGACTTTTCCTAAACCCCGATCTATACTAACTAAAACCCGATTGCCTATGATTAAAACTGATCAGACAATGACAGGAAAGTCAGGAGTGGTTGCAACACTCCTGACCGTAACTGACTAATCGCAACCACGGTCGCCGCGACTGCGGTTACCCGTGATTCCGAACGATTTCGAACCTATTAACCAGTCATTAGTAAAATTATGAAGAAACACTTGTATTGCAAGTATGGCATTCTTGTAACTATTATGCGCCTAACCCTCTACCAGCTCATTTGCGCGGTTTTCCTTTCTGCTATGGCGTATGCACACCGTACACCGGCGCAGGAGCTTTTGAACCGTAACCTGACATTGAAGCTGTCGGACGCTACGCTTGAAAAGGTATTGAACCGGATCGAAAACCATGCAAAAGTCCGGTTTGCATACAGCCGGGAGGTAGTTCGCGTTTCGGAAACGGTGAGCGTGACAGCTAAAAACGAAGCGTTATCCTCCGTCCTGGATCGTCTTTTTGCACCACTTGGTATTAATTACCAGGTTGTGAACGGGCAAATTTTGTTGTCCAAAGCAAAAAAGGAAACCTCAGCCCTGCGCCCCGACGAAAAAGTCCAGCTTACAGCTGAGCAGAACGCCGATGTGCGGGTGCGCGGCAAAGTAACCGGCTCGGATAACAACGAACCTTTACCCGGAGTGAGCGTGGTAGTAAAAGGTACCTCTGCCGGGACAACCACGGATATTGAGGGTAATTATGAGCTTTCAGTCGCCGGAGAATCGGCGATCCTGGTGTTCAGTTTTGTGGGATATACACCTCAGGAAATTACACTGGGCAATCGTAACCAGCTCGATGTGAAGCTCGTAGCAGACATTAAAGCACTCAATGAGGTGGTAGTGGTGGGATATGGTACTCAAAAACGCGGCGATATCACCGGTTCGGTAGCCTCGGTGAGTGCCAAAGACATTGCCGGCTTACCTACACCCAGCCTCGACGGTGCATTGACCGCCAAAATGCCGGGTGTATATGTAGCCCAAACCACCGGTACACCTGGCGGCGGACTTACGGTACGGGTGAGAGGGACCGGCTCAATTGGTGCCGGAAACGAGCCATTGTATGTGATCGACGGCTTTCCCGTGACCGCTTCCTACAATCAGACCAGCAACCCGCTGAATTCCCTGAATCCGAATGATATCGAATCGGTAGAAATCCTGAAAGACGCTTCTTCCACGGCTATTTACGGATCACGCGGATCCAATGGGGTTGTGATTGTAACTACCAAAAGTGGAAAATCCGGAAAGATGCGGGTGGATATCGATGCGTATACAGGCGTGCAAAGTGTGACAAAAACCCTGGACATGATGAATGCAAGCGAGTTTGCGCAGTATATCATTGACAGCCGCAACAATGCCTGGGTAGATGCAGGCGGCAAGCCGGAAGACCCGAACTCTGCCAGGACCGCCATTTACCAGATATTACCTGCCTTACAAAATCCGGGTGCACTTGGAGAGGGTACAAACTGGCAAAACGAAATCTTTCGCCAGGCACCGACACATAATGTACAGCTTACGCTTTCCGGCGGGAATGACAAGATCAAATACATGACTTCCGGCGGGTATTTCAAACAAGACGGAATCGTGCTCAATTCCGATTTTAAGAGATATACATTCCGCGTAAACCTGGAAGCACAGGCATCGAAACGATTCAAAATCGGTCTGAATTTGACACCTGCGTATACCATAAGCAATCCGACCGGCTCGGAAGGTCACTGGGCCAATGGCGGGATTGTACTCTCCGCTCTGACAATGGCGCCGCATTTGCCGGTTTACAAGGAAGACGGCACCTATTCAACCGGGCTGGATCTGGGAAATGGTTTTAGCAGCATTGAAAATCCTGTAAAACTGGCCAAAGAACGCATTAACCGCCTGAATGAACTGCGTCTGCTCGGGACTGTTTTCGGCGAATACAAAATCCTGAATAACCTCACATATAAACTGTTGCTCGGTACAGACCTGCAATCCAGTCGTCAGAATACATTCAGTCCGTCCATTGTAGGCCGCGACGGCGCCGTTCCGCCATTGATCCCGGCGGGCAGCGCTACCAACACCAGTTCGTACAACTGGCTGATCGAGCATACTCTGAATTTTAACAAATCGTGGGACAAACACCATTTTGACGCGCTGGGTGGATTTACTGCCCAGAAAGTCCGCTCCGATAATGCGCAGATCAATTCGACTAACTTCCCAAATGACCTGGTAGAAACCCTGAATGCAGGAATTGTATCGTCGGCTTCCACCACGGCTGAGGAATGGTCGCTGCTATCGTACCTGGCACGTGCTAATTATAGCTATGACAGCCGCTACCTTTTAACAGCTACGATCCGCCGCGATGGTTCTTCACGTTTCGGACAAAATAACAAATGGGGCGTTTTCCCTTCGGTGTCGGCCGGATGGCGCATTTCGGAAGAAGCCTTTATGAAGAGTATACCTGTGATCAATGAATTGAAACTGAGGGCCAGCTATGGTCATACCGGAAACAACTTCATCGGAAACTATGATCACATCGGGTTATTGTCAAAGCGAAATTACACCTTCGCGGGCACCGTGGTTAATGGGCTCGGACCGAACAGGATCAGCAATGCTAACCTGAGCTGGGAAAAGAACAAGCAGGCTGATATTGGCCTTGAACTTGGGATATTTCAAAACCGGATTTTTCTGGTGGCCGATTACTATAAAAAGATCACGTCCGATCTGCTGCTGAACGTGCCTACCCCATCCATTACCGGGTATACAACTGCCCGCCAGAACATCGGCAAGATCGAAAACAAAGGCTGGGAGTTTGGACTAACGACGCAGAACCTTAACAAAAAGCTGAAATGGAGTACGGATTTCAATATTTCGTTCAACAGAAATAAAGTACTGGCTCTGGGACCGAGCGGCGATCCTTTGTATGGAAATTACCAGGTTACCGCCAGTCACGTCACGCAGATCGGAAAGCCGATGGGTAACTACTATGGCTATGAGGTCGCCGGGATTTTCCAGACGGCTGACGAAGTGAAAAACAGTCCTGCATTTGCAGAATCGAAACCTGGCCAGCTGCGGTTTGTGGATGTAAATGGCGATCGAAAGCTGAGCAGCGACGACCGTACCATTCTGGGAAACCCGCAGCCGGATTTTATTTATGGCATGACCAATACATTCTCTTTCAAAGGAATAGATCTGACCATATTACTGCAAGGTGTGCAGGGTAATGAGATCCTCAATCTCGGACGTCGCTTTTATGCAAACTACGCCGGTACTGCCAATGGGATCCGTGAAATGAACAACAGCTGGAAGTCGGCGCAGGATCCGGGAGACGGCAAAACTCCCCGTACCAACCGTGACCTGAACAAGTACGCCAGCAGCAATTCCAGCGCCAACATTTCATCAGTACATGTCGAAGACGGCTCGTTTCTGCGCATCCGCAATATCGCGCTCGGCTACAATTTGCCCGGACCATTGCTGGAAAAAATAAAGATGCGCACCATGCGGGTCTACGTCAACCTGCAAAATCCGGTCACCTGGACCAAGTACACCGGCTACAATCCTGAGGTGAGCGTGCAGGGTGCAAGTCCGCTTGAACCCGGTGTGGACTATGGGGGCTACCCTATTGCCAAAGTGTACACAGTTGGTCTGAACATTGGTTTTTAAATCAAATGCATATGAAATTATATCGGATACTCATATTACTGGTCGCTTTTACCCTACCCTCCTGTAAAAAGGGATTTCTGGAACTCGCGCCCATATCGGACACCAACAGTGTCAACTTTTACCGCAATGCGGAAGATATGCTCAATGCTGTCAATGCGGCTTATGCCTCGCTTCAATTCAATGGAATGTATAACCTGAGCATGTATGCAATCGGGGAAACCATGTCCGACAATACGGAAATTCTCGACGCCCAGAGCGGCATCGACATTTCGCAGATAGACGCATTCACCACATTAAGCAACAATGGGATTGCGAGTACAACATGGAATGACCATTACCGCGGCATTCTCGCATGCAATACGGTCATCGATCGGATTGGCGGCGTTACGATGGACCAGGCATTGAAGGATCGTTTTGTTGCTGAGGTAAAATTTCTCCGGGGGCTGATGTACTTTAATCTCGTCAGGATTTTCGGGGATGTTCCGCTGGTTTTGACAGAAACGACCGATGTATCATCCGGCTATACCTATACGCGTAACCCGGCAGAAGAAGTGTACGCGCAGATTGTCAAGGATTTGCAGGAGGCAAAACAAAAGCTGCCAGCGAGTTACACGGGAACGAACGTCGGTCGGGCTACGTCCGGCGCGGCGACAGGTATGCTCGCGAAGGTTTTTTTAACCCAGAAAAAATGGGCCGAAGCCGCTGCCGAAACCAAGGAAATTATTGATTCCAAAATGTATGAACTGCTTCCCTCCTACGCCGACATTTTCAAGATCAGCAACAAGAACAATAAAGAGTCACTGTTTGAGGTGCAGTACAAAAAAGGCGGATATGGACTGGGAAGTCCGTTCAACAATGCATTTGCGCCACGACTCGCCGGTGCTGCTGTAACAACCATCGGTGCGGGCAGCGGACATAACCTGCCGACAGCAGATATGGATAAAGCTTATGAGGCAGGAGACCTCCGAAAAGAAGCTTCCCTGGCGCAGGGATATACCAGCGGTGGAAAATTTGTACCCGCGCTTTTTGTAAAAAAATACCTGGATCCTGCGCCATTCGCGGGCGGCGATTCTGATAACAACTGGCCTGTGCTGCGCTATGCCGATGTGCTGCTTATGCGTGCCGAGGCATTGAATGAAGTGGGGTATGTGGCTGGCGGAGAAGCTTTTGTTCTATTGAATACGATCAGAAAAAGGGCGGGGCTTGACGACAAGACGAGCCAGGAAATTCCCTCCCAGGCGGCGTTCAGACTGGCGGTTGAACAGGAGAGGCGCGTTGAGCTGGCTTTTGAAAATCACCGGTGGTTCGACCTTACACGCACCGGCCGGGCGATCGAAGTAATGAATGCCAAGGGGTTCAATGTACAGCCTTTCCGGTTGCTGCTCCCGATCCCGCTCACCCAGATCCAGATCAATCCGGACAGGATCAAGCAAAACCCGGGTTACTGATTTCAGGTCAGTACGTTTTTAATCACTAATAATCAAAAAATGAGGAATCAATCAATTGCATTAACCTGTGCCTTTTTACTGACTTTGTTTACCAGTGCTTCATTCGCGCAGACAGTACACCCGGACCTTCAATACGCCGAAGCAGAAATGATCCTGAAAAAGGCGGATGGTTTTAAAGGTATCTGGTACATGAACCAGCCTTCAAAAGATGAGTATGTATACAAATACAGCGGCGGACTGGCCGTTTATCCGGCAAATCACCGTCCATTTGCGATATATGCAAAAAAGGTAGACAAGACGTTTTTCTGTTTCGGCGGCACCGACGATACCAACTCGACGCTGCTTCACAACGTATCCTACTTTGATCATAAAACCGGCAAACTGGCAAACCCGGTAATATTACTGGACAAAAAAACGACCGATGCTCACGATAATCCTGTGATTTCCATCGATGATCAGGGCTATATCTGGATTTTCTCCACCTCACACGGAACGTCGCGGCCATCTTACATTCACAAGAGTAAAAAACCCTATGATATTGAAGCTTTTGAGACGATAAAGGCAACTGAAATCGTGGATGGAAAGGCAGTACCATTCAACAACTTCTCTTATTTTCAGGTGTATCCGATCAAAGGCAAAGGTTTCATTGCGCTTTTTACCAAGTACAATTCGAAAGGCCAGCGCGTGATCGGTTTTAACACCACCAAAGACGGTGTCCATTGGAATGAATGGAAAGTGCTGGCGCATATTCAGGAAGGGCATTACCAGGTGAGCACCGAGTTGAATGGGAAAGTAGGTGTCGCTTTTGATTACCATCCGCTCGGAAAAGGACTCAATTACCGGACGAATCTGCAATACCTGGAAACGTCAGATTTCGGACAAACCTGGCAGAATATACAGGGTGAGCAAGCACAACTTCCGCTTACCGATGCCAAGAATCTTGCGGTAGTGCATGATTATGCAAGCGAGAAACTGAACTGCTACCTGCTCGATATCACATTTGATCCCAAGCAAAAACCTGCGATACTGGTTATTTCGAGCAAGGGTTTTGAGGCGGGACCGGGCAACAATCCGAGAGAATGGACGCTTTTCCGCTGGAAGCAAAACAAGTGGGACCGCAACGTAGTCACCACGTCGGATAGTAATTACGATATGGGCTCCATTTACGTGGAATCGGACAAAGTGCTCAAAGTAATCGGCCCGACAGTGGATGGACCGCAGGCGTATAACCCGGGCGGTGAGGTGGCAATGTGGCTGAGCAAAGACGGTGGCAAAACCTGGAACAAGGAAAAGCAAATGACGCAGAACAGCACCATGAACCACTCGTACGTCCGCAAACCGGTTGCGGCCAAGCCTGATTTCTACGGAATATGGGCTGACGGTCACGGCCGCAAACCTTCCGAATCGTTCTTGTATTTCACCAATTCGAAAGGCGACGTCTACAAATTACCACGCCAGAGTACCGACGCGATGATCACGCCGGAGCTTTTGAAGGATTGACATTTTGATTAAGTCTTGTAAACAAATGCAAGCTGTAATGTGCTAAGATTTTCATCAGATAAAACCGGACAGTTTCTGTCCGGTTCGTAAGAGGCGTTTATAAGACTTACACCCACCTCTTTACTGACACTTTTCAAATATTGCCTCCTCCTTAAAGTTGGTTCTATATAAGACCATATTTTCTCGTCTAAAGTCCATCGCAAATATGGTTGTCCATTCGGAATAGTCGTCCAGTTTCCTACTAAGTTTGCAGGGTCAAAAGCGGGCTGAACTACCTCACAGTACAATGTTTCTTAAACAACTCATCTAATATGCTTGAAGAAATTATCAATGAACTCCAAAAAACCGAGCACGGCTTTAAACACATTGAAGAGGCCGGCAAAAACATACTGGAAGACAAACAATCAGACATTCTTCCGATTGCATTAGAGCTACTCGGGAATGAAACATACCAGGCGCGCATGCTCGGCACCTTCCTGCTGGGACAGCTCGCCGCAGAGAATGAGCAGGCATTACAAGCATTGAAGTCTATCGTAGCGACAGACCCGAACTGGCGCGTGCAGGAAATGCTGGCGAAAGCCTTTGATTATTATTGCAGCCGCATCGGTTATGAAGCGTCCTTGGCTGAAATCAAAACTTGGCTTCTGCATGAAAATCCAAACCTGAACCGGGCTGCGGTGGAAGGATTGCGTATCTGGACTTCCCGCCCCTACTTCAAGGAACATCCGCAAATCGCAATCGGCCTTATTGCGCAACTGAAAGGGAGCGAAAGTGAGTATGTACGCAAATCGGTAGGCAACGCACTTCGGGATATAAGTAAAAAGCACGGCGCATTGGTAGCGCAAGAACTGCTTCATTGGGATTTAACCGACAAGCGCGTTGCCTATACCCAAAAGCTGGTAACAAAAAATCAGAAGTTAGGCAGAAGCGCCTGAGAGAAAGGACCGGCCTTACCGGCGACAAATGCCAGTTATCCGTTGATGAACCAATACTTTCATCAACTCACCAAAACCCCGGCAACTCTTTTACTCAAAGTGGTCCTAAACCCTTGTGGCCTTGCAACGATACGTGCACCGGTCCAAGTGGATGCGATGACCATTCCGGCTGCTATTAAAATTATATCCTTAATAATGTATTGTGCTTCCAGGTTTGGTGCGTGCAATGTGCCAGAGAAAAGCTCGGCTGGATAAAGAAACAAAGGGGACATAGCGCCCACCATCTGAAGTGCAAGGAACCATACCCCTACCCGCAGAACATGCCAGTCAAAAAGGCTCGGTGAGTTCTTCATGTGTTGCAGGTCAAGTTCAGGCTATCTACGCCTCGGCCTGCTCAAAAGATCGCCATACTATTAAGTTAGTGCGGGCACGTGCCGAAAAGCATGAGCAAACAAGCCGGCGGGGACCAGGGCAAAGATTTTATCTCATTGAAACCTGTCCCACAGGTCTTACATTTTTTCCTTGTTTTTGCTGCAAATCGTCGCCCATATCCTCGCGGGCTGCATCGGCAATCTTTTCCAGTTCAGCCACGATTTCCGGATTTTGTTCCAAAACATCGTAACGTTCGCCAGGATCGCGCGTCAGGTGATACAATGCTTTTGGATATTGAAAATCCTGAGCGGCCATAAAATTTGTAAAACGCGTACCTTCCGCGGCCATTTTGTCCAGGTTCGGCGTGGTATAACCTAGCGCGCCGGTGACAGAAAGATCTCCGTAGCCCAGATCGTCAATGAAGAACAGAACGATGTTCGGTGTCCTGGAAGCAGGCACTTCCTTTTTGAAGCCCATTGAAAAACAGGCGGAAAGCAGTACTGTGCATGCGGCTATTAATTTCAATTTCATTACCAACGTGGGTTTTGTTTCAAACTCGGGTTAAGGTCTAGCTCTACTTGCGGAACAGGCCAAAAAGGCGAAAGTATTTAAAGCTGTAATGGGTTCTTTATGGAATAAACGAAGGGTCAACCTTGTTTCAACTAAAAAGCCCTGTCAAATACCAAAGTTCAAATTAGTTGAAACAAATTTCAAATCACTTACGAGCATGGACATTAAACTAGACATTACACCTTTTCTGGTCGTAATTGATGCTACAAAGGCAGCTACTTTCTACGAAGCGGCATTCGATGCAATTATATTGGAAAAGTATACCAACAATGGCAGAACAAATGCCAGGGTCAGAATAGGCAATGCAGACTTCTGGATCGGAGATGAAGAACCGGAATTTGACAATCTCAGCCCCACAACCATAGGAGGATCGGCAGTTCGCATGATTTTAACCACTCCCGACCCCGACACCATATTCGCCAAGGCATTAAAGGCCGGAGCAACTCAAATTTGTCCGGTAACGGTTGAAGAAGATTGGAAGATTGGAAAGCTCAAAGATCCGTTTGGGCATATTTGGGAAATTGGATGTCCGCATTCTGAATCAATTAGTTAAGTCGAGCCTGATAACTATGAGCAGTCCACTGATAAAAGAATTTACGTACAACTCGCCCATTGCGAAAGTTTGGAAAGCTTTAACGAACAGGGAGGAGATGAAGAGATGGTATTTCCCACAACTTCGAAAGTTTGAAGCGGTAGTCGGGTTTAAATTCGAATTTGAGGATGACAATGCCGGCTACCAAAAAGAATGGTTTGTTACGAATGTCGTGGAGGGAAGGACATTGACCCATAGTTGGGCATACAAAGGCTATCCGGGAATCTCTGATGTTAGTTTTGATTTATTTAAGGAGGGCAGCTCGACCAGGTTACGGGTTACCCAGACACAGTTGGAAAGTTTTCCTGACCATCCACATTTCCGAAGAGAGCGGTTTGAAATGGGATGGGATAATCTCCTTGGGCAGAACCTGAAAAAACTTCTTGAAACGGAATGAATGGGTGAAAGGTGGAGGGAACCTCTTTGCAAGTGCTTTTTTTGAAATTCGTAAACAATAGTGAGTGGCTGAACATTTCAGCCACTCACGCAGACTACACTGGGCTAAATAGTGGTTCCAATATACTCCGATTAGCTTCACCCCACTTCGCTGTCGATTCAATGACGGGAATCAGGCTTTCGCCTAACCGGGTAAGCTTGTATTCAACTTTCAATGGTTTTTGATCAAAGCTGGTTTTAGATAAGATACCATGCTCCACCAACTGTGTCAACTGCGTATCCAGCAATCTGCGCGATGCTTTTGGAATTTTACGCCGCAACTCTCCGGGGCGGTTGATACCGCAATGGATACACCAAATGAGTTTGATCTTCCATTTTCCGTTCAACACTTCCATGAAAAGATGGAGCCCGCATTCTGTTTCTACCGGTAATTTTCGCTCGTACATCCCGCAAAGATAAAGTTTTTTGGTACGGCTGAATTTAGCCATACTTGACTGAGAATCGACCAGAGATGTCCTTTGTATGATGAAACAGAAATTATTCGGAACACAAACAGGCCTACCCGCCAGCGAGTTGATCATGGGCGGCTCACAGCTGGGCCAGCGCCACGGAAACGGGACTTCCGCAGAGGAAGCAATGCAAATTTTGTCGGCTTATGCCGATGCAGGTGGCAACTTCATTGACTTGTCGGACCGCTATCAATTTGGCGAAGCGGAGGAAATCGTCGGCCAGTTTACCGCGAGCAGTCGCCACAATTTTATTTTTTGCACCAAGTACACAGCGGGCGGGGAGCCCAATCCCTTGACCGTTAATTCCGGGAACCATCGCAAAGCCATGCGCCAGGCCGTTGAAGGAAGTTTGAAACGGCTGCAAACGGATTACATCGACATCTATATCCCGCACTACGACGACGGCATTACACCGCTGGACGAAATCGCCCGGGGCCTGGAAGATCTTGTTGATGCCGGTAAGGTTTTATACACAGGCCTGGCAAACTTCCCGGCCTGGAAAGCAGCTTCGATCGCTACTTCCATACCGTTGCATGCTTTACAATTTGAATATAACCTCGTCCAAAGGGCGGCAGAGCGGGAATTGAAACCGATGGCATCGCATTTCGGCCTGGGCATGATGTGCTATTCTCCCCTGGCAGGAGGATTACTTACTGCAAAATACAGGCATGGCTCGTCTGGCCGGCTGACAAAATCTGACAGCGACTACCAGGAAGACCCGCAAACAAAATCAATCATTGACGAACTGGAATTGATCGCGAAAGAGCTTAGTGTAACGCCCGGACAGGTAGCAACGGCCTGGGTAATGACCAAAGGCGTTTTCCCCATTATCGGCGCAAGTACCCTATCGCATCTCGAAACGAGTCTGAAAGTTTTGGATATTAAGCTGGATACCGAACAAATAACCCGGCTCGATAACGTCAGCACCATCCGGATGGGGTATCCTCATGAACTACTTTCGACCGTGCAGAGACAGTATTAAACATCATAATCCGTCGATTTCGTCAGCACTTCCCATTCCTTGTACGAAGAAGACAGCAAATTCAACTTGGCGAATGCGCGCGCATAAGCGTCGCTACCCAAAAGTAAATACAAAGGTGGCTGTGCCATTTCGGTCACTTCAATCATGGCTTTTGCAGCTTTTGCCGGATCGCCGACCTGCGTGCCGCTCTTGGCCGCAAACTTTTCCTGCAGGGACCGCACTTCCGAATAAGCATACATTTTGCGCTGCGACAATACCAGCGAATCCGGATTGTTGAAGTTGGTACGAAAAGCGCCCGGAGCCACCAGCGTCACTTTGATGCCCAGGTGACGGACATCGTCGGCCAGCACTTCGGTAAGACCGATCACTGCATGTTTTGCAGCAGCGTAAACCGACCAGCCTGCGCTCGGGGCAATACCAGCAATCGAAGAAATGTTGATAATATGACCTGATCCTTGCTGGCGCATCACAGGCAAAACGTGGCGGATGACATTGACCGTACCAAATACGTTGATGTCAAAACTATCGCGAACTTCCTTGTCTGTCAGCTCTTCCATGCTCCCGCCGATGCCGTAACCCGCATTGTTGACCACCACATCGATCCGGCCGAAATGTTGATCCGTCTGCCCGATGGCAGCCGCGACGCTTTCGTCCCTATCCAGTTCCACACTTAATGGTAAAAAAGCGTCGCCCTGAAAGCCCACTGCCTCAACGAGGCTGGCCGTGTTGCGGGAAGTAGCCGCTACCTGGTGGCCTGCCTGCAATAACTGCTTCACTAATGTCAATCCCAGGCCCTTAGAAGCGCCTGTGACAAACCATGTTTTTCTGTTTTCCATATCCGGTATTTTGATATCGCAAAAGTAGGATGGCCATCCAGCCCGGGTATTACCCCGATCAAACAGATGCTATCGAAATTCAAACATCCCGCACTGCTGTCCCGATTCGCCATCACGATTGTCTTGTATCCCCTACCCTTGTCAATGAGGCAGACATTAGCTTTGTGAATCACAGATGCCAAAAACCAATGAACACGAAAGACCTGGCCAGTAATACAGAGGTAACCCAATTTCTGGATGATCTTGCTCATCCGCTCAGGAGTGAAATTGATGCCTTGCGCTCCATCATATTATCCGCGGACGCCCGGCTTAACGAAAACATCAAATGGAATGGACCCAACTATTCGGTTGGCGGCGAGGATAGGATCACGATGAAAATTTTGCCACCGACCAAAATTCAACTCATCTTTCACCGGGGAGCAAAGGTCAAGGAACAACCAAAAGCCAGGTTAATCGAAGATGAAAATCATCTTTTGCTTTGGAAGGAAAATGACAGGGCTATTGCAACCTTCAACACACTCGAATCGATTGAGACGAGCAAGGACGCCTTAACTAAGATTGTTCAAGACTGGATTGTAAAGAGCATTTGACCTTTTTTGTACAAAAATTGAATATTTCGGGATTGAACGGATAAAGGTTGAAAATAAAGCCAGGCTCCCTTCCAATTGTGCCCAGTTATCTCGATGTTTCGAGCAGGATAAAACCTTCAAAGTTGCAGATCTTCATCCAGACGCGTTGCCTGATGGCATAAGTTTTGTTTAACGCGCTTCAATAGTTAAACTTCATTAAACTAAAAACGGAAACGATGAAAAGCATTTTGATGATCCTGACCTCACATGAGGCGATGGAAAACACCGACAGTAAAACAGGTGTCTGGTTGGGCGAATTTACCGACCCTTATTACGAATTTATTGATGCTGGCTTCCAGGTAACGCTGGCCAGTCCTGCAGGAGGCAAACCTCCGATTGATCCGATGAGCACGCTCACCGAAAACATTACCGAATCCAACCGCAGGTTCAATGACGACGCGACAGCACTGGCGGCGTTTGAGCATACACACGTATTATCCAATGTGGATCCGAACATTTACGATGCGGTATTCTATCCGGGAGGACACGGCCCAATCTGGGACCTTGCCACAGATACTTTCAGCGGACGATTGATACTGGATTATATTGCTGCCGGCAAACCCGTGGGCGCTGTGTGTCATGGGCCTGCCGCGCTGATCAAAGCCGCTGAGCTACAACCTGGCTTTCTCGAAGGGAAGCGGATCGCCGGTTTTACGAATGCCGAAGAAACACTGTCGTTGCGGGCAGACAATGTACCTTACAAGCTGGAAACACGACTGAAAGAACTTGGAGCCGATTTCCATAGCGCGGCTCTTCCGTTTATGAGCCATGTGGAAACGTCGGGTCTCTTGGTGACAGGCCAAAACCCATTATCGGCAGGGCCTACGGCGAAAGCCTTGATTGCGCTGCTCGAAGAGCACAGCGTCACTGTTTAGAATATCATTTATATAAATCCTGACTTCATCGGTATGGTAGGTCTTACGGCCTCCGACCGATGAAGTCAGGATTTTAGCCCCGGTGGGGCTTTTTTCTTTTTTCATTGTGACTGGGCTTTCCAAGATAAAAATCTGTCTTTTGTCAAAGGAACAATTACGAGGAAACCGATTTACAAAGGGCGGTTCTATGTTGTTGAAGTAACAGGTGGCAAACTCCAGATACCGATTGCCAACGGACAAATGAAGCTCGAAAATTACCAGGAAATGGAAATTGAAGGTTATGACAACGTAAAGAAGGCATTTATTTCCAGTTCAATCAATAATCATATTGGGAGTAACATCGATACTCAACTTGGCAATTACAATCCCAATACTGCTGTTTTCATCTATGAATGGGAGAGCGAATTACGGCCAGGTTTTAAGATCAGGAAACAAAGAGTCCTGCAAATCGTGGATGATTCGCATTACACAGAGACTTATTACGAAGAGCAAAACGGCACGAAGAAAATCACCAGGAGCCTGGAATATTCCAGGATTACAGGAAATTGAATTACCGTTTAATCAATAATTGAGCATTCAAGGTTAAAAAAGTTCACATCGGATTCTTATTCCGAAAAGTAAACCTAACTCAACTTCTCAAATGCTCAACACCTCCCACTTCGACACCTACGACAGTGGCTCATTCCGCCAGTTCTGCGGACCGGCTCAGGTTCACAAAGATTTAAACACGCTCTACGGGCTGATCGTGGGCATTCAGGCCGATGGCCATATTAATGACAGCGAAATTGGATTGCTCAGTGCGTGGATCGAATCGGTATCCAGCTTGCAGACAAAGGCTCCTTACAACAAGTTTGTCGCCAAGATCAATGCCATTATCAGCGATGGCGTTGTCACAGAGGAAGAAGCTGAGGATTTGATCTGGCTTTGCAAGAATTACCTGGATTACAACCGGAATCCATATTATGATGTGATCACATCTTCCACGCAACAGCTTGGCGGGTTTCTGGCTGGGATCTCTGCGGACCAAACGATCAACATTGAGGAGCTTACCGCTTTGGGCAATTGGACTTCCAACAATGCGCCCATGTTTAAGACCTGGCCATTTGACACCCTGCTTCCAGCCATTGAGCGCATTCAAGCAGAGCGACAGTTATCGGCTGACGATCACATCGAGCTGCTTACGTTCTGCCAATCCATTACTTCCATCAGACCAACCGAACAAGAGAAGGTCACGATTCCTGTCAAGCTTGCTGAGCAGCAGGTTTCAATCCTTATTCAAGAATGTACCTTCTGTTTCACTGGGGAGTCTTCCAGGTATTCGCGGAAGGAACTGGCGCAGATTGTTGAAATGTACGGAGGCATTGCCGCCGACTCAGTTACCGCTAAGCTTCACTACCTGGTAATATGCGACGTACGGAACCCAGCCTGGGCATTTGAAATGTACGGACGAAAGGTGGAGAAAGCCATGAATATGAAGAAGAAAGGTGCCGGACCGGAAGTGGTTTTTGAGGAGGATTTGTTTACTCAACTCCTTGAATTTGGTTATTCGCATTAATTTTTCTCTTCCATTACAATTTTAAAAACCCATGTCCATAACATCATCCTTCCTCTACCATTTTACTGGAGGCAAATTAGCTGCTATCCAGGGAATTCTCCAAACAGGTTACAGAATCTCATTTAGTGATGAAATTGAATACTTCCAGGATCAAGACGGATCCATGATTAAGGAGAGAAGAGCTATACCAATGGTTTGCTTTTGCGATTTACCCATTTCCCAAATCCGTTCACACGCAAATTTTTACTCGACTTCGAAAAGTGAAGTCTTTGGCTTTGGAATGACTCGATCCTGGGCCGAGAAGAATGGAATGAATCCAATAATATATGTTTCGCCTCAATCTTATATGATGGGATTGTTCAACTGGATAAACAATTACCTGCAATTTCAAACTAGAAAAGGACTTATAGCAGATGTGTTCCACGGTAATAATAAGTCAGTTTTGGAATCGCTGCCTCATTATGCAGATTTCTACAGTACCATTCAGCAGGACGATTATAATAATAATCCAAATGTTGTTGGAGCCGTCTATCCATTGAAAGACAATAACTTCGAAGGAATGCATAAAGATTTATCTCGCTTTGAATTATTTTATAAGCCGACTCATGGTATATACCATCGTGGTGCAGATCAAATCCCCGACCACCCATACTATTTTGAGCGAGAGTGGCGATTTATTCCTAAAAATTTACCCCGAATTAGAGTTTGCGAGGAAATCGAAATAATGGATGATCAACGAAATCTTGTAAAGTCAAATTATGAGAACTTTTTAGCAAAGAGACCAATCTATGGCCAACTAGCATTCAGTGCTGATGACATTGATCAAATTATTGTCGACAATCAAGAGTCGGTTGAGGCACTGAAAGCTTACATATCTGATCCAAATTTTAAAAGTGTTTGCGGGAACTCCGTCGAAGCCCCAGGGGAAAAGGACCGACTAATAGCAAAGATTCTTGCATGGACGGCAATCGAAAAGGATGTTCACTAATTACTAATATCGGAAATGTTAAATAAAGGAATGGTTAGAAACAATGTCACAGATCTAAATGTTAACTTCTTCATCTTCCCAACATCCTGAAAGAAAAACACAAGCTCTTTGAAAGAAACAAACCTATTGTGACCTCGCGGATCATACCCAGCTTCCTGGCTGAAAAGCGTGAAACCTGTGTACATATCCCAAAGATCTTCAATCCAAGTCTCGGCGTCACTTTGGCTAAGCAGCTCTTTAACTTTCCGGCCGTAGGCGCGGTGGAGTCGGTCCGTCGATTCGGAATCTTCGAATTCATTGTCCAAGTGTGGCTGTGTGTCCATTTTGTTGGTTTAAAAGTGTGATACAAAATCTCGCATTTACGTTTTTTGCAAAACACCCACTCTCGCAGGCAGTACGCAACACTTCCGCTCGGTAACATACACTGCAATCCTGTAAGATATCCGGGAACTTCCCGGCAGATTTATATAAATTGCTTTTTTTAATCAAACATCCTTTCCACATGGCACATACTACCTCCAATCCGAAGATCCACGAAGGCCGTAACTTAAAGCGTTTCAGGGAGATGCTTCAAATCAAGCAAGACTATCTCGCGTTTGAGCTTGGCGAAGATTGGAACCAGCAAAAAATTTCGCTACTCGAACAAAGGGAAAAAATCGACTCGGATATTTTGGAACAAGTTGCGGCAATACTAAAAATACCAGCTGAGGCTATTCGGAATTTTAACGAGGAGCAAGCGATTAATAACATATCCTGCAATTTCTCAGGTAATGCTGTAAACAATAATGGTGTCAATATTCAGCACATCAATCCAATAGACAAAATCATTCAGTTGCATGAGGAGAAGATTGCTTTATATGAGCGGATGTTGGCAGAGAAGGATGAGATGATGGGGCGATTGGAGCGGTTGATTGGCAAATAAGCAGTATTTATTACACTTGTGTCGGTAAGATAAGGCATTCTTTGCCCCTTTAGAGACTATTTTTAGACGATTAGCAAACTGGTGACTTAACAACTCGCCGAACAATGTAATGGGAATATACCGCCATAATAACTTCCGGTGATATGTCATACATAGCCCACCTCCACATCAGTTAATTTCCAAGTGTTCTAATATTTACCAATCCAGAACTTTCCATTTGATCAAAAAACACGCGGATCTTCTTGTTTGCCTGCCGCTCGCCCTTGGTTCGGCCATCACGTATATCACAAAAGGTGAAGATGACCCGCTCTTTTGCTCTGGACAACGCTACGAAGAATGCAGACTTGTCCTCATCGGGCTGTCTTTCGAATGTCCAAAAAGCTGAGTCTTCAAGACCCACAAAAACAACTGAATGATATTCAAGGCCCTTACTTTTATGAATTGTCATTACAGGTATAGTTTCTTCTCCTTTTATCATAGAAATGGCCGCAACTAGGTTTTGAGCTCTGGCATAACAGATCAATAGCTCACTTTCAAGACTAGCAACACAACTATTGAAGTAAGTAGCGTTATTGTAATTAGGGAAATATGCCATTATCCGATCTCGCCCGGCAAAATCAAGGATTTTCGATATCATCTCACTAATAGTACTCGAAGAAGATTGCCCAAGCGTAATCGATTGGAGCATTCTTTGGCAAAATTTGAAATAGGCAATTTCTAGTTTCAGCATTTTTTCATCCTCATATTCAGAATGAAGATTACGAAGAAATCGTAACGAGAAGCTTTTTGCCTGTAAAGAACCGGCGCCGACAATATTTTCAATTGAATATATAATGTACAATATCACATCATCAGTAAGTAATTCCTGGTATTTACTCTCGTCTCTCGCATTTATACCATTTCGATTTAAATATTCTATCAACCCACCAGCGTACCTTTCCAACTGCTGCTTAACCAAAATACATATATCTCTGGGAGCAACCCCACTACTTATCCAAGATTTTGCAGCCTCAAAAATATATTTCATTTCCATCTCGGGATCTGCAAACTTCCAAACACTGCATTCCCCATTTTCAGAATCAACATTATGGGGTGGTATAGCAAAATCTCTTTTATTCAGCAAATGCTCGGTGAGATAATTTAACAATTTGATTAGTCTAGGCGCACATCTAAAATTCGTAGTAAGAGCTACTCTTACTGCATTTTGGTCTTTTTCAAAATCTTCGAATATAGTTTCCCGAGCTCCCGCCCAAACCATAATTCTTTGCTTGTCATCACCAACTGCGGTAAACTGCAAGTCACTATTAAGAAAACAAGTCTTAAAGAATTCATATTGGATAGTGGTTGCATCCTGAAACTCGTCAAGAAAAACATGACTGTATGTTTGTTGAAGAAACGTCCGAATTCTAGGATTTCTCGCAATAATTAATTCTGCAAGTCGCATAATCATCTTGAAAGTAAGCTGAGAAGGTGAATCTCTTAACATCCTTCTCCAAACCTCAGCTCGTTGACTTTTGCTAAAGTCTAGCGGTGTAGATAGCTTGACCTTTGTATGGTGGGTTACAAGATCGGTTCGACCCTTTTTGAAAAAGAAATCTTTATCAATTAGCTTGTATAAATCGAGGGCCAAGTTGTCGGATAGTGTCAAATTGTAATCAGACGAAATATGATAGTCGGCTGGGAGTGCCAACATAAATCGATCCAAAATTTGCTTAGCAAAAGAATCAAAGGTCATCGAATCAAATCGCTTTGCCAACTCTTCACCCAATCGTAGTGAAACTCTATCCTTAAGATTGAAGGCAGCATCTCTCTTGAAACTAATGGCCAAAATTTTGCCTGGATATTTACATACATTAGTCTGCAAGAGATATCCTGCTTTTTGAGCTAAAAGCTCTGTCTTACCAGCGCCAGGTCCAGCAATAACCAGGTTATTACTTTTAGATTTTATGACTTGTAATGCATTATCTTCTAAAAACAATCCATCCGCTGGCGTCCAAACTTTTTCATCCACTTTCTTCATTTCTCAACTTCTGATAATATAATTTCGGAAATGCGGTCGAATATTCGCACAAGTAAAGGAGGAATGCCCTTTTTAAGAACATCGTCGCTCATGGCAGCGAGCGCTTCTATGTGTGTACCAGGCTTACTTCGACCAAGGAAATGATAATTGTACCAAATCATTAATTCCTTTTCTGCATCTGAGTAAATACTTCCATCCGAGTTTTCAGATTTCAATGTAGCTTGTACAGCTGTCTTTACTTTCGCGTTGAATTTATCAAGTTCAGCTACCTTATCTGGTATTCTTGGTCCACCACCCGCCGGGATTATTGTCTTATAAATCGCTGGATAGTAACTAAGCATTAAGAAGTCTAAATCAAGATTTCCCGAATAATATATATCGAAATCTTCAAGATAATCAACCCAACTCACTAACAATTTTAGATCAGCTTCGTCATTCACCTTTTTTGAACTCCAACTATCGAAGGTCGGGTCAGACATAATTTCACCACCTTCCAATTCAAATAGTTCATTTTTATCGACACCGACATTCATGAGCTGTTCCAAGGAATATTTAATTCTCCCCCATCCACCACCTTCTCTACCAACATCCAAATCCAAGAGAGTGATGTAAGGTATGTGTAAAGCTTTGAGCATAGTCCAAATGTGATTTACAAACCGGTGTCCTAGCGGAGCGAAAGTTATAATGTTATCATCGAAATCAGTGTCGAATAAATCCATTAAGCGGTTGAAAATCACACCCTCGGTGTCTCCCTCCCCGATAACTACAATCTTCGCAAAATATATTTCTGGATAGTTGCGAATGGCTTCTTTGACATATTTGTATGCTTCAACCCTTTCCGCTGGCAATTTTATAGTATTGACCTGTGTTTCATATTCCTTTGTCACTCGAAAATGATAGATGGATTCCGGTTCTATTCTTTTTACAATCGCCGGAGTGTGAGATGATAAAAATACTTGTGAATTATCTTTTTCTGAGATTGTAGTTAGAATCTTTACGACACGACCTAGCAGTTGAGGTGCAATGTGATTTTCGGGCTCTTCAATTGCAAGTATTGTTAAGAGAGGGGCATTTCCAGTTTCACTGCCCTCGTCTTTCGCTAGCTTCTCTTCCACGTCAAGGAGGCTACAAACTAGAGTCAGGTAAAACAGTGACCTATACCCTTCTCCCAAGTCGTCGATACGGAATTTCCTATGCACGGGAGATGGGGTGAATGAGATTTCAAGTTTTTTCAATATCGAGTCCAAATCTCCCGCTTCAAAGCCCAGGGTAGATTCGGCATATCTTGAATCCTTATGAAACTTTTTCCAAAACGAGCTTATTGATGCTTGTATGGTCGTGAATTCTCGCAGCCCTTTAAATTCATTATTTATTTCGCTTATTTTTGTAGCAAAATCAACTTTGAAATCATTTGACCATTTGATTTTTTTCAAGATTCTATAAAGCATTGTTCCAGAAGCGTATCTCAGCTGTTCAGTTGGTCGCCTAATCGCAGGAACATATATTATTTGGAATAGGCTTCTAAGATGATTTGGGTAAAGTTGTTTTTCTTCATTCAAATGTCCAGCCGAGGTTATTAAAAACAGATTACTGTCTATTATCCCGTCTGGTTCTCGATCTGATTGTTCCCACGAAGCTTCTAATCTTATTCTCAAATATGGTTTTCCACCTTCCTCCTCCACAACCATATGCTGAAAGAAATGAGGCACTGCATCATCTCCTTTTTCAAAAAAATCAACCCTTACCTCGATTGAAAGTTGTTTATTACTAACCTCACCGGGCTGCTCGTTCTTCGAAGAATGAAAATCATGGTGTAGAATTTCCCTTTCTGAGGAGGAAGAACCAAATAACTTTCTGAGTGACTCGATTGCACTTGTCTTACCTGAACTATTAAGCCCTATGAAGGCAGCTAGTGTTTGGTTTATCAGGATTTCAGCACCGGTTGGCCCAAACGACCTAAATCCTTTAATAATTAGTTTTGTGATTTGCATTTACTCAGTCTTTTTAGGAAGATTTGAAATCTATGATAGAGCAATAAATATACTTGAAAAATCCAATTAGCTAACTTTTGCTAATTGGATTATAGGTCGAAATAACAGACCTGATTCAATCCAGCTGTATACATATCATATCAAGTCTTCATCAAACCTTAGATCAAGCACTCATCCGAAAAAGAGCAAAACCCTTCCGCCGTCACGATCAAATGATCCAGCACCCGGATATTCAGCAACTCGCCAGCCTTTCTCATATTCTCAGTAACATACTCATCAGCATCACTCGGCACGAGCTGGCCGGAAGGGTGATTATGTGCCAGGATAATCCCAGTTGCATTCGCTTTCAAAGCAGCTGCAAAAACGATCCTTACATCGGCACTCGCTCCCGAAATCCCGCTTTTGGAAACTTTAAAAATACCTAGCACGCGGCTGGCATTGTTCAGTAAGAGTATCTTGAACTCTTCAATAACTTCAAGTGCGACGTGCGACGAAGCTTCCCCGTCGTGGAGCAGCGGTCAGGGTTCCAGCCGTTCACGACTAGCCGTCCACGACCAGCTTTGCATCAGCACTTTGTATGCATCTTTGGACGATTCTATTTTTGGACGTTGACTTGCCTGTACCTTGGATTTGTAGATTAGCTCAATTTCTGCTACCGGATACAAGTTTGAAACATTCGCGAAGCCTTCCATCATTACCTTGATTGGGATAGTATTGAATGAATGATAGCGCATCATTCTGGCACTGGGCAAGCAAGTAGTGGGCATCATTGATACAAGAAACGCTGATTGTCATTGCATTGTCCTTTACCATTCATACATTGACATGTACTTGACGTTTGTTTGTTAATGAAAACTTTCACTCAGAAACTCAGCTACATCTTCCTCCTTGCTGTTCCCGTCATGGTGACTGTGATGGCTTTCGTTTTCGGGCACCAATCCCATTGGGTGTACCTGCCGGGCTGGTTCTTGAACATGCTGTTCATGTTCCTGGCGTTGAAGACGCTGGGAGATGCAAAAAGTGAGACTGTTCGCGGCATCGCATGGCCCTTAATCATGTCCTGGGCGCCTATTTCTGTTTTTGCCGGAATGGGCCCGCCTCCCGAAACCGCCGAGGGATGGGCAGCGCTGGCCTGGGAGCAGCAATTGAGATATTGCATTCTGATCGTGAGCGGTACGTTCACCACGATTGGTTTTCTGAGAATGTATGATATGCTTAGTAGCGGCTCGGGTGTGCGTTTCGCAAAGGTCGGGAAGGCGATGTTTGTAATAGCACTTCCCCTTTTCATCGCAAACATGATCTACTGGGGATTTTTTCTGACGAATGTATTTGTGAAATATTCTCAACCAGGAGCGCCCGCCAAGCCCGAATGGCTTCAAACAGTATCCACAGCCTTCATGGCTGTAAGAATGATTGAAGTAACATTGATCTACTTAGGCACAGCTGTGTTCGCTTATGCGCTAAGGAGAGCTGGCAATCTCAGTCGGCTTGCCAGCTCTATCTACATTTTCTTCTGTTGCCTGGGTGCGCTATTGAACCTGCTGCCTGCCAACCTCCCTGCGCCGCTTGCCATGGCCAACTATGTGTCCTATATCCCGGCTATCACCCTGCTAACGCCATATTTGATTGGGGTGAATTTTTTAAATAAGGTCACCTCTAGCGGCGGCCGGCTTTAAAGTAAGGTTTGATTGCGCCGGGATAGTCAGCGAAGGCAAGCTCAGGTTCCGGGATTTCGGGATGCCACATTTTCTCCCATTCAAAACTGTAATACCCTTTGTATCCGCCTCCTTCGAGTGCATTGATCGCTTCGGTGAGCGGGGCCTCGCCTTTGCCGATGAAAGTATAAGCCGGTTTGCCATCGACCTGCCTGCCGTCTTTGATATGCGCATGCCGGATGTATTTTTTTAGCGCCGCATACACTTCCGTAGGCGACTCTTTGGTAATCGACCACATATTGTAGATATCCCAGATCAGCCCCACGTTCGGATGATCGGCCTGTTTCATGATGCGCAGCAGCACGTCCTTCCAGATTACCTCCCCATGAGATTCCAGCAGTACGGTAACATGCTTTCCTTTGGCATAATGGCCAAGTTCCAGCAGCCCCTCTCCAATCATATTGATCGTTTTCTCTCGATCCTGATCTTTGGGAAGATCATTGGGAAACACACGCACGTAAGGACAGGCGAGCTGCTGCGCGAGGTCGATAAAAGCACGCGCTTCATCCAGGTTCTTTTTGCGTTTTTCGGGATCAAGATGGTGCAGGGCAGTGGAGGCGCCCAGGTTGCAGATCTTGATTTGATTGTCCGCAAAAAGCTTGCGGGTTGTGGCAATCTGCTCCGGTGTGCTGAATTCAGAACATTTAGGCAGATAAAGTTCTCCCTGCAATCCGCGTATTTCCACTGCATCGTAACCCTCTTTGGCCGCGGTGGTCACAATTTCGGTCAGCGTCCATTTGGGACAGCCCAATGTAGAGAACGACAATTTTTGTTTGCTTTTTTTAACGGGCAGGTCAAGAGCGGTTACTGCGGCCAGCGCCATGCTGCTTTTTAGAAATGTTCTGCGGCTATTCATTAGGATCAATCGGTTTCAGGGTGTTTGAGTAGGTTGTACCGCTCTAATCAAGCTATTTGACGAGAAAATCTACTTAGCAAGCTAAATCTGGGCTTCGCATTCATTGTTTCGGTTTTGAAAAGGCATTTATGAAACACGTGAACCTGGCCCGGTCTGTGATATATTGTGCGCGGGCTGGCGTTTTTGAGTGGTGCTCTTTGGACCTGGCTATATTTTAGGCATTGACAATTCACGGAACATGGATCAGACTCAAAAAGAAGAGTTGTCATGGGATCGGTGGCGCTTTATGATTATCGGGAGCTTCTTGTATTATAATGCGACTAAGCTGGATAATTAAAAGCGGCAATATCCCTCCTGCCAATATCAAAGCAAAAGATTGCATGTCGAGTGTCTGCAGGGAAAGTACTTGCTTCAGGAATGGAATAAAATAGGTACTCAGCAGGATCAGAATGCACAATCCTTGCGCCTGCCAGATGAACTTGTTGCGCGTAATTTCATTATAAAAAAAACTGCCTTTGCCCGAATATAGGTTGAAAACATGCAGTAATTGCGCCAATGACAATGCATAAAAAGTAACCGTATTTCCCTCCTCGGGGCTCAATCCCAGCTGACTTGTTCCATACCAGAAAACACCCAGCACACAGATCGTTATCGCCAGCGCGTAATAAACAATCCTGCGCCAGTCTTTCATTTCAAGAACAGGCTTTTTGGGATCCCTCGGTGGCGAATGCATAAGCTTGTGATTTTCTTTTCCAACACCCAATGCGAGCGCAGGAAATACATCGGTGATGATGTTAATAAATAGGATTTGCAGTGGCAGCAAGGGATTGCCAACGCCTAAAAAGCCTGCGAAAGTGACCACAAAAATCTCACTCATGTTACAGGAAAGCAGGAAAACGATGAATTTCCGGATGTTCTCGAAGATTACTCTCCCCTGCCCGATCGCTCTTACAATGGAGCTGAAAGAATCGTCTTTCAAGATCATATCGGCCGCTTCTGCGGCTACGGCCGTACCACGCAACCCCATCGCAATGCCAATGTCTGATTTTTTTAAAGCCGGCGCATCGTTTACTCCATCGCCGGTCATACCGACAATGTCTCCGCGTTTTTGGTAAAAATCGATCATAATCAGTTTCTGGGCCGGATTGACCCGCGCGAAAACCTGGCATTTGAGCATTTTTTGCTGGTCTGTTTCAGACGAAAAATCAAAGGATTGAAGGTCTTTCCCGGTCAGAACAAGTTGCTCCCCCGGCCCAACCAGCTTGACCTGTCTGGCGATGTTCAATGAAGTGGCAGGATGATCCCCTGTTACCATAATCACTTTAATTCCAGCATCATAGCAGGCCTGCAATGCGGGAGTCACTTCCATATGCGGCGGATCCAGAAAGCCAATGAGGCCCAGGTAGGTGAGCTTTTCTTCTCTTGTAAAATCCTCGGCGGGCATTTGCCCTGAATCGCGGCAAGCAAAAGCAAGTGTACGAAGTCCCTCAGCTGCCATACGCTCTGAAATTTCGAGTTCTTCTTTTCTACTAGTATCGCTTTCCCAAAAACAAAGCTCACATACTTCCTCGACCGCGCCTTTTACAGAAACATAGTACGTCCCCTCCGACTCGTGCAGCGTTCCCATAATGCGCGTGTCAGAACTGAACGCCTTTTCCGCCTTTCTGATGTATTTCGAACCAAGAGCTTGCAGATCAATGCCCGTGCCTTCAGCGAAACGCAGCAACGCGATTTCCACCGGGTCACCGATCTGTTTCCTGTCCGGCTCTCCGGTATTCAGCTGCGCATTGTTAGCCAGTGCCCCTGTCCGGGCCAATAGTTCAAATTCCTTTGAGCTTGAAAGGTCTAAATCCGCGCCAGCCAGTTCCATCTCTTCCCTCCCATTTTTTCCGGGGCGCAAGGTTACCAACAAATCACCTGCCGGAAAATGCAGTTGCTGTACTTCGATCTTGTTCTGGGTCAGTGTGCCGGTTTTGTCTGTAAAAATCACATTGGTCCCGCCCAGCGTTTCCACCGCAGAAAGTCGTTTTACGATTACTTTCTTTTCAGCAAGTCTGAGCATCCCGTAAGCCAGTGCCACGGTTGCTACCACCGACATTCCTTCCGGTATAGCTGCAATGGCCAGCGCAACTGCAGTTTCTATCAGCTGCTTGGTTTCTTCTCCGCGCAACAAGCCGACTACTAAAAACAGCATCGCCAACCCGATCGTGATCCAGATCAGTACTTTGGCCAGCGAATCGAGTTTGGCTTCAAGCGGCGTGGCCGTGCGTTTGGCCTGCTGCACCATCGTCGCGATTTTGCCCAATTCCGTCGCCTGACCAATGCCGGTAACGATGGCCTTCGCATTTCCGTTGGTAATGGCAGTCCCTTTAAACAACCGGTTGTGCTGGTCGCCCAGTGACGCATCAGCAACCGAGGGTTCAACACGTTTTGCCGACGGGAGCGATTCGCCCGTTAAGGCAGATTCATCTACTTCAAGTTGGTTGGACTGCACTATGCTGGCGTCCGCTGGTACCAGGTCGCCGGCTTCCAGCACCAGTATATCGCCTTCGGTGACGTTTTCAGAATGTATCTCCATGATTAGCCCGTCCCTGAGAACCCGGGCGGGTGTCGTATCCAGTTTGCGAAGCGCTTCCATGGATTCGCGCGCGTTGTATTCGAGTATGAATCCGGTTGCTGCATTGATGACAATAACAGCCAGGACGGCAAAGCCTTCTACTGTGTCTCCCATTAAAAATGAGACGACCGCCGCTGCCGCCAGTATCCATACAATCAGGCTGTTGACCTGCCTGAGCAGTATCGCCCAGAGGCTCTCAGGTTTCTCGCGGCTCAGCTCATTAAGCCCCAAACGCTGATTCCTGGATTTGGCTTCGGCACTGGAAAGTCCCTTCGCAATGTCCGTCTGAAGGTTTTGGGCCAATTCCTGTGGGCTGAGTTCTTGAAAGGCTTTTGCCATATTTAAAGTGCTAGTCTGCAGCTATATCCTTGATAATCTTACTGCGTTTCTCTTCATCCAGATACTTGACCCTGCCGATGCGGGTAACCTTCACTGGTTTGATCCCGCAAAATTCCAGTGTCGCTTTCCTGATGGCTTTGATATCACTATTGCCGTATTGCCACCATAACCAGATCGCGGGCGCGTCCGAGGTAGTAATAACGTGCGCTGACCTTTTGCCAAGGTATTTGTCCCAGAATGGATCTTTCTCATGGTATTTGAAGCCAAATCCCGGCAGCAATACCCTGTCTAAAAGGCCTTTGAAGATTGCCGGAACCGAGCCCCACCATACCGGATAGATGATCACCCATTTTTGACACCATAGAATATTTTCCTGCGCCTGCTGCAAATCCGGTTCAAGCTGCTGAATAACGGAGTACCCTTTCCAGAGAATCGGGTCAAACTGCATTTCACCAATATTCTGTCGGCGGACCTGATGCCCCGCCAGTAACATTTTCTTCTCGTAAGCATCAGCCAGCCCTCCATTAAAACTATCCTTATTGGGGTGAGCTAGTAAAATGTAAATATTCATGGAGGTATGTTTAAATATTAAACCCGTTAACAAAACAATAGACTTCCTTTCTGGTGTTTACCAGGAGCAAAGTCATTGATGCTTTTCACGGTAATCTTAGCTATTCGGAAAGAGCTTACCCAGTGAAAGGTGCAGCGAAGGTATACGTTGTTGTAACCAAATTAATTGACTTCGTCACCCATTCTATATGACATTCATCAGGTTTCTTGTTTCAAAGTATCCTTAAATCTGCTTGGCTGACATACTTTCTATTGTAATAGGAAACTGATGTAAATCATATCACAAACCACTCATCATCAGGTTAATCGAGCATTGCATACGGTTACTTTGATACAGAAATCAATATATGACCATGCGCTCCCATTTACGAATGCGTTTACAGATCAACGTTATTACAATTTGCCTTCCAAATCTTACCATTAAATTAAGAAACACATGAAAAAGATCATTGCTGCCCTTGATGGGCTCAAATATGCAGAAAGCACTGTTCAGTTTGCCATTCAGATTGCACGTGAAACCCGGTCGCATCTGGTCGGAGTATTTCTTGAAGATTTCAGCTATCACAGTTATTCGATCTATGAACTTGCACCCCGCCTGGAACCCTGGGAGCATCAACTCCGCAAACGCAATGAGCAAGACCTTATCTCAAGGGCAGAATCGGTAGAGAAATTTACCGCACTTTGCCATAAAGCCGAAATTGAATTTAGTATCCATCACGACCGGAATTTCGCATTGCCGGAATTACTGCATGAAACGGTTTATGCCGACCTTTTAATCATCGGCAAAAATGAAACCTTGTCGCCCTTACCACAAGTACCGCCCACCGGCTTTCTGCGTGATCTGTTGGGTGATATCCAGTGCCCGGTGCTGGTGGTCCCGGAAGATTTTGAGCTTGTTAACAAGATTGTATTGTTATACGATGGGCAGCCTTCTTCCATGTTTGCAATCAAGATGTTTAGCTATTTGCTGCCGTTTATGAAGATGCTTCCGGTGGAAATATTAACCGTTAAACCAGAGAACGAGGACCTGCATCTCCCGGACAACCACCTGATGAAGGAGTTTTCGAGGCGACACTTTCATAATGCAAGTTATCATGTTCTGCATGGTGCTGCCGAACAAGAAATTGTGAAGTACTTAAAAGAAAGTGAAAAACCGCCATTGGTGGTATTAGGGGCGTACCAGCGTAACCTGGTGTCGCGATGGTTTCGTCAAAGCATGGCAGATGTGCTTATGGAGAAATTGGATAGCCCGCTTTTTATAGCACATACATAAGGATAACCGGGCATTTAGCCCGGTTATTTTTCCTTTATTAAGCCGGAAGGCAGATGTTGCTGCACACAGGTCCAGGTGAGCAAATGCGAATGGTTGGCTACATCGGCAGAAACGCTAAACCGGTACATATGTGCTGTATCAACAGACCCTTGAGTAGTCATCGCAATCATATCCGCATTGATCTCTTTGGCAAAGTGGAGAATGCCATTTTTTTCGTCGGTATTTTGGACAATATTAATAGAGAAGTTTTTTAGTCCGTGAAATGCTGCATAATCCCTGACTTCCCGCATGAGTGTTTGCTTATCTATCCCAAGTGTTGTATCAACCCGCAACAGGTGCAGCCGCGCATTCAGCAAGGCTTGTAGTTTTTTAAGCTGGCCTATTCCATATTGATCTGCCGAAACAAGATTGCAGGGTAAGACTATGCTTCTAAGGCTCTTCAAATGCGTTTTTTGATTCACTGCAAAAACAGGCACAGGAGAACGTCTCAGAATCTTTTCAAGATTGGAACCGATGAATGTACTCTCCCACCCCCGGGAACCACGCGTACCCATTACGACCAGATCTACTGATTCTTCAGCAATGATGTCCAATACTGCTGGCAATAGCCTGCCGAAACGAATCTCGTGAGTAATAGGAACCGAATGGCTGATACTTACCAGGAAATGTTCAAAGTCTGCATGATAACGCTGCGAAACAAGCGGATCTTCGTCTGCTTGCTGCTGACCGATTGCCGACAGCACAATAATGGATCCGGAAGTTGCCTGAGCTACTTCAACTGCAAAGTCAAGCCCACGTAATGCCGACACAGAAAAATCGCAAGGCACAAGTATTTTTTGCATGTTCCTGTCAATATTAGTCGCAATGAAATCGAGAAAAGGTCAGATTGTTCGTAATGCCATAAACGCCCAACACACTCTCAACACTTTCCTGGACAAACAGCTTATCAGGAACATCTTATTTAACCTGCTTTCAAATGGGATTAAGTATTCTCAGAATAGCAAACCTATCCTTCTGAATGTTCTTGCTCAAGAAGAGATGATTAGCATAGAAATTTGTGATCGATCGATCTTTACCATTTATCGTGTAATCAAATATAAGCTCAGCACTGCTATCGGTCAGCCGTTGAGATTCCGAGCCACTATTTCTCGCGATCTGTATATTTGAGTATAACGGCCAATTGTCCTCCGTGATGTGCAGTATGAGAGATGATCCTTCCGAGCGATTCTGCTTTTGTTTTCACGCCAAACTCCTTGGTTACAATCTCTACGTCCCAATCCTGATCTCTTTGCAGGGCAATAGCATTTTCCAGTGCCTCACCCGACTGTGCAATATATTCGAGCAGGCTAGGCAGGTTCGTCCATTCTCCGGTATCGTGCTGTGCAATTAATGTTTTTGCACTCACTGATAGATGACCACCAAAAACATTCTTGGCGAATAGGAATTCTACATCTCCAATATGCCGGATCAGAAAGCCAACACTGTTTTGGGTCAGAGGCAACTTACGAGTCAGGTCCTGGGATTGAAGGCTTGCTAATTGGGTGGAGAAACGTGTTCTCGCTTCTTTCCAAAGGGCAAGCAATGTTTGTGTTTTTGGTTGCAGTTCCATTATTTGTATTTGATTATTATGGCAAATCAACTTTATCTGACCACGCCAGGGTATGAGCCGGGTCATTATTCCACCCTCATCTTTCAACTATAAATGGAGATTCTCATTAATTGTTGCACTTCTACCAATCAGTTAGAGAATCATTGAAATGAGATAAAACAGTGAATTAGCTCACCTACTTTGATCACCTCATTTTGGATGGAAAAACAAGAATGGGGAATGTAAAATTGTCAAGAAGGTCATCTGTCGTGCTTGATTTAAACATCCTTTTCAAAAGACCTGTAATTGACCTGTGTCCAAGGGTTTTCTCCATTAATGCCATTTACAGGTATAGACTGATAAACAGAGAACAAAAGAACGTCACTGTGTCGCTCAATGGCAAGTTTTGCCGCTGCTCAAATCAGATACAAAGCATTTTTGGAAGAGTCAGCCATAACGACGATTTTTTTCATCGATGCTAAAGAGAAATGATGATCTCAGGTTCTATCGCTCACTTTGCAAAAGACATTTTGCCAGTTAAAATCTTCGTAGCGGCTGCGATCCTCATTTCCCGTTTTTGCCGCTTCAATTCTTCGGTTAAAAGCTTCTGTTCCTTTTTAATTTTGTTTTCTTCAACTTTACTAACGTCGTTGATCAGATTCTTCGCGATTTTTCTAATCTGCTTTTCCAGCTTTCTGGTCTGCGGGTTTTCTGCATCAATTTTCAACTTCCGGTTGAGTATTGTGACGACCTCGTCAGTTCTTTCGAGTTTTTTAGTTTTCATTGCATTCCAGGTTTTAAATTCAAATCTTATCGTAAAAGTAATTTTGAGACAAGACTTGAAGGATGACTTGCGCGCGTCCTATGGATGATCTTAATCATAGCCGAACTCCGCCAAGCAAGTCAAGAAATCGCGGGAGCTGAGCAAGGAATTAATGAACAATGCTGGAAATCACGAGAGCGAGCATTGTTTACCAAAGTATCGGCTTTGTGAACGACAAGATTGAGTGCAACTACTATTTTTTAGTGGGTATTTTGAAGGAAGGAATTTTGCTGTTTGATTACCTGTAGCAGCGACGGATTAAATCGTGCTGAGAAAATCAGACCTAAATTTAGGTGTTCGTCTGATCACTAGGATTTTCTGCCAAAGTGTTTAGTATAGAATTCGTACTTTTGGTTAACATACAGCCGTATTATATAGTTAAAGATCAGATAATTATACACTAAATCTAATTGGTACATCTTAATAGATTTGTTCTTTCCCTAACGAGTGATTACGACTTTATCTCATGAACCGATTCTTTATCATTACTTTTTTGATGGGAGCTAGCTTAACGGGAGATAATATTGAAAAAATTGAAAGATGATTGTCCATTACGCGCAGGGTCATTGCTGCCAAAGCCATTCAAGAAAATAGCTTACAGTAGTAAGTAGCTTATGGTTCAAGATTAGTGAAATGGCTTTTACCTGATGAAAGTAAAGCAGCTCATATCAGTAAACTGGTAATGCTTGACTAATATGCTTCACACAAAGCGAATTCTAATGATTCATTTGACCGGCACAGTTCTAAATTTTAATCCGGACTGTTCCAGAGCGGCCTTCAATTTAGGGATCGTGGTAATACCAATCCCGTGTAGCTGCAAAATATCCTGTTCTGTATAGGTAGCTAGTTTGTTAACATCCAATATATTGGCATTCTCTAATGCTCTTCTTGCGGGAGCATTTACAGATGCTAAAAATCCCTCTTTTGGTCTTTTCTTGGCCTCGCATATTGGACAAGTTGGACAATTGCTGCTTTTCTGAAATTTATGTCCGTTCGGACAAATTTTATGTGCCATCGTTTTTTTACAAAGATAGAACTACCAATACGTTTGGACGAGTGCTGTCTACGCCATATTTATGGGTAATTTGAGACAAAGTACAGGTTCGTTGTTATGATCCATAGCCGCTTCAGCAACTGGTTCTTAAAACATCTGTGGCCGTCCACATCTTCCGGATCAAAGGTGGAGATTGGACCCGCTCTGAATCACTTCATCGTAAGTTCTACCTTTCCTTTGGCACGGCCGCTTTCCACGTATTCCAGTGCTTTGCCCGTCTGCTCGAAAGGAAATACTTTGTCGACAACAGGCTTAATCACCCCTGATTCCACAAGCTTGGTAATCTCGGCTAACTGACTTCCATTTGCCTGCATAAACAGGAAGGAATAACGAATGCCCTTTTGGCGGGCCTTTCTGCGAACCCCCAAGCTAATCAGCGATAGTATGACCTTGAAAACCAGGCCAAACCAGTTTGCTGTGCAAAATCATCCTTCATGTTTGTTTGTTTTTACTTACTATTAAAGAGTTATGAGACTTACGGCGAAATAAAAATACTCTTTCTGGTCTGTTTTTATGAAAACAAGACAGCCGCCAAATCTGGTTTGACGGCTCTACCTTTTCTGACATACTTTACCAATGATCAATTCCGGTCTGCTTAGCTAATCGACCTTTAAGGGCTTGCATATCTTCACTCACCTTCAAATCCAGGATTTTAGCATATATCTGTGTCGTGCGGATGTTCGTATGACCTAACATATTCGAAACGCTTTCTATCGTACACCATTTTGCAAAGTAATTGTAGTGGCGAATGTGTGCCTGGCAACATGGGAAGTCAGCATTTTGTCTATCCCGCAAACGACCGCAATCTCAATCGTATAAAGCTCGCCTTTGGAAAGTGACGTTTCATCAATGCCTAAATACTGATCCGCATTTTCTTGGTACAAAAGCCGCTCAGCCGCATGCTCACGTTGATCCCAGTCCTTGTAATCGCTAATATAGTTCTAATACTGCTCCTGAAGCTGCCGCGTCGGCAGTCCGATTACCATCCAGATGGAAATACTTGCCTAGCTGCGAGCAACTAATAGGGTTATTATCAATGCAGCCCCGCCCGGCGGCCCGGTTTTAAAAAATCAGCAAACTCTTTGGTCATCCGAGTTCCCTGCTGCACTACATTCCAGTCCCTGCTTACTATCTCACCAGTATCCTTACTTCCCAACGACATCGCTTGATACAAAGCATAACACGTTGGATGCGAATTGGAAAGTCCTGAATATTAATCTCGGGAAGAAAACCCTTAGACTCTAATTTTTTGGTCTTTATATTGGGTGGGAGGAAGGTTTTTTTCTTCCAGATAGATATGCAACCCAGTGAGGCCTTCAACTGTTTTGGAAAGTTCGAAGTAATCGGGGGGCGTCTAGCCGGGGATACCCTCAGGTAACAGGAAGCGGACTAAGGCTAAATAGGACTCGCGGTCCGCCGCCGCGGTGCAATGTATTTGATTCATTGCAAAACAACTAACTTTTTAATCGCCCCCCAAGTTTTCGGACTGATCTGCTATTACCTCGCGAACCCAGGACACATACATTAAAGCGTACACCCCAGAAACGAAAAAAGCGCCCTTTTGAGGCGCTCTGTGATCCCGCTGGGATTCGAACCCAGGACCCATACATTAAAAGTGTATTGCTCTACCAGCTGAGCTACGGAATCTTGTTTTTCTTGTTTTTTGCAACCTTGGATTAGCCGTGGCCTTTTCCGTAATTGCGATGCAAAAGTAGAATTCTTGAAAGTATAATGCAAGCCTTATATAAGAAAAACCTGTTTTTTGGGTTAATAATATCCGCTGTTCTTGGTTCACAGCCGGCATTTTGTGCGAATGAAAAGGAGCTAAAAACTGCTGATTCTCTGTTCGCTATGGGGAGGTATCCCGAGTCCCTCGTACTCTACCGAAAAAATTTCAATCCGGAAGAAAAAAATAATCAAAGCCTCCTCTTAAAGCTCGCTTTCCTCGCTGAAAAGACTAACAATTACACCGACTGCCTCTATTACCTCAGCAAACTGGCCCTCGCTAATCCGTCCAGGAGATTGTTCGAGAAAATGGATAAACTGGCCGAAGAGCAGAATCTCGCCGGATATGAATTTGATGACTACAACTACTTCATCATCTTTTATCGCAGGTACGGCGACTATGTCCCCCTTTTTCTGCTCACTCTGGGCATTTACATCGTCGTGATCATGGTTACCAAGACGCGCAGGCGGGAACCAATTCTACAAATACATAAAATTTCTATTATAGTTTATCTGCTCGTTTTGCTGGGTATTCTCAACATCCCGTCGCTTTACCAAACCTGCATTGTCATCAACGAAAACACGTTTTTACGCGATGAACCTTCTTCCGCCGCCCCTGTGATTGAGCGGGTTGGCAAAGGTCACAAGCTAACGATCCTCGGTTCAGTCGATCACTGGAACCGGGTGATATGGAACAACAGGATCGTTTACATCAGAAAAACCGATCTTTGGAATATCTGACCGGCAAATGGTATCATTTTTGCTGCGTACCAGTTTGTATGTATATTTAAGGGTTTAAATTTTAAATTAAATTGTATGAAAAAGCCAATGAAACGTTTTTTACTATTGATCGCAGGGGTTTTAATGTTGGGTTTTGTGTCTTCCTGCAAAGAGGAAGGTCCTCACAAGGATGACATCGTAAAATTCTCGGCTGTCATAAATAGTACACCGACTGTTCCGAAAGCTACTTCCTCTGCACAAGGAACCGGGGTTTTCGAATACAACAAAACCACGAGAGACCTTAAATACAACATCACTTACCAAAACATTACCCCTACCTCCGTTAACATTCACATGGCGAACCCGGCATACGAAGCTGGTCCGATGGTATTCGCACTGGCGCAAAATCCAACCGGAAATCAGGTACAGGGAACTGTTAAGCTGAACATCGAGCAGCAAACTGCATTGATCGTAGGTTTGATGTACGTGAACATCCCGACTGCTGAAAACATTTACGGAGAAATCCGCGGCCAGATCCTGGCAGATAAATTCGAAGAGTAGTATTTCATTGCTCTTCAACAAAAACGGCCGGCGCTCAATGCACCGGCCGTTTTTTTGTTTTCTCTGCTTATTTTTTCTTCTTCTTTTTCTTGTGCCCGTGAAAATCCTCTACTTCCTTCATCAGCGCTTTCAGGTCGTTGTCCTGGTCTGAAGTAAAATCGAGGGTTGCTGAGTAATCTTCATTACTGATCTTTAAAACGTCGATCGGCTTGTCGAGGTACTCCTGGATCTGATCGAGGATCGGCCTTTCTTCCGGGCTGCAAAATGAAACTGCAAGTCCCTTCTGTGTGCCGCGTCCTGTCCGCCCTACCCTGTGCACATAGTTTTCCGGCTGCTCCGGAAGATCATAGTTGATCACATAATCCACATTCGGGATATCAATACCACGCGCACTTACGTCCGTAGCGATCAGTACTTTGGTCTCGCCGGATTTAAACTCGTTCATCGCCTTCAAACGGTCGGCCTGCTCCTTGTCGCCGTGAATGGTTATACTCTTCACTTCCATTCTTTCCAATGCAGCATGTACTCTTTCCGCGCGCACTTTGGTGCGGACAAATACCAGGATCTTGCTGTCGATGTTATTCTTGATCGTTCTTTCCAGAAAAAAGCGCTTATCGTCCATTTCCACAAAGGCCACGGAATGGCTAATATTTCGCGCAACTGGGTTATTGGGCGAGATCTGGATCCTGATCGCATTGCGTACAAGCGAGTAAGCCAGCTTCTTGATCGTTTCATTGATCGTAGCAGAAAAGAACAATGTTTGCCGCTTCTTCGGCAGCAACTTGATCAGATCCTGTATGTCTTTGATAAAACCAAGGTCGAGCATGTGATCGGCTTCATCGAGTATCAGAAACTCTACCCTGTTCAGTTTAATGTGCCCCTGACTTGCCAGATCAAACATCCTGCCCGGTGTAGATACCAGTATGTCAATGCCTTTTTCAAGCTGCGCAATCTGCGGCCCCTGCTCTACCCCGCCAAAAACACTGAAAACCTTCACTTTCGTGTACTTCGCAATTTTGGCAAAAACCTCCGTGATCTGGATAGCCAGCTCGCGCGTCGGTACCATTACCACGCATTTGATACCTTCCGAGCGAACGGAGGATTTTTGTCTCGCCAGCAAATCAATCACAGGAATGGCAAAAGCAGCCGTTTTTCCAGTGCCGGTCTGCGCAATCGCCAGTACATCTTCGCCTTTCAAAATAGCGGGAATAGCCTTGAACTGAATGTCTGTGGGACGTTTGAACCCGGCGGCTTCCAGGTTTTGCTTGATCTCGGGCGAGATATGGTAATCGTCAAATTTCATAGAAAAGAATAAAAGCGGGGCACAATGCGCCCCGCGATGCAAATACATTCAAAAGTAGCTTAAAAGAAATGATTATCGTCAAAGCTCCTGCTCGTAGAAGCGCAGCCTGTTTTTAAGCGAAAGAATTTCCCGGTGCATATAATCCACCCTGGCGAGCAGGTTATCAATTGCCTCGATTCCCGCTACATTGATTTCCAGATCACGGTGCAGGCGGATCAACCGTTCAATACGCTGCAGCTGCGGAATGTGTAAAAACCGGCTGCTGTTTATCTCCACCAGCTCGATCAGATCACTGTTCCGGAGCGACTCGACAAATGCGTATTCCACTTCATAATAGGTACAGAAAGTGTCAACAGCTATCAATTGATCGTTTTCCATAACATTTGGATTTAGGATTTAGATAGTTCCAAAAACAACTCACGCTGGCGCTCAGTCAGGTTGGTTGGTATTTTCACATCAAAAGTCACGTACAAATCTCCAAACTCGCCTTCCTTCTTGTAAACGGGAAAGCCTTTTCCTTTCAGGCGGACAACACTCCCATTCTGCGTCTCAGGCTTCACAGGCAGCTTCACTTTTCCACTCAGCGTTTCCAGGATCAGCTCTCCGCCGAGCACGGCAGTATACAGGTCCAGGTCGGCTTTGATGTGCAGGTCCTTCCCCGCCCGCCGGATCTTATCATCATTCAAAATCTGGAAAGTGATAAACAAATCGCCCGCCGGCCCCCCATTGCTGCCCGGGCCGCCGTGACCGGCAATCTTGATGGTTTGTCCGTTTTCGATACCAGCCGGAATGGTAATCCTGATGTTCCTGCCATTGACGGTCAATGTTCGCTTATGCGTTTCGTACGCCTGCTGCAAAGTCAGCGTTACTTCCGCCTGATAATCCTGGCCGCGGAACCGTGCCTGCCGACCTCCGCCAAAGCCGCTACCCGACCCGAACATGGATTCGAAGAAATCGGAAAAATTATCACCTCCGCCGCCGCCATACCATTGCTCCTGCTGGCCGCCGCGGGCCGATCTCGACTGGCGCGCACGTTCATACTCCTCGCTATGCTGCCAGTTTTCGCCGTACTGATCGTACTTCTTACGCTTCTCAGGATCGCTGAGCACTTCGTTTGCTTCGTTTAGCTGCTGAAACTTCTTCTCAGCCTCCTTGTCGTTCGGGTTGAGATCGGGATGGTATTTTCGTGCAAGCTTACGGTAAGCATTCTTGATCGCTTTGTCGTCGGCAGTTTTGTCGACCCCCAAAATCTGATAATAATCTATAAATGGCATAACCAATGCACTTAGGTGTTCTTTTATGTTAAAGTATGTGTAAGCTGAATCTATCTTCTTTCCAGCATCTCAATGTACAAATCTTCCACTTTCTTTCTCGCCCACGGTGTTTTCCGTAAAAATTTCAGACTTGATTTCACGCTGGGTTCGTGATTGAAGCTGTTGATATTAATGCGATAGCCCATTTGTTCCCACCCATAATAGTCCACAAGCTCGTTCAGAATTGTTTCCAGCGTTTTTCCGTGCAGCGGGTTATTGGGTTGACTTTGCGTCTCCATGATTATTGAAACAGTTTTAAAAAGTAGATTTAGCCTCCTGAATAATTATTAAGCGAATAGTTTAGTTCAAATCTTTTATTCTGATGGATCAAGTTAACTGGGGAATTATCGGCTGCGGCAACGTGACCGAAGTGAAAAGCGGCCCCGCTTTCAATAAAGTGGAAAATTCGAAGCTGGTAGCTGTAATGCGCAGAAATGCCGAGCTCGCCGCCGATTACGCTTCCAGGCACAATGTGCCCAAATGGTATGCCGATGCCGACGAGCTGATCAATGATCCCGACGTGAATGCCGTGTACATTGCCACGCCGCCAGATGCCCACGAAGCACTTGCATTTAAAGCAATGCAGGCCGGAAAGCCGGTTTACATTGAAAAACCAATGGGAAGGAATGCAGCTGAATGCGACCGGATCAATGCAGAAAGCGAAAGGACCGGCGTGCCTGTTTACGTAGCCTATTACCGCCGCGCACTGGATTACTTCCTGAAAGTAAAAGAGCTGATCGACCAGAAAGTGATCGGAGATATACGGTACATCGACATTTGTCTGCAATGGCAGCCTTACGAAGAAGAAACCGGAGCGAATCCGAAACCGCGCTGGCGGGTAGATCCTGCTGTTTCAGGCGGCGGCCATTTTCACGACCTGGCTTCCCACCAGTTTGATTTCCTGGAATTTGCATTGGGACCGATCAAATCAGCCCGGGGTTTTGCCCGGAATCAGGCCGGTTTGTACGAGGCGGATGATATTGTAGTTGCCAACTTTGAATTTGAATCCGGTATACTTGGAAAGGGAAGCTGGTGTTACACCATCGACAAAGGACAGCGCGAGGATAAAGCGCAGCTTGTCGGTTCAAAAGGGCGCATAACCTTCTCGTTTTTTGAAAAATTCGACATTATTGTTGAAACCGGCGAGCATACTGAAAAACTGAACATCCCCTACCCGCAACACGTACAGCAGCCGCTTATAGATCTGATCGTTCGGGATTTGCGTGGTGAAGGGAAAAGCCCGAGTACCGGACAAACCGGCGTGCGGGCAAACAGGATCATGGACTGGATCACGCAGGAGCAATAAATTCGATTTCGGGAGATACAAAATCTGGTACTATTTCTGTTATTTGTAAAACTCTAACTCAATTCAAAAGTCATGGCAAAAGGAAAAAATCTGGATAAGGGCAGCACAAAGAAAGAGCCTGAAAAGTCACTGAAAGAGAAACGTGCAGAGAAACAGGCGAAGAAAGCCAGTAAGAAAGACTACTGACCTGATAACAAGAGAGCTCCACAACGGAGCTCTTTTACTTTAATATACTTCCCGGTTGTTCTTATACTTCGCGAGCCTTTTCCTGGAACGGATGATCTTCGAATGGATCTTGTTCTTTTCATCAGGCGACATGTATCCGTCCGCATTGGATTTCTCAATGGTCATTTGAATGATACCCTGTTCTTCTTTTAGTTTCCGGTATTCGTTTTCAGTCAGCTTTTTGCTTTTGTAATCACTTTCAATCTGCGCATTCAGCTTTTTCAGGTCTGATTTAAAATCCTGGCTAAAAGCATTGAAATAACAAACAAATGAAAGTAGCAGTGTGATTTTGAAGCATTTAATTGAAAGCATCAGTCGATGAGTTTGGTGAGGAAATGAGCAAGTTTCAGGTTGAACAGGCTAAAAATACACACGAGATTTGTATATCAAAATCATTCATCCAAATGGAACAGCAAACTTATCATTACGATAAAATAGCGAAAGCGATTGAATTCATCGTCGCCAATGCCAGGGAACAGCCCTCGCTTTTCGACGTTGCCGAGGAAGTAAGTATCAGTCAGTTTCATTTTCAAAGGATCTTTTCGGAATGGGCCGGCGTGAGTCCCAAGAAGTTTTTACAATACATTACCGCCGGGTACCTGAAGGAGAAGATCCGCGAAACTGCCAACTTATCAGAGCTTGCCGAATCGGCCGGTTTGTCGAGTCAGAGCCGCGTTTACGACCATTTCATTTCCATTGAAGCCGTCACACCCCAGGAATTCAGGACTTCGGGAAAGGGACTCGATATCAGCTACGGCATTCACGAAACACCGTTTGGTACCTGCTTCATCGCGGTTACCGAGCGCGGCATCTGCGCGATGGCATTCACGGATGCAGACGATAAAGAAGACCAGCTCATCCGACTGGCGAAAAAATGGCATTACGCCAACATCCGCGCCGACCAGCAAATTACTGCTGAATACATCCACCGCATATTCCAGGCCGGGCAAAAATCACCAGACAAATTGCCGCTACTCGTGCAGGGTACCAATTTCCAGCTGAAAGTTTGGGAGGCGCTGCTCACTATCCCGCAGGGCGCCCTTACTACTTACCAGCATATTGCCAAGAGCATCGGAAATCCGAATGCGGTGAGAGCGGTAGGAACGGCAGTAGGCGACAACCCCATTGCCTACCTTATTCCCTGTCACCGAGTGATCAGGAAAGAGGGAGTTCTGGGGGAGTATCGCTGGGGCAGTCTGCGCAAAAAGGCACTGATCGGTTGGGAGGCTGCCCGACATTTTGAGGAATAATTTGCACAATTTACAAGCTGTCAAATAGCACAATGGAATGTAAACAAATTCACAATCTGCTGATCCACAGCTACAAAATTTAACAAACAATTCAACTATTTCATGATGGTTTGATATTGGATGCAATGTAGCTATCAACCAATTCACATGATCAGACATGAAAAAGACACTAACTCGTTCCCTGGCGTTTGTGGCATTTTTGGTGGCGGTAAGCACAGCCAGCTACGCCCAGTTCTCACTTGGATTACAAGGAGGTATTGCTAAATCCGATGTGGAAGATTCCAAGACAGTAGCAGGTGGCGGCGTGAACTTGCGCGTTTTCACTTCTCCCAAGTTTGCATTCGGTGTGGCAGGAAAAATCTACGCTGACGGAAGCGACTACACCATTGCAGGACAAACATTAAGCAGCACAGGTACATTAATGCCGGTAACAGGTACGCTCGATTATTTCTTCGCAGAAGGTGTAATCAGACCATATATCGGTGGTGACGCGGGTGTATACTTCTCTAAGTATGACTCCAAATTCAATGGTAACACAATCATCGAATCTTCCAAACACAGCAACTTCGGTGCTGCGCCGCGTGCGGGTCTGGTATTCGCATTTGGTAACCTGGGTATACAGGTTGAAGGTATTTATCACTTCGTATTCGGCAACAAAAACCTGCGCTCAACCACGGGTAATGTAGACAATATCGACTTCGAATCGACCTCGCAGTTTGGTGGAGTTAATGTGGGTATTATTTTTGGACTGGGAGGCAAATAACAGATCCCGTTTCCATTTGAAAACCGCGCCAAACGGCGCGGTTTTTGTTGTTGTCCGTTATCAAACCTAACTTGCCCGGAAAAACACTTCTGCTTGAAACCTGCATTTCCATTCCACGAACAGCTTTTTCAATGGCTTTTGTCAATGGATATGCAATGCGACCGGCAGCCGCTGCTGGTAAGTTACTTCCACGTGCTGCATGTCCGCAGCGTCCAGCAATCGGCACTTACTATTGTTCTTATTGATCTGGATACCTGGACAAATACCAATGCACAGGAACACTGGTCTGAATGCATCCGCTTTGTCGAAACCGAGCGCGGGCTGGGCAGGAATTGCGTGTTCATCTGGGAAGATTTCTGGATCAGAAAACGAAGGATTGTGGAGTCGCGCCTGCTTGCCCTTCTTGGCTGCGCACACCGGATACCTGCGCGCCTCACTGCGGCCAGGCGCATTGACAAGGAAGCTGCGAATGCATTTTTGGAGCAAAACCATTTAAATGGCGCAGTAATGGCAAAATATAAGTACGGGCTCTTCCTGCCGGCTCGATATTTCAGGGTGCTGAGCGAGGCGCTTACGCCGGCCGGTTCCGGTGAGCTGCTGGTTGCTGTGGCTACGTTCAGCTATCCCCGGATTTTCAATAAAGACACGCAGCCGCTCCGTTCACACGAGCTCATTCGCTCGGCGAGTCTGCTGAATACCAATGTAGTCGGCGGACTGGATAAGCTGCTGCAGGCTTTTATCCGCGACAAAATGCCCGGAGATATCATGACGTATGCTGATATGGAATGGTCTGCCGGGAAAAGCTACGCCAGGCTGGGTTTTGAAAAAATATCCAGAACTGCACCTGAAACGATTTGTCTTGATCCTGTAGCAATGGAAAGAAGCAATCCGTCGGCTTCCCAATCTTCACCGCGGGTTAACATACGGAACATGGGCAGTATTAAATTTGTAAAAACGATCACTCCCATTCCAATTCAGCACATCAATGAACATTGAAACACCTTTCCCGGTAATACTGGGGCCGACTGCCTCGGGAAAAACGCGGCTCGCTGTGCAGGTGGCGCGTGTGCTTGGGGGAGAGATCATCAGCGCTGATTCGCGGCAGATATACCGGAATATGGATATCGGAACCGGTAAGGACCTGGACGAATATGTGGTTGAAGGTCAGCAAATCCCCTATCACCTGATCGATATTGCAGAAGCCGGCGCGCAGTACAATGTGAATGATTTTCAGCAGGATTTCAGTAAAGCATTTAAGCGGATAAACGACACAGGGCACATTCCGGTTGTTTGCGGAGGCACAGGCTTTTACATATACGCGCTTCTGAAAGGTCACGCCTACTCGGCCATTCCGGTAAACAAGCCACTTCGGGAAACGCTGGAAAACATGCCGCAAGAGGATCTTCTTCAAAGGTTCAATACCTACCAAACCAGCTATCACGAACTCGCAGACACTTCCACACGCAAGCGACTGATCCGCGCGATCGAGATATCGGAGTTTCTGGTCAATAACCCGCAGCAAAATGTCTCATTTGAAAGAAGCGCGCTTTCGGAGCATGCTATTATTTTCGGTCTTAATCCGCCCGTGGAGGTACGCAGGCAGCGCATCACCAACCGCCTGCACCAGCGGCTGAACAATGGGTTGATCGAAGAAGTCGCGGATTTACTTAAAATTCTCTCCCCTTCCCAGCTGATCTATTATGGTCTGGAATACAAGTATGTTACCCAATATCTTACCGGGGAACTTGGATTAGAGGAAATGAAGGTGAAACTGGAAACCGAGATCCACCGTTTTGCAAAGCGGCAGATGACCTTTTTCAGGAAAATGGAAAAAGATGGACTGCCCATTGTATGGTTGCCCGACGATTGGAATGAAAGCCGGAAAACAGAGTTCATCACGAGCCGCTACCTGGAATTTAAAGAATCAAAGCGTAAGAGTAAAACCCACTAAGCCACGTCCTATTTACAATGAACAGAAAAGTAAGCAGCCTGCTTTTGCTGCTGGTATTAAGCATTACCGACGCCTATCTGCTGGCGCATCCAAACCTGATCGGAAGGATCGGCGTTTTTGTTTACAAGCACACCTATATCCGTAATTTCCCCCGTGCATTGCTGACTGTACTACTTGTGGTCGGAATCTCGCTGGTCTTATGCGAGCTGGCTTACCGGTTTTTAAACCGCCGGAATGCATTGTTGCTGTACTCGGCGCTTGAAGCAGTTGGCATAGCCTGGTTTGTCTACGTTTACATGACATTCTCCACGTTTTCTTACCGCATTACAGGGAAGGCATTTATTTACGGAGCGCACTTGCTGCCCATTATTCTGACAGGACTTTTCAGCAGGTACCTGTTAAAACGTTTGTTAACCAAGCCTTTGCCGGAAGCGGGCACAGGCGGAATTGCGGGTGCTGAAAAGAAGGAGTTTTAGGCCGGTGAATACGTTGTGAAAGCAGCTTAAAGTGGCGGCAATATAATATTGGTACTATTCCCATCTATTATAAAATATTATTGCTCAGCACTTGAATTTTCACAAATTAAACATGGATATTAATAGAAAATACGCGGTTTTTTAGGATATTGCGGCTTGTCCCGGGGACGTAAACATGCGTTTCCGGAAGGCTTAACACAAAATTAATTTGTCGGATAAGTAAATCAGTATCAAGCAAAATCTTTGGAATAAATTGACCTGATCCGGACCTATCTCGTCATTAACCTTTTTAATTTTATTCTTAATTATATGTCCCAAATAGCTGAATTAACCCTTGATGGTAAGAAGTATGAGTTCCCGGTAATTGAAGGAAGTGAGCAGGAAAAGGCGATTGATATTGCGAAACTACGTGACCAGACAGGGTATATTACTATTGACGCCGGCTATAAAAACACCGGTGCTACAAAAAGTGCCATTACGTTTTTAGATGGTGAAGAAGGTATACTGAATTACAGAGGATATTCGATTGAGGACCTGGCTGAAAAGGCTTCGTTCCTGGAAGTAGCTTACCTGCTTATCTACGGTGAACTTCCTACTGAAAAACAATTCGCAGACTTTGAGCATGAGATCAGAACGCATACGCTTGTTAACGAGGATATGCGCAAGATTTTTGAAGGTTTCCCGGTGAATGCACACCCGATGGGCGTACTTTCTTCGCTGGTTAGCGCAATGAGCTCCTTCTATCCCGACGCGGATCAGAGCGGTGAGGAGGTAACACAGCTGCATATTATCCGCCTGCTTTCCAAGCTGCCGACAATTGCAACCTGGTCATACAAAAAATCACAGGGACACCCTGTTAACTACCCGCAGAACGATCTTGATTATTGCTCTAACTTCCTGAACATGATGTTTTCGCTGCCAGTAGCGAAGTACAATGTGGATCCGGTTGTTTCGGCTGCATTGAACAAGCTGCTGATCCTGCACGCAGATCACGAGCAGAACTGCTCAACATCGACCGTAAGGCTGGTAGGATCATCTCACGCAAACATTTACTCATCTATCTCTGCCGGTATCAGCGCATTGTGGGGCCCGCTTCACGGAGGCGCAAACCAGGAAGTGATTGAAATGCTGGAAGCCATTAAAAATGACGGTGGCGACACGCAGAAATACATTGATATGGCTAAAGACAAAACGAGCGGTTTCCGTTTGTTTGGCTTCGGTCACCGCGTTTACAAAAACTTCGATCCTCGTGCCCGCATTATCAAGAAAGCCGCTGACGATGTGTTAAGCAAATTAGGTATCAACGATCCTGTTCTTGAAATCGCTCAGAAACTGGAAAAAGCGGCATTGGAAGACGAATACTTTGTACAACGCAAGCTTTATCCAAACGTCGATTTCTATTCAGGAATTATCTACCGCGCATTGGGTATCCCAACCAATATGTTCACGGTAATGTTCGCCATCGGCCGCCTGCCGGGCTGGATCGCGCAATGGAAAGAAATGCGTACCAACAAAGAACCAATCGGCCGCCCACGCCAAGTCTACGTAGGAGCTCCCAAAAGAGACTTCGTAGCGATGAGCGAGAGGTAGTAATGATATAAGAAAGTTTTCTCAGGTTTTGTCACCCTGAGCGCGGTCGAAGGGGCGTGCACCACGCCCCTTCGACTGCGCTCAGGGTGACAAGCTTTTTACAGGTTGGTAAATTTTGGCTGGACTGACAATTCCTTCACGGCGACAGCCTTTCAATCTTCCAAACTCCACTTTCTTCTTTCGTGTAAGCCAGCCTGTCGTGCAGCCTGCTTGGCCGGCCTTGCCAGAACTCGATAAAATCAGGCACTACGCGGTAGCCGCCCCAATGCGGTGGGCGAGGTACTTCAATCCCTTCAAAGCGGGCCTCTGTTTCCCTTGTTTTCTCTTCCAGAAACTCCCTGTCCGGAATGGTTTCACTCTGATGCGAAACCCAGGCGCCGATCTGACTGCCTCTTGGACGCACGGAAAAGTATTCGTTTGATTCAGCCTCGCTCGTCTTCGCTGCCCTGCCTTCTACCCTCACCTGACGTTCCAGCTCTTTCCAGAAAAAAGTAAGCGCAACCTGACTGTTTTCTTCGATCTGTCTACCCTTTTTACTTTCATAATTGGTAAAGAAAGAGAAACCTGATTCATCCAGGTCTTTGAGGAGCACTACGCGGGAGGAAGGCCGGCTTCCTGATACAGTACTTAAAAGCATTGCATTTGCCTCGGAAACACCGGCTTTTAAAGCTTCATCAAACCATAACCTGAACTGTTTCAGCGGGTCAGGGTTCAGATCGTGCTCACGCAGACCTTGCAAATGATAATCGTGACGGATTTTGGCAATATTATGATCCATTTGGCACTAATATGTGATGTTGGGAGCTCAAAATTAGCCATTTCAAGGGAAAGATTATTAGATTTGTAATCCGGAGAAGACGTACTTACGAAACAAGAATCACGATGGCACAAGAACAACAAGAAGGGGTCAGGAGCGACGAGCAAGAGGACCTGGAACCAAAAACAATTGACACCCTTGAAATTGATCTTAACAATGAGTTAACCGAAGAGCATGAGGAGGCGGCGCCGGATGTTGATTATACCCAACTATCGAAAGAACAGTTGGTTAACTTGTTAGAGAACGAACTGGAAGCTATCCGTACCGAAGGTGCCAAACCTGCGCAACTTAAAAAAGCAGAAGCTGTTGCAAAGGAAATCCGCCCGGTTCTTGATCAGATTAAATTGAAGGAAAGAGAAACCGCTTTGCAGGCATATATCGCTGAAAACGGAAGCGAGGAAGGTTTCGAATATAAGTACGACGCCGACACCCAGAAGATAGATTCGCTTAGCCGCGAGATCAAGGGTTTGAAGAATTCGTATTACCAGTCTCAGGAAAAAGAAAAAGAAAAGAATTTCAATGTAAAAACTGCCTTGTTGCAGCGTTTGCGCCTTTTATTAGACGAAGAAGGCGGCCGCGAAACCGACGCGACGGGTTTGAAATCCAGCTGGGAGGAATTTAAGAAAATCCAGGAGGAATGGAAAACAGCCGGTAACATCGCTTCTCCGCATAACGGGACACTCTGGGCAACTTACAATGCATTGATTGACAGATATTTCAGCAACAGAAATATTTATTTTGAATTAAAAGAACTCGACAGGCGCCGCAATGCAGACCTGAAAGCAGAACTCTGCGAGAAGGTAGAAGAACTTGGAAAATCATTGGAAAGCCGGCCGATGACCAAGGAAATCCTGAACGAGGCCAACCATATTTTTGAAGAGTACAAACACCTTGGACCTGCACCAAAAGACGAGCAGGAAAAGCTGTGGCAGCGTTTTAAAGAAGCGCTGGACGTACTGTATAATGCGCAGCGCGGACAGTTTGCCGAGCAGAAGAAGTTGATGCACGAAAATTACGAGCAAAAACAGGCTATCTACGAAGCAATCGTCCCATTCACCACTTACAACTCGGGCAGCATTAAAGAATGGAATGCAAAAACCAAGGAGATCATGGCTTACCAGGATCAATGGGTTGCATTGAAAGGGATTATGCCGAGGGAAGAAGGTAAAGAGCTGAGCAAGAAATTCTGGGCAGCGTTGAAAACTTTCTTTAACAACAAAGGTGAGTTTTTCCGTCAGCTGGAATCCAAAAGAGAGCAGAACCTGGAACAGAAAACCCAGCTTTGCGAAGAAGCCGAAGGGCTACTTGCTACCGGCGAAGACAACCCGGCCACCACTCAGAAAGTGATCGAGCTTCAAAAGAAATGGAAGGCGATCGGTCAGGTTCCTGAGAAGTATAAGGATACGATTTACGACAGGTTCAAAAAAGCGTGTGACGCATACTTTGATCAGAAACGCGCCAAGAACAAGGTGGTGGAAGAAGAATTCGAAGGCAACCTGTCACGCAAAGTTGACCTGATCGAGCGCATTGAGGCCGCAGCCAAAGACAAAGACGAATCTTCGCTGAACCTGCTGAATGCATTCAAGAGCGAGTGGGCTTCCATTGGCTTTGTACCTAAAAAGGATATGCAGGCTATTCAGAAGCGCTACATTGCTGCGATCAATACTTACGTGGGCGCGATTGGTCAGCTTTCTAACAAAGAGAAAGAGCAGGCTGTGCTTGAAAGCGAAGTAGAACTGGCAAGAGATGGAGAAAGCAGCCGGACACTTTACCGCAAGGAAAGTGATATCCGCCGCAAGATCACCCAGCTTGAAAATGACATCGCACTTTGGCAGAATAACATCGAGTTCTTCGCGAAGTCGAAAACTTCTGACCGCTTGAAAGCTGATTTTGAAAGAAAGATTAATGCGGCACTAAGTCAGCTGGATGAGTTGAAACATCAACTTACTATTATTCAGGAGGCTATCTAAAAACAGTAAAAAAGTTTAGAAAAAAATATTGCAAAAAGTTGCTTTATATAGTCTACAAGCCTACTTTTGCACCATGATAACGGAACAAACACCGACATCATAAAATAAAAAAGGCCTCCATAGCTCAGCTGGTAGAGCAACTGACTTGTAATCAGTAGGTCGTTGGTTCGATCCCGACTGGGGGCTCTTAAAATTTCCAAAGCACTTAACTTTCGTTAAGTGCTTTTTTGTTGTTCATGCCTATGTTGCAATGAATTTGTAATATCATTCCTGCCTATCTCTCACAGTTAGCGAACTCTTTTCAACCGAAATCAAGAAAGCTGCCAAACGTAAAGCAATGCAAATAGCGCCTGAACAATCGCGACGGCAATGTACCACCCGCGCAATTTCCTCACAGCTGCAATAAATACGATCAACGATAGCAGCGTCACGGTAAAAGCTCCAACGGAGAAAGTCCGGGGATCAGATCCGGCTGTAAACTGACGGTAATATGTGCTACGCTCGGCAACGCCTGAATGCGCGTAGCAGGCAAATCCCCAAACAGCGGCGCTATATATGTTGAGAAGCAGCGAAGCAAGCAAAAGCATGTAAGGGATTCTTTTCATGTACAGGTATTTGCATGAGTGTCGGAGAAAGATACGTACTGCTCCAGCACAAAAAAAGCAACCGCCAAAACGGTTGCCCTCTCGCTTCAAAAACAAACAGACTACTTTACCCGCTTGCCCGTTGCTTCGAAATTGTAGACCATTCCTTTCAGATTGTCGTCGTCAACCTTAGCCAGATCGATCGATAGCTCCCCTACTTCGGCTGTCTCAAAATAAATGGCGATCCGGTCTGCGCTTTCCTCGATTTTCGTGATCGGCCGCTTGGCAGCAGTAGTATCATTTGCATTCATGAGCTCGCCGGTCAGTTTGCCGTCTTTACGTACCAGATCTGTCAAAAATTTAACATCACCATTTGGTGTCCCATTAATTGCAATCTCCCATTTTCCCGCGAAGAAGTCGGGAGTCGCAGCGGTTTGTGCCGAGGCCTGGTAGACGCAGCAAAGGCTGAAAAGGAAAAGAAACAGGTTGAATTTTTTCATAAATAAGCTGTTTGACTGTGTAAAACTTTTGGATTCAATACGCTTGTAGTACATTGATTTTCAAAGTTAGAAAAATAAGAACCTTATTGTCTATATTTAAGACAATAAATTTATTTCAACTTTTTACTTTCACATTTATATAAGATCGGCAGCATTGGCATGAGTCAGAATTTACATTATCCCAGTGAACAAGGTTATATAGCACAACTGTCCATAGACTGTGTCATTTTCGGCTACCGCGACAGGCAACTGCATGTACTGGTACCCAAGCTGAACTTCAATGGTGAGTTCTGGGCTTTGCCAAGCGGGTTTGTCTATAATGACGAGGATGTCGACGCAGCAGCGACCCGGATATTGCAGGACCGGACAGGCCTGGCCGACGTTTATCTCGACCAGTTCAGGGTCTTCGGCAAAGCCGCGCGGACGAATCTCAGCTTCCTTGAAAAGTTGATCGCATTGAACCCGGATAAGCTCGGAGAAGGAATCAACAACCGAAAGGAATACGAATGGATCACACGGCGCTTCGTCACAATCGGCTACTATGCGCTGGTGGATATGAACAAGCTGGTTCCTAAACAGAACGAGCTCGACCAATCCATTGACTGGTATCCGATCAAGGACCTGCCGGTATTGATCCTTGACCACAATGAAATGATTGCCACCGCGCTGGAAACATTGCGCGAAAACCTCGACCGCAAACTGATCGCATTCAACCTGTTGCCCGAAACATTTACAATGAAAGAAGTACAGGAATTATACGAAGCTATCTTCGACCGGCCATTTGCAAGAAACAATTTCCAGAAGAAAATACTCGATCTTAATGTGCTGGAACGGCTGGACAAAAAATTCACCGGGGCAGCCAACAAGGCTCCTTACCTCTACCGGTTCCTGAACAGATAACAGCAGCGCACACAGGTAACAATTTGGCAACATTATAGTAATGCAGCCGAAACATTGCCCTCGGATCTTTGCGGATCAATCAAACGAGGAATTATGCCTGTATTTAATTTTACAAAACTCACCTTCCTTATTGCTTTCATTTTCGCGCTACAAAACGTTGCAGTAGCTCAGAAGGGCCTGATTACCGGGACTATCATGGACGGACAAAAGCTCTCCCTCCCCGGCGCAACGCTGCGGATCACGCCGGGAAACCAGTACACCATTTCCGATGTGCGTGGAAGATTCGAGTTCCTGAATGTACAGCCTGGCACTTACCAGCTCGAAGCTACCTATATGGGATACCGCACTTCAAGGCAGGAGATCGCCGTTGAGAATGGGCTCATAACAAACACCGAGCTGATCATGCAGGAAGGCGGACTGGATATGAATGAGGTAGTAGTGCTCGGGGACCGGCTGAAAGGTCAGGCCAAGGCATTGAACCAGCAGCGTAACAATGAAAATATAACCAATATCATCTCCTCTGATCAGGTAGGCCGCTTTCCGGATGCCAATATCGGCGATGCATTGAAGCGCGTGCCGGGTATTACCATGCAAAATGACAAGGGGGAGGCGCGTAACATCATCGTGCGCGGACTGGCTCCGGAGTTGAACTCGGTCACCATGAACGGCGACCGCATTCCGTCTGCCGAGGGTGATAACCGGCGTGTGCAAATGGACCTGATCCCGTCCGATATGATCTCTACAATTGAGGTAAACAAGACACTTACGCCCGATCTGGACGCAGATGCGATCGGAGGCTCCGTAAACCTGGTGACCCGCGCAGCGCCCAATGGACAACGTATTTCAGCAACTTTGTCGGGCGGCTACAACCCGATCCGCGGCAAAGCATTGTATACAGGCGGTTTTGTTTATGCCAATCGTTTTGCCAAAAATGCGATCGGAATGGTGTTGAGCGGCTCTTACAACAACAATAACTATGGATCTGACGACGTGGAAGCGTCGTGGACCAAAGACGATTTTGGCAATGTGTACATCAATGAAAGTCAGATCCGCAAATATGATGTGCAGCGGATCCGCCGCAGCCTCTCAGCTTCTTTCGATTTCAAACTGAGTCAAAACCATACCATTACCGCCAATGCGATGTACAACTGGCGGTATGACCGCGAGAACCGGTACAGGCTCAACATCGACGACATTGAGCCGATCTACGATGAAGCCAACAACATTACCGGCTACGAGGGCCGTGTGGGCAGGCAGACAAAAGGCGGAATTGAAAACAGCCACAACAAAGGTACCCGCCTGGAAGACCAGCGCGTGCAAAACTATTCGCTCAAAGGCGAGCACTTACTGGGCCCGAAAGTGGATATGGATTGGAGCGTAAGCTACTCTACGGCCAGCGAAGACCGCCCGAACGAGCGGTATATCAATTTCCGTGAAGGCGGCAATGCGTTGACTTTCAACGGCGACAGCCGCGCGCCTCTTTTTACCGCCCCTGATCTGGACCAGACCTCACTTGGACTGAATGAGATATCTGAAAACCACGATTTCACAAAAGAATCGGAATTGGGCGCGAAAGTGAATTTCAGGTTTCCATTCTCCGTCATCGCGGATCAGAAAGGCCGTTTGAAGGTAGGTGGTAGACTGCGCATCAAGAACAAAGAGCGCGACAATGTGTTTTATGAATACGCGCCTGTCAACGAAGATATGTTCGCTGACCTGGGCAGCACAGGTACTGTAAACTGGCCTGGCAACAACTTCCAGGCGGGCTCGCACCTGGTACCGGGAATATTTACAAGTAAGAGCTACCTCGGTAACCTGAATCTTGGCAATACCGGCGAATTTGAGCAGGAGGCTGTTCCGAGTGAGTTTTTGGGAGCCAATTACAATGCGAAGGAAAACATTGTCGCAGGTTACGTGCGCTGGGACCAGGACTTTACAGACAAGCTTTCCATGATACTTGGAGCGCGCCTTGAAAATACTTCGATCAACTACACAGGTAACCTGATCACCGACGAAGAGGAACTTACAGGTACACGTTCTGTGAAAAATAATTATCTGAATGTAATGCCTTCGGTATCATTCAAACTGAAAGCGACAGAAGACCTGATTCTCCGCGCAGCAGCAACAACTGCACTGGCGAGGCCGAATTATTATGCACTTGCTCCCTACATCAGCATCATTCCCGGTGACCGCGAGATTACTGCCGGTAACCCGAACCTGAAAGCGACTTACTCTTGGAATTTTGATTTCATGGCTGAGAACTATTTCAGGTCTGTGGGCTTATTTTCCGCAGGTGCTTTTTATAAAAACCTCAAAAATTTCATTTACACCTACCGGAACCAGCAATATACAACAGCCAGTTTCGCCGCAGATTTTCCCGGCGAAGTTAACCCGGTCGGCGATGGTGAAACCTGGGATTTTTACCAGTCAAGAAATGGTGAAAGCGTGAATGTGTTTGGGATTGAAGCTGCATTTCAGCGGCAGCTCGACTTCCTGCCAGGCTTTTGGAAGTATTTCGGGATTTATGCAAACTATACTTACACTAAATCCTTCGCAAATGGCGTGTACAATGAAGATGGTGACGTGAGAACTGGCGTTACACTGCCCGGAACTGCCCCGCACATGTTCAATGCATCGCTGTCGTGGGAAAACAGGAAGTTTTCGGCACGTTTGTCGGCCAACTATACCGCTGCTTACCTTGATGCACTTGGCGGCAATGAGTTCGACGACATTTACTACGACAAACAGTTTTTCCTCGATGCCAATGCAGCTTACAAGATCACCAAAAACTTGCGTGTATTTGCAGAAGCGAACAACCTGACCAACCAGCCACTGCGTTACTACCAGAGCATTTCTTCCCGCACAGTGCAGGCAGAGTACTACCGCCCGCGCTTCAACATGGGACTGAAATTTGACCTAACCAGATAGTAACGCATTAAAACACCTTCATGAAAATCATATTTTATCCCATATACCTTACTTCAATAATCGTCCTCGCTGCATGCGGCAGCAAGCCCAATGAGCAAACCGGAGCAACCGGCAAAGTTCAGATTGATACTGCCAATGCGATACAACCGGTGGTAATTACCGATTCCGTCAAACACGATACCGACGATCCGGCGATCTGGATCAATCCTGCCGACCCGGCAAAAAGCCTCGTTTTGGGCACGGACAAAAACGAAGACGGCGCGCTGTATGTGTTTGACCTGAATGGAAAAACAATCGCCGATAAGGTTGTCAGAAATCTGCAAAGACCTAATAATGTCGACGTCGCTTACGGACTGAATATCAATGGCAAACCGACTGACATTGCGGTACTAACCGAGCGGAAGGCCAATAAAATCCGTGTATTCAGCCTGCCTGACCTGAAACCGATCGATAACGGAGGCATTGAAGTATTTGCGGGAGAAACCGAGCGCGATCCAATGGGGATAACGTTGTATACCCGGCCGGAAGACAAGGCGATTTTCGCGATCGTGAGCAGGAAGTCGGGCCCGGCAGAAGGTTACCTCTGGCAATACCAGTTATCTGGCGACGTAAAAGGGAATGTAACCGGCAAGCTTGTGCGGAAATTCGGCAAATACAGTGGCAAGAAGGAAATCGAGTCCATTGCAGTGGACAACGAGCTGGGCTACATCTACTATTCCGACGAGCAGGTAGGTGTACGCAAATACTACGCCCATCCCGACAGCAGCAGCAACGAGCTTGCATTGATCCCAAATACGGGCTTTGCAGAGGATAATGAAGGTATCTCGATCTACAAAACGGGAGACAAAACGGGCTATCTGCTGGTATCCGACCAGGGTGCCGACAAGTTCCATATTTTCAGCCGCGAGGGTTCAAAGGAAAACCCGCACCTGCATGAGCCGCTCAGGATTGTGAAGGTAGCAGCGCACCAGAGCGACGGTTCCGAAGTGACCAGCACGGCATTGAATGCGACTTTCAGCAAAGGTTTATTCGTCGTCATGTCCGAAGGAAAGGTTTTCCATTACTATCGGTGGGAAGATATTATCGGAAAGCAATAAAACTTACGCAGGAATTACGGGTACTTTCCAAAGCCCGCCGTCTTTTGATTGGAACCGCAGCATACCCGGCGGTTCCAATCAAAGCTTCGGATGAAAACGTTCAACGTCGGTTCACTTTCTGAGAACGAGGTCACGCAGTACTGGAAAGCTGCATTGGCCGGCGACCGGGCTTCGTTCCGGAAGCTCCTCGAAGCGACTTACGACCTGATGTACCAGTACGGTCAGAAATTCAGCCGCGACCAGGAACTTGTCAAAGATGCGATCCAGGATGTGTTCCTGGAAGTTCTTGAAAAAAGGGCGACACTCAATGGTGATATTCCGCCAAAGCCCTATCTCCTCGCCTCCCTGCGTCGGCGCCTCCACCGCCTCGGCCACCGCAGCAACTGGCTGCTCCCCACAGGCGAAGAGCATGAAAACGAGTTCGAAATCGAGTTCAGTTCCGAGCATTACTTTATCATTTCCGAAGAAAACAGGCACGTGGCGCAGCAAATTACCTCGCTGATGAACGCCCTCCCTGCCAGGCAAAAAGAGGTAGTATACCTGCGGTTTTTCCAGGAGCTCGACCGGGACGAGATCGCCGAAATCATGCACATCCGTCCCCAGTCCGTTTCCAATCTGCTTCAAACTGCATTCAAATGGATCCGCGAGCAATGGAAAACTGCCATTCCGTTTCTCCTTTCATTGTTGTTCCAATGAACCTTCTTTAAAATAATCCGAAAAAATGTCGGATTAATGCAGTATCAGCCCGGTAGCTATGTCTAATGGTATTTGAAAGGTCAAATCCGGACATGAAAGATTACCAAAATTTCTCGGCAGAAGATTTTCTGTGGGATGATGCATTCCGACGGTGGGTACTGCATCCCAATGCGCAGGACAACGCGCAATGGGAAAGCTGGCTGAGCCAAAATCCGGAAAAAGCAGCGACGGTCGATAGGGCGCGTGAGCTGGTGAAAGCGGTGGGCCCCACTCCTGCTCCGCTGCCGGAAGCAGAAAGAAACCACGCCATCGGGTCCATTCTCAACCATTTTGATGAATATCCCCAGCCCGCTCCCAACCAAAAACAGGTATGGTTCGCGCCTACATTCTGGTTCCGGGCAGCCTGCATTTGCCTGCTTACCATTGGCTTCGTCTGGTTTTTTGCCAAACAGCGGAGCAGCGGGGTGAATGGAGATTTACTGGCAACAAAAGACATGCGTATAGTGGCGAACACAGGAAAGGCTGTTTTGCGCGTCAAGCTATCAGACGGCAGCGTGGTTTATCTCTCCCCAGACAGCAAGCTGAGTTACCCCGATCATTTTTCATCAACAAAAAGAACAGTACACCTGAGTGGCGGCGCATTCTTCGAAGTTGCCCGGCAGCCTGGCCGCCCCTTCTATGTTTTTGCCGGAAGTCTGGTCACCAAAGTGCTGGGTACCAGCTTTCACGTCCGGTCTTTTGACAATGAAAGCAATGCAAGTGTATCTGTAAAAACCGGCCGAGTTGCCGTATTTGCCAGAGAGAAAAGTCCGCTTACCAGCGACGAGCTCAGCGAGCGGGGCGCCGTAGTGATCGAGCCAAATCAGCAGATTGTACTGGCGCATGAAACCGTAAAATTGACAAAGACCATTGTCCCCGATCCCGAACTCATTATCCCGCCTGATGAAGCTATTGACTTCAATTTCAATGATTCCCCTGTTTCTGACATCTTTAAAACCCTGCAAAAAGCCTATGGTATAGAAATCATTTTCGATGAAAAAACAATGAAACATTGCCCGGTAACAGCCACGCTGACAGACCTGTCCCTCTACGAACAACTCGACCTGGTTTGCAATGCAGTCCGCGCCAGCTACGAGGTGATCGACGGGCGGATCGTCGTTGATGGAAAAGGTTGCGGGGAAATGTAAAAGAAAACGCTAAACACTTAATCAATTCAGAAAGTATGAACAAAATAGTACTATCGCCGCATTGTCTCTTGCTGCTGCGGATCAGCCTATTACAAATTTGCCTGGCCATGTGCTTTTTCAGCCGGGCCAATGCCGGTCCCTCCGGTGCTCAGGAATTGCTCGGCAGGAAAATCTCTGTTTCCGTTAATTCGGAAGAAATGGGCCGGGTGTTGAAGAAGATCGAAAAACAGGCTGACGTACGTTTCGTATTCAGCTCGAAACTGATACAATCCACTCGCAAGATCTCGTTTTCGGCAGAAGCAAAGCCGCTTTCGGAGGTACTTAGCGGCATTCTCACGCCACAGGGGCTTGTGTATGAAGTTAAAGGAAAGAACATTGTCGTAAAACCGAATGATAAAACCGGCGAGGCAAGTACTACCGGCATTGAAATGCCGCGACAACCCGGCGCAGCTGAAATCACGATCAAAGGAAAAGTGACCGACGCGCAAAATGCAGAGCCGCTTCCAGGTGTAAACATTCTGGTGAAAGGAACGCAAACGGGAACCTCCTCGGATGCTGACGGAAACTACACCATTCAGGTACCCGACGGCAATGCCACGCTGGTGTTCAGCTTTGTGGGGTATACCTCGCATGAAGCTGTTGTGGGCAGCCAGACACAGATCAATGTGAGCCTGAAAACAGATAACAAATCGCTGGAAGAGATCGTGGTAGTAGGTTACGGAACGGTTAAGAAAAGCGATGTGACCGGCTCGGTATCGTCTGTCAAGGCAGAAGAAATCACCGCCTACCCTGCCCTGGGAACTGTGCAGGCTTTGCAGGGCCGCGCGGCTGGTGTTCAGATACAGGCCAACAATGGCGAGCCGGGTTCAACCTTCAAGGTACGTGTGAGGGGAAGCAGCTCCATCAATGCGAGCAGCGACCCTATCTATGTGGTCGATGGATTTGTAGGTGGCGCATTGCCGCCTCCGGAGGATATCGAATCCATTGAAGTACTTAAAGATGCTTCTGCAACAGCCATTTACGGTTCCCGCGGTGCCAATGGGGTAATTATGGTCACTACCAAAAAAGGTATGTCTGGCAAGCCGAAGATTGATTTCAACACCTCCTTTTCTTCTCAAACTGAAATCAACCGGCTCGACCTGCTCAATGCATCCCAATTCCTGAGCTATGTACAGGAAGCACGGCCCAACGTGGTTTCACAAGGCGCAGATACGGATTGGCAAGACCAGATTTTCAGAAAAGGCGGTATTCAGAATTACCAGCTTTCCATTGCCGGAGGCGGGGATAATGTGAAATACTATGTGTCGGGAGCACTTTACGATCATAAAGGGATCATCATCAATTCGGGCTACAACCGCTTTTCGGTAACCAGCAACATTGATATACAAGCTGCAAAAAGATTGAAACTGGGTTTGAATCTCTTTGCGCAGCGTGTTTCCCGCGATCAGTCCAAAACACAGGAAGGATCTTCCGGCCTTACGCCGGGCGTTGTGGCATCCGCATTCAAGTTTGAGCCCGACCAGCCTATTCGCGGCGCAAACGGAAGATTTACGGTAGCGAGATTAAATGACCCGATCGACAATCCCTACGCAATCGCGACGCAGCTGGAAAACCAGTCACTTACCGATCGCATCCAGGGAAACCTTTATGCAGAATACAGCATCCTGGATGATCTTAAACTGCGGGTTACCATGGGCGCAACTACCAACAGCGGCCGCGCCGGGACTTACCTGCCAAGTACATTGAACGACGGCCGCAACATAGGCGGGCGCGCGAGTGTCACGGGTACCAAAAGCACATTGCTGCTAAACGAGAATTACCTGCTTTACAACAAGAAGATCGGTACTAACCACGATCTGTCGGTCATGGCGGGTTACTCTTATCAAACCTCTTCCAGCGAACGTTGGGGCGGCACCGGGCAGTCTTTCATCACCGACGCAGTTTCATTCTGGAACCTGGGCGGATCTTCCGTTTGGCAGAGCCCGACCTCAGAATTGATCGAGTGGCAGCTTGCTTCGCTCTATGGACGGATCACCTACTCGCTTGCAGACCGATATCTTTTCACGGCCAACATTCGCCGTGATGGTTCCTCGAATTTTAGCAAAAACAACAAATGGGCAATGTTCCCGTCCGGCGCATTCGCGTGGAAAATGTCAAGTGAGCCATTCATGCAAAACATGCCGGCGATCAGCCAGTGGAAATGGCGCGTGAGCTACGGATTGACAGGAAACCAGGCCATTACGCCATACCAGACAATGGCGCGCTTCTCAAATGTGTACACAGTAATCAATGGCGTGGCCGTGAATGCAGTTCGCCCTACTACTGTTGCCAACGACGATCTGACCTGGGAAACAACCAAGCAGTTTGACATCGGAACTGACGTGAGCCTTTTCAATAACCGGATTAATGTCGTGCTTGATTATTACCGTCGCGTTACCAGCGACCTGCTGTTCAGCGTGCCGCTTCCGCAATACTCAGGTTACACCAACCAGCTGCAGAACATCGGTTCGGTTGAAAACAAAGGTTTTGAAATAACCTTCAACTCACGTAACCTGATCGGCAATTTCAAATGGAGCACAGATCTTAACTTCTCGCTGAACCGCAACAAAGTGCTCAAACTGCCGAATGGAACGGACATTTTCTACAACTCTGCGCCAGGCCACATGGTAGGTCTGGGTCAAACGCAGATCCTGCGTGAAGGTCAGCCGGTGGGCAGTTTCTATGGCTGGCTTTATGACGGCGTTTATCAGCAAAACGACAATTTCATTCCCGGCGGCGGCTTTGAAGTGGCAGCTGGCGGCGAGAAATTCAGGGATATTGATGGTAAAAAAGATGCAAATGGTAAGCTCACCGGCGAACCGGACGGTATGCTCAACAGCGACGACCGCACGATCATCGGAAATCCGCACCCTAAATTTACCTGGGGCCTCAACAACGATTTCAGCTGGAAAGGATTTGACATGAACGTGTTCTTCCAGGCTTCGCAGGGCAACGATCTGCTGAGCTACACATTAATGGAGCTGAACCTGCTGTCGGGGATCAACAATGCCACTACCGAAGCATTGAACCGGTGGACACCAGAAAATACAAACACCAATGTACCCAAGGCAATGGCGGGCCGCACGCGTCGGGTTTCTACGCGCTGGGTGTACGACGGCAGTTTTGTACGTCTGAAAAACCTGGCGTTGGGTTACAACCTTCCGAAACCGGTATTGGAAAAACTGAGGATCAGCAAGCTGCGGTTCTACGTCAGCGCGCAGAACATTCTCACATTTACAAAGTACAAAGGTTACGATCCGGAGGTTAACTATTCGTCAGAAGGCGATACCGACGGGAACAGGAACCTGGGTCTTGACTACGCCAGCTACCCTAATGCAAAATCCTACACAGTAGGTCTGAACATCGGTTTATAGTTCATGTGCCAACTTTTAAAAAGCATTTTATGAAAATATATATTAAAAAACTGGCCACCCTTGCACTTCCCGTGATGCTGCTGGGCTGCGCCGATCTGGCCGAAAAGCCGGTTGGGCTACTCGCACCGGAAGCATTGTTCAAAACTCCGAAAGACGTGGAAACGGCGATATCCGGCGCTTACGGCTGGATCGCCTCCGAGCGGCTTTATGGCCGGCAGTTCGTATCTGCGCTCTCCTTGCGTGACGATATGTGCGATATCGGCGACCGAGGCACACCCGCTGAAAGACAGCAGGTAAATGATTTCAACATGGATGATAACAACAACATGGTCAACCAGTTCTGGCCATATTGGTACCAGGTGATCAGCGCAACCAATGCGGCGATTGCAGGTGCCCAGCAGTTGGGATTGCCTGATAATGAGATCAACCCACTGATCGCAGAGGCCCGGTTTGTACGCGCATTCTCGTACTTTCACCTGGTTCGCGTGTTTGGCGATGTTCCTTACATCGACTTTTTTATCACCAATCCCGCAGCCGTAAAGCAGCTGACGCGCACACCGGCAGCGACCGTGTATGCAGGTATCCTGGCTGATCTTGAGTTTGCCAAACAAAACCTGCCCGATCAGCAGCCGTCAAATGTGCGGAGCCGCCCCTCGAAGGGAACTGCCGCTTCCTACCTTGCAGCGGTACATCTTACCTTGCAGGATTATGCCAAAGCGTATGCGGAAGCTAAATGGGTGATTGATAATAAAGACAAATTCGGCTACGGACTGGAAGCAGATTTCCAGACACTTTTTCGTGCGCCGCAGGCAAATAATTTGAAAGAACACATTTTTGCCATTGATTTTCTGGGATTGCAGTCCGGCGATGGTGGGGCGAATGATGATATTATGGCCCCAATGACGGGAGTACGTGGAGGCGATGCCCCAAGAAGTGGGTGGAGTGTAATCGTACCTTCCCAGAAAGTGTTCGATACCTGGGACGCGCGCGACTACCGGAAGGAAGTTAGCTTTGACGATTCGCTGCTCATTGGTGGTAAATTGGCGCCTTATACCCAGTTTCCAAATACAAAAAGGCCGCACATTGCGAAATATGCACGTTTTGCAGGTACTTCCAATGCAGAAGGCCGCGATTCGGATCACAACTATGCGGCAATGCGCTACGCAGAAATACTGCTGATTGCGGCGGAAGCAGCAGCCGAGGTGAATGGACCTACTGCAGAGGCGATCGGCTATGTAAACGAGGTACGCGCCAGGGCGAGGAACTGGGCCGGTAAGCCGACTACCTTCCCGGCGGATGTGGCACCAGGACTTACCAAACAGGCTTTTATTGATCTGGTGCTGGAAGAACGCCGCATTGAGCTCGCGTTTGAGTACAAAAGATGGTACGATATCCAGCGCAGAAAACTGGGTGATGTGGTATTCAAAGGTGCAAACTCCCTCGAACCACACGCAAACTTTAATGCGGCACGCGACTATTTAATGCCGATCCCACGTGTGGAATTGCAGGTTAACCCCAATCTTGCCCCACAAAATCCGGGGTACTGATTTCTTAATATGGGTATAAAAAGGAAAAGCCGGCCAAATGGCCGGCTTTTCCTTTTATCGCTTTTTGGCGATGCTATTGCTCAACAGAAGCTTGCTCGTTCACATAGCCTTCTGCCAGTCCGGTCAGGATATGGTCGGTTTCACCTTCCTGATCCAATGTTTGCTGAAGAAGTGTTGCTGCATCTTCATAACCCAGCGTTCTCGCGACGTTACGAAGTGTACCATAAGATGCGATTTCGTAGTGTTCTACTTTTTGCGCAGCCATGATCAAACCGCAGTCACGTACCATTGTGCCTTTGTCTGTGCTTTCAATGATCTCGTTCGCTTCCTCGATCAAGCCTTCCATTGCAGCACATTTTTTAGCCTGTGCTTTTTCGCCGATAATTTCAAATACCTGCTCAACAGTCTTGATCTGCTCTTCAGTCTGTGTAGTGTGGAGTTCAAATGCAGATTTCAACTCGTCTGAGGTCGCATTTTTCGCCATTTTCACCAAAGCTTTCGCAAGGTTCTTCTCAGCCCAGTAGATATCTTTCAAACCATCTACGAACAATTCTTTCAATTTTTCACCATCTGCTTCGGTGATCTGCTTGGTTGCTTTTGATGCACTTTTTTTAGTTGCCATTTCGGTTGTGGTTTTAATGTTGATGTCGCCCCTATTAAAAAAGTCGTTCCAGCAATTCTGTTTTCACCAACATCTAAAAACAGCACAAATAAGAAGATCCGGCAGGGCTGGAATAATTTTTTACATACCCGCCCAATTTCACATGTTCAACATCATCAACCAATTAACGGTAAAACTATGTTAGCAATGAATTACAGGGGCCCGTACCGGGTCAGAGCTGATCGCAGTAAGCCGATGCCGAAAATAGAGCATTCAGGTGATGCGATCGTCCGGGTAACACGTTCGTGTATTTGCGGGTCCGACCTCCACTTATACCACGGAATGGTACCCGACACACGCGTCGGAACCACATTCGGCCACGAGTTCATCGGGGTTGTGGAAGAGATCGGCGACGCAGTACAAAACCTGAAAGTGGGCGACAACGTACTCGTTCCTTTTAATATCGCCTGCGGCAAATGCGTGTTTTGCGAACAGGGACTTTTTGGTAACTGTCACGAATCCAACCCCGAGGCTACTGCAGTAGGCGGGATTTTCGGATACTCGCACACAGCCGGCGGTTTCGACGGTGGCCAGGCTGAATACGTGCGCGTACCATATGCAGACGTGGGCCCGATGATCATTCCTGATAACATGGACCACGACGACGCAGTGTTGCTTACAGACGTGTTCCCTACCGGCTATCAGGCCGCTGAAATGGGCGGGATCAAACCCGGCGATACCGTGGTGGTATTTGGTGCAGGGCCAGTCGGGATCATGGCGGCAAAATCAGCCTGGTTGTTCGGCGCAGGCCGCGTGATCGTGATCGACCACCTGGAATACCGCCTGGAATTCGTGAAAAACTATGCGCAATGCGAAGTGTACAACTTCCGCTCGTTGGGAGATGTAGTACTGTTCCTGAAAAAGACTACAGACTGGCTCGGCGCAGACGTATGTATTGACGCCGTAGGCTGTGAAGCTGCGGGTGACGCCATGCAAACCATTACAGGGCGTAAACTGATGCTGCAATCGGGCTCAGCCACTGCGCTTCACTGGGCGATCAACTCGGTCAAAAAAGGAGGTATCGTGTCCATTGTGGGTGTTTACGGACCAACCGGAAACCTGATCCCGATCGGAAACGTGGTGAACAAGGGTATCACAATCCGCGCCAACCAGGCTTCTGTAAAAAGACTGCTTCCTAAGTTGATCGACCACATTCAGTCTGGCAGGGTGAGTCCGAAAGACATTATTACCCACCGCATTCCGCTGGAAGAAGTTTCGGACGCTTACCACATTTTCTCAGCCAAACTGGACAATTGCATCAAGCCAATCCTAATACCACCATCAGCAAGAAAATAACCAGCATTATGAAAAAGACAGCACAAGATTACAGCCACATCAATGGTTGGGGAATTGACGCCGATCCGCTGGACGTGCCGGCATACCCGATGAAGAAAAGGACTGAAAACGATAACAAAGGGATGATCTGGGAGCGACCGCCGCAACAGCCTGAACTGGTTGAAGTACTCCATTCAAACGAGCGCCCGGGCCTTACCGCAGTATTCGGAACGCCCAATCCGCCCAAAGGACTGAGTGGCAAAATTCGTCGCTACGCATTCAAATACAGCGAATCGATGATCAGGCACTGGCTGCTCCTACTCGTAGCCGACCGTGTGAATATGATAGAAGGGATACACGAGGATATCAACAAGGGACATTTCCCGGATGTATTCTCGGAGCTTGGAGGGAAGTCGGAGATGAAGTATAACAAAGTTGGCCTCACGCGGAAAATCGCACTGGGAGCCGGCATTGCAGTACTAGCGATCGCATTCCTCCGCACCCGGCGATAATTCAGTATCGGATTTTAAGTAAAATAAAAGACCTGCCCGCAATCAAGCCGGCAGGTCTTTTATTATTTAAAACAACTCATAAACTCTAATTCTAAACTCATAAACTCTAAACTCATAAACTCAACTCTCCTTCCCTTCCCCAACCACAATCCGTTCCAGATCAAGGCGCGTAGGACCAGTAAGTACCTGCCCGTGCGCATTGAAGCGACCGCCGTGACAAGGGCAGTCCCAACTCTTCTCGGAACCGTTCCATTTTACAATACAGCCTGCGTGCGTACAAACGGGATCAAGCGCGTGTACCTGGCCTTTCGTATCCTTGTAAATCGCCAGCTTCTGTCCATCGTATTCAACGATATCGCCTGAATCCACAGGAAGCTGCGCCACGGAATCAATCTTTTCAATACCAATGCGGTCTGCTACGAAACGATTTGCCACGTCTGCATTTTCCTTGACGAACTCAGTAAATCCTGCAATAGGCTTAATCCTGCCCGGATCGAAGAGATCTTTAAACTCGCTTTCTCCGGTTGCGATTAGCTGACTGACAACAATTGCCGCCACCGTACCCAGGATAATACCGTTCCCATTGTAGCCCGTCGCTGCGTAAATGCCCTTCGACGCGCCTGGCAGATGCCCGATGTAGGGAAGTCCGTCAGTAGGTACATAATATTGCGCCGACCATCTGGAAGATACCTCCGCGACCTGGTAGCAGGATTTGGTAAAATTGATCAGGTCTTCAAAGGATTGCTCCGGCTCTCCGTGGCCCGTTTTGTGATCGTGCCCGCCGGAGATCAGGTATTTCTGTCCGTCCACTTCGTGCGTGCGGAAGTAGTGATAAGGATCTTTCAGGTCATACACCAATGCATCGGGATAAGCATTGTCGCTGAGCGTGGCCGCGATCACGTAGCTGCGGTAGGGCGCATTGCGGAAATGCAACAGGTTTACCCCGCCCGGCGGAATGTGCGTCGCATAAAACACAGACTTTGCCTTAATCTCTCTCTCCGGCGACTTGGCGGTATGCACATCATCTTCCGTAGAAATATCCTCGATCCGGGTGTTTTCAAGCACAACTCCGCCAAGCGCTACAAACTCCTTCTGCAATGCCAGAATATATTTCAATGGATGAAATTGTGCCTGGTGATCGTACTCCAGCGCTTTCAGGTAAGACTGAGGCGCAGGCGCCGTTTGGGTAACTTCCACCTGTACACCTGCACGAATGGTGCTTTCGAGCATATCGTCCAGCTCCTTTACTTCATCGTCTGTCTGCGCATACACGTACGCTTTCTTACGCTCAAAATCACATTCAATTTCGTACTTGTCCACCAGCTCGGTAATGAGGCTCACTGATTGCGCAATTGACTTCGCAAACTGCTTTGAAGCATCCTCGCTGAATGCACTTTCCACCTCGGCATAGGTAGTATCAGCAAAAGTATTGATGTGGGCAGTGGTACCCCCGGTAGTTCCGTAACCCGCATGATGGGCATCGGCGATCACGCATTTACGTCCCGCTCTCTGCAACAGCAATGCGGCAGTAATCCCGGTGATCCCCGCTCCTACTATCAATGCATCGTAAACGAAAGCAGGATCAAAAGTGCCGTTCTGGTTGTCCAGATGCATATTTCTTTGCCATAAACTTACATTGTGCCCGTCCCTCGTGACGGCGCGCTCACTACCGAAATGCTGGTTTTGTTGATTTTCCATAATAAATACAGTCGTGTTTGGTGTTAATTCAAAGTTGCAGGTCAGAGCTGCTTCGCTTTATTTATAGGATACCCTGTAAACAACCCCGTTGGTATCGTCGGAGAAGAGCAGCGATCCGTCTTTATGCACAGCTACGCCCACCAGCCTGCCGAAATGCGCACGGTTGTTGTTGACGATAAAACCTGTTACAAAATCATCGAAACGGACAGGCTTACCATTTTCGAAATGCATGCGCACGATCTTGTAACCCACAGGCGAGCTCCTGTTCCAGGACCCGCGCATCGCTACAAAAGCATCGTTCTTGTACTCACCGGGAAACATCGCGCCTGTATAAAACGCCATTCCCATCGGAGCAGAGTGCGCCTGGTATGTCAATGCGGGTAATGTAGTTTTGGCAAGATATTGCTGGTAAGTAGTGTCGCCCTGCGGCCTGTCGCCGGGGTTGTACTTGCCTTCACCATAGATGTAAGGCCAGCCGTAATCCGCCCCCTGCTTGATCATGTTAACCTCCTCTTTTTGCTCATTATCACCCAGCCAGTCGATCCCGTGGTCCATTCCCCAGAGCTCACTCGTTTCAGGGTGCCAGCCAAAGCCGATCGTATTTCTTAAACCTTTTGCAAATATCTTCCGGTTGGACCCGTCCGGCTCGGCACGCAGGATAGTCGCGTTTTCAGGATTGGGCTCGGGACAGGAATTACAGGTACTGCCAACTGTGAGATACATTTTTTTATCCGGACCAAAAGCAATGGTGCGATTGGGATGCTGTCCGCCGTCGGGAAGATCATTGATCAGCATAGTAGGCTGACCGAGCGTACCATCGCCATTGATATCTGCTGCATATACCTCATTTACAGCTACCATATACATTTTGCCCTCGTACACAGAAAGCCCGTGCACCTGCTTGATGTTCGCTACGGTCTTCTTGCCTTCGGCACTGCCGTCGTTATCCGCATCAGTAAGCATGATCACAATCCCCGCTTCCCGGTCGGAAGCATAGACGTGGCCGTTGTGTGCCAGCAGGATACGGGGCTTGCCCAGCCCGTCTGCAAACTTGTTGATCGTAAATCCGGCGGGTACTTTCAGCTGGGCGATGTTGGCGTCTGTTGCTTTTTGAACCGCCGGGTAAAAAACATAACCCTCGATCTGCGTGGAAGTTGGTTCTTCATCTGTCTCGGGAATGAATGCATCCCAGAAATTATCGTCTTCTTTGCAACCAAAAACGAGCGTACCGCAAACCGCCATTAACAACGGGGCTCTCCGCATCGTTTTCCAAAAACCATAGTGTTTTTTCATGATAGGTGATTTTTAGTTTTGATGAATTTTGTGTTCGTTAAAAAAATGAAGATGGCGAAGGTTAAAAAGCTGTGCCAGGAAGCGTATAAGATTAGCCGGACGATGTACCGGAAAATGCTGAAATTAAAGATATGATTGCATTAAAAACCGTAGACTACCGGCTGCTGGTAGTATTTACCGTGGGACAAAAGCTCAGCTTTACCAAAGCTGCGCTTGAACTGAACATTACCCAGCCAGCTGTGACCAAGCACGTGCGGGAGATGGAGCAGCAGCTCAATTGCCGCCTTTTTACCAGGAATGGAAATACCATCGGGCTCACCGCGGAAGGTGCATTGTTTGTCAGGTATGCGCAACGCATCATTCAGCTTTCGCGTGAAATGGAATCTGAAATCGCGCAGGTGGCGCATGCGCATGGCGGAACGATCCGCATCGGGGCGAGTACAACGGTTGCGCAGACGATACTGCCGAAGCTGCTGGCACTCTTCAAGAAAAGCTATCCAGCCCTTTCATTCACATTCATCCAGGGCAACACCGACCTTATAACCAAACACATACTGGACGAAACCGTCGACATCGCGATCGTAGAAGGGGCCGGCTTTCACCCACAGATCAGCTATACGCCCTTTGTCAAAGACGAAATTGTGCTGGTTACACAAACGAAAGGGAAGTATGCCAAATGGGGCGAGATCAACTTGAAACAGCTCGCCGGTATTCCGCTGGTGTTGCGGGAGGCAGGCTCCGGGACACTGGATGTACTGCGAAAAGCGCTGGCAAAAGCCGGTCTTGCATTCAGCGACCTCACGATCGAAATTGAGCTGGAAAGCAGTATCGCAATCAAACAATACCTCCTGCATTCACAAACCGCCGCGTTTCTATCTGTACAATCGGTAGTGAACGAATTGAAATACAACGAACTGACCATTATCGATATCAAAGGATTGGAGATTTACCGTGACTTCCAGTTCATACATCTCCACGGAAAAACATCTGCACTAAGCGAGCTTTTCATGCGCTTTTGCAAAAGCCATTATAACATTTAGTTATATGGAATAACAATTCTTCATTGGCCTTTGGCAGTGGAATTTGTCACTTTTGCAATGGACTAACAAAGCACATTTAGCCATTCAAAATATGATCACCACTGACATATGTATTATCGGAGCCGGGCCGGTTGGCCTGTTCGCCGTCTTCGAAGCAGGTTTATTAAAAATGCGCTGCCACCTCGTGGACGCACTGCCGCAGGTTGGCGGCCAGCTTTCAGAAATATATCCCCAAAAACCAATTTATGATATTCCAGGCTTCCCGTCCATTCAGGCGCAGCAGCTGGTCGATAACCTCATGGAGCAGATCGCTCCCTTCAAGCCGGGTTTCACGCTGGGCGAACGCGTGGATACTGTCAGCCGATTGGATAACGGCGGCTTTGTGGTGCAAACCCACGACGATACCCGCATTGAATGCAAAGTACTTGTGATAGCGGGCGGACTGGGCTGCTTTGAACCGCGCAAGCCTGTTATCAATGGTTTGGAGCAGTTTGAGGGAAAAGGCATTTCTTATTTTGTCAAAAACCCTGAAACTTTCCGGAACCGCAAATTGGTACTGTCAGGCGGGGGCGATTCTGCGTTGGACTGGGCTATTTTCCTCGCGCCTATCGCTTCCGAACTTACGCTTGTTCACCGGGGCGAAACATTCCGGGGCGCACCCGATTCAGCCGAAAAGGTGGTTGAAATGGCGCACCAGGGACAGCTCCGGCTCTTGCTCGAATCGCAGATCACCGAAGTAGCAGGGAACGGGCATTTGCAGTCACTTACCGTATCCAGCAAACACAATGGGGTGTTTAACCTGGAAGCTGATCACCTGATCCCACTTTTCGGACTGACACCCAAGCTGGGCCCGATAGCCGACTGGGGCCTTGCGCTGGACAAATCTGCCATTGAGGTGAATGTAGACGACTACTCCACATCTACGCCGGGCATCTTCGCGATCGGAGATATCAATACTTATACAGGCAAGCTGAAACTGATTCTGTCGGGGTTCCATGAAGCCGCTTTAATGGCGCAAAGTGCCTTTAAATATGTTTATCCCGAGCAAAAACTAAGCTTTAAGTACACAACTGTTAACGGTGTTAATGCATTCTAAGATGATAGAGCTGACAGTAATCGATCGCCAGGGACAGGAAAAAGCGCTGCAACTGGTGGAAGCCGAAGAGGCTAACCTCATGGAAACATTGAAAAACCATGATTATGAAATGCGCGCAACCTGCGGCGGGCTCGCATTGTGCGCCGACTGCCACTGCCTCATTCTGAAAGGCCAGGACCAGCTCGCCGAACCGCAGGACGAAGAGTTAATGACACTCGAAACCCGTCCGGATGCACAGGATAATAGTCGCCTGGCGTGTCAGCTCAAAGTCAGCAGTGACCTGCACGGCGTTTTGCTGCAGCTGACAAATTATGCGAATTAGATGAAGTGAGAAGCTATCCCGGCTTCTCACTTAAACTCGTTCTGCAGCAAGGTTTCGATATACCCGATCTCCTGCATATACAGCGATTGCTTCCGTTTGCCGAAATAAAGCGTGTTTTCCAGCGGCTTAAAACCTTCCCAGATCTTCGTCACCTGGCCGCCTTCAATCGCTTGCCTGCATAGAAACTCCGGTAGCACAGCCAGTCCGTTTCCCTGCGAAAGGCAGCGGATGATTGAGAATTTATTAGGGACGATATAGTTGGGTAAAAAGCCCGGTCGCTCCCCGAAGTTCACCTCCCAAAAACTGTTGAGAACACCCATATCCGCAGCGGTATTGTACCAAAGCTGCGTCTTCATCCAGTCTCTTGCAGCAGTTTTATCCGATTGATCCGGTACCTGGAACCCGCTCAAATCCGTGTGCAGCCCCGCTACCAACACAAGCCGCTCCACTGTGAAAGGATCGTAGATCAGCCCGTTGCTGCTGCTTGTGCAGGTGGTCAGGATCAGGTCTACCGCTCCATTTTCGAGAGACAAATTCAGCTGATCGTGGCTTCCAAATTGCATGATCAGGTTGAAACCGAGGGCAGGAATATGCCTTTCCAGCGCTTGCTGAAAGGTTTCCACGCACATACCCACACTTACTGTCGCGCGCTCGGTACCCGATTTCCGCTGAAAGCGCATTTCGATATCTTCCAGGCACATCAGTGAATTGAGCATTTGCTGATACAACAACTTCCCCTTTTCAGTAGGTATCATTTTACGCGCAGTGCGTTCGAAAAGCGGAAAGCCGGTATAGGATTCCAGCGCATTCAAATGCAATCCCACACCAGGTTGAGAAACGTACAGCTGCTTGGCAGCTCCGCTCATGGTACCTGTGTCGTACACCGCTTTGAAAGTCCGGAACCATTCAAGGTTAGCTTGCATGTATAATATTAGTTATAGACATCGCAAATTTAACTTATTTTTATTATAATTAACAGCCGTTTAGTTTTGTCACATTAAAAATATGCGACAATGAAAAAGGTATTTATTATTAACGGCGGGCAACAGTTTGCTCACTCGGGAGGCAGGTTCAACAAGACACTGCTGGAAACAGACCAGACATTTTTTACACCTGAAAACGGCTACGAACTACGTACGACGGAAGTCGATCAAGCATATAATCTGGCGGAAGAAGTTGAAAAATACGTTTGGGCAGACCTGATCATTTACCATTTCCCGGTTTGGTGGTTTTCTGTTCCCCACAAATTAAAGGAGTACATCGACAAGGTTTTCACAGCCGGTCACCGCACCGGAATGTACAGGAGCGACGGGCGCAAGAGCGACAATCCGCAGGTTAACTATGGAACAGGCGGCAGTCTGGACGGAAGAAAATACATGGTAACCACCACCTGGAATGCACCCGAGACCGCATTCACACTCCCCGGCGAATTCTTTAACGAGACCAGTGTAGACGATGGCGTTTTAATGGGCTTTCACAGGATGAATGCATTCCTGTCCTTGCAGCGGATTAATGGAATGCATTTTCATGATATGGAGAAGAACGTTACACCCGAGCGGGTTTCAAATTATAAAGAACTGTATCTGAACCACCTGAAAACCACATTGACAAACAACTAGGTATATGGACGCGAAAAAAGTTTTCATTACGGGAATCACGGGATATATTGGCGGCTCGGTTGCCATGAAGTTGAAAGAAACAGGATATCACGTGACCGGACTGGTGCGCAAGCCGGAAGATATCGACCGCCTGAATGCGCTGGGACTCGAAGGGGTGTTGGGCAATATACACGACGAGCAACTGCTCAGAAGGTGTATCTCAGGTTCAGATACGGTAATTCACACGGCCGAATCTGCCGATGATTCATTTGCAGCCGGTCTTTTAGTGGACTTGCTTGCTGGTACCGGAAAAACACTGGTTTTCACCTCAGGCTCCGCTATTTTGGGCGGAAAAGAAAAAGGAGAAGCCAATGATTTCAGGTTTACAGAAGATATCCCCTTGCAACCCCAACTGGAAATGGCGTCGCGGGTGCTGGTGAACCAGTTTATTCAAAGGGCGGCAACACGCGGGGTGAGGAGCATTGTGATTGTGCCAACAATGGTGTACGGAAAAGGTACCGGTCTCAAAAAAGACAGTATCCAGCTGCCGGCACTGATCCGCTTTTCAAAGGAAAAAGGGCACGGAGTGTATTTTGGAAAAGGAGCAAACCGGTGGTCTAACCTGCATATTGAAGATCTTGTGGATTTGTACCTGCTGGCTATGGAGAAAGCAAAACCTGGTTCTATCTATTTTGCAGAAAACGGTTCTGCGACAATCAGGGAGCTTGCAGTAAAGATCAGCGACGTTTTTCAGCTGGGTGAAGCGCAGTCGGTGTCAGTGGAAGAGGGAACCAAACAATTCGGCGCGATCGGCGCGCATTTTGGTTTTGCATCAAGCAGCTATTGCAGTGCCGACAAAGCTAGAAAAGAATTGGGCTGGAAACCTGAATTTGCCAATATTATGGACTTTACAAATTAACAAATTGAACGTATGTCAATCTATTTAACAGCGATAATCAAGAGTAAACCTGAGTTTACAGCAGAGGTAAAAGACATTCTGGAAAAAATGGCCATTGAAACGCGGAAAGAATCTGCGTGTGTACTTTACGATCTGCACCAGGGGATTAACGACGAAAACGTGTTTGTTTTTTACGAGATCTGGGAGAACCAGGCTGGTCTTGATAACCACAATCAACAACCTTACATTAAGGAATTCGTGAGCCGGGCCGATTCCCTGCTCAGCGAAATGCCGACGCTTTACCTGACCCAAAAAGTCGACTAGTCAGCTTTGAAGTTCAATTCATAATGAAAACTCCCGCCGAGCAAATGCATTCGACGGGAGTTTCCATTATTTATTAAAAATCCTGACTTACACTCTGTCCCGCCATTCCTTCGGCAGGCAGCTTGAAGTTCAGGAGCGTACTTCCCTTTGAAGTTCCATTACTTACTTTAACAAGACCGAAACTCACACTGAGCACTTTACTTACTTCCAGTTCAAGTGAGCTCAGCTTCTCAGTAGGGTCCGAAACAGTGATTCGCTGAACTGCATTCCCTCTCGTTTTTACCATGACCATACACGGATCTTTCGCAGTAATCGTGAGCTGATCGCTGATTTTCTGTGTACCTGCTTTATAAAACACGATCTGCGTAACACCTAATCCTGCATGCTGTACCGCCTGTATTTCGGGACTGTTTGCAAGAATGCGCACGGGTAGCTGCTTCCTGTATGCTGCAATCTGCGCTGTTTTCATGCCGGGAACAACAATGTACTCATAGCTCCCACCCGCCGGCTTGCGTCCGTGATCCAGCCAAACCTTGAACACATCCTGCTTTACCTCTTCGTCGGTAGCCCAGGAATGGTGATTGATCTGCCGCCAGGTACCTGTGGCAGTCACATTGCTCACGTTCAGCTTCGTTGGCCTGGTAAACAGGTAAGCCACGTCATCGTGCTGTACCCAGTCGGCCGCTTCCAGCTGATGTTCTCCTGTTTTTAAAACAGCTGTTTGTTGGCCGTCGCTCACAGTTACATTGCCCGCAAGCAGACACTGATTCAGGGTAGTAGCAACCGGGTTATCTGCATCAGAAGTAATGCCAGCACCCAGACTCACATACTCCCGATCAAAGAAAAACCAGGCTTTTTTCGCTTTCAATGGATCATGTACACTCGCAAAGTCGAATGCGGCTGCACCATAACGCTGGTCCGTCACGCCGCCCGTGAAATCATTTAAACCAGGTTTGGCGAGCTCTTTCCAATGCGCTACATCAGGCTTTTGTACCACCGTCGTACCCGGAATTTTCTGCCAGTCCCAAACCGGGAAAATCCCGTCGAACTCTTTGCCGGTCTGTGAAATAAAGTTGCTGCCGTCGCCGTAATGGTGGTTTTTCAAACCCTCCTCATTATGCGGCTGCTCCATGTTGGCAGCGCGTTTGCTGTGCATGCGCACCGACACATAATAGTCGGGCCGCTGATGGGTGTAGTAATGCGAATGCCAGAAATAGTGATCGCGGGTCAGGTTCGGCTTTACCTCCCCTTTCCTGATCCTGACGATGTTTTCGAGCTCCGCTTTGCGGTAAGAAGTAGCCCGGAGCAGGTTTTCAGCCAATTCGGGACCGGCCGGTTTCAATGCGCCTTTCCGGCTGATCCCCCGGTTTTCAGCGCCCGGATCAGGGTATCTTCCGTGGATATGCGACTGACAGATCCCATCCAGGAAGTAGTCAACCAGCAGCTTCATCGGCTCGTCGGGCAGCTTGTATTTCGTGCCTTCGGTTTTCACGGCCCAGTAGGCGAACGCATTTGCGTAGCCCGTCCCGTAAGCGAGTGTGGAAATCACATTGTCGGTGCGGTGGTGAAAGCTCAGGTCCGGCTTCAAACCGCGGCCCGTCGACACCTTAATTTCCGAAACCATCACTTTCATCACATCCGCAAGTACCTGGGGATTACGTTGAAAAAGTGCCTGTCTGGCGCGCATGCCGGCAATCTGAATCAGGTCGCCGCCCGGCCGTGCGCCGGAAGCTTCCATGTTGGCGCGGCCCGCTATCCTCACGCCCTCTTTCCGCTGGTTTGGAGTAAGGTCCTCGTCAAGTACGAGCAGGATGCTGATCATCAGGTTGGGCGTGCCCATTTCATTCCACCACCAGTTTTCACATATAAAATCATTGGCAAACCAGTAATCAAGCGCCTTTGAAATGGTCTTTTTAACTTCCGGCTTCCCCAGGTAAGGAGATCCCGGCTTCTTGAATGCACGCGCGAGTTCCAGCATATTGTTAAGGTGTACGCTATGCTCAAAGCCGGTGCGGGATACATCCGCATAATTAATCCCTGGCCAGGTACCATCCGGTTTTTGTGTTTTGACCAGATCGGCCACATTCGCCGCGTTTACTTCTGGTTTGAGCAAATCGGCTACCACACGTGCTCTGATTTTTTCAAGGTCCGCGTCGGGCTGACCAGTGCCTGCTTCGACGGGAATGGCTACATTTTCACCGGGCTTACGTAATTGCTGCGCCATAGCAAGCTGCGTCAGCAACACAAACAGTATCAGGATTTTTTTCATAGGGTTCAGGATGTGACCGGAAGCATTTTACTTCCAGTCTGCAAGTGGCTTTATTTTCGGCAGTTTGTTTGACGGCGCAAAAACCGCATTGAAACTGGTGGAGGAGTTGGCAGGCAAGCTTACCTCAAAACCTACAAACTGCGTATCGGGATTTGGCGCGTCGTAATCGTGGCCCGGCGTGGTTGACCAGGTTTTGATTTCAATTTCGGATTTGGTATCAAATACAAGGAGCATTTTCTTACCGTTTCGGGACAACTCCACCGTTTTACCATCCACTATTTTCACGGTTGCGGGAGTCAGCAGGTTCCAGCGCATTTTAGCTGCCTTTTCACCCGTTTTTACCTCGTCGCGGATCACCACCGATTGCCCGTCACGGATCGCAATCCCGCGTTTTGCAGCAGCTACCTGGCCTTTGTACATATCTGAAAGATCCGTAATAGCCCACATCGCCGACTTATCATCTGACCACGAATCGATTTTCGCGTAGCCTTTTGCATTCATCAGCTGGCCGTCAAATGTCAGGGTATTATGGGCAAAATTGTTGAGCCGAAAAACTTCCCAGCGCTGCGAGTTCTGCGTCCGGTTCCAGAGATCCACTCCCTTCGATTCCAGCGAATTATAATCCTGCATTCCAAAATCCATTGCCCAGCGCTCGCCCTGCGCGTCTATCACGAAAGAACCCACATCCATATGCGCGTGGTTTACCGAAGGTGAGCCCGTTTTAACCCCGACGAAAATCGCATTCGGATCTTCCCAGGAAGTTCGCATCAATGCAACCGGCGAAGGCCCCTGCCCTACCCATTGCTTTTTCGCAGGCGGCTTCACTGCATCCAGGTCGGTCTTGGCACCCCACACCAGCAATGCAGGCAGAATTCGGTTGCGAACGTTGTTTGCGCTTCTATCTGAAAGCAGCTTCTTCTGGGTCCATAGCAGCGACGGATCGCCAGTTTTCTCAGCATACCAGAACATGGCGGGACTTAAACCTTCTTTCAGCCCGCTATCGCCCCAGTTGTGCGCAAGGCCACTGGGACCTACCAGGTTTTGAAAAAAACCGCCTGTTTTCAAAAAGCCGGGTGACTGCGCCAGTCCGAAGTCCGTACCCAATGCCTTTTCCACTGCACTGATAAATAGTACATTAAAGCTAGTTCCATAGCCCCAGTAGCTGAATCCCTCGGGATAGGTGCCGTCGGGCTCATACGAAGGCACCATTGCTTTTGGGATGGAAGCAACGGCGCGCGAGATCATTTTGGCGGCAAGTTCCGGTTCGCTTTCCGCCACAGCCAATGCACCGAAAGTGATACCCGCATTGCATACCTGGTTCCAGTTGTGCTCCGCATTCAGGAAATTACTATACCGTTTTTCATTTGAGGGCTCGATACCTTTTTTCACGATTGCTTCTCTGATCTTACCTCTCGATTCCTCCGAAAGTCCGTCGAAGAGCCAGTCGTAACCGATCGCCATCGCCATTGTCATTTCCGCCACATCCAGAAAGTGGGTCGGGTTCCAGTCTTCAAACGCGGCTACTGCCAGCATTTCCTTTTCCGCGCGGCGGAGGTACTTCTCGTCTTTCGTGGTCCGGTAAGCGTAGGATAATTGAAAAACACGGCGCAAGCATTCGCGCGATTTGTCGAGGAGCCGCTTCCCTATTTTGATGCGCTCCACCGGCGCTATGTCCAGCATCTTGTCGCATTCAGCCAGGATTTCCTTATGAATTGCGTCCCATTCCGGGTGCTTCCGGATCTGTGACAAAACAGCCTGCTCCTCTCCTTTCAGCAAAAGCAGCCTCGGATGTTCCGCATTAAGCGATTTAAGTACATCCGGATTAGATTGGCCAAATCCGGAAATGGCGTGAAAACTCAGCACAATGCCGAGCAGTACAAAAAACTTTTTCATAATCAGAGATTGGTGTTTGTGAGGAGAAAGAGACTGTCTGAATAACGCTGATTTCCCGTGTAGTACCACGCCAGCGAAAGCCGGAATACATCGCGACAGAGGCTTCCGTGATAGTCTGCGTCTTTGATACTAAACCGCTCAGGGTTCACCTGACCATCTTTACGAATGTAAGGAAGGCCGTCGGACCTGGTGGAATCAGGCCACCAGTACGGACCCACGCTCATGTAATCGTGCTTGTCGCCGCTGGGAGGTATTTTACTTTTGTAAGTAACTGAATAAGGCCCCGACTTCAATGCTTTGTCGGCCAGGACAATTAAGTCCTGCAATGCTTTTTGAAGCTCTTTATCCCCTTTCCGTATTCTGTCTTTTGAAGCTTTCAGATAGGCGGGGCGGACAAGAAAAGTCTGGACCGGAGCAGATGCATCGGGTGCTCTTTCCTGAGCGTGGATTGTTGTTTTGGCTAAATGCGGAGAAAGGCTTGCGGGAATGGTATTCGATTTGGCAACAATGGGAAAACACAATGCCAAACCGGTGGCCATCTGGACAGCCAGTGCAATGTTCTTCATCATTAAGGGTGTTAGGAAGTGACTTGAAATGCATTACTCCCGCAGGTTGCATAGTTTACAACCTGCGGGAAATGCCGGCAGCAGGTTCAGCAATGCTACTTCATCATGTAGCGCTTGATGCTGATCTTTGCGCTTTTGGTATTGTTGTTAACCGAATTGATGTACACGTAAGCCCGGTACTTTCCGTCTTGTGTCTCCACCCACACGCCGGCCTCTGAACGGAGGTTAATGGCATAGTCGGGAGCAGAAGCGATATCCAGCTTTTGAAAATCAAGATCGTCGATGTACACACCATACTGCAATCTTGCCAAATGGAAATCGCGCAGGTTCCAGACTTTCTGCACCCTGGAAGAGCGGGTTGCGCCGGCCGGCAGGTTCACGCCCGGCAGGTAGGTTTTGGCAGAAGGAGAAACCAGTCCGTGTGAAAAAGTAATGTTCGGAATGGTACGGTACAGGTACACCAGGTCGATCTTCGATGCATTGGCAGCGGCATCGGCAAGATTGTAAACCGCCATATCTTCGATCGAAATGTATGCTTTGGTACTGTCAGTTACGTCGAGGTCGAGTACCATATCCATCTCGGCGATCTTGTAAGGTCCCATTGAATAGGTAACCGATTGTCCGTTGCTAGCCTGAGCTGAAAATTTAAAAGAAACCTCCTTGCCGCGTGCGGTTGTCGGAATGCGGTAAAAGTACCTGAGCGTGGCTGCCGAGGTATCTTTGGTGAATGTCACGGTCGTTCTGCCGCCGCTGTTCACCGACTTGCTTCCTACCTCAATGCCCACATCTTCACCGCTCCCGTTGGTATAAAAAGAGCGGTTTTCCAGGTAAGTAGCCTCGCCTCCTGCAACGGTAGCTTCCACTTCGGCAGAAACCAGCTTGCCCATTGACTTGGGAAGCGCCATTGCATAGGCAAACTCAATATTCATCCCGACCAGGTTCGGGCCGATCGTTCTTTTGATCACATCGTTTTGAAGTTCCTGTTTGAGCGTCGGAATCGCATATTCCTCCTCTTCACAGGAAGAAAGGGAAACCAACCCGATCAAAACAAGAAAGTAATACAAATAGGTATGTCTCATGATCTTGTTGTTTAAGGGTTAGGGGGTTTGCACGGTCAGGTTAACAGTATAGGTCTTCCTGACTTTGCGGTTGCCCGACACAACGGTATACTGCTTTGGTTTCGAGAGATCAGAAAAGTCTTCTTTTCCGGTGATCTTCGGATCCAGCTTTGCGTCGGTCACCAGGGAGAATTGCGGATACAGATTTTTAAGGTCAGTTCCGTAAAATACTTTCACATTGATCGTCTGCGCAGTCGTGTCGATCACGGGATTTTCTACCCTTACGGTCTGGAAATCGGGGCCGAGCAGCTCGAAATTACTGACATAGCATTGGCTGCGGCCGGTGATCAGCAAGCCATCTTCATCCACGGGAAAATCTTCTTTGCAGGAAACCAGCATGCTGACGGTCAGCATCATTGCCGCGATCCATTTTATATTTTTTAGCATTGGAATAGATATTAATGTTTTAACAAATCAGCCTGTAACTCCCTATAACCAAGGTGTATTCTGGGTCAGGTTCGGGTTGCGGTCGCGCTCGCCCGGCGGGATGCGGAAGATATAGTTTTGCTGGTAAGTACGCTCAGGGGTATTCTGGAAATACCTTTGCTGATTGGCTCCGTGGGTATCGATACGCCACAAGCCCTCGGTATAAGGCGCTCCCCAGATACGCTCCTGCGCCCGCCATCTGCGGATATCGAAGCCGCGGTGGCCTTCGCCCAGCAGTTCAATGATGCGCTCCTGTTCAATGGCCGAGAAGAATGCATCTGCGCTCGCTGTTTTGGCAGCAGTAAGTGCAGGCAGGTTGCCCCTGCGGCGGATTTTGTTAACCAAAGCAATTGCCTCAGCAGTTGGACCTTTTGTTGCATTGGTTGCCTCCGCGTACATCAGGTATACATCCGCCAGTCGCATTACCGGGAAGTTGTAGTCACCGTCGCTGCGCCCCTGTCCCGCATAATTACGGAGGAACTTGCGGAATACGTAGCCGGAGTTGCTGCCGTCGGTATTATAGGTAGTGTATTTCACACCGTTGATCGTAATGGGCTGGTTCCAGGTTTTGTAGATAAACGGTACCCAGCCGGTAGACTTCAACGAGATCATACCCACACTTTGCTCATAATCCCACATAATGGAAGCTTTCATGCGGTAATCGCGGTTCTTGTAGCTCTGCGGGTTTACTGCCGAGTTTGGCGTAGTTCGTGCAGTCGGATCAGTCGGGTTCATGGGTACCAGTTTCGGAGCAAAATCACCTGTAACGGTTGATTGGTAACGATCTGCGATTTCATACCTCGGTGCTACCCACAGCTGTGAGCCTTCATGTGAACGACCGGCAAAGTCGCGCATCAGTTCTTCACCCTGCCCTGTTCCCGTTCCTCCGTGCGTAAAGCCCATGATGATCTCGGGATCATTGTTGGCTGCCGGTGTAAACAGGTAATAGTAGTTGGGCAGCTTGTCGGCTTTCCCCAGGGAATCAATATCGCCGGGCTCACCGTTCCGGAAAAGCGCCAGACCGTAGTCATTGATCACAGAATTGAAATCAGCTGCGGCTGCAGCATAAGCAGCAGGAGCCAGACTGGCGTCCGATTTGAAAGTGTCAAGTTCCGGCCAGCCGAAACGGTTCCAGCAAGCCCAGTACAACTGCAGTTTTCCACGGAATGCAAGAGCCGCAGGCTTTCCGGCACGGCCCGCCCCCGCAGATTTTGCAGGGAGCTTTTCGTAAGCATAAGTGAAATCAGCCATAATGGAATCTTTCACCTGCGCGATCGGCGTGCGGGTCAGTTTAGATACATCTGCATTTGACTCCGCGATTTTGGTAAAATAAGGCACATCGCCCCACATCGAAATTAACCGGAAATAGACCATACCGCGTAGCAGCTTAGCCTCTCCTACGATCGCTTCCAGCTTGGCCACCGACTCCGGCTTGGCAGTTTTCAGCATCGCTTCCACATTGGTAATCACGTAATTGGTGCGGTTCACACCTCCGTACAGATACCGGTACATCTTGTCAAAATTGTCGCCGTAGCCGCTTGGGTTGTAATCGCCGTCGTGGTAAGCATCGCCGAGGCGCAGGTTACCGCTTGTGGCGCTGGTACCGCGTGTACGCACGTACTCACCGTGGCCGTCGAGGTAATAGTCCCTGTCAAACAGCGGGCGAACAGACGCATAGGCGCCGTTGAGGGCGAAAGTGGCGTCGTCTTCTGTTTTCCAGAATGCATTCGCGGCCAGCTCAGTGGTAGGATCCTGTTCAAGCAGGTCCTGAACACAGGAGCCCGTACCGAATATGAGCCCCGTAAGGGTTATTGCTGATAATATATGTTTGATACTTTTCATTGTAATGGCTTTTATATTCCTATGTTGATACCAACTGAATAGGATTTGTTCAAAGGATAGGCATCGCTTCTGTTCCCGGCTTTCTCAGGATCAAGACCACGGAACTTCGTGATTGTAGCCAGGTTTTCAGTTGAAGCAAAAACGCGGAAGTTACTGATACCAAGCTTTTTGGTCAGCGTGATCGGCAGGTTGTAGCCCAGCTGGATGTTTTTCACACGCAGGTACGACAGGTTGTCAAGCCAGAAAGTAGTTTCCTCCCGGTTGGCATTACCGCTGAGCCGTGGCCAGGCGCCGTCGCGGTTCTCGACAGACCATGGGTTATCCCAGTGTCCGGGCGTAGAAGCGTACCGCTGCGCACCGAAGTTTACGTTGTTGTAGATGTTGATCCAGTAGTCTTTTCTGCCCGCTGCTCCCTGCAAAAGGAAAGTAAGGTCAAACCCGCGCCACGAAACGTTACCATTCAATGCAAAGTTGGTGGTTGGGCGGTCACGCTGCACCTTCGGGAACGCTACCTTGTCTTCATCCGAGATCCTGCCGTCCCCATTGGTATCTTTCCGGAGGATATCTCCCGGCGACGCGCCTTGCGGCGTTGCATTGTACACGTCCTGCCAGGTTTGCGCAATGCCCTGATCCTGGTAAGTGTACAAATAATGGTAAGGCATGTTCAGGAATGTGTAGCCTCTTGGCAAGAACTCATTCCACGATTCAAGGTTCGTACGGTTGTAGGATGCATTCACAGCCACTGTATAATTGACAGCACCTTTGCGGTCACGCCAGGTGAAGTTTCCTTCGATACCTCTGTTACGCAGGTTTCCGATGTTCTTGCGCGGCGCGTCGTAAGCACCTGTAAGCAGGATCGACATTTCTGACGGACGGTTCATGCCCGTGGTCAGACGATCGTAGTAATCGATTTCAGCAGTAAGGCGGTTGTTCAGGAAGCCCAGGTCGAGACCAAGGTTGAATACTTTCGTAGTTTCCCAGGACAGATCTTTGTTCACCAGTTTGCGGTTAACAAAACCTTTCACAATTTGGCCATTGACCATATAATTGCTCGCTCCCAGCGTCGACTGCTGCTCAAACCGGCCTACCCCGCTGTTATTTCCAAGACTTCCGTAAGATGCGCGGATCTTTCCGTTAGTAAGAAAACTGCTGGTATACTGGTTGATAAAAGCCTCCTCGCTAAACCGCCAGCCCAATGCAGCCGATGGAAAAAAGCCGAACTGACTGCCAGGAAGGAACCTGGAAGAACCGTCTGAGCGGAAGTTCACTTCAAGCAGGTACTTGTCGAATGCAGCATAGTTGACCCGGCCAATGTAAGACCGCAAACCTTCCGTAGAAGAGTTACCGCCTGTTGACTGGATATCCGTCAAAGCCGCATCCACTTCGTGTAAAGAAGGGTGCAGCCTGTCGTTACGAGAGGTAGCCTGGTAGCGATCGTACCAGTATTCTTCGCTGTACACAAACATTGCCCCGATCTCATGGTTCTTGGCAATCGTAGTATTGTAGTTCAAACGGCCATTAAGCAAGGTTTTATAACCTGTATTGGTGAAATTACCTACGCCCGCATTAGGTCCTACATACACGCGGCTGCCAAACGAATTCGTCTGGAAATTGTACGATTGATTAGGCATCGCTGCATTCCAGCGGAACTGGTTGAAGTAGTTGAGTGCATAATCCAGGCGCGCAGTCAAGCCTTTGATCGGCGTCCAGTCGATGTACATGTTCGCATTGGCTTCCTGGCGGTTCTGCCTGTTCAGCTGGTTTACGTACAGCGTGTAAGGGTTATATGCCTGAGGATCTTCATTGTACGCCATTACACCACCAAAGTAACCGGTAGTAGGATCATAAGGCAGGATACCCGGAATGGCGAACTGCATGTCAAACCCTGCTGTGTTGGAAGCATCATCGTCTGTGAACCCGTCTTCCAGCGCGTAGGTCATGTTAGACCAGTTACCCGTGAATTTTACACCCGTATTGATGTTCTTACGGATCTTGTAATCGTAGTTGAAGCGCGCATTGTAGCGTTTGAAATCATTGTTGATCTGCAAACCCTTCTCGTTCATCAAACCAACTGAAATAAAGAAGTTGGACTTGTCGCCGCCGCCGGAAGCAGACAGGTTGTAGTTCTGCACAGAACCGGTCCGCATGATCACATCCCACCAGTCGGTGTTCGGATAAGCCACGGGATCAATCATCCCCAGCGCCATCCATTGATCAATGGTACCGTCCTTAAAGTTGAAGTTCTGACGCAAGGTATTCACAGCCGCTGCACGCTGGTGAAGCGTGAGTGTACGTGGATAATCAGCGAGGAAATCGTAGGCACGCGTGGGTGACTGAAAGCCGTAGTTACCCGAGAAATTGATCGTCGCTTTTTCCTGTCCTTTACCCGATTTTGTTGTGATCAGGATAACGCCGTTTGCAGCACGCGAACCGTAAACAGAGGATGAAGTAGCGTCTTTCAGAATAGATACCGATTCGATATCATTCATATTCAACCGGTTAATGTCCACATCGGGCATTCCGTCCACTACTACGAGCGGGCTCGCATTGTTGACCGTACCCAACCCGCGGATTACCAGGGAAGCGTTGTTCCGGCCTGCCATTCCAGAGTTCTGGTTTACTGCAAGTCCCGGTACCAAACCTTGTAAACCGGACGAAACGTTGCTGAGCGAGCGGTTGGTGATCTTATCGTCGATCTGGATCGCAGATACCGCCCCTGTCACATTCACTTTTTTCTGCGTTCCGTAACCTACCACAACTACCTCATCGAGCGACTTGTCTTCCGGCGCCAGCTGAATGCTGATCGCAGTACGGTTGTCTACCGTCGCTTCCTGAGATACGTACCCGATAAAGCTGAATGTAAGCACTGAGGATGCGCCTGCAACAGTAATCGTGTAGTCACCGTCGGGATTGGTGGTGGTACCATTGGAAGTTCCTTTTTCAATCACATTCACGCCCGGCAATCCAGCGCCTTTTTCGTCTGTCACCTTGCCGGTAATCGTGACAGCTGCCTTCACTTCATGCCTGACTCTGGTCAGGGTGCCACTTCTTGCCTCGATCTGAAAGCCGGGAAGCAGCCAGATACCTGACAGTACCGCAAGACTTCCCCACCGAATGCACGTAGAGGATTTTTTCATAAGGGTTTTTTTGGTTTAGAGATACACTATGTACCCCACAGTGACGTCAATCAGAAAAAAGCACCCTTACTATTTTTCAAGTTTTTATTAAAATTGTTTTATAGCTAAAAAGAGTGGGAAATAGCAGACTTCATCATACCATAATAAACTTACTCTGGACTGCACCAAGCTACATTTGTGATTTTGCATCAAAGTTCTTTATTTTGCCTATCAACTTAATAGAGTACTGCCATTAACCACCAGTCGCAGCTATTCTGACTATTTTTTTACTCACCCAAACAAATGGTTACAAAACTACCATCAACCGGGATCGGCAGATCCCGTTGGGCAGTATTGCTGGTGGCAATCATGTCCTCTCTCGGCGCAAGCGCCCAAACATTCACCATTAAAGGTAAAGTCACCTCCCCCACTGACCAGTCCGGCGCACCGGGGATCAATGTGATTTTGAAGAATTCAACCAGCGGCACTACTACGAATGCCAGTGGCCTGTACGAGATCCAGGCGCCTGAGAGCGGCGTACTGGTATTCTCCGGTATTGGATACCGGTCCAGCGAGATTCCTGTGAATGGTCGCTCCACGATCGATGTGTCGCTCGAAGTGGATACCCGGCAGCTCAATGAAATCGTGGTTGTAGGCTACGGTACGCAGAAAAAGAGCGACGTGACCGGCGCGGTAGGTTCGGTCAAAATGGACCGGGAAATTACCAGCAGGGCCATTGTGGAACTTGGACAGGCTTTGTACGGGAAAATCCCGGGTGTCCAGGTTTTGTCCAGCAACGGCCGGCCGGGCACTTCTTCCACGATCCAGATCAGGGGAATTAATTCGGTCTCGGCCAGCAGCTCACCGCTGATTGTGATCGACGGAATGCCGATCCCCAACTACGATCTGAACCTGCTCAGTGCGGGCGATATTGAATCGATGGAAGTATTGAAAGACGCTTCTTCTGCGGCCATTTACGGATCGCGCGGCGCAAATGGGGTAATTCTGATATCGACCAAAAGCGGCAAAGAAGGCAGGACAAAGTTTAATGTAAACTATTCGTACGGTATCCAGAAAGTGATTGACCGCATTGCTGTCATGAACTCCCGTGAATATGCACAGGCTTCCATTGACGCGGCGCAAAATGGCTGGATCGAAAGCGGCGGAGACCCCGCTGCCCCCAACACGATCGAAGCCCGGAAACAATATAAGTACACCTGGCCCACTGCATTTGATCATCCTGAAAACCTCGAAGATACGGACTGGCAGGATGTCGTTTTCAGGACGGCGCCCATGCAGAAGATCGAGCTGAATGCAAGCGGCGGGAATGCCAAAACGAACTTCATCGTTTCCGCAGGCTATGTGAAACAAAAGGGTATTGTGATCACTTCCGATTACAAAAAGTACACGTTTAACATCAAAGCCAATTCACAGATCAAAAAGTGGCTGCAAGTGGGCGGTATGCTGAATGTGGCTTACGACCACGAGAATGAGCCTTTCAACCGGACTGTGGAATGGGCAGTGCAGTACCCGACCATTTACCCGGTTTACGGGAACAACGGGTACCTTGGCGCGCCTGCCAATACGCCCGGCTTTGAGAAGTTCGACGCGATTTTGTTCCGTCCTAAAAACGGCCACCCGCTTTATGAGATCACGGACGATATTCAGCACAGGCAGTTCAATAACCTCGGAAATGTATTCGCGCAGATCGATTTTCTGCCCGGTTTGCGTTTCAGATCATCGCTCAATTTCTTCTATAACCGGATTGACAACAACAATTACCAGGCTGTTGACCATAACCTCGGACCTACCTACTATACCGAAGGGATTATGACCGTGAACCAGTCGCGCACCGTCAACTATACCTCGCAAAACCTGCTTACCTACGACAAAACGTTCAAGGAACACGCCTTTTCTGCGCTTGCCGGAATGGAGTACAACAACAATGAATATTACTACACCAACCAGGAGCGGCGGGGCTACGACAACGATCTGATCAAGGCGCTGAGTGCCGGAAAGACCGTTTTTCAGGCAGAAGATGATAAAAACAGGAGTATCCTGATCTCCTATTTTTCACGCCTGAACTATACCTTCAAAGGCAGGTACCTGCTCTCCGCGAGCATCCGGCGCGACGGTTCCTCGCGCTTTGGCCCGAACAACAAATGGGGCGTGTTCCCGTCTGTTTCCGGCGGCTGGATTGTATCGGACGAAGGTTTTCTGAGCTCTGTCAAAGCATTGAACAACCTGAAACTCCGCGCGAGCTACGGATTCACCGGCAACGACCGTTTTGCAGATTACAAATGGATCGGCGCCATGTCGCAGGGCAGAGTGGCTTTTGGCAATAACCTGGGTACTACTTACTACCCGGGCAGCATTACCAACCCTGACCTGGAATGGGAACGCACGCAGCAATTCAATGCGGGACTTGATCTTGGCCTGTTCAGCAACCGGATCGTGCTGGAAGCGGATTACTACATCTCCAAGTCGGACGGGCTGCTGCTGGATGTGCCGGTGCCCATCGTATCCGGTTTCAACAGTGTTTTCAAAAACATCGGCAAACTCCAGAACAAGGGCCTCGAACTCAATTTAACGACACATAACCTCAAAGGCGCACTCGGGTGGACCTCCCAGCTGAACTTCTCGCGCAACCGAAACAAGGTACTTGCACTGGGCAAAGACAATGCGCCGATGATTTACCAGCCGGGTTTTGGAATGGAGTCGATCAACCAGGTTGGCCAGCCGATTTTCAGCTTTTACGGTTATCAATACGACGGCGTGTACATGAACCAGTCGCAGATTGATGCCGACGCGTCGCATTACGCATCTGCCAAGCCTGGCGACGGACGGTATGTGGATATCAATGGCGACGGTGTGCTGAATGCAAAAGACCGGACGATCATCGGCAATTATGCGCCGGACTTCATCTGGGGTTTTACCAATAACCTGACCTACAAAGGCTTTGACCTCAGCGTGCTGATCCAGGGCGTACAGGGCAGCGATGTGTACGATAATAATATTCACCGCTCGATGCTGTACCATGAAGGCAGGAACTACTATAAAGAAATGACAAACCGCTGGCGATCGGAACAGGAGCCGGGCGATGGGTACCATTATAAATTGACGGTGGACCTGGACGGATACGAGAAAACGGCTTCGAGTTACTGGATCGTGGACGGTTCTTATTTCCGGGTTAAAAGCCTGACTGCGGGTTACACGTTCCCATCTGCGCTTCTTTCCAAGCTGAACCTGGAATCACTTCGGGTTTATGTGAATGGACAAAATCTTTTCACACACAAAAACGCGCCGATTTTTGATCCCGAGAACTTCAATGGCAGCGCGACGAGCGCCACTGCACGCGGCGTAACGCATTCTCCGTATCCGTCGGCGAAGGTTTACACATTCGGCGTCAACATTGGTTTTTAACCCAAATCCACCAACAACATGAAGCTTTTTAAACAACCTATATATTACCTCCTGGCAGCGTTCTCTGTGGTTTCGTGCAGCGAAAGCGAGCTGGACCAATATCCTGAAACGCGGCTTTCGGAAGGAAGCTTTTACACGACCGAGGCGCAGATCGTGCAGGCTGTGAACGATGTGTACCGGCAGCTGAACCGCACTTATGCAGCCAGCGGACTGGTGGATCTGTACGGTGAGCTTTACTCGGACAATACCTATATCGAATTTTCGGGCGGCGCGACCACATTTGAGGATGATATCAAAGCGTTCAGGATCCAGCCTAACAATGGGTTGATCCAGACTGCGTGGAACAACAGCTACAACTCGATTTACATCTGCAACAATGCGATCGGACAGCTTGAAAAAACGACGGTGCAATTTACCAATCCCGCATTGAACGACCGGCTGAAAGCGGAGGCTACATTCATTCGCGCGCTGATTTATTTCAATATGGTGCGGGTTTGGGGCGATATTCCCATGCCACTGAAAGTGGTGAGCGCCGATGAAAGCTACACGTACCTGCGTGAGAAAAAGGAAACGATCTACCAGCAGATCATCGCCGACCTGAAAGCCAGTAAAGCTGCATTGCCAGCAAAATACACGGGTGCAGATGTGGGCAGGGTAACCAGATATGCCGCCGCCGCTATTCTCGCGAAGGTATACCTTACCATTGGCGATAAAACCAATGCAGCGAAGGAACTGAAAGAGATCATCGACAGCAATGCCTATTCGCTCGATGCCAATCAGGATGGAAAGGTGAATAGTGCCGACTATGCATTCAACTTTGCGCCGGGCACCAAAAATTCAAAGGAATCGATCCTGGAATTGCAGTTTCTGGCGGGACAGAATGCCGTGAACAGCAATTACCAGCAAACTTATACGCCTTACCACTGGGCTTTTCACCTGCCGGGCAGCAACGAAACCTTCCGCGGCAGCGGGTTGAACAGTCCCACACCGGACCTGACGAATGAATTTGAAACAGCAGATTCGGTTCGCAGGAATGTGTCGGTATATCCCGGGTATGTGAATCTCGAAACGGGCGCATTTGTCAAATATCCTTTTACCCAAAAATACTACGATCCTAACTGGCGCTATCCCGGCCAGAATGTGGAGATCGTGCGGTATGCGGACATTCTGCTCTCCTACTCCGAAGCCACGGGCGACGCTTCTTACCTCAATCAGGTACGTGAGCGCTCGGGGCTGCCAGGTTATGGAAAAACGGGCTACCCTACCAAATATTCCACGCTTTCACTCGCCATTGAACATGAGAGAAGGACCGAATTATGCTTTGAATTTCACCGGTTTTTTGATCTGGTTCGAACGGGCCGTGCGGTGGAAGTTTTGAAGGCAAAAGGTTTTAATATAGCCGAAAGCAAGTTGCTGTTCCCGATCCCGCAAAGCGCCATTGATGTGAATCCGGGATTGACGCAGAACAACTATTAACCCAGCAGTCTTCATCCGTTTTCAGGTTTTAAACTGATCATTACATTGAAAAAACATCTTACAAAGGGTCTGTTAATGGTTTTGATACTTGCCGGCAGCTGCATTCAAACAGCTGCCGCGCAGGCGCCTAATATCATTTTCATTATCGGCGACGATATCAGCTGGGACGATATCGGGGCTTATGGAAATAAAAAGATCAAAACACCGAACCTGGACCAGCTCGCGAAAGACGGGCTGCGGTTTACCAATATGTACCTCACGGCGAGCTCATGCAGTCCGAGCCGGAGCAGCATTCTTACAGGGCGTTATCCGCATAATACCGGGGCTGCCGAGTTGCATTCGCCTCTGCCGGCACATTTAAAGTATTTTCCGGAGCTGCTTAAAAAGCAGGGATATTTCTCGGCATTGGTCGGGAAATGGCATGAAGGCCCGAACACGCGGCGGGCTTACGATACGCTGCTGGTAGACCGCAAAGCCAACGGCGAAGGCGGCGAGTTGCAGTGGAACAACCTGCTGAAAGCGCGTCCGAAAAACAAACCGTTCTTCTTCTGGCTGGCACCTTTTGACGCACACCGGCCCTGGTCGGCGAAGACGGACGGACCTCAGCACGATCCTGCAACGGATATTGCTGTTCCGCCCACGCTCGTGGATACGAAGGAAACGCGGGAGGACCTGGCTTTTTACTACAATGAAATTGCACGGCTGGACAGGTATGTTGGTGAGTTGCGGCAGGAGCTGGAAAGGCAGGGAATTGCAGAGAACACGCTCATTATTTTCACAGCCGACAACGGAAGACCGTTTCCCGGCAGTAAGACGCGACTGTACGATGCGGGTGTAAAAACGCCGTTTATCGTGAGCTGGCCGACGGCGATCAAAGCGGGACAGGTTTGTGAAAGTCTGATCAGCAGCATTGATATTGCACCTACCCTGCTGGAAGTGGCGGGCGTAAAAACCGCGGAAACGATCCAGGGTACCAGTTTTGCGGCATTGTTTCAATCACCTGAAAAGGCATTTCGCAAGTACGTTTTTGCCGAACACAACTGGCACGATTACGCAGCTTACGAACGCTCCGTCCGGAGTAAAGATTTCCTGTATATCATTAACAAAAGACCTGAATGGGACAATGGAGGGCCGATCGATGCAAACCAGAGTCCCTCGGCAAAAGCACTGCAGGCGGCGAAGACCAGCGGCAAGCTGACCGTCCTTCAAAACGACGCATTGCTCAAACCGCGGCCGGCAGAGGAGTTTTTTGACAACCGGAAAGATCCGCTTCAAACCAAAAATGAGGCAGGTAACAAAACTTATGCAACTGAAATAAACGAGTTGCGCAGTGTGCTTAAACAATGGCAGGACGAAACCGGCGACACGGAACCGGCGAACCTCACGCCCGACTGGTACGACCGTGAAACCGGCGAACCCACAGCCAGTAAAGACAAACGCGGCGAAATGCCGGGAGGCGCAAAAAAAGCAGATCACATTCATCTAAAAGGCCCATTTTAATGAAAACTTATTTTCAAAAACCTATATTGTTCCTTATCGCCATACTGGCATTTCCAACAGCCAGAGCACAGGACAGGCCCGGCCAGGAAAGGCCTAACATTCTCTGGATCGTGAGTGAGGATAACAGTCCGCTTCTCGGTGCTTATGGCGATAAATATGCCAGTACGCCCAATCTGGACCAGTTTGCAACCCAGGGTGTATTGTATAAAAATGCATTTGCAACCGCGCCCGTTTGCGCGCCTTCCCGATCTACGCTGATTACCGGCATGTACCCGCCTTCAATGGGCACGGAGCACATGCGGAGCACTTACCCAGTCCCTGATTTCGTGAAATTTTTCCCGAGGTACCTGCGCCAGGCAGGGTATTACACGACGAATAATGCTAAAAAGGATTACAATACGGTCGATCAGACGGAGGCTTGGGACGAGTCGAGTGGAAAGGCTACTTACAGGAACCGCAAACCGGGCCAGCCGTTTTTCGCAGTGTTCAATCTTAATGTTTCGCACGAAAGCAGCATTCACACGCCGGTACCAGCTGAAAAGTTGAAACACGATCCTGAAAAAGCACCATTGCCGCCATACCACCCGAAAACCGAAGAAATGAAACACGACTGGGCGCAGTATTACGATAAGTTGGAGGAAATGGACCGGCAGTTTGGTGCGCTGCTGAAAGAGCTTGACGAACAGGGTTTGACAGAAAATACGATCGTATTTTATTATGCGGATAACGGCGGTGTCCTTGGTCGCAGCAAGCGGTTTGTCTATGAATCCGGGCTGCGCGTGCCGCTGATCATTCGTGTTCCTGAAAAGTACGCGCCGCTCGCGCCTGGTAAGCCCGGCAGCCAGACGGACCGCATTGTGACATTCCTCGATTTCGCTCCGAGCATTTTGAGTCTGGCGGGACTGGATATACCGGCCTATATGCAAGGCAAAGCCTTTTTGGGAAAACAACAGGTGAAAGAACGCGATTATGCATTCGGTTTTCGCGGGAGAATGGACGAGCGTACCGATCTTTCCCGTACTGTCCGCGACAAAAAATTCAGGTACATCCGCAACTATCTCCCTCATAAAATCTACGCGCAACATTTGGAATACCTGTGGAAGGCGCCTTCGATGCCTTCCTGGGAAGCCGAGTTTAAAGCAGGCCGACTGAATGCAGATCAATCCAGATTCTGGCAGGAAAAACCGGCTGAGGAGCTGTTTGATATCGAAAACGACCCGCATAATATCCACAACCTGGCTACTGATCCGAAGTATAAAAGTACACTGGCGAAACTGCGGGAGGTGAACCACAACTGGCTGATCGAGTCGAAAGATGTAGGTTTTATTCCCGAGGCGCTTCTAAGTAAAATCTCCGAAACCACGCCGCTTTTTGACTATGCCAAAAGTGGGAAGTATGATGTAAAAAAAGTGGTGGAAACAGCAGATATAGCTTCTTCACGCGACAAATCCAGGCTGAATGAAATTATCAAACGGTTGAGCGACAAAGATCCGGTGGTGCGGTACTGGGCTGTAACAGGCACAATTGTCCTGAAAAATGAAGCGGCTCCTGCCAAAAGCAAGCTGCTTACATTGCTCAGCGATCCTGAAATAGCTGTGAGGATTGCCGCAGCTGAGTCACTGCTTGCCTTAGGTGAGACTGAAAAGCCTGTACAAACGCTGAGTGAAGCGCTCAAAGACAGCAATCAGATGGCGCGGGTGCAGGCATTGAACGTACTCGAAACAATCGGCGCGAAAGCGCAACCTGCAGTCGCCAATGTAAAATCACTTTTGAAGGAAAACCAGAAGGATTCGGACTACGATGTGCGTGCGGCGAAACAGATCCTGGAACAGCTTAATAAATAAGTCAGTATGCAGAAGATCAACGTATTTGCTGCGTTGCTGATGATTTTGGCGGTTGGTCTTGCTGCGAACAGAAGCAAGCCGGCCGCTGAAAAGCGGCCCAATATCCTGTTTGTGATTTCAGACGACCAATCCTACCCGCACACGGGCGCCTACGGCGACAAAGCTGCGCGCACTCCTCATTTCGACCGGGTTGCCCGCGAAGGGATATTGTTTACCAATGCATTTGCAGCGTCGCCGGGGTGTAGTCCGTCGCGTGCGGCTTTATTGACGGGACTGAACTGTTGGCAGATCAAAGAGGCCGGCACCCATGCCAGCAGCTTCCCCGCCGAGTTCCAGGTTTTTCCTGACTTGCTTGAAAAGGCTGGGTATGCAGTGGGATTTACGGGGAAAGGCTGGGGACCCGGTGATTTTAAAGCTTCGGGAAGAAACAGAAATCCAGCAGGCAATGCATATCTGACCAAAAAACAACAGAGCCCGAAAGGGATCTCGGAGGTAGATTATGCCGGGAACTTCAAAGACTTTTTTGAACAAAAAGAATCCGGCAAACCATTCTTTTTCTGGCTGGGTACGCACGAGCCACACCGGACTTACCAGAAAGGAATTGGCGTAGCCAATGGATTTGAGATCGGCAAAGTGCAGGTGCCGCCTTTTCTTCCTGATGTTCCTGAAGTGCGCAGCGACATGCTCGACTATTTATATGAGATACAATGGTTTGACACGCAGTTGGGGAAAGTAATGGCGCAGCTTGAACAAGCCGGGGAGCTGGATAATACGCTGATCGTTGTGACGGCCGATAACGGAATGTCATTCCCGCGCGCCAAGGCCAATGTGTATGAATACGGCATTCACGTGCCGCTGGCGGTGCGTTGGGGCAACGAGATCCCTAAGGGTGTGGTGGCTAAGGACATCGTAAGTCTGGTGGATCTGTATGCGACCTTTCTGGAAGTAGGAAAGGCAGGTTCGCCTTCTTACCCAACGGAGAGCAAAAGCTTGCTACCACTTTTGAAAACAGGTAAGGGGCAACGCATTGCGGCATTTGCATCAAGGGAGCGACATTCCTCTTCCCGGTACAACAATATGGGTTATCCGCAAAGAAGCATTCGGACTGACCGGTACCTTTTCATCCGGAACTACAAACCCGAACGCTGGCCTGCGGGCGATCCCACCAAACTGGATTCAAATGGAAAGCTGGAAGCTGTAAATACTGCATTTCACGACATTGACGAATCGGCCGATAATATCGTGATCCGCGATTGGAAAAAACCGGAGATCGCGCCGTTTTTCCACCTGGCAGTTGACAAGCGGCCGGCAGAAGAATTTTATGATGTTATCAAAGATCCTGGCTGTTTGAATAATCTGATTCATGATAAAAAGCTTACTCGGGAAGTGAGCCGACTGAGAAATGACCTTAAAAGCTACCAGCTCGCTACGAAGGATCCGCGGGAAATGGGGAACGGCGACTATCTCGAATCATTTCCGCGCCTGAATGGAGAGATCCGTAATTTCCCCAGGCTCGACTGATCAGCTTATACCCAAACAAAAAATAGTGGCCTGCGTGGGTAAGTTCAGCTTTGAACTTTGAATAATTGCGTAATTTCAGGCTCTTAACCTACATCCGACAGGATTTTACACTATTAAAACCGGTGCGTTATCTGGTATTGTTTATCCTGTTTACAGGCCCGGTGCTTCGCGCTTCCGCACAGTCGGCCGACACGCTCAGGCGCGAGCTCACGATTGATTTCGAAGTAAGACCGCGATTTGAGTTCCGGGACAATTTCATGCTATCCCCTGCGGATTCTGTCATGCCGGAGCTTTACACCACCCAGCGTAACAGACTTACCATCAACTACAAAACCCGCCGTTTCAGGTTTCATGCATCTCCGCAGGAGATACACGTTTGGGGCAAAGCCGGGAAGTTTTCTCACGTGGGCGGGATCAATGCATTTGAGCTGTTTGCCGAGCCGATACTGGCCAAAAACTTTTCGGTCAGGATTGGCCGCCAGGCTTTATCGCTTGATAACGGCAGGTTATTTTCGGCAGCCCCGTGGAGTCAGCAGAGCCGGTCGCATGAGGGTATCCGGTTTTTATACGCTGGCAAATGGAACACCGACCTCACAGTTGCATTCACAAGACCATACAGTAAACGGTTCGAAGCCGCTTACTCACCTGTTTCGTCCCATCAGTACAAGCTGCTGGTAGTTCACCATCTTAAATATCAGTTTAAAAACAAGCTGACGCTGACCACGATCAATGCAGTTGATGTATTTGAAAAACCGGCTGAGGCGAAGCAGTACTATCAACGTGTAACCAATGGCGGGCGGGTGGAATATGCGCGCGGTTGGCTCTACGGGACTGTCAATGCGTGTTATCAATACGGGCGCACAGCCAGCAACAAACAGATCCGGGCTTACTATATCCAGCCCGAAATCAGCATCAATGCAGCCAGAACCGCATTCCGGCTCGGCGCCGAGGTACTGAGCGGCGACAAGGCAGGCACTCCCCTGTCGGTGTCCCACTCCTTTGTGCCGCTTTACGGAGTGGCGTGGAAATTCATGGGAAATATGAACCTGTTTACCCGCTTTCCTGCCGATGTGAATGAAAAAGGTTTGCTGAATCCCTATCTCTTTATTATTCACCAGGCGGGCAAAAAGTTGTCTTTTCGCGCCGATGCACATCTTTTCTACGCACAACATTCCCTTCCAAAACTCGGCGACCAGCTCGCAGGCAAATACCTCGGCTTCGAGAGTGATCTTTCTCTCAATTACAAACCTGTTAAGAACCTGGAAATCATCTACGGCTTCTCATTTACATTCGCGGAAAAACGCATGGAGCTGCTGAAAAAAGTACCTGACGCCAGCAAAATCCCTGTCTGGAGCTACCTGATTATTTCCTACACACCACGGCTGCTTCACGTATGGAAGTAGTTTCTTATCAGCATATATAGTTCCCTTTCGCAGCACGCCAGTAATTCAGGATAAAAATATCTGATATATAAAGTATATTTATATATAAATTTTATTTTGGTATAAAATCAAATATCAACCTGAACACTGCACTTATGCTTTCTCATTACCTGACTCTCTCCTGGCGCCGGATGTGGCGGGAACGCCGGGTCAACCTGATCCGGATCGGCAGCCTGAGCCTTGGCTTCGCGAGCGGACTGGTTATCTTTTTAGTAGTGAATTACATGCTGAGCTTCGACAGGTACCATCCTCACATGGACCGGTCTTACTGGGTGGTGACTGACGTAAAACGGGAGTCCGTCATGCAAACGGACGCAGCGCCCCGCCCGCTGGCAGAGGTATTGCGCAGGGACTATCCCTTCGTAGAAAGCGCGGTGCGACTGGAAACTTTCTTCGGGCGGACGATCAGCGTTCCCAACGAAAAGGGACGAGCTGCAAAGAAGTTTAGCGAAGCGCGCAATATGTGTTTCACCGAGCCCCAGTATTTTGATCTGTTTGGTGTGGAATGGGTGAGCGGCGATCGCAAAACCGCATTGGCGTCGCCCAACACGATCGTACTCAGCGAGCGATATGCCGAAAAGTACTTCAACACAAAGCGGGCGCTGGGACGCACATTGCGGCTGGACAACCGTGTAGACCTTACCGTAACGGGCATTATCAAAAACCCGCCTTCCAATACCCAGCTGCGCTACGATGCACTGGTATCCTACGCGAGTATTTCAGGTCTGGAATCGCCCAAGGCGCTGCTGGACTGGCAGGGACTTCAAAGTATGTGTTTTGTGCTGCTGCGCGACGGTACCGGAAAACAGCAGCTTACAGGCGCATTGGATGCAGTGCGCAAGAAGCATTTGCCGGCCAAAGAAGCTGCAAATTTCGCTTACCACGTTTTTCCATTGGAAGACCTCAATCATGAACGCAGCGGAATGGCGCCGCGGCCGGTCCTGTATGCATTGATGGCGGTGGGTTTGTTACTGGTGGCTGCTTCCTGCATTAACTATATCAACCTCGCTACCGCACAGGCATTACAGCGGGCGCGTGAGGTGGGTGTGCGCAAAGTGGTGGGTAGCAACAGATTTCAGCTGCTCAGACAATTTATGCTCGAAACTGCATTGCTCACGGTCGCGGCTGTGTTGTTTGCATTGCTGCTTACGCAAATGGCGATGCCGCTTGTCAACCAGACCCTCACCGATCAGGATCAAACGCTTCATCCTGATATTTCCATTCTTCACTTGCTGGAGCCTGGCGCATTGCTCTGGTTTGGTGCGCTGGTGCTTGGTGTGATGCTGCTCGCGGGGCTGTATCCTTCCTGGATCTTGTCCGGTTTCGATCCGGCCAAGGCGCTGGCTGGTCAGCTTACGCGTGCAAAAGGCGGCTTCACCGTCAGGCGTACACTGATCACCGGGCAGTTTCTGCTGACACAGCTTTTCCTGATCATCGTGCTGGTGATCACAGCCCAGCTCCGGCACATGCGGAAAGTGGACTGGGGTTTTCGGCACGATAACATCCGCGTGGTGTGGCTGCCGCAGCAAGGCAGTGTACCGCGCGACCAATTGCGCGAAACCTGGCTGAATGTACCAGGGATAGAAGCTGTTACATTCGCAAGCGATCCGCCGGTATCCCCTTACAACAGACCCATCCCGTTTAGCTATCACATTGCTACCGAGCCGGAAGCATTTGAAACAAGAGTGCGCGCAGCAGATGAAAATTACCTGTCCACTTTTGGGTTGTCGCTCGTTGCAGGGCGTAACTTCAATGTAAGTGACACAGCCGCTCAGGAAGTGATGGTGAACGAAACGCTGGTGCGGCAGCTTGGCGTATCGCCGGTGAGCGCGGTGATTGGTAAAAGAATGCGCGTGAAAGATGGTGACCGCACGATTGTAGGTGTTGTGAAGGATTTCCGCTCCGGCGACCTGCACCAGCCGATACTGCCTGTAACCCTGATCCACGATTTGCAGCATACCGCAATGGCCGTACTTACGCTCTCTCCCAAATATCCGGCAGGTACCGAACAAAGCATCCAGGCAGCCTGGGACGAGACGCTACCCGACCAGATCTATAAATCCGACCTGCTGAATGACCTGCTGAATTCATTTACCAGAATGGAGCGCCTGCTTGCGGGTTTTGTGCAGATTTTCGCATTAATCGCCGTGGCCACAAGCTGTCTCGGACTTTACGGTTTGATCACATTTATGGCTGAAAAGCGGGCGAAGGAAATCGGCGTACGTCGGGTGCTGGGTGCGCGTACAGAGCAGTTACTCTGGGTTTTCGGGAAGGAGTTTGCGCGATTGCTTGTAGTCGGCTTCCTGCTGGCTGCTCCCCTTGGCTGGTGGCTTACCTCCGGCTGGCTGCAGCAATATGCGCACCGCATTCAGCTTAGTGCGTGGTTGTTGTTCGCGACATTGGGGCTTATGGCATTTATAACCATTGCGACCGTGATAGGACACGCGTTGAAAGCCGCATCGGCGAACCCGGTGAAATACCTGCGTGCAGAATAGCATTTGATCACCCGATACACATTCCGCGATCGTGCTGCGAAGCTACCTGTCCGGCACGATCGCCGGGAATGTGACAGTAAATGTAGTTCCCAGTCCAAGACCCGGGCTGCTTACCTGCACGTCGCCGCCGTGTAGCTCTACCAGTTGTTTTACCATTGACAATCCGAGCCCCAGTCCACCCTGAGAGCGGTCAATGGCCACGTCAATCTGATAAAATGTTTCGAAAATATCTTCGAGATGTTCTCCGGAGATCCCTAATCCATCATCCTGAATCTGCATCATCACCTGATCGCCCCATTGCGCCACGCGCACGTGAACATGCCCGGCGGGCAGGGTGAATTTAGCGCCGTTGTTGAGCAGGTTATTGATGATCTGCATAATTCGCGTGATATCCCCATTGATAAAAATCGCGTGATCCGGCAGGTCGACAGTCAGTACGCGGTTAGCGGAATCAAACATCGGCCGGGACATTTCAATGGCCCGGGTGGTGACTGCTACCAGGTCGATTGGCTCAGGGCGCAAAGCAATTTTACCTTTGACAATCCGCGTCATATCGAGCAGGTCATTGACCAGCCGAACCATGTGGTCCACCTGCCTCGACAACATTTCAAGTGACGAAGTCAGGGATTGATCATGGCCGTGGGTCATTTTGAGGATATGAATTACATTGCGGATCGGCGCGAGCGGGTTGCGGAGTTCGTGTCCCAGCATCGCCATAAATTCGTCTTTACGCCGGTCGGCCTCCCGGAGCGCAAGTTCCATCTGCTTTCTCTGAGTGAGATCCCGGGCTACCTTGACGAACCCGATGAGTTTGTTATCAGGATTATAGAGCGGCGCCATCACACCCGACAGATACACGAGTGATCCGTCTTTCCGCTTGTGGTAACGTTCGTCGAGTGCCCGGCCTTCGCGCCAGGCAGTAGCCCGCTCCTCTTCATGCTCACCGTCAATGCGGTCCTGTTCCGTGAATATAAGTGCGTCGGGCTGGCCGACTGCTTCTGTTTCGGTGTAGCCAAAAATATGCTGCGCGCCCGAGTTCCAGCTGGTGATAATCCCATCGGGATCGTGCGTAATGATCGCATGGTCTACAATACTTTCTACCAATATCCGCAACCTTTCCTCTGATTCCCTCAATGCCTCTACCGAGCGCCTCTCCCGGGTGGGCAGGTTCTGAACCAACATGTCGAAACGGTCTTCACTTTCCTGCTTTGCAGCTGCCCCGGATATTTTATGATCGGGAATAGCTACGAGGCAACCAATCCATTTCTCTATTGTATCCTTTTCCCCACTTACAGGTATCATTCTCACACTGGTCAATTTCCATCCTCCGCCAGCCTGCTGCACCCGAAAGCCCGCATTGAGTGGCTGACCTGTCGCAAGTGCCTCTTCCCATACCGCTGCTGCGTCGCGCTGCTCGGCGGGGTGAACTGCCGCCAACCAACCCGATTGCAGCCATTGATCGGGCGTCTGCCCGGTATATGCGCGCCAGGATGGCGAATCTGCATTAACATTCCCCCTCCCATCAGTCTCCCAGATTGCCTGCGCAAGAGCTGACACAACGGCCACAGAATCTTCGGCCGAAAGTGGTCCGGGTTCTGGTTCATACATTGATTGTATTTCCATATTCTGCCTGCGATTAAGGTCGTATTCGTCTTCAACTTGTCGGCACGCAGGCTCTTATAAATTTTGTACCAAAAAAGAATACGATTCTTCAATGGCTCCATTGTAACTCCCAATTATTTACCTGGCAAATTGCACGCTGACCATATTCTTTTGACTATTTTCGCCCTTCTTCCCTATCAGTTACATTTGAATGACGTCAAAAACACGGACAGCTTGTCTGGTGATCCTGCTATTAGTCAGTTCAACCAGCATCTTTGCGCAGCATCTGGCGCAGCGGCAATTATTTCTTAAAAACAGGGTACTGTCTCTGTCTGCAGGTATTCCAGACGAAATGGGATTCAACAATCGCAGGTTACAGGAACAGGAAAATGGCAAATTCCTGATGATTATCCAGTTTGATAGCATTCCTGGTGAAACCGTTTTATCCTATCTAAAAAGTAACGGGATTGAAGTGCTGGACTACATTCCCGACTACGCGTATACAACTACAGTAACAGCACGGATCAACAGGGAGGTACTTGAAAAAGCGGGAGTAAGGGCCATCTTCAGGCTGGGGATCGAGGATATACTTCACCCTTTGCTGCAGCCGGGGTTCATTCCTGAGCATGCCAAGAAAGTGGCCGGGAAGGCGGATGTGACATTGAGCTTTGCAAGGTCTTTTACATTTGATGAGGTGATCAGAGATATCCAGAAAAGCGGCTTTGAGGTGCTTTCTGACAAATTGAAATCTTACCAGCTCCTTGAAGTAAGAGTCTCCGAAGATAGTTTACAGCACCTTGCTGCATTTCCCTGGGTACAATATCTTGCGCCAGTCCAGCCGCCTTCCGAAATGCTGAATGATAAAAGTACAGCAAGCACCAAAGCGAATGTACTGGGTTCAACAGCACTCCTGGGGTACCAGCTGACAGGCGAGGGTGTTGTGCTTGGTCTGGGTGATGATTCCAATCCTTTGCTCCATCCGGACATCGGGCGCCGAGTGATCAATTATGATATGCTTAACAATACCTGGCACGGGATACATGTGGGTGGGATCGCCGCCGGGTCAGGACTGCTCAACGAGAAGTACAAAGGGTATGCTCCGCAATCCAAAATTGTATTCCGTCGCAGGTCCGACATCGTGTTTAACGCTCCTGAGTTTGTGCGGGATTACGGCATGGTAGTTACCAGCAATACCTACCCGGGCGGAAGTGGTTGCGGCACGTTTGGCACATACACTTATGACTCACCCATACTGGATCAACAAGCTTTCGAACTCCCGCATTTGCAACATATTTTTGCTGCCGGGAATAGTGGCATGGAAACAAACTGTCAGGTGTCGCCGGCGGGTTACGGTACCGTTCTTGGTACTTTTCAGTCCGCTAAAAACGTGCTGACCGTGGGCATGACACAGGCAAACTTGCTCATTAACCCAACTTCATCGAAAGGCCCGGTCGCAGATGGACGGATCAAACCGGAAATTACTGCGCCGGGAAGCGCCATTTTTTCAACGATACCGGGCAACACGTACCAAAGTGCTTCCGGTACGAGCATGGCCACACCGGCTGTTACCGGTGGAGCGGCTTTACTTTACCAGCGGTACCGGCAGCTGAATCAGGGCCAAAATCCTAAAAATGCATTGATGAAGGCGCTGATTACCAATGGTGCCTCTGACCAGGGCTTGCCGGGGCCAGACTATACCTACGGGTTTGGGCTCATGAACCTGCTGCGCTCGGTTACCATTCTGGACAAAGGCCATTTCTTCTCCGGTACCGTCACGCATGCTGTCACGAATACCCACCAGATCGTTGTTCCGGCAAATACCGCCAAATTGAAGGTGCTCATTTACTGGAATGATCCCGCACCATCTGTACTCGCGGGCGGAAGTGCATTGGTAAACAACCTGGATTTATCCGTTATCAGACCCGACAACACCAAAATGCGGCCAGTCTTTCCTTCGGCAGCGGACCCGACAGCGGCGGCTAAGTCGGGCATTGATTCGTTAAATAATATCGAGCAGATTTTCGTGGATGCACCCGCGCCGGGAACCTATACAGTTGAAGTTGCGGCAACAAGGATCCCGCAGGGGGTACAGGAATATTTCATTGTTTACGATGTGATAGAACCGTCACTGACTCTCACCTACCCGCTGGCAGGAGAGCATTTGACGAAAGGTGATGCACTTAATATATGCTGGGAGTCTTACGGAGATGCGACCAGCACTTTCAAAGTGTCGTACTCACTGAATGACGGAGCGGCCTGGACAACGCTGAATGCCAATGTTGCAGCAGACCAGCGTCAATTGCCCTGGACAGTGCCGGATGCTGCAACGGGCAAGGCAAAGGTAAAAATAGAGCGGAACGGCAGCAGCAACGTGAGCGGCGCTTTTGCTATCATCGGCGTCCCTTCCGTCACACTTCAATCTGCACAATGTGAAGGGTACATTGCATTACAATGGAATGCTGTGAACGGGGCTTCTGATTATGAAGTGATGTTTTCACTCGGTGGCGAAATGAAGTCGGCTGCAATTACAAATGCATTGAAATACACCTTATCAGGACTTTCGCTGGACTCTGTTTATTATGTATCAGTCAGGGCGCGAAAAGATCAGGTGCCCGGGCGACGCTCGTTTGCCGTTATCAGAAAACCGGATTCGGGTACCTGCGCAGGAAGTATCTCTGACAATAATCTTAAATTGGAAGCCGTACTCTCTCCGCTTCCAAATGCCAGAAAGTTTACCTACGCCGCCTACTTACCCGAGCATTCCATTCAGATACGGATCAAAAACCTCGACGATCAGCCGCAGGCGGGACCTTATGAAGTGGGTTACTCACTGGGGGGAGCAATGCATTGGGAAACTGTGAATACGCCGCTGGCAGCACTGGCAAGTGCTGACTACACTTTTCAGAAAAAGGCGGATCTGGCTTCCCTGCACGAGGGTACATTACTCGTGCGCCTCCGACTTGCCGGTGATCCAGTGCAAGAAAATGATTCTCTTGCAATTGGTCTCAGGCAATTACCGAATCCAAAAGTGGTATTACCTTATGTACATCATGCCGGCTCTCTTCCTGCAATGGATGTCCGCGAAACCAGAATGGCACTTCAAGGTGCGGGGGAGTATGATTTTATCAGGGTAAACGGTGAAGGCCGGCTTAGGACAGCGGATAGTTCAAAGATATGGTCATCAACACAGGTCGCATTTATCCTCGACAAAACGCGTAACGATACTGAAAAAGTCCGGAGCTATTTGGAAGGAACTTATAACCTGTCAGATTATCACGTACAGGATGACGAAGTGAGGCTTACTTTCAGACACCAATATTCATACTCCTACTACCACGACTTTAACAGGGTGTACATTCGCGGCGGCGGCAATGATCCCTGGATCCTGGCCTATGTCCGCGATGCCGGGACCTACGGCGAGTTTGAGGATTGGTTCAAGCTGGTGTCTGTCGATGTTACCCCATTGCTTCGAACTAACGGACAGGATTTCTCAGCCGGGTTTCAGGTCAGATGGGCAGCCGAGGCATTCAATACCTACCCGGAGGATGGTTTTATCGTTGACAATATTAAGTTGTTCAAAACGACCAGCGATGTCGAGCTCGTCCGGTTGCATGTGCCTCCGGTATCCCCTTGTGAATCTGCCGCTCCTGCGTCGCTCGACGTAGTGTTGAGGAATAACGGCAGCGACAATAATGTCAATGTCCCGGTCAAAATGTCCGTTGATGGTAAAGTTTCCGAACATACCATTGATATCATCAGAAAGGGTGATAGCACTGTGGTGAGATTGTATTACCCAACTGAGATTTATACATCGGGAAAGCACCTCGTCAGAGTTTGGTCAGACAAAGGATCCGACATTAACCGGGCAAATGATACCCTGGAAGTTGAGCTCTTTACAGCAGCAACAATCTCCATTGACAACACGCACCTGGAAAACTTTGAGCTGGGTAACGGCGGGTGGTTCACAGAGGGAGACCATTCATTGTGGCAGTTTGTCACGCCCGAAGCAACCGGGGAAAGTGTAGCCGGAAGTGGAAATAATGCATGGAAGACAGACCCCGAAGGTGCCGGCAGCAACAGCGAATCCTATCTGTACTCCCCCTGCTTTAATATGAACTCGTATCCGTTGCACCTGAGTTTCAGCGCGAAAATAGATATGGAAGATTGCGATGGGAATGCTTGTGATATGCTGTACTTAGAGTACAATTCGGGATACGGATGGTACCGGGTGGGTACCAATGGAGATGGGACAAATTGGTATAATCAGCAAAAAGATGGACTTGGTCATTGGAGCGGAAAAGTAGCAACCGGATGGCGCGTATTTACGACTACTTTGCCTTACCAATCCAATTTGCGGCTCCGTTTTGTTATTAAAACAAACAGTAATGTTGCCAAACGGAATATCGTCATTGACGACGTTCATATTTACAGCATGCCCTACCATATCTATGATGGTAGTTCTAGTACATTCGATATGGGTCCTTCCTATTTATCCAATGGCGGATGGGTTCCTTATTTCATTAACGATAAGATCGCTATGGCGATCGAGCCCCGAGGGCAGAACACCGAGCGCATTGGTCTTAACACTTATTTCAATGAGGGCGCGTTGCAATTCAGTAAAGATCAGTTGATCCTTGACAGGAATTGGGTGATTAATACGGATGCGGATCTTGATAATCCCGTTGGTGTCCGGTTGTACCTTCCGGAGACGACCATCGAGCGACTGGTAACTGACACAGCATACCCGGACCTGGTCAAGCCCGCATCCGTTTACGACCTGAGCCTGACGAAATACGCGGGCCCAAATCAGGATGGAGATCTGGGCAACAATGCAAATGAAGGATGGGACTATTTTCCTGCTGACAAAGTCAAAAAAGTCCCCTATCGGAACGGGTATTATCTCGAATTTGAAACAAAGACTTTTTCGGAATTCTGGCTGGCGAAAAGCTATATTGGTACGGGCACGCCTTTGCCTGCCGAGCTGATCAGTTTTACTGCAGAAAAAATCCATTCAGGGGAGCATACGGCCGTCCAGTTGAAATGGGCGACTGCTGAGGAGAAGGCGTTCGGTCACTTTGTAGTCCAGGTGGCAGTAGGTTCGGAAAACGCAAAAAAGGGATTATTTGCTGATCTTGGCATCGTGAAAGGCAAAGCAATGCCGGGTGTGCAGCAGTACGCTTTCGCTGACGACAAATCCACCTTAAACAACACACATTATTATCGTTTGAAAATGGTTGATGTCGACGGTAGCTTTGAATTTTCCTCGGTGCGGGCAGTGATTTTTAATACTTCAACAGCATGGCGCATCTTCCCGAATCCATCACGGGACATTTTCAGGCTTGAACCGCAGGGCGTAGTAAAAGGACCTGTTGAGATCGAAGTGATTGATCTCTCGGGTAAAGTTCGCAAGCAAATGAAATTCCGGGAAGTTACATCTGCTCTGGATATTCAGCTCGGGACACCAGACCTGCCTGGCGGCCTTTACCTGCTCAATGTTAAATCAAACGAAGGAGAAGTGCGGCTTAGAGTCATGAAGGAGTAGCGAGACGTGCGTGGACAAACCCATTACAGAAAATCTGCTTTTAATGCGGGCAGAGCCGGATTCTTTCGCCCAAAGGGCATAAATTGGCATTCAGATGCAAACATTTAAATGATAATTGATCACATGAGTACAAATGAAAATGCTGCTGCACAGGCAGTTCCTATTTCAAAAGCTTTGGTTTCCAACGGGTTCTTGTTTATTTCAGGTCAGATCGGCTCGGCTGGCGGACAGCTCGTGACTACCTCTTTCCAGGATGAGGTTAGACAGGTATTTACAAATATCGAGACGATACTTACTGAGCACAACCTGACTTTCAGCCACATTGTGAGCGTGACGGTATATCTGACCGATATGCGGTATTTCGACGAGCTGAATGCGGTTTACCAGACCTATTTCACCGACCGTTTTCCAACCCGCACCTGCATTGCCGTAGCAGGTTTGCCGAAGCAGGCACGCGTTGAATTAACTACTATGGCGAGCCTGAAGTTAGAAGCTAACTAGAACTGAAAAGGCTTAATACGAATAGCAGTAAAGCAGGATAAGTCTGGTACCGGTTCTCTTCAGTACTTTGGATACAGCTTACCCCGTTTTGGAAACACTTGCCATTTATCCTGCCCCGACCTTTGCATTGAACTAACAAACAAGTACAATGCAAAGGACAATTTTTATCACCGGGGCTTCTTCCGGACTGGGAAAGGCAACTGCAAAATTATTTCAAAGTGAAGGCTGGTATGTGATCGCGACCATGCGAAATCCCGCGAATGAAACGGAATTGGCAGCACTGGAAAACGTGACCATTCTTCCGCTCGATGTTACCGATCCTGAGCAAATACAAGCTACTGTCGCGCAAGCGACGGCTATCAGAAATATTGACGTAGTCTTCAACAATGCAGGTTACGGGCTGATGGGCGCGCTGGAAGCGTTAACTGAGGAGCAGATACTCAGACAAATCAATACCAATCTTCTGGGTGTGATCCGTGTTACAAAAGCTTTTGTTTCGCATTTTCGGGAGCAAGGAGGCGGGCTTTTCATTAATACCACTTCCATGGGCGGACTTTTCGGATTTCCACTGCATTCGATTTACCATGCTACCAAATTCGCCGTCGAAGGCTGGGCCGAAGGCATGTCTTTTGAACTCGCCCCGCATCATATTGGTATTAAAACCATCGCGCCGGGCGCTTTCGCGACGGAATTTCTGGGCAGGTCGCTGGACAGGAATTCGCATCCTGCGTATGTGGAGCTCGAAGACAAATTATTCACGAATATTGATACAATGATGGAGGCGGCATTGACCCCGGCACAGGTTGCTGCTATCGTTTTTGAAGCTGCTACCGATGGCAAAGACCAGGTGCGTTACCTGGCCGGGGCCGACGCCAATGCATTGTATGCACGTCGCCTGGCCATTGGCTCGGAAGCATTCAGACAGGAAATCCGGGATCAGTTTTTTGAATAAAACAGCATGAAGACAATCCATTCCATTACCGAATTCCACCGGCTCCACGCATTGCCGGAGCCGCAGCATCCGCTGATCAGCGTGATCAATGTGGCGGATATGCGGTTTACCGATCGCGATCTCTGGCGACAGTTTGTGCTGCAATTCTACTGCGTGTCGCTGAAAAGAGGGATTATCGGGAAGGTTCGGTACGGGCAGCAGTATTTCGATTTCGATAAAGGTTTGATGACGTTTGTAAGCGCCGGGCAGGTGCAATCCCTGGAAACAGCGGAAGATGCGATCCTGGATCCTGATTTCGGTACCGGCCAGGCGCTCTTTTTTCATCCTGAGTTTTTGTACAAACATCCGCTCGCGGCCACGATCAGGAACTATGGATTTTTCTCCTATTCCCTGCACGAGGCGCTGCATTTATCCGAGAAAGAAGAGCAGAACATGCAAGCCGTTTTCCTGAAAATCGCCGAGGAACTGGTTCACATTGACCGCCATACCCAGGAAATCGTGCTATCCCAGATTGACCTGCTGCTGAATTATAGCAACCGTTTTTACGAGCGGCAGTTCATCACCAGAAAGTCCGTCAACCACGATCTTCTGACCAAAATGGAAAACGTGCTGAATGCTTATTTCGATGAGCAGGCACCGGTCAACAACGAACTTCCGACGGTGGAGTATCTGGCCGGGCAGCTCCATTTGTCGCCGCATTACCTGAGCGACATGCTCCGCTCTCTCACCGGCCAGAATGCTCAGCAGCACATTCACGAAAAGCTGATCGAAAAAGCGAAGCAATATCTGAGTACCACCAATTTGTCGGTTGCCGAAATCGCGTACCAATTGGGGTTTGAATACGCGCAATCATTTAACAAGTTATTCAAGCGAAAAATGAATGTGTCGCCATTAGAATTCAGGCGGTCATTTAATTAAGCGTGCATTGTTAATGCGAACCTTATTTCATCCAACATAAGCCGGATCAAACTCCACGATCCATTCAATCCCATACTTGTCTCTGAACATTCCAGCGTAAGTACCCCAGGGGCTTTCGTCGATTGGTCCTTCGATGCTCCCGCCGGCTGATAGCGCGTTGAAGATTTGGTCTGCTTCTTCGCGCGTTTCGGTGCTGATTGAAATTTTAGACCTGTTTTCGTTTTCATTTACCCGCCCCATAAATTCCGGAACATCATTGGCGATTAACACATTGTGTTTCCCTATTGGTAAAACAATGGTCATTATTTTGTTTGCCTCGCTTTCCGGTATAGGAAACTCGTCGCTTGCCAGGTCTTTGAAACGAACGATCTTTGTAAAATCTCCACCAAAAACAGATTTGTAAAAAGTGAATGCTTCTTCTGCATTTCCATTGAAGTTGATCCAGGGATTGATTGTTCTCATGATCTTATTTTAAGTTTTGATTTTTTGTCCAAGCTGTTCAGCATTTCCGTTTTCACATTGATATAGCTGCTGTGGCTACTATCGTCGCGATCAGAATGTTTCTGACCATGCAAAGGTGAAATTTACTCTGGCATTTGAACCTGTGCAAATGCGACAATTTAGAGGGTATATACCGCCAAACTGCTTTTTCACAAAAATCTACATTAAATGTTTACGGATAGTCCGCCCTGCTGACACACTGTTGTCATGCGGTCCATGTTGCTTTGAGGAAATATTTAATCCTCATTAACTATGACATTCAATTCAACTCGGATTATCACGGGGAACATCAATGCACTGATCGATTTTTATCAGCAAATCACCGGATCCGATGCGCACCGGCTTACCGAAGACTTTGCCGAATTCCGTACTCCCCTGGCCACATTAGCGATTGGCAGCACGCGCACGCTCAACTTTTTTGGTGGAGAAAGTGTGGCTACGCCTTCTACAAACCGTTCGGTCATTTTGGAATTTCGGGTTGATGATGTAGATGCGCATTATGAAAGACTATCTGATTTCCTTAAAGCGTGCATTGTACAAAAACCAACAACAATGCCCTGGGGCAACCGGTCGCTCTTGTTCCGGGATCCAGACGGTAACCTGATCAATTTTTTCACCCCCATAACGCCAGATGCAGCAGAGCGTTTTAAATAGCTTAATTTGCATCGGAGTCGCAATAAGCGACGCGGAGAACATAAAGTTGTTAAGTCAAAAATGAACACCTACTACCTGCCTGATGATCTTTTGGATGATCCTGCGGCGCAAGCGGACGATGTCGTAATCCGTTACTACAACTCCGACCGTGACTCAGTCAAGAACAGGATCGTCCTGAACAAGAATATGATCAACTTGCTTGTGAGCGGGACGAAGACAATCATCTATCCTGATGCGACAGCGGTTGTTAACGCAGGCGAGCTTGTTGTTCTTTCAACGGGTAATGTACTTACTTCCGAGCTGCTTGCCGGTACAAACCAATTCACAAGTATCCTCTTTTATTTCAGCAATGAAGTGTTCAACCGCTTTCTGATCAAGTACGAGCACCTGTTGAATGCAGCCACCGCCAAAGCTAACAAGCAGCCGTTTTTAATTTTCAGGCAGGATACTTTTATAAAGCATTTCATTGCCTCATTGCAAGTTTTGCTGAACAATGACGGGGATTTATCAGCTGAAATCCGGTTACTTAAAATCGAGGAACTGCTGTTGTATATGTTCCAGACTGATCCGGAAAGATTTCATGCAATTCAAATATTGACCCGCGACAAACAGCAATTGCAGATTAAAAAAGTGGTTGAAAGCCAGATCGGTCAGCCCACTACGGTGGAGGATCTCGCATTTCTTTGCCACATGAGTACTTCCACATTCAAGAGGAAGTTCAGCGAGATTTATCAAACCTCACCTCAAAAATGGTTATTGGCCAAAAGGCTTGAACTGGCGGCAGACTTGCTCAGAACTTTTGATGAGAGTCCGTCAGGAGTTTATATGCGGGTCGGTTATCAGAACCATTCCAGTTTCTCAGAAGCATTCCGTAATCACTTCGGAAGCACGCCGAGTGATTACCAGCAAAAGCATTTGAACGTTGCGCCGTAGCGGTTGACCGTCTATCCTTAACTGCTCAGCTGACTGCACCTGTAATTTCGGGCCATCACAAAAACATATTAATGATGGAAACAACAACCGAAAACAACAAAGCAGTAGTACGCCGCTTCAATCAGGAAGTAATCGCAGAAGGCAATCTTCAAAGCTTCAATGAACTCATGGACGGGCAATTTGTAAATCGTTCAGCACCCGAGGGAATGAGCAATGGTGCAGATGGAATGATCTACTTTTTCAATGAAATCCTTCGCCCTGCAATGCCCGACATTCACGTGACGATCCACCAACAGGTTGCAGAAGGTGATCTGGTTACTACCCGGAAGACAATCAGCGGAACTCAGACCGGTGAGATACTGGGTATTCCGGCGACTGGACGCGCAGTCAACATTGACGTGATTGATATCGTCCGGGTAAAAGACGGCAGGTACTTTGAACATTGGGGAATTACAACGCTGTCGGATGTACTGTCGCAGTTGCAAAACTAAACAGCGATCTGATCGACGCTGATCGTTAAATGAAAATCCCGCAACGAGTCGAAAGATATCGCTTGCGGGACTTTTCGGTTGAGCACATCTCAGGAAGAATTATCCTCAGGATCGGTTTTCAGATAAATTTAGAATAAAAGCCTCACAACAGATTTTCCCTGACAGCTTGATACACGGTCCGCACCTCTGCCTGAAAGCCAAGGCTCCGCGCCAGCGAACTATCCACTTGCAAATGCCAGGGATTAGTCAAAGGCTCGGAGGAAGATTCCATTCTTACACCCACCAACTGCAGCAGCTCGTAGACGGACATCGGGCATTCGTCGGAAATGTTCACAACCTGCCCGTCCATCTTGCCGGCAAGGGCCATTTTGATCGCATTGGCGATGTCGCGATGGTGAATAATGCTCATTCTGGCAGCCGGGTGCCACTTTCCCAGCACGTGCTCAGGCAACATGGCGATGTGCCCGTCGCTGTCACCGTATACAAAAGGGAACCGCAGCACAGACCAGTTAAGCCCGCTCGTGCGCAATGCATGCTCTGCTGCCAGCTTGCTCGCCGGATAGGCAAGCTCCGGGTTCAAAAGATCGTCCTCCCGTCCGGGATGCGGGTTATTGACATTATAAACATGCGCCGTGCTTGCCAGAATAAACCGTGCAGTGGGTGCATATTTCTTCGTCGCCTCTATAAGGTTTTGTGTCGCTTCGAGGTTGCTTTTCCAGATCATATCCGTGTCGGCAGTCCGGAATACGGCCGCCAGATGGATAATCGCGGATGCGCCTTTTACAGCTTCTATGAGCGTTTGTGGGTTTAGCAGGTCGCCCGCCGTGAAGGGCACGTTGGCAGGGGCTTGTTTTCCTTCTCGGATCAATGCATGACAGGCAAAACCTGCGTCTGCAAGTCGGGGAAGCAGTCTGGCGCCTACCAGTCCGGTGCTACCGGTGATCAATATCTTCTCAGATCCTTTGTCCATAATCCTTATTTTAAAGTGATGAACAAAGCTCCGAACATTGATTGGAATCGAGCCGGACGAAAAACGAAGGGTTCAGGACAAATCCTGAAAAAAGCTGGCGACTGTTTTGCCTGTCACTTTCTTGAACAGGCGGGAAAAATAATCTGGATCATTAAAACCCAGGTCGAAAGCCAGTTCTTTCACGGATGTGCGCTCGCCATAATATATCCTGCGCCGGGCTTCAAGGATCAGCCGGTTTGTGACAAATTCCTTGGGCGAAAGTCCCGAATACTGCTTGACGATTTGATACAGGCTGTCCTGACTCACCGCCAGCGACTCCGCAATGTCCCGGATCGTTGGATGACCTGTCAGGTTGTTTTCTACAAATACCTTAAACCCGATAAACTTGGTGATACGATCATCTGCCTGTCTCCCCTCCCCTGCAAAGTAAGCCGTATTGATCTCGGTCAGCAGACTGTTCAGGTGCGCCAAAATCAGGTCCGGGTCTGTATCGGGCCTACTCAGCAAATCTTTCAATATCGCAAATATTGAATTCAGCCTCACTGCGGCGGCAGGAGAAAAAGTTACTTTATGCTGATTGAGTGGATTCAGCAGAAAAGGGTATTGCCGTGGCAGTCTGGATAAACATTCATTATCAAATCCTATTTTAAAATAGTCGGCGCCATGTCCCATTTCCGGGAGCTGCTGAATCTGATGGGGCAACGAAAACAGCAGTTCGTTTTTCCCGATCTCAAACTCGTCCATATCTACCTTGTGGCGGCTCGTACCCTCTATTACAAAGAGCAGGAAATAGTATGGAAGCCTGTGTGTAAGCTCCTGCCTGTCGACAGTCTCCTTTGGCAAATGCCCGAAACCGGGAGACACGATCCGGATCGGGAGCTGCTCGTTCTGGCTTAGATTCGCCGGCATCGAATGGGTTTTTGTTGCTCCTTTCATAATTCACATTTGCTGGAAAACGCCGCAGGTCTGGCTCTTTGCTGATCAATTCGTCTTTACCGGAAACAGCTTCTCATCCACCTCCGTACCCTGTCCGGCTACGCGGCACCAGCTGCCAGCATTTTTATGAAAAACTTCCAGTCTCCTGACTTTCATATTCACCTCCCGTCCGTCGACTTCCAGCTGAACATTAATCAGGAAATTGACCACTGCCATATTCCCGTCATAAATGCGAATGAATTCGTTGCCAGGCACCGGCCGCACCGATTTGAAAACCAATTTCTCCTTCGATTGCACACCCTGCCATTGCTCGTGCGAAAAGGAAATGTCACCCTTGGCTCCCACCGCGATAAAGTCTTTGCAATCAATTTGTACATCCGGTTTCCTATTGCGCATCAGTGCCCTGATTTCCTGTCTTTCTTTGGGATAGCTGGTCGTGTCAATTTGTGCCACGGCATTGAAGCCACCGAAAAGTGACAGGAGTAAAAAGACAAATCGTTTCATAGTAATATGGTCAGCTTGTTAGATTTAAATGTGTAACAATCAGGAGTAATGCTAATGTTTTACAAGATAATAAGGCGCGCTTGTAATTATCTGGTTTTGACCGTTGCCCTCATTCAAATAATCTAAGTAAGCAGGCTTTTTAATACGCAGCCTAGCCAGCCTTTCTCAATTAAAACTCGCTCGGAATTCCAGGGGAGAAACGTTTGTTTTTGATTTAAACAACTTACTAAAAGACTGCGGATGCTCGAAACCGAGCTGGTAGGCGATCTCACCTACTGTCAGATCACTGAATGTGAGCACCTCCTTTGCTTTTTCGATCAGCTTATTGTGAATGTGCTGCTGCGTATTCTGGCCGGTCAGTGCGCGGAGCATGTCGCCGAGGTAGCGGGGCGAGACGTGTAATTCATCCGAGAGATACTGGACACTCGGCAGCCCTTTCAGCAGGGTGGTTTTGTCATCAAAATAATTATTCAGCAATTGGTCCAGCTTTTCTAGCAATGCATTGTTGATTGTTTTGCGGGTAATAAATTGACGTTTATAAAACCGCTGGCTGTAATTCAACAGCAGTTCCAACTGCGAAATCAGCACATCCTGGCTCAGGTCGTCGATCGCCGTTTCGAGCTCGTCGCCGATGTTGCTGCCAATGCCCTCTATGATCGACTTTTCCTTATCCGACAAATGCAGCGACTCGGTTACCGAGTATGAAAAGAAGCCATAATGCTTGATTTTAGCATCCAACGCATAGTTTCGCAGAAAATCAGGGTGGACCAGCAAGGTAAATCCAAGCGTTTCTTCTGCCACCTGAATGCCCGTCAACGGCTGGCCAGGAGAGGAAAAAAACATTCCGCCCACCTGAAAATCGTAAGTGGTTTGCCCGTATCGCATCCGGCAGCCCGCCGATTCGTTGTAGGTAATGTTATAAAAATCCATGACAAAAGTTTCGGCCAGCATTTCGGCCGTGATCCGCACCTTGTTGAAATCGAGCAAGCTGATCAGCGGGTGCAATGGTTGCGGCAGACCGAATGCGCGCTGCATTTCGGAAATGGAGTGATAAACGCGCGGTTTGAGATGTTCCCTTTTCATAATCAGATAATGGTCTGCCGGCGCAAATCGTTCAGGCCTGGGCCGGCAGACCGTTTTAATTTTAAACAGCGGCTAATAGTTGTTTGATCCCGTCCCGGAAAGCCTCGTCGCCCTTAGCCAGGCGCAGCGCATACCATTCAATGGCATCGTCGCCGCAAACATATCTCAATGTATCAGTACCGTCAGTTGCAGCGCCGTACACGACTTCGGCGATTTGCTCGGAAGTCGTCGGGGCGTTGCCAGTTGCCAGCATTGCTGTGAATTTGCCTATAATCGCTTCGTAAGCCGGATGCGTGGCAAACACTGATTTTGCCCCAATTTCGGTCGCGACCAGTCCCGGTTCAATGGTTTTAATGCCGATCCCAAACTCATTCAGCTCATAGGACAAGCTTTCCGCCCAACCTTCCAGCGCAAATTTACTGGCATCGTACATGGAGCTCACCGGGAAAGCCATCAGCCCGGCCGATGAGCCGGTGGTAATAAAAAGTCCCGCTTTTCGCTCCCGGAAATAGGGAATGAAGGCCTGCGTCACCCGTACGACACCGAAAAAGTTGGTGTCCATTTGCTGTACCAGCTGCTCGTCGGTCATCGCTTCCAACGCACCGAACAATCCATAGCCCGCATTGTTGAATACCACATCAATATCGCCCAAAGCCAGCGCCTGCTGCGTGGTTTCGCGGATTTGCGCCGGGCTGGTCACGTCGAGCGGCAGCACGGTTACATTATCCAGCACATTGAGTTCTGTTTCATTTTCAGGCTTGCGCATGGTCGCAATTACCTTCCAGCCTTTGGCCGCAAATAATTTGGCAGTAGCCCTTCCGATACCCGTTGAAGCACCGGTAATAAAAATCGTCTTTGTCATTTGTCTTAACTGTTATTTTCAGAAGACAAATTTCCGTGGTTCGGCGCGGGCGCTTGTAGCGGATGTGGAGATTGTTGTAGCCGAAATGGTCTTGTACTACCATTTTTTGAAATTTAGTATCTTACCGCAAATTCTAAAAAACCGCCACACACGAATGAAGACTTCCCTCGCTCACCTTTATCAGCAGCATACCGATTATGTGAGCGACTACGATATTCTGGTGATTACCAAAGACAGGAAATCTGTCAAATCAGGTCAGAAATCACGTGAGCTGGAGTAAGAGCTAACGCCTGACAACCAGAAGTGTTTTGTCGGTTTGATTCAACCAAAATGCTAGCTTTGTAATATGTCTGAAACGGTACATATCAACAGCACACTTCTCGCAGAGGCAGTAAGCTCAGCTGAGGAATCTATATGGAAGATCTTTCCGTCTTTGCAGCAGTGGATCTCTGGGGACAAGCAACCTACTATCAATCAACTGGCTGAACTGGCCAAGAAAGTGAATATTCCCTTTGGCTACTTTTTTCTTAAAGAGCTGCCAAGTCAGGAAAATACGGTTCCGTTATTCAGAACCGGCGAAGTCGCCCCTGTCTATCAGTACAGTCCCGAACTGAGGGAGACCATTGCTGTGGTTGAAATGCGACAAGATTGGTTGAGTAAATTTCTTCGTACCGAAGGTTTTGAGCCCCTGAATTTCGTTGGTTCTGTCACAGATCAAAACAATGTTCCCGACATTGCCAACAGAATAAGGACAGCCTTAAATTTACCGAAAAACTGGGCTGCAGAACTAAACGGTCGAGATGAAGCTTTGATGTATCTCGTGAAGAAAATTGAAGAAACCGGAGTTTACATCATTATGAATGGTATTGTGAGAAATAGCACAAATAGGGCACTTAATCCGCAAGAGTTCAAAGGATTTACCTTGTGTGATCCTTATGCACCATTCATCTTTGTTAACAGGCAGGATTTTAAAGCAGCGCAGATCTTTACGATTTTGCATGAATTGGTGCATGTTTGGCTAGGAATTTCCGCTGTCTCTGAGCTTAACCAAATGCAACCTCCTGCTAATGATCATGAAAAAATTTGTGATGCTGTTGCTGCATCTTTGTTGGTTGATGAAGGCGAATTAAGAATAGCCTGGAATAAAGTTAAACACCAATCCAATTATATTGATGCACTCGTTAAACAATTCAAAGTAAGCAGTGTTGTAATCGGAAGAAGATTACTGGATATAGGAATATTTAGTTGGACAGAATACACAAGGTTTTATAATTCCGAGAAACAAAAGTGGGAAAGTACCGGTCAAAAGCCAGCGGGTGGAGATTTTTATCTAAATCAGCCTAATAGAGTTGGGAGGGCGTTCTTTAAAATGGTCGATTATGCCACAAGATCTGGAAAACTATTGTATAGCGACGCCTACAAATTGACAAATCTTTACGGAGAAACATACCACAATTTCCAATCGAAGGATTAAACCTATTATTTACACCGAAATACACACCTAACATTGAAATACGTCATAGATACCAGTAGCTTCACACAAGCACATCGTGCCTACTATTCATTTAAAATAGCGCCAACTTTCTGGAATTTCTTGGATGAACAATTCAAATGCAAGACAATAACGAGCATTGATAAAGTCTATGATGAGATAAAGAGAGGAAAAGACAAACTTTATGAATGGATTTGTCTTGACGGGATTAAATCAAATCTAATCGATACCAAAAAGGAGCCTGGAATATTACAGCATTATGGTAACCTTATGCAATGGGCTAACGGAATTGAGAGATTGAAACAAAATGCACGCGACGAGTTTGCAACCTTCGAAAATGCCGATCCATGGATTGTATGCTGCGCAATGCATTACGAGCTTATTGTTGTATCACAGGAAACGCTCTCTCCTTTTTCGAAAAGCAGAATATTTATACCTGACGTTTGTGAAGCATTCAGTATCCGGCACATTAATACTTTTGAATTTCTTGAAGACATAGGATTTAAAATGTGAAACAGCTTCCATTCACCGCTCATTTCATAACCTTTTGGTAGATCTTCAACTGTAGCTGCTCGGACATGGGCTTCACACCTTAAAAAACCGGACAATCTGCACAGCAGCACCATAATTCTCCGGGTACAAGCGGCCAACGTCGGAGGCTAGTGACAGTTTTACCTGGAATCCGATTAATAGCCGTGGGTCATTTGCCACACTGATCAATCCTGAAAACTGACGGGGGTTTACTTTGAAGGGGGAATCGTAAACGCCTGCATTGCCACGAATTTGGTAGTTCCTAAATGCACTTTCGGGATCGGCAATGCATTGGTGGACCAGGCATAGGAACCCGTACCAAGCGTGGAATCAGCCAGTCCGATCCATCGTTTTTTCCGTCCTGCAAATAACTCCCAGTTGCGAAACCTCAGCGTGGCGTGTGCCTGCGGCCTAGCATCAGGCACATATAGATATTCCGGGAAAAGGTGCGTTGTATTGTCATAAATGAAGTGTAAAGCCTGGGAGCGGATCTTTGGTTAAGCGTCTGGCTGGTCTGTTTTCCGGTAAGCCCAATGAAAAACCTGCGGCAAAACGGTGAAGGACAAGAACATACAAATCAAGAGTCCGCCTACAATCATAATGGCGAGCGGTTTCTGGATTTCGGAACCCATTCCATTGGATAATGCGGCGGGTAAAAGTCCGAGTGAGCCCATTAATGCGATCATGATTACAGGTCGGATCCGTCCGTAAATACCTTCTGAAATCGCCTGTTTGAGCGGCATTTTATTGAGCAGATTATCCTTCATCACGTGGACTAGAATAATCCCGTCAATCGTACAAACTCCGAACAGAATGATGAATCCAATTCCTGCTGAAATTCCGAAAATAGTGCTCGTCGCCCAGAGCGAAAGGAAGCCGCCGATGAAAGCAAATGGAATGGTGATCAGCGAAATAGCAGTGTCTTTTACATTGCCGAAATTCATATATAACAAGAAGACAATCAGCAGCAATACAGCGGGGACAATCACCGCCAGTTGGGCAGTGGCGCGCTCTTTACTTTCAAATTCTCCCGCCCATTCTACCTTCGAATTTTTGGCAAATTTCACATTGTCTTTCGCCACTTTTTGCGCCTCGGCAATGGTACTTCCCAGATCACGTCCGTCTATACTGAAACCGATTCCGATGTAGCGGCTGCTGCCTTCGCGGTAAATAAATGCGGGGCCGGTTTTGGTGCTAATGCTCGCGATTTCTTTTAACGGTACCTGATGATCGTCGAGCGACGGGATCAGGATATTGCCGATTTCTTCTTCCGTATTCCGGTACTTTTCCTGGTAGCGCACGGTAATGTCGAACAGTCGGTCGTTTTCGTAAAATATTGAAGCAGCTTTTCCGCCGATCGTCATTTCGATGACTGCCTGGGCATCGGCCATTGATACGCCGTGACGCGCCATGCGGCCTTCGTCGAGCTTGATGTTAAGTTCGGGCAGACCGATATTTCTGTACACCAGAATATCCGTAATTCCTTCAATACCTTTGAGCTGCGCGGCTACTTCGTCGGCCTGGCGCTCCATATCCTGCAAATCGTCGCCGAACACTTTCACCACCAGCGAGCTTTTTACACCGGCCACATATTCCTCCACATTATCCTGGATCGGCTGACTGAATCCGAAGGTAATTCCCGGAAATGCACCAAGTACTTCTTTCATTTCGCGCAGCAATTCTTCCTTGGTGATCTTGCGCGTCCATTCACTTTCAGGTTTTAATTGAATGTGAAACTCATTGTTAAAAAAACCGGTCGGATCAGTACCATCATTCGGGCGGCCGGTCTGGCTCATTACAAATGAAACTTCTTTAAATGAGCGCAAAGTATCGCGTAATGTGTTACTGGTTTTGACGGATTGTTCCAGGTTAATACTATTCGGCAAAGTCGCTCTGACATAAATAGCGCCTTCATTTAATTTGGGAATAAATTCCGTCCCGTAAGTCAGAAATTTACCTACACAAACCGCAAACAAAACCACGAACGAAACCATCACCAGCTTTTTATTCCGGTCGCTCCATTGATAGAGCTTGAAGATGTTATTCCGGAAAAAGTTAACCACCGGATTATTGATTTCCCGCACATTTTTTTGCAACAAAACCTTACACATGGCGGGCACAAAAGTGAGGCTCAAAATCAGCGAACCGATCAATGCATACCCCAATGTAAATGCAAGCGGCGAGAACATTTTCCCCTCCACTTTCTGGAATGAGAATATCGGCAGCAATGCGACGATCAATATAATTTGCGCGAAGAAAATATGCGGCGCCACGTGTCTTACACTGCGTTTGATTAAGCCAAGTTTTGACATTTTATTAAACCGCGCGACACCCATTTTCAGCGAACTTCGTTCCAAGTCCACATAGATCTTTTCCACAATTACCATTGTCCCTTCCAGCAATAAGCCGAAGTCAATCGCCCCCAACGAGATTAAGTTGGCAGGCAGTCCCTGAATGCGCAGCATGGTGATTGCAAACAGAAACGAAAGCGGGATCACGAGCGCCACGGTGAGGGTTGTACGCCAGTTGAACAAAAACACAAAAACAATCACCGAAACGAGCACGATACCTTCCGCCAGATTGTGCGTCACCGTATGCACAGTCGCGTCGACGAGCTCGGTCCTGTCGATTACCGGGACGATTTTCACGTCCGCTGGCAAAATTCGGTTGTTCAGGTCGGCGATCGTATTTTCCAGTTTATCAATGACTTCGCTCGGATTTTCACCGCGCAGCATCACTACGATTCCTTCTACGAGATCCTTCTCTTCTCCCAGCCCGACTTGCCCCAAACGCGGTTTTGCAGTGATTTCCACATCGGCCACCTGTTTCACGAGCACCGGCGTATTGCCTTTTACGTTGATCAGAATATTCTCAATGTCCTTCACACTTTCCAGCAAACCCATTCCGCGCACCACATAAGCCTGATCGCCTTTCTGGATCACATCGCCGCCGACATTGATATTGCTTTTTCTAACCGCATCGTACACATCGAGCGGCGTGAGGTTGTATTGGGCAAGCAAAGCAGGGTTTACGCGGATTTCATAGATTTTTTCCTCGCCTCCAAAACTCGCCACCGTCGCGACGCCCGGTACGGCGACAAGCTCCCGCTCGATCACCCATTCCTGCAAGGCAGTGAGCTCCCTGATCGGCCGCTCGCTTTTAATCACGTACCTAAAAATCTCCCCGGTAGCCCCATATGGCGGCTCGATTTCAGCATTGGCACCAGCGGGCATTTCAATGTTACGAAGGCGCGTGGATGCATATTGCTGCGCGTAAAAATCTTCCACATTGTCCTCGAACAAAACCGTTACCACCGACAAACCGAACAAGGAAATGGACCTGACCTGCGATTTTTTCGGGATCGTGTTCATTTCTTTCATCACCGGCAGTGTAATGAATTTTTCGACCTCCTCGGCGCTACGGCCGGGCCACTGCGTGATGATCCGCGCGCGGGTATTGGTTACGTCGGGGAACGCTTCAATGGGCGTGTGGAGGTAGCTTACCACGCCCACTACGGCCAGCAGGGCCGTCATAAAAAATATAATCGTCGTATTCCTTAGCGAAAAGGATACGATGCCTTGCGTTAATTTCTGCATAAATATCTGTTAGTTTTCCTGACTGAGGACTTCCGAAAAAAGGAGCAACTGGTTGTTGATCACCACCTTTTCACCCGCTGCGATGCCACTCTTAAAAAAGAGACGGTCATTATCTTTTACGTCGACCGTTACTTTTCGCGGTTCCAGCGTATTGTCAGGTTTCTGAATGAGCAGGTAGTTTTCGTTGTTGTAAAAAATCATCGCAACGGCGGGTACGCCCACTGCTACTTCTCCTGAATTTTTCTTCACTACGGCTTCAATCATTAGTCCTGGTTTCAGTTTCAGGCTTTTATTCTGCATTCTGATCCTTGCTTTGAGCACACGCTCCTGCGGGTCGAAAACCTGGGAAATGTCGGAGATCGTGCCTTCGAAAAAATCTTCGGGATAAGCTTTGGACTTGATCACAGCCTTCATACCGGTTTGTACAAAAGGAAGATCAACTGCGTATACATTTGTCGTCACCCAAACCTCCGACAAGTCTGAAATTGTAAACAGATTCGGTTCTGTATTGCTGATCTGCGTTCCGCCGGACATATTGTTCTCCACCACATACCCGCTCACCGGCGCTTTGATCTGGAATACACCTTTTTCAGAACTTGCATTATAGAGGGAGAGATTGGATTTAATTTTCTCGATTTCCGACTTCAAAATCTCTGTCTCGCTCTGGGCCTCTACCAGGTCTTTTTCCGACGCAATGCGGTCTTCAAACATCGATTTGGTCGACGCCAGTTTACGTTCCGCCACCTTCAACTGCGTTTCCAGCACGCGGCCTTGTGCATTCAACTCAGAAAGTTCTGCGCTGCGCATTTCGGCGAGTACCTGTCCTTTCCTGACGCGGTCGCCCAATGAAATGTAGGATTTAGTGATCACACCGGTGACCAGACTGGCATAGCGGACTACCTGATTGGGATTGTATTCAATCTGTCCCGTAAGCCGGATGGATTCCGTGATCGGCTCGATGACGGCAGGATAAGTCGTGATTTTGGAAGGCAGGAAAGCAGCCGCCGGTTTGGCTGTTTTTTCTGCTTCCTCCTTCCGCTCGTAACATGCGGTGAGCATGAGCGAAACGGCTGCAATTGCGATGAAAGTGCGATTTGACTTTAACATGGTATAAGTTAAAAGGATGGATTACTGGATTTCCGCGCCGGTTGCATAGATCAACTCTTCCCTGCTTTGCCGCAACTGGTTGATCGTCGTGAAAATCGTTTTCCTATTGGCGATGTAGGCATCGAAAAAGTCGAGGTACTCGACCAGATTGACATTGCGCTGGACAAAATAGCGGGTGTAGGCAGCGAGTACGTTGTCGAGTTCTTCACTGTAAGCCGCATCGAGATTCTGGTATGCAGTCAGACTTTTTTGCAGATTTCGAAATGCCACCGCCACTTCGGCTTCAATGCGTTTTGAAGTCTGGTCGGCCTGCACTTTGGCGAGATCAATGCCAATTTTACTTTCAAGTATAGCGCCCTGATTACGGTTAAAAACCGGCACATCGAACTTTACCCCAAACCCAAAAAAGTTGAGCAGGAAGTTGCCGCCGCGGTCGTAGTTGATGCCCACATTTACATCGGGTTTGCGCTGGGCGTATTCATAATCGTATTTTTTCTGGGAATGGGTTTGCTGCAGAATGCTGATTTTCCCGTCAGGCCGATTGGCCGCCGCGGTGGCTGTAAGCTCACCGAGCGACAGGCTGGCTAATGTATTGGTATTAACCATTTCAGGCGTTTCGATCAGCAGGTAACCATTGGCTGGCGTATGCAGCAGAATGGTTAGGTCTTTTTGTAAACCATTGATTTCCTTCTGCGTTTCCACGATTTGCTGACCAAGTTCCAGCTTTAATGCACGCAGGCGGAACAGCTCGGGTTTGTTTACATTTCCCTGCTTGAACTGGTGTTCATAAGAAGCTACCAGCTTCCCGACCGCCTCACTCTGCGTGTCCAGCACATTCAGATAGGATTGCTGAAATGCCAGCTCATGCAAAGAAGACCGCAGCTGCATTTTCAGTTCACGGATCAGCTCGCAGAAATATTCAGCCGCCATATCCCGCGACACGGATTCGAGCGCAATGCGTTTCCGGCGCTTTCCGCCGGTTTCAATCAGCTGCGAAAACTCCGCCGTGAACTCCCTGTTTTTACCAAAATTCCCGAACAATGGCGGGATCGTTTCGCCGGACGAAAGCTGGTTGCGCGTCGCCCAGAGATTCACTTCGTCGAGACTGAATTCAGGATTGGGCCAAAGCCTGGCCTGGATAATCGCCGCCTCCGCCTGCTGAATGCTCAGCTTTTGCGCGATCAGATCGAGGTTATTGTTTAGAAATAATGCCTCTGCTTCCTTCTGATTGATCCTTAATGTATCCTGGGCAAAAAGCTTTGATGACCCAAAAAAAGAGGAGGCGAGTGCGAGAAATGCGATAATAAATAACTTCACAGAGATGCCTTGATGTTAAGGCACAAAACTATCGCGGCAACATTAGAGCATTCTTTGCTCTACATTATATCTGTGTGAGAGCTACATTAAAAGTAAATGAGAAACCGGATTAAAACCGGATCTGTATTTCGGTTCCTGCTCCCGGCGCGGAGTCAATTTTGAGCTGGATTTTATATTTGTCAAAAATCCGCGTGACGATCGCCATACCCAGACCATTTCCCTTTTGCAGCGCCGTATTGCTGCCCCTGTAAAATGGCTCTGAAATGTGTGAAAGGTCTTCGCTGCTGATCCCGATGCCGCGGTCCCGGATTTTGATTCCAAGACTTTTATTTATTTCAAACAACTCAATATCAACCGGTTTTGAATCCGAAAACTTGGCTGCATTTTCGATCAGATTATATAATGCAATATAAAGCTGCGTGCGGTTGCAGGTGAAAGTGAGTAAATCCGGCTGGTCTTCCGGGAGCTGCCAGAGCACATTGACTTTGGTTTCCGGGTATTCGGTTTTGAGCTGATCGAGCGCTTCCCAGAGAATTTCGTCGATGCGTTCGGGTGCATTGGTTTCAATATTCTGCTGTTGCAGACCAGCTAGTGTCAGCAGGTTGTTTAAGATTTTTTCAAGACGGTCGGCATCGGTCAATACCTGTCCGCTCACAGATTGGTATTCCTGCACTGATCTTTCTTTGCTTAGCAAAACTTCCAGATTCCCGACAATAGAGGCCAACGGACTTTTCAGTTCGTGAGATGCGTGGCTGATAAAATTTTTCTGGATCTGAATGCTTTGATAAGACTTATCGAGCATACCATTAAATTCCTTAAAAAGATCTTCCAGCTCATCTTTGGTTTGCGGGTAAGTCAGCATTTGCTTTTTACCAGTCACATCCAGCGACTGCACCTGCCGGATAATGTCGCGGACAGGTCTGTAAGCCACCTTCGATAAAGTATAGCTCAGCACAACAATCACCACAATCCCGATCAGCAATGCAGTCAGCAGGATTTTCATAAATTCACTTTCCTGCGCATTCAAAGTCGGGTTATTGGCTTTGATAATCACACTGAAAGAACCCTGATTATCACGGTAATAAATCGCGTAGTAATACAGGTTGTCGACCTTGAAACTGTAATGATCGCGGTCACGAATGGTTTTGAGAATGTTGGCGGTAATGTTGGAATCCGGGTCGGCTACGCCAAAATGAATGTTGCCCGAGCGGTCGTACAACCTGATTTCCTGGTCGGCGGTAGCGGTTAGGAATTTCTGCTCGATCCGGCTGTATTCCTTCGAGCTCATTTCGTCTTCTTCCAAATAGAAAATGGCAGTCAATGCTGCTTTGCGCGCCAGTTCTTCAAAGAAAATATTCTCTGCCGATTTGATAAAATTCAGATAAATCAACCCCGACGAAACGGTGAGTACCAGTCCGAAAACGAGGGAGGAAGCCAGCGTTAATTTATTCCTGATCTTCATTTTTGCGCCGCGATCATATATCCCCTGCCCTTCACGGTGCGGATCAGTTTTTCATCAAAATTATGGTCGATTTTGTTGCGGAGATAGGAAATGTAAACGTCCACTACGTTAGTATAGGTATCCGTATTCGCGCCCCACACCACCTGCAGAATCTGCGTGCGGGTAACAATTTTACCCTGATTTTCAAGCAAATAACCAAGGAACTTGAACTCTTTGGCAGACAATACAATGTCTTTTCCTGCGCGCTCCACCACATTGCTGTCAATATCCACCCGCAAATCGCCGCAAACCAGAATATGTTCATTCGAATAATGCAGCTCGTAACGCCGCCGGAGCGCATTAATGCGGGAAAGCAGTTCGGGGAAATGGACGGGTTTGACAAGGTAATCGTCGGCGCCGATATCCAGCGCCTTAATTTTATCCTCGGCCTCGCCTAATGCGCTGAACATCAGCACAGGCGTGTCAATTTTGCGAAAACGGATCAGCTCGGCCAGCTGAATACCGTCGATGCCGGGTACCATAATATCCAGGATAAAAAGGTCCCAGCAATCGTTTTGTATAAAGTTTCGGGCTTCCACGCCATCATGCGCAAGCTGCACAAAATGACCAGTTTCCTGCAAACCCTTCTGCAAAAATTCGCTGATCCGGCGATCGTCTTCAACTATCAGTATTTTCATAAAATGGCATCCATGCTACTTTACAAACTTAGCAAGTTATCAACCGTGAAGGATACGCGAAGACCCGGAATGTTCCTTCATTCGAAATTGGGAGGCGCTTTCCGTGCTCACCCTTGGATAATAACTCCTTAGATAACAAATTACTTATTAGTCGATTACAGCCTGCTAAATCTTTTACTCACCTTATCACTCACTAGATTGTGATTGCGTTTTTCGATTCATTCGTTGATGTTTAAATTGTGTTCAATCATAAATACCGTTTTCTAGATCGCTCCATTTTTTATAGGCACCACCTAACGAATCAAATACCCAGTTTGCATTCTCCGCCAACTGAAATGGATCGAATGCCATGTGGCGTTGCGCGTGTACTATAAATTGTCTTGCATTTATCTTTTGGATAAATACGCCCTCGTAGACTGCGTTTCCTGGCTTCCATATCTCAGCTTCTGGCGGAAAAAAGGCATTTGTTAAAAGATGCTGTTCAATTGCTGTTATTGTTTGTCTCGGCATTATCGTAGTAAGAATTATTGAATTAATAATCTTTCAAGCCGATTTTTGCAATTGATGCCGAGATCTGTTTTTGTATTGTGACAGATATGTGTGATCGTCCCTTGAAAGACAATATAGGAAAATCTATAAACTCTCCCGCGAGCAACTCCGGAGCGTTATTCAAACCAAAGTTCTTTTTTCGATTGTCTGATCATTATTTTACCTTGACAACCGTCTACCAAAATTAATCTACCTGATTTTAGATTCAGTTTGAAATAGTAGGTTTCCGAACCTTTCAAAATTTTAAGATCAAAAGCAGGCTTTAACCTAATTGGTGGTTTAAGAAATTCTTTTGTGTTATATCGAATCAAGAGAGAGTTTGAATCTAACCTTTGGGATATATACAATTCGGCCAGCCCCAACACCGTATCCGACTGGATGCTCAACTTATCAACTATCAAATCTTCATCCAGAAAAAGCGATATTGTATCGTTAGCAAAGCATGAGCCAAATATAACTGAGAATGACACCTTTTTATCGATCTTTTCAGGGCGTTTGACGCTGCCAACACATCCAATAAACAAAAAAAGCAGAGATGTTAGGTATTTCACAGCGAATATTGTGAGGTTGAATACAGTAAAGCAGGGTAGTTTAATCAATAAACTATTATAGTTACAACAAATTTCAGCTTGCGATCAATCTTCTCGCAAATAGTTCGATATAAAGCCAATATTCTATCACTGTTGACTGTGTCCAGCAATCTTATCTAACTTCCTAACCAACGCATCCGGCTGCTCGCGCATGGCATAATGCCCACCTTCCATTGCGAATATTTTCCAGCCGCGCGCACGCGCTTTGTTTAGGCCCATTTGGTCATTGAGCGGATTGGATTGGCCGTTTTTTGTCATGACAATGAATGCGGAGGGAATCCTTTTGGCCTGCGGGTTGGTGATTTCTAAAGATTCGGTGAAAGTTTTGATCGGCTGCGGAACATCTCCCGGGATCTGGCCGCTGGCTTTGCCAAATGGATACTGCATGAAACCATCTTTGATGAAGGGAACCATCACCTGTTCCCAGAGCGGGCCACAGACGTCCCGGGCGCTCTGGCCGTTGTCGGGGACCATGGCGTCCAGGTAAATGAGCTGGCTGATGCGGTCGGGGACCTGCTCGGCAACCCCGGAAATGACCAGTCCGCCGAAACTGTGACCCACCAGGATGACATCGTGAAGGTTTTCGTACCGAATCACATTGACGATGTCGGCGATGTAAGTGCTCAGGTTGACATCTGCGCTGGCCAGGTGCACCCGCTCACCCAGGCCGGTGAGCGTAGGCCGGTACACAATGTCTCCCTTTGTTTTAAAAATTGAATCGACTTTGGCATAATCCCAACCGCCCGACCAGGCACCGTGCACGAGCAGGAATGTACGAGGCTTGTGCTCTTGTGCCAATGCGGCGGTGCTGACAGTGAATGCGAGAATAAGAATGAGGTATTTCATGATTTTGCTTCAATGATGGTGATCAATGCAACAAAACTACCTACATTCACTTACCAAAAGATAGTTGTTACCTGTGGGTAAGTAGTTACCGCCAGGTAAGTAGCCTTTTCGAAATCTCTATGAAAAGTACAGAACCGGTTTGCCAGTACGAGCTTAAGGCTGCGCGGGATGCCATGGAGGTAAAAAAGCTTTGAGACCAAGTAAACTAAAATATAAGCTTATAACCTGCACCACGAATGCTCATAAGCTGCACGGTTTCATCATCCTTCAACATTTTACGTAAATGTGACATAAAAACATCCATGCTGCGCGCATTATAAAAACTATCATCCCCCCAGATTTTGAGGAGCGGCACTTGCCTGGGCATTAAGGTGTTTTTGTTTTGTAGCAACAGTTCCAAGAGCGCGGTTTCCTTGTAAGACAGCGCATGCGTTCCAAGTGGTGTTATCAACTGCTGCGTGAGCGTATCAAACTCGCATCTGCCAAAACGCACGCGGGTAGACAGGCTTTCTGTTATCTGGTCCGAGCTGCCGAAGCGATGCAGCAATGACTCTATCCGAACGAGCAGCTCTCCTATGCTAAAAGGTTTTCTGAGATAATCGTTTCCGCCGCTCTTGAAACCCTTGATTACATCTTCGGTCAATGATCTGGCACTTAGAAAGATGATAGGAACATTGCTATTCTGCTTTCTGATATCTTCGGCAAGTGTATATCCGTCTTTTAGGGGCATCATGATATCGAGTACGCAAATGTCCGGCTGGCCCGACTCGAAAAGCTGTAATGCCTGCTGTCCATCAAGGGCCGTATCGACATCGTAACCACCATTTTTTAGACCATCGCCGATAATTTGTGCCAAGGTAGGCTCGTCTTCGGCATAGAGAATTTTATACTTCATGGTAAGATGGGAGAATAATATCAAAGGTGCTGCCTTTTCCCGGCTCGCTTTGAAGCTTTACCGAGCCGCGGTGCTTCTCAACGATTTGCTTCACGTAGTGCAGGCCCAGTCCCGAGCCCCTGACCGTATGTATGTCCGCGTTTTCAGGCACCCGGAAAAACCTTTCGAAGATCTGTTCCTGGTATAATCCCGGAATTCCCGGACCATTATCCTGAAAGCTGACATGGATATCTTCTAAGCCGCATTTGCATGAGATGTTGATCCTTACATTTTTGCCGCCATACTTCAATGCATTGTCAATGAGATTGTAAAAAACATTGATTAAATGCACCGGATCGCCATCGGTAAAGCAGGGTTCGCTGGCCGGGTGGTAAGTGATAACAGCACCTGTCTGCTCCTGGCGCAGCTGCATCGAAGAGACCACACTGGCTAATCCTTCCTGTACATCATACAGTTCACGGCGCAGTGACACCTGCCCGTTGTCGAGCTGATCAAGGTTAAGTACTTTGTCGATCATCAGGTTCAGGCGCTGTAACTCCGACTGGCTGATCTGAATATAGTTGTTCAATTTGACCGGTTCCCGGACGAGATCGTAGCGGGTAATGGCATCAAGAGCAGCCTCAATGACCGAAACAGGGGTTTTTAATTCATGGGTCATATTGCTGGTAAATGCCAGCTGCGCTTGTGTATAAAGCCGCTGACTGTGCATTATTTTAAACAGAAAGAAAAAGGCCGCGCCGGTTAATATAAGCATGAGCAGCGACGAGCCAAGATAATAGCGCATCCGGTAAAGTACGACGCCATTGATGGATTGAACCGCCAGTTGATAGGTGTGCAGAAAAAAATTCAGGTTATAGCCAAATTGCTGGCTCCGATAGGCCGCTTGCTGCGCCTTTTTCCAGACAGCAGGAGACTCGGGCTTACCGCTGTCATAATCATATATGACATGATAAGTATCCAAATCAAGTTCCGCCCGCAGGCATTCGACCTTGACAAGACTGTCCATTCGGGCCAGGTCGCGTTTATCAGCAGCCGTTATCGTTTGCAAAGTCTCGCCTTCGTCGTAAATACGAATTATTTTTCGGTGGCTTGCTCTGGGTTTATCATTGGCAATATGAATTCCAATGGTGACAATGGTGCTATCAGGCCTGATCTGCGAGCTGAAACTGCCGCCAAATTGACGGTCCCGCAGTCGTGTAAAGGCCTGTTTGATTTGTAGCCAGTCTGGGGAAAGAAAAAAATTCTTGAAGTTTTCACTGTTCTCGTGCCCCCCGGCAACGCTCAGGTAATCGCTTTGACTTGCCGCGTTGGCCACGGCCTGATCAAGGTCACGTTTTACCTGCACTTGTTGCGCGCGGAACAGCTGGTCAAGCCAAATAACCTGCAGGCCGACACTGGCCAGCATCACTAATGCAACAAGTGGATACGCATATCGGTTGGAAAGCCATTTCATGCCACTAAGTTCAGCATATTGCTGCATTCATGACAACGCAGGGCTACGATTTAACCATGTTTAACATTGCTTAACCCGCCATTAGGCAGGCCAAAGGTAGGTTTGCAGCATGAAAAAATTAGCAACATTTTTAATGATGATCCTGCCCTGCCTGGCCCACGGACAAATGCAGCTGCGAGGCCAAGTAGTGGATCAGGCAGGCAAGCCGCTCGATGCAGCAACCGTTATACTGATGCAAGGTGAAAAACAGATTGCGCTGGCGTTTGCTGATGCAGGAAACTTCAACTTGACCTTCCCGGCAGGCGGCACATACAGTATTGCTGCAAGCCTTGTTGGCTACCAACAGGTCCAGATGCTGGTGGAGCTTCCAAAAGACAGTCTTGTTCTCATCATGCAGCAGGACAACAAGCAGCTCAATGAAGTCACCGTTCTCTTCCGCAAGCCACTGGTCGAGCGCAAAGTTGACCGGGTAACATTTAATGTTGAGAACAGCATTCTGGCTTCGGGGAGCAGCGCCTGGGAATCACTCGGGAAAGCGCCCGGTGTTCAGGTTAATAGTAGCGAGGAAATAACTGCTAACCGTAAAAATGTACGTATATACATGGATGGAAAGCCGCTGAACCTTTTCGGTGACGATCTATCCGCCTACCTGAAAGGCATCCCGTCTCAGCTGATTGCTCAGATAGAGGTTTACTCAAACCCTCCGGCGCAATTCGATGCGGCAGGGGCATCCGTTATCAATGTGATCACTAAAAAAGGCGGACAGCAGGGACTCAATGTAACCCTCAATGCAGCTGCAACCCAGGGAATCTACCTGGGACATAACAACAGCGCTACTTTTAATTACAGGAACAATAAGCTTAATCTCTATGGAAGTTACGGTTTTGCGCACAGGCATAATTTCCAGGATCATAATGTGGCTATCGACTACGGCACTTCTTTCTGGAGTAGCCCGAACCGTAGTATTTACAAGTCGGACAACCATAACTATCGTTTGGGAGCAGATTATCAACTGACCCCCAACCAGGTGATAGGCTTCCTGGTGACCGGAAGTAACCGCACCGGCTCTTCTGAAGGACATACGAAAACCCGTATTACCAGCAGTCCAATGGCACTGGATTCGACATTAAAAACGGACAACATTGCGACTACCAGGGGTAATCAATATGCTTATAACCTTAATTATAACATGAAGCTCGATTCCGACAAGCAGAGCCTGAATATCGATGTCGATTACTCACCTTACCAAAGCAGGACGAATTCGTTTGCCGACAATATCTCATTTTTGCCCAACGGCCAGCAAACCGCGAGCCAGTTCCATATATTTACGCCCAGCGCCCAGCACATTGATATTTACTCCGGCAAGGCATACTATACCTACCAGTTGTTTGGCCATTGGGAAGCAGCCTCAGGCGTAAAGTATAGCAGTACAAAGAGCCGTAATGATTTTGATTATTATAATCGGAGCGAAACAACGGTAACGGCCATTCAGGCGAACTTCAACCATTTCATATACCGCGAAAAGACCGCTGCCGCCTACACTTCACTGTCGGGAACCTTTGGGCAATGGACGCTGCAAGGCGGATTACGGGCTGAGCTTACCCGGACAAAAGGTTACTCCATAACACTGGATTCATTGAATGAACGCAGCTATTTCAAAATATTCCCCACTGTATTTGTCCAATATAAAGCCAGTGAAGATCACCAGTTGCAGTTCAATTATGCATACCGGATTGAGCGTCCCGAATACAACCGGTTGAACCCTGCCAAACGGTATGCTTCACCATTTAATTTCTATGTTGGCAATCCCTCCCTGCAGCCTGCATTTGTACACAACGCCGAGCTAACCTATACTTACAAGCAGGGATATAGCATTACAGCTTACTACACCACAACACAGGATGTTTTCACCAACATCAATGTGCAGGACAATCAGACCAAGCTTTATTATGGAACACAGGCGAACCTGGGTTTGAGCGCGAATGCAGGTGTCCGTTTATCAGCAGCATTTCAGCCGGGCAGCTGGTGGGATATCAATGTAACGGGTGGGGCTTACAGACTGCGGGAAAAATCAGCCTATCTGTCCAGCGCATTCGACTATCACCTGTTTTCTTATGATGCGACCCTGATGCAGTCCTTCACCATCCATAGCAAGGCAGCAATAAAGGCGGAGATCAGCGCGACTTACAATGGGCCCGGCATTCAGGGGATTTACTGGGCAGGGCACAATTCGCAAGTGGGCGCAGGTGTAAAAACAAACGTCCTTCGCGGCGCAGGCACATTGCGGCTGGCTGTTAATGATATCTTCAACACTTTCAATAATAAAATCCGGATCAGATATCTCGACCAGAAAAGCAATTTCCTGCACCACGCCGAAAGCCGTAACGTGTCTCTAAGCTTTTCATATCGTATCGGAAACAATGTAACTGCTTCCCGAAGCCGAAGTACAGCCAGCGAAGAGGAGCGGAAACGTGCGCAGTGACGCATCTGTTTCACTCGGCTAAAAATTTTTTATTTAAAAACGCTGGAAAAGGCGGGATTTAACTTAGGTGAAAAAACAGGCGATCTTTTCAGGAGAACTTTGGATCAACAAAACTTAAAAAACAATAACAAAATGAAAAGATCAGCAAAAGCACATTGGAGCGGCGATTTAAGTACCGGTCATGGCCAGTTATCAACAGACAGTAATGTCCTGGATAAAACACAATATTCATTTAACACTCGTTTTCAAGATGGCATCGGCACAAACCCCGAGGAGTTGTTGGCAGCAGCACATGCAGGCTGTTTTACCATGGCATTAGCCTATGCATTGTCACAAAAAGGAACGCCTGCAAATGAACTGGATACCAAAGCATCTGTAAGTGTCGACCTGGCCAAAGGTGGAATTACCGGCATAGAACTTACGCTTAATGCCGCAGCAATCGAAGGCGTACCGGCCGATTCATTCCTGGAAATCGCAAATGATGCTAAGCTAAACTGCCCTATCTCAAAGGCGTTAAGTGGTGTATCGATCAGTTTGAAAGTTACTTACGGCGAGTTACAACCAGCTATTTAATTAAACTCTAAAAACAGAGTCCGGCAATGTGCCGGGCTCTGTTTTTTTAATTGTGTACATCATGTCAATAGGAAATGAACATAGCAAAAATGAAGGATCCAGATCACAGAGTAAAAAAGCCATAGCCATATTTTTGCTTTTGACTTTTGCTTTTAGCGTTGTTGTCTGGGTATTAACGATTCGCTCAGGCGAAGGCCGGATCAGTGGCAGAATATTTGGCTATGGCATTATGTGGTGCCCGGCGCTGGCAACCTGGCTGACGTGCAGAATCATGAATTACCAAATAAGCGATCTTGCCTGGCGATGGGGCAAGCCAAAATACCAGGTATGGGCGTATCTCACTCCTCTTGCTTACTCTCTGATCGCTTACCTGCTTATATGGCTAACAGGCTTGGGAGGATTTTACAATAAAGAGTTTGTTACGGAAGCAGCAAAATCCATGGGCTGGGCTGGTTTATCTCCCGGCGTGTTCATCCCTTTATTTTTTGTGATTAATGGGGTTATTGGCCTTTTCGGGAGCATGAGTACAGCATTAGGTGAAGAGATCGGCTGGCGCGGATTTCTGGTACCCCATCTTCATAATATTACCGGTTACACCTATACCTCATTGATTAGTGGTATGATCTGGGCCATTTGGCATTACCCTCTTATTATTTGGGGACATTATAACGGTGGCACCCCAATCTGGTACGGGCTGAGCTGTTTTAGATTAGCAGTGGTTAGCGCAAGCTTTATCTATACCTGGTTCAGGCTGAAATCAGCGAGCCTGTGGACAGGTGTTATGCTGCATGCCAGCCATAATTTATTCATCCAGACTTTTTTTACACCTATAACCATTGTTTCCAGCAGCCAGACCCATTATTTCATAGATGAATTTGGCGCTGCGCTTGCAGGCATAACCCTCCTAGCAGCGATTTACTTCTGGACCCACAGGAAAGAAGTGCTATAAATGTGCTTGTTAAGCAGTGTCATTGTTTTTTATCCGCTTCCTTATCCTGCTCAGGGATGGATTTGTTATACCTAAAAAAGAGGAAATGTGATAGGCTGGAATACGCTCTATGATATTGGGGTGTTCTTCCAGCAGCCGCAGATATCGCTCTTCATGCGAAAAGAAGACAAATTCTTCTGTGCGCGTCTGGGCGTAAGAGAAGAAAAGTTCTGCCAACAGCCTTCCGAATTTCGCCCAGTTGGCATTCGTTTCATATAAACTATTAAGGTCCTTGTAGGAAATAAAAACGATTTCAGAATCTTCCATCGCTTCTATGAAATACCAGCAGGCTTTTTGAGAAATAAAGCTCCTGAACGAAACGACAAACTGATTCTCTGAAAAGAAAAACAGATTCTTATCTGTATCTGTTTTCGGATCATGGTAGTATATGCGAAAGATCCCTTTTACGACTAATCCCAAGTCATTGCAGACCATGCTTTGCATATTAAAAAAATCCCCTTTTTTAATCGTCCGCGGCTTCCAAAAGTGTTTCCCCTGTTCAATGTCCTTATCTGTTAGCGAAGCAAAATCCCGCAGATGCCGGGCGATAATTTCATTTTTGTCACTCATAATAAATTATTGATTGATACAAATCTGCGATAGCTGAAAAGCAAAACGGATCATTTTACGGCAAAACAAATTTACAAATGAGCCGTGGTTTCCAGCTTATGTGCATCAGAATAATACACCGGTCAGATTAGACCGGCGCATGAAAAAGCCTAACAAAAGACTCAGCCATGGACAGGCGTATTTTTAATTGTTTTGCTTAGACGGAAGGCCGCCAGTAAGAAGTAAAACGCGCCAAAAGCGGCGTAACCAGCCAGGGTATTCACCCCGGTTCCGGGCGTATGTGCTTTTAGAAATATTGAAACACCGGCCAGCATAGACTGACCACCACTAATAATCATTGGCCATTGACCGTCCATTTGTTTACGTCTGTGCAAGCCTAAGATAAGTTGTATCAAACCAGTCAGGATTGCCCATGCGCTAAAAACGATTAATGCCTCGGCAATACCCTTTTGTAGGGCCATGAATACTGCAACCGCTGTGATGATACCGATGGCAACGTTTACATATTGCGGTGTTTTGTTGGCAGAAGGTGGGTTCGACCTGATATCAAAAAACGTTGCGATCACGTCCCATACCGGATAGATAATGAACAGGACCATTGCAATAGAAGCATTTGTATTGGCTAAGGTTGTTACCAACAATATCCACACAATAGAAAATGCAGCGCGTGTGAAATAAAGTGTCCGCAGCGATTTGGCGGTTTGAACAGCCTCATTGGAGAAGGCAGTGCTGGATGTGTCCGGTGATTTCATGACGTAATGTTTTGTTTTTGTTACGTCAAAGGTCAGCGCTAATCACCTGCCCGTTTTTCACCTAAGTTAAAATCCGGGAGAAATACTTAAAGATTCGTCATTCATTTATTTAGCTGACGGTCTTGGGAAAACCGATCACGCATCTGCGACAAAGAAAAAAGCGCCCTTTGGAGGCGCTTGTGATCCCGCTGGGATTATATTTTTTGAGGTAAAAAATTGCTTATCAAGTAGTTGCACCCTGCCAATCTTGTACTCACCGACTCACTCACCAAATTGTCGTAAGTGGCTTGCAATTGGGTCAAATATAATAAATTCAGAGATTGTTCTGCCAGAGACATCGTGAACAATATGATTTTTAATGAGCCTGTTAAATTGATTCTTAATTCTCAGGTGTCCAGGATATCGGAACAATCCTCGTCTGCATGCTACTGCTTGTTTTATAAACGTATTTAATTTGACCAACGAAAGTTTTTTCAGGGAACTTTGAAAATAGCACAGGCTTGATAAGAGATTCTATCTTTTCAAAGTCCTGGTCGCTTTCAAGATAATTTTCATTATGCTGAATAATCACAGAAATATATTTTGATGGACTGTCTTCAATTTGGTCATAAACTCTAATGCTCGCTGTTAAATACTGACCGAGGCTGTCTGCAAAAAGCTTTTCCGCCTCTTTGCTTGATTGGTCGTCATACGAGGACTCAACAAAGTCTATTTTCTTTTGTTCAATCGGCGGCATAAGAGCTTTAAAGGGTAGTATTAACAACAACATAAGTCCGTATGCTATCACAACTGGGATCAGTGCCTGCCCAATTTCAACCTTTGGTTGTTCAATTGCTCCGTCAAATACGACTAACTTAGTTCCTGCAATTCTGTCACCAAATCGTCTATTGGAATTTGTCAATGCTACTAATACTTCAACAGGCCATAAAACAATTGACAAATTGCGTATGAAACATTTCATTGGGCTTGCGACCAACCCTGTTTCATTATCAACGACTTGCAGCTTCAAAATTCGCTTTGCAATGCTCTGACCATTAATACAGTCTTTACAAAAATATAACGCAAAGCCTATTAGATTGACGTATAGGAATGTTCCGCCCAAAAAGTCAATATTTTGTTGTTCGTGTGTTACTTCAAATGCTCGTGCGAAGGTGAAAATCATTCCTGGTAGGTAAAACACCATGGCGATCATAGTCATAAAGAAATGATCTAGTAACATCGACCCCAGTCTGGTGCCTACGGAAATTTGTTTGGACATATTGGTCATTATTTTAACTGATAAGGGATCGTGACAAATATAGTAGTAAACTATCGGTGAAAATGAGAGGAATCGAGATTTTCATTGACGGGAGTTCTAGGTTCATATCGACATTGCTCGCCCACTAGTTTGAGCAATCAAAGGAGCGCATTGGCGTTACGTCTATGCAGTTCGTTTCGATAGTTTAATAGGCGTCTTGCCTCAGGTTTTGGAATAAGACCTCATTTTAAGAGCAACTGGGAATATTATAGAACTCTCCCGCCAGCGACTACGGAGCGTTTGGGCGGGCCAGATTAGTTTGTAACACAAACTGACTATCAGGAGCTGGAAAGGTTAGTGGATGCTTATGCAAACATGGCACTTTACGAACAACTCGTAGTCGATGGTCAACTAACCAAAGAGAAAGGCGTGACATACCTGGTGTTAAGCCCTGCAAAAGCGGGCAAACATCGGATTGGCAAGACCTATGAATATGATTCACGAAACAAAGTGGTCAAAGTGCCATTGAAACGGCAGGAATGATCAATGAACAGCCATTTTGATCCTTAATTTGATCTCAAATAGGCAATTGGGTGAAATTCTGGGTCAGAATAGGCATGGTTGCTCCACTTTAAGCAAAGTCAAAAGCCATTTTAAGAACTTTTGAGCTGGAATCGGCATGTGCGGTGGTTTCCTCCACAGCCAGCTATCGCCGGTACGTCGCAAAAAGCGACTCCCCGGCGGGAGCTGGCCATGGGAAAACCCCTGGACCCCTGCTATTCGCCTCCGGCTCATAGCTAATCAAGAAAGACAAATGGAAAATCAGAAACAAAAAGGCAGACCACCTAAGGAAAAGGGCACTGCCAAAAGAGATCACTTCTCAGTCTGGGTAAGCGCTGACCAGAAAAGACAGATCAACGAGCTGATCGAAAAAAGCGGGTTTTCCGCCAGCCAGTACTTTTTGACATTGGCGCTTGATGTACCTTTTAAAAGACCACAGAAAAGATCGCTACCTAGGGCAACCGCTGAAACGGTTAAGGTGCTGCAACAACTTTCAGGCGTCTTGTCACTAGCAGCCCTAAAGACCAAGGGGCACCAGATGCTTTCAGACCAGTGGCAGCAGAGTAGCCAGCGGGTTAGGCTGCTCGCAGATCTTATCACCCTTTGGGTGTTTGAAAGCTTTGAGATCCGAAGCGTGAAAAAGGCGTTCGACGAGCTTCTCAAATGGTCAGATGAGCTTACTTCTTATCTTTCTCAAATGCTACCTGAAACCGAAGGCAAACATCAGCTACTACTAAGATGCAGTTCGACCAGTCGCCTGATCGGTGATTTGCAGCAAAAATATGAGGCCTACTATTCGCAGCCACTTGAAGAGCTAACGCCGCTGTGGAAATCTGGTGAAACAGATGCCCTTGCCGTTCACGCTGAGATTGAAAAAGCTTTAAGTGCAACCATGAAAAGGATGAGGCTATGATTGGAAAAGCAAGCCTTGGCAGCTACGCCAAAGGGCTACTTGAATATTGCTATTACGACAAGCATGTCTCCGCAAAGATGCGCCAATGCCTGGATGAGCAGGATGTCCGAGGGGAATTGGTTTACATTCAAAACCTCGGTATAAAAATGCATGCAGATGGAAAATTGGACCTGAACTATTTGATCAACCAGTTTAACAGTAATCATACGCAAAATACGAACCTGAAAAAATTCATGTGGCACCAGTCATTTAGCTTCGCGCCAGGCGAAAAGCCCGGCAACGAAACGATCGCAGAGATCTCCACGGAATTTGCCAGGGAGTTTGGGTTTGAACAGAACCAGATGCTGGTTTTCAAACATGAGGACAGCGCTAATTTGCACTTTCATATTGTAGCCAACCGCATTAATTGCGATGGTAAAAACACCTCAAAGCATTTTCATAACTATGCCAGAACTGGCGACTTCTGCCGCAGAATGGAACAACGGCTTGAATTAGTCCAAGCGCCGGAAATGAGGATCAATAAGCGACAGGGGCTTGAAAATATCCTGACTGACAAGCAGCATTTGAAGCTCAAATTATCTATTGACCAGCTTCTAAATACCACAGCATCGATTGACGAACTTAAAGCCAAATTGTTAACCCAAGGGTATAAGACTTATGTTGGAAGAGGGATTGCATTTTATAACATGCGGAAAAATATCAAGATTAAGGGCTCTGACTTAGGACGGAGCTATTCGCTTGCCTGGATTGAAAAACGGCTGGCTCAAAACATCGGAATCGAGGCTAAAGAGCAGTTACAGCAGCAGCAAAAAAGGCAGAAAAAACAGGGCCTGGGTATTTAGATGCCAGTTTCTAGGGAGAATGACTTATTTTCGTCCTCAAAAACAACCCATAACACCATGAAACTGAAAGCAATTAAATTCTTTTCCCCAGAGGAAAACGTTTCTAAGGTCAAGGCCACCCCAAAAGCAGCACCGCTTCCGATTGGTTACATTTCTAACTCCGGCAAGCTTGTTTTTCCGGCGGCGGTGCTTCGCGATTTGGAAATTGATCCAGAGTCTGCCTATTTTAAAATCGGTACACAGGAAGGAAAGCGGAAAATCAAATCTCTATATCTCGTTCCGGCTGTAAATTCGGATCAAACCTTTTCGTTCGAAAAAAGTGGTAGAGGTCATGTGATTCCACTGGCTATTATTCTGAAAAAAGGGAATGTCAACTTTGAAAATGAAAAGCTGGTTTTCAAGATTTCCACGTTTGACTTTGATCAGGCGACGAAAGGATATGAGCTTGCGATTGAGAACGAAGTGCCAAAACCAGAATACACAGGTAAGCCCCGCGGCAGAAAGGCCAAAGCGGCAGCTCACTCGAAATAAATCCAGTCGCCTGTGAGCAGCTATTTGCTTACAGGCGGCTGATTTCACAATAGATTCGTTAACTTTTGAGCCTAAAAGCTCCCGGCATCTCTTACCTTGACGACCATGCAGCAGCCCAAAACACTTGAAAAACCTGATTTTGCCCCCAAATGGTTTTGGGATTTGGACTATGAGAAGATAGATTGGCAAGCGTCTTATAAAACGGTTATTGCCCGGATTATAGAGCGAGGTAAAGAGCAGCAATGGCAAGAATTGGTCCGCTTCTACGGGTTGCAGAAAGTCGTTGACACTGTTAAAAACGAAATTGTGTTCCTGCCTGATTATGCCATTGAAGAGGCCTGCACATACTTTCCTATTAAAAAAGAGGAAATGCTATGCTACACGAAGAAACAGTCGAGGCCAGCACACTGGCTTTAATCCGCCGGTTGATGGCCGATGAAAATCTTGCGGATTTTTACCTTGTTGGTGGAACGGCATTGTCCTTGAAGTTAGGGCATAGGATTTCCATCGATATCGACCTTTTCATCGGCAGAGATTTTGACTCTTCTGCGCTAAATGAGCATCTAAAAAAGGCGTATGGACTGACTGACGAAAAACAGGTCAAGAACGGCGTCTTCGGATTTATCGATGATGTTAAAGTGGACTTCATCAGCCATCAATATCCGCTTATCAAACCCGCAGAGCTAACGAGTGGGATCAGGATGCTTTCTCTGGAAGATATCGGCGCGATGAAGCTTTCGGCAATCGTGCAAAACGGAAGCAGGATCAAGGATTTTATCGATGTCTATTCTCTTTTGGAGAAGTTACCGCTGGGAGTGCTCGTAAAAGCTTACGCAGATAAATATCCTCAGGCCAGTCCGCAAATTGCCAAGGCAAGTCTACTGTACCACCAGGACATCGATTTTTCGGTGCCAATCAAACTACTTGATAGAAAATTCGATTGGGACGAAACAAGTATGCGTCTTAGCCAGGCTGTGTACAGACCGTGGATTACATTTCAGCCGGAGGAAGATCAACCTTCACAGAAACAGCGAAAGGGGCGAAGATTATGAGACATTTAGAAGTAACCAATGAGAAAATAGCATACGAGCTAATGCTGCTCTTTCAACGTCTTCAACAATTCAAGTTTTTCGCGTTCGCTTTGTAATAAACGTTCATACAGTTCAATCACCTTATCTAGCGGATTGAAGTTACAAACATTGTATGAGCCCATTGGTCCCTGATTGATACTATTGTCACTAAAATTGTTAAAGTAATTGAAGACCGCTTCCTCACTAAAGTTCTTGATCCCTTCTGGCGTCACTCCGAGAATGTTTGCAATCTGCTCCAATATTTGATCCTCCACGGTTTCACTTTGCTCGATTTTCGACACAGTTTGCTGGCTAATGTTTAGCTGGTGGGCAATATATTCCTGCTTCAGACCCCGCAGTTCGCGAATCCGGCCGATCTTGTAACCAATATGACTGGGTTTTGTTGCTGTGCTCATGGTTACAAATAAAAGAAATATCCGGGCCAACATCAACAGGTCGCTTTAAAGTGTTTTACTAACGTTCTATGGTAGGATACAACTTGCTATGGTTCGGCACGCTCGGCCAGGGCCTCTTTTTTGCTAGAAAAAGAAAAGCCTATGGAGACGAAAAACACAATAGCCAGCGAAAGTCGTATTCCGAATGAGCAGAAATTGGCAGATGCTCGCAGCTTAATTGCGGATTTCTTTCACGCTACCGATCTGGACTACATGCGTGTCGAGCTGTGGGAGTTTCTAAAATCGGTGACCACAGAGAGGCCGTTTTCTTTTCTGGGCGACCCGTCGACGGTACTTTGCCTGGAGAGGCATTTTCAAAAGATGCTTACGGCGTGTCGGCTGCTGTTGGAGGTTGCCGAAGACGATGGGGCCCACCTAAACATCAGCGATTTGCAGCCTTTCAGTCATGCTCAAATTGAAGCTGATCGGCGGTACATGCGTGATGTACAGGAGCTTAATGACCGGTATGGAGGGATGATTCGCAGGTTGTCGCTCGCTGAGACAGAGCAGCCACTACTGGCGATTAAGCGCGTTTTCGAGATTTACAGCTACGACCAGTGGCAGCAGATTCTGGAAGATTGGGTGGAATATGGATTAGGCAAAGTGAGTATTTGCGAAGCCACCGGCGAATGTGCTGAAATCATCCAGTACGAACTGTTGGAATCGCTACTTGAAGCCGTTTTCCTGATTTCAAGGCGTGATGCAGGGATTCCGTATCAGAAACGCCGACTTGGGAAAGTAGCTGGCAGTAAAGCAATCATCGAACTGCTAATTGCGGCACTTGACCCGCTACTAATATTTGAGGTAAAGCATCCCACGCCAGATTCAACGGAGCAGAAGCCATACAGGGACCTGCTGATTGTGTTTGCCGATGACAATCAAAAGCCCTTCAAAGAGCATCAACCCATCGTTGAGCTATTTAGTATGGGCGATGAAAGACTCTGCTGCTCAGTTCACAAATTATCGGATCTTCATCATGCGCTTACCGCCGGGCAAGTGTATTTCTCTTTGGCCTGTACCACCGAAAATCTGGTTTACGAAAGAAGTGTTTCACCATTGCCGGAAGTACTCCCGGAAACGCTGGCGCAATTGATTAATAAATCAAGGCAGGGCTTTGTAATCGGGATGAACAAAGCCAGAAAGTTCTATGAGGGGGCAGGGTACTACCAACAATTAGGTGAGCATGCATTATCGATGTTCATGCTTCAACAAGCTGTTGAAACTACGTTTCGAACCACTGCCATTGCGCTTTATGGAAACGAGCGACGCACCCATTCCATCAGATCACTTAAAAGGTTTAATCAAAGGTTAACACCTCAACTGAATGACATCTTTCCTGGCGGCTTGCCGGACGAAGAAAGGCTTTTGCAGCTTTTGGAAGACGCATATCTTGAAGCAAGGTACAATCTACATTATCAGGTCAGCGAACAGGACCTTCATTTAATCTCATCACGGGTCTTCCGCCTGCTGGAACTAGCCGAGGCGGTATTCGAAGAGAGATTGACGACAATTCGAATTTAACGCGAGAGGACTACAATGCCTTTTGCAGGTTGTTCAGACTGCCGGTAAGGATCACTAAAAGATGCGTTCAGTGCAAACGAAAGTTACAAAGCAAAAAAAGACGGTTGCAAGCCTGCACTGCGTCATCCGGCTTTTTAGCTGACCGCACTACAGTCAGCCGCGCCTTAAACCGCCGGATGGGCTTGCAACCAAGGAGACAAGCCCCGTCCTTTTTTCTTTGATCGATAGGCAGCGATTGCCCTGAGCACAAAGCCGGGGCCAAAGCAACTTAAATGCCTTTCAATCATGAGAAATCTCGAAAATGCTCCAAGAATCTATGTTGGAACCTATGGCCAGTACAACAGTGGCTCGCTGTTCGGTAAATGGTTTGACTTGACGGACTATACAGACCTGAAAGAATTCCTGCAAGACTGCTTTGAATTCCATCGAAATGAACTGGATCCGGAACTCATGTTCCAAGACTGGGAGAATATCCCGGATTTTTTGATATCGGAATGCAGCCTTCAAAAAGAAGCATTTGCCTATTTTGAGGCCACCGGCGAAATGGACGATGAGACTGCCGAAGCATTTGAGATCTATTGCAAACAAATAAACTACTGGCCTTCCAACGGATACGAGCTGGAAGACCAACTTGAAAGTTTCCGGGAATGCTACCGGGGATTCTTTGGTGGCTCAATGAAAGATCCAGAGCTTGAATATGCCTACCAATACGTCGAAGAGACGGGGCTGCTATCAGGCATGCCCTCCACACTCGAAAAATATTTTAATTACGAGGCCTTCGCCAGAGACCTGTTTTTGGAAGGCTACAGCGAATACGAAGGGCATGTATTCGCTGATTATTAAACCTAAAGCGCAGTTCGATGCCAGCCGCATCGAACTGCGCTTTATTCTTTTTATTCCACTGGAAACAAAGGAAGCAATAATCAAATGCAGCCTATTATTTTCCAGGCGAAAACATCGATTACACATAAGTGAGGGTGTTTTGGGGATAGTCAACGTAAAACAAAGAACAATGGAAAAGAGGGGCAAGCAAACTGAGCAGAGTTCAGCGTTATTCACGCATCAACTAGTCACTTTGGCGGATCTGGAAAAATTTAAAGAGCAAATGCTATCTGAGATGAGAAAACTACTTGCAGGCGGGGGCGCTCAGCTAGCCAAACAATGGCTCAAATCTCGGGAGGTCCGGAAGTTGCTCGATGTGTCGCCCGGGAAGCTCCACGCCATGCGTGCAAGTCGTCAGCTCAGCTTTATGCGGATCGGTGGCGTGATCTATTACGACCGGGCAGATATCGACAGAATGTTCGAAAGGTCTAAAACTATTGCAGTCAAATGAACTCAAAACTGCGTTCATCCGGCCTTGGTAATGAATGTCCCCCTGACGAAGACTTCGTCAGGGTCTATTTTTTGCAGCAGGGATCTACTATCATGGAAGCCGTCAAATTTTTCGATCACTATGAAGCGAAGAGGTGGTCCAACTCCGATGACCACGTCCTCAAAAATTGGAAAAGACTGGCCTGGACATGGATATTTTACTAATAGTGAACTGTGTTCGTTAAAGGTCAACTACTAGTCACTTTATGTTAGCGTATTCACTAGCTGTCACTTGCTGCAACCATTTGACCCTTCCATTTGCGTGATTCGGAGTTATAGCCATCTGTACAAATCCAGTTTCCGGCGAAGCGCCGTGCCAATGCGGTGTGTTAGGTGGGCATTTGACAGCATCGCCCTTTCGCAGAATTTGAACTGGCTTACCCTTTTCCTGATAGTAGCCGATTCCATCAATCGCGATTATGCCTTGGCCACCTCCATGTGAATGCCAGTATGTCCTGGCTCCTGGCTCGAAGGTCACAGAAGAAACCGGGATGTTGAAAACACTATCCGCTGGGATTAACGGGTGAACCCAAGCTTTTCCAGTAAAGTTACTAGCTGAGGCCAGCTGCCCTTTTGGAAAGATCGACGTACGACTTCCTGGATCGGCGTTTTTTACCTGAGCGGTTACAAAAATGTGCGTGAGCGTCAGCAGGAATGCTAACTGCAAACGGATTAGTCCTTTTGATCGCTTCATTACCTGTCGTTAGTTAATTTAATTGAGGTTATTCAAAATCCTGTATTCATTGGGGGTTTGCCCGATCCGCTGTTTGAACAGGCGGCTAAAATGCTGGGGATATTTAAATCCCAATTCGAAGGCGATCTCGTTAACGGTTTTGTCGCTACTAAATATCCTTTCCTTGGCGGCTTCAATCACCTTCATTTGAATGTATTCCTGGGCAGTCTGGCCGGTTTCTTTCTTAACCAGGTCACCAAAGTATTTTGCTGATAAGTTGAGCTCTTCGGCACAATATGAAACAGACGGCAGGCCAATGGTCTGGGGTTTGTCTGAGCTGAAATAGCTGCTCAGAAGGGTCTCAAATTTTGCCAGGATTCCCCTGTGTATGGTATCGCGGGTAATAAATTGCCTGTCGTAAAAGCGTGTGCAATAATCCAGGAACAATTCAAGGTTAGCGGCAATGAGTTTTCTGCTGTGCTTGTCAATGGCGTGTTCGAGCTCATACTTGATCTTGCCAAAACAATCCATCACAATCTGCCTTTCACGCTGGGACAAATGCAGGGCTTCATTGACCTGGTAACCAAAAAACGAAAATTCCTGCATCTTCCCGTTCAGTGAAGTTCCCAAAAGCAGATCAGGATGAAATACGAGCGCGTGGCCTTTGGGTTGATAAAGCTCCCCGTCATTTTCGACAGTGAAAACCTGTCCAGGAGACATGAAGACAAGCGTGCCCTCCTGATAATCATAATATTCTTTCCCGTAACGAAGATCGCCGCAGACGACATCTTTTAAGAAAATCCCGTAGCAGCCCATGTATTGGCTGGTCTTCTTTCTGGGACTGGCGGTTGACAAATCAATCACAGTAACCAGCGGGTGCAATGTTTCCTGTTGGTTAAATGCATTGTATTGATTTACAGTTTCGAAACGAATGATGTCTTCCATAGTCTGAGAATTTTATATGCCCAAAGTTACCCAATTCATTACCCTGTTGAAAACCTGGAAAGTCAAATCAGGAATATTGGTAGACAAATCGGGAATCTGTATACCATTTGCTCTCAAAGCAAAGCCGAAATTTACAATCCAATTAAACTGCGGAAATATCCAAAAAATGAGAAACATACTTACAGGTTTAACTTTCATTTTAAGTTTTGGTTTGCAGGCCCAGCCAACATCAACCAATACAGGTGCCAGCGCAAGTCCTACGGTCCAGACAAGTGCTGGAACTTTACGGGGCCTCACAGAAGCAGACGCTGATGTCTTTAAAGGAATCCCCTATGCGGCAGCACCCATTGGAGAATTCCGGTGGCGGCCCCCGCAGCCATTTCCTGCATGGCAGGGCGTAAAGGAGGCAACCAAATTTTGCGCAGACTGTGCCCAGGCGGGCTGGCCACGCCAGGCGGGTAAGATCCGGGAAAACACATCGGAGGATTGTCTGTTTCTAAATATATGGAAGCCTAGTGCAGCCAAGCCGGGAGCCAAACTACCTGTCATGGTATGGATTTACGGAGGCGGGTTTGTGGGCGGTGGGAGTTCCTATCCTGAAACTTTCGGCACTCAGTTTGCCAAACAAGGCGTCATTCTGGTGAATTTCAATTACCGCCTGGGGCGGCTCGGGCATTTTGCGTTCCCTGCATTAGGCGCTGAGCATCCCAACGAGCCAAAAGGGACCTATGCCTATATGGATCAGATCGCTGCCCTTAAATGGGTGCAGCAGAATATTGCCGCATTTGGTGGTGATCCAAAGAATGTGACGATTTTTGGCGAGTCTGCGGGCGGTGTTTCAGTGCATTCCCTGCTGACGATCCCATCTGCGAAAGGTCTTTTTCACAAGGCAATTATCGAGTCGGGAGGCGGCCGCGACGGTGTTTTATCAAGCAGGCCGATCAGTAAAGAAAATGCCGACAAATATTATCCTGTGTCAGCCGAGACAATAGGTGTAAACTTCGCTGTTAAACATGGTATCCAAGGTAAGGATGCAGCAGCCTTGGCCAAACTCCGCTCACTTTCTGTGGAAGATATCATCGATAATGGACAAGAAAGCAATGGCCAGGGCGGGGCGCTGATTTACGCCGGGCCAATCCTGGACGGCAAATTGATTGTAGAGACTTTCGAGCAGGCATATAAGGCAGGCAGGCAGATCCGTGTTCCAATCATCATTGGTTCGAATAGTGCAGAAGTGCCAGCTGGCTTTGTGAATGCAAGGTCAAAGGACGAATTGCTGGCGCAGTTTGAACCTGTACGTAAGGAAATGACTGCTGCCTATGATCCGGATGGTAAAACAGACTTCGCCCAAATGCTTTCGATGGTCAACACTGATAAGGTTTGGGCAGAGCCAGCCCGGTTTACAGCCAATGCGGTCACAGCCAAAGGTGACAAAGCCTACGTTTATCTTTTCTCCTACGTGGCAACTGCCATGCAGCAGCGGATGCGTTTTGGCGCAGGACATGCTTCCGAAATCGCTTATGTTTTTGACAATCTGATCGAGCGCAACGGAGCTACAATTGCACCAACAGACAAACAGGTTGCTACGATGATGAATACATATTGGGCCAATTTTGCCAAGACATCAGACCCGAATGGTAAGGGCTTACCAAAGTGGCCGGTTTATGATCCGGGGAAAAACGAAATCATTGAGTTCCGCTCTGACGGCTCGGCTATGGGCGGGCCCGACCCTAAAAAAGCACGGCTGGATGTGATGCAGAAGGCTGCGGAGAAATAGACTAAGAGCGGTTCTGGCATAGCTTTCCTGACAGGGTCTGACCCAATCATCTACCGGGAATATTGGTAGAGAAAACGGGAATCCATATACCAAACATGCCCCTGGAAAGGCGGAACTTTGCATCATCAAAACAAAGACCACTATGGAAACAGTAAAATTAAATAATGGCGTAGAAATGCCATTTCTGGGGTTCGGGGTTTTTCAAGTGCCGGACCTGGCAGAATGTGAGAGAAGTGTATTGGACGCGATCGATACAGGTTACCGTCTGATTGATACAGCGGCGTCTTATCAAAACGAAGAAGCCGTAGGGAATGCAATAAAGAAAAGTGGCCTTGCCAGGGAAGAGCTCTTTATCACTACAAAGCTCTGGATACAATCCAACGGATACCAGGATACCAAAAAGGCATTTGAAGTATCGCTGAAAAAGTTACAGCTGGACTACTTGGACTTGTATTTGATCCACCAACCATTCGGCGATGTGTATGGAGCGTGGCGGGCAATGCAGGAACTATATAAGGAGGGTAAAATCAGGGCAATTGGTGTAAGTAACTTCCAACCTGACAGGCTCATTGACCTGATCATCCATAACGAAATAGTGCCGGCAGTCAACCAGATTGAAACGCACCCTTTTCACCAGCAGATCCAGACACAGCTATTCCTGGAAGAAAACAACGTGCAGATCCAGTCCTGGGGGCCATTTGCAGAAGGTAAAAACGGCTTGTTTCAAAATGAGCTCTTAGCCTCGATTGGTCAAAAATATAACAAAACAATCGCGCAGGTAGTCGTCCGCTGGCTCACGCAGCGTGGTGTAATTGCAATTCCCAAATCAGTCCGTAAAGAAAGAATGGCAGAGAACCTGAACATTTTTGATTTCCAGTTAAGCTCCGAAGATATGGAATCGATCAAATCTCTGGATACTAATACCAGCAGCTTCTTTGATCACCGTGATCCTAATATGGTGAAATGGCTAGGTGAAAGAAAGCTCGACGACAAATAGCCTATAAGAGGCCGAGAAATTAATATTTAACCTCTAAATCAACTTATTACTCATGCAATTGCATTCTCAATCATTTTTCAAATCTATTTTGGCAGCTACGTTTCTGGGGCTATGCTCCGTGTTGGCAGGTACTCAATCATCACTGGCACAAGGCGCAGCTGGCCAGGAGCAGCATATCATTGATCTTTCAAAAAAGAAGTGGCAATGGATGGCTGATAAGAACGTGGACGAGCTGGCCAAACTCTTTGATGACAAAGCAAAATTTGTCCATATGAGCGGTACCTGGAAAAAAGACGAAGAGCTCGAAATCATCAAGACCGGAAGCATCTGGTATAAAAAAGCAGACGTCAAAGATGTTGCTGTCGAGATTGTGGGTAACACGGCAATCATTTGGAGCCGGATTATGCTTTCAGCGATGGTAAGGGGCAATGAAGCAAATACAGAGTTTACTGTTACAGAGGTTTATACAAAACAGGCCAGTGACTGGAAACTGTTGGCGCTTACATTCAGCAGCGTGCGCGATACGCATGTCATTAAACATTAAACCGGGGATATAATGAAATTGAACGTAAATAAAACAACCACCAGAATCACTACCTGCCTGATGCTTGCAGCAGGCTTGATGCTAGGATCTCAGGCAGCTTTCGCGCAAGTTGAAAATAGCGCCGAGCAGAAAATCATTGCACTTTCTAAAACGAAATGGCAGTGGATGGCAGACAAGAATGCAGACTCACTGGCTGCGCTCTTTGATGAAAAGGCCGTCTTTGTTCACATGGGCGGATCCTGGGGAAAACAGCAGGAAGTCAATATCATCAAGTCCGGGGGCATTCATTACAAAAAGGCAGATATCCATAAGGTATCTGTAAACATCATTGGGTCAACGGCTATTCTTTTAAACAGGATTACACTGTTAGCGGTCGTTGGCGGCAGGGAGGTTACCAACGAGTTTGAAGTAACGGAAGTGTATGTGCAGCAAAAAGAAGGTTGGAAACTAGGCTCGCTCTCATTTACCAAGGTGGGAGGATAATAAACAGATCAGAAAACATGAAACTAACCGCTCCATTATCACACCTGCTGCTGGCTTTTTTGTTTTTGGTTTCGGCTTGCTCTTCTACTCAAACTGAGCGGATCGATGCTGAAACAAGCACTGATGCTGAAACGGACACTGATGTGGCAGCTGGCAAGATCCTGATCGTCTATTTATCCCGCACGAAGAATACCAAGGCAGTTGCGGAAATGATCCAGAAGAACGTAGGTGGAAAACTGGTAGCGATTGAGCTGGAAAAGCCGTACCCTGAAAACTATCAGGCAACTGTCGCGCAGGTAGCCAGTGAAAACCAGTCAGGATATCTGCCGCCTTTGAAAACTAAAATTGACAGCATCGGCCAGTACGATGTGGTCTTTGTTGGCTTCCCGACCTGGGGGATGCAGCTGCCACCGCCAATGAAAAGCTTTTTGAAACAATACGATTTGAGCGGTAAGACCATCATTCCATTCAATACGAACGGTGGCTACGGCATTGGCAGCACGTTCGAAACAGTCAGGCAGCTATGCCCGAACAGTAAAATATCGGAAGGGTATTCGACCCGTGGCGGCCTTGAAAGAGACGGGCAGCTGCTAATGATTAAAGATGATAAGGCGCGTCAGACAGAGGATGAGATCAAGCAATGGCTGGGAAGCTTAAAAATGATTTAATGCGAACAATTTGATTCAAGCGTCGCAGATTAAATGCAATAGATATGAGAAATAACGCAATGCTGAGCCTTGTATGTGTGGTATGCTCCATAGTAAGCTTGCAAGGCCAGGCACAGAAAACTAAAAGTACGAAACCTTTAATCATCCAGGAGCAGGGCGCTTTTTCGGCTGGTGGCAGCGTAACCAAAAGTGAAGGCACATTCGATGCGCTCAAACCCTGGAATGTAGCGCAGGGCGGACAAACCCGCCACGGGGACCATGCCGACGTGTTTTACCAGATCCCGCCAAAGGCAAAGCGACTTTCTATGGTTTTTCTGCATGGCTACGGGCAATCGCGCCGCAGCTGGCAAACCACTGCCGATGGAAGGGAAGGCTTTGCCAATATCTTTCTAAGAAAAGGCTACGGTGTTTATCTGGTAGACCAACCCGGGCGTGGCCACGCAGGGCAAACATCAAAGCCCGGACAGATCACGGCCACACCAGATGACCAGACCTGGTTCACTCAGTTCCGGATCGGCTTGTATCCCAAATTTAATGAGGGTGTCCAGTTTCCCAAAGACAGCGTATCGCTCAATAATTTTTTCAGGATGATGACGCCCAACACGGGCAGTGTCGATGAAGCAACGATCGTGAATGCCATGTCGGCGGTGATGGATAAATCTGGCGACGGGATCTTGTTTACCCATTCGGCCGGTGGTTCGCCTGGATGGAAGACGGCTATTAAAAACCAGCATGTTAAAGCCGTTGTGGCCTATGAGCCGGGCGGGTTTACTTTTCCCGAAGGCCAGGAACCCGAAGGCAACCGTGGCGGTAAAGGAGTGCCGCTTGATGAGTTCAAGAAACTGACCAGGATACCCATCGTGGTTTATTTTGGTGATTTCATCCCGAAAGATGAAACGAAAGCAGCTTCACTTAATTTTTGGAGAAATGTCTTGGCTACGGCGCGCCAGTGGGCAAAAGTGGTAAACAGCCACGGGGGTGATGCTACTATTGTCCATTTGCCAGAGATAGGTATTAAAGGCAATACCCATTTTCTGATGTCGGATTTAAACAGTGAGCAAGTTGCAGGCGTGTTGGAGAAATGGTTAAAAGAAAAAGGGCTGGACAAGTAATCATCAGACTATGGATCTAAGCAAAATCAAATTGAGAACGAGCAGGTTAAAACCAGCTGCCTTTATAGAGGTGTTAGCGGTGGTTTTAATGACTGTTAACACTATAAAGGCACAGAACGTGGCCAGCTCAAAAGAAGGATTAGCCCCCAAAGAGAAGAGTATCATTATTATTTCTTCCCTGACAGCACAAGGTGAGATCCCAGAGCTAAAGAAAGAGCTTGGCGGGGGCCTTGATGCAGGTTTGAGTGTCAATGAGATTAAGGAAGTCCTGGTGCACACCTACGCATATTGTGGTTTTCCACGGAGCATCCGCGGCCTGCAAACATTCATGCAGGTCATTGAAGAAAGGAAAGCCAGGGGCATCAATGATAATATGGGAAAAGAAGCTTCGCCTGCTGCTGCTAATAGCAACAAATATGAGCGCGGCAAAAAAATATTAGGAGAGCTGACGGGCATGCCACAGCCCGAGCAGCCTTCGGGCTATGGCGCATTTGCACCGGCCATAGATACATTCTTAAAGGAACATTTGTTTGCAGACATCTTTGAAAGAGATGTGCTGAGCTACGGCCAAAGGGAACTGGTGACCATTTCGGTAATCAGCGCCATTGGCCAGGCTGAGCCAATGCTGAAAAGCCATTTGAACATTTCATTACGTACAGGTTGGTCACCTGCCCAGTTAAAAGAGTTTGTCACGGTCATTGCCCCAACAATTGGCAAGCAGAAAACCACAGCGGCAAATACAGTTTTAAACGAAGTATTAAGCAGTAATAAATAGAATGAAAAATATAGCAATCGCAACAATGAGCCTGTTAGTATCGATCTCATAAGTGCAGGTAGCAAACGCTCAGGCTACAACAGCCAAAAACCCGTTTACGCTGGTTTATGATGGTGCTATTTCAACAAATATGGCAGGTAAAGTCAACATTCACCCCGTAACCTATCAGTTGAATGGGATTGATATTGCCGCCAACGTATATACGCCATCGAATTACGACCCTGCAAAAAAATATCCAGCATTAGTAATTGCCCATCCCAATGGCGGTATAAAAGAACAGACAGCCGGGCTGTATGCGCAGCGCCTTGCCGAAGCAGGATACATTACCATTGCTGCGGACGCAGCCTACCAGGGAGCTAGTGGCGGCAAGCCCCGTCACACCGATAAACCTGCCTTTCGGACAGAAGATATTCGTGGGATGGCCGACTTCATCACCCGCTATAAAGGAGTGGATGTGAACCGTGTTGGCGCTTTGGGAATTTGCGGCGGTGGGGGATATACGTTAAAAGCTGCCCAGTCTGACAAAAGACTAAAAGCAGTTGCAACCCTGAGCATGTTTAACTCGGGCGAAGTCCGGCGCAACGGCTTTCAGAATTCGGCCCTGGAAACCATTCCGCAGCGTTTAAAGCAGGCTTCCGATGCCCGCGCGCAGCAGGCCGCAGATGGCAAAATTATTTACGCCGGAGTGGCAAGCATCACTGATGAAGAAATCGCAAAGGTTTCCACAGACCTGTACCGCGAAGGGTACATTTACTATTACAGAACGCATGCGCATCCCAACTCCACTTTCCTGTACCCAATGAGCAATTTGCTAGACTTGATGACCTGGGATGCTAGTGAGAATATGGATTTGATCGATCAGCCCTTACTAATGATGGCTGGAAGCAAATCAGACACAAAATACATGACTGATGAAGCATTCCCCAAAGCTACTAATTCAAAAAGCAAGGAGCTGTTTGTTATCGATGGGGCAACACACATCCAGACCTATTGGAAGCCAGAGTATGTAGATCAGGCTGTTGACAAGCTCGCTGAGTTCTATACAAAGTTTCTGTAAGTCAAATACTTGGATTGTAGTTGTTACCAGCTGTAACTGCTTTTTTTTCTAAAAATATAAGCCTAATCTCACCATCAATTAAACCTTTTCACCATGGCCAAAATCACATTGAATATCAACAAAAAGGATTACCCTTTGGAAGCTGATCCACAAATGCCGCTCTTATGGGCGATACGCGATCTGGCTGGTCTTAAAGGGACTAAGTATGGTTGTGGGGTCGCGCAATGCGGGGCTTGCGTGGTGCATTTAGATGGTGAAGCGGTGCGTTCCTGCGTGACCAAGGTGAGCCGGGCTGCTGGAAAAAAGGTGGTAACGATCGAGGGGTTGTCTGAAACAAATTCACACCCTGTCCAGAAAGCCTGGCAGGAAATTGACGTGCCGCAATGCGGTTATTGCCATTCAGGGCAGATTATGTCGGCTGCGGTGCTGCTGCGCGAAAAGCCCAATCCGACTGACCAGGATATTGATGATGCGATGGCGGGCAATATTTGCCGCTGTGGCACCTACCTGCGGATTCGCGAGGCGATCCACACGGCTGCCGAGTTGCAGAAAAAAACAGGTACGAAGGGTTAACAACATTCATTTTCAAACTCACCTTATGAAGCAAAAACCAGAAAATGGAATGAAACAATTTGTTCCAAAAAAGGCCGCTACCGTGCTGTCAATATTCATTTTTATCGTCGCCGTCGGGGCATCGGCATTCAGGAATGATGCGCCGGTAAAACAGATTACATTCAGCACCATTAACCGTGATAGCGTAGAATCCGTACAAGCTTTTGAGATTGTTTATAAAACGCTGATGAGCCCGCGCTGTATGAACTGCCATCCGGCTGGTGATGTGCCATTGCAAGGTGATGACAGCCATTTGCATGCGATGGGACCCAAACGTGGCTTGGATGGCAAGGGCGTCTATGCCATGAAATGTTCTAATTGCCATCAGGAAACCAACATAGCTGGCCTTCATATGCCGCCCGGCAACCCTGAATGGCATTTGCCGCCTGCTGCCATGAAAATGGTTTTTCAAGGAAAAAGTGCGCATGAGCTGGCTAAACAGCTGGTTGACAAGAAGCAAAATGGGAACAAGGATATCAAAAAGCTGATCGAGCACGCCGATGATGGGCTTGTGCTGGCAGGCTGGGATCCGGGAGAAGGAAGGACATTGCCACCGGTAACGCATGCGGAATTCAAAAAAGCCTGGATTACCTGGCTTCAAAGTGGTGCTTACGCCCCCAAGAAGTAAGGCTTTCAATTAAGGATCATCAACGACAAAGTAAGAACACAATGGAAAAAAGACAATTAGGAAAAAGCGGGCTTGAAGTATCAGCACTTGGCCTGGGTTGCATGGGATTGAGCTTTGGCTACGGCCCGGCGACAGATAAAAATGATGCCATTGCACTAATTAGGGCTGCATTCGAGCGCGGTGTGACTTTCTTTGACACTGCCGAAGCTTACGGGCCATTTACCAATGAAGAGCTGCTGGGCGAAGCACTTGAACCTTTTCGGGATCAAGTAGTGATTGCGACAAAATTTGGTTTTGAAGGTGGCGACTCGAAAGGCGGGCTCAACAGCAAGCCTGAAAATATACGTGCATTTGTTGAAGCATCACTCAAACGCCTTAGAACAGATCGCATCGATTTGCTATATCAACACCGGGTCGATCCACAGGTGCCAATAGAAGATGTGGCCGGAGCAGTAAAAGAGTTGATCCAGGCTGGAAAAGTCAAACATTTCGGACTTTCAGAAGCAGGCGCGCAAACGATTCGCCGGGCGCATGCGGTTCAACCAGTCGCTGCGTTGCAAAGTGAATATTCATTATGGTGGCGAGAGCCAGAAAATGAGATTATCCCCACTCTTGAAGAGTTGGGGATCGGTTTTGTTCCATTCAGCCCGTTAGGCAAAGGGTTTTTGACTGGGAAGATCGACGAGAACACAAACTTTGACAAAAACGATTTCAGAAATATCGTACCCCGCTTCACCATAGAAGCACGTAAGGCAAACCAGGAAATGGTGGAATTGCTTAATCGTATTGCGCAGCAAAAAGGTGGAACAGGAATGCCTGACACAGGAATGCCTGCCACCCCGGCGCAAATTGCATTGGCCTGGTTGCTCGTGCAAAAGCCCTGGATTGTGCCGATTCCAGGAACTACCAAGTTGCACCGATTGGAAGAAAATCTGGGCGGGTCAACGATTAAGTTGAGTCCGGAGGATCTGGCCGAGATTGAAAAGGCTGCAGCGGAGATTACAGTGCAGGGTGAACGTTATCCGGCGGCATTACAGGCTCGGGTTGGGAATTGAATGTGTTTACTCAAGTTTCCGCAAACTGCGCAATCCGCTCATTACAAATTCGTGCCGTCAAATCCCTTAACATTTTTACACGTTCGGATAGATACTCCAATTCTTCTTTTTCGATCTTGTAGTCGATTTCGTACCGCGCATCAATGTATGCTTTTTTGAGAAGTTTAAACAGCCGTGCTTCTTCTGCTGTTTTTTTAGGGAAAACAGTTGAGAAGTCAGAATGAAGTTTTTCGACTTGTTTCCCTAACTCCTCAATGTCATGCGTTCTTGGCTTATAATCTGTGAAAACCAGCAGAATAGCAGCATAATACGTTTCTGTTGCCTGATGAAGGTTGAATACTGCAATATTATTATCTGCGTTTTGAATTGCTAAGTCAGCATATTTTCGGAAGTCGTTTCCTTTCTTAAACCAGTGCTCAAATGAGTTCCTGGCTTTTTTCTGTCTTTCCTCCGGACTCAAATCTTTCGGCTCCGATAAACTAAATTTTCCTGAGTCAAAAAGTAGAATTCCTTCCTTAAAAATGTCCACGAAAAAGTAGTAATTCCGTTCAATCTTATCATTCACAAACCAAACGCTATGTTGAATAATGTTGGTTTTGGTAATGTCCTGATTTGCCGCCAATTCTTTGTCCAAATCCCGCCACTTTTTTTGTCCTCTCGCAGCCTTTCTGTCTTTTGTGATCACTAGAATATCATAGTCGCTCACATATTCGTAGGTTTCCTGAAAATCCTCCACCCAGTCGCCACGCGCATGACTGCCAAAAAGGACGATCATTTCGGCTGGGACTTTTTCTAGAATAATTTCGATGAGCGATTTTAGTTCTTCTTGTTTGTCTTCGGGAAGGTGAGTGAGGGTTGTTCTCAAGTCTGCTGGCGTTTAGTGTGGTGGATTTAATTTTTTTGATAACTGAGAATTAAAGTATTCACCTACACAAGGCATAATCGAATTTCTCTGTTGGTGAACTACGAATCTGTGAAACTAATGCGTGCCAGTATACCTTAATGTTTTATAATTTGTACAAAGACATTTTCTTGTTTCTCAAATGAGCTTTTAAATTCATCTACGTCACTTATATTACCAAGGTCATAAATTATGAAAAGAATGGTAGTAAATTTAGTCTTATAGGCAACGATATCGTCATTTAATTGAGCTATAAGCAGTTTTTTATCCTTTTTACAGAGTTTTAATTCTACTGCTAGATCTATCTCTGGGAAGCTGAAATCAGGAATGTAATGCTTACATGAATATTCTATGTGAGGGAACTCACGAGAATAACTGAATTCTGCACTTATTAACAAGTCTTCGTATTTATCTTGGATTTCTTTTTCTGTAGTTGGTGCTTGGCGTATTATTTTCCTGAGCTTTCCTTCTCCTAGTTTCAATAATTTAATAAAGGTGTTAGTTGAAGCGCTTGATTTTACATAAAGATCATTAATATTATTCCGTTCCAGTTGATCCCTTGCAGACAATAGAAATCCTCTTGCCTGTTCCATCTGCTTTTTGAAGGCATGATTGTGTTTTTCGGCAACTTCATATTCATAATTTCTTGCATCAACTATCATATTCCCGGTTTCACGCCAAGGCAAGTGCTGTAAATTAGAATAGTATAATGATTTTTCTCCAAAAAGCTCTTCAAGGAAAGTTAATGTATTTGAAAGCCAACGAACATGTTCCGAAGATTTCCTACCTATATTTTTAATTTCTCCAATTTCATTAATAAGCTTATCTAAATAGTCTAAGCCTTCTTCTTTTGTCCAAGTCTTCATGTATTATTATAGGTTTTAAAGCCATCAGTTCTTCCAACCACTTATTCTCCAATTTACAAGATTTAGGTTTTTGCGACAAAGCGATCCCATTATTATGAAGTCTCTTTCTAATGCAACTCCGCTAGTGCAGCGAACTGCTCAGTCTTGTATAAAGGCACCTGGCTCTTTTAGCATAGCAGCAAACCCAATTTTACTTAGTGTCAGATTAGTACGTTACTCTGTGTTCATTGCTGAAAAATCTGGTTTTTCAAATATAGAAAATTGCAGTCATAATCTGTGAGCTAGATGCTCCTGGACTAGCCCCAGCTTTTTTTCGAAGCTCTTGACTTTGGTTCGTAGGTTCGGAGCTATCTAGTTGGCCTAAATCAGGAATATTGGTAGAGAAATCAGGAATCTATATACACGCGCTTCCATCGAAAATCGCCAACTTGCTGAATGCTCACCAACGAACTTTCCGAACATGGACAAAGATAAAACAGCCTTGAACAGACGCTCTTTCCTAAAAGCTTCAATCCTGTCTGGTGGCGGAATGATGCTTACCGTCAGCTGGTTATCCAGCTTCAAATCTGCTGACAAGACCCAGGCGCTGGCCTTGCCTGAGCAGTGGGCGACCCTGAATGGTTACATCCATATCCTGCCTGATAATAAGGCAAAACTGATTTGTCCTAACCCTGAATTTGGGCAAAATGTAATGACTTCCCTGCCGATGATGCTGGCCGAAGAACTGGATGTAGATTGGGAAAACGTGAGTGTCGAAATGGGGCCACACGATCCGGCTAAACTCGGGGCACAGTTTACAGGCGGAAGCAATTCCGTGCGCATGTACTGGAAACCGCTGCGTGAGGCCGGGGCGGCAGCCAGACAAATGCTGCGTGAAGCTGCTGCTCAGACCTGGAATGTACCAGCCAGCGAAGTGATAGCCAAGGCAGGTGTCTTGTCGCATTCGAGCGGGAAATCGGCTAAATATGGAGATATGGCCAGCAAAGCAGCCAGCGTGCCTGTACCAAAAGATTTGAAACTGAAAGCGCCCAAGGATTTTACCATTGTCAGCAATTCAAAAAAGAATGTAGAAATAAAGAAGATCACTTCTGGTAAGCCGCTTTTTGGTTTGGATTATAGTGTTGACGGAATGCTGATCGCCATGATCCAGCACCCACCTGCTTTTGGAATGAAGCTGAAATCCTTCGATGCTGCCGAAACATTGAAAATGCCAGGCATTAAAGATGTTTTCACCCTGAAATTATATGCGGACGATTTTGAACAAGGCGGTTTTGATACGCGTACGTTCAATGATCTGCTGGTTATAGTCGGAAGTACCACCTGGGAAGTTATGAATGCGCGTAAAAAGCTGGTTGCCAACTGGGAAGCAGCTGGTGATTTGAAAGACACAATGAGTGGAAGGGGTGGAAAAAGGGAGGTTACCGTTCCGGGAACCCTAGAAAGTACAACTACGCAAATGCAGCAAATGCAGGAATACGCCGCCAAGCCTGCCCAAGAATTGAGACGAGATGGTGATCCGGAAGCTGCTTTCAAAAATGCAGCCCAGGTAATTGAGCGGACATATAATGGGCCTTTCCTGGCGCATAATTGCATGGAGCCAATGAATTTCTTTGCCCATGTGACTGATGAAAAGGCAATGGTAGCGGGTCCGTTGCAAGCGCCAGGTTGGTCCGAGCCTACACTTGCAAAGTTACTGAACCTGCCTGCCGACAAGATTGAGATCCAAATGACGCGCATGGGCGGCGGCTTCGGACGCCGGGCTTATGGACATTACCTATATGAAGCAGCGCTAATTTCCAAAAAAGTCAAAGCGCCGGTGAAGTTGATGTACACCCGCGAGGATGATATGACTTACGGCATTTACCGCCCGATGTACACTGCCACTTACCGGGCGGCTTTGGACGCTAACAAAAACCTGATCGCGTTTCACGTAAAAGGAGGCGGCATACCTGAGCATCCGATACATGCAAACCGTTTTCCTGCCGGTGCTGTTGACAATTACCTGGCAGAAGGATGGCAGATTGCGTCTAACATTACCATAGGCGCTTTCCGAGCTCCGCGTTCCAATTTCAACGCAGCTGCCGAGCAATCCTTTCTGGATGAAGTGGCCGAAGCAGCTGGCAAAGACCCGATCGCATTCAGGCTGGAACTTTTGAAAAGGGCCAAGGAAAAACCCGTTGGCAAAAACAACGAATATGATGCGGACCGATACGCTGGTGTACTTGAATTGGTACGCAATAAATCAAACTGGGGCAAGCCGGGAAATGAAAAATACAACCGAGGTGTTGCTGCTTATTTTTGTCACAATTCGTATGCGGCGCACGTCGTGGATATGGTAACGCGCGATGGTCAGCCTTATGTCGAGCGCGTTTTCAGTGCAATGGATTGCGGGATTGTAATTAATCCTGATGCGGCTACCAACATGGTGCAAGGAGCGGTCGTGGATGGGATCGGCAATGCCTTTTTTGGCCAGTTGACCCACAAAGAAGGTGCCGCCCAGCAGAGCAACTTTCACAATTACCGGATGATCCGGATAAACGAAGTGCCCAAAAGCATCCAAGTCCATTTCGTACAAAACGAGCTGGACCCAACGGGCTTGGGGGAACCTCCATTTCCACCGGTTTTTGGGGCAGTGGCCAATGCGCTGTACAAATTGAAGGGAAAACGTTATTACAATCAACCGTTCAGAGACGAAACGGAAAAGGTTATGTGAGAAGTCGTTCTTTGTACATTGCAAATATATTCAGCAATCGAAAGGCAAATCATGGAGATTACAAGAATAGGCAGCAGGCCATCGGGCAAAGGCCCGGAAGACTGGTTTACAGGGGCGGTCAGGATAGATCCGCTTTTTGAACCCAATGATGCACGGCGTGCCGCATCGGCACTGGTTACTTTTGAGCCCGGTGCGAGGACAGCCTGGCATACACATCCGCTGGGCCAAACGCTGATCGTCACCGCTGGCAGCGGCTGGGTCCAGCGCGAAGGTGGGCCGGTAGAACATATCTTTCCGGGCGACGTGATTTGGTTCGAGGCCAACGAAAAGCACTGGCACGGTGCTACCGCCACCACAGCCATGAGTCATATTGCTATTCAGGAGAATTTGAACGGGAATGTGGTTACATGGATGGAGAAGGTTACCCAGGAGCAGTATGGCATCTACCCCAACAATTAGTCCGATGAAGCTAATAGCAACAATAACGCTGGTCATGTTCGGTGCGGCACTTGCAACCCGCATTGGCACAAAGCAAGGCCTGGATGGTGCGAATCGCAAAAGTCGATATCGATAGCGTGTACCTAGAACCCTACAAGGCGGCAATCCAGGAACATACCCAGGCTGCTGTTGCTTCCGAGCCCGGCGTACTCGCTTTGTGCTCGGTGCACGACAAAGCGAACTCGGCTCTTGTAACAGTTTTTGAAGTATATGCCAGCAAACAGGCGTATGAAGCTCATTTAAAAACACCTCATTTTCAAAAATACAAGACTGGGACGCTCAAAATGGTGAAATCATTACAACTTGTGGACGTCGATCCGATCGCATTGGGGCAAAGTCGGAAATGCCGACAAAAAATAGTGGCCATCAAAAACAACTAGTCCCTAACGCCAAAGTTAGGGACTTGATGTTTGCCAATCGAGGATCAACTTCTGAATCCAGGTAAGTGAACTTACCGTGTAGATTTAAGCTAATTGACGCAGTGAACCGGATGAAGAGAATAGCTTATTTCTAACTTTCGCCACATTTTCGCTAATCCTCGACTTTCTCACTCTGCAGTAGCGCATCGTTGTCCTAATGCTTCGGTGGCCCAGCATCTTGCTAACATCTTCTAGAGGAACACCATTGTTGAGCATCATGTCGGCAAAAAAATGCCGGGCGTCGTGCGTATCCAGCCGTCTGATATTGCCATTGATATCCCGGATTTCGCATAGCTGAGCAATGTCCTTAAGATACACGTTATAGCGGTAATTGCTGTTCACTGGGATTAACTTCCTATTAGCCATACAGTACGGATGATCCCGATATTTTGATATTAGTTGATCAACAATCGGGAGAATAGGCACCATTTCGCCGACATCTGTTTTCCCACGATGCTTGACGAGCCAACGTTCTTTCTTGGGCCCAAACAGAACAACGTTTTCTGGACTAAGATCGTAGATGTCTTGGTAAGCAAAACCCGTGAAACACTGAAAAATGAATGCATCGCGAACCTCAGAAATCCGATCTACATTAAACTGCTTTTGCTGAATTTTCTCAACCTGCCAAAACTCCAAGGGAATAACTTCAACATCGCCACCTGAACACTTAAAGCCTTCCATCGGGTTAGAAGGTATGTACTTCTTTTTGACTCCAATTTTGACAATCTGGCGTACCCATTTCACTTCTTTGCGCGCTGTCACCTCGGCTAACGGTTTGACGACGTGTAGCGTTAAATAATCGTACAAATCTTCGGCAAAGGTGTCAGGAAGGGAAGAAAAGTGAATGTCTTCCCGATCGAAGTGGTATTTGATAAATGCAGCTACCTTCTTTTTAGTGCTGCGCCAGTGCTTCAACGTCTCAAACGAGGCATTCTCCCTTTCCACGCGCTTCTCAAACTTTGCAATGAACTCGTCAAAGACTTCCAGTACGGTTTGCTCGTTCTTTGCAACCGGTTTAGCCAGCTTTGGCTGTTCGACCGCTGGTTTGCCCAGGTAAACATTCTTGACCATCGCAGGGGTGACGCGTGGAAACTGCGTTTGAAGGCCGTTGAAGATCCGCTCAACGTCAGTCTGAATCTGGGCAAGCTTCTGATTTGCCAGTTTTACTTCCAGCCCTGAGCCAGTGATCTGCTTTACATCCAAGTCCCAGGATGCCGGGTTCACTTTTTTACCTGTTGAGATTTCGGTGTACTTACCGTCGATTGTGATTCTGGCATAAATAGGAGCTTTGCCGTCTGCTTTCGCTTTTTGTCTGTACAGCCAGAAGAGTACAGTCAGGTTCTGTTTGAAATTCATCATCCTCACAGTTTAAGGTTAGAAAAACATTGATGCTTGAGAAACCTTGGTCAAAATCGCCTCTGTCAAACATGTCCATTCGGTAACCTAATTTAGTAAGCAAAGCAGGTTACCGAATAGGTTACCGAATGCTTTGATCTGGATTGAATCAGACTGATATGCTTATCTTCGAAAACAGTGAAAAAATGACGTTTTTAAACGAAAAAAGCGCCCTTTGAGGCGCTTTCAGTGATCCCGCTGGGATTCGAACCCAGGACCCATACATTAAAAGTGTATTGCTCTACCAGCTGAGCTACGGAATCAATTTTACTCGATTTACAACCCTCAAAATTCTTGTACAATGCCAAGCCTTTTCGCTAATTGTGGTGCAAAAGTATGCGGGAAATTGTACGAAACAAATTTCATAGACCTGTTTTTTTGACTTTTTTTTCTGACAAAGGATATACGTCTCGCATTCAGGTATTTGGATCATGTATATTTTTTCAGATTTTTTTTCAACCAACAGCCATGCAGCAAATGCATCTATTTGAAATCTGGCAAACAATTGGACTTCCCGGAAAACACTTGCAGTAAAATTGGTCTAAACAATGCGCCTTGCCTATATTAGCTGGCATAGAATTATTCTACCCTGATCAAAAAAAAACCTTTCAGAATGTTTGCTGTAGCTGCCAGATATTTGGCAATCTTTCTTTCTCTTCTTGCTTTCTGCATCGGCTTGCCCGTGCATCTGGCAGCTCAAAACAAAGCCTGGCTGGATGAATATAAAGAGCACAAGGCTTACGGCGACGTGTACGTGGTCAAGAAAGTAGCTGTTCCCTGTACTTCCTACGAGACTTTCCTGGTTGATAAAAACGGCAAAAAACTGACACCCGCATTCCGGGACATCGGCGATTTCTCCGAGGATCGGGCCGAGTTTGTGCCAATGGAACTTGGTCCCGATGGTAAGGGACTGCACGGGTTCATAGACCGCTCCGGTAAGATCATAGTACCAGCCATTTACGCCGGTACCGACCGTTTTATGAATGGGAAAAGTTGGGTGATTTATCCGGTAGGCAAACAGTTTGGGCTCTCTTACATTGACAAACAAGGAAATACCCTCTACAAAATCCCGATAGAGCACTATAAAAATGATTTCCTGATTGCGCAGGCGGAGCAGGAGCACGTTTGCAACCACGACACCAAAGAGGATATTATCTGGTGGAGAAAGGGCGATATGTTTATCCTCAACTGGAATTTTAGCAAATTCAATGAGCAGGAAATTAAGCGCTCAAAGCACATCTATCACTTCAATTTTAGGGGCAAGTACGGGATCATTGACAAAAACATGATGCTCAAAGTACCCGTGGCGCTCGACGATATTGACCCAACCTACAAATTCTCGGGACAGGGAATGGAGCGTGTTCAGTACGGCGATAAGTTCGGGTACATTAGTCCTTTCACCGGCGACCTCATCGTACCCTTTGAATACACCGATACGCGCAAGCCGACTGCCGGGCTATTTTGGGTGAAAAAGAACAACAAATGGGGCTGCATTGACAAAACAGGAAAAGTGAGGATCAATTTCCTGTATGACGAGGCTACCGGCTTTACTTCAGAAGATCGCTCGGCAGTCGCTATCAATGGGAAATTCGGGCATATTGACAAGAAAGGCAGAATCCGCACGCCGCTCAAATACGATTTTGCCTCTTATTACAACCACGGTTTGTCGATGGTCAGGCTCGACGATAAATATGGCTACATCGACACCACCGGCAAGTACATCACTGAGATAATCTACGATGAGGCGCTTCCATTCGACAAAACGACAACGACTGCTGAGCGCTCTTGGCTGAGATATGAGCTGTCTCTGGACGGTAAAGAGACTTTTGTAGGATTTTCGTACAAGCTGAATGCGGTTTTCATCCTCCTGGCCCTGCTCCTGTTCGTGCGGATCAATAGTTATTTGTTCAAAAAATATCAAGGCAAAAAGTGGTTCAAGCGGAGTAAAGCCTGACTTGGCGGGCAGTTACCTTGCTCCCCGAAACAGCACAAAACCGGCTTATACAACCAACTTCTTTTTCACGGCCCGCTTCTCAGCATCGGTGCGCGCAAGTTTGAAGGCTTCCTGAAGATAATGGACTGATTTAGCTGCGTCTATCGTGCTATACAATTCTCCCAGCAACAGAAAATAAAAATAGTCGGGTTCAATGTCGAGCTTTTCAGCTTCTGCTATCGCTTTTTGCGCGCCTTTGGCTTTAAACAACGCGTAAGTTCTGTTGAGTGCCGCAACGGGCGAGTAGTTGATTTGAAGTAAATGGTTGTACAAATGCAGGATCTGCTCCCACTTCGCCGGTGTACCCTCGCGCTGCGTATGCCAGAATGCAATGCCAGCTTCGAGGTGGTACCTGCTTAGCTGACTGCCGCTTTTGGCCTGATTTAAAAAGTGCATTCCCTTGCTGATCAGGTCACTGTTCCAGCTGCTCGTATCCTGCTCTTCATAGAGCACCAACTCGCCGGAACCTGACAGTCTTGCATCAAAGCGGGACGCGTGAAAACACATCAATGCAAGCAGCGCATTTACTTTCGGCTGATTAGTCAGTGTATTTTCAATGAGCATCAGGCAAAGGCGCATCGCGTCAAAACACATATCGCGGCGGAGCGTTTTGTGCTGACTCTGAGAGTAGTATCCCTCATTGAAAAGCAGATAAATAGTCAGGAGTACGGGATCGAGCCGCTCGGAAAGAATTACGCTGTCCGGCATTTCAAAGCTGAGTTTTTGCGATCTCAACTTCTCCTTCGCCCGTGTCAGGCGCTTGTTAATAACCTCTTTTGTTGTACCAAAAGCATCGGCGATCTCCCCTATCCCGAACCCGCAGAGAATGCGCAGTGACAATGCGATCTGCGACTCTGCGGCTATCGCAGGATCACAGATCGCAAACATCATCCGCAGCTGACTATCAGCGATATGCCCGGGTGACAAATCAATTTCGCTATCATATTCAGCTGTGTTATCCGCAAGTACCGGAGCCACTTTCTCGTTGAAGATCGCATTTCGGTGAAGGTGATTTTTCGCCTTGTTCTTTGCAACTTCGTAAAGCCAGCCGGCCGGATTAGGCGGTACCCCCTCGATCCCCCAGGAATGCATTGCCACCAGGAAAGTTTCGCTGGCAATGTCCTCGGCTACCTCAAACTGTTCCAAACCGAATTTGCGGCACAGTACAGACACAATCTTGCGGTACTCCGTCCTGAAAAGATGCGGAATGAGGTTGTCATTTTTCATGCACTGAAGAAATCATTCTTACTTCGACGCTATTCCCCTCGCCATACAAAATGGGACAGGCAGCCGCCATGGCCGTTGCATCTTCCAGGCTCTCGGCCTTCACCATGATGAACCCGGCAAGTGACTCTTTTATCTCAACAAAAGGTCCGTCAGTGACTATGCCGCCCGGCTTCAATACTTTTCCTTCGGTAGACAAGCCTTTTCCACCGACAAACCTGTTACGTGCTGCAATGTCCCCTACCCAATTATTATACATTTCCATAAACCCCTGCATTTGTTCCGGTGAGGGTTGCGCTTCTTTGGTAAGCAGGTCAAGGCGCATCAGAATCAGGTACTCGTCCATTTCGCGGCGATCATTTTGAGTTTCCATAAAAATCAATTTTTTGAAGTTAAATACTGGTTTTACATCATTACAAATGAGATCTGAAAAACAGGACATTGATCCGGATAAAATCTCAAAAAGCCCGCATTTCCCCGCTCCTTCTGCAGTTCGGTTTAAAATAATTGACCACAAAAAGAGACGATTGAAGTAAATTGCGCATTCCGCCGAAAGAACGGACTTTTTTATACCTAAATCCAATACCTACTATGCAAGTACATCGACTGTTTCTATTTTTTGCATTTTTTATTTGGTTAGAACCAGCTTCGGCGCAAGACAAAAAATACAGTATCGTCATCAAAGGTGGCCACGTAATCGATCCCAAAAACAATGTGGACGCGGTTATGGACATCGCGATTGAAGGTACTCCGGGCGGTAGCGACGGCAAGATTGCCCTGGTTGCCAAAAACATCGACCCTAAACTCGCCGTACAGGTTGTTGATGCAAAAGGCCTCTATGTAACGCCCGGCCTGATCGATATTCACGTGCATTACTTCTGGGGTACCGACCTGAAGGGCACTTACCGCAACGGGCCAAATGGTTTGCAGGCCGACGGATTTACATTCCGGACGGGCGTTACCACGGTAGTAGATGCAGGCAGTTCCGGCTGGAAAACCTTCGAGACCTTTAAAGCACAAACCATAGACCTGTCAAAAACGCGCGTTCTTGCGATGCTGAACATTGTCGGAGAAGGAATGGCGGGCGGCAAGTTTGAAAATAGTCTGGACGAAATGGACGCTGCGAAAACAGCGGAAATGGCGAAGAAGTATCCCGATGAGATCGTGGGAATCAAGCTGGCGCATTTCAGCGGCCATGACTGGACACCTACCGATCGTGCACTGGAAGCCGGGAAGCTGGCCAATGTTCCGCTAATGGTAGATTTCGGAGGCGCCGATCCGGTACTTCCGTTAGAAGAGCTCTACCTGAAAAAACTCCGTCCTGGTGACATTTACACGCATTGTTTTGGTGGAAACAGCGATAACAGCGGAAAAGGCAGGGAATCGATCGTGGATATCTCGACCAATAAAGTAAAACCATATGTCATGGAGGCGCAAAAGAAAGGTGTTGTTTTTGACGTGGGTTTTGGCGGCGCAAGCTTTCTGCTCGCACAGGGACAACCTGCTATCAAACAAGGCTTTTACCCCAATTCGATCAGCACGGACCAGCACATATCAAGCATGAACGGGCCGATGAAAGACATGAACAATATCATGTCGCTGTTTATGGCAATGGGGATGGACTTTAAGAGCGTAATCGCCGCCAGTACCTGGCACCCGGCCAAAGAGATCAGGCGGGAAGAGCTGGGCCACTTGTCTGTGGGCGCCATTGCGGATGTTGCGGTACTCAACCTGCGCGACGGGAAATTTGGTTTTTACGCACGTGATGGCAGGATCGAAGGTAAAAAACGCATTGAGACGGAACTCACGATCAAAGGCGGAAGTGTTGTTTACACATTGAATGCATTGGTTGACCCGGTTAATCTGCCACGTCCGGCTGCGAAAAAATAAGCGCTGTCAGTTTAATGTAAAAACAAAAAGCAACTCCGTCCGAATCCCGGAAAGAGTTGCTTTTTCAGTTTTAGCTTTTTACAAATATCAGACTGCTTTTACAATCTTCATTTCTTCGGGATTCCAGTTCACAACCGTGTTTTCAAAGTAACTTTTATTGGATAACAACGCCGGTCCCGCGGCACGGAAGCCGAAAACAGCATCTTCAACAATCGTTTTGTTACCGCGCATTGCATCGAAGAACAATGCAAAATGGTCGAGTCGGTCGTCGTAACCCTGCGGCGCTTTGTACTCCTCAAAATCCGGTTCAGACATTTCAGGGATCACCGGATACTTCGTGCGGTACTCAGCCAGAAACTTCTCCTGCATGTCTTTCGGGAAGGTGTCAATGGTATACCCCGGCGCTTTGGCCATTTTCTTTTTCTTCACAGTAACAGTATTGCCCGAGAGGGTGATCTGCCCGTCGGTACCTACAAACCGGAAACCCGATCCTCCGCCGGATCCGTCAGCAAAATTCACACGCAGCGTCAGGTTAAATGCAGGGTGAGTAGCTGTTTTCGGATAATCGTAAATCCCGACCATCACGTCCGGCACATCGCGTCCGTCTTTCCAGTAGCGCAAGCCGCCACTGGTCATAATGCGCGTCGGACCTTTGCTATCAAGGATATAATGCATTCCTGAAAACAAATGGACGAAAAGGTCGCCCGCTACGCCGGTACCATAATCCTGGTAATTTCTCCATCTGAAAAAACGCAATGGATCATAAGGCATTTTAGGCGCTTTATTGGAAAGAAAACGGTCCCAGGCCACTGTTTTCGGCGAAGCATCGAGCGGAATGGAGTATTGCCACGCTCCCTGCGCTGAGTGGCGGTCGTAGTAAACCTCCACAAAGTTCAGTTCGCCGATCGCGCCGGCTTTATAAAGTTCTTTTGCTTTGGCATAAATAATGGAGCTTACCCGCTGACTTCCTACCTGAAAAACTTTTTTGGAATCATTCTGAGCCTTGATCATATCATAACCCTGCTCGATTTTATGCACCATCGGCTTTTCGCAATAAACCGCCTTTCCGGCCTTCAATGCCTCAATTCCGATCTGCGAATGCAGGTGGTCGGGGGTAGCGAGGATGATCGCGTCAATGTCCTTCCGGTTCAGGATCTCGGTGTAGTCACGCGTGGTTTGAATATCGCTGCCAAACAGCTCTTTGGCTCTTACCAGATGTCCGTCGTACAAATCTGCAACGGCCATCAACTTGACGCCGGGCACCTGCAATGCAGTGCGCGTATCACCCATTCCCATGATCCCCGTACCAATGCAGGCGATCTGGATCTTGTCGTTGGCTGCTATCTTCCTATTGAGCCAGGGCAGTTCGTGAGAAGTGGATTTCTTATTACCGGCTAATAATTCGTGAACAGGGCTTGCCGCCAGTAATGCGCCTCCTGATAATTTTTTAATAAAATCTCTTCTGTTTTTTTGGTTAAAATAGGACATAGGATCCAAGGTGTTAGTATTTGATTCTCTGAGGGATGAAAATAATAACAAAACCTTCAAAATCGGCGGTGCCTGCTTTAATATATCTGTATTGGTAAAAAACCTGCGGCAGCTTCTTGCGACATATCATTTAAATATTACTTTTGCATCCAATTAGCGGCCAGGTGGTGGAATTGGTAGACACGCTACTTTGAGGGGGTAGTGCCCGTTTGGGTATAGGAGTTCGACTCTCCTTCTGGTCACAGTCGATAAAGTGCGTTTGAGCAATCAACGCACTTTTTTTGTTTTTAAAGGTTCGGGAGAGCCATTAATAAAAAGCCCCGGACAGATGTCCAGGGCTTCCGTTCTTTATGACAGCTACAACTACCCGCTTACTTGGTATAAATGTGAACATTTGAAAGTCGTTGCCCAAGGTGTCGGACAGCACTCTCTAACTTTTCTGCTTGTTTAGCAGATGGGAATTTCTTCCCGGTGGCATATTGTCGTACTAAACTTCCATTCAAACCTGATGCCTTCGCAATCTCAGTTATATTAAGAAAGCGGAACTCCTCAAAAAAGGCAATTAAATCGTATTCGATATTGAAAACAATTTGTTTCGCATCCAAGTCATGGAAATCAGACAATAGCTTTTTCATTTTCATTTCCAGCTCCTCTATACTGGAAGCCTGATCAACGATTAAATCATCATCATAAACCAACCTTCCCCAGAGTGAGCCGTCTTGTCCCTCTACGATCATCTCGACCGGTAAGGCATGACTGTTGTCGCTCTTGTTATCCATAGTAGTTGTAGTTTTGCAGATCGTTCGGTTCCTTATTAATGTATATATGTTCACAATTAACCATGCCTGAAAGCAGGCGAGTTTAGTTATTTCAAACCCGCCTGTTTCAAAATGCTATTTAAAGTGCCCCGGGGTATCTCATCTTTACCCTCATAAGAGACAGTAATCTTTCCCTTTTTATGGGGATGGATATACTGCCTGTGACTGGTACCTTTCAGGGGCAACTTTACATACCATCCGTCCTCTTTCAGGATTTCGAGTAATTGTCTTGCCGTCATGTCAAAAAACGTTTTAGATGAGCATTATTGCTATCTTGAACAAAAGTAACATATTTGTTACTCTACAGCAAGCTTTTTGAGAGTTTTCTAAACGTATCCTAATTAAATTTCAGGCCCCTTAAACTCCTATCGGATTTTGCGCGAGAGTAGCTGCTTTTGCATTAAGTAGTTATTCTTTTTGAATCCAAAATTGTTATCAGATTGAAATAACTTTTTTTGTTTTCTGGCGGGTAAATTCCTGGTTTAAACAGCTTATTGCTAGTTACTTGCTATTAAGCAGTTATCTTTAATCAAAGATCGGATAACCTAATTCAACCCTGAAATCATTGAAATTCAAGCGCTACTCCTGTTCGTTTCTCTCCATTCAAATTCTTGCAGGTCTTGTTTTTTCCGGAACAGCCGTTTTTGGTCAATGCAGGGAAAAGATAAGTGAGGCCAATCGTAAGATTGTGCATTATCACGATATCAAGCTGAGTAACAAGGGAGAGTACCTTACGCTGACGCGCTGCGGAAAAGAGCGGATCTTTTCCTACAATAATAAGAGCCTCGATATGGTGTACCACGTGGGCATGTTTACGGAAGTCCGGGTGTTTTCGTCAAGAGGCAACTTTTCGCTTTACACGGCAAAGTCCGAGCGCGCACCCTGGCAGCCTGTGATGACGCTCTCCACTCCCATAACCGAAAAGGAACTACAAAAGATGAATGGTACCGCGCGGATCGAAGTGATTCTTCCGGAAGAAAAGCGGGTATTTGTTTTCAGCGAAGCAAGCAACAAGCTTCTTCAAAAAGCCCTCGCCTGCATGAACTGAGCGTTACTTCAAAGGTAAAACAGCTCCTTGTTCAGCAATGTAATTATAGATTCGAAATCCGCCCGGTTAGCCGCAAAATCCATCTGGTTTACATCTATTTCCAGGATTTTACCGTGGTCATAATTTTTGGCAAAATCCTCGTAGTAGCGGTTAAGGCTTGAAAGATACTCTGTCGATATATCGGCTTCAAAGTCGCGGCCTCGTTTCCTGATCTGAGAAACGAGCTTGGGAATGTCCGCTTTGAGATAAATGAGCAGGTCCGGCTGTGAAACTGTATTGATAATCGACTTAAAAAGCAATTGGTAAGTCTGGTAATCCCGCTCCGCCATTACGCCGGATTCATACAAATTCCTGGCGAAAATGTAAGCATCTTCATAAATCGTGCGGTCCTGAACGATGGTAGAGTAAGTAGTGGCCCTGATCTGCTGCACCTGCGCAAACCGACTGTTCAGGAAGAAAATCTGCAAATTGAAAGCCCAACGGGGCATATCATGGTAAAAGTCCGCTAGGTAAGGATTGCCTTCTACCGCCTCGTACATGACATCCCACTTATAATATTCGCCCAGCATCTGGGTGAGCGTCGTTTTTCCTGCGCCTATATTACCAATGATCGCGATGTGCATACGTTCAATTTTAGATTTTCTGTCCGGGTGCTTTTTGCAAAAATATGTATTTCAAAATGAGTTAGAACTGCACCTGTGCGATTTTCGTTAAAGTTGTGTTATTAGTATATTTGCCATCGATTTTGGCGAAAAAAGCTATTTCGCGAGGTACTTTTCCTCTCTTGTTAAAACCAAATCAGTTGTAATGAAGCCGTTCAGGGTTATTTTATATTATTGCTACTCTCCCATTGCTGATACCGAAACTTACCGGGACGAGCACCACGTGTTTTGCGTTGAGCATAACCTGCTTGGGCGAATTATCGTCGCGCCGGAAGGATTGAACGGTACCGTTTCAGGCACCCCGGAAGATTGTGAAGCTTATATGAATTATGTGCGTTCGGATGCGCGTTTCAGCCATGTTCAGTTCAAAGTGGAGGAGCATGATAAGATTGCATTTCAAAAACTGCACGTGCGTGTAAAAGATGAGATTGTCAATTCTGACCTGCCTGTTAACCCCCTGGAACGAACCGGAAAACACCTTGAACCGGCTGAATTCAAGAAGCTGATCAACGACCCTGATGTAGTATTGGTCGATATGCGCTCGGATTATGAGCACGAAGTCGGCAAGTTCAAGGGAGCGATCACTTTTGATATGCACACCCTCCGCGAACTGCCGGAGCACATTCACGAGATCGAGCATTTGAAAGATAAAAAGATCGTGACTTATTGTACCGGCGGGATCAAATGCGAAAAAGCGAGTGCCTACCTTTTAGACCAGGGATTTAAAGATGTATATCAACTTCACGGCGGCATTATCCGGTACGGACTTGAAGAAGGCGGTGAGAATTTCGATGGCAAATGCTACGTTTTTGACAACAGGATTACAGTTGACGTAAACAGCGTGAACCCGACTGTGATCTCCAAGTGCTATATCTGCAACGAACCTTGCGATCGGATGATCAACTGTGCAAATGCGGAATGCAACACGCACGTACCTGTTTGCATCAAATGCGGCGAAGAAATGGAGGGTGCATGCTCACCTGAGTGCAAGGCGCACCCAGGCAAGCGGATTTATGATGGAACAGGTTATTACGTCAGCCAGAGCAACCATTATCATCCATTGCAGGGTTTGAAGAGCCAGAAAAAGAACTTAAAAAAAATGAAGCTGGCGCAGCAAACACAATCTGCCTAAATCAGTTAAGCCGTTTTTCGAGTATATAATCATTCATCCAGTACGGACCGATCGGGATATCCTGTTTATCGATCACCTGATAGCCTTGCTTTTCGTAAAAGGCCTTTGCCTTGTTATACCTGTTGACATTAAGGAGCACTACCTGGCCACCAGCCTGCATTACGTAACGCTCCGCCTCACCCAAAAGGAATTTGCCCGCACCGGTACCCTGCGTCGAAGGAAGTACATATAATTTATGTAATTTGAACGTTCCGGGTTTTTCTTCGGAGACAGATGCGAAGCCGGCGGGCTCATTTTCTTTCATCAAAATCAAAAAAGACTGGCCTTCCTCCATTTGGGATTTCAAAGCGTCAGAAGAATATATTTTATCAAACATATAGTCAATCTGTTCCTTGTTAAGGATTTCACCGTAAGTAGGTTCCCAGGTTTGCTCCTGTATTGAAATGATCGCCGGTATATCCGCCGCGGTCGCGGGCTTTATTGAGAATGCGGGCATATTGTTTAAATTTGAGCTTAAAACTGCAAATAAATAGTTATAAACCTAAAAACCAGCATTACTTCATCGCAGCCGCCGGAATGTACTTCCGGAGCCTTTCCGATAAGTAGAAATATATGAAACCCCTCATTTTAGTTACAAATGACGACGGCATAACATCCAAAGGAATCCGGACACTGGTAGAAATCATGCAGGAGCTGGGTGAAGTGGTGGTTGTAGCGCCTAATAGCCCACAGTCGGGAATGGGCCACGCGATCACAATCGGCGAGCCCCTCCGCCTTTATGCTACCCACATCTTTGATAATTTGACGGAGTATGAATGTTCGGGCACACCCGCCGATTGCGTGAAAATAGCGAAGCACCACATTCTGCTGGACAGAAAGCCTGATCTGGTAGTGAGCGGGATTAACCACGGAAGCAATAACTCGATCAATGTGCTTTACTCCGGCACCATGTCGGCGGCGATAGAGGCAGCGATTGAAGGCATTCCGGCCATCGGATTTTCATTATGCGATTTTCGCGAGGATGCTGATTTCAGTCATGGCGTACCTTTTATCAAATCGATCACCGAAGAAGCCCTTAAAAACGGGATACCTATTGGAATTGCATTGAATGTCAACATTCCCGCGAAAAGCGACTTGCCGATCAAAGGAGTGAAAGTGTGCCGGCAGGCGCTCGCGAAGTGGCAGGAGAAATTCGATTACCGCGTGGATCCAAATGGCAGAGGCTATTTCTGGATGGCGGGCGAGTTCGTCAATTTCGACACGGAAAAAGAAGATACGGATGTCTGGGCACTTGAAAACAATTATATCTCAGTTGTCCCTTGTCAATATGATCTGACAGAGTATGGAGCTCTAAAACAGCTCTCAACCTGGGATTTATAATCTAAAATTCAGCTATGGCATTAGTAGGTCGCTTATTAAAACGAGGCATACATTTTAGCAACATCGTCGCTAACAGGCGCAAGGCAAGTCTTCATCAGCAACAAAAAAAGACACTGGCCAAGCTGCTCGCAAAAGCCAGGTACACCGAGTTTGGCGAGAAATACAACTTCGACGAACTGCTTTCATCGATTCTTTTCAACGAAAAAGGAGCGTTTTACGAGCTATACAAACGCTCTGTCCCTGTGCACGATTACAACAAGATCTTCAATGAATGGTGGCACAAATCACTTGCAGGTGAAAAGGATGTTTGCTGGCCTGGACAGATCAAATATTTCGCATTAAGCTCAGGAACATCGGAGGCTTCTACAAAGCACATTCCAGTGACCAAAGCAATGTCCCGGGCAATGCAAAAAACAAGTATCCGCCAGATTTTATCGCTCGGCAATTACAAAGACCTTCCTGATGATCTGTACGAGAAAGGTTTCCTGATGCTCGGCGGAAGTACTAATCTCAATGGTCAGGACAAGCACTTTGAGGGTGATTTGAGCGGTATCCAGGCAAAACAGATCCCCTACTGGTTCCGCCCTTATTACAAGCCCGGCGAGAAAATCGCTGCTCAGAAAGATTGGGGCTTAAAGCTTGAAGAAATCACGAAACAGGCGCACGAATGGGATATTGGTTTCGTAGTGGGCGTTCCGGCGTGGATCCAGCTGTTAATGGAAAAAATAATTGACCATTATAAAGTTAAAACCATTCACGATATCTGGCCGAACCTGCGCGTATTTGGTCACGGCGGGGTTTCTTTTGAACCTTATCGCAAAGGATTTGAGAAGCTGCTAGCCAGGCCGCTGATCTACATCAATACTTATCTTGCCTCAGAAGGCTTTATTGCCTATCAAACCCGTCCGGGCGCGCAGGGAATGGAGCTGGTGTGTGATAACGGGCTCTTTTTTGAGTTTGTCCCATTTACCCAGGAGAATTTCGACTCCGAAGGAACGTTGCTCGCCAACCCGAAAACGCTGATGATCGATCAGGTGGAAGAAGGGACGGAATATGCATTGCTGCTGTCAACCTGCGCCGGCGCGTGGCGGTATCTCATCGGAGATACTTTGAAATTTATTGACAAAGCAAAAGGCGAGATTGTAATTACCGGCCGCACGAAACACTACCTCAGTCTCTGCGGAGAGCACTTGTCGGTGGATAATATGAACAAGGCGATCGATCTTGTATCTGACGAAATGGGCATTACCGTGAAAGAATTCACGGTGAGCGGCGTGGAGCACGGTTCCATGTTCGCGCATCAATGGTATATCGGAGTGGAGGAACAGAATGTAGATACCGAACTTCTGAAAAAGAAACTGGATGCGAAGCTGTCGGAGTTAAATGACGATTACGCCGTAGAGCGCCGCCATGCATTGCAGGAGGTCTTCGTGACCGTTTTACCCAATCAGGTATTTTACGACTGGATGAAATCAAAAGGTAAAATGGGCGGACAACATAAGTTTCCGCGCGTATTTAAAAACTTCCTGATCGAAGAATGGAAAGCTTTCCTGAAAACCCAGGGATACGAAATTAAATAGCTACTTGATAAAGTTGGTATAAGCAATTTGACAGGCGATCAGGATGAAAACTGCGCCTGTCACTTTGTTAAATACCGTCACAACTTTGGGTGTAAAAAGCCGCTTCAACCGCTGGGCAGAGAATGCAATCCCGCATTCGACCAAAAAAACCGCAATCACGCTCGCTCCAAAAAACAGCATGACCTGGTTCAAATCGTAGTGCAGATTAGTGCGGATATAAGAAGCGATGGTAACCCAGCTGATGAAATTCACCGGATTCAGCCCATTTAACAAAAATCCTGTTGTAAAATAGTAAACGAGACTACTCAGGCTGGTCTGCGGATAGGCAATCTTCGGCTGGCCTTTGATCAGGTTGCCCAGTCCTAGTACAAGCAGGAACACCACACCCGCACCTGCCATGTACTGCTTGAAGTTGGGAATATCCGGCAGCAATGCAGTACCGAAGATCGCGAAGAAGACAAAGATGATATCGCATACAAAAACGCCGAACGCGATTTTCACTCCACTCCAAAACCCATTGTCGACACTATTTTGGACCAAAGAAAAAAATACGGTACCAAAAGTGAGACAAAGGGCAATGCCGGTGAGCGTACCATAGAGCAGCGACTCCAGCATATCAGATCCCTTTCAGCCGGGCTGTCATGAGAATGGCGCAGACAGACATCGAATCGGTGATCTCAGAACGCATCACCATTTCAACTGCCTCCGTAAGCGGCACGATCCTGACCTGCAGATCTTCCGTATCTTCCGGCTCGGCTTCCTGTTGGGTAAGTTCTTCGGCTATGTATAAAAATGCCTCTTCGTTCGTGGCCGAATTGGAAGTATGAATGCGCGCCAGCTTGGTCCATTTATTGGCCACCAGACCGGTTTCTTCCTTCAACTCCCTTTGCGCCGCGGCAAGTACATCGGTACCTAGCAAGCCGCCGCCTTCGGGAATTTCCCAGGAATATTCATCGATCGCATAGCGGAACTGACCAACCAGATAAATGTTATCGTTTTCGTCAAGCGGAATAATGCCAATCGCCTGATTCTTAAATTTCACGAGCCCGTAAATGCCTTTGTTGCCCGACGGATTGATTACGTCGCGGTGGCTGAGTTCAAGCCAGGCATTTTCATATACAGTTTGTGACGAAAGTGTTTTCCAGTTATTTTCTGTGGACATAACCCGCTTTTTCTTAGTATTTTTAACCTCGGAATTTTAGCTCCCAGATGCAAATAAACCAAAATAAGCTCAAACAACGTCTCATTTTGCTGTCTTTTATAGCCAGTATCCTGCTGACGGGGTTGAAGTTTTTTGCCTACTATATTACTTCTTCCAATGCAATCCTGAGCGACGCTCTTGAGTCGATCATCAATGTGATTGCGAGTGGTTTTGCCTTTTACAGTATCTACCTTTCAGCCCAGCCGAAAGACCGCAACCACCCATACGGACACGGGAAAGTCGAGTTCTTTTCCGCCGGTTTTGAAGGTGCATTGATCATGATCGCCTCGCTCTTCATTATTATAGAAGCAGTGAAGCGTTTGATGGACCCCGCACCGATCCAGAACCTGCTGCAAGGATCGGGTTTCATTATTTTCACCATTTTTGTCAATACCATTATCGGCTATAAGCTGCTTCGAGAGGGAACAAAGGCCAACTCACTTGCGCTGATCGCGGACGGGCGGCATTTGATGTCCGACAGCATCAGCAGCCTTGTGCTGATTGTGAGCGTCGGCCTCATTATACTTACCGGTCAGGTGTGGATTGATAGCGCAGCCTCCCTCCTGTTCGGCGTGTTCCTGGCTTATAATGGTTTTCATCTTGTGAGCAAATCGGTGGCGGGATTAATGGACGCTAGTGACGAGGCGCTGCTGGAAAAAGTGGTTCAAACCTTGCGGGACAACAAGAAGCCGGACTGGATAGACGTTCATAACCTGCGCGTGCAGCAGTACGGATCGGACCTGCACATTGACTGCCACCTGACGCTACCCTATTATTGGGAACTTCAGAAAGTGCACGAAACAATTCATAACTTTGAAAACACACTTAAAAACAGCCACAGCGGCGAAACCGAGATTTTTGTGCACGCAGACCCCTGCCTGTTTCAATGCTGCTACTTTTGCAGAATTGACAATTGCCCGGTACGCCAGCACGATTTCATTCAGGACATTGAATGGGATGCGGCGAAGCTGGTGAAGAATGAGAAGCTTTACACAGAAGCCAAGATCAATATACAAGAATAACTTTTAATCTAAATTCCAACCAAAATGTACGTTTCCCGACGCGATTTCCTAAAACAGGCAGGAGCTACTGCGCTTGCTGCCACTACCTTTACCGATCTTTTTGCAGCTGATCCTGCCAAAAAGCTTTGGTTTGACATTTCCCTGGCTGAATGGTCGCTGCACAAAGCATTATTTGCCAAAAAACTGACCAACCTTGAATTCCCTGAACTTGCTAAAAAAGAGTTTGGTATATCCATCGTTGAGTACGTAAACCAGTTCTTCAAGGACAAAGCTGAGGATAAAACGTACCTGAATGATCTGATTAAGAGACAAAAAGACAACGGGGTTAAGGCGCACCTGATCATGATCGACGGTGAAGGCGGCCTGGGCGAACTGGATGCTGCAGTGCGTAACAAAGCTGTTGAAAACCATTACAAATGGGTGGAAGCGGCAAAGTACCTGGGTTGCAAAACCATTCGTGTGAATGCATTCGGAAAAGGATCCAATGAAGAAATCGCGAAGGCTGCGGTAGAAGGTTTGGGTAAGTTGGGTGAGTTTGCTGCCAAAACAGGCATCAATGTAATCGTAGAAAACCACGGCGGTTCTTCTTCAAACGGACAGTGGCTATCGGGTGTAATGAAGCAGGTTAACCTGAAAAATGTAGGTACACTACCTGATTTCGGTAATTTCTGTATCAAACGTTCGTCAACCGGCTGCGAAGAGTCTTACGACAGATATCAGGGAACAAAAGAACTGATGCCTTTCGCAAAAGGTGTAAGTGCAAAAACCTACGATTTCGACGAAAAAGGAAACTGCATTGAAACAGACTATACAAAAATCCTGAAAATCGTTAAAGAAGCAGGTTTCAAAGGTATCGCAGGTATCGAGTACGAAGGAAGCAAGCTTTCTGAATATGATGGTATCAAGGCAACGAAGGCGTTGCTGGAGAGAGTTGGACCGACGGTTTAATAATCAAGCCTGTTATAAAAAGAGGGATTTGCATCGCGCAAATCCCTCTTTTTGTTTTGTTGGCTAAGCTCCTTTGTCACCCTGAGCGGAGTCGAAGGGCAGGGTGACAAAATGAATTGAATTACATTCCCAAATAACTCAAAAACTCCTTCTTAGTCGCTTCGTTTTCGAACCTACCGCCGTAGTATGCTGTAACCGTAGAACTTCCTGAATCGCGGATGCCCCGGGATTGTACGCACATGTGCTGGGCATCAATAACTACGGCAACGTCTTCGGTTTGTAGCGCCTGCTTCAATTCGTTGGCAATTTGTACGGTAAGCCGCTCTTGTACCTGTGGGCGCTTGGCATAGTATTCTACTATGCGGTTGAGCTTTGATAAGCCGATTACTTTGCCGCTCGAAATATACGCTACGTGCGCTTTACCGTAAATGGGCACAAAATGGTGCTCGCAGTTGGAGAACACCGAAATGTCTTTCTCGACCAGCATCTGGTCGTATTTGTATTTATTGTCAAACAGCGTTATCGCTGGCTTGTTCTTCGGGTCGAGGCCACTGAAAACTTCTTTTACAAACATTTTCGCGACCCGCTTGGGAGTTCCTTTAAGACTGTCGTCAGCCAGGTCCAGGCCCATTATTTCCATGATGTGCCTGAAATGCTTTTCGATCAGCTCAATTTTCACCTCGTCCTCTATAGCAAAAGCATCCTTGCGAAGAGGCGTTTCGATGGAGTTAAACACATGATCGTCACCGATTTCTTCCAGGTCCAAAATTTCAGATGGCGGGATATTCGACAAAGTTCCGTTCGGTTTCATATAATCTAATTTTCAGGTCAAGCCCTGAATCAATTTTAGGTCTTAAAATGGAATAAATAACGATCGCTATGTTCTCTGCGGAAGGATTGAGGGATTGGAATTCGGGTACGTCAAGGTTCAGGTTTTTGTGGTCAAAACGATCGACCACAAACTCCTTCAAAATGGCGCTGAGTACTTTCATATCCATCACATAACCTGTCTCAGGATCAACCGGACCGGTCACCTGTATGATCAGCTCATAGTTATGCCCATGAAAATTAGGGTTGTTGCATTTATCGAATACTGCTGCGTTCTTCTCCTCTGACCACGCCGGGTTATGAAGACGATGAGCCGCATTGAAATGCTCCTTCCGGAACACAGCCACCTTTTGCACCATATTGTAAATCACTTAAATAATGAATCCTTAAATGTCGTAACAAAGTATGTGTCCAACACATTTAAGGCGTGAGCCTGCGTGAAATGCTCTTTGGAGTCACTTGCTTTGGGTAAACGCCATACATTTCCAAAATGTTCACATCAATGCAAAATCATGTGCAGCTTCGTGGAATTATTTAATTCGTAAAAAAAATAAAAAACTACTTATTGCATGTAAATTGCGCTCAAACGCAGAATAAAGAAGAGCCTGAATGGCGATTATTCAGTATTGTATATAAATAGTTAAATTTCGCGACAAATAACCCCCCGGAAAGTCCATTAACCAACATTTAAATGAGCAAAAAAAATAGCTACCTGGTTCCTCTCCTTATCATTGGTATCATCTTTTTCATCATGGGTTTCGTGACCTGGGTCAACGGAACACTGATCAGTTTCTTCAAAAAGGCATTTTCGCTGGATAACACCAGTTCCTACCTGGTAACTTTCGCATTCTTTATTTCCTATACCTTAATGGCAATCCCGTCCTCACTTGTTCTCAAAAAGACGGGTTTTAAGAATGGAATGTCGATCGCATTGCTGGTAATGGCGGCTGGTACCCTGATATTTATACCTGCCGCTTCCATGGCGTCTTACGGACTCTTCCTGGTGGGTTTATTCACGATAGGGATCGGACTTACGGTATTGCAAACTGCCTCAAACCCTTACGTTACGATTCTTGGGCCGCGTGAAAGTGCTGCGCAGCGTATCAGTATCATGGGGATTGCCAACAAAACAGCCGGTGTAATCAGCCAGCTGATTTTTGGCCAGTTGCTACTGGCAGGCGCCTCGTCTGTTGATCCGAAAGATGAGCTCGATAAAGTGGTCACTCCTTACATTGTACTTACACTTGTGCTCGTGGCTACTGCGATCATGATCCGGTTCTCAAAAGGACTGGTGGAAGTGAGCGAAGAGGAAGAAGAGCCGGTGGTAAGCTCGTCGCAGGTTGTTGTAACCAAAACAAGCGTATTGCAATTCCCTAACCTTGTCATGGGTGTGATTGCATTGTTCTGTTATGTGGGTGTAGAGGTAATCGCCGGTGACACGATTATCAGTTATGGGATCGACCTGGGCTTTGCAGAAGAAGAGGCGCGCCTTTTTGGTACCTACACACTTTATGGAATGATGTTCGGCTACATTCTCGGTGTTGCATTGATCCCTAAATATGTTTCTCAACAAGCTTACCTCAAATTCTGCGCGATCCTGGGTGTAATTGTTACATTGGTTGCAGTAAATTCAACGGGCTTCACTTCCGTACTTTGCATTGCAATATTAGGTTTTGCCAATGCGGTAATCTGGCCTGCGCTCTGGCCGTTGTCGCTGAGCGGTTTGGGTAAGTTTACCAAAACTGCTTCTGCGCTTCTGGTAATGGGTATATCGGGTGGCGCTATTCTGCCGCTTGTGTACGGAGGCATCGCTGATTCCATCGGCAGCACGCAGCAGGCTTACTGGATCATGTTGCCGCTCTACCTGTTTATTCTCTATTTCGGTCTGTTTGGCCACAAAAAGAAAAGCTGGTAGTTCATGAGAATTTCAACTTCCGGCCGCATTTGTCTCTTTGGTGAACACCAGGATTATCTTGGATTACCCGTCATCGCAGCCGCTATATCGCGCAGGATCAGTATCGACGGTACTTACCGGAACGACGATCAGGTGATCCTGCATTTGCCTGATCTGGGTATCAGGGAAGATTTCTCCCTCCGAGATACCTTTCCCTATGTGGTGCAGCGTGATTATTTTCGCAGTACCATCAATGTGCTGAGGCGAAAGGGACTTGTCTTTTCAAGAGGTTTTGAATGTACCATTCACGGTAACATTCCCATCAATTCAGGTACGTCAAGTTCGTCTGCCCTCATTGTTTCCTGGGCGCACTTCCTGGACAGAATGAGCGATAATCCTGCCAACTATTCTCAGAAGGAGCTTGGGGAAATTGCCAATGCAGCCGAGGTACTCGAATTCGGAGAACCCGGCGGCATGATGGACCACTATTCTACGGCAATCGGAAATGTGATTTACCTCGAATCCACGCCCGAAATCAAGGTTGAAACGCTCACGCCCAAGCTGGGCACCTTCGTTCTCGGGGATTCCCTTGAACCAAAAGATACCCTCGGGATTCTGGCAAGGTGCCGATTCGGAATGGAAGACGTGATTAAAAAGGTAACCTCGTTCAACCCGCAATTTTCTATTTTCAGCACACCGCCTGAGCATCTTACTGACTACCGGAACATTCTTTCAGACGACGAGCTCGGACTTTTGCGTGCCAATGTAGAGGACCGGGATATATTGCTGGAAGGCAAGGCCCTTTTGAGCCAGAGTGCGGAAGAAGCTGTCGATCAATTATTTGACAAGCATTTTGGTGACCTGCTTTACAGGCACTATAAAAACCTCCGCGATTTTAAACGCACTTCCACTCCCAAGATAGAGCGGATGATGGATGCAGCCTTACTCGCAGGTGCATTGGGCGGAAAGATAAACGGATCAGGCGGCGGTGGCTGTATGTTCGTTTACGCGCCGGAAAAAGCCGAAGAGGTTGCCGCGGCGATTGAAAGAGAAGGCGGAAAAAGTTACATCATCACAGTCGATTCCGGCACGAGGATTGAAGATGCAAACCCTTAAAAAGGCACGAATGTAATTCCGATTGTGTTATTCTTTTAAGACCTTTGTGCTTACCGGATCACATTCAAATTCCATGATCATCGCACCTTCTGAGACAAAAAATAACTTATACTGTCCTTCGCTGACAGCATATCAACGCAGAAAAACTATTACAATTCAGATCGGAGACCTGCCCATGGGCTCTGATTACCCGATCCGGGTTCAATCCATGACAACCGTAGACACAATGGATACCCAGGGTTCCATTGACGAGGTTGTGCGCATGGTGGATTCCGGATGTGAATACGTGCGGATCACAGCTCCGAGTGTGAAAGAGGCTCAGAACCTTGAAAATATTAGAAACGGTCTGCGCAAGCTCGGTATCAATGTTCCATTGATTGCGGACATTCATTTTACACCTAACGCAGCAGAGCTAGCCGCGCGCATTGTCGAGAAAGTGAGGATTAACCCCGGAAACTACGCCGACAAAAAGCGATTTGAAATCATAGATTATACAGACGCTTCCTACGCGGCCGAGCTTGAAAGGATCAGGGAAAAATTCATTCCGCTGGTCAGGATCTGCAAGGAGTATGGGACAGCAATGCGCATTGGTACCAACCACGGCTCCCTTTCTGACAGGATATTAAGCCGTTACGGCGACACACCGCTGGGTATGGTGGAATCCGCACTGGAATTCCTGCGGATCTGCGAGGAGCTGAACTACTATAACATCGCATTGTCGATGAAATCCAGTAACACCCAGGTGATGGTAGAAGCTTACCGCCTGCTGGTGCAGCGCCTGGATGAAGAAGGTCTTAAACCTTATCCGCTTCACCTCGGCGTAACCGAGGCGGGTGAGGCAGAAGACGGGCGGATCAAATCGGCGGTGGGTATCGGTACTTTGCTGGAAGATGGATTGGGAGATACCGTGAGGGTCTCACTTACGGAAGCACCCGAAAAAGAGGCGCCTGTTGCGCGTGCATTGGTCGAGCGGTACACCAATCGCGTCCCACACGATGAGATCGAGCCTATTGCGGGCTGCCCGATTAATCCCTTTCAATATACCCGGAGAGATACTTACGAAGTCAATAACCTTGGTCACCTGAACGTACCCAGAGTTATCGCTGACTACTCTGATATACCGGTTCAAAACCTTTCAGACCTGAAAAGTATCGGCCATTTTTTCCTTCCGGTGCCGGATAAATGGGCAATGAACGATTTGGGTGCTGACTACATTTATACTGCCAAAAATCCCATTCCCTTCATGCTCCCAAATGGTTTGAAGGAAATACTGGATTACGAACAATGGCTGCAACATCCTGAAAAAGACAGCAAATTCCCATTGTTTGAAGCAGAAGAATGGACCGCAGAAATAAGCGGAAAAAGTGGGCAGCTCAACTTTGTAAAAGGTAACATTCATTCTTTTGACAATACCTTCCTGAACAATATCAGGGAGAGTGACAGGATCGTACTGGTTGTTTTTACTCAGAACAAACATGCAATGCCCGAGCTGCGCAGGTTTTTCTACAAATTAACTGAGCTGAAAATCAAGGTACCTGTCATTGTTCAGAGAAGCTACAAGACGGATATCGGCGATAAGCTGACACTTTATTCTGCAACTGATATCGGCGGCTTGCTGGTGGACGGATTTGGCGATGGTGTAATACTTAGCCCTGATTTTGATGAAAATACATTGCACGACGACAAGCTGACCATTGCCGCTTCCTATAACAATATCGCTTTCGGGATTTTGCAGGCAGCGCGTACAAGAATGTCGAAAACGGAATATATCTCATGCCCATCGTGCGGCAGGACGCTTTTTGACCTGCAGGAAACCACAGCAATGATCCGTAAGCATACTGAGCACCTGAAAGGCGTGAAAATTGGTATCATGGGCTGCATTGTAAATGGCCCGGGCGAAATGGCCGACGCGGATTATGGTTATGTGGGAATGGGTAAAGACAAAATTGCCTTGTATCGCGGCCAGGAAGTAATAAAAAGATCGGTAACGGCGGCGAAGGCAGTGGAAGAGCTGATTGAGCTTATTCGTGAAGATGGCCGCTGGATTGAACCGGAGGAGAGAGAGGTGTATGTTTAGTCAAAAGCTGTTAGCTGTTAGCTATTAGCTATCGGCTTTTAGTGTTGCTGAATAGCTTCTAAGACCTACAATGGACTTTCAGCATGTATACTTTGTTTAAGAAAAGGCAGAATTAAAAAACTAACAGCTAACTGCTAATAGCTAATAGCCAACAGCCAAGAGCTACCAGCACCAATTATATGAAAAAGTACTTCCAACTGGGCGACGTGTTTTACTACTTCGTGCGGGTTTTCAAGAAAAAAGACCCGAATGCGCCCGACTCATTTAACCTGCGCATGATGCATGGAATCAACCGCATTTCCATCATCATGTTCCTGATTTGTCTTATTGTAATGATCGTAAGAGCATTGACCAGATGAATTTAGAAACATTGCGTGAGTATTGCCTTGAACAACCCGGTGTTACCGAAGAACTGCCTTTCGGACCTGATACACTTGTTTTCAAGGTTAAAGGCAAGGTATTTCTGCTCACCTCGCTGGATTCACCACAGTTTGGATTTAATGTAAAATGTGACCCGGAAAAAGCAATAGAGCTAAGAGAAAAATACCCGGACGTTTTGCCCGGGTATCACATGAATAAGAAACACTGGAATACTGTCAATGTAAACGGCAGCATTCCCGGTGATTTGTTATTTGAATGGGTGAAAGAGTCTTATGATCTTGTCGTGAAGAGCTTGCCTAAAAAGGAGCAGGCAACGTTAATCAAATAACGGGGAGGGTCGCACATCCCTTCGACCGCCGGGCGGCCCCGTGCGCTCAGGGTGACAAGACATAGTTGAAGCTTTGTCACCCTGAGCGCAGTCGAAGGGCTACTTCGCAGCCTTCATTTCTTCATCCAACTTCTTGCTGAGTGTTTCGCACAAGCCTTCGATTGCTTCTGCCATGACGCGGTCGTTTGTTGCAGTCAGCATGGTATCGGCAATTCCGCTCATAAGTTCGATATAGAAGCGCTTCATTTCAAAAACCTCCATATCCTTCGTCCAAAGGTCAATTTTGAGGGTACCTCTGTGGTAATGGTCCCAAACGGCAATGGCAATGGCGCGGGTGTCGTTGATACCTTCATTCGGGTTGTCGGTAGCATCCCAGAATATCTTTTCAGGTATATTTTTATCGTCTAATTCAACGGTGAAATGTATTTCTGACTTTTTCATAACGGTGTTAATTTTCAGCAAAAGTAAGCATTTGCCGTTTACAAAAGCCGGATAACGCTACTTTCCGGACTTGCTGAAAACCTTCTTCAACAAATCAGTTACCCTCGCACCTGGGTTCTCGCGGATCTTCTTTTCCTCCTGCGCGATCAGAACATACAGTCCGTCAATGGTTTTCTGCGTGGCGTATTCTTTGAGATTAGGATTAACCTTCTTTACCAATGGAATCTGGTTGTAGGTACTTACAATGTCTGTATAATATTCAGTCGCCTTGTTGAGGTTCAATGTACTGTCTACAACCGGGTAAAAGGTTTTGAACAGATCATCATTGGTCGACTTTCTCAGGTACTGTGTTGCCGCATCATCCTGGCCTTTGAGGATACCAAGTGCATCGGGTACAGTCATGGAAGTGATTGCTTTGACGAAGATTGGCTTCGACTTCTTTGCGGCATCCTCGGCTGCGCGGTTGAGTGACAATGTAAACTTGTCTACCTGGGCGCCCAGTCCCATTTTCCTTAAAGTCTCTGCAACTTTCTGCGCCTCAGGAGGTACGGCAATCTTGATCAGCTCATTTTTAAAAAAACCATCAACCTTGGAAGCTTCTGCCGATCCGTTGCTGATACCCACATTCAGCGCCTCTTTCAATCCCTGAACGATCTCATTTTCGGCAAGGCCGGTGTTATTCTTTCCTCCTACTTTATCGAACACCTTTCCCAGGTTAAACTGCGCCATGGAAGCGGTAGCTGAAAGCAGGGAAAACAACGTAAGAGCTATAATTTTATGTTTCATTACAAAAGACTTGGTTGGTACTGGACTAAGGTTCAAACGTACTCAATAACGATTAATTTTACTTATTTTTGGGAATTAACGGTTCTTAACAATCCATTTCAACGAGATGATTTCTTCGACAAGGGCTGAAATAATTACCATCGGTGACGAGATACTTTTTGGTCAGATTACCGACACCAATACTCAATGGATTGGCACTCAACTAACTGACATCGGCATTCGTCCGGTGCGAAAAACTTCTGTTGGAGACAACAAGCAGGATATACTTAATGCATTCGCAGAAGCAAGTCAGCGCGTGCAGGTAATTATAGTTACAGGAGGTCTCGGACCAACCCGCGACGATATCACCAAACACACATTTTGCGAATATTTCGGAACTGAACTTGAAATCAATCAGGACGCCCTGGCCCTGGTTACCTCGTTTTTTAAAAAAAGAGGCCGCGCCATGACCGAGATGAATATTCAACAGGCAGCACTACCCAAAAACTGTACCTATATACCAAACCTTTGGGGAACAGCTCCCGGAATGTGGTTTGAAAAAGACAATGTCGTGTATGTTTCACTGCCCGGGGTTCCTTATGAAATGAAGAACCTGATGGAGCACGAGATTCTGCCAAGACTGAAAGCCAAGTTCCCGACTTCTATCATTCAGCATAAATCCATTCGTACGATCGGAATAGGTGAATCCTTTCTGGCTGAGAAGATAGCCGATTGGGAAACTGCATTGCCGCCCCATATCAAGCTAGCCTACCTGCCCCATTTCGGCCAGGTTCGCCTGCGGCTAACAGGTACCGGCACCGATCAGGCGCTTCTTGAAAAAGAGTTGCAGGATCAGGTTGGTAAGGTTATGCCGATCATAGAGGAACACGTATTCGGCTTTGATATTGATGAACTCGAAACGGTTATAGGCTCCTTGCTGATGCAAAATCAGGCTACATTAGCCACCGCAGAAAGCTGTACAGGAGGCTATGTGGCCAGCCGCATTACCGCGGTCGCAGGATCGTCCCGCTATTTTGAAGGCTCCGTCGTGAGTTATAGCAATTCGATAAAAATGAATGTGCTGGGTGTAAAGAAAGAAACCCTGGATGCATTCGGAGCGGTGAGCGAGCAAACTGCCCGCGAAATGGCCGAAGGAGCAAGAAACGTTCTGAATACAACTTTTGCAATCGCCACAACCGGCATTGCCGGACCTGATGGAGGCACACCAGAAAAGCCCGTGGGTACAGTCTGGATTGCATGTGCAGGACCGGATGAAACCTTTACGCAGCTGCTGACTTTGCGAAACGACAGGAAAATAAACATTGAACTTACATCTTCCTATGTACTTAATCTTTTAAGAAAAACCATATTGAAAGCCAATCTGGTAACAAAAGCTTAGGTAATTGATCAATTACGGGCAACCATTGTTGCCGGTTAATATAGTCTTTATGAAAATTTTAGAAATGGTAATGCCTTCAATGGGCGAAAGCATAATGGAATGCACCGTGTTGCACCTGCTCAAAAAAGAGGGCGAGGCAGTGGTGATAGACGATTCCGTTCTGGAAGTAGCGACAGATAAGGTGGATACCGAAGTACCCTGCCCCTACGTAGGCAAGCTTGCCAAATGGCTTGTGAAGGAAAATGACGTAGTGCCGATCGGCAGTCCGGTCGCGCAGATCGAAGTGGCAGATGACACACCCGGCGAACCCGCATTTTTACAGCAGGCACCCGCCGAAGAAGTAGCCATCGCAACCCAACTTGAACAGGAATTCGAACAGGCGCTTACACAGAAAGAAAAAGTAGTAAGTAATCAGGAAGCCGGGTTGAACCCCTTTTATTCCCCTCTTGTACTAAGCATTGCGCGCGAAGAACACGTAAGTGAGCAGGAGCTTGCTTCTATTCATGGTACCGGAATGGAAAACCGTGTCACCAAGAATGATATCCTGGCATTTCTTGACACCAGAAAACAAGTACCCCAAACTGCACCTCCTGCTACTTCACTGAATGGAAGCAGCGAGATCGTGGAAATGGACCGGATGCGGAAAATGATCGCCCAGCGCATGGTCGATTCCAAACGGATTTCAGCGCACGTAACTTCTTTCATTGAAACAGATATGACGCCCGTCGTACAGTGGCGCGAGCATGTCAAAAATGATTACCGGAAGAGATCGGGAGACAGCATTACGTTCACTCCTATCCTGATCGAGGCGGTAGTGAAAGCGATCAAAGATTACCCGCTGATCAATATTTCCGTCGACGGAGACAGGATTATCAGGAAAAAGGAGATAAACATTGGTATGGCGGTGGCGCTGCCCGACGGCAACCTGATCGTTCCTGTAATTCACCGCGCCGACCAGTACGATTTACCGGGACTGGCCAGAAAAGTTAATGAACTTGCAAGGCGCGCGCGTGAAAACAAGCTGAAAGCCGACGATCTTGCAGGTGGTACTTATACCATTTCGAACATTGGTGCATTCGCGAACTTAATGGGAACACCTATTATCGTACAGCCTCAGGTGGCGATTATGGCTTTTGGTGCGATCAAGAAAAAACCCGCCGTGATTGAAACGCCACAGGGAGACTTACTGGGGATCCGGAGCCTGATGTTTATCTCGCATTCCTATGACCACCGCGTAGTTGACGGTTCACTGGGCGGCTTGTTCCTGAAACGTGTAAATGATTATCTTGAAAATTTTGACACGCAAAGAATTTTGATCTGATGCTGAGACTGACCCTGGACATGGACGATGTGCTGGCGGATACACACGAGAAACTGATCAGCGTCATCCTGAATGATTTCGATACGATCCTGACAGCCGAACAGCTGCGTTCCAAGGCATTGCGCGAACTGCTTCATCCGAAGCAGCTGACCAAGCTCAACAAGATCATAGATACGCCCGGCTTTTTTGCAGATATCAAGGTAATGGACGGCGCGCAGGAAACTGTTTACAAGCTGTCCAAGTATTACGAACTGTTTGTTGCAACAGCCTGCATGGAATTCCCGACTTCGTTCCGGGACAAGTTCGACTGGCTTAAAAAGCATTTTTCATTCATACCCTGGACCAACATTGTTTTTTGCGGATATAAAAGCATTATCCAGTCCGACTACCTGATCGATGACCATGTAAGGAACCTGGCTGCATTTCAAGGGCAGGGTATTTTATTCACTGCTCCGCACAACCTGAAAGAAAATGGCTACAAGCGTGTTTCTGACTGGAATGAGGTTTCCGAGCTATTTTTACCTATCAAATGAAGCTACTACTGATTGAGGATGAACCGAAAACATTGCAGTCCATTAAACAGGGACTGGAAGAAAACGGTTATGAAGTTGATATTGCGTACGATGGTCTGATCGGAAAACAGCTGGCGAAAAACAATGCTTACCAGCTCATTATCAGTGATATCATTATACCAGGGATCAACGGTATAGAGCTTTGCCGGGAAATAAGAAGCTGGGGAAATGAAACGCCGATCCTTATGCTGACTGCCCTCGGTACTACCGACGACAAGGTAACTGGTCTCGATGCCGGCGCAGACGATTACCTGGTTAAACCGTTCGAATTTAAAGAATTGCTCGCTCGTGTCCGTGCATTGACAAAGCGGGGTGCTACTGTGGGGCACACTGCGCAGGTACTGCGTTTTGCAGATCTGGAAGTATCCCTGGACGCAAAAACGGTTCATCGTTCCGGGAACAAGATCAATCTCACCGCACGTGAGTTTAACCTGCTCGTGTACCTGATCCGCAACCAGGGCAGGGTCATTTCAAAAGTGGAAATTGCAGAACAGGTTTGGGATATCGGATTTGATACGGGTACCAATGTGATTGAAGTTTACGTTAATTATTTACGTAAAAAAATTGACAAAGATTATCCCGTCAAGCTCATTCATACCCTTTTTGGAATGGGCTATGTGCTTAAAGTAGAGTAACATGCAGATCCGCACCCGACTTACGGTTCAGTTTTCCTTGTTGGTAAGCGGTATCCTTCTTATTACGTTTCTCGCTATCTACTATTTCTCGTACGACAACGTTACAAAAGACTTCTACGCCAGACTTGGGTCCAAGGCAAAGTCGCAGGCAGAGCTGCTTTTGAAGGTACCTCAGGTAAATATCGAGGTCCTGAAAGCGCTCGACGAGACTAATCGCGACCTGATCTACGACGAAAATACCTTTATTTTTGACGAAGAAAACCGGCTCATTTACAGCAATCTTTCCTCTCCCCAAACCAAGGCGCTGCACGTTTCAGATTACTGGCTGGACGAGATCAGGAAATCGGGACAGATCCGGTATACTGACGGCGACTATAAGGTTGTGGGTTTGTACTATAAATACCCTTTTAACCGGGCGGTGGTCATGCTGGGTGCCAAGGATTTGTATGGCGAAGCCAACTTATCCAATCTCAGCACATTGCTTACGGTATTGTTCTTCATTGTGACTTTCATAGTAGCGATCGTCGGTTGGGTTTTCTCCAAACGCGCATTACGACCCATATCCAAAGTCATGAACTCGGTGGAACGTATCCTGCCGCAAAACCTGGATACCCGCCTGGAAGTACCCAACCAAAAAGACGAGATTGGTCGGCTTACAACCACTTTCAACAAGCTGCTGGACCGGATTGAAACGGCTTTTCAAATGCAGAAGATCTTTGTTGCGAATGTATCCCACGAGTTGAAGAACCCGCTGACGAAAATCAGGTCACAGCTGGAAGTAAGTATGTTGAAGGAGCGCAATGCGGCGGAGTATCAGGTTACCATCCTCTCTGTTCTGGAAGATATTCAGGAACTGGCGCAGCTTTCGAATACCTTGCTGGAACTGGCCAAAGTAAGCGAACACCAGCGTGAATTGCTGACAGAAGTTGTGCGGGTGGATGAACTCTTGCTCGACTGTCGCCTCAACCTGGCCGAGGCGAATCCCGCTTATAACATTATCCTCAATTTTGATGAGCTGCCTGAGGATGATACGTGGCTGGAAGTAACGGGCAACTCAACCCTGCTGAAAACAGCATTCCTGAATCTCATGGATAATGCGTGCAAATTTTCAGACAACCACGCAGTTCACATTAACCTGCAACCTTCCAAAGAGCAGCTCACGATCGGCTTTACAGATCAGGGAAAAGGAATCCCGAAAGAAGATCAGAGCCTGGTTTTTCAGCCATTTTTCCGCAGCGACAACACCGCGAACATTAAGGGATATGGAATTGGCCTGTCGCTGGTAGAGCGGATCGTGAAGCTGCACAACGGCACGATCACGATTCAACCCAATGAACCCAAGGGTACCACCTTCCGCATTAAACTTTCACACCTCTAAGCAAATTCTAACGCGCAATTAACGCGTTTTTAAGTATTGAATGATTAATTTGTATTGTCGCGGTATTCACGCGCGACCATTCAAACGAATTTCATTTTTTGTGGTGTTAATAAGCAAACTTGGCAGGTGTGTCTCACGCCTGCCAAAAGTTTTTTGTGGGGTACTATAAATGAAGAGCCCTTCGACTCCGCTCAGGGTGACAAGCGATGAAACTTGTCACCCTGAGCGGAGTCGAAGGGCAGTCGAAGGGCTTTACCTTGGCATTAAGCCTAGTGCTTCTTCCTAATCTCAATAATCTTCAACTTATTCAATAACTTAATTACCGGATAAGTTGGGTCAACTTCGTACCATCTTGAACCGAAGTTAATCGAATTTGGGCGTTTGTGGTGATTGTTCTGGAAAAGCTCGCCGAGCATTAAGAAGTCGAAAATCAATGAGTTTTTTGATTTATCATCATTATCGAAGTTCTGGTAACCATATTTATGACCACTCCAATTCACGATTGCACCGTGGATCGGCCCCATTAAAAAGTGGATTGGCAGCAGGAAGAAAAACGCCCAGTGCATATCCAGGTACACGTAAGCCAGGATGTAAAACGCCATATAGATCAATCCCCAGCCAATGCGGGAAATCCAGGAATCACCCAGTTTCTCCACAAAATTCCATTCAGGATAGTTTCTTTCGAAGCGATTTTCGATAGCTCTTTTGCGGCTCAGTACTGCATTATAAATATGCTTGGTCTCCCACATCATGGTAAATACATTTTTGGTATGATGCGGTGAATGCGGGTCTTTTTCAGTATCGCTGAATGCATGGTGCATCCGGTGCAAAATCGCGTATGCACGGGGGCTCAGGTAAGACGAACCCTGTGAAATGTAGGTGAGTAAATAGAAAAAACGCTCCCACGGCTTGCTCATTATAAACATTTTATGAGCGGAATAGCGGTGCAGGAAGAAGGTCTGGCAGAATAGAGAAAGGTACCAGTGTAAAACAAATACAATAAGAACAATATACATGAAACGCGTGCAGGATTTTAAGAACGAAGTTTGTACAAAAGTAAGCGTAAGTGGGTTAAAAAACGAAATTTAAGCGAGTAAAATGGAATATAACGTTACCTGCATTTCGGGTAAAAGTTTGCGATCCCGTGATTTTACTGGATCATAAAAGCATAGCTCAGCAGATTTGCGCCCATTTGCAGTGCCTTTCTGCGCATTTCTTCTGGATCATTATACACACTTTGATCTTCCCAGCCATTACCCAGGTCGGTTTCATAGCTGTAATAACAAACCAGCCTTCCCTGCCAGATCAATCCAAAACCCTGCGGCTGCTTGCCGTCGTGTTCATGCACTTTGGGCAGACCTTCCGGGAAAACATATTTAACACGATAAATCTGGTGGTCGAATGGGAGCTCGACAAATGTAAGCTCAGGAAAAACCTTCTTCATTTCGCGGCGCACAAACTGATCGAGTCCATAATTATCATCAATGTGAAGAAAGCCTCCCGAAAGCAGATAATTTCGCAGGTTTTGTGCCTCCGCATCGTTGAACACTACATTTCCGTGGCCCGTCATGTGTACAAACGGGTAGGTGAAAATGTCAGGACTGCCTACCTCCACGACATCCTCCGCCGGGTTGATATTCATTTTCAACTCTGTATTACAGAATTTGATCAGGTTGGGCAGCGAGGTTTTATTCGCATACCAGTCTCCGCCGCCACCGTACTTCAACTTGGCAATCTTCAATGAAGACTGTGCCTGCGACGAGATAGCAGCGCAGAGCAAAAGGGCGAGAACTACTAGGCGAGAAGGCATTTTTTAATGTTGAATGAGTGAATGAGTGAGTTTGCGAGTTTGCGAATTCTGAACGAGTGAATTTCGAGTTAGTGAATGTTCAATTAATAAATGAATTTAAATAACTAAGTGAGCAGATTTAAGTAACTGAAGACTGGGATTCAATAACCGCGAATCAAACTTCCCAAGCCCCATTCACTCATTCACTCATTCAAAATTTAAACTTCCTGCGCCAAATTAATCGCGTGACAACCTGTGACTGCAGCGGTTTCGGTTCTCAGGCGCGTTGGGCCGAGGGATACTGTGGTAAAGCCCTGTTCTAAAGCCAGCTCAATTTCCCTCTCACTAAAGTCACCTTCCGGACCTATTAACAAAGTCGTACCAGTGTTTTTTTTAATCTTGCTAAAAACATGCTCTACCTTATATTGATCGGGCACGTAGGCGATCAGCCTGGTATCTGTTGTTACATTTTTGATAAACGAATCAAAACGGTTGTTTACTGTAATGATCGGTTTATGATATTGTTGCGACTGCTTCATTGCACTTGCCGCAATGCGGTTGAGCCTGCCCAGGTTTACCACCCGGTTAAGGGTTTCGGGATTTGTATGTTCCGTGACGATAAAGTCGATGCGCTCCACTCCTATCTCAGTCATCTTCTCGACCATCCACTCATTTCTCTCCGCCTTTCGCGTGGGTGCTATTGCCATATTTACGGTAAAAGGCCGGGGTTCGATCAGGGTGGTTTCAAGAACTTCATAGCCCACCTTGCGCCCCTGAACGTTAAGTACGCACTTGCGCAGCTGCCCCCTTCCGTTTGTTACTAAAATCATATCCCCGGATCCAAGTCTGAGTACCTTGGTGATGTGTTTTGCCTCCTCTTCTTCCAGTTCAAAAACACTATCCTCTGGTTGATAAAAAATGTGCATTTGTAATATTGGCATCAGCCATTTAATGAATCGATTTGTCCAAAAATAGCTAAATAATCGCCATTTGCTGAACATCATCGAAATTATCTTCGGTCACATCTCCGATAAATCACGATAAGGCCATTTATAACATTTTACGAATATTTTCTTAAATGATAAGCAGTTTTTTGCCGCATTTTTGGGGTTTTTACAAATTTTTTCAGGAAATCGTCTCCTGAACAAACCTGCCCGGATTATAAGAAAAGTACATCTTTTACTGACAATACTACCACGAACGCAATATTATTCTGCGCATACCGAATTTTTCTTATTTTTTATTTTTTGGAAATACATTTTTGCATTAATATTGTGCCGTTCAAATTATTCGTCACCACTTTATCTAGTACTATTATGTCTAAGTCCAAGCTGGAATATATTTGGTTGGATGGCTACAAGCCGACCCAAAGTCTACGCAGCAAAACCAAAATCGAAGATAATTTTAGCGGCAAATTGGAAGATTGCAGTAACTGGTCATTTGACGGTTCGTCAACTGAACAGGCGCTTGGCGGATCTTCTGACTGTTTGTTGAAACCAGTCTACATTATTCCGGATCCACAACGTAAAAACGGATATTTGGTAATGTGCGAAGTATTGAACGCCGACGGTACTCCTCACATTTCAAATGGTCGTGCCACTATCGAAGACGACGATAACGATTTCTGGTTTGGTTTTGAGCAGGAGTATTTCCTTTGGGACAATGAAACCAACAAACCACTGGGCTTCCCTGCAAACGGATACCCTGCACCACAAGGTCCATACTATTGTTCAGTAGGCGCACAGAATGCATACGGTCGTGAGATCATCGAAGAGCACCTTGATGCATGCCTTGAAGCAGGTTTGAATGTAGAAGGTATCAATGCAGAAGTTGCTGCTGGTCAGTGGGAATTCCAGATTTTCGCAAAAGGCGCGAAAGAAGCTGGTGACCAGATCTGGTTGGGCCGCTACCTGTTGGAGCGTATCGGTGAGAAATATGGTGTATCTATCAACTGGCACTGCAAGCCGCTTGGCGCACTTGACTGGAATGGTAGCGGTATGCACGCTAACTTCTCTAACACAGCTTTGAGAACTGCAGGAAGCAAAGAAGTATTCGACAAAGTTTGCGAATCTTTCCGCCCTGTTGTGAAAGAACATATCGAAGTTTACGGTGCAGATAACCACCTGCGTTTGACTGGAAAGCACGAAACTGCTTCTATCCACGATTTCAGCTACGGTGTTTCTGACCGCGGTGCATCCATCCGTATCCCTGTTCTGGTTCCTCAGAAAGGATGGAGCGGATACCTGGAAGATCGTCGTCCTAACTCGGCTGCTGATCCTTACAAAGTAGCTGCACGTATCATCAAAACTGTTAAATCTGCGGTTTAGTCGCATTGACATATGATCAACAAAAAAGCCACCGAATGGTGGCTTTTTTGTTTGTATCAGTTTTGAAAATCAATCAGATCAATCTTCGTCTTCACTTCCTGTAAAAGAATACAAGGTCGGATCAAGCTGTACCCGATCTGCATTGAACAAGGCAATAAACTCGTCGATTACCTTATCAGTGATTTCAGTTTTGTTAAGACCAACTTCCAGTCCCACGCCGTACTCGAAGGTATCGTCGATTTCCACATGCTCACGCACGGTGATTTCTTCATTTTCTTCAATCTCTTCGATAAACTCGGTTAGCAGCAACTCGGCTTCGTCCTCGTCTTCCTCGCTGATCTTGTAGTCTGCGGGGCGCTCGTCCTGCGAAACATAATGCGGCATTTCCTTCTTCAAACGTTCCAAAGCGGCGTCGTATACAAGCGTGGAATGGTGTAACCGCAATGTATAAATCAATGCGTCGTAAATCACTTCCGACTCTTTATACATACCAACAAACTGCACGTGTGCATGTTCGTTGTTTTCGTCTTCGTCTTCAAATTCATCATCAACGTAGATGAAGTTGGCTCTCTCGGCTTTGCACTCCCTTTTCAGCTGAGCAATTTCTTCTGGATCGAATCCCGGATTCATGATTTACAATGTTTGTTACTAAATAGGCTGTGTAATTTACTCCAAAAATAGCATTTCGCGGTACTTTGCCAAAGGCCAATCTTCATCATCGATCAGCAATTCAAGCTTATCAACGTGGTAGCGGATCTCTTCAAAAAAGCCTTTCACCTCTGAACCATACAGTTTTGCGCGTTCAAAAAGGTTTTCAATGTTGTTCGCAGTCTTCCTGCTTTCTGTCATTTCGTGCACCAGACGTTTGATCACAACAATGTGTGTTGAGATATCACGTATAATTTCCTTGATCGGCTCGGCCTCTTCCAGCATTTCCAGGTCGGTCAGTGCGCGGGCTGTCTGCGCGAGCTTGAACTGGTACTTCACTACTGTCGAAACAATGTGGTTCAATGCAAGATCGCCAATAACCCGCGATTCGATTTGCAGCTTTTTAACATAGTTTTCCAGCTCGATCTCGTAGCGGGCGTGCAGCTCTCTCGAAGTAAGTACACCCATTTTCTCGAAAACAGCAATTGTATTTTCTGTTTTGTAAGCGTAAAGCGCGTCGTAAGTGGCACTGATGTTACTAAGTCCGCGCTCCTTAGCCATTTGTATCCATTCTTCGGAATACCCGTTTCCTTCAAAAAGAATGTTTTTGGATTCGGTAAAATACCGTTTGAGTATTTCTACAGTCGCTACTTTCTTCTCTTCTCCTGCCGCCAGCCGCTCGTCCATTTCCCTTTTAAAATCCATCAGCTGGTTAGCCACGATCGTGTTCAGAACAATCATCGGCGAAGCACTATTCTGCGCACTTCCCACCGCCCGGTACTCGAATTTATTTCCCGTAAAACAGAATGGTGAAGTCCGGTTTCTGTCCGTATTGTCCCGCTGTAAATTTGGAATGCGCGATATACCCAGCTTATAGTAAAAGTTCTCTCCTTTTTCGAGCGTGATTTCTCCTTTATTGACCAGCTCTTCCAGCATGTTTGTCAACTCATTTCCTAAAAACACCGACACAATGGAAGGCGGCGCCTCGTTCGCTCCGAGCCGATGCTCGTTACCCGCCGAGGAAATGGAGGCACGCAACAAGTCTGCGTGATCGTGAACCGCCTTTACAACATTCAGAAGGAAAGTCAGGAAACGCAGGTTTTCTTTTGGCTTTGAAGTAGGCGCGAGCAGGTTAATGCCCGTGTCCGTACCGAGTGACCAGTTATTATGCTTGCCACTGCCGTTGATTCCTGCAAAAGGTTTTTCATGAAAAAGAACCTGAAAATTATGCCTTTCTCCGATCTTCTGCATTAAGTCCATTAACAATGCATTATGATCAATCGCCAGGTTCACCTCTTCAAAAGTAGGCGCGCATTCAAACTGACCTGGCGCAACTTCATTGTGTCTGGTACGTACCGGTATTCCGAGCTTTAAGGCTTCAAACTCGAAATCAACCATAAATGCATTCACACGCGGCGAGATAGAGCCAAAATAGTGATCATCGAGCTGCTGACCGCGCGCCGGGCTGTGACCAAACACCGTTCTACCAGCCATCAACAGGTCGGGACGCGCATAGTATAATGCTTTATCAACCAAAAAGTACTCCTGCTCAATGCCCAGCGTGGGAGTTACCTTGCTTACATCCCGGTTGAAAAACTGGCACACGCCGGTAGCCGCTTTGTCGAGCATCACCAGTGAGCGCAGCAATGGTGCCTTGTAATCGAGCGCCTCGCCTGTATAGGAAATGAAAACCGAAGGAATGCACAGGGTCTTACCCCCGGCACCATTATCCATTAAAAAAGCAGGAGAACTCGGGTCCCAGCCGGTATAGCCACGCGCCTCAAAAGTGGCGCGCAAGCCGCCGCTCGGAAATGAAGAAGCATCAGGTTCCTGCTGTACCAGTGCACTTCCTTTGAATTTTTCAACAGCGCGTCCATCCATGGTCAGGTCAAAGAACGAATCGTGCTTTTCGGCGGTTGTACCTGTCAGAGGCTGAAACCAGTGCGTATAGTGCGTTGCACCTTTTGATATGGCCCAGGATTTCATAGCTGCCGAAACTTCATCCGCTACTTCCCGGTCTATCGTTGACCCTGAGCGGATCGCAGTTGAAATCTTGGCGTAAGCTTCTGCCGACAGCAGCGTTTTCATCACTTCATCATTGAAAGTGTTGCTTCCGTACAGATCGGCTACTTTTTCAACAGGAGGGGTTAAAACAGGCGAAACCCGCCCTTGCGCGATTTCAAATGCCTTGGAACGAAAAGTCATGTATTCAATCAGTTATATTAAATCTCCCCAAAATTATTTATTTAAGGATAGCAACAACAATGCTGGGGGTACATTTTCACATTTATGTTTTGCCGCTGGTCGCACATTATACTCATTTTTAAGAACTTTACGGAATATTTTGATTGACACTAATGCGTAAAAGAATTGAATTGTTTGCCCTTTACGGGCTGAGCTGGGTAGTACTTTTTCAGCTTTTCCGCCTCCTCTTTCTTGCCTATCATTACCAGAAAACGCTTGAACTCCCCTCTTCACTCTGGGTACAAAGTGCAGTACACGGGCTGAGAATGGATCTTTCTTTCGCGGCCTATATCCTCGCGATCCCGACCATTCTGCTGATTTTCACAGCCCGGCGCTGGGGCTGGTATAAGCGCTTCCTGCTCATTTACAGCTATGTACTTGCACCTGTAATAGTAACACTTACCGTCATTGACCTTGAACTGTTCAAAGCCTGGGGTTTCAGGATCGACAGTACTTCACTCCATTACCTTGAAACTCCCGGTGAAGCACTGGCCTCGGCAGGCGCCGCGCCTGTTCTGCCGCTCTTACTATTACTGCTTGTGCTGCTTGCCCTGACGGTAACAGTACTACGCAACATCATCAGCCGGAGCATAGCTGCTTTCGGTCCTGTCAGGTTCGTTTACACGCTACCGGTTTTCCTGATCCTCACAGCTGCATTGATCATCCCGATCCGCGGGGGATTTCAGCTGGCTCCTATGAATGAAAGTGCGGTGTTTTTTTCAGATAAGAGTTTTGCCAACTATGCGGCGGTTAATGTCCCCTGGAATTACATGAGCTCCATTATCAATGCTTCTTACAGTAACAAAAATCCTTTTATATACCAGGATGAAGCAAAGGCACAAAGACTGGTTCAGGAGCTGTACAAAGTCCGGGGGAAAACGGAGCAGGTCATTGATTCGACAGCCAGGCTGAATGTCGTGGTGATTATCTGGGAGAGTTTTACGGCCAAGATATCTGCCAGCCTCAATGGCGTTCCGGGTGTGACCCCGCAGTTTGACAAGCTGGTTAAGGAAGGAATGCTGTTTACGAATATGTACGCGAGCGGCAACCGGAGCGACAAAGGCCTGGTTGCGATATTAAGCGGCTACCCTGCCCAGCCCACACATTCTATCATCAAAATACCTAAAAAAACCAGCACGCTGCCTTCCTTACCCCGCGCATTCCGGCAGAATGGCTGGCAAACATCATTTTATTACGGCGGGGAAACCGAGTTCGCTAATATGAAATCCTACCTTTTGCAGGACAATTTTGACCGGATTGTTGACAAGGATGATTTTGACAAAGCGGATATGAACTCGAAATGGGGCGCACATGACCACGTTGTGCTCGACAGACTGCTTGATGATCTCGACAAGGAAAAGCAGCCATTTTTTTCGACCCTGTTTACATTAAGCAGCCACGAACCTTTCGAAGTTCCGGTCAAGACCGCCATTCCCGGAAATGACCCTGAACATCTGTTTTTGAATGCGCACCATTATACGGATGCCGCCATCGGGAACTTCATCAAAAAAGCGAAATCCAGACCGTGGTGGAAGAATACGCTTGTAATTATTCTCGCAGATCACGGCCACCCGCTGCCTTACACACAAAAGTCAAAGCCGGCAGAGTTCCACATTCCAATGCTTTGGCTGAGTGGCGCGCTGGCCAGGCCGGGACGGAAAATAGATGCATTATGCTCGCAAACGGACCTTGCAGCTACATTGCTGAACCAGTTCAGACTTCCGTCCGTGCAATTTGAATGGAGCAGCGATATCTTTTCTGCTGGCCGTGAACCGTTTTCCTACTTTGCATTCAACAACGGGTTGGGCTGGATCAGGCCGGGCGGATTTCTGATCAGGGACAATATTGGCGGGAATATCACGGAAAGAGAAGGAACGCTTGATCAGTCAGAAGAAGATCTTGCGAAAGCATACCTCCAAGCTTCTTTCGGAGATTATTTAAAGCGTTGAGCATAAAAGCTGTATTTTTGCGGGATAATCAAGAAAAATGAAAAAAGTCGCTTTTTATACACTGGGCTGCAAGCTCAACTACTCAGAAAGCTCTTCGATCGCGAGAATGTTCGAAGCAAAAGGGCATTCCAGGGTTGAGTTCAATGAAAGCCCGGATGTTTTCATAATCAATACCTGTTCGGTTACCGAAAATGCAGATAAAAAATGCCGGAAAATCGTGCGTGAAGCGCAGAAGATCAATCCTGACGGCTATGTAGCCATTATAGGTTGCTACGCCCAGTTGAAACCTGCAGAGATATCAGAAATTCCAGGCGTTGACGCAGTTCTTGGCGCTGCCGAGAAGTTCAGGCTGGCAGATCTGGTTGATACTTTTGAAAAAACGCCGGTAGGTCAGCCTGCAAAAATCATGGCTTCCCATATTGACGAAGCGGTTGATTACCACACTTCCTACTCACTGAATGACAGAACGCGCACATTCCTGAAAGTTCAGGACGGCTGCGACTATCCCTGCTCCTACTGCACCATTCCACTGGCACGCGGGAAAAGCAGGTCCGACAGCATTCAGAATATCGTGAAAGCGGCGTATGAAATTGCGGCGCGGGAGGTAAAAGAGATCGTACTCACCGGTGTGAACATTGGCGACTTTGGCATCCAGAATGGCGAACGCAGGGAAACTTTTCTGGACCTTGTAAAAGCATTGGACGAAGTAGAAGGCATTGAGCGCTTTCGCATTTCATCGATCGAGCCTAACCTTCTGACCGACGAGATCATCGAATTCGTCGCGCAGTCAAAAAGGTTTGTTCCGCACTTCCATATTCCGCTGCAATCGGGCTCTAACAAAGTGCTGGGACTAATGAAGCGCCGGTACAAAAGGGAGTTGTATGCAGAGCGCGTCGCGAAAATCAAATCATTGATGCCCGACTGCTGCATTGGTGTTGACGTTATCGTAGGTCACCCTGGCGAAACGCAGGAGCTCTTCGAAGAGAGTTACCGCTTTTTAAATGAACTTGAAATTTCCTATCTGCACGTATTCACTTACTCAGAAAGAGAAAATACCGCTGCTTTGGCGATTAAACCGGTAGTACCAAAAAATATCAGGGCCGACAGATCAAAAATGCTGCATATCCTCTCCGACAAAAAGCGCCGCTCCTTCTATGAGCAGCAGGTCGGGAAAGCCGGGACGGTGCTGTTTGAAGATGAAGTTCAGGACGGTCAGATGCTGGGTTTCAGCGAAAACTATGTGCGCGTTTCCGTTAAATACGATCCGCTGCTCATTAACGAAACGAAATTCGTGAAGTACGAGCAGCTGAATGAAGCAGGATTAATGGAAGTGACAGAGGTCGAAGCGGAGGTACTTGTACATTAAGCGGCCCGGCCCACCCAAGTAACATTTTGATATCAATGCATAAAAAGGAAAGCCCGGCACAATGCCGGGCTTTCCTGCTATTTAAATATAAACGTTGAGTAAAATTAAGCCTCGATCATGAACTCGTCGTGCTGACTTACGTCCAAACCAGCTTTCTCATCCTGCTCAGATACACGAAGTGGTAAAATCAGGTCAGTGATTTTCAGAAGAAGGAATGAACCGGCAAATGCGAAGGCAGATACACCAACCAATGCAATTACGTGGTTGATAAACAGCTTGGTTTCGCCGAATGCAAGACCCTGGTCAACTACCAGCGGGTTAACGCCGCTTGTAGAGAAGATACCGGTCATTAACATACCAACCATACCTCCTACACCGTGGCAAGGGAACACGTCAAGTGTATCGTCCAAAGTGGAACGGGTGCGCAGGTGCGCTACATAGTTACTGATGATGGAAGCAACTGTACCGATGAAAAGAGAAGCAGGAACCGTTACGAAACCAGCAGCAGGTGTGATAGCGACCAAACCTACAACCGCACCGATACAGAAACCAAGTGCAGATACTTTCTTTCCTTTTGCAGCGTCAAAAAGAACCCATGCAAGACCAGCGGCGCCCGCAGCTGTGTTGGTAGTTGCGAAAGCAGATACCGCCAAAGGACCAGCAGATAATGCAGAACCTGCATTGAAACCGAACCAGCCGAACCAGAGCAAACCTGTTCCCAAAAGAACGAAAGGAATGTTTGCAGGTGGCAATACGTGATCTTCAAGAAGTGATTTACGTCTTTTCAGGTAAAGCGCGCCAGCCAATGCAGCCCAGCCAGCAGACATGTGAACAACAGTTCCACCAGCGAAGTCAAGCACACCCATTTTGAAAAGGATACCATCTGCATGCCAAGTCATGTGCGCCAGCGGAGCGTAGATGAAAATACAGAACAGGATAATGAACAATACGTAAGAGCGGAAGTTGATGCGCTCAGCCATTGAACCGGTTACCAGTGCAGGTGTGATCACCGCGAACTTCATCTGGAACATTGCGAAAAGCGCGAAAGGAATTGTTCCCCAAACCGGTCCGTCCAATACGCCTTTGAACATAAAGTGCGTGAATGGATTTCCAACAACGCCGCCGAAATCATCTCCGAAAGCAATACTGAACCCTACCACTACCCATAACACACTGATTACCCCCATTGCGATAAAGCTTTGGAGCATGGTAGAAATTACGTTTTTGTTGTTAACCATCCCGCCGTAGAAATAAGCCAGACCGGGCGTCATCAGCAATACCAGCGCGGCTGAAACCAGCAACCAGGCCGTATCACCGCCGTTTACTCCTTCGGTGACAATTTGAGTCGGAACATTTGGCACGAAAGCACCAAGGATTGCGATTACCAGAAGGATAATCAGTGGGATAAAACTGCGTTTTTCCATTTTTGTAAATTGTTATTATAGGTAGATTAAGAAGGTATATTGTAACTAATTAGAATTTGTAAATGAATGCAAGTCCGAAAGTGGTCTGGCTGTTTTTAGTCCAGTTTCCATCTGAATCTTCAAACTGCTGCTCTTCCCCGGTGCCTGACAGCTTAGGATAAGCGTCGAGGCGGAACTCAGGTTTAACAAGAATGTGTCCGTCGGCAAGGCTGATATTACCAGTCAATGTTACTGAGTTAACCTTGGTACCCATTCCTCCACGGGTCAGCAATCCACGTACACCGTTATCGTTGTTGAAATATTCGTAACGCGCGCCAATTCCGAAGTTATCCGTCAGAGCAGTATTTGCATATACTGCAACTCCACTCCATGATTCCGTACCCAGTGGGCCGCCTGCACCCTGGTAGTCACCTTTCTGGCTGCCGTAAGCTGCATTCAAACCAAGCAGGAATTTTTCGGTTACCTGGAAGCTGGTTGTCAGATCAAATACCTGGTAAAGACCTTCCGGCTGCTTTCCTAGGCTGTCTGTATTCGCTTCGTTGCTTCCGATGTAGTTCAGGTATACGTTCCATCCCGATGCAGGTTGAAGGTATAACTGACTGATGATTCCTTTTGCGCGGTTGTTATCGCCAAGTCCGTCTACATTGTTCACTACGCCAACCATTAAAGAAGCCTTGTCAGAAAACGCATAAGTTGCTTTCAGACCGGCATGGTAAAACGGACCATTGTTAAACAGGTTGGACAGCGAATAGTTGAAGTTGGCCGGTGCGTCGATCACTTCATATCCGATGTGCGTTCCAAACTGTCCCGCGGTCATTGAAAACTTGTCTGTGAATTTATAAGTGAAGTATGCCTGTTTGATAGCAAGTGCGGTGCTGAACAAGGCATTTCCATAGTTACCCATGTTGGCATTCGGGCCGAATGTCAAATCTACTACTGCTTCCGACTTCGCATTGGTGTAAGCAACTCTCGTCTGAACAAGGCCAAGTGAAAACTGACCTGATCGCTGATCGAACACACGTGCATTGGTGGCACCCATGTTTGACCGGGAAGCTGGCTTGTTGAAATTGGCCATGTAATAAGAGTCAAGATAGCCTGAGAACGCAAATGCTCCCTTTCCTTCTTCCGCAGCTGCTTCTGCTACGACTGTCGTATCAGCTTTAACAGCCTTTTTGTCTTCGCCAGACTTTGCAAAACCCAAAAAAGGAACCATCAAAGATAATACTGTGCAATAGACTTTTCTCATAATTATATTCTGTTTAAGTTTATATTACTCTCCGGCGGGATTTATGAATCAAATATTGTGCATAAATTATATTAATCAAATATACCTCACCTTTTTTATCCAAAAAAATACAATTTTCATGTTTTTGTTCTCTTTTTTAACGGATAATCAACAGAAAATAACAGTTTATTCAGATTTGCGTCAAAAATTTAAATTTTGCATTCACCTTGATACGCAGAATATTCTTTCAGTTACAACAGTCCAATTATTAAGAAATTTTATTATCATAATGCCATTACAGAAAAGTTTGGGCACAAAAAAAGCCCCGCCAAAGGCAGGGCTATCAAACTTGTATTTCCGGAAGTGGCTATTCGCCGTGCATCCAGGCTTTTTTAGCTAACAATGTATCTTCTTCTTCTTCATTGTCCGGATCCGGCACACAGCAATCAACCGGGCAAACCGCAGCACATTGCGGCTCTTCATGGAAGCCAACGCATTCAGTACATTTATCGGTAACAATATAATAGAACTCGTCTGAAACAGGCGCCTGCTTCTCCTTACCGCTCACCACTGTACCGTCGCCAAAATCTACTTCATCTAAACTGGTCCCATCTCCCCAGGTCCACTCTACACCGCCTTCATAAATTGCTGTATTGGGGCACTCTGGCTCGCACGCCCCACAATTTATGCATTCATCGGTTATCATTATAGCCATAGTCGCCGGATTGTTTATATTTGTTGCTATTCTTCTGCTTAGAGTAACAAATATAACTATTTATAGTTTCCCAACAATCAGAAAAATAAAAACGGCAGGTTAGTAAAACTTTTTAGAGTTCACAAGGTATGTTAGCAAGGATCAGGCGGGAAGAGGCATTCATCCAATTAGGAAAGTTCATTACAGACGCGGAGAATGAGGAAATTATACAGGATTGGGTTGAATCAGCCAACAGCCGGAACAACTGGTTTACGCCTGAGAATGTAAGGAAATCACTTCATGCTATTGCCACCGAATTCCTTGATCCTGAAAAGCTTCGTGAATGGTCAGCGCGATATACCGAGCCGCGGGAATCCAGAAAAGTAGGCGTTGTAATGGCTGGAAATATTCCTGCAGTCGGTTTTCAGGATGCTTTGTGCGTACTGATCAGCGGGCACACACTGCTGGTGAAACCCAGCTCTGATGATCCGGTGCTGATTTCCGCATTGCTTAACCAATTAATGCAAATAGAACCTGAATTTACTTCACAGATCAGGTTTGTGGAGCGGCTCAACGAGGCCGACGCCTACATTGCCACCGGCAGTGATAACACAGCCCGGTACTTTCATTATTATTTCGCCAACAAACCCAATGTGATCCGCCGGAACAGGACTTCTGCTGCTGTTTTGACGGGCAGCGAGACGCATGAAGAACTGCAATTACTTGGCAGGGACGTACTTCAATATTTTGGTCTGGGTTGCCGCAATGTTTCCAAGCTCTTTGTTCCTGCCGGATATGATTTTACCAAGTTTTACGAAGCGATAGAAGACAGGGCTTACCTCTATCTTCAAAATCATAAATACTTCAATAACTACGAATACAACAAGTCGATTTTCCTGATTAACAGGGTTCCGCACCTTGATAATGGTTTTTTGATGATCACCGAAAACAGCGCGCTCGTTTCTCCGATCAGTGTTTTACATTTTGAAACATACACGGATTTAGAAACTGTCAAATCTGCTCTGGTCGAGGCGGCCGAGAAGGTTCAGTGCGTAGTCGGTAACGCAGGCATTCCCGGTAATGTACCTTTTGGAGAATCACAGGAACCCGGCCTTTGCGACTATGCGGATGCTGTGGACACCATGGCGTTCCTAAGTACGCTATAGGAGCTTATTCCAGGTTTGCAGATACCCATTTCAGGAATTCGGGCATCATCTTCGACCAGGTATCCTGGTCGTGGCGCCCCTCCGGCAATTCGGTGTAGAAAACATCCTGGTTCCAGACCAATCCTTTTCTTTCCAATGCAGCAATGCATTCAAGGGTATCCTGTATAGAATCGATCACACCGTCGCCATCGCGATCGTCGTGCTCGTCCTGCGAGCCGCATTGAAACCAGCATTTCAATGCAGGTTTTTCCCCAAGATCCCGGATTTGCGCATGCATTATCCTGTCAGAATCCTGGTACCCCTCTCCGATCGCCTTCTGCCTCCACCACAATGCGCCGGAAAAAACCCCGGTAAGCGGAAACAATGCCGGAAAATGCAGCGCAACATCCAGCGCCATCAACCCACCCAGTGAACAGCCGGCGTAGGCATTGCCGGAGGGCCTCACCTGATAATGCTGTTGCAAAAACGGAAGAAGCTCATTAGTGACGAATGAAGTTGTTTGCCCGGCTTCACTGCCTCTGCCTGCGTAGTCAGACTTGCTGGCCGTTCCGTACTCGTAAATGCGACGTTCATTTGCGTGAATGCCCGCTACAACCATCGGCTTTATTAGTCCTGAACTGTGCAGCTCCCCGACAATCTCCACCAACCTGAGTGACCCGAAATCCTGGCCGTCATTGAACAGGAGCAATGGATATTGCATTGTCGCGTCGTACCCGGCAGGCAAGAGCACGCTTATGCGGACTTCCCTGTGAAGGAAGTTGGAATAAATTTTTATATCATCAAGATATGTGGAAGAATACACTGCGCTCAAACCCTTAAACCCCTGAAATTGGACTAAAACAAACGTGCAAGTTATTAATTTGCTTCCTATGATTTGTTTTGTATATTTCATTTATCAAATTTAACCCCGGCTGATTTGGAAGAGAAGCACATTAAATACTACTCTCATCACCTGGACAGAGAGATTGATATGCTTGTTTACGGAAGCTGGGGGTACCCTATCCTCCTTTTTCCAACTACCCTCGGGCGGTATTATCAGGCCAAAGATATGGGCCTGACCGAGTCAGTGAGGAATTTGATCGACTCAGGTAAATACAAGCTTTATTGTGTCGATTCCATTGACGCGGATTCCTGGTACGCCAAACACATTAACCCGCAATACAGGGTTCTCAACCACATTCAGTACGATAAGTTTCTTGCAAACGAGCTGGTACCATATATTAAGGCCGAGTGTAACGTCGGGAAGATCGGTGTGGCGGGTTGCAGCTTCGGAGGTTTTCATTCAGCCAATTTCGCATTCAGGCATCCCGATCTTGTCGCTTACCTGATCAGTATGAGTGGCGCATTCGATATCAGGACCTTTACCGATGGCTTTTACGACGATACTGTTTATTTCAATAACCCGGTCGACTACATGCCTAATGAACAAGGCTGGCGATATGGGCACATGAAAATCGTGCTGGGTACTTCTGAATGGGATATCTGTCTCGACAGTAATGTAAGGATGTCTGATATTTTAAATGCAAATGGCATAGAACACTGGCTGGATATCCGGGGCTGGGAGAAGCACGATTGGCCTTTGTGGACCAAGATGTTTCCCGATTATCTGGCGAGGATCATGTAAAACGGACTTTATCAATAACAAACCGCGTTTTTAGGATGAAAAAAATTGGAATACTGTTTGGGATGGAAAATACTTTCCCGAATGCATTTATTGAAAGAGTTAACAGTAAGGGAGAACCCGATATAATTGCTGAGGCAGTTACCATTGATAAAGTTGCACAAGCTGCTCCGACTGAATACGCCGTAATCATCGATCGCATTTCGCAGGATGTACCTTTTTACAGGTCTTACCTCAAAAACGCGGCACTGTGCGGCACCGCAGTGATCAATAATCCATTCTGGTGGAGCGCGGACGAAAAGTTCTTCAACAATGCACTGGCAGAGCAGATCGGGGTACCTGTTCCTAAAACAGTGCTGCTGCCTTCGAAGCAGCGGCCTGATAATACAACGGAAACTTCATTCCGCAACCTCGCATTCCCGATGGCGTGGGAAGAGATATTCCAGTATGTAGGTTTTCCGGCTTACATGAAACCACACGATGGCGGCGGCTGGAAGAGCGTTTACAAGGTTGTGAATCCGCAGGATATGTGGTTTAAACATGAGGAAACGGGCCAGCTTGTGATGATGCTGCAGGAAGAGATTGAATTTAGCGACTATGTTCGTTGCTATTGTATCGGCCAGAAAGATGTGCTGATCATGCCTTACGAGCCCCGCAACCCGCACCATTTAAGATATGCATCGGAATTAAAAGCTACCGGAGAGGAAAGAGAAAAGTTGCTGGAAACCATTAAAGATTATACCCTGAAATTGAATAAAGCGCTGGGCTATGATTTCAATACGGTTGAATTTGCCGTACGCGACGGTATTCCTTACGCCATCGACTTTTGCAACCCAGCACCCGATGCGGACATATATTCCGTAGGTCCCGACAATTTTGAGTGGGTAGTAGAAGCTGCCGCTAATATGGCAATTGAACGTGCCAAAGCGCAGGTACCCGGACAGGTTAACCTTACCTGGGGAACCTTCCTGAGCAATGCAGTGCAGGCCGGTATTCCTGCTCCCGCGCAACCAGCGCAACCTGCTCCTGTTCCCTCTGCTACGGAGGTTAACATCAAAGCTGTTACGCCGAAGAAATCGGTCAAGAAGCCGACAGACGGAAGTTCAGAGCCGATCGCAGAACCGGATCCGCTGCTCCCAACCAACAAAGCTGCGGTGACCAAAGCGCCTGCCAAGAATTCAAAAATGAAAAAATCCTGATCAAAGCATTTCAAATTGCCCTTTATGGCCACTTTCACACTAGGAATTGAAGAAGAATTTCAGACGATAGATCCCATTACCCGCAACCTGCGATCGCATATGTCGAAGCTGGTTGAAGATGGTAAGATCACCTTAAAGGAGCGTGTGAAGGCCGAAATGCACCAGGCTGTTGTGGAAGTAGGTACCAATATTTGCCACAACATACAGGAAGCGAGAGAAGAAGTGACTTACCTGCGTAAAATGATCCTCGGCCTGGCTGAAAAGCAGGATTTACAGGTAGCAGCAGCAGGTACCCACCCTTTCGCCGACTGGGTTGATCAGCTGATTACCGACGATCCGAGGTATGATGAGATTATAGATGAAATGCGGGATGTAGCACGGGGCAATCTCATTTTCGGGCTGCACGTGCATGTTGGGATCGAAGACCGTAATGAAGGAATTCAGATCATGAATGCAGTCAGGTACTTTTTACCGCACATTTATGCATTATCTACCAACTCGCCTTTCTGGTGCGGTCGGAATACAGGCTTTAAATCGTATCGCTCCAAGGTTTTTGATAAATTCCCGAGAACAGGTATACCCGATTATTTTTCCAGCGCATCCGAGTATGACGAGTATGTAAACCTGCTGATTAAGACCAAATGCATTGATAACGGGAAGAAGATCTGGTGGGACATTCGGGTACATCCTTTTTTCAATACGATTGAGTTCAGGATGTGCGATGTACCGATGCGGACAGACGAGACTATCTGCCTCGCCGCGATTATGCAGGCGCTGGTTGCAAAAATTTACAAGCTGCACCGGATGAACCTCAGCTTCCGCGTTTACGACCGGATGCTCATTAATGAAAACAAATGGCGCGCGGCACGGTATGGCATTCACGGAAAGCTCATTGATTTTGGCAAACAGGAAGAAGTGGAATACAAATTGCTCGCCGGCGAGCTGCTTGAATTTATCGACGATGTGGTGGACGAGCTGGGAAGCCGGAAGGAGATCGACTACATCTACCAGATCATGGAAATGGGCACCGGCGCTGATCGCCAGCTGGCTGTTTTTGAACAAACGGGAAGTATGAATGCAGTGGTAGATTATATCGTAGCGGAGACTAAGATAGGTTTGGAGTAACAAAGCCTCCAAATAAAATTCTGCCCATCGAACTTATATGCATATAGTTTGTTTAAATATTTTACAAAAAAATAAACTAACAGCTAACTGCTAAAAGCTAACAGCAACAGCTCCTGGCAAAAAGCCCTCACAAAAATGATTCACAATACACGACATTTCCGGGTAGCAATCCTGGACATGTACGACGGGTTCGAGAACGAAGGGATGCGATGCATCAGGAAAATTATCACCAGTTTTGGTGAGAAAGAAGCAGTGCCCGTTGAATACACGATTTTCGATGTACGCCAAAAGCTCAAAATTCCCGGAATGGACTTCGATGCCTATATTTCTACCGGTGGGCCGGGTAATCCTTCACCAGTCGGCGAAGCCTGGGAGAAGAAGTACTTTTCTTTCCTTGACCAGCTGTTTCAATACAATCAGAAACGTCAGAACCGCGTCAAAAAACACTTATTCCTGATCTGCCATTCATTCCAAATGGCTTGCATACACTGGCAACTTGCTCGTGTGAGCAAGAGGAGAAAGACTTCATTTGGTACATTCCCGGTACACAAGACCAGCACGGGACGTAAAGATCCGCTGCTTACCGGGCTTGCAGATCCTTTCTGGATCGTGGATTCGCGTGACTTTCAGGTAACCCAGCCCGATCAGTTCATGTTCGACGATATGGGTGCAAAATTGCTTTGTCTTGAAAAGATCCGTCCGCATGTGCCGCTGGAACGCGCTGTAATGGCGATCCGCTTTTCTAATGAGATCGTGGGAACACAGTTTCACCCCGAAGCTGACGCAGAAGGAATGCTGCGGTATTTTCTCAGGGAGGATAAAAAAACCGCGATTGTCGCCGCGCATGGAGAGACTAAATACAATGACATGATTGCGCACCTGAACGATCCTGACAAGATCCTGCTCACCGAGTCTGTTATCCTGCCTGCATTTCTGAAAAACGCATTGGACAAATCATTTACACCCGCCTATGCATAAGGAAGCCCGGGAAGCATTTAACCGGTCATTTTCTGACAAGAAGTACCAGGACTTTGTAGCTTATATTGAATCTGCATTCCCTGGCCAGCTGGATTTTCGTGTGGCCGAAACACCCGTGTTTATTCCGAAGGAGCTGAAAGAGCAAATCCTGGAAACTTCGGAGCAGATTATCGAGGTATTGCGCTCGCCAGACTTCAAAGCAAAAACAGAGCGCGCTGTCCCCGAAACGCAATTTGTTCCCGGTGAAAATGCGCATACTTCATTCCTGGCAATTGACTATGCGATTTGCAGGGATGAGAATGGAGCGCTTGTTCCGCAGTTGATCGAGCTACAAGGATTTCCGTCGATCTTCGGGTACCAGGCTTTTTTATCAGAAGCATTCAAGATGCATTTTGATGTGCTACCTGAATTTCAGTATCTCTTCAACAGTGACGGATACAATGCTTATGTAGCAAAACTGCGATCGCTTATTCTCGCTGGCGAAGAACCGGAATCCGTAATCCTGCTCGAAATTTTTCCTGAAAAACAAAAAACCAGGATCGACTTTGCTGTAACGGCGGAAATGCTGGGGATCCAGGCAGTTTGCTATACCAAACTGATCCGTGAAGGAAAATCGCTCTTTTACGAGAAAGATGGCCGGAAGGTTCAAGTCAAACGAATTTATAACAGGCTGATCTTCGACGATCTGCTCAACTACCCGGACCTGGTTACCAGCTACCATTTTACCGATGAAGTGGATGTAACCTGGGTAGGGCATCCGAATTGGTTTTTCCGGATCAGCAAGTTTTCAATGCCCTTTCTCAAAGATTCGTACATACCGGAAACGCGTTTCGTGAGTGACTATGCGGGTGACTTTCCGAAGGATCTTCAAAACTACGTCCTGAAACCTCTATTTTCATTTGCTGGTTCCGGCGTACGTTTGCAGGTTACAGCTGCGGATCTTCATGCATTACCTGATCCCGAAAACTACATACTACAGCGCAAGGTATCCTATGAACCTGTGATACAGGCACCGGACGGACTCGTAAAATGTGAGGTAAGGATGATGTACAGCTGGGAAGATCAAGCTGAGAAGCCGGAACTGCTGATCAGTCTGAGCAGATTGAGCCGGGGCGAAATGATCGGAGTGCGCTTCAATAAAGATTTTACCTGGGTTGGCGGCAGTGCCACTTTCTTTGAATGAGGAAAACACCAGAAAAGAACTACACTTTAAAAAAGTATCAAAAGTAAAGAATGTATATTACCCATCGTCAACAGTTTTTTGATCATCTCGCCCAAACTTCCGATTATCCGCTCGCGCTCGAAATTGAAAGTGCCCAGGGAGTTTATATGTATGGAGCAGACGGGAAGTCCTACCTGGATCTGATTTCCGGAATTGCGGTAAGTAATGTCGGTCACCGGCACCCTAAGGTAATATCCGCCATTCACGAGCAGCTGGAAAAGCACATGCACTTGCTTGTTTATGGCGAATTTGTGCAGAGCGCACAGGTGCAGCTGGCAACTGCATTGACGAAGACATTGCAGGTTACCCCACCCTGCCCCTCCCCTTTCGGCCTCATTGATAATGTGTATTTTACCAACTCTGGCACCGAGGCTACCGAGGGTGCGATGAAGCTTGCAAAGCGATTTACACGCAGGCACGAATTCATATCCTGCGTAAATGCCTATCACGGGGCCACACAAGGCGCATTGAGCCTGGCCGGAGCCGACTTTTTCAAACAGAATTTCCGTCCACTGCTTCCCGGTACACGCCAGATCCGACATGGTAACATGGTAGATCTGGAGCAGATCACTGATAAAACAGCGGCTGTGATCATTGAAGTGATCGGCGGAGAGTCTGGTGTGCGGGTACCTGAAAAGGATTTCATGATCGCATTGCGACAGAAATGTACCGAGACTGGGACACTGCTGATCCTGGACGAAATCCAAACCGGGTTTGGCCGTACCGGAAGTTTCTGGGCATTTGAACAATTTGATATTTACCCTGACATTTTACTAAGTGCCAAGGGAATGGGTGGCGGTATGCCCATTGGTGCGTTTATGGCTTCGCAGGAAGTGATGGCCGTTTTTAAGAACAATCCCATACTTGGACACATTACCACTTTTGGCGGTCACCCGGTTTGCTGCGCTTCTTCACTGGCCGCATTAAATGTAATTTTAGACGAGAATTTGCACCATTCTGCTGTTGAAAAGGGCGAGTTGTTTAAATCGCTGCTTGTACATCCGGCGATCAGTGAGGTAAGAGGAAGAGGTTTGATGCTGGCTGCGCAAATGGAATCGTTTGAAAAACTGAAAGATACCATAGATCGCTGCATTGAAAATGGTGTTGTGACAGATTGGTTCCTGTTCTGCGACAATGCCATGCGCATTGCGCCTCCGCTGGTAATTTCGGAAGACGAAATCCGCACAGCTTGCAAGGTGATTATTGATGTTTTGAATTCTTAAACCAAGCTTATGGAATATTCAATAGAGAATGAGTTTTTGCGTATCGCCGTAAGGCAGGCAGGTGCGGAATTGTGCCGCATTCAGTCGAAGGTAACAGGTACTGATTTCATGTGGAATGCAGATCCTGACGTTTGGCCAAGTTACGCCCCCGTTTTGTTCCCGGTTATCGGCGCGATTAAAAATGGTTTTGTACGGTATAATGGAAAAGATTATGCAGTACCCCGCCACGGAATTGTGCGAAATAATCCGGAGGTAACTCTGGTTGAACAAACCGGTTCAAGCTTGACCTTTGGTTTGAAATCGTCGGAACAAACCATGAAAATTTATCCATTTGCATTTGATTTTCAAGTCACTTACCGACTGGAAGAGCAGAGGATTATGGTCAGTCACAAAATCGTTAATAAGGGCGACAATGAGATGCTCTTCTCTTTGGGCGGGCATCCTGCATTTAAATGCCCGGTGCAGGAGGGTGAAAATTATTCGGATTATTATCTTGAATTTGAAGCCGTTGAAAACGACTCTACCTGGCTACTGACGAAAGACGGACTGGTAGGGAATGAGACCAAAAAGATTTTTGATAATACCAATGTACTTCATCTGGATCATCACCTGTTCGACAGCGATGCGTTGATATTCAAACATCTGGTTTCAAAGCAGGTAAGTCTGAGAAGTACAAAATCTGCACAGGTAGTCACCGTTCGTTTCGATGATTTCCCCTATCTGGGTATCTGGGCGAAACCAAAGGGAGACTTCGTTTGCATTGAACCCTGGCTGGGCATTGCAGATAGCGCAGATTCGGACCAGAATTTTGAAACGAAAGAGGGAATTTTGCAGCTGGCGGCCGGTGAAACTTTCCGGGCCAGCTTTTCCATTGAAATTAATGAATAGTTCACTTTTAGCAGTAACGCTTACAGCTTTACTGCTAAAAGTTCATTGCCAAGTTTGTGCAGGGCTGCTTCAATTTTTTTGGCTTGTGCTGGCCTTGGCTTTTTAATGCCGGAAGCATAGTGGTTCAGCAGCTTCTCGTTAATTCCGGTAATCTTCGCAATGCCGGTCTGGCTGAATATCCCTTTGTAATACTTCAAAAAGCTTCCAACATCAAGCTTCCATTCAATCTCGTATTCGCCTTTTAGTGCAGCAGGAATGTTTTTATCATCGAAGGATTTGACAATGTCAATGGATTCATATACAGATCTTTTCACATCATCAATCGTTGCTCCACCTCCGCTTATCTTGTCAACATTATCGCTATAAGCCCAGAAAAAATCCTTGCTTCTCTCAATAATAACCTTAATTTTTTTCATAACGATTCCTTTAAATTCATCTTCTTAATGGTCCTCAGGCGTATTCCCTCGCCCATCTCCTTTGAGCCATGATAAGCCACAGTGTAAGTCTCGTCCCCTTTTTGATAGATATAATGGCTACCTTTTATCCGAATGACCGACCAACCGTTTCGCTTGATTAAGCGATGGAATTCTGAGGATTTCATTGCAAGTGACTTGTGTTAAAAGTATACAATAATATACCTTTAAACAAGCAGTCACAAAAAAAGCCCCCGAATGGGAGCTTTCATTTATCTGGCGGTAAGATGTTATACCGTCGCTTCGATCTGAGCGTTCAATTTGTCTTCCAGCGTTGTTTTAGGAACTACACCTACCACTTTGTCAACCAATTGACCGCCTTTGAATATCATTAAAGTAGGGATACTGCGGATACCGAATTTAGCTGGAACCGAAGAATTCATATCCACATCCATTTTACCAATAACTGCTTTACCCTCGTACTCTCCTGCAAGCTGCTCTACAACCGGCCCGATCATTTTACAAGGTCCGCACCACTCAGCCCAAAAATCAACAAGTACTGGCTTTTCGCTTTGGATCAATTCTTCAAAGGTGCTATCGGTAATTTCAAGTGCTTTTCCCATGTTTGAAAATGTCTAATGTTGTTTTATAAATCTGTTCTAATAAGGATAATTGGTGCCTAAAAGTTCCTGAATATTGCTAATGTAAATCAGTTCAAAGAGAATTGTACGCCATGAAATCCGCGAAGTACTTTGAAGAGTTCAGTGGTTGGCGCGACGCGGTATCCGCGCGATAACATTTCAACTTCCAGCCTTGTATCCGGATCTACGACCGTCATATTTATAGCACATGGCCCCGGGTGGTGGCTGAGCGTATCACTTAGTACGTGAATAAACTGAGCGTCAATCTGATCCAATGTAAGATTGATCTTGATCTTCTTACACATTTTACCCATGATCTCCGGCAACAGCTGAATCTGGGTGATCTTAAACTCAAACTGGTCCTCCTGTTTCCAGCGGTTTTGTACTTTACCCTTTATATAAAGAAACTGGCCCACCTGCAGATAATTTTTGAACCTGATATAATCCTCGCCTCCCAGCAGCATTTCAAGTGAACCCTTGTAATCCTCCACTTTAAAAATCATAAAATAACTGCCATTCTTCGACATTCTTTCCTGCGCGCTGGTAACAATTCCCGCCACGCTGATCTCCTTCCCAAAATACTTCGGCGACCGCTCTCCTTCCGCAATCTCCATTACTTTGTCGACCGTGCAATTGCAAAAGTTATCCAGTTCAACCCTGAATGTATCCAGCGGGTGACCAGAAATGTAAAAGCCGACTACCTCCTGCTCATACCGCAACTTTGCCAGATCGTCCCAGGCGGCAACATCTGCCGCCTTCGGTCTTGCAAGCGTAGAGCTGCCGTCGCCTAATATGCCGAACAAAGAAGCTTGTGCAGATGATTTTTCTGCGTGATAATTGTTCGCGTAACGGATAAGCTTTTCAATGAATGTACCGTTTTCGCCAGTCTCAACAGCGAAGTAATGCGCCCGGTGATAATCTTCAAAACAGTCGAACCCGCCCGCATAGGCCAGACTTTCAATCGTCTTCTTATTGACAGTCCTTAAATTGACTCGCGTGATAAAATCATATATATCGGCAAATGGGCCACCTGCTGCTCTTTCCTCTATGATCGACTCCACAGCTGCATCGCCGCTGCCTTTTACACCGGCCAGACCAAACCGGATTTCACCCCGGCTGTTCACGTTAAACTGCCTGTCAGATTCATTGATATCCGGACCCAGAACAGTTATACCCAATGCTTTACATTCCTCCATGAAGAATGTAATTTTATCAATGTTACCCAGTGAGCTCGTCAAAACCGCCGCCATATATTCAGCTGGATAATGCGCTTTCAGGTAAGCTGTCTGGTATGCGACGAATGCATAACAGGTTGAGTGTGACTTGTTAAAAGCATAAGAAGCGAATGCTTCCCAGTCAGTCCAGATCTTTTCGAGTTTTTTGGAATCAAGTCCGCGCTCGGTACCGCCTTTCATGAAGTCGCCTTTCAGCTTGTTCAGCGTCTCGATCTGCTTCTTTCCCATTGCTTTACGCAAGGTATCCGCCTGGCCTTTTGTAAATCCTGCCAGCTTCTGTGAAAGAAGCATTACCTGCTCCTGGTAAACGGTAATACCGTAAGTGTCAGACAAATACTCTTCCAGTTCCGGCAAATCGTACGTGATTTCCTCCTGGCCGTTTTTACGGCGGATAAAGTTCGGGATGTACGCGATCGGACCCGGGCGGTACAATGCATTCATGGCGATCAAGTGCTCAAAACGATCGGGAATGAGGTCGCGCATGTGCTTCTTCATCCCGTCCGATTCAAACTGGAAGATCGCATTCGTTTCTCCCCTTTGAAACAGTTCAAAAACTTTCGGATCGTCGAGCGGCACGTCGTCGATCACAATATCGACATTATGGTTTTGCTTGATAAGCCGGAGCGCTTCCTTAATGATGGTCAGGTTTCGCAACCCCAGGAAGTCCATTTTAATAACTCCTGCGTCCTCAATGATCTTCCCCTGATACTGGGTAATCAGAAAATCAGAATCTTTGGAGGTACTTACCGGTATAATCTCCGTCAGATCACTCGGTGCAATGATGATACCCGCTGCGTGAATGCCCGTATTTCTTACGGTACCTTCCAGCCTTCTCGCCTCCTGCAACACACTGGCCTGCAAATCCTTGCCCAATGCGATCTGCCGCATTTTCTTCACATTATCCAATTCCTCCGGTGCGATTCCTTCCTTTTTCAAGAGGCTCCCTTCCCCTTCCAGCGGCGCTGTGAAGATCCGGTTGAGCGTCATATTATAGGTAGGCTTGTCGGGTACCAGCTTGGCGAGTGCATTCGCCTCTGCAAGCGGCAGGTCCATTACCCTGGCTACATCTTTAATGGCTGATTTTGCCGCCATTGTACCGTAAGTCACAATCTGCGCTACCTGGTTGTAACCATATTTTTTAACTACATAATCAATCACTTTCTGCCGGCCTTCATCATCGAAGTCCGTATCAATATCAGGGAGTGAAATACGGTCAGGATTAAGGAAACGCTCAAAAAGCAGATCGTACTTGATCGGGTCAATATTGGTGATCCCCGTTGCGTAGGCCACCACGGAACCGGCTGCCGAACCACGGCCCGGACCGATAAACACACCCATTTTCCGACCCGCATCTATAAAATCAGCCACAATCAGGAAGTAACCGGGAAAACCCATGTTACGGATTGTATTCAACTCAAAGTTGATCCGCTCCTCAATTTCAGGGGTAATTGTGCCGTACTTAAACTTCGCACCTTCAAAAGTGAGGTGTTTCAGGTACTCCCACTGATTGAGCACATCTGCCGTCAGCTCCTTTTTACCAACCATTTCCGACAAAGTATGTGTCTTAAACTCGTCGGGGATCGGGAAGTTGGGGAGTAAAATATCTTTTCTGAGATCAAGTGTTTTGATCTTGTCAACAATCTCATTCGTATTGTCCAGCGACTCGGGTAAGTCGTTGAACAGCTGCATCATTTCGCTGGTCTTCTTGAAATAGAACTGATCATTATAGAATGCAAAGCGGGAACCCTTCGGAATACCCTTTTCGTCATCAAAATCCTTTGCAGATGGGGTACTTTGCTTGTCGCCGGTGTTGATACACAGAAGAATATCGTGTGCATTCCAGTCGTCGCGATCCACATAATGAGAATCGTTGGAGCAGATTACTTTAACGTTGTATTTTTTGGCAAACCTTAAAAGAACCTCATTGACAATGTATTGATCGCGGATCTCGTGACGCTGCAACTCGATATAAAAATCGTCACCGAACAAATCCAGCCACCATTTGAATTCTTTCTCGGCAGCTTCCTCTCCTTGCCTGATAATGGTTTTAGGAATAATCGCTCCAATGCAGCAGGTAGTGGCGATCAAACCTTTGTGATATTGAACGATCAGGCTTTTGTCAATACGGGGATATTTACCGTACATCCCTTCAATAAAGCCCAGGGAGCACATTTTGACCAGATTTTTATACCCGATTTCGTCTTTCGCAAGTAAAAGCTGGTGGTGACGTACATCCTTTTTGTCTTTGGTAAATTGTCGCACGTGCCTGTCTTCCACCACATAGAATTCACATCCTACGACCGGCTTGATACCCTGCTTATTTCCTTCTGCCACAAACTCGAAAACGCCGAACATATTGCCGTGGTCGGTAATCGCGACGGCGGGCATATTGTCTTCTTTGGCCTTTTTGAACAGTTTTTTAATGTCAGCCGCCCCGTCGAGAAGTGAAAATTGGGTATGGCAGTGTAAATGGGAAAATTGCATTTGTAACGGGTTGAATAATGGAACTGGCTTCGAAGGAACTTAACGTATCAGATCAATGCGTTGCGGGCTGTTCATACAATACATAATTCATATAGTCTGCAAAAGGTTTAAGGAGTTGGATACCTTTTACAATCGTTTTCCCAAAATCCCTGGAAGCCACTTCTTTATCGGTAAACCGATGTACAAAAAAAAGCTGCTTACGTTTCAGCAGTTCAATTTCGGGATGGTCTTTCGGGTAACCTTTGGGCGTTGTCTTCAAGGTATCACCGTGGATTTCGGGGAAAAATGTGCGGAATTCCTTTTCCTCAATGATCGCTTTCAACTCTTCTGCATTATAATCCACTTCCTGCCTGAACCGCGCGAGCTGCTCGGGAGTGGTCTCCCACATTCCTCCGCCGAGGAAAGTCTGATCGCCAGGCTGGATCTGTATGTAGTAGTCAACCTTACCCGAACTTTTCCCACCAGGCCCAATGCCCGCAGCCAGGTTATTCTTGTAAGGCGCCTTGTTTTTTGAAAAACGAATATCCCGGTTGATGCGCAGCAGACATTCTTTTACCTGCAAATTTCCAAGATCCTGAAACTTTCCTACCTCACTGATCAGGTAACCCACGAGCTTTTCCATATCCGCTTTGGCCTCGTCATACCGCCCTCTGTTTTCCTGAAACCATTCCCTGTTGTTGTTTTCGGCTAATTGACTGAGAAAGTGAAGTGTTGCGGATTCCATTCTTATTTGGTGACTGTATATTATCTGTTTTTACTACGATTTCTGATCCAATTTAACGAATTTTGGTGAACGGGGAATAGGATCATCTATTTAACACTCAACTTTTGAATGGTATGAATGTTCAATTTTTGTTAAAAGAAAAAACGATGAAGACCTCAGTTGTAATTCCCATGAATGAGTGGAAAAAGATCCAAAACAGGCTTAAACCCCGAAGTTCAGACTTTTGGGAAACCTTGCCCGAACATGTTAGGGAAAGTATTGGAAGAGGACAAAAACAGGCAGCTGCGGAACAGGTGACATCGAACGAAGAGGTAATGCAGAAATATGCAAAATACCTATGAGTTTACCCGTTGTATGGACTTTTGAAGCTGAAACCGGCTTTGCTGAAATCATAGGGTATCTGGAAGATCAATGGACTGAACGAGAAGTTAAAAACTTTATCCATCGTGTAAAAAAGATAGTCAAACATATAGCAGCTTTTCCTCAAATGTTTGAAGCTTCACCATCAAGTCCCAGAGTGAGAAAAGCTGTTCTCTCAAAACAACAATCCCTTTTCTATCAAATTGAAGAAGACCGCATTGTGCTGTTATCTTTCTGGGATAATCGCAGAGAACCAAAGGTCGATGAATAACTAAGTAATACTATTAAAACTGCAAATGGCCAGAATTCTCACAGGCATTCAAAGTAGCGGGAGACCGCATTTAGGTAATATTCTTGGAGCAATTGCTCCGGCGATCGAACTCTCGAAAGATCCCAAAAACGAATCTTTTTTCTTCATCGCGGACCTGCATTCACTCACTTCCCTCAAAAATGGTGCGGAGCGGACGAACTTCGTAAGAGCTATTGCGGCAACCTGGCTCGCCTTCGGTTTCGACTACAAAAAGAATGTGTTCTGGCGCCAGTCACGCGTGCAGGAGCATACCGAGCTCGCGTGGTATCTAAACTGCTTCACGCCTTTTCCTATGCTGGCAAATGCAACGTCATTCAAAGAGAAATCTGAAAAGCTGGCCGACGTGAATGCGGGCTTGTTCACTTACCCGGTTTTACAGGCTGCGGATATTTTGCTCTACAATGCAAACATTATCCCGGTGGGCAAAGACCAGAAGCAGCATCTTGAAATGACGAAAGATATTGCAACCCGCTTCAACCAGCTTGCGGGAGAAGATATCCTGGTACTGCCCGAGCCGCAGATTGACGAACGCATTATGACAATCCCGGGTGTGGACGGACAAAAGATGAGCAAGTCCTATCATAATTACATCGATATCTTCCTGTCCGAGAACGAGCTGAAAAAGGTCGTCAAAAAGATCATTTCTGATTCTACCCCGCTGGAAGAGCCCAAGGATCCTGACAATGATATTACATATAAATTATACAGCCTGATTGCCACCGACAGCGAAGTAGAGGCAATGCGGCAGAATTACATAAATGGCGGCTACGGTTACGGCCACGCCAAGCAGGCGCTGTTTGAATGCATGCTTGAAAAGTTTGCTGAGCCAAGACGCATTTTCAACTATTATATGGAAAACAATCAGGAGCTGGAAGCAATTCTGACAGAGGGCGAAGCAAAAGCGCGTGTGATTGCCCAGGACACTATTTCGAAAGTACGTAAAGTGTTAGGATTCAGCTCATGACCGACGCCTTGGACATGCTCATTCGTGCTGACCAGGATTTATTTCTTTGGCTAAACGGGCTGCATACGCCCTGGCTCGACTCGATCATGTACTGGATCACCTACAAATACACCTGGATCCCGATGTACGTGGTCCTGATTGCATTCACATTGGCGGGGGACCGCAAGAGGGGTTTTGCTGCATTGATCACTGTGATACTGGCCGTCATCCTCGCAGACCAAATTACCTCCGGCTTTATGAAACCTTACTTCATACGCTTCCGCCCGTGTCACGAACCAACACTCCGCGGAATGGTGCATGAAGTTGCAGGCTGTGGTGGTTTGTATGGTTTTGCATCTTCCCACGCTTCAACGAGCTTTGCTGTCGCAATTACCTGGTTTACCTTTTTAAAAGGCAAAGTCAAATACCCGGGATTACTGTTCCTTTGGGCTGTAACCTACTCGTATAGCAGGATTTACGTTGGCGTACACTATCCTACCGACATCTTTGTGGGCGCATTGGTCGGGTTGCTGACGGGGTACTGCTGCATTCAGCTGCACTACATTTTTTTGAAGAGATACTATCTTAATTAATTGATTTTGTTTAATTTTGCGCAAATTTTAGTCTGTCCATGGGTTCTTTCAATACAGTAAAAATATTCTCGGGAAGTCAGTCAGAGTATTTGGCCAAAGACATTGCCAGATATTATGGCAAGGAGCTCGGCGGGTATAATTTACGGAAGTTTGCAGACGGTGAATTGTCGCCCAGCTTCGAAGAATCCATCAGGGGCTGCGACGTTTTTTTAATCCAGTCTACTTTCCCGCCGGCCGATAACCTGATGGAGCTACTCCTGATGGTAGACGCCGCCCGACGCGCTTCTGCTCACTACGTTACGGTCGTTATTCCATATTTCGGCTACGCAAGGCAGGATCGCAAGGATAAACCCCGCGTTGCCATTGCTGCGAAAGTGGTGGCAAATCTGCTTACTTCTGTCGGTGTGGACCGTTTGATGACGATCGATCTGCACGCCGGACAAATCCAGGGATTTTTTGACTTACCTGTTGATCACCTGGAAGGAACTTCGATTTTTGTTCCTTATATCAAATCATTGAACCTTAAAAATCTGCTGATTGCATCGCCTGATATGGGTGGAGCTGCACGTGCACGGAATTTCGCGAAGTTCCTGAATGTGGATATGATCCTTTGCGATAAGCACCGGAAGCGGGCAAATGAAATTGCCAGCATGCAGGTGATCGGAGATGTAGAAGGAATGGATGTAGTGCTTGTGGATGACCTGATCGATACAGGCGGCACACTTTGCAAAGCGGCTGAACTGATCCTTGATAAAGGCGCTAGCTCGGTAAGAGCAATCAGTACACACGCTATTATGTCAGGCAAAGCGCACGAAAACATTGCCAACTCTGTTTTGGAAGAGTTGATTATTACAGACACGATCCCTCTTAAACAGCAGAGCGACAAAATTCGCGTTCTGTCAGTGGCTGAAATCTTCGCAAAAGCGATTGGAAGGATCAGAGATCATGAATCTATTAGTTCATTATTTATAAATCATCAGTAAATTTTATTTTTTTTAACTTTAATAATAAATATTCTTATGAAAAAGCATGAGATTGTAGGGTTTAAAAGAGCGAATCTCGGCAAGACGGAAGCCCAGGAACTACGTTCACAAGGTTATGTTCCGTCTGTGCTGTACGGTGGACAAGAGCAGGTACATTTCTATGCGCCGGCTATGTTGTTCCGTGAATTGCTTTTCACACCGGATATTTTCAATGTAACTCTTAATATTGAGGGTACTACATACAACGCGATTCTTCAGGAAAAGCAGTTTCACCCGGTTAACGATTCTTTGATCCACGCGGATTTTTTACAGATCGTTGATGGTAAGGAAATAAAAGTTGAAGTTCCTGTTAAATTGACAGGTACATCCACCGGAGTAATGAAAGGTGGAAAAATGAACCAAAAATTGCGTAAATTGCGCGTACAAGGTCTGGCTGATAATATTCCTGACTATGTAGATGTTGATGTAACTGAGCTTGATTTAGGAAAATCTGTAAAGGTTGGTGCAGTTAAAGCTGAAAATTTTGTTATATTGACAGCCGCAAGCAACCCGATCGCCTCAGTAGAGATACCACGTGCGCTTCGCGGTACGCTTACCAAGTAAGTATTTTATTTTTCATGGCTAATAGATGCAAACGTGCCGACCATTGGTCGGCATTTTTGTTTATAGCCATTCTGAAATCTGCTGAACCAATACTTCATTGATACGCACGTAACTCTCATGTGTCCAGCCACCTATATGCGGCGTGAGCACTACTTTATCCGAATTTTTCAAATAGTCGAATGTCCTTTTCTGCTCCTCGGTCAGCTTACCGATCTTTTCATTTTCAAGAACATCCAGGCAAGCGCCTCTTATCTTCCCGCTTTCCAGCCCTTTAACCACTGCATCCAGCTTTACGATCTCTCCCCGCGACAGGTTAAGTAAATAGATTGGCTTAGCACATCCGGCAATAAAATCATCATTAATCAAATATCTTGTAACATTAGTTAATGGAATGTGCAGACTGATTACATCTGCCTTGGCCATTATCTCCTCCATCGTTGACTCGGTAGCGAAATCGTCACCGTAATTATCCCGGTATTTATCATAGGCAAGTACCTCGCAGCCAAAGCCGCTCAGCCTTTTTGCGGTAGCAGATCCATTATTTCCGTAGCCAATAATGCCCACGGTTTTATTCATCAACTCAATTCCCCTGTTACCTTCCCTGTCCCAGATACCCCGACGAACTTCCCTGTCTGCTTTCAGAATATTGTTAAACAGCGCCAGCAGCATTCCCAGGGCCTGCTCTGCAACTGCGTCGCGGTTTCCCTTGCCCGCGTGAAAGAGAGTGATATGCATTCTTTTAACAACGTCGAGGTCGATCAGATCAAGCCCTGCTCCCGCCCTGGCTATGAAACGGAGCCTTTCTGCATTGATTAGCAACTCTTCGTCAAGGAAAGTCTTACTACGGATAAACAAGCCTTCGTAGCCAGGCAATGCAGCTTTGATATCTTCCCGGCGGAATTCCGGGTGGTAGTCATACTCCCAGCCTCGCTCGTCAAGCATATTGAAAAGTGAGGGATGCATGGAGTCGGCAATGAGGATTTTCATGGGAGCACAGGATTTTTTGTAACTTGCCTGTTTAAGGCGCTGGCAAAAATAATAGAGAATTGGTCAGCAGAATAGATTCAACCGCATTTTACCTACATGAGCGATCAACACGTTGATAAACCCGTAATCGGAATAACAATCGGGGATTATAACGGCATTGGGCCGGAAGTGATCCTTAAAGCATTAGAAGGAAACCAGTTAGCCAAATTGTGCACGCCTATTATCTATGGTTCCCTGAAAGTACTGAACCAGTACAGAAATCTGCTGGACATGAAAGAATGGTCGCTCCACGGGATACAAAAAGCAGATCAGGCCAACCATAAACTGACTAATGTGATTACCTGCTGGCAGGACAACCAAACAGAAGTGCAACCTGGGAAAGTTACCGCCGAGGCTGGCCAAGGCTCACTGGCTGCATTAACACGGGCGGTGGAGGACCTGAAAGAAGGTAAAATCCAGGCACTGGTTACCGGACCTATTAATAAAGACAATATTCAGAGCGAGCATTTTCATTTCCCGGGCCACACCGAATTCCTGGCGCAAGCTTTTGAAAAGGAAGAAGCATTGATGTTTATGGTCGCCGGGGAATTGCGTGTGGGCGTACTAACGGGACATATTCCGCTTGAAAAAGTGAAATCACAGATTACGCCGGAGAAACTATCCGCCAAAATCGAGCAGATCCTTCAATCTTTAAAAGGTGATTTTGGTATAAAAAAACCACGTGTGGCGGTGCTTGGACTGAACCCGCATGCCGGCGAAAACGGATTGCTGGGCACTGAGGAGCAGGATGTTATCCAGCCCGTGATCAAGAACTTTAAGGAAAAAGGAAACATCGTAGTGGGACCGTTCCCGGCAGATGGTTTCTTTGCAGCAGGCACTTACAAACAGTACGACGCAGTTCTGGCGATGTACCACGATCAGGGCTTGATCCCATTCAAAACACTTGCATTCAACGAGGGTGTCAACTTCACGGCTGGCCTTTCTGCTGTGCGGACTTCGCCTGACCATGGAACTGCCTATAACATTGCCGGCAAAAACATCGCTGAACCGGGTTCTCTGCTGCAGGCGATCTACCTGGCGTGCGACGTTTCCCGTTTCCACATCTTTAATAAGGAAATGGACAGGAATGCATTGATCTCCAAACCACAACAATCAGAAAGTCAGCACCCGGCAAAATCAGGCGGGAAGCAGAGGTTTAATTAGGAGTGGCTAGTTGTTGGCTGTTAGCTGTTGGCTGTTAGCCGTTAGCTTTTAGCCGCTGGCTTTCGGCTGATTTTTTTAGATATTTTAACCAGATCCTCAGAGGGATTGCAAAACATACAGAAATGCTAAAATCTATGACCGGGTACGGTGTATCCAACATCGAGTCCGATTCAATCAATGTTACCGTTGAGATCAAGACCCTTAATTCAAAATTCCTGGATATCTATTGCCGCATTCCGAGAAACTACTCTGAAAAGGAAATTGAGATCCGTAACCTGATCACGCAATCTCTTGAAAGAGGTAAGGTGGAGTTTACACTTACCGTACAGCCTGTGGGCAAGGCGGTAGCGTCCACTTCTGTGAACCGGCCGCTGGTTAGTGCTTACTATCAGGATTTGCTCGCCTCGGCTTCCGAGCTGGGCTTTTCGCCAGACCACACCGAGCTTTTCCGCATTACCATGCAAATGCCCAATGCATATAACAACGAAACCGTAGACGAGTCGAGCCGGGAAAATGATTGGGCGCAGATCAAGGTGGCGGTTTTAAATGCCTTGCACAAATGCACCGTTTTCAGGGAGCAGGAAGGTAAAATGACTGCTGATAAGTTTACTGATTATATCAAAAACCTCGAAACGCTGCTCGCCGGAGTAACAGAACAAGACAAACAGCGGATCCCCAATGTGCGGGAGCGGCTTGAAAAACAAGTTCGCGAGCTCTTGTCAGACGACAATTTCGATACTAACCGTTTTGAGCAGGAATTGATTTATTACGTAGAAAAATTCGATATCTCGGAAGAAAAAATACGTCTTGCAAATCACCTTACCTACTTTATCGAAACGATGAACGCCCACGAGAGCAATGGGAAAAAGCTCAACTTCATCGCCCAGGAAATCGGCCGCGAGATCAATACGATCGGCTCAAAAGCGAACGATGTGGCGATCCAGCATCTGGTAGTTCAAATGAAGGATGAGCTCGAAAAGATCAAGGAACAGACAATGAATATTATTTGATAAAATGGCGGGAACCAGGCTTCCTCTCTCGTTCTATCAATCGTACGATACCCGCACGCTTGCGCAAAAGCTGCTGGGCTGCGAGCTTGTACACGAAAGCGCAGAAGGCACTACCAGCGGGATCATCGTAGAAACGGAGGCTTACCTCAGCGATGATCCCGCCTGCCACGCATATAACCGCAGAACTTCCCGGACCGAGCCGATGTACCAACCGGCTGGCACCATTTATGTGTACCTCATTTACGGGATGTATCAATGCTTTAATGTAGTCAGCAATGACGCCGGCATCGGCGAAGCGGTACTTATCCGCGCGCTGGAACCCAGGCAGGGCGTCGACCTGATGCAGCAGCGCCGGCAGGAGATTCGTGGCAAAGCGGGAATCACATTCAAAACGAAGCCAGTAAGTCTCAAAGAGCTCTGCCGCGGCCCTGGCAAGCTCGTGAAAGCCATGGGAATTGATCGTGCTCTGCATAACAATCTTACGCTGGATTATGAGACGATCTATATCATTGCTGCTGATAACGAAGAACTTTCGGTTGTGACTACTACCCGAATCGGAATCAATGTAGGTGCGGAACTTCCACTCCGCTATTATCTTCGCGACAACAGTTTTGTAAGTAAACCCTAAGTTATATTCAAATAAAAATCAGTAAAGGTCAATTCCGCCAAACATTTCATCCGGCTTTTTGCGATTGATTTTTTATATTTGACATATAAATCCCCGAATGCCCAACGAATACCATGAATGATCATTCACTATTTCCGGCTGATTTCGGAGCTCGCCGGCATGGTATCCAGACTTATGAATGATTTTTTCAGGTACTTTCTGCTACTTCTCTTTGCCGGTTTGCTCTCTGCGAACCAATGCACCCGAAACGCCAATATCAGTGCGATAGAAGGCAGCTTACCTTCCCGCAGAAGTGATTTTTCAGAAGATACTGCCCTGATCCGGCAATACTACGCATTTGGAGCCTCCTACATTTTCCTTGACGCTGACAGGTCTATGCTTTATGCAAAGCATGTTTTACGCCTCTCGCAAAAACACAACTGGGATGAAGGAAGGATACTGGCCTACAACCTTTTAAGTACCTATTACCTGCTCGACGGGAATTACGATGTGCTACGCGAGCTTTCCAATGAAACAATGGCGCTGTCAAAGGAGCTCAACATGCCCCTTTATACTGCCTATGCCAAACGCTTTCTGGCCGAAAGCTATTCCGAATACCGGCAGTGGGATTCGGCGCAGGTGAATTATAACCAGGCTATCAAGATATTCGCCAGTCTGGGAGCTGATAGTGCGCGGGCCATGACGATCGAGAACCTGGGAAACTGCTACCGCGACAAGCTGATGTACAATGAAGCAATGCAGGAATACCGGCGCGCTTACCAGATTTATGACAGCCTTGATTCAGACTGGGGACGTGCCTCCATTCTTCAAAACAAAGGCTATACGAAAGTGCGGCAGAAGGAACTTGGCGCCGCAGTGAAATATTTCAAGGAAAGTCTCAGGCTTTCGCAGAAGATCAATAACCGGTACGGGGAACTGAACACCCTTAATGATCTGAGTAATACCTATTTCCACCAGAATGAATTTGACAAAGCAGTTGAAACGGGGTTGAAAGCGCTTGAATATTCCAAATCTTACCACTCTTCCCAACAAACGAACTGGGCGCTGATCACGCTTTCGAGGGCGTATAAAGCAAAGAATATGCCGGGAGAGGCATTGGAGTACAACGAGCAGGTCAACCACAACCGACGGATGGTGCACGATGAAACGGTAAGAAGGCAGTACACCATGTACCAGTTGATGTACGAAAATGAGGCAATGGGATCAGAAATCCAGCAAAGTACGATCAACGAACAGCAGACCATACAGCGCATTTTGCTCGGCATTACGATTGCGATTGTGGCACTGGCTGCCTTTCTCTGGCTGAATAACAAAAAGTTGCGGCGAAAAAATGCGGAAATTGAAGCAGCGCTGATTCAAGGCCAGACTATCGAAAGAAAGCGTGTTGCGGCTGAGCTACACGATCATCTTGGCGGTACGCTTGCTTCATTAAACTGGTATATGTACGGCATTGACAAGAAAATGCTGTCTCCCGAAGAGCAGAAAATCTATGACAGTGTACATCAGATGGTAGGCTCGGCTTACCGCGAAGTGAGAAGTCTTTCACACAATTTAATGCCCGCCGAACTCGAAGAGCATGGGCTGATCAAAGCGCTGGACCGGCTGATTGCCAAGTTGAATGAGAACAAGAATATCGATTTTCAGTTTAACCTGACAGGATTGGAAAATCGCCTCAACAGCCGCGTTGAATTTGAATTATACAGCATTGTACTCGAACTCACGAACAACATCATCAAACACGCTGGCGCGACTCAGGCGACGATCAATCTCACTGAAAACCTGAAAACGATTTCGCTCGAAGTAAAAGACAATGGAAGCGGGATCATCGAACCGGGCCGCCAGGGTACCGGATTGCGCAATGTAAAAAGCCGCGTAGAGAGTATTCACGGTAAAATCCGGATCAATACAAACGAAGAGCGCGGGACCAGCGTGGAAATTGAAATACCCAAAACATTCAACCGTTAATTGAAGTAACCCACTCTCCTGCCCGGTTGAGCAGGAAAACAAATGCATTATGAATATCCCTGAAAAGGTCGCAGAATTTACAACAGCAATAAGAACCAGTCTGGAAAACGAGCGTTTCAGCAAACTATCCCTGGGCAACTACAAAGGTCCGGATGAAACGCTCAAAAACATCTACGTAAAGCGGGTGCTCGTAAAGCGCGAGGAAAAGCTGAGCTTTACTTACCGGCACAAAACACGCGACATTACCCGCAATTACCCCATTGAAGAAGGAGTGGATATCCTGTCGCGCCTGATCGGCAGCGAATTCTATGTGGCTACCTTGCAAACCATTGATTCCGACCTACAATTTGAAATAACCAAAAATCAGCAGGCGGTTTTAAGAAAAAAGGAAGTGACGGACCGGGAAGCGCCCTCGCTTACTCACGACAAAAACAAAAAGAGACTGATCTCAGCAGGCCGGAAGCCTTACTTACAACAGCTCGGCATCACCGACGAGCAAGGGAATGTGTTGAAGAATGCGCAGGACAAATACCGCCAGATCAACCATTACATTGAATTGCTTTCCGGGTTGATCAGCGAAGTACCTGATCGGGATACGTTGAAAGTAGCAGATATGGGATCAGGAAAGGGCTATCTCACATTTGCGCTGTATGATTACCTGCAAAACGTACTGAAACGGAAAGCAGAAGTGACCGGCGTAGAGTTCAGGAATGACCTCGTAGCACTTTGTAACGATATAGCTCAGCACGCCGGATTTGAAAAGCTGCATTTTACCGAAGGCACGATCGAGCAATTTGACAGCACCGGAACCGACATTCTCATTGCGCTGCATGCCTGCGATACTGCCACGGACGATGCGATCTGGAAGGGAATCTCCGCAGGAGCAAGCCTGATCGTGGTTGCGCCCTGCTGCCACAAGCAGATCCGCCGGGAAATTGAAAAGCACAAGGCCAGTAACGATGTCCAGTTTCTTACCCGGTATGGTATTTTTCTGGAACGTCAGGCAGAGATGGTGACGGACGGAATACGGGCTTTGGTTATGGAATATTTTGGCTACAAAACGAAAGTATTCGAGTTCGTTTCTGATGTGCATACACCTAAGAACGTGATGGTTGTAGGCGTCAAAGATCCAGCCGGCAAAACCGACCGCCATGCTACCCTTCAAAAAATAAAAGCTGCCAAAGAATACTTCGGAATTGGCTACCACCATCTGGAAAGAATAGCCGGTATCGAAGGATAAAATGCCCTTTTTTGAGCTTCTGTGCCTATATTGCGACTTTTTGTTAAACCTGATTAACTCAATATGTGGAATAAAATAGCGACTTACATCATCCGGTACCGGCTTATGTGGGTTGCCCTGGTGCTGGTATCTACGGTCTTTATGGCTTACGAGGCCAGTAAAATTGAACTCTCCTACAACTTTGCAAGAATCCTCCCTTCCAACGATCCCGTTGAAAAAGAATACCAGGATTTCAGAAAATTATTCGGAGAAGATGGCAGCGTGATGGTAATCGGCTGGCAGGATTCCGAGCTTTTTAACATCGATAAATTCCGCGACTGGTATAAGCTCTCCGAAGAAATAAAGGCCTCGGAAGGTATCAAAAACGTACTTTCTCTTGCCAATGTTTACAAAATAGTCCGTAATGACAGTCTTACCCGGTTCGACTTCGCGCCGGTAATCAGACAAATGCCCAACACCCAGGCAGAGGCAGACAGTCTTAAAAAGGAGATTGCCAACCTGCCGATTTACGAGGGACTTGTCATCAACAGCAAAACCAATGCTACGCTCATCGTAGTGACCTTCAACGACAAGGAACTCAACTCAAAACGCCGCCTCACGATTGTTGACGACATCGAGCAAATGGCGGAGACTTTTGCCCAAAAATACAACACCGACCTCCATTATTCGGGAATGCCCTACATCAGGACGGTTAACATGAAAAAGATTTCCGGTGAAATGGAGCTTTTCATGGGACTCGCTGTATTTGTGACACTATTGATCCTGTGGGCTTTTTTCAGGTCGTTACGACTTACACTTTTATCTATTGTAGTGGTGTTGATCGGCGTGGTATTCTCTGTTGGTATCCTGCATTTATTCAATTACAAAATTACCGCGCTCACTGGCCTTATACCGCCATTGCTGATCGTGATCGGTGTGCCTAACTGTGTGTTTTTGATCAACAAATACCAGTCTGAGTTGCTTTCTCACAATAACAAAGACGAAGCTTTAATGCAGATGATACGCCAGATCGGACTTTCTACATTCCTGGCGAATATGACCACTGCAATCGGTTTTGGTGTTTTTTACTTCACAAACAGTATACTACTTGTTGAATTCGGGGTTGTTGCCGCGATCAGTGTCATGGTTACTTACGTGCTTTGTCTGCTCCTGTTGCCGATTACGCTGCATTATATGAGTGTTCCGAAAGCGCGCCACCTGAAACATCTGGAAGGTAAATGGGCCAATGGATTTCTTACCAAGGTGAATTATCTGGTTCATTACCGCAGGAAGGAAATTTACATTGCGATGGTGATCATGATAATCGTGTCGGCATTTGGTATGACCAAGATCAAAAGCATCGGGTATGTAGTCGATGACTTGCCGAAAAAGGATATTGTTTACACAGACCTTCGCTTTTTTGAGAAAAATTTCAATGGGGTACTTCCCTTTGAAGTGATGATCAACACAAAGCAGCCGAATGGCGTTTTTGCGGATCAGGCTGAGGCGCTCTATAAGATAAAAGCCTTTCAAAACGAAATGGCCAAGTTTCCCGAATTCTCAAAGCCGGTATCTATCGTTGAAGCTTCCAAATTCCTTTACCAGGCTTACCGCGGAGGCGATTCAAAATACTACGCGTTGCCGGGTGTACTTGAACTGAACAAAGTATCCAACTATATTCAGGGACAACAAGGCGCTGCAAAGCAATTGAATTCATTTCTGAATGAAGACAAAAGTGTAACCCGTGTAAGCTTTCAAATGGCAGATGTGGGCTCGGAGCGCATTAAAGAACTGATGCAGCAGATTCGCCCGAAGGTTGACTCCATTTTCAGTCCTGCCAAATACAAAGTGAGCCTTACCGGTCACAGCCTCGTTTTCCTGAAAAGCAATGATTACCTGCTCAGCAATCTTTACGAAAGTCTGCTCATCGCCATTGTACTCATCGCGATCGTGGGAATGGTGCTTTTCAGGTCTATCCCGATCATTCTGTTATCCAAGTTGCCCTGCCTGATTCCCCTAGCGCTTACCGCAGGTATTATGGGGTATTTTGATATTTATTTCAAACCGACTACGATCCTTATTTTCAGTATCACGTTTGGTATCGCCTCCGATGGGACTGTTTACTTCCTGACCAGATACCGGGAGGAACTTTACAAGAATGGGTTAACGCCGACAAAAGCAGTGACGCGCTCCATTTTCGGAACAGGATTGAGTATGATCTATACCGCGATTATTCTATTCTGCGGTTTCTCGATCTTCTCGGCGTCCAGTTTCGGAGGTACGGCAGCAATGGGTGTGATGGTGTCGATTACGCTGCTGGTAGCCATGTGTACTAACCTGATATTGCTTCCTGCATTGCTGTTGTCGATTGCGAAAAGGCAGGGGAAAGATGTAAAGCCAACTTGAAATACCTGATTCAATACATAACTCCTGTTATTTCATGAAAAAACCTTTAATGCTCGGTCTCACATTGCTGACCGGTCTGAGCCAGCATGCATATGCGCAAAGTGACTATCAGACCGACTCAATCTTTATCCGCAAAATCTTCAATACCGCGCTTAGCGAAGGTAAATCCTACGAGTGGCTCAGGCAGCTGACCCAGGATGTCGGGCCGCGGCTCAGCGGCTCGGAAGGTGCTGCGAAGGCGGTTGTTTATACAAAGTCTGTGATGGAAGCGGAGCAATTGGACAATGTGTTCCAGCAAAATGTAATGGTACCTCACTGGGTACGCGGCGCAAAGGAAAAGGCCCAGATCATTAATGGGAAACAAAAGACCGACATTCCGGTTGCCGCACTGGGTGGTTCCGTAGCTACTCCGAAAGGCGGCATCAAGGGCAATGTGATCGAGGTAAAATCATTCCAGGAACTGCGCGAGTTAGGTGCGGATAAGGTTAAAGGCAAGATCGTGTTCTTCAACCGGCCTATGGATCCCACTAAGCTGAATACGTTTGAAGCCTACGCCGGTGCGGTAGAACAGCGCGGTTCAGGGGCAAGTGAAGCAGCCAAGCTTGGCGCGATTGGGGCAATTGTAAGGTCAATGACCACCCGGCTTGACGATTTTCCGCACACAGGAAGTATGCGTTACGCAAGCGGTGCCCCCATTGTACCCGCCGCGGCCATTTCTACCAATGCAGCCGAGCTTCTCAGCAAGACATTGAAAGCTAACCCGCAAACGCAGATATACTTCGAGCAGAGCTGCGAAACACTGCCCGACGCGCCTTCGCACAATGTGATTGGTGAACTTAAAGGTAAATCAGGTAAATATATCGTGGTTGGCGGCCACCTTGATTCCTGGGATTTCGCGCAGGGCGCCCACGATGATGGTTCCGGATGCGTGCAGTCCATTGAAGCGGTACGCCTGCTGAAAGCCTTGGGTTACCAGCCCAACAACACGCTCCGCGCTGTGATGTTCATGAATGAAGAAAATGGATTGAAAGGCGGCATCACCTATGCAGATTCAGCGAAGTCTGCCAAAGAGGTGCACATAGCTGCCATCGAGTCGGATCGCGGCGGGTTTACACCGTTAGGTTTTGGCATTGTAGGTACTGCTGCTCAGAAAAGCAGGATTCAAAGCTGGCAGAAGCTTTTTGCTGCATACGGTATTCATGAGCTCGGACCGGGTGGCGGCGGCGCCGATATTGGTCCCCTGGCACAGCAGGGTACCTTACTACTAGGCCTTATCCCCGACTCGCAACGCTACTTTGATTATCATCACGCATCGAGCGACAAATTTGAAACTGTCAGCAAGCGCGAACTGGAACTCGGAGGTGCCGCAATGGCAGCGATGATGTACCTGATCGACAAATACGGAGTAGAATAAAAGGCTTTTCAAAGCCCGCTTTTCAGGCGGGCTTTGAAGGCATTATCTTTTCGAAGCTCTGGTCCATCCATTCCTCGGGAATGTCGTCGAGCGCCTCTTTTAACTTGTCTGCCCATATTTCCGAAATCGCCAGCATATCCTTCTGCTCATAACGGTGCTCGACAATCTGAAAGCTGTCTTTCTTATACAACACCACATCAATCGGAAAATCGACGTCATTGTTGCTCACGCGCGTTGAGTCAAAGGAGAGGAAACCAGCTTTGAGCGCCTGCTTCATGGTAGATTCCTGATTAAGAACCCTGTTCAGGATCGCTTTCCCTTGTCCGGAATTCCCGATGATCACGTAAGGCGAACCTTCATCCAGCTCCACCCAGTTTCCTTCGGAGTAAAGCAGAAAAAGCTTGTGTTCCGCATCGTCGCGCAGCTGTCCGCCCACGATCGTATTCAGGTTGAACTTGAATCCCGACCTTTCCAGGTTGGCTCTGTCTTCCTCCGCTACCCGCTTGATCTGCTCGCCGAATGCATTCACGGCCTTGTAAAGCTTGTTGTATACAACGCCTTCGTTGATCAGTTCTTCAAAATAATGCACCGCTTTATCACGCACAGATCTTAGTCCGCTGGTCATGATGAACATCGAATAGTTATCGTGCTGGGTAACATACATTTTCTTTTTCACTGTTGTATTGGTTCCGGCTGTAATGCGGGTATCGGCCAATGCTACCAGTCCTTCTTTAACTTTTATTCCTAAGCAGTAAGTCATTTTTTTCTTTTTAATAACGGGCATAAAGCTGTTTGTCAATGTTGAAACGCGGCCCGGTAAATCTTTAATCTGGCATCAAAAGTACCAAATTGCATGGTGACCAAACGAGAAAAAAGGCTTTTTCACGTTTTTTTTGAAAATTGGCCACCCATAAACCGGAACAAAGCCCATTGAAAAAACTGTACTATGCCCCATAAAATCGAAACCGCACATCTGTTTCCTATATTAGACCAAAAGCTGATTGAGCTGCTGAAATCCCTTTCCGCAGAAGAATGGAACAAGCCTACCGTCGCCAAACACTGGTGCGTGAAAGACGTAGCTGCACATTTGCTTGACGGCAACCTTCGGGTAATATCCCATATGCGCGACGGGTACCTCAGTCCGCCGGACCGGAAAATTAGCTCCTACGCAGACCTTGTTGCTTACTTAAACCAGTTTAATGAAGACTGGATAAAAGCTTCGCAGCGTTTGAGTTACGAGGTCATCACTGAGCTCCTGGAAAGTACGGGAAAACAATATTCAGCGATCATGCAAGCCCAGGACCCCGATGTGGACGCTATATTCTCAGTAGCCTGGGCTGGCGAGCAAACCTCCAAAAACTGGTTTCACATTGCGCGTGAGTACACCGAAAAGTGGCACCACCAGCAACAAATCAGGGAAGCTACCGGTCGGCCTGGTATTCTTACCAAACCACTTTTTCTTCCATTTATAAAAACACTGCTGCGCGGCTTACCGCACACTTACCGGAACACAGAAGCTGCAATTGGAACCAGTATTAAGATTACGATTGTACTGGAAGAATCATTTTCATGGTACCTGCTGAAATCAAACAGCTGGGAACTAACCAATAAGGAAACAGAAAACGAAAGTGCCGGTATCATTATCCCCGCTGAAATCGCCTGGAAGCTTTTTACCAAAGCGTTGTCCCCGGCAGAAGCAAGAAGTGCCGTTACGCTCACAGGCAACGAGCAGCTGGCAGCCGTCGCATTGAACCTGATTGCGATCATGGGCTAATGTTGCAAAACTTAACGTCAGGAAATTTAACGCTGTTAGAACATTGACTAATTGATCCAAAATGGCATTCAGCCAGTATATTGATCATGAAACTTTTGACAATCATCTTAACTGCGCTGCTGCTATTTGCAGGATGTCGTGAGAAAAACAACCTGTCTGCTGCGGATAAAACGGGCATGCGCTACCTCGCATTAGGAGATTCTTACACAATCGGAGAAAGCGTGGATGAAAGTGAACGGTGGCCTGTATTGTTTGCGAAAGCAATGCGAACGGCCGGGAAGCCCGTACAAGCACCTTATATCGTTGCGCAAACGGGTTGGACAACCGGAGACCTGCTGCTGGGTTTACAGAACTACAATCCAACTGAAAAGTACGACCTTGTTTCACTTTTGATCGGCGTCAATAATCAGTACCAGGGCAGAAGTCTGGAAGAATATCGTCAACAGTTCCGCACCCTGCTGCTCCGCAGTATCGACTATGCCAACGGCGACACAGGCAACGTATTTGTGCTCTTGACCCCGGACTGGGGAGTAACGCGTTATGGGGAGGGAAGGCGGGACGAGATCGCCCGGGAGATCGATGAATTTAACGCAGTCGCAAAAGAGGAATGCGATAAAGAGCAGGTGCTGTTTATAGATATCACTCCCCTTTCACGACGCGCATTGCAGGATCCGACTATGATTGCCCGTGATCAGCTGCACTTTTCGGGCAAGATGTATCAGATGTGGGTAGATGAAGTATTAAAGAATGTAAAATCCAGGTTCTGACGCCTACTCTTCGTCTGTGATAATAAATTCAAGTCTCGCAGGATTGATACTGATTTCGATATCGGATGGATTTTCAACCTTGATCCGTTCATCGTCAATGTGCAGGTCTTTGCATTCACACACAATCCTGACCTGCTTCGCCCGGATTGTTTTGAAAGTAAAATCCTGCTCAATACCGTCAATCTGGTGCCGCAGGAAATTCTCGAACTTGCGCCTGTTTGACGCGGAGATCAGCACCACTTCCAGCATTCCATCGCCTGGATCGGCCTCAGGCGCAAGAACCAGGTTCGGACCGATAGACCTGATATTCATTACCTCTACCATGATATAATCACCGGAGTACTCTTTTCCATCCGCAAAAATCTGGCAACTTTTGGCTTCGTAGGTCTGAACAATTTCCAACAAAACCCGACGTGCCGCATTCAGCTTGTCCTCGGCAGTCTCGCCAATTTCGTCTTCAAGCTTGTCCATGATTTTCATCAGGCGCGGAAAGATCCCTATCCCAAAGGCTTCAAGAAAGAATTTGTCGGTATCAAGCCCTACAACCCTCCCGATATCGAAAGGTTTGAGGTGATAATGGTGCCATTTCTTAATAATATCTTTTGCTTTGCCATCAATACCCAGCGCACAAGCCACATTGTTAGCGGTTCCGTGCGGAAGGAGCGCAATGGGATAATGCCTGTCGAGCAGCGTGCGCTTTATTAATACTTTGGCAATCCTGCGGACAGTTCCGTCACCGCCAGCTATGATCAGAAAATCAGAATCCTCATCAAACGCCTCCCAGCCATTCTCTTTGACAGAAGAATAAGCACAATCAAACCCCTCCTTTTTGATCAGTTTTGTTAACTCTTCTTTGCTAAAATCACTATCCCCGGCGGTCGGGTTGTGCAAAAGGTGGGCTTTTTTCATAAGCAGTATGTAGTGATAATGCTATTTCATAAAAAACATACCAGGCATAATTTTATTGATGTACAACCAAAAACGAGATTGTATATGAAAATTCTGGTAACAAACGACGATGGAATATACAGCCCCGGCATTGCTTCACTGGCAAAAATCGCGGCGAGGTTTGGGGAAGTCAAAATCGTGGCACCCGATGTGGAACAATCTTCAATGGGCCACGCGATAACTGCTTCACGGCCACTTTCCTATAAGAAATCCCCGATAGACTTCGGTGGCATTGACGCATACCGCGTGAATGGAACCCCAGCCGACTGCGTGGCTTTGGGCCAGCATTTGTGGGACAAACCCGATGTAGTTCTTTCAGGCATTAACCTCGGCCCCAACCTGGGTAATGCAATGTGGCATTCAGGTACACTCGCTGCTGCCAAACAGGCGGTATTGTTCGGTATCAAGGGAATTGCGCTGAGCACACCTACCGAAGTAGAGCCCGATTTTGACGCGCTTGATCCGTTCGTAGAGAAGGCGCTGGACCTGCTTTTCAAGAATCCGCATTTAAACCTCGTGAATGTAAACTTCCCTCCTCAGCCAAAGGGGGTAAGGTGGACGAGACAGTCGGTGCGGCTATATGATAACAACATTGTCCCGGCCCTCGATCCGATGGGGCGGAAGCATTACTGGTTTACGGTAGTGCCGCTTGAAGCCGCTGAGGAAGGGACAGACAGGTGGGCAGTTGAAAATGGATTCGTATCCATTACTCCCCTCCGCCTTGACCTTACCAACGAAGCAGAGCTCATCAAAGCACAGCTTGCTTATCCGATTACCTGATATATTTAACCTGGATTTAATTGAATAATGACCCGGTCCCGCCCATTCGGCGGGACTCTTTTTTTGAACTCTTTACCATAGTCGTAAGGGGTAGAATGGCCAAAATACAGTCTTATCCGAAACAGTTGTATTTTTAACCATCCCTGAATCCAAGAATCTGTACCTATTATGGAACAACCTAAAATTGGCAATTACCGCTGGGTTATATGTGCGCTCCTCTTCTTTGCAACCACAATCAATTATATAGACAGACAGATTCTCGGACTATTAAAACCAACGCTTGAAACTGAGTTTAACTGGACTGAAAGTGATTATGCCAATATCGTAATGGTCTTCGCGGGCTGTTATGCACTGGGCTACATTGTTTTCGGGAATATTATCGATAAGATCGGCTCCAAGCTTGGCTACGCAGTTTCGATCGTGATATGGAGCATTGCGGCGATTGCACACGCTTTTGTAAGAAGTACTTTCGGTTTTGGCGCAGTTCGTGCATTGCTTGGACTGGGTGAGTCGGGTAACTTTCCGGCTGCTGTTAAAGCGACAGCTGAGTGGTTCCCGAAACGAGAACGAGCGCTTGCGACCGGCATTTTCAACTCCGGAACAAGTATTGGCGCGGTAGCTGCTCCCATTCTGGTACCCTGGCTTTTAGGAGCTTACGGCTGGCAGGAGGCATTTTTGATCACCGGTGCGCTGGGTTTCATCTGGCTTATATTCTGGTGGCTTTTCTACGAAATTCCTTCAAGGCACAAGAAGATCACGCCGGAAGAATACGCATTCATTCACAGCGACAACGAAGCTGGTGACGGCGAAGGAAAAAAGCCGATCCACTGGACCAAATTGCTGCAATTACGCCAATCGTGGGTTTTCATTGTAGGTAAATTCCTGACCGATCCGATCTGGTGGTTCTTCCTTTTCTGGCTTCCCTCCTACTTTGCAACCACATTCGCGCTCGACCTTAAAAAGCCGAGCCTGCACCTCGCGATCGTTTACACTGCGACTACATTTGGTAGCATAGGCGGCGGTTATCTGTCTTCTTATCTGATCAAAAAAGGCTGGGCTCCGCTACGTGCCCGGAAAATCACATTGCTTGTGGTAGCATTTGCAGTGTTGCCTATCATACTTGCGCAATTTGCCAGCAATGTCTGGATCGTAGTCGGGATCATCAGTATTGCTACTGCGGCTCACCAGGCGTGGAGTGCGAATATTTTCACGATCGTTTCCGATATTTTTCCAAAACGGGCAGTGAGCTCGGTGGTAGGTATCGGCGGAATGGCGGGATCCCTTGGATCCACATTTTTCCCGCTGGTAGTGGGTGCGCTGCTGGACTATTACAAAGCCGCCGGCAACATCGGCGCGGGTTACAATATCCTGTTTATCATATGCGGACTCGCCTATATCATAGCGTGGGTAATCATACATTTTTTAACAAAAAACATGAAACCGGTTGAAGAAGCGTTAAAAGATTAACATTGTTCAGCAATTCATAACCATCGAACTTAGAGGAATATTTCTTCAGATGAAAAAGTACCGCTATCCATTCCTTTTTCTGGCAGTCTCGTTTTCACTTGTTTATTGTAAAACAAACAAGCAACCTGCGACAACTGCTACCACGGCGACCGTCGCTACGGCGCAAAAGGAAGAACCCACTGCCAGCAAGCCTGGTCGATCCCCCTTTATCTCGCCCGAAAATACCATTGCATTAATGCAGGTGGAAAACGGCTTTGAAGTGAAGCTCGTCGCATCTGAACCGCTGGTAAGCTCGCCGGTGGCCATGCAATTCGACGACAAAGGCCGGATGTGGGTCGTTGAAATGACCGGGTATATGCCCGACACGATCGGCACCGGCGAGGATATCCCTAACGGAAACATCGTAATCCTTGAAGACAAAAACCGCGACGGTGTTTACGACGACCGGCAGGTGATCATTGATTCACTGGTATTGCCAAGAGCTATTTGCCTGATTGAAAATGGTATCCTCGTTGCAGAGCCAACAAACCTTTGGTTTTACGAAATTAAAAATGACAAAGCCGGGAAACGCACGCTCGTTGATCCGAAGTACACAGAAGGCGGCAATGTAGAGCACCAGCCAAACGGACTGCTGCGTGCAATGGATAACTGGATTTACAATGCAAAATCAGACAAGCGTTACCGGAAAGTAGGTGCGAAGTGGCTCATTGAGCACACGCATTTTCGGGGTCAATGGGGTATTTGCCAGGATAATTATGGCAGGCTTTATTATAACAACAATTCACAAAACCTGCTTGGAGACTATTTCCCGGCCGGTGTAGGAGCCTGGAATACCAATCAGCGCGGAGTTGCAGGTTACAATGAAAAATCCGTTGCTAACAATAAGGTATATCCGCTACATCCTACCCCTGGCGTAAACAGGGGTTATATGAAAAATATCCTTGATGACAGTCTGCGCCTCAATGACTTTACAGCAGCGGCCGGACCTGTTATTTACCGCGGCGATTTGTTCGGTCAGGGTTACGACTTCAATGCATTTGTTCCCGAACCATCGGCTAACCTGATCAAGCGGAACATACTTGCGCAGAAGGGATTTGTTGTAAAAGGTGAGCAGGCTTACAAAGGGCGCGAGTTCCTGGCCAGTACCGACGAGCGTTTCAGGCCCGTGAGCTTATACAATGCACCCGACGGCGCGATGTACGTACTCGATATGTACCGCGGGATTATCCAGCACAAAACTTATCTCACACCTTACCTGAAAGAGCAGATCGGGAAACGCGAGCTGACGCAGCCACTTTCGAGCGGGCGCATTTACAAGATTGTTCCAAAAAATACCAATGCGAAACCGGTCACAATTCCTTCCGATGCATCGGCGCTGGTTAAGCTACTCGGCCACCCAAATGGCTGGGTTCGCGACCGCGCGCAGCAAAAGCTCATTGACGGAAAATACAACCAAACGGTACCGGCATTGCGTGAAGCCGTGAAACAAACAGCTAACCCGCTTCTTGCGATCCACGCATTGTGGACTTTGGAAGGCTTGAATTCCCTGAAAACAGAGGAAGTAGTAAGCTGGCTAAGAAGCGCCGACATGCAGTTTAAAATGCAGGGATTTGCGGTTACACCATCTATTATCACACCTACTTCGTACAGGCAATTTGCCACTTTGTTTGATCAGATGGTTGATCAGAATGATACGTTGGCTGCTCCCTACGTTGGATTTATGGCAAAAAGCATCGCCAGATTTGACACGGTTGCATCCAAAAGCCTGCTGACCAAACTCGCTACCAAATACCCGAACAACCGGTATGTAGCCGACGCGGTGATCAGCAATTTGCAGGGTAAAGAGGAAGCTTTCCAGACCGAGCTGACAGCTTCATTGAGCGACCAGAACCTGTTAGTAAATAAGCAGCTTCAAAAGGTAATCACAGCGGTGCGCAGCGCTCAGGGTAACCGGAATCCTGAAATGCTGAAACGCCAGTTTCCAAAAGGCGAAGCATTGTTTACGTCGGTGTGCCAGACCTGCCACGGTCCTGATGGTGGCGGTGTGAAGTCGCTTGCACCTCCATTGAACCAATCAGAATGGGTAACCGGAAGTAAAGACAAACTGATCTCGATCGTCCTTTTCGGATTGACTGGCCCCGTTAAAGTGAATGGTCACGTGTACCAGACGCCGGAAGTGAGCGGAGATATGCCGGGTATAGGCTATGATAGAGATATGCCAAATGAGGACATTGCCCAGTTGCTCAGCTACATACGCAAATCGTGGCGCAACAATGCGGATGTGGTCAGCACGGAGGAGGTAAGCAAAGTCCGCCAGAAACTCACAGGTCGCGAAAAGGCATTTACAGAAGCAGAGTTGAACGGAATATAAAAACTGCTGAACGAAAAACCGGTTTAACTGAACGAAAGAAATGAAAAGAATGTCTCAGTAATGGGACATTCTTTTTTTTGTTCTGATAATATGAAAGATACTGAGCAAAGCATTATTGAAGCCGCTATCCTGATTTTCAATGAGGATCTTTCGGCTCCACTCGAAAAGGTGGCGGAGCAGGCGCAGGTCACGCGGCGAACTTTACACCGGTACTTCAAAGACCGGAACGAGCTGATGAAAAGCTGCAAGAACGAGATCCGCAAAGCCTGCCACATTGCAATGCAAAACGCTTACAACAGCACGGAAGACCCGATCCAGAGATTGGAGCGCATGTTTTACGCGGGCGTTGAATGCGGTACCAAAGATACTTTTCTGCACAAACTGCACACATTGCATGATCATGAGCATCAGTCACACGATCAGGAATGCTCAGATTACGACGATACCTTCTCCATTTGGAAAACACACCTGAAATTTCTCCAGAAGCAGGGATTGATCAGCCCGATGGTCACTATTGACTGGGTTCACCAGCTGTTTCAGGGAATTGTGGCTGCTTCTGTTACCTCGCGCAACAATGCGGCTATGCAACTCAATGATGTAAAAAAGCTTGGCTGGTTTTCATTCAGCCGGGGAATTGGTCTGTAAAATTTTTTATCCATATATGTCTCAATTCTGAGACAAAAACCATGATTAATATGCATTTGAAAACTGACTTTGATGTAATAATAATTGGCGGAAGCTACGCCGGCTTATCGGCCGCTATGTCCCTGGGGCGCGCCAAATGGAAGGTGGCGATTATCGATAGCGGAAAACCCTGCAATGCACAAACGCCGCATTCGCACAACTTCCTTACCCAGGATGGCGCTACTCCGACAGCCATAGGTGCGGTCGCCAGGGAACAGGTACTCTCCTACCCAACAGTTGAATGGATTGAAGATGTGGCTGTGAATGCATCCGGAGAGAATCACAACTTTACAGTCCAGACGGGATCCGGGAAGCATTTCGCTACAAAAAAGATCCTTTTCGCGACTGGTATCAAAGACCTGCTGCCCGCCACGCCCGGACTGGCAGCGTGCTGGGGGATCAGCGTGATCCATTGCCCTTTTTGCCACGGATACGAATACAGCGATCAGAAAACGGGCATTCTGGTGAATGGAGAAACCACATTGGATTTCGCCAGATTGATCCGTAACTGGACATCCGACCTGACTATTTTCACAAACGGTGCAGCTGATTTTGACATAAATACAAAAACGCAGCTGGAACAAATGGGCGTGTCGCTCAACGAGCAGCCGGTTGAAAGAATAGTACATGAAAACGGCTACCTCACGCACATCGCATTTCAGGACGGAAGTACCGCTGCGCTCAAAGCATTGTACCACCGACCGCCTTTTGAACAACATTGCAAGCTGCCTGAAACGCTGGGCGTCCAGCTTACCGCGCAGGGCCACATTGCGCTTGATCCTGCTCAAAAGACGAATGTACCAGGTATTTACGCAGCGGGCGACAATACCTCACCGGCTCGTTCTGTCGCGAATGCAGTTGCAGCGGGCAGCTTTGCGGGCGCGCGCTTGAGTCACGAGTTGATTAGCGAGCAATATTCTTAGTATGTTTGCACGCATTCACCCGCATTAACAGCTTACAATGTCAGTTTTTCAAAATCAAGCAAACATCATCATCACCTGCTATCGTCGCCTGTCGCCATTCCTTGAACCGGAGGTGAAAGCACTTGGATTTGATGTAGCTGAAACTTTCCCCACGGGCATTCGCACGTCAGGTACCATGACCGATTGTATCCGTCTGAACCTGAACCTGTATTGTGCAAGCCAGGTTTTGTACAGCCTGGGTACTTTTCGTGCAAAACATGCCGACGATGTATACCGGTTTTTATCGCAAATAGCCTGGGAAGACATTCTGCCAGCTGAGGGTTACTTTTCGGTAACCAGCAATGTGCATACGGAAAGCGTGAACAATTCCATGTATGTCAATGTGCGGGTTAAGGATGCAATTGCAGACAGGATCAGGGGTAAAAAGGGCGTGCGGCCTTCGTCGGGCTCGGATATGAAGCAGGCTGTGATGCATTTGTTCTGGAAAGAAGAGCAGGCTGAGATCTTTATAGATACCTCAGGCGAAACGATTGCAAGGCACGGTTACCGTAAAATCCCGGGGGCAGCGCCCATGCTGGAATCGCTCGCCTCGGCAACGATACTTGCCAGCACGTGGGACAGGCGCTCTGCGTTCCTGAACCCGATGTGCGGCTCAGGCACGCTCGCCATTGAAGCTGCCCTCATTGCTACCAACAGCAAGCCCGGCCTTTTCCGTAATAACTATTCCTTCATGCATTTGCTCGGCTATGACGAGGAGGTTTACTATGCGGAACAGGACAAGCTGGAAGCACAGATCATCGATGCGCCTGATCTACGCATTATCGCAACCGACCACAGCGAAGCAGCCATTGAAAATGCGAGAAAGAATGCGGTTGCTGCCGGAGTAGCCAATATGATCGAGCTTCAGGTTTGTGATTTTACGCAAACAGAGATACCGGATGAAAACAAAGGGGTATTCTTTGTAAATCCTGAATACGGCGAGCGGCTGGGCGAAATCAGTGAACTTGAAGAAACCTATGCCCGCATTGGTGACTTTATGAAACAAAAGTGTAGAGGATTTTCAGGCTATGTATTTACAGGTAACCTGGCTCTGGCCAAGAAAATCGGCTTGAAACCACGCCGCCGCATTGAGTTTTATTCCGGTAAAATCGATTGCAGATTGCTGGAATACGAGCTGTATGAGGGCACAAAGCGCACTTTTTAGGTTTATTCCGATACAACGTATCGTTATTCCATGTTTTACTGGCACGATATTTAAAGTACATCAGGCATAATCAAACACAATTTGTCATGAGACAGTCACAAAATTCGGGAATGATGCAGCAAAATCAGAGTTCCCGGGCAAGGCCTGAAAACAAGGACAATTTGGACAGCAGGCGCAGAGAAGAGGAAATGGTAAAAGGCAATGACCTGACCAATAATCGGAAAGAACATCATAGCCTCAACAAACAAAAGTAGCTTTTCTCTGTATTTATTGTGATTAGAGTCAAGCCGGGTTCAGAATTTTCTGGATCCGGCTTTTTTATGCCTCAATGGCCGCTTTTGATGGTTGAATGCTGATCTTCCCAGCGACAAACAATATGCGCTTCAATGCCCAACAGCCTGGCTAGCTTGTCTATTTTTGAGCTGATATGTCCGACACCGACGGCGCAATGATGTGCCGGGCCGTGGCTGTTCCAGCATTCAACAAATCTGCGTGCACCCAATGGAAACCGATACCGGCTGTTTGTATTCCCAATTTCCAGGACCGGTCCCGCCACCGATTCCCCTTCTGCCACCAGCAATACCACTTTCCCGTCCACTGTTTCAACTACTGAAAGCAGCGTAACAGGGCCGTGCTTTACGCTCATTTCAACAGAAAGCCCGTTGCCTGTTTTACCATGATATACATACAATGGGCGCACTTTGGTTTTGCCTTCGGCGATAGCAATGTGGCCCGGACCGTCGTGCCCCATGAGAACCACGTCGTCAGTATAATCCATGGCATAATACTCGGTAAAAGAGCCGCCGGCACCAAATGCATCCAGGATCTTCATCGCCTGCGCGTTTTTCACCTCGTACTCTCCTGCAACCGGAATGCCCCGGGCAGTCAGCAGGGAGTTACCGAGAATCACTGAGCTCATTGTGTCCGCATTGGGTACATTCCCTGTTCCTTTGTGGTAATAAGCCATCGAACCCAGTCCGTGGCGGGCAACCAGCTTGTCGAGCGCAACTGCGGTGCTCGCGGCCCGGCGCAGTTCGGCTTCCGGACAATCGGGCTGGATTTCAAATTCACTTGCAAAAACTTGCAGTATATCCTCTATTTCTTCATCGGACACTTCTTGCCGGATCGCTGAAAGCTCATCGACTTCGATCATTTCAATATGTCCGCCGAAGGTGGCGCATTGCAGTGTGAGATTCGAGTAAATGTCGAGCATACCACCATAGTACCCGCCCATTAATCCCAGGCGGTTATGCGCCATGACGCTGGCGACCTGCGCAGCTTGGATCCACTCCTGTACTTCGTCCCAAGCTTCCGGATCGTTGTGCAGCATGCCGGTAACCTGGTAAAATGGCACGCGCGAACGTTTGAAAACATTCGCCAGCTCGGGTACCGGGCAGGCTGAACAATACGCCAGCCACTCCCCTGTCATCCGGGTACGGTCACCGATTTTGTTAAATGCATTGTAGTCGATAGCAGCTTCGGGAACGAGGTTAAGCACAACGACGGGCACATTGGCCCGCCTGACCACCGGCAAAACCGTAGCTGAAAGCGCGTAGGTTGTTACGTACAAAAAAAGCAGGTCTACATCTGCTTTCCTGAATGCGTGCCCTGCTTCCATAGCTTTTTCGGGACTGTCGATCAGACCAAGATTGACGATCTCGGCACCGCAGTTGGTCAGCTTTGTATCAACTACTTCGAGGTAGCCTTTCAATCTTTCTTCCAGCCCTTCAAATTGTTCCCAATAAGCCTGTAGTCCGACACCGAACAGACCGATTTTTAGTTGATGAGTGTACAATTTAGTCATATCAAAAAATACAAATCCTTCTCCAACGCCAGCTCTGGGAAAATGGTGGAGAGAATTATTTTTTCGTTGAGAAGTAGTTAAAACTGGGTTAAATTAAACTTTGGTTTGCAAAAATAGGACACAATACAGATCACATCCAATGAATAATGTGATTCAATGTTTGCACAAAATGATATGGAACTATACCGTAAATATTTTAGTCAGGAACAACTTGAAGCACTCGCAGGATCTGAACCTAACTGGGGAGTATCTATCCTGAATGTCGGCCACAACCTGCATCCGGCCGGAAAAATTTATCCGGACCAGAATCACCCTGACAGCTACTACTTCGACTGGGAAAAAGGACGCGTGCTCAATGAATTCCAGCTGGTGTATATCTCCACCGGGAGTGGTGTTTTTGAGACCGAAACCATTCCGCCGACGATCGTGGAAGCTGGTACCGCATTCCTGCTTTTTCCTAATGTATGGCACCGCTACAAACCTTCGCAGGAGTCGGGCTGGGAAGAGTTCTGGGTGGGATTCGGCGGTCATTACTCGGAGTACCTGATGCGGCAGGACTGCTTCAATGCCGAGAATCCGCTGATCCACATTGGTTTCAATTCCGAGCTTCTGAATGTCTTTATCCGCCTTGTACAAACATTGAAATTCGAGGGAATAGCTTACAAGCAAATTTCTTCCTGCCTCGTAATCCAGCTGCTGGGCCTCATTTATGCATCTGCATTGATGACCGATCATGCGCGATCTTACAAGGAAAAACTCGTACACCGGATGCGGTACCAGATTCACGAAAGCAGCACCGTGAACCTGGATATGGAAAAACTCGCCCGGCAGCATGGGGTAAGTTACGGCTGGTTCAGGAAGGCATTTAAAGAGGTGATCGGTACCTCGCCCGGGCAGTACCATCTGAACCTTAAAATTGAGAAAGCCTGTGAGATGCTTCGGGAAACTTCATTGTCCGTTTCCGAGATCGCGTACAAGACGGGCTTTGAGTCGGAATTTTATTTTTCGCGAATATTCAAGAAGAAAATGACGGTACCGCCCACTTCTTACCGGGAGGGATAATGCATGTAAATGCGTCAAAACGCAGGTACCAATTCAATTTTCCTGAGAAGCGCTCGTTGATAGAATTGTTTCAAATATCCTGCTGAATGAAATACATTCCCGTTCTGCTACTGCTACTGATCGTTTCATCGTGTGACTGGATCGGCAATTCGCCAAGTTTCGGCGACGACTTTATTACTTACACGATCCGCAAGGGAAACCACGAGGTAGACAACAACCTGAATACGCCTTTTACCTCTTCTTCCATGCATTTTCAGGCGATTTTTGACAGCAGCTGCGTGTATCAGAATGCAGTTCCGGAAAATCAAAATGATATTAATAAGCTCTACGGATTCTCGGATTGCAGCTCCGGTCACCAGAACAATAGTGCCAGGTTCGGCTGGAACTGGCGTGAAGGCGCGCTCCGGATTTACGCTTATGTATATGTAAATGGCGTGCGCCAGGAAAAAGAACTCGGAACTGCCGAGCTTAACGAACTGACCAGTTTCAGACTGGCGGCCGGGGACAAATCTTACATTTTCACTTTTCGTGGCGTAGAAACAACAATGCCGCGCCACTGTGATGGTGGCGTCGGCATCGCGTATAAGCTGCTCCCCTATTTCGGAGGAGACGAAGCTGCTCCTCAGGATATAAGTATCAAGATCAGGAATTTATAACCGGCTCGTGTATACGGAAATTGATTCCGGCTGCACCCTGATTACGCCGCCTTCTGCTGTTTCCGGAAGATCCTTTTCCCCTCCCCATTTCGCGTCAGAAGAAACCATGAGCTTCTGCCAGTTTGCCTCGCCGGGTAAAGATACCTCCTGGGCATTCTTTGAAAAATTCAGCACGGCAGTCAGATGCTGTTCCGGTGAAATCCGCTGTAAAATGATCAGCTCACGGTCTTCAAATCCTTCTACCACAACTCCTTCCCGATCGGTTTTGCGCAATGCGGGTTCCTGTTTCCGTAGTGATATAAAGGTTTTATAGTAGTTCAGCATCGTGCGGTGCGGCTCTTTGTCCAACAGCTCCCATTGCACTTTCGACTTTTGAAATATCTCTTCACTCACCGGATCAGGCGCGTCGCCTTCTATATGGAACGCCGCGAACTCGCTTTTTCGGCCTTTTCGCACAGCCTCGGCCAGTTCAGGATCAGTGTGGCTGACAAAATATTGAAATGGATTTGTTTCACTCCATTCTTCTCCCATAAACAACAGCGGCAAATAGGGACTGATCAGCACGGCACCGGCAAGTAATTTCTGCATTTCAAAACTAACCAGCTGGCTTGTACGCTCCCCGAGCATACGGTTACCTACATGGTCGTGGTTTTGAGAAAATACGATGAACTGCTCGCCGGGATGTCCGTCGGCTTTTACACCAAACTTCCGCTTCCGGTGATCCGAGTAGACACCGTCGTACACGTAAGCATCTTTATAAGACTTGGCAAGTGACACAATCGGCTCAAAATCTGAGTAGTACCCACTCTTCTGCTGACCGGAAGAAACCCGCAATGCGTGATGAAATTCGTCTATCCATTGCGCATCCATTCCGTAGCCACCTTCTTCGACAGGCTTTATAAAGCGCGTATCGTTCAGGTCCATTTCCACCATCAGGTAATGCTGTTTGTTGGTGACCTGCGAAAGCTCGTTGACCCGCATCTTCATTTCTTTCAGTAAATGCAATGGACCAAAATCCCTGATCGCATGCACAGCATCCAGCCGCAATGCGTCGATATGGAAGTCGTGGAACCACATCAATGCATTCTCGATAAAATACTGCCGCACGGCATCGCTCCATGCATCATCTACATTGACCGCGTCGCCCCAGGGCGTGTGGTACTTGTCTGTAAAATAATGGCCGAACTTGCCAAATACATTCCCTTCCGGGCCCAGGTGGTTATAAACCATGTCCAGCACTACAGCTATTCCTTTCGCGTGACACGCATTGACAAACTCCTGCATCGCCCGCGGACCGCCGTAAGAATCCTGTACCGAATAAGGGAACACACCATCATAACCCCAGTTCCGACCGCCGGCAAACTGAGATACCGGCATAATTTCAATCGCATTAACGCCCAGTTCCACCAGGTGATCTAGCTTGCTTTCTATTGCCTGCAAGGTACCTTCCGGCGTGAATGTACCGATATGGACTTCGTAAATAATATAGTCTGAAAGCGCAGGATTAGCCCATTGCTGGTCTGTCCATTGAAAACTCTTGATATCAACCGCCTGAGACGGCCCGTGAACACCTTTGGGCTGGTACACTGACGCAGGATCAGGAAGCGGCTCTTCATCTCCCAACACAATCTGATACAGATCATCGGGTTTAATATCCTCCGTTTTCAGGGTCCAGTAACCGTATTCAGCTTTTTCAAGCGGCAATGTTTTGTTCTGATTGACCAGCAGGATACCAGCTTCCTCCGCGAGCGGCGCCCAGATGAGCACTTCCGCTTCTCCAAATTCATTAAATCTTATACCCGGTACTGCGGGCAATGTCTCACTAAAGCTCATAGTTTTTGCTCTTCCAATGCGTGTTTAAAAACAACTATCGATCTGCTGTCAACTGTAATGGTGGTGTCCGGCGCAATGATCTGCCCGTCTTCCGTTACGCAGCATTCGCTTGTATCGATCACTTTCCTCCATTCGGTTCCGTATTTTTCGGGAGGTAACTTGTATTCCACAGGCTCATAATGCGCATTGAAGATCATATAAAAGCTATCATCGTAGATCGGCTCGCCTTTCGGGTTCATGTGGCGAATCCCTTTTCCATTCAAGAACACGCCCAGTGATTTTGCATAATCATGATTCCAGTTTTCATCCGGCATCTCTTGCCCGTCTGGCAAAAACCACGCAATATCTTCCAGACCTATCCCTTTGATCGGCATTCCGCGGAACCAGTGGCGGCGGCGGAATGTGGCGTGGGCTTTACAGAATTTGATCAGCTTTTGGGTAAACCCAAGTAGTTGCTGATCCGCCTGGTCCCAGTTCAGCCACGATATTTCATTATCCTGACAGTATGCATTGTTATTTCCCTGCTGCGTTCTGCCCCATTCATCGCCCGCTACCAGCATAGGTACGCCCTGTGAAAGGAAAAGTGTGGTCAGGAAATTGCGTTTTTGCTTGTTCCGGAGCTTCACTACCTCATCGTTTTCCGTCGGCCCTTCTTCACCGCAATTCCACGAGCGGTTATGACTTTCTCCATCATTGTTATTTTCGCCGTTTTCATCATTACGCTTGTCATTATACGAGACAAGATCATTCAGCGTAAAACCGTCGTGTGCGGTGATGAAGTTGATGCTAGCAGTAGGATGCCGGTCTTCTCCTTTATACAAATCCGAACTTCCGGTAAACCGCTCCGCGAACTCGGCCAGCATACTGTCTGCCCCGCGCCAGTAGTCGCGCATACAATCGCGGTACCGCCCGTTCCATTCAGCCCAGCCGATCGGAAACTTACCTACCTGGTAGCCGTCGTGGCCGATATCCCAGGGTTCGGCGATCAGTTTCACCTGTGAAATAATAGGGTCCTGGTGAATGATATCAAAGAATGCACTCAGCCTGTCTACCTCATGGAGCTCCCTGGCGAGCGTTGAAGCCAGGTCAAAGCGGAACCCGTCGACGTGCATCTCCGTGATCCAGTAGCGCAAACTATCCATGATCAGTCTGAGTACATTTGGCAGCCTGGCATTCAGCGTATTGCCTGTACCGGTATAATCCATATAATAGCGGCCGTCCATTAAACGGTAATACGCCATATTATCAATTCCGCGGAAAGAAATGGTCGGTCCCATCTGGTTTCCTTCGCCAGTATGGTTATACACGACATCAAGGATAACCTCAATGCCGGCTTTGTGCATTTCCTTCACCATGTTTTTAAACTCAATTACCTGCTGACCGTGCGTACCTGAGCTGCTGTAACGCACATCCGGAGCAAAAAAGCCGATGGAATTGTAGCCCCAGTAATTGGTCAGCCCGCGTTCTTTTAAATGGCGGTCAGATATAAAATGGTGCACGGGCATCAGCTCAATGGCAGTAACACCCAGCTTTTTCAGATAGCTGATCGATGCGTGGTGTGCAAGTCCTGCGTATGTACCCCTGATCTCTTCCGGAATGTCCGGGTGAAGATTGGTGAAGCCTTTTACGTGGGCTTCATATATAATGGTATCGTGATAAGGGATCTCGGGTGCTTTTACATTTTCCCAGTCAAACAGATGATCTACAACCACCGACTTAGGCACATAAGGCGCGCTGTCCGAATCACTAAAACTCAGATCTTCATCAGGGTGACCGATCTCGTAACCGAAAAGTGAATCGTGCCACTGGATCGTGCCGGAAATGGATTTTGCGTAAGGATCGATCAGTAACTTATTGGGATTGAAGCGCAAACCTACCGTTGGCTCATATGGTCCGTGTACCCGGTAGCCGTAAAGCTGTCCGGGTTTAAGGCCTGGAACGTATACGTGCCACACGTAATGTGAAACTTCCCTGATCTGGATTTTGACATTCTCGGTAATACTCTCTTCACTATCAAACAGACAAAGCTCCACGCCTGTCGCATGCTCTGAGTAAAGCGCAAAGTTCACCCCTTTTCCGTCCCACGTAGCCCCGAGCGGATAAGGCTCTCCGGGGTATACTACTATATTGTCTAACTTCGATTGATCTACAACTTTCTTGTTGGCAATTTTTTTCATATATGCTGATTTTTTTTCTGCGATGATTTGAGGATTGGCAGCTTAATGTGCCTTTTAGCTGTGGAAAACAGCATTTTGTTGCCCGACTGAGCTGTTAGTACGCAATTTGCTATAAAATTATGCCACGCGAGAACCGTGGGGCTCGGGAGATTTTTCCCCAGCATCATACCCGACACGCAAACTGAATTGATATGACACAAGAAGAACTCCTGAGACTGGCCGCATTCCTGGAACAAACAGCAGAGACCAATGAAGATACGGAATTTGATTCTTCACAGGATTATCTGGTGGAAGAGCTGATCAGGCTTGTGAAGGAAAAAGGCAAAACGTCTATTGTTGAGGATTTTGAAACACCGTACGTTCACCCGATGATTACGGTGCAAAAATGGGTGGAAGAGTTGAAATTGCTGGTTGCGCAAACACTTGGGGAGCAAACCGCTTCATAATGTTGTCAAAAATGGCTTATTTGCGCAGATAGGGCATTTAGGTATGATTTTTGTAAACCAAAAGTCACACGCGCGCTCCTTTTTGTTCCTTTACCCTTTACTATGATCCTGATTGTCGACGACAGGCCGGAAAACATTCTACCTCTAAAGAAAATCCTGGAATTACATGATTTTAAAACAGACTCGGCTGAGTCTGGTGAGGAGGCTTTGAAGAAGGTGCTCAACAACAATTATTCCGTGATTATCATGGATGTTCAAATGCCCGGCATGGACGGATTTGAAGTCGCCGAGGCTATCTCCGGATTTGGGCGGGCCAAAGACACCCCCATTATTTTCCTCTCCGCAGTAAATACCGAAAAGCGTTTTATCACACGAGGCTATGCGTCGGGCGGGATCGATTATCTCACAAAGCCTGTCGATCCTGACATTCTTTTGCTGAAGGTAAAAACGTTTGTGCGCCTTTATGAGCAACAGCAGGAGCTGAAAGCGATTCAGGAATCGCTGAGACAGGAAATTGACATTCGTAAAAACGCCCAGGATGAGCTCGCTTCCCGCATGCAGGAGCTGCGTTTTATCCTCGAATCATTACCGCAGATTGCATTCACCGTTAAAACGGACGGAAAGATCGAGTATGTGAACGAACACTGGTTTCAGTATTCGGAAGATGCAGCGGTGTTCCCCGAAACGCATCCGGAAGATGAGTTTTGGGAGAGATGGGAAGAATGCTTCCGCAACGGACAGGAATTTTCAACAGAAGCGCGGCTCAAACAGCTTGGGACTACCGACTATAGATATTTCCTGTTAAAGATCATCCCGGTTTACCAGGGTACCGGCATCGTGCGCTGGGTTGGTTCATTTACAGATATCCACCAGCAAAAAATGGCCAACGAACTGCTGGAACATAAGGTTGAGCTGAGGACGAAGGAGCTGATGGACAAGAACACAGAGCTGGAAACCACCAACCACGAATTGCAGCAGTTTGCCTGGGTAGTATCCCATGATCTGAAGGAGCCACTCAGGAAGATACAGACATTCAGTCATCTGATCAAAGATAAATACCTGAACGACAATGCAGAGGCGACCTCTTACCTCAACCGGTCGATCAACTCTTCGGCAAGAATGTCGCGCCTGATCAGCGACTTGCTTGATTATTCCAGGCTTTCTGTCAAAGCAAATTTCCTACTTACCGATCTGAATATGCTCATCAGCGATCTGCTGTCGGACTTTGACGAAATTATTTTGCAAAAGAATGCAGAGATCTCCATTGGCAAGCTGCCGCTGATCGATACTATTCCAAGCCAGATCAGGCAGGTATTCCAGAACCTGATCAGTAATGCATTGAAATTCTCCAAACCCGACGTGCCGCCGCGCATTACCATCACCGCCGAGCTCATTGAACATAAAGATGTGCATTCCGAACCTTCCCCTGCTGGTGGTTTTTGCAGGATCGTAATCGCCGACAATGGAATAGGATTTGACGAGAAATTCCTTGACCGGATTTTTGTCATTTTTCAGCGGCTCAATAACCTCAACAGCTACGAAGGCACGGGTATAGGGCTCGCTATTGCCAAAAAGATCATGGACAAACACAATGGGCTGATATCCGCCCAGAGCACACAAAACGAAGGTGCCAGGTTTATTCTGGTATTGCCCGCTGTCCAGCAAACATCACAGGAAACAACCCTTGAAAACAAGTAAACGCATTTATGAGAAAAACTTCTAACTCTATTATCCAGCAGCTTCAGATCGTATTTTCATTTTCAACCCTGCTGCTGATTTTCAGTTTGCTGGCGTCGTATTACAGTACCCAGAAGCTGATCAACAATTCAGAGCTGGTTAATCACACCAATGAAGTACTGCTGGAAGCGGAGGCGATCATTTCGCACATGAAGGATGCGGAAACAGGGCAGCGCGGTTTCCTGGTGACACTTGACCCGACTTTCCTGGAACCTTATAATGGGGCTTATGAAAAAACCACCCGCAGCTACAACCGCCTGTCGGAACTCACCCTTGACAATCCTGCCCAGCAAAAATACCTGCGTGAAGTAAAGGCGCTTTATGAAGCGAAATTCGGGCAAATGCAGAATATCATAGATATGACGCGCAAGAATCCCGGTTTTGCCGTGGATACCGAGGCGCGGCTGCGTGAAATGCTGCGGGGCAAGAAAGTAATGGACGATCTGAGATTTGCAACCGAGCATATCAAAGACGAAGAAAAAGCGATACTGACCGACCGCCTCGAACAACAACAGATTTACATTAAGTACACTCCTATCCTGCTGATCATTGCCGCGCTCATTTCTATTATGATCACGGTATTTGCATACTTCCGTATCAAAAATGATATGGACAAACGCATTGCCCTGCAGGAGCTTGAAAACAGGAAATACGCGGAGACGGAGAGGCGGATCAGGTACATTGAGGAGGTTACCCAGCAGGTTTCAGACGGTGACTACACTGTGCGCAGCACCGACGAATCCGAAGACGAGATTGGCCGCATCTCTGTGGCGCTCAATAATATGACCAGTTCTCTGGAACAAACATTTAATGACCTGAACAGCAGAAACTGGCTGCAAACGGGATCTGTAAAGATCAGCGATGCGATACGGGGCGAGCGGATCCTTAAAAAGTTGACCGCCAATTTGCTGAACACCCTTGCAGACTATTCGGGGGCTAGTTTGGGTACCATTTACATTATCGACAATGACTGGAATTACCGGTTGACAGGCACCTATGCTGTTAAAAGCGCGCCGGAAATGGTTACTCCGGGCGAAGGGTTGGCCGGACAGGTGATTGAAAGTAAAAAGCCGATGTTCGTCAACGACGTGCCCGCCAATTACCTGCGCGTTACATCTTCCCTCGGCGATGTGAGTCCCGCAGCTGTTGTGATCCTGCCGCTTTCCTATGCGTATGAATGCATTGGCGTGATCGAGCTCGCATTTCTGAAAAATCCGGACGAGCTGCAGATACAGTTCCTGGAAAACAACCTGGAAGCGATTGGCACGAGCGTGAATTCTGCTTTGGATTACCTGAAACTGCAGAACTTCCTTGAAGAAACGCAGGCGCAGGCGGAAGAACTGCAAACGCAACACAATGAACTCGAAAACCTGAATGCGGAACTGGAAGCGCAGTCGCAGAAATTGCAGGCTTCGGAAGAGGAGCTCCGCGTGCAGCAGGAAGAACTGCAGCAGACCAATGAGGAACTCGAAGAGCGGAGCGGATTGCTGGAAGAGAAAAATATAGAGATCGTCAAAAAAGCGGAAGAGCTTGAACTGACTACGAGGTATAAATCAGAGTTTCTGGCGAATATGTCGCACGAACTGCGCACGCCACTCAACTCCATCCTGCTACTAAGCAGGCTGTTATCTGAAAACGATGACAAGAACCTGACCGACGAGCAGATCGAGTATGCTACCGTGATCCAATCTTCGGGCAATGGATTGCTGGGGCTGATCGACGAGATCCTGGACCTTTCTAAAATTGAGGCCGGCAAAATGGAGCTGGATTATGTGAATGTGTCTATCAAGGAAATCTCCGATGACCTGAAAGGTATGTTCGCTCCCGTGGCTCGCGAAAAGGGACTTGACTTTACCGTTAACATTGGCCAGGGAGTTCCGGTGGTGATTGAAACGGATAAGATGCGATTGGAACAGATCCTGAAAAACCTGATCTCCAATGCGCTGAAATTTACTGCAAAAGGCTACGTCGAAGTTCAGATCAGGCTGCATGAAGGCAATGACAATATGTTGAGCTTTAAGGTAAAAGATACCGGTATCGGGGTTGCGCCTGAGAAGCAGAAGCACATTTTTGAAGCATTTCAGCAAGCTGACGGTTCAACCAAACGGAAATACGGAGGTACCGGACTCGGACTTTCGATCAGCCGCGAGCTGGTGAAACTGCTCGGCGGCGAGATTGCGCTTACCAGCATTGAAAATCAGGGAAGCGAGTTTACGGTCATTATCCCGATAGCTGCCGTTTATGCCGTTCAGGAGAAAGAAGATGATTTCTTCAAAACCGTGAAAGAAGAGACACTTCCTGTAAAGGCTGTACCTGAAACAGACCACCGGTTTGTGAGCACGATCATTCCCGAAAGCATTTCCGATGACCGGAATACGGTCCAATCCGGCGATAAAACGATCCTGATCGTTGAAGACGATACATTCTTTGCCAAATCGCTGCTCGACTATACCCGTCGCCATGGTTATAAAGGGATTGTTTCAGTGAGAGGTGACGAAGGCTTGCAACTTGCCAAAACCTTCAAGCCGATCGGTATCCTGCTGGATATTCAGCTGCCGATAATCAGCGGCTGGGATGTAATGGACCAGCTGAAAAGCGACCCTGAAACGCGGCACATTCCGGTGCACATCATGTCGTCGCACAGAATGAAAAACGAGAGCCTGATGAAGGGAGCTATCGATTTCATCGATAAACCAATGGCGATCGACAAGTTGCAGGAGGTGTTCAAAAAGATAGAATATGTGATCAGCAAAAAATCCAAAAAAGTGCTGATCCTGGAAGATAACTCCATGCACGCCAAGGCGCTGGCTTATTTCCTTGGTACATTTGATATCAACTCGGAACTGAAAAGCGACTTGTCGGAAGGTATCTCTGCATTGAAAAACAATGAGGCCGATTGCGTGATCCTTGATATGGGAATCCCCGATAAGAAAGCTTATGACGCACTGGAAGAGGCGAAGAAAAACCCCGGACTGGAAAATATTCCAATTATCATTTTTACCGGAAAGAGCCTTTCCATGTCCGAAGAACTGCGTATTAAACAGTATGCGGACTCCATTATCGTGAAAACGGCGCATTCGTACCAGCGCATGCTCGATGAAGTTTCATTGTTCCTGCATGTGGTGGAAGAAAATAAAAAGTCAACACAGCGCGGCTCAGACCAGAAAAAGCTGGGTGGACTGAGTGAAATACTGAGCAATAAAACAGTGCTGATTGCCGACGATGATGTGCGTAACATCTTCTCGCTTTCCAAATCGCTGGAAAATTATAAAATGAATGTGGTCACTGCCCTTGACGGCAAGGAAGCATTGGCGAAGCTGGAAGACAATCCCGAAATTGACGTAGTGTTGCTGGATATGATGATGCCGCAAATGGACGGGTACGAAACGGCGCGCCGCATTCGTGAAAATCCTAAGTGGCGCAACCTTCCTGTAATTGCGGTAACTGCAAAAGCGATGACCGGTGACAGGGAAAAATGCATCAATGCCGGCGCATCTGACTATATCACCAAGCCGGTAGATATCGATCAGCTGATGTCGCTACTGCGGGTGTGGCTTTATGAGAAGTTTTGAATGACCCAGTGACCTAATATCCTAATGACCTCCACAATGAAAAAACGGATTTTGATAATTGATGATGATGCGCGGAATATTTTTGCTTTGAAGGCGACTTTGAAGGCAAAAGGATTTGATTGCGTATCGAGTAGCGGGGCGCCGGAGGCTTTGGAACTGCTGAAAACCGGCGAGGTTGTGAATGCAGTTCTGATTGATATGATGATGCCGGAAATGGATGGGTATGAGGCGATTCCACTGATCAAGCGCATTGAGCAGCGGAAAAATACCCCTGTAATAGCGGTTACTGCGCAGGCTATGGTGGGTGATCGGGAAAAATGCCTGCAAGCAGGTGCCGACGCCTATATTTCCAAGCCGATTGATGTAGATAAATTACTGGTGCTGCTGGAAGATATTTAAGTGTGGAAAATGATTGATGATGAAAATATCGACCTGCTGCTGACAGACTTATTCGATTTGTACGGATACGATTTCACCAGCTACTCCCGCGCCTCTCTCAAAAGGCGCATTGAGCGGCTTTGCCTGCTCGACAAATTCCCGAGTTTTGCAGAATTACGTTACCGCGTTAAAAACGATCCCGATTACCTGAAAAGGTTCGTTGAAGAAATCACCGTCAATGTGACGGAAATGTTCCGCGATCCTTCTTTTTACAAAGCATTAAGGGAAGATATACTGCCGGTGCTGGGCACAAAACCTTTCATAAGAATCTGGCACGCAGGATGTTCAACGGGTGAGGAAGTGTTTTCGATGGCGATCCTGCTGAAAGAAGCAGGATTACTCCGCAAGTCGCTTTTATATGCAACGGACCTGAACCCGACTGTGCTGGAAAAGGTCAGAAAAGGCATTTTTCCGCTCTCGCAAATGAAACAATATTCCGAAAGCTACATTGCATCGGGCGGCAGCAGGGACTTTTCAGGCTATTATACAGCCAATTACGGACAGGCGAAGTTTGACAGGGAACTTGCAGAAAAGATCATTATTTCAACACATAACCTGGTATCAGACAGCTCATTTAATGAATTTGACCTGATACTTTGCCGCAATGTCCTGATATATTTCGATAAAGAGTTGCAGGACAGGGTGCTTAAATTGTTCGATGCCAGTCTCGCTCCGCTGAGCTACCTGGCGCTCGGAACAAAGGAAACGCTGAAATTTTCTGTGGTACAAAACAAGTTCAAACAGCTGAACCGCGAGAAGATATGGAAGAAAATCATGTAGCACGACATTGCGGGCTGCTCCTGATCGGAGGTTCTGCGGGAAGTCTGGAAGTGCTTTTCAAGCTTCTTCCCAGGCTCAAAGCCGATCTCCCCTTCCCTGTTGTACTTGTACTCCATCGCCGCAACTCGGGCGATTCGTCGCTGACGGAACTGCTAGGAAGCAAGACTTTGAACAAGACGGTCGAAGTAGAAGACAAAGACCCGATCGTGCCCGGCTGCATTTACCTCGCTCCTGCCGACTACCACTTACTCATTGAAAATGACCACACATTTTCGCTCGACTACTCCGAGAAAATCAATTTCAGCCGACCGAGCATTGATGTGACATTTGAATCAGCAGCTGATGTCTTTGGTGCAGCAACTACCGGTATTATCTTGTCAGGCGCCAATGAAGACGGTACAAACGGTTTAGTTTCAATAAAACGCGCAGGCGGCCGGACCGTAGCCCAGCAACCTGATACCGCACAAATGCCTTTCATGCCGCAGCACGCTATCACCGCCGGTACCGTCGACTACACACTTGACATTGCCGGACTCGCAGGTTTCATCAACGGCCTGGAATGAGTTTTTACAATCGTTGATTTTTACCATAAAAGGTAACTTCTGTCATTTTTTCAAAGGGGTTTTCTGAGGAAATTTGTAAGGTAAACAATTGGTACCCCCTTCACCTGATAAACAGCACGATCATGGCCAGGCATAACAGACTATATAGCGTTTTTTTTAATAAATGTCCCCGTTGCGGCGTGGGTGATTTCTTCGTGAGCAAAAGCGCCTACGATCTCAAAAACTTTGAAAAGATGCACAAGCATTGTCCGCACTGCGGCGAAAACCTGGTACCCGAACCGGGCTTTTACCAGGGTGCGTTGTACATGAGCTATGCATTTTACGTCGCCTTCATGGTGATCGCATTCCTCATCTGCGTCAACTTTTTCGAACAATACCTCGATTATTTCCTATTCGCAATCATCCCCATCCTGGTCATCCTAACCCCCTGGTTCTACCGCCTAGCCCGCCGCTCCTGGCTGGCGCTGTTTATCAAGCCAGCAGCTGGGGAGATATGAGGCCTAGCAAGTAGAAAATGTTTTGTCACCCTGAGCGGACCGGGCTGCCGGGCGGTCGAAGGATGAGCGATGTCGCCTTTTTTTGTCACCCTGAGCGGAGTCGAAGGGAAGGGCGTTGTCGCATTCCCTTCGACTCCGCTCAGGGTGACAAAGCAAGTTTCCTCCATCCATCCCTTCCCTTAAATTCCTCCCCGAAACCCCTCCGGCGTTTGCCCGGTTTCTTTTTTGAAGAATTTGGTAAAATAGGAATTGTCGCTGAAATGGAGCTGGTCGGCTACTTGTGAAATGCTGAGGTTGAGGTTGATCAGCAGCCTTTTTGCTTCCAGCACAATGCGCGCGCGGATGATTTCGCCTGCTTGTACACCGAGGTGTTCTTTGCACAATGCATTCAGGTGGTTGGGTGTAATGTTGAGGAGTTTGGCGTAAGCGCCCGGCTGCTTGATGGTACTGAAATGCCTGTCGACGAGCTTTTGAAAATCACGGATCACAGGGTTGCGAGGTACTGGTTTTCCACTGGTCAGCCCCGCAGGCTCATTCCTTGCAACAAGGAAAAATAGCTGTAACAGCAAAACGCGCGTCATATCTTTACGGAACAAAGCCGCTCCTCGCTGCTGTTCCAGCAACTCTTCAAAGACACCTGTCACTTTCCCGAAAACGGATTTATCGAGCTGTAATACATTGTTCCGGCTGTCGCTGCTGTTCAGGAAATTGAAAAAATCGAGGTAATCGGGCTGCAACAGGAAAGACTGGAAGAACGATTCCGAAAAATTGACTACATAACCCTCCGGCTCACCTTCGAAACGCCAGTCGTGTACCTGACCGGGCACCATGAAATAAATCTGTCCGGCTGCGACCTGAAAGTGGTTGAAATCAATGATATGCTCACCTGCGCCACTGGTAAAAAGCACCAGGTGGTAGAAGCTATGCCGGTGCGGGAACACCAGGTTCTGATGTTCTTTGAGGTATTCTGAAAACCGGCTGATCATAAAATCCTCCGCCCGGTACTCCGAAAGCGGCCCGATATCCAGGCGCGGGAAAGTAGAACGTGACAATGGTAAAATGCTGGGGTTTGTAAATGCGGCAATTTAAGGAGAATCAGGTTTGAAGCACGCAACTCAATTTCCATTGCCGATAGATTCTTCAAAGCTACCTCAGGATCAATACGCCTTTATAGCGAACAATAGCAATTGCATATTTACTCACAGCATCTATTAGCCAAATCTTATATCTAAAACTACTATGAACGATCTATCTCTACTTACTTTTTTATGGAAGCGCTTAGCATGCGTTCGTCCACAGCAAATCCGAGAAATCGGATACATCAAATACTATGTTGCAGCGCTTCTTTTAAGCACTGGCTACGAACAAGCGAATGCACAGGGAGTGGGGATCAACACTACAACACCTCACAACAGTGCTGCGTTGGATATCCAGAGTACCAATAAAGGTATTCTCATCCCGCAGGTTGAATTGCAAAGTTCGATTGATAACGCAACGATAGTCAACCCGGCCACTGGTCTGCTTGTTTACAATAAGAACGGCAATGTTTTAAGTGGTGTCGGATTTTACGAGAACACAGGCACGCACGTTGCACCAAATTGGGAAATACTCTCAAGATTGAAGCTTCCTTACTCACATGGAACTTCAACAAACAACGCCTTCTATATTCAAAATTATCAGGGTAGCAGTGGCGCAATAGCAATTAAAGGTTATTCCGCAGGTGTTGGAACGGGAATATTTGCGGAGAGCGATAATGGTTATGCGCTTCAAATTAAAGGTCTTATGAAGATATTCGGAGCCGGCCAAGTGCCTGGTGTTGGTAAAGTTTTGACAAGTGATGCAACTGGTGAAGCTACCTGGCAGGGGCCAACTGCCTTCTCAGTCTCCGGTGTAAAAGGAGGAGGCGGAGAAGTAGTAGGGCCTGGCACAAAGTACGTCGTTCCATTTGCCAATGAAAATTATGACACCCAGAGCAGCTATACGCTTCACAATCAATCCCCTGCAAGCACATTTACTGCGCCTGTAAATGGAATTTATCACTTCAATGCAAAAGTTCTTGGTATTAATCTTGCAATGCATTTGAATCTGCTGAGAAATGGAGTTGAAACCGTCCTTGCATGGGGCAGTGGAATGCTTGTTAGGGATGTGCAATTGCTGCAAGGCGATAAAGTTTATGTCACAGTTACTCCGACCAGTAATCAGCACGAGAACATCAACATCGAAGATTACTATACCTATTTCACTGGGCATCTGGTGAGGTAAATAATGGGGCTACACAGTACAATTAAAGAAAGCATACCATTCAAACCAACTCTCAAAATGAAAAACATATACCTCACCGTTAGCTCATTGCTTATTGGCCTGGCTGCACAGGCGCAGTCTATTTCTCCGGGTGGCATTTATGCGGCTGCCAATTACAATCAGTCAGGCGGCGTGAGCCTGGAATGGGTACTGGGAAGCATTAATTCTTTTTCCAGCCTTTCGCCTCTTCCGGTCAAACTGATCCGCTTTGACGGTACACTAACAGCGGAAGGTTCGGCAAAACTCGAATGGGAAACTGCGGAAGAATATGGTAATAAAGGTTTTGAAATTCAAAAAGCCACAGACGCAGTACATTTCGAAAACATCGGCTGGGTCGATGGAGCTGGCGATGCAAAGAACAGGAACATCTACCAGTTTGTTGACAACCAGCTAGCAACTACAAGCTACTATCGCTTAAAGCAGGTTGATTTTGATGAGAAATTCAGTTTCAGCAAGATTATCCGTGTGATCCCGCACAATGAAAGTCTCGATCGATTTACAGTCTACCCCAATCCGGTAAAAGACGGAAAAGTAACCGCCACCCTCCCCGAGCGCAGCTTCAAACTTACGCTATTTGACAAGACAGGCAGGCAAGTAAAGCAAATCACACAGCCCCAAACGCAAGAGCAGCTGCTGCTACCCGGCACCGGCTCTTTCCTGCTCAACATTGAATCTGTGGCGGGGAACAAGACGATACAGGTTGTGCAGCCTTGAAATTCAACATCTAATTCAAATTTTTAACTATAATTCACACATAACAACGATGGAAAAACTGTCCCCCCTATTACCAAACAACACCCGCTCAATGCGATCAAAGGCAATGATCTGCGGAACACTACTTACCGCTTTACTCGCCACCGCCAGCTTCGGCCAGGGCGTAGGTATCAACACTACTACTCCCGATCCCAGCGCCGCCCTCGATGTTCAGGCGACGGATAAAGGAATTTTGATACCGCGAGTGAGTTTGCAGAGTGTTAGTGACAATACTACGGTTCCTACACCAGCTACTGGTTTACTGGTTTATAATCTCAATCCCGAGGTACCAGGAGGAACAGGTTTTTTTTACAACATAGGTACTGCACAATCACCTGATTGGACAAGTTTAAGGGAACTTAGGTTGCCTGTAAATGCCTCTACCAGTACAAATAGTGGTGGTACAGCATTCAGGATAAATAATTTTAGCCAATCTGGATCTGCTGAGACAATACATGCATTTAGCCAGGCGGGATATGCATTTGTTGCAGATGGAAAGGTGAAGATTTCGGGCAACGGGCAACAACCTGGCCCTGGTAAAGTATTAACTAGTGATGCATCAGGTAATGCAACCTGGGAGGGTGGTGCAGCTTTCACTGTGATTGGCTTGAAAACTGGGGGACCAGAGGTGCTTGCAAAGAACACGCTCTATCGTGTACCCTTCGATCTAGAAAAGCATGATACGCAAAACAACTATACTCCATATCCTGAAAGTACTTTTCAAGCCCAAGCTTCGGGCATTTACCACTTTGATGTTAAAATTGTCTTTGAAACAAACGAAGATGCCCGCGTACAAATTCATCATGTAAGTGGAAACAATGAATCGGTAATAATGATGGAAGACGCGGTAGGTGGATTTCTCGACTCATTTGATGTAAAATTATTTGCGGGAGATAAAATATTCGTAAACATCATCCACAACAACAACTCGAATTTGAATCTTGTATCGGCTTCAAGCCACTTCAGCGGCCATTTTGTACAAAAATAATTGTGGATATCTTAGCAAACCAACATCTTTATTATGAAATTCAACTGGATGTTTCTATTTACGTTTCTGGCCCTTACTGATCTCGCCAATGCCCAGTTCTCCTCCGGCAACCAATTCTTCATCGGAGCGAATACGACGGTTTCTATTCATGGTCTTGTACTGCGGCCGACGTTTAACAATACGGTGTGGAGCAATAAGGTACTTACGAGGTCTCCGGACGCAATCGTTGGTGAACCTACTGCAAGCATCCAGCAGGTTCATACATTTAATGAACCCACCAGTTTCTCTGGTTTGGTTGGACTGACTTACCTGACTGGTAACCTCAACGGAAACACGGAAGATGATCTGCAGATTGCCTATTTCAATCCGGATGAGAAGTATGTTACTACTACCGGAAGCACTGTCGACAAAACTATTCACTTTGTGTCAAAGAATTTCACAGGTTTTAACAACAGCTTCCTACGCATTACTGCAACCAATGCAAACAGCGTTTTGCCTGTAACACTTGTCAGCTTTAAGGCATTGAAAGAAGGCGAACAAGCGCAGCTCGCGTGGAGCACATCAGACGAAATCAATAGTGACTACTTCGAAGTGCAAAGGAGCGCAGAAGGTAAAATCTGGAATGCGATAGGAAAGGTGCAGGCTGCCGGTGACAGTAAAGCGGAACGTACCTACACCTTCACGGACAACTCCCCAGCTAACGGACAAAACCTGTACCGGCTCAAAATGGTGGATTTTGACGGTACTTACACGCATAGCAAAATTGTGGTACTCGACTTCGAAAGCAATATGATGGTGAGTTTTTATCCCAATCCGCTCACCGAAAAGCTGCTCATTCAGGCTGATGACTGGAACGAAGTTAAATCCGTGGAGTTAGTTACCAAACAGGGAAATGTCATTCCAATGAATAACAGCAAAGCCGGAAGCGATCCCGGTTCGCGTGAATATGATTTTAGAAAATACCCTGTCGGGACTTATTACATTAAAGTTACCCGACAGGATGGTGGGATCAGAACCCAGCAAGTTGTAAAAATGTAGCTCCGTGTAAATTCAGATTTCAGCAGATACAAAGGTCAGGCAGCTTCGGTTGCGTGACCTTTTCTTTTTAAGATCAATGCGCAGAGCAATGACACGATCAGCCCGACTGGCAGGATCTCGGCGTAGGTCATTAAGAGAATTACGAAGGGATTTTTGTACATCTCCTTGTACTCATTCATCTTGGCGATTTCCTGCTGGAGTTCGGCCGCGGTTGCACCTTCTTGCTCGCTTTGCCGTATCGTGAAGTCTGCGTACTTGTCCATAAAATCGGGGACAAAGTAGTAGTAGTCTACCAGCCAGACTAATGCATAGACGGTCGATGCTACTAATGTAATCAACAAGCCGATCTTAAATGCTTTGCCGAATGTGACAGTACCATTGCTGTACTTGTCGCGGTAATTTTTGACACCCACAAAAATGAGCGAAAATGCCAGGAGCATGGAAGCATAGCCGACGAGGATACTCCCTTCAAAGTTCCCGTTTTCGTAACAAGCCGCCGTGCTGGCGACCATAAAGGTGGAGACGATAGCGCCGGAGATCAGGCCACAGATGAGGATAATTCTTTTCATATCAAAAAAATTAAGAACTGGTGATGCTGCAAAACTGCCCTAATCAACGCATTTCCCTCTCATACTTTCGGGTGATTTGATGCAAAGCGCAAGTCATATCATCCCAAAGTACTAGCCAGTATTATGGAATCAATCTTAGTCTCCTCGCCTTTTCCACAGCCTGAATGCGGCTCCTTGCTTCGAGTTTGTCAAAAAGGCTGGATGAATGTGTCTTGATTGTGTTGACTGAAACAAAAAGCTGATCGGCGATCTGCTGGTTACTTGAACCTTCGGCAATTTTTGCCAACACTTCTAACTCCCGCTTACTAAGGCCAAGGCGAAGCACCTCCGGTTCATTGAGCGCGAAGGTTTCGGTCGGTTTTACAAAAACTTCCTTTTCAATGACAACGGTACGCACTTTCGGATTCGTGAGTTTAATCGCCAGCCAGATCCCTAGTCCGGTAAAAAGGAGCGCAACTCCCCCTATGTAAATTTCAATAAGGTGATGAATGATTAAAAACCGCAGTTCCAGCCACTTCAACAGGAAAAGCAGCAGAGCAAGTACAATACCGTAGAGGATAGCCTGGCTGTGCCGGCGGACAAAGGAGCGCGTTGACGTTAGTATCACGTAATAAGTGTATTATCAAATCAGAACATAAAGTAATTGAGACGCTTGCGCTACTTCTTTCTTCAAGCAAAAACCGGATCGCTGCTCTGTTTTGCCAAATATTGCTAAATTGGCTAACCAACCTTTACACTCCTGATTTTGAAAAACGCTTCTACCCTGTTGAACTGGTTACCGGGCTCGCCCCTCCGCCGTGTCACCTGCTTTATCGTTTTTGTTCTTAGCATCGCAGCACAGGCAGTTTCTGGCCAGAGTTCGGTGTCGCAGGATTCACTTTATATCCGCGAACATTATACGAAAATGGAGCGGATGGTACCCATGCGTGACGGAGTAAGACTATTTACTTCAATTTACGTCCCGAAAGACATTTCTGCCGGGAAAAAATATCCGATCCTGCTTAATCGCACACCTTATAGCGTGGCGCCTTATGGTGAAGAACTTTACAAGCTGACGATCGGCCCGAGCATGCATTTTGCGCGCGACGGATATATTATCGTCTACCAGGACGTACGTGGCAAGTATATGTCGGAAGGTGACTTTGAAGCCTACCGCCCATTTATACCAAACAAGAAATCAAAAACTGACATCGACGAAAGCTCCGACACTTTCGATACGATCGACTGGCTGACCAAGAATATCGAATATCATAATGGAAAAGTGGGCAGCTGGGGTATCTCGGCGCCGGGGTATTACGCGACGATGACCGCCGTCGACGCACATCCTGCATTGAAAGTAGCATCGCCACAAGCCCCCGTGACCGATTGGTTTATGGGTGACGACCGCCATCACAACGGCGCTTTTTTCCTGATGGGCACATTTGCATTCCTTTCTTCCTATGGAGCGCCGCGGCCGGCCCCCACTCCGAAAGGCACTCCTGCTTTCAGTGCTTATGGAACACCGGATTCTTACGAGTTCTACAAGAAACTGGGTCCGCTGAAAAATGTGAACGAAAAGATCTTCAAAAACCAGAACCGCATTTGGAATCAGATGATGGAAAATGAAACCTACAATGATTTCTGGAAAGCGCGCACGCCGGTGCCGCATTTAAAGAATATCAAACCCGCAGTGATGGTTGTAGGTGGTTGGTTTGATCAGGAAGATCTTTACGGTCCGTTGAAAACATACCAGGGGATTGAAAATAACAAACCCAAATCACCTAACCTGTTGGTAATGGGACCCTGGATTCACGGTGGCTGGGCGCGGGGTACCGGTGAGTCGCTGGGCGATATTCGTTTCGGTGCACGTACAAGTGAATTTTATCAGAAGGAAATCGAGTTACCCTACTTTAATCACTTCCTCAAAGACCAGCCTGATCCTGCATTACCGAAAGCATACATTTTTGAAACGGGATCAAACCAGTGGAAAAAGTACGATCAGTGGCCTCCGAAAAATACCGTTGAAAAAAAGCTGTACTTCCACCCCGACGGGACTTTGTCATTTACCCCCACGATGACAACGATGCAAGCAGGCGCAAAACCTGCCTTTCACGAATACACGAGCGATCCTGATAAGCCGGTGCCTTATACTTCCGAAATCCGTATTATCCGCGGGTCGGATTTTATGTATGAAGACCAGCGTTTTGCGGCTACCCGGCCCGATGTGCTGGTTTATGAATCTGCTCCGCTTGAACAGGATGTGACCATCTCCGGCAATGTTTTTGCTGATCTTTTCATTTCATCAACAGGTACAGATGCCGACTTCGTGGTCAAGCTGATCGATGTGTACCCGGGCGATGCACCCAATGACAGTCCGGTCAATCCGAACATGAAAATGGGCGGATTTCAGTTGCTGGTTCGTGGAGAGGTAATGCGTTCCAAATTCCGGAACAGCTTTTCGAAACCGGAGCCGCTCGTGCCTGGCAAAATCGAACATGTGAAATTCGATATGCAGGACGCCGCCCATTGTTTTAGAAAAGGTCACAAAATAATGGTACAGGTACAGAGTTCCTGGTTCCCCTTAGTCGACCGCAATCCGCAGCAGTTCGTCAACATTTACAAAGCTTCCGAGAAAGATTTCAAGAAAGCGAATCACCGGATCTATCTTTCTGGAAGCAGCTCTTCGTACGTCGGTGTGAGGGTTTTGGAGTGATGATTGGGATCGTTTTTGCTGGGAATGGGTTTCCTAGATTCCTAGGCGAGTCCCAAGTCACGATTGTCGACCAGACGTAGGAAGAATGTGTGTTTGATGATTGTTATTGTTATATTTAAATTAGAATCTACGCTGACATTATGTATAGGAAAGTATTTGTAGCCGAGCATTCAGAAGACCTCATGGTAAGGCTGCCAGATGAATATTTGCATAAAGGCATTGAAGTAATTGCCTTTGAGCTCGACAGCAATACAGATGAGCTTTATGCTGCTAAAAAGGACGCCGCGCGAAAAGCAATGCGATTTTTCGATAGCATTCAGGTGGATCTGAGCCATTATAGATTTAACAGGGATGAAGCCAATGAGAGATAAAATCTTTATTGACAGCAACATTGCCTTATATCTGCTAGACTTGCCCGATAGCCCTAAAAAACAGATTGCCTCCTCGATTATCTTCGAATTGCCGTTTATCAGTCCGCAAGTGGTTTTTGAATGCTTTAATGTTTGTCTCCGGAAACTCAGATTAGATCGGGAAAAATCTTTCAGGTTCGTGAATGAGCTTGTTTCAAGTACTTTTATGCAATCTGAAACCGAGCATGTGGTCAGCCTAGCATTATACCTTTTTGACAGATACATGCTGCAACCTTTTGACGCCAAGATCATTGCCTCAGCATTGGAAGCAGATTGCACTATACTCTATTCAGAAGATATGCAGAACGGCCTGGTAATCGAAAACAAACTGACCATTATCAATCCTTTTTTAGGAAGTTAAAGTTTATACTCTTCAATCTTCCGGTACAAGGTCGCAATGCCAATTTCTAAAAGGCGCGCAGCTTCTGCTTTGTTGCCTTTTGTATAATTCAGGACTTTTTGTACATGCAGCTTCTCCGCGCTTGCAAGTGAAAAGGCAGATAGATTTTTGGAGCTTCCGGTACGTTCTTGCAGCAAATCCGCTGGAAGTGTTTCTGTCCCCAAGACAGGTTCGTCTGTGAGGATGACGCTGCGTTCGATGATATTTTTCAGCTCACGGATATTGCCTGTCCAGCGGTTTCTTTGCAAGGCAGCTATAAAATCCGCAGACAGCGAAGTTATTTTCTTATTTGCTTTCAACGCATAAATACTTGCAAAACCCTTCGCCAGCGCTTCTATGTCACCTTTTCGATCTCTCAGCGCTGGAATGTTGACCTGAAAAACTGACAATCTGTAATATAAATCACTCCTGAAATTACCCGATTCAATTTCTTTATTGAGGTCGCGGTTGGTTGCCGCGATTACGCGCACATTTACTTTGGTCGGCTGCGTATCTCCTATCTTGATAAATTCATGAGATTCAAGTACGCGGAGCAATTTTGCTTGCAGTTCCAACGCTAGCTCACCAATTTCATCAAGGAAAATAGTACCGTTATGTGCTTCTTCAAATAACCCTTTCTTATCACGTACCGCACTTGTAAAAGCGCCAGCCTTATAGCCAAACATCTCGCTTTCAAGAAGTTCCTTCCCAAAAGCTGAGCAATTGACAGCCACAAAAGGCTTTTTAGACCGACTGCTTGCCTGATGAATAGATTGCGCAAAAACCTCCTTACCCGTACCCGTTTCTCCTAAGAGCAAGACAGTCGTGTCAGTCGGAGCTACTTTTCTGGCTAAGGCGATGCTTTGCAGCAGGTTTTCAGACTTCCCTATGATAGAGTCGAACGAGTATTTCTCGCCCACCTGCTTTTCCAGCTGATACACCCGCCTGTTCAGCTCTGCCTTTTCAATAGCGCGGTGAACAAGAGGAATAATTTTGTTGTTGTCGTCGCCTTTGGTTATGTAATCGAATGCACCATTCTTAATAGCCTGCACACCATCTGGAATATTTCCGTATGCCGTCAACAAGACTACCTCGATGAGTGGATATTTATCCTTGACAGTTGTTATAAAATCCACACCGTTCCCGTCCGGCAGCTTTACGTCGCAAAGTAAGATATCAATGTCGGACTGATCGAGCCGCTTCAATCCTGACTTCAAATCACCTGCTTCTAAAACTTCGAATCCTTCCAATGTGACGATCCGTGCGATCAGCCCTCTTAACTTTTCTTCATCATCAATGATGAGTATTTTCTTCATGTTAAACAGAGCTTAGCGGACTTACTCAAGCGTGTTTGTTAGGGTGAAGGCAGCACTGCCAGTAATCGTAAATGATCTTGAGGCGGTTTTTAAGATCTGTGAAACTATCCTCTTTTTTGAAGAAGCCTTGTATGGTGGAATCGTAGGCTGCTTCAATCACCAGGGGATTGTCGGCAGTACTAAGGAAAACGAATGGAATTGACTTTCTTCGCAAAAATTCATTTTCATCAATGCGATTTCTTAGTTCAAGTCCGTTCATTACCGGCATGTTGATATCGCAAATGATGATGAATGGTTGTTCTTGGGTTGTTTCAAGATATAGAAGCGCTTCCAGCCCATTCCCAAAAAAAATAAGCTTATTGGGAAGGTTCAATTCTTCGATTACGCTTTGGATCAGAAACTGATCGTCAACGTCGTCTTCGATAGAAATGATCGGTCCTCTTACTGACATGCCGGATATTTTAAGGCTATTGATGTCGGCAAATATCGCAATTATTCAATCCAATACCAATCCGACATTTCCACCACGCAATGCTTTTAGAAACCAAGCTGCTTATAAGAGAGCAGCTTGGTTTTCTTAAGAAAAGCTAAAATTCAGCATTAGCTATTTTTTGATGATAAGCTTTTGGGTGAACATTAACTCACCGCGTCTTACCCTAACAACATATGTACCATCAATTAGCTTGGAGATATCAAGCTTCTCTCCCTCCCAATTGACGTCAAGGACAGCCCTGCCGTGCTGGTCGTATATCTGCAGTGGGTGTTGCTGCCCCTTCTTGTAAACCCCAGGCATAAGCTCCACATCATTGCTGGCTGGGTTAGGGAAGACCGTCATTTCAATTTCAGGGTATTTGACTTCAAAACCATAGATCCGCAAAGCTTTTTTAGTTGCCTGCCCTGCATTTGAACGGTGATGAAGGGTATTATCTGTTAGATCAACTTCAAATAAGAAGTGAAATTGAAGGTTTGTGACTGGCTCAAAAAAATGACCTTGTGCATCTGAGTCCAACTCCTGATTAGCAGCACCTTTATCCCACAGCTGTGTTTGAATGGCGACAGCCCCCTCCATTTCGGACGTTTTTAGATAAATCGGATCAGCTTTGGTAATTACTGCGTCTACATTATAAATACCATTTGCCAGGGGGAGTACTCCTTTCGGATTAGAAAAGTGCGACTTTAAGCCCATTTTACTGAATACTACATCTCCATTCGGATCGCGGATTACAAGGTTGTAATCGGCGACAGGTCCTGGTAAGCCGAAGCTATCGAAGCATAAGAGACTAAAATTGAAGTTGAGCTCGGGGACAATTGGTTCTCCTTCGGTATGAAACACTGCGCTAACCTCTTTCGTCTCGCATGATTTATCTGAACCTATCGAAGAAACGAACCAACTTATATCCTTATCAAAAGATAAGTTTTCTAGGGTAAAAGTACTTCCAGATACTTCGGTGTCAACCAGTGTTGAGCCACCCTCTACTTTTGCAAATAAACGCACATTAGTAACCCCTGGCGGCATTGTCCACGTAAGTTGAACAGAGTTATTGGCTCCCAGCTGCACTCCATTGACATTGTTAGGAATAAGGTTTGACGGGCTGGGTGGAAGAATAAAGTAAAACGCTGATGCTGCAGGTCCAAGCAACCATACACCATCGGAATTCTTGATAGCTCCGCGGACACTGCGAAGGTATGGGCCTGGATAAACTGAAGCATTGCTTATCACAGGAGATTTTGTATCTCCCTCAACTCTATCCATAACAATAAATTTCTGAAATAATGGATCGAAAATGCTATACTGGTAAGCTTTTACGCCCGCAATTGGCTTCCAGGATATCTGTACCCCCTGTCCTGCATTTACACACGTAAGCGGATCAAGATCCGGCTTGGGCGCAAGTTCGGCCTTGGTAGTAAAGTGGAACCACTCGGATACTGCCCCCTCTTCCTCATATAAAATAAAAGGAGCGATTGGATTCTTCTTTGGGATAATGGCCCATTTATACTCTTTGTCATTATTGAGCTCCAATAAGTCTGGGATGTGAAGCGTAAAATCAGTGAAGGTGGCTGACGTGTCCTGTGCAAGAGATTGGTATAGCGGATCTTTTACATACAATTGATAGTAGTCCGCACTGTTAGGACTGAGTTTACCAGCCATCAAACGGATATCCTCACCAAATAGCGGAACTTCGGCATAGTTAGCTGGGGAATACAACGGGATTGTCGGCAGATCTGTCTTAAACCAAATCGAATTACTCCATTCTCCATAAATTGTCGGGAAGTTATTCTTCTCCTCATCTGTAAAATTGACAATCATTCCATTTGGTAAAACGTGAACTGCCCATTCGGAGCCAAGCTTTTGTTTCGCAGCTACTTTATAAGTATAACTTTTCTGTTTCGAAAGTGCGAGTTCCGTATTTATAACAAGCTTGTCTTCATCGTAAGGTTCATCTACGGGAATGAGATGCCCGGAGACGGGACTTATATCATCCAGCACATGGATGTCATAACCAGCAGCCCCAGGCGTACTTCCAAAGGTGAACAGCGTACTCCATGCTGGGACGATGGCTGCCTGTAATGGCTGCGATACTGTAACTGCCGGGATATGGTCTGTGGCAAAAGGATAAGTTAAAGTCCATTTTTTCTTGTTGAGCAGTGACTCACAAAACTTTGGATCATTTGTTCCAGCACAGTGTTCCCGCGCTCCCGGTCCGTCGGCCAAATGTGAACGAACGAAGTATCTGTGCCCTGGCTCCAAATTAATTAACCCGTAAGTCATACTGGTCATTAACTCGGGCGCCTGGTTGCTCACAAATCTGTAGACAGGTGCTTCACTCTCACTAAACGTGGCACTTTCGCTTACCTCAAAAAGCCGGTAGCTCTCGTACAACGGATACTCTGATTCAACACCAACTTTTACCGGCCAAGGGTATGCCACTGCATCATCTTCCGGCGAATGTGCCAAGGTTGACGCATAATCCGGCAATTCCAGAACCGTTGCCCAAGCATCAAAGAGCGTAATGTGCTCCTTTGATTTGGGACCGTATTGAGGATAGGCGTGCAATGCAGTCATAGTTGCCTGGCGGAACTCTTCGACGCCTGCATTGTACGAAACAGCCCGTGATGCAGCCCAGAGCACACGCAATGCAAGTTCTCTGGGCATTTTATTAACGAAGTAGGTTAAACTACCGGGCTCGTCATTTGTGTATCCAGTAGGGCCTTCTGTTCCGTGCACAAGTAAGTAGTAGAAGAATTGAAGAAAGCCTGCATTATGTTTGGGGCTGGTATTACTCCAGTTCGCTCCATGATAAACAGTCGGCTGATCGTAAAGCTTTGGCTGAGAAAAGTCGGTCATGGGCGTAGAAGGTGATATTTCCTCAAAGAGCGTCCATATACTTTCGGCATCAGGATTTTGCTTTTCGCGCTCCTCATCTTTCTTGATTTCCAAAGCGAAAATATTAGCAAGGCCTGACATGATTGTTCTCGCATCCAAATCCCTCTCTACATCCATTGCAACCGGAAAGTCTCTGCATAACTGTAATGAGAGAGCATAAGTCCTGAATATTTCGTCTCTACACGCGGACGAAGGTTTATATGGATAAAACAGATAAGCATAATTCCCATAATGCCATAATTCCGAGATGTCGCCCGAAGGGTCACCAACTGTATTAGTCAAACCAACCTTCCCAGTTCCGTCCATTCCTAAGTGCTGGAATTTAGTCATGAACCAACTTTTTGCTTTACTTGAATAAGCATGAACACTCACGCCTACCTTCGATTTCAACAGATTTTGATCCTTGCCGTAAAGCTGACTTTGCTGCGGATTTAAGTTTATGAAAGAGGACTGACCATCAGGAGCTAGCGGGTCGTATTCGACCGTTTCAATAAGGCCGCCGGTGGAACAATCAACCAACAAAACCGCGCGTGCGCTATTTGGATCTTCTGTTAATGTTACCTCTTTTGCACTGAATGTTACCGGGCCATTAAACCAGCTTTCAGCCTCTTTGGTAACCGCGCAATCCGCATTGCTGGTGTAAGGCCTCTTGCCTATCCCAACCGCGTAACATGCTGTCATGATCCTCTTGTAAACCGGCGAGCCTACCGGATGCCCGTTCAATACTGCGGCTTTAAGTAGTAATACCCTGAAGTCTGAATAAGTGGTATTTGCATTCAATCCAGGAACCAGCGCATCATAGAAGAGTTTCAGTGCCAGCTCGTAAGTTGCGTGTTTGTCTCCGGGAATGAGGGGCTCTGTGACGAACAAGCCCTTGGAAATATCATCATCAGGATACCCGGTTCTAGCAGTGTTGAGCAAATAAAAAAGGTACTTGCCCACGGCAGAGTTGCGACCCATTGGGTCAAGACCATCTACCCAGAATGTTCCTTTATAAGTACTGGGTAGATCATGTTGCTTCGGATTATCAAAAGGCACGGACACCGGGTAGCCTGCGGGAAATACATCTTCCTTGTCCGGTGCCCAGTTGGGATTCGTAAATTTCCTTTGGGGGTCTTCCCAGTTAACAAATGCCAGACTCAGCACCTGACTTAACACACCCGTGAGATAGAATGCTTCGCTAGCCTTATTCAATTCACCAGGTAAATGCGCAATAGCAAGCTCGTTTGACAACAAATATGCCAGATCAGACCTCGATACCAGCGATATGCCATTCAGAGTTTCAGTATTAAAAGTGACTCTCTCACCAATAATATCCGGTAAGGAGCTCTTTCGAAGTACGATCTCAATAGGCCAATAGCCCTCTTTATCAATCCCATCATGCCCCAGGAAGGTGTGCGTGAATTTTGTAAAACGCTGTGCAATATGCAATGCGCTGGTTCCGTAAGTGGACAGAATGGGGTTGGGCGTTATCGGATTACCTTCCTCATTGAGATTCGATAACAAACCTAACGATCCATTATAAACCGCTGGTGGCGCGCCGGAATTCAAAATGGAAGCAAAAGGGTACTCAATGGCAGTTTCTGTATCGCCATCTTCAATACCTGTGATTTCAATGGGTGCCCAGAGTTCCTTTGCCGGATCCCGTGGTGAACGAAGAGCCAGGCCGGTAGTGTAGTAATTACCAAAGGGTACTGCAGGCTGAGTGGGATCATATTCGTTTTCAATGTACGGCAAATAGGCTGTCAGCCAGACACCCTGCATGCCATAGTACTGGGTAGGTACTTGCACCCAGTAGTTCGTTGAATTATAAAGCACCCCAAATTTGTTCGGTGGTGGTGGCTGCAATGGGTCATAGTTCACTTTCGGGTAAGAAGGCGGCTTGACCGATTCGTCCTGCGCATAGACCGTGCTTATTCCCGAAATTGAGAGCACCAAAAACAAGAAAAGCCGGATTAGGGTAACCGGCACAGCGCACGCCTGCCAGGGAGGGAATCGTAAAATTCTGTTCATAGATGGGGATATATTAAGCTGAAAAACTCAGCCATAATACCCCCGCTTCCAACACTTTGATTTTAGCAACGTACAAACGGCCTCAACCTGGTTATTCACCGGATCGAGGCCTGGTAGTAGTTTGTAGCACGATCGAAATGTAACTATTGAAAACGGAAAGAACTTAGCGAACCTTACAAGTTCATTCCGCCAGATACTTCTATACGTTGTCCATTTACCCAGCGCGACTCGTCCGAACAAAGGAAGGCTACTACCCCACCGATATCATCAGGCTGACCAACCCTGCCAAGCGCAGTGATACTGTTCATGTGATCCTCCAGGCCCGGGTGCGACTCAAAGGCGCGTTTCGTAAAATCGGTGTGAATGATGCCCGGAGCTACTGTATTGGCCGTAATGCCGCGTGCGCCGAGTTCTTTCGCTAGATACCTCGTCAACACTTCCACAGCGCCCTTCATAGATGCGTAAGCGGCGTAGCCTGGATTGGTAAAGCGGGCCAGTCCCGTGGATAGATTGACGATGCGCCCCTGATCTGCAATAAATGGGAGCGCCTTTTGTGTCAGGAAGTAAACCCCTTTGAAATGAACATTCATCAAATCGTCAAAGTCCTGCTCAGAGGTCTTCGCAAATGGAGAATACCTGTCGATACCTGCATTATTGATCAGGAAATCGAAAGTACTGCGTCCCCATTTCTCATTTAATACGCGTGATAAGTTTTCGAAAAACCCGTCGAAAGTTTGGGTATCTGCAGTATTCAATTGCAGTGCTACTGCCTGTTGACCCAATCCTTCGATTTCCGAAACTACATCCAGTGCCTCCTTTTCGCTACTGTTGTAAATAACGATCACATCATTTCCTTTTGCCGCAAGTGATAATGCCATGTTTTTTCCAAGACCACGGCCGGCGCCGGTGACAAGTGCTATTTTGCTATCTGATTTCATCTTTTGTTTTGTTTTAATTGATGAACAAAAGTAAAAGTGTACCAGACAGGAAATTTGCTGCGATCAAATCAAAACTTACGAAATTCAAATGCTACTTCGAAATGCACGCGGGTTCAGGGTTGTATGTTTCTTGAAAAGGTTATTGAAATGCGAAGTCTCCTCGAAACCCAGGCTGTATGCGATTTCAGACACATTCCAGTCTGTGTGTTTTAACAATATCTTTGATTCCCTGATGATGCGCTCCGTAATCAACTCGGTGGTCGTTTTTCCGGTAATCTCTTTTAATACCTTATTGAGATAATTAACGTGGATCGACAGCTGATCAGCGAAGTCTTTCGCCGAGCGGAATGTGAGTTTCTGATGGGGCGGCTCAATGGGAAATTGCCTTTCCAACAACTCCATAAACAAGGAAGAAACCCGCTTGTAGGCATTGGTTTCAGTAAAAAGCGTGGAAGCAGGCTGTAACTTCTGACCAAAATGAATCAGCTCGATTACATAGTTTCGCAGCAAATCGTATTTATAGGTATAATCCGAATTCATCTCCCGGAATATCTTGGAGAAGATCAGGTTTACTTCCTCAATCTGAGGCTCGGTGAGGAAAAAGATCGGGTTGCCACCAGGTTTAAAAACAGGAAGTTCTTTTAATCTGATTCCGCTGTTGTCCTGCGTCAGAAAATCCTCGGAAAAAATGCAAAACATACCCGCTTGCTGATCGTCAAGCGGGATGTAGTTATAGGGTATCTGAGGTGTGGCAAACAGTAATGCATTACTCTCAATATCAATCACCTTGTCCGCGTACTCCGCCCGGTTCTTGCCGAGGATCAAACTGATTTTATAGTAAGCACGCCGATTGTAAGGCATTTGCTGGTGCTTTCCGCCACGGTATAAGTCTTCCGTCCGGAACACATTGAAGTGCCCGATCTCTTTCTGAATCTGCGTCGGAATAAGTTGCGAAGTTTCATTGTAGAATACTTCGATCGTTGTGGCTTTCTGCATACCTCAAACTTACGAAAATCAAATCTTCCTGATCTCAGGTATATCTTACAAATGCTTCGTCTTCGTAACACCACAGCCAGTTTTCGCCTGGCTCCGCGGAGATTACTACCGGGTGGCCCGTCTCATTGAAGTGCTTTGTCATATGTGTAGCAGGTGAGCTGTCGCAGCAAAGCGTCACGCCGCAAGTCTGGCAGGTGCGCAAATGCAGCCACCGCCCGTCCACTTTCACGCACTCTTCACAAACGTGCTCACGCGGCGTTTTCAACTCCGTTATTTCACTGATATGCTTACAAACCTGGTCCATTATACCTCACTTAAATATTGATGAACAAAACTGATTGACATTGATCCTTCACCTACTGCCGAGGTAACCCGGTTCATCGCGCCGGCACGTACGTCGCCCGCTGCAAATATTCCCGGTGAGCTGGTTTCGAGCAGGTACGGGTCGCGGTCTGCCTTCCATATCTGCTTGAAATTGCTATATCCCTTCATTTCCCGGCCTGTTTCGATGAAGCCTTTGCTGTTTTTAATAATTTCAAGACCTACCCAATCCGTGTACGGCCGCGCGCCAATGAAGATAAAAAGTGCATCCGCAGGTACCGTCCGCTGCTCATTTGAGTTCAGATCTACCAGTTTCAGTGATTCAAGCCGGTCACTTCCCGCAGCTTCGACAATTTCCGTACAGCCCAGTACACTGATGTTTTCCGTCCCCCTGATCTGGTCGATCAGGTAGGAAGACATGGAAGAGGTAAGATCATTTTTGCGGACAATAATGAAGACATTTCTCGCAAATTTGGATAAATACATCGCCGCCTGGCCCGCAGAATTGCCGCCACCCAGTACATATACATCCTTATTGCCGCAGGAAGTAGCCTCTGTACTCGCCGCTCCGTAGTAAATCCCTTTTCCTGTAAACTCCTCAATTCCCTGGGTTTCCAGCTTTCTGTAGTCCACACCAGTTGTAATGACAACCGCCTTCGCATTGATCTCGCTGTCGTCGCCAAGTACAATCGTCTTGTATTTATCTTTCAGCTTAATCTCCTTTACTGATTGCGGAGAAAGCATTTCGGTACCAAAACGTGTCGCTTGTGTCACCGCGCGGCGGGTAAGTTCCGCTCCGCTGAGACCCATCGGAAAGCCCAGGTAATTTTCAATACGTGAACTTGTACCTGCCTGTCCGCCAGGTGCTTTTCGCTCGATCAATAAAGTACTTAAACCTTCCGACGCTCCATACACCGAAGCGGCAAGACCCGCAGGACCTGCACCAATGATGATCACATCGTAAATCTGCTGCTTGGTTTTTGCATTCAAACCGATCCGCTCGGCTACTTCAATGAGCGACGGTGTTTTCAGAAGACTCCCGTCTTCAAATATGATAGCCGGAAAATCAACTGGACAAAGGTTGTTGGTGGTCCTGATCTGCTTTCCAAGTTCGTTGGACTCAGCATCAAGCCAGGTATAAGGCACCAGGTTTCCGGCCAGGAAGTCTTTGAGCTCGTGAGATTTAGGTGAGAATTGGTAACCTAACACTTTAATGCCTTTGAAATCGGGACGGTAGTTGGCCTGCCAGTCTCTCAGCAGCTCGTCCAATGCCGGATAAAGCTTTTCCTCTGGCGGATCCCAGGGTTTCATCAGGTAATAATCCAGCTGCACATCATTAATCGCCTTAATCGCGGCTTCGGTATCGGAATAAGCAGTCAACAATACTTTTTTGGCAAATGGAAAAAGTACTTTGGCTTTTTCAAGAAAGTCGACCCCCTGCATTTCCGGCATACGCTGGTCCGAAATAAAGATTGCGATTTCTTCTCCCTTGTTCTGCAGTTCGAGCAAGCTTTCCATTGCTTCGGCCACCGATGTAGTGCTGAGTACCTTGTATTTATCCCGGTAATGGGATTTGAGATCGCGGCTGATAGCCCTTAAAACCTGAGGATCGTCGTCAATTGAAAATATAATGGGCAAACCCATAGTGAAATGTTGTTTATAAATGCAGAAACTAATTTATCCATTAATCGGGAAACAAACCAGAAACTCGGTTTTCCCTGGCTCCGAATGCAGGGTTACTGACCCGTGATGCTGCTTCACAATGCGCATGACCACGTCCAATCCCAGTCCTGTTCCTTTTCCAACGGACTTGGTAGTGAAAAACGGGTCGAATATCTTGGAACGGATCTCTTTGGATATTCCCGGTCCATTATCGCAGATACCCACTTTCACAAACTCCTTATCCAGTGTGGTTACAATGCGCAGCTCAGGCTCAGGCTGCCCTTCCAGTGCGTCAATTGCATTGTCAATGAGGTTGGTCCATACCTGGTTTAGCTCGCCCACCATTGCTTTAATCTTCGGCAAATCAGTGTTGAAGTCTTCAATTACCTTGATATTGCCTTTTTTCAGCTTGTAGTTGAGCATTGTGATCGTATTCCGGATACCGGTATGAATGTCCACAATCTCACGCTCTCCACCCCTGTCCATGTGTGTGAAGGTTTTCACTGATCCTACCAGATCAGCAATGCGCTTGGAGGCTTCCTGGATATCAGCTACCATTCTTTCTGTGGTCAGACTGTTGTTGATCCAAAGCAAAATCGGCGAAAGATCGTCTTTGTTGATCTTGCTTTTCAAATCTTCCAGATCTTCTTCACTGATTCCAAACTCCACCAGATTATCAGCAATGTCCTCGCAGCCGGCAATGTTATTGTCATCGAGCCAGTCAAGTATTTCATCTTCCTTTTCCGATCTTTTCATCATACTGAGTACAGGCCGGTTGGTATTCCCCAGAATGGCGGTCATTTTATTATTGATCACATCCACTTCCTCGGGAGACAAATGAATCGAGATCAGTTTTTTGAAATCGCCGGGCTGCATCAGTAAATGTTTCTTCAATGAGACCGATCCCCGCACAATAGCCGCCGCAGGATTGTTCAGTTCGTGCGCCAGTCCTGCCGACAATTTCCCCAAAGCCATCATTTTTTCATTCTGCTGTTCAAGCTCTGTAAACTCGCGAACGCGGGAAGTCATAACCACTACCAGCGCCTGGGTAAGCTCATAATTATTGACAATAAGCTCGTGCAGCAGCTCCTTCGGAAATGTCATGATTTGGGTCGCTTCAAGGCATTGTGCAAATGCAACACCTACCTTGCCGCGGGAAAACGGCAGAATGCCAGTCACAGTACCTGGGAGCAATTCTGAAATTGTATGCTTGGAGTTGTTTTGAATGCGGTAAAGCTCAACCCGGCCCGAAAAGAGAATGTGCGTACCATTAAGCGGCTCCTCCGGTTTGCCAAGAAATTCACCCTCCTGCAACTCGTAATGATTGCTCTTATCAATCATCCATTGCAGCTGATCCTCAGGAACATCGGCGAAGACAGGGATAGCCTTCAAGTCCTGAACACTGATATTTTTCATAAATGGGAAGCGTTGTGGTATTTATCAAACCCTAATTACGATATTAATCAGGATTTGACAGAAAAATATCAGGTTGAACCTGCTGAAAAGACCGGTAAAATCAGTCGGCCCAGCCTTAGGCTGCACCTGGCGTCACAATGCGGTTATATATTTTATATTCCGGAATTCCCTGCATGACCTCAACAATACTCAACTCTACCCAGTCGCGGTTATTCTGATGTACAAATGCGCCATTACAGCCAGGAAAAAGCTTTTGTAGCAGGCTAAGTGATTCTTCTTCAAGGTTGATCTCCTCGTGGCCCAGTTCGCTCACATGATAATAGCCCCTGCATAAACCAATGGAAGTTTCAAACTCGATCTTCACCAGACTGCCGGAAAGTTCGGGTTGTAACGATTCCAGAACAATTTCTTCTCTCAAATCGTCAGCAGTTCCCAATGTTTCTTCCTGTTCTCCAAGAATGTCTATCACGCTCATAATTCAGTTTTTATAAGTATACCTTGCAGCATTCAAACGCAAAAATTATTCCTGCTATGTGTGAGACAGCGGTATGATTATTGAAATAGCTGCGGTGTTGAACGTGAGAAAGATGCAGTACGAAACTAACATTCACATTGGCACGTCCGGTTGGAGCTATAAGCACTGGGCGAACATCTTTTATCCCCCGGAAGTAAAACCGGGAGATTACCTCTCCTTTTATGCCACACATTTTCGTGTTTCCGAGCTGAACAGCAGCTTTTACAGACTACCCCTGAAAAGCACGGTTAAGAAGTGGATCGATACCGTTCCGGAAGGTTTTCTGTTTTGCCCGAAAATGAGCAGGTACCTCAGTCACCTTAAAAAGCTGCATGATCCCGAGGAGCCTTTGCAGCGCTTTTTCCAGATTTTCGAACCATTCAAAACACATCTCGGACCAATCCTGATCCAGCTTCCTGCTGCCGTCAGGTTTGATGAAGAGGTAGTTACCCATTTGTACGAACTACTTTCGCAAGAATACAGCGACTATCGGTTTGCGATGGAAGTGCGGCACGAATCCTGGTTTTCGGAGGAAAGTATACGTCTGATGCGCAGGCACAAGATCACCCTTGTTATCGCGCAATCCGACAGGTACCCTTATTATGAAGAGCTGACCGCCAAAGATGTTTTCATCCGCTTTCACGGTCCGCGCCAACTATACAGCTCCTCCTACCCTGAGCAGATGATCCGTGACTATGCAGAAAAGCTGGTGGAATGGAAAAATAAGGGGCACAATATTTGGGCATTTTTCAACAATGATGTCAACGGTCACGCGCTGAGAAATGCCGCAATGCTTCAAAGCTGCGTGAATGAACTTTCCTGAATGCTTTAACCTAAAAACCTGAATAATCATGAGCTTATCAAAGTACAATGAGAAACGGAAGTTTGACGAAACGCCCGAACCAAAGGGCGGCAAGGCGAAGTCGGACGAACTCATTTTTGTGATCCAGAAACATGACGCTTCCCGCCTGCATTACGATTTCAGACTGGAAATGGACGGGGTATTGAAAAGCTGGGCGGTACCAAAAGGCCCCTCCACTGATCCCTCGGTGAAGCGACTGGCGATGATGGTTGAGGATCACCCTTACGATTACAAGGACTTTGAAGGGATTATCCCGGAAGGAAATTACGGCGCAGGTACCGTGATGGTCTGGGACTTTGGTACGTATGAGCCTCTTGAAAAAGCGGAGTCTAAAAAAGATATGGAGAAAATGCTCCTGAAAGAACTGAACTCTGGCTCTTTGAAAATCAGGTTAAAGGGCAAAAAGCTGAATGGTGAATTTGCATTGGTCAAAACCCACATGGAAGAAAATTCGTGGCTGCTGATCAAGCACCGCGACAAATTTGCCAGTGAAGAAGATATAACAAAAAAAGACCGCTCAGTGATTTCACGAAAAACACTGAAAGGAATAGAAGAAAATCCGGATCACGCAGTGTACGGAGAGCCTGAGGAAGACAAAAAGAAAAAGAGCGCCAAGCCGGCTAAAAGCACGGCCGGTGCCAATGAGGCGCTTGAAGAACAGGCAGACGGACCTTCTAAAACTGTGGCTAAAAAAAAAACAACGGACATCTTAAAAAAAGCTCCAAAAGCACCATTTCCTGAAACACTGATCCCCATGCTCGCGACACTTGTGGACGAGCCTTTTGACGATCCCGGCTGGGAATACGAAGTTAAATGGGACGGATACCGCGCAGTGGCTTACCTTAATAAAGGAGAAGTCGAGATCAAATCGAGGAATAAAAAGTCCTTCAATGAGAAATTCTATCCTGTTTACGATGCACTCAAATCGTGGAAGCTGAATGCGGTACTTGATGGGGAAATTGTGGTGATCAAAGAAAATGGGCAGTCGGATTTCAATGCGCTGCAAAACTGGCGCAGCGAAGCCGACGGGCAGTTGGTATACTATGTTTTTGATATTCTCTGGCTTGACGGCAAGGATCTTACCGGACTGCCGCTTTCGGATAGAAAAGCCATTTTACAAAACATAATAGACGACGATAGTCCTGCCAAGCTGGGTTACAGCATTGCAGCTGAGGGAGCTGCATTCTTCGAGGCAGCCAAAGGAATGGGATTGGAAGGTATTATTGCCAAAAGATCGGACAGCACCTACATTCCGGGAGTGAGAACGAAGGATTGGCTAAAAATAAAGATCAACAAGAGGCAGGAAGTGATCGTGGCCGGGTATACGCAGAATGTAGGTACATCCAAACCTTTCAGCTCGCTGCTGCTGGGAGCTTACGAGAATGGCGTTTTGCAATATGTGGGCAAAGTGGGGACTGGCTTCAAAGACAAGCAGCAGCGCGAAATGCTCGCGTTGTTCAAACCGCTGATCATCAAAGAAAGCCCTTTTGAACAAACACCAGACTATAACAAACCATCGCGTTTCCGCCCTAACCCACCGAAAGCAGATGCAACCTGGCTTAAACCTGAGCTTGTTTGTGAAGTGAGCTTTGCGGAAATCACTTCGGACGGCGTGTTCAGACATCCTTCTTTTGAGGGAATGCGGGAAGACAAAGCCGCCAAAGATGTGGTGAGAGAAGTGCAGCAACCTACTGAGGCAATTGTTGCAGAAAAAGAAAAACCCGAACAGAAAGAGCCAGACGCGCCTGAGGTGATCAAAGCGCCTGCAAAAGCGGGACGAAAATCACTTTTAAACCCGAAGGATGAAACACAGGTAAGGAAGGTCAACGGGCAGGAGATCAAGTTCTCGAACCTCGGCAAGGTTTTCTGGCCTGAGGAAAAGTTTACAAAACGCGACTTGATCAATTACTACTACCAGATTGCGCCATTCATCATCCCATACCTTGAAAACCGCCCGCTTTCGCTGAACCGCTTTCCGAACGGGATCAATGGGAAAAGCTTTTACCAGAAAGATGTGACCGGCAAAGTACCTGACTGGATCGAGACTTTCCCCTATGAATCAGAAGGTGAAAAGAAGAATTTTATGCTATGTAACAATGAGGCTGCTTTGCTTTATACAGTTAATCTGGGATGCATTGATGTGAATCCCTGGAACAGTACCACTGCTGCACCGGACAACCCCGACTGGTGCCTGCTCGATCTTGACCCTGATACTACCAACACTTTTGAACAAGTTATTCTGACTGCCCAAACCATCAAACAGTTTCTTGATTCCATTCAGGTCGAGAGTTATTGCAAGACTTCCGGCTCCACCGGACTGCACATTTACATTCCCCTGGCCGCAAAATACAACTACGATCAATGCCAGATGTTTGCACAATGGGTAGCGAGCCAGGTTCAGCAGGAACTGCCGAAATTCACGAGCATTGAGCGGATGACCAAAAACAGGAAAGGCAAATTGTACATTGATTACCTGCAAAACAGGCCGAAGGCTACATTGGCGGCGCCGTACTCAGTGAGGCCGAAGCCAGGTGCGACGGTATCCATGCCGCTGCATTGGGATGTGGTAAAAGAAGGATTACAACTGCGTGATTTTACAATTAAGAATGCAGTGGAAAGAGCCCGCAGTGAAGGTGATTTGTTCAAGCCTGTTTTAGGAAAAGGGATAGACCTGGAAGCAGTGATCTCGAAGATAGAAACGGCTGGTGAGCTTAATTAGCGGGAACTGTGCAATAAATTTTGCTTTGCCAAAACCGATGGTTAACTGGATCTTGCCTGTTACTCAACAAACTTTGTAAAGAAGTGTCTCAACTATTTTGTTTGTGACAGCTTAATGAAGTGGGTAACACACACACTATGATTTAAACCTATACACACACTTACTTTTACTCTCCCACTCCTCCAATCCATCATTCCATTTACGCCTGATCCTTACAATTTTTAAATAGAAGAAGTGATCAGGCGAGCGATTCAGCAGCTTGCAGGAATATTACCCGCTCATAATATTCAGGGTCATATTTAACCAACACCTGTCCTCCCTGTCTGATCTTATCGTATTTGGAATAGCACAGCACTTCCGTCATCTCTGCGACGAAATCTTCCCCTTGTTCCGGTTTGATTTTAACTTTCACCTGAAACTCGGGCTGGTTATTCAGGTACTCACCCGTCGGGGTAATGTTGAGTACGGTTGCATTTGCCTCTACTCCTTCTTTCAATATCCTCCTCTTTCTCTCCTCTCTGATCCGCTTTCTGATCGATGAATAGCCCCAGTAAGCGATCATGCAAATCAGTATAATTGTTGCTCCGAATTCTCTGTTAGTGATTTCCACAGCTGCTTTTTTTATTAGTTGGGACCAAATTAAAGGGTGAACTCACACGATTGAAACATTTCATTTAGTGAACGGCTAATGTTGTTAGCGAGTGGTCACAATACGCCGCCAAAAACATTTGCTCCCCACATCTTTTTTGAGATATTGAGGAGCAATTGCGGCATTTTGACCAGCTAAGCACGATCACGAATTTTCGTTTTCAGACTCTTTCAGGCGGTTCTCGGAAGTTTTCGCCGGCGGAAGTAAATTGTAGTCCAGCCAATAGTGGCAAATGGTTTCGATCAGGAAGCGCAATTCTTCAAACTCAACCGGTTTGATCATAAAAGAACTCGCTCCCGCTTCATAGCACTTCTGGATATCTACATCCGAGGAACTATGGGTCAGAATTATTACCGGGATTGTAGACCAGCGGGTTACATGATTATCCGGCGTTTTTCTCAGCAATCTCAACAGATCATAGCCGTCGATATTGGGCATTTTTAAATCAAGGATGATCAGGCCAGGCCGTCTTCCTGCATATTCCGGAGACGACTGCAATATCATAAACTGATAAAGCTCACTCGCACCCTGAAAAAATCTTACGTGATAGTTTGGTAGAAATTCCTTAAAAATAGTGCGTACCAATAAGCGATGATCGGCTGAATCGTCAACTAGATAGACTTCTTTTTTCTCCATAAATCTGGTTCAGGTTTTACTGCTCTGATGAATTAGCGCCTTATAAAGTGCAAATATTATACCAGACATATACCGAATTGAGCTACCGGTAGAACTGTGTACGAAGTACCTGAATCGCCGGTTTTGTAACATGGGCAATGCGGAAAACCGGTGACATTGGTCAACAAAAAACCCGCACGCTTTTCAGGTGCGGGTTCATTTGAATCAGAAACTACAAACGGTAGCTTCGCTCGTTCTTAAATCTGGCATACAATGCAATTCCAATAGCTGCCACTGCAGCTGCTGCGCTGATCGTCAGGAATACTTCAACGGGGTTAGAGCCTTCCTTCGGCAGGGAAACAACTCCCTGACTATCGGTAATGGCAGGCGACATCACGTATCGTCCTTTCTTCGGCACGGCTTGCTCCTGAAAATAGTAAGCAAGTTCCAGCAACTCCTGCTGCATTTCCTTCCCGTTCATCGGTTTTCCGTGCCCGGTTGCAACTACTTCTGGTAACAGGGAGGCGAGCATCTCCACAGAGCTCTCGGCTTCCAGCCAGTTACAGGTGAAATACTTGGGCGGACCAGAAATGATTTTGCTTTGTGTCATTACCGAGAAGGCCGACTCTGCGACGGTGGTAACAAATGCGTCGCCGGCAATGAGCACTTTATCTTTTTCACGCCAGAAGCTAACGTGACCCGGGGAATGTCCAGGTGTATGCATGTACTTCCATTCCGGCAACCCTGGCACATCGTGCCCTATTCCCGGAAATGCTCCCACTCTGTCGATCACATCGGCAGAATGCTTTGGGTAAAACTCTGAAAAGTATGACATCAGTCCGCCGCCCACAGAAGGATCTGGTGGCGGGTATGCTGATTTACCCTGCAAATAAGGGAGTTCGAGATAATGCGCGTAAACAGGCACGTCCCATTCCTCGGCCAGTTTCTTCAACGACCCGGTATGATCGAAATGTCCGTGCGTGAGCAAGATAGCACTCGGCCGCGCATTTTCGCCGAACAGGTCGCCGACCATTTTTTTAATCTTCCCATAACCTGTCTTTAACCCCGCATCAATCAGTACCCATGAATTATCTGCGTCATTTCTGATCACATATACATTGGTAAAAATATCCGTGAGTCCCCAAACCCCTTCCGCTACCTGGAAGTATGATTTATCTTTTTGAATCTCATTTTGTTCCATATCAAGCAGAGTTAAGTCCAAAATTTGCCTTCCTACATTTAAAATCATGCCTGAACAGGATCTGCGGCTTCCAGTACCTTTACGCCCGCGCCAACAACGGAAGCCTTATACGATACATGTGTAGGTTCGTGCCGATCACGCATCAATGCCGCATCTGCGTCCTCTGCCCACTGCATTTCGGCCGAGTCGAGCAGAACGGTCCATTGTGGCTTATCCTCCGGGAATGTCCAGGTCACGGTGTTATCAGACAGGTTGAATATACACGCGAGCTGCACCTGCTGGTCGGCGCTCAAACGGATGAGCACAAATGCCTGCGGGCCAAGCAGGTGAACACGCACATCATTTTTGTTGAAGTTTCTTAGTGCAGGGTGCGTTTGCCGGAGTTTGATTAAAGTGGAATGCCAGTCGCGCAATACCCGGTACTTGCCCGTGTTTCGCTTCTCCCACTGAATCTTGGACCTTTGAAAAGTATCTTCTTCCTGCGGATTAGGCGGCTGCTCGTCCCAGCCAAATTCAGCGAATTCGCTGGCTCTGCCTTCCACAACTTTTTCGATCAGATCCTCCTCGGTGTGGCTCACAAAATAGAAAAATGGGGTGTCTTCTCCATACTCTTCACCCATGAACAACATGGGTACGTAAGGCGAAAGCATAATGGCAGCAGCCGCGAGCTTTTGTCTCTCGAAATCCACCAGTACACTAAGCCGCTCCCCTCCTACGCGGTTTCCCACCTGATCGTGATTGAGGTTGAATACGACAAAACTGTCACCGGGAAGTCCCACCGAAGAAGCACCGTGCCTGCGCTTGCGGAATTTTACATACTCTCCGCTATGCACAAATCCGTCTGTGAATGCTTTTGCTACCTGTTCTACTTTTCCAAAGTCTGCATAACGATCTGCCCCTGCCGGGTCCAGCATGACGTAAAATGCGTGGTGAAAATCATCGAGCCACTGGGCATCAAACCCATATCCCCCATACTCGGCGCTTTTTACCACTTTCGGACTGTTCAGATCACTTTCAGCGATCATATGGAAAGTGCGCCCATTGCGCTGCCTGGCCTGTTTCAGTTTCTGCTCCACCAGCTCCCAGAAATGTACCGCGCCTTTATCGTAGATAGTATGTATTGCATCGAGGCGGAGACCGTCGAGGTGATATTCTTCATACCAGAACGGAACCAGATCAGAAAAGTAATTCCGCACTCCATCCGACCACTCTCCGTCCATATTGATCGCCTTTCCCCAGGGTGTCACATAGCATTCGGTGAAATAGGGACCGAACTCGTGCAGGTAGTTACCTTCCGGGCCGAGGTGGTTAAAAACGACGTCGAGGATCACGGCAATTCCATTCTCGTGTGCCGCATTGACGAAGTACTTCAATCCGTCGGGACCGCCGTAGCCGCTGTGTACCGCGTATGGGTAAGTGCCATCATAACCCCAGTTACGATTTCCGGGAAACTCCGAAACAGGCATTAGTTCAATCGCATTAATGCCGCTTGCTGCAAGTTCCGGCAGCTTTTCAGCAGCGGCTTTAAATGTCCCTTCGGCAGTGAATGTTCCGATATGAAGCTCGTAGATAATCAGCTCATCAAATGCCCGACCCTTCCAGGAAAGGTCACTCCATTGAAAATATTGATGATCGACAATGGCCGACGGACCATGCACGCCCTCCGGCTGGAACTGGGACGCAGGATCAGGGAAAGCGGTCTCGCCTTCCGGTAGAAACTTGTATTTAGTTCCGTTTGGAACCCTGTTCAGATGCAATTCGTAATACCCCTCACCCACCGGCTGCATATCATGGAATTCTTCATTTGAGCCAAAAAGTTGCAGGCGCATCCGCTTTCTTTCTGGCGCCCATACTCTGAATTGAACTCCGGTTTCTGTGTACCAAGCGCCGGCTCTTTTCATATATAAGGTGGTTTTTTCGATTGATTTTGTAATAAAGTAAGTCCGGATTGCTTAAAAATTGTGCCATCCGAATTGTAGCAAATATGTGTAACCCTAATGCACATACTAATGCAAAAGCGGCACCAAAACTAGGCAGGCGCGATTTTTGAGTGCTCGCGGGAAATCAAAACATTGACAAACACCACTACTTATGATTACGGAGCAAACAAGGACCGAGACATTGAATCAAACCAAATACCTGTGGTGGCAGCACGGGGTTATCTATCAAATCTATCCGCGTTCTTTTCAGGACTCTAATGGCGACGGTGTAGGTGATTTAAAAGGGATCACAAGCCGGCTCGACTACCTGCAATGGCTGGGCGTCGACTGTATCTGGCTCTCACCGATATATCCTTCCCCAATGGCCGACTTCGGTTATGACATTTCTGATTACCGCGGCATTCACCCGCTTTTCGGTACCATGGAGGATTTCGACGAGCTGCTGCACGAGACACACAGCCGCGGCATGAAACTGCTGCTTGACCTGGTCCCAAACCATACTTCTGACCAACACCCCTGGTTCCTGGAAAGCCGCTCTTCAAAAGATAACCCGAAGCGCGACTGGTATATCTGGCACGACGGAGGCGAAAACGGCGCATTGCCCAACAACTGGCTGAGCGTTTTCGGAGGGCACGCCTGGGAATGGGACGAACAAACCCAACAATACTATTACCACGCATTTCTGAAAGAACAGCCTGATTTGAACTGGCGAAATCCGGAAGTACAACAGGCGATGCTGGACGTGATGCGATTCTGGCTGGACAAAGGAATCGACGGTTTCCGTGTGGATGTTATGTGGCATATGATCAAGGACGAACAGCTGCGGGACAATCCGCCTTCGCCCGATTCCATCTATAATGCAGATGATCTGATTTATGACCATTACAATCCGGTATACTCAACTGACCAACCGGAGGTACACGATATTGTAAGAATGATGCGCGAGCTGACCGACCAATATGATGATCGCGTTCTGATCGGTGAAATATATCTGCCAATCCAGAAACTGGTTACCTATTATGGTTTGGACAACAAAGGCGCACATCTGCCGTTCAACTTCCAGCTTCTGACCCTGCCGTGGGATTCAGCCAGGATCGCCGCTGCTATTGACGAATATGAAGGTGCACTACCTGTTCAGGGCTGGCCAAACTGGGTCTTGAGTAATCACGACAAACCTCGGATTTCGAGCCGCATTGGCCGGTCACAGGCAAAAATTGCTGCATTAATGCTGCTGACCTTGCGCGGTACTCCTACTATTTATTATGGAGATGAGATCGGAATGCGCGACGTGGCGATTCCTATCAACGAGATTGTAGACCCGCAGGGACTGAACATGCCGGACCTCAATGTAAGCCGCGATCCATCCCGTACGCCAATGCAATGGAGCAGCGAGATCAACAGCGGTTTTTCACAAAACAAACCCTGGCTCAGACTGCCCTACAACTCAGGAAGGGTGAATGTGGAAACCCAGAAGAGCAACCCGTATTCCATGCTGGCTTTTTACAGGAAGCTGATCGCTCTGCGAAAAGAGTCCGCTGCATTGAATATTGGTGCTTACAGTCCGGTTTATTCTGACCAGCAGCTGGTTTCCTACACCAGGGAGTTTGGGGACGAAAAATTCCTGATCATTCTCAACCTCAGCCACCGGCCTTGCTACTTCAAGCCGCGCAACAATACCAGCTATAAGGGTACGATCGTACTTGGAACTGAAACCGAGCGCGTGGGAATGCAGGTGGAAGATATCATCACCCTCGCCGGTGACGAAGGTCTGCTGATCAGGCTGTCTTGATTTTCAAATTATATCTTTTAAATATATGCCTTCACAAATAGTTATTGAATGTGGCAAAGCACTGGCAGCTCAGAACCTGTCAGTGGCTTTTGCCGAAAGTGCAACCGCGGGGAGGTTAGCCGCAGAGTTCTCCCTGTGCGCCGAGTCGGGTACCATCTTAAAAGGTGGACTTGTATGTTACGATGCACTTTTGAAACAGACCATCCTGCATGTTCCCGCTGATATGATCCAAAAGTTCACGCCGGAAAGTGCGGAAGTGACCCAGGAACTCGCAAACCGGCTACAATCGTTTATTCCTGCTGACATTCACATTGGTGTCACAGGATTAACATGTCCAGGAGGAAGTGAAACGACCGAAAAACCGGTAGGTACCATGTTTGTCCACGCTTATTTCAAAGATAAGTCGGTAGCTGCAAGGGAAGTTTTTAAGGGAAGCCCGGAAGAGATTATGCTGCAATGCATTGATATGGTAGCCAAACTGATCCTGCAGGAAATACCACGCTCGCAGCCCGAAGAGAAAGCGGCCTAAATGCATTGACCATGAAAATCGGCGACAAATTATTGAAGCAGCTGAACAAGAAGTACCCGCCTGCGACTATGGTTAACCAAAAGTTCGGCCGGTACGATATCGCTTTTAAGACCGACGAGGACGGCAATCCTGTGATGCTGTTTATCGGAAGTCTTGACGCGGAAGGCCGCATTAAGGGCGACAGGTTTTCCAGAGTGATGGTGAAAGATCAGTCAGGTAAGCTGATCAAGGATCACTGGGATAACAAGGGTAAAGCTTAAATTGCGAGTTGAAATTTGGTTACCAGCTAAAAAGCAAGAAAGCCGGCATTTAGCCGGCTTTTCTCGTTCCTATTTGTTGATGAAGTATAATGTCAATGAAGCACTTTCTCCGCGTCACGCAGTCTTTTCACTGTATCGTGGCCGCTTTTCAAAGTTGCTTTTTGTCTTGTAACGATAGCGTGTAATTCTGGTGTGAGTGTATCTGATTTCAATGCTGCCTCATAAGCTTTCTGCGCAGCATCTTCGCCAAATTCTGAATTTTCAAGTGCGGTTTGTCTGTCTTTGCTGCTGAACACTGCTTTGACATCCATCCACGCCCGATATATCTTTCCTGAAAGCATGGTACCGGTTACAGGTTCTCCACCCAGTGAATTCACTTCGGTTGTAAGTTCTGCAACGTGTTGTCTGCTATGCTCTGCCAGATTGCTGAACAAAGTTTTCAGATCTGCATCAGAAGCATTTGTTTCATCTGATGCCTTTTTATATCCTTCTATGCGATCGTTATTGATCAGAATCAAGTCGTTTAGTACCTCTACAATTTCTGAATTTTGTGCCATGACAATTTTCATGTTTGGTTGTGCTTAGAGGAAGCGAAACAATCATTCCATAGCCATAAAGCTGCTCAAAAGAATATTTCAAAGCTTGTTTGTGGAGCTTTTTGCGCCGTATATATGCAAAGGGTGTTACCAATTTGTACAGGCATTTATTGAGCACTCAGCTTACGGCGTACTTTACTCAGGAATTCCGGTGAAAAGCCCAGGTAAGAGGCGATATAATGCTGGGCAACACGTTGGGGAATGGTGGGGTAACGGTTAAGGAAATCCAGGTACTTTTCTACCGCGCTGGTGGATATGGTCCTGAAAAGCCGCTCCTGCGTTTGCGCCAGGTTGCGCTGTACCATCAATCTGAACATTCGTTCGAAGCCTGGCACGCTGGCCAGCAGCTTTTCCTTGTTCTCAGGGGTTAAAAGCAGCACCTCACAATCTTCCAGCGTTTCTATATACATGTGGCTGGGCGTCTGGTTCTGGAAGCTGGTAATATCACTTACCCACCAGTCTTCAATCGCAAATTGCAGCGTTACTTCCGCGCCGGTACTGTCTATGTAGTAAGTCCGGATGCAGCCTTTCAGGATAAATGCTTCAAACTGGCAAACTTCACCTTCCAGCAACAGAAAAGTTTTCTTCGCGAATTTCTTATGTTGAAGAAGTGAGTCAAACAGTTCAAGATCTCCGGGTGAAAACTGCATGCACCGTAATGCATATTGGTTGATTTGTTCAAACATATTTCTGATGATCCATTTGGCGGCAAGATATTATATTATGCCCTTTAAATACGAAAAACCCGGCTTTTACATCAAAAGCCGGGTTTTCAGTTATAAAATAAGAATATTACTCAGGATAAAACATGTTCGTTGGCCAGCTTGAATTCCCCAGCCAGGATCGTGTGCGGTCTGCCGGGATAAACCATGAAAGTCACGAACGCATTGAGCCTCTCCAACACTGCGATACTCTCTTTTACCCTCGAAACAGGAACGTGGGGATCGGGGTCGCCGGTGGAAATGAAGACGGGAGTACCTGCAAAATCACCCTGATAATTGTCTTCCATGAGCTCCTCTCCTACCAGTCCGCCAGTCAGCGCGATGACACCGCCGTACCTTTTTGCATTCCGCGCCACATATTCCAGACTCAGACAAGCACCCTGTGAAAAGCCGGCGAAGTAAATGTTTTCCGGACTGATCCCATTGCTCTCGATCATAGCCACTACACCCGCAATTGTTTCCAAAGCAGAATCCAGTGCAGGCTGGTTTTGCGATACAGGCGCCATAAAACTGTAAGGATACCAGCTGTTATTAGTAGCCTGCGGTGCGAAAATCGCCATATCGTCCAGTTTCAGCTGGCGCCTGAGCGAGATAATGTTCTCGGCTGAGCCGCCCCGGCCGTGCAGCATGATAATTGCTTTTTTCGCTTCTGAAACGGGCACCCCGTCCGTCACGACGTCCATTTGATGCGTGTACATATCAGTTAAGTTTTGGAAGAACAGCTTCAATTTTAGCTCTTCTTGGTTCATATTGTGGCGGAAGCATTAAGCCTGTGCCTAGTTCTGCAACGGTTTCGTCGGTTGCAAATCCGGGATTGTCACTTGCGATCTCGAACAATACCCCACCCGGCTCACGGAAGTAAAGTGAATAGAAGTAATTTCTGTCGATCTTATCCGTGATCTGATGACCGGCTTCCATTACTTTTTTCCGGAACTCCATTAGAATATCATCGTTTGCAACCCTGAATGCAACGTGATGCACCGATCCTCCGGCTACATGCCCCGCTCTTTCTCCGGGTACTTCTACCAGGTCAACCAGTGCCGCGTTTTCAACTGCATCGGTGATAAACCGGTATCTGTTTACACTTTGTTCAAGCAAACGGTACCCGAAAATGTCAGTCAGGATTTTGGCCGTTTCTTCAATTTTATTGCTCGTAATCGTGATATGGTGAAAACCGCGGGTTGCATGCTCGCCAGTTACCTCATTGGTTTCCCAAGGTTTTCTAAGATCCGCTTTCGCAGGAACTGTCAGTTCAAATTTCAAACCGTCAGGATCGAGGAAGGTAAGATACTGCTCGCCGAATTTCTCCGAAACCTTGTTGTAAGTAACCCCATTCGCTTCAAACCTTTTCAACCAGAAATCGAGGCTCCCTTCGGGAACAGCATATCCGATTTCAGTCACCTGCCGCGTACCTCTTCTTCCGGCAGGGATCTGACTTCCCCAGGGGAAAAATGTCAGGATTGTTCCGGGCGTACCATTCTCGTCGCCATAGTAAAAGTGGTAAGTATTAGGATCATCGAAATTGACCGTTTTTTTAACCATTCTCAATCCCAGTATACGGGTGTAAAAATCGTAGTTCTTTTTAGCATCACTTGCAATGGCCGTAATGTGATGTATCCCGTTGATTGTATTTTCCATTTGCTTCGTTGTTTAAATCCGTTTTTGATTTTGATGATACAAAGCTACCGTATGGAGGCAGGTCAAAACATTGAACTAGGACAAGAAAAACAATTCTACATTTTTCGAACAAAATCATAAACTATTTATACCACGCTGAAAACTAATTCATTTCCGCTCTTTCAGCCATTTCCCCCGCTTGATAATTAAGGTCGCACCTGATGATTTCTCCGTTCCAACTTTGATATATTAGTCAAGGTTCACGCTCAATCCAGGTCAGATTACGCTTGTCTTCATGCTGTTTCCGGCATTCGGGCATGCTGTGTCTTGTGCGGGGATTTAAGTGTGGATTTTATTCGGTTTTCAATCAATCACCTTACTAAATCATTCGTCTATGAAGAAAATTTTACAACTAGTTACATCAATTATCATTCTACATGGCGCTACAACAAGCCTTGCACAGGTTGTAGTAAGTTTTCCCGCCGACCGGGCTGTCTTCCAGAGGAGCAATGCAAATGAAGCCAGCGTATATATCGGAGGGTATCTTACAAAACCTTTTCAGCAGATTGAAGCGCGGTTCATTCCCTGGATCGCCGGTGAAGGCGAGGCGGCCCCTGCGGGTGGCGGGTGGACATTGATTGATAATACCATCGAAGCAGGTCACTTTTACGGTTCGATGACTGTGAAAGGCGGCTGGTACCGCCTTGAAGTGCGCGCTGTAAAAGCAGGCATTGAGCCTGTAATAACTACCGTGCAGCACGTGGGAGTTGGTGAAGTGTTCGTTGTTGCCGGACAATCCAATGCCACCGGTGGCGACTCCAATCCAAACGGGCCGGGCGCTGCGCACGATCAGGTCAATAGCGTGGATTATCAGAATGTGAATGGAGGAACCATTACGCCCTACCCCTCGCTGGAACTGCCTTGTCCCGAGTTTGTACAGCTGGGCGCCAATGTAAAAACGGCCCCGTTCGGTAACTATGCCTGGTGCTGGGGTTCCTTTGGAGATAAGATCTACGAGAAATTCAGGGTACCTGTGATGATCTTCAATGGAGGCTGGTCCAGTACCGGCGTAGAAAACTGGAAGCAATCCATTAATGCGAATACTGAGCCGGTCAGCGCATTCGGCTATACCTTTCCGGCTGGTATGCCTTTCGGTCACCTGCGCATTGCATTGAACTACTACATCGCGCAGCTGGGCGTACGTGCGGTACTCTGGCATCAGGGCGAAACAGACAATTACCTCGAACATCCCGGTGACAATACTTACAGCCGCTACATCTCGAATCTCTGGGAGGTAATCAGCGCCAGCCGCTCGCTGACAGGTAAAAACAATCTGGCATGGATCGTTGCGCGCGCTTCAAGGTTTACTGTGGAAGGCGCCAGCAGGGTTTCTACGAATGTGATCAATGCACAAAATGAACTGATCAATAACAATGGAACTTACCCGCACGTGTATCCCGGACCAGAAACAGACCCCTATTATGATATCAACTACCGCGGCGACCAGATCCATTTCAGGGGCGATGGCGTAACCATGTCACCCGACGGACAAGTATACTCCGGGCTGATCCATCTCGCAGGATTCTGGTCTGACAAGATAACCCCGGAATTTCTGAATCAGTCAGAACCCTATACTGCTTTGCCGCCCCCTGCGGTAGCAGCTGCTTACGCATTCGGGAGCTCTCAGATCACATTCACCGGGCCAGCTATTCAGGCAGGCTCGCAATATCAGTGGTTCAGCACCTGCAATCAGATTGAAAATACCACCCAGCAATGGACAGTCGGAGCGGGAATTTACCGCCTGAAAATTGTCGATAGCAACCGGAATACAATCTTGTCTCCGGAGCTTTCCGTTATGGGTTCCTCACTGCCCGTTACCTGGAAGAGCTTCACCGCAAAATCAAACAAAAACGGACGGGTAATGGTTGAATGGGCTACTTCGGCAGAGGTTAGTGCATCGCATTTTGAAGTGGAACGGAGCACGAATGCTGCTTCTTTTGAGGTCATCAAATCCGTAGCCGCCGCAGGTAATACCCGGAACACAACAGCGTATCAGTTTGAAGATGAATTTCTGCTGCCCGGCATTTACTATTACAGGGTGAAACAAGTGGATGAAAACGGCGATTTTGCGCATACCCGCGTAGTTCCTGTTCATATCGACGGGTCAGAAACAGTCAGTGCATTCCCCAATCCTGTTGCTGATCAGCTCAATGTCAAGTCTCAGCTTGTACTAGGCAATGTGGAGCTGATTGATGCGAATGGAAGGTCCGTTTACAAATCTGTGACAAACAGCAGGAGCCTGGAAGTGGATATGCGGAAAATGCCGCGCGGCATTTATACCCTTGTCGTGGGATCAAAAAGCATTAAGCTGGTAAGGTAGACTTTCGCGCCCTTTTGGCGGATTGTTTAGCAGCAATCCGCCACATTGGCACATTTCAGCTGCTGGCCATTTTTTTGACCGTGTTGAGAAAAAGCTAAACTCAGCAGCTATGGACACTTTTTCAACTATGATTATCAGCGCGGTGGATCAGATCAAGAACGCCGTTGTCAAAATAGATACCTATAAAACAACTAATGGTAAGCTGCGGGCCGCGGGCTCGGGTTCTGGCTTCATATTTTCTTCCGACGGTTTTATTTTTACCAACAGCCACGTGGTTGAAGGCGCGGAGAAGATCATGGTAAGTCTTCTGAATGAGAACGAAATCGAGGCTACGCTCATCGGGAAAGACCCGGACACGGATCTGGCTATACTGAAAATTTACACGGAAGGTTACTCGGTAGCAAAACTGGGTGATGCAAGCCAGTTACAGATCGGCCAGTTCGTGATTGCGATCGGAAATCCCTATGGTTACCAGCATACCGTTACCACAGGCGTGGTCAGCGCATTGGGACGTACTTTGCAGACACAATCGGGCAGGATGGTTGACAATGTGATCCAATCCGACGCCGCATTGAATCCGGGTAACTCGGGTGGACCGATGATCAACACAGACGGTGAAGTTGTAGGTGTAAACACTGCCGTAATCCAGGGTGCTCAGGGACTAAGCTTTTCTGTTGACATTAATACGGCAAAGGAAATTGCACGCCAGCTTATCCGCGACGGAAAGGTATTCAAGGCATATCTGGGGTTACAATTACAGGATGTGCCTGTGAATGAGAAAATCAGGCAGCACTACAAGCTTCCCAATAAGAGCGGCATTTTCGTCACCCGCATTGAAGAAAATACCCCGGCCTCCCGTTCCCAACTTCTGGAAGGTGACATTATTGTTTCTTTCAATGACAAGCCTGTAAATAATTCAAATGAACTTTTCAGGGCGCTGACGCATCGTGACATTTTGAATGTAACCAACATTTCTGTTCTGCGACACACAGAACTGCTCCACTTTATCATCGTCCCCACTGAGAAGAAGGCCTAACCTGCCTGCACTGTATCTTGAAAAGGTAACTCGATCAATTTGATACCGAGGATCTTTTCAAGCTTACAGATGGTATCAAGCGTCATATTTTCAGATCCGCGAACCAGCTTGTTCACATACTGCGGCGAGCATTGCATTTCTTTTGCAAGATCCTTCTGGCTCATTTTGCGCGCTCTCAACGTACGCAAAATCGCCAGACTGATCTTAAAAGATACATCCATCCAAGCAGCATTTTCCGCTCTGAACCTCGCCGTATCCTGCCATTCAAGATCGACTACCGCCTGCTTGATAACCTTCTCCTTTACTTTTTGAATACTCATAGTTGTGATATTTAAAACAGTTCAAAAATTCCAAATTCGTCATTTTGGTCAGTTCGCAAATAATTAACGACGGCATCCAACTTATGAAGCTCCTTCAACAAATGCTCGCGTTCATTCATTGTCCTCGTCAGTTTGATAGCGCCACCTGCGATAATGAAGAAGTTCACATCCACTCTCACCGCATAAATCCGCAACCAGCTCTGCCTCTGATCCCCTTTTGCCTTACTTTTTTCAAATGGATCGAGACGCTGTGTGCCATTATGCAGTGGCCTGAACAGCGTTGAGAGCCCCTCATACCTACTGCTCATCCCTCGCTTCGCTATCGCCAGCAAACGCTTTTCAAGCCTTGTTGCCTCCTGCCTGGTTCTTAATACCGCCTCTTCTACGGTAATATCCTGCCAATATTCCGCCAAATCCCCTTTGTGTGTTTCGAAAAACTCTTCCAGATAAAAGGCGTCATTCCAATTTTCAAACAGCCTTGTAAACTCGTGATTGTGATCGGAATTAAAACGAACCGCAAAAAGGCTATACGGAACAACCACAAAGATACCACCAACTTTCATAAAATCAACCTTTAAGTTTATTTTAGATAAATTTACTTTCTATCGTTTAGACGTGGGCTCCGGAAATTGGTAACAGGCTGAAAGGAAATAAAAACAAAAGATACAGCAGGAAGCTGGCTTGCAATGAAAAAAAGCAACTATTCACATCCGGGCAAAACATTCATAAACAGCGTATTAAAGCATTTTTTAATGTAACCGGGAATGAAAAGGGCTGTTTGTTGTGTTGAAGTTGCAAGTCACCAACAACAACGTTACCGATCAGTTATGAATTGGATTGCAATCAATAGTGAAGAAGAAGTTCAGAAAATACACCAGTCAGGCGAATATTCCATTATTTACAAGCACAGCCCAAGATGCATGACAAGCCTGATGGCGTATCGCCAGCTGAAAATGGATGTCAGCGCTTCCCCTGAGATTTCCACTCCTATCTATATCGTGGACGTGATCAGCAACCGGAAGGAATCGATGGCTATTGCCGACAGTTTCCGCGTTCAGCACCAATCGCCGCAGATCCTTGTCGTTAAAAATGGAGAATGCATTTACGATGCGTCTCATGAAGCAGTTTCGCTACGCGATACACTTGCACATATAAGTTAATAAGCTGGAAGTGAGCATTTCAAAAACTCACTTCCATTTTTTTAAAAATTTGGTATGGATTATTTCCATTTAAATGGATTTATTCCATAACTTTGAAGTGTTATTTACGTCAACGAACATGGAAAAGCTGCATTACCTGATTGTATCAGAGGAGATGGTCTGGCTGTGGTATTATGACCAGCTGGGCGGCAAGCATATCAAAGAATTGCTTGCCAGGGACGCAATGGATTTTTTAAAAAATCTGACAGGCACACAGCCCGTCCCAGAACCCGCTCCTGATTTTCCGCTCACGGGCTTATTGGCATTAAGATAACAACCAGGCAAGCACCTGGCTTTCAAACGTATTTCCTACACTTCATCTATAACAAACGCAAAAGAGCAGCCTTGTGCTGCTCTTTTTGTATGCGGTAAAATCAGGTAGCCAGCGGTGGTCCCGAAGGAATAAACACCTTCTCCCGCTTGTACTTGAACTTGTATTTTTTAGCAGTGAATTTAGCAGTCATGTACTCACCCATATAAATGGAGCCGGTCATCACATCGTCTTTCACAGTGCCCGAAAACAAAAAGGTGATCGCATCGGCAGGCTGCCTGTCGGTACTGCGCATTTTAAATTCATTCCCTTCAACCGTCCCCTGCAGCTCACGCACACTGAACTCGCCTTTATGTGAACCGTTGAGCCAGTTACCATCCTGCTCAATGATCAGCGAATGCTTGCTTTTGCTTGAAAAGAACTCAATTTCTGCGTCCCAGTGCCCTTTGAGCGAAACGGAGGCTGCTGCCATTTCCGTTTTAGGTGCAGTCCGTTTTTGAGATAAAACCTCCACAAGACGGTCTGCCACCACCTTTTCATCTCCCGGCTGCATTTGGCCGGTTGTAATGGTTACATAAGTCTCATCATTCCTGGTACCGCCGCCCAGCGCTATCCTCGGCTTGGTGCGACCGAAAAGCTCTGCAACTTCCTCTCCCGTGATCTTCAACTTCGTAGCATCCCAGGTGACCCGAAGTACAGGTGTTCTGTTCGAAAGATCTTTGGGCTCAATCACCGTTGTTTTCACTGAATCGACTGCGGATACTTTCTTTGAAATGCTATCCAGCCACGACAGCCACCGCTTCCATTCACCTGCATGGTCCCTTTTGGTCCAGGCTTCCACGGCGGCAATCATCCCCATTGTTTCTTCTCGGCCTACTTTGTTATCCCTTCCCGGACCGTGGTGCGGGGCGCTCGCCTGCCAGGCCGACATCAGTAAATCTTTTCTTCCTAATACAAGTCCGGCGCACTGCGGGCCGCACAAAGCTTTTCCACCACTGTAAACCACCACATCGGCGCCCATCTTCAAATGCACATTTGGGATAGTAAGATCCTCAGCAGCTGCATCAATCAGTATCGGAATGTTCTTGGGTTTGGCAATTTTGGAGATCGCTTCCAGAGAAACCGGCCCGCTCATTGATTCCGGGCAAGCCATTAAATAAATCAACGCAGTCCGGGGATTGATCGCATTCGAAAGCTCCTCGATCGTGTCGATAGTAACCAGCTGCACACCCACATTGCGCAATGCATGGTCGTAAACGTTCCGCGAATATCTCGGAACGATCACTTCTGTTTTTTCAAAACCCGATAAGTCGGGTATCCTCACCAGCTTTTCAGGGTTACCTCCTGTCACGCAGGCCACCGTTACGTGTTTAAGCCCGGCTGCACAACCCGAGGATACAAGCCCCCATTCTGCGCCGGTCAGTTCAGAGAGTCGCTTTCCTGCGGCAAATGCCAGTTCATCGTACTGCACAAAAACCTGCGCAGCTGCGTCCATTGCAGCCCGCACTTCCGGCCGCTCCACTGAGCCGCCTATGATGGTGAATGTTCCGCGGCAATTTATAATCGGCTCCACACCGATGGACTGGTAAATCTGTTTGCCGGCAGCAGCGTCGTTGAGGGCATTTGCTGCCGGCTGCTCCTGTCGGGAAGGCAGCATTACGCCGCCCGCAAGTGGCAGCATCGACAAATCTTTAAGAGCATCTCTTCTTTTCATTATAATCCGGTAAGCGTTCAGGAAATATTTAGCTATTTATATTTTGCAATCAGGAGAAAGAGCAACACGGGCTTATCGCTATGCAAACGTCTGCCAAATATAATAATCCTTTTCGGGTAGGTTAACGAATAAGTTGAAACCCTTCATGAAATCTAAAAAAAGCCCTGATATTTCATAACGGCGGTGTGACGTATAGCTAATTATTTTAAACTAGTTCTACGTGGTATTACAACTATGCTCTCTTATATTTGTAAGAACGAAAAGAAAGACGCCTTGCCTCCTAAGCTTTACCTGTATCAACTCTGGGCCAGACTTTCCGGAGAGCCAAGTAAATTCCCTCTGAATGCACGCATATTCCATTCCGTATGCCTGATTTCGATCTTCGCTCTTACTTACAACATTCCATTTAACTATTTTATCGGCCTGCCGGAAGTGGCGCTCACAAGCCTCGTGGTGCTTTTGCTGGCTTTTGGCCTTTACTACCTCTCGCGGTTCAAAAACCAGGCACCTGCTACCATCCTTGCCACAAACGTGATCGGGCTGATCCTGTTTACAATCAATTACTTCCTGAATGCAGGTATTAATGGGCCTACTGACCTTTTTTTTCTGCTTTTCCTTTTGCTCAGCATTGCGATCAGTCCGCGCAGCGAGTACAAGTTCTGGATACCTGTCAATGTAGGCGTTTTCGTATTGCTATGCATTTTTGAATATTCTGTTCCGCGATCTGTTCCTGATACTTACGATAGCAGGTTTGCCAAGTTTGTCGATCATATGTCGGCCTACGTGGTTGTAGCAGCGATCGCCTATTTCTGCATTCACTATATCCGCCGGAGCTATGAGCGGGAAAAGCTCGTCACTGTTGAAAAATCAAAAGCAATTGAGGCCCAAAACGAGCAGATTACCGCACAGAACCAGGAGCTGGAACGGATCAATGCCGAAAAGAACAAACTGATGTCGATCGTGGCGCACGATCTTCGCTCACCGCTGGGCAGCATTCAGAACTTCCTCGAACTGCTCACCCAGCATGAACTGGAAGAAAGTCAAAAGCTGGCAATCGAAAATGATCTGCTCAATGCGACCAAGAACACGCTCGCGATGCTGAGCAAGCTGCTGGAATGGTCAAAGTCACAGCTTTATGGTGTTTCCGCCAGACTGGAACACATTGAAATAGCCAAATTACTGGAACCGACCCTGCGCCTCGAAAAGGATATCGCCGCCACAAAAGGCATTACACTCGACTACTGCATTGATCCGGAAACTGTCGTCTGCGCCGATGGCGATATGATGCAGATCATCGTGCGCAATATCACCGGTAATGCGATCAAGTTCACTCAAAGCGGCGGTACCGTTACAATCAGGTCAGAAGTGCGGGATAGCAATTGCATCATCAAGGTTCAGGACGATGGTATAGGAATGTCGGCCGAAAAGAGTGAAAGCATATTTTCACTGAATGTACAATCCACTTACGGCACCAAAAACGAAAAGGGCGTGGGACTTGGACTGCTGCTTTGTGTAGATTTCATCAAGGCACAGCAGGGACAAATCTGGTTTGAAAGCGAGCCCGGCGCAGGTACCTGTTTCTTTATCAGTATTCCGTTAGCCAATGGAATCGCTATCACAACTCCTCACACAGCCTGATCCAGGGGCCGATTTCATCATTACATATCTGTTCATTTGATTACTTTTGATCAAAATTTGATCAAATGACAATTCAGGAAAGAAAAAAGAAAATCCTGGCGGAGGTGTATGAAGCCGGCAGCTTGTCGGTGTTTGAGCTGGCCGATAAAATGGCCGCTTCGCCGGCTACCATCCGGCGCGACTTACACGAAATCACCGAACAGGGTTTGCTGGTCAGGACGCACGGTGGTGCGATGAAGCCCGACAATGCAGTGATCACCGGTTTTTCCGACAAGAAAGTACAGCGGCATGAAGATAAAGAGCGCATTGCGCAGGAAGCAGCTACACTGGTCGATGACGGGGATACGATATTCATGGATTGCGGCAGTACAGTGTTCCAGATGTGCACGCACTTGAAAAAGAAAGCCAACATTCACGTAATTACCAATTCATTGCCCGTACTGGCCGAGCTGATCGACGTACCATCTATCCGCATTAACCTGATCGGCGGCGAACTGGATAAAAAGCGCAGAGCAGTACACGGGCAAAAAGCAATCGAGCATATACACGGTTACCATGCTGCCAAATGCTTCATCGGTGTAGACGGTATCTCTGCTGAAAACGGACTGACCGCTCACAGCGAGCACGAATCAGGCATTACCTCAGCTTACCTGCAAAATGCATCGCAGGCTATTTTGCTGTGTGATTCATCCAAAATAGGTCGGGATAGCTACATTAAATTCGCGAAGCTATCCGCCATTTCGTGCCTGATTACTGACGGCGGGATTGAAGAACAAACTAAGAAAGCGCTTAAAGCAAAGGGAGTTGCGCAGCTTATCGTGGTATAATGCAGCGAGCGACAGTTTTTTTTAACTAAACTAAAACTCTCCGTAGAATCTGCACAAGGTCGTCAAAGCTGTGCGGCTTGGTGATAAAATCAACTGCACCCAGTTTTTTGGCCTGCTGGATCGTGTTTTGATTGGAAGAAGTTGACAGAATAATGACGGGAATATCCTTTAAATCTTGCTGCTTTTTGAGCTGCGTAAGAAACTCCTGCCCGTTCATCAACGGCATATTGAGGTCAAGAAAGATGATATCCGTGTCCAGCTCGTTTTTTTGCAGCTTTTCAAATGCCTGAACAGCATTACTGAATGCCACACACTTTACCGAGTCTGCGGCATTTTCGAGTGCACTCAGGAATATTTCCTGATCATCTTCATCATCATCGATCAGAAGAATGTTTTGATAGAGCATTTAAAAGGGGCCGGATAAATCTGAATGCAAATTAACAATATTGAAAATGAATGCAATGGGCAAAAGCAGGTTCCTGCAAATCTTGCACCCGATTTATCCGGAAAAATGAAGCTGCTCTTACCTGATGTTCTCGTACTTTCCCTGGTTCAGGTCGCCCGTCTCAAAACCTTTCTTGAACCAGTACATCCGCTGCTCAGAGGTACCGTGGGTAAATGCATCGGGCACCACATAACCCTGCGATTCCTTTTGCAGCTTATCGTCACCAATCGCATTTGCCGCTTTCAATGCCGATTCAAGATCACCAGGTTCGAGGATATTGCTCATTTCCTGCGCGTGATTGGCCCAGACACCTGCAAGAAAGTCCGCCTGTAATTCGAGCTTAACTGAAAGTTTGTTGTACTCGGCTTCGCTGATCCGGCCTCGCTGCTGTTGCAGCTGCTCAGATATTCCCATTAAATTCTGCACGTGATGCCCCACTTCATGCGCGACTACATAGGCTACTGCAAAATCTCCCGGTGCTTTAAAGCGCGTTCTCAGCTCGTCGCAAAAGGACAGATCGATGTACACTTTGTGGTCGGCAGGACAGTAAAACGGCCCCATTGCAGACGACGCGCTGCCGCAGCCGCTTTGCGTTGCATTTTCAAAGATCTGTAGACGCGGCTTTTCATACTGACCGTCGTTTTCAGCATATATATTGCTCCACACATCTTCGGTACTTTTTAATACGGCCGAAACCATATCGGCGGTACGGTCGTCAGGACGCGGGCCTGGCGGGCGGGTTTGTACCTGCTCTGCACTCTCGTTACCTTGAAGGTTACCGAGGATCACGCTGGGATCCTGACCGGTCAAAAGGCCGATTGCGAGCACAATAATGGCGCCGATTCCGCCGATAGCTACTTTGCCGCCTCCTGACATACCCCGGCGGTCTTCAACATTGCTACTTCTTCCTAAATCCTGCCAACGCATTTTGTGTAAAGTTTAGATTAGTGTAAGGTTTTTAGAAGACATGCTAATAATATGCCATTATAGTAAATCTTAAATTATATTTAGATAAAGAACCGCTTTTACCTCAGATGAAAAAGGCGATCGTTTATTTAATCTGTTGTTTTGCCGGCTATGGTTTCACCGCTTGCTCACCGCAGCTTCCCGACGAAGTGGAAGTGGCAATGGCGGAGTTGCCGGACAAACTGGATTACAACCGCCATGTAAAACCGGTTCTTTCAGATAAATGCTTTGCCTGCCACGGGCCTGATAAGGCCAAGCAAAAAGGCGGTTTGCGACTGGACCTTCCCGGGTCCGCCTACGAAAAAATCTCCAAAACATCCGGCCGGGCAGCGATTGAGCCGGGCGATCTCGCTGATAGTGAATTCTTTCACCGCATTATCTCCGCTGATCCTGAGTATGTAATGCCCACTCCGGAGTCGCACCTTTCGCTTTCGGCGAATGAGAAAGCAGTACTGATCAAGTGGATCAGGGATGGTGCCGTATACCAGCCGCATTGGGCATTTGTGAAGCCCGAAAAATCGGAGGTACCTGCTACCCAATGGACAAATCTTGCCGTTAACCCGATCGATCATTTCATTTTTAAAAAACTGGAAGAAGAAAAGCTGCAACCTTCCGCACAGACAGGTAAGGAGATGCTGCTGAGGAGAGTATCCCTTGACCTGACCGGCCTGCCGCCGACTTTGGAAGAAATGGATCGTTTTTTGAAAGATAATACCGCCAATGCATATGAGAAACAGGTCGACAGGCTGATTGCGTCTCCCCATTATGGTGAAAAAATGGCCGTAGACTGGCTCGACCTCGCACGTTTTGCAGACTCGCACGGGTATACGGTGGACAGGCTGCGGGATATGTCGCCGTACCGTGACTGGGTGATTGGCGCATTCAACAGGAACATGCATTATGATCAGTTTATCGCCTGGCAGCTCGCCGGTGACTTAATGCCGAATCCAACAAAAGATATGCGGATTGCGACCGCATTCAATCGGAACCACCAGCAGAATATGGAAGGCGGGATCATTGAAGAAGAATTTCAGACGGAGTATGTGGTTGATCGTACCAACACTTTCGGAGATGCATTCCTCGGGCTTTCGGTGAGCTGCGCCAAGTGCCACGATCACAAATACGATCCCGTTTCGCAGAAAAACTACTACGAACTTTTCAGCTTCTTCAATAATGTAAAAGAGGCAGGACAAATTTCCTGGGACGACGCCCTGCCCACTCCTACTCTGCTGCTGCCTAGTCCACAGCAGGAAAAAGTGCTGGCATTTATCAAAACCCGGATCAAACAATCGGAAGACAGCCTGAAACAAACAGAAGCGAAGGCTGATGTTGATTTTGATCAATGGATATCAAAGGGCGCATACCGCAAACTTTCTAAACAAACTATCCCTCAAACCGGTCTGCAAGCTCAGTTCTCGTTTGACAATGGCACGTTGAAGGATGCCATTAACCCGAAAAATGCAGGTACCATGAAACGCGAATCAGGTAGCCCGGCGGGAGAACCTGAGTTTACAGATACGCCCGGCGGCAAAGCCTTGCATTTGAATGGGGATGTGTACCTGGACCTGGGACAGGCTGGTGTTTTCAGGAAATCAGAACCTTTCAGCATTGGTATCCGCGTGTTCATTCCGGGAGATCTGAAAGAGGGCGTCATATTCCATAAAAGTCAGGCCGAGCGGCTCTATAACTTCCGCGGCTACCATTTATACCTCAAAAATGACCAACTGGAAATTAACATGGCGCACACTGCTCCTTCCGACGCGATTACCAGGATTTCAAAGCAGCCGGTCACCCGCAACAAATGGATCCATTTAACAATGCAATACGATGGTTCGTCGCGGGCAGCGGGTTTCAGGCTTTTCCAGGACGGAACAGAGCTGGCAATGGAAACAACAATGGACCAGCTTACAAAAGATATTTTGTTCAAATCGGCGGTTCAGCCGGGTTTGCAGATCGGTGCCTGGTGGCGCGGCTTTGGATTGACAGGCGGACAGGTTGACAACATTACAGTTTACAATCGCGCATTAACTCCCTTTGAAATCGCTGTTCTTGCTCAAAAAGCATCCTGGAAACAGCTCGCGGCCAGGTTGCCCTCACAGCTATCAGCCGACGAAAAGCAGATCCTGAAAAGCTATTACCTGGCAGCAGAAAGCAAGGAAGCTGCCGCAATGCGCGCGTCATTGCAGCAAAACCGCACCTTGCTGTCCGATTCACTCGAAAATGTACCTGAGCTGATGGTAATGGAGGAAATGCCGAAACCTAAGCAGGCGCGGGTGCTGCTCAGGGGGAATTACGATGCGCCCGGCGAAAAAGTGTACCCTGCTACTCCTGCCTCTATTCTCGCATTCCCCAAACATTTACCCAAAAACCGGTACGGACTCGCACAGTGGCTGGTAGCGCCGGAACACCCGCTTACCGCCCGCGTGGCAGTAAACAGGCTCTGGCAAAACTTCTTTGGCACTGGTCTGGTGAAAACCACCGAAGATTTCGGCAACCAGGGAGAAATGCCCAGCCACCCCGAGCTGCTCGACTGGCTGGCAGTGACTTTCCGGGAATCCGGCTGGGATATGAAAAAGCTGAACAAGCTGATCGTCATGTCGGCTAGTTACCGCCAGGATTCGCGCGTGAGTCGCGAGGTAAAAGAGCGGGATCCCGACAACCGGCTGCTTGCCCGGGGACCTTCCAACAGAATGTCGGCAGAAATGATCCGCGACAATGCGCTGCTTGCGAGCGGATTATTAAACAGGAAAATTGGCGGTAAAAGCATTAAACCCTATCAGCCAGAAGGTTTGTGGTCCATTAACAGCAGCAATTATGTACCCGATTCCGGCGATGCAGTTTACCGCCGGAGCTTATATGTGATTGTGAAACGCTCGGTACCACATCCCGCGCTATCCACCTTCGACGCCACCTCGCGCAGCTTTTGCGTAGTAAGAAGACAGAAAACCAACACCCCATTGCAGGCACTGGTCACATTGAACGACCCGACATTTGTGGAAGCATGTAAGGTTCTGGGCGAACAAATGACCAGAATAGCCGACCCAAAAGCTGCCATAACCATTGCATACCGCAAGCTGACCGGCAAAATGCCTCCGCCGAAGGAACTGGACCTGCTGATCGCACTCCAAAAATTGCAAAGAGAAAAGTTTGACAAATACCCTGAAAAGGCACAAGGCTGGCTTGGAAGCGGTCAATACAGGGTTACGATGAAAATGGAGCCGGCGATGGTGGCAGCCAACAGCGTGGTAGCAAGTACAATTCTCAATTCTGACGCCAGTTTAACCAAAAGATAAGCGATGTCACACCACCATGAAGACGAATTCCGGCTGCATTCACCAGACTTTGATGCCTTGCACCACAAGCTGGATCGCAGGCGGTTTTTAACCAAAACTTCCCTGGGATTAGGTGCATTGGCAATGGGCTCACTCTTCGGACTAAGGAAGGTAACTGGCTCAGGAAGTCGGAATGCGACAGGCGGGACCGATCTGGAAGCGGACATTCTCAAAGCTTTGCCGCACATTGCCCCAAAAGCCAAACGCGTCGTTTACCTTTTTATGAGCGGCGGCCCGTCGCAGTTTGAAACATTTGATTATAAACCGAAACTGGTGAACCTGGCCGGTCAGGATTTGCCTGATTCTGTCAGAAAAGGCCAGCGGCTTACGGGCATGAGCGCCAGCCAGAGTGCATTGCCGATGGTACCGTCGATCTATCAATTCAATCAGCACGGAAAAAACGATACCTGGGTAAGTGAGCTGCTGCCCTACACCGCCCAGGTTGTCGATGATCTTTGCATTGTGAAATCGATTTATTCCGAGGCGATCAACCATGATCCGGCGATTACATTTTTTCAAACAGGAAACCAGCTTCCCGGCCGGCCTTCGATCGGCTCGTGGGTAAGCTACGGGCTGGGTTCGGACAATCACAATTTGCCTACATTCATTGTCCTCGTCTCCAAAAACGCGCCCAAAGACCAGCCGCTCTATGCCCGGCTCTGGGGCAATGGGTTCCTGGAATCCAGGCACCAGGGAGTCCAGTTCAGGTCAGGTAAGGATCCGGTTTTGTTTTTGAACAATCCCGAGGGTTACGACGGTGCAGACCGCGCCGAAATGTTGCAATATTTAACCCAACTCAATCAACTTCAAAACGATTCCTACGGTGATCCTGAGATCGCGAACCGCATTGCCCAATATGAAATGGCATTCAGAATGCAGACTTCGGTGCCGGAGGTGATGGATACCAGCCAGGAGCCCGACGAAGTGTTCGATCTTTATGGTCCTGACAGCCGGGATGCGGGTACTTATGCGGCCAATTGCATTCTGGCAAGAAAGCTGCTGGAAAAGGATGTAAAGTTTGTACAGCTTTATCACCAGGGCTGGGACCAGCACGGCGGCTTACCAAAAGGGATAGCCAAGCAATGCAAAGACACCGACCAGGCCACTGCCGCATTGATAATCGACCTGAAAAGACGCGGCTTGCTGGATGATACACTGGTGATCTGGGGAGGAGAATTCGGGCGGACAGTATACTCGCAGGGCAAACTGACCGCAGATGATTACGGCCGCGACCATCACCCGAGGTGCTTTACCATGTGGATGGCGGGCGCCGGCGTGAAGGCTGGTCTGAGCTATGGAGAAACGGACGATTTCAGCTACAACATCGTGAAAGATCCGGTGCATGTACACGATTTTCACGCCACCTTAATGCATTTGATGGGCGTAGACCACGAGCGGCTTACCTATAAATTCCAGGGCCGCCGCTTCCGGCTGACCGACGTGCACGGAAATCTGGTAAAAGCGATCCTGGCATGACAGGTATTCCGGCCGATTTTTCGTCTTATCCATATATTAGGCTCGCGCCGCTACTTTATACATCCCGACTTTGAAGAAAATACTCAGACATGCGCTGCTTGTTTCCGCAACCCTGGTCGCTGCCCAGGCTGTTTACGCGCAGCAGGCCAATGTAAACCTGGATTTTAATCCGCAAAAAAACACACAAAACCTGGTGCCTTACGGTGGCAGCGTGATTTCGCCCGAGGTGCACGATGATCACACGATCACGTTCAGGCTCAAAGCACCGGAGGCGCAGAAGGTCGCACTTACCGGCGGACCGATTTTGCTGGCACTGAAATCGAAGGACCCGATCCCTTTTATCAAAGACCGTGAAGGCAACTGGTCGCTCACGGTAGGTCCGGTGACGCCGAATATTTATGTATACCGGATCTTGCTCGACGGAGTGCCGGTTGTTGACCCCAATAATACACTGACTGGCAGCGCAAATCAGCCGGGGTACAGTAATGTGGTAGTGCACGACAGCAAACCTGCCTATTACGATGCACAAAAGGTGCCGCACGGAAGTGTAACGCGCCACATTTACCATTCGGATGTACTTAATGGCGAGCGTGAAATGTTCGTGTATACTCCGCCGGGCTACGATCCGAAGAAGAAGTACCCGGTATTGTACCTGCTCGGCGGAAGCGGCGAGCTTGCCAATGGATGGGAGCTCGACGGTCGAGCCAACTTCATAGCGGACAACCTCTTAGCAGCAGGAAAGATCACGCCGATGATTATCGCAATGCCCAATAACCAGGTGCTGCACCGCTCTGACCCGCAGCATTTACAGAAAACTTACCAGCTTTTTGAGGATGAATTGAGAAAGCAGATCATACCATTTGTTGATTCGCATTATAGTACGGTTAAAGACAGGAAATCGCGTGCTATCTCGGGACTATCAATGGGCGGCCGGCATACGCAGGCAGTCGGCTTCAATGCGATTGATCTGTTTAGTTCGTTTGGTATCCTGAGTGCGGGAGACCTGGAACCTGAAAAGCTGAATCCGGCCTTTTTCAATGATCCAAAAATCAAAGACAAAGTGGATTACCTGCTGGTGGGTCTGGGAAGCGGCGAACTGGATTTCGTTGGGAAAAGATCAGCAGCAACGCACGCGGCGCTCGACAAAATCGGCGTAAAACACGAGTATTTCATTGGCGGCGAAGGCGCGCACGACTGGGGTACCTGGCGGATGCTCCTGCACGACAAGCTGCTGCCCAATTTATGGAAAAAGAAACCCTGAACGGTAAAAACAGAAATGGCATACTTCAATATTGATGCGGAAAAAGCCCGGACATTTGATGCAATCGTGGTTGGAACGGGCATTAGCGGCGGCTGGGCTGCCAAAGAATTAACTCAAAAAGGCTTGAAAACGCTGGTGCTGGAACGAGGGCAGGATGTAAAGCACATTGTCGACTACCCTACTACCAATATGCTTCCCTGGGAATTTGAGCACCGGGGTCAGCCTTCGCTGGCGATACGTGAAGCCAATCCGATTGCCAGCAAACATTATATTTTCAAAGAGGACGCCATGCATTTTGTTGTCAAAGATGCATTCCACCCTTATGTGCAGGAAAAACCTTTCGACTGGATGCGCGGCTACCAGGTAGGCGGCCGGTCGCTGTTGTGGGCAAGACAAACGCAGCGCTGGTCGGATTACGATTTTGAAGGTCCCGCCCGCGACGGTTTTGGGATCGACTGGCCGATCAGGTACAAGGATATTGCTCCCTGGTACAGCTACGTAGAGAAATTTGCAGGTATTTCGGGAAACAAAGACGGGCTCCCGCAGTTACCTGATGGTGAATTTCTTCCGCCGCACGAAATGAGCTGCGTTGAAAAGCATTTCACTGATCAAACTGCCAAAAACTATAAGAATACGCGACCAATTATCATTGGCAGAGCAGCACACATCACTGATCCGCAGCCTGTACACCTGGAACAAGGCCGGGCAAAATGCCAGCACAGGAACATGTGTCAGCGCGGCTGCCCGTTTGGAGGGTATTTCAGTACAAACTCTTCTACTTTACCCTGGGCTGAAAAGACGGGGAACCTCACGCTCCGGCCGCATTCGGTGGTGCATTCGGTTATTTATGACGAGAAGAAAAAAAGAGCTACCGGCGTGCGGGTGGTAGATGCGATCACCAAGGAAATGAGCGAATACTATGCAAAAGTGATTTTCATCAATGCGTCTGCCATTAACTCCAACCTGATCCTGCTCAACTCCCGGTCGAGCCGCTTTCCCGATGGACTCGGAAACGACAGCGGTACGCTGGGTAAATACATTGGTTTTCACAATTACCGCGGCCGGGTCAGTGCCGAGTTCGACGGGTTTCACGATCGTACCACCGACGGCCGCCGCCCGAATGGCGCTTACATTCCAAGATTCAGGAACGTTTTCAAACAGGAAACAGACTTCCTCCGCGGCTATGCAGTTTCCATGAGCGCGTCGAAAATGGGCAATGCCAACAATGGTATTGGTGAAGATCTGAAAGCGAGCCTCTTTGCGCCGGACGAGAGCGGTTGGAGCATCGGTACTCAGATGATGGGAGAAACGCTGCCGAAAGAAAGCAATATGATCAGTCTGCACCCGACGCTCACCGATGCCTGGGGTATCCCACAGCTACGGATGTCAGTCGCATTCGATGAGAACGACATGAAAATGGTTCAGGATTTTTATACCGAGCTGAGTGAAATGTTGTCTAAAGCAGGATTTACAAACATCAAAACAGCAGATACAAAACGAAACCCGGGCAGTGAAAACCACGAAATGGGCGGCATCCGAATGGGCAACGACCCAAAAACATCCATGCTCAACAAATGGAACCAGCTACACCATTGTCCAAACGTAATCGTCACCGACGGCGGCTGCATGACCTCAACCTCCACCCAAAACCCCTCCCTAACCTACATGGCACTGACCGCGAGGGCGGTGGATCATTATTTGAAAGGCTGAGTCTTCGACTGCGCTCAGACTGACAAGTGCTCCTATTTGTCACCCTGAGCGCACCGGGCCGCCGGGCGGTCGAAGGGCATGGCGCACGCTCCCTTCGACCCGCTCAAATTCAAAGTTACCTTTGATATACTTATTCAAAAAAGTACCCTTGGATGTGGTGGCCTTCATGGCCTGGTACACTTCCAGGGGTACTTTTTTATAGTCGTAGACCATCCCGGAAACGTAGGTGATCCTGAGTGTTTCCGTATCTCCGTCATAGCTGTATGATGAAACGACCGAGGATGGCATCTTGCATTATTTGTTAAATTCGTCCAGTCTGGCGCGCAGGTCTTCTACCGGTTTTGAAGATACATTCGAGCTTCTGAAGACCGTTCCTGCGTCCTTCCAATCGTCATAAAATTCATTGTTGGCTTTGGTATCTACTGCCAATGCAGCTCCGTTGATCGTGATTCCGGCAAACAATCCTTTGCTTCTCGAATAGGAATACACTTCCGCTTCCAGCTTGTAATCTGTCTGCGCAGAGGAGCTTCTCCCCATGGGCCCGGCTGCTACCGAAAGATCTCCGCCAAGTGTAAAACTTCCTTTCCCGATTTCAAGCAATGTTTTACTGTTCTTGAATACGAGTACCAGATCCACAGCCTGCACGCCGATCTGCGCACCGATACTTCCGCCGGTAATGGTGATAAACACAGGATCGCTCCATTCCCCATTCTCCTTTTTCACCATTGCCACGCCGCGGCCGTACTTACCGCCCACCATCAATCCTGCATTGATCATCTTAGGTATAATGATTACACCCTTTGAAATATTCAGCAACTGTGCGGGTATGTTCTCCTGCATCTCATTAAAATCATCCAAAACAGCAGTAGCAGCAACCAGCTTTTCTTCTTCTTTGGCCTGCGCCATTACAACTGTGTTTGCAAAAACACCTGACAGCAATAAAATCGCGATCAATCTTCCTTTCAATTCTGCAATGAACATGGTTAAAATAATTAGTGGATTGTGAGTAATTGTCTATAAAGTATCGTGCCGTAAATGCGCGTTTTCACATTTCCAGCCGCTGCGGCCGTCCTGTTTGTCATACTTTATTCATTTTCGACCGGATTAACGTATAGTAATGCGTTATATGATATATTGGTACGATTTTGTTGATTTAAATAAACTGAAACACCATTTTCAATCTTACGCTACTATTATGGATGCCAAAGCAATCAGCCTCAATGAACAGGAAGTAAAACCTGTTGTAGACCTGCTCAATGATTACCTCGCCAACTACCACATTCACTACCAGAAACTGCGTGGATGCCACTGGAATATAAAGGGTCAGAACTTTTTTACACTGCATGTAAAATTTGAAGAGCTCTATACAAATGCACAGCTGACGATCGACGAGATTGCAGAACGTGTACTTACACTCGGAAAGGCGCCGCACAGTCGTTTTGCGGATTATATCAATGAATCGCAGATCAAGGAGATCAATACTATCGGAATGCAGGACCTGGCTATGGTGGACGCGATCCTGGACGATATGGCGAAGCTGATCGAGCTGGAACGCGAGCTGCTCGAAGCTACTTCGCAGGCTGGTGACGACGGTTCCAATGATATGGTCAACCGTTTCATGCAGTTTAAAGAAAAGAATACCTGGATGCTGCGTTCTTTCGCAGGCAAAAAATAAAGTCAGGCCAACACCGATTTTACCAAAACCATCTGCCTTGCAGGTGGTTTTTTGCGTTTCTATGATTTACTTGTATTCGTCTTTAAAATCAAAACCATGCGCACTATACCACAACACCGGATCGGGAGATTCAGCTTGTTAGGAGCTGTCAAATTTGCACAGGACCCGCTGCACTTTCTGCGGCAAGGTTTCGATCAGTGTGGCGATACTTTCAGGATCAGGCTCTTCCGTGAGTTTGTGATCAGCCGTGATCCCGGATTTTTCAAACACATTCTGCAGCAGCATAATAAAGATTTCAAGAAAGGAAGCTCTTCCAAAATGCTGCAGCCCGTGCTTGGCAATGGACTGGTCACGAGCGAAGGCGATTTCTGGCTGCGGCAGCGGCGACTGGTTCAGCCTGCCTTTCACCGGGAGCGTTTACAGGAACTGTTCCTCTCGATGGGCGACCTCACAGCAGCTTTTCTGGACGATATGGAAGCGGTTCGCGGGAAAGAAGCCATTGATATTGATGCCAAAATGATGGCGATCACTTCGGATATCGCATTGAAGACGCTGTTTGGAAATATGACAAGCGAAGACAAAGCGCAGATTTACAAGCAGGTAACACGTACGCAGAAATACCTGGTGACCCGCGTGCGCCGGCCGTACCGCAGGCCATTAATGGCGATCAACGGGGAAGATAAGTACTTCCGTACCGACCTGGGCTACTTCAATAAGCTGATCTTTAATTTTATAGAGCAAAGAAGAAAGTCGGGCGACGCGCCTAATGATCTACTTCAACTCCTGCTGGACAGTACCGACGAAGATACTGGCGAGCAAATGAACGATCAGCAGATCCGCGACGAGGCGATCACCATGTTTGCAGCCGGCCACGAAACCTCGGCGACCGGCCTGAGCTGGCTCTTGTGGGAGCTATCCAAACAACCTGCTATCACCAGCCGGATCAGGGAAGAAAGTGATATTTTTGACAATGTGCCTACTTTCGAGCAGCTGATGCGCATGCCTTATACCCGGCAGGTTGTCGAAGAAGGGCTCCGGATGTACCCGCCCGCCTGGACCATGACACGGGAGGCGGTGATCAACAGCGATATCGAAGGGTACCACATTCCCAAAGGCACCTCCGTGTTTTTGTCCGTTTTCGAGCTGCACCGGAACCCGCATTTATGGGAAAATCCTTCTGTTTTCAATCCCGGCAATTTCAATGCTGAAAATGTAAAGAACCGGCCTAAATTCAACTATCTGCCCTTTGGAGCAGGTCCGCGGATATGTATCGGACAGCAATTTGCGATGATGGAAATGCAGTTGCTGCTCGCCTCACTGGTCAAGCGTTTTACTTTTGAAAATGATCCTGCGCACACCGTCGGAATGCACCCCCAGATTGTTCTTAAATCCACAAATGGTATTAAATTGTACGTGAGATAAGTTCACTCCTACGCCTGTATGCACAACGATATCATTCTGTACCTTTCGCTCATTGTCATCATTTTGTTCCTGGTAATGCTGGCGCAGCGGATCAAGGTATCTTATCCGATCGTGCTTGTCCTTGGCGGACTGGTGCTCGGCTTTGTTCCCGGCATTCCGCAGATTGACATCAATCCCGACCTGATCTTCCTAATCTTTTTGCCTCCGCTGCTTTTTGAAGCCGCGTGGCAAACTTCCTGGAAAGACTTCTGGAAATGGCGGCGCGTAATTGGCTCTTTTGCATTCGGTATAGTCATTTTCACCTCCTGCGTAATCGCATTTGTCTCCAAAGCCATTATCCCGGGCTTTACACTTGCACTTGGTTTTCTACTCGGCGGCATTATCTCTCCGCCGGACGCAGTTGCGGCTACTTCCATTCTTAAAGATGTAAAAGTATCCAAACGACTGATTGCGATCGTGGAAGGCGAGAGCCTGCTCAATGATGCTTCCAGCCTTATCGTATTCCGGTTTGCACTGGCTGCCATCATCACCGGCCAGTTTGTCCTGGCAGAAGCTGTGACAAGTTTTTTCCTGGTCATAATCATGGGTTTTGCTATCGGTATCGGCATTGCATTGCTGTTCTACGCAATCCATCGGTGGATGCCCACAACGCCAAGTATCGACACCATCCTGACTTTCGTGGCTCCCTATACCATGTACATCGTGGCGGAAGAATTTCACTATTCAGGTGTGATTGCGGTGGTAACCGGCGGCTTGTTCCTGTCCGACAGGAGTCACAGCATTTTAAGCCACCTGAGCCGCATTCAGGGAGTTAATGTGTGGAGTACGGTCGGGTTTGTGCTCAACGGAATCGTATTCATGCTCATCGGACTCGAACTGCCGATTATCATAGAACAGCTGGGAGATACTTCGCTTTTTGACGCCATCAAATACGGATTGATTATTTCCCTTGTCGTCATCATCACACGCATTATCAGCACGTTGGGCGCGTCTGTGTTTACCGTTTTTATCAGCAGATTCATCCGAACAGCGGACAGCAGTCCCGGCTGGCGGGCGCCGCTTGCTTTCGGGTGGACAGGAATGCGCGGCGTAGTTTCATTAGCTGCCGCATTGTCCATTCCGCATTTGATTAATGGCGGGCAACCGTTCCCGCAACGCAACCTGATCCTCTTTATTACGTTCGTGGTAATCATGGTAACGCTTGTTTTTCAGGGACTAACGCTGCCGTGGGTGATCAAAATGCTGAATATCGAAGAAATGGACTACGATGTTACCGTTCAGGAACAGGATGTGCTGATCCGGCGTAAACTTGCGCAGGAAGCGCTCAGCCTGATCAATGAACAGTATGCAGACGTGGTGCCCCACAACGAGCTGCTGCAAAGCCTGAAATACAAACTCGAAAGTGATATCGGATTTTTAAATCACGTAAGAGAAAGTGACCCGCAGCATTCCGGCCACGATTATGTGACGCAATACCAGTCGATCAGCAAAGAAATCCTGGAAAGAAAAAGGGAGCTGCTACACAAATTCAACAAGAAGGCGATGTTTGAGGAAGAGGTGGTAAGGCAGCACCTGGCGCAGCTGGATCTGGAAGAAGAAAAAGTAAGGCAGCAATTCCTCCATATGGAATAATGCCGCCCTTTGTTATACCCTGCCCTGCCCGTGAATGGGATAAACGGAAGATACCATTTTCTGTCGCCCCGATTTCCTGTCAAAGAAGTAATCAAGCCTTCCGAGATTAATTCCTGCAAATCCGACCTGATTGATTGTGGTCGGCTTTCCGTCGAGGTTCATCACCGCTTCGGGCGTTTTCATGAAAGTGTGCGTATGGCCACCAATAATCAGGTCAATGTTCCTCGTCGATCGGGCCAGGATCAAGTCCGACACTTTATCATCGCGGTACTTATATCCCAAATGCGACAAACAAACCACGAGATCGCATTTAAGCTCATTTCTCAGCAAGCTGGCGGTTTCATTGGCTTTGGCAATTGGATCCAGGTACTGCGTTTCCAGGTAATTCTTTTTGTTGACCAAACCATGCAGCTGGATACCCAAACCAAATACACCCACCTTGATACCCTGCTTTTTAAATACCTGATAAGGCCGCGTTTTGTCTTGCAGCTCAGTATTCTCAAAATTGTAGTTGCTTACCAGGAACGGAAAGTTGGCGTGCGGGAGCTGTTTCGCAAAACCGGCTATCCCGTTGTCGAAATCGTGGTTCCCCATGGTGGCCGCGTCGTAGCCCATCCGGCTCATTGCTACCATCTCTACCTCACCTCCGTATAAATTGAAATACGGTGTTCCCTGAAAAATATCGCCTGCGTCAAGCAGCAGCACGTTGGGCTGTTCCTTTCTGATCTTTGTGATCAAAGCGGACCGTCTGGCTACGCCGCCGAGTCCCTGGTTACGCGAGCCGTCCATTGGGAATGGTTCAATCTGGCTGTGCACATCGTTAGTGTGCAATATCGTAAGCTGAACCGTAGCATCTTTCCCGAAGGCAGTTAAAGGCGCAGATCCCAACCCCATGAATGCAGCCGCACCCAGACTTTTTCGCAAAAACTCCCTCCTGCTATTCGTTGACAATCGTGATTCTTCCATCGAGTTGGGCATTGATTTTCTTTCCCTGCCGGGTTAGTTCATTGATATAATCCAATAATGCATCGCGAACTTTCCTGCCGATATCTCTTCGCTCTACTCCCTTTTTAAGAAAGTCCAGTTCATCTCCGCCGTCGGCCAGGTAGTCGTAAGTGACCAGTACGTAGCTTTTGTTTTTGTCCAGAGGCTGTCCCGCAATCTCGATATCAACTGCTTTTCCATTCCGGATCTTCATCCGCATTCCCGAGACTGGTTGTCCGTTTTTCTTTGCCACGAAATCAGCCAGCTCCTGCACATTATCCCCATTCAGTTTCAGGACAACGATTTCATTTTCAAATGGCATCAACTCGAAAACATTGGAAACGGTAATATCGCCTTTTGGCCAGGTAGTCCGCAGACCGCCTTTTGTCGCGAGTGCAAACTGTATCGAGGGTTCGCGTTTCAAGCCTTCCGTCAGCATAAAGTCGGCGAAGAAGTTGCCGAGGAGCGTTTCCGGGTTTCCCGGCTTGGTAAGTGCCTGCTCCGTTTGCCCGATCACGCGGCTCATTTCAGCCTGCATTTTCTGTTTGTAAGGAAGGTAGTACTTCACCATCGAGGAGTCCTCGGCGGTCTGCTGATCAATGCTGTATTGTTTGTAGTCATTGCTGGAAACAGCAAGCTGCTTCTGGCAGGAAGCGAGGAGAAGCGTAGTCAGGAGCAGGATAAAAATACCTTTTCCTTTTTGAATAAAGGGAGTCATAACAACCATTTGTTACCTAAAAATAGCACGGAAAGTCCAAACAAATAGCGGCCGGACCGAATAGTTGTAACACTATTTCCTGGCCCGGCCGCTATTTGTCTTGTTATCAATGCAATTTCAATCCTTACCAACCCTGATTCTGCTGCAAATTCGGGTTTGCGTCGATCTGGGATTGTGGGATCGGGTAAATTTCAAGGCGCTCCGAATATGGGATCAGAATGTTGTCCACGATCTGATCTTCGGTCATTGCCGCTATTTCCTCTTTCAATGTTCCCCAGCGGCGGATATCGTACACCGTGTTGAACTCTCCGCTTAGTTCCAGCCGGCGTTCACGACGGATTGCCGCCCGCATTTCGGCCACGGTGCCCGCCCGCAAGGCAGTAGCTTTGGCCCTGGCACGAACCCGGTTAACAAGCGGCAGCGCCTGCGCGCTTTTGCCCGTTTCATTCAATGCTTCCGCAAGCATCAGCAGTACATCAGGAAAACGCATTTCAATCAAATCAGTGCTGTACCCCTGCACGGCAGAGCCGGCAGGACGTGCAACCCGCGCCAGCTTTCCGTAAGCAATTCCATACTTGAAATCATCGTGAGCGAAAGATGCATTGGTTCTTTTCACCACATAATTACCAAGTGTTGGGTTATAGATAATGCTGTCGCCCGGCTCCGCTCCCGCCCTGGCTGTGCCCTGGAATGTATACCTCGGAACCGTCGTAAAATCGCGTCGCTGATCTGTTTTTTCAAACAATTGATAAAAGCTGTAAGTCAGTCCGTAGTTGGTTTGTTCATCTCCATTTACCAATCCGGAAGGAAAAAGATTGAAAGGGAGGATACTTCCGTTCGGCTGTGAAGAATTGATAAAGTAGCCGAAGGAAAGTACGATTTCACGGTTGCGCTCATTGTCAAGCGAGAAAACATCCGTAAAGTCTGGTAGCAGCTCAAAATCATATTTTTCCTCATTCTCCGGTCCCACAAGCTGGCTGAGCATATCAACGGCTTTCTGATAATTTTCTGTCCGGTTCAATGGGCGGCCTGCCATTTGAAGGTACACTTTACCCAGCATTGCTTTGGCTGTTCCTGCCGACACGCGCCCCAGCTCAGCTCCTCCTCTCGAATCAGGTAGGTTTGCTTCGGCAAATGTGAGATCTGCGAGAATGGCGTCATAAACTGCCACATCGGTTGACTTGGGCGCAAATATCAGGTCTTCATCTTCCAGCGACTTGATTTCATCCAGAATCAGCGGCACACCGCCAAACAGCCTTACCAGATGAAAATACGCGTAAGCTCTTAGAAAACGAGCTTCGGCAATGTACGGATCGGCCTCTTCCTCTTCGCCCGGAACTGCCATTTTTGCATTCGCAATAACGGTATTAGCGCGGAAAATGATCTTGTAAAAACGGCTCCATACCGACTCGAATGCGGGTGAAGTCGCATTGTGCCCAAACCTGTAATAAGGGTCTGCGCCTGAGCCAAGGATACCTGCCGTAGCATAGCGGTGCCCCGATTCGGTCAGGTTGAAACGGTTGCTGATGTCCCCGAAATCAGGCGCTGTATAGGCGTGGTAAATGCCGATTGTCGCCTGATTCAGGCCGTCTTCATCTTTGAACACAACTTCCTTGCTCAGCGACGAATATGGAGATTCTTCCAGATTCCCTTTGCAGGAAGCGAGCATCGTCAGCAAGGCCAGGACTGAAATCTTTATATGACTTTTCATAAGCTTTTGTCGGATTAGAAATTGCATGAGATACCGATGGTGTAGGAACGCTGCGTCGGATAGGCGCCATAATCAATCCCCTGCTGCAGCAGTGACTGTGCGTAGGAGCTTACCTCGGGATCAAAGCCTGTGTATTTGGTTAAAGTCCAGAGGTTGGTACCTGTTACAAATAGCCGCGGATTCTGAATGGGGCCAAGTCGCGGGAATGTGTACGAAAGACTCAGCATTTTAAGCCGCACAAAACTTCCGTCTTCCAGCATCGTGGAATTGATATCGCCTGACGCAATACCTCTTTGGATACCCGGATACTTGGGATCGTTGTGAGGATTAGCTTCGGTGTATCTTTTGTTAAACCAATCCTCCGACTGGTTGAAGCCGACGCCACTGTACTCCACTACCCCATTCATAATGTAGAAGTTGGTGAGGTTCAGCACATCATTACCGACAGAACCCGTAAACAATGCATTCACTGCCAGGTTCTTCCAGGTCAGATCGTATGTCCAGCCGAAAGTGAAGTCGGGATTGGACTTACCTAACACCACGCGATCGTCCGCAGTGATGATGTTGTCTTTGTTTGTGTCGTCGTAAATCCATGCGCCGTATATCGGGGTACCTGTGCTTCCAGCAGGCCGCGGGCCTTCGAATGTGGCGAAGGTAGGATTTCCGCTGGCGTCGTAGTCGGTGGTTTGCGTCAGGCCGGCGACTTTATACCCGAAAAACCGCCCTACTTCTTTTCCCGGCGTGAGGATACCGGATACACCGCCGAGCAAGTTTCCATTCAAACTCACATAATCAGACTGGGTCCGCTCTCCCAGATCCACCAGGGTATTTACATTCCTCGAAATGTTCAGCCTCGTTGAGAAGGTTACATTCTTTTTCTGAATGATATTACCCGTGATACTCAGCTCAAAACCCCGGTTACGCATGGTACCGTAGTTGTCGATGATCGTACTTACGCCCGCCTGTGTCGGTACCCTTCTGGGTTGCAGCAGGTCGGAGGTAACCTTGTTATAGTAATCAAAGCTGAAAACGAGCCGGTCTTTGGCGGTGTTAAAATCAAAACCCAGGTTAAGCTGGCGCGTTCTTTCCCACGAAAGGTTCGGGTTTGCAATGGTATTCGGGAAAATACCTGTTCCTATAACGGCCCCATCTCCCTGCGGACCCATTTCATAGAACCCGCTTGAATATTGCGATAGCGAGGAATAGGGAGCAATCGCCTGACTTCCTGTTTCACCCCACGAACCTCTGAGCTTGGTATTGGACACGAAAGTAACTCCTTTCATAAACTCTTCCTGATCGAGGTTCCAGGCCAGCGCGACGGATGGAAACACACCATATTTATTGTTCGCCGCGAATGCAGAAGCGCCGTCGATCCGCACCGAACTATTCAGTACATACCGCCCCTTGAAAGAGTAGTTGGCACGCAGAAAGCCCGATTGCAGAATGCGTTTTTCCTTGAATGATCCAATCGCCTGAGACTGGGCACTACCGATGTTATCAATCCCGAAAAAAGGTATATCATAACCGGTTGCATTGGTGTTGACGATTTCAACAGTTTGGTCGTTATATTCCACACCAAGGGTTGTATTCAGATAATGATCCTTTTTGAACGTTTTCTCATACTGCATATAGGCGTTTACGTTGTAGCTGTATGTGTTCGAAGTATTGTTGCTTCCCTTTCCTTTTACCGGGTTTCCTTCTGCTGTAGTTGGAGGAAGAAACACCTTCCGGCGCGTCAGGTTCTGGTTTCCGGCGAGGCTCACGACCAGGCTGAACCCGTCTGTCAGCTTGAAGAAGTTCTCGATATTCAGGATCGAGTAGTCGCTTTGCGTCACGTCCGTTTTTGCAGTAAGCTCATTCACCGGATTGGAAAAGTAGTAGCCCGAATAGTTGGGAATACCCATACTGTTATTTCCAAGATAATCCAGCTCCAACGTAGGCGCAGCACGCAGTCCGTCCATTAAACCACCCGAGCTTGGCCAGGCGCGCGAAGCAGTAACCGCGCGATTGGTCTTCTGGCGGCTGAATGAAACCTGTCCTTTTACAGTATACCAGTCATTGATTTCATTGTTAAGATTGACGCGCAAACTTGCCCGGTTGTTATCAGAATTGATAATCGTACCTTTTTCCTGTAAATAATTTCCGGAAATGTAGTAGGAAGATTTCGGACTGCCTCCCGACAAGCTGAGTGTTACATCTTCTCGGAAGCTGGGTTGTGTGATGGCGGCAACCCAGTCGGTATTCGTCATCGCACTGTCGAGATTTGCGAAAGGTGCATTGCGGCCTGTCAGCAGGTAACTCTCGTTGATCACCTGTGCATATTGTCTCGAATTCATCATTTTGATCGGGTTTGAAACCGAGCCGAATGAAGTTTTATTAACCAGCTCCACGCGACCTTCACCCCGCCTGCCTGATTTTGTAGTGATCAAAACCACCCCGTTTGCTCCACGCGAACCGTAGATAGCTGTTGCAGAGGCATCTTTGAGGATCTCCATACTTTCGATATCATTGGGGTTGATACCGTAAAGACCGTTTTGCGAAGTAGCGCCGGTGAAATTGGCCCCTGCTTCGCGGTAAGGAGGCATAGGAAAACCGTCGATTACATAAAGCGGCTCATTATTACCGCTGAGTGAGTTGTTACCCCTGATCCGCACAACCGTAGCTGCGCCGGGTTCGCCCGAAGTTTCGGTTACCTGCACGCCGGTAGCTCGTCCCTGTATCGCCTGGTCCACCGTGTTGATCACAGCCGACTTATATTCCGTACCCGACACCCTGGAAGTTGAACTCGCAAGGTCGCGTTTGCTTTGCGCACCATAACCCACAACCACTACCTCTTTCAAAGCTTTTGCCTCGGGCAGAAGCTGCACATTGAATGTAGTCTGGTTGCCGATCGGCGTTTCTTTCTTGGTAAAACCTACGAAGCTGTACACCAGCGTACCACCATTTGCGGGCACTTTCATCTGAAATGAACCGTCGGGTTCCGTGATCGCCTGGATCTGTGTTCCTTTCACCAAAACGGCCACTCCGGGCATTCCTGAGCCTTTTTCATCTACTACCTTCCCTTTAATGGACCTGGCATCCGGGCCAAGTTCCTGGGACGCCGGGCTGGCGATAGCTGAGTCGGCGGGCTGTGCCGCAGGTTGACCGGGCTGTGCGGCGGGTTGTGCCGGCTGCGCAGCTTGTTGTACCGGTTGTGTTGCAGGCTGGCTTTTTGTTCCGAGGCTATCCGGGCGTGCCGGTGCGGCGGTGGAGTCGGTCAATGCAGCTGCTTTTTTGGTCGTATCGGGTGGTGTTGTTGGCTTAACCAGCGGATCAAAACTCTGTGAAGATTTGGCAGGCGCTGTCGCCGGCTTGTTTGCTGAGTCAGCGGGTATCTTTGGTTTTGGGAGGGTATCAGCGGCCGGCCTGGTTACCGGTTGCGGGATGGTAGAATCCGGCTTTGCTTTTCGGCTTGTGTCTGGAGTAACCTGTTGTGCGTGAGTGTTGTTGACCTTGAATAAAAACAACAGCAGGCAAACCAAACCGATCCTCAGAAAAATGAACGTGCCCATAGCGGAGCTACGCCCACTTAATCGTCGAGTTCTTTGCATATTGATCTTTGGCTAGGTGAGAGGACATTGTCCTTTTTGTTTGAGTTACCTAGCCGAGGGCAAAAATCGTACCGCTATGTTCCCGGCGGTTATAAAAATGCATTTCCCGGCAGCTGGGCGCTATTTTAAAAAGATCCTTAAAAACCTTCCATTTGCTAACTGTTGCTGCTATATGCAACACCTTTTCTCACTGTCGCATTAGGCTGTCGGTATGTATTTTGTACATTGGGAAATAATGGCGAAAGCCAACTCATTAATTTTTGGAAACAATAAGCTTCCGATTACATTTGCTAAACTCCCATGGTTCGTTTGGGACTATATTGCTTTTTTGTAAAAGGAGTTCAAGAAAACAGCTTCGAAATGCGCCAGGAACAACTGCTTACCGCCGACTATATTGATTCTCAGATAGGAAATGTAATTGAATATTACGTTCGCTGGGAGTTTGAAGAAGACCCTTTCTACGGGAAAGCCAGAATTAAAGGACTGGTGGACGATGATTCGGGAGGATTAAAAATCATTTGCGACATCATTGAAGGAAGTGACCTGGAAGTGGCCTACGAAGAAGAGGAGATCTTCATGCTGTCGGACAATCACCCCATTTACACAGGTACCCTTCCCGAAATTTACTCGGCCAACTGGGTAAGTACCGACGGAAAGAAAAAGAAGCAGATCTTTATCGCCCCTGAAAATGAGAATGCGAGAGATTTTGCGATTTCTCAGACAAACAGCAAGGTGATCGTCAAGAGGATATATTAATTCGGAAGATAACAATGCACGAAAGGCGCGGCAATTGATGCCGCGCCTTTCGTTTTTTTATTCTTTTACAATCTTTTTCGTCAACACCCGATCTTCAAATTCAGCTTTGATAATGTACAACCCTGAGGAATAATTCGTCAGATTGAAATCATACACATTTGTAGCGACCTCTCCGGTAACCAGTCGCTCCGCTACTTTCTGACCTGCTGCATTGTACACGGCGACTGATTTCAAACCAACCGGATGCGGGTAAAACTGAACGGAGAAAATGCCCGTTGTAGGGTTCGGTGAAACCAGGAAGCCTGCCTCTTTCAGATTCGGGTTGATAGTCACTGTGCGTACATTGACATCGTCGAGATAAATATCATTTTCATTTCCATTGCTGTTCAGAAATGCGATCAGTATCTCACCCTGGCCGATAAATTCGCTGATATCAATTTCTTCCCGCCTCCATTCATTCGCCGCGGGCGTAAATGCAATGCGGGTAGCTGCATTTCTGGTCACCAGACTTGACCCCCACTTCCTGTAAACACTCCGGTAAGTCTGTCCGCAATCCGTGCTGACCAGTACCTGCAAAGTGTCCCATACGTTGCTTTGAACCGACGGGTTCGTGTAAGTTGCCGCAGCCAGCTGGAAGGAAACGAACGCAGAGTCGGTACCTGCGATGTTCACTGTCGGCAGGCGCAGGTAGTCGCGTTGTCCGATCGCATCATTGTTAAAATTGGAAATACGAACCGATGCACTGCCGGTTTTTGCTGCCGCATTTGTTTTCTCCCAGGTTGATCCATTATCCGCATTCACGATATCCCAGCCGCGCGGCGGGAAAAGACTTTCGAAACTCTCGCTGATCGGAGGAGTGAAAGGTTCGTAGTAAATGAAGTCGAGCGACAATGCATCGTTGGATGTATCTTCATCCTCTGCTCCGTTCGGATTCGATGTTGAAATGGTCAGCACGTGATTACCTTCGCCGGTTGTCAGTGCTGAAAGCGTCACGGTTGCTTGCTCATAGGTATCCAGTGAGCCTGTCCAGCGATAGGTCTGCGGGGTTCCGTTGTCGATTACCGCACTGATAGTTAACGACGTAAGCGTTTCACTTCCCCTGTTTTCAATAATAATGCGTGGAGTAAATGTGTTGGTACAAATGCGCTGGTCAGGCTGTGTGATCGACTGAATGGATGCGTCTTTGGCTTTCAGATTAACCGGCGTACAACCATTGGATTCGGCCAGCAATGCACGGTAAGTTTCAAAAGCCGATTCCATTCTCACAACCTGCTGATTGGTAAACATCAGCAAACAAGCATCCGGTGTGTAATCCATGTAATTCTGGTACATAATGCCCGGAGCCGACGGTGTGCATTGATCAGTCACAATGCCGCTTCTGCATGTATTGGTACTCCCCGACTGGTTTGGTGTATCGGCTACCTCATCACTTCCCGAGCAGGAATCGTTATCATCACCCCAGATGTGGTACAGGTTGAAATAGTGGCCCAGCTCGTGTGTTAGTGTTTTTCCCTGGTTATACCCGGTAGTTACCCCGCCCGGCAAAGAACCGTAATCCACCACCACACCTTGTTCATCTTTAACTCCGTCATCGGGAAAAGTAGCATAGCCCAGGGTGGAATTGGACAGATCACATATCCATATATTAAGGTACTTGTCCGTGTCCCATGCGTCCGCCCCACCCGATTCGGCGTGTTTGACAAGATTGGTTGTATAGTCAAAAGTGGACCGGTTGGTTGTATAACGTACAATTCCATTCGCAGGCAGATTATCGGGCGTGCGCTGCGCAAGGCAGAACTTGATTCCCGATTGTCCGAAGAGCGAGCGAAAATGAGCAGGAATGCGGCTTGCTCCCGCATTCAGGCCGGCATAATCTTTATTGATCGTGTCCAGCTGCGCCTGGATCTGCGCGTCGGTTACCTGCGACTGCCGGCTGAGAACAACATGAAAAACGACGGGTATAGTCACTTCGGAGGTAGTCCGCATTGACTTTCCCGATTGAATTCGGGCATTTATGATTTGTTTCAACCGGGCTTCCCGCTGGTCAAACATCACCTTCAATGCAGGCTGTGCAGTAAAACGCTGGTTAAGCAGCTCCATGGTCCCGCATCTTTCCTGGGCGGCGACGGGTACCATGATAATTGAAAAAAGCAGGCAAAACAGGTACGTAATCCGGGGTATAAAATATTGCATTGAGTGTTAGAGGAACGTTGGCGAATGTTGGGCCCGGCATTCAGGCACAAAGTCTTAATGGATTACGAAAAATATTTAGCGAACGATGCGAATTGTAAAACATTTAATTTGTTTTTAACATTAAAAGTATTCCAATTTCCTAATACCAGCATTGAAGATGCCGGCAGCTCCAAGAAAAATCATTCACATTGACATGGACGCATTTTACGCTTCCGTTGAACAGCGCGATTTCCCCGAATACCGGGGAAAACCACTGGCTGTGGGTGGCTCGCCAACCGGCAGAGGCGTAGTGGCTACCGCGAGCTATGAAGCACGCAAATTTGGCGTACGATCTGCAATGCCGTCGCGGCAGGCCATCCAGCTTTGTCCGCAGATCATTTTTGTGTCTCCTCGGTTTGAAGTGTACAAAGCTGCTTCCCGCAAAATACGTGAGATTTTCTCCCGCTATACCGATCTGATCGAACCACTTTCACTCGATGAAGCTTACCTGGATGTGACCGAAGACAAGCTGCAAATCGGATCGGCTATGGAAATTGCGAAGCGGATCAAACAGGAGATCAAAGAGGAACTGCAACTCACCGCTTCTGCCGGGGTGTCGGTCAACAAGTTTGTGGCGAAAATCGCTTCCGACCTCAACAAACCCGACGGACTTACCTTCATTGGTCCTTCCAAAATTGAAAGCTTTATGCATACGCTGCCAGTCGAGAAGTTTCATGGCGTGGGTAAGGTTACTGCGGACAAAATGAAGGCAATGGGACTTTTTACCGGAGGCGATCTCAAAGCATTAACCGAAGAAGAGCTGACGCGCAGGTTTGGCAAAAGCGGACAGTTCTTTTATAAAATCGTGAGAGGAATTGACGAACGGGAAGTGCAGACCCACCGGGAAACAAAGTCGCTGGGCGCGGAAGATACATTTACCTACGACCTTACCACGCCGGAAGAAATGTACAAAGAGCTGGACCGGATTGGTGAAACGGTTGTGAACAGATTGAAGAAAAACCAGCTGCAGGGACGCACTGTCACTTTAAAGATCAAGTTCAGCGACTTTACACAAATTACCAGGAACCAGTCTTTCACTAAGCCGATCTCAGATTTTGACAGCATTGTAGAAACCGCCCGGGCGCTGCTCGATAAGGTAGATATGAATGAAAAGCCTGTGCGGCTGCTGGGTATCTCACTGTCTAATTTTCACGAGCCCGAAGTAAGAAGCCGGAAACCCCGTGATCCCGAACAGCTGGAATTATTCCCGTGATTAAAGCAGCAATGCATCCACACGGTGCGCCTGCACTTTTTCCTCGCAGCTCGACCATGAAAATATCGTAAACCTGCCGTCTTGCGAAGCGACGAGCGCAATAGCGTCGTGCTGATCGTGGACAAACTGCGCTGCCGATAAATGCCTGGTACCACCCGTTTGCACAGGATGCACGACCATTCCTTCGTTGCCGATAATTGGTTCGGTCACAATAATCTCTTCTACCGGGAAACCATCCGCAGCGCGACCGATCTTGGCGCCAAATGCGAGCAGTTCGTAGCTGTCATTGATTATTGTAGCTCCGTCTACGGCAGTAAGTCCGGCCATATTATGGATCGCCGGGCTGAATTGTGTCTGCCAGGAAATAGGGTTAGGCTCTTTGAGATAGCCTCTGTACAGCTCTGCCAGCTCAGAGAATGCGGGCTGAACGTGATAGGTAATGGGATGTATAATGGACTTCCGCCACGTCTCGGTGCCGGTAGGTACCACCAGCAAAATACCGCCGCGTTCATGGGCGCGCATTGAAACCGCCAGCTGGACCAGCAGATTAGGCGAGTCGTTCCACATGTTTGGTGAACGGAAACCCATCATAGAATTCACCACCGAGGGGCAGTCTCTTACTTTGGCGCTTTCCTCATTCACAATTTTCACCTGGTCTCCTTTGAGCACAGCCACATTGACGAACTTACCCAACCCATCCACACGCCGGTGCTTGATCACCAGCATGCCGGGCTCGATCACTTCGAGTACAAAGCACAAGCCCGGGATTACGCGGGTCGTACCCCAGATGCGCAGCTCGCCTCCTTCTGTCCAGACTCCCAAATGGATTCCCGAACGCTCTACGGCCGGCGCAAGCTTGGTAAGTGTATTGGCCGAAAGTGGCAATGTTTCCGCGAAAACAAGCGGGTGCTCCGCGTCGCGGGGCGGCAGGTATGCAATCGAAACTTTCGGTGATCTCCCCTCTTCTTTTCGCAAGCTCGCCCAGAACGTGGTGTCTACAATTGCTTCTATGGTTTTGCGATCGGGCTTTGGCGCAAGGTCCTGTTCGTAGTATCGGCTGACGGCACTGTGGTGTTTTTCAAAGTGGCTGACCACTTGTTCCGCGATCTCACGGGCAGCTTTATAGGTGGTCGTCGGATATAACTCGCTTGCGTCGAAAGTGAATTCGGTATTGAGCATTGTGAAACGATTAGACGGTCGGAGAAAAGTGAATGTTCCGGAGAGAACCTCGGTTTAGTACAACAAACAAAGACTGCCCTGAAAAAGTTAGATCACGAAAAAAATTAAGGAATGTTTTGTTCGTTCATGCAACCATTGAGTATTTTTTTTCACACATTATAAAAAAGAAGTGCCCCAGATCAGAAGTTTTTAATGGTTGACTGTGAGGTAATTCACGCCAAAACATACCGCACAATCAATATTTTATCGAAAATTATAACGCACGCTTCCAACCAATTTACTTTTGACAGGATCATAGGAATATAAGCCAGTCTGTTAGCCATGAAAATTTAAATTTTGCTTTACCAGTATGATTAACGTCCTAGATTATCGAACTTGCCTGCATCAAACCCCCTTCTTTTCTCGTATTTTAAATCAAAGCAGTTAAAATTAAATTTTGTAATTGAAAAATACAGAAACAGTCTTTTGAAAAGTCTTACGCACAATCTTGCAGGCTTTTCGTCCATCTCTCCTCGTATAAAGTTTTTAAGTAAGCATTCGTAGTTCATTTTTTAAGACTACTATTTTAATATTCAACGATATCAAGTGAACGCGTATATAGTTTTCGTGAGTTGGCGTGATTTACAGTTTAATGGTTCAATTATTTAGTGCAAGCGTGTGACTTGTCGAATACAATGAAATAAAGAAGGGGTCGTTTCAACTGGGACCTAACCTTCGCCAGATTCATCCATCAACATTAAAAAAATCGCTATCGGAAACACTATTACGCTACACTAAAACTGTAAATTAATGAGAAGCATCTCCGTAGTAATTCCGAATTTTAACGGAAGACACTTGTTCGAAAAATATTTCGAGACCAATTATAAAATCCTGAAAGGACTCGGGCCGGAGGTACAAATCATCGTTGTCGACGATGCATCTACAGACGACTCGGTTGCCTACCTGGAACAACACTACGGTGATAATATTACGATCATCCGTAAGGAAAAAAACTCCGGCTTTGCGAACACCTGTAATCTGGGTATCAGAAAAGCAAATAATGATTTGATCTTCCTTCTGAACACCGACGTGACGCTGGAAGAAGGTTATTTTGAAAAGCTCTATAAGTACTTTGAACTCGAAGATACCTTCGGGGTAATGGGCCGGATTATCGGAATGGAAGATGATAATATCCTTGATGCCGCCCGCTCTCCCAAGATCCTGGGCCGGAAAATTAAGCCAAGCAATTTCTTTTATTTGCAGGATTCCGATACACTTACTCCTACATTCTATCTTTCAGGCGCCATTGCTTTGATGGATACCCGCAAACTGAAAGCGATCAACGGGTTTAACGAAATGTTTAATCCCTATTACGGAGAAGATCAGGAAATGTCCATCCGCGCGTGGCGCCTGGGCTGGAAATGCTACTACGAACACAATGCAGTTTGCCGCCACGAGGTATCTGCTACAACCAAAGGCCACAAAGATGCATATTCGGTTAAAAGGATTTACTTCCGCAACCGCTATTATATGCACCACCTCCACCTGCACGGTCTGGATTTAAACCTTTATCACTTGCAGGTGATCCTCAGCGATGTGTTGCCGAGCTTACTTACATTTCAGTTTTACAAAGCGGAAGCCTATCTCGATTTCTTGCGTAATATGAATGAGCTGAAAATGAGAAAGCGTGCATTTAAAAGGCAGATGAAAGTTCACAAATCCAACATCGGGATTATTGAGGTCATCGAGAACATACAGTACATGCTTAAATACAAGCAGGTTGTTAAATTGTAACCTGGGCTAGTACTTTTAAAAGGATAAGCATTAATTTGCATCCTCAACCGGAAATTTCTCAGTTTCCGGCTATTTTACTTTCGGGTGTACGCAATGTACACCATCCATTTAAGAATGAAAACATACTTCCGATTACTGTCATTTGCACAGCCAATTGCCAGATTTGCATTTCCTTACATTATCTGTACAGTCCTTGGTGTCATATTCAACACGCTAAACCTTGCCTTGCTGGCGCCTCTGCTCAGCACTTTATTCAACAATAATGATGAAGGTACCGCGCTGATTGCCAGGCCCGACAGCTGGTTTGACGTTCCGACCGCACTTAACTATTTTGCACAACAGGCCAACCTGGAATACGGCCCACACGGCGCACTTCGCATTGTATGCGGTGTGATCGTTATTTCGGTGCTCCTTTCCAATATCTTTAAATACTTCTCGCAGCGGATCATGGAGAACCTGCGTATCCATACGCTGCTGAACCTGCGCAAGACGGTTTTTGATCATGTGATGAACCTGCACGTAGGCTATTTCAGCAACCAGCGAAAAGGGGATATTATTTCCAAAATTGCGTCTGACGTTCAGGTTGTGCAATTCTCTGTTACCGGTACTTTGCAGGTGGTTTTCAAGGAGCCGCTGCAATTGATCGCCTACATTTTCATGCTGTTTGCAACCTCGGTAAAGCTGACGTTGTTCGCGATCCTCGTAATTCCCGTCTCTGCTTTTCTGATTTCAAAAATTGTTAAGCGGCTGAAAGAGCAGGCTGCATTGGCGCAGCATTATTTTGGTCTGATGATCAGCTATCTGGACGAAGCGCTTACCGGTGTGAAGATCATTAAAGCTTTCAATGCGACCGAGCAGATCAAAGAGAAATTCCACAGTGAAAACGTCCGTTACTCTGAACTGGGAAGGAAAATGGCGCGCAGGCAGCAGCTGAGTTCGCCGGTATCCGAATTCCTGGGTGTAGGTATGGTGGCTATTATTGTACTTTACGGCGGGTCCCTGATCCTCGACAACCAGTCCGATCTGAGCGTTTCCAAGTTCGTCGCATACATCGCGCTGTTCTCCCAGGTAATGCGCCCGGCAAAGGCGATTACGGATTCATTCAGTACCATTCACGCAGGAATTGCAGCGGGAGAGCGGGTTTTGGAATTAATTGATGAAAAACCTGAGATCAAAGATGCACCCGACGCAATCGATCTGAAAGACTTTAAAGAGGCGATCAAACTCGAAGACCTTTCCTTCTCTTATCCTGCACGGCCGGTTTTGAGCTCCATTAATGTGACGATCCCGAAAGGGAAAACAGTAGCACTGGTAGGACCTTCTGGAGGTGGCAAATCGACTTTAATGGACTTGCTTCCGAGATTTATAGAAGCACAATCCGGCAGGGTTACGCTCGACGGCATTGACGTGAGGCAAATCAAGCAGGAATCCCTTTGGGCGCTTTTCGGTTTGGTTAACCAGGAGTCGATGCTTTTCAATGATACTATTTTCCAGAACATCGCTTTTGGGAATCCGGACGCTACGATGGAGCAGGTGGAAGCCGCCGCGCGCGTGGCCAATGCACACGAATTCATCATGGATACGGAGCACGGATACAACAGTAACATCGGTGACAGGGGTATGAAACTTTCAGGCGGACAGAAACAGCGGATCTGCATTGCCCGCGCTGTATTAAAAAACCCTCCTATCATGCTTTTGGATGAAGCTACCTCGGCATTGGATACCGAATCCGAAAAGCTGGTACAGGAAGCATTGAACAACCTGATGAAAAACCGGACTTCGCTGGTGATCGCACACAGGCTGAGCACGATTCAGAATGCGGATATGATTTTGGTGCTGGATCAGGGGAAAGTTGTTGAACAGGGAAATCACTCGGAGCTCATCGCACACGAAGGGCTTTACAAACGATTGATTGACATGCAGACATTTAACGAGTAGTTTAATAGTAACCAATTATGTTTAAAAAGAGAAATCTGGTTTCCCGGCTTTGGCTGAAACATACGGACAAAATCCGCTATAAACAGTATAAGTGGGAGCTGCGGAACCAGAAGCAACTGGCTTTTGCCAACTTCATAACAGACGCAGAAAAACTGACCAGCCCGGCGAAAATCATCAACTTCGCAAAACAGAACGGGAAGATCCGGCTGAGCCACAGCGGCAATGCCGGTGACGTGATATATGCATTGCCTACCATTGAAGCGATCCGTAAACTGACGGGTGCACGCATTGAACTTTACCTGCGCCTCGGCCAGCCGCTGATCCTGTCCGGTTACAATACGCACCCGCTGGGTAACGTGATGCTGAATGAGAAAATGGCTGAAATGCTGATCAAATTGCTCCGGCCGCAGCGTTATATTGATCATGTGGAAATACATACGGATCAAACGATCGACATAGACCTGGATTACTTCCGCGCTGGCGGTATCCCGCTTGACAAAGGAAATATCGCACGCTGGTGCAGCTACCTTACCGGCGTTAATCCTGTGCTCTGGAAACCCTGGCTGGAAGTTGAACCGGACAGAAGCTATGAGAACATTATCGTGATGGCAAGAAGCGAGCGGTACAGGAACTATACGATCAACTACAAGTTCATGAACCAGTATGCTGATATCGTATTTATCGGCGTGGAATCTGAATACAAGGATATCAAGAAGACGATACCGAATATCCGCTGGGTGCAGGTGGATGATTTTATGCAAATGGCGCAGATTATTGCGGGCTGCAAGTTTTTCATCGGAAACCAGTCTTTCCCCTACTCCATCGCCGAGGGTTTGAAAGTACCGCGCATTCTTGAAACATCATTTGAAGTAATCAATGTAGTGCCTGAGGGAAATGACGGATTTGATTTCTTTTTTCAGGAACACCTGGAATCGCTTGTCAGCACACTCAACAATCCTAAGCAGCAGGAAAAAACAATTTAGGTACAATCCCCGGAAAGTACCCGCCTACTCAAAGTTCTCAACGAATGAATCGCCCCGGAAACGTGGCAGTGGTGGTGCCTATTTACAAAACCACGCTGACGCATTATGAAGAAATTTCATTACAGCAATGCGCCCGCGTGCTCGGCAACTACCCCGTTATTGCTGTAAAACCAGAAAATCTGCAACTCGATACCCTGCCCGGTAATGCGGTTTTCAAAGAGGCTATCTGCTTTGACCCTTCTTATTTTTCCGGAATAGAAGGTTATAACCGGCTTATGATGAGCCAGGAGTTTTATTCCAAATTTCTTGACTACGAGTTCATTCTAATACACCAGCTTGACGCTTTCGTTTTTCAGGACGAACTAACCAAATGGTGCCAGAGCGGCTACGATTACATTGGTGCGCCCTGGCCCAAGCGCCTGGAAGAGCCGGATATTATCAAAGCGCTTAAAACCAAGGCTATTACCTTTTACCATCAGTGGCGCAACATTCAGGAAGACGGGTTACCTCACCCGCGCCAATTTGACAATCAGGTGGGGAATGGCGGCTTTTCGCTGCGCCGCGTCCGCAAGTTCCATCGCATCGCGGGAGAAATGCGGAAGAAGATTGAGGCTTATCATCAGCGGACCGAGCACCAGTTTCACGAAGATGTGTTCTGGAGTATTGAAACAAACCGCGGGATTCCGCAGTTACGCATTCCGGAATACAAGAAAGCATATCAGTTTTCCATTGAAAATAACCCCGAACGCGGTGTACGTTTCAACAAAGGAAAGCTCCCGTTTGGCTGCCACTCCTGGGACCATAATCTGGATTTCTGGAAACCGTATATTGAAGCTTGTGGCTACAAGCTGGACTAATTTACGCCCGCTTTTTCCAAACCCTCCAAAGGTCGACATACAACTTATACCATTTGCCGCCCGCGAAGATCCGCGACTTACCGGATTTCCGGATAATGCGGGCAAGCCGCCCGTAAGTGCTTCCCTGATCCAGTTGCCTGTTATGAAAGGCTTTGAACGCTTTCCGCTCGTTACGGAGCAATTCCGCCTCGTTCAGCCCGTCGGTATTAACCGGTAAAATTGCACTCCATTTCTCGTGCACTTTCAGTATCGCCTCTTCCCAGTCTCTTGAAAAAGCGCCTTCGGAAAAGTGCCGCAGCAGGATCTCGTAGGTGACCGCAACTTCGTAGCTCGTACCTATTGCAAGCGAAATGTCAATATCGTATGCGTGGAAACCAGTCAGCAGCTTTTCGTCAAATGGATATTGTTCGGCAATGGATTTCCGGGTACACATCCAGCAGCCGTCGATACTGGCTACTTTTGACAATTTCTCATTGCGCGGATTACGGTAATCGAGGAATTCTTCCTTTCCGGAATATTTAAAACCCTGCATCAGGCAGCAATAAAAGGCTCCATTCAGTTCAAGATCTGCATTGTACCAGCTGGAAGGCACAACAGACTTATACCCGCCGCCCGCAACCCCGAGCAAACCCAGACTTGCATTACTATCAAAAATAGCCACGAGCTTTTGTCCCCAGTTCGCAGTAATCATCTCGATATCTTCATGCATGAAACAAACAATGTCATAGCGCGCATTGCGGGTGCCCATGTTGTATATCTCGCAAATACCCTTTTTTAATACATTATTGTCAAAAGCAAGAACCTCGAAAGGAACCCCGATGGTATTCTCTATACTTTGCTCCACCCGGGAGAGATCTTCCGGATTTGCTGAACATATTACAATTGAAATCATTGCCTGCTGGTCTGGCGGATTGTTTTGGAAGTAAGTCCAAAATTAACGCTTTAAGTAGATCGCCGCCTACGCATGTTTTATAAACTAATTCCAATTCAATAGATCCAGATGAAACGTTTGCTCTTCCTAGTACTCCTTTTTACCGCTCAGGACGCTTTTTGTCAATTAAAACTCGCCCGCTTATTCTCTGATCACGTCGTTCTGCAACGTCAGAAACCCATTCCGGTTTGGGGCTGGTCGAAGCCGGGAGAAAAGGTCAAAGTAACCCTTGCTGGCCAAACCTCTGAGGGCAAAGCCGATGCGTCGGGTAAGTGGCAGGTCAGCTTCAAGCCCATTGAAGCAGGCGGTCCGCACACCATGCAGGTAACTGCCAAATCGGGCAATGTAGTGGTCAATGACATTCTCATCGGAGAAGTTTGGCTTTGCTCGGGGCAGTCTAATATGGAATGGCCGGTTAGTGCAGCGAAAAATTTTGAGGAAGAAAAGAAAGACGCCGAATATCCTCAGATCCGGCACTTTCGGGTAGACCACCAGGTGTCCATGCAACCCGAAAAAGACCTGAATGCGGGCGAATGGAAGCTCGCGACCTCCGGCACAGTCGGCGCATTCTCCGCGATCGGGTTTTTCTTTGCGCGTGAAATCAACAAAAAGCTGAACATACCGGTCGGCATTCTGCATTCATCCTGGGGCGGTTCACAGATCGAAGGCTGGATCAGCAAAGAAGCTATGCTTGAAGATGAAGAGCTGAAAACTTATGTGGCAACAATGCCGAAAACCTGGGAAGAGGCAGACGTGGTAATGGACGTAAAGCTTCGCAAGCAGCTGTTTAAAAGCGCCTCCGTTTCACCTTCGGCAGATGATGAAAAAAAGTATATATCCGGTAATGCAGATTTCAGTTCCTGGCAGAAAGTAGCGGATCCTGTGGGACAATGGGACTGGAAAGGTTCGCAGGGATTTCGCGGCAAAGGTTATATGGCGAAAGAAGTGGATATCGCAGCTGAGATCACGGCGCAGCCTACTACCCTTTCAGTGCCTGAAAACGATAGCCCGAACCAGATCTACATCAATGGAAAGCTGGTGTACGAAGGCGAAATGAAGGGGACCAGGAAGATCAGCATTCCCGCAAATACCTGGAAAGCCGGAAAAAACCAGCTCGTGATCAGAATGGGCAATATGGTCGGACAATCTTGGTTTGGACCAGGATTTATGGGTTCGGCCAATGACCTGTACCTTGAAGCAGGATCAGGCAAAGTAAACATTGCGAAAGACTGGTATCTTATGCCTTCGTTTTCTGAAAAGCATGAATATGCGCATTTGGTGAACAATGTAGGCACTACCATTTACAATGCGATGATCGTGCCGCTGATCCCGTTCGCTATCCGCGGTACCCTGTGGTATCAGGGCGAAACGAATGCGCCACGTGCTTACCAATACAGAAAGTCGTTTCCGCTGATGATCAATGACTGGCGCAGACGCTGGAAAGACGATTTTTCTTTCTATTGGGTACAGCTTTCCAGCTTTGGAAGTGAAAACGACAGCAACCAGGGAAGTTCCTGGGCTGAATTGCGTGAGGCGCAGAATATGACATTGAGCCTGCCGAAAACGGGAATGGCGGTATCGACCGACGTAGGAAACCCAAAAGATATTCACCCGACAAACAAACAGGACGTAGCCCACCGCCTCGCCACCAATGCGCTCAAATTTGATTACGGACAGAATATTCCGTATGCTTCTCCCATTTTCGACAAGGTTGTTTTCAATGACAAAACTGCGCAGGTAACTTTCAGGAATGCCGAAAACGGTTTGATGACGCGCGATAAGTACGGTTATGTGAAAGGTTTTGAGATCGCCGGGGAAGATAAGGTGTTCCATTTCGCGCAGGCGGTGATTGAAGGGGATAAGGTAATTGTTTCAAATCCGACCAACAGCAAGCCAGTTTCAGTAAGATATGCGTGGTCAGACGCGCCGGAGGATGCTAATCTGTACAGCAAAGACGGTTTTCCCGTGAGTGCATTCAGGAGTGACGATTGGACAGGGCAGACTGTGGGGGTGAGGTTTGAATGAGCCGCCGTGGAACGGGGAATGACTGAATGAGCCGCCATGGAATCAGAGATCGAAAGTGAACAATAAATGACTTAATGACCCAATGACAAAATGATAAAATCAATTACCAAGAAATTTCTATGGGTCGCTGTTCTTTCGTTATCTGTTTTTATCAGTTCCCGTTCTCTTTTTATTGAAAGTCCGGGGGAAGAAAAAGAATGGCCGGAATACCTGGGCGGGCCGGATCGAAACCATTATTCATCACTTACTCAGATCAATCCGGGCAATGTGAACCAGTTGCAGGTAGCATGGACGTACTCCATGCCCGATTCCGGCCAGACGCAGGTTAATCCGATTGTAGTAGATGGTGTTTTGTACGGGGTAACTTCCACCGTGCAGGCATTTGCATTGGACGCATTTACCGGAAAACAGCTTTGGATATTTGGCGATAAATCAAAAAACGGTTCCAACACAAGCCGCGGACTTACCTATTGGAGTGATGGAGACGACAAGCGGATTCTGCACGCAATGGGCGAATTCCTGTATGCGCTGGATGCAAAAACGGGTAAACCCATTCAGACTTTCGGGGAGAATGGACGCATTGACCTGCACACCGGACTGCCTGAAATAGCTGCTAAAAAGTATATGGTTTCAAATACACCCGGGACCATTTTTGAAGACCTGATCATCATGCCGCTTCGCCTCTCGGAAGAATCTGATGCGGCACCCGGCGACCTGCGCGCATTCAATGTGCGTACAGGCAAGCTCGTCTGGACTTTCCATACCATTCCCTATCCCGGTGAATTTGGCTACGAAACCTTCCCGCCTGACGCTTATAAAAACACCTATACCGGCGCTGCTAACAACTGGGCAGGCACTGCCATTGACCGGACGCGCGGCATCTTATATGTACCTACCGGCTCAGCGGGTTATGATTTTTATGGAGGAAAACGAAAGGGAGCAAACCTGTTTTCAAATTGTTTGCTTGCACTGGATGCGCGTACCGGAAAGCGGATCTGGCACTTTCAAACCATGCACCACGATATGTGGGACAGGGATTTGCCTGCGCCGCCGAATTTGGTCACGATCACTAAGAACGGACAGAAGATCGATGCAGTGGCGCAGGTAAGTAAGCAGGGATACGTTTTCCTTTTCGACCGGGTCACCGGCAAGCCCATTTACCCGATCCGCGAGGTGACTGCGCCACAAGCTGCATTGCCCGGCGAGCATCCCTGGCCCACGCAGCCGGTACCGACGCGGCCTGCTGCATTTGCAAGACAAGCCTATACGCTGACAGAAAACGATATCAGTCCATATGCACCAGACCGGGATTCACTTAAAGCCAAATTCAAAACCTACAAGAAGGCACTTTTCGCTGCCCCCAGCAAGGAAGGTACCGTGATCCTGCCGGGCTTCGATGGCGGAGCTGAATGGGGCGGCGCGGCGGCTGACCCTGAGAAGGGTATATTGTATGTAAACAGTAATGAAATGGCGTGGATACTGACGATGAAAGACACACCCAAAGAGTCGGAACTATCGGCGTTGAGCCCGGGCGAGAAAACATACACTACTTATTGTGCAACCTGTCACGGCGCACAGCGGAAAGGCAATGCAAAAAGCGGGTATCCGTCGCTTGTCGATATCGGCAGCCGCCGTGACCGCGCGTTTGTCAGCCAGCTTGTCACATCAGGCAAAGGGATGATGCCCGGCTTTCCGATGCTCACTGCCGGCGAAAAACAGGCGTTGATTTCCTTCCTGTTTGGTGACGAAAAAGTGGAAGCTGTGTCGCAAACTCCTGCCTCGAAAAAGACCTTTTTACCATATCAGAGCACTGGTTATAACAAATTCCTCGATGCAAATGGGCTGCCTGCCATTGCGCCGCCGTGGGGTACTTTGAATGCCATCGACCTGAATACGGGCAAATACCTCTGGAAGGTCCCATTCGGCGAAGTGGCTGCATTGAAAGCGAAAGGAGTTCCAACCACCGGTACCGAAAATTACGGAGGCCCCGTGGTCACCGCCAGCGGGCTGCTTTTTATCGCAGCGACCAAGGATGGAAAATTCAGGGTTTTTGATAAAGCCAATGGGAAACTTTTGTGGGAAACCATGCTCCCTGCTGCGGGATTTGCCACTCCGGCTACTTACGAAGCAAATGGAAAACAGTTTGTCGTGATTGCTTGCGGAGGTACCAAGCTCGGCACCAAAAAAGGCAATCAATATGTAGCTTTTGCATTACCCTGATTTGACGATAACACATTTACCATATTACCTGCCCCCACACAGCTTTGGGCGAAAACATACATGCCGGATAGTGCCTGCCGCACGTTGCTTTACGCTTACAAGCTGAATTGAACCACCAAATCATTTCATTGCCGCGCTACGAAAACAAAAGGCGATGTTTGGAATTAACAACCAACAATCCGAAATGACTATGTTCAATGACAATAAAGCAGTGGATGCAACAGGTAATGAGCTGAGCTTTCTTTACGAAATGCTCTTTTGTGATGAGCTGTCACTATTTGAGGAGGTTTTGGAAGATACCCGCGTATACCCCTGGCAGGTACTTTTCAACCCGGCTGCGACTCCGGATGAGTTGTATGAACTGATCGATCTGGCCACCAACGAGACGCGGATAAAGCTACTGGCTTATCAAAGATTACAGCAGGCCAACCAGCCTGTTCTGAAACAGGAACTCCTTGGAGTGATCGTTGAAGTAGGTTTGCAGGACGGCCTGGACGTACTGGCAGCTTACCAGGATGGAACAGCAAGGTACCTGCATCATACCGGCAAGATCATTTTGTGGGAATCTGCCAATGAACAATCGCAGGTACTTATCGATACTTTATTTGAAGAAAGCAGGAAGGTAGTGCAGGAAATAGGTATCTGGCCAAATGGGCGGCTTAATCCACCCAAGACAGGCAATGCAAGGATTTCCTTCCTGGTATCCAACGGGCTCTATTTCGGCGAGGCGGATTGCGATGTGCTTTTCAGCGACGCACTGGCTGGCCCGGCACTGATGGCTGCTACTGCATTGCTCAACTATCTTACTTCGAAAGTCCAGGCGTAGTTGCTTTACAGCGTCTCAATGTACTTCACCATCATTTTCCGCGTATTTGCGTCAGGCAGTTTTCCGGTTGCTGCACCAAGGTTATCAACCAGGTGTTTCACGTCGGAAGTACCGGGAATGACGCACGTAACTGCCTCGTGGCTGATCATGTATTTGAGGAAAAACTGCGCCCAGGTTTTAATGCCATAGTCAGCTGCCCAGTCCGGCAGCTGCTTGCCTTTGGTTGCCCTGAACAATGCGCCCTGCTCAAAGGGTTCGTTAATCAGAACAGCTACTCCATTGTCTCGGGCCGCGTCCAGCAGGCTTTTTTCAGCGTTGCGGGAGCGGATGGAATAGTTAAACTGGACGAAGTCTACCGATTTGGATTTCACGATTTGTTCAAGCCGGGAATGCGCCGAATCTGTGTAATGAGTGATACCTATGTACCTTGTTTTTCCCTGCGCTTTCCAGTCTTTCAAAGTTTTCAAATGGGTCTCCCAGTCAAGCAGGTTATGTATCTGGATCAGGTCCAGCTTGGTGCGCTTCATTTTCTTCAATGAGGCATTCATCTGATCAATGCCTTCCTGGCGCCCGCTTGTCCATACTTTTGTAGCAAAGAAGAATTGTTCATTGAGTTTTATTTCTGCCGACAAATCTCCTATTACCTGTTCTGCCCGGCCATACATTGGTGAGGCGTCGACAACCTTTCCGCCCAGCTCATTCATTTTTTTCAAAACGTCTCTCAAAGGATTTCGCTCATCGGCAGAGCTACCGACATCAAACTGCTGCCAGGAACCCAACCCAACTACGGGAAGCTTCTCTCCTGACGAAGGAATGGTACGCTGCATTAACATAGCTGGTGCTTTAAAGGCTTTCACCGGAACGGGATCAATCAGCAGACTTGTACCGACCGCTCCCAGTCCCTTTAATACTTCCCTTCTTGAAAAATTGGGCTTCATTGCATTTAAATCGTGTTACGGTAGCTCAATTTACACAACAATCGAAGAATCGCCCCAAAAGTTTATAAAATAGAAAAGGAGCCAGATCGAGCTGACTCCCTTTACAAACCTTACACCAATTTACCTTTTACTTTTTCTCAATGGAAACATTTACCTTATAGTCTTCCAGCTTGGGCGACTGGGTAGTTTCCGGATACGGAAGTACCTCATTCACACTAAGCACATAGCTTTGGCCGCTCAGTGTAAATGTTTGAAAATCGGTGCGCTTGTCTCCTTTGAATGCCACACTCACGTCAGTAGCATTTTTTCCATCGGATACATTGAATTTCACTTTGGCATCGCCCATCTGAACGCACACCACGTTCTTGGGACAGCGACTGTCAGTAACTTCGCGGAGATCCACTTTCAGGTCATCGCCTGTTGTAGGGACTGTGGTTAACTGACGATAAGGTACAATAGTAGTTTCCACTTTTTCCTGCGGAGCGGCTACTTCATTTTTTGTGCATGCTAATGTGGAAGCACAGATCAATGCGATAAGAATTGTTTTTTTCATGGTATGTTAATTAAAGACAATCAAAAGAACCGTTAATGCAAAAAATGGTTGTAAGGCAGTCGCGCAATTTGTAGGAATCGAACTGCATGGACAGTCTGGCATTAAACTTCAAAAGGAAGTTCATACTCTCTGGAAACCGGCTTTGAGCTTCTGGTTTTGACGGTAACACGTGCTTTTAACGGACCGCCAGTCAGCAGGTAGTACTTAATGTACTCGTCTTCATTCCTGGCCCAGGATTTATCTTCAATGTAATATTCCGTCGCACCTGACTTGCCAGCCAGGTAAGCCCAACGCTCCACTGCATTTGGCTCAAACGTGATAAACTGCCCCATACTCATGATCTGTATTCCGGGCAGGCCTGCATTCCCGAGCTCAGTACCTGCCTCTACCACCACATTAATGCTCGTATTATCTTCCAGATCACGCACCGCCCACTGGTCGATCATTGTTTTTGTATTCGCCATCTTTCCTAATTTAAGTTTCTGAAACTCAAAATAGGACTTGGAAAGACATTTGAATTTTCAAATTACAGAGTGGCGGAGTTCATTTATTATCTGGCAAGAATTCGGAAACTGAACATAAAAAAAGCCGGGAACAAGTCCCGGCTTCACTAGTATGCTGGATTAAAAACCTTATCCGGCATTGTTACCATCTTTATCAAGTTTCACACGGGCATTTTCATTACCCTTGGCCACCTGCAATTCATAGTATTGCGAATTGTTATTTTCAGTTACCAGGAAGGCCTTTTTAACTGTCCATCCCGCGAAGTCATCGCTTTTGATGGTCTTCTTAATTCCTTCCGGAAGATCTTCCGGTTTCACGGCAACTTTGTTCTCCTTGTTGTCTTTCTTAACGGCAGACTGTTTTTGCGCTGCTACTTCCTGTTGTTGCGCTTCCTGCTGGCCTGTTTGGGCTTGCGCCGAAGCAAAGGAAATCAGCGTCAGGGCAAGTGCCGATACTATTAGCTTTTTCATGATCGTATGTTTTTTAGACAATTGATACTAATTCTCGTGCATCCGCACTTCTGCCCTGTTATTAAACATCATTGTGCCAAAAACCACAACCCTATTATTTACAGTTGTTTACAAAATGGACGAGGATTACGACAATGGTAATCAGCGCCGCAGTCTGTTGTTTTTTTCACCAAAAACAAAAAACCCGCACCGGAATGCCGGCGCGGGTTTTCAGTATCAATAACATTTAATTACTTATCGTAACCCGGATTCTGAACCAGTTTCGCGTTACGGTTGATCTCGTCGCGGCTGAATGGACGGAAGTACATTTTATCCACCCAGGTTCTGTTTTCATGCGACTTCTCTTCCACTGGAGTGTAAGTGTAGTCGTAAACAGTCGGATCATAGTGGTAAGGCTCACGCATGCTCTTGCCAGGCTTGAACTTGCCGATTACCGTGATATACTGCAATGGGCGACCCAATGTTTCTTTCGCGATCATCCAGCGACGTGCATCGTGGTAACGCTGCTCTTCGTAAGCCATTTCAATGCGCTTCTCATGACGGTAAGCATCTCTCAATGCAGTTCCCGAAGCTTTGATCGCAGGCATACCTGAGCGGAAACGGATTTTGTTGAGCCATGCCAATGCTTCTGCCTCCTGACCAAGTTCGATGCTTGCCTCGATGTAGTTGAATACTACTTCTGTTACGCGAATGAATGGCCATGGGATATTTTGCCTGTCGGTGTTGTCGTAAAGCGCAGGGTTTGGATCGATGAATTTACGCATGTAGTATCCTGTGCGGCTACCGTTCCAGTCTTCGATTGAGCTGCTGCGTGTATCAAGTCCTTTGCGGTTAAACAATGCGCCTTTCTCGTCAAGCAGGTCATAAGAACCTGTCTGAATCTGGTTCGCAGGATCTTTTGCGTCAGACGGACGTGGTTTCCAGGTTGCGCCATCGTACATCACAGTCGCGTAGAAACGTGGGTCGCGGTTTACATAAGGAGTCGCTTTGTGGGTCGGATTCGTCCATGAGAAATTGGTACCATCCATCATCTGGTAATCATCAACCAGCAAACCGATTGGAGTGTTACCTGCCCAGTTGTGATATCCGTTAGGACCATTATTCAAGCCCATCTGGCGTGCGCCTTCGGCAAGACTTGGTGTGAAGTAGCGGCCGAAAATGATCTCGCTTGCACCAGAAGCATCAACCGACTTGTCAAGACTACCACCGCCCATTGAAATGGAAACATAGTTCTGCTTGCCTTGTTCTGCGGTTACCGGAGCAGTCAGGTTAAGTTTATATCCGCCTGAGCTTGCATCTAATGCAGCTTTCGCGGCAGCCTGCGCAGCCTGCCATCTTGCCTTGCGATCTCCGGAAACATATCCGAGGAACTCAGGATTGGGATAAGCCGCCAATACAGATGATTTTGCTTTTGCAGTGGTCATATCATGCAGATCACTCGCTGCATAAAGCAATACACGTGATTTAAGCGCCAATGCAGCAACTTCTGTTGCGCGGCCTTTTACTTCTGCTTTGCCTTTCAGCAACATGGCAGCGCTATCGCAGTTCATCACGACAAACTTCACACACTCGTCGTACGTATTACGTGGCACGGAATAGTCTTCATTCAGGTTGTAAACCTTTGTGATGATAGGTACCGCACCATAGTAGCGAAGCAATTGCTGATAGTAATAGGCGCGAAGAAAATACGTCTCTCCCATCAACCTTGCTTTCAGCGTCTGGTCTGCGAAAGTAGCAGTCGGCAAATTCTGCAACGCGAGGTTAGTTGCCCGGATGCGGGTATACATTGGTCCCCAGCCGTAGGTATCGTCAACCCAGCCCAGGTTAGACGGGCTGAGGCTACCTTCGTTTACGGTGTTGATGTTTCTCCCGGTATGGGTAAAAACAGCTTCGTCAGTCAGCGAGGCCAGCATTTGTTCGCTGAATCCGCCCTGCTGTAAACCCTGGTAGATACCAGTTACAAATCCTTCTGCCAATGCCCCTTCTTTCCAGACTTCTTCTGCAGGGATTTCAGTTGGAGGCGTTACGTCCAAAAATTCAGTGTCGCAGGATACGAGCCCGGTTGTGGCAAGTGCTGCAAGGAATATCCAATTTTTATAACTCAATTTCATGATTGTTTCTTAAAAAGTTACACGTACACCAGCATTCAGCACGCGGGACTGAGGATAGTACTGACCGTTTGAAGAGGTCGCCTCAGGATCCCAGATCTTGATCTTGTCAATGGTGAACAGGTTAAGTCCGTTTACATAAATTCTCAAATTACCCAGACCGATTTTGCTACCGACTTCCGAAGGCAGGTTGTAGCCCAGCTCGATGTTTTTAAGACGCAGGTAGTTGTTGCTTCTCAGGAAGTAAGTATTAGCTCCGGCAATATCGAAGTTGGTGTAATACGTATTGTTCCTGTTGGCAAGTCTTGGTTCGGTTGAACTTGGATTGTCGATCGTCCAGCGGTGATCGTAAGCATATTTCAGGTAGTTACCAATGTCGCCGGATTCAGTCTGTCCGATGTACTGCAATCCGCCCAGTGTACCCTGGAACAAAAGAGACAGGTCAAATGCCTTGTAACCCAGGTTGATGTTCATACCACCTGTGAATTGAGGGCGGTTTGTTTTTTCTGACCGGAGCTTATCGTCAGCAGTAATTTTGCCGTCGCCATTGATATCCTTGAACTTCATATCACCCGGACGGATTGAACCTGTGATCCCGCTGTAATCCAATGGATTTGAGTCGATCTCAGACTGGTCACGGAACACGCCGTCATACTGGTAGGCAAGGAATGAGTTGTAAGGCATTCCGGTAGTTTGCTGGTAAGTCGGAGCACCTGGCGTTTCATCCCAGTACTTGATCTTGTTTTTGGCATAACCACCATTCACACCTACTGAGTAAGTGAAATCGCCTGCATTACCATCGTAGCTCACTTTAAATTCCCATCCTTTGTTTTGCAGCTTACCCAGGTTTTGAGGAGGAAGCTTTCCGTCAATACCGGCAGAAGAAGGAGTTGAACCTGCTTTTGGGATCAGGATGTTCGAACGGTTGTTTACGAAGTAGTCAAATTCAAATGCAACGCGGTCGCGGAACAAGGTACCTTCGATACCAAAGTTGGAGTTGTTGGCAACCTCCCAGGTAAAGTTCTGGTTAGCTACGCGTGTTTCCAGCAATGTTTTTGCAACCTGATCATTGATAATGTAAGAACCAAAGCCCATTGTAGACAGGTACTGGTACTCAGCAAGTGTCTCGGTACCGATCAGGTAAGGCTCAGCACCCATTTGTCCCCATGAACCGCGGATTTTCACGTTGTTCATGAAACGTACATTGTTTTTCCAGAAATCTTCTTCTGAAATCCTCCAACCTGCTGATACCCCTGGGAAGAAACCGAAGCGGCCTTGTTTCGGGAATACATAGGATCCATCCACGCGCCACAGGAACTCAGCAAGGTATTTTTCCTTGTAGTTGTAACCCGCGCGACCGAAGTAGCTCAAACGTGCACGTCTGAACAAATCGAAGTTATCGATATTCTGCTCTGCTGCACCACCTGCAAAAAGCTGGTCAACAACGGGCGAGATAAAGTAGCGGCGATATGCGAAGAAACCGTCAGCATCAACCTTTTCACGCTGGATACCAGCCATTACATTAAAGTTGTGATCATTGATCGATTTCTCGTAAGAAACCTGACCTGTAAGCTGGATAGAAAGCTCTTGGGAAGCATTTTCTGTCAGACGGGGATCGCTGAAAGTGGAGCGTACTGTTCCGGTAAGGAATGGCGTAGTTCCGTCAGCTTCGTAGTTTTTTTTGTCCCAATAGTAAAGTGTCCATGGTTTCTGGAAAGACTTCTGGCGGCGCAATTGCTTGTCCAATGCAGCCATACCTGTCACTTTCAGACCTTCCACTCCCGGGATAAGGATCTCCAACGTTCCATTGGTCTGGATGTAGTCACGTTTGTCGTGGTTGTATCCTGTTGTATTAGTCGTGATCACAGCTGGGTTCTGACCGTTTTCAATGTCAGGACCAGGGCGACCATCCGGCCAAATTGCGATTTCAGTTGGCTTACCGCGCATCAACATACGGAAGATATCTCCTGCACCACCCCCATTCGGAAAGCGACGGAATTCTTCACGCAATGCAACACCAAGATTGGCACTTACATATTTGTTGATTTTAGTATCCAGGTTTATACGCATGTCGTATTGCTTATAGCCTGTCGCCGAATTCACGTAGTTACCTTCCTGGTTGATGTAACCCAATGAAGCCAGGTATTTGATATTGTCGCTACCACCTGTCAATTGCAGGTTGTGGCGCTGCTGCGGAGACCACTTACGGATTACCGCATCATACCAATCCGTATTTGGGTGGATCAATGGATCTGAACCGTCTCTGAAACGGTCGATATCAGCAGGTGTAAATACGGCGCTCAGCACGTTTCCATTGTCAGTACGTGTATAGGCACCGTTGGAATTAAAGCCTTGCAATGCGCCTCCCCACTGCCCTACCGGCAGATTGTCATAAATCTGCAACTCGTTACGGATAGTAGCGTATTCAGCTGCATTCGACATTTCAGGAGTACGGGTTGGCTGCGCAATACCCATGTTCAGGTCGTACGCCAGCTGGGGCTTACCCGTTTTCCCTCTTTTTGTTGTGATCAGAATAACCCCGTTACCTGCGCGCGAACCGTAGATAGCCGCCGCCGCATCTTTCAAAACGGAGATACTTTCGATATCGGCCGGGTTCAAACGGTCCAAACCGCCACTACGGTTAGGGACACCATCTACAACGATCAGTGCATTGCTGTTACCCAGTGAGTTGGTACCACGGATACGGATCGCAGAGCCATCGTAACCAGGTTCACCACTCGCCTGAACAGTAGAAACACCAGGCAAACGGCCACCAAGTGTATTGGAAAGGTTAGTTGCCGGTGCTTTTTGCAGTTCAGCACCTTTTACTGCTGTAACGGAACCCGTTAAAGTAGCTTTTTTTGCTGTACCATAACCTACCACAACTACCTCGTCCAGCGCTTTGGTATCAACAAGCATTTTAACGTCAAGGCTGGTTTTGTTGGCCAGCGGAATTTCCTGCGTAATGTAACCAATGAATGAAAAGACCAGCGTCGCGGTCCCAGGTGCATTTACTGTATAATTACCTTCCAAATCGGTGACGGTTCCCACCGAAGTCCCCTTCACAACCACACTCACTCCTGGCAAACCTTGTCCTTGCTCATCGTTAACTTTCCCCTTGACTGCAGCATCCTGGGCGAATGCAGCGGCACTGACCAGCATAGTCAGCACAAGAGAATAAAAGTACCGTGTTAGGTTCCGGTCCCTTCTTCTTTTAGAAATTCTCATAGATCGAACGTATAAATTTGTAGATAGTGAAAAAAAATAGTTAAACATTGAAATTCTTGCGTCGTGCTGTCCTCACCTCCTTTGCTTCTGTGTCTAAATTACACAATTAATAATTCAACTTTTAGTTACAAATGTCCTACTTGGGGTAAAAACGTAATTATACCGGGAATTATTAGCTCAGAACTTAGAGCAGAGAATAATAAACGTATCGGGCATTATCTGTATAAAACTATCTCTTCTACGGATTGTACAAGATGTCACCAGGTGTACAAAAAGATATGAAATTATTCACATAAACAAGGATTCCAGCAATCTGACTATGTTTTCTTCGAAAATAACCATGGGTTACTACTCCCGTCTGTGGCGCTATGGTGATATTCAAATGTTAAATGTGAGGATAGAAATAAATGCTGGGTGTGGTGATAAGATCCGCTTGTTAAGCCGCGTTTGCCGCTGGGTAATGGGTTTGTTTATAGCGGTAAGTGCCTGCTTACTTTGAGAGATGTATGTCCGTCGGCCATTTTACGTGGGCAAAGTCCTCATCTTAACAGATATCTTTATGAAATCCTTTTTTATTTTCATTCTCGCATGTTGTATTTCTTTTCTAACGAAGGCGCAGGGTACCCGTGACTTTTTTTCATTCCAGGGGATCGCAAGAGATGTAGATGGTAAGCCAGCAGCTAATAAGAGCATTTCTCTGCGACTAGGGATTCACCCGATGCTCAATCCTAACGTATTTACAGAAGAGCATAAGGCAATTACAAATGCACAGGGAGTCTTTACTGTACTTGTTGGAGGAGGCACTCTGGTGGGCGGCTACTATTCAAATATTGATTGGGCAAATGGCTATTATTTCTTGCATGTCGAAATGGACATCAATGGCGGGAGCAATTATGTCAGCCTGGGATCTACACAGCTAGTTAGCGTGCCTTATGCATTACACGCGAAGCAAGCTGAGCGATGGAAAAACAATGAACCAGTAATCCAAACCGGTTTTTTTGAATTTGGCGAGCCGATTAGCGACCAACCGGCAGGAACACGTCTGATATGGTATCCTAAAAAAGCGGCGTTTAGAGCAGGTTATATAAACAGCGATGCCTGGAACAACAACAATATTGGTCCACACACTGCTGCATTCGGATTTGACACGAAGGCTTCCGGCACTTATGCTTTTGCCATGGGGAATGCGACAGCTGCACTGGGTACCGGCTCTATTGCAAGTGGTGACCGGTCCGTTGCCTCGGCCAACTATTCCACCGCATTCGGTTCCGAGACCAAAGCACAGTCAGCTTATGCTACCAGCTTGGGTAGAGAAACAGTGGCAAAAGGGATAGCATCTACCGCAATCGGGATCCAGAGCACCGCCCATGGTGTCGGATCGATGTCGACCGGATATTTGTCCAGCGCCGAAGGAAACATGTCTTTTACAACAGGTGAGGGTACCTATGCCAAAGCTTTCGCGTCTGCGACCTTTGGAGCTTATAATAATGTGCAGGATAATCCATCAGGCCCGGCTATTTCTGATAAAAAAAGTTCTGACCGCATTTTTCAAATAGGCAATGGGTCTGGCCCAACGGATTTATCGAACGCCTTTACAATGCTTCGGAACGGAAACATAGGGCTTGGAAAGAACGCGCTTCTTCCGGATTTCATCCTTGACATCGACGGCCGACCGCGCATTCGCCACAACGGGGAGACCGCAGGCATTTACTTCAACAATACACAAAATCAGCCAAATGCTTTCGTTGGGATGAAAAACAACGATGAAGTTGGCTTTTACATCGGAAATGCCTGGCGCTTTTGGGTAGACAACATTGGGAATGCAATGGTCGCATCAGGAGTACTTCAAAGCTCTGATCAGCGCCTGAAAAGAAATTTCCAGGTGCTCACCAGCAGCCTTGCGAACATAAGCAATTTAAAGGGATACCACTATTTCTGGAAAGACGAGCATCTTGACCAAGGTTTGCAAACCGGCGTAATTGCTCAGGAAGTTGAAAAGATCTTTCCTGAATTGGTCAAAACAGATGCCTCAGGTTTGAAGTCTGTCAACTACACTGGCTTGATCCCGCATTTGATCGAAGCTGTTAAAGAATTAAATGCCAAAAACCAGGAACTGGAACAGGCGCTTTCAAGATTGAATACCCTGGAAGCAAGTGTAAACCAGCTCTTAAAAAGAGAACAACTTATTACTCCCGCTAGCAAAAAGGCGCGTTAAATATATTCCCTAAACTATTGAACATAGTCCAGCCGGCAAGATCGTCTTCGCCGGCTTTTTCATGTTTGAACGATGCGCGCTTGCAACATCTCGCTTCACCTAATCCCTTTCGCGTAGGTTTTACTCCGTCGTGCGTAGTTGCTCTGGCTACTGAGGCCGCTACTTTTGCCGCAGTTATCTAATAGCCATGTTAAATAAAATACGCCATGAAAACCATCGCTTCTATTTTCAGAATTAAACAATGCTACACACTCGCTATTGCGGCAGGCTTGCTTTTCAGCTGTACAGATCACCAGGTAACACGCTCCGAGTTCGCGCTCGACAGCTCCTCCACGGCTGAATGGAAAGGATACCTGAAAACAGGTTTCTTCAATGAAGGCGCCATTGCAGTGCAGAGTGAAAGCTTTACAGTGGAAGGAAACCAGGTCAAAAGCGGGTCTTTCGTCATCCCCGTTTCTTCAATTGTGAACTTCAACCAGCCCACCGAGGAGCTGCGTCACGCGCTGGTACACCACCTGCAAAGCCCCGATTTCTTTAATATGGTGCTGCACCCGGAGGTAAAATTTGACCTTACCAGTGTGGAATCGTTTACAGGATCAGGTGAAGGGATCATCGCTGGTGCCAATTACAAAGTTCACGGTAACCTTACCATCCTGGGCAATGCACACCCATTCTCATTTCCAGCTAAAATTGAAGTAAATGGGGACGTGTTCAAACTGGAAGCCTTCGCTCCTTTCGACAGGACGATCTGGGGAATGAACTACGCGACCGAGCCCGGCTTACCTGATGAAGGTTCGATCAAACCAGTCGTGGATGTACATCTGAAAATTTCGGGGCACCGCAAATAACACACTATCGCGCAGTCCAGCCGCCATCAACTGTCAGCACTGATCCTACCATATAGCTCGACGCTTCGCTGGCAAGAAAAATGGCGGCGCCTTGTATTTCTTTCAGTTGCGCCCACCGGTGCAGCGCAGTTGAGCCAAGGATAATCTCCTTGGCTTCTTCGCTTTCAGCAATGGGGATATTCATTTCAGTCAGGAACGGGCCGGGGCAAATTGCATTAACCCGTATTCCAAAAGGTGCAAGTTCAAGTGCCAGCGCACGCGTCATTTGTACCACCGCGCCTTTGCTGGCCGTGTAAGGCGTGCGGTTTGCCAGTCCGACCAGACCAAGCGTACTCGCCAGATTGATGATCCTGCCGCTTTTTTGCGCCTTCATGACCGGACTTGCCGCCCGGGAAGCAAGCCAGGTCCCATTGACGTTGACCTCCATGACACGGTTAAAGTCAGCGGGTGAAATTTCGTCGATCGGACCGCGGATGTTAATACCCGCACTATTGATCAGTATGTCAATCCTGCCGAAGTTGTCCAATGTAAATTGCGCCATTGCTTCGGTATCTGCCTGACTGGTAATATCCCCGGCGAAAGAAAGTACCCGGGTCTCGAATGCAATGCAAAGTTCAGCCGCAGCCCGCTCGCCTTCTACGGCATTGCGGTTGACCAAAACTATATCAGCGCCGGCAGAGGCCAGTCCGGCCGCCATCGCAAAGCCCAACCCTTTTGATCCGCCCGTGATAACAGCTGTTTTGCCGGTCAGATCAAACTGTTTGATCCCCGGTAAAATGTCGCGCAGCGTACTCAACGGTGAAAGGATTGTGAGACAAATTCAAGCACATTTGGCAGTGACTCCCGCCAGTATTTCCAGTTGTGTGCACCTTCCCTGACGCGGAATTCGTGCGGCACCTCTTTTTTTCGCAATGCGATGTGCACCAGCGCATTGCCTTCGTACAGAAAGTCGTCGTCGCCACAATCAATGTACCATTTGACTGCTTTCTTCTGGTTGTCAGGCATATTATTGATCAACGCCAATGCACTGTGTCTTTCATAATACCTCGCAACAGTGGAGTCAGCTACGTCCGGATTCGTTCGGATCAGATTCTTCTTCGCGTCTTCCATTGTGATCGGACCGGTAGAGGCGCTTAGCGGGCAGGCAGCCGCAAATAGCTCAGGGTGATGCAGCGCATACATGAATGTACCGCCGCCACCCATTGACAAGCCAGCCACCGCACGAAATTCCTTTTCCGCTTTCACGCGATACTTCTTTTCGACAAACGGAATCAGCTCCTTGAAAAAGAAATCTTCATAAGGCCAGTCCCCTTTTACATCATTGAAATAACCTCTTCTGCCCGTATTCGCATCCGGCATGACAATGATCATCGGCGCGGCAGTACCATCAGCAATCGCCTTATCGGCAATGTGCTGCACCATTCCAAACTGTACCCAGCCGGTTTGATCATCGCCCGCTCCGTGCAGCAGGTATAACACGGGATAGCTCCGCTCGGAAGTAGCATAATCAGGCGGCAGGTAGATTGCGAACTTGCGCTCGGATTTCAGCAGCTTCGACGGTAATGACAGCTGGTCAAAAACCTTGCTGGTTTGCGCCGACGCCAGCTTTGTACTCAGTAATAAAAGAAAAAGTAAATGGGGAAACTTCATGGGTTCAGGATAAATGGCGGTTAACTATTTCTTTTTAAGCTTCATCGCAACGGGATCCCATTTGATGACCTCCCTGCTGAAATAGCTCTCATTACAAGCGAGCACCGGCGCAGCTGCGCGGAAAGCAAAAATTGGATCTTCGATCGTGCCTGTACTGCCTTTTTTGATGTTCTCGAAAAAATCCTTGAAATGGTCCGCATGCGCATCTTCCTTATCCGGCGCATTGAAACGTACTTCCTTTACAGGATCTGCCTTGCGGGTTTCTTCTGGGTATTGCGCGTCATATTGCTTTTTAAACTCCTTCTGCTCGCTTTCCGAAAAGGTATTATAGCTGTCGTACCCGCCAAAACCGGGCGCTTTCGGCAGCTTCTTTTTGGTCAGGATCAGGTTGTCTTCTGTAAACTCAATTTGTCCCTCCGTGCCGATAATGCGCGTGTTATTGGCAATGGCGCCTGCATTGGCAAAGTTGACGCGCAGTACCATCTGGAAATTGGCATGGATATCCGTTTTTGGATAATCCAGAATGGAAACCAGCACATCTGGTACGTCACGCCCATCTTTCCAGTAACTCAGCTCGCCGGACGAAAATATCCTTTCCGGGCCGTTTGAGCCCGTTACGAAATGAACGCCGGTAATCAAATGCACAAAAAGGTCACCCGCCACGCCGGTACCATAGTCACGGTAGTTTCTCCATCTGAAAAACCGCTTCGAATCAAAGGGTACCTTCGGTGCATCGCCCAGGTAAGTGTCCCAATCCACGGTTTTCACCGACGCGTCAGTAGGTATCGAGTAGTTCCACGCGCCGATCGCATTAAAACGGTCATTGTTGGATTCTACATAATTAATCTCCCCTATCTCCCCTGCCTGAAAAAGCCTCTTCGCTTCCTTAAAAGCCGATGAACTGATCCGCTGGCTTCCTACCTGCATGGTCTTGCCCGATTTTTTCCAGGCTTCAATCACCGACAAACCTTCTTTGATGTGGTGTACCATCGGTTTTTCACAATAAACATGTTTACCGGCAGCAAGGGAGGCTTTTGTGATATGGTCATGCCAATGATCAGGAGTAACTACCAGCACAGCATCGATGTCCTTTTTGTCAAGAATTTCCCGGTAATCCCTTGTGGTGAAAATGTCTTTTCCGTAGAGTTCCTTCACCCTCGTCAACCGGCCATCGTACAGGTCGGCCGCTGCAACGAACTCGGCACCGGTCCCGCTGCGCATTGCAGCTTTTGTGTCACTATGTCCCTGAATACCCATACCGATCGTAGCAAACCGGATTTTATCGTTGGGACTGATTTTTTTCAGGTCTTTGATAATATTAAATGGCTTGGCGACCGACTCTCCGGCCAGTAACACGGATGCGGCAGACATTTTTTGGAGGAACTTCCGGCGGGCAGGATTCATGCTCAGTTCAGTGAAAAGGTGAAAGGATGTTTTTGCTAAAATAAACAATTAATGCTTTTTACAACATAATACAATCAACGAAGAACGATGGAAAAAGACGAAAGAAAAAAGCTCGTCAGCGAGCTTCAGACCCTGATAGAAAAAGGCAATGCGCACGTGACACTCTGGAATGCTATGGCCGACCTGCCTGCTGAATTGCGAGGGGTAACACCTGAAAATTTGCCTTACAGTATCTGGCAGCTTGTAGAGCATCTGCGCATTACGCAAAAAGACATTCTCGATTTCTCCGCCTCCGACGATTACCAGGAAATTGAATGGCCGAAAGATTACTGGACCGAGCCGCTGGAAGTTGTAAGTGACGAGCAATGGAATACCGCATTGGAACAGATCAGACAGGATCAGCAGACATTTATCCAGCTACTGAAAGACGATACACGCGACCTTTTTGCCACATTTCCCTGGGGTACCGGCCAGAACCTTCTGCGGGAGGCGATGCTGATCGCGGACCATAATTCCTACCATACTGCCGAAATTGTCGTGCTGCGTAGGATCATGAATGCGTGGCATTGACCGCTTTCAAAGCTCCTCAATCCAAATGTCTTTGTAGTACACTTTGGCTTTGCCGCCACCGTGGATCTGCAATGCGATGAGTCCCTTTTGCGGAATGGATTTGTCCGGCTCCGTGTAGTCAACCGTTTGCGTTCCATTCAGAAAAATCTGAATGCGCCCGTTGCGGCTGTGCACTTCGTAGTCGTTCCATTCATTCCGTTTCAGGATTTTTTCGATGAGCATTGAGTCTGGCGAGATCAATGTCTTGTTACGGCGGGATTCATCATATAAGCTGGCCCAAAACTTGTCGCCCAGGTCAGCCTGGTAGCCGATCATTTCATACGCAGGATCTTTGGACCTTACGCTGTGAAACTGTACACCTGTATTGATAAAACCTTCATTGCCGGTAAGCTTGAACTTCACTTTCAGGATAAAGTTGGCGTATGGTTTTCTGGTACATAAAAATTCATTGTGCGGCACCGTCTCGGTAAGCGAGCCGCCCGCAATGGCGCCATCCTCTATCTTCCAGGTTTTTACCGTATCTCCTTCCCATCCATTGAATGTCCTGCCGTCAAACAGCGGAACGGACTTCTTTGCAGGCGCGACCATGCAGCCCACAAAAAGGAGCGCAGCAGCAGCAAGCGGGTACAATGCGTTTTTTGACATAACCTCCAATTTTTTTCGTTTCCCGAAATCCACATTTGTAAAAGCCACGTACACTTAGGCTATACTATGACGATATTGCAGAAGTACGGTCGCGTTCGGTGCCAACATTTAATAAATTCTCTGCGCGACCTTCTTGACTGCAGTTAGCCAGTTTGTATTTTTACCAAAAGTAAGTTTGCTACCAGTAGCAACACTGCATACCCTAGCATTTGAATTTCTTATGATTGACACCTTGAACAGCCAACAAAACGATTTATTGGTTGCTGCTGAACGTTTTGAACTTGTTGCGAAGGCTACCCACGACGTAATCTGGGATTGGGACCTGGAAAATGATACAGTATGGTGGAATGAAGGAATGGTCCAGATTTTCGGCCACACTCCCCAAACCCTTGAACCCGGTTCTGAATCCTGGCACAATAACATTCATCCGGAAGACCAGGAAAGAGTTGTAAAGAAAATACATGACATAATTGACAGCGGCGGCACCAAGTGGTCCGACTATTACCGATTCCGGAAAGGAGATGGTACCTACGCCCACGTGCATGATCGCGGTTACACCATCCAGAAAGATGGTAAGCCTGTACGAATGCTGGGATCTATGATGGACATTACAGAACAGCTCAGATTGGAAGAGGCCAGACGCGAAAGCGAAGAGAACCTGAAATTCGCCTTGCACGCGGCGGACCTGGGTACCTGGAACTTCGATCCGGCTACCCAGAAAATCGTTGCAAATGAGCGTTGTAAAGAGCTGTACGGAAACCCTGACGAAGAAGAATTCGAATTTGGCCAGGTTATCAAATACATTCATCCTGACGATTTACAAAAGGTCAGCGAAGCGGTATCCGACGCATTGGACCCACAAGTAAGAGCGCCTTATGAAGTCCGGTACCGGACCATTGGCGCAAAAGACAATGTACTGCGCTGGCTGCATTGCAAGGGGCAGGCTTATTTCACACCGGAGGGTGTACCTTACCGTTTTGCAGGGATTACCAGGGAGATTACCGAAGAAGTGATCAGGCAGGAAAAGATCAGCTGGGCTGACAAACAAGCTGCGATGAGCATTGAAGGCTCCGGCGCGGGCTCCTTCCTGGTTGATCCTGACACGGACGAGATCATTTACTCGCCCACCATGGCGCGGATCCTGACAGGAAATGAAAACCGGCATATTACCAGGAGTGTTTTCATTGATCACGTGCATCCGGAAGATATCCGCATCCGTGAAGAAGCCTATGAGGTTGCCGCAAAAACGGGCGAGCTCAGGTATGAAGCGCGGTTTATCTGGGTAGACAAGTCAGTTCACTGGGTGCGGGTGATCGGGCAGTACCTGTTTGACAGCAACGGAAAACCGGCGACGCTTTCAGGGATCGTCATGGATATTTCTGACCGGATTGATTCGGAACTGCGGCTTCGGACAAGCGAGGAACATCTGCGAACACTGATCGCACAGGCGCCTGTGGCTACCACGCTGTTTGTCGGTCCCGAATTCATCATTGACCTACCCAATGCAGCAATGCTCAAACTCTGGGGAAAAGGCGATACCGTAATCGGCAAGCCACTCAGTGAAGCATTACCAGAGCTGAAAGGCCAGCCTTTTCTGGATATCCTCGAAAGAATTTACAGAACCGGCGAAGCCCATTCCGAGCAGGGTGCACGCGGCGAGATTGTGGTGGACGGTATTCTGCAGACATTTTACTACGACTATACATACAAGCCACTGAGAAATACAGATGGTGAAATTTATGCGATACTTGATATGGCAGTGGACGTAACCGAGCAGGTGAAGTCCCGGCAGGCGCTGGAAAAAAGTGAGGAAAGATACCGGCAGCTGGCCAGTGAGCTGGAAGGAAGAGTGCAGCAACGCACCGCAGAACTGAACCAGACCAATGCAGAACTGATCAACTCAAATAACAATTTGCAGCAATTTGCCTACGCGGCCAGTCACGATATGCAGGAGCCGCTGCGCAAAATCCAGTCTTTCGGGTCGCGACTGCAAATGCTCTATGCAAAAGAGCTGGACGAGAATGGTGCGTTTATGCTCAACCGGATCCAGGATGCTTCCAAAAGGATGTCGGTGATGATCGATGATTTGCTGGCCTACTCGCGCCTTACGACCAGAGATGCCGAGATGACAGCTGTGAACCTGAAGGGGATCGTCAGCAACGTTTTGGCAGATCTGGAGATCTCCATTCAGGAGCATGAGACCGAAATCGTCGTGAATGAAATGCCCGAAGTACATGGGAATGCATTGCAGCTGACGCAATTACTACAAAACCTGGTAAGCAATGCAATCAAATACCGAAAAACCGACGTGCCTTCCAGAATCGAATTGTCGTACAGGGATGCAACCGAGGCCGAGCTTTCGACAATCCCGAAACTACTCGAAGACCACGGCTATATCAGGCTTGAAGTATCCGATAACGGAATTGGTTTCGACGAAACGCATTTAGACCGCATTTTTCAGATGTTCCAGCGCCTCCATGGCAGAAGTGAATTTTCAGGATCAGGGATCGGACTGGCTTTGTGTAAAAAGGTTGCGCAGAACCACCACGGCTACATTACCGCAACAAGTACGGTAGGCGCTGGATCTACATTCATTGTTTTTTTACCAAAATCATCAAAAAAGTAAGCTGCTTAACCCAGCAGCTTACTTTTTCCAGATATCTTCAAACTGGTCAGGGTGCCTGCGAAACTGCAAATGCACGTACTCGCAAAGCGGCAGGACTTGCAGGCTTTCTTTCCGGGCATAACTCACCATTTCATCAAACATCTGCTTTGCCAGACCCTTGCCTTCCAGCTCAGGATCCACCTCGGTATGGTATACTGTCAACACGGTATCGCTCACACCGATCACCATTTCCCCGACCTGTTTGCCACTCTCCTCCAAATAAAACGCGCCACGCTTGCGGGCATCCAGTTTCAATTTTACTTCGCTCATAATTGTATTTTAAACGCCCTCCGCTACTTTCTTCATTTTAGCCAAACCAGTCTTCGCCACCAGCAATGCATCCTGCGCGTAGTAACCCTGGTTGAAAACTTCGAAAGACAGAATAACTGGCTTTTCAGGATTTTTAAGATTTTTCAACAGGTCTTTTAATGGCGCCACTCCGTCACCGGCATAAATCCGGTCTGCATCCGTGATCGTTTCGCGTGGTGGCGTTGCCGGATAATCGTTAATATGGAAAATCTCGACCAGCGGCTTGCCCACATCCTTTACACTATCCATGCCAGAGCCACCCTTGTGGAGGTGATATACATCCATCAGTACCCGTGCAGAGGGGTGTGCGGCTTCCACAGCTACATATAACAGCTCACCTACCCTGCTCAGGTTTTTGGAGAAACCCCAGAGTTCAAGATGCGGCGTAACACCCGTTTTTTCGCCCAGCTCAAGAATGGCGCGGTACCGTTCTGCTACCTTTTTAAGATCGAGCGAGTCGCCGGTAGTAGCGCCCATCGGAGGTGCTGCCACGCGCGTACAACCGATCGCCGCCAGCTGTTCCATTTCCAGTTTGAGCTGTTCAAGCGCCTTTCCCCTGGTGGTATTATCGTCTACAATCCAGGGAGCAAAGCCAATCGCATCTTCCACTTTCAACCCCAGGTCCTTTACAATCGCGCTGGCTTCTTTCAGCGAGCCGCCGTTTTTCAGGTAGTCCTGCAAGGTATTGATCCAGATTTCCACAGAACCATAACCCGCCTGAGCAGCTACTTCGAGCTCCTTCCGGAAACCGAGCTTGTGGCCACGCAGTGTGCTCATATTAAGGGAATATATAAACGGCTCCTTCTTCTTAGCAGCAGCTTCAACAGGTAAAAGGCTCGTTCCGCTCACGGCTACAATAGAAGATAATGCTTCTCGGCGATTCATAAATGTCTTGAATTGGGGAAAAAGGTTTAGTTGGTAAAGGTGGCCGCGGGAATTTTTTACCGCAACTAAATGTAAATTGCGCAACAAAACAAGACGGACTTTCTTATGAAATTGGAAGGCTACACCCTGCCGGCACTGACACGTATCGGCCACGTACATTTGAAAGTCGCAGACCTGGAAAGAGCGCTCGACTTCTATTGCGGCCTGCTGGGCTTTGAGATCACAACCCGCTACGGCGACCAGGCCGTCTTCATTTCCGCAGGTGGCTATCACCATCACATCGGGCTGAATACGTGGTACAGCAAAGGCGCGGCGCCCGCTTCCCAGCACGGTGTCGGACTTTTTCACACGGCGATCCTGTATCCAACCCGCAAGGATCTTGCTTTGATTTTCAACAGATTACAACAGGCACATTACCCGCTCACCGGCGCGAGTGATCACGGCGTTTCGGAGGCACTGTACCTCAATGATCCCGACGGGAATGGCGTTGAGCTTTACTGGGACCGTCCGCAGGAACAATGGAGCTACCTGCCAGATGGTTCGATCGAAATGTTTACCAGAAGCCTGAATATAACTGGATTGTTAGCGGAATTGAAGATATGAATGATTGCTAAACAAGAGCAAGATGAATCAACAGCGCCCTGTTTACTTCTTCCATTCTGGATTTGGCAATTGCTCCTAACCTACTGCGTATGCGCAGTTTGTCAATAGTCCTGACCTGATTTGCCTTGATTTTTGACTCACTTTTCAAACCTCCCTCTGATGACAAAAGTCTTACCTCAAAGGGATAAACCTTTGCAGTGCTCGAAGTAATCGGAAGTACTGTAATTGTTGATCCGTACTCGTTGTTTATGTCGTTTGAGACAATAAGTACAGGCCGTATTTTGGCAATTTCGCTGCCGACAACTGGATTCAAATCTGCCCAGTAAATTTCGCCGCGCAGCATTTACAAATTGCCCATTTCAGATGGTGCGTATTCCCGGCATATATTGAGATCCTCCTCTGCCGTGGCGATATAACCTTCTTTTAAAAGGTTGTTTATATCGCCAGTCATTTCACGCGCGATCTTTTCCTTTAATGCTTCGCCTGCATACACAGCTTCGTGCTTATCGGAACGCTGTATATACTCAAAATCTGAATCCGAAATAGTTATCTCCAGAATTTTCATGTGTGTATTTTTTATTTCAAAAATACACACTATTGCCTTACCAACAAATTAGGTGCGGCCTTCAACAATTTAATATTTCATCAGCAAAGTCAGCAGTTTCCGGTCAAGCTTTTGGCCGTGCCAATCCTCGTACGCCACATCTTCGCGCCCGGAATTAAGCAGACCGAAATCGCCTGAAAATTCCCACAGCGCATAGCCGATCCCGTGCGACGTCAGGATACCCAGTACATCCCCGAACCAGGCCAGGAAAACAGCGTGCGGCGTTTTCTTCCAGGCGCCGCTTTCGCCGCAATGCACCCCTACTCCCTTGTTGACGAGATCTATCCAGGGCTGGTAGAACTTTTCAAGCATTTCACGGCCGAGATATTGCTCCCCTACCTGCCCGGGCCATTTAGGTTCCGGCGCTTTATCGGGATCTTTCATTGCCCAGGGCGCTTTGTAATGCGAGATAATGCCCGGGTGATAGCCGCGACAGCTCTGCGCAATGTCGAGGTCGGCGAGCTCGGGAATGACATTGGAACCTCCGTTATTTCCATCGGCTACAATCAGGTGGTTCGGGTTCTCTTTTCTGATTGCCTGCTGCGCGCCTATTGCTACTTTTCTATACACATCGCCAGGTACCGCTGAGCGTTTTGAATGCTGGTCATTCATATCTTCACGCATGCTCGGTTCGTTGAGCAGGTCGAAACTGATCTTTTTGGAGGAAGTATCCTTGTATTTTTTTGCCCACATATTCCAGTGGAAATAAAAAGCTTCCTGCGCCTTTTGATCAGTCCATAAATTATAAGGCTCGTGGAAACCCGCATTAATGCAGTACCCCGGCGCACGGTGCAGGTTCAGGCTCACGTGCATGTTGTATTTGTGCCCCAATGCAACGAGGTGATCTATTTTGTCGACCTGTTTTTCGTCAATGCTGTATACCTCTTCCGGCGTGATATTCCGGCTTCGGTCAAATTTAAGATAGTAGGGATATGCGATGGGAATGCGTACAAAATCAAAGCCCCAGTCGCTCATCCATTTCAGCTGCTCTTCCGTGGTAGGCCTGCGCTGCTTGTCAGGCTCGGGACCGAAGAAATCGAGCAGATTGAAGCCTTTCCATTTGGGCAGCTTGTTCTTGGCAAGTTGCTTTTCTGCTAAAGCAAAACCGTCAGGTATTGTCATCCCGGCGGCTGCTATGATACTTGTGTTTTTGATGAATATCCTGCGGTGCATTGCAAAGCTATCTTGATGTACTTCGTTAAAATACATCGTATAGCCCGTTTTTACTGTCCCTGCCGGGAGTGTATCGTTCCGAAAAATGTATAGCCGGTCCGACCTTTATAATTGTAGACCATTTCTGCACCGGGTTCACTGAGGTACTTACTGCTGATGTTCTTCTGGATTTCAGCAGGCTGCTTCACTCCGTTGACGATCAATTCCGAGTCGGACAGCAAAAAGGACAAGTTTTTAGTATCCTTGATCACACCCATTTTCAGCAGATCGTCGATCATCGAGGCTTGCTTTTTCTCATACTCTTCGCGTGTTTTTTCCGCTTCTCTTCGCATTACTTCTGCTGCTGCCCGGCTTTTACCAGCTTGTACGCGCATTTTCTCAGCTTCCTTGCGAAACAGTTCAGCCTGCTCCCGCATTGCTTCTGCCTGCTTCCGCATCTGCTCCGCATTAGTGCGGTTTTGCTCAGCTTCTATCTGGCGCGCTTTCGCCTGCTGGCGGTAGGTTTCGGCTTCTGCCCGGCGTTCTTCGGCTTCTAGGCGAAGTTCCTGAGCTTCTTTCCGGCGCACGTCAGCCTCTGCACGCATTTTTTCCGCTTCTGCACGGGCTTTCTCGGCCTTCTTATGTTCCTCCTGGATCCGCTCCTCTATTTTCGCAATCTCACTTTCGTACTTTCCGTACTCACTGGATGGAATTTCCTTTCCGTCCACATCCAGTGAAATAACTTTCCCATTCTTCTTGACAATCTCATACTGCTTACCGTCAACATGCACATTATAGGTCGAAACACCCTCCGTCGGACTATATACGTTGGCGGAATGTATCTCCATATGCTCCTGCGTTTTCTTCTTCGGCAAAGTATCAGTAGTTGCAACAGGCTTTCTCACGGGAAGCTGCGCCGAAACCGCTTCCGAATAAATGCGCTGATGATCTCCGGCAGACTGACCTTTATCCGGTGACTTGGGTGAAACGGCTGCTGACAATGCAATTGCAGCAACCAGGCTAATTGAAACAAACACTTTTTCCATGGCATCTAGAGATTTATTGTTGTGATTGATAATGCGTTTGATCCGGTCGAGCAGGTGATTTTTCCTTCCTGCGAAAGCTACCTGCGCCAGGCTGCCCGAGTGATGATATTCCTGAAATGAAACCAGCGCATGAACGAGCGAAGTCTTGTTTTCCATTACCTCAATGGCGATTTCGTCGCAGCAATGCTCGCGTTCTTCCCTGATCAGATAAGAAATCCAGAGAAGCGCCGGGTTGAAACAATAGATATTCTCACAAAAGATCTGGATCAGGTTCACCAGGTAGTCACGCCGGCGGATATGGGCCAGTTCATGGAGTAAAATGGCCTCCACCTGCGCAGTCGGCATTCCCGCCAGCATTCCCATTGGTACAAGTACGACCGGCTTCAGGTGACCGATCACCATTGGGACTGTCACGCATTCTGATTCGAAGAACTGCGGTTTTCTTCCGATGCTCAATTTGCGCGACAGGTCACCAAAAACATCCTTCCAGTAATTCGAAGGTGCGTGAAGACCTGTTTTTCGCAGCTTACTTAAATGCATTAAACCGGCAGTTGCCCGCACACTTTTCCAGAGAAAGACGAGCAACCATATCGTCAGAATTGTGAAAGCGTGCTGGTTACAGAAGTCTGTAATGCTTGTACTCAGCGAGCTTACCTCGAATGAAGAACTGAACCCGGTAAAGCTCGTTTCGGTTGAGCCGGCTGCGGGGATAAAGACGTTGCCGGTTATCCCTGAATTGTTTTTTGGTAAAATAAAAAAGAATGTGGCGGCATTCACCAGCAGCAATGCACCCAGCAAAGTTACCAGGACACGATACCGGAGCACGGGTCTGGATTTCCTGCTTAGCATCAAAAATCCACCGGCCAGAACAGCTGCAATAAGTCCCTGCCAGATTGAGTGAAGAAAAGTCAGGCATACCGCCCTGACGAGGTCACTGGAAAAAGGTGCATCCACAATTTCTAAGTTCATGGCTAGCTGATTGGTTATTGTTGATCCAGGTTATTCAGGAAATCCTTAATCTCTTTCAGCTCCTCGGCAGACGTTTTCTTACTACCAAAAAGCTGCATCACCAGGCTCGAAGCCGAGCCTTTGTACATCGAATCGACAAAGCGGTTAAGCAAGACATTTTTCGTTTTATCCTCTGCTTCGGCGGGCCGGTATATGTGCTTCATACTACTGTCATCCCGAAGCAGAATGCCTTTATCAAACATGATCTGCATGAGCTTCAACGTAGAAGAATACTGCACCGCACGTTTTTCCTCATTCAGTTTATCATTGACAAACCGCACCGTCTGCGGCCCATTCTCCCATAACACCTGTAAAATTTCCAGCTCTGATTTTGTAGGTTCCATCGTGATTTATATTCTGACAAACCAAAGGTAGGAAATTTTTCGTACGAACAAATGTTTAGGTGTAAATTTTCAACTTATGGGACAAAAAAAAGCGGTCTCCTTTCGAAGACCGCTCACAATGTCAAAACTGCTTTTTACGCCATCAACGCCTTCCTTGCGTACTCAACACATTTGGCAGTTTCCTTTACGGCGTCGGAGCCGGCTGGTATTTCGTATTCAAGCTCGATCGTTGCCGGGAATTTGTATTTTTTGGTACGCATTAATTCCAGTACCGGGATGATCGGCGTGTCGCCGGTACCCCAAACCACATTGGCTCCGCCGTTTGCTTTGGATTTGCGGTCCTTCATGTGCATACTCAAAATATGGTCGTGCTTTGCATTGATCAGTTCGATAGGCTCAAAGCCCGCAGCCACATAGTGCCCCATATCCAGGTTCATCGCATTGAATTTAGACTGGCTTAATGCGGTATCCCACCAGGTAGGTGTTTGCTGCGTATGTCCGTGATAGGCAATGTACGTTTTGTTTTTGGCCGCAATATCACCCAGGCGTTTGGTCTGCGCCGGATCATTCGGGAGTTCAACCGTTGCCTGGTTGGCGCCGAGCGCCCTGGCTGCGCGGAGTGCATAATCCACTTCCGCATCTGTATTGTTCACCCCCAAGGCATTCGGCTTGTAAGCGTAAATCGTCACCCCTGCATCATTGTACATTTTGCGCAGTTGTGTGAATTTATCCATGGAAACCTTCGCGCGCCATTCGGCCATTTTGGTACCGTGCTCTTTCATTGCTGCTTTTTGTTCCTCGGTCATTTCGGGCCGCTTACCATCAGGGCCGGGCGCCATGCTCGGGCGTGGCGGTGCTTCGGGTGCGCCTGCGAGTTGTTCCGGCGTGTTGCCCATCATTTCAATGGCGCTGATATTGCATTCCACACAGTACTTAAGTATGCTTTCGGCGTCCTGTGGCATGCTGCGCCACGAGTAAGTAATCGCGCCGATCTGTACCCCATTGAACAGCGAGTTCGGTTTACCCAGGTTTTTGATATAAGCGGGCGCTCCGATCACCTGGTTGCGTATCAACGCAAAACCCGCGGCTGCCAATGCAGATGTTCCTAAAAAGCGCCTTCTTGAAATGTCCAGTTCTTCCATGATTTAGTTAGTTTTTAATATCAATAATATCTTCCTACATACTTATTCTCTACGATCATCTTTTTCATCTTCGCCGGCTCAATCGGACCCTGTTTTGCGTACACGATTTTTCCACCCGGCTCTACCAGGATCGTGTAAGGCAATGCACCCTGCCACTTCGGATCTACTGCCTCAATCAGCTTGTACTTATCGTCGGATGTAAAAATGTAATTTTTATTCGAAGCGTATTTGCCTTGCAGGAATTTTAATGCTTTCGCTTCTTTGTCCGGACTGTCGGCGCTGATCGATACAAATTCAAAATCACGTCCGCGGTACATGTGGTGCATTTCCATAAAATCCGGAAATTCGGCAACGCACGGACCGCACCAGGTCGCCCAAACATTGATCAGCCTGAGTTTATCGGATTTGTTTTGGATCAGTTCTTTCAAACCCGCCTCATCGATCTTCACCAGACTAACCGCCTCTTTCGCCCAACCAGCCTGCTCGCTTTGTGCACCCTGTTCCTTGGAAGCCCATTTCATTGAACAGCCGAAGGTTTTTGTTGTTGGTACAGGCACAGGTTTGCCCGCCACCATCGCGTCAAGCGCATTTCTTGCATCCAGGTTCTTGGGCGTTCCTGTGGGCTTTTCAACATCGTCGATCCTGCCGGTATATTGCAGCTTACGGTTTTTATCAAAAATAAAAATATGCGGCGTAGCGACTGGTCCGTAAGCCAATGCAGTTTTCTGATCGTCCCCGTCGTACAGATAAGGAAAATTATACGCCATATCTTTTGCCCTGATCTTCATATCGGCATAAGTGTCGCTCAGGTCCGTGTAACCCAGCTCATCCAGCCTGATCGCTTTCGGATCGTTTGAAGAAATGGCCACTACTGCCACTTTTTTAGCTTTGTAATCATTGACCAGATCTTTCACGCGATTTTCGTAAGCCTGTGCGGTTGGACAATGATTACACGTGAAAACGATCACCAGCGCATCGGCCCCGGAAAAACTTTTCAGAGAATAGCGTTTTCCGTCTGTTCCCAGCAGGTTGAAATCGGGTGCAGATGCTCCGATCTTCAATGTTTCCGGCTGTTCGGCGGCTGTAACGCTGGTATAAGCCAGCATCAGCAGCATGCATATTTTGCGAATAAGGCGCATAGTATCGGCTGTTTTAATTCACAAATGAGATATCATGCAAAAGCGACAAGGTTCCAACAAAATACTGTTTTAATCCCATTAAAACTTACCTTGAAAATAAATTTCCTCTCGGCCGGACACTGCTGACAAAGGGCTGTCACGCCGGCAATGTATTTTTGGTAAAACAAAACAGTGGCAGACTCAGTACCGACCCGGATCTGCAACATATTTAAAAACGCAGGTAGCTATGGAAATCAAGGACGGAAAAGAAGTAGTAATCGCCGCCTCAGCAAAAGAGTGGCGCGACTGGCTGGAACAAAATGCTGGTTCAGCCACCTCTGTTTATCTGGTTATTTACAATAAGAATAGCGGCGTAAAAAGTGTCGGATACGTGGAGTCTGTTGAACACGCACTCTGCTTCGGCTGGATTGACAGCAAGACAATCAAGCGCGACGAACATAGTGTTTATCAGACATATACCAAGCGAAAACCTGTCAGCAACTGGGCTAAAACAAACAAGGAGCGCGTTGTAAAAATGGCGGAACTGGGGTTAATGCGCCCGCAGGGGCAAGCCATGATAGACCTGGCCAAACAAAATGGCTCCTGGGAGAGGCTTAATGATATAGATAACGAGGTGATACCGGCAGACCTGCAAACTGCATTAGACAAAAATGAAGTTGCAAAACAAAACTTTACAGCATTTTCACCTTCATCCCGCAAGCTGATCCTCTACTGGATCTCATCCGCAAAACGCCCCGAAACCCGCGCGAAACGCATTCAGGAAACTATCGAGAAAGCTGCATTGAATTTGAAGGCAGTTTAGAGTATTTTGTCTGGTAGTTAAATAAGAAGATTATACCCACCCAAGTCTATGAAGCTTTGTATCATTGTTATCCTGACTGCATTTATTGCATCGAGTTCATTCAGCCAGGTGCCGCTTATCCTGCGCCCCTGTGAGCAGCAGCAAAAACTGCCGTTTGATACTGTTGAAATCATTGATAACAGGGATGAAAAGCAGATACTTGGCTTCGTTCAGGTTGGTATTGGTAATGTAACAAGGCTAGTCACGTTTGATGGAATATTAGCGGATACGCTGGCAAAATTCTTTCCGCCTACATCCGTGAGTAGTTCAAATCCGAAGTCGCTGGTGATACTTCTGAATCAGCTCTATATGGATGAAAACACCGATTATACAGAAACCGGTTTGTTGAAAATCTCAAAATGCGTTTTTTTTCGGATAGCATTCCAGGCAAATTCTCTGAAATTTGGACGCTGGATCAGAGTTCTGAAACAAAAGGATTTGATGTAACAGCAAAAATGCTTAGAGAAGTTAGCAAGATTATCTGCCGGATTTCACAAGAAGTTCCAAACCATAAAGTCGCGATAAATCAGGAAGTTTATACGCGTGCTGAATTGAACCATCTCGACAGTCTGGAAATTATCGAACTTCCGATTTTCATTACAGACAAACCGCGGGCCGGGATCTTCAAAGACTACGCACATTTCAAATCCAACACACCGGATATTGAAACCGAAATGATTATTGAAGATTCCAGGAAAAAGACCAATGTAGCTAGGCTTTATGGTGAAAAAAGGAAGAAAGTCTGGATTGAAACAAAGGGTATCTATGCAGTTTCTGACGGGAACAGAATGTTCAAAGCAACACCTTACGGTTTTTTCGAGATCAAAAAAGGAGCCCGGGAGCTTTATTATGAACGCAATGCAAGTTATACCGAGCTCGCTGGTCCGGCGAATACTTACTTTGGAGCTGCGGGCAGTCTTGTTCCTCTGCGAAGGGATATGCCAAGACGCTATAAACTAAAAATCAACCATCGGCGCGGCAACATAATTCCGATCGCTGTGCAGCAGTAAACTTGGGAAACAGCGAATGCGTCTTAACTTTCCTGCCAGGCAATATCCATTGCCGAAAACCGACCACAGAAAATCCATGACCAGAAAAACTACCATTTTACTCGCATTCATTGCGTTGAAATTCCTGTTACAATATGTATTGATCCTCCCCTCCTACGACCTGCACCGCGACGAGTATCTGCACCTGGACCAGGCCGATCATCTCGCCTGGGGTTATATGTCGGTGCCGCCTGTTACTTCCTGGATTGCGCTGATCATCAAAACACTTGGTAACTCCGTTTTCTGGGTGCGGTTCTTTCCGGCACTCTGCGGCGCGCTGACAATACTCGTAGTTTGGAAAACGGTCGAAGCACTCCGTGGCAGCCTGTATGCCTGTGTTCTTGCTGCTACCTGTACGTTGTTTTCTGCATTGCTGCGATTGAACCAGCTGTTTCAGCCCAATTCGGTTGATGTGTTATGCTGGACTACGCTCTACTATTTCCTTGTCAAATACATTCAGACCAGGAGCCCAAAGTGGCTTTACGGCATTGCCGTTGTATTTGCATTTGGCTTTTTGAACAAATACAATGTCGCATTTCTCGTGATCGGAGTTTTGCCGGCTATTTTATTAACAGAACACAGGGTCCTTTTCCTGAATCGTCACCTGTATTTTGCACTTCTGCTCGCCATTGTATTGATTTCACCCAACATTATCTGGCAATATCAGAACGATTTCCCCGTATTTCACCACATGAAGGAACTCAGTGAAAGACAGCTCGTCAATGTGAGCCGCGCCGACTTTTTTAAGGAACAGTTCATTTACTTCATAGGCGCATTGCTCGTGATTGTTCCTGGATTTTACGCGTTGCTGTTTTACAAACCTTTCGGCAAATACAAGCTCTTCTTCTTCTCCATTGTTTTTACGCTGGTTGTATTCACGCTGTTGCGGGCCAAAGGTTACTACGCGATTGGAATTTATCCGATTTACATTGCTTTTGGCGCAGTGTTTGTAGCCGAAAGATTGAAGTCGGTCTGGCTGCGGGCGGCTTTTATTATCATACCAATTACCATATTTATCCCGGTATCGCGCGTTGCATTCCCTAATAAAACCCCGAAGGAAATTGTGGATGGTTCAGGAAGATACAAGCGCGCGGGCCTGTTGCGCTGGGAAGATGGAAAAGATCATGAAATCCCGCAGGATTTTGCTGATATGCTGGGCTGGGAAGAACTCGCCGGGAAAGTGGACGCCGCTTATGCGCAATCACCCGATCCGGAGAGTACGCTGGTACTTTGCGACAACTACGGCCAGGCCGGTGCCATTAATTACTATTCCAGAAAAAACGTGAATGCAGTTACATTCAATGCAGATTACGTGAACTGGTTTGACCTGAGTAAAAAATACAAGCACGTGGTGCGCGTCAAAAACGCATGGGAACGTGAAGCGGAGATTAAGGAAACTGCGCCATTATTCAACAATTATTCCATCACCGACTCGGTAACCACCCCCTACTCACGCGAACGCGGCGCAACAATTTTCCTTTTTGTGAATGCAAAAGTGGATATCAATGCCAGAATAAGCCGCGAAATACAAGAAGAAAAATGGTAAACCCAGGGGCTTCAGCCCCAAAAATCCCTTGCCCCGGGCTTCAGCCCGGGGATCAAAAGATTAGTTGAAAGAAGCTCTGAATTCAAGGGGCGAGTAGTTAGTCTTTGTTTTGAAGAGTTTGCTGAAAGACTGCGGATGCTCAAAGCCGAGCTCGTAAGCGATCTCGCTGACAGACAAATCTGTGACAGACAGCCGCTCCTTGGCTTTCTCGATCAGCCTGTGATGAATATGCTGCTGGGTAGTTTGTCCCGTAAGTGTTTTGAGCACATTGCTCAGGTAATTAGGTGAAATATTAAGATTTTCTGCCACGTGCTGCACAGTAGGCAGCCCCTTTTGCATTAAGTCCGGACTGTCAAAATAAGCATTGATGATTTCTTCCAGCCGGTCGAGGATCTTGTGGTTGACATTCTTGCGGGTCAGGAACTGGCGGTGATAAAAGCGTTCTGAATATTTCAGCAGCAATTCTATCTGCGCAATGATCAGGTCCTGACTGAACTTATCCAGATTTGCCCGATACTCCTGCCGGATATTTTCAATGATCGTATTCAGCGTAGCTTCTTCCTTTTCAGAAACAAAAAGCGCCTCCGTAACACTGTACTCGAAGTATTCGTACTGCTTGATACCCTTGGCAAGCGGCGTGTTCCAGAGCAGGTCGGGATGAAGCATTAACATCCACCCCGATTGCTGAACTTCGGTATCAATGTCGGTACCAAACCTGAGCACTTGTCCCGGCGCCATAAAAAACATCACACCGTTGTCAAAATCCACGTCCTGCTGCCCGTACTTCATCTTGATGTGAAAATTACGTTTGAGCGCAATGGAATAGAAATCCTTTACGATAGCAGGGGCATTCCCGGCAACATGCCGCACGAGCGACATATCTATCACGCTTACAAGCGGATGCTCGGGCGCAGGCAAGCCACGGAATCTGTGAAATTCGCTGATGGTCTTGAATCGGGTGGGCTGGATGGTGGACATGTTACAAGTTAATCAATTCTCCCTGAATGCACCTGCAAACTCCTGCGCAAAATCAGCCAGCTTCACCTTTCCCATGCTGGCGGGGCGGTTTTTGACATAATCCTCACCCAGCAACCCGCTGTACAATGCACCGTACATTTCTACCAGCCCCGCTGCAATGGCCGGGTTCATGCCCACAGAAGTCAGGTTGTTGAGCGACTCCTCAGACGAAATAACCACCCATTTCAGATCCGGTTTACCAAGCGCCGCCGCCAGAATGCGCGCAGTTTCATCGCCGGTAAGCTCCTCGCTCGCCACATAACGTACATTTCTGCCCGTAAAGCCGGATTGCAGTTCTTCTGCCACTGCATCGGCAATGTCAAAAGGAGACACCCAGGGAATCATGCTGTCGCCGCCATAATTGACGTAAATACCGCCTGTAGCTTTGATCATAGGCACATAACCATAGAGATTGTAGTAGAAAGAAACCGGTCGCATGTGCGTGATCGAAACGTCCGCAGGCAATGCATTAAGGGTTTGTTCTACATGGTAAGCACCGACCAGAATACCATTTCCCTCAGCTAAATGCGCCCCGAAAGTACTGAGATTGACAACCCGCTTCACGCCCGCATGCTGAATTGCTTCGGCGTAATTCTGCCCCAGCTGTTTGTAGAACCCAATGAGGTCCAAATCTTTGCTCAGGTAGCTGTGCGCCGCTACCATGGTGTAAACCGCGTCGGCGCCGGTGAAGGTTTTTGCAAGAAATTCCACATCTTCAAAAGTACCGATAGCCGCTTTCGCACCCAGTTCCTCTATTTGCTGCTGCCTCTCAGGGCTGCTGCTGATTACTGTTACTTCGTGCCCGTTGCCAATCAATGTTCCGGCGAGTGGCTTGCTGATGTGTCCGAGCGAGCCTGTTAAAACGATTTTCATTTTGCTGTCTTTTTTTGTTTATGCAAAATTGCGCAGCACCGAAAAAGCAGGCGTAGCCGAATCTACGGTTGTTGTAGCCGAAAGAAGGGCCGCTATGAAGACGCTTTAAACTTTTGGAAAGATATTTGCACGAGCAGAACCATCAAACGACACTCCAATGCCCCAGCCCGAACTCACCGGTCTCCAGAAGCGAGCCTCCAGATACATTGATAAAGCAATCAGCTACAAAGTCCGCCCGGGCGAGGTAATTGAAGGTTACTTTTCCGGCTTTGATGAAAAGAATAATGAACGCGCTGTGATACAGATGTCCAATGCAGCCGACACTACCACCCTGCCATTAATGACCGTCGTGAATTATTTCGAGGGTGTTGACGATGAGGAAGTCGAAGGAAATCCGTGATCGCCTGCGATCTGTAATACTCAAAAATGGTCAGGCGTTCCGCGCAAGGATTGAAGGTTGTTAAATGATGTTAAATACTTCATCGTGGAGGACTTAATCGCCGGGACGCACCTGCTATTTTTTACCTTTATGCAGCTAACTCACGTCCGATTATATGCTGCAAAACTACCTGACCGTCGCTGTCCGTAACCTGCGGGTAAATGCCACTTATACCCTGCTCAACATCCTTGGACTGGCACTCGGAATGTCCGGCGCAACGCTGATCTTCCTCTTTCTCGCCCATCACCTCTCCACTGACCGGCACCAGCCGGATGCCAGCAGGCTGTACCGGGTCGTACTCGACCTGCATTTAGACGAGGGAATTGTTCGCGAGCCTGGGTCTGCGTACCCGCTTTCAGCTGCTTTGGGAAAAGACTATGCGGGCGTTGAAAAAACGGGATTCCTCCGCCGGATGCCGATGGTATCGTTTTCAACCAACACTGCCGCCGGTCCGCGGCGCTTTATGGAAAAGGAAAATGTCGCCTATGCGGATTACGGTTATATGCAGCTCTTTGCATTGAACTGGCATTCCGGCAATGCGGCAGCGACCATGCAGGAGCCTTTTACAGTAGTTGTGAGCCAGAAACTTGCACGAAAATATTTTGGAACGGAAGATGTAACAGGACAAATTTTGCGGCTCGACAATGCGCACGATTTAAAAATTACCGGCGTGATCAGAGATCAGCAGTATCCCAGTGATTTTTTCTTTGATGCCTACATTTCCCTCCCCACCATCAAAACCATTGAACCTACTAACTGGCAAACCGATTTCGGCTGGATCAGCAGCCGGAATTTTACTTTTGCGAGACTCGCACCGGATACACAGCCCCAGCACATTGAAAAGCTTATAGCCAAAAACGGAAAGAAATATTATGCGGACAACGCGCCCTACTACCGGCACCATTTGCAACCGCTGGCTGACATTCACTTCAATGAAAATTACGATGGCAAAATCCGGCGCTCCATTCTCTGGATTTTAGCCGGCGTAGGCTTCTTTCTGGTGTTGGTTGCAAGCATTAACTTCATCAATATGGCCACGGCCCAGGCTGTGAAACGCTCAAAGGAAATCGGCGTGCGAAAGGCGCTTGGGAGCAGCAGACAGCAACTTTTCTGGCAGTTCAATATCGAAACACTGCTGATTACCCTTCTAGCCGCATTTGGCTCCATACTCTTTACCATTCCGCTTTTCACGCCACTCAATAACTGGACGCACACGCAGGCTTTTCAGGCAGGTAACCTCCTGCAAATGGAAGTGCTGGTTTTCGCCCTCGTTACAATACTGCTGATTGTACTGCTCGCCGGTTTCTACCCGGCGGTGATCCTCTCGGGCTTTAATCCGGTAGCTGCTTTGAAAAGCAAGCTCATTTCCCGTCAGGTTGGCGGTATCGGGCTGCGGCGCTCATTGGTGGTCGTGCAGCTGGTAATTGCACAAATCATGATCACCGGCACGCTGGTCATGATGCTGCAACTTGATTTTTTCCGGAATGCAGACCTGGGTTTTGACCAGAAGGGCGTAATCCGGATAACGCTGCCCAGGCAGACCGGCGAAACCGTAAACAGGCAGGCTTTCCGCAATGCGCTACTCCAATATCCCGAGGTAAAGTCGGTTACTTACCAGTACGACGCGCCTACTTCCGATATGGGATTCGGCGGCTCGGTTCGGTTCGACAACCGCATCGAATGGGAAAAGTTTGTAATTAAAGTGCGGTTTGGCGATGCGGATTATCTCAAAACATACCAGATGCCGCTGCTCGCCGGCCGCAGCTTCTCCGACCGTGACTCAGTCCGGGAATTTGTTGTCAATGAGGAATTCATGAAAAAGCTGGGGATCCGCGATGCGCAACAAATGATCGGCCGGTCGATGGAAGACGGTACCTCTGGCTACAAAGGCCGGATTGTGGGTGTGGTCAAAAGTTTTCACCTGCGATCGTTGCACGATGCAACTGAGCCCTGCGCCATTTACGCCCAGCCTGAACAATACCGCGAAGTAGCGATCCGACTCGACTTATCTTCTCTCACCAACTCCATATCCCATATCCGGAAAGCATGGCAAACGCATTATCCCGGCGAGGTTTTCAACTGGGAATTCATCGAAGAGAAAATTGCCTCCTTTTACGCCAGGGAAGAGCAACTAACCAACCTGATCCGTCTTTTCGCCTGGGTTGCAATCGTGATTTGCTGCCTTGGATTGTATGGGATGATCTCATTTATGGTTACCGAAAAAACGAAGGAGATCGGCATACGAAAAGTGCTTGGAGCCAGTGTTGACAGCATTTTAGCCCTTTTCGGGAAGGAGCTTTTGATCCTGACCGGCATTGCGTTTTTGCTATCTTTTCCCGTGGCGTGGACGCTCATGAGCATGTGGCTAAATCACTTCGCCTATCGCATTGACCTCCATTGGTGGCTCATAGCAGCAGGCAGTCTGCTGATTGTGCCGATTATTATACTGACCATCGGATTGAAGGTAATGCAGGCAGCCAGAATGAACCCGGTAAATAGCCTCGCCAGTGACTAAAATGTCGCTTTCAACTTTCAGGCAAGATCCCGCCCCGGCCTAACTGCATGAAACTGCTGCGGGCTAAGTGCCACAAAAACTGTCCGTTTGCCGTATTGGCCAATGAACACCTGACCTTAACAGCATGATCTTCAACTACCTTAAAATTGCATTACGCAGCCTGCGCGGTGGCGGCTGGTATTCGGTACTTAATATTGGCGGACTGTCTGTGGTACTTGCCGTGAGCCTGCTGCTGTTTTGGTGGGTAAAAGACGAGCTGACTTTCGACCGATTTCATCCAAATGCCGATCGTACCTACCTCATTAATGCGCATTTCGGGAAAGGGCCTGATGAGAATACATTTACCTCAACGCCGTCTCCTGTCGCTATCGCAGCCACAAACATCCCCGAGATAGAGGTAGTAACACGCACCGCGCCGTTCCCGGGCAGCATTTTCCGCACAGGTAAGCACACCTTCACAGAGAAAAGCGGCATTGCTTTCGCAGACACCAATTTTCTCAAAGTATTCGAAGGTTTTAAAGTTATCGCCGGTAATCCTGACAAGCCATTCACAGCCCGGAATGCAATGGTAGTCTCGGAAAAATTAGCAAAGAAATATTTCGGGACCATCGACGTCATCGGGAAAGCCGTCGAAAATGTTGATACCAAAACAACACTCGTAATCAGCGCTGTGCTGGCAAATGCGCCGGACAATTCTTCACTCAGAAATGATATTTATGTCAATATGGATGTCCGCAAGATCATTGCTCCCGAGAGAGGCGGACAAAAACTGATGGATGAAAACTGGGATGATTTCGGGGTTGAAACTTATGTTGTAACAAAGCCAGGCGCAGCTATTCAACTTCTGAATCAACAGCTTACCGCGGCTCACGCGCGTTCGGTAAAGGAAAAGGTGCAATCAGATTACCGATTGCAGTTATTTGCCGACACCCACCTGCATCCCGTAGAAGGCGGAGATTCTCCTGAGCAGCAGGTCCAGATATTGGGCATGGTAGCCCTGCTCCTGCTCAGTATCGGCTGCATCAACTACGTCAACCTGACAACCGCGCGTGCGACAAGGCGGCATAAGGAAATAGGTGTGCGCAAGGTGGTGGGCGCAGGTTTCGCGCAACTCGCAGGACAATTACTCATCGAGTCACTGCTGACATTGAGCATTTCGCTGATCGTCGCAGTCGGGTTAGTACAGGCGCTGCTGCCCTTTTATTCAAACATAACCGGCAAATCAGGCCGTTTTTCACTTGCCGATCCGGCTGCCTGGCAGGTGCTTTCCGGTATTTTGTTCTTTTGCTTTTTAATGGCGGCCATTTATCCTGCTGTTCTCATTTCGGGCTTCAATCCCGTTGCCGCATTGCGGGGCAGCCACCGACAAACCGGAGCCGCCGGCTTGCGTAAGTCGCTCGTAGTATTGCAGTTTACATTAGCGACGGTTTTGGTCGTGGGTACATTTGTAATAGGGAATCAGCTCCGGTTTATCCGTGAGCGCGACGCGGGTTTTAACCGTGAACACGTTTTCACATTTCAAGGGAAAGGATTTACGCAGCAGTTCAAGCAGGCACTGGCGGGAGAGGCAAGCGTTTTGGCGGTAAGTACTTCAACTGACACCCCGGTGAATGTGCAGACAGGTACAGCTTCCTGCGACTGGGACGGAAAGTCAAAAGACCGCACTCTGGTACTCGCGCAGATCGGCGTTGATAAAGATTTTATCCCCGGATTTAACATCAAGCTGCTGGCAGGCGACAATTTTTTCGGTACCAGGTCCGATTCTGCGCACTTCATTTTAAATGAAACCGCAGTAAAACAAACCGGCCTGAAAGATCCTGTGGGAAAGCGTTTCAAGTGTGATGGTAGCGAGGGCATTATCATCGGTGTTGTAAAAGATTTCAATATGATGTCCGTGCGCGAACAGATGTGGCCGCTTGTGCTGTACAGTACTCCGCAGTCAAATCACATCGTCAATGTGCATACCACAGGCAAGCTTGCGCCGGCTGCATTGGCGGCGGCTGAAAAGCTTTGGAAGCAATACCAGCCCGAGTACCCATTTGAATATACATTTCTAGATTCAGCTTACGATCAGCTTTATAAGTCGGAGCAGCAGACGGGACAGCTTTTCAACTTTTTTGCCGGCATTGCAATCCTCGTTTCCTGCCTGGGCTTGCTTGGCCTGGCTTCTTTCGTGACGGAGCAGCGCACCAAAGAAGTCGGCATCCGAAAAGTGCTGGGCGCGACAGTCGTGCACATTACCACCTTACTTTCCACCGATTTTGTCAGACTGGTCTTGATTGCCATTGTAATTGCGACGCCCGTTTCGTGGTATCTGATGGATCAATGGTTAAAAGGATTCGCATTTCAGGTAGAGCTGAGCTGGTGGACATTTGCCCTCGCAGGCGCTCTTTCGCTTTTCACCGCATTGCTTACGGTAAGCTATCAGGCAGTAAAAGCAGCTTTAATGAACCCGACCCGCGCCATGAAAGCAGAATAAGCCTGAAATCACTCTTAAACGCAACTTGAACCGAACTTGACTCGCATTTGAACGGGATTTTGCGGGTTTGAAGCACATTTTTGCCCAAAATCAAACAAGCAAAAATGCTATGAAAAATCTCGTTCAAGTACTGTTCATCCTCCTTGCATTTCAAAGTTTTGGTCAAAAGAAGAGTACCTCCTCCTCACTTAAAAAGAATGACTTCACCATTCCGCTCACTGCTGAAAAATGGCAGTTCCAGGCCGACAAGGTAATCTTTGAGGAGCATCATGGAATAAAGGCAATGAAGCTGGCGCCTAACTCGGGACAGGTGATTTTAAAAGATGTGGTGTTCAGAGACGGTACGATTGAGTTCGATATTGATCCTTCTGCGGCAGAGTTTGCTGAGTCGGTTTATTTCCATCAAAAAGACCAGAAAGAACAGGAGATTGTGTACCTGCGCATGTCGCGTGTCGGCAACAAGCTGGCAAACCAGGGCATTCAGTACTCGCCCTATTTTGATGGGATCAATATGTGGGATATGTATCCCGACTTTCAGGCGCCCGCGATGGTAAAAGCTGGTGAATGGAACCACGTAAAACTGGTTGTTTCAGGCAAGAGATTGCAAGTTTTCCTGAACAATGCAATGCGGCCCGCATTGGATATACCGGAGCTTCAAGGCAGCGCGACGGAAGGAAGCATCGCATTTGAAGGAGCTTCTCATATCGCCAATGTTCAGGTGAAGCCGAATGAAACAGAAGGTTTGAGTCCGCTGGCGCTACCGGATATGACCAGCTATGACGGGCTTTACCTGAGAAAATGGGCGTCCACCGCTCCTTTTGATCTTCCCGTCGGAAGCGAGCTGGCTTTTCAGAATCAACCGAAACCGGAGCTGTTCACGGATTCTATTGCGGCCGAACGCGCTGGTCTTGTAAACCTCACGCGCAGGCACGGAGGCAACAAGAGCCGGAAGGCGATCTGGCTGAAAACCAAAATCACAGCCAAAGAAGCGGTGAAGGCTGGCATACAACTGGGTTTCAGTGATGAAGTATGGGTGTTTTTAAATAATCAGATTGTTTTTGCTGATAAAAACCTGTTTCAGCAAAACATGAAACGCTATCCCGACGGTAGGATATCGGTACAGAATGCGACTGTGAAACTAAACCTCAACCAGGGAGAAAACGACCTGCTGATCGGGGTTGCAAATGATTTCTATGGCTGGGGTATCATGGCGCGGCTTGAATACAGCGAGGCGATATTGGAGACCGACAATATAGCAGGCGTTATCAGTCTCGCAAAGGAGATCGCCAACCTCGATCCTGAACCTTATACCGGAACTTACAGCAACCCGGAGGTGCAATTCAAACTGACATTTGCGAAAAAGGATAAAGTACTCACCGTCCAGGCTAACAGCAGGCCGCCTGCCGAGTTACGCCAGACCGGCAAGCACACCTTCGCCTACCCCGCCGCGGCGATCCTGTTCGAATTTTCACCTGCCGACAAAAAAGTAAGCTTCCGCGAAGGCAGCGACAGCCGCGTCTTTGTAAAGGAGTAGTGCTGGAACTTGAAAATCTCAATTTACATTCTATATTTGTAACTAAAAATTAGTTACATTCTATACACACATGAGTAAAATAGAAAAGCTGCTAGCGCGCTTTTTCAATAAACCTAAGGACCTTACATGGAAGGAACTTGTATTAGTTCTGGAGTTCTATGGATATCGCGAATTGCCGACAGGAGCGACTGGCGGATCGAGACGAAAGTTTGCTGATGCGGCTAAACATATCATTAGCCTCCACAAACCGCATCCAGGGCAAATCGTCAAGTTTTACGTGATAGAACAAGTAATTGAGATTCTTGAAGAAAATGGAAAAGTCAAAAATGATTAACTCACTGTTCTACGACGGGTACACTGCTAGTATTTATTACAGTCCCGCAGATGAAGTATTTTTTGGAAAATTGATTGGTGTAAATGACCTTGTCACATTTGAAGGCACTTCCGTTGAAGCCTTGAAACAAGGTATGCAAGAAGCCGTTGACGATTATATTGAAACGTGCAGGCTGCTGGGAAAGTCTCCTGAGAAGTCTTACAAAGGTGTTTTCAATGTGCGCGTTTCATCAGATCTGCACAAGAAAATAGCCTTGCTCGCCTCACAGTACAATGTTACGCTGAATGATTTTGTAAAATCGGTTTTACAATATGCATCCTCGCATCAGGAGATTGGCGCAGAGGTTTTTGGCGAAAGGTAGCCTTTCTATTTGATCGTGTTCTCCAAAACAATCACCGAAGGGCCGGTGTCGAGCCACTTTTTGCCGAGGCCGGTTGTATCACCCATTGGCAGGAAGTAAACAAACGAACCCAGAACCAGATCTATATCGCCGTCCCCGTCAAGGTCGCCTGCATCCATCACGGACCAGCGACCTTCGGGCGACTGCGGGAAGGAGGAATCTTGGAAGACGAGCTTTCCCTTATTTTCAAGATAAACAAAGCTTTCCTGCGGGTATCGCGCATAATCCGGGAAGAATGAGATCGCGGCGATGTCCAGGTCTCCGTCGAGGTCGTAATCCCGCGCCATCGCTTTGTAAGCACCATTCAGGTGATAAAAATAGCTTTGCTTGAAGTTCGATTTACCGTCATTCAGGAACAGGTATACGCCGTGGTAGCTTTTCAGGATAGGCGTTTTGTCGGCATTGTCGCCGCAGACGTACAGAATATCTTCGAAACCATCTTTATTAAAATCGGCTACTTCCATGTACTGAGAGCCATTAAGTGGGGAGAATGTAAGCAGGCGCTTTTCCTGAAACTGGCCGCCACCCTGGTTTTCATAAAGGAAAATCCCTTCATCTGCCTGCGCCATTAACACGAAAATATCAGGCAGCCCGTCGCCGTTTGCGTCTTTAATGATCGCACTGATCGCCCCGGGCCGCTCATTCAGAATGTGTCTCTCGTAACCGCCCCTGCCATTATTCGCATACCACGCAAGCTGACCTGTTTCGTTGCCAAATTCGCAAACAACAATGTCCTGGTGCGTATCTCCGTTCAAATCACCAAATGCTGAATGGACCGGACGTCGCAGATTTGAAATAGGAATGTCCGAGGGCGCGTAGCTTTGTTGCGGCGCACTTTTGACCCAGCGCTGAATGGAACCATTTGCCGCGTCTGTCGGAAAAATATTGCTTCCAGTCGCTGTGAGGTACAAACCCTGCTGCGTTTCATGATAATGCACAGGCGCCACAGGCAGTTCGACGGTATATCTTTCTGCAAGACCTTTATCCAGAAAAGTAAGCATTTTGCGCCTGCCCTTCGCATCGCTGAATACCAGCCCCTGCTGATCAGGCAGGATTTTCACCATGGTTGTCAATGCAGGGCGATGCGAAAACGCCGGTTTCCGGTACCTGAAATGCCGCAGACCCATTTTTAGGCGATTTTTGCGGACAGGTACAGCAACCGTATCCGGCGCATTTTGAAGGTAATAAGCTTCGATTTTTTGCCAGTCTTCTTTTGCCAGAACAGGATTTTCAGGAAAGATACCCGCACTCCGAATAAGCGATCCGCCTGTTTTTGAATCAAACAAACTGTCAGGCCTGGCGCCGCCTGCATATATTCCCATGCGTTGTCCCATCGCAGAAAGCACTTTCTGCCAGCTCGACCTGGGCAGCATTTCCGGGCCAACCAGCAAATGGCACCGGCTGCAATGCGCGATCGCAAGTTCCCTCCCCGAGCTATTGGAAACCGCAGGCTCCTGAACCCGGGCCGGCTCATTCTGTTTTTTAGATTTACAGGAAAAAATAAGCGAAAGAAGAATGCAGAAAAGTAAAGTATGTTTCATCAATATCTGAAATGCAGTATAAAAGCACGTAGTTACCAGTCAAAATATATCAACTCCTCCGCTCCCATTTCAGACTAATGCACAGCGTTAACATTCGTGCAAATTCGTGCATTCGTGGCAAAAAACCTACCGCCGAGCTTCCTCCACCAGCCGCTCCATCGCAAGCCTGACCGCGTCGGGATATGATCCCTCCTGCTTCGCATTATACGCTTCCAGCTCACGCAAAATCACCGGCAAATAAATGAACTTTCGATCTTGCACATAATGCTGCATCAGCCGCTCAGCATCGTCTTTCTTACCCAGATTCTTCGCTATTACGACTTCACCCGCCCGCACGAAATGCTCGTACAAACAGGCTTTCCAGGTGGTATAACCCTGATCGGCCATGCTGCTTTTAACGGGTACAAACAGCTTTTCAGCCGCCGTAATCAGCTCTCGCGGCAGCTTGTCGATAATCGGGTTTACAAATGAATGCGCAAATTCGTGGGTGCTCAGCTCCTCCAAGTGTTTCTCATCATCAAACCCCATATTCAACTGCTGGTCATCTTCAAATCGCGGCGCAGCAAATGAGCCGAATACATTGAATGCATGCGACTTACCTTCCGAGATATAGCTCACACCAAAGCCCATTCCTGCGGGGATAGTCAAACTTGGTACGAGGTTATAGCTATCGAAGTGCCCCTGGTAAAACTTCTCCATAGCGGGAACAAACAAGCTATCAGGTAGCCCGCTCCGAACCTGCGCAAGCACATTATCGTATTTTAACCGGTTTTTGGTCAGATAAGAATCAAAGTCCACTTCTTTGTAAAGCTGGTTCATTGCTTCAATGAATGCAGCTGCATTTTTACTGGCTTCCTCCTTGTCTCCTTTCGCGGAAAACCTTTTATAGTACTTGAAATCGATGTCCTCATTCAACTTTGCATTCGGAAAATCGTCCAGCTGGACCAGCAGATTGATGAAGTAATCGAGCCAGATATCCTGCGCAAAACCGATTGCCACAGCCAAATGCGGACTTTTTTCATGCGCTTGGTACTGCCGGTACAGATCCAGTCCGTATGCATACCGGATTCGCCGTTTCTCAGGATAATCGCTGCTCGTGCGGGCATGTGCGCCTTCGTAGCCCAGAAAATACACGAAGCCGAGGAGTTCGGCATTCTTGTTGATTTTGACCTGAATCTGAGTGTTCCGGGCTGCTGCAAACGGAGCCCAACTGAGGGTTAACAGAAATAGAAGTTGCCTGTACATGGGGATAAATTGCTTGTGAGTAATGCAAGCAAAACAAGCCAATGGAACAAAGCAATGCGCTTTGAAACAGAAGTCCGGACGTCCGGGATCAGGATTCCGGACTTATTTATTGACAAGCAGGTACTCCGACGGCGCCTTGCCAGTATGCTGCCGGAACACCTGATTAAATGTAGATTTGGAACTGAAACCCGCTTCCAAAGCCAGCGCAAGCAATGTTTTATGCTGCTCTCTCGGGTCCGCCAGTTTCCGGATCACCTCTTCTACACGAAATGCATTGACGTAGTGATTGAAGTTGGAACTGTGGTGTGTGTTGATCAGATAAGACAGATACCGCGGCGGCAAATGCAGCTTTGCGGCCACCTCTTCCAGCGTGAGCTTTGACTGCATGTGCAATGCATCTTCGCGAAAAGCAGCTTCAAGCCGGCCCAGCTCCCGTGAGTCATTATAATGTGCGAAGACAGACTTATCAGTAGACTTTAATTTCACCAAAACCGGCAGCTGATAGAAATGCGGATTGACATAACCTGCATAGCCCAATGCAAAGAGACAGCCGGTAAGCAAAACCTCGATCGCAGCAAACACACGCAGGTTCAACCCCACTCCCGCTGTCCAGAGCAAGGTTAACGTTGTTAGAAAAGCAAACAGACCGTAGATTCCGATTACCTGGGTAATGCTAAGATGCTGCCCGCTCCGCTTCCATTCCTGTTTAAACCGAAATAATTTCAGGCCATAGAACGAGAGCACAGCGAACATCCCGGCAATAGGCAGTATCTCGGTCACGAAGAACCAGGCCGGGTTTTCAAGCAGCGAAGGAACGCGCTGATCAATATGCCGCCAGTAAAGCCGCCACGAGGTTAGTCCTATTACTTCAAGCAACGATGGCGCGAAAAGTAACCACGACCACCTGGGTGCACGATAAGCCGGCGCCGTTGTGTATTGTACAAAAAACCAGAGCGAAACGGGCAGCACAAGGTAACTCTGCATATTCCAGAAGGGAAAACTGTCAGGCCGGCTATGGTAATGCACCTGCATTCCCCACGCATTGAGTATCTCCAATGCGAGGATGTACAGGATCAAACCTAAAAACAGGTTTGCCCGTTGCTGCGTAATACCTCGTACGATCAGCGACAAGCTCAGCACAATTCCTTGTCCGAATGCCAGCAAATAGACGATAGACTTCCAGTTTTCCATTCTGTTTCTACATTCTGCTACTCCTCCGCTGTACTGTTATTTCTTCGATAATGGCACCTGTGTACTTGTTTTCAGGTATGCGATCAGCTCTGTTACTTCCTTGTCGCTCAGGTTGTCCAGCAATCCCGGTGGCATCATGGAAGCTTCGTTTACTTCCCGGGTTTGAATATCAGCCTTGTTTACAACCACTGCATCCTGCCCCACAACGCGCAGGGTAAGCTGGCGATCGGTTTCCTTGGCAACATTCCCGACGTAAGTGCGGCCGTCGCGCATGGTTACTACTACCATTTTGTAATCATCCTGGATCTCGCCGCTCGGATCGAGAATGTTACCCAGCAGGTAATCGAGATTAGCCCGGTTGGAGCCGGTAAGCTCGGGACCAATCGCGCCGCCTTCGCCATACATTTTGTGACAAGGCGCGCAGGTGCGCTGAAAAACAAGCCGTCCTTCTGTTTTGCTGGCCGCAGAAACGGATTTGTCGGTCAGCAGGTCTTTGTACTTTTTATAAGCTTTTTCATCAAATGCCACGTGGTCAATCGGCCCCCACACTTCCACAAAACCGCTGCCGACTACCCTGCGGAGCTGACGTGCTACATAAGTGGGAACATCTTTTTTCGGGATTGATTTATTGGCAATCGCCTGGGTAAGCAACCAGCCCGACTTGGGTCTGGAAGCAAGCGTTTGTATCGCCTCAGACTTTTCAGTGGCCGAAAACTTGGGATAGTTTTCGATCAAAGACTTAGCCAGCGGCTCACTTTCGAATGCAGCCACACTCCGGATCGCGTCGAGGCGTAATGCCGGGCTGCTCAATAATGCAGGTAATTCGGCGGCCAGCTCCGGGCGCTGTCGGGCAGTGAGTGATTGCAGCGCCTTCTGTTTTTGTTCAATGGGCGCGCTCTTGCTCTTTAAGGTAGCCAGGTCCGTCTTGGCGGCTTCGGTGTTGCCAAATTGCCGGTTGAGTTCCAATGCGAGCGCCGCTGTTGCTTTATCCGATTGCTTCAACTTGGCAAGAACAGCAGTCCAGTTAGCGGGCGTTTTGATATCGGTCCGGTCAGACAGCGCATCCTGCATTCCTTTCAACAGATCCATTCTATTCACAGGCGCTTTGCCGATCGCGGCCACCAGCGTTTCCACCTGATCTGCATCTACAGTCCGCCGGGCGATATACTCAGTAACCATCGGGATCTTCGATTTAGCCGACAACTCCAATGCTTTCGCAGGATTTTCCTTTACAAGCGGCTCTACACCAAACCAGATCATTTTAGGTAAATTATGATCTCCCGCATCCTCGCCGTGCGCAACAAGCCCGGTCGCTATTTTCCATTTCAAATCCGCATTGACGCGCTGCAATGCCGAAGCCAGGTACAATCTGACAACCGGTGAAGGATCTTTCTGCGCCATTTCAGCGAGCCTGGTACTTACCTCTTCGGCTGGCTGCCCGTTTTCACACAAAAACTGGATAGCCCAGGCGCGTACATACGCATCCTTATCCGCCAGCGCAGCAGTCAACTGCTTTCCGGGAAGTGCGTTTGTTACCTGCAATGCCCACATCGCCCGCAGCCTCTCGTCGGCAGAACCGTCTTTGTAAATTCCATTCAGCTTATCCAGGGCAGGCTGGGCAATGCTGCCTTTGCCAGCCCGGTTCTGCAAAATAACCCTCGCCCGTCGCGCGTGCCAGTCACTTTTGCTGGTCTGCAATGAAGCCAGTTCCAGGTCACTCATTTTAGTCAGATCGGTGTAGCGACCGGTGAAGTTTTCGGCCAGTGAATTTTTCGGGGTTATCCTGAAAATACGTCCGGTTTCTGAATTCAGAACGTCGGAACCGCAGATATCGGCATCGTGCCAGTCGAGCACATACATAGCGCCTTCCGGCCCGATTTCCATGCTGAAACCTACCCACTGCGCATTGTTGGCCATCATAAAATCATCTCCATGCTTGCCACTGAAGCCCGAGCCCTTGGGTATCAGTACGTCGGACAAAATGCCGTGCTCGTGAATGTTAGCCATGAATATTTTGCCCTTTTCGGATGCGGGGAATGCGTCCGACTGGTAAATGCGTGCGCCGCCGTGCGCCGAACGGTGACTGTGGTCGGCGATGGTTTTGATATCGTTATACACATAGGGATTGAAATGCTGCCCGCCCTGACGGTGGTAAATGCCGCCCGGTACCACGTGCCACAAATGCGGGATCACGCAAGCCGTGATAAAAAGCTGCCCTTTTGCATCATGATCGATCCCCCAGGGATTTGAAAAACCGTGCGCAACTACCTCAAACTTCTGCTTTGTAGGATGGTAACGCCACACGCCGCCATTGATCTCCTGCCCGTCTTCAACCGGGATATTTTCGGGAAATGGGTCTTTGTGCTTGTATAACTTGCCCTTTCCAACAGGTTTGCCCACTGTTGAAGGTGTTGCAAAGCCCTGCAAGCCGTACAGCCAGCCATCGGGTCCCCAATGGAAACTGTTTAATGTTTCGTGGCGGTCACGGATACCCCAGCCGGTCAGGCGTACTTCAATGTCATCCATATCTGCCTTGTCGTCGCCGTTTTTGTCAGGAATAAAAAGCAGGTTTGGCGGCGCGCCTACGAACACTCCATCGAAACCAACCGCCAATGCAGAAGGGAATGCAATACCTTCTGCAAAAACCTTCCGGGAGTCTGCTACCCCATCTTTGTCTGTATCTTCCAATATGAGAATCCGGCTGGTACCTGCATTTGAAAATCCTTTGCCGCGTGATTCGTAATCCTTGTTTTCAGCGATCCACATTCTACCTTTATCGTCCCAGCAAAAAGCCATGGGCTGCGTCATCATCGGTTCGGAGGCCCAGGCATTTACCTGGTAACCCTCTTTGATCGTCATCGCAGCGACAGCCTCCTGTGCACTGAGAAATTTAGCTTCCCTGCCTTCCTTTTGCGCCAGCGCCCACAGTGCAGTTGCATTGTAAAGGCCGTTATCTCCTACAAATTCTCCAAAAGTTTTATTCAGCTCCACATCATTGAGCTCACCGGTATAAATCACCAGCTCGTTCTTGATCGTCTCGGTTTCCCCTTTTTTAATATACCAATCTCCCTTCCGCGCCCGCGCCGGACCTGCGCCGAGCTGGTTATCTACCCGCCAGATGGTCGGATATCCTTTATTTTGCTTGTGATCCAAAACTGCAATGTGCGCCAGGTCGCTCCGGCCTTCTACCTGCATTGCAATGTCCACCCAATGCGCCGCCTGGCCTTCTGCCTTTTCGTTCTTCTGCCTTGCTGCATTCACTACCTCTCCTTTGATGCCGTCTTTCCAGGGCATACGCACAAACAGCCCGCCGTAATCGTATTTCCCGATCGTCACGTCAGTCTGGGCTTCGCCGTTCCATTCCAGGTCAAGCAGGTATTTGCCGTTTTTTTGCCGCATAGTCCAGTTTTGTGTTTCTGTCAGCACTGCAGTTCCGGTAGAATCAAGCAGGTTATAGACGGTCTGCCATTTTACTTCCGGACCTTTTGCTTCAATCACCTTTGCAGATACCTTTTTCCAGTAACCGTCTGCCGGATGGTGAAAATAGTCACGGCCGTTTACGCGGGTATAACCCCAGTAGATCCCGGTCTGGTGTTTGTGGTGGCCGGGGCTGTATTCGGTGAGGATACCTTTTCCGTCAGGCGCCACAATGGGATGCAGGTAGGGACGAAAATCCGGCTTGGCATTCTGGGTTACCACCGGCTTACTTTCATTGCCCCGAAAAATCTGGATTGTTTCACCGTCAGCACTTTGCACCGCGCGGAGTGTTACTTCTGCGGGTAATTTCTCAGTGGGTTCGGGGTTTCTGAAATGATGATGGAGGTTTGCAAATAAAAAAACGAGGAAAAGGGTTGTAGAGTTAATGATATTCATAGAAAAATACTGATTTTAGTAAGCAGCTGGATCGGTTTTTAACAGCCTTCGAGTGCATTCTTAAGTAGGATATATCCAGAAGTTACTCCTGCTTTTTTCAAGTTCATCAGCATGACTTTTATCAAACTCATATTCCTGTTTGTCCTCATCATGATCATGCAGTACCGCGGCATTATCTACCGGACCAGCAAAAAAAGCGGGAAAGGTGACGAATTGACCGCGATAAGAGAGTCAATTCTTCCTAAAAGCGTGAATATGAACGGATCCTGGCGCATGTACGGCATGAACCAGCGTGACCCTTCTGTGATCGTCCCCGGTGAAGACGCGATGGAGAACACGCCATTCAGCGAGAAAGAACTGTTTATCTCTTTTTTCCCCGACGGTAACTTTACGCAGATCCGTGAAAGTGCGGATTACAATGTAGGCAAATGGTCTTACGACAGCAGTTCACAATCCGTGTTTCTTACCTCAGCCCGCATGACGCAGGAGGTGGGCGTGCAGTTTAAAATGGCGCAGGGCGGTGTCCGGGTAATGAATTTCAGCTTTAACCCCTCAGAGGGAATGCTGCTGATGGAGTTTGCGAAGAATGTCAAACCTTTTCGGGAAGATCCATTTTATCCCGAAAACAATCAGTGGCGGATCAAACCGGCTGCATCTGAAAACGATTCACAGATCCGCGCAAGATTGCGCAACTATCTACTGCATAATGCATTGATCCTGAAAGCAGCCAAGACCAGGGAACAGGATAATGTATCCTGGGAATTTTCGGAAGGTATCATCAGAATTTACAATCCAGGAATCGGCATTGTCAAACCTGACAAGGTACCGGCTTCCTGGATTGATGGTTTTTACTCGAAGGATGAAGCGATGAAGGCTTACCGGATGTTTGAGCAATATCTTAAATCCACCCGCCACAAAAGTTCCGGAAAAGGGAACTGGGTGGAACAGAATTACAACATCCTGTTCAATATATACGAAGGTCTCGGCAAGTGACAATATCAGAAGGCGCGCAGCTTGCCACGCGCCCCTGCGGAGGAGGTTTACAGAATGTAGAATTTATCGGGCTCGTAAGCCGAAGGTACCTGATCGTCGCGCATCATTTGTCTCAGATCGCGCTCAATGTTTCTTGAAATAGTCAAAACAGGAGTGTCAGTTGGCTTATTTTCAAATGGATCCTGTAAATGGATCGCCATTTTCTCAATTAAAAAGAAGCATGCAGTAATCACGATCAGCACCGGTACCATCAAAAATCCGAACAACTGAACCAGACCAAATGGCAGCAGCAAAATAAAGAAGTGGAGCGCCAGATGAATGTAAAGACTGTAAGTTGACGGGAAAACCGTGTTTTTGATCCGCTCGCATTTACCCATTGAGTCGCAAAGCTTCGTAAGCGTACCATCAATTTCTATCTGCTGATAAGGGTTTACCCAACCTTGCTTCAATGCATTTTTAAGATCGCGGGCGTGCAATTGGAGCAGACCTACGTGTTTGTTGTCGTAGTCTTTCACAAATTCATATTCCTCATCGGTCACAAATTTCCGGATCAATGGCATCGGATCATCTTTCCGCAGCCCCTTCCCCAGCGCATAACACCAGGCAATCTGCCTTTTGATCATCCGGTGTTTAAAACCGTCAATGCTCTCGGTTCCGTAAGGCTCTTCCATTAAATGAATGATCTGCCGGGCCAATGTACGCGAGTCGTTGACAATGGCGCCCCAGATAATCCGGGCTTCCCACCAGCGGTCGTAAGCCTGGTTGGAACGGAATGCCAGAAGCAGCGAGATAATTGTACCGAGCACAGTCGGTACCGTCATCGGAATGGAAATATTAGTGATATGAAAATTCTGGTACACGACCTCGATCGCTACCCCATACACTGTGACAAACAGGATTTCGTATTTTATTTTTCCGAAAATATAACGGATAGGGATATTCTTTTTGAGCAGCATAGTTTCGTCACTTTATCATGATCACAAATTCTTGTTGGAAGCAATATCACTGCATGCTGTTTGCGTGTGCAAAGGAGCCTACACTGATCAGATCAGCATTTACCATTGGAATGCCGCATTTTTTTAAAACAGGGAGCGCATCAAGACTGCTCTTGTTGAGTTTGGGGAAGCCGTATTTTGCAGAATAGGCAATGCAGTCTACTTCGTGGTATTCGAGGAAGTTCTTCAATCCGGCGATCTTGTTGCCGTAGAAAAAATCGATTTTGACACTTTGCAGCTTATCGGGATAGTCTTCTTTCAATGCACGACAGTCTGCCCAGAAGTCTTCGGAAACAAATTCATATTCTTTCTCCCGGTAACCTGAGAACAGCAGGTCCTGGATATCGTCGGCAACATGGAACAAGTGTGTAAACACCAGCTTCACATCTTCATTCAAATCTCTTGCAATTGTCTCAGCTACCTGGATACCCTCGTGTGTAAAGTCCGTCGGAATCATTACAGTTTTCATACAACTCTATCGGTTTGATTAACAATGATTTTGCTGATCTAAATCAGTGATACAATGTTACGGCAGAGTTATTAGGCTGTACTAAGAGCTACATTATAATACGGTGAGAGAGTTATTAGAAGGAAATAAGAATATTAAAACGGGATTAGAGCCCCTTATAACAGAACGGAAGATAGGTTTTAAAACGCGTTCCCTCACCTACTTTGCTCCACACTTCGGCTTTGCCCTGGTGCATCCGGATAATGTTGTGCGCAAGCGGAAGCCCGATCCCGTAGCCTTTGTAGCGTTCCGTGTTTGACGCTCGGAAAAAGGGAACAAAGATCTGCCCGATCTCGCGGTCAGGTATCCCGATACCCTGATCGGCTACTTCCACGATCACGTAGGTTTTGTCGTGACTGATCGAAACCTGGACCGGCCGGTTGTCTGAATACTTGCAGCTATTGAGCACGATATTGCTGAATGCAGCTTTCAAAAGTACCTTATTTCCATTGATCACAAGCTTTTGCTCCTCCTCGGGCAGGTTCTCAAAGTTGATGGAAACCTTATTGTCGGGGATAATTTTGTCCGCTGCTTCTTTGACAGAGAGGATCAGCTCGTCGACGCGCAATGCACCCCATTCTTCTTTTTTCCCGTCAAAACCGGTTTGAGCAAGACTTAGCATACTGCTCGTCAGGTGTTCAAGCTTTTCAGATTCCCGGTAAATATTCTCGAAAGACTGCCGCGCACCTTCCGAAAGTCCCGCCGTTGAAAGTCCGATCTCAGCCTCGGCGCTGATCACAGTCAGCGGGGTTTTAAATTCGTGCGAGGCATTGCTCACGAAATTATTCTGTATCTCAAATGTTACTTCCAGCCGGTCGAGCATATCGTTGAAAGTGCGCGCCAAATCCTGGATATCGTCGCCGCTGTCGTCTACGATCAGCCGCTGGTGCAGGTTGCGCGCATTGATCCCCTTTACATTGCGTACAATGCGCTGGATCGGCTTGAAGATCTGCGTTGAAAAGAGCTTTCCGAAAGTGAAAACAAAAATGAGTGAGATAAAGAAGCCGGTTACCAGCAGGTTTTTAAGATTATCCATTTCGGCCAGCCCGTATAGGTCCACCGCCGACGAAATCATGATTACTTTTCTATTACCACTCGTAATGTACCTGCCTACATAGGTGGTATCCTTTTCGAAGTACCGGGCTTCCTTTGTTCTGGCGAGCTCGTCGTAGAAAACCTGCGGCAATGGCAGCTTCTTCTTCACGCCTTCATCATTAAGTGACAACAGAATGCGGTGTTTTTCGAAAGGCAGGTCGCCCAGATGCCGCTCTTTAATATCGTAGTAGATCGGCTTTCGCGATTCATTTTCTTCCAGCACAGCATGGCCGATGATATCAGACCTTACTTCAAGCCGGTGGAAAAAGCTGGCAGCGATACTCTCCGAGCCGAAAATGTAAACGAAAACGCTCAGGGCCAGGATAATGCTTGCCGAGAGTACCGTAAAGATGATGGCAATCTTATTTTGAATCTTCATAAGACTGGCGAATCACGTAGCCCATTCCGAAAACCGTGTGGATCAGCTTAACGTCGTGGTTTTTATCAATTTTCTTGCGCAGGTAATTGATATACACGTCTACTACATTGGTACCCAGATTGAAATTAATATCCCATACATTTTCAAGGATTTCAATGCGGTTCAATACACGGTTGGTATTGGAAAGCAGGTATTCGAGCAGGCGGAATTCGGTGGCGGTCAGGTCGATTGTGCCCGACCCTCTTTTGACAGTTTTGGTAACCTTGTCCAGCACCAGGTCGCCAATGCTCAGAATGCCGTCATTCCGCTCGGGTTCGCGGCCGCGGCGGGTCAAAGTGCGCAGCCTGGCTTCCAGTTCGGCCAGCTTGAAAGGCTTTGTCATATAATCATCAGCGCCTGCATCCAGCCCCGACACGATATTCTCCGTCGTTCCCAATGCAGTGAGCATCAAAATCGGTGTGGTGAACTGCGCGCTGCGGAGCCTTCTGCACACTTCCATGCCGTTAATGACAGGCACCATCAGATCCAGTATAACGATATCAAATGCATGTTGAAGCGCCATTTGCATACCCGATTGCCCATCCATCGCAACCGCAATCTCGTGCCCCGAAGCAGAAAGTCCACGCTGAATTACGGAGATTACGCCAGGATCGTCTTCAATAAGCAAAAGCTTCATCAGGGTTTTTATTTGTACATGAAACGTGTGAAACAGTTTTCAAGGTATGAAAAAACCGCATTCAAGCGACCGGGCCGCTATCTAATTTGACAAAACCGACATTTCGGGCACAAAAAAAAGGGAAGAAATTTTCCTCCCTTTTTGCGTAAACCTTACTGACCTTCTCGTGAAGGCCCGTTCAATTACTTAGCTGAATTGCTTTTTAATTGAAGCCCTACGATTGCCGCTTTCTGTGCAGCATTGTGCTTATTGGTGTCAATTGTCAATTTATCCTTCTGCGGAGCCGGGCTTTCCAGAACAGGAAGCGAAGCTGGCAATGCAGCAGATGATACGCCTACTTTGGTTTTCTCTTCTGCTATATATGTAGAATTATTCGCATTGGCGTAAGTAGCGATAGTCATAACCATCATGGCAGTAGCTATCATTGTTTTTGCATTTTTCATTGTTGCTATTATTTATTGGTTCTTGTTATCTGTCTCTCATTTGACAGTACAAATATACTACAATATTTCGCAAACAAGCGTTCAATGCATTTATCAACAAAACAATATTCTGTTCAAAACCTGAATTTATCTCCATTCACAAGCACAGAAATCAAGTATAAAAATGGTATTATTCAAATATGACTTTCATCAAAATGCATCTTACCGCGGATTTTGGCTCAAATAAGATTTGGCAGTGCAAGTAACCTTTGATAAAGGATTGTTAACCTTCCGTTCACATTGGAATACAATTTGGCACATAGGCAGTTTACCCGAATTTTCTTCTGAGTGGATTTTATCAACACCGTTTTTTCAGGCAAATTCCCGCAGTGTGGAGGCTTTAAACGAAAAAAAATTTTGAATTAGCTTCAAAATTTTTTTCATAAATGATTAAACGGCTGACTTCAAGCTGCTTTTGTGCAGGTAGCGGCCGTGAAAAAGAAGAAAATAGCCGGCTTACATGGGTGTATTCGGCGTCTCGATCGAAGGTATATGGATGGTAATTCCGGAAATCTGGCAAAGTGCAAGGAATTCGGAGAGTGAGGGGATACCTCCCTTATTCAGAATATTATCTGCCGTTTCCTTCGCAATACCTGCTTCTTCCAGCGCCTGGTCCAGGTCAAGGGCTTTTACCTCAATGATCTTCCTGATCTCGCCGACCAGTTCCTTTGCGCGTGCTTCGTAGATTGTGATATCCGTGTCCATTGCTCGTTGTTTTTTAGGCTAAAAGATTAAAACTATGCCACAGAGCGCAAACAAGCTGATTCTTTTTGGCGTAAGATTTGTTGGTACCAGTGAAACAAATACTAAATAAATCAGTCAATGAGCACCACAACAGAAAATCCGGCTACGTTCCGCATTGGTGGAGAAATAGAAATTAACCGCCTGGGATACGGCGGAATGCAGCTTACCGGTCGCGGCGTATGGGGCGACGCACCCGACCGTGAAAATGCCAAGAAAGTATTGCAGGCCGCAGTAGAAGCCAGCGTCAACTTTATTGATACAGCAGATTCTTACGGTCCGCATACCAACGAGGTACTGATCGCCGAAGCGCTGCACCCCTACCCTCAAAATCTGCTGATTGCCACCAAAGGCGGACTGGAAAGAACAGGCCCGAACCAATGGCCGGTCAATGGCGATCCAAAGCACATCCGTGAAGCGATCGACGGAAGCTTGAAACGGCTGAAACTTGACGTAATCGATCTGTGGCAGCTGCATCGTTTTGATTCCAAATTCCCTGTTGAAGAAACACTCGCACCGGTTGTTGATGCGGTTAAAGCCGGCAAGATCAGGTTTGTGGGACTTTCGGAAGTGGATGTTGCGCAAATAGAACAGGCTGAAAAGGTGATACCGATCGTTTCGGTCCAGAACCTTTATAACCTGGGCAACAGACAATGGGAGAGCGTACTGGACTATACCGTACAACGCGGAATGGCATTTATTCCCTGGTTCCCGCTGGCTTCCGGCCCGGATAAGATGAATAACAAGATCGAGAAAATTGCAACTGCACACGGCGCTACCACTGCGCAGATCGCATTGGCGTGGCTCTTGAAGCGTGCCCCGAACATTCTGCTGATCCCCGGAACAAGCTCACTGACGCATTTGCAGGAAAACCTCAAAGCAAGCGAAATCGAGCTTTCGGAGGAAGACTTCAAAGCGCTTTCAGAATAACATTTCCGGCTCAAAGAAAAACCCTGGCTCGTCAACGTGCCAGGGTTTTTCTTTATACAAAATCATCTATCAACTTACCGTCGCTACATTCTGCGCCTGCTTTTGCGCTTTCAATGCCAGCTCGGTTGCGAGGAAACAATGCTCCTGCGACATGGCGGTTTCAGTCCGGTTGAGCACATCGTCTACCAGCTGCCGGCCGTAAGGGAGCTCTGTCTTGCTGCAATCCACATAGACCGTCTCCTTGTTATTGACCAAAAACAGGTGGTTACCACCGTCACGGCCGCCTATATCTACGTTTTTACGTATCTCAATAAAACCCTCGGTTCCCAACACTGTGAGCCGGCCGTCGCCCCAGGATTTCAGCCCGTCGGGCGTAAACCAGTCAACGCGGATATAACCTGCGCCGCCATTCCCTCTCAGCATAGCATCACCAAAATCCTCGAATTTCAGGTACTGCGGGTGATTCACATTGCCTACCTGCGAAGCAACAACTTCGGCTTTGGTTGAATTGGTGAAGAAAAGGAATTGGTCAAACTGGTGTGAAGCAATATCACATATAATGCCGCCGAAGCGCTTTTTATCAAAAAACCATTCAGGCCGCGTATTCGCATTCATCCGGTGCGGACCCAGTCCGATCGTCTGCACAACTTTCCCGATCGCACCTTCTTTTATAAGCTCGCCCGCCTTAATGGTAGCGCGGTTTTCGAGCCGCTCGCTGTACATAATGGAGTAAATCCGCTTGGTATCCTTTTGAACCTTACGCACCTGTGCAAGTTGTTCGAGACTGGTGATACCGGGTTTGTCAACCATATAATCCTTTCCGCTTTTCATCACGCGGATACCCAGCGGCGCGCGTTCGTCGGGAATGCCCGAGCTCAGTATCAGCTGGATGCTTTTATCATCGAGGATTTCTGCCTCGCTCTTTGCCTGTTTGGCATTGGGGTACCTTTTGGCAAAAGCAGCGGCGAGGTCTTCTTCTTTGGCATAAAATGAGATCAGCTCGCCGCCACCGCGGGTAACTGCCTCCACCTGGCCGTAAATGTGACCGTGGTTCATTCCGATCACCGAAAATTTAATCCTGGGCGGCATCATAACAGGTTCAGGTTGCGCATACTCCCTCGTTACGGGCTTGGCGATAAGGTTATCGGTCAATGCCGGAAGCAGCATCAAGCCGGCGGCCGAGTTGACAGAATTTTTGAGGAACTGGCGGCGGTTATCCTGTGGATCTTTCATGCTTGGGTTGAATGATGTGATGACGATAAAAGCACATTTTGTTCATATATAATGTACTCTCAACAACGACATCATATTTTCGCATTTCCCCCTACAAGTAAGCCTATTTGTTACCCACGGAAACACCGAACGTAATCCGTGAATCGTTGCGCTTCCTGGTTGCTTCAACTACACTTTCATAAGAGTTTTCAAAACTCGTTCGCAGACTGATCCATTTGTTGAGCGGCAATTCCACCGACACGATGGTATTCCACCGGAGGTTAGAAAGATCGTTCAATGCCGGTTGCAGGAAAGTAATATGATTAATGCGCACTTTGTCCTGTGCAAATGAATGCTTCCCTTTCACGCGGAAAGAATTACGGATCGTTGTTACGGTTGGTATTTCAACAAAATTCGTCGATTCATATAAAACCGCATTGGTCAGGCTAAGGTCGTTTTTAGCCGTTTTAACCAGCCGGTATCCAATCCCCGCACCCGCCATTTGCCGGACATCAATGCGACGCAAATTACTGTTTTCCAATACACCCAAACCGAATACGTAAGTTTTCCGCTTTTTAAACACATCCACAAAAACGTCCACATAACCGTCACGCTCGGCCAGGATGCCGCTTTGTTTACCATATGTAAAGCGTGGATTGGAGGCTACATTGATCACCGGTCCGCTGAAAATAAGCTCCGCCCGCAGTACCATCAGGCTGCGGTTCACATTCCCTCTCGTAAAGTTACCGTCGCCGACGAACCGGTACCGGATCGTATCAATCAAAACCTGCCGCGGTCGCAGCGAAGTATCGGGCCGGGAGCCTGCCACGGAGTCGGCGGGCAGGATCTTGATTGCTTTGGACGTAGAATCCTGCGCAATCGCCGGGGCAGAAAAGACAAGCAAAAGGAAAGCGGAAAGCTTTGCGAAATGGAGACGAGTCGAATTTTTCATTACCGCGAAAGCGCAAAATAATAATGCCAAAATGCACCAGTGCGCTGCCTAGCCGTTTTTTTCAAGGTCTTTCACTTTCGCAAGCCGCCGGTTATGTCTTTCCAAACCGGTGAACTCTGCATTCAAAAAAGCTTCGACCAGCTCCTGTGCTGCATTCACTCCGGTGACGCGGCCGCCCAGACAAAGCATATTGAGATCATCGTCCTCCACACCCTGATGCGCCGAAAAATGATCCTGGATCAACGCCGCGCGCACACCTGCGACCTTGTTGGCCACCACAGAAGCGCCTACCCCGCTGCCGCAAACCGCGATGCCCCGTTCTACCTCATTGCTTACGATCCCGCGCGCCAGCGGAACTACGAAATCGGGATAATCATCCTGATTGTCAAGCGTAAATGCGCCATAATCTTTAATCGTGTATCCTTTGCCGGCCAGATAGGATTTTAGATGTTCTTTCAACTCGTACCCTCCGTGATCAGCTGCTATTCCGATTTCCATATTGGTTATTGTTAAGTAATAAATGCGTGGCAGGTGCCCCGGGCTCAATTTCGGTATTTCCGGCTAAAATCACCAGCGCCGGATTTCTTTTCGGCTTTTGACATTAGTTGGTTATTTTGCTTCATGATAAACAATGAGCCGTCGGAAACGGAGCGCCCGAGCCTGCATAATTTTATATTACCCAATTTTGATACCGGCAACTTTTCTGTCAGCCACATTCTGCAGAATTGTGCCACAATGCCAGACACTGGCAAAAGAGGCTATTTCGAGATCCAGCCAGCCGAAATCGATATTCATTATGCCAACTTCAAGCTGCAGGGACTCAGCGGCGAGCTCAACAAGGTCATTGTCAAACAGAATGCAAGCCTCATTCAGATTTACTGCGGCTGCGGCCAGCCCAAGAAAAAACTGTGTGAACACCAGGTTCAGATCCTCTATAACCTTTTACAACGCAAAGACTTACGCGTATTTTTTGATAAAACACTGCGAATCGCGCGGATACGTGAAGTAGCCGTTGATTATGGTTTGGAAAACGAACCAGACCCGGATACCTACTTTCAGCTGACCTACACCAACCGCGAGTTGCAGATCAGGCCCAAACTTAAAGAGCTGGTTCCGGTAGACAGCCGCTCCGTGACGTTGCTCGGAGAAAGCCTGCTGCCTTCCAATGCCAGTATGCTGCCGGATATCGAACAACGGCCACAAACCCGCCAGCTTGTCGTGATCGGTCACAATAAGTATTACGAAAACTTCTTCGCGGAACTGTATGAGGCAGCAACAACGCGCGACGGGAAGATCAAAAATCCCATTACCCCGCTGAGCCCGCTTGAACAAATATGGAAGACCGAGGATACGGAAACGGTTAAGTTCTTCACCGCGATTGCGGGATTTCAGAACAACTTTCGTAAAAAACAATTTGCCAGCGACGTTGCAGGGCTGCGGGCGATCCTTAAAAATCCGGTTCAGGCAGATTTCTGTTACCACAATCCCGAGGTATCCGAAAATATCAATGCAGCTTCGGTTGTTCCCGTCAAATTACAACAGGTACCCGTTGATCTGCAATTGAGGATCGATCAGAAGAAGCCATTTTACCAGATCTCCGGCGAGCTGATACTGGACGGAGTATACCTCGATCTTGAAAAAGTTGAGCTGCGGTTTGACTATTTTGTACTTCATATCCGCGAGCTGTACCTGATTGACCGGGAAGATATCCTGAAAACAATCCATTTCTTCAGACAACATAACCAAAAGATTTTCATACACGAATCAAAGTTCGAGGCGTTTCGGCTCGGGTTGCTGGACAAGCTCGAAAACAAGATCAAAATCACGTACTCTTACCTCAAAACCGCCACTGCACGCCAGCGGGAGGATACAGGCTTCAACGAGCAGGTCAAAAAGCTCGTGTACCTGGAAGATTTCGGAAATTATGTACTGATTACGCCGGTAGTGAGATATGGGCAGACGGAGGTTCCATTGTTTTCAAAAAAGCAGATTTACTCTGTTGACAGTCACGGTAACCCATTTACGGTAGCGCGGGATAGTGACGAAGAGCTGAGGTTTATCAGTGCGATCGTCCGCCAGCACCCCGATTTTGAGGACCAGCAAGGCAGGGATTTCTTTTATTTACACCGCGGTCAATTTCTGGACGAAAACTGGTTTCCCGATGCATTTGAGGAGTGGCAGAACCAGGGAATCGGCATTCTCGGGTTTAATGCACTGAGTAAAAACCGCCTGAACCTGAATAAAGCGAAGATATCTGTAAGCGTGGTGAGCGGGATCAACTGGTTTAACACCGTGGCTTCCATTAAGTTTGGCAAACAGCAGGTTACGCTCAAACACCTGCACAAAGCCGTGAAAAACCGCACCAGATATGTGGAGCTCGGCGACGGTACCATGGGCATTCTGCCTGAGGACTGGCTGGCAAAATTCACCAAATTCTTTGAAGTGGGTGAGATTGCAGAAGAGACGATCCGAATGCCGAAAAGCAGCTTCGTGGCGATCAGCGAGCTGTACGAAGCAGAAGTACTGACGCGGGAAGTGCGGGAGCAGATTGCCTTTTTCAAAACCAATCTCGCCGATTTTGAAACTATTCAGCCTGTTGCCATTCCGGCAGGACTGAGGGCCAGCCTGCGTAAATACCAGCACGAAGGACTTAACTGGCTCAATTTCCTTGATGAATTTGGCTTTGGCGGCTGTCTGGCCGACGATATGGGTTTAGGCAAGACAGTCCAGATCATCGCATTCCTATTATTACAAAAAGAGAAACGCGGTCAAAGTACAAGCCTGATCATCGTACCTACTTCCCTGATATTCAACTGGCAGGCCGAGGTGGAAAAGTTTGCACCAGGCTTAAAAATGCTGACCATTTACGGTGCAGACAGACAAAGGGAGATCCATGATTTCGAGCATTTCGACATTGTGCTTACCTCTTACGGAACACTGCTTTCGGATGTGAATTTTCTCAAAAAATTCATGTTCAACTACATTATTCTTGATGAATCGCAGGCGATCAAAAACCCCGAATCGCAAAGGTATAAGGCTGCCCGGCTGCTGCAATCGCGGAATAAGCTCGTGCTTACGGGTACGCCGGTGGAGAACAATACCTTCGATCTGTATGGACAGCTTTCATTCGCCTGTCCGGGGTTGCTGGGTAGTAAAACGCAGTTTAAAAACCATTTCTCTGCTCCGGTAGACAGGTTCAAAGACAACGAGCGCGCACGTGAACTGGCGCGCCGGATCAATCCATTTATTCTCCGGCGGACCAAAAAACAGGTTGCTACGGAACTCCCTGATAAGACCGAAATCGTGCTTTACTGCGAAATGGGCGAAGAACAGAGGAAAGTGTACAATGCCTACGAGCTTGAATTTTTCACCTTCCTGAATACCCGCAACGAAGTGGATATACCCCGGGAAACACTTCACATTTTGCAGGGACTGACGAAGCTGCGCCAGATATGTAACTCTCCCGCATTGCTCAATGATGACCTGTTTTATGGAACTGCCTCAGCGAAGATTGATGCATTGATGGAGCAGATAGAGAGCAAGTCGCCGCAGCACAAGATCCTTGTCTTTTCGCAGTTTGTAAGCATGCTCGACCTCATTAAAGCCGAATTGATCAGCAGGGGCATTGAATTTGAGTATCTTACCGGACAAACCCGCGATCGCGAAGCACGCGTCTTGAACTTTCAAAACAACAGCAATGTGCGTGTGTTCCTGATCAGCCTCAAAGCGGGCGGAACGGGCTTGAACCTGACAGAAGCGGATTATGTGTACCTCGTAGATCCCTGGTGGAACCCCGCCGTTGAAAACCAAGCAATTGACAGGAGTTACCGGATCGGGCAAAACAAGAACGTGATCGCCGTCCGCCTGATTTGTCCCGATACGATTGAAGAAAAGATCCTGGAACTACAAAAAACCAAGAAGGACCTTGCCAACGATCTGATCAAGACGGACAATTCAGTTTTAAAAACACTGTCTAAAAACGATTTGCTCAGCCTCGTATCGCATTGATTTTTAATCCAGGTTGCGGCCGATTTCGTTCAGGAGGTATTCTTTCGGGTCACTGAAATATTCCCAGAAGAAGATACCCGCCAGTTTGTGCTTTTTAATGTATTTACATTTCAGCTTGATCGTTTTTTCGTCTTCGTAGGTGATCAGGACTTTTGTGGAATCATTGAACAGGTAAGGCGCTTTTGCATTTTTATCGTAATACTTTTTATATCCGTTCTGATCGATCACCGTGTCTTTCAGCTTGGTATATCCTCCGCCCTGGACTGATTTGACCCTGGCTTCTCCAAGCCCGTTGTTTTTAGCAGAAGCAGCCTCCCACCCTTTCCCGTAGAATGCGGCGCCAAGCACAATTTTGCTCGCCGGAACACCCGCGGCCATGAAGTTCTTAACGGACCGGTCTGCCGAAGAACCTTCTGCGTCGTAATCGTACAAATTGGTATGATGTCCCACGGTCCCGTTCTTACCGCCGTAATCGTAAGTCATGATAAATATGTAATCTGTAAAAGCTTGCACAAGACCCATCTCAGTATTGGCTACAAACGATTTGGAAGCTCCTACGGCAGTTGTAAGCTGAAACTTCCGTCCTTTTTCCCTTTCCAGCAGATCAAGCTCCTCACGTATCGCTTTGAACATCAGTGTAAAATTCTGCTTGTCTTCGGGGCGGTAAATGTTACCTTCCTCGCCCCGCATTGCAGGATATTCCCAGTCAATGTCGACTCCATCCAGGTTATATTGACGGATGATATCAACACTGGTTTTGGCAAACTTCATCCGCGAAGATTCCGTAAGTACCGCGTCAGAAAAATTCTCGCTCCACGCCCAGCCACCGATTGAGATCAGGATTTTAAGATCTGGATTCTTGGTTTTCAATGCATTCAGATTTCTAAAATTGGTACTATCCGTGGCAAGATTTGTGAGCACCGCCATGCTGTCTTTTACATTAACGAATGCATAATTGATGTGCGTAAGCTTTTCAGCATCGATCTCGGCCGCATTCACCAGCCCGCGAAAGCCGCCGACGTAGGCATTTACGATATACTTTTTGTTCTGCGCAAATGAACCAGCTGAAACAAAGAGCAGCGGCAAAGTAAGCGCAGCAGCCAGATACCTGCATTGACCCGTTAACCTTCCGAGAACAGAGACTTTCATCATTATATTTTTATGTTAATAAAGTGCGATCCGCTTCGAGATTACTTCTTTACCTGCTTCAATCGCCACGATGTAAATGCCCGCAGCTAAACCTTGCAGGTTGATTTCCGCCGGCCTGGTCGCGGTCAGCGCTTTCTGCTTTTTGCCTGAAATATGGTAGATAGAGATCGTGTATTTTCCTGCCAGCCTGGGGTTCACGAACAAAGTGCGACCGATGGTATAAATGCTGTTTCTGGCTTGAGGATCTTCCATTCCTGTGATAATGGAACCGGCGCGCACGATCGCGATCAGGCTGTAAGGTGAGCTGCCGCCTGCATTCACTGCCTTGATCCGATAGAAATAATCTACCTTTTCGAGCTTGGCAGTATCCTGAAACTGTAAAACTGTGGCCGGTACCGTCGCCAGTATCACATAGTTTTCATCCGCCGCTTTGGCCTTTTCTATTGATACCGAAACTGCATTGCCTGTAACAGGAGCCCACCTGAGCTGCACGATCTGCGGAGCGAGCGGGACAGCCGAGAAGTCGGCCGGACGGTCCGGTACGGGGATATTAAGCGTCCGCAATGAAACCACGCTGCTGTAAGGCGACGCCCCGATTGCATTCACCGCGCGAACGCGGTAATAGTAAAGCGTGCCGGCAGTCAGTCCGGTATTTTGGTAAGAAGTCGCATTCGCCGGGAGGTCAGCGACTTTGGTAAACGCAGTCCCATTCGTGGATCGTTCCACCTGAAAGCCCGTCTCATTTCCGGAAAGATCCACCCAGCTCAGGTTGATCTGGGTCTGCGAAACTACAATACCTGCCAAACTATCCGGTGCTGCCGGGGCAACCTGGAATGTGATAGCTGAAACAATACTCGTGTATGCAGACTTACCCGCACTATTCTTCGCAAGTACGCGGTACCAGTATTTTGTGGCCGGTTTTAAGCCGGTATGCTGATAGATTACCATATTCGCAGCGACTTCCGCAATCTTCTCAAACCTGACTCCGTCCACAGAACTTTCCACTTCAAAGGCGGTTTCGTCATTTGCATTATCTGTCCACCCGAGGTGAATCTGGCTTGCAGAAACCGGCGTAGCGACGAGCGCGGAAGGTGCTTTTGGGATGGTGATAACCGGTGTCAAGGTGGTGGCACTGGCAACATTGGAGTAAGCCGAATATCCGCTCACATTCTTTGCCCGAATGCGGTACCAGTATTTGGTTGAGGCTTTAAGCGTATCGTGAATGTAGCTTACGGTGTTAGATTTCAGGTCAGCAATTTTGGTGTATTTGATGCCGTCACCAGCACTTTCAAGTTCGAACGTGACTTCGTCTGTTGAAGTATCCGTCCAGCTGAGTGTAATCTGACTTACTGATGTGGGAGTTGCAATCAGATTGGCAGGCGCCTTTGGAACAGCAAATGCAGATGCATTTACTTTAACAAAAACGCCGGTCAACATAAACAGGAATGCCGCTACAAAGCCTCCCAAAGCGATTTTTTTCATACTTCTAAAAACAACACGATAAAGCAGGGGAATGCCGGTTTAAAGCCAGCCTCTTTTTTTGAACCAGACATAAATGCCGCCTGTAATCACAGCCATAAAGATCATCACCGCAGGATATCCGTACTTCCAGTCCAGTTCGGGCATAAACTTAAAGTTCATTCCGTAAATGCCGACGATGAAGGTAAGTGGCATAAAAAACACCGAAAACACGGTAAGTACCCGCACAATGTCATTGGTCCGCTGTGATGAAATGGAGAAATAAATCATCACCAGCTGGTTCATATTTTCAAAAAGCGTATCGTAAATGCTGTGAAGCTTTACGTAAAGATCGCGGGTATCCCGGGTGTAGGTATTGGATTGTTCGGGAGAATCTATCCGGTCGATGATATCGTGAGAAAGCATGATCACGCGCCTGGTAACTTCCACTTTTCTTCTCAGGTAATAAAGTCCCTTCAACAGCGAAGCTTTGCGCGTTTTCAGGAACATATTTTCCTCATAATACTCAATGTCACGCGTGAGCCGGGCCGAAGGATCTTCATAGCTACTTAAACAAACTTTAACGATCTCGTTAACCAACTGGTGAGTGTTCTCGCAACCATGCTGGCTGATCCGGTTCTCTTTAATCTGCTGAGGGCCTGACCATTCGTGCTTGTGTAGTGTAATTACCCTGTCTTCAAACATGAAAATCGCCACTTTGTCGGTCAGCTCAGGCACAGTATCTGCCTCAACTGCCGTCTTTTCGGCGTGTATCCTGAAAATGATGAATGCATAGCTTCCTACGTGCTCATATTTCGGAAGGTGATCAGCTTGCAGCCAGTCTTTGATCGACGACTCGTGCAATGCGTACTTACTGGTAAGACTGGCAAGCTCTTCCTGATCAGGGTCTGTCACATCCAGCCATTCAAAGGGATGCTCTGAATGGTCGGTAATACTTTGCAGCATAGGGGTTGGTCGAGAAATATAACACTGTCAAATTTTATTCAGAAGTTCGGAAGTCTACTTATCTGGCTTAGAATCAAGTATAAAGCGCAATGACTGATCCCGCGTGAAAAATGCAACTATCCAGTTGTAAAGCGTCTTCACCTGGTTACGGTAGCGGATAAGCGAAAACAAATGCACGACCAGCCATAGAAAGTAAGCTATAAAACCTTTGAAATGCAAGCCAGGTAAATCGGCCACAGCCTTGTTGACCCCGATAATGGCCATTGATCCTTTATCCTTATATGAAAAGTCGATCAGCGGCTTTCCTTCCTGCATTAACCGCAGGTTTTTGGCAAGGTTCCGCCCCTGCTGAATAGCAACCTGCGCCAGCTGAGGATGACCGTTCGGAAACTCAGGATCGCCTTCCATTAAACAGATATCGCCGAGCGCGAACATGTTGCTGTATCCTTTTACCTTATTATTCCGGTCAACAAGCACACGCCGGCCACGCCCGAATACTTCCTTCGGCAAGCCCGGCAGCTCCACGCCGACTACGCCCGAAGTCCAGATCAGCGTTTCGGTCTCGATCGTTTTTCCATTCGCGAAAGTCACTACGCCATTGTCGTAATCTTTAACGGCATGGTCCAGCAGTACCTTGATGCCCAGACCGCGCAGCTCTTCCAAAGTTTCTTCCTGCGCTTTTTTGCTCATCGGATTGAGCACGACCGGCAATGCATCGACCAGGTATATCTCCACCTCATCGCGGTTCAGCTCGGGATAATCTTTCTTGAAAATGCCTTTGTGCATTTCGGCCAGCATACCCGATATCTCCACGCCTGTCGGGCCGGCGCCGGCCACTACAATGGACAATACTTTTCGCCGCTCTACCGGATCGGTGATCTTCGTGGCCCTTTCTTTATTTTCAAGTACGTGGTTCCGTAGCGCCAATGCATCCTTGACGGTTTTCATCGGTACCGCGTTCTTTTTCACATTCTCCATTCCGAAGTAGTTGGTTTCGGTACCCGTGGCGAACACCAGATAGTCGTAGTACAAATCTCCGGTATCGGTGAGCACGCGGTTTTCGGCAGGAAATACTTCCTTGAATGCACCCAGGCTAAACCGTAGATTGGGCTTTTCCTGAAAAAATTTCCGGAAAGGATAGCTGATATTGGAAGCTTCCAGAAATCCGGTTGCTACCTGATACAGCAGCGGCGGGAAGAAATTGTAGTTATTCTTGTCCACCAATGTAATATCGAACTCTTTGTCTTTGGCCAGCTTCTGCGCCAGATTGATGCCTGCGAAGCCTCCGCCTATGATTACTACCTTCTTCGTAGCCATAATGTGTCCATTTAGAATCTTTTGCCCCTCGCTCAATATAATTGTGCCGGGATGTTTTGGGGCATGAATTGGTATTTACAAATGCACTTACAGCAGGAGCATACCGGGCTGAAACTGTGAAATTCTTTACTCATTACAGGAATATCTGCCTGACGTTGATCCAGGTCAATGCAGTTTACGCTGGTTACCGGACTTGGCATATCGTTTTTGGCAAATGTGGCTTTCGCATTTATCAACATAAAAAACCTTATCATGAATTACGACATCGATACCAAGGGCCAGACACAAAGCAAGCAGCCCGGCATTGAACAGGAAATGGACCCGGCACCGGTTATTATTCGTGAAAATTACCGCGGAAGCGGCAAGCTGCAGGGAAAAACAGCCCTGATTACGGGTGGTGACAGTGGGATCGGTCGCGCTGTGGCCGTGCATTTCGCGAGAGAAGGTGCTGATGTGGCCATTGTATACCTGGATGAAACCCAGGACGCCACCGAGACCAAGTCACTCGTTGAAGCAGAGGGAAAAGCCTGTCTGCTGATCCGGGGGGATATTCGTGACGAAGCTTTTTGTAAAGATGCAGTAAGCCAGACCGTACGCGAGTTTGGAAAATTGAATATCCTCGTCAACAATGCTGCTGAACAGCATCCCAAAGACGATATCCGGGAAATTACTGCCCAGCAGCTCTCAGATACGTTTTCTACCAATATCTTCTCGTTCTTCTATTTCACGCAGGCGGCGCTTGAACACCTGAGTGAGGGAGATTGCATTATAAACACCACTTCGGTAACAGCCTACCATGGCAGCCCGAGCCTGCTTGATTATTCTTCAACAAAAGGCGCGATTGTGGGATATACCCGGTCGCTCGCGGGCAGCTTGTCAGAAAAAGGAATCCGCGTGAACGCAGTAGCGCCCGGGCCGATCTGGACACCATTGATTCCTGCTACATTTGATTCAGAGCGGGTTGAGAAATTTGGAAAAGACACACCGATGAAACGCCCCGGTCAGCCGAGCGAAGTAGCCACCTGCTACGTGTTCCTGGCAAGCGACGACGCTTCCTATATGAGCGGACAAGTGTTGCACCCCAATGGAGGACAGGTTGTAAATGGTTAAAAGGAGGTTTTCTCCAATAAGATCAGGAGGGATTCCCGTTAGCGGGGATCCCTTTTATGATATCTGCTGAACAGCGGCTTCGATACTGCTGAGCAGCTGCGCCTGGCGGTAAGGCTTGGTAATGTAGCCGGCGGGGTGTGTTTCGGATGCACGCCGTACTGTTTCCTGGTCCATGTACGCAGTCAGATAAATGATAGGAATGCCCGCTTTGATCTCCCGGACACGCAATGCGGTATCGATGCCGTCAACTTCCCCTTTGATGTGAATGTCCATGATGATCACGTCCACTTCTTCACTATTCACAAAGCCGAGTACTTCTTCACTGTTGTCGGCAATGCCAACTACTTCGTATCCAGCCTGATCAAGTGTTTCTTCGAGTCCCATTGCCTGGATACCCTCATCCTCGACGACCAGAATTTTAATTGTTTTTTTCATAGCGCAACTTTTTCTCAGGCAGCTTTTACCTGTTTCCCGCAATCGAGACGGCGGGAATTTCCATTATAAATGTCGTACCTCCGGAAACTTCCACGCTGCATTTCGCGTCCAGCTGTTTAGCCAGGACCTGCACCAGCTTCATTCCGAATGAGCCGGAAGGTCTTTTCCACTTGTCAAGGCTCATACCCGGTCCATTGTCAATGATCCGGAGCAGCAGCGACCTTCCTTCTTCCAGCCTGGCTTCCAATATAACAGATAATCGCGGATCAGTTGTGGAATTATAGGCGTACTTGAAATAATTGGTTACCCACTCATTGACAATCAACCCGGTAGGCATCGCAACATCGATATCGATTTCCATCACGGAAACATTCAGCCGCAGATCCAGGTCGCCAGGCTCCACACCAAAGCTTTGCATGACACTGTCGATCAGGTTACTCATATATTCCTTCATATTTACAAGATTCACCGCATCCTGACCATACAAGCTCTTGTGGATCAGCGACATGGCTTCAATGCGCTGCTGGCCTGCGCGCATACTGTTCCGCGCATCATCGTCGGTCAGCCGGCTTGACTGCATACTGAGTAAGCTGGATACGGTCTGCAGATTATTCTTCACGCGGTGGTGCAGCTCTTTCATCAGGATTTTCAGCTTCTCGGCCTGCTCGTTGATCTTCGCATTATTACTTGCAAGCTCCTGGTTCGTCCTGGATATCGTCCGGTATTGAAACAGCATGAACACCGACAATACCAGGAATACCGATAAACCAGCCAGCGCCCAGATTGTTTCCCGCGTTTTTACCTTGTTAATCTCGGCCAGTGTGCTGATCTGCTGGTCTTTTTTGCCTGCCTCATATTGCTCCTGCATCTCGCCTATCTGCCGCACGTTCTCCAATACACGAAGCGAGTCGCGGATCTCGATATAGCGTGTATAAGCCTGCAATGCATCTTTGTAACTGTTCATTTCATTCAGTGTACGGTAGAGGTAGCGGTTTACCTCCATTTCCCGGAAAGGATTTTTCAGCTGCCGGGTGATGCGCAATGCTTCCTTGAGGTAATAAATGCTGTTTTGTTTGTCGCCCTCCCCGAGGTAAACCTGTGAAAGCCAGGTATAGGAGTAGGTAAGCGATAGCAGCTGATCGTATTTTTTGGCAAGTTCAATGCCTTTGGTCACGTAAAATCGCGCTCTGTCCAGCTCTCCTCTTTTCACGCAAGCCTGCGCGATATTGTTGTAGTAACCAATGCGCTGTTTCTCAAACCGTGCCGATGATTCAGCCAGTTTAAGGCCTTCCAGGTGCATCTTCAAGGATTTGTGTATCAATGCGGTATCTTCCTTATCCGCGCCGAGCCCCTGCGTAAACATCGCTTCAAGCCGCGCCATATAGATCACCGAGGCTGTATCCCTGTTCTTCCTGGCGATGGCCATACCTTTGTCTACCGCAGCCAGCGCCATGCTGTAATTGGCTTTTTCCTTATGCAAATTCCCGATTACGGCGTAGATATCCGGCAGCTCGCCTGTCAGCTTCCCCTTCTCCGCATCTTTCAGCGCAACAATAGCCAACTTCATCGCCTCCTTGTGGTTACCAAGCCGCCAGAGCGCCTGTGCCTGGTAGCGTGTACCACGTACGAGTGCACGCGCATTGTTCAGCCGCAATCCCTCTTTTTTGATCAACTCAGCAATATATCGCAGCGAGTCGGGTGAGCCTGTCGTGAAGTTATCTGCCTTTTCATATAGCTCTTCGAGCTGCGAAATGCGCAGCTTTTCACCAGAAACAGAAAGCATCGGCTCAGCCGCAGCTGCGGTATAGTTGGCTGCGAAAAGGAAGAAAACGAGATAAAGTGCTATTATAGATCTTTGCATCAGAGGCTATTGCGTCTTGATCAGCCATTTGAGAATAGCCTCTTCCAATGTATCTTTTAATACCGGTTTTGTCAAATAATCGTCCATTCCTGCATCTATACACTTTTCTCTTTCTCCCACCACCGTGCCCGCCGTGAGTGCTATGATCGGTACGCGCTTGTTCCGTTCCAGGTTGCGGATGCCACGGGCGGCTTCATATCCGTTCATCTCGGGCATTTGAATGTCCATAAAAACAATATCCGGATTACTTTTATGAAATGCGTGGATCGCCTCTTTCCCGTTAGTTGCCTCTACAATATGTGCATGAGGAACAATTTTCAGAAGCATTGACTTCACCAGCAACATGTTAATCTGGTGGTCTTCGGCAATCAGTACCGTTACCTGCGAATTATTTTGCGGCGCCGCGATCGGTGGCTCAGCGATCTGCAAAGTATTCTGCTGCTTTACTCCCAGGCTGGAAATGGCTGAAAAAAGCTGCTGGATCTTCACAGGTTTTAACAAAAAATGTTGGACGCCCAGCTCGTCGCGGAGTGCATTCAGCATTTCATCCTCAAAAGAATCATTTAACAGAAACACAGGTTGCTGCTCCATATCGCGCCCCTGCAACTCCCTGATTTTTCTCAGCGATTCAATGCCGCCCATATCAGGCATTTTGCAATCCATCAAAATCACGTCAAAACTTTCGCCGGTAGCAAGCAGGTCCAGCGCTTCCTGCCCGCTTCTTGCATACGTTGATCCGATCTCTTTGTTGGACAACATTTCACGCAGGATTTTCCCATTGTTTTCATTGTCATCCACGATCAGTATCTTCTTCACACCGTCGGGATTCTTCCATTCAAACAGGTCCTGACCTTCCACTGCGCTGAAAGTAACGTCGAAAAAGAAGGTACTGCCTTTGTCAACAATGCTTTCAAGCTGTAAGTGGCTCTTCATCAGGCCGAGCAGACGATTGGAAATGGTCAGTCCCAGGCCGGTACCGCCGAAGCGTTTGGTTGTCGAAGAATCTTCCTGCGAAAATGCTTCGAAAATCCTGCGCTGGTTCTGCGGCTCTATACCAATGCCGGTATCCCTGACCGAAAAGCGGAATGTATAATTGTCCGGTTCTGACTTATCTAAGAGCTCAATTTTCAACTCTATCTCGCCGGCGGGCGTGAATTTGACTGCGTTGCTGAGCAGGTTAACCAGGATCTGCCGCAGCCGAAGCGGATCGGCCCAGACGAAATGCGGTACCTCCGGCGGGATGTTCAGCAACATTTCCAGTTGCTTCTGCTGCGCCTGATAGGTTACCATGTCAGAAACCTGTCCGCAAATTTCCAGTAAGTCGGTTTTTTCAAACGTGAGGTCAAGCTTGCCCGCCTCGATTTTTGAAAAGTCGAGAATATCGTTGATAATGTCCAGCAGCGAGTTCGCCGACTGGAAAACCATGGACATATACTGTTGCTGCGTTTCGTCCAGGTTGGTTTTCATCAGCAGGTCGGTAAACCCTACCACCCCATTAAGCGGTGTCCTGATCTCGTGGCTCATATTAGCCAGAAACTCCGATTTCAGCTTGCTGGCTGCCTCCGCATGCTCACGCGCTTCGAGCAATTCCATTTCAGCCCGCTTCCTGGTGGTAATATCCCGCACAACCGCCTGGATAATGTCCTGATCATTCACATTGATCAGGTTTAATAGTACCTCGGCGATAAAGCTTTCCTTTTTATTACCAAACCGGCGGTACACCCATTCAAAGCTGTGGCTACCTTTCCGGTAAACAGAATCTATATGGATTCCCGACAGCCGCACGGCAGTCTGTTCATCATCTTCGCGGCTGGATAAGTCACCCAGCTGCATTTGCCGCAAAGTCTCCACAGAGTTCAGCCCGAACATACGTAGGGCAGCTTCGTTACAATCCAGGTACCCCTGACTATTGAAAAGCAATACCGCGTCGCTGGTAGAATCGTACAAGCTCCTGAATTTCGCTTCCGACTGCAGGATCTCCACCTGCGCCTTCTTTTTGGTAGTAATATCCTGGAACGCGCCGTAAAGTCTGACGCAAATCCCGTCCTTCATCTCTGCCTGACCGATGGTGCGTATCCAAACCTCGTTACCCTTCGCCGTCACGATCTGAAGTTCCAGATCCCAGCCGGTACCGTGGAGCAAGCCTTCCTTTACCACTTCCTCAATGGCATTCCTACTATCACCTTCTTTATAAAAATAAATAGCGGTGGCGAGATCAGGCACAAAATCGGCGTCTACTTCGTGCAGCTGCCTGGTCATCGAAGACCAGTACAGTTCATTTGTTTTAGGATAAAGCTCCCAGCCGCCGATCAATGCGACCAGGTTGGTCTGTTCCAGCATTTCCTTGATCCGGCGCAGCTCGTCGTCGGACTTCCTTCGCGCGGTGATATCCCTTTCAATGGCGATGTAATTGGTACAATCCCCATTCTCATTGAATACCGGAATTACTTTCAGGTCGATCCAGTATTTTTCTCCCGACCTTGAATAGCATAGCATTTCCTCCTCTACAACCAGCTTTTCCTTGCTGCGGGTGTAAATGCGGTCAATGGTTTCCAGATCCGTTTCCGGACCTTTGATCAGGTCAGCCGGCCTTTGTCCCTTGGCTTCTTTCCGGCTGTATTCCGAGCGCTCTTCGAAGGCCCTGTTAACCCACGTAATAATTCCCTTTCCGTCTGTGATGACGATGTAATCGGTAGTGTTAGAAGCGACAATGGCCAGCTCCTTCAACCTTTCACGGGAGTTGCGCAGTTCTGTAATATTGTGACTCGTGAGAATGATCTCCTGGCTGGTAGGGTCCACATTGGCTGTGGTGTTACTCCATGACCATGTTCCGTCCTGGTGCCTGATCCTGTGCTCTACTCCCCCCGGCAGCGGCAAACCCAGTTCGATTGTTTGCTGTAATGCCTTGAAACAAACTTCAAAATCGTCGGCGTGAATAAACTCGGCAAATGAATGCCCGACAGTTTCTTCAATCGGGTATCCGTAAGTAGCTGTCCAGCTGGGTGACACGTATGTAAATACGCCTTTTCTGTTGATGGTAAAAAGCACATCCTGCATATTGGATATCAGCACGGACAGATCTTCTTCCACTTTTACCTGCTGCGTAATATCATAGCCCACACAGAAAAGCTCTGCCACTTCGCCGGCTGCATTCGTGATTCCCGTAAATTCCCATTGAGTTGTTTTGATCACGCCATTTGAACAAAACTTCCTGAGCTTAACAGGATGCGGAACGTTGGGTACTGTGAGGCAATGCGCGCCGGTACTTACACATTTGTCAATATCCTCCGGAACAATGCCCGATATGGACGAAATGCCGAGCACGTCGCGGCGGTCGAGCTGAAAAGATTTGCAGAAAAAATCATTGACATATATATAGTTACCTGCCAGGTCAATTCCTGCCACGTAAACTGTCTGACTGCTCAGAAAGGTATGGTAGAGGCGCCCCTCACTTACGGGCGCGCCGGTGATCCTGTCTGTTGCTTCAAAAGCGGTGAGGATGTAGCGGGCATCTGATTCGGGATCGGAAAATGGGAGAGAACGTACCTGTATATGCGAAATATTTCCCTCAGCCCCGAAAAGGACGATCGCGCTGTTGTAGTCGTTATCATTTTGCAAAAAATGTTTACCCGCATTTTCCCGGAAATAATCGAATTGTACACTTCGAACCAGCTCGGCAACTGCCTGATCTTCATTTTCCTGTTTCAGAAAACGGGTAAGAAATTTCCGGAGCCTGTTATCGGCCCATTCATTTTGCGGATCGGAATGCTCCCAGATCAAAACTCCGTCAATTGCTGCTTCTTCTATAAAGTCAAACACATGTTCATCCCTCTGCAGCAAACTGAAGAACTTCTTCTTAATCTTATTCATGTTCAATGGCATCCCAAATTGATAGCGAAGGAGTGTCGCTCACTTTCAGCCATACAATATATAGTTTTTTGGTTACTTATATGTGAGATTGAATTACTTCGACAAAACCTTTTCTTTCTTCCTATTTTAATATTTTGTGTTTGTCGAATCATTTTACCGGATTGTATTTTTAAATTGGATTTCAGTGAACCAGCCAAAAGTGATCTGACAAGCTTTAAATGCGTTATTGCCCGCTTTATTACAACCATTTCAACATGCAAACAGCTCAACAATTTTTGTCGCATTGCAGAAAAACAATAGTGCTCGCGGCACTGGCATTGCCGGTCCTGTTAAGTGTACCAGCTCTCGCGCAAAGCGGCTCCAAGCTCATGAAAAATGTGACGCTCATCGATGGCACGGGCGCTGCTCCCAGGAAGAATGTGGATATTCTGATTGAGGGAAAAAGGATCAAGATGATCGGCACGAACATCAAAGCCGCGGCAGATACCACCATTACGCTGACCGGACAAACCGTAGTACCCTCATTCATCTGCGCCCACGCGCACATTGGGACGTTGAAAGGGACAACATCCAATGCAGAAAATTATACGAGGGATAACATTCTGAACCAACTACAAAAGTACCAGGACTATGGCGTAGGCGCGGTACTCGTAATGGGAACCGACCGGCCGCTGATATTCAATGGGCTGCGGGATTCGACGGTTGCGGGCCAACTGCCGGGTGCCAGGTTGTTTTCTGCCGGTTATGGGTTCAATACACCCGATCCTAATCCTGGATCGTGGATGAACCTGCTGCAAAGGCCGGCGACTCCCGAAGAAGTACCTGCCATGGTGGAGAAAGTGGCAGCCCTGAAACCAACCGTGCTGAAAATGTGGGTAGACGATCACGGTGGCGGGCAGAAAATGAAGCCGGAAATATATAAAGCGATTATCAGCGAAGCCCACAAAAGGAACATCCGCGTCGCTGCGCACCTTTTTTACGCCGAAGACGCCAGCACATTGGTCGATGCAGGTCTTGACATCATCGCCCATAGCATCCGTGACAAGGAAGTTGATCAGCCGCTTTTGACCAAAATGAAACAGAAGAATGTCATTTACATCCCCACTTTAACGCTCGATGAATACCAGTTTGCCTACGCAGGCACTCCGGGCTGGCTTAATGATCCTTTTTTCAAAAACTCCCTGGAACCGGGCGTGTTTGAAATGATCACCGATAAAGCTTACGGAGAGAAAATCAGGAACTCGCCTGAATATGCACGCAACATGGAAGCAAACAAAATAGCAATGCGCAACCTTCAAAAGATCGCAAATGCGGGCATTACGGTAGCACTCGGTACCGACAGCGGCGCTTTTCCTGTACGTACGCAGGGATTTACAGAGCATCTTGAAATGGAAATGATGGTGGAATCGGGACTGAGTCCAATGCAGGTAATTACAGCCGGTACGCGCAACGCGGCGCGTGCATTGCAGATAGACAAAGATTATGGTACGCTGGAAACAGGCAAAGTGGCGGATCTTATCGTCCTTGGCGGCGACCCGACTCAGGATATCCGGAACACGCGGAAGATCAATGCAGTTTGGAAAGAAGGAAAAATGGCGAGCAAAGGTCCGCTGAAATAAGGTTACTTTGCGACCTGAAATAACGCTCGATTACAGACACAACCACATTTATTAATCGTCAAGAGACTCCCCACACCATGAAGATTGCATTTAAAAGGCTCGATCACATTATGCTCTGCATTCCCGAAGGCACCGAGGAGCAGGCCAGGGATTTTTATACAAACGTGCTGGGCCTGGAAGAACTGAAAGACTTGGGATACCCGCTGCCAAACGGGGCGATATGGTTTCAAATGGGCGACATTCAGCTGCACGTACGGGCTGAAAAGAATCACGACGGTTCTTCTCAGCGACATCCCGCCTTTGAAGTCAACGACCTGGAAGCTGCGCGGGCTGTGTTGCAGGAACACGGTATAGAGCTGAAAAACGAAAGCAAGATCCCGGATAGAAACCGGTTTTCGTTCCGTGATCCGTTTGGAAACCGCATTGAGCTGATTGAAATGCTCTGATTAACCTGGATTCTTGGCTTATCCGTTTTAAACCGGCTTTAATGCCACTAAGTAGTACCTGAACCAACTAAATTTTCATCCAAAGCCTGTACTAAAAGACGGCGCCGGCGGGTAAGTTATTTACGCAACAAAAGGGCAAAAAATCGCTTTTGGAAAAAGTAATCCTAAATTTGCCCCACATTCGACGTAGATAAGAACTTCACTTGATGTTAAAGTACCTGTACGGATTGCTGATCGGTATTGTCATTCTTGCCGGAATAGCAGAGGTTGTATTGAGGGTAAAATACGGTTTCTGTAATTCTCCTCTCTATGTTTCTGATCCCGATTTCGAATATATCTATGCGCCAAATCAGGACGTGGAACGGTTTGGACAGGTGATCCGCACAAACCGGTTTTCCATGCGGAATGAAGAGATACTTCCTTCCGATTCCATCATCATCCTGCTCATCGGCGACTCTGTTGTAAATGGAGGCAGCCTTACTGATCAGGACAGCATTGCTTCCACGATCCTCGAAAAAAGATTTCAACAAGATTTCAAAACGCGGGTGCGGGTACTCAATATCTCTGCCGGCTCCTGGGGACCTGATAATGTGGCCGCTTACCTCAAAAAGTACGGAGTTTTTAAGGCCAACCTGATGTGCCTTGTAACGAGCAGCCACGACGCCCACGATATCATGTCACACCAAAGTCCGGTCGGGATCGATCCGGGCTGGCCGGACAAGCAATACAAAGTTGCATTGTACGAGCTCTGGGACCGGTACCGCTGGATCTTCTTCTATTATCTGGATACCGTTTTACTTACCACCGAGCCCGAAAAGCCTGTTATCACAGCTGAAAACAAGCCCGACCCTGCGAAAGCAGATACTGTGCAGCTGGATTCGGCGAAGCAGGAAACCCTTAACCAGGCGGGTATCAGAAAGCCGGGCACTGATTTCAACCCGGGTTACCGGCAGCTGCTCGAAATTGCCGAAGCCAACAAGATCCCATTTTTCATCTACCTGCATCCCGAAATCTCAGAAGTTGAAATGGGGCATTTCAATGATCAGGGGAAAGAAATTATGGCATTTGCAAAAGAGAATAACGTCAGGTTGATCAATGAGTTGCAGCTTGGGGTATCTACCAGATTGTACCGCAAAATGGATCTGGTGCACTACAATCCGCAGGGACAGGTTTTTATGGCCGATAACCTATATCCATTGTTTCAGGAATACTTAAAACTGCCCAGATAATGCGTGTTCTTATTGTACATAACCAGCTTTGGGCACATTATAAGTCGAAGCTTTTCAGCGACATTTTCAAGGTATTCAAAAAACAGGAGCCCGGAAGCCAGTTTCTGGTTGCGCAGATCGGTCTGTACGAAGCCAGCCGCGCTGTGATGCAGAACGACGAAAAAGTCACTTACGACTATCCTTATCAGCTGCTGTTCAACAAAAGCCTCGACCAGATCACGAAAGCCGAGCGCCGGGCTGCGCTCTTTCAGGTTTTCAAAGAATTCAAGCCGGATGTGCTCAATGTGACAGGCTGGGGCGACATGGCGCAGGTAGAACTGATGTTTTATGCCAAATGGAAAGGCGTGAAAGTAGTGATCTCGTCAGAATCATCGGCCCAGGATCACGCGCGTTCCAGCTGGAAAGAGGCATTCAAAAGCTTTATCATTAACAGAGGCAATGCGTTTTTTTGTTTTGGTAAAACCTCGGCCGACTATCTGGAAAACCTCGGTATCAATCCGGGCAAAATTCCCGTGCGCAATGCCGCGGTGGTGGATGACCAGATAATCAGGGAAAATTATGTGCAGGCAAAAACGGAATTGAAGAACGCTAATACCGCCAGGAACGAACTCCGGCGATTCGTATATGTAGGCAGGCTTGCACCCGAGAAAAACCTGGAAATGCTGGTACAAGCTTTTGCCGAAATCCAAAAAGCAGGAAATGCGGTAAGTATCTGGGAACTGCTGCTGGTTGGTGACGGCCCGGCCAGGAGTTCTTTGGAAATCCTTACTAAAAAGCTGGGAGTGGAAGCGCAGGTTACTTTCGCAGGCGGGTTTCCGTGGTACGAGGTGCCGCGCTGGCTCGCGCAAAGTGACGTGCTGGTTTTGCCAAGCAAGTCTGAACCTTGGGGATTGGTGGTGAATGAGGCGATGGTTTGCGGAATGCCCGTGATTGTTTCCAATAAATGCGGCTGTGCGCCGGATCTGGTAAGCAATGCAGAAAACGGCTTTACTTTCGATCCCACAGCCCAAACAGAACTGGAACAGGCGATGTTATTTTTTGTAAAAAATCCTGAAAAAATCGCTGCAATGGGCGCAGTTTCACTCGAAAAGATCAAACCGTTCTCTTCCGGCAAAGTAGCCGAAGAAATGGTCAAAACATATAAAATACTGGCAAAAGCTTGATTGAAGCAACGCCATTTACACTCACCAAAAGAATGCGGATTTTAAATATTTGTGCATATACCTGGGCAATTGGCGGACCGGCCCGGATCATTTACGACCACACTACGGAAGTGCTGGCGCAGGGGCACCAGGTGGATATCCTGAGCCCGATGACGCCAGGCGAAAAGATGTACCCCGCTCCCGAAGGCGCGCGCCTGATCCCCTGTGCGAGAACGACGCCATTGAGCAATATCTATCGCGAGTTTTCACTCGAAATGTATCAGTACCTGAAAGCGCATATCCACGAGTACGACGTGGTTCACATGCACGGTATCTGGCATTTCGGCAGTCTGGCGCCTTTTCTGATCCCCAACAAAGCCGTAAAGGTGATTACCATTCACGGCTTGCTCGACAAATGGGCGGTGGCACACAGCAAGTGGAAAAAGCAGATCGTTACCGCACTTTACCAAAAGCGCCTGCTCGGCAAAGCAGACCTGATCCAGATCAACAATACCGACGAGGAAGAAGATGTGGTACGTTACCTGGGTTACCGGCCCAAAAACATGGTGATCGTACCGAACGGAATGAAGCTCACGGATTATCAGAACCTGCCTGCGAAAGGTATTTTCCGCCGTAAACATCAGATCCCGGATAATAAGCAGCTCATTCTTTTCATGGGAAGGCTGAATATCAAAAAGGGGCTGGATCTGCTTCTTCCTGCTTTCAATAAAATATTCAAACAGGTACCGGACGCGATCCTGATCCTGGCCGGGCCCGACGATGGTTACCAGGCCGAGTGTGAAACATTTATCCAGAAACATCAGCTATCTGACCGCATTAAGCTGGTTGGCATGCTGACAGATACTGACAAGAAAGAGGCATTTTCGGACGCGTCACTATTTGTTCTTCCCTCCTACTCGGAAGGATTTTCGATTGCAGTACTTGAAGCAATGACCTGCAAAATCCCGGCAGTAGTGTCCGACAGGGTTGGCTTTGGCGACTACATTAAAAGGTACGATGCAGCGTTTCTGACACCGCTGAATGCCGATGGAGTAGCTGAGGGCATTCTTAAAATATTACAAGATAAAAGCTACGCCGATAACGTGGCAAATCGCGCCTATAAGATGGTAACTGAAAATTTTGACATCAAAGTGGTTGCCAATCAGTTATTGGAAGAATACAAGAAAGTTAAAAAAAAGCAGCTATCTTTGAGCATTTAAGTAACCGCTGAAACCAAACCGGAAACGTTATACCTGGATATGATTGACTTATCGGTCATAATTTTGACCCACAATGAATCGAAACACATCGGGCGGTGCATTAAAAGTCTTCATCAGATAACAGACAAGATTTTTATTGTCGATTCTTTTTCCACGGACGATACGGTTGCGATTGCCGAGAGCCTCGGCGCTACCGTGGTTCAGAATACGTGGGTATCCTACTCTTTCCAGTTCAATTTCGGCATCGCCAACAATCCGTTCAACACAGCCTGGCTGATGCGAATGGATGCAGACGAGTACATCACACCGGAACTTGCCACCGAACTTAATGCGGGACTCTCGCAGGTTGCGGATTCCGTCTCCGGGTTATATGTAAAAAGGCGCGTCATTTTCATGGATAAATGGATCAAACGCGGCGGTTACTATCCGATCTGGCTGCTGAGGCTCTGGCGCCGCGGCACCGGTACCTGCGAGGAGTTGTGGATGGACGAGCACATCAAGCTCAGCAGCGGAACTACTGCCAATCTCAATCACGATTTAGTTGATCATAACCTCAATAACCTCACCTGGTGGACCCAAAAGCATAACAATTATGCAATACGGGAAGTCATTGATTTATTGAACATTAAATATAATTTTGACAGCAAACCAACTGTCGATCCGAAATTTTGGGGAAGCCAGGAGCAGCGCACGCGTTACCTTAAAGTGAAGTATGCCAAAATGCCCCTTTTTACGAGACCATTCGTCTATTTCAGTTTCCGGTACTTCCTGAAACTGGGTTTTCTGGATGGCGTCAAAGGATTGATCTGGCACTTTTTACAGGGATTCTGGTACAGGTTCCTGGTTGATGCCAAGATATACGAAGTGTACTACCGTGCAGGTCGCGACAAAGAGCAGATTATAACACATTTCAGAACGGAATATGGAAAAGACCTTAAAAGCCCAAACCGATCTGTCAAAATATGACAACAGCTGGTACAAGCCGGGGAATGTTGTCAAGCAGATCCTTTGGTATTTTACCGGCCGCCTGTTCCTGAACACACACCTGCCTTATCCGTCGTCATTCAAGAATTGGCTGCTGAAATTATTCGGCGCCAAAATCGGAAAAGGCGTTGTGATCAAGCCGAAAGTGAGTATCAAGTATCCCTGGTTTTTGTCGATCGGAGACAATACCTGGGTCGGTGAAAATGTGTGGATTGACAACCTCACAATGGTGACTATTGAATCAAATGCCTGCCTGTCACAGGGTTGCATGTTGCTAACCGGAAATCACGATTATACAAAGAGCCAGTTTGACCTCATAGTGAAGCCGATTACGCTTGAGAAAGGAGTGTGGATCGGTGCGAAGGCAACGGTTTGTCCAGGCGTAACAGCTGGCTCCCACGCAGTATTAACAGTAAACTCTGTTGCTACTGCAAATTTGGAAGCAAACGGAATTTACCAGGGTAATCCGGCAAAGTATGTTAAAACAAGAACTATAACGCATTGAAAGTAAGCATACTCACCGTCGTATATAACGGAGCTTCAACCATCCGGCAATGCATTGAATCCATTGTCAACCAGGATTATCCCGATATCGAATACATTGTAGTCGACGGTAATTCCAAGGATGGGACGCAGGATATTGTGAGATCCTTTGAACATAAAGTCAGCAAATTCGTGAGCGAGAAAGACGCGGGAATTTACGACGCGATGAACAAAGGCATACAATTAGCAACTGGAGATATCATCGGTATCTTGAATGCAGACGATTTCTATGCTGTTTCGACCGTGATTTCAGATGTTGTAAATCTGATTAAAACAGGAGACTACGACGCTTGCTATGGAGATCTGGAGTATGTTGATTTTACAAACGGCGAGATCGTCAAGCGGAGATGGACGTCGGGATTGTACCAGAAAGGTTCATTTTTAAATGGCTGGATGCCGCCCCATCCGACATTCTTTGTGCGCAGGGAAATGTATGACAAATACGGAAAGTTCAGGCTCGACCTGGGGAGTGCAGCAGACTATGAGCTTATGCTCAGATTTGTACACAAGGCAGAAATCAAAATTGGTTACCTGCCCAAAGTACTCGTCAAAATGCGGAGCGGCGGTGTCAGTAACAGTTCTTTCAAAAACAGAATACTCGCGAATAGAAATGATCTTAAAGCCTGGAAGACAAACGGTTTGAAACCGCATTTTTACACTTTGTGGTTGAAACCGCTGAGAAAGATCTTCCAGTTTATCGTGAAATAACAAATGGACACAAAGCCGCTTAATAAATAATTTAGGTTCCGGTTATTTGTATATTTCTTATATTAAAGTAATTTACGTCTTTTGACCAGGATTTTACTCTTGCTCGTTCTTACACTTCATAAATAAGGCAGACACTATGGAATTAAAGTTACCTCTTCAGATATTAAGCGAAGGCAACTTCAGCAACATCATTCACCATGATGTGTATCAATGCCTGCTGTCATTTTTGATCGCCTGTTTTCTTTCGATCATTTCCATTCCGATCATTATCAATTTGTCAAACCTGCTGCATTTGACAGCCAAGCCGGGTTTCAGGAGCTCTCACGAGACAGAAACACCGACCCTCGGCGGGATTGCTATTTTTGCAGCTACCCTGATCGCCTATTTCCTGTGGCCGCATTCTGAAAATATACTTGATTCCAACCTGATCAGCCTCGCGATGACGGGGGTTATTATTTTGTTTTTTCTTGGTATCAAAGATGATATCCTGGCAGTAGATCCTACCAAAAAGCTGATCATTCAGATATTCGCCTCGCTTATTCTTGTAGCAATGGGCAACTTTAAGGTTGATAATTTTTACGGCATATTCGGCATTCATACTGTTTCGGATTTCGTCAGCATTCCCCTTACCGTATTCATCTTCATCGCTATTATCAATGCAATTAACCTGATCGACGGGATCGATGGTCTCGCGGGTGGAATCAGTCTTATTGCCGGACTTGGCTTCGGGATCTGGTTTATTCTAAATGACCACTTTTCATTCGGCTGCCTCGCGTTCGCAATGTCGGGGTCACTGCTTGGCTTTTTGCGGTTTAACTTCTCGAAGACCAGCAAGATCTTCATGGGCGATACCGGCTCCTTGATCGTGGGTTACCTGCTTTCTATTTTCTCAGTTGAATTCCTGTCATTGAATGTAGGCTACCTGCACGATCCCAATGCATATTTCAATGCACCTATCATCGTGATGGTCCTGCTGATCGTTCCGATTTTTGATACCCTGCGTGTATTCATCGTGCGGATTGTAAAAGGAGGCTCGCCCTTCGTTGCAGACCGTAACCACATGCACCATATTCTAATTGATAACGGCCTTAACCACTTCTGGGCTTCGTTTACATTGTGGATGGTGACCATCATTAACACTGCGCTTTTCTTCGCTTTTCACGGCGACATCACCAACACAGCTTCCATGTACATTTACATCGGAATGTTCGGTGTGTACATGCTTTTTGCATATATTCTCAAGAAACGCACTGTAATGGTGAAAGAGAAGAAAAAATTGGTCAACAGTCCTTCTTTCAACGAAAAAGACCTTCCTTCCACCAACAATTCACTTCGCGATTTCTGATCTGGCGACAGATGATTTTACTGTGAATAGCCGCGTAAAAGTCATTGGCGTGAACCTAATGTTTGTACCTTAGCACGAAATAATTGCTACACAGGTATGAACAAAAAGATCAGAAAAGAAGACGCGCTGTACTACCACTCCAAGGGCCGGCCGGGTAAAATCCAGGTTATTCCGACCAAGGAAACCAGCACGCAACGAGACCTTTCACTGGCCTACTCTCCCGGAGTTGCAGAGCCCTGTCTTGAAATCGCCGACAATGTCGAAAATGCTTACTTATACACTGCAAAGGGTAACCTTGTCGCAGTAATCAGCAACGGAACTGCGGTTCTTGGTCTGGGCGACATCGGCCCGGAAGCTTCCAAACCTGTTATGGAAGGAAAGGGTTTGCTCTTCAAGATTTATGCTGATATCGACGTTTTTGACATTGAATTAAATACCAAAGACGTGGATGAATTTGTCCGCACCGTCAAAATCCTTGAACCTACTTTCGGAGGTGTAAATCTTGAAGATATCAAAGCTCCCGAATGCTTCGAAATAGAAGCCCGCCTGAAAAAGGAGCTGAATATCCCCGTCATGCACGACGATCAGCACGGTACTGCTATCATCAGCGCCGCTGCCATGCTCAATGCATTGAAGCTCGTAAAAAAAGACATATCGTCGATCCGCGTGGTCGTTTCCGGCGCCGGCGCATCGGCAGTATCCTGTACCAAACTCTACATTTCACTGGGTGTTGATCCCAAGAATGTGGCTATGTTTGATACAAAAGGACATATTCACAACGGCCGCACGGACCTGAGTGAGATGAAGAAGCAGTTTGCGACCGATGTTTCTTATGACTCGCTGGATGCAGCGATGGTAGGAGCCGATATTTTCCTTGGCTTGTCGACTGCCGATATTGTTTCGAAAGATATGGTGAAATCCATGGCGAAAGATCCCATTGTGCTTGCAATGGCGAACCCGAACCCGGAGATACCTTACCCTGACGCGGTAGAAGCGAGAGAAGACGTGATCATGGCCACCGGCCGCTCGGATTACCCTAATCAGGTTAACAACGTGCTGGGTTTCCCTTACATCTTCCGCGGTGCGCTGGACGTAAGAGCTACTGAGATCAACGAAGAAATGAAGCTTGCCGCTGTACACGCGCTGGCAGACCTGGCTACGAAGCCTGTTCCTGATATCGTGAACCTCGCCTACAATGAAACCAATATTGTTTTTGGCAAAAATTACATTATCCCTAAACCGGTAGACCCTCGCCTGCTGACTACCGTGGCACCCGCTGTTGCAAAAGCTGCGATAGAGACGGGAGTAGCCCGGAAGATTATCACAGACTGGGATGCTTACGAACAGGAACTATCCAGCCGCCTCGGCCGCAATGAGCAGATTTCAAGGGTAATCCTGAACAAAGCTAAACTTGCTCCAAAACGTGTTGTATTTGCAGATGCTGAAAACATCCAGGTTTTAAGGGCTGCACAGCAGGTGCGTGACGAGGGAATTGCGATACCGATCCTGTTGGGAAGCAAGGAAACAATCCTTCACCTGATCCGCGAGAGCAAGCTGGATCTTGGCGACGTATCTATTGTAGATCCGCGTGCAGAAGAAAACGAGCATATCATCGATACCTACGCATCCAAACTTTACGAAAAAAGACAGCGTAAAGGATTGACGCCGATAGAAGCCCGCCGGACTATCTACTTCAAGAGCTACTTCGGTTCTATGATGGTTGAGAATGGCGAAGCCGACGCATTCATTTCAGGACTTACGCGTACTTATCCGGACACGATCCGTCCGGCGTTACATGTGATCGGAAAAGGAGCTGGCGTGAACAAGGTGGCGGGTATGTACATTCTGCTTACGCCACGCGGCCCGCTTTTCTTCTCGGATACAACCGTGAACCTTGATCCGACAGTTGATGAAATCGTTGAAATAACCGAACTCACTGCAAAAGCAGTAGAGCGATTCAATATCCAGCCAAGAATTGCATTGGTAACTTATGCCAACTACGGAAGTGCGGGTGGAAAAGACGCGGAGAAAATGCGCGAAGCAACTGCGATTTTGAAGAAGAGAAACCCGTCCATGGTAGTGGAAGGTGAAATGCAGGCGCACCTTGCATTTAATACAGAACTGTTGAAGGAAAACCATCCATTCAGCGACCTGGTTGAAGGAGGCGCGAATACGCTCATCTTCCCGAACCTATCTGCCAGCAACATTGCTTACAACTTGCTGAAAGAAGCAGCCGAACTGGAAACAATCGGGCCTATCCTGCTGGGAATGAAAAAACCCGTTCACGTACTACAACTAGGAAGCTCCGTTCGAGAAATCGTAAATATGGTAGCGATAGCAGTCGTAGAAGCGCAGATGAAGGGCTAGAAAAAGGGAGGAAGGAGGAAGGAGGAAAGGGAGGATGGATATTTTCTCCCGTTCCTCCTTCCTCCCTTTCCTCCCTTTCTTCCCTTTCCTCCTTCTACTGACCCATCTTCACCCAAGACCGATCATATAGCGGCTTGTGGATCTGCATTAGTTTCGCTTCCGGGAATTTGATGACTTTTCTGTCATAGGTCATTAACCCATTTGTTTCTACTTCCACGTCAGTCGTTTGCGTGTAGACTGCGGCAGACAACCCCTTTTTAATAAGTGGTTCAAACCTGCCTATGAATGTTTCGTAACGTTTGTAAAGGTCTTCCTGGTTCTTAAAGCTTTGGTATCCCCAGTTGTCTTTCTGCTGCCAGGTATGCTGGTCAACCGGTAGCCCAAGTCCTCCGAATTCTCCTAAAACGATGATCTGCTTCTGTCCGAACAGCTCCGGTTTTGGCATCGCCGGCGCAGGGTAATTGTGGAGGTCGATAATGTGGCCAACCGGGAAGAAATTACCGCCACTCGCACTGTTTACCAGGCGGCTCGGATCGTACTTCATCGTCCACTCTGTAATTTCCTCTGTTTTGAACTGTCCCCAGGCTTCATTGAAAGGTACCCACACCACAATTGAAGGGAAAAAGCGGTTGGCATCCATGATAGCCTTCCATTCTGTCTTGTAGATATTTTCAGATTCCGGGGTGCGGTTGCGTTCGGTTTCGTTACCTGTAACGCCCGGGTGCTGTCCCCAGTCATTTCCCAGATCGCCGCTTGGCATATCCTGCCAAACCAGCATACCCAGCTCGTCGCAATGGCGGTACCAGCGCGCAGGCTCCACTTTCACGTGTTTCCTGATCATATTAAAGCCCATTTCCTTCGTTTTCACGATATCAAACTTCAAGGCTTCATCACTTGGCGCAGTATACAGTCCGTCCGGCCACCAGCCCTGGTCAAGCGGTCCGTATTGAAACAAAAACTGGTTGTTTAAAGTCATACGCTGGATACCATTCTGATCCGCCTGCATGGCAATCTTTCGCATTGCGAAATAGCTTTTCGCCTCGTCAACCACTTTCCCTTTCCGGATCAGTGCCACGGTCAGGTCATATAAAAACGGACTATCCGGCGACCACAACTTCGGATTTGCGATATTCAGATCGGCAGCGGCATTGGGGGCAACTTCCAGCTCGGCTACCTTGTTACTGCCGTCGAATGCGGTGAACCTGAGCTTATCACCCTCTTTTACATTCCTGATGTCGGATGTAATGCGTACCATTTGCTTGTCGATATCAGGTACCGGCATCAATGCGGCAATATAGGTAGTAGGCACAGTTTCAAGCCACACAGTCTGCCAGATACCCGTAACAGGCGTGTACCAGATCCCGTGCGGATTTTTGATCTGCTTGCCCCGCGGCTGCGGCCCGTCACTGCTCGGGTCCCATACCTTTACAGTAATTTCCTGCTGCTTCTTTTTAACCAAAAGATCGGTAATGTCAAAAGAAAAAGGATCGTAACCGCCCTGGTGCGTACCTGCCGATTTTCCATTTACGATTACATCACATTTCCAGTCAACAGCCCCGAAATGCAGCAGCACCCGCTGGTCTTTCAGTTTAGGGGAAAAATCAATAGTGCGCTGATACCACAGCACACTGTCTTTACCAACTGTACGGCCCACGCCCGACAATGCAGATTCCACTGCGAAAGGAACCAGGATCTTACCTTCAAATGCAGCTGGTTTTGTCTCTGCACTGGCTTGCGGCACAATAGCATAGTCCCACAAACCATTGATATTTTGCCAGTTGCCGCGTACCAGCTGTGGCCGGGGATATTCCGAATGCACGTTTGCAGGCGACACTTTGTCGGCCCATTGCGTGACGATTTTACCCTGTTTATACTTCCATTCAGCCGCATTCTGCGCTTGCAGGATCGGAGCCGTAAATAAGAGGGCGCCAAGGTAAAGGAGTACTTTTTTCATTCAATTAAGGATTACTGAAAAATAATTAAGCTAGTTATCTCAAAAGGGTCGCACCAATGCACTTTACTGTGAATTGAAAGTACGTTGGCACACCTGCTTTTGAAACAATGAAAATACGGACTGCACCGGAAATACAAACATTACTTGTTAGATTTGAGTAAGTCACTCTAATTACAACATCATGAAACAACTTTCTGCAATGCTTCTTTCCGTGCTCAGTCTCCCGGCTTTCGCGCAGGATTTTTCAGATAAAATAACCATTGTTATTCACGGCGGAGCCGGTACCATTACCCGCGCCAACATGAGCCCCGAAAAGGAAAAAGCTTATAAAGCCGCTTTGAACGAGGCATTGCAAAAGGGCTACGCGGTTTTGAAAAAAGGGGGTACGAGCGTGGAAGCGGTGGAAGCTACGATTCACGTCATGGAAGACTCCCCCCTGTTTAATGCAGGTAAGGGTGCCGTATTCACCAATGATGGTAAAAATGAACTCGATGCCTCCATTATGGAAGGCAAAACGCTGAAAGCAGGTGCAGTTGCAGGCGTTACCAATATCAAAAATCCAATCAGCGCAGCCATTGCGGTAATGAATAAATCGGAGCACGTGATGATGGCCGGCGCAGGCGCTGAAAAGTTTGCGAAAGAACAGGGATTGGAGATTGTTGATCCCTCCTACTTCTATACCGAAGCCCGCTTTAAAGCGCTGGAAAAAGCAAAAGCCACTGACAAACAAGAGCTAGACCACGACGCCAAAGAAGAAAAGCAGATCAGGAAAGCACCCAAGACCGGCGGACTGCTGAAAGAGGAGCTCATTTTCACAGAAGGCCGGAAGTTTGGGACAGTCGGCTGTGTGGCTCTGGACAAATATGGTAATCTGGCAGCAGGTACTTCTACGGGAGGTATGACAAATAAAAAATACGGTCGCATTGGCGACGCACCGATTATCGGCGCAGGTACTTACGCCAATAACGCCACCTGCGCGGTTTCAGCAACGGGACACGGCGAATATTTCATCCGCTCGGTGGTTGCGCACGATATTTCTGCGTTAATGGAATACAAGGGACTTTCCCTGGAGAGTGCGGCGAATGAAGTAGTGATGAAAAAGCTGGTTGAACGCGGCGGAGAAGGCGGGATTATCTCACTTGATCGGAATGGAAACATTGCCATGCCTTTCAACAGCGAAGGAATGTACCGGGGGTATGTAAAAGGCGATGGAAAAAGTGAAGTACTGATCTATAAAGACTGATTTTCGGCTACAAACAAGCCTAAAAACCAGGTCGGGAAAAATGCTGATTTTTATGCATTAGTTTACGTAAGTAACCATACAAAACAGCCAGCTTTAAACGTTGTCAATTCAGTATGTAACTTAACGCCGCCTTTTCTCTCTATGAAATCAATCTACGGAATACTTTTTCTGATAGCGTTGTTTTGCAACGCAGCTTATGCTACCCATTTTAAGGGCGGCGAGATCATGGCGAAGCATGTTTCAGGGCAGACATACGAGATTACGGTCAGAGTTTATCTCGATATTCAATCAGGTCAGGGAGCCACAGATGCAATGGGTCAAGTTACGGTTTGCCTTGGCAACGGGGCTACGAAAAACCTGACCAGAGCAAAGACGATCCCACTTCCCAGCAACGCTAACGTACTTGTTGCAGACTTTGTGGGACAGTATACCTACCCCACGGCAGGAATTTTTCAGATATCTACTTCCATTGATAACCGCACCGCTGGATTTCTAAATCTTGAAAGATCAGAAATGACACCCGCATTCCTGTGGACCGTCATTGACACTCAGTCTCCAAACTCGACGCCTGTTTTACCATACCTGAATTTTGATGCCGGCGTAAAGCAGGTTTTTTCAGTAGACCTGACCCCGACTGTTGCCGATTCAGACAGTGTCAGTGTAAAAGTCCACAAACTGAGCAAAGCTTCTCCCGGCACCTGCGGTGTGCGCATGGTCGACAACAGGTATTTGTTTCCAAATGAAATTACGAGCAATGGTACATTCAAGATAGATCCTGTTTCCAAGAAGCTGATTTGGACCGCCCCGGAGCTTGTTGGAAACTACCTTTTTGCGATGCTGGTAACGGAATGGAGAGCAGGTGTAATTATATCCGAAAGCTATCGCGAGGGCAGCATTGCGGTAGTAGACAGGCCGGGTCCTCCTGTTGAAATCCCGCCTTATGAATCAGTAGAATATGGTAACCCGCTGACATCTGTTCCAAAGGTAGAATCTCCCGAAATTTCCATGGCGCTTGAAGCTTTTCCTGTACCAACCGAGGATTTTGTTACGGTAAAAGCATACAGCAAAACGAGGGCTGTGATCCGCCTGCAACTAGTTGATTTGCATGGAAGGATTCTGCGGGAAATATCATCAAAGACACCCGTTATCTCTGTTCAGGAACGATTCGATCTCCGCAACATGGCGCATGGAATTTACCTGATCCGTGCAGACAATGCGACGCATTCGGCAACTCAAAAAGTAATACGCTGATTAATTCCCTGAAACTTCCGGCAAGTTGGGCGTAAGATCGACCGAAGTAATGTGGTCTTTGAAAAGCAAACCTTTCAGGAGCATTTCCTTGATCATCGACAAATGCGTGTAGGTGATCATGTGACCTGCATTATCGAGGAAAATATACTGCGCTCTCTTGCTTTTAATGTGTTTTTTGGCAAAATCAATATTACCCGGATCAGCGATCCAGTCATTTCCGCCCTGAATTACTGTGGTAGGAACAAGCAGGTTATTCCAGACAGGCAAAAGCTTCTTCAACTCGTCTGAATGGCTGTATTTCTCTGCAGTAGCAGTATTGAACTCACCCGGCAAAAACAGCTGAATAAAGGAATTCCGGCCCCATTTAGAAAACCAGTAAAATTTCTCTTTCTCGGGATCGATAACAGGTGAAACCATGAAAAGCTCTTTCACCTGGTCAGGTACCATAGATACCAGCTTTGCAGCGATTGGCGCACCGTAAGAACGACCTAATACCGTTACTTTTTCTTTGCTCTTATTCAGTTCAAAAACGGGCAGCAATGCATTTGCCTGAGTAGCGATAGAAGTTACAGACCGTCTTTTCTTAAGTCTTGATTTCCCGTAACCCACCCGATCAACCGAAACAATGTGAAAGCGTTTCTGTAAATCTTCATCATCCATTAAATTCATATATCCCCAAAGCGAACCGGGAGCGCCGTGGATCAGCAACAGCATTGGTAAGGTATCCGCTCCCACGCTGGCAATGCAGAGTGAAAGGGTGTCATTCCTGATAATACGCTCTGTGGGTTTGACTTTCTTTTGGGCGTAATGCTTTCTGACCTGTTTCGCAGAGATAATGTATTTCGAAAAACAGGAGCTGAGTGAGGCCGAGATAAATAGCAATAAGGCGACTGTCCGAAGGAATTTAAAACGAGGCATACAAGGTATTGTTACTGCATTTACAATCCACAGGATACTTAATATACGATCAAAAGGTCAAAAAGCGTGCCGTTATTTGGTTTTTTTTGAAGAAATTAAAACAAACAAATTTTTCCCGCCGTTTCTTTGTTGTTGAAAAACGAAACGTCCTACTATCTCAGACTTGCGACTCAATCTACTTTCTTAATGACTGCCAGCCACCAGAACACATTTTTCGAGCGCCTCACGGAGCAAAATGAAAAATACCGCTACAAGCTTCCATCCAGACAAGACGCAGGGAAATTCATTCAGAACCTGATCAATTTCCTGTTTCCAATTAGTCAGGATTGTCCAAGCTGCCCATCTAAAGACCTGGCGATGAAATACGCAGACCTTAGAAAGGACCTGGATTATATGCTGCAGCCACTGTTGCCTGAGCTGGACAAAAGCACGGACGAGATCCTGGACGATATCTTTTCTGGTATCCCGGATATTTACGAAATGCTCCTGAAAGACGCCAAATCCATTACCGACAATGATCCGGCTTCTGTGAGTATCGAAGAAGTAATTGCGGTGTACCCCGGGTTCACGGCGATCGCTACCTACCGCTTCGCCCACCTTTTTGCGCAATGCGGTATCCCATTATTGCCCAGAATGCTGACTGAATTCGCACACGGGCAGACCGGAATTGATATCCATCCCAATGCAGTTATAGGTCACTCGTTCTTCATCGACCACGGTACCGGAGTTGTGATCGGCGAAACGACGCACATCGGGAACAATGTAAAATTATATCAGGGGGTTACACTTGGCGCAACGCACGTTTCCAAGTCGCTCGCGTCACGCAAGCGCCATCCTACTATCGAAGACAATGTGGTTGTTTATGCAAATGCCACGATCCTGGGGGGAGAAACTGTAATCGGGCATGATTCAATCATTGGCGGAAATGCCTGGTTAGTAAGAAGCGTACCTCCATTTTCCCAGGTTTATCACCAAAGTAAAATAGAGATACGCCCTCAATCTGCCGCAACTACATAATGCTGCGGATAAATCTTCTTACTCCTTCCATATATATCGGCTCAGCCTGGGAAAATGCATATCTCGGCTGAGTTGTCATGGTAATACCTATAAAACCGAAGGTCAGGCACCACCATTCATAGTAAGTCTTGGTTACCGCTTCTCCTGACTTGGGACGAAGACCGGCGATCATTTCCCAAACCGGGTTTCCTTTGATGCTCATTGCCTGCGAAAAAGCCTTTTTAGAATCACAATAAGCTCCTTCCAGGTTGAACATCACCTGAAACACCTCAGGATTTTCGACAGCGAAGTTCCAGATCTTCTGGGCCACTTCCACAAGCTGCTTTTGAGGATTACTGAAATGACCCTTTATCTTGATAAACTCGGCTTGCAAATGGTCGAAGCCTTCCAGACGGATCGCTTCCAGAAGCTTGTCCTTGCTATCAAAATATTCGTACAGAATGGGGGGACTATATTCAATTACGTCAGCAATTTTGCGAATCGAGACAGCAGTCCATCCGTCTTCACGGGCAATGTCTTTTGCTGTTTTAACGATGTCCGAACGTACCTGTATTTTGAGTCGTTCTCTTCGTTCTACTATTCCCATGCTTAGGTAGTATTTTGGGGTTGAGTGAGAATGATGTCTTTCAAATATAGTGATATACAACTTACTGCTCAAGAGAAGGACCCGGCTAATTTGTAAAAATTCATTGCGATTTTATGATTTTTTACAACAAAGTGCGTCCGTGAAATCTAGGCGCAGGTTAGAAAATTTTACAGCTGAAAAATTTTTTTTACCCATATTTAATGCGTTTATTCTGGTTTCCTGATTGGCCCGCCTTTCTCAATTTTTTCAACCAGGCGGTAGTTTGCATCCTGCGCTCTCACTTTCCCGCGCCCGTCTTCTCCAATCCTGAGGTTATTCTGGTACAAATCAAGCCGCACCGACTTCTGATTATCATTTGCATAGTTCCTGAGTACAATGCGCATTTGATTTTTTAGCTGCTCGTCGAGTACAGGGAAGCAGATATCAATGCGCCGGTGCAGGTTCCGGTGGGTCCAGTCGCAGGAGCTCAGGAAAATTTCATCGTTGCCGCGATTCGCAAAATGGAAGATCCGCGTGTTTTCAAGATAGCGGTCGACGTGGCGGCTTACGATGATATTGTCGCTGATCGAGGGTAACCCGGAAATCAAACCACAGCTTTCACTCACCATTACATGCACCGGTACTCCGGCTTGTCCGGCCTGGTACAGCTTGTCGATCAGGATGTGATCCTGCAACTGGTTTATTTTAATGCTAATAAAAGATTTGAGGCCTGCATTGCAGTTCGCGATCTCGCGGTCTATCAGATCCATTAACTTTTTCTGCAATGTAAACTGCGTTACGAAAAGGTAGTTGAATGGAAGGTACTTGTATTTTTTAGGCTCGTCCTGGGTGGACAAATAGCCGAAGAGCAGTTCCAGTTCGTTGGTTAGCTCCCGGTGGTTCGTCAGTAAAGCATGATCCACGATCTCCCGGCTGGTAAGTCTGTAAAAACCGCCGGTACCCAGGAATGCATAGCGCTCCCACCCTTTCTGCACCTTGCGCTTGATCAACGCCATTTTCGCATGCACTTTCAGCCCCGGTACACTCAAGATGATCTTCACGCCTGCATCACGCATTTTCCTCGACCATTGCAGGTTTTCCTGAATATCCATTTTGTTGTTCAGCTCCACATAAGTGGTTACGCGCTTTCCATTCCGGGCAGCGCTGATGAGCGAGTTCAGGATAAAAGAATTGGGGCTGATCTTGTATAATGAAACATGGATCTCGCGCACATGCGGATCAACTGCGGCTTCATTAAAAAAGCGCACGATCGGCTCATACGATTGGTAAGGCAGGTGCACGAGCTGATCTCCCTTCTGGATGGTTTCGAAAATGGAGGTATTCTCCTCGAAACCGGGATTATGGATCGGGCGCTGATGCGGGTAGTCGAGCCGGCGCGACAACGCAGGAAAACGACTAAAATCCTGTAAAAAGAGATAATCGCCGCGCTCATGGAATTCATTCATTGGTATTGCGACCTTATTCACGAGGTATTCGCGCATATAAAGCGGCATTCCCGATTCATAAAAGTATTGCGAAGGCTGGATGAAGTTGCGCTTTTCAAGCTGTTTGAGAATGCGCTGCGCGATTTGCATCGGGTATTCATCTTCAATGGACAGCTCCGTTTCCCGCTCTACGCGCACTGTGTAACTTTCAAGCACACTGAAACCCGGAAAAAGGAGCGGCAGGTTCTCACGGATAATATCTTCCATAAAAGCCACATGTTTCTTCCCTTCCCATTCAGGCAGTTCCAGAAACCGCCCGAAAGGCTCGGAAGGTATGTTTACCGTTGCATACCAATCCTCCTCAGAGTCTTCCGAATGCTGCAGACGCACGACCAGGTACAGCTGCTTGGACTCGAAAATCGGCGTTTTAGATGATCGTTTCGCATCTAAAAACACGGGCTGCAAATACCTGAAAAGCTTGTCAATAAAGAACTTCCTGATAAACGGCAGGTGCTCCGTTGCAAAAGCTTCGCGGTAATATAAATGTACTCCCTGCTCTTTGAGGCTCGGAAAAATACTGCCTGTCAGGATCTCATTGAACTCACGCAGCTGGTTTTCAATGGTTTCGCTTACGTGTTCGAGCAGAGACTCGGGGAAGAGATACAATTTTGAACGGATATCATTGCTGACTTCGCACATAGCCAGGAGATTTGGAATCCTGACCCTGTAAAATTCCTTGGTCTGATAAGCATACATTCCAAGAAAGCGGAGCCGCTCCCTCACCGGCACTGTTTCGTCGTTCGCTTCCAGTAAAAATCGGTAGTTATTGGACAGCCAACTCAGATTGGTATCAAAGTAGGGATAAGCAACATCTATCATTTAGGCGGGGTGAAAAAGATTCAAATTTGGTCACAATATAAATACATTTGAGTGGTAAGGGTATAACTTTGCACCATAAAATATAACCCTGTACGATCATCGTTCACTGTTATATTTTGCTTAAAATCTAATTTCAGTTGCATATGCGTTATCAATTATTAGGCCGATCAGGGCTTAGGGTTTCAGAGGTTTGCCTTGGAACTATGACCTTTGGAAAAGAATGGGGCTGGGGGGCAGATAAACATGAGAGTTATAAAATTTTTGAAGCATTTGCTGCCGCAGGAGGTAACTTCATCGATACAGCAAACAGATACACAGAAGGTTCTTCCGAAAAGTATGTAGGCGAATTCATTGAAAGCGACCGCGACAGGTGGGTACTTGCTACCAAATACACTCTTAAAGACAAAAATGACGACCTGAACTTCGCAGGTAACCACCGGAAGAACATGATGCGTTCGGTCACTTCCAGTCTGAAAAGGCTCAATACCGATTACATTGACCTGCTTTGGGTACATTTATGGGATAATACAACGCCGACAGAAGAGGTAATGCGGGGTTTGGATGATCTTGTAACCCGGGGTTTGGTACATTATATCGGTATCTCCGATACACCCGCCTGGATTGTTTCTCAGGCAAATACAATCGCCGATTTCAGAGGTTGGAATGCATTTGCGGCCATTCAGTTTGAATATTCCCTGCTGCAAAGAACACCTGAGCGCGACCTGCTTCCAATGGCGAAAGCGCTGGATCTGGCGGTTACCCCCTGGGGCGCAATCGGCGGTGGCGCATTGACAGGAAAATATTTGCGGGGAGAAAATGGCAGGGTACCCGACCACAGCACCCGCCGCAGCGAACATAGTAGCACTATTGCGCAAACTGTGGTGGATGTCGCCAACGAACTGGGGGTTACCCCGGCGCAGGTAGCGATCAACTGGACCAGGCATCGTAATCAGGTGATGATCCCGATTATAGGCGCGTCCAAAGAACACCAGATTAAAGATTCGCTGGGCTGCCTGGACTTTACGTTACCCGAAGCTGCATTACAAAAACTGAATGCAGTAAGTAAGATCGAACTAGGCTTCCCCCACGAATTCCTGAAATCAGATGGTGTAAAGGAAGAAGCGTTTGGAGGACTATTTGAGAAGCTGGATAATCATAGAAGCTAGTCTTACTTCGGCTGTCAGCTGTCAGCTGTCGGCTATCAGCTTCTTTGAGTCTGATAGCCGATTGCCGATTGCCGACAGCCGAAGTTAAATCTCACCTTCCCCACTGCTCCGGCGCTTCGCGCCAGGCGCTCAGGCTTTCTACTTGGGAAGCTGAGACATAATTGTGTTCCAATGCGGCTTCGATCAATGCATTGTAGTTGCTGACCGTGCTCAGCTTCACATCTTTCTCTTTGAAGTTATTCGCTGCAACTTCAAATCCGTAAGTAAAAATCGCGATCATACCTGCTACTTCAATCCCGGCAGCCCGGAGCACGTCCACTACTTTCAGTGAACTTCCGCCTGTCGAGATCAGGTCTTCAATAATGATCACAGACTGACCAGGTTCGAGCCTGCCTTCAATCTGATTGCCCATTCCGTGCTTTTTTGGTTCAGGACGTACATAAGCGAAAGGCAGTTCAAGTAAGTCGGCTACCAGTGCACCTTGCGCGATGCCGCCTGTCGCAACGCCAACTACTGCCTGCACGCCAGGATACTCCTGCCGCACGAGATCAGCCAGCATTTTCTTGATGAATGTGCGGGTGTCGGGGTAAGACAATGCAACGCGGTTGTCGCAATAAATAGGTGACAACCAGCCTGAACTCCATTGAAATGGCTTATCAGGGCTCAACTTGATCGCTTTTGCTTCAAGCAATAGTTCTGCAACTCTTTTACTGATATCTGAACCGTTTAGCATATTATTCTTCTGATTCTTCTTCCTTATTATGATTTACAACTAATAACTTATCAATCCTGCTGCGATCCATATCAATCACTTCAAACTCGAAATTACGCCAGCTGAATTTCTCGCCGGTTGCAGGGATATTTTCAAGTATATGCAGCACAAACCCGCCGAGCGTATTGAAACCAACAAGCTCCCGGCGATCCGGTTCGGGAAGATTAATGCTGAAATACTGGATAAAATCGTCAAATGGAAGCTGAGCGTCTATCAAAAAGCTTCCGTCTTCGCGTTTCACGATCTCTGAGGCTTCTTCGATATCTTCGGAAATGTCACCTACCAATGCATCCATAATATCGTGCATGGTCAGTATCCCGAGCATTCCGCCGTATTCATCGACGATAATCCCGAAGTACACGCGCTGCTGTTTGAACTTTTCCAAAGCCTGGTAAGCGCGGTTACTTTCCGGCAGGTACACAGGGTCACGCGCAATGGTATTCAATGTAGCCAGCTGGGATTCGATGTCGGTCGCGATCAGATCTTTGACATAAACCAAACCGACCACATCGTCGACCGTGCCGCGGCAAACGGGATAAATGGAATGGCGGCTTTCGAAGATCTTGGCCTTGTTTTCTTCGACTGTATCTTCCAAATCCAGCCACACAATCTCCTGCCTGTTGGTCATCAGGGAAGTAACCTTGCGGTCGCCAAGCTGAAATACATTGTGCACAATTTCCTGCTCGATTTCCTCGAAAACACCGCCCGAAGTCCCTTCCTGGATCAGGCTCTTGATCTCTTCTTCTGTTACTGCATTCTCACTCTGCCTGATATTTAAGACCTTAATAATGAGATCACTCGAAATACCGAGCAAGGATATAAAAGGCGCGGTAACCTTTGAAAGCAGGTTCATCGGAGTGGCCATTACTTTCGAAATCGCCTCGGGATTCGACATACCGATGCGTTTCGGTACAAGCTCGCCTAAAACAAGGGACAGGTAAGTAATGAAAACGAGTACACTTCCTACCGCCAGTGAGTGACTGTAAGGCTGCAGGTAAGGTACCGTATTGATAAAACCTTCAAAATCAGCGGTAATGTTGTCCCCGCTGTACATACCTGTTAAAAGTCCGATCAACGTAATACCGATCTGAACTGTTGATAAAAACCGTGTGGGTGAATTGGCAAGGTTTAATGCGGCTTTTGCACTGGCATCGCCACCTTTGGCAGCTGCTTCTAAGCGGGATTTTCGGGAAGACACGAGTGCGATCTCGGACATGGAGAAGATACCATTGAGAAGCACAAGTAGTAAAATAATCAGTAGTTCCAAGAACTGTGTATTTGATATGGTTACAAATTTATCAATAATAATCACTGTCTAAACTAAACACTTTACTTAATTTTGACCCCGATTCACGTACCATTTGAAAAATGACCATTTTTTTTGACGACCGTCCATTCAAAATTGTACGGACTAATCAGCTCTCCCCGGAAACATCCCAGTTTGATCAGATCGTGGATTTACGACTTGAAAAACTGCAGAAGAGCATGTTAACCGGGCATACTTTGTTCCTCAATGCAACTGCGACCACGGTCATGCAGGTAGTACAGCTGCTGGAAAAAGACTTCCCGCGGCAAATGCTCTCGATTACAATGGCGACAAAAGAGAAAGGCGACATTGAAGATAAGATCAAAGGGCAGTACAAAGTAATCAAAGCCGCAGGCGGCGTGGTTGTGAAAGACGGGAAATGGCTGTTTATGTACCGCCGCAAAAAGTGGGACCTGCCGAAAGGAAAGCTGGATAAAGGCGAAGATTCAAGAACTGCCGCTATCCGCGAAATAGAAGAAGAAACAGGCGTAAAATCAATTATCAAATCTAAAATCTGCACTACCTGGCATACTTATACACTCAATAACAACCGCATTCTGAAACGTACCAAATGGTACCTCTGCGACAGTATCGACGATTCTAAAATGACGCCGCAGGCAGAAGAACAGATCGAAAAGCTCGACTGGTATTCGCCGGAGGATGCAAAGCCGCTTCTGATCAACTCTTACAGTTCGATCCGTTTTGTCCTCGACAGTCTCAATAAAATGCGCGTAAAAAAATCAGGGAAGTAGTGCTAAATCTGTGAGTTGATTTGGTTCAGCTCGGAAAGTGAGTAGGGTAAGAAATTATCAACCTGCTGGCCGTAGCGGTGCAAGTCGCGGATAATACTGGAACTGATCGGCGCCAGTGCTGGCGAAGTGATCAGGAAGACAGTTTCAATTTCTTCATATAAATACCTGTTCACCTGCGAAATGCCATTTTCATACTCGAAATCAGTGGTATTTCGCAGGCCCCGGAGCAGAAATGTTGCGCCTAACTCCCGGGCAGTGTGCGCGGTGAGATCATCATAGGTAATCACCTTTACATTCTTTTCAGAAGCAAACGTCTTCTCGATCATTTCCTTCATCACGTCAAGCGCGAAGTACCGCTTCTTTGTCGCATTATTACCGATACCGATCACGACCTGATCGAAGAGCCGCAATCCTCTCAGAACGATATCCTCGTGTCCTCTCGTAAATGGATCAAAAGAACCGGGAAACAATGCAATGCGCTCCATAAGTGATAGTTATAAGCCTAAGATGAGACAAGATAGGTATTAAATAAACCAAAATACCTGTGGCCGGGTACTTCGGCGCACTGGCTGTTGTACTTCAATGTAGTTGGCCGCGATCCTATTTGCAAGCCAGGCAGAAAATGCGAAAGTTCCTGGTATGCATCCGCAGTCGCCGAGATTTCCCCGTAGCAAAGCACTTTTACTTCCTCGGGCTCGTAGCCCAGTTGTCCCAATGTAAAAAGGACAATGTAAGCCATTTCATGTACTTCTTTGAACCTGAACCGGTTGCATAGGATCAGCTGCTGACTTTCGGTTAGTGTCAGCGTAAACTGATCTTTCTCAAAGTAGAGCGATACTATCCGGATTTCCTGATGTTCCAGGTGGCTCACCAATGCACCGATTACGAGCGGACTGGTAAAATGGTAAAATGAAAGGTGCGAAGATCTGAAATGGTTCAATATCCATTCGTGCCAGCTTTGCCGCATTGAAAAAACGGTATGTGCATGAACCAGCGGCAGCTCGTGATGCAACACAATATCCTGCCTGGATGGGGCATTCCCGGCCGAGAACGAAAGGTAACCGGTTGTATTCTGCTCATCGAAAAGCAGACTTGGAACGAGACTAAAAAGTCCGGAATTGACGGCAACGCGAACTGATTTCCAGGCACTGGAAGACCACAGCAAATGTCCCGTAAAAACTCTTTTTACCTTTTCAAAAAGTTCTTCCTGAGTAAGTGTTTGATCCAATGTGTAATCTTCCAGCCAGACGCATTCCATATTTTCTTCCTTGACAATGCAAAAACGGATCTGCTGATCACCGATTTCAATGCATAGCGTACTCGAAGGAATATTGGCCGGGTCAAAGGTCTGATCACCTACCAGTAAGGTAGGGATGATTTCAATGACCTGGTTTTCAGTATTTGCCACAATAAATGGGAATAATTGCTCTGTATGACATTCCCGTTTTAGTTAGCGGGAATGTATTTGTTTATTTCAAAAATGTCCTGCAACGAATTCAGGTTAGTAAATAAGCTATGAACCTGTGTCGGTTTCAATCTTTTGATCTCATCAATTGCCAGAAAAGCTACATCTTCAATGATCTGTTCACCCGCGGCGAGTTCCGGGTCAATTCCCGTGGTAATATCTCCCTGAAATTGCAGGACTTCAAAGAACAACTCGATCGCGTGTAGCGGCAGCTGAATATGCTCATTTACAAAAAGCAACCTGCCTACTTCCGCTTTCAGGCCAGTTTCTTCGGCTATTTCCCTGACCAATGCAAGGGTCGTCGGCTCGCCAAGCTGAACACCGCCTCCCGGCGGACTCCAGAAAGGTTCGTCGGCCCCGTAAAGCTGGTGCCGCACCATCAGAATGCGTTCATCCCGAATGCAGATACCGCAAGCACGGACGCGCACACGCCCTCCAAACACTTCTGCTATTTCTTTCCCGACCGTTTGCAAAGCCTGTTTTTGAAGAACAAATATAACTATCCCGCCATATTTGGCAAGATATAGTTCACCCGGCGGACTCAATGTCCGTGCTGACTTGAAAAGAATAGCAAGTTAGATTCAGATCAATTTCAGGAGTAAGGACTACCTGAAATGTAACTTTCGAGCGTGCTGATATGCTCTTTCTGCTCGTGGATTATGGCTGATACAATGTCGTTGATCGAGATAATACCGACCAATGTACCATTTTGATTAACAGGCAAATGGCGGATGTGTTTGTCAGACATGATCTGCATACACTCTTCGATCTTGTCAAGGGTTTCAACAGTGATTACTTTGCTCGTCATTACTTCTCTGATCAAAGTATCGCGCGACGCCCGGCCTTGCAGGATCACCTTTCTTGCATAGTCCCTTTCGGAAAAAATTCCGATCAATTCTTCATCTTCCAATACCAAAACTGCACCAATGTTTTTCGCGGCCATGAGTTCAAGAGCCTCAAACACTGTGTTGTCCTGCGTAACCGACCAAATCGCATTGACAGGCTTGTTGCCCATTACATGTTGTACTAGCATAGATGTTTAGGTTTGGGGTTGTGAGATAAAAGGAATTTCAATATAGGCAATCGACCTGTTAAAGTCCAACTAATTCTGAGTATATTTTTGTTGCATCAGAGGCATTTTGATATTGTTAAAGCTTCCGTTAGATTCGTCTCTATGGATACCGATAAAATGCTGCCTTCCCAGCTGCTGCGAAAAAAATTCCCTTTCAGACCTACTGAGGGCCAATTGCGTTTCTTTGAACAGGCCAATGATTTTTTGGTTGAGGAAAAAGGATTGGAGCGTTACCGCGATTGTTTTTTGCTGAAAGGTTATGCAGGAACTGGTAAGACCACCATTATAAGTACCTTAATTAAAGTACTCAAAAACTTCGGCTACAAATCCGTACTGCTGGCACCGACCGGCCGTGCGGCCAAGGTAATGTCCGGGTACTCAGATAAGATCGCATTGACGATCCACAAGAAGATCTACAAACAAACAGCCGACGCATATTCTGGCACGCTGACATTCCAGCGGCAAAAGAATTACCATGATAACACGCTGTTTATCGTAGATGAAGCCTCCATGATCACCAATGAAGCCGACTTCGGCAGTCGCAGCCTCCTGGCCGATCTGATCGATTTCGTTTTCGAGAACCCGGGAAACAAGCTTATGCTGGTGGGCGACGTGGCGCAGCTGCCGCCTGTGGGTAAAGAGCTGAGTCCCGCATTAGACAGGGAATATCTGGAACAAACGTTTTATATGTCTGTTTTTCAGGAGGAATTAAAGGAGGTAATGCGCCAGGACGAGCAATCGGGCATTCTCTACAATGCGACTTTGCTGCGTGAACAGCTCGCCTCAGAAACTCCGGAAATACAAATTACAACACGCTCCTTTCAGGATGTTTATAAAATGACCGGCGAGCGGCTGGAAGAAGGACTGCGCTATGCCTACGACAAGTATGGACAGGAAAACGCGATTATCCTGACGCGCTCCAACAAATCTGCTGTGCAGTACAATGAGTTTATCCGTCGGGTGATCAACTTCTCGGAAGAAGAACTGGACGCCGGCGACCGGCTGATGGTAGTGCGAAACAACTATAACATCCTCGATGAAGATTCGCCCGCCGGTTTCATAGCAAACGGCGACTTTGTGGAACTGCTCAAAATCAGGAAAACGCAGGAAATACATGGTTTCCGGTTTGCAGACGTAACCCTGCGCCTTACGGACTATGAAAAGCAGCCGGAATTTGACGCGAAGATTTTTCTTGACACACTGCATTCATCTTCCCCTTCTATGTCGTCGGAGGATAACCGGAAGCTGTACGACAGCGTGCAGCAGGATTATTTGTATATCAAATCCAATAAGGAAAGACTGGAAGCATTGCGCAAGGATCCTTTTTTAAATGCATTGCAGGTAAAGTTCGCCTACGCACTCACTTGCCACAAAGCGCAGGGCGGGCAATGGAGTTCTGTATTTGTTGATCAGGGTTACTTGCCTCAGGAGCAGATCAATGCAGAGTTTATCAGGTGGCTGTACACTGCAATCACGAGAGCTACCGACGAAGTTTTCCTGATGAACTTTCATCCTCACTTTTTTAAATAGGTACTCCCCTATTCCTGCACTGCGGCTCTCTTTAACCTGTCGTTAATGGCGAGTCCGAGGCCGGCCATAGGTACCCACTCTGCAACGATCGCTGTTGCGTCGGACTTATCGAGTTCGCGGAGAAAGGCAAAAAGGTTATGTGCAGCTTCCCGCAAATCTCCCGTTTCGCTCAGCACGAACTGGTATTTTCTGTCCACATTTTCCAGGTAACGATCAAAAAGCAGATAGCCCATTTCTCTTGCATTAACTGAATGCATTTCCTCCCGGGTTAACATTCTCAACGATTTGCGGGGCGAATAATGGCTTTTGAGCATACCTGGCGCTTTTGGGTTTGACGAGGAAACCGCAGTAAGCCGCACCTTCCCTACTACTTCTTCAATCTCACGTACATCAAGCCCGCCCAACCTGAAAACAACCACTTCCCCATCCTCAAACCCTACAATCGTCGACTCTATCCCTACTTCGCAAGTCCCGCCATCAAGAATATAAGGTATTTGATCACCCAGCTGCGCGTTAACATGGGCGGCGGCGGTGGGGCTGATATAGCCAAACGGATTGGCACTCGGGGCAGCAAGCGGGAAATCCAGTAAACGCAACAGTTCCAGCAAAACCGGATGGCGCGGAATGCGTACGGCGACGGTATCCAGTCCGGAAGTTACCAGATCAGGTACATTGCTCTTTTTGGGCAGCAGCAAAGTCAGCGGACCTGGCCAGAATTGCTCTGCCAGCGCCTGTGCGGCAGGTGGAAAATCTGCTACGAAATTGTTCGCTTTGGCAATTGAATCCGTATGGATAATCAAGGGATCGAATGCAGGCCGGTTCTTGGTTTCGAAAATGGACAGAACTGCCTTTTCATTTAGTGCATTGCCTGCTAGTCCATACACCGTTTCTGTCGGTATACCTACCAGTTCTCCTTTTATCAAAAACTCTTTTGCAACCAGTATGTCTTGTCCGATCTCAGCCAATGGATTATCGCGTTTTTTGGTGCAAAAATACTTTCCCGTCCATTAATTCCGGCACCATCTCATTTAGATTCTTTTTAAATAACCTTGAATGTTGAAGGCAACGGCGGCTGTTATTTAAACCGTGTTTATATTTATTGATCAAAAAATACTATCTAAATAACCCTTTACCTATGTTTCAAATCAAAGAACAACCTACCGTTTTTGATGTATGCATTGTGGGCTCCGGAGCAGGAGGTGGAATGGCAGCCTATCAACTTGCAAAAGCGGGCGCAAAGGTTGCACTTTTAGAGGCCGGCGGATATTTTGACCCTGCTGATCCTAAATACATTACACAACTAAAATGGCCTTACGAATCACCTCGCCGCGGCGCAAGCAATCACCGTCCGTTCGGCGATTTTGACGCAGCCTGGGGTGGCTGGGAAATTGAAGGGGAACCCTATACCCGTAAAAACGGAACGCAATTTGACTGGTTCCGGTCACGCATGCTCGGTGGCCGTACCAATCACTGGGGCCGTATTTCACTGCGTTTTGGTCCAAAAGATTTTAAAAGAAAAAGCATCGACGGATTAGGCGACGACTGGCCTATCGGCTACGATGACGTTAAACCGTATTATGACCAGGTAGATAAGCTGATCGGGGTTTTCGGAACAATTGAAAACATGGATAACGAGCCGGACGGTATATTTCTGCCTCCGCCCAAGCCGCGTTTGCACGAGCTTTTTATCAAACAGGCAGGTAAAAAGGTAAACGTACCTGTGATACCTTCGCGCCTTTCGATCCTGACGAAACCGATCAATGACCAGCGTGGAGTTTGTTTCTATTGCAGCCAGTGCTCACGCGCATGTCAGGCTTACGCTGACTTTTCATCGTCGTCCGTACTTTGTATCCCTGCGGTAAAAACAGGAAATGTGACGTTGATCAACAATGCAATGTGCCGCGAGGTACTTACTGATCCAACTACCGGACTCGCTACCGGCGTTTCTTATGTGGACAGAGAAAAGCTTACCGAGCATACTATTAAAGCAAAAGTGGTAGTACTTGCTGCCAGCGCAGCTGAATCTGCGAGATTGCTGCTGAACTCGAAATCGGAGCGCCATCCAAACGGACTAGCCAATTCGAGCGGCGTAGTTGGCCGGTACCTGCACGATTCAACAGGCGCATCGCGCGGCGCATTCCTTCCGCATTTAATGGACAGAAAACGCTACAATGAAGATGGCGTAGGCGGAATGCACGTTTATACCCCCTGGTGGCTGGACAACAAAAAACTGGATTTCCCAAGAGGCTACCACATTGAATACGGCGGTGGAATGGGAATGCCGAGCTACGGCTTTGGTTCAGGAATTGAAAACCTGAATGGAAAATACCCGACGGCAGCCGGAACTATGAAACCCGCAGGTGGCTATGGTTCATCACTGAAAGAAGATTACCGTCGTTTTTACGGAGCAAATATTGGAATGGCAGGTCGCGGTGAAGCTGTTCCTGACTTCAATAACTACGCCGAGATCGACCCTACGGTTGTTGACAAATATGGTATCCCTGTTTTGCGCTTCCACTACAAATGGTCGGATTACGAGATCAAGCAGGCCAAACACATGCACGATACCTTCGAAGAGATTATTCATGCACTGGGCGGTGTGGCTAATGGTGTAAAACCGGGTGCGGATACCAACTATGGACTTGCTGCCCCAGGCCGCATTATTCACGAAGTGGGTACCGTGCGTATGGGCGACGATCCGAAAACATCTGCGCTCAATAAATTTTCGCAAGCGCACGATGCGAAAAACGTATTCGTGGTTGACGGAGGTTCATTTGTTTCTCAGGCTGACAAAAATCCAACCTGGACGATCCTCGCATTGTCGTGGAGAGCTTCCGATTACATCATCAATCAGGTAAAACAGAAAAATATTTAATTGTTTGAACAAAGTTTCAAATCACGATATATGAAACGCAGAGATTCGCTCAAAGCATTAACCCTCAGCTCATTGGGGATAACAGCACTCAGTCCGCAGGTTGCACTTGCAGAGCAGAGAGAGCTGGAAACACAAATGCCGCCGGAAACCCCGCTCAAAATACCGGGTGGAAGAACAAAAGACGAAGCAATACGCGACGCCAGGCTGATGAAGGAGAAATTCCTTACTGCGGCCGAAATGGCTACCATCAAAGTGCTGGTCGACATTATTATTCCAGCAGATGATAAATCAGGCAGCGCGACGCAAGCCGGCGTACCTGATTTCATTGAATTCATCGTGAAAGATATGCCGCAAAACCAGACACCTTTACGCGGAGGCTTGAAGTGGCTGGATAGGGAGTCAAGCAAACGTTTTGGCAAAATATTCACTCTTGCAACAAAGGCGCAGCAGATTCAAATTGTTGATGATATTGCTTACCCTGAAAAGGCGAAGCCAATTTACAGCCAGGGAGTTGCATTCTTCAACTTAATGCGCAACCTGACTGCCTCAGGTTATTACACATCCAAAATCGGTATCGCTGCCCTGGGTTACATGGGCAATACACCGAATGTTTGGGAAGGTGTACCGGCCGACGTTTTGAAACAATATGGTTTAAGTTACGATAATTAACGATTACCAAGTGTAAACAAAAAGAGCTGATCAATGTGATCAGCTCTTTTGTTTTTTGGCAATGCAGCGTGATGTTAATATAATTTCTGACGCTGCTGTTTCACGGTTTCGTCCGTCAGGAAGTCGTCGTAGCTCATCAGCTTGTCAAGGATACCTTTTGGTCCGATTTCGATAATCCGGTTGGCAATCGTGTGAACGAACTGGTGATCGTGAGAGTAGAACAACAGGCAGCCGGTAAAATCAATCAGTCCATTGTTCAATGCGGTAATCGATTCCAGGTCGAGGTGGTTGGTAGGATCATCCAGAACCAATGCATTCGCGCCTGACAGCATGGTACGCGACAGCATACAACGTACTTTTTCTCCTCCGGAAAGCACTTTTGCCTTTTTTAGAGACTCCTCGCCTGAGAAGAGCATTCTTCCCAAAAACCCTCTGATAAAGCTTTCATCTTTCTCTTCCGAGTACTGACGCAGCCAGTCAACCAGGTTCAGGTCAACGTCAAAAAATTGTGCAGGATCTTTCGGGAAATATGATTTTGTAATAGTTACTCCCCAGGTATATGTGCCTTTATCTGCTTTCTGAACGTCACTGATAATATCGAAAAGCGTACTGATTGCCATTACATTCTTGCTTACAAATGCAATCTTATCGCCTTTGTTGACAGTGAAGCTCAGGTTATCAAACAGCTTCGTACCATCTTCGGCAGTTTTGGACAACCCTTCTACCCGCAGCAGCTGGTCACCCACTTCCCGCTCCGATTTGAATGCGATGTACGGATATTTCCTTGAAGAAGGTTTGATATCATCGATGGTCAGCTTTTCCAAAAGCTTCGCACGGGAAGTAGCCTGCTTGGACTTAGATGCATTTGCACTGAACCTGCGAATGAACTCTTCGAGCTCCTTGCGTTTGTCGTCCGCTTTGCGGTTAGCATCCTGGCGCTGCTTCAAAGCCAGCTGGCTGGATTGGTACCAGAATGAATAGTTACCAGAGAACATCTGGACTTTGCTGAAATCGATGTCTACCACGTGCGTACAAACTTCATCGAGGAAGTGCCTGTCGTGGGATACTACGATAACTGTATTTTTGAAATCTGCGAGGAAGTTTTCCAGCCACAATACCGTTTCAACGTCAAGGTTGTTAGTTGGCTCATCAAGCAGCAGAACATCCGGGTTTCCAAAAAGTGCCTGTGCCAGCAGTACTCTTACTTTATCATTAGAGTTCAGATCCGCCATCATCATCTGGTGCTGATCTTCGCCCAGACCCAGACCACTCAACAGCTGTGCAGCCTCGGTCTCCGCTTCCCAACCATTCAGATCGGCAAACTCTGCTTCCAGCTCCGCCGCTTTTTCTCCGTCAGCATCAGTGAATTCTTCTTTCTCGTAGATAGCTTCGCGCTCTTTCATGATTTTGTACAACCTTTCGTGTCCCAAAATCACAGTATCCATCACAGAATACGTGTCAAACTCATATTGATCCTGTTTCAGGAAAGTCATCCGCTCGCCCGGGTTCATACTTACATTACCCGTTTGCGGCTCGATTTCTCCCGAAAGAATTTTCAGAAAAGTGGATTTCCCTGCTCCATTGGCGCCGATCACACCATAACAGTTACCAGGGACAAATTTTATATTTACTTCGTCGAACAATACCCTTTTACCGTATCTCAACGATACGTTTTGAACCGTAATCATCTTAAAAACCGATTATTTATGAATGAGACCGCAAAACTACAAAAATCACGCTGATTTCGGATGTCCGGGTTAACTAAACAAATGAGGCAGACCGGATCAACCAGTCTGCCCCGTCAACTATCTTGTATGCTACTTATGGAATGACGCGTAAGGTATGCGCACCTTTTCCAACTCCGATTGAGGCACCTTGCTTTTTCAATGCAGGTGTATCCCCCTTTGTTACTGTCCAGAATTCAACTCCGCCATTGCTGTTACCATATTGCAGGTATTCAAAAACGGTAACTGCCACGTTCGAGCCGTCTTTATCGAATGCGACGCTCTGCGGATAAATACCCTGGAACGGGTAATCAGCCACTTTGGTCAATGCACCGGTGGCCGCTACTTTATACAAGATTAATGCAGCGCCAGTCCCCGCTCCTGCCTCTGTCCATGGCGAACCGCTCTTGCCTGACGTTGCAGTAACAAGCATCGAGCCATCGGGACTTATTGCAAATGAACCTGTGTTCAAACCAACAGCAGCCTGACCGGATACCTTGTGCTCAGTTGAACCATCCATTGAAAAATCAACTACGACAACCTCACCGTCACCAGCGGCCTTTCCCTGTGCTCCCTTGGTATCAAGGACGAGATAATGCTTTCCGTCAGGTGTGAATTTTCCAAACGAAGGTTCTGTACCAACCTTCACAGGTTTTCCAACCATTTCCACATTTTTGAGCTTTCCAGCCTCTCTGATCACTTTGTACAGACCCACTTCATTGGAGTTATCTAAAGTGAATGCAATGAAATCACCGGAAGGGTGCCACGACAGGTCTATAATTTTGTTAGAGGAATCAATGGCAGCCGGCAGGTTCAGAAAGCGGGCTGGCTTTCCATCGGGACCAGCTTCTATAAACACGAGCTCCTTACCTGCGTCGCTCGTGGAGATGATCAACTCATTCTTATTAATATCGATTGAAGTCGGCTTTTTGCCCACCGGGAAACCAAATTTCGCTTTCGGAGCTGCCAGGTTCGTGATATCTACAACAAACAGCTTCTCTCCTACCGGAAATTCCTTGTAAGGATCTTTGTATTCGGCTACACCGTCTTCCGGTCTCACGCGATTTTCCAGCACGTAGGCGAGTCCGCCGCTTGCGGGAACGGCCAGTGTTTTCGAATAGCCCAGCGCCGAATTGGATACCATTGCGGTACCTAATCCTTTACTGCCCCGCTCAACAGGGAATTTAATGGTGCTTAACTGATCCCTCGAAGTGTTGTCCCTTAATAACTTACCATCAACAAATGCGGAAGCCGACATATCGGCATCTGAAACAACAACCAATCCACGGGCATTGAAGGTGATGGGCGATTGAGCAACTGCCGGAATACTACCCAAAGCTGCTAAACCAGCAAATAATGCGACTTTTTTCATAAAAAGAATCTTAGGTTTTAGGTGGCTTTAAAATGAAACTCCTTTAAATCAAAAGAAACCTTACTTCGCTGGACGGCAAGCAAGGTTTCTCTTATCTAATTCGCAATATAACAGAAAAACCCCGATAGTTAAACTACCGGGGTGATTTCATCAGTAGAAATTTAAGCTGCTACTGCCAAAGAATTAATATGCTTCGCCAATTTCGATTTCTGGTTAGAAGCTTTTTTCTTATGGATAATGTTTTTCTTAGCCAAACGGTCCAACATAGAAGACACTGTTTTGTAAACTTCAACAGCTACTGTCTTGTCAGTTGTCTCGCGTAGTTTTTTGATGTATGAACGTGTGGTTTTGTGCTGGTAACGGTTACGCAAACGTTTTGTTTCGTTAGCGCGGATTCTTTTTAATGCTGATTTATGATTTGCCATTTCGTATTAATATTTTTCAATTTCTCATTTTGGTGTGCAAAAATAGAGATTTGAGCACAAATAGCCAAACTTCCTTGTAAATAAATTTAGATTTTAACTGTACTTACTTGGGCATACGTTGTAAGTCAGACGATAAGTACTCCTCAATGCGCGCTTCCAGTTCATTATAGGGAATGTTTCCGTGCAGTACACCTTCCACTGCCAGGGATATCTTTCCTGTCTGCTCTGAGATAACAATCACAATTGCATCTGTGGCTTCGCTCATGCCCATTCCCGCTCTGTGGCGGAAACCCAGCGAAGAAGGAACATCCACTCCGTCGGCAACGGGCAACACGCATCTGGCAGCTTTCAGCACACCGTCTACAATTACCACAGCACCGTCGTGCAGCTCACTATATTGATTGAAAAGCGACACCAGCAATGGTTTCGAAACCCTTGCGTCGAGCAACTCGCCTGTTTCGATAAACTTTGTGAGATCATCCCTTTTATTAACTACAATTAATGCACCTGTGAAGTTGGCAGCGATGGTTTTACTTGCGTCAACGATTTCTTTCAGGTTCTTCGCTTTCTGGTCGAGTACCGAGGTGCCGATGATCTTTTTCAAAAACCCATTATTGGTGTAAATGGTTGATTTACCGATAATGAGCAAAAACCGCCGGATCTCCTGCTGAAAAATCACGATCAATGCGACCGCTCCCACTCCCATAAAATACTCCAGAATGGCAGTCAGCAGCCCTAAACCCAGCCCTTTAACAACAAGGTAAAAAACATACACGAACAGGTATCCTAAAAACACGCGGCTTGCGATACTTCCCCTTACCAGTGTATACACCTGATACAGCAAAATCGCAACCAGAAAAACATCCAGGACATCTGTCCAGTTAATGTTTAGAAAACCCACACGCATAAGACAATCTATAAATTTCAGCGACTAAATTACTACTTAATTTCTAACTGTTCCGGCCATTGACCAGAGTTTTACCGCCTCTACAGCCTGCTTCACATCGTGTACGCGCAGTATGGAAGCGCCGCGTTCGAGTGCCAGTGTGTTGAGGACGGTGGTCCCGTTTAATGCATCCTCGGGAGCTACTCCGAGGGTTTTGTAAATGGTCGATTTTCTGGACAAACCAGCCAGTACCGGATAACCTAACTGTTCAAACTCACTCAAATTGCGCAGCAGCTCAAAATTCTGCGCGATTGTTTTTGCAAAGCCAAATCCGGGATCTACAATAATGTCTGCAATCCCCAGTGCACGCAATGCGGCGATCTTCGTTTGCAAATCCTTCAAAATGTCCCGTACCACGTGATCATAATGGGTAAGTTTGTTCATTGTTTGTGGCTCCCCGCGCATGTGCATTAGTACGTAAGGAACCCGCAGCTCAGCCACTGTCTCGAACATCCTGGGATCCAACGTTCCGCCTGAAACATCATTGATCAGGCTTGCCCCAGCGGCTACTGCCTCTTTCGCTACATCAGAACGAAAAGTATCGACGGATATAACGGTTTTGGGAAAAAACTTGGTAATCGCATTCAGCGCGGTTAAAATACTATCCAATTCTTCTGTAACAGAAATATCTTTTGCTCCCGGCCGCGTGGAATATCCGCCTATATCAATCAGGTCCGCACCTTCTGAAAGCATTGTGCCTGCGCGCTCAATTACTTCATCCTCAGAATTTGCGCGGCTTCCTCTGAAAAAGGAATCTGTAGTGGTATTAAGAATTCCCATCACTAAAGGCCGGCTCAGATCGACGATCCTGCCCCGGATGTTGAGCGTTTTTTTGCTAACTTGCAGCATAGATTTGTTTAAATACTAACTCAAAACAGTGAAATCCACCGAATCGGAATATCAGGAAATCATTCAGTATTGCCAAGATCTTTTTACAAAAAAAAACAAGGACTACGGCACCTCCTGGCGGATTCTGCGCATCCCGTCCATTACTGATCAGATCTTTATCAAAGCCCAGAGAATTCGCACTATACAGGAAAAAGGCGTGCAGAAAGTGGATGAAAATGTCTCTTCAGAGTTTATCGGGATCATCAACTATTGTGTAATGGCACTGATCCAGATAGACAGTTTGGGCCAGCAGATCGACGAATCAGAGCTGACCACCTTATATAACAAGCAGGTGAATGAAGTGGCTGAGTTGCTGTTCAACAAGAATCACGATTACGGCGAAGCCTGGCGGGATATGCGCGTGAACTCAATGACAGACATTATCCTGATGAAATTGTTACGGATTAAACAAATAGAAGATAATAACGGACTTACGATCGTTTCAGAAGGTGTAAAAGCAGGCTACCAGGATATCATTAATTATTCGGTGTTCTGCCTGATCAAGTCCAATGCATTACATACCAATTGAACCGAAGCTTCATTATTACAGCTTTTCAAATGAAAATTCTTGCTCAGGTTTCCCGCGTCATCGTGGGGCTTCTATTCATTTTTTCGGGACTCATCAAGCTGAATGATCCGATCGGGACTCAATACAAGCTTGAAGAATACTTCGAAGTGTTCGCTACCGATCTTCCCGCATTCCATGATTTTTTCATGGGGCTGGTTCCCCTGGCGTTGTACTTCTCCGTATTTCTCTGCACAGCCGAAGTTGTGCTCGGGATTGCATTGCTGGTCGCTTACAAACCACGGACAATTTCCTGGCTGCTGCTGCTGATCATCCTGTTTTTCACGTTCCTGACATTCTATTCTGCCTACTTCAACAAGGTGACCGATTGCGGCTGTTTCGGAGCGGCTATTAAGCTTACGCCCTGGACTTCGTTTGGGAAAGACCTGTTTCTGCTTGCATTAATTCTCGTTATCGTTTTTTACCGAAAGAAATTTCGTGCGCTTCCCACGGGTATTATCGTGGTAATTTCAACCTTGGTCTCACTTGGTATTGCGGTGTATGCATTACGTCATTTACCTATTCTGGACCTGCTCCCCTATCGTGTCGGCGCCAATATTCCTGCGCAGCTAAAACCCTCCGAGCCTCTCAGGTATCTTTATATATTTGACAAGAAAGGTGAAACAGTGGAGTACGAGCAATATCCAAGCGACACGACACTTGTTTTCAAAGAAATGATTGTCCTCAACGAGGATGCAAAACCTAAGATCACAGATTATAAAGTCTGGAATGATGAAGGCGACTTTACGGAGGAAACTTTCAAAGGCAACAAGCTTTTTCTCATTATCAAGAATCTGACTGATATCAATACAGCCGCGCTGCCTGACATTAATAAACTGATCAATGCAGTTCGTGGCAAAGGGATACAGCCCATTATCCTGACTTCCGGCAACAGTGAAGAAATCGTGGCATTCCTGAATGCGCATCAGCTTAATGCGCCTTTTTATTACGTCGACGCGACAGTTTTAAAAACGATCATGCGCTCCAACCCTGGGCTCTGGCTTTTGAAAGACGGAACTGTGAAAGGAAAATGGCATTATAATGATACGCCAGGCGCTGACGAAGTCTTGAACCTTGTTAAATAATCCGGCTGATTGAAATGAAGAATGTAATTCTGGTCGGAATGATGTCGTCAGGCAAAACAACGCTTGGCAAAAAGTTAGCGCGATTGCTTGGTTTTCAGTTTGTAGATCTGGACAAGCTGATTGAAAAAGATCAGCAAATGGATATTCCGTCGATATTTTCGGAAAAAGGAGAATCTTATTTCAGGGATGTCGAAAGCCGCGTCCTGAAAGAAACAGCATTGCGGCAGCACATTGTACTCGCTTCCGGCGGAGGCACTCCCTGCTTTTTCGACAATATGCAGGTGATCAATACAATGGGTATCAGTGTTTTTCTCGATGTACCCGCAGCTGACCTTGCGCGACGTATCGAGAGCCACGGAAAAGATGATCGTCCAATCCTCTCTGGCGCTACTTCCCTGCGTGAAACTTTGGAGCAAAAAATAAATGAGCGCCTGCCGTTTTACCAGCAGGCGCATCTGAGTTTGAGCGGTGAAATTGAAGTGAATCAGCTGTTGAATGCACTTCGCCCTTTAATGTAACTTAGAAATTTACACCGAGTGTCAAGACCATATTTACAGGTTTGTTCGAAATGTTCGCTGTAAAATATCTGGCAGGATCTTCCAGCGTGTAAGGCGTATAAGTTGATTTAAAGACAGAATAAGTCCCGGAAAGATCAGCGAAGAAACGATCAACACGCACCCCCAAACCTGCCGAATACATCAGCTTATCTCTTTTGATTCCATCGAGACGCTCTGCGTAAGGATCGGCAATGTAGGCAAATCCGAGCCGGCCGCGCATAATTCCAAAGCGGTACTCTCCTCCTAATCTCGCATTTATTACGTTTTTATACACATCCTTCACTTCCGCATTGTTGTTATCGCGGAAGTTTTTGTTCTCCTCGTCAGTCAGGTAATTCGTCCGCAGGCGCATTCCAGAATAGCCCACGTATTCAAGCGTACCCGTAATGAAACCATTACTACTGATGAAATACGTAGCACCGGCAGATGCGCGGAATGGACTTACGATCGAGTATTCAAAGTCGTTGGGCACCAGCGAGACGCTGCTCTGGGTCGGCCCGATATCCTGACCGTTATCATTCGTGATCGATCCGCGGATATAGTTCGCGCCCACTCTTCTGTTGAATGTTTCCCGCATAGCCGTGAAAGTCGGCGAAGTGAGCGACAGCCCCGCCTGGATGAATGGAGAGAATTTGTAGATCACTCCGAATGTAGCATTCAGCCCACTCCCGGTAGCTTTAAGGTCTTCTGTGTTCGTCGTAGAATGGAATACGGTTGCATTAATGATCGAATCGTGGAGCATATGCGTGTACTCATACCTGATCCGGCTGAACCCTACCGAGCCACCGAGGTAAAGCTTGTCATTGTAGTTACCTGCGTAGGCAATGGTCCATTGGGTATTTGCTCCTTTCGAATCAAAGTCACCTTGCTGCAATGTTGCATTCCGTGCATCATCGCGACCGTAAGGCGGCCCGTATCCTTCGGTAGTCGAAACGAAGTTGGTCGGAAAAATCGTTTGCAATTGATAGTAAGCGTGGTCGAGGTACCGGTATGTACCCTGATTTTCCTGCAATTCCCGGTTATAATCTTCGTCAGTCCAGCCGACGCCATTTGCATCTTCAACAGCACGATCCAGGAAAGAGCTTCTGTTATTCAGTCCCTGGTATGTAAACCTGTTTTGAAAAGATTGCTGGCGGGAGAACGAAATCCCGAGTGAGGTTCTTTTCCATTTGCGCTGAAAGCCCGGCTGACTGGTTATTACCATGGACGCGCTGGTCACATTGGCTGTGCTTTTTGCTGCAGATGTGACCCGATCAATGTACTTGCTGTCTGTGCTGATACTATTGAGCCCTGGGCTGAATGTAACTTCCGACCTGTTGTAAAAGCCTAACCCTGCGGGGTTTCCGCTGATAGCACTGGGATCACCGCCTAATGCAGCATGGTTTCCGCCAACTGCCTGAAAACGGGCTGTCCCTGTCTGATTTATCTCTGAATATCTGAACGCGTCGGTCGCATATTGCGCGAAAGCTGAGGAGGACACTAACAGGCTCAATGCGAGTAGTGATCCGCTAAACGGTTTTTTCATGTCGATGTTGAAAAATAGCATTTAAGAACTTTAACACTCATTTAAACGAAAACCCTGCAAAAATATGGCATTTTGCAGGGTCTCTATATGTAATAAAATTACATTACTTCAGTTATCTTGGTCCTCTTGAAGAAGGGCTTGAAACTCTTCCTCCACCGCCGCCACCAGATGGTGCGCTGTAACTTCTTGAAGGCGCGCTATAACTTGGTGCACTGTAAGTACGGGTCGGCGCACTGTACGATTCGCTTCTTGAGGGCGTATAAGTTCTGGCAGGACTGTTGTAGTCAGACTGGCTTCTTGAAGGTGTATAAGAAGGCGAGTTATATGTACTGCTGCTTCTTGACGACCTTGGCGTATAGCTGCCTGTTGCTGCTGAATTTGGCTCAGAATACGTGCTTGCATTGGCTTGACGTGGACGCGAGTAATATACATTGTTACCCTCGCTGCTTCCGCGTGAAGAATAACCACTATTAGCAGTTCTTCCACCCGGGTTTGAAACTTCACCTCTGTTGTAGGATCTTGACGATCTTGGGGAAACGTAATTATCGTTTGCAGAAATCGCATTCGAAGCGCGTCTTCCACCTCTGTCACCTGTAACACCACCAGCAGACCGTGACGGAGCTGATGTTGCATTTCTTACGCCGTGGGTTCCATTTGTAACAACTCTCGGACCATATGTCCTGGAAACGCCTCTTTCAGGACTGTTCACTACGATAACCGGACGGCTGTAAGCCCACGGCGAGTAGCCGTAACCTCCTCCGAAACCGTATCCGCCGCCGTAAAAGCCGTCATAATATCCGTAAGGGCTTCCAAGGCCCCATGGACTATTATAACCAAACGGATCATAACCGTAAGCCATCATACTTCCGTAGCCCATTCCGTATCCCATCATACTACCACCCCAAGGAGAGTAACCAAATGGAGAATATCCGAACATTGAACCCATTCCAAATCCGATATAAGGGCTGAAACGCATTGAGTTACCATATCCGAAGCGCATTCCTGCACTCATCATACCTGGCCAGTAAGAGCCCATTCCTCCGAAATTAGAGAACCGGCTTGCCTGATTATAACCGTCTACAAAACCTGCATTATAACCTACATCGCTTGAAATCGCACGTTTGGCACCTCGCGATGACAAGTACGATTCGTCGTAATAATCACTTGTTCCGTTCTCAGCGTATTCACCTGTATAGCTGTAATCCGGGTTGTCCGTGCGGGATAATTCCTGATCTGCACCTCTGTCTCTCGTTACTACCCCCGAAGCAGGACCGCCACCGTATAGGTCGTCGTATCCACCCGAACGCGATATCTGTTGATTATTGGTACATCCCCAAGCTCCCAGCAAAATAAGCAAAGAAAGATGCTTTGCTTTGTTGATTGTACTCATGGCTTTAAAGGATTAAATGTTTGTTGCTAATATAGTTATAAAATCTATTCCAAACTAGTAAGTAAACGCCTGTTACATGACATTAATTCCAAAGTTAACATAAAAAACTATCTTTGCAACTGCTGCAAAAAAGAGCATTTATAGCAGTATACTCCATTTCCATTACAAAATAATCCTAATAATGAGTAAATCCCTGCCAACACGAAGTGAAAACTACTCCGAATGGTATAATGAGCTGGTAAAACGTGCTGATTTGGCTGAGAATTCTGCTGTCAGAGGTTGTATGGTGATCAAACCTTACGGCTATTCAATCTGGGAGAAGATGCAGCGGGCACTTGACGATATGTTCAAGGAAACGGGCCACACCAATGCCTACTTCCCGCTTTTTATCCCGAAATCTTACCTCAGTAAAGAAGCTTCGCACGTGGAAGGCTTTGCGAAGGAATGCGCCGTTGTAACGCATTACCGTCTGAAAAATGACCCGAATGGAAAAGGAGTAATCGTTGACCCGGATGCAAAGCTGGAAGAAGAGCTCATTGTTCGCCCGACTTCGGAAACGGTTATCTGGAGCACTTACAAAAACTGGATCCAATCATACCGCGACCTGCCTTTGCTGATCAATCAATGGGCAAATGTGGTACGCTGGGAAATGCGGACGCGTTTATTTTTGAGAACAGCTGAATTCTTATGGCAGGAGGGACACACCGCGCACGCTACTGCACAGGAAGCGATTGCTGAAAGCGAGCAAATGCTTGAAGTATACGCCACATTTGCAGAAGAATGGATGGCGCTACCCGTAGTAAAAGGAATTAAAACGGCCAACGAGCGTTTCGCAGGGGCGGAAAATACATATTGCATTGAAGCTTTGATGCAGGACGGAAAAGCATTGCAGGCGGGTACCTCTCACTTCCTGGGCCAGAACTTTGCGACTGCATTTGATGTAAAATTCCAGGATAAGGACGGTAAACTTGAATATGTCTGGGGAACTTCATGGGGCGTAAGTACACGCCTGATGGGTGCATTGATCATGGCGCACTCTGACGACAGCGGCCTGGTACTACCTCCGAAACTGGCACCAATCCAGGTTGTAATCGTTCCTATTTACAAGAATGAAGAACAATTGCAGCAGATTTCAGATAAGGTTGCAGACATTACGAAGCAGCTGAAAAAGATGGGGATTTCTGTTAAGTACGATTCAAGCGACGCGTACAAACCTGGCTACAAATTCGCGGAATATGAGCTGAAAGGAGTTCCTGTAAGGCTGGCTCTTGGCGGACGGGATCTTGAAAATGGCACCATCGAAGTGGCACGGAGAGATACCAAAACCAAGGAAACAGTAAGCCTCGATGGAATTGCTGAGCATGTAAGAGCACTTTTAGACAATATCCAGGAGTCCATCTACAACAAAGCGCTCGCTTTCCGCAAAGAGAATACGCATAAAGTGGATACGTTTGAAGAGTTTAACGAAGTGCTGGATACCAAAGGCGGCTTTATCCTGGCACATTGGGATGGTACCTCCGAAACAGAGGAAAAAATCAAAGAAGAAACCAAGGCAACAATCCGCTGCATTCCCCTGGATCAGGAAGAAGAGGCAGGAACCTGCATTTACTCAGGTAAACCTTCGACTGGCAGGGTCGTTTTTGCAAGGGCATACTAATTTTACCACCAGTTGTACATAATCCGGAAGGCTGGATATTTTTAACCATTTAAGAAAAAGCAAAATGAAGCAGGCGCAGGCAGGAGATAATGTACAAGTACATTACAAAGGCACTTTACCAGACGGACAGCTTTTCGATTCATCGGAAGGCCGTGACCCGCTCAATTTCCAATTAGGCAGCGGACAGGTTATCAAAGGATTTGATGACGGTGTGACAGGGATGGAAGTTGGTGACAAAAAGACGATCCACATTCCCAACGAAGAAGCTTACGGCCCGATCAATGAAGATATGATCATTAATTTCGATCGCAGCCAGATCCCTTCTGATATCCCTCTTGAAATCGGCAGCACCCTGAATATGCATCAGGATGGTGGCCAGGTTATTCAGGTCGTTGTACGCGAAGTTACCGAGGACACCGTAGTTCTGGATGCAAATCACCCGCTGGCGGGACAGGATCTCATCTTTGAGCTTGAGTTGGTAGGAATCAACTAAATGAAACGAAAAAGGATCAGCACTCGGCTGATCCTTTTTTCATTCAGTCCATTTCAAACTGAATATCTCCGGTCTTGTTCCCGGTATTTTCAACAAAATCTGCCGGGCAGCCAGGTCCTGCAACATTCGTTCAGCCCGCTTTTCTGAAATGTTGATCATACGGGAAAATAACTTTGCTGAAACTGAGTCGGACGTTTTAAGGTAAGAGACCAATGTTTTTACATGCCGGTTTGCCAGTAACTTTTCAGTTTGTCCATCACCATCATTGTAAAGCAGCAGCTTGGGAATTGGAACGCTCTTGTCTTTTACCCTGATATAAATGGTCCGTGCTCCGCGCTCATTCAACACATAATGCGGCTTATCCTCACTTTCCTTGATTTCTACAACGAGCAGCTTTTTACCCGATGATGTCTGGGATTTGATCTGTACCAATAGCTTGGGTTCAATGTAATCCGTCAATGCTTTTTCCAGCTTCTGTAATTCGGTCAGCTCGGAAGGTACGCCGGTTACAATACCCGTATCCGCCACGCCGATCAGCAATGTGCCGCCCGAAGTATTGGCGAATGAAACAATGGTCTTCGCTATCTTGGCCGGACTGTCAATCTTACTCTTGAACTCAACAGTCAGCCCCTCTCCTTTCTTGATTATCTCGTCAGTATTTATGCTCATTCATCAAATTAAACTGTATTTCTTACCAGGTAACGAGCGGATCATTCCCTGAAATTCCAGGTTCAGCAATAATGTTGCCAATTTATTCAAATGGAGACCTGATTGCCAGGCCAACTCATCGATCTGAGTCGGCCCTTTCTGTTTCAACATCGATAACACCTGTCCTTCGTCCTGGGTGAAACCTTCAAAACTGATATGTTGCGGCCTTTGTTCCATAACTGAGGTCGGATCGTTGTTCATGGTCCAGTTAAGGGCTGTGGCAAGATCTTCGACAGAGGTGAAAATAGAAGCTTTATGGTCTCTGATCAGCATATTACAACCTTCTGACTGATTATTGCCGATCATACCCGGCACTGCATATACATCACGGTGATAATTCTGGGCAAATTCAACCGTGATCAGACTGCCGCCTTTCTTCCCCGATTCCACCACAATCACAACATCGCTCAACCCCGCAATAATTCGGTTTCGTGCCGGAAATCTCATGAAATCAGGTTTTGTCTGCAATGTATTCTCAGTAACAATTCCTCCATTGATCTGCATTTCTTCGGCAGTTCGTTTGTGCGTCGCTGGATAGATCACATCTAGCCCACTCGCCATTACTCCGATGGTAGGGAGGTTATGCTTGATGCACGCGCGGTGCGCAGTAATATCCACGCCATAAGCCAGCCCGCTCACGACGAGCGCGTTGTAAGGTTCCAGATCCCGAACGATGGTTTCGGTAACTGCCTTTCCATATTCACTGATTTGCCTCGTACCCACAACACCGACAGCTCTTTTCGCATTGAAATCGATTTCTCCCTTTGAATAAAGTACAATCGGCGCATCGTAAAGTGGTTTCAGTCGGAGCGGGTAGGTTTGATCCGTGAAGAAATGGAGATCGATAAGCTCCTTATTACATCTGATATATTCCTTTTCAGCCCAATCCAGCTCACTTTTAGCCAGAACTGCTTTAACGACCTTGTCCCCTACTCCCGGGATCTTTATTAATTTTTTGTAATCGGCATCAAATACTTTTGAGGCGCTGCCGCAGTAGCTGATCAGTTGTCTGATCGTGACAGAGCCAACTCCGGGGGTTTGTACAAGTGCGAGAATGCAGATCTTTTCTGCCTCTGAAATACCTTCCATTTAAGTGTGTTTTTGTGTAAAGACTGTCGCGGTGCCCTCAGAAAAAATGTGGCATGCATTTTGTCAATATACGTCAATGAATCACCTAAATACAACTTCATTTACCAAACAGCTAGTATGGAAAATTTTAATACCGATAACGCCGAAACGATTGAACATTACGAAGGCATGGGAGCAACCTGTTATCCGGAGGGAGTATACTACCGGGTTTGGGCACCACACGCCGAGAGTGTTTCCGTAATCGGCACCTTTAATGATTGGAATGAGACTGCAAATATGCTTCAAGCCGAAGAAAATGGTTATTGGGGCCTTTTAGTTGAGAACTCCAAAGAAGGAGATGAATATAAATTTTTATTAAAAACACCCGCAGGTGATTTGCATAGAAATGACCCTTATGCATTGAAAATGACGAATTCTGCCGGTAACTGCATTGTATATAACCATGCTTCTTTTGACTGGCAGGACACTACTTTTCAGATCCCAAGCTGGCACGAGATCGTCATTTACGAGCTGCACGTCGGCACATTTAATGTAAAGGATAAGGATCAGGTTGGTACCTTTTACACAGCCATTGAAAAATTGCCCTATCTTAAAGAAATGGGCTTTAATGCAATCGAGCTAATGCCTTGTGCCGAGTTTCCGGGATCGCGTTCGTGGGGATACAATCCTGCAAACCCGTTTTCCATTGAGGCAGACTACGGTGGTCCGGACGGACTGAAAGCCTTTGTTAAAGCTGCACACGAAGCCGGGTTAGCTGTCATTCTGGATGTGGTTTACAATCACTTTGGTCCGTCAGACCTGGATTTGTGGCAGTTTGACGGCTGGTCGGAAAACGACGGGGGCGGTATTTACTTTTACAACGACTGGAAAGCGGAAACACCCTGGGGAAGCACGCGACCAGATTACGGGCGCGGCGAAGTACGTCAGTATATCCGCGACAATGCATTGATGTGGCTGAAAGATTACCGCGTCGACGGATTGAGAATGGATATGGTACCATATATCAGGAATGTAAAAGCAGACGGTAATCCCGGAAACGATATTCCCGAAGGAATTTCACTGATGCAATGGATCAATTCCGATATTCGCCAGCATTACCCCAATTGCATTACCATTGCAGAGGATATGCATTCCCTGGATTTCATCACCAACTCCGTTGAAAATGGCGGTTTGGGATATGGATCGCAGTGGGATGCCGAGTTCGTGCATACTGTAAGAGACGCGATCATTACCCAGCACGATGGCGACCGTGATATGGTAAAAGTTGCAGACGCGATCAGCTCGCGTTTCAATTCGGACTATTTCCAGCGCATTATATACACAGAGTCGCACGATGAAGTCTCAAATGGTCAGGCAAGAGTAGCAGAGGAGATTGCAGATGGTGACGTAAATAACTGGTACTCTAAAAAGCGGGCGGCACTCGGTGTGGCACTTGTGCTCACTTCTCCGGGTATCCCGATGATATTTCAGGGTCAGCCGCTGCTGGAAGACAAATGGTTTTCGGACAGTGACCCAATCGACTGGACGCGATTGGAAAAATTCAGCGGTTTCGCAAATCTGCACCGCGATCTGATCCATTTGAGAAGAAACTGGTTTGGCGTAACAAAAGGTCTTCAGGGGCAAAATGTTGAGTTGATCCGTGTTGATAATGAGAAGAAGATTATTGCAATGCACCGTTGGAGCGAAGGCGGGCCGAAGGACAGCGTTATCGTAGTTTTGAATTTCTCAATTGAAACCTTCGATGATTATAAAATCGGCTTCCCGAGAGGCGGCACTTGGAATTTGAGGTTCAACAGCGACAATGAAGACTACGATCCAGACTTTTCTCACATTGGAATCAAGGACATTGAAACTTTCGAGGGTGAAATGGACAACCATCCTTTCCACGGATCTTTACAAATCCCCCCATATACCGCGCTGATTTTCTCTCAGGAAGAGTAACGTATTCAGAAGCAAAAAGAAAGTCCGGCTTGATATCGAGCCGGACTTTTTCATTACCTGATAATCCGAAAAACTCTTTCCCAGCGAATTTTTTGAAAAAAGCTGGTCGGATCAGGATCAATAGACATCCATACAAAAACTGCTTTACCAACAATGTGATCTTTGGGAACGAACCCCCAATAGCGTGAATCAGCGGAATTATGGCGGTTATCTCCCATCATGAAATAATAGTCCTGACGAAACGTGTAGCGTTCAAGCGCCTTTCCATTTTGTAATATCTTCCCATTCTCAATGGTTATACCTGCATTCCCTTCGTCACTTTTGATTACATCGGCATACAATGCGACATTACCAGCATTGAGCGTTATCGTTGCGCCCTTCTTAGGTACCAAAATGGGGCCGTAGTTATCCTTGTTCCAGTCGAGTTGATCCGAGTTAGGGAACAGGTAAGGCTCCTTCAAACCTTTATCCAAGAGGATCGGCTGAATGCGTTTTACAAAATCGTAAGCTTTTAGCTTCTCGACAGTCTCATCTGTCGTCTTAATGATGTATCCAAATTCATCATTGGACGCAATGGTATCGCCAAAACTCTCGGTAAATGGCGCGTAGTCCACTACCCCGTTGCGCCGGAATACATTTTCTTCATTAACCTGCGTAGTAGCTGACAAGAAATATTCCTGCTGCATTCCCGGCGGATTAGCAGCCGGCACGCCATTGATCACAACCTGCCCCGCCTTTACTTCCAGTTGATCACCTGGGATTCCTACGCACCTTTTAATGTAATTGGACCGAAGATCGACCGGATGCGGGTGCAGGTCTGGCAGTACGTTGCTGTACTTCTGGTAAGTGTCGGGATGCTCCACCGGTAAGTTGAACACCACCACATCACCATTTTTCACATCCGTAAAGCCGGGCAGTCTGAATTGCGGGAGCTGGATCCAATCGAGGTAAGATGGAATCTGCGTACCCCAGATCGTCTGGTGTGTAAGCGGTACCTGCAACGGGGTGATCGGCGTGGTAGTACCGTAATGCAGCCTGCTTACGAAGAGGTAGTCACCTACCAGCAAGCTGTTTTCCATCGATGGAGTCGGGATTACAAATGCGCTGAAAAATAGCCACCGGATCAATGAAGCTGCTATTACAGCAAATAGGATGGAGTCAAACCACTCGTGGAAAGGAGTTTTCTTGTGAGGCTGCTGTGTGTTCTTAGGGGTAATTTCGAGAACAGGCATAAAAAAGGATCAAAGATGCATGCGCAAGATACTTATTACAGATATAAATAATCAATATGTATATTAATTTTTCTTATATATTAGTATACAAAAAAAGAGAGACTTCGCAGCCTCTCTTTTCCTAAGAGAAATTCCAGTTAATTAATCACACGGAATATGCGGCTCCAACGGATTTTATTGAAGAAGCTCGTCGGACTAGGATCAATGGACATCCACACGAATACTGCTTTTCCTACAATGTGATCTTCCGGAACAAACCCCCAATAGCGTGAATCCGCTGAGTTATGGCGGTTATCCCCCATCATGAAATAATAGTCCTGCTTGAACGTGTAGCTGGTAATTTCCTTTCCGGCGATCTTAACCGACTTTTCTCCGAGCTCCACGTTCTCATTCTCCTCATAGTTTTTGATCACCGTACCGTAAAGTGCTACATTCTCCGGTGTCAATTGTACACTAACTCCTTCTTTCGGGACAGTTACAGGTCCGTAGTTATCGCGGTTCCATTTAAACAATGTTGAATTTGGGTACAACATCGGTTCACTAATGTCCTTCGAAGATTTCACCAGTGTAATTCCTTTTACAAAGTCGTAGGTTTTAAGCTTCGCAGCGATTTCTTCGGTTGTGAAAACAAGATAACCCTGCTGATCATTTCCCGGAATTGTATCATTATAACTTTCAGAATACGCGTTGTACTCAGAAATCCCATTTTCCTTGAACACTTTCACTTCATTTACCGCAGTGGTAGTGGCAACAAAGTACTCGTTCTCCATTCGCGCCGGATTTGGCTCAGCGGTACCATTTGCATAAACCTGCAAGTCGCGCACTTCGAGCTGGTCGCCGGGCAGACCAACGCAACGTTTGATATAGTTGGTCTTCAAATCTACCGGATGCTGCATTTCAGGCGGATAATTGAACACGACCACGTCGCCGCGTTTTACTTCGCTGAAACCAGGCAATCTGTATTGAGGAAGCTGGATAGCATCGGTATAGGAAGGAATATTGGTACCCCAGATCGTCTGGTGCGTCAATGGAACCTGCAATGGGGTTTTCGGCGTGCGGGTACCGTAATGCAGCTTGCTGACAAACAGGAAATCTCCCACCAGCAAACTATTCTCCATCGACGGAGTAGGAATTGTAAACGCTTCAAAAAACAGCCAGCGGATCAATGTTGCCGCGACCACAGCAAAGAGAATGGAATCAAACCACTCCCTAACTGCCGATTTCTTCTTTTTCGTACTCACTTTATCTGAAATTAACTCTCTGTTAATAGCCATGCTTTTTTGTTGCTTTTATAAGATAGAAGGGGGCGATTTAATCTAGATTTTCAAGCAGATCGTTCATCCCGAACACACCTGCTTTGCCAGGCAGCCACTCGGCCGAAACCACTGCGCCTAATGCAAATCCATCGCGATTGTGGGCTGTATGCGTAATTTCAATGGTATCAACCTGTGATTCGTAACGGACAATGTGGGTACCCGGTACTTCTCCCAGCCTTTTAGCTTCAATTTGAATAAAACCTTCCTCATCCTCTGGTGCAAGCTTCCATCCTTTCTGCTCGCCGCTGCCTTCCATAATACCTTCGGCGAGGGTGATCGCAGTACCGCTGGGCGCGTCCAGTTTGTGGATATGGTGTATCTCAGTCATCGAGCTGCGGTATGCCTGTCCCTTCATCAAACGTGCGAGCTGCTTATTGAGCCGGAAAAACAGGTTAACACCAATGCTGTAATTAGAAGCATAAAAGAAAGCGCCTTTGGTATCCAGACAAAGCTGTTCTATCTCTGTTCTGTGTTCAAGCCAGCCCGTTGTTCCGCTTACAATCGGCCAGCCCTTTTTTAAACAATACGTTATATTCTCAAAAGCAGATTCCGGAGCGCTGAATTCAATGGCCACGTCAACATCTTCCCGGCCTAATTCTTCCATTTCTGCTCGGTTTTGCAGGTCAATTTTTGCTACGATCGTGTGCCCTCTTTCGATTGCAATCTTCTCAATCGTTTTCCCCATTTTGCCGTAACCGAGTAACAGTATTTTCATTAACTACAATATTTGATTCAATAAAAGCTATTTAATATTAAAAACCAGCCGCACGCCCGGAGCTGGTGTCCGCATTGCCGGCTGCTGAAGTTTAGGCTCTATTCGCAATGTAAGGTCATCGGAAAGATCAAAAGTCTTCAAATGCGCCGCTACATTAGCCTCAATAATTGAAAGTGTGTATATCAGGCCGGTCACGATCAATGCAAATCCGCGGTTCCGTCGCCAGTAATTTTTTCCTCTTAAAGCCTGGTCCCTGCTAGCAGGCTGGTAGGTGCTGCTGGTATTAAGCAAGCTTCTCACTCTTACTGTTACCGTAGAGTCAACCAGTTCCGGCTTTGGCTGGCCGTAAGTTGGACTGTTCTTGTCCAGATTGTAAAACTCTTTGTAAGCCGACAAATAGTCGTGGTATTTCAAAGAATTCAGGTAATAGGTATAAAGTCCGCCGCCGAATGCAAGATATACAATAGGCGCCTTCCAGTAGTCGCGGTTGTAAATCTGGCCAAGTCCCGGTATCAGCGCCATTCTGGTCGCGGTTTTAGGAACAGGCATGAAACCTTTAACCTTTTTTAACGTATCACCCGGTAGCAAAACAGTGCTATCGTTCACCACAATGGGAACATTCAGTGTTTTAACGCTGTCTCTTGGGATCGTGTTCTGCGCCGATACAGCCCCGGATAGTAGCAGGATTACCGCCGATAAAAACCAGTTTTTCAAGTCCTATTTGAATTTCAATGTTTCCAAAATCTTCTTTAATTCATCCTGAGACGTGAATGGGATCTTAATTTCTCCCTTGTGGTTCTCATTGCTCTTTACGGAAACCTTCGCTCCGAAAAATGAAGATAATTGAAATTGTAACGACTTTATTTCCTGATTAATTGTCACCGGCTTCTTGTCGGTCAGCGAGCTGCTGCTCATCATCCCGAGCTTTCTTACCTCGTCCTCTACCTTTCGCACAGACCAGCCTTCTTCAATGATCTTGTTGAAAATTTTAAGCTGGCTCTGGTCGCTGTTGATGGTGATAATGGCCCTGGCATGTCCCATACTGATCTTATTGTCACGCAATGCAGCCTGGATCACGGGAGGCAATTTCAACAAACGGATATAGTTATTGACAGTTGTCCTGTTCTTACCGACACGTATACCGAGTTCTTCCTGTTTCAGGTTACATTCCAGTATCAGGCGCTGGTAGCTGAGGGCAATTTCTATAGAGTTAAGGTTCTCGCGCTGAATGTTTTCGATCAGCGCCATTTCCAGCATCTGCTGGTCATTGGCAGTCCTGACGTACGCAGGAATGGTATCCAGCCCGATCAGCTTCGAAGCCTGCAACCTGCGCTCTCCCGAAATCAGCTGGTATGAATCTTCGGCAAGCTGCCTTACTGTAATGGGTTGGATAATACCCTGAACGCGAATGGAATCTGCCAGTTCCTGCAAGGCTTCCTGGTCAAATTTGGTACGCGGCTGGTAAGGATTTGCCTCAATCTGGTCGAGATTGATCTCATTCATGGAGCCAACCACCTCGGCAGCCGGCAATCTTGAAGTTGTTCTTGAATTATTGACTTTTTCAGAATCCTGCAGAAGAGCTCCCAAACCTCTCCCCAGCCCTGTCATCTTTTTGGTCTTGCTGCTGTTCTCCATCGTTTAGCTATTTGATCGTTATTAGTTGACCCCTAGTTTTTTATCCGAGGATAGCAGACCGTTTTTACTTAATATTTCTCTTGCCAGGTTCAGGTAACTTACTGCACCCTTACTATCAGAATCCTGCGCCATCACAGGGATACCATAGCTAGGAGCCTCGCTGATCCGGACGTTTCTTGGAATAATGGTATTGAAAACGAGTGATTCGAAGTGATTGGTAACTTCATTAACAACCTGGTTCGACAAACGCAAACGCAAATCGTACATTGTCAGCAATATACCTTCTATAATAAGGCCTGTATTCAGTCTGGACTGAATAATGGTGATCGTATTGAGCAGCTTACCGAGACCTTCCAACGCAAAGTACTCGCATTGAACGGGAATGATGACCGAATCCGCAGCTGTAAGGCTATTGATCGTGATCAAACCAAGCGAAGGTGAGCAGTCGATGATAATAAAATCGTAGTTGTCCCGAACTTCCGCAATCGCATCTTTCATTCGGTTCTCCCGGTTTTTCAGATTGATCATTTCAATCTCAGCACCAACCAGGTCAATATGTGAAGGCAGTAAATTCAGGTTTGGAAAATCGGTTTCCAGAATAATTTCGGAAGCTTTTGCCTGTTCCACCATGCATTCGTAAATGCTGTTTTCCATTTCCTGCGGGTTAAAACCCAGACCGGAAGTGGAATTAGCTTGTGGATCAGCATCAATGATTAAAGTTCGAAATTCCAGTGCAGCCAAACTGGCGGCCAAATTGATAGCGGTGGTCGTCTTTCCTACTCCTCCCTTTTGATTCGCAATTGCAATTACTTTGCCCATGTATCCTTTTGTGTTACCGATTTCAAATTTCAGTTATTCAGGGCAATTCACCAAAAAATGTTCCACGCAGATTTGCCTAAAACATTCAGCGTACTTATAATCAATTACTTAGGACAGATTATTATTTAATTAGAAATGGAAATAAGCCGCTTGTAACCCTATGTTTCACGCCCAAACCTGCGTTCCCTCAGTACAATTCTTGCACATTTCAATCTCGGAACGAGAGCGGATCAGCGACGCCCGGAAGTCTTCGTATTTCTTGCCGCGCCAGAGCTGTCGGAAAGTTTGTCGCTTCATATCACCCAGCTTGTATTCGGCATCCTTGTCAAAGCAGCAGGGCACCACAGCGCCGTCCCAGGTAATCACGCATGAATGCCACATTTTCCAGCAATGGTCGACGAATTTATTCTTGATGGAATAACTTCCGTTGTCATGTTTCTGGTAGCGGGAATATTTGTCAATCGTAGGAATAAGCTCAGAACCTTCCTCATAATCGTAAATCTGGGCGGTTTTCAATCCAACCTCGTCAACACCCATTTCCTCAGCCAGCTTCTTCACTTCCTCTATCTGGTGCTCATTCGGCTTTACGACCAGGAACTGGAAAATCACGTGCGGCGTGCTCGAATTGAGCTCCTTTTTCCATTTGATGATATTGCGTGTTCCTTCAAGTACCTTTTCGAGGTTACCTCCAACCCGATATTGCTGGTAAACGTCCTGGGTCGTTCCGTCAATGGATATAATCAGGCGGTCCAGGCCGGATTCAACCGTTTTTCTCGCTTTCTCATCCGTGAGATAATGCGCATTCGTGGAAGTAGCCGTGTAAATACCCTTATCATGCGCGTATTGTACCAGCTCAAAGAATTTAGGATGCAGGTAAGGCTCTCCCTGGAAATAGAAAATCAGGTACAAAAGCGTATCGGCAAGCTCGTCGATTGTCTTTTTATAAAGCTGCTCTTCCATCATTCCGGTAGGCCGGGTGAAAGACCGGAGACCGCTGGGGCATTCCGGGCAACGCAGGTTGCACGATGTAGTAGGCTCGAAAGAAATGGCTATTGGCATACCCCAGTGAACCGGGTTACCTGTCATTTTTGAGTAAAAGTAGCTGCTCAATATCTGAATCGCATTCCAGGCACGCTTAGGCGTCACCTTCGACATTAAGTTCAGTCCATCCTTAAAGTTTTTATTCATTCGTTTAATAAGCTGTTAGCTATTAGCTGTTAGCAATTGTATATTAGCTCTTGGCTTTTATAGTTGATAAATATGTCATCAGTGAACATTAATAGATCGCTCCCACGGTTGCGACCGAAAGAAGCTAATAGCTAATAGCTAACTGCCAATAGCCCGCAGCCGACTTCTAGCCCACTGAAATCCCAGTAGTATGCTTTATCTCGGAAATTACAAAATAACTGCTGATGTGTAACACGCTTTTTAATGCAGAAAGTTTTTGCTGATAGAATTGATTATACGCTTCCCCATCCTCAACGATTACTTTCAGCATATAATCAAAGTTACCTGACACGACTGAACATTCCAGTACTTCGCTCATTTTCACAATCGCCTGGTTGAAGTCCTCAAAGCTTTCTTTACGTTGCTTGTCGAGGGTAACATTACAATAAACAACGAGGCTCTTGCCAAGCTTTCGCCTGTTCAGGAGACACACGTATTTATCTATAAATCCTTCTTTTTCAAGCTTTCTGATGCGTTCGTGAACCGGGGTAACAGAGAGGTTGATCCGGCTCGCTATTTCTTTGATCGTAAGCTGGGCATCGTCTTGTAACAATGCCAGAATTTTGCGGTCCGTAGCGTCAGGTTGCATATAGTTTTTTTTTCTGATTGCCGACTTCCAGAAAGGGCAAATGGCAGGATTTTTTCTTGCCGGCTGGCATAAAATTAGTTTTCTTTTCTGTCTTAAAGCAGATTTCTGGTGTCTTTTTCCATAACACTCTAATTTTGATGCCTTTCCTGCAATTTAAAATCCCAAACCACTATTCACATGATCATTGGTGTTCCCAAAGAAATTAAAAACAACGAAAACCGCGTCGCGCTGACCCCGGCCGGGGTTACCGAGTTCCGCAAGCAGGGCCACGAAGTTTACATTCAGGCCGAGGCAGGAAAAGGAAGCGGGTTCAGCGACGAGGAATATGCAGGCGCCGGCGCTACTATCCTGCCTACAATTGAAGAAGTGTATGCGATCGCCGAAATGATTATCAAAGTCAAAGAGCCGATTGAAAGTGAATACGCCCTTATCAAAGAAGGACAGCTCCTCTTTACCTATTTCCACTTTGCCTCCTCAGAGCCTCTTACCCACGCGATGATGGAAAGAAAGGCAGTTTGCCTGGCTTACGAAACCGTAGAGAAAACAGACAGAAGTCTTCCATTGCTGGTACCAATGAGCGAAGTTGCCGGCAGAATGGCCGTACAGGAAGGTGCCAAGTATCTTGAAAAACCAATGGGTGGATTCGGTATCCTGTTGGGCGGAGTAGCGGGCGTGAAGCCGGCGAATGTGCTTGTGCTCGGTGGCGGTATTGTGGGCACGCAATCAGCGAAAATGGCGGCTGGCCTCGGCGCTAATGTGACGATTGTGGATATCAGCCTGCCGCGCCTGCGTTACCTTGAAGATATTATGCCCGCGAATGTCGATACAGTTATGTCGAACGAATATAATATCCGTGAGTTGATTAAAGGTGCAAACCTGATTATCGGCGGCGTTCTGATCCCCGGCGCAAAAGCGCCCTCACTCATTACCCGGGATATGCTGAAGCTCATGAAGCCCGGTACCGTTATGGTAGACGTGGCAATTGATCAGGGCGGCTGTTTCGAAACTTCCAGGGCAACCACACACGAGCACCCTATTTATGAAGTGGACGGAGTAGTGCATTATTGTGTTGCCAACATGCCTGGCGCCGTGCCTTATACATCTACACTGGCTTTGACAAATGCAACTTTGCCTTATGCACTTCAGCTAGCAAACCAGGGATGGAAAACAGCCTGTACCCGCAATGAAGAACTCAGGAAAGGACTGAATGTAGTGAATGGAAAAGTAGTGTTCAAGGGTGTTTCTGAGGCATGGAACCTACCCTATACAGATGTGAAAGAATTGTTCTGATTTGACAAACCTGCTAAGCAAACCTGACGGAGATCCTTCTGTCAGGTTTTTTACTTTCTAAAAATATTACAATTAGTTTTTTAGTGCAGGTTGTGTTTTCCAATAATCTTCTTACTTTTGCATAAAATTAACGAACATCCGTTCGCTTCTCTGCTTCATACGGTCAGGCATTAATCTAAAAGTAGCAACCGACCTCTAATCGCCGGTAAAGACAACCGTTCAAATGCAGAGCCCCACGGATGGTTTGTGGTGGGCTGTGCGCAATCCCTTTTTTTAAATTTTCATGTAAGCTCTCGTCATTACGACAGAGGCCATTTGTCTGAATAAGAAATAACTGTTTTAGTCCAGGTTTATTTTTGTTTCGACAAAACCAGAGTTGCCAATGCAGCAGAGCTGATTTTTCCAACCAGAATAATACTAATAAACAGATAATGACAACTGAAACAATTGAATCTTTTTCAGAGCTTGGTCTCTCTGAGAATATCCTGAAAGCCCTTACAGAAATGGGTTTTGAAAAACCCTCTCCTATTCAGGCACAGGGAATCCCGGCCGTAATGCAAGGTTCTGACGTAATTGGTCAGGCGCAAACCGGTACCGGTAAAACGGCCGCTTTCGGTATTCCTGTACTTGAAAGAATTGACCTTACCAGCAATGCAGTTCAGGCACTTGTCCTTTGCCCAACCCGTGAGTTGGCAGTGCAGGTGTCGGAAGAGATCGGTCGCCTAGCTAAATTTCAGCGCGGTATTAAGATCGAAGCTATATATGGTGGAGATTCCATCGACAGACAAATCCGCTCTTTGAAAAAAGGCGTCCACATCGTAGTAGGTACTCCCGGTCGTGTAATGGACCATATGGAACGCAAAACACTGAAATTTGACGAAGTCAGAATGATGGTTTTGGATGAGGCCGACGAAATGCTGGATATGGGATTCCGTGAGGATATTGAAAGCATCCTTGCTGATATGCCGGAAGATCGTCAGACTATCCTGTTCTCGGCTACTATGTCGAAGCCGATTATGTCGATCACAAAACGCTTTTTGAATGATCCTATTCTTATTAAGGTAGTCCGCAACGAGCTGACTAACCAGAATATCGAACAGGTTTACTTCGAAGTAAAACCACAGGCGAAAGTTGAAGTTATGACCCGCCTGATCGATATGCACCACTTGAAATCACTGCTTGTTTTTTGTAATACAAAAAGGAAAGTGGACGAGATCGTGGAAGATCTTCAATTAAGAGGCTATGCTTCGGAAGGTATCCACGGCGATTTGCGCCAGCAGCAGAGAAGCAATGTAATGAGCAAATTCAAAGCTGGTGTAACTACTATTCTTGTTGCAACTGACGTAGCTGCCCGTGGTATCGACGTTAGTGGTCTTGATGGTGTGATCAACTACGATATCCCTCTTGACGAAGAATATTACGTACACCGTATCGGCCGTACAGGTCGTGCCGGAATGTCCGGAAAAGCATTCTCTCTGGTTGCACGCGACGAAAAATATCGTCTGAAATCAATTGAAGGCTATACCAAGGTAAAAATCGAAAAAGGAGTTATTCCTTCTTATGAAGATATCGTTGGTGTTCGTAAAGCACGCTTTGTTGAAAGCATTTCAGCTTCCATCCAGGAAGGCGACGATCAGGAGCTTTTCGGCGACATTCTGGAAATGCTGAACCACGCTGGTTATACAACTGAGCAGGTTGTAGGTGCCATGGCGAAGCAGATCATGGGTGTTCAGAAAAATGAGTACGCCGACGCTAACCTGGCTTGGGAAGAAAGACGCGGTGACCGCGATGGTGGCCGTCGTGAAGGTGGTGACCGTTTCGAAAGACGCTCAACTGGCAGCCGTTTTGAAAGAGGCGGAGACAGAAGAGAAGGTGACCGCAGAAGCACTGACCGCTATGCACCAAAAGGTGACTTCCGTCGCCCGGAAGGTAGCCGTGACGGTGAGCCACGTCGCCAGTCTGCACCGGAAGCGGGCATGACTCGTTTGTTCCTGAGCCTTGGCAGAAAAGACCATATTATGCCGAAAGATATTGTTGGTGCCATTGCAGGAGAAGCTAACATTCCTGGAAAAACCATCGGAGCGATCGACATTTATGACAAATTCACATTCGTTGACGTACCTGAGCGTGATGCTCGTGCTGTACTTCGCGCAATGGACGGCAACACCATCAAAGGCAAGCCTGTTCAGATCGATATCGCGAAATAATCAGAATTAACAATTCGTAAAAGGGGCCTTCAACAAGCCCCTTTTTTTATTTACCTTGGGCAGATGAATGCAAAATCAAATCTGGAAGTCTGGCTGCGTGGCCCCCTGCCCGATCTTACGCCCGCGTTGCAGCCCGTAGCACATGCATTATTGCAGGCTGTTGAAGAATTATCCGCCATCGCGCCTCAGTTCCCTGCTTCATTATTGTGGGAAAAACCGGCGGGCGTCGCTTCGGTCGGCTTTCACTTGCAGCACCTCACCGGTGTGCTAGACCGGCTTTTCACTTACGCCAGACAGGAATCTTTAACAGAAAGCCAGATGGAATACCTCAAAAACGAGGGTATACCGCAGGAAAGCATCTCTTTTCATTTCCTATTGCAGCAATTTAAAAATCAGGTCGACATGGCAATCAATCAGCTGAAACAAGCGGACGAAACTACATTGTCGGAGATCAGATATGTCGGCCGCGCAATGATCCCTTCCACTCAGCTGGGCTTGTTGTTTCATGCGGCAGAGCATACCCAACGGCATTTGGGACAATTATTGGTGACAGCGAAGGTATTAATGGCCGGAGAAAAGATCTAGAGATAACTTGCCTGTCACAGAAGTGTTCGGTTGCATTCATTATCCCCTTCCTGCCTCACGTTCTTGACTGGTTCGGTTTGCGGCTCCTCCTGCGTCGTCTCTGCTGCCTGTACCGGATTTACAAGCGACTTTAGATCCGGCTGCCCAGCGTTGATCCAGCAGGTGTACCAAAGATCACTTACCATTTCAATGGAAGCTTTCATTCTCCGCTCGACCTGACCTTGAAGCATCCGGTGGTATTTTTCGGAAAACTCCCTTGAATAACTCCGGGTAAGTACATTATTGCGAAGTTCATAGCTGTACTTGGCATCTTTTCTAACCTGCTCTGTCAGTTCTTTTTCAAACAAAAACACTGAATCAACGCACGCATGCGATGCAGCGATGGCCACCCAGGCTTTCTCGGCAATGCGATCCATGTACGTAGCCTGGCCAATCCATAAATCATATTCCTCAGCAAACAACTCAGGTAACCTTGACTCCCAAAAACCATGGATCCCTTCCTGATTGCTTAACTGTCCATTATAGTTGCGGGTGGTATGCAGGGGAACATGCGCATCTGCGACGTAGTGACCCAGATCAGCAGACACACGCAATATCCTCGCCGCATTCTTCTCTTTAAAAGCTTCGGTGAGCTGGTATGCCGATAGTTGTATCTGCCAGGGAACAATGCCGTGCTTACGGAGACTATCCTCGCCAAATCTAACTACCGCTGCCTGCCAGAACTTTGGCAAAATCTTCAATGCACTGTCGCCGTACATATCCAGGTCGATGTAGTGCCGCTCAGCTTCGCCTACTACCGCATACCTTCTTTTGTCCGGATTAGTAGCATTCTCAGTAATGAAATCGATGTGTTTTTTGTAAAAAACCTGCATTGCAGCTGGCAAGCGGAAAACTGCCATCCGGTTTATTCTTTTGTGCGCCCAAAATCCCCATTGCGGTTTATACACCTGAATAGCATTCGTAAATGCATTCTGCTGATTGAAAAGCAGCATTAAACAAAGCACAAAGCTGAAAATTCCTGATTTCCCCTTCAATCTGAAAAATAATGCGTCCATATAAAATTTGGATGGTTGTTAAGCAGCTTACAACACCCGTTTTGACGCACTCTGCACTTTTAGGTCACTTAATCTTTGATTTTGAAGCTGAGTTTACTTATTCTACAAATTTTAGCAGGCAAAATTTACCGAAACAAAACATTGTAGCAGGTGAATATAGACAGCGGCTATAAAGTCACTTGCCAAAGATTATTCTGACAATCAGCTGACAGGTTAATGATCCTTTTTCCTATTGTATAAATTGCAAAATAAGTTATATTTTATATATAAATAATACAATTAAGTAATATTGTTTTACCTTTGTAGCATCAAGATTATCATTGACTTAATTGATTTTGCTATAAAAATGAAGACAAGAAATAAAACATTGGGTTACCTGGTTCCCGTCTTTGCGCTGTGCGTATTTATGTTGATTATTTACGGAGCTTACGTTCCGCACAGACCAGCGGAAACGCAGAAAGTAGTTTGCATCAAATTTAAAGAAGGAGTTACTTCCGAGGATATCGAAAAGCATTTAAGAGATTTCGCTTCCATGAAGAGCTCGGTAAAAGACCTGGTAGCTTACTCAGCCGGCCGCGTTCAGAAAGCCGAAGGAAGCACAAATGAATTTGACGTAATCCATTATCTGACTTTCCGTACGGATGAAAGTGCACAGCAATATGCTGCCAATGCAGATCGGAAAGCATTCATTCAAACCAACCAGGCACAATGGGACAAGGTTCTGGAAATGAATTCAGATATTGTAAAATAATAACAATAGTAATAGGAGTGAAAATTGGAAAAAGAGTCGGGCATCCCGACTCTTTTTTTTCACCATTCAATAGGTTCAAGCCCTTTTGATTCCAGATATGCATTGGCCTGGCTGAAATGATGCGTACCAAACCAGCCACCGCTGTTAGCTGACATAGGTGACGGATGCTTTGCTTTCAGGATCAAATGCTTGTTTGCATTAATAACAACCCCTTTATCCTGCGCATACCTTCCCCAGAGCATAAAAACCACATTCGTTTTTTCATCCGAAACGCACTTAATCACAGCATCGGTAAAGCGCTCCCAGCCACGGTTCTGGTGTGAACCTGCCTGACCGCTCTGAACGGTCAATGTTGCATTTAAAAGCAATACTCCCTGCTTGGCCCACCTTTCCAGATTGCCGCTCTTGGGAATGGGTTTTCCCAAATCATCCTGAATTTCTTTGAAAATATTAACGAGAGAAGGTGGTATCCTCACCCCGTCGTTCACCGAAAAACAAAGTCCGTGCGCCTGGCCGGGACCGTGATAAGGATCCTGGCCCAGTATTACTACCCTGCATTCATCAAACGGGCAAAAATTGAAGGCATTGAATATTTGCTTTGCCGGCGGGAAGATCTGTTTGGTCTTATATTCCTCCTTTACAAATGCGGTCAGCGTTTCAAAATAAGGCTTCTCAAACTCTCCCTGCAGTTTCTCTTTCCACGAAGGCTCTATCTTTACATCCATATTTTAGTCTTTAGTTTCGCCACCCAAATTATATGTTTTTGATTTGGTTTTATCAGTATTTGATTGCTATTTTCGTTTACATGGAAGTACCGCTAATTACCAACACCCTCAATCCATATGGTTTCTAAAGTGACAGATGGTGTGAAAGTCACCGTTTTGACAGAATATCAGCCGGACTACTCCAATCCAGGTCAGGACCATTATGTTTTCACTTACAAAATCCTGATTGAAAATCATAGTGAGCACACAGTGAAGCTTTTACGCAGGCACTGGCTGATCCACGATGCAAACGGAACCGTGCGCGAAGTGGAAGGTGCAGGCATTGTAGGCTTGCAACCCATTCTCGAACCCGGAGATGTACATGATTATGTATCAGGCTGCAATCTTAAAACCGATTTGGGAAAGATGGCTGGAACTTACCTGATGGAGCGCGTGCTCGACGGCCGCCAGTTCCGGGTTATCATTCCTGCATTCTCATTGGTAGCTCCCTACCGCCTTAACTAGCGGGTTAATCGCAGCTACCCTCTTCATTATTTAAATTTCATCCATTGATTGCCGCTTACTTCAAGTACCTCTTCCGCTCGGGAAATGCACATGCGATCCATTCGCCATTTGTGTTTGATCTTTACAACCGTGTAATCAATGTTAAAGACCGGAATGAAGACTATGCGAAGATTAAAAAGCTCCGGAAAAAGCTGCTTTCATCCACAGAAGTGATCGAGATCGTAGACCTGGGTGCGGGTTCCCGGGTTAATAAATCGAACAGGCGTAAAATCAAAACGATTACCAGAAATGCAGAAAAGCCTGAAAAATTCGGCCGTCTGTTTTATCGTTTAGTTCAAAATTTCCAATCACAAAATATAGTAGAACTGGGTACTTCGCTAGGACTTACCACGCTCTATCTATCCAAAGCAAACCCGGCCGCCCGCATCACCAGCTTCGAAGGCTGCCCACAGACAGCAGCAAAGGCCCGTGAACATTTTGCAAGTATGGGCGCTGCGAACATTGAGATTGTATTGGGTAACATTGACCAAACCCTGCCGGAGAAACTATGCATGCTCGATCAGAAGATTGACTTTTTGTATGTTGACGCCAATCACCGCTACGAACCAACTGTCCGCTATTTCAAAGACTGCCTGCCTTACGCGCACAACAACTCTGTTTTCATTTTTGATGATATTTATTGGTCAGAAGAAATGACTGCCGCCTGGAATTACATCAAGGCACATCCAAGTGTAACTGTCACAATCGACCTTTTCTGGGTGGGCATTGTCTTTTTCAGAGCGGAGCAAGTGAAAGAAGATTTTGTGCTTCGCATGTAGTATATACCCTTAGATAGTTGGAGACAACCGGGAAATAATTAAACTCGGCGCATACGGATCTTCGCTTTCGAAACTTACTAATTTGAAGCACACTTCGCCGCTCTACCAAAATGACTACAACAGAGGTTCTGAATGCATTAACCAGCAAAGGCATTATCTCCAACAAGCAGGCGGATACAATCCATTCTTTTGAAGCTGACAAAGCATTTTCCATTCACTGGGAACTGCGTTCCATTCTCTATCTCGGCATTCTGCTGTTCACGTCTGGACTGGGTATTCTGATTTACGAGAACATTGATACGATTGGTCACCAGGCGATCATCGCATTGATTGCGATCCTGATGGTGATTTGCTTCTGGTACACCTACAAACACCGCGTTCCTTTCAGTCTGGATGAAGTCCATAATCCCAACAAGTTTGTCAGCTACACACTGCTGATCGGGTGCATGCTTTTTCTTGCATTGGAAGGGTATCTCCAATTTCAATACACACTTTTTGGAACAAAATACGGTGCTGCGGTACTGTTACCCACCCTATTATTCTTCGTAACTGCTTACCGTTTCGACCATACCGGCGTACTTTCCATGGCGATAACGGGTCTCGCGTCCTGGCTTGGATTGACGATTGCACCGCTTTCGGTAATAGCAAAGAGCGATTTTACCGATGGGAGGCTGGTTTGGTCGGCTACGCTGCTGGGTGTGCTGCTGGTGGCTTTCGCATGGATATCTAACCTGAAAAGCTGGAAAGCTCACTTCGCAAATACCTATCTGCTGCTCGGTGGAAATCTGGCGTTTATAGCAACGTTAGCAGGTGCATTTACAATGGAGCCGCTGTTCGTTTTCTTCCTGTTTGGTATCACACTTGCTGTGTTCTTCATCTTATCAGCCCGCCGCGTGCATTCGCTGCTGTTTCTTCTGATGGGCATCGTTTACGGCTATGTTCACGTCACTTACCTGCTCGCAAAGCTGGTGGGCAATGAACTGGTGTTTGGACTGGCAACGGTTTATTTCACATTTTCCAGCATTGGTGTAATCCTGTTCCTGCTCAATTACAAAAAATTTCTGGGGATTAAACGATGATGAAAGCCTACAACAATCTCTGGGTTCAAAACAAGTACATTAAGCAAACCGCACACGAATGGTTTCGCAAAAACCTTCTTACAGCCAGTCAGCTGGAAGCGGTTAATGCGAATTTTACGAGCGAATTTTACCGGCCCGGTATATTCGTAACGATCGGACTTTTCTGTTTTGGGCTCCTTTCCTGCGCATTTTTCGGCGGCTTTGTCTCCATATTCTTCATCGGTGAGGGCTCCGATGCCACACTTTCGCTACTGAGCCTGTTTTGCGCCGCCTGCTTTACCTCCGCTTTGGAAGTATTGATCAGGGAGAGAAAACTGTTCCATTCGGGTGTAGACAATGCACTTTTGTATGCCGCATTACTGTCTGCATCAACGCCTGTTTTCCTGCTTTTTGAAAGTGCGCCTGCGGGAGTCTACTGCATTGTTACATTGCTGTTCCTTATCCCTTCTGTTTTAAGATACGCGGACCTCTTCGTTACTACTGCCGCCTTCTTCGTGCTCCTCATACTGGTTGGCTCCACATTCATCGGGTTCCCTCTCGGCAAGGCTCTCCTTCCGTTTATTTTGATGATCGTAGCTGCTGGTATCTATTATTCTGTCAGGAAGAACAATGATATTTATTACCTCAAATGTCAGCAAATCGTGGAGGCGCTCTCGCTGGCTGTGTTTTATGTTTGTGGAAATTATTTCGTTGTCCGCGAAGGCAATGCAATGCTGAACGATTTACCAGTTTCTGCGGAAATTAGTTTTTCCTACCTCTTCTACTTCCTTACAGCAGCAATCCCGGCGGCTTACATTTATTTTGGCCTGAAAAAACACGACCGAATATTATTTGTCACCGGCTTACTGGGAATTGTCGCCTCCGTGTTTACTTACCGGATGTACTTTTTTGAACTACCCCTTTCTCAGGAACTTACCATTGCAGGAGCGCTGCTGATCGTACTGGCGGCCGCATTGATCAGTTACCTGAAAACACCTCGTCACGGTATTTCCGATCAGCCTGGTAAGCGCAGGAGATTTGCCAATCTGGAAGCTATTCTGGTTGCTGAAAGCCTCGGGGATCTACCGGCAGATCCGGGAGTTAAGTTCGGCGGAGGAAATTTTGGTGGCGGCGGCGCAGGGGAGGCATATTAATTTAGGTAAAAATTATGAACTTTACCCGGGTTAAAACTTACGCCTGTTAACTTCTGATGAAAAACTATCTTTCCTTAATCCTGGTCTGCATTCTGAGTACCTATTCGTTTTCCCAGTCTGCGAAAAAAGCCGCAGGCAACCCTGTTTTTAAAGGCTGGTATGCAGATCCTGAGGGAATTATCTTCGACAAAACCTATTGGATTTACCCGACATACTCTGCTCCATACGAAGAGCAGGTGCATTTCGACGCATTTTCATCCAAAGATCTTGTAAACTGGAAAAAGCACGAGAATATCCTGGATACCTCATCCATTAAATGGGCAAAACGCGCTATGTGGGCGCCTTCCATTATCGAGAAGGACAAGAAATACTATTTTTTCTTCGGAGCAAATGACATTCAAAGCGATAATGAGCTGGGCGGAATAGGCGTGGCAGTTGCCGATAAACCGGAAGGTCCATTCAAAGATCACCTCGGCAAACCGCTGATCGATAAATTCCACAACAAAGCACAACCGATTGACCAATTCGTTTTCAGGGACAAAGACGGACAGTACTATCTTTTTTACGGCGGCTGGCGGCATTGCAATGTGGCCAAGCTGAAACCGGATTTCACCGGCTTTATTCCCTTTGAGGATGGAAGTACATTCCGCGAGGTAACCCCGAAAGGTTACGTGGAAGGTCCGTTTATGTTCATCAGAAATGGAAAATACTATTTCATGTGGTCAGAGGGCGGCTGGACAGGACCGAACTACTCAGTAGCTTACGCCATCGCAGACTCTCCTTTCGGGCCGTTCGAGCGTGTTGACAAGATATTGCAGCAAGACCCGAAAGTGGCCACCGGCGCCGGTCACCACTCGGTGATCCAGGTACCAGGCAAAGACGAATGGTATATCGTTTACCACAGAAGACCGCTGACAGAAACGGATGGAAATCACCGTGAGACCTGTATTGATGCGATGACCTTTGACGAGAAGGGATTTATCAATCCGGTCAAAATTACCTTTGAGGGTGTAAAGCCAGTTAAAATCAAATAATCCAGTCGATGAATTTGCTTCACCGCAACACTGAGCCCGGCCGAAAGTGGCTCGGAATCCTTCTTGTTATCGTGTTTCTCCTCGGAAGCGCAGGTGCTGGTCATGCTCAAAGGTTTTTCTCGGTCGTATTCGAGAAGCTCCCGCAGGACTATCAGCTGTACCCTCGTGACGAGAAGAGTGAAGCAAACATTCCGATCTCCGGAATCGTCGAAGTAGCCGGCTGGGACTATGTTTCGGTGCAAGTAACCAGAAACAATGCGCCTTTCAAGTATCTGAAAGCTAATCTGCAATATACGGGAGGCGGCAAAGTAGGTAAGTTCTCAACTGAAACGAAGATCAAGGCGGAGCTCGCCGGATATAATTTTGCAGTGTACGTATGCAAAGGAGCGGACTCTGTATTGGTGGTTAACAGAAAGGATGTCGTGAGTGGAGACGTGTACATTGTCTCGGGACAATCTAACTCCACCGGATTCTTCACAGAACCAGATACAACGCGCTTTTGCCGCACTTTTGGCAGGATTACGGACAACCTCAATACAGTGCCCTACAACCCCGCCGACACGCTTTGGTCGTACTCCAATATGAACCTTTACCAAAATGGTGTGGGTACAATGGGTTTTGAAATCCAGAAGCAGGTAATGCAAAAATCGGGCATTCCGAACTGCCTGATCAATGCAGGGTTTCACTGGTCGGCTGTGGGTGATCATGCGAAACGCAACGAGAACAATCCGGCGGACCTGAATACCGGGTACGGCAGAATGCTTTACCGGCTGCAAAAAGGCGGACTTGTCAATGCAGCTAAATCATACATTTTCCGGCAAGGTGAGACAGAAGCTTACCACGAAGCCTTTAACTGGCCCGGCAACTTTGATCACCTGCATAAGAACCTCAAACTCGATCTGCCCAACCTTCAAAAAATTTACATTTACCAGATCGATATCATTTATTTCCCATCCCCAACCGGTGCTGAAATACGAGATTATCAGCGCAGGCTTCCTGATATTTACAATGAGATCACCACAATTGCGACGGTAGGAACGGCCGAATTCGACGGGCTGCATTATGGGCGGGCGGGCAATCAGCAGAGCGGGTTCGAGCTTTCGAGGATTATCCTGAAAGATTTTTACAATTCCACAGACACTTCCAACATACTCTCTCCTTCGCTTAAAAAGGTTTTTTATAAAACCCAGGAAAAAAAACAGCTGGTACTGGTGTTTGACGAAGGTCAGGAGCTGGTTTACCCGACAACTTACCGCACTGCTTCCGGCGTAAACCTGGAAATGAAAGATTTCTTTTACCTGGACTGGGGATCAGGAATGGTAACTTCAGGAAAAGCCGAAGGCAACAAAATCCTGCTTGAACTTAGCGGTCCGCAGGGAGCGAATAGCATTAACTACCTGCCGATGTACCTTCCTGAGGGCGGCCCCTACTTTCCGTTTACCGGGCCTTACATCAGGAACAGCAAAGGAATGCGCGCGCTTACTTTCTACAATGTACCGATCGGAACTGCATTGTCAAAGCCTGTTCTGACAGCTGAAAAGCAGGGTGACACGGATGTAAAGCTCAGCTGGCAACTTGTAGAAGGAGCAAATAAGTACGTATTGGAGCGGCAATTGAAAGGCACCTCCGCGTTCAGCCGCATTGCAGTACTTGACTCGGTTACAACCCAGTTTGTTGATAAGCCCAATCATGCCGATAAAATCATATACCGGCTCAAAGCCGAGAACAAACTCGCTGAATCCGACCAGTATGGACTCGCTGAGATTGAAATGCCTGTTATCCTCGGCGTAGAGAAGGATCGGGGCGAGCTGTTTTCAGTTTACCCGAACCCGGCACGTAAAAATGACCGCCTCAGCGTAAAGTTCAACAAATCAGTTACAGGTGAAATCAGCTTTTTAGATATGAATGGACACGCATTGTCGCAACAGGCTGTCCGGAATGAAACAGAAACCATTATTACAGTACCTGGCGGGGTCCAGGGCATTCATTTGATCAGGCTGAAAGCCGGTGAAAAGGAATGGACAAAGAAAGTTTGGGTACAATAGCCCGACATATAGATACCATCGTGAATTAACTCAACATGCATTCTCTTCAAACAGGCCTGGAAATTGCCGGGGCAATTATTGTACTCTTTTCCCTGATTCCGCTGGTCAGAAATGATTTCTGGGCATTCAGAGTTTTCGAATATCCCAGGTTACAAAAGCTTTTTCTCAACGTACTGATCCTGATCCTTTATCTGGCGCTATTCAGGATTTCTACACCTTTTCAGATCGGCGTCGTGGCAGTATTGCTGCTGAATACTGGTTACCTCGTTTACCAGGTTTTTCCATTTACTTTTCTGTCCAAACGTACGTTGCTGAAAGCAGACAGGAATGATCCTGATAATACGGTGAGCATTATTTCTTCCAATGTGTACCAGCATAACAAGAATATAGCAGGCTGTCTGAAAGTGTTGAAGAAGTACAATCCGGACATTATACTGCTGCTTGAAACAGACGAATTCTGGCGAAAAGGTACCGAAGAGCTTACAAAAAGCTACCCTTACCAGCAGCTTGTTCCACTCGAAAATACGTATGGAATGCTGCTGTATTCCCGGCTTAAACTGATGGATACGGAAGTCCGGCACCTGGTGGATGAAGAGATACCTTCCATTAAAACCTGCGTAGAATTGCCCTCAGGCAAGAATTTCCAGCTGCATTGCGTGCACCCTACCCCGCCGGTACCGGGTGAAAATGTGTACTCCACCGAGCGCGACAAAGAACTGTTGCTGGTAGCCAAAGAAGTAAAAGAATGCCCGATTCCCACGATCGTAGTGGGCGACCTGAATGACGTGGCGTGGTCATACACAACGCAGCTTTTCAAGAAAATCAGCGGAACGCTCGACCCGCGTGAAGGTCGCGGCTTCTTCAATACTTTCCATGCGAGGTACCCTTTCCTGAGATTTCCCCTCGATCACGTTTTTTGCACCACGCACTTCAAACTGATCCATTTGAAAAGACTGGAAAACTTTTCCTCCGACCACTTCCCGATCCTGATTTCACTCCAGTATGAACCTGCTGCAGAAAAGCAGCAGGAAGAGCCGGAACCAGACAAAGAAGACCTTGAATTAGCCGAAGAAAAGATTAGTAAGGAGACTGAGTAATGATTTGGAATGATTTTTGCTAAACAAGATCAAATTCGAATTGTTAACGTACTCTATCCTTCCCGATCTTGATTTTGACTGATATGCATTTCAGCACATACGAGGAAAATACCAGACTTGAACTGTTGAAGTGGCAGCACAAAATGCAGAAGCGGCCGAACTTTGTTGATCGTACTTCGAAGGCTGTTCAGGACAAAATCAATAATATCATCCCGGATAAGGTTCATCAGGCAATTACTGCGACTATCAAACAGATGATCCGTGCGGTACTCACCGGCGCGGAGTTCACAACCGGCATTCCCCGGGAGCGACACAGCCTGGAAGAAATTGAAACCGAGGTCAAGAAACGCATTGAATTTTATAAAAAAGCCAGTGCTGCGGAAGGTGGTATCACCGGCGCAGGCGGCTTCCTGCTTGCACTCGCCGAGTTCCCCATTCTGATCGGGATCAAATTGAAGCTGCTTTTCGAGATCGCCGCGCTGTACGGCCGACCTGTAAACGATTATAAAGAGCGGCTTTTTATCCTGCATGTTTTCCAGCTTGCTTTTTCAAGCCAGAAACAAAGACAGCACGTTTTCAGCCAAATGCAGGACTGGCAAGTGAAGAGCCAGTTTTTGCCGGATGATATCCATCAGTTCGACTGGAAAACCTTTCAGCAAGAATACCGCGATTATATTGATCTCGCCAAAATGGCGCAGCTGATACCTGGGATCGGAGCGGCAGTGGGCGTGATCGTAAACTATCGCCTGCTGGACAAACTTGGAAAAACAGCTATGAATGCATACAGAATGAGGTGGTTTGAAGAGAGATCGCTGCCGGGAGCTAAACCAGCTATCCCATTGAGCATCTGAAAAGAAGCAACGAAACACAAAAGTCACTTTGCCAAAAATTGAATGAGCACAAAGAAAAGGGAACACGTTTACACAAAAGGTTTAGACTCAGCCTTCCTGGCGGTTTATAATGGCTACGTATTCTTTATCAGGTTTTTCCGCGAAGTCTTCAAAGGCCGGATGGAATTTCAGGAGATCGTGAAGCAATGTTACGCGATCGGAAACAAGTCGCTGCTGCTGATCGGAATGACGGGCTTTATCACCGGAATGGTATTTACAAAACAGTCGCGGCCCTCGCTGGCCGAATTCGGCGCGGTATCCTGGCTGCCTTCACTGGTTGCTATTGCTATCGTCCGCGCGCTGGCTGCGCTCGTAACTGCATTGATCAGCGCCGGTAAAATCGGGTCGAGCATCGGTGCTGAGCTGGGTTCGATGCGCGTTACCGAGCAGATCGACGCGATGGAAGTATCGGCTGTTAACCCATTCAAATTCCTGGTGGTAACAAGGGTGCTCGCTTCCACCATCGCTATTCCCATTCTGATGTTCTACTGTACGCTCGTGAGCTTGTTGGGCGCGTTCCTCAATGTAACACTCAATGAAGGGACAAGTTTTATTGCATTCTTCGAAAGCGCATTCGAGCAGATAACCTTTCTGGATATTTTCACCTCACTCGCCAAAGCAATTGCTTACGGTTTCACAATCGGGATTGTGGGGTGTTACCAGGGTTACAATGCGAGTAAGGGGACGGAAGGAGTTGGAAAGGCAGCCAACTCGGCTGTGGTAATTTCGATGTTCCTCATTTTTATCGAGGAAGTGATCATTGTTCAGGTATCTAATTATTTCAGGATATAAAATGGAAGAAGTAACTCAGCCAGAAGCGCCGGTTATCGACATCGAAGACCTTCACAAGTCTTTCGGGAGCCTGCATGTGCTTCGCGGAGTAGATTTGAAGGTCGAAAAAGGTGAAAACGTGGTGGTACTGGGCCGCTCCGGAACTGGTAAGTCGGTACTGATCAAGATCATAGCCGGCCTACTTAAACAGGATCGGGGCAAGTGCATTGTTTTGGGCAGAGAAGTATCTCAGCTCAATGAAAAAGAACTGAGGGAATTGCGGATGAAAATCGGCTTTTCCTTTCAGAACAGTGCGCTCTATGATAGTATGACCGTAAGGGAAAACCTTGAATTCCCGCTCGTAAGGAATGTGGCGAACCTGACCCGCGCGGAGATCAACGAGCAGGTGGAATATGTACTGGATGCGGTCGGCCTTTTACAGACCATTAATCAGGTACCCTCGGAATTGTCAGGCGGGCAGCGTAAACGGATCGGTATTGCAAGGACATTGATCCTCAAACCGGAAATCATGCTTTACGACGAACCTACTGCCGGACTGGATCCGATCACATGTCTGGAAATTAACGAGCTGATCAACGAGGTAAAAGAAAAATACCACACCAGCTCGATCATCATCACACACGACCTTACCTGTGCCCGCGCGACCGGGGATAAAATAGCAATGCTGCTTGACGGGACATTCGTGAAACAAGGCACATTCGAGGAGGTATTTAGTTCAGAAGAAGAGAGAATCAAGAGTTTTTACGACTATAATTTTATTCAGTAAATAATGGAAACATCAACAAGAAGACGCTCTATCACCGTTGGCCTGTTTGTAATAATAGGAATTCTGATTTTTGTAGTCGGAATACTCACGATCGGGAGTATGAAAAAGGTATTTTCTTCCACCATTAGTGTCAAAACCATTTTTGATGACGTGAACGGGCTTAAACCCGGCAACAACATCTGGTACTCGGGGGTGAAGATCGGTACAGTTAAGTCCATTCGCTTTTTAGGTAACTCGCGGGTAGAGGTGCTGCTGAACATCGAAGAAAAATCTCAGGAGTTTATCCGCAAGAATGCAAAAGCCAAGGTCAGCACGGACGGTTTGATCGGAAATAAGATCATTGTCATTTACGGCGGCACGCAAAAGGTACCTTCTGTGGAAGACGGCGACGAGCTGGTTGTAGAAAAAATAGAGAGTACCGAGGAAATGCTCGCGGTTTTATCCGAAAACAACAAAAATCTGCTCGGGATAACCAGTGCCTTCAAAACGATCAGCAAGAACATCCTGGAAGGAAAAGGAACCGTGGGTATGCTTCTGAACGACGAGCGGCTTTACAACGATGTGGACCAAACCCTGGCCTCATTGAAAAAGGCTTCTGTTAATGCGCAGGCAATGACCGCTTCTCTCTCCGGATTTTCTCAGAAATTGAACCAGAAAGGTGGCCTGGCAAATGATTTTGCAACCGATACAGTTATCATGAGAGACCTGCGCGGAACAATCGGCAGATTGAATGAGACAGTTTCTTCTGCGAATGTGATGGTAAACAACCTGAAAACAGCCAGCGCTGAACTTAACTCAAACACTACCAGCCCAATCGGTGTGTTACTGCACGACGAAACTACGGCAGCAAACCTGAAAGGAACCCTTCAAAACCTGGAAACCAGCACTGAAAAACTGGATGAAAATATGACCGCTTTAAGGTCTAACTTCCTGTTCCGCAGGTACTTTAAGAAGAAGGCAAAAGAAGAAGCGAAACAACCTGCAAAAGAAGAAACAAAAGCAGAAGGAAATCAATAATTGTTATAGTTTTGCGACGTGCAAGGGTTACCAGCGGTATCCTTGCACGTTTACTTTTACCTCAACCAACCTCTTATCCGGAATACTTTTAACTCAGAAATAATGGCTTTAAACCTTAACCCAGCTCTGGATCTTGCCTATATCGATCAGGCTTATGGAGACGATCCGGTCATCCTTTACATGATTTTTGACGCATTTCTGAGCGATTCCCTTCCGCGCTGGCGGGCATTGGAGCTGGCACTTGAAACCGATAATAAAAAAGAAGCCGCAAGCATTGTCCACGGATTGAAACCCTCTTTTACAATGGCGGGATTAACAGGTATCCGCCCGCGCGTCGAGATCCTGGAACGCGCCATTAAAGACAATGAAACCAATGACGCACTCATGAACATGTACGTGGAGATCAACACGGATATCAATGTTTTCCTGCCTATTCTGGAAGAAGAATCAGCTCGCCTTAAAGCAATGTAATTACAGGCTTACGGGCAAAGACTAGTAAGTAGCAGTTGCGCTTTTCCGGCGGGACTTATCCCAGGCCGCGCTTTGTGAGCCTTTGATATACCGCCGTATTCCTGCCAATACCGCATAATTCATCACGCAGAAATAGTAAGGAACGAACAAGGCTTTCACCTTGATTTTCCGCTTTTCGAGCAACCAGCCCAGCAGTGCCGCGCCGTAGAAGAAAACCTGCCCGGCAAGGATCAGGCTGTAAAACCACCCGCCTCCATCGGCAACGATCCAGATGTTAAGTACAAATGAAAGGATCATCAGAAAAGGTGTGACTGTCCACCTGAGTACGCGGTGACTGATGTACTGAAATGACAGCAGGGGCGAATGAAACGGGTTCAGCAGTTTTTTGAGCCGCAGAATGGATTGTATCCCGCCCGCAGCAATGCGCACTTTTCGTTTCAGCTCCTCCTTGATATCTTCCGACGAAAGCTCCGAAGCGTAGGCAGCAGGCTCGTAGATAATGCGGTAACCTTGCTGGGCAATGCGCATTGAAATCATAAAATCATCGAGAATAGTATCGGGCTCCACATCCGTGTAAAGGGAATTCCGCACGCTGAACAATTCTCCTGCCGCCCCGACGACCGAATAAAGCTCTGAATCCCATTTCTTCAATGTCGATTCGTACTTCCAGTAAAAGCCTTCCCCGGCAGTTGCATCCGAAACTTCTTCCTGCTGTACGCGTTTTTCGCCGGACACTGCGCCTACAGTCGGGTCGGCATAGTGCCTTGCGATCAGCATCAATGCGTCTTTGTTGAGGAAAGTATTTGCATCGGTAAAAACAACTACCTCGGAATTCACCTCCTTCATTGCCCGGTGCATGGCCAGGATTTTACCGCTTCTCACCGGTGTATGCATCAGCTTGATCTGGTCGTAAGCGGCTACCAGTTCCGGCGTACGATCCGACGAACCATCTGTAACGAACACCAGGCTCAGTTTGTCTGCGGGGTATGACAGCTGTAAGGTATTGGCGATCTTCTCTTCAATGATGCTCTCTTCGTTGTACGCAGCAATGATCAGCGTCAATGTCGGAAAGTCCTGATCGAAACCGGGTATTGGCCGGTTTCCTTTGATAATCCTGCGCAGTCTTACCAGAATGTACAGCACGATCCCGTAGCCAAGAAACGTGTAAAAAACGACGAAAAGGCTGAGCCAGAAGAGGAGTTCCATATGTTAACGTTTCAAATTAAAACCCAGGTTGTTGCTGTCCGCCTTGTTAGTGAAATGCCAGGCAATTGCACTCAGAAACACGGGAATAAAGCTGTACTCTTTGTTTTTGATGTATTTGAAGATATTTCGCGGGGCAACTGTAAGGAGAAAGTAGCAACAGAAAATGAAGAAGGTAAGTCCGGGTGCATTTTTTCGGATGAAGAGAATCCGGTTGCGGTTCATGAAAAACTCTTTCAATGCAGTTCTCTTTCCGACTGAAACGGACTCTTTGTGGTAGATCAATGCAGATAAGTCTACATGAATTTCATAGCCCGCCTTCCTGATGCGCTCGCACCAGTCCAGCTCTTCATAGTACAGAAAGTAATTTTCCGCCATTAAACCGGCCTTTTCAATTGCTTCGCGCCGCACCATCATGGCCGCGCCGTGCGCATAGCCGGTTTCTCCGCTGAGCGAATCGTACTGTCCCCTATCCTCTTCAAACTGGCCAATGCAAGCATTTCGGGCAGTATAATAATTCATGGGGGTATAGCCGGTGTACTGCAGCATTTTCGGGTGATCAAAGTAGTTGATCTTCGGAGAGATCATTCCGATTCTCGGATTCTCTTCCAGCTGAGCGACGAGCTTTCTGATCAGATCCGGCGTAACCTCGGTGTCATTATTGATCAAAAACAGGTAGTTACCTGTCGCTTGTGCAATCCCGATATTGTTCCCTCCTGCAAATCCGGTGTTCTTTTCAGAGCGGATAAATTTCACGTGCGGATAGCGTGGCTTCCAGGCAGGTACCGGGTCTATTGTGCTTCCGTTATCAACCACAATGATTTCCAGGTCAGGATAATTATTAACCTCTTCAAGTGATCTGAGCAGATCTTCGGTAACCTGAGGCTGGTTAAAATTAACCGTCACAATGGAAACTGTTTTCATTCTAAAAATGACTGCGGGAAAGTGTTCGGAAAGAGGGAATATTTTTGTTGTTTTGTAGAACTATTTCAAAAGTAATAATAAAAATATAGCTTTAACAAATTGTTGTTTCAGACCGCAGGTTTTGTTGAGCAAATGCAAGTAATTGCAATACCGAACCTCCTTTATCCAAAATCCGCGTCAATCAAGTGAAAATTCCTCGTCTGCTGGAAATCAGGCCGATTAGCATTCCCTCCAAAAAGGTACCGGAAAATGCGCTTTTAGAAGCGAAGGTTGACGAAATAGTTCGCCTGATTGGTCACGCCAATGTGGATAGCGGGCAGGCGCAAGAATTTGAGGAGCGCATTTCGGAGGCTTTCCGAATGGCAGAAGCCGCGAGAAAAAGGCTGGCGCCCTACGAAGCGCTGGATCAGGATACGCTGTCACGCGAGGACCTGCTGGAAGGTCTGGAAAAGCTGCTGGCAGAAAACCCGGTCGATAACAGGATTATAGGCAGCAGTCCGGCCCGGAAGGGATTGCAGACTGTCGTAATGCTGATTCTAGGATTTTTACTGATCACCACAGGATTTGCTATGATCATCATGCCGGCCCCGCCCAGCTTTGAAATTGCCACCGTTTTTTATTTCAATATCAATGACGGCGTAACGATCATGGATCTGGTTTCGCTGATGATCATATTTGGAGGAGTTCTCCTGATTGTTTTAAACTTCAGCAAGAAATGATCACGTTCCCGGATCCGCCGACAAGTGTTAAGAAGATCCTTCTGGTGGAAGATAGTCTGCTGTTTGGCAGGGTAATAGAATCTGCATTGCGGAAAGCCGGTTATGAATGTGCCGTTTGCGAATCAGCGGAACGCGCGCTTGATTTCCTGGCGAATGAAATCCCGGACCTCATTATCTCCGACTACGACATGCCCGAAATGAACGGGTTTCATTTCAGGCAAGCCGTTTTGATGAACCCGAAAATCAACGAGATACCTTTCGTTTTCCTTACCTCATTTACCGATAATTCACTGGTACTCGAAGGTTTGAATATGTACGCGCTTGATTTTATCAATAAGGAAACGCCAATCCCGGTGATTATTTCCAAGTTGAACAACATCATTAAGTCGCTCCAAAATGAGCATGTGCGTTCGGTGCGTGAGTTGAAGATCGCGGCGGATGCATTGAATGTAAAATCCATCCCGGTGCGCGAGCCCGAGTTGCCCGGTTTTAGGGTACATTTCTGGCATAAAGGGTTCAGAGGCTATCCCGGCGGCGATTTTATCGACTTTGTCCAGGTGGACGAGCGGTACTGTTTCGCATTCCTGGGCGATATCATGGGTAAGAAATGGAAAGCGTGGTTTTTCACCTTCGGCTTCCTGAGCTATATCCGTGCTGCGATCCGTTTTTGCGTGTTGGACAAAGATTTTGAGCTCGACCAGATTGTTCAAAAGATCAATAAACTAATCTGCCTGGATGAAAGTCTGCAAAACATTCTTTCCAGCCTTTCACTGCTGCTGCTCGACAGCCACACCGGCGAAGTGCATTATACCGGCGCAGGAGACCTTCCGCTGATCGGCTTTAAGGCATCTACCCGGCGCATTGACACAGTACAATCCTCCGGGCTGCTGCTGGGCTTGCTGGAAGAAGGTTTGTACGATAAACAGTCCATTCAAATGCAGTTGGGAGACCAGCTTGCCATTTTTACAGACGGGATGATCGATATCCCTTCCAACAATTCAAAGAAGAGCGACTATCCATTTTTTGTTGAAAAAATAAGCCCTTATCTCGGTCAGGCACAGAGCTTTGAGCTCATCCGAAAGTACGTTTTGGCAATCATCGACGATACGAATCAGATGGACGATGCCAGCATTATTTTTATTGAAAAATTATAAGCTAAAATGATATTACATACCAATGAAGTAGACGGCGTCATTCAGGTTACAATCCTGCCGGAAGAAGCCAACTTGTCAAACTCGGAACTGTTTAAGGAAGAAATGATCAGCCTGATGGTAAATGGTGCCAAGCTGATCATCGTGAGTTTTGAAAACGTCAATTACATCGATAGCTCCTTCCTGGGAAGCCTCGTTGTAGCCCTTAAATATGCATTGCCCCGGAATATCGATATATACCTAGTATCCCTTAAACCGGATGTACATAACTTATTGACACTGATTAGAATGGATAAGGTTTTCAAGATTTATAAAGACCATCAAACTGCATTGGAAACGCTTCGGTAAAGGATGATGGAAACGCGCAACAAGTTTGAGAAGGTGTTCAGATGCGACCTGCAGGAGATTTCAGACATGTTGAATAGCTGTATGGACTATGTGGAGCAGAGTAGAGTGCTAACGAATGATCTGACGGAAGATGTCAGGTCGAGGTTTAAATGGGTAATGACGGAATTGCTGACGAACGCGATCAAACATTCGGGCGTGCCTGAATGCGCAGTATTGATCGTGAATGATCAGAAGAAGCTTGTGCTGGAAAAGGCGGATAAAGGCCTGCCACTTGCGATTAAGCTGGAAAATGGCGGAAAAAAGGTTTCGTGGCCGCTGGAAAGCATTACGCCGCCGGTGGAATTCGAAATATACCAGAACGGGATTGAATCACTCCGGCTGAGTGCACCGAGCACCACGCGGGCTGTTTTTTCAGTGGAAGAAATGGAAAGCAGCGGTAACCCGATGATTTCAGAATTGACGACCGAACATTTCGGATTGCTGATCCTGACAAAAGCTTCGGACGCATTTGAATACGAATACGAGTCACAAACAGGGACGAATACTTTTAGGTGCATCTTTAATTTGAAACCAGACGGCAATGAAGCATCGGTTTGAGGTACTTGATATTTTCCGGGGATTGTTCGCGTCGATGGTATTTCTGTTCCATTTGAGCCCTTTTGCAGCCACGCCGATCATCAACAACAGCTTCGTCGAAAATTCAGATATGTTCGTTGACTTCTTCTTCGTGCTCAGCGGGTTTGTGATCGCGTACAGCTACCAGGCTATTTCATCAGGTGGAGAAGTAAAACTGTTCCTTAAAAAGCGCTTTTTCAGGATCTATCCGCTGCATTTATTCATGCTGCTCACTTTTGTCGCCATCGAGTTTGCAAAAAAATCCATGACAGCCTATGTGAAGGTGAACAATCCGGCAGATCCCGACAATAACATTTACACCTTCATTACCTCACTGTTCCTCCTCAATTCAACCCCGCTTTTTGACCCGAAAGATGTGAGCTGGAACATACCCAGCTGGTCGATCAGCGCTGAAATGGTTGCTTACATTGTGTTTGCATTCCTAACGCTGGCTGTCTTTGTAATGGGTTTACAAAAAATCAAAAACTGGTTCTACGCCGCCATTGTACTGCTCGCAACCATTGCACTCATCTCAGTCCAGAACAGCTTCAAAATAGACTTTACATTCGATTACGGTTTCCTGAGAGGGATTATCGGCTTTTTTCTGGGGGCGATCTGCGTGAATGTTTTCAGGCTCAGCTACGATACTGTATCCCGCCTTTCTTCTCCCCTGTTTTCCGTGTTGGAAGTTTTGGCTGTTGCTGCAATTATCACGATGATCTGCGCAGGAGCTGCCTTGAAGGAGATCGGGCTTGTTTATGAAGTGCTTTTCTTCATTTGCATTTACATTTTCGCATTTGAAAAAGGCGCATTGTCAGGAATGCTCAAAAGCGTGGGCATACTGCATAACCTGGGCAAGTACTCCTACTCGATTTACATGTGCCACGCATTGATGATCAGCCTTTTCAATGTCGCATTCATACGCGTTCTGAAATTTCCCGAAACCGCGTACTCCTATCTCTTCATACTCAACTTTCTCATCATCTACTTTTTCTCCGCCTGGACCTACAAGCATATTGAAATGCGGTTTGCGTACAAGCCAAAAGCCCGGGTCAATAAAAACAGCAAGGAACCTGAATTGAAAACACCCTAATTGTTCGCCAGTTTAATATCTAATGTATGAGCATTAAAGACAAAATCACGATCGTCGTTGCAACCGATAACCACTATGCAATTCTGCTTGGCGCGTTGATCAAATCCATCGAGATGAATCACAAAACGCACGAGAAAATTGATCTGTACATCATCGACGACGGCATTTCTGAGTCCAGCAAGAAGAAGATCCTTGCATCCAGCAACCCGGCAGTAACGACAATGTACTGGCATAAAACTGCTAGCGTGATCCCGCCGAATGTGAAAATCCCGGTAGATAAATCGGCATTCCCGATCACTACTTACCTCCGGCTTTTTGCTCCCTACATTATCCCGAAGGAAACCGAACGTTTCCTGTACCTGGACGTGGATATGATTTTGAAAGAGGATATTTCAAAACTGTGGCACACCGACTTGCAGGATAAAATGTTCGCGGCAGTACCTGATCTGGCCAAAGTAGTGAGCAGTGAATGGGGCGGTGTTCCCAATTACAAAGAACTCGGCTTTGATCCGCAAACCCCTTATTTCAATGCAGGTATGCTGCTCGTGGACCCGATCCAGTGGCGCGCGCAGGATATTTCCAACAAGGTTATCCAATGCATTTACGACAATATTGCCTCTGCCAGCTTCCCCGACCAGTACGGTTTGAATGTGGTTTTGGTAAATAAATGGGTGGTGCTCGACCAGCGCTGGAATACATTCGCTGTGCTGGAAATCAAAGATCCGTGGCTGATCCACTACCTCGATATCAAGCCCATTTTCCAATCCTACAATTGCAACCCTGCCTATAAGGACGAGTTTTACAAATACCTGAGAATGACTCCCTGGAAAGACCACAAGCCGGTTCCTGACTGGGTGAGACTAAGCAGAAAAGCTTACAATAAATTAAGGAAAATCGTATCGGGATACCTCAAATAGAATACTTTCAGATGCATAGTTTCGATGAAATAACTTTACTCGTCACGCATTACAACAGAAGCACTTCCCTGGAAAGGCTACTGAAATCGTTTGAGGATCTTGGCTGCCGGTTCGGGAATATTGTTGTCTCCGATGACGGCAGTAAACCCGAGCACATTACCTACATCAACTCGCTTAAAAACACCTACACTTTTGAGCTGGTAACTACACCGAAAAACCGGGGGCTGGGTAACAACATCAACAAAGGTCAGGACGCAGTCAAAACACCTTACACGCTGTACGTGCAGGAGGATTTTGTTCCGCAGGCGATTTTCCCGGACAAGCTCAAAAGCGCCTTCGGGTTTATGCAGGAACGGAAAGAGCTCGATTTTGTCCGCTTCTATGCCTACTTCAAATATCCGTATCTGAAACCTTATAAAAGCGGGTTTTCTGATATGGTATTCAGTATCTGGAATCCCGGCTACAAGAAGTTCTACTATTACAGCGATCACCCGCACCTGCGCAGGAGCAACTTTTTTGAGCGTTTTGGCCGCTATCCTGAGGGTTTGAAAGTGGAAGTTACCGAATACCGGATGATGATGTCTGTCCTCAAAAACAAAGGAAAGGCATTGTTTTTCGACGAATACACCACGCTTTTCGATCAGGTGAATTCCTCCGCCGAGCCCAGCACGGTTAAAAGAAATTACTGGCGCGAAACAGAGAACCCATTCGTCACCCTTTCCCGGCATTTATACCGGCATTTGAAATTCAACTACGATTACCTGACCTAGTGTCGGCCTGTATTTATGGCTACTGAGAAAAAGGGAAACGACAAGTACTGGCTTAAATCAGGCATTATCAATGTACTGCAAAACCTCACGGGTGTACTTTTCGGCTTTGGCGGATTTTACCTCATGGTGCGGATGCTCGACAAGCATTCATTCGGCGTGTGGACACTCTTTGCCGCGACGACCACCATTTTCGAAATGGTACGTAGCGGACTGATACAGAATGCATTGATCAAGTATTTATCATTCAGCGAACCCGAAGAGCACGACAAGATCCTCTCCGCCTCATTTGCATTGAGTGGCGGTTTGACCCTGGTTTGTATCCTTGTAAACCTGATGCTGGCGACCTACCTGGGCAGGATCTGGAACTCGCCCGATATTGTGCCGCTCTTCTGGGTTTATAGTATTGTATATCTTTTTTCCGGCATTCTGTCGCAGTTTCACTGGATGGAACAAGCCAACTTCCGCTTCAACGGAATCTTCATCACCAACTTCGTGAAGTCGGGTGTCTTCTTCTGTTTTCTCGCTTTCTGCTTTTTTTTCAATGTAAAAATCAGGCTTGTTGAGCTGGTCTATGTGCAGGCAGTTGCATTGTTCCTGGCTATTTGTCTCGAATATTTCTTCGTCAAAGACCTGCTTAATTTCACGCTGAAAATCACAGGAGAATGGGTGAAAAAGCTGCTGAATTATGGTAAATACGCATTTGGGACTTCCATTGGCTCCATTCTTTCAAGTACCATCGATCAAATGATGCTGGGTTCGCTGCTCTCTCCTGCGGCTTCTGGCGCATTCAATATTGCAGTCCGTATTATGAACCTGGTCGACATTCCCACAAATGCAATTGCAGTGATTGTGTTTCCGCAAAGTGCCCGGCGACTGGCCACTGAGGGGGAAGCAGCGATTAAATATTTGTATGAAAAATCGGTAGGTACCATTCTCGCAATCCTGATTCCTGCCCTGCTTTTCCTGTTTTTGTTCCCTGAATTTGTGGTCAGCTTTATAGCAGGAGATAAATACACGGAGACGATCCCGATCCTGAAAGTAACCGTCTTATACTGTGTTCTGATCCCTTTTGGCAGGCAGTTCGGTACAATCCTTGATTCTATCGGCAAACCGAAAATTACATTTGCACTGGTGCTGCTCAGTGCAGTTATTAACCTGGTCCTCAATTACATATTGATTAAACGAATGGGCGTAATGGGTGCTGCTTATGCGACATTGATCTCGAACATTGTCAATTTTGCTATCTCGCAAACGATCCTGAACCGCATTTTACATGTGAACCTGCTTCATACATTTATATACGCATTTAAGTTTTACCCTGAGTTTTTTGCCAAGTATATTAAGCCAAGATTTACCTGATTTCTGCTAACTGTCTTAAAGCCGCATTCAATGTCATTTTTTCAAAACCCGGACTGGCTGGAAAAATATAACTACCCCTACACTGCTTTCGACCAAATCCCCGACCAGGTTTTTGCTGAAATCAACCAGCGGCTGGATTCGAAAAAAGCAGCGGAGCCTTTGGTCACCGTGATGATTGCGGCCTGGAATGAAGAAGTTAACCTGCTTCGCTGCGTGGCAACGCTTTCGGATATGGCAACGAAATTTCCATTCGAGATACTGGTTGTCAATAATAATTCGACAGACAAAACACAGCAAACCATTGACAGCCTGCACGTTAGGACAGTTTTCCAGGAAATACAGGGACCTGGACCGGCGCGCCAGCTCGGACTCGAAAATGCACGCGGCAAGTACATTCTCCTTGCAGATGCAGATTGTTTTTACCCCAGCTCCTGGATGGACGATATGATGCAGGTACTCACACAACCCGGAGTGGTATGTGTTTACGGCAGATATTCTTTCATCAGCGAAGAGGGTTATTCCCGCTGGCAGCTCTCGGTACTGGAAACGGCGAAAGACCTGATTGCAGAATATCGTCACTTGAACCGCCCCTACCTGAATACCTACGGGATCAGCATGGGATTTGTTCGTGAACCAGCATTGAAAATCGGCTTTGTAATGAAGAACGTGCGTGGCGAAGACGGCCGGCTCGCCTATGCATTAATGAGTTACGGAAAAATCAAGCAGGTAAAAGCCAACCGCTCACGTGCCTGGACAGGCGCGCGGACCTTGAAAAGGGACGGTAGTTTTGTAAGTCTTTTTACAAAGCGGGTTGTGAAAGAAATCAAAGGATTGCTCTTCAACCTGCATTCAAAAGCACCAAAAGAAATCGAAAAGTTGTAGCTGAATTACTTTTTCGCGAGTTCGGCGGATAGCAATTCTGAGATTTGCGCAACCCGCTTTTCCCAGGTATTATCCGCAGCAACCTGAATTCGCGCCTGTCTTTTTTCCTCACTGTCCGTCTTCAACGCTTCATTGATCGCTTCCGAGAATGCGGCTGCATTTGAACAAAATGCGACGGAATCCTTTGTGAATTCCTTCAAATCATCATTGAAGTTAATGGAAACCAGCGGCTTACCTGCACCCAGGTATTCAAACAACTTCAATGGGAAAATGGTAGCACTCACTTCATCCCGCTTAAACGGAAGTAGCGCCACATCAAATCCCTTGATCACAGCTGGCATTTCAGAATAAGGTACGCTGCCTGTGAAATGAACATTAGGCGCATTGAAGAACCAGTCCGGTATGTACGATTTATCCATCGGTCCTACGAACACGAAGCTTTTATCCGCATTCATTTTGATCACTTCTTCCAGCATCACATAGTCCATGCGTCGCTCGATGTTTCCAAAATAACCGATGACGGGCTTCCTGATATCTTTCAAAACGGACGCGACCGGCAATGTTGGATCCAGCGCCTTCTGGCTGTGGGTTACATCGGCTGCATTAGGGATAAAGTAGGTGTTTGCATTCAGCTTTTTACTTTGATTATAAAGCTGGCGGGCTGTGCAAAATACGATATCGCTTTTCCGAAGCAGCTGGTTTTCAGAAACTTGACCGTGACGCGCATCAAATGGAACAATGATCGGGTCAACACAATGGTAAGCGGCCAATTTCGGATGCAGCCCGTCCATTAAGCCCGGATAATGGAAATTGAAGGAGTTAATGAAAATGAAATCCTTGATATTGTATTTCCTGATAACCCTTTTAAGCTTGGCGCGGATCAGCAGTTCGTTAACTTTCAGCAAAGACCGGAATAAAAATCCCTCGGGTAAAAAATTAATAGATAATAAAACGGGCGGAATAATGACCTTGAAATTAGGGTTATCCGTATCAATTACTTTATCATCAAACACATCATGATATCCCTTACGTTTCTCATTCTCAGGCTCATTGCGGAGACGCATATAATCCTTTATGGTAAACGGATGTTCCACATAAAAAACCTGATTATCACGAGCCAGCATTTTGGCGATTGTATAATTCGTCGATTCGATTTTTGAATCAAACCGGGGCAAGCCAAAAATGATCAATTGTTGTCCCTCTAATTTCATCACCAATCGTTTTCAGACAAAAAATTCATTTACATAATTCCGGACTTCTTCATCTGTTTTTGCATGCAGGATCTTAGCTCCGGAGAATTGCGGATATAACTTCTGAAAACACTTAAAATGATGCTCGGGTCCCTTCCTGGAGAAGATCAGATTGGTCCCTCCAAAGTAACTTGCCAGGGTTGCAGTTCCACCATGAATGGATATAAACTTGCTTGCATTGGCATATACCATAAACTGCAAGTGATTGAAATTGTTGGCCTTACCCTCGTTTTCTCTGTAAAGATCTTCCATCAAGATAACCTCAGGGTGATTTATTTTAAGCCACTCATACTCCTTCAAATCATACACCTCGCTGTTGTCCATAGTGATTTGTTCGGGGCGGGGACGATTGTAAATAATGGTATACTTACTTGTAAGTGAAGAAATTATAAATTCCAGAAGCTCGATGCTGTAAAAGCTTACCGGCGGGCCATCCCATTCCATATTATAGCGGTTTGCTATAATTACAATTGGCTTATCATAAATGTAAATATCATTCTTATAAACATCTTTCAGTGGTACCGGCAGCCACTTGGACATATTATAATCCTGGCTGTAGAGCACGCGCGGCATTTCAAAGTTCTTGTTACCCGGCTCCGTTCTGATATCGAATTCTTCGGTATGTTGTGGCGAAAAAAAATAGAGTTCTTTGGTGTACTTGGGGGCACTTGTACTTTTAAGTGTACCGTTTTTATAATGCCAATATGCAAATGGGAGAACAAATTGAAGTTCACACGCAAACTCGCCCTCGAATGAAAGTTCTTTGTATTTGGGTCGGAAAATATAATCTTTTAACAAATACTTAACCTGGACCAACTTGCAAGTATACGTATGGCGATAAAAGTACCTAAGATCCGGGGGTAATTTCCCGTATTTGATCAAGACAAAGAAACTCAGTATTTTGTTTAACATGGTTGAAATTCCTGATCCGAAAAAGGGTTCATAACTCTTACCTTCCACCAGTAAAAATACACAAGAATTAGATCCTGTTTAGCAAACTTGGGCTAAAAGTGCTAAATTTAGAAAGGGTAGTCTCGACCCAAAAATCATCAGCAACGATCTAGCTTGACATTACATTAATTGCCATGAAAAATCTTATACGATATCTGCTTCAAAAAACACTGTCTTTTAAAAATTATCTCTTCCTATTTTCCTTATACTCAATTAAAACCATTGAGGCTGGAAAATACGAACGGGAATTTTTATACTTTTTGAAAATGATTAAAAAGGACGGTATCATACTGGATATCGGTGCTAACATTGGAATTACCGCAGCGCCGCTCGCAAAGCACCATCCCAACGCAGAGGTTCACGCATTTGAACCCATTTCTGAAAATTTTTCTGCATTGGAAAGGGTTGTCCGTTATTTGAAACTGAAAAATGTAAAACTGTTCAATATTGCATTGGGAAGTGAGTCGGGAACTTTGAAGATGATCATGCCAGAGCGCGGAAATTCTCGGATGCAGGGATTGAGCAAAGCATATGAAGAGGGAGCGAATGAAAAAGGGGTTGTATACCAGGTCCCATTGAAAAAGCTGGACGATCTCTACCCTACCGAGACAAATATCAATGCGATCAAGATCGATGTAGAAAACTTTGAACTTGAAGTATTTAAGGGGTCGCTGAAAGTTTTAGAGAACAACAAGCCTATGATTTACTGCGAGTTATGGCAAAATGATAACCGCACTCAAGTATTTTCCCTCCTGGGTGGTTTCGGATATAAGTCCTATGTTTTTAACGAAAATACCGAATCAATAGAACCGGTGCAGATCTCGGATTCATTGCCGGCGGGCAACTTCTTTTTTATTCACGGCTGAGCCGAATAATAACTGAGGATGTTCGTTGGAAAAGCCAACGTGTTCTGGCAGATTGCTATAATAGTGTTAGCTTTGTAAATAATGCTGATCACAGATCAGCAACTTACTTATGAATAACCCCTCGAAAAAATGTACCCCGCAATGAACAACTCACACGACGAAACCTCATTGATTGATTTTGCTTATCTGCAGGAAATTACCGGCGGAGATGCCGAATTAAAAAGCGAATTGATCAGCATGTTTGAATCTGAAACTGTTATCCAGCTTGACAGTATCAGAACAAATTGCAAAGCAGGTGATCTTGACATGCTGAAACAATCCATTCATAAATACAGATCTTCTCTGTTTTCAGTCGGGCTACTTAATACCGCTGCCAAATACAAGGAAATTGAATCAGCTTTGAAAAGAAATGAAACTGTCCCGGATCTTGCGATTCAGCTTGCAGATTTGGAATTGGAATCGAATGCAGGTTTGGAAATTCTTAAATCTGATCAATAATTTCCCTTTACACTTTTTGCTGTTTCCTTTTTATCAATCAGATAGGTTGTGTGCACAATAGCTGCTGCAATGTAAAAAAGGATATTATTAGGAAATTGCACCAAAGCTTCCTGCGGAAAGTTGCCGATATTAAGTGAGAAAATAACCAAAGTCATCGCGAGACAATAGGTTCTTAGTTCCGGATTTTTAATGCGGTAAAAGTTATTGATCCCCATTTTTAATACCGAATACATTAAAAAACAAAAGATCAGTAAGCCGATCCAGCCCAGCTCGACAGCCACACGTATGTAACCGCTGTCAGGCGGGAAAGTTGCCAGGAAAGAATTCGGCGAAAATCGTGCACCCCAGGCACCGGTTGATCCCAATCCACCGCCAATGGGGTGTGTCAAAATGTAAGGTTGTATTCTCTTCTGGTTGGCCTTTCTTACATTGAAAGATGCATCATCGGAAGGCCGGAATGCAGTTTGAAAGCGCGCGATCGTCGGATTTGAGGTGGGGATAATGATCAGGATTATGATAAAAACGGCCGCCACGCAGGAAGCAAACATGATCTTTTTACTGAAATTCAGTAATGCGAACGGTATCAGCGAAGCGGGTACCAGCACATAAGCACCCCGCGTTCCGGAATAGAGCATCGCCAGAAGAAATGCCCCGATCATTACAACCAGGATAATCCTTTTGGCCAGGCTTTGTCTGGCCGACAATAAGGCGACGCATATCAGACTGGCGCCGACCATGGTGTAAGAAAAAGAAACCGGGTCAGAAAAAATCGAATATTTTCTCCACGCGCCATTGATATACAACAGGCTCACCTGCATGGGATCGCTCCATAAGTCGGCGAGCTCTTGCGGAGCGATGCCGATATATTCCTGCTTGAAACCATATATTGCACCACAAACTGCAAGTACCAGCCAGGTTTTCAGCACGATACGAATTGCTTCGACGGATCGGAGGTAGTATACAAAAACAAAATACATGATCGTAACTGCCGCAACAGACCGCACCGTGTACACCCAGGCCAGCCGGGACTCAGCCCAGGGATTTGCCACCTGGATCAGATTGTAACCGATCCATACCAATATCATGATGGATACCGGATTCTTGAATGTACTGATATTCCAGTCTCCTTTTTGTTTCAACTTGATCAGAAAACCGACGATCAGCAGTGCTTCCAGTCCGTCCATCAACGTTCCGAGCGGGAAATTGATACCGAACCGCAGGATAAAAAAGAGGAAAAAGCCCATGATCAGCAGCACCACAATACCGAATATCGGGTAAACAACCACTGCATACACCGCCGGAATAGCTACCATCGCCACCAGCACCATCAGGCCAGCGACCATACCACCATAAATTGTAGCAAGCCCCAACCCGATCGCAGCCAAAGCCAGCAGCACCATACCGACCGGCGTACTTACCTTATCGATAATGGGCAAATGGATAGAGCGCCTCTCTGATTCAGCTGATAATTCGTATTTCAATATGGTAACTATTAGAAAAACAGGATCTTAAAAAAGAAAACAAATACGCTGGCAAATGCGATGATGAGCGCGATTGTGCGCGTGAGCGTCTGAAGTTGTGTGAGTTCAGGATCGTTCGATTTTTTTTTTGCTTTTTGAGAAGGGAATACTTTCATACTGATCAGGGTGCTTTACGGTAATTGTGCTTGGTTGCAACTGAAATCTTATTCGCTTTTCTGGCTTTAAGCAGCGAAAGCACCTGATAATACATGAAGACCGGAATGGAAGTAAGCGAGCGGAGAATGCGTTTGTCAACCGAACTGTCAAACAACGGAACAAGGAACCCGGCCACAAAAGTGAGCAAAGCTGCCAGCCACCACGCACTCATCAATGGATCAATCCAAAAATTCACAAGCATGAACAGTACTGAGATAATCAGAAAAATGAAAAGGGGCGGCCGCAAAAGCACAAACCCAAAAAGGAATTGGTTCCAGTTCAGGTTCTTTACTCCGCTGAAAATCAGATCAAATCCAAACTTAAAATACTTGAACCAGGTATTGATCCAGCGCGAGCGCTGGTTAACAAGCTGAGTTGATTCAGAAGTTTTTTCATCCCACACCACAGCCTCTTCCCGAAAAGCAATGCGGTGCTTCCGTGTGATGATTTCTTTTTGAAGTATTTTGTCAAAACCCGCACCCACTATATCCAGATTGCCGAGCGCCTCTTTGTACAACGCTACCGTAAACGCCATTCCGGAACCCGAAAGTGTCGCCGACGAGCCCGCTTCAAACAGCAGTTGACCATCATAAAAATGGTAGTAAATGTCGCGTGCAGCGTCCAGACACGCATAAACCGAGTCGAGGTTCTTTGCTTTACGTACACCCTGAACCGCCACGAAGCCGTCATTGAAACAAACATCCAGCTCGTTGAGCAGCTCCGGATCTACGATATTATCGCTGTCGATAATGACAAGCCGCTCGTGCGCTCTCCTGAAATGGTTGATCGCAAAAAAGTGAGAACGCGTATTGCTCGCCAGCACAGTCGGCGGGTGCAATACGATTACCCTGTCACTTTCCAGGTTCAATCCCGACGCGTCGCATTTGTCAGCGACCACGTACACCAGGTAATTGGAATAGTTAAGTTTTGATATGGAAGCAATTACATCCGGCAACTGCTGGGTTTGCTCATAGGTCGCTACAATCAGCGCGTAATCTGCTTCGGGGTGTTTCTCAGGTTTCCCGGTTGCTTCTTCTTTTTTGGTAAACAGATTAAACATCAGCAGCAATACCGGAAAAATCAGGTAAAAGCCGATCGCCATCTGGCATAACCACCATAAGAACCAGACTATTGTCATTCCGCCACGTGTTTGGAGACCCTACCCGATTGTTTCAAAATATCCTGCGCGCCGGTTAATACCCAGCCAGCCATTTTTCCATTGAGACCTTTCAGATACTCGATTTTTGAACGGTCGTCATAAGAAATACTGTGTCCGCTTTCAAAAACAGCCACAACCGCATCTGAGAATGTGATCCATTCCTTGGCTTTGTTCATCGACACGAGTGAACCTGCGTCCACCAGGATGGTATCATATTGTGTTTTCAATGTAGCCAGTGCTTCCTTGATCCTCGTTTCATCGGCGAGTTCAAGGAGCGAAACATCACCACCTTTATTGGCCAGGATCGAAATCGAACCATGCGCAGCAGTCGTGACCGTGTCTCCTTTGGTAAGGTAATCTTCCAGGTACCGCGAGCCTGTATTAAGCTTCGTGATATCAGCTGCATTGAAGTTTCCATCAATAATCAACACCCTTTTGTTGATCTTGGAAAATGCCCACGCAAGGCTCAATGTAAGCAAAGTTTTTCCGCTTCCTTCCGAAAGGCTGGTGATCGAAAGGATCTTTGGATCGGGAAATTCATTGTCCAGCTCAAAGCGAATGGAGCGGATCAGGTTCCTGAATAATTCGATTTTACCCTCACTCGTATGCTCATTCTGCAACTCACTGATACGGAAACCACCTCCGAGCTGATTAACAAAACCAAGCACCGGCCGGTCGGTCGCATTGGCAAGCTGCTGCGGGTACCGGATCGATGAGTCGAAAAAGTAAAGGATAAAGAGGATAAACAAGCAAAATGCGAAGCTGATCACTCCTGACAGTATAACCAAAACGATCTTTTTAGAAGGCTGTATTACACCTGGAAGTGCTTTTTCCGCGACTTTGAGTGTTGCAGGAAAGCTCGACGCCAGCCGCGCATCGTTATATTTTTGCAATGCTTCCATATACTCGCGGCCTGCTATATCAATCGCAGTTTCAAACTCCTGCACCCGTGCTTCATTGGGTACCAGGCCGTCGAACTTGTTGTTCAGCGTTTTCAGCTCTGCTTCAATAGTTGCCAGACTGTTCGCCGCGAGGTCCCGCTCCACTTCCATGGTCAGCTTTTGGGTAACCAGGTTCTCCTTGAGCGAGAGCGGACTGTACACATACCTGTCAGTAGACTCGTTAATCTGTGCCGACAATTTGGTCTGGATCGAGTCGAGCCCAGCTTTATATTTCGGGTCAAAGTTGCTTTTTACATAAGCTTCATTCAACGCGCGGAGCCGCTGTTTTGTGGCGACAATGCTCTGGTTAATGCCCGAAACCGCACTTTCGAAGTATTTGCGATCATTCGCACTGAATCGATTGTCAATATTCCGGATCGCCACACCGTACGCAATCACATCTTTCTTGGCAACTTCTCTTCTCAGCTCAAACTCCGCCATTTGTCCGTACAAGCTTTTTGCCTGTTCGTCCAGGTTCAAAACCCGGTTCTTGATCTTATAATCACGCAATCCGTTCATCTGAACGCGGAGCGCCATTCTTTTTTGTTCGAGAAAATCGGCAAGGAAGCTGATGGTACGGTTGTAAGTATCCGTCAGCCTGGCAGAGTACATTTTGATAAACTCGCTGCTAAGCGTATTGATCACAAACGATGCCATTTGTGAATCGTCCGACTCGTATTCAATGTTTATAAAATCACTGTTGGACAGTCGGAAAATGGTCAGCTTCTTCTGCACAGACTCGGCGTCGTAGCCCATGTCCTTCAAAATAGCCAGCAACTTCTTCTCCTGCGGAACCGCTGGCGAGAGCTCCTGTTGTGTCTTGTACTTTTGCGTAAGCACATTCACAGCCTGGGCGCGGGCATTTTGGTCCAGTGCCTGTAAGTCTTTGGAAGCCGATCTGAAATCATCCTTCTCAGCCGCTTTCAGATCGTGAAGCAGTAACTGATAAGAAACCTGATCGAGTACCTTCTTTTGCGACATCATTTGTATGATGTTGTCAAACTTCCTGGCAATCTCGAAATCCTGCTCAGTGCCGCTGCTCATCAAACCCTGCTCCGTTTTGTCAACCAAGCCTGTTGCAATGCTTCCGTGCGATTTGAACTGGTCGGGAAGCGCTTTCACCAAAAAGTACGCTGCCACAACTGTGATCAGCGGAACAAAGATCAGTACGAACTTATTTTTATATAGTATTCTCAGAAATTGCGAGAGCTCTGTCATTTGATGTCTTCCAATTTTTGTCCCAATAATTCTTCCAGCGCGCTTTTAGAGATAAGCACATCTGCCTCCGCCGATACCTTGGCCTGCTGCCTGTCCGAAATGACCACCAGCGCTTTACTATACTCTTCCAGCGTGGTTTCGCCCTTTTCGTATTTGAATTTGAGCTCTTCGGCCAATGCTTCCACATCGTGCAATGCATCTGCCTTGATCCGCAGCAGCACTTTGTATTGCGCATATGCAATGTAACGCTGCTTCACGTCGGCTTCCAGGTTCAGCATGTATGTGTCGCGATCGTGCTCAACAGCCTGCAATTCGCTTTTGGCCTGCTTGATCAAAGCCGGCTTTTGCAGCAGTGAGCCGATGTTCACGAAAAAACCAAACTGGTATCCATTCAGAAAATTGGGGTTTATGGAGCTCGCCAGCCGATCCGGGCTATACAGATAGGAGAATGAAAGGATTTCAAAATAGGAAAGCTTCAACTTTTTGGCATTGTAAGTGCCTGCGTCAACCCGTGACTGATATAGCTTCAACTTAGGGTAGTTTTTTTTGGCGATCTCAACCAGCTTCTCTAAGTAGGGAAAGGAAAGTTCGTCCGACAATGCATTTTGTGCCTTTGCGGGAGCCAGTGAGATCAGGAAAATTAATAGTGAGCAGAAATATTTCATTGAGAGAATTTAAGTGAGTAGTAGTCAGGAGGGGATTGGGGAGGTATCTAAACGTTTTCGGATTGTAAAAGTGCGGGGAAGGTTTTTAGGATAATCTGCATATCCATTTTGAATGAAAACTCCTTCGCATAAGTAATGTCAAGCTGCGTCCTCTCCTCTTCCGACATATCTGCTTTTCCTTTTCCTCTCTTGGTAACCTGCCACAGTCCCGTTAAGCCGGCTGGTCCTGCAAAACGGAAAATCTTGTCGTCGGTTGTCATTTTTTCAGCCTCATAAAGCGGCAACGGCCGGTTGCCCACCAGCGACATATCGCCTTTCAGGATGTTGATCAGCTGTGGAAGTTCGTCGATACTTGAATTGCGCAGGAACTGGCCGAACCGCGTGATCCTCGGATCGTTCTGGAACTTCATAAATGCGGCTTTTTGCTCCTTCTGGAAGTGGTACAGCTTTTCGCAGATTTCCTTACCATCGTGGAACAGCATGCTTTTGCATTGGTTTCCGGCCTGGCACTCCGCGCACAGCCCGCTGTGTTCCATCTGCTGTACCGGCTCCGTCGATTTATTGTACATACTCAATGCGGCCATTTTGCGGATCTGCTGGTCTGCATCGGTACGCATGGTGCGGAACTTGTAGAGGTCGAAAATCTTGTAACCGCTCCCTACCCTTTTGGATTTGTAAAAAACAGGCCCTTTCGAATCCAGGCGGATCAGGATGGCGACGATAATGAACACCGGCAGCAGCAAAAGGACAGCCGTGCCTGTGGTGATGATATCAATACTACGCTTCCATAAGGGCGTATGCGCACTTTGGTCGCCAATCTTCTGCAGTGCCTTGTTGGCAACATACCACTGTCTTTTCTTGAAGTACTTAATCCTGGTGATCAGGTCCCCATCGTCGAAGCGGACAGAGAAGATATCGTCTGCGTGCTTCTGACGTGCAGTTTCGATGGACGCGCGCGTCAGCTTGTCGACCATGAGTACAAACGGGATATTGCCAAAACCGGCAGAGCTCCGGATATAATCGAGCAGCTCAATGCCGCCGCTGTTCTCGTGCGCTATGATCACATCTGCCGGAAAATTTTCCTGGAGTGCAGCAAGCAGGTTCTCGCGGCTGCTGAAATACTCTACCTGCAGCGAGTCGGCGAAGCGTTCTGTGAAATTAATGTAATGATCAAAATCGACGTTCAGGTACATAACCCTGAACTGAGCTGTGTAAGACTTCGTCTCAGCGCCCGGCGTCTGGATTTCGCTTGCAGTTTCCATCTTTTCTAAACTGATTAGGAGTATCGTTTGGCGCGGCGGAGTATCGCATTGATCTTGGCGTGTACCTCCATCGGGTTAAATGGTTTCACCATAAAATCATCCGCTCCCAGGTTCAGGCACTGGATACGCTCGCTGCTCTCGTCGGAGCCGGACAGGATGATGATGGGTATCTCTGAGTAGAGGTTACTCGCTTTGGTCACTTTCAAAAATTCCTTTCCGCTCAGGTTGGGCATATGCAGGTCCGCAATGATCAGATCGGCGTGATTGCCTTCTTCCAGCCAAAGCATACCCTCTGAACCGTCACTTTTAATGATAACGTTAAAATCTTTCTTTAAAAAATGCTCTAATATTTTGGTGATACTCGGCTCGTCGTCGATGATCAACAAACTTCTTTTAATGTCCATGGTGATGTAAAAAATGAATCAAATGCTGGTATAGATCTAAAAACGTGTTGGTTAAACCATCAGAATTCATCGAAGTATGCGCTCAAACTAGTTGACTTCATGCCTAAGTATCAGATGGAATTATTTTGTAGATTTAGTCATAATACTTTTCATAACAAAACAGTAAGTTCAATTGTATTACACTGGTTTTGTTCATTCCTACTGTCCTTATTCATTGTTTAGGTTGATTCTAAGTTATTCAGGACAATAGCAAGCTATTATGGTTAAAGAGAGATGAGTTGTAGAGAGTAGGTAGTAAAATTATGCACTGGGAACTACATCACAAAAAATACCCGGCAGAATTTGAAAAAATTTTGCAAATTAATTCTACGTAAAATGTAACCAGTTGAGGCTGTTCGGATTATTTGGAAGCGTGGAAGTAAATCGCTACCTCAGCAGTCGCGTCGATCGGACTGCCATTCTGCTTCGCCGGAGTCCATGCCGGACCTTTACGTACAACCTCGATAGCAGAAGAATGAAGGGATGATTTGCCGGTGGCTTTAATATCAGCAAGTGTCCCGTCGGCTTTTACAACGAAGCTGACGATCACCGTTTCGCTCCCCTCAAAAGCGGGTGTATTTTGCTGAATGTAGGAAAGGTATTGTTGCCAGCCTGCCTTTGGCTGCGGCTTATCAGTTGACAATGCATCGGAATGTTCACTCACCGCACCATCAGAAACAAGCCGCGACGAAGACCTGCTCAGCTTCGCAGGAGCCGCTCTTCCCAGCGACTGAATGGAAGAAGGAGGAGCAGAAAATGCGGAAGGTACAGGTTCAACCACAGCCACTCTGGCTTTAATAAAATCAGAATCAGTGCTGATATTCTCATCTAAAGATGGTGCAGCAGCGACAAGCGGCTCTGGCTTCGCCGAAAGTTGCTCAGCCTGTCTCCGCGCGGGGCGCTGCTTTTTCCCGGGCAGTTCGGGAGCTGCTGCAATCGGCGCTGCATTTACGTTTGCATCTGGCACCGGGCCGGCGGGCTTGATTACCGGCTTTTCAATAGGCGCAGGCCCTTTACTTACTGTTTCGACGACGTTGTCTTTGGTCAAAACAATCCACAGGATCCCAGCTGTTATGATGATGGAGGCGGCGGAGGCGTAAGTCCATAAACTGGTCTTCCGTGATCCATTCTCCGCAGTTCTTGCTGCCAGCTTAGCAGCCAGTTCTGCATGGAGCGTTTCGGCTTGGGCAGAGGTCGGGTTGAGAAATGCAAATCCTTCATAAGCCTCCGCAAATGCAGGATCAGAGAGAAGCCGCTTCTCAAAAGTATGCTGCTCCTCAAAAGACATTGCGCCGCTCTGGTAGCGTACAAAATCTTTCAGGTTAATGGGGGAACGTTGATTAAACTCAGCCATTTCTTTCCATACATATTTTCAGGTTCCGCTTCCCGTTCTGGATATAGCTCTTCACTTTCTCTAAACCAAACCCCGTTTCTGAGGCAATTTCCCGGTAACACTTGCTCTCCATATAAAACAAGTTTACGGACAGCTTTTGCTCGGGCGACAAGGTTGCAATACACTTTTCAAGCCACACCAGCTGCTTTTCCTCAAACATATCCGTCTCCCCGGAATCAACTCCCGCCAGCTGCTCCAATGCCTCTTCCGTATGCTCCGCTATTGGAACAAACACTTTTGCCGAACGCAGCTGCATTAAACAGTAGTTCCTGGTCACCGAATGCAGCCAGCTGCTGAAATGCTGCACTTCATGGACCCGCAGATCTTTCACAAGCTTCTCAAAAATCTGCATTACTGCATCTTTTGAGCGGTTATCATCTTTAAAATATTTGAAACAAATCCCGAAAACGGCGTCCATATAAGGTTCATACAAAGTCCCCAGCAGTCTGAGGTCGCCGGATGCGCGGTACGCTTCCAGCAGCTCAGGCTCCGTAAGCGGATGCTGATGCTGTTTTGTAAAAACCTTTAAAAACCTCACATGAATATGCTTGAAGAAAATGCATTCAACTAATACCTGGATGCAGGCGGCGGCTCTTTTCCATAAAAACTCTGAAAACTTTTATGGAAAAACTTTCCGGTCTGCATCCAGTCAATAAACTAAAACTTTATTAACCATGAAAGGAAAGATCGTAATACTCCTTGCTTTATTCCTAAGTGCTTTTGCCGTGGTACCCAACAAGGTCATCAGAGGGCAGGTAACCTTTAATAATCAGCCGGTAGCAGGCGCCCGCATTTCCCTCGACGGCAGCAAAACAATTGCTACCACCGATCAGCAGGGAAAATTCACCATTTCCATTCCCGACTTCACCAAACCGCTCCAAGTAGCAGCTCCGGGATTTAAAACGCAGCTGGTGACGATCACCTCCTCCTCTTTCCTGGATATTGTGATGGAAAAAGCAGAGGCTGACTTCGATAAGCAGCGACTAACTGTCGGCATTTACGAGCAGGCCGTAAAGAAGGTGAGCCCTCAATTTGCAGGAATGTCGGCCCCATTGCCATCTTCCAATGTAATGCGGCGCAGCAGTCCGCTGACAGATGTCACAAATGAATCTTATAAGCTGATCAACGAAAATGGCTTTCAGGTAACAGGCCAGCAGGCAGTTACTACCTTCGCCGCAGATGTGGACCGGGCTTCTTACAGCAATATCCGCCGGTACCTCACCAACGGCAACCTCCCTCCTGCTGACGCAGTGCGGATCGAGGAAATGATCAATTACTTCGATTACGACTACCCGCAACCAAAAGGCGACTCGCCCATTGCGCTTACCACGGAATTGACGGACTCACCCTGGAACAAGGGACTTAAATTGTTGCATATCGGTATGCAGGCGAAAAAAGTAGCTGTACAAGATCTGCCAGCTTCCAACCTGGTGTTCCTGGTGGATGTTTCCGGGTCAATGACTGATGAAAATAAACTCCCGCTGGTGAAGCAGGCGCTCAAATTGCTGGTGGGCCAGCTGCGGGAGCAAGACAAGATCTCCATTGTTGCTTATGCCGGCGCCGCAGGCGTCATCTTACCTCCTACTTCGGGAAGTGAAAAGTCGAAAATTAAGGATGCTCTTGACAAGCTGGAAGCAGGCGGCTCTACCGCCGGAGGTGAGGGCATCGAGCTTGCTTATGATCTTGCCGCTGCGCATTTTATATCCAAAGGCAACAACCGTGTGATCCTGGCGACAGACGGTGACTTTAATGTGGGTGTTTCCAGCGAGGCAGGCTTGCAGCGGCTCATCGAGCAGAAAAGGAAAAGCGGCATTTTCCTCAGCGTAATGGGTTTTGGAATGGGCAATTACAAAGATAACCTGGCTGAAACGCTGGCCGACAAAGGAAATGGCAATTATGCATACATAGACAACCTGCAGGAAGCAAAAAAGGAATTTGTGCACGAATTTGGCGGTACATTATTTACGGTTGCCAAAGACGTTAAAATCCAGATTGAATTTAATCCCTTGCACGTGCAGGGTTACAGGCTGATCGGCTATGAAACCAGGGCACTCAAAAACGAGGAGTTCCACGATGATAAGAAAGATGCGGGAGAAATGGGCTCGGGGCACATTGTCACTGCGATTTACGAGCTTATTCCGGCAGGTTTTAACAGCGAATACTTACCAAAAACAGATCCGCTGAAATACCAGAAAAACAACATTTCAGCAACTGGAAAAACAGACGAAATGCTCACGATCAAAGTTCGTTACAAAGAGCCTGACAGCGAGAAAAGCCAGTTGTTTGATCTGCCGGTAGGTAACAGCTCGCGTCCATTTGCAAGCTGTTCAGAGAACCTCAGGTTCTCCGCAGCAGTTGCCGAGTTCGGACTCTTGCTCAGAGATTCAGAGTTCAAAGGCGAAGCTACTTACGGAGATGTGATCAGCAAGGCGCAAAATGCATTGGGGAAAGACAATGAAGGGTACCGGGCTGAATTCGTGCAGCTTGTAAAAACGGCGCGGTCTTTACAAGACCCGAAGGAAACTGCAATCAAGGAGTAATAAAAAAGAGAGAGCCCGGCCGGGCTCTCTCTTTTTTACTTTAAGGATTTGAACTTCAATGCGATTTTGGTGACGTTCGGGTAGTCGTAGGCGGTGCTCTGGGTTTTCATGATGAATGAACTTTCATCGACATCGCCCGGAGCGATTGTCCAGTCGCCGGGTGAAGGTGACGCGCCGGGCAAGCCGACCGTGATCTTGTTTTCATTCAACTTCCATTGCAGCTTGAATGGTTTTGATTCCCCCTTGAATACGCCTTCAAAATTCCCGTCTCTACGGATTTCAACAATCTCCATGTAACGTTGAAAATCAATCCCACCGAATTGCTGCATCATTTTCCCATTCTCAAATGTAACTGCATCATTTACCCTGATCTCATCTATTTTCCACTTCGGAGCAGCAGTAAGAAACTCAGCAGCTTCCTTTGAATCTCCGGCCGTGTTGTTGCAGGAAATCAGAAATGTAATCAGTGCAAAGAGCGTCAGCAAAGACGGAAAAACGGGATTTCTCATTGATATAAAACAGGATTGGGCCCACAAAATAAAAGGTATGTGGGCCAAAAACTAATCACGGTTGTACAATTGTGCCAGCTCGGCCAGGAACTGCTGGTCCTTTTCACCATACTGATCAGGCAGTAACCGCCACGCCCAGTTGTCCTCATTCGAACCCGGTACGTTCATCTTCGCACTTTCATCCAGGTTGAGTACGTCCTGCATGGGCAGTATTGCAATCTTGGCAACAGATTGATAGATCAGCCGCGCCATTTCTGCGTACGCATTCTCCTCGGTCACTTCCTTGCCGGTGTAGCGTTCCAGTCTTTCTTTCACACCTTCCTCAGCTGACTGCTTAAACCAGCCGCGCGTGGTATTGTTATCGTGCGTACCGGTGTACGCAATGAAGTTGAATGCATAATTATGCGGGATATGGTCCGACTGCGGCATGTTTTCATCGAATGCAAATTGAAGTACCTTCATCCCCGGCAATGAGAATTGATCGCGCAGCTTATACACCTCCGGCCCGATCTCGCCCAGATCCTCCGCGATAAAGGGCAGCTTACCCAGCGCAGACTGGATCTTTTCAAAAAACGCCGCATCGGGTCCAAGCTTCCATTTCCCGTTTACGGCAGTTTTCTCATCACCAGGTACTTCCCAATAATCAGCGAATGCGCGGAAATGGTCTAGCCGGACAAGATCAAACAACTCCACATTCTTTTTCAAACGATCTATCCACCATTGGTAACCCTGCTTCTCAACAACCTCCCAGTTGAACACGGGCATTCCCCAAAGCTGACCATCGTCAGAAAAAGCATCCGGCGGCACACCAGCCACTCCGGTGATCTTACCCGATTTATCCACGCAAAACAGCTCTTTATTCGCCCAAACATCGGCAGAATCGTAGCTTACGTAAAATGGAATGTCACCCAGCAGCTTAATTTCCAGATTGTTGCAGTATTCGCGCAGGCTTTTCCATTGCTTGTCAAAAATGAACTGCTGCCATTTAACAAACTCAATAAGCTCCGACTGCGTACTTTCAATTTCCTTGATAGCAGCTTCGTCGCGCATCTTGAACTGGTCCTGCCATTCGTACCAGGGCGTACCGTCGTGCTGGGTTTTCAATACAATATAGGTCGCGAAATCCTGCAACCATTCTGCATTCTGTTCACAAAAATCATTGTAAGATTGCTGGTCACCGGCTTTGTCCTGCTCTTTATATGCCGCAAAAGCTTTTTCAAGAATTTCCGTCTTAATCCGGTTTGCTTCTTCATAATCCACTTTTTCTGACGCGTCCATATGGAAGTCGGCAAGACTTTCAGCATCAAGCAAACCTTCCTCCGCCAGCAGTTCCGGACTGATCAGCAACGGATTTCCCGCGCGGCTTGATACCGCACTGTAAGGCGAATTCGCCTGTGAAGGTTCAGTTGGATTGAGCGGCAATAACTGCCAGATACGCTGGTTGCTCTTGTTCAGAAAATCGGCAAATGCAAATGCCTCAGGACCCAGGTCGCCGATCCCGAAAGGAGAAGGAAGAGAGGTAATGTGCAGTAGAACACCAGCCTTACGCTCGTTATCTGGCTTTGACCCTTTGAGCAAACCAAATGGCAACTTACCAAACAGCTCCGATGGAACCAGTTTGCCTTGCCATTCCCCTTTTTGTTGTGTCAAAACATCCAGCCATTCCGGTGCAAGTCCGTCAGGCAACACCACGCTGGTATCTTTCCAGTCTATCTCAAAAAAGGATGCTTGCTGTTCCTTGCAGAGCGCCGCAATGTGCATTGGAATCACTACCACGTAGTAATCCTTCTTGTGTTTCCGGGCAAAAGCCATTAAATGGTTTTTGTATTCACCCCTGGTTTTCAATGGAATGTAATGTCCCTCCGTAAAAATTTGGGCTTCATCCTTGCGCAAATGGAAGAGCTGCGCAGTAAGCCACAGCTTGATTTTCGCATTGTACCGTTCGTCCCATAGCTTTTCCAGGAGGCGGTCAGACTCGTAATTTTCCAGTTCGTTCAGCCATTTGGTACGCCTTTCAAAATCGGGCGCGCGACGATTGTCGGGATCGACCAGTGAAAAATCCCACAACTCGCAGCCCTGGTAAACGTCCGGGATACCCGGAAGCGTGAATTTGAGCAGTACCTGTGCCAGTGAATTGATCAGGCCATAATCTGCTATATCGCCCAAAAATCCCTGAAAATCTTTGTAAAAAGCGCTGTCGCTTTTCAGCAATGCAGCCGCGAAATCTTTTGCTTTCTGTTCATATTCCTCATCCGGCTCCGACCATGAAGAGTTTACTTTTCCTTCCCGCAAAGCTTTTTGCAGGTACTCGGCCAGCCTGTTTGAAAAATCATCCTCGTCTTCACCGGGCATCGGATGCGCACCGGTTATTGTTTGGTAAATCAGGTACTCGTCGTTTGCATCAGGACCTTTGCCTTCTTCTCTGAGATCAGCAGTCAGCTTACGCCATTGCTCTACCTTTTCAAGCCAGCCTTCGCCCAGGTCTGTCAGCACATTCAGTCTCGCACGCACATCTTCGCCGCGTTTTGTATCGTGGGTAGAAGTCGCATTCAATGCCAGCGGCCACTTTTGCTGGCGCTTGGTCATGTAGTGATGAAAATCCTTTACAGTCACGCCAAACCGGTCTGGAAAATCACCTACCTCATTATGTGCGATAAAGCGATTGTTGGTATACATCAAGGTATCCTCCCCACCTTTCGCCATCAGGGGACCGGAAAACTGCATGCAACGCTGGTAGAATTCAAGTGCGCGGCCATTGTATTCTTCATCTTCCTGTCCACCAGGCGTTTCGATCATGCACTTTGCAAACAGCTCCGCTGGTTTGGCCAGATCCGGGTGGTATTCAAGTACCTCTTCAATGATGGATTTCAATGCCGCATTTTCAGGTTCCGAAAGTGGCATCTGATTTCCGTAATACCGGTATACCGGACAATGCACCAGGAATTCGCCAATGAATTTTTTCAGGTTTCCTTTCCCGGTGGCTTCCAGTTCGGCGTTGGTTGCAAGTTCCAGCTCAATAAATAGCTGGTACAGGTTTTCAAGCTCGCCGCCCATGTGCCCGTACAATATTTCCGACTTTTTGCTTAAAAGCTGATCATGAATTGGCTTGTCGGAAGCCACGAGCTTTTGATAGAATGCATCAAATGTTTTCTCCGCCTCCGGATTTGACAGGAGGTTATTGATCATCGCAAGAAACTCGTAGCCCGTCGTTCCCTGAATAGGCCAGTTTTCCGGCAGATCTTCCTCTTTTTCAAGGATTTTTTCAGCAATAATATAAGTATCCTCTCCTACCGCATTCCTTAGTTTATCAAGGTATAAATCGGGATCAAACAGCCCGTCGATGTGGTCGATGCGCAATCCCTGGAACACGCCTTCTTTTACAAGCTCTTTGGTCAGTCTGTGGTATTCGTCAAAAACCTCGTCGTTCTGCATGTTAAGGCAGATCAGCCCGTTTACCGTAAAAAAGCGGCGGAAATTGATCTGCTCCTCTGTTTTCTGCCAGTGGCAAAGCACGTAAGTCTGCAAATCGGCTACTTCTGTTAACAGCTCTTTGCTCGCATTGAAATGCGCCAGGGTCTCGTCAATGTACTTTTTGATCTGCTCATTTTTGTATAAAGACGCAAGCTGTAACATCAGCTCGTTCCATCTTTCCGAAAACACATTCGGATCTTCTACTTCATGGATTTCTTTCAGCTGCGACACAAACTGCTGCACCGATTGCGGCTGATCATTTTCTGCCACGGAAAGAATGCGCTGGTAAGATCTCAGGTTGAGCGGGAAAGCGCCGCCCGAAAATTCAAGCATCAGCCTGTTATTGGTATAAACCAGCTGTAATTCTCCGCTTTCTATTACTTCTGCAAGATCGTTTGCCAAAAAAGGCACCATTATCCTGCCTTTGAAGAGTCGGTTATTCCAGGCAATGTCGAAGAAAGATGCGTAGCGTGACTGCGTTCCCTTTTCGAGCACGTCCATCAGCCACGGATTATCGGAATGGAACGCCATGTGATTGGGAACAATGTCCTGCAACCAGCCGATATTTCCTTCATGAAGCTTGCTGCTGATCTCTTTCAGCTGTTCCAGCGTACCCAGCTCGGGATCGATATCGGCGGGATTCACCCCGTCGTATCCATGTGTACTTCCCGGTGTAGATTCCAGGATAGGCGAAGCATATATAGTACCAACGCCCAGTTTCCGGAAATAGGGAATCAGTTTTTCGAAGTCTTTAAATGTAAATGTATTATTGAACTGTATGCGATAAGTAGATGCAGGATGATTCATAAAATGCTGTTTTGGATCTGACCCTGCCCTTTAAATATTATGCCAGACAGTTTCAGCGCAGCATTGAATCACGCTTGCAGCAGCGACCTCAATAAAACAAGGTCCAGCGGCTTGGGTAGCAGCCTGATGATAAATGGATTGCTCTCGGCCTCTGCGAAATCGTTCGGGTCGACGGTGGAAGAAATCATGAAGAGCCTGATGCGGTTTCTGACTCCGGCAGGAAGCAGGCCGTAATGTTCGGCAAACTGGAACCCGTTCAGACCGGGCATTTGCAGATCGAGCAATATCACAGTCTCCGGCATTTCATGACTCTGCTGCACGAGGTACTCTTCCGCCAGCTCAGCCGAGCTGAATGTAAGCACACTGGAAGCCAACCCGCTTTTCAGCAGTAGCTTCTCCTGTGTGAACAGGTCGAATACGCTATCATCAATTATTATGAATTCCATGCATGCAGGGAAATTGGGGTCATAACAAAACCTTCTGCCAGACGTAAAGAACAATAAATGTAGAAAAATAAATTTTTGTTTTACATTTAAGTGTAATTGTAGAATTAGTTAACAAAAGGAGACCGATGTACAATTTCTAACGCCTATCCCTCCCCTGAAATGTCTGACTAATACTAATTAGGTGCTGATTGCTAATGAAAATACCTCTGCTGCTTTGTTTTATACTCACGTTTGCATTTTCCGATTCCAGCGCCCAAGCCAGAAATCGTCCTTTTCGCCACCTTACGACCAATCTGGGCCTCTCTCAGAATAATGTGAACTGCATTGTCATGGACAAGCGCGGTTTCATGTGGTTTGGCACCCAGGACGGACTGAATATGTACGACGGATACCGGTTTACGGTTTACCGTCACGACCCGCAAAATCCTAAAAGTATCCCCCACAGCTACATTACGGCATTATTCGAGGATAATAAAGGAAAGTTGTGGATCGGGACGAATGATGGCGGGCTGAGCATTTACAATTACCAGCTGGACAGTTTCACCAATTTTAGTCACGACCCCGGGAATGCAGGAAGCCTGGCGAACAACAAAGTCACCTCCATTGCACAGGACCCGTCGGGCCGCATCTGGATAGGGACCGCTGACGGGCTGAGTTTTTACGATTCTGTAAAAAAGCGCTTCTCGCATTACAGACACAAACCTACGGATCCGAATTCGATCAGCCAGAGTTACGTAAGAAGTGTGCTTGCCGACAGTGAAGGAATGGTATGGGCTGGAACATTGTCGGGCGGATTAAACAAACTCGACCCTAAAACCGGCAAGTTTACGCATTACCGACACAATCCTGCGGACAAAACCTCACTGGGTCCGGGTGAGATCAACAGCATTTATGAAGACAGAAATCAATATCTCTGGATCGCTACGGAAGGCGGCGGGCTGAATATGCTCGACCGGCTGAACGGGACTTTCAAGAAGTTCCGCAATGATCCGGCGAGGCCTGAGAGCATTTCACATAATGATATTCTGTCTTTTGAAGAAGATAAAGCCGGCCGACTCTGGATAGGCACGCGGAACGGGGGTATCAACATTCTCGAAAAAGACGGAACCTTCACAAAATATGCATTCAGCAAAGCCAATGCAGAAGGTATCAATAATGGATCGATCTACTCGATGTTTTGTGATAAAAACGGCACGATGTGGGTGGGTACTTTCAGCGGAGGTGTGAATATCCTGGATCATGAACCGCTTAAATTCAGCAGGTTCAGAGGCAGCGCGGCGGTACAGCAGGGTTTGAACAACGACAATGTACTTTCTCTTGCCGAAGACCTGACCGGACAAATGTGGCTGGGTACCGACGGCGGCGGGGTCAACGTAATGGCCCCCGAAACGGGCAGCTTCAAACATTATATGCACGTGCCTGGAAACAATGCATCCGTTGCCAGCAACTTTATCACCTCCGTGATCCGGGACCAGGAAGGAAAGATCTGGATCGGGAATTACAAAGGCGGATTAAGCTTCTTTGACAAAACCACCGGGAAGTTTGTCAATCTGAATAATAACCGCAGCCTCAAACCGATTACCGCGAATATTTACGCCATGGTCGACGACCGCAAAGGGCACATCTGGATCGGGAGCTCCGCCGGACTGCTGCGGTTCAGCAAAGCCGACTACTCTTACATTACCTTCAAAAATGACCCGCGCAATCCTGAAACGATCAGTAATGACGTGGTACCTTCTGTGTATATGGACAAAGCAGGTCGGCTTTGGCTGGGGACGGAAGGAGGAGGATTGAACCTCTACAATGAAAAAACAAACACCTTTTCACGTTTTGTACATAACCCGAAAAACCGCAAGACAATCAGCAACAACCTCGTTAACTGTACGCTGGAAGACAGTAAGGGAAATTTGTGGGTCGGTACCAACGGGGGGTTGAATTCTTTAAATACAAAAACGAAGGTCTTTACCTCATTCACCCAGCGCGACGGGCTTCCCAGCGACCTGATCTGGGGGATTTTGGAAGATACGCACGGAATGTTGTGGATCAGCAGCAATAACGGTTTGTCAAGATTTGATCCTGCTACCAAAAGTGTCCGCAACTTCGATATCAGCGATGGCTTGCAGGGAACCTCCTTCAACAGGATGGCGAGCTATCAGGATAAAACCGGGAAGATGTATTTTGGCGGGCAAACGGGACTTAATATCTTCCATCCTGACAGCATTCGTTACAATAAATTCATCCCGCCGATCTATGTTACAGATTTTCAGATCTTCAATCAGTCGGTGAATGTAGGCGATGGTTCGGTGCTGTCAAGGCACATTACCCAGACGCGGGACATTACCGTTTCTCATGAAGACCTGATGCTTTCGTTCGAGTTTTCGGCGCTGAATTACACATTACCCCGCAAAAACAAATACGCCTACAAGCTGGAAGGGTTTGACAAAGACTGGATCTTCTCCAATACGACAAGAAAAGCGACTTATACCAACCTTGACCCCGGCGATTACCTGTTCCACGTCAAAGCTTCCAACAATGACGGTGTCTGGAATGAAACGGGTACATCGATCCGGCTGCACATTATCCCGCCTTTCTGGCAAACGTGGTGGTTCCGGATTTTGGGCTTGCTTGTTGCTGCGGCGTGCATTTACCTGCTTTATCAAGCAAGGGTAAAGGTTATAAAGAACCAGAAGCAGGTTTTGCAGCGTAAGGTATTTCAGCGTACCAAAGAAGTTGTGCGGCAGAAACAGGTACTGGAAGAGCAAGCTGCTAATTTACACCAGCTCAATGAGGATTTGCAGCAGAAGAACATTCACGAACTGCAGGCAAGAAAAGAAGCAGAAAAAGCGAATCAGGCAAAAAGTGTCTTTCTGGCCACAATGAGCCACGAAATCCGCACGCCGATGAACGGGATTCTGGGAATGGCGGTGCTGCTTTCGCAAACCGAGATGACGGAAGAGCAGTCTGAATATACCCAGACGATCATCAGTTGCGGCGATGGCTTGTTAACCGTGATCAACGACATTCTGGACTTTTCGAAAATTGAGTCGGGCAATATGGAGCTCGAACATAAATCCTTTGACCTGCACGAATGCATTGAAGAGGTACTTGGAATTTTCGCCGGGAAAACGGCTGATCTCGGCCTGGACCTGGTGTACCAGATTGATCCTGATATCCCTTCCCAGATTATCGGGGACAACCTCAGGTTGAGGCAAATCCTGATCAATCTGGTCAGCAATGCTGTGAAATTCACGCACAAAGGGGAAATTCTCGTGAATGTAACGCGGGAAAGCCCGGCGCAGCAAACTCCCGAATTCAAACTAAAATTCCAGGTGCGGGATACCGGGATCGGTATTGAACATGAAAAGCTCGATTTGCTCTTCAAAGCATTCTCGCAGGTGGATTCGTCACATAGCCGCAAGTATGGCGGTACCGGTCTCGGCCTGGTAATCAGCCAGCGGTTGACTGAATTAATGGGCGGTGAAATTTATGCAGAAAGTGAACCCGGGAAAGGCACAAGCTTCTTTTTCACTATCAAAACTACGGCCGGACTAGATACCGGCGAGCTTTCAGAAGCAACAGACGGAAGCGAAAATGCGGGCAAACAGGTGTTGGTTGTTGACGATAACAAAACCAATTTGCGCATCATCGAAGCGCAGCTTAAATACTGGAAACTGGTACCTGTGCTGGCATCATCGGGGCAGGAGGCGCTTTCAATGCTGAATGCCGAACACAAAATAGACCTGGTAATTACCGACCGGAACATGCCTGGTATGACCGGCGTAGAGCTTGCCCAGCAGATCAGGGGCAGGTATCCCGAGTTGCCGATCGTGCTGCTTACCTCAATGGGCGATGAGACACGCAAGAACTATCCCGGCATATTCTCTTCTGTTTTGACCAAACCGGTGAAACACCAGAAGCTTGGGGAAGTGGTCAGGAAACAGCTTTCCAGACAGGTTACTACCTCTGACTCCAAAGCAACTGCGCAAAATGTGCTAGCAACGAGCTTCGCTGCCGAATACCCCCTCACGATCCTCATGGCGGAAGATAATGCGATCAATGAAAAGTTGTTTGTGACTGTGCTTTCCAAGCTCGGCTATAAGCCCGTAGTGACCAGAAACGGAAAAGAAGCTACTGTGGAAGCTGCAAAAAATGCTTACGATCTCATTTTCATGGACATCCAGATGCCGGAAATGGATGGGCTGCAAGCGACGGGCATTATCCGCAGGCAACCGGGCCCGCAACCTTACATTATTGCGATGACCGCGAACGCGATGCAGGAAGACAGACAGATCTGTCTTTCGGCCGGAATGGATGATTATATAGCCAAGCCGTTGCGATATGAGGAAATAAAATCTGCATTACAGCGCGTTTACCAGCAGCGCTACACGGTCTCCGACCTCAACTGATCTATTTAACCGATAAGCAGGTTAAAAGTTTCATTTTCAAAATGGTATACGTACACAATGTCCGTCAAACGTATACTTTTGCCTGGATGGGTTTGTAAAAAACCATTTCTGCAGGCATGATTTTGATTGCTTGATAGTCCATTCAGCAAAATGAGAAACTAAAAATAAGATCGATGAGCAACCAGGACGGAAGAAAACGCGTGGTAATCACCAATGTTAGTCCCCAAGTTGAGGCTGGAAAATACCCGGCAAGACGTGCCATAGGTGAGAGCATTGATTTTTCGGCTGATGTGTTTGGTGACGGTCACGACGTGGTGGCTGCCGCTGTAATTTACAAGCACGAATCCGAAGAAAACTGGAATGAAGTCCTGATGCAATTCACCGGCAACGATCATTGGGAAGCAACCTGGTCTCCCGATAAAGAGGGCTTTTATCAATATCAATTTACAGGTTGGATTGATCATTTTACTACCTGGAAAAAAGGGCTCGTCAAAAAATACGACGCACACCAGGATATAGCTGTTGAAATCAAAATCGGTATAGAATTGCTTGAAGAAGCGAGCGCTTTGGCTGACAGCCAGGATACCGCGGATTTTCAGCAATGGATTGCATTCTTTAACAACAGCACCGACCATCAGGCGGCGGTGAACCTGGCGATCAGTGACGAGATTGCGGCTGCTATGTCGAAAATCAGGTATACGGATCGCATTACAGTCTTTCAAAAAACCTTCCAACTGGAAGTGGAGAGAAAGAAAGCCGCATTCAGCAGCTGGTATGAGCTTTTCCCAAGATCCGCATCACCGGAGCCTGAACGGCACGGTACATTCAAGGATGTTACCAGGCTGCTTCCGAAAGTAGCCAAAATGGGTTTTGACACATTGTACTTCCCTCCTATCCACCCGATAGGCGAGATGAAAAGAAAAGGAAAAAACAACTCGCTGGTACCTTCAGAAACAGATCCGGGATCGCCCTGGGCGATTGGCAACAGGCTGGGCGGCCACAAAGCCGTACATCCCGAGCTGGGCGAAATCGAGGATTTCGTTGAACTCGTTACAGAGGCAAAAAAGCTGGGGATTGAGGTCGCTATGGACATTGCATATCAATGCGCGCCTGATCATCCTTATGTGAAAGAACATCCACAATGGTTTAAGTGGCGCCCTGACGGCACTGTGCAATATGCAGAAAACCCTCCCAAAAGGTATGAGGATATCCTTCCTTTCGATTTCGAAACGCAGGATTGGGAAAATCTCTGGCAGGAGCTGAAAAGCGTAATCGAGTTCTGGATAGAAAAAGGCGTGAATATATTCCGCATTGACAATCCGCATACAAAAGCATTCGGCTTCTGGGAATGGATGATCGGCGAAGTACGAAAGGAAAACCCGCAGATTATCTTTCTGGCAGAGGCATTTACACGTCCCCGCGTCATGGAGAGATTGGCCAAAATCGGCTTCAATCAATCGTATACCTACTTCACCTGGCGGAACAGTAAATGGGAGATTGAGCAGTATCTGAATGAACTGACGAAAACAGATCAGCAGTACTACTTCCGCCCTAATTTCTGGCCAAATACACCGGATATCCTCCCGCACCACCTGGTAGAAGGAGGCGAGAATGCGCATATCACGCGGTTTATTCTGGCGGCTACCCTTTCTTCAAACTACGGTTTATACGGGCCTGTCTACGAATATGGTGTCAACACGCCGCATCCTGGTAAAGAGGAATATACCGATAACGAGAAGTACGAGATCAAGCATTGGGACTGGGACAGATACAGCCGTACACGAGAAATTATCACGAGGGTTAATAAGATCAGGAAGGAGAATCCGGCGCTGCAAACTACCTGGAACATCAACTTCGCCGAAACCAGTAATGATATGGTTATCTGCTACACCAAAGCAGATCCGCTCAGTAACAACCTGCTGATCATTGCGGTGAACCTTGATTTCTTTAATACGCAGGGTGCGAACATCAAAGTACCCCTGCACAAACTGGGCATGCATTGGGAGCAAAGTTACCGTGTACGCGATATGCTGAGCGGTGAGCTTTACGATTGGCACGGAGAGTACAATTACGTGCAAATGAACCCTTACGAGATGCCGGCACACATTTTTAAAATCGAACCACTCAACTGAGACAACCATGGAATATAAGAACGGAGTGCTTGAAAAAAACCTGCATTGGTATAAGGATGCAATCATTTACGAGCTGCACATCAAGGCATTTAAGGATGGAAACTGCGATGGTATTGGAGATTTCAAGGGCCTGATGGAACAGCTCGATTACTTACAGGATCTGGGCGTAACAGCAATCTGGCTGCTCCCATTTTACCCTTCACCTTTGCGGGATGATGGATATGATATTGCTGATTATTACAGCATTAATCCTTCCTATGGAGATCTTCATGAATTTAAAGCATTCCTGAAAGAGGCACACAAACGTGGTCTAAAGGTTATCACTGAGCTGGTTATCAATCACACTTCGGATCAGCATCCATGGTTTCAACGGGCAAGAAAAGCGCCGAAAGGCTCCGATCACCGAAACTTTTACGTCTGGACTGACGATCCGAAGCAATTCAAAGATGCGAGGATCATTTTTCAGGATTACGAGAAATCAAACTGGACGTGGGACAGCGAGGCAGAACAGTACTACTGGCACCGTTTCTTCCATCACCAGCCCGACCTGAACTATGACAGTCTGCAGGTTCAGGAAGAGATTTTCAAGATCATCAATTTCTGGTGTAAAATGGGTGTTGACGGCTTCCGTCTGGACGCGGTACCTTACCTGTTTGAACGCGATGGTACCAACTGCGAAAATCTGCCTGAAACACACGAATACCTTAAAAAGCTTCGGAAGTATGTAGATGACCGTTATCCGGGCACCCTGCTGCTTGCGGAGGCGAATATGTGGCCGGAGGATTCTGCCGCGTACTTCGGCGACGGCGACGAATGCCAGATGAATTACCATTTCCCTATTATGCCGCGCATGTTTATGTCGCTGCAAATGGAGGACCGCTACCCTATTACCGATATTTTTGATCAGACACCGGCTATTCCGGATAACTGTCAATGGGGTATCTTCCTGAGAAACCACGATGAGCTAACTCTTGAAATGGTGACTGACGAAGAGCGGGATTATATGTACAAGGTGTACGTAAAAGATCCCAAGGCGCGCATTAACCTCGGTATCCGTCACAGGTTAGCTCCATTGATGGAGAATAACCGGAAGAAAATAGAGTTGCTGAATTCGCTGCTATTTACCTTCCCGGGAACGCCCATTATCTATTATGGTGACGAGATCGGAATGGGAGATAATTTTTACCTGGGCGACCGCGACGGTGTGAGAACACCTATGCAATGGAGCCCGGACCGGAATGCAGGATTTTCACAAGCAAACCCGCAGCGTCTTTATTTACCGACCATTCTGGACCCGCAATACCATTACGAGGCTGTGAACGTGGAGCTGCAATCGCGCAACTCATCCTCACTGCTTTGGTGGATGAAGCGGGCGATCAGTACCCGGAAAAAGTACAAAGCATTCAGCCGCGGCGATATTCAATTCCTTAACTCGGAAAACTCGAAGGTACTGGCGTTTACGAGGACTTTCCAGGATGAGACGATGCTCGTGATTGCCAATCTATCCCGCTTCCCGCAGCCTGTTGAGCTGGATCTTGACCAGTACAAGGGATTTCAGCCAGTCGAAATTTATAGTAAGAACAAATTTCCTTCTGTTAAGGATAATACACCATATTTCTTCACGCTGGAAGCTTATGCTTGTCAATGCTTTGTGTTACAGAAAACACATCCCGAACTCGACGAGGTACACGAACTTCCATTATTGCAGCTTGACAAATGGAGTGACCTGATAGAACCAGAGGTGGTGGATATGCTGGAGAACACCTTCCTACCTTCATACCTAATGAAAATGAGGTGGTTTGGCGGTAAAGGAAAAGGTTTGGACAGCGTGAAGATCGTTTCACACGCAGTAATGCCGCTTGGAGATAATCCACCTGCTTACATTCTGCTGCTCGAAACGACTTACCAGAACGATCTGCCGGAAATGTATCAGCTCCCGCTGGCATTTGGAAAAGAGCCTTTCTCCTACAAGGTGAAAGAGGATTGCCCACAGGCAGTTGTGGCCAGGATCGCGATAAAAGATGAAGAAGAAGGCGTGTTGTTTGACGCGATGTACGGTCTCGAAATGCAGCAGGCTTTGATCACCAACATGGCTACTAATGAAAAGATCCACGCGAAAGACAGCGAGATCCTTTTCACTGGTAATGCAGGTCTGGCTGCGCACATTCAGGAAACCGAGCGCGTAAAGCCGCGTGTACTTTCGGGTGAACAAAGTAATACCTCTGTTACTTACGACGGGAAATACTTCTTCAAGCTTTACAGAAAAGTTGATCGCGCGATCAATCCTGATGTTGAGATAACCCAGCACCTGACGCACAAGGCGCATTTCCCAAATATTCCGGCTTACGTCGGTGCCATTGAATGGAAGCATAGAAATGGCTCTATGATATTGGGTATGATGCAGGAAATGGTCACCAATGCGACAGACGCCTGGGCTAATATGCTCGACAGACTGGATAGCTTCAATGAAAAGATCCTTTTAGGAGATGTAGTTGAGCTGCCGGAATTAAGGGGAACACTTACAGAGCCGGTTGGTTACGAAGATATCCCTGACGAGTTGAAGACGCTCCTTGATGTGCCCGTTGCAGAACAGGTTGCATTGCTGGGAGTGAGAACAGCAGAAATGCATTTAGCGCTGGCTTCTGACAAATCTTCGGAAGATTTCAAGCCGGAAGAATTTTCTCTTCACTATCAGCGGTCGGTATATTCTTCGCTGCAATCGCTGGTGAGGGTAGCTTTTCAGAGCCTGAGCCGCAATGCGAAAAAACTATCGCCTGAGGTGAAAGAAGAGGCTGATAAGGTTTTGCAGATGAAAGACGAAATTCTGGCAGAACTTAAAAAGGTGTACTCGCACAAGATAGATACTTCTAAGATCAGGATTCATGGTGACTATCACCTTGGTCAGGTACTGTTTACAGGAAAGGATTTTGTCATTCTTGATTTTGAGGGTGAACCTGCCAGAAGCTATAGTGAACGCCGGTTGAAACGCTCGGCATTGAGAGACGTCGCCGGCATGTTACGGTCTTTCCATTACGCAGCTTATGGTAGCCTCTTCCTGGATAATCAGATCAGAAAAGAAGATATTGGAAAATTGATCCCGTACGTGGAACAATGGTACCATTACATGAGCGGCTTTTTCATGAAGGCATATCTTGAAACGGTAAAAACAAATCCGATCATACCTTCGAGCAAGCAGGACCTGGACATTCTGTTACAGACTTTCCTGTTGCAAAAGGCGATTTACGAGCTCAATTATGAAGTTAACAACCGGCCATCGTGGGTAATGGTACCTCTGAGAGGAATCAAATCCATATTGAAAAAAAATGACCCGGCGATTGTATAAACAAGCAAATATGACTGATCTTCAAAGTACCTCGTTTGCAAGAATATCCGACTTCGACATTGACATGTTTAAGGGCGGTACGCATTATCACGCTTACAACAAACTAGGCTCACATATCGCAGAAGTAGATGGACAAACCGGAACCTATTTCGCTGTTTGGGCTCCAAATGCGAGAGAGGTTTCGGTTATCGGAAATTTCAACGGCTGGAACAGGACAAATAATCCTCTGAATGTCAGAAACGACGGTTCTGGCGTTTGGGAGGGATTTGTGCCAGGGATAGGCAATGGAGAGTATTATAAATACTTCATTGTCTCGCATTCGGGTTACCAGGTTGAAAAAGGCGATCCTTATGCGTATCACTGGGAAACGCCTCCGAGCACTGCCTCCATTGTGTGGGATTTGTCCTATCAATGGAGTGATGACAATTGGATGCAGGAAAGAAAAGCCTCTTCTCCATTGGAAAAGCCTATTTCCATTTATGAAGTACACATGGGCTCGTGGCGGCGGGTGCACGAGGAAGAAGGTCGTTTCATGACCTATCGCGAACTGGCGGCCGAACTTCCTGAGTATTGCAGCTATATGGGTTTCACACACGTGGAGTTCATGCCGGTGATGGAACATCCTTTTTACGGTTCCTGGGGATACCAGCTGACGGGCTATTTTGCGCCGTCAAGCAGATACGGGACGCCACAGGATTTTATGTTTCTTATCGATGCGCTTCACCAGGCTGGTATCGGCGTAATCCTCGACTGGGTACCATCTCACTTCCCTACTGACGAGCACGGACTTGGCTACTTTGACGGAACCCACCTGTACGAACATGCAGATCCAAAGAAAGGATTTCACCCTGACTGGAAGAGCTTTATCTTCAATTACGGAAGAAATGAAGTCCGGGCTTTTTTAATCTCCAACGCCATTTACTGGCTCGATAAATTTCACATTGATGCGCTGCGCGTTGATGCAGTTGCCTCTATGCTATACCTGGACTATTCCCGCAATGAAGGCGAGTGGATCCCAAATCAATATGGCGGAAGGGAGAACCTGGAAGCGATTGATTTCATCAGAGAGTTCAACTCGGCAGTACACCAGTATTATCCTGACGTATTTACTGTTGCAGAAGAATCAACTGCGTGGCCGGGAGTGACACAGCCTGCCCAAAACGGCGGACTGGGTTTTGACATGAAGTGGATGATGGGTTGGATGCATGATACCTTATCTTACTTCCAAAAAGACCCGGTATACCGACCTTTTCACCAGGGACAGCTGGCTTTTAGCATGCACTATGCATTTTCGGAGAAATTTACTTTGCCGCTCTCGCACGACGAGGTTGTGTATGGTAAATATTCGCTGATTAATAAAATGCCTGGTGATCAGTGGCAGCAATTCGCTAACCTGCGGCTTCTGTATGGTTACATGTTCGGTCATCCCGGCGCGAAGCTGATTTTTATGGGCGGAGACTTCGCGCAACGTCACGAGTGGCGCCACGATTTCAGTCTGGATTGGGATGAGAATTTAAATCCGTCACATCAGGGAATTCAGTTGGTGCTCAAAGATTTGAATGCATTGTACCAGTCAGAACCGGCATTGTACGAGAAGAACTTTTCAAGTGAAGGTTTTGAATGGATAGATAATCAGGATAGCACAAACAGCGTGTTGAGCTGGATCAGGAAAGGCAATACACCAAGGGAAGAGCTGATTTTTATCGGAAACTTCACCCCGGTTGTCCGCACCAATTACCGGGTTGGTGTACCAAAACCAGGCTACTACAAAGAGCTTTTCAATACGGATAACCTGAAATATGGCGGCTCAGACCTGCTTTGCGGAGAAGAATTAGAAAGCTACCCAATTCCGAAACACGGAAAAATGCATTCCATTCCAATGACACTTCCACCGCTAGCCATCGTTGTATTAAAATATGACCGTGGATTTGAGTGGTTGTAATTAGCGGAAATACAATTAGACGATTGTAATTAGATAAGGCTACCTCTTTATTGAGGTAGCCTTAATATGTACTACTCACACACTATTGAGTTTAAAATAGAAACTCATGTATTCTCATTTGAGCACAACGTCATACTATAAATAATTAAAAGCTTTATTGTCTAAGATCATAACTAGTTGGTCGAAACACTTGTGATAACGGTGTTGTTACTAGAATCATTTTCACCACTTGCACCACCTGCGATCACAGCTGTTATGTTTTGAGTTAATCCTTTTCCAACTCCTGTCTTCCTTTTCATTGTAAAACCAATTACGGAACTGTTTGATGCCGGAATAAGTGAGTTGCGGATGGCCGTAATGAAGTTGACGTTCTCAGAAAATATCCAGTTTGAGTTTTCGTTAGCTTTCCCTCCAAAAACATTTGAAACACCACTTTGCGTCGGATAGGTAATCTCAAATCCACCAGGCTTGCTAATTTTGACAATCGTGGCTGTATCTGTACTTGCGCCTTTCACCTCAAACACATTCACTACAAAGTCACGACTCTGCCCCTGGGAGAAACTTAGTCCATTAATATCCAGAGATGGCGAGAGATCAAAACATCCAGGCTCTACGGTTACTTTCGCTGTTGAATTGTCGGTGTTATAACATTGTAGTACATCATGATATTTGAATGCGTAGTACGTTCCGGGTTCAGCCGCGTTCGGCTGGTTGTATTTTTCTCCCGTGTGCGTCGCATTTTTGAACCAAACGATCGAGACGGTCGCTCCCGCATTACCCTGCACCAGCGATGTCAGATCGGCACCTTTGGCACATTTAGTTTTCATAGTAATAGCACTTAAACTAACCTGATCTGTTCCCGCCAGACACTCTGTAAGCGCATTGAATCCTATGTCCAGGTTTACAAAGCCGCTAGCACCGATCGCAGAAAAGGTAAGTCTGACGTTCGAACTGGGCGGCGTAAATTTTAGCACTTTGGTGACCCATGTACTTGTGTTTAGTCCCGCTATATAAGTAACGCTTTGATCTATAAAGGGTGTGGGAATACCGTTAGATACAGTAGCTAACTCCACCTTTCCCGACTCTGCATAACCCGCATCACCAGCCCTTTTGCTGGACATAATACTGTATTTAAGATAATATGTCTTATTAGCAGTCAGGCCAGTCAGGTTAGTATGACAAACAGCTGGTTGATTTGGCTGGGGCTGAGCGGTCAAGAATGAACCAAGATATGATGGTGCCGGACCATCTGGCGCCGGCGACCAGGATTGATCTAATAAACCTGCATAGTATCGCTCGTTCGAAACACTAAAAGAGATAGCAGCAGCATCATTAGTCCATCCATTTGATGGCATGCAATATTGACAAGTAGTACCTGTCGAAGTTGGCTTGATCTCCTGTGCAGAAGCTTTGAGCAAAATCAGGAGCTGTACAATTATAAAAAAGAACTTAGTTTTCATAACGGAATTTTAGTGAGCAAACCAAAATGGTTTGATGTTAAAGGAAATTAGCGGAGGGTTAACGCTTATTCCGAATTGCCTGAGCAATCTACAAAGGGGCTGCTCCACACACCAGAGCAGCCCTCTGCAAAACACAAGCAAACTACTTCACAACAAGAATTTTGGAGCTTGTTTCATCTCCGTTTACACCTTTAACGCGCACAACATAAGCACCTGCGTGCAAGTGGCGAACCTTAATGGTCTTCTTTGGACTCGCACCAGAGTTGTACACTTCTTTCCCGTTCAAATCAAACATTTGAACGCTTGAAACACTTGCTAAATCTGGTATATCCAAGATCAGCTCGTCTGAAACAGGATTGGGATACAAGGACATCGGCGTTCCCTCAAAATTTATATTACGTATGCTACTATACGCGCTGGTACCATCTTTGTCAATCATGTGTAACCGATACAGATTTTCCCCGGAGAATGGCGCCTTGTCGACAGCATGGTAAGTGTAAGAATCTTTGCTTTCTCCAAGAGCCTGGACGGTCTCGAAAGTCTTCCAGTTTTTACCATCGCTACTCTTCTGGACATCGAACCTCTCGCTGTTCACTTCCTCAGATGTTACCCAGCTTAACTGAGCCGCTGCGCCTTCCTTGGTTACTTTGAATTCCTGTAACTTGACCGGAAGGTTGATCTCGACGGGCATCACTGCAACACTGTTGTCATTGGCTGGATTATTACCCACCGGCGGCGGCCCTTGAAATCCAAGGGTACAAGTGATTGGGCCTGTTCCCACTTCTTCTGCAAACACCTTAATATCAAATTCAAAGCACTCAAACTGCGGTAGCGTTGTTGTATTCAATAAGACGATCGTGTGATCGCTAGGTTCATTGACTAATGAAAATATGCTGAAATTGCTAACTGGAGTTCCATCGGTATTCAGTGCTTCAATAACAGTCAAATTATCCGGAAAACTGATTAATGGACGCAACTTGTTTGCTGGTGCCGATACCGGGGTTGGATTATTGTTGCAAATAGAAACCCTAAGGAATCCAAATGTATGATTGAACAATGGGAAAGTCTGTGGAGTGATGTTAACTGACACATCCTGGGCTTGTAAGCACCCTCCATTTCCGAGAAGCCAGATAAACATTCCCCATGGTAAAAGTCTCTTCATTTTTGTTTTCATTTGATTGTGATTTGATAGTTAATATTTTGGGAAGCGAGATTACGACTTGCTAGCATTGCACATGCTATTGAATGGATAGCCTTGTAGTGTTTGCTGACAAGACTATCCTCTCTAATCAGTTAGTCGATACTGTGGTAATCGACAAATTGTTTTCGGTATTCAATTCACCACCAGAGCCGCCCACAACAGTGATTGTGATGTTTTGGCTAAGCCCGGCAGCTATTCCAGCTTTTCTAGCGACTCGAAACCCTATGGTAGCCTGTCCATTTGCCGGTATAGGCTCGCTAGACGTAGCTGTGATGAACCCTGCATTTTCACTGAATGTCCATTTGCCATTTTCATTTGGTACATCTCCAAATATCTTTGATACTCCGCTGACAGTCGGATAAGTAATTGTAAAGCCACCTGGCTTACCTATCTTGAAAGTAACTGGTCCGGCAGTACCTGATCCATTAATTTCATATAGGTTAACTACAAAATCACGTGAAACCCCCAGGCTAAAGTTTGCAGCACTTATATCAAGCGTCTGTGTTACGTCTGCGCAGTTCTTGTATGTGACATCAATCTTTGCCGTTGAAACATCCTGATTGTAGCAGTTATTAGCTGCGTCGTAATAGAATGCATAATATGTACCAGCTCCAACATTGAGATTACTTAATGGAAGTCCGGTATGGTTTGGATTTGTAAAAAACTTTAATTCCGTGCCACTCGGAATCAAACCTCCGAAAAATTGTGAAACAAGGTTAACGGAAGTTTCGGGGCAGAGGATTTCGTGTGACGTTGCCTTAAGTGGGACTGCCTGCGTGCCTGCAATGCATGGTACAACTGTATTTGGCCCTAAGTCAAGCCCTACAACTCCGTATTCATTATCATCATCCGCTTCTTGAATAATCTCCACTTGCAGAATTGCAGTTGTCGCCTTTGGCGTAAACTCAAACACACCAGTTCGCCATTCGATTGGCTCTTCATCAGGACCAGCAAAATCGTGTTTATGAACCGCCAAAACCTCATTGAAGCCAATTCCAGGATTATTAACGCTAAAATTGATCCCACCAGTAAAATTTCTATTTGGATAGTCTGGATTAAAGGACTCTATCATTGCAGAAATGACTGAATATGTAAATTTGTATTTCTGCCCAATGACAAGGTTTGAAATAGTTGCTTGTGTTATTCCTGAGTATAATCCTAAGAAGGTGCTTTCTCCTGATGGGATTGGAGGTAATACTGGTGTTCCTGGAAAGGTTGGCAACAATCCGACAAAAGGTTTATCAAGAGACCCATAATAAGTTCTATTAGACAGATATCCAGTATTCCACCCAGCAGGTGCACATTTACATATGGATTGACCACTTGTTTTTGGAATGGTTTGTGCAGCCAATTCTATCTTCAAAACTGATATAAATAGCACGAGCAATAAAATCCGTTTCATAATCGAGTGTGTTTAAGTTTAAAATTTTCATAACGGTTGTGATTGGAGAGTTGGCGGGTGTTTTAAATCCGGCCGGGTGACAGCGGGCCAGGCTGTCTGTCATGACTTAACTGATTCAAATATGATGGAGAAATTGGAAGGTGTAGTGTTATATTGAATTACCGGTTTCAATTCAGTGATTTAATGGCATTTTCCGCTAAAATGAAGTTCAGAGTAGATTTTCGGTAGAGATCAGCAGGTTTGTACTTCATGTATTACGGTTATCAATTCTTGTCTCCTTAAAATAACCGAATACTACCATTCACTAATCGTATCTCCGTTTTGTGGTGGTTCTACCATTAATTACAATGACGTAACTGTTCCATTTCTGGTATGCGCACTATCTACCTAACTATTTGCTTTTTGCTCTTTTCTTTTCCCCTAAGTGCCCAGTTCATTTTTCAAAATCTGAACGAAAAAGATGGTTTAAGCTCAAAGCACGTTCGGTGTATATACAAGGACAAAGACGGGTTGGTTTGGATCGGAACAGCCAATTCTCTAAACCGCTTTGACGGAAATTTCATTAAACGTTATCCTGGTTTTGATGGACAAAAAAATCTGTATGTCAACGCAATCGTTCCTTTCGAAAACGACAATAAATTACTCGTTGCCAGTTCAACGGGCCTATTCACATTTGATAAGAAGTTAGGCCGCTTTCAGGTGGACCAACGTTTCCGAAAACTTTTCGGGAAAGACGTTCTCTCATTTAAGAGGGATTCCGAAAACAGGTTGTGGATTGTATCTACCAATGGACTGCACATATTACAAAATGGCACAGTAGTAAGTGCCAAAGAGGTTTTCCCGTTTCTTGAAGTACTTGATGATACTGATTTTTCATTTTCCGGTATATCCGCCTTCTGTTGGGATCAATCACGGAAAGGATTTTGGATCGGCGGGGTAAACCCTTGTTTCGTAGATCTAGGAAACAAGCATGTTTTTGACAGGTACAACAATCCCCTTAGGTTAGCTTTCTTTGATCAGCGCTTTGTAACTTCGGTTGTAATTGACAAGAAGCATAACCTCTGGTTCAGCTCTACTTCACCGAAAACATTATCTTATTGGAACCCTGCAACTAATCAGCTTACGACCTACGACAAGTTGGGCGACACCAAAATGACTGATGGCTGTAATTATCTTTTCATCGACAAATCGGACAGGCTTTGGATTTCTACCTGGATGTATGCTGCCTATGTCAAATATCCAAACTCCGGAATTCAAAAGGTTCCCTATAGCCAAGATGCACCATATTCAATTGCTTACGGACATTTCAACGATGCTGTGGAAGACGACGAGGGTAACATTTGGTTAGCAACTATTAACGGTCTAAGTCGAAGCCAGATACATGCACCATTTCGATCCATCTATAAACTTCCAAGCTTTGATTTCTTTCTAGACACAGGGTTTGCACATGCTAACTTCATCGTTGTGTCTGGCGACACGATCGTAGCTGCAAAGGAAGATGGGATCATATTTTACAATACCAATCTCAAAACTTATAAACGATTTGCCATTAGTAGAAAAAATGCTTTTGAGAAAAATATTTTTATTCATGCGGCAAAATCCCGAAGCGGATGGTGGTTTGCAGGCATTGATGGAATTTATCGGTTAAAGCCAGGTTCTGACAAGCTACAAAGATTTGATCGGATCAAAAAAGATCCGTTTTCACCTGTGGCCAATTTTGTTTTCGAAGATAGCCAAGGGCGGATCTGGTTTCAAGTGGATGCCCTTTATAGATATGATCCGATTACGGATGAGATTAAACGATTTGATGGCAAGGATCCTGCATATGGGTTCTTCAAATATATGCGTTGCCAAAGCTATTTAAAATTAAGAAATGGCGATTTGCTTTTTTCGATGAACAAATCGGGCTTTGTCAGATATAATCAACATTCGGACAGTTTCTCTTCCATCTCCGTCGCTAACAGCTCTCAATTTAACGTACCAACAATGGTCGAAGATGATAATGGTATTTTATGGTGTGGAGTTGCTGAGAGAGGGATTTTGAAAATGAGGCAGAACGGAACAATTCTTGATAGCCTAACTACCGCTTCCGGTTTTCCATTCGACTATATAGCAAGCCTCACAATTGATGCGCAGAATTCAATCTGGGCTGCCAATGCTGACGGGCTTCTTTTCTTCAAACCTTATAACAAGGAAATTACAAGGGTTAATGTCGATCTTGGGAAGACGCTGCAGGATCATTGGAATTATGTTTATTCCTATCAGAAGAAGGTGTATGCGGTTATGCTTGATCATGTTGTGGTGATCGATCCATTCAAATTTTCGACGATCCCAATCAAGAAAGCGCCGCGCATTACTTCTGTTCGTGTTTTTGAAAAAGAAGTATCCAGTTACCACAAGCTTGCAGATCTTGAACTTGCACCGCATGACAACTTTATTACTTTTCAATATACCTCTCCCAATCACCGCGATGTCCCGAGCTTACAATACAGCTACCAGTTGGGGGGATTGGACGACTCGTGGATCACTGCGGGGAGGAACCTGACAGCTTCTTATAATAATTTACAGCCAGGCTTATATACTTTCAGAGTCAGGAGCACGGATGAGAATGGGAAGTGGATGCCTACGTTTACAAGTATGCGTGTGCGCGTGAGAGCACAGTGGTGGCAAACCTGGTGGTTTGCCTTTTTCTCTGCAACATTCTTCGCGTTCACAATACACTTCCTCATCGACAGTCACCAGCGAAGGAGGCGTAAAATGACATTTGACGAGACCATCGACTACTTTGCTAATTCTGTATACGGAGAAAATTCAGTAAGTGAAATCTGCTGGGATATCGCAAGAAACTGTATTACCCAGCTCCGTTTTGAAGATTGCGTGGTTTATCTCTGGGACGCGGACAAGAATAAACTGGTTCAAAAAGCCGCGTACGGACCTACCAAGAATGTCAAAGAACATGAAATACTGAACCCGCTGGAACTGGAAATCGGTGAGGGAATTGTGGGTGCCGCAGCGGCTACCCGGAGGCCGGTAATCGTGAAAGATACTTCCAGGGACAAGCGCTACATCGTTGACGATCAACGTCGCTTGTCCGAACTTGCGGTGCCGATATTACACGACGGTAAGCTACTCGGCGTCGTTGATTCCGAGCATAGTGAACGTGCCTTTTTCAACCAGGAACACGCGCGTGCTTTGATGACGATTGCGTCTATTAGTGCGACAAAAATCGCGGAAGCACAAGCCGAAGAACAGGCACAGCAAAAGGAAATTATGCTCCTGGAAATCAATAAAATGCTGGCGGAGAGTCAATTAATGGCGCTACGCGCCCAAATGAACCCGCACTTTGTATTCAATTGCCTCAACAGCATTCAGGAATGCATTGTCACTGAAAAATATGGTGAGGCGAGCAAGTACCTCAATAAATTTTCACGCCTGTTCAGGATGGTGTTGAACAACTCCGATAGAAACCTGGTGACAATTGAGGAAGAGGAAGATGTACTTAAACTATATCTCGAACTCGAACAAATGCGGTTTGAGCAAAGCTTTACCTATGAGATCATCATTGACGAAGACCTGGAAGCAGAAGAAATCGTCCTTCCTTCCATGCTTCTGCAACCTTACGTCGAAAACGCACTCTGGCACGGACTCATGCACAAAGACGGCGACCGGCAGCTTACCATCACTTTTGAGCGAATGGATGACGATATTTTCCGGTGCCTGATCGAAGATAACGGCATAGGCAGGAAGAAATCACTGGAAATCAAACAGTACAACAGCAAAGCAAAGCGACACAAATCCAAAGGTCTGCAAATCGCAAAAGACCGGCTTGACCTACTTGAAAGACAGGGGCAACATGCTTCTGTGGAGATAATCGACAAATATGACCCGGAGGGAAATCCCGAAGGTACCCTGGTAGTAATCGAACTTTCAACCCTGTTAAGTAATACATAAACGTTATGATAAAAGCGCTAATAATTGACGACGAACAAAAAGCACGTAATGTACTCACGCATTATCTGATCAATTTTGTCAAAGAAAACGTAGAAATCCGCCATGCTGATTCGGTAAGAGGCGGGTTGAATGTGCTCAACGACTTCATGCCCGACATTGTGTTCCTGGATGTGGAAATGCCACATCAAAATGGATTTGACTTCCTGTTGCTTCGCAAAAACCCGAGCTACGACATTATTTTCACAACAGCATACAACCAATATGCTATTCAGGCGATTCGGTTTAGTGCATTGGATTACCTGCTGAAACCTGTTGATCCCGAAGAATTACAGGCTTCGATCGACAGGCATTTGGAAAAAGTCAAACAAAAAGCGCAGCAGAATAATCAGCAACTCTACGACAACCTCGTTCAAAACATTGAGAAAAAGGAAATCAAAGATTTCAGGTTGGCAGTGCCTTCCAGCGAAGGTGTTTTCTTTTTCACATTAGATGAAATACTGCGTCTGGAAGCGGACAAGAACTATACGTCCATTCACCTGATCGGTAAACGACCATTTCTGTCCAGTAAAACTTTGAAGCACTTTGACGAAATGTTATGTGAATTTAACTTTATACGGACACATAAATCGCATCTCGTCAACCCGAAATACATCAAGCAAGTCACGCATAATAATCAATTTGTGCTGCTTACAGACGGATCAAGGATTGAGATTTCACGACGGAAAAAAGATTCTGTCCAGCAGTATCTGAAACTTAAATAGGGCCGTTTATCCAACCTGTTGATTAAATAAATGACTCAACGCCTGCTTGGGGTCGTCACAAAAGCCTGCATGTACTTTTGAAGTTTGTAAAACGGTACTGCGGGTTGCAGTGAGCCACCGGAACCTGGAAGAAAGCGGCAAGCTGCCGATCGCCCCGCCTTCTTTCCGGCCTTCGCAAATTTGTCTGAATGCACGGAGGTACGATTGAATTTGCTCCACGTCAAGATCCGCATTAAATACATTCAGCCTGGTCAGGTTATCGTCAAAAACAACATCAAGAAATTGCCGGCCTGAACAATAAAGCACTACTCCAACATTGATAAACTCTTCGCGCTCTACCCTTGGTACAACGCGCAGAACGGCATACTCATACAGCTGCTTGTCTTGCATCGGATGCGGCTTTTACAAATATTTCTGAATGATGCAGCCTGCGAGTTAAAAACTCCGCATAGGCGCTCCGGTGCTCTTCTTCGGATTGAAAAGGTGTGTCTCTGATCAGCCACTCGCCAGGAATCATTGATACAATATCATTGATCACACCAGGATTAAGCATTTGCTTAAACTGCGCATCCACTGCTTCAAGTTCACTGGCCATTTTGAGCAACACGTGATCTTTTACCTGCAAAAATGGACGCTCCGCCTGCTCCTGCCAGTTATTCCATGAATGGTGGAAATACAAAGACGCACCATGGTCTATCAACCAGAGCTCTTTATGCCAGATGAGCATATTGGTATTGCGTACAGTCCGGTCTACATTCAGGAGAAAACAATCCAGCCACACGATCCGGGACGCAAGATTTGCATCTATCCTGCTGACCAGCGGATCAAAAGTGATTGAACCTGAGAGGTAATGCATAGCCAGATTGAGTCCGACACTTGCTTTCAGCAGATCCTGGATTTCTTCGTCGGGCTCTGTTCTGCCAAATGCTTCATCCAGTTCAGCGAATACAATTTCTGGAATTTTAAGACCGAGATACCTCGCAATTTCGCCACCAATCAGTTCGGCAATAAGCGCTTTTACTCCCTGCCCTGCACCACGAAATTTCAATACATATAAAAAATCGTCATCAGCCTCTGCAATGGCCGGCAGCGACCCACCCTCTCTCAGCGGGGTAAGATATCGGATCACATTCACTGTCCGCAACTCCGGCAAACTCGTATTCCTCTCCATAGGAACCATATTTTGAAAACGTCAATATAGAAAAATTGGCCCGTTTGACTACTGATTTGTCAAAACGATCTTTCCAAACTGCTTTCCCTGGTGCATATATTCCAGGGCGTCTTGTGCGTCTGCGAGACCTGGATATACCTTATCGACAATGGGCTTGATGTTGTGCGCGCTTGTGAATGCGAGCATGTTGCTGAAATCTTCCAAAGTTCCCATTGTTGTACCCAGAATGGACAGGTTGCGCCAGAAGATCTTGTTGGGCGCGATATTGCCGATTGCACCGCCGGTACCACCAAAAAACACAATCCTTCCACCAGCCCGGGCTGCGTCGATCAGGTTGATAAAACCCTCACCTGACGCACTGTCGACGATTACATGAAAGCCGCCGGTTGCTTCTTTTGCCTTTGAAACCCACTCTTCGTCTTTGTAATTGAAACCCCCGAGAGCCCCCAGCTTTTTCGCACGCTCCATTTTCTCCTGCGAACTGGAAGTAACCCACACCTCCGCTCCTGCTGCGATCGCGTATTGCAGTGCGAGCAACGCGGTACCTGCACCAATGCCGGTTACCAGTACCTTTTCACCTGGCTGCACCGCTGCCCTGGTAAACAATGCACGATAAGTAGTTACCCCGGCCAAAGGCAATGCGGCTGCCTCCTCGTCGGTGAGGTGTACTGGCTTGGCGTGAATGTACTTTTCATCTATGGCGATATACTCAGCGAATGTACCTGGCTCAGGGTTTCCCAGAATCTTGAAATGCTCGCCAAAAGCAGCGGGGTTGTCACCCCAGTCGTGACTTGGATTAATAATTACCTTCTGCCCCACCCAGCTCTGATCCGCATGCTCTCCTGCTTCTTCCACAACGCCAAGCCCGTCTGAACCAAGTATCAGTCCTGATTTTGGACCTGCATAGCGGCCTTTTTGTATCCACACGTCGCGGTGGTTCAAAGCAGAGAATTGCAGCCTTACCAACACCTGGTTAGCTCCTGGGGCCGGCTTTTCTACTTCTTTGATGATCAGCGGCTGGTTCGTTTCTGTTAAAAAAACTGCTTTCATGATTTGTTGTCTATAAATTGATGGTGGAATAATATTTGAAGGTTGTTAAAGTAAAATCAGGAATTATCCGTCAACATAACTAAACAAGAAAATTATGAAAGCGTTTTCATTCATTATAGCACTTGTGTTAATTACTGCTTCAAACTCGTTTTCGCAAAAATCGAGGTATACCGAGCGCACAACCGAAACGAGGACGAGTCTTAAGAAGACTAAAAAAGATTCATCAGATGTGACTGCTATCCTGAAAGACTCCTCTAATGCCGAATCCGGACCAATCTTGAAGGATGATGGCTCCGTGAGTAGCACAGGCACAATCGACGGGCGCAGCAGCACCGGTCGCCCGGATGCAGATACTACGACGAGCTATACCGTCAGAAAGAAAGTAAGAACGCTGAACCCCGGCGAAACGACCAGAACAGATTCAACCAGAAAGCGTAAAAAACCCTGATCAACTTCATGTTCCCGATTCTGCTCATTGCACATTCAATTACCCGTTGGTTTGTAGTAACTACCTTATCAATAGCAATCTACCGGGGCATTCGGGGGTGGAGGGGAGCAAAAGAGTTTACCAGGAGAGACGATTCGCTGCGACATGGCACTGCCACATTCTCGCACATTCAGATGATGATCGGGTATTTGTTGTACTTCAACAGCCCGTTCATCTCTTACTTCCGTTCCCATTTCAAAGAAGCAATACAGCATTTCGACTTTGTCTTTTTTGGAATACTGCACATTACATTGATGACGATCGCCGTCATTATAATCACCATAGGATCCTCTGCGGCTAAACGACAGCAGACCGATCTGGCCAAATTCCGGATCATGACCATTTGCTTTATCGTAGCAGCAATCATCATCTTCATCGCAATACCCTGGCCATTTTCTCCGCTCGCAACGCGGCCTTATCTGAGAATATTTTAATGCAGACAGTGAACAAAATTAACTAACTACTTGCCCTTTCTGGTCAGTTTCAGATTTTCTTTCCTGTACTCACCCCACCCCGTCCATAATTCCTGTAAGACCAGGTTTTTACCATCAAATTGTGTAACCACATAATACCAGTTACGCGGTGGACAGTTCTTGGCCCCATTGAGCGGTTGTTTATCTTTCATTAAAAATGATTTGTCATCCAGCCAATGAATAAGCAATGTATCCGGATCCTGGCAGGTTATCTCATTGCGCCAAATCACTTCTTTGTCGCTGAAAAACTCGAAACCCGCACAGCTTGCCTCATTTAAAACAAACCTGCCTTTGATTTTAGAGAAGTCGGGTGCTGCATTTCTATCGCTGCCATTAAAAGCTGCCAAAGAAAGCGCCATTAAAATAGTAAGTTTCATAGCTGAGCTCTGGTTGATCCTGGCTATTGAAAACGCCAGTCGAATGCACCTTTTCTAAGATTAACACCATGTTCAAGATACGCTTTCAGGAATGCGAGAAAGTAAGCCCAGCCTTCGGTATTCCCCCTGAGCCAATCGATTCCTTCGGGCGTATTTTCCATAAACTTTTCAGTAATCCGCACGATCGTTGTCCCTCCAAGCGGTTCCAGTGTAATCTCCACCAGCGTCTCATTTCCTTCCTCACCCCAATAAAAAGAGATAAATTGATGGTCAGTTACTTTCTCGATCATCACAGGAACATCCACGTCCGTTTCCGGGAAATGCCACGTCAGCCTGGCGCCTTCGCGGATATGTCCGCTGCTATCGGCGATAAAATAATTCACCATATGCACAGGATCAACAATTGCATCATAAACCTCCTGAGGCGTTTTGGCGATCTGTATCGCAGCCTTGCTTTCCAATTTCATGCTTTCCATTGAGATCAAAGTTTTAGTTCAAAATTCTTGTGGTAACCTGATAGTGCCTGACTGATTACAAAAGCCAGGCCAGTGTTCTCAGTTCTTTCCTGATTTGGGAAGAAATGATAGTCGTTTCAAGACACAAAAAACCCTCCATAAAGATATCTGAATGGAGGGTTGAATTATTTTATCTTAGCTATCTAACTACTTTTTCTGTTGCGACAGGAATGTAACCAACGAAGCAAATTCCTCATAAGATAGCTCGTTCGCCAGCCCGGGAGGCATCATCGAGGTTTCCATTTCCTTCCGCGACGTAATATCTGAAACTTTAAAGGTGTAAACGGCGCCGGTAATATCTCTTAGTACCAGCTTTTCAGCGGATTCCTCAGAAACAAATCCCATAAAGCTCTTCTCATCCTTGGTCGTAATCAGTACCGATGCAAATCCCTGAGAGATCGACGCATTGGGTTTCAATATCGATTCTGCAATCTGTTCGCGGTTCATGATCGAGCCGATCTGCCCCATATAAGGTCCTTTCAATGGCCCGTTGCGGTTGATGCTATGGCAAGCCACGCAACCTTGCTTGGTAAACAAAGTTTTTCCAAGCGCCGGGTCACCCTCGATCTTTGCAATAGCCAGCATTACATCTTCAATGGAGTTTTCTCCAACCTGTCCTTTTTTATTCTGGATTTTGGTCAAATCGATCTTCAACTCTTGCTTTTCGACCACAATATCCTCTCCGCCGAATTCGTCAATTCCCATTCGCTGGCGACCATTCAAGTCAGCAAAAAATTTCTTTCCATTCTCATCTGCCTTGCTCCATTGCTGCATCAGAAAACGTTTGATCTCATCCGATGAAGCCCAGGTTACAGCCTTGTAGTACGGACCGTGTGTATCGGGCCGGGTACTCCACCACCAGGATCCGTCGTAAGGCGCCTCTTCTTTATAAAGCCTGCCCAGTGTTGTCAGGATTTGCTTTTTCAGCGCTTCATCTTTGGCCTTATCGTAAGCTGCTATCAGTCCGGAAACCGCCTTGGGGTCGTGCATATAACGCAGCGCCCAAAGTGCAAGTGTTGTATTTTCGCTACCAATCGCCTGTACGCAAGCATCTACCGCATTGATGGCAACCAGCGCGCGAACCGCTAAATGCGGGGGAACAATGGCGGAGTTAGGTGTCGCGTGCGGACCTTCGGTTCCTTTTGCAGGTGACACAAAAGACGATGGTACCTTCACCGACAGCAATGCAGAAGCCGCCTCTGGGCGCCCCAACCTGCCTAATCCGATGGTTGCAGCTGCCTGCACGCGCGGCGAGCTGTCTTTCATTCCTTTTATGAACGGTTCAACAGGTACTCTCTCAATAGCTGGCTTTCTGTCAGCCAAAGCACGCAGTGCAAATTCGCGTACTGCATTGTCGTCGGTAAGTTTCACCAAACTACCAACTGCGTCCTTCCCAGCCGCCTGTGCATAAGTATAGATTCCCGCTACCCGAACGTAAAGTGGAAGCGACTTGTCTTCCGCGATTTTCAACGAAACTTTCGCCGCATCTTTTGGGAAGCGTGCCAGCAGCTCCTGCTGACCAGCCAGCCGCTGCACAGCGCTTTCTGATTTCAACAGTGCTTCAAGTTCTTTGACATTCGACTTCTTGACATCCTTGAATGCTTTGTACTTCCAACCCTTCGGAACAGCCCGGACAACAAACCCTTTGCTTGGGTTACCAGAATATCCCGCGCCATCCCAGGCAGCCAGGTAAACGCGCCCCGAAGCGTCAATGTCAAGGTCTGTTACTTGTGCCAGCTTGATAAACTCTTCCTCCTTTTGGGTAAACGTAGCTCCGTCAGGCTGCACACGATGTACATATATCTGGCTGCGGCCCCAGTCGGCCATCATAGGGACGCGGTTGTACTTCGCAGGCCAGTTCGGATCATCCATAAACAAAGAACCTGTTCCGGAACCGCCGCCCAGATCGATCAATGCAGGAATGATTTCTTCGGTGAAGTTTTTAAACAAAACGGGATAACCGTACTCTCCTGACTGGATCTGGTTACTGAAACGAATGTTCCAGCCGCCGCCATCATTGGTGTTATCACGTGTGAAAATGTTCATGTAAGGATCAATCGCCACATCGTAGATATTGCGCATACCATGCGTATAAACCTCCATTTCAGTTCCATCCGGACGAACGCGCACGATTCCCCCTCCAAGCTGTGTCAGCTTTTTACCGGAACGGTCCACTGCCTCATGAAATCCGAAATCGCCCACCGCGATATAGATCCAGCCATCGACCCCCATTCTTATTCCATTGGTAGCATGGTCGGTTCCGCGGCTTTGCAGGAATTTCGGATTACTGATTCCCTGTATCAAAGTAGTGGAAGGTCCGTCAGCCAGTCCGTCGTGATTTTTATCTTCAAATACAACCAGCGCCATACCCGACGCTTTACCATCTGCAAACGTGGTATGCAGTACAAAAAGCTGATCGCCCATTGAAATGATCCCACGCGGATCGTCCACTTTCGCGAAGGTCGTGTGCTTATCCACTTTGCCGTCATTATCAGCATCCACCAGCCGCACGATACTACCTTTTCCGGGATCTTTTCCCAATGATCCGATCATATCAACGCCCACATACACTTCACCCGTGGCCGCTACTGCGAGACAGGCAGGACTTGGTGTCAGTTGCGGACCGGCAAATGGTGTGACATCAAGTTCTTCAGGCCAGGTGGTGGCATTGGGAAGTGTGTCGGCTTTTACCAGCATTTTCCTTGTTTCAGGATTTTCAGTGCGCCCGGTATTCCAGTCATTCCAGCAAAGCAGCAGGAATGCAGAAAACAGGCTGAATGTAATTTTTAACATAAACGATTGAAATGCAGTCAGCTCGGCGAAAGCCGGCCAGGTGATTAAAGGTATTTGTTGAATTTAAAATTGAAAATAAGTTATAACTACTCTAAAATGATGTTCGCCCGGAAAATATTTTGTCCGCATCCGAACAACGTGCATTGACTAAATCAGCCTTTCAGCCACGCATGAACGGTTTGCAGTAGCTGGCATTTATTTGTTAGGGAAGGGCTTTTAGCTGTTAGCGATTGGCTATTAGCCTTAGCTGTTAATTGTTAGCAGTGGATAATTCTTTTTCTATAACTCCATCATTATGGTTAGCAACTACATCAAAATTGCGCTTCGGAACATGTGGAAGAACAAAGCTTTCACATTCGTCAACCTGACTGGCCTCGTTGTGGGCATTACGGCTTGTCTGCTTATCCTTCAGTATGTCAGTTTTGAGCTGAGTTTTGATCAGTTTCACAGTGATTCAGACCGGATTTACCGGGTTGCCAATGACCGCTTTCAGCAAGGTAAGCTGATACAGCACGGCACGATAACCTACCCCGCAGTCGCTCCTGCTTTGGCGAAAGATTATAACGAGGTGGAAAGTTATACGACCATTTCCAATCCGGGTACATTCAAGCTGCGGAAAGACCAGAAGATCTATGAGGAAAAAGGCCTTTATGCAGATGCCGGGTTCCTGACATTTTTTACATTTCCCCTTGTCGCCGGCGACCCCGAAACAGCTTTGAAAGCGCCGAATTCCATTGTACTCTCCGAGAGCAATGCGAAGAGAATCTTCAATGCAGGTCCGTCACAATATCCTGCACTGATCGGCAAAACGTTACTGATCGATTTGGATACCGCGCCTTACCAGATTACGGGGATCATGAAGGATATTCCGGCTAACTCACACCTGAAATTTTCTGTGTTAATGTCCTATCAAACATTGGCGCGCAGCTGGGGAGACTGGGTTAATACCAGCTGGGAAAGCTCGGATATGTGGCACTATATCAAGTTGCGGGAGGGCGCAGAAGCGGCCGCACTGGAAAATAAGCTACCTGCATTCAGTGACCGTTACTTCAAAGGAGATAAGGTTTCAGGCAGTGTCGAGAAATTTCATTTGCAGCCTCTTAACAAGGCACACCTTTATTCTGATTATGAATATGAAATCGGGCAGGTGAATAACGGAAAGGCTGTCTGGACTATGCTGATCATCGCTGCATTTATACTCCTGATTGCCTGGATCAACTACATTAACCTGTCCACCGCCCGCTCTCTGGAACGGGCCCGCGAAGTGGGTGTGCGCAAGGTAGCCGGGGCGACCTCGGGACAACTTACTTTACAGTTTCTGTCTGAATCGGTGCTACTTAATGCATTTGCATTCGTACTCGCCATTGTGCTTGCATTACTTTTCCAGCCATACCTCAACCAGCTTATCGAGAAGCCGCTGTCGTTTGATTTGCTCACGGGGCAGGGATTCGGAGGTTCGGCAATGGCGTGGATACTTGCGCTGGTATTTGTATCCGGCACATTATTATCCGGTTTTTATCCCGCATTTGCCTTATCGGGTTTCAGGGCGATCAGTGTTTTGAAAGGCAGTTTCAAACGTTCTGCGAACGGGATCTGGGTACGGCAATCGCTTGTTGTGTTCCAGTATACCGCCTCAATGGTGCTGATCGTGGGCACATTCATTGTATTCAAACAACTCGAATTTATGCGGAAAGAAAACCTTGGGTTCAATATGGAGCAAGTGCTGGTAGTACGCGGCCCCGAGCTGACCCGCTGGGATTCTACTTCCATCGACCGGATTAACAGCTTCAAGACAGAGCTTCGGCGCTACCCGCAGGTTCAGGCAGCGAGCTCTTCGGCAAATGTATTCGGAAACAGGCTGAGCAGGAGCTTCAACATCATGCGCGTGGGCGCCACCGAAGGTAAAGGTGTTACATTCAGCAGGATGCCCGTTGACGCAGATTTCTTTGAAACTTACCGTATCAAAATGCTGGCTGGCAGAAATTTCCTTCCGACCGACTCCAACCAGGACTCTCAGAAAGTCAAGAATGCAATACTTAACCTTTCCGCTGCCAAGTTGCTCGGCTTTAACAATGCAGAAGAAGCGACCGGCCAGAAATTTTCTTTAAATGGGAAAGAATGGGAGATTGTTGGCGTAGTCAGCGACTTCCATCAGCAATCCTTGAAACATGCTATCGAGCCAATCGTATTCGCACCCTTTTACACTTTAAGCGGCTTCTTTTCTGTCAAAATGGCAAGTTCGGACGTAGAGAAAACAGTCAACCTGGTGAGGCAGAAGTACCAGGACTTCTTTCCGGGGAACCGTTTTGACTACTTTTTTATGGATCAAAAATTCAATGAGCAATACAAAGACGACCGGATTTTCGGCCAGGTTTCCAGCTTCTTCTCGCTTCTGGCAGTACTGATCGCCTCACTGGGCATTTTCGGCTTGTCTTCCTATACCATTGCACAACGTACCAAAGAAATCGGCGTACGAAAAGTGCTGGGCGCAACGGTCGGCAGTATCGTCGCTTTACTCTCACAGGATTTCATAAAGCTGGTCATCATCGCCATCGCAATCGGCTCGCCGATCGCGTGGTATGGCGTAAGTCACTGGCTGGATGATTTTGCCTATAAAATCGAAATCTCGTGGTGGATGTTTGCCGTAGCCGGAATAGCCGCAATCATCATCGCATTCGCAACAGTAAGTTCACAAGCCATCAAAGCAGCACTCATGAACCCGGCGAAGGTGTTGAAGGGGGAATGAGAAGGAGAAGGGGGAATGAGTGAATGAGTGAATGAGTGAATGCGAGTTGGAGTTTATGAGTTTAGAGTTTATGAGTTTATGAGTTTATGAGTTTATGAGTAGATAATTCATTACCAGTCAAATTCATTCATTCATTCATTCACAAATTCACTCATTCACTCATTCACAAATTCACTCATTCACTCATTCACTCATTCACTCATAAACTCATTCACTCATAAACTCCCCTGAAAAAATGTCTGGTTCGGGAATGTCAATTTTTCAGATTTCATAGGCTGGCACAGGGTTTTCTTTATAGGGGATTCAATGTAAAATACTTCATTTTACTTTTTAGATAATTTATTATTTAACACTTAAAAACGAGGTAAATTATGTCACTGATCAGAAAGAACCGGGATACGTTCCCAGTGTTTCCAAGCTTCTTTGATGACTTTTTAAGTCGCGATCTTTTCAATTGGAACCAATCCAATTATTCGTCGACAAGTACCACGATTCCTGCGGTGAATATCCGCGAAACCGATGACAACTTTGAAGTTGAAATGGCGTCGCCGGGAATGGACAAGAAAGACTTCAACATTCGCCTCGACGGCAATACACTTACGATTTCCTCGGTGAAGGAACAAAACCAGGAGGATAACAAAGACAATTATTCGCGCAGGGAGTTCAGCTACCAGTCTTTCCAGAGAACATTCGTTCTTCCCAAAGATGTGGTCGACGAAGACAGGATCAGCGCACAATATGAAAATGGCCTTTTAAAGCTCTGGATTCCGAAACGGGAAGAAGCCAAGCAAAAAGGACCAAGATTAATAGAAATCCAGTAATGTAAAAAGGGGCCAGCCGGCCCCTTTTTACATTACTGACTGCGTGCGATCTCCTACCCCATTTTCCCAATTCACTGAATGGCACAGGATTTATGATTGTAGCAGATATACTTATTCAATAATCGGATCTTATGAAAATGAAGGGTAAGAGCGTCATCGCCTACGATGTATACGCGCCCACCAACGTAACAACCATGTTGCGCCCAAGAAGACAGGAAGGCCAGTCGGTCATTCAGGAAGGTTTTGAAATCATCCCTTCCGTGCCTTTCTCAGAATACACTGATGTTTACGGAAATCCCTGCCAGCGCTTTGTGCTGCCGGTAGGACAGGTTACTATTTCTACCGAAGTGCAGGCGCAGGTGAATGTCACAAAGCCGATTCCAAATCCGGTGCCCGCTTATATGATGATCGGCGACCTGCCCGACGAGGTGATGCATTACATTCTGCCGAGCCGCTATTGTGAGTCCGACTTGCCCGAGATCAGCAAGCTGGCAATGGAAATCGCAGGCAACTTTGTGCCTGGGTATGATCAGGTAGAAGAAATCCGGAAGTGGATCCACAATAATGTCAATTACCAATATGGCGTGACCAATTCTACTACAACGGCGCTGGACCTGGCACGTAACAGGATTGGGGTCTGCCGTGATTTCACCCATTTGGCACTGGCGCTTTGCAGGAGTCTCAGCATTCCTGCGCGTATGACAGTCGGATACCTTGACAAATTACAGGAGATGGACCTGCATGCATGGTTTGAAGTGTATATTGGTGGCGATTGGTACGCATTCGATGCGGTACAGGAAAAAACCGAAGGATACCGGATCGAAATTGCACATGGCAGAGACGCAGCCGACGTAGCAATGGTCACACAATATGGTAATGCAACATTGAAATCGCTTCACGTAGAAGTACAGCTTCTTGAACCCGAGCCAGGTCAACAGCAGGCACAGCAACAGTAAGGCTCTGTTTTTAAAAATGATATCAATAAAAAAATGCTTGCCGGATTTCAGCAAGCATTTTTTATAAAACATCAGCAAGCTGCACATTATCTCACCTTTACTCCCACAATAATCCCCGTGGCCCAAACCTGCTTCGTAAGCACAATGTCATTTCTGCTATCGAGGTAACTGACAAGATTACGCGCCTTTACATCGTGACCCTCCGGCCAGTTGGGTTGTGGCAGCATATCATCTATGATGTAAAATCCGCCGGGATTAAGCATATCCAACACCTCGTCGAGGAGCAGGTACTTACCATGCCAGGTATCGGCGAAGATGAAGTCGTACTTTTCTTCCTGATGCGCTTCGATCCACTCTGCTCCGTCGGTCAGTACCAGCGACAAGCGCAAATCATCTCCCAGGAAGTGCGAGGCTATTTTCAGGAATTTATCCTCGTTGTCAATTGAAACCAGACTGGAGTCGGCATCCATTCCGTCAAGTATCCAGCAGGTCGACAAACCTGTTCCCGTTCCCAGTTCCAGGAATTTACCGCCCGGTTTGGAAGCAGCGAGTGTTTTTAACAATGAACAGGTATGTATGTCCGAAGCCATACTGAAACCAGATTCTTTTGTCTGCTCATCAATGGCGACATAAGTCTTAGGAATAGGTTGGATAATTTCTTCCGTCATGTAAAAACCAAGGTTAGTAGTTATAGGCGTGAAAATAGCGCACACGCCGTCAGAATCAAATAGTTGCTTTAATCAACCTTACTATTGTGACCGCTAAATAAGAAAGTCACTCAATAATGTTACCAGTCAAACCAGCGGGATTCAAATTCTTTACTTTTGGCGTGGCATTCGCCGCATTCACAAAACCATTCAACGTTCCACCTACAATCATTTCTTATGAAAAGACAATTCCTGCCTTCAATTCTTGCTTCACTGCTCCTTTTCGCCGCTGTAATCGCATGTACAGACCACGTTGTACCAATTCCGGAGCCTACCCAGCTTACTGCTACCAACCTGTTTTCAGGATTGCGCGCACCGATCGGAATGGACAAGGATAACAAAGGCAACCTCTGGGTGTCAGAAATCGGTACCGGTAATAATGACGGTGCAGTTGTGATGATCACACCAAATGGTACCAAAACTACATTCGCTAGCGGATTTACCTCTGTAATGGGACCAGAAGGCGGCGCAGAAGGTATCAGCCACGTGATGTTCCACGACAGCAAGCTGTATATCCTGCACGGTATCGAAGGAAAACTGTACATCGCAGATGTATCCAACTTCAAAGCAGGAGATGCTCAGAAATCAATGTCTGACCTGATTGTTCACGAATACGGCACTCAGGTACGTTCATTGGGGTTAACAACTCCTTTAAACTCCAACCTGTACTCTATGACTGTGGGACCTGACGGCAACATTTATATGGCTGACGCGGGGGCTAATGCAATTTTCAAAAGAGACAACAGTACCGGAGCGATCTCCCTGTTTGCAGTACTTCCTAAAGTAGGCACCGGCCCGATCGTAGATGCAGTACCAACCGGAATCGTTTTCGACGGAAGTAAATTCCTGATCAGCACGCTGTCAGGCGGACCATTTGTTCCGGGCAGCGCGAAAATCTTCGCTGTGGATATGAGCGGAAATGTGAGCATTTACAAAGATGGCTTTACCACATTGACCCACATTACACTGACAGCCAACAACAAACCACTTGTTGTGAAACTGGCAGACTTTGGAGCAACAGGCTTCGCTCCATTCACAGGAGCAGTACTGAACGAAGACGGAACTGTATTGCTTGGCGGACTAATGATGCCGACAGACATCAAACGCACGGGCGATCGTGAGTTTTATGTGATCAGCATGCCGCTTGGTACCATTCAAAAACTGACTTACTAAGCATCAGCAAACAGAAAAATCGCCGCTCCTCACAGAGCGGCGATTTTTTTTGTGCCTATCAGATTTTACAAGCTAACCTACCTCTTTCGGGTCGACCACCTGCCTGGGCGCATCCTCGGGCATTTTGTCACCGAGCAGCTTACCCCAGGGTTTCAGTTCATCAATCCGGTCGAAGATGATTTTAAGTACAGCTACAAACGGAATGGACAGGAACATTCCACTTACCCCCCATAATGTACCTCCGAGCAAAACAATGAGGATCGATATCAATGCATTAACCGACACTTTTGACGAAACAATGCGGGGTACGATAATATTGTTGTCAGCGAACTGAATCAGCATATACGCGCCCACAATCAGGAGCGGCGTGGTGATACCATCTTTGGTGATAAATGAAATCAGTACCGGGAGTATGATCGCGATCAAGCCGCCTATATACGGGATCAGGTTCAGGATCGCGCCGATCACGCCCAGCAGCAAACCGTACTTGACACCCAGGATCAGCAGCGCAGCCGAATTCAATGCGGCGATAATGGACGTTTCGATCATCAGGCCCACAATGTAGCTTTGCACCGCGCCTTTCGTTTCCTGCAAGATCTCGGCTACCTGCGCTGAATTGTTCTCGTCAAAAACCTCAAATATAAAGTTGAGGATCAGAGGTTTGTAGTAGAGAAGCAGAAAAACGTACAACGGAATAAGTACGAAAAAGCTCACGATACCGAACACTGTATTCAAGGTTTTTCCCACATAAGTCTTACCGCTGTTCATCGCCTCATTCAATGCATCGTTGACCATACTGGTCTGTTTTTCATTCGAAACATTAAACTTCACAGCCAGCCAGGATTGCAGATCGTGAATGAGCGATACTGCTTTTGTTTTAAGCTGAGGAAGCATTTCGCCGAACTGCGCGATTTGCGAAGACAGGAAAAATGCAATTCCGGCAACAACAAGAATGGCCAGCAGAATCGTGAGTACGATCGACAGTATCTTGTTGATGTTCCACTTCTGCAACCTGTTGTAAATGGGGTTGAGCAGAATGGCGATCAGTCCGGCAAATGCAAAAGGCACGATGATTTCCTGCAAAAGATGCATGAAGTAGAAAAACAGGTAAAGTCCGATAAAGACCATCGGAGCCTGTATGTAGAACGGATACCTTTGTTCCAAGGCGAAATTTTGAGGCTGAGATGGTTCAGTACCGTCAGACTTTTTGGAGAAAAATCCCATAGAATGGTGTTCAATTAAAGTTGGTTAGCTGCGGGCTTCGTAGTCTGCTACATCCTGGTCGGACAGTTCCACAATGGAAATTACCTCACCTTTATCCTGCTCCGGCCCTCCCCTGTTCACAACGTTGGTGATATACGACTGGCTTGGAAAAGTATCATTCTGAATAATGTGCCGCTCGAAAGTCAAAATGTTCTCTTTGGACGTGGAAGCGATTGTAATCATGAAGTTGCGCATGGTTTTCAAATTTGGTGGCAATAGCTATACGTATAATAAGTATGCCGGGCTGGCATTATTGTTGAGCATTGCTGCTGAACACAAAATGCTGCACTATGCCGGAAGGTCCGTCGATTATTATTTTGAGAGAAAAGATTGAACCGCTCAATCTGAAAGGGAAAACTGTCCGTCACGCCGAGGGTTATGCCAGGATCGATATGGACAGGATCATTGGCCAAAAGGTGACTGATTTCAGATCCTGGGGTAAGCACTTTCTCATCTGTTTTGAAGACTTCACAGTCCGCATTCATTTTCTGCTCTTCGGGAGTTACCTGATTGACGAGCGGAAGAAAACGAACCCGCGGCTGACCCTCCTGTTTGATGATCACGAGCTCAACTTTTATGTATGCTCGGTAGTGCTGCTCGATGAGCCACTGACAGATATCTATGATTTTTCGGGAGATGTGATGTCCGACAAATGGGATGCAAAAGCCGCATTGAAGAAACTGAAAGCCCAGCCCGAAATGCTCGCCTGCGACGCACTGCTCGATCAGGATATATTTGCCGGCAGTGGCAACATCATTAAGAATGAGGTATTGTTTCGAATCAAAGTCCACCCGCTCAGCCAGATCGGCGAAATGCCAGAAAAGAAATTGCGCGAAATGATCAAAGAAACGCGGAACTACTCATTTGATTTTTTGGAATGGAAGAAAGAAAATACGCTTAAAAAGCATTGGCTGGCGCACACCAAAAAGATTTGTCCGCGCTGTAACATTCCGTTTCATAAAGAATATCTCGGCAAAACAAAGCGCCGGAGCTACTTCTGCGAAAGCTGCCAGGAGCGGTTTTGATCGATTAGCATTCCATTAACACGTTTCAACCACAGCCGCTTACCATGCACATTCCAGTGCCCGTCGCTTTTGTGAAACCATTCGGGATGTGGAAGCAAGTAGTCATGGATGTTTAACAATGGCGCTTTCAAACGTGGATTTCTGGATATGCGGGTAATTTGATGATTATGGGGAAGCCTGTCAGGCTCGCATACAGTAACTTTATTTGGAATAAAACAGAAGTAAACTTCTGAGAAGCCTGCATGAAGGTAATGCGAGCGAATGCGGTTCATGTGAATAACCACGCTGTCAATATCCGCATCTGAGAGTTGTTGATAAGGTGACAGAGGACTATGGGGGCTGGCTTCGATTTCGTAAAAAAGCGATCCCCCATTCCTTGATATAATGGATCCAGGATGAGTACGACCGAACCACGATAACATCAGGTTGGCCTTGATTTCCTTAGCCTTCAACGCGAGGCTGGAATTGAAAAGAATGAATTCAAGCCGCTGGTTAATTTCTCTGTTTAAGTTGTTTTCCCAAAAGGACCCCGCCAAGCCAGCATGTTCTTTAACCGTCCGCTTACTTTTTCCACGAACCTGAAAACCGCGGTCTATGTAAAGTCTGGCATAATCGCTCCTGAGCCTTTCCTGGATTGTCCGCTCAATCAGCTCTATTACCACGATTGACCGCACCGAGGGATCGAGTGTCACAGTATCGACTTTGGTACCTAGCCAAATGTGATAGTTTCGCCGCCCTGCATAAAAGCTCGTATCCATTGTCGTGAAACTGTCGCCAATAGTGAAGAGATCTGTACTTTTTGACCGATTTACCGGCTTGTCGCTTTCAAGTAAATCATCAGCCAGCTGCCAGTTCAGTTCTTTGAATCGAGACAGATTAGTAATGTTGTAAAGGTCACCAAAACGGTATTGGTCAGGAATGAAGCCACGATCGTACAACTTCCTTTGTAAAGTTTCCGAAAGTCCTGCTGACAGGATAATACCCGAAAATAGCAGAAGGATCAAGCGTGCGGACTTAGTCAGGAATTTCATCATCAGAACTGAAAATAGATAAACTGATTGCTTCCAAATACCCCGCACAAATAGCACAAAAAACTAACGACACCGAGCAAAGGCCAGAAGCTCCTCCTCTCCGGCACAAACGCAGGAGAAGAGTATTCTTTTACAAACAATAGAGCTATCAGAAGCAGACAGAACATCGTTTCGTTGCCGTTTAAAGGCAGGTGGGGAAGCTCCCAGTTTTCAGGTGTAGCCAGCTTGCGTATGATCAAAAAGGCGTCATTGGTGGTGTGAGCCCGAAAAAAGATCCAGGCTAGTGTCACCACCGAGAAAGTGCCGGCAATTCTAATTAACGGAGGGATAGGTAGTCTTCCTGGGATAGGAATCCGGCCAACAATGAGTAAAGAGCCATGAATAGCTCCCCAGATCACAAATTTCCATTCGGCGCCATGCCACAACCCGCTGAGCAGGAAAACAATCATCAGGTTAATGCATGTGTGCACATTCCCGCGACGATTTCCGCCCAATGGAATGTACACATAGTCACGAAACCACGTAGATAGCGATATGTGCCAACGCTGCCAAAATTCGGAAATTGAATGCGAGAAATAGGGAGAGCGAAAATTTGTCATCAGCCTGTATCCCATTGTCCTAGCACTACCGAGCGCAATATCAGAATAGCCGGAGAAATCGCAGTAGATCTGTATACTGTAAAACACTGCGGCAATTGCCAGGCTGCTTGCATTCTGGCTTTCAGGGTGCGCGAAGATCGGGTCTGTCACTAATGCCAGCCGGTCTGCGACTACCACTTTCTTGAACATCCCCCACGCCATCCACCACAATCCGGTGCGGAGATTGTCCCACTCAAACCCGTTACAAGTTTTAAATTGCCACAAGATATTTTGAGGACGCTCAATGGGGCCAGCTACGAGTTGCGGATAGAATAATACATAAAGCGCATAAATCCCAAAATGACGTTCTGCCTGCTGTTTACCCCGATATACTTCAATTGTATAGCTCATCGATTGGAATGTATGAAACGACAAACCAATAGGCAATGCAAGGCCCGGGTACATCCCGGCCATTGTTTCAGCGTGAAAATCGATCCCCGCAGTATTCAGCAGAATCGCTATGTTGGCATTTAGGAAATCAAAATATTTGAAAAAACCGAGGAACCCCAGATTAACGACAATGCTGGCGATGAGCATCGCCAGCCGCCGTATTCCTGAGAGCTTTTCAATGCAGATCCCGGCCAGGTAATCGAATACAATTATCAACCCCAGGATCAACAGGTAGGCTGGAATAAATGACGCATAAAAATAGGCGCTGGCAGTCAGGAGTAAGACCCAGCGCCAGCGCCCCCCAAGTGTATAGAACGCGGTTGTTGTAAAAATGAAAAAAATGATAAAATGGAGGGAGTTGAAAAGCATTGTCAGCCGGGATCTTGATAGTCGGCTAAAACAAAGCATGAAAATACTCCCTTCGCCAACTTACTTGCCCTGAGGCTTACCCCATTTATCGAAAGGAGTATTACCTCCAACCAAATTGCTCATGTTTCTTCCTCTTCTACTTTACCAGCCTGCATTCTGTTCCAGCTTAGGATTCAATGCGAGTTCGTTGATTGGCAGCGGCCACAGGTAATCTCTTGCCGGATCAAACTTGCGGAAACTTGCATCCTGAACCAGGATAACATTGCCTGGGGCTAGGTTCACAGTAGCTGCGGCAAATTCACTTTTGAAATAGAAATTACCTAAAACCGGTTTTACCAATTCAGTCTCAGCAATTTTCCAGCGGATCAGGTCCCAATAACGAAAACCTTCCTGCGCCAGCTCGACCCGGCGCTCACGGCGGATCTCTTCACGCATATTCAAACCGTTTGCAGTAACAAATGCATTGGTTAGCTTGGCGATTTCCCCTCTGGCGCGCAGCAGGTTAATTGACATATCCAACTCCGTGTCTGTAATCGCTCCATTGAGCTCGTAAGTGGCTTCGGCAAAAATCAACAGTACCTCAGCGTAACGCAGCAATGGACGGTCGATTACAGAAGCTTGTGTATTCCAGTCATTTACATTCGCAAACTTCCTGAACATGTAACCCGTCTTGTTAAATACCAGGTTAGCTATATCGAAGATAGGCTTGGTGGTCATCATCGCATCGCCGCGTTTCATGAAAGTAGCGCTCATTCGTGTGTCACGGTTTCTGAACACTTTGTGAGAAGAATCGGGCACCGACCAGAGTGGTGATTTGCTAAGCGGCAAACCGTCTTTCATCAGGTAAGAATCCGCCAGACTTTTAGTAGGATTCACGTTCCCATTTTCCAGCGAGCTGCGATAGTAAGCGTGCGTCACAACACGCTCGGTAGAAGAAACACCGTACTGTTTTACAATGATATTCTCCTTGTTCTGTCTGCCCTCACCAGCCATTTGAAACAGATCAAAGTAGTTGCCAAACAATGCATGTTCTTTGCTGTCGATTACTGCTTTGCTGCTTGTTACAGCGATATTCAGGTGCTTTGTTGCATCGCCTTTTGCGTGGAATTTGGCGAAAGTACCTTCATTGAGCCCCACTCTTGCTTTAAATGCCTGGGCTGCCGTTTTCGAAATGCGCCCGTAATCCGCAGTACCTAATGTAGTAATAGTAGGAAGATTGGCAATTGCAAAGTCCAGGTCCATATAAATCTGGTCCACAATTGTTTCCCTGGGAGCAGCCGGCTCCGTTAGTTCAGGACTGTTCTCTTCGAGCGTTTTCATGATCAGCGGAACGCTTCCGTATCTCTGAACCAGTGAAAAATAACCCCATGCACGGAAGAAGTAAGCCTCGGCCAGGTACCTGTTCAAAACGGCCGGTGTCACATCAGCACGCGGCGCTTTTTCCAGGATGTTGTTAGCAGCCCTGATCAGGTTGTAAGGCGTGTTGTAGTCGCCCGTCGCCGTGGCCGGAGCTAGCCGGGAACCGTCACTTATATTATTAGACGCTAAACCGAATGCATCGTCAGACCATACGTCCTCAGTGATATTACCTGCATTTGGTACAGTAAACCCCGGTAGAAATGTATACAGGTAATTACTAGCCGCTTTGATATCAGACTCCGAAGTCCAGAAGTTCATATCACTGATATTCGTTTCCGGCAGGCGGTTTACATCACAAGCCCCCAGCATCGTTAACAGCGACAAGCTCAGCAGTGTTTGTTTAAATGTTATTTTCATTGCTATTGAATTAATGCGGTTGGTCGGAATTGATTAAAAAGAGATGTTTAGACCAAATGCGGCGGTCGCGAAAAACGGATAGTCATTTTCTACGCCGTCGCGCGTTTCAGGATCAAAGAAACCCTGGAACTTGCCCAAGCCAGAAAGGGTCAGAATGTCCTGTCCAGAGAAGAACACACGTGCACGTGAAATTTTGGCCTTTTCTGTAATCCGTAGCGGTATGGTATAACCAAGCTGAATGTTTTTCATCCGGATATACGCGGCATTCAGCGTCCATTTGTCAGACGACAGATAGTTATGTGTAGCTCCTGTGTAAGGTCTTGGGAATAATGCATCCTGATTTTCAGGTGTCCAGTAATCACTGTGAATGCCCATTGCCTGTTTCCAGGTTACAAGTAGCGGCGCAATCGACTCGGCTTGTGCGCGGTAGCTGCGTTTCCCTACACCTTGCAGAAACAGCGTGAAGTCAAATCCCTTCCAGCTTGCTCCCAGCGTAACTCCGAAAAGATAGCGGGGCGCAGTAGTTCCCAATAGCACCAGGTCGCCGTGGTTTGCAACCGTCCCCTTCCCTACTGTAATGCGCTTGTCTCCGTCGAGATCTACGTATTTCACGTCGCCAACACCGGCGCGGTTATCCTGGAATGCCCAGTTTTTCACCTCGTCGCTAGTGGTGAAATAACCTGCCGTTTTATAACCCCAAAGTGTGTTCATCGCATAATTTTCGATGAGGTTATTATAACCTGCTGATACGACATTTCTTCCCGAGAAACTCAGCAGTTTGTTGTTGTTATCCGAAAAGTTAACCGCCAACGAATAGTTAAATTCTTCACCAATCTTATCACGGAAACGTAATTCTGCTTCCCAGCCCCATGATTTCAGCTCTCCATTGTTCTTGCGTGGCGTACCAATTCCGATTGTGCCCGGCAGCTGCTGCGCAGTAAGCATATTTCGGTTGTACTTTACGTAGTAATCTGCATTGAGTTGCAGCTTGTTCTGGAAAAGTCCAAGGTCAAGACCTCCGTTGGTAGTCTCGATTGTTTCCCATGACAAGTTGGCCGACGGAATGGAACCCTGGAAAATATAGGAAGTCCGCGAGTCTCCAAGCACAAGATCGTTTCGTCTGTTCAGCTGGCTTAAATAATCATAGTTACCAATAGCATCACCCAATGCACCACCAAGGCGACCCCACGATCCGCGCAGCTTAAACTCGGAAAAGAATGGGATTGCACTGGAAAACCAATCTTCCTGGTGCATGTTCCAGCCCACAGATGCTGACGGGAAAAACTTCTTCCGCAACCCCGGCGCGAGTTTCGAACTTTCATCAAGTCGCACCGTCGCCTCAAACAGGTATTTATTGCTAAAATTGTAGTTAAACCTTCCAAAAACTGACTGAAAAGCATTCGTACGGATAGTCTGGTTGTTGGTTTTCGTTTTGTCATCTCCCAGATTAAGAGTCGGCAAATCGTTGCTTACCAGGTTGGTAGCACCTGATACTAAGAAGTCCTCGCGAAATTCTTCCCACTGATAACCTCCGAAGAGTGCGAAATTGTGCTTTTCAGCAATCTTGAAATCGTAGTTGACCAGGAATTGCAGGTTTGTATTTTTAGTCAGCTCGTTTTCAATGTTGTAAGAATTAATCTGATTAACCCAGCCAGCCACTTTCGACTTGCTCCACAATGGAACCGTGCGGTTGAACCGCTGGCGATCGCCGCGACGATACTGTGTTCCGGCTACTGCCCTGATCTGCAATCCTTTTACAAAGTTGGCGGCCGTCAATGTAAATACACCATCAAAGAAGTTGCGTTTGTAGCGGTTGTAGCCACCTTCTGCCAGCTGTGCGTAAGTACTGTTGGAAGTGTTATACCTTCCTTCGGGCGTAAATGCCGGGTTTCTGGTACGAAAACGATATACCTGGTAAATCAACCCGCTACCATTTGCATCTGCATAAGAGCTGTTTGTGAATTCGTGGGTGTAGGAAAGGCGGCTGTCCAGTGTCAGATGTTTCGACAATTCAGCGCCCAGGTTAATGCGCGCATTGTAACGGTCGTAGCTGTCTGGGCCTACTTTGAAAACTCCCTGTTTGTTGTAATAACCTCCTGAAATCAAAAAGTTGAGCTTTTCAGTACCGCCGCGCGCCGTGATATTGTGCGTGCTCATGGAAGTGAATTTCCTTAGCAGCTCGTCGGCAATAGGTTTTTGATTGTAGTACAAATAAGAAGAAGTATCGGCCGGATTAACCACATAAGGTACCCCGTCACGGATTCTTTGAAGCTCTTCGTCAGTATATTCAGGGCTTGAACCGGAGTTAATCCGTGCCTGGTTGGAAAACAAAGCTTCGTCAAGCAGCGACATTCTGTCGGGTACGTTGGTAGACCAGTCTATCCCCTGCTGGCCGGAGTAGTCGAATGTAACTTTCCCTGCTTTTCCCTTTTTGGTAGTAATCAAAATTACACCACCCGCAGCCTGTGCGCCGTAAATAGCCGCCGCTGCCGCATCTTTCAATACACTGATGCTTTCGACATCATTCGGGTTCATGGTTTGCATGGTACTGATCGGCACGCTCACGCCGTCGAGCAGCACAAGCGGGTTTACATTCCCATTCGCAGAAGTAGCGCCGCGGATTTGGATCGCAATGTTTTCGCGACCAGGCTGACCTGTCTGGCGGGTAATGATCAAACCAGGCGTTACGCCCTGCAAACCCGTTGAAAGGTTACTGGAAGGACGGTTTTCAATCGCTTTGGAATCAATGGTAGAAACTGCGCCGGTCAGGTTTGCCTTTTTCTGAACACCATAACCCACAACTACTACTTCTTCGAGCGCCTTATCGTCGATGAGCAATTTTACTTCAATGCTGCTGCGGGTACCCACCGGAATTTCCTGGGTAACATATCCTACGAAACTGAAAACGAGTATCGCATCGCCGCTTACCACGCTGAGCTTGTAGTTACCTTCCGAATCCGTTGTCGCGCCTTGGGCCGTGCCTTTGATCAGGATACTTACACCCGGCAATACGCTGCCCGCATCGTCGGTTACCTTACCTGAAATGTCGATATCGGCATTGGTTTCAGTCGGAGTCGCCGGCGATGCAACGCTTGTTTTCGCATTCGTTTCAGCCTCCTTCTCGGCGAGCTGGCGTTTCAGTACGATCTGATCTCCCGATACTTCGTATTTAAGGTTCAATGGTTTGAGTATCCCGTCAAGGATCCTCGAAAGTGGCTGGTCCTGAGCTGCAAAAGAGACTTTTCTTTTTGAATGGATAATCTCGCGGCTGTACAGGAAACGTACTTTTGCGGATTGTTCGAGTTTGGAAACAACAGTTTCAATATTTTCATTTTCAATGGCGATACTGATCCGCTGATTGAGCATTTCCTGGGCATTGCCGATGCTCGCCCAGCTGAGATTGGCTACCAGCAAGAGCAATATGCATTGCAGGCCAAGCAAGCTGCCGGTATTCTTTGTCAAAGCAGGTTTGTAGATTTTCATTTCAAATTTTCCTGGGTAAATGGTTAATGATTAAAGGTGTTTGGGAAATGGCTAACTGGTTGGTTTATTCATATTGATCTGGGTTTAGAATTGAAATTTTAGTTGGCTTATATTCAGGGACAGCCTGTACCGGAGATAATAATCTGATCGCCGGCTACCTGGTAAGTGGATTCAGTTGCGAGACAGATCAGTCTTATCTTTTCCAGAAAAGGTTCGTCTTTGAGTGAAGCTGTAAGCGTGCAATTGCGCATTTCATCTGCATTGTAGCTGATCCTGACCGCATAATTGGATTCAAGTACTTTAAATGCATCGGCCACGGGCGTGAAACGAAATTCAAAATCTTCCTTCTGTAAAGGCGACATTTGGGCAGGTGCAACTTGCTCCGTGATCCGGGAGACCAGCTTGTTGTTTTGTACCAAAAGTTTCATCTGCTGGTTAGGCAGCAAGGTCACTGCTGAAAGCATACCCTTGGTTTGGTGACCTTTTGAAACAGAAACCTTCCCGGTTTTCACAGCCACAATCGCCTCGCTGCTGCCGGGAAAAGATCTCATCCTGAAACTGGTACCTACTACTCTGGTGGTCAGCTTGTCGGCATACACGAAAAAGGGCCGCTTTGCATCTTTTACAACTTCAAAAAAACCTTCGCCTACCAGATGGACAATCCGCTCATCACCCTTCATTTCTGCATCAAAAGAAACGCTGCTCCCTTTTGACAAAAGCACCGAAGAACCGTCAGGCAGGTTAACCAGCATTGTTTCCCTGTCGGAGTTCTGTTTTGTTATCAAGAGACTATCCTGGCCGGCGATTACCGGAAATTTAGCCGCAGCCTGAAACGGGCGTTCATTGAATGCGTACTGCCACCAAAATCCAATGGAAATAATGAGCATTGCAGCCACGCCCCACCGCAATAGCTGCCAGATCGAAGCGGTTTTTTGAGCCGGCACTTCCTCTTCAAGTGCTTTCCTGAGCTGCCCGGCCTGATAGCTGGCTTGCAGCTCGGGTACCTGCTCTCCGCCCACAACCAGCAGAATAGCTACTGCCTGCTCATAGAGCACCACTTTTTCGGGATTTTGGATCAAAAATTCCTGCCAGAAAAATGTGTCTTCCGCTGCATTGCCGCGCACCCATTTTCTGAAACGCGCGCTTCCCAGGAAATCCTCTACGGATTCGAAGGCATTATCGGGTATCTCCATACCGGGTATCTCCATTCTTGACTTTTGGAATGATTTCTATGATATTATGAATAGCATAGCCCGGGATACCCTTCGCGAGAGAAAAAAATTAAAAAAAGAATAGAGATAGTACAATTGTCACCAGCCACTTGGTCCTGATTTTGGCCAATGCTTTTTGAAGAAAGTTTGAAACCGACTGCTTATTGACGCCCATCATCTCGGATATTTCTGCTACACTGAGGTCTTCAAAATAACGGAGGTAAAGTGCCTCACGCTCTCTTTTAGGCAGATCTGACATTTGTGCATTAACCTGCGATACAAGGCTGTCCAGCGTTTCCTGCTCGATCAGCAGTGATTCTGCATTGAAGTGATCAGGTAGAGCAGTGTCCCAATGCAGCGATTCCTCATTTGTGAATCGTTTCTGGTAGCGCAGGTACTCAATAATGCTGTTGCGGACTGATTTGAGCAGATAAAATTTAACCGAAGGCGTTTGAGAGATTTTGTGCCGGTTTTGCCAGAGTTCGAGAAAAAGGTCCTGGATACAGTCATCCACAACACTTTCATCGACCATAAATTTCAACCCGTAGCGCTTCAAAGTCGTGAAATACCGCTCGGCCAAAATGCCAAGTGCCTTATTGTCGCCGCCGCGGTAAGCGAGCCAGAGCGCAGCGTCGTCGGTGGAAGAATGAATGGGCTCCGCGGTCGGGAAATACATGCATGGATATTTACATGTACATAGACGAGGTATTCTCTTTTTCCACCGACAGGATCCCAAAAAATATCCCGATAATCTGCATGATCCGTTTTCTAGATTTAATAGGTTACCTTCACTAAATCCGGCAACCGGAATCACATCTAATCTTCACTAATTGCAAACTGCATTTGATACACTTATCGACAGCTACATCGATGATAAAGTGGGGATAGCGGAAAATTTCCTGAAAGTTGCACTTGCCAACCAGCTACGAGAAAAGCTGGCTGCATTGCATTCCCAGGGCCAATTTCAATCAGCTGGTACCGGGAATGAAAAGATCATCCTTCATGACAAATTGTACCGGAGCGACATGATTTACTGGCTCGACCGCGAGCATAAGGATCCTGTTGAAGAGGAGTTCTTTACCTTAATGGATCTTTTTGTCCTGCATTTAAACAGTACGTGTTACACCGGGATCACGGGTTACGAATTTCATTATGCGATGTATCCTGCGGGCAGTTTTTACAAAAAGCACCTCGACCAGTTCCGTAGTGACCCCAGCCGGCAATATTCCATGATCATGTACCTGAATGAAGACTGGCAGCCAGGCGACGGCGGAGAGCTGCGCATTCATCATATGGATCGTCTGCAAGATATTTCGCCGACGAATGGGAAAAGCATTTTCTTCAAAAGCAGCGAGCTGGAACATGAAGTTATGCTCACCAACAAGCCGCGACTGAGTATTACAGGCTGGCTGAAAGTGGGGTGATAAACTAAGTTACCAGATCTTTGACCCGGATAGGAACCCAAATCTCTTCCTCCGACTCCGGATCATTGTTTTTGTACTTCGTCAAAGACATTTGCATGTGCTGACCGACCAGTTTCTTTTCCGGCATATTCTCTATTCGTGGAGACATTTTCTGCTAGGGTTGAAAAAGATCCAGCTGCACCGCAGGAGCGCCCAGCAGCGGAAGTACATCTACAACATCATACTGGTGCCTTTTGTCATTATACTTCCTGATCGCAAATGCATTGCAATGAAAGCGCGCCTCATAGGTGGTAAAAATTGAATAAGCCAGCGCAATCCATTCCCGCGACAGCCGCCTCCCAATGGACATATGCGGGTTTTTAGATTCATCGGCCCACTTTCGCATATACTGCTTCTTGATCTTTTTGTCAAAAGTCTTCATTACAACCGCAGTCCGCTTACGAATATCCTCAGAAGATTCTTCCGTGAGTTTAACGTAAAAAGCCGAAAAGTTGCCTCGATCAAAGTCATTGAAACCGGAAAAGACAATCTCAAAGGGATCGAGCTCAGATACAATGCGGCGGTACTCTGCCAGAACATATGGATAATCTTCTTCACTGGCCTCAAAACCATCAAGAGAAATATGGGCCTCCGCATTGGCGCTGCCGTAGCTTTTACCAGTCGCAATGCGGTACTGCTGCTTCATTTCGGCCACTTCCTGTAGGATTGCAGCGCTGGGCATGATGGCGAGGGAGTAAGTGGCGAGGGTTTGCGAGCTGGCGATTGGAATTGATCCAATAGCTTTATCGGGTTCCGGCACCTTTTCGCTTTTCTTTAATGTAGCTACATCAGCGATATCTTGCGGCCTGTTAGATGCAGTCTTATTTTCTAACAGCTGCTTAATTCCAATAAAGGAAACTTCAATCGAATCGATTACAATTGTTCGTTTTTGCAGAACCGCTTCTAAGAAAGTTACACCGTCGATAGATGTTAATATGTCAATTCGCAAAGGCGGATAACCAATCTGATTGATGATGTTATCCTTCAAAAAATCTTCCTTACTATAACCTAATGAAGAGAAACCAAACTCTTTAAGAACAGTCAGCATTTTTTCAGCATTGGTTTCAGAAACTTTGATCCAAATGTCAAGGTCACCTGTAAACCGCGGCCTACCATGAAATGCCATCGCATACCCCCCGACAACCAAATACTCGACTTGATGTTTATTTAACAGGTTAATAAAATCTTTGAAATCGGTCGCCAGTGTCATTATTTCATATTTCTTTGAGAAAAGTAAGTCTTGTCCATACGTTGCGAAGGCTCTAACATTTGACTAACTAGAAAAGTAACTGCCGCAATCCTTTCCTGAGGTGTCTTTGCTAACCAATAATCAAGGTCATCTGCTGCTTGATCACCATTTTTCATGTTGATCTGCTGCCTTACCATTGCTATTTTACGATCCATAACTCTTCTGTTTGATCAAATATATTGTAAAAAATCTACGCCTTACTCCTCAACCCGGAAAACCCATTCCGACCGCATATTTGCCTCCTGCCGCAGCAGCATATTCAGCTGTGCCGCATGGTGCTGAACATGCCGCAAGTTGTATAACAGGATTTCCAAAACTGAATAATCCATATCGCCGCTAGGCTCTACCCAGCGCTCACTCACTTTCTCTTCGGACAAGCTAAAAACAACGTCCCGGAGCTTTGCACGCACCTCCTCTATATAACCCAGCATTTCGGGCTGCGTATAATGCTTATCGGGCACCATATCTCCGACGACTCCGTCAGGGATTTCGTCAGGTTCTGTAAACGAGAAAGGAAGTACCGAGTGAAATTCCTCTGGTGCCGGAATCGTAAGGTAGTAGTCGGCCAGAACGATGGAATGGTAGGCGATGTAAAAAAAGCGTTTCTTACTTTGCCAAACTGCTTCCGGGCAGTGCTCGATTGCATTGCCTAATGTATTAATGGCAGCTCCAAATTGCTGCCAGAGGCTTTCCTTGATGGTTTCTAACATGTTGTGACTCTGTAATCGATGTAAATTATATGACTGATTTGCAGCACTTTCAAGTAACCTCTGCCTGTTTTTTCCTTCTCCTTAAAGTTCTAAACTCATCGTCACGGCTATGCTCACCACGCTCATTTTGTCGTTTCTCGCATTCACTTCTGATTCACTCCGCATTTCCGGCAGCTGTTACAATGTCGCCGACCAAACCAGTTTGAAATGCAATATCACAGTAGTTTTCAGTACAAGCAAGCAGAAAATTAATGTGGACAGATCCGGAAAGTTTGCATTTGAGTTGCCCGACTCAACGAGACAACTGAATTTTGAGGCAGCTGGATTCGAAACAAGAAACGTTGGAGTAAACAGAATTGGGAAAAATCGTGCAAAAGGTACATTTGAAATCAAGGTACCGATGCTGAAAAACGGGTTGGACCCGGCCATTAAGGAAGACGAAACGATCTTCCCAAAAAGTCAACTGTTCGTGCAAGTTGACGCGCCTGATAGCGTAAAAATGTCAATAGTGCTCATGGACGATACCAGCCGCAAAGTGCAGGAGAACAGGCCGATCGTAAGCTCGCCAAAACACCGGAACATAACCACAAACTACGTTCTTCCTGGTGCGTACACACTCTATACAGGTACTTTTGACAAAAATGAAAAGGAGGTTGAAAATAGCCTTTCGAACGAAAAGGTAGTGCTCAATGAAGGTTTTAATTTCTTGTCTGTTCGTTATGAAAATGCAAAAACAAACAGTCAGGTCGCGCTTCAATTGCTGACACCGAAGACTTTGTATTTCGATCAAAGCAGCTATCATCTCCGGAAAGACAGCCGCCTTGTTCTGGATTCTGTGTGCGCGGTATTGGTACGTCGGCATCATTTGGTTGCCCGGGTAACCGGCCATACCGATAATGTTGGCAGGCAGAATTTGAATCTCATATTATCAGAATACCGCGCCCGGGTTGTGCAGCATTATATGAAAACAAACGGAGTGCGCCCCGGGCAGATCCGGGTTGAGTGGAAAGGTTCTTATTTTCCTGTTGCTTCGAATGATAATGAGGAGAATAAGAGCAAAAACCGCCGGGTGGAGATATCGTTGCGTGAGCAGTGAGTGGTTTGTTGTATGCGTTAATGTCGAATGCGGGATAAACAGGAGGCTCCGCAGGAGCCTGGCGAAATGGGGTGCATCTCGTTTCTAGAAACAGGAGGCTCCTCTGGGAGCCTAACGTGAGTCGAGATCGATCTTTTTCTAGAAACAGAAGGCTCCTCTGGGAGCCTAACCTGAGTCGGGATCGATCATTTTCTGGAAACAAGAGGCTCTTGCGGAGCCTCTTTCAATGACGAAACGCAGCCCCTGAGGGGCTACCTGTTTCTAGAAAAGAGTCACCCACAAAAAAAAAAGGCTCCTGCGGAGCCTCCTAACTAGCAAATCGCCCGCCTAAACCCTCCTATAAAACAACTGCACTAACCCCGTATCAAAACTCTTCACATCCATTAACTTCAAATCTCCTCCCGGTCGCCCGTCTTTAAAAAGCCGGATACCGTCACCTACAAACGTCGGTATAATTGAAATGACAAATTCATCGATCAAGCCGCGCGTCAGAAGCTGGTGTACTACTTCGGAACCACCGTCGCAGAAGATTGTGCCACCGGATTTCGCCTTTAATGTGTGAACCAACTCGCCGATATCGCCCGTGTAAAATTGCATGTTGCCGTTACTTTCCTGCGGTGTCCGCGTGATGATGTAACACTCCTTATCGCTGTGGCTGAACTCCGGCACGTGCTGCATGACCCAATCATAAGTCCGCCGGCCGACGATCACCGTATCCACCTCCGCAATGAAATCCGCATATCCATAATCCTCCCCTTCCTTTTCCACTTTTGATAAAAACGCCAGATCATCCCCCGGCGCAGCAATGTAGCCATCAACGCTTGTTGCAATGTAAAGAACCAATTTCCGCATTATTTCAGTAGCTAATAAATGTTATAAAATAGTAATAAAGGAACGCGAGTGCATTTTTCAAGGACTTGTCACCCTGAGCGCAGTCGAAGGGCGCTACGATCAAGGGCGCGCTGCACAACCCTTCGACTGCGCTCAGGGTGACAACACACATCTAATCATTCAATCATTGCCCTTCAACTCGTGAAAGAAAAACAGCAGATCACGGAATGACCAGAAGACATTTGAAGCGTCGGGGCCGTAGCCCAATTCCTTCTGGGCGATGACGTACCCGCCGTACATTGCCCAAAGATGTTCGCACCAAGTGTCGGCCGAGCTGGCACTCAGCAATTCATTGACCATTTGACCGTAGGCCATACACGTCGAGTCCGCAGACTCTGGGGAGTTTGGTTTGTTGTACATAAACGCGTTTTTTGGGATGGATAAAAAATTAAAATGCCCTGTCTTAGGTGTCCCGCGCTCGCGTAAGCGCCTTGGGGCTTTCGCCTGATCCACACCATAACAGGGCAATACTTCTGAGATTTTTCATTTTACGCGCATTTTTTGGGAATGCGCATATTCGGGAGAAAATTGTTTGGATGCAAGTTGAGGGCGGGGGAATTTTTCTAACGGTAAGACTTCGCTACAGCTGAGGGTCTACACCTATTCTCGAGAATCCTTGTAGCAAATCCGATGATTTGAATTTAGAAAATCATTTTTAGATAATATTCATCTAGCCTGTTCTGGTTACCTAAAAATGTATCAACGATTCCCTTGTTATCAATCAATTTCCTAAATATTCTTCGCAGAATTTCGTCTATCTCAATACTAAGTAAACTTAAATCTTTGATAGCTGATTTAATGCTTTGGCCGTGTACAAACTTTGATCGGACATCATAGAGCTTTTTGATTTTCTTAAATAATTCAATTCGTTCTTCTGGGCTGCTACCAATAAAATGTGACGCCCTTTCTGAAACCTTGTGATTTACTTCTGATTTATCATCATTTGAAAACAAACACTCTAATGCAATTACATAAAAAGCAAGTTTTATAGGAACATACTGACTCATTCTTGCCTGTGTAATCAGCAAGTATGCTCGGCTCAATTTGTTGTAAGAGTAAAACTTATCTCTAACGGGTATATAGGTTAAAATTTGCACTTCTGGTCTAGGATCCATGTCTGCACCTTTTGAGTCATCCCAGCTAGAAACTACTTGAAAATCACTTTCTGCTTGCCGGAATGCTTCTAGAGTTATAGGCTTTGTCTCAGAAAGCCCGTCGGCAGTAGACACAATCCCACGTTGTTGATTAAAAGCAAACTTTCTTGAGCATGAATCTACATAAACACTTTTCAGCATGAAACTATTATCAAACTGAAACCAAAAACTATTAATATATCCCAAAAGAAAGTCGGATACAATGGATGGGACATGGCTGATATCTTCCAAGTTAAATGCATTTAGCACCTTTTTTTCCATATCAGTTTTTTTGATGAATGTTTCCATCCGCAAATGATTAATAACCATAGTTCCAAGCCTTCCTATTATATCTTCGTCATAGCGAGGATCATCTTTCAGTTTTGTGTTTGCCGGGCAAATGTTTAATAGACCTCGTATTCTTGGCAATGTTCCAATCACCTTACAGTTAGAAATGCTACTGAACACTGTTATCATGTTTTCTCTCTGCATATTCTTGATCAGCTAAAATTTAGTTTGGTTTACAACTACTTAAACACTGGAAGTTAGTGAAAATCTCAGCTTCAAACTCTTACATTCAAATTATGAAACTATTTGAAAAATACGCCAAACTCCGCCACAAAGCCTATGTCACTTCAATGATCACCGAATCAGTGAGCGGCAGCATGGCATTGGAGAACAAGCAGGTGCCCGAAGCGCAGGTAAGAGCAATAGTAACCAAGTTAATCGAAGAAGCGGAATTAAGAGGACGTAAGTTTGACGATTGACATAATTTCGTTCTCTGCTAGTTAATCAGCGAAACGCACACTCCACAATCTTCTCCAAAACCTCCCGATACCTATTCGGCATTTTATTCCGGCGGGAGCCTAGTAATGTTCTGGGATGTTTGGTTTGGAAAGTGCGTGGCGCCAGCGAGCCGTCGCTGGTGGAAAGCTGGTATAAATAGCCTTCGGGCAAAATGGTTTCGCGCACGGGATTGAACACCTTGTTAATGCGTTCATCGTATTTGGAGCCGGTGAGGAATACTACAACGTCGGGTTTCAAAATGGCGATTTCGGCTTTCAGCAGTTCAAAACCTTTCTCGTTACGGTTCTGCAATTCTTCGGAGGGCGTGGTGCTCTTGCAATCGAACTTCGAAATATTGGTCCAGAGAAACCCATTCGTTTTGTTGGTCACCTCGCTGTTCTGCCAATTTCCCTTATAAAATAGACTGCGGTTGAAGTTCCAGAATGGGCTCCGCAGATATCGAAAAGGTTTTCCATCCCCATAATCCGCCGTTTTGCCGAGATTGAACTCGCGGTATTTTGTTAGCAGATCTTCGGGGCTAGGTTTCAAATTCATCTGTCCCCAGCTGTGCGTCTCCTGCCCTACGAACAGGATTTTGTTCTCCATTGCGCAGTATTCGTCAAAAACATGCATCAGCAGCGGCGCAGAGACATTATCTTCCCAGGTCTCGGCATAAACGAGTTCGGTGTATTCTTTATTGATTTTCAGCAATTGAGTATTAAGCAATTCAGCGGTCATGATAGCGGGATTAATGAACTTCCTATTTAAGAAGGATAGTGACTGATCGGAAACCGTTAAATAAGTTTTGTAGATGTATATGATACCGCGACGAAAACGGCGAACACATAGATGTTGAATAAGCTGGTGCAATGGGCGGGCTAATCTAAAAAGGCGGAAAGCACATGTGGGCAGGTAAAGAATGTCAAATTGAGACTTTTCAGAAAAACATAACCTAAATAAACGTGAACCTCAAACCAATATCGCTCGTACTTCTGTTTCTTGCAACCCAATGTACTTCCAAAAACGAAGAAGCTAACCAAACCAAAGAACCAACCCTAGCCGGCACCTGGCAACTTCAATCCAGTCAAATCATCGAAAAAGGTGACACAATCAACACCTTTCCTGTTAAGGATCAGGAAATGATCAAAAGCTTTACCGAAACGCACTTCACTTTCATGAAACACGACACTCGGCAGGGAAAAGGTGACACCGCAGTCTTCGACGCTGGCGCCGGAGTTTATACTTTGAAAGGCGACGATTACACCGAGAAGCTACAATATTGCAGCGCGCGTGAATGGGAAAACCATGATTTTCACTTCAAGCTGCGTGTTAATGGAGATACCATCGTGCAAACCGGCGTGGAGAAGATTGATAGTTTGGGGGTTGATCGGGAGATTAGGGAGGTGTATGTGAGGAAGTGACTCCGGCCTTCGGCTGTCGGCCATTGGCCTAAAGTATTTCGGCAGCCGGCCTTCAAAGATCTGAAAGCCGACTGCCGAAAGCTGATAGCCAAAAGCTATTTATTCTCCACCCACTTCCGAGCATTCACAAACGCTTCCATCCAAGGACTTACCTCATCCTTCCTTCCCTCTGGGTAATTCGCCCAATGCCATTGGAATAGTGACCGCTCAATGTGCGGCATCATCACTAAGTGGCGGCCGGTTTCGTCGCAAAGCATCGCGGTGTTGAAGCCGGAGCCATTTGGATTAGCCGGGTATGTTTCGTAGCCGTACTTGGCAACAACACTGTAACGGTCTTCGGTATACGGGAAGTCAAAGCGGCCTTCGCCGTGGGAGACCCAAACGCCGAGTGTGGAACCGGCCAGTGAGGATAACATCACCGATTTGTTTGGCTGGATCGTCAGCGAAGTGAAAATACTTTCATGCTTGCCGCTTGCATTGTGCAGCATCTTCGGCTTCACGTCGTGCCCCATATTGATCAGGCCGAGCTCGACGAAAAGCTGACATCCGTTGCAGACTCCGACCGACAAGGTATCCTCGCGCTTGAAGAAGTTTTCGAGTGCGATTCTTGCTTTGTCATTGTACAGGAATGCACCAGCCCAGCCTTTGGCAGAGCCCAGTACATCAGAATTGGAGAACCCTCCTACTGCGCCTATAAACTGAATATCTTCCAGAGTTTCGCGACCGGAGATCAGGTCGGTCATGTGAACATCCTTTACGTCAAATCCAGCCAGGTACATCGCATTCGCCAGTTCCCTTTCAGAATTACTGCCTTTTTCACGAAGTACTGCTGCCTTTGGACGTGGTTTGGTTTCGTCAATTGCAGGCTTTTTGCCGTCAAACTGCGCAGGGAATTTGTAGCGCAATACGTGGTGTTTGTAGTTATCGAAACGTTCTTTCGCCAGCTCCGGCTTCGTTTGTTTTTTATCCAACAAATAAGAAGTCTTAAACCAGACATCGCGCAGTTGATCGATATCAAAGTCCCACTTGCCAGTCGCGTCTTTAACTGTTAATGTTGAAGCCAGGTTTACATTTCCGATTTTATGGAAAGCAACTTCATTCGCTTCCAGAATCGCTTCGACAGATTCGTCTGCTTGAAAAACGATCCCTATGTTTTCTGCAAAAAGCTTTTCTATAATATCCTGGTTACCCAGGCCAGACAAGTCGATGCTAGCGCCCAGGTCACGATCCGCAAAACACATTTCCAGTAAAGTCGTAATCAATCCGCCGCTGCCGATATCGTGGCCAGCCTGGATTTTTCCTTCTTTGATCAAACTTTGAAGCGTATTGAATGCAATTTTAAGTTTATCCGCATCCTGAATATCAGGTGTTTCTGTACCAATCTTATTCAGGATTTGTGCAAACGAAGATCCGCCCAGCTTATAAGTATCGCCCGATAAATTGATATAGTAAATCGAACCGCCCGACTTCTTCAAAACAGGCTCCACAACCGCACGGATATCATCACAATGCCCGGCCGCTGAAATAATCACAGTACCCGGCGCGATCACTTCGTCGCCTTTGTATTTCTGCTTCATCGAAAGCGAATCTTTGCCAGTCGGGATGTTGATTCCCAGACTGATCGCAAAATCCGAGCAAGCTTTTACGGCTTTGTACAATCTGGCATCCTCTCCCGCATTCCGGCAAGCCCACATCCAGTTAGCCGAGAGCGAAACGCTTTTCAGACCGTCCTGCAATGGTGCCCAAACGATGTTGGAAAGTGCCTCAGCAATCGCATTCCGGCTCCCCGCCGCCGGGTCGATCAACGCCGAAAGTGGCGCATGACCGATGGAAGTTGCGATTCCATCTTTACCCTGAAAATCCAGCGCCATTACGCCAACATTGTTTAAAGGCAACTGCAGCGGACCAGCGCATTGCTGCTTGGCAACGTGTCCACCCACGCAACGGTCTACTTTATTAGTAAGCCAGTCTTTACTCGCGACAGCTTCCAGTTGCAGCATTTGTTCAAGGTATGCATGCAGCTTTTCAATTTCGTAAGTCACTGGTTCATAGCTCCTGTCGATGGTTTTATCGTCCATGATCGTCTTCGGCGAGCTGCCGAACATGTCCTCCATTTCCAGGTCCATTGGTTTCGCGCCTGTCTTCGCAGACTCGAATGTAAACCGATGTGAGCCAGTTACTTCGCCCACATTATATAGCGGCGCGCGCTCGCGTTCCGCAATTCGTTTCAGTGTTTCCAGATTCTCTTTGCTGATCACGAGTCCCATTCTTTCCTGGGATTCGTTACCAATGATTTCCTTGGCCGAAAGCGTTGGGTCGCCAACCGGAAGTTTATCAAGATCAATATTACCGCCTGTTTCTTCCACCAGCTCAGAAAGACAGTTCAAATGACCGCCTGCGCCGTGGTCGTGAATGGAAACAATGGTATTGTTACCACTTTCCACCATCCCGCGCACTGCATTAGCGACGCGTTTCTGCATTTCAGGATTGGAACGCTGAATTGCATTCAGCTCAATTCCTGAGCCAAATGCACCGGTATCAGCAGACGAAACCGCCGCACCGCCCATTCCGATTCTATAATTTTCCCCTCCCATTACCACAATTTGGTCGCCGACTTCGGGAGTTGATTTTTTAGCCTGATCCGCCTTTCCGTAACCGATACCGCCCGCTTGCATGATCACTTTATCGTAACCCAACTTGCGGCCCTGCTCTTCATGTTCGAATGTCAACACCGAACCTGCGATAAGGGGCTGGCCAAATTTATTTCCAAAATCGGTTGCTCCGTTGGAAGCTTTGATCAGGATATCCATCGGTGTCTGATACAACCATTGACGCTCCTCTACCCCATTTTCCCACGGGCGATTTTCTTCCAAACGTGATAATGCAGTCATATAAACCGCAGTTCCCGCCAATGGCAAAGAACCTTGTCCGCCCGCCAACCTGTCCCGGATTTCGCCGCCAGAACCTGTCGCTGCTCCATTGAAAGGCTCTACCGTCGTAGGGAAGTTATGCGTCTCCGCTTTCAGGGAAAGTACGGATTCAAAATCTTTGATTTCATAGTATTCAGGAACATCAGGTCTCTTGGGCGCAAATTGCTGCACAACGGGACCTTTCACAAAAGCCACATTGTCTTTGTAAGCCGAAACGATCGAGTTTGGATTGGCTTCCGACGTTTTTCTGATTAGCTTAAAAAGAGAAACCGGCTGCTCTTCGCCATCAATCACAAATACACCATTAAAAATCTTGTGGCGGCAATGCTCGGAGTTGACCTGCGAAAAGCCAAAAACTTCTGAATCCGTCAGCTTGCGATTGAGCTTTTCAGCGAGTTTGTTGAGATAGTCAACCTCCTCGTCACTTAGCGAAAGTCCCTCCTGCTTGTTATAAGCAGCAATATCCTCAATTTCAAGAATCGGTTCCGGCTGAATGTTGATCGTGTAGATATCCTGGTTCAGCTCGCTGTATTTCTGCGAAAGCATGGGATCAAAACCGGCGTAATCCGCATCGACTTTCTTGAATTCCTCGATGCGGATAATACCCTGAATATCCATATTCTGCGTGATTTCCACAGCATTGGTGCTCCACGGCGTGATCATTGCGGCACGCGGACCAACAAAAAACTCCGTGATGGTTTGCTCATCCCGGAGTTCTGCGCCGCCAAAAAGCCAGCTTAATTTGGAAGTATCTGATTCTGTTAGCGTTCTCTCTATCTGGACCGCAAAAACAGTGTTCTGTTTGTCTGCAAAGAAGTAGATCATGGTATCGAATTATGGCGCAAAGGTAACGCTAATTTGGCTTTTTGGCTAGCGATAAACGTCTTTTCTGTCTTTGGAAATAACACCTTCAACCTTAACTTCTTACTTCACGACCAGCTGCACATCGATATTTCCGCGTGTCGCATTGGAATAAGGACAGATCTGATGCGCTTTTTCAACCAGCTCCTCCGCTTTCTCTTTTTCTACACCTGGTATCTCCACTTCCAGGATAACAGCCAGACCAAAGCCCCCATTATCGATCTTGCCAATACTTACCTCGGCAGTCACAGTGCTGGTTACGCCGGTGATTTTTTCCTGACGCATTACTACGCCCAGCGCGCTGTCGAAGCAGGCTGCATATCCACCTGCAAAAAGCATTTCAGGGTTCAGATACTCGCCCGACGGGCCGCCCATTTCCTTAGGTACCCGCACATCGATATCCAGGACACCATTTTCTGATTTCACTTTTCCGTTGCGGCCGCCGGTAGCAGTTGCTTTGGCGGTATATAATGGCTCAATTTTCATACAAATCCGTTTTTTGATTTAATTAATGAAGAACGTTCCCTTTTACAACCGCCAAACCTGCTGCCAGGTTCCGCATTCAACCTGCTGCCGATTTTAGTCCTCAAACACTGAGAAAATGCATATCTTGGCAGTATTGAAAGAAATTAAGCGTGACTATGAAACCATCCATTGCCGTACTTCCATTCGTTAACCTCAGCAATGATCCCGAGGAGGAATATTTCAGCGACGGTATTACCGAAGAAATCATCAACGTGCTCAGCCGCGTTCCGGGCTTGCAGGTAACCGGACGAACTTCTTCGTTTACTTTCAAGGGAACGAGCGACGATTTACGTGCCGTAGCCGCGCAATTAAATGTAAACCACATCCTCAAAGGAAGTGTGTCGAGCGCTGGTAACCAGTTGCTGATCAATGCAGAACTCGTGAATGCGGCTGAGGAAACAGTGGTTTGGTCGGAGCAATATGACCGTACGCTGGATGATATTTTTGATGTACAGGATGAAATCGCGCTGGCTATTTTGAGTGCGATCAAAGTGGAGCTTCTCGGCGAAGAACCTGCCGTAACATTTAAACGATATACCAATAATAAAGACGCCTACCAGCTTTACCTGCGCGGCCGGTTTTATCACAACAAGTTCGCCGGAAGCGACGAGTACCACAAAGCGATCAGCTACTTCCAAGCAGCGCTTGAACTGGATCCCACCTACGCCATAGCTTACGCCGGTATTGCCTCCTGTTACCTGAATATGTGGTTTTACAGACATATGCCAGCCGCCAAAGCACTGCCTTTCATGCAGGAAGCGACAGCCCAGGCACTTGCGCTGGACAGTGAAATTGCAGAAAGCTACATTGCATTGGCCCGCATGCGGATGCTCTATGAATGGGATTTTGGCAGCGCGGCAGACGCATTTAAAAAAGCAACCGACCTGAATTGGAATACTGCCGAGCTGCACGTGCAGTTTGCATTGTACTGGGGCCTGCTGGGCCACGCTTCCATGGCGGAGAAAGAGATTGGGACAGCACTGGAACTCGAACCATTCTCGCTGATCAACAACTTCTATGCAGGTTACGTATACTGGCTTTCGGCTAATTTCGAAAAGGCAGTTGCACAAGGAAGAAAGCTCACGGCGCTGGAACCCAACTTCTGGGGCGGACACATGATCACCGGCGCAAACCTGATTACGATGCAGGACTACGCTGCCGCCCAGGAAGCACTCGAAACTGCATTGGAGATCAATTACAATGGCATTACCCTAAGTGCCTGCGGCGCATTGTTCGGATTATCGGGCGAGCATGAAAGTGCGCGCGACATACTTACTCAAATGAATGCGCTCAGCAAAACGCAGGTGGTTTCCAATTACGATATGGGCATTGTGCACGCAACATTAGGCGATGCCGACATCGCAGTTGAATATTTCCAGACTGCCATCAGTCAGCACGAGCCGCCGATGCTTTTTTTCAAATACATTGTGAGAGACTGGCTCAAAGGATCGCTGCACGATCCGCGTTACGATATGCTGGTGGAGGTAATTATGCACTAATAAGCCAGCAACCTGCCGCACGCAATCACCGCGACCCAGACAGAGATAGAGACCAATGCAGAAAGTCTTGAAGACGCCGGAAGTGCGGTCATTTCTCCTTCGGCTTGGGTGATTTTATAAATGAACCTATGGAAAATCCAGGCATTCAATGCAGCTACCGCAATCAATGCGAGCTTTAACCAGAATGTAAAATCAGTACCCAGCGCCTGTGCATTGGTGATGAAAAGCAGCAGGCCTGATGGTATAATCAGGATCAGTCCACGCTGGGACCAGGGCAGCAGATATTTTGCCATCCCACTCACCGGCAAGTCCCTGGAATAGCCCAGCAGGCGCAGATCAAAGAGAAAAGCTGCGCCCACTAGCATAACTATACCCAGTATATGGATGATTTCCAATACCGGGTACAGGTACAAAGATTGCCTGATGCCAACAGCCCAGGATGATTTTTCAAGCCATTCAAGTAGCTCCACTAGCGCAGCTCAAATTTTTTCCCGTCAACAAAAATGCGTTCCGCCCGCATTTCATTTTTCTCTGTTTTGTGCGGATATGCCACCAGTCTCACATCAGTGCCTTTCGTGATCATATCTGCCGTGAGACCGCGGTCGGTCATGCGGCTGGTAGGCGCGAGAAAAACGGTGACCAGTTCCTTTTTATACTTCACCTTCGCCAGTACATGCGGATTTTCAAAAATCGATTCTTCAATTTTCGTCTTGAATTCAGTCGGTTTGGTCTGATCATAATCTGCCCAGCCGTGGTGTAAAAAGGTAAATGAGGCCAGCAGCAATACGGTACATACCAGGCCAAGCTTTTTCAGGTGAGTCATAACATGCTGATTTTAGTGTAATTAAAGTTAACCAAACTTCTCATCATTTGAAATTAATCGTTGCCAAAATCCGAACCGGAACCTTTTGACTATATTTACCAACCAATCAACTCTTGTAAATTTTGAAATACATTCTCGCACTTTTCTTCTTTATCTCTGCCAGTCCGATTTTCGCCCAAAACGGCATGCTTCCTTTAGACCAGGAAAAAAATATCTATTATTCAGACTCTGGTCAGCCCAAGCTTTCCAAAGCCGAGATTTACAAGAAAATGCAGGATTGGGTTTCCAAAACATTCGGAAACTATCAGAATGCAGTCACCTTTGAAGATGCAGCTGCGGGCAAACTGCGCATCACCAGCTACGTACCTGTGATCCACGCAGACTACGCCTACGTCCGCTTCGACCTCACGATCAGCTGCGCAGACAATCAGTATCAGGCAGTTATCTCTAATCTCGACGGTATCTCCACCATTCACAGCCCGGTGCGGCTCACCGCAAAAGATAATGAGCGCATTTCAGCCAAAGAAGTCTTGATCAATGCTGAAAACAGTAAGAAAAAGAAGGGCGAAATGGAAGATGAGCTCAAACTCATGAAAGCCGATAATGACGGAATCAATACCGCGATGTACAACCTGCTGGGGAGCATCAAGCAGTTTACTAATTAAGACGTTTCCACTTCGCTAAGACCATATCGGCGATTATTTCATATCCTTTGTCAGATGGATGCAGACCGTCGTAGGTCATGTTGATCGCTTCCGGAGGATATGGATATTCGTCTTTTTCAGGATCGAATGGAATGTTGGTATAGTCGGGGTAAGTATAGTTCTGGTACTGGCCAGTCTCTGGATTTTTCAGCCTTTTGAAATTGACCATATTCTCGTGCGTCATCCCGCTTTCGTGATATAAATCCACGACCGACAGCTTCTCTTTTAATCCGATCTCCAGGATCGCATTCGCTACCTGTTCCAGCGTCTGATCACGTTTGGACTTGTAGGATCCATAAGCATTGTTTTTGGCATTATTGATATAAACAAAATCGCCCCGCTGCATGGGTGTGATCAAAATGATATCCGCATTCCTGTTCAGATCGCGCAGTTTGTTAGTAATCACCCTGAACGCACCATACACGGTTGAAGCGCCATTCTGGTTGTCATAATCGGCCATGGTACCGATCGGCTTACCTTGCCACCAGTCATTCGTTCCCAGGAAAATAGTGTAAACATCCGCTTTCACCAGTCCGAGCGACTCGATCCTTTCGGCAATATTAATGGAAGTCCAGCCATTGTGCCCCTGGTTGATGTACTCGATATCAGGATGTTTTTCGGTGATCAGACTGAGGTACCCTTTGGTGACGCGATTGCCGGTTTCGTCTTTGTGATCGTTCAAATAAGTAATGGAATCGCCGATTGCCACCCAGGTTATTTTCGCCGGCGCGGCACTAAAACAAACAGCCGCCAGCAACAGCAGCAGGAAAACACTTTTTTTCATTGGAATAAAGAAGTTCAAGACCGAATAGAGGAATGCATAAGTGCCGTTATTCTACTTATCTCACAAAAATTTCTCGTAAATAGCAAAGTGAAAGCCAGCCGCTTCTCAAACCAACCAAACGCTCGCCGCTCATGAAAAAAGTGCTGCTCCCATTGATCTTCCTCATTGCAATCCAAGCTGTAAAGCCCGCCTTTGCACAGGATATGCAGGAAAAATACCGCCCTCAATTTCACTTTTCACCCAGGTCTAACTGGATGAACGATCCCAATGGAATGGTCTTCCACAACGGCACCTACCATCTTTTTTTTCAGTACTATCCCGATGATAAAGTGTGGGGGCCAATGCACTGGGGGCACGTTACAAGCAAGAACCTAATAGCCTGGAAAGAGCAGCCCATTGCTTTATATCCAGACAGTCTGGGTTACATTTTCTCAGGAAGTGCAGTGGTAGATGCGGCAAATACATCGGGCTTTGGCAAAGATGGTAAAGCGCCGCTGGTTGCCATTTTCACGCACCATAATCCCGTTCTCGAAAAACAAAAAACAGGCAAACACGAATATCAAAGTCTGGCTTACAGCCTTGATGACGGCAAAACGTGGACTAAATACAGCGGCAATCCTGTACTGCCGAATCCGGGAATTACCGACTTCCGCGACCCGAAAGTAAGCTGGTACGAGCCTCAAAAAAAGTGGATCATGACGCTGGCCGCCAAAGACAGGATCACGTTCTATTCTTCCCCAAACCTGAAAGACTGGACGCGTGAAAGTGAGTTTGGTGCAAATGAAGGCGCGCACGGCGGCGTTTGGGAATGCCCCGACCTTTTCCCGATCACGCACAATGGGAAACAAGTGTGGGTACTGATCGTCAACATCAATCCTGGCGGACCGAATAAAGGTTCAGCTGGACAATATTTCCTGGGAGACTTTGATGGAAAAACCTTCAAATCGAACTCGGCAGAAACAAAATGGCTGGACTTCGGCGCTGATAATTATGCAGCTGTCACATTTTCTAACACTGGTAACCGCCGCATTCTGATGGGTTGGATGAGCAACTGGCAATACGCAAACCAGGTACCTACTCACCCGTGGCGCAGCGCGAACACAGTAGCGAGGGAGCTTGGTTTGAAGGCGGTTGACAAAGAACTGCACCTAACTTCGGTACCTGTCAAAGAGCTCGACCTGCTTGCCAGCGGCGGCTTTTCCGAGAAAAGTGTGCAAGTAAAAGGAGAGACAAACCTCACATCCAAAGCAAAAAACAGCACCGGATTGTTCAGGCTGGATTTTGAAGCGGGTTCAGCCGCAGATTTCAGTATTGTGTTGTCCAATAAAGCCGGGAATGAGTTGACGATCGGGTTCGACAAGGCCGCTAATCAATATTACACCGACCGTTCCAGATCCGGCAAAGTCGATTTTGAAAAAGGATTTGGTGTAAAACACACTGCGCCACGCATTTCGAAAGACAAGAACATCTCACTCACGCTCATTGCTGACGCAGCTTCTATCGAGCTTTTTGCTGACGGCGGACTCACCGCGATGACGGAGATCTTTTTCCCTGACGAGCCGATGTCAGAGTTACGCGTGAAGTCTGTTTCAGGAACTACCTTATCAAACGTGAAATATTCGAAACTCAAATCTGCATTATAAAGCTCGGCTGCGCGGGATATGAAGAAGCAAATCCTGCGCAGTTTCAAGTTCCAGCGCATTAGAGAATGAAGACGGCTACCGTTTTGTTTCCTGCGAAATTCGATTTTGCCAAACAACAAAAAGTACCGGCGCCAGTATCTCGACCGGAATGAAAAAATTGAAGGGAAAGGGCGGTAACCCGTAGTTGTAAACCGAGATGAGACGAGCGATACCACCCAAACAAATCACGCCGCAGATGATCCTCAATGCACTTACCTGCTTTTCAATAGTCGGAATGATCGCGTAAATGGAAATGCCCAGACCGACCGAAATCCCATTTAAAAACCTGAGATTACTATCCAGGAGCACATAGTCCGGCGACTTTATGCTCCGGTAAAGCGGATTTTCTATTCCCAATAAACCCAGAATGCCCGTGAGCAGCGGGGCCAATGCCGAAATGGACAGTACGATCTGAAATATTCTTCTGCTGCGCCGATTTGTATCTGACATGCTGTGGTGGATTAAAGCACAATTCGCCGCCAAAGCATTAAAACCGTTCCAATTTGGCGGATGCATTACGTAGCAGCGATCTTACTTTCTCAACCTGCATTCAAAGATGATTACCGGATTTGTCCAATCCTTTCGAAAGATCCTTGCTTAATCAGGTGTTAATCTCGTTTTTTGTTGCCAATAATTATGATGACAAAAGGAACTCCCGCTGGAATCACCACAGGTGCGGCCCAGCAAACTGCCTACTCCGTTCTGTATTCAATCAGTCTGGCGCATTTGCTCAATGATATGTTGCAGGCCGTTATCCCGGCGATTTACCCGCTGATCAAGAACAGCTTTCATCTTGATTTTGCACAAATCGGGATGGTAACACTGGTATTTCAGCTTACCGCCTCCATTCTTCAACCGTTCGTGGGATTTTATACCGACAAATACCCGAAACCATTTTCACTGGCGGTGGGAATGGGCATTTCACTGCTCGGGCTTGTAAGTCTTTCCTACGCGTCCAGCTACTACTGGATACTTGGTTCAGTCAGTCTAATTGGAATGGGATCTTCCGTATTTCACCCTGAATCTTCCCGCGTTGCCTACCTGGCGTCGGGCGGCAAGCGCGGACTGGCGCAGTCCATTTTTCAGTTGGGTGGAAATGCGGGGAGTGCATTAGGACCGTTATTAACTGCGCTCATCGTGGTACCTTATGGTCAGCAGAGCGTGATGTGGTTTACAATTCCTGCGATACTCGCCATATTCATTCTCACCCGGATCGGAAACTGGTACAAAAGCGTTGCACTGCCCAAAGCTGCAAAAGCGATCAAGGAGGTATCTACCGGGCTGAGTCGCAGGAGAGTGGCCATTTCCATGCTGATTTTGTTGCTGCTGATCTTCTCAAAGTACTTTTACCTTGCCGGGATGACCAGCTATTTCACTTTTTACCTCATGGATAAATTTGATCTGAGCGTGAAAAGTGCGCAGATCCAGCTGTTCATTTTCCTTGCTGCAATTGCGGTGGGTACTTTCGCGGGCGGTCCGCTGGGAGATAAGTTCGGCCGCAAATACATTATCTGGATATCCATTCTCGGCGCAGCGCCATTTACACTGCTGCTCCCCTACGCCAATCTTTTCTGGACCACCATTCTTTCCATTTGTACAGGGCTGCTTATTTCTTCTGCATTCTCAGCGATTATCGTGTATGCCCAGGAATTGATGCCGGGCAAAGTGGGTATGATCGCCGGACTGTTTTTTGGTTTTGCTTTTGGAATGGGCGGGCTGGGCTCTGCATTGCTGGGTAAGCTGGCCGATCAAACCAGCATCAGCTATGTGTTTGATGTGTGCTCCTATCTGCCGCTGATCGGCATTTTAACGTATTTTCTTCCCGATGTAGAAAAACAACGCTCAGCCGCATAGCGACTGAGCGTCTCGATCTATTTAGCTGTCAAAACGTACTCTTTGCCTGGCTCTGTCATGAAATCGAACGAAAGCTTATTCAGCGGCTTTTCGGGTTTGGCAGCTGTTTGTATGTTTTTGTAAAAAGGATTGGCATTCTCGCCAGTAGCTGCTTTAAGCGCTTTTTTGTTCAGCTTCAATGCATTTGGAACTGCGATGCGGCAATTCCCGCCCAGTTTCGAGCGAACTGCCAGCCTGGTGATCCTGCCTTTTGCCCAGGTAACATCAAGCTCAAACCCGCCCCTGGCTTTCAGGCCTTTCACCTCACCGGTTTCCCAATTGTCGGGGATCGCCGCAAGTACATTGACAATACCATCGTGACTTTGCAGCAGCATTTCTGTTATGCCGGAGGTACCGCCAAAGTTACCGTCGATCTGGAATGGCGGGTGCGCATCCAGCAGGTTCGGGTAAGTCCCGCCGCCGTTCGCATAGTCGGTACCTTCCACGCCGGTCAGTTTCAACTGTTCGCGGATCAGCTTATAAGCATGGTTTCCATCCAGCAAACGCGCCCATACATTGATTTTCCAACCTTTGCTCCACCCGGTGCCGCCGTCGCCGCGCAGTTCCATGGTTTTGCGCGCCGCCTGTGCGTACACCGGCGTGTATACCGGCGAGATCTGGCGGCCGGGAAACAAACCATACAAATGCGATATGTGACGGTGCTCAGGTTCTGCTTCCTCCCAATCCTTATACCATTCCTGTAAATTCCCCTTCTTGCCAACTTGCATCGGGAACAGCTTGCTACGCTTTTCAATCAGCATCTGGCGGAATTCCGCATCGGTACCTGTCTTTTCCGAGGCTTCGATCAGGTTCGTAAACAGATCCCAGATAATTGCCATATCCATTGTGGTAGCCACTGAAACCGACCCTTTGTAGCCTTTTTCGTCTATGAAGATATTTTCGGGCGTGGTTGCCGGCGAAGTGACCAGTCTGCCGCTTTTGTCTTCTATCAGCCAGTCCAGACAAAACAATGCAGCCGACTTCATGATCGGATAAGCAGTTTTGGTTAAAAATGCCTGGTCGCCCGTAAACTGGTAATGCTCCCACAAATGCTGGCAAAGCCACGCACCTCCCATTGGCCAGTTGGCCCACGACGGACTGCCGCCGACAGGGTTCGCCGTAGCCCAGATATCTGAATTATGGTGCAGCACCCAGCCTTTTGCATTGTAAAAGTTCTTCGCGGTTTCCGTACCCGTCACCTGCATCCTTCCGATCATATCCAGCAAAGGTGTGTGCAGCTCCGACAAATTGGCCGTTTCTACCATCCAGTAATTCATCTGGGTATTGATGTTGGTGGTAAAATTGCTGCTCCACGGCGGTCTTACTTCCCGGTTCCATATTCCCTGCAAATTGGCCGGGATACCGCCCGGCCGCGAGCTTGAAATCAGCAGGTACCTGCCAAACTGAAAATACAATGATTCCAGACCAGGATCTTTCCCGCCTTCCGCATAGTTTTTCAGGCGTTCGTCCATGGGTCTGTCCTGCACCAGGTTACCATTGAGCACCAGACTCACACGATTGAACAGCGACTGATAATCAGCAATGTGTGCATTTTTTATTATGTCAAAAGTTTTGCTTCCTGCCCCTGCCAGATAGCGTTCCACAAGCTCGGTTTCGTTCTTTCCTTCCTTATCTGGACATTTATCAAAACCATTAAAACTGGTAGCGGCAGAAACGAGCAATATCACGTCGCTGGCATTGCTTACATGCACGCCGGCACTGTCGGTTTTTACCTGACCGTCGCTTTCCTTCACTTTCACGCGCAGCTCAAAACGCATCCCCCGGCATTGCGCTGGATCATTGTAAATAACGGGTATCTCCATCGATTGCAGGTAGCTTGGATCGGTATGCGACGGCGCCTGGCCTTTCATAGCAACCTGGTCGGGTGCGATCACCTGCTGGTTGTGTACCAGCGGACTTGTAGCCGAAGCCGTGAAATTCAATGCGCCCTTTTTGCTGGCTTTCAGCCTGACCACCATCACCTGATCCGGCGCTGAGATGAATATTTCGCGGGTATAATCTACTCCGTCGACCGTGAAGCTGGTGAGTGACAATGCATTTGATATATCCAGCTCGCGGCGGTATGCACTGGATGTCCCTTTTAACTCGTGGCTGATCAGCAGGTCGCCCAGCGGCTCGTACGATTCTGTAAACGGGCCCTGGATCTTCTTGGTAAGTTCTTCTGCAAGCTTGTAATCCTCGTTTTCAAGCGCCTTCCGCACCTGCGGGAGGTATTTCACAGCTTCGGGGTTAGGATTCCTGTTCACCGGTCCACCCGACCACAGTGTTTCTTCATTCAGCTGGATCAGCTCCTTTTCCACCCCTCCAAAAACCATCGCCCCAATTCGCCCATTTCCGATCGGCAGTGCCTCATTCCAGTTGCGCGCAGGCTGTTTATACCAAATTTTTAATCCCTGCTGGGCCGCTGCAAACTGGCTGCTCAACAGGATAGTACATGCAATAAATGTAGCGCCGAGCAGTACGCTTTGTTTCTTCCGTTTAAAAATTCGCATCATTTTATTTATTCAATTAAAAAAAGCCGGGTTTGGTAATCCTGTCATTCCGCGTAATCAGGCGTATTGGGGACCAGCCCTAATATTCCTAAAAAGTCCATACAGCCCGCTTTCACCTTGTATGCACGGCTTTTATTTTCATCTCCATACGTTCGCCCCGACTTCTGTACCGCTTTCACTGTATCGATAAAAGGCTGCTTTTCAGGAATGTAGAGCAGGTAATTGATCGCCATCAAAGCCAGTTCTGCGTTGTCGGATTGCATTGATTTTTTCAACAGATCAGCTGCCGGCGCGTAACCGAATAGTTCAAAGGTAATAGCAGCTGCGGTAACAGCTACCGGCGGGTAAGTATCCCCTACCGAACGCTGAATCATTTCCTGGTAAGGCCTTAATAATGCGGCACTCTGCGCACGGAGCCCGAGCATTGCCCAGTAACGAACGATCTTGTCCGGGCTCGATAACAGTTTCAGCTGCTGAACAACCACACTTTTCCCTCTCCTCCCGCAAAGCTCCGCCGCATTCATGATTTCCTTCAAAGCATATTCCCTTTCCGATAACCTGAACTGATAAGGCGTGGACTTGGCTGAGATCAATGCGATTTCATATTCGGGTAAAAACATTACATCGCGCGCGCTGGTCAGGTCAGTGCGCAGCATTGTTCGCATCCGGTCGGCTACCGTACGAGCACGCGGCTCGTCGATCAGGTTTTTTGTTTCCCAGGGATCCGCATGGATGTCAAAAAGAAACTCGGCCGGTCTCGGCGCAAAGAGACTGGCCTGCCAATCATTGAGCTCCTTACCTGCCAGATCCTTCCGCATTTGCTGCTTGATATCCGCAATTTCCATATACCTGATGTAGCGCAATTCAGGCATAAACGGCATGTAATTGCGCGAGTACATATACTTTCCGTCCGTCACGCTGCGTACCATATCAATCCCGTTGTCGGAGCGATCGGATGATAGAATGAGGTGATCCACAGGCGCAGACCGCTGCGGACCGATCAGCTTTCTGCCTTTCATGTAAGCGGGTTGCCGGCCGCCTGCAATGCTGATCAGCGTCGGGGCGAGATCTTCGAAACTGATCAGTTCGTCGGTGATACCGCCAGCCCCCCAGGGCGACAGGTGCTGGTACATCGGCGGGAACCAGATCACGAACGGTACACGGTACCCCAGATCTATTCCGTTTGTCTTGCCTCTCGGAATGCCTTCGCCGTGGTCGCCAAAGAAGAAAATGATGGTACTATCCCTGAGCTTTTCATCTTCCAGCCTTTTCAGCAGCTTTCCGATCTTTTTGTCCGTCAGTTTCAGCGAATTGTACACGCGTGCAAATTGCTTCCGCATCTCCGGACTGTCCCGGTAAATGGGCGGCATATCAAATGCGTCTTCACCAATGCGCTCCTCTTCTGAAAGCTCGGCGAGCACCTCCTTTTCATATTTGGCATAAGGATCCGTCATCGTTCTCGATTGATGCGAATCGTTGAAATTGAACACTGCAAAAAATGGCTGTCCTGCTTCCCGGTTCCACCAGCCCGCTTTTCCCGAGCTTTCGTCCCAGGCATCGGCGATGAACTCCTTTTCGTCGGCTACATTATAATCGGTCTTCGCATTGTTTGAAGTGTGGTATCCCGCTTGTTTCAAATAATAAGGAAAACCATGCATATCTGCCGGAAGCCGGTAATTGCTGCGGTGATTGCCTGTTCCTGTTTCATAGGTTTTCACACCTGTGATCAATGCGGTGCGGCTCGGGGAGCACACGGTACCAGTGGAAAATGCATTGGTAAACCTGATCCCGGCGCCTGCCAGCGCGTCCATCACCGGTGTTTTTGCATCTCGATTACCATAACAGCCCAAGAAATGCGGCGAGGTGTCTTCGATGGTGATCCAGAGTACATTTGGTTTTTTCTGTGCGAGTAACGCATTTGAAAAAACAAACAGCAGCAGGCACAAACCTGTTTTCATTTTCATGATCAGCTTCTTTTTACTAAAACAATATCCCCGCCACAGGCGCAAACCGCTCCGGTATCTCATCCTCATCCAGCATTTCTTTCAGGTCTATCTCGATGTTGCGGACGATTGTAGCCAGCGGCGTATCATTTAAAAGACCTTCAAAAGGATTCTCGCTGATATCGCCGACGTATTCCATAAACATAAATACCCACGAAACGATCATATTAAACGGGATCAGCAAAAACATATAACGCTCTCCCAAATCGACAAACTGCGGCAGCAAGCCAAATGGAAGCAGGGTCATGAAAACGAAGATGAACAGGTTGGAGGTAGTGGCGTACTGCCTTGGAAATGGCGTGTTTTTGATTCGCTCGCTTTTACCCTGCTCGTCGTACAGCTGCGAAATCAATCCCTGCAATGCAACATGCTGATATCCGTCAATGCGTCCATCCTTGCGCAATGCAGCGATGTTCCTGGCCTGGCAGTCGAGCAGTTGCGTGGGCATATTCGTCTTATCTTTCAAATTCGCCAGCTCGTCGGGAGGTAAATGCCGCGCGATCTCTGCGTCACAAATGATCTTGACACGGTTCAATGCAGTCCGTTGCCGCTGGCTGGCTCTGTCTTCATGTTCCCAGCTGGTACGCCTCGCCATCGAGTTGCGCAATGCATACAGCCACGCGATGTGCCGGTAGATGATCTTTCTCACTTCGGCACCGGTCTCATGATCCGAATTACTTTGGGAAAATGCCCGGACAGCCGCGCTGAAAGACCGGCTGTGGTTTGTGATCGCGCCCCAGATCTTGCGTGCTTCCCAGCTGCGATCGTACGATTGGTTGTTTTTAAAACCCACAAAAAAAGCAGTAGCCGTACCTACCAGCGACACCGGCAGCCATGGAACTGCCACCCACTGCCAGCCGAGGTATTGATAAATAAAAATGGCGGTAGATCCAGTGGCGAGCGAGAATAAAACCATCCGCCACGAATAGAAGTAGATGATTACAGGAGACAGGTAACGATTTACGTACATAGTAACAGGAGTTATATTAAGAGAGTGAGTAGCCCTGATAAATGCTGATAATTTATCCAAAGCTACTCACAGAATAAAATGCGCCACGCTTTTTGGCAAAATTCCTACAACCGGAATGCGCCCGGTGTCGTGCTGGTTTGCTTCTTGAAGAAGTGATTGAAATGGGCTGGTTCGTCAAATCCCAGACAGAAACTGATTTGTGAAATGTTCCAGTCGGTATGCAGCAGCAATGCTTTTGCCTCGGCAGCTACCCGCTCTGCAATGTGCGCGGTAGTTGTTTTTCCGGTAGTCAGGCGCACGGCCCGGTTGAGGTGATTGGTATGTACGTTAAGACTCGCGGCATAATCACCGGCAGAGCGCAGGCGGAGTTGTTGCGAGGGTGTTTCAATGGGAAATTGCCTTTCGAGTAAATCTGAGAAAACCGCTGTGATCCGCGCGTTGGCGTCTGCATTCTGGTACAGACTTTCCGACGGATTCATTTTCAAAGCAGTATGCACGATCTCCATGATGTAGTTACGAATGAGATCGAACTTAAATGTATAATCCGAGCCCATTTCGGCCATCATTTTTCTGAATATCGCGTCAACCTGCCTGTCCTGCTCTTCATTCAGCAGGTAAGCGGGCTTGGCGCCGATCTGAAACATCGGGAGCTCCTTGATATCGCCGCGGATTACCTCATTGAAAAATGCTTCTTTGAAAATGCAGAAGAAACCCGTGCTGTTATCAGTGAGCTTCTCGTACTTATACGGCACACTGGGATTAAAGAACATGAGCGTGGTACCATCCACTTCCAGCGATTTGTCTGCGTAATGGTATACGTGCTTGCCGCGCATGATCGATATTTTGTAAAAATCCCTGCGGTTGTACTGTACCTGCGCATTACATCCCCAGTCCCAGTCTTCCAGATTGAACACGTTGAAATGCCCTACGTCCTTTTTCAGATTTTCGGGCATCCAGTTGAACTTGTGCTGGTAAAATTCTTCCAGTGATTCAATTGCCATGATCTTGCATTGTTATATACCTGCAACTCATTTGCGGTAAAATGTGTACCCGCCGTGTTGCAGCGTATTTTCATCGGTAAAATTGCCGTCGGCTTCAAAGCCGGAATCGTCCCAATAATAAATATAATCTCCCGTAATTTCATACCTGCCGGTATACGCACTTTCCCGGTTGCCGCGTGCCTCGTCGTAGCGGCCGCCAGGGAGCAGCTGCTGCCTGATATGTCCGTCGGCAGTCTGCCACATTCCGATATAGCTTGTTTCTGTTTTCATAAGTGATTTTTGGTTTGATGAAATTGGTACCCGCCGGCTGGCAGGTACCGGCTGATTTAGAAGTTGGTAGCAGTGGCAAGTGCGCGCTGGGCTTCCATTTCCTGCTGCACCAATGCGATCTTCTGCCCGGCAAGTCCGTATGCATCTTCGCCCAGGAACAAATGAAAAGGCGGGGCAGCCTGCCCGGAGACGGAAATGAAAACAGCAGCCGCTTTTTCAGGATCGCCCGGCTGATTGGCATTAATGCTGTTTTGGTGCGCCTGCTGTGACTCGCGTACATTGGTATACTCCGTCATTTCTTTCTGCGGCGTGTTCAAAGAACCTGCGCCAAGGAAGTTAGTCCGGAAATAACCCGGCATAACCAGCGTGACATGAATTCCGAAAGGCGCCACCTCGTGAAACAGCGATTCGGAAAAACCATGCACGGCGAACTTCGTTGCACAATAGATACCGAAGCCAGGAAAGCCACCCGCGAAACCGCCTATGGAAGAGATATTGAAAATGTGGCCCGACTGCTGGTTACGCATTTGAGGCAACACCTGACGGATCAGATTCAATGCACCGAACACGTTGATATCGAAATTGGCTCTGGCTTCCGCATCCGAAAGTTCTTCCAGAGCGCCCGTCAGGCCGTAACCTGCATTGTTTACCAGCACATCAATCCGCCCGAAAGCAGTGATGGTATTGGCTACTGCCAGCTGTACATCAGCTTCGTTGGTCAGATTCAATGATAATGGAAGAAAATCGCTGCTATCAACGCCGACAGCGTCTTTCAGCTCGGACAGATTGCGGGAAGTAGCTGCCACTTTTTGTCCTTGTGCAAGGAGCTGTTTTGCCAATGAAAGGCCAAGTCCCTTGGACGCGCCTGTGATAAACCATACTTTTTGAGTGCTCATAACTTTGTGTTTTTTGTTGTCACAAAGTTGGCATCAAAGGCAGGCTGCGTGTTTGTCCGCTTCAAACCAATGCTTGCGAAATTCAAACAATTGAAGAATCAGATCTCAATCGGCTGCATTTCATTGTCCGTAGCTGAACGTTCCCGGATTTTACAATAGACCTGAACAAAGTAGGCGGTTTTGAGGATTGCGAATGTAAATCCCCTGGCCCCGTCGCGAAAGCCGCCCATAAGTATGAAGCTCCCGAAGAAAAATGCCGGACCGATCAGTGGCGTGGCGAAGAACCTGTATTTCAGTCGCTGCTTCCATGTAAAATGCTGGAGTGCGAAAGTTTCAGAAGATAATTTAAGGAAGCGCGCTGCTTCCCAGCTTGCGTATGCATTGTGCTTATCAATATAATGCGCCACGCCGCGAAAATCCTGGTGGTCTATTTTACTGTCGATCACCCCTGCTTTCCCATTCAAGACCGGGTGCTCATGGATTTCCATATCCAGGTGGCTCCATTGATTTTCCTCGATCCGCTCGTACTCGCCGCATCCAACCTTGAACAGAGCCAGCTTTCTGAGCGGGTACCCGCCTTTGAGTTCCTTACCCAAAAAGTAAATGGAGTATTTGAGCCAGTATCCTACCAGATCTCCCGGCTGTAAAATAGCCCGCGCCAGTTCCGACTTGAAGGATTCGGTAAGGTATTCGTCCGCATCCAGGAACATCACCCATTTGGTTTCGGGTGTATGATATCTCAAAAACCAGTTTCGCTTTTTCGGGAACTGACCATCCCATTCAAAAATAAGGACTTCTGCTCCGAAATCGGTGGCGATCTCGCGGGTACGGTCTGTGCTCATGGAGTCGATCACCACGATCTTCTGCGCGAGGTCTTTCCCGATCGCCCGCAAGCAGCCGGCCAGGTTTCTTTCTTCATTCCGGACCGGAATTACAATAGTCAGGTCAAGCGCCATAGCTAATGCATTTTGAATAATACTGTTAACTGTCAAACAAGCCGCGGCTTCACAGGTTTGCAGGGGTGACCGGAACAAATCGTCCATTCCGGCATATCCCGGTTAACCACCGACCGTGCTCCTATCACGCAGCCTTCGCCGATATGCACGCCAGGATGAATGAATGCATCCGCTGCTATCCAGACCTGATCGCCGATGTAAATGGGTTTTGTAATCAATGGAAAACCCTTTTGCTCATAATCGTGGGTACCCGTGCAAACGTGCGTCCCCTGCGAAATGACAGCCCGTCGCCCGATCGTAATTTTTTCCTGACTATACAGGATCACTCCATTGGCCACGCCGCATTCATCTTCGAGCACCAGGTTCCAGGGAGCCCAGATTTTGACCCCAGGATAAATGTGAACGCCGCGGCCGACCTTTGCGCCAAAGCAGCGGAGCAAAAAAGACCGCCACGAATGCAGTGGACGGGGCGACCATTTGAAAAAAATACCCGCAGCCGACCAACTTAGCCTGGCCAGCCGGTTGCCAAATGAAAAAGACGGGCCCGTGTGGGTATCTACATTAACCATCATATACAATCAGAATGCTTTTGAAATCCTTCGATCGACCCTGAAATTCCTGCGACAAACACAGCTAACATACATGTATATACGCTGCATGTATTTCGATCAGAAACAATGCTAAGTTCTACCCCTGGTAAATGCAGGTTTGCCATTGTAAGCTTGCCGGTTCGGATGAGGCGAACGCGGCAAACTTACTATTTCTACAAAAATGCAAGGTGCAGATCGAAGCGCCAACAGGCAGTTGGCGAAAGGGACAAATGAGGCTTTCGAGCGGGCAGTGCAGGTATATTCTATTGGAAGAGCTGGGCAACATGCCGCCCTTCTATCCATTTCAGAAAGTCGCTCGCATTGGCCTTGCTGACGATCAAAGGCTCAGGTGTGGTGCAGGAAACGCCGATCAGCAGCTTGCGGCCAAAGTATTGCTGAATGTTGATCACCGACTTTCTGTGTACGATATACTGCCTGTTGGCTCTGAAAAAGTCCCTGGGATTGAGCGTTTCGAGAATGTTATTAAGGGTATCCCGCGTTTCGTACCGCGTGCAGCCCGCATACACAGACACCTGGTAATTGTTGTAGTAGATAAAGTCGATATTATCGAGGTTAATGGGGATAATCTGGTCTTTTACATACACGAGAACCGAGCTTCTGAATGTATTACGCGCCATCATAGCACGCCGCAGCGTTGTCATATCACGGGAGAAATCTTCGCTTAGAAAGTCGCGGAACCGCTTGAACTTGTCAAGGCTCTTGTGTAAACTGAACACATCCACAGGCTTCAAAAGGTAATCGATTCCATTGTTTTCAAAAGCCTCCAATGCGTGGTCATTATGACCTGTACAAAAAATCACCGGGCATTTGATCGGCAGGTGCTCGAATATCGCGAAGCTCAATCCGTCCGAAAGCTGAATGTCGCAGAGGATCAGATGAGGAGATTTGTTGCTTGTCAGCCACCTTTTCGCTTCCTGCACTGAACTGAGCACTGCACATACCGTGAAACCGTTTCCGAAGTGCTCGATCATTTTTTTCAAGTCTGAGGCAATTTCTACTTCGTCCTCAATAAGAAGTATACTGGTCATTTAGCAGAGGTATTTTAACTATGAAGTGAGTTTCATTTTCCAGGATAACAATGGGCCTGCTTGTGAGCAGGTTATATCTGAGATAGATATTCCGCAACCCTATCCCGTGCGCCTGCCGGTCAGGCGACGATGACCTTTGAAACGATTTGCTGTTTTTTACAACGAGCATTTCATCTTCGTCAAATACTTGTATATCAATGGGAAACTGGTCTGACATCATGTTGTGCTTGACTGCATTTTCAACCAGCAGCTGAATAGCGCAGCGCGGGACAAACAACTTTTTACCAGCTTCACTGATGTTTTCTGCAAGCTTCAAAGAATGGTTAAAGCGTTCATTCAGAATCAAAATGTAGGCGCGGGTAAACTCCATTTCCTTCTGCACACTTACGGGATTCAAATTATTGCTGTAACTGATCATGTGCCGGTAAAATGCACTCAGCTTTTGTACAAACTCTTTCGCCCATTTTTCCCGCAAACCCGAGTTGAGCACGGAAAGCGCATTATACAGGAAATGCGGATTCACCTCCTTGGTGAGATGGTGCAGGTTGATCCAGAGATTTTCCCTGAGCTGATGTTCCAACTTATATTCCTGCTCCTTGATGATCTTGTTGGCATAAAGCGCTGCCGAGAATCCGGCGACGCTGATGAAAATACCCCTGTACATGGATAAGCTTACTTTCTGCACGTCGTCCATCTCTCCTGCATGCGGGTAATCTTCAAAAAGGAAGGAAAAAGACGCCGAAAAAACGCCGCTCAGGCCCACACCTGCGACAATGGTGAAAAACTTTTGCCAGGTCCTGGTAACAAGTAAAAAGTGGCGCACACCGACCCAAGTTCCAAGGCACAAGAACAAGATTGCCAGCTCGGACCCGATCAGATCGGCGGTACTGCCTGCAGGCAAATCCACCAGCCTTCCCGAGAGTGCCAGCAGTGAAATAACAAGGGATAAACAAATCCCGTAACCCAATTGATAATCATTTTTCAAAACGTGCCATACCCGCACGATGCCCTGCAATCGTTTCCTGATATCCATACGGATTAGTTGTGGTTTTTACAGCAGGTCTGCCGCAAAACCGGAGGATTCTACAATGATTCCTGAACAAAAAATTTACTAAAATTCTTTAATTATCCAAATCTGGGTATGCGAAATAATAAAATAAAAGCATTGAAGTAACATGCAGCCAATTCGCGCGACAATTATAAATTCTGTACCAAAACACGCGTAATGACGATTTTTCTTAGCTACCGGTATTTTCGAATCAACTGGCCCGTCTATCCAATAAAGAAGTGGGGAAATGAGAGGAGTGAGTACTACAAGTTAAGATCAATTTCATGAATAATCCTATACATGATCCGATTTGAGTATCCTTCTTTTTGCCAGGTTCATCCGGATGGTATTCGAAACCGCGCCCGGTAGTACTTTCTTCGCTACTGAAATCATGAGACTTTTTACGGTTTTCGGCAGAATGGTACGTTGTAAAGAAACAATGTCTTTGACAAGCATTGTGGAAACGGAAGTCTCCGGAAATGCAGGATAATCCGATTGAATTCCAAAACCAAGATAATTCAGGATCTCCGGATTTCTGTCGGTAATGAATGCGGGGTTAACCAGCAGGCTCTCTCCGTGCCCGGCGTGCTCCGCCGAAATCTCATCCACCTGAAACAGAAAAGTCAATCGCTTAAATCCCTGTTTATGAAAAGGTTCTGCGCGGTGAACCATGTTAGTACTGCAGATAATAAGGGTACCTTTCGGAGCGCGAACGGTTACCACATCTTTCCCGTAATTCCGCTCAATAAACTGCTCCTGGAAAAATTGATTTCTATTGCTCAGCGACCAATTTTGAGAATATGGGATCAATTGAAATGGATTTGTTTCATTTACGTCGGATAAATAAACCATAAACATCAGTCCGGGCATATTGTGTTTTCCGTCAAACTGATTTCCGGATTGCAGGTTATTGTCCGTATGCCAGGGCAGGTGGGATGCCGTATGTGTCTGATAAATGCGCTGGTTACATAATTTGTGCGGATTAGCAAAAAAGCTCCGGCATATAGCACGGAGCTTTTCGGATGTAACAATGTGATAACACTGCCTGGAAACAGCCAGTGTGTGTCCTAGGTAATTACTATTGTAAGCCTTTACGAATCCCAGATGATTGTTGTTAACCAGACAATCAAATGCCGGAAGTCCGCTCATTAACGCTGTTAATACTTCGGCATTAACCGCTTCCCGGCACACGTAGTAACCGCTTCCATTTTTCAGTTCATCGGCAATATCCTGTGTGTTCGCCGATTCAAATTCCGGGGTAAATAGGTGTGGATTCATAATGAATAATGAAAGAGAATTTTGGTGCATTCAGGCGCAATAGTATCAGCTACACAATACCTTGTTTTGATTACCAACTAGTTGGAAATCTCCAAATTATTTTCATCGACAAGCTCGCGTTTTATTGACGCAGGAGATCGAACAATTTTAATCAGATTATTTTCAAATTTATCCATGATCGCCTCGGTGCGCAGGTAGTTTTCCGCAAACCTTCTTGCATTGAGCTTGTACACTTTCAGGTCGGATGTGAGCGCAGTCTCAATTCCTTCGCAAAGCGTATCGACACATTCAGGCTTAACCACGATACCCAACCGGTTTTCGTCGATGATCTTATACAAAGAAGTATCCGGAACAGCAGAAACGATCGGGCAGCCGCCGGCAGCAAGGATCGTCGACAGCTTGGAGGGCATCAGCAGGTCGGAAGCCTGCTGCTTCTGCAACACGAGATGCACATCGGCCATTGCCATCAGTTCCGACAGTTTTTCGTTAGGCTGTAAAGGAAAGAACAACACGTTACTGCAATGCTCCTGCTGTGACAAGGCAAGCAACTTTTCCTTGAACGCACCCGAGCCCACAATCACAAACTTTACCTCAGGCCGGTCACGGAAGCGTTTGGAGGCTTCTATCAAATATTCCAGCCCCTGCTTTTCGCCTATGTTGCCGGAGTACAAAATCACTTTATCATCCAGGCTAAGGTCAAACTCCCTGGCCAGCGACTGCTCTTTCAGGAGCGGGAAAATGCTGTTTGTATCCACCGAATTGAATATCACCGAAATTTTCGAACTGGGTATCCCTTTCTTTTCGATCTTCTTCAACATCCCCGGACTGATCGTAGAAACAGCATCGCTGCTTTTCAGAATGAAGTTTTCAATGCGGAACATCCATTTAAGCAAACCGGCGCTTTTGATCATCCCCAGGTCTTTGGCAGCATCTACCTGCGGATCCTGCACGTGCGTCACGAACTTGGCCCCTCTGAGTTTGGCGTACAGGTAAGGCCACATGCCCAGGTGAAAGGGCGGCGACACGTACATCACGATATCGTACTTCCGCTGGCACAATGTAAAAAGCCAGATCGGCAGCAAACCGAGCAGGAAAGAGAATTCATGCAAAATCCTCTTCGGGGTATTGATCTTCTTCGGCACATAAAGCGGCGAACGGTAGATACGCACACCGCCCTTTCGCTCGGTATGCCACAGTTTCCCCCTGTAAGCCTCATTTACTTTCCATTCGGGATAATACGGCATTCCTGTGATCATGCTCACTTCGTGATTACTCCCTGCCAGCCACTCAGCCATCTGGCTTGTATACTTGCCAATTCCGGTCAGCTCGGGATCGTAGTTGATCCCGTAGATAAGTATTCTCATAAGATAGAAGGTGAAGGGTTTACGCGGAACGTCTCGATTGCACTGGCATGGCATTGTGATGAATTCCTTCCACCCAGCGGAGAAATTCAGATGCATTGGCTTTACTGATAATCACCGGCTCGGGTGTCGCTATGTTAGTGTCGATCAGCAGTTTCCGCCCGAAATACTGCCTGATGCTCTTCACCGCTTTCCGGTGAATGATAAACTGCCTGTTTGCCCTGAAAAATACATTGGGATTGAGGGCTACGATGATGTTGTTGAGTGTATCCCGCGTCTCGTATTTGGCATCTGCCGTGTGAATGGTAACGCCGCAGTTGTTGTAATAAAGGTACTCGGCCTGTTCGAGGCTTACCGGGATGATTTTGTCTTTGTAATACGAAAGCAGGAAGCTCTTATAGGTATTTGGCGGAATGTAAAGTCTGCTTCCGGCGGATGCATCAATGGTTTGTTCAAATGACAAAAACTCCTTGAACTTGGAAAATTTGGAAAGACTTCTCCTGACACTTTCCTCGCAGACAGGCTGCAACAGGTAGTCGATCCCATTGTTGGCAAATGCTTCCATTGCATACTGGCGGCTTGCGGCGCAATAGATGACAGGCGGCGCAATGTCCAGCTCGCCGAAAATCTGGAAACCAAGCCCGTCTTCGAGCTCTACGTCGCAAATGATGAGATCAGGCACTTTGTTTTCGGAAAGCCAGGTTCGCGCCTGCCTTACAGTAGAGACAGTGTCGCAAACCCGGAAGTTGCCGTCTGACTGTTCGATCATGTGAATGGATACGTCTGTTAATTTGGGTTGAGATGAGATGAGTAGAATGTTGACCATTTTTTTGGAGGTAGAAGTTTAATTGATTCGCGTTGAGATCGTAGCCGACGGACTGGCTTCCCGGAAACCGCTCTGAACGCATAAGTCCAAAACAGCTTCCGGAAAAACCGGCGGTAACCTGTGGTTTGACTAATCCTTACATCGCAATGCGACATGCGGAAAACAAGGCGCCTTCATTGCCGGATGCAGCCCTTCGTGAAGGAAAGTGAATAAAGAACCATTGAGTAAAATCTATGTCGACCTATCGGTAAGCGATCTGATTAGCCTCCCGGGCGTATTGTACTGGCATATCCCGCTTCCTGATCAGGCCGTTTTTTCTGATTCCCAGCTGGACACCAACCGCATTTCTGAACAGCTTCCCGTTATCTGCGAAGACGGATGCTTTCAGCATACTGCTGCCAAACCAGCTCACCGATTTTTGCACTGAAAGCAAGCCTGAAAACTGACTTACCTGTCCCGAAAACGGCGCCGCATAGCTCCCGTCATTATCAGAGTAGGAAAGCTTCGAACTCCACAGAATAGCGCCTGCATTCCCCTGCAAGCCAATGTGCGCCACCCAGACCCGGTTATTATTTGTAAAAAAATCCGCATAAGCCGCCCAGTCATTGTCGGTGCCGGGTGTTATGAAAGGTGTACCGAGCGCGCGACCGTGGTAAGACCAACCGTCCCTGACCTGCCCGTTATTGAAGTAGTCGTCATTCCCGCGAATGTGGCTGCCAGGCTCCATTTTGTCACCGCCCTGACTTTTCGTATACAAAAACTCGGCTACTATTCTGTGTATTGTAAAACCGCTGCGCTGCTGATCTTTTATACTGATACTGACTCCGTTAAGCCCGTCTTTGATGTTGTTGAGGTAAAACAGGGACCCGTCTTCAACCACGTTCTGGCGATACAGGAAAACATGCACTTTTTTCAGGTCGAGCTCGGCTGCCAGATCCACACTGGCAACATGATTCCCTACCCGGTTTCCATTGTCAAATGCAGATGCATTGGCGAGGCGGCCGTGCGGCTTCAAGCCGGTTACCACATTGACATAGTTCTTAAAACCGCGCGGCATTTGTCCGTTTTCAGTATGATAAGGTGTTCTTCCGCCCCATTGCACGGCGTGGTTAAAACCTCCGTGCAGCTTGATTACACTTTTCGGTTGCCCGATCCGCAGATAAAAGCTCTTGTTGTGCAGTTTCAGATTATTGGTGACCGCACGGTTGTTTTCAAAAATTCCATCAGAATAAAAACCCTTGAAAGCGAGGAACTGGCGCGTAAACGGAACCGCAGTGTAGTTCCGAAAACCGATCTGTATTTTGGGAAGAGGCAATGCATTACCAGCCCAGATGTAAGAACCTGTTCCGAGCGAATAGTCGCTCAGCCCCACGTACTGCTTCCACCGGCCTATCGTCAGTTCCAGCCCTTTGAAAGCAATGCCTGCATAAGCCTGAGGGAGCAAAATCTCCGGTTTCCGGCTTGCAATGGCGACCACCTCTGCCCCTGCTAAAAAGGTAAGTACGGCCTTCCCGGATGGTTTACGTACAACCGCATTCCTGAAATCAATTCCGGTTCCCAGCATCGCAGCAGGCGCGGAGGAAGGTACTGTCCCCCATTGGTTACTGGATTGCCAGAAAGGCAGGCGCCTGGAAGACGAACCCAGCATTTCAAAGTCAATGTAAGCATCTCGGGTATCTGCAAGCCTAACCGAATCGTAACCTGCAAGCGGCTGCGCCACGGCGGGAAATACGGTCAGGAAAAGGATTACGAGCACTATATGCTTTCGCAGATCAGATTTTTCTCTGCTGTAACTGGTTACACTCATCTCAATGGACGATTGGAGGGTGAAAGTCTCGTGTATTCCACGCCAGACTGGCGCGGGACTATTTTTGCAGTGGGTTGGACTGGATGTTGAAGAAATAGTGTGATAACGTTTTACCATATACGCAACCTGTCTGCAGGTGCAAACGTGTGGAGCAGGATGGATAGAGGACGGATGATTTGATTCAAATCATACTGTAATCAAAAATGCATAAGCCGGAAATCAATTCAAATATCAGGACGATAAGATGGACAAAATGGCTGCTGTAACGGACAAAACCTTTGCAAATACGGGCAGCTGTTTGAAGCTCCGGACTGATGTGAGCTCACTGAACAACCTTCTCCATTGACAGACAGCTCATCAGTTGACGCACTGCGTTCTTTACCGAAAACTGATGCCGGAAAGTTTTCTCTGCATTCACGCCCATTGTGTTCTTTGCAGCGGCTGGCATTTCGACAAATTCAGACCAAGCACCAAGTGTACCCTGGTAAGTATCCGCGCTGACAATGCCGCATGCTGCATCCGCCACCTCCCGCCAGATGTTGACCTTATTTGAAATAAGAACGGGCTTGCCGCAAGCCAGCGCCTCCACGATCGCGATACCAAAGTTTTCTTGGTGACTCGGTAGTACAAACGCCTGACAACCGTAGAATGCAGCCCATTTCAGATCGCCGCTGAGCATGCCGGTGAAAGTCACACTGCTGCGCAGAGACAGGCGCGAAGAGACGAAGTGGCGGGCATTTTCACCATAAGGCGTGTCCAGCCCCGGACCAGCTACCACGAGCCTGGGAAGTTTAGGATATCTCTCCACCAACCTCAGGTATACCTGCAGCAGCAGCTCCACGCCCTTTTTTTCAGTGATACGACTGAGAAAAAGAAAGTACTGCTGTCCGCGCAGCTCGGGAAATTTCGAATCAAGCTCCTGCCGCATGGATGCATGGTATGCCGGTGGTTCGGGAATGCCAAAACCTGCATTCAGTTCTCTTTTCGGCATATAAGGTTTGAATGAGGATCGCGCGAGGGTCAGCTCCTCATGGCAGGTAAACAACAAACCATCGGCCTGGTTAACCAGCTTGCTTTCGATAAATTTCCAGTACAGCCAGTTTCTGACCGCCTTCCATGAACGCCCGGGCGCTACCTGAAAATAAGGATCGAGCATCCCGTGGGGCATATAGTACAAGCGTATTTGCTTTGAGGCTCCATTGCTGCTTTCAGAAAGCTTCTTCCAGACTTTATAGGTCGCAAACCCGGGATATAGCCAGTTACCATGTACGATGACGATATCAAACCGGTCGAGATTATATTCCAGCCAACCTTGGAGCAAACCCGTGTATTGCCAGGGCGTGACACCCGGCCCAAGTACATGCACTGTGAATGGATCCTCCGGAAAACTGAACTGGTTTGCATCGTCTACACAAACTACCTCACTGTAAATCCCCTGAACGGCCAGTTCAGGGATCAGGTTGCGGATACCCTGGCAGGGCCCACCTACGGCCGGCTGCATACTGCCGGTAACATGGAGCATTTTCACGTTGTTGGGATGTTTACGATTGTTTTGTAGATCTCTTCAATTTCATTCAGCTTGGCCTCGGCGTCAAATCTTTTCACGTTGGCAAAACCGCGCTCGATAACCTGCGTTCTTTCCGAATCTGAAAAAGCAAGGACGCGGCTCACAATATGGGCAGCGAATTCGGCCCATTGTTCAATGTCTTCGGGCAACTGCGGTCGCACCGGGATCAAAAATGCGGCGTCTGAACAGACTACCCGCAAAGTTTCCTCGTCGGTCGTAAGCACCATGCAGCCCGATCCCATTGCCTCAATTACCGGCCAGCCAAAACCTTCGGAGTAGGAAGGAAAAAGCAGCAGGCTCGCACCTGCGTAAGCAAGATGGATGACACAATCGGGCATTCCTGAGATAAAATGGATATCCCTTTTGTAAGGCGATTTCTCATAACAATCCGACAGCGCTTTATTGGGCTTGCTCCCGAAGAGCAGCAGGGGCAGCGGCCACCTTGCTGACTTGCGCCAGGTATTGTAAATTTCAATCACGCCCTGCCGGTTTTTATACCATTGATTCCCCCCCACGTGGAGCAAATATCCGTCCATCATATCAATGCCGGTTCGTACAGTGAGCCTTATGCGCGCATCGAGCTGACTGTGCGGTTTAAAGATCGGATTGAGTCCGTTGTGGATCATTTTGGAAGTAATCGGCGCCTTCTCTGACAGAAAAAAATGCAGGTCGCTTTGTGTTTTTTCCGAAATAGAAATGAAATGCCTTCCCTTGTTAAAACCCCGCCGGATCAGCGATTGGAATTGTCTTCCGGACCAGCCCACCGCATTTTCCACGAATTTCCCTTCTGCCGAGAACTGCGCCATGAAGTCGTGGCAATGGACGACGTGCGGCTTGTGGGCCACAGCCGGTATCCACGGGCCGAGCGCGTGATCGGTAAAAACGTACAGCGTATGCTCATCATTACGGCGCATGCGATACTTCAGCAGCAATGGAAAAACAATATACTGATCCACGTAAGAGAGCCACTTTTTCAATGCACCTGAAACGGGGATCTTGAAAAACAGCGGACTGGCTGTCCAGTAGCTGACCTTATGCCCTCGTTTTTTCATTCCTTCACCGAGCATATGGGCATACCGGTGCATGCTTTTATGTTCAAGAAACGGTGGATGTGTAAACACGATGATCTTCATATTTGCGAGGGCGTTTTTTAACTTTTCCAAGTCTGTCGAACAATGAATGGTAGGGAGATGAAACGAGCTTTCTTGCGGTAATGCCGTGTCGTTTGTAAAAAGTGCGGCTGTGATTACTGGCGTACAGGAAGTAGTCCACGCGCGGGAAAAGCAGGTACCTGAGTGTGCCGCTGGTGATGAATTGAACGATTCCAACCTGTCTTTTGGCTGAGGTTCCGGCGATATCATTGCATAGACAAACCACGTGGCCACAGCTTTTTGCCAGCAGCAAAACCATAAATTGCGTCACGCAGCGCCAGTCCTGAACGACAATCAAAGACTTGGGTATCCTGAACAATTCTATAATTAAGCCGGGATTTACCAGTTCCAGAAAACTGCCGCCGAAGAGCAGCTTCCAGGAATGTCCGCAGGTGCAGGCCCATATTTTTACACACAATCCTTTTTCTGTTAAAGCGGCGTAAAAGCTACCCAAATGCGGGGCTGCATGAGAATGGATGAATATGATATCTTTCACGGGAAGAGGGTTAACTTGATTCGTTGATGACGAGATACTAGCGAATGGCGGCAGTTCCGGCGGGCGCAGGCATTTTGCTGTTGAGCGCTGCAAGCAGCAGTCCCGCAATCATGACCAGAAAACCGAGCGAAGTAGGCTGTGCCGTGCTTCCCTGCGGCAGCATCAGCAATGTAAATCCCAGAAGGAGCCAGGGCAGCAGGTCTTTCCGCTTCATAGATCGGTAGCTGCGGACCGACAGATTCCAGGCGAACCCCAGGCGCAGAAAAATGATCAGCGAACCCAGCATCGGCCCAAACTCCCCGGCCATCCTGCCCCACTCCCCTTCCGCTACAAGGTATTGAACGGAGCCTGTCAGGAGCATACTGCCTACGTTGCTGCCCATACCTGCCCCATATCCCCAGAAAGGTATTTCCCGCGAACCGGTGAATGCAGCAAGCATTCCCCCGAGGTAACGCTCGACCAGGGTACCTTCCAAACCGCCTTCGGTAGCGCTTGCCGTGGTAAACCTGGCCACGAAAGCTTCGGTACTATTTTGAAAAACGGGCGTCTGGCTCAAAACGCCGACCAACAAGGCGACAATCAGCAGCGACGACAGAATTTTGACAGTATTTTTCAAGCTCGTTGCGCTGGCTATGATTGCAAAAAGCATTACCACGCCAACCTGGAAAAACAATCCCCTGCTGATGGAAACAGGAATGGCGACGATCAGCGCGGCGGTGGAAAGCCAGAGCACGGACTTCCTGATGTACATCGGATTGAGCCAGAAGTAAAACACAAAACACGTTGCGAAACCGAAAAACAATGTGGTCCCAATGGTGAAAGAAAAGGTACCAGGCGGTCGGTAGTAGCCCATTGCTCCCGAGAACCCGGCGCCCAGCATATCCCCTCCGACCCCCCTGTTGACCCAGGCTGACTGCGGACTGTAAAACTGGATTACCAGCAGTACTGCCATCGGGATCGCCATCGAAAGGGTAACCTTTCCCATATTAATAACATCCTCGCGGGTTAAAACAGCGCCCATAATGAAGATGATCGGAAAATGTAAAAGGAAAACGCGACAGCCAAAGATTGCCACCGCCATACTTCCATGTCCGGCGAATATGGCAGCAAAAAAGCCTGCTATTCCAATCAGTATCATCCCGTACAAAAAAGGATTAAGAGGAAAAATGCCGTTTCGGACGCTGGTGAGGATCAATGCGAGCGCTACCGGTTCCCGGATAACCAGGAGCGGTGTTGACAGGGACGGAAAGACCCATTTACGCAATGCGCCTTCAAGAATGATCAGGATGAAATAGAGCCAGATCAGTCTCTTTTCCAATGTAAATGGAGGAGGTAAGGTTGTTGTCATATCTACATTTGTAATTGATAGCTGTTCACTTGCTGTTCAATCTGATCGATAACCGAATTTGCGTAGTTGTTCCAGGAGTAGGTGGCTGCATGCGCCTGCGCCCTGCGGCCCATGTCGGGTACCGCTTCACGGTGGTCCAAAAGCCATTGAAGTCTGCCGGCAATCGCTTCCGGTGAACGGATAGGTACCAAAAATCCCGTTTCTCCTTCAATCACGAGATCCTCGCCACCTGTGTTTGGCGTGATGATCACCGGCATTCCCTGGCTCATCGCTTCCTGCATCACCAGGGCACGTCCCTCGATAATTGACGGAAGGCAGAGTACGTCACATCCCGCCATCAACTGCAGTACCTGTGCATGCGGCCGTGGCGCCTCGTAGGTCATGGATGGAAGCTGCTGTTTGTAAAACGATAGCTTCTCCTGCAAGCTCCCCAGCACTACAAGTTCTATCTCATTTGTATTCAGCAGCTTTACTGCTTCAAACAAATCGGCCAGACCTTTACGCTGCCCCATACTCCCGGCAAACAATACCCTGAGCGGGACGCCATTTCCTCGCCTGTTACTGAGCTCACCTCCCGAAGTAGGCGAGCCGAAATGCGATCGGATAACCTGCCGGCTGCGGGATACCGGAACTGATCCGGCCACAAAATCGCTGGGAGTTACTACCAGGTCCGCCAATTCCAGCTCCCGCGTTTTTCTTTCCAGTTTTTGCTCGGAATCGGTAGCTGCGCCACCCAATGTTCCAGCCCAGGCAGGTAGCCTCTCGGCTTCTTCCTGTATCAGTTTTCGTGTTGTTTCCCAATATGCGATCGGCAGATCATACACGCAGGTCATACCCAATTCCTTCGCTCTGCGGAATGATTCCAATGCGCCGTCTTCATAAGCGTAAACTGCGCTGACACCCTCTTTTTGTGCTCTATACAAGCTTGAAGCAACTTTTTTATCCAAACTCCGGTAAACCGAGTCGACACTAAACAGCGCATTCTCCTGCCGGGTAAGACTACCCCACCCGGCTTTGGAAGACAGTATCCTGCCGGCTTCCCGAAGCGGCCAGATCCTTGTTTTAGATTTTAACAAAAGATCATAATTGCGCCGCCTCAATTCACCAAATGGACCCAGTGCGCCCACTTTGTCCCAGAAACCGCCCGGGAACATAGCAAGAGTTGTGTAAAAACGATGTAGACCGTCACGTTGGTGAAGTCCCGAGAGAATTGCCCGGACATTCGCATTGCCGGTTGGGTGAGAAAAAACCACTTTCATGACCTTACAGCGGTTTGAAGAACTTCCAGGTACCTGTCGGCCACTACTTCCGGGTGGTGATTGGTGAGGTGATTTCTCGCATTCATGTGCATGGAATACTGCCGCAGCGGATCTTCGTAAATGCTCGTCATGTGCTCTACCAGGCTGTCGATATTGCCGGATTTAAACACCAGTCCGGCATCTCCCACAGCGTCGGGCAATCCTCCACCGCTCGAAACAATGGGGATCAGCCCGCACGCCATTCCTTCCAGTGCCACGTTGCCAAACGGTTCGTTCCATACCGAGGGTACCAGTAAAAAGCGGTGCTCATTCAGGCGGCGAACCAGCTCCTTCCCCCGCAAAACGCCGGTAAAAAATACCATATGTTCTAATTGCAGCTCGCGGACGAGCATTTTGAGATCCTCCGCCTCCGGTCCGTCGCCGATGATGGTCAATGAGGTTTGGAAATCAGCAGAGACTTCCTTTTTCTGATTGATGAATTTTCGGAGTGCCTTAATAGCGAGATGTACGCCTTTATCTGAAACCAGCCGACCCATAAAAACGAAGTCCAGCTCCCTGCTGCCTTGTTCGGTTTGTATTTGAAAAAGCGTGGAACGATATGGATTGCCGATCACAACCGCTTTGTCCCAGCAGCTGTTTTTAATGGCACTACTTACCGCAATAACCGCAGATGCATGTTTTAGCCACTCAAACTTCAATCTGTCCTGCCAGCCCATCCTGCCGTCTACCCGGCTGATCCACGTCCTGATCGCCACAACCCCGGGCCGGTTGATGAACAGCCTCGGCCAGGAAAGACGCAGGCAAAGGTTGTTTTCAAAAACAATGTCAGCCCATAAATGCTCGCGAACCAAAGAGTACTTGCCCGGATTGCGGATCACTTTGAACGGGAATGTCCTGCTGCCTTTTTCCTTGGTCCTGGTAAGTAACCGGACCTGGTGGCCGGAGTTGTGAAATGCGTCGCACAATACTTCCGAGTTCACTTCAATGCCGCCGACTTCGGGATAAAATTGATGGGATAGGATGAGGATTTTCATGGGTACTATCGGCCTTGGGTCAGTTGATCGATAAAATTTTGCGCGGTTTTCGGAAGCAGTGAATCCGGCGGGCAGCGTATTTGTGCGTTCAGCGCTTTGCGCAGGTCTGAAAAGAGCAGCTCTTTCCTGAAATCGAAACGGATATCCTTCGTACCGCTCCACTTAGGCAGCCAAACGGGCAGTCCGTGTTCCAGCATTGCAATGGCGGTACCGCTCTTCCCAAGCAGGTGCGGCTCCGATCTTGATATTCCTACATCGCAGGTATGCATCAGAGTGCTCAGCTTTTCGAGGGATGCAAAACCGAGGTCTGAGATTGTAAGCTCAAAGCCGGCCAGCTGTGTTGTAAGTTGTTCAATGAAACGGTTAGTCTGCTCGGAAGAGCCGCTAACAATCGTGATACGCACCGGCACGCGGTTGGCAGCACAAAATTCCGCGAGGTCATCGACCAGCTTTTTCAGGAATGTCGTCTTAGGTGGTGTTCCAAAATAGAGAATGTGTTTTTCCTCACAAGCAGAACTCCTGTCGCCATTTTGATCCGCTAATAAAACGGGCACATTCCCGAACAAGCCCAGCGGAGCAGCGGTATAGTTGAGCCCTTTCAGTCGCCTGCGGTTAAAAGGAATGGTGACATTAATGACTTCCGGCTGCATTTGCCGGATACTTTGCAAAATGGCCGATTTCTGCAGTTTGGCAAGCAACCGCTCTTTCAGGTTCACGGGCTTGTCGAGCCAGAGCTCGTGAAACATAACGTGCAGCCTGCGCTGCTCGGACAGCCGCCGGATACGCCACGGCAATCGCCACGGAAGCCCCTGACTGTCGAAGCCGTAGGAGACATATTGCAGACTGATCCAGTCGGGATCGACGGACGCTACAAAATGCGCTGCGGCCGCCAGGCGCTTTTCCCAGGCCAGCGAACTTGAAAACCTGAGCACCTCTACCTCTCGTTCTCCATCCAGCTGAGGTTCTTTCAGGCTGGCAGGGATCAGGTGTTTGTCATGCAAACCGATTACCAATGCACTATGTCCCTGCCTGATGAGCTCCGCAGCGAGGCGGCGCGTATAATCACCGACGCCGTCGCGGCCCGGCTCTACAGACGAACATATAAAAAGCACTTTCATAAAATATCAGATATGATCTGTGACGTATTGTACAACCTCAGAGGACACCCGTTCCCACGTCCTGTCGGCCACTGCCGCTTTCGCCGCTGCACCAACGCGCTGCGTCAACTGCTCGTCTGCGAAACAGCCTGCAATAAGCCCGGCCAGCGCCTCTGCATTTGCCGGTTCGAACAAAAAACCGGTTTTCCCGTTTTCGATAAAATCCTTCTGCCCGCAGCAATCCGTGGTAATGCAGCATTTGCCGGCCGCCATGGCTTGTAAAATGCTGAGCGGCTGGCCTTCAAAATTGCTCGGCAGTACAACCACCGATGCATCATTGAGAAACTGAGCTTCCATATCCCGGGCAAATGCGGGCACCACCCGGACAAACTGCCTGAGGATGGTGGGCCAGTCGCCCAGTACCTCTTCCGCCTGCTTGCCCGTCCCGATCAGCAGGTAATGCACGAGTATACCGCGCCCGAGCAGCAACCTGGCCGATTCGACCAGTACCTCGTAACCTTTCCTTTTGATCCAGCTGCCATTAAAAAGTACCGTAAAACGCTCAGGCTGCGCGCTCGGTCCGGCAGCATCCGCGCCGTTTCTAAACACGTATATATCTTCTTCCCGCCTCCTGAATTTACTTTTCGCATACAGCTTGTCTTCATTATTGATGAGCAGCAGCTTGGTAGCCGATTTCAAACCGATCCGGCAGGGCAGCAGCCGCCAAACGGGATAGAGTAGCCTCGTTTTGAAAGATACATGATCGTGCATTCCGCTTTTCAGCTCACGCTCCCAGTTCCTGCTTTCAATCCCGTGACTTTCGACGAAGACAGGAATTGGCTGGCTCACGAAAAATAGTGCGGCAGGCTCGTGCACGATAATCGCAGCCGCTTTAATGCGGTTCCGCTGCATGTACCGGTACGCTTTCCAGCCAAACAGCGACTTATGCGCGACCTTCCCGATCTGCGCTGGTCCCACGTGAATGAAGTTGTAACCTGCGCTTTCAAAGGCAGTTTTCCAGTAATGCGTTACGCGCCCCATTCCGCCGGTGAGAGCAATATCAACTTCCGAAATGTGCAATATGGTCTTCCTGTTTTCCATAACTCGTCCTTTCTGAAATTCGCCTCGCCGGCACACCCGCCCAGATTTCATTTGGCGGGATGGATTTTGTAACCACCGCACCTGCGGCTACGACCGCCCCGTTCCCTATATGCACTCCTTTCAAGACAATTACATTGCAACCGAGCCACACATCCTCCCCCAGCTCTATCGCCGCGGCTATCGACGGCTGCGGCCCGATCCGCGAACCCAGCTCAATTCCGTGATCGTGATCTATAAACTTGCAGCCCGAAGCCACATTACTGAACTTCCCGATTCTGATTCCCTGACTGATATTAAACTCGCAATCCTTTCCGACAAAGACCTGATCCTGAATTACAATCGCGCTTCCCGGCTTCCAGATCCCATCGTATTTAAAAGAAATATTGCGTTCCAGTTTGCATTCATTACCCAGATATACCTGGTGCGGCCAGGTGACAAAAATGCGTGGCAACTTTGTATTGCGTCCAATGCGCATTCCCTGCATCCGGTAGTAGTTTTTTCGAAAAACGCCAGCCGGGTTTCCTAACCATTTACAGCGGATCATGAAACAGAGTTGCTGAAATATCTTCTTCATTGAAACAATCTTTTGAAAGAAGAATGGTAGGTATAGTCACTGATTTTCGGCCGCTTTTTGATCACTTTTGCAGGAACACCCGCTACTACATCGTAAGGCAGTACATTTCTGGTTACGACGGAGCCAGCCCCGATTATCGCGCCTGTTCCGATAAAAACCCCGGGCATAATCATCGCCCTCGTGCCAATCCAGACATAATCTTCAATCGTCACGGAGCGGGTTCTTCCTTCCAGGTTCATCGTTTCCATATCATGATCTGCCGTCAGAATTGTTACGTCGCTGGAAATTGAAACATTATCTCCGATTGAAATGCCCCCCCGCGTGTCAATCCTGCATCTCGCATTGATCACCGAATTGGCACCAATCTGCAATAGCCGTGTGCAATCGAATGTACAGCCCATAAATACATTCGTCCCCTTTTGAATATCAAATTGCATCATGTGTCTGTAATACCACATACGAAGCCTGGTAATTGGCAGCGAGGCAATCCAATGATTACAGAAATACAACCTGAGTTCTGCCAGAAATCGCCTCATTTGGTTCTATTTAAATTGCTAATTACAAAGCGAAATACCAGCTCAGGACATTTCCGGAACCTTCGAAAGTGCTGCTTTACGCTGCTGCGGACTAGAATCGAATGCCGGTTTAAATCGCAAAAAGAATTTTTCAACCACATGAAAACTCACGACACTTACCAGCACCACAACTATAAGAAACGGGATAATGTAAGCTTTTGAAAAAAGGTATTTGTTGCGCAAAGGCGTATAAATACCACGATATAGAAGCCAGTGATAAACATAAATACCATAAGAGTAAGTACCAAAAAACCGGAGAACTCCCCAGGAAAGAACGCGGTTGACTATCGCACCTGTTCTCTTGGTATCGTACACAAATACAATGATCGTAGCAAACAGCAGCGCGAATAAAGTATATCCTATCTTAATGAATGCCGGATTTCTGAAACTCAGGTTGGGAGAATAAAAGGATAACATAATTAATAAAACCAGGCATCCGAAAAATACGGGAACTACAACTTTGCCCAGAAAATAAGTGTACTGACGGATTAAGATTGCGAGCATCCCTCCTATTCCAAGCGCGTCAACCCTTGACAAGGTAAACACGTAACTGAAATCACTATTCAAATTCAGGTTCCTTATAATAATGGCCAGTATGATCAATAATCCGCACACAACAAGTACTTTGGAGGTGCCCAGATAAAGGTTCACAAATGGCCAGAACAAATAAAATTGCTCCTCGATAGCCAGTGACCAGAAATGATTGAGTAGATCAGTTACTCCCCAGTGACTAAATGCAAATAACAGATTCTGGGTAAACGTCAGGTAATAAATACTGCTCTTTAAATGTCTTATATCCAATATCGGATTGAAGTCCGACGCGCCAGGACTTATTAATGCAAGAAATACCAGCAGCAATGTCAGATAATAAAGTGGAAAAATCCGCAATGCTCTTTTAGCGAAAAAGGATTTCAGGTAGTTGTGATTTCCCTTGGTATCGACAAGAATTCCGGTGATCAAAAATCCGGACAGTACGAAAAACAGATCCACGCCTACCCAACCGATCTCCGAAAGAAGCGTAAAAGGAAAAGCGTCTATTTTGTCAAAGCAATGGAAGGAAAGTACCAGCAGGATCGCAATTCCCCTGATTCCGTCCAGTGAATGAATGTGGCCTTTTTTAAACTGAATGTCCATTTTCAAGAGTCGGGCTAATATTTCCTGTAAAATCTTCCTAAAAAAGATGCGAGCTGCAATTCCATTCTGGCCATTTTAAGACGCGGTGCAGAATACAGTTTGATAGCATCATTTACATTGTTCCAATATTCCCTGTCGGCCATTGTGGGTGGCGAACCTTTGAGAAAATGTCTGAAATATTTCTTCTTCCAGGGTTTTGGCGTTCCTATTGCGTGGGACATTAATTTCCCTCCGGAGGTAAGGTCCATTCCCTCAGGCCCGTACTCGCTGATCGCCGCGTCGGTGCACATTGCTGCGATATTAAATGCATCCTGATCTTTGGCGAAAAAAGGATTACTGCGGTCCAGTTCGAAGGTGAAATCCGTCAGATCCATTTTATAATCCTGCTGCGAGACCTCGACGAACTTTTTGAACAGATACGCAAATCCTAAGTCTGCTTTTTTAACTGCGAAAAAACCTGAATTGAGGTATGAACAAATATTGGTTTTGACTTCCAGCCCATTGTTCCTGATTACATTGGTCCAGATCTGCCGAATCGGATGTGATTGCGGCATATCGTTGTTCGTGATTTCATGCACAACAGGCACACCGAGGCTCAGCCACTCTTCGTAAAAAGACCAGCGGCATTTGATAACAATATCAGGATCAAAATAGAATATCCCGGCTGATTCCTGATTTAAATTGCTGCTCAATTCAATTACAAAGTCGGGCTTGTAATTGCAAAAATGATAGTCAACATGCAATGGAATAAAGTGAATATGCTGGTCTTTCGCCACGGAAATGGTCGTGCAATTATCCCAGTTAAAAATCCGCTCTTTCTTGGCTGACTTAACCCAAACCGGAAGTTCACCACGGTAACCTGCATAGAAATCACCTTTGAAACCATGTTTATAAAGTGAGTTGATCAATGCGGCAAGTCCGTAATGATAGTGACCCTCGAAAAGTGTACAAACTACTGAATTCATGATCGTTAATAAGAGGTGGTTTGTATATCCAGCTTGTTAATCTCGGTATGTAAATGCGCCTTGAAAACTTGCAGGCTGTCCGAGGTCAGATGCAGTCCGTCTTCCGTCTGAAAGTAGTGGCCTTTGTGATCCGGTATCCAGCGATAAGGTTTCTCCCGGAATGTTTTCTTTAATTCTGCATATTGAACCTGAAATAGCCTGGCATTTGAAAGAATGGGATCAATGGGTATTTCGAGAAAGATTACTTTGCAGCCTTTTTCTGAAAGTATATCTACATTCTTTTTCAAACAGGCAATATCGGATCTCAGCTTTTGCAGATCAGGTGTTCTATTGAAAAGCTCGATTAATACCTCTATTTCTACCTGTGCAGTGTTCGATTTTACTGTTGAATTAAATCCATTTTCCAATTTGAAAGCACGCAGCACTTGTTTGATCAGCTTCAATGGATTGTTTTTTCTCAGAATTAAAGGCAATACTTTTTTGATCCTTAAATAACGCGTTGAGAACAGATTTGCAATTACCTGCTCATTGGTGCCTTTGCATATAAAATTCGTTTCGACGAAAAGGACCTTTGGGATCTTATTGGATAATGCAATGACCTGTACGCCGGTACAGCTTCCGTAATAGGGAAAATACAGGTTGAACGATTTTCCCGAAATCCGCGGATCAATGTGCCCGATCAGCCCCGAGCCGACAAATACGTGGTCAAACGCACATCTTGAAAAAACATAAGCTTCCGCCCTTTCGATATCATCGTAATACATGTTCCTGACTGGCAAAATGTAAAGCAGCAGATTGTAAATGCCCAGGAAGCAAATCAATGTGATGCAGAACAAAGTGAGTTCGTAAATCATATTGTATTCCCCGTCACGGGCATTTTGGCGATTTTGTAAGTACAGAAAACCAATGCGATCAGCATCTGCACCAATGCACAGCAGACATTGAACCACAACACGCCGCGCAGCGTGGAAACATCGAGCAAAAGCATGCAGATCAATACACAGCTTAGATTGAGGCCGATTGAAATCATCGGCTGCATCGTCCAGCTGCGACTGGAATAAAGCCCGTACACGGCCCCGCTCAGCAGGTTAATGGAAGCCGCGGCAAGGCTCAGTATTAATGCAGCATCCAGCCCCGTGTATTTTGGTCCGAGGAGCTGTAATACCTGGCCGGAAAACAGGAATGCCGCAGACAGGATGATTGCTATCAACACGAGCAGCAGCAATAATATTTGCAAAAAACGTCTCAGCAAGTCAGATCTGTTCGCCTTCATCCGGGCAAAGCGGGGCGTGATCATCGTGGCAAAAAGGATACTGAACAAGCTCAGAATCATGGAGATCCTGCCCAGCGCCCCGAGTTGCGCAACCGCGAAGGCCGAACCGGACAGGGACACAATCCAGACCGCGATCTGACTTGAATAAGCATAGTAGACAGTCAGCGGCAACACGCGACGGACCGTTTTCAAGAGCTCCTTCCCGGCAGCCGGATCAGGCAGCGCAGATAAGTCTGCAATGGAATGCATGCGCTGCCTCAATTTCGAATTGCCGTAAACCCGGGGAATGCCGTTTGCAAGGAGCGAGACCGCTGTTAACGGAAAAAGCAGCAGCAAGCCTGCGCTCAGCAAAAAACGGCCGGCACCAACCACCAATTGATTGACCTGCAAGCTCCTTACTTCCTGTTGGAGCTTGAATGGAATTTCGAGAATAGAGTCCGTAAGTGTGGCTACAAAGGCCGGAACCAACGCGAGGACAATCAGCAGACTCGCGGGCCAGCCAGCTCCCTGCCTTAGTAAAAGGAACAACAGGATCGGAATAGAAATGCAGAGGTTGATCGCCGAAAATCGCTTTCTTAACGTCAATCCTGCGGCCAGAATCGCACCCAGCTGCGCACGATCCTCCCACACGCGCCCGCCCTGCGCCATTACTCCATTGTTAATACCACTGTCAGAAAGCAGCGCCATGGTGCCCAGTACCGTATTGGCAATGGTGTAATAAGCATACTCCTTTACGGGCAGCAGATGGATAATCAGAAAGCCCGTCAGCAAGCCCAGTGCCTGAATAGTCGCCTGCGACATGGCAGTCACAGCCGCCAGCCTGGCCAGGTGAATGAGTCTCGCATACACAGCAGGTACTTGTAGTATTATGGATTTTTTCCTCATCATTATTTCTCGCCTGATCTTAAATGGCGGAGTAGATTAAGCCTGACGCTTGATGATATACGCGAACAATCAAACAGGATTATACGCCCTAGTTCAGCTGCCTTCCGGTTGCCAGCTCAGCTTCTGATTTGACATTGGATTCATCGAAATACCCCTGTCCGTTTCCGTAACCGTAGTCGGCGCCGTAATTCACGCCATTATAGACGAGGCTGAGGTTTGGAAATCTTTTCGAGAATTTGAGTTCGGCTATACTTTTCAGATGGTCCTGCAAAGTATAGTTGTCACGCACCACGTAAAGACTGGCTTCTACATACTCGGCGATCAATGCGCTGTCGGTTACCAGGCCAGTAGGCGGTGTATCGATCAGAACATAGTCATATTCAGCGCGCAACTCGCGGATCAACTCGCCCAGCCGCCCATTGCTGAGCAGCTCGGACGGATTCGGAGGAAGCGGACCACTTGGGATAATGTCAAATTTGGGATGCAGCCAGGTTTTCTTAATCAGGTCCTGCGCATTCATCTGGCCGATCAGATAATTGGTAACACCTACATTGTTGGTCACTTCCAGGTATTCGTGAACGGAAGGCTTGCGCAGGTCAAGTCCGAGAAGAATTACCTTTCTGTCGGTATATGCCAGACTTGCCGCCAGGTTTACGCTGACAAAGCTTTTTCCTTCATTACTGATAGAAGAAGTGATCATGATAATGCGGCAATTCCCGCTTCCAAGGTATTGCAGGTTGGTACGCAAAGCCCTGAACTGCTCGGATACCTTGCTCCGGCTGCCGATTTTGAACACCGACTCGGACGTGCGCTGCCCCTTCTTTTTCTTCATTGTTCCCACCTCGCCCAATATGGCAGCCTGGGTGAGATCTTCTATTTCTTGTCTGCTCTGGACTCTTGTATTGAGCAGTAAAATGAGGTTGATCAGAATCAATGGGATCACCACTCCGGCCATTCCGGCACCCGCCCAAATGGTGGAATGTCGTGGTCTGATCGGCTGGTAGGAAGAAATGGGTGCATCGATGAGGCGGCTGTCGGTAACTGTGGAGGCATAAGCCAGCGCAGTTTCCTCTCTTTTTTGAAGCAGGTAGAGGTATAGGTTCTCTTTAATGGTCTGTTGCCTTTTTATTCCAAGATATTCCCTTTCCTTCTGAGGAATTCCGCGCAGCCCTGACGAAAACCGGGTGTTAATGGTTTCAAGATTGCGTTTTGTAACGTCCATTCCCCGGCGCAGGTTTTGCACATTCTCCCGTATAGACTGTCTGGTCTGCGCCATTTGGGTAGAGATCGTTTCCACCAGCGGGTTGTCTTCCTGGGTAGTCTGCGCATATCGCTCGCGTTGCAGATCGAGCTCATTGTATTTGGTTAGCAAGAGGATCAGGATCGGGTCGTCGATCATGTAAGTGGCAGGTGGCGGCGTACCACCCTTCAGATTTTCAACGTAGCTGTCCACGCTTTCCAGGATATTGATCTTGGTATTGATCTCATTCAGCTTGACGTCATTTTCCTTGATATTGGACAGATAAAGCTGCGACTCAGCACTGATATCGGTCAATCCTCTCGTTTTCTTATACGTTTCCACATGCTTCTCCACGTCGCCCAGTTCGCCTGTGATCAGGTTAAGACGACTTTCAATGAATTTAAGCGTATTGGAAGCCTCGCCGTTTTTATCACTGATCGAACTTTGCACATATACATCCAGCAGTTTGTTCAGGATATCCTTTGCGCGCTGTGTGGAGGTATCCTCAAAGGTTAGTTCGAGGAGCGTACTTTCGGGATAAAGGACCTTTACATTCAGGCGGTGCAGCATACCTGCGGTAAGGGCAGGCAGGTTGTGAAAACGCAGAGAAATATCCCTGTAAGGCGAAGCAACCCCACGTTCCACTGAAAATAGCCCCCACTGCGTCCTGAGTTTCTGACCAAACTGATACCGTTGCGGCAAGTCGTTGATCGTGAACCCGGAGCTGTCGGTTGTATGTATAATTAAGGGGTTCGAAAACGCGTATTCTGAGATAATTTCCGCATTCACGCGGATCGGGCTTTGTGCATACAGGTCTACTGTCCTGAAACCATCCTCGGTTTCATACGCAACATCTAGCCCCAGTTGCTTGGCCACAAGCCCCATCAGCAGCTTGGAACGGAGAATGCCCATTTCATTTTCAAGCGACTTGTTCCCGTTCAGCTTCACCATTTCATCCATGATTGCTTTGCCGCCACTCGCTTCCGCGTCGTCTTTAATGAGCAACGTGGTTGATGAGATAAAAACCGGCTGCGTAGAGAGGAGATAGTAGTAAGCGCCGGCGAGGCACAACGGGATAAATAGTACAAACAGGTACCAATATTTGAAATACCTGAAAATGTAAGCACGAAGATTAAATTTCTTCTGCTGACCGTCCTGGTTACCAGTGAACAGTCCACTTCCTTTTTCTTCCATTAGAAAGGATGTTTATTATTAGGCAATAAATGCAGGCTTAAAGAACCCTGAAAAGCACTAGGGAAACTGTGGTAATAATGCTGAGACTTAGTGGTAAAATCTGATATGTTCTGTCTGCGTGGGTCATTCGCGCTTTGGCGGGTTCCACGTAGACGAGATCGTCTTTGTGGAGGTAATAATAAGGGGAGTCGAAAATTGCTTTTGAAGTGAGGTCTACGCGGGTGTAGGCACGTTTTCCTTTTTCCTCTCTGACAACAAGAATATTGTCACGGCGACCGTAAATGGTCAGATCCCCCGCCAGCCCCAATGCTTCGGGCAGCGTCACTTTACCGTCGGTGATCGTATAAACTGCTGGCTTGTTGACTTCGCCTAAAACGGATACTTTGAAGTTGAGGATGTGGATCGCTACCGAGGGCGCTTTGAGGTATTTATTGAGTTTTCTCCGGAGGGTGTCGGCGGCCTGCTGCAATTCCAGCCCTTCTACATGTACCTTTCCGATGAGCGGCATTTCAATGCTGCCGTCTGCAAATACCAGATGTCCGTACGGCTGCGATGTAGCTTGTCCGCCATTGACAGCAACAGAAGGCCCGCGCTGACTTACGGTATTGAAAAGATCATTCGCTTCCAGATTGAGACTGCCCACGGTAATCGAGAGCATATCATTCTTTTGAATCGTAGGAATATAGTCCTGCATGATCGAATCGATCGAATTTTCAGAATTGCTATTCTGGAAATACACCATTTGTTTTGGTGTAATGCAGCTGACTGCGCAAGCTGAGACAGTGGCGACTGTAAGTAAGCAAACAAAAGATCGTAACCTGACAAAGTACAAATTCCCCATATGTATCGGTTGCTTAAAAAGACATATGTAATGATACTATCAATCTTTTTAAGCGATTCTACACATTCAGACGAAGCGGGCAATAATGCGGCTGAGGCGGACACGCTTTCTTATCTTTTCAAAAATCTAAGGTAGCGCTACGCAAAGAGGCATTTTCCGTTTGCTCATTAAGTCTACCGGTGGCTCAATCTGATCAGTGCCTTTTCGATTTCCGTCTAGTTTTGGGCAAACCTATAAACTTACAGGAAATGAAACTTACAAGATGTTGCACCTTGCTGCTCTTCATTGGTCTTGCATGTCCGTCGTTTGCCCAGGAAAAGCTTTGGACAGAAACAGACCGCCAGTACACCATCGATCAGCTAAGCCGCACCAGGGACGAACTGGTCAAAGAAACAGAGCACCTGACACCAGCGCAATGGGATTTCAAAGAGTCGCCCGACCGGTGGTCTATCGCGCAGATTGTCGAACACCTTGCATTGTGGGAGATCATCTGGGCGCGGGAAATCAGTATGGGGTCCCGCAGCAAGCCACAGCCTGAACTCAACCAAACCGCGCGGCCAGACAGCTATTATTCGGAATTTATTATGGAGACCAATCCGCACGTGGCAGCAGATATCGCCATTCCGACTGGTTTTATCAAAGGAAAAGACAACCTGACATTCTTCCTGAGCCGTCGCGAGCAGAACATTGCTTTTGTAAAAAAGACAGATGCAGATATGCGTGCCCATTTTGAATTAACCGGAACCCCCAACCCGCGAAACATGCACCAGGTTTACATCTATCAATGGGGCCACGTAGACCGGCATTTAAGACAGATCCGCAAAGTAAAAAGCGACGCAAAGTTCCCGAAGTAGACACTAGAATAAGTGACTTAAAGACCTCGGTCAACTGAATAGCCGCAGAGCGACTCCCTATAAACAGGGAGCTGCTCTGCGGCTATTCAGTTCAAAGTCGCTTGCATGTAAGTTCTAGGTTTTCTAAAACCTAGAACTTACAACGCCTTCATCTCGCCAGTATACTTCAATTTAAGCTTGACTGTTTTCCATTGCTCCGTTTTTTCCTCTCTGCCAGGCCCGCGCAGGTAAACCACGATGACGTACTCCTCGCCTTCCTTTCCAATGCCGGCTCCGGTCGCATTGTATTTACCGATGATTTCCTGCTTATCCTGGTGAAAAACCTCCTTCACGTGTTCCAGACTATTGCTCATTTTTACTTTCGTTTGGTTGCAGGCTTGCAGTATCCAGATCCCCATCATCAGCCCGAAGCCTATTAATATTATCCTAAACATCTGCGTGAGCCTTTATTGAAATAAATTTACACAGATTGATCAACATTTCTTTGAGTTCTGGATTATCCAGACTCTCTATCTGAGTAAGTGCCTGCTGAATTTCGTCATTTGCATAACCACAGCACCGGCGTGCCAGTAATGCCTCATTTACATTTACTTCGCTTTGACCTTGCTGCATTAAAAGCAGGTGCATAAGGCTGAGCTCCGGGTTGCCGGTATACGAAATCGAATCAGGATTCGCACCGGGGGTATCATTTCGATGCAGGTAGTTGGCAGTATCTTCCACTAAAAAATAGGCTGCTCCGAAATGCCTGGCAAATGCGGTCAATGCATTGGTTTCGGAAACGGTTGCGTTTCGGGCCACGCTGCCCAGCTGCACGCAAAGCGCAAATGTGTTGCTGTTTTTCTGATGAAGAATAGCAAGATATTCCGCAATGCTGAATGCTGCGCCTGTCTCCGCTTTCCTCTTCATCAGGATCAGTCCGGTATTGGAAGTGGCGATGGCTTCGGAAATAATCTTGGCATACACGCTCTCCATGGAGGTAATCATTTCAAAGGATTTGCTCAGCAGGAAGTCGCCCACGAGAATGGAGATCATGTTTCCCCAGTTGAAAGCACTCCTCTCGGAATCATTTCTGGATTCGATCACGCTGTCGTGACAAATGGAAGAAATAAAGCCCAGCTCCAGCGAAGTAGCCAGCCTGACCAGCTTGTTCCGGTCCGATCTTGCCGAGTAACCGGATAGCAGCAGGAACAGCGATGGCCGGAATGGTATTCCCGAGGAGGTTTGCGCCGCAGTAAACATCCTGGACAAAAATGGCCAATCCTGCCGCGTCAGCTTGATCAGGTTTTCGTTCACAGCCAGCAGGTCGGTTTTCAGCTGGTGTCTGTTGTGGTTTATATAAGCCGAAACATCGTCAAAATAGTATTGTGTGAAATTTTCGCCGATCCCTTCGGGAAATACTGCGGATTGACGGATTGCACTGAATAATGGTTTATCGTTCTGAAATGTGCCTTTCAGGATCTTCCAAACCAGATGGTACCGGTTCACCGAGGTATTCCCCGTTTCAAAATAACCCTGGTATCTCGACGCCAGCAGCCTGCCATAGTCCGACAGATCAGCAAAGTCCCGCCCGCCCCGCTTTTGTTCCAGGTAGATTTCAGAAGCAAGTGTTCCTGTCTCAATCGCATAGCCTATCCCCTCCCCGGTGAATGGACTGATCATGCCGGCCGCGTCGCCGGTCAGCATTAACCCGGGCGCAAAGGTATGGTAAGGATTAAAGTCGAAACGCATCGGCGCGCCGAACAACTTACCCTGTATCTGCATTGCCGCAAACCTGTTATCCGTTCTTTTCAGCTTTTCAACAAACATATCCATCACGGTCTGGATATTGTCGGTTTCCGTCTTTTCAATAAGCCCGACGCCAATATTCGCTTTCCCATTGCCCATAGGAAACACCCAGCCATACGAGGGCAGCACGTATTTATTGGAACTGTCCAGAATGGGCAAGTGAATTTCCAGCTTATCGGTTAATCCCTCAATATTTTCATAATAACCCCTGATCCCAAACCCCAGCTTGTTACGGGGCGTACTGGCGAGCGAGGCCTGGTAGGCTATTTTGGAAGCAGCACCATCGGCCGCAATGACAATGTCTGCGAAGAATTCTTCTCGCGTACTGATCCGGATGCCTGTTACCTGTGTGCCGGCCGCATTGTACAGCAGGCTATCGAAAATTGTTTTGCCTTTAAACTCTGCTCCTGCTTCCAGCGCTTTCCGGTGCAATATCTGGTCTAGCTGCATGCGGGGTACCACGAGGCCGTAGCCTGGTTCGGCGAGGTAGCCGGGATATTCAAAATTCCGTTCGCCTTCGTCCTGCACGAGCACCCGCACACCGCCTGTTTTTTGATACGCACTGAAATGTTCCAGCAGACCAAGCGTGTGCAACAATCTGGCCGACGTCCGCGTCAGTCCGTCGCCACAGCTTTTATCCCTAGGAAAATCACTTTTATCGATCAGCAGCACACGGTAACCTAGCCGGGTAATGCACAATGCAGCAATGGAGCCTGCCGGGCCACTTCCGACAATAATGGCGTCGTAAGAATTATTTTCCATATCAATGATCCCTCGAAAGGATAAATGCAGCCAGGTTGAGTAATGATTGTTTTGTGGTCCCTTCGGACAGGAATGCGATGGCCGATGTGGCTTCTGTAATGTATGCTTCCGCTTGTTCCCTCGCCCGCGCAATCCCCCCACTGGATTTGATCAGCTCAATGGCCCGATCGATGTGCTCCCTTTTCATATCCTCGATCAGCAGCAGCTGCCTGAGCTCCGCCTGTGTGGCCGGGTAATTCAGCGCATGGAGCGTGGCATAACTGTAAACGCCTTCGCGAAGATCTTTACCGATTTCCTTGCCCGTCTTCACAGGGTCGCCTTTCAGGTCCAGTATATCGTCGATCAGCTGAAAAGCAATGCCGAGCGACTGGCCGTAACTGACCATCGCATCCACAGTATAGCGGTCTGCATTGGAAAGTATCGCACCCAGTTTGCAGGGAAGTTCAAAAAGAGAGCCCGTCTTTTGCCGGATATGCAGCAAGTGATCGTCTACCGGTAATTGCAGGTTATAGGCATTTTCAGCCTCTTTGAGCTGCCCGAGACACAGGTCGGCTACATACTGGCAGGTGATCTGGTTGATTTCCTGGTTGTAGTCCGACAGCATTGAGATCGCCTTTGAGAAAAGGTAATTTCCTGAGTAAGTCGCATTGACATTCCCCCAGCGGGCATTCACGCTGGCTTCGTTACGCCGGGTCTCGGCGCGGTCCATCACATCGTCGTGATGCAGGGAGGCAATGTGGATCAGCTCCACCGCCGCGGCGGGGAAAAGCAGGTCTTTTTCGTAATAATCCCCAGTTTTGACGGCGAGCATAAATAAAGTCGGGCGGAGCTTTTTCCCGCCCAACTTTACCGTATGCAACACCAGCTGGCTGAATTCCCGATCTGCGGAATCAATCTGAAAAGCAAGGATATCATCGATCGACAGCAACCTTGCCTTTGTCAGGCCGCAGGTCAGCCACTCTGAGTTCGTAGCAGCCATTCGTCAGCAGTCTTTTCTTCTCAATGATTCCACTTTTGAAATAATGGAAACCACTTCATTGAAGATTTTCTCGTCGTCAAGTTTCCTCAGAGCCTCGCTTACGGTGTTGCCTTCAAAGCTTTGCGCAATCTCGAAAAGCTGTTTGGCAGCCTGCTGTTCGTCGTCTTTGAGATAACGCTGCATCCTTCCCAGAACCTGTCTTGCCTCATTGAGGTGCTCGGATGTGATCGTTTCCTTGCTGTCCGGGTTCCAGGCCATATTTCTGGCCTGATCGGCATATTTATCATACAGGTATTGCAGATATTCGGTATCCTCTCTATTTGCCCTCAGCTTATCTACGCGTTGCAGGATCTGATCTTCATTTTCAAAATAAGTATCAATCGCAAAACGGCCGGTCAGTGTCCGGGACAGATATTTTTCGCGGAAAACCTTTTCAGTCGCCACGTCACCCGAAATATCACGACGGAGCACCGATTTTGCAGCCTGGGTAGAATTACAATCGCTGCATTTATCTTCATTTCCACCTTCACCGCCTCTACAAACAATGGATCCGGAGTCGCCTCCGTCGGACATCCATGCAGTGACGATCTGATTGTCAAAAGTAGCCGAGCCAAAATCGTAGCCGATGGAAACAGTAGCATCTATTTCCGTTATTGTGGAACTCGTATACTCGGTGGTCCGTCCGACTTTCTCAACGTTCATACCGATTTCTGCTGCTGCGACGGCATTCCCGTTCAGGAAATCAATCTGCAATGTTTTCAATACATCATCAATCGGATTCATGATCGTACGGTTGCAGCTTCCTGCGAAAAGCAAACCAATTGCAGGGTGGTCGGCTGAGGGTACCGGCATCAGGTTATTCTTCATTTCATTGATCACATTCCCACGGTCTGTCACCTGGGCAATAGCCGCATCAATGGTGTTCCCCGTCGCATTGATCATCTGAAATCTTTTCAGCGTGGCGATCACGTCAGCAGGCACGACCCCGCCGTCAAAAGAACCCGGCTGGATAATACTATCTCCGAGCGCAGCTGCATTTTCATCGGCCAGCACGTGGTTATTGCTCAGGATACACAGCGAACCGTCCGTTCTGTCCGTAACCAGACAGCCAAGTGTTCCTGCTGTGACGTTGAAATGCCCGATGCTGATGCCCGAGGGGGCCGGCCTGTCGCGCCCGGTAAATGCGAGCGGGTAGATAGGACCCGTTTCCACGACATCCACCTGCACACTATCTCCGCCGATGAAAAGTCGTCTTGGCAAGAGCTGGGAAAGCGGTAAAAACGCCCGCGGCACTTTTTTCATGACATATACGACCACGGCAGGATCTTCGGTAAACCGGTTATTCACGATCCTGCGACCAAATGCCATACCAACGACATTAGGGTTTTTGAGCCACTGCCCTACATTGACCTTTTTAACCGACCTGGCTAAAATCCGGTGTTTGTGAAATTCTTCCTTGTTCATTGTTTCAAAGTTTTAATGTAAAATGGATGCTCTTCTTGCTTATAACTGGTCTTCCGAAAGCACACTTTTGCCAGTCCGGCTTCTCCTTTCAGCACGATCTGGACCTGGGAAATCCTACTCCCCTCGACGGTCACCACGAAAGCCGGATTATTGAGTTCTTCATTTTTCTTCGAGATATGCACGCCTTCACTATCGCTGGCGACAATCCCGACGCCGATAGATCGGTGGTACCTGAATTCCAGCGTCAGGTCCTCTACGGGCTGCCCGAACCTGAGCAGCAGCCCGCGCCTGATTGCCAGACAGGGAATGTGGTCGGGCGGGAATGAAGACGTGATAAAGTTGGCCATCCCCGTGGAAGAAATGAATGTGACGCGTTTGTAAGTCCATTCAGCAGGCAGCTCCTGCTTTTCTTTCACATCACTGAAATCCACGCAGGTACTCTTTTCAGGCACCGGCTTATCGACCGTTTCACAGGAAATATTCTGCATCGCGATCAGGTCCGCCACGTCAAAACAACATTCGTTCGCCTGCCTGTCCGCCTGACTTTCCAGACCGAGGAAAACCGTAATAAGGTTCTCCTTCGCACAGGTCCGCTGCATCAAATGCGACCAGGCCCGCTCTGTGTTCCCTTTCGACCAGATCACCCGTGGCGACGCCGGGTCCGTTTGTCCGAACGGATCGATACCAAGTCTCGCAAACCCGCTGCCGCTTTGGAGCATATACCTCGCTTCCACCTGATATACCCAGCCCGGATTGGCTTTGATTTGCTGGTAAATACCTGCCGAACCACCACTCAGCACTATTCGCTGGGAGCTTAACCCATCGAGCACAAGGCATTTTTCACAATAAAAAACCGCCTCGCCTGTTTGTCCCGCAGCTGAACGGGCCGGGTTTCCGGCTAAGGCGAACGGGTGCCAGCAATTGGCTACTTTTCCTGCGGGATGATATGAAAATCCTTCATTGAAATGACCGTTCTGAATCCCTGTTACCTCCACGATGGTTTGCGATTTACCTACACCACCATCATCGTCGGTCACAACACATTCGGCATAAAAGCTGCCGCATTGTTTGTAGATGTGGGAAGCGACTGCTGTGCCTTTGGCAGCAGGCGGCTTGTTGGTTCCCTCCACCTTTGCCATTTTCAATCCCGAACAATCGCCGAAGTGCCAGGTAGCTACGTGCGTGTCGCACCAGCCGGGATCTGTGAAATCGCCTGTCAGCGTTATCGGGCTGCATGTGTAGGCATATATTCTCTCCGGAGTTACGACCGTCGGCGGGACATTCAGTACGGTTACCATTTTTGTTGCCGTGCCCACGCCCCCATTGTTATCGATCACCTGTACACTCACCGCGTACACGCCATTATCGCACCAGGCGTGATGGATTTTGGTGACACCCTTTGATTTTGGTTTGATATTGGTTTCCTCGACAAAACCTTTTTTGGTAGGCTGATCGTCGCCAAAATTCCAGACGGACCAGTGGGTATCGAGGTATTCAACGTCTTCAAAGTAAGCTTCCAGCGTTACGATTTCGCCTTCATTGACTGTGATATCGGGCCCGGCATCCACAGTGGGGCCAACATTTTTTACCCTGACCAAACCAAAATGCCTGCTTTGAGCCCCTCCGAATTCATTGACCTTCAATCCATGCTTGGCCAGGTAAATACCGCTGTTGTCGTAAGCGTGAAAAATAGTCTTTACGGGTTGTGTCGCGCTACCGTCGCCGGGGTTCCAGAAATAGTCAGCCTGCGGATAAATGCGTAGTGCTTTCAGCTCGGCTGCCTGAACGGCGTTGACGGTATACTTCTTAGCAGTGGTGGCAGGAACGACCTCCGTAGTTTCACAGCTACTGATCACCTCCATTTGTCCCGAAAGAACCAGTCCGGTGTCAGAAATATCGACAGGATCAAAGAAAACGGCTTTCACCCTGCCTATGTTGGAAAGCTCGGGCGGCCACGCGGTAATCCCTTCCACAGCACCAGAAACGCCATTTACGAGCGAGTCGCTGCCGATATTTTCTACGATTGCCTCCACGACCAGAATGATAACAATGGAGATAATGCCGATCAGAACGCCCCCAACACCGAATGATATGACCGCAAGAATGATCGCAACGATCCAGAAAGCAATGCCCTCATCCACATCCACATCGGGATCTCCGATGATATGGTGTTTGAGCTCCTGAAAACCTTCTGCGCTCTGGACACCGCTGGGTTCCCAGTGAAGGCCCACATTAGTTGTAAAATCTGCATCCACATCAATAGAACCCAGCACCGCGTCAATTACAGTCACTGAGCCCGTCAGGCGAATTGCGTGGTTGACCACGGATATATTCAAGCTATTGAGATCGACATCCTTGCCGTCTTCATGGAAACGTTTGGGAAAACTGTCAAATCCGTTCTCCGCAATTGCCTGGCTGATTTTTTCTTCGAGAGAAGCCTTGCTCATGGCGATACTAAACTCCATCGGGGCAGGAATGAAGAACGTAATCGCATCAATATCGGCCCCCTCGCCTGAGTTCAGAGCGATGTTCAATGAGTCGGAAAACACTTTTACATCGACACTATTTACTTCAAACTCGTCATCTGAGGCAGTCGGTGTCCAGATCGAAATATGGCTTCTGGATGACAGCTCTGTAAAAAACAGATCAGCAATGGTAGCCTCAATTTCAGCGGAAGAAGGAATGGCAACTTCCCTGTTTCCCAGATCGTTGGCAAACGTCACGCCTTTGCTCCGCAACTGTGCAGACAGTACCGCTTCAAGGTCCAGCGCCGAAAACCGGGCTTTATTGGTGTTGTAATTATTCGCTTCGTTGGGGTTTCCGGCTATATCCGATCCGGCACCGGCAATCGGCCCGACGGATACATTGGCCAGTACCACATCGCCAAACCGCGCCACGTATTTTTCAGGATGTTTCTCAAAAGGCGCGTCGATGATCAGCCGCGTTTCAATTCCCATCGGCGCTTCGATATGCAGCGGACCGATGCTATCCGGGATGAATGCGTACATGCGCAGATAAACGGGTATGGATATACGCAACGTAGCGGGATCAGGAAATGAATTCAGGATCTGGCGCGCAGGGTTCGCCTCGTCGTCATAAATCTGTGTGGTCGTACTGCAAGTACCGACTCCAAAAGCCACATTATTCTGAACAATCAAATGTGGTATCTGCTCGTCTTCGTAGGCTTTATGTACATAGTCCTGCAACAGCTCAGGTATACTTGCATCCAGCGGGTGCCCCGCATCCAGCACAGCCCACACATTGGCACGGACCATATCACCGAGCAGGATACCTACATTCTGCGAACCGGGCATGGTGTTAACAGGCGCCTTGGCGTGCAATATTGTATGAAAATCGAGCAGCCGGGCGGAAGGTACCGGCGGATCACCGATTTCGATCTGCACATTAATGCCCAGTATCAGCTCTACACCGCCTACATCCGTTGCGAAAGCAGCATCGAGTTCGTCCTGCGGGATCTGCACTTGTCCGTCCACCACGGGGAAACCCCCGATCGTACCCACCGCCGGAATATCCATAAACTCGGGAATGCGCCCCGCATCATCGGGCTGATCCGGACATTCGGCTGACTTCCAGGCTCCTTTCAAGGCTTTAACGACAACGCTTTGAGAAGCTTGAATAATTAATTCAAATCCATGTGTATCTGCCATGTCAATTCGATTTTCTCTTTTTCAGCTTGATGTGCAAATGAATGTTGGAATCCTTGCCATACTTTCCCTGACGGATCTGATCGTAGGCAAACCGGTCACCGAAGGCGGCCACAGAGGCATCTATTTCCCTGAAAGCCAGGAGCGGCCCGATCACGGGATGCAGGCCGGCATAGGTGTTCAATGTATCGTCCGCCTCCCCTTTCCGTCTGGGACGTACCGGTTCACAGACCGGACAACCTTTGTGATCAAATGCTTCTATGTTCAGCTCGTCAAACAGCACCCTGTTCAGGTCTCTTTCCGAACGGATATCGAATGCGCCGCCTGCCTCGCGGTGAATCGTTGAACGCAGTTCGTCCAGTTTCGCCGCCGTTTCCGGGCCGAAGCGGAGCCTGTCTTCCACCTTATCCAGAATATCCGGATTGATCCGGTAACACAGTTCGGCGAGCGCCAGCAGCGGGTTGACAGCAGCTGCCAGTTTCAGGTTTTCGTCGTTATTAAGTGCAATGGTAATTTTGGTAACGGCTTTCTGAAGGTCTTCCCAAGAATTTAAAACAACTTCCGACATAAGCGATCGTGTTTAATGTTTGCTGGTACACCGAGTGTAAGCGGGAAAGCACTTTGGATTGATCCCAGATCAGTTATCTCCAAATGCGGAGATCATTCCTGCGAAAATGGCATTTCCTTCAAGCGTGAACCTGGCGTGTTCTTCGAGTATTTGCAGGGCTACCTGTACTTCGCCGCGCCTGATCGTGATTTCATTTTGTACCGGCGCATTGTCAGGCCAGATTTTCGCTGCCTGCCGGTAGAATTTCAACACTGCCAGAAACGCGTGGGCGCCAAGCAGAACCCCGGATATCGGCCGCAGATCGGGTCGCCAAGGATGCTTGTAAATCTTCGCTGAGTCGCTCAGCAGAACGGGCACAATGGACCTGTACAGATCCATTTTCACATGAGATAATTCATGGATAACAGACTCGGCCAGCAGAAACGGCCACGCATCTTTGCGTACCGTTAATTGCAAAATGTAGGGAAGCTCGTTGGTCGACGCACTGTTCCAGCGGTGTGACGGCATTGACATCGGCAGTACGCCGTTGAAAAGCAGGCTGATATCGGGCATACATTCGGGCCACACATCTTCGATCAGGTCCAGCGACCTGGTGAATGCAGCTTCCAGATCGGCCAGGTCCATTTCCGAGGGTTCCTCCTCGGCAAGGCGGAGCTCGCTCAACTCACCGAAAAAGGAGCTGTTCAGCAGTTCAATGTGATAACGTGTGATAAAAACGCGCTCCGCAACCTGTATGCTGCCCCCGGCCCGCACAACAGCCACCTTGCACGCTTCGGAAATATGTATCCGGGTATCCGCAGCTGCGAGATCAATGGAACCGTCGTGGTTGGCACTGATCATGGCAAGATCGTCCGAACTGGTGTGTGTATATACCTGCCAGCTTGTCCCGATCGGACAATACTGATCTGCAAGTGGTATTTTGCACTGATAATTTTCACCGGGAAATTTCGGTAAGTATTTTATCAAAATGACGGGCAGATATAGTAAATGAGAATCTAATTCATTCTCGGGCTGCTTTAACATTCTGTTCATCCTTTTTAACCAGGCTATAAAGAAAACAGACCGGAATATCTCCACACATTCTTCCGTAGTAGCATGGACTGATACATTGATCAAAAGATCATAGTTACGATGTGAAATGTTGAAGTCAGATTTGTTTTGAATTATTTCCAGAATGTGGTTTAATGAATATGCTTTGAGCAATGCATGCAGACTCTCCGTACCCGATCCGTGGATCGGTATCGCGGTCATCACTTCGTCATTTTCGATTGAATATTTCATAAAACATGATGAGAATAATTGAAGTTGTAACTATTGAGAATGCGCTCGTACTGCGCTGCTGGTATTCTGTCAGCGATCAGTTCAATTAATGCAGCAGCCTGTTGCATATTCGCATGATCCACGGCCAGGTGAAAAGATTGTTCAAGCTCATTTGCCAGGATCAACATTAAAATGGAAGTCACTTCTGATGTATTAATCAGCATTGATTCACCATTCAAAAGTGTAGTATCAAAAGAATTGTCATTTGCCAACAAATCCTGACAAAATTGACTGGTATTTAAATTACCAAAGATATAAACCAACCTTTCCGCTTCCTCACCAATTAGTTCTGCAATATCTTGTCGCCTCTCAGGATCGATTAACGCCTTTGAAAAAGAGCCGGTGCCATATACGCTGTGAAATAATCCTGCAAGCCAAAGGTAACGTGGTGCATTCCAGCTACGGAGAATGTTTGCCGTGCCAATTAAATGCGCCATTAATGTGCGGTTTGTGTGGTTGACAAGATCTGCACCTTCTTGTTTTAGAAATGAGATATACCCTTTCAATTGATATTCAGATCGCAAGAATCTGGTATTGGAAACTTCCGGACCTAACCCCTTTTTCCAGAACGAATAAATCAATGAATATCTGATTCCTTCCTCAACATCCGATACCGCGTGAAAGGAATTGTCTGACAATTCAAATGCGAAAGCCGAATTATTAACAGGCCTTACAATCTTATTGATATTACCGATATTATTTTCATTTAGCACAACCAGATGTCCACCAAACCGATCAGAGAAATGGCTGTTCAAATGAATAATAAGACGGTGTGTTTCGGTACCATCATGTGGAGAATCTGTATGAATCCCCACGCCCAATCCCTGCGTGAATTTATGTGCACAATAGCTAATCCTTGTCTCACTAAGATCTACTTCCATATGTTTTTCGATCAGCTTTCGGAAGTAAGTAACAGTGGGCCGGCTGAACAAACCGTCCAGCCCGTCGAGCCTTCCCATACTCAGGTTCATGCAATCGAATTGATTGAAAAAGGAAGAAGTATGTGGTTGCCATTCCGCCTTTGTATCAAACCAATGGACAATTTTTCGCGTAAGATCTTCCGACAATATGCCGTCCACAGTAAGGTGCGGGTAAGGTTTGTTGAAAGAGGCAATGTTTTTGGAATACCGGACTGTTTTCATTTGCAGCTGGTTAAAATTGTTACCTGGATACTACACGTATATATCCTCTTTGAGTCGCTTCCAGACGTGGCCGAATATCTCTTTAAGATCGTCGCAATAGATGCTCGCATTGTCAAATTCATTCTCCGCAGACCAGCGCGAAACGATAGGCCCGCCGCCGCATGCATTCAGAAATTCGCACTTCTTGCACCTTGCATTGACATTTAGAGACGCACTTCGGATTTTGCTCCACAGGTCATTTCCCTGCACAGCCTGAATGGGATCCGTTTGAATATTGAGACTGCTCGTCACCGCGCCTTTGCCTAGTACGCGCATCACATCCAGCCCTTCGATGCTTCCGTCCGTGGAAATAGTGACGGTAGTAATCGCGCCCAGTCCGAGTGTAATCGAATTACTCTGCCCTCCGAGAAGACCTTTTACCATGGAAGAAATGATCCGGATCGTGACACCTGAATTTGCGTGGCTGTCGTACCAATCATCAAAAAGATCCTTATAGAAAACCGCAATCGGCTGAACGGTATCTCTATATGTTGCATCGGGAATCAACACATCGAACTGTTTGACACCCACTTGTTCGACAAAAAAATCGATGATTTCCATCCCATTCAGCGCAGTGGAGAACACGGAAATAATGCCCGGCTCTATTCCATTGGTTTGCAAGAGCCTGATTTTTTCGGTTATCCTGTCGTAAGTTCCATTCCCTTTGAAATCGATCCTGTTTGCATCGTTGAATTTCCTGGGTCCGTCCAAACTTATGCCGACACCAATTTGAAATTCTTTAAAGAAATTAATCCACTCTTCCGTAATTAATATTCCATTGGTCATGATGGAATATCTGATCCTGCAATTCGTTTGGATTGCTATTTCACTTAACTTGTTCATGAAGCGCCTGAACCTTTTTAATCCAAACAGCATCGGTTCGCCACCGTGAAAACCTATTAAAAATGTTTTTAAATGGTATGTATTTATATGTGCTTTTAATTGCGTGCATAAAGCCTCTTCCACTGATTCGGTCATAATCGCGGGCAGATCATAAACAGACGGATCTTTAAACCAATAGCAATAACTGCAATTGATATTGCACCGACTTGCCAACTTGACCAGCAAGTCGGTGCAAACATAATTTTCTGGTTCAATTACATTTTCCAAAGCAAATGTTATTTATGCGCGGATATAAATAATAGATATTTCACTACTGGTTCCCGCCCGGAGCATCGGGTTGATCGAGATTTCTGACATTAATTTCAGGATTTATGATTCTATTTTTCAGAATATCCATTAAATCCGCCCCAGGTGACTTATCGTACGAACGGTCATAACCGGGATGTGTTCTGTCATACGAAGCAGCATCAGATATCTGACCGATCATCTTATCAACTACATCTTCATGCCCCCGGATTTTGACAGTCAGCTGAAACTTTTCTTGCAGTTCTTTCAACATTTCCGGGGTAAGATGGTCTGTATTCCCCGTTAGCACAGTACGAGTTACTTGTTGCTTTGACATAGTTTATAAAATTTAAGTTGATTATTGGATACTTGTATTTCGGGTGGGCAATTGTGTAGGCAATAGGAATCCTGTCTTTCGTTTGAAAGTATTTGGTAACAACAGATCGGCGCAATATTATTGCTGTTGTTAATTCCGGTAAATTGTCAATCAGTGGGAAATTAAATCGCTTATGCGATTCGCGGAGTAGACATGGGCTGGGGTAAACAGGCCCTCGCTGTCAATAGAGAATCATTGACCGTATTCTAATTCGAGCTTTTGCGATACAATACTAAACTTTAATATGAAATATTGTGGCTGCCGATGGATTAAAAGTAGATATTTTAGTTTGTTAGTTCAAACATTATCTGACTATATTATTAACCGGTTTTCACCGCTGACTTTCATTTTCCTCTTGCTCTGGCAAGTGCCGAAGCCGTTTCCATGTTAGCAATACCATAGCCATAAGGAACCACAGGATGACTGGCCCGGTCACCGGATTTTCTGATAATATCGATCAGTTCCAGATTGGTCAGTTTGGGATAGGCCTGCCATAGGCAGGCTGCCAGACCACACAGGATCGGACTTGCATACGAAGTACCAAAGCGAAATTCGCTTTCTCCAAGTACATTCATTACAGCGGCCCCGCCTCCTAATGCCATCACATCAGGTTTTATGCGATTATCAACAGTAATGCCATACGATGTAAAACTGTCGGCTTCCAGAGATTTATGTACAGAACCAACTGTTAGTACGTTTGGAGAATCAGCAGGAGTCCCAACCCAGGACTGCTCATTTCCGGCGCAATTAACGATCAATATTCCCTTACTGGCGGCAACATTGGCTGCTCGACTAGCCATTGCGGTCTTACCGTCCATGTCTTTAAAGCTGTATACTATTGATGGGAAAGTATATCCAGTGCTGTAATAAAGAGATGAATTGATAATATCAACACCTGCACTGTCTGCATATTCCGCGGCATTGACCCAGTAATCTTCTTCAATGGGGTATTCCGAGGATTGATCCTCGGTTCTCAGCAGCCAATAATTCGCCTCTGGTGCTGTGCCAACATAATAACCAGGAACGTTTGCAGCCAAACAGGATGTGACCCATACGCCGTGACTATCTACGCTATACGGATCATCATTTTCAAATATGAAAGATTTGGCTCCTTTAATATTTACGCTTTTAAAACCTGCATTATTTTTGAGATTGATGAATCCTGCATCAATAACTGCAATATCAATACCTGCTCCTCTGTACCCTTTGTCATGGAGATACTGACCGTTGTTGACACTGATGTTATTACGGGCCGTTCCATAATCCAAGGGATTGGTGTTATCAGTGGCTACCGAACCTACCTGGGGAATATCCTTATATTTTTCCGTACTGGAGGATTCGGACCTTTTTCCTTCCCACACAAGTACGACTTCTTTTACAAATGGCAATGCCTTGTACTGATCAATCAAAAACTGATCCTGGCAATGAACACTTACGGTACTGAGCCATTTACTTTTAGCGACAATTTTTCCGCCTACCTGCTGAATGATCCGAAGGTAATCTGCGGAAATCGGAAGGTCCGTTTCATTCACTTCTATATCTTGTTTGCGCCTGCGCTCAATGGCTTTTGCTGATAAGAATGCTCCCGGACTATTTAGATTTAGATCTGTGGTGCCCTTATCTTTTAGTACCAACCTGTATTTATAATCATAGCCATCTGTAATCGTTACCTTACACCGCGCCTGGGCTTTGCCATTAATCAATTTTGCTATTACGTAAGTCTCGCCAGCACCTTCCGGCCACACGACACCATTTGTATCTACCCGGGCAATCCTTGGGTTTTCACTGCTCCATACGAATGACAGGTCTTCGCCCGGCTCATACTCATAGTTTTGAAAGGTAAGTTTTAAGCGCTCGCCGTAGGGCTCTTCCTTCGCCAGTTTGACTTCGGAAGGTTCGATGGAAAGCGTCAGAGCCTTTGGAGGAATTGGTAATTCCTCTTTTTTACAAGCCAAAAACAATATGAAAAATATTACTACATACACACACTTCAAATTTTTCAATCTCATATTTACTGGCTACTAAATTTTTATTAAGTCTACTTGCCAATGCAAAATTTCCTGAAAATATTTTCAAGCAGGTCATCCGTCACAATCGTTCCCGTAATCTCTCCCAGGTGATGGAGCGCCAGGCGGATATCTTGCGCCAGGAAGTCGCCGGTGACGCCCAGGGATAATCCGTTAACTACGTCCGTGAGTGAGTCGAATGTTTTTACAAGATGTTCGTAGTGCCGCAGGTTGGTGACTACTGTGTCGGCAGCGGATTGTTTGTGGACCAGCGAAATGAGCTTCGTGGTCAATGCCGCCAGGCCGCTCTGCATTTGGGCGGAAATAGGGATAAGATCATCGTCCAATGCATGCAGACGCACATTTTGGCCATTATCAGTGTCAATTTTGTTCAAAACAAACAACACCTGCTTGTCTTTCGGCAGCGATTCTGCAAGTACCTTGATATCGTTGTAAGTTTCTTCACTGTCAAAAAGGAATATCACGATATCCGCCTTCGCCATCGCAGCTTTGGAGCGCTCTATGCCGATCGACTCCACTAGATCAACTGTTTCGCGGATGCCGGCTGTATCAATAAACCGGAACTTGATTCCACCAAGGATCATGGTATCCTCTATCACGTCGCGCGTTGTGCCGGCAATGCTGGTCACAATCGCCTTTTCTTCATTGAGCAGCGCATTCAGCAGCGTAGACTTCCCTACATTCGGCGAGCCGATAATCGCGACCGGCACTCCTTCCTTGATCGCGTTACCCGCATCAAATGATTCGATCAATGGCGCAATAGTCTCTTGCAGCGAGTCGATCAGTCTTTTTAAATCGTCACGCTGGGCAAACTCAACATCCTCTTCGCCGAAATCGAGTTCAAGTTCGATCATCGAAGCAAAATGGATCAGCTCTGACCTTAATGAAGTAAGCTTTTTGGAAAAACCGCCGCGCAACTGGTTCAGCGCCGTTTTGTGACTGGACTGCGAATCTGCGGCGATCAGATCAGCCACAGCTTCTGCCTGTACCAGGTCAAACTGCCCATTCAGAAATGCACGCTGCGTGAATTCGCCCGGCTTGGCAATGCGGGCACCTTTAGATATAAGTACTTTGAGAATCTGTCTGATAATGTAATCAGATCCGTGACAGGAAATTTCCACCGAATCCTCTTTTGTAAATGAACGCGGTGTTTTGAAGACAGTGACCAGCACCTCGTCGATAACCTCGATCCCGTCTGAAATGGTCCCGAAATGGACTGTGTGGCTGTCTGCCTTTTCCAGGTTCTTGCCTTTAAATATGCTGTTAACAATGGAAATAGAGCCTTCTCCCGAGACCCTGATCACGGCAATTGCCCCTACTCCTGAGGGGGTCGCCAACGCGCAAATAACTTCCTGCTGGTGAATTGGTACAGTATCCATCCTGCAAATATGTGACTAAATCTACGGTCGGGCAAAGATCAGGCGGACGAATGCCGCGCCGAGTGATTATGGAAATCGGCAATTTCGATTTTCGTATCTTTGCGGCATGTTAACCGAAACTTTACCAATCTACACAAAAGCACTTCCGGTGATGGAAGCGTTTTATACTTTACAGGGCGAGGGGCAGCACAGTGGGCGGGCCGCTTATTTTATCCGCCTCGGCGGGTGCGAAGTAGGCTGTCACTGGTGCGATGTGAAAGAATCCTGGGACGCAAATGCGCATCCCAAGTACCCGATCGATTCCATTGTGGAAGGCGCTTTGCAATATCCCGGCCGCCTGGCCGTGATTACCGGCGGCGAACCTTTGATGTATAACCTGGATGCACTTACCAGCGCATTGCAGGAAGCAGGATTTAAGACGAACATCGAAACTTCGGGCGTTTACCCGTTCTCGGGGCATTGGGACTGGGTTTGTTTTTCACCTAAAAAATTCAAGACCCCGCACCCTGATATTTACAAGAATGCCAACGAGCTAAAAGCGATCATTTACAACAAAAGTGATTTCGATTTCGCAGAAGAGCACGCCGCGCTGGTCAACGAAAACTGCACATTGCTGATGCAGCCGGAATGGAGTAAGCACGATATCATGCTGCCTTTGATGATTGACTATATCAAAGACAATCCCAAATGGAAAATGTCGTTACAAACTCACAAGTTTATGAACATTCCGTAATGCGCTGGGCCGTCTTTTTAATTGTTATTCTAAGTTTTTCAGGATCGTTCAAAGTGGTGGCACAGGAGGCTACCCTATCCCGGAAAGGACGAGAAAATTATGAAAAGGCGCAAAAAGCGTGGCAGCAGCGCCAGCTCGGCGAGGCCATTATACTGTTTGAAAAAGTACTTCAGGAAACTCCCCAAAGTTACGACACCCATTTAAGGCTCGCGCAGATCTACGAGTTGCAGCGCAATGCCGATCTTACCCGCAAGCATTACACGCTTGCTACCCGGCTGAAACCCGACGCGCCGCAATCAGGGCCGGGATTTCAGTGGCTGGGCAGGTACCATTTCCAGGCTGAGCGTTACGATTCGGCGCAGTTTTATTTCGAAAAAGCGATCAAGCTTTTTCCGCCAAAATCCAGCTTGTTCAGGCTGGCCGAGAAGTCGATCGTCTCGTCCAAATTTGCCGCAGAAGCGATCAAAAAGCCGCTGGCTATCCAGAAGAAATCAATGGGCGATACTGTCAATTTCCTCAGGACACAGTACTTCCCCGTTTTGACAGCCGATAATGAAACGTTGATTTTTACGGGGCTCACCGAGGAGCGCGATGAAAATATCTACGTAACAAACCGCAAAAAAGGCAGCGACGCAAGTGGCTGGGATGTTCCAGAAGATATTTCACCCGCAATCAATACCATTAATAATGAAGGAACGTGCAGTGTTTCAGCTGACGGTCGTACCCTCGTTTTTACAGCCTGCAACCGGCCCGAAGGCTATGGAAGCTGCGATTTATACATATCACATAAGGAGGGAAAAGACTGGACTACGCCCGTGAACCTCGGCGAGCAGGTGAATACCCGCGACTGGGAATCACAGCCATCACTTTCCGCTGACGGACACACCCTGTATTTTGCTTCCGAACGAAAGGAAGGAATCGGGAAAAGGGATATCTGGGTTACCACATTAAATGATAAAAAGCAGTGGAGCGCCCCGAAAAACCTCGGACCGGCTATCAATACGCCCGATGATGAAAACGCGCCATTCATTCACGCAAATGGCCGGACCCTCTTTTTTGCATCCGACGGCTTAGCCGGAATGGGCGGTTTCGATATTTTCATTTCTCAAAAAACAGACACGATCTGGGCGGCGCCGAATAACCTCGGGTATCCCATTAATACTGTTGCAGATCAGGTCGGGCTTTTCATTGCTTCCGACGGAAAGAGCGCTTATTATACCGACGACAGTTCCGATAAGGGAAAAGGCCGCTCGCTCATCTATACTTTCGACCTGCCTGAGTCGCTGCAAAATATGATCGTACCTACAAGGTATGCCAAAGGCAGGGTTACCGACAAGAAAACGGGCCAGCCAGTCGCTTCTGATATCGATCTTTTTGATCTGAAAACGCAGGAGAAAGTGGGCGCATTCACTTCCGATGCCCGTACGGGCTCTTTCCTGGCTGTGCTTAATAAAGGAGGAGAGTATGCATTTTATGTTTCAAAACCGGGGTACCTGTTTAAAAGTCTTTCTTTCTCGGTCAGCGACTCAGTATCTTTTGTTGACCTGCAAATTCCTCTGGAGGCAATAGAAAAAGACCGGGCGGAGATCCTGAATAACATCTTTTTCCAGACTGGCAGATACGAGCTGGATGAAAAATCAAAAGTGGAGCTCGACAAGATGGCAGACTTCCTGACCCGGAACAAAGATGTAAAAATCGAGATTTCAGGGCACACCGACGATGTAGGTTCGGACAGCGAAAACATGGAATTGTCGCGCCGGCGTGCGCAATCTGTGCAGCAGTATTTGCACAAATCGGGTATTGCGCAGCCTCGGATTTTGTCGAAAGGTTATGGGGAAACAAAGCCCGTAGCGGCCAATGATACGGAAGCGAACCGTCAGAAAAACAGGCGCATTGAGTGGCGCATTCTCTGACAGCTTGCATTACGGGGCTAAATTTCGCACTTTTGTTGATCTGTCGCTGTTGTACTATACGAGTGCCGCAAAGGCCTTTTCAATTCCACACACTTATTTTTTCAAGTGAAATCCTGAATAGATTTTGTAACGTTTTTTTGTATACGCTAGTTATTGTCACCCATGTCATCTGAGAAAGTTTCCTGCCTAATTATCGGCTCCGGCCCTGCCGGATATACTGCCGCTATATATGCATCCAGAGCAGGATTGAATCCTGTACTATACCAAGGCGCCCAACCAGGCGGCCAGCTTACCATTACTACGGAAGTTGATAATTACCCCGGGTATCCCGACGGAATTACCGGCCCCGAAATGATGATCAATTTTGAAAAACAAGCCAAACGTTTTGGAACTGATATCCGCTACGGAATGGCGACGGAAGTTGATTTCACTTCCTACCCGCACAAAGTGATCATTGATAACAAACACGAAATCATTGCCGACGCAGTGATTGTGTCCACAGGCGCTTCGGCGAAGTGGCTGGGCATTGAAGGAGAAGACAGGCTGAATGGCCGCGGGGTATCTGCCTGTGCGGTTTGCGACGGTTTCTTCTTCAGGGGCCAGGATGTGGTAGTAGTAGGTGCCGGCGATACGGCTGCGGAAGAGGCAAGCTATCTTGCAAAACTTTGCCGCAAAGTATACCTGCTGGTACGCCGTGATGAAATGCGCGCTTCCAAAATCATGCAGAAACGCGTTGAAATGCTTCCAAATATCGAAGTGCTGTGGAACACAGAGACTGTGAAGCTGAATGGAGATGAAGGACTTGAATCTGTTTTGGTAAAAAATAATAAGACCGGCGAGGAGCAACTTCTCGACGTAACCGGTTTCTTTGTAGCAATCGGCCACAAACCTAACACGGATATTTTCAAAGGATATCTGCACATGGACGAAACCGGCTACATTCAAACTGTAAAAGGAAGTGCCTGCACCAATATTAAAGGTGTATTTGCCTGCGGAGATGCACAGGATAATGTGTACAGACAGGCGATTACAGCAGCAGGAACGGGATGTATGGCGGCTTTGGACGCAGAGCGTTTTTTGATGGAGAGAGAAGTGGAAGAGATTATCGAAGAAACAACAGCTTAATTTTTGCCCAACCCCTAAAATTTAGTCAGACTACATAGGAGCTCTCCGCTTATATGTAGTCTGACCCATTTTAAATATGAAAGTAAAGCTTATTGTAAGTTTGCTGATGATGGTGTGTTTGATTTCATGGAACACGCAAGCGCAAGAGCGAGGTAAATTCAGAAGAAACCCGAAGATTAACCAGTCCGGAAACAACGCCAACGAAGGACCAACCACCAAGGCTACCGTTCCCCAGCCCGAAGATGAATACCAGGTGGAAACCTCAAACCTGAAATTTCAGAACCAGTTTGAGCCCGTAAAACCCCTTAATCCTGTTGTAAACGAAGATACCACTACCATTGACGAAGGCGAGACTGAGGTTGTGGAAGTGGTGGATTCCTTGCAGGTAGGTGATGAATGGGTAAAAGCAGCAGAATACTACGTGATCTGGGATGCGCGAACAATCAACCCCTACGGACTGAATCCCCTTGAATTCGACGAGCCGGTTGATCTGACACTATACAACGAGGCGCTGAACCGCAAATGGAGCACGCCGATGGAAAGAACCCCTACTACTTCCAATTTCAGCTACCGCTGGGGCCGCTGGCACAATGGTACCGACCTGGACCTGGAAACCGGAGATACGGTAAGAAGTACTTATGACGGAATGGTCAGGATTGTTGCCTGGGACGGATCTGGCTACGGCCGCTTCATTGTTGTGCGGCATTACAACGGACTTGAAACTCTATATGGTCACCTTTCCAAACAAATGGTCGAATCCGGCCAGATTGTCAAGGCTGGTGAAGTGATCGGGTTAGGCGGAAATACGGGAAGAAGCTCCGGCTCCCACCTGCACTATGAAAACCGTTACGAAGGAAATCCATTTGACCCGAGACATATTTTTGACTGGGACAATAAGACCATCAAATCAGACCATTTCCTGCTGACCAGCTCGGTTTGGAACCATTTAAGAGGCAAATCCAACAGAAGCGAATTTGAATCCGGCGATGCGGCACCTGCTGCTTACAGCCGGTCTGTATTACACAAAGTACGCCCTGGCGACACGCTGGGCGCTATCGCAGAACGATATGGAGTGAGTGTTTCTTCCATTGCCCGCCGCAACCGCATGTCCAGCCGCTCTACGCTGCGCATCGGACAAAAGCTTCGCATTAAATAATCAAAAACATGAAACTTGATATACTCGCCATCACAGCTCATCCGGACGACGTTGAGCTGTGCTGTGCCGGGACTTTATTGTCTCAAATGGCCCTCGGCAAAAAGGTCGGGATCATTGATCTTACAAGAGGTGAGCTTGGAACGAGGGGAACGCCCGAAGGCCGCATTCAGGAAGGTAAAGATGCAGCAGCGATACTGGGCGTAGCTGTGCGGGAGAATGTGGGATTGGCTGACGGTTTTTTCACAAACGACGAAGCGCATCAGAAAGCGATCATTCCATTTATCCGAAAGTACCAGCCCGACATTGTGATCACCAATGCGATCGACGACCGGCATCCTGATCATGGCCGCGGAGCCAAACTGGTCGCAGACGCCTGCTTTTACTCAGGCCTGAGAATGGTGAAAACATATGACGACAATGGAAACGAGCAGGAAGCGTGGCGCCCCAGACAAGTGTTCCATTCTGTTCAGGACAGGTATATCAAGCCTGACTTTGTTGTGGATATCACCGACTTTCACGACCGCAAGATAGAAGCTGTGCGTGCTTTCAAAAGCCAGTTTCACATACCTGATTATCAGATTGAAGGCGAGCCGCAGAGTTACATTTCCACTCCTGAGTTCCTGGAATTTATCATTGCACGTGCGCGTGAAATGGGACACGCGGTGGGTGTCAATTTTGGGGAAGGCTTTACCAGTGCAAGAATGCTCGGCGTGCGTGATATCGGCGCATTCATCTGATTGAAGGGAACACTTCAACCCGCTATTTTTCACCTCCTTTCAACGTGAATTTCTTTGTTTAAATGCAATGCTTTGATCAACAAGATTCACAGATTTATATCCAAATACTGGCAGTACCTGCAAGGTGATAGTGACCTGTTTTCACTTCAAAGCAGGATTTACCATTTTGCATGTACGGCCACAACGCTGGTAATGCTGTACGTATTTGCATTCAGCCTCTTCACCGGCCTGATCGCAGAGGCGGCTATCACCGCTGTACTTATCCCCTTCCAGATTTTCCTCTACTACCTGTCCAGGTTCCGGGAGCGCACCACGCTCTCGTTCAACCTGTACATGACAGTGATCTATATCTTTTTTATAGCCTCTTACCGCATTGGTGCGGGAATATCAGGGTCAACGCTCCTGTCTTTCGGTCTCGTGTACTTTTTGTCGCTGACGATCGGCCCCAGGAAACAATACCTTGTCCTGACTGTTGCGAACATTGTTATCGTAGGCGGACTGCTTGTAACTGAGTACCTGCATCCGGAGTTTGTAGTAGCAGGTTATGCCAATACCGAGCAGCGGTTTATTGACATTGGTTCCACTTATATAGTCAGTGTCGTCGTGATTTTGATTACGCTTGGCTACATCATCGGCAGCTACCGCGCGGAAAGGGAAAAGGCGGAACAACGCGCAATGCTTCTGGACGAGCTGCACGAGGAGAAGGCGAGGCTGATCTCGGTAATTTCACATGATTATCAAACGCCATTGATCTCGCTGAAAAAATACCTGGAAATACTGGGCAGCTACGAACTGAGCCAGGATGAGCGCAAGATGCTGGAAGCCGAACTCAGCCATTCTGTTGTAAATACGCAGAATCTGCTCCTGAACCTGCTGGCTATAACCAACGGGAACATTGAACCGGGATCGGATGTGGCCCGGCAGGATTTCAAGGTCAGCGACGCCATTGATGAAACATTCCGGGTGTACAGCGGCATTGCAAAGGAAAAAGGGATCAGTCTTAACTCCGAGATACCTGAACACCTGACTGTTTATTCCGAGCCTAACCTCTTCTCTGTGGTGATCAGGAACTTCATTAACAATGCAGTAAAGTATTCAGGCAAAAACAGCACGATCACGCTTTCTTATTCGGGGATAGATACTTTTCATGAATTTTGTGTTGCAGACAATGGCCCTGGAATCAGCAAGAATGCCCAGCAGGCGATTATAGAAAGCTGGGAAAACAAATTCAGGAATACCTCCCGATCCGGCGGCCTGGGTTTGGTGCTGGCTAAAAAGTATGCAGACGCAATCCACGGCAAGATCTCCTTTGCCAGCTCACCGGGAGCCGGGACTAAATTCTACCTTCGGATTCCCGTCGCAACCAGTGACATTGAGCAAGCAGATCAATTATCAGCGCTGCACCAGGTATAAAAGAAACTTCGCAAACAATGGCTTGTTCACAACTATATCCGATCATTTATCGTATATATGAAAGAAACAAACCATTAATCAGCAACATGAAATATATAGTAACACTTGCCGCCTCGGCCGTGCTGATGCTCATGCTTCAGAACTGTTACGGGCAGTCGGCTTCAAAGCCTGCTGATCAGAAAAAGGCTCCTGAATATTCCCGCTCTGATGCCGCTCCGGTGAACAAAAGCAACCAGGACTGGCAGAAGATCCTTTCTCCGGAGGTATATGAAGTAGCGCGACTGAAAGGTACCGAAAGGCCATTTACCAGCGAGTACGAGCATTCGAAAGAGATCGGGACGTTTTATTGCGCAGTTTGCGGGAATGCACTTTTCAAAAGTGACGCCAAATACGAGAGCGGCTGCGGCTGGCCCAGCTTCTTTGAACCGATCAATAAAAAATCGATTATCGAAGCGCAGGATAACAGTCACGGAATGCGCAGGACGGAAGTAATGTGTGGCCGTTGCAAGTCGCATTTAGGCCACGTTTTCGACGACGGCCCGCCGCCAACCGGTTTGCGCTACTGCATCAACGGTGTTGTACTAGACTTTGAAAAAGCGAAGACCGCCGAGAAAAAGTACGCTGATAAGAAAAAGGCAAATACAGGAAGCTGAGTTACTCGCTTTCCTGGCGGATCTTGCCCAGCACAACGCCCAAATGAAAACCCAACACCAGGCTCGGCACAACATAGTGCGTGCCTGGTGTTGTTTCTGACCACATTTCTCGCGGAGACTGTACCCTCGCATTTCCCAGTCCGGGTGTAAGTGTCTTCACATTAATGTTTCTCAGACCGAATCCTGTAAACAGGTCCAGCGTCATCCGGCTGGGGAAATAGAACTGCCAGCCCAATCGGGCATGTCCGGCAGCCGCAGTCCTGCCTATTTTCACATCCTTGTTTTCAGAATAATTACAGCCGCCCGAGCCTGAACAATCCATTCCTACCCATTGATTTTGACGGTACACTACCCTTTTGTACATAAACTCGCCTGCAAAATAGCCTCTCACACGCTGCTTGCTGAAATAGTAGTATCGAAGCTGCGTGCGGCTTTTGTAAGTTGATTTATCAGGAACTGTGGTCACTTCATAGTACCAGAGATTGAAGCTGGAATGTCCGTATCCAAGGTCCTGCTGCAAGCTGACCCCGCTCTTTCCGAGCGGGACTTCTACCCCAAATTGAATCGTATTATCACTGTCGAACATCGCGGCAGGCGAATACTTGATGATCACGTGGTTAGCTGCATTTTCCGCGTTAATCTGCGCGTGGCTTAACGTGGTACCAATCAGCAAAAACAGTTCTATTAAAGCTATATTCTTCATAGTACCGGGATTTTGCTGAGTAGTTCATATTCATTTGAATTCCCGAACTTGTATTGGTACAGTCCTTTTTCGCCGGTCACGATCAGGTGATTTGGTCTGACGATCACGTCATAAGCAGGAACGTCGCTGAAATTATATTTGTCGACAGGAAGTGCGGGGTCTGATATATCCATGACCCGGAGTCCATTGCTTCCTTCGCACACAAACAGCTTGTTGCCCGACACACCGAGCCCGTAAGGTGAGGCCATTACCTGCGAATGTACCAGCGTGGGATTGGATGGGACAGACACGTCTATCACATCTAATGAACTCAATGTATTTCCCCGGCGGCAGGCAACGCCGCTTCTCAATGTCACATAGGCGTATTTGTCCTGAACCACGACCGGGTCGCAGGATTGTATGTGCGTATACTTGGTCAGCAACACCGGACTGACGGGATTGGCATTATTATAAATGTACATACCGTCATTGGCACCTATGAAGAGGTTGTTTTTGTAAGGGAAAATCGTCTCAATGCCCACATTCATTTCTTTACGCACCGTCCTGACAGGCGCCTCTCCTTTTGTGATGTCGTACACTTCCAGGGATTGCTTTGAAACGATGTAGAGCGTATTGCCGGTAATTGCAAAACGCGCCATTGAGCCGCCCGTGCCGGTTTGCGGACCAACGCTGCTTTCGCCATCATTGCAGGCAGTCAGGATCATGCAAAGCCCCAGCAAGGCAAGTCCCAGAAATAGAAAAGGCATTAATTTTTTCATGGCAAGATGTAAAAAGGGTTTTTTATCTAAAAGAGGAAGTGTTATCTGAAACATTTAGGCTGCGTTGTCATCGGGACCTTTTCCCAACCTGCTACAACGCCTTTTTTGCTGTCGGCGCATTCAAAGTAAACATTCTGGTAGGGCGGGAAATTATTGACCGAAATGGCATCATTGATCGTCTTCACCAGTTTCGGTGAAAGCGGATCGGATATTTCGAAAACGAGCAGGTTTGACAGGTTATCAGCATACAGCCAATTTCCCTTTACAGCAATATCATAGTTGCCGGTAATGGAGATAAAGGAAAGGTTTTGCGGATTTTTGGGATCTTTATTATCAATAATGTGAATGCCCTTCCCTGTTTCATTTACAAAAATATAGGGATCGAAAAGGTAGATCTTGCCAGGCTGGACGAGCGGCTGTGCGGCAGCTACCTGAACCTTCGCAGCTTCGTCCGCAGTCGCATAAATGGGTTTGTAGCCTGTACCATCGAAAGGCACGCCATTGGGCGCATTGTCGTTCGGCTCAACGCAGGCGAGGCAGATCAACACGAGAGAGAGAAGGCGGAAAGAATTTTTCATAGCTAGCTGTTTACGAGATCAATTGACAGACACGCTGCCCGCTGAAAACGTTGCCGCCGCTTACACAAAATCCTGAAATAGCCGCTTAATAAGATCTTTCCGTAATTCTCCTACCACACGAATGTGCCGACCGAGCCTGCCTTCAACACGGCAGAGGCAAACGCATTCCCATCCTGGATTTGAAAAGCCTGCTGGTCGTCGCTGCTATTGAAGACGATCAGCACTCTTTTCCCATCTGGTGTTTTAAAAGCAACATTCGGGAGCTGCGCATCCATATTGGAAGCAATGCGCACAGAACCTGGCAGCACGAACTTTGAAGCATGTGCCACCACGTAATAAGCCGGGTTACGCGTTACTTTATCCCCATCAATGGTAACCCCGCCCAAACAACGGTCGCAGCCGCCGCGGTCTGTGAACGGACGGTTTTGCGGATTGCTAGACAGGTTCCATTCCAGCACAGTACGCGCCCAGTTGCGGGTAGCGCCGATGGTCAGCTTGGTGATATGATCTGGAAAATCCTGCGCAAAATTGCCGGGTGCGCTCATCCATTGTTCCGTGAAATACAGGTTCTTGTCCGGGTGCGCATTGTGCACTTCGGAAAGCGCTTCGATCTTACCTCCGTACAAATGGAAAGCAGAACCGTCGATATACTTCCGCGCTTCCTGGTCATTCAGAATAGAGATCGGGTACTCGGGCTTGTCGGCGTTATGATCGTAGATAATGATCTTCGTGTCAATTTTTGCATTTCTGAAAGCTGGTCCCAAGTGATTTTTCACAAAAACAACCTGATCCTTCGCCAGCATCAGCAAGCTGGGATTGTTACCCGGATGCAGCGGTTCATTCTGCACGGTGATCGCGGCGATTCTTACACCTTCCTTTTTCATTTCCTGTACATAACGGACCAGGTATCTGGCGTAAGCCGGATACGAATCAGGTTTGAGGCTGCCGCCGCGCGTGTCTCCATTATCCTTCATCCAAACCGGCGGCGACCAGGGCGATCCCATGATTTTGATTGCAGGATTAATCGCCAGGATCTCTTTTAACATCGGTATTACATCCTTTTTATCCTGACCGAGATCAAAACGCTTCATCTCAGGATCGGTCTCCCCTACCGGTAAATCATTGTACGAAAAAATCGTCTCATTAAGATCTGACGCACCAATGCTGAGGCGGAGGTATGAAATGCCGATGTTATTGCCATTTACAGCGAAAAGCTCCCGGAGCAATGCAGCGCGTGCCGGCATGCTCATCGCCATCAGGTGGGACGCGCTGCCGCCTGTTAATGTAAAACCAAATCCGTCGACCGTCTGGTAAGTCTCACGATCGTCCACTTTGATCACCTTTCCCGATGCATTCCCGGCCGAAAAGCGGATTGGTGCAGTTTGCCTCGCAAATAGTACGGACTGGTCCAGATTGGTCAGCCAGAAATCAACAGCTTTCTTTGTGTTTTGTGCAAATGCAAGCACGCCGGACAAGAGCAACAGGATCAACAAAAAGGATTTAGGAATAGTCATTTTCATGCTGGTTGCCTTGCGGCAGGTTAAGAGTAACCGGTTGATTACAGTGAGTCACCTCGTATTGAAAAACACACAAAATAATGTAATATATTGCGAACCCAAATGTAGCCGGGCCGGCACAAAGCTGCTAGCAGGTAGCTACTACATTACTACAACAATCCTTTATAATTTGCAAAATACAGTTTTTGACGCGGTTTTTAACTACGTCAAACCAGTGAGAGAGAAACAGTGTACACGGATAATGAAGCGAGTGATTCTTTTTCTAACCTTCCTGATTTTATCAAACACGCTACACGCCCAAAGTACCACTGCGGCACCGACCGGCGCGGTATCGACCGGCGCGGCATCGACCGCCGGACTGCCGACCATCGCGGTACCGACCGGCGGGCTGCCGACCATCGGACTGCCGACCATCGGGCTGCCGGAAGTCGTTAATTATAGTAAACATGCTTACCGGGCCGGAACACAGAACTGGGCAATCCGCCAGGGGCGTAATGGAGTAATGTACTTTGCCAATAACGAGGGGCTGCTGAGTTTCGATGGTGTGTACTGGAAAGTGTACCCGCTTCCCAATAAAACAAAAGTACGCTCGCTCGAAATGGGCGATGATAACCGTATTTACATCGGCGGAGAAAATGAGTTCGGGTATTTTTCACCGGATCAGTCAGGGGTACTCCGGTACTTTTCACTGCGCGAGCTCGTTCAGGAGAAAGACCGCGGCTTTGCCGATATCTGGAATGTGACCGCATGGAAAGGAAGTGTCTTTTTCAGGGCCAGTAACAAGATCTTTTTGTACAAAGACAAATCCATCATCACATTCAATCCTGTATCGCATTGGCGTTTTATGGGGATGGCGAATGGGCAAGTAATAGTGCAGGATGCCACAAATGGACTTTTAAGGTTTAACAACGACCGCTGGGAGCCGTTTCTCGCCAATAGCGCGCTGCCATCCGAATTCCTCAGTAATGCATTGCTGCCTATGGGCCGGGATACGACCATTCTCGTAACGATGGATGCGGGGCTTTACAGACTCTCCGGCAATAGTGCCGTTAAAATGGAGTCTGCATTCATTAACCAGATCAGGAAAGAACGTATTTATGGAGCCATGCGCGTGAATGACCAGCTGCTGGCACTCTCCACGAGCCTGGGTGGCTGCTATATCGTTACAAATAAAGGTGAATTTGTGCACCGGTTTTCGCGGGGAGATGGTCTGCAAAACAACAATGTACTGAGTGTTTTCCGCGACCGTGATCACAATCTCTGGCTGGGGCTCGATAATGGGATCGATTTCATCGCGTATGATAATGCGATCAAGACCATTTATCCCGTTGCCACCAAAGACGAAGCCGGCTATGCTTCGATTATCTTCAAAGGCCGCCTCTATGTAGGTACTTCCAACGGTCTTTATTCAGTTCCGGTGGGTGAATTCAGTGATCTTAGTTTTGTTAAAGGGGCGTTTTCATTTGTCGAAAATTCGCGCGGTCAGGTTTGGGGATTGTCGGAGATCAATGGAAAACTGCTGATGTCGCACCACGAAGGCATGTTTGAAATACGTCAGGATAAAGCATTCGCGATTGAACGCCGGAATGGATTCTGGGGCGCAGTACCGCTGTCGCGGATCGATCCGGTTTCACGGGTAGCAGTAGGTAATTACAATGGGATCAATTTTCTTGCCTATGACGGAAAAGAATTCCGGCCCGCCGGCGAGGTAAGTGGCTTTGACATCGCCTCCCGTTTTCTCTGCACCGACACCCATGACGAGAATGTAATCTGGACTTCTCACCCCTATCGCGGCGTTTTCAAAATATCCCTGCAACCCGACGGAAAATCTGCGGCCCGGTTGTACACCAGCAAAGATGGCCTGCCGCTTTCGCTCAACAACAATTATGTATATAAAGTCAAAAACAGGATACTGGTAGCGACAGAAAGCGGCATTTACGAATACAATCCTGGAAAAGACCGTTTTGCTGCGTCCAGCTACTACAATGAGATTTTCAAGGGTGTGGACGTGCGCTACCTGAAAGAAGATCAGGCCGGTAACGTGTGGTTTGTGACTGGTAAAGAGCTGGGCGTGCTGGATGTATCCGGCAACAAGCCGAAGATCATTTTCCTGCCGGAACTGAACCAGAAGCTCGTGTCGGGCTTCGAGTACATTCAGCCTTTGAATGAAAAAAACATCCTCGTGGGCAGTGAAAAAGGCATTTACCACATTAACTACCAGCAATATAAGCAGAACAAAAACCGCATTGACGTGCAGATCAGGATGCTGCGATCGGTCGCAAAGTCGGATACGGTCCTTTTTGGAGGTTATCTGGGCGAGGTTAACCAGCTGAACAAGCAAACCGAAAGCCAGGTACCGCAAATTGCGCACGAGCTGAACTCCATTGGTTTTGAATTTTCATCCACCCTGTTCAGTCAGCAATCCAGCATTGCGTATTCGTATTTTCTCGATGGATTTGATGCAGGCTGGTCGCATTGGTCGGTGAAAAGTGCGAAGGAGTACACCAGCCTTCCTGCGGGCCAGTACACGTTTTATGTCAAAGCACGCAATAATTTCGGTAGTGAATCGCCGGTCACCGGCTACACATTTGTCATTCAGCCGCCGTGGTACCAAACTTCCTGGGCATATCTCGCTTACGGTGTCCTGCTGCTGGGATTGGCTTTCCTGTTTTATGAATGGCAGGAAAAACGCTTTTTGCGACAGCGGCAAAAACATGAGGAGGAGCAGCAAAGGTTACAGTACCTCCACCAGCTGGAACTCGAAAAAAATGAAAAGGAGATTATCAAACTGAAAAACGAAAAGCTCGAAGCCGAGATCCTGCATAAGAACACAGACCTGGCCACTTCGGCGATGCATCTGGTACAAAAAGCCGAACTGCTGTCAAAACTAAAAACAGACCTGGTCAAGATCACCAAAACTGCGGACGACGAGAAGATCAACGACGACCTGAAAAGGGTGATTAAGGTGGTAGCAGAGGAAAATAAGGTGGATAAAGACTGGGGGCAGTTCTCCAAACATTTTGACAGTGTGCACAGTAACTTCCTGATCGCATTGAAGGAGAGATACCCGAAACTGACAGCCAGTGAGCTGAAAATGAGCGCCTACCTGCGGATGAACCTGTCGAGCAAGGAAATCGCAGAACTGATGAACATCTCGCTCCGCGGCGTAGAAGTAAGCAGGTACCGGCTTCGCAAGAAGCTGCAATTGCCTACCGAGGTCAACATGTTTAACTTCTTACTGGGTTTTCACATTGACGAATCCAGGGATAGCAAAGGGACACAGTCATAAAAAAAGCTGAGCGCAACATCTGCGCTCAGCTTTCTACATAACGCTAAATCCTATTTCGTGCCGCCCCACTCTTTGCTCTGCTCGATTTTGGTATTTTCCATTTCGAGCAATGGGATAGGCAATATTTCATTTTTACCAGCCACAAAGCCTTTGGATGCCAATGCTTTCGGCGCATCTCCCCAGCGGACAAGGTCCATCCAACGGTGACCTTCGCCTGCCAGTTCAAGCCTGCGTTCTTTTTTGATGTTCTCAAACGTAGCTGCCACGGGCTTCAAGCCTACCCTCGCTCTTACGGCACTGAGCAATGCAGTTGCGCGGGTTTGGTCGCCACCACCGCGAACGAGCGCCTCGGCTTCAAGCAGATAAGTATCTGCCAGGCGCGTGTCGTACATATTCTGAGGGAAGTTCAGCTCGGGTGTTCCTGCGCCCGTCCAGCGGTTGGAAACTCTTCCCGCGAATTTTTCGAGGAAGTATCCCGTGTTCATGTACCCCTTTTCGTAACTGGCAAGTCCGGCTTTTTCGAGACTATCCAGGTTAGCGACGGTCGCTTTATAGCGAGGGTCGTAGTGGATCGCCTCAAATAAGGACGGGGTTACCGGTAAAAAGCTCCATCCGGAAACGTAATCGGGCGCAGTGTCAGACTTACGGTTGTAGCCGCGCGGGCCTGTGATGATGTTCATGATATTTCCCTCTGTACAAGCCACGCAATCCCACGTACCAGCCGAAGTATTGGTGTAGGAAATCTCCAGAATAGACTCGCTGTTAAACTTGTTATCGCTCTTCCAGAGGTCGGCAAAGTTACTAAGCAGTTTATAACCATAAGGATTGGTGCCGCCCGGCGTACCATTCACCAAAGCCAGCTCTTGTGCCGCCTGTGCGTATTTCTGTTGGTACAAATACACTTTTCCAAGTATCGCATGCGCAGCGCCCTGCCCCACGCGGCCGCCTTCCGTAGCCGCATTGATCGTCACCGGCAGATCGGCCATTGACTCCGACAAGTCTTTTTCAATCTGCGCATATACTTCCGCCGGAGCCGCCTGTGTTACGTCGTACATTTCCTGTGTGGAAACCGTTTTGGTAAAAAGAGGCACATTCTTGAACAACCGGACAAGTTCGAAATAGAAGTACCCGCGCAGGAATTTAGCCTCAGCCGCATAGCGCTTTTTAATCGTTTCGTCCATGGGTACCGACGGCAGCTTTTCCAAAAGTGAATTAGCCCGGAAAACGCCTGAGAATCCTTTTCTCCATAATTCGCCCTGCGGCCCGGTGGTTGGGTTGAGGGTGTAATTGGAAATAATCTGAAAATCCATGATATCGCTCGGTCCGCCGCCACCTGCGTAGTGATCGTCAGAAGCAGCATTCATCGTGGCTATCGTGGTCACATAGCCGGCACCCTGCCAGCCTACCACATCGTAAATAGCTACCAGTCCATTGTATGCTTCTTCCTGGTTCCGGTAATAGTTGGATTCGAGGTTCAGCCCTTTCGGCTTCACTTCCAGAAAGCTCTCCGAGCACGACATCAGCTGCAACCCCGCCAACAATGTCAATGCAGCTATGAATTTTTTATTTTTTATCATCATCATCTTGTTAATCAATTAAAAACCAATGTTCAGACCTACCATGAACGAGCGCGCCTGCGGGTAAATCCCTTTGTCAATGCTCAGTACGCTGCCGCCGATCTCAGGATCATAACCCGTATATTTTGTCAGCGTGAACAGGTTTTGGCTCATCACATATACACGTGCCTTTTTCAATGCAACCTTGCTGATCAATGCGGCTGGAAGCGAGTAACCTACCTGCAAAGTTTTCATCCGGAAGAAATCGCCTTTTTCGAGGTAGAAGCTGGACGGGTTCTGGAAGTTTTTGTTCGGATCTCCGTTCACAATGCGCGGGTATGCTGTGGAAGTCCCCGGTCCGGTCCAGCGGCCCATTGCGTCAGCCTGCCAGTTTGCATTCGCGATATCCAGACGACGAAGTCCCTGGAAAATGTCATTTCCAGCCACACCCTGACCAAACACAACCACGTCAAAACCTTTGTACGCCGCATTGATCGTCAAACCGTAAGACCATTTCGGAGTAGGATTACCGATAAAAGTCCGGTCCGTTTCAGTAATTACGCCGTCTCCGTTCAAGTCAGCCCAGCGGAAATCACCTGGCTTTGCATTCGGCTGTATTTTGTTACCATTTGCCGCTACGTGACTGTCAACTTCCTCCTGCGTCTGGAAGATACCTTCATTGACATACCCGAAAAATGACCCGATTGCATGACCTACCTGCGTGCGGGTGATCGGAGGTGCACCCTGGAAGCTCGCGCCGCCCGAAAGGTATTCTACGCCATTTCCGAGGTTGGTTACCTTGTTTTCAATGTAAGAAACGTTACCGTTCACAGAGAAATCAACCTGGCCAAACTGCTTTCTGTATCCCAGTTCCAGTTCCACACCCTTGTTTTCCATATCGGCGATATTGGCGGCCGGATTGGAAATCGCTCCTACGTACCCCGGTATCCGCGGATTCTGCAGAATATCCTTTGTTGCTTTCTTAAACCACTCGAAGGTGATATTCACATTGCGGAAGATCGTTGCGTCAAAACCAATGTTGGTCTGGCTGGTCTGCTCCCATTTCAGGTCAGGGTTGGCAGGTGCATTCGGACTATATCCGATAATGTAGCTTCCTGAGTTACCGATTGTATAATTCCGGCCGCTTCCGATGGTTGACAGGTAAGCAAAGTCGCCGATTCCATCATTTCCAACCACACCGTAACCTCCGCGTAGTTTAAGGAAATTAACCGCATTGGTTTCAGGGAAAAAGTCTTCACGGGACAGCACCCAGCCCAGGGAGAACGATGGGAAAACACCGTATTTATGGTTTGAACCAAAGCGTGAAGAACCGTCCCTTCTCACCAGGGCCTGCAACAGGTATTTTTCATTGTAATCATAGTTCAAACGTGCAAAAAGTGAACTTACCGTGTGGCGCGCTCCTTCCGATCCGTCGGAATTCCGCTGGTCGGCAGGTACCTTGAAGTTAAGCGAAGCGTCTTCGAAGTTATCTGCCGGCACGTTGAAGAAAGTCACGCTCGTCATCGTCGTGTTGTTGTCCAGGTAAGCGCCCTGTCCAAGCAGAACATTCACATTGTGCAGCCCGAATGCCCGCGTATAAGACACTGTGTTTTCAAGGTTGTAATCAAGACGGCGGTTGTTCGAGCGGTTGAAATTGGTCTGCGAAGTAACCGACGCTGCATTCAGCCACGAGATCGGTGTGAAACTCTCATTTCCCCAGAAAGCCAGCTTAGCCCCCAATGTAGATTTCAGTTGTAATCCCTTGATCGGCTCTGCCATTAAATATGCATTTCCGACTACGTTATCACTCCAGCTGTAATTTCCTAAACGGGTTTGAATATACGCAAGCGGGTTGCTCATCTCCTGCCCTACTGCCGAAGAAATCCCGTAAGGATGTCCGTTTGCGTCGCGCTGAACACCTTTGTTGGTATAAGGAGCCGCATTGGCAATGGCTGGATCGGTAACTACTACGGGGGTGATCGGATCGAGGTTGATAGCAGAGCTCAACGGACCGCCGAACTCGCTGTTGGTATTCCCCAGCCCAACTGACTTATCGTGCGCATAACCCAGGTTCTGGCCAAACGTGAGCCATTTTGCCAATTTGTGTTCTGAGTTCAGACGAATGCTTGTACGCTTGTATTTGGAAATATCGCTCGCTACAATACCTTCCTGATCCAAGTACCCAAACGACAGGTAGAATGTGGAGCGTTCCGATCCGCCGCTAATACTCAGCTCGTGGTTCTGACGCTTCGCATTGTTGTTGAAGATCAGCTTTTGCCAGTCGGTTCCTTTTCCGAGAGAAGCGGGATCTGCGTACACAGGCGCCTGTCCGGCTGCCACTGCGGCTTCATTCCGGATCGTTGCATATTGGCTCGCATCCAGCAGATCCAGTTTTCTCGCAGGTGCCTGCGTACCTACATAACCATTGTAATTAATGCGAATGCCGCCTGCTTTACCTTTTTTGGTAGTGACCAGAATAACCCCTGCTGCAGCACGCGCGCCGTAAATTGCCTGTGAAGCTGCATCTTTCAATACTTCAATGGACTCGATGTCCGACTGGTTCAGATAACCGATACCGCCGTTATCAACCACCACGCCGTCTACCACCCAAAGCGGATTGTTGTTGTTCAGCGTAGTCACACCACGCACGCGCACCGTGGCCGCCGATCCCGGCTGTCCGGAGTTTGCCGCAATGGTAAGCCCCGAGGTGCGTCCCTGCAATGCTTCTTCCAGCCTGTTGATAGGCATTGTTTCCAGGTCGCTTGCCTTCACACTGGAAATGGCGCCCGTTACTACACTCTTCTTCTGGGCACCATAACCTACCACCACTACTTCTTCCAGGTTATCACTTGATTCAACCAGTTGGAAGTTGATCTCGCTCTGGTTGCCAACCGGTACCTTCTGAGTGACCATTCCGATAAAGCTCGTGACAAGTACCGCCTCAGGCTGCACGTCGATTGAGTAATTTCCGGCGGCGTCGGTAATCGTCGCCTGGTTGGTTCCTTCTACTAACACGGTGGCTCCTACCAATTCCTCCCCTCCATTCTTCACAGTTACCTTGCCCTTCACAGTCCTGCTTTGGGCAAAAGCGCTCTGCACCATACCGTATAGCATTAACAGGCTACACAATAGTACAATTTTTCTTTTCATAGATGTTTTTATTAATTAGTAGACACGGCAAATGCTATTTGCCCAATTAATTATTGAAATAGTAACAATACTGTTATAGCAACAAAGGTATGTGGAGGGCTGCGACAGCAGTAGCAGATGCATTACTACATTACTACCTCACATCTGATAAATGGAAGATTTTCTTGAAAATGTCACCACTACATTACTACTACAATGTAATGCAGTATCGCCTTTTGCATTGGTTCGCCAGGTTTAAGCAATGCAGCAGGAGCATGAGGATTGATGGAGAATATAAAGAAGTGATTTCAAAAGAAAGGCGGCTTTTGAATGGTACCTCCTTCCAGGCGGCAATCGGTACAGGATGCATTGGCCACCAGAACGGAGTCGGCGCGAATGCCCCAGTAGCTAAGCAGCATATCGGGTGTGTTCAATCCGCAATTCACGTCTCCCCGGCCATTGCATGCAATCGGAAGCGTGTCGGGTTCGGTGCATCTGGGGAAGATGCCCAGGTTCGGACTAATTACAATGCGCTTGGTTGCCTCGGTGGAAGCGCTGAAATATCCGAACACGAAGTCGCGGGGATCAGCCGCGTTGGTGATGTTACCCGTAACCTGCGAAGGCTGCGCGTCAAAAAGGCTGCCGGTTCCCTGTGTTATTTTGGCGAGACTGGTCCAGTATTCAAATGCAGACCGCGACAGACCATATTGCTTAACCAGAATGCTGTACTTGATATAAAGCTTGTTCGTAGCGATGGGTACGATGTTTAACGGAAGATCTTTGATGATATCCTCGCTCAGGCGTACAGTGCTCCCCAGCAAAATGCTGCCCGACTTCTGGCTGGACCAGCACCGGTTGATATTTTCATCCCGGATCACTACCTTTTTGTTCTCCACTTTCAATGCAGAATAGTAAGTCGCAACATACTCCCACGTTTCCTCGAATTTCCACCTGTAAAACTGTGTCCGGTTTTGCGCGTCGTGGGTATTTACATAAAATACCATTGCATTCCCCGCAGCATTGAGCTTGTAGGTTACACTGTCGATATCAGGCGTGCGGCTCACCGCCACATACTCCGACAGATATTCCTTCCCGCCCCGTGTTTTGATCCTGAGCCGGTACTTGCCCGATACATTATACACTGCGGGAGGCAATACGTACACACCTTTGGCCTGCTCCGTAAAAGTGTACGATTGTCCCTCCTCCTCTTCAACACTGACTGCGGCGCCTGTCTCCACCGGGGGCTGGGTTACATGGTTTACATTCTGTGTCCACCTGAGTTCAACCCGGCTGGAATCCGACGTGCTTACATTGAAAAACCCGTCAACCACCAGGTAACTCTTGTTGGAATTAATCTCAGGCGGAGAAAAAGGCTGAACACAACCATGCAACACAGCCAGCAGTCCGACAGACGCAACCATGCAAAGAACCAGCCTGACCAGGCCGGAAAAGGGTGTGATATGTTGATTGAAGTATCTCAAAATCCCTTTTGGAACAAGCGATAACATAGCGGCAGAGAGCGGATTTATTAACTTTTCAGTTGTACAAAACGGACTCAGCGCAAAAGCGTGACTTTACAACGTGAGACAGAGGGGGCTGCATTCTACTGATTTGCAAAGCATTATTTTACCGAAACTTTATTCACGGCTGACTTAAAAAGCAGTCTGCACAATCTTTCTATATTTAGCGGTTCAAGCTTAAATACATACCTCATGGAATCACCGGAAAAAAGGCTCAGGCACGAGCAGATCCAGTACATTGAATTTCTCTCCCGCGATCTGGCCGCGGCAAAAAGGTTTTACTCCGAGAGTTTCGGCTGGGCATTCACCGACTACGGCCCTGAGTACACTGCATTCGAGGGCGACTTTGTCGATGGCGGCTTCACAACGGGCGAGCCCGTAAATGGCAGTATCCTGGTGATCCTGTACTCCGAAAACGTAGTTGCCACCAAAAAGAAAGTAGAAAGTGCCGGCGGCACGATCATCAAGGATATCTTCGAATTCCCAGGCGGCCGCCGCTTCCACTTCACCGATCCCGACGGTTACGAATTGGCGGTTTGGTCTGAGTAATCTCAAATATTTAGTTGGTAGTTTACCAACTAAATTCTAATTTTGTGAGGCCTACAATTACTCATTGACTACTTCCGACTATGAATATGAACACGTTAGTTCCAATTAGTTAACGCAGTCATTTACATAATGATTTTAATTTTAGCGCACAAGCTGGATCACTTCGCCAGAAAGCACGCAGATGCCGGTAAGAGTTTGACAGTTTGGAAGACGATTGTAAAAGAAGCAAGCTGGCACAGAGGAACAGATGTACTACAAGACTTCCCGAACGCGACACTAATCCCAGGTAGTCGCGCCAGGTTCAAAATTGTTGGGAATAAGTATCGCCTGATTGTCGAAATAGATTTCGACGATGGAATTGTTGAAGTCCGGTTTATAGGAACACACGCAGAATATGATACGGTTGATGCTTCAACTGTCTAACATTTGACCACATTGAATATGGAAGAAGCAAAATCAAACTGGTTTCTGATTGAGAACGAGCAGGAATATGAAGCTGCATTAACCCGTTACGAGGAAATCAAACATGCAGTCCGTGGGACAGAGCTGCACAAGGAGAAACTTTTACTGGCCCATCTCATTTCAGCCTATGAAGATCAAACCAGTGACCTTCCCGAAGTCGATCCGGTTGAACTTATTAAAATACGAATGGAAGATTTTGGCTACAAACCAGTTGATCTTGCCAATGAATATGGCGATAAGGGGACGATCAGCAAGGTACTGAACTACAAGCAAGCGCTTTCCTTAACAATGATCCGCAGATTTAGTAAACTCCTGCACATTCCGGCCAATGCCCTGATCGCTGAATATAAGTTAAATAAATAACCTACATAAGGCGGTAGCTTAATTTGCCGGGCCGGTTTCACTTGAGTTTCCCCGCAGCATGTCATCTGTAAAATGCCGCTTGCTTTGCGGTTGAGAAAATTTTTGTTGGTTGTAAGTCGATGACTGACTTCGCGGGATGGACAATGATTCGAATTCCGTACCACGGACCATCTTGCAGATAAACACAATCTGACCAATGTGGTACGCGTAATGCGCCAGCTGTCGGTTTAATGCTTCCACGACAGTGTGCCCCTCGTTCCGTATGTACACAATGCTTTCCAGGTCGGGTTCCTTGAGTACCTCGATAGCCTCAAACAGAGTTTTCCATCCCTTCTCCCATTGTTCCATGAGCTCCCTGGCATTGGCAAAAGGATTTTCAAACTCCGCGTCCCGGTTCCGCCAGGGCTTCTCTCCGTCGGAAGTCAAAAAATCGGTGAATCTCGACAGCATATTACCCGCCAAATGATTTACAATTACAGCAATGCTGTTACTCTCCGGATCATTTTGCCAGAAAAGTTTGCCTTCCGGCAGCTGCGCCATAGCCTTTTCACCCAGGTGCTTGTAGTACCGAAATTGTTTTAAAACACTTGTTAAGTAGCTCGATTCCATTGATAAAGCTGTGTAAACGTGATTTGAGAACGCGCTGATGTTACTGAATCATACGATTAAGACTTACTTCCACATCAAACCCTAGCAGGTCCAGCATTCCGGCAAATGCATCTTGATACGGTGCGCTGAGCGTGTGCGTGCTTCCAAGCACAGGATGCGTAAACGAAAGTCCCGACCCGTGCAGCATCATTTCCATCATTCCGAACTGCTCCTTGAAATACCTGTTCTGCTTGTTGCAGCCGTAAGGCCGGTCGCCGATGATCGGGTGAAAAATGTGCGCCATATGCTTCCGCAGCTGGTGCATTCTGCCGGTGGTAGGTTTCAGCTCAACAAGCGAATAACGCGAAGTCGGGTGTTTCCCGATTTCAAAGGCGACCTCGGAATGCAGCAGAGTTTGCATGGAGGTGAAAGCCTCCTGGATAGTCCCATTCTCTTTTTTGAGGGGATAGTCAATTTCAAGCTGATCTGGTGTGAAGCCCCGTACAATGGCGTGGTAGGTTTTGTTAACCACCCCGTTTTGAAACTGCTGCTGCATCAAACTATTTACCTCGTCGGACAATGCGAAAAGCAATACACCCGAGGTTTTACGGTCGAGGCGATGTACGGGATAAACATGCTGGCCGATCTGGTCACGCAGGATCTGAACTGCAAACTGGTCGGTATCGGCGGCAATGGAAGACCGGTGCACAAGCAAGCCGTGCGGTTTGTTGACAGCGATCAGGAATTCGTCCCGGAAAATGATTGGAAGATCGTCCATTGAAACAGCTTAAAAGATCGATAGCTGCTTGTCTGTTTTTTCGGTCAATACCGCATAAGAACTGGGCTTGATCCCTCTCAGATAAGGAAACAGCCGCAGCAATGCATATTTGGCCTGCGTGATATAGAGCGCCGCTTTGTTGTTTTTGTAAAGAAGTTTTAAAACGTCGTCGTGGTACAAATGACAAATATCTTTCCTGACTTCAAAACTTTCGGTCGCAAGAAGGAAACGGAACAGCGCAGGTGTATAAATATTGATATGCCCGTAGGAAAGAAAATGTTTAACCTTCTTATCTACGTAAAATGAAAAATCAATGGGTACTTCGAAGATCTGATACCTGGATACCCGCTTGATCTCCCGCAACAGCGTGCGTTCGTGTTCCACATGTTCCAGCACATGGGAGCAGATCACGAGATCAAAATGGTTGTCGGGATACGGAATTTTGTAACCGTCGAAAAGCAGAATGTCGCGCAGGTTGCGGATGTTTTTCGATTTGATCAGCTCAATGCCGCTCTCGGAAATTTCGACGCAGTTCAGGTCCTGACTGAAATTCCATTCGTCCAGCCATTTCAGGATACTGCCCTCCCCTGCACCTACTTCGAGTACATTCCTGAAAGTTATTCCCTTAGCAAGCTCGACGATATTCAGCGCTTTGTATTTGGCGCCGGTATTGCGCCATGCTACCGTACTCTGGTCGTACTGGGAAGAGTAGGATCCTTTTACATTTTCAGAAATCTGCATATTTCAATACAAACAGGGTTTCTTGATAAGGCTAATCGAAAATCACTGGTGTTTCTTGTTGTACCTGATCCTGAAACGGATAATCCCCCAGAGTACCAGATATAAAATTCCGAGCAGCAAACCGATTTCGAAGCTGAATACCAGCGCAGTACGGTCCATAATGCTTTCGATCAGGTTGGTGACGATCAATCCGGGTTCGTGGATGATATCCCAGCTGTTCATTCTCCTGACACGCCCCAGATAAACCCCGAAACCTGCCAATGGAAGGCAAACCAGCAGCATGATATTAGCCGGCCGTCTTTCAAACACCCTCCGCCATGCGCGGTGGATCCAGTACAGGGAAACCAGCCCATTGAACAGGCTCACTTCCGCATAGAAAAAAAGCATGATGGTATCATGCCAGGTAAGGTCCCGCTGATAATCAACCGTTAGATGCGCGAGATCGGTGATCATGTAAGGCGCATTGGGGAAAAACGCCAGCCAGGTTACGCTCAGCAGCGAGAGCCCCACGGGAATTTCGGTATATCTTTTGGTAAGACTGTCGGCGACAAATGCGATAAGAAGCGGAATCCAGCTCAGGAACAGGTTCCAGTCCATTGAAAAATCAACGGGCGCATTGAAAAGAATACGGATCAGGTGAAAAAATACGGCTGCCAGACTCAGAACAAGCAGCAGTAGCAGCGAGAACAAACCCTCCATGGTGATGATAGGAGGATCGGCGACGCTAAACTTGTAATTTCTTATCCAATCTATTAAACGGTCCAAACGTACTTAGTTTAAGTTCATGCTGTCGACTATTAGGCAAGACAAATGAAAGGGAAAATTAGCAACCTGTGGTTATATCATTGTTTTCATTATAAGGAACATTGGTATAATCACAGATCTGCGTTTCTCTTTCGCTTAACATCCGACGAACGCTGAAAACAACTTATGCCTGAGAAGGGTTATTATGTTCTTTTTTGGGTTTGCGGCGCTTTGGTCTGCTGCCGGAAGGTTTTCCGGATCCTTCCTTACTGCCCGGCGGCCGCTTTCTGCCACCAGCCGCTGGTGCCCTGTGCTTTTTGGGTTCAAAAGCAGGAGCTTCGCCCAGGCCCAGCTCTTTTGTAACGGATTTTTTCTCTAATTCCTTTTCAAAAAGACGCTCAATTTTCAGGACGTATTTCTGGTCCTGCTCATTGATAAAAGTGATCGCCGTTCCCTTGGACTCAGCCCGGGCAGTACGGCCTATCCGGTGAACATAATCCTCCGGATCGCGCGGTACATCGTAATTGACCACGTGGCTCAGGTTATCAATATCAATCCCGCGTGATAGCACGTCTGTGGCGACAAGTACCGGAAACTGCCTGTTTTTGAAGTTCCTCAAAACAATTTCACGGTCGGCCTGCTCGGAATCCGAAGAGATACCATGTGCGTCCATTCCCAGCTTCCGCAATGATCTCACGATAGGCTCCACCGTCGATTTACGCGAGGTGAAAAGTACCATGCTTGTGCTTTGTACCTGACTGAGCAGGTGAATGAGGAGCGGCAGCTTCTGTTCGTCGTTTGCCAGATAAAACTGCTGATCGATCCGGTCCGCAGGGCGTGAAACTGCCAGCCTGATTTCTTCCGGATTTTGCAGGATACGCTTGGCCAGCTCGTTGATCTTGGAAGGCATGGTCGCAGAAAACATGAGCGTTTGCCGTTTTGCAGGCAGGTAGCTCATTATTTTGAGGATATCTCCCAAAAAGCCCATGTCCAGCATCCTGTCGGCCTCGTCGAGTACCAGGTGTTTCAGGTCACTGAAACTGACGTAGCCAAGCTGCAAATGCGCGATCAAACGTCCGGGTGTTGCAATAATAATATCTGCGCCTTGTGTAAGTGCTTTTTTCTGCTGGTCCCATTCCGGGCCTTTGTTCCCGCCGTAGACCGCAATGCTGGTTGCGCCAACAAAGTACCCCAGTCCCTGGATCTGCTGGTCGATCTGCACGGCAAGTTCTCTTGTAGGTACCAGGATCAATGCACCTGTATGTACATTGGATTCGTGCGCCACCTTGTCCAGGATCGGAATCAGGTAAGCGGCTGTTTTACCGGTACCTGTCTGCGCGCAGGCAAGAAGGTCTTTACCGTCAAGAATATAAGGGATTGCCTGCTCCTGAATAGGTGTGGCTTGTTTGTAGTTCATAGATTCCACGGCGTTTATCACGTCCTCGTGGAGTTCAAATTCGTCGAAATTCAAAATTCAGCTTTTAAATCCGCCGGCGTTTCGGCAGATGCGTTTATAGAAGAGCTGACTTTAATTTCCCAGTCAGCAAACCGCTTGATTTGAACAAATATAACAAAATCCTGCGAAAATGTAAAAGGAGCGGCATGAGTGCCCTGAAAACGGCTTATTGTTCTTTTTACCAATTAATGCGCCTTTTTAATCACTTTTTAATCAAATAATTCTACATTGACACTACAAATAAAGATTAGCATTCTATATTTAAGATTTGTTGGGCGCAAAACTTTTTAATGCCGAATGATTTTCGAGAGTGGTCCGGGCGAACAGCAGGAAAGATTTATCGAGTTTGATGGAAACTATAAAGTACTCTTTGAGTTGAACCCGCTCCCCATGTGGGTGTATGACATTGATACTTACCAGGTCCTGAATGTAAACGAAGCGGCGCTTAGGCATTATGGCTACCGGAAAGAAGAGTTTTTAGCCCTCACAATCAAGGACATCCGCCCGCCCGAACACGTCGCTGTTCTGGAACAGGCAATCAACAAGCTCAAATCCGCCATTGAAGATTTCTCCACCGGCATTTACAAACATCGCAAGAAGACAGGCGAAATAATCGACGTGCAGGTTTGGGGAAGCAAGATCCGCTATGCGGGCCGGAATGCAGAACTGATCCTTGCCGCAGATGTTACTGCCACCCTCGCCGCCCAGAAGGAAGTGGCTGCCGCTACAAAAAAGCTGCAAGATGCGCAGGCAATAGCCAAACTTGGGTATTGGAGCAGGAAAATGAGTGAAGATATTTCAGATTGGTCTGAGAAAATGTACGTGATTTACGGCAGGGATCCCGGCACCTTTGTGCCCACCTACGATAACGTACGCTCATGCTTTCACCCCGATGACCGCCATTTACTTGATCAGCAAGCTTTTAAAATTCTCGCCGAAAAAGGGATATCCGACTACGAACACCGCATTGTAACTGAGAAAGGCGAGATACGCTGGGTTTTCCAGCGGCTGCACCTCGAAAGTGACGAAAACGGCGAGCCCGTTTCAATCAATGGCATTATCCAGGACGTTACCGAACGCGTGCGGCAGCAAAATCTCCTGCGCACCAGCGAAAAACGCTTTAAAGCACTTGCTCAGGAAGGCGCAGACCTGGTGGGTATCATGGAGCCGTCAGGCAAATGCATTTTTATTGCCGACAGCATCCTGCCCGTATTGGGCTTTCATGCAGATGAACTGATCGGCCATAATCTCCTCGATTATCTGCACCCCGAAGACAAAGCGCGTATTGCGAGCACAGTTCAATCTTTGGCGCCCGGTGAAAAGGTGCGGATCGATCCTTACAGATTTCCCGATGTGAAGGGACGCTGGCGATGGATTTCCACAGTAGCGACCAATTTGACGCACGAGGAGGCTGTGGTTGGCATTGTTATTAATTCCACGGAGATCACCGACCTGCTCAACCAATCAAATGCACTTAAGACAAGCAATGACCGCTATAAACTACTGATGAAGGCCGCCAACCAGGCGATTTACGACTGGGATATCGTGCAGGAATCGGTGGAATGGGGTGAAGGATTGTCAGACATATTCGGACATAAATTTTCGTCTCCTGATCCCTCGTCGTGGTCAAATTACATCTGCGCCCACGACAAGGAACGTGCGGTGCAGCAGGTAAGCATGGCCAGGAACGATCCCGGGACGGAAATGATCGACCTTGAATATGATTACATAAAAGCCGACGGTAGTATTGCCATTGTTGAGCATAGGGTCATTTTCCTGCGGAACGAAGAGGGCACTGCTGTCCGGGCAATCGGGCATGTGAAAGATGCGACCGCATACCGCAAGAATCTGCAGCGGATCAACAAGCAAAATGAGACGCTCACGAAGATCGCCTGGACACAGTCTCACGTGGTACGCGCCCCGCTTGCCAGGATCATGGGGCTGGTTTCACTGCTCAAAGAAGGCGGCTATGAAGAATTAACCCAGCAGGACCTCTTGGATTACGTGCATCAATCGGCATGTGAGCTGGACAAAGTAATACGTGAGATTGTACATACAGCAGAAACAACGCATGAACCAGAAAGTTAAGGTCCTCCTCATTGACGATGATCCTGTTGTACTTTTTCTTCACAAGACCCTTTTGAAGAAGGCGGGCATTATCACCAATGTACATACCCTGAACAACGGCCGCGATGCCATTGAATTTATGGACAGCTGCGAGCCGGAAACAGCTTACTACGCGCTGCTGGACATCAATATGCCCGTGATGAACGGCTGGGAGTTCCTGGAAGCATTGCAGGGCCGCCCCTACTCCGAGCAAACGAGCATTCTGCTGGTCAGTTCGGCCGCGGAAGGCCGGGTAGTAATGCCCGCCGTGGCATACAGACAGGTGATCGGCTATCTCTCCAAACCACTTACAATGGAAAACTGCGACCGGATCGTGACCGACCTTGCAGAAAAAGCCTGATATTACCCACTTAATAAAACTACGCTATACTTTCACGACGGAAACTGGTAATCCCGCCTTTGTGGCACAATGTTTTCTTGCCTGAAACCAGCCGGCAAGTGCGCCGTAAGTTTTTGGTTTACTTCATTGCCTTGAAAAAACGCGTACATGACCACCGCTTCCAAGCCTTTTAACACCGATAATGCCCTGGAAATACAACGTCTTGAACTTGCTCTGGAATCCGCAGGGATAGGAACCTGGGAGCTGGATCTTCAAACGGGCCAGGTACGCTGGTGCGACAGGAGCAAAGAACTTTTCTCATTCGAAGGTGGCGACATCATTGAGCTGAATCAGCTTCTTGCACAGATACATACAGATACAAGGGACTCGTTTTCCGAGCAAATAGCATTAAAAGAAAACCAGGAACTGCCTGCATTCTTCTCCGCTGAAATCCGTACCAATTCGGCTGTTCCGGAGGAAGATCGCTGGCTGCTTTGCAAAGGCAGATTGCTGGCCGGCGGGGCGCCGGGCACTGCCCGCGCGCTGGGTACTTTCATTGATATTACCAAAGAAGTTAACAACCGGAGTGAACTCAGCCAGCACCAGCAGCACGCACGAAGTTTCCAGACCATTGTAGAACAAGCGCCCATGGCACTGGGATTGCTGAAAGGCACCGACCTTGTGATCGAGCTTGGCAATGAACGGATTTTTGAGGTTTGGGGAAAAAATGCATCCATTACCGGCATGAAGCTGGAAGAAGCGCTGCCTGAAATCAAGGATCAGGGCTTTATAGAATTATTACACAACGTTTACCATACAGGGATACCCTACATCGGAACCGGAGTGCCGGCGCGGCTTGAACGCAACGGACAGCTGGAAGATGTGTATTTTGATTTTGTATATACCCCCGTCCGCACGGAAGCAGGTGATGTAGACAAGATCATGATCATGGCGCATGAAGTCACGCGGCAGTACCAGACCCGGAAAAAGCTGGAAGCCAGCGAAGCCAAATTCAAGGCGCTGATCGATCAGGCACCGGTTGCTACCTGCTTGTTCGTAGGCAACGATATGGTTGTGGAACTTGCCAATCAGCCGATGATCGAATACTGGGGCAAGGATGCAACGGTGATCGGCAAACCCTTGAGCGAGGCTATGCCCGAACTGATCGGACAACCTTTCCTGGATATCCTTGCGGAAATTCGTCGGACCGGCATTCCGTACAGTGCCAAGAGCGCAGCCGTAGACATTGAGGTGGATGGAGAGCTCGGTACTTACTATTTCGACTTTACATACAAGCCCATTTTCGATAGTGAAGGCAACATTTACGGCATTATCAATATGTCCATTGATGTTACCTCCCAGGTGCTGGCGCTCAGAGCACTGGAAGAAAGTGAATCCAAGCTGAGAGCGGTCATAGCCTCTGCACCGGCAGCAATCGGGTTGTTTGTAGGCCGCGATTTGCTGGTGGAGCTACCCAATCAGGCATTTATTGATATTGTGGGCAAAGGCGCGAACATCGTCGGCATGCCGCTGCGCGAAGTAATGCCGGAACTGGCCAGCCAGCCTTTCCTGAAAATCCTTGACGATGTATATACCACGGGAGTGACGTACCAAAGCTATGGAACGCAGGTGGACATTGTGCAGCAGGGTGTTATGACCCACAATTACTATGATATCACCTACTCTCCTGTTTACGACAGTCAGGGAAAAGTATATGCAATCCTTGACATCGCAATCGATGTGACAGAGCGCGTGAACATTGAAAAACAGATTGAGGAGAGCCAGATGCAGCTCCTTTCCCTGTTCGAGCAGTCGCCCATCGGTATTGCGATGATCCATAAGGACAACCTGACCTTCACGATGGCCAATCCATTCTACACGAAGCTGGTTGGCCGCGCGCCGGAGGATATTCTCGGAAAACCGCTGCTTGAAGCCATGCCTGAAATCCAGGGCCAGGGATTTGACAAGCTTCTTCAGAATGTAATTTCCACGGGTATCCCTTTCATATCCAAGGAGCAGGCTGTGAATATCAGCTACGATGGCGTATTGAAAACGATTTACGTCAACCTGGCTTACCAGCCTCAGCGCGATTCGGAGGGAAATATTTTCGGTGTGCTCGTGGTGGCCACAGAACTGACCGACCATGTTGTTAACCGCAAGAAAATAGAGGAAACGCAGGCATTTCTGCAAGGCGCGATTGAGCTCGCCGAGCTGGGCACCTACTCTATTGACCTGAAAACGGGCATTGTTGATTGTTCGGAAAGGCTGCGAAACTGGTTTGGGGTAAAAAACAAATCAGAGATCACCTTTGAAACCATGTACGCCGCTATCTGTGATGACGACAGGCAGGATGTGATAGACGCCGTAGAACGGACATTGGAACCCGGCGCCAACGGAACTTACGACCGGGAATATACCCTGAACGAGAAACAAACAGGCTCTGCCCGCATCCTGCACGTACAGGGAAGGGTACTTTACGATGAATCGGGCGAGCCGCGCTACATGATAGGCACAGCTCAGGACGTCACTGCTCAGCGCAAAATCAAACTGGCGCTGGAACAGCTGGTGCAGCAGCGTACCGAGCAGCTGGAAGCAATTAATGAAGAGCTGGCGGCCATTAATGAGGAATATATATCTACCAACGAGGAGCTCTCTACTTCCAACAATATGCTGCAGCAGTCCAACGTGAACCTGCAGCAATTTGCCTACGTAGCTTCGCACGATCTGCAGGAGCCCCTGCGCAAGATCAGGTCATTTTCCGATCTGCTGATCAGCCGCTACTCCGACAAGCTGGGTGATGGCATAACCTATCTGCAGCGAATGCAAACGGCCGCCTCGCGCATGTCACAGCTTATTGAAGACCTGCTCGCATTCTCGCGTATTACCGCACATAATGAAATGAACACCACGGTATCGCTCACCAAGGTTGTGAACGAGGTACTGAGCGACCTGGAAGTGGCTATCACCGAAACCTCAGCAGTAGTGCGGGTGGGTGACCTGCCCAAAATCCTGGGCGACCAGATGCAGCTCAACCAGCTGTTCCTGAACCTGATCAGCAATGCAATCAAATTCAGAAAACCTGATACCCGCCCGGTGATCAGCATTTCAAGCGACCTGATATCCGGCGGATTGCTGCCTTCAAACCTGGTCGTAACGCGGACTTCGGCCTTGTACTACCGGATAGATATCACCGATAATGGAATCGGTTTTGAACAGCAGTATGCCAACCGCATATTCCAGTTGTTCCAGCGCCTGCACGGCAGAAGTCAGTACTCGGGCACGGGGATCGGTCTTGCTATCTGTGAAAGGGTTGCTGCCAATCACGGCGGCGGCATTTCCGTTGCCAGTGAGCCGGGACAGGGAACTACGTTCAGCATTTATATCCCATTGTAACCAGTACCGCTGTATTTCAGTTTGTTGATGTACGATTTTCTCGATTCCAGCCGCTTTTTCAAATAATATGAAGCTGCAATGAATAATTCCCGTTCGCGCCTGATTTCAAATGGCACGGAAATTATCAATGCCACGGAATTAATCGAAATCATTATCACTCATAAACTGATAATATATGCGCATTAGCAAAGGGTTAATCTTGTTGCTGGTACTGATCGTCCTGGTCGGAGCCGGCATTTGGTGGTGGAAGTCGCCTTCATCTGACAAGACGAAACAAAAAGCCGGAGATAAACTGGCCCCTACGGTCGGAGTTGCCTCCCTGAACATCCGGGATATTGATGCAGAGCGGATTAAAATGGAAAGCAAGGTCACGATTTACAATCCGCTGCCGGTAGATATCAATACAAAACGCCTCAACTATGTGATCTATATAGATTCCATTAAAGTGATCGAGGATAGTTATGAAAAACCGATCAGTATCCGGTCTTCCGATAGCTCCACGATCACACTGCCGATGGAGCTGCTCGCTAAACCAATGGCCCGCGTGCTGAAACATTTTGATGATAACAAGATCGACAGCGCAGATTATGCGATGACAACGAGCTTTGAAGTGGATGTGCCTGTTGCCGGTGAAAAGAAGTTCACCATGGATGTGTCCAGAAAATTACCAGCTTTGAGAATCCCTAAAATCAAGGTGAAACATGTAGACCTGAATGCACTTTCAATGAAAAGTAAAGGGATGGATGTGGAAGTAGAGGTTTTTAATCCAAACCTGTTCCCATTAAAACTGAGTGACGGCGCGTTCGTTTTCAGCATTGAGGATGCTTTACAAATGAATGGGGTTTTGGAAAAAACAATCAGCATTCCTGCAAAAGGAACTCAGAATGTTTCCATGCACGCCAAGGTGATCGACGGCAGCATTCTCAAAAGCGGCTGGAAAATTCTGACCGATAAAAAAGATACCGGTTTTCTCTACAAGTTCACGGGCAAAGTGAAGTCTGAAAGCGAAATGCTCGACAACAGCAATATGGTCATGAATGTACGCGGTACGCTGGCTGAAATCATGAATGCGGTTAAAGAAGCCAAGTAACATTGCTTTTTTTTATGAAATCAATCCTCCGCCTGAACAGCCGGCGCTTTCTCACCTGAGCGGTGCAGCTTGGCATACTGCGTCGGCGACATTCCGAATAGTTTCTGAAAGGAAACCCGGAAGTTCTTGGGATCTTCAATGCCTACCATAAAGCCGACTTCCGCAGCACGCGCGTGAGGGTTTAGCAGCAGCTGAGCCGCCCTTTTCAGCCTGATATCTTTAATGAATTCAATCACCGATTGCCCGGTAATGCTTTTGATCCGCCGGTAAAAAACGGACTGGCTCATGTGCATGCCACTTACCAGTGTCTGCACATTAAAGTCACTGTCTGTCAGGTTTGCCTCCACGATCCCCATTGCTTTTTCCAGAAACAGCTTGTCTTCGTCGGGGATTACGATCTCGGTGGGTTGCAGCAGGATCTGGCGCTGGTAGTATTCCTGCAACCTGTTCCTGTTCCGAAGCAAAGTAGTAACCTTCGCTTTGAGAATATCCTCATTGAACGGTTTGACAATGTAATCATCCGCGCCCGTTTCCAATCCTTCCAGCTCCTGCACGGCAGCGGCGCGTGCGGTAAGCAGGATGACAGGAATATGTGCGGTTTTCAAATGCTGTTTGATTCTCCTGCTCAGTTCCAGTCCATTCAGCCCCGGCATATTCACGTCGCTGATGATCAGATCGGGCAAAATGTCGAGCGCCTGGCCCCAGCCTTCCGCGCCGTCGGCAGAGAGGAAAACCTGGAAATGATCGCGGAACAGACCGCCGAGGTATTGCAGCAGGTCCGCATTGTCTTCCACAATGAGCAGTTTGAGCGACTTGTTGCCCACTATACTTGTAGCGTCGGACAAACGCGTGCTATCAAGCGGCTCAACCGCGAATGGACGCAAATTACCTGGCTCGGCGATTTCACCCGGGTTCAGGTGGTTTTTGCCAAATGGAAGTCGGATAATGAAGGTGGTACCTGCTCCTACCCGGCTATTCACTGTCACATCCCCGGAATGTCTTTTTACAAAATCCCTCACCAATGCAAGACCAATTCCGGTTCCTGTAATGTCAGAGCGGGTATTTGTCGCCTGAAAATATGGATCAAAAATGCGCTCGCGCTCTTGCTCACCAATTCCTTTACCAGTATCGGACACAGCTATTTCGAGGTAGTTATCCTGCAATTTTTGCTCCAACCAAACCCCTTCTCCTTCCGCTGAGCCGATAACCCGCACGGACAAGCTGATCAGTCCGCCCGGGGCAGTATACTTGAATGCATTTGACAACAGATTGGTAATCACCACCTCCATTTTCCCGCAATCAAAATAAAGCGGCAGCTCCTGTTGGGGTAAATGCAGCTGGTAGTCAACCCGGAGCTCATCTGCCTTGATCCTGAAAATCGAAAATATTTCCTTGATAAACACCGCAATGTCCTGCCTGGCCGTCGCGAGCTGCATCGTACCCGACTCCACTTTGCGGAAGCTGAGCAGTTGATTCACAAGATCCAGCAACTTCCGCGTCTGTTTGTGCATCATACGTGCCTTTTCACGTACCGCCTCCGACTCGGAAAGTGAATTGACAAACTCCTGCATCGGCCCGAGAATGAGCGTAAGCGGAGTCCGGAACTCGTGCGAAACGCTCGTAAAAAACGCTGCCTTCATTTCGGCCATTTCACGTTCATTATCTGCTTTCAGCTTTTCGAGAGCAAGCCTGTTTTCAAGCTTCAAACGACTGGTACTTAATTTTTTATACCAAATCAATGCGGCCGAAAATGCAGCGATATACAGCAGGTAAGCCCACCACGTTTGCCACCAGGGCGGCAGTACCTTTACACGCACGGAAGCCGGTACCTTCGACCAAACGCCTTCCCCGTTATTGGCTTTAACCCTGAACACATAATCGCCCGCAGGAAGGTTGGCAAAGCTGGCCACGCGCTGTCCGGCAGGAAGCTGTATCCAGTCCCGGCTGTAACCTTCCATCATGAATGCATACGATTGCTTCCGGGGATTGATGTAGTTGAGACCTACAAATTCGAATGAAAAGTCATTTTCAGCCGCGTGGATAGTAATTCCTTCTGCTTCTGAAAACTGCCTGCTTACCATAGAACTGCCAGCCTGCTTTTGCGTCGCGTCCCTGTTTTTGTTCAGCACACGCAGCCCCGTAATGCGCACGAGCGGCGCAACAGGATTAGGCTGAATTTCTTCGGGTTTAAACCAGGTAACCCCATTAGTACCTCCGAAATACATGTTTCCGCCGGCGGAGTGAAAAGATGCGCCCACCTTGAAAGAGTTGCTTTGCAGCCCGTCACTTACGTCATAGCGAACCAGCTCCCCGGTTTCGGGATTAAAGCGCTTCAACCCGGAACCCSCCAGCCATAAATTGCCCGCCGGGTCGGCCAGGATGCTTTCAACATCATTGTCCGGCACAAGGTGCTGGTACCTCCGGATCGTCTCTTTGCCGTTTTCGACAGATAGCCGATGTAAACCACCGCCTATCGTCCCGATCCAGATATTGCCTTTCCGGTCGCGCAGCAGCGGCCACGCAAAGTCCGCCTGCAGGCTGTTCATATTAGCAGGATCATGCTTGAACTGGTTGAGCAAAAGCAGCTTTCCACCACGGTACGCCAATTTCAGTACGCCCTGGTCGGCCGTACTTGCCCAGATCACATCCCGGCTGGGATCGATTAACAGAAAGCTGATATCGCTGGTGGGCAATGGACTGTTGAACCGGTTGAAGCTCCTGATCAACCTGCCCGTCCGTGAAAACAGGTTCAAGCCACCCCCGAAGGTACCTACCCACACATTCCCATGCTGATCCGTCACAATCCGTTCAATGCTCATGTTGTTCCAGGGCATGAGGCCGGTGCCTGTCCGCACAGCTACCGGGGCTTTTTGCCCGTCTGCCGCACTGAGGTAAAGTCCGGCGTAACGCGTGCCTATCCACATCTGACCATCGATCAGGCAAAAGCTCGATACGTCTGTACCCGTCACATTTCCACCACCGGCGCGACTCAGGAAATTGCGGTAGGTGCCCGTCTTTTCGTCATAAACAGAGTACCCGTTCCGTGTACCGATCCAGAGCTGCCCGCGGGAATCGTCGCGCGCAATTGCATTGACAAAGTTGTTGCTGAGGGTAGTTCTTTCAGAAACCTCACGGTTAAGGTGGTGAAAACCTTTGGGTTGAAGCCTGATCTTATTTACGCCTCCGGCCGAAGCTGCCAGCCAGAGGTTACCGAAGGAATCTTCCGTGATCTGGTGAATGCGGCCCGAGTTGATGCTTTGCGGGTCAGTATCTTTGGGTGCGTAGTGATGCACACCCGACGCTCCTGGCGCGGCGAGGTAGTTGTCCACATCTTCGATCATGCTCAACCCGAAATCGGAGCCTATCCAGAGCCGGCCGAAAGAATCGGAATACAGGCACTGGATCCCGTGGAAAAGCTGCGGCAACCTGATAGCATTACCGGCTTGCCCGGCATTGCCGGCAGACAGGCGGTACACATAGTTGTTGGATGCGATCCAGAAGTTACCTCGCCTATCTTTACTCAGTACACGAATATCACTTTCTGTAATATGATTATTCCTGGAAGCTTGACGTACATATCCACCCTCCTTTGCATGGGGATCAAGCTCCCAGAGACCCTCTCCCGGCGTGCCGATCCAGAGCTTACCGGCCGGACTCAGGACCAGGGAAGTTGCATCAAAGTTGGCTGCGCCTGATTGGCCCAGGACCACCCGGCTCAGTCTGGAAACCGCACCATCACCGTCCAGTGTCAAAACAAAAACGCCGTGACTGAATGTCGCCACCCACAACTGGCCTGCTTTGTCCATTACGATGGACCGCACATTGCTGCGGTTCAGCTCGAAGATAGCCTGACCCGAAGGACCGGATTTGTCTTTGTAAATGGGTCTTACAAACTGGTCTTTCCCCGGATCATAAAAATACAAACCCGCATTTTCAGTCCCTGCCCAGAGCTTGCCCCGCGTATCCACCGACAGCAGTTGCATCCTGTTCGTTGCCACGCCGGTAGGCTCACTGGCAGGCAGCTGGTAGTGTTTGAGATCATAGCCATCGTAACGATCTATCCCGTTATTTGTACCAATCCATATAAATCCGCTGCTTCCCTGCACGACCGTCATAGCGTCGCTATGCGCGAGTCCGTCGTCAACCGTAATGTGCTCAAAACGGAAGCGCGGCGCATTGCTTTGCGCCCTTGTACCTTGACCTGAACTGAGAAAAATCAGTAAAAAAGACAAGTACCAAAACCCCTTTTTCACCTCTGCGCCTGCGTATTGCCAGCGCATTCTCCTCACGTATCTGCTTCCCGTTATCCTGCTCCTCATTTTTAAAAATCTTCAAAAAATTTCAACCCGCCTGCCTGATTTCACCCGGAATCTGACGAAAAACACCCGCTTTGAACATTCCCGCTTCTCTAATTTTGAATAATTCGAATGATTATTTGACCATTTGGCTAAAACGTCATTTTACATCTGCTAAGTAAGTAGTTGTTCTGACAAATGCCATAATTGTCCTTTTCCCAGAATACCCAATTTTTTACCCAAACCGAATTTCTAACCAATGAAAAGAAAACTACTCCATCTTTTTGGCAGGACGGGAGTGTTGATGCTCATGCTAGCTGCATTGATGTCGTCGACAGCCTTATATGCCCAGACAGTAAAAGTGGAAGGAACCGTCACAGATGCTCAGGGCCCGTTGCCGGGTGTGAGCGTAGTCGTTAAAGGAACTTCTACCGGCACGATCACAGACGCCAGCGGGATTTACAAGCTGGACGCGGCCGACAATGCGGTGCTCGTGTTTACATTCATCGGCTACCAGGCACGCGAGATGAGCCTGACCGGACTCGCTCCAAATGCAAACGGCACTTACTCACTGGATGTGGCGCTCGATAACGACAACAACAATCTTGAAGAAGTCGTTGTGGTTGGTTTCGGTACCCAAAAGAAGGTGAACCTGACAGGAGCGGTCGCCACGGTTGACGCAAAGGCAATCGAGAACAGGCCGGTACGTAATGCAACCCAGGCTTTACAGGGCTTGGTTACAGGTTTGAACATTTCTCAAAACAACGGTTCCCTTGAAAGTAACCCCAGCATTAATATCCGTGGTACGGGTACCATCGGCAACTCTTCTTCCAGTCCGCTTATCATGGTCGATGGAATGGAGGGTTCGCTGAATGCGATCAACCCGCAGGATATCGAGAGCATTTCGGTGCTTAAAGATGCAGCTGCTGCGGCTGTGTACGGGTCTCGCGCCGCATTCGGGGTAATCCTTGTTACTACTAAAAAAGGAAAAGCCGGAAAGTTGTCTGTCAACTACAACAACAGCTTTCGCTCGACTACGCCGGTACTGATGCCGAAGATGATGGATTCGTACACTTTTGCATTGTATTTCAACGACGCAGGACAGAATGGAGGCAGCGCGCCGCATTTCAATACAGAGCATTTACAGCGGATCCGCGATTACCAGAGTGGCACCCTTCAAAATTCAGTGATCGTGAACCCGAACAATGCAGCTTACTGGGCTGACGGTTACGGCTACGGCAATGCGAATGTGGACTGGTACAAGGAAATGTTCAGAAATAGGACATTGTCTCAGGAGCACAATTTCAGTCTGAGCGGCGGAAGCGAGAAAACGCAGGTGTATATCTCCGGAAACTACATGGGACAGCAGGGATTGATGCGCTTCAACCAGGACGATTTTACACGTTACGGCGCTACTGCGAAGATCAACACCAAGCTCACGGACCAACTTTCTGTGAACTACAGCACGCGTTTTATCCGTGAAGACTACAACCGCCCGTCTAACCTGACGAATGGTTTTTACCAGGACCTGGGTCGCCAGGGTTGGCCGACTTTGCCGCTCTACGATCCGAATGGATTCCTGTTCAGCTCGCCATCGCCTGCATTGGGAATGGCCGAGGGAGGTAAGGACCGCAACCAGACCGACTTTCTGTACCAGCAACTGCAAATGGTTTTTGAACCTGTAAAAGGCTGGAAAACTTTCGGTGAGGTAAACTACCGGACACGCAACGACTTCCGTCACTGGGATGTGCAGAAAACGTACAACCACGATGTCAACGGAAATCCGTACGTATATAACAACAACTCGGAAGTGTACGAATATGCGAATAAGGAGAACTACTTCAACGCAAACCTGTACTCGGAATATAGCCTGACACTTGCTAATAAGCATTTCTTCAAGCTGATGGGCGGCTTCCAGACCGAGCTGACGAAGTACCGCAACCTGAGCGCACAGCGTAACGGAGTGATCGTGGCTTCGCTGCCTACGATTGCAACTACGAGCGGTACCGATGCAAATGGGGTTGCTGTACCACCTTCGGTAACGGGCTTGTACCACCGCTGGGCCACAGCCGGCTTCTTCGGAAGGTTGAACTACGATTACGACGGCAAGTACCTGCTTGAAGCCAACCTGCGTTACGACGGATCGTCACGTTACCGCGCCGAGCAGCGCTGGAACCTGTTCCCGTCTGTTTCCGTGGGCTGGAATGTAGCGAGAGAGAAGTTCTTCGAGGATAATATTTCCTTTATCAACACCCTTAAATTCCGCGCATCGTATGGCCAGCTGGGTAACCAGAAACCTGCCGACGGATCCACCGATTTTTACCCGACTTACGTAACAATGCCGGTAGGTACTGCCAACGGATCGTGGCTGATTAATGGGGTAAGACCAAATACGGCCAGTGCTCCCGGCCTGATCAGCTCTACACTGACATGGGAAACGATCAAAAGCTATGACCTGGGCCTTGACTGGGGAATGCTCGGGAACAGACTTACGGGCTCGTTCGACTGGTTCCAGCGCAAGACGCTCAACATGGTAGGTCCGGCTCCTACCCTGCCTGTGATCCTGGGAACCGGCGTGCCGCAGACCAACAACACCGACTTGAAAACGCAGGGATTCGAGTTTGAAATCGCCTGGAACGATCGCCTTAAAAATGACCTGGGCTACAATGTACGTTTGCTGCTATCCGACTACCAGACTACGATTACAAGATATCCCAACGAAACAAATGACCTCGGCCGCTATCGGGAAGGTCAGAAAATGGGTGATATCTGGGGTTATACCACGCTCGGCATTGCCAAGTCACAGGAAGAAATGGACGCGCACCTGGCAACCCTTTCAAATGGCGGTCAAAGCGCTTTTGGTTCGCAATGGGCAGCAGGTGACATTATGTACGCTGACTTGAATGGCGACGGTATCATCAACTCAGGTGCAAACACCCTTGCCAACCCGGGCGACCAGCGTAAGATCGGTAACAGCACACCGAGGTACACCATTGGTGCAGACATTAACCTGGACTGGAAAGGTTTCGATTTCCGCGCATTCATCCAGGGTGTGCTGAAACGGGATTACTGGCAGGGCAGCTACTTCTTCTGGGGAGCTACCGACAATATCTGGTGGTCAACAGGATTTGTAGACCATGCCGATTACTTCCGTGCTGATGCCAACCACCCGCTGGGACAAAACCTGGATCCATATTATCCACGGCCAACATTCGGTACCAGCAAAAACAAGCAGACCCAGACACGGTACCTGCAGGATGCATCTTACCTGCGTTTGAAGAACCTTCAACTGGGTTATACCATTCCGCAAACCATTACCCAAAAGGCCGGCATTCAGAAGCTCCGCATTTATTTCTCGGGCGAGAATGTGCTTACAAAAACCAAAATGGCGAAAATGTTTGACCCTGAAACCATCGACGGAGGCTCAGGCGGAAGTGTGTATCCATTGTCAAAAGTTTACTCGGCAGGTTTAAGTATTACCTTATAAATCAGACACAATGAATTTCCTCAGATATAAAAAATTAAGTGCTTTCGTGATTGGGCTGACGGGGCTCGTGGCTGTGTCCTGCAACGATTACCTCGATCAGGCGCCTCTTTCCAGCATTACCCCCGACTCTTACCTTAACGAAGAGTCACAGCTCGCAGCTTATGCCGTGGCGCGCTACACAGATGTGCTTCCTTCACATGCAAACTGGTCTTTCGGCACCTTTGGAATAGACGCGAACACCGACAATATGGCGATACCGGCGCTTGACAACAAATACATGCCCGGCTTGTGGCGTGTTGGGTCAACGGAGGGAGACTGGGGCTTTACCAACATTTTCCAGCTCAATTACTTCCTGCAAACTGTGGTGCCAAGCCTGAAAAACGGTCAGCTTACGGGCAGCGACGCCAATATCCGCCATTACATCGGTGAGGTGTATTTCCTGCGTGCATTTGAGTATTTCAAAAAGTTACAGGCACTGGGCGACTTCCCGATCCTGCGTACTACCTTACCTGACCAGCAGGCTGCATTGGTTGCCGCGAGCAAGCGCAGTCCGCGCAACGAGGTAGCCCGCTTTATCATTTCAGATCTGGACTCGGCTGCTTTGTTAATGCAGAATGTCCCGCCGGTAGGAGGCTCCAACCGCATTTCCAAGAAAGTAGCACAGCTGGTGAAATCGCGCGTGGCTTTATATGAAGGTACCTGGCTGAAATATTTCAAAGGAACGGCATTCGTCCCCAAAGGTCCTGAATGGCCGGGCGCAACCAAGCCTGAGGGCGCATCCTACAATTTCCCGTCGGGGAGCATAGAAGGCGAGATCGAGTATTTCCTGACGCAGGCGATGGCGGCTTCCAAGGAAGTGGCTTCAAGCACGCCGCTTGTAACGAATACAGGGATCATTCTTTCAGCCAATAATGAAAACCCTTATTTCAATATGTTCAGCGCGGAAAACATGTCTTCTTACGGCGAGGTGTTGCTTTGGAGACAGTACAACCGCACACTCGTTACGCACAATGTACCTGTAAATGCACAGGCTGGAAACTATGCGGTTGGTTTGACAAGAAGTATGGTCGAAAGCTTTTTAATGGCGAACGGATTGCCGATTTATGCAGCAGGAAGTGGCTACAAAGGGGATGATTATATTACCAATGTAAGAGCAGATCGCGACGGCAGGCTGAACCTTTTCCTGAAAGAACCAGGTCAGAAAAATGTGCTGCTCAACCTCGCGCTGGGCTCGCACGCTACCGAGATAGAACCTACTCCTATGATCTGGGAATCGAGCTATGAGAAGAAGTACACGACTGGCTATTCGATCCGCAAGGGCTTGACTTACGATGGTATTTATGCAGGCAATGGAAACGGTTACACGGGATCGATCACATTCCGTGCCGTGGAAGCTTACCTCAACTATATGGAAGCTTGTTACGAGAAAAACGGATCGCTCGACGGAGATGCGATCAGCTACTGGCAGCAGATCCGGGCGCGTGCAAAAGTGAGCACGGATATCGACAAAACGATTGCAGCTACGCAAATGACGAAGGAAGCCTCGGACTGGGGATCGTATTCTGCAAACCGTCAGGTATCCCCTATGCTGTACAATATCCGCCGCGAGCGCCGGAATGAGCTGATGGCGGAAGGATTGCGTTTTATGGACCTGAAAAGATGGCGTGCAATGGACCAGATGATCAACACACCTTACCACGTGGAAGGATTTAAATTGTGGGGACCGATGAAATCGTGGTACACTGCTGCGCAGCTTACTTACGGTGCTACTACCAACAACGCGGTGGTATCTGATCCGGCATTGAGCACTTACCTAAGACCACACGAAATCCGCAGCAATGCAGATTCGTATAAGGGTACAAGGTGGGCGATGGCGCATTACCTGAGCCCGATCGCAGCGCAGCACTTTACAATTACCGCCACCGGTGGAGACGCGACTACCTCTCCTATTTACCAGAATCCGGGCTGGACTACAACCGCAGGCTCTGCGCCGATCGGTTATTGATATCAGCATTGCTATTTTGAAAAAGAGGGTTGCCAGAACTGGTGACCCTCTTTTTCATTTCCGGCACATTGATTTGTTTCAGCATGTATTACCTTCGGCAGCTGGCCGCTCGCAGCTTGCCGCTCGCAGCTGCCGCCCGTCGCGTGGAGAGAAAGCCTCAACCCGCCCGGTATGAATATTGCATGACAATGCTAGTCACTTTAATAATTATGTATGCCGCGTTTAGTTTCAGGTTTGATTATCGGCCTGGTTATTGCTTTATATTTACTCTACAACCTCTTCTTTTCAGTTAATTTCCCATTCCAGGACGATTTCCTGATCATTCAGTTTATACAAGCTGCTTCCGAAGGCGGGTTTTCCTTTGATGTTGTGTTGCATCAAATGTTTCTGACTTTCAACGATCACAAAGCCACTACAATCCGGTTTATCGCGCTGGTTGAATATGCGCTCACAGGCCACCAGAATTTCAGGTTTTACATTGTATTGGTCTCACTGAACGTCATTTACATCTTTTCTTTCCTCTATATCCAATTCAGGAAGACCAAGCTCCCACTCTACTATTTCATTCCTGCCCCGTTCCTTTTTTTCACCCCGCTGTTCCACGAAGTGTCAGGCTGGGCGCTCAATGGAATGCAGCATTCATTTCTGACTGCCTTTACGGTAACTGCTATTTTGCTCGCATCACGCAGGACTACCGTTACATTCTGGCTGGCAATGGTTTTTTGTTTGCTGGCCACATTCACGCATGGTAACGGGGTACTTTCTTTTCCTGCCGTCGTGTTTTACTTTTTGTGTTTCAAAGATTTCAAAAAGGCAACCCTGGCTACGATTTCCATGATCGCGTGCCTTGCTATTTACCTCATCGGCTACGAGCGCGGGCAGGCGGGACATTTACCTACTGATCTGATCAGCATGCTTTCGTCCCTGTTTGGATTCATTGGTTCGAGTATGTCGCTGTGGGCAGGGAAAGAGTTATGGTCTGCGCTATGGGGTATCTTCATCGTTGGCATAATGCTGGTACTCACGCTGAAAGTAGCGGCGGTTTATTTCGATAAGCCGAGCTCCGTTAAACCGGGTTCTATCGAGCTGCTATCCCTATTTGCATTCATCTTCATCACGAGTGCGGTGATCGCGTTGTTCAGATCGTGGACAGGCTCAACAATCGCAAGCCGTTTTCAGCTTTACGCAGCAATGTCGACGGTCATCTGCTACATCATACTCCTGGATTACACCTCATTTTTCAGAAAAAAGCAGGTTCTGATCACCGTATCTGTCCTGAGCGTTTTCTACTGGATGTATGCACATTATGTATTTACTGCGACGGTAGCCTCAAAGAAAACGACTTACCTCGCCGATGTTTACAACTGGAAAAATAACCGTGACATGTTTTCGGTTGAAAAAAGCATTACCCGCAATGCAGACTTCTATCTGAGGCCAGGTTATGAAAAAGGCTTCTTCCGCCTTCCCGAACCTGTAATCAGCGAGGCTGCACTCAACGAAATGTTTGCGAAGGGAGCAGGCGGAAAAACGGCTGATAAGATGTACCTGGAAGACTGGAAGGTAACCCGTATGGTAACGGAAGGGCCCGAGCTGTTGACGCACTACTTCGTGGGCAGCAACGACGAACCGTTCCGCAAATCTTTGCTGAGTGACCGTTTTCTGGTTTTGAAAAACGTTCAGGCCGGTGCGGTGCATTTGATGAATGCGAATGCCAAAGTGGAAGCCAGAAAGCAGATACTGACAACGGGCAATTACTATAAACCCGGCTTCAACACCTTTCTGAGAAAGGATGATCTTGCGCCGGGCATATATCAGCTTGCTATCCTGGATGTGGATGTCTCTGGTGAAACACAGTTTTATCTTCTTGACAAATCGCTGGTTGCAAAAGGTGGAGGGTTTACGTTGCAATAGCGGCGCTTATTCCTGGATCAGTGAGCGGATTACGCGACAGGGGTTTCCGGCTGCAAAAACGTCGTCGGGAATGTCTTTGGTAACCACGCTCCCGGCTCCGATGATCGTCCGGTTACCGATACTTACACCCGGGCAAATCACGGCGCTGCCGCCTACCCACACATCTTCGCCAATGGTTATTGGCTTCGCTGACTCCACTCCCGACGCGCGGGTTACGTGGTCAGTCGGGTGTGTGGCTGTGTAAATCTGTACATTGGGCCCGAACAGCGTGCGGCTGCCAATGCGCACATAGGTAACATCCAGCACAACGCAGTTGAAATTAAAAAATACCTGGTCGCCCACGATTATGTTACTTCCATAATCGCAGTAAAATGGCGGTTGCAGCCAGAGATCTTTGCCTGCATTGGGGATCAGCTTTTTTAGTATTTCGGTACGCTTCTCCGGTTCATCTTCGCGGCTGTTGTTCAGTTCCAGCAGCAGCAGCCGCGCCTCGGTACGCTCCTTCGTCAGTTCCGGGTCTAGTGCTACATAGAGCTCACCGTCAAGCATTTTCTCTTTTTCTGTCTTCATAAATGGGCAATTTTCAGTTTGTTTGAGGTAAATGGTGTTTCTGTAAAACTATATAGCGCGCCTTTGAATACCTAGGCAGAAACTGCGCAGTGGCGGTTTTCTATCATCTGACCAACTTGAAATCCATGGCTGGTTTTCGAAATGCGCTATATTTACAGACAGTTAACCTCATCCTGATTTTGTATGCAGTTGCGGCAAGTTGTTGACGCCATTCACCCGTTAAGCGAAGCCGACTGGGCTGCATTCGCGGCCATTTGGCAGCCTTTTTCAGCCAAACGAAAAACCGTGCTGACTACCGCGGGAGAAACTGAAAACTTCCTCTATTTCGTGCTCAGCGGAGTACAGCGGGTGTACTACCTCGATGAACAGGGCCGCGAATCGACGCTCGTATTTTCGTATTCACCTTCATTCGGCGGCGTGGTGGACGCATTGTTTTTACAAAAACCTTCACGTTACTATTTTGAAACATTAACCCCCTCAGAATTCCTCAGGGCACCTCACGCCGACTTGCACGCTATAATGCAGCAGAGACCTGCGATCGAAACCATGATCCGGCTGGGGATTACGCAGGCTATGTCGGGTGTAATGGAGCGGCTGGTAGAACTGCAATGCTATTCTTCGGAAGAGAAATTCAGGAAGCTCCTGAACCGCAGTCCGCACATTTTACAGCTGGTCGCACACAAGTACCTGGCCAATTACATCGGTGTGGACCCGACCAATTTCAGCAAGTTCATCAACAGCATCAGGTACTGAAATCTTGGCAAATACCAACAACGGATAATCACCGGCTGATCAACTTTGCATGGTACAAAACAGCAGGAAAATGTCAGCAACAACCATTGAAAAAGCGCCCTGGCTCAACGGGCTTGAAGAAGAAACTGAATTGTTTATCAGTGATACTTTGAAGTATTTCCAAAACCTTGAAGAAGCAACACTGCTCCGGCCCTCGGCCACGGGCGGGTGGAGTATAGCGCAATGCCTGGCGCACCTTAACACTTACGGCGCATACTACCTGCCTCGTTTACAGAAGGAACTTGAAAAAGCAGCCACCGGTAACGCAGAAAATACCTACAAAAGCTCCTGGCTGGGCAGGTACCTTATCAAGCTCACAGATCCGGACAAGAGCCCGAAGAAAATGAAAGCCGTCAAAAAGCACCTGCCTGCCGAAACCATGGACGCACACCAGGTAGTTGCCGAGTTCCTCGAACAGCAGGAAACCTTGCTGCAACTGCTCAGAAAGGCGCGTGCAGCGAATGTAAACCATACGCGCATTCCCCTCTCCATTGCCAGCTGGGTACGTTTACCCACGGGAGACATTTTACAATTCATGATCGTACACGCGCGGCGGCACCTGCGCCAGGCAATGCGGAATCTGCAACCGGAGCTTAGTGCGTACTGAAATCAATAAACCTTTTCGGCGAGGCCAGCCAGCCACACCGCCGTTTCCTGGGCAGCGGGGTTCAGGTTATGAATTTCCAGGTCTCCTGTTTGCATGAGCAGCACAGGCAGGTAGCGCTGCCTGTCTGCACTCAGCTGATAGGCTGTGTAAGTCGTAATCCCTCCGTCGACACTCACGGGCACAGGCTTGGAAAAGTTAGCATTGCCAAGCGAGCCGATCTTTGCGGCGTATTGTTCAAGCTCACCAACCGATACCTGCACACTCGATTCTTTTGTTTTTGCTAAATTTTCGACGAATTGCTGCATCGTGAGACCATCCTGGGGATCGGCAATAATCCATTGCGTGGGATTATCGAAGGTCTGGATCTTGCCATTCTTATCTATCAAAAACCCTTTAAACTGATGTCCCCACGCATTATTGATGTAGGTTACCTCAAAGAATACCTCCTGCGTTTTTTTCGTCCCGGTATCCTGATCATCGCAGCCGGTAGTTGTGGTAAATGCAAAAAGCAAGGCCAGGCAACAAAGCAGTCTCCTGATCCCGAACGAGGTTGTTAGATAACTATGGTTCGGTGCTTCCATGTTTGTAAGCATTTTAGCCGGTTAATATTTTATGATCTGGGAAATGATGCTGCCAGACTGCGTTTTGAGTATCACCTGGTAAATGCCGGCGGGAAGCTTTTCGAGGCTTAATGCAGCCTTTCCATTTTCCAATCTGGTTTGGTGCTCAGGTATCAGCACGTGACCGCCTGCATTAACTACTGAAACCTGCACGAACTTGTCTTTCACATCGGGCAATTCCATTGTCAATTCGGAACTCACCGGATTTGGGAAGAACTTAACCTTCGGCTTTTTGTCTGCAGAAACCGCAATGATTTTGCTGTGCGTCGCGGTACCGTCGTAATCCAGCTGTTTTAATCTGTAATAAACAGTTGAAAACTGCATTTCCGGATCGGTAAAACGGTAGGAATTCGTGATAGAAGAAGAGCCGCGCCCACTTACTGTGCCGATCTCCCGGAAGCTGCGACCGTCTGTTGCGCTTTGGATAACAAAACGGTCATTATCGACCTCAGAAGTAGTTTTCCATGTCAGCACATTCCCCTCCGAGGCATGGGTACCCGAAAATTCAATCAAGGTAACGGGCAGAGACCCGGCGGGCGGCGCGTCGGAAAGTCCGAAGCCCGAAAAGCCGGAATCAAAAACCGAGGTATAGGCAAGATCGGTATTGAAAGCGGAAGTTACCTGCACTTCGGCGAAAGAAGTACCGACCACATTACCAGCCCCGATTGCACCCGGGCTTTTTCCCATGGAAGTGATATCGGCTCCATTAAATGTAGGAAGCTCGGCCGTTTTGTAATACAGCGTGATCTCATACCGCCCGGAAGGATTGTTTATCGCAGGCGTCACTTTGTAGGTTTTTTTGGTGATTTGATAATCTCCCAGCCAGGCAGTTTCGTCAGTGCCAGCCCGGTCGACCTCGACGGTGGTGCAACCATAATCGTGCGCCGAAAGGTTTTTGATCTTCGCCATAATATGACCGCTTTCGGGATCATAGAACACGGCGGTTTCATTCGGGCCGAGGTATTCAGTGGCACCGTTTCCATTGTTTACGGTCGTAAGTATATTCGTGGAATTGGAAGCAGTGAGCTTCACATTGTCCACCGCCCAATGGAAGCTGAGCTGCGCGACAAAATGGAACCTGATCCGCATATTTACATTGGCATAAGCATCCGGGATCTGGATTGTTCGATTGTCCGGGGTTCCGTTGAAAATACTGCCCAACGCACCGGAAGCTTCATTGATTGTCATCACATTGTGCCACTCAGATCCATCCCAAACATCCACCATTCCCGTTTCGGGCACGCCGTCGGCATAAGGCAGCCAGCCCTGTGAGAAGGTTAAAACCATGTTTTTCTTACCCTGGGTGTTGATAGCAGGCGATTCAAGTATTTCATCGCTCACGTGATCGGTTCTCACCACATCATTTCCGATCACTCTGAAAAATGGCCGCCCGGCAGGATCAAGTGCCTGACTGGAAGGCGATACCAGTGCCCAGGTGTTGAGACTGGTCCCTCCATTGGTCACCTGCCACCCCTGCTGACTCGTGTTAAAGTTGGAAAACAGCAGCTCCTCCGTGTAGTTACCCGGAGCCAGGTCATCATCAACGATCGTCAATGAAAAAGTCTGCTGCGTGCTGGCTGCAAATGCATTGCCTCCATTGGCATTCAGCTGGTAGGATAAATCCACAGTTTCGTCACCTTCCACGTAGGCATCATTGTAAACGCGCACTGTCACATCTGCCGAGAGCGTGCCGGCTTGCAGTGTTACCGACGCCGGTGAAATGGTATAGTCCGCAGTGGCGCCTTGTTTTGCCGAACCCTGCGGATTGTTGAATGTGAGCGTGACAGGCGCGGAAGGCGCTTTGTCGATCTGTATTTTGATCTTCTTGTCAACATAATTCAGGCAGCCGGAAGAAGTACTGCCTTCTCCTTCATTGACCGTCGCATCATTCAGGGCAAAATGTACGGCGGGTGTAATGGAGCAGGTAAATACACTGATATTGTCAACATACCAGCCGTCGTAACCGCCGCATTGATCAGTTCCAAACTCCCAGCTAAACTGTACCGAGCTGCCCGGCTGGATCCCCAGCGCAGTGAGATCGATCTGACTTTGTCCCCACGAACCCGAAACTGATCCGTCGTCCGTACCCGAAAATACAGGTTGTCCTGTCAATGGATTAAGGGTGGTACTGTTCTGATTCAGGTATTTTGGAATGACATTATTGTAGGGATTTGCAGTAAAAGCGGAGGCCGGCACAAGTGTCCACTCGCCCTTGTTTACACTGTATTTGATATTTCCACCATCCGCTCCCGGCTCCACGGCCACGTAATGGTCGAATGCAAGATGAAGGTTACCGGCTGTTCCCGAGGGAATCGGTATCTGAGGGCTCCTCAGCCAGATTACACCCTCCTGAGAAGATGCACTGCAATTGCCTCCTGCATAGTTCAATGCAAATGCCGTTTTTCCTTCGTGACCATCAGGACCTGCTGTTTGTACCCAAGCTTTTGTGACAAGAGAAGACGAAGTAGTGGCAAATCCTGTGGTGAATGAGCCTAGTCCAGTTTCAAAACCTTCAGTAAAAATCGCCAAACCCGGCTTTGCACCCTCACAGAGTGCCGGAGCCGGTTGAAAAATGGTCTGGAAACTGCACGAAGCTTCCAGCCGAAGCTCCACCGCTGCTATTACTTTTGCAAGTTGCGTCAGGTCCGAGTTATTGATCGACTGGCCCGAGGTACCTCCCGGGGCTGTGCCGGTGGACAACTCGGTAAGAGGCTGCCCTAGCAGATCGGAAGCTGCTGCTTCCAGGATATCTGCCTGTGCGGCAAAGTCGGTAGTCCGCGTCATGTACTCGGATTGGGCGTGCCAGAAAATGTGAGCGGCTTTTGTGAGTCCGATTCCGGTGATCGTCTGCCCATTGTAGGAGCCGCCGTCTACCAGCAATGCGTAGGCGTGATTGAGTACCCCGCTATTGAAGTGCACTCCACCATTATCCCCATTGCCGCATCGAAACTCGGGATCCGACACTTTGCCGGGACTGCCCAGACAGGTCGGCGACCACATATCGCGCAATCCCCCGTTGAATACGCTGGCCTTCTCCCCCATCCGCCAGCGCGTCGAGCTGTTGCATCCGGTCCGGACAGAGGTACTACTCTCTCCATCGTCCATGTAATTATTAAGCAGGTCGACTGTCTCACCCCAAATGTCTGAATACGCCTCGTTCATGGCGCCTGCCTGCCAGGCATAGATCAACCCGCTTGTATATTCCGTGTAGGCGTGCGCCCATTCGTGCGCTACAATGTCGTCCGTTGCGATACCGGTACAATAGTTGGCACTTACGCCATTCCAGGTTGCGTTCGGGCAAGAGATAGCCGGATTGTTGTTCACCGTAATCATCGGCGCATCCAGTCCGTCGAAGGAAATCCTTCCGAACGTATTTTTCATCAGGTTATAAATGAAACCGGATGTTTCTACCTCCGAGCGCTGCCAAATGTCCAGCGTACCAGGAAAAGCGTCTCCTTCATTCCACTTGATGTTGGCCGGCGTAATGCTGCGTTCATAAAGGGTACGCTGAATGCCGTGCGTACCTGTAAATTGCTCGATCAACCGGCCGTCGTGGGCTTCCACATACAGGAACTCGCGGAGGTCGGCATCGTCACGGACTTCCACTTCGTAAACCAGGAAAGTTTCGCCTCGGTAACCCTGGGCAAGCCCTTTTTGAAATATATAAATGGAGCTTCTGTGCGCCCTCAGCGGACTGTCTGCCGGCTTTTCACCTTTTCCGCCGACATAGGCGATTGCCAGACGCTCGGCATCTGCCTGGCTGAGCGTGGGAACAGGATCAACCTTGATGTCAGCTATGTAATTACCATTCAGCGTTGTAAGTCCGAGGTTCCCGGCGTAGTGAAATTTCATCAGTCCGTCAAACACGGGAACACCTTTGTAAGTCTGCTCCAATGTGACTGTCTGCAAACCGAAGTTACCCTGCTTTTCGGCGCGGAAACGGAAATCGTCCTCTCCGGCCCGCATGCCCAGCAGCTTGCCATTTTCCTTGAAAAAATTGGCAGATTTGGAAGCCACATCGCCGCCGCTGGGCTGAAAAGGGTTTTGCAAGGGGAAGTGAAGAAAGTTAATTGAGCCGGTCGCTTTGTCGATGGTAACCTGCGCGCCGGTTTGTGTGACAAATGCCTGGATGTCACCTTCGACAGAAACCTGCGCAAAAAGCGGGACGGCTGAAAGCAATGGAAGCAATAAAAAGGAAAGAGTTCGTAGCAATTTTTTCATAGAAGATCTGTTGGGGTATTTCTCTCAACCGCTTTTGAATTAAGTGTAAATATCTGACAAACAGAAGCTAGCCGCAGGAATTCTATTGGAAAATTATTAAACAGTTTTAAATTGGCATTTGATAGTATTCCGTCAGGTTGTAGGAATTAAACCGGAATCGAATTGCACTGATTTGAGCCGGCTTAACTTACCTGTTGGCGAAATTGCATTTTAGTACTACTTTGGTGCAGAAAACTCACTTTCTATCTGGTTACGTTATGACTTTTCCAATTAAGCATAAACCGCAATCAGACATTGCCGGGATGATTCATGAATAAAGTGCTGATTGTTGAAGATCATGTTTTGATCCGCATGAGTTTGAAGCTCATGCTGCAGGAGCTCGACAAAAATGTTAGCATCCATGAAGTGGAAGGCTTTGAAGAAGCACTGCGAGCAATGGGTGAGCATCAATTCGATCTCGTTCTGCTGGACATCAACATTCCCGGCGGAATGGGCACACAAATGCCGGTGCTGATCCGGGAAAAACATCCCGCAACAGCCATTCTGGTCTGCTCTTCCCTGGATGAAGAGCAGCATGCGCGGCGCTATCTGCAATCCGGCGCAGATGGTTATCTGTCCAAAACAGCCTCAAAAGAAGAAACCATGGCCGCTATTTCGTCGGTTATGAACGGGAATAAGTACGTGAGCGAGCATGTACAAAGCAAGCTGCTTGAACAGGCGCAGCAGGGCAAGAAAGCAGTAGTGCGTCTATCTGCCCGCGAACGGGAAATCATGTACCTTCTAATTGAGGGGAAATGGACAAAAGAAATTGCGCACATGCTGAATATCAGCGGAAGTACAGTCAGCACTTTCAAGGCCAGGATTTTTGAAAAAACACAGGTTACAAGTGTCATGGAACTGTTTGTGAAGATAAATGCAGGAGAAGTAGAGTAAGTAATCCCAAGTATTTAATGAACAAGCATCTTCATAAGGCAGGTATTATAGTTGCCATCTCGATTCCGCTTTTCGTGCTGCCCGCGCGCATTTCGGAAGGTCAATGGGCGGACCCGGTTAATCTGATCGGCTCGGAGATCGTCATCTTTTTAATGAGTCTGGCGTGCTGGTACAGCATCCACTACATCCAGCAAAGGTTTGCGCGCTGGCAGGGTCTTATCCTGTCGCTGCTTTGCTGCTGCCTGCTGTCCAACGTTTTCTATTTTACATTCAATCCCATTTTCAAAGACTTTCCATTCCGGACTGCGCAAAACCCGTTGGGTATCAAGATACTGATGCTGTCGAGCCGCGGGATTCTCATGAGCATTATCCTCATTCCGGCTGCCTATTACCTGAAACGGGATAGCGAGGCACGCCGCCAGCGAAAGGAAAATGAGCGGCTCGCCATGGAGCGGGTCAGGATTGAAAACAAGCTGCTTGAACAGGCCGTCGTGGAACGGACCCGGGCATTGCAGCAGGCGCTGGTTTCTCTCGAAAAATCCCAGAAGGAACTCGAACATCAGATTTACGTACAGTCGCGCATTGTTGCATCCATTACACACGATATCCGCGGCCCATTCAATTTCCTGGTTATTATTTCGGAGGAGATTTGCCGGATGATGGAAAACAAGGATTATGGAACTGTGGCGCAGTACAGCCAGGAGCTTCATCAGTCGCTTGAAAAAATGTTTGGCTATGTAAAAAACCTGCTGGAATTTACCAAAATCCCTGTTCAGCAGAAGCTGGCGATTTCTGATGAAGTCAATTTAGCGGAACTGGTCGCGGAAAAGGCAGAGCTTTTTGAGGGTATTATCAGGACAAAAAACAATACGCTGCACATTGATATTGATCCCGAAATCGCTGTAATGAGCAACTCCAATTTGCTCGGAATCGTGCTGCACAACCTGATTGACAATGCAAACAAATACACCCGTAACGGAAACATCCGGATCAAAGCGGCGGCTGAAAACGAGACGGTACTTATCGAGCTTGAAAATAGTGGGAACAGCGTACCGGCGCTCCTGGTACAATGGTTTAATGCAAACGGACACTCCAATGGCGAAAGTGAACTGGCGGAGACCGTGGAAATCGCGGGTATCGGGCTGATACTGATCAGGGAAATTGCGTCGCTGCTGGATATAGGGCTGTATATGGAATCCGACCAGCGGCGGACGAGGGTAAGGCTCACATTGCAGGAAAGTCTCGTGGCCGAGACGAGCACGGAAGTGGAGTAAAGCGGAATTTGTAATCTATTTTGTTCATTTAAATACTTGCATTCAGTACAATAAGCATGACACCAAACAGCAGTATTTTGTTTGACAACCTTCCGGAAGGAGTCTTTCTGCTCGATGCAGCCGGTCATATTCTTTCGTATAACCAGGCTGCTTGCAGGATCACAGGTTACGCCGCGACCGAGATTGAGAACCGGCCGTTTTTCATTTTGGACGAAGATCACGAAGACACCATCAAATTCCAGCACGAGCTGAACATGGCCGTTCAGAATGGCAAATGGGTTTCAGAGGGATGGAGGCGCCGGAAAGACAGAACAAGATATTGGGCCGAGGCCACGCTCTCCCCTGTTTTTGCCGGTGATAGCAAGCTTTCCGGATTTACGGTGCTGTTACGCGATACCACCGAGCGGAAAAACCGCTGGCTCGAAACCAAGGCCAGCGAAGAGCGTTTCCGGTTGATGGTGGAGGCTGTAAAGGATTATTCCATCTTCATGCTCGACCCGGAAGGGTATATTTTAACATGGAACGAAGGCGTGCAGCTAATCCACGGTTATTCTGCCAGCGAGCTGATCGGCAAACATTTCTCCATTTTTTATACGTCCGCCGACCTGATCGCGGAAAAAGCAGAAAACGAGCTGCGCATTGCACAGCAGCAGGGTATTTACCGGGAAGAAGGCTGGCGCGTGAAGAAAGGCGGCTCGGTATTCTGGGCCAGCGTGGTACTGACTGCATTGTTTAATGATCAAAATAAATTAGTCGGTTTTTCAAAGGTGACGCGCGATCTCACGAGTCGCCTGAGAGACGAAGAAGTACTCAGGGACAGTGAAGCCAGGTACCGCTCACTGGTAGAGCAGGTGGCCGATTACGGTATTTTCATGCTCGACGAAAAAGGGCGGATCGTGAGCTGGAATGAAGGCGCAAAGCGCATTAAAGGCTACGCCGCAGACGAGGTGATCGGCAAGTACTTCTCCATTTTTTATCCCGAAGAGGACATTATCAATGATAAGCCGAAACGCGAGCTGCGGATAGCCCGGGCGGTAGGTAAATATGAGGAAGAAGGCTGGCGGCTTCGTAAAGATGGCACCCGGTTTTGGGCCAACATTGTAATAACCGCAGTGTACGACCAGGAAAACAGGCTGTCAGGCTTTTCAAAGGTTACCCGCGACCTGACGGAGCGGAAGCTTGGTGAGCAGGCTTTGCAGGAAAGCAGTAACAGGTACCGGCAACTCGCAAGTGAATTATCGATCGCGAATGATGAACTGTCGGCTGCAAACAAAGAGCTCGAACAGTTCTCGGCCATTGTATCACACGATCTGAAAGAGCCGGTGCGGACTGTGAAGAGCTTTTTGCATTTAATGGCGCGCAATGTAGAGCAGGACCAGTTTCAGAATATGAAAACCTACATCGGAAAAGGTATCGCCGCCGCCGAACGTATGGAGGAGCTGATCAATAACCTTTTGCATTACTCACATATCAGCAAGTCTGACCTGATCAAGGAAGAAGTTAAGGTAGCGGACCTGTTCCACGCCGCTATCCAAAACCTGAATGATTCTGTTGAAGCTTCCGGCGCGAAGGTAACGTTGCAGTCAGATGTAGACAGCGTGCGCGGCGACCGCGTGCAATTGGTGCAGTTGTTTCAAAACCTGCTTGGGAATGCATTGAAGTTTACCAGGGGCCGCGCGCCTGAGATCTCTGTGCAGTGTTCAGAGGAAAATAACCGGGTCAGGTTCATGATCACTGACAATGGGATTGGTATCCCACGGGAAAAACTGGAAGCGGTCTTCGAGATTTTCAGAAGGCTGCACTTTTCAAGTGAGTACCCGGGTACAGGTGTTGGTCTCGCGATCTGTAAAAAGGTAGTTGAGCGGCACAACGGTAAAATCTGGGCCGAGTCAGTAGAAGGAAATGGAACGACCTTTTTTGTAGTATTACCCCACAATCAATAATTATAACAGACCCCACAATCTTTAATTGTAAACATATGAAGAAGTACAAACTGGCTATCGTTGAAAACGATGAGGATGAGCGCTTCTTTATGGCAGATGCGTTCAACGCTTTCAAAGGTTTTGACATTATAGGCGAGTTCAGCAACGGCGATCAGCTATTTGAGTGGCTAAACGGCCAACCCGACACTCTGCCGGAATTGATCCTTTCTGATCTCAACATGCCGGGCAAAAACGGATATGACGTGATCACAGGAGTAAAAGCCAATTTCCCCCAAATCCCCGTGATCATTACCTCAACTTCTTCGGTATCCTCGACCAGGGAGAAATGCGTTGGCCTGGGTGCGCGGGAGTTTATGGTCAAGCCCGATATCTTCATTGCCTACGATCGTTATGCAGAGAATTTGTATAAACTGATCAGCGACGACGAGGACCAGCAAATTCGCATTTGATTACACTAAACCCGGCCGGAGAGAACGTCCAGCCGGGACTGGTGAATCCTGGTAAAAGCTTTCTTTAATACTTCCTTGATCTCTTCCAGCTTCATCGGCTTGGCCATGTAATCGTTCATCCCGATGCTGAGGTACTTATTCCTGTCCTCGATCAGCGCATTGGCAGTGAGTGCGATGATGTAAGGTTTTGAAGGATTTTCCTTGCGGATGATTTTTGTGGCTTCCAAACCGTCCATTTCAGGCATTTGTACATCCATTAGTACTACATCATACTGCCCCTTTGCGAGCCACGTGAGCACTTCCAGCCCATTATTCGCAATCAGGATTTCGTAACCCAGTTTGTTCAGTACATATCCAATGAATTTCTGGTTTACCTGATTATCCTCCGCAACCAGGATCCGGAGCGGGTACTGGGACGAAAAGTCACTTTCCAGCACCCTGGCATCGCTTTGCTGCGCGATCCGGCTCTTGCGGTCATCCGAAACTTTGTTGGTATAGCCCGTAGTAATGTAAAAGTGGAATGAGGAGCCTTTTCCGTAATCACTCTCGACCCGGATCGCGCCGCCCATTAACCGGATCAGTCTTTCACAAATGGCAAGCCCGAGTCCCGTACCGCCATATCTACGGTTGACCGAGGAGTCGACCTGAGAAAACGCCTTAAACAAGCTGGAAAGACCATCTTTGTGAATGCCAATGCCTGTATCTTTCACGGTAAAGCCGACCCCTACTTGTCCCCTGTCGGGTTCTGAATGAAGGTAGGCCAGTACTGTCACTTCCCCCGAAGATGTAAATTTGACGGCGTTGCTGATCAGGTTGGTCAATACCTGTTTCAGCCGCAGGCTATCTCCTACCAGGAAATGGGGAACGTCCGGATCAATTTCGTACCGCAGGCTGATTCCTTTCCGGGAGGCTGTCAATGCAAAGAGGTCGATCATTTCCTCGATACTCGGCCGCAGTTCGAATTCGTAGTCTTCCAGGTCGATTTTCCCGGATTCGATTTTTGAAAAGTCAAGAATATCGTTGATCACGTTAACCAGCGTTTCACCGCAGGCGGCGATTGTTCTCGTATAATCCTTCTGTTCGTCAGTAAGTTGCGTCTCCGAGAGTAGCGCCGTCATACCGATTACGCCATTCATCGGCGTCCGGATTTCGTGGCTCATAGTCGCCAGGAAAATGCTTTTTGCCTGATTAGCCCGCTCGGCTTCCTCCCGCGCCTGCTGTGCCTCTTCGTGTTGCTCGTACAGCTCTTCTGTCTGGGTACGCAGTTCCTCCGATTGCGCCTGCAGCTCTTCATTCAATGCCTGTAATTGGTCGGCTTGTGCGTGCAGTTCCTCTGTCTGCCGCTGCACAACCATCGTGCGCTCCTCAACAAGCCGCTCCAATGTTGCCTTTTGTTTTACAATGGACTTGACACGGATGGTATAAACCAGATAAATGATGCCAGCGATCAGGAGTAAGCCCAACAGACGGAACCACCACGTAGCCCAAAACGGCGGCCTGACCCTGATGATAAGGCTCTGCGACGCCGTCACCCATTCGCCGGATATATTCTGCGCTTTTACCTTGAACAGGTATTTACCCGCCGGGAGATTGGTGTAAACTGCGGTGTTTTTGTTACCTACAAAATTCCAGTCCTTGTCAAAACCTTCGAGGAAATAGGCATAGTTGCGGCGCGTGGAAATGAAGTCCAGCGCGGCATAATCGAGTGTGATAAAAGACTGGTCATGAGACAAGATCACTTTGCTTGCGTCGGAAATGTCGCCATCGATCACGGGCGTCATATTCATGGCGCCAACTGCACTTGCATTCCTGTTGAATACTCTGAGATTCGTAATAGCAATGGGGTAAGTTCCGTGATCGCGGCGGATTGCGGCGGGATTGAATTTGTTAAAACCGTTTACGCCGCCGAAGTAAATATTCCCATTCCGATCTTTGTAAACAGCCTTCTGCTTGTACTCGCGTCCCTGCAAACCATACTCTACGGGATATACCTCAAATTTCTCGCTACGCGGATCCAGTCGGGAAAGTCCGCCCGATGCACTGATCCACAGCATGCCGCGATTATCCTCCACAATAGCCTGTGTCGCATTGTTGATCAGACCGTCTTTGGCCGAATACTTTTTAAATTTTTGGGTTGCAGGATCAAAGCGGATCAAACCTTTGAGCGTAGCAAGCCAGAAAATGCCCCTTTTATCTTCGGTAATGCTGTTAATGGCGCCATTGAACAGGTGCTGGCCTTCAGAAATGGAAAATCTCGTGAAAGAATCAGAAGCTGGATCGTAGCGGTTAAGCTGACCTTCATCCGTCCCCATCCACAAATTGCCTTTTCTATCGACAAGAAAGCAGTCTACCGTGTTATCCGAGAGTGTCTTAGGGTCCTCGGGATTACTCAGGTAGTGCTTGAAAACCTTTTTCACGGGATCAAAAACATCCAGTCCCTCACCGTATGTACTCAGCCAAACCCGGTTGTCGGCTGTATGCGCAATGGCGTAAATATTGTTGGAGTACAATGTGTTAGCTGCATTCTTTTTGCTTCGAAATGCCTCTGATTTTCCTGTTTCGGGATCAAAAATGGCAAAGCCGTCGCCCCAGGTACCAATCCATAATTTCTGCTGCTTGTCGGGTACAATCGCGAGTACAAATTTACTGATTGCATTCCTTGCCAAAGCGAGCCGCGGATCCTCTATAAATTTCTGGGTTTTGATATCGAAAAGGTTTAAGCCTCCCCCATCTGTGCCGATCCACATTTTCTCCTCGTCGTCTTCATAAAAGCAGAGTACCGCATTGTTGGTGAGACTGTTTTTAGAAGCATTGCGCCTGAAATGCTCAAATCCGTTACTCTTTTTATAAATGCTCACCCCGCTGCTAAACACACCGAGCCACAAGTTGTTCTGGCGATCGCGGTAAATGCAGTCCACCGAGTTTCCGGCTACGCTGCTCAGGTCAATTTCGTCGTGCAGGTGCGTGGTGAATGTCCAGTCTTTAACATCCAAAATATTCAGCCCACCGTTTTCGGTACCGATCCAGATTTCGCCTTCGCTTTCATTGATGCTGGTGATGCTGTTGTTAGACAGACTGGCAGGATCGCCGTGATCGTGCCGGAAGCGGCGGAATGTACCTTTTTCCGGTTGATAAAGATTGAGCCCGGCCTGATAGGTACCTACCCAGATATTTCCCCTCGAATCCTGAAAAACGGCACGCACATCGTCCCCTGACAGGGAAGCCGCATTTCCGCTTTGGTAAGTGAATTTTTTAAATGTATTCGATTTCCGATCAAGCAGGTTCAAACCTGTTGAAGTCCCCGCCCAGACGTTGTTCTGGCTGTCACAGAAAACGGTGTTAACATTATCTCCGCTCAGGCTACCTGGATGGGCAGGATTAAATTTATACTGGGTTAGTACAGTACCTGTTTCCGTGTCAAAACAGTCGAGCCCGCCTGTGGTAGCGAGCCACAATTTTCCATTTTGGTCAAAGGCAATGCGATTGACAAAATTCCCGGCGATCGTCTTCTTATGATGATAGTCCGACAGAAACGATTTGAATTTCTTTCTGCCCTTGTCAAGTACATTCAGCCCGCCGCCGCTTGTTGCTACCCATATATTTCCGGCTTTGTCTTCTGCAATGCCCGTCACCGCATTGTTACTCAAGCTGGTATTATCGCGTTCCTCATTCTGGTAGCTCTTGAATTCATGCCCGTCATATCGATTAAGTCCGCCATTTGTACCTATCCAGATGAAACCTTTTGAATCCTGAAATATGCAGTTGACATTGTTGTCTGTAAGTCCGCTTTCGGTAGTAAGATGACGGAAATGAATGGGTCTGCCTTGTGTAAATGCCAGCAACGGAACAAACTGTATCAGCAGGGCACAAATTAACGGGCAAAGGCGCAGCTTCATGCTTATAGAGGAGCGTAAAATTACTTTGTAGATTTTGTAGAAATATACGGGTTAAAATGGGATTAATCACAGCCTTGTCTTTAACACTACGATAAATTAGAATTGTTCGAAACACCTCATTCACTGTAAGATATTGGCCCGCTATTGCAAATAGTTGTAGAAAGCATTGCACAGGTTGAAGAAGGCGGGATTTGTAGTATAAAAAAGGCCACCAATTGTCGGATTTCCCTCGCAACTGGTGGCGCATCACTCACCTCACACAACTAAGATTTTTGTTCGACTAGCTGGTTAATTCCATTCACCCGGGTAGTGATAAATTTGTATGCGGTTTCAAGGAGCATATCCCTGTATTGCTGAATTGTGCCAACTCAACTAAGGCCTATCCATACATCACAAGACCGCGTGGCGGGATTGTAAGTCTGATGGACTTCCCATTCCGGTCTTCTACATTCAACTCGCCGGGAATGGAGCCGGGCCCAAGCATACGGTTCATCCTGGTACCGGAAGCATGCAGCCCATCGTCGACCGTCACGTATACGACAGCTTCTTTCCTACGGTGTAAGTTAATGACGCACAGGATCTCACTTGCTTCGAAAATCCGCGACCAGGCCAGTACACAGGTATCCTGCTCGTCTGACAATCCAGAGAGCCGGAAGTCTGTTCCATCTTCGGAAATGGCACGCCAGTGATAGGTACCGTGCTGCAGAGCAGGTTGTTTTTGAATTAATGATAATAATGCTTCAATTTCGGCGCTTCTAACTCTGTATTCTTCGAAAAAGCCGCTGAGTGCGGCCTGGTCACGTGCATTTGCCCACGAAGAATCTGATGTAATTTCCATAGCTGATTGGTTGCCCGTTGGGCGTTGAAGGTAAATTTGCTTCCCTGATACGCTCGCGCTGAGCAGCGTGGTTTTATTTAAATAACCAGACCAGACTTTAATCTCATTATCAAATGGATGTGAGATACTTCCGGCAGGTTTTTCCGTTTTACAGGTATGGACTATTTTGTTGAAAAGCACTCGATTGTGCGACAAATATGGGGAAAGAGCGACACTATCCTCTTCATTTTCGCCGGCGCAGCGGCTGAATTCGCGCTCAGCAAGGCGGTGGACTGGCTGTACTTTACAAACCGTCTTCCGTCTGATCCGCTGGGAAGACTCTTCTCCACTGTTTCTTATGCGCGTAAAATTGTCTTTTCTGAAAAGGAATCCGCATATCGTGCCATTGACACCATGGCGGCGATACATGCGGGCGTAGAAGCAAAACGAGGCCAAAGCATTCCGGACTGAGCTTATCGGGATGTGCTGTTCATGCTTATTGACTACTCGATCCGATCTTTCGAGGTGCTGGAACGGAAGCTAACCATAGTTGAAAAGCAGGAAGTTTTTGATGTTTTTTACAAAGTGGGGAGGCGAATGGGTGTACATGCGCTACCGCTCGGTTTTGAAGAATGGCAGCGAATGCGACAGGAACATTTATCACGAAACCTGGCACGCAGCCACTATACGGAGGATTTATTTAAACAATACAAAAAACACCTGGGTAGCGTCCGTTACAGAATACTGTTAGAAGCACAAACCCTCGTAGTTCCTCCGCGGGTTAAGGAGCTCCTTGCATTCAGAAAATTCTCGTTGTTAAGCCCGCTGTTAGGATTATATCAGGTAAGCAGAAGCCTGAAAATGGATTGGCTCTTAAAAGCGCTGATCCTGCCTGAGAAGTATAAGGCCGAAATCAAAGCGCTTGATATAGAGCCTTGAATTGAGACAACTGTCAATAAAAAAGCCTTGCTAATACATTGATCAGCAAGGCTTTCTTATTAAGTACTATAACAATTAAGGTGTGATCTTGGTGAAATACAGTTCCAGTTTCACGCCTGGCTCATCACTTTGCTGATCTCCAAAAATCAACCGATTGAATGAGTTTGTAAATTCAGTATTTTCAGCCGGGTAAGCAGGGTTGGCCCCCTCATTAAATGGGGAGGTCCGCAGCACAAGTGAGCCGATCTCACCAGTTTCGCTGGTTAACAGTTCAGTCACGTACGAGCTTATATCCAGGAGATAATACTGCTTGTTGGTAAACAAATCCGTAATGTACGGTGCCTTGACAGGAACAGGCCGTTGATTGGCTGTAGCAAGTGTGTAGAGCGGTAGTGGAAAGCCTCCGGCCTCACCTGAGGATATGAGATAGAACTCATTATTTCTGTCAACGCGATATGCGTACAGTGTAGGCGGCGCTTTAAACTGGTCAGTCACCGAAAATCTTTTCGGGGTAATTCTCAGGAATGCCCGGTTTGCCGCTATGTACTGTTGATTTCGCAAGTCACGAACCGTCGGCAAATCAATGCGCGTCATGATACCCGTGCCAGCTTGTATAAATGCATTGTTACCAGTCTGGGAAGTAGGGTATGAAATTCGTTTAGTAACAGGAAGGTTGGCAATCTGTGTGCCTGTCCTATCGCTAAGTACCTGATTGTAAATCCCGGAGTTCCGTATCACCACTGAATCTCGCTTTATTCCATCTACCTGTGGCGTATGGAAATACATATTGACTGCCGCGCTATCTGACCTGAAACCTACAATCGCTCCTTCATCATTCGCAGCTCCTCTGATCAATAATCCTTTTACCAGATTCATCCATTCCGTGTTGGAAGGTATCAAATTGGCTTTGGCTTTGGAAAAAATATCATTTCCTAATACATCCGACAGCCTGACTACCAATCTCTTGCTCGTTAATGGGCGGGGTGCAAGCTTCACTTTACCAAGTGGCACGGCATCGTAAGGAGTGCTGTTTGTACTGAAATAAACGCCTTTGTCAGCGATATCTGATTGCAATTTGTGAATACTCAGATTCATCGGCTTGGTAGTATCGCCGTATGTATAAGTATCATAATACATGGATAGCACCAGCGAATCATAAACGGCTTCCTGAGCCAGATTCAGCCCGTTGTTAATTGCAGGACGGAAAAAGCTGGCGGCTTGCAATTTCCCAAAATAAGGATCAGTAAACCGTCCTACCAGCATGCGGCCGGCCGAACCAGTCATCACAGAATCAGTAATAACAGTAGAAAGCTGCACCCTCGCGGTATCAGTAAAACCAACGGTAAAATCGTCAGGGTCGGGCTGTACCAATGCTCCGATTTCATCACCTGTGGGATCGCAGGCAATCATGGAAGCAGACATTCCCAATATAAATAGCAGTGGAGAGGCCTTAAAGAATCCTTTTAAATAACCAGACTTGAATTTCATTGAGAGCAAGACAGTAAAAAATGCAAAACTACCATATGTAAGCTTATTTACAATATGCGTGTGACAATTAGCAGCCGTTATCAAAAGTGACCGTGACTTGCAACAAACAAGCGGAGCAGTACGTATTGCTTTTCGAAGGGCTTTTTGATCTATACGCCAAGGCCGGCAAAAAAGTGGCAGACCTAATTACAAACGCGATTTCAGTTAAAGCTATTTCAACTAAATGCGCATAAAAGTTGTCACAAGAAAGCCGCAGAACGAGGCTGGCAACATTCCTGAACGTATCTGCGTTAAAAGTAACTGACCGGTAAAGTTTTGGACAAAAAAGACCCTATTATTTTTACTTAGCAGGTTGAAGATATTATGTTTGCAAAAAATTTGTGTAAAAACACCTTTATCCGCGCAGGCACTCAGCCCTGAAAGATTTTATCAGTATTCATTTGTAACAATTCGTCAAACTATATTTTTTCATGTTTAATACTTTAAAAAAGACTTCGTTAGCCATTCTAGTTGCTTCACTTGCATTTGCTCAGATCAGCTGTAAGGATGATGATCCGGAGGCAGATTTACAGGGAAACTGGTTCCGTAAAGACCTTCCCAGCTTCGGTGGCTCGGCGAGGACCAGGTCTGTAAGTTTCGTGATTGGTGATGTTGGTTACGTGGGAACAGGCTACACGAATGAGACAGTTGCGAGGGTTAAGGATTTTTGGGCGTTCGATGCTTCTGATAAAATTTGGTCGCAGGTAGCTCCCTTTCCAGGAACAGGCCGCAATGATGCAACTGCATTCGTGATTGACGGAAAAGCATATGTTGGTACAGGTTATGATAATGTAACAACAATTGACAACGGTTATAAAAAAGATTTCTACCAATTCGATCCTGCTACAAACAAGTGGAAAGGAATTGCTGACTTCCCCGGAACGCGCCAGTATGCGACATCTTTCGTAGTCAATAATAAAGGCTATGTTGGGTTGGGTTACAATGGAAGCAACTACTACCAGGATTTTTACGAATACAATCCAACCACAGACAAATGGACTGAAATGGCGACTTTCATCGGCGGTAAACGCGCAGGTGCATTCGCATTCACAATTGGCGGAAAAGGTTACGTAGGCTGCGGAAGAAGCAATTCTTCGGTTGCAACAAACGACATTTACAGCTTTGACCCTGCTGCTGGCAGCGGAAAAGGCGGATGGACACGCGTTGATTTCCCGAATGATGACGTGAAAGAGAACTTCGAACCGAGATTCAATGCGATTGCACTTGCGCTTGGAGACAAGGCTTACATTATCGGTGGAGATGGCAAATCAGATGTTTGGGAATTCACTCCGGGATCTAACAGCTGGGTTGAGAGAGCAAAGTTTGAAGGCCAGGGAAGAGGTTATGCCGCAGGTTTTTCAATTGGTAATCTGATTTACTTCGGAACAGGAAGTTCATCTGGTACAGGAGGAGGAGATGATTTCTGGGCATTTGATCCTACTGCCGCTAAAAATGATGACGATAACCAGTGATCAGGAAGAAAACTAGTATCGTTACAATAATTTGTTTGCTGGCCTTCGCTGTTGCAGCTTACCTGCTTTTCTCAAAAAAAGGCAGCAGCTTCACCGGCGAAGGCCGGTCTTCTTTCAGGGTCGAAACCTTTCAGAAAGAGACCGGCTGGGCTTACCGGATTTATCAGGATACAATTCCTGTGATCGAGCAGGCAACAATCCCGGGAGTTCCGGGTAACAATGGATTTCGCTCCGAAGAGCTTGCAAAAAAAACGGGTACCCTGGTCACTCAAAAGCTTGATCAGGGCATTTTCCCTCCTACCATTTCACTTAAAGAGCTGGACAGCCTGGGCGTAAAGTACTAATGCTACGCCCAGTTTCAGACAGTCTTCTGCACCGGAAGTTTCGAACTGTAAAGCTCGATGATCTCCGTTGATTTTGCACTTTCGATAATCAACTCTTTCATTTGCTTGAATGTATTGTCCCAGGAATTGTCTTCCAGCAGACCATCCACGAATTTGAGCCAGTCTGCTCCTGGAAGCTGGGCAACATGCCCGTCAATAACCTGTACAAACTCCCCTGCATTTCTGGCAATGGACACTGCACCATTTACTCCATATCCTGAGATCACATCGCGTATAGCAGTTGAAACTACCGGCTTGCCTGCGGTCAGGTACTCAGGTGTTTTTGTCGGACTTATAAAAACGGTCGATTCATTCAGCAGAAAAGGGATCAAGGCTACATCCCAGCCAGCCAGGTATTTGGGCAGCATTTCGTAGCTCTTTGATCCGAGGTAATGGATATTGGGATTTCTCGGCAACATGGCAGGATCTATTTTAACGACCGGACCAATCAATACAATCTGCCATTCAGGGCGCATTGTGGCAATCTGGGCAATCAGGTCTGTGTCAAATCTTTCATCGATCACCCCATAGAAGCCCAGTTTGAATCCTTCGATAGAAGCCTGATCCGCAGGGTACTCACATTCCTCTCGTGCTTGCAGAAAATGTTGCTTGTCAATGCTGCTTGGGAATGGATGAATGTTGTCGTGTTGATGCTGCTTGGCTTCGTACAGCGACTGCCCTCCTGTGAATACCACAGAAGCTGAATCGAACAGGTCTTTTTCAAGCTGCCGCAACTCCGCCGGTGCAAATTTGAATGCAGACAGCTCATCCATACAATCGTAAACAATGCAGGCGGGATCGAAGTCGGCTGAAAATTTCAGCGCCATGGGCGTGTAATACCAGAAAATACAATCTGACATATCTACATCCGCCAGCATGGATACCAGCAGCTTATGGATGTTGAAATTGATTTGCTCGGCGCTCAGACCGTGCGGTAAGTGGGGTACACAAACCCAAAGATGGTCCAACCTCCTGCTGACTACCATCGCGGGAACAACATCTTTTTCAAAAATCGGCTCTTCTACATAATATACTTCAGATTCAGTGGCGAACCTGCTCATGAGGTGTTGGGGGCGTTGATAAACAAAATCCCAGCGTAAATGGGAAAAACAAACCAGGTTACTCGGTAATTGGATCTGCATAACTCTTCAGGATTTAAATAGCTTAAGAAAATAGTTGGTATGTGCCGGAAAAAGGCACTTTGCCAGAAATGCGTGGCAGAGCGTGTAAGGTGACTGGGTATATATCAATATAGTACCCTAATCGTTGTTGGTTTGTTTTTCCATATTCCCATGATTTAAGTTGATGAATGCACGCGACCATAGCAAATACTGTACCGGGTATCAGGTGCCGAGGCTTTTTTGAAGGAAAATGAGGCGAATGTGGCTGTGGGGCACTAAACACGTTGCATAGCACCTACATTGCCTTAACTAAATGGCGGGTTGTGAGAAGAAGAATGGGCAATGTAGCTCCCCTAAATGCGGGCCGCTTTTGAATCCGGGAAGCGTAACGGTTGGAAATTATCGGTCGGTGAACCTGTAAGTGCCTGAAATAGGATAATGGTCTGAATACTTGATGTTCCTATGTGTGGTAAAATTGAGGAGATCCAGCCTCCCAGCGTCATAAAACTGGTGATCGATCCGGATGAAGTATGGAATGTGATTGAAAGTGAAGCCAAAACCACTCCCCTTTTCTTCAAATGCATTTGCAAGATCTTTGCGCAATTTTCCATATACATATCCATATGGAATCTCATTGAAATCGCCGCAAATTACTACGGGATAGGGTGAATCGTGCGCCCAGGACTGTAAAGCTACCAACTCTTCCGAACGCTTTTTGAACCCATCTTTCATTTTCCCGACAGTAAACTTGCCTTCTTTCATCATCCCTTCCATCTTCTTTTGATGTGCCAGCCTGCTGAGGTTCAAAGTCATTGAATACAAATGGAGCGCAATTATCCGCACTGTGTCCTGACCTACCTTGATATCAGCCTGTATCATTCCATTTTGCGCCTGAAAAATAGTATCACGCTGACTTACGATGGGATATTTTGAAAATAGTGCGAGACCTAAATACTGGCTTTTGTCCCGCTTCCTGGTTTTTTCAAACTTAATGGAGTGGCGGTATCCTTGCTTCCTGAAATACTCAGTGGTGCGGAACAGCTTGACATCTTCATCGTAGAATTCAGGTATGCACAGGATATCCGCATTGGTGGAAGCGATCCATTCCTTCATGCTTGCGATTTGTTCCTTCGTTTCCGGATTACGCCGATCCCCGTTGAGCATGAATGTGTGCGCATTGTAGCCGAGGACCTTGAAGGTTTTTTGCCTGGTAACTTCTGCAGTGTCCTCACTACCAAATGCAAAAGTGCGCGGCAGGAAAATACAGCCGACTGCAACAGCGGCAATTGGCAGGAGCGCCTTCTTTCTATCCATCAAAAACCAGACGGGCACAGAAACGATGTGCACGATCATCAAGACCGGAAAGGACATCATCATAAAGCCGGCAAGCCAACCATCAAAAGGAGTCCACAAAATCAATCCATAAACAAGGAAGGTGTAGAAGACAAAACACTTATATAGAAACCACAAAAACTTTGACAACCCTCTCATTACAAAATCGAATTTTCACAAAAATAGGCACTGTATATCAATTTTGAAGAGTTGCTGTCAGTTGTAGTTGTGATAAAATAGTTATATATTTGCATCCAATTCTATTTTGATCGATTGATTGAGGGGGACATTAATCCCCTTTTTTATTTGCATTAAGGTCTTTCATGACAATAAAGGAACATTTAGAAGTCTTACTGGCTCCTCTGCTGGAAAAAGGTGATTGTTATTTGGTTGACATCATCAACAAACCTTCCAAGCTTAGCCAAAAAATAACGATACTTGTTGACAGTGACCAGGGCATTACTATCCAGCAATGCACCTCTATCAGCCGTCAGCTGGCCAAGCAGCTAGAAGAGCTGGATCTCATTACTGAGGCCTACACACTCGAAGTTTCTTCACCTGGCCTGGATCATCCATTGATCCTGCCTCGTCAATACACCAAAAATATTGGCAGAAACCTGAAAGTCACTTTGAAAACAGGTGAGGCAATAACCGGTAAGCTAAATGAGGTAAACGAGCAGGACATCACAATTGAGCTGCCGCTGCCGAAGAAAAAGTCAAAGGTTCCTGTTGAACCCGGCGAGCTGGTCCGGAACATCGCCCTGAGCGACATTTCGAAGGCACTGGTTGAAATTTCATTTAAATAGATTTACAGGCCCGAATGCCGGAGCTGGCTTGTAATCAATGACATAATATGTATAACTTAGTATCAGCAAATATTCTTTAAATAAGCAATGGATAGCGGAATATTAATTGAATCATTCGCGGAGTTTGCAAACTCTAAAAACATCGATCGCCCGACGATGATCAGTGTTTTAGAAGAGGTTTTTCGTACGATGATTCGTAAAAAATATGGTACAGACGATAATTTCGATGTGATTATCAACCCGGAAAGCGGTGACCTTGAAATGTGGCGTACCCGCGAAATCGTTGACGATAATTCGGAGGATATCTGGGATTACAATAAAATACCACTTGCAGAAGCACGCAGGATTCAGAGTGACTTTGAAGTGGGAGAAGAAGTTGCAGAAGAAGTAAAGCTGGTAGAATTCGGCCGCAGGCTCGTTCAAACTGCCCGTCAGACTTTGATCCAAAAGATCAAGGACATGGAAAAAGAAATCATGTTCGAGAAATATAAGGATCAGGTTGGTGAAATGATTACCGGGGAAGTGTATCAGACGCTACGCCACGAGGTAATTATCATGGACTCGGAAGGAAATGAGCTTTCCCTGCCCCGCAATGAGCAGATTTCGAAAGACCGGTTCCGTAAAGGAGAGTCTGTCAAAGCAGTAATACACAAGGTAGAGATGAACAACGGTTCTCCTAAAATTACCTTGTCAAGAACGTCACCAGTGTTCCTGGAAAGGCTTTTTGAAGTAGAAATACCTGAAATCTATGATGGTATCATTTCCGTAAGAAGAGTAGTTCGTGAACCAGGTGAGCGCGCGAAAGTAGCGGTAGAATCTTATGATGACAGAATCGATCCGGTTGGTGCCTGCGTAGGTATGAAAGGATCGAGGATCCATTCGATTGTACGTGAACTTGGAAACGAGAACATAGATGTAATCAACTATACTGACAACCTGGAATTGTTGATCAGCAGAGCATTAAGTCCCGCGAAAGTGAGCTCTATGCAGATTGACAGGGATGCAAAACGCGTTTCGGTGTTCCTGAAACCTGACCAGGTTTCGCTTGCGATCGGTAAAGGCGGTCAGAACATTAAGCTGGCAGGTAAGCTGGTTGGAATGGAAATTGACGTGTTCCGGGATGTTGAAGAACAAAATGATGAAGACGTTGACCTGACTGAATTCTCTGATGAGATCGATGAATGGATCATCAGCGAGCTGCACAAGATCGGTTTGGATACAGCGAAAAGCGTACTTGCCCTGAGCAGAGAAGAACTTGTAAGAAGAACTGATCTCGAAGAAGCTACGGTGGAAGAAGTACTGGAAATCCTTCGTAAAGAATTTGAATAATAAAAATTGGCGGCATCAATCGCTGTGATTGAAACTGCCACAATGCAAAACTTTTTTTCTATTAATTGCTAATATGGCAGAAGATAAAATGATGCGCCTTAGCCAAGTGGCACGGATCCTGAACGTGGGAATAACTACGATCGTGGATCATCTGTCTGCCAAAGGGTATAAGGTGGAAACAAACCCGAATACCAAAATTAATTCCGACCAAATTGAGTTTCTGGCGAAAGATTTCAAATCCGATGACCTGCGTTCGTCATTGTCTCAGAAACCTGCTGCGCCGCAAGAGGCTCCTGTTGAAATAAAAGAGGATAAAGTTAAAAGCGATGTTGACGGAATCTTGTATTTCCGCAATGCGCAGAAGGCAGAGGAAAAGCCGGTAGAAGAGCCACAAGCTCCTGCCGCGGCTCAGCCCGCTTTTGAAAACCGCCTGCCGGGAATTAAGGTAGTTGGGAAAATTGATCTGGACCAGAAACGTCAGGCACCTGCACAAGCAGCACCCGCACCGGTACAAGAACAAAAACCTGCAGCTGAACCAGCGCCGGCGCCCGTAGCCAAAGAAACTCAACCTGCTCCGGCACCTGTGAAGGAGCCGGAAACTGCGCCCGCACCTGTGGCAGCGCAACCTAAGGAAGAGCCTGCTCCGGCAGCAGCTGTGGCTGAAAAATCTGAAGAGCCGCAACAGCCTAAACAAGAGAAAACGCCTGAACCTGTTGAGACTGTGAAAGCAGCTGCACCAGAAAAGGAATCTGCTCCTGCGGCGGCTGAACCCGCACCAGGCGCGGAACCTGTTGAAGCTGCCAAACCAGCACCTGCCGCTCCGGTTGCAGCTGCTGAAAGTGAGCCAGCGGGGTCTGAGCTGATTGAAGCACGCGGAGAACAGCTGCGCGGATTGCGTGTAGTTGGAAAGATTGAGCTTCCTTCTGATAAAGCGAAAAAGAAAGATCCTGTTGCATCCAGCGACACTGCTGCTGACAAAAAGCGTCGCAGAAAGAGAAAGCGGATCCGTGACGGAGCTGCCGTGCCAGGAGATAACAAACCGGCAACACCTGCTGCAAGTGACGCTACCACCGGCAGACCACGTGAAGGAAGTGCATCGAATACAGCACGTCCGGGCACACCGGCAACAGGTACAACCGCACCGGGAACAGGCCAGGCAAATGCAAGACCAAATAACAATACAAACACCAACAACAGAAGCGGAGCCGGCAATAACCGTAGAGGTGGCAGGCGCGAAGAAGTTTCTGATAAGGAGGTTTCAGATAATATCAAAGCCACAATGGCGCGTATGGGCGGTGGGAACACCAGAAATATGGCACGTGGTGGAAAAGGCGGCCGTCGCCGTGACAGAGCAGACCAAAACGATGCAAATGGCTTCGGTGATGAGGAAACAAAAGTATTGCGCGTAACGGAATTCGTTTCCGCAAACGATTTGGCTTCATTGATGGACGTTACAGTTCAGGAAGTTATTTCGGTTTGTATGAGCATGGGTATGTTCGTTTCGATCAACCAGCGTCTGGATGCGGAAGCAATTACTTTTATCGCTGATGAATTTGGCTTTGAAGTTGCATTCATCTCTGCGGAGGAAGAGGTTCAGAACGATGTTCAGGAAGAAGTTGATGATGAAGAAAGCTTGGTTGAAAGAGCACCAATTGTTACAATTATGGGTCACGTTGACCACGGTAAAACATCGCTGCTTGACTATATCCGTCAGGAGAACGTAGCGAGCGGTGAAGCCGGAGGTATTACCCAGCACATTGGAGCATATAGTGTAAAAACAAAGACCGGGAAACAGGTTACCTTCCTCGATACACCAGGTCACGAAGCATTTACAGCGATGCGTGCCCGTGGCGCGAACGTAACGGATGTTGTTATCATTGTGATTGCAGCTGACGACAGCGTAATGCCTCAAACACGTGAAGCAATCAATCACGCCCAGGTAGCAGGTGCACCAATCGTATTTGCATTCAGTAAAGTAGATAAACCGGGAGCCAATACCGAGAAAATTCGTGAGGAGCTCGCTAATATGAACTTGCTTGTTGAAGAATGGGGTGGTAAATACCAGACCCAGGAAATCTCATCCAAATCTGGATTGGGTATCGACGAGTTGCTTGAAAAAGTATTGCTGGAAGCAGAGCTTCTGGAATTGAAAGCTAATCCAAACCGCAGAGCTGTCGGAACGGTAGTGGAAGCATCTCTTGATAAAGGACGTGGTTATGTAACTACTATCCTTGTTCAGACAGGTACATTGAAAGTGGGCGATGTGGTTCTTGCAGGCTCGCATTATGGTAAAGTGAAGGCAATGACGGATTACCTTGGTAAAAGGTTGAAAACCGCCGGACCTTCCACACCGGTGCAGCTTCTTGGACTTAACGGAGCACCGCAAGCTGGTGACAGGTTCAATGTATTCGAGAATGAGCGCGACGCCCGCGACATTGCTACCAAGCGTGAGCAAATCCAGCGCGAGCAATCCATCCGGACCCGCAAGCACATTACGCTTGAAGAAATTGGCCGTCGTAAGGCAATTGGCAGCTTCCGTGAATTGAACCTGATTGTAAAAGGTGACGTGGATGGTTCTGTTGAAGCACTTTCCGATTCACTGCTGCAACTTTCTACTTCGGAAGTTCAGGTTAACATTATCCACAAAGCGGTTGGTCAGATTTCTGAGTCAGATGTGAACCTTGCGATTGCTTCGGATGCGATTATCGTCGGATTCCAGGTAAGACCTTCTTCAAATGCGAAGAAAATGGCCGAGCAGGATCAGATCGAAATTCGTCACTACTCTGTGATTTACCAGGCTATCGATGAGATTAAGGATGCGATGACAGGTATGCTCGCTCCAACTATCGAAGAGATTATCACTGGTAACATCGAAATTCGTGAAGTATTCAAAATTAGCCGCGTAGGTACGATTGCAGGTTGCTACGTAACTGACGGATATGTGAAACGCAGTAATAAGATCCGCGTAATCCGCGACGGTATCGTTCTTTACACAGGTGAGATCGACTCTTTGAAACGTTACAAAGACGATGTTCAGGAAGTGAGAAATGGTTACGAATGTGGTTTGAGTGTCAAAAACTATAACGACATCGAAATCGGCGATATCATCGAGAGCTTCGAGCTGCGTGAAGTAAAGAGAACACTCTAAGCCGGTAGCCGGTCAGCGTTTATAAAAGAGGGTGTCTCAATTTAAAACCGGGGCACCCTCTTTCGTTTGAATTATTCGGGCAGAAAATTATCGGTCGATATCCTTCATCAAAAGCTWAAAGGCTTTCTWAGCTATTATTTAGGATTTAGCCTGCCTAGGCTGCTCTTTTTCTGATATTTTGGGCGATTGCGATCAATCCCCACTCGATTTCCACCTTTTGTTTGCCGCGAAGCATAAACCTACGAAAACCGTGGTTGGCTTTTATATTACCGAACACAGGTTCGACATCGAAGCACCGCTTCTTTCGTTTGGCAACCCCTTCTTCACTTTTAAGTAGCTGTTCGGCTTGCTGCTTTTGTCTTTCCAGGTTGACATTAATTTGGATAATCCTATCATGTTGTGATTTGTGGCAGGCGCCGTTC
>NZ_LMPS01000007.1 GCF_001424405.1 Dyadobacter sp. Leaf189
AACCTCCCGAAAGAAGCCATCAATGTTTCTAACGAACCTATCTTTTTGCTCTCTTCATCATGTCAAAGAACGTTGCTCTGAAATTCTCAGAACTCGTGGTTGCGATCGTTTTCGCTACCGTTGTTCCCGATTGGGAGTGCAAAAGTGCAGCCTTATTTTTTTAAATGCAACACCCCCGCTAAAATATTTTTTAAACTTTTTGCACCAGCAATATTAACCCCCTGAAAATGAATTCTATCCAGCAAGGAAAGTTTTTAAAGATATTTNCAACACCCCCGCTAAAATATTTTTTAAACTTTTTGCACCAGCAATATTAACCCCCTGAAAATGAATTCTATCCAGCAAGGAAAGTTTTTAAAGATATTTGAAATACTCAATAACATGCATTTTCAACAGGGATTCTTGCTTCATTAAATCGCCTGGTGGCAGCGCGCGATCTAATTTATAGTGGGGCCAGCCGTCACCATCGAGGTATTCAAATGTATAGTACCCCGACAAGCTTAGCACATTACAAATGCCGATATGCATGAGATCTTGTTTCTGCTCCTTTGTAAATCTTTTAGCTCCTTGCCCCAGCTCCTGCACTCCTATAAGAAATAACACGCTATTCAAATCTCCCGGCCTCTTTCCAACCGCGCTCTCCAGTTTATCCAACAAAAATTCCCACTGCGCCTCCAAAGGCTGATCTTCTATATCCATCTAATATATTGGTTTGACACAACCTGCCTAGCATAACTCTTAATGCATCAATCTTGTTCTCGTCATGAAGTATTATTTGACCATAAACTTACGGCTTCTCTGCTACTACCGGAAGAAGCCATTAAATGGTTTTTCCTAACTTTGAGTTTTAGCAAATGGCATGAGCAAATCTGAAAGACAAACAATATCTAATCAAGCGGATTATTTATCAACCCTGAATGAGCCCCAGCGTGAAGCAGTTTTGCACGGAAATGGGCCTCTGATGATCATAGCAGGTGCGGGTTCCGGGAAAACAAGGGTACTTACCTATAGAATAGCGCATTTGATAGGTAATGGCGTGGATCCGTTTCGTATTCTGTCACTGACTTTTACAAATAAAGCTTCCGGGGAAATGCGGCAGCGCATTGAAGGTGCAGTAGGAACAGAAGCGAGAAATATCTGGATGGGTACCTTTCACTCAGTATTCGCGAAAATCCTGAGGATTGAAGCGCGATATCTGGGGTATACCAGTGACTTTTCTATTTATGATACAGATGATTCCAAGTCATTACTGAGAAGTATTATCAAGGAGCTTAACCTGGATGATAAGGTATACAAGGCCAATGTCGTTTTTAACAGAATCTCGGGAGCCAAAAACCGCCTTATTTCTGCTGAAGACTACATTAACAATCCCATTATCCAGGCTGACGATGATGCGGCCAAAATGAAGGAGATAGGAAGATTGTATAAGATCTATGCAACCCGCTGTTTTCAGGCGAATGCTATGGATTTTGACGATCTCCTCTTCAACACGAATGTGCTCTTCCGTGACTTTCCTGATGTACTATATAAGTACCAGCACAAGTTTCAGCATGTAATGGTCGACGAGTTTCAGGATACCAACGTTTCTCAATACCTGATCACGAGAAAGCTGTCAGCAGTTCACCGTAACATTTGTATTGTAGGTGACGATGCACAGAGTATTTATGCATTCCGCGGAGCAAATATTGAGAATATCCTGAATTTCGAGAAAGACTTCCCGGATGTAAAGACAATCAAGCTGGAACAAAACTACCGCTCCACAAGCACGATTGTTGAAGCCGCAAACTCTGTTATCGCTAGAAACAAGGCGCAGCTCGAAAAGAAAACCTTTACACAAAATGAGGAAGGTTCGCTGATCGACGTACTCAAAGCTAATTCCGACAATGAAGAAGGGCGCCTCGTAGCTACTGCAATCTTTGAGGAAAAGATGCAAAAGGCTTTGAGAAACGAAAATTTCGCCATTCTGTACCGTACCAATGCACAATCCCGCTCATTCGAGGAAGCACTTCGAAAGCTTGGGATTAAATACCGGATCATAGGCGGGCAATCTTTTTACCAAAGGAAAGAAATCAAGGATCTGCTGGCTTACCTGAGATTTACCGTAAACCAGCGCGATGAAGAAGCATTCAAGCGGATCATTAACCTTCCGAAAAGAGGAATTGGTGACGCAACCGTCGCGAAAATAGCTGTTACGGCTTCTGAAAATGGAATGGCGATCTGGGACGTCGTCGCTAACATCGGCAAATATGCCACCGGCAGGACTATCACGCCCATTGAACAATTTGGTACACTAATAAAGAGCTTCAAAATACAGGTAGAAGAAGGAAAAGATGCATACGAGATCGCATCTCACATCGCCAAAGCATCTGGTATTTTGCGTGAGTTGTATGAAGACAAGACGATTGAGGGACTGTCCAGATACGAGAACGTTCAGGAGTTATTGAACGGGATCAAGGAATTCGTTGATAGTGAAGAAAACGAAGATAAAACACTAAGCGCTTTTCTACAGTCGGTTTCATTGCTGACCAATGCAGACGAGCCTGACGAAAACGAAGACCACGATCGGGTTACGATGATGACCATCCACTCAGCAAAAGGTCTTGAATTCAGGAATGTATTTATTGTAGGATTGGAAGAAGACCTTTTCCCCAGCCAGATGATGCTGGAAAGCAGGCAGGACCTGGAAGAAGAGCGCCGGCTTTTTTATGTAGCGATCACGAGGGCAGAAAAAAAGCTGACTTTCTCTTACGCCGAAAGCCGCTATCAATGGGGCCGCATTAAAATGTGCGAACCAAGCCGGTTTTTACTGGAAGTGGACCAGCGCTTTTTGAATGTAAATAAAATGACGCAGCATGCATTGGAACGCGACTCGGCGCCTCCGATTACTTCTTTTGTTAAAAACCTGCAAAGAAAACCTGCCCAGCCGGTTGCTTCCGCAGCAGCGGCAGCCCACGTTCCTTCTCCCGACTTTGTACCGAGTGACACTTTCGATCTTGCGGAAGGCGACAAAGTTGAACATTTGAAATTTGGATTTGGGACAGTAACCAAAATGGATGTAAATGGTACAGACCGAAAGGCGACCGTGAAATTTGATACTGTCGGCGAAAAAACCCTTTTACTCAGTTTTGCAAAACTCAGGATACTTAAATAAATAGATCAGGCATAGTTATAGTGTCTTCTCACGCCGCTTTTATAAACTAACATTGCCCTAAAACTTCACTGATTAAACAATAATAGTATGTTCATTGAAAAAGATATAACTCAAATAGAAGAACGTGGAAGTGATATCCGCACTGTCGAAGAGCAGGTTGGATATTTTGTAAATGGATTTCCATTCCTGCAACTTTCCAAGGCTGCGACTGTGGGTGACGGAATTATCAGGCTAACAGAAGACGAAATCTCACAACTGATCAGTGAATTTGATAAAAGCGCTTCCGATGGAGAAGTGTCTTTATTGAAATTTGTACCCGCATCCGGAGCTGCAACACGTATGTTTAAATCGTTGTTCGGCTTTTTGCAGGAAAATAAAAGAGACAAGTCGGTTGACGAATTTTTTGCAAAGCTGAAAGAATTCGCTTTTTACGACGATCTGAAAGCGTCTCTTTTATCTGATGGTTTTCAAATCGAAAGTGCTGATGAACAAACGATTGTATCTTATTTTCTGACTACAAAAGGACTAGGCTACGGAGAGCTCCCAAAAGGATTACTAAAATTTCATAACTACCCTGAACGTTCCAGAACGCCTTTGGAGGAGCATTTGGTTGAAGGTGCAAAGTATGCAAATGCAGGCAGTAACGTTCAAATCCATTTTACTGTCTCGCCTGAGCACAGAGATAAGTTTGAGAAGCTGGTAGTAGAAGTGTTGCCGAGCTATCAAAGCCAGTTTGGCGTGCGCTACATTGTTTCGTTTTCAGAACAAAAAAGCGCTACTGATACCATTGCGGTGAATCTTGACAATTCTCCATTCCGTGAAAAGGACGGTTCTATTTTATTCAGACCAGCCGGTCACGGGGCTTTATTAGAGAATCTGGGCCAGCTTGATGCAGATATTATCTTTATCAAAAACATTGATAACGTTGTTCCTGACCGCATTAAAGGCGACACAATCCAGTACAAAAAGGCGCTTGCCGGTGTTGTTCTTAAATCACAAAAGAGGATTTTCGGCTATATCAACAAGTTGCAGGAAGGCTCGGATGCTGCGCTTTTACAGGAACTTGACGGTTTTTTCCGCAATGAACTTTGCGTGATTCCTCCTGCTGGTTTTGAGTCGTGGGAAGATGAAAAGAAGAAAGCATACTTTATTCAAAAACTGGACAGGCCTTTACGCGCCTGCGGAATGGTTAAGAACCAGGGCGAGCCGGGGGGCGGTCCATTCTGGGCTGAAAATGCAGATGGTTCTTCGTCTCTTCAGATAGTTGAGTCGGCTCAGGTAGACGTAGATAATGCGTCTCAGAACGAGATTTTCAAGAATTCAACGCACTTTAATCCGGTTGATCTTGTCTGTGCGGTTAAGAATTATAAAGGAGAATTATTTGATCTGAAAAAATTCCGAGACCCTTTGACGGGCTTTATTACTGCCAAGTCAAAAGATGGGAAGGACCTGAAGGCGCAGGAATTGCCTGGTTTGTGGAATGGATCAATGGCAGATTGGAACACGCTTTTTGTGGAAGTTCCTTTGATCACATTCAATCCTGTAAAAACAGTAAATGACTTGCTGAGAGAGCAGCATCAGTAGGCAAATATATTTGGCAAAAGCATAAAAATAGCCGCAGAATATTCTGCGGCTATTTTTATGTCGGAAGAAGATCTGATCAAGGTATTGGCAAAACTTTGCTTTCCTTGAAAGTCGATAATATTACCATTGTTTGTGTGCTGGCTACTTCTTCAATTTCATTGATTTTTTCCAGCATCAACTTCTGATAAGTACTGATATCTTTTGAAATAACCCGAAGTAAAAAATCGCCAGTTCCTGTAATGTGGTGGCATTCAATAACTTCTGGTATCGCGTGAATCTTTTCAACAAATGATTCAGTAACAGCTTTACGGTGTCCGACTAATGAAATCTGAACGAAAGTACTAACTCCCAAACCCACTTTCTCAGGTTCAAGCTGAGCGTGATAGCTCTTGATAATACCTGATTGTTCCAGCTTTTTAACGCGCTCCAGCGTTGGCGCAGGAGACAGCCCTATTTCTTTCGATAATTGTGCGTTTGTTATTTTTGCGTTCGTTTGTAAGATCTCCAGTACTTTTCGGTCTATCTGGTCTAACTTAATAATGGCGGACATTTCTCTATGACTAAGTGTTTTACGAGGCCCCGTTTTTTCAGGACGCTGCAAAACTAATTAGTTTCCCGAAGATTCTTATAATTTTATATGGGAAATTTGTCAAAAAAAAGAATTATAGTAGGCCAAAATTGAATTTAGTACTGAAATATTACGCTACGATTGTTTTAAAGGCACTAGTATCTATCACTTTACACTGCATACGTTTCGATTTTTTGTAAAAAATCCTGGTACGTAATCCGGATTCCTTCTTCCAGTTCAATGCTGTGCTTCCAGCCCAGATCATGTAATTTCGAAACGTCCATCAGCTTCCGGGGAGTACCGTCAGGCTTGTCCGTATTCCAGTTGATTTCACCTTCGTAACCCACAATGTCCCGGATCATTTCAGCGAGAGATTTGATCGTTACGTCAGCTCCTACACCAACATTCACAAACCCGGCTTCATCATAATTCTGCATTAAGAAATAGCAAGCATCAGCCAGGTCATCAGCGTGTAAGAACTCCCTTAGCGGCGAACCTGTGCCCCAAAGCTCCACAGAAGGTTTATTTTCTTCTTTCGCCTCATGAAACTTACGGATCATAGCAGGCAAAACGTGTGAGTTATTCAGGTCGTAATTATCATTCGGACCATACAAATTGGTCGGCATTGCAGAAATAAAATTAGAGCCATATTGTGCCCTGTAAGCTTCGCACATCTTAATACCCGCGATTTTGGCAATTGCATAAGGCTCATTGGTTGGCTCCAGAAGACCCGTCAGCAGAGAATCTTCGCGAAGTGGCTGCGGCGCCAGCTTGGGATATATGCAGCTGGAACCCAAAAACATCAATTTCTTGACATCATTGCGGTAAGCACTATCAATTACATTGTTCTGAATCAGCAAATTATCATTCAAAAACTCAGCGCGATAAATGTTATTGGCCATAATACCACCTACTTTTGCAGCTGCCAAAAACACGTACTCAGGTCGCTCCGCTTCAAAGAATGCCCGCACGTCGGCCTGGTTGCGGAGGTCGAGCTCAGAAGATGTTTTCAATACCAGGTTATCGAAACCTTCATTTACCAATTTCCTGTGTATTGCAGAGCCAACCATTCCTCTGTGTCCGGCGATATAAATTTTAGCGCTTTTTTCCACGGTGTTTTTTTAAATTTGTACGTTGAATATCAATATAGAAAAAATCAATTCGTTACAAAAGTAACAATCTTGTTGATAAGAAAAATCCAATTCACATGCAAAGAATCGTTCTGATCTGGGGCCTAATTTCGTGTTGTATGCTTAGGGGGGTGTCCGCTCAGTCCGTTCAAAAGGATTCTACTCCTCCTTCCTGGCTTCCCAAAGAGACTGTCAAGAAAGATACGGCAAGCCGGCCAAAAGGATTAAACTCCTTTATTTCTGGTCTTGATCCCGTTGTAGGTGCTTCATTACCAAGATCAAACGATAAATCTACCAGCTTGTCAACGCTATTCGGGGAAACAATCCCGGATCTGGGGCTGCGGGTTAAAGAGTACAAGAGCCAGAAGAAAGACCGAAAAGCAAGGAAGGAGCGGGCCAAGCTTGCAAAAGTGCAATATAAAGGTGTCCCAATGCAAAGTTTGTCCGTGAAATACGGCAGTGGCGACCGGGCAACAGTGGAATCATTTCATGTATTAAAAGAGTATCAGCCTATCAGCAGCTATGTTCGCGCTACTGAAACGCGCTGGTATGATAGAAAAGGCAAAAAGCTGAGCTCTGCGGTGGTCCAGAAAAAAGACCAGGCGCTTCCGCTTCATGGATCTTATAAAAAGTATAGCGGCGAAAACCTGATAGAGGAAGGCTATTATTATATGGGTGTGAAAGACGGCAGGTGGGTAAAGTATGATGCCAAGTACAACCTGATCGATAAAGCAATCTGGGACCGCGGTTTTCCGGCAGAGTCCCGTATAGCGTATTACGATTCGGCACATACCCAGGTGAAAGAAGTAATTCCGGTTGCATTTGGTGAAATAGAAGGGGAGTATCTCCAATTTTACAAGGAAGGCCAGCTTATGACCAGCGGGAAATACGACGATGGTAAAAAAGTCGGCCGCTGGATTGAATATTATCAGTTCCGTCGCCAGCGGAAAAAAGAAATACAATATCCCAAAACTAGCTGGGATGATGAATTTGAGCCTTTTGTTTTGAGAGAGTGGGACGATAAAGGCAAGCTGCTTTACGATTATACGAAGGATCCCCGCGCTTCGGCCGAAGAGGAAACCGAAAATTAAATTTATGCTTCAAACTCTCCTCCGTTTTGCCAGGGATAAAACCTGGCTTATAGTTTTTCTGTGCATTGCTCCCGTCGTTATTTATGCTTTGGTTTTCAAGTCCATTGCGCTGAATGTCAACTATGTTGCATTCGACGACATTATGATCCTGGGTGTTATTCCACGTTTCGGAAATGCTGACCTCGCCGAGCGCTGGCGGCTGCTGACCGAGCTTTTTCCCGAGCACCGGCTCGTTTTTTCCCGATCGGTAATCCTGCTCCTGCAAGCCATTTTCGGCAAAGTAAATTTGGTGTGGCCTATGATTGTGGCCAATATCTGCTGGGCATTGTGTGCGGTGATTTTCTATCGTGCTTTTTCCCGGTTAAAAGTCTCACTCTGGTATTTTGTACCGGTTATGTGGCTTTGGTTCAATATCCAATCCTTCGAAAATATATTCTGGGGCGTAAGCTCACTTTGCAATTTTGGCGTAATCCTGTTTTTTCTTTTGGCGCTGTACTGCACAGCATTTCATCCCCGAAAAATCATTTTCTCCATAGTATTTGCGCTCGCGGCTACATTTTCTTACGGAAATGGACTGATGGTTTTCCCGGTAATGGCCTTGATGTACCTGATGACTGGCTTTCGCAAGGAGTTCCTGATTACAATTGCTGCGATGATCGCGGTGGCAATCGTCTATTTTATCGATTTTACTCCCATCACCCAAAATCTTGATTTTGGTAATCCGAAGCAGGTAAAAGAAGGTTTCTTCGGCTTCTTTGGATTTATTGGCTCCATTGCCACGCTCTCCGCTTACAATGCTTCTTATACGATGCTTTACCTGGCTTCGGCGACCGGTATGCTCTTCATTGGCGGATTGATTTTCCTGTACAGAAATGAATTTGTAAAACTCTGGGATGCCGCCTGGCTGAAATCGCGCTATGTAAATCAAACTGCGCTTTTTGCAGCCGGAATAGCAGTTTTTGTGGGGATTACGGCGCTTGCGCTGACTTATAAACGCATTCCAACTGACACCTTTGAAGGGATGTTCAAAGGCCGGTACCGCATGTATTCGACGCTTTGGTGTATTGCGCTATACTTTGCGTTTCTGTCTTTTACCAAAATTAATGTGCGGGTAAAGCTGGCTCCGTTTATACTGCTGGCTGCAATCGGTTTGAATCTGGTTATTCTGCACAGCAACTTTGCCGATGCTGTGAACAACCGCCGCGCCGCAATTGCGCAGGAATTTAATGCGCGTTATAATGCAGACTGGCTGGGAATCAGGATGTTTTCAATGGATCAAAGCCACTTTGAGCATATCAGATCCAACTACGGTTCAGCAGACCCGCTTGCCGAAGGCTGGAACCCGCAGTTGAACCTTGCTACAATCCCGTGTGATAGTCTTTACAAGCCAGATAAAGTCGGCAAAATGGGAAATCACATTGTCATCGAATTTCAAAACAGGTTCTTTGACACGAAACAGGATTTTTCTGATGGCGCTTACGTATTGCTCAAATCCGACAAACATACTTACGCGTCACCTCCATTTCAGGCCGCAGTACCGCTGAAAACGACCATTCGCAGACAGATGTACTTCTCGAAAGGTGCATTTGCCAGTTTTCACGAAGCCAATGTGGAACCGGGCATTTACCAGATTTATTTGCTGGTACGTGAAAATGGGCTCAACCGCATTTACTGTACAGGCAGTACCTGGGGTGAAAAGCATTAGTTTAAAACTTTTGGTGCAAGCCGATCAGAATACGTTCTACTTCCTTTCTTACTTCCGAGGTTGGGCGCGTAAAGTTGTTATTCATAAAGCTGAAAACGAGTGTCTTACCTTTTTTAGTGACCAGATAGCCGCTCAGGTTGTAGATATTGCTGAGGCTACCTGTTTTGGCAAAAACAAAAGGCTCGCTGCCTTTGAACAAATTGCTCAATGTACCGCTCTTACCGCCCGTGGGAAGGATTTTAAAAAGCTTTTCCTGCGGCATTTTTGAATGGATCTTCTGTAACAATGCGACAATACTTCTTGGCGTAAAGAGATTATACCTGCTTAACCCCGATCCATCCTTCCAGATCGGCCGATCGGGCAGATCTTTCAAATGATGTTCAATCGCGTGCGTAATTGCTTTTTCGGTATTTAATGGAAGTCCGTTTGCAGATGCGTAAAGTAAGAGGAGCTGCTCCGCGATCATATTGTCACTCACCTGCATCATTCTGGTATACAGCGAGTCGGAGGGAATGCTGTTGACTTTTTGCAGTTCAATGTCCAGTGGAATATTAATCAGTTTAATTTCTTTTTTCAGAGTGTCACTAAGCAGCTGAACAGTCACCAGATCGGTCATGCGAACAGGTACATCCTGCTCCAAACCTTGTGGTACTGCCAATTTGGAATGGTGAAAAACATTTTGAAACTCTTCCCGCTGTATCCCGGAAGCCATTGTATCCAGTACCGCATAATTCTTCCAATAAGCAGGAGATACATGAAAAGGTGCCCCATTACCTGCTTTGAAACGGGCTATATTACCGTGAACGGGCATTGGTGTAACCTCAGCCTGGTAGTAATCGTTGTAATCGCTCCAAGCCCAGCCTGGACCAAAACGTTTATTCTCAAAATTGAATGGTGTGAAAAAAATTGGTTCTTTTCTGCTTTTCAGGAAGTCAAATACCTTGCTGTGAGGTAAGTCGGGATGGAGAAGAGAAGGATCCCCGGTACCGCGAATGATCAGCAGTTCGCCCCATTCCAGATATTCCAGCCCGGGAATGGAGTCGCCCAAGGCGCACAAGCCCGCATAAAAACTGAACAGCTTGGTATTGGAAGCCGGGGTGAAATACTTGTCATCCTGGTAAGCAGCCAGGCTTTTTGTTTCATTGATTCCGAAAATGGAAACTCCGGTATGCTGCTGGCTCAGAACAGGCGAGTTCCTGATTTCTTTGTTGATATAATGCGAAACAGAGCAGCCGGATAATGTGATGATACTGACCAGGAACAGTAGCGTGCGCATGAAAACGATTTGATAATGAATGAAAACAAAGTTAATATTTTCAGACATTTAACGACCTGGTAGTTAGCTGTCGGGCAAAGTAATTTTAATGTTTCGGCTGATCGCCGGCTTTGCAGTAGCAGGTCGCATATTCCTGATCACCAGCAGATAATCGTTTTTCAGAGGTATAATAGAATCCGTTTCTGCATTGAACTGGGGCAGGCAGGTTGAATCAGCAAAAATGTATTTGGAAGTATTTGTGTCGGTCGTAAGTGACAAGCAGTGATAGCGCTGAAAGTTGGCGTGAATGTTTGCGTCCTGAAACAATTCGTGGCACACTCCAATAGTAGCAGAGCGATGCACAAACTTCCGGATCCTGAGCGCATTTCCCGCCATGATATCCTGTTCAATGCGGCTTACCTTGAATGCGGTAAGCGTCCAGCATGCTATGCAACCCACAAGTAATGCAGGCAAAAGCAATTTGCTGTACAGCTGGGAAAATGCTGCGGTTTTTTCAACAAATAATGTGGCAAAGAACAAAGCTGCAAAAGGCAATGCAGGTACCAGGTAATGGGAATACTGTTTGATACTTACCAGCATGGGCAATGTCACGGAGGCGGTGACCAGTAAGGATAGTACACCTATTTGTTTCAATTCTCTTGAAATGGCCACCCGCAGACCAACCAACCAGGCAGCTGCATTTAAAGCAATTAATGCTAACAAATGCGGATATACGTTTCTCAGCAATTCAGTTAGAAGATAAAAGTGGCCAGCCAAACCAACCCCCGTTTTTTCCCGCTTTTGAAGCAAAGCCTGTACAACCTGACCTTCGAAATAAGTACGCATAAAATCGCAGGCAGGTTGGTAGCTCAGCAGAAGCAGGAAGCCTACCAGCAATGTACCGAGCATGGTTACTGTACAAAATAGCGCTTGTTTAATGCGCCTGGTATCAAAACTGATTGTGTAAATTAAGGGGAATGCAAGTGGATAGAGACTTACCGGACCTTTGGTCAGAAAACCGGCAGCAATGCAAATACCAGCGGCAACAGCAAATAAATATCCGTTAAGAATTGCAGGTCTTTTGGTGAAAAAAAGAAGTTGAAAATAGCACGATAGCAGGCAAAATACCGATAAGGTACTATCCAAAAAGTTGTTCGGAATGCTGTACCAAACAGTTTCCATTGCATACCAGCACAAAACAGGCAACCACGAAAATTTCCGCAGCAGGGGTTTGCCGGCCAGCAGCAGGCACCAGATTTTTATGATCAGGAAAATGGAGGAGGCGAGAACAAGCAGATTATAAATGTTCTCTACCACAATAGAATCGCCTATTAAACGGAACATCACCGCCTGCATTCCGAATTGTAATGGAGGGTGACCGGAAAAAAACTCGTGATTGTCGTACGGTAGCCAGAAGGAATGCGCAAAGAAGGGTCGCCAGAAAGAACCTATACCGATTGACATATTCCGGGCAATGGACGCATAGGTTACTCCGTCCATAAACATCGTGTCGTCCATGGATCTTGGCAAAAACGTAATCAGGATAAAACTGATTGTGAAGATCCAGGCAAGTACTTTTATGTACTCGGCCGAGCGCGTTGCCAGATGCATCATAATAACAGTATAGCTTACAGATCACAAACATATCATATTACTTTGTACTAACTTCTTTACAGATAGCAAAAGTTATTTTCCGTAAATGATTGATTTAAGGGCAGTTCTAAAAAGTTATTGGGGGTATGATACATTTCGTCCATTCCAGGAGGACGCGATCAGAACGGTACTGAATGGGATTGATACACTTGTGCTGCTTCCGACAGGAGGAGGAAAGTCTATCTGTTTTCAGGTACCGGTGATGGCAATGGAAGGCGTTTGCATTGTAGTTACCCCATTGATTGCCCTGATGAAAGACCAGGTAGAGCAGCTGAAAAAACGCGGGATACCTGCCGCTGCGATACATACCGGTATGAGCAAGAATGAAATCGACATTACACTGGACAACTGCATTCACGGAAATACCAAATTTCTATATGTATCCCCCGAGCGGCTCAGGACTGATATCATGATTGCGCGCGCGTCGCAAATGAAAATCTGCTTGCTGGCGATTGATGAGGCGCATTGCATTTCAGCCTGGGGGTACGATTTCAGGCCTTCGTACCTGCTTATTTCGGATTTCCGGAAGCGGATACCGGGTGTACCTGTCATGGCGCTCACAGCTACCGCCACGGAAGAGGTACGTGCAGATATCCTCGATAAACTTGAAATGAAGAATGCGCGCGTTTTCAAACAGTCTTTTGCGCGCGCGAACCTTTCGTACTCTGCCTTTGCCGAGGATAATAAGGAAAAAAAAATATTACAGGTACTAAAAAATGTAAGCGGTTCGGCCATTGTGTACGTTAGAACGCGGAAACGCACGAAGGAAATTGCTGACTGGCTCAACCGCCACGGGATTTCTGCCCAGGCTTATCATGCGGGTTTACCTTTTAAAGAACGATCAGAGCGACAATCCGCTTGGATCAAGAACCAGGTGCGTACGGTAGTGGCGACGAATGCATTCGGAATGGGAATTGACAAGCCTGATGTGCGGACAGTGATCCATTTTGATTTGCCAGACAATCTGGAAGCCTATTACCAGGAGGCGGGCAGGGCAGGAAGAGACGAGAAAAAAGCATACGCAGTCGCGCTGTTTAACCAGCTGGAGCTGGGAGAATTGTCAGACAATATCGAAAGACGATATCCGCCCATTGAAATGTTGCGAAGGGTTTATCAATCTCTCGCCAATTACTACCAGGTGCCGGTGGGCAGCGGTGAAATGAGCGGTTACAGCTTCGATATACAAGATTTCACAGGCATTTTCGGACTGGCTCCCAACGAAACGCATTACGCACTCAAACTACTTGAAGAAGAAGGGTTTATTCAGCTGAGTGAAAATTTTAGTGATCCGTCGCGCGTACACTTCCTGGTCGACAACCGGGAATTATACGATTTTCAGATACGCTACCAGGAATTCGATTCGTTTATCAAAGTGATTTTGCGGCTATATGGCGGCGAGGTTTTTACGGAATATGTCCGGATTTCGGAAGTGGAAATAGCGCAGGTATATTTTGCCCCGGAAGCGGAGGTAATCAAAAAACTGAAATTTCTGGCTGAGCGCGATATACTTGATTACCAGCCGAGGAGAGACAAACCGCAGCTTACATTTATGACGCCGCGGTACGACGCCGGTCTGTTGCCGCTAAATGTTTTTGAAATACAAAGAAAAAAAGAAAGAGACCTTACCAAAGCCAGCGCAGTGGCCAGGTATGCTTCACACACCCGGATATGCCGCACATTGCTGCTTTTGGAATACTTTAATGAGTTCGACGCGGAAGAATGCGGGATTTGTGATATCTGTATTAAAAAGAAAAAATATGAAGCTGCCGGCGAAGACACTCTGCCACTCAGGATCATTCAGCACATTACAAATGAAGGCCTGATCACACCTGTAAAACTAAGTCACGCATTTGAGGATACCGACGAAAGTATTTTCCTGAAAACGTTACAAACCTTGCTTGAAGAGGAGGTTGTCCGATACGATGCCTCCGGAAATTTGTCCATTACTAACAAAGCTCAACATTGAAAAAGTCCGCACTTTACTCAGCACTATTCCTTTCAGTATTTTCAACAGCAACTTTCGCACAGCAGATCCCCGGCTTAACCACCAGCAATTACGGCGGGATCTATCGTGCTACCTACAACCCATCCGTCCTCGGTGGGCCGAAGCACAAGTGGCAGATTAACATTGTGACCCTGGGTGGTAGCATTAACTATCGCTATTTCAGGTTTTTGGGTGAAAATTCCTTGCTCTATCCGCTACTTACCCCGCATTCGACCAAAGAACTCTACGGGCGATCTCGTACAATGGGCTCGCTTTCCCACGAAGATCCGATCCATGTTGCAAGTGAAATCCGCTGGCCGTCGGCAATGATCTCGCTTGGTAAGTACCAGGGACTTGCCTTGCAGTTCCGTACAAGAGGTTACGTGCTCGCCAACCATATTCCGGGAGCAGTTCGCAATCTGTATTTTCACAGGCTCGACACCGGCAGTACCCCGTCAGTAACCAATGAAGAATGGGGCGATTTCAATATTGTTCAGCAAAGCTTTTCAGATGTAAGCTTGTCGTACGGAGCACAAATACTTGATCTTGAATCCCATAAAGTCAAAGTAGGCGCCACTGTCAAACGTGTTTTCGGGGCGCGTGTGGGTTACCTGGCAGGTTCCGTGGATCGTTTCAGCATTACACCACAAGCAGCAAACAGCGACATCAGTGATCTGTCAATCAGTGGATTTACCTATGAAAGTGGATACAGTGCGCCCAATCGGGGAGTATCGCTCGGCAACTTGTTCAATTCTGACAAGTATGGTTCGGGCTGGGGTTATGATCTGGGCTTTACCTATGAGCTGGGATCTTACTGGGGGAAATCCAAGGAAGTGTTCGACGAAAGTCCCGAATACCTGATCAGACTTGGTGCATCTTTAACGGATATTGGTTCGATCCGGTACAAAACAAAGGATTCCAGGGTAGAACGTGGCCGTCAGGCTAATGCATTGATAGGGCAGACAGAGCTGGAAACCATCGCTGACAAGGGTGTAGAAGGGTTTATGAGCCTTTACGCAGCAGAGTCGGATTCTACTTTTTATAAAACAGTGCGCCTTCCTCAGGCACTGCATCTGGAAGCCGACATTCAGTTGGTAAAAGGATTTTTTGTGACCTTATCCCAAACAAAGCGGTTTAAAGAAAGATCGGGCGAGTATCTGGACATTTATCAACCTAATGTTTTCACAATTACGCCAAGATTTGAGGATGAAGACTCGGATTTTGCCTTTCCTATTTCATTTATAGATGGCAACAACCGGCCTTCGATCGGAGCAGTTGGCCATTTCGGACCTATATTCCTGGGGTTAAGCAGCGTAAACGGGCTCTGGAAAAGGGGAGGAGCAAGAGGAAGTATGGTTTACCTCGGGTTCACAGCGTGGAAATTAAATCGTAAAAAAGACAAAGATTGATATGAGGAAAATCTTTACGCTACTGTTTTTGCATTTCATTTGTCCGACAGCAGTGTATGCGCAGCACGAACATCATGCTGCCGCGCCCAAAAACATAGCCGTAGAGCCTCAGCCGCTACTTGCACAGGCAATGCGCCTCCGCGACGCACTCGCATTCTCAGGAAATCCATTGCCTGATCAGGACCAGAACAGACTGAATGAGCTGGCTAACAAACCTCTTAATGCGGAGACAGTCAGTGCTATTCAGGACATTCTTGATCCATATTGTTTAAATATTGTCGACATTAATCCCGAGGGCCGCGTGAAAGTGGAGCGCGGGAAAGCCAAAGCGGAGCTGATCCAGTCAGGATGGACTAGCTTTTTGGTGAAAGTCAATAATGAAGCGAGTATCACGGCCAAACTGGCAGTGAAGAGCCCGAATGCAGCCAAACCTTACCATTCTCCCAATTTTGAGCACCGGGTGAAAGAAGAGCACAAGCTCACGCCGGGACAGGTAGCGAACCGATTTTTGGAGGTGCAAATGTATACCAACCGGCCTCTGCAACCCAGTCTGTCAGGCTTAAAGCTTGAATACACGGTTGTGCAGATCTACTCAAAAGATGCCGGAAAGCGCGAGGCGGAGATCGGCTACAATGTCGGTCAGGGCTCACAGGATATTGGTTTCCGAAACGCTACGCACATTCTGTTCGATGTCAAGCCGGCGGTAAAGGTAAAATTCAGGGTGAAGGATGCAGACGGAAGTCCGGTCATGGCTTCTTTTTTGATCACAGATTCAAAAGCAAAATCGGGAGGGAGGTTCAAACGCTATTATCCATTGCCCTCGCGGCGGGTTACTGCTTTTGACGAATACCCAGATTTCTTCTTCCAGCCCCAGATATACCGCAAAGACGGAGAGCACGTGTGGCTTCCGGCGGGTTCTTACAAAATTACATACAGCCGGGGACCGGAATATGTACCTCAAACGAAAGAGATTACCGTACCAGGCAATGCAGATTCGGTAAGTGTTGGCTTTGAACTGAAACGCTGGATCCAGCTATCTAAACTGGGCTGGTACAGCGCAGATCACCACATCCATGCAGCTGGTTGCAGTCACTACGACAGTCCGACAGAGGGAGTTGATCCCGCTGATATGTTCAGGCAAGCGCTGGGCGAAAACCTGGATATGGCGGCTAATCTCGCATGGGGGCCGAGCTGGTACCGGCAGAAGACGTTTTTCACGGGAAAAGATCACGCGCTGTCGACCCGCCAGAATATCATGAGAAATGATGTGGAGGTTTCCGGATTTCCTTCTTCTCATGCAGGTCACATTGTTTTATTGCGGATTAAAGAAGATGATTATCCGGGTACAAAGGTGATCGAAGACTGGCCCAGCTGGACTGCGCCAGTACTTTCGTGGGCAAAACAGCAGGGCGGGCTGGTAGGCTATGCGCATTCAGGCTGGGGATTAGAACCTGTGCAGCCCGTCACCAAAATACCGAACTACATTCTACCCAAAATGGATGGGATCGGTGCAAATGAATACATCGTGACAGTTACACAAAACCTGGTGGACTTTTTCAGCGCCGGCGATACACCGGCTCCCTGGGAGCTGAATATGTATTACCATACGCTGAATTGCGGATTTCGGCCGAGGCTAAGTGGTGAAACGGATTTCCCCTGCATTACCGACGCAAGAGTGGGGCAGGCGAGGAGCTATTTCAAGATGGACGGCCAAATGAATTATGACGGGTACGTGGATGCGCTCAAAAAAGGAAGAAGTTACGTTTCCGATGGAAAATCGCACATCATGGACTTTGCAGTCAATGGCAAGCTGGCGGGTGTAGAGGAAAGCGAGCTACTGCTCAAATCAGGAGGTGAGATCCAGGTGACTGCCCGCGTTGCAGCCTATTTGCCAGTACAACAGGATAGTACCGGTGAAAAGATCGCGAAAACACCAATTACTTCCATGCCCTTTTGGGATATAGAAAGAGCGCGAATAGAGAAATCACGAAACGTAGGGGTGGAACTGATCGTGAATGGAGAGGCGGTCGATACGGTAGCGATAGCCGCTGACGGGGCTATCAAGGATTTAAAATTCAATTACAGGCTCGACAAATCGGCGTGGGTTGCATTGCGTATTTTCCCCAGCTCGCATTCAAATCCATTCTTTGTGAAAATAGCCGATCAACCTATCGCGAACCAGAAAAGTGCCGAATGGTGCCTCGCGGCGCTGGATCAATGCTGGAAAATGAAAGAGCCCAACATTCGCGCCAATGAAAAAGCAGCTGCTGCGGAAGCTTATGAAGCTGCGAGGAATGTATATCGTAAGATTATTGAAGTGGCAGGAAAGTAATAGAAAGCCTGCTATACACCTGCACCTTTCTTTTTAAATAAGCCGCCTATTCTGCCGAACATTCGTTTTTCAAACTCCCAGAAGAAAGTGAATTTGCCCCATATCCAGCCCCAGATCAGTAAGATAACCTGATATAGCGGAAGTATGATCAGGATATTAACTGTCCAGCGGAGCCAGGAGGGTGACTCTTTTGTTAACCCGATCAGATCAAAGAGGGCGCGTTTTACATACAAGACCGAAAAGCCTGTGCAGGCAAAAACAATCAGGATAATGAGCACATCCCAACCGTTTTTGACATTCCAGCGCTCTTTCAGTTTTTCGATCATCGGGCTTACTCGTGAAAGAAGTCCAGATGTTCAGGCTTGATTTCCTCTTTGTCGAGGGACAAAAATTCTTCCCAGAACGGATCATTTGGTACACCTGCGCGGCAAATCACAGGTTCTTTTTTTACCGGGTGCTCAAAGTACAGTCTGCGTGCGTGCAGATTGATATTACCGTCGGGGTTTGCTTTGGGATAACCATATTTTAAATCACCACGGATCGGGCAATTCATGGATGCAAGCTGCACGCGGATCTGGTGCGGGCGGCCTGTTATGGGCATTACTTCCAGCAAATGAAACTTATTCACCTCTCCCAGCCAGCGGTACGACAGCTCGGCGCGTTGCGTTCCAGGTGCTTCATAGTCGTAAGCCGTGGTAACATTGCGCGATTCGTCTTTTGAAAGCCAATGTACCAGCTTGCCTTTTTTCTCCGCAGGCTTGTTTTTTACTACCGCCCAGTAAGTTTTTTGAACATCACGCTTGCGAAAGATTTCATTCATTCTTTCCAGCGATTTTGAAGTCCGCGCAAACACGACCAGCCCGCTGACGGGTCTGTCGAGACGGTGGACTGTCCCCAGGAAAACTGCTCCTGGTTTGTTGTATGCTTCTTTCAGGTACTCTTTTCCCATATCCAGAAGACACTTATCACCTGTTGCATCTCCCTGCACCAGAATACCAGGTTCTTTATTGATAATGAGAAGGTGGTTATCCTCATATACCACGTGGAGTGCGTTTTTAGCCATTTGAATAGTTGTATACTTTTAAAAAGGTCAATAAGATTCCTGTTCGTTCGGGAATGATTTGCCTTTCACATCTTTGATATAATTAGAAATTGCGTCGGTCATTACACCATTTAAATCGGCATAGCGACGCAGAAACCTGGGTTTGAATTCTTTATTGATACCCAGTAGATCGTGCAGTACCAATATCTGACCGTCTGCATGCGGTCCTGCACCAATTCCTACCGTTGGGATTGTTACGCTTTCCGATACTTTCTTGGTCAATGCAGAAGGTATCTTTTCCAAAACGACGGAAAAGCAGCCTACTTCTTCCAGCATTTTGCAGTCTTCCAGCAGCTTCGCTGCCTCTGCTTCCTGCTTCGCACGTACCGTATAAGTACCAAATTTATAGATAGACTGTGGTGTGAGTCCCAAATGTCCCATTACCGGAACTCCCGCACTTAATATCCGGGTGATTGAATCCTTGATTTCAAGTCCGCCTTCCAGCTTGACCGCGTGCGCGCCTGACTCTTTCATGATCCGGATCGCCGAATTTAAGGCCTCACGCGAGTTACCCTGATAAGAACCAAATGGAAGGTCCACAACTACCAATGCACGTTTGACTGCGCGTACCACCGAGGTAGCATGGTAGATCATCTGATCAATGGTAATCGGCAGCGTCGTTTCGTGACCGGCCATTACATTGGAAGCCGAGTCGCCTACCAGGATCAATTCTACGCCAGCTGCGTCCACAATGCCGGCCATTGAATAATCGTATGCGGTAAGACAGGATATCTTCTCGCCACGGTTTTTCATTTCCTGAATGGTGTGAGTCGTAACGCGTTTAATGTCAGGTGTATGGACAGACATATGTTTTTGTATTTAATGGATTGGGTTGCGTGTCTGGCGGCGGAATTCGCTACCTCCTGATCAGCCAGTTCTCTGGATTGAGGCGGGAAGTATTTTTCCAGATCTGAAATTGAAGCTCTGAGGTCCCGTCGCTGTCAGTAGCCACGCGGCCGATGTTTTCCCTTGCTTTTACCTTCTGTCCGGCGCGAACTGTTACACCGTTCATTTTGGCATAAATCGTCATGTAATTACCGTGCTGGATTGCAACCACATTACCCATTCCAGGCATTTCTGTTACGTCAAGTACCACGCCGTCATAAACAGACCTTACCGGCTCACCCGCAGTTGTCTGGATATCCACGCCGAGGTTATCTACCATTACACCCTTCAAAACCGCATGTGGCCGCTGTCCGAAATGTCCTGATACGAAACCTTTAACCGGCCACGGCAGGCGCGACTGCGATGCTGTGAATGAAGAAGCCAGAGTGGTTTCCTCCTCGCTCATACCGCTTGAAACAACAGGCTCCTCCTCTTCCTTCGGCGCGGCTACGATAGCTGCCTCGCCCTTTTTCTCTCTTTCTGCATTCTCACGTGCAAGCCGCTCCCGCTCTGCACGGCGGCGCGCTTCACGCTCCTCGCGCTCCTTCCGCTCCCTTTCAAGCCGCTCTCTTCTTTCCCGTTCCGCAATCCGGCGGATATTGGCTTCCAGTAAATCGGTAGCGCGCTTGTTTTCGGCGATCTGTTTTCTAAGTTCAACCTCTTTTTGCGAAAGCTCCTGAATCACTTCATTCTGCTTCACTTTCAAGCCTTCCAGCTTGGTATTTTCAGATACACGGGTATCCAGAACGGTTTTTTGCTGGGTCTTTTTCGCGGTAATGCGACGGCGTTCCTGCATGAGCTTGTCCTGCAAAACACCGATTTCCTTAGCTTGTCCCTGTCTCGCCTCGGTATATTGTTTGAGGTATTTATATCTTAATACGAACTGATTGAATGTTCCGGCAGAAAAAAGGAACACAAGCTGATTGAAGTACGCATTTCTTTTTGAAGCCTCGTAGATCATGTGCCCGTATTCTTCTTTGAGAATGTTGAGGCTGCTGTCGAGGGACTGACGTTTTCCTTCAAGGACCTTCAACTCGCCGTCAAGCAGTTCCAGATCGTCAGAAAGCAGGTCAATCTGCCTTTTATAGGTGTTAATCTGTTGATTGAGCGCTTTTAATTGTCCGAGGTTGACATTCTTCTGGGAAGAAGTCTGTTTGAGGATACTTTGGATCTCCCGGATTTTGCTCTGGTTTTCACTTTTTTCGCGTTCCAGCTGCTCCCTGCTTTTCTGGGCATAAGCGCCAGCCAACGAACATAGAATGAACGTCAGCATTAATATCAAACGACGGCGACCAGGGGTACTAAAAAGCATATTATTGATTCTTGCAGGCAAAATACAATTCATGGCCGGCAAATTTAAGCAGACTTTCTGACTTTATTTTTTGCGTTTATAGCTGGAAGGGACATTGAATGGAAATCCGGGGCTTTCACGCTGCATTTCAACTTTGCTGTGCTTAATGCGCATATCGGTTTGGTTTACCTGCTGGTCTTTCAACGATTTCACATTCAGATTGATAACACTTGCAAAAGGAAACAATACTCCGCCTACATCTTTAAAATCTTCGTAATCAAGCAGGAAAGTGTTTTGAGTAGGCACTTCGGTTGCTTTGAGCCGGGAGAGTTTCAATGTGCTTTCACTGATAAAATTTTCTATTTCAAGACGGTCTTTGATCTGCCTCAAAACATAAAACTCATTCATTTTAACAAATCTTGCATCCGGCTCCTGGGCAAATGGCAGGTTTCCTACAATCATTGATTGCAGAAGGTCGAAGTTGAGGTCAAAATTGTATTGCTTGCTGAGTTGTTCGTAGTTAAATACGAAATAGTCGCGGTGAATCTTGTCCATGAAAATAATGGAATCACGCGTAATAATGCCCCTGGCGACTTCCAGGCCCACTCCGGTTACCGAAAGCCAGATGATACTGTCTTTCTTCATCCGGATATTCACATTGGCATTGTCGAAATTCTGGGATTTACTTTGAAGAGAAACCTTTGACTTGGCAGTGAGATAATCAAAAGCAACTTCATTGATTTTAACAGGTGCAACGGTTTCGGCAACTGCTGTTTTGGAAGAATCAGCCGGTATCACAGTGCTCGCTGCCGTAGCGTCTGAGAATGGTTTTTCGCTGGTACGTTTGGATGTACGTTGTTTGTGGCAAGCTGTCAACCAAAGAAATGAGAAGGCGAACAGCCCGGCTACTATTTTATTGCTCATGTAATGCACCTGTTGCTATTTTTTTGTCAAGAAGTTCAGTGGTTTCTCCCATTCTCTTCGCCTTTTTCCACTGAGCCACCGCATTGTCCCTTTCACCTAACTTGAAAAGAACATCTCCGTAATGCTCAACAATCGTGCCACTTACACTGCTGCTGTCGAGCATTGCTCTCTCCAAAAACTCTTTCGCTTTCTTATAATCTTTCCGGATATAAAGTACCCAGGCGTAGGTATCCAGGTACGTCGGATTGTCTTTATGCTGCTGCACCAGTCTTTCCGACATCTTCAAAGCGAGATCAAGCTTTTCCTTCCGGAGCGAAAGAAAATAGCTGTAATTATTCAAAACATGATCATTATCTGGATTGGCTTTTAATGCGAGCTCGTAAGAAGCATCGGATTTGGCATGATCGCCTTGTCCATTGAATGCGTCGCCAAGAGAAGCGTAAATGTGCGGAACGAGATCAGGATTATTGGTGACCAGTTTCAGGCTTTCTTCTAGTGAGGATACAGCTTCCCTGTAATTTTTTTTCATCAAATGCGCAGTTCCATTGGAGTACCAGAACAGGCCCTGATTTGGGAAAAGCTCCAATGCTTTCTCAGAATGCACCAGCATGCTATCCACCTGGTTAAGCTCTCCATCCAGCTGGATCAGAGCGATCCATATCTTAAAATCGGAGCCGTCGATGCGGCTGGCTTTTGAATAAAAGTCGCGGCCTTCCTCTTTTTTATTCTGACGTACAAGCAGATCGGCATAAATCACATTTGCGAGGGCTTCGTTCGGGTGCGTCTCCAACAGCTGCTTAGCCAATGTAACCGCCTCGGTAATCTCGCTTTCTGATTTTAGCATGCTTAGATAACCCGTCAGTACCCTGATTTTAGGCTCTGCTTCAAGGTTTGGATTGGCAAAAACCAGTTTAAGCTCCTGGTTGCATTTCTGCACATCGCCGTTGCGGCGGTATATATCAGCCAGCAGCACGTGTGCCTGCGCTTCGTCGGGATTGATTTTGAGCGCTTCTTCAAGCGGCGTAACCGCTTCTACAATGCGATCGTTGGCGATCAGCAGCTCGGCCAGCTCTACCCGGTAGCTTACCTCTGTCGGTTCCGCATTGATCAGCTTTTTTGCTTCTGCAACAGCTTTGTCCAGGTTATTTTGTCGCAGATAAAGCTGCTGTTTCTGGTGCGTGATTTCTTCTGTAATGCCCATTGATTTTTCAAGGACATTATAAGTGTCAATCGCTTTGTCGGGCTGATCGTTAAACACATATACCGCTGCCAGCTCAATTCCGTATTGAATGTTTTCCGGGTTTTTGGCCACCAGGGTTTCGTAAATGGCGGCCGCCTCGGCATATTTCCTGCGTTTGGCATAAAGCTCTGCCAGCTGCTGTGCGTAGAATATATTGTCCTTATCCAGTTCGTAAGCCTTTTTGGAAGGGGCAATGGCATCATCAAACTTTTCGAGCTTCATCAATGCCGTGGCAACCAGGTACTGGCTGGCAGCATCCTGACTGTTTTCCTGCGCCAGTTTTTCAAAAAGAGGCAGGGCCTTAGTCGGCTCATCTTTCATCATAAACTTCATTCCGTCAGCCGCAAGTGACTCTTTTTCGAGACGAAGACCTACATCCTCGGTTTTTACAGCATCTTTTTCACGGTCTTTGTTGCGGCGCTGGGCAAGCGAGGAATGCGTGACGAGCAAACTCGCCAGCATTAAGATCGGAAGGTTTAGTTTTAAATATACGGTCTTCATATTTCAATCAGATGCCATCAGTTTCCGAGACTTGACCGGCTATTTCAGAGTAAACAACAAAGGTACCAATTTTGTCTGTACGACTAGTTCGCAAGACTGTTCAAATAAAGATACTAACGCGGAAACGCAAATAATCTTGTTTGCCTAATTCACTGAATATGTGCTTTTGGCAAAGCCCGGCGAGCCGCTGGTACTCAGCGCTTCTACTCTCACGTCGACGGAAGTTGTTGCGTCAGAATTGAAGTACCGGATCTTCGCTTTTCCATTCTTGTCTGTTTTTACCATTGGTGCCCAAAAAATAGTCGAGCGATAATCGGGATTCAGGTTTGGCGGATCCTTTGGCGAATAGGCAGGTGCATAAAACACTTTTGGCACATTAAACCCTGCTATTTTTGACACCAGCACGCCTGGTACAATGTCCTGTGTGTAATCGTAGTTTGAGTTTCCTCTTTTTGTCAAAATAGATATGACCCCGTTTCCTCCGTTCATTCCAAAGATCGCTGCCGATGCGCCTTTCAGCACATCAATGGACTCTACATCATTGACATTCATTGAAGCAATAAAGTCTTTATCGACCGGCATCCCGTCCAGAACAAACTGGGGCTCGTTCTGATTTCCACGGATACTTACCCTTGCATTCATCCCAAAACCCGTTACCGATACGCCAGCCACTCTTCCGGCAAGTATATCGAGCACGCTCGTTCTGCCAGCGGCCAGTTCAGGTGTTACCTTAATGGATGCGTCTGCATTACCGTAAATCTTTCGCGGATCGCGCTGCACCTGCTTTTTGGCTTTGATGGTCACTTCCTGCAATAACCGCTCCCGGTTTGCACGAATTTTTCTGCTAATCTCCTGATCCTGTGCATTCCTTGTCAGAAAATCGTTTAACAGCTTTGCATCTACCGTGAGCGGGAAATAGGGATTTTGGCTGGGAGCTATTCTTGGAATCTCCTGAGGGAAAATGCTGAAATTCAGATTCTGATTTCCCTTTTTGCCCATTCCCTGCACGCGAACCTTCAAAGAATCCTCAAAAATGAGGTTGTACAATGCAAACTGTCCTTTTTCGTCTGTTTCAGCAGTCAGGAAATTGCTCAGGCTGTCTGTGCTTACATAAATAGAAAGCGCAGTTTTTTCTGCGGGCCTCTTGTTTCTGCGCGCTTCCCCGGCAAATGTAATCCCTTGTTCCAGGTAGTATTTTGGCGCTTCAAGCGAGTCGCGGAGTACTTCATCCCATTTAAACCTGCTCCAACCCTGCGTCATCATCAGGAAGTCGCGGTGCATTTTCCGTTCTGTCTGGGTATCGTCAAAATAATAGCCAGGCTGTTCGACAAATCCTTTTAAATCAGAGGAAAGCAGCAGGTAAGAAACAATGTTTTGATCGTGAACTTGCTGTTGTATTTGTCCGGCATCGGTAATGGAAACCGACAGGTGCGTTTCCACCGGCTTTCCTGCTGTATCACTTACCGCAATCTCGATCTCCGCTTGTTCGCGCTGCTTGTAAGCAGCTTTTGACGGTGCTATCCGAACCCGGAGGCTATGATTATGGTCGATAAAGATCAGCCGCTCGCTCACCGGCCTGTTTTCTTCATTGAATAGGGTTAAATGCGTAATTCCGTCCGGCAAATCCGTGTTTGGAATATTCATCATTAGGCCCCTGCCTGAAATTTTACCTTTGGCAACGAAAGCAACGATACCACGGGAGTGCCCAACTATGTTGACAGGGACCTCCGCTTTATCGGGAACCTTTGCATAAGCAATTATCCTCGTTTTCAGTGGATTGGAAGTATTGTCGACAACGAGTGTATACCCTGTTTCATTCACTTTCGGAAACTCATATTTCATCACGCTGCCGCTTTTTTCTTTCAGGAAGGCGGTGTAAGAAGCGCCGGATTTCGCAGCAAATTGAAACCGCCCCATTCCCAGATGCTCACTTTTGAAAGAAGCGACGGTATCATTGTTCTGGTCCATAATAAAACCTGCCACATCCTCTCCCTTACCAGAAGCATTTACTGCTTTGAATGCAATTCTGGTGGCAATCTCGGCGACGAGCGCGCCGCCTTCCGGGAAAAATTGCAAATCAACTTTGCCGGTAGCTGCGGCCGGCATACTTCCCGCCGGATCAAAAACCTGGATATCCTTGTGGAAGAAAAATGATTCAGGAGCATTGCGCATCCAGTTTGTATAGGCGCGTAGCGAGTAGGAGCCGGGCGGAATGGAGTCCGCCAGTATAATTTCCCCGTTTCCAACCCCGCCAGTCAGGTAAGTGCGCCTTAATGCGAAGTTCTTCCCGGAACGTTGGTCGATCAGGTCAACATAGAGCAAATTGCTGGCGCTGTCGGGATTGTGCAGGGCGCCTTCCACCAGAAATGCATTGTACCACAGCGTGTCGCCCGTCATATAATAAGGCTTATCTGTGTGCAGATAGGCTTTTTCGATCGGAAAAGCCTGTCTGTACCGGAGCAGCTTCTCGGAGATCATTTTGGTGAAATCCTCGTCCGCCCATTTAAATGCGACTATAAAAAGGAATAATGCGGCCGCGAGAATCCTGATTCGACTTTTGTGCATTGTGGCATGTTTTAGTTTGTTGTGGATGAAAGGTACTTAGCTATTTGCCCGGCGCACAAGCAGGTATGCCGGGTAACTTATTACAAGAAATAACAAGGCAAACTGGCTGCTTGCCAGGTCCTGTATCACCGCGCCGATTAGAAATGCGATGGAACAGATCAGCATGACAATGGGCAAAATCGGGTATGCAGGTACCTTCCACGGCCGCGGAAGCGCCGGCTCTTTCTTTCTCAATGCGAGCAGTGATGCGAATCCGGAAGCATATCCGAGCACAAAAAAGAAAGTGGCGATATCTGACAGCTTCTCACACGCATCTTTTCCAATTAATATCAAAAGAATGGCGACCCCGGAAGTTACAAGCATGGCTACCGCTGGTGTGCCGCCGCTGTTAACGGAAGTCCCGGAAGGTAAAAACAACCCGTCGCGGCTCATCGAATAAAGTACGCGCGGATTAAAGAGCAACTGCGCATTGACAATCCCTAAAATCGATATCATCAGAAACAGGGTAACGATTTTTCCGGAGCCTTCCCCAAAAATCAGGCGTATCGCGTCTGCCGCAGCCAGTTTGGACTGTGCTAGCTCACTCATAGGCAATACATGCAGAATTGCCAGGTTACATAGGAGGTAAATTGCTATGATCAACAAAACGCCTCCCATCATAGAGCGGGGCAGATTTTTGCTTGGATCCCGGTCTTCTTCTGAAAAATAGGCCGCAGTGTGCCAGCCGTCGTAAGTGTAAAAAATAGCTTGTAATGAGAAAATCACCGGTGCAATCCAGCTGCCGGTGGCAATGATCTTGCTGGTGGTTGTATGTGCTTGTTCGGCAGTAACTTCATCTCCGTAGATATAGCAGACAGCCACAAATACAAAAAGCCCGATTCCTTTCAAAACGCTCATGATGTTCTGAAAACTGCTCGCCAATGCCAGTCCGATCCAGTGTATGCAGGTCAGTACCAGCAGAATGGCGGCTGCTACATAAGGTTCGTAGCCTACCAGCCTGGGAATAAGCAATGCCAGGTACTCGCTCATGGTATACACCCCGAAACCGAGCGCAGAGCAGGTGCCGAGCCAGCTGTTGATACCAACCACAAATCCGGCATAATTGCCAAAAGCGCGCTGCGCATAAACATACCAGGCCCCCGCTTTTGGAACTGACGTACCCAGTTCGATGGTACAAAGTGTGCCGAGGAATGCATACAGACTTACTGCTGCCCAAAGTAGCATAATCAGCCAGGGCTCGCCGAGCTGGGCTGCAATGGGCCCTGGTTTGCGCAGTATGCCGGTACCAATTGTGCCACCCACGGTGACTGCTATGCCAAACCCTACTCCTAATATTTTGAAAAGCTCATTTTTCGAAGAGGGTTGTGTCATGTTTGGGAGTGAAGGATTAAGCTTTTCGAAAATAGGAAAACTTTTTCTTTTTGTAACTTCTATATTCGTAAGCAACTACAATGCATATTGTTCTACAAATCCCATAAAAAGTAAGATTTACCCGACAGATAAATTTTGATACAAAAAAACGGATGCCGTTCTCACGACATCCGTTTTCATTTTTATAACCTTATTTCCTTAAAGAATCGCTTCTGCCAATACAAGTACTTTATTGTTAAGTACTTCCACAACGCCGCCGTCGATTAAAAAGGATTGCTTTGCAGCTCCTGTGTCAATCACCACATCACCTTTTCCAAGCGTACTTACAAGTGGCGCGTGGCGGTTCAGAACCTGAAATTGTCCTTCCGTACCCGGTAACGTTACAGCAGTTGCCTCTCCGGCAAAAACTTTCTTATCTGGGGTAATTATTTCTAAATGCATGGTTGCAAGTTTATGAGCGGTCCGCCGCTGCGGTCAAAAGTTTATGAGTTGAGAGCTGCCTCCGTGTAATTCATGAGTTACACTCATTAACTCACGAACTCATAGACTTATCAAACTATCTTGTTGCTTCTGCAAGCATTTTTTCTCCTTTTGCCTGCGCATCTTCGATGGTTCCAACGAGGTTGAACGCCATTTCAGGAAGATGATCGTAAGCTCCGTCCATGATCAGGTTAAATCCTTTGATGGTATCGTTGATATCTACCAAAGTTCCTTTCAAACCTGTGAACTGCTCAGCAACGAAGAATGGCTGCGACAAGAAACGTTCTACACGACGAGCGCGGGATACAACCAGCTTGTCTTCGTCAGAAAGTTCTTCCATACCAAGGATCGCAATGATATCCTGCAATTCTTTGTAGCGTTGCAAAATATTTTTCACGCGCTGTGCGCAATCGTAGTGAGCTGCACCCAAAGTCTCAGCATTCAAAATTCTTGAAGCTGAATCTAGTGGATCCACCGCAGGGTAGATACCTTTTTCAGATACTTTCCGGCTTAGTACCGTCGTTGCGTCCAGGTGGGCAAATGTAGTTGCAGGAGCCGGGTCAGTCAAGTCATCCGCAGGTACGTAAACAGCCTGTACAGATGTGATCGAGCCACGTTTTGTTGAGGTAATGCGTTCCTGCATTTGTCCCATTTCAGTCGCAAGCGTAGGCTGGTAACCTACCGCAGAAGGCATACGTCCCAAAAGAGCGGATACCTCTGAACCTGCTTGTGTAAAACGGAAGATATTGTCAATAAAGAAAAGAATATCACGTCCCTGACCTTCGCCGTCACCATCGCGGAAATATTCCGCCATCGTCAAACCTGACAATGCCACACGTGCACGTGCGCCAGGAGGCTCGTTCATTTGTCCGAATACGAAAGTTGCCTGTGAATCTTTCAGCATGTTGTAATCCACTTTCGAAATATCCCAGCCACCTTCTTCCATACTATGCTTGAACTCTTCGCCGTATTTGATAATACCGGCTTCGATCATTTCACGCATCAGGTCATTTCCTTCACGGGTACGTTCGCCCACACCGGCAAACACTGAAAGACCTGCGTAGGCTTTCGCGATATTGTTGATCAATTCCTGGATCAAAACGGTTTTACCCACACCGGCACCACCGAACAAACCGATTTTACCACCTTTTACATAAGGAGCAAGCAAATCGATTACTTTGATACCTGTAAAAAGGATTTCGGTTGATGTCGCCAGCTCTTCGAATTTCGGAGCTGAACGGTGGATAGAGATACCATTTGTAGTATCCAAAGGTGTAAGTCCGTCGATCGCTTCACCGATTACATTGAATAGTCGACCTTTAATGCCTTCACCGATTGGCATTTTGATAGGAGCACCCAGCGGACGAACTTCCATTCCGCGTTGCATACCCTCGGTACTATCCATTGCGATAGTGCGGATACGGTCTTCGCCCAAGTGCTGCTGGCACTCAAGAACTACTTTTGAACCGTTTGGTTTGATGACTTCCAGCGCATCGAGGATCGAAGGAATGCTTGTGGCATCTTCAAATGATACGTCTACAACCGGACCAATTACCTGCGTAATTTTTCCTATGTTTGTCGCGTTTGCCATTATATGAATTTGATTATCTCGAATGAGGTTTTTTTCAGACCGCAAAAGTAGGAGATAATTTGGTCAGTACCAAGAGCGGAATTATTGATTTATTGGATATTTTTTAGAAAATAGCTACTTTGTTAGGAGGTAAATAGAATTTTGAATGTTTGCAACTGAGGAAAGCTTAGCGTTTAACATTGTTGCAGATAGAAAAAATGTCGGAGTATCAATAACACCGGAATATGTAAATGAAGTATCAGCTTTAATAGAAGAAAACATGAATGCGCAGTTGCTGGAACGTATAACATTCAATCCTGACCAATGTGGTGGAAAGCCGTGTATACGTAATATGCGCATCAGGGTGACAGATGTAATCGAACTGCTTGCTGCCGGTCTTACACCCGCGCAGATTGTGGACGAGGAATTGCCGGATCTTGAACCGGAAGATGTTACTGCCTGCCTTCTTTACGCTGCGGCTAAGCTCAATCACCCGGTTCTTCAGGCAGCTTAATGATCATTCTTGATGCTCATCTTTCGCCAGGGCTCGCTCCGTGGATTATATCAAACTTTGATTGCGAATGTAGTTCTGAGCAATTCCTGAACCTTCGACATTCCTCCGGTAAATTTCTCAGCGCCAACCTGATCAATGCCTTTACATTACTTCAAACATCAGATCTGGTCGAAATAACAGGTTGTTGATATTTTCGTTGAGGTAATTACAATTATTTAAATCCCAAAAGGAAGTCTGTTAATCTATTATATGAAGGAAGTTTTTTTCTGGAAGGTTTGGTCAGTATCTGAGCGCAGGATGGCAGTTGCAATGCTGGCCATTCTGTTTTTTGCAATTGTATTTTTTGTACTTAAATGCATAGATCCGCTTCAAAATGTAGTAAGGTGGAATGTGGTGAGTGAAATGTCGGAGGTTGGTACTGTTGTGGACTTTCTCCGGATCGGACAGTGGCAGTACGGGGTTTCTACCCCCTCACACCTTGTAACTGAAAGCTTTATGGCTTCGGTAATGGACATTGATTACCTTACTGTGCAGGTATTCTGGTTCTTTGCAATTATCGGTATCAGCCTGATCCTGGCGGCAATCACAACGTTATCCAGGTTTTGGTACCTGGCCGGAATGGTGGTATTTATTATGTTCCTGGGCTTTTCAAAGTTGGAAATTTTGTCCGGAGCCGGGGAAGGAAACAAGCTGCTATTCATTATAACCGTGATGATCTACGGCATTACTACCTATTATTTCCATGCATTCAGGCAGGATGCGGGTATAAGTATGCGGATAGCAGGTACACTCGGCGCGTCTGTAGTGATTTGTGCAGTTGCGTATTTTACATCTCCGATCAGTTTTACTGCGCTGGCTGCTGCCACGTACTCTTTTCCGTTCTGGGTACTGTTAACCGCATTGTTCCTGCTGGTTTCTTCAACCGAAATAATGGCTGGACTGGTTTGGCTGAGTACCAGCGGCTCGGTCAGGAAGGGAAGTACAGGTTTGATCAACTTCATTGTAATCAGTGTATTATACCTGATTTTACTATTGTTGATTTATCTCAAAAATACAAAGCAGATTGATTGGAATGTGACGCTGATCAGCCCGGTTGTGCTTGCCTTAATATCGGGCGTTGCCGGGATCTGGGGTTTCAGAAGGCGTGCCGATTCGACGGGCGGCGTGCTCCCGTTCCGGAGCGCCGGCTTCTGGATTTACATTGGGCTATTCATGATCGCAGCTGCATTCACAGGTTTAATGGCCGGAATGGCCAACGATCCTGTGCTGGAAGCGCTGGAAGATGTGGTAGTACAAGGTCAGCTCGCGATGAGTGTTTTATTCTTCTTTTATATCCTCGTCAACTTTTACCCTCTTTTTCAACAAAAACTGGCAGTTTACAAAGTCTTGTACAAACCGCTCAGCTTTGGGTTGACTCAAACGCGATTGTTTGGATTTGTAGGCGTGGTCGTTTTGTTTTCGTTACAAAGACTGCTACCGATCAACCAGGCTTTTGCCGGATATTTCAATGGATTGGGCGACCTGCACACCCGAACTGAGGAATTTGCATTGGCAGAGCAATACTACAAACTCGCATTGCAGCAGGAATTTCAAAACCATAAGTCGAATTACTCCCTCGCTTCCCTCGCCATTCGCCAGGGAGACCGCACTGCCGCCGCTTTTTACTTCCGGCAGGCATTGCTTAAAAATCCGTCTCCGCAAGCGTATGTAGGATTAAGCAGTATTCTAAGTCAGGAGAATTTGTTTTTCGATGCCGTGCATAGTTTACAGGAAGGCGTCGGTAAGTTTCCGAAAAGCGGAGAGCTGCTCAATAATCTGGGCATGCTTTACTCAAAAACCAATGTAGCCGACTCGGCTTATTATTACCTGGAGCGAGCAGAGAACAGTAGTACCCGCGCAGAAATACCGGCAACAAACTTGCTTGCTATTCTCGCGAGGAACACGGATTCGGAGTTGCTGGATTCCCTTGCGTCGACAACAGAAAAGCGGGATTACCTATCGTGGCAGGCCAACTGGCTGGCTGTTCAAAATCTGCGGCAACAATTTGCAAAGGAAGAATGGAATGCAAAAGCAATCCCGGCAGACTCACTCCTGAGCGTATCGTCATCCGTTTACGTACTTAATTATGCACTAAATCAGGCAAGATCAGATGCATCCGCAGCGCAGTTACTGAACAAACTTGCGTCCAAAAATCCGGTACTGTCAAAGGACCTGAGCTGGGCGGCGCTTTACCCGGAGTTTTATAGCGGTGATAAACTCAAAGCTTTACAGGTACTTACTGCACTGGCATCTGATGAAGAGGAACAAAGCGAGCTGTACCATAAAGTGCTGGGACATTGGTTCCTACAACTGGGATTGTATGAAAAAGCCATTGAGAGTCTGGCTGATGTGGAAGGAGTGGAGGGAACGATTGGAATGGCGGTTGCCAATGCGCTTTATGATAAGAAAGAGGTAGCAGTTATTTTATTGGATAAAATCCAGAAACCTGAGAATAGCGGCGCAATCGAGAATTTGAAACAAAACCTTTTCTCAGGCATTAAGCCAAAGTCTGCAACGGACTCGCTGCTTGCAGTTGCAGTACGTTCCCCTTCCGACGCGAATTTTGAAAAAGCAGTGCGTGCCAACCCGTTTGATGCCAAAAGTGTTTCTGCAACTTCTGAGTATCTGCGTAAAAAGAAGCAAACGGGCAAAGCTTATAAATTGGTGCTGGACGCACTTGCCTATAACACGTATGCGCCGCAATTATGGGAGCAATATGCATTACTGAGCCTCGACCAGGGGCTTACAGGGCAGGCTGACGAAGGGGAAAGTAAAGTGAAGCAGTATGCCGATCCAGCCGGTTATCAGCAATTTATGAGCCGCTATCAACCTATGCGGGCACTTATCGAAAAACAAAGAGCGGAGTTTCAGTGATTTAATATTTTAGATTGCTGTAAATTATACCTGACTGAATATGTCTTTAATCATCAATTCGAATTTCAGCGGAACCGAAAGCCGACTGTTCAGGGGTAAGCTGATCGTAGGATTGCTGAAAATCAATGCCTGGAAAGAGGATGGTTACGGTGAATTGGACGGAAGTATGCTACGGTTTAAAACACGCGGCTTCTGGAACAGGGTTACTGAAATCAGGGACATTGAAGGGGTAAGGGTACTGGGCAGCATTAAGTATAATTTGTTCAAAGGCTCTGCCGAAATCAGCTACGAAGAAGCAAGTTATAGCTGGAAGTTCAGTAACTGGATGCAACAGCAATGGGTTGTGAAAAGGGAGGAAGACGAGGCTTCATTTAAATCAACCAGTTTCTGGAAATATGAAGGCGAGCTGTTCAATGAAGGAATCCCGTCGGCTGTTTTGCTCGCATCGCTTTTTGTTCAGGGACATTTTCGCCGGATGACCGCGGCGTCATAGTACTATCACCTTTAAACGCTTTTCAACAAGGAATTTCAATATGAAAATCATCGAGACTAACGAGATTGCGAAACGTTATGTAATGGGAAGCGAGGTGATCCAGGCACTCAAATCTGTTACTATTTCGGTCAATAAAGGTGAGTACGTCGCATTTATGGGCCCGTCGGGTTCCGGCAAATCTACGTTGATGAATATCATCGGCTGCCTCGATACACCCACAACCGGGCGTTATGTTTTGAACAGCAAGGATGTGAGTGATATGACGGAAAGCGAGCTTGCAGAGATCAGGAACAAGGAAATCGGTTTTGTCTTCCAAACATTTAATCTTTTGCCGAGAATGTCGTCGCTCGATAATGTTGCATTACCATTGATTTATGCAGGACTGAGCAAGTCGGACCGCACTGAGAAGGCGATGCTTTCATTGAAAAACGTTGGGCTCGAAAATCGCGCCGGACACAAGCCTAATGAGCTTTCGGGCGGTCAGAGGCAGCGGGTTGCAATTGCGCGGGCGCTTGTAAATGATCCCAGTATTTTGCTGGCGGATGAACCTACGGGTAACCTCGATACAAAGACTTCTTACGAAATCATGGATTTATTTGATCAGCTGTATAGCCGCGGCAATACCATCGTAATGGTAACCCACGAAGAGGATATTGCCCATTACGCCCACCGCATTGTCCGCCTCCGTGACGGACTGGTTGAGTCAGATACCATCAATCCCAACCCTACGAAAGTGAGTGCGTTAGTGTGATAGTTGACTTGACTGCTATAAAGTGCTAACTTTCTAAAAACACATTTAAGATGAAAGGTATCAGCTATTTGATTGATGAGATTGGAGAAAAAAAGGCGGTCGTGATTGATGTTGCTCTTTTAAGGGAAAAAGACAGCCTATCAAACATTTTGGAAGATATTGAAGACGAAATAGCAATAGAATTAAGAAAGGACGAAGAATCACTCAACTGGAAAGATGTGAAAGATCAGCTACTTTCTGAGGATTGAGATGTATGAAATAATTATCAAGAAATCGGCTTTAAAAGAACTGCGGAATATACCGAAAACACTCAGATTGCAGATAATCACCAAAATAGATGAGCTCGCCTCTGATCTCAGACCTCAGGGTGTAAAAAAGCTGGAAAGCTCAAAAAATGATTACCGGATCCGAGTTGGCGATTTCAGAATTGTATATCAGATTTATGACGACAGGTTGATAATAGATGTTATCAAAGTAGCACACCGAAGAGAAGTTTACAAAAACAAATAGTCATCTTTGTAAGTAAAATCGCTTACATTCATTAGTAAGCAAAATCCGAATGAGTTACTCTCAGGTAATTCATTCGGATTATTTTTATCAGAACAGACATGAAAATCAATTTCAGCGACATCATTATATTTGAAAACGAGGATTTTCTCGTGGTAAATAAACCGCCGCATCTGGCGACACTGGACGAACGGACTGCGGATAGGGGAGGAAGCGTGCTCAGGCTTGCCAAGGAATACAATTCAGAATTGCAGGCCGCACACAGGCTGGATAAGGAAACATCCGGCGCACTGGCGTTTGCTAAAAACCCGGCCGCTTACCGCCATCTTGCAATGCAATTTGAACATAGGGAAGTTACAAAGCGCTACCACGCGGTCACAAATGGCATTCACAAGCTCGATAGTATCTCTGTGTACCTGCCGATTTTACCTTTGAAAAACGGAACAGCGGTAAAAATCGATCGTGCAGAAGGCAAGGTTGCAGAGACGATTTTCAACACTTTACAGGTTTACCGGGGTTATACATTAGTGGAATGTATCCCCATCACGGGCCGCATGCACCAGATCCGTATCCACCTTTCCTGCCTTAAAGCACCGATAGTTTGTGACCCGCAATATGGTGGGGAGCAGATCTATCTTTCAAGTCTGAAACGCAAGTTCAACCTGAAAAAAGAAACCGAGGAACAGCCTTTAATTCAGCGGGTTGCATTGCATGCGCATTCGCTTTCCTTCGCATTAATGGACGGAGAGCCGGTGCGCGTTGAGGCGCCTTATCCCAAAGATTTTGAGGTACTCGTGAAGCAGTTGAACAAATTCGGAATGTAGTAGCATAATTTTTTACAGGTTTGATGAAAGTTTGTGTAGGTTTAAACACATTTTTCATCAAACCTAATATTATGCGGATACACACATCTAACTCCCTGTCGGTCATTCTGATCGCTCTTCTGTCCCTTTCTCTCGTAGAGAATTCTTTTGCACAAACCGCTCGTAAAAACGACGTGATCGTCAAGCGTGATAGCTCCCAAATTCAGGCGCTTATTACACAAATGACCTACGAAAAGATCAACTACCGTGATCTGGGCACAGCCGATAGCGCGAAAGCCTACATTTATATGGATCAGGTTGCAAGGGTTTTGTTGAAAAATGGCAAGATCTTAAATGTACGCGATTCGGTCCTGGTAGGTAAAACACCACCTGATTCAGTTGGGCAATATGCGGATCTGAATAACCTGCCGACCGATCCATTTGAAAAAAGTGTGGTCATGGCCAATTCGGATCAGTTGAGAGACAAATACGAATACTACAATAACAAGGCAATAGACGGTAAAACAGGTGCGATCGTTTTTACGTCTATTGCAGTAGCTACGTTGGTTTCCGGAATCATTGTAAGTGCAGTAGGTGAAGATCAGGATGATAAGAAGTTTGGCACTGCGCTTGCGATAGGCGGACCTGTTTTTGGCGGGGTCTTCGGTTTGATTACTTTTAATAGGTACCGCGTCAATCATAAAAAGGCCAATAAGGTCAAATCAGAGCTCGAACGCCGCGGTCAGCCACTTACTACATTCAGGATAGGACCAAGCTTTGATCCGTTTAATAAATCCGGCCAGCTCACAATGCGTGTGACATTTTGATAAGGATAAATTTATTACTTCATTCGGAGCAAAATACTCATATTAGCTCCTTCCGCAATGAAAGTAAGTTTACCTGTGCTGAGATTTCAGCTCCTGATCACTATTTGTTTTTTGATCCTTCATGCGGCTTCTGCACAGACAACGCGGAAGCCCGACATTATCCTGATGCGGAACGAGACCAAACTGGAAGTTCTTATCCAGGAAGTAGATGATAGCATAGTCAAATACAAGAAAGTTAACGATCAGGAAGGTCCATTATTCACGATTAAAAAGTCGGAAATTGCGTCCATTCAGTACGGAAACGGAGAAGTGGAAACATTTGAGGCCACATTGGAAGTGCCTAATTACTACGCGCCTTCTTCCGCGAGCCCCAGGCAAACTCCCGCAGCAGTTATGCCATCAGGAAATAAGTTTCAGCAGGAACTGCAAACCAGCTCTTCCGAACATTTAAGAGGGATTTACAAATATTACCGGACCAAGTCAAAGAACGGACTTGCGATTGGTATTGCGGGTACTTCCGCCGGACTCATTTTAATGGGAGTAGGTACCGGTATTATTGCTAACATTCAGACTGATGTAAATGGAAATTTCCTCACTTATGCCGACGAGCAGAAGGCAATCCGTGGTGCCTGGCTGATAATTGGCGGGTTTGCAGGAGCAGCTACATTCGGGACAGTAGGGTTCGTAAAAGCAGGCCGGAATGGATCAAAAGCAGGCAAAATCAGGAGAGAGCTGCTTCAAAGAGGAGAGCCGATCACATTTAAGTTCAGCCCGGGATTTAACGCAAGAACGCAAACCGGCTTTTTGACGGTGAACATACAATTTTGATATTGATATAAATGCAAAAGCGGCCTGGAAGTAATTCCAGGCCGCTTTTGCATTTATTATGTCTTCTTAGAACTTGAAAGTAATACCTGCTTTCAATGGGGATGCATTGTAACCTACTTCTGCAAATACGCCAATGGTAGGCTTGAAATAGTAGCGGGCACCTGCATATGCTCCGAAAAATACACCACTGCCATAAGCGTCGTAGCCAATTCCGTCATAAGAGGAGCTCGCAATACGGTAACCAAGTGATGGGCCTGCGTAAAGATCAAGGTTATCCATTGTAAGGAAGTGTTTTCCAAAGTGGTAAGAACCTCTTGCCGCAATGCTGATAAAGTTATAGCTCCATCCGTAACCATAAATTCCGCCGCCGTAACCCCAGTGAACAAAATCCAGCTGTCCACCAACACTGATAAAATCATGAACTCCACCTTCAAAGGATGCACCCGCTCCAACTCCGCCGCCGCCATATGTGCCGCCTAGGTTGATACCTGCATTCAGTAATTTATCTCCTTTCTCGAATTGCGCAAAAGCCTTTTCCGAGGTCGCGCTTAGAACGGACGCAACGAAAAACATGAATAGAATCTTTTTCATCGTAATAGATAAGTTATTGTTAATAATGGCACAAATTAAAGCGTTTAATTGAATGCTTCAAAACTTGTGCCATTGTTACTTATTATCCGGGTCGCTCCACTTTATTAGTGGCCTTCCATTCATGTTGCAGTCCGAAAATCAGATTTCCTTGCGCAGTTTTTCTTTGAATACCTTCTTGAACTTATCCAGTTTCGGTGCGATCACAAATGCGCAATAGCCTTGTTCCGGATTGTTGGCGAAGTAGTTTTGATGGTAATCCTCAGCAGGATAGAACTTCACAGCCTTCGTGATTTCGGTAACAATTGGGTTTGAGTAAGCGCCCGATTTATCAAGTTCTGTCTTGGCTTTTTCAGCAAGCGCTTTTTGTTCATCGTTGTGATAAAAAATCACTGAACGATACTGGGTACCCACATCATTTCCCTGGCGGTTTAAAGTTGTAGGGTCGTGGCTGCGGAAAAATGCCTCAAGAAGGTCTGCATAGCTGATCACCTTTGGGTCATAAACCACCTCCACACATTCTGCGTGGCCGGTATTTCCTGTGCACACAGCCTTGTAGTTAGGATTGGGATCATGGCCGCCGGAGTAGCCCGAAACAACCTTCTTTACACCTTCCAAAGACTCCATTACAGCCTCTGTACACCAGAAGCAGCCGGTTCCGAAAGTAGCGGTTTCCATATTGGCAGTATCAACATTCTTCTCGTCAAGCGACGTAAACGCGGTTTCTTTGTCCATTTTTCTCTTTTGTTTTTTATCCGACTGAGCGCAAGATATCACAACCATGCAACACAAAAATAAAAACGTCAAAATCGGGATTGTGGTTTTCATTTTACTGGTTTGGGTTACTTTACAGATTGATTAACGAATCCTTCACAAAGAAAGTTTTCTCTGAGGTATTCATCCATTATTTACGAAATTTGCCCGCAAAAAGATCGGTAGGGAAGGTACTTCAATGCCGGACTGCAGATCAAAAATCCCCGCTATGACATACCTCCATTTTAAGGCACTGCATATCATTTTTGTTGTGAGCTGGTTTGCCGGGCTCTTTTATATGCCGCGCCTGTTTGTTTATCACACAGAAGCAAACGAAAAGCCAAGTCCCGAGCGGGAGATACTTTTCGCGCAGTTTACCAAAATGGAAAAACTGTTGTGGAATGCGATTATGACGCCCGCCTCCTGGCTTGCATTGCTGTGCGGCGCAGCTATGATTTACATTACGCCTTCGTGGCTGGATCAGGGTTGGATGCAGCTCAAACTGCTTTTTGTGGTGGGCCTGGTGGTTTATCATTTTTTTACCCGCAAAATTCTCCTGGAAATCCGCCAGGGAAAATTCCGGTTTTCGTCTTTTCAGCTACGTCTCTTCAATGAAGTAGCAACTGTATTCCTGTTCTCCATTGTCTTTTTGGTTGTGTTAAAAAACACGGTTGACTGGCTCTGGGGAGTTTTGGGTCTGATTGCTTTTGCAGTTCTGATCATGACCGCAGTGCGGACTGTGAAGAAGTTCAGGGAAAAGAAGTAAGTCGCTTTTGCCCACACATTCCATTTTTGTAATCCATAAAAAAGCCACCGACTGAGAAGCCGGTGGCAGTAATATAGAAAACCTGAAAATTAAGCCAGAGCAGCTTTCAGGTTGGTATCAATTGCTTCAAGGAATTCCTCGGTATAAAGGAAGTGCTCGCCGTGTTTCACGTCATTTCCGAAAACACCGATTGCCAGATCCTTTGTCATTTTACCGCTTTCAACCGTTTCAATACATACTTTTTCCAAAGCCTGGCAGAAATCGATCAGCGGCTGGTTGTTGTCCAGCTTGCCACGGAATGCCAAACCACGAGTCCACGCGAAAATAGACGCGATCGGGTTAGTTGAAGTTGGCTTTCCTTTCTGGTGCTCGCGATAGTGACGGGTTACAGTTCCGTGTGCAGCTTCTGCTTCCATTGTTTTGCCATCCGGCGTAACAAGTACGGAAGTCATCAGGCCCAGTGAACCAAAGCCTTGTGCAACTGTATCTGACTGAACGTCACCGTCATAGTTTTTACAAGCCCAAACGAAGTTACCTTCCCATTTCAATGCAGAAGCTACCATATCGTCGATCAGACGGTGCTCGTAATGTACTTTGCCTGCGTATTCTGTTTCGTAAATTTCCTGGAAAATATCCTTGAAACGCCCGTCGTATTTTTTAAGGATTGTGTTCTTGGTAGACAAGTACAGCGGCCAGCCTTTATCCAATGCCACATTGAAGCAAGCACGCGCAAAACCACGGATTGACTCGTCAATGTTGTACATCGCCATTGCTACACCTGCACCTTGGTACTGGTACACTTCGTGCTCGATCACCTGTCCGTCTTCGCCTTCAAATTTGATAGACAGCTTTCCTTTACCAGGAACAACGAAATCAGTTGCGCGGTACTGGTCACCAAATGCGTGACGGCCCACGATGATAGGCGCAGTCCAGTTGGTTACCAAACGTGGCACATTCTGCATGACGATCGGCTCGCGGAAAACAGTTCCGTCCAGAATATTCCGGATCGTACCGTTTGGCGACTTCCACATTTGTTTCAGATTGAATTCCTTAACGCGGTCTTCATCAGGAGTGATTGTTGCGCATTTGATACCAACACCATACTCGCGGATTGCATTAGCTGCGTCCACAGTAACCTGGTCGTTTGTTTCGTCACGATACTCAACACCAAGGTCGTAATATTTAATATCTACATCCAGATAAGGTAAAATCAGCTTTTCCTTGATAAACTTCCAGATGATGCGGGTCATTTCATCGCCATCCAGTTCTACAACGGGATTGTCAACTTTAATTTTGCTCATGTCTTAAATTCTATACAATAGTTAAAGATTTGAAATCAAACCGTGAAAGTACAAACAAATGAATAAAAAGGCTGAAAAATCGCGCTAAACCGTGGCCGCATCAGGTTATTTTTTGATATTGTCGGCTGCGAAAAACGGTGATGAGTTCATGAAAAAAGCCTTTCTGCGTAAAGAATTTTTAGGGAAAAGAATGGCACTGGCGCAGAAAGAACGCGAAGCGCTTAACCTCTCTATAACAGAAAAAACACTGCGATACCTTTCTGAAATTACATTTTCGATGGTTCACGTTTTCTTGCCTCATCCCTCTAAAAATGAAGTGGATTGCCAGCCGCTTATTTCGTTGCTCAGGGAAAAAGCAGCGCCGCCTCGCATTGTTGCGCCCCATGTTTTGCCGGGAACAAAGGAAATGGAACATTATCTCCTGACACATGAAACTACCCTGATTCCCAATCAATGGCAAATTCCTGAACCGGATCCTCACACTTCCGTTCGCATTGAGCCCCGACAAATTGATGTAGTACTGGTTCCGCTTCTCGCATTTGATCAGCGCGGTTTTCGTGTGGGGTACGGCGGAGGTTATTACGATCGGTTTTTAAAAGAATGCAGAGATGATATTGTAAAAATCGGCTTATCGTTTTTTGCCCCGGTTCCGGAAATAACAGACACTAATCTCTATGATATTCCACTCAACGCCTGCATTACACCCGATGAGATTTACAGGTTTTAAGTTGATGTAAGAGTTAAATCACCTAGGAAGAGCCTTTGTTAAATACTGTATTTAAATACATTAATGAAAGATTCGGGGCATAATCCTAAATATTCGTCGTAAATTTGCGGCACTTTTCGCCTCTCGGCGGGAATGGTCAATTTTATTCATTTAATCTCAATGCAAGAATGAAAATCGCAGTAGTAGGCGCTACCGGTTTGGTAGGCGGCGAAATCCTCAAAGTGCTCGAAGAGCGTAATTTCCCGGTAACGGAATTGTTGGCCGTTGCATCAGAAAGGTCTGTTGGCAAGGAAGTTACATTCAAGGGTAAACAGGTCAAGGTGATCGGTTTTGAGGACGCGATTGCAGCTAAGCCTGAGATAGCTATTTTCTCGGCGGGCGGCAGCACTTCTCTTGAACTTGCGCCAAGATTTGCAGAAGCTGGTATCACAGTAGTAGATAATTCTTCTGCTTGGAGAATGGACCCTACGAAAAAACTCGTAGTGCCGGAAATCAATGCAGGTGAGCTTACCAAAGAAGACAAGATTATCGCAAATCCAAACTGCTCTACCATTCAGATGGTAGTGGTTTTGAATCCATTGCATAAAAAATACAAGATCAAACGCGTTGTTGTGTCCACCTACCAGTCGGTAACGGGTACAGGTAAGGCAGCTGTGGACCAGCTTTTCTCTGAGCGCGCAGGCGACCATAGCAAAGGCAAAGTATATCCGCACCAAATCGACTTGAATGTGCTTCCGCATATCGATGTGTTCCTCGATAACGGTTATACCAAGGAAGAAATGAAGATGACCAATGAGACCAAAAAGATCATGAGCGACGACAGCATTGCGGTTACGGCCACAACAGTTCGTATCCCTACCATCGGCGGTCACTCAGAGGCAGTGAACATAGAGTTTGAAAATGAGTTTGATCTGCAAGAAGTGCGCGCGCTTCTCGCTCAGACAGAGGGCGTAGTTGTTCAGGATGATCCGAAGAATGCAGTTTACCCAATGCCTTTAACAGCTCATGGAAAAGACGAAACCTTTGTAGGCCGCATTCGTCGTGACGAATCTCAGCCTAAAACATTGAATCTCTGGATCGTAGCAGATAACCTTCGTAAAGGTGCTGCCACAAATGCTGTTCAAATCGCCGAGTTCCTGGCGAAGAATGAGCTTGTTGGCGTTGCGCAGGAAGCTTAATTTTTGAAATATTAAATAAATGAGAGCTGCCGCAAGGCGGCTCTTTTTTATTACCTGTCCACTTCTCCCATTACGACATCGATTGAACCGATGATCGCTACCAGGTCAGCGAGTAGAGCTCCTTTCGAGATTTCCCCGATTACATGCAGGTTATTAAAGCAGCAGGAGCGGGCTTTGCAGCGGAATGGAACATCTGAGCGGCCATCTGCACGGAAGTAAAAGCCTAATTCACCTTTCGGACTTTCGCCTCGGATATAGAAATCCGTTGCTTTTGGGCGGATCTTCTTGGGTACCACAGCTTGCGGATCGAAGTCGCGGGTTCTTTTGTAATCTCCCGTAAGCTGCACCAGGCTTTGTTCAATCATTTTGACTGATTCCCAGCATTCGACTACCCTTACCCAGGTACGGTCCCAGCAGTCGCCGGTTGTACCCATTTTGCCTTCTCCGATAGGAATATCAAAATCGAGCTCGGGGTAAACAGAATACCCGTCAACCTTCCGAAGATCGTATCTCAATCCCGCGCCTCGCAGCATTGGTCCCGTGCAGCCGTAGTTTATGGCCACGGGCAGCGGAAGGATACCCACATTGGCAGTTCTCTGAATGAAAATTTTATTGTCGACAACCAGCTGCTGCAGCTCGATGAGTTTGGGTTTAAGATATTTGATAAACTCCAGACACCTTTCCTCAAATCCCACAGGCAAGTCGTAGAACAAACCGCCGATCCAGATATAATTATAGAGCATTCTTGCCCCGCAGGTCCATTCAAGCAGCCGCAGAATCTGCTCCCGGTCGCGCATCATCCACAAGAATGGGGTATAGGCGCCAATGTCCATGGCGTAAGTTCCCAATGCTACAAAGTGGGAAGCCAGCCTGTTCAGCTCGGTGACTACAACGCGTATGTATTCAATCCGTTTGGGAATATCATTTTCAATGCCCAGCATTTTTTCCACGCCTCTTACATAAGCATGCTCGGAGTTCATGGAAGCAACGTAATCGAGCCGGTCTACGTAAGGAATGGTCTGATTGAATGGAAGCGACTCAGCATGTTTTTCAAAACACCTGTGCAGGTAACCCAGGTGCGGCACCACGTCAACAACTACCTCACCGTCTGTTACTACCTCCAAACGCAGAACGCCGTGCGTGGAAGGATGTTGCGGGCCCATATTCAACACCATTTCTTCTGTACGAAGATTTTCGGAGTTGTATTTGGTGGGAACCGAAGCGGTCAGGTACTCGGGTTTGTATTCGTATTGAATGGCGTTGCTCATATTAAAATCTGACGAGTTTCTGATCGTGCACTTCGACCTTTAATGGACCAATCGGCCGACCTTCGTTGTGCAGCCGGTCTACCGCAGTCACATAGTAAACATATCTTTGTCCTGATTCAGCACTGGTATCCACGAATTTTTCACCCTGGTAGCACATTCCGAGGATTTTGGTAGGATCGTGCGCGCTGGCTTTTTCATCCGGCATAAACCTGTAAATAATGTAATACCAGGCTTTGTCCCCGTCCGGAGCTGCGTCCGGCCTTTCCCAGGTAAGCTCCAACCCTTTCGACAATAATGTGGCTTTCAGGCTTCTCGGAGAAAGCGGAGGTACATTATCTTTCCACGGCATTGTGGGTACCAATGCAGGGTATTTAAAAAAGTCGCGGCGGAGTGAATCCACAAATCCCAGACTATTCGCACGCAAAGATCTGGAACTGAAAAATATGGCCCCGTCTGTTTCACTTTCTCTGAGGTACCTTACCTGATTGGGAATCTCTTTGGGATTTGCCCAAAAAGTGTCTCGGTCTTTATACCCGACGCGATATGCGCCCATTCCTATATATAAATGTCTTTCGAAGCGGTTTTCAGTCCACCAGTCGACCAGATTACGATACGGAACCCTTCCGAAGCCTGATGAAAAATAAACCTGAGGTGCGATATAATCAATCCAGCCTTGCTCCACCCATTTCCGGCTGTCTGCAAAAAGATCATCGTAGGAAGCCAGGGCACCATAAGTTTTGGAGCCTTCGGGATCTCGGTCTTTATTCCGCCACACCCCAAACGGGCTGATGCCGAATTTCAGCTTGGGTTTGGCAGCGTACAATGCATCGTGAATCTGTTTTACAAGTAAATCCACATTATGCCTGCGCCAGTCGGCCTTGTTGGCAAAGCCCGCGCCGTATTTACGGTAAGTAGCTTCATCCTGAATCACCTGCCCGGGAGAAGCATAAGGATAGAAATAGTCGTCAAAATGGATCCCGTCCACATCGTAGTTTTTGGCAACATTTACAGTCATATCTGTAATAAACTGCCGTACTTCCGGGATCCCGAAATTGAAAAGTTTGTAACCATCGTAGCTGAGGATCCACTCCGGGTGGGTTTTGCTGATGTTATCAGCAGAAACGCTGGTGGAGGATTTGTGTACAAGCCTGTTGAGATTAAGCCAGGCATGAAATTCAAGGCCGCGCTGATGCGCCTGTTCGATCATGAAATCCAGCGGGTCCCACATCGGCTCAGGTCGTCTTCCCTGCCGGCCTGTCAGCCACTCAGACCACGGTTCGGGACTTTTAGCATAAAATGCGTCACCCGCTGCCCTTACCTGGACAAACACCGCATTCATTCCGACTCTTTTATGAAAATCAAGTAGATTTGAGAACTCTTCCTGCTGCTCTTCTGGTATAAGATTTTTACTGCTCGGCCAGTCAATGTTATCGACTGTTGCGATCCAAACAGCCCTGAATTCTCTTTTTGGAGGCAAAAGATTATCACTTTCAGTAGTCTGCGCAATGCAACTTTCCAACGAGAACATGATCACTGCAAAGAAAAGCGCAACTATTTTAATTTTTTTCACTATCTGACCAATGCAAAATGTTAATCCAATCAAAGTAACGTAATTTGGAACAAAGTTAGCCGACAAGGCACTTAAATTCATGTGAGGAGGAGCTCATTTACGGCTCTGAATTCAGCAGGCGGCCATTTGAGAAATTCTTGCCATTGTTATATTTCGCCGTTTTCGGCACTGTATTTCAGCGAATAATCAAGTGCACGATTGTTGTTATTGTGAATAATTTTTCTGCATATTTATTGTGTAATTACAAGGATTTTTGTGACTAAAAAAGCGCATTTACTTGCTGAATTACCGATGGTAACGTTTAAACATACATCCCATATTGGAACCTTTTGTTAAAACCACGAAGAAAAACGTCCTGTTTGAAGTTGCATGGGAGGTTTGTAATCAAGTTGGAGGAATATATACTGTTATAAGGACCAAAGTGCCGGCAATGGTTGAAAAGTGGGATGAAAACTACTTTTTGCTGGGCCCATATTTCGAGAAAAAAGCGAGTTCCGAATTTGAGGTGATCAATGATCTTGATGACTCACCGGCGGGAAGAGTAGTGAAGAGGATGCGTGAAATGGGCTACTCGGTTTATTACGGATACTGGCTCGTTACAGGCAAGCCCCGTGTCGTTCTTTTTGACCTTGACAGCATTGCAAAAGAGCTTGATGCGATCAAGTTCAACCTCTGGGAAAAAAGCCGCATTCCTACAATTAATGTGGAGCATCTTGTAAACCAAACCCTGTGTTTTGGTGAAATGGTGCGCATTTTCCTGAAAGAATATGCAGAAGATAATGCAAAGAGGGAAGATATATCTGCGCAGTTTCACGAATGGATGGCGAGCAGCGGCTTGCCTGAGCTAAAAAGGGACAATGTAAAAGTGGCGCTCACATTTACAACCCACGCGACCATGCTCGGCCGCTATCTTGCCCAGAATGTCTCCGGTTTTTACAACAAACTGCCATTTTTTGACTGGGAACAGGAAGCCAAAAATTACAATATCCTAGCGCAATGTTCAGTGGAGAGACAAGCCGCATTGAATGCGCATGTACTCACCACAGTGAGCGACGTTACTGCCCGTGAATGTGAGGTTTTCCTGGGGCGTATGCCTGATCTTGTGACGCCGAACGGGCTGAATGTAGTTCGCTTTCAGGCAGTGCACGAGTTTCAGAACCTGCATTTAAAACATAAGGAACGCATTCACGAGTTTGTCCTGGGACATTTCTTCCCAAGCTATTCTTTTGATCTTGACAAAACACTTTACTTTTTTACTTCCGGCCGCTACGAATACAGTAACAAAGGTTACGACCTTACCCTGGAAGCGCTTGCGCGCCTGAACTGGAAAATGGTGCAGGCAAATATGGATATGACGGTGGTGATGTTCATTGTGACTAAGCAGCCTTATTATTCTGTAAATCCGGATGTTTTGCAGTCACGCGCCGTGCTGAATGAATTGCAGGAAACTTGTACCGCAATTGAGAAGGAAGTTGGGGAAAAGCTCTTCCTGGCAACCGCTTCGGGCGCCGACCACAAGATGCCTGACTTAAACAACTTCGTAGACGAATATTGGAGACTAAGGTTGCGCAGAACGATCCAGAGCTGGAAAACGGACAAGTTACCTGCTTTCGTTACGCACGATTTGAAAGAGGAAGACGGGATTACGGATTTTTGCAAAAGGGCAAATCTGGTCAACAATGAGCGCGACCGTGTGAAAATCGTTTACCACCCGGACTTTATATCTTCCACCAACCCACTCTTCGGACTTGACTACGGTCAGTTTGTACGGGGCTGCCATTTGGGTGTTTTCCCAAGTTACTACGAGCCGTGGGGTTATACGCCGCTGGAATGCGTAGTTCGGGGCGTGCCTACTGTTACAAGTGACTTGTCGGGCTTCGGTGATTATATCATGCAGATTATGCGTGATTACGAAAACCGGGGTATATATGTGATCAACAGAAAATCGCAGACATTCTCGCAAGCCGCCGATCAGCTGGCTGATATACTTTTCAAATTTGTACGAATGCAGCGCCGCGACCGGATTATGCAGCGTAACAGAGTCGAAAATATCTCAGACGTTTTCGACTGGACAAACCTGCGTTCCTACTACGATACCGCGCACGATCTGGCTACGAAAAGGAGAAAGCCTTGACAAAGAAGCAAAAAGCCCGCATTTGCGGGCTTTTTTATTGGATCACCCGCAAAACTGCGGGGTAAAGTCTAAAATTTTGATCTGCTGAAATAATGGGGATGCTTTCCGCATGTGCTGTTGCCAGCAAAATCCTATCAAAAGGATCCCGATGATCTGGGAAGAATGGGAAAGGTAACGTTTCTGCATTCAATCACATATGTTCATCCAGATCTGATAACGGATCATTAAAGTCCTCCGGAATACTGTATCCCTTTCCGGAAAGACTACCAAGTACCACTCCTGCTTTTCTCCCGGTCGGATTCACGCTTTCAACGGTTGCCTGCTCCTTCATAAACAAAACCACTACTTCGGATTTCTCAACAGCCGGAGGGCTTTCGATGAAGGTAAGTCGACCTTTTTCGTAAATTCCTTTTACAGCTGTGTACATAATAGCGTTTGATTTGTATAGTTGAAAAACGATCACACTTCATAAAAATACATTTAAAGAAGCAAAAACCCAGATTCTTGTTACCTTTTACAATATCAAAAACGATTAAAAGCAATTATGAACTACATAGAAGTTGATTTAACCATTGAACCCGACTTTTCAGAAATTATTATGGCAGAGCTGGGCGAACTGGGATTTGAGTCCTTTGTTGAGACCGAGAGCGGCTTGCTGGCCTACATTCAGGAAGAGGTATTCGATGAGAATGCATTGCAGGGAATTGTCGCCAAATACCTGGATCTGACGGCAATAGCGGCCACATGGAAATCGTTAGAAAGAAGAAATTGGAACGAGGAGTGGGAGAAAAGCTACGAGCCGATCGAAGTCGGTGACCAGGTACGGGTGAGGGCAACATTTCATAACCCGGATCCTGCATTTAAATACGATTTGCTGATCCAGCCTAAAATGTCTTTTGGCACCGGACATCACGAAACCACCTGGCTCGTGATGAATGAACAGCTGAATCTGCCTCATGAGGGAATTTCAATTATGGATGTAGGCTGTGGAACCGGTATTCTGGCCATTCTGGCTGCAAAATTGGGTGCAAGCAGTTTATTGGGCTTTGATATCGATGAATGGGCAGTGGAGAATACGGTCGAGAACTTTGAAATGAATGAACTCACTGCCGAGACCGAAGCTTTTCAGGGCACGATTAGCAAAGTGCAGGAAGGAAGGATGTTCGGCGGGATACTGGCCAACATTAACCGAAATATCCTCCTGGCCGAAATCCCCACTTACGTTCAACACCTGGAACCAGGCGGCTGGCTGGTAACAAGTGGTTTTTATGAAAATGATCAGGCAGATATCGAGCAATGTGCATTGGAAAGCGGCCTTAAAAAGTTGAGATCAAATACGCGTAACCAGTGGGCAACCGTTGTATTTGGAAAAACCAAAAATCGGCTAAAATCAATTGAAAGATAGCCAACAGCTAAACGCTCACAGCCAATAGCTAAAAGCCAAAAAAATGAGAATAATCCGCTATACTTTACTTTTTTACTGCTTCATTTTAACTGGCAAAACTGCACTTGCCCAAAACCTGAAATTACCCGACGAACCCGCCCAGTTTATGGTGCAGTTCAAAAAGGCAATGGACGGAAGCCGCAACCCGCAATATATCCGCGCGGCTGCCCAGCTGGATAGTATCTGGATGTCCGGATTCAATACTGCCCAGCAGATGAAGTTCACATCCATTGTAAAAGCGCAGGTTGCAAAAGGTCAGAAGGCGGGACCTGTTTTGTACCTGCTCTCGCGGAATGCAGCTTTTTTTGCCAAAAATGCGCCGGATAATTTTGATAGTTTTCTCAATCTCGCGGCCCAGGCAGGAGAAAAGTACGATGGTAAAACATTGCAGAAAGTACTGGAAACTGTACGTGTTCTGAACGAAAGTAAAAAGTTGTATGCGGCTAACTATAACTCTCTTTACCTGGTAGAAGGCTCCTATAAGTTCCGTTTCGACTCGGCGAATGTAGAAAGGGCGAATGTGGAAGCTGCAATCAATGACAGCTGGGACACGCCGGTAGATACCAACTTTGTAATTGCGCCCAAATCGACGCCTGTTCCTATCATTTCAGGTGCGCTGGTTGACCTCCAAAATGCAAAGTTCGCGATGGTAACGGGCAGCGACTCGGTTGTTTTTGGGCCAAGTAATGGCAGTGTTTCCTTACAAGACGGAATTTTTGTGGGTAAAAATGGAAAGTTCGACTGGCTTGCTGCCGGAGATTCTTCGATATATGTGGACCTGGATGCGTATTCTTTCAATATTAGCCAGCCAAAAATTGTTGCGGAGAATGTAACCCTGCACCACGAGCAGCAGCTTGCGGCTCCGATTAAAGGTAAACTGGAATACCGCGGGATTAAGAAAGTAAAAGGTCAGCCTGCACCTTACCCGCGTTTTGTTTCCAATGGAATTGACGCGCGATTGAAAGATACCCGCAAAAGCATTGATTATAAAGGTGGCTTTTCACTGATTGGTACGGATATGTACAGTACTTCCCTTAGCGATCAGCTTTCAACCGTCAACGTAAAGTATAAAGATAAGGTCGCATTTACTGCCAAAAGCAAGAAGTTTGCCCTGCGCGACTCGGTGATTTCATCTTCATTTGCCATTTTTTCAATGCCGCTGGGCAGTGATTCTATTTATCATCAGGGAGTTACGTTTAAATATAATGATGATGAAGGTCTGGTGAAAACCGGCAGAATGGAGAGGACGGACTATGCGCCGCTGCCCTATCAGGACAGCTATCACAAAATGAACATCTGGGCGCAGGCAATGCGCTGGCGGTTTACAAACGACAAGCTTGAATTTTTGCGGATTGACGGCAAGCAGGTTGTGCCGGTTACCCTGGAATCTCAGGATTTTTTCAAAAAAGAACGTTTTAGGGAAATTGCCAAGGAATACGGTTTTCAGCCGCTGAATATGGCAGCGAGCTACGTGCAGGCGACTAAAAAATCCGCATTCTTATCAGAAGAGCTGGCTGCCAAATTCAAACAAAACCCGAAAATTGTACGCAATACGCTCGACAGACTGACGCTGCAAGGTTATTTTATCTGCAATAAGGCCACGGACGAATATGCATTGAGCAAAAAAGGGGCATTATATGTACTCGCAAATATCGACAAGGCAGACTATGACAATTTCCAGGTCGCGTCGCAGTACACAGCAAACAATGAAACTGCGAATGCTACCATTTACATGCCCGACACCCTACTTACCGTTTTGGGTGTATCGGGTTTTGTTGTAAGTGATTCCTTGAAAATCAATGCGGTACCTTCTGACAAAAAGCTGATTATTGGTAAAAACAGGAATTTCACATTGAATGGAAGAATGGTGGCTTCCAACTACCAGTTCCGCGGTCAGAATATCAAATTTGATTACAACCAGTTCTTCGTGAATGTGGCGCCTTCGGATTCGATCACATTTACACCCAAAGAGAAATTTGCCAAGGGCCAGAAAGGCGAAGTTGGAGGCCACGTCAAGTATGATAAAGGCGGTACCTTTTACCTGAGCGATCCTAAGAACAAATCCGGCTTGCAGAAAGGCGTGAAGAAGTCGCCCAGATTGGTGGTGGAAGATGGTATGACGGTGTTTTTTGACCAGGAGGAACGTGGTCCGATTACTTACCCGAAAGAAAATGTGTTTTTCAAAATACCGAAACTCGATATGGGCGGGCTTGATGAGCGTGACGTGATTTTCGACGGTACATTTACTTCCGGAGGCATTATTCCGCCGATCAAAACAGTACTGAAAAGCATGCCCGATAACTCTCTCGGGTTTGAATACAAGCCGCCGGTAACAGATATGCCGATCTACAACGGGCAGGCTCAGGCAAAGTTTACCGACACGCTGACAATGGATAATACCGGTTTGCATTCAAAAGCGGTTATCAAATATCTATCAACCACGATTACTGCCAAGAACGTCGTACTCGCATCTGACTCGCTCATGGCTTCCGGTGAAATCGCGTCTATTAAGGAAGCGACCATTGGAAAAGGGTACTTCCCGGCAGTAGCGCTGAAAGATTATGCATTGAAATGGTACCCGAATGCAGATAGTATGTTCATCAATACAACCGGAAAATCGTTCTCCTTTCATAATGGGACAACCAACCTGGAAGGGAGCCTGCTATTGCGGTCGACGGGGTTGTATGGTAATGGAAAGTTGAAACGGGCCGATTCAGAGCTTTCTTCGCCGGATATCAAATTCAATAAAGATGGATTCCTGGCCAACCGCTCCTCGTTTGTCATCAATAGCAGCGAGGTTAAATCGGCTAAAAAGCTGCTGACAGGCAATAATGTAAACGTTGATTTCAACTTCAAGACAGGAATAGCGAATTTCCTGACTGATGAAACCGGGTTTGGAAATGATTCTTCCGGAATGCAGATCCCCACAGCCTCTTACCAGACATTGATAGGAAGTGCGAAATGGGATATGAATAAAAAGACAATCCTGATGAAGGGAATTGGCGAAACATCTACTTACACTTCGACCGATTCGACGCAGGAAGGATTGACATTCAATGGTTCCGAGGCACTTTATGATATTGAAAAAGTGTCGCTCAACATCAAAGGTGTTCCATTTATCCAGACTGCCGACGTGAAGATCATTCCGGATAAAGGGGTGGTGAGTGTGGACAGTAAAGGTAAAATTGCACCTCTGAAAAACGCCCGTATTGAGATCGATACATTGAATGTAGCGCACAGAATGCGCGACGCGAACATACGCATTGACTCCCGCAACCATTTTGAAGGTTCGGCCACCTACCAGTATATCACGGCGAGAAAAGATACCTTCAATATCAAAATGCAGAATTTCGAGCTGCGCGAATTCGGCTCGGAAACGGAAGGAAAGCGTTCCAGAAACAACAATCAGCCGGCCGCTATCAGGTACTACACTACAGCGCGTGCGGATGTAAAAGAAGAAGAAAACCTCGTACTTTCTCCGCGTATCCAGTTCAAAGGCGGCATTAACCTGATTGCCTACGAGCCTTCCCTGCAACTGGACGGATTTGTAAAGCCGGTTATCAAGTTCAGAAAGGATTTTCAGAGCTCGTGGATTGTGTACAAAGAATCTCCGGGCGAAACCGTAGCGATCAAGATTAACAAAGACCTCAAAAACGAGCACGAAATTCCGCTGTCAGTAGGGTTGCATTATAATGAAACGCGCGGGATTTACATGAGCTTTTTGTCGCCGAAAGAATCTGATGGAGATGAGGATATTTACCTCGCACAAGGCGCATTGAATTACGATGAAGACCAGAAAGCATTCAAAGTGGTACCGCCACCGGGAGCCGACGGGTTAATTGATGAAGCAAATGCACTTCGTTTTGACGATAAAACAGGCCTGGCTACCTTCTCAGGCCCATTTAAATTAGTAGGCGCTGACTGGCTGCAATCTGTCGGAAGCGCCGAGGTACAGGTGGATAGTTCTAAGTTCAAATTCAATAGTATGTTACTGTTGAAAATGCCTGCGCTGGAACCGATTGCGCAGCCTATTGCAGCTAAGATTGTTGAAACAAACCTCGAAGAGCAAAACAGTACCGCAGCAGACGACGACGCAGAACAGCTTAACCAGAAACTGTCCGCATTGATCGGTCCGAAAGCGACTGATGCTTATGCCAAGCTGACAGCGGCAGGTTATAAGCCACTTTTCGAAGCTTCGCCGATCCTGGATGTTCCAATGGTACTGTCGAATGTAAACCTGCATTGGTCGCCTTCGCACCAGGCTTATTATTCTCAGGGGCCGATTGGCGTGGCGCATCTGGGTCGCAACAACATCAATGCACAAATGGACGGATTGCTCGAAATCCGCCGCGGCGTTGAAGGGGATGAATTCAGCCTTTTCATACAGGCTTCACCCGATATTTGGTACTATATAGATTATAAAATGGGCGAGCTGGGGGTTGTTTCTTCCATGGTCGACTTCAATGATCAGATCACAGCAAAGTCCAAAAACGTGAAATCAAAAGATATGACGCTGGTGTCGATCGGGTCTGAGGAGAAGGATATGTTTGTAAACCGGTTCGATGATTTTTATCAGCCTGCTGTCAAGAAAGCCAAGCTTGTGAAAACAACTGCAAAGAAAAAACCGGTAAGTGCTCCCGCAGAACAGAAGAAGAAAAAGGAAGAACCGACCGAAGGATTCTAAGCAAATTTTAATAATTGCAGTAGTTTATGCTAGAAAATGAAATTTTGCATGCATAATCAGTGTTTTTAGGTACAGTTTTGTTGTAAAATGACGCAAACATTGTATTTTTGAAGAAATCTGATTCTAATTTAATATTATCATTGAATAGTACAAAATGAGTGTTGCTTTATTAATAGTATCAATTGTTGCCGCTTATTTGCTGGGGTCTATTCCAAGTTCAGTGTGGTACGGAATAGGTTATTTTGGAATTGATGTTCGCAAGCAGGGTAGCGGCAATGCCGGGGCTACCAATACTTTCAGGGTTTTAGGAAAACGTGCCGGAACTGTCGTAATGTTGATTGACGTACTGAAAGGCTGGACTGCGACTTGCCTGGCTTCGATGCTGTTTTATATGAACGAAATCGGCGAAACGGAGCTGCTGGTTTACAAGATCCTTTTCGGGATTATCGCTATCATCGGGCATATTTTTCCTGTGTTCGTCAACTTTAAAGGCGGAAAGGGAATTGCGACATTACTCGGAATGGTACTCGCGATCCACCCTGAGCTTGCTTCTGTTTGCATTACCATATTTATTCTGACACTAATTGCATCTCAATACGTTTCGCTCAGCTCGATCCTGGCTACACTTGCGTTTCCAGTACTTTCCTGGACCGGCGCATTTGGGCATCCTGAGCCGCTGCTGATCGTTTTTGGCTTTGTCATGTTTGTTCTTGTTGTATTTACACACCAAAAAAACATCGTGAGGCTTTTAAATGGAAATGAGAACCGGGTTAACATATTTGCCCGTAAGTCTAACAGAGCGTAACAAACGCGTATTTCAAGAAATGTAAACCCCTGGGGAAACCTTAGGGGTTATTTTTTTTATCTTGGCCCATCATTTAATACACAGCAATGCAGACATATATTGAAGAAAACCGCGATAGATTTTTAAGTGAACTCCTGGATTTACTCCGCATTCCATCGGTAAGCGCCGATTCAAAATTCAAGGGAGATATGCTCAAAGCCGCTGAATTTGTGCGCGAGAGCATTGAAAAGGCAGGTGCAGATAAAGCTGAGATTTATGAAACGGCGGGGCACCCTGTTGTTTGTGGAGAAAAAATCATTGATCCTGCGTTGCCCACGGTACTAATCTACGGCCACTATGATGTACAGCCGGCAGATCCCTACGAACTCTGGAACTCGCCCCCATTTGAGCCTGTGATCAAAAACGAGCGCATTTATGCACGCGGAGCTTGCGACGACAAGGGCCAATTTTATATGCATATTAAAGCATTGGAAACAATGCTGGCGACCGATACGCTGACCTGCAATGTAAAAGTAATGATCGAAGGCGAGGAGGAAATCGGCTCTTCCAACCTGGGTACATTTGTGAGGGAACATCGTGATATGCTCAAATGCGATACGATCCTGATTTCCGACACCAGCATTATTGCCAACGATGTACCTTCCATTGAAACCGGCCTGCGCGGACTTACTTATGTGGAAGTGGAAGTAGTAGGCGCTAACCGGGACCTGCATTCTGGCGTTTACGGCGGCGGCGTCGCGAACCCGATCAATGTACTGTGCGAGATGATCGCGTCACTTAAAGATGAGAACGGACACATTACTATACCCGGTTTTTATGATAAAGTAGAAGCGCTTTCAGCGGAAGAGCGGGATGCATTGAATGCCGCTCCGTTTGATCTGGACGAATATAAAAGGGATCTGGACATCGATGATATTCGGGGAGAAGAAGGCTACACGACCATTGAGCGGACTTCCGTCAGGCCGACACTGGATGTAAACGGGATCTGGGGAGGCTATACCGGCGAAGGTGCGAAAACTGTACTGCCTTCAAAAGCGAATGCAAAAATTTCAATGCGGCTTGTTCCGCACCAGACAGACGACGAGATTTTAGAATTGTTTACAAAGCATTTTGAATCCATTGCGCCGGGTTCAGTGAGGGTTAAAGTAACGCCGCATCACGGAGGATTGCCTTATGTAACACCCACTGATTCAATCGAGTATAAGGCAGCTGAGCTGGCGATGGAAGAATCTTTCGGTAAAAAACCAATCCCAACAAGAGGCGGAGGAAGTATCCCGATTGTAGCGCTTTTCGAGCAGGAGCTAGGCTGCAAAAGCATTCTAATGGGCTTCGGCCTGGATATCGACGCGCTGCATTCACCCAATGAAAGCTACGGGTTGTTCAACTATTACAAAGGAATAGAGACCATCCCGCTATTTTTCAAGCATTACGCTGAGTTGAAGCGATAATGTTTTGTCACCCTGAGCGGAGTCGAAGGGCGGGCACCACGCTCCCTTCGACTCCGCTCAGAGTGACAAATGCCACTATCTTTTCCGGCGCTGCTCGCGTTTCATTTTTTTCAGATTCAAAATCGCGGCTTTTGCTTCCCGGTCCTGGCTGGTTTTTTTGTCAGCACGGTCAGCGGCTAGTTTGTAGTATTTCAATGCGGCTTCATAGTCTTTTTTCATCTCCGCGATTTTACCCAAACCAATAAGCGAAGAGACGTAATAGCCCGCATTCATCGAGTTTGTCTGCGTGGAGTAGTCAATGGCTTTTTGATAATATTGCCCCGCCAGATCGTAGTTGCGGTGATAGTTCATGTTGTAGTAAGCGAGCACGTAAGCTGCATTCCGGCCGCTTACTCCTTCATAACCCGGCATTCCCTTGCTGATTTTATCGATGATATTCTGTGCTGCTCTTTCAGCTTCGCCCATTTTACCGGTGACAAATGCAGTCCGGCAAAAATACCTTTCAAAATAGGGATTGTTAGGGTAAGTCTGCCACATGTACTTCGCCATTTCATAAGCCTTGTTGTGCTCATTTTCCATGCTGTAAATTTGCAGCAGGAAGTATCTCGCTTCTACCCGCGTGTAAAATGCATTGTTACCTACTTTTTCAAGCTGCTGCTCGCCGAGCTTCTTATTTCCTTTTGGAAAAAGCGCCAGGATAGGTTTGAGAATGGGATATTCTTTGGGCACCCATTCTGCATAATAATTATAAAGTCCGTCACCAAAGAGCAGTTCCGGTGTCAAATCGCCATTTCCTTTGCATTGTTCAAAATATTTCAATGACTTTTTTCCGGCAAATGCAGCTTTCGTCCAGCTCTCCCGTTCCGCGTATAACCTGCCTTTGAATGCGTAAGCAGCAGCCAGAAAGAATGCGGGTTCCACTTTGTTCTTTTCGTTCGCGTACAGCTCCTCAGCCAGGTTAATGGTGGAATCCATTTGTGCCAGGAAGGTCTTGTCGTAGGCTTCATTGTCTGTATTCGGCACAATTTTCCACCATTCTGCCAGGCCCATGAGGAAGTGCGGCATCGGGTGTTTCGGATACCTGTATTTCAACCACCTGAACTCGGCATCGGCTTCATGAAACTGATAATTATAAAGCATATTGATCGCCTCGGTTGATTCGATCTGCACGCTCGGGTTTTTCAGGATCATATCGTAGTTCTTGTCCAGTTCGGCCGAAGAGTACAATTGAGCAGTTGCCTTGGAGGTGATAATGACAGTTAAGCAGCAGAATATGATGGTGTTATTGATACTTTTCATAGCAGGGGTAAACTTGTCCTATTAACGAGCGATTTATATTTTACGTTTGTCAGCGGCCCGGTTTTTGAAAAAAGAGTTAATATTGATCCTCAGAGCTTTTGCTAAAATGACACCTCAGAAAATGATTAACATTCACGATAAAATTTTTGTCCCTTTCATTCCCAACGAGACGATCGAAGGCCGCATTTCCGAACTGGCCGCGCTGATCACCAAGGATTATGAAGACCATTGTCCTGTATTCCTCGTTGTATTGAACGGTGCATTCCTGTTTGCAAGTGAGCTGGTTAAAAGGGTGGGATTGTCGTGCGAAATTACATTTATCCGCTTCTCTTCCTATTCAAAAACTGAGTCAACGGGCGAAGTGAAAGAGATAATGGGTTTGGACCAGAATCTCAGAGACCGCGATGTTATCATTATTGAAGATATTGTTGATACGGGACTGACGATGTCAGCACTTGTAAAAAAGGTACACGCGCTTTCGCCCAGATCGGTCGAAATTGCCACTCTGCTTCATAAACCGGAAGCATTGAAAACTCCCGTTTCCATGCGCTACACCGGTTTTGAAATCGAGAACAAGTTTGTAGTCGGCTATGGTCTCGACTATGACGGAATAGGGAGGAACCTGGATTGCCTTTATGTATTGGCGTAAAATGCGGTACACACCACTCAACTAACTAAAAATCTTTCTATGCTCATTCAGTTCTTTGGGGCAGCACAAACCGTAACCGGAAGCAAGCACCTGATCACTACCGAAAAAGGAACAAGGATATTGCTCGACTGCGGTCTCTTTCAAGGGATACAAACCGACGAATTCAATCAGAGTTTTGGCTTCAAGCCCGCAGAGATCGGCTATCTGATCCTGTCTCACGCCCACATTGACCATTCCGGGTTAATACCAAGACTGGTCAGAAAGGGATTTAAGGGAGAGATATATTGTACACCGGCAACGGCGGATCTTTGCCGCGTGATGCTGATGGACAGTGCCTACATTCAGGAAAAAGACCTCGAAAGGATTAATAAACGCCGCCAGAATCAGGGCAGGCCGCTGCTTGAAGAGCTGTATAATGCTGAGGATGCCGCGCATGCATTGAGTTTGTTTAAAACAGTGAAGTACGGACAAACTTTCCATGTGGGTCCGGATCATGAAGTTGCCGTTCTGCTTACCGATGCGGCACATTTGCTGGGAAGCGCGGCTGTTCACCTGACGATCCCGGACGGAGGTACTTCAAAGCAATTGACATTCACGGGAGATATCGGCAGGCCTGATGACCGTATTTTAAAGAGACCAGACGTGTTTCCGCAGGCAGATTTCATCATTTGCGAGTCAACTTATGGCGACAGGCTTCACGAGAAGGAAGTGGATATGAAGTCGCATTTGCTGCGCATTGTTAAAGAAACCTGTGTGGATAAAAATGGAAAGCTGATCATACCTGCCTTTGCTATTGACCGCACTCAGGAGTTAATTTATGCTTTGGACCAACTATACAGCTCCGGTCAGCTCCCGCATATTCCCGTATATATTGATAGTCCGCTGGCAATCCGCGCCACTGCGATCATGAAGGAGCACGATGAATGTTTTAACCCTGAAATACTCGCCTACATTGAGAAGGACGGAGATGCATTTGCGTTCCCGTATCTGCATTACATTTCAGATGTGGAAGATTCCATTGCGTTAAATGATAAAAAGGAACCCTGCATTATCATCAGTGCTTCGGGAATGGCTGAGGCCGGGCGGATCAAGCACCATATTAAAAACAACATCGGCGACCGCAATGCAACGATCTTACTGGTAGGTTATGCTTCTGCAAACACCCTTGCTGGCGCATTGAAGCGGGGTGACAAGCAGGTGAATATTTTTGGTGAACACCTGGACGTACGCTGCCGCGTAGAGAGCATGGATTCATTTTCCGGTCACGGCGATTACAACGAAATGCTTGATTTTCTCTCTTGTCAGACTCCCGGGCGCGTACAAAAGATTTTCCTCGTTCACGGAGAATATGAAACGCAGGTTGCCTTCAAATTGAAACTACAGAAAGCAGGTTTTAAGAATGTTCACATTCCTGCCTTGTACGAGAGTGTGAAAATTTAAGTTTGAGACTTGGAAAGTCTCAAGTCTTTTATATTTTTGCCAACCCAATTTCAATGCCGAAGTGGTGAAACTGGTAGACACGCACGTTTCAGAGGCGTGTGGGGGTTGCCCCATGCGGGTTCGAGTCCCGCCTTCGGCACAAAACGCCGCTCCTGAAAAGGAGCGGCGTTTTTGCATTAAATACAGTGCTTTTTTCAAATGTCTCTTACCGTAAAATCAAATCTGAAAATTACCTATTGACCGGATGTCGGCGAACTGCTATTTTTGAGTAAACCTTACCTGCCTGCCCGATGATCCCCGCCAAACTATTCCTCGTCTCCCTTTTCCTGATCCATATTTTTGTTGAAAGAAGAAGACTTACCAAAGATTAATCCTCCCGCCCTTCCTTCCTGTTTGCGTCTGCCATTCTAACTATTTTCGGGGAAAATCTCGCCAGCACTGATACCAGGTCAGTTTGAGCAGATATCACATCTTCAATGTTCTTATAAACCATCGGCGATTCATCCAGGTCGCCGCCGATCAGCTGAATGCCGGCATCTTCCAGTATCTGGTTCATCTGACTTCTCGTTGTGCTTGTAAATGCCTTGCTGCGGGACATAAGCCTTCCCGCTCCGTGCGAGGCAGAATTGATTGATTCCGCATTTCCTTTTCCCCTTATCACATAACCCGGCTGGCTCATGGAGCCAGGGATAATGCCGAGTTCGTCAGTGCCGGCCGGTGTGGCTCCTTTCCGATGCACGATCACCTCTCTTCCATCTGCCAGCGTTTCTTTCCAGGCAAAATTGTGGTGGTTTTCAATCATTTTGAGTGGCGTTTCACCAAGCTGCTTCGCAATTTTATTATGGATTTCGTGGTGGTTTGCAGATGCGTAATCGCCTGCAAGGTTCATTCCGATCCAGTATGCCTGTCCCTCATCCGTATTCAGATCGAGCCAGGCCAGGTGTGCTGCCTGCTTCGGCAGGATGGTTTTCTGCATGGCCAGCTTTGAATAATAGTTAGCTATATTCCCGCCAAATCCCCTGGAACCCGAGTGGGATAGAAGTGAGAGATAGGTGCCTTTGGGCAACCCGAGCAATGGATCATCGGCCAGAATCTCGGTAATACCCCATTCAACAAAATGGTTTCCTGTGCCTGAGCTGCCCAGTTGTCTGTAAGCTTTGTCTTTTAAGTCGCGGATTACCTTGGTGGCATTCCATTCAGGCTTATCCATGACGCTATCATCAAACTTCCTGCCCGTCTCGCCGCCCATTCCGAACTTTGTGTTTTCGGTCAGTATCTTTTTAAGTAAGTGCGGCTCACGTTTAAGGTAGTCGGGACGGATATCAAAAATTGACATACACATCCTGCACGCAATATCCACTCCCACCGCGTAGGGAATCACTTTGTCTGCTTCTGTCGCAAGCACGCCGCCGATCGGCAGACCGTAACCCTGGTGCGCGTCCGGCATTAATGCACCACTAACCGATATAGGCAGACTAACCGCCGTTTCCATTTGCTGCAATGCGCCTTCTTCGATATGTTCCCGTCCAAAAACCGCATAATGCAGCTTGTCTTCCCTTAATCCGAACTGATTTCCGGACTTACCCTCACTCTGCTGCGGTGTGAGCACAGCTTCTTCATTGACGAGCAGCTCTTGCCCATCTTCTGTCAGCGTGATATCGGTACCATTTTTCTTTAGATCAAAAACAGTTTTGGCCAGATTAGTCAGCTTGCTTTTGGAGTATGCATATTTCTTGGGATTTTGAAGCATTCTCACCAGCATTATAAACACTCTTTCCTTAGGATGCTTTGCTTTCAGATGCAATCCGTTGGCTACCCGCAGGAATGTAGTTTCAAGTTCCCGTGGAATATTGGCAAGAAATCTTAATTCCTCTATTGTGATCTCAGTTTCCATAAATGTATTTTTTAGGATAAAAGATTAGCTGATTATTAACTAAGACGTACAATCATTGAAATGGTAACGGTAAAATTTTAAAAAATCTTTGTTTGCTTAAAACGGCACAACTTCTAAAAAAGCCGTACCTTTGCGGGCAATTTGTTGATACAGATAGCAGTACCTTCTTTAACTCAATTCCTTGTTGCAATGTCCGCAGTAGCAGAGCAAACCCGGTTGGAAACACGCATGTTAGCCGACCGCATCAACGCCCTCGAAGAATCTTCGACGCTGGCGATGACCAAAATGGCCCGGGAGCTTGCCTCCAAAGGCCACAGAGTAATCAGTCTAAGTGTAGGTGAGCCAGACTTTAAGACGCCTGAGCACATCTGCGAAGCTGCCAAGAAGGCCATCGATGACGGTTTTCATGGCTATTCTCCCGTTGCAGGTTATCCTGACCTGCGCAAGGCAATCGCTGACAAGTTGTTGAGAGATAACAAGATAGATTGGAAGCCTGAAAATATCGTGGTTTCAACAGGCGCCAAACATTCATTGGCGAACGTAATCCAGGTTTTAGTAAATCCAGGTGATGAAGTAGTCATTTTTGCGCCATACTGGGTGAGCTACTCCGAAATGGTGAAGCTGGCAGAAGGAAAGTCCGTTGTATTGGACGGTGCTTTCGAGAATGATTTCAAGGTAACCGCGCAGCAGCTGGAAGCAGCAATTACGCCAAAAACGAAGATCGTGATGTTCGCATCTCCCAACAATCCGACGGGAGCGGTTTACACAGAATCCGAACTGAGAGAAATCGGCGCAGTACTCGAGAAACACGAAGGTGTGTACATACTGGCAGACGAAATCTATGAATATATCAACTTTACAGAGGAAGGTCATTTCAGCATGGGATCCATTCCTTCACTGAAAGACCGGGTTATCACTGTCAATGGAGTAGCCAAAGGTTATGCGATGACAGGTTGGAGAATCGGCTTTATTGCAGCTGCGAAATGGATTGCGGACGGAGTGGAGAAGTTGCAGGGACAGGTTACCTCGGGTACCAACTCAATTGCACAGAAAGCAGCGACCGCAGCATTCAACGGTCCGATGGAGCCTTCTATTGAAATGGCAAAAGCTTACCATCGCCGCAGAGACCTGGTAGTAGGTTTGTTGAAAGAAATTCCTGGTTTCAAGGTAAATGTACCTCAGGGCGCATTCTACGCATTCCCTGATGTGAGCTATTACTTCGGCAAATCTGATGGTGAAACTACAATTAACAATTCAGACGATTTCTGTAACTGGTTGTTGAACAACTCTTATGTTTCAACTGTGGCAGGCTCAGGATTTGGTGCACCCAACTGCATCCGTATTTCCACAGCCGCTGCTGATGAAGCTCTAACCGAGGCAGTTCAGCGCATTAAAGACGCAGTTGCTACTTTAAGGTAGAGATCAAAGAAATGAAAAAAGCCTCATAGGTGTTACCTGTGAGGCTTTTGCATTTAAGACAAACCAAAAACAAACAAGCTCGAATAGCTAACCAGTCAATAGCAAAGCCAACAGCTAACAACTAATAGCCAATAGCTAAAAGCTAACAGCTAATAACTAGTAGCTAAACCGCCAATCCAAGTCCCAATGAGCAAACACTATTTTTTAAAAGTCAAAGAAGTTGAAAAGGAAACAGAAGAGGCTTCAACAATCCACTTCTGGCACCCGCTGAATGAGGTTATTGCTTATCGACCGGGACAGTTCCTGACTTTTTTATTGCCAGCTGAGGATGGTACAAAGGTGCGTAGATCGTATTCAATGTCGAGCTCACCTTATACGGATGTTTCGCTGGCAGTCACAATAAAACGTATCCCAGGCGGGTATGCATCCAATTTACTGCTTGATACCATCAAAGAAGGTGACATACTGGAAGCAGTGGAACCCATGGGTTCATTTTTTCCAAAACAGGAAGATGATCAGGTCAGACAGGTTGTTTTTATCGGGGCGGGAAGTGGCATTACACCTCTGTTCTCTATTCTGAAATCTATCCTGATTGTTGAGCAGGAAAGCCAGGTTTTTCTGGTGTATGGCAGCAGAAATGAAGATTCCATTATTTTCAAAAACAAAATTGAGGGATTGAAGGAAAAGTATGGGGAGCGTTTTCAGGTCGTGCATACATTAAGTCAGCCGAGCGAAATGTGGGCCGGGGAGACTGGCCGTTTGAACAAAACCCATATTTTGAAAATTGTCGGCCAATTGGGCGACCTTAAAGGTAAAGAAGCCGAATACTTCTTGTGCGGACCGGAGGATATGATTGACGAAGCCAGGCGTGCATTGGCTATTCTGGGCGTGCTGGATCAAAAAGTAAGACGTGAAAGCTTTATAACTGCTGCATCAACGCAGCCGGGTGAGGTGATAGTAGCAGAAGATGATACCCACAAAATGCGCGAAGTAACCCTTTTTTATGAAGGTACGGAGTATAAAGTACCTGTTCAGGCGCACGAAACAGTGTTGGAGGCGGCATTGAATATGGATATTGACCTGCCTTACTCCTGCCAGGCAGGTATGTGTACTGCCTGTATGGGACGCTGCGTTTCAGGGAAGGTTCAGATGGACGAAGATGAAGGACTGACGCAGGGAGAAAGAGATGCTGGCTTTATCCTCACCTGCGTCACCCGTCCGATGACTGACGATGTTATTATCGAAGTCGAATAATAGTTACCGCTGATTTGATGCCCTTTTTGCAGGCGGAACTGGCGGAGCTGGAGGAGCTGCGGGCGCCGGAACTCTTGTTGGTCTTGCAGCTTTGGCAGGTGCTGCAGGCGGCAGGGGTGGGAGAGATGCTCTCTTCCGCTGAGTCCGGGTACGCGCCGGTTGATGCGGTGCACTCTCCACGTACACATTTGGTGAAACATCAAAGTTGTGCATGCCCAAAGTTGACACGCCCATTTTAGCTGCGATACCATCTATTTTTTCATTCAGATCCGCAACTTCAGACTCAAATTTCCTGAGTGGCTCTTCTGCGGCGAAAGTTTCTTTGCGTGCTGCTGAAATCTGCGAGTTAAGGGTGGCGATCTGCTGTTCCTGTGCTTTGATCTGCTGTTCAAATTCAGACAACTGCTTATCGAGATCAGCCTCGCTCAATTTCGATTGATTTGTATCGTTATTTCTGTTCAGGAGCTCGGAGCGTTTGTCCATTAATTCAGACCGGGTGTCCATTGCACGCTCTTTCTTCCATTCGATCTTCTCCATTTCACGGTTTACCCGCTCCACTTCAAAGTTTTGTTTTTCCATTTCGAGGTTAATTTCCTCCATTCTGCGTTGGAGCGGCTCCATTTCGCTTTGTAAAGCCTGCATCTTGCGGTTCATCTCAGCCATTCTGAACCGAGTAGAATCATCGTTTCCATGCGACAGCGCCGATTCATTCAATACGCTTTCAATGTGCTGAGCAATATCTTCCGGAATTTCTTCATCGGGTATCTCAATGATCTCGCCAGACACTTCTACCAGCATCGGCTTTTTAGCTTTTTTCTTAACCGTCTTTTTGACAGCTTTCTTTTCCTCTTGTTGCTTTTCTGATTTTTGTGCTACCGAATATACGGATACCGCGACAACCAAACTGATCGCGAACAGGACCAGAGGTAAGGTGCCAAGCCCGCCTGACTTTTTAGGTGAAATACCCAGGACCCGTTGTACGCGGTTGAGCAGTAAAGGTTTTTTTGATGCAAATGCCATTGCCATTCTTGGTGCAGACTGCCATTCAGCTACTTTCACCAAAGCATGCGCGAGCGACATTTTGTCTCCACAAACAGCCAGTGCAATATCATCACAGCAATGTTCCCGCTCGGCGCGCACCCTGTCAGACAGCCACCAGATCGCAGGATGGAAAAAGAATACAACTTCCACAAAGGATTGCAGCATATTGACCAGATAATCATTCCGCTTAATGTGCGCGAGCTCGTGAGCAAGTATGGCTTCTACTTGCGAAGTTGAGAAGCCGGTGAGAAATCCGATTGGGATAAGGATCACCGGACTTAGTGCTCCAATGACCATTGGCGTGAGAATGCGCGCAGTTTCCTTAAATTCAACTGACTTCGAGATATTCATCTTGGCTAAAATCACACCTAATCTCGCCCTCCATTCACGATCAGATACAACGGCCGCACTCATGCGGAGCCGCTCCGTAAAAAGCCAGCCGCCTAAAAACCGCATCAGTAACAAACCGGCACCTATAAGCCAGCAGATTACCAGTTCGTGTAAATGTGCGCTTAACCAAAGCTGCATTCTTAACGAAAATGGCAATTCGTAAGCAGATGGTCCCGCAACGTTAAGCCCTGCAGAAGGTGCCGAAACGGCTGCTGAGGTTTTAACAGACGCAGACGCTGCGAACTGGCGGTAGTAATACGCAAACGTCGCAACGGATGTAGCTACCTGTAAAAGAAGAAAGCTGATCCCTGATAAGTACCGTACATTCGCAGACTTATTGCGGAATACAAAGAACGTAGCAAGTGCAATCAACAATAAAGCGGTTCCCTGCCAGACTGAGTGAACAAGTGTCCATCCGAAAGCTGGCACAATAGGGGAGGAGAAAAAGGTCGAAATCGCATTCATGGCTAACGATTGTTTTCAAGGTTATTTAATAACTCACGAATTTCATCTAACTCTTCTTTCGACGTAGTGTGGTTTCCCAAAGCTTGCATTACCATTTGTGCCGCTGAACCCTGAAATACGGTTTCCACTAATTTTCCAACCAGATTCTGTTGGGTTTCTTCTTTGCCCAGCAATGCGACATAGATGTGAGAGCGGCCTTGTTCGGTGCGATACAGCAAACCCTTGTCGTGCATGATCTGCATGAGTTTAAGGGTTGTGGTATAGCCAACATCTTTGGTTGCGGAAAGGGCATCGTGTACAGCCCGGACTGTACTTGGGCCCGCTTGCCACAAGTAATTTAAAATTTCGAGCTCCGATTCGGTGGGTTTGATATACATAGCTAACTGATTACGATAATCTTCGTACCGAAGTTCTACGAAAAAAATCGTAGATGCAAGACCTAGCTACGATTTTTTTCGTAGATAGGTAAGTATAGCTTCTAAACGATTGAATATCAGCGATAAATAAAAAAGGTCAGCGTTGAAGCTGACCTTTTTACTATGGTATTTATCTAATTCTAAACGTAGGTATTAAGCATAACTGGCATTACAAGCATCAGGATATCTTCATTTTCTCCCTGATCTACCGGGATAATCAGGCCAGCACGGTTAGGAGCTGACAGCTCAAAAGTGATCGTCTTGCTGGAAAGATTTCCTAAAACTTCAATCAGGAATTTAGCATTGAATCCAATTTCCATATCATCCCCATTGTACTCGCACATCAAACGTTCATTTGCCTCATTTGAATAATCCAGATCCTCTGCGGATATCACAAGATCATTCAAAGACATTTTCAAACGCACCTGGTGTGTAGTCCGGTTGGAGTAAATCGAAATACGTCTTAACGAACTCAGAATCTCCATTCTGTTGATCGTTAATGTATTTTGGTTGTTGGTTGGAATTGCATTCTCATAATCCGGGAAGCGTTCGTCGATCAAACGGCAGATCATGCGAATATTGCCAAAGCTGAAAAATGCATTCGATGAAGTAAATTCTGCTTTTACAGGTACATCATCAGATGGCAGACAAGATTTCAGCAGGTTTAATGCTTTCCGCTGGATGATCATGGAGGTATCAATATCAGACTTGATGTCCGTCCGACGGTAACGTACAAGGCGGTGACCATCAGTTGCCACGAAAGTTGCGCTTTCTGTTCCCATTTGTACAAAAACCCCTGTCATAGCTGGACGAAGGTCGTCTGTACTGGTTGCAAAAAGTGTATTTGCTATGGCCGATCCCAGGGCAGAAGATGAAAATTCAACAGCCTGGCCGCGGTTTACAGCAGGTGTTTTTGGGAAATCAATCGGATTCTCTCCGGATAATTTATAACGTCCGTTATCGGAAATGATCTCCGTCCCGAATGTTTCTCCATTCACCTGCAAAGTGATAGGCTGCTCAGGCAATCCGCGCAGCGTATCCAGCAACAATTTGGCAGGTATAGCGATTGCTCCTTTTTCGGCAGATTCAACCTCAATTTCAGTGATCATCACCGTTTGGAGGTCAGAAGCTGTAACTGTCAGCGTATTGCCTTCCAGCGACAAAAGGAAATTTTCCAGAATGGGGACTATTGGGTTCGTTGAAACGACACCGTTTATAGCTGAAAGCTGTTTTAAGAGAACTGATGACGAAACGACAAACTTCATAATTCGTGACGTAAGTGTTTAAATGTTAATGATATATGATCGGCAGAGGCCAGGAAATCATTTTGTAGGGAACAAAAATATAAAAAATTGCCGACGAACTACCTTAATCTCAGGCGAATTTTCGGCTCCGGAGATAGTATCGCAGCGCGCCAAAAATTCCGATAACGACAATGGGCAGCAACAGGTTGATACCTTGCCAGAACTTCCTTTTTTCCTGGATTTGAATCTTGTCCAATGCCCTGATAGAGATCTCTTTATTACGCGCACTGATCAGTCCGTTTGCATCTGTCAGGTAATCCAGCGCATTCATCACAAAGTCTTTATTGCCAAATGTTTGCTTGGTCACCCTGTCATAGCCGAGCGGGAGCGGAGCATTTCTTTTGTAATCGAAATCGTTTACAATCAGGTCGCCGTCTGAACAAATAATGACTTTACCGCCATTACCTTCGGCCTTGAATTTAGCAGCCCGCGGATCACCCGGCAGAATGCGATTCTGGAAAAGCGAGTTAAATGATCCTTCCAGTAATACTGCCGCCAGCTTTTCACCCCCGCGGTATTCAGCGGCATCAGGATCTTTGCGGGCTTCGTTATAGCCCACCAATGCGGGAGTGTTCAGCACCTGCGTGTATGGCGAGGTCAATAACAGCGGGATTTTCCGCACCGACGCAGCGCCGCCGACAGTGTCTATGCTGCTGAGAAACCGCGTGTAAATGGCATTAAGGTTGCGGGTAACCGTATGTGCGCCAAAATTGTTGATCAATGGATAAAAGCGCCAGGGCATTGGCCGGATTTCCGGTTCATCGCCGCGGTTACCTACATTCAGGAGGATTTCAGCGCATTTCAGATCTTTAACGAGATTGGTATTGATTCGGGCACCCCATTTGAAAAACAGATCGTTTAAATTCAGATCCAGAGGCTGGGCATAGTTTCCGTCCAGGCTCACACTGTCTACTTTGGCACCATCTACGAAAAACATCACACTACCGCCTGAAACCACATATTGGTCAAGCTTGTATTTTTCATCGTCCGAAAACGCGCTGTCTGGTTTCATCACAATCAATGCATCCAATCCTTCGTAGGATTCGGGATTGTTCATGTCGAGAAACAGATCGTAATTCTGCTGGATTGTGGCGATCAGGTCGCTCAGCCGCGCGGGGGAGATTTTGGTGTGACTGACAACCAGTCCCACTTTTTTACGCTCGGGATTAGCCAGGAGGCGAATAGCAGATGCGAGTTCGAACTCTACGCCTTCGTAAGATTGGTTAAGCTGTTCCTCCGGAGAGCTCGTCTTGTTTCCTTTCAGCAGCTGCACCGGGACCGACAAGGTATCTGCCTGAACAATGGCACCCGGAAAAATGATTTTCTCTGTCCGTTTCCCGTCCTCGTTGGCAAATACGTTGGTGGGTGTCAGTCCCCTGTCCACCAGGCTTATGAATTGCTTTTGCCGCTGTTCTTCACTCGTTGCCTCAGTTGGGTCGGAGTAGTTGACGCTCAAATGTCCGTTAGAGTAGGTTTTAAACTCCTCGAGCGTTTCCCTTGTGGCACTTTCAAGCCGCTCGAATCCGGCGGGAAAATCGCCTGAGAGGTACACATTTACAACAATATCCTTATCAAGACTGCCCAGCAGCGCTCTGGTAGCTTCGGAAATGCTGTACCGCTTGTCCTCGGTCAGATCCAGCCTGACGAAAAAGAGCGAACCAAGCCAGTTGATTCCAGCCAGGGCAGCGATCAGCAAAAGGATCCGGAGAATTGTACTTTTGGGGAGCATAAAAATGCTTCGGGGTTAAAAACGAAAATGGACGGTATACTAACGTCCATTCTTTGCAAAAATATAAAAAACCGGAAGCGGAATTGCGATTAATTACTTCAGGATGTCCTCTGATTGGGGGAAGATCGGATTATTGTAAATATTCACGCCATTGTAGGTTTGTACGACTGGCGGACTGGTAGTGAAGTTCCTGTGATAAGGAAGCGCCTCGGCTGTGGAGTAGTGGCAAACAAACGATTTCCTGGTTTGTTCCGGATTGGAGATCATAGAACCGCCATGGGCCAATGCAGCGTGCCAGATAAGCACATCACCTTTTTTAATCAGCAGGGTTTCTTTTGGATATTGAAGATCTGTACAGGTTTTATCAAGATAATCAGCAAATTCGAGCGGCGTTTTGGTTGAATTCGGTTTGAATAAAATTCCGGATCCAAAATCAAATTTCGGCATTTTGTGAGATCCGATGTAATAGTATAAGGGGCCTGAGTCGATTTTGATATCTTCCAATGCGATCCACGCTGCCGCCAGGTGGCTTGGGATCTTGGCGGTGACCCATGGAAAATCCTGGTGTGTAGGCTGCTGACTTCCATACATAAATATCAGGCTTTGCATGACAACCACCTGCTGATTGAAAATGGCTTCCAGAAATGCAACAATGGAGGGATGTGTCATGAGATTCTTCCCTGCCACCGATGAATTATGAAAATCGTTGATCTTTACATATTTCCCAAGCAAAGCTTCCTTCGGGAAATCCTTAATATTCCGCTCCTGATTAGGTTTGAACTCGTCGCGATCAATGCGAACAGATAAGTCGTACTTGTCCGGATTTTGTACCAGCTCCTGAAAATCACCCCAGAATTTGTCAATCAGCGATTCCGGGATTACGTTTTCCAATACAGCGTAGCCATTTTTCTCCCAGGCTGCAAGCTTTTCCGCCATATCGTAAGGCACATCAAAACGAGGCGGATTTTTCTTCAGGAACTCCGCGATGTTCGCGCCAGGCCTGTCGATCCAGGGTAGAGTAGCTTCGTCAAATTTCCTTAATGGGAAATACTGATCTTTCAGCGTTTCGGCCTTGCGTAAGACCCGGTCAAGAATGCTCATATTGGAACAAGATTTAGAATACGGTGATTTTAAATATACTTAAAACCATGCTATTGCTGGGTCACTCTTGTTCAACGGAATCGCATTACTTATTAAACGTACAGGACTTCTCGTCCGGCTCCACGTAGTACGATTTATAATTGGTCGCTTTCGGGTTCATACATCCTTTGAGATTGAGCAGCTCAATATTCCTGAAATCAATGGGGTGGCTTTCGGCTTGCAATGCAATGTATCCGCTGCCGAGCTTAGTACCGTCTTTTTTGAGCCAGTCAGCTTCATTACCTACTTTTCCATCTTTAAATGTGTGGTTCTTGCCTACATATCCGCCGCCCACGCGTGGATTCGTGAAAACCAGCACTGTGTCGCCTTCTATCAAATGATAAACAATGGAGTCGCCCAGCACGATCGCCTCAGCGGTAACCCATTGGTCGCCATTGTAAGTCTTGGATGAAGAGTTAATGCAATGCGCTTCGTCAAGTTTTCCATTGATATCCACGATTGTCCCGGGTGTACACAGGTTACCTGTTGTCCGTTCCCCGGCATTAAGTCCGCCCAGATACTGCATTTCGAGTGATATAGGGAAATCCTGATCGAGGCCGAGACTGGCAGCAGGTTGTGAATGCAGCATAATACCGCTGTTCCTTACATTCCACGAAGCGCCGCCCGGTACCTGGTTTCCGGTAAAACGATACTGCAGCCGGATCTTATAATGCGAAAATGGCTTGTTGTAATACATATGTCCGTACTCGGTAGTAAACCGGTCATACTCTTTATAGTTGACCCGAATCATGTTATCCTCGACGATAAAGGTGTTTTTATAGTTATCGTTGACCTTATGCCCGGCAATCTTAATGTCCCAGCCAGTAAGGTCCTTTCCATTAAACAGCGGCTGCCAGTCCTCTTTGGAAGCAGGTTTTTGGGCGAAGATGGAAGTGGAAAGCAGTAAAAAGAGTAATAGATAGTTTTTCATCGTTCAAATTGTTATGCCACGAATGCACGAATTTTCACGAAGTGTTCGTGTTTGTTTCGTGCATTCGTGGCAATAAATCAAAGCAGTAGTCTGCGATATTCTAATTCACCTCTGCCAAAATTAACGAGCAAGCCAAGCTTGTTCCCCGATACTTTCAGATAATTGAGAGTTTGCGCGACATGCTCGTCTGTGAGTGCGGACACACATTTTAGTTCAAGAATAATCTTGTCGTAAACTACAAAGTCAGCCCAAAACTTATGACGCAGCAAAATACCACGGAAGTAAACCGGGTATTCCTTTTCACGCTCAAAGAAAATGTCGTCTTGTCGAAACAGCAATTCAAGCGCGTCTTTATAGACTATCTCGAGAAATCCATGGCCAAGTTCCTTATGAACTTCCATGCACTTTCCTATTATGTTGTAAGATTCTTGCTTATATACAATGTCCATTTGATTTGATCTTTCTTTATAAGACGTTCAAATGGAAATTGCGTCACATTACCTCCGCCGTTTTTTAGCCCTGCCCGGGTCAACACTGGTCGAGCCTTTGTTGCCTCTGTTACCTCTGGAAGAACGGGGTGGGCGGGTTTCTCCGCGACTCGACCGGCCGCCGCGCTGGCCCCGGTCACTGCTACCCCTCTCTCGGCTTGGGGACGGAACGGTTCCCGCAAGGTAAAGGTCCATGCTCCTACGAGCCAGGTTCGTATCTTTCACCTTTACTTTCACCTTATCCCCGAAAGCATAGATCTTCTTGGTACGCTGGCCTACAATGCGGTAGTTTTCTTTATCAAGTTCATAGAAATCGTCCCCCAGGTCTGTCATTCTGATCAGTCCCTCGGAAGCGGTCTCTGTGATCTCAACGAAGATCCCGAATTCTGTTACGCCGGTAATAATCCCGTCGAATTCCTGGTCAGGATCCATCGAGCTCATATATTCCACCTGCTTGTATTTGATGGAAGCACGTTCAGCTTCGGCAGCTAATCGCTCGCGCTCGGAAGAGTGTTTAGCTGCTTCTTCATAAGCCTCCTTGTCAACATTAGAACCGCCATTCAGGTAGTGCTGCAACAGCCTGTGCGCCATTACGTCGGGGTACCGGCGTATAGGCGACGTGAAGTGCGAATACCTTGTGAATGCCAGACCAAAGTGGCCGTCGTCTTGGGTACTATATCTCGCTTTAGCCATTGTTCGTACCGCCAGTGATTCAATCAGGTTCTGCTCAGGCCGGCCTTCCACTTTGGCCAGCATTGCATTCATTGATTTTGCGATCTTGTTTTCTTCCTCCACATTCAGCTTGTAGCCCAGCTTGGCGACGAAAGTGCCAAAGGTTTTCAGCCGCTCCACATCAGGCGCCTCGTGTATCCGGTACACCATTGTGTTCTTCTCCTCGCCTTTTGAAAGGGAATATACATACTCAGCCACCCGCTTGTTGGCCAGCAGCATGAATTCTTCAATCAGCTTATTGGAGTCGTGGCGTTCTTTCTTGTAAATGCCCAGCGGCTTTCCATTTTCATCCAGCTTAAACCTGACCTCATTGGTTTCAAAGTTAATCGCTCCTTTTTTGAAACGCTCTGCTCTGAATATCTTGGCAAGATTGTTCAAAGTGGTCAGCTCTTTTGGAAAATCGCCTTCCCCTGAATCCAGGACGGCCTGTGCCTCTTCATAGCTGTATCTTTTATCAGAATGGATCACGGTTCTTCCAAACCATTCTTTTAATAATTTCCCTTTCGGACTGATTTCAAAAATGGCTGAAAATGCCAGCTTATCCTCGTTAGGCCGGAGGGAACAAAGGTTGTTGGAGAGCTTTTCAGGAAGCATGGGTACAGTCCTGTCTACGAGGTACACAGAAGTAGCGCGCCGGTAAGCCTCTTTTTCAAGCTCTGTATTTGGCAAAACATAATGGGAAACATCAGCAATGTGAACGCCCACCTCCACAACATCATCTTCCAGGTACCTGACAGACAATGCGTCATCAAAATCCTTGGCATCCACGGGGTCAATGGTGAATGTAAGCCAATCGCGGATATCTCTCCGCTTTGCAATCTCTTTTTCCGAGATCGTATCAGGGATCTTGTTTGCCTCCGTTTCCACTATCTCAGGGAAGTGATAAGGCAAGCCAAATTCAGCCAGGATTGCGTGCATTTCCACGTCGTTATCTCCCGCTTTACCCAGTACCTGCACCAGCTCGCCCTCAGCCTGACTTCTGCGCGTGGGCCATTCTTTTACTTTTACAATTACCTTATCCCCGTTGTTGGCGTCTTTGGTCTCGCCGGGTTCAATGAAAATGGGGTCAAAAAGTTTTTTATTATCGGGTTGAACAACTGCAAATCGCTGGTTGATTTCGATAATCCCCACAATCTCAGCATTGTTGCGCTTTACAATCTCGGTAACGCGACCTTCCACCCTGCCTTTGCCAGAGTCTCCTCTGCCTGAGTTCCTGCTGTTTTTGCTTAAAGTTTGAACAGAAACGGTATCACCGTCCCAGGCACCATTTAGCAGCTCTGATTCGACATAAATATCATCCTCGCGCCCTTCCACAATTACAAATGCGAAAGACTTATTTACCCTGTCAACGCGGCCTGTCAGACCTTTGCTGGCCGCTGGTTTATTGGGGCCTGCGGTATAAGTGCCGTCTTTGTGATAAACCAGCGTACCGGCTTGTTCGAGTTCGTGCAGGATCTCATTGAACAGTACCCTTACTTTTTTGTCCTGCACTCCAAAATGATCGTGAACATCAAACGGGCGGAATGCCTGATCGTTGTTCAGATCGAAAAAGGCGGCAATATCCGCCTTCAAATTATCTATATAGGAAACAATATGATGAGGAGCTTTCGGCTCCTTCTTCTCTCTTGTCCTGTCCTTGGTCTTTTTTTCTTTCATTTATTCTTTAAATTAAATAGCCGGCGGCCACTCTGGCCACCTGGCGGAGCCTCATTCGACTCTCGTAATGTTCTCTTCCCGAACGGATTGAAAACAATGTAATCTGAGGTATAATTGTGCAAGTACGACCACGTCCTCTCTGCAATATCGCGAAATTTTGGCCAGATCGCCTTCTTCATAGTATACCTTCGTGACCTGATCGCCGCTCATCTCGTTTTTACTGCCCGGCACATTGAACACCGCTGCCAGCAGATCCAGTGAAGTATAGCTTTTATAGTCACCAAACTTCCACAGATCCATTGTATCCTGATGCAGGATTTCCCAGGGTTTTTTGCCGGAAATCTGTAAAGCTCTGGGGATTTCAATGCAATGGATCAGCATCCTGCGGCAGAGAAACGGGAAATCAAATTCCTTGCCATTGTGTGCACAAAGTACCAGCTGGTCTGCGGGATATTTTTCGATAAGTGCCTTAAACTGCCGGAGCAATGCAGCCTCATCATCGCCCGAAAAGCTGCTCACTTTGAATGCCAGCTCTTCGTTTTCGTTAAAATAGAATGCACCAAAAGCAATGCAGACTATTTTGCCAAACTCGGCATAAATGGCGCCGCGATCATAAAAGCAAGCGGCATTTGTAATGGATTCGTCTCCGCGTTTGATACCTGTCGCTTTTTTGTCCCAAAGCTTCTGCATTCGTTCCGGGAGCTGGTCGTAGGATGCATGCGATGAAACAGTTTCAATATCAAGAAGGAGGAAATTCTTGATACGCTTTTTGAAGTCTTCTGTCATAGTGTGGTGATCGTAAGTGGAATTTATCTATGTCTACTCGTGCAGCACCCCCTGCAAACCCAGCGGTTCTATGTTCGTCAGGTTAGCATCTATAATGCTGTCTGGCACGAATATAAACTTTTTATCGTAGATCTGATTTCCGATAAAGTAGCTGACCCAGAATTCATTATTCAGGTGAAACACGTCGGGCATGATCGGTTCTACGACCGCGTGCTCCGACGGCGCAATCTCGGGAAAGAAGTGCCGCAGCGTCGATGTTTTCTGGTCAGAGTTAGTTTCAGACTCGCTGTTACTGTATCCTTTTGAAGTTACGAACACATTCGTAATCGGCTGTTCGTTCCTGTTAATAACAATTACGTTCCACTCTTCCTGCTGCAATTCATTCAAGTTTTTAACAATCGCAACCTGTATACCCTTTACCGGGTGAAATATGATATCTTTCTTCATTATAATGCTTCCTGTAATTCCATTTGGAATAATGCAGCCAAATAGTTTTTCAATTTATCTGAAACTTCGTTTAAATCAAGCTCGCGTCCGAGCTCTTGTGACATGGACGTAACTGCCTTATCTTCAATACCGCAAGGGACAATATTTCCAAAATAGGCAAGATCCGTATTTACATTCAATGCAAATCCGTGCATAGTAACCCAGCGGCTGGCTTTTACACCCAATGCACATATTTTTCTGGGATTAACCTGTTCTTCAAAATCAAGCCACACACCGGTCAATCCTTTAATCCTGCCGGCAGCTAATCCATAATCTGCTAGTGTTAAAATGATCGCTTCTTCCAGCGTCCGCATATACAAATGGATATCTGTGAAGAAATTGTCGAGATCCAGGATCGGGTATCCTACCAGCTGGCCTGGTCCGTGATAAGTAATGTCGCCTCCCCGGTTAATGCGGTAATATTTGGCTTGTTTTTCAATCAGACCTTCTTCCGGTAAAAGCAAATGCTCCGGTTTGCCGCTTTTTCCCAGCGTATATACATGCGGGTGCTGGCAAAAAAACAGGAAGTTGGGTGTCAACACCTTCTCAGCGTCGCTTAACGAACGGTTTTGCGTTTTAATTGCCAGGGTTTCCGCAAACACTTTCTCCTGAAAATCCCAGGCTTCCTGATAGTCGATCAGCCCAAGGTCTTTAAAGCCGACCACTTTATTAATGAGGGTATCCATTACTTACATTTTTACAGCCGCAGGTGTGACCAATTCTGAAATTCTGCGTCATAATACAACTAGTATAACCTTTTTCCCAATGTAAATGTTCTGAAAATCACATTAAACAATGGCAACACACAACGACACAGGTTTTTGGGGAGAAGCGAAAGCTGCCGCATTCCTGACCGCAAAAGGCTTTGAGATCATAGAGAAAAATTACCGTAACCGGCACCAGGAAATTGATCTGATCGTGCAGAAAGACAAGATGCTCGTTTTTGTTGAAGTCAAAACCAGGACCGGAACCAGCTACGGAATGCCTGAGGAATTCGTGAATCCGGCCAAAGCCAGACTTGTGTTGCGCGCGGCCGAACATTACATTTTTGAAAAAGACTGGCACTTCGATGTCCGGTTTGATATTGTTTCGGTGCTGGTTATGGCGAATGGAGAAACCGAGATCCGCCATTTTGAAGACGCATTTTATAAGTAGCAGGCTGACTATCTGACAAGTAGAATCCATTTGCAGGTACATTTTGAAGATAAAAGAATGTATTCCTAAATCTTGCAGATCCATGTTTGAAGATATGCACCTCAGCCGCCGCGAGCTGTTACGGAAGTCGGCGCTTATGTGTCTGGCGGCCGGCTCCGACTGGCGCATTCCGGTTAAACCCCGGTTTCAGCTGGGCGCGTGCGACTGGTCGGTGGGAAAAGCATTGAACCCGGAGGCATTTGACAGGGCAAAACAAATCGGCTTGCAGGGGATACAGGTAAGTTATAATACGTCCAAAGACCCGGCCGGGCTTTCTGTTCCCGCCACTTTACAATCCATTCAGGAAGCTTCCCGGCGTACAGGAATCAAAGCATCCAGCCTGGCAATCGGAGAGTTGAACCGGGTTCCTTACAAATCGGAGCCGCGTACCGAAGAATGGGTTTGGAACAGTGTAGATGCAGCTAAGAAGCTCAACGTGAAAGTAATATTGCTTGCATTCTTTTCAGAGGGCGATTTGCGCAACGATGAAAAAGGTAAAAAGGCGGTGATCGAACGGTTGAAGAAAGTAGCGCCGCACGCTGAAAAGCAGGGAATTGTACTTGGTATTGAATCCTATCTGAGTGCGCAGGAGCATCTGGATATCATTAACGCGGTAGGCTCTCCGGCTGTTAAAGTATACTACGATTTCAGGAATGCTGTCGACGCAGGTCACGATATTTTTAAGGAAATGCCGATGCTGGGCAAAGAAATGATCTGCGAAATCCACATGAAAGAGAATGGACAGCGCCTCGGAGAAGGTCCGCTGGACTGGGCAAAGATCGCTGCCGCATTAAACAAAATCGGTTATACAGGCTGGATGCAGATTGAAGGAGCGACACCGCCGGGTGCAGACCTGATAACCTGCTATGAGCACAATAGAAAATATCTCGAAAGCCTGTTTTCATTTAAGTAATATGAACGTGATATATCTCCTCCCGCAACGTGGTATGCTGTTGCTTTTCAGTATCATAGTGTTTGTCTTTGTTGGTTTTAATAAAAACAAAAATCAACTGAACAAGCCAGAAAAATCGGGCTCCGTTACTTTCCAGGCGGCAGATACCTCCAAACTGTACGTGCCCGAGGACCTGGAAGCGACGCTCTGGGCAGAAGCACCGATGTTTTACAATCCTACCAATATGGATATCGATGCAAAAGGCAGGATATGGATTACAGAAGCTGTTAATTACCGGGATTTTAATACAAAACCCGCAGAGCGGCTAAGCCACAAACAAAAGGGCGACCGCGTGATGATCCTGGAAGACAAAGACGGAGATGGGAAGGCTGAAACTTCAAAGGTATTCGTAGAAGATACATTGCTTACCTCGCCGCTGGGCATTGCAGTGATCGGTAACAAAACGATCGTATCCTGCGCCCCGAATCTGATCATTTACACGGATTCAGACGGTGACGATAAGCCCGACAGCCGCGAAGTGCTGCTCACAGGATTTGGCGGTTTTGACCATGATCATTCTTTGCATTCCCTCGTAGCCGGACCCGACGGAAGATACTATTTCAATACCGGAAATGCGGGGCCGCACCATGTAAAAGATAAAAGCGGCTGGACTTTGCGCAGCGGCAGTCTTTATACCGGAGGTACGCCTTATAACAAGTCAAATCAGGGTAACCAGAAGTCTGACGATGGTCGCATTTGGGTCGGCGGACTTGCTTTGCGCATTAATCCCGACGGAACAGGACTTAAAGTTTTAGGTCACAATTTCAGGAACAGCTTCGAGGTTTGCCTGGACAGTTACGGGAATATGTGGCAGAACGACAATGACGATCAGGTAATTACGTGCCGTGTTTCGTTTTTGCAGGAGAATGGAAATGCAGGTTACTTCTCGGCTGACGGAACAAGGTACTGGCAAGCCGACCGGCGTCCGGGACAGGATATTTTCACAACACACTGGCATCAGGAAGACCCTGGTGTAATGCCCGCGGGCGACAACACTGGTGCGGGCTCGCCTACCGGGATTGTTTTTTACGAAGGTGATGCGCTTGGAAAAGATTACCGCGGGACCTTACTGAGCTGCGAAGCTGGCCGGAACGTCATTTTTGCATACAAACCCGAACAAACCGGCGCAGGTTTTAAGCTCGACCGCCGCGATCTGATCAGCTCTTTTCCACAAGCGAACGAGCGTTATGAGTGGTATGAAACAGATAAGGATACCCGAAAATGGTTTCGACCGTCGGACATAGCAGTTGGTCCCGACGGCGCGCTTTACATTGCCGATTGGTACGATCCGGTGGTAGGCGGGCATGCAATGAAAGACAAAGCTGGTTACGGGCGCATTTACCGCATTACGCCGAAAGGAAAGAAGTTAACCACGCCAAAAATTGACCTTACAACAACTTCCGGCCTGATTGAAGCATTGAAAAGTCCGGCGGTGAATGTGCGGCTGCTGGGATTTGAAGGTCTGAAAGCAAAAGGTGAGCAGGTTATAGGTGAAGTGAAGCAATTATTGACCGCCGATAATCCATTCCACCAGGCGCGGGCGATCTGGCTACTGTCGCAGCTGGGTGAAAAAGGCGCGGCAGAAGTGGATAAGCTCACCAGATCAGCCAATTCCGCGCATAGACTTACTGCTTTCCGGGCACTGCGCTCCAATGGTAAATCAGACGGTTTTCTGGAACAACTGTCAAATGATCCCGATGCGGCTGTGCGCAGGGAAGTGGCAATTGCATTGCGTGACCTGCCTTATGAACAGGCGTACAAGCCGCTCCGGAATTTGATTAAAAACTATAATGGCAAAGATCCGTGGATGCTGGAAGCAATTGGTACTGCCTCTGAGGGGAAAGAACGAAAAGTATATTCGAGTGTGAGGGAAATGTTTAAGACAGATCCGGAGTACTGGAGTGCGCAACGTGCTAACCTGACCTGGCGTTTGCATCCTGTAAATGCAATTGATGATCTGAAAGCCAGGGCCAACTCCCCGAAAGTGCCGCAGCCGGAGCGGAAAAAAGCATTAACTGCACTTGGTTTTATCAAAGACAAAAAATCAGCAGAAGCAATGGTCACTTTGGCTAAATCCACTTTACCGGACGTAGCCACGCAGGCTTCCTGGTGGCTGAACTTCCGGAAAACAAACGATTGGGCTGAGCTAATGAACTGGGAAGAAGCTACTGCGCAGCAAATAACGCCTGCATACCGGCAAATGCTCGAAAAGAAGAAAATAGTAAGTGACAAAACGCAAACACTGCCTGCCAGAGTGGAAGCCGCGAAGTTAATGGCCGTGAATGTTGACGGTGGCAATATTCTGGTTGATATGCGCGTGCAGGGGCAGTTGCCGGATACGATCGCGAAGTCTGTCAGCGAGATAATCTTTAAAAACCCCGACGCGAATGTGCGCGTAGTAGCGAGCCAGTTTTTTCCAAGAAACGGGAAAGTACTGAAAACAGACTTTATAGCGAGAATGAAGCCTGATGTGGCACAGGGAAAGAAAGTTTTTGAAACCTATTGCACTGCCTGCCACAAACACGGCCAGAATGGAGCCGATATAGGGCCTGATCTGACGCTTGTACATACAAAGTTTGACAAAGGCGGCTTGTTGGATGCCATTATCAATCCCTCAGCGAGCATGGTTTTCGGATATGAAAGCTATACCATTGTCACCAAAAACGGAGAAACGCACTTTGGCTTTTTGATGAGTGATGGGGCCAATGTAGTACTCAAAGATGCAGCTGGAAAGCAGCATTCGATCAAGGCAGACCAGATCAGGAGCCGCGAAAAAATGCCGAATTCACTGATGCCGGAGCCCGTTACATTGGGATTGGAGGAACAGGATCTGGCAGATCTGACCGGTTACCTGCTTAGTTTTAAATAGGAGGAAGTTACTATTTCAAGCGACCGTATTTGCGCATAATATCCAGCAGCTTCTCTTTGGGTAGCTCTTCCACTTTGTGCCCCTGCGTTCCTTCGGAAGTTCTGGCCATTAAAAGTGAGTTAATGATCGCCTCCTCAGTTGACTCGATCGCTGCCAGGAAAAATGGAGAAGTGGCATCATTGATAAGGAAAGTGGCAGGAGCAGTTCGCTCAGGCGCATCGTGCAGCACGATATTGGCAGTTGAGAATGCAATCACAAAGTCGCCGCTTCCATTGGATGCGATGCCGCCTGTTTGCGCCAATCCCATGAATGCTCTCTTGGCTAATCTTTTCAGATTGCGTGCATCAAGCGGCGCGTCAGTTGCCAGCACCATCATGCAGGAGCCGTCGGGCGATTTATCCAGCATTTCTTTGAAAGCATACTGGCCTAGTTCTTCGCCCACAGGAACTCCGTTTACCTTTAATACCCCGCCGAAATTGGTCTGTACCAATACACCAACCGTGTACCCGCCGAGCTTTTGAGGCAGCTTACGCGATGCTGTGCCTATTCCGCCTTTCCAGTTGAAGCAAATGGTGCCGGTACCTGCGCCAACATTTCCTTCCTGCACGGGACCATTCTCAGCTTGCGCCAATGCATTCAGAACGTGCTCTTTACGTACATGCCGGCCGCGGATATCATTTAAAAAACTGTCGTTGGTTTCACCCACTACCGGGTTAACAGATCTTACATTCTCATTGCCTTTTTGTCCGAGTGTCCAGTCAATGATCGCATCAGCGGCTGTGGGTACGCTCAAAGTATTGGTCAAAACAATAGGTGACTCCATGGTACCCAGTTCTTCTACCTGCGAGTAGCCTGTCATTTTACCAAAACCATTTCCGATATACATAGCAGCCTGTACTTTCTGCTGAAACAGATTGCCTTCATGCGGGATAATGGCAGTCACGCCGGTACGGATATCCGCTCCCTCGGTAAGTGTAACCTGGCCCACCTTCACGCCAGCTACATCTGTGATCGCATTCATGGTGCCAGTGGGAAGTACACCTATTTTAATACCCAGGTCGCGGGCTCTTTTTTGTGCAAATGAAAACGCCGGCAGCAAAGCCAGCAGGAGGAGGAGTGACTTGTTCATAGCTGTTTATAAAAATGAAATATACTAAAAAACCGCTGGCGAATAAGCGCACCAGCGGTTTTTGACAAGAACAAAAAATCCCTTAATCGTCGTCCGGACGTGCTTTTTCAGGAATAATGGTAGTCTCCAACCGGCTTACTGCCGACGCACCGAAAAAGCCCAGCGCTTTGCTGCCGGAAGCATTTGTATTGGTGATGTTGGAGCGCACATTCGCGATCGGAGTGGCGAAAAGGCCGCCGTTGTTTGCCTGCTCCCGAATTTGTTTCAAAAACTCAAAAGCTTCATTGGTAATACTGTGGAGCTCTACGCCTACCTGGTCGCCGGCCGAGTAAAGCGAGTCGACTGTAATAGACTGCCGGAGTGGCAAAATGAAGATCAGCCCGTCGGAAGGAGCACCGGAGCCAAATGCAGCGTCGTAGGCAATGGAAATGTTGACAGCCTTGTCGACAGTGGCTTTGCCTTTCACCACCGGCTTGATCCAGTAGGTGTCACCTTCCCCCAAAAAATCGCGGGCGTAAAACTCTGCTACATATCCCTCTCTGGGTCCTTTATCCGGCTCAAATGGCAGCTTTTCCTTGGTATAAACAACGGAATCGACCGCAGGCACACGTTTCAGCTCGGTAGTGGAAGTGTAAGTATCTGTTCCTTGTTTGATAGTCAATGTATAAGTGCGCCCAACTTTACCCAGCGTGTCACCGGTTTTTTGCCAGATATAATTTCCATTGTTGGCAACATCTTCAAACAGGTATACCGCTCCCTGATCATCTTTCACACTTACTTCTGCGTCGAGGACAGGCTTAGCCGGACTATTGTCAAAATAGCTTGCAGACCAGGTCAGCCGGATCGTTTGGGGCCCGGCCTGGTTGGTAATCCACCCGTCTACCACCAGCTGAGGTGGCCCGCTTTGCGTTTCCAGGTCAATCACATCTTCACAACCCGTCAGGAAAACACCCAGAAACGCGATCAATGCACTGAGTTTTATAATGGATATCTTCAAATGTTTCATTTCAATGGCTGGTTAAAATTTGAAATTGTAGGTAAGCGCCGGGATAAAGCTGCCGATCACTGCATAACGCACAGCCTCTGTTTTGAGCGGAGTATCCTGATTGGCCCGGGTATAAACCGAGAATGGATTACGGCGGTTATACACATTGTAAGTCGAAAATACCCACTCACCCTCGCCAGCCCTGAATAGTTTCCGCTTCGATTTCAAAGTTGCTGCAAGGTCGAGCCGGTGGTATGCGGGAATGCGGTTGTTGTTTCTTGTATTGGCGTAATTGTTGCCGACCGGCCAGCCCTGGAATTCCCAGCGGTTGGTCGGGAAAGTAGCCGGTGTGCCCGAAGTAATCGTGAAGTTCGCGGAGAGCGACAGGCGCTTGCTCATCTCGTAAATAGCCACAGAAGTGAAGTTATGCGGCTTGTCGAAGCGCGCCGGGAACCAGTCATTGTTGTTAATGCTTTGTACCTGCCTTTCCGTGCGGGACAATGTATAGCTGATCCAGCCGGTCAGTTTTCCTTTATTTTTCTTCAAATAAAATTCAGCACCGTAGGCGCGCCCTCTTCCAAAGAGCAGATCTCCTGCAACAAACTGGTTTAGAAGCAATTCAGAGCCAGGCACATAGTCGATCTGGTTGTACAGCTTTTTGTAGTAAACCTCCACGGAAGCTTCGTACATATTATCCTTGAAGTTCTGGAACCAGCCCAATGCGACCTGATCGGCCTTTTCCGGCTGGATAATGGGCGAGCTTAATGTCCAAACATCCAGCGGCGATGCTGCGGCGGTATTGGAAAGTAAATGCAGGTATTGCGCCGTGCGGTTGTAGCTAGCTTTGATAGATGCATTGGAACTTACGCCAATATTCAGCGCGGCACGTGGCTCCCAGTTCCCATAACCTTTAATCACATCACCTCTTTTGTAATCAGTTCCCGGGAAAACGGGGAATTTTCGTTGTCCAACTTCGTCGGTATAATATTGATACTCAGTACCAGGTCCGAGGCTGCGGAAATAGGAGTAGCGGATACCATATTGCAGGGAAATGCGATCGGAGAGTTTCTGCTCATTTCCGATATAAAAGGCCGATTCGTCAGCATATTTCGGATCGAGGCTGATGTCGGTTTCCTGTCCTTCCGATACTGCCACAGCGCGGCCGGGGCGGGTATCATAGTAAATGTACTGTCCGCCGAAAGTCAGCTGGTTATTGGGTGTGAGATAAAATGTAAAGTCCGGCTTGAAGCTGGCGCTGATGATCTTGGATTTCCAGTCAAACCGGTCTTTTGCACTCGGGTCATTCACATTCTGGCCGAGTGAATAATCGTAATTGCTGTAATAGCCCGTCAGGTTCATGAAGAGCTTGTTGGAGAAAATGTGGTTCCAGCGGCCAGTCGCAGTTGCATTACCCCAGCCAAAACCAAAATCGCCGCCGCCGAAAACATCTTTACCGAAATATCCCGAAGCATAAAAGGTATCCTTGTCGCCCAGCTGGTAGTTTACTTTGGCAGTCAGATCATAGAAATAAAACTTGGAATCGCGCAGATCAGAGTTCAGGAAAGGTTTTGCCAGGACATCGATGTAAGACCTGCGCCCGGCAACGATAAATGAGCCTTTTCCTTTTGCAAAAGGCTGTTCGTAGGTAAGTCGCGAAAAAATGGTACCAATTCCGCCATTAACCTCCCTTTTCTTGGAGTTACCTTCTTTCATCCGAACATCCAGAATAGACGAGATCCTCCCGCCATACTGCGCCGGAATCCCACCTTTGATCAGCTTGACGTCTTTCACCGCATCAGGATTGAAAACCGAGAAAAATCCGAAAAGGTGAGAGGAGTTGTAAACAGGCGCTTCGTCGAGCAAAACCAGGTTTTGGGAAACATCACCACCGCGTACATTGAAACCTGAGGCACCTTCACCGACCGTAGTTACGCCAGGTAACAGCTGAATGCTGCGGATCAGGTCCACTTCACCAAGTAATGCCGGCATTTTACGGATGGTTTTCATTTCCACCTTGTTTACCGACATTTCAATGCTTCGAACGTTTTCGTCTTCCCGCTGCGTGGAAACAGTTACTTCCTGCAACTGGTTACTCTCGTCTTCCATCTCAATGCTGATCGTTTTATCCGCATCCAGTGTCACTTCTCTCGTAACTTTCTGGTAACCAATGTAGCTGAAAACCAGCGTGTAAGTTCCGTCAGGCAAGGTAATGGAGTAAAAGCCGTAGGGATTGGTAACTACGCCCGTGGAAGCTTCTCGCACGTAGACCGAAACGCCGATCAGCCCTTCTCCATTGGCTTTGTCTTTTACGTAACCGCTTACCGTATGGCGGTTTTGAGCGGATACCTGCAGGCAGGTGCCAATCAGCATGAGTAATAAGTAAAGTGTTCTGTTTTCCATGGATTGATTTTCGTTCGGAGTTTTGAATTTTTTCTATTCAACAGATTGACAACTCAAAAGGTAAATCCCCTCGATCTGAAAGGGTAAATGTTGTATTTAGCAAGCTAACCGGCAACAAAACAAGGTTTAAAGGCGGTATGTTGATAGAAAAAAGTGATGAACTAACTAAAAAATGGAGTCAATGGTCGATGTACTAAAACCAAAGTGCATTCCACTGATATAAATATTTCAAGAATATTTTAATACCTCACTTTTATCGGGACATTCTTCCAGGAGCTGGCTTACCGATTTTTTCAGTTTAGGATCCACGAATTCTGCTGCTATTTCGAAGAGAGGGACTAATGTAAACCTACGTTCTTTAAGGCGGGGATGTGGCAGAGTAAGTATTTCTTTTTCGAGAATTGTATCGCCATAATACAGTATATCAATATCGATCAGCCTCGCGCCCCACCGCACTTTCCGGACACGGCCGAGTTCCTGCTCAATATGCAGCAAATGCGTTAAAAGCAGCTCCGGTTCATCTGTGGATGTGACTTCAACTACCTGATTCAGGAATGCAGGCTGGTCTGTCAGTCCCCAGGGTTCGGTTTCGTAAATGGAGGATTCGGTAACGATCGGCGCTTTTTCTGCGATCATTTGTCTTGCCTGCTTCAAAATCCCGGCGCGGTCGCCGAGATTGGAGCCTAACAGAAGGAATATTTTTCCGGAACCGGTCATGCAGGCAATTGGATATGTTGAGGTAAGTGCACGAAAAAAGGACTTCCCGATAAAAAGAAGTCCTTTAAAAATAAATTCGTAAAATCCTTAGAACGTAAGTGTTCCTTTGTCGTATGCTTTCTGTATAGTTGCTTCAATACCGTTTTTATTGATGGTACGAAGCGCTGATGTTGCTACTTTCAACGTAACCCACTCTCCTGATGAAGGAAGGAAGAAACGTTTCTTCTGCAAATTCGGGAAGAATTTACGTTTTGTTTTATTGTTAGCGTGAGAAACGTTATTTCCAACGCGAGTTCTTTTACCTGTAATTTGACAAACCTTAGCCATAACCTTGCAATTTTTCCAAATGAGGGTGCAAAGATGTGTAATTAATTTATTCTGAACAAATATCAGAAAGAGAAATTTTAAAAAAACACTTCACCATCGCATTCTGAAACCGACTCCGTGTACATTGTCAATGCGGATTTCCGGGTCAGCTGACAGGTATTTTCGCAATCTTGATATAAAAACATCAAGGCTCCGTCCCATAAAATAATCGTCGTCTCCCCAGATTGCCTTTAAAAGTTCATCCCGGCGGATTACCTGGTCCGGCCGCTCCGCCAGGTACTTCAAAACCTCTGCTTCGCGAAAAGTGAGATTCTGGCTGGCTCCGTTCAGGTTCAATGTAAGTTTTTGAAAATCAAATGCATATTGTCCAACCTTGCTTGTATTTGACTTCACCGTCGCAGGTTGCTCCGATTTGCTGCGCCGCAAAAAGACATCGATCCGCAGCCTCAACTCCTCAATGCTGAATGGTTTGGTAACATAATCGTCTGCGCCAAGCCGCAGACCTTTGATCTTGTCTTCCTGCAGCGATCGCGCTGAAAGAAAAAGAATGGGCACCTGGCTGTCAGCAGCCCTGATTTTTTCGGCCAGTGTAAAGCCGTCCATTTTGGGAAGCATGATATCCAGCACGCAGATATCGAAATGTTCTTTGCCAAAGAAGTCCAGCGCCTCTGCTCCATCAGAAGCGTGAATTACTTCATAATCATACTCTTCAAGATTGTCTTTGGTCGCGAATGCCAGGTTCGGATCGTCTTCTGCGTACAGGATTCGTTTTTTCATGCGTGTTGTTTCTGGGGAATTGAGATTCTGAATGTGCTTCCCTTGCCTAATGTACTTTCCAGTTCGAGCTTCCAACGGTGCGCCCGGACAATTTGTTTCACATAGCTCAGCCCGATTCCAAATCCTTTTACATTATGTACGTCACCGTAAGGAATGCGGAAAAACTGGTTGAATATTTTTTTCTGATACTCCGGCGCGATGCCGATACCCTGGTCGCTAACTTCTATGATCAGGCATTTACCTCTGTTATAAGTGGCCACATTTACTTCGGGATCATCGTCAGAATATTTCAATGCATTGTCAATCAGGTTATTGATCATACAGCGGAAGTGAAATGGGTCCGTTTCTATCATATTATTATCCGTCTGATCCTGAAACTTCACCTTTCCTTCAAAAGGCAGCAGAATGGACCGGATCATCTCATTTACGTGCACAGTTTCCTTTTGCAGGGTCAATACGTTCCGTTCGGCCTTCGCCATTGAAAGTACCATTTCCACCTGTCCCTGCAAGCGCAGGATCTCGTCCTGTACGATCTGTACATATCGTTTATGCCGCTGCGGCTGCATGATAATATGATCGGAATTGAGCACATCTGCGGCAATGCGGATCGTAGAAATCGGTGTTTGCAGCTCGTGGGTCATATTATTCACAAAATCACGCTGTACTTCCGACAGCTGCTTTTGTCTCAAAATCACAAACAATGCATAAGCAAAAAGCGAAACGGCCACCAGCACCAGTACCGACGACCAGATTGCACGGTTGATACTGCCTGCAAAGTAGGTTTCCTGTTCCGGGAAACGGACACCGAAATAGTAGGGATACTTATCTGTTTTAATGAAATTGGTAGTTGTTGCCGGCAGTTTTGCATTGGTTTTCGTACTCAATGACATCCCGTAACGCATTCTGTTCGTGGTACAATCGTAGATCCCTACTTCAAAGTCGGCGATGAGATTGTGCTTTTGAAAACTATCCTTGATAAAAACTTCAAGCAGATCAGGCTGCGTAGTGGAATTGGTATTAACAAGGAAATACTCAGGGGAAAGCTGCTCAACGGGGTTGGTGGTTTGCATTACCCCATTTACTTTGGCCAGCTTGGCAGCTACATCCTGTAAAGCAACGTGCGCATTCTGGTTAAACTGCCTGTGGCGAAGATCGAGCGCCTGTTTTACCCAAAAAATCTGCGTGATCACCACGCCGATAATCAGGAGCGCAGAGAAAACGGTGAGTGATTGAATGGTTCGTCTCGACATAGCAGAATGATAATAGCAAATTTAAGGCCAATAAAAGGAATTGACCTTAGCCGAAACGACATAAGCGCAATGGATATGCGGGTTTAACATTCATTAACGCTTTGGCAGCGGAAGCTCAGGAATAGTATTGAACCAGCCCATCCAGCGGCGTTCTCAGGATACGGCCGCATTGAAGCTCGTTTGAGGCAAGTACTTTTTGAAGGATATCCTGATAATAGAAGGCAATGGAGCCGGTAAAATGGACCGGGTGATCCGACGCATTAGGATGTTTCAGAATGTATTTTTGGGTAAAAAGTGAAAACGCGTCGCTTACCAGCTGCTGCATGTAGCTATCTGTTATATGCGCGGCAATGAACTGGGAAAAAGCGGCAAAAAACCGGTTGGGATAAGGTTTTTTATAAGCATTCTCCAAAACATATAGCCTGTTGATCTCCGGGTAAGTAGCTGCGAAATTCTCATGCAGGCTCGCTGGAAGCTCATTTTGCAGGAAGCGTACCACAAGTGTTTTTCCCAGGTAAGAGCCGCTTCCTTCATCTCCGAGCCAGAAGCCGAGTGAACCAATGGAGTGCACGATTTTCTCGCCGTCGTAAAATGCATTATTAGCGCCTGTACCCAGGATACAAGCCAATCCGGGCTCCCGGCCGCACAGGCCACGCGCGGCACCGAGCATATCCGACGCAACTTCTATTTGCGTCGAAGAAGGAATGCAATGCAGCAATGCATCGTAAACAGGCTGGCTTGTTTTTTCATCCGCACAGCCTGCGCCGTAAAAGAAAATGCGGTCGATTTGAGCTGTAATATCAGGAATAACCTGTTCATTCAGAACGGGAATGATCTGTTCGGCAGTCTGGTAAAATGGATTGATACCGGCAGATTGAAATGCGCCAACCTGCACACCGTCGTGTGTGATTACCCAATCAGTCTTGGTGGATCCGCTGTCCGCTATTAAATAGGTACTCATGGAAATCATCTAGTTTTTGGATTGCAGGCGGCCGATTACATTGAAACGCTCGAAAACGCGGTCTGTATGTGGCGCGTCGCCCAGCTCTTTGGTAAGGTCCTGGCCGGCCCAATGCTCATAATGGTGTCCGTTACGCCATAGACGGGAAGCGGTTACATCATAAATGATCCCTTTGTACGCACACCAGATTTCCTCTTTGTCCTGCCCGTTCCTGAGTGCAAGTTGCGCGTGCGTATATTCTTTCATGAAATATGATTTGACCGTGCAATTTAGCGATCGGAGCCAGTGGGTAAAAATTAAAATGATCTTCACTGAATATTTTGATAATAAGACTAAAAAGTAGGAACTTGGCGTTGTGTTATGAAATTTAGGAAATACAAATATGAAAAAAAGTTACTCTCTGATTTGGTGTATTGCTCTGATCGTCACTTTGATAAATGCAGGATGTAAGGAGAAAGTGAAACCCGCTTCTGAAAGAATTGCCAAAGCGTGGACTGCCGAATCTGTGAAGCATGGAAGCGCAGTTGCCTATACGAGAGGAGGTTCCAATAATTCAGTTCCGGGATATTCAGCTTTCAGATTGACTTTGACCAATTCGTCGGGATCAATGACTGCTACACTGACCGACTGGGATGGATTCACAACCAATGGCACCTGGGCGCTGGACGGAAACACCAAATTGATCCTGAAAGACCTGGTACCACAGCCTACCGGAACCGGCGGAACAATTGAATTTACGATCAATACACTGGAAGATTCGAAGCTTGTATTGACACGTTTGAAAGGCAGCTCAAAAACGGGAGGCACGATCAATGAATATACATTGACAAATCCATAGTAACCGGATTTATTTAGTAGAAGATATCGCTGCGAAGCCGGTTCTCATCCGAACCGGCTTCGCTTTTTTTGTCTAATTTTGTACTATGGAAAGCAGAACAGAAATCAGCAGCCTGGGTGAATTCGGGCTGATTCAGAGAATAAATAAAGGAGTAACAACTGTGTTGCCGGATACTGTACGTGGTATTGGCGATGATGCAGCTGTAATCGATTTAGGCGAGGAATATGGATTGATCAGCACCGATCTGATGCTGGAAGGCGTGCATTTTGATCTTACCTTTTTTCCTCTTAAACATTTAGGGTACAAGGCGATAGCAACAAATGTATCGGACATTGCCGCGATGAACGGGATACCGCGCCAGGTAACTGTGAGTATTGCGATCAGCAACCGCTTTTCTGTGGAAGCTGTTGATGAACTTTATGCGGGTATCAAAACAGCATGCAAGGATTTCAATGTAGACCTTGTAGGCGGGGATACTTCTTCTTCACGCTCGGGATTACTTATTTCGGTCAGTGTTTTTGGCAAAGTAAAAAAGGATAAGATCGTTTACCGGAATACAGCGAAACCCAATGATTTGCTATGTGTAACCGGCGATCTGGGAGGCGCTTACCTTGGATTGCAGCTGCTGGAACGGGAAAAGCAGGTGTTTCTTGCCAATCCGGAAATGCAGCCTGAACTCGAAGGTAAAGACTATGTAATCCAGCGCCAGTTGCGGCCCGAAGCCAGAATGGACGTGATTTACGAGCTGGAAGAAGCAGGGGTGATACCTACTTCTATGATAGACGTTTCGGACGGTCTTGCTTCCGACCTGCTGCATATCTGTGCACAGTCGGGTGTAGGTGCGGTGGTATTTGAAGAGCGGCTTCCCATTGACGAGCAAACATTTCTAGCCGCCACGGAACTGAACCTCAGCCCGGTAACAGCTGCATTGAATGGAGGCGAAGATTATGAGCTGTTATTTACCGTGTCCCAGTCTGCGTATGAACTGATCAAAAACAATCCGAAGATTACGTTCGTCGGTTACATTGCCGACAAAAGTGAGGGTGTTTCGATACATACCAAGTCTGACAGCCGCATTCCGCTGACTGCACAAGGGTGGAGTTAAATGTGATTGAAAAAGTGAATTCAGGCGCGGCTATCTGGCTGCGCCTTTTTTTGTGGGTTGCCAGTTGCATTCAGACCGAAACAGGGCTACGCAACCATCGGAATGTTTTGACCGTATTCGGGACAAACCAATTCATCTCTAACAATCATAATTTATTCCGATGAAAATCTTTTCAATCACCCGAATGCTGTTCCTGCTGGGAGCTTTACTAGCAGTGACAGTCTCCTGCTCCGACGACGACGGCGAAGAAACCCCCGTCACGCCAAATGACATTATGCTGAAAGAAAATGGCTCGCTGGGCAAGGTACTAACTGACAAGAACGGCAAAACGCTTTACTTTTTTACCAAAGATGCGGGCAATACCTCCGTTTGCACGGGCCCATGCCTGGCAGCCTGGCCGGTTTTTTCAGTAGCTAACCCTGCTTCATTGAAGTTGGATGCCGGCTTGAAAGCTTCTGATTTTGCTAACATTACCCGCACTGATGGCGCTACACAAACTACTTACAAAGGCTGGCCGCTGTACTATTTCGCCAACGACGCCGCGCCGGGCGAGGTCAAGGGTGAAGGGGTTAACAATGCGTGGTATGTGGCTAAAACGAAATACACGGTAATGCTTTCCAATGCGCAGCTGGTAGGAAACGACGGGAAGTCCTATAAAGCGGACTATACCGAGGGTATTGCTGAATCGCAATTCCTGGTAGACAGCCTGGGACGTACATTATATGCGTTTGCGCGTGATTCGTCGATGAACAACAATTGGACAACAAACGATCCTAATCACGATGCTACCTGGCCGATCTATGAAGTGGCCAGTATAGACGAAATTCCATCTGCATTGGATAAAACGCAATTCGGTACAATCACCGTTTTTGGTAAAAAGCAGTTGACTTACAAAGGCTGGCCGCTGTACTATTTTGGAGCCGATGCGATGACAAAAGGAATGACGAAAGGCGTAAGCGTACCGCGTCCGGGCGTGTGGCCGATCGTAAACAAAGAATCACCTATTGCGCCTAAATAAGTTGAATTGTTACAAGTGCCAGGTGGCTTCCCGTGCGGGAAGTCACCTTTTTTATTTACCCCAGTTTAAAACCAGCTTTTCAAACAGTTCTTGCAAAAAGAGCGTCTGCTTGCCGGCAGTTCCGTCACCAATGGGCTGCTCGCCGATTTGCACTACCGGCATAACCCACTTTGTGGTACTGGTCGTAAATGCCTCATCAGCAGTGATTACTTCCTGATACGAAACAGGTCGTACCTCAACTTCGAAATGCAGTTTGGCAAGTTCAAGTACAACTTTGCGGGTGATCCCGTTCAGGATGTTCCGGTTGGAGGTAATGAGCTTTGAATCCCTGAAAATAAAAATATTGCTGCGCGTCAGCTCGCTTACTTCTCCGTCTTTGTAGAAAAGCAAATCGGCGGCTTGCTGCCTTTTTAGCTCGTCGGCCATTAAAACCATGTGCACGTAGTTGGTGGTTTTAATTTCGGGTAAATCGCGGACGTATTCGTAAGGAATCACTTTAATGCCTTTCAACCTGCCTGCGGGATTATCCTGCGGCAATGCTTCTGTGCGGATCAGCAAGTTCGGCTGTACTACATGCACACTGTCGGGCGCATAACCTCCCGTGAGCACAAAACGAAATGCTACTTCCTGCTCGCCCGACAATGCATGCAGGTCGGCCAGAATTTTCTCTGTTTCTTCCTGGGTGACCGGCAGCGTCAGTTTGAGCAGCCTTGCCGAATTTTCAAAACGCTGCCAGTAATCATCCCACCGGAATGGTACACCATTATAAGTCCTGAAATAGTCAAAAAGTCCGTAGCCGCGCAGCAATCCAAGATCATTGGTCTGGAAAACCGGCTCGTTGATTGCTAGTATATCGCCGTTGAAGTACTGATGAAATGGCATTTTCGATTGGAAATGAGATGGAATCTTAAAGTTATGATAATGTTGCAGAATAGCGCCACAATGGCAAAAATCGAATTTATCCTCGAATTCTGTCGGCAAGACAAGGAAAATCCCCTACTTTGCATAAGTCTCCGGATTGAAAAAAACGTTCATACCAAACATTGCGCCCTGTCTTTTTCAGGCGATTTCCGCATTCGATGCTTAACCCCGATCAACTACTCCAGAAGCTCCAGTCCGAATTTGAAAAGCATACTTATGGCATCGGCCCTGCTGAGCTTTACGAGCCGATCAGCTACATTATGTCGCTGCACGGAAAGCGTTTCCGGCCGCTGCTGACGCTGCTGGCATCGTCTATCTACTCCGAAGATGTGGAGCGTTCGATCCGGCCTGCGATGGCGGTGGAAGTATTTCACAACTTCACATTAATGCACGACGATATCATGGACCGCGCACCACTGCGCCGCGGTAAACCTACCGTGCATGAAAAATGGAATGCAAATACGGCGATCTTGTCGGGCGACGTGATGTTGATCCGGGCGTATGATCTGCTGCTTGATATTCCAAAAGACCAGCTGAGGCTGGTGTTGGCGCGATTTAACCAAACAGCTGCCGAGGTATGTGAAGGACAGCAGCTGGATATGAATTTTGAAACACGCTGGAATGTGACAGAGGAGGAATATCTTGAAATGATACGTCTTAAAACTTCGGTGCTGCTCGGTTTTGCATTGGAATTAGGCGGGATAATCGGCGGGGCTGATGACGAGTCGGTAAGGCTGCTGTATTCGGCGGGGGAAAATATGGGGATCGGCTTTCAGCTGAAAGACGATTTGCTCGATGTGTATGGAGATCCCTCGAAGTTTGGTAAACAGGTAGGCGGCGATATTATCTCGAACAAGAAAACGTTCTTACTTATTGAAGCATTATCCAAAGCGACCGGATCACACAAAGCAGCGCTTGATCAATGGATTTCTGCCGCCGAGTTTGACCCGGAAGAGAAGGTGGGTGCGGTAAAAGCAATTTATGAATCGCTCGATATCCGGAAGTTTACCGAAGAGAAGATTAATACCTATTTTGAAAAAGGCCTGGCCAACCTTCGGAGCCTGAATGTGGAGGAATCCCGGAAAGCATCGCTGCTGCAATTTGTCCAGCAGCTGGTTGAACGTGAAAAATAACAGCTTATTAAATTAGTGAATTATGTCAATAACCCTCATACTTGTAATTATTACCTCGGGCATCAGCTACTACGCGCTGAACAATTATAGTTTAATGGACAAGATGATATTCAATCCTTACCGCGTTCGGCAGCGGAATGAATATTATCGCTTTATCACCTCCGGTTTTGTACATGCAGACTTTGGTCACCTGATCTTCAACATGCTCAGTTTGTGGTTTGTAGGAGAAGGAATTGAAAGGCTTTTTGCAATGCTTTTCGGGCCGAGCGGAACGATGTACTACCTGTTCCTGTACATTGTCGGCATTATTGTAGCAGATATACCAACGTTCCTGAAACACCGCAACAACTCTAAATATAACTCGCTCGGCGCTTCCGGAGGGGTATCGGCTGTGCTTTTCGCTGCCATTCTTTACGCGCCTTTGATGAGCATCTGCCTGTACTTCTTCATTTGTATGCCAGGCTTTATATTCGGGTTGCTATATCTTGGGTACTCTGTTTACGAGTCAAAAAGGGGAATGAGCTATGTAAACCATAGTGCGCACTTATATGGGGCAATTTTCGGAATGCTGTTTATGGCGGTGGTTTACCCGGGAGCAGTTCCTCAGTTTTTTGAACAAATACTAAGCTGGCGCTTATTTTAACTCAGCGAGCACAGTTACGCTTCCTACTGTTTTATCCTGCAGCTTCACTTTGATCTCCGCATCAAGAGGGACAAATATGTCTACGCGGGAGCCGAACTTGATAAAGCCCATTTCTGTGCTTTGCTCTACCTTATCGCCTTCCTTGATGTACCAGCGAATGCGGCGGGCTGCTGCGCCTGCTATCTGACGGAACAACACATCGATCCCTTCGACGGTCCTGATTACCACAGTGGTACGCTCATTGTCGGTACTTGATTTTGGGTGCCAGGCAACGAGGTAAAGTCCGGCGTGGTACCTGAAATACTGGATAATGCCGCTTACCGGGTTCCAGTTGATATGCACGTTAAGAGGCGACATGAAAATGCTGATCTGTCTTCTTGGTCCGTTGAAGTATTCAGTTTCAACTACTTCTTCAATCACCACCACTTTTCCATCGCAGGGCGCTACGATCTGGCGATCGCTTTTATGGGCATTTCTTTTGGGGACGCGAAAAAATTGAACAACCAGCAGGAAAACGAATATACTGCCGATCAACACCAGCCTTGGAATCCAGTATCCATCAGGAAGAAGATAATTAATTCCTAAGTTGATCAGTACCAGAACAATAATTGTAATTAAAATAATGGTATAGCCTTCCCGATGGAGTTTCATGCTAATGGAATGTTTTCGTTTATGCTTTCAACAACTGCAAATATCGTATAAATCCTGATTTAACGGCAGCAAAAAGCCCTGCCTTTCGGAAACGAGAGGCAGGGCTGGTATTTTCACAAGGAATAAAAAAGGTTATTCGATTACAACGCAATCGCCGTTTTTCACTTCCTGTTCTACTTTTTTAAACTTCACATCGCGAAGAATGCGTCCGTCCCGGTATTGAACAGATACCTTCTGGTTCCTGTCCGCAACACGCTCCACACGCACTGGCTGCGCCTTGGTAGTGGATTCGGTATGGGCGTATTTGTTAGGATCTTCCACGTCCACATCAAACTCTTCTTCCTTATTGGTATGTAATGCAGGCGGTGGCGTCGGCCGGCGTACAGTTTGTTGTACTGCACTTGCTGGTACCGCTTCTTCCTGCGGGATATCTGCCTTCATAAGGAAGGAAATCATATCGAAGTTAACCTTGCTCAGGAAGCGTTTGAAAAGCTCAACGGATTCAAACTTGTAAATCAGCAAAGGATCTTTCTGTTCAAAAACCGCATTCTGTACAGATTGTTTCAAATCATCCATTTCCCGCAAATGCTCCTTCCATTCCTGGTCGATCAATGAGAGCACGATAGCTTTCTCCATTTCGCGGGTAATTTCCTTTCCTTCGTTCTCGACAGATTTCTTCAAACCAACCACAACGCCCGTCTGACGAAGTCCATCGCTGAAAGGAATCATTATTTCTGAAACCGTAGCGCCTCTTTCCGCATAGATCGACTGCAATACCGGTAATGCTTTCTGTGCGATTGCATTGTTTTTGTCCTGATACTGCTTTTCAGCTGCACCATACAGTTTCTGCGCACGATCAGCCTGTTTGAAACTGTTGAATTCGGTTTCGCTGAATGGTAATTCCATCCCCAGGGTAGTAATAGAAGCCAGTTCAAGCTCTGCATAAGTGCCTGCCGTGCTGATCAGCTCATCGCATACATCAAACAATGTGTTTGCGATATCTACCGCCAAACGGTCGCCGAACAATGCATTGCGACGACGAGTATAGATTGCATCACGCTGATAGTTCATTACATCATCGTATTCCAGCAATCTCTTACGCATTCCGAAGTTGTTTTCTTCCACTTTCTTCTGCGCACGCTCGATCGATTTGGTGATCATTCCGCTTTGGATCACTTCGCCTTCTTCCAAGCCCATTCGGTCCATTACCTTCGCCATCCGGTCAGAACCGAACAAACGCATCAGGTTATCTTCCAGGGAAACGAAGAATTGAGAAGAACCCGGGTCACCCTGGCGGCCGGAGCGGCCACGCAGCTGTCTGTCGACGCGGCGGCTTTCGTGTCTTTCCGTACCGATAATTGCCAAACCACCAGCCTTTTTAGCTTCCGGGGTCAGCTTGATATCCGTACCGCGACCGGCCATGTTTGTTGCAATGGTAACAGTACCCGGCTTTCCGGCCTCTGCTACTACTTCTGCCTCGCGCTGGTGTTGCTTTGCGTTCAAAACCTGGTGAGGGATTTTACGTAAAGTCAGCATCCGGCTGATAATCTCTGAATTTTCTACTGAGGTGGTACCTACCAGCACAGGCCGGCCCGCTTCCACAAGCTCGACGATCTCGTCGGTTACCGCATTGTATTTTTCACGAACTGAGCGGTAAACTTTATCTTCCTGGTCTTTCCGTACAGCTGTTACGTTGGTTGGTATTGATACCACATCCAGCTTGTAGATTTCCCAGAATTCACCAGCTTCCGTTTCTGCAGTACCCGTCATACCAGCCAGTTTGTGGTACATCCGGAAGTAGTTCTGCAATGTAACGGTCGCGTAAGTCTGTGTGGCATCTTCAACGCGTACACTTTCTTTTGCTTCAATCGCCTGGTGCAAACCGTCAGAATAGCGACGACCTTCCATGATACGACCGGTTTGCTCATCCACAATTTTAACTTTTCCGTCGATGATCACATATTCAACGTCCTTTTCAAAAAGCGTGAATGCTTTCAAAAGTTGGTTTACTGTGTGGATACGGGCAGTTTTTACAGAATAATCGCGGATTAATGCTTCTTTCTGGATAATGCGCTCCTGCTCATTGAGGGAAGGATCTTTTTCGATTTTGTCCAGATCAACAGCAATATCAGGCAGGATGAAGAAATTGGTTTCTTCCGATTCTCCTGTCAGGAAGTCGATCCCTTTTTCTGTCAGTTCAATGCTGTTGTGGCGCTCGTCGATCGTAAAGTAAAGCGGCGCATCGGCTACCGGCATCAGCTTCTGGTTTTCAGCCAGGTATATCGATTCCGATTCCTGCATTAACGCTTTTATCCCCGACTCACTCAGGTATTTGATAAGTGGTTTATATTTCGGCATACCGCGATGTGCACGGAAAAGTGCCAGTCCGCCTTCTTTCTTGTCGCCTGCCGCGATCTTCTTTTTAGCATCATTCAGGAATTCCATTGCCAGCCTTTTCTGGGCTTCAACGATCCTCGAAACACGTGGTTTCAGTTCCAGATATTCCTGCTCGTCACCGCGCGGAACAGGTCCGCTGATAATCAATGGCGTACGTGCATCATCAATCAAAACGGAGTCAACCTCATCGACCATCGCGAAATGGTGCTTGCGCTGAACCAGTTCTTCCGGTGTGCGTGACATATTGTCACGTAGGTAGTCAAAGCCGAATTCGTTGTTGGTACCGTAAGTAAGGTCGGCCTTATAAGCATTTCTTCTTGCTTCGGTATTGGGCTGGTGGCGGTCAATGCAATCCACACGCATTCCGTGGAATTCGAAAAGCGGTGCATTCCACTCTGCATCGCGCTTTGCCAGGTAATCGTTCACAGTTACGATATGTACGCCCTGGCCTGCAAGTGCATTCAGGAACGCGGGGAGGGTTGCAACCAAAGTTTTACCTTCACCCGTCGCCATTTCAGCGATTTTACCCTGGTGCAAAACCACACCACCTATCAGCTGAACATCATAATGCAACATGTTCCATTTGATAGGCTGGCCGATTACGTCCCATGTTGTATTCCAATATGCTTTGTCGCCCTCAATGGAAACGTGCGATTTGCGGGCAGCTACGTCGCGGTCGAAAAAGTTGGCTGTAACTTCCAGCTTGTCGTTTTCCTTAAACCGGCGCGCAGTTTCCTTTACAATCGCGAATGCTTTTGGAAGGATATCGAGGAGTACTTTTTCGAGTTCTTTATTCCTGTCAAGTTCAAGCGCATCTATTCTCTTAAAGATCGCTTCTTTACTATCTACATTAGGCTCGTCGCTTGCCTGCTGTCTCAATCCGGCGATCTGCTCGTCGATCGATTTGAGCTGATCGGATATATGCTGTTTCAGGTTTTCGGATTGTAACCTGAGCTCATCATTTGTTAAAGAAGCCAACAGGGCGTATTCGGCATTTACCTTCTCCACATACGGGGTCAGTTCCTTAAGATCCCGTTCGGATTTCGTGCCAAATAGCTTGGAGAATATTTTAAACATGATTATATATTTTTATAACGTTCATTCAAAACGAAAAAATTAAGCCTGCCGAAAAACGAATGTCAGATTGTCAGCACGCAAACATTTCCGGCTCAAAGGTAATTCATTGACAATTCTGTTGTACAACATCTTTTGTTTTCCTAATAGAGATCTAATCCTATATCCCGGATTCCAGCCCGTTCTACCTGTAAAGCACCGTTTATCAAGAATGAAATAAGCTACTGGGTAATGCACAGTACCTTTGAAACATCAAAACAAAATAAAACGACATAGCCATGAACCATAACAGATTATACCGTAACACAACCAATAAAATGCTTGGTGGTGTTGCATGCGGACTCGCCGACTACTTTCAGATTGATGTAACGATTGTCCGTTTCATTTTTGTACTGGCGGTTTTCATTCCATTTACTTTCCCGGTCATTTTGTTCTACATCATTTTATGGATCGTAATGCCGGATATAGCCAAGCTGCCAAAGCCACTAACGGGAACTGATTTCCCGCCACAATTTTAACAATCCATCAGTACAGACTAGGTATTTGCAAACCGCCGGAAAACAAACTCCAGCGGTTTGTTGTTTTAGGTATAATTCCTATTTTTACAATGGTATGCCAGCATACTATTATTCATTTTCATCGAACTAAGAATTTCAATATGGACGCATATATTGTTGCAGGATACCGCAGTGCAGTTGGTAAAGCTTCAAAAGGCGGATTCCGTTTTACCCGCCCCGATGACCTGGGCGCGGCAGTAATCAAGCATCTGCTCGAAAAAGTACCGCAACTCGAACCGACGCAGGTAGACGATGTGATTGTGGGAAATGCAGTGCCGGAGGCGGAGCAGGGAATGCAAATGGGCCGCTATGTGGCGCTGCTTGCATTGCCGGAAAATGTTTCCGGTATCACCATCAACCGGTATTGCGGTTCCGGGGTGGAAGCGATTGCGATGGCATCTGCCAAGATACACGCCGGAATGGCTGAATGCATTATTGCGGGAGGAACAGAGTCGATGTCGATGGTGCCGACAATGGGCTGGAAAACTGCATTGAACTACGAAATTGCACATACCAATCCGAGCTATTACCTGAGCATGGGGTTAACAGCCGAACAGGTGGCTAGCGACTTTAAAATCAGTCGTGAAAGACAGGATGAATTTTCGTTTCAGTCGCATCAGAAAGCTTTACGGGCACAGAAAGAAGGCTGGTTTGCCAACGGGATTGTGCCTGTGACGGTTAAGGAAACCTACTTTGATGCGGCTTCCGGCAAGAAAAAAACGCGGGAAACAGTGATCAGTCAGGACGAAGGTCCGCGGCCGGATACCACGCTGGAAGCTTTGAATAAATTGAAACCCGTCTTCGCAGCAGGCGGCTCCGTGACTGCGGGTAACTCTTCCCAAACCTCCGACGGGGCTGCATTCGTAATGGTAATGTCGGAGAATATGGTCAAAAGGTTGAACCTCAAACCGATTGCGAGAATGCTATCCTACGCGACAGCTGGCGTGGATCCCCGGATTATGGGAATCGGGCCGGTAGCAGCTATTCCGAATGCATTGAAACAGGCAGGTTTGAAATTGCAGGATATCGAACAGATCGAGCTGAACGAAGCATTTGCCGCGCAGTCGCTGGCGGTAATCCAGGAGCTGGATATTAACCCTGAGATCGTAAATCCAAATGGTGGAGCGATCGCGCTGGGGCACGCTTTGGGTTCAACAGGCGCACGCTTATCGGTGCAGCTTTTTAATGAAATGGAACGCCGCAACCAGAAATATGGAATGGTAACCGCCTGTGTAGGTGGGGGCCAGGGAGTAGCCGGGATCTTCGAAAGGCTCAATTAATCCGGCAAATAACTAATGCTACTTATTTAGGGATCTCCGTGAACAGCTTGGGTATGTTCCACGGAGATTCTTTATTTTTGCCCAATCCAACTTGCAGATCGTTTCATGGATGTATCCATCATCATTATAAATTACCGCACACCTCAACTCATAATCAATTGTTTAAAGTCAATTTATCAATTTACTTCCGGGGTTACATTTGAGATCATCATTGTTGATAATGATCCGGAAAACGGAGGCGGGGCGTTGGTTCGTGATACATTTCCTGAGGTTCGCTGGATCGACTTACCTTCGAATCCCGGCTTCGGGATCGCCAATAATAAAGGAATGTCCATTGCAAACGGCAAATATTTTCTCCTACTGAATGCAGATACACTGGTGACCGACAATGTGATCGGCCGGTGTTTTCAAAGAATGAACGAGCGCCAGGACATTATCGCCTGCGGCGCTTTGCAATATTATCCCGACGGTACTCCGATGCCTTTTTACAAGAGCTTCAACGAGTTTCGTAAAACCTTTTTCATTGTGCCGCCAGCCGGCTTTATCGAGCGGGCGATCAACAAACTTTATCCGGAGCCCGAGTACCAGGACCCGGACCAATACGACTGGCTTGTAGGCGCATTCATTTTTTTGCGGAGGGAAGGTTTTGAGAAAACAGGCGGGTTTAGTGACGATTTTTTCATGTACGGCGAAGATGTGGAATGGTCGGGGCGGCTAAGTAAGCTGGGCAAGCTGTGCTATTTCAAAGATTGCATTTTCATCCACCTCGAAAACAACAACCCTTTCCGGAGGACCAATATTTCGTGGATAAACCGGTTCAGTACGCAAATGCAGGTGTCTAATCTGCTTTGGGTACGAAAGCAATACGGCGCTTTTCAATACGTGCTGCTGATCCTGCATTACCTGTTGATGGTACCGGTGGTATTTGGATGGAAAATTGCATTTAACATCAAAAGCAGACGAAATCCTTTGACTGAATTACGGACCCAGCGCATTTATGTCAGAAAAACAGCTGTGCTTTTAAAGTATTTCTGGGCAACCTTATTCTTGAAAAAAGGGTCGTATAAGATAAAGCCTTACGAGAATATCGACCTCTTAACCGCCTCTTCATGAACAGCACAAAGAAACGAATCCTCTTTTTCACACCCTATGCAACACGAACAGGATCAGAAATGATGCTGTTATACATCCTGAAAAAAATCGATCGTTCCCGGTTTGATATCGGAATAGTCAGTTTCGCGGACGGCGAGCTGCTGAACGATTTTCCGGAGGATATTCCAAGGTTCATTGCTCCCCGGAAGTTTAACATACTTCAAAAAATCTCGTTTCACCTGGGCGCCAATCCTATTCACCGGCATTTACGAAAGCTGGCTACCGATTTCAAGGCCGATTTCTGGTATGTGAATACGACGATGATTCCCGAAACCGTGCTGATCGCCAAAGAGTTTTCAATCAAGCTGGTGACGCATTTTCATGAAATGCCGCTGACCTATTCTTATTTGAGCGGACCGGATTTTAAGAGCATTATCGACTATTCAGACCTGCTGATCGGCTGCTCACAAGCTACCAGCAATGCATTGGTCGATTCTGGTGGTAAGAATATCGGGCTGCTTTATTCATTTATAGACAGTAATCTGGTCAAGAGCAATGCGGAACGTTCTGCTGAGCTGAGGAAAAAGCTGGGGATCCCGGAGACTGACTTTGTGTGGGTATTATCGGGAATGACGTCGGAGCGCAAAGGCTTTGATTTACTGCCCGACATTGCCGACCAACTCAACGATGCGCGCGTCCACCTGATCTGGGTTGGCGCCAAAATCGACGATGGAATGGTATATTATACCGAACAAAGATGCAGGAATTCAAGATCGGCAACTAGAATTCACCTGGTCGGTAAACAAAAAGAAGATTATTATAATTACCTTAACACGGGAAATGGCTTTCTCCTAACATCTCGTCAGGACCCTTTTCCGCTGGTGATGATTGAAGCCGCGTTGCTTGGTAAACCTATCGTTTCTTTTCCTTCGGGAGGTGTGTCCGAATTCGTTCAGGATGGTATGGGTGTGGTAACCAATGATCTGAGTGTAAGCCAGATGGTTGAAGCAATGCGAAAAATAATGAATGGGGAGGTCGTAACTGACAGTTCCAGGAGCATTGAAAGGGCAGGTCAATTCAATGTGGAAAACGGATACAATGAGTGGATCAAATTAATTGACAAAAACTTTTAGCATGTTCAATTCTGCGCACGCAATTCAATTCTTCAATAAGCTTTTTTCCCTGGCGCTCTGCCTGACTTTTTTCCTGCACCCACTTTCAGCGCAGCCTGCTCAAAAAACTGCAGAGGCGGATCCGCAACGTTACCTTGCATTGATGTTGCTGAATCTTACAGACGCAGAAAACCGTGGCCCTGAGCCCGACCTGATCCGTTCTGCACAGCAATTTGGCTTAAATGCCGTTTATATTACCATTCCCTGGGACAAGGTTTATTACAGCTCTCCAACAGAAACCCCGAAATGGGCGAAGTACGACGAGCAGATCAAAATAGCGACGGACCTGGGCATGAAAGTGGCGCTCCGTATCCACCTTGGCCGCCACAGCACTCGCATCAAGGGTTTTTGGGAACCTTCCGACAGCCAGTTCAGTCACTCCGAGCAGCCTTTGCTGGGCGGCTATCTTGATACCTTTTACGGTTTTGATAACCAGGCTATTGTTAACAAGGGACTTGCTTTTGTGAAGGAAACAGTAGCCCGATACAAGTACCTGCAAACGGAGAATAAGCTTCTGTATGTTTCCGTCACCAATACACCCACACAGGAAGGCGAATATCCCGGCGGACTGATTGTGAGCGGAAAAGAGAATACGGCCGTTTATGATTATTCCAAAACCATGGTGAGCGGCTTCCGCGCGTGGCTGAAAGCCCATTATACCAAAATCGAGCGGCTGAACTTCCTCTGGGGAATGAGCTACAAGACTTTTGAAGATCCTTATCCGCCGGTGACCGCCTGGGCGCCTGAGGAATCTTTCCGTCAGCGGGCAGGGAAAGACTGGTACATTTACCGGCATGAGGTAATGAAAAAGTACTTCGAGCAAATGATTGCAGCCATTAAATCAGTTGACCCGGCGATCAAGTTCATCTCTGATTACGGGTCTGTCTTCGATGCGGCTTCTGTTTTGCGCGGCACACTGGGCTTTAAGGACCTGAATGAAAAAGCAGATGGAATCAAAATTAACGATAGCCCCATTTTTGACCACAGATGGTCAGTGGATGTCGTAAAAAGCAATATGCCGGCACATTACATCATAGCTAATGAGCTGTTTGTAAGCTCCTATCTTGATAACAGTGCGCATTTAAAACAAATCGACGAAAACTATGCGCACGGCGCGAATGTAGTAGCAGTTGTTGTTTCGACGACGGAGCAGATGAGCCGATCTGAGCCGTTTTTACGTCCGGCTGCATCCAAATGGCTGAGCCAGCCGATGGCCGCTATCAACTACTCTGAAAGTGTAAGTTACCGTTTGTCAGCTGCGGTAGAGAAAAAAGGGGCAATAGCCGTTATTTTTGATGAATGGGCCAAACGCGCCTATGCCAATGCAGGTAACCCTAAGCCCGTGGCTGTAAAGCTGGAAGAAGATCTCCTCTCGCCGGAATACTGGAAGGATGCGTCCAACTATATGCCCTACGTTTTCAGGCCGGTCCCCATGCAGATCATACCGGTGAACCGGGATTTTGCATATAAGCTGCCGATCGATACGTTTTCAGATGTGGACGGTACTATCGTGAAGGTTGAAGTAAGTAACCTGCCACCCTGGCTGCGGTTCCAGAACGGGCAGCTTTCTGGGCGGCCGACGGAGCTGGGCGATTACCGGATTACGGTAACGGGTACTGACGACGAAGGCGGTTCCACAGTCGCGTTTTTTACAATCCGCGTCGATACCAGGGAAAATGCCAACAAGCCACCGACCGTAGATGCTAATTTTTCAAACCAGATGGTTGCTGTTAACAAGGCATTTACCTTCACTATTCCTCAAAATACATTTGAAGACAGAGACGGAGAAATTACAAGAATTGAAGCGAGTGAGCTGCCTTCCTGGCTGAAATTTTCAAATGGGGTTTTGAGCGGAACACCCACCGTTTTGGGTGAGTACCGGATCATCTTCAAAGCGTATGATGATCTGAATGCATTTGTCGAAACTTACTTTACGATCAAAGTCGTGGAGCCACAGTTCCTGAATGCACCGCCATTTGCCAGCAGCACATTGCCTGTAAAGTACGCGCAGGTTAATATGCCTTTTAACTACATTCTGCCTACCAACATTTTCGGCGATCCCGATGGTTATATATCTTCCATATCCATCCAGAACAGACCTTCGTGGCTCAGTTTTGCATTGAATGTATTTTCCGGAACACCTACCGAAGAGGGGGAATACAGGTTGATCGTGAGAGCGTATGACAATGGAGGAGCGTATGTGGAAATCCCGCTGATCCTGAAAGTTCAGACTCCCGAGCTGCGTTTTGAGCTTGTAAAAGGAGGAAGTAAGGTGGAGCAGAGTGTGATCCGGAAGCTGGCTGGCGACGATGTGTTAGCATACGAATCGCTGCCCCCGCTGCTGAACATTTATGCATATGGTAACTTCGAATACGACCGGGTAACGTTCCAGCTCGACGGGCCTTATAAACGGACTTCAACAACTGCCGTATTTCCTTATGCTTTGTACGAGAGTGCGCAGGGTTTTGCACCTTATGTGGGCAGATATACGCTTACGGTCACAGCCGCTAACAAGGATTCTGCCATTGTTACACAGTCCATTCAGTTCAGTATATCGGCAGGCGACTCGGTCAATATCACCAAGAATATAGCTGAATGGGCCTTTTACCCGAACCCGACTGAAAACATCATCAATATCAAACTGCCCGAAAATCAGGTAACTGAGGGAATGCAGTACGAGATTGTTACGGTAGGAGGAAAACGCATTCCGCTGCCGCCCGACCTCGTGAGCATAGCCGACAACCTTGCTTACATTGATCTTTCTGATGTAGGTCTGCCATCGGGTATTTATTTTGTGCGGATTCTTGACAATGGCGAGCTATTAAAGCAGTTCAGGATTTTCAAACAATAGCTGACAACTCCAATTCACACAAGCTTTACGCAAAATTTCAGGATAGTATGCGCGCATAACTTGATTATGGTTTATATTTGAAATAGTCAATAGTATGCAAGCATACCTTTGTTTCACATCGTTCTATAATTACTATCGGATATGGCCGTTGCAGAAGCGAATAAAACATCTATCAGGGGAGGCGAATTTTTAATAAAGGAAACCCAGGCCTCTCAAATTTTTATTCCTGAGGAATTTACAGAAGAACAGCGCATGATCGCTGATACCTGTCGCGACTTTCTTGCGAAGGAAGTGTGGCCGAAACTTGACGAAATAGATCACGCGAAAAGTCCGGACCTGATATCGGGGCTGATGGATAAAGCAGGCGAGCTGGGCTTGCTGGGTACGGTTGTTCCCGAAGAATATGGCGGTTTTGGAATGAACTTCAATACTTCCATGCTCGTGGCCGAAGCAACTGGCGCCGGAAACTCCTTTTCGGTCGCCCTTTCGGCACATACCGGAATAGGTACCCTTCCGATCCTGTACTATGGAAATGAAGAGCAGAAGCTGAAATATTTACCAAAGCTGGCGACCGGTGAATGGAAAGCGGCCTACTGCCTAACCGAGCCGGACTCTGGCTCAGATGCAAATTCTGCCAAAACCAAAGCAAAACTGACTTCTGACGGAACACATTATGCGATCAACGGTCAGAAAATGTGGATAACAAATGGCGGTTTTGCGGACGTTTTCATTGTTTTTGCCAAAATAGAAGAAAACGGGCAGACAGATAAGAACCTGACAGCATTTATCATCGAAAGCTCGACTGAGGGTATTACGATGAATGAGCCCGAGCATAAAATGGGGATAAAAGGATCTGATACCCGGCAGATATTTTTCAACGATTGTCTGGTACCAGTCGAAAACATGCTTTCCGAGCGTGGAAACGGCTTCAAGATCGCTGTTAACATCCTGAATATTGGTCGCATTAAACTTGCAGCCGCTGCCTTGGGCGGGGCGAAAAGAGTGGCTGAGCAGGCTATTAATTATGCCAACGAAAGGAAGCAATTTGGGACTTCAATCGCCCAATTCGGCGCGATCAAGCATAAGCTGGCAGAAATGGCGGTCAGTATGTATGCGACCGAGTCTGCTTCGTACCGGGTTGGTCAGCATATTGATGATCTGATCGAGGCATTTCAGGCGAAAGGAATGGCCGATTCGGAAGCAAAGCTGAAAGCGCTGGAAGAGTTTGCGATCGAATGTGCAATCATGAAGGTACATGGTTCCGAAGTACTTGATTTTGTGGTAGATGAGGGTGTGCAGATTTACGGCGGAATGGGCTTTTCGGCAGATGCGCCGATGGACCGCGCTTACCGCGATAGCCGGATCAACCGGATCTTTGAAGGCACAAATGAGATCAATCGGCTGCTGGTTGTGGATATGTTACTAAAACGCGCAATGAAAGGCCAGCTCGATTTAATGGGTCCGGCAGCGGCGGTTGGAAAGGAAATAATGTCCATTCCTGACTTTGGCGCAGAAGAGGAAGAAACACTTTTTGCGAAAGAGAAAAAGGTTTTGAAAAACCTCAAAAAGGCAGTGCTGATGGTTTCGGGAGCGGCCGTGCAGAAGTTTATGATGAAATTGTCGGAAGAGCAGGAGATTATCATGAACCTGGCCGATATGGTGATTGAGATATATGTAGCCGAGTCGGTATTGTTACGTGTTGAAAAAAGCATTGAGCTGCTGGGTGAAGAAGCGAATGCATTGCAGCGGGATATCGCTGCGATCTACCTAAACCGGGCGGTTGAAAAAGTGAACAGCGCAGGAAAGTCGGCCATTACGAGCTTTGCTGAAAGTGATGAGCTGAGCGTCATGTTAATGGGATTGAAACGGTTTACGAAAATAGAACCATCTAATCTTAAGAATGCACGCAGGCGGATTGCAGACGAGCTCATCTCAAAGAATGCCTATGTTTTTTAAGCAGATAGCCCATTAAGCTTGGGTGCAATCCATTCAAAAAATGCGCTTGAAATGAAGCCGGATCTGCACAAGGTCCGGCCTTTTTATAACCCAGGCTCAGGTTTTTTATTCTTCCTCAAATTGCGCAACTTTGGGAAACCAATTTCCGCGATTTTGTCGTTAAAAGATTGGTTACAGACGAACAAAAAGTAAAACACGTTGGATTCTCTTCAAGCTACTGAAAAGCCACCTTTCATGACTCTGCACACTGTGGATCTGCGTACAACAGGGCAATTTCCTGCGCTTTTACTGGATTATCTGGACCAAAAACCTTCTTTGGAGGCATTTTACAGCTCTTTTCCTTCGCTTGAAAATTTTCAGGAAGTAATAGCAAAGAAGAGCAGCTTCGATGCTGCCAAGCGTAAAACGTTGGTGGACGTGCTTGAAACGCAGTACAGAGGCTTACCTCACTATCCTGATTTCTCGCTGCTGCTTGACGAGAAGACGTTTACCGTAACAACAGGTCACCAGCTGAACATCTTCACTGGCCCGCTATATATTATTTACAAGATCATCACGGCGATCAAGCTTGCGCGTGCGCTCAAGGAGGCTTATCCGGAGTATAACTTTGTTCCGGTTTACTGGATGGCGACGGAGGATCATGATTTTGAGGAAATCGCTTCGTTTCATTTGTTTGGACAAACGCATAAATGGACGGGCGAACACAAAGGCGCAGTGGGCCGGCTAAACCCGAAAGAGCTGGAAGTGATATTGAAGCAACTTCCGGACAAGCCGCTGCTTTTTGCCAAAGCATACCTTGAAAACAACACGCTGGCCGATGCGGTCCGATGTTATATGCACGAGCTATTCGGGCAATATGGCCTGATCAGTATCGACGCCGACCACGCAGATCTGAAACGCGGTTTTCTGCCGGTCGTAAAAGAGGAATTAACTACTTCCATTTGCGAGAAACTCGTTTCGCAAACCACTTCAGAGCTCAATGCACTGGGCTATCATACGCCGCTGAATGCGCGGGAAATCAACTTATTCTATCTGGACAATCATCTTCGGGAACGCATTGTAAAGGAAGGTGAAACTTTCAAGGTGCTGAACACCGACTTGTCTTTTTCCGAAGAAGAGATACTTGAACTGGCCGAAAACAGGCCTGAACTTTTCAGTCCGAATGTCATATTAAGACCGCTTTACGAAGAAATCATCCTCCCGAATCTTGCGTATATAGGCGGACCGTCAGAGGTGCCTTACTGGATGCAGCTGAAAGGTGTATTTGATCATTTCAATGTACCTTTTCCTGCGCTGATGCCGAGGAATTTTGCATTATATATCAACGGTTACCAAAGCAAGAAGGCTCGCAAGCTGAAAATCAGCTACAAAGATCTTTTTCTTGACGAAGTGGCGCTGCGGAAGACATTCATCGAAAGGAACAGTGAGCGCGTCCTCGATCTGAATGCGGAAAAGGAAGAATTCAACAAGGTTTTTGATGCTATTCTTTCAAAAGCGGTTGCCGTGGACCAAACGATGCTGGGCGCTGTGAAAGCAGAGCAAACGCGATTACTGAATTCGCTAAAGCAACTCGAAAAACGCATTGTTAGAGCGGAAGAGCGTAACCACGAGTCGGAAATTGAGCAATTGCTGACGCTCAAAAACAAACTGTTCCCGAACGGAATCGCCCAGGAACGGTATGATAATCTGCTGAGTTTCTACATTAATGATCCGGAGTTTATCCAGAAGCTTTACAATGCTTTAGATCCCCTGGATTTCAACTACAATGTAATTCTGGAAGAATAACAGGGTTTACTCTTTCAGCCTCACGTCGCCGTAGCGTGAATTAACTGTGATCTTGGTACCAGATCCGGTGCCGATTTTCCCCTGATACTGCTTCAATGTATAGGATTTATGGTCCTTAGCAGGCTGGACTGAAAAGTTTACATTGTTGGTCGGGTAAGTGAAATTCCCGTACGAAACAGTCACATTGAACTGGTTAGCCTCTGCTGGCAGTACAATGGAAGAGTAGGCTGCCTGGATATCTACATTCTGGGCCGAGTTGGTCAGCTCGTCTATTTTGAAGTTGCCCGAGTAATTCAGCTTGATTTTCCCGGTACCGCGGATCGTACCAATCTTAGCACCTGAGTAGTCGATATCTGCGTCCAGGTTGATCACATCACGGATATTCAACTCGCCCGATTTATTGATCAGCAATATCCTTTTAGCCTGATCGAGGCTCAGCTTGGAGTACTCGAATTCTAGTTTGCCACCATCCATTTTCCCGATTGTGGCACTGCCGTAGCGCACGTCAATGATGTTATCAGTATTTTCCAGATGATTGGCGACGAAGTTTCCGTATCTGGAATCTATCGTCAGCGGCGCGTAAAATGAGGGGATATCTGTGTCGCCAAATTCATTTTTCACGATCAATGCATTCTGTTTTGGCATGTAAACGGTGTAGTCGATACGGATGTAGTTTTTTTCACCTTTACGATTGTTCCACCCATTATTTCCAAATTGGCTCCTATCAATGCGGGTAACGAGGCTGATCTGGTTTTTCAGTCTTCTTTCGTCAATGTTGACTGCGCTTAAATATTCGGAAGCCCGGCCATCGGAAGATGCATTCGCTGTTACAATGATTTCCACCTTGATCTCGTCCTTTGCCCAGAGGTTGACTTTAACCTGACCGAATTTGTTTTCAACAAGCAGCATATCACTGCTTTTTACATCGAATACTTTGGTGATATTCCTTCGCTTTTCGATGAGCCCGTTCTGCTCGGGAATACCTGGCCCTGCCATGAGCAGGTTGGGTAAAATCAGTGCTATATTAAATAACAGGAGCGCTGTTATTTTCTTTTTCGTTGTCATTTTTGACCTGATTAATGCGTTGCAAAATATCTAATTGTTGGTTGAGCAGATCTACCTGCCATTGGAGATTCTGGACCATTGCTTCCAGCAGCGCCTCCTGGTTAGGGGCATTTGCCAGGTTGGAACGCAAGTTCTTGTAACTTACTTCCAGGCTTTCCAGATCAGAAGCAAAATCCTTGTACAATTCAGGATTGTCCTTGGCCAGCTTGATAATCTCCTCCCTTTTCTGATCTATTGCAACATTGTACTGATTGAGCTCCCGGGCGTAAGTAGGTACTTTCAATGCCACACGCGGGTCGCGGGCGAGGCCGTATTCGTTATTGAGGTAAACCAGGAACCCTATCCCGAGTGCAAGGAAAACGCCGGCCGCAATGCGCCAGTCGAAGTAGGGACTGCTTAATCGCCTAAGTTTTTTTTTGGATTTTTCCGGAACTATCGGAATCTCGTGATGAAGTTGGCTCTCAATTTGGCTCCACAAAGAATCCTGCGGTAAGAAAGTATCAAATCCATCCCTGTTATCTCTCACAAACCGCTCCAATCGATCCTTTTTATCTGAAGAATTTTTCATAGATTCATTAACGTGTCATGGGTAAATAATTTTTTCAAATCCGTATTTTTTAAGTAAATACCTTGTTAAATATTGTTAATGCTATCTGACCAGCATTTCGGTCAGCTTCCTTTTTGCACGCATATATTGTGTTCGCGACGTTGTTTCGCTGATACCCAGTACCTCGCCGATTTCCTCGTGATCATAACCCTCGAACAGATAAAGGCTGAGCACGACACGGTAACCGTCAGGCAATTTTTGAACCATACTTCTCACCCGCTCCACTTCCAGCAGCGTTTCATGCTCATCAAAGCCCAGCGCATCTTCACTGCTTTCCATTGTCTCCTGGTACTCCTCAATCTCCACCCACTTCACCTTTCTGCTGCGCATGTGGTTGATCGCCTTGTTGACAACGATCTGTTTGAGCCAGGCACCGAATGTAGACTGCTGCCGGAACTGATGCAGATTTGTAAATGCGTCCACAAAAGCTTCCTGCAAAGCATCTTCTGCTTCCCCCATATGGTTCAGTATCCGCATACAGATGTTGAACATGGCTTTTGAATACGATTTGTATAACTCGTACTGCGCTTTTCGCTCACCGAGTTTACACCGCTCCACCAGTTCGACATGCCGGTCTGGGTATATTTGTGTTTTCAAGCAGAAGGTTTAATTTTTGAACGTTCTGTAACAAAGACAGCAATGCACCTGGCATGTTGCACCGTGCATTATAATTTTTTCAAAAAAAACAGATTTGAACAATGATAAACAGCAGATTGTTCTTCAGGAAGTTTAGTATAGTATCTTTGGCTGTTAGCTGCAATCTACCGAATTCGTAAATGAAAACGTTCAATATCCCGGATTTTTACCGGAGCCGGATTATCACTCCGATCAAGGAACTCCGCCGTAAAAATGACAAGCTGAAACGCGACTATTCGCCCACGCTGCTTGATTTCGGGCCGGTACAATTCCTGATTGCGCGTCACTTCGGGTTTTGTTACGGAGTAGAGAATGCAATTGACATTGCCTATAAAGCAATCGCCGAAAATCCTGGCAAGCGGATTTTTCTGCTGAGCGAAATGATCCATAATCCGGATGTAAACCGGGACCTGACAGACCGCGGCGTGAAGTTCATTATGGATACCAAAGGAAATCAGCTGATTCCATGGGAAGAGCTTACTACCGAGGATATCGTGATTGTTCCCGCGTTTGGTACTACGGTTGAAAATCAGCAAAAGCTGGCACAGCTGGGCATCAACTCCTACGTTTACGATACGACTTGCCCGTTTGTTGAAAAAGTCTGGAATCGGGCGGCGCAGATCGGTGAGAAGGATTACACGATTGTGGTACACGGGAAGCCCAAGCACGAAGAGACCCGCGCCACATTTTCACACAGTAAAGAAAATGCGCCCACGGTTATCGTCGAGAATATGGCCCAGGCCGAGCTCCTGGCTGAATATATGACGGGCAAAAGAATGGCAGCCGGGTTCTTTACCGACTTTCACGGGCAGTACTCGGAAGGTTTTAATCCTGAAAAAGATTTGCAGCGCATTGGTGTGGTTAATCAAACCACCATGCTCGCTTCCGACACGCAGGGTATTTCCGATTTCTTAAAAAATGTGATGATCCGGCATTACAACCTGCTTCCTCAGCAGGTGGAAGCGCATTTTGCAAATACCCGCGATACACTTTGCTATGCTACCAATGATAACCAGGATGCCACCTATGCATTGCTGACGCAGAACGCAGACCTGGTGATTGTAGCCGGAGGCTATAACAGTTCCAATACTTCACATCTGGTTGAGCTGTGTGAACAAAAGCTGCCAACCTACTTTATAGAATCGGTAAACAAGCTGCTGGACAAGCAGCTGATCCGGCATTTCGACCTGCATTTGAAAGAGGAGATTGTTACTGAAAATTACCTTCCCGCGCACCAGCCTGCACGCATAATGCTCACCTGTGGCGCGTCCTGTCCGGATGCAGTCGTTGAGGCAATTTTGCTGCGGTTACTCTCCTTTTTTGAAGGTGCAAAGCCCATTGAAGAGGTAATGGAAGCCTTTTAAAACCGGTTGCCAAAGATTTCAATCCTTTAAATCATTTGAGCCAGAAAGTTCAAGCCGATTAACCGATATACGTTAAATTAGACGGGTGATTCTTACATAAAAGATCATCCGTTTTTTTATATGCTCTTATGAAAAAAAACTTCCTGTCCTCATTCATTTTTCTTTCTCTCTTTGCCTTACTTTTTGATAGTTGCTCCTCACTGAACGAAGTGAGGGTTGCCGGTACCAACTTTGGAGACGAGATCAACCTTTCTCAAAACCTTGTTTTTACATTCAACAAGGATTTGGTGCCGCTGGCTGACCTGAATGACTGGGATTCAACGCAATACATTCAATTTGAACCTGCTGTAAAAGGTAAATTCAAATGGACTGCAGAAAATGAACTGGTGTTTTCGCCCGTTGCAGGATTTAGCGCAGCCACTTCTTACAAAGCAAAGCTGACAAACCTGCTTACGCGTAAAGTGGAAGAGGACAAGAAGTATGAAATCGCAAAAGAGCCGCTCGATTTTCACACACCTTCGCTGAGCTTGTCGGCCACCGAAAGCTGGTGGGCTATTTCGCAGGAAAGCGGCAGGCAGGAAGCCCGCATGAAGCTGGTTTTCAACTATCCTGTCAACAGCCAGGAAGTAGCACAGAAGTTGCAGGTCACGGTTGACAATACCAATACAGATTTCAGGATACTGCCTTCTTCCAGCGAACAGGAAGTAACAGTGGCGCTCGCCCGGACGGGGAAGACCGATAATAATGCAATTCCGGTGAAACTGACCGTCAATTCAGGGGTAAAGATCCTGAATGGAACACACGTAAGTAAAGAGCCAATGGTAACCAATGCCAACCTGCCTTCTCCGCTGCACCTGCAGGTAATCGATATCCAGACAGGCTTTGAAAACAATGCAGGCTACGCGCGCGTCATCACATCTCACGAGCTGGATAAAGAGAGTATCTCCAAAGGGTTTTCTATCAATCCAGACACGGTTAAGCAGTTTGAACCTACTGCAAATGGGTTTATCGTAAGAGGTGATTTTAGTGAAACGGAGACTTACACTTTGCTGGTTAACAAAAACTTAAAAGGTGTACTTGGACGTAGTTTGGAGGAAGAGACTTCCCGAGACGTGTTTTTTGGAAAACTTCCGGCAGCTGTCTCATTTACTAATAAAAAGGCGTTATACCTGCCAGGCAAAGGCTCGAAAAATATTGGTGTTCAGATCGTAAACATACCTCAGGTTCAGGTGCGCATTTCAAAGCTATATACCAATAATATCCTCAACTACATACGCCAGAACCGCTGGAAAGAATACGATGAAGTGGGCGATACTTGGCAGGAGACGGGTGCTTTCCAGTATACCGATGATGGGGAAGGCAATATGAGCGATGTATTGGTAATGAAGAATGTGGATACCGAAAATTTACCCAAAAGCAAGGGAGTAACTGCGCTCAACATTGCATTGCCAGACGAAAATAAACGGCACGGAGTTTATCTCGTAACAGTACGTTCCACGAACGAAGCTTACCTGAGCGTTACCAAGCTGGTCTCCATTTCTGACATCGGTTTGATCGCCAAGCAGGGAAAGGATGAAATCTGGGTGTTTGCCAATTCCATCCAATCCAATGAACCGATCGCCAACCTTGAAGTCACATTAATCAGTTCGAATAACCAGACTATACACACTCTTAAAACTGACAGTAAAGGAGTTGCACACGTAGATAAACTGAATGAAAAGGCACCTGGATTAAAGGTTGCATTGCTGACTGCCAGTGCGGAAGATGATTTCAATTACCTGATGCTGAGTGATACCCAGGTAGAAACTTCCCGGTTTGAAGTGGAGGGTATGCGGGATAATGCATCAGGTTTCCAGGCTTTTACATACGGTCAGCGGGATATCTACCGGCCAGGCGAAACGATGTACTTCAACACGGTACTTCGCAGCCAGAATTGGCAGACCGCAAGTAAAATCCCGCTGAAAATGCGGATGGTTACACCCAATGGACGTGAATACCGGACCTGGCGGAAGACAACCAATGAGCAGGGTGCTGTAGAGACTGAAGTGCAAATGGACAGGGCTGCATTAACCGGAACTTACGTTTTGGAAGTTTATAATGCCAATGATATTCTGCTCGGCTCGCATTCAATAAGTCTGGAAGAATTTATGCCCGACCGGATCAAGGTTGACCTGAGTGGCGCAAAGAAGGAATATGTTTCCGGAAGTACCGTTTCGCTTACAGCCACAGCCGTCAATTTGTTTGGTCCGCTTGCGGCAAACCGTACTTACGAAATGGAGTCGCAGCTTTCACGAAAGAGCTTTTTTGCAAAAGGATTTCCTGAATACACATTCGATATACCCGCTGAAACGTCATTTGCAAAAGAAACCCGGCAGGGTAGTACCAATGAGAATGGCCAGGCAAGCGAAAACTTTGTATTAGGTGCCGGGCTGAAAGACATAGGTGTGCTGGAAGGGAAAATTTACGTGACTGTTTTTGATGAAAATGGCAGGCCCGTAAATCGCATGCAGCGGTTCGACGTATTTACCCAACCTGTGTTTTATGGCATCCGCCTGCCTGATACCTACGTGGGTACCAATGCGCCCGTCCAGGTGGAAATCGTAGGGGTAAATGGAAAGGGGCAGCTGCAAAATGGAAGTAGTGTAAATGTGGAGGTGGTGAGACTGGAATACCAGACTGTGGTAGAGAAAAAATATGAACAGCTGCGGTACACCTCCCGAAAAAAGGAAAAGCTCGTTTATTCCAATACAATGCGTTTGCCTGGTGGGAAGGCTACTTTCCGGTATGCGCCCACTGTTTCAGGTGAATATGAAGTAAGAGTAAAAAGGCCTGGGGCAGAGCACTATACGCTAGCCAGCTTTTATGCTTATGGTTACGGGAATACGCAGTACTCCTCATTTGAGGTAAGCAATGAAGGGAGGGTTTTGATGGAAACCGACAAAGCAGTTTATAAAACAGGTGAGGAGGCGAAAGTGCTGTTCAAAACACCTTTCGACGGCCGGTTGCTTGTAACCGTGGAGCGCAATCAGGTTTTGGAACAGCATATCCTTACTACCGACAAAAAAGCAGCAGAACTTACCTTTAAAATCAAGGATGAACATTTACCGAATGTGTTTGTTACAGCCACGCTGATCCGCAAAATGGAGGATTCTGATATGCCGCTGACCGTTGCGCACGGTTTCACACCTGTGGTAGTGGAAGATCCCGACCGAAAGCTGCCGGTTTCCATTTCAGTAGCTGAAAGCTCACGTTCGAAAGTCCGGCAGCAGATCAGGATTAAGACCGCTCCCAATGCACAAGTCACGGTGTCAGTTGTGGATGAAGGGATATTGCAGATCAAGAATTTTAAAACGCCTGACATTTATAATCATTTTTATCAAAAAAGGGCACTGGAAGTAACCAGCCATGATTTATATGCGCAATTGTTCCCTGAGCTTTCATTAAGTAAGTCCAGTTTCGGGGGGGATGGTTTTGACCTTGAAAAAAGGATTAATCCGCTGAGTAATGGAAGGACTGAGCTGGTTTCTTTCTGGAGTAAAATCATTACGGCCAATGGAAGCGGCGAAGCTAATTTCAACATTGATGTGCCTCAATTCAGCGGCGACTTGCGGGTAATGGCGGTTGCATACAAAGACAATGCGTTTGGCTCGGCGGCGAAGAATATGAAAGTGGCAGATCCGATTGTGATCAGCGCAGCCGTACCACGGTTTTTCAGTCCGAGCGACGAGCTTATGCTGCCGGTAAATATCAGTAACACGACCAAAGCAGCTGCGAATGCAACCGTGACTTTGCAGTTGCAGGGCCCGCTGTCGGCTGGTGCCCAGCCTGTGCAAACGGTCTCAGTACCCGCAGGTAAGGAGAGCAGGGCTATATTTTCGGTGAAAGCCGCGCAGGCAATCGGACTGGCAAAGCTGACGGTAAAGGTGAATGCATTCGGTGAAACTTTCGTCAATGAGACGGAAGTGACAATCCGCCCCGCTTCACCACTTTTGAAAACAAGCAAATCCGGCCTGATAACGGGTGAAAAGCAAGGATTGGTCGATCTGAGCTCATCTTTTATTCCTGCCACAAGCCGCAGCCAGATTGTGCTGAGCCGGTCGCCGCTTGTACAGGGCGGCGGGAAGGCGCTCTCGACGCTGCTCGGCTACCCTTATGGTTGTCTGGAACAAACGATTTCAAAAGCATTCCCGCAGCTATACTTTGCCGATCTTGTCAAAGCAATGGCGGCACCGGTGTACATGGTGCGGAATATGGAAAGTGATTTTAACCCCATGACCAATATTCAGCAGGCGATTAGAAAGGTTGAATCGCAGCAGCTTTACAATGGCGGAATGGGAATGTGGCCGGGCGCGACGCAGGAAGATTGGTGGGCTACTGCCTATGCCGTGCACTTTCTGGAAGAAGCAAGAAGGGCAGGGTTTGAGGTTAATCCAAAAACCGTGAGCCGCGCGCTGGAATATCTGAAAATGCAATCCGGAACAACGGCAAACAAGGAAGTAGTAATTGCATCTACGGGAGACGGGCTGGCTTATGAAGGTCGGCCGACCGGCACGCAAACGCGCAAGCTGGTAGCGCGGCGTGAAGCGATTTACTCCCTGTATGTACTCGCATTGAATGGAAATCCGAATCGCCCTTCAATGAATTATTACAAGCAGAATGCCCGGCTCCTGACCACCGATTCCAAATACCTGCTGGCCGCAGCTTTCCAACTGGCGGGAGACGCACGTAGTTTTGCTGCATTAGTACCAAAGAAATATGTTCCTGAGCAAGCGGGACAAGGTTTGGATGATAGTTACTCCTCCCCACTCCGGAACATGTCGCTCGTATTGAACACATTGCTGGAAGCTGATCCGGGTAATCTTCAAATCCCGGCACTGGGTCGACAGTTATCGCAGGCTGTTCAATCAGCATCTTACCTCAATACGCAGGAGGCTGCTTTTACTGTACTTGCATTAGGCAAGCTGGCGAGGAAAAGTGCGGGTTCAACAGTAACTGCATCTGTTTTTGCGGGGAATAAACAAGTGGGGACTTTTAATGGTAAAGAGCTGAAAATATCGAAAGGAGTAACAGGTCAGAAGGTTTTGATCAAAACGCAGGGAAAAGGCGATCTGTATTGGTTTGCGCAAACGGAAGGAATGTCGGCAACGGGTACTTATACGGAGGAAGACCAGGGAATGCGCATTCGTCGCCAATTCCTGACCCGCAATGGAACACCCGTTGATGCTTTTCATCAAAACGACCTGGTTGTGGTAAAGCTTACTTTGAGCAGTACAAATGGGTTACCGATCGATAATGTAGTGGTAACTGATTTGTTGCCTGCCGGGTTTGAGATAGAAAACCCGCGCATTACCGAGCCGCGCGACATGCCCTGGATCAAAGATGCATCTGTACCCGAATACTACGATATCCGCGATGACAGGATTCACTTCTTCACGACAGCGGACAAGCAGCCTAAAACCTTCTATTATCAGGTAAGGATTGTGTCAAAAGGCAACTTTACAGTTGGTCCGGCGGCGGCCGACGCTATGTACCGTGGCGAATATCGGAGCTATTCCGGCGGCGGCAAGATCAAGGTAGACTGAGTGGCTTAAAACGAAAAAGAACGGAGGATCAAGCCTCCTATGACAGCTCCGGCAATGGGCGCGACAACTGGAATCCAGGCGTAGCCCCAGTCGGAGCTGCCTTTGTTTGGGATAGGTAATATGGCATGCGCAATCCTTGGTCCCAGATCACGCACCGGGTTGATAGCGTAGCCTGTTGTTCCTCCCAATGAAAGTCCGATGCTCCACACCAGCATTCCGACGAGATAGGGCGTTACGCCCGATGGAATTCCGCCTTTTTCAGGATCAGAAGTGCCCGCGTAACCGATTGCGACTACGCCGATAATCAGTATGATCGTTGCGATAAATTCACTGATAAAGTTAGGCCCTGTGGATCGCAGTGCAGGATCTGTGGCGAAGCAGGCGAGTTTGGTACCTGCGTCTTCGGTTACTTTCCAATGCGGCAGGTATTGCAGCCACACAAGTATTGCACCCAGAAATGCGCCGATAAGCTGTGCCGGAATGTAGCTGGCAACCAGGCTGTAATCGTTTTTCAAAACAGCCAGGCCAACTGTTACTGCGGGATTAAGGTGTGCAGCTGCACTTCCGAATGCATTGGCAGTGAAAATCCCGATCATTACCGCGAAACCCCAGCCGGCTGTGATCACAATCCAACCTGCATTTGCACCCTTTGTACTTTTCAAGATCACATTGGCCACAACGCCGTTACCAAGTAAAATGAGAATCATAGTTCCGACTAATTCTCCAACAAAGGGTGAAGGCTGCATAGAAATGAGGTAAAAAGGTTTAGACCGCGAAATATGCGAATAGTTTTATATAATCTGTCTCTGATCCCAAAAAGAATATTTCGTGTCCTTTTTACCATTTTCCCACGACGAATTCCACTAACTTTGCGCGATAATCAATTTCTGTATTGAAAATCATGTCTTTAAATCAACTCACAGCGATCTCTCCAGTTGATGGCCGTTACTACAAACAGGTATCAGAACTATCGACTTATTTCTCTGAGTACGCCCTCATCTATTACCGGGTATTTGTTGAAATAGAATACTTCATCGCATTATGCGAGTTGCCGCTCCCCCAGCTTTCAGAGTTTGACAAAAAGAAATATCCATCGCTGCGCAAAATCTATGAGGATTTCAGTGAGCAGGATGCACTACATATCAAGGATATCGAGAAAGTGACCAACCACGATGTAAAAGCGGTTGAGTACTTTATCAAGGAGCAATTCGAAACTTTGGGAATTGCTGCTTACCAGGAGTTTATCCATTTTGGTCTTACATCTCAGGATATCAACAATACCGCTATTCCGCTTTCATTGCGGGATGCATTGGAGCGCCAGATCAAGCCGCTGTTCCGTCAGGTTTTATTTGTATTGAAAAGAATGTCCATTGAGTGGAAAAACGTGCCGATGCTTGCATTCACGCATGGTCAGCCGGCTTCTCCGACACGCGTAGGTAAGGAATTCCTGGTTTTTGTGGAGAGGTTGGAGCGGCAATTGGAAATGCTCGACAAAATCCCTGCATCGGCTAAGTTCGGCGGGGCGACAGGTAATTTCAATGCGCACCATGTGGCTTACCCAAAACAGGACTGGATGGCGTTTGCCAATCATTTCGTGGAAGGTTTAGGCCTGAAAAGAAGCAGGCACACGACGCAGATCGAGCATTATGATAACCTTGCAGCTACTTTCGACTGTCTCAAGAGGCTTAATACGATTTTGACGGACCTTAACCGGGATATGTGGACTTACATTTCCATGGGTTATTTCAAGCAGAAGATTAAGGCTGGTGAAGTGGGCTCGTCGGCGATGCCGCATAAGGTGAACCCGATCGATTTTGAAAATTCGGAAGGTAACCTGGGTCTGGCTTCGGCATTGTTTGAACACTTTGCTTCCAAATTGCCAATTTCGCGTTTGCAGCGTGACCTAACGGATTCTACTGTTTTGCGGAATATCGGTGTCCCGCTGGCGCATTTGGCAATTGCCTTGAATTCCTTGCTGAAGGGATTGGGTAAAGTGGAATTGAATGGAGAAATGCTTAAAGCAGATCTGGAAGATAACTGGGCCGTTGTGTCCGAAGCAATCCAGACTATCTTACGTCGCGAGAGTTATCCAAAACCTTACGAAGCATTAAAAGAACTAACCCGCACCAACGAAAAAATCACCCGCGACTCCATTTCCCGTTTCATTGAAACGCTCGACGTTTCAGAAAAAATCAGGGAAGAACTGAGGGCGCTGAGTCCATTCAACTATTTAGGTGTTGTAGAAGATAATATTTAGTACTTCGGCTATCGGCTTTCGGCTATCAGACTGGATGTTTCGATTCCAGGTCTGATAGCCGAAAACTGACGGCCGAAAGCCCTCTATCCACATTTCGAAGAGCCGCAATCTTTGCAGGTCAGGCAGCCTTCCTGGTATTGGAGGTTGGTCGAATTACAGTTCTGGCATTTTTGCTTTCCAGCTTCTGTTCCGTCCGGAATGTACCGTTTTAAAGCCCTCGCTACTCCCGCTTTCCAGGTGTTAATTGCTTCATCCAGCTGTAAGCTACCAATCAGGTCCACTACTTTTTCAATCGGCATTCCGTGGCGCAAAGTGCTGGAAATAAGCTTCGCATAATTCCAGTATTCCGGGTTAAACTTGTATGAAAGACCTTCGATCGTCGTTTTATAGCCCCTCGTGTTTTTGTATTGAAAGTCGTATCTGGAAGTACCGTCGCTTTCGCGGTTTTTGATAATATAACCATCATTAACCCAGCGCGGGATCAGGATACCATCCTCATCGTCGGCGAAACCGGTGAAGATCTCGTAAGGCCGGCCGTCGATTGTTCCGATAAATGCGATCCATTTGTCTTTCTTGTTTTGAAAACGCACCACATCCGCTTCCAGGGTTTGTGGCCTTTCGGTAGGGAATGGCGCAGGAGAGTCGGCAGATTTATCTTCTTTTTTCTCCTCATTTGAAATCAAAACACCGGATCTTGATCCATCCCTGTAAACGGTAACTCCTTTACAGCCCGCTTTCCAGGCTTCCATGTAGCATTCGCCCACCAGCTCCTCGGTTACATCATTCGGCATGTTGATCGTCACACTAATTGAATGATCAACCCACTGCTGGATTGCACCCTGCATTTTTACCTTTTTAAGATAATCTACATCGTTGCTGGTTGCTTTGTAGTAAGGTGATTTTTTAACAAGATCATCAAGCTCTTTCTGAGAATAATTTTTTGTTAAATCGTGGCCGTTGATTTGCATCCATTCTTTAAACCGATGATGAAAAACGACGTATTCTTCCCAGGAATCACCAACTTCATCCACAAAATCCACCCGCACATCTTTATCGTTTGGGTTGACTTTTCTCCTCCGTTTGTAAACGGGCAGGAACACAGGCTCAATACCCGAAGTGGTTTGCGACATCAGACTCGTGGTTCCCGTCGGTGCAATGGTAAGCAGTGCGATGTTTCTGCGGCCGTATTCAAGCATTTCATAGTAAAGCTGCGCATCCGCCGCTTTCAGGCGCAGTATAAAAGGATTGTTTTTCTCCCGCTCCGAATCAAAAATGGCAAATGCGCCACGCTCTCTCGCAGTGTGTACAGAGGCACGGTAAGCTTCCAATGCAACAGTTTTGTGAATTTCAACCGCAAAATCATTGCCCGCATCGCTTCCATACCGCAAGCCCAATGCAGCCAGCATATCTCCCTCAGCTGTGATACCAATACCTGTCCTGCGACCTTCCTGCGCCTTTTTCTGAATGTTCAGCCACAGGTTTTTCTCTACCAGCTTAACTTCCTCACTTTCCGGATCTGCGTCAATCTTTTGTATAATCGCGTCGATTTTTTCAAGTTCAAGATCGATGATATCATCCATCATGCGCTGGGCGGCGGCAATGTGTTTTTTGAACAAAGCCCAGTTGAAACTTGCTGCGTCGGTAAATGGATTTTCAACGTAAGAAAACAGATTAATCGCGAGCAGGCGGCACGAATCGTAGGGGCACAATGGGATTTCACCGCAAGGATTGGTTGAAACAGTTTCGTAGCCCAGATCAGCATAACAATCCGGAACAGACTCGCGGGTAATGGTATCCCAGAACAAAATGCCGGGCTCGGCAGACTGCCACGCATTATGCACGATTTTCTTCCAGAGTGCTGTCGCGTCAATATCTTTGATGTGTGTCGGCGTGGTACTTTTTACCGGATATTGCTGTCTGTAAGTGGATTGCGACTCTACGGCTTTCATGAAATCATCATCAATCCGCACAGAAACGTTGGCGCCGGTTACCTTGCCCTGCGTCATTTTCGCGTCAATAAAGTCTTCTGAATCCGGGTGGCGGATTGCCACTGAAAGCATCAATGCGCCCCGGCGGCCATCTTGCGCTACTTCCCGTGTTGAATTTGAAAACCGCTCCATAAAAGGCACGATACCCGTGGAAGTAAGTGCCGAATTTTTGACAGGCGAGCCTTTCGGGCGAATGTGCGACAAGTCGTGGCCCACGCCACCGCGCCGTTTCATCAGCTGAACCTGCTCCTGGTCAATCTTCATAATACCGCCGTAAGAATCAGCAGCGCCATTATTTCCGATCACGAAACAGTTGGAAAGGGAAGCGATCTGATACGGGTTACCAATGCCTGTCATCGGACTGCCCTGTGGAATGATGTATTTAAAATCTTTAATGAGGTCAAAGATCTCATCCTCACTAAGCGGGTTTGCGTATTTGTGTTCAATTCTTGCAATCTCCCTGGCAATGCGGCGGTGCATATCGTCGGGTGTAGCCTCGTAAATCGCGCCGTAAGAATCCTTTAATGCGTATTTAGTAACCCAAACCCGGGCCGCCAGATCGTCGCCTTTAAAGTATTGAAGGGAAGCCTGGTAGGCTTCTTCGGACGTGTAGGTCCTTTCAGATTGCGAGGACTGAATTGTTTCCATTTATGATTTTGAGTATAGTGGAAAATATTTTGAAGTACTCAAATGTAAGAAAATCCGGCTTCATATTATTTAAAAAAGTTTACAAAAAATTATACATAAAAACCTAATTTACAGTTTATTAAGAATTTATGGTGTAAAGAAACTTAGCAAATATTTTATTCTTTGATAATCCATTTAATTTCATTATAAACAAAAAAACCGGCTCGAATCGAAACCGGTTTTCTTCACTACTATGGCGAAATTTTATCTTGAAATCATTTGACTGAGCTTAGTTTAACTTAGTCACGGCACGTTCCAGCAGCTCCGGCCATTCCTTTAACTCAGGTATGCCCGGTTTTCTTTTCCCAAAAAATTGGTTGAACATCACACCCTCTTTGTCGATCAGTTCAATGCCCGTAACAATACCGTCTTCTGTCGGCTTGCGCACAATCCAGGCTTCGTCTATGGCGTCTTCCCGTAAATGCAGGTTGAACTCCGGGTCCATGATGTTGAGCCAGGGACCCATTACAAAAATCTTATTGATCGTTCCGGTGTGGATCTGAATGCAATTAGGGTTTGAAACAAAAACCATAATGGGAAGTCCTGTTTCTGAAACTGCGTCGAACACGGGTTTCATACTTGCCGGTGTGATCCGGAAGGCGTAACCCTCGGGCGCGAGCCGCAGCGCCTGTTTGCGCGAGAGTTTGTATTTGCGCAACAATGTGAAGAAATCGTGCGTGTCTTTCAGGGCCAGCCACTCAGACTGAAATGCGGCAACATCAATGTCCGGCGCGGTTTCTGGTTCCGCGCTTTTCTCAGGTTTTGGTGAAACTATCAAATTAACTTCCTGATCAGCAGCCGTGTATTTCGTTACAAGCGCATGATAAGCTTCCTTATTACTCTTTTCGGTCAGGTAAATTTTATGTGTTGCCTCACCAAAGCTGTTGAAGAATTGCAGACTATGCCTGTCATTTTCCGAAACGGCAAAGCCAAATTTCCAATCACCCAGGAAGAGCCTGAGATCAATATCCTCGCCCAGAACAAGCCCAACGTGGTTATTGAATGATATTTTTTCATAAATACCCTTTCGCTCATGCACCACGTGATCATTGCGCGTAAGTGCCATTACGTGTCCGAGTGAACCAACTTCTTTGATCAGCTCCCTGAAATCACCGTCCAGCAAAGTCGCAGTTTCGCCTATTCCGGTCGCTACAAGCTCGGCCTCACTGGTATTCAACTGCTTTGCAGCGTCGCGGATTCTGGTTTTGGGATTAATTGCCTTAAATTCTTCCCAACGTTCTTTGAGCTCAGTTCTGTCTGGTGAAAGGGTTGATTTCATAGTCTTGTATTGTTAGAGTGATATTTAGATTTGAGGAATACCCGGTAAAACCGATGCCGCGTGCGGCACAATAATCGGGAATGGCAGGTTTTCAGCCTGTATAAGCTGCACGGGTAATCCGAATGCAGCTTTGATATACTTTTCATTTAATACTTCGCCTGGTGCGCCCGTTGCAAAGCTTTCGCCGTTTTTGAGCATTAAAACTTTGTCTGCGTACTGCAAAGCCTGATTGAGATCGTGGATTACGGCAACTACCGCAAAACCTTTTGCCGTCATTTCTTTCGCCAGCTGAAAAGTTTCAAACTGATGCAGCAGGTCCATTCCGGTTGTTGGTTCATCGAGCAGTAAAAGTCCGTTTTCCACTTCCCATATCTGAGCCAATGCGCGGGATACCTGCACCCGCTGCTGCTCGCCACCGGAAAGTGTCGGGTATAAACGCGATTTTAAATGCGCTATCCCTACTTTTTTCAGACACATATCTACAATCGCCAGGTCCCGCTGTGAAGGTTGGGAGTCATAGAAAGGGTATCTGCCCATTAAAACAATTTCTTGCACGGTAAATGACAATGCGATTGAATTATGCTGGGTAAGTACCGCCCGTTGCCGCGCCAGTTCACGCAACTTGTACTTTCCAAGATCTTTTCCCCTGAATATGATATTGCCTGCAGCAGGTGTTAGCTCCGAGGACAACAGCTTGATCAATGTCGATTTGCCGGCACCATTTGCACCGACAATGGCCCAGAACTCGCCCGGATTTACCGAAAAGCTTACATTATGTAGAAGCCTGCGGCCGCGCACTTCAAAGCCCACCTGATTGATCTCCATCATAGCCTTTTTCGTTTTTGGTCCCAAAGAATATAAATGAAAAACGGGGTACCCAGTAGCGAGGTAAGTATCCCGATGGGCAGCTCAGAAGGCGCTACGATGGTTCTCGACAGCGTGTCGGCGAGGGTGAGTACAATAGCCCCCGCTATCGCAGAACCGATGATGAGCGTTTTATGATTGGGGCCGAAAGTTGTGCGTATAATGTGAGGGACAACAAGTCCCACAAAGCCGATTGTGCCAGCTACTGCCACAGAGGCGCCGACGCCCATTGTTGCAAGGATAATCACTTTTCTTTTAAGCAATTTCATGTCCACGCCCAGACTGGCGGCCTGGCTTTCTCCTAAAACCAGCAGGTTCAATGCTTTGGATAGGTAGGGCATAAATAAAACAGAGATACCTACAAATGGCGCTACCGCCAGCACGGAAGTCCACGTAGCGCCGCCGAGGCTGCCGAGGTTCCAGAATGTAATGCTGCGTAGCTGCTGATCATCGGCCAGGTAAGTCATTAATCCCGTAATCGCGCCAACAAATGCATTGATCGCAATCCCGCAAAGCAGGAGTGTGGTTACGCCGCCTTCGCCCGCGACTTTTGACAATTGATATACAAGAAATGTGGTAAATGCCGCGCCAAGAAATGAGACAAATGAAATGCTGTAAACACCCGCGAGCTCATTGAGCATTCCGAGGTATTTGACATTGAGCATCAGCACAAATACTGCAAAAAGGGAAGCGCCGGAGGTAACACCAATGAGCGTGGAGTCTGCGATCGGGTTTCGGAAAAGCCCTTGCAGGGAAGCGCCGGCAATCCCCAGCCCGGCGCCAATCAGCACAGCCAGACAAACCCTGGGCAGGCGGATTACCCAGAAAACGATGGATTTTTGCTCTTCCACAGAAGTTTCCCGGATCAAGCCCATCTTCAATGCAACTATTTCGGTCAGCTCCTTCATTGAAATGGAAAGCGCGCCGGTACAGGCGGAGAAAATAATGCTGGCAAGCAGTATCAAACCCAGTATCCAGGCCATTTTCCCGGTCGAAGACGGCAGGATGAGCCGCTCTTCTGCGGCTGGCTTTTCTGTATCAGGTTCTTTGACGATCTCGGCCAGCATAACACTTAGTTAACTTTTTGCGACAGTTCCAATGCAGCTTTACCGAGCCTCGGTCCGAAGCCGGTAAGGAACTGTCCGTCCATTGTGACTATTTTTCTGTTTTTTCCTGCATTGGTATTGGCAATTCCAGGGACTTTCAAAAGTCCTTCTATTCCTTCCAAACTTTCCAGACCACTTGAAAACAAGACGAGCACATCCGGGTTTGCGGTAATCAGCGACTCAGCGGTGAGAGGTTTGAAGTCGGTAAATCCCTGCACTGCATTTTTGTGGCCGGTTAGCAGGAACATCTTGTCGAGCGAGGTGCCGGTTCCTGAAACCATCAATGTGCCCGTGCCTCGGGCGTATATAAACAGCAATTTTTTCGGCAACTTCGTTGCCTTGATCCTGGCAAGGTCATTTTCCAGCGCCTTCACCATTTTCTCTGCCTGCGGCTTTGTATTGAAATAAGCGCCCACTTCCCTGATCAGGTTGATTGCACCTTCTTTGGTATACTCGTGCCTGAATTCCACCAGCTTTTTTCCTGAACTCCCCAGCTGTTTCAGAACAGCAGGTGGTATCATACTTTGGTTGGTGTAAACGATAATGTCGGGATTTAGCGAGAGGATACCTTCTGCGGCAATTGTGCGGTTATGTCCGATCTTCGGGATTTTGTCAAGAGGCGCTGGGAATGTGCTGGTTACATCCACGCCGACGATCTGTTTTTCCAATCCCAGGCCGACGAGGATTTCACTTAATGTCCCATTGGTAGAGACAATGCGCCCCGCATTTACATTGGATATCGTGTAAATGGCTAATAGAATGAAGACACTTAATCTTTTGATAAATCCGTAGCGCATAGCCTCTTGTTTCTCCGGAACATCCTTCTGAATGCACTTACCGGAATGGTCAGGCGCAAATATATGGCATTAATTTAGACCAAGTATAAATAGTCAAGAAAAAAAAGACTTACCCGCGACTAAATCGGCAGCTGCAATCTTTATTATTGTAAATTCATCAAATGCGCAATTGTCTGTTTACCTGCTTTGTGCCTGATTAATCTGTTCCTAACTCTTATATCCTGCTAATCTTGAAAAAATTATTTACCAATCTTACCTTCTGGGTACTTACCGCCATTACGGCGGGGGCTTTGCTCGGACACTATTATCCGGCGCAGGGAGTTGAGATGGAGTTTTTGGGCAAAGGCTTTATCCAGATCGTCAAGATCTTTATCAATCCGATCATTTTCCTGACAATTACGCTCGGAATTATCGGAATGGGCGACTTGAAAAAAGTGGGCAAAGTGGGTGCCAAAGCGCTCATTTACTTTGAGGTAGTTACAACGCTCGCACTTGTTGTTGGTGTGGTTGTTGCCAATATTATCCAGCCGGGAAAGGGAGTTGTTACAAGTAACTTGCAAAAAGGGGACATTTCGGTTTATGCAAATAAGGTCGGCGATTTCAGCTGGCTGCAATTCTTTCTCGACAACGTTACCTTGCAGGTTTTGCTGTTCTCGCTTGTTCTGGGAACTGTGCTGAGCAAGTATTCAGGAAAGGATAAGGTCATTCACTGGCTGAATTTTATATCAAAATATGTTTTCCGGGCATTGCACCTGGTGATGATTTTCGCACCGATCGGCGCATTCGGCGGAATGGCTTACACTATCGGAAAATATGGGATCGATACGCTGCTGCCGCTTGCCAAGTTAATGGGGACGGTTTATGCAACAATGGCAATTTTCATTTTCGGGGTACTTAGCCTGGTTTTGAGAATGTACAAAGTCAATCTCTGGTCTTACCTGAAATACATTCGCGAGGAGCTGCTGATTGTGCTCGGCACATCGTCGTCGGAAGCCGCATTGCCTTCTTTGATGGTCAAGCTGGAACGGATGGGCTGCTCCAAACCGGTGGTTGGACTGGTGGTGCCGGCAGGTTACTCCTTTAATCTCGACGGTACAACGATATACCTTTCCATGGCGACGATCTTTCTGGCGCAGGTATTTAATGTACACCTGACTTTCGGACAGATACTTTCATTGATCGGGATTTTGATGGTTACGTCAAAAGGCGCAGCTGGTGTAACAGGAAGTGGCTTTGTGGTACTTGCGTCGACATTGACGGCAATTAAGGTTATTCCGGTTGAAGGACTTGCATTGCTGCTGGGAGTTGACCGTTTCATGTCCGAAGCCCGAGCGATTACCAATTTCATCGGAAACGGCGTCGCGACGATCTGGCTGGCGAATAATGAAAAGGAGTTTGACAGGGATAAAATGAATTATGCATTTGAGAACATCAGGGAAACAGAGAATGTTGTAACAGACAACCTGAGCGATGTAACCCAGCCAACGGAGACGAAGTTGTAGGAATTTTGTTATTTTATCGAACGACAAAAGTTGAGGTCATGAACTATAAAGCATTTATTGTTTCCGATCATAGGGTTATGCTTGGGAAACCTGTTATTAAAGGTACGCGCTTGTCCGTTGAGCTCATTTTGCGGAAGCTGGGGGAAGGAGTTACTATGAACCAGCTGTTGGAAATGTACCCTGCTCTGAATCAGGAATCTATTCAGGCAGTCCTCCAATATGCAGCTGAGTTGGTCGCCAACGAAGAAAGTCTGGAAATTGCCTCGTGATCCTGGCCGACGAAAATATCGATCACAGCGTGATTGAGGCAATCAGAAATGAAGGCTTTGAGGTATATTCTATTTATGAATCAAACAGAGGATTTCTGGACGAAGAGATCATTGAATTTTCGAGGAACCCTCCCAGAATAATTTTAACGGAAGATAAGGATTTTGGGGAGTGGGTTTATGCACATCATATATCCGGCATTAGCGTCATTTTTCTTAGATACCATTTTCTTGAAACAGAAGCAGTTACTAAAATTCTGATCAAACTTCTGAATGAGCGCACGGATGAGCTTTATGATCATTTTACGACAATTACAATAAAGAAAATCAGGTCGCGGTCTTTCTTATAAGACTACGCGTTAAACGATAAGTATTACCACTATTATAAAATCATGATTGAACAGGAAACAGTACATATACCAACCCGGGCGGGCCGGGTTTTTATCGGCGAAGAGTTTGATTTAAAGAGCTGGAATGATGTTCAGCCCTTTTTTGAGAATCTTAAAAACCGTGAGATCAACTCGGCAGAAGATTTGAAACAATGGTTTTCAGACCGCAGTGAAATAGAATCCTACTTATCTGAAAACTTTGCATGGCGCTATATCCGGCAAACCTGCGATACTGCTAACACCGGGCTGATTAATGCATTGCAGTTTTTTATAACAGAAATCCAGCCCAAGCTGGCGGAATACGGCAATGCTTTAGACAAAAAAGTGGTAGATAGTCCTTTCCTGAACGAGCTGACAGAACCCGGGTTTGAGATCACATTAAGGGGAATGAAGAAAGCGATCGAGATTTTCCGCGATGAAAATATCCCGCTTATCACCGAAATGCAGACCGAAGAGAGAAAGTATGGCGCAATTGCAGGAGCTATGACGGTCACACTCGACGGGGAGGAAATGACTTTGCAAAAAGCATCAGACCGGCTGCAATCCACAGATCGTGTGATCCGCGAAGAAGCCTGGCGCGCCATCAGCGAGCGGCGGTATCAGGATCATGATAAATTGGACGAACTGCTGAATTCGCTGATTACGCTGCGTAACAAAGTCGGGCAGAATGCCGGTTTTGACAACTACCGCGATTATATGTTCGCTGCAATGGGCCGCTTTGATTACACGCCAGAGGATTGCTTCAACTTCCACGGTTCCGTCAAAAAAGCCGTGGTACCCCTGCTGAATACCATGGCAGGTGCCAGAAAAGCTTCCCTGCAGGTTGATTCGCTTCGTCCGTGGGATACCAAAGTAGATCCGAAAGGTTTGCCGCCGTTGAAACCATTTGCAACAGGAGAGGAGCTTTTGGACAAAACAATCCGCTGCTTTACCCGTCTTGATCCATTCCTGGGAAATTGCCTGAAAGTAATGAAGGCTATGAACCACCTCGATCTGGAATCGCGGAAAGGAAAAGCGCCGGGAGGCTATAATTATCCGCTCGATGAGATTGGGGTGCCTTTCATATTTATGAATGCAACTTCCAATCTGCGCGATATGGTTACGTTGCTCCACGAAGGCGGCCATGCAGTGCATTCATTTGTAACCCGCGATCTGCCCTTGAATTCATTCAAACATACTCCTTCCGAAGTGGCGGAACTGGCTTCGATGTCAATGGAGCTGATTACGATGGATTTCTGGGACGAGTTCTTCGAGAATGAGCATGATTTGAAAAGGGCAAAAATCCAGCATCTTGAATCTATCATCGAAACGCTGCCGTGGGTGGCTACGGTAGACAAGTTCCAGCATTGGATGTATGAAAATCCAGCACATACAGCAACGGAACGTCAGGCTGTCTGGGTCAGGATTTATGAAGAATTTACGGACTCGATAATGGACTGGACCGGGCTTGAAAACTTCAAAAAATATCTTTGGCAACGTCAGTTGCACATTTACGAAGTTCCTTTCTATTATATCGAATACGGAATTGCGCAGCTCGGCGCGATCGGCGTTTGGAAAAACTACCGTGAAAATCCGGAGGCAGGGCTCAAAGGGTATCTTGATGCGCTGAAACTCGGCTACACGGCCACAATCGGCGAAATATATCAGGCAGCGAATGTTCCTTTCGATTTTTCGGAGAAGAATATCACCGAGCTGATGCAGTTTGTCAGCAACGAACTGGAAGCGCTAAAAAAATAACAATCCGTTTATCAACGATTTGGTGGTTATAAAAATGGCCGCTATTTTTGCGCGTAATACAATTGAACTGTCAAAGAAATGAAACTATATAGAATTGTTGCATTTGTAGCTTGTGCGGCTTTGCTTACTTCCTGCGAATACCAGAAGTATAACCACATTGAGCAAAAGGATCTGAATACCGGAAATGAATACGTTTACGGTGTAAGTCCGGACTCATTGCCACGCCAGATGTCATACAAATACGAAGCGGACCCTGAGCTTGATACGCGTGTAAATAACATCAGAGCAAAGCTTTACGGTGGAATCACTAGTTCTGTAGTGAAACAATAACAGCATTTCTGTTAAATTATATAGAGATATCCCTGCCAATGCGGGGATATCTTTTTTTTGATCCTGTATTGAATATTTTCAATATCGGTCCTTACGGATAGCCTGTTTGCGGCCGCCCATTCGATAACCGATGTTGCGAGATTTTGAACATTTTTAATTTACTTTACGTATTCGAGGCAAGTAGATCTGGTATTATCAAGAAATAAGTAATTAAAAATACACTAACATGGATATAGCTTTGGTAACCGGCTCGGCTGGATTAATAGGAAGCGAATCGGTTGCTTTTCTGGCTGGCAAATTTGATCTTGTCATCGGTGTTGACAATAACCTGCGTCAATACTTTTTCGGAGCTGATGGAAATACAGAGTGGAACCGTAACCGTATCCAGGAAGCTTTCGGAAATTATAAGCACTATGCAGCAGATATCAGAGAAGTAAGTGAACTGGAGCCGATTTTTAAAGAATACGGTTCTGATATTAAAATGATTGTTCACGCAGCTGCACAACCAAGCCACGACTGGGCAGCCCGTGAGCCGTTTACCGATTTCGGTGTAAATGCGGTAGGTACGCTGAACATGCTTGAAATGACCAGACTGCACGCTCCTGAGGCAGTATTTATATTTACATCAACAAACAAGGTTTACGGAGATAACCCTAACTATTTGCCACTCGTAGAGCTGGAAACGCGTTGGGAAATCGACGAAAGTCATCCTTATTTCGAGAACGGTATCGACGAAAACCATAGCATTGACCACACAAAGCACTCTATTTTCGGTGCTTCGAAAGTGGCTGCGGATATCATGGTTCAAGAGTACGGCCGCTATTTCGGTATGAAAACTGCCGTGTTCCGCGGAGGCTGTCTGACGGGCCCGAATCACTCAGGCGCACAGCTGCACGGGTTTTTGGCTTACCTGATGAAATGTGCCATTACCGGCAATCACTACACCATTTTTGGTTACAAAGGCAAGCAGGTACGTGACAATATCCACAGCCACGACCTGGTAAATATGTTCTGGCATTTTTATCAAAACCCACGTCCGGGCGAAGTATATAACGCAGGCGGCGGCCGTTTTGCTAACTGTTCAATGCTGGAAGCTATTGCATTGTGCGAGCAGATCACCGGAAACAAGCTCTCTTACTCTTATTCAGATACTAACAGGATCGGCGATCACATCTGGTATGTGAGCGACCTTTCCAAATTCAAGTCCCACTATCCGGATTGGAACTGGGAGTATGGTCTTGTAGAGACTTTAACTCAGATCCACGACGGTATATCTTCCCGGTTGGGCTTAAAAACGGTTTAATTGTATTTTTGAATCTCCGGAGCATTCCGCTTCGGAGATTTCTATTTTCTCCCCCCAATGTCAGAAAACTTTGTCATCATCATTCCCCAATTCAACGACTGGGAGGCGCTGAACCTGCTGATACAAAAGATAAATGCCGACGTTGAAACGTCCATTCTGGCAAATACAACCTTACTTGTTGTCGACGATTGTTCGTCCAGGCTGCGGAAACTTCCCTTTGCGCCGTTTGGTGGCAAAGAGATCAAAGTTTTGCGACTGTACCGTAACCTCGGGCACCAGAAGGCAATTGCAATTGGACTGTCTTATGCTGCCGAAAACCTCAATGCTGATAAGGTGATTGTAATGGACGCAGACGGAGAGGATGCGCCTTCGGATATCAACAGCCTCGTACGCAAATCGCTCGAAGTACCGGATAACATCATTTTTGCGGAAAGGAACAAGCGGACAGAAGGTCCTGTTTTTAGGATTTTTTACGTGATTTATAAATTGATATTCAAGCTGTTAACTGGCAAAGTTATCACCTTCGGAAATTTCAGTCTTGTTCCCCGGAGCCGCCTGCAAAATCTGGTGCGTGTCTCCGAAATCTGGAACAATTATCCTGGTGGGGTTATCAAATCACGCATTCCGTACGATTCTGTACTTACCAATCGTGCAAAAAGACTTGCGGGCGAAAGTAAAATGAACTTCGTTTCCCTCGTTTTACACGGTTTGAGCGCAATTTCTGTGATGATCGATACCACGGCGGTTCGCATTCTGATCTTTTCTATTTTCATGTCGGGGCTGGCAATCGCATTCATTTTTGTGATCCTGTTCCTGAAATTAATAGGTAATGCGACGCCTGGCTGGACTTCTACTTTAGGAAGTACCCTGATGATCCTAATGCTGCAGGCATTTCTGATCTCCCTTTTTCTGGTGTTTATGGTATTACAATACCGTTCGCAGCAACACTTCATTCCGGCCGTGCATTACCGGGATTTCGTAGAAAAGGTAGATACTATCAGCTAGCCGCCTATGTTTACTTTCGATCATTCCCCGACAGTCTATTGGTTGATCGGCTATCTGCTGGCCGGAATGATTGTATTATCTGCGGGTTATAAAAAGCTGCCTTCCGGCGCATTTGTTCTGCTCGGGATCTTGCTGCTTTTTCTGATGCGTATGCCCGTGATCGTGTTCAATCGCGAGCTCAATCCGGATGAGAGCCAGATGCTTAGCCACGCAATCACACTGTTCCAGGATCCTGTTTACTGGCGCTCGGTGGATGGTACTACTATCGGTCCGCTCGATAATTACCTGCTCGTTGTCCCTCGCCTCTTTGGCTTCGAGATCAACTACACCTCCGGTCGGTTGATGGGGCTGCTTTGTTCTGCGGGCTCCCTGCTTTTCCTCTTTTTCTCATTAAAAAACTGGTTTGGCGAGAACACAGCCCGTCTTGTCTGGACCGTGCCGCTTGTTTTACTATCTTTTACGCAGGAAGTTGATTTCGTTCATTATTCCAGTGAGCAATTCCCGGTATTTCTTCTGGCGCTCTGCATTTGGCTGCTATCGAGGATCAGTGTCCAAAATGGAAGTTTGAAGACCAATGCTTTTGTACTCGGGTTGGTTGCAGGCGCTGTTCCGTTTGCCAAATTACAGGCAGTTCCGCAAGCTTTTGTCCTCGTGTTCGCAGCCTTGTTTTATGTATATCAATGGTTCAGAAACCGACACGACACACTGCCGCTGATTTTGCTGCTCCTGGGCGGCATTACCTTTCCATTGATTACCCTGATCTGGACTTTGACTCACGACGTTTTCAGTGATATGATCGATTTTTACCTGTTGGGAAATGCGATTTACGCGGGTGGAAAAGGGTTTTTCGGTATTCCCCGCCAGTTCTGGCGCATTTTCAGTTTATCGCCCGATTTTCAATTTTACACCTTCGCACTTATCCTTCCGATATTGGTTGGTGTTGCCGAGATTATTAATGCAAAAAAGAGGGAAAGTAGCTTTATTGTCTCTCTGACTATTCTTTTGCTGCTGCTGGCGGGCATTTATGCTGTTACCAAATCCGGAAATGACTTTATCCATTACCTCAACTTCTGCATTCTCCCCTGGACCTTACTAGCCGCCGCGGGTATTCAGAGAGTCAGCAAGTTTGCCCTTATTTTTCCTGCTGCGTTTTTGTTATGGTTTGCAGGAAATGATGCAGCGGGTTTCTTGAAGGAAAGGAAAGTCAATAACTTTTATTCTGTGGACGCAACAACACTGGCACAAAGCCCGGTTGTGAAGGAGCTGAAAAAGTACAGTTCCGATGCCGATTACATGATTGTGTGGGGCTGGCAATGCCGGTATTACGTGGAAGCGCAACTGGCGCAAGGTACCGCCGAAAACCATTCTGAGCGATCTATATTCGAACATCCGATGCGGGAAGTTTACCGCACGAGGTATATGTCTGATCTGGAACGTACCAAACCTGCATTTATTCTGGATGCCGTCGGGAAGAACAGCTTCTGGGTCCAGGACAAAAAAGCGCAGGGCATTGAAAGCTACCCTGCGCTATTGACTTACGTCCAAAACAATTACAAGTATATCGGAGACTTCGACGGTACGCGACTGTTTGTCCGCAATGACCGGGCGGTATTAAGGTAAAATTTCTGACCCTGCATTTTCAGCACGCAGCAGGTCCGTCAGTGTTGTTTTATCCAGGACGGCCAGGTTAGCGTCGCGCCACCTTTCCAGCACAGTGCGCAGGCTGCACGTTTCTTCGTCTTTGCAATCATCACAACGACCATAAAAGAACATTGAAACGCACAAAGCGGGTGCGATTGGCCCGTCGATAATCCGCAGTACTTTGGAAAAATTGACTTCTCCCGGCGGCATTCTCAGCAGGTATCCGCCGCCTTTTCCTTTTTGACTTTGTAAAACACCATTATTGCGCAGGTCGAGCAGAATCGCCTCCAGGAACTTCTTCGGGATTTTCTCCTTCTCTGCAATGTAAGATATCAGTACAGGACCTTTTCCATATTGCTCCGCTAAAACTTTTAGGGCTTTCAGCGCGTATTTGGCTTTTTTCGAAATCATTGTTGATTATAAGGCTCTTCTTGTGGTTGGGATCGGCGCAAAGATTAAATGGTTTTAGAAAAGATTTGAGTTGATCAATTCTAAATATCGAATTTTTGGGCGAAAATCCTAATATTCAAAAACACAAATTCGCCTGCTTATAATTCCATTTCGGGAATGCAGCAGCTAGTTACGCGGTGGCTTGCCTCCATTTAGCAGTCCCTGCATTCTTTCCAGCGTTTTCTTTTCGCCGCAGAGTGAAAGGAACGCTTCGCGTTCAAGGTCAAGCAGGTATTGTTCCGTAACTAGCTGAGGATAACTCAGATCTCCTCCATTGATGACGTACGCCAGCTTGTTAGCAATTTTTGCATCGTGGTCACTGATGTAATTGGCGAGCCGCATTTGTGCGATCCCAGCCATAAACAGCGCCATTCCGGTTTTGCCCTGCACTTTGATATCATTGCGCTGCTTGGGCTGCGTATATCCATTATCCGCCAGGTCGAGCGCAGCCTGTTTTGCTTCTGCGATGAGCCGTGAGCGGTTGAGTACGATCTGGTCTTTTTCCTGCAGATAGTTCATTTCAAGTGCCTCCTGCGCCGATGTGGATACTTTGGCCTGCGCAATGTTCATAAATGCAGTCTGCAGGATATTGAGTTCGGGATCCCCCGCTTTATACAGATCTGAGCAGCGCAATGCCATTTCTTTGGTTCCGCCACCGGCTGGAATTAATCCCACACCCAGTTCAACAAGACCAATGTAGGTTTCTGCGTGTGCCACGATCTTGTCTGCATGTAAGTTGAGCTCGCAGCCGCCACCCAACGCAAGTGTATGCGGTGCGGTTACAACCGGGATAGACGAGTAACGTGCGCGCATCATCGTTTGCTGGAACTGCGCAATTACCATATTGATCTCGTCAAATTCCTGCTCTATCGCAAACATGAAAAGCATCGCCAGGTTTGCGCCAGCTGAAAATGCTTCGCTGGATTCGTTGCCGATCACCAGTCCGCGGAAATCTTTTTCTGCAATGCTGATCCCCTTTTGAATGCCCTCGATCACTTCCGCGCCCATGGTATTCATTTTGGATTTGAATTCCAGGTTCAGAATTCCGTCGCCCAGGTCGTACAGGTTGGCGCCTGCATTCTTCCAAACCATGTTTTGGGACAGGTTACTCAGGATTACAAAGCTGTCCTGACCTGGGATCCTCCGGTAAGATCTGGACTGGATATCATAATACAGCCGCTTTCCATTCTCTATTTTATAGAAAGATTCATTCCCCGCTTCCACCATCTCGTACACCCAGGCGGCAGGTTTTTGGTCAAGGCTTTCCATGATTCCTAGCATGTTTTTCAGCCCGATCGCATCCCAGGTTTCAAACAGACCATACTGCCAGCCAAAGCCGGAAGCTATCGCCTGATCAATGCGGAATATCTCGTCTGATATTTCAGGAATGCGGAAAGTGGCATAGCGGAAAATGTCAGCGAAGGTTTTTCTGTAAAAATCACCTGCTTTATCCTGGCCGGCGAGCAGTACCGGAAACCGCTTCCAAACATCGCTGATCGCCTTGGTACCTTCCAATGTGGCAAACTTTACCTTTTCGGAAGGTTTGTATTCCAAAGTTTCAAAGTCCAGCGCCAGGATTACAGACTTGCCTTTTTCGTCTTTTACTTTCTTATAAAATCCCTGGCCGGTTTTGTCTCCCAACCATTTGTTATCAAATAATTTCTGCATAACAGAAGGAAGGACAAATGCGTCGCGCGATTCGTCTTTTCCTTCTCCCGAAGCGTATAAGTTGTTGGCAACGTGCACTGTGGTATCCAGGCCGACTACGTCGGAAAGCCGGTAAGTACCCGATTTAGGGCGACCGGCGATGGGGCCGGTAAGCTTATCCACTTCATCCACGCTCAGGCCCATTTCTTCGGCCACACGGATCGTCTGGATCAGTGCGTAAATGCCGAGGCGGTTGGCAATGAAGCCGGGTGTATCTTTACAGAGAACGGTTGTTTTACCTAAAAACAAATCGCCGTAATGCATTAAAAAGTCAATTACCTGCTGATCCGTTTGTTGGGTAGGGATAATTTCGAGCAAGCGAAGGTATCTTGGCGGATTGAAGAAGTGGGTGCCGCAAAAGTGCTTTTGGAAATCCTCACTGCGGCCCTCCGCCATCAAATGGATGGGGATGCCCGAAGTGTTGGAAGTAATGAGGGTACCCGGCTTGCGAAGCGCATCCACTTTCTCGAAAAGGCTTTTTTTAATGTCCAACCGCTCCACTACAACCTCGATTACCCAATCATAATTCTTGATATCAGCCAGGTTATCTTCAAAATTTCCGGTTTTGATGCGGGAGGCAAATGGCGGACTGTAAAGCGACGCGGGAGTTGCCTTAAGCGTTTGCTGCAGCGATTCGTTAACAATTTTATTTCTGAAAGCAGGGTGCTCAGCAGAAATTCCCTTTGCCTTTTCAGCTTCGGAAAGCTCTTTTGGGACAATATCAAGCAAAAGCACTTCCACACCGATATTGGCAAAGTGACAGGCGATCCTGGAACCCATGATGCCGGAACCCAGCACAGCTACTTTACGGATTGAACGATTCATCAGTTAAAGATTTTGGTTTTTAGAATAGCAGCAAAAGTCAGAATGCTTCTTCCGCATCGCCTTCGCCGGCTTTAAGTCTCTGGTTTTCTTCCTCTACCAGCCTGTTAATGTCTTTTATTACATCAAAAAACGTGACCAGCTTTTCAAGCGGTATCTTATCCCTCACCATTGTATTAAAAGAAATGACGCCTTCCCGGGCCAGCTCGCGTTTTTCCTTGCCCAGCTCGGTCAGTACAATCCTTACAAAACGTTTATCATTTTCACTCACCTCCCGCTTGATCAATCCCTTCTCTTCCAATGTTTTGAGCATCCTGACGAGGCTTCGTGGCTCCATTCCGAGCAGCGGGGCGATCTTGGTGGCAGGTGTACCGTTTTCAATGTCAATATTCAAAAGCACATAGCCCACCGACATGGTTGTGTCGTAACGCGCCGCATAAGCATTGTACATTCTCGATATAGAATGCCAGGCCCGTTTTATCTGAAAATCAACCGTTTTCTCTTTCCGCATTGGTCTTGATCTGCTAAATGATATCAGTTAAGCCTTGTTCACAAATGTAAAAACCGCAGTAGTATTATGCAAGCATACTATTTTTTGGTCAAAAAAGTACACCGCGTTGGCTGGTCGCGGTGTATCGGGTATAATAACTTACTTTTCGCTGATCAGCTTGTCCATAAGCGTATTGAACTCAGTGACAAACTCATCGTAGTACTTTCCGGTACCCGGACCTGAGAATCCGGTGTGTATCTCGCGTACTTTCCCTTTTTTGTCGAGGAAAATGGTAGTCGGGTAGGACATTACTTTGTTGAGCATAGGGAGCGCTTTCGCGGTAGCTTCGTCGGTGCTTGTGCCGGCCAGCACAACGGGGTACTGAATGCCGAAACGCTCAACCATTTTGGTGATTTTAGGATTAGCCACTTCCGGTTTGTCCGAACGTTCGAATGCAAGCCCGATGATCTCTACGCCACGGTCTTTATTCTTTTCGTACCAGGGTTGCAGGAAGTTGGTTTCGTCCATACAGTTGGGGCACCACGAGCCGAGGATCTGGATAATAACCGGCTTACCCGCGAAACGGGGATCTTTCAAGGTCCATTCCTTTCCGCTCGGATCTGCAAATTTGAAGTCAACTGTTTCGAATCCGGGTTTCATGAAGGTCAGCTTCACAGGATCGGGTAGTATCGCATTGGGATCGAGAGTCGCGTTCCAGCTTCTGAAACCTTTAATCCCTGACCATAAAGACCCGCTCATTTTTCCGTCTTTTACCGCGGCCTTGAAAAGTTTTGCATTGGACCCGTCGAATGTGGATAAGTACAAACTATCGCCATTCACACTGCCGGTTAAGTAACGGTAGTCTCCTGTAGTTGTCAAAAATGAACCTGTTACTTCTGTTCCTTTCTGCGTCAAAGTCCCGAGCGCCTGGGTAGAATCTCCGGTTTCGTCATTGATAAAAACCGTGGCCCATTTACCGGAAACATTCTGCGTGCTCTTCGCTTGTCCCTCTTTAAAGAATGTATATTTCTCGCCAAATTTTGCTTCAAATGGAAGCGAACCGGATACAGTTCCGTTTGCGAGGCGGTAGTAAGTGCCTTTTAAATGTTCTTCTTCTGCTTTTGCAACGATTTTGGCATCAAAAAGCTGCATGGTAATAACGAGTGAATCGTTCTCGAAATAGGCAGTGTCCATACTGAGTTTTTCTGCATCGTTCAATGCATAAACGTTGTACGTTTTCCCGTCGGCGTTTTTGGATATATCGAGCAGGAACGGAAGCTCCTGATTGTCACGGTTGAGCGTAGCTCTCCAGATGCCATTTTTAAGATTGGCTTCAGAGGCAGATTTGCAGCCGATTTGGAATACTAAAAATAATAGCGAGGCTGCCGAAATGATTGCTCTCATAAACAGTTTGTTATAGTATAAATGTAAGTGCGGCAAGAAAATTAAATCCGATGTAAGGCGCAATTCCTACGATCTAAAATTGCTAAGTTTGTAACTGCCGCCTGGCAAAAATTAGTTCCTAAAAACGTTTCTTTTCACAATGGATCAACCAAGTACCTATCACGAACCTGTTATGTTACAGGAATGTCTTGAGGGATTGCAAATTGATCCGGCCGGTATTTATGTCGATGTCACTTTTGGCGGTGGCGGGCATTCCAGGGCAATACTTGATCAGCTTACTACCGGTCACCTGTTTTCATTTGACCAGGATCCCGACGCGGCGGTGAATGCACAAGCCTTCAAAGGCGATCCCCGCTTTACATTTATAGCTGCCAATTTCAGGCATTTGAGGCGCTATCTCAAATTGCACAAAGCCGAAAAGGTAAATGGTATCCTGGCCGACCTGGGCGTTTCTTCACACCAGATCAATACACCCGAAAGAGGGTTCTCCACCAGATTTGAGGCTGACCTCGATATGCGGATGAACCCGGGTGTTGACAAAACGGCCCGCGAAGTCTTAAATTCGAGGTCGGCGCGGGAGCTGCAGCGCATTCTGGGAATGTACGGAGAAGTAACCAATGCCAGAACAGCGGCCGATGCGATCTTTGCGGCGCGCTACAATACACCCATTGAAACGGTCAATGATTTAAAAAGCATTCTGCTTCGCTTTGCGCCGAAACACCGTGAAAACAAGTATTTCGCGCAAGTTTTCCAGGCATTGCGGATTGAAGTAAATGACGAGTTGCTGGTACTTGAAGAGTTTCTCTCACAAGTTCCCGAGGTGCTTGCTCCCGGTGGCAGACTGGTGGTTATGTCGTACCATTCGCTGGAAGACAGGCTTGTCAAAAATTTTATACAAAAGGGAAAGTTTGACGGTGAAGTTGAAAAAGACTTTTACGGAAATGTTTTAAAACCTTTAAACAGCGTTACCAGAAAGCCTGTGGAGGCAACTGAGGAGGAAGTAGCGAGGAATCCGCGTGCAAGAAGTGCGAAGTTGCGGATCGCCGAAAAAGAGCAGGTTTTTGCTGAGTGAACGATAATTTGGAGGAATTAGAATGGCAGAGAACAAGAGAAAACCGAAACCGATTGCGCCCAAACCGCCTAAAAAGAAGCGGGAATACCACCTTTTTAACTGGCTTAATAAATTTTTACCCCTCGATAAGGTCTTTGGTGATAAAACACCCGGACGTGAAGAGCGGCTTCCAGTCAAATATTTCTACTATTTTGGCTGGGTTGTGATCCTGCTGGTCGCTTACGAGCGGATCGGATTTCAGTCTGAGCAGTATGTGCGGAATAGTATCAAGCTCAAAAAGGAAGTGGACGATCTGCGGGCCGAGTACCATTCGGTCCATTCCGAATATCAGAAAAGCAAAAAACAGTCGGTTATTATCGAAAAAGTAAAGGCGACCGGCCTGGAAGAAAACCTGACCCCTCCTAAAAAGATCTTTGTCAAGGCAGACGAATATTAATCCGCATTCAACTCTGAAAATCGTCAAAAGTAATTTTTTCTTCCCGGTATGAAGAACGAAATCGAAAGTGGTCAAAACAACAAGAAGGCACTTATTAACAGGGCGCGGACTGTCGGCTGGCTGTTGTTCGTGCTGGCTATACTTGTTTTCGTAAAGCTGATCCGCGTACAGTTTTATGACGAGTTCAAAGGCAAAACCTGGGCTGAGTATTCTGTAAAAAATGACCTGAAACTCGACACGATCCCTGCAATGCGCGGGAATATCTATTCCAATGATAAAAGCCTGCTAGCCACTTCGCTGCCTTACTACTTCGTTGGTCTGGACACGAAAGTAGCCGACTCTACCTACTTCTACGATCACCTGGATGAGCTCGCTTCCTTGCTCGCCAGGAGCTTCAAAGAAAACACAGCAGCGGGTTACCGCAGTAAGATCCTGAAATATCGCGTAAGCAAATCGAAAAGGTACCTGCGCCTGAAAAGTCGTGAGATCAGTTACCTCGAACGCGAGAAGATCAAGCAGTGGCCGTTTTTTGCCAAAAACAGAAAAGGCGGTGGAGGTAAGTTTGAAACGATCTACAAACGCTACAAACCATATAGTCCGATGGCGGACCGCACGATCGGCGGGATCGATCCGAAAACCGGGCGGGGCTATATCGGTCTTGAAGCCAGTTTTGACAAAATCCTGGAAGGAAAGTCGGGGATAGGCTGGGTAGAAATGGTCGAAGGCGGAATGAAAATCCCGGTGGGGGACGCGTTGAATGTACAGCCGCAGGCCGGCCGGGATGTGTACACTACCCTCGACATGAAGATCCAGGATATGGCCGAGATTGCATTGCGCCGGAAGCTGACGGAAATGGATGCAGACTTTGGTTCTGTGGTGATCATGGAAGTAAAAACAGGTGAAATCCGTGCTATGGCGAACCTGACCAAACGTGGCGACAATAAATACGAAGAGGTTTTCAACTATGCACTGGCCGGCAGCAATGACCCGGGTTCGACTTTCAAGCTGGCTACGATGATGGCGCTTCTCGAGGAGACGCACATGGACCCTGACAAGATCATGGTGAATACGGGAAATGGTGCAATGCGGTTTCGGGCTAATATCATCCGCGATGCACACCGTGGTGGCTTTGGGACGATCACAGCCTCGCAGGTTTTGGAAAAATCGTCGAACATCGGGATTGTACAGCTGATGATGCGGTATTTTGCCAATAAACCTGATAAGTACCTGGCTTACCTCAAACAATTTCACCTGACGGAACCTACCGATATCCAGATGAAAGGCGAAAAGCCACCACTGATACGTACTCCTGCTTCAAAGCAATGGAGCTCTTACTCGATGTACTACATGGCGCATGGTTATGAAATGCAAATGACGCCACTCCAAACGCTGGCACTCTATAATGCAGTGGCAAACGATGGTTACTGGGTGCGGCCGATGATCGTGAAAGAAATCCGTAATGCGGAGGAGATCGAAGATAAAATGGAGCCTTATGTAACGGAAAAGCCGATTTGCTCGCCTGAAACAGTCCGCAAAGTGAAGAAAATGCTGGAAGGTGTTGTGAATAACGGTTTGGCAAAACACATAAAAAGCGACTTGTACCAGATTGCGGGAAAAACCGGAACCGCCAGGAAGCTGATCAATGGCATTTATACCGAAGGAAAGAACTATACTTCGTTCGCAGGTTACTTCCCTGCTGATAAACCCAAGTACAGCTGCATTGTGGTAATTGACAATCCCAAGAGCTCGGGTGCAGACTATACCCGGTATGCGGGTAGTGTAGCGGCGCCGGTGTTCAAAGAAGTAGCCGACCGCATTTATGCTTCCGAAGTGGGCATTCAGAAGCCGGTTAAAGATTCCATTCCGGAAGAATCCAAGCCTGTTAAATGGGCGGGCAGAACTTCTGATCTGAGGGTGATCAGCAAAGAACTGAAACTTACACCTGCGCCGGAAGATGCGGAATACGCGGCTGCTTCCCTTTACAAAAAGGGGAAAACAAACTGGCGGTCTGCCGATGTACTATCCAAAGAAGTGCCCGATTTGCAGGGAATGTCGATGCGGGATGCGCTTTATCTGTTGGAGAACAAAGGGTATAAAGTAACTTTCAAGGGATCGGGTAAGGTGGTGGAACAATCGTTGCCGCCAGGTGCCAACAAGGAGGGAATTAAAACAATACTATTAACCTTACAGTAGCCTCTTGATGGACAACAATCAGGATAAAAAACTAAGTACGCTTCTTTCTGACGTAAACGGTGCCCAGGTAACGGGTTCTGATGATATAACGGTCAATGCACTTGTACTTGACTCACGCAAAATTCTTCGCGGCAGTCTGTTCGTGGCACTCAGAGGAACGCAGACAGACGGGCACCAGTATATTGGGAAAGCAACAGAAATGGGCGCGAGTGCCATTTTATGTGAAGAACTGCCCGTGCAAATCAGTGAGCACGTCACCTATATCCAGGTAGAGGACTCGGCGGCAGCAATGGGACTCATCGCCTCTGCTTTTTACGGACATCCTTCCAGAAAGGTAAAACTGGTGGGAGTGACAGGGACCAATGGAAAAACGTCGGTTGCGACCTTCCTTTTTCAGCTGTTCCGCGCGCTGGGCTACCGGTGCGGGCTGCTTTCTACTGTTCAAAACCAGATCGAAGACGAGGTAATCGCCTCTACGCATACCACGCCTGATTCCATTGCATTGAATCACCTGCTTTCGCAAATGGCGGCTAAAAACTGCACGCACGTGTTCATGGAAGTGAGCTCGCATTCAGTGGCGCAGCACAGGATTACAGGTCTTCAATTTGCCGGTGGTATTTTTACCAACATCACCCACGACCATCTTGATTTCCATAAAACCTTTGACAACTATATCGCTGCCAAAAAAGGCTTTTTTGATCAGCTGCCGAAAGGTGCTTTTGCATTGGTGAATATCGACGACCGCAGAGGAGCTGTAATGGTGCAGAATACAAAGGCGAGAATTGAAACCTATTCTTTGCAGACGCTCGCGACTTTCAAGGGAAAGATCATTTCCGATACGCTGGCCGGCATGCATATGGATGTGAACAACCAGGAAGTCTGGTTCAGGGTGATTGGCCGGTTTAATGCATACAATCTGCTTTCAGTATACGGGGCGGCGGTTTTGCTGGGTGAGAAGGAAGATCTGGTACTGACCGAATTGTCTAACCTGAAAAGTCCTCCCGGCAGATTTGAGCAATTCCATTCTGCCGATGAGATCGTCGGGATCGTGGATTATGCACATACCCCCGATGCACTTGAAAATGTACTGGAAACAATCACGCATTTACGGAATGGAAATGAGCAGGTGATTACCGTTGTGGGCTGCGGAGGAAACCGCGATGCTGAAAAGCGGCCGAAAATGGCTGCTATTGCATGCAAGTTCAGCAATAAGGTAATTCTGACTTCGGATAACCCGAGGTTTGAAGATCCAATGGACATTCTGGAACAAATGCAAAAGGGAGTACCGCCACTGGACTACAAAAAAACAACTACCATTGCCGACCGCCGGGAAGCAATTTTCAAAGCCGGACTGGCGGCAAATCCAGGTGACATTATATTGATTGCAGGAAAAGGCCACGAGAATTATCAGGATATACAGGGCGTCAAACACCATTTTGATGACAAGGAAATATTGCTCGAAGTATTCGAAAAGCGGTATTCCAATTAAAAACACAATGGCTTTTTGCGTAGTCTTGGAAAAGCCCCAACTTTGCAGCCGTCACCCCCAATAAGCTTTTTCATGCTCTATTACCTATTTGATTATCTGGACAGGAACTTCAATATACCCGGCGCGGGGGTGTTCCAGTACATTTCTTTCCGCGCATTGGGAGCAACTGTGCTGTCACTTTTTATTGCTGCCACTTATGGTAAGTCGATAATCAATTTTTTGAGGAGAAAGCAAATGGGCGAGTCGATCCGTGACCTTGGGCTGGCCGGACAAATGGAAAAAGCGGGTACTCCAACAATGGGCGGCTTTATCATCCTGGCTTCGCTGCTGATCCCGGTAATCCTCTTCGCAAAACTCACCAATGTTTACATTGTATTGCTGATCATAACTGCCATTTGGACTGGTTTGATCGGGTTTATAGACGATTATCTCAAGAAATTCAAAAATAACAAAGACGGGCTGCATGGCCGCTTCAAGATTGTTGGCCAGGTGGGATTAGGTATTATCGTGGGTGTCACGCTGTCTTTTAATGACAGCGTGCGGATCAGGATATATGATCAACCGTTACTTAGTTCAAGTTTAGGCGAAATCCAGCGCTACCGCGACATTATTCACCCGACAGTCACGACAATCCCTTTTACCAAAAACAATGAATTTGATTATAAGACATTGCTTTTTGGTTGGCTGCCGGAAGAATATACCTGGGTGATTTACACGATCGTCGCCATTTTTATCATTACCGCCATTTCGAATGGGGCGAATATAACAGACGGAATTGACGGCCTCGCGGCAGGTGTTTCGGGTATTATTGCATTGACGCTCGGGGTACTGGCTTATCTTTCAGGTAATACCAAGTTCTCGCAGTATCTGAACATTATGTACATTCCAAACTCAGGTGAGCTGGTGATTTTCTGTGCGGCATTTATAGGTGCCTGTGTCGGGTTTTTATGGTATAATGCATACCCCGCGCAAGTATTTATGGGTGATACGGGCAGCTTGATGCTGGGCGGGGTAATTGCTGTAATTGCGCTCGCAATCCGTAAAGAATGGCTTATTCCTATTATGTGCGGCATTTTCATAGCTGAAAACATGTCGGTGATCATGCAAGTCAGCTATTTCAAATATACAAAGCGAAAATACGGCGAAGGCAGGCGCATATTCCTGATGTCGCCCCTGCACCATCATTATCAGAAAAGGGGAATCCACGAGTCAAAAATCGTAACCAGGTTCTGGATCGTAGGAATTATCCTGGCAATCCTAACGCTTGCGACGCTGAAGTTACGGTAAAAGGTGAGCCCTTTTTTGTTTTAAGCCTTAGCTTAGAGCTCGCTAGTTTCAAGCCGTCGGCTAAAGCCGACGGTAAAAGATTAGCAAGTTCCTGTCCGTCGGCTTCAGCCGACGGCTACCGGGCTAAAGCGGACGGCTTAGCGCCCTACGGCCTCGCTGTATCTTCTTGGATCGTAGCCTTTCGCGAAAAGTGGATATTGATCAAAAATCCGCCTTACGACGCTTCTGTAATGGTTATTTGAGTTTTCAACCCCTTTGAAGATTCCCGACGCATAACCTCTCCAAACTACCTGGTCGCTCTCCGCGTCGATTAGCGACACGATCAGTGTTCCCTTGTCTAGTGCATATTTGATAGGTTCATAGCGGAAGCCGTCATTTTCAGTATCCACCCAGTTTTTAATAACCGGCTGCATATAGCCCTGATAGCGAAGGTTATCGTAGAAAATTCCGTAGTTAACCAGCAGCGTAGGTTTGTCTGCCGTGAGTTTGTACCCACGCACCTGCATTTGCCGGCGAATCGCTTCGTAGATCTCGGTACAAAGGTTGTTGGTATCACGTTCACATTCCAGGAACGTATAGGAAGAGTAATCTTTGAAATTGGTTTCGTAACTGTAATCGTGCTCAACGAACACTTTCCGGCCGCTGGAGCAGCCCGCTATGATCATTACAAGAAGTAGTGCAGAATAGATAGAAATAGACCTCAGCATAAGCGTTTAATTTGTCAGGTTGAATAAAATATATCTGTAATCGTTTGATACAAAACATTCTAACCAATAACTTATAACTGACTCCTGGTAAAAACTATCCCAAATAATAAGCTATTGATTTACGCATTTCAGGAGCTGTAACTACTATATCATACGCACATTGCCCTGCTCCTTTCAGCAATGAAAACCGCACTTCTTTTCCTCTGTTCTTTTTATCCTGCTTCGTCAATGCAATGATTTCCTCGACATCTTCGCTACTGATCTTCACTTTTCCGTAAGTCGCGAAAATGAATTCTTCGATCTCGGTCAGCGTATCCTGTGTGATCATTTTACGCTCAAACGACAGATAACTTTCCATGATCATCCCGATTGCGATCGCTTCGCCGTGGTAAAGCCTTTTATTTGCCGATTTGTTCAAGAAGCAGGTTTCTACCGCATGCCCCAGCGTATGTCCGAAATTCAGGATCTTACGCAGCCCTTTCTCAGTTGGATCCTGGTCTACCACGTTCTGCTTGATCTTTACGGAATGCGCGATGAGGTCAGGCCATTTCTGCGTTTCAAAATCTTTTTGTCTGATTTCGTCCCATTTCGCAGCATCTGCAATCAGACAGTGCTTGATGATTTCTGCGAATCCCGACCTAACTTCTCTCTCAGGTAAGCTGCCTAGAAAAGAAGGGTCGATCAAAACACTTTTTGGAATATTAAAAACACCTAAGTGGTTTTTAAAACCCTGAAAATCAATTCCCAATTTCCCTCCGACACTGGCATCAACCTGTGAAAGCAAGGTCGTCGGCACCTGTATAAAATCTATTCCACGTTTGTAAACTGCCGCGCAAAAACCACCCATATCTCCGATCACCCCGCCACCTATATTGATGACTAATGCGTGCCGGTCAAGTTCTTCTTTTGTCATTGCCTCCCAGATCTTCTCACAGGTCGACAAAGTCTTATTCGCTTCGCCGCTTGGAACTGTGACGACGGTATGTTTTGGTAAAACCTCTTTCAAAGTCGGATAACAATACTTTTTGGTATTACTATCGGCAATAACAACGACTTTCGAATAATTGGCGGCACTTAAAAAATCCGGCAAGCTTTCGCTTATCGGCGCAATGATAACTGACTGATTCATTCCAGGTTGAATTGAGACAAGCTCATCACAGATACGATGAGCGCATCCAAATGGATGCGTAGATTTCACGTTTTTTGAAATAAAATTCTGGAAATCTCATTTAAAGATAGGAATTATAATGTTCATCAAAGAAAGCTTTCAGCTTTGTTGATCAGAAAAATTTTCCACACTCCACATTTTGCCGGCAACTGTGCCACACGGCCGCTGGTTTGCGTTTTATTTCGTAAAATTGCCTTTCCAAGTTTAAGCAATTGATCCAATTTTTTCCCTCAACGAATGAGTGCTGCACTGATCTCAGGAATCCAACAAGTAGGAATAGGTGTTCAAAACGTGCCCGACGCATGGAAGTGGTACCGGCAGGTACTGGGCTTTGACGTACCGGTTTTTGACGAAAAGGCAGAGGCTCCTTTGATGATCCCCTACACGGGCGGAAAAGTACATCAGCGGCATGCTGTGCTCGCCATCAATATGGCTGGCGGAGGCGGGCTGGAAATCTGGTCATTCACCAGCCGCCAGTCTCAGCTACCTGGCTTTAAGGTCGAGCCAGGCGATCTGGGGATCAATGCGATCCGCTTCAAGGCGCCTGACGTTCATAAAGCGCATGCGTGGATAAAAAGTCAGTCGAAAGAGAAAGTAGGACCGATTGTGAAGCTGCCGGAAGGCGAAGGTTTCTGGGGAAATGATCCTTACGGTAATATCTTTCAGATTACAACAGACAATACGTGGTTTCAAAAAACGGGCTCGCCGATAGGAGGAGTTGCGGGTGTGGTAGTGGGCGTTTCAGATATTGATCAATCCCTTGCCTTTTATAAAAGCTTGTTACAACCGCTGGAAGTGGTTTATGACGAAACCGGCGTTTTCTCGGATATACCATCGTCCCTGCCAAACCAGCAATTCCGCAGAATGCTGCTCCGCAAGAAATTTACCCCTGAAGGTGCATTCAGTAAGTTGTTGGGCGATATTCAGATCGAGCTGGTCCAGGCGCTGGACCGGACTCCCAAAAAAATATTCGAAAACCGTTACTGGGGAGATTGCGGCTACATTCACTTGTGCTTTGACACACTTGATATGAATGCCCTAAAAAGCAAGTTGCAATCGCAGGGTTACCCATTCACAATCGACAGCGAAAGCTCTTTCGGAATGGAAGCAGCGGCCGGGCGTTTTGCGTATCTGGAAGATCCTGACGGCACATTGATCGAGCTGGTAGAAACACATAAGGTACCAATCTTGAAGAAAATCGGCTGGTTTATGGATTTACAAAAACGAAAAACGCAGAAGCCGCTCCCCGACTGGATGTTGAAAACAATGGGTTTCGGCCGTGTGAAAGATTAATGTTTGATCACTTTGTACCTGCTGCCAATCCAGGCAAGCAGCGGCAAGCCGAAAAAGACGATTAATGCAGTCGACCACCCAGCAAATGCGCCGATAATCAATGCGAGGAGCGTGACGATTACGGGATACAGGTACATCAGCATTCCAAATAATACGGAATCGTAAAATACAGACCGTCCGGTTAACTGGGCGGTCTTTTTTGTGAAGAATGAGTAAAGCGGCGCGTGGATCATCCTGCCGATCCAGCCTAATCCTCGCATAACAGGATTGGTGCGCGGCGGAACTGTGCAGTCGCTGAAAAAGGAATCGAGTATTCTGTTGCGCTCCTGTACCGAGGCTTCTGCCGGGATTGTGAGGATTACCTCATTCATTTTTCGTTCCAAAATCTCATTGAACTCCCGGAGCCACTTTTCATATTCCTGCGGACTGGTATGAATCTCGTCCTGACTGATTGGCTGACCGAATTTCAATGCGACACGTTTATGAGGCCCGCGAAAATTCTCATAGTTGAGCCCGGTCGGTATTACTTTCATTTGCGGCAATGCATCTTCTCCGAACCAGATTTTATACGCCATTCGGGCCGTGCCTTTTCCCAGCGGGCGCAAGCGCCATTCATTGACACAGATACCTTCTGAAAACACCACAACAGCATCATTTTTCTTTAATGCATCGTGACTTTCCTGGGCCGTCACATCGTGATTTTTGACGTACTGCCGCCCTTCCGAGCCACGGAAAACAGGTATCAGGTTGATCTGCCTTAACCAGAAAGCAGCAGCTTTTTTCTTGAAAACATCCCCGCGTGTCAACGTATGAATTGGCTGGCTCAGCACCGAGCCGATCACAACCGCATCGAAAAAAGAATCAGGGTGATTGGAAGCCAGAAGCAGCGGCTTTCCTTTTGGCAACCTGTCGAAATGCGAGACGCAAAGCTTTCTTAAATAAATCGGCAATGCCAGACGAACGAGAAAACGGGAGAAGTAGTAAAACAAAATGAATGCGGTAAGTTTTTACAAAATTATGTGATTATTTTTTTATTTATCCAGTCAGCTTTCCTTATAGGCGCATTGAAGTTGCTAACTTTGAAAAACTGCTTGTAACTGGCAATAAGAACATCGACAGGCTAAATTGTAACATATAAAGCAATGCGTTTAAAAGATTATCCGGCAATTATCCGTCAGGCCTGGGCTGGTTTTGATAATTCGATCGGTGTCAAGTTTGTAGAAGATATCAGTGCGAGGGTATCTACCAACCATGTTTTCAGGGTAACACTGGACAATGATGATAAAGTAATCGCCAAGCTGTCATATTTTGGTAAATACGAGCATTTCAAGGAGGATCATCGCATTATACAGGCGCTTTCCAATAACCTGCTTTACCCTTTTGAAAACGTACTCGCCAAATCACTTTTTAAGAACAATCAGGTTTATACATATCGTTACCAGGAGGATTTTGTGGATACCTGGGTCGTTTTTTACAATCCGATCAGGGCGGCTAACCGTTTGCCCCGCCGGTTGAATGAAGACCAGATCAGGAAGCTGGGTGCCGAGGCCGCGAAGTTCCACCAGGCGTGTTTTCGAGCAGGCCGGTCTATTCCCAAATCTTCCAAAAACCTGAGGACCGATATTCAGCACTTGCTGGATATTCTTGAAACGGATACGGGGCAGTATGAACACCGTGGCTATATCAACATCCTCAAAAGGCAATGCGATATATTTATGAAAAATATACAGCGCCTCAATGTAAGCGGATTCGATCTGATGCCCGTTTTCGTAGACTGGAACATCGGGAATTTTTCGGTAACAGACGACCTGAAACTCTTTTCAAGATGGGACTACGACTGGTTTCGTGTCTCGTCCAGGGTAATGGATTTCTATTTCTTCAGCCGGGTTTGTTCCAATGTGGGCGACAAGACGGTTTTCAGTTATCTGATCGGGCCGCTGATGGAAGAACGCTTTATGATTTTCCTTGAAGAATACCATAAGATATATCCATTAACGGAGCGTGAGGTGCGGTTTATGAAGGAAGCTTACCGGTTCTTTATCCTGAATTATGTGATAAAATACGGGAAATACTTTTTCCACCGGGCTTACTGCGCCAAGCTTCAGAAAGAAGCTTACGAGCTTTATTTTCCGTCCATTGATGGTTTTGACGCGGACAAAATTCTCAAAAGATTAAATATATAGGCTTTCGCAGGCCACACTTTCACTTCCTTTACTATGGTTCTTGACAATTTCAGATCAGTTATTTCCAAATATGATGTCATATTCTTTGATGCCTTCGGTGTTCTAAAAACTTACAACGGGTTGATTCCGGGGATTGAGAAAACTTTTCAGTACCTGAACGATACCGGGAAAGATTTTTACGTGGTGACCAATGATGCTTCCCGCAGTCCGGAACAGCTCGCTGATTCGTACTTCAAAATGGGTATCAATGATGTGACAGCCGACCGGATCATTTCTTCGGGAATGCTGGCCCGTGAGTACCTCGACTACAAATTCCGTGACGGGCTCGTGGCTTATGTGGGTACCGACAATTCTGCGCATTACATTGAAACGCTAGGGTTAAAAACCATTTCAATCCGCCAGGTGAACCTTGACGAGGCAGCCAGCATTAATGCGCTTGTTTTTCTGGATGATGAAGGTTTTGACTGGAACACGGATTTGACAAAAACCCTGAACCTGCTTCGTAAACGAAACATTCCTGTCATTGTAGCCAATACTGACAAAACATACCCTGCTTCAAAGAACCGCCTTTCCATCGCAGTAGGTGCATTGGCAAAAATGATTGAAGACACGATCGGGAGACAGTTCATCCGCTTTGGAAAACCTGATCCGCAGATGTTCATTTTTGCTTATCAGCACATTAAAAACTATCCGAACGTAAGCAAGCGGAACATTCTCATGGTGGGAGATACCCTGCATACCGACATTCTCGGAGGTAATAAATTCGGGCTTGATACCGCGCTGGTACTGACCGGGAATACACAGGCCGAAGATGCCGAGGTGCGTATCAGGGCTACGGGTATCATTCCAACCTATATCTCTGTGTCTGCAGTGGTTGAATAAGTACATTCAGGGAAGCTACGCAGCTTCCGAAGGTTAATCCATGCGCCCCATTTGCACATCTGTTCCAGCCGTTGACTATCGGCTGTGAAGGTTCCTTGTTGTCTGGACCTAAAATTTCACTTGGTTTGTACTATGCAGGCTGTTTGCCTGACTTAATCTGTTTTTACTCAAAGTAACACACACATGTTAGCTAAAACTTACGGAAGCGCCGTGTTCGGCGTAGATGCTACCATCATCACCATCGAAGTTAATGTAGGGCAGGGACTCGGCTTCTTTATGGTCGGGCTGGCGGATAGTGCGGTGAAGGAGAGCCAGCAGCGGGTGGAGGCGTCTCTCAAATACTTTGGTTATAAAATGCCGAGGCAGAAACTGGTCGTTAACCTCGCGCCTGCCGATATCCGTAAAGAAGGTTCTGCATACGATCTGCCGATTGCACTTTGTACGCTACTCACCTCCGAGCAGCTGACCTGTGAGCGGAGTTTGGAAGACTATATCATCCTGGGGGAGCTTTCGCTAGACGGAATTCTGCGGCCAATAAAAGGAGTGCTCCCGATCGCCATTGAAGCACGGAAGCAGGGTTTTAAAGGAGTGATCCTGCCCGCTGAAAATGCATATGAAGCCGCAATTGTCAATAATATCGATGTGATACCCGTCGAAAATCTGCCCGATGCAATCGCGTTTTTTGAAGGAAAGCTGGATATACCACCTGTAAAGGTTGATACGCGCGATTTGTTCTTTGCCAATCAGAACGAGTATGATGCTGATTTTGAGCATGTGCAAGGTCAGGAGAATATCAAGCGCGCACTTGAAATTACGGCGGCGGGCGGGCATAATGCGATCATGATTGGTCCGCCGGGAGCCGGCAAAACAATGCTGGCAAAACGGATACCCAGTATTTTGCCTCCACTCAGTTTGCCCGAAGCATTGGAAACTACCAAAATCCATTCAGTAGCAGGCAAGCTGGGGCAGCGCGCTACCCTCGTTTCGCGCCGGCCGTTTCGTGCGCCGCACCATTCGATCAGCGACGTTGCGCTGGTGGGAGGAGGGAGTTACCCGCAGCCCGGGGAAATATCACTCGCGCATAACGGCGTGCTGTTTTTGGACGAGCTGCCCGAATTCAAGCGAACAGTGCTGGAAGTAATGCGGCAGCCGCTGGAAGAAAGAAAAGTATGCATTTCCCGAGCCAAAATGGCGGTGGAGTACCCGGCCAACTTCATGCTCATTGCAAGTATGAACCCCTGCCCTTGCGGCTACTACAATCACCCTGACAGGGAGTGTGTATGCGGGCCGGGAGTTGTTCAAAAGTACCTCAACAAGATCAGCGGTCCATTGCTTGACCGCATCGACTTGCACGTGGAAGTTACGCCGGTGTCGTTCGACCAGATATCATCTACCCGGAAATCTGAAAGCAGCGCCGAAATACGGGAGCGTGTGATTCGTGCGCGGCTTATGCAAACGGAGCGTTTTAAGGACAAAAAAGAGATTTATTCCAATGCGATGATGACGCCGGAAATGGTGAAGGAAATCTGCGTGATTGAAGAAGCAGGCAAGACGCTTTTGCGTAAGGCAATGGAAAGACTGGGGCTCTCAGCCCGCGCCTATGACCGCATTCTGAAAGTCTCCCGCACAATCGCCGATCTCGCCGGCAGTGAATCAATCAAAGTAGAGCACCTCGCCGAGGCGATCCAGTACCGCAGTCTGGACCGGGAGAACTGGGCTGGGTGATAGCTAAAATTACTAAACATAAAGGCAATTTTCGACGAGGAGGAAAACCAGAAAATACTTCAAAGCTTTCTGGCTTCCCCTTCGGTTTAACTCAAAGCTCCTCTACACTCACCCCACCCAGCTCCTGAAATAGCGTTTGCCAGTAATGCGTTACGTGCGGGTTGTTTTCTTTGGTGGAAGCAGTTGGTTCAAATGGTGACACAATCGTAACCTGCGGCGAGCCTATCGCATATTGAGCCAGCTTTTTAGTATCTGCCTTTGCATCTGCCTCTGCCTCGGCGTCAGTTTTTGGCGGCTGAATGTGGAAATCCCTGCGGTCTGCACCCTTTACACTTTCCACCATATCACTGAAATAGTAGACCTTTACTTCCGATCCGCTTTCGCCGGCTTTGGCAATTACAGGCAAGCTTGCCCAAATATCCGTTTGCAAGTTGGAAGCGCCTGTGTTCTGCTGGTTTAATTTGGCCAGTAACTGCCTCAAATATATCCCCTTTTCTTTTTGAAGTGCGAGCTGGAATGCAGTCTCAATGCCCTCACGGTCGGTTGCATTTGCGCTTTCCATATCATCTTTCTCACTTCTTACAGTCAGCGACAACGCGCGTGCTTTTGAGGTATTTTCGTGGATAAAATACACTTCCAGCTTATCGCCTTTGTTCCGCATGTTGGTTTCTACAATATCTGTCAGCGTCTGCCGGTACTTTTCATTGACATAGTTCCTGTCTACATGCACGCTCTGTGTTTTATCCAAAAAAACCAATGTATAGATAGGGGTATCAGGAGCTGACTTCGTTTCTTCCTTCTCGCCGCCACAGGAAAGGAATGAAAAGGAAGCAGTGAAAAGCAAAAGAGCAGCCAATAGCCGCGCTTGTTTTCTATTCAAAATACGATCTGAAAAAAGCCGATTTATCCGAGGTTTCATAGGGTCAATTTAATTTGGCTAAAACTAATCTGTTCATAAATAGCACACAACGGCAAACGGGTGAGTGGTGGAAATATTTTAAGTAAAAACAGAAAACCCTTCAAAACGTGTGCCTTGAAGGGTTTTACTTATGATGTTCTGTGTGATCAGCGGATTATTTATGTTGCTCCTGGATCAGCTCAACCAATTCTTCCGAGATACCTGTCGATGAGTAACCGCCGTCGTGGTAGAGGTTCTGCATGGTAACAAAACGGGTGAGATCGGAGAAGAGCGTGATCGCATAATTGGCGCAATCATCTGCCGAAGCATTCCCCAGCGGACTCATTTTATCTGCAAAATCATAAAATGCATCAAATCCCGCTATTCCCGAACCAGCTTTTGTTTTGGTAGGAGACTGTGAAATCGTATTTACGCGAACGTTCTTCGCTTTTCCATAACGGTATCCATAGCTGCGGGCAATGCTTTCCAGCAATGCTTTCGCCTCGGCCATATCATTATAGAAAGAGTAGGTTCTTTGGGCTGCAATGTAGGATAATGCAACAACTGAACCCCATTCGTTCAATGCGTCCTGCTTCTCGGCCACCTGCATGAATTTGTGCAGTGAAAGTGCAGAGATATCAAGTCCTTTTTGAAACCATTCATAGTTCAGATCGCCATATTCTTTGCCTTTTCTCACATTCAGAGACATTCCGATTGAATGCAGCACAAAGTCTATTTTGCCACCCAGTACTTCGGTTGATTTGCTGAAAAGGTTTTCTATATCCTCAATAGATGTAGCATCGGCAGGAATGATTTCGGCTTCACATTGTTTGGCCAGCTCGTTGATCGCGCCCATACGCATTGCGATCGGCGCATTGGTCAATGTGAACGTAGCACCTTCTTCTTTTGCTTTCAAGGCTACTTTCCAGGCGATCGAGTTTTCGTCCAATGCACCTGAAATAATTCCTCTTTTTCCTTTTAATAAACCGTAAGCCATATTTTCCTCTCTATTGATTAATTAGGATAAGTCCGTTTAAGGCGGCAAAGTAAAGCATTTTTGGTTGGTTATGCCAGATTTAGTCAGCCCAACTAACAGTATTAGGCTGGGTTACTGCCGATTCTACTGGTTTTAAATGGAGCTTTTCCTGAAAAAACCTGTCAGTAGCTTCGTACACGCCTTTTACGTCTTTAGAGCGTAGCCGTGAAGCAATTACATGGTCGCCGCTTTCCGGAAATGCCTTTTCAACTTTCGATGTTTCCGGCGTACCCAGCAGTGGTGCCATATCTCGGATCGCTTTTACAGAAACCACTGGATCCTGTTCTTTTTCATTTTTGTAATAATAACCTACAAAAACGGGCATTTTAATGCGCTCGTAAACTTCACGTCGCGAAATCACGTCCATCATCTGCTGCAAAGTGACCAGTCCATTGGTATGGTAACCCTGCAACCAGAACTGCGCGCGCTCGGGAATAGAGTCCCTGCCTTTGCTGTGCTCGCCAATGACCTGGTGCAGGATTTGCTTGCCCCAGGGTCCGGTAATCAGCTTCAAGGTAGGATTGGCCACTTCTATGCAGGGCGAATAAAGTACCAGTCCCTTGATTTCCGGGTGTGTCGAAGCGAGGTATACCGAAAGCAAACCACCCGCAGAAGTACCTATTACGATCACACTGTCACCCAATGCTTTCCCTATCGCCAATGCGCGTTTGGCCCCGGCCAGAAAGTTGTTCGGAGTGAGATCATCAAATGCGCTGGTATCAGCTATACCTGCGTCGTGCATGCGCGCCAGGTATAAATTCGCGCCATATCTTTTTGCCAAATCCTTGTGCACAGGATCGCCTTCTGCCCAGCTTGCGCCGAAGCCGTGGATATATACAATACTGTAAGGCGTCTTTTCCTTTTTGCTGCTGTCTGCCCAGATAATGCGGGCTTCATTGTCTTGCTTAATGTGGGCAACTGCTTTTTCGGACTGGTTAATTTCCTGTTCGAGTTTGGGGAGGTCAGTGGTAATGGTGGGTAAAACGGGTGTTAAACGTGCTTCCGGCACCTTCGGTCCGGCATAGTAAACAATGCCCGTGAGGACGACGAATGCGACAAGCCAGACCAGAAATTTTAACATTTTTTATAAGTTAAGAAGGTTTATCAATACTATCTTGCAAACATAATTTAATATCCTTTCTATGCCCAACCTGCTACTAGTTGAGGACGATGCAAATCTGGGATCGCTGCTTCAGGAATATCTGATCGATAAAGGCTATTCTACTGATCTTGCTACTGATGGACAGAAAGGATGGCAGGCTTTTGTCGATAAAGAGTACGATTTATGCATTTTCGACGTGATGATGCCTAAAAAGGATGGATTTTCTCTGGCAAAAGAAGTTAGGATGAGTGGACGCGATGTTCCCATCATTTTCCTGACTGCCAAATCAATGAAGGAAGATACTATGCAGGGTTTTCGTGTCGGGGCCGATGACTATGTTACAAAGCCCTTTGACCGGGAGGAATTGCTCCTCCGGATAGAAGCAATTTTGCGCCGGTATAAAAAACAGCCTGATACTAAGGAAGAACTGAAAGTGTACCAGATCGGGCAGTATCAGTTTGATTACAGTCACCAGCAGCTTTCCGCAAATGACAAGTCAGCCCGGCTTACCAGTAAAGAATCCGAGCTGCTCCGCCTTTTTTGTCAAAACCTCAATCAGCCGATCAGCCGCAGCTATGCATTGAAAACCATCTGGGGAGACGATTCCTATTTTAATGCCCGCAGTATGGATGTGTACATTACCAAACTACGCAAATACCTTCGCGAAGATCCTTCCATTCAGATCATGAACCTGCACGGGGAAGGGTTTAAGTTGATGGTGGGGTGAAGGGGAGGAAGTAGGAAAAAGGAGGGTTTGCGAAACTGAAACGGGAGCTGCATGGTTTTTTATTTGCATTAAGTATTTAAGTAGCTTACAAAAAAGCCGACAGCCGACAGCTGATCGCCGACAGCCAATCATGATCAATATATCCCGTCGCCCGAGACGTAATAGAAAATCCGCAGGAATCAGGGATCTGGTTCAGGAAACGACACTTCAGGTTTCCGATTTCATTTACCCGATGTTTGTCCAGGAAGGCTCCAACCAAAAGGTGGAAGTCAAATCAATGCCCGGTATTTATCGGTTCTCTCTTGACAATTTGCTCGAAGAATTAAAGGAAGTAACGGATCTCGGAATCCGCGCCATCGACCTTTTTCCCAATTATCCCGAAAGTAAAAAAGACAAAGTTGCCTCGGAAAGTTACCGCGAGCATACCTTCTATCTGAAAGCGATCACCGCAATCAAGGAGCGCTTTCCCGAGCTGGTGATTATGACCGACGTGGCAATGGACCCGTACAGTTCTGATGGTCACGACGGACTGGTTGAGAATGGCAAGATTTTGAATGATGCTACATTGGAAATTCTTGCCAACATGTCGCTCGCTCAGGCGAAAGCGGGCGCAGATATCCTTGGACCAAGTGATATGATGGACGGTCGGGTAGGTTATATCCGTCAGCACCTGGACTCGCACGGGTTTTCGGATGTGAGTATCATGTCGTATTCTGCCAAGTATGCGAGTGCATTCTATGGTCCGTTCCGCGATGCGCTTGAATCGGCACCTAAGTTCGGGGATAAGAAAACATATCAGATGAACCCGGCCAACAAGCGCGAGGCATTGCTGGAAGCGCAGCTTGATTTCGCGGAAGGAGCGGATATGCTGATGGTAAAACCCGCGCTTTCTTATCTGGACATTATTCGTTTGCTCGATGAGAATTTTGATATTCCCATTGCGGCATACAATGTTTCAGGTGAATACGCGATGATTAAGGCCGCTGCACAAAATGGCTGGCTGGACGGTGACCGCGCCATGATGGAAGTACTTACCAGTATCCGCCGCGCCGGTGCCAAATGCATTCTGACCTATTTTGCGAAGGAGGCAGCTGTGATTTTGAATGGGTAATATTCCTCAAGACCTTATCGGAAATTGTAAGGATTATTTTACATTCAATTTCTTAAAACGATATCTGAAATTATAAATGAATAAGTCATTCTTGCTGGCGCTTGCTTTAAGCTTACACTTCCAGCCTTCCTTCTCACAAAAGAAATCACCTGCATTACCTGAATTTCAGGTGAAGAAATCCGAAGTGGAGGCGCATATGCGGTTCCTGGCGGCGGATGAATTGATGGGGCGGCGGACTGCGGAAATGGGCAATCTTGTTGCTGCCCGTTACATTGCAGAGCAGTTCCGGAAGCTGGGCCTGAGTGCTGTGGCAGGTACAGGAACCAATAACAACACTTATTTCCAGAGTGTCCCTTTCGAGAAAATGGGAGCTTCTGCTCCCGGCGAAATCACTGCTGATGCGGAAATCATGAAGGCGGGACAGGACTGGATCCTGATGAACGGAGGAGAAACAAATCTCAAAGCGCCGGTTGTTTATGCCAGCTTTGGTCTTGAAAATGCAGCTAAAAGCTGGGACGATTACAAAGGCCTGGATGTAAAAGGCAAGATCGTGCTCGTGGAAAGCGGCACGCCCGAGACTCAAACACCGGGCGAAATCATTGCGACATCTATCGCAAAAAGAAAGCTCGCCGCTGAGAAAGGTGCTGTAGCTGTTATTGAGCTATTCAATGCGCCCATTCCCTGGAACATTGTGCTGCGTAACTTTGCTGGCGAAAAGTTATCCCTTTCGGAAAGTGATAAAGGCTCTTTGTCCTCCATTCCGCACGCGTGGATAAATGGTAAGGAAGCAAAATTTGCCCGGGCATTGCGCGGAGCTAAAGAAATAGACTTTAAAACAGCCGGCCGGAAAACGCAGCAGGTCAATAGCTATAATGTAGTCGGTTTAATTCCAGGATCTGATCCGAAGCTGAAAGACGAGTATATATTGCTGTCAGCGCATTATGATCACGTGGGTGTAGGCAAGCAGGGTGGCCAGCCTTTCACAGCTGAGGACAGCATTTTCAATGGCGCGAGAGACAATGCATTCGGGACTGTGGCTCTGCTGACTGCGGCCGAGGCCTTGTCTAAAAATCCGCCGAAAAGATCAGTTTTGATCGTTGCACTGACAGGTGAAGAGATAGGTTTGCTGGGAAGTAAATACTACGCGTCGCATCCGCTGCTGCCTTTGAACAAATGCATATTCAACCTTAATTCTGACGGTGCAGGTTATAACGACACCACGATCGTGGCTGTAATGGGCCTGGACCGCACAGGCGCACGCGCGGAAATTGAAACTGCGAGTAAAGCTTTCGGTTTGGGCGTTTTCGCAGACCCTTCGCCGGAACAAGGTCTTTTTGATAGATCGGACAATGTGAACTTTGCCAAAGAGGGAATTCCTGCACCTACTTTCACACCCGGCTTCAAGGAATTTAATGGTGATATCATGAAAAACTATCACCAGGTTTCAGACAATCCCGAAACGGTCGACTTTAACTATCTTTTGAAATTTAGCCAGGCTTATACTTATACGACCCGCCTGATCGCCGACAGAAAAACAGCTCCTCAATGGTCAGCTGGTGACAAATACGAACCTGCTGCCAAGAAGCTTTACGGTAAATAGAAAAGAATCATAACCAATAAAAAAGAGCTGGATCCAATGTGAATCCAGCTCTTTTTTGTTGGTTATAACCTGAATTTACTTTGCTCCCGGAGGGCAGTTCTTTTTCAGATAATCGGTGAATAAGCTTCTTAAATGCGCTGAGGTACCCTGGCCTTCGCTGATGCTGTGTGAGCGGTTCGGGTATGGCATGAATTGGAATACCTTGTTTGCCCTGATCAGTTCGTTGACAAGCATTTCAGCATTTTGATAATGCACATTATCGTCTCCCGTGCCGTGAATGTAAAGCAGGTTACCCTGTAGGTTTTTTGCGTAGGTTATCGGCGATCCTTTTACGAAATCCTCCCGGTTTTCTTGCGGGATGCCCATATACCGTTCCTGGTAGATGTTATCGTAAGTAAGCTGGTTTCCAACAGCGGCTACAGCGATACCTGTTTTAAAGTGCTGAGGATATTGGAAAAGCAGGTTTAAAGTAGAGGAACCCCCGCCGCTCCATCCGTGCACAGCTACTCTTGAAGTGTCAATGAATGCATATTTTTTGAACATTGCAGTAGCTGCTCCATCCATATCCTTGATGTTGATCGTCCCGATGTTCTTGTAAATGGCTTTTCTCCATTTCGCGCCCTTTGGAGAAGGTGTACCGCGGTTATCAATAGATGCATAAATGTAGCCGTCGTCTGCCATACTGCCGTTGTACAATCTGTTGCGGCCTGTTCCATAGGTATCTTTCACAGTACTTGAAGCGGGTTCTCCGTACACGGTGAATACAATCGGGTACTTCTTGGAAGCGTCAAAATTGATTGGTTTCACGAGCCAGCCATCAATTTCCACACCTTCGTCCGTAGTTACCTTGAAAAATTCAATGTCCAGCTTGGCGGAATTGATCTTGCCTGCTGACTGTGCAATAGAATTCGCGGGATCAATGGAAGTGTGTTTCGGGAGCGAAATCCATTCGGTAAGCGGCGCAGTTTTCGCATTGGAAAAACGGTGCATTGCAAATTTCGCCAGGGGTGAAATTTCGTACACATGCGATCCCTGCTGATCTGCCGGCGTTATTCTCACTGGCTTGCCTTTTCCATCAAGCGTAGTTTTGTATAAATAGCTCTGCGTTGCATTGTCGGGAGAAGCAATGAAATAGTATGCATTGTTTTTCTCGTCGATTCTGACAGGATTGATCATATCAAAATTCCCAACCGTGATCAAAGTCTCCTTTTTACCGTCGCGACTTACGCGGTAAGTGTGGCGCCAGCCGTCTTTTTCACTTACCCACAAAAACTCCTTCCCATTGTTGATCCAGTCCCAGCCCATCGGGTCATTTTCCCAGCGGCTCTTGATATCGATCCACGCCTCGTCTTTTTCAGTGTAAAAAGGCTTGGCAGATCCGTCGGTTGTATTGACGTAAAGCAGGGTACTTTCGTTTTGCTTGCGGTTAAGCTGCTGTATAACAAGCTCATTTGGCATACCCGACCATTCCATTCTGGGGACATAGGTGTTTTGCGGATCACCCGGAATGTTCATCCATTTAGTCTGGGAGCCAGCGATATCTACCACACCAATTTTGTAAGGCGAAGGTGTTTCTCCTACTTTCGGATACTCAACAGGTACATTGAAAGAGTAAATGGAATCTGTCGTATTGATCATCAAAAAGTTGCGGATCTTGGTTGCATCCAGCTGCCAGTAAGCAATGGACTTGCTGTCGTCGCTCCACCGGAAGCCGTCGCGGCAATCAAATTCCTCTTCATATGCCCAATCGAAAGTACCATTGATCACACGATCAGTACCGTCTTTCGTCAGTTGCTTCACTTCTCCGCTCTGCAGATCCTCGGCATATACATTGTGCTTGCTTACATAGGCTACATGTTTTCCGTCTGGAGAGAACTTTCCAAACATCAGTGACGAAGCCGGCAAGCCTTTGCCAAGCTGTTTCAGAGTTTTGGCAGTAATATCAAAAACCCAGTAATCGCCGCGGGTATCATATCTCCACACTCTTTTGGAGTTGGTATAAATCAAAACCTTATCTCCTGACTTGCTCATCGTGTAGCTTCTGATTGGAAGAGGGCTGCCTCCTGCAGGAGTTATCTGCGCTTTTGAAACAATGACCTTGGGCGTATTCGCTGGCAAGGTTACTTCCACAATATCGTTTTCACTTACATCGCGATAGCCACTTCCATCGGGAAGCCACTGAAAAGTATCGGGGATTTGGGCTGATAGTTGGAGAGAGATTATGGCGAATGCCAGAATCCTGATGACGTGCTTCATGTTCGGCTTAAAAATTGGTAGAACAACTATTGTAATGCAATGTTAACATTTTCTTTATTCTTTTCCTTCCTCACTATCATTGCTTTGCTTCTTGCTCCGGCGCTGTTTTTTCAGTGCCTCGCTGAGCAGGTATTCGATCTGACCATTTAAGCTACGAAAATCCTGCTGTGCCCAAACTTCGAGTTCTTTGAGCATATCAGGATTGATCCGTAAAACAAATGCCTTTTTTTCTGACATATCAGGGGTACAAAGTGCCAGCGTTCAAAATAGGCGTCGCTGCCTTTTCACCGCATAATACTACCAATAAATTACTTACCATAGCGGCTTTCCGCTCCTCATCCAGCTCCACGATCTGCTTTTCAGACAGCATGGCGAGCGCCATATCCACCATTCCTACTGCGCCGTTTACGATCTGTCTGCGCGCGGCCACTACTGCGGAAGCTTGCTGTCTCTGCAGCATTGCGCCGGCAATTTCAGGCGCATAAGCCAGGTGACTAATCCGGGCTTCGAGGACTTCAATGCCCGCCCTGCTCAGCCGCTCCGTAAGCTCGCCTTCCAGCATTTCGTTGATTTTACCACTTCCGTCGCGCAGGGTAACTTCCTGTGCTGCCAGGTCATCGTCTTCCATGCTGTCGTATGCATAAATGCCTGCCAGGTGGCGTACAGCCGCTTCCGATTGTATTTCCACGTACTTTACATAATCATCTACCTCAAAGCAGGCTTTCACTGTATCGCCTACGCGCCATACAACCACGGCAGCGATTTCAATGGGATTACCCAGCTTGTCGTTCACTTTCAGCTTCTGTCCATTCAGGTTACGCGCACGCAGGCTGATCTTCTTCTTCTTAAACAGCGGGTTGACCCAGCTTAGTCCATTCCGCTTGATCGTTCCCTGATAATCCCCGAAAAATGTGGCTACAACTGCTTCGTTCGGGTTGATTACTGTAAACCCGAGTATCAGAAAAAAGCCGGGAATAAATAAAATTACGCCGGGAAGCGAGTTGTTCAATCCGGCCGAAAGGGCACCTCCTGCCAGCATCAGCAACAAGCCGAGGCCGAGCATCGTAGCCCCTGATTCAGTACCTAGTTCTTTTTCATTCATAGCCTTGAAGTTGATATTAAAATGATATCACAATATTATCAATTACCGGCTAAATGCATTACAATTCAGGATAAAAAAAATCCCAAAACACTTGAATGGTTTTGGGATTGGATAAACGGTTTCCTGGTGAAATCAATCCATCTGAAAATTGATAGGCACGTTATAACGAACCCGCACCGGTTTGCCCCGCATTTCTCCCGGTACCCAGTGCCCGTCCATTTTCTTGACAACGCGCAGCGCTTCTTCATCAAGGCCAAAACCGGCGCTTTTTTCAACTTTATATTCACACAAACTGCCGTCTTCACACACTACAAATGACAATTGCACCCTCCCAGTAACTCCACGACGGGAGGCTTCTGTTGGATATTTTATGTTCATTCCAAGGAATCTGTAAAATGAATTAAGGCCACCTTTGAACTCAGGCTGGACCTGTGGCTCGGTATACTCGCTTTTTGCGCCGTCATGGTATGCTATTCCTTTTTGTAGCGTTCCATTTTCGTACAATTCCTCATAATGCAGGGTACTATCGGCCCACTTACCTGTCCATTTGCCAGTTTTGCCACCCGCTGTAATGCGGCCGTTTTCGGTGAGCCACTTTCCATTATAGGTTTTCTCGGTTATTGCCCAGGTACCTTCGCCGGCCTTGGTAAGCTGCGTTCCGTCCTTTTTCCATGCATCGAGATATACAATTCTCGGAATTTCGGTTGGCTTGGCGCTCATGATTTCTGTCACGGATTTGATCTGGCCGTTTTCGTACCATTTTACTTCCGTTTTCACGCTGTCGGTATATAGCTGCAATTCACGCACCATTCCATTCAGATCATACAATTTATGCAGGTAGGCTTTGTTGTTGGCGCCATACTCCGTGTATTCCAGCAAGCGTCCATTCATCTGAAATGTACCTTCCGCAGCGTGGCTGGCCATATTCTGGTCTCTCGCAGAAATGGAATACACTTGTATGGAATCGGTATTTGCAGGCAGGTAGTCAGACCTGAACCAGCCATTATTCCTGGCAAATGCAGCTGCACCCATTCGTTTCCATTTGTTCCCCTGGCGGTTTTCGTACACAACATCGCGCGCTACAAACCCTGTCTCGTCTACTGGCAGGATCTTCCTGTACTCGGCCTTGTTCGGGTCGGAAGAAGGAGCATATTTCCCGTCGTAGTATTCAACTATCGCTTTGCTCGTACTGTCATATCCTGCCTGCGGCGCGATTTTGAAGGTCACCGGATAAGAAATGGACTGTCTTACCGGCTCACCTTTGACCGTAGCCGGTTTCCATGCCTGGTAGAGTTTGAAAACGCGGAGTGCTTCCTGGTTGCATAGTGAATCAATCCCGCGTGCTACCTCCACGTTGCTGACACTCCCGTCTGTCTCGACCACTGCTTTTACGTACACCCTTCCATTGATACCTTTGAAGGCGCTTTTAAATGGGACTTGCAGGTTGGTGTTGATAAACTGAGTCAACAATGGATTTCCGCCTGCGGGCTCGGCTACTTTTTCAACCTCATGAGGAAGGTGGATTTTTTGTGCAAATGCACCGAATGAACATGCGAGAAGAAGGGTAAAAAGTGCTCTCATGGCTTGGTTTGTCGATTTTTTGAAATATAAATATCTGGGCTTTTTTCTTAAATAACCAATGGTGACGAGCAGAAATTGTGTATCGATATTTGTAGAAATAGTTTTTAGTATAAAACTTAACTCACTGATAAACTGCCAGTAACATCCAGGTAATATAAAATGAGAAGATTTGTATCATGGGAGATACAACTCACTTTCGTACAATCATCATTTCTGATCTGCATTTAGGCGCCGGAGGTTCCAAAGCGGAGGAGGTGACAAACTTTTTGAAGAGCTATACCTGCAAAAAGTTAATTCTGAATGGAGACATCATCGATGCGTGGCAGTTGAAAAAATATGGTGTATGGAAGCGAAAGCACACTATGTTCTTTAAAAGGGTGCTGAAAATGATTGAAGAGCACAAAACAAAGGTGATTTACATCCGAGGTAACCACGATGACTTCCTGGACCAGATCATTCCGCTGCGGCTCGGCAAGCACTTTCAGATCAGAAAAGACTACATTCTAAACTCGGGTACCCAGCGTTTTTACGTTACCCACGGCGACGTTTTCGATTCCATTACGACGCATTTGAAATGGCTTGCGTACCTCGGTGATATGGGGTACACATTTTTGCTTTGGGTCAATAAATTTTACAACAAATACCGTGAATGGAGAGGCCTGTCTTACTATTCACTTTCCCAGCGGATTAAACAATCCGTAAAAATGGCGGTTAATTACATGACCGACTTTGAGGAAAAACTGACAGAGCTGGCGCGCTCCCGCAGCTGCGACGGCGTGATATGCGGGCACATTCACCACCCTGCTATCCGCGAGATTGATGGGATCATGTATATGAATTCGGGTGATTGGGTCGAAACGCTCAGTGCATTGGTAGAGGATTTTGACGGAAACTGGAGTCTGCTGTATTACGATCAGCAGGAGGTTATTCAAAAGCCTGTAAAAACGAAAGCGAAGGTTATTACTGAGAACTTCACAGTTTCTGAGAAGCAGGTTGCATTCACGGGCTTGTTAACCGGCCGGAACCAACGCTATTTATAATATGAAAATCCTGTTTATGGTGCAGGGCGAGGGTAGGGGCCACCTTACCCAGGCTATTTCGCTTGGACAAATCCTGCGATCGGCCGGTCACGAAGTCGTGGGTGCGCTGGTAGGAACTTCGCCGGGCCGGCAGATACCTGCCTTTTTCAACGAGTCCATTCATGCTCCGGTGTTTCATTTTGATGCACCTAATATCATTTACAAAGCACAGGGCGGGGGAATGAACCTGCGGCGGACTTTGTGTACCCATTTAGCCAATATCCCAAAATACCTCCGCAGCCTCCAAAGGATACATCGAACTGTGAGACAGATCCGACCAGACCTGATTGTCAGTTTTTATGATACCTATGGCGGCTTGTACAATCTGATGTACAGATCGGAAATCCCGATGGTTTGCATTGCACATCAGTATTTGCTTCTGCATCCCCGATTCGTTTTTCCTGAACAAAGCAGGGTAAGTCGGTTTTTGATCAATTTAAACTCAAAATCCACTTCCTGGTTTGCCGGCAAGAGGCTTGCGTTGTCATTCCGTGAAATTCCGTCGCGACCTGATCTTAAAATCACCGTGGTACCGCCGCTTTTAAGGCGCGAGATCGGCAGGCTTGTGCCTCGGAAAGGCGACTATTTCCTGGTTTACATGACACACCACAGTCTGAGCCAGCAAATCATCTCTTGGCACCAGCAACATCCCGACGTCAGGCTGCATTGCTTCTGGGACAATCCGAATGTTTCCGAAGAATTTGAGTACGATAAAACGCTCACCTTTCACAGGATCAATAGCGAAAAGTACCTGAATATGCTCGCAGGTTGCCTTGCATTGGTTACGACAGCCGGTTTTGAATCTGTTTGTGAGGCAATGTATCTGGGCAAGCCTGTGATGATGGTACCGGTACCCAATCATTTTGAGCAGGAATGTAATGCATTGGACGGCGTTATTTCAGGTGCGGGCGTAACTTCCAAATCCTTCGATCTCTCGATATTGCTTGACTACCTGCCTACTCACATTGACCAATCCGTAAAGTTCCGCGCCTGGTATCACAGCGGTAAAGCGATGTTTTTAAAAGAGATAGAAGCTTTTGCGGGTGGTAGCACTCACACGGCAGATACTGGTGCTTTTCACAATTCAAGGGAAACAAAATCGTCCGAAAGCAAGGCTCTCGGACGATAACGCACCCCGAAAATGCCGACATGGCCGGCATTTTTTATCTTTGATACTCTAAATGTCTGATAATGAAAGGTTCACTTAATGTTATTTGCTGTCCGGATTCTTAATCCTTCCCATAAACAAGATCGTATTCGATGTATTTTCACTGATGATAATCCCGAATGGCCGATCGCAGATGAATTTCGGCTCTTCGGGGCCCCAGGAGGTAGTCGACATTCCAATTGATGTTACAGCCGCTGCTTCCGTTCCTTTTTCATCAATCCCCAGGTAGGTATCCTGTTTCACAAAGTCTACCTTTAGCCCCGTATCCCGGTTTATTTTTCCAAATTCGGCTCCATTTGAAAATGCTCTTTTGATTCCCATTTGCATTAAAGTACCCTTCAGTAAAGCCGAATATTCGAGCTTAAATCTGGGCAAGCCAACTTTTATATTGCTGGTATTTGTCATGGAAGTAATTGTTTTCCATTCGTCCGCATCAAGTCCTGATAATATCCCGTCAATCGTAGCACTACCTTTTGGAAGCAGAATGGTCATGCTAAACTGCCCATTTCCGTATGGAAGCTTTACTGCACTGTAAGTTGCATCGCCGGCGGTAGTGAATGCACCCTTTACATTCATCATTTTAACCGTTTTTACAGTACCATCTTCCAATGTGAAGGGAGCGTCTGCTGTTTCTTTAGGTTCAAACTTTGCTTTCCAGTCACCTTTGAAGTACAGTGCATTCAGCAGGAACATCACGTGATCAGCCTGTATCTGCTCGATTACTTTCTTGATTTTTCCATTGGTTTTATCACTTGCCCATTGGTTAATCCTGCCGACAGCAGCAGCGTTAAAGGGTAAACCGGTTATCTCCGCGTGAAATGAATCGCGAAGTACACTCTGGAAATCTGGTGAGACATTAAATCCGGTTTTATACCAGATTGAATTGGCGAGACCTAATGTAACCTTTGAATCGGCAACCGGAAGATCATTGATCAGGGTCTGATATGCCTTGTTCAGGTCGGCCATTGACACACCCTGCATTTCAAGTGATTTCTGAATTTCCTGTGCAGTTTCACTTTCAGCGCCATTCAGCAGCATTCCAAGCGCCATATGCAAGCTCAATGGTGATACAAAGAAGTTGTCCTCAGGCTGTGTTTTTTGAAGGTTGTGTAAAAAGTTGAAGGCAAACCTGCTTGATCCGTCTGCTACTTCGGCAGGAATGATCACGGGATTAACCTCGTTGGAAGGGTTGACATCCTCATCGCTGGTACAACCTACCAAAGCAGAAGCCGCCAGTAAGGATGCAAAGAGTGACTTGGTTAAGATTTTCATGGCTAATAAATGTTAAGGTAAGCTAAGGAACAGATTCAAGAAGAAAGACTCCCTTTCAATGCATCAACACTTTTCAGATTCAAAAACCCTAACGAAGGTTGGAAGAGGTTTCGAACAATTTTAAAATGAATACCTGACTCCCCAGGACACTCCGTACAGGTAAGGATGTGCGTCCAGCGTTTGGTTAGATCTGAAACCTGATGAAACAGATCTCTGGTAAGAGCCCGTCAAACTCGCTTTCCACTGGTTGGAAAGGCGGTAATTGAACCTCAAACCAGTGGTGGCAGCCCAGTTCACACTTCTGTATATTTCGTCGCTGGCTGTGGTGGTGATAATCTCGCCCGAAGCGGCTTCAAGTTCATTGCTCAGGAAGAAATTCGCCATCATACCGCCCAGAAGAGAGTAGCTCAGTTTTCTGTCAGGATTGAGCGTAAAACCAGCTTGTACCGGCATTTGCAGGTATTGGTAATTGTTGCTAACCTTTTTGGCTACATCGATATAGGCAGTTCCATTGTTAAAGTTTTTCTCGGCTGAGAAAGACGGTCTCGGAGAAGCGTCGGCCAATGCATTTTCCAGTACGTTAGCCGATTGGTTATAAGCATTCAGCAGGTACCCGCCGCCTTCATAAGAAGAGTTTGCCTGCAGGTAGCTAAGACCAAGTTCCACCGACCAGTGTTTCGAAAACCGCATTCCGCCTTGTGTTTGCAAAGCATAAGAAGCACCTGCCTCACTGGAACCGGAAACCGCTCTCGCACTTGAAAGCGCCTGATAAGAAAAGGCTTGTGGCGTTTGCTTAACCTGCACGTCGGGATTAAAAGAAGCGGGCATTACTCCGATACCAGCCCAATATTCTTTGTGTTTTTTGGGCTTTATCTCTTCTTCTGCAATCACATCAGGTTTAAAGAATACATACCTTTTCTGGAAATGCACATCCAGGTCATTATAGGAACGCCCCGCAAGCACTTTCGGCGAAGCCGCATTTTGGTCTGTATTATTTTGTGTCAAAAGCGGAGCCTCAGGTTCACGGGCAGCTGGCGATACTGCGGCAATGTTTTCCTGCTCCGAGGGCAGAGTGTGTTTTGAGTAGGTATCCCTTCCGGAAGGCTGTACACCAGACCTTTCCGATTTCGCTAATGCATTGGTGCGGCTATTTTTCCAAGCCGGCGAATTACGTGCTGCATTTCCAGTGCCCGCAATGGCTGAGTTTTTATCAGAAATATCAGACTGCTTATCCGAAGAATTCTCTTCATTTCCAGCGGCTGCAATTGCCTCATTATCTTTAATGTCTGTACCTGAGGTATCAGAGTCAGCTGAATGTAAATCAGGCTTTACAGCTGATTTCGTGATAGCGAGATCATTTCCATGATGCGCATTCCTGAAATTGGAATACCACATTCCTGCACCTACGACCAGCAAAGCAGCAACCGATGCGGCAGCAAGCCACAACTTTTTTGACTGCCACCAAAGCGGAAGAACTGTCCCCTTCTCATTCTCTTCGTCGAGACGCGCTTCTATATTCTCCCAGATTGATTTCGGGGGAGTTTCAGAAGCATCGCTCAGCGCCTTTCGCCACTGTTCTTCAAAATTGTTTATTCCGGACGGATCCATCGTCAAATCTTGTTTCCTTGTTCAATTTTTGTTGAAGGAGTGTTCTTGCCCTCGCATATTGCGATTTGGAAGTTCCTTCTGAAATGCCCAGTTTTTGAGCTATTTCATTGTGTTGATAACCTTCAATGGCATAGAGGTTAAAGATCGTCTGGCAACCTGGCGGCAACTCCCTGATCAGCTCCAGTAATTGCTGCATCTGGAAATTACCCAGTGTAAACTCTCTGTCCGCAATCCCATTGAGATGGTAATCAATGTCATCCAGATCTTTCAGGTACTTCTGCTGCCTCAGGTGGTTGAGCGCGGTATTTACTACGACCGAGCGTAACCAGTATTCCAATGGACTGTCTGCCCTGAAAGAATCTATATTCTCATATATTTTTATAAAAGCATCCTGTAAAACATCCTCCGCATCAGCCCGGTTTTTGGTGTACCGAAGGCAAATAGCGAACAACTTTCCCCCAAAAACATCGTATAGCTGCTTCTGGGCGGTGCGGTTGCGCTGTTTACAGCCTCTCACCAGTTCCTGTTCGTTAAAGGTCATCCGAAGGTTGGGGGTGCTTCGTTCGGTTTATGATTTAAAATCAGCACCCTTACCCAAAGGTAGTCGAATACTGCTTCGATTTGGCTGGGTTTGAAATACTGAAAACCGCAATCCGTACATAATACGACACAGATCGCGTTTAAATGGTTGGAAAGTACTGGCCGGATTTTCCAGAATATTCGTATGTTGTTTTGAGGAACTAATAACCGGTGCATATCATTTTATAAACAGATCACACACAAGAAGAAAGGTATTTGTTGTAAACCTAACTTTATCACCTATGAGCCAATATATGGTTGAAATACAACTTCCGGCGGTGCTTACGGAGGATTTCACGGCAAAAATACCAGCACAGAAGAAGAAGATCAATGAGCTTATGGAAATGGGACGAATGATGTCCTATGCATTATCTGATGATTACTCCCGGCTATGGTGCGTCGTAAGGGCGGACAGTGAGTTTGAGGTAATGTCACTTGTATCCGAGTTTCCGCTGATTGACTATATGGATCCGAAAATCACGAAGCTGATGTTTAATAATGTTGTTGCTTTGCGACTGCCGATGTTCTCTTTGAATTAACCTGGTAACAATGCTATTGTTGAGGGCTTTCCGAAAGGGGAAAGCCTTTTTTTTATAACTTCTTTTCAAGCATGCGCAGGATCTTGCCAAGTCCGTCTGCATCTGCCTCGCTGAAATTATCCAGCTCGTCGCTATCAACATCCAAAACCATTGCCACGGTGCCGTTTCGATGAAATACAGGCAATACAATCTCGGATTTTGACGCAGAGCTGCAAGCAATATGTCCTGGAAACTGCTCTACATCGGGGACAATGATCGTTTCTTTTCTAGAATAACTGGCTCCGCAAACGCCTTTGTGAAAAGGAATACGGGTGCAGGCAATTGGCCCCTGATAAGGACCGAGTACGAGCTGTCCTTCTTTCGCAATGTAAAATCCAACCCAGAAAAACCCGAAAGTTTGTTTTAATGCGCCTGCAATGTTCGCGAGGTTGGCAACCAGGTCACTTTCGTCATCTATAAGTCCGGCAATTTGCGGAATGAGCGCTTCGTAAGCACCGGCGCGGTCGGAATCAGCTGGTATAATCAGTTCTTCTGCCATTGAATATTGAATTATGGAAATTAGCTAACAGAAATTTTCAGATATTGGTTACCGGATTAGACAGTAAACAAAGCTAAATGATTCAAAAACATATTCTTTTAATGGACGGCCCTGATCATAAAGGGTTGATTTACCAGGTAACACGCATTCTTTTTACACATAATCAGAATATCATACGAAATGACGAATATGTGAGCCCGTCGAGGTACTTCTTCATGAGGACAGAATTTGAAGGTGAAACGGACGTAAACGAACTTTTAAAAATATTGCAGAGCGAGTTGCCTGCCGGTCTGAACCTAAGGATCAATCCCAAGAAGAAGAAAGATATCGTTATTTTAGTGACTAAGGAGCATCACTGTCTGGGCGAGCTGCTGATCCGGTATGCATTCGATGAGCTGGATGCAAATATCCTCGCAGTAGTGAGTAACTACAATAAGTTACAGCCGCTTGTTGGCAAATTTGGCATTCCATTTCACTTTATCTCTCACGAGGATAAAACAAGGGAGGAGCATGAAGAAGCAATACTGAGAACTCTCGATGTATACCGGCCGGAGTTTCTCGTTCTTGCCAAGTATATGCGCATTATTACACCCGCATTTGTGGATCACTTCCCTAATAAAATTATCAATATCCACCATTCTTTTCTTCCTGCATTCGTGGGAGCAAATCCGTACAGGCAGGCTTATGAACGTGGTGTAAAAATCATCGGGGCGACCGCCCATTTTGTGAATAGCGATCTTGACGAGGGGCCTATTATTGCGCAGGATGTAAAATCAGTGGATCACCGACAAACGGCTGCTGATATGGCTACTTTGGGGAGGGATACTGAAAAAGCGGTTTTATCGAAGGCGCTGAAACTCGTTTTTAACGACCGCGTTTTCATTCACAACAACCGCACCATTATCCTTTAAACAAGAAAAAAGCCCTTAGTCAGAATCACCGAGGGCTTTTTGCAATCTGATGGATGTTATTGAATATGTAACATTACAAAAATTTCTTTAAAACATCAAATTCAGATTCAAGGAGTTAAGCATTTCTAAGCATATTCTAATCAAGCCGGAATAGCAGTTTTTGCTAAATCAACCAGGTCAGCGTCATTTACCTCTTTTTTCAAATCAGCGACTTCAAGAAAACGCGTATATAGTTCATCCAGGCTTGATTTTTCAAAACTGAAACCCAGGAGCTCAAAACGATGCTTTAATGCATGACGTCCGCTTCTTGCCGTTAAGACGATGTCCGACTTATCTACTCCCACGTCCTGCGGGCTCATGATTTCGTAAGTCAGGTTATTTTTAAGAAAACCATCCTGGTGAATTCCCGATGAATGCGCGAATGCATTGCGACCGACAATCGCCTTGTTAGCCTGCACGGGCATACGCATCATTTTTGAAACCAGCTGACTTGTCGGGTAAATAAACTGCGTGTTAATGCCAGTTTCCAAGCCGAGCTCATCCTGGTGGACACGCATTGCCATAACAACCTCTTCGAGCGAAGTATTACCGGCGCGCTCGCCTATTCCATTGATCGTGACTTCTACCTGCCGGGCGCCTGCGGAAATTCCGGCAAGGGAATTGGCAGTGGCAAGACCAAGGTCATTGTGACAATGGATCGAGATAGTAGCTTTATGAATATTGGAAACGTGTTCAAAGATGTACTTGATTTTGCCGCCGTATTGCTCAGGAAGACAATATCCTGTTGTATCAGGAATGTTGACAACGGTCGCGCCTGCTCCAATTACTGCTTCAACGAGCTGCGAGAGGAAAACCAAATCCGCGCGGCCTGCATCTTCGCAGTAAAATTCTACGTCTTCAACCTTGGATTTGGCGTATTTCGTAGCTGCTACTGCTCTTTCCAGGATCTTCTCGCGCGTCGTATTGAATTTGTGCTGAATGTGAATGTCCGAAGAGCCGATGCCGGTGTGAATGCGTCCGCGTTTTGCATATTGCAATGCATTTGCCGCTGCATCAATGTCACCTTGTACTGCCCGCGACAATGCGCAGATAATCGGTTCGCGAACTGCTTTTGAAATTTCTACCACAGAGCGAAAGTCGCCAGGGCTTGATACAGGAAATCCGGCCTCAATAATATCTACTCCCAGCTTCTCGAGTTGACTCGCTACAACAATCTTTTCTTCGGTGGTCAATTGGCTGCCGGGTACCTGCTCGCCGTCTCTCAAAGTTGTGTCGAAGATCTGAACTCGATTACTCATTGGTGGGAATTAAAAATTAATGGATACGAATTTAATAATTTTTAAGCAATATAAAACCCCTTCCTAAGCAGGAAAGGGTTCGAAATGAAATCACAACATAACCTTTTCCCGTGTCACGGAACTATCTGAATGAGAAGATTTGAATTTCTTTGAAGTGCGTTCATTAGTACCTGGCGAAAATTCGCTGACAACTGGTTTATATTGCAAAGAAAGCAGAAGTTTTGATTGCAACAAATATTCTTTGGCAAAACTTCGGTTAGTTTATAATCTTTTCAAAAGTTCAACTCCTGCCGCCTGCGTATTCAGGATTTTGTCTGCTGCGGTAGTTGAATCAGCAATATCTTTGGTCCTGAACCCGTCTTTAAGCAACTGGTCCACAGCCGCAATGATCGAATCCGATTCTTCTTTCAACCCGAAAGAGATATCCAGGAGCAATGCTGCTGACAATACGGATGCAAGCGGATTGGCAATTCCTTTACCGGTAATGTCATGTGCGGAACCATGAATCGGTTCGTAAACACCGGTACTGTCACCAACCGAAGCCGATGCAAGCATACCCATTGAACCCGCAATCTGGCTTGCCTCGTCTGTTAGTATATCACCAAACAAATTGGCAGTTACCACCACGTCGAAACGGCGCGGATCTTTGATAAGCATCATCGCAGCAGAATCCACAAACTGGTGCTCTACTTCGATATCAGGATACTCAGGAGCAAGTGCCTGCACAACCTCTCTCCAAAGGCGGCTGGTTTCCAATACGTTCGCTTTATCTACCGAGCAAAGCTTCTTTCTTCTTGTGCGCGCAGCCTCAAATGCCTTACGGGCAATTCTTTCTACTTCATAGCGGCTGTATTCAGCGATATCATAAGCAGTATCATTGTCGTTTTTACGCCCTTTTTCGCCAAAATATATATCTCCAGTCAACTCACGGAAGAAGAGAATGTCTGATCCTTTTAGAATTTCAGGCTTAATGGAAGACGCGCCCAGCAGCTCGTCAAACAATTTAATAGGGCGCAAATTGGCGTACAAACCCAGCTCTTTACGCATTTTCAGCAGACCTTGTTCCGGGCGGACTTTGGCTGTCGGATCATTATCATATTTGGGGTGACCTACTGCGCCGAAAAGGATTGCATCCGAAGCGCGCATTTTGGAAAGTGTTTCGTCAGGAAGCGGGTTACCTGTCGCTTCAATTGCAGCGTGGCCCATTAATGCTTCGTCGTAAATGAATTCATGCCCAAACTTCTCCGCTATCTTCACCAGGACACTCTTTCCAACCTCAGTAACTTCCTGCCCGATTCCATCACCGGGTACAATAAGGATATTTTTTTTCATTAAAGTATTTAATTGATAATCAGTATAATATTGGATTTAATTTTGAAAGAAGCTGTGGAAGGTCTTCCTGAACAGTCGCAAAAATACTAGCAGGTGAAATCCCGAAATATTCGTGGATCAGCTTATTACGCATTAATTTCATCAGTCTCCATTCGACTGCGGGATGTTCTTTTTTAAACTGTTCAGAAACCTTTGAAGCCGCCTCACCTATTATTTCAAATCGCCTGTAAACAGCATCTTGTAATAGTAAGCTTCCTTCAAAATCCTGTTCAGTTTTGCCTTCTAAATGCTCCTGTATTATTTGTATGGATTGAATTATATCTTCAATATATACTTTGTCATCACGAATCATATCAGTTGGACGACATGTTGGAAAACATGCTGCCTGATAGAAGGTTTAATAGCTTTGTATTCCACCAGATCTATTTTTCTATTATAAATTGATCCTAATTCGTCTTCAATGCGAAGTATATCAAACATGGTCAGGTTTTCACCTTCGATAAGTAGGTCGATATCACTATCGTCGCGCTCTTCATTTCGCGCGAACGAACCGAATACAGCAGCTTTTACTATCTTTTTTTGCAGGAGATAGCTTTTCAGATGATGATATAAACTCGACTTGTCCATACTTCAAATCTACGCATTTAATCCAGAGGAGAAACTAATGGGACATTGACCGGCACACCAAGCAAATTCAGCATTTTCTGAGTAGCCATAATGGCGGAGAATGTCTGGTCAGAATCGAGCCCCCTGGTTTTTACTTCTTTTCCATTGATCTCCCAGGTAATGATTGTCTCGCAAAGCGCATCGGTTTTTCCGCCTGGCGGAATGCGTACCGTATAGTCAGTCAGCATTGGTAAGCTGATCCCTTTTTGGCAATATATCTTTTTTAACGCATTCATAAATGCATCGTACTGCCCGTCTCCCTGCGCATTTTCTTCAAAAACCTCTTCTCCAAACTTGATTTGCAGTGTTGCCGAAGGTTTCAGGTTTTTCGAATGCGTGAGAACATAATTCACAATCACTACTTTCTCTTCAATCGCATTGCTGTCGAGGATATCAGAAATGATGTAGGGCAAATCCTCCGGTGTTACCGCCTCTTTCCTGTCGCCAAGCTCGATAATCCGCTGAGTTACTTTTTTAAGATCAGCGTCGGAAAGTGTAATGCCCAGGTCACGCAGATTGTTTTCGATGTTCGCCTTACCAGAGGTTTTTCCCAAAGCATACAGCCGCTGGCGACCGAATCTCTCGGGCATTAACTTGCTGAAATACAAGTTGTTCTTTTTATCTCCGTCAGCGTGAATCCCCGCAGTTTGGGTAAAAACACTTTCACCGACTATCGGCTTGTTGGAAGGAATGCGGATCCCTGAGAAGGTTTCGACAATCTTACTTATTGTATAAAGCGACCTTTCATTTACCGAAGTTTTGTATTCCGGCATCAAATCATTCAAAACAGCAATGGTACTTGCAAGAGGCGCATTGCCGGTGCGTTCTCCCATTCCATTCACAGTTAAATGCAACCCGTGAGCGCCTGCGCGCAGTGCCTCCATTACGTTGGCGATACTCAGGTCATAATCATTATGTGCATGGAATTCAAAGTGCTGCTTTGGATAGCGATCGACGATTTGTTTAACAAAATTGTACGATTCAGCAGGCGTGAGAATGCCCAGCGTATCGGGTAGCAAAATCCGCCTGACAGGCTGTGTGGAAAGGAAATCCAGCGATTGGAAAACGTATTCTGGAGAACTTCGCATTCCGTTACTCCAGTCTTCCAGGTACACATTGCATTCAATGCCCTTTGATTCGGCAAGCTCAATGACGGCCCTGATATCTTCAAAATGAGCGGCAGGTGATTTTTTGAGCTGGTGGGTTAAATGGTTGAGCGAACCTTTGGTAAGAAGGTTCATCACCTTCGCGCCGGCTTGCAGCATCCAGTTGATAGAAGCGTCGCCATCGACAAAAGTGAGTACTTCTATTTTGTCAAGAAAACCGTGTGCCTTCGCCCAGTTTGTGATCTGTTTGACTGCCTGAAATTCCCCCTCAGACACGCGTGCCGAGGCGATTTCAATGCGATCGACCTTTACTTCCTGAAGTAGGACCTGGGCAATGGTCAGCTTTTCTGACGCAGAAAACGACACGCCGCTGGTTTGCTCACCATCGCGCAGTGTCGTATCCATTATTTCTATGTAGCGACTATCCATATTTGGCTGTCGGCATTCGGCCGTCAGCTATCGGCCAATCAAAAGTATGATAGCCGAAAGCCGAAAGCTGATAGCCCGTTAATACATTCTTTCGAGCTCAAAACCTCTGATTTCTTCCTTCATAGCCTGCAGATAATCAATATCGTCGAAGCCATTCGTCAGATTATGTTTTTTGTAGCCGTTTATGTCAAAGGATTCCTGTTCTCCGGTTGCGACGATCGTGATCGTTTGTTCAGGAAGGTTAACTTCCAGTTCAGCTTTTGGATCGGCTTCGATTGCAAGGAAGATTTTGTTTAAAAAGCCTTCACTTACCTGAACTGGCAAAATGCCGATGTTTAGTGAATTACCTTTGAAAATATCAGCGAAAAAGCTGGATACTATGCAACGGAACCCGTAATCGTAAATCGCCCAGGCAGCATGTTCGCGGCTGGATCCGCTTCCGAAGTTACGTCCGCCAACCAGGATTTTTCCTGAGTAAATTGGGTTGTTGAGGATAAAGTCTTCTTTTGGCGTATCATCGCCATTGTACCGCCAGTCGCGGAAAAGGTTATCGCCAAATCCCTCTCTTTTCGTCGCTTTCAAAAAGCGCGCAGGGATAATCTGGTCGGTATCAACGTTCTCAATCGGCAGGGGAACTGCGGAGCTTCTCAGTATGGTAAATTTGTCGTAAGCCATTTTATTATATGCTGTTGTCTTATCAGTACTTCAGCTATTAAGTTTTCGATTTGATTTTATGACACAGAGTTTAGAAGAGAGAATGGAGAGCCACGGAGGTTTATTTTACGAATCTTTTTAGTCCGTTTTTTAAGATCAGAACATAGAAGTTGATGAGTAGTCCAATTTTCTTTTCCGCGAATTTCATATAAGTCAAGATCTGGGCTTCGTGAATTGGATTAAGTGTTTCGACACTTTTTAATTCAACTACCACTGTATTCTCGACTACAAAGTCCATTCGATAGCCATATTCCAAATACACTTCTTTATAATGAACAGGTACTGGTTTCTGCCTTTCGAAAAACAACCCAGCCCTCTTTAACTCGTAAGCCAGGCATTCTTCATAAGCAGATTCCAACAACCCTGGCCCAAGCTCGCGATGGATCTCGATGCAACAGCCAATAATCTTTCCCGTCACATCACTTAACTCCATTCTCCGTGGTTCTCCTTTTAAAACTCAGTGCGTCTCCGTGTAATTCCTTTCATTGCATCAACTCCCGAGGATCCGTAACGACCCCCATCACCGCCGCCGCAGCAGCCACGAGTGGGCTGGCGAGTAAGGTACGGGCTCCCGGTCCCTGACGGCCTTCGAAGTTTCTGTTGGAAGTACTTACTGCGTATTTTCCTGCAGGTATCTTGTCATCGTTCATCGCCAGACAAGCTGAGCAGCCAGGCTGACGGAGTTCAAAACCCGCATCAGTCAGAATATCCAGGATACCTTCTTCTTTGATCTGAGATTCAACGATATGTGAACCTGGCACAATCCAGGCGGTAACATTATCAGCCTTTTTACGTCCTTTTACGATAGAGGCAAATGCACGAAAATCTTCAATGCGGCCATTCGTACAGCTGCCGATGAATACGTAATCAATTTTCTTGCCGATCATCGATTCATTTTCATGGAAGCCCATGTAATTCAATGACTTGTCGAAAGTTGCTTTGCCGCCTTCCACCTGATCAGCAGTCGGGATTGTTTTGGAAATACCTTGTCCCATTCCAGGGTTGGTACCATATGTGATCATCGGCTCAATTTCCGACGCACTAAAAGTATATTCTTTATCAAAAACAGCGTCCGCATCAGTTTTGAGCGTTTTCCAATACGCCAGCGCTTTGTCCCATTTCTCGCCTTTTGGTGCCTGCTCACGACCTTCGATATAATCAAAAGTTGTCTGGTCAGGAGCGATCATACCGCCGCGCGCACCCATTTCGATGCTCATGTTGCAAACGGTCATGCGACCTTCCATACTCATGTTTTCAAAGACATCACCTGCATACTCCACGAAATAGCCCGTAGCGCCAGCAGTTGTCAATTTTGAAATAATAAACAGGGTAACATCTTTCGGGGTAACTCCCTTGCCCAAAGTTCCATTTACGTTTACACGCATTTTCTTTGGCTTAGGCTGCATAATGCATTGCGAAGAAAGTACCATTTCTACTTCGGAAGTACCAATTCCAAAAGCAATGGCGCCAAACGCACCGTGGGTTGAGGTATGCGAATCGCCACAAACAATCGTCATTCCCGGCAGTGTAATCCCGTTTTCCGGACCAACTACGTGTACAATACCGTTTCGTGCATTGCCTAATCCCCAGTGAGAAATGCCATATTTGGCAGAGTTCGTTTCGAGTGCTTTCAACTGGTTTGCAGAAAGCGGATCGGCAACTGGAAGATGCTGGTTGATCGTCGGGGTATTATGGTCTGCTGTCGCAAACGTGCGCTCAGGATACATAACACCGATATTTCGGGTTTCGAGTCCGAGAAATGCAACCGGGCTGGTTACTTCGTGGATAAAGTGACGGTCGATGAAAAATACATCCGGGCCATCTTCGATTTTGCGGACAACGTGTGCATCCCACACTTTGTCAAACAAGGTAGTTGCTTGGTTACTCATTTTGATAGATTGAAATTTCGCCTATTCAACACTGGCATTAAAGAACAAACTATGGTCGTAGCCACTTCTTTAAGGGAGAATTGATATTACAAATTACCACATATTCAAACGAATAATGATAACGGTAAAGGGTCAAAAAGTAATGATTTTAGTTTGAAGGCGCGATTTGAGCGGAAATCTTTATTTGCTTACCTTGCAGAACATGTACCGGTAAATTATCCTGTCTGGAAAAAGGGATATTTCCAGCTTCAAGAAGGCAATTACTGCTTGTTCCTAAGCTTTTGACGGATATACATGCAGAGTTTCAATGGTGTGTAAGTTCAGTTAAAACATATATAATAAAATTGATTGAGATCGGCGAGGGCTCAAATCATCCCTGCTTCTTCGGAGTTACCCCGTATTTCTCCTTGTAGGTCTTTATAAAATGGGAAACGCTTTCGTAACCAATTTCCGTACTGATTTCAGAGACATTCTTTGTACTGTTTCGCAGCAGGAAATCTGCGTAATCCAAACGCTTATTTTTAAGCCAAAGCGCGGGAGAGGTATGGAATTCATCCTGGAAATCGCGTTTGAAAGCCGAAAGACTTCTTCCCGATAGCCGGGCAAGTTCGTCTAAAGTCAGTGGTTTGAGATAGTAACTGTTCATCAGAAATGGCAGATCAACCTTCTCGCCTTTGTATAAACTGTACAAAATCGCCCTCAACTGCCTGGAATGATCCAGTTCAAGCAAATGCAAAAGCAACTCCTGAAATTTAAGTCTGAGGAAATGATTTTTTAACTCTGTACGTGAACGGAAATAGGGAAAAACAGACTGAATGAACTTCTCAAAGTTTTCATCTGACTTCAACAGCAGAATGGGATTTTCAAAAACGGTTTTTTGCTCCTGACTATCAAACAGCTCGGGATGTAAACCCACAAATTCTTTCAACAATTTCTCGTCAAAAAAGAAAACCAGGCTCTTGTAAGACTCATTAATAGACTCGGACATTAAATAAAAACCTCGCTGTACAAACAGGATATCCCCTTTTTCAACATGAACTTCCTGGCTCGGGCTAGTGAATTTTTTCTCCCCTTCCAGGACTACAATCACGGCGTGCTCCTCGAAGAACACGTCGTATTTGGACGGATATACTTCATTGCGGTAAGCAACAAAAGTCATATCCTGAATTTTCAGGGACTCAAATTCGGAGGAACTGATATCAGAAGGAACGCGGAGCATATCTAAACCATAAACTGAAACAAATCCGGCTGATCATTGAGGTATTCGTACACAACCCTGTTCGCGTCCATTCGTTCGATGAGCGGCGCAAAATCTTCGCGGTTCTTCAATTCAATTCCTACCAATGCAGGGCCCTGCTCCCGGTTGGTTTTCTTTACGTACTCAAAACGCGCAATGTCGTCATTGGGTCCTAGGACATTCAAAAATTCACGGAATGCACCGGAACGTTGTGGGAAACGGATGATGAAGTAATGCTTTAATCCTTCAAACAAAAGTGATCTTTCCTTGATCTCTTCCGTTCGCGTAATATCATTATTGCCGCCGCTGATCAGTAAAACCACATTCTTACCTTTTATCTCTTCCCTGATCAGGTCGAGTGCCGCTACGGTCAGTGCGCCCGCAGGCTCAGCTACGATTGCTTCCTCATTATAAAGCTGCAAAATGGAGGAGCAAACTTTGCCCTCAGGAATAAGCAGGATTTTGTCCAGGCTATCGCGACATATTTGGAAAGTCAGATCACCTGCCCGACGCACAGCAGCGCCGTCGACAAACTTATCAATATGGTCCAAAGTCACGACCTGGCCTTCCTCGATGGACCTTTTCATGGTGGGAGAACCTTCGGGTTCGACGCCGATCAGCTGCGTTTTGGGAGATAATTGTTTAAAAACAGTCGAAATGCCGGAAGCCAGGCCGCCGCCTCCGATTGCCATTAACAGATAATCTATTTTAAAATCCGCATCCTTGAAAATTTCCAGCCCTACGGTCCCCTGGCCTTCAATCACCTGTAAGTCGTCAAATGGATGCACGAAGACTGCATTGTTGGTTGTCTGATAATCTTTGGAAGCGTAGTAAGCATCATCGTAAGTATCGCCTACCAGGTGAATTTCTATCCATTCTTTACCAAAAAGTCTTACCTGTTTGATCTTCTGTGCGGGCGTTGTAGTAGGCATGAAAATCGCGCCTTTTACTTCCATTTTCCGGCAGGCATAAGCAACTCCCTGGGCGTGGTTACCTGCGCTTGCGCACACAATCCCATTCGCCAGCTCAGCAGCAGACAAGCTTGCCATTTTGTTATATGCACCGCGAATTTTGTATGAGCGTACCGTTTGCAGATCTTCCCGTTTGAGGTAAATATTAGCCTCATACTGCTCCGACAAATGTGCATTATACAATATTGGTGTGTGATTAATGATCCCGCGCAACCTTTCGGCAGCCAGAAATATATTATCTAGTGTAGGAGTTGAATGCACTGTTTCCATTGCTTGTAAAGAAAAAAGCCTTGCAATCGCAAAGCTCTTGTTTTTTCGGTACCGCCGGCTAGAAGCCAACGGTAATTGATCTCGTTTAATCAATTGCCGGCGGCTTCAGCCGCCGGTTCTCGATTGAGTTTTGATTAGTTATTTTCTGGGCGCAGGCTGCGAACAGTTGTGCCGGCTTTCCACATTTCAGATTCGCGAAGCTCAGCCAATTCCTCTTCCAGTTTCACGCGGTAATCTGGTTGAGAGTTACGTGTGATGGAAATATTAGCTTGCTCGCCGCTTTTTACCGAGTTGTAAAGTTGCTCGAAAACAGGCTTGGTAGCGTCACGGAAAGGTTTCCACCAGTCCAATGCACCGCGTTGCGCGGTAGTTGAGCAGTTGGCATACATCCAGTCCATTCCATTTTCAGCAACAAGCGGCATCAATGATTGTGTCAATTCTTCAACTGTTTCGTTGAATGCTTCTGATGGAGTGTGTCCATTGGAACGAAGTACCTCATACTGAGCAGCGAAGATACCCTGAATAGCACCCATTAAAGTACCACGCTCGCCAGTAAGGTCGGATGTTACTTCACGGTAGAAATCAGTTTCAAACAAATATCCTGAACCTACACCGATACCCATTGCGATGCATTTCTCACGCGCTTTGCCGGTTGCATCCTGGAATACAGCGAAAGAAGAGTTCAAGCCTTTGCCTTCTACAAACAGGCGGCGAAGTGAAGTACCTGATCCTTTTGGAGCAACAAGGTAAACATCCACATCAGCAGGAGGAATAATGCCAGTCTGATCTTTGTAAGTAACACCGAAGCCGTGTGAGAAATAAAGTGATTTTCCCGGAGTCAGGTGCTTTTTAACAGTTGGCCAAAGTTCAATCTGAGCGGCGTCAGAAAGCAGGTAGCAAATGATAGTTCCTTTTGAAAGCGCTTCTTCGATATCGAAAAGAGTTTCACCAGGCACCCAGCCGTCAGCAACAGCTTTGTCCCATGATTTACCACCCTGGCGCTGACCAACGATTACATTGAAACCGTTATCACGCATATTCAGGCTTTGGCCCGGACCTTGTACACCGTAACCGATTACAGCTATAGTTTCACTAGAAAGTACTTCACGCGCTTTTTCAAGAGGAAATTCTTCACGGGTTACTACTTCTTCTTCGACCCCGCCAAAATTTAATTTTGCCATTGATTATTGGTTAAATTGATTTATTACGATTAAAAAAGGATAATTATAAAGAGGTAATGCTATTGGTAATACTCCCACTCCGCCTCCGGAAGATAATCCACCAGCGTCTGAGGTGATTTACTTACCGCTACTCTGCCGGATCTTACAAATTCAAGAATCTCATGCGGTTTGATGTAGTCGAAGAATTCAAATATTTCTTCCTCGGTACCGGTTTTCTGAATGATTACATAGGTAAGGTGCCAGTAAACAACCCACGCTTTGTAAACCTTGTTAATGGTTTCTATATCAATGGGTTTTGCCCCAATCGGTGTAGAAACCTTGAACAATGCGATTTCATTATAAGCGATATCATCGTTCAAATATCCGAAAACAGCGAGTACTTCTACTACTTTCCGGATCTGGCGGACGAGCTTTTCAACAGCTTCTCTCGAATCATGCCGGATAACGATAGTAAAGCGGGAGATACCCTTTCGTTCTGTCTCAGAAACAGTTAAACTGTCGATGTTGATCCGCCTGCGTGTTAGGATAGTGGTAATCTTGTTAAGAATACCAATCGTATTTTCCGTGAAAACGCAAATGGTGTATGTTGTCATAGTTGCGATATTTTCCTGTTTATTCTAATCTGATATCCGACACACAGGCACCGGTAGGTACCATAGGAAACACATTTTCTTCATTTTCAACAATCACCTCCAGAAGATAAGGTTTGTCAGAAGCGAGCAGTGTATCCAGTGAATCCTGCAGGTTGTCGCGGCTGCTGCATGTATGTCCATTTATTCCAAAACCTTTTGCAATGGTGATGAAATCCGGGTTTTGCAGCTCTACGAATGAGTATCTTTTCTGATGGAAAAGCTGCTGCCACTGGCGTACCATTCCAAGGAAATTATTATTCAGAATGATAATCTTCACAGGAAGTCCGCTTTGCGCAATGGTACCCAGCTCCTGGATTGTCATCTGGAAACACCCGTCACCAATGAATGCAACGACCTCACGATCAGGAGCTCCCACCTTCGCTCCGAATGCGGCTGGTAATGCATAACCCATTGTACCCAAACCGCCCGAGGTAATAAACGAATTCGGCTTTTTGAATTGGTAGTATCTAGCAGTCATCATCTGATGCTGGCCCACATCTGCCAAAACTACAGCCTCTCCCTTCGTTTTATCTGAAAGTGTACGGATTACCTCCGCCATTTTGATTTTCTCTGTGGTGGGAGCGAGCTCAGGTTGTGTGATTTTTTCATTTTCAATCACATCAAACTTCTTGAACTCAGCAATCCAGCTTTTGTGATCATTCTCCTTTACCAACGGGAGCAGCATTTCGAGCGCAAGTTTCGCATCTCCAACTACGGGTGCATCTGCCTTGACGATTTTATCAATTTCTGCGGGATCTATCTCGATATGGACCACTTTCGCCTGTTTGGCATAACGGCTTACATCGCCTGTTACCCTGTCATCGAAACGCATTCCGACAGCAATGATCAAATCGCATTGGTTTGTAAGTACGTTGGTACCATAGTTACCGTGCATGCCCAGCCAGCCCACATAATTAGGGTGGTCCACCGAGACAGACGAGAGGCCCAGCAGGGTTGATGCGGCAGGGATATCAGTTTTTTCAATGAATTGGATCAATTCGTTTTCCGCGTGTGAAATCCGCACGCCGTGACCCACAAAGAGAAACGGCTTTTTGGCTTCATTGATCAGTTTTGCAGCAGCTTCTACCTGCTCCGTTTTCGGCGCGAGGCGCGGGCGGTAGCTGATCAGGTTTTCACATTTTTTATAAGAAAACGCTTTCGACATCAGCTCGTTTTGAGCATTCTTGGTAATGTCGATCAGAACTGGTCCCGGACGTCCTGATTTGGCAATGTAAAATGCTTTGGCCATGATCTCCGGAATTTCATCCGCCCGGGTAATCTGGTAATTCCATTTAGTAATGGGGATCGTAATACCAATTACATCCGTTTCCTGGAATGCGTCGGTACCAAGCAAATGCGCAGCTACCTGTCCAACCACGCAAACCAGCGGCGTTGAATCGATAATCGCATCGGCAATGCCGGTTACCAGGTTTGTGGCGCCAGGTCCGGACGTAACAAGGCAAACCCCAACCTTACCGCTCACACGTGCATATCCTTCTGCAGCATGCGCCGCGCCTTGTTCGTGACGTACGAGAATGTGGTCAATGCTTTCCTGATAGTCATAAATCGCGTCGTAGACAGGCATGATCGCTCCACCAGGGTACCCGAAAATAGTGTCAACTCCCTCTTCGATTAATGACCTGATCACCGCGTGAGATCCATTGATCAGTTCCGGCTTGGCAACAGTCGCCGCCGGTTCCGCGATCTGGACTGTTTCGGTTTGATTTTCATTAAATTCCATGACTCCTCTATTTATTTGTCTGACGAATTTTCAAGATTTTCAATATCATTAATATCTCTTGGCCTTCCTGCCGCCTTTTTCGCTTTAATTAAATCGTGGTAATTGATCAACCTGATCTTCAAATCTTCCACTAAATAATCCGAAGCATTTTCGTTCGCAGTTTCAAATTCCAGTCCCTTCAAATTTGTGATAATGTCAATTGAAACAGGAACTCTGCCGAACGTAAAAACATCAAAATCAGGATTTTCTAAAAAATTTTTCTCTGTCATATCAAACAAAGGCATTCCGAATTTCCTAAAAGCCCTGGTCAGTTTTGAATGATTTTCCTTCGTTTTCCTGACCCAGATATCCATATCACCTGTAGTACGTGAATACCCGTGAAGAATGACAGAATAACCCCCAACCAATATGTATTCAACCTCTGTTTCATTGAGCGATTTCAGAAACTCCTGAAAATCATCGTTGAAGATATTGGCCATTACAAAGTATGTTTTCTCATTGAAAAGGCCGTTCGGTCCAATTTCGGCGGATTTTTCAAGTCAAATTGAAAAGCAATGCTATTCAGATAATGGGCAGCCTCCAATCTCTCTTTTCCTGTTTTAGGCTGCATTTTTGAATAATATTGTTCCGTTTCGCAATGTGTTCCGGCGTGAAATGCTGTCCTGTCCAACTTGAATTCTTCCGCTGCCATACTCTGCAAGTTTAAGCCTCGTCGGTCACGCAACCTTCGCTGGCTGATTTCACTGTGCGGATATATCTTCCGAGCATTCCCTTGGTAAACTTCGGTGCAGGTTGTACCCATTCTGCTTTCCGGGCGGCCATTTCTTCATCGGAGATATGCAGGGTCAATTCACGCGTGTTTGCGTCAATAGTAATCCGGTCACCATCTTTTACCAATGCAATTGGCCCTCCGTCAAATGCTTCCGGTGTAATGTGACCTACCACAAACCCGTGTGTACCTCCAGAGAAACGTCCGTCGGTAATTAATGCAATTTTATCACCAAGACCCGCGCCCATTACAGCAGAGGTAGGTTTAAGCATTTCCGACATTCCAGGTCCGCCTTTCGGTCCCGCGTTGCGGATCACTACTACGTGTCCGGGCTTTATTTCGTGGTTCGACAGCATGGTAATGATTTCCGATTCATGTTCACATACTTTCGCTTCGCCGTCAAAGGTTAAGCCCTCTTTACCGGTGATCTTGGCTACTGCGCCGGTGGGTGCGAGGTTACCATACATAATCTGGATGTGTCCCGTTGGCTTAATTGCCTGTTCAATCGGGAAAACCATTTTCTGTGCTTCAAAATCAAGATCCGGCGCTTCTGCCAGGTTTTCTGCCACCGTTTTTCCGGTTACAGTAATGCAGTCGCCGTGGATCAGGCCCTGAGAGTATAAATACTTGGTGATAGCAGGTACTCCGCCTATTGCAAGGATATCCTCCATATAATATTTACCGCTTGGTTTCAGGTCGGCGATAAATGGAGTTCTGTCGGAAATCTCCTGAATGTCATTCAATGTCAACCAAAGTCCGGCCGAGCGTGCAATTGCAAGGAAGTGCAGCGCTGCATTCGTAGAGCCGCCGAGCGCCATTACTACCGTCAATGCGTTTTCAAGGGACTTTTTAGTAATAATTTCCTTAGGTGTAATATTGAGTTCAAGAAGCTTTTTCATTGCTGATCCGATCTTCTTGCATTCCTCCTGCTTGCCTTCGTGGGTGGCAGGGTAAGAGCTGCTGAAAGGAAGACTAAGCCCCATTGCTTCAATCGAAGCTGCCATGGTATTAGCGGTGTACATTCCGCCGCAAGCGCCTTGCCCCGGGATCGAGTTCTGGATTACACCTTTGAAATCTTCGTCAGAAATGTTGTTCGCAAACTTCTTACCCAAAGCTTCAAATGCCGAAACAATATCCAGCTTTTGACCTTTGTAGTGGCCTGAGCGGATTGTTCCGCCATAAACCATAATAGCCGGGCGATCCAGGCGCGCCATCGCCATTACGGCACCAGGCATATTTTTATCACAACCCACAACTGCAATTACGCCGTCGTACCATTGTGCCGAAACCACGGTTTCAATAGAGTCTGCAATGATATCGCGGCTCGGTAGTGAGTAACGCATACCGTCATTTCCATTGGTCATACCATCAGAAACTCCAATCGTATTGAATATCAGACCCACCATGTCATTGGCAGTTACGCCCTGCTTTACATACACGGAAAGTCCGTTTAAGTGCATATTGCACGGGTTTCCTTCGTAGCCGGTACTTGCAATCCCGATTTGCGGTTTGGCAAAATCTTCTTCTTTCAGGCCAATTCCATAAAGCATTGCCTGTGCTGCCGGATTGGTAACTTCCTGCGTCAGGGTTTTTGAAAATTTGTTCAGTTCAGACATGGTGATTTATTGTATTAAATAAAAACACCTCACTCTGTTGTGAGTGAGGTGCCGAACTATATAGTCTTTCCTCACTCACGCAAAGAGCGTGACAATTCGAAGACTTAGAATGATTGTTGTGTTTTTCATAGCGGAATTTACAAGCGCAGCGAAATTTCGCTACTTTCTGCTTGGTGACACAAATTAGAAGGGTATCTTTCTATTTTCCAAACATTAAGTCACTTTTTTGTTCATAATCTTCAATAAGTACCAAATTTGTTGGAACAAAAGCTTTGTAATAGGAAAACTTTTAATTTTGAAAAGAAACAATCCCGAGCATCATGCTAACTACCGAATCTTCATCCCATTACCACGACCTTGAAAAAATGAGTGTCAATGAACTGCTGACATCCATTAACGCTGAGGACCAGACAGTACCGTTTGCTGTCAATAAAGCAATCCCCCAGATAGAGGCGCTGGTTGAGCAGATCGTACCAAGAATGCAGGCGGGAGGCCGGTTGTTCTATATTGGAGCAGGTACGAGCGGGAGGTTGGGAGTAGTGGACGCATCTGAATGTCCGCCTACTTTCGGCGTTCCTTTCGACCTCGTGGTCGGGATTATAGCCGGAGGTGATACCGCGATCAGAAAGGCCGTTGAGAATGCGGAAGATGATAGTGAGCAGGCATGGAAAGATCTTGCACCGTATAAACCATCTGAAAATGATACATTAATAGGGATTGCTGCATCAGGCCGTACACCTTATGTAATTGGCGGATTGAATGCAGCACGTCAGGCAGGTTTGCTGACTGGCTGTGTAGTTTGCAACGCAGGTTCCAAGGTGGCCGAAGCAGCGGAGTTCCCCGTCGAGATAGTAGTAGGTCCGGAGTTTCTGACCGGCAGCACGCGCATGAAATCGGGGACTGCACAAAAGTTGGCATTGAATATGATCTCGACTGCCGTAATGATCCGGCTGGGAAAAGTGAAAGGCAATAAAATGGTAGATATGCAGCTTACGAATGAAAAGCTCGTAGATCGGGCTGTGCGTATGATTATAGAAGAACTCAATATTTCGCCCGACGAAGCTGAGTCACTGTTAAGCAAACATGGAAGTGTGCGTGCGGTGATTAATGCAGTAAAAGGTTGATCCAGTAAAAACGAAAAGAGGGTGCAATTTGGCTTCATACCAACTGCACCCTCTTTTTTATATGATTTCTGATCAGATATCTGAATAATCAGTAGGGAACAGGAACAATGTTACGTTTTTAGATACATTATTCTGGTACTCAGGCATTGATTTCACTTTTCCCCATTCAGCATCATCGCTGAACGATTTCCAGTGCGCATCCCGTGAAGCTTTGTCAGAAAATGTAGTCAGGTACATCAGGTTCGGCATGGTCGATCCGGCGATTACTTCACCATAAAATACCGCATTGAAGCCCAGGCGCGCAAAAATCCCAATTTCGTTACCTGCATTGAATTGCTTTACCTTGTTCCAGTAGATCTTTTCTGTGTGACCTTCATAGCTTCTCAGCTCATAGATCCGCTCACTTTTTGGTGAAGTAAGATCCGGTTTTTTCATCATCGGGCTGTTTTCAAAAGCTCTCAATACAGTCGATCTGATCCGAATGTAAGGCGGGTTCTTGTATTCAGCATCGATATAATCCTTTCCGGCTGCGAGATAAGCGGCATCTTTGCCAAGTACTTTCGGAAGGTCCACCAGTTGTTCCAGCGACTTCAACGGAGTGAATACGTAAATAAGTTTACCGGCTGCGGTGTCGCTTGCCACTGGCTTAAATACACCCACGTTTTTGATACCGGCCCGGTGCATCGCTGGGATGTATGCATCTTTCAGGTAGTTGTCTATTCGCGAAGCCTGATCAGCATCTTTCACATGGTAGATTTTGATCTCGTAAAATTCTCTTTTCGGGGCAGCTGCAAATAGAATTGTGGTACAAAAAAACAGGCATAATGTGACGTATATGCCATTTTTAGAAACTTTGAACATGATGAAATGATAGGTTAATATATAGTAATTGTTACACAGGAAAGACCTGCGGGTTTCATCTATACCCACCGGTTTCCCGCATTATTTTACCAAAAAATGGAGTTAGAATTTCGGGCAGGAAAGCTGCTTTTTGCTGCTTCTGCTTCGCCTCTGCTTAGGTTCAAGAGGAGGGAAAACGTAGGAGAGTGAAATCTCGTGCGCACCGCCACTGCCAGCGCCAAGTGTAGAGATTGTCAGGTCATAGCTGTAACCAATGGAGAATTTATCCTGACGGAAACCGGCGAGAAATATCAGCGACTCGTGGTTATTGATGTTCTGTGCATACTTTTTAAAAGGTATCCCGCGGTACCAGGCGCCCAAAACCAGCGGCTCGAGTGTCACATACAATCCCGCGTCAAACTGATCGTACTTACCCTGCTTTTTGTACATAATAGCAGGAGAAATGGTCTTTTCTTTATCAATTTCGTCTCCCAGGAAAGTGTATCCGGCAAAAGGAATGCGCAAACCAGCTTGCAAGCTCGCCTTTACAGGCAGCCTCGCATCTGTCAATCCTGAAAATGCCTGATTGGGCCTGTTCAAATGGTGGGCCGAAATACCTGCCCAGTACCAGTCCGAGTAAAGCATTGCCCCGGCGCCGAAATCTGCATAAAAAACGTTCGGGCCGCCCTGTGCAAAAGGATCCCCGGAAGGATTTCCCGTCAAACCGCCATTATCATATTGATCGCCAAACGTAAGTCCGAAGTAATCAAGTGTACGTGAAGCAAATCCTCCCTGTATCCCCAACCTGAGCGAAGTCAGCTCATTAAACTGGATCTGATAGGAATATTGCAGTGCGGCTTCCGTCGATTTCAAATTACCCAGTCCCTGGCTGTCCATTGTTACAAGCACACCAACTCCGCTGTTCACATTAGAAAAAAATGCATCAGCCCCGAAAGAAGTTGTAACGAAATTGGCTGAAAGGGAAGGCCACTGGTTCCGGTAGTTTACCGTAGCCCGGGGCGCAAGCGCTCCACCCGCCAGTGCGGGGTTAAGGTACAATGGGTTTGCATAAAACTGTGAAAATTGTGGGTCCTGACTCCAACCATCAATGCAAACCAGTGTCAGTATAAAAAGGCAAAGTAAACGCTTGATCATATATTTAACTTGCATCCGCCACGCGGGTGGCAGTTAGGTTAAGGGCCGTAAATATTTGCCCGATTTAATTTTCACAAAATGTCTTCTAATTGCGTATTAATATTCAAATTAGAGTGGTTTTTACGACTTTCCCGCACAAAATTTTAACATTTTATTTTCGTTAGTATTGTCGGGTAATCTGAATATCGAATGTGGTGGACAGGGGTGTTTGAACAGTTAACGAAACATGGGGCGATTTTATAATAGGTACCAACAAATTTTTTGTGCTTTTTTCTTCCTTACGCTGCTCTCAACAGGGTACGCAAAGGCACAGGCGCAATTTTTGGTGGAAGGTCAGTGTATGCAAAACCCCGACTGTGAAGCAGATTCTACTTCATTCAGGGATACGTTAAGTACAGCCACAGCGTGGCGGTGGAGTTTTGGCGAAGGTGCGGCGACAGATACGCGGCGTAACCCGCAGCATTCGTATATGGCGCCCGGCGCTTATACAGTTACATTAACCCGCACAATCAGAGGCGGTACGCAGCAAACGGTTTCGCAGGTTATTCAGATCGGCGAGCTCCCTCCGGCTTTCCAGGAATGGAAAACGGATACTACCATTTGCCCGGGAGATACCCTCATTCTTGATCCTTATCCGAACGGCGCGCCTGCGGGGGCCAGATTCGTCTGGTATCCTAAGGGCGATACGACGCAGACATTGAATGTCGACAGCTCGGGTTGTTACTCTGTCGAGGTAATTTTGCCCAATGGATGTAAGATACAGGACCGTGTCAATGTGAAGATTTGTATGGAGCCTTCTGCTCAGGAAGGTGCAAAATGGTATTTTGGTGGAAATGCGGGCCTTGATTTTTCAAATTCTCCCCCTACACCAATCACAGACGGGAAAGTCAATACACCCGAGGGTACATCCTCCATTGCCAACTCGAAAGGACAACTGCTGTTTTATTCGGATGGTATAACGGTCTGGAATAAGAATGGCGACGTTATGCCGTGTTTTAGTCCGGGGAATTGTGCGCCTTTAAAAGGAAGTCCGAACTCGACACAATCGGTACTCATCGTCCCGCAGCCTACCTGTAAGGGTTGTGAATACCTTTTTAATGTGTTTACAACATCAGATATCAATGGTGAAAAGCTATTGACGGTAAGTGTAGTAGATATGCGCAGGAACAACGGACTTGGCGCAATTATCGAGCAGAATACCACACTTCAAACGCCAACTACTGAACGTATAGTCTCCGCACGTAATGATCGCGACTCGACTTACTGGGTTATTTCTCACGATTATGGCACCAATAAGTTCCGCGTTTTTCACGCAACTGACGGCGGGTTGAACGAGAGCGGAACGTTCGATCTTGGAATGGCGCACGACAGTCTGCATAAGGCGGAAGGTTACATGAAATTTTCATCACCCGACAGCTCAACCGGTCAAAGGAGGCTTGCTGTGATTATCCCCGGGCCGCCCAAAAACTATGTCGATCTGTTCTATTTTAATGATTCGACAGGTACGCTTACGCACGACAAAACAGTTGACCTCGGGCCTGCGCCTCCAACCGCCTACGGAATTGAATTTTCGCCCAGCGGTGAAAAAATGTACATTTCGTTCACTGGCGAGAATGGGACAAGTTCTTATCTGAAGCAATACGATCTCACATTGCCGGACAGCTTGCTCACGGAAACAGCAATAACGATCGACAGCTCGGCAACACGGAAATTCGGGGCGCTCCAGTTCGGGCCGGACGGGCGGATTTATATGGCTATCCAAGGCAGTGAGTACCTGGCGGTGATAGGTGAACCTGAGGGAAATTCGCTGACCGGCGTGGAATATGAACGGGACGGAGTAAATCTGGGAGGGCGGAACAGTCAGCTCGGGCTACCTAATATGGTTCAGGATTTTACCCAGGAATCATCTGGTCCTGGCTTTGAGGCAGATGGTTTTTGTACCAATGAGCCTACAACTTTTCAGGCCAGCCCTATTTGCGACCCGATAGAAGATACGTATCAATGGGATTTTCTGGGAGATGGCAGTTTTACAGCTCCCTCCAAGGAAACACAGGCTACTTACACTTATACGCAGCCAGGTACTTATATGGTCCGGATGCGCGCTGCCAACAAATGCAAGGACACGATCATTGTGCAGGAAGTAACCATTTACGAAACACCTCCACAGATCAATCTGGGCGCTGATAAAGATACCTGCGGCAGTTATGTTCCGTTGGATATGGGCGTCGAAGCAGAAGTTTATGCCTGGATCAGCAGGGGAAGAGTTGTATCCCGTCAAAAAACTTACAGAGCAACTGCAACCGGGCAGTACATTGCGGTAGCATTTAACGGACCTCAGGGAGAGTGTTATTCTGCTGATACCATCCAGATTACCCTGCGCCGCCCACCCGCATTCTCCATCGGGCCTGACACTACACTTTGCCGCGACAGTTCCATTGTACTCGGTGTTGTGAGTGACAGGTGGATCGAATTTAACTGGAGCAATGGAGAAACAACCCGCGACGTGACGATCAGCCAGCCAGGAACTTATACCGTGATTGTAAAAGACAGAAATGATTGCTACAACTCTGATACCATTCGGGTAGGAGAGCTTCCTTCGCCGATCCTCAATCTGGCGCCAGAAAATGCGATATGTATTCCTGATGGACAATCCGTAATCCTGGATGCAAACGGGCAGGGGCAACTTTCCTACCTGTGGCCTGCTTCCGGCGATACTACGCGTACGATCACCGTAAATGTGGAGGGTACCTATGTTGTACGCGCTACTAACCCCGAAGGCTGCGTCGCCGAGAAGTCGACCGAGGTTGTTGATAAGTGCGAGCCGCGGTTCTTTATTCCCGATGCATTTACCCCGGATGGAGAGGGGCGCAATGAGATTCTCGAGATTTTCGGGGCTTATTATACCAACTTTTCAATACGGATTTATAACCGTTGGGGGGAAGTGATTTACGCAACCAACAACCTGGAAGACCGCTGGGACGGTACTTACAAAGGGCAGAAAGTACAGCCTGGCGCTTATCCTTATGTACTTTCATACGAGAGCCTGTATTATCCCGAACGCGCCCCAACTGTAAAGCGCGGATCGGTTATGGTGATCCGCTGATCCTTCTTTTTGCAGATTAAAACAGCTATTTTTGGTTATACTAAATACCCGGCGCATAAACAGCGGCGGGTATTTTTGAACAATACTATTATATTCTATTATGCGCCAGGACTATTTGTCAGGAGATAAAGAGGGGCTTTCCAATACTGAAAAAGAAATTGAACGTGCATTGCGCCCGCTTACTTTTGACGACTTTGCAGGGCAGGATAAAATTCTTGAAAACCTGAAAATTTTCGTTCAGGCGGCACGGCAGAGGGGTGATGCTTTGGACCACGTGTTGCTGCACGGACCTCCGGGACTGGGCAAAACCACACTATCGAACATTGTAGCCAATGAATTGGGTTCGAACATCAAGATTACCTCGGGCCCGGTCCTTGACAAACCCAGTGATCTGGCCGGCTTGCTGACTAATCTCCAGGAGCACGATGTGTTGTTTATAGATGAAATTCACAGGCTCAATCCGATTGTCGAAGAATACCTTTACTCGGCGATGGAGGATTACAAAATCGATATCATGCTGGACAGCGGTCCGAATGCACGCAGCATTCAGATCGGCCTGAACCCATTTACATTGATAGGCGCAACTACCCGGGCGGGAATGCTGACTTCGCCGCTGCGGGCCCGTTTCGGGATCAATGCGCGGCTGGAATATTATGACGCGAAATTACTGTCATCTATCCTGAAACGCTCAGCAGCAATTTTGGGAACGCCGCTTGAAGAAGATGCAGCATACGAAATTGCCCGTCGAAGCCGGGGTACTCCCAGGATTGCCAACAACCTCCTCCGCCGGACAAGGGATTTTGCACAGGTCAAAGGCAATGGTCGGATCACAGTAGCGATTGCAGAAATTGCATTGCAGGCGCTTGATGTGGACCAGAACGGTTTGGATGAAATGGATAACCGGATTCTGAGTACGATTATCCAGAAATTCAAAGGCGGACCAGTGGGGTTATCCACCATAGCAACAGCCTGCGGCGAAGAAGCGGAGACGATAGAAGAAGTTTACGAGCCTTTTCTGATCCAGGAAGGCTATCTGAAAAGAACCTCGCGGGGCAGGGAGGTGACTGAAAAAGCTTTTAAACACCTAGGGATTCTTCCTACTTACAGATCAGGCGAGCTGTTCTGATTCTTGTAATATATTTAGTTTCAGGATGTAGATGTAAAATAGGAACAGAAGTAGTAAATTTGCGGTAAATTTACTAACCGCCTCTATGATTGAAGTGCTCGTTCCGGAAAAATTGGTTGTGAGAGTGCCCTGTGCAGTGATTGAACACGAAGGAAAGATATTGGCGGGCCAACGCAATGCTGCGCTTTCATTCCCTTTGAAGTGGGAGTTTCCAGGTGGTAAAGTTGAACAAAACGAATCCGACGAAGAGGCGCTTGTACGCGAAATCCGTGAGGAACTGAATGTCGAAATTGACATTTTATACAAGCTGCCGGTTACTTCAAAAGATCAGGGCTGGCGCGAAATCATCCTGGTACCCTTTGTTTGTAATCTTCAAACCACCCAGATAACCCTCACAGAACACGAACAGATCGTTTGGCTCAAAGCCGAAGAGTTACCTACTCTCGATTGGACCGAAGCCGACCTGAATGTAATCCAAAGCTACTTCAATTACCTAGCGGTTAAAGAGTAACCGTTCTCCTTTTACTTCTTCGTTAAATTTCCCGTTTTCATAAACCAGGTGCCCCGACACAAATGTGTGGGTAACCAGCGAGCCAAACTGCATTCCTTCGAATGGCGACCAGCCGCATTTAGCATAAATATTTTCAGGCTCAACCAGGGTTGTTGCATTCGTGTCTACCAGGATCAGATCTGCCTTATATCCCTCACGCACATAGCCGCGGTCTTTGATCTGGAAACAATCCGCCACCGCGTGGCTCATTTTCTCAACTACGCGCTCAATGGAAATCTTGCCTGCTGCGCTCAGTTCGAGCATTACATTCAGGGTATGCTGTACTAATGGAAGTCCGGATGGTGCCTGCCAGTAAGGCTGGGCTTTTTCTTCAATGGTATGCGGCGCATGGTCGGTAGCAATTACATCGATCCTGTTGTCCAATACCGCCTGCAAAATGGTCTCTTTGTGATGTGGTGCCTTAATGGCAGGGTTGCATTTGATCTTGTTGCCCAGTGTATGATAATCTTCTGCGTCGAACCACAGGTGATGCACGCATGCTTCGGCGGTTACCAGTTTCAATTCTCCATCAGGCAGCCAGATCCTTCCGTCCCGCCGGATACCGGTCTCAAAAAGTGGCACTTCATCGCCGGTCGAGATATGCAGAATGTGCAGCCGGGTTGTATGTTGGTGAGCCAGTGAGGTAGCAAATGAAGAAGATTTCAGGCAGGCTTCTTCGTTCCGGATCAAAGCGTGAATATTGTAGGGAACATGCTCTCCGTACTTTTCTTTAAACAGCTCCATCCGGTGACGTACTGTTGGTTCATCTTCGCAATGCGTTGCTATAATACAGGGTGCATTCGCAAAAATCTTCTCTAAAACTTCGGGTGCATCCACGAGCATGTTACCGGTGGAAGAGCCCATGAATATTTTAATCCCACAAACCTGCGTCGGATCCGTTTTCATCACTTCGTCATAATTGTCGTTCGAAGCGCCCATGAAAAAGGAGTAGTTCGCGAGTGAAGTCTCGGACGCGATCTGGTACTTATCTGCCAGCAATTGCTGTGTAAGCGTGTTGGGTACCGTGTTCGGCATTTCCATGAAGGAAGTAACCCCGCCGGCGACTGCGGCCTTTGATTCTGTGTAAATGTTTGCTTTGTGAGTAAGCCCTGGTTCCCGGAAATGAACCTGATCGTCGATCACACCCGGCATCAGGTACTGGCCACGTGCGTCGATAACCTTGTCCGCAGGAATGTGCTGCAGATCTTTTCCTACACTTTTAATGTGACCATTTTGAATTAATACGTCTAATTCCTGAACCGTATTTTCATTTACTACGCGTGCATTAACTATCAATGTTGTCATATCAGTGTAAGAATTTCTTTCCAAAGTTATTTAGTCAGATCAAATAACCCCATCTCAGACCAAAAAATAGATGCTAAATCAATTTTTCAGGGACTTACTGGATCTTATTTTCCCACGCTGCTGTGCAGGTTGTGACAAGCCGCTAATCGGATCCGAACAAACTTTGTGTACGATCTGCCGTATTTCCCTTCCCAGGATCGGCGCACAGGGTTTGCAGAAAGAGATTCTTCAAAACAAGTTTGTCAATGAGCCGGCAGTGGTTTTTACGCATTCATTTTTACTTTTTACCAAAAAAGGTAAAGTCCAGAAACTGTTACACGCACTCAAATACCGGGGAAACCAGGAGGTAGGGTTAGTACTGGGAGAAATGTTCGGACAAGAGATGAAGGATTCCGAGCAGCTATCCGGTGTAGACCTCATCATCAGTGTGCCGCTTCATGCCCGTAAAAGGAAATCCCGCGGCTATAATCAAAGCGATTTGCTGGCGGAAGGCTTTTCCAGAGCGACCGGCATTCCGTGGTCCGCTTCTGCATTGAAGCGTTTGAAGTTTACAGAAACACAAACAGGAAAGAACAAGATCGAACGCAGGGATAATGTAAAAGGGGTATTCGAAGCGGATAAGAACCTGCAAGTTTCGAAGGTGATCATTATCGACGATGTACTTACGACCGGCGCGACACTGGAAGAATGTGTACAAACACTTACCAACGCGGGTTGCCGGGAGTTTGTAATACTTACCATTGCATTGGCGCAGCATTAAACGAAAAAGCCGCTACCTGGTGAGGTAGCGGCTTTTTTGCATTCAATTTAAATCTTATTCTTTGTGGCTGCCGGTCGCGATCATCGCGCAACGGAAACCAACCATTGCAGTTGCAGAATCCTGATCCATGTAACGGCGTGTTCCGGGAGATAACCAGTAAGCAACGTCTGACCACGAACCACCTTTGTAAACTCTCAGCTTATCATCAACAAGTGAGTTGTAGTTTTTAGTATCGTATCTTTTCGCTTCATCCTGGTAACCGTCACGACGGAAGGAGTTCAAATCGTTCACGTCAGAGTTTGACAATGGACGGTAAACGTCATAAACCCATTCGCTTACGTTACCTGCCATATCGTACAATCCATTGTCGTTTGCAGGATATGAACGAATTTCTTGCGTAATAATAGCACCGTCATTTGACTTACCTGCGATACCCGCGTAATCACCAGGACCACGTTTGAAGTTGGCAAGCATAGTTCCCTGTTTACGGCCGCGAGGCTGGCGCATTGTTGAACCATCCCATGGGTAAATTCTTGAATTCGACTGGTTTTCGTCAGAATACTGAGTACCGATCATCGCCATCGCCGCATATTCAAATTCCGCTTCTGTTGGTAGACGGTAAGGCGGCATTACGTAACCACTTTCAATTCTGAGTTGTGGAGCTGGTGCTGCTTCGGCAGTTGCAACTGCTTCGCCCTCAGCTTTTTTCTTCTTACCAAAAGAGAATCCCTTTTTCTTCTTGCCACCTGCTGCTGCTGCGCCTGCTGTGTTGTTAGCCTGGCTCACTGCCGCTGTACGCCAAGCACAGTAATCATTTGCCTGAACCCATGAAACACCAACTACCGGATAAAGACGGAAGCCAGGGTGACGAAGGTACATGGTTACATAAGAGTCGTTGAATGACAGCTCATTAAACCAAACATTTGTATCAGGTAAAGCTTTTGTGTAAAATTCTTCTGATGAATCTCTTTGAACTGCATTTAAGTATTCGAGATAGTGGACGTTAGCCACTTCTGTCTGGTCCATATAGAAAGATTGGATACTGACAGTTCTTTTCGGGTTATCCCTTCTTGTCATTACATCCTCTTCCAGAGAACCCATCGTAAAGCGGCCGCCTTCAATGTAAACGAGGTCGGGGCCAGCGGGTAGCGCTTTGTACTGCTTTACTTCAAAACCATCTTTGCCATTATAAGCCAATCCTGTTTTCGAACTTGTCTTACCGGGCTTTAAGCTGGTAGGTCTCTTGTTCTTACTACATGAAGTAGCCGCTAACAACACAATCAACATCAACGCGATTGACCGGGTACCCATCTTTTGCATGCAAATCATTGCTTAAAGTGACTTAATAGTTTGGCTTTTTATAGTATGCGAAACCGCAAATTTATGAAATGAAACGAAAATATTTTTAAAAATCAATCAGCGGGTCATCTCCGCAAGTACATTCCTCGCCTGATCTATACTTTGTACATCTTCGCAGATCAGGATCAGCTTGCCTTTCTGGTCCTTTAATGAGATCTTCTGAGGATGTTTTTTAATGTAATCGATCACCTGTCCGAACCGGGCTGACTGAAAGAATTCGTCATTCTGCGAAGTAACGAAGTATCCTTTCATTGTATTGCTCTTCAAAGTCAGTTTTTCGAGGTGCAAAGTCTCTGCTTCCCAGCGCAAACGAACGGTTTTTAACAAATCCTGAACTTCCTTTGGAATCGGTCCGAAACGGTCCAGTATCTCCTGTTCAAATTTCGAAAGTTCGTCTTCTGTTCCGATGTTGTCGAGGCGGGTATATAACGACAGTCTTTCTGAAATATTTTTAACATAACCGTCGGGAATCAAAGTCGCAAAATCGGTTTCGATCTGCGTATCCGGTACCAGCTTTTTAGGCAGTCCCAATGCATTTGCAAACAGGTCTTTAAACTCGTTATTTTTCAATTCCTGAACTGCTTCGTCGAGCATTTTGTGGTAAAGCTCATAGCCGAGATCATTTACAAAACCGCTCTGCTCTGCACCAAGCAGGTTACCCGCCCCACGAATATCCAGGTCGCGCATCGCAACCTTGAAGCCGTCGCCCAGATCCGAGAATTCTTCCAGCGTCTGCAAACGTTTACGCGAATCGCTGGCCAGTGTCGAAGCATTTGGTGTAAGCAAATAGCAGAATGCCTTCCGGTTAGATCGTCCTACCCGGCCGCGCATCTGGTGCAGGTCCGAAAGTCCGAACATATGCGCAGAGTTGATAATGATGGTGTTTGCATTGGCAATGTCAATCCCGGATTCAATGATGTTGGTTGAAACCAGCACGTCATATTCCCCTTCTATAAAGCCCACCATCACTTTTTCAAGCTTGTCGCCGTCCATTTGTCCGTGTGCTACTCCAATTCTTACATCGGGAACAAGCCTCAGGATAATATTCGCAATTGACTCAATGTCATTTACACGGTTATGTACAAAAAAGACCTGACCGCCGCGGTTTACCTCGAAGCTGATCGCATCACGGATAAACTCTTCGCTGAAAGTATGTATTTCGGTAGTTACCGGCTGTCTGTTTGGCGGTGGAGTGGCGATAACAGAAAGGTCACGCGCTCCCATTAACGAAAAGTGCAGCGTTCTTGGGATCGGCGTAGCCGTAAGTGTCAGCACGTCCACATTGACGCGCATTTCCTTCAAGCGATCTTTGGCTTTCACACCAAACTTCTGCTCTTCGTCGATAACCAGCAGACCCAGGTCCTTGAATTTTACATCTTTATTCAAAATCCGGTGCGTACCGATCAGGATATCAATTTTACCTTCCTCGGCTTCTTTCAATGTTTCCTTGATCTGTTTGGGACTCTTGAAACGATTGATATACCCAACCCGCGCCGGGAAATCTGACAAACGCTCGCTGAATGTTTTATAGTGCTGCATCGCCAGAATGGTAGTTGGTACCAGTACGGCAACCTGCTTGCTGTCACAAACTGCCTTAAATGCAGCGCGGATTGCGATTTCAGTTTTACCAAAACCAACATCACCGCATACCAGCCTGTCCATCGGATGCGCCTTTTCCATATCCTCTTTCACATTCGAAGTTGCAGTCGCCTGATCGGGCGTATCCTCATACAAAAAGGAAGATTCGAGCTCCGCCTGCATATAGTTGTCTGGCGAATATTGAAAACCAGGAGCTTGCCGGCGCTTTGCGTACAATGCAATAAGCTCGTGCGCAATATCTTTAAGCTGCTTTTTAACTTTCGATTTTTTCGCCTCCCATTCACCAGAACCCAGCTTGCTCATGGAAGGAGGGTTACCTTCCTTTCCAGTGTATTTGGCGATTTTGTGAAGGTTATGCACACTTACATATAGCAAATCATTGTCCCGGTAAATGAGCCGGATCGCCTCCTGTTGCGTTCCATTTACATCTTTACGCTCCAAACCTGCAAACCGGCCGATACCATAATCCACGTGCGTAACGAAATCGCCGGGTTGAAGGGATTTGAGTTCTTTTAAAGTGATTGCTTTCGACTTGGAGAACTTATCCTTTAAACGGTATTTATGAAAACGTGCAAAAATCTGGTGATCGGTGTAACAGGCAACTTTTACATTTTCGTCTATAAAACCTTCCCGCAGCGAAATATGCATGGGTTGAAACTTGACAAATGGGTCAAGGTCTTCAAAAATGCGTTCAAGCCGGTCCAGTTGCTTCGGTTGCTCGGCTACGATTACATTTACAAACCCTTTACTCTGGTTTTCAGACAAATCGTCGAGTAACCTTTTGAAATCTTTGTTAAACGAAGGCTGCGGCTTGGAAGAATAGGGGATTTTAACCTCTGTTTTAAAATAAAACTTCCGGCCAAACTCGACGGTCTTGTACTTCTTCACCTGAGCAAGAAACCCGCGCCTTGTTTCAAACAGTGCCTGCGGGTTGGAAACGATCTGAACACCGCCGCCGGTAGCGTCTTGCAGTGCTTTTTCAGCTTTTTCAAAGCATTTCTCGATTACTTCCAGCGTCAGCTCCGCATCTTTGAACCAAATAGTGGTTTCCCCGGAAAAGAAATTCAAAAAGGACTCTCTTGTTTCGTGAGACAGTCTTTGCTGAATGTCCGGTACAATGTTGATCTGCTTCGAACTTTCAATGGAAAGCTGCGTATCGGGGTCGAAAGAACGGATACTTTCAACCTCGTCGCCAAAAAGCTCGATACGGAACGGATGTTCGTTGGCAAATGAAAATACGTCGATAATACCTCCGCGCACAGAAAACTGTCCTGCCTCAAAAACGAAATCGGTTATTTCAAATCCGTAGCTCGTCAAAAATTCGGTAAGGAACGAGGGGTCCAGCTTTTCGCCTACTTTCACCGAGAATGTATTCGCGATCAGCGAGCGTTTGTTGATAACTTTCTCAAACAGCGCCTCCGGATAAGTGACAACCTGAATGGGGGTAGACCGGCCCGTATTAAGCTTGTTCAGGATTTCACCCCGCATCAGCACATTGGCATTGTCCACCTCTTCGTAATGGTAAGGCCGTTTGTAGGATGTGGGGTAGAAAAGTACTTCAGAGCCAGCCAGCAGGTTTTGCAGGTCGTTCTGAAAATAAGCAGCCTCGTCACGGTCGCTTAATATATAGAGTGCCGGACTTTTTTTGCGTTGCTGTACTGCCGCAGATACCACTGCGTCCAGGCTTCCAACAAGTCCTTTGATTTGGATATGGGAGGATTCCGGGCTCTTTGAACCGATCTGCTCCATCAACAGATTCATGTATCCGTCGCCCCCGTATAGTGTTAATAAGTCCTTAACTTCCAAGTATTTTCAAATTAATCGCGGCTGTTGCCGACTGTGAATTTAAACGCAAAAAGCCGTTTCGGGGATTTTCCCGACCGGCAAGCTTCATAACACCAGCTTCGGAAATTTCGTTTGCAGTTGTTCGTGACTACAAAAATAAGACCAAAGGTCTGAGCTTACAAGTTACCGTTTCGTTAAGAGCCCTGGCATTTCGTGTCTATATTCGCATATTCTCCATGCATTTCAGGTGTATCAATGCGATAAAAATGATCGACTGGCTCAACAAAATGGTATCCCTCGGGATATTTGTAACCACACCTCTGGAAATCCTTGGCTTTGTGACTGGTGCGATCTGTGTTTATCTCAACACCCGGCAGAATGTACTCGGCTGGTTTTTTGGGATCATCAATGCCGTTTTATATGCCGCTGTTTTCTGGCAGGTAAGATTGTATGCCGATATGGGCTTGCAGGGTTACTACTTTCTTACAAGCATTTACGGCTGGTGGATGTGGAAGTTCGGGGGAGTTGACCGGAACGAGTTACAGGTAACATTTACCCCACGCAGGCTGTACCCAATTTTTGTTATTATCTTCATCGTTGCCACCATTTCCTGGGGATTTTTACTCGAAAAATTCACCAATGCAAGTTTTACCTATGTTGATTCTGCATTGACAGTTGCGAGCCTGATCGGGCAATGGATGATGGCGAGAAAGTACCTGGAAAACTGGCTGGTGTGGATAGCCGCAGATGCCTGTTATGTGATTATGTACTTCTACAAATTCCTGAACCTTACCGCATTACTCTACTTCGTCTTTCTTATACTGGCGATGATGGGATATGCGAAGTGGCGGAGGAGTGTTTTGGAAAATGGAAGATCTTAGGGCAAAGGTGTCAATTAATTGACAACCAATGCCAATAATTCCCCTGTCTAAATTTCCCCAAATGGTATCTCCTGCTCTTCCAGCAGCGCTTTAATGCGGTCGGATTCCTGGAAAACAATTCGTAATTCCTTTTTTTCAACGCCTTCTTCATCGTCAAGCCACTTCCAGTCTTCGGCAGTAGCGTCGAGTATGTCGATAACAGTAAGGATTTTGTCCCGTGATTTTTCTTTCGACAGCCACTCAGCCGAGCTGCTGATGTAAATGATGATTTGCTTTGAACCAATCCACGAAAGGTCATTCAGCATTTCGTCCAGATCTTCCAGGCTGGTACCCTCGTAATCAGGAAACTGCAAAGCTTCTGCGAGTTGGGCATTAAAATCTTTGAAAGAGAGCGCTCTTGTCCCGTCGATATGGGCTATCACTGCCGCGTGGAAGGTTTTCTGGACTTCCGTTTCGTCCGCTGCAACCAGAAAGTGTGTGTTCTTCATACCTATTTTAAATATCGTTTTCTGAATAAATGCATCATATGCACATTAATAGCCCATTGATCCGCGATCGGCTGGTGTGTAAAAGGAACTGTGGGCAGATAATTAGGCGGACCGAACTCTGTCAGAACAGTCAACGTTTCGCCGCTTTTTATTTTTTGTTCCACCACCGCATCCCACCACGCTAAATGCGCCTTCACAGCCGCTTCCCACTCCGGTGCCCGCGGATCATTTACCTGCGGTCCCTCCTCGTGCCCGATGCGCGAGTGAATGTGTCCGGTGCGGGATAATGCGAGTTTAACAGTTTCCTGTTGATCCTGCAACAAACTTTCATGCACATTACACCAATGTGAAATATCCAGTGTCAATCGCAATTCGGGATTTTTCTCCATAAACTCCCTCGCAATATGCGCAGCGAAAAGCATTCTGCCTCTATGCGTTTCGTGGTAAATGGGAATGCCCGTTTTGGCAGTTGCAGCAGTAGTATGGTCTATAAAAGCCTTGTTTTGTTCATAAGTGAAAAAATCCTTTCCGCTGTGGCAGTTGATATAAAGGGGTTTTTGCTCATACTCCGTGGTCGCTGCATTGATCTGCCTTTTGAATATATCCAGATGAGCGGCGTACTCTTTCTCCGCCGAGCCGCACAGGAAACCCACATCCAGACTGTACTTTTTCAAAGCTGTAAAAAGGTCTTTTTGCTTTTCTTTAGTACCAGGCCACCAGATTTCCAGTCCATCATAACCTTCTTTTTTGATCGCTGCGCAAAAAGCGTCCGTATTTCCAACAAAGCCCCAATTGGTGCCAAAAATTTTGAGTGAAAGTTTATTATCAAACTGAAATGGCGCTTTTTCTGCATCTGAGATCGCCTCAAAGCCTGTTAAAACTCCTGCGGTGGCAATGGCACTGCTCATAAATTTCCGACGGTTCATGTTATTGTTTTTTGACTTCTTCTTTGCCGGTCGAATCACCAGCTTTTAAAAACTGCGCTACCGCCGCCTCATTGAATCCATTTACCACCATTAAATTGGGATTTTCTCTCCCCGTCTGGCTCACGGCACTGTCCGTCACTGCCGACTGCCAGACGTAAACTGACTTTACAGATTTCATCCCGGCAATCATTTTCAAACCCGCGTCACCTACTTTGGTATCTACAATATTGACGTATTCGAGGTAAGGGAGCGGCTTTAATGCAGCTATACCTTTGTCGGTAACCGAGGTATGTTCGAGATGTAGCTTGCTGAGGTTAGGAAATTTGGCAATCTGCTGAACCCCGGCGTCGGTGATTTGGGTACCGCCCAGTTTCAGCCAGGTGATTTGTTGAGCTACCGGTTGCAGAAGCTCCATTTGTTTGTCGCTGAACGCAGGCAGGTTCACCGCGCTTATTTCGAGTAAGTTCTGGTCTTGCGACAAAGTGTTTACAATCAGTCCGGTTTTCCGGAGATTTTCGATCGCCTGCTCATTTGCTTTGGGCACTTTCAGGCTAAGTACTGCAGATCCCTGCGCCTGACTCGCCCCCGCCGGAGCCTCCTTGCCCAATGACGCCAATGCAGGTTTAACTGCCTCGGACACGGTAAGCTGTGCTACTTTCTTGTCTGCCGATGCACCCTGGTCGATCCACCAGGAAAGCAATGCGATCTGGTCAGTCGTGAGCTGCGGCTTGCCTTTGGGCGGCATGTGATCGTCATCATTTTCGGGTAAAAGGCACCGCCTGATCATATCACTTTCAGCGCCTTTGCCAGCCACCAAAGCCGGCCCGCCTTCCCCGCCTTTCATCAGCAATGCAAGCTGGTCCATTCGCAAATCGCCCTTGCTCTTGCTCGCGCTGTGGCATTGCACACATTTCGCTTCCAAAATGGGTTGTACAATGTCGGTGTATACAACAGCCTGCTGCACATCTGCAATCGGTTTGATTTCAGTACTTTTTTCTTGCAAGGGCGGCAAGCCTGCAAGTCCGCGGAATGGTTCGGGAGTATACTGCGTCAGGTAACCTGCGCCGTGCGTAAGCGAGCCGCCGTCGTGCCCGGCGCTCAGTGTCAGGATCGTAGCTATCAAAATAGCGGGCAGGTAGATCATCTTTCCCGAAGGTACCGCTTTTGATAGCCGGTCGGACTTGACGAGCCAGGCTGCCCAGGCAAAAATCGCGACACCGATTCCTTTCCACATGTGGTTGTTCAGCAAATCCACGTCATAACCGCCGCTTAGGGAGAGGAGATAACCCGCAATGCAGGCGATGGTGGCGGTAACAGCAGACCAAAACAGGATGAAAACGACAGTACCCTCGCTCACATTGACCTTACCCCATCGCCGACCAATTTCAAGGACAGCGGCAATCAATAAAAAACCGATAGGGAAGTGGACGATCGCCGGGTGGAACCTGCCAATGAAGGTAACCCACGACGAATCCTGAAGTAGAATGTAGTGCATTTATAAAGGGTTTAGTATCAATCCTGATGCTGCGTATAACCGGCTTATTGGAGCCTGAAAACCTCGGGCAATGCAAATACCTGAGGGGAATTGTCTCCATTTACATCCATGATATCTGCCATATAGTCCCACCATTTTTTCATAATCGGCAATGCGGCCAGTCCGGAGGTAGTATCACCTTCTTTCAACTTCTGAAAAGCAAAGAGGGCCAATGTTTTTTCGTCAAGAAATATATAGTATTCCAACAATCCGGCATTTTTCAAAAGTGCTGTAAGCTCCGGCCAGATTTCATCGTGGCGCTTTTTATATTCTTTTTCAAAACCCGGTTTTAGCTGCATCCGGAAAGCCTTAATCGTTGTATTTTCCATTATATCAAAAAACCTAAGCGATAACTTCTTTAACTACTTTTCCTTCCGTATCAGTAAGCCGGAAGTTCCTGCCCTGAAAAGGATAGGTGAATTTTTCGTGGTCAAAACCCATTAAATGCAGGATAGTAGCTTGCAGATCGTGTACGTGGACCCTGCCTTTTGTACCATAATAACCCAGCTCGTCTGTTTCCCCGTGCGAAAAGCCCTGCTTCACACCGCCGCCCGCCATCCACATTGTGAATGCATCCAGATGATGGTCGCGACCCATAAACGGCATTACCAGCCCATTCCGGTTTTCCTGCATTGGTGTGCGGCCAAACTCCGCGCCCCAGATGATCAGCGTTTCTTCCAAAAGGCCGCGCATCTTTAAATCTTTGATCAATGCGGCTACCGGCTGATCAGATTCCCTGCATTTCTGGCGCAAGCCTCCTTCCACGTTATGGTCTTTCGAGGTACCGTGCCCGTCCCAGCCCCAGTCAAACAGCTGAACAAAGCGGACATCGTTTTCAACCAGCTTTCTTGCAAGAAGACAGTTCATTGCAAAAGTACCCTCGCCGGGCTTTACCCCGTACATATCCAGTATAAATTGCGGTTCCTTGGAAACATCCATCACTTCCGGTACTGACATCTGCATCCGGAAGGCCATTTCATACTGGCTAATCCGCGTCAGGATCTCAGGATCTTTTACTTCTTCGTAAGTCTGTTTGTTAATCTCGTTGATCGCCTCAATGGTCTGCTTGCGCATATCGCGGTTCATTCCGCTTGGGTCACTCACATATAAAACGGGATCTCCGCCTGTGCGACATTGTACACCCTGGTATACAGAAGGTAAAAAGCCGCTTCCGTAAACACTTTTACCCGCGTCAGGCTGCTGCCCACCCGAAGCCAGTACAATAAACCCCGGCAGGTTTTGATTTTCAGATCCTAATCCATAAACCGACCACGCTCCCAAACTGGGCCGGCCGAGCCGTGCGCTGCCGGTATGCATTAAAAGCTGGGCAGGGGCATGGTTGAACTGATCGGTATGCATTGCTTTGAGAAAGGTAATCTCATCAGCGACGGTCTGCAGGTAAGGTACATAGTCGGACATCCAGGCGCCAGACTGTCCATATTGCGCAAAATGTCCCTGCGGACCCAGCATTTTTGGAACCCCCTGGATAAAGGCAAACTTCTTTCCTTCCAGGAATTCGGCGGGACAATCTTTTCCGTGGTATTTGAGCAGTTCGGGTTTATAGTCAAAAAGCTCCAGCTGAGAGGGCGCGCCTGCCATGTGAATGTAAATCACGCGCTTCGCCTTGGGTGCAAACTGTGGGATTCGTGCCTTTGCAGCTTCGTCCGGCCGCGTGTTTGCTGCATTGGATGGGCCGCAGGAATCCAGCATTGTTCCCAATCCCAATGCGCCCAGCCCAAACCCGACCGACTGCAAGAAGTGCCTGCGGGTTTGATGCAGCAAAGAAGCATGTTGCAATTCTTTTATCAGCTTTTCCATCTTAATCTTTTAATCCCCGGGCTGAAGCCCGGGGCAATGGATTTTTTGTTGTCCTGTTTTGGGATTTTCGGGCTGTGCCCTGAATCCTAAAATCTATTTCCGTTGACTTCAGTCAACGGAAACCGGAAAATCGCCCGGAAAATCGCCCGGAAAATCGCCCGGAAAATCGCCCGGAAAATCGCCCGGAAAATCGCCCGGAAAATCGCCCGGAAAATCGCGGAAAATCGCCCGGAAAATCGCCCGGAAAATCGCCCGGAAAATCGCCCGGAAAATCGCCCGGAAAATCGCCTTACTCTTTCGTGATTACATTATCCAGATTCAGCATCACATTCGCGGAAATGGTCAATGCAGCCAGCTCAGGTGTTCTTTCTTTCCCGTAGGCCAGAATACTGTCGGCATCTACCGGCTTCGTTTTATAAGCATTCAATGCCTGCTTGTATACCTTTACAAGTACATCGAGGTTTTTCTGTTCAATGGGCTGGAATGTCAGCATCCGATAACCTTCTGCGAGCTGTTGTTCGGGTGTTTTGCCTCTCTTCTGCATTTTACCCGCCAGACTTTCCGCTGCTTCCAGGTACACAGGGTCGTTGAGGGTAACCAGCGCCTGTAAAGGAGTATTGGTCAAAATCCGTCTAGATTGACAAAACTCACGACTTGGTGCATCAAATGTAACCATCGACGGATAAGGCGCGGTCCGCTTCCAATAGGTATACACGCCGCGACGGTACTTGTCCTCGCCTTCACTCAGCACCCACTTCTCGCCGCTGTAAGGCGACTGCCAGATCTTGTCGGGCTGAGGCGGCATTACACCGGGACCGTACATTTTGTCTGATATCAGACCGCTGCACGCCAGTGCCTGGTCGCGCACCTGTTCCGCACTGAGGCGGACGCGTGGCCCGCGCGAGATCCAGATATTATAAGGATCTTTTTCAAGCTTGTCTTCATCGGTTTTGGAGCTTTGCCGGTAGGTCGACGACATAACAATCGTTTTCAGCAGCTTTTTTATACTCCATTGATCATCTTCCATAAACTTGACCGCCAGCCAGTCAAGCAGCTCGGGATGAGTGGGCTCTGCACCCTGGGAGCCAAAGTCTTCCACAGTTTCAACAATTCCTTTTCCAAACAGCTGCTCCCAAAACCGGTTTACGATCACGCGGGAAGTCAGTGCATTGTCTCGGCTAACGATCCATTTTGCCAAACCAAGTCTGTCCCGTGGCGCGTCACCGGGTAATGGTGCCAGTAATTTCGGCACATCAGGTTTTACCTCTGCGCCCTTCACCATCCAATTTCCGCGTACAAAAACATGGGTTTTTCGCGCAAAATCCCCCTTTCCTTCCCATATCACAGGCATACTTTCCGTCTGCCGAGTCAGTACCGTCGCATAATCCGCAAGAATGTCCTTATACTCCGGTTTGTCACTCCCCGGCAATGCTTTTTGAAATGAAATCCAGGTGATACGAACCCATTCTTCGGGCGCTTTGGGGCTTTTAAGTGTGAGATATATGTCGTGCTTACCCAATGTTTTAACAAGCGGCGCAATGATCACAGAATCTCTAACCGGCACTTTGGTCTCGGAAATCACAGGTCCGTCCAGTTTGTCAAGGTGTAACGAAAGCACTGCATTCTCCGCTTTGGTGGCAATATTCATTACTACATTATCAGCGCCGGTGAGGTTAACCTGCGAAATTCGGGCATTCCCATTATTTTTTACACCATAATAAGAGATCGTCAGTACGGTCGACTGGTCGCCTTTTACAAAGTTGTGGGCATTGATCTTCGGCTCCATTACCTTCATAAACTGCGTGACCTCCGGCAGCTGCTCCGGTTTGTTTTGCCGGATCCAGCTTTTCACCCGTTCCACACGCATTGAATCTTCTCCTTTATAAAACCGCATCTTTGGCCATTCATCCCACACATCTTCATCACGTGTGTTGTTGAAGAACGCCATGTACTTATAATAATCTTCGTGCGGAATCGGATCGTAAGGGTGGCTGTGGCATTGAATGCAGGCGAAAGTGGTACCCTGCCAAACTTCCCAGGTTGTATTCACGCGGTCAATTTGCGCAGCTGTACGAAACTCTTCGTCATCGGTGCCGCCCTCATTGTTCGTCATTGTATTCCGGTGATAGCCGGTGGCGATCATATTGTCTTCGAGCGGGAAACCGTCCTTATCCTTTTGAAGCAAATCTCCCGCGAGCTGCTCAATGGTGAATTGGTCAAAAGGCTTATCCTGGTTGAAAGATTTAACCACATAATCGCGGTAGCGCCACATAGAGCGGCCACCATCGCTCTCGTATCCTTTTGTATCTGCGTACCGGGCCAGGTCCATCCACATGGAAGTCCAGCGCTCGCCGTAACCAGGCGATTGGAGCAGCCGGTCAACTACCTTTTCATAAGCATTTTCAGATTTGTCATTTACAAAGTCAGCTACCTGCTTTTCGGTAGGAGGAAGGCCGGTCAGATCCAGACTTACGCGGCGGATCAACGTGGCGCGGTCGGCTTCTGGCGATACTTGAAGATCTTTGCTTTTTAACTTGTCGAGGATAAAATGGTCAATTTCATTGGTCGCCCACTTTTTGTCACCGGTGTTCAGCAAGCCGAACAAATTACTAAAACTGTTGAGGGAAGGTACTTCCGGTTTTTCTATCTTTTTGTAAGACCAGTGGGTTTCCCATTCTGCACCCTCATTGATCCATTTTTTAAGAATATCGACTTCCTGTTCATTTAGCGGCGTGCCGTTTTTAGGCATTTTTTCATCCGGATCGTCGCTTAATATCCTTCGGATCATCTCACTCGCGTCCGCGTCGCCCCTCACCACTGGTATCTTGCCTGATTTACCAGGTTCCAGCATTTCATGCTCAAACAGGAAACTCACATCACCTGCCTTTTTTACACCTCCGTGACAGCCCATGCAATGCTTATTCAGGATAGGCTTTACGTCGGTATTATAGTCTACCGCAGAGGAACCCGAGCCCGAAAGCCAGAAAAAGGAAGATATAACAACGATCAGAGCTCCCGCGCCAATAAATATTTTGTTACTCACCATCCTTTGACTATTCTGTTTGTTCTAAACATCAATATAGCGAATTATAACCTTTAAAAGTATTTATGGTCAGGGGTTTACTTACAGCTGCATCTGCAATAGCTTACAGGTTGCTGGTAACTGTTTTTCAATGCAGGCGCTCCGGTTAGTTGTATTTAGTTCATACTGTGTTTGATAATGATCGGATACTTTCCTTCTGGATTATCTGTTGAATAAGGAAAAAATAGTTTGCTATTCTAAATTTTTCAATCCTAATTTGCGGTTCATTTTCGACCCCCTACTGCATATAGTGAAGACTCAAAGAGTTATCAATCAGACAATCAGCTTCATGCTTGCCGCCTTGCTTTTGGTGGTAGCAGGCGCCCGGTCGTGGTCTGATCATGCAATTGGCGGGGAGAAATTCGTTTCCAAATCGAAAGAAATAACAAAGGGTGCTGCTGCTGAGCAGGGTTCCCTGCCTGTTGAAGCCAAAGTGAGCGCGCTTGCGCTGGATGCGGTTATTACTCCCGCTATTTCGTTTGACTTTTCGCATTACTTCTATTTTTTACCTCAGCCTGTCTGGCATTTTGTTGCCAAAGAACTGGCAGTCAGGTTTACTTTTCAGGAATCGTTTTTCCTGTTCTCCTACTTCCACCGGATCTTCGGAAGATTCATAGTCACCAACGCTCCCTGACATTCCGGGAGATCTTTTCCGCATTACTGTAATACTTTCATCGAGAAGTGCTTCGTAACCTGTCATCAGGTAGCAAATCCGTATTTTTTATCAAGAATCCCAATTAATTTTTTCATTTAAGAAAATGACCAATAAAAATGGAATAATAGGGTTGACCATCGTGATCGCCCTTATTAGCGTTTATTATCTGTCTTTTACTTTTGCTTCAAGAAGCTTTAAAAGCAAGGCGATTGCTTATGCAACCGACGCAAAAGGAGAGGTAGATGTCGCCAAAAAACAACGTTACATTGATTCATTGTGGCGTGAAGAAGTGTACCTCGGCCACACATTGCAGGAGGTTACCGAACGTGAGCTGAACCTGGGTCTTGACCTGCAAGGTGGAATGCACGTGGTGTTGGAGGTAGCACCTGCCGACATTTTGAGAGGAATGGCAGGTGGAAATGCACGCAGCGCTGCTTTCCAGACTGCATTGAAAAAAGCCGGCGAAGACAAAGCGGCCAGCAATAGTACATTCATCAACCGTTTTGCGGCAGCATACAAAGAAGCAGCGCCTAACAGCAGCCTCGCTTCCCTGTTTGCAACCAGCGCCAACCGTGGTAAGATCAGCAGTAGTTCATCTGATGCAGATGTAGTTAAAATGCTGAATACGGAGGTAAACGGTTCTATTGATCGCGCTTTCCAGATTACCTCTGCTCGTATTGATAAGTTTGGCGTAACTAACCCGAACATTCAGCGTCTGCCTGGACAAAACCGGATTTTGGTAGAATTGCCAGGTGTTGATAACCCTGAGCGTGTTCGTCGTCTGCTTTCAGGTGCTGCGAAACTGGAATTTGCAGAAGTGTACCTGACTCAGGAACTGGGCGCAGGTCTGGAAGGATTGGGCCGGTATCTGACCCAGCAAGCTGAGATTGAGAAAGCAAAAAAACCTGCTGCTGCTGGAACAATTGCAACAACTGATTCAACCAAGAAAACATCAACTGGCGGACTGGCTGAACAGCTGGCACAGAAAAGCGATTCTACTGCAAACGATTCGGCTGCGGTAGCTGCACAAACTGCTGCATTGACGAGCCTGTTTGTTCCAATGCCACAAGGATTGGGTGTTTATTTGAAAGACACTGCACGTGCCGGAGAAATCCTGCGCCGCCCGGAAGTACGCTCATTGTTCCCTGCTGACCTTGTTTTCATGTGGGACAGAAAAGGAACAGCTGCCGGAGATAATCAATTGATCCTGCCTTTGTATTTTATTAAAAAGGCAAACGGCGAAGCTGCCATGGAAGGTGATGTGATTGTAGATGCAACACACGATTATGACGAAAGAGGCCGGCCGGAAGTTACCATGCGTATGAATGGAGAAGGTGCTCGTAAATGGCGTTCATTGACTGCCCGCAGCGTAGGTCGTCCGGTAGCGATTATCATCGATAACCTGGTTTACACTGCACCAACTGTACAAGGTGAAATTCCAAATGGTAACTCAAGCATTACCGGGAACTTTACTGTGGAAGAGACAAAGGATATGTCAAACGTGCTGAAAGCGGGTAAACTGCCTGCTCCGACTCACATTGTTGAAGAAGCGGTAGTAGGTTCGTCACTGGGCGCTGAGGCGATCAACGATGGTTTGCTTTCATCTGCGGTTGGTTTGCTGATCGTACTGGTCTTCATGGTAGCTTATTATAACAAAGCAGGTTGGATCGCAGATATCGCATTGCTGATCAACTTGTTCTTCCTGCTGGGAGTAATGGCGTCGTTGGGCGCAGTATTGACGCTTTCAGGTATCGCCGGTATCGTACTTTCAATTGGTATGGCGGTAGATGCGAACGTACTGATCTACGAAGGTATCAAGGCAGAGCTGGAAGAAGGTAAGCCATTTGGACAGGCTATTCGTGATGGTTTCAAACATTCATTAAGCGCGATCATTGACTCCAACGTAACTACTTTGCTGACGGGTATTATCCTTTATACGTTCGGTACAGGTCTGGTACTTGGTTTTGCAACGACGCTTGTACTGGGTCTGCTTACTTCATTGTTCAGCGCCATTTTCATTACACGTTTGCTACTAGAATACCAGATCAAAAAAGGCAAGGCATTTAACTTCTACACAGGCCTGACCAAGAATTGGTTTAAAGACAACGATTTCGACTTCGTTTCACAACGTAAGCGTTTTTACCTGATTTCCGGAGTGATTATAGCGATTGGTATCGGTTCATTCATTTTCAAAGGTTTTGGACTGGGTATCGACTTCAAAGGCGGTCGTTCTTACGTGGTTCGTTTTGAAAATAATGTTGATGCGGACGATCTGCGTGACAAAATGGATCAGACACTTGGATCTGCAACGGAGGTAAAAACTTTCGGTGGTCAGGACCAGGTTAAAATTACAACTGCTTACCTGATCGAAGAAACCACAGCGGATGCAGATCAAAAAGCGGAAGCGAAGATCATGGAGGGTGTGAAGAAAATCGGTAATAACCCTGCCAAAATCGTGAGCTCAAACAAAGTAGGGCCAACTATGGCGCAGGATACACTTTGGTCGGCTGTTTACGCGGTACTACTTGCGCTTGCTGCCAACTTTGTATACATCCTGATCCGGTTTAAAAGAGTTGCATTCAGCTATGGAGCGGTTATGTCACTTGCCCACGACGTTGTGATTATTCTAGCGATATTCTCGCTGTTCAATGGCTGGTTACCATGGTCACTGGATATCGACCAGGCATTTATCGGTGCGATCCTGACGATGATCGGTTACTCTATGAACGATACCGTTGTAATTTATGACCGTATCCGGGACTACCTGGCGGATGATAAGTCACGTGGACAGAGCCTTCCTACAGTTATCAACAATGCGTTGAACAGTACATTGAGCCGTACCGCGGTTACGGGTATTTCGGTAATCCTGGTACTGATCGTTCTGATGATTTTCGGAGGCGCAGTAATCCGCGGATTTACATTCTGTATGTTGCTTGGTGTAATCGTAGGTACTTATTCTTCGCTTTTCGTAGCGGCACCAATCGTGGTTGACCTTCTGCAGCGTGACCAGAATAAAACGCCTTCACTCGCAACAGCGGAAACTGTACCGGCAGCGCCAAAGAAAGTAAAAGCATAATTAAATAGAAGAAAAGAGGGCTAGCATTGTGCTATCCCTCTTTTTATTTTGCCTTCGTACATTCTTAGCGAATTTTCTTTTAGTTTTATAAGATGTTAATATAACTACAACAAACAGCTTATGGCAAATCAATTATGGGCTAAAAAGCCCATTGAGAAATTATTGAGTGAATCAACAGGCGAAGCTAACCAGCTAAAAAGATCGTTGGGGTCAGCTAGTTTGGTAGCATTAGGAATTGGCGCCATTATCGGTGCGGGACTCTTCTCTTTAACAGGTATTGCCGCTGCGGAACACTCAGGGCCAGCAGTAACCATTTCATTTGTACTTGCTGCATTGGGCTGCGGTTTTGCGGGCCTCTGCTACGCTGAATTTGCTTCCATGATCCCCATTGCGGGAAGTGCCTATACCTATTCTTATGCAACAATGGGTGAGTTCGTAGCCTGGATCATCGGCTGGGACCTCGTACTTGAATATGCGCTTGGCGCCGCCACAGTTTCGGTAAGCTGGTCGAGGTACCTGCTCGAATTGCTCAGCAAATTTGACGTACACCTTCCCACTCAGCTGGTTTGTTCTCCATTTGAAGTGGTAACACTGAGTAACGGAACGGTGATCGATAATGGGATTGTCAATCTGCCTGCCATTTTCATCGTGTGCATGCTGTCGTTATTGCTAATCCGTGGTACCGAAGGTTCTGCATTTCTGAACAACTTCCTGGTAGTACTGAAAGTAGCTGTTGTATTGATATTCATCGCATTGGGTTGGAGCCACATCAACCCTGATAACTACGTTCCTTACATTCCTGAAAACACAGGCGCTTACGAAAACTTTGGATGGTCGGGTATTGCAACCGGGGCCGCCGTGGTGTTCTTTGCATTCATCGGGTTTGATGCGGTATCTACTGCCGCGCAGGAAGCTAAAAACCCGCAAAAAGGAATGCCGATCGGTATCCTGGGCTCTCTCGTGGTTTGTACGATTTTGTACGTGCTTTTTGCACACGTAATGACAGGTCTGGTGAAATACACGGACTTCCTGAATGATGCAAAACCTGCTGCAACTGCATTCGCAAAAACAGGCTATGATTCGCTGCAGACTGCATTGATTATCGCGATTTTGGCGGGTTATACTTCGGTAATGCTGGTTATGCTATTAGGCCAGAGCCGCGTATTTTATTCGATGAGTAAAGATGGTTTGCTGCCGAAATTTTTCAGCGCGGTGCACCCAAAGTTCGCAACGCCATTCAAGACAAACTTGTTCTTCATGGTTTTCGTGAGCATTTTCGCGGGATTGGTTCCGGTAAGTGACCTGGGCCACATGGTAAGTATCGGTACCTTGTTCGCATTCTGTCTGGTTTGCGTGGGCGTATGGATGCTCCGCGTAAAAAGACCTGAGCTGCACCGCTCATTCCGCACGCCGCTGGTACCATTCGTACCGATTATGGGGATTGTCGTTTGTGTGTACCTGATGTACTCTCTACCGGTAGAAAGCTGGTATCGTCTGGCCATCTGGCTGGCGATTGGCTTAGCGGTTTATTTTGGATATGGTAAGAAAAACAGCAAAATAGGACAGTACTAGTTGGCTGTCGGCTTTCGGCCGTCGGCTATCAGCCTTCCTCTTTTGTATTAATATTTTAAAGCCGTGGTTGTTTCAGTAGAAGCAGCCACGGCTTTTTTTTTAGCCGACTGCCGACTACCGACTGCCTCAAATCCTCGCTAAAACCCTTTCCGAAACCGTTTGCCCAATCGAAAGCGACGATGTGGCTGCGGGGGAAGGCGCGTTGCATACGTTTACTGCATTTTTATTTTCGATAATGGAGAAATCGTCGAGCAGGCCGCCATCGTAGTCGCAGGCCTGTGCACGTACTCCCGAGCCACCAGGAACCAGGTCTTCGATCCGTACTGCCGGGATCAATCCCTGCAATGCTTTGGTAAAAGCAGCTTTTGAAAACGACCGGTAATATTCGCCCATTCCTGTTTTCCAGTATTTGGTTGCTACCTTCCTGAATCCAGGCCACGCGAGCGATTCCATGAGCTCGGGCACATTGATGTCCAGCCGGTTGTAACCTTCGCGTCTGAATGCAAAAACTGCATTGGGACCAGCTTCTATGCCACCTTCGATCATTCTTGTAAAATGTACACCCAGGAAAGGAAAGTTGGGATCAGGCACAGGGTAAATCAGGTTCCTGACCAGGTAATGTCGCTCTGGCTTGATCTTGTAGTACTCGCCACGGAATGGGATAATGCGGACTTTGATGTTCTCCGGCTGGGTTAGTTGTGCAACTTTATCGGAATAAAGTCCGGCACAGTTTACGATCAGTTTGGTCTCAAATACCTTACCACTTGCCGAGACCACTTCTGAATGCGAAGTTTTGCTTCGAACATCGTCCACTTTCTCACCAAACCGGATTTCACCGTCCAGCTTTCGAAAGCATTCCGCATATTTTTCACAAACCCTTTTGTAATCAATAATACCAGTATAAGGTACCCAAATTCCCTCTAAACCAACTACATAAGGTTCTTTCTCGCGAATTTCTGCCTGAGTTATCATACGGTTTTGAATAAGTCCATTCTGATTGCCGCGCTCAAAAAGGTTACGGAGTAATGGGCGTTGCTCTTCGGTAGTTGCAACTACTATTTTGCCGCATAAATCATAGGGTACTCCTTCTTTGTCGCAAAAATCAAGCAGCATTCTGTACCCGCGAATGCAGTTGGTAGCTTTCAGGCTCCCCGGTTTGTAGTAAAGTCCGGAATGGATCACACCGCTGTTATGGCCTGTCTGGTGCTTTGCCACTTCGTTTTCTTTTTCGAGTAAAAGCACTTTCAATCCCTGTCTTTGCTCTTTAATGCGCAGGGCAGTAGCCAGGCCGACTATTCCCCCTCCTATAATTGTAATATCGTACATGACAGCTCAGTGATTTTTTTAGTTATAAATGGAGGTTTAGCCCGGAAAGGAAATTTTACCCATAGATACAGAAGGAACTCCTTCTTTTTTACCAAAATCGGATTGTACCCCAGCCACTGTTTCATTAGCGAGTACAGCAAACAAAACAGCTTCTTTGGCATCACCGGAAATGCCAAGTTCATCGATCAGGCCCACCGGCTGATTCAATCGATTGCTGATCGCCTGCATGAGCACCGGATTGTGTGCTCCGCCGCCGCTTGCATATATTTTGTAAGCGGCGCCAGCTTCAATGGACTTGCCGATTGCGTCAACAATGGTATCTGCACTAAGTTGCGTAAGCGTCGCAATCAGATCCTCATTCAAAAGGGACCGTGTTCCTGCTTTTTCTAGCGCGCTTTCCACGTATGTGGCATTAAAAACTTCCGGACCGGTTGTTTTGGGAAATGGCAGATTAAAGAAAGCGAGCGATTTAAGTTCTCTTAAAAGGGCCGTATTTACATTCCCGCTTGCCGCGATGCGTCCATTCTCGTCAAAAGGCTTGTCAAAAAGCTTCCTGACAAAATAGTCCAGCAATGTATTTCCCGGGCCGGTATCTGTGGTAAAAACGGCAGCTGCATTCAAATGCCCGGGGAGGAATGTAAAGTTGGCTATACCGCCCATATTGAGCAGAATGCGGTTTTCGTCCTTTTGGGAAAACAAATAATAGTCTCCGTAAACAGCCAGCGGCGCGCCTTCTCCGCCCGCAGCAATATGCTTCTGTCTGAAATCACTGACTGTGATAATGCCTGTTTGAACAGCAATATGGTCACCGTCGCCAATTTGAAGCGTCGCATTTGGATAATGCGGAAGCTGGTGTTGCTTTTGGGGGGCGTGAAAAACGGTTTGTCCGTGGCTTGCGATCAGGTCGATTTCCGAAACCGGAATATCCCAGCTTTGCAGACATTCCACGATCATTCGTCCGTGAGTAGTCCCGATGTAAGGATTGAGGAGACACAGCTGCTGAAAGTCAATCTCGCGCTTTGCAAATATGGTTCTGATCTCTTTCCGGAAAGCGTCTTCGTAGGGGACTGTGGTGAACTTTTCCAGCGACAGGGAAGTAGCAGTTCCGCTATTACGGATATTACAAACTGCGATGTCCAGACCGTCCAGCGAGGTTCCCGACATTAACCCGATAATGCGCCTGGACTCGCTATGCGCGATTTGATGTAGCCGCTCTATGTGTTCTCTCATAGAATCAATCGAAAAAAGAAGTCAAGTCTGGGACGGGGACGCCTAGTCTTGACTTCTTGTATAATTCGCAAAAATCCGGGCAATTTACTTACCTGCGGGCTGATTTGGTGAAGCAGACTGCGGTTTGTTCTGCGCGTTCGGATTGTTCTTGTTTTGTCCTGACCTGTTTTTCTTTTTCTTCTTTTTCTTCTTCTGCTCCTCGCTGTATTTTTTGTCGAGGTTTTCAAGGTCGCTGTTCAATTTGCCAGCGGCTTTATCGAGGCTCTTTTCCGGTTCAGGAGTCAGGATTTCCAGTGATTCCGGAATGATATCTTTTTTATTGAGATCGATGATCTGCAATACTTTATCAATCGCAACCGGGTACCAGTTGGTATCCTTATCAAACCCAAACCACATGATCTTTTTGAAGATATCCGTTTTTTGCAGCGTAGCAATCCCTTTTTTGGTTTTCAAAGGCGCATCTACCGTCGGGATATCCCTTAATGCATCAATGTAAGTTTCCAGCTCGTAGTTGAGGCAGCATTTCAATCTGCCGCATTGGCCTGATAGCTTGGCCGGGTTGAGCGACAGGTTTTGATAACGTGCGGCTGAGGTTGAGATATTTTTGAAATCCGTCAGCCAGGTAGAGCAGCAAAGCTCGCGACCGCAGGATCCCAATCCACCCAGCCGGCTCGCTTCCTGGCGCAGGCTGATCTGCCGCATTTCAATCCGAACCTTAAATTCAGAAGCCAGACTCTTGATCAGCTCCCGGAAATCCACACGCTCCTCAGAAGAATAGTAGAATGTTGTTTTAGTATTATCAGACTGAAACTCTACGTCCGACAACTTCATATTCAACTTCATCTCCCGAATAATCTCGCGGGTACGGTACAAGGTCGGCATTTCGCGGGCCATGGCTTGCGTGTGCTTATCCAAGTCTTTTTCAGTTGCAATGCGGTAAATAACGTGCATATCATCGCTGATCACCACGTTTTTCCGCTTCATCTGAAGCCGCACCAATTCTCCCTGCAGAGAAATAGTACCTATATGCTGGCCCGAGGCCATTTCACAGACCACATAGTCGCCTGTTACAAATTCCAGCTGGTTGATATTGCGGAAATACTCTTTTCTTCCCCCCTTGAATTTCACCTCGACAACGTCAAAACGCTGCCCGGCAGGAACGTCCATGTGGCTAAGCCAGTCAAAGACATTCATTTTGTTACATCCTCCGGTTCCGCAATTTCCTTTACTTCCACATCCTGATACTGCTGTACCGCCGGTACCGCATCCCCCGGATGAACATGATCCGCATCCCATAGTTACTCCTCCTCATCAATCGTTATAACGTATTAAATCAACACCTATATCGTGACGGAAATACTTCCCTTCGAACTGCACAACCTGGGCTGCGCGCTGCGATTTGTGAACCGCATTTTCGAGCGAATTGGCCAGGCCTGTTAATGCCATAACCCTGCCTCCATTCGTCACAATCTCGGTATTAGCGTTAAAAGTAGTGCCAGCATGGTATAAGTATACATCCTCTACTTTTTCGCTTCCGGAAATTACCTTTCCTTTTTCATAATCCCCGGGATAGCCGCCGGAAACAACAACTGTTGTAACCGCTACCTGCGGAGATATTTGTATATCAAAATCATTCAGCGTTCCTTTTGCAGTCGAGGCCATTAACATAGCCAGGTCGGACTGGATCCGCGGAATTACAACTTCTGTTTCAGGATCTCCCATACGCACGTTGTATTCGATCACGTAAGGTTCACCTTTTATATTCATTAATCCAATGAAAATAAAACCGACATATTTAATGCCTTCGCTTTTTAGCCCATTAAGCGTCGGTTTGACCACTTTTTCATCAACTTTCCGGAGAAAATTAGCATCGGCAAATGTAACAGGCGACACTGCGCCCATTCCGCCGGTATTCAAGCCGGTATCGCTTTCGCCAATGCGTTTGTAATCTTTCGCCTCGGGCAAAATTTTGTAATGCTCTCCGTCTGTTAACACAAACACAGAAAGCTCGATACCTTTCAGGAATTGCTCAACAACTACTTTATTTCCGGCGTCGCCGAATTTTTTATCCACAAGCATTTCCCTGAATGCAGTTTCTGCTTCGGAGAATTTTTCAGCGATGATCACACCTTTTCCGGCGGCCAGTCCGTCGGCTTTCAGTACGATAGGAAGCGGGTGGGCTTCCAGGTATTCCACACCGATTTCCAGTGTTTCAGCAGTAAAAGTTCTGGATGAAGCAGTTGGGATTCCGTACTTCTGCATGAATGCTTTTGAAAAATCCTTGCTGCCTTCCAGCTGCGCGCCGGCTTTGTTCGGACCGATGATCTTCACATGCGCCAGGCTTTCTTTTGACTCAAAATAATCAACAATTCCGTTTACGAGCGGCTCTTCCGGGCCTACGATCACAAGCTCGATCTTATGCCCGATTACTGCGTCGGCAATTGCGTCAAAATCATTGTAAGAAATAGAGAGGTTCGTTGCTACACTTGCCGTACCGGCGTTTCCGGGGGCCACAAACAAGCTGTCACAAAGAGGGCTTTGGGAGATTTTCCATGCGAAAGCGTGTTCTCTCCCGCCGGATCCCAATATAAGTATATTCATAAGTTGGTTAAAAAATGCAAATTGGTGGTTGCTACGGATCGTATTGTCAGGAACTTAGTTAGCCAACTCCGACAAGAACTTAATACGCATCAGCCTCAATTCTTCTTCACTGATTTCATCGTTTGCAAATTCGTCGAGCGCAACGGCAATATTATCAGTTTCAGCGGTCATAAAATAATCGTATATATCCTGTTGCCGCTCACGATCGATCACCTGATTGATATAGTAGTCCAGGTTCAGCTTCGTTCCCGAGTAGCAAATGTGTTCAACTTCTTCAATCACGTCCGCCAGTTCGAGGTCTTTCACTTCCGCTATTTCATCCAGACTGACTTTCCGGTCAACCTGCTGAATAATGAAAATCTTGATCTTCGACTTATTTACTGTGGATTTGATAACAACATCTTTGGCAGTTTCGATTTCATTCTCCTCTACATAGCGGGTAATCAGGTCGATAAACTGCCGGCCAAACTTCTGCACTTTCCCCATTCCGACACCGTTGATCTGCGCCATTTCCTGCTGGGTAGTAGGGTAGGTCGTGGCCATTTCTTCCAATGACGGATCCTGGAAAATAACGTACGGAGGAAGATTTTTCTCTTTGGCAACCTTCTTGCGAAGCGCTTTCAGCATTCCAAGGAGTGCCTCGTCGTACGCATGAGCGCTTCCGCCGGTTGCAGCGGCTTCTTTATCGTCGTCTTCCGGCTTTACCTCTTCTTCTTCGAAATTATGGTCTTTATAAAGCGTTACCTGATAAGGATCGTTCAGGAAGTTTGCTCCCTTCGTACTTAACCGGATTACGCCGTAATTTTCAATGTCTTTTTCAAGGTAATTCAGGATCACCAGCTGGCGGATGGTAGATACCCAGTAGTCGCGTGATTCATTCAGCTCCAACCCTTTTCCGTACACATCGAGCTGATCGTGCTCATAGCTTTTTACATACTGGTTTTCGGTCGCGGTCAAGAGATCTGCAATGTGCTCGCAGTCAAAACGCTGCTCTGTTTGCAATACCGCTTTTAGTACCAGGATCACATCTTCCTGAACCTTCGTTTTTTCAGTTGGTTTAACGCAGTTATCGCAAAAACCGCAGTCTTTTTCGAGGTACTCTCCAAAATAGCTTAGTAATTGCCGCCGCCGGCAAACTCCCAGCGTGGAATAAGCTACCATTTCATTCAGCAAATGGCGCGCATTATCTCTCTCGGTAACAGTTTTGTCTTTGTTAAATTTTTCCAGCTTCTGGATATCGTCGTAGCTGTAAAACATCAGGCAGTTACCTTCCAGTCCGTCGCGGCCAGCGCGGCCAGTTTCCTGGTAGTATCCTTCCAATGATTTTGGAACATCGTAATGGATCACAAAACGAACATCCGGCTTATCAATACCCATTCCGAATGCGATTGTTGCAACAATTACGTCGCATTCTTCATTCAGGAATGCATCCTGGTTCGCCATTCTGGTATTGCTATCGAGACCGGCGTGGTACGGTAATGCACGTACGTCGTTCACATTCAGCAGCTCGGCTACTTCTTCCACCGTTTTGCGGCTGAGGCAGTACACGATACCCGACTTCCCTTTGTTATTGCGGATATAGCGGATCAGCTGCTTTTTAACGTCCTTTTTCGGACGGATTTCGTAGTAGAGATTCTTTCTGTTGAATGAAGATTTAAAGGTTTCCGCCTCTTCCATCTGCAGGTTTTTCCGGATATCCTGCTGCACTTTCGGTGTAGCAGTTGCGGTTAATGCGATAATGGGAAGCTGTCCGATATTTTCAATAATGCCGTAAATGCGGCGGTATTCAGGCCTGAAATCGTGTCCCCATTCAGAGATACAATGTGCCTCGTCTATCGCAACAAAGGATATTTTTACCCTTTTCAGGAAATCAAGATTATCCTCTTTGGTCAGGGATTCAGGAGCAATGTAAAGCAGTTTGAGGCTACCGTCGAGCGCGTCTGTTTTAACGCGTGTCATTTCAGCCTTTGTCAATGTGGAATTCAAAAACTGTGCATTAATCCCGAAAGCGGTCAACTGATCGACCTGGTTTTTCATCAATGCAATTAGAGGGGAAATAACTATCGTCAGTCCATCGCTGACCAGGGCAGGTAGTTGATAGCAAAGAGATTTGCCCGCTCCGGTAGGCATAATTACGAATGTATTTTTGCCAAGAAGTATGTTTTGAATAATTACCTCTTGGTCTCCCCGGAACTGACTATATCCAAATATTTCTTTAAGTTTTTCTTTTAACGTGTCTAGTACGACATGATCAACCTGCTTTACCATACTCTGTTAACAAAATGGTTATTCCAAACTTCTATATCTTTGTTTTTGAATTGAATATCCACAATTGTATTCCCTTTAAACTGTGTTTCAGATTTGAAATTAATAAAAAATATCCAGTCAATAGCAAAAGAAGTAATACGGCAGGAGGCAGAAGCTTTGCACACAATTATTGAACTGATTGATGATGAATTTGAAAGCTGCGTATATGCCATTTTAAATTCGGGAGGCCGTGTCGTGATTTCCGGAATAGGCAAGAGCGCAATCGTAGGGCAGAAAATCGTAGCTACTTTAAACTCAACGGGAACGCCCGCATTGTTCATGCACGCCGCCGACGCGATCCATGGAGACCTTGGTATGATACAGAAAAATGATACCGTACTTGTGATTTCAAAAAGCGGCGATACGCCGGAGATTAAAGTACTGGTCCCGCTGGTAAAAAGAACAGGTGTCAAAATGATCGCAATGGTAAGCAACAGGGATTCTTACCTTGCCAGAAATGCAGATTTTGTATTGAATGCATATGCAGCCAAAGAGGCGGACCCACTGAACCTGGCGCCTACTACAAGTACTTCTGTGACAATGGCGCTCGGTGATGCGCTGGCTGTTTGTTTGCTGGAAGCGAGAGGTTTTACACACGACGATTTTGCCAAATATCACCCGGGAGGCGCATTGGGCAAGCGACTTTACCTGAAAGTCTGCGACATATATCCGTACAATGCGATGCCCAAAGTTTCGGAAAGTGCTTCTTTGCAGGAAATTATCCTTGAAATGACTTCAAAAAGGCTGGGCGCTACGGCAGTAGTAAAAGCTGAAAATCAAATGGCGGGTATTATCACCGACGGCGATCTGCGCCGGATGCTCAAAGAACACAAAGGCACGGAGCTGCTGGACCTCAAAGCAAGTGATATTATGACAGCCTCTCCGGTGACAGTTTCACCGGACGAATACGCTGTGAATGCATTGGAAATTATGCAATCGCGGAGTATAACCCAGGTTATCGTGGTTGAAAACAACGAAGTACTTGGCTTCGTCCACCTGCATGATCTGCTGCGCGAAGGATTGGTTTAATTTTCCTTTGTCGCCCTGAGCGTAACCGTTGGCAAAGCAGTATGTTAGTGACATCGTACCTGCCCTTCGACCGCCCGGCGGCCCGGTGCGCTCAGGGGTGACAAAGGGCCTACCTGAATCTCTTAGACTGCTGAACTGTACGCTCGTCTTTGCGGATAAAGCGATTTGCAAAAACATTCGCGAGCATTGCACCTACTAGTCCGTAGAAGCCAAAATCATATTTTCCAGGCAATTCCGGATCAAACAATTTGGCTGCCTTGTAGAAAGTAAAATAGATCACAAGTCCCATTAAAACGGTCATCAGAATGGAATTCACTGCGCAAAGTGCAGATTGCAAAACGCGGTTTTTATACTGGGAAACAGCATAAGCGGCCACGCCGGCAACGAGAATCGCCAGGATGATAAGGTAATAAACGGGCTGGATATTGGCTTGTACGGGATCTATCTGGTGCGTCAGCTTTGTCGCGGTCAGTACAGCGCTTTCTTCTCCTGAAAGTGCAATTTTACTCCAGATCGGAAAGGCAAGGAACAAGCCCATTCCTACAATGGTAATGGCTAAAAAAACAGTCTGTATTCTTTGTAACATTTCTTTAAATATTATTTCTACAAAAATCTGAAAGGCAAGTCGAAAAACACAGGAACGTGGCAAAAAATCAGGAAACAATGTCACCGTACAAATCGAACTCCTCAGCTGCATTGATCTTTACATTCGCAAAATCACCCAAACGCACGTACTGACTGGCTGGTACCAGCACTTCATTATCTACTTCCGGTGAGTCAAATTCAGTCCGGCCAATAAAGTGCCCGCCTTCTTTCCGGTCGAACAGTACTTTGTAAGTGTTGCCGATTTTGTTCTGGTTCAATTCGTAAGAAATGCCCTGCTGCAATTCCATTATCGCATCTGCACGCTCCTGTTTGATCTCCGCAGGAACATCATCTTCCATTGTAAATGAATGCGTATTGTCCTCATGTGAATACTGGAATGCGCCAAGGCGGTCGAAACGCATTTTTTCCACAAACTCGTAAGTTTCATCAAAAAGGGATTCTGTTTCGCCGGGGTGACCGACGATCAATGTGGTACGCAAGGCAATTCCAGGTACTTTTTCACGAATGCTGTAAATCAGAGATTCCGTTTTGTCGCGTGTTATCCCTCTTCGCATCGATTTCAAGATCTCTGTCGAGCCAGCTTGCAGCGGCATATCCAGGTATTTGCAAACGTTACTCCGCTCATTCATAATGTCGAGAATGTCCATCGGAAAGCCAGCCGGGTAAGCATATTGCAGCCTGATCCATTCGATTCCTTCCACATCTGAAAGCTGGGCGATCAGATCTGATAAATTTCTCTTTTTATAAATATCAAGACCATAGTAGGTCAGGTCCTGCGCGATGAGGATCAGCTCCTTGGTGCCACGTTTTGCAAGTGATTTCGCTTCTTTAACCAACTCGTCGATCGGACGGGATATGTGGCCGCCGCGCATAATTGGTATCGCGCAAAAGCTACATGGACGATCGCAACCTTCGGCTATTTTAAGGTAAGCATAATGCGTCGGCGTTGTCAGAAGGCGTTCCCCAACCAGCTCGTGCTTGTAATCTGCTTTCAAGGTTTTGAGCAAACGGGGCAGTTCATTGGTGCCGAACCAGGCGTCAACAGTGGGGATTTCTACCGAAAGTTCGTCTTTGTAGCGGTGCGACAAACAGCCAGTAACATATACTTTGTCCACCATTCCGGCTGCTTTTGCATCGGCATAGCGCAAAATGGTATTGATGGATTCTTCCTTGGCATTATCAATAAAGCCGCAGGTGTTAATTACTACAATCTGCGAATCATCTTTTTTGGACTCGTGCGCGACCGTAAAACCGTTTCCTTTAAGCTGCGTATACAAAACTTCCGAGTCAACCACGTTTTTGGAACAACCGAGCGTGACAATATTGACTTTGTTTTTTACTATTCCTTTGGTTTTCATTGGGATTAGCTATTGGCGGTTAGCTTTTAGCTATTTGCTTTATGAATGGAAAATTAAATGGATGCTGTCACCAGCGAAGTGATTGGTTATGAACCGTAAATTGGGGTGCAAAGTTCGGGAAAAATATCAGAATAGCGACTCTTGAAAGTTAGGGTATCTTGATTTGCCGCGCCGTTTTTATTTTGGACACACTTCGGCTGGAATGAATGATTGTAAGAACTTCAATCCTTGTCTTCGAAACTCGGTAAATGACGAGATGATTTTTGAATCGAAGATTACGGTATTTCTTTGAAGTTGTTTTTAGATATCGACATTCTGGATGATGTAGGTGGCTCGATGAAAGCTTTAATATCTCTGCATAGAGCTCATCCAGAAAATCAGTTGCTGAACTGTACGAGAATGTTTCCATTCCATACACATAAAGTTCTTCAAGATTTTCGTGTGCTACTTTGCTGAATACAACTTCGCGTATTTCGACTTCCAATTTTCGATTATTTGAGCTGTTTCGCTCGCACTGTAAAAAGGTCCCTTCTCAGCCTTTTGTACGATATGCAAGAATTCTTCTTCACTCAAAGGAACGCCAGGAGTAGCTAAGTTTTTTTTCGATGGTTGGATTTTGCCCATAACCAAAATTACCTAAAATGTCGAATTACCCAATTTTCTTAAACAAAGAATCTACAAATTCACTTCTGTCAAATACTTGTAAATCATCTATTTTCTCTCCTACACCAATGTATTTTACGGGAATTTTAAATTCATCGGAGATACCGATTACTACGCCGCCTTTGGCAGTTCCGTCGAGCTTGGTAATAGCCAGAGCCGTAATTTCAGTGACTTTGGTAAACTCGCGTGCCTGGATCACTGCATTCTGACCGGTGCTTCCGTCCAATACGAGCAAAACTTCATGCGGCGCGTCGGGGATGATTTTCTGCATGACCCTTTTGATCTTTGAAAGCTCATTCATCAGATTGACCTTCGTATGCAAACGACCTGCGGTGTCAATGATAATTACATCTGCGCCTATTTCCCCGCCCTTTTTCAATGCGTCATAAGCAACAGCCGAAGGATCAGTATTCATTCCGTGGTCGATCACGGGAACATCAACTCTTTTGCCCCAGAGTTTCAGCTGGTCTACCGCCGCAGCACGAAAGGTATCTGCTGCACCCAACACAACTTTGTGGCCCCGCTGGTGAAACTGGTGGGCTAGCTTTCCGATAGTGGTTGTTTTGCCGACTCCATTCACACCTACCACCATAATTACGTAAGGTTTAGGCAGGTGCTGTGTTTCAAAGCTGTCTTTTATATCAATGGATTTATTCTCTGTGAGCAACGCTGCTATCTCTTCACGCAGAATGCTGTCGAGCTCAGCTGTGGTTGCATATTTGTCCCGGGCTACACGCTCTTCAATGCGCTTGATCACCTTCACGGTAGTTTCAACTCCTACGTCGGAGCTCACCAGAATATCTTCCAGTTCATCAAGAACGTCTTCATCAATAGTGGTTTTACCCACAATAGCGCGTGAAAGTTTACCAAAGAAACTGTCCTTGGTTTTTTCAAGCCCTTTATCTAGTGTTTCTTTTTTCTCCTTTGAAAAAAAGCCGAATAAACTCATAATCCAGAAATGTTAATGGATCAAAAATAAAACAAAAAAAGTCCCAAAAAGGGACTTTTTAATAACTTCATGTTTAAAACCTACCTTTTACCCGCTTAGGGTGACAATCATAAGGTTGTTGTCAATCTAAGCGTACCAGGCGGCCGGGCAGTCGAAGACTAGTTTTTCAATGCACCTTGAACACCGTCAAGGGGTACGATTTCTTCTTTGAAGGTATAAGCTCCTGTTTTAGGAGATTTTACGGCTTTAATCACTTTCGCGAATGCTTTACCGCCTTCTTTTTTCAGGGTAGCAACTACTTTCTTTGCCATGTCTGTATATCGTTAAAGTTTTAAAACTTATTTAATCTCTTTATGTATAGTATAGCGTCTCAGGAAAGAATTGAATTTTTTCAATTCCATACGGCCTGGCGTATTCTTGCGATTTTTTGTAGTCACGTAACGTGACATTCCTGGAACACCGCTATCTTTTTGTTCTGTGCATTCCAATATAACCTGCACTCTATTACCTTTCTTAGCCATTGCTTTAAATCATTTTTACAAACAGGAGTGCAAAAGTAACAACATTTAATTTAAACACAATAATCAAGTCAAAAATATCAGCAGAAATTTTGGGCATTTTTTACAAACAACCGATTGCTTAACAGATTGTCATACAAACCGGTAACGTGTATAAAGTTGCCTCTAAAATCTAATTTATGCCCGTTAAATGAAGGAAATATGGAGCAAACATGCTTTCTTCGTGTGGATGTTTGCATAAAATCCTTAATCTGGCGGAAATTTAAAATTGAAAACAATGACTATCAGTAAAAGCACTTCTTTGGCGGTTATGGCCTTGGCAGTTTACTTCATTACAGGCTGCTCTTCAAAGGAAGATCGCGATAAATACGATCATTATTATGGTTCAGGCAGTAAGTCAAGAGAAGAAACAGCACTTGTAAAGCTGGCTAACGACAGAAAAAATCAACCTGAAACACCGGCGGCAGCTCCTGCCGCAGCAGCAACACCTGCTGCTCCTGGCGATTCTGCAAAAGCCGGCGACTCGGCAGCAGCACCAGCTGCGGCGGCTCCTGCAGTAGCAGCGGCTCCAAAAAGAAAGCCGGTTCCAGCCGACGTATCTGCGTTACTTAACAAACACGCTTGTTTTGCCTGCCACCAGGCTTACGATAAAGTAATCGGACCAGCTTACTCCGAAGTTGCCAAAAAGAAGTACTCAGCTGACGAGATCGTAGCGCTTGTACACAGTCCAAAACCTGAGCACTGGCCTGGTTATCCTCCAATGGCGCCTCTGCCTCATGTTCCAAAAGCAGATATCGTTGTGATTGCCAACTGGATCAACTCATTATAATATCCATTTCGAGTCTTTTAAAATACGGGCCGTTCATGCTATGGACGGCCCGTATGCATATCTTTGTTATAGCATTTTACATTAATTATGACCAATACCACACTGCAACCTGCTGATATTACGGATGAATTGCTCGCAACCTATGAAACGGTGATCGGGCTTGAAGTGCATTGTCAGCTGTTGACAGAATCGAAGTTGTTTACCAGGGATGTCAATCTTTTTGGAACAGAACCCAATACGAACATCGGTCCGCTGACACTCGCGTTGCCTGGGACACTGCCCAAAATCAACAAAAAAGCAGTAGAGTATGCAGTTCGCCTTGGGCTTGCATGTGGCTGCTCCATTAGCAGAAAGACAGTTTTCGACCGTAAAAACTACTTTTACCCTGATCTTCCCAAAGGATACCAGATATCACAGGATAAAAAACCGATTTGCGAAAACGGTGGTGTAACTATCTCGACTAAAGACGCAACAGGTAAGATAACAGAGAAATTAATCCGCTTTCACCACATTCACCTCGAAGAGGATGCGGGAAAATCTGTTCACGAGGGCGATCAGGTGGAGACTTTGCTGGATTATAACCGCGCAGGAACTCCGCTGGTAGAAATGGTTTCCGAGCCGGATCTAAGGTCTGCAGAGGAAACCGGCGCATTTGTTACTGAGATAAGAAGACTGGTCCGCTACCTTGGAATCAGTGATGGAAATATGGAAGAAGGCTCCCTCCGTTGCGACGTGAACGTTTCTGTTCGAAAGAATGGCGCAGCGGAATTTGGGACAAAGGTTGAGATCAAGAATATGAACTCAATCCGAAATATGATGCGGGCGATCGGCTTCGAAGAAAGAAGACAGGTGGCTCTGCTCGAAAGCGGCGGAACAGTGCAGCAGGAAACACGGATGTTTGACGTGGATAATGGCCAGACTTACGGAATGCGTGTTAAAGAAACCATGAACGATTACCGCTATTTCCCCGATCCGGACCTTTCGCCCGTGATCGTCTCGGAAGAGTGGCTGAATGATATAAAAGGCAGCATGCCCGCATTGCCTCATGAATTGCGGGAGAAGTTTGTAAACCAGTACGGGATTCCTGCTTACGACGCAATGGTACTGACAGATACAAAGGAAGTTGCGGACTATTTCGAAGCAGTGTGCAGTAAAACATCTGCCTACAAAGCAGCTTCGAACTGGTTGATGGGCCCGGTGAAATCATTTCTGAACGATAATGGAGGAAACATCGCCTTGTTCCCGGTCAGTGCGCAAACGCTGGCCGAGCTGATCGAGCTTTCGGAGTCGGGTACGGTCAGTAACTCTGTTGCCACACAAAAAATATTTCCGGTACTCCTGGCTGAGCCGCAAAGGGTGCCGCGGGACATTGCTTCAGAGAATAACTGGCTGCAAAACAGCAATACAAACGAGCTGGAATCGTTGGTAGAAGAGGTAATTAATTCAATGCCAGACAAAGTAGCTGCTTACCGGAAAGGTAAAAAAGGACTGATCGGATTGTTCGTCGGAGAAGTGATGAAGAAGTCGAACAATACTGCAGATCCCAAGCTGGTCAACCAGTTACTGGCGCAGAAATTATCATAAAACAGTTTCTTAACAGAAATTTTCAGGCTTATGAAGGGGTTTTTAAAAGGGGGTATATTATCTGTGTTGCTCGTTGCCGGAGTACAATCCTGGGCACAGCAGCTTGATCCCAAAGATTTTACCGTTACCGGGAAAGTTAAAAACGGCGCGAAGGGTGAAAAGGTCATTCTTTCCAAATCCACGGCAGCCGGCTCGTCGGTTAAGCTGGATTCCACGCAACTGGCCGCTGACGGTAGCTTCTCGTTAAAAAGTACCGAAAGAGACCGCGGAAGTTTCTTCACGCTTAACATTGCCGACAGACAAAAAGTAGTACTGCTGGTTGAAGGAGGCGAAAATTTGAATGTCCAGGCGGATGGTACCACCCGTGATGCCAAGGGAAATGGAGGAAAAGCCGAGGTTTCCGGCTCAAAAAATATGGAGTACTACGCGCAGCTTGACAAGCTGATGCAGGCTTTTGCCGCCAAGGTGACTGTTTGGAATGAAGAATATGCGGCCGCAGAAGAAAAAAAGGATACCAAGAAAATAGCGGAAATCCAGCAGAATTTTACAAAGGCGGATCAGGAACGCTTGACAGCTATTAAATCAATGCTGCCTGAAATGGGTACTTCGTTGGTTGCATTGTTTGCAGCGAACAATTTCCTGAACCCCGAAACTGATCTTGAAACATTGAAAAAGCTGGCGGCCGACTATGAAAAGGTGCAGCCAACTCCTACGCTTGCCAAAGGTTTTATCGGTCAGGTGAAACGTTTTGCAGGTGTGTCAGTGGGGCAGGAGGCGCCGGATTTTACGCTCAACAGTCCGGAAGGAAAGCCTGTTTCACTCTCGTCGCTTCGTGGAAAATATGTGTTGATCGATTTTTGGGCTTCCTGGTGTGGACCGTGCCGAATGGAAAACCCGAATGTGGTCAGAATGTATGATAAGTTCAAGGATAAAGGTTTTGACATTTACGGAGTATCTCTGGACGATAATGAGAAAGCCTGGAAAACGGCCATTTCAAAAGATAACCTGAAATGGCAGCACGGATCGGAGCTGAAAAAATGGAATTCGGGCGTGGCGCAAACCTACGGGGTGAATGCAATACCAGCTACGTTCCTGATTGATAAAGACGGAAAAATCATCGCTAAAAACCTGCGGGGGCCAGCTCTTGAAAGTAAGCTGATGGAATTACTGGGTGCCCAATAATATCTTTTTGGTTATATCATAATAAAACCCGCGGGGATAATCCTGCGGGTTTTTTGTTGTTAATGGTATCAGATCGGATCTTCAAGAGAATAAAGAAACTGTAATGGATCCGGATATAGGAAGTCGTACTTATATGTTTCAGTTAATTTACGATTTGAAACAATCTTGAAATCAGGCTGCCGTCCGTCAGCAAACGTGGGCGCTTCCCAACCAAATTGCGCACAGGTATCTATGTATATTTCGCTTCGGGTTGGGTGAAGCGGGGCAACTATGTTGAAAGTCTCATTACAAACTCCCTGTTTGAGCATTTCCAGGGTAATCGCGGCCCCATCGTCCCTGTGAATGTAGTTGACCGGAACTGTGCCGGTAGTCATATCTTTTTTCCCCTGTACATATTTTCCGGGAATGCGATTGTAGCCCAGGAGCCCGCCGAAGCGAAGAATACTTGCTGTGCATTGTGGCCGCAGAGAAGTGATAAGCTGCTCTGCCTGCACCATTTCGGAATAAGCTGATTCTTCCGGAGTGGTTACATCTTCTTCCGTAACCGTTCGGTTGAGATCCGGGTAAATGCTGGTCGAACTGATGAAAAGGACTTCTTTCACCGGAGATTCCCTGACGGATGAAACAACCGCCTGTATTTGCTGTGCATAAAAGCCGGGCTCGTGCTGACTTGAACGCGGCGGAAGCGAGACAACCAGTGAATCCACATCAAAGAATGCATTTACCTTCTCCGAATCTGCCGTAAAACCGGGAGTAAGATCGAGCAGGAAACCTTCGAACCCCAGCGCATTGAACTTTGCCAGTTTGGATTCAGAAGTGGTACTGCACTTGATTTGTGATGTAATAGGATCACCAACCAAACGTTGTGCTAGTGCAATTCCCAGCCAACCGCAGCCAAGAATGCTTATTCGTTTTTTTTCTATTTTTGAAGCTTCACCTGACATATATTTCCCGATAGTCGAATGATTTATTTAAAACAGATCAGTCTTATTGCGCTACTGGCAGTCTTTTCATTTTCCTGCAAGCCTGACAACAGAGCTGTTGCTGATATAAGTGATATAGATTTAAAAGTTGTTTCTGAAAATCTCGACGAGGAGCTATTTGCCTGCAAGTCGGAGACAGAAGTACAAAATTTTTTGAACAAACATCCGAATTTAGGCAGGTATTACTTTTCAGATGCACCGGTTGAGCCTGGTAAACTGGCAGGTTATCTCTTTAGTATTCTTCAAAATCAGGATTTCAGGACATTCAAGACGCAGCTCGACTCGCTGATTGGCGACCGGCAAACTGTAATTGTAGATTCACTCACGAAAGCATTCAAACACATTAAGTACTACTACCCTGCATTTACCGCACCAAAAGTTGAATTTATGGTCTCCGGTTTCGCAGGTAATGATCTGTACATTTCAGACTCTCTTATCATCATTGGTCTCGATTATTTCGGCGGCCCAAATGCAATGTACCGTCCTGATGTATTTGATTACCAGTTACGCCGCTATCAAAAAGAGTATATTGTTCCTTCCATTATTTTCTTTATTTCAAACAGGTTCAACAAAATCAGTCCGGGTGATCAAACCTTACTGGCCGATATGATCGGGTATGGGAAAGGGTATGAATTTGTGAGACACATGATGCCCGGAACGCCGCAAAGTCTGATTATCGGCTACTCGGAGGATAACCTGAAAAAGACCTATAACAGTCAGCAGGATATCTGGGCGTACTTTATCGCGAGCAAGTTACTTTATGAAAAGAATGTGTTGCAAAAGCGTAAATTCATCGAAGAGCGACCATTTACAACAGAAATCGGGCAGAAAGTGCCGGGTGCTATCGCCCGCTGGGTAGGATGGCGCATTGTGAATTTGTTTATGAAAGAAAACAGGGAAGTATCTATTGTTGAGTTGATGGAGATTGAGAATGCAAGCCGGATCCTGCAGGAATCGGGTTATAGCGGCCAGCCGGACAAAGTAGAGTAGATTTTATTTACTTTTGCCAAATCCTGTTAACTCAACCAGCCTTTAATGCCATTTACCCTCCTAATATTCCTGCTCCTGGTACCCGGCTTTGTGGTAATCGGTGTCTATCTTGAAAGAAAGGTATCCGCCTTTATCCAGGATAGAATGGGGCCAATGGAGGTAGGTAAGTGGGGTCTTTTGCAACTTTTTGCAGATTTGCTTAAACTGTTGCAAAAAGAAGACATTGTTCCCAAAGCAGCCGACAGGCGCCTCTTTCTGATGGCGCCTTTTATTATTTTCATCTCCGTATTTGCAGGTTTTGCAGTAGTTCCGCTGGCGCCGGAGCTTGCAGGTTCGGGTGCGGCAGTCGGCGTTTTCTTTCTTTTGACGATCGTTTCCGTAGATGTTGTCGGGCTGTTAATGGCTGGCTGGGGCTCTAACAATAAATTCGCATTGTTCGGGGCAATGCGCGCTGTGGCACAAATCATATCCTACGAAATACCACTTGGTTTGTCAATTCTCTGCGTAGTAATGTTAACGCAAACACTTGATCTGCAAGTGATCAGCTTTCAGCAGGGCATTTACTCGACTGAGCCCGTTTACCTCTTTGGAATGAAACAATTGGGCGTGGATGTAACCCAGGTAGGCGGGATACTGACCTGGAATATTGTCAGAAATCCTTTCTTGTTGATAGCCTACGTCGTGTTTTTCATAGCCTCTCTTGCAGAATGTAACCGTGCACCGTTTGACTTACCTGAGGGAGAATCTGAATTAGTAGCCGGTTTTCATACAGAGTATTCCGGAATGCGCTGGGCGCTTTTTATGCTCTCCGAATATGGAATGATGTTGCTGGTATCGCTCCTGGGCGCTATTCTCTTTCTTGGAAGCTGGAACACACCGCTTCCTAATATCGGCCCGCTTCGTTTGGCAGATTGGACAAGCGGAGAACCCGGAACCTGGTTTGGATACATTACCGGGATCTTCTGGATTTTAAGTAAGGCGATGTTTGGTATTCTTCTGCAAATGTGGGCCCGGTGGACTTTGCCCCGGCTTCGCGTGGATCAGCTGATGTATTTAGGCTGGAAGGTACTGACGCCGGTTGGTCTGGTTCTCTTCTTTATTTCCGGCGTCTGGCGTTTGATCGGTATCAGTTAGTAATTTCTGCTCCGTCAAGAATGTAGTTCATCTGGTAAATATCATCTGCATTCAACTTCAATGTTCCCGTAAAAGTAAGCCGCTCATCGGTTTTGAACTTCCGGCCATCTTTTTTCTTGAAGTTCAGGGTCATTACCGTTTCAGGTCCGGCACCTCCGCAAAAAAAGCATGCGCTGAATGGAAATGCGGAAAGCACGTACAAGTTTGCATCCAGGTCAACCGGGAGAATATAGCCGGTAATAGCTACCTGCTGATTTTTCAACTTCTGAACACTTGGGCCAAAAGTAGGGTGGAGCATGTAAATGGATTCTTCTGCATACCACTTTTTCTTGAAAGTCACATCGCGTAAAGTCTCCCAGGTCACCTTAACGGGTTCGTTGGCCGGCTTGAATGCCAGGAGTGTGGTAATGCAAAAAAATAAGATGGCCGCTTTCAACGATTTCATTTGCTCTTCTATTTAAAAGGGATTGAACCTGATAAACAAATTTAAGCAGATTATCATTCCTCTGCCAGTGTGCGGGATATATTCAGCCGGTAAATTCCTGCCGAAGGAAGCGCCGCCGCAATTGCCCCAACTGCCAATGCGGCAAAAAGAAGGTAGATTTCCTCAGGCAGAAGCGCGAACCTGCCAAGGGTATAATGGAAATCCTGCTCCGCTGCTTTCGAGAAAAACCACAACCCGACCCTGCTGAGAATAATACCGGACAAAAAGCCGATTACCGCCAGGAACAATCCTTCAATTAGCAACATCAGGAAAAGGAAAGTTCGTGTAGCGCCAAGGGAAAGCATCAATGCCATTTCGTACTTACGTTCTTTCAGAGAATTGTAAAGCGAAACAAAAACGCTTATTCCAGCAATGGTAATAATAATAATGGCGATCGCCCGCAGTGTTTCGATTCCTACACCAAGCAGCGAAAAAAGCCGGTTGATCTCGATGCTCGGCAATGCAGCCTGCATAGATGTATTCTGGTTGATCTGCCACGGAATTGTCATTAAACCCATCGGATTACGAAACTGGATTAATGCACTGGTAACATCCTTTCCATCTTCGTCGGGCTCGCCGCCAGCGTGTTCCCCGGCATGGTCCTCATGCTTTTCAGTGGTGGGTTTTTCATGATCGTGGATATCCCAGATACTGGATAACCTGGTCAGGATCAGCTGATCTACTACCGAGCCACTAGGTTGGAAGATACCTGTGACCTTGTACTTACGATCGCCATGCACATCACCTGCTCCGTCCAGTCCGTGAGAGCTTGCGAAAGTATCGCCGATTTTAAGTCCTGATACCCGGGCCACCTTGCTGCCGAGCGTTACTTCCATAGATGCATTATATACGTGCCCCTCGGCTACCTTCACCTTATAATGCTCAATGTACTTGGGCGTGGTTCCCAGGATCCTGAATCCCTGGTAATTATCTCCCATTGAAAGTGGGATCACTGTTTTTACAAACGGATTTTTTCTTAATGCATCTACTTCTGCCAGTGGTACATTGCCTGTGGGCGCGTCGATCTGGTAAATGCTGGACAGGATCAATTGCAAGGGGCTGCCTTTCGCGCCTACTACCATGTCAATTCCTTTGATATTCTTCCGGAACTGCTCGTCAAGCTGCTGGTTCAGGAGCAGAAGCAACGAGATCATGCCAATACCGAGCGCAAGTAAAAGTGCACTCAGGAAGCTGTTAAGCTTTTTTTCTTTGATATTGGCGATGCTGATTTTGAAAAGGTTCATTGCGTTGATTTTTGCCACCCGGAGAGCAGCCTTGATCCGTTATAAAATGACCTGGTTGGAAAATTCATCTTTCAGCCGCTGGTCGTGCGTAACCACCACGAGGCTTGCACCTATTAATGCAGACTGCATTTTGAGCAGCTCGATAACACGTTGGCAGTTGATGTCGTCGAGGTTTGAAGTAGGTTCATCGGCGAGGATTACATTGGGTTCATTCATCAATGCACGCGCGATACTTACCCGCTGTTGCTCGCCCTGGCTCAGCTGTGCTGTTTTTTTGTTTAAATGCTCCGCAAAACCCAGTTCGTTCGCGAGGAAAATTGCTTTCTTTCTGTCCTGTGGCTTTTCGGCAAGGAAATTGGAGAGCAGCAGGTTATCGATCACCGACAATGCACTAACAAAATGCGCGCGCTGGTAGATGATCCCGATGCTTTTAGCCCGGATCAATGCAATCTGCTCCGCCTCCATGTGGCTGATGGACCTGCCGCCTACGGATACTTCCCCGCTTTCGGGGCGGAGCAGGAGGGCAAGAAGATGAAGTAATGTGGTTTTACCTTTCCCGGACTGGCCTAAAATCAGTAAAGTTTCCTTGTCACCGCAATTGATATCAGGAAATTGGAAAGTTTTTTGGGGAGAGTACGAAAACCTGAGATTGTGACTCGTAATCATTTCCTGGATCTTTTTTAGTCTGCAATGATAGCAAAGTTTTTTTGGCCGTCAATTTAAAACGTGTGTTAATGCACGGTTGTGGTCCACATCAGCTGATTTCCGGGTACCGGAATTTGGCAGACCGGCATTCATTCTAAAAAAATTCCCAGCTACAAATAAATCTATTGTTAAAACGTTGAAATGGTGTTGAAGCCGTAATAAAACCGACAACTATCCTATTTTTGCAAAAAAACGATCTGAAAATGCGTAGACATTTTGAATTCAAAAGAGTATCCGGGGCGCTTGCAGTGATCATGACTTTTGGACTTTTATTAACAGGAAAAGATGCCAGCGCGCAGAGCAGAGGCATTTTCGTTCCTTACTCTACAGCAGGCTTTGGCGTAGGTACATCCAGCTATTTTGGCGATTTCGCTCCATACAGAAGGCACGTAGCTTCTGTATTTAACATGATGCGTTGGAGCATCGGCGGCAATTACACAAGGCACTTTACACCACGTCTGGCAGCCAGGGCTAGCTTCATTTATGGTCGCATTGCTGGCGACGACTACATTATGAACCGGAGGCCGAAATACGAAACAAACATTTTCTATGCCAGGAACCTGCATTTCAGAAATGATCTTAAAGAGTTTTCGGTACAAGGTATTTTCAAGCTTATTCCTGATAACAGAAGCTACGATAGAAGGCCCCAGTTTGGAGCCTATCTTTTTGCAGGTGTAGCATTAACCGCTCACAACCCTAAGGCGCTGGATTCATTGAATGGTGACTGGGTAAAGTTGCAGCCGCTCGGAACAGAAGGGCAGGGTAATGAAGGTTATGCGAAACCATATTCACTTGTTCAATTTGCAGTCCCTGTGGGCATTGGTTTGAGATACAAAATCAATCAGCGATTTGATGTTTCGGTGGAGCTGGGTTTCAGAAAAACCTTTACGGATTATCTTGATGATGCGCACGGAAATTATGCCGATCCGGCAGTTTTTGCAGACAATCCACTTGCATTGGCACTGTCCAACAGATCTACGGAGCGTGTCGCTGTCAGAAAAGGTGCAGATCGTACGGGATCTTTGGTTAAGTTTTTACAAGTCAATTATCAGGTTGAAACCAACGATCCTTTTGCAGCTCTTCCGGCGACCGGCTTTGCAGCACCAGGTACACAGCGCGGAAACAGTCCTACATTGACTGACAACTACCTTTTTGGAATGATCCACCTGAATTACATGCTGCCTTCGCAGATCAAATGTCCTCCGCTCAAATAAAAGCACACATTGAAATCATTATTTTCAAACAGGATTGATAAATACTTGCTTCGTCTCTTCGTTGCAGGTATTTATTTTTTTGTCTCTGTAAATTCCTCCAAGGCTCAGAAAATCGAGCTGGGCGCGGGCATTGGCGGTTTCAATTACAAAGGAGATATTTCCCCTTCACAGCGGCTGCGCTTTGTTAAGCCGGGCGGCAGCCTGTTTTTTCGTTTTAACCCTACTCAGGCATTATCACTGCGGGCAGAAGTGGCAGGCGGGATCATAGGCGCGGCGGACAAGCATAGCAAAGACCCTTTTCAGGTTGCGCGCAACAAGTCTTTCAGGTCAGGCATTTTTGAAGGCTCTGCGGTAGCGGAGTATAACTTTCTCAATTTCCAGGAGCGCCGTTTTGCGGTTAACTGGAGTCCATACCTTTTTGGTGGAGTAGGTTATTCCAGGTTCAATCCTCAGACCAAAACCAGCGACTATAAAACATCGTCGTTCATTCTGCCGTATGGCGTTGGTATCAAATATCAGATCCGGCGGCCATGGAATATCGGACTGGAATATGGTGCCAGAAAGACTTTTACAGACTACCTGGATGATCTTGGTGGAAAGCCGGTTAACACAGACAAATTACAGCAGGGAGATCCTTCTCTGAAAGACAACTATTACTATATTAGACTTTCGGTAAGTTACACATTTTACAAAATCGTTTGTCCCTGATCCTATGAAGAAACCTCTCCTGATCATTCTGGGCGTTGTTATTGCTGCGCTGATAGGATTTGCCGGTATGCGGATGTATACCAAATCATTTAGCCCCGAAGCCGTTGCTGAAACAAATAAGAATGGCGTCAGCGTAAAGGTTACTTACAGCAAGCCAAGCAAGAAAGGCAGGCTCATTTTCGGGCGCGAACAGGATAATGCATTGCTGCCTTACGGAAAGGTTTGGAGAACAGGCGCTAACGAGGCTACTATCATCGAAATCGGCAGCGGACTTACAATTGCCGGAAAGCCGGTGCAGGCTGGTACCTATTCACTTTACTCAGTTCCCGGCCAGGGAAGCTGGAAGATCATCCTGAATTCCGAGGTAGGTCAGTGGGGAACCAATTATAACGATGGGAAAGATGTGCTACGGGTAGAAGTTCCCATTCGCATCCGCTCCTCTGTGCAGGAGTTGTTTGATATCTACTTCGAGGAAATCCCCAATGGTGTCAATATGATCCTTAGCTGGGACCAGACAGAAGCCATTGTTCCTTTTTCACACAAATAAGATTGGTTTGCTACCTTTGCCCGCATGTTTGTTGGAGCCATTGAAAAAGTAGACCAGTTTACCCGTCCGATCCATTTTATATTCCGTTACTACACGGGCAGCGATATCGTACCCGGTACAGCCACCTTATTTTTTGTAAACGAAGAAGGCTTCGCAATTACCTGCAGGCACGTAGCGCGACAGATACTTTACGCGAATTCCATCTACGAGAATTATCTCAAATTTCGGGGCGAACTCAGGAAGTTTGAGAAGGATCCGGGATTTGAAACACAGCGGACGAATCTTGAAAACAAATACAAGATATCCGCAGCTAACCCCATTCGCGTTCTTTTCAACTTCATTCAGTGTGTCTCTGCCTATAAAGCGATGACCATACATCTGCACCCCACACAGGATCTCGCAATTATACAGTTTAGGGAATTTGAATCGGTGCAGTACCAGGGGTATGCACAGTTTTTGAAAGATTCACGGCTTGTAAAGCAAGGCAGGTACCTGTGCAGGTTAGGTTATCCTTTTCCGGAATTCACCAATTACCAATACAACAAAGTCTCCGGCGATATTGAATGGACTAAGGAAGGTCGTTCCAAAACGCCGAGTTTTCCAATCGACGGCATTATTACCCGCCATATCGGAGAAGGCAGCGAGGTTACCGGGATAGAAATGAGCACGCCGGGACTGAGAGGTCAAAGCGGCGGCCCACTATTTGATCCAAGCGGGACCATTTACGGAATGCAAAGCGCGACCCGGCACCTTCACCTCGGATTTGATCAGGTTAACAGGGAAGTAGTATCCGACGGACAGCGAAGAAGAGTATCCAATTATCCCTTCCTGAATGTAGGTCAATGCGTGCATGTGGATGTGATCAAACAATTTTTAAGGGAGAAAAAAATCAAATTCTACGAACAGGATTAACCAGGTAGTTTTAAGAAAGTCAAATCTTTTAAAAGCATAAAGATCCTGACTATGACTGACCTGCAATACGATCTGATCCAAAGCGAACTTTCGGAACCATTTGTTCTTCCCGAAGGAGCTGTCGCACATTTTAATACTTACGGATACGTAAAGCTTAAAAATGTTCTGAGTGAAAATCTGCTCGCTTATTACGGAGAGTTGATCACCGACCTTGTTTTCAGGCTGAATAAACTGACCAAGCCAATGGAGGAGCGTACAACTTATGAACGCGCTTTTCTGCAGGTGATGAATTTGTGGCGGGAAAGCGAAAAGGTCAAAGAGTTTGTATTCTCAAAAAGGCTCGCAAAGATTGCTGCCGACCTGTTGCAAAGTTCCGGCGTCAGGTTATACCATGACCAGGCGCTTTACAAGGAGTCTTCTGGCGGTATTACTCCCTGGCATGCAGATCAATTTTACTGGCCGCTCTCCTCGCCAAAAACGGCAACGGTTTGGATACCGCTTCAAGCAACATCAATGGAAATGGGCCCGCTTGCATTTGCAGAAAAAAGCCACCATGTTGAAATAGGACGTGATTTGGAGATCAGTGATGAAAGTGAGGCACTGATGAACGAGGCGCTTAAACAATTTGAGCTGAACGAAACGCCATTTGAACTCGGTGAAGTCAGCTTTCATGCTGGCTGGCTGTTTCACCGCGCCGGGGCCAATACGTCCGGAAGTCCGCGTAAAGTAATGACGATGATTTATATGGATCAGGATCAAAAAGTGACGCAACCGAGAAATGAGTACCAGCAGGCCGACTGGGAAACCTGGCTGCTGTCCCGGCCTGTGGGTGGCGCGGCAGACAGCGAGCTTAATCCTGTACTGTTTACTTATTGACCATCATAAAATAAGAAGCAGCTCTTCCAGTCTTGTGATGTCGTAGGTAGGTTTTTCATCAAATTGCAGTCCCGCCGGATTAAGGTAAACAGTATCAATTCCGATCTGTTTGGCACCCAGAATGTCCGCAATCCAGTTATCGCCTACCATTATGCATTCCCCGGGACTTGCCTGAGCTGCATTCAATGCGAATTCGAAAATTTTTGGATCCGGCTTTTTGGCGCTGGCATTTTCAAAAGTGATCACATTTTCAAAAAAGTGCCCGATCTGAGAACCCGCGAGCTTTCTTGCCTGAATTTCATTGAAACCGTTGGTGATAATGTGCATTCTGTAGCCGGTAGCGACTGCATAATTGAGCAGATCGAGTGCGCCTTCCAGTAAATGCTTCTTGTCAGGCAGGGTATTCAGATACAACTCGCCAATTTCTTCATGATTTTCCGGACATTGAATGCCCAGGTCTTCAAAAACGAGCCGGAACCTGTTTTGACGTATATAGGTATGGTGAATCTGCCCGCGGTCGAACATGTCCCATAAAGACATATTAACTCTCAAAAAACATTGTATAAAGTCCTCCATAGAGCTTATTCCATGATTCTGGAGTGTAAGCTTATGGAAAATTTCTTCCAGAGACTCGGATGAATTTTTATCAAAATCCCACAGTGTGTGATCGAGATCGAAAAAAATATGCTTGTACTTCATTCTGTGAAAAGTTCAATATTTATCAAAAAAGTGAAATTTCAATTTTTGTCGGCTGCGCAATAAAGATAATGTGAACAAATAAGTCGATCTCCCCGGAATAAGCGTATATTTATATGATAAGTTCTATTAAATATTTTAAAAGGGACATATATACGCAGTAAATCACGATTAAGGCTTAAAAAGCTGCCTGGTTGTTAACATGTGTTAATGAAAATCGATTTCGAAAAAAAAGAAACTCAAACATTTGCAAATTATTTGCTAAATCTATTTCTTTGATTCGTATAATTTGAAATACAGATAATTACTTCAATTTTTTCACCAGACAGAAAGGAGAAACAATATCGACGAACCGCTCTACGTTAACTAAATCGAATAATAAAAATGGAGAAAGTCCAAGTTAGCGACAGTGAGTTGGTGACGTTGTATATCCGCGGGAATGAGAAAGCTTTCGAAAAACTCGTCCAGCGCCACAAATCAAGAATATACACCACTATTTATCTAATTGTTAAGGACCAGTATGTAGCCGAGGATTTATTACAGGATACATTTATTAAGGCCGTCGATACGATAAAGGGAGGTAGATATAACGATGAGGGCAAATTCCTGCCATGGATTATACGGATCGCACACAACCTCGCCATTGATTATTTCAGACGCGATAAACGCTACCCCAATGTAGTGTTCGAAGATGGAAGCAGTGTTTTTAATACGCTGGATTTTTCGGAAGATTCCGTTGAGTCAATCCAGATTCGTCAGGAAACACATGAACAACTGCGGGAGATGATCCAGCGGTTACCCGATGTGCAAAAGCAAGTGCTGATCATGCGTCATTATGAGGACATGAGCTTTCAGGAAATTGCGGATGCAACGGGGGTGAGTATTAATACGGCATTGGGGAGAATGCGTTACGCGTTGATAAACCTGCGTAAGCAATTTAACCAACGTGCCCCACAGTATGACAAAAACTTTTACCTACGATGATGTTGTAAGGTATTTATATGCCGAGACAACAGAGAATGAAAATGAACTGATTGTTGAGGCGCTTGCACTTGACGATAATTTGATGAACTTCTATCTGGATTCATTGGAGATTCAGACGCAGATGAACAAAATAACCCGGACTCCTTCCGATAAGGTGGTTTCAGAAGTTTTCAAATATTCCCGGCAATTCTCATCAAAAACACCTGCTGCTCTTCACTATTAAGTGAAGCAGCAGGTGTTTTTTTGCCCAGCTATTCATCGGATAGCTGGATTTTGTTGTTTGTATAAGAGTATGTTTTCCCTTTATGCACAGACAGGAGCGTTTTAAATTATTTCTGGATTATTTCACTGAAAACTTTCCTGAACCCGAAACCGAGCTGCAATATTCAAGTCCGTATGAACTGCTGGTAGCAGTGATATTGTCGGCGCAATGCACAGACAAGCGTGTAAATATTGTTACCCCGCCTTTGTTCGAGCGTTTCCCTGATCCGGAGTCGCTTGCAGCTTCCAACGCGGAAGAAGTTTTTACTTACATCCGCTCCATTTCTTACCCAAATAATAAAAGCAAGCACCTCGTAGGAATGGCGCGAATGCTGGTGGAGCAGTTTGGATCGGAAGTGCCTGCATCTGTGGAGGAGTTACAAAAATTGCCAGGTGTAGGGAGAAAAACGGCCAATGTGATTGCTTCCGTTATTTTCAACCAGCCTGCAATGGCGGTGGATACGCATGTTTTCAGGGTGTCACACCGGCTTGGACTGGTTCCTAAAACTGCCACTACGCCGCTCAGTGTTGAGAAAGTACTGGTAAAGTATATTCCAAAACAGCTTGTGCACAAAGCACATCACTGGCTTATCCTTCACGGTCGTTATATCTGCATAGCGAGAAGCCCTAAATGCATGCAGTGCCCGCTTTCTTCCTTTTGTAAATTCTTTGAAAAAAATGTACTTACAGAAGTTTCGAAATCGTAGTTACAACCAATATGCTTTTTGCAGAGTCTATCGTTTAAAATATCAATCCCATTAAATTTAAGAAAGGAAGAAAACAAATGAAGCGTACGAAGTTAGCATTGTTTATTTTACTGGCTATGGTGGTAAGTCTGTCCGGCTGTATGAATTCGGATAAGAACCAGGATGAAGAGAAAATTACCGAAAACGAAAACGAGATCAAGGAATGGCTGAAAACTGACAGCCTTGGTACTTCGGCACTGCGCGACAGTACAGGACTTTATTACATTATCAGAAAGTCGAACCCGAGCGGGCAGAAAGCGAAGAGAGGTGAAGCAGCGACAGTACGGATCAATGGTTACCTGCTAAATGGAACCAAGGTGCTTTCAATAGAAAAGGATTCAACATTATCCTTTCCTGTTGACGGATTTTCTACTCAGATCTACGGTCTGGAATTTGGAATCAAGTTAATGCGGACGGGAGAAAAAGCAACATTTCTGCTCCCGTACTATCTGGCTTTTGGGAATGCAGACAGAGTTAACATCCCCGCCTATTCTGTGATCAGAATGGAAGTTGAATTGATTAAAATGCGCACGGAGATACAGCAGATTGACGAGTTCCTAGCTAAAAAGCAGTTTCCGGTATCAGAACGTACAGCAGACAACCTCGTTATTATTAGAACAAATACTGTTACTGGGGACACGCTTGGACCTGGTAAGTCAGTAAGTGTAAAGTACGTTGGCAAGATGTTGAACGAAAAAGAGTTCGACAAAAACACCATTCCGATTACGACAGGAACAAATGGTACAATTCCAGGTTTTGACAGGGCGATACGCAAACTGCGCAAAACTGAGAAGGCAATCATTATTTTCCCTTCTGCATTAGGCTACAAAGAGCGTGGATCGGGTTCAATTCCGCCTTATACACCAATTATGTTTGAAGTTGAGGTATTGCCTTGATCATTGCTGAAAGCATATTGAAAGAGCTGCCGGAGACTTCCGGCAGCTCTTTTACATTCCGGCAAGTGTGAGAACGCTTTCACATATCTCACCAATATTATCTTCATTCAAGGCCGAGCCAGAGGGGAAGCAAATTCCATTTGTGAAAACATACACTGCCACATTGCCGCCAAAATACTGTGCGTCTTTGTACAAAGGCTGTAAATGCATTGGCTTCCAGACTTGTCTGGCTTCAATTCCATTACCAGCCAAATGCAACCTGATCTGATCTACTGCCAGCTTTGACTTTTCTGGATCAAACAGGAAAGTGGAAAGCCAGCGGTTTGAGAACATACCTGCTTTTTCCTCTTGCAATGAGAGCCCTGGGATAGTTTCAAACGCATTCAAATAGCATTTAAAGTTCCTGCGTCGCTGCGCGACTCGCTCGTTCAATATTTCCAGCTGACCGAGCCCGATCGCCGCACAGATATTGCTCATCCGATAGTTATAGCCCAATTCCGAGTGCTGGAAGTAAGGTGCCGGATCTTTGGCCTGACTTGCCAGAAATCTGGCTTTCCGCGCATCCATTTCATAGTATGTAAACAATGCGCCTCCTGCAGAAGTTGTAATGATCTTGTTCCCGTTAAAAGAAGCAACTCCCATTTGCCCGAATGTACCCAGATGCTGTCCCTGGTAAGTAGAGCCCATTGCTTCTGCGGCATCTTCAATCAAAACAATACCGTACTTATCACATATCTCTGTTACTTCTTTCAGCTGACATGGCATTCCATAAAGATGCACGCAAATCAATGCTTTGGGCTTTTTACCCGATTTCAATAGTTGCGTAACAGCTTGTTCAAGCGCATCGGGACAGATATTCCAGGTTTGTGGTTCGCTGTCAATAAAAACCGGCGTAGCGCCTAAGTAGAGAATGGGGTTAGCCGAGGCAGCAAACGTAAGCGATTGGCAGAGTACAATATCTCCCTTCTTAACACCAGAAATAACAAGAGCCAAATGGAGCGCGGCTGTACCTGAAGAGAGCGCGACAGCATGCTTACTGCCTGTGTAAGCACAAAGTCCTGATTCGAAATGATCTAAATGTGGGCCTGCTGACGCAATCCAGTTGCTTTCAAATGCATCCTGAATGTACTGCAATTCCTTCCCTCCAAGGTGCGGAGGCGATAGCCAGATTTTGTAATCCATTTGTGTGTGTTAATAAGTCAGTTTTCTTGCCGGGTTGCCTGCAACAGTTGTGCTATCCGGCACATTCCTGGTTACAACGCTGCCGGCTCCTATAATGCAGTTTTTGCCGATTGAAATTCCGGGTAAAACAATGCAGCCCGCGCCCAGCAACGTATTTTCTCCAACCCGTACATTCCCGCAAAGCGTAGCTCGTGGCGCAACATGTACGAAGTCACTGAGCCGACATTCATGCTCGATGATAGCACCTGTATTCACAATAACGTGTTTGCCGACCTGCGCTTCCGTCTGGATAATAGCCCGGTGAAAAACCATTGAACCTGCACCAAGGTTTGCATCAGCACCTACCAATGCAGATTTGTGAATCAACTTTCCAAATTGATGCTGTACGTTCTCAGCGACTGCGCGTCTTGCGTAATTATTGCCGATTGCAACAAGAAGCAGGCTTTCAGGAAAGATTTCAGGATCATATAATGTGACCTGATGATAGTGGAAAACCGATGAAAACTGATCGTCAAAAACAGCTTTGACCTGAAATCCCTGCTCCAAAAGCATCTGATATACGACCTTCGCGTGGCCGCCAGCACCGTATAGCAGCATATCAGTTTCCTTTAAATTCTTCCACAGAAATTTCCGCTAAATCAACCTGCTTTCGATTGAGCATCTTTGAAAATGTCTGCCAGAGAATTTGCAAGTCCAGCTTAAAGGAAACGTTTTCAGTATACCAGACGTCGTACTGAAACTTCTCATGCCAGCTGATTGCATTGCGCCCATTCACCTGCGCCATTCCTGTGATACCTGGCAATACAGCGTGTCGCCGGTTTTGAAATGAATTATAAAGCGGAAGATAATGCGCCAATAGCGGCCGCGGACCGACGATGCTCATTTTGCCGCGAAGCACATTCCAGAGCTGCGGGATTTCGTCAATGGAAGCTTTTCTGAGTACGAGACCAATGCGGGTAGGAACTCCGTCACGCATGGTGCGGAATTTTATCAATGTAAAAAGCTTTCCATTCAGCCCTGGCCTTTGCTGGAAGAACAGGGGTTTGCCGCGCGAGTCCATGCTGACAATGAACAGTATCCAAACAAAAAGCGGCCACAGGAGTAAAATCCCTGTCGCCGCTATGGTGATATCTAAAATTCTTTTTCCTGATTTTTGATACATGTAATCAAACGCTAAAACAGTTCCGGATAGATCTCGGGCTCTGCTTCGCGCATGATTTGATAAACAGTTTCAAATATATCGTCCATATTAGGTTTGGAAAAATAGTCACCGTCGGACCCGTAAGGCGGGCGGTGGTCTTTGGCAGAAATCGTAACTGGCGCTGAATCCAGCCATCGGTACGCATTCTGTTTTTCTAAAACCTGCTGCATCATGTAACCTGACGCGCTACCTGGCAAATCCTCGTCAGCGAAGATCACCCTGTTCGTTTTTTTAATGGATTCTACAATGCTGCTGTTTATATCAAACGGTAAAAGTGTCTGTACGTCAATTACTTCAACTTCAATACCTACACTTTGCAATTGAGAAGCGGCCTCCATTACTATACGACACATTGAGCCGTAGGTCACAACGGTAATATCCCTTCCTTCCTTTAAAATTTCGGGTTGCCCCAGCGGAATGCAGATTTCGCCGATATTATCAGGTAAAATTTCTTTTTGGCGATAAGAATTAAGTGGTTCGACGATTAATCCCGGATCGTCACCGCGCAATAATGTATTGTAAAAACCCGCTGCCTGTACAAAATTCCTTGGCACAATCACGTGCAAACCGCGCAAGCTGCTGAGCATAGTGCCCATTGGCGAGCCCGAATGCCAGATACCTTCCAGTCTGTGGCCTCTCGTTCTGATGATCAGCGGCGCTTTCTGGCCACCGGCAGTGCGGTAACGCAATGAAGCGAGGTCGTCGGTTAATGTAGCGAGTGCGTAGTAGATGTAGTCAAAATACTGGATTTCAACAATCGGCCGCAAGCCGCGCATCGCCATTCCTATTCCCTGGCCGATGATCGTCGTTTCGCGGATACCTGTGTCTGTTATACGTAACGCGCCGAATTTTTCCTGCAAGCCTGCAAATCCCTGGTTTACGTCACCGATCATCCCGATATCTTCTCCCAGTGCAACTACCTTTTCATTTTTCTCGAAAGTTGCATTGAAAAAGGTACGTATCACCTCGCGCCCGTCCACCACCGGACTGTCTTCCGAAAACGCCGGTGCTACCGGTTGTACATGTAAAGGAGATTCCGAAGTTTCACTGTAAAGGTGCGTATTGAACCGCGCCTGATTTTCCTGAATGCTGTTTTTCAGGGAATCTTTCAGCGCCGTTTTAAAAGGATTATCTTCTTTTCCGATGATCCGGAGCACTTTTCGGACGCTGGCGATCATATCCCGGCGCACAGGCAGGTAAGTGCGCGACAGCTCGTTGACCACATTGCTGAGCTCCGTAGTAAACCGGCTCTCGCGTCCTGCATTCTGGATCAGCTGAATGGTTTCCAGGTATTCTTTATCCAGATCTTTCCGGTAAGCCTGCCACGCTTTATTCCGTGACTGAGAAGCTGTCTCTTTTGCCTCGGCTTCAATCTGTTCCAGTTCTTCGTCTGTTGCGTAGCCGTTTTTGAGGATCCAATCGCGGAAACGCAGGTTGCAGTCGCGTTCGTTTTCCCAATGCAGCCTTTGCTTGGACTTATACCGCTCGTGAGAGCCAGAAGTAGAGTGGCCTTGTGGCTGGGTCAGTTCAGTAACATGTACCAAAACCGGCACGTGCTCGGTCCGGCAGATATTCGCGGCTTTCTCGTAGGTTTCAATCAAAGCCGGGTAATCCCAGCCATTTACGGTCAGTATTTCGATTCCTGGCTCATCTTCATTCCGCTGTAAACCTGCCAGTGCTTTGGAAATACTGCCTTTTGTAGTCTGATATTCAATCGGTACAGAAATTCCGTAACCATCATCCCACACAGAAGTGAGCAATGGAACTTGCAGTACTCCGGCCGCATTCATGGCTTCCCAGAACATGCCCTGAGAAGTAGAAGCATCGCCAATAGTTGCGTACGCGATTTCATTTCCCTGCCGTGAGAACCTGGTCAGGTTATGCAGCTGCTTATTCGATTTAAATAATTTGGAAGCGTAAGCAAGGCCCACAGCGCGAGGCATTTGTCCGGCCGTGGAAGAAATATCACAAACAGAATTGTAGAGCTTTGTCTGGTCGAGCCACTGCCCGTTTTCATCCAGCCAGCGTGTTGAAAAGTGGCCGTTCATCGACCTTCCACCTGTATTAGGTTCGTGTTCGAGGTCTGCGTGCGCGTACATTTGCGCAAAAAATTGCTGCCAGGTCAGGTTACCTACTGCTGCTTCGATCGTCTGGTCCCTGTAATAGCCGGACCTGAAATCGCCTGGCCTGAAAGTGCGCGCGAGCGCGATCTGGGCTACCTCTTTACCGTCTCCGAAAATGCCAAATTTAGACCGCCCGCCCATAGTATCCTTTCTGCCCAGCAAACTTACCTGGCGACTCTCACATGCAAGACGGTAGTCACTGATAATGTTTTCTTTACTTAAAATACCGGCACCAGTCAAACTATCATTTTGAAGCATAAGCAAAATTTTCGGGTATGAATCCGTAGTTAAATTACGTTTTTTTGAATGCAAGCCAAAATTATGTGTCAAAATAATAATCGCCTCAGGCACGATCAATCAATGCCTTCTGTTAATATTGGTTAACGATTATTAAATTTAATTTTTAAACATTAATCTTGTTTGCTAAATAGTTTTTCACCACTTAATGTATAGTCAAAGTTATGAAAGTATTTTTTTCAGCGCTGGTTCTATTGGTAGGCCTAAGTACCGTTAGTTTTGCTCAGAAAGGTGTTTTGAAATTCAAAGAGGAAACGCACAAGTTTGGTAAAGTACCTCAGGGAACACCAGTTACGCACGAGTTCGTCTTTACAAACACGGGCAGTGATCCGGTGGTTCTATCCAATGTGACTGTGTCTTGCGGATGTACTACTCCGGTTTGGTCAAAAGAGCCGGTACTACCAGGAAAAACAGGATCTGTAAAAGCTACCTTTAATGCAGCAGCAGCTGGTCCTTTCAATAAGCCTGTTACTGTTTTCAGTAACACAGAAGGTGGTTCAATTACTTTATACCTGAATGGTGAAGTTGTTCCGAAATCGGCAGCTAAACCTTCTTCCAAGTAATCAGGCCAGAAGATCTTTTGGAGGGCTGCCTTTCAGGCGGCCCTTTTTTGTGCCCAATGCAAACTTCAAAGGGAAGCCAAATTGCCAATTAGTAAGCTGATCTGTCGTAGAATGAGCGGCGGCGGGTCACTTTCAAATCCTGCAGAATAGCTGATTTCACTTTCAATGTGAAGCTGTAATTGCTCATACGCGCCGCGCTACCGGCAAAGGGGGTCCAGCTGAAACTCATATCCCAGCAATGCAAATCCCTGTAAAGCGTAAGTTGTGTAATAGTGGGGGAGAATGCGACAAAGTCAAAACCACTGCTCACGCTGACCTTGAAGTTCTTGGACAAGCTCAGGTCGCCCGTCGCTTGTACCGCCTGGATCAGCGTTGCCCGTGATAAGCCCGGCTTAGTCAGACCAAAGTTATAGTTAAGAGAAAGCGTCCAGGGTACATTAAAATCCACGTATAGCTCCGGATTTTGAGCGATAAATTCGCGCTGCTCTTCTGTGGCGGTATTAGCAGGATCGGTAGTCGGGCCATTTACTACGGGCTTTTTGGTTTTGTCAGAACCTTTCGGCGCGAAGCTGGTACCTAATGTAAATCCGAGGTTTTGAAGATTGGCCAAACCTTGCCCCTGCGTAATCGCGTATTTATTCACCTTATATCCAACCTGATTAGTCAGAATGTTCGGATTGGCCTCGTACGCGTAGGGATCGAGGTTCATATTAAAATTCAGGTTCAGGTTACGCCCGATCCTTGCATTGGCATTGACCGTAATATTGGACAGGTTCAATGAATCGGCCAGCAGGTTGTAGCTTCCACCCAAACTTAAATTGTCGAGTAAGGACACCTTCTCAAACTGTTGCGCAGCCGTGTCACTCTTTGACTTGAGTTTCATTTCAAAAGAGTTGTTCAAGCTGAATGAAACGACGCTGCTGGCGCGCCCGTTACCGATGTTCTGCCCGATTCCCCTGAACCTTGAAAGTGAATAGTCTTTTATCTCCCCCTCTCTGTCCCGCACATTGATTTTTTGATAAAAACCAAAAGCGTCACCAGTGAAGTCTGGCGTATAAGTGAATGAAAGCGAAGGTATAACTGTGTGCCGGATCGCTTCCAGGCGCCGCCCCCGGATAAAGAATGTGCCGTAAAAACGGGTGTTAATACCCGCCCCGAAATTATAAGAATACTCAGTGCCAGCCTGCTTCAGTGTATCTATGCGCACCTTGTTTGTTAGCGTATCGACCGAATAGGCATATTGCTTTGTAAAAACTTCACCTTGCAGCGAAAGGCTCGGTGTTACGTTTACAAAACGCAATACCTTGAAGTTGGGCAGCGAAATAGGCAGGCTGTACCGGCCTGTAAACTGCGCATCTTTCAACATATCCGGTAATGTACTCAGATTGAAAGGTACCACCTTCGTTACACCTACGCGGGTGGTGTCAACCGTATTGGAGATCTGAAAACCAAGCCGGGCGGAAGAAGTATCAATTGCAGTCAGGGAGTTCGTCAATGCGTAGTTTCCGCTGAAATCCAGACCCAGGCGGAAGCTCTCGTACCAGCGACCACGCCCACCTTTTAAGGCAAACGGCGCAATTTGGTTGATACCAAAACTGAAATCGGTGGAAACGTTCGTCTTTCCGTTCTCGCGTCTTTGTGTCTGAGGATTGATCTGACCGAAGTTTTGATTCACACGCAAGCTGGCCGCCGCTCTCGCATACTGCCCGAAAGTACGGTTATACTGTACCGATGAGCTCGCCACATTGGATGTATATCTTTCTGTATCAAACGCCTGTAATTGGTTATAGCTGTTACTACTCACATTCACATTCGCAGAGAATTGCGAATTCCCTCTCGGCTTGGGAGAATGCGACCATACCACACTGAAATCGTTTGTTACGCCCCGACCAAGAAGTCTGTCTATTTCATCACTTGGCTTATTTTTATTAAACCTAAATGAAAAGTTACCGCTGTACTGGTAGCGTTTGATGTATGTGGAAGCTACGCCCAGCCCCCAGCTTCCGGAAGAATAGATCTGCCCGGTCACAATTGCATTTACATATTCATTGATTGCAAAATAGTAGCCGCCTTCACGAAGGTAAAATCCGCGCCCGTTCGGCTCTTCGCCGTAAGTAGGGACAATGATCCCGCTTGTACCACTTTCTTTTTTCTTTGGAAACGGGAAAAAACCAAAAGGCAGCGCAATGGGCAATGGAACGTCGCTGATGACCAGGTTGAATGGCCCTGATATCACCTGCTTTTTGTTTACCATCTTGATTTTCGGCGCATTGATAAAGTAATGCGGGTGGGTGAGGTTACAGGTGGTGTAAATGGAGTGACGAATGTAAAAGTTACCCTCAGCGTCCTTTTTAACCTTTTCCCCGCGGATATTACCGTCACCTTCCTGCGTCACAATCCCCTGGATCAGCGCTTTCTGTGATTTGAAGTTGTACCTGATCTCCTTTGTATTGTAAGTCTCGGGCCCATCCTGAAAGATAGGCTCGCCTGCCATTTTCTTGGCCGTGGAATCGTAGGTGCCTATTGCATATACTTCATTGGTAACCCAGTTGAGCCGGATGTAATTGGCTTTCAGGTTGATCGTCCCGTAATTTACCTCCGCGCTTCCATACAAATGCACCTGTTTGAGGACCGCATCCATAATGGTGGAATCTACCGCGCTGTATTCAACGGTGTTTTGTAAATCGTCAGGATTTGAAATAGTATCGGCAGCAACAGAGTCGGCCTGCGTGGAGTCGGCAAGATTGACGCGCAAAGAATCTGCGGCCGTAACTAGCTGGGACGTACGAGGCTTACCGGTACCTGAAGAGTCAGTACCGGCTTTTTGTTTATCGGTAAGAAGAGGATCGGTTGATTGCTTTTCAGAAGATGAAACATTCTGCTTACTCTGTTTTTTCCCGGACCCCTTGGAGCGTTGCTGCACACAGGCTAAAGTGCTGAACAGGAGAAACGCCGCAACCACTGACGATATAATAATCGCCTTTCTTTTCAGTTTTAACAAATAGAGTATTTTTGCATAACGATTTTCAAAATTAGCAGAGAAACCTCGAACGAGTAACGCCCCAATTAAAAAATAATGTTAAAAGTTCTTAAATCAGTAATTGCTGCAAGTTTCCTGCTGGCAAGTCTTGCTTTCGTATTTCAACAGGAACCTGCGGCTTCCAAATCAAGTAGAGTAAATACAGTGGTGATTGATGCGGGTCACGGAGGAAAAGACCCGGGAACAAGAGGACGTAACACGAAGGAGAAAGATGTTGCATTGAGCGTCGCGCTGGAACTGGGCCGGAAGATCAAGGATGCAACGCCGGATGTGAAAGTACTCTACACCAGGTCCACTGACGTTTTTATCGAATTGGGCGAGCGTTCCGCATTTGCTAACCGCAACAACGCCGATCTTTTTATCTCCATTCACTGCAATGCAACCCCACGGTCCAAAACGGTCCACGGTACCGAAACCTTCGTCATGGGTTTGCACAAAACAGAAGGTAACCTCGAAGTAGCGAAAAGGGAGAACTCGGTAATTTTGCAGGAAACCAACTACAAACAGAAATACAAGGGTTTTGACCCTAACTCTCCGCTAGCCCATATAATGCTGGCCAACTACCAGAGCGCTTTCATTTCCAGTAGCTTGCGCCTTGCCGACCTGATCGAGAAAAAATTCCAGTCTGTATCTGACCGCGAAAGCCGGGGAGTTAAGCAGGCGGGATTTCTTGTTTTGTGGCGCTGCGCTATGCCCAGTGTGCTGATCGAAACAGGCTTTTTGTCCTCACCTGATGAAGAGGATTACCTCAGCTCGAAGGACGGACAAGAGGAAGTAGCCGAGTCGATCCACCAGGCATTTATGGCGTATAAAAAAGATATGGACCGTTAAGTAACCGGCTCGCCGATGTTTTGAATTGTCAAAACAATTTTTGATAATTTGATGTTTGACCTTTAAGCAACCGATTTAAACTTAGTACTGCCCATACCTGCCCGCTGATTGATGCAGGAAATTATTTAGTCCATGAAATTATCAAGAGAAGCAAAAGTTGGAATAATGGCAATTGCCGCAATGGTGATGCTGTATTTCGGCTTCCATATCCTCAAAGGTTCCGACGTTTTCTCAAGAACCAAGCAGTATTATGTGATTTATGACAATATCGATGGCCTCACGGCCTCTAACCCGGTGCTCCTCAATGGACTGAATATTGGTCGGGTGCGGGAGATCAGGTTGTTGCAGGACCGTCAAAATCAACTGCTGGTTTCACTGGATATTCAAAAAGGCATTGACGTCCCGGGTGGAAGTGCTGCCATTCTCGCGGACGGCGGTTTGCTTGGCGGGAAAGTAATCCATTTGTCAGCTGGTACCGGAGCTCCAATGCAGGATGGGGACACACTTCTGGCCAAAAAGGAGGCAGGTATTACAACCGTTTTGCAGCAACAGGCATTGCCGCTTGTAACCCACGCCGACTCGCTGATCAAAAACCTGAACCAGGTAGTGGCGGGTTTTGAAGAAACGGGACTTATCTTAAATCAGGTACTTAAAAACTACAATCAGACAGGCAGCAGCCTGCAGGGATTGTTAACTGAAAACCGCACCAATCTGCTCGCACTTACTTCCAATCTCAATAAGCTTTCAACTTCCCTGGTAGAAACTGAAAAGGAGATCAAGCCGCTTCTGACCAAAACGGGCACGTTGGCCGATTCCCTGAATGCATTGCAGCTTGGAGAAACAGTCCGCAATGCAAACCGCACGATCGGCGAGCTGCATAACCTGCTCGCAAGTGTCGAGTCGGGAAAAGGTACCGCGGGTAAGCTGATCAAGGATGAGACACTTTACACAAATATCGACAGGACGATCGTGAGCCTTAACAAGTTGCTGACCAACCTGAGAGAACATCCCAAACGATATATCAACATTTCGGTTTTTGGCAAAAAGGACAAAGGCCCGTCTGAATCCCCGCTGGATACCGCGACGGTGATCAAATAGAAAAGTAATTTCTCAATAAGTGTGAAAGTCGTTTGCTTGCGGGTAAACGACTTTTTATTTTGTGAAACAATCCACACTTGATCTGCCTTATGACTACACAGGAAAGTCTCCCGCAATTGCTGCAAATACTCCATCAGAAATATGATCAGGTAAAACTGGGCGGCGGAATCAAGAAGATCGAAGCGCAGCATAAAAAAGGAAAGCTCACTGCCCGCGAAAGGATTGATTATCTTATTGATCCGGAATCACACTTCGTGGAGATTGGTGCATTCGTAGCAGATAATATGTACGCCGAGGAGGGCGGCTGCCCCTCAGGCGGCGTGGTGACGGGTATTGGGATAGTCTCAGGAAAACAATGCATGATCGTAGCCAACGACGCGACTGTCAAAGCAGGCGCCTGGTTCCCGATTGCAGCCAAGAAAAACCTGCGTGCACAGGAAATTGCAATGGAAAACCGCTTACCTGTGATCTATCTGGTAGATAGCGCCGGCGTTTATCTTCCTATGCAGGCAGAGGTATTCGCTGATAAAGAGCATTTCGGGCGGATTTTCAGGAACAATGCCCAAATGTCTGCAATGGGAATTGTACAGCTCTCGGCGATTATGGGAAGCTGTGTCGCAGGCGGCGCGTACCTGCCGATTATGTCCGACGAAGCCTTTATTGTGGAAGGTACCGGGTCTGTTTTTCTGGCAGGGCCCTATCTTGTAAAATCATCCATTGGGGAAGATGTAGATGCCGAAGTACTTGGCGGTGCAGCCATGCATTGCGAGATCTCCGGAGTAACTGACAACAAGTTTCCAGACGATAAATCGTGCCTGGACGCAATCCGGAGGCATATTGATAAGATCGGAAGGCCACTTTCGGCCGGATTTGACCGGAAACCTGCAACAGTTCCAGGCCGCAACCCCGAAGAAATATACAACCTGCTTCCTGTCGACAGGCTAAAACCGTACGATGTACTTCCTATTCTGGAATGTATCGTGGACGGCTCCGAGCTGGACGAATACAAACCCGATTACGGCAAGACATTGATCTGCGCTTACGCCCGGATTGACGGCTGGGCAGTGGGGATAGTGGCCAATCAGCGGAAAATGGTGAAGTCAGGAAAGGGTGAAATGCAAATGGGCGGCGTCATCTACGGAGAGTCTGCCGATAAGGCGGCGCGGTTTATCATGAACTGCAACCAGAAAAAGATCCCGCTGATCTTCTTCCACGACGTAACCGGATTTATGGTAGGCAGCCGGGCTGAGCAGGGTGGTATCATCAAAGACGGGGCCAAAATGGTAAATGCGGTAGCCAATTCTGTAGTGCCGAAGTTTACCTTCATTATCGGTAACTCTTATGGGGCGGGAAATTATGCAATGTGTGGAAAGGCATATGATCCCCGACTGATTTTTGCGTGGCCAACAGCACAAATGGCCGTTATGAGTGGCGCTACTGCGGCCAAAACATTGTTACAGGTGCAAACAGCCACATTAAAAGCAAAAGGAGAAGTGATCACACCTGAGCAGGAAGAGAAATTGCTTCGGGAAATCACCGATCGCTACAACGAGGAGCTGTCTCCCTACTATGCTGCCGCGCGGCTTTGGGTTGACGGAATTATAGATCCTGTGCAGACGAGGACAATCATTTCAGCAGGGATACAGGCCGCCGACCAGGCGCCGATCGAAAAACCCTTCAATGTTGGAATTATGCAGGTTTAAATCGCATTCATTAAGTATTCATATCCACATTTCAATTGTATTATGGCTGAACAAATTGCATTTCTTGGTCTTGGTAACCTGGGAGCACCAATAGCAGAAAGATTGATGGATTCGGGTTTTGAGCTGACAGTCTGGAACCGAACCAGCTCGAAAGCAGAGCCACTCGCCAAATCGGGAGCGAAAGTGGCAGATAGCCCGGTAGAAGCGATTCTTCCCGGCGGAATTGTATTTTCTGTACTTGCAGATGACAATGCGGTGGAAACGACATTTTCTGAGGAGCTGCTGGCAAAGTTGGGCGAAGGTGCACTGCATGTTTCGATGAGTACGATCTCACCCGATTGTTCGCGGAAACTGGCCGAGACACACAAAAGGCACGGTGTAAGCTACGTAGCGGCACCGATTTTCGCGCGTCCTGATGCGGTACGTTCGGGAATGGGCAATATTGTAATTTCGGGAGAAGCTTCGGCGCGGGAGCGGGTGAAACCTTTGGTGCAAAACTTTGTAAAAGGTGTTTTCGACTTCGGGGATGATCCGGGCGCCGCTAACGTGATCAAGCTTTGCGGAAACTTCATGATTGCTGCAAGCCTTGAAATGATGGCAGAAGCATTTACACTGGCTGAAAAAAGCGGCATTCCGCGCCAGAACATCTATGAAATGCTCACATCCACCTTGTTTGCCGCACCGATTTTTCAAAATTATGGTAAGATGGTGGCACAGCATACCTACGAGCCGGTACTGTTCAGTCTTCCACTTGGCTTGAAAGATATTAACCTTACGTTACAGGCTTCGGCCAAGGTAAATGCACCCATGCCGCTCGCTGATCTGGTCAAAAACCGTTTTGTATCCGCATTGGCGAAAGGCCGGTCTAAACTGGATTGGGTAGCTCTGGCAAAAGGCGCTTCCGACGATGCCGGACTTTAACGAAATACGCTTTAAGACAAAAAAAGCTGCTCAATGCAGCTTTTTTTGTCTTAAAGGAAGTATGAGATTACTCTCTGATTTCCATTAACATCTCATCAGTAATGTTGTTTTTCTCTTTGAAATCCGAAACGGTTTCCGTGAAAGAATTATGGAGTGTTTCCACATTTTCCAGGTTTTTGTAAGCACCGTCATAAATCTCGTTGAGTGATTTATCAAGGTCCTGAATGTTCAGGTTCATATTCTCTGTTTCAATCTGTCCGATCTTTTTAATAACGGCAGTTTCACTGTTTTTCAAATCTTCAATTTCACGGAGAATCTTCTCCATGGATTTAAACTTTTCGATCTTATCCATAAGTTCTTAGCTTGTTTTTAGAAACAGTACACTCAAATATCATACCATGGAGCCGGCGAATGCGGTAAATTCCGCGCGATCTCAACTTTATCGGTTATGGTAAAAAAATATGCAAAGTGGCTCTTTATAGGTGTTTTGACGCTTGCGACGCACATTATCGTCGCACAACAAGCCGAGAAAAGCACTTCCTGGAAAGGATTTGAAAAGGTAACAATCACATTTGAGAACCGCGAAGCCTGGTATGTAAAGCCGATTAAGGAAATACCGGGCAAACCGTGGGTTTGGCGGGCACATTTCCCCACCTGGCATACCGAAATGGATAGTATCCTGCTGTCGCGCGGGTTTCACATTGCTTATGTAAATACCAACGATCTCTTTGCTCATCCCAAAGCGATGCAGGTGTGGGATGCTTTTTACGATTACCTGGTCAAAGAAAAGCAGTTTGCTCCCAAAGTAGCATTGGAGGGAGTTAGCCGCGGAGGCTTGTATGTGTATGGTTGGGCAAAAAGGAACCCCGACAAGGTAAGCTGCATATACGCCGAGGCACCGGTATGTGATCCCGGAAGCTGGCCGGGAGGTAAAGGAAAAGGTGCCGGTTCGGAAAAGGATTGGGCTGAGTGGCTCAAACTCTTTGAAAAGAATGAGGAAGAAGCAGCCAAATTCACTGATATCCCATTAAATGATCTTGCCGGATTAGCGGCCTACAAAGTACCGGTAGTTCATGTGATTGGTTTAAACGACAAGCTGGTTCCTCCTTCCGAAAACAGCGATTTGCTTATCAAAAATTACCAGCAACTCGGCGGTCCTAGTGTCGTTTACCCGATGACACGCGGTGAGCAGACCCTGGAAGGGCACCATTTCCCAATCGAGCACCCCGAATTTTTCGCCAATTTCATCGAGCAGAACAGTGTTCCGGTAACAAAGCCGCTTTCGCATGAACCTTACATGGAGGTTAATGCGGGATTGGGAAATGCGTTTGAAAAATTTAAGACAACTAAAAAAGGTACCGTCGCGTTTCTAGGCGGCTCGATTACGCACAACCCCGGCTGGCGGAACAAGACCTCGCAATATCTGCAGGAACGTTTTCCCGACACTGAATTTACATTTATTACGGCAGGTATCCCGTCACTGGGAAGTACCCCGCACGCATTCCGGTTCAGCCGCGATGTTTTAGCCAAAGGCACCCCCGATCTGCTGTTCCTTGAATCGGCAGTCAATGATCGTGGAAATGGATTTAGTGAAAAAGCGCAGGTTCGTGCGCTGGAAGGGATTGTCAGACAAATGCATACTGCAAATCCCAAAGCAAATATCGTGTTAATGGCTTTCGCGGAACCACTGAAAAACGCCGATTATGAAAAAGGTAAGGAGCCTAAGGAAGTGGCCGTGCATCAGCGCATTGCCAAGTATTATGGCGCTTCATATATTAATCTTGCCAAAGAAGTTTACGACCGGATTAAAGCAGGAGAGTTTTCTTGGGAGTACGATTTCAAGGATTTACATCCGTCCCCATTTGGACAGGAAATCTATTTTCAGACGATAAAGGAGCTGTTAAAGAAAGATTTCGCCGCCGCAGAAGCAACGACCCAATTCCCAAATGCAATTGATAAATTCTCCTACGAAAAGGCAGGTTATCATTCCATCGAAGAAGCTAAAAACCTTAAAGGGTTTGCATTGGATCCAAGCTGGAAGCCGGCAACAAAACTGTCTACCCGCGGAGGTTTTGTGAATGTACCAATGCTTGTTGGCGAAACTGCAAATGCTTCATTCGAGCTTTCGTTTAAAGGTCGGGGAGTTGGGATCGCGATCATTTCCGGTCCGGATGCGGGGATCATTTCCTATTCTATCGACGGCAAGAAGCCGAAAACGATGGATTTGTTTACAAGGTGGAGTACGCAGCTGCATTTACCCTGGTACCTCATGCTAGACGACGAGTTATCTTCCGGCAAACACAAGTTGAAACTGACAATATCTTCTGAAAAGAACAAAGAAAGCGCTGGTACCGCCTGCCGGATCGTGCATTTCCTGGTTGCGGAATAAAGGTTATTTTTGGGGAGTTGTTTTAACACACTATCCCCTGAACTTATGCCAGAGATCTCCCGTTTTTTCGGAATTGTAATTTTCATGTATTTCAAAGACCACCTGCCTCCGCATTTTCATGCGGAGTATGCAGGGCAGGAAGCGCAGTTCTCGATTGAGACGGGTAATGTAATAGCAGGAGATTTTCCTCGTAAACAAACTCGTCTCGTTCAGGCTTGGGTTGAACTTTATCGTGAAGAGTTGTATCTTAACTATTTCGAATCTCAGAAAGACGATGCTCGATTCAGGAAAATTAGACCGCTGCAATAATGAATCCCAGAGTTAAAAAAATCATTTCAGTCAAACCTTTCGTTATTACGGCTCTGTGGTCGGATAACCAAATGCGTATGATTGATTTTGGCGTTTTTCTTGCGGAGTACTTTCAGAAAGAGGATACTGTTTTCTTTAAAATCTTACAACCTGAAACATTCAGCAAAGCCAAGTCTGACGGAAGGACAATCTATTGGGATAATGTGACTGAAATGCTGGATTATGATGGAAAGCCAATTCCCGCTCCACTCGACTTCGATCCTGATGTACTGTTCGACCTGTCGCAACTGGTTTGACGGTGTTACGGTGTAGACTTTTTTGATTTGTTTTAGTCACGCAGATTTGAAAGCGTCTTAATTTAATTAATGCTAAACTGGTAAAGTATGAGTCAAAACGATCTTAAATCCAGCCTGCATGCATTGATAGATTTTATCGACGATACCGCAGTTTTGCAGGCGTATCTTATTCTGCTTTCTCGCGAGGCCAAATCGCAAGAAGATTTCTGGGAAGGTCTTGACGATAAAACAAAAGCAGCGATCGGGGAAGGATTATCTGATTTCGATTCTGGAAAACATTCTAATTTCTTTGATCATATGAAAGCTTTTACTTCCCAGTCTGCGTAGTATAAGTACTTTCAAAGATCTTGTCTGCATTACCTGCTTCGAAACCGTCCCTGCGGTGTTTTCTTTGAATTTGTTCAGCGGGGATATCTTTAAATGCCGGCAAGACTTTCCGCTCAGCAAATTCGACGTAGGAACCTGAAATTCGCAGCTTTTCGCCATTCGCAAATTCCGCCTCGATCATTTCCGCTACTGTCGAGCTTTGCAGCAAACCGCCGTCAGGACTTTCTTTTACCTTTCCACCCGACGTATTGAGTTTAATCCCGTTCTTTTCTAAAAACACATTGAAATCAGCAACTGTATTATAACCTTCTGGCAGGTTATGTACGCTGATCGTGAAGTGATTGAGGTAATATCTGTTGTAAATCACCCAGGCTGCATATTCACTTTCTTTCAGTAAAGTCTGATAGTCCGATACAGTCGGCGTGCGCCAGAGCGGCTTGTGGAGAAATGCATCTACCTCCAAACCATTATCCAGATCCAGCGAATCGGCAGGGTCGCTTGTTACTTCGTCGGTATAGCTGCGGATAATGCGTTGCGCCTCTTCCGAAAGATCACCTACACGCAGCTCGCTGACAAAAATGCGCGGGTCTGTCTCGCGTGGCGGACTGTACCACCAGGCATCAAGCTTTTTCCCTTCAAAAAAATAATGGTCGCGCTTTTCATAACCATAATGCAGGAAGATCTTTTCAAAAGACTGCACGCCGAGCTGGGGTACACCCATGGTCCGGAATGCAATGTGGTCGTTTTCAATCTCGCCGGCATTTTTAACAATACCTGTGTTCACCATCGCATTCAGGATAGTGCCCACATCGGGAACACGCTCTTTGTACCTCCGCATCAGCCCGTCCAGGACAATGTCCAGTGTGGCCAGCTTGTCTGATTTTGCTTCCATTATAGTTGATTGAATGTGTGTAAAAATTTAAAAAGCAGTTTAGCCTTTCGATAGTTCGGTTGACCGTACCTGCGCCGCAATAATGCCCTTTTTCAAAGTATCGTCCAGTTCGCCGCCTTCAAACTCCCGCAATGCCGCCTCTGTCGTGCCACCTTTTGAAGCTACTGCTTTGATCAGGTCGTCGAGCGATTTGTCGGCGGTGTTGATCAGGTGATAAGAGCCGAGCATGGTTTGTTTTACCAGCAATGCAGCTACTGACTCTTCAAAACCCATTTCCTTACCCGCCTCGATCATCGCTTTGACCACATAAAAGAAATAAGCCGGCCCGCTGCCGCTTAATGCAGTTACCGCATTGAGCTGTTCTTCATTTTCCAGGAAAACCGATCTGCCTGTCGCATTGATCAGGTTTTCGACTCTTCTTAACTGCTGTATATCTACTTCCGGCGAAGCTGCGTAGGCGGTAATGCCCATTCCCAGCATCGCAGGTGTATTCGGCATCGCACGGATCACCGCTTTGTGTTGTAATGTATTTTGAATGCTCTGGATCGTAATACCGGCCATAATCGACAATACAACCTGATTTGGCTTCACTACTTCCTGCAAGCTCTGGCCCACCGACGCAAAATCCTGCGGCTTTACAGAGAGTATAATCAGATCATATTCTCCGATTTGCGGCCCGATCACGCCTGTAATCACGCCGGGCTGAAAACTGGTCAGGCTCTCCATCCTGTCTACGCTTTTCTCTACCAGTAAAAAGTCTTCTTTTTTAACAAGGTCAAATTTGAGAAAGGCACGTGCAAACGCCATTCCCATGTTGCCGCAGCCGATAATCGCGATTTTCATTTGAAATTAATGACAGATAAATGGTTAGGATGAAGGCGAATTACGCAACTTTTGGAGGAATTATCAGCCTGGCCCTGCTATTTAGGGCTTATTTGTTTTGGAATGAATTAAGCCGTCTGCACGTTCCTAACATTGTCTCCTGTGATGGCCGCAAAGGCATACCCGATTCCCCTCCATTTAATATGAAAAATAAAATTTTGCGCTTATTATTTAATGCAGGTATATATTTTGAAAAACAACTATAAACCGCTTTTTTAGGATCAGGTATAATCCTGAATACCAAATTACTTTGATTTATTGTAATACTCCAACTATGGCTATAAAAGTTGCAATTTCGCACAAGACTAAATATCAGTTTGACCGGAGTGTTTCACTTTCCCCGCATATTTTCAGGCTGCGCCCAGCCCCGCATTCCCGCACACCTATTGAAGGTTATTCGTTAAAAATTACCCCTGAAAACCATTTCATCAACTGGCAGCAGGATCCATTTGGAAACTACCAGGCGAGGGTTGTTTTTCCTGAAAAAACGACTGAACTCAGCATTGACGTGGAAGTGATTGCCAAAATGCAGGTAATCAATCCTTTCGACTTCTTCGTAGAGGAATATGCAGAAATGTTTCCCTTCCAATACGATCCTACGCTCAAAATGGAGCTTGGCCCGTACCTCGAACCGAGAGAATCGGGGCCGATGCTGATGGATTTTGTTGAAAAGTCGAAGGTTCACAGGGATATCAAGACAGTCGATTTTCTGGTGCATTTGAACCAGGAACTATATAAGGCGATCCATTATAATATTCGCATGGAAGCCGGGGTGCAAACCTGCGAGAGTACGCTGAACATCAAAAGCGGCTCCTGCCGGGATTCGGCCTGGCTGCTCGTGCAGGTATTGCGGCATTTGGGTATAGCGGCGCGCTTTGTGTCCGGGTACCTTGTGCAGCTTACTTCCGATATCAAGTCGCTTGACGGACCTTCTGGCCCGGAGGCAGATTTTACCGATTTGCATGCCTGGACAGAAGCTTATGTTCCGGGCGCAGGATGGATCGGGCTGGATCCTACTTCGGGTCTGTTTGCCAGTGAGGGGCACATTCCACTTTGCTGCACACCTGATTACGCAAGTGCGGCGCCGGTTTCCGGTGCGACTGACATTGCGCAGGTTACCTTTGAGTTTGACAACAAAGTTTACAGGATTCACGAAGACCCGCGCGTTACCAAGCCCTACACCGAAGAGCAATGGGCCTCGGTTATGCAGGTAGGGTACGATGTGGAAAAGGATTTGCAGGAAAATGATGTCCGCCTCACGATGGGCGGCGAGCCAACATTTATTTCAATAGACGATTTTGAATCACCTGAATGGAATACGGCGGCCGACGGTCCCATGAAGCGCCAGCTGGCTTACGATCTTTCACTCAGATTAAAAAAACGATTTGCTCACGGCGGGCTGCTGCATTTTGGACAGGGTAAGTGGTACCCGGGCGAGCAGTTTCCGCGCTGGCAATATGCACTGTACTGGAGAAACGACGGCGTGCCTATGTGGCGCAACGATGAGCTGGTAGCCAAAGAAAACGGGACGAAATATACTTTTCGGGAAGCCGAAGCTTTTACGACCGAGCTTTCGAAATACCTCGGCATTGATACCAACAATATCACACCTGCTTACGAAGACCCAATTTACTGGGCAATGGAGGAAGGCAAGCTGCCGGTCAATGTGGATCCTTTAAAGGTTAATCTCAAAGATTCTATTGAAAGAAGAACACTGGCGAAAGTGCTGGAAAGAGGCCTGAACAATCCTGCCGGATTTGTATTGCCGATTAAATGGGATGAAAAGCGAGATCACTGGACGAGTTCCGTGTGGCAGTTCAGGAGGAACAACTGCTTTCTGATCCCGGGAAACTCTGCAATGGGGTACAGACTCCCGTTGAAAGCATTGCCGGAAGTTGCAAAGGAAAAGCGGGAGCAGCCCGTCGAACGCAGTCCGTTTGAAGATCTGCCTGCATTGCCTGATTATAAATATGCTGTGCAAAACCGCTACGGTTCGGTAGCGCCCGCTTACGAGTTGCCTGTGAATAAGGAGGAAAGCCCTTCGACTGCCCGGCGGCCCGGTGCGCTCAGGGTGACAAAACCTGGGGAAGGGCCCTTCGATAATGCTCAGGGTGACAAGGAGGAGGGGATTTTGTTTGATGTTCCTGTTGTGACGACTGCGATTTGTGTGGAAGAGCGGGATGGGATTATCTATGTTTTTTTACCTCCTACTGACTATCTCGAACATTACCTGGACCTGATCGCCTCTATCGAAGCGACTGCGGAAAAGCTGAAAATGCCTGTTCGCATTGAGGGTTATCCTACACCTTCCGATTACCGGGTGCAAAAGCTGATCGTTACCCCCGACCCGGGAGTGATTGAAGTGAATATACATCCGGCGAAAAACTGGCAGGAGCTGGTCGATAATATCAGTGCATTGTATGAGGAGGCATTCTTTTCAAGATTAGGTACTGATAAGTTCATGGTCGATGGTCGCCACACCGGAACTGGCGGCGGTAACCACGTTACGATCGGAGGCGCGAAGCCGGCCGACAGTCCGATCCTGCGCCGGCCCGATCTGCTCCGCAGCTTACTTACCTACTGGCAGCATCACCCTGCATTGAGTTACCTTTTTGCAGGTCCGTTCATCGGCCCCACCAGCCAGGCGCCGCGTATCGATGAAGGCAGAGATGAAAGATTGTATGAAGTTGAAATTGCATTTGATCAAATTCCGGAAGACAAAGAAGTGCCCTTCTGGATGGTCGACAGGATTTTCAGGAACCTGCTGGTTGATATAACGGGCAATACGCACCGGTCGGAGTTTTGTATGGATAAGCTTTATTCCCCTGATTCGTCAACGGGAAGATTGGGGATCCTCGAATTCCGTGCATTCGACATGCCGCCTCACAAGCATATGAACCTGGTTCAAACGCTGCTGATCCGCGCATTGATTGCCAAATTCTGGAAAAATCCTTATAAACATAAGCTGATCCGCTGGGGTACCGAGCTGCACGACCGCTTCCTGCTGCCGCATTTTGCCTATCTCGATATGGTAGATGTGGTGAATGACCTGAAAGAAGCCGGATACAACTTTGATATTTCGTGGTTTGACCCATTTTTCGAGTTCCGCTTTCCGCATTACGGTGGTATTACGGTAGACAATATCCAGCTCGATCTCCGGCTGGGCATTGAACCCTGGCACGTGCTAGGGGAAGAATTGTCTAATTCCGGCACTGCGCGTTTCGTCGATTCTTCACTGGAACGATTGCAGGTAAAAGTGAGCGGATTTGTGGAAGGAAGGCATATTCTGGTATGTAACGGCTGTCGCGTGCCGCTGCGTAGCTCGGGTATCAAGGGAGAATATGTATCCGGGATCCGGTACAAAGCCTGGAACCCGCCGTCGGCATTACACCCCACGATCGGGGCCGATGCGCCGCTCGTTTTTGATATTGTGGATACCTGGAATAACCGTATATTGGGCGGATGTACCTACTTCGTTTCGCATCCCGGCGGACGTGCCTTTGACACACATCCTGTAAATGCATTTGAGGCAGAATCGCGTAAGATCAGCCTGTTTCAAGGTTTTGGACACACGCCTTCTTCGCGGCAGGAAGTGCAGATCATGGAAAAATCGTCGGGTACGGTTTCGCGTTTCATTGCAGAAACCAAGAAAGAAATGAAGGCGGATACACCCATTGAATTAATTAATCCGGAGTATCCCAATACGCTGGATTTACGTAAATACTGGAAATCGAAATAGTTTCCGGTGTATATCCCTGACATTTATGCTTACCGAGGCTTCCGTGAATCTTTTGCAATCCTATAAAAGTGGCCTGAGCTCTTACGATGAGGTGCTCGATTTGCGCGGGAATGTCAAGCCACATTGGAATGCATTGTTCTCGACGCTCGAAAAGCTGGGTCTGGAAGAACTGAAAAGCCGCAATCAGGAGATCATCGGCAAGCTGCGTGAGAATGGGGTTACCTACAACGTTTACGGTTCCCCCGATGGAATGAACCGCCCCTGGCAGCTTGATCCCATTCCGTTTTTGATCGAACAAAAAGAATGGAATCACATTGCCAGGGGTTTGCAGCAGCGGGCTGTCTTGCTGGATCTGATGCTGAAAGACCTTTACGGTCCCAGAAACCTGGTGAAAGACGGGATCATTCCTGCCGAGCTCGTCTTCGATAATACCGGCTTTTTTCGCCCTTGCATTGATATCAAAGTCCCAGGCGCCAACCAGCTCACATTGTATGCCGCAGATATGGCACGCGGCCCTGATGGACAAATGTGGATTGTCGATAACCGCACCCAGGCTCCATCAGGTTCGGGTTATACCCTCGAAAACCGGGTTGTAATGAGCAAGCTGCTGCCCGAGCTGGCCGATGGAATGTATGTAAGCAAGCTGGCGCCTTATTTTAATAATCTTCAAAACACTGTTCTGCGCCTTGCCGATAAAAGCAAGGATGCTCCCAATATCGTTTATCTGACGCCCGGGCCTAGTAACGAAGCTTATTTTGAGCATGCCTATCTGGCTTCTTACCTGGGTTACACGCTCGCTCAGGGCGACGACCTGCTGGTTCGTAACGGCTGTGTGTGGCTGAAATCCATTGACGGTTTACAAAAAGTGGATGTGATCCTGCGCCGTATTGACGATGACTGGTGCGATCCCCTCGAACTGCGTGAAGATTCGCGGCTCGGTGTTCCCGGATTGTTGCAGGCGATCAGAATGGGAAATGTGCAGGTAGTCAATGCACCTGGTTCGAGTGTTTTGGAAAACCATGCATTTCTTGCATTTATCGAAAATATCAGTCAATACTTTTTGAGTGAGAAACTGATCATGCCCTCCGTCGCGACTTGGTGGTGCGGGCATACCAAAGAGCTCAACTACGTACTAGACCACCTGGACGAGCTGATCATCAAAAAGGCCAACCGCAAAACAAAATTCCGGTCCATTTATGGCCGGTTACTGAGCTACCAGCAAAAGGAGGAGGTAAAGCGGATGATCTCGCAAAGTCCGCACGAGTTTATAGCGCAGCAGGAAGTCAGCCTGTCTACCACACCTTCATTGGTCGACGGCAATATTGAGCCCCGATACGCAGCATTGCGCGCATTTATGGTGGCCGACGAAAACGGGTATCACGTAATGCAGGGCGGACTGACGCGCAGCTCGCCTGTGAAAGACAGGTTTGTGATATCCAATCAATACGGCGGCTTGTCGAAGGATACCTGGATTGTTTCGGACAAAACAGAGGATATCCAGGATAAGATCAGTTTGCCGAGCCCTGCGGCGGTTAACAAGCACGTTTCTCTGCCTAGCCGCAGCGCCGAGAATTTGTTCTGGGTAGGCAGGTATTGTGAGCGCGCAATGGCGGTAATCAAGTTTATGAACATTACCATCAACGTACTTAATCTGGACCGTAACTTTGGCGGGTCTGCCAAGCAGGAGCATATTAAGGTCTTACTGCAATCGGTAACGCATTTGTCAGCGACTTACCCCGGCTTCCTGGATGAAGAAACGGACCATTTTCAGGATCCATATATTGAAATTATTGATCTGATTTCCAATACAAACCGCCCAGGCTCAATTGCCTCCAACATTGGCGCGTTTCTGAATGCGGTGGGCGCAGTCCGGAACCAGTGGGACCTGGAAATCTGGCGGATCGTGGACCTGATTGATAATGGATTCCACGAGATCAGGAATGCGTCGAGCATGAACAGCAACAATATCCAGAAAACGCTCGACGGGCTTTTCAACAACATGTTCACTTTCCTAGGCGTAATTGCGGAAAGTATGCCGCGCGACAATAGTTTTCTTTTATTAGAAACGGGTAAACTGATCGAGCGGATTTTGTCAAGGATCAGTGTGATACAGTCTAATTTCGGTGTTCGAAACTCTCAGGCTGTTGAAAATGAGTTGATCGAGGCTACCCTGATCAACCACCATTCGCTGGTAAACTACCGGCAGATCTATAAATCGCATTTGAGTGCAGAGGCAATGCTGGATATGGTTTTGTTGGAAAAAACATTGCCTTATTCGCTGGTATATATGCTCGACGAGCTGAAAAAAAACCTGGCCCAACTGCCGGTTACCACACGTGGCGACAGGCTGAATGAAGCAGAAAGGTCCGTTTTGAAGGCGGCCACGCTGGTAAAGCTCGCGAATGTGGCGGATTTGTGTAAAAGCAATGAGGTTCTGGAACGGACAGAATTGTTCAACCTGCTCTCGGAAGCTGCCAAATTGATCAGCTCTGTATCTACCAGCCTCACCAACATGTATTTCAGTCACGCGATCATGCATCATTCTTTCTTTGAACCGGCCGATTACAACACCGATGAAATATAAGCTGGTACATAAAACGAAGTACAAGTACGCGCAGGCAGTGAATAACTACCACAGTCTGCTTTGCCTCACCCCGCGGAACCTGCCGAATCAATCGTGCAGCAATTTCAGCATTCAGATCAGTCCGGAGCCTTCACAGATTGTAGAGCGCACGGATTTTTACGGAAATAAAACGCATTACTTCTCGCTGCATGCGCCGCATAAAGAGCTGACGGTACTTACAACAAGCATTGTGGAAAGGTCGGAGGCGAATACAGGTACGCTGTTTATGCCTTCTGACATTACCTGTTCGGCGGCCCGGCATCGGCTGGTCAGTGACCGGTCTTTGAAGATCGCATTGCTTGAATACATGCTGCCAAGTCCATTGGTGAAATGGGACGAGGAGATCGTCGCATTTGGCCGGGATTGTTTTGTAGACGGCGTTCCGCTTTATGAATGCGTCCGGAATCTTTGCCGTAAAATTTACACGGAGTTCGACTTTGTACCTGATTTCACGACAGTCCACACGCCGATTAAGGAGGTACTGGCTGCAAGAAAAGGCGTTTGTCAGGACTTTTCGCATTTGGCGATAGCCTGTATCCGAAGCTTCGGCTTTGCCACGAGATATGTTAGCGGGTACCTCGAAACCCTCCCGCCTCCCGGCAGGCCCAAGTTGCAGGGTTCTGATGCATCGCATGCCTGGATATCGGTTTTTATACCCGATTGTGGCTGGTGTGATTTTGATCCCACCAACAATGTAGTACCCGGCGAGCGGCATATTGTGACGGCCTGGGGACGTGATTACAGCGATGTGCCGCCATTGAAAGGGATCATTTTCAGCTACGGCAAACATACGCTTACCGTGGAAGTGGACGTAATTCCTGTTTAATGCACAGCCTGCTTCAAATAAGGGCGTGATATTTGCCTGAATGGGTTTTTAAACATTTGAGAATTGGCCTTGTTTCTCTAATTTTACCAGACGTTTTGAAAACTAGTTTATCAAACCTCTTTTAATGTAACCGGGCAAAGTAGTTGATTGAATTAGCTGGATTTTGCGAAGGTTTCTTCTAAGATTAAATAATTATATAATTACGAATGAAAGAATTAGCATTCAGAGATGCCATTCGCGACGCAATGTCGGAAGAGATGCGCCTTGACAAAAGTGTCTTTTTGATGGGGGAAGAGGTTGCAGAATATAACGGAGCTTACAAAGCCAGTCAGGGAATGCTGGACGAATTCGGGCCGGAACGCGTGATCGATACACCGATTGCTGAGCTTGGTTTCGCAGGTATCGCGGTAGGAGCAGCCGGTAACGGACTTCGCCCGATCGTTGAATTCATGACTTTCAACTTTTCGCTGGTTGCAATTGATCAGATCATCAACAGTGCGGCTAAAATTCTTTCGATGTCTGCCGGTCAGTATGGTTGCCCCATCGTATTCCGCGGACCAACCGGAAATGCAGGCCAGCTGGGTGCGCAGCACTCTCAGAACTTTGAGAACTGGTATGCCAACACGCCGGGCTTGAAAGTAGTTGTTCCTTCCAATGGTTACGACGCAAAAGGACTTTTAAAATCATCCATTCGTGACAATAACCCGGTGATCTTCATGGAATCCGAGGTTATGTACGGAGATAAAATGCAGATCCCTGACGAGGAATATCTGATCCCGCTTGGCAAAGCTGATGTGAAGCGCCAGGGAAAAGATGTTACCATTGTTTCGTTTGGTAAAATGATCCCGAGAGTGGTAATGCCGGCGATCCTGCAACTTGAAAAAGAAGGGATCGATGTGGAATTAGTGGATTTAAGGACTGTTCGTCCGATCGACTATGCTACTGTCGTTGAATCTGTTAAGAAAACAAACCGTTGCGTGATTGTGGAGGAAGCCTGGCCGCTGGGCTCTATTGCCACAGAGGTAACTTACCACATTCAGCGTCACGCATTTGATTATATGGATTCACCTGTAATCCGCGTAACAAACCGGGATGTACCACTTCCATACGCACCGACCCTGATCGAAGAAATATTACCAAGCACGAAGCGGGTAGTAGATGCCGTGAAGTCGGTTATGTACAAGTAAAAATGCATTGTTATACAGCAAAGCCATTTCCTGAACAGGTTGTGGCTTTGTTGGTTATAACCCTCATATCAGTGTTAGTAAGTTTCTTGTAGGAAAGCGGTTGCGGATTTTAAATGTGCATAAATAGCTGGAATACTCGTATTTTTGTATTTGAAAACGCTCCTTCATATAGATAACATAATTCATTAAGATCATGCAAGAAGAACGCACAAGATATTCAGAGGAAGAATTAAAGGAGTTTGAAGAGCTTATTCGTGGAAAATTGGATGCTACTATGAGCGAGCTCAATTACATTAAAGGAGGATTGAGTAAAAAGAATGACAGCGGAACTGATATAACTGCGGGTTCGGCGAAGTTGGTGGAAGATGGAGCAGATGCAAGTGAGCGTGAGAACCTGAGCCAGCTGGCAGCCCGTCTTCAGAAATATTCTGTTCAGCTTGAAAATGCATTAATCCGCATTAAAAACGGCACCTACGGAATTTGCATTGACACAGGCAAACTGATTCCGAAAGAGCGTCTTCGCATTGTACCGCACACGCAGCAGACTATCGAAGCGAAGCTGAGGAGAGCGAGTTAAGATATAAAGAGCGTTAAACATAAAAACAGGCTATTTCCAAAGGAGTAGCCTGTTTTTTGTTTTTTTTCGCTGTTTTTATTTTTTGTCATGCTGTTTTTCTTTTTGTCATGCTGAGCGGAGTCGAAGCATAAAGCACAATGCTTCGACTCCGCTCAGCATGACAAACCCCCTTAGTCCTCCTCCGATCCCAACACCTCCCGAAAAACTTCCAGCAAACCTTCCGAAGGCTCCTGGCCTTTGTTTTTGCTTTTGAAATACTCCGCAAACAGCTTTTCCATACTGAGTGAAAGATCGATTTCAGAAGTACTGTCAGCCAGTTCGGCTTTTTTGATTTGAGGAATAATCTGAATGATACCCGGGTGTGCTTCCATTAACCGCTTTTTATCAGAAGCTTCCAGGTAATTATCAGAAATGATAGTGAGCTCCATTAGATCCTCCGGGTATTCAGCAAGCCACACAAGCGCCTCATCAATACTGTGAAAGCTCTTTCTTCGCAGCTTTTTTCCCTTCGTTAGCTCAACAGGTTGGTAGCTGACCAGTTTTCCGGCTGCGGCTTCAATCAAAACCACATACTTTGTCTGATTGGCTTCTGAAAAGCTGTAAGCCAGCGGACTGCTCGAATACACCGCCGGTGCAGGCTTTTTATCAACAACCTGGAACCGATGCAAATGTCCGAGTGCGATGTAATGCACCTTATCTGGGAAATTTTCGGTGTAAATGGCCTGAGCGCCGCCAATATGTAAAATCGGCCGTTCTTCTTCCGGCTCTTCGGGTACCGCGTCGCCTTTTTTCATGACAAACAAATGTGTTGCCAAAAGGTTAAATCCGTTTTCATCCAGATATTCATCTGCCAGCATCTGCCAATGTTCCTGCAAATGCAGCCGGAGCAATTCTTCTGAATCTTCCACGCCCAGAAAGGTTTTCAGGCGCTGTTCATTGGCGTAAGGCGTATGTAAAATTCGTAGCGGGAAGTCGCAGTTTGGTAAGTTTATTTCGATAAATCCCCGTGCAGTGCGGATAACGTCGACCTTCCCCTGGGTGCAGAATGGTTTTACCTCCGTGTTTGGAAATCCGACAAACAAGATGCCGCATACCTTGGCCAGTGCGTCGGGTACCTGAATGCGTTCGGGGGAATCGTGGTTGCCGGCTATTGCGATCACCGCGCGTGCTCCGTTAGCGGAAAGTCGGTGTAAGGTGCTGTATAGTAACTCCGTGGCTTCGGAGGAAGGATTGAAATTGTCAAAAAGATCACCGGCGATCACTACTGCATCAACCTGCTCGCGCTCTGCTATTTCACAGATTTCTTCCAGTACCAGCCTTTGTTCATCAAGCCGCGAATACAGATCAAGCTTTTTGCCGATATGCCAGTCGGCCGTGTGCAGTATTTTCATTTGTGTGATTAATTTAGCGAAAATAACATTTCATTCCCGAAGTATTGAAACAGCTCATCGCCGGAAATAATGCAGTAATGCTTTTTGTCCTTGTCTGCATCTGGGTAACTGCCGCGGGCTGTCAGCAGAAGAAAAATGCGGACCGCCGGGGCGGGATTGCAATTTCTTTTGACGATCATTTTATCAATGAGTGGTACAACTTGCGGCCGCTTTTTCAGAAGTACAATGCGAAAGTTACATTCTTTATCACTTGCCCCGATAGCTTATCCGCTGGCGAGATAACCAGGCTACGCCAGCTTGAAAAGGATGGTCACGAGATCGGCTTTCATGGGACAATCCACGGCAGATCTACCCAGCTTATTGAAGCGGAGGGGCCGATGGGATATCATGAAACGGAAATCAAACCTGGAATGGGGTATATGTCAGCGGCGGGATTTAAACCCACTTCTTACGCGCACCCTGGCGGAAATCATAATGCGCAGGTGGACTCTGTACTGTTTGCAAATGGTTTTAACATCATCAGAGACGTCGCCATTTCAAAACGCAAGCTGCTCGGATTTCAAATGTATGCGCTGGCGCCCAGGCTAATGCCTTGGATTTTTTATGATTATGACAAGCAAAACGCAGTAGATGCGCTATTGATAGATACTGACTCAGGTCTGACGATCCAGGAAATGAAAGAGGCCATGCAAAAGGCGAATGCAACAGGCACTTGTTTAATGCTTTTCGGCCACGAACCATTGTATAAAGCGCCTGAGAATGGAGCGTATGGATTCAGTGTGCGTTTTTTAGAGGCAATTTTGAAAGAAGCCCAAAAGGAGAATCTCGATTTTTATACAATGTCGGAGCTGGTCGAAAAGTAAGGCTTACCTGCCAAATTTCCTGTCTTTGAATTCCAGTAAGGGTTTTTCAAAATAGGAAAATGAGAACGAAGCTACTGCAACTGAGCCGATGAATGTGAGTACGTATAATGCGATATGATAAGTTGTTCCACTCCAGTCGGGCAGGTATTTATTCAGCAGGTTGATGATCAGGACAATGACAACCACGTGGTAAATGTAAAGTCCGTAGGAGATTTTACCTAAATGATCCATTACCGGGTTTTGCAGGCTTATAATGGACTTCGGGTTGCAGGAAACATTGAGGATAAAGAACGCAAAAAAGAGTGCGTACACTTCCAGAAAGCCGAAAAAGTGGACACCTGACAGGAACAGTGCTGCAAGCATGATATAGGCAACCACCTGTACATCTTTCCTGAAAAGCAGATCGAGTATCGCATTTTTTTCATTGTAGACCAGCCAGGCACAAACCCCGCCAAGCGCCATTGTCTGAATACGAAATTGTCCCAGGAAAGTAGAAATAATCGCATTCCTTGATTCTTCGGAAGGATCCAGCAGCGTAATGCCGGCATAAAGCAGTAGCGCTGAGATAGCAAGAAAGGCAATGATGATCGGAATGCGCCTTTTCGGGTATTTAATTAACCACGGCCATAAATAGTAAAATTGCTCTTCTACCCCGATAGACCAGGCTTGTGCACACCAGTAAGGCAGATCGTACAGCACGAATGCATAATTGGGCAAGACCAGAAAAAGGAGCGTTAATCTTTCAACCGAGTTTGTGCTCAGCTTTTCGTCAATCCCCGGATAGTCAAGAATATCAATGTGGGGGAAAACGAAAAAGGAAAGGATAATGATCAGGAAATAAATGGGCCAGATCCGGAATATGCGGCGGAGATAGAACTTGCGCGCGTCCACATTGCCGAAACGGCCTCTTTCGTCAAGTAGCAGGTAAGTGATCAAGAATCCGCTGAGGACGAAAAACAGACCGACACCTAACCTTCCTGCGTGCTGAATAATTGGCAGCTCGTACAAATTGGCAATCCCCAATGCATGCTTTGCCTGTTCCAGGTGATGGAACACAACCAGAAGTGCCGCAATGCAGCGAATGCCATTGAGATTAGGGAAGTACCGCCTTTTTTCCACTTGGATGTATTTATTCAAACCAGGCCATCCACTTTCCCTGCACTTTCATCACCTGCTCGATCAGGTCACGGACCGCGCCATGGCCGCCGTTTTTCGGGGAAATATAGTCGGACAATGCAAGAATTTCGTCAGTAGAATCGGCGGGGCAGGCGGAGAGTACGCCGGTGCGCATTACCTCGTAGTCGGGCAAATCGTCGCCCATAAAAACAATCTCAGATTCACTCAGGCCGCTTTCTGCAAGATATTTTTTGAAAACCGGGAGTTTTCCGTCAGGAGAGGTGCCAATGAAAATGTCTTTTACTCCGAGGTACTCGAGCCTTTTCCGTACGCCCATTTGGTTCTGGGCTGAGATAATAGCTACCCGGTAGCCCATCTTAATGGCGCGGTTGATTCCGTAGCCGTCTTTTACATTGAAGGACCTGGGTTGTTCTCCGGTTTCCAGTGCGATAACACTTCCGTCGGTCATCACACCATCGATATCGAAAATAAAAGTAGTAATCTGTTTGAACCGCTCGGTCAGGTTAGCGCTCATGAAATGGTGAATTGGGAATGCTGCAAATATAGGCTAACTTTTTTCCCGCCCGCAGGATTTGCTACTTTGAGATGTATGTATTCCTGATTTTGTCTGTCAAAAGCCGGTATATCTCAGTCCAGTCTTCATTGGTTTCCTGTAGGTATTCAAGGTGCCTGGCGGTTGTTTTCCAGTCGCCGCGCCGGGCCGGTCCGGTTTGTCCCAGTGAAGGGTCGTCGGAGGCAAGTGCTTTATAGATTGTGGTTTGGATCAAAGGTTTCAGCAGGTCGAAATTGAGCTGTTCTCTTTCCAGTATATCATTTGAAACGGTTAGCATGTAATTGGTGAAATTACTGGCAAAAACCGCGGCTACGTGCAGGATAAAGCGCTCATCCGAATCCATTCTGTTGACCTGATCGCTGATACTCTGGGCGAGTTGCATCAGCTTGTTTTCAATCAGCTCCGTTTTTGATTCAATGCAAAAAGGTATTTCACGGTAATCCATTTCGACTTCTTTGGTAAAAGTTTGCAAAGGATAAAATACCCCGGTATGCACAAATACGTCACTGTAAATTTCAACCAGGTTCTGGAATTCCACCAGGGAGCGTGTGCCTGAGGTATGAACCAGTATCACTCCTTCGGGAAGCACAATGCGTTCCAAAACACTTTCAATCGCGTCGTCGCTCACAGCTATAACGATTACTTCTGCTTCGCTTTCGGAAAAGTTAAGGTCCGGCTGGATATTGGTATCGTACAGGTAAGAAGCAAGCTGCCGGGCTTTTTGCGTGTCGCGGCTATATACCTCACAGATCCAGTGGCCGGCATCTTCAAAAGCCTGAGCAAGGTGCCAGGCCACGTTCCCGGCTCCGACGAAGGAGATTTTCATGTAAAAGAAATGTTATAGCTGTCGTAAGTTAATCCAGAAAATCAAGTTCGCAATCAATCGACAAGCGGCGCGGTTTGTTCCGGCGAGGTAATGCCGCCCGGCAGCTCCATGATTTTCATATTTCGAAAATGGATCTCGGCACCTTCTGCTTCAAGGCAGATATAGCCTTTCTTTCTTTCTGAATTACGAAGCCCGTTTACAAACTTTCCATTGACCGACAGCTTTACGGTACCATCTACACACACCACCACGTATTTATTCCATTCTCCCTTGCCTTTACACCGTTTTTCGAGCGACTTGCTGCGGATACCACGCGGATTATCAGGAATGGCGGTCATGCCCATTGTAGGGAAGAGTTCTCCGTGAACATAATCTTCGGTCGCATTGTGTTGCGGCGCATATTCCAGTTCCAGCATTTGTACTTCAATTGCTTTTGTCAGCGGATCGTGTTCCTGCGGTGTTCCCTCACTCCAAACGAATATGCCCGAATTGCCGCCGGCTTCCATGTGTTTCCATTCAACCTCAAGAATGAAATTTTCATATTGCCGGTCAGACCGCATGACGCCGATCGGCTTCCCCGAGCAGATCAGCGTTCCGTTTTTTACTTTCCAGGTTTCTTTGGAGGTGTTTACATCCACCCAGCCATTCAGGTTTTTTCCATTAAACAATGGCCTGAATGCAAGTTCACCGGAGTCCTGGGCAACGAGCGTTTTGGAACAGAAAATAAGAATAAAGACAGCGCATAAAGCTTTGCTCAGTAGGGTTTTGGTGAAATGTGTTTTCATGGGTTTAGTTTTAAACTTGTGATCAGGAAATGGAATGCGGCTCGAAATTTGCAATATCGCAAATCTTCTGGTGCTGCAAGTTATATTTGCCTGTCATAACTTTGAGGCTGTAAAAATCATCACTTATCCAGTTGCATTTGAATGAGAACTATTCACATACTACCGCTTCTGATTCTCACACTAGCCAGCAGCATTGCTTTCGGGCAGCGCCAGTCGCAGGTAAGCGCGGGGGTGGATGTCGGATCAGGATTTAACAGCTCTTCGTGGGCAGCTTCGGTTCTTTACCATGAAGAAATCAGTCCGAACAATGTGCCCTGGCTGCGCGCGGGACTTGGGTTCAGGGCCTGGGGATATTATGCAGGACGTACTAATCTATACTCAAAGAAATCGGACAGCGACTTTCTTGAATACACCGATGTTTCTGCAAACGGAGTCAGTTTTGTGATCGGCGCTAATTTCAGGATCTGGCGGGTAGACCTGGGTGTAAATACGGACTTGATCGGTGCATCTTACGGTACGAAGCGACGCGGTTTTTACGATAAAGAGCCCAGTATAGAGCCGACTGTCGGAGCACCTTATTATCAGCAATGGATATCAACTTCTCCGGTAATTTTCAACTTTGCTCCTCTGGCTTTGAAGAATTTCAATGGTCAATCAGAGGTTTATGCGAGAATTTTCCTTTTTAAAAGACTTGGTGTAAAGCTGGGTTACCTGCATGGGCAAATCGCATATGTTACGCGCAAGCAGAATGACCGTAAGGTGTTGCTGGATAACAGACAACGTCGCATTTACAACTTGTATAATATGCCTTATGTGGCACTTAGCTTCCCCATCTATTGATCTCTGCCGGAAATTTCCAATACATTCTTGTAATTCAATTTGTTAAACTCTATATTTGCACTCCCATTTTGCGATGGGACTGTCTTGTTACAGTGTAATATATTGAAAATCAATTAAATTTTTTGTTAATCGTGGATACGTTAAGCTACAAAACCATCTCGGCGAACAAAAACACAGTGAACAAGGAGTGGGTTGTTGTGGATGCTCAGGATGCAATTTTAGGCCGTTTGGCTAGTGAAGTTGCTAAAATTATCAGAGGCAAACACAAAGCAAGCTACACTCCTCATGTGGACTGTGGTGATAATGTTATCATTATCAACGCCGACAAAATTAAGTTGACAGGAAAGAAGATGACTGACAAAGTTTATGTTCGTCACACCGGATATCCAGGAGGTCAGCGTTTTCAGACTCCCCGTGAGTTGCTCGAAAAACACCCAGAGCGTGTAATCGAGAAAGCCGTAAGAGGCATGCTTCCAAAGAATCGTTTGGGACGTCGTTTGTTTACTAATCTGTTTGTTTACGCTAAGCCGGAACATCCGCACAGCGCGCAGCAACCAAAAGAAATCCAGTTGTAATTCATGGAAGTTATCAACACAATAGGTAGAAGAAAAACAGCCGTGGCCCGTATTTATATGACGCCCGGTAAAGGAGATATCAAAGTAAACGGTCGCGATTACAAAGAATACTTTCCATTTGAAGTTCACCAGATCGTTCTTCAGCAACCTTTTGCTGTGATCAGCGGAGGTAATGGTTATGATCTTAAAGTAAATGTAAGAGGCGGTGGAATTTCAGGACAGGCGGAAGCAATCCGTATGGCTGTTTCCCGCGCACTTTGCGAATACAACGGAGAATTCCGTGGCGCGTTGAAAAAAGAAGGATTCCTTACCCGTGACCCTCGTATGGTTGAACGTAAGAAATACGGTCGCGCTAAGGCTCGTAAGAGATTCCAGTTCTCGAAACGTTAATATTCAAATGTCCAGACAGTACTTATCGTGCCCGATGTTCTGTGCTGCGTAATTTTATCAAGACATTTTTCAAAAACATTAATCTGTAATGGCACAAATAGAATATAAAGAACTATTGGATGCAGGTGTCCACTTTGGTCACCTTACCCGCAAGTGGGATCCACGTATGGCTCCATACATCTTCATGGAGAAGAACGGGATCCACATCATTGACCTGAACAAAACTTTGAGCTGCATTAACGACGCTGAGGCTGCGTTGAAGCAAATCGTTCGTTCAGGACGTAAGATCATGTTTGTTGCTACTAAAAAACAAGCGCAGGAAATTGTAACGGAAGAGGCGAAACGCCTTAAAATGCCTTACGTAACTGATCGCTGGTTGGGTGGTATGCTTACAAACTTCGGCACAATTCGCAAGTCTTTGAAAAAAATGCAGACTCTTGAGAAGATGCTAAAAGACGAAACCACGGTTAGCAATATTGCGAAAAGAGAACGCCTGATGCTTACACGTGAAAAGGATAAATTGGAGCGAGTGTTGGGTGGTGTAGCTGACCTAACGCGCCTTCCTGCTGCCCTTTTCATCGTTGATGTAAAACGCGAGCACATTGCAGTTTCAGAAGCAAAAAGATTGAACATCCCCATTTTTGCAATCTGCGACACGAACTCAAACCCAGAATTAGTTGATTTCCCAATCCCAAGTAATGACGATGCTTACAAAGCAATCTCGTTGATCACATTGGCGATTGGAAAAGCAATCGAGGAAGGTTTGATGGAACGCAAACAAGATAAAGACGATCAGCGCATGGTAGAGGAGGAAGAAGCCAAACGTCAGGTTGACAAAGGCAACGAGGAAGCTGCTCCTGCTGCACCACGCGCAGAAGTTGCTGAAGAAGCAGTAGCCGAAGGTGATGACGAATAAAAATTAGGGCGATATGGCTTGGGTTTTGAAATCCATGTTTGTATCTGATTAGATAAAATAGCCCATAGCCATTTCGCTATGGGCTATCATTTTTTAAACGAGTTAATAATTCATATTAAATAAAATCATGGCAATTACCGCACAAGATGTAAACAAACTCCGCCAAATGACCGGGGCGGGCATGATGGATTGTAAAAAAGCACTGCAGGAAGCTGATGGTGATTTTGACAAAGCCGTTGACATTCTTCGTAAACAAGGACAGAAAGTAGCTGCGAAACGCGCTGATAATACAGTTTCCGAAGGTGCAGTACTGGTGAAAATCAGCGAAGATGGTACCAATGGTAAATTGATAGCGCTTGCATGCGAAACTGAGCCAGTTTCAAATGTTGAAGACTTCAAAAACCTTGCTCAGAGCATTCTGGACAAAGCTGTTGCAGATAACATCGCCGACAAAGAAGCACTTCTTTCAGCTACTTTGGCTGACGGCCGCCCGGTAAGCGAGCATATCGTTGACCTTGTTGGTAAATTGGGAGAGAAACTGGAAATCACTGCTTACGAAAATGTAACTGCTGACCAGGTTGTTCCTTACATCCACTCAAATGGCAAATTGGGAGTATTGGTTGCATTCAATGGTGTGAATGGAACTGATGTGACTGAACTTGGTAAAGATGTTGCCATGCAGATTGCCGCAATGAAGCCGATCGCTTTGGACAAAGACGAAGTGGACGCTGCTACTATCGAGCGCGAAATCGAAGTTGGTAAAGAGCAGGCACGTGCAGAAGGCAAGCCAGAAGCAATGCTAGAGAAAATTGCACAAGGCAAGCTGCAGAAATTCTATAAAGACAACACATTGCTGAACCAGGAATTCGTGAAAGATTCTTCTTTGACAATTCGTCAGCTTTTGGAAAAAACAGCCAAAGGATTGTCTGTTACATCTTTCAAGCGTGTATCGATTGGAGGATAAAGATTTTTCGAAATAAAATAATGTTGACAACGCCTGGTATCTATTTGTATACCAGGCGTTGTTTTTTAATATTTACGGAAAATTAATATACCCTCTTAGTTTTTTACACACGCTATCAGCGAATTGCGAACCAGGATGATTGAACTTTTATTTGAAGATTATGCGCAGCATAATGTATCGGACGAAGAGCTAGTCAAGCTTTTTTTGGATTCTCAAGACAACCGCTATTTTCAGAAACTTTACGAGCGCTACGCTTTTAAAGTCTACCAAAAATGCCTTTCCTTCACCAAAGACATCTCCCGCTCGGAAGACCTCACTCAGGATATATTTCTTAAGCTGCTCTTCAAAATGAGCTCGTTCAAGGAAGACGCCAAATTTGCCACCTGGCTTTTTTCAATTACTTACAATCACTGCATGGATACAATGCGATCAGGCAGGCGAAGAATCGTAACCATTTATGTAGAAAACGCCGATCAGGAAGACGATTTCGATATTCAAAGGATATTTGAAGTGGAGGAGGTCAACACGATCAGCCTGAAAGCAGCACTCACTCATTTAGACCTCGAGGAGAAGTCGCTGCTGTATCTTAAGTATCTCGACGATCGCACGATCAGAGAAATTGCCCACATTTTTAAAATGACTGAAAGCGCTGTGAAAATGCGTTTAATGAGGTCCCGTGAGAAGCTTAGAAAGAAGTATCTGGAGACAGTTCTGTTTCATTGATCTGGCATAGTTTCGAAAAAATCCTTTACTTTATCCGACTTAATGTCGGCTCAATGCCCTTTTACTCAATTACCTCACTCACCAAATCCTTTGATAATGAGCAGCAAACTGCGTGGTTCACACTATGTCGTCTCCCTGTTTTTTCTTTTCATCTCAGTACAGGCATTTTCACAGAATAATGTCGATTTATCAAACCCAATCAACGCAGGCAGGCTGAAATTGCCTGGCGACACGATATGGAAAAAAATAGAATTTGGCGCCAATCTCAACCAGGGATCATTCAGCGGAAACTGGACGGGCGGGGGCGTCAATTCGGTTGCACTCGGGCTTTTTTTTAATGCATTAAATGAAAAGAAGAAGGGTAAAAACGCCTGGCGAAATGATTTTCAATCTCAGTATGGTATTGTAAGAAACAAAGGCCAGCAAAGCAGAAAGAACGTCGACAGAATATTTTTCGACACCAAATACAATCGTGAACTTACCGCTACATGGAGCCTTTTTGCGAATGTAAACTTCCTGTCGCAGTTCGGGGCCGGCTATACCTATGACGATAATCCAGACTCAGCAAGCATTAAGAGAAAGGTTTCCGGCATTCTTTCCCCTGCATACCTCACGGAGGCAATTGGTATCGAATACCGGCCGGTACCTTATTTCTTCGTTGATTTCGCGCCGGGTGCATTGCGTCAGACGATCGTCATAGACACAGATTTGTACGTAAACACGCCGGACCAGAATAATTATGGCGTACCTATAGGCAGGCGCGTGAGAACAGAGGTAGCGCTGATCCAGGTGGTTGCCAATTTTGATAAAGATATCGCCAAAGATGTAAACCTGAAATTCAGGTATCTGATGTATTCCAGCTTCAAACATCCATTGAATATAGATAACCGTTTGGACGCGCAGCTTACAGCTAAGATTAATAAGTTTGTCAATGTAAATCTGGGCGCAATCCTGGTCTACGATGCGGACCAAAGTAGTAAAATCCAGTTTGCGCAGGCACTTAGTATCGGATTTTTGTATCAGTTTTAATCACCAACTAACCTCAACTTGTTATGCTTCAGGAATTCAAGATTTTTATTGCCAAAGGCAATGTGCTGGATCTGGCTGTCGGCGTAGTTATTGGCGCCGCTTTTGGAAAGATTACAACATCTTTGGTTGAGGACATCATTAATCCAATTCTAGGATTGATCATCGGCGGAGTAGATTTTACGCAATTGAAAATCGTGTTGAAGGAAGCTGTAGGGGACACGCCCGAGGTGGCTGTAAAGTACGGTAACTTTATTCAGGTGCTGATCCAGTTTGTTATCATCGCCTGGGTGATCTTCCTGATCGTTAAGCTTGCCAACCGTTTAAGGCTTTCTGAATCGATGAAAAAAGAGTTGTAAACACTAAATTATTGTTGCAAAGAGGCATATCTGATATGCCTCTTTTTTATTCGCCTTAATTGCTGGAAGAGTAAAAAAAGTTTTCTGTAAAAGATTTACCTTCGTAGTTAAGGCGATTTTTAATATTTAATTCTGATTCCTGTGCAAGAAAAAGTAGTCATTTTGGGAGGCGGGGAAAGTGGCGTTGGGGCAGCTATTCTCGCGAAGTCCAAAGGTTTTGATGTTTTTTTGTCAGATAAAGGTAAGCTCCAGGACAAGTATTCGCAGGTTCTTTTAGAGGAGAACATTGCATTTGAACACGAAAAACACACCACAGAAAATATCCTCGATGCCCAGCTGGTCGTAAAAAGTCCCGGTATACCTGACACGGCACCGTTGATCGTCGCGCTGCGTAAAAAGGGAATTCCTGTGATCTCCGAAATTGAATTTGCCTCGCGTTATACCCGTGCAAAACTGATAGCAATTACAGGAAGCAATGGGAAAACAACAACAACTTTATTAACCTACCACTTATTAAAAAATGCCGGCTTACATGCCGGCCTCGCCGGGAATATCGGCGATAGTTTTGCGTGGCAGGTTGCAACGCAGGATTTCGACTATTATGTTCTGGAAATAAGCAGTTTCCAGCTGGATAATATCGTCAGTTTTCATCCCGCCATTTCCATTTTATTGAATATAACTCCGGATCATTTAGACCGTTACAGATACGATTTCCAAAACTACATCGACTCGAAATTCAATATCATCCGTAATCAAAATGAGGACGATTACTTTATCTATTTTGAAGACAGTGAAGTAATTAAAGCGGAGCTGAGCAAAAGAAACCCGCCGGTAAAAAAAGTAGGATTTTCATTGACCCGGCCGGTGATTCCAGGTTCCTGGCTGCGTGATCACGTGATTGTTTCTCAGGTGAATGATGAGGTATATGAAACGGATTTCAGCCAGCTACCTCTGAAAGGCCCGCACAATGCGGTTAATTCAATGGCAGCTATCATAGTGGCGCAGTTGTTGCACATTGATCACGTTAAGATCACCGAGGGACTTAAATCCTTCAAAAACGCTCCGCACAGGCTGGAAGTAGTGGAAGAAATTGATGGCGTTACCTACGTTAACGACTCTAAGGCGACCAATGTTGATTCTGTTTTTTATGCATTGGGCAGTTATAGCCAGCCAGTGATCCTGATTGCGGGAGGTGTTGATAAAGGGAATGATTACAGTCAAATTGAAGCGCTGGTAAGTAATAAAGTAAAGGGTTTGATAGTTCTCGGTAAAGACCGTGAGAAACTCGTGCAGTATTTCACCGGGATAGTTCCTACAATTTTTGAAACTGATAATATCCGGGAGGCAGTTGAAAAAGCCCGTGAATGGGCAGTAGATAAGGATATCGTGTTGTTGTCGCCCGCTTGTGCCAGTTTTGATTTATTCAAAAACTATGAAGACCGTGGGGAGCAGTTTAAGGCAGCGGTAAGAAATTTGGTCCGTTAAAAAAACCTGATTTATTCAATGGCATCAACAAGTATTGATATGCTGAACAAAACCAGGGAGGATACGCAAGCCTGGTTTACCAAAAATCTGAAAGGAGATCCGTGGATCTGGGGCATTTGCATTATAATGCTTTTGTGGAGCATTGTTGTCGTTTACAGTGCGAGTGTTAAGGATGCTTATAGCCAAATGGGCGGAAATACAGAATACTACCTCTACAAACATGTGGTACTCTGCGTGCTATCTCTGGCGGTAATGTATTTTGTTCACCGCATTCCCTACATCAAGTTTGTGTACGTTACCAGGCTGGCTGTATGGAGCTCCATTCTGCTGCTTGTTTTTACGATGTTTTTCGGAACCTCCGTTAATGATGCGGCCAGGTGGATTGAGATACCCGTCATTGGTCAGCGTTTTCAGCCTTCGGAATGGGCGAAAGTTGCCTTAATCGCGCACTTATCGCTTATTCTCGCGCGGCATATTAAGGGTGGCTGGAACACACGCGAGCTTTTTATGGAGCCGCTTTCATTGGTAGGTGTAGTTTGCGGACTGATTTTCACGAGTAATGTGTCCACGGCTGTTATGCTCGCGGGAATATGCTTTCTGCTCATGTTTGTGGGCAAAGTGCCATTGCATTACCTCGCCTTTACAGCACTGGGACTTGTTTTCTTCGCTACGATCGCCATTCTACTTAATTCTACTCAGCGCGCCGGTACGGCACAAAACCGTATTTCCGCATTTTTTGACAAAGATGTGGTCGTATACCAGTCGCAGCAATCATACATGGCGATGGCGCGGGGCGGATTGTACGGGGAAGGTGTTGCCAAGAGCCGGCAACGGAGATTTTTACCTGAACCTCAAAAGGACTTCATTTTTGCTGTTACTGTTGAAGAATACGGCACAGTGGGTGGGACTATACTGATCATTTTTTACCTCATTTTACTTTATCGCGGCCTGAAAGCAATTGAAGCCACGAAGCGCCCGTTCGGCGGGCTGCTTTCTGCCGGGCTTACATTCATTGTAGTCAGTCAGGCATTTTCGGCAATGGCGGTAACCGTCGGTTTGGTGCCCGTAACCGGACAAACGCTACCATTTTTCAGTCAGGGAGGAACGTCGCTGCTGTTTACGGGAATGGCGATGGGCATGATCCTGAGTGTAAGCCGCGGTGAAATACTCGAAGAGAAACGGATTTAGTATGTCAAAAAAAGTAATTATAAGCGGCGGCGGAACCGGCGGACATATTTATCCTGCCATTGCAATAGCCGATGCATTGCGCCGGAAAGACCCGGATCTGGAAGTACTTTTTGTAGGTGCTTTGGGAAAAATGGAAATGGAAAAGGTGCCGCGGGCCGGGTACGAAATTGTAGGGTTACCTATTGCCGGGATCAAGCGGGAAGTTTCTCTTGACAATCTTGCATTGCCATTTAAGCTGATCAAGAGTTTAAATAAAGCAAAGTCGATTATCCGGGACTTTAAGCCTGATGTAGCTGTGGGTGTAGGCGGCTTTGCGAGCGGACCGTTATTAATGATGGCTTCTTTCCAGGGAATACCTACATTGATTCAGGAACAGAATTCCTATGCAGGAATTACCAATAAGCTGCTGGCAAAAAGAGCGTCAAAAATCTGTGTAGCCTATCCGGGTATGGAAGAATTTTTTCCAAAAGAGAAAATTGCAATGCTTGGAAATCCTGTCAGGAGTGATATCGTCGATGTTTCTTCCAAGAAACGGGAAGCTTTCGCCGAGTTTGGGCTTGATCCTGAAAGAAAGACGCTTTTTGTCATGGGCGGCAGTCTTGGGGCCAGGTCCATTAACGAGAGCATCGCGGCAGGGCTTTCAGAATTTCTGGCGCAAGGTTATCAGGTTTTGTGGCAAACAGGAAGAAATTACATTGATACAGCAAAAGCATTAATTGAAGGCTTAAATACCCATTTGATTAAGGCTTTTGATTTTATTTATACAATGGACCTTGCGTATGCAATTGCCGACGTAGTGGTTTCAAGAGCAGGAGCGCTTTCGGTTTCAGAATTGTGCCTGGCTGCGAAACCTTCCATTCTGGTGCCATTTCCAGCCGCGTCAGAAGATCATCAGACCAAAAATGCGTTGGCACTGGTTGAAAAAGATGCAGCTTTGCTGGTGAAAGACGCTAGTGCAAAAGCTGAGCTGGTACCTAGTGCACTGGCTTTAATGAATGATTTTGCGCAGCAGGAAAATCTAAAAACGAATATCCGTAAGCTTGCCAGACCGACAGCCGCGGATGATATTGCAGCAGAAGTATTGAAATTAATCAGATCATAACTGTTTGTCCTTTAATAGAATGTCATCTTCAATGACCGATTGGAAGTATATTTATTTTGTCGGAATTGGCGGAATAGGAATGAGTGCGCTGGCACGCTGGTTTAAGGCAAATGGCTTTGAGGTTGCAGGTTATGACAAAACCAGGACTACGCTGGTTGAGAAATTGGAAGAAGAAGGAATTGAGATAACGCTGGAAGACTCCATTGATACGATTCCTGCACCTTTTCTTCATGATTCCGACAAAACGCTTGTTATATACACGCCTGCCGTACCTGTGCAGCACCAGCAAATGCTGTATTTCCGGGATCATAATTTTTTGATCCTGAAAAGGTCGCAGGTACTTGGGATTCTCACTAAAAGCCTTCGGACGATCGGTGTAGCGGGCACGCACGGAAAAACGACTACATCATCCCTGGTAGCGCACATTCTCCGGTATGCCGGAGTAAACAGCACTGCATTTCTGGGTGGCATTACACAAAATTATGGCACTAACCTGCTTCTGAATGAGCCAACAGATCATCTGGAAGAAGTTTTCTGCGTAGTAGAAGCCGATGAATTTGACCGCTCATTTTTAACATTATTTCCGGAGATCGCGATAGTTACCTCTACTGACGCCGATCACCTTGACATTTACGGGAAGCACGAGGCCGTTTTGGAATCGTTCAGGGAATATGTCGGGCAGATCGACGAGAATGGGGTGCTGTTTATGCGGACAGGACTTGAACTTTCCGGTAGTACGAAAGCAGAAGTATTTTCCTATTCGCTTGATTCGGGCGTTTTTCATTCCAGGAATATCACGATCAGCAATGGGAGATTTGTATTCGACTTTGTTTATCCTGACGGGGTAATTGAAGGCATTGCAATGAAAATCCCGGGTTATCATAACATTGAAAATTCCATTGCGGCGAGTGCGGTTGCTTTGCACGTAGGCGTGGCACCCGATCAAATTAAAGCGGCCCTTGAAACTTACGGCGGTGTCAAGCGGCGATTTGAATATCAGTTAGAAAAGGACGGAAAAATATATATAGACGATTATGCCCACCATCCGACAGAGATCGAGGCATTTCTTTCTTCGGTAAAAGGATTATATCCCGGCCGGCACGTAACCGCGATTTTTCAACCGCACCTATTCAGCCGGACCAGGGATTTTGCAGATGGGTTTGCGGAAAGCCTGTCGCTCGCTGATCGTTTGCTGCTGCTTGATATTTATCCGGCGAGAGAGTTGCCGATAGAGGGTGTTAACTCAGAAATGATCCTGGAAAAAGTAACATCTGAAGACAAACACCTGGTCTCTAAAGACAAAGTACTTAGCATTTTACGTGATTTAGATACGGATATTGTGGTTACAATTGGTGCCGGAGACATCGATACTTTGGTGGATCCGATACGTAACCAGCTCAAAAATCCCTTTGCGAATAATTAATAAAAGCATTGTTAATATTACTGAGATGTTACGTAAATTTGACTATTCATGGCTTTTGTTGAAACGTAGTTTGTGGCTTCTTCTGCCTATTGCCGGAATTGGTATGGCAGAAAGCAGGCTGAGTCAACAGCGTTGTACCAACCTGACCATTTCCATTCAGGGAGATTCAGGAACACGTTTTCTCGATCAAATGGATGTCCGGATGTTACTTACCGAAAATGGGGGCGATCCTCTGTTGGGCAATAAGTTAAGTAACGTGGCATTGAACGATCTGGAGAATCGGGTGAAGCGGAACAAGTTGATCAAGAAGTGCCAGGTATTTCGTGACCTTAGAGGTAATATAGTTGTTGAAGTAGAACAAGAGAAGCCGTTAGCGCGCTGGATTAACACTTCTGAAAATGGAGAAACGCGGAATACGTCGGGATACTATATTAGCGATGAGGGCATTTTTTTTCCTCTATCAGAAAGTTATTCAGCAAGAACGTTATTGGTTTCAGGCTCATTTTTTAATGATGCTAAAAAGTTACAGACCGCAAAAGGGGCTTCTGTAATGGATTTATTGCATTTCTTGAATTCTGATCCTTTCTGGAAAGCGCAGGTTACGCAGCTGGATGCGGATAATGATGGCGAGATCAGCCTGATGACCGTAGTTGGTGATCAGCAAATTGAACTCGGAAGCGCCGAGGACTATCAGTCGAAATTCAGAAAGCTCAGGATATTTTACGATAAAGTACTGAGTCAGGATTGGAGCAGATATAAAAAAATTAGTGTTAAGTTTCAAGATCAAATAGTTTGTGAATAATAATTCACCTTTAGCATGGCACACGAGAAAATTGTAGTTGGAGTCGATATTGGAAGTACTAAAATAGCCGTGATCGCTGCGCAGGGAAGTTCTTCCGGTTCACGCCAGAGCAACATAGAAATTCTGGGTTTTAGTGAAGTTCCAGTGCCTGCAGGAGCAGTTGTTAACGGATCAGTCGAAAATATAAAACAAGTAGGCGGCGCCATCAGAGAAGCTTTGCAGGAAGCATCGCTGCGCTCAGACCTTGATATTGGTATTGTAAATGTCAGCTTCAGCGGAACCCACGTGAAAGTGAGTGCGCACAGCGACGGGGTGATCAGACCATCTGCCTCTTCAGGTGAAGAAGTAACCCAGCGCGATGTTGACCAGCTGGTGGACGATATGTACCGCGCCAAGATCGAGCCTAATTACGATGTACTGCATGTACTGCCAATGGATTTCATGGTAGATAATTCAGTAGGTGTGAAAGAGCCGGTAGGCCGGACGGGTATCAAGCTTGGCGGTAACTTCCTGATCGTTTCTGCCAACAACCAATCCATTCAGCGGACAAAGAAAAGCCTTTCTGACGCGGACCAGAATTTAAGATGTGATAAAATGGTACTGGGGCCACTGGCTACCAGCCTTGCTGTTTTAACAGATAATGAAATAAAAGCCGGAATTGCATTGGTTGATATCGGCGACCATACTACTGACCTGGTTATATACCAGGATCGCATTATCAGGCACATTGCTACCTTTCCGGTAGGTGGAAGACATATTACAAATGATTTGGCAGTTGGCTGCGGTATTCAGTATGAAAATGCGGAACAACTGAAAAAGCAATACGGTGCGGCCATTTCCGCCGACATACCGCTCAATATTGAGATCCTGATCAATTATTTAAGCGGAAGACAGCCTAAACCTGTTCTGAAGAAAAACGTAGCGCTGATTATCGAAGCGAGGTTGAAGGAGATAGCAGCCATGGTTTACGCTGAAATTATCAAATCCGGCTATCTGGATAAGCTGATAGGCGGCATTGTTCTAACTGGCGGCTCTGCGAATATCGACGAAATTGAGCTTCTGTTTGAAAAAGTAACGGATATGTCAGTAAGGGTCGGTTACCCTGAAAATCTGGAACGGACTGCCAAGGCGGACGCGGTAAGTAACTCCACGTTCAGTACTGCTATCGGACTAGCCTGGGCTGGTATCAGGTCCATCGATCCGCGGGTTAAGTCGGTTTGTAAGCCGGCAACTGCATTCAATACGGGAGTTGTGCAAAAGGAGAAGCCGAAGGAAGTTAAAGAGCCGGTCAAAAAGACGGGTGGCACATTTTGGGATAACATCAATAATATTATCGGAAAAAAGGACGATAGTTTAGGCGACTATTGATAATCAGTAGAAATTATGACCAAATCAACCCCGGAAAAGACATTGAACAAAAGCTTGTTGCAAGCACTAGATCAGGATTATATTGTGAACGAAATCGTAAAGGATTTTCCAGTCGACGAGCAGGAGGAGCCTGCTATTATCAAGGTAATCGGAGTAGGCGGCGGCGGTAGCAACGCCGTAAACTACATGTTTGAACGTAAGATCAAAGATGTGGAATTTGCCGTTTGTAATACCGACAGACAAGCGCTCGCTAATAGTCCTGTTCCTGTTAAAATCCAGCTTGGCGCTACATTGACCCAGGGACTTGGAGCTGGTACGGATGCAACAAAAGGTAAAGAAGCTGCTCTTGAAACGATTGAAGAAATCAAGGGGCTGCTGGGAGGATCAACGCAAATGGTTTTTATCACCGCAGGTATGGGTGGTGGAACCGGAACAGGCGCCGCACCAGTAATCGCGCAGCTTGCCAGAGAAATGGGCAAGTTGACCGTCGCAGTAGTTACTGCACCTTATACGTGGGAAGGATTTGACAAGAAAGAACAGGCACTCGAAGGTATCGAACAACTTAAAAAGTACTGCGACACGGTACTGGTTGTTTTGAATGATAAACTGGAAGAACTGTTTGAAGATATGACCATCACACAGGCATTTGCCGAAGCAGATGGAATTCTTTTGAATGCAGTGAAAAGTATTTCCGAAATCATTACGACAAATGGAAATATCAACACTGACTTTAAAGATGTTGAGAAAGTACTGAAAAAGGCAGGTCAGTCTGTAATGGGAACCTCCGAAGCGACTGGTACCGATCGCGCGCAGGTTGCGATTAAGGAAGCACTGGATTCACCGCTTTTGAACGACAGGGATATCCGCGGCGCGAAACGTATCCTGGTAACGCTTGCTACCAGCAAGAAAAAGGAGGCTACGATGAAAGAGCAGCGCGAAATCTGGAGTTACGTATTGTCTCAGGTAGGCGGCGAAGCGCGTATGTTCAAATTAGGTACGATTATCGACGATTCACTTGTTGATAAGTTGCGCGTGACGATTGTAGCAGCCGGATTTGACAGCATTGAATCTCCGATCCCAGGCATTAAGTTGTCGCACAAATTTCCCGGAACTGTTGAAACAGCAGTAAACGGGTTTGATGCGAAAGATGAAGTTCCTGCTGAACAGGAAGAGATCGTGATGACGGAAGATGTTTTTGAAAATACACCGACCAGTTCAGTGGATCTTGTCATTGAAAAAGAATCAGTTTCCACCGCTTTCGAACCGGTTAATATATCACTGACTGAGGTTGGAGAGAATGACGAATGGTCGGAAGAGGATAATGAGGATTTGCGAATTATGATTGACTCCTTTAAAGACGGACTGGTGAAGTTTGCAGATCTGGAAGGGCCTGCATTCAGAAGAAGCCGGGCCGAGCTTTGGAAGAGACCGGCGATTCCGGCTTTCGAAATGGAACAGCACTGGCTAAAATAATGAGAGGGAGCACTTAGCTCCCTTTTTTCTTTTATGTCAAAAGTGGATGATCTGCCCAGCCTGCATTTCGAGGAGTTCCTTGTACAATGCATTTGACATGACATTATCATGAAAATGGGAGCGTATCTGGGCCAGCTTCACTCGCAATGCAAGTGTATTCATTCCCAGATAGCTGAATACATCATTGAGGTGACTTAATGCAATTGCTGCTCCCTGCATATTGGAAGATAATCCGACCAGGGCAGCTTTCTTATTTGCGAAACTGTTCGGATAAGGCAGCCCATCGATAAATGCCTTTAATACGCCAGGGTAAGATCCATTGTATTCCGGAACGATAAAGACGAATTTATCAGTTTGTTCCAAAAGAAACCTGAGGTTGTTGAAGTCCTCGTTTTTGCCTGAATTTGCGTACAAAGCAGATACTGTAAAATCGTCGGGCAAATTAACTAAATCAAGAATAATGCTCGGCGCATTGAGGTGATTCAGAATGGACTGATAGTATTCTGCAATTTTCCGTGACATAGAGCTGGGCCTGTTGGTTCCAACGATGATCACGATTGGTGAAGGAGCTGTACTCATTTAAATTATAAATAAACCGTCAAACCGTCGGTTTTATAGTAACAAATTACTTTGAAAATTGTTCATACCAGACTGGCTGCTACATTCTTCGGCCGCAGGTATAATCTGGATACCCGCATAAAAAAACATTTATTCTTATATTTGAGTCTGGTATTCATCACGAAATTAATATAAGCTGCTCGTAGCGAAGCTTTTATATTTATAATCAACCCACAAGAAATATGTCCTGGTTCATTCGGAAAGAGAAAGGTATCAATACACCAACAGAAATGAAGCGCGAGGCGCCTGATGGTTTGTGGTATCAGTGTTCAAATTGCAAGAAGATTACTCCTACCAGAGAACATAAGCAGAATGCTTTCACCTGCCCGCATTGTAATTACCACGAGAAAGTAGGATCCGATGTTTATTTTAACCTGCTTTTTGACGATAACGAATTCATTGAACTGGACGCTGATTTAACATCCGGAGATCCGTTGCATTTTGTAGATACCAAAGCTTATCCGGACAGGATCAAGTCGACAATGCAAAAAACGGGCTTGAAAGATGCGGTCAGAACCGGCCACGGCAAGATGAACGAAATGGACATTGTTATTGCCTGTATGGACTTCAATTTCATAGGTGGATCAATGGGCTCTGTGGTAGGTGAGAAAATTGCGCGGGCAATTTCATATGCGCTTGAACATAAATTCCCGTTTTTGATGATCTCAAAATCGGGCGGCGCGAGGATGATGGAAGCAGGATTTTCATTAATGCAAATGGCCAAAACCTCTGCCCGTCTGGCTCAACTATCGGAGGCCAAAGTGCCTTACATTTCGTTACTGACTGACCCGACTACTGGCGGTGTTACTGCTTCCTATGCGATGCTGGGGGATTTTAACATTTCTGAACCAGAAGCTCTGATCGGATTTGCGGGACCACGCGTTATCCGCGAAACGATCGGAAAGGATCTGCCGAAAGGATTCCAAAGTGCTGAATTTGTTTTGGAACATGGATTCCTTGATTTCATCGTTGACAGAAAGGATCTGAAAGATAAATTAACAAGTCTTCTCTCTATGCTGAAATAATATGCGACTGGTCTCCCACCCGGTACTTTGCAATTATTATGTAACCTATCGTTGCAATGCATCCTGCGGATTTTGCGATATCTGGGAGAAGCCCTCGCCTTATATTACAGTTGAAAATCTTCGCGAGAATTTACGGGATTTAAAAAAGCTGGGCGTTAAGGTCATTGACTTTACCGGTGGCGAGCCTTTGCTTCACAGGCAGCTTGACGTGCTTTTGAAAGAAGCAAAGGATCACGGGATGATCACGACCGTCACAAGCAATGGACTGCTTTATCCCAAGCAGGCAGAAAAGCTGCGCGGGCTGATAGATATGCTGCATTTCTCGCTTGATTCTCCCGACCGTGACGAGCACGATCAATCCAGGGGTGTGAAGTGTTTTGACAAAGTGATGGAGTCCATTGCAATCGCCAAATCACTTGGAGAGCGACCGGATATCATTTTTACCGTTTTTGAAGATAATATTGGCAAGATCCGGCAGCTATGGGAAGAAGTATGCATTCCCAATGATCTTGTACTGATCCTGAATCCGGTATTTGAGTACGATAAAGTTGGTTCAAACCTTTCCGAATCAGCGTTAAAGGAATTGTTGTGGTGGGCGAAGCAAAAAAATGTGTACCTCAACGAAGCCTTTGTGCAATTGCGGCTTGATGGCGGAAATCATGTAGAGGCTCCCGTTTGCAAAGCTGCCAGTACAACAATCGTCATTTCACCGGAAAACAAGCTTGTGCTGCCCTGTTACCATTTGGGATTAAAAGACTTTCCAATTAATGGCAGCCTGTTTGAGCTGTACCATTCAGATGAGGTTCAGAAGCTGGTTGCATTGGAGGGGCGCCTGCCGGCTTGCGAGGGCTGCGTGATCAATTGCTATATGCAGCCTTCATTTGCAGTAGAAATGAACAAATACTGGTGGAAGGCACTGCCAAGTACGATCAAGTACAACCGCCTGAAAGGTACGTGGCGGCAAATGGTCAAATTTTGAGCATCACGGGCAATTCTCCTTTCTTCTTGTATCTGTAATCGCATTGATTTTCCAGCCAGCTTTTGTATGTGTTAATGTAAAAACATTGACACCGCAGTGAGAGAAGGTTTCGCCGAGATAAAACTTGTAAGGTGCCCAGACGATCGCCATGGGTTCATCTATACTCACTGTCACGTCATAGATTTTTTCATCCCATTTCTCTTTGTGAGGTGTGCCGACTGCCTTGATAAATCCCTGCATGCTGCTTGTATGCACAATGACGGAGTCAGCTTTGTTTCTGGACAATGATGTTAATGCGCAGTCTGCTGTGACAACGCTTCTGAGAGATAGTGAATCTCCGGCGCGCATTGCATCGAACATCTTATCAACTACGGCTTTCACTTCGGCAGATTTATCCTGTGCATTTACATCAGGGACAGCTAGCATAAGCAATGCGAGTACAAATGCAGTTTGCATTGATCGCGTCAGGTGTGATTTCATGTGTTGGTATAGTTTTAACAAAAAATTAATTTTGAGCCCTTTACAATTTATGATATGTCTGAAAAAATAGTTAAAAAAGTAGATATAAAGAATCGCAGGGCTTCGTTTGAGTATTTTTTTCTGGAAGAGTTTACGGCGGGAATGGCACTGACGGGAACAGAGATTAAGTCTATCCGGCAAGGTAAGGTCAATTTTCAGGACGCATATTGCCTCTTCATGGACAACGAATTGTACATCCGGAGCCTGCACATTTCGCCTTACACGGAAGGTACCCACTATAACCACGAGCCAATGCGGGATCGAAAGCTTTTGATCACGAAGCGCGAGCGGCGAAAATTGACTGAGGGTCTGAAAGACCAGGGTTTGACGATTATTCCTGTGCGAATGTTCACCAACGACCGGGGGCTTGCTAAGCTGCATATTGCACTGGCAAAAGGTAAAAAGCTCTATGACAAGCGCGACAGCATCAAGGAAAGAGATGTAAAGCGCGAGAACGACCGGGCCGGGTATTGAATTGGTGCTCAGTATTTTTGCACCTGCGCAGCGGATTTTTTTGACGGATTTTTGTTATATTGTCAGAAATAATTACCTCGATGTGTCATGGGTAAAGTACTGGTTCTTAATCAAGATTACAGCGCATTAAGTGTTTGCACGGTTCCAAAGGCTTTTTTATTAGTCTACATGAACAAAGCTGAAATGCTGGCCGAGTCCCGAAGGCAGTATTTACGTACAGTAAACGATCAGTATCCCATGCCGGTTGTCATACGCCTCCACCGCTACATACATATTCCGTATCGAGGTGTTGTCATGACCCGGCAAAATCTTTTTAAGAGGGATGGTAACCGGTGTCAGTACTGTGGAACGCACGACAATCTTACATTAGACCACGTCATCCCGAAATCCAGAGGCGGCAAAACTACATGGGACAATCTGGCTACTGCCTGCAAGCGCTGCAATTCAAGGAAAGGCGACCATACACCCGAAGAAATTGATATGCCGCTCAGGCAACGTCCCTTCCGCCCATCTTTTCTAATGTTTATAAGGGACTTTTCAGGTCTGGCCGATGATGAGTGGCTACCATATTTGGGCTCCAAGGAAAGAACATATTGAAATTACTAACTACATTGCTTTCGTAAGTGCCTGTTCCTTGCTGGGCTTACCCTCCTCTTTGCCTTCAAATAAAATTCCCCACATCCCTTCGGAATTTATCCTGAAACGCGTACTTTTGCGCTCTCATTTTTCTAAAATGCTTGTTTAACTAATTTTCAGCTAGGTAGCTCGCAAGCTGATGTATCCAAGAGCTATAATTCCTATTTATGTCTAAGGAAAAACAAAATCAACCTCTTCCTGATTTCGATTGGGACAAAGCAGCAGACAAAGGTTTTGGTACAGGCTATTCAAGCGCTGACCGTACCAGTCTGGAACAAATGTATGAGACTACTCTTTCTCCTGTTCAGGAAAAAGAAGTTGTTAAAGGTGTAGTAGTTGGTATTACTGACCGTGAAGTGATCCTGAATATCGGTTTCAAATCTGACGGTATCGTTTCATCTAACGAATTCCGCGATTTGCCGGGAATGAAAATCGGTGACGAGGTGGAAGTTTACGTGGAGAATCAGGAGGACGCACAAGGTCAGCTTGTTCTATCACGCAAAAAAGCGAAAGTTATTACTGCATGGGACAACATCCAGAAATCGTTTGATGAGGATGTGGTTATTGATGCAAATGTTAAAAGAAGAACTAAGGGTGGTCTTATCGTTGATATCTTCGGTATTGAAGCATTCTTGCCAGGTTCTCAAATTGATGTTAAGCCAATCCGCGATTTCGACATTTTTGTTGGAAAACGTATGGAGGTTAAAGTTGTTAAGATTAACTACGCAAATGACAACGTAGTAGTATCTCACAAAGTACTGATCGAAAAAGATCTTGAAGCACAACGTCAGCAAATCCTGAACAACCTTGAAAAAGGTCAGGTACTTGAAGGTGTAATTAAGAACATGACCAACTTCGGTGTGTTTATCGACCTTGGTGGAGTTGACGGATTGTTGCACATCACTGATATTTCGTGGGGACGTATTAACCACCCATCGGATCTGTTGTCACTTGACCAAAAACTCAATGTTGTTGTTCTTGACTTCGATGAGGAGAAAAAACGTATTTCACTTGGTTTGAAACAACTTCAGTCTCACCCTTGGGATTCTCTTGATGAGGAAATCCAGGTTGGATCGAAAGTTACAGGCCGCATTGTTAATGTTGCAGATTACGGCGCATTCCTTGAGATCAAGCCAGGTGTTGAAGGTTTGATCCACGTTTCTGAAATGTCATGGTCTCAGCACCTGCGCAATCCTCAGGAATTCATGAATGTAAATGACGAGATCAGTGCAGTAGTGTTGACATTGGATCGTCAGGAGCGTAAAATGTCTCTTGGTATCAAACAACTGACTGAAGATCCTTGGACTCAGGCTTCTCTTAAAGAGAAATATGCAGTTGGAACACGTCATAAAGGTGTGGTTCGCAACCTGACAAACTTCGGTTTGTTCATTGAGCTTGAAGAAGGTATCGATGGTCTTGTACACGTTTCAGATCTTTCTTGGACTAAGAAGATCAAGCATCCATCTGATTTCGTGAAAGTAAATGATGAGCTGGAAGTTGTAGTTCTTGAACTTGATGCCGACAACCGTCGTCTTGCTCTTGGCCACAAGCAATTGGAAGAAAATCCATGGGATACTTTTGAAAGCATCTTCGAAGTAGGTTCAGTACATAAATCTACCATCGTTGCAAAAGGCGATAAGTTTGCTACACTTGAGCTTCCTTACGGAATCGAAGGGATTGCAGCTATCAAAAATCTTGCAAAAGAAGATGGTACACTTGCAGAAGTAGGTGAGAGCCTTGACTTCACAGTTCTTGAATTCCTGAAAGATGAGAAGAAAATCGTTTTGACGCATTCAAAAGTTAAGCACGTTTCTGCTGAGGAAAAGAAAGAAGAAAGACCTGCAAAGTCGGCTCCAGCGAAAGCGTCTAATACTGACGCTCCTGCAAAAGACGCAGAAAAATCTACTTTCGGCGACCTTAGTGTTCTCTCTGCATTGAAAGAACAAATGGAAGAAAGCGAAAAAAAGAGCAAAAAGTAATTAATAATGGCGAATAGCCAGAAAAATTAATACTTTTGCACCCGGATTAGCTGTATGCCTAACAGCTTGCAGCTAATCCAAATTTGGTTCCGTGGCCGAGTGGCTAGGCAGAGGTCTGCAAAACCTCGTACAGCGGTTCGAATCCGCTCGGAACCTCATCAGATTTACGGGTAATTGGCACTGCATTTTGGGCACAAATAATTACTCAAAAAGTACCATTTGGTAAGGGCAGTTTGTTATGCCTCCAAATGGTACTTTTTTTTGTCAATATGCTGAAAATCAATGTTGTTCCTGTTGCATTAATCCTGCAAAAATGGCTAATAAATTAGACAAATTATAAATAAGATGGTGCTTCAAAATATCCCCTAAATACTTTTGTGGATAAAAAATCGTAAGCTAGTTTTGTCTGTTGAAGAATAATGAATAGTTGATTATGAATATATCATTCCGTAAGAACGCTAAGTTTTGTTCCTACTTTAGTTACTCAAGAATCCTTTTCACCATCGCCGTAGGGCTACTTTTGAGTGTGCAAAATCTTGCTTCTGCGCAGGATAGCACAGCTACGGCGGCAGCTCCTGCAGGTGGCGGTGATGCTGCTAAAGGTGAAGCACTTTTCAAAAACAATTGTGCGCAATGTCATGCGGTGACTGACGAAAGAGTAGTAGGTCCTGGTTTGAAAGGTGCCAGCTCCCGTCACGATTTTGCCTGGCTTTCGAAGTGGGTACGTAACTCACAGGCTATGATCGCGGCAGGCGATCCTTACGCCGTTAAAATCTACAACGAATATTCTAAGGCGCAGATGACAAGTTTCCCTAACTTGTCTGATGACGATATTAAGGGAATCTTCGCTTACGTGGATCAGGCTTCTACTGCTGCACCTGCAGCTGCGGCTGCTCCCGGTGGAGGTCCTGCTGCGGGAGGTGGCGGTGAGTCGGGTGGTGAAGGTCCTTCCGGTTTGTTTATGGTAGTTCTTGGTGCATTGGTTGTTGTAATGATCCTTGTGCTGGGCGTTCTGCTTGTAATCGTATCACTTTTGTCGAAGGCTGTTGGCGGAGAAGTGGAGTCGGGTACGAAGCCGGACTTCATGACAAGACTCGGCAGTTCTTTAAAGAAGATTTCTTCAGACCCTGCTATCAGATCAGCGACGCTCTGGATTTTTGTTCTCCTGGTACTTAAGGCTACGATCGATGGTGCTTATAGTGTTGGTGTTCAGCAAGGTTACGCTCCTAAGCAACCTATCGCATTCTCTCACAAATTGCATGCAGGAGAATACAAAATTGACTGTAACTACTGCCACACAGGTGTTAACAGAGGGAAGTCTGCGCACATTCCATCAGCGAACATCTGTATGAACTGCCACGGAGTGATCAAGAAGGAATCTCCCGAAATTCAAAAAATTTATACTTCAATTGAAAACAATCAGCCGATCGAATGGGTGAGGGTGCATAACCTTCCTGATCTGGCGTACTTTAATCACGCCCAGCACGTAAATGTAGGTGGATTGGAATGCCAGAATTGCCATGGAGAAGTTGAGAAAATGGAAGTTATTCAACAGCGCTCATCTCTGACAATGGGATGGTGTATTGATTGTCACCGTAAAACAGAAGTAAATACCAAGGACAATCAATACTATGACAAGCTGGTTCAGCTGCACGCTTCGGAAAGTAAGGAAGCTTTGAAAGTAGCTGATATAGGTGGTCTGGAATGCTCTAAGTGCCACTATTAATCAATAAGAGAAAATAATACCCGAGAATACGACTCATTGTATTGAATAGTTTTATGGAAAACAATAGTAAAAGATACTGGCGGGGACTTGAGGAGTTGCGTAACGACGAGAAGTTTATAAAGGACGCAAGTTCAGAGTTTGCTGGTGAACCAACCGAAAGCCAATATGAAAGTTTGGTGGACGGAGCTGGTACGCATCGTCGTGATTTTTTGAAAGTCCTTGGCTTTGGTATGGCAGCGGTATCTTTGGCTGCATGTGAAACCCCTGTTAAAAAGGCAATTCCATACGTGAACAAGCCGGAAGGTGAATTTCCGACAATCGCAAACTGGTATGCATCTACTTATGCGGAAGGTGGAGACTACACAAGCATTTTAGTAAAAACCCGCGAGGGAAGACCTGTTAAGATTGAAGGTAACTCGCTTTCAAAGGTTTCTTACGGAGTTAGTTCAAGAGCGCATGCATCCCTGTTGGGTTTGTATGACAATGAAAAATTAAGAGGCCCTAAAAAGGGTGACGATACAAAGGTTAGTTGGGAAACAGTTGATAAGGAAATCCAGGACCAGCTTTCTCAGATCTCTGCAAGAGGCGGAGCTATCCGTATTCTTACATCTACTGTTCTAAGCCCATCTACAAAGGCGGTTATTGCTGATTTTACAGCTAAATATCCTACTACCAGCCATGTAGTTTATGATGCAAATTCTGCTTACGGAATTGTAAAGGCAAATGAGACCTCATTTGGCAAAGCGGTACTTCCTTCTTATGATTTCAGTAAAGCGAAGGTCATTGTTGGAATTGACGCAGATTTCCTGGGAACCTGGCTTGCACCGGATCTCTATTCCGCACAATTCGCTGAAACACGTCGTGTGAGCAGTGAGAAAGGTGGCAAGAAAGATATGTCCCGCCTTTATCAATTTGAATCAATCTTGTCTTTGACAGGATCGAATGCAGATTACCGTACTGCGGTAAAACCTTCTCAGCTTGGGCTGGTTGCGGCTGCATTATATAATAAAGTAGCTGCTAAATTAGGTGGTTCACCTGTTTCAGTTGCTGCGGTTAACATTCCAAATCTGGATAAGGCAGCAGCAGAGTTAATAGCTGCAAAAGGTCAGGCTTTGGTCGTTTGTGGAATTAACGATCCTTCGGTACAAGTGGTTGTTAATGCATTGAACAATCTGCTGGGCGCTTATGGCACTTTGATCAACCTGGACAAGCCAGCTTATTATCGTCAGGGAAATGACGTAGCGATGAACCAGCTTGTCGACGAAGTTAAAGGCGGCAAAGTTTCAGCTGTTATTCTATGGGGTGCAAATCCTGTTTATGATCACCCACGTGGTGCCGAACTGGCCGCGGCTCTTCCAAAAGTTTCATTAAGTGTATCATTCAATGATCGCGCTGATGAAACATCCTCTCTTTTCAAATACATTCTTCCTGCTCCTCACTACTTGGAGTCGTGGAACGACGCTGAGCCTGTTGCTGGCTCATACAGCTTAACTCAGCCTGCAATCAGTCTGATTTTTAATACAAGACAAGGACAGTCAAGTTTATTGAAATGGGCTGGTCTTTCAACAGATTACCACGAATACGTTAAATCATACTGGAGAAAGAACATTTTTGCTCAGGGCGGAACCGGCAGTTTCGAGCAGTTCTGGGTGAAATCTTTGCACGACGGCGTATTTGAATCAAATACCGCTGCTGCTGCTGGAAGTGTTGCGTTTAATGGCAATCTAAGTGCTGCTGCTTCGGCGATCTCTAAAACTTATAAAGCGTCAACATCAGGTATCGAACTTGCTATTTTCGAGAATGTTGGCGTAGGGAATGGTGCATCTGCAAACAATCCATGGTTGCAGGAATTGCCGGATCCTATTACGAAAGCGTGCTGGGACAACCACGCAGGTCTTTCTCAAAAAACAGCAACTGAGCTGAGCCTTGCACAAGGTGATGTTGTAAAGGTTGAATTTAAAGGAAAGTCGGTTGAACTTCCTGTGATTGTTCAACCTGGACTTGCTAATGGAACTGTTGCAATTTCCATTGGTTATGGTCGCGAAAAGGCTGGAAAGTCTGCTAATGGTGTGGGTAAGAATATCTATCCCTTTGCAACATTTACTGACGGCTATCTTTCCTTTGCTCCTGGTGAAGTAACAATTTCAAAAACTGGGGATACCAGGGAAATTGCTCAAACGCAGACACATAGTACTGTGATGAACCGTAAATCAGTTCTTCAGGAAACAGTACTAGCTCATTTCCAAAAAGATCCGATGGCAGGCAGATTTGCTCCAACCATCCCAACTTCGGAGGGAACAGTTGACGCCACAGATCTAACACTTTGGAATGGACATAAATACAAGAATCACTCATGGGGAATGGTGATCGACCTTAACACTTGTTTTGGTTGTGGTTCATGTGTGATTAGTTGCCAGAATGAGAATAACGTACCTGTTGTAGGTCGTCAGGAAGTAATCAACAGTCGCGAGATGCACTGGTTGCGTATTGACCGTTATTACAGCAGCGATGCAGATGTTGAAGATTTGAGGGGTTTGGAAATTGCTTCTGAGAATCCGGAAGTTACCTTCCAACCGATGCTTTGCCAGCATTGCAATAATGCGCCTTGCGAAACTGTTTGCCCGGTATTGGCAACTACGCACAGCTCAGAAGGATTAAACCAAATGACTTACAACCGTTGTGTTGGTACAAGGTATTGTGCAAATAACTGCCCATACAAAGTACGTCGCTTCAACTGGTTCAAATATTTTGACAACGATAACTACGACTACCACTTCAATAATGATCTTGGTAAGATGGTTATTAACCCTGATGTAACTGTACGTTCAAGAGGGGTTATTGAGAAATGTTCACTTTGCGTTCACAGAATTCAGGAAGCTAAACTTACTGCAAGAAAAGAAAGAAGACGTATTGTGGATGGTGAGGTGAATGTTGCATGTGCATCTTCATGCCCAACCAATGCAATCACATTTGGTGACATGAATGATCCGGAAAGTAGAATATCCAAAATTCTTGAAACAGAGAAGGAGGGACGTGCATTCCACGTGTTGGAAGAAATCAACACCAGACCGCAATTGTCTTACCTGACTAAAATACGGAACAAGGATGTGGCTGCCGCGAAGCCTGCAAGTGAGAAAGAACACGCGTAATTTGAGCTTAGTTTTTGAAGATAAATCATTATAAAAACATAATAGTATGCATGTTACATCACCTGTAAGAGAACCCCTGATTCAAGGTGGGAAGACGTACGCAGACGTAACGGAAGATATATGCCGCCATGTTGAAAGTGCTCCTACCAAGGAGTGGAAAATAGCATTCGGCCTGTCGCTTGTAGTTTTGGCATACGGAACTGTCTGCCTTGCCTGGACTTGGTGGGAAGGTCTCGGTGTCTGGGGTTTGAATAAGACAGTAGGCTGGGCCTGGGATATTACCAACTTCGTATGGTGGGTAGGTATTGGTCACGCCGGAACCCTGATCTCCGCGATCCTTTTGCTATTTCGGCAGAAGTGGAGAACTTCAATTAACCGTGCAGCAGAAGCGATGACCATTTTCGCTGTTATCTGCGCAGCATCTTTCATTCTGATGCACATGGGCCGTCCATGGATGGCATATTGGGCTTTGCCACTTCCTAATGCATTTGGTTCACTTTGGGTTAACTTCAATTCACCGCTTGTTTGGGACGTTTTTGCGATTAGTACTTATTTCTCAGTTTCCCTTGTATTCTGGTACATTGGTTTGATACCTGATCTTGCAACAATCCGTGACCGCGCTACCAGCAAAGTTTCCCGGTTTATGTATGGAACGTTTGCAATGGGTTGGGACGGTTCTGCAAAGACATGGGCTCGCTACGAGTACATCAGCTTAATCCTTGCGGGTCTCTCTACACCACTTGTACTTTCGGTTCACACGATTGTAAGTATGGACTTTGCAACCTCTGTTATTCCAGGGTGGCATACAACGATCTTCCCTCCTTACTTCGTTGCCGGTGCGATTTTCTCAGGTTTCGCAATGGTTCAAAACCTGATGCTTATTACACGGGTTGTTTACAAGCTTGAAGATTATATCACGCTTGAACACATCGAAACGATGAATAAGGTAATTACACTTACCGGATCAGTTGTTGGTGTGGCTTACATCACCGAGTTCTTTATTGCCTGGTACGGAGGTGTTGAATATGAATATTATGCTTTCTTTAACCGTATGACAGGACCTTACTGGTGGGCGTACTGGGCGATGATGACATGTAACGTAATATCTCCTCAGTTATTCTGGTCAAGAAAACTGCGTCGCAGTATCACATTTACATTCTTTATCTCCGTAGTTGTAAACATTGGTATGTGGTTCGAACGATTTGTAATTATCGTTACCTCATTGCATCGCGACTATCTGCCTTCCAGCTGGGCCATGTTCTCGCCGACACGTTATGACATCGGTGACTATATTTTCTCATTCGGGTTATTCTTTACATTGTTCCTGTTGTTCTCGAAATATTTACCCGTGGTTAATATGGCAGAGGTGAAGGCAGTGTTACGATCTACATCAGCTCAGTTACCTGCTAAAATCTCCGGGGTTGCCAAGGTTAGGCAGCGTGGTACAGCTGAACCGGCTTACGATAAAGACAAGGAATAAGGGACTTTCTGATATTTAATTATAAGTTATAGTATGGCAGAATTATCTGGTAAGTATTTGGTCGGAGTTTATGACGATGACGATACTGTGCTTCACGCAGTGCCAAGGCTTAGAAAGGCAGGCGTAAAAATCAAAGAGGTGTATTCCCCCTTCCCAATCCACGGAATGGACGAAGCACTCGGTCATCCCCGGACGCGGATTGGTATTGCTGCATTTATGTTTGGAGTAACTGGATGCATCTGTGCACTTACCTTGATGATCTGGACTATGGGTATTGACTGGCCAATGATTGTAGGTGGTAAAGACCCAATCTCTATCCCCAACTATATTCCTATCACATTTGAGTTAACTGTACTTTTTACGGCTTTCGGGATGGTTACTACCTTCTTTATCTCGAATGGACTTGGACCTGGAAGCCATTTTCATCCAAGGTTCGATCTACGCTCAACAGATAACAAGTTTGTGATGGCGATTGATCTTGGAAGAAACTCAATGACAGTGGACGAAATATCAAGAGCATTAAAGGACAGTGGCGCTGAGGAAGTCAACATCAAGCAATTTTAATGAAGTTTGAGACGATGAAATTTAAGAGTTTATATAAAGGTCTGTTTGTTGCTGCTGTGTTCTTGTCAGCTGTATCGAGCTGTAAGAAGGATCCAAGTGATCCTGGAAAAGAATATGCGCCTAATATGTACTTGCCAGTAGGTTACGAACCTTACAAGCAAGAAAAGGCAAATCCAATCAACCCGATGGGCTTGACAATGAGATTGCCGGTTGCAGGTACAGTAGCGAGGAGGAACTACAAAACAACGTTTGGAGAAAGCGATTCTGCAACTGTTGATCTGATGGTTTACAACATACCGGCTGACAGTATCTCAATTGCTGAAAAGGTTTTGAAAAATCCGATTCCTTTTAATGAAGGTACTTTGGCTGAGGGGAAAGTTTTGTACGAAAGATACTGCCAGCATTGTCACGGTGCTACTGGCGCTGGCGATGGTAAGGTCGGTGCCATGTATAAAGGGGTACCTAATTACGCCAGTGATGCTTATAAGACTATGAATGAAGGTCATATCTTTCACGTGATTACATACGGAAAAGCCCGGATGTGGCCACATGGATCTCAGATAGATCCTGCTGAGCGCTGGAAAATTGTACACTATGTACAGAAGCTTCAGAAAGGAGCATAACATTAAATTGATTAACAGAAATATAATTAGATAATGGCATCAGCACATTCGATTCCTTCTATTGAAGAACGGTTTGAATTTACATCGGGAGCTAAGAGGAATTTACTAATAGGCGGTGGTGTAGGATTAGCCCTGATAGCTTTGGGAGCATATTTGGCAGCTACTGGCGGAGGCGGACATGAAGCTGCGGCACATGGCGCAGAACATGCTGCTGCGGCTGTGGGTCATGGAGCTGCTGAACATGGTGCATCCGGTCATGGAGCAGTAAGTGCGGCAGCGGGTAGTCATCATGAAAAGAGCTGGGTCGCCAGAATTTGGGCGAACCTGTGGGTGAACGGCGTCTACTTTACTGGAATGTCAGTTATCGGAATGTTCTTCATTTCTTATAACTACCTGGCGCAAGCAGGATGGTCAGCTGTTTTCAAAAGAGTACCCGAAGCTCTACCAGCATTTTTGCCATTTACAGGAGTTGTATTACTGCTTACATTCATTTTTGGTGGACATGATCTTTTTCACTGGACGCACGAAGGTTTGTATGAAGTGGGAGGTCCCGAATATGACCGCATTATTGCAGGTAAAAGAGGATTTCTAAATACCCCTTTTTTCCTGATCAGACTTGTTATCTATTTTGTTGTGTGGTACGGCTTGTGGAGAGTGATACGTAATCTGTCTTTGCAGGAAGATGAAATCGGAGGTACTGAATTCTATGAAAAATCAATACGTTTTGGTACAGCTTTCCTTGTAGTGTTTGGTGTAACATCATCTACTTCTGCATGGGATTTCGTGATGTCTATTGACACACACTGGTTTAGTACCATGTTTGGTTGGTATACATTAGCTAGCTGGCACGTTGCAGGATTAGCAGTTATTACATTGACTGTTGTTATGCTGAGAGAAAGAGGTTATCTGAGAGCAGTTAACTCCAGTCACATGCGTGATCTTGGAAAATTTGTATTTGCCTTCAGTATTTTCTGGACGTACGTTTGGTTCGCTCAATTTCTTTTGATCTACTACGCTAACCTTCCGGAAGAGACGATTTACTTTATCGAACGTTTCAGAGGATATGGTGGATTCTATAAAGCTCCGTTCTTTATCACCTTGTTTTTGAACTTCTTCTTTCCATTCCTGGTATTAATGACCCGCGATGCAAAGTATACACATTCAATTTTGAAAGTGGCTTGCTGGAGCGTAATCATCGGTCATTATATGGATTTTTACACGAATATTATGCCTGGATCAGTTGGAGCAGGCGCTGAACTCGGAGCTTTGGAGTGGGGATTCTTCCTTTTGTTCCTTTGTGCATTTGCATATACTATCGCAAGCCAATTGGAGAAAGCTAATCTGATCCCGCGTAACCACCCTATGTTGGAGGAATCATTGCATCACGATATTGCCTAATTGCAAAACCAGTTTATTATCATGTATATCATTATCGCGTTAGTTGCTCTTCTTTTTATCGTTCTAGTAGGTGTCGTTGTATCGAAGCTGCAGGGTGTACTGAAGGGCATTAATAAAGCAGAGTCAACAGAAGTTGATACTTCCGGAAACAAGGTTAATGGCGCTATGTTTATCATCGTGCTTCTGATTGGAGCTGTTGCTATCACATGGTCATATCTTCATGCTCGTGAATTCTTCTTGCCTGAAGCATCTTCTATACATGGACGGAGAACGGATGATCTGTTTTGGTTCTCAATGGGAATTCTGACCATTCCATTCATTATTGTCAACTTCCTTATTTTCTTTTTCGCATGGAAGTATCAGCATAAAAAGGATCACCGTGCCACCTTCTATCCTGAGAACCACAGACTAGAATTGATCTGGACTATTGTTCCGGCAGTTGTTATGGCTCTATTGGTTTTTACAGGTTGGAAAGCCTGGTCTGACATTACTTCTGATGCACCAAGAGATGCAGAGGTAATTGAGATCACAGGTAAGCAATTCAACTGGATTGCAAGATATTCGGGAGTGAGTGACAACAAGCTTGGGAATTATAACTACAAGCTGATCGATCCGCAGAACGAAGTTGGTATTGACTTGTCTGACGAAAATTCATTTGATGATTTTACCAATCCAAGTGAGCTGCATATTCCTGTAAATCGTCCTGTTTTATTAAAAATCAGAGCACGTGATGTATTGCACAGTGTTTTCATCCCACACATGAGGGTTAAAATGGATGCGGTACCAGGTATGCCAACAAAGTTCTGGTTCGTTCCGGACAAGACTACCGCTGAGATGCGCGCTGAATTAGGTGATCCTAAGTTTGATTATGAAATAGCTTGTGCCGAGGTTTGCGGACAAGGACATTTTTCAATGAAGATGCGTTTGGTAGTTGAAGATGAAGCCTCTTATAAGAAATGGTGTGCGGAACAAGCTACGTTCCTTCAGACTTATCCCGAGTATCTTGCAAAGGTACCTGAGAATCTGAAGGCCAAGGCAATGAAGTACGTGCCGGCTGAGGCAGCTGCACCTGCAGCACCAGCAGACAGCACAACTTCAGGAGGAGGAGTAGGAACAAGTTCTAGTCTACGCTAATTAGTAAATTTAAATACATTAAAAGTATATGTCAGCTATTGAAGGATTGGAAACAGCTCACCATCACGCAGGGGAGCATGATCACCACCATGAAGCACAAAACTTTTGGCAGAAATATGTATTTTCTGAGGACCATAAAGTCATAGCAAAACAGTACCTGATTACCGGAATTCTATGGGCGGTAATAGGTATTACAATGTCGATTATTTTCCGTATCCAGCTTGGTTTGCCTGACTCTAACCTGTCATGGTTAAAGCCTATTCTTGGAGGATGGATCAGTGATTCGGGTAAACTTGATCCTAATTTCTACCTTGCTCTGGTTACAATGCACGGTACCATCATGGTATTCTTTGTATTAACAGCGGGATTGAGCGGTACATTCAGTAACTTTTTAATACCACTTCAAATCGGTGCCCGCGATATGGCGTCCGGTTTTATGAACATGCTTTCTTACTGGTTCTTCTTCCTAGCCAGTGTGATCATGTTTGCCTCACTTTTCCTACAGAATGGACCAGCAGCCGGTGGTTGGGTTATCTACCCTCCCCTAAGTGCATTGCCACAGGCTCACCCTGGATCAGGAATGGGTATGACGCTTTGGTTGACCAGTATGGCATTCTTCATCGTTTCTCAGCTACTGGGTGGTATTAACTACATTACTACAGTTATCAACTTGCGTACAAGAGGAATGTCTTTTGATCGTCTTCCGCTGACGATCTGGTCCTTCCTTATTACAGCTGTATTAGGGTTGATTTCTTTCCCTGTACTTCTTTCATCTGTATTGCTGCTTATTTTCGACAGACACTTTGGAACAAGCTTTTACCTGTCTGATATCTACATTAACGGTGAAGCATTGCCTAATGTAGGAGGTAGCCCGATTCTATTCCAACACTTATTCTGGTTCCTTGGCCACCCTGAAGTTTACATTGTATTGCTTCCAGGTTTAGGAATCACGTCTGAGGTAATTGCAACTAATTCACGCAAGCCGATCTTTGGTTATCGCGCGATGATTGCCTCTATGCTAGGTATCGCCTTCCTTGCGTTTATCGTATGGGCTCACCACATGTTTGTAACTGGTATGAATCCTTTCCTTGGATCTGTATTCATGTTCCTTACATTGATTATTGCGGTACCGTCTGCTGTGAAAGGCTTTAACTACATTACTACATTGTGGAAAGGTAACATCGTTTTCACACCTGGAATGTTGTTCTCTATTGGTCTGGTATCGCTGTTCGTGTCTGGTGGTTTGACAGGTATTATTCTTGGAAACAGCGCGCTGGATATACAATTGCACGATACCTACTTTGTAGTAGCCCACTTCCACTTGGTAATGGGAGCTGCATCTGCGTTCGGATTGTTCGCAGGTGTATATCACTGGTTCCCTAAGATGTTTGGAAGAATGATGAGCACAACGCTTGGTCAGATCCACTTCTGGTTTACTTTCATAGGGATCTACATGGTATTTATTCCAATGCACTATGTAGGGATTGCCGGTTTCCCTCGTCGTTACTATCAGTTCACCAGCTACGATTTTACGCATAAGTTCATGGACATGAACATGTTCATCTCTATCGCAGCGATCCTGACTTTCCTGGCGCAATTCATTTTCTTGTGGAACTTCTTTTACAGCATTTTCAAAGGAAGAAGAGCTCCTCAGAATCCATGGCGTTCAAATACGCTCGAATGGACTGCTCCTATCAATCCTGGACATGGTAACTGGGAAGGCGAAATTCCAGCAGTATATCGTTGGTCTTATGATTACAGCAAGCCTGGTGCGAAAGAGGATTTTATCCCTCAGAATATACCATATTCTCAAACACTCGAATCAAACTTCCCACATGAGAATGAGTTGATTTCGTTAGAGAAGACTATTGAGTCACAAAATTTTAATGACCAGTTCAACTCAGCACATTAATTCAAAAGCCAACCGACGTTTCCGTCGGTTGGCTTTAAATACAGTTATCACACTCTATCTCCTGATTATAGCAGGAGGAGTTGTGCGGAGTACTGGTTCTGGTATGGGCTGTCCCGATTGGCCCAAGTGCTTCGGAACCTGGATCCCTCCAACAGACGCGTCACAACTACCACCTGACTACAAACAGATCTACGGAGCAAAACTGAAAGGCGAAGTAGAATTTAATCCAGTTAAGACCTGGACAGAATATGTAAACCGGCTTCTGGGAGCATTTACCGGAATAATGATTTTTCTGACTCTGCTTGCTTCCCTACCGTTTTTAAGATCGGGAAATAAGCAGATTTTTTATTTAAGCCTTGCTGCTTTCATTCTGGTAGGATTTCAGGGCTGGCTTGGAGCAAAAGTGGTTTCGTTCGAGTTGAAACCGGTGGTTGTGACACTACACATGCTATTGGCGATCGTGATCGTTTTTATGCTGCTTTACTTGCTGACCTGGTCGGGATATGTAGACAAGCTTCTCAAGATTAATGAAAGCAGTAAAGGGAGTTTGAACACGCTTGGAGTGTTGGTACTTGGCCTTTCTCTTGTTCAGATCCTCATTGGAACCCAGGTTCGTGAAGCTATTGATCATGTAATCTTCGAACTCGGATATGCTGCGAGAAGCGAGTGGATCAGTCAGCTGGGGACTGAATTTTATGTTCACCGCTCGTTTTCCATTATTGTGCTTTTTGTAAACACACTATTGATCAGACGAGTTTGGGAGCTTGAAGGTAAATCAAGCTTTGCTGGCAAAGTAGCCCTCGGATGTGCTTGGGTGTTGGCGGCTGAGATTGCAACCGGAATTTTAATGGCGTACCTGGGAGTTCCGCCATATGCTCAGCCATTGCACCTGACATTCGCGATCGTTTTGATCGGCTTGCAATTTGTAAGTTGGTTAGTAATAAATGGAAAGACTTATTTGAAGTATAATGACAATGCCGGCGTGCAGCCGCAATCAGTTTAGTAAAATAGAATTAAAGATGATTTCAGTAGAGGAGCGGGTAAGTGGTTTTGACAGGGTGAGAGAGCGGCTGGGCATTTTGTTCGAGCTGTTGAAGTTTCGTCTAGCATCTCTGATCGCTTTTTCTGGCGCTATGGGATATTGCCTGGGAGCTAAGAATGTAAATTCGGGAGAATTGGTTTTGTTTATTCTTGCATCAATCGGAATTACCGGAGCTGCAAATATTATCAATCAGATCCTGGAAAAGGATTTTGACAAATTGATGAAGAGAACTGCTGGCCGGCCTTTGCCGAGCGGCAGAATAACTGTCCAGCAAGCGGCTATCTGGGCGGTTGTTTTAGGAGTTACATCACTGGCTATTTTTATCAGCACATTCAATCTTAGTACCGGATTGATTTCGCTTTTATCACTTGTGCTATATGGTTTTGTTTATACTCCATTGAAGCGCGTTGGTCCAATTGCAGTTTTCGTGGGTGCATTTCCGGGTGCATTTCCTCCAATGATCGGTTGGGTGGCGGCCACGAATCACTTTGGACTTGAACCAGGTATCCTGTTCGCTATCCAGTTTTTTTGGCAATTCCCCCATTTTTGGGCGATTGCCTGGGTTTTAGATGAAGATTATAAAAGAGCAGGGTTTAAGTTGCTTCCGGCAAACGGTCTCAAAGATTCTGATACAACATTGCAGATTATGATCTATACTTTATTCCTGTTGCCCATTGGCTGGTTGCCTTACGAGCTGGGAATGACTGGTATCAACTCTGCATTTGTTGCTACGGTTTTCGGAGTACTGTTCCTGGCTCAGACTTTTCACCTGATGCGTACTTGCACGGACAAGACAGCGAAACAGCTCATGTTTGGCTCGTTTATATACCTGCCCATCGTGCAGATCGCGTTTTTGTTGGATAAATTGTGAATTTGAAACAGTGTAGAAAAATGGAAAATGTTCAGCATTTAAAAATAGAAAAAGAACCACAGGAGACATTGTCAATGGATCCGATCAAGTTTATTTTGTGGTTATTCTTGGTTACGATTATCATGCTCTTTGCTTCTCAGACAAGCGCATACCTCGTAAGGAGAGCGGAAGGTAACTGGCTTGAGTTTGAAATGCCGCGTATTTTTTGGTACAGCACTGGAGTTCTGCTAATAAGCAGTTTGGCAATGCAATGGGCCTATATATCGGCAAAAAAAGATCAGTTCAAACAATTGAAAATAGCAATTTCTATTACTTTTGTACTCGGCCTGCTTTTCCTCTGGATGCAATTTGAAGGGTGGAGTAAGCTGGTTGAAATGAACGTTTATTTCGTTGGAAACCCTTCGGGATCGTTTTTTTATGTGTTTACCGGATTACACGGATTTCACATTATTACGGGTCTGATTGTGTTGTTCGTTTCGCTGACTGCGGCATTTAAAATGAGAGTACACAAGAAGAATTTGAGAAGAATTCAGATCTGTGCGACTTACTGGCATTTTTTAGATATTCTCTGGTTATACCTTTTTGTATTTTTATTGACTTTTAATTAATTATATTATTTACCAATGGCTGCAAATGTAACAACACCTGGTGCTGTGGAACCCAAAATGTGGTTGGGGGGGATAGAGCCCATGAAAGCAAGTTACGGAAAACTGATGATGTGGTTTTTCCTCATCTCCGATACCTTTACTTTCTCCGCCCTCTTGGTGGCTTATGGTACAGCCCGGTTTAGTTTTCCGGCATTCGAAGGAAATCGTGAAGATTTCACATTCTCCAATATGTACTGGCCGGTTCCTGAAAGAGTTTATGAGGCCGTACCTTTTCTGCATGGAATATCTCTGCCGTTGGTATTTGTTGGTATAATGACCTTTATTCTTATTGCGAGTAGTGTTACAATGGTGCTTGCAGTAGAAGCCGGACATAGAATGGACAGAGCGAATGTTGAAAAATACATGCTTTGGACGATTCTGGGTGGTTTTACATTCCTGGGTTGCCAGGCTTGGGAGTGGTCTCACTTTATCCATGGTACCGACACAGGAAGTGTAATGAAAGTTATTGAGAACGGAACCTGGGTAGAGAAGACAATATTCGGGGCTAACCTGACCGAGAACCAATATGGTCCTCCTGCATTCGCAGACTTCTTCTTCTTCATTACCGGTTTCCACGGAACACACGTATTTAGTGGTGTGATCTTAAATATTCTGATCTTCTTCCGTGCTGCTACGGGTTTTTACGATAAGAGGGGAAGCTACGAAATGGTCGAAAAAGTAGGTCTTTACTGGCACTTTGTGGATTTGGTTTGGGTGTTTGTGTTTACATTCTTCTATCTGGTTTAATTTCAAAATTTCTAATTATTTAAGATAAAAATGGCGGACGCACATCATATCCATAATCAGGATCCAAACGCAGGCGCAGAGCAACGCAAGGCGATTATGAAGACGTTCTGGATTCTGTTGATCCTGACAGCACTAGAGTTCTTAATCGCATTCACAGTTCCTCACGGAGTATTGAAGGTGTCTATCTTCATTGTCATGACCATCGTGAAAGCATTTTATATAGTGGGAGAATTCATGCACTTAAAGCATGAAACAAAATCCTTGATCTGGTCAATTCTGGTTCCGATCCTATTCGTAATGTGGCTTATTTTAGCGCTGCTACTTGAAGGAAATGCGATTTTTGAGGCCGTATTTAGTTAAGAATCCCGAATGAAAAATTTTCCCAAAGCCGGATTACTAATCGTAACATTAGTGATACCGGCTTTGATTTTTATCTTTTTGAAGTTCTTCGCACGCAATCATTACGATCTGCCATACTTCAATCCGGAACGGAATAAAGCCGATGCTGTTATAGTTCAAAATGGCGATACCCTGTTTCATAAAGTTTCTGATCGTATTTTTACACAGAAGCAAGTGAAGTTTAGCGGTAAACTTACGGTGCTACACTATCTACCGGAAACCTGCGGGGACACTTGTAAGCTGGTAGTCTCGCAACTTCAAAGAATCAGTGCATTGCATTCCGAAATTCTGGAATTGAATGTTTTGACCTTATCGCAGGGGATTGCTAATCGGAATGGGGAAGTTCCTGGGGCGAATGGAAAGGAGTGGAAGTTGTTCACATATCCTGAAAGTGAAATTACTTCGTTTTTTGAAAACGAGCTGGGCATACAAAAGGGTCAACTTGAAAATGCTCAGGACTTGATTATTCTGGTAGACGCGAATGGATTTGTAAGAGGATATTACAAGGGAGTTGATCCCGAAGAAATAGAACGGCTTATGGCCGAAATCAAGATTCTTGCCTATGAAGGCAATGTAACCAAATAGTATGGCAACTTTAATTATTGAGAAAAAGCCGAAGTACGAACGTATCATCAATATTCTGGCAATTGCAATTCCATTGGCGGTTGCAGTTTTGCTTGGAATCCGGCAGAAAATAGACTTAGGTACCTGGACGAAAATGCTTCCTCATGTTATCGGCATGATCAATACATTAACGTCCGTTTTGCTAATCGCGGGCTTTTACTTTATCAAACAAGGGAATGTTGCGGGTCACAGAAGATCGATGACCGCTGCTTTTTTATTGGGCTCGGTTTTCCTGGTTTGCTACATTTTGTACCACGTGTCGAATGAAGCTACTCCGTACGGTGGACAAGGTTTTTTCAGACCGGTATACTACTTTTTACTAATTTCCCATATCGTACTGTCGATAGTTGTCGTTTGGTTTGTACTGCGCGCCATTTACTTCGGCTATACCAATGACATATTACAACACAGAAAAGCAGTTAAGTGGGCAATGCCGATCTGGCTTTATGTAAGTGTTTCCGGAGTAATTGTTTACCTCATGATAAGTCCCTATTACGTATGAAAAGGTTCTTGATCGTATTTACTTTGATTCTTTTGTTTGTTGCGTTGGGCACGGATACCTGGGCACAATGCGCAATGTGCCGCGGCTCAGTAGAAAGTTCCATGGGCAACGGCCGAAATAATGTAGGCGTGGGTTTGAACACGGGTATTATGTACCTGTTTGTAATGCCTTATCTGCTGGTTGCCGGGATAGCCTATTTCTGGTATAGGAACAGCAAGCGCGCCAGGGATGAGCGGCAGTTTGTTACTTCCAGGGTAAAGCAGGCTTTTCAGCACTAAGCAAAACTTACAGCATTTTAGGCGGGACCGATCAGGTTTCGCCTTTTTTGTTTCTAGAAATGTAAAATCTGTTCCGTTTTGCGTAGAAATTGAGCCCATTGCCTTTAACCAGAAAAGCAATTATGCGAAAGCTACTATTTATACTAATCCTGTTTGTAAGCCTGAATGTACAGGCGCAATCCATTTCTACTACTAAGCCCTGGACATATTGGTGGTGGATGGGAAGTACTGTTACGAAACCCGATATCAAGGCTCAACTTCTACTCTTCAAAAATTCCGGAGTCGGCGGGGTTCATATCATACCCATTTATGGTGTAAAAGGTAAGGAGCAGCAGGCGATTCCTTTTTTGTCGGCCGAGTGGATTGACGTAATGCAATTTACGGTAAATGAAGGAAAGAAGCTAGGTATTGGAGTGGACCTGACCACGGGGACCGGCTGGCCATTTGGCGGGCCGAATGTGAGCGCCGAAATGGCTGCAAAGAATATGTCCGTAGTTGATGGCAGGATTGATGTAAAACCTACCGGCCAGAAAGTGAAGCGCGCGGCACCCGGAGGCGAAGGATACGTTTTGGATCCATTTCATGCGGACGCAATGCCGCAGTACCTGACAAGGTTTGATTCTGCTTTCAGTGGTGTTAAAGGACTCCCCCGGTCTATGTACATGGATTCCTACGAAGCTTATGGTGCTAACTGGACCAATGATTTTGCAGATCAGTTTGCAAAAAGGAGGAAGTATGCATTAGTGCAACATCTACCTGCATTATCCGACTCGACGAGCAATGTGGACAGTACATTGATCAGAATAGATTATCACCAGACTTTGGCAGAATTGCTTTTGGAGAGATATGCATTGCCATGGACGAAGTGGAGCCGGGAACATCGGTTTATGACGCGTTACCAGGCACACGGTTCGCCAGCTAACTTGCTCGATCTGTATGCAGCTGCGGACATTCCGGAGACCGAGTCATTTGGTACCAGCCGCTTTGATATTCCCGGCGTACGCATTGATCCTGATTATTCCATTGATCAGTTTGGCACGCCCAATGCGCTGGCGATGAAGTTTGCTTCCTCAGCAGCTAATTTCAATGGTAAGAAGCTCGTCAGCTCAGAAACCGGAACCTGGCTCGCCAATCATTTCAAAGTTTCTTTATCCCAATTGAAGCCGCAGATTGATGAATTATTTGCAGCGGGAATCAACCACATTTTTTATCACGGAACTACCTATTCACCGCAAAATGAAGCGTATCCGGGCTGGCTCTTTTATGCGTCAACCAACTTTGGACCTACTTCTCATTTTGCGCGTGAATTTCCTTTATTAAACCGGTATGTAGAGAAATGCCAAAGTATTCTCCAAGATACCAAGCCCGACAATGACCTGCTTGTTTATTTCCCTATTCATGATTTGTGGGCGACCAAATCGAAATCTTCGGGTAATGTGCATTTGTTGGAAGTGCATCACGTGGATCGCTGGTTGCTGGGTCTACCTTTTGGAAAATTGTCCGAAAAGCTCTGGAAAGAGGGGTATTCCTTTGATTTTGTTTCGGATCTTCAATTAGCACAACTGAAAATATCCGCATCCGGTACATTGACCTCGAGAAATGCATCTTATAAAGCGATTGTCATTCCGGCAAGTACTTACATGCCAAAGTCGACGCTCTCCAAATTGCACCGATTGGCAGAAGCTGGCGCAAAGATTATTTTTGAAAAGCAAATGCCTTCCATCGTTACCGGCTTTGACGATCACGCCACTCAGCAGGCAGAATTCGAGAAAATGTCAGTTAGACTAGCTCGCATTGAAAATGTCAAAATCGGCACAGAACTGAATCGCTTTCTGAGTGAGTTCAACATTGCCCCGGAGGAAATGGCGCACAAGGGTTTGACTTATATCAGGAAGAAAGATCAAAATGGGCAACCGGTTTATTTTGTGACAAATCTTGGCAATACTTTCCAGGAAGGATGGATCAAGCTAAATGCAAAAGGAAGATTCTTTAAACTCGATCCGCTTAATGGCCGAGCTGTACTTGCTCAGAGAGGTTCTGGTGAAAAGGCAGAAGTATTCCTGAAGTTAAAGCCAGGACAGTCCTGCTTTTTGGAAGTAGGCAGCCAGTCAGCTTCACAAATAGAACTTGAAAAGCCGACGCAAATATTTGAGATTAAGGGAAATTGGAACCTTACGTTTATTGAGGGAAAACCTTCTTTACCAGCTTCCGCAAAACTTTCGAGACTTAGTTCATGGACTACATTGCCTGATTCTGCTGAATATTTTTCTGGTAAGGCAAAATACCAGGTTACCTTCGATCTGCCAGCAGAGATATTGAAAGGAAAATCATTCGAATTGGACTTAGGTGATGTGCGGGAGTCTGCATTTGTGAAGATCAATGGAAAGGAGCTCGGTACTTTCTGGTCCGTTCCCTTCCTTGGAAAAATCCCGTCAAACGTTTTGAAGTCAAAGGGCAATGTGCTCGACATCGAGGTAACCAATCTCTCAGCAAACTACATGCGGCTCCGCGACACGCAGCAGCCAGATTGGAAGAAATTTCAGGACATCAATATCGTTGATATCACTTACAAAAAGTTTGACGCAAAGAGCTGGGAACCGATGCCGTCAGGCCAGCTGGGCCCTGTGCGGCTACTTTACAGATAACATTATTCCCAAAGCGGGTAATGCTCTAATTGGATCTGTTTGCCGAAGAATATGGAAGTTGATTGCTCGAAGGATAAAGTATAATCAGATACGTAGAACTGACGATTTCCACTTCCTTTTTCATTGACAAGATAATGCTGTTCCAGCCACGCCCGCAGTGAATGGGCCACGATTTCAGAAGTATCAAGAATTTCTACTTCATTCCCATAAAATTTACTGATCTGATTTTTGATCAAAGGGTAGTGCGTACACCCTAGTATCAGAGCTTCAATGGAGGAAATAGCAGGATCAGACAAATAGCTGGCAACAATGCTCTCGCTGATCGTATTGTCAAAGAAACCTTCCTCGATCATGGGAGCTAGCAGCGGCGTTGCAAGTGATTTTAAATGGATGTTTTTTCCAATTGCATCCACTTTTTTCTTGTACACATTGGAAGATACAGTCTGCTTTGTCCCGATCAGTCCAATAGTTTTGCCGTCGTAATGCTCTTTGATATAGTCTACGACCGGATCAATTACATTCAATACTTTGGCTTTGCTCCCAACATATTCGCGTACCAGTTCATATGCAGCCGCAGAGGCAGAATTACAGGCAATTAGGATCAACTTGCAGTTTTGCTGTAGCAGCATATTGCAGATTTTGATTGAATAAGCCTGGATCGCAGCAGTCGATTTGTCGCCGTAGGGAAGATGCGCCGTATCCCCGAAGTAAATGGTGTTTTCCTGAGGTAAGAGCCTGGTAACCGCACTGGCGACGGTCATTCCGCCAATTCCGCTATCAAAAATACCTATTGGTGCAGCTGAGTCGAGCATATTAATGCAATGAAGTAGATCAATGCGCCAAAGCTAAAAGAAGCTGACAGATTATTTTTTATAAAAATCCAGAAAAAGTTAATCGGCACGTGCAACCTCGTCGGGAGGAATAAGCATCTTGTAGTCGAAACCACCAGTTAGAATGGGTAAAATTTTAGCACTATTTAGCCAGGAAGCACAACTTGTTAAAGCACTTAAAAGGGAAGATCCCAAGGCGCAGCAACAGGTTTACCATAAATACAGCACTCGCATGCTGGGTTTATGCTTCCGGTATATATGTGATGAAATGGCTGCTGAGGACGTGATGGTTGAGGGTTTTTTGAAAGTATTCGGGAAAATTGATCAGTTCAATAGTAACGGGAGTTTTGAAGGCTGGATCCGCCGGATTATGGTCAATGAGTCGCTTGGTTATCTCAGAAAACAGAAGAGGATTCTGGAAGATAATCTATCCGACGAGGCTCATAACATCCCCGACTACATTCAGGCTGACCAAAATCTTGAAGCACAGGAATTATTAGAATTGATCGAGCGCCTGCCGGCAGGTTATCGGACAGTTTTCAACTTGTATGCAATTGAAGGTTATGCCCATTCAGAAATCGCGGAAATGCTGGGTATCACCGAAAGTACTTCGAAGTCGCAGTTGCATAGAGCAAGAGCTTTGTTACAGAAAATGGTATTGGAGTGGGAGAATGAATTTAAAAAAAAAGTAGACTATGAAAAAGCATCCTGTTGATGATCTTTTCAAACGCAAGCTGACTGATTTGGATAAGGAACCTTCGGCAAATGCCTGGACCAGAATTCAGGAAAAGCAACAACCGAAACCCAGGGTTATTGGCTGGGTGAAGTATGCTGCAGCGAGTGTGCTGGTAGGAGCATTAGGCGGATATCTGATTCTGCAAAATAGTCCATCGGCAACTGAAAAGGCGATCATTAGCAGGCAGGAAGTGGTTAAGCCAGAGCAACCGGTCGATGCTTCGCAGCGCGAAACGATGGAGAATGCAGCTGACGCCGAACGCCAAATTGCCGAAGTGCCCGAGGAAAAGTTGTTGAAGAAAGTTTTGCCTGCGAAATCGGATTTGAAAACCCAGAAGGTACAATCAGATCTCATTGATAACTCAGTCGGCAATCAAAAGCAGGATCTGGCAAAGTTGGAAGTTGTGCAATCCGGGAAAGATCAAGCTCAAAATGAAACTCCGTTAATGCGTGAAATTTCTGAGCCTGTCAATCTGAAATCAGTAAGTCCACAAATAAGTACGCCGTCAATCGCTAGCCTGGAAGTAGAACCTACGCGGACAATTGTTGTGGCCGTCGAATCTGAACCGGATCATGACGAAGACAAACCCAAGGCTTCAAAATTTTCGAAAGTATTCCGCCAGCTGAAAAATGCGAGAGCTGGTGAAAGAGTCGACTGGGATGAAGTAGGGTTTAATCCCAAAACCCTGGTCGCGAAAGTTGACGATCGGCTTCGTAGCAAAGAAGAAAAAACAGAAAAGTATCAGAACCCCAGAACAAAATTGTAATCTGTTAGCCATGAAAAATAGAATAGTTGCCTCGCTCACAATGATTTTCCTATTCATCTCTGTTGGAGTATTTGCAAAGAATAATGAACGGAAGGAGACGTCGGAAAGGGATTCCATTATTGTAACATTCGGAGACAAAACCCGGCTGATCATCTACGGTGAAAACCGCAGGGAGTTGGAAAAGATCATGAAGTACGATCTTAATGCATTGCTGAAAGATTTAAAGGTACGTTTGGACAGCACAGATGCAGATACAACTTATTTAAGGGAAGAATTTAATGGAGTTAACTATCTCAAAGATCCCGGGGATAAGGAAGAAAAGGATTACGTCAGGATTGGTTTGCGTGGTATTCATGTGAAAGATGGCGATACCAGGGTTACCATCAATGGCAAAGGAGTTGAGGTAAGAGATGGCGATGAGGAAGTGTCTACTGAGTCAACGTACAGGAGGACTGGTAAGCGTTTTTACAGACCTAGCTGGGGTACAAGTCCGAGAAAAGGGTTTAATGTTGCTGTTGGTCTTAATACATACGGCGCTAATGAAAGTACGCCGGGTTACGACAAGGTAAGTTATGAGTTGAAGCCTTTTGGCTCGCGGTTTATTAGTCTGGGTTATGTTGCAAGCGCTACATTAGCGAGAGGAAAGAATGCAGGATTCCACCTTGATTTTGGTGCCGACTTCTCGTGGTACAATCAGATGTTTGATAACAATCATACAGTGGTTAAGGGTAGTGATAAGGTCGAGTTTTTGCCGGTAATGGAAGATGGGAAAGAGATCGAGATGAAAAAAAGTAAGCTGGTTGTCCCTTATGTCAGCCTCTCCATTATGCCGACAGTCAGTTTTTCCCGCTCATTTATTTCCTATCTGAGTGCGGGCGTGTATGGCGGATACCGGCTTGGCAGCTATACCAAGTTGCGGAAAGTAGGAAGTAAGGATGTAGATCACGTTCGCAAAAACTTTTACATCGAAGATCTGAAGTACGGACTGGCAGCCGAAATTGGGATCCGAAAATTTCCTGACCTTTTTGTTAACTATGATTTAAACTATCTGTATGAGCAAAACAGAGGACCCGCAGTACGGATGCTGAGCTTTGGTGTAAGACTATTTTAAACGAGAAATACGCCAATACGGGCTGAAATCGACGATTTTCGATTTAGTCCGTATTTTTATTTATTTTTTTTTCGAAAGAATTTGAGAATTTAAGAAAAGGCCATAATTTTGCGACTCCAAAAAGTGAAACAAACGGTTTCGCGGTAGTGTTGAAATGATGTACGGGGGTGTACCAGAGTGGCCAAATGGGGCAGACTGTAAATCTGCTGGTGTATGCCTACGGTGGTTCGAATCCATCCGCCCCCACAGTTAATGCCAATACAATCCTGTATATTACCAGTCAGGATCGGGCATAACAAATGCGGAAGTAGCTCAGCTGGTAGAGCGATAGCCTTCCAAGCTATAGGTCGCGAGTTCGAACCTCGTCTTCCGCTCATTTAGAAGCACCGTCGAAGCGATTAGCGAAAACATTCAATTGTAACTTTTTCGCTAATCGCTTTTTGGTTCTTACAAGGGTTTTGCTTTTGTAGCTCAGGGGTAGAGCACTTCCTTGGTAAGGAAGAGGTCAGGGGTTCAAATCCCCTCAAAAGCTCGGTAAGATTTTGATTCTGTATTTAGTTAATTGGTTTTGAAGCGCTTGGGTTTTGTAAGCTGAACAGGATCAATCAGTAGTGTTAAATAAATTCGTAATAACTTTTAATTTTAAGCGTACTTAAGTCATGGCAAAAGAGACGTTTGACCGCTCGAAACCCCACGTAAATATCGGTACTATCGGGCACGTTGACCACGGTAAAACCACCCTTACAGCAGCAATTACAACTGTACTTGCTGACAAAGGTTTCGCACAAAAACGCGATTTCTCATCAATCGACAATGCTCCTGAAGAGAAAGAACGTGGTATCACCATCAATACTTCACACGTAGAATACCAGACAGCCAATCGTCACTATGCGCACGTTGACTGCCCAGGTCACGCTGACTATGTGAAGAACATGGTAACTGGTGCTGCTCAGATGGATGGCGCGATCATCGTAGTTGCTGCTACTGATGGACCAATGCCACAAACTCGTGAGCACATCCTTCTTGCTCGTCAGGTAGGTGTTCCTCAACTTGTAGTATTCATGAACAAAGTGGATATGGTTGATGATCCTGAACTTCTTGAGCTTGTTGAAATGGAAATTCGTGAGCTTTTGAGCTTCTACGAATATGATGGAGACAACATTCCTGTAATCCAAGGTTCTGCTTTGGGTGGTTTGAATGGTGAGCCGAAATGGGTAAAAACTATCGAAGATCTTATGGATGCTGTTGATAGCTATATTCCAATTCCTCCACGTATGACAGATCTTCCATTCTTGATGCCTGTTGAAGACGTATTCTCGATCACTGGTCGTGGTACTGTTGCAACTGGTCGTATCGAGCGTGGTGTGATCAACTCTGGTGATCCTGTTGATATCCTGGGTATGGGTGCAGAAGGTCTTAAATCTACCGTTACTGGTGTTGAGATGTTCCGTAAGATCCTTGACCGTGGAGAAGCTGGTGACAACGTTGGTCTTCTTCTGCGTGGTATTAACAAAGAAGATATCCGTCGCGGAATGGTAATTTGCAAGCCAGGTTCAGTAAAACCTCACGCTGCATTCAAAGGTGAAGTTTACGTTCTTTCGAAAGAAGAAGGTGGTCGTCACACTCCATTCTTCAACAAATATCGCCCTCAGTTTTACTTCCGTACCACGGACGTAACAGGTGAAATTACCCTTCCAGCTGGTGTTGAAATGGTTATGCCTGGTGATAACATCACAATTGAAGTTAAGTTGATCAACAAGATCGCTATGGAAAAAGGTCTTCGTTTCGCGATTCGTGAAGGTGGACGTACCGTAGGTGCTGGTCAGGTGACTGAAATTCTTGACTAATCAAGAAAGCAATAATAGCAAGTGCATTTCCTTACGGAGTGCACTTGTTTTTTATAAATAAATCGTATCTTTGCAGCCCGAAAGGATGGGTTGAGTGATAAACGGGTGTAGTTCAAGGGTAGAATAGCGGTCTCCAAAACCGTTGATGGGAGTTCGAATCTCTCCACCCGTGCATATTTAAAAGGAACAATGGAAAAGTTTACTTCTTTCTTGAAGGCTTCCTGGGAAGAAATCACCCAGCATGTTACATGGCCTCCTTTCAACGAATTGCAGGCAAATACAACTCTAGTTCTGGTGGGTTCCCTCATTTTTGCTTTGGTTGTTGGTGTGATGGATTTCGTGTTCGAAAATGCATTAAAACTGTTTTATCAGTCTTTCTGAGGCTATTTTAACCCCTAAATGGTATGAGTAGTCTAAATTGGTTTGTGTTAAGAGCAGTGTCTGGACAGGAGAAAAAAATCAAGTCCTACATTGAAAATGAAATAACACGGCAGAAATTAACCGAGTTTGTTCCGCAGATCCTGATACCTTCTGAGAAGATATATGAGATGCGCAATGGTAAGAAACGTGTCAGAGAAAAGAATTTTTTTCCTGGCTACATCATCATTTCGGCTGACCTTTCAAAAGGTGAGGTGCTCCACATTATAACAAGTATCCCTGGTGTAATCGGATTTCTGGGAAATGCGGAGGGGAATTCGAAAGTGCCGGTTCCGCTCAGGCAATCGGAAATTAACAGGATTTTAGGTAAAGTGGATGAGGCGGAGCAGCATGAAGAAGCTCCAAGTATGTCCTTTATCAAAGGAGAAACTGTCAAGGTTGTTGACGGTCCATTCAGTGGCTTTATCGGACTTGTTGAGGAGGTATTCGATGAGAAGAAAAAACTCAATGTAGTTGTTAAGATATTCGGGCGTAATACACCCGTGGAACTCAGTTACGCACAAGTAGAAAAGGATAGTTGAGAAAGAGCGGGCAGGTAAGCTTCCACTTGCACTAGAACCGTGATTGATCAATGACCCAACAAATTCCAAAACAATGGCAAAAGAAATAGGTGGATACGTCAAACTACAGGTAAAAGGTGGCCAAGCCAACCCTTCACCTCCAATCGGTCCTGCATTAGGATCGAAGGGTTTGAATATCATGGAGTTTTGCAAGCAATTCAATGGCCGTACCCAGGATAAAATGGGTGTGGTATTGCCGGTAGTTATTACATACTATAAGGATAAGTCTTTTGACTTCGTCATTAAGACCCCCCCGGCCGCGATTTTGCTTCTGGAAGCATCAAAGGTGAAGACTGGTTCGGCGCAGCCTAACCGTCTGAAAGTAGGTTCGGTTTCTTGGGATCAGGTTCGTACAATCGCTGAGACTAAGATGCCAGATTTGAACTGCTTTACAATTGATTCTGCCATGAAGATGATAGCGGGAACGGCTCGTAGTATGGGTATCACTGTGGCAGGCAAAGCCCCATGGGAAGAAAACAACTAAGCGTAGGTTTTAATACGCTAACGAAACAAAGAACATGGGAAAACTGACCAAAAAGCAAAAAGAAGCTCTTTCGAAATACGACCCAAATCAAGCTTACTCTCTGGAGCAGGCAGCGGACGTTCTTAAAACGATTTCTTATACCAAATTTGATTCATCTGTGGATATCGACGTTCGTTTAGGCGTGGATCCTCGTAAAGCTGATCAAATGGTACGTGGCGTGGTGACATTGCCACACGGAACCGGAAAAGAGGTGCGTGTTTTGGTACTTTGCACTCCAGATAAGGAGGCAGAAGCGAAAGAAGCAGGAGCAGATTTTGTTGGTCTTGACGAGTATATCCAAAAGATAGAACAAGGCTGGACTGACATCGACGTAATCATCACTATGCCGAGTGTTATGGCAAAAGTGGGACGTTTAGGTAAAGTATTAGGTCCTCGCGGATTAATGCCAAACCCTAAATCGGGAACGGTAACCCCTGAAGTAGGCAAAGCTGTTAAAGAAGTAAAAGCAGGTAAGATTGATTTCAAAGTTGATAAAACAGGGATCATTCACACCAGCGTAGGAAAAGTTTCTTTCGGAACTGACCAGCTTGCACAAAACGCTCAGGAAGTTATCAACACCTTGGTACGCCTTAAACCATCTTCGGCAAAAGGTACTTACGTGAAAAGCATTCACTTGTCTAGTACGATGAGCCCGGGTGTTGTTATTGATAAAAACACGATTCCAGGATTATAATATGACAAGGGAAGAGAAAGCAGTAATTATAGACGAGTTAAGTCAAAAATTCGCTAGCACTCCGTACTTCTATATTACAAGCGCGAGTGGAATGTCTGTTAGCGAGGTTAACCAGCTAAGAGGATTGTGCTTTGAGCGCGGTATTGAGTATCGTGTTGTTAAGAATACATTGATTAGAAAAGCGCTCGAAACGTTAGACACGGATTATTCTTCATTCAATGAAGTTTTGAAAGGATTTTCTGGTGTAATGTTTCATCCGGAGTCAGGTAAAGTTCCTGCACAACTGATAAAAGAATTCAAGAAAAAATCAGGTAGCGACAAGCTTAAGTTTAAAGGAGCTTCTGTGGATACTGCGGTTTTTGTTGGCGAAAGCCAGCTTGACGTTCTGATCTCTCTCAAATCGAAACAAGAGATGATCGGAGAAGTTATCGGATTGTTGCAATCACCTGCTAAAAATGTTATCGGTGCTCTTTCAAGCGGCGGCAACAAATTGGCTGGTATCCTCAAAACTTTGTCTGAAAAAGAAGACTAGTTAAATAGCCAGGCTTAGCTCTCCGGGTCAAGAAAATTGGAGCTTTTTAAATCATCTTATTGTATAATCAAAAAATCAAAAATAAAATGGCAGATTTGAAAGCTTTCGCAGAACAGCTTGTTAACCTAACGGTTAAAGAAGTGAACGAATTGGCTACAATTCTTAAAGACGAGTACGGTATTGAGCCTGCAGCTGCTGGTGCAGTTATGGTAGCAGGTCCTGCTGGCGGTGGCGGTGCTGATGCTCCCGCAGTTGAAGAGAAAACTTCTTTTGACGTTATTCTTAAATCAGCTGGTGCAAGCAAACTGGCTGTTGTGAAATTGGTTAAAGATCTTACTGGTCTTGGACTGAAAGAAGCGAAAGAACTAGTTGACGGTGCTCCAAAACCTGTTAAAGAAGGAGTTGCTAAAGACGAAGCAGAAGCTTTGAAAAAACAACTTGAAGAAGCAGGTGCAGAAGTTGAAGTAAAATAATTTGCTTTCAACAGCATCCTATAATTACAGGAAACAGGCCTGACAATCGTCAGGTCTTTTCCTATTTTGAGTATATACCAAACGAAAAACTTTTTTTTGACGTTTGGTTTAGAGGTAGCAGCTTTTGCTGTGTATACCTCCATCTTCTCCGATAGTCTGCCCGAAACACTTCTTTACTCGTAGAAAAGATAGAAAAGGGGCCGTTATCTTATTCTCTACGAGGCATTAGATTAGGTTTAAAACTAATTAATACCATGCCCGACACTCAGTTCGACGCACTGGTTTTTCTTCTAACCCAAATCAAACATAGCCTTGGCTACAATTAAAGCAACAACACCTAGAAAGAACTTCTCAAGGATCAATCAGATTATCGATTATCCGGACTTGCTAGGAATCCAGGTACAATCGTTCCGGGATTTCTTCAGTTTGGATACTTCGGTAGAAGATCGTTCTGGAGAAGGATTGTACAAAGTTTTCGCTGAAAACTTTCCTATTGCGGATTCACGCGACAATTTCGTTTTAGAGTTCATTGACTATCTTCTTGAACCACCAAAATACTCTGTTGACGAATCCATTGATCGCGGGCTTACTTATGCAGTGCCCCTTAAAGCAAAGTTACGTTTGATCTGTAACGATGCTGATCATGAAGAATTCGAAACCATTGAACAGGAGGTTTTCCTAGGAAATATCCCTTACATGACCGAAAGAGGTTCATTTGTAATCAATGGTGCTGAGCGCGTTATCGTATCTCAGCTTCACCGTTCGCCAGGGGTGTTCTTCTCTATGAGCAAGCACACAAATGGTTCAAAACTATATTCTGCGCGTATTATTCCGTTCAAAGGATCTTGGATTGAATTCTCGACTGACGTGAATAACGTGATGTATGCTTACATCGACCGTAAGAAGAAGTTCCCGGTTACAACTCTTTTGAGAGCAATTGGATTCGGGTCTGATAAGGACATTCTGGACCTGTTCGGATTGTCTGAAGAAATCAGCGCTACTCCTGCAAACCTCAAGAAAGCAGTAGGCCGCCGCTTGGCTGCAAGGGTTCTTCGTACCTGGACAGAGGATTTCGTAGATGAAGATACTGGTGAAGTAGTTTCCATTCAGCGTAATGAAGTATTGCTGGAACGTGATTCTACTATTTCGGCTGATGATATCGATGTAATCACCGAATCAGGTCAGAAATCAGTTATTCTTCACAAAGAAGATATGAACGTAGCGGATTATAATATCATTTATAATACCCTGCAAAAAGATAGCTCGAACTCTGACAAAGAGGCAGTTGAGCAAATTTACCGCCAATTGCGTAATGCTGAGGCACCGGACGAACAAACTGCTCGCGATGTAATTCAGAGCTTGTTCTTCAGTGACAAACGTTACGACCTTGGTGATGTTGGCCGTTACAGGATCAACAAAAAACTAGGTTCTGACACAAGTCTTGACGTTCGCGTTCTGACAACAGGTGATATCGTTTCCATCGTGAAGTATCTGATCGGTTTGATCAATGCAAAAGCGGTTGTCGATGATATTGACCACTTGTCAAACCGTCGTGTACGTACAGTAGGCGAGCAGCTTTATGCTCAGTTTGGTGTAGGTCTTGCGCGTATGGCGCGTACGATTAAAGAGCGTATGAATGTGCGTGACAATGAAGACTTTAAGCCTGTTGATCTGATCAATGCGCGGACATTGTCTTCTGTTATCAACTCATTCTTTGGTACAAACCAATTGTCACAGTTCATGGATCAAACGAATCCATTGGCTGAGATTACGCATAAGCGTCGTATGTCGGCACTTGGACCTGGTGGTCTTTCCCGTGAAAGAGCCGGTTTCGAGGTTCGTGACGTTCACTACACGCATTACGGTCGTCTGTGTACGATTGAAACTCCGGAAGGACCGAATATCGGTTTGATCTCTTCACTCTGCGTTTTTGCAAAAGTGAATGGAATGGGCTTCATCGAAACTCCTTACCGCGTTATTGACGGCGCAGGTAAGCTGACAGATGAGCTTATCTATATGACTGCCGAGGAAGAAGATTCTAAGTATATCGCACAGGCAAATGCGTCTGTTGATAAAGAAGGAAACTTTACGGTAGAAAAAATCAAGACACGTTTCGAAGGTGACTTCCCGATGGTAGATCCTTCGCAGGCATCTTACATGGACGTTGCTGCGAACCAGATCGTATCTGTAGCCGCTTCGCTGATTCCGTTCCTGGAACACGATGATGCAAACCGTGCATTGATGGGATCTAACATGCAGCGGCAGGGTGTTCCATTATTGCGCCCACAAGCGCCTATAGTTGGAACAGGCCTAGAGAAACGTGTTGCAATGGATTCACGTGCATTGGTTGTTGCAGAAGGCGACGGTGTGATTGAATTTGTTGATGCGAAGAAAATTGTTGTTAAATACGATAGAACAGATGAAGATCGTCTGGTTAGCTTTATCGAGGACAGCGTTTCGTATGATCTGGTAAAATTCCGTCGTACCAACCAGGATACTTGCCTTAACCTGCAACCTATGGTTTTGAAAGGCCAGAAAGTGAAGAAAGGTGAGGCGCTTTGCCAGGGTTATGGTACAGAAGGTGGTGAACTTGCATTAGGCCGCAACCTTTTGGTTGCATTCATGCCTTGGCAGGGATACAACTTTGAGGATGCTATCGTGATTTCTGAGAAAGTTGTTCGCGACGATATCTTTACTTCTATCCACATTGAAGAATTCGAACTTGAAGTTCGTGACACAAAGCGTGGAGAAGAAGAATTAACAGCTGAAATCCCTAACGTAAGTGAGGAGACTGTTAAAAATCTGGATGAAAATGGTATCGTTCAGGTTGGTACCGAGGTTAAAGAAGGTGATATCCTGATTGGCAAGATTACTCCAAAAGGAGAATCCGATCCAACTCCGGAAGAAAAACTACTTCGTGCAATCTTTGGTGATAAGGCTGGTGATGTAAAAGACGCATCTAAGAAAGCGCCGCCATCAATGAAAGGTGTGGTTATAGATACCAAACTTTTCTCCCGCCCAACTAAGGAGGAGCGTGCGAAACATAAAGACGAGCTGCGTCTTTTAATGAAGAAGTATAGCCGTGATCTGACTGCATTGCGCAGCCGCATTATCGACAAGCTTGTTCAATTAACAGATGGCAAAACGACTCAGGGTGTTAAACACAAATTCGGAGATGAGTTGATCAGCAAAGGAATGAAGTTCAACGTGAGAAATATCTCTGAGAACTTGTTCCCAGCGAATAACCCTTACCGCGATGAGAGCCAGTATGCCGTTCCTGAGGAGGTAAACCTTATTGGTGATGTATTAACAGACTCATGGACTGAGGATGCTGATACAAACCGCCAGATTTCTCTTGTTTTGAAAAACTACCTCAATGCAAGAAGTGAAATCATGGGACGCTTCAAACGCGATCGTTTTGCGCTTGAAGTCGGTGATGAATTGCCAGCAGGTATCGTGAAACTTGCAAAGGTTTATATCGCTAAAAAACGTAAGCTGAAAGTTGGAGATAAAATGGCAGGTCGTCACGGTAACAAAGGGGTAGTTGCCCGTATTGTTCGTGATGAGGATATGCCATTCCTTGAAGATGGAACACCGGTTGATATCGTGTTGAACCCACTTGGGGTACCTTCACGTATGAACATCGGTCAGATTTACGAAACCATTCTTGCCTGGGCAGGTCTGAAACTGGGTCGTCGCTATGCAACGCCTATTTTCGACGGAGCAACAGAAGCAGAAGTGGCAGCGGAATTGAAAGAAGCAGGGTTACCTGATTGGGGACGTACTTATCTGTACAATGGTCTTACTGGCGACAAATTCGATCAGCCTGTAACTGTTGGTCTGATGTACATGATGAAACTTGGTCACTTGGTTGATGATAAGATGCACGCCCGTTCTATCGGACCGTACTCTTTGATTACACAACAACCATTGGGTGGTAAAGCACAATTCGGAGGTCAGCGTTTTGGAGAGATGGAAGTGTGGGCTTTGGAAGCATTCGGTGCATCACACATTCTTCAGGAGATCCTTACCGTGAAATCTGATGACGTGGTTGGCCGTGCAAAAGCCTATGAAGCGATCGTGAAAGGTGAGAACCTTCCAAAACCAAATATTCCGGAGTCATTCAACGTACTTGTTCACGAGCTTCGCGGACTAGCATTGGAGATTACACTGGACTAATTTCTAGTCGTGGCGCCGAAAGGCGCCATTAATGAAATCAGATTAGTTTTCGACTAACAGACAAACGACTTTTTATTATGTCTTTCAAAAAGAACAAAAAATTAAATAGTGACTTTTCCAGAATGACCATCAGTCTGGCTTCACCGGAGTCTATCCTTGAGAGCTCTTTCGGTGAAGTAACCCAGCCTGAAACCATCAACTACCGGACTTACAAGCCGGAAATGGGTGGGTTGTTCTGCGAGCGTATTTTCGGGCCTGTGAAGGACTGGGAATGTCACTGCGGAAAATATAAGCGCATTCGCTACAAAGGCATTATTTGCGACCGTTGCGGTGTGGAGGTAACTGAGAAAAAAGTACGTCGTGAACGTATGGGACACATTGAATTGGTGGTTCCGGTGGCGCATATCTGGTACTTCCGCTCATTGCCAAACAAAATCGGTTACCTGCTTGGACTTTCTACCAAGAAGCTTGATCAGATCATTTATTATGAGCGGTATGCAGTTGTTCAGCCAGGTGTTAAAGAAGAAGATGGCGTAGGTTACCTTGACTTCCTTACAGAAGACGAGTACCTCGATATCATCGACAAATTGCCTCGCGAAAATCAATTGCTTCCTGACACAGATCCCAACAAATTCATTGCGAAAATGGGAGCTGATGCATTGGAAATGCTATTGAGCCGCATTAAGTTGGATGAACTTTCATACGAACTCCGTCACCAGGCTGCAACAGATACTTCTCAGCAACGTAAAGCAGAAGCTTTGAAACGCCTGAAAGTAGTTGAAGCTTTCCGTGATGCAAATACACGTATTGAAAACCGTCCTGAATGGATGGTGATCAAAATGGTACCTGTTATTCCACCGGAATTGCGTCCATTGGTACCTCTTGATGGTGGCCGTTTCGCAACTTCGGATTTGAATGACCTTTACCGTCGTGTGATTATCCGTAACAACCGTCTGAAACGTCTGATCGAAATCAAGGCACCTGAGGTGATCTTGCGTAACGAAAAAAGGATGTTGCAGGAAGCGGTTGACTCGCTTTTCGATAACAGCCGTAAAGTGAATGCAGTACGTTCAGAAGGTAACCGTGCTTTGAAATCACTTTCAGATATGCTGAAAGGAAAGCAAGGACGTTTCCGTCAAAACTTGCTTGGTAAGCGTGTTGACTACTCTGGTCGTTCGGTTATCGTAGTAGGTCCTGAATTGAAATTGCACGAATGCGGTTTGCCAAAAGATATGGCGGCAGAGCTATTCAAGCCGTTCATTATCCGCAAGCTTATCGAGCGTGGAATTGTTAAAACTGTAAAATCAGCGAAGAAGATTGTGGATCGCAAGGATCCTGTGATCTGGGATATTTTGGAAAACGTTTTGAAAGGACACCCTGTTCTTCTTAACCGTGCTCCGACACTTCACCGTTTGGGTATCCAGGCATTCCAGCCTAAGCTGATTGAAGGAAAAGCGATCCAGCTGCACCCATTGGTTTGTACGGCATTCAACGCTGACTTTGACGGTGACCAGATGGCGGTACACGTACCACTTGGTCAGGAAGCTGTTTTGGAAGCATCAATGCTGATGTTGTCATCGCATAACATTTTGAACCCTGCAAACGGGGCGCCGATTACTGTACCTTCTCAAGACATGGTTTTGGGTCTGTATTATGTAACAAAAGGCCGCGTAAGCACACCGGAATATCCGATTATCGGAGAAGGTAAGATTTTCTATGGTCCTGATGAGGTGATCATCGCGATCAATGAAGGCAAGCTTTCAAAACATGCCAATATTAAATGCCGCGTAAGTGTTCGTAATGATGACGGAACTTTCGAGGTTAAATTGATCGATACAGTTGCTGGTCGCTTGTTGTTTAATCAGGCAGTTCCGGCAGAAGTAGGGTATATCAACGAATTGCTGACTAAGAAGAAATTGCAGCAAATCATTGGTTTGGTCTTCAAGCAAGCTGGTGTAGCACGTACTGCTCAATTCCTTGATGAAATCAAAGAACTTGGTTTCCAAATGGCCTTCAAAGGTGGTTTGTCAATGGGATTGGACGATGTAATGGTTCCGGAAGAAAAAGAGAAGCTGATCGAGCAAGCCAAAGGGGACGTTGAGAACGTTTGGAACAACTACCTGATGGGTCTTATCACCGAGAATGAGCGTTACAACCAGGTTATTGATATCTGGACACGTGTTAACTCACGGATTACCGAGACTTTGATGAAGCAGCTGGAAACAGACAAGGGCGGATTCAACTCCATTTATATGATGATGCACTCAGGTGCACGTGGTTCGCGCGAGCAGATCCGTCAGCTGGGTGGAATGAGGGGTTTGATGGCGAAACCACAGAAGAACATTGCTGGTGGCGCCGGTGAAATCATTGAAAACCCAATCCTTTCTAACTTTAAAGAAGGTTTGGACGTGCTTGAATACTTTATCTCAACCCACGGTGCTCGTAAAGGTTTGGCCGATACTGCATTGAAAACTGCGGATGCTGGTTACCTGACCCGTCGTTTGCATGACGTGGCGCAAGATGTGGTTGTAGTTGAAGAAGACTGCGGATCACTTCGTGGTATCGCAATCTCTGCTCTCAAAGACAACGAAGATATTGTTGAGCCACTTTCTGAGCGTATCCTTGGTCGCGTGAGTGTTCATGATGTATTTGACCCATTGTCAAATGAAATGATCCTTGCTTCCGGACAGGAAATTACAGAAGAGATTGCCGCATACATTGACGAAACCAGCATTGAAACAGTAGAAATTCGTTCTGTATTGACTTGCGAAACCCGCAATGGAGTATGTGCGAAATGCTACGGGCGTTCATTGGCTTCGGCGCACATGGTGAACATTGGTGAAGCTGTGGGTGTAATTGCATCTCAGTCAATCGGTGAGCCAGGTACGCAGCTGACCCTTCGTACATTCCACGTCGGTGGTACTGCTTCCAACATTTCTGTTGAAGCAAATATCAAGGCGAAGTTTGACGGGGTGATCGGTTTCGAAGATCTGCGTCTTGTACAGTCGGTTAATTCCGAAGGAGATGAGGTAACAGTAGTAATGGGCCGCTCAGGTGAAGTTAAAATTACCAACCCTGAAACCGGACAATTACTGATCTCAAACAACGTACCTTACGGTGCGCACCTGTTGGTAAAAGACGGTGAAAAGGTTTTCAAAGGACAAGAACTTTGTACCTGGGATCCATATCATGCAGTAATTCTTTCTGAATTCACGGGAGCAGTTTCTTTCGATGCAATTGAAGAAGGTATTACATACCGTGAAGAATTTGATGAGCAAACAGGCTTCCAGGAGTCGGTGATCATTGAAACACGTGATAAAACCAAAAACCCGGCTATCGTGGTAAAAGGTAAGTCTACGTTGTTGAAAGATCAGACTGAAAAAGGCTATAACCTTCCTGTTGGAGCACGTTTAGTAGTAAAAGCTGGTACCAACATCAAAGCTGGTCAGCCACTTGCTAAGATCCCGCGTGTTGTTGGTAAAACCCGTGACATTACCGGAGGTCTTCCACGTGTAACTGAGCTTTTTGAAGCACGTAACCCATCTAACCCTGCTACGGTTTCTGAGATCGATGGTGTGGTATCTTATGGTGGTGTTAAGCGTGGTAACCGCGAAATCCATATTGAATCAAAAGACGGAACGCAGCGTCGCTACATGGTGGCACTTTCGAAACACATTCTTGTTCAGGATGGTGACTTCGTAAGAGCTGGTGATCCGCTTTCTGATGGAGCGATTACACCTGCGGATATTCTTTCTATCAAAGGACCGACCGCAGTTCAGGAATATCTGGTAAATGAAATTCAGGAAGTATACCGTCTGCAAGGTGTGAAGATCAACGATAAGCATATCGAATGTATCGTACGCCAGATGATGCAGAAAGTGGAGATCCTGGATGCAGGTGATACTAACTTCCTTGAAATGCAGCCAGTTGACCGCGTTCTGTTCCGCGAAGAAAATGATAAGATCCTGGATCTGAAGGTGGTAGAGGATGCTGGTAGCTCCGAAACATTGAAACCGGGTATGATCGTTTCTGTTCGCCGCCTACGTGACGAAAATTCAAGCTTGAAACGCCGCGACCTTAAACTGGTTACTGCGCGTGATGCGCAGGCAGCTGTGGCGAAACCTACTTTGATGGGTATCACACAAGCTTCATTGGGTACTGAAAGTTTCGTTTCTGCGGCTTCATTCCAGGAAACAACCAAAGTATTGAGTGAAGCAGCTGTTCGTGGAAAGCGCGATGAACTGAAAGGCTTGAAAGAAAACGTGATCGTAGGTCACTTGATCCCAGCCGGAACAGGAATGCGTCAATACGAAAGCCTGATCGTTGGATCAAAAGAAGAATTCGATGCATTAACCGATTCCCGTGACAGACAGTCGCGTAAGAAAAAAGAATTGGCATAGTATAGTAAAACAGGTAAAAGGCCGGCCCGCAGCAATGTGAGCCGGCCTTTTTGCTTTTGGTAGCTGCAATTTTTTAGTAATTTCCATGATCCATTCTAGCTCCGGCTGTATCAAAACCAACCAATGAAAGAAGAAAAGGAAAGCGAACAACAAATCAATGTAGAATTGTCTGAGGAAATGGCTGAGGGTGTTTACTCCAATCTTGCAATGATAGCACATTCAAACAGCGAATTTATCCTGGACTTCATCCGGCTGATGCCAGGTGTGCCAAGAGCCAAGGTAAAAGCGAGGATTATCGTCACACCCGAACACGCCAAGCGTTTAGTGGCCGCATTGAAAGATAATATACAGAAATACGAGGATCAATATGGTCCTATCCCAAGCTCGCAGGACAATGATCCGACCTTTAACTTCCCTATCAGCTTCGGAGGTCCGGGAGGCGAAGCGTGATTATCGTCGCCAGATAAAATGTTAATAGCCAGTATCTTTTTGGGATTTTTTGTAATTTCGGAAAGTTCGCTGCTCAGTGAGCTTTGTAAGACTCAACCTATTCACCATGGCTTTATTCAAACTTTCAATTAACAACCGCACCGTCGAGGCGGATGTGGAGCAGGACACTCCGCTTCTCTGGGTATTGCGGGACAACCTCGGATTGGTTGGTACAAAATACGGCTGCGGGATCGCCCAATGCGGCGCATGTACCGTACACCTGGACGGTAAGGCTGTAAGATCCTGCGTCCTTCCCGTATCAGCAGTCGGAAAGTCCAAAGTGACAACAATCGAAGGACTCTCTGAAAAAGGCGATCATCCTGTTCAAAAAGCTTGGGACGAAGTGGATGTGGCGCAATGCGGCTATTGCCAGGCTGGACAGATTATGACAGCCGCAGCTCTTTTGAAGGCAAAACCAAAGCCAACCGACGAAGAAATCGTAGCAACCATGAGCGGCAATTTGTGCCGTTGCGGTACCTACCACCGCATTAAGGAAGCAGTGAAAGTAGCAGCCTCTAAATCCAATTAATCATGAAGACACTAGATCAGACTTCCCGGCGTGATTTTATGAAAGTCGCGGCGGCAGCAGGTGGCGGATTGTTCCTGGGATTCAGTTGGTCCAACTCCAATGCACTTCCAGTGGTTGTTGATGCAAAATCCATTGCAGCCGGCACGATCAATTTCAATGCATATCTTTCAATCGGGACTGACGATATTATTACCATTGTTTCGCCCAATCCGGAAATTGGCCAGGGAATTAAAACCGCATTTCCGATGGTCGTGGCCGAAGAACTGGACGCCGATTGGAAGCAGGTAAAAACGGTACAAGGGAATTTAGATACAAATATTTTCGAAAGGCAGCTCACCGGAGGAAGTGGCGCAGTACCTCACTCGTGGGACAGATTGCGTAAAGCGGGTGCTACTGCGAGGTATATGCTTGTGGAAGCGGCCGCTTCGACCTGGAAAGTGCCCGCTGCGGAATGTACAACCGAGAATGGAAAAGTTTTGCATAAAGCTTCCGGCAAATCACTGACTTACGGTCAGCTTGCAGAAGCCGCATCCAAGCTTGAAGCACCCAAAGAGGTTCAATTAAAAGACGAAAAGAACTTCAAACTGATCGGCCAATCCGTCAGGAATGTTGATAATAACAATATCGCAACAGGCAAGCCGCTTTTCGGCCTCGATTTTTATCGGGAAGGAATGTTGTTTGCGCTGGTTCAGCGGCCCAAAGCTTTTGGGTTAAAACTGAAATCGGTTAATGCAGATGCGGCGAAGAAAATGCCGGGAATCGTCGACGTAGTTACGTTTGAAAACAGCGTCGCCGTAGTTGGTAAGTCTACCTGGCAGGTGAAAAAGGCCCGCGAAGCTTTGAAGATCGAGTATGAAAAAGCGGCTGATCTGGAAAGCTCTGCCGATCATAACCGGATCTTCTCACAATTGATGGACAATGGAGAAGCGACTGTCCGGAGAAAAAACGGGGATGTAGAAGCTGCATTCAAGGGTGCTGCCAAGGTAATCAAGGCGGAGTACCAATGCCCGTTCCTGCCGCACAGCCCGCTTGAACCTATGAATTTCTTCGCACACGTGCGTGAAGATGGCGTTGAGCTGGTTGGTCCGACCCAAACACCCGATCGCGCCCGAGCAGAGGTAGCAAAACTTACGGGAATCGCGCCCGAAAAGATATCGGTTGAAATCACGCGCCAGGGCGGAGGTTTCGGAAGAAGGCTTGCGGCAGATTATGTAATTGAAGCAGCACACGTGTCCAAGCTGGTAAAAGCACCGGTTAAAGTGATCTGGACGCGGGAAGATGATATGACAGGCGGCATTTACCGGCCGGCAGTAAGATACCGTTTTGAAGCTGCATTGGACAAGAATGGTGAAATGATCGGATACAAGCTTCGCGGAGTAGGTATCAACTCGGGTAACCCGACCAGGGAAGATAATTTTCCTTCCGGCTCCGTGGATAACCTGCTGATCGATTCGGTTGAACATAAATCACCGATCACAACCGGGCCGTGGAGAGCGCCGATTACCAACTTCCTGGCTTATGCAGAGCAATCGTTTATAGACGAAGTAGCCGAGGCTGCTGGCAAAGATCCTGTTGCATTCAGACTTGCGCTTCTTGAGAAAGCCAAAAAATCACCTGCCGGTGAAGTGAAATACGATGTTGACAGAATGATTGGCGTAATTAAGCTGGCAGCTGAAAAAAGTAACTGGGGTAAAAAGAATGGAGTTCATCAGGGTTTCAGCGTCTATTTCTCGCACCGGTCTTACGTGGCCCAGGTGGGCGAAGTAGTAGTTGAAAAAGGCAAGCCGGTTCTGAAAAACGTGATTGCTGCTGTGGATTGCGGCATTGTAATCAATAAAAGCGGCTCACTGCAGCAAGTACGGGGCGGTGTTGTCGATGGATTAGGCCACGCGATGTACGGGAATATGACTTTCAAGGACGGAACGCCAGACCAAAGCAATTTTAATGGTTTCAGACTGATCCGCATGAATGAGATTCCGGAAGTGGAAGTTCATTTTGTGGAGAATGGGATATCTCCGACCGGCCTTGGCGAACCTGCATTGCCACCTACCGGCGGCGCAGCAGCCAACGCATTTTATAAAGCAACCAAGCAGCGCCTGAGAAATCAGCCGTTTATCAACGAAGAAGCTTTTAAGGGAATATCGTAAGATTGTTAACGATAATTTGAAAAGACAGTAAGAAGAAATGTAACATTGCATTTCTATCTTACTGTCTTTTTTTACAACTCCATTTTTCCGCTTATACTCATAAATTCAGTACTGTTCAAACTCAATGAAAAACCTAATTGTAGTCTCGGTCGCATTCATTTGTATGTGCGTGAGCGCGTTCAAAGTAGCGGATTATCCGGGTACCGAAATATCAAATGGAATTGTTCAGGCTAAATTGTACCTGCCCGACAGCAAAACGGGTTACTATCGCGGAAAGCGGTTTGACTGGGCCGGCGTAATTCACAGTCTGGAATATAAAGGGCATTCCTACTTTGGCAAATGGAACCAGGCTCCTTACGATCCGGAGCTGCACGACGCGATTATGGGTCCGGTAGAAGAGTTTGTGGCCCTGGATTTCGATGAGGTTAAGCCAGGAGATACTTTCGTGAAAATAGGTGTGGGCACATTGGTGAAGCCCGACGATAAAAAGTATGCGTTTGCAACTAATTATAAACTTGAAAACGGAGGTAAATGGACAGTGAAGAAGGGAAAAGATCAGGTAGCATTTACTCACGAGCTAAAAGATAAATCCGGGTACGGATATGTTTATACGAAAACAGTGCGACTCGTGCCAGGCAAGCCCGGGCTGGTGCTGGAACACAACCTCAAAAACACGGGAACAAAGGCAATCGCCACAAGCACTTACAATCATAATTTTTTCATGATTGACAATGAGCGTTCCAATGAAAATATCAGGATCGTTTTTCCGTTTGATGTATCCGGTGAGGGCAGCGGATTTGGCAGTATCATCAATGCAAAAGGAAAACAACTTACTTATGCAAGAGAAGTGAAGCCAGGCGATCAGGTATTCAGCAGTGGTTTGACAGGTTTCGGGACCTCGGCAAAAGACTACGATATCCGCATTGAAAATACCAAAAGCCGGGCCGGGGTCAGAATAACCTGTGATAAACCCCTCGAAAAGCTTGTTTACTGGGCTTGTCCCACTACCTCCTGTCCGGAGCCTTACATCCGCATTGCCGCGGAGCCGGGCAAAGAAGTTAGCTGGAAAGTCAATTATGAATTTTATACACTTTAAAATGTTTGAGGATTGTTATAATCCTCATTTTTTGTAAAAACCAATGGGTTCTCATAAGCATCTTGACAAAGCCTCTGCAGCGGGGTTACTGGTCGCATTAGGGATTATTTTCGGAGATATAGGCACATCGCCATTGTACGTAATGCAGGCGATTATCGGTACAAGCGCAATCTCTGATGAAGTGGTGTATGGAGCAGTATCCTGTATTTTCTGGACGCTTACTTTACAAACGACGGTGAAGTACGTGATCCTGATCCTGCGGGCCGACAATAAAGGAGAAGGCGGAATTCTGGCACTGTTTGCATTGGTAAGGAAAAATGCCTCCTGGCTGGCTGTTCCTGCAATTATTGGTGCCAGTACCTTGCTTGCAGACGGTATTATAACGCCGCCCATTTCGGTTTCTTCTGCGGTGGAGGGTCTGCGGATACTTTATCCGGATATTCAAACAATCCCCATCGTAATCGGGATACTTACCTTGCTCTTTATCATTCAGATATTCGGTACCACCATTGTGGGGCGCGCATTTGGTCCCGTCATGCTGATCTGGTTCCTGATGCTGGCGGTACTGGGCCTTTCGCAGGTGATCGATCACATGGAGATCCTCAAATCGCTTAATCCTTATTACGGTTATCAGCTGCTCGCCAATCATCCCGGCGGCTTCTGGATGCTGGGCGCAGTATTTCTTTGTACAACGGGCGCCGAAGCCCTATACAGTGACTTGGGGCATTGCGGAAGGGGAAATATCCGGATCAGCTGGATTTTTGTCAAAACCTGTTTGATCCTTAACTACTTCGGTCAGGGCGCCTGGCTTATTGTCCATTCCGGCGATTACCTTAACGGACGCAAACCGTTTTTTGCAATGATGCCTGAATGGTGGCTGCTGCCGGGCATTGCGATAGCCACAATGGCTACTATCATCGCCAGCCAGGCTTTGATCAGCGGATCGTTTACATTGATTTCAGAAGCAATCCGGCTTAACTTCTGGCCAAAGGTGCGGTTGATTTATCCGAGCGATCAAAAAGGACAGCTCTACGTACCAAGCGTAAACTGGCTCTTGTGGGCTGGCTGCGTTGGCATTGTGCTTTATTTCAAAGAATCGTCGCACATGGAAGCGGCATATGGTCTGGCTATCACGCTCACGATGATCATGACCACCATTCTGATGTCCGTTTACCTCTATGTGCATAAGGTACAAAAATGGTTGCTCGCCGTATTCCTGATCGTGTACCTTGCTATTGAGGGCTCCTTCCTGGCCGCCAATCTTTTGAAATTCATGCATGGAGGCTGGGTTTCGTTGTTACTTGCCAGCGTGATCGCATTTGTAATTACAGTTTGGTTAAAAGCCTATTACATCAAGCTGAGGTTGACTGAATTTGATAATCTTGAAAAATACATCAGTCCGCTCCGCGAGCTGAGCAATGATATCAGTATTCCCAAGTACTCGACGCACCTTATTTTCATGTCCAATGCGTCACACGAATCGGAGATCGAGACCAAGATCATTTACTCGATTTTTTACAAACGTCCGAAGCGGGCCGATATCTACTGGTTTGTGCACGTGGAAACCACTGACGAACCTTACACAATGGATTATCACGTGAATATCCTGGCTGAGGACGACGTGATTAAAGTTACATTCCGCCTTGGTTTCAGGATTGAGCAGCGTATTAATCTGTTTTTCAGGAAAGTGGTAGAGGATATGGTGATGAATAAAGAAGTGGATATAACCAGCCGCTACGAATCGCTCAACAGGCAGAATATTACAGGCGATTTCAGGTTTGTTGTACTGGAACGGTATCTTTCCCTCGAAAACAACCTGCCTTTCCGGGAAGAGCTGATCATGAAAATCTACTTTGCTATCAAAGGAATAACTACCTCCGAGGACAAGTGGTTTGGACTGGACAGCAGTGCTGTGAAAGTGGAAAAGGTACCGCTTGTTTTGACGCCAAGCGAGAAAATCAGAATGCGCCGGGTTTATAACTAGCGCTGCGAAATATTTCTAAACAGGTAAACAATTCATTTTTAAAATGATAGCAGGCTTAATGGGTATTTGAATGCGCAATTTGTGGATAAGTGCCTTAACAACAGTTAAGTAAGCAAATATCACTCTGGTTAACTTATCAGGGCATACTCATTTTAATTCAATAAAAAGTTGAAATAAGTAAACTCTTGTTGACTTGATTTTCGTCGCTGGAATGCTTTTGTTAGTTACAATAACATCACTGTAACCAACTAAAAACCAGACGAAAATGAAAAAGATCATAACCATGACATTCGGCGCTTTGCTTGCGGCAGCAGGAATGGTGAGCGCACAAACGACCACAACTCCGGGTACTTCGGTACCTCAGACCGTACCGACCCAGGACCCGGCTACAACTACGCCAGCAACTGAAAAAAAGACGGATTTCAATGCGCCGCAATCACCAACAAGACCTGCGACAATCCCCTCCGAGGATACATTAATCAAAGGGCAATCCAGTTCCGGCGCGGTTATAAAAGACACATTGATGCCTTCATCGAACAGGAAAGAAGATCGGATGAACCGCAGAAAAAACAGGAAAGGAACAGTTGAAACAGGCGATACTACTTCAACCAGTGGTTCCGGCCCGGCAAGAAAGCAGTAATTAAGCGCATCATACAACAAAAAGAGGCTGTCTCAAATGCACTGCCCCCAAAAAGTTAGACACTTCTTGGGGGCATTTTTATGGGTAAAAACAGAAAACATAGTGTAGAGTTCAGGCTGATGGTTGTGAAAGCTT
>NZ_LMPS01000008.1 GCF_001424405.1 Dyadobacter sp. Leaf189
GCAGCAAGCCGAACAGCTACTTAAAAGTGAAGAAGGGGTTGCCAAACGAAAGAAGCGGTGCTTCGATGTCGAACCTGTGTTCGGTAATATAAAAGCCAATCACGGTTTTCGTAGGTTTATGCTTCGCGGCAAACAAAAGGTGGAAATCGAATGGGGGTTGATCGCAATCGCCCAAAATATCAGAAAAAGAGCAGCCTAGGCAGGCTAAATCCTAAATAATAGCTTAGAAAGCCTTTTAGCTTTTGATGAAGGATATCGACCGATAATTTTCTGCCCGAATAATTCAAACGAAAGAGGGTGCCACGGTTTTAAATTGAGACACCCTCTTNGATTACGGGTTTATCAACGTGTTGATCGCTCATGTAGGTAAAATGCGGTTCCTAAATAATAGCTTAGAAAGCCTTTTAGCTTTTGATGAAGGATATCGACCGATAATTTTCTGCCCGAATAATTCAAACGAAAGAGGGTGCCACGGTTTTAAATTGAGACACCCTCTTCTTTTTGTTGCGATAAAGGTTGCAATAGCTTTTCTTAGGGAAGTGGTGTGCACGACGCCGAAACAAAACTTTCCTGAGCATCTATTTTATTGCAACTGAATTTCTCCTTGAGGCCTGCATTGACAATTTCGAACCAGTATATCTTGTCGTGAATAAGTTAGGATAACAATCGCTTGGACATCATGTACCAGTAGCAGCTCGACCCCAGCATTGCTTTCAATTCAGATCTCCACCGCTGACCGGTATAAAATACATAGGCGGTGCACAAATCGAACTTTAAAGGTATTCATCAATCCCAAACCTGCTTTTTTGACAACGGTCCAAATTTCACTTTACCAACCGAGTTTTTAATCATAATTCTCGGTGCTGGAAGCCATTAATAGAGCTGATCAAGAAGCCGGGGTTACTTTACAATTGCTTTTCAACCTAACAATGCGGGATAATAGGGTTAACTTAGAAGAAATCAACTCCGCACTTTATGAAGATTTCGTTTGTAGGCACATTCCCGCCACGGGAATGCGGAATTGGCACCTTTACCAAAAATTTGTATGATGCTGTCACCTCCGCACCAGGGGCAGATGGCCCGAATACTGCGCTAGTGGTTGCAATGGATGACAATGGGCAGCATTATGACTATCCGAAAGAGGTAAAACTGACCATTCGGCAAGAAGAACAAGCTGATTATCTGGAAGCCGCAAGTTTTATCAATATCAGCGGGGCGGATATCTGCGTTTTGCAGCATGAGTTCGGGATTTTCGGCGGGCAAAATGGCATCTACATACTCCCGTTCCTTTACCGTCTGAAGATTCCGTTGATCGTCACTTTGCACACAGTGCTGAAAAATCCTTCATATAATGAGCGGGCTGTGATGATTGAAATCTGCAAAATCGCCCAAAGCGTCGTCGTAATGACAAGGAAGGCGGTAGATATGTTAATGGAAGAATATGGCGTTGCCGAAAGTAAAATCGAGCAGATTGCGCACGGCGTTCCGGATATACAATTTGATCAACAGTCTGCCAAAAAAGAATTCAAACTTCTATCCAGACAAGTCCTTCTCACATTCGGATTTATTGGCCGAAACAAAGGCATTGAAATTGTGCTGAAAGCCCTGCCTGCGGTGGTTGCAAAATATCCGCAGCTGGTTTATATCGTTCTAGGCAAAACGCACCCCAATGTAATTCGGCATTCAGGTGAAGAATACCGAATTTTCCTACTAGGATTGGTGAAAAAGCTGGGCATTGAAAAGCATGTCATTTTCATGAACGAGTTTGTCGACCAGACTGAGCTTTTTAAATATCTTTCCGCCTCTGACATTTACATTACCCCTTACACCAATGAGGCACAGATCACAAGCGGAACATTGTCGTATGCCATTGGCGCAGGATCTGCGGTGATTTCTACGCCCTATTGGCATGCTGCCGAATTGCTCTCTGAAGGCCGAGGCAGGTTGTTCCCATTCAATGATGTGCAAGCTTTAAGTGATGTATTCCTTGATTTGCTTGATCACCCGGATACAATGGCGAGATTACGTAATAACGCATACAATTACGGACGAGAAATTACCTGGCCCAAGATCGGCGCAAAATATGCGAAGCTCGCAGAAAAAATTGTGGCGGAACAGCCGTATGTGCATGTAGAAGCGGAAACTATCCTGGATCTGCTGGCTTTGCCTCCATTTTTGCTGGACCATGTGCAAAGACTCACCGACGATACAGGAATCATTCAGCACGCCAAATATGGAATTCCAAACTTGAAAGAAGGATATTGTCTGGATGATAATGCGAGGGCGCTTTTGATGGTCCTAATGACCTATAAAAGGAATAAAAACCCCCTGGCGCTTAAATTATCACCTACTTACCTGAGCTATATCAATTACATGCAAAACCCGGACGGCGCGTTCCGGAACTTCCTGAGTTTCAACCGTAATTTCCTGGATGAAGTGGGTTCAGAAGATTCGTTTGGCAGGACAATATGGGCATTGGGTTATCTGTTAGGAAATGCACCTAATGACGCTTATTATCAAACCGGGCGGGCTATTTTCTTCGATGCTTCCCCTAATTTTGTGAAGCTGCGATCCATCCGGAGCATTGCCAACACCATCGTAGGCATATGCCATTATCTAAAAAGCAACTCATCGGACGAAGGGATGATTGAGGTTTTGCGGCAATTGACAAACCGCCTAATGGTGGATTATGACCTGAACCGGACCACTGACTGGCATTGGTATGAATCGCTCCTGGCTTATGATAATGCCTTTTTGCCTCTCGCGATGCTGCACGCTGCCGAGTTTTTAAATGATGAAAGAGTCAATAAAGTTGCTTTGGAGAGCATGGAATTTCTTTCGAAAATCACTTTAAAGAACGGTTATCTTTCCATCGTAGGTAATGAAAAGTGGTATCTCAAAGATGGCGAAAGTTCAATGTTTGCCCAACAGCCACTGGATGCATTGGCTATGGTGCTCATGTTCCACCAAGCATTCCGGCTGACAAGCGATCAAGCTTATGTCCAACAGCTGAATACATGTTTTATGTGGTTTTTAGGTGAAAACGATCTCCGTATCAGTCTTTATGACTTTGAAACTAAGGGTTGCTGTGATGGCCTGGAAAGATATGGCGTAAACCGGAACCAGGGAGCGGAAAGCACGTTGGCTTATCTAATTTCTCATCTAAGCGTTTTGGAAGCATTTGAAGAGCTGACCAAGTTAAAAGCAGCTCAACCATGAGAGTTGCTATCTTATCATCCATTGCCTGGCGCACGCCGCCCCGCAATTACGGCCCCTGGGAGCAAGTAGCGTCCTATCTGGCAGAAGGTTTGCTTGCAAAAGGGATCAATGTGACATTATTCGCAACTGCAGATTCAATTACAAAAGGAAAATTGGATGCTACTTGTAATATCCCTTATGCGGAAGATCGGAACGTTGACCCTAAGGTGGTTGAATGCCTGCATATCAGTAATGTGATGGAAAAAGCGGATCAATTTGATTTAATTCATAATCATTTTGATTTCCTCCCACTAACATATTCCAGGCTGATCAAGACGCCAATGCTAACTACTATACACGGTTTTTCGTCGGATAAGATCAAGGAGGTTTACCGGAAATATAATGATGAGACACATTATGTTTCAATTAGCAATGCCGATCGGGATGAGAATCTGGATTACAAGGCAACAGTCTATAATGGTATCGACGAAGAAGCATTTCCCTACATTACTTTTCCCAACGATTATTTGCTCTTTTTTGGAAGGATTCACCCCGACAAAGGTACAAGTGAGGCAATTGAGATCGCTCGGAAAAGTGGAAGGAAGCTACTTATAGCAGGTTTGGTCCAGGATGAAGGGTATTTCAAGCGGGAGGTGGAGCCGCATATTGACTCTAAAAATGTCTTTTATTGCGGGAATGTAGGGCCAGAAAGGAGGAGCACGTTGCTGGGCATGGCGTACGCAGTGCTGCATCCAATCAGTTTTGAAGAGCCTTTTGGACTAAGTGTGGCTGAGTCGATGCTTTGTGGAACGCCCGTGATCGCCTTTAATCGCGGATCAATGTCTGAATTGATCAAGCACGGTCAAACAGGGTTTTTAGTATGTTCGGTGCCCGAGGCAGTAGAAGCCGTGGGGCTCGTAAAAAAGATCAACAGAAAGGACTGCGCCGACTGGGCACAGTCCATGTTTTCCAAGGATAAGATGGTGGATGGCTATCTAGCTGTTTATGAATCAATTTTAAGCAGCTAATCCTGCATTTTGTGTCAGCTCCTTTAATAAATCTTTAAGGTCCACAACTACATAAGTTGATGCGTAATCTGACATGGCGTATGGAATAATCAGGCTCTCATTGTGAATAAGCGCGCCGCAGGAGTACACAACATTGGGAACATACCCTTCCCGTTCCTTGCGATTTGGGATCAACAATGGCTGGCTCAGTCTTCCGATTTCTTTTTCAGGTTTATCCAGCTCAAAAAGGGACGCTCCCAGAACGTATTCACGCATAGGACCTACTCCGTGTGTCAGAACCAGCCAGCCAGCCTCTGTTTCCAATGGCGATCCGCAGTTTCCAATTTGCACGAATTCCCAAGGGAATTGAGGCGACTGGATTATGGTCGCTTGTCGCCACACACTGATGTTGTCGGAAAAAGCAATGTAATTATTGACCCCGTCGATCCGGCAAAGCATGGCATATTTGCCATTGATTTTCCTCGGAAAAAGTGCCATTCCCTTATTTTGAGCGATTTCGCCATGAATCGGCAACACTTTGAAATGATAAAAATCCTTAGTCATCAGGATTTTGGGCAGGATCGAGGTTCCGTCATAGGCAGTGTAAGTTGCATAGTAAACTGGCTCATTGTCTCCTTGTATAAATTTAACAAACCGGGCATCTTCAATGCCCCGCTTTTCGGTATCAGCAATGGGAAAGATTACGCGTTCGGAAATATCAGTATCTAAGGAAAAATCCATTTCGTAATGCGATGACGCCAGCCACATCATTTCCCTCAGAAAAATGCGGCACGGTTCGTCCATTTCAATGACTTTGCTGGTCTCATCGACATAGCGTTTCAACTCCTCATACGTAAAGGTTTCGGTCAGTTTTTGCTCGATAACCGGGTAAGCAGCGTTTTCAAGGTTCTGCATTTCGCCAAGTTTTGCCAGGAAAGACTTCTTTTTGTACACATGGTTACGGACATGTGCCGGCGAATCAAGCATTCGGCCAGGGGGCTCAACAGTGATCAGGTTATCCCCATCTATGATGGCCGATCTGAAAACGATCGAAGAAATATGGCCTTCTCCCGTTGCACGGAAACTTAGAATAACCCTGCGCTCCCCAAAACCCATTCGGGACTGGTCCGGATCGTCAATAATAGAAGGGTTAAAGAATGCAGCAGCTTCAATAGAATATTCCATCGTAAAATAAGAACCTATCAACATTTCCTCGGTGGTGCCTAATTGTTTCAAATCAATGTCCATCGAGCTTAGCAGGGTATGAAGCCGGTGAAAATGCCGTTCAAATATTTTTAGAATATTGCGGTGCCGCCTGGCATATTTGCGCAGGACATTGCTTAACTCCTGTTTTTGCTGCTCCTGGGAAAGGTTCAGGATCATTGTGATCAATTGCCTGGCCCTTTCTTCACTGCTGAACATAAAACGGGCAATTACCCGGCTTGAATCTGGTTGAAAGACAATGTCCTTCCTAGTTATGTAGATTGACATTTGAAGTTTTGCAGCAAGGTGAGCCTTTAATCCGGAATTTGAGCTATAATATTTATAGCTAAGTTGATTGCAGGTGTACGCTGTTTAGTATTTAATTCAACGGTTACATGATTGAGCGTCCGATCGTGTGACTCACATTTTGGCTCAAATAACCGGCACCCGGTTCGAATTCAAGCAAGCAATATGGCCCAGAAACCGACATGATTAGGCTAAATGGTTTACCACACAGGTGCAACGGAACTGAGTTAACGCTCTCAAAACCATTTGCTAAACCGTTGGTGATCTGGCTTTCCAAAATCCCAACGAATTATCAAAGTCAAAAGGGCCAAATGGCATTTAACTGCAGTCCAATAAGGTTTGCTGGCAAACCTGGTACCATTCCTATATTATCGCTGTAGTATTAGATCAAAAAGCGGGCATCAACAGCGATCGGTAAACCGTGTGATTGTATCCGGCCCCGGCACACGGATGGGTTCCAGCTCAGCCTTGCCTGTCATTTTGCCGCTTACGATCGGTTAACCCAAAATGGTCATAGTCAGGCTTTTCTAAACTTATTCCAAGGTGAGTATTCTACCCGCAACTGGAACTGTATCCAGCAAGGCTTTAAATTTAAGCCTGACTTGCTCATAGGAGCTGCTCTGATTTGCATTCACCGTGTCTGAAATCAACTTATAAACATGCCCGGTTTCACACTGTAAGGACCAGCCATTGCTATCCCATATTTCATGATATAATTGGATCTTTCTTGCCGCCCTCTCACTATCTTCCATCTTATTTCTTTATGATTGTGAATACCCGTTCTCTGCGCGCTCTATCCATTCAGCTAAGGCGTTGAACTGCCTGCCATGAATAATTTCGACCACACGACTCATTTGTTTAAAAGCGCTGATCCTAATGTCGAATAGTCGCAAGTAGTTGCATAATCTTTACTGGGTGCGCTTTTGTTGTGTGAAAGCTTGCTAAACGCATGTAGCACGTTCTCATTATTTAATGAATAATCCTGGTGTTAGCTTTTGGAGCGCAAAAAGGCTTCCTGGCGGGACAATACATGCGCAACAAGGCGGAGAAAAAAAGCGCCATGCTAAGGCAAAACATGCGTAGTTAAAAAATATTCATCAATCTGGTTCCAAGAATAGCTGTAAGTGACCCCTCCTACTTGTTGAACGAAATCACCGGTTTCGCTATCGCTAAAGCCAACGCGCCAGTTAGTTGTATTTTTGATCCTAAACTTCAATGCTGAATTTGGCGGTGGAAGATCGGTTTTTGCTAATATTTTGATTTTCATACACTAAGGTAACCTATTTAAGCCAACATAACTACTTCAAAACGGTTTTTCAGTTACGTGGCTTGTCTGGTTGGCAATGGCACGGCGCTTCTCCCACAACCGGCTTTGATCAAATGGCGGTGACACCAAACTATGCTAGCGGAGGGGTATAGTGGCTACAACCAGTAACCGCTGGGACAGTCCCATCTAACTTTAAACTTGCCAAACATGCAATCTCGACTACCTACCTCAGATTTATCCCTACGATCCGTTGATGAGCTTGAAAAAGAAATACATGAAAGAAAGCTTGTGGAGCAGAAACTGGCCAAAAGTGAGTTTTTACTTTCTGAGGAGGGGCGAATAGCACGTGAGGGTGGCTGGGAGCTTGATGTAGAGACAAAGCAGTCATCCTGGTCAAAAGTAAGTGGTGCTCACAATGCGCAAGTCGTTTACAAAACACAATATATCCTAACTTAGATCCAAGGATAAAGATTTATCGGGTTTCCGGTATTTTTGAAAGTATATTTGAATACGTTGGCACAATCGACAAAGACCGACTTCACCCTAAACGTTGCGCTATGAATAAGAAAGGCGAAATCGTCATCATCGAAGATGACGCCGATGATCGGTTTTTGCTGGAAGAAGTCTTTAAATCACTTGATTACCCTAACAAACGGATATATTTTCATGATGGGCAGGATGCATTGGATTATTTACAAAAAACAGATAATGTGCCCTTTTTGATACTATCTGACATCAACATGCCCAAGTTGGATGGGTTTCAACTGAGACAGAAATTGCATACCGATTCAGAATTACAACTTAAATGTATCCCTTATCTCTTCTTTTCAACTGCAATTGACCAGAAAATGGTGATTGACGCATATAGCGTTTCGGCGCAAGGGTTCTTTGTTAAGCAGAATTCATTTTCAGAATTGGAAAAGACCATTCGAGTGATCATGGAATATTGGACAAGGTGTGCAGCCCCTAATAACTTTTAAGGTTCCATTCCGTGGCGGGAGAATACGCGGTTGATAACATTTTTATTTTTGCTTATGGCTGGAAGCACCACTTTCTTTTTGGCAGACGATGACGCTGATGATCGCCTTTTAATGAACGAGGCGATTAAAGCCATAGATCAAGTATTAAAATTGTGGAATCAAAGAATGGGCAGGAACTCCTCACGTTTCTCCAGTCGCAGACAATATCGGATAATTGTCTCATTATTTTAGACATGAACATGCCGAAAATGAACGGCTTAGAAACGCTATCAAATCTGCGAATTATTCCTCATTTAACTTCCTTACCAACAGTTATGCTTTCGATATCTCGGAATCCAGATATGATTGCCTTTGATCGGAAGAATTATTAGAGATCCTTATCTGTACGTAAAAACATAGGCGGTATAGAATTGCTAAACACGAAAACCATCGTAAATATTGTAATTTAATAACTGGCTATTACTTATGGGAAACAAAGGATTATTTGTGATGATCGATGATGACACTGATGATCACGCCGCAAAAATCTGTTCCAGTATCATTGCCGAAGATTGTATTTCCAACATGCTGGTGTCTTCCGTGACCTTTGAGGCAGGTGCAAGGACATACCGTTAAGTAAGAGCATCCGCAGAATAACGGTCCTTTGAAATAAACTTGACTTGAGAAGTAGACCTTCTTCATTGAATTGTAACCAGGCAGAAATCGTGAGGTCGCCGTTCGTGAATGATGCATTTACACTGTTGCTTTGCACGGTCAGCCATGTTATCAACCCGGCGAGAGCGACCAGTAAAGACGGCGTCAGTATCTCAATGGCAATTGCAGCAATCAATTTAAACATCATTATGTGGTTTTCATGATGCCGATTGAATAATTGATTTAGAGAAGCTTGCCTGTTATGTGTAATTTAAACAGTAAGTTATCTAATCCCGCAAACCGTGCAGCAAATACCCCGCCGAAATGTTCCTGAGGAGCCAGGCAAACTTACATTAACGGATCCAAAGATTGGATTATCCAGTCAGCAAGCCGATTCGAGACTTCAGCAGTTCGGTCTGAACGAACTGGAACAGGTAAAACCTGAAAGTATCTGGTCGATTTTGTTGCGTCAGGTCGATAGTGTCATTGTCTGGATCCTGGCAGCTGCGGCGGTAGTGTCTTTTTTCCTGGGTGATATCCTAGAAGGTTATGCTGTGATTGCCGTTATTTTAATCAATGCCCTTACCGGCTTTGTTCTCGAATACAACGCACGGCAATCCATGGAGGCATTGCGAAAGCTGGATACAACGCCAGCCAGGGTCTTGCGTAACAAACTGATTGTAGAGATCCCATCCGAACAGGTTACAATCGGCGATATTCTAATCCTGGAAGCAGGCGACTTGATACCCGCGGATGCTCAGATTTTGGAGGTTAACCAGCTTACCGTTGATGAGTCTGCCCTCACGGGCGAGTCCGTCCCATCCGCAAAAACGACGGAACCCTCATCGGAAGATGCTTCTCTGGGAGACCGCCACGACCAGCTTTTTAAAGGAACAGCTATTACCAATGGCAATGGTAAAGCTGTCGTCACTAATATCGGACAAGCGACGGAATTAGGCAAGATTGCAACCATGGTCAGCGAGGCCAGCCGAACGGCCACCCCTTTGGAAGCCAAGCTTGATTCTCTCGCAAAAGTGCTGATCTGGGTCACGCTGGGGATGGCTAGCCTGTTTTTGATTGTCGGTTTGCTGAGAGGGCAAGAGGTTAAACAATTGATTGAAACTGCTGTTGCACTGGCCATTGCCGCCATTCCGGAAGGAATGTCAGTGGTTGCGACCGTTGCGCTGGCTTATGGAATGCTGCGTTTGGCTGAGAAAAAAGTGATTGTCAAACGCCTGTCTGCGGTTGAAACGCTTGGAGGAACGAACGTTATCTTCACCGATAAAACAGGAACCCTTACTGAAAATAAAATTGAGGTCCAGGCGCTGCGGGTATCCGGAAACGACGTTACGGTTCGCCTTAATGCTGCCACCAATGGCGCTCAAACATTAGAATTCACGAAAGGTGACCCGGAACTAGTTTATTCAGCTGAATTCGAAATGCTTACCCGAGTCGGGGCGCTGGTAAACAATGCGCAATTGTCTTCAAGCAAATCCGAGCGGAAGGAATTGGGTGATCCCGTAGAGATTGCGCTGCTTGCCTACGCCAGGGCTGCTGGCATTGATCTGCATCAATTGCATCATGACTACCAGCGACAGGCTGAACAAGCATTCAGTTCCGACACCCGCATGATGGCTACGCTTCACCGGATTGGAGCAAATTATTTCATTGGCGTTAAGGGTGCCGTGGAAGAAGTGTCTGCACTTTGCAATTGGGACAGTCCGCAAGATCGGGATAAAGAACTGGAAATTTCGGAACAAATGGCCGCTGACGGGCTGCGGACCCTTGCTTTCGCATATAAGCAAACCAGTGATGAACCTGGAGAAGACTTTACCAAAACAGAGAAACTGAATTATGCCGGACTGATCGGCTTTCTAGATCCGCCCCGTATGGAAGTGATCAAATCGCTTAATGCGTGTCATGAAGCGGGAATCAAAGTCATTATGGTAACCGGCGATCATCCGGCTACTTCCCTTAAAATAGCTAAACAGGTTAATCTTGTAGAAGCTGATGAGCAACTCGTATTGACCGGAAAAGACCTCGAATCATTTGATTTTTCATCTGCAACAGATCAGAAAAAAATGATGGAGTGCCGTGTATTTGCGAGGGTCAATCCGGCTCAAAAATTGGATATGATAGATTTCTATCAAAAACGAGGAGACATTGTCGGCATGACCGGTGACGGTGTGAATGACGCTCCCGCATTGAAAAAATCTGACATTGGCATTGCCATGGGACTGCGCGGGACCGCAGTTGCCGCCGAAGCGGCTGATATGGTCTTGAAGGACGACTCTTTTGCTTCTATCGTACACGCCATTGAGCAGGGAAGGGTTATTTTTGAAAATATCCGAAAATTCATTGTGTTCCTCTTATCCTGTAACATGAGTGAGATTTTCGTTGTCACTTTTGCGGGCTTCCTTAATGTCGGGAGTCCACTCCTACCGCTGCAAATCCTTTTTATCAACATTATTACGGACGTTTTCCCTGCTCTGGCGCTGGGCGTAGGAAAAGATAACAAGAACCTGATGAAGTCCGAGCCGCGCGATCCCAAGCAGCCCATTTTGCAAATTGCCGATTGGAAACGGGTTGTGCTATACGCATTGGTCATGACTGCATCCGTGCTGGGTGTGTACTGGTATGCCACCGATCAGCTAGGGCTTAGCGCTGAATACGGTAACACCATCACTTTTTATGCACTCTCCCTGGCCCAATTGCTGCATGTATTCAATTTGTATTCGGGAAAGCTCCGGTTTTTCAGCAATGAGATTACGCGGAACAAATTCATCTGGATGGCCTTGATACTGTGCGTGCTGATTATGCTTTTAACCAACTATGTTCCCTTTCTGAGACAGATACTATCACTCCAAAAGCTTGACTTGCAAGCGCTGGAACTGATTCTGTCAGCTGGTTTCATCCCTCTTCTTGTAAATCAGATCCTACGCGCCCTGTTTATACCAAAATGATTTAGTTGCTTGATTATCTGTAATTAATGACCATTGCTGAATTAAATAGCGTCACCTTTATAGACGTCAGTAAGGACAAGCTGGATCTGGCAAAGAGCCTGGGAGCGGACCTTACAACAGTCCATACGGCTAGGCTGGAAGATATCAATGTTGTATTTGATCAAATGAGAGCGGGAACGATCCAAGGTAGGATTGTAATGGAAATAGGAGCCGCAAGTCATTAAACGATAAAGATTATGGAAAAGGAAGATGCTGAAGTGAAAACTTTATCTGCCGAGCTGTTAAGGAAAATGAATGCTTACTGGCAGGCAGCCAATTATTTGTCCGTGGGCCAGATATACCTGTATGGCAACCCGTTGCTGAGAAAGCCATTAACCCTGGAACACATTAAGCCGCGCCTGTTGGGACATTGGGGCACTACGCCGGGGCTGAATTTTATATATGTTCACCTGAACCGCATCATTAAGCAAAATGACCTGAACATCATTTATGTGGCTGGCCCCGGCCATGGCGGACCCGGACTCGTGGCAAACACTTATCTGGAAGGCACTTACAGCGAAGTGTATCCGGACATATCTGAAGATGAAACCGGAATGCAGAAACTCTTCAAACAGTTTTCATTTCCCGGCGGCATTCCCAGTCACGTTGCGCCGGAAACACCCGGCTCCATTAACGAGGGCGGCGAACTGGGTTATTCGCTGGTGCATGCATTCGGGGCAGTTTTTGACAACCCTTACCTGATAGCAGCCTGTGTTGTCGGCGATGGTGAAGCCGAAACCGGCGCATTGGCCGCAAGCTGGCATTCCAATAAATTTCTTAATCCCGTGCACGATGGCGCTGTGCTTCCTATCCTGCATTTGAATGGTTATAAGATTGCCAATCCAACTGTGTTAGCGAGAATTCCAAAACATGAGTTAGAGCAGCTTTTTAGAGGTTACGGCTATAATCCCTACTTTGTTGAAGGCGATGATCCGGAAATTATGCATGAATTGCTGGCTTCAATCATGGACATTGTCGTAGCAGAGATAAGACTGATACAAAGCGATGCACGGATTTATGGGTTCAAGGAAAGACCAGTTTGGCCCATGATTATTTTTCGGACGCCAAAGGGTTGGACGGGCCCTGAAACTGTTGACGGCTTGCAAATTGAAGGAACATGGCGCGCGCACCAGGTTCCGTTGGCTGAACTGGCCACTAAACCTGAGCATGTGCAAATGCTGGAAGCCTGGATGAGAAGCTACAAGCCTGAATTGCTTTTTGATGAAAATGGCAAGCTGATCCGAGAGCTGGCCGAACTGGCACCCGAAGGAAACCGACGAATGGGCGCAAACCCAAGCGCCAACGGCGGCTCGCTATTGATTGATTTAAAAATGCCGAATTTCCGGGACCATGCCGTGGCTGTGCCGACTCCCGGGACCATGGAAGCGGAAGCAACTTCGATTATGGGAGCATTTCTTCGGGATGTCATGAAATCCAATTGGCACGAACGCAATTTCAGGATTTTCGGGCCGGATGAAACTTCCTCCAACCGCCTTTCGCATTTGTTTGACATTACCGGAAGAACATCAACGGCTGAAATTATAGAGGGCGATAACCACATTTCGGCCGACGGCAGGGTGATGGAAGTTTTGAGCGAACATCTTTGCCAGGGCTGGCTGGAAGGCTATCTGCTAACTGGGAGACATGGTTTGTTTTCGTGTTATGAAGCATTCATTCACATTGTGGATTCAATGTTTAACCAGCACGCCAAATGGTTGAAAGTTTCCCGGAACCTGCCCTGGCGCCAGCCGATCGCCTCACTGAATTATCTGCTGACCTCGCATGTATGGCGACAGGACCACAATGGAAACAGTCACCAGGATCCGGGATTTTTGGATGTTGTGGCAAATAAAACGGCAGAAATTGTCCGCATTTATCTCCCGCCGGATGCCAACACATTACTCTCTGTAACAGATCATTGCCTCAGAAGCCGCGACAACATTAATGTGATCGTCGCAGGAAAGCAGCCTGAAATGCAATGGCTGGACATGGAAGCTGCTATCAAACATTGCACGGCTGGTCTGGGCATCTGGAAATGGGCGAGCAACGACGAAGGCTTTGAACCCGATGTAGTAATGGCCTGCGCCGGAGATGTCCCTACGATTGAAACCATCGCAGCGGTTCAGATTCTCAGGGAACATTTACCGGAACTGAAAGTAAGGGTTATCAATGTAGTAGACCTGATGACACTGCAGCCAGAAAGCGAGCATCCGCATGGCTTGAATGATAAAGATTTCGACATGCTATTCACACAGGATAAGCCCATCATTTTCGCATTTCACGGCTATCCGCTGCTGATCCACCGCCTGACCTACCGCCGGACCAACCATAAAAACTTGCATGTGAGGGGCTACAAAGGCGAAGGCACAACGACAACGCCATTTGATATGGTCGTGCTTAATGACTTGGACCGCTTCCATCTGGTAAGCGACGTAATCGATCGTCTGCCCGGATTAGGAACAAAAGGTGCCTATCTCAAACAATTTCTCCGAGATAAACTGCTGGATCACAAATCCTACATTGAATTGCATGGACAAGATATGCCCGAGATTTTAGATTGGAAATGGAATCCGGCTACACTGGGAAAACAAGAATAAAATTACAGGAATGACAAATATTATCAAGCAAGCTCAGCACCCCATTCACTACTGGTGGATATTCATGTTTTCGGGAATTGCTTTAATTGGTTCCGGCGTATATGTGGCACGGAACCCGTCCGTCACCTACGATGAGCTGAGCATCTTTTTTTCTGCTATGCTGTTGATCAGTGGGATTTGTGAAGCCTCCTTTTGCATAGAGAACAGAAGGTATTTCAAAGGCTGGGGATGGTTTCTGACAGGAGCAATTCTGGATCTTATATTAGGACTTATTTTTATAACCAACCCCATTTTGGCCGCTATCTCTCTTCCGTTGTTTGCAGGAGTCTGGCTTTTGATGCGCAGTGTGCTGCTGATTGCCCGTTCTTTTCAAGCCAAAAAGAAAAGGCTAAATGATTGGCCATGGTTATCGCTTTGGGCAATAACGGGAGGTTTCTTTTCGGTGGTAAATATATATAATCCTTTGTTCAGCGAGGACAGGTTGGTTATCTGGACAGCATTTGCTTTATTGGCAGTAGGAGCATTTTACGTCCATTTCGGTATGCTCATTAAGAATGCTCAATGGTGGATCAATGATAAAATATACACCTGAACGACGGAGATTTTAATAATATGTGGGACCAAATTCCAGTACGTTTAGTTAGCCGCATAAACGCATCGCCCGTTTTTGTGATGATGCTGATGATGCTCGCTTCCTGTCAGACAAAGCAAGAGAAAAAGCAGCCCGAAGTTGCCAAAAGGGACACGTCAATCAAAATTGAGAATTCATTTACTGAACTTTTCATTGACACTACTGCATTGGCTAACTTTGTTCAATCACATAGCGCGGATGATAGCCTGGTCAACAAATTACAGAGCTTTTATAACCGCCGAAACTATCAATTTGCCTGGTTTTTCCCTGATGGGATGGCCGAGTTTGTGCCTACATTTCTGGCCCTGCAAAATGACTATATCTACGTTTCAGGTGATAGCTCTCTCTATGATCCGGCGCTTTTGGCAAGCATTGATTCATTGGGATTACGAAATCACATCATCCCATCAGATACGCTTGTAATTAAGACTGAACTGGCACTAACGGAACATTTTTTCAAGTATACCCAAAAGGCCTATTCAGGCGACAGGAGTATCAACATTCAGGACCTTGACTGGTTTATACCCCGTAAAAAGGTTAATCCAGCTGAATTTTTGGATTCCCTGCTGAAAAACAAAGGGGCAAATCTGGCTTCGTATGAACCGGTCAATCGCCAGTATAACCTGCTTACAGAGCAACTTAAAATCTATCATCCGCTTGCCAATCAAGACTGGAAAGTTTTAAATTCAGTTAAAACGCTCAAATTAGGCGATTCATCCGCAGAAATACCTGAAATCAAGAGACGGCTGGCATTGCTCCAAGACCTAAAACAGGCAGATTCAACCAATCTTTTTGATTCCACCCTTTTTCATGGCGTACGTTCGTTTCAAACCAGAATGGGGCTTAGAGCATCGGGGCAGATCGGCGCGGCGTTCTTCAAGGAACTGAATGTGCCCGTGCATGAAAGGATCCGCCAAATGCTCATTAATATGGAACGGATCAGATGGGTGCCGGCGGCTCCTGAGACAGATTATATACTGGTTAATATTCCTGAATACCGGCTGCATATGTATGAAAAAGGGCAGCTGGCATTCAGTATGAATGCTGTGGTAGGCTCACAGGCACATAGCACGGTCATCTTTTCGGGCAAGCTAAACCAGATCGTATTTAGTCCTTACTGGAATGTTCCACCCAGCATATTGAAAAATGAAATCTTGCCTGGCATCAAACGCAATAAAAACTATTTGGCGCGGCACAATATGGAGTGGAACGGAGGCAGTGTCCGGCAAAAGCCGGGTAAGTCCAATTCCTTAGGGCTGGTCAAGTTTCTATTTCCCAACAGTTACAATATTTACTTGCATGATACTCCCTCGAAAAACTTGTTTGCAGAATCACAGCGCGCATTCAGCCACGGATGCATCCGGCTATCGGAGCCCAAAAAACTGGCGGAGTTTTTGCTGCGCAATGACTCAACCTGGACAACCGACAAAATAACCAAAGCGATGAATAGCGGCAAAGAGAAATATGTGCGTCTTCGTGGCAGCAACGAAATACCTGTTTTCATCGGTTACTTTACTGCTTGGGTCGACCACAACGGCAAAGTTAATTTCCGAAAGGACATTTATGGGCACGATCAAAAAATGGCCGAAAGGTTGTTCGACTCACTTAAAGGTTAAGAAAATCAGCTGCTTGGGAAATCGTTATGAGCTGGATGGCTCCCGGTAGGATTTGTCGGGATTCTAAAAGAAGGTCCTGGATAGTATCCAGCTTTTGGTGTAGCTCGGAAACTGCGCGGGGCAGCTGGTGCTTATCTCGTGTGCAAACAACTCGAAGCTAATCTCCTTGAAGTACGTTTATCAAGGAATAAATTGACTGTTATAGCACCCATGATTTCTTGTCATTTGGTAGTGGTTGCAATAAACTTGCAATACAGATTATAAAACTTGTGAGTCCTTTTTATTGTACTCATAATCATTAGGTGACTGCCGGGGCGGCGATCCGCTTCGATTCCAGGTGGGCCCGCTAAATCAAAAAACGGACTTGGCTTTAATGCTAAGTCCGTTTTTTGCTGAATTGGATGATTGTTTTACAGAATCACCATAATATCAGAGTTAGGCTTATCGCGCTTTTCGAGGTATTCCCATGATACGATATCTTCCTCTGGATAGATATTGCCCGTATCCTCGGGACCTTCGTCGCCAACTGCTTCTACGAAAGCTTTTGAGCCTTTTTTATAAATTCCTTCGCGTGGAATTCCATTCATGTCCGTAAAAAGAACCAGGGATTGGTCTTCGGGGAGATTGCCGTTTTTCATAGCCTGACCGGGTTAAAGTTCGTTGTTCGTTGCTGCTGCTTTATCTGTATGCCAATTTACTTCAGATTCCGATATTTCAGATTCTGACTCAGAACCCTTCCTGGTTTCGAATCCATCTTCGGTCATTTTGGGCATAAAATTGTTTACAGAAGCCGAAAGTGCAGAAACCAGTCCAGGGTTAGCGCCCTGCAATGCAACTGCCAGTTTCGCACTTGCCGTTAATATGACCTCATTTTCTCCATATTCAATCGCTTCAATAATCTGCGCTGCCGATTTCTCCGCTTTTTGGGAAAATAACGGAGAAGAAGCCATTGTTTTGAACCACGCATATTCGGCTTCGTGATCACCTTTTATGAATACGTTTTTAGTACTCCCGGTCTGCATCAAATTAGGTATCACGGTTGTTACCGTCACTTTATCCCGCTTCAATTCCGCGTGCAAACCTTCCGACAGCGCGACCATAGCAAACTTGCTAACACTATAAGGCAGCAAATGCGGTACTGAAATCTTTCCGCCAATGGAGCAGATGTTGGCGATCCGGCCTTCGGATTGCTTCAAATGCGGCAATGCAGCTTTGACCATGTACAATGCCGCCCAGAAATTCACATCCATTGCTTTTTTGTAATCCTGGATTTCCATTGATTCCTGCGGACCGACGATCATAGTACCCGCATTGTTGATCAACACATCGATGGACCCAAATCTTTCAGCTGCCGCTGCTACCACTTGCTGGGCATCCTGCTGTTCACTTAGGTCGGCGGTAATCGCGAGTACATTGGCGCCAAGTCCGGTCAGTTCACGTTCGGCATCTTTGAGCTGCTCCGGGTTTCTTGAACAAATCACCAGATTAGCTCCCTTTTCTGCCAGGCCGCGCGCCAGAAGCAAGCCCAACCCCCTCGCTCCGCCGGTAATAATGACCGTTTTTCCAGTAAAATCATAACGGGTAACCCGCTTGTACACACTCCTGGCGGCTGCGATAAGACCTACTGCAGCAATGGCATATAAACCCAGTTTTCCCGAATCGGAAATCAATTTTGTTTGCTGATCCATTTTGAAAAAATGTCTTGATGAAACAGCAACCGGCTAAATATCTATGCCGCAGGGTAGTTCCGCTTTAATTTTCAAGATTTTTGGCGAAGACAATGAAGTTCATCCAGTCGAAATTTGTCATATCATGGATTCCTTCGCGATTGTGATAGGCAAGTGGCGGCGTGGCAATTACTTTTTCAACTGCGGGCGGAGACGCTGGCAACGCAGACTTTTTACCATAAAGTGCGTACACTTTCTCCGCGTTTTTGAGGGCGAGGAATGTTCCGGTAGGATCAGCCCAGAGATCTTTCGACGCATTGGTTGCATATACCGGACGCGGCGCAACAAGCGCGATTAGCATGTGCTGATCCACGGGCAGCTCGCTCTCTTTGTCATTGAACTTCTTATAGTTGTTGTTAAACCAATGTGGAAAAGTAGTATTGATCTTGCTGATCCGCTCTCCGAATTGCCTTTTCGCAAGTGCGGCGCCTGTGTTGCCTGAGCAGTTTGTTATGCAAGCTGCAAAACGCTGGTCTTGTGCTGCCGCCCATAATGAGGCTTTTCCGCCTCTGGAATGCCCCAATACGTAAACTTTCTTTGCATTGATATCGGGATCCTTTTGAAAATAGTCCAGCACCCGGCTTGCGCCCCATGCCCAGGCACCGATTGCTTTCATGCCATTATCAGCTGCAAGCTGGTCGGGGTACAACTGCAAAACACCATTTACATAATCCTGTTTATCGTCTGGTGCCAGGTCACTTACGTGAAATGCGGCCACTGCAAATCCGCTGTCGATAACCATTTCCGCCGGCCAGAATTCGCTCTTTTTCTCACGGGTAGGATCGGTCAGATTCTTCCCCCGGTTGTTGATCAGCAGGAAAACCGGAGAAGCAGCCTTTCGTTTGTTCGGCACAAAAAGCGTCAGATTGATCCTGACTGATTTGCGATTTTTAAAAACATCAATGGTCACCTCCTTCAAAGTGGCATTTCCGCCCATTGCGGTCTTGTCTTCTTTAACCACCGAATACCTGCTACTATCGATAGCAGTGGGCATTTGTCCATAAATGTTATCTTCAAACAACCTCAGGATTTCAGGTCGCCGCGACTTCTCCCAGGTATTCTTGTTTTTTACTTCCTTACCTGCTGCCGTTTGTAAAACAGGCGGAAGGGTGTAGGCGGGAACCTTGGTTTCGTCGTAGTTCTGCGCGCGACCGGTAGTCAGGCAGCTAAAAAGGAGGAATATGGGCAGGTATCTGAACATAAAAGGCGATGATTTTCTTTCTTTTAAGAAAACCACCGCCTTTGACATATTTACTGAAAAACTTACAACTTCAACTCGCCCTCTTCTTCTCCCTGCCAATATTTGATCTGTTTTGCAGCGACTGAAATCATCGCAATGCCCGGGGTATCCAGCCCGTCTTCAAACCACATTTCCAGCTCTTCAACCCAATGTTCTTCCATTTTCTCGCGGCTGCGGGTAACATCTGCTTTGCCGGCGATTGAGATATAGATATCGTCGTCCCCATTGAAACTGAGGTTTACCCCACTATCCATTTCAATGTCACTCACCATCCTCGAACCCTCCCACGTAAAAAAGTAGGAATTGCCGTCGTACTCCACCTGGCGATTATTACTCATTGGCCGGGAAGCCAGCATACCATTGGTCGTAGTGGTTGTGAGCATACATATGTCAAGATCCTTCATGATCTCGGCTACATCTTTCAAAGTCTTATCTGCCATGTTTTTAGTTGTTTTCTGATATCAGATATCAAAATAGTGCCAGAGATTTTTTTCAACCGCACCCAACCTCCGCCCGTTGCCTTGTAGTTTATATTATTGACAGGATACACCTGATCATCTTTACACACCTTAAAATATTGATCATGAAAACTGAAAAAATTCTTGTGTTTGCAGCAGCACTTTTTCTGTTGAACCTGGCGGCTTGCGACAGTAATGAAATAAACAAGGTAACGCCGTCGGCAGATGCAGCGCGCGCTAATCGGGAGGATTCTTCGGGCGTGGCAAACCCTGATAGTATTCCAACGTTTCCGGTGGATTCTATTCCGGCAGACTCTATTCCAACAGATTCAATTCCTACAAACTCAATCCCGACAGATTCTATTCCGTTAGACTCGGTTCGAAATGATTCCATTGCAACCGATTCTCTTAAAAAATAGTCAGTGCGGTGGGCCGCGAATGCTGCGCCCTGCTTTATTTATTTCATTTGAATAGTCTGGATCAAATATTGGCCGGTTGCCGGCGCAGGGATCGCCAGAGTCAGGAACAACTCTACCGGCGTTTTTACCCTGTGCTTTTTGCGTTATGTAAGAATTTTTTTGACGAAAAACACGATGTACTTACAGCGCTGAACAATGGGATGATGAAAGTTTTCCAGAATATTGACCAATACGATGCGGCCAAAGGCGAGCTGTTCAACTGGATCTACACAGCTGTCAGAAATGCGGCATTAACACTCCTGCGGAACCGGAAAACGCAGCAATTTGACTATGATGAGATTGATGACCGCATGGGCTTTGAATCCGCAGATAACCCTCTTGAAACCTTATCCGCAAACGACATTCAAATTTATCTTGCCCAATTGCCTGTGGCTACACGCCGGATCTGCGGGCTGTTTTATCTTGAGGGATTTTCGGTAAAAGAAATTTCGGAAGCCCTGGCAATTAGTACCGGAACTGTTAAATGGCATTTAAGCGAAAGCAGGACGCGGTTGAAGAAAATACTGGAAAAATACCTGTAAGCAGTTGTGAGCAAGAAAAACGCACATATCAACAAGTACCTGACGGACAAGCTGCCCGAGCCGGAAATCCCGGCTGACGAAGCATGGGCAAACCTGAATGGGATGCTCGGCGCTGCGCCTGTCAGCGGTTCAGCTCCTGCTAATGGTGGTATTTCACCTGCCGGCGGAGCGACTGGCGGCAAGCTGCTCGGAGGCTTAAAATGGGCAGCTATTGCGCTGACCAGCACAACTATCACCGCTGTGCTGGTCGTAAAACTCGCATTATCCCCCAATGTCGCTGATACTAAACCTACATTCAAACAAGCGCAACCTGCCGAAATAAGGACTACAGAAGATACCGTTTCAACCCAGCAGCAAACTACATTAGATAGCAATGAAAAACCCGTAGCTGTTCAACAAATGAACCCGGATGTGCGTGTTGGGCAAAATGAAGAAGCAAATCCGCAAAGCAGCAGTTTAACACCCGAAAATAAAAAGCTATCCCAGCTAAAATCTTCGGAAAAGACTCAGTTTCAAATTGAAAGAACTACCAATGCACCTGCTTTGAATGAGCGGCAAAAAAACATCAAGCCTGCTCGAAGACATCCTGACAATGCGCCTGCATTTGCTGCTTCAAGCCCGGCTTCACGTACTTTCGTAAACAGCGCCAATCCGGTGTATGTAACCAGGAAACGCCAGCAAAACGACCGCTATCGAAGCAACGGAAATTTACTAGACCAAGCCCCGGGTAACCCAGAGCAGCCTGCAGACAATTCGAGATTGGCTATCAATATCCGCCAGATCTCTGGTACAAAGGGACATTTTGATGGTAAGAAGCTCAACCTGGATAGCAGAATAGCGGTTCGGCAAACAGCAAAAAAACCTGTTCAACCAGAAGAGAAAGAACCCGGCAGTTTCCACGTCGGACTTGAATGGAGCCTTAACAGCCCGTTTGCGAAGACAGACTATCTTTTTGCGGGAAAAGATTCTGTGAGTAAACCGGCAAATCTGCTGATCCCGGCGCTTGTAATTTCCAGATCGTGGAATTCGCAGCAGCTGACTTTCACGGCAGCAGCGCGGCAAACCTATTTTGGAAACAACAAAACTGCATTGCAGGTAATCGATCCTGCTTTTGGCGATTCGTCTCTCATTTATTACAACTACAAGCTGATCAAAGCCACGGGCATCCAGTTTTCCCTTCAATACCATCACCGCATAGCAGGCGCATTCTCCCTGGGCGGCGGCGTGGGTTATACGCTTTTTTCACGTGCATTAATAAGGCAGACCACCCGGAACTGGCAAAACCGCGAATGGAACGGACCGCTTGCAATTCCTTCCACGAAAAAGGAGGTCGAAGGATTTATGAAACCTTCACAAGTCACATTAAAAGCCGGTCTCCTTTTTCAGCCCGGTCACAATGCGAAACGTTTACAGGCGGGCTTCAATGTGATTTTACCAGTTACCAACATTTCCCGCTTCCAGGGTTCTGCTGTTAAAGCATTGAATGGACAGCTTTTCGTGCGGTTTATGTTTTTGTAAAAGCCGGAGGATCGTTCAATCCTGCCGCGTGTTCATTCTTTAAAAATACTTTAATCCGCTTTTGTTATTTCCGTGCATGGACTAAGTCCCAGTCAAATCTCTTTAGACAACATGCACAGAAATGAAGAAAATCTACCTGTTAACTCTCCTTCTACTCTTTAAAAATCACGCATTCTCGCAAAATGTAGACTACACTACCCCACTCTATACCAGTCAGACCTTTACGAAAATAATCAATCCGGCGCTACCTGTGGGTAGCGTGCCAGGCAGTGGCAATGTTTCGTCTTCCGGCGGTGCGACCTATTCCATCCCCGTTGCGGTTCCGCCTGGCACAAACGGGGTGGCGCCTTCCATTTCCATTGATTATCAATCTTCTGTCGGAAACGGACTTCTGGGAAGTGGCTGGAACATCGCAGGTTTGTCAATCATCTCCCGCGCGGGACAGACCATTTACCACCATGGTCAGGTCACAGCGGTGGACTTATCTGACAACGACAGATTCACATTGGATGGCCAGATGCTCATGGGCATATCGGGCGTTTACGGCGCCAGCGGCGCAACTTACGGAAGCGAAAGCCAGGATTTCTCGGTAGTAACGTCCAATGGCATCATCGGCACCGGCCCTGCGTGGTTCAAAGTAGTGACCAAAGAAGGGATCGAAATGGAATACGGCAATACGGCCGATTCCCGGGCAATGGACGAGACGAATACGAATATCCTTTTCTGGCGGATGAACCGCATTAAATATCCCGACGGCAACTACATTGATTTCAAATACCTCTTCACGGACCGCGATTCCAGAATAGATGAAATCAACTACACCGGGAATACGGTAACAGGACTCGCGCCTTACAATAAAATAAAATTTGAATACAAAGTCAGGGCGGATATCAATGGTCAGTTCCTGGCGAATTCACTTGTTACCAGTAAATATTTACTCGACAAAATAACAGTGACAGCAGAGGGCGCTGTTTCCAAGAGTTATCTGTTCAAGTATAGCTGGGACAATATCAATTCGTATTTGCGGGAAGTGATTGAGTCAGGATCCGACGGAAGCAGCCTCAACTCGACTATTTTTAAATATGGGGACACTCCTGTCCCGTTTGAAAATGCGAGTTCTACCAGCGGGAACTTTGCTTCACATGATCTTTTCTTCGGGGATTTTAATGGCGACGGAAAATCAGACGCGCTCACGGCCAAATCAGTCAATTCCGGGATTCCGTATGTCAATTACCATGATTCTCTTTCCCTTTATTTATCGCAGCCAAATACGCCGCTGCTTTCGAAAGGACCAAAATTCAAGTTAAGCCCCAATTACTCATTGATCCGTGGAGAGAAAATCCCTAATGATTACAACATTCTGGCTGGCGACTACACCGGCGACGGGCTGGATGACATTCTTACATTGAAAGTTACCAACGCAGGTGCGTACCAGAAGCTGGATAGTGTGATCATTTATGAGAGCGTCAATGCAGCACAGTCATTCGTCAAGCACCGGCGGAGTGTGCAGCCCAATTACTTTAAGATACATCCCAAAGCAAATTACTTCTTCCCTGGCGATTTTGACGGTGACGGGATCAACGAGTATATCACAATTCTCGGTAACGACTTCAACAACTACCTGCCATTTTTGTGTACCAACTACATTCAAGGCGGTGCCTGCGGAAGTATCGCGATCAACGGGGCGACTGGATTTCCGGTGGCCGATTGGGCTAATGCAGACAAAATCTATGTCCTGGATTTCAATGGCGATGGTAAAAGTGACCTGATGCTGATCAAGGACAATCTTTGCGAAATATTCACAATGGATGCCAACGCCGCAAGGCGCATTTACACATCCAATTTTCCCACCAAAAACCACCTGGTTTACTTCGGGGATTTCAATGGCGACCGGAAAACGGATTTGCTGACCCGCAGTTCATTAACCGATAATGCAGCTACGTGGACCAAATCAATGTCAACGGGAGCTGGCTTCATCTCCTCCGTCTTTACCTGGGTTCAAATTCCGAATATTACCAATGAAGCTTACAAAAACCATCATGTGAACCTCGCTGATTTCAATGCGGATGGGAAAACGGATATTTATCACGGTAAAAACAATGCCAATTTCAGCGCTTCAAAACTGGATATCTATTACAGCAGAGGCAACGACTTTTTCAGCATTCAGAGTGACCTGGCTGAATCGGTTACTTCCTCCCCTTCTTACATCGCTGATTTGGATGGCGACAGCCGCGCCGAAGTTATAAGCGTATCGTTTTTTGCGCATCCTTTCAAACATTTCAAATTCAAGCCGGCTGGCAAGGAAAACCTGCTTCACAAAGCCGCAAATGGGGTCGGCCATATCTCTGCGTGGGACTATAAATTGATGTCCAATGGCGGGGTTCTGTATACCAAAGGAGTGGGTTCGGCATTCCCGCTCAACAATGTCCAGCTTCCCGCGTATGCGGTCTATCAATTTGTGGTTCCAAATGGCATTGGCGGTGAAAATACCTCGGTATACAGCTACGAAGGCGCTAAAATGCACCGCGCGGGGAAAGGGTTGATTGGATTTACAAAAATGACAAGCTTCGATCTGGTCAGTGGTTTAAATTCAGTTTCTGAATATGAATTCAATACAACCTACTATGTTGCTGCTCCCAAGAAAAATAGTACCTACTGGACGGCAGGGAACACATTGATCAGCGAAAGCACCATTATAAATGAATTCGTCCAACAAGGCGCAGCTGGCAGCAAACGTTATCTGCACCGGGTTAAAAGCAGCTCTGAAAACAATGATTTTGAAGGCAGAACTGCTAGTTTGGTTAACAACACCTTCGACAATTATGGAAACGTAACCCAAAATACGGTCAACAACAACGGGATCGAAACGACCGTGACGACAACCATTTATGGTGCTTATCCCGGCACAATCCCCAACAAGCCTACATCCGTCACCACGAGCAAAACCAGGAGCGGGCAGGCTGCATTTTCCGTAACGACCGGAATGGGATACAACAATCTGGGTCAGCTTACCTCCAAAACCGATTTCTCCGGATTACCCAAAAGCGTCAACACCGTTTTAGAATACCATCCGCTGGGAAATCTGAAAAAGTCAACCGTCACGCCGTCGGTACTCGCTGCCCGCGCCACCTCCATGGTGTATGATGCCAAAGGTCGTTTTGCCGAATTTTCGACCAACGAACTTGGGCAGGTATCTACTGCTACTTACGATCCCAAATGGGGAAAGCCGCTGACCGCAACAGGTGTCGACGGCCTGGTAACCAGTTTCACCTATGATGCCTTCGGCCGGGCTGCGACCACCGTTTTCCCGGAAGGATATACCGTCGTCAATTCATTTGGCTGGGATGTTGCCAGTGGGGCCATTTGGTTCAACCTGGTAACACACACTGGCAAGCCCGATGTAAAAACCTGGTTTGACGTGCTGGGTAGGGAGATCAAAAAGCAAACCGAGGCATTCCCCTCCGGATGGAGTACCCAAACCACGTCATACGACAATCGCGGGAATGTGGCAACTGCAACACAACCCGTCAAGCCCGGTGAACCTGTCCTCACGACTACGAACACCTATCATGCAACGGATCCCTACAACCGCCTCAAAAGCACTTCGAATGCATTAACCAGCACCACATTGTCATACGCCTACAATGCTGGCATATTGACCACGACCAGCACCACAGCCGGGCAGTCAACATCAACCAGCACCGATGCAACGGGCAAAGCCGTGAGCGCAGCAGATAATGGCGGTGCGCTAACTTATACCTATTACAGTCACGGCGGACTGAAAGAAGTAAATAACGGAGCGGTCATTACCAGCAGCCAATACGATGTGCACGGGCGACAAACTGCTCTGACCGATCTGAACGCCGGAACAACCACCTACGACTACAATGCATTGGGCCAGCTGGCTTCTCAAACCAATGCAAACAACAAAACCCACACCATGCAGTACGACCTGCTGGGCCGGATGTTCAACCGGACAGGCCCGGAAGGCGCAACCATTTACGAATTCTATCCATCAGGCAGCGGCCCCTCTACTAATCAGCTTAAAAAGGTAACCGGCTTTGCAGGCAATCTGGAAGAGTTTACCTACGATAATTTCGGAAGGATGCAGACGTCCAAACAAACTGTGGATGCAACACCCTACACTACTACTTACGGGTACAATAGCTATGGCGACGTCACCTCGGTACTTTACCCGTCGGGTTTCGGAACCACGCATTCCTATGATGCAAACGGTTACCCGACCACCATTAAAAACGGCAACGGTTCGGTAACGCTTTACACCAATACCGGCATGAACGGACTGGGGCAAAACACCGCCTATTCATTGGGTAATGGCAAAACCTCGACGATCACTTACCATTACGGAATCCCGAAACAGTTTACCACGGCAGGCGTTCAAAACCTGGAACTGATCTGGGATTATGCGAAAGGCAACCTCGACAAACGAAAGGATGCAATCAAAAACAAAGAAGAAAGCTTCACCTACGATAACCTGAATCGCCTGCTCACCGCGACGGTCTTAGGCAAAGCTGCACAGACAACCACTTACCAGCCATCGGGCAACATCAGCTCCAAAAGCGATGCGGGCCTCACATTCAGCTACCATCCCACGAAACCCAATGCATTGACCGGAGTGGTATCACCGACAACAGCGATATCGCTGCTGACGCAGGAAATTACCTACACGGCGTTCAACCAGCCTGAAAAACTGATCGAAAATGGCTCAGGGCAACCTTACGAGCTTACTTATACTTACGGAGCCGATTACCAGAGGCTGAAAGGAGTAATGAAAAAGAATGCTGCGCTGATCAACATCCACTATTATTTCGGTTCTTATGAAAAGGACGTAACACCGGGTATCGCCGACAAGCACCTGCACTACATCAGCTCCCCGGCTGGATTGATCGCCATCGTAATCCGCGAAAACGGCGCCGACCAATACTACTACACTTACACCGATCACCTCGGATCCTTGCTGACATTGACAGCCTTCAATGGGGCCGTCATTCTCGACCAGAACTTCGACGCCTGGGGCAGGTTGCGTAACCCCGCCAACTGGGACTTTGTCAATGTGCCGGCACCTACCAGCTATTTGTACCGCGGCTTTACAGGCCACGAACATTTGACGAATTTCAATTTGATCAACATGAATGGGCGGATGTATGATCCGGTAGTGGGGAGAGTTTTGAGTGTTGATAATTATGTGCAGGATGCATTTGGTACGCAGGATTATAACAGGTATTCTTATGCGAAGAATAATCCTCTGGTCTATAGCGATCCGGATGGGCAGTGGGTACACATTGTTATTGGCGCGGCTGTTGGAGGAGCTATTAATCTGGGATTGAAAGCGTTCAATGGAAAGATAGGTAGCTTCAAGGATGGTTTGGTTGCATTTGGGATTGGAGCGGCGGCAGGTGCTATTACAGCAGCAACCGGCGGAGCAGCTTCGGTTTATGCAACTACTGGTTCTCTGGCTGGGGCATTCAGTTCTACTGCGGTTGCAGCAGCTTCGACGGGAGTAGCTGGTGGTGCAGTGATGGGAATAGCAGGATCTGCGACTGGTGGACTCGTTCAAGGACTTGGAAATGCAGCATACTTTAATGACCCTTATTCCTTTAAGGATTGGGCCACTGGAGTAGCAATTGGAGGTATTACCGGGGGGATTTCCGGTGGAATAGCCGCAAAGCTACAGGGCAAAAATATCTTAAATGGATCAGGCGATAATAGTCTAACGGGTGCATTTCCAAGGTTTGGAAAGACAAAGTTTGTTAAAACTCCGGAAGGATGGAAACTTTTTGGCGGATCGGGAGGTGATTTGAGTTTTGTAAATGCAGAGCTGTCGAATGGTATAGTTGTAAATTCTTTTGGGGGAGCTAACTCGGGGGAGATTGTTGGATATGGAAGTAATAGCTCAGGAAGCAACTTTAGTATAAAAGCATTTTCACATAATTTCAAATATGCCCCAAGAGTGAGAATGAGAGGTGTGCAAGATCCCGTCAGTCATAACTTCCCTTATAGTTTCGATGATACGATATTATCAACTACTCCCTCTACACAAACTAATGGATACCAAATATTCAAAATGGATGGATCTATGAATGGCAAAGCAGGAACTTTTGAAATAGGCCTTACACCAAACCGTATTATTGATCACAGATTTTTTAGACCAAATAGATAATTATTTATGAAATACCTACTAGTTGATGCTTCGCTGAATGGAACAGGAATAAGAGATTATTATGGTGGTGGCTATATTGATCCAGAGGATCTATTATTGAGTTCGACAGTTATAGAAAGTCTCAGAAAATGGCTAAAAAAGTATGAGGAAGCCCATTATGACGGATTCAAAAATGACCTTTTAATATCCGAGCTTGATAATGAGGGAAGAGAGATCGCTTATAAAATTAAAAAGGAGTTGTCAGATGTGAAAATGGAATATTATTCTGATGCAAGAATGACAAAAGATCAAATAACCTAAAATAAAAGTACACTTTACCCTACCTACATTAGATGACCTGAAAGAAAAAAAAATCATCAATACATATGTATGGATGAGTTATCCAAGTCATTATTTCACTGCCTATGCGCATCTAACAACTTCAACTAAGGCAGTTCAACCTATCAATTGTTGGACGACGGAAATTATCTATTTCAAGCTACATCACCGGGTGAAGTACCGGGGTCAAGTGACGTTCATCAAAAGCGGATTAATCCAATAGGAAACACTGAAGATGTGGAAAACCACCTTTACGTTCGATGTTAGTATAATTCACATTAAACCTAAATAATGTTGCACGAGAAGTAGAAAAATAAATTTAACTGATTTAGTTATCATAAAAGGAGATTTATCAGAGTTTCAAAAGGAATTGTTACAATATTCTCCTGACGCAGATGAGCCACTTTTAAATATAAGTAAGCTCAATTTCACCAATCTCTTAAAAAGGTTTATTGAGAACCTGAACTTTGAGAATTTGGTAGAACGGGCTAATATCATCGAGCCAAGGGATGACTTAGATTTTGAAGTAGCAGAGATGCAAGAGATGATATTTGAATTAGCTAATCCAGAAATAAATGGAGAGCTAACAAAGGAGCGTTTACAAGAAATCATTGCATACCTAAAAGAGTAAACTTGCAAACTATACTTACAATGCCTTTATAAGTGACTCGCAACTAATTTAGTATAACATCAGGACTCAGGTATACCGGTAGGGTTTATATCATCCGGCGTTTCTTCTGCAATTGGAGGTATTACCGGGGGGATTTCCGGTGGAATAGCCGCAAAGCTACAGGGCAAAAATGTCTTAAATGGATCAGGCGATAATAGTCTAACGGGTGCATTTCCAAGGTTTTGAAAGACAAAGTTTGTTAAAACTCCGGAAGGATGGAGACTTTTTGCCGGATCAGGAGGTGATTTGAGTTTTGTAAATGCAGAGCTGGCGAATGGTACAGTTGTAAATTCTTTTGGGGGAGCTAGTACCGGAGATGTTGTCTCCTATGGCTCTACTCCTGTGGGAAGGGGAGGGTTCGAATTAAACATCATCAGCAAAAATTTGCCCGCAACAATAAATGGAACCAAATTTACCGGGCATGCGCTAGATCAAATGCAATTAAGAGGTGTACTATCTCCAACTGCTGTACTTGACGTTATCAAAAACCCGTCAGCTACATTTCCGGGAAACAGACCTGGTACTTCGGTATTTATAAAAGATAACCTAAAGGTCATCACAAATAAAATTGGTGATGTCATGACCGTTATAAGAAATTAAAACAATGAATATGAAAATTGGATCCGAAAGTAAATTTGTTCAAATAAAAATTCTTAAAAGAAGCTATCCCGAAAGTGATGATGATTCGGATATAGATTGGCTTGATGGAGAAGTTAAAGTAGTAGTACCTGGCTTCCAGGCACTTTACAAAACTTATTTAAGAACAGATGATCTCCTGTATTTCTATGAAAGTCTACGGATAGCGACGATCGATCAAGGAGCCACAATAGAATTCAATACCATAGAAGAAGGATTGTACCTGATCGGAACTAAACAGACCACAGGTCAGATATTATGGGAAGGAATAGCAAATGTGGGAAGACCTAAAAACCAGTTAAAATTCACTGTTGAAAGTGATTCTCAACTTATTGACCATCTAATAAATGATGTAAACAAAATTCGTGATCAATATCCAATTTTAGGAAAGTCGAAAACAAATATACAGCCCGAATAAAAATAAAGTAATGCCCTCTAGGAGCATTAGTTCTGTAGCACTCTGCGTACATGCGCTACTATTGAAATGGCGGGGTATAAGAAGATAGCGGGGTGATTTGATTTGGTGCGCGCAGGAGTGCAAGCCGCAGCACACGGCGCCTTTGGAGGAGCAATGTCTTACGCACAGGGAGGAACCTTCAAAACCGGATTTATTACCGGGGCCGCAGGTTCATTAATGGGATCGGCAACTGCCGGTTTAGGTACCGGCCTGCAAATTGGCGCATCCGCAGCTTTTGGCGGCGTTGTCTCAGAATTGAGTGGTGGTAATTTCTGGAAAGGAGCTGCACAGGCTGGAATTATCGCAGGATTTAACCATGCGGCACATGCATTGGATGAGCGTGCGGCGGCCAGATTACAGAAACGTATTTTAGCGGATGGGAGGCTTAGTTTAGGGGAGGCGAATGAGTGGTTTCGCAAAGGCGGCGGTAGAGAATTGACCATTGATGCTAGTAAACTGGATTTAGGATGGGTTAAGGATGAGGGATGGGTCAATGGAGTTAAACAGGTCCAATCGCTTTACAACTCGGAAGACGGGTTGGTGCATGGTCAGATGACAATGACTCGTTTTAATGCGCAGAGAGCAACAATCGAGCGAGGACTTTACGATTTTGAACAAATACGAAAGTATTTTGACAATTTTTCAAGAAACACCTTTACGGTTATAGGTGGATGGTTTGCCTCCAATTTCGGAACATCCGCAGGTAGAAGTTATTGGATAAATTACAATGGTGCAGCCTTGATAAATCTATACAAATTATATAAACCTTACTAGTCCTGAGCAGATGTTACCCCATTAATTTTTGTCAGGTAAAAGAACTCAATATTCCCAGTGATTGCAGCTACACAATGTAAAATATTAACAAAAAGCCACAAATGAATACGAACTACACAAGCCTTGCTAGAAGAATTAAAATCTATTTCCTATCCTTTTCATCTATGCTACCTACAGGATGCGGGGGTATGTCTGATTATTCAGAAAATCTTGGTAACGGATTTCTCTATGAAAGCTCCGGAAAGGAATTCAAAAATATACGGACGCCAATACGCGGTCAAAAAAACATCTATGGAAAAGTTATGGAATATAAGTTCAATGCAGACTTCATACTAGCTATTCAGCAACCAAGTAGAGAAATATACCACGGTTCAATTGCGTACGAGTTACGAAACGCTGATCGCGTGAAGTATAAATATAACTCAACGAATGACAGGATAGAAAGTGAGCGAGTCGCTGATAGTCTCATCTTGAACGACCCTTACTACAAAAGCATTTTCGCAAATACGACCAACTACTGGATCATTTCACATCAGAATAAAACAATGTACGGGCCATTAACAAAAGAGGAATACTTTCGAAAAAGAAAAGAATTAAAGGTACCAGATGAATTGAAGTTGGAAGAGGGAAATGAATAACATGTCATTTTTATTAAGAGTATCTTTAAGTAGAATGAGTAACTTCAAACTATTTTTTTAAACGGCATGTATAAGCTGCGGAGGTGGCATTTCCAATTACACTGAAGAGTTAAGTGGAGGTTTTATCTATGTAAATAATGGCGGTGTACTAAATATCATCCAATCTCCATCAATAAATTCATTTAAAAGTATTTATGGCGACGTTACGAGCTACGCATATGATGATGATTTCATTATTGCAATTCAACGACCAACCAAAAAAAGGTCATGAATCTCAAATTTCTTTTAAACTCCGAAGCGCCGATCGAAAACGTTACCCAACGAATTCGGAAAAAGAAATGCTTGACAGTGAATTAGTTGCAGATAGTATCATTATTCATGATCCGTACTATCAAAAATATTCTTACACGAGGTAAACTATTGGATTATATCTCACAAGAACAAAAAGGTGTACGGTCCGTTAGCTAAAATTGATTACCTGGCAAAGAGAAGAGAATTAAAAGTGCCGGCTAGTTTGAAGTTGGAAGGAGAAAACAAATAAAATAGCTCATTTCGCTTAGTATTGGTTTTAGCAATGGTAGATTCAAAAATTGGGATTGGAGAGAGTTTGGCGTATCCGTGGCGGTAGGTTTATACCATCAGGCGTTTCTTTCGTAATTGGAGGTGCAACCGCCGGAATTTCCAGTGGTTTGGTCCGCCTGGCAGTGCAAGCCGCAGCCCACGGTGCATTTGGAGGAGCAACCTCCTAAATACAGGGAGGAACTTTCAAAAACAGGTTTGTCACATCGGCCAGATGGGCTTGTTCACCGTGACATAACCATAAGGCGCCTATATTCTCAACTTGCTACAATCGATCGAGGATTATATGAATTCGAACAGCATGGCTCCTATTTCTCCGAACCTTGAAGAAATACTTTCACCAAAATTGGCTTAGGGTGGGTTGCCTACATACCGTTAAAAAATTCTCCCTACCCGCTAAAAAGGGATTATGGTGTGAATTACAAGCTCACTTATAAATTGAAGCTGAAAACACTTACCTAAAATGATGATCATAGAAATATAATCTGGCATTTCAGGAAACACACTTTAATTACTACCCAATAAAACCGGCTTCATTACATGAATCTTAAAAACACCCTCCCATTCATCTTGCTGTCGATCTTCATATTGAAGCTCGAATCCTGCACTGCACAAACCGAACCTGCGCAGCCGATTCCTGAAGAGTTTAAATCCTGCTGCGGAATCGAGCCTGTTGTTTTTAATAGCCGGAAAACAAGCATCTATGTTCCTAATGTTTTTACGCCTAATGGAGATGGTATCAATGATACATTTGCGCCGTTTGTTAATTCGGAAGTATTGACGCTCATCAACTTCACAATTTTAACACCAGGGAAGGATACTGTTTTATACCGTACTGTTAAGTTCGACATTTCGCAGATGCGTGAATATGCCTGGAATGGAAAAAACTGGAATGATGGAAGTGTTTACAGCGGCCCTTTCGTATATGGTATGGAGGTAATGGATCAGGAGCGAAAACTTAGCATTGTTGAAGGTTGGGCCTGCGCTATTCCCTGCAAGAAAGAAATGGTTGTTTTTAAAACAAAAGAGGGCTGTTTTTACCCCACCCAAGCCACTGATGAAGGTAACGTAGATGGTCGCAAGCCGAATTTAGAACAGGATTGCTTTTAGCACATTGCAGCGACTATTACACTCATAAAATTTCGGGACTCATTTTGCTATCCTCATCAATTACTGATATAGCTCAATTCCCTTTTATTTAAATCTTTATCCCCACCGAAAGCAGAAAGCTCCGCCCGTCAGAACTCCAGACACCCGCTCCGGGATACATAGTCGGTCTTTTGGTAAAATATTGCTTATCGGTCATGTTGTTGATCCCCAGTCGCAAAGTATAGGCTTTACCAAGGCGGAGCGTTGCATTCAGATCCAAAAGTCCGTAGCCCGGCACTTTTCCAATGGTTCCATTTGCCGAAGGTTCGACTGTATTCAGCGGGTTTGCAAAATTGGAACTGACATAACTGTACTGCAATGTAGACGACAGCTTTTTGTATTCCAGCTGCACCCCATTCCGCGAAATCCACGCAGGTACACCCTCAACCCTGTTGCCCGCCACGCTTTTATTCTCATTACTCACCACCGCATTTCCCTTGATATACCTGGCGTCGAAATAGGAAGTTGAGGTAAAAAAGGAAAGTAGTCCTGCGGAGGCAGCTTCATCATCTGTTTTAAATGGTGTTGCTTCCAAATACATTTCCAGACCGCGGGTGCGGCTGTCGCCGGTTGTGGTCCGTAGCAGATAGGCTGTTCCATTTTCATCACGCATGGATACGGTCCCCATTCTGTGGTTGATCAACACCTGGAACACACTGATATCGTACTTCAAAATACCTTTTACATTCCCGCTGATACCGGCTTCCAGATTATACCCGTACGCATCTTTGAGGTTCTTGTCTACCCTTTCCAGCACAGAAGCCGGGATGATATCTTTAAAAACCACCGGCCGGTAAGCCTGTGAAAATCCGGCATAGGCGCGGCTGTTGCTGCTGATCCTGTACTGAGAGCTGATCCCGAAAAGCGGGAACCTGTGCCTGATGCTGTTGGGAAGGTTGCCCGGATCGTAATAGCTGATCTTACCTGTCATATCCGTTGCGCCGCTCTCAATCCGAAAGCCGGGCGACAGTGTCCATCGCGGAGTGATAAAAATGAGGTTTTCAATGAATGCGGCTGTATTTTTTGTCTTCATGTAAAGATCGCGGCCGAATACCGGATCAGTTAATGTCAGATCGAAATCACTGCCCGTGGTACCTTTGCCCAGCTGCCGCCTCCGCAGGTTATTGTGCATAAACTGCACGCCCGCAGAAAACACATTGCTGATCCCGGCAAACTGATACTGGTGCAAAAGCCGGAATTCGGAAGTGAAACTGCGGAAATTATCAATATCCACCTGTCTGGCGCGATACGATCCGGTGGTGGAACTGATCGTATCGGGTACATTGGCGAATGCATCAAACATGACGCTGTTCCGTGCGCCGTAAACGCCGGAAGCCGTGAATTTGAGCTGGGTAGCGGGATTGATCTTCCAGTCGACCGTGAAAGAAGGAATGTATATATCCGGGTTGAAATAGTTACGCGAACGTGTTGACTGCCGCGGATCCGCCCCGAACATCGCGTCCGTCAGCGGACCGGGTATCTGGTAAATGTACTTAGACCTGCCCAACTCCGCCTTGATCCGCAATGAGCGGCTTACTTCGTAGGATAGACTGACAAACTGCGACTGCGCATCAGAACGCGCGTTTTTCCGGTATCCGTTTGAATGCCGGTTTTGATAATATGCCTGGTAAGTCAGCTTGCCTACCTTGCCCCCGATTGCATTATAAGAGCTGAAAAGGCCGAAAGAGCCTGCTGAATTGATTGTTTCAAATGTGATAGCGCGTGTCGTATCAGGATCTTTGGTAATGTAATTGATCATACCGCCAAACTGTGCCCCGAATTGAAGCGACGCAGTACCACGCACCAGCTCCACCCGCTGGATGGATTCCATGGCAGGACTGTAATGACTGGCCGGATAACCATACATATCGGAGTTGGTGATCACGCCATTTTGCCTGATATTATATTCCCAGGAACGGTGCGGATCGAGGCCACGCGTTGAAATATTCACCTGATTGCCGCTTCCGTCCATATCATACACAAAAACACCAGGTATTTTTGCAAAAATATGCCTGCCCGTTTTCTCGGTGATATTCCCGTTCACACCTTCCATCCGGATCACTTCACTCTTCTTACCGGCCATGATGTAGGTATTATGCACATCCGGGAGTTGCTCTGTATGAATGATGTTCCTGCGCTGCTCGATTGTGACTTCTTTCAGGTCGAGTACTTTTTCAAAATCCTTTGTATCCTTTTTTTCATCCTGTCCATTTACATGAAAAGTAAGAGTTGTAAAAAACAGGATCAGAAGGTAAAAACCAGATTTCATTATCAGCTATATACAATTGGTTATCAATGGAAGAGCAAGTCAATACTGCCCCGTTTCGGGATGGAAAGTTTTCCAGCTATGCCAATATTCCTGATAAGCGTTGACGGGTTTCAGATCGTCGCCGGTACCTGCAATGCGATTGCCGAGTAAGTTATAGGCTGCTTTGTCGCTGTAAAGCGTATCGTTTTGCAGCCGGAGATTCTCCTTATGCGGATTTTCAAAAGCGAAAAAGCTCCTTTTATCAGCAGCGAGCATGACTACTACCGGAGCCGATCCGACCTGATCCATGATAAGCTGCTCCTTTTTCAGCCGGTTCCAGTCAAAAGCCTTACTTCCGTCACGGGTTTTGACACCTACTACCCACGATTTATCCTTCCATGAAAGTGAATCGCTGCGGGTCAGCATCGACTTGTTTTTCCCGCTTTCGTACCGGCTCATGGAATCGTATTTAGCCTGGTAAGCCGGGTCTGGCTGCATGATCCTGCTGTCTGGATGCAATTTCAGCCACTGTCGCAATGAAGTTTGTGAGCTGGCAATTTCAGGGAGCATTTTGCCTTTCAGCTCGCCCGCAATGGCCTCTCCATTGGCTTGTCTCCACCAGCTTCCTGTTGTTTCATCCTCAAACATTGCATTGAAATGGTCCATACCCACAAGTCTGAAATTGTCGGTTTTACCGTTTACAACAGGCTCAAAAACCCTTCCGGTCCGGCAGACCGTGCAATAGGTAACCATCACGGGTTTCCCACCCAAACTATCGCGTACCTGATGGTGATAACCAATAAATTGAATGGGATACGCTTTTGCTTCGCCATTGACGACCGCACCGATCACCAGCCTGTCGGCACTCACTTTGTTGGCGGCTGCATTTTGCATTAACAAGGTACCCGGCTGATAAAACATCGTATCCGCTGCCATTTCATAGTTAGCGGCATAAGTAACCCCGAATGCCACCAGCAGCAGCAAGCCAGCCGGACACTTCATCTTAGTCTTGAAAACGGCAACTGAACCAACCAGGATCAGCGCCCAGAACGTAATCCGGAAAACCCAGCGCCAGGTATGCAGAAAGTAGGCCAGGTCAATGCTGTTCATGCGTTGACTGCCAGGCATTGGCATGATGAAGTAAACTTTGGCTATTTCGTAAATTATAATCCCGATTACACCCAGATAGAAGAGCTTTTTCATTGATATAAAAATTTCTTGATTGACAGAAGAAACAAAGAAGCGCCCTTTGGCTGCGCTCAGGGTGACAATTAACAAAGAAACGCCCTTCGACTGCGCTCAGGGTGACAACTAACAAAGAAACGGGTTCGCCAGATGGCAAACCCGTTTGCCTAATATATTAACCTATGATATTCACTTTTAAATTGTTACTTACTGCGCGCTGTAAAAAGCAATGCAATTACGAATGGGAATGTGAAGACGAGCAACGCATTTCCAAAACCACCCAGCACACTCACCAGAGAGCCAATAAAAAACACGGCTGTCGCGGTAAAAAACCTTCCTATGTTAAAACAAAAGCCCGTTGCAGTGCCGCGTACCTGTACAGGAAACAGCTCTGGAATGTAGCTTGACAATGCACCCTGGCTAATCCCGAAGCAAAATGAAAGCACGGCTGTTTCGAGATAGACGATGTTGGAAAAAGTGTCATTTGTCAAAAACAGAATACAGCACATAATCAGGCAGCCCGTGAACACGGCGGTCAACGTTTTCTTTTTACCAAAACGATTGAGCAGAACACCCGAAAAAACACCACCGAGAATGCCGCCGGCACCGAGCAGGATCATGATCAGCCCCCGTTCCTTTTGTCCGTTTTCTCCGGCTGGAATTAAAGTTTGCACCCAGGTAGGAAGCCAGGAGAATATACCCCAGAGGCTAATCAGCACCGATCCGAATATGACAGAGCCTGAGATGAGGTTCCGCCGGTTTTCGCCAGAGAGCAACTGCCGCGGTTTCTTCCCTGCATCTTTGAGGTCACGCCATTTGGCGGATTCAGGAGCGAATATAAAAATGATCACTGCGGTTAGCACGGGAATGATACCAATGCCGAATGCGTTCCGCCAATCAGAGAAAATCAGGTTCAGGCTTCCGGTTGTAACAATGCCGACAGGGAAACAAACTGCCAGGATACCTAGCATAACAGCCCTTGTTTTGTCATCCCAAATCTCGGAAATGTAAACCGTGGAGATCAGCAAAACGCCGCCTACGCCCATCCCTGCGAAGAAACGGAATGCGATCAGGGCATATAAGTTTGGAACAATGGTAACCAGGCAGGTGAAAATTCCGTAAAGCGCGGTGACCAGCGTAAGTGATTTCACCCGGCCAATGCGATCACTCACAACGCCAAAAAACAAACCGCCGCACATCCAGCCGTACAGGTACAATGCATTGATATAAGCGCCTATCTCTCCCATTGCGGATTCACTTACCGGGCCGCCATTCAATTCGGGAATAGCTACCGGCAAGAACACGGACATCAGTGTTGAAACTGTCCCGCTGAATGTATAGCTCACAAAACACAATGCGAATGCAAGCCATTTTCCGGAAACGCTTTTCGATTTAGTACCTGTTATTTCGAGAGTTTGCATAGCTCCTGCGGTTATCTGAATAGCTGATCGAAATTCAAACTCACATAGTACAGCCCGCCCACAGCCGGCGAACCGTAAGCCTGCACGATATACTTGTTTGTGACGTTCGACCCGCCGATTTTGACAGTGGTTTTCAGCGACGGAATGCGATAGCTAATCTGGGCATCGAGCAGGTTGTAAGCCTGCACTTTGCCGGGGCGCATTTCGGTGAATGTACCATACCAGTCAAAGCTGCTTTGCCAGTGCCAGGCTATATTAAAGCCCAGTTTATCGGTCAGTTTTGGGTTGCCAAAAACTACATTCGACTTCCATTCGGGTGTGTTAAATGCGGGAATATTGTTGGCGTCGGCGTCTCCGATATTGAAGTCGATCCAGGTTGCATTGCCGCTCAGCCTGAAGTTCCGGGGCAGAGAATAAGTAAGTCCGGCACTTACACCCTGGATGGAAACCTGGTCAGCCGCATTGGTGTACAATTGAAAAAGCTGCCTGTCGGCACCCAGCAATTCGGCCGCCGCGGCAGGGTTTACCGATCCATCCGGCAGCAGGATATCCGACTTTGCCCGAGCTACCACGGTGTTGATCATAAAATCGGTATACTGGCTGTAATAATAGTTGACATCAAACAACAACTTCTTGCTTAACAAACCTTTATAGCCAATCTCATAGCTTTTTACTTTTTCAGATTTAATGTAAGGCACATCGGATTTTACCAGCTTATCCTTGTTGTTCGCAACTGCCTGAGGAAATGGCGTACCCTTCTGCATATCTGCACCAAATGCATTTGCAAACGCTGAGAATGAAGCAATGGTAACTGAATTCTCATAAGCGTTGAGCCCCTGCGAATTGACCGGCGCGCCACCTAAAATGATGATCGGCCCGACATTCAGCTTGATGAACTGATCACTGACGGTTGGGTTTCGAAATCCGGTCTGGTATGAGGCGCGGAAATGGTGATTTTCTGTTGGGGAAAAAACGGCGGACGCACGGGGCGTAAAGCGACCGTCGAAGTTCTCGTTCTTGTCATACCGGCCTGACAATGTAATTTTCAAATGATCTTTCCACAACGATTTGGAAGCTTGTGCAAAAACGCCATATTCTTCATTCGTCAGGTTCTTATCTTTATCGTCAAAAAGCGTCCCACCAGTTTTCAGGAAGTACTTTCTGTAATTTCCTCCAACCTGCAAATTGAAGATCTTCAATGCAGAGCTGAAATCGTACATTCCCTCAACGTGGCGCAGGCTGCATTCGCTGAGGATACCAGCGCCTGCCAAGCCTCTGGTTTTGATCAATGCATCTTTCGCGCTATCAAATTCTGAGCTGCCCGGCAAAATACGCCCCTGATCGGCAAAGGTGCGGGCTGCATTGTGATCTTTTGAAACAATGCCCCCAAGTGCTCCATTATAAGCTGCCGCATACCTTTCAAACCAGGCTGCGTCGGCTTTATCCGGCGATACGGTTGCTCCCGTCAGGTCCTTAACCCAGGTGCGGTTGATATGCTGGCCGAGTGCGCGGGTATTGTATGAGTTGGTCGAAAGCTCCTGGTTGGTGTAAGCTCTCACGTAAAAATTACTTCCGCGGAGTTCGAGTTTGTGTTGGATAAATTTAAAATCATTGATAACGAAACGGTTACTGCCTGTATACTGCGCAGTTCCCTGGTTAAAATTTCCCTGATAAATGGCTTCCAGCTTGTCGGTGATGCGATAATGCAGTGCCGCATTCAGTTTGAGGCTGTATACCCCGTAGGTAGCGAGGTCTTTCTCCTCATAGCCGGTACGCGATACCCGCCCAATGTTCGGAAGTGTCTGGGCCACTTCATCCCCGTAAATATTCAGCTGGTTCTTTCCAGGGTTATTCGGGCCTCGGTTTGCTTCCGGAGTATTAGGATCAATGTCCGTGTAATCGTTGGCATACCAGTCAGTCCCTTTCAGGTAAGATGCATTGACTTTGAAGGCAAACCTGTTGTTAAACGCCTTGGCATAACGGATTGCCAGATCGTACATCGGCTTGGCGCCCAGCCCGGTGCCGTCGTCAATATGGTTTACTCCGAATTTGGTCTGTGCACTGAGCCCCTGGTATTCAAACGGGTTTTTGGTACGTGTGTTCAGCATTCCATTGAACGCGATCGGACCGTACAAGGCAGATGCGGCGCCGGGAATTAACTCTGCACTTTCCACATCAATGTCGTGAGGGCCAAACAAATTGCCCATTGCAAAACCAAGTCCGGAAGGCTGGTTGTCCACACCGTCGACCAGCTGCAAGAACCGGCTGTTGCCTGTTGTGTTGAATCCCCGGGTGTTGATCTGCTTGTAAGTAAGGCTGCTCGTTACCATATCCAGCGATTTCATATTGATCAGACCGTCGTAAAAGTTAGCCGACGGTGTCTGCTGAATGGCGCGCGAATCCATTTTCTCAATACTGACCGGCGACCGCAGGATACTCTCTTCCACCCGCGACGCAGTCACAACCACCTGGCTCAACTCTTCAATGGCGGGCGCCAGATTAACTTTCAGGTTCTGGTCAGAAACCGCTTCCACTTCCTGGCGGGCATAGCCTACCAGTGAAATCACCAGCGTTGCAGGCAATGAAGTATTCAGCTCAAATGAACCTTCGGAGTTGGTGACTGCACCCGTATTTTTTCCTTTCACCGAAACCGACACTCCGGAAAGCGGCTTTTGGGATTCATTGTCAATAATTTGCCCCCTGATTTTAGCTGATTGCGCGACTGCGATTTGTGAAGCGGCAATGCAGAACAGGAGCATTACGAAGCGTAAATGTTTTTTCATACACGTCTATTTAAATAGTCAGGAAGGTTGATTTTGTTTTTTCAAATGATCGTAACCATTTGGCAATCTGTTGTAGCCATGGTCTTTAAGTCGCTGACCAAGGCCAAGATAAAATTGAGGATCAGTGGGAGCGACAGTCGCCGTTCCGTCCACATAGCGGTTGTACAGGCAAAACAGGGCGGCAATCAGTACGGTATCGTGGATCTCCAAGTCGGTAGCGCCTGCATTGCGTGCATAGGTTACCGTTTCCGGCGTCACCGCCTTTCCGCTGACCTGAACCAGCCGGGCGATTTTCAGGAGCGCCTTCATCTTTTCACTTACCGGCGCAGTATCAATATCCTGTTTCACCATTTCACAGGTTTCGTTCTCGCCCAGTAAAATATCCGCAGCGGCGGTGTGTGCCGCCGTGCAGAATTTACATTCGTTATTGTGCGACACGATGGTCGCGATCAACTCACGCTCGCCTTCGCTCAGACTGTTCTCTCCGCGAAGCAGAAACTGGGTCAGTAACCGGATCGGGTGCGCCGTTTCCTTGCTGTATTCCAGCAAGCCGGTAATGCCTGGCAAGTGGTCAGGCAGTGGTATATGTGGCATTTTGAGAGTGCTTTTAGTCTTGAAGAACCGGGAACCTGACGTAACCTGTGTGGGCCATACGTTGACCCATTTCGCGGTAGGCTTCGTTTTCCTGAGGTGCCCAGGTACCCAGTCCGTCGACATAGCGGTTAAACATGCAAAAAGCTGCGGCGATCAGCACGGTATCGTGGATTTCCTGGTCTGTCGCCTGCTCGGCTCTTGCATTTGCTACATCTTCGTCCCGCACTTCTTTTCCGCTTTGCTGCACTTTGGCAGCGATACGGAGCAAAGCGCGCAGTTTGGGAGATACTTCGATTTGTCTGAAATCATTTTTGATATCGTCAACCAAAGCCAGGTCACATTCCAGGTGCGCCATGGCGGCAGCGGCGTGGGAAGTGTGGCAGAAATGACAATTGTTAAGATGTGAAACGTAAGCTGCGATCAGCTCTCTTTCGCCACTGGTCAGTGAAGAGCTGCTCCTGAGTAAAGTTTCGGCTAATAGCTGCAAAGGTGCTGCCGTTTCCGGCCTGAAATTGAAAAGTCCGACAATGCCCGGAAGTGATTCGTCGGGCAGGGTAATATGTGCCATTTTCGGATGAATCGGTTATAGTAAATAGTTACTTGTCCCTTCCGGCAGATCGCAACATCAACAATCGTGCATAAACGCGGTCGTTTGTGCAAAATCTTGGCTCAGATCTTCGGAATGGGATAAATGGATTTACTATGCGCGATCGGGTGGCGGCGCGGGAATGGAAGAGTGCCTGTCGGATGTAAAGGCAGGTGTTGATGAAGGAATAATCAAATGGGAGGGAGTCCATTCCAGCACATAAAAGACGTGCTTTCTACCCTGGCCCATGTATTCTTTAAGGAAATTTTTGAGAATGCTGGAATGCTGATCTTTGGCATTGTCAGACTGTTGGCCGGTAACCTGATCATTGATCTTGGAAACCAAATCGGTAAACCTGTCACGAGCGGTTTGGTCCAGCTCACAATGCACGTACATGGTATCGTTTAGCAGCTGCTGGCTTTTCATCTGGTAAAACCTGCCTTCATGCCGGATCTGTCCTTCCACAGCTTCCGGCGTTTCCCAGTTGGTCTGATAAGGAACAGCCACAGGCACTTTGATGACAATATCCGCCGAGCTGGCCGACTGCTGAATCAGATCCGTATTCACTGCACTGATCTCATGCCGCTCTTCCAACAGGTAGACTATCGAATAGCCCACCATATTATAGAGCAAAAGCCCGAGCAGCATTATGGATAAAATCCCGCGCAATGTTTGAATAGGAAGAAAGATTGAACTTAGCAAAGTTAAAAATCCTCTGGAAGTATTTATATATACCAGAGGATTTTTTCAAAATTTCTAATGCAAATGCGTGAGGAATCTTCAATGAACCCTTTACTGATACTTACTCAGCTTGATTTGAGCAGAATTATATGCCGCAAAGAAGCCGAATCCACCTTTTACATTGGTATATACCGTGGCAGGTTCGGCAAACGGGTTGTCTGCATTGTTCCTTGCTTCCAATGATCGTTGATATTTGTAATAATGCTGATCTACATTCATTACCTCCAAAACCACATTGCTGATTTTGGTTTTGGGGTAGAATGTTATCTTCTTACCGTCCTGCTCTCGCTCACGGACTTCTGGCAAATCTAATTTTCCAATCGGTGATGTAAAAAGTGCTCCGTCCTGGTATTTATCAGTTTGGAGCGCATTTTTACCTTGCTGCCATTCCCAATTAAATTGAAACGGATAAGCTACCCGCTTTTCAGTAAATTTTCCTGAGGCTTCTTTGATCAGAACACTATATTCGATGTCCATTACTGCATCAACCCGATACTGATTCGTATCGCCGGGAATGTCGCGCCAGGTCATTCTCAATGTGATGGCTGTGTCTTTGTAAGTCTCTTCTTCAAAGACCAATGTATCAAAAACATAGGATGCTATTTGCGGCGCCTTGGCAGGCACTGTGCATTGTGCCGTCACGCTTCTTTTCCCATCTGAAACTAACAATGTATATGTTTTCCCAGGTTCAATGGGAAACTTTGATTGCTCTAAACTATAAAGGTTGTTTTCCGCATTATAAGGGATGGTTGCTTCCTTCACACCGTTGGTAATCCTGACAACCGCATTTTCCAGCCTTTTTCCCGTTGCTCCGGATTTAGAAAATAAAGGGACAGACTCCGTAACTATGACATTGATATGAGATAAATGGGGAGCAATTACAGAGCTGATTACCAGCCTTGATTCACTTTTTGGAAGCTTTGCATCCTGAATATCGTTCACAAAAGATTCACAGGCTGTCAATAGCCACCCAGCAGCCAACAAGAGCGGGCAGAGATATAATTTCAGATTTTTCATGGCCTAAAATTTGAAGTTGTAGCTTACGGAAGGAAGGACCGGAAAGAGGGAATACTTTTTCAGGCTGCGCTCTGTTACTCCCGCAGGCGTGACATTTTGCGCTAAATCATAGAAAAAGGGATTTTTATGATTATATGCATTATACACGCTAACCTCCCAGGTTCGTTCGTACCGTCTTTTTTTCTTGTGAAACTGAACAGAGAAGTCAAGCCTGTGAAAGGCTTCTGCCCGAAAATCATTTTTGCTGTCGAACTGCGAAATGTTCATTCCGTCTATGTTGCGGTTAAGCACCGTTTCGGAAGGGTTATACCGACTGAAAAAACTCATTTCCATCGCATTATATGTAGATGCTGGCACACTGAGCGCATTGCCGGTTCCATATACCCAGGTTGCAGATAAGGTAACCCGTTTGCTCAGCTCGTAAATGCCCACAATGGATAAATCATGGCGCCGGTCGTAGCGCGGATGAAATACCTTTCCATTATTCAGCTCGGGAAACTTCCAGTAAATCCATGACAATGTGTACCCTACCCAGCCTGAAAAGCGTCCGCTCTTTTTCTGCGCCAGGAATTCCGCGCCGTAAGACCAGCCGCTTCCAGATGTCACATTGTCTTCCCACTTGACATCCGTTGCATTCTCACCAGTGATTCCGATAAATGTTGCTCCCTCTTTATATCCAAGAATGTCATTCATATTCTTGTAAAATCCTTCGAGCGTAAATGTGAGCGCTGGCTTTTCAAGATCCTTCGCAAAGCCGAATGCAAACTGACTGGATTGTTGCGGTTTAATGCGGTCGGTACTTGTTACCCAAAGATCTGTCGGCAATCCCAACCCCGTATTCGATAAAAGGTGAACATACTGGTTCATTCTGGCGTAGGACACTTTCGCTGAAAAATCCGGCGCGAGCCTCAAAGCTGCTGAAAAGCGGGGTTCGGGGCGGATATAATCCTTTTCACGCGCCCGAAAGTAGCTGAGACGAAAACCCGCATTCATCTTTAAAGCATCAAATGCCTGCCAGGTATCTTCAATATACGCACCACCTTCCAGTGAATGTACCTGCTCTTTTTTCGGAGCAATCGGCTCGTCGCCAAATGCCCCCTGCACGTTCATTGCTGAGGGTATCGACTTGTGAAAGGTACCTTGCAAGCCGAATTTAATTGCGTGGGCAGCGACAGGATAGTAATCGAAATCGGTTTTGAAACTTAAATCCCTGATGCGCGAGCTGTAAGCAACACCTGACTCGCTCAGCGTCCGCTCTTGTCCCGTATACTCCTTGAAATTGCTGCTTGTATTAAAATAGAAATCGGTGAAGATGAGCGATGTATTCGCAAACAGTTTTCTATTCAGAATATGGTTCCAGCGCATTGTCGCTGTCGCATTGCCCCAGGACATATCTGCCCGCATTTGAAAGTCCGGCAGTTTTTCTTTGACGAAGAAGTTGTCACGCCCGAGGTATCCGCTCAGGTAAACCTTGTCTTTTGGCCCAAGATCATAATTGATCTTTGCATTCAGGTCATAGAAGTAGTAACCCGGCTGAAAGGTGTTCTCAGATTTTTTATTCAAATGTTTGATCACCGGAGCAGCCAGAATATCGATATAAGTTCTTCTTGCAGAGATAATGTAAGACGATTTGCCTTTGGCCAAAGGCGCCTCCAATGTGACCCGCGATGCAATCAATCCTATTCCTCCTTCTCCGTGCAGCTTGTCCTTACTGCCCTCTTTCATATTCATCTCGACTACGGAAGACAACCGGCCGCCATAGCGCGCGGGAAAACCTCCCTTGGTTAATTCGACATTCTTAATCGCATCACTATTGAATACGGAAAAGAAGCCGAACAGGTGACTTGCATTGTAAACAACCGCGTCGTCAAGTATGATCAGGTTTTGATCCGGCCCGCCGCCACGGACGTACAAGCCTGTTTGACCCTCGGTACCTTTTTGAACGCCTGGCATGAGTTGGAGCCCCTTCAAAACATCTTTTTCTCCAAACAGCGCAGGCATTTTCTTGATCTGGTCAATTGGAATTCCCACCGAGCTCATCCGTGCAGACCTGCTGACATAATCTTCCTGCTTCCTCGCCGAAATAACTACTTCTTCCAGCTGCCGGGCCGAGGAAAGAAAAACGTTAACCTCCATATTCCGATCAGCCTGAATGCGGCGGTCGGTTTTTTCATAACCAACAAGTGAATAGGAAATGGTCACGGAATCAGTTGGTGGTACAGTCAGTGAATAAAAACCATAGTTATTAGTAACTGCATTCGCCGAAGTTCCGGGTATATAAACATTCACTCCGGTCAGCAATTCTTCACTTCCCTGCTCTTTAACAAAACCGCTGATTGTTATACGTTCCTGCGCAAGTGCATAGTGAGAAATGAAAAACAAGCATACAACAGTATGTATCTTCATAATTGAGAGTGTGTTTGATGAAAAAGTGTTGCTTTTGCCGGTCAACACATACCCTATGTGCATGCGCTGTCCGGCAGGCAATTGAAGATTGGCTGTGCTTTATTGAGTATGAAAATTTCTCTATTTCTTGGTGTCTACCAGCCTGAATGGCATTTCTTCGTGGATGCGTGTTCCGTCTTCAAGCTCGGCCTGTACCTGTATGTACATATCACTTGTCTTTTTAACATCATACATAAATGCTAGGTCGATGGCAACGTTGCCCTTGTCTGCACAGCCGCACATTATTTTTGTCTCGTGCATTCTCTTGCCCTTTTTATCAAGCAAATAAACTTGGTAGCTCGCGACTGCTCCTGAATTTGGCTTGATAGTCGCATCCACGCGGATGCTGTCACTATCCTGTACCTCCTGATTTTTCATCGGTGAAGTCATCGTGATGTACTGTGAGTCCTCAGCATCTATTTCATTGTCTTTACAGCCGGCAACCAGCAAAATCGAAGCGGATAGTGCGAGCATTAACTTTTTTGCTTTCATTTCATTTTAGTTTTGTTGAACAATAGAAAACCACCATTTCTATTTCTCTCTGCTAGTACAGCTTAAAAAAACAGATTTGATTTGGTGCTCTATCATACATTCCTATGCCTTTGCTCACCTATTTGCAGACTCAATTTTTTAAAGGTTGGTCGCGTCAAACGATCGGTAAATCACCCATTTTTGTTGACATTTACACTGCTGAACTAATTACCCGATCAGGTGAAGTTCTGTACATTATGTGACCTTTAATGAAACTATCCAGCTCACAATCATGCCTTTCGTCGATTTCAACACAAAAAGAGTAGTCAAATTATGGGATGGGATTTATGGGACGCTGGCGCACTCGGAACAGCAAACGTTTGGTCATTTCACGATTGACAGCGGGACTGTACTGCCTGAGCACAGCCATTTTCACGAACAGTGGTGCCACGTGCTCGAAGGTGAACTTGAATTTGAGATACTCGGAGAAAAGAAACTGCTGAAAAGCGGCATGACGGCCTACATTCCCTCGAATGCGCCCCACTCCGCAGTCGCACATACGCAATGCAAGGTTATCGACTGCTTCACTCCTGCCCGCCAGGATTTTATTGAACTGGAAAGAAAAACGGAGCAGGATCAGTAAGTAGCACGTCCGCCTGAAAGATCGAAAGTAAAGCCGGTGGTGAAACTGTTTTCAGGAGAAACAATGAATGCAGCCATGTTTGCAGCTTCTTCCAGTGTGCCGCACCGTTTCATCGGGATTTTATCTGTCATATACCGCACCTGCGCCTCCGGCATCGCGGCTACAAGGGGCGTTTGAATTACCGCCGGCGCCAGTGCATTTACCGTAATACCCGTTTCGGCATACTCTTTCCCCTGCACTTTCGTCATACCGATTATTGCCGCTTTTGATGCAGAATAGGCCAGCATTCCTGCATTCCCTTCCTTCCCGGCAATGGAAGCAACATGCAGTATCCGGCCGTAATTGCTGGCCAGCATATAGGGTAACACCGCCTTTGAGGTATAGAATGCGCTCATAAAATTCACATCCATCACTTTCCTCAGGTTCTCGCTGCTCACTTCGTGACTTTTCACCTGGGTTATCCCTGTGATCCCGACACAGTTAATCAGGATATCTATTTTTCCAAAACGGGCTATTACTTTCTCCACGGCCTGCTGCACCTGCATTTCGTCGGTCACATCCACTCCTACTACTTCCTCTTGCTCCTGATTTCCGACAAAATGTTCTAAAAGTCCACTTTCATTCATATCCAGTAGCCCTACATTGGCACCCTCATTTAAGAGTTTGTGCGCAATTACCAGCCCCAAACCGGAGGCCGCGCCTGTAATAACAGCTACTTGTGACTTGAAATGAAGCATGTTGAGGGTAATGTTGAATTTTAGGAGACCTTTTATAAGTGCAAATAACACTTTTTTTACTATCCCGCCCCTATTGGTATAATCCAGATTTGGCACAAAAAAACCGGCTCCTGTTTTTGGATCCGGTGGGGTATATATGAAATGCGACTTTCCTTAATTAAACCAGCTCGCTTTCGTATTGCAATCCGATCTGTGCAGAAGGGAAGCTCACTACTTTGTTGAATTCTGAAACCGCCTGATTCACCTGCCGTTGCGAGATACCGCTATATTCCAGGAGCAGCATTTTTGCCTGTTGGGCTGTGGAACGCTTCATTTTCCAGTACTGAGGATGATTTGTTCCGATGGGTGTGCGAAAGAACTTCTCTTTGGGTTCTTTGATTAAAACTTCGTATTCAGTGTTGAATTGCGGATTGTCATTAAGGAAGTACCCTTTCACTACTACTTTAACTTCTCTGCCACTTTTAAGGTAAAAAATCTTCTCGTGTATCATAACGGTTGCGTTTAAGAATTTCGGAATGGTTGAATGTTCTGGCGGCGACGTAAAAACCCAAATATTTTATCAAAATATCCGTACCAGCCAGTGAATTATATTTAATACAAACATTACCACACGATGCTGTTTTCCATCAAAAAGTTTAGCCAACGGTAGAATATGTTAGCCAGCGGCAAATTTTCAGGAAGTTTTGGTTAAAAAACATACACAACAAATTGACTGACAGCCGCTAAAATATTTTTTACTCAACAATGTGACCTATAAACTGCGCTGTATTATCGAGGATTTTTCCACCGCGCCGCAAGCCCAGTCCGCACGCTTCCCCCACATGAAAAACACCCGCCTGGTAACTCTTTCCTTCCTCGTCCGTCGGGAATGGAAAATACTCCTGGTAGATTTTCTTCTGCTCGCCGTACTCGCCTGCCGCAGTTTCTATCACGTCACCGCCTTTTTCCAGTATCGATACATTCGCTCCCTCTCTGCCGAACAACACCTTGCTTACCGACTGCTTGTGCGGGATCGCATAGCGTTCGGTCTGCAACAGATGAGGATGGTACGGATACAGGTCCCATAACACCTTCAAAATGTACTTGGACTGAAAAAGCAATGTATACGCCGGGTTCAGTACCACTGCTTTCCGGTTCCTGACAATTTCAGTCAGCATGGTCGCCAGCTCGGGCTCATCGAAACCAATGTACTCCCAGGGCACCAGCTTAAACCAAAAATCGAATCGTATGAAATTGCCGGTTGTAGGATCCTGAAAAAAGATTCCCTCGCCATTTGAAAATTCAACATCATCGATATACGCAAATTCGGTATCAAATCCTGCTTCCTGTGCGGCGGCAGCAAGTACTGCCACGTTTGTTTCGTCCTCGGGATAATCCCGCATGGTCGAAAAAAGTATAGAAGGAGTCAGGTCAGGGTTCACTTCTTTAAGGTACCTGAACTGATCTGCCAGGCTTTCATATAAAGTATTGAACTGCTGTGCCTCGTCAAGCCCGTTCATTCTTAAATGTGCCCATTGTACCACCGCAGTTTCCGGAATGCAGGTTGCGGTATCTGCATTGAATTCAATCAGTTTCACCTGATCGTTCCCGAATCCGCCGGCAAGATCAAACCGACCGTATAAGTGAATGTTCCGCTCATCCTCCCACGAAAGTTTGATCAGCTCGATCAGGTTTTCAGGAATGCCGAGATCCTTGAATAAATGATTGTCGATCACGTACTGCCCGGCTTCCACAAACATTTCGTATAAAGTATTGGCCGCCGCATAGTACTGCGCAGCCTGCTCTTCACTGACTACCGCTACCGCATTCACCACATAAGGAACTGTGTCGGTACCCAACATCCAATCCCAGCCTGCTTTTTGGAACGCCCGCTCGGGTCCGTCCACCAATGTTCTTATCTCAACCATAATCAAATTTTCACCCGCCGCTTCTGCCTGACGACGATCTTCCAAAAAATCCTTTTCTGCCGCTGCTCGGCCTCGAACTTACCGTCCGCGTGGTGCGTGAGGCGTCGACCTGCCTGAATGTACTCTGGGATTTGTCATAGGTAGACGGATTGCTGTAAAATCCCCGCGCCGCTGACCCGCCTGCATCGCGGTAATTGTTCATATACCCATTGCTGGAGTTGCGACCGAGCAGGTAACCCATTCCGCCATAAAGCAGCATGGAAGATAACCCGCTATGATGCCCCACGGAAGACTGATTCGTACGGATTTCCTCATCGATAAGTGCCTTCGCTGCTTCGGGGCTCAGTTTATCCGTATGTCCGTCAAGGTAAGTTACGATCGCGCCTGAGCTGTCGGGTGCCACGTTTTCCTCATCGGTTATCTTGAACTCACCGGGCTTTACTTCCTTGATATGCGACCGGATACCTTTGGTGTAACTTGTCTCTTCATAGCTGTAAGCCTCCTCGTCATCCCGGTTGGAAGAGCAGCTGCCCAATGTCATTCCCGACAGCAATGCGATAGCGAGCGCGCTGCCGATACTGATATCTTTCACATGCTTGATGAAAGAGCCTTTTTTGATTTGTGTCATATTACCCTTTGGTTTCTTTACTGACAATTCTTAAAAATACGCTTTTACTGCTCCCGCGGTGTGCATTATCTTGCGAGTGGCGTGATTGAGTGTGTGTAAATCCCCTATTACTTTACGAGCGGTTCTGTTTGTTATTGTTAAAAACAAAGGCACAACCTGTGACCAGATCGTGCCTCACTCATGTTTGTACGTAAAGAACTATGCCTTCTTGGCGATTTTTTCCAATGCGCCTACCAGCCTGTCCAGGTCACTTAATTTGGTATAAACGTGGGGGGTAACCCGAACACAATGGATATTTTCCCAATTGATGCCCACTGTGTGGATCTTGTGATCTTTTATCAGCTTGCTGTCAACTTCTTCGGGCTTCATTCCGTCGACGCTCACACCGGCAATCGCACATGAAAATTCGGGTTTAAGTGAAGTATGGATTTTGACACCCGGGATCTGTGCTGCCTTTTCTGCCCAGTATTTTTTGAGATAATGCACCCGCTCCTGCTTGCGTTTTGAACCAATTCCTTCCTGAAAATTGATCGCTTCGCCAATTGCCTGTTCAATGGGAAAACTTCTGGTACCCAGCGTTTCAAATTTCCGGATATCGCCGCTTTTGGGCTGGCTGTTGCAAAGCAGCGGCCAAATTTTTTCAATCTTATCCTTCTTGATCCACATCATTCCGCTGCCGACGGGCGCACTCAAAAATTTATGCAGGCTTGTACCAAAGTAATCGCAGTCGAGATCAGGGATTTTATAGTCGAGCAGTCCGAAAGTATGTGCACCGTCCACTACCACTTCAATGCCTTTTGCATGCGCCATCTGGCAGATCTTCTTCACCGGCATAATCTGCCCGACCCAGTTAATAATGTGGGTAACGTGAATAATTTTGGTTTTAGGGGTAATCGCATCCGCGAATGCTTTTACGATTTGATCGTCATTTTCAATGGGAAAATCGAAAGATAGTTGCTTGTAAACCAACCCGTCGCGCATTTGCCGCTGCTTCCAGGCCTGGATCATATTCGGATAGTCCTGAATGGTCCCGATAATCTCATCCCCCTTTTCGAGCGGCAATCCGAAGATGATGGTATTCAGTGCCTCCGTCGCATTTCTGTTGATCGCAATCTCTTCAGGATTACAACCTGCCAGCCCTGCAAGCCGCTGGCGCAGCGGCTCCCGGCCTTTATCCATAATGCGCCACATGTAGTAAGAGGGGCCTTGCGCTGCCGCTTTGTTGTATTTTTCCAAAGCTTCCTGCACCGCGATCGGAGAAGGCGACACGCCGCCATTGTTCAGAATGATGATTTCGCTTTTACTGGCAGTATAAGCATCCTGGATCACCGACCAGTAATCTTCGTTATCGTTGCTGTCGGGTTTCCAGAACCGTTCTGCATTGCTAAACTGCTCGGCGTGGATCTCGTTGAAAAGGCTGTCGACACCAAAAGCGCCCATACCGAGGGCTGCGCTCTTTTTAAAAAAGGACCGGCGATTGTTCATAAAAGTGGCTTAGGGGGAATAGTAATTGAGTCAGCTACAATTTATTAATAAAATGCAGCAATCCCAATCAATCCATTTCCGGGTCACTCTTCACGGTAGATTGCAGCATCCATTCATAAGTATTGTAAGGCTCCGGCATACCCATACTATCCAATTGCAGGTACATCAAATGCACGTGCGTAGGCGATCTTTGTTTGTATGCATTGTAGCCGCTCCTGCCCATTTCGGCTATTTTGTCGCCTGCCTTCACGCTTTGTCCGGGCTGTACTTCGACGATATTATTGTGGGCATAATAGAAGAGTCCGTCCAGGCAGGGATCATAGATCCAGACCCAGTTGCCGCCACGCAGCTCACTATCGTACTTCCAGCCCGTTTCGGTGGCCAGCACAATGCCCGAGGTAAATGAAAGTATATCAATGGGTTTCCAGGTGCGGTCATCGAGATTATCCTGGTCCTTGTCGCGCACGAACAAATCGTGTGCGGGGTGACTGCCTGCGACTTCGCGGTCGAAAAGATCAAATCCATTTGGCCGGTAGCCTCTTCCTCTTGAACCAATGGACTCACGTGGGGAATATCCTTTGACAGGATAAACGAAATATGCGGAATCTATCCCCCGGCAGGTATCCGGCTTCACAGCCTTTCTGATATTGACCATTACTTCGGAAAATGCTTTTCTTGCCGAATCAGGTGAAATGGCGCCGTCCCTGATATCGAGCTGGATCTGGTTAAATGCTGCGCAATACGCTGCCAGGTCTTCGGAAGACTCACTTTTTTTGATAAAAGCTGAAACACTGATGATCAACAGCAAGCCCGCTGCTCTTTTTATTGTCATCAAAAATAATTTTGTCATGAATTCTTTCCCCGCTGCCTGTGCCAACTGGGTAGTTGCCTGTTTTTACAAATTATATCTTACAAATGTATTTCTATTTACATTAAAAAGGATTTATGCTTTTCTTTAAACCCGGAACACTAAAACTGAAATCAAATGCAATACCGTCGTTTTGGACGCACGAACTGGCAGGTGAGTGAGATAGGTTACGGCATGTGGGGCCTCGCAGGCTGGACCGGCTCTGACCGCAAGGAAACTGATGATTCCCTTGAACTGGCAGTAGAATCGGGCGTTAACTTTTTTGATACCGCCTGGGGCTACGGCGAAGGTTTGAGCGAGCGGATATTAGGTGAGCTTATCAAAAGGAATGCAGGTCGCAAGCTGTATGCTGCCACCAAAATTCCGCCTAAAAACCGCCAGTGGCCTTCCCGGCCTGAGTTCAGGCTAGCCGACGTTTTTCCCGCCGACTACATTATTGAATATACCGAAAAAAGCCTGCAAAACCTCGGTACCGAGCAGATTGACCTGCTGCAATTCCACGTCTGGGAAGATGCCTGGGCGCAGGAAGATGAATGGAAAGAAGCAGTTCAAAAGCTTACGCAGCAAGGGAAAGTGGCAAACTGGGGAATCAGTATCAACCGCTGGGAGCCGGATAATGCATTGGAAACCTTGAAAACCGGCCTGATCGACGCAGTGCAGGTAATCTACAATATCTTTGACCAGGCACCGGAAGACAATCTTTTCCCGCTTTGTCGCGAGCTGGATATTGCCGTGATCGCGCGGGTTCCTTTTGATGAGGGTACATTGACAGGCACTTTGACAAAAGATACTGTATTCCCGGCCGACGATTGGCGCGCTACCTACTTTGTGCCCGAAAATCTCCATTCAAGTGTTGAACACGCAGAAGCTTTGAAAGCGGATATACCGGAAGGAATGAGCATGCCTGAGCTTGCATTGCGATTTATCCTCAACAACCCGGACGTACATACGACGATCCCGGGAATGCGGAAGCTGCCGCACGTGCGCTCTAATGTAGCTGTGAGTGACGGAAACCTGCTTTCACCAGAGGTAGCCCAAAAAATGAAGATTCATCGCTGGGACCGGAAGCCAACAGAGTGGTCTCAATAGCACATAAAAAAACCGACCCGGATATCAGGGCGGTTTTTTTTATGTGCATTCAAATGGATTAACGATACAATTTGCTGTCAATCGAATATTTGCCCGGACCTGTGAAGAACAGGGTAAGGTAAGTGATCAAAAAGGAGACTGCGTGTTCTTTCTTGTCGAAAGGATCGGCACCGTGGACGATGAAAACAACTACTATCATCGTAAAAATGAGCGGGACCAATGCAGCTCTTGTAAACAGCCCCAGAATAACTAGAATGGAACATACGAATTCCGCAAAAATGGTCAGGATGTAAGACAGCTCCTCTCCTATCCCGATCGGGTCGGCAAAAGAATGATCTCCGCCCAGAAAACCCGAAAGTTTGGCATAACCGTGCGTCAACATCAAACAGGAGATACCCACGCGCAGGATCAATACTCCGAAATCCGCAGATGCGGGCAGCTTAATGGGTTTCAAAAATTTTTTCAGCATAAGTAATTTTTTGAGTGAATGACGGACAGCCGCTATCCTTTGCGGCTGTCAATATCTTTTTGGAACCAAATAACGGAATAAAGGCACTACTTAGTTTCTAAAAAAATTTCGTGAAGCCTGGTTAGCAAATTTTTATATGCCAAGTAATAATTTTAGATTTACCTAAATTTAAGATCAGGGATAGTTAAATAAATATTTTGAATACTTTATGAAGCTACGCATACTATTGATTTTCATTGTACTTAGTGTATCGGCCCGGGCGCAGAATACATTGAGCGGAAACATTTCACTCGAAAACGGGCAGGAAACCGCCTTTGGTGCTTCGGTTTACATTGACCAGCTAAAAACGGGTACTACTGCCGATACACTCGGAAATTTTCGCATTCCCAACATTCCTTCCGGCGTATATTCCATTCGGGTAAGCTACATTTCAATGTCGACGGTCGTTGAGAAGAATGTCCGGATCGAGCGTGACCTGGTGAAGAACTTTGTGCTGAAATCCGGTGCAAATTCGCTCGATGAAGTTGTAATAAGCGGCACGATGAAGGAAGTTTCCAAACTGGATAGTCCGGTACCAGTGGATATTATTACGGCCAAATTCATTTACAAAAACCCGGTACCAAGCATTTTTGAGGGACTTAGCTATGTAAACGGCGTACGTCCGCAACTGAACTGCAACGTGTGCAACACCGGCGATATCCACATGAACGGGCTCGAAGGTCCATACACAATGGTACTGATCGACGGTATGCCCATGGTAAGCGGACTTTCTACGGTATACGGCCTGTCCGGTATCCCCAACAGCCTGATTGACAGGGTTGAGATTGTAAAGGGTCCGGCGTCAACACTTTACGGTTCGGAAGCAGTAGGCGGGCTGATCAATATCATCACGAAAAATCCTTCGAAAGCGCCTGTATTTTCGGCAGATGCATTCAGTACCAGCTGGCTGGATTACAATCTGGACCTCGGTGTAAAACTTTCCCCCGCTCAGAATGTGAATGCGATTTTGGGGCTCAATTATTTCAATTATCAAAATCCGCTGGACAATAATGGCGATGGATTTACTGATCTTACCCTGCAAAACAGGATTTCGGTTTTTAACAAATGGTCTTTTAACCTCAAAAACAACAAACAAGCCAATGTTGCCGCGCGGTACTACTATGAAGACCGCTGGGGTGGACAGATGAACTGGAACAAGTCCTACCGCGGCGGCGACGAGGTATATGGCGAAAGCATTTATACTTCCCGGTTTGAGTTACTTGGCAATTATCAGCTTCCGACACAGGAGAAAATCACACTTCAATATTCATTCAGCTCGCATCACCAGAACTCGGTTTACGGGAATGTACCTTTTCTTGCCGATCAGAAAATCGCATTTGCGCAGCTGCTTTGGGATAAGGAAATCGGCAAGCATAATTTGTTGATCGGCTCTCCTTTCCGATACACTTTTTATAATGATAACACCACTGCAACCAGGTACCTGGATGGTCAGGACCACGCTGACAAGATTTACCTGCCGGGTTTCTTTATCCAGGATGAAATCAAAGCGGGCGCCCATGCATTGCTGCTGGGAGCGCGGTATGATTATAATAGTCGCCACGGAAGCATTTTCACACCGCGCGCAGCTTACAAATTCAAGTTTAACCAGACGGACGTGGTCCGGCTCAATGTGGGCCGGGGCTTCCGGATTGTCAATTTATTTACCGAAGATCATGCTGCATTGACTGGCTCGCGGCAGGTGATTGTTAAAGAGGCACTGAATCCGGAGCAGAGTTGGAATGCCAATCTTAACCTCGTTAAAAAGATCGTGACGGGAAATTCATTTGTCGGACTTGACGCGTCGCTGTTTTACACGCATTTCACCAACCGCATTTTACCCGACTACGATACCGATCCGAACCAGATTATTTACGACAATCTGGACGGGTATGCCGTGTCAAAAGGTATCAGCCTGAACCTGGACTTCAACTTTTCGTTCCCGCTGAAAATAATCGCGGGTGGGACTTTAATGGACAATTACCAGGTTGAAAACGGATCAAAATTCCGTCCCGTTTTAACAGAAAAATTTACGGCTGTGTGGTCGGTCAGTTACGAGATCCAGAAGGCGGGAATTTCGTTCGACTATACCGGAAACATGTATGGACCAATGCGTTTGCCTGTATTAAGCGAGATGGACCCGCGGGCGCGGAGATCGCCGGTGTGGTCTCTGCAAAATATCCAGGCCACCAAGAAGTTTGACAATGGCATAGAAATTTACGGAGGTGTCAAAAATCTGCTAAACTTCACGCCACCTGCGAATTCCATTGCCCGATCCAATGATCCATTTGACAAGAAAGTACAGTTTAACGACCGGGGCCAAGTGATTGCCACACCTGAAAATCCGTATGGACTTACCTTTGATCCCTCTTACGTTTACGCTCCGAATCAGGGGCGCAGGGTCTTCCTTGGAATGCGTTATACATTGCATTGAAACACCTGAATGGTCGCGTCAGGAAATGGAAAGAAGTGGCATGTTTATGATTTTTCAAAGAGTAAAAACATATACAGTATTGATATTCATTGATTTGAATATAGATTGATTGTATATTTGTCTCATTAATTATTTAACACTACTTAATTATGGCATTAACGAAACAGTTTGTAAAGAGTAAATCTGTTTACAAAGTAACATTTACAGTTCCTGCTGAGGCTGCTGCCGAAGCGAAAAAAGTTGCCCTTGTTGGAGAGTTTAATGAGTGGAATCCAGAGGCACTTGTACTTAAAAAGCAAAAAGACGGATCATTCAAAACGAGCCTTGAACTAGGTGCAGGCGAACATCAGTTCCGCTATATTCTTGATGACGAGAAGTGGGAAAATGACTGGGAAGCAGATAAATACGTCCCAGCTGGTGTAGACGAAGCGTCGGAGAATTCAGTAGTTGTTTGCAGCTAATTTGGCTGTCGGCTGTCGCCAATAAAAAGGAACCCGGAAGTAGTAGATCACTTCCAGGTTCCTTTTTATGTCATTTACCTTTGTCACCCTGAGCGCAGTCGAAGGGCACGTGCGAGAACTTCCCGCACATGCCCTTCGACTGCGCTCAGGGTGACAAATTATTTAAGCCTGTACCAGCAGCTAACAGCTCTCAGCCGACCACCGAAATCCCCCTAAACCACAAACGCATCACTCTCCACATACGCCTTAATCAGTGCGTCTTCGCCTTCTGCGCCGGCTTTGGAGTTACCGTGTTCCATTCCCATGATGAAAGATTTATTTTCCTTCTTGCTGCGGTCGTAGATGTATTTGAAAATGTTTTTGTAGTTGATCTCGCCCGTAGTCGGCTCTTTTCTGCCTGGCTCATCGCCGATCTGGAAATAATCGATCTCACTCCAAGTTTTATCGATGTTGTAAATCAGGCGGCCTTCGTTTTTCTGCATGTGGTAGATATCGTAAAGTATCTTGCAGGATTTACTGTTAACACCGCGGCAGATCTCGTAAGTCTGCTCTGAAGTACGAAGGAACAGGTTCGGGCTATCGCTAAGTGGTTCCAAAACCATTACCAGACCGTGCGGTTCGAGTATCTCCGCGCCACGGCGCAATGCATCTATCACATTTCCTGTTTGCACCCCGATCGGCAGGTTTCTTTCGAAATCGCCAGGTACTACGGTCATCCATTTTGCGTTCACACGTTTGGCAACTTCGACCGCTTTTTTGCATCCGTTCAGGAAAATATCGATATACTCCTGCTTTCCTGCTGCCAGCGTGTTAGCTCCATTACCGCCTTTGTCAACCACAAAAACGCCCATTTGCATACCGAGGCGCGTCATTTCCTTCGCGATTTTCTCTTGCTCCTGCACTGGTCTGCCCATCATACCATTATCTTCCAGCGCCATAAATCCATTATCAGCCATGAATTTCAGCTGATCAATCACATCTTTTCCAGCTTTGTTCTGGAACATTCCAAAATGCGGTGCGTATTTAAGTTTGAACTGGTTTTTGGCAGTGGGAGCAGTTTGACCGGCAAATGCAGTTTCAGCTGCAACTGCGGCTCCCGCGAGACCTAATGTAGATTTTACAAAATTTCTACGAAGCATATTTTTCGTTAGTTATGTTTAGGATGTAAAGAAATTGCAAAAGACAATTTACCTCAAAACTGCCTCTATTATTTTAAAAAGCGTTTTTAGACTAAGATCTGCGACGTCGACGGCGCTCTTTCCTTGAAGCTGGCTTGGCAGGTGCTACCTCAGCCTCTTCTACTTTCGGCTTAGGGAAATAGGGAGCAAGCTGTGCCTTTATTTCTTCCCTGAATGCATTTCGTACGCCATCCAAAGCAGCTTCTTTTACACCTCCGGCGAGCCTGTCTTCGTTCAGCAGCTTGACAACCGCCTCTTCACCCGGCCAGCTCGCACCCAGGAATTTGGCTGCATTCTCCCTCACCTGCGCCGATTCGTTCGTATTAACCGCCATAGAACGCAGCAGGTAAACGGATTCGCTGCTGCCTACCGTTTGGAAAGAAGCAAGTAGTGCGATCTTTTTGGCATCGTTCAAAGCGGCCAGCTTATCATTCACATAGCTGATACCCGCTTGTTCAAGCAGCAATGCACCGGCATCTCTTCCCAGCACGTCGTCTGATTTTTCGATAGCCATTTTCAGCAGTCTGTCATTTTCCGATTCAAGCGCATACCTCGTCATCAAATCAATGTAGTGCTCGGTACCATAAGTTTCGTCGAGCAGCTTGTTGAGCGCAGTCAATCCTTGCTGGGAGTTGGTCACGAAAGATTTATCCAAATGCAGTAATGCAAGCTTGCTTACCTCAATGCGGTCGCTGGAAGGCACAGACAGTACATTAAGCAGCGCCTGCGACTTTTCATAACCCGCCCGGAAAAAGTCGAATGCACGGAAATACCTTAACCGGCTTTTAAAATCAACAGAAGTGTCCGCAGCCGCCTCGGTCAGGTACGGAATAGCCTGGCGCGTGCGGGCCAGCCAGACAATATCTTTTCCTGCATCGGTCGCAGTTGGTTTACCTTTTTGTCTTTCAAGCCAGGCCGGAAAAATTCGCTCCCATTGATCGAATGCACCAATACTTAAAGCTTCAACAGTCCACCGGTCATTTCCTTTATACTGTTTTGCCAGCTGCAACCATACATCCAAAGCTTCATATGTATGGTTATGGTTGATCGCGAGCGCGCATTCTCTTCTTACCTGGGGATCAGGATCGGAAGTAAGTCGCTTGATATACTCGGTTGGATCACTGTTCCGCTGTCTTACTGCACGCAATGCGGTTATTCTGATATTCGGGTTCAAATGGCGGAACCCGATATCCAGACTTCTGTAATTAAAACCTTCGATCCGGTTCAAGACCCACAATGCACGTGCGCGCAGCTTTGGATTTGCATTGTATTGATTAAATAATTCTTCCAGATAAGGCTCCGCAGCCCAGCCGTGCTTTACACAAGCGTTCCAGGCGAGGTACCGCATCGACAGGTTAGGACTTTGAAGCGCCTTCACTGCTTCTTCTGGTTTACTCAGATCAAAAACGGGTATTTTATACGGTGTACCTTTTGGCGCTATCCTGAAAATCCGCCCGCGACTTTTGTCTTTCATTTTATTTGAACCGATAACGGGATCATACCAGTCAGAAATGATCAGTGAACCGTCAGGTGCAACACAAACGTCAGTCGGCCTGAACCATTTATCGCGGGTACCTTCCACGATCGGATCAATTCCTTTCGACTTATACCCTGCCCCGTCATTCTCTACCGGAAATGCACTTACATAACGCTGGCCGGCATCGGCGAGCAGGATCTGGTCCCAGTAGCGCCTTGGCAACAACTCTCCTTCGTAGATGGTCATACCCATCGGAAAGCCCGAACCCGTTTCCAGCAGATTGGGTATTACGCCCGGATCATTCTGGTGCCAGTGACGGCGCGGCACTTCGTCTTCAAGGTTCGTGCGGTTGAGCCGCCAGCTTGCGCCCGTCATTTCATCTATATATCCGAAGTTTCCGTTTTCCATTACGTATGAAACCCTGTCGCCACCGTTGCCAGGCTCTTCCTGGTCCGACTGCCACATAGTCCCGTAACTATCCACTGCTACTTCAAAACCGTTGCGGAAGTTCTCCGCCATGATCTCCACTTTGGTAAAATCCTGTTCACAGCGAAAAACCACCCCTTGTTTGAATTGACGAAAATCAATGGGTCTTTCATATTTGTCCAGCAGCGGCCTGTCCTGACCATCAACGAGCTGCCTGCCTGCATTTCCGAAATTGAAGTAAAATTTCCCATCCGGCCCGAAAACAAATGCGTGCACACCTGCGTCACTCTGGGTACCGCCGATCCCTTTGAACAAAACCTCTTTGGTATCTGCTTTATCGTCGCCGTTGGTATCTGTAAAAAGCCAGACGTACGGACTTTGCGAAACGATCGCCTTATTGCCCATTACCCAAATACCAAGCGGCGCGTTGATCTCCGGTCCCTGGTAAAAAACTTTGGTAACATCGGCTTTCCCGTCACCGTCTTTGTCCTCCAAAATCATGATCCTGTCGCCCATTCCGAGCTCAGACTTACCGTTGACTGCCGGCCGGTAATTGTAGGCTTCGCAAACCCATACCCTGCCCCGGTGATCCACATCGATATTGATCGGATTGATAATGTTCGGTTCAGATGAAAAAAGGGATGCTTCGAGTCCGTCGGCCACTTTCAGGCCTGCCACTGCATTCCTGGAAAACCGCTTTTCCGGTTCAGAGAGCAATGCATAAGCGCTGTCGGGACTGATAACAGCCACAGAGTCAACAGCTGTTGAATCGGCAACTTGACAAAACCCGTAAGCAGGAAGGAGGAATGTAACTACGGTAAAAAGGAATGCAGACTTAAAAGAATGGAATGGTTTCAAAACGGCCTCGGATGATTCAAACTCTCAAAAAACATTTAAAAATACCTGATGTTTCCTGAATAAGGAAGAGAAGTTTTGAAAAGATACAAGAAGTAAAATAAGGTTACAGAGGAGAAAAGCACAACTTACCCCGGCCGCTTTTGAGGGTCCAACCTATTGTCGAAAATCGATAATAACAGTATACTCTCAGGCTCAATCACGAAGAAAATAGAAGTTTGTGGAGATGCTACGCAGCGCCTGATCTGCGTTTTGGGCTCAACAACCGGGAATTGAAGTGGACTTTGTCGAACTCTCTCAATCTGATGGTCAATCTCAGATAGAACTCTTAAAGCAATTCCTTCGCTCCAAGTTTCAAAGAGATATTCAGTTAAAACCTCATAGTCAACAATGGCACGATTGGTCCAGTGTATTGCTGTCACTGCCCTCCGGCCTTTTGTTGCATTTCGGATATTTTCCGGTCGATACGCTGACGAGCCTGAAAGTTATCAAACACCTTTCCCTCATTTCTGTCTTTCAGCCCCTCAGCTATCCCGAAAAGCGCTGCTTCAGGGATAATAGCTGATTCTTCCGGTTCAAATTCAAAATAGAATTTGTAGCCAAGCTCAGTCAACAACTTTTCCAGTTGAGGAATATCCTTATCGTCTTCAATTTCAACTCTTACCGTGTTCATAATCTGAATTTACTAAACTTTTTCAAGTTCATGCGCTTACCAGGTAAGTTTCAACTCAGCAATATATCGTGTCACCCTAACCCAACCCCTTACTTCTTCTTCAAACCACTCAGATAATCTACCAGACTGACCAGCTCGTCGGTTGTCATGGCGTCCTGCAAGCCGGCGGGCATCATGGAATCTTTGAGCTGCTTCATGGATTTCACTTGCGACATTTTGTATTCCTGCGTCGATCCGCCCGGGAATTTGAGGATCAGGTCTGTTTCTGTTTTGCTGGCTACGATACCCGACACAACAGAACCATCTTTGAAAGTTACTTCGAAGCCTTCATAGCCAAATCCAATCCCTGCGCTCGGCTCGAAAATAGCCGAGTATTGCGCTTCTTTCGGCAGTTTGCTCCCGATTTCCGACAACTTTGGACCGAAGTCCATTCCCTCCCCATTCACCTGGTGGCATACCGAGCAGTAGTTTGTAAAAATCTGCTTACCCTTTGCTGCATCGCCTTTCATTCCGATCAACTCCTTGGTTTCCGGGTGCTTGCGTGCGGCAATTGTAACTCCGTCCATGTATTTGGCTGCCTCCATTTTCACCGATTTCCGCCACGCGCCGCTCAATCCTTTCACTGCCGCAACTTTCACCTCCCCGGTGAGCTTACCGTCTTTAAGAAGTTCCAGTATCTGATCCTCCCCGCTCATCGTACCGCCCAGTGACTTGGCAGCTACAATGCGCTGCGACAGCGGATACTTGTCATCCGTCGCGACCTTCTTCAAAATTTCCAGCGTCTCTTTTCCGCCTGCCGATTTGAGCGCGGCAAGTATCTGCTCGCTTTTTGCATTATCGCCTCCCTTAATCGTATTCCAAACAAGGTCCGAGCCGCCCTGCTTCATCAGTTGGGAAGCCGCAGCAGCACCATTCCTTGTCGCAGACTGGCTCACCGCCATATCCAGTAAGCGCTGGTTTTCAGAAACTAATTCATATTTTGTTACCAGTTCAAGATAGGCCGGAGTACCGTACGAAGTATCCAGCATTTTCTTCAAAGCCGCCATTGCTTCTGTATTTTGTTTTACAAAAGCAGGGTCGAGGTGCCGCAATGCGAGTTCATTTACTTTTTCCTGTTCCGGCGCCGAACCTTTCATGATTTTTAGCAAGGCGAGTGATTTTTCATTAGGCGCTTCATTGAAATCGAATGCGCGGAAATAACGCAGCCGGCTTTTCAGGTCCACATTCGGATCACCAGCGAGGGATGCGAGCAGCGGCAGAGATTCTTTCCCGCGCGACCGCCAGACAATGTCCTTGCCCGCCTGGGTTGCTATCGGATTTGTACCTGCTTTTGCTTTCCAGGCTTTGATAAAGCTATCCCATTGTCCATCTGCACCAATACCCAGTGCTTCCAGGTACCACCGGTCTTTTCCATCGTACTGCCTGGCCAGTTCTGCCCACAGTTCAGCGGATTGCGGCGAATTGTTATGATGCAGGATCAATGCACATTCTCTTCGAACCTGCGCGTCTTTGTCTTTGGCCAAAATCCTGATATATCCTGTTACATCTGCTCCTTTTACCTCACTTGCAGCCCGTAAGCCTGCAATGCGCATATCCGGGTTCAGATCTTTAATGGCCAGATCGATATTCTTTTTGCTTGTAGCAGGCCATTTGCTCAAAACCCATAAAGCACGGGCGCGCATCCTGTAATCTGCCTTTTTATCTTTAAATAACTTCTCCAGAGCAGGGACAGCCTGAGCCTGCATTTTCTCCAATGCACTCCAAGCAAGGAAGCGCACCGAAAGGTTAGGACTTTGCAGTGCCTCTACCGCGCCTGCTGCTGTTGAGAAATCTGCTTTCTTGATGCGGTAAGGTGTATTTGCCGGAGCAACGCGGTAAATTCTGCCACGCTGCTGGTCACCTGCCTGGTGGCCGCCTACGCCCGGATCATACCAGTCTGATACGATCAGAGATCCGTCTGGTGCTACGCAAACGTCACTTGGCCTGAACCACTGGTCTCTTTTCCCGTCGACAATATTCACGATTTTGGCAGTGTAACCCGCGCCCGATTTTTCAACCGGATAAGAGCGCAGTACATTGTGACCAGGCTCGCAGTGGATCATCTGACCATAAAATTCCTTCGGCAGCAGCTTGCCTTCGTAAACCACCATTCCCGTAGGTGAGCCCGAGCCAGTTTGAAGAAGATTAGGCACCACGCCAGGATCATTTAAATGCCAGTGACGGTACGGAATGGAATCTTCCATGTTGGTCCGGTTGGCACGCCAGCCTGCGCCGGTTACTTCGTCGGTATACCCGTAATTTCCGTGTTGCATCACATAGTTGATCCGCACACCTTTATTTCCGTCGTCATCGTTGTCAGACTGCCACATGGTACCATAGCTGTCGACTGCCACCTCATAATTATTCCTGAAATTATTTCCCAACACTTCAATATTGGTAAAATCGGTATCGCAGCGAAAAACCATTCCCTGCTTTAATTTCTTGAAGTCAATTTCCTGCCCGTTTTTGTCGACGATCGGCTTTCCCTTACCGTCGAGCAGCTGTCCGCCTTCATTTCCAAAATTGAAATACAGCTTCCCGTCAGGTGCAAAAACGAATGCGTGCATACCATGATCGTGCTGCTCGCCCCCAACTCCTTCAAAAAGCACTTCTTTCTTATCAGCCTTTAAATCGCCATTTTCATCCGTAAAAAGCCACACATAAGGACTTTGTGAAACCACCACTTTATTGCCCATTACCCAAACGCCAAGCGGCGCATTGATTTCCTTGCCCTGATAAAAAACAGTGCTTTTGTCCGATTTCCCGTCTCCGTCGGTATCTTCCAGAACCATAATCCTGTCACCCTCATTTTTGGTCGGGTTTCCATTGATCGCTGGGCGGTAGTTGTAAGCCTCGCAAACCCAAACCCGGCCCAGCTCATCGACATCAATGTTGGTCGGATTGGTGATCATCGGCTCCGATGCAAACAATGTAGCTTCCAGTCCATTGGTTACCTGCAAACCAGCCACTGCATATTTAGGCGACCGTTTTTGAGTCTCCGTAAGATCTTTATAAAGACTATCGAGCGTGGCGCTCTGTAACGTACTTGGATTGGACCGCTGGTAAGTAGCGACGGTCAGACCAGCCAACAGGCAGGCTGCCGGAAATAGTATCAGGGATTTTTTTAAGTTCATGGGGTGAAATCGTGGTGATCCGTAAAGCCGGACCCTATTGTGTGATCCTTACATTAAAGATTACTATTTTTAGAGTATAAGAGACAATCCACCTGTCATTTACTATCATGAACAAGACTTTTTTTTCCATCATCGCGGCCGCTCTGGCACTACCTGCAGCAGCTCAAAAAATTCCTTCGCCTGACATTCAGATCAAGACTGCTGTCCTCGCTGCACCCTCCGAAAAGCAGGCTGGCGCGAAGGTTTACGGCTACTCGGCAGACGGAATGTTTACTGTACTTCGCGAGGGAACAAACGACTACGTGTGCCTGGCTGACGATCCGAAAAAGGCCGATATCGGCGTTTCCTGCTACCACGCTGACCTGGAACCCTTCATGGAACGCGGGCGGGTGCTGACGAAGGAAGGTAAAAACGCGAAGGAAATATTCGACACGCGGGAGAAAGAAGCAAAAGACGGAACACTGCGCATGCCCAAGCAATCTTCCACGCTATTCGTACTATCCGGAACAATGGACAACTACGATGCCGCTACGGGGAATCTGAAAAACGGCTACCTGCGTTACGTGGTTTACATTCCGTTTGCTACTGCCGAAAGTACCGGTCTTCCATTGAAACCCGATGTAGCCGGAATGCCCTGGATCATGGATCCCGGCACGCACCGCGCGCATATTATGATCAACCCGGCAAAACCCTGAACGGGACGCTGTTATCCTTTCATTCCCTTTTGCTAAGCAGTTTGCGCTGGCTTAAATTTTATCGCGCCAAGTGATAGGTTTAATCAGTTTTAGAATTTTACTTTGCAATTCAAAGTACTTTCTAAAACAGCAATTCATGAAGACTACACCTACCAGAGCGCCTGAAATCCCGGAAGTTTACGAAACCAATGTTCCTCATGAAGAGCGCTCGAATGCATCCCCAGCAGCTGACTTTGACTACTTCATCGGGTTAGGTTGCCTCGCGCTAAACGCTGCCGCGCTCGTCCTCTCACAAAAAGGTGTGTTTTTCAATGATGTGCTGCCGGGCTCATTCATTCTTCCGTTTGCGGTTTCGGTAGTTTACCTGGTGATGCTCTTAGCCAAAGGGAAAGTACGGTTCATTTGGAAAAAACAGCCTGCCGAGTATCTGCCGCACCGTTTAGTGCTGGGTTATGTGTGGCTGGTCAGCTGTTTTACATTCAACCGCGCCTTGCCCGTTTTCAATGATTCGGCAGACTGGCTGAGTGTATTGATCGTCATTTCAGCTTTCAGCGGTATTTGTTTTGCCTGGGAAAAGGCGCTTCCCTCATTTCTCAGAAGCACATTGTTCTTCCTTCTTGCGGTAGCTGCAGTTTTATGGTGCTACTATGCCATTTACCTTACCCGGATCTATTTGGCCAGTCTGATCTTTCTGCTTTTCCTGGGTTTATCGGCTCACAGTTTCATCCCGCTCCTGCTTGCGATTTCGCATATCAGGTTACTGCGCGCTGCATGGAACAGCTACCGGTTGCCGATTTTGGCCGGCCTGATCATTCCGCTGCTTCTTGTAACAGGTTACTGTGTCCGTTGGGATATGCTGAATGAAAAGATCCGGAACCAGATCCTTGAAAACTCCATCCGCGACGATAGTGATCTGCCCAAATGGGTTTCGCTGGGGCAGGTTATTGATACTGACCTGATTTCTAAACAGATCATGATGGGCGGTTTGGTATACCAGATGCCCGGGGAGTTTTTAAGTTTTTCCCCGAATACGTTGAACCTGGAAAAGCTAACACAGCATGATCCGCTCGTGCTGATCGCCTCGCTTTTTTCAACTAAACCTGACCTTACACAGAAAGAAAGGATCAGCTTACTCGATGTTTTATTTGGCACCAGGCATTTTACCCAGGAAAGATTATGGTCGGGCAGCGATCTGGTGACTGCCAGCGTGCTTACGAATGTAAGGCTATATCCCGAGTTCAGGCTTGCCTATACCGAGAAAACCATCAGCATTCAAAGCAATGCATCCTCCAAATTCCAGCAAGAAGAGGCATTGTTCACCTTTCACCTGCCGGAAGGTTCGGTAGTGAGCTCGCTTTCGTTGTGGATCAATGGAATTGAGCAGAAAAGTCACTTAACTACACAAACAAAAGCAGAATCTGCTTATAAAACCATTGTAGGAGTAGAAAGCCGCGATCCTTCTGTGGTGCATTGGCAGGAAGGTAATACGGTAAAATTGAAGGTTTTTCCATGTACAAGTGTTGAAAACCGGAGGTTTAAAATCGGCATAACATCGCCGCTTGCATTTGAAGCTAATCAATTGATTTACGAAAATATCTGGTTTGAAGGTCCGACTGCCGAGCGTGCGTCAGAGCTTTTATCGCTGAACTTCTCCGATGAACCCGGCGACATTCAATTACCTTTCAAGACACAGATGAAAGATCGTAAGACAGTCGTGTTTAATGGAAAATATCAGCCCGCCTGGAAAGCCAGCTTCGCTGCGCCAGCTTTGTCGAAGGCGGTGTTCCAGTTCAATGGAAAAGCATACAAAGCAATGCCAATCCAGGCCGCGACGGAAGCTTTTACACCTACTGCCTTTTACCTGGATATCAACAAAGCCTGGTCCAAAGCTGAGTTTGACAAAGTACTGGAACTGACCAATGGAAAGCCAGTCTATGTTTTTAATAAAAAAATGGAACCACTCACAGCCGGGAACAAGAATGCCATTTTTGAAAAAAGCGCGACGCTCAACTACTCTCTTTTTCCCATTCACCTTGTTGAAGACCGGCACAATGCACTTTTGATCACCAAAAGCGATGGAAGTTCGCCAAACCTGAAAGACCTTGCGGGAAGTGGATTTTCAAAATCCATCGCCAGCGATAATCCATCAGTAAGGCTCCGCACCTTTGATCTTGGCCAGGAACTTTCCCCTTATCTCAAAACAATGCAGGAGCTGCGGATGATCAGAAATGAGCAGGCGAGCCTGACAGTGATTGAGAAAATGCTGGCATCGAAGCAGTTTCCGACAGATCCTGAATCTGACCAGGCTGCATTGAAAATTGGAAACTCCGGAATGATTATCGTTGAAAGCGACGAACCGGTCCAGGGTACAGCGCCTGATCACCTGCTTCGGTTATACGCTTACAACCACATCATGCAGCAAATCGGCCGGACTTACCTCAACGGTCAATATCAGCAAGATTCAGCGAAGTTATCTGCGCTGGTACAAGAAGCAGATCAGGCGTATATCGTCACACCAGTATCCAGTTTGATTGTGTTGGAAAGTCAAAAGGACTATGACCGCTTTGATATCAGGAAAAGCAAAAAAAGCCTGGACAATGCTGCACTGAAATCTTCCGGCGCAGTACCGGAGCCACACGAGTGGGCCCTGATTATCCTGTTTGCATTGCTGGCCACCTATTACACATTCAGGAACTATGCACGCTGGTAAGAAGTACCTGCCCGTATTTTTTCTCGCTGCATATGTGATGTTGTTTGCGCCTTTCATTGCGAGCGGCTATTTGCAGACGGACGCTACCAGCCTCATTGGCGCGGGATTGATCCCATTTGTTTTACAAAATAAAAGGTCGCCTGGAAAAGGTATTTTCCTCGGTTTATTGGTTGCGGCATTGATCCTGGCCTGCTTTTTCCGGAACGAACAGACTTTCCGGTATTTGCTGCTGGTATCCGCTGCCTTGTTTGCAGTCCGGTACTTTTACGGCAATACCAGCCTCTTACTAGTCGCTTTGCTTGTGATTATCTCACCGCTTTTCAAGTACGTTTCCGAAGTTTTCACATTTCCGATCCGCCTGAAATTGAGTGAATGGGCGGCTGCTATGATGCAGGCAGGTAACGTTCCGGTAACTGTATCAGGAAACATTATTGAAATGAATGGTGCAGGGTTCTCGGTTGACCCGGCTTGTATGGGACTTCAGATGACCGGCTTTTCACTTCTTGCCGGCATTTTCCTGATCGCGCACGAGCAACGCAGAACGCAAAAAACAGTAAAGCCCGCTTTGCAACCAGCGATTCTGATCGCTGCCTTTGTGCTCAATATTTTCAGTAATCTGATCCGAATTGTAACACTGGTAGCTTTTCAAATCAGTCCCGAAAACCCGCTGCATGATTGGGCGGGCATCATGTGTTTGCTTGTTTACGTCTGGGTTCCACTTTCGTCTCTGGTCAGGTACCTGCATGCAAATTACGGCACAATAACCTCCCTGGATAAGCAGCCGCAATGGGAACCTGGCGGCAAGGCTATACTGGTCCATTTTGCTGTACTGGTCTGCTGCATTTATTGTGTGTTCCATAACCCTCCTGTTTCTGCAAATGCGAAGGCCGCGACGGTAACCATTCCGCAAGCTTACAAAACGGATTTGATGAAAAATGGGGTGATCCAGTGCAGGAGCGAGCAGGCACTTATTTATATTAAACCCATTGCTGCATTTTTTACAACCGAACACAACCCCGCCATTTGCTGGACCGGCTCGGGTTACGAGCTAACCGCTATCCGGGAGAAGTACTTTGGGAACAAGAAAATTTACGTAGGCACACTCAGGAAGGGAAGTGACCATCTGCAGACTGCCTGGTGGTTTTCCAGCGACCGTCATATTACCATCAGTCAGCTTGACTGGCGCTGGAAAGCAATGCGGGGCGAAGGTAATTTTCAGCTGATTAACGTCACTGCCGAAAGTGAGCAAGACTTAAATTTGGCAGTGCACACGTGGTTGAAGGCCATTTGAGGGTATATTGCGCCTACCGCAGCCTTTTCGATGAAAATCTGACCCATGAAAACGATCGCACGGATTCTTACAGCCTGGAGCCTTACCTTACTTCTTTTCCCTGTTATGGCACAAACAGAAACCATTAACCTTTGGCCGGAAGGCAAGGTACCTAACTTTAAAAGCAGCAGCATTCAGGAAAAATCCGAAACAGATGCGCAGGGCATTCTCAGGATCAGCGGAGTTACCGTTCCTACGATCACAGCTTACATTGCTCCCAAAGAAAAAGCGACCGGCGCGGCGGTGATGATCTGTCCGGGCGGCGGTTACGGGATCCTGGCCGCTTCCCACGAAGGCAGCGATTTTGCCAAATGGTTTAATAACCGGGGTATCTCCGCATTTGTACTGAAATACAGACTGCCGAACGAAAAGGCAATGGAACACCAGCATGAAGTCCCGTTGATGGACGCCATGCAGGCCATGAAGCTAATCCGCGACAATGCAGGAAAATGGAATATTGACAAAAGTAAGATCGGTGTAATGGGCTTTTCAGCCGGTGGCCACCTCGCGGCAACCTTGTCAACCCACCACAATATGGGACCGAAAGCTTCACCCGCAGCAAAGCCTGATTTTTCAATTTTGCTCTATCCGGTCATCTCTTTTCAGCCCGGAATATCGCACGGCGGCTCACGCGACAATTTGCTGGGCCCTGAAAAATCGGAAGAGCTGATCAAATATTACAGCAACGAGTTGCAGGTGAGCGAACAAACGCCGCCCGCATTTCTTGTGCATGCAATGGACGATACCGGAGTGCCCGTTGAAAACAGCATTGAGTATTATCTTGCATTGAAAAAGAAGAAAATACCCGCAGAAATGCACTTATATCCAAAAGGCGGCCACGGTTACGGCATGCGCACGGAAGGGAAAGGCTCGCTTGCCAACTGGCCCGCCGCAATGGAAGGCTGGCTTAAAGCAATGGGGTATATGAAGTAGCTGAACACAAATGACCGCATTGAACCGTTTTCTGGTAAATCAAAAATACCTGCTGTTCCTCTTTCTTGGAATAGCCATTTTTGCAAGTCTGCAATCTTACCTGTCGCCAATGAAAAGCTTTGTAGAAGGCGGCAGACTTTACACTACCTACAATAACTACATTATATTCAAGCAGTCTTTCTTCCATTTCATCGGGGGGAAAGACCTTTACATTGAATATGTGGAAGAGCAGGGCGATCTGTTCAAATACAGCCCGACCTTCGCGCTCCTCTTTGGGGTTTTCGCTGTGCTCCCCGATGTACTGGGCCTCTCGCTTTGGAATATCCTGAACGTAGTGGTACTGCTGTATTCGGTGTATTATTTACCAAAGATCGACCTCCGCACAAAGGGTCTGATCCTTGTTTTTGTTGCAGTTGAAATGCTTACTGCGGTACAAAACGAGCAGAGTAATGCATTGATCGCGGGGTTACTGCTTTTCACATTCGGCGCACTTGAACGCAGGAAGTATTGGCTGGCCTCCTTTTGCCTGGTATCTACGGTTTACATCAAACTTTTCGGAATTGTCGGACTCGCGCTCTACCTGCTGTATCCTGACAAATTAAAGCTCACTTACACCACTGCGTGCTGGATTGTCCTTTTCACTATCTTCCCGTTAGTGGCAGTTGATACTGAGCAGTTTGTTTTCTTGTACAAGAGCTGGGGAAACCTTCTGAGTAATGACCATTCTATTTCAGACGGCATTTCGGTGATAGGCTGGCTGCGGACTTGGTTTGGTTTAACATTAAACAAAACCTACGTAAGTGTTGCCGGTGCGGTCCTTTTCTGCATTCCCTTGTTGCGGATCAATGCGTATTCCAATTTCACTTTCCGGATTTTAATGCTCGCTTCTGTGCTGATATGGGTGGTTATTTTCAATCACAGGGCCGAGTCACCGACCTTTATCATTGCCATTACAGGTGTTGCATTATGGTATTACAGCCAGCTTCCAAATAAGGTGAATTACATTTTGCTGATCCTGGCACTCGTGTTTACGGTCCTGTCACCTACTGATCTTTTCCCAAAATACATCAGGAATGAATGGATGAAGCCGTATGTGGTGAAGGCAGTACCCTGCATATTGGTGTGGGCTAAATTACTTTTCGATCTGACTGCCGGCAAGCTGCTGCCGCGACATTTTGAGGCAACAGAAAATACTCAATAGAAAAAAGGGCGTTACAGAGATCCTGCGGCCAGACCCTGCAACGCACCTAACTCAACCTCAATTCAAGCCTACTAACAGCCTGTTAACCTCACGTACTTCGTTGGTTGACAGAAAGATATTTTTGACAACTTTCTCGGTTTCATCAGAAACGACCAGGGTGTAGTTCCCGTCACGCATTTGGGAGAAGTTTAGTTTTTTACCAAATTTCATCACTGACTTACCCACAATTTCTTCGTGCAGTACCTTTCCCTCGTGATCCATTACCTGGATAAAAAGCTTCTCCCCTTTCTGTTTTTCAACCAGCAGGTTCATCGTTTCGGTATCCCTTACCCGGTACATACCGATCCTGAACTTCTCACAGGTGTTGTTCTTGCATTGTGATTTTGTCTCAACTGGGTCTATCGCAAGCGCGTCCTGATTGAGCAGAAGCAGGCTGAATGCAGCCGCAGCAATGGATTTCATGATGTTTTTCATAGCTTAATGAAGGTTATTGTGGGTAAAATCTTAAAGTTTCACCAATGAGGAATAACCTTCCTGCTATGTTGCACCCGTTATTTGAACGGAAAAAATTCGTGTTGAATGGTCACCCGCCTATCGCGATCATCTGGCGGTTTTGCTCGTAGTCGGTCTTCGCCTGCTGCTCTGTAAAGCCGGCGTGGCCGCCGTGGGCAAAATGCTTTTTATAAAAGTGCTGATGGATCAATGCGCGCACATCTTCACCGCGGCGCAATGGCGTAAGCAAATCCATTTCGGAGGTATCAAAAAGACAGTTTTTCAACTTACCGTCGGCAGTTAAACGGATCCGGTTACAACCTGCACAAAATGGGTGAGTAACTGTGCTGATGATGCCAAAAGTACCGCCGGCGCCATTGACGTGATACCTTCTGGCCGTATCATTGGCTTCCGGCTGAATGGGTAGGTAATCAAATTCATCGCCAATCATTGTAAGCAGATCCGCATAGGATACGATCTTGGACATATCCCATTGATTGCCCTTGAAAGGCATAAACTCAATGAAACGAACATGAAGATTAGGCTCGTCAAGGGTTAGTCTGACAAAATCATTGACTTCATCCTCATTGATACCCCGCATCACAACCATGTTGATCTTGACTACAAAACCCTCGGTCAGCAATAAGCGGATATGGGCAAGTGTCAGTGCAAAATGGTCGCGCTTTGTGATGCTTTTAAACCTGTCTTCCCGCAAAGTATCCAGACTTACATTGAGCGACTGTACACCCGCCTGTTTGAAAGTGGGAATAAACTGGTCTGCAAAAACTGCGTTGGTAGTAAGCGTAAGGGAAGTATTTAGCTGGCCGAGGTTACTGATGATCTGCTGCGCATCTTTCCGGATCAGCGGCTCTCCGCCTGTGAGACGGATTTTCTCAACCCCCATTTCGACGAATATCTCCGACAAAGCGCGGATCTCGTCAGCCTGCATCAGCCACTTGGAAGGCATAAACTGCATATCCTCCTGCGGCATGCAATAGGTACACCTGAGGTTGCACTTATCCGTCAGCGAAATACGCAGGTAAGTGTGTTTACGCCCGAATGTATCTATAATAGGTGCTGACATCAGTTCATCTTTATTACTCATTCATGCTTAGCACCTTCGAGAACGCTGAAAACATGTAAAATATGCGGGAATAATGCATCCATATACTCGGTAACTCCTCCCGTGCTACCCGGCATTGTCACAACCAGGCTATCTCCTGAAAACCCGGCAACCGACCTGGAAAGCATTGAAGTAGCCACTCTTTCCTGCCCGTAGCTGCGTGCAGCCTCTGCAATTCCCGGTATCTCCCGGTCAATCAGCTCAGATACTGCCTCCGGTGTAACATCGCGACGGGACAAGCCGGTTCCGCCGGTGATCAGAATCAGCTGATAACCTGTATTCGTCCATTGCAGGATTTGCTGCTGGATAGTCAGTTTATCATCCGGTACCACTACGTAATCTGCTGTTTCCAGCTTCAATGCAGCGAGCTTTTCCATGATTTTTTTGCCAGATTTGTCTTCCCCATTTCCGGCAGCAATCGTATCTGAGCAAACCATTACCGCAATTTTTAATGCATCAGGCACTGCCTTGCGATCACTTTTCCCGCCTTTCTTTTCAAGTAAACGGATATTGCTGATCTCTACTCCCTTGTCGATTGGTTTGAGCATATCGTACATTGTGAGCGCCACGACCGACGCGCCGTGCATTGCTTCTACCTCGACACCGGTTTTGTATATCGTTTTGACGATCAACTCAATGGAAATTTCCAGTCCGTCAATTTTGTAATTAACAGCTGTGTATTCAATAGGTATCGGGTGACAGTCGGGCAGCAGGTCAGGCGTTTTTTTCACCGCGAGAAACCCCGCCGCCTTGGCCATTTCAAAAACGTCACCTTTCGGCACAGTCCGGTTTACAATCGCCTCGATCGTTTCAGGCTTGCTCACCCGCACAATAGCCTGTGCCTTAGCAATGCGGAGGGTGTTTGTCTTATGCGTAATATCGACCACTGTTAATTTTGAATGATCCGCCGTGGAACGGGGAATGATTGAATGATTGAATAGTATTGTCAGTGTGAGCGAACCGGGCGGTCAAAGGGTAATCGTGCATGTCCCTTCGACTGCGCTCAGGGTGACAAGACATTCCCGTCCTACCTTTCCTCCATCCTCCCCTTTTTCCATTTCCTCCCCTTCCTAAACATTCCTTTTCCATTCGAACTCCCCGTTATCTCCGATGAGTTCTTTGGCGAAAATGGGGACTTTGGTTTTTATTTCTTCTACGATGTATTCCGATGCTTCGAATGCAGCGCGGCGGTGTGGAGAGGAAACGAATACGAACAGGCTGATCTGTCCGGTCGGGACCAGTCCGAGGCTGTGGTAAATGTGCAGACAGGTCAGCTCAAACCTCGCGAATGCAGCTTCCCGGATTTCATGGAAAGTCTGCTCGGCCATTTCCTCGTATGCAGTATATGCGATGCCCGACACTGCGCCACCCTCTTTCTCATCTGCGCGAATTTGTCCCAGGAAAATCGCATGCGCGCCGATACCTGTCTTAGACTGGTGACTGGCAATAGATTTTGCTATGAAATCAGGACTGATGGGCCCTTCTACAAATACTTTCTTGGGCTTATGCTGTTTTTCCATACTCCTGTTATCCTCCCGCAAAAGGTGGTAAAAGCGCAACTTCGGACTGGGGCGCGATATCCGCCAGATCTTCCAGAATACGCTGATTAACTGCTATCTTGAATTTCTTTCCCTGCAATGCAGGATATTTTTGCATGACCTGCGCACGGAAATCTCCGACCGTCAGTTGTCCGTTATTTAACCAATTCTCCTCTGCCAGTCCGGTCACTTCTGCCAGCATTCCGAAATAAAGCACGTGTAAACTCATGTTCTTTTCACAATCTCTGCTAAAACATCAAAACGGAAGTAAATGAACTTCCACCAAATCACCCGCTGCTACCTTATTCTGGCTGACCGGCAGGTATATAATTGCGTCGGCCAGCGCGAAAGAACGAATGGAAAAGGATTCCTGTCCGTCAAGTGCGATTACATAATCTCCTGCAATGGAAGCTTTTAAGAATTCATCGCGGTCGCCGTCAAACGAATATCCATATTTTACAGGTAATTGTAACGCCTTTAAAAAAATATCCGTGCGGCCGGTCATCCTTCTTATTGCCGGCAATACATATTCATAGTAACATACGAGCGACGATGCAGGATTCCCCGGAAGGGCGAAAAACAGCTTTTGATCTTTTTTACCAAACAACAAAGGCTTACCCGGTTTCTGCCGCACTTTATAGAAGATAGTCTCAGCGCCGACTGCCTCCATTGCTTCTCCGACAAAGTCATAATCACCGACAGATATCCCGCCGGATGCCAGCACTATGTCGTTTTTTTCCACAAGCAGCTGTAACGCTGCAATGGTCGCATCGAGGGTATCAGCGGCGTAGCGGATTTCTACTTCCCCGAGACCTTCCTGTTCCAAAGCCGCCGCGATCATTCCCGAGTTTGATTCAAATATCTTTCCGGGTTCCATCCTGCTGCCGGGCTGCAATAGCTCGTCTCCCGTAATCAGGAATCCCACTTTCGGCTTGGGATACACAACAACATCTTGTATGCCAAGACCTTGCAGAAAACCAATGCTGCCAGGCGAAAGGTAAGTACCGGCAGTTAACGCCACGGAACCAGCCATTATCTGCTGCCCTATCTTACGCACATTCTTACCCTCCGGAACTGGAAATTCGTCGATCAGAACATTACCATTTTCCAGTCTTGTGTGCTCCTGCATGACAACCGCGCTCGCGCCTTCGGGCACTGGCGCACCTGTGAAAATCCGCATTGCTGTGCCGGGTTGAAGCTTTTCCAGGTCCGACTGTCCTGCTTTTGACTCGCCTGCCACTTTGAGAACCGTTTGCGGCGAAGTAATATCCGAATGCAGAATGGCGTATCCATCCATGGAAGATTGCCGGAAAGACGGCAGTGAAAGTGGCGCTATGATGTTTTCAGCCAACACATAACCTGTCGATCGGCTGAGCTTCCGGGTTTCTGCGGGCAACAATGCCGCGTTTGCAATAATGAGTTGTTTGGCCTCGTTGACTGTTACCATTTCTTTAAAAATGAAGGTATGCGAAGATAGAAATTACAATTTTTAAACGTTTGCAACCCGTACAGTTTGTGTACAAATTGTCCAAAACTCAACTGGTTTAACAGCAAAATACCAATGCATCAAATCAGGAATATTATGTAAGTCACTGATTAACAGACAATATAAGTCGATAAAAATTTCTTTGTTCTTACAAAAATTATATCTGGCATAGAAATTTACGTTTTGCGAACCTCGGCATTTACCAACGAAAATTGCAGCGTAAGCGGGTTACCCAGCAATTTCGAATCGAATCTGAGAAGCACGCCAAATCCAGAAGTATTGGTTTAATGCTATTTAGTAACGAGCAAAATGGTTGTAAATCAACCATTTAATTGAATTTGAAATATTTATTATTCTAAATCCGTTATCTTTGCACCCCGGCTTATGGCCTTGTAATATGTTTCACCAAAATGAAAATGCATGATTAAACTTATCTTTATGGCCTTCTCAATCGCAATAATGGGCAACGAACCCGTGAGTGAGGTGGAGGTGGAAAAGAAGGAGCTGAAAGAAACAACTATTATAGATTCAGATCTTCTTGCTATTGACTTCTGTGGCGAAGCCATCCCATTATCAGAGCTTCGAATCGCCGAGCGATATCAAAACATGATCAGAAATTACGACAATCCCGCCTTTCGTAAGCTGATGACAAAGACCCAAAAAAGAATGCGCATTATTGAGCCTATTCTTAAAAAGTACGGAGTACCAGCCGATTTTCAATATCTGCCTCTTATAGAGAGCGCCATGAGTAACCAGGTTACTTCCCACCGGGGCGCGGCAGGCTACTGGCAGTTGATGCCCTCAACAGCCAAATACCTTGGACTGGTAGTGAATGAACACAGAGACGATCGCAATCACCTCGTTAAATCGACACACGCCGCAGGCAAGTATCTGCGCGAGCTGCATCGCCAGCTGGGTTCCTGGACACTAGTAGCAGCTGCATACAATGCAGGGCCGACGCACATCCAGAACAGAATGGATTCCCAGAATAAAGATGATTTCTTCAAATTGCGCTTAAACTCTGAAACTGCCCGGTACATTTACAAGATACTGGCTGTTAAAGAATGGTTTTCCAATCCAGAAAGAAGCCGGGAATGGGGAAGCGGAGATGTGCTCACCCGCCTGACAGACTTCAAACTGGAACAGAAAAAGGCCGGAACAGAGTTGGCTAAGGCTGCTGCCGACTCCTGAGCTGCAACTTTATTTATTGATATTAATGCAAGGAAAAGGACTCATTCTCCTTTTCTTTGTGTTTTATAGCAGCAGCGAAATGCTGCGTGAAAGCAAAAGACTTTTATCAATTATTACGCTCTTTAACATGACAAAAGCTGAAATGGTCACTGACAAAGGCACCATGCTGATCGAATTTTACGATGAGGATGCACCGGGAACAGTGAAAAACTTTGTTGACCTTTCGAAAAAAGGTTTTTATGACGGATTGATTTTTCACCGCGTAATCCCGGATTTCATGATCCAGGGTGGTGACCCAACAGGAACCGGCCGCGGAGGTCCTGGCTATAAAATCAAATGTGAGCTGAATGGCGGAAACCAGTACCACGATCGTGGCGTACTTTCAATGGCGCACGCTGGCCGTGATACCGGAGGCTCTCAGTTCTTCATTTGCCACAGCCGCAAGAACACTGCGCATTTGGACGGTAACCATACTTGCTTCGGCAAAGTGGTGGAAGGTGTTGAAACGGTTGACCTGATCCGTCAGGGCGACAAGATCCAGAAGATCACGATTATCGAAGAGCAGGAAGCTTAGTCCTGTTTGCATTAACAACAAAAAAAGGCTTGGTCACCCAAGCCTTTTTTTGTTGAATAGCTGATCTTACCAGAAATGTGCGTACAAGAAAGTAATCATTCCGATCACGATCACCGCGCCGATGATAAAGCTGCGGTGCGGGATGAACATCGACGAATCGATTTCCAGCCCTTTCTTCTCATTTGGTAATACCAATCCCAGGATTACCATCACTACCACACAGATTATGAACACGATTCCCATACGGTCCAGGAATGGAACCTGCGTCCAGTCGGCAAACGGGAAATAGTTGTTGTGCATCGCAAGCGCAATCAGGAACCCGCCTACGATTGCGAACAATGCGCCGGCCGAATTGGTACGCTTCCAGAAGAAGCCCATGATAAATGATGCAAAAATACCCGGCGAAAGCAGCCCCGTCATTTCCTGAATAAACTGAAAACCGCCTTTCTTATCGATGCCCATGTAAGGAGAAACAACAATCGCCAGCAGCATTGCTACTACCACGACGATCCGTCCAATGCGAACCAGGGTTTTCTCCGAGGCATTTTTACCAATGTAATTTTTGAAAATATCGAGTGTGAAAATCGTCGAGATACTGTTTGCTTTTCCAGCCAGGGAGGCTACTACGGCAGCCGTAAGTGCTGCAAATGAAAGTCCTTTCAAGCCGGCAGGCAACAAGTTCAATAGTACAGGATAGGCTTTATCTGCATTGATCACACCGTCGTCACCCAACATTTCGGCCTGAAACATTCCCCTGCTATAAAGTGAATATGCTGCGATACCAGGCAGAACAACGATAACAGGCATTAACAATTTCAAAAATGCGGCGAACAGGATACCATTCCGAGCTGTTTTCAAGTCAGCTCCCAATGCACGCTGTGTAATGTACTGGTTACAGCCCCAGTAGTTCAGGTTCACGATCCACATACCGCCCAGCAGTACAGTCAGGCCGGGTAGCTGCATGTAAAAAGGACTGCTTTTTGGAAAGATCATGTGGAAATGGTCGTCATGATTTTCACGCATTAATTTAAAACCAGCTGCAATTCCTTCCATTCCTTCATTGCTCGAAACCAGGTTGACAGCCAGATAAGTAGTAGCTAAACCGCCAATTACCAGGAAGAAAACCTGGATAACATCTGTAAAACCAATCACCTTCATACCGCCGATTGTGATAATGATGGCGAAAACAGCGAGTGCGATCATACAGAATTGAAAATCCAGACCCGAAATACCCGAAACTGCCAGCGCACCGAGGTACAGAATGGAAGTAAGGTTAACCAGAATATACAATGCCAGCCAGAAAACAGCCATGATCAAACTCACGGTAGGATTGTACCGCTCGTTGAGAAACTGCGGCATCGTGTAGATCTTGTTTTTCAGATAAATGGGCATAAAAAAAACAGCGACTATAATCAAAGTTGCTGCTGCCATCCATTCGTAGGTAGAAATCCCGAGCCCCATTGAAAACCCGTTTCCGGACATTCCGATAAATTGTTCGGCTGAAATGTTCGACGCAATCAGCGACGCACCGATTGCCCACCAGGTAAGTGACCCTTCGGCCAGAAAGAAATCCTTGGTGGACTCTGTTTTTGACCTTTTCCGCTGATAAATCCAATAACCGTAACCGGAGACAACTATGAAATAAAAGAAGAAAACGATGTAATCTAGGGTCTGTAATTCCTGCATTGCAAAGTGTAAAAAAGATGAATGATGAGGTTTGTCAGTTTAAAACGAAAGGTACATTATTTTCGGAAAATAGTACAAAACCAAAGTTATGTAAGATCGCCGTTAAGCTTGTAGAAATTGTGCCTGTAAATATAGATACAAGCGTATCTTAACAAAGCTTTACTCTGATATTTTCTCCGAATCTGAATATCTCAGCGGATTGGAGGGTAACTTCCTATAATATTCTTTCAGCCGCGCCTGCTCCGCGCCCGCATAAGCCTCCTCAAAAGACTGTCCGGCATTCAGGTTCTGAACAAAGCGTTGCAAACCTTTGCTGCCGCTCAGGGCAAGCCAGTAGGATACTTCCATTCCGGCAGACATATAGGCAAGCATCACGTGCTTTTGTCCGCCATTGAAAAAGTCTTTAATAGTCGCAACCTGGTCCAGTTCCAGGATCTGCTGTCCGCCGCCGGTGTAGTACATCCACTCGTCCATATATTCCAGATAGCGGCCGGCGGGATCGGGGTTGTTGACGAACCTTCTGTCGAGCATCAAGGCCAGTCCCTCGTTAAACCATTGCGGGATTTCCGAGGTAACTTTCCACCAGCCGATTCTTTTCAGCAGTTCAATGTGCCCCATTTCGTGTGCGATCACATCCAGATTTGCGCCTTGTTCGTTAAGAACCACGTAGCTGTTGCCCCAGGGAGTGCCTACGCTGCATCCTGCGCCTTCTGTGCTGCTGCAGTAACGCTGGTATTGCTGCGGGTTGCTGCAGATAATGATTTTGGGGGAAGATTTTTTGCCGGTGTAAAACGAATCAATCCGCATTTCTGCCAGACTAACTATCCGTTTAAGCTTTTTGTAAGATGCAGGTTTGATTTCGGGGCTGAAATAAACTGATCCGCTTTCCCGGAAACCTGAAAAGGCGATCAGTTCACAATGAAAAACCTGGGGATAAAGAAAGAAAAGACTTGCCGGAATGATAAATACCAGCGCGGCTATCACTTTAATAATTCGTAATGCGCGCGCTGGTACCGGGTTATCTTTCAAAGAAATGCTTTAAATAATTGCCACGAATCCGCGAATGGACACGAATCTGCAGCAAGCAATTAATGTTTAAAGTGGCGCACGCCGGTGGTTACCATTGCTACACCGTTGGCGTTGCAATAATCAACCGAATCTTTGTCGCGAATGGAGCCTCCTGGCTGTACTACTGCAGTAATACCCGCTTTATGCGCGATCTCAACGCAGTCAGCAAATGGGAAGAATGCGTCCGACGCCATTACTGCGCCGTTCAGGTCAAATCCGAATGCATTCGCTTTCTCGATCGCCTGACGCAATGCATCCACGCGTGAAGTCTGGCCTGTGCCGCTGGCCAGCAACTGGTTTTCTTTTGCCAGAACAATCGTATTGGACTTGGTATGCTTGCACACTTTCAGCGCAAACTCCATCGCAGTAAGTTCCTGCTCAGTCGGCGCCTTTTCGGTAACAGTAGTGTATTGAGAAGCTACTTCGGTGGAAAGGTCCTTATCCTGCACTAAAACGCCATTCAGGATTGTTTTAAACATGATCTGAGGCAGCTCCACGGGATTTCTCTTCAACAAAATCCTGTTTTTCTTAGACTTCAAAAGTTGCAGCGCATCTTCGTCGTATTCCGGCGCGATCAGGATTTCCATGAAAAGCTTGTTCAGCTCTTCTGCAGTAGCCAGATCCACTTTTGCATTCGTAATAACAACACCGCCAAATGCAGACACAGGGTCGCAGGCCAGCGCATTGTCATAAGCTTGCTTTGCAGTAGGTGCAGTAGCAATTCCGCATGCATTGGTATGTTTGATAATCGCGAAAGTCGGAGCTGCTCCTTCGAATTCGTCGATCAGGTTCACACAGGCATCTACGTCAACCAGGTTGTTATAAGAAAGCTCTTTTCCGTGCAGCTTATCGAAAATACCTTCGAGGTCGCCGTAATATGTTGCATTCTGGTGCGGGTTTTCACCGTAACGCAAGGTTTGTGAAGACAGGCTCGTAAAGTCGAAAAGGTCTTTGTCTGTTTTTTCTTTTCCCGCAGTAAAGAACCGGTTGATCGCTCCATCATAATGGGATGAAACACCAAAAGCCTGACCTGCGTAATAGCGACGGTCTTCCAGATCGGCAGTACCTGCTTTGGCAGTCAAAAGCTCTACTACTTCTGCATACTGCGAGCGGGAAGACACGATTAATGTATCCTTGAAGTTTTTCGCGGTTGCCCTGATCAGGGATATACCGCCAATGTCTATTTTCTCAATGATATCCTCTTCTCCCGCACCGGAAGCAACTGTTTCTTCAAACGGATACAAATCTACCACCACCATATCAATGGCAGGAATGTTGTACTGAGCCGCCTGAGCTACATCGCCTTCGTCGTCGCGACGATACAAAATACCGCCCATAATCGCTGGGTGCAAAGTTTTTACACGACCGCCGAAAATGGAAGGATAACCTGTAAGTTCTTCCGCGGCTGTCACGGGAATGTTCAGGTTTTCAATGAAAGTCTGCGTGCCTCCGGTTGAGTACAATTTTACACCATTGCTGTGCAAGAGGCGAACCAAAGGTTCAAGTCCGTCCTTATAATACACAGAAATAAGTGCGGATTGGATTTTTTTAGACATTGTAAAATGTTAACTGTAAGATGCTCTGACTGAAAATAAACCGCAAAGATAGCCTAAAAATGTGCGAAGTTTGAAGTGAAAGGAATGAAAATCGAGGCAGGGATTTAACTTATTATCGCATTTAAAAAATCAGAAAATATGAACCTGGACCTGAACGGAAAAACAGCGATCGTCTGCGGCGCTACCCAAGGAATCGGACTCGCCTCGGCGGTTGAACTGGCACTACTAGGCGCAAATGTGACGCTGGTAGCCAGAAATGAAGAAAAACTGCGCAGTGCCGTTGACACCCTTGACACCTCTGCCGGACAGCTTCACCGCTACGTAGTTGCCGATTTTAGTGACACTGAAAACGTAAAAGAAGCTATTGAAAATTACCTGCGTCTCTGTCCTGAAGTTCATATTCTGGTCAATAATACAGGCGGACCTTCCGGCGGGCCGATCGTTGAAGCGGAGAGCGATCAGTTTCTCAAAACGTTTCAAATGCATTTGATCAACAATCAGTTTTTGGTGCAATCGGTTTTGCCTTCCATGAAAAAAGAGGGGTTTGGCCGCATTGTCAATATTATAAGTACTTCTGTTAAGCAGCCTATTGCCGGTCTGGGTGTTTCCAATACCATCCGCGGAGCTGTGGCGAGCTGGGCCAAAACATTGTCGCTGGAAATTGCGCAGTTTGGTATTACGGTCAACAATGTACTTCCTGGGTATACTGAAACAGCCCGCCTGTATTCCGTCCTGGAAATGCGCGCGGAATCTCAGAATAAGACCGCCAAAGAAGTGGGGCGCGAACTCGCAGCGAGTATCCCGATCCGGCGTTTTACAAAACCTGAGGAAACCGCCGCCGCCGTCGCATTCCTTTGCAGCCCCGCTGCCGCCAGCATTAATGGAGTCAATTTGCCGGTTGATGGAGGCAGGACAGAGAGTTTGTAACACGCCCAACAATCAAAAAAAGTACTTCCAGTTAATAGAAGGAATGATCGTGCCGAAAACTGAGAGGCGGTAACTTACGAGCCGGGAGCCTGTTTGTTTGAAGTAGATCGAATACGGATTCCTTCTTGCATATACATTGTAGATCGAGAAAGACCAGAGCGAATAGCGGCGCTGATCGGTACTGGTGCGGGTGTCTTTGGTAAAAGAAATATCCGCACGGTGGTAATCCGGCACCCGGTCCAGGTTTCTTGCGGAGTAATCCTGTACGACCACATCATTGAGCCTGTAAGTACCGTCAGGGAAGGTGATCGGCCGACCAGTCATGTAAACGAAATTGGTACCGAAAGTCCAGTTCTTCTTCCATTTCCACTGCGTTGATATAGTGACACTGTGAGGGCGGTCTACCGTAGCCGGGTACCAGTCGCCCTTGTTGATCTGCTCCGACGGGAATGCAGACTGCACGCGCGCAAAAGTGCGGCTATAAGTATAAGAAAGCAGTCCGGTAATCACCCCCTTTGATTTTTGCACACTTACTTCCACGCCGTAAGCTTTTCCTTCTGCCGGTACCAGGTCGGTTTCCAATGCCGGGTTCAACAGTAAAGTAGCGCCGTTTTTGTACTCGACTAGGTTGTTTAAATGTTTTTGGTAAACCTCAATGGACGTTTCAAATGCATTTTCATTGAAATTCCTGAAATAGCCCAACGCAATCTGCGTGGCAGTTTGCGGCGGGACGAAATCATCAGCCATTTTCCAGAAATCTACGGGAGAAATGGCGGTTGTATTGGAGATCAGATGCAGGTACTGCCGCGTTTTGGTATAGCTCATTTTCAGCGAACTGGTACCGCCGGTATTAATCCTCACAGATAACCTCGGCTCAAACCCACCAAAGCCTATAATCTTTTTCCCATTTCCGAAAACCAGCGTGTCACGAACCGATTCCGGCGTGCGCGGAATGCCGTTTTCGTATTGATACACAGTTCCCGCGCCTACATTCCTGAATGCAACATACCGCAAGCCCGCATTCACAGACAACCAGGGAACCGGGTTCCATTCATCTGAAACAAAGAATGCACTTTCCAAAGCTTGCTCCTTCTCAATGTCAATGTTAGTGATGTTGGAGTTTTTTTCGGGCGACAGGTTACCGGGGGAAAGCTGGTATTGTGTAAAATCAAAGCCGGCTTCAAACTTATGGTGCGGCTGAGGTGCCCAAAGCAAGTGCAAATGCGCATTATGCTGCCTGATACCCGACTGAAACTGATATTCTATCGTAGGTGAAATTCCGTTCAGGTTGAATGTATAGTGACTGAGATTTGCGCCCAACTGAATGGATAATGCTTTGTTGATCTGCCTGTTCCAGTTCAATGTAGCCGTGGTTGACTGCCAGCCGTAAAGTGTGTCTTCCGGGAATTTGAATGCATCCTGGCTATAATAACCAGAAGCCGAGATCACACTGTTTTCAGATATTTCGTAGGATAGCTTTCCATTGAGGTCAAAAAAGAATGCTTTGTTCTGGTTTGTTGGAGCGGGGAAACGTTTGATCAGCAAATTGGGATAAGCCACTCTGCCTCCCGCCAGAAAAGTAAGCCGCTTATTCCTCGTCAGCGGCCCGTCGGCCATGATACTCGCGGTCATTAAACCTACCCCGGCAGATACATTTACGCGCTCCTTGTTGCCAGTGCGGGTATTAATTGTTAATAAAGAGGAAAGGCGGCCGCCGTAACCTGCAGGAATATCTCCTTTGTACAATGTTACATCGCGGATCGCATCGGCATTTACATTACTCAGAAACCCAAGCAAATGGGAAGTATTGAATAAGGGAGCTCCGTCGAGTAGTACGAGATTCTGGTCTGTGCGGCCGCCGCGCACATTAAACCCTGCCGTACCCTCCCCTACTGTATTCACGCCCGGCTGTAAAGTAAGCGCTTTGATGATATCTACCTCCCCAAACACGACGGGGATGTTTTTCAGGTTCTTGATATCCAGTCTGGCAACACTCATTTGGCTGGACCTCACATTTTCATCGGGCGCTTTCTCCTTTACGACCAGCTCCATTAGGTCCCGCGTTTCAGGTGCGAGCTTTATATCAATTCCCGAAAGTACCTCCTGGTAATTGATCGTGACGCTTTTTGAAAAATACCCCACCGAAGAAAATGTTACCAGCTGCGAACCCGCTTTCAGGCGAATGCTGAATTTCCCCAAACTATCCGTGATCGAAGCCGCTTTTGAAACCCGCGACACTACCGACGCATTCACCACCGCTTTCCCGGAAACCGCATCCTGCACGCTTCCTCTGAGCGTCCAGTCTGCCTGCGAATGGGCCAGTTCGGGTACCAGGAACCATACCGCTGCAATAAGCAGCAGTCGCAGGTTATTTCGGATCAAAAGCTTGCTGCGCGTTTTCATTACCAATTTGCGGGAGGATTAAGTTGCCCCTGACTATAAATGAGCTGACAGTTGCCGTCTTTGACAAAAACATCTCCGTACTTGATTTCCAGGCGGGCCGCATTCAATGTATCCCCCGGAATGGTAAGTCTTCGCTTGCTAACCGCCGAAGAGCCGAAATAACCCAGTGCAAGCACATTCGGATCATCTTCGCGGTGCACGTTTCCTTCGATTGAAGCCGGCAGCGGGTCAAACAGCGACCCATTTCGCTTGCGCTGCTCTTCGAATTTCACCCAAAACTGGTAAGCCGGTTTGGTGAGGGAATATTGGCGCACTTCCAGGTAATGCCTGCCTACGTAATACACCGGAGACGTCATAATGTGGCGCCGGCTGATGCTGTTTCCATTCACCAGAACATCCGAAAGCACATCGCTTCTCGACCCATAAACAGGTACCCAACACCATTTGCAGCAAAAGCCCATTCCGATCGGCTCGCCGGTAGACAGGCGGGGCACGTAACCATAGCCTGACCAGCGGTAATAGTTACCCTGCGTAGCAGGATCTTTGGTATCCAGTAAAATTTCGTAGTGATCTGGCTCGTCGATCTTTGCATCGTCACGCTGCCGGTACTCTGCATAAATGCGGTCAATTTCGGCGACGGGACTAAGCAGCTCAGGTTCTGAAATGTAGGTTGCGCCACCAGGTAATGTGATTTTCAACTGGTAGCTTTTGCCCGTTTTACCTGTAAATGTGGAGTCGTACATCCAGTAATAAGCAGGAGTAAGTGCATCCTGAACCAGCTTCACGGTGCGCCCTCCGATTTCGGTAATGCTCACGTCCGCGCCATTAACGGGAATCTCAGCCTGACCATAAATCAGCGAGTTATACTCGCCCGTGAATGTAAGCTTGACGGTATAAGGCGGTTTTTCATTCGTGACCAAACCCTCCACTACCAGCCGCGACTCGACCGAACGTGATGGAAGCTGCACTTCATCCACACAGCCTAGGAAGAATAGAAATAAGCAGAAAGGAAGTACCGTCCTGGCGGACCGGAATATAGCTGACATTTTCATCAAGGATTGAATTCCCAAAAGTCTGTGCACCCAATGATTTCTTTTGACCCTGAACCTTCCAGTTGCCGCACTTCATAGCCCCAGCCCAGGTATGCTTTGTTAGCAGCCGACACGGAAATCAGCAATCTGCTACCCTGCCCGGGGTAATCGGAATGGTACCGCCAGGTATTTCCGGCAGCATCATATTCCCAGATATCGCGAAGCCCCTTTCCTTCGGCATCTACCCCGAGTCCAAAATAACCTTTATTCTTGACCACAAATCCTGTCCCTTCACTGCGAAGCTTACCCGGAAAGTCTGCTTTTCTCGTCCATTTGTCTTTGGCGGGATCATAAGCAAACAAATGCGGAATTGCGCCGGGAAGCTGGTTGACAACATAGCCTGTCCCTCCGACAGTAAATGCAGCAATGCGCCCCGTCTTTTCGGGAAGCGGCGCAAGCTGGGCCTGGTCCCAGGTAATGTCCAGCGACCACATACTTCCGTTATCGTTTTCTTTCAGAAGGTATGCTTTGTCAAAAGTCAGGAAGTATTTAATGTCTTTATCGATTCCTTCATAGAGCGGGAAAACCACTCCTGAATGCTGGCCGATGTAGTAGAAGCTCATTGTCCACCAAAAATCATTGAGGTAAGCTTTCTTGGTTGGCAGCTTGTCATCGTCGAGATATCCGAATCCCATAAAGATCAACTCGCGGTCGCCGAGTTGCCCGAGGGGAAAAGCAATTGCATTGTGCCTGGGAATAGGCTTCTTACTTTCGATACTTTCCCATTTCCCGTTAATAAATTTTAAAATGTCCCAGCGTGTTGCATCCTGATACCTGTAAACGGCAAGCTGGGAGAAAAGTGGGGAATACAAGGCAGCGCCCGTAAAGTCTCCGCCTGAAACGGGAATGTGAGGAAGCCGCTTCCATGCCGGAGCGGCCCTGGCGGTGAAGCTCCTGGAAGTAGTTATCTGATTTTTCCGCGAATCGGTATAGGACAATTGCAGCTTATATAGCTCTCCTTCTTTCAAGCCTGATGCATTGTAATTGCGCAGGCTGAACTTCCCGGTCACTTCACTGGAACCGGAAGTAAGTGATACCTTTTCACCGCCACTGTTGAAAAGCCCGATTTGCAGGTTTGCAACCTCTTTCTGCGGTAGTTTCAAAGTAATACCTGCCTCGGAAGCTGTTTTGCTTTGGTCCACAGCTACAATGGCGACCGGAATATCAGGTTCCTGTTCTATCCCTGTGGGCGCAAACTCCTGTTCACAGGAATTAAGAAAGCTTATACTCAGCAAAGTCAGAAGTTGGTAAAGCTTTCTCATCGGTGGCTAACGGACAGGTTTGTAAACTGACACTGGCATATTGTTGCGTGCTACCAGCCAGAAAACTTCGTTGCCTTTTTTGATTGGCTTGATGTCCCTTACTTCGCCATCAAGCGCAAACCCGGCACCCACAGGCTGGATTGACTCAAAATTTCCTTTTCCTTTATTCAATAAAATAAGCCCGTAGCTGGAATCATAGCGGCCCTGGAATGTACTTACACCAAGGTAATTTCCGCCTCCCAGAATATCAGGTTTTCCATCTTTGTTAATGTCTGTTACCACCAATGTGAATAACTTGGAAACCTGCGCATTGAAAGGCAAATCGTGAACTTCAAAACTGCCGCCTTTATTTTCGATGTACACAGACTCAAACTTCTCCACTTCCAGAACCTTCGCGTCACTCAGTTCGTCGGACTTGAAAAGTTCATTGATCGTTTTACCCGCGAAAGTGCGGTAATCCGTAAAACGCTTGTTGATAATGGAAGGAATGCGTTTTCCCAATTCATCTTTAAAAGCAATGGGATACCATTTTTTATCTACGCTGTAAGCAACAACCTGTTCAAGTCCCTGGTTGTTATCAAAATCCTTAACCCACATTTTCAAATGCGAATCCGGCCGTTTTCTGAATTTGGTATTTCTACCCAGGTTACCAGCTACAAGGTCAATATCTCCGTCCTGATCAAAATCGGCTGCCTGAACGCATTGCCAAAAGCCGGCAGGTACTTTATACTGGTCTGCCTTTTCAAGAATACCTTTTTTATTAAGGAAAACAGTAACCGGCATCCAGTCGCCGGCAACTACCAGATCCGCTGATTTATCTCCATTGATATCAGCCCAGATCGCGTCCGTCACCATTCCCAGTTTGCGAAGATCAGGAGCTACTTTGCTGGTCTGATCGCTAAACTTCCCTTTCCCGTCGTTGATCAGAATGTACGAATCCGGCGTCACGCCATATTGAAATGCAACCACACGCCCACCAACAAACAGATCGAGGTCACCGTCACCATCTATATCAAAGGGTTTGACACAGGATTTGTTCATCAGCATCGGCGGCAGCGCTTTTTCATTTCTTGTGAAATTGCCTTTGCCGTCATTGAAATAGATCCGGTCATTTTGCTGCGGCATATTCCCGTAAAATTCGTTACCGCCTGACACCACATACAAATCCTGAAAACCGTCCTTATCCGCGTCAAAAAACACCGCATCCACGTCTTCAAAAGTTGAATCTACCTGAAAGTCGGGTTGTTTGGTCAATGCAAACTTGCCGCCAGCCGTTTGCAGGTACAACTCACCAGCTTGCCACTTGCCACCACCAATGAACATATCTTCAAGACCATCACCATTTACATCTGCCACCGCGATCTTCGGCCCCTCTGTGGATACGAGAAACGGCATTAAGCTTTCGCGATAGAAGTCGAAGTACTGATTTTCAAGATGTTTGAATGGGATATTAAAATCTTTGGAAACCTCCTGGAATAACTTGGCAGGGCTTTTTTCGACCAGTTTTGAATTGTCTCCGGGTTGTTTGGAATCATAATTGTATTTAACCTTCAAAAGCTGATTGGGTTTCACCTGTGTCAGGATTTGTTCTTCCTGGTTTGGCCAGACAATGATTACAGAGTCGATTACAGTCTCTTTACCCACTCCAAAATGCAGGATCGGCTCGCTGGAAGACTCAAATCCGCGCGTCGTTGAAAGCTGCTGCATCTGAATGCCGCCTTTTTGTTTGATCACGACTTTGGTACCAAATGCAAAAACGTTGAGCGGAAAACCCTCCGGCTTAACCCGCAGGTAACCATTTCCGGCGATTGCATTTGCCTGGTTTTCATAGAAAGCCGAAGGTTCATTGAGATTGTTGGTCACGAGATCCAGGTCACCGTCATTATCAAGATCTGCGTATGCGGCTCCATTGGAAAGTGACGGCGTTTCAAATCCCCAGCTTAGCGACTTATTTTCATAAACCGGCCCTGTCGCACCTTTGAAAAGGTAGTTATGCACCTTTCCTTCGGGCATCATCTCCAATGCCTTTTTATCCAGCTCAATGGAAGTTTCGCTGGCGTATCTCAGTGAATCGTCGGCAGCATATTTGGCATAATCCAGATTGTTCGGACGGTGTGCAATCCCATTACTTACAAAAAGATCTTTAATACCGTCGTTATCATAGTCAGCCAGGAGCGGCGACCAGCTCCAATCCGTCGCAGCCACGCCCGCCATGGCGCCTACCTCCATAAACTTTTCACCCGACAAATTGATTTGAAGGCAGTTGCGGCTCAGCTGCGGCATGTACCCAAACGACAGTTTATAAAGGTAAATATCCAATGCATCCTCCCCGATCGACGATTTCTCAATCGTTTCGTCCTCCGGATACATATCGAGCGTCATTACATCAGGGTACCCGTCGTTATTCACATCGGCAATGTCATTCCCCATTGAGTACCGGCTTGTGTACCTGAACATTTCGCGGCTTTTATTCGTAAAAGTCCCGTCATGGTTATTGATGTAGCAATAATCGTCTTCGTGAAAGTCATTGGAAACGTAGATATCGTCCCAGCCATCATTATTGATATCCGCGACGGCAACACCCAGACCATAGCCCATTGCGGCACCATAAATGCCCGCTTCTTCACTTACGTCCACAAACTTTATGGGTTTTTCAAAACCGTCCGACTTCACGTTGGCAATTTTGCTTTCAAACAAGTAATCACCAGCTTCATTATTACGTAAATGCCTGGTACTTACGCGATCGTAGCTTCGGGAGGTATGCACCGCGTGGTTCAAGAGGTAACAATCCAGATCGCCGTCTTTGTCATAATCAAAAAATACAGCCTGCGTTGAAAATCCTGTAAAATCAAGACCGTAGTCGGCCGCCTTTTCCGTAAAAGTCAGGTCGCCATTATTGATATACAGCTCATTGGCTCCTTCCATTCCCCGGAAGTTACCCACCGCCGAAACATATATGTCGAGCAACCCGTCCCCATTCACATCGGCCATCGTCACACCCGTTTGCCAGTCCGAAAAACCTTCCACACCTGCACTTTCAGAGATATCCTCGAATTTGAAACCGCCTTTGTTCAGGTAAAGCTTGTTCTTGCCTTGATTGGATACAAAGTACACGTCTGCAAGTCCGTCATTGTTGATATCACCGGTAGCAACGCCGCCTCCATTATAGAAATAGAGGTAATCCATCAAATTCATTTTCTCGTCACCGACAACACGATTGGTAAAACTAACACCCGTAGAGGCTGAGTCTTTTACCACGAACATCGGCTTTTCATCCTGATTTTTCTTCGGTTTGCAAGCCTGGAAAAAGGCACATACCGACAACATCATCAATACAATTTTTTTCATTTCAATGCGAGTCCCGGCTGGGGTTTCGGTTTTTTGCCCGCTGCCGTTCTGAATACCTGAATTTTACTATTGTTATTACCTACGATCACCTGACCTTGTTTGAGCTGCTTCATCTGGCGCACCTGATTTTCGGTCCAAAGTCCTGTTTCTGACGGAAGCTTTGTCTCAAAGCTGCCCTTATTGTTCCTGAGAATGAGCCCTCTGAATGCATCATATCTGCCGATTTCGGGCAGCACATCGTAATAGTTGCCCGCGATGATCAGGTCCATTTGTCCGTCGTGATCGTAATCTGTCGGGATAATGGCGTGAACAGGGGAAAGCTGCGCAAGCGCAGGCAGCGGCAGGTAAGTAAATGCATTACCCCGGCTTTCATTCCTGAACACAGCGGATGCAGGCATAAAAACCTCCTTTTTCACCGCGCTTTCCAGATCTTTACTGTCAATCACGTCTTCAATTTTCTTGTCGGCATACTGTTCAAACTTGACAAATTTCTTCTTCAATGAAGGCATTGCACGAAGTAAATCTGGCTTCATAACCATCGGGTAAGAAGTGCCGGTTTCGTCGGGGCACGTGATTATCTGTTTTGTAATACCATTATTATCAAAATCCTTCACGAACATTTCGACGGGTTGTTGCTGGGTCGCTTTCAGCCGCGAGTTCATGCCCAGGTTACCAGCAATAATATCAGGATCACCATCGCCGTCAATATCTGCCACTTCCACCGTATTCCACCAGCCATTTGTTTTCACAACTTCGCCACCAGCGCTTTTGAACTCCTGCGTGCCTGCTGCCAGCTTTCCTTTATTGTTTTTGAAAATCATTACCGGCATCCAGTCACCTACCACGACCAGCTCCGGAAAGCTGTCGCCGTCCATATCTGCCCACACTGCATCTGTGACCATACCAAGCTGATCCACCTGCGGCATGTACCTTTTAGTATAATTCTTAAAGTTGCCCGAACCATCGTTTGTAAGCAAATAGCTCGGCGGATTCACACCATATTGCCCTGATCTCAGCCGCGAGCCGATGAAGATATCCTGATCGCCGTCTTTGTCATAATCAGCTACCGTCACGCAGGATGCATTCATTTTCAAACCTGGCAGACCGGTGCTTGCTGCAAAACCACCTTTACCGTCGCCGAGGAACAGCTTCGGCTGCAATGCTTCATCATCATCCTTGAATTCATTACTGCCCGAAACAATCAGAAGGTCTGCATTCCCGTCGTTGTTGGCGTCAAAGAATGTAGCATCTGATACTTCTGTCGCCTTATCGTCTGCAATTGCCTGCGGCGTTTTTTCAAAGAATGTTCCGTCTGCCTTTTGCAGGAAAAGCTTCCCGCCCTGGCCGATTGCGCCTCCTACAAAAACATCGTCCAGCCCATCCTTATTAATATCGCCCACTGCAAGTCCGGGTCCCAGGCGCGAGTACATTTGTTTGAGGAGCGGGTTTGTGTTATAGTCGACAAATTCGGCTTCTGCATGCGTGAAATCTATCCCTGACGATTTTGATTCTTCAAAACGCTCCTGCCCTGTTTTGCTATTTGCCTTCCAGGGAGTTTGAGCATCTTTTTGGTTTAATGTATAAGTCGAATCGGCACGCGGCGCTTTCAGAACCTGCTGCTGATCGTTCGGCCAGACTACTGTGACTGAATCCACCGCCGGGTTTTTACCAAGACCAAACACAAGCCGCAAGTCCACCGAAGATTCAAACCCGCGGTTAGGCATTTGCTGCAGCATTTGTGTTTTATCCGGCTGATGAACATATATTTTTGCTCCGATCGCATTCACATTTCCCTTCTCACCAACCAGCCTGAATTTAATATAATGGAAGTCGGCGCGCTCATTTGCGTGGTTCTTGTACACAAAGAGCGGACCATTTACATTGTTTACGATCAGGTCCAGGTCGCCGTCATTGTCCAGGTCGCCATAAGCCGCGCCGTTTGAAAATGAAGGTGTATTCAAGCCCCATTCTTCCGATTTGTTAGCAAAAGAAAGATCGCCGCCATTTTTAAAAGCATAGTTAGCGAGCGGCTCGGAAGGCATTTTATCCAGAAACAACTTATAGTCAAATTTCCTGGTGCGGCTCACCTCGGCAATATTGGAAGGATCTGCCAGGAAGGCGACAAAATCCTGATTTGTCAAGTCTTTATTGATTCCGTTGGCGACAAAAATATCCTTATTGCCGTCCGCATCCATATCAAAGATCAATGCGCCCCAACTCCAGTCTGTCGCGTGTGTTCCAGTAAAACGTGCAATTTCACTGAACCAGGTCTTGCTGTCAGGACCGCCCGACTGGTTAAGCTGCAACGTATTTTGCATGTATTGATAATGGAAGTCGCGCGAAACTTTCAGTTCAAAAAGATCGTGGCCCTCGTAGGTAGAAGTCAGTTTCAGCCGGCGGTCAATGCCGGGCAGCATATCCGTAACATAAATATCCAGCTTACCGTCATTGTTAATATCAGCAATGTCCGCGCCCATTGAAGAAAGGCTGGTATGCTGCATAGCCGACTGGATCGACTCTGTAAATGTACCGTCGTGGTTGTTGATGTAAAGGTAATCGTGCTCGTAGAAATCGTTGGAAATGTACATATCGAGCCAGTTATCGTCATTCACATCACCGATTGTGATGCCGAGACCGAAACCGATCAGGCTGCCATAAATGCCTGCCGCCTCACTTACATCCGTAAAATGTGCACCGTCATTCCTGAATAATTTGTGGCCGCCCTCCTTATCCCGCTGGTTACGGATATTGGCATAAGCAAGCCTGCCCACTGGCGTAAAACTATTGTTTAGCAGGAACATATCGAGGTCGCCGTCCCGGTCATAATCAAAGAATGCAGCGTGGGTCGAGAAGCCGCCATCGTCGAGACCATAGGCTTTCGCCTCGTCCTTGAACGTGCCATTCCCCTTATTAATAAAAAGCTCGTTAGCCCGCTCCTCCGATCTGCCCGCATTACATACGTACAGATCCAGCAGCCCGTCGCCATTTACATCCGCAAACGTAGCGCCTGTGCTCCACGATTTAGTTCCGGCCACGCCTGCCTTTTCTGTAATGTCTTCAAACTTGAAATTACCCTTGTTAAGAAAAAGCTTGTTGTCGCCCTGGTTGGCGATCAGGTATACGTCGGGCAGGTTGTCATTATTAATATCTCCGATAGCAACCCCGCCTCCATTGTAAAAATTGCGGTAGTTGAAGATGTTGAATTCTTCGCTATTGGTAATCGTATTTTCAAAGGAGATTCCCGTTTCCGGGGAAGACATTTCTTCAAAAAGTGTGTCCTTCTTTTCCGTTTTAGAACATCCTGAAAAGATCAGTGTACTAAATCCGCAAACCAGGAGCGTTCTGAAAATCCAAATCATTTGGGAGGGGATTCTTTCTGTTTCTGGCGAAACTATCACATAAATGTAAATTAAAACAGGAGCAGTCTGTTAAGTAGCCTGCTCCTGTCAAAAAGAATTTATTCAGTAAAATCAGTAACCCGGATTTTGTTTCAGGTTGGGGTTCAATGAAAGCTGTGTAGCGGGAATCGGGAAAAGCTTCCGGAATTCAGGAGACGCAGTTTTGAACTGCCACGCTTTGTTAAACTGTCCAAAACGGATCAGATCCTGACGACGGGTGTATTCCCACGCCATTTCCCAACCTCTTTCTGCCAGCATTCCATCCAAAGTAAGCGTAGTGATCGGCGTGGCGCCTGCGCGGGCACGTACGATATTCACATCTTTGATCGCGTCAGCTGTTTTACCCAATCTCAGATTCGCTTCTGCGCGCATCAGGTAAGTATCACCCAAGCGGAAGATCACGAAGTCATTATCCTGATCATTACTTGCTCCATTGCGCTGGATCTCATATTTCTGGCTTCTTGCTCCGGCCAAACGTGCAGTAGGTCCTGCCGGCATTTCGAATGCAGGAATTTCAGGAGTAAAAACGAAAGGTTTTCCGTCATCGGTAAGCGGCTTTCCGTCAGATGAGAACTGTTGTCCTACGATCCACATGTTTTTGCGGTTATCACCTTCCTTGAAAGAGTTGTAGAACTCAGTTGCAGTACAGTATCCGTTCCATGGAGCCTGAGGTGTGTTGTAAGTCAACTGGCTCAGATAGTGAAGCGTACGCATGTTCATGTTAAACCCGCCCCGTTTCGAAGCATCGTAAGGTACAGCCAGGATATTCTCTTTTGAAGACTGGTTTTGCGTAGAGAAATTGCTGAAAAAGTCAGCTGAAAGCGCATACTTACCGGAATTGATGATAATGTCGCACTCCGCTTTTGCTTCTGCCCATTTAGGAGTACCTGTGTAAACTTCCGCGTTCAGATACAATTTAGCCAATGTCATATCGGCAACGTATTTGTTGAAACGGCCGTAAAAAGCACCACCTGCAGTTTCGCTCAGGTTAGGATAAGACTCTTTTAGTTCCTTTTCAATCCACGTAAAAACCTCAGCACCTGTCTTCTGGGTAGGGCTGTCGCCGCCCAGCTTATCCGCGATGATGATGTTCCGGAAGTTGTCCAGCAGCACGTAGTGGTAAAACGCACGCAATGCACGCAGCTCCGACTTGGTTGCCACATCCGTAATTTCCGGATTGTTCAGCTGCTGGTTAATGGATGTGATACTGTTGTAGCACCACGTCCAGAGACCGTTAAATTTATCATCGTCTCCGGCAGGAGTCCAGGTATGTTGTTTCAAACGTTTCCAGGCATCTCCGTCTTTCCAGTCACCGCCGCGGGTTGGGATTACCTGCTCGTCAGTCACTGTATTCAATTCGGCAAAGCGACCGAAGTAATCACCCAGCGAGCTATAAAGCGGCCCGAGAAGGGCTGCCTGCTGCTGTGGGGTAGAACCAAACTGGTCCGTCGGGATTACATCGTAGGGTGTTTCAGTGAGGTCTGTACATGCCTGGCCGGTCAGCAACAATGCTGAGCCAAGTAGTATATGTTTTACTTTCAGTTTCATTTTAATGGTCATTTAAAAGTTTTGGCGATTTGGCTGAATGCAACGTGTGTAGTCACTATCAGTCAGATCAGAATGTCAGGTTTACGCCAAGCTGGAATGTACGTGTTTTTGGATAAATACCCGTTGCATCCAGACCAAGGCTGTTCGGCGCCGAGTTATCATTGTTAAAATCACCTTTTACTTCAAGCTCAGGATCCACACCGCGGTATTTGGTAATGATAAACAGGTTGTTTCCACCCAGGTAAATACGTGCGTTGCTAATGTACTTACTTTCCAGTGCCAGATTGTATCCCAGTTGCCAGTTATCAAGACGAACGTAGCTGCCTTTTTCCAACCAGTAGTCAGACAATGCATTGGTGCTGAAATTAGCAGGAACTTCTCTTACGCTTTCCAGCATGTTGGTTTCCAGGATTGAGCCCGGAATCGAAAGGTTAGAGCGAAGGTTGTTCAAAATGCTGTTTCCAAATACACCTCTCAACTGGAAGCTCAGATCAAATTTGTTATAAGTCACGCTGTTGATCCACGCTCCTGTAAGGTAAGGCTGCGGGTTGTTTTTGAAGCCAATCTGTGCGTCAGCAGGGTTGGTTACTGATGAACCTCCATCTTTTCCTTGCAACAACATCTGGCCTTTATCATCAAATCCAACAAAATGACCTACGTTGTTAAATGAACCCAATGGAAGTCCTGGTGTCAGGATCGAAGCATACACGTTGGAAAGACCACGACCGCCGAATGCATTGAAACGGATGATACCAGAGTCGAAGTCGTTGCTTTTCAGGTTGATGATCGAGTTCTTGATGTAAGAACCTGTCAGGCGGCTATTCCATGTGAAGTTATCTTTCTCGATCACGTTGCCACCGAACGAAAGTTCGATACCCTTGTTGCTCATCGATCCAACGTTGGCCCAGATGAAGTTTGTGAAGTATTTCACACCATCAGCTGGTACAGAGTATTTGTAAAGCATATCGTTGGTCTTCTTATCGAACACGTCAATTGATCCGGAGAAGCGGCCGTTTCCTAACTGGAAGTCAAGACCGATGTTGGTCTGCGACACTACTTCCCATTTCAGGTTAGGGTTTGTATTCTGCGTGATGGCATATCCTGGAAGGAAGTTATTGATACTTCCGTCGTAGTAGGAAGTGGTCGGACCGTATAATTGAAGAGACTGGTAAGGTACAAGTCCTTCCGAGTTACCCGTTTTACCCCAGCTCGCGCGCAGTTTCAAATAGTTGAATGCTTCTGATTTTGGGAAGAAAGATTCGTCCGAAATCGTCCAGCCTCCCGCCACAGATGGGAAAAGACCCCATTTGTTGTTTGCTCCAAATTTCGAGCTTCCATCATAACGAAGTGTTGCAGTCAGGTTGTACTTCTCATTGAAGTTCAATGTACCGCGACCGAAGAAAGATGCAAGTGAAGTTCTGTTTCTGTAAGAGCTTACATAACCGGTTTTAGGAAGTATTAATGATCCTGATCCTAATCCAAGGTTATCAAACCCAAGTCCCGTCGCAACGAACTGTGTATTATTTGCTCCAAAACCATCATTGATAATGTCCTGGTATGAATAACCACCTAAAAGAGAGAAGTTACTTCCTTTTTCTCCGAAACCTTTCAGGTACGTCGCTGTCAATTCAAGCAATTTATCATTACTCTGACCAAGATTTCTTGAAGCCTCACCATTTGTAATCTGGAAAGCCTTCACTGACCTGTCACGCGCACGGCTCGTCACTTCCTGATCATTTTTAAGCGCTCCGTTTACACCAAGTGTTAAGCCGCTAAAAACCTCATATTTTAAATTTACGGCTCCAACCAATGTATTTTTCTGGCGCTGGAATGTTTCATTTTCCAACATTGCAACCGGATTGTTCAAGTCAAATGCACCTGGAATTTCATAGTTGGATCCATCTGCATTGCGTTTCGGAAGCGTAGGAAGGAATAATGTAGCATTTGCAAGAATACCTCCGTCAGTCAGGTCAGAATTGGTGTTGGTGTATGACAAGCTGTACTGAATGTTCAGTCTGTTATCCAATGCTTTCTGATCAAGGTTGATACGGCCTGTCAGACGATCAAAACCGGTATTCTTGATAATACCCTGACGTTTTGTATAGTTAACAGAACCTCTGTAAGAGAATGTAGGGGAACCACCTGCAACCGCCAGATCGTGGCTGTTTGTGAAACCACTTCTTGAAATTTCATCCCACCAGTCTGTATTGTAAAATTTACCGCTCGCATCTTTTGGAAAACGCTGATTATCCAGAAGTGATGAATCACCTTTAATGCGTTGTACCTCAGAAATGTAACCTGGTCCATCAAGCAATTTCAGGTTATTTGAAATTACATCAACACCTACGTAGTTATTAAATGTAACTGTCGCCCGGCCAGACTTACCGCGTTTTGTAGTAATAATGATAACGCCGTTTGCTGCACGTGAACCATAGATTGCAGAAGCAGATGCATCTTTCAAAACGTCCATTGACTCAATATCTGTCGGTGAGATCGTGCTGATCGGCACACCGATAATTCCATCAACCACATATAGCGGGTCGCTGCCGCCTGCCAGTGAGGTATACCCGCGAAGCCTTACAGTCGGGCTAGTGTTAGGGTCACCATTTGGCTGGGTGATCGTCAAACCTGCCACGCGGCCCTGAATAGCCTGCAGCGGGTTCGGGTTGATACCTGCATTGAAATCTTTCGAACTAACCGAAGTTACTGTTCCGGTTACGTCCTTTCTTTTTGCAGTACCATAACCCACAACAACTACTTCTTCCAGTGCTTTCACGTCGTCAGTAAGCGAAACGTCAATTCTGGACTGGTTGCCTACTATCACTTCCTTACTGGTAAAACCAATGAAGCTGAAAACAAGTGTTGAATTTGCAGGTGCTGCTACGGAGTAATTACCGTCCATGTCGGAGTTAGTACCTTTCGTGCTGCCCTTAATGGTGATGGAAACGCCCGGCAAGCCACTTCCTTTTGCATCGGTCACCTTTCCGGTGATTTCCACATCCTGGGCGAAAGCTGTGTTAACTAGGGTAAAAAGCAGAACAAACAATGCAGCGATCCGGAGGAAGCCTGCGCCTGTTTTCTCTCTTTGAATACTTTTTCCCGAAACATCATTGTAATAAGGTTCTTGATAGGATAAATGCATCATAGGTTGATAGATATTAATTTGGTATTTGTCTGTTTTCCTGGTTCATCCCAGCTAACTCATTACGGATCATAATCTCCCAGAAAAATAGGCAACTCCCTGCCTTTCTGAACTTCCTGATGAATTAATTGAAATTAAGCAGTACAACTCACACAAAATAATAAAAATCATACGGATAATGCAATATGCACTCCAAAATAGAATACATTAAATTCTTATTAATTTCCAAAAGGCATGTACGCATAAATAAGTGGCTCCTGTAAGGTGAGCTAAGCCCGTATTCCTGCAAGATTTGCTGGAAATCCTTGCAGCTAGTGTGTAACTTTGCTCTCCCTGTTTAGTTTTTTAATGCTTTTATGACACCTCAGCCAACCGTATCCGGCAATCAGTTAAGTTCCTTGTCCCAGCAGCTTGAAGGCGATCTGTATTACGATAATACAATGCGTACGTTATACGCCACTGATGCTTCTGCCTACCGTGAAATGCCTTTGGCCGTCGCCATACCAAAGTCAATAGCCGATATTAAAGCCCTGATTTCATTTGCTGCGGTAAATGGGATTTCATTGATCCCGAGAACAGCCGGAACATCACTGGCAGGACAGGTTGTAGGGAATGGACTGGTGGTTGACGTTTCGCGGAATTTTAATAAAATCATTGAAATCAATCCGGAGGAAAAATGGGTACGTGTGCAGCCTGGTGTGATAAGGGACGAGCTGAATATGGCTTTGAAACCTTACGGTCTTTATTTCGGTCCTGAAACATCAACTGCCAACCGTGCGATGATCGGCGGAATGGTGGGAAATAACTCCTGCGGTTCCAATTCAATTGTTTATGGAAGTACGAGGGAGCATACGCTGGAAGTAAAAGCAATTCTTGCAGACGGAACTGATGCCGTTTTTTCAAATATCAAAAAGGGAGAATACGACAGCTTGCTGCAAGCCGCAAAGCAAAAAAACGGCAGCGCGTCGCTGCTCGACAAGATATATCTGAAGACAAATGAAATCCTGTCCTCGCCTGAAAACCAGGCAGAAATAAGAAGGAACTTCCCGAAACCCTCCGTTGAGCGGCGTAACACAGGATATGCATTGGATATGCTGCTGAATACGGCGCCCTATACCCAGGGCGCGGAGGAGCCAGCGAAGGAATTCAACATGTGCAGCCTGATCGCGGGCTCGGAAGGTACATTGTGCTTTTTGACAGAAATCAAATTAAACCTGGTACCCCTGCCTCCCAAAACGCAGGGACTTGTGTGCGTGCATTGCTTTACCATCGATGAGGCATTGCGGGCTACGATACTGACACTGAAATACCAGCCGCAGGCCGTAGAACTGATCGATGAATATGTACTGGAATGCGCTGCTACCAACCCGGAACAGAAGAAAAACGCGTTTTTCGTAAAGAACAAACCTGACGGCAACTATCCCGCCATCCTGGTGGTGGACCTTTCGAGGGAGACGAAAGAAGAAGTAGAGGCACTGGCTGCAACGCTGGAAAAAGAACTGACAGAGGCAAACATCGGCTTCCACTATCCCCTGCTTTTTGGAGATGATACCAAAAAGATCTGGACGCTGAGAAAAGCGGGCCTCGGCTTGCTGGCCAATATTCCGGGCGACGAAAAAGCCGTGGCGGTGATTGAGGATACAGCGATTGATGTGTACGATCAGCCTGAATATATCCGTGATTTCAATGCGATTTTGAAAAAGCACGGCATGTCGGCAGTTCACTATGCACACGCAGGGTCAGGCGAGCTGCATTTGCGGCCTATTATTAACCTGAAAACCAGTGAAGGCCACCGGCAGTTCAGGATGATCGCAGAGGAGATTGCGGATCTGGTAAAAAAATATGACGGCTCTCTCTCTGGCGAGCACGGAGACGGTCGGCTGCGCGGGGAGTTTATTCCAAAAATGGTTGGCCAGCATAATTACCAGCTTTTTAAGGATATTAAGAAGACCTGGGACCCGAATAATATCTTCAATCCTGGTAAAATTGTGGATACTGCTCCGATGGACACTTTTCTGCGCTACGAGGCAGATCAGAAAACACCGGAGTTCAAAACTTACTTCCGTTTCCACGATCAGGATGTGTTACAGCACGCAGAGCAATGTAACGGATCGGGCGATTGCCGTAAAACGGAGCTGAGCGGCGGTACCATGTGCCCCAGCTTCATGGCAACGCGTAATGAAAAGGATACTACGCGCGCCAGAGCGAATATTTTACGTGAAATGCTCACGCGGTCTCCCAAGGAAAACCGCTTTGACAATCATGAAATCAAGGAGGTTTATGACCTCTGCCTGGCCTGCAAAGGCTGTAAAGGCGAATGCCCCTCGAACGTGGATGCAGCCAAGTTGAAAATGGAATTTTTGCAACAATACCACGACGTACACGGTGTTCCGTTGCGGTCTTGGCTGGTGGGAAATTTCTCTAAAATGACAGGTTTGGCGAGCTACGTTCCCTGGGCCTATAACCTGATTTTCAAGAATGCCCCGCTGCGCAAAATAGCAAACCAGGTCGTAGGATTTCACCCCGACCGCACCATGCCGCTTTTGCATGATACTACATTGAAAAAGTGGTATGACAAGCGTAAAAAGCCCGCAACATCAGGCAAGAGGGTTTATTTGTTTTGCGATGAGTTCACCAATTATAATGATGTAGAGATCGGCAAGAAGTCCATTCTGGTACTTGAAAAACTTGGCTACGAGGTTATTATTCCTGATCACGGACCTTCCGGCCGGCCGCAGCTTTCGAAAGGGCTTTTGAAAGACGCGAAAAAGATCGCCGAAGAGAACATCAGGCTGCTGAAAGACATCATCTCGCATGATACCCCGCTTGTCGGCATTGAACCTTCCGCTATATTAACATTCCGCGATGAGTATCCCGACCTGGTAAGTGACGAGCTGCTGGAAGAATCTAAAAAATTGGCTATGAATGCATTGCAGTTTGACGAGTTCATCGCCAGGGAAATTGAACTGAAAAATATATCGAAAGACAAGTTCACCAAAGAGAAGCGTCTTATCAAATTGCACGGTCATTGTCAGCAGAAGGCAATTTCAAGTCTGGTACCTACTAAAAAGATGCTCTCACTTCCTGAAAACTACACCGTCCAGCTGATCCCGTCGGGCTGCTGCGGAATGGCGGGTTCATTCGGGTACGAAAAGGAGCATTATGATATTTCAATGAAGATCGGAGAACTGGTACTTTTCCCGGCTGTGCGCCAGCAACCCGAAGAGGTAATCATCGCTGCGCCGGGCACCAGTTGCCGGCACCAGATACACGACGGCACAGGAAGAAAAGCCCTGCATCCCGCTGAGATCTTGTTCGAGGCGCTGGTGTAACACTTCGACCGCGCTTTGGCACTTCAACGGCGCTTAGGCACTTCGACTGCGCTTAGGCACTTCGACTGCGCTCAGTGTGACAAACGCTCATTGTCACACTGAGCGCAGTCGAAGTGAAGGCAGCATGCTACCTTTTAGCACCTAAGCCGCGCCCCTCCATCTACCCTCCTGCTACAAATGGTGCTTTTCGCAGGTATTTTTCCTCTTTCAGCTGTGCAACCATAAATTCTGCGATATCACCGGCCGCGATCTTTGTACCCGAACAATCAGCCAAATCTACTTTCACGCTTCCCGTTGCTGCTTCGAATTCAATGAATGGTACCCGCACAAGCACCCAATCCACCTGACTTTGCTGCAATAGCGAATACGCTTTTTGTAAATCAGCATAGACATCCGGGAATTTTTCGCGCACCCAATTAGTGGCTTGCTGGGTTACGGAGCCTTTTTCATCCGTCGGTGTATCCACACTCAGACCCGCGAGGGTAATGTAGCGGATTTGTCGGTTGGGCTGCGCTTCAATCGCATTCAGAATGTGGAATGCAGCCTGTGAAGGCATCAGCGGCTCGCCTTTACGCTGCCCGGTGGCGCTCATCACCGCATCGCAGCCCGCTACCAGCGACTCTACTGCTTGCGGATCAAGCACATCTCCTTTTATGATTGTGATACTGGGTCCCTGAACCGGGAATTGCTCAGGATGCCGGAGCAGCAATTTTAAGTGATAGCCCTCGCGAAGAAGCGCTTCTACCAAAAACCGGCCCGTGCGGCCACTTCCGCCAGTGACGGCAATATGCTGGATTGTGTTCATTTTCTCTCTGATAAAATTTTAAAAATACCATTGCAGCCAAACCTCTTCAAGGCCGGCAATGCGCATGTTTCAGCGCTGAGGTGATATTTTATCAGAAGATTTTAATGAGACAAATATATAATTCTTGGTGAAAATGAAAAACACCAGCTCTTTAAACGGCGTAAATTTTCACTCGTCTTAGGACGGCAGCCTGGCTCATCCGGGCTGCTAATAGGATCTAATAACTTTCGAATATTATTGTTACCAAAAGCTGTAGTGAACGTCTTAAGAGAAAGACATTAACTATGAATGAGAATATTTTTCAAAAGGAATTCATTGCAGACATTAAAGGAAAGATCCGGGCGGCGCAGTACGAAGCGTTGAAGGTGGTGAATGTTAAACTCATTAACCTTTATTGGGAGATTGGAAAATCGCTGAGCGAGAAGCAGGCAGAAGGTTGGGGAAAATCGATCGTGCCGACTCTGTCCAGAGAGTTGCAGCTGGAGTTTCCGGGAATGAAAGGATTTTCTACAACCAATCTCTGGTATATGGTCCAGTTTTACAATGATTATCAAGGAGATGTAAATCTCCAGCCACTGGCTGGAGAAATCAGCTGGACTAAACATCTAGCGATTTTGTCGAAATGTAAGAGTAGCCAGGAACGTCAATTTTACATATTATCTACAAGGAAAAACGGATGGTCCAGGAACGTACTTATCAACCAGATCGAGAACAAAGCCTATGAACATTACCTGCTGAATCAAACAAATTTCGAGAAGTCTCTGCCCACAACACATTCGAACCAAGCCTTGCTGGCTGTAAAGGATAATTACACATTTGCTTTCCTGAACCTGTCAGCCGAGCATTCAGAAGCAGAACTCGAACTTACATTGATTACCAACATTCAAAACTTTTTGCTTGAAATGGGCAACAGCTACACTTTTGTTGGGAGTCAATACCGAATACAAGTTGCTGACCGCGACTACTGGATCGACTTGCTGCTTTTTCATCGGGAACTACGATGTCTCGTAGCCATTGAACTCAAGATCGGTGACTTTGAGCCCGAGTATAAAGGTAAAATGGAGTTTTACCTGGCAGTACTTAATGATACCGTTAAGCTCCCGCACGAAAATGTGTCCATCGGTATTATCATTTGCAAAAGCAAAAACAGAACTATTGTCGAATACTCGCTAAGAAACTCAACACTTCCGATAGGCGTGGCAACATACAGCACTTCCAGTTTTTTGCCTCCCAAATACCAAAATTTACTTCCTAGCGAACAGGAAATTGCAGATAAGCTTCAATTACTATTCAAAGACCAACCTAATTCCTTCCAATATTGATATTCATCGTTGTCCCGATCCTGAATACGGTGTGTTTGTATTTGAAGCCTTCGAAACTGTTTACGACCTCCAAGCGGAAGGGGAAGCGGATCCCTACGTCCAGGCCGTAGCCGAGTTCGGCGTAGTTGTCGGAAGTGGGCGTGGCGAGGTAATGTAGCATGAAGTTTTCCTTGATCCCCATGATACGGAACCAGGAAATTTGGGTCAGCAGAAACTTGCGGAATTCGGCCAGCACATGCGCCTCTGCAAACTTGTCAGAAGTGGAGTAACGGTAGTAGTCCAGCATCCGGAATGTACTCACAGGATCGCCAAACTGGAAGAAAAACCGGTTACCGGCGAAATGCTGATAATCCGGGAACTGCAATGAATCACTATTCAGAAATGTACCCACGGCGAATTTATAGCGCAGCTTGCTCCTCACGCCGGTGTCAAATCCGTGCTGAATGCCAATTTGAATAAAATCATAGTTCACATCGCTGCTAAAAATACCGCTGAAACCTTTCCGGTAGTTTACCGACAAAATCGGTGAATCATCGTCGTAAAAGGAAGTTTTACCTCCCTTGATCCGGTACTTCTGCCAGGGCTTGTACGAAGCAGAAACCCCGAGGGTAAATGCCTGGTGCGGCGTCATTTCATAAGATTCTGTTTTTGAATCAGTCGCATTCTCCTCATTGAACGGGATATTGGAAGTAAATGCACGATTTTTCCAGTCGATCCAGCTATAAGGATTCATATCCCTCACATTGCTTAACGGTTTACGGTCTGCAAATTCAATGTTCGCCTTCAACTCGAAATGCTCATTCTCACGATCCGTTTTAAAGTCGAGCCGCACGAAGTTTTTCTCATATATCTTGATGAAATTCCTTTCCAGAAACAGCGTAGTGAATGTATTCAGCAGCGGATGCATTGGATTATCGCCATTGAACTGCGCTACCGTTTGTCCGCCCGAAAGGTTGATCGTAGTGCGCTTCCGGGTGTAGTCAACACCGCCAAACAGCATTAACTTTTGCCGGGCAAATGAATAGCGTGTAAGTGCATTGAAAGTCAGCTGCTGCCCCGGACGTCCCGTCGTTTTCTTCGAAGAACCATTCGAATTCACCTCGCCTTTGCTCTTCTTTTCACCACCAAAATAATAATGAAGCTTAAAGCCACCGCCATTGAGGGCCAGTCCCTCTACGGTATTCACCTGCGCTCCGAAAATCGGACTTACATATTGCAGGTTCAATGGGCTCTCTTTACCCAGCTGCCAGCTGGTACCTGTAAAAATGTTGCCTATAATGCCAGATACCCCTTTTCCCTTGGTGTTGTTATCATTATTGTTCTTAGTGGAATCCGAATTCGTGTTCTTTGAACCTTTCTCCGCGGGTTTATTTTCCTGAACCACGATAATGCTGTCCAGCCTTGTGTAGCTTTTTACCTCGGCAGTAGTAAGCGGCACAGTCCTGATCGAGTCCCAGAATGCCATTGAACGGCGGGCGGCCATTGAATCCACTTCGGTGGAATCTTTCCGGGTAAGGTTCATATCGATATCCTCCCCTTTTTCCTGCTTGGCTTTCAAGTCCTGCTTTTCATACTCCTTCATGAGCTTGCGAAGGTTTTTGGCAGAAAATTCCTTTTGCTTGCTGACTACCTCTTCCAGTTTCTGGCTTTTGATCTCGCGATTGCTCAGCTTTACCTTCTTAGCTTCTTCTTTCTCCTTTTTACCGTCTACCACCACGATATCCGGACGGAAGGTCGGGTTGATTTTAACATTGCTGAAAGACTGGGAAATCACGAAGTCGCCTTTCCCTTTCAGCCCGTAAATACCTCCATGAATATGAAACTGCTGATTTACAGGCATCCAAACATCTTGTATCGGACTATATACCTGCTTGATATCAATGGTAAAGCCGGTATTTACAGTTTGCAGGTCCAGACTGTAAATGCTCCATTCATTTTCAATAATCTGGATCGTACCGCGGTAAACACCTTCTCCCCAAGAGCGCGGCGTAACCTTTATTTTGTTTACCTCAATGCCGTTTTCACGAAATGAACCCTGGTATTCAAATTTGTAATAGGCAAATGCGCGGGGCGACAGCGGGGAGACCGCTTTTACAACTTCCGGCTGATAAAAGCTCGCGAGCAAGTATGCATTCGGATTGGCGAAGTCCTTGTCCTGGCTGTTTCTCGAAGCAATTACTTTTTGTTTGTAAGAGTTTGGCTGTTTGAAGGTTACAATAGAAACACTCTCATTCAGGATCGGAACTCCTTTTTTGAAGTTTGTTTCATTCTCTATCTCCTTCAATTCCTTTTTATACAAAAACTCCATCGGCAGATCAGTGATCACGACGGACGATTTGGAGTAGGCTTTGGCCGTATAACTATCCACCTGCAACAAATGGTAGCGGCTTTTTGCGATGGCGCGGCGCATGATCGTGTAGGCAGGATCTTCTCCTTTGCTGCCGATCCTGACCTCTCCGAGATTGAGCGCCTGTTCTTCCATCGTCACGTCGAAAGTCTGCACTCCGCTCTCTATCGTCACCGGCTTCATCCCCGTTTTAAATCCCAGGTACTGAAAAATCACTTCATAATAACCCGGTTTGAGATCAAGCTGGTACCTGCCTTCTTCATTGGAAATGGTGCTGATGTTGGTACCCTTGACCAATATCCCCGCAAACGGAAGCGGCTCTCCGTTTTTATTCTTGATGATACCTTTGATGCCGACCGGCGTACCGACGCCCGGCGAAGGAGTGGTTTGCGCAACAGCCAGACCGGCTGCGAAAATGATCAGGAAAAAGCTGATGAAGTAGTGTTTGAGCATAAATGCGTCCGGTGGTGAGTAAACTGCTTTTAAAAGACAGATGCATTTAAATATAATCCGGTTGCATTAATAAAGATTAAACAATTTTAACTTCTGTCAGATATCGGCAAACTCCCAGGCACTCTGGTACGCGTCAAGTGCCTCAGCGTAAGCAATGAAGTCGGTATAAAATGGCAGTACGGAAAGCGTCGCACTGTCGCCGATTACCACCAGTTTTTTTCTGGCCCTTGTCATCGCTACATTCATCCGCCGGATATCAGCCAAAAATCCGATTTCCCCTTCCGCATTGCTCCGCGTCATACTGATATACACCACATCGCGCTCCTGACCCTGGAAACTGTCAATTGTATTTACCGCAATCCTGGCGAGATAATCGTTGGAAAAACCTGCGTGTTGTAGCTGTTCTTTCAAAATGTTGATCTGCTCTTTATAAGGGGAGATGATCGCAATCGTGGGGAATTCTGCCGGAGCGAGGGGTTTTGCTTTTGAAAGCGCTTCAATCAGCTGCCCCAGATGTTTGAAAAGAAATGCGCCTTCTTCGGGATTGGTGGAACTGGTACCTTGCAATTTTTCGTCAAATCCGCAGCCGGCAGTATCAATGAATGCGAGCGGCATATCTCCCTCGAAAAGTGTCCGGTTGGCTACGGATGCATGCGCTTTCAGTTTGTTTTGGTAAAATGTTTTGGAAGAAAAACCCATAATGGATTCATTCATCCGGTATTGTTCTTCCAGCAGCACCACAGCGTCCGGATGAAGTGCCACTGACTTTTCCAGCAATGTGGTGCTCAGCCCATTCCGTGCTGCTTCCGCTGATTTAATGGTAGGTGGCAATTGTAAATGATCGCCCGCCAACACCAGCTTTTCAGCTTTAAGGATCGGGATCCAGCAAGCCGGTTCAAGCGCCTGTCCCGCTTCGTCGATGACCACGGTATGGTAACTCAGTCCTCTGACGGTGTAATGATTTGCGCCGACCAGCGTGGCAGTAACTACCTGTGTTTTGCTCAGCAGATCATCAGTAACATACTGTTCAATGCTCGCAACTTCCTTCATGATTTTGTGCGCCTCGTCAAAAAGCGCTTTTCGCTGGTCACGTTCTGCTTTTCCAAACTGACGCTTGTATTTATGCGCCATGTTTTTGTACTCGCCCGCCTGCTTTTTAAGCGTTTTTATATCTTTGATCCGGCTGTGCGCCGCCATTTTGCTATCGAGCGTAAGTGACATCAGCCGCTCCGAAACGCGTACCGGATTCCCCACGCGCAGCACTTCCATTCCTTCTTCGCTCAGTTTTTCACTTAATAGGTCCACCGCAGTATTGCTCGGCGCTACCACAAGTATCTGCTTGCGATCTTTCAGGTACATTGCCTTGATAGCCTGCACCAATGTGGTTGTTTTGCCCGTACCCGGAGGTCCGTGCACGATTGCCAGCTCGTTGGCCGAAAGGATCTTGTTTACTGCTTCGTTTTGGGAGGTATTTAGTTTGGGTATCTCTGTAGCAAGGTAATTTTGGTTAAAAGAAGCCGGTTTTCCACCTGTCAAAACCTCAATCAGCTGTGCATCTTTTCCACTGTCCAGACGTGCGGCCGCTGCTTTCAATGCATTTTGCATTTCGTCATAACTGTTGTCATCAAACAACAGATCGATCCCCAGCTTTCCGTCGCGCGACCAGTCCGGCAGCTCGTCGGTTTTCAACGTGATTTTCAAACGATTACCACTTTGGTGTGAAATAATGCCTTCTACCCTGTCCTTCTTAGGTTCGTGGTTGCTGAACAATACAGCGGGCATTCCAAAGCGGAGCTGGTGCGGCAAGTCCTGGTGCGTCGTGCGCTCCACTTCCACAGTAAGGTAATCACCGCGGCTCATTTCGTTGCCGCGTATCGCGATCGGGTACCAGGCAAGTCCGTTGGCGCGCCGCTCCGACACCGACGCCATTTCAGTTTGCCGGATGTAAGCTTGCTTATCTTCCTCCCGCTCAACTTTTAGTAAGTCAAGCAATATTTTGAAATATTCACTCATATTTTTTTAGAAAATCTCAACCAAGCCTTCCTCCACTTCCATCCTCCCCTTACTCCCCGAATTTAATGCATTATCCCCGCATCCGCCCCTTCACTTACTTCGACTTTCTCGGTGATAAACCGTCTGCCGATCAGTAAAATAATGAGAGCTGCCGACGCAGAACAAGCCATTGCAGCTACCATCGGGATAATGGAGGGTACTTCAAACATGCTGATCGCTATGGAAATCAATGTTCCCATTCCCATCTGAAAAGCGCCCATTAAAGCAGAAGCACTACCTGCATTCTTGGTAAATGGCGCGAGTGAAAGCGCTGCCGCATTTGGGAACGTATAACCCACACAACAAAGGAAGAAGAAAAGAAAAACGAGTGTAGATGCAAGGGTGAGCAACCCGTTTAATGCGGCCACCAGGAATGTTATCCCGATAATCACCTGGCAGATCAATGCCGCATTTACCACCTGCTCACTGCTGAACCGCCGAAGGAAAAACGTATTCAGCTGACTGGAACCAATAAATCCGATTGACAGGAATGCAAAAATCCACCCGTACACTTTTTCGTCCGTGTGGAAAACTTCCATGAAAACAATGGGCGACCCGGATACATAGGCGAACAACCCCGAGAATGCAACTGCGCCTGTGATCGAGTAAGTGTAAAACTGTGGCTCCCGGATCACCGCAAGAAAATTCCGCAGAATGGGTTTCGGTTTCAGCGAAAGTGTTTTGTCGGGCTGGTAACTGTCGGGCAGCCAGATAGCCGTCGCGATCAGGATCGCCACGCCCATTCCGGTCAGGATCAGAAACACAGCGTGCCAGCCGAAAACCGCTGTGACATAACCGCCCAACGTAGGCGCAATCATAGGTGAAACACCCACAACGAGCAACAACAGGGAGAATACCTTGGCATTTTCACTCACCGGGAAAAGGTCGCGCACCATTGCCACGGAGGCAACAGATGCTGCACAGCTACCGATCGCCTGCACAACCCGGAACAGGATCAGCCCGTCGATACTGGTTGTAAATGCGCAACCAATGGAAGCGAGCACGTAAATGACCAAACCGATAAAAAGGGGCTTTTTCCTGCCGAAACGATCCAGTAACGGGCCATAAAGAAGCTGCCCCAGTGAGATACCGACAAAGAAACCCGACAATGAAAGCGAGACTTTTGCGGCTGTGGTATGAAGATCTTTGGCAATGGCGGGAAAACCCGGCAGATACATATCGATCGAAAACGGACCGAGTGCGGTGAGACTTCCCAGGATTAAAATCAGGAAGAAGTATGTCTTTTTTGGCATTTGAACTTTGTGGTGTAGCTACCATGTAACGTGAGGAAATGCGCGACGGTTCGGGAAAGCGGCGCATTTGACACAAAAAATAAGAGGCCCCGGTTTCCCCGAAGCCTCTTCTCCTTTTCCATGACAATAGATTAATATTATGCTGCGACCCAGTTTAACTTCTGATAAACCTCCCGCTGGCTTTCACTTACGGCGTAAGGGACTTTGTTTTTCAGATAAATAATACAACCCTGATCTTTCTCAATAGGTGCTATTTCAACTACGTCGTCTTTGTGGATAATGATATCAATGAGCTGTTGCCCTAATAATTTAAATGTACCTGACTGTACCATGTTCTAAAATCGAAATTAAATCTTTACGCAACTCCATTTGAAGAGCCCGCTGCCTTCGTGTACACCAGAAAGTAATCTTTCGAAATCGGGAAATAATCCAGATCGTTTCTGTTGCTCGACTGCAGGAATTCAGCTATTTGCTGATGAGCATCTTTCTCAGTATTGGCACCTGTTACTGTAAGTACTGCGCCTGGTTTTAGTGTGTCAATTGCGGTGTTACCTAGTGAAGCTACCATATTGATTTTTAGTTGGAGTTGTCTATTGTTTGAAACTGTTTTGCAAGAGTTATTTAAAGAAGTGTGCCAGCTGTGCCAAACTGAAACCTGCACCCATGCTCCACAGGAGCAGTTTTAACCTTACAGCAAGAAGAAAATAGTAATAAATAATTGTAATTAAGCACTTTACACCGAAGCAAAGAATAATTATAATTTTCTCAAAAAAAGTGTAAAATAGCTCCCGGTTGTAGCGAAAACCGTGGAATCAGTCACAGCTTTTCGTTACAGAATGCGCTACGCTTTGTCTATAAAAGATGGGAGTTCATCCTGCAACTTCTGCACTTCGGTAACCTCCTTTTCGCAGCCGTTTTTCCAATGCGCAACTTTGGTCAAAACAAAGCGCAAAAATGAAAAGCTGCCTCACTTTCCTCCTACTTATAACCGCACTCCGGCTCACGGCACAAACGCTGGTTTCCGGCAAGATCACAGATACAAAAGGCGTATCAATTCCCGGTGTCAATGTTGTTTTAAAAGGAACTTACGACGGAACTTCTTCTGATAATGAGGGCAATTTCTCTTTTTCCACAGACGAATCCGGCGCACAGGTACTGAGCGTGCAGGCACTCGGGTTTAAAACACAGGAGATCAAAATCGAATGCAACGGACAGCCTGTTCAAAAGTCGGTTGCATTGGCAGAAAGTATCAACCAGCTCACTGCGGTAACCATCACAGCGGGCGCAATGGAAGCAAGCGACCAGAAGAAATCGGTTGTACTCAAACCCATCGATATCGTAACTACGTCGGGTGCAATGGGCGATATCACAGCCGCATTGCTGACTTTGCCCGGAACCTCCACAGTGGGGAACGATGGCCGGTTATTTGTCAGGGGCGGCGATGCGTCGGAGACTTCCATTTTCATTGACGGGTTGCAGGTAGGTAATGCGTTTGGCAGTACTGCGTCCAATGTACCCACCAGGACGCGTTTCAGTCCCAATCTTTTTAAAGGATCGTTTTTCAGTACCGGCGGCTACTCCGCTGAGTACGGACAGGCGCTTTCTTCTGCCCTCGCATTGAATACACTCGACCTTCCATTGCGGAACCAGGGCGATATCAGTATCATGTCGCTCGGCGGCGGGTACACACAAACTTTGGTAGGCAAGCAAAATGCATTAACAGCCTCGGCTAACTACTATAACCTGGCGCCCTATCAATCGCTGGTGCGGCAAAATTTTGATTGGGAAAAAAGTCCGTCCAGCTGGGATTCTGAAATTTCACTCAGACAGAAATGGGGAGATGCGGCAAAAGGCACTTCCGGATTTGTGAAAGCCTATTTCCACACAGAAGGAAGCCAAATGGTGATCTGGCAACCGATACCAGGCAGCGACAGTCGCGGCGATCGCGTGCAGCTGCACAACCGCTACTCCTACGGGAATTTGTCTTTCAAACATTCCATTGAAAACGGCTGGTTATTCTACGGAGGCGTTGCCTACTCTCATAACCGTGATGCATTGAAGATCAATCTGGATCCGATACGCCAGGTCAATCAGATAACCCACTCCAAAATAGTGGCAGTAAAGGATTTCTCTCCGCAGTTTTCATTGAAGAATGGTTTGGAATGGTATATCAAAAGCTATTCGGAAGCATTGCCGGCTGAAAACCGGAAGAGAAGTTATACTGATCAGCAGTTCAATCATTTTGTGGAAGCTACTTACTATTTCAGCAATCGCCTGATCATGGTAGGCGGACTGAGAAGCGGTTACAGCTCCGAGGCCGGACAAGCCTGGTTTACACCACGTTTCTCGGTTGCTTATAAAGCAGGGCAGGGGCAGTTTTCCATTGCAGCGGGCGAGTTTAAGCAGTTACCCGAGGAAAAATACCGCGTGCGCCAAATAGACTTAAAAAACAGTGCGGCGACCCATTACATTCTCAACTACTTCATTGTGAACAATAACAGAACCTTCCGCGCGGAAGCTTTTCACAAAACCTATAATAACCTGGTTACTTTCCAGGGTACCGCGGCAGATCCGCAGCAGATCGGGCAAAATGGCTCCGGGTACGCAAGAGGCGCCGACTTTTTCTACCGCGATCGGAAGAGCATCAAGGGGACAGACTTCTGGATCACATACAGCTTTGTAGACAGTAGGAGGAAATTTGCTGCTTACGAAACGCGCGTGCAACCCTCATTTGCGCCCAAACACAATGGATCGGTCGTAGTTAAACACTTTGTAGGTGCATTGAAGTCACAGCTTGGCAGCTCGTGGTCGTGGAACAGCGGCTACCCTTTTGATAACCCAAACCTGCCCGGCGAAATGCAGCAGAAAACGCGCGGGTACAGCGACCTGAGCCTGAGCTGGAGTTACCTGCCCCGCCCCAATATGATCATCCACTTCGCCTGCTCTAATGTACTCGGCCGCCAGAATGTATTCGGCTACCGGTATGCGGCTTCACCTGACGAAACCGGCGCATTCGCCAGTTTGCCGATTGGGCAGGGTGCAAAGAGAATGGCCTTCGTCGGATTGTTCATAACCCTTTCGAAAGACAAAAGTGCCAATCAGTTAAACAATCTATAATCAACCTTTTAAAACTGAATTCATGAAAAAGCTATCGCTGTTGCTCGCAATGTTATTGTTTGTTTTCTCCGCCGCCAATGCACAGGAAACGCCTTATCAGAAAGCAATGAAAAAAGAAATCGGTAAGTCAATGGAAGCCGACTCGCTGCCGCAATTGCAGGAAGCGGCCAATGCATTTGCCCGCATTGCAGCACTGAATCCCAAAGAATGGCAGCCCTATTACTACCAGGCGCTCGCCTACACTTACCAGGGATTGACCAACAGCCTGCCGCTCGACAAGAAAGATGCGGCACTGGCGCAGGCCGGGGAATTGGCAAAAAAAGCAGAAGCTATTTCTTCAAATAATGCTGAAATTGTGACTTTACAAGGCTTCATGACAATGGCCAGCCTGAGCGCCGATCCTGCAAGCCGCGGACAAACTTTATCTGCGCAGGTTTTGCAGAGTTTTGGAAAAGCACTTTCAATCGACAATCAAAATCCGCGTGCACTGATATTAATGGCGCAAATGGAAGCGGGAATGGCGAAGTTCTTTGGATCTGGGCCGGAAAAAGCGTGCGGGCTGGCAAAACAAAGTGTGGCCGCATTTGAAAAACAGGATGAAGAATTGCTGAAAGCCACATTGATGCCTTATTGGGGCAAAAAACTGGCAGAGCGCATGAGCAAAGATTGTCAGTAACAAAGTTTGCATTAAATTATAAACAGCGAGTAAATGAGTGGCGAGAGCTCGGTCAAAGGATCGAAAGCATTCTGGAATTTTTCACCTGCATTCTTTGCGACCAATGTACTGATCGCACTGGGTATCCTGGTATTTACCTGTCCTTCCTGCGTGCTGGATACGGAAAACTGGCGTGAGAGTGCGGATGATTTTCTGATCTCCTTCCTGATGTCGAGCCTGCTCAGTTACGGCGGCTTCCTGTCCGACCGCTTTTTCGACAAGCGACTTCCGTGGATACAGTATCCCGTCAAGCGGCTATTTGTGGAGTACTCCGCCTACGCAGCCTACGTATTTGTTGCCAGCTTCATTGTCATTTTCTCCCATTTATTGTTTGTCAAACAGGCTTTTACGCTGAATGCAATTCCGTGGGGTAAACTGGTGGGATATACCCGATTTCCGATGCAGCTTTCTCTGGTAATCTCATTTTTGTTAATGAGCCGGTCGTTTCTGCTGGAATGGCGCAAGGCGGCGATTGAGACTGAGAAGTTGAAAACCGAGCGATTTGCGCAGCAGTACCAGTCGCTGAAAGACCAGCTGAACCCGCATTTCCTTTTCAATTCATTGAATGTGCTGAGCAATCTGGTTTATGAAAATCAGGAAACGGCGGCGCGTTTTATCCAGCAGCTTTCCAGGATTTACAGGTATGTGCTGGATGTGCAGCACGAAGAACTGGTGACACTGGGACAGGAACTTGAATTTGCCAAAAATTACCTGTCACTTCAGAAGATCCGGTTTGAGGAAAACCTGGATTACCGGATACACATTGACGAAGACCAGAAAGGTTTGCTGCCGCCGCTTTCGCTGCAACTGCTGCTGGAAAACGCGATCAAACATAACATTGCCTCAACTGAAAATCCATTGCGCATTGACATTTATCTGGAAAATGAATTCCTGGTAGTGAAAAACAACTTGCAGCTGAAAAGCCGCATTACGGAGGAATCAACGGGAATTGGATTGTCCAACATCAGCAAACGATATGAACTGCTCAGCCAGCAGCCTGTTTCAGTCCGGAATGGAGAAGGTTACTTTGTTGTGAAATTACCTTTGCTAAAAATTGACCTCCCGAGATGAAGATCCTTATTATAGAAGACGAAAAACCGGCGGCGCGCAGACTTACCCAGCTGATCAGCGACCGGCTACCGGAAGCCCGCATTGAAGCGATCCTGGATACTGTTACTTCAGCCGTTTCCTGGTTGAAAAATAATGCGCAGCCCGACCTGATTTTCTTGGATATCCAGCTCGCAGACGGGATCAGCTTTGCCATTTTTGAAGAAGTGAAAGTAACCGCGCCGATCATTTTCTGCACCGCATTTGACCAGTATGCGATCAAGGCCTTCAAACTCAACAGCATCGATTACCTCCTTAAACCAATCGACCCCGAGGAACTGAACAATGCGCTGGATAAATTCAAAGCCGGCCGCAAGGAACCCGCGCTTTCGCTTGACCAGATCAAACAGCTGCTCGCGCCTGCTCCGAAAACTTTCAAGACGAGGTTTCTGGTCAAAATGGGTGAACGCATTCAGACGATCGATGTCGGTGATATTGCATTCTTTTTCAGTGAAGAGAAGGTTACTTTACTCCAAACCCGCCAGGGCAAAAAGTTTACAGTAGATTACACACTGGACGAAGTCGAGGATATGGTTTCTCCTGAACAATTTTTCAGGCTCAACCGAAAATATATTGCCGCCATTTCCGCTATTAAAGACGTTTTTACCTACTCCAACAGCCGCCTCAAAATTCACCTCGATCAATGCAGCGACAACGATATCCTGATCAGCCGCGAGCGAATGGGACAGTTTAAAAATTGGCTGGGACAATAGCTTTACCAGCCAAGGCACGGATTTTGAAGTCTTTACCAACCGTAAACAGCGCATATAAATTATGAGAGCAATATGGTCCGGGGCCATCGGATTTGGCCTGGTAAACATTCCCGTCAAACTTTTCAGTGCCACACAAGGTAGCGAGCTCGACCTCGATATGCTGGACAAAAACGACCATGCCAACATCAAGTACCATCGTGTAAATGCAAATACAGGCAAGGAAGTAGAATGGGACGATATTGTAAAAGGTTACAAAGTAGAGGACGATTACGTGGTGCTCGATGAAAAGGATTTTGAAAAGGCAAGTCCCGAAAAAACCAAGATCATCGAGATAGCCGAGTTTGTCAATGAAAAAGACATTGACAGCATTTACTATGAGACACCTTATTATTTACAACCTGAAAAATCGGGGGTAAAACCATACGCATTGCTTCGCGACGCATTGAAAAAAACGGGCAAGGCCGGACTGGGCAGCTACGTACTGCGGAACCGTGAAAGCCTTGTACTGATCAAGGCGGCGGGTGATTTATTGATTTTGAACAAAATCCGCTTTGCCGACGAGATCCGCGACACCGAAGACCTGGTGGTACCGGATGTAAAGATCAAGCCGGCTGAAATTGCAATGGCGATCCAGCTGATCGAGCAGCTTACGACCGATTTTGATATTTCGAGGTACAAGGATACCTACAATGAGAATCTGCTGAAACTGATCATGGCGAAAGCGAAAGGCAAAAAAGCCGTGGCGCCAAAAATGAAGATCGTGCATTCGAAGAGCAAGGATTTGATGGCCCAGCTGAAAGAAAGCCTGGCCGCGCCAAAACGAAAAGCATCCTGATATGAAAAAGAAAGCCGAGTTAACGCACCTGGACAAGATCTACTGGCCCGACGAACAAATCACGAAAGGCGAGCTGCTGGAATATTACAGTAATATCAGTCCGTACATTCTGCCTTACCTGAAAAACCGGCCACTTTCCATGCGGCGGCAGCCCAACGGGATAAAGGATGAAGGTTTTTTCCAGAAAGATGTGGGTGATTCTGCGCCCGACTGGGTGAAAACGGAGGCAATCCACGCAGAGTCAACTGACAAAATGGTCAACTACATTGTGTGTAACGATGTGGAAACTTTGCTGTATGTGGCCAATAAAGGCTGCATTGAAATGAACCCGTGGAATTCGACGATCAACAAGCTGGAATATCCCGATTACATTGTGATGGACATTGACCCTTCGGATAAGAACACTTTCGACGAGGTAATTGAAGTAGCGCAGGCTATCAAAGAGCTATTGGACCAGATCAATGTAGAAGGCTACTGTAAAACTTCCGGGTCGAGCGGGCTGCATGTTTACATCCCTTTTAACAAAAAATACAACTACGACGAGGCGCGGGATTTTTCGGAAATCCTGGCCAGTATGGTCACTGAAATGCTGCCCAAGCTCACTACGCTGGAAAGATCTTTATCCAAAAGAAAAAAGAACCAGATCTACGTCGATTATCTGCAGAACCGCATTGGACAAACGCTCGCCTGTCCGTACAGCGCGCGCCCGAAACCCGGCGCTACCGTTTCCGCTCCGCTGGAATGGAGCGAAGTAAAGCAGGGGTTGCGCATCGGCGATTTTACGATCAAGAACATTTTGAAGCGGGTGGAGGAGAAAGGTGATCTTTTCAAAGGCGCACTCGGAAAAGGCATTGATATGGCCAAAGCGCTTCAAAAGATGGAATCGATACACACGCCGTAGCAGCCCATTGTGCCTGTATTTATTAGGAGTTAAGAGGAAGTAATCTTTAATTTTAAAGCTTCAACTTAACCTCTCAAAACGATGACCTCCAAATCTGCGAGATTTGCTACCTACCCTTTGACCTTCCTTTTTGCCGCATTGCTGCTACTCTCCGGCTGTAATTCCCGACAGGAAGAGCAGGCCGGAACTGATTCAGATTCAACAACCCGGCCGGTCGTGATCGGATATGTGGGCGGCTTTCACGGACTACTCAATACGGAAAATATCCAGGCTAATAAGCTGACGCACATCAACTATGCATTCGTGGATATAAAACAGGGAAAGGCGTTTTTGACCAATGAAAAAACGGATACAACCAATTTCAGAAAACTCAATTTACTTAAAACCCAAAATCCTGACCTCAAAATCCTGATCTCCATTGGCGGCTGGGCATGGAGTGAGAATTTTTCTGATGCAGTTCTTACCGATTCCGCGAGAAAGACATTTGCTGTGAGCTCGGTAGATATTATCAGAAAACACAAGCTGGATGGTGTGGATATTGACTGGGAATATCCGGGTATCCCTGGCGAAGAAGGAAATGTGTACCGCCCCGAAGACAAGCAGAACTACACCCTGATGTTTGAAGCAATCAGAAAAGAACTTGACGTACTTGAAAAGGAAACAGGTGAGAAAAAGCTGCTTACCACTGCTACCGCAGGTTTTGTTTCTTTTTTGAATACAACAGAAATGGGCAAAGCTGCCGAGTATCTTGACTACGTCAATTTGATGACCTACGATCTTTTTCAGGGCGATACCGTGGTACACCACGCCAGCTTGTACCAGAGCGATAAATACAAGGCTGCTCACTCGGTTGATAAAGCGGTAAAAGCGTTTCACGCAGCGGGAGTTCCGATGAATAAGCTCGTGGTAGGACTTCCTTTTTACAGCAGGATATTTACAGTTGAAAAACTGGAAAATGGTTTTGGTCAAAAGCAGAAATCTCAAGAGTATTACAAAGGATATACCTTTATCAAGGATAGCCTGGTGAACAAAAAAGGCTTCAAAGCATTCAGGGACACAGTTGCAAAAGCGCCTTACCTGGTCAATGAAGCTACCGGACAGCTACTCAGCTACGAAGACGAGGAAGCAGTGCGCGATAAATGCAGGTATGTACTTGACAACAAGCTCGCGGGCGTGATGTTCTGGGAATACGATTCTGATCCCAAAAACTACCTGCTGGACGAGATTGATAAGGAGTTAAAATAGCGTTAATTTCTGTACTTCGTGGTAGCCGGCTGTCAGTGCTCCTGTCCGGAAGAGGTTCACATATTCGTGGGCTTTGCGGGTGGGCTCTGGCAACCGGTGCTTGTGCAGACATTTTAATGCAATTGCAAGACTGATCTTCCAGGCTCATTTTATGGCCGGGAGAAATAAAAACCGGTTTGACTTTATCCTTGCTCCGCAACGCATAGCCGATCTTCTCAGCTTTGTCGATCACCCAGGAATGCTCGCCCCGGTCTTCGGCCGGATCCTGGTAGGTTCCCGTGAGCTTCTTTTTGGCACATCCCATGGTAGTGGCGCCTGTCAAAACCCCAAAATGCGACGCAATTCCCATTCGCTTCTTGTGTATAATCCCATTTCCATCAAACATAACCACGTCTGGCTTCACGGGAATCTGCTCGTAAACCTGCAATAAAGCGGGTATCTCGCGGAAGGCAAGGTAGCCCGGCACGTATGGAAAAGTGGTGCTGCTTTTCACCAGAGAATAGGAAATAGGTTGCAGATCAGGGTAGCTAAGTATGACCATTCCTGCGTAAACTGTCTCACTGTAAAGTGAAAGTGAAATATCGGCGCCGGCAATAGTCCGCACGGGCGTTTGCATTGGATCGAGGTTCAGGTACCTGCTCAGTTCCATCTGAATCGCAGTTGCTTCAGGGATCGTAAGCTGGTCGTAATTAGACTGCGCCGTGTGAACAATCTGGTTCAATAAATCTGGCATGATATTCGATGTTTGGCTAATAAAGAATCAGCTAATTAAAAAATCAGACCATCTTCAATGGAGCACGCCACGGTTAAGCGCAAATGGGCAAACTGGAAGTTTATCATATTCGTAATCATCCTTATTGCTGTTTTTATTAAATTTTTCGTCATCGACGATCACGACGAAAATGCGCCGGTTGTCGTCGCGCTTGACCTGGGACAGGTAGCTTTCCGGAGTGAGCAGGAAGTGGAAGCGATACTGGGGCCGGGCAAGCTGGACAGCTACTTTGCAGATGCCAAAGCGGGCTGCGAAAAGTGTCCGAAGCGGATTTACCGTGATGGTAAGGTCGAGATCATCTTTATCAACGAGATCGCCGATCGCATTGTACTGCGCGACTTGTCGGAATACGACTTTGAAAACCGTGTGATTCTCGGCTTGCTCAATCTCAAAGAAAACATTGACCCCAAGGTGGATGACGACGAGATAAAGCGCTGGGTGAATTATGAGAAGTACACCGAAATAGCGGCATTTTCAGCCAAAGGGGACCTTGATTATATTCTGATCAAATGTAAAACGGAGTAATGAGAAGTGTCATTGAAAACTAAAACTTCCGACTCAGCACAAAGTACCCGAGCAAACCGGAAAGTACCGAACTGGTGAGGATAGCAAACTTGGCTTCGGCCAGAATTTCGTGTGCGCCGGCGAAAGACAATAATGCAATGAAGATCGACATTGTAAAACCTATCCCGCCGAGCATACCTGCCCCGATAATGTGGCCCCAGTTGGCATGACCCGGCCGCGATGCGATCCCAAGTCTGATCGTAAGCCAGGCAATCAGTGAGATACCAATTGGTTTTCCCAATGTTAATCCAACAATAATGCCCAGGCCAAGTGTCGAATTCAGGCCTTCCAGCATGCTGGCTTCGATCGTGATATTTGTATTTGCCAATGCAAAAAGGGGCATTATTACGAAGTTGACTGGTTTTACCAGGATATGTTCCAGCTTTTCGAGCGGCGACTCCGTTGCGTCGGGAGTGGTGGGAATGGCAAAAGCAGTGAGTACTCCGGCGATGGTTGCATGCACACCGGAATGGTGAATGAAATACCAGATAAACAAGCCTGGTATCAGGTAAGCGGCCAGGTTCTTTACCCCGAACTTGTTCATGGCCATCATGCCGCCGAAAATGGCAAATGCATACAGCAGATACATATAATGCAGCTCTGAGGAGTAAAAAACCGCGATTACCAGGATCGCGATCAGGTCGTCTACAATCGCCAGTGCGGCCAGGAAGATCTTGATGGAAGCAGGTACCCTTTTCCCCAACATACTGACAATTGCAATCGCAAAGGCAATATCCGTAGCCATTGGAATTCCCCAACCGGCAGCTGTCGGTGTGCCGCTGTTGAAGGCGGCATAAATCAATGCAGGCACCATGACGCCACCGATCGCCGCGAATATCGGCAATGCGGCTTTTTTGAATGAGGACAACTCTCCTTCCACCAGCTCCCGTTTGATTTCCAGCCCCACCATTAGGAAGAATATGGCCATTAAACCATCATTAATCCACAACAAAACAGGATAGCGTAAATGCACCGCCCCGGAATTGAACCCCAGCTCAATGCCAAGCAGGCGCTCAAATGCGGGCCCGACGGACGAGTTGGCGATCCCAAGTGAAACGATTACGCATACGATCAGTATGATACCTCCTGCTGTACTGGATTGCAGAAATTCTTTGAGTGGCTTTAAGTTGATTAGTCTTGGCATGCAGGCAATTTAATAAATATTTTTGTGGGCAACCGGCAAGGCAAATTGTGCTTTTCCAATATCTCTTAATAGTATGCCAAGTGGTTGACCAGGCAAACAGGACAGCCAACACAAACAGTGTATGATTTACTAAACTGTTCATCAACAGCATTAACCGCTCAAAATACCATTAGCTCACTCGTGAAACAATTCTCATGCTATATCCCGGAATGCATTTACATTTGCATATACAAATAAGACAAAGACAAGAATTTAAATATTTAGAGCTATGAAAAATCTGATCACAACTTTCGCATTTGCACTCACATTGAGCAGCACTATCGCTTTTGCAAATAATAATAACGAAGTAAAAGAAGACGCTAAAATGGCATTACCAGCCGCCACCCCGGCACTTGAAACACCGGCTCCGCAAAACGGCAAAACGGTTAACGAATACAGCAAGTACACGCCTGCTCAGAAAGCTTCCATTGTGGAGCTCAAAGTGGCAAAATAGATTGAAATAAGGTTAAGGTGAAATTGAGATTTAAAAGGGAGAACACTAGCTTCTCCTTTTTTTATGCCCTTTCAGATCACGGCGAGCGGCGCATTGTTGTTGGAAAACGAACTGCTTCGCCGCTTTTCCAGGCTCAGGTTGGTTAGCAGCAACAGCAGAAACCCTATCCCGAACTGAATGTAGGCGAAATGCATCAGCACGCCCGACCAGCTCAGTTCTTTCATGAAAAACTCTTTGTAAAGCAGTAGCCCGACACTGCCGAGGTAACCGATGCTCTCGCACATATAAACGAAATAGCCCGCATTGGCGCGGATCCGGTACAGCGCGATCATTCTGTCGAAAAACACGGTTTGCAGCAGCGTATACGCCAGGAACAAGCCCATTCCTACAAACAGCATCCAGTAAAAACTGGAAATCAGTTTTTGTGAGAAAAGGAAAGTCGATAGCCCGATCATCAGCATGCCCGCGAAGAGGATAAGGTTGGTGGCACGGAAGCCGGTAAGGTTATCTTTGATAAAGCCCAGTGAGCCTATAATTACGAGCACTACCAGCCCGGTTATCATTTCTGTTTGTGTCAAAACGCTGCTTACCCAGTCAGTATCGATCTCGTTCCAGATCTCTATCATAAAATTGTCCCTAAAATCGCGTACGACCACCAGCGAGGCATAAAAGATAACCATGCACAGAACGGGAAAGCCGAACTGGCGCATCACCTGCTTTTTGTCCGGCTGGGTCATAGGTAACCTTTCGGTACGCAATGCAATATCCTCGGCATTCGGCGCGGGAATCATGGAAAGCATCCAGACGAACATCAGAAAAGGCGGCAGAAATAATCCACCCATGAGCGCCGGCATCCAGAATTCAGATACCTGGGGCAAAAGGGTGTGAATTTCAATGTAGGTTGTTTTTAAAATTCCGGAGGCGACGACTACGCTGATGTTCAACCCCATGGAGAGCATTTCAGTAAACCGCCTCCCTTCCAGAAAGCTGAATACAACTCCCCACACCATACCCAGCGGCAGCCCGTTCATAAACAGGAAAAAGAAGTTGTAAGGATGCGGAACCAGACCGAACAGCAACAAAGCCACCTCGGCAATGATGATGAGGCTGATCACAAAAGCAATGCGCCTGCCGGGTTTCAGCTCAGAAATAATGCGGATACCGATGAACTTCGAAATGGTGTAACCAGCTACCTGTGCAATTATGAGTACGGTTTTGTAGCTGAGGTCGCCCAGCTCCAGACCGGAGTACAAGCCAGCGCTAAATGGCTTCCTGAATGCGTACATGCAGAAATAAGCGCCGAAAGAGGCGATGATAGCCCAGAGAACAAACAGGAAGTTGGATCGGGCAAGTACTTCTTTCAATCGCATAATCCGTCTATTTAGTCAGACAGTGCCTGACGCGGTGATCAATGCATTCTCAATGATTTGCAGCGCCTCTGTAAGCTGCTCGCGGGTGATGATAAGTGGTGGCGAGAGTTGCAGCACGTTGCCCTGGGACACTTTGAAACTCAAACCGTTTTTGAGGCATTCGTACATAACCAACTCCGCCTCTTTCACAGCCTTTTCCTTGGTTACCCTGTCAGTTACCAGCTCAATGCCCCACAAAAGCCCCATCCCGCGCACATCGCCGATCAACGGGTATCTGTCTTTCATTTTTGCGAGTGCGGTTGACATAAATTGTTCGTCCTCCTTTACTTTTTCCAGAATCGCATGCTGTTCAATATATTCCAGCATAGCCAGCGCAGCCACACTTCCGAGCGGACTTTTTTCATGCGTAAAGTGGCCGAGCGAAACACTTTGCGCTACATTGTAGCTGTCTCTGGCCACGATTCCCGCCATTGGCATAATCCCCCCGCCGAGTCCCTTTCCGAGACAGACGATGTCGGGCTCAATTCCATAATGCTCAAATGCGAACATTTTCCCGGTGCGGCCGAATGCGATCGGGATCTCGTCGAGTATCAGCAGTACTTTATGTTTGGTACAAATTTCCCTGACGCGCTGCCAGTACGCATTGGAAGGGATCTGAACATCGGTATTGCGGATCGTTTCAATGAGGAATGCACCGATATCGCCTTCTTTTTCTATTACATATTCGAGGTAATCCGCATAAGCCAGATCCCCGCTGCCCGCCGATGCAAAAGGCCCGCGGTAGGTCATAGGCGGCGGAATGCGCTCCACGCCTGGTAGCATCGGTCCCATATCTTTTCGGAAATCCAGCTCACCTCCCGCCGAAATGGCGTCCAGCGAAGCGCCGTGAAAGGAATCCCAGAGCGAAATCACCTTGTGCTTTCCGGTAACAATGCGCGCCAGTTTCAGCGCCATACTGATCGCCGATGTACCGCCGGGCGCAAATAGTACCCGCTTTAAATCACCGGGCATTAAATCACCCAGCTTTTTAGCCAGTTCTATGGCCGGCACATTGGTGTAGCGACGTGGTGAAAAAGGAAGAATATCCAGCTGTGCTTTGACCTTTTCTACAATGTAAGAATTGCGGTAACCAAGCTGATGCACATTGTTACCGTGGAAATCCATATACCTTTTACCTTGTATATCAGTAAGGTAAATGCCATCGCAGGAAGCAAGCACGTCAAGGCAGGGCGTTGACAATGATTGATGCAAAAAGTAAGCTTCATCCTCATTGAGCCAGGAAACCGTCTCAGGATCGTTGATCAATGCGTACCAGTCGCTGCGGGCAGATGATAAATTGATATCCCCCTCTGTTCGGTTGTGCGCTTCGGCCATTTGCAGGTGTCAGTTTGGATTGGTTATTTGACAAACAACTTGTCTGCCGGGATAAGCTGCTTCGTAATGCCCGGACCTTTGTAGAATGCGTCGAGCCAGAAGCCTCCGCCATTGTTATAAAACTCGACACGGATCGGGTGCTTGCCGGCTTTCAGCTCAATAGAGCCTGTTTCTTCCTGCACACCGTGGTTCCCGTCATTATTTACTACCTCTTTGCCATCGACAAATAGCTTGCTGCCATCGTCGGATTGGGTCGAGAATGTGTACTTGCCTGCTCTTTCAATTTGAATAAACCCTTCAAAGCGTACAGCGAAACTTTCATTTTCATCTTTGAGAAGCTTGCTGATCTGTGATTTATTAAGTGCAAATTCGGGGCTTGTCCAGCTGCTGCCTTTTTGTATTTTGGTAAAATCAGGCAATCTTTTCAGGTCTTTTTCCTGATAAAATGTGGTCGTCAATCCATTTCCTTTGCCTGAACTCACTACCCTGAAATAGGCGGTAGCACGCGGGCTGGGGTTTCCCTTCTGGTCAAAGGTGCGCGCTTTTACAACGGTGGTTTTGGTTAATGTCAATTCCTTTTCAAAGACAGGGGAAGATGGCGTGGGCTCTGTGCCGTCGAGCGTATACCTTGTGACACTGTTCGCAGCTTTTGTTTCGATTTTAACAACCGGTTTCTGGTCGATAAACAGGCCGCCTGCTTGTGCGTATAGGTTTCTGTCCGGGTAAATAACAGGCGCTTCCACCGTCTTTTCACCCAACCAAAGGTTCTTCGGCTCCTGCATTCCCTCGAAAACAGGCTTTACCGGCCTGCCGATCCAGGCATAAGGCTGCTCAATGCTCAATGCAAATGCAATGGTCGAGGCGAGATCATAAGTATATACCTGTTGTGCGATTTCGTAGCCCTTTTTGATTCCTTTCCCATAAAACACCCCCGCGATTTCGGCTTCCTGGGGAGTTGCTCCGCCGTGGCCGTAACCAATGCCGCCATGGTCTGCCCAGAGAATAACGAGCGTTTTCTCCTTCATCCCCGCTTCTTCAATCCCCTTCAAAACCGCCCCGATCAGCGAATCTGCTTTGGTAACGGATTTATAATACTCCGGAGAGCCGTGCCCGCCATGGTGACCCGCGTGGTCTACATGGTCAAAATGCACAAAGCCCAGTAGCGGCTTTTTGCTTTTGATATACCTGATAAAATCTGTTGCTGTGGAATCTTCGGTGGAGAAGTGTTTGTCGTAACTGAGCGCATTCTTTTGAAATAGCCTTCCAAAACCTTCCCAATGATACACAGTCCCGATTTCTGCATCCGGCCTGGCTTTCCGTAGTACGCTGAAAATCGTTGGAAAACGTCCGTCCGCTTCATTCACGATAGCGGGTAAGGTATGCTCGTCCATTTCCCAGTCATTATTAATGATCCCGTGCTGCTCAGGCCCGGCGCCCATGATCATCGAGGCCCAGTTCTGGCTGCTTGCAGAAGTAAGCACCGTCCGTACATTCCACTTCACAGCGCCGCCCGAGATCATCTGATCAATAAATGGCGTTTCCGCTTTTTTGATCCCGTCGGGACTGAGCCCGTCCACACCGATTACGATCACGTGTTCTATACCGGCCGGACCTTCTTCATTCTGCCGAAACGAGCAAAAAAGGATCAATCCGGCAAAAAGGAGTAACAATGCCCTGAACGCATTCATGGTTTGAATAAGGGTTTAGGAAAATTAAAAAGGTTCTTGTCTACTTCAGAGGCGCGTAAGTACCGCCCACTACCTCATCGCACAAACCGAAAGACAATGTCATTCCATTGCCGCCAAGCCCGTTGATAATCGTCACGCCACTCTCTGGCTGCAACACGATCTCGGTCTGGCCATTTGTCATTTTTGGATAGATCCCGTGCCAGGTCTGAAACACTTTGGGCGATTTAAACTGCGCGAAAGTAGCCAGGTAGTCCAGGATCATGGTATTGATAAATTCTCTGTCAAAAGGGTCGAATGTAAGTGCATATTCGTGGGAATCGCCCACGGTAATTTCACCCAGACCATTCTGAGACGCCATCACGTGAATGCCCCATTTCAGGTATTCTGCATAGTCGCTTTCGTATCGTGCTTTCAGGCGGGGCAATGAAGGTGCTGCTTTGAAGCCGTGGTAATGGATCAGTGACAAGCCGCCGCACAAGGCCGGGCCAATCTTCCAGTTATCGGGTTGTGCTTCCAGCCGCAGCATCTGCAGTTTACATTTGGTCAGAGGCGCTGCGCTGAAATGCTCTGGGTATAATGTTTCAAAATCCTGTCCGCTGCAAACAAATATCTCGTCCGCTGACCAGCTTTTTGCACCCGAAAAAACCTGCGGATACGTAACCCTGGAAATAGCAGTGTTCCAGATGAATGTAACACCTAGCGCTGCTGTTAGGTAACCCGGTATCGCGGCGATCGCTTCCCGCGGGTCCACGATCATCTCGTCGGCAGAATAGAGAGAGCCGAGGAGTTGTTTTCCATTTACGGCCGGCGACTTTTCAAGGGTAGCCGCCGCATTGAGGTACTGAACAGGCCGGTAACTGCTTGTTTCCGCAAATTGCTGCAGTACTTCGTTTTCATCATCGTGATACGCCATGTGCAGGCTGCCACCTTCGTGCGACCAGCACCCGGCCCCCGCGAGCACTTCTTTCCAGATGCTTTTGGCATGCAATGCACGCTCGTAAAGCTTTCCTTCCGGCTGACCAATCGGCCACACCATCCCGAAATTCCGGATAGACGCGCCAACCGCTTTACTCGATCTTTCAATAACAGTTACCTCGTAGCCCCGGGTAGCAAGAGCCCTGGCCGTAGCAAGCCCGACGATACCCGCTCCGATTACAATCGCAGATTTTTTCATTTCGAAACTAACCAAATGATTAAACCGGTCAGGCCAGTGAATGTGTGTGAGAGATGATTTTGACCACGTCTGCTATATCATCAATTACGTGGGTTGGATTGTAAGGCAGCAGCGCTTCGCGTGTGAATGCACCGGTAGTAATGCCGATCACATATTTGCACCCTGCATTGATTCCTTCATTGATATCTACTTCTGTGTCGCCCACCTTCGCTACGTGCGCGGCGGAGGTAATGTTTAGCGTTGCAATTATTTTATTGATCATATCAGGAGCCGGGCGGCCCGATTGCACCTCGTCGCTCGCCACGAGCATATCGATCTTTTTTGTCCACCCCAGTCTTTCCACGATCACATCGGCAATATCCCTGGAGAAACCGGTATTAAGTGCAATTCTGATCCCTTCCGAACGGAGCGTTTTGAAAGTTTCTTCCACATTCGGAAGTGGCGCAAGCTCCTGGGTGGTACTGTAGAACCGGATCATTGCATCGACGAAACTGGAATGGATTTTACCGATCAGCTCTTCTGTGATCCTGGTTTGATCCGGCTCATGCGCTTCAAGCATCATTTTGATTGCAAGCGGCTTTTCATAACCCATTAATGGATTGATATCCCGGATCTCAATGTCGTAACTCTGAGATTGCATCGCTTCCTGAAATGCGATACCTACAAAATTTTTATCCCTGACCGTCGTCCCGGCCATATCAAAGACAACTAGCTCGATCATTAATTCAGATTATAATTGGTGAAACTTCAATATATCAGTAAAGTAATATTTAACTAATCATACTGAGACCTGCACAGAAAAGCACACATAAAGCTTCTTAAATGCTATATCAGTTTCACAAATCTAGAAAAAACGAGCAGATTGAAAATTAAGCGAATGTTAATTTATATTGAACTTTTAAACAGGATAGTTGAAGCGCGTACAGTAACACTAAACCTGCTCATGAAAGAAGTAGATCACCAGCAGCAATGCTTCGTCACCCTCAATGCACCGGGGATTGTGCAGCTCATTGGCATCAAAAAACATGGAATCGCCCTGATGCAGCACATATTTGTTTTTACCTACGGTATACTCAACCGCACCCTGGAGTACATACTTGAATTCAAATGCATTGGTACGCACCATCGGGCGCTTCGCATCCTTTTCCAGTCTTAACAGGACTACGTCGATATGGTTGTCTTTAAACTGCCGGCTGAAAATGCGCTGGTAGTAAAAGCCTTTTGCATTTTCCTTGGTAAAAGGCTGGTACTCTTCCTTGCGCCGCACAAGTACATTCTCGCCAGGCGACTTGGATATGATATCCTTGAAAAATACATTGAGGTCGATATCCAAAGCTTTGATCAGGCCCAGCATCACAGGCAGCGACGGAATGGTGCGGCTGTTTTCAATCTGAGAAACGAGGCTTTTTGTAACACCGGCTTCATCAGCAATTTCCTGCAGGGTAACCCCTTTATTCTTCCTGACTTCCTTTAACTTATTGCTGATCTGCAAAAGAATATCTTCCTGCATGCTTTTTTCAAGTGAGTAAAAATTGGCTCGTCAATGATACAATGTAAATTTTACTTAGCCCAGGAAAATATAGCAGGTGTAAGTTTTTTGCTGAGAGCTATTAGCTTTTAGCCGTTAGCTATTGGCTTTTTACTTAGTATCTGATTATATGTGCTGTTTATTCTTTTAACACAGCCATATAATGAAAGCACTTCCTTTGTTCTGTACCTAATAGCTAACAGCTAATCGCTAATAGCTAATAGCTAACAGCTTAACACCTAACAGCCAAGAACTATTTTTTAGGAATATTCCGTTATATTGAGGAGTTTTAAAGAAATGATATATTCCTTCTCACATACTAAAAGATCCGGTTATGCACGATGCAATTAAAGTAGCCCGTTATTTTGTCAATCTCGGCATTGTCGATGATGTGCCGCTTACAAATATGAAATTGCAGAAGGTTTTATACCTCGCCAATGGAATGTATCTGGCATTGACAGAAAAGCCGCTTCTGGCCGAGGATATTCAGGCCTGGCGGTACGGTCCGGTTATTCCATCTGTATATAATACCTTCAAAAGCTGGGGCGACAAACCCATTACATTGCCACAGCCTGCCGACGGCCTCAGCCTCGACGCCAATACCCAGTCCATTCTTCTGGATGTGTGGAATATCACCAAAAGTGTTGATGCCATCAAGCTTGCCAACTGGACACACCTGCCGGGATCTCCGTGGGATGAGGCTGCAAAGCGCTCCCTGAACACCACGATAAGTCCTGAACTGATGAAAAAGTACTTCCGGGAATCTTTCAATCTTCCACATCAGGCAGCATAATCCTGAAATACAGTTAACCAGTTGCAGCCGAGAGCCGAGCCAACAATGCCGTCAACCAATATTGTACAGAATGTAGCGGATGTAATTAACAGTCAGTCTGACGTACCTGATCAGATTACGACTGACAGTCTCGTTTTTGCCAACCGGGACCCGAAAGCAACAGCAGATTATGCAGGGGAGAAAAATAAAGCCGAACTTGAAAGCTTCCGGCAGGATACGCAGGAGCGTAAGAAATACGCGAAGTTGATCTTCTGGATGGTAGCACTCTGGCTGGCTGGCATTTTCGGCATTATTCTCATGGTCGGCTTTGAATCCATGCACTTCAAACTTACGAATGAGGTAACCATCGCCCTGATTACTACTACAACCATTAATGTGGCCGCCTTCTTCCTGGCTGTTACCAAATATCTTTTCCCAAACAGAAACAGAGATTAATTGGATAACCAATTGAATTCAATTCAATTCAATTCAATGATCCCCGGGCTTAAGCCCGGGGCAAGGGATTGTTTTTGCTGGGCTTTCTTAGGGCTAAAGCCCCTCGAAAGTGATAGTGCTAGAAATTGATAGTGCTAAAATTTCGCAAAGCCATAGCAGTCCATTGCCCCGGGCTTAAGCCCGGGGACAAAGGATTATATTCTTTTTAGTGTGGGCTCATGGAAGGATTTCCAGACTTCGGCGGCTTCTTCTATTGTCTCGGGTGGTGATTGCAGATAGGCTTCAATCCTGGCCAGGTTTTCGGATTTTGAATCCTTCACCGAGTATTTCACAAGATCAACCAGCAGCTCGTCAATTTTGGCAGTGTCCAGCCGCCAGTTCCTATCGTATTTGGTAAACCATTCTTCATCCAGGAAAACGTATCCGGCATACCTGTAAACATCTGAAAAACCAAATGCATCGATTACAATAGGCTCGGTAGGCTGCTCCTGATCCAGTTCCTTATCGCTATATCGCTCGCGGCCGTTTCCAAGTAAGCCGACAAACCTGTAATTCTTCACCTTTTGAAGTTCCATTCTTATTTTTGGTTTGATTTATCAATTACGACAAGCATAATTATTGTGCCTTTGAACCTCGCAGCAGCACAATCATGTTGTCGCCTATAACAATCTCTAATTAACAGTATAAAGTCGGATGATCCGCATTTCCACGCTCCCACTCATTGAAACTACCCAGCAATTTCATGCTGCCGAACTGATTTTGCTCGTCGATGTACTGCTCGTCGGCGACACACCGCGGAACATGAGGGAGCATATCAAGAACAATTACGGCGGGTTTATAGTGGATAAAAAAACCTATATCCCTATTACGCTTACCGGCACGCCGGAGAGTCTGCTGACCAATGCAGGAAAAATGATCCACTTCAAATTTGATCGCGGGTTTGAAAACCATTATGCATTTGACGGAAATGTAGAAGCGGCCTTGTGGCACAAGAAATTGTACGATATGTCTGCAAATGTGGGTTTAAGCCCGATCAACTTCGAGCGCGAAGAAGCCTTTATCATCAGGCGTTACATCACCGAAAAGCGCGAATATATAGAACCGGAAACCGAGCCAAAGCTCCTGGAAATACCTCTAACCACACCCGCCACTATCGGATTAAAAGCAATGCGGGGATTGAAGCCTGTGCGGAAATAGGATAGCTACCTACCACTCGCAGCTAATGTAACCTATCCCATAAACCGCTTCACCAGCCAGATCACCAGATTGAGCAGGCCGCTGAGCAGGAGCATAGTCGTAATCGGGAAATAGAATTTGAAGTTTCCCTTTTCAACCCGGATATCACCGGGCAGGCGGCCGAGCCAATGTAGCTTATCGCTCAGAAAGTACACGATAATGCCGATCAGAACAACTGCCAGACCGATCAGGATCAGATATTTACCTGTGGTTTGGGACATGGTTTTTCGTGAAACTATTCGAGAATACCAAGCGCCAGTTCAATGTGCGCAAAATGATGTTTCACATGCCAGGCCGACATAGCCAATGCATGTTTCTGACTGATCCACATCTGGCGAACGGGATGGAAATACGCAATGTCCAGTTGCTCGGGAGTAAGATTTTTAGCGAGGTACGCATACCTGTTCCCAATCCCTTCAAAACTGGCAAGTGAATCCGCAATCGGGTATAGATCAGCTTCCGGCGTTTTGACCCAACCGTCCATATTGATTAAAGTTACCTCCTTGTAATCAGGCTCGGTCAATGCTTTTTTCATCCTGAAAAAGTGCACCAAATGGATATCGGCAACGTGGTGGATCAGCTGCTGAACAGTCCAGCTGCCTTCGCGGTAAGTTTTGCGGAGATCCTCCTGTGAAAAATTGCCAGCCAGCTCACAGTAAGCGGCGGGCGCAGATTCAATCGTAGCGATCAATTCGGCCAGTTCCTCTTCCGTATAGCTTTCCTGCGGAACAAACGGACCAATGGGATATTTTCTGTCTGTCATTTTGAATGCATTTAATAACTGAGAAGCACGTTAGTTTATCCGAAACCCTAGTTCAAATGTGAGAAGACTGTACTTGTCCGATTTGAAGTTGGCGAGATCACCCTTGATCCTGTTTATCAATCCTGCCTCATACCTTACATTGAACAGCAATCTTTTCACTGTATAAGAAAGCTCTACCGGTACCATTGGTACGACGGCTTTATAATACCTGTTCACGACAATACCAGGATCAATATCAGCGCCGACGTACATTCCGGGCGTTCTTGACAGCGAAATCAAAGTAGCCTGTCCACTCAGCCCGGCCCCGATTGAAAACGATTCGACAGGAAAATAATGGATCATGGCAGCGACACCAAGCCCATAATCGGAAGAACCAGCCTGAAAGTATCCAATGGAAGAACCGACATAATCTCTCATCAACGTCAGGTCTTCCCAGTAAGTATGCTTTGACAAATTGGCTTGTGCCTTGAAGCTGAAATCTTTGCTCAGTGGTTTCAGCAATGCTGCTCCGGTCCCCACCCCGCCAAGCAGGATTTTGGGCGAAGTCGTTTTATCATACCACAGAATAGGATACATACCTTTTGACCTGTTGCCAACCGGCATGTAAAAATTCCCGTTTGCTGTAACGTACCATTCTGTCTTCCTGTTTTGTGAGAAGGATTCAAAACCAATGAACAGGAAAAGCAAACAGGTAATGAACCGGAAGTGCTTCATACTTTATAAAACGTTCTGACCAGTGTAATACCTCCTATTTCCACTACAACCTGATAAGTACCCTTGCTCTTACCTTCCAGATCGAACTTGATACCGGTGCGCTGAATGCCCGCCCCGACTTCCTGCTCGGCAACCTGCTTCGCATCCGGACCGAAAATGCGGATGATGTAAGCTTGCTGCTGATCATTTTGTACGTAAACCGTAATCACGCTGGTAGCCGGATTAGGATAGGTGACAACTGCCAGATCTGGCTCCATGTCCGGTTTGTTACAGCCAGCCAATGCAAATAGCGTCAGCCAGATTGCGAACAGACCTCTCATACCTTCCTGGATTTTGCACCAACGAATATGGCCCCGGCGATCAGCCCCAGCAATAATATCGAGCTCACCAGGTCTATTTTACTACCTACTGCTACTGACACAGGTTCGAAGCGGAATTTGATCGTGTGCTTACCTGCCGGTACCCTCAATGCGCGAAGTACGTAGTTGGCACGAAGCATATCCGCTGGCTTATCATCGATCGTTACCTTCCATTCATTCCGCACATTATAATAGATCTCCGAGAAAACCGCCAACCCTTCTTTGCTGGAATTACTCTCATAAATCAGCTCATTGGGCTTGTAGCTGATCAGACTGATTTTGGCAGAAGAATCTGCTTGCAGACTGAGCCCCTGTAATTTAGAAGCGAACTTCTGATCAAGCACTGCCTCATACCGTGGTTTTAGTGAATCAAGGGCAGCCATTTCAGCATCCGCATTCGGAACAACCTTGTAGCTGCTTACAAACCAGGCATGCCCCAATGCATCGGGATTGGTTTGCGCCACTTTATTACCCTGCTGATCCGGAATAAGGAAATATTTCGTATTCAGCATGTTGATAACCTTCATATTAGGACGCTGGCTCATTACCTGCCTCTCAAAAAGCTCCTGGTACCTCCGAAGCTTCGCGCCGTGGTAGCCGCCCAATGATTTATGGAAATTGGAAGCAGCCGCGCTGTTGAAAGGACCTTGCCCTGATGTATTATCAAATACTTTATAGTCAGGATCGGGATCTTTGAGAATCTGTTCGTCGGCCGGAGACGGGCCGGTATTTCCTTGTGCCACGTAATTGGACACAAAATCTTCGCTGTTCAGATAGCGCTTATCAACACCAAACAAATCGAAAACAACAAGGGCAATCAATACTACGTAAAGTGCGACAGGCTTGATCTTGTCCATCATCCACACCCAGATCAGTCCGGCGGCGAGGAGTATAAATATCAGGCTGCGGAATGCATCGGCTTTCATCAGACCTATCCGGTCCTGTACAATGGAATTCATAATTTGTTGTGCAAATGCCTTATCCCGGGTCATCTGTGAAAACTGCTCCAACGTCGCCGAATCATTTGCTGACTGAAAGCTGAAAAACAATGTCGGCATTAAAGCCATGATCACCATCAAACCGGCACTGATACCAACTGATATCAAAAAAGGTTTCTGGAATTCCTTCCAGGTAATTTTCTTTTGAACAAGGATAATCAATGCCAGTACCCCCAGGAAAACCATCAGCAGCTGCGCCAGTGAAACCGCCATTGTCATCGCCCTGAACTTATTGAACATCGGGAAATAATCGAAGAACAGGTAGTTCACAGCTGCAAAGCTTTTGCCCAGTGCCCAAACAATGTACAAAAGCACTACGGCGACAGCCCAGGATTTGAGCGGACTTTTAACAATAAAAATACCCAGCAAAAACAGGAAGAATACGACCGCGCCCACATAGTTGGGACCACCCATAATCGGCTGGTCACCCCAGTAAAGCGGCATTTGCTGTATGATACTTTGCGCATTACCCTGATCGACACCGCGGCCAATCAACGTTTTGTAAGTTTCGGAATCAGTGGAAAGAGGCCCGTATCCGGCGCCGCCGTACGCATTCGGGATAATAAGCGTGAGCAGTTCGCCAAAACCGTAGCTGTATGTAAAAGCGTACGTTTTGTCAAGCCCGTCGTTTTTGCCCGGACTGGCAGCAGCATCCTTGCTGGTGAGCTCCGATTTACCACGGATTGTTTCTTTGGTATAATCATAAGCATTCCACAACCGGGTTGTATGCGTCCCCACGGCCAGCACAGCCGCAAGCCCCAGGCCGCCGACTACAAGTACCAGCTCTTTGCCGCGACCATTCCTGATAAAAGCAATACTTTCAATTACAACCAGGATTACAATCCCGATTCCGAGATAATACGTAATCTGAACGTGGTTGGCGTAAAGTTCAAGTGACAAAAAGAAGGCGGTAAGTGCAGCCCCGGCAAGCCAGTGTTTTCTGAAAGCCAATATGACCCCAGCAATAACACCCGGTGCATACATGATCGCGATTACCTGTGAAATGTGCCCCGCTTCGAGGTTAATGATGTTAAAGGATGAAAAGGCAAATGCAATTCCCCCCAATGCTGCGAGCCAGCTACCGGCGCCCATCACCAGGAAAAGTACATACGCGCTCACCATGCCGATCAGCAGGTAGTTGGCAGGTGCAGGCAGGAGCTTGTTGATACCCTGTCCTATTTTGGTGGAGATACTCGTAGGATAATCGGTGGCTACGAGGTAAGCGGGCATTCCGGCAAACATCCCATTGGTCCACGAAGACCATTCTCCTGTTTGTTTTTGATAGTCAATCACTTCACGTGCCGCGGCCTTTGCTTGAATATCGTCTGTCGCCACCAGTTTTTTCCCCTGCAGTACCGGAGAAACGTATACAATGGACAGAATAATAAAGCCCAATACAGCTACTAGGTGCGGCCAGGTATTTTGCCAGGAAATCAGGTTTTTCATTGTGATATTAAGTAAGCCTGCAGTTGGTCTAATGAATATTAAATTTCTATTAACCGGCGCAAATATATAAGTATTGATATATGTTTAGGGTGTAAAATCCGAATCTTGTTCTGGCAATTTTTTAATAGAATTAAGAGTCAGGTCATATATTTTAAGGAAATACCGGATAAATTTGCGGAAATTGTGACTTTAAGGTTCAAACGTCGCGACACAATCAAAAAGATAGAAGTAACCCGAAATTAAATGAAAAGAATTGGAGTATTTACCTCAGGAGGGGATGCCCCGGGTATGAACGCCTGTATCAGGGCAGTAGTACGCGGCGCTGTCTACCATGGTATTGAAGTTTTTGGAATCAGAAGAGGATATAGCGGAATGATTGCCGGTGATGTTTATAAAATGGACTCTCACTCGGTTAGTAATATAGTTCAGAGAGGCGGTACGATTCTTAAATCCGCGAGGAGTAAAGAGTTCGTGACTCCGGAAGGACGCAAGAAAGCATACGACAACCTGATGGCCCACGGGATTGAAGGTTTGGTAGCCATCGGCGGTAATGGTACGTTCACCGGCGCTATGATTTTTGGAAATGAATACGGTATCCCAACCGTAGGCGCGCCCGGAACAATTGACAATGACCTTTACGGAACCGATTACACGATCGGATTTGATACAGCGGTAAACACTGCACTGGACGCGATCGACAGGATCCGCGACACCGCCAGCTCGCACGACCGCATATTTTTTATCGAGGTAATGGGCCGTGACTCAGGTTACATCGCTGTGCAGTCAGGTATTGCAGGTGGTGCGGAACTGGTGATGGTACCGGAAGTGCTTACTCCTATTTCGGAGGTGGTTGAAACCCTTAAACAAGGATGGAGCCGCTCGAAATCATCTTCTATCATTATTGTAGCAGAAGGTGACGAAGAAGGAAGTGCGCAGGAAGTAGCCGAAAAGATCAAGGTACAGGTGGATGAAAATGCGGATATCCGTGTAACAACCCTCGGCCACACGCAACGTGGAGGACAGCCTTCTGCCTACGACCGGATCCTGGCAAGCCGCCTTGGTCTTGGTGCTGTGGAAGGATTGATCGGTGGACAGAAAAATGTAATGGCCGGAATCGTGAACAACGACTTGGTTTACACGCCTTTTGAAGATACGATCAGGTTGCCAAAACCAATCAACGAAGACCTTTTAAGAATGGTGAAAATCCTCAGCGTATAAGCGCTGGTTTTCACATCAGGCGTAGCCGGTCAGTTTATATACAACATACCCGACCAGTTCATGCCATAACACACTAAAATCAGCAAATGCGTTGGCATCGGGGACCAGCAAACGATCAAAAGTGATCCCGTTGTACCCGCCAAGATAAGCGGCACAGAAATAATCGGTCTTAACACCGGCTTTCTGAAAACAGCCGAGTGACCGGCGCATATGAAAAGCGGAGGTAATCAGCATATATCTCCCGTTCGGAAATTTTTGTTTGAGGATACGCGCAGAATACAATGCGTTTTCACGTGTGTTTCTCGCTCTTTCCTCGAACAAAATGTCACCAGGGGCGACTCCCCATTTCACCAGCAGGTCGGCAGCTATCCGCGTTTCTCCCTTTCGCTGCTCCATCTGATAATCCAGACTGGCACCTGTGATCAGGATTTTCCTGATTTTACCTGCTTTGTAGAGCCGGAAAGCCTGCACTACCCTGTCGCCATTATCACCCGTTGAAATCAGGTCCGTAAAAGGTTTCTCCCCGTAAATCAGACCGCCTGAAAGCAGGATACCCACGTCATAAGTACCTTCCAGATTTTTAAGCTGCACCACGCGCGGCTCCCACCAGTTGAGCGCCTTGGTAACGAGATAAGTATTGGAAGCCAAATAAGTCAGCACGATCGCCAGCGCAATCAGCCGTTTCTGCGATTTGTAGTTTTTGGTAAAAAGCGCCAAAATCATCAGCATTATTATAATGCTCAGCGGCATTACCAGAAAGTCTATGGCTTTGGAGAGAAAAAAAAACATTTGAATAAGAACCTGATAGATGTTATCGTTTTGAAACTAATTTTGTCCGACCCGAGATTTGAAGTAATTAAAATTAATACTGATAAGCAAACACCTGTCTGATGAGCGCTTTTATACGAAATGCCTGTTTGTTACTCCTTTTCGCTTTTTCAATGTCTGCCAATGTACTTGGTCAGGGTTACCGCATTGAGGCCAACATCAAAGGAGTCAGGGATTCCTCATTTATTATCGGACATTACAACCGGACACCCAACCAGTTTGTACCAAAAGATACAGCCAAAGCCGACGCGACCGGGAAGATCGTATTCGAAGGCACGACAAATCTGCCGGGCGGTTTATACGTCATCCTGTTTCCGGGTAATCAGCGGCTGATCGAGCTGGTATATTCAGGCAAGGAAACCAATATCAAACTGGAAACAGACACGACCGATCTGATCGGGAGCATGAAAGTGACCGGTTCGAAAGAGAATGAGATATTTTACAAATATCAGCAGGAGCTAAAAACCAGCTCGAAGCAAATTGAGCAGTTTGGCAAGGAAAATGGGGCCGACTCCCGCAACAAGATCAAAGATATCCAGCAAAGCTTCGCCGCTTACCGTCAGAAAATGCTGAGCGAAAACCCGCAAAGCTTTACCGCACAGCTTCTCAAAATGTCGGCAGATCCCGAGATACCTGCGGCTCCCAAGCTGGCAAATGGAAAGACCGATTCCATCTGGGTTTTCAACTATTACAAATCACATTACTGGGATTCATTTGATTTTTCAGATTCGAGAATTGTCAATACGCCCTTTCTTGAACCCAAACTGGATCGTTACTTCAAAAACCTGGTTGTACAGGTTCCTGATTCGCTGATCAAAGATGCGGATGCGATTGTCAAGAAGGTTTCTGTTAATAAAGACATTAAGACCTGGGTGGTTTTTTACATTGCCAATCAGTATGAAAATCCTAAAACCGTCGGCACCGAGGCACTTTGGGTACATATGGCCGAGAAGTACTATCTGTCAGGCGATATGGATGTTACTGCCGAGAACAAGAAACGTATAGCCGAAAAGGTGAATACTCTGAAGTATCTGCTGGTGAACAAAACCTTCCCTCCACTGAGCCTGACGGATCAAAATGGAAAGAAGGTAAGCGTGCAGACCATTCCTGCAGAATATACGGTGCTATTCTTTTACGCCCCGACCTGCGGGCACTGCAAGGAAGCTTCACCGGTGCTGAAAGCGTTTTACGACAAGAACAAAGCAAAGGGCATTAAAGTAATAGCGATTTCCACAGAGCATAATATGGAAGAATGGAAGTCATTTATTAAAAACTACCATCTCGAAGATGTTATTAACGGTTTCGATGCACTGCAACAGATAGATTTCAACCGCAAATTTGACGTGGTAACTACGCCTACCATTTATATCCTGGATAAAAACAAAAAGATCATCGCCCGCAAAATGCCCGTGGAGCAGCTGGAAGACTTTTTGAATTACTATCAAAACAAAATGGCACGGAAACTCTGATCACTTTCAGGGAAATACAATGCAAATCGGCAGCTTCACAGAAATGCTCTCGTGTTTGAAAGCCAGCTTGCCGGTTGCAGGATCCACATCGTACACCACCAGGTTATCAGTAGATTGATTCGCCACGATCATCAGCTTTCCGCTGGGGTCGATATTGAAGTCGCGGGGAGTTGCAATAGACTTTGTCTGCTGATCCACCATTTCAAGTTCTCCATTCGCCTTGATCGCAAATCCGGTAATGGAATTGTGCCCGCGGTTGGAAACATAAACAAACTTTCCATTCGGATGCAGGTGAATAGCTGCGCTGGTGTTGGTACTGGTAAAATCCGACGGAAGCGTCGGGTATGTTTTAATAGCGGTTATCACGCCGTTTTTATCAACTGAACACGATGTAAGTGTGGCATCGAGCTCATTCAGCAGGAACAACGACTTGCCTGACGGATGTATGATCAAATGGCGCGGACCTGCGCCGGGTTTTCCAGTAAAAAATGGCTGCGCCGGATTCGGTACCAGTTGATTCTTTCGGGTATCCACCGTATAATTCATGACTTTGTCACTGCCTAAGTCTGTAACGTATACAAACTTCCCGTCAGGACTGGCTGTTGCAAAGTGCGCGTGCGATTTTTCCTGTCTCTTTTCATTTGGCCCGGTACCGGTATATTGTTCCCTGTAAACAGGCGTACCCAATTTTCCACCCGCCTCTGCCGGATAAGCAGTAAAGCCTCCACCCGTGTAATTAGCCGCAAAAACGAGCTTCCCCGATGGATGTACCGCCACGTGGCAGGGATTAGCTCCTTCGGAAGACTGGCTGTTGAGGTAAGTCAGCTTTTTGTCTTTGCCAATGGAATAAGCATCCACCTTATTGTTTCCACCAGCTGCATAGAGCGTTTTCTTGTCGGGAGAAACCGCAACATAGCCCGGCCCGACAGAGGTATTAAAAGTATCTATGAGCGTAATCTTGCCCGTTGACAAATTGAGCTCGCAAAGCGAAATGGAGGAATTAGCGCCTTTATCCTGCGTCCCGATGTAAAAGGGAACGGTCTTGTCCTGAAATGAGACCAACAGCAGCGAAGCGCCGAGCAGCAATATGGGAAGGATGATGTTTTTCATGATCGTGGTTTAGAATGGGATTTTACCAAACGTACTCAAAAGCGAACCCAAACCTGTTTTTAATGTTGTTTAAATAGATAATCAATTTGAAACAAACCACAATTCTGGATTACAATGGAAACGATTACCTGGCAGGAGTTTGAGAAAGTTGACCTGAGAGCAGGCACGATCATCGAGGTTTCTGACTTTCCAAAGGCGCGTAAACCAGCCTTCAAACTCAGGATAGACCTTGGCCCTGAAATCGGGATCAAAGCCAGTTCCGCACAGATCACCAAACGTTATACCAAAGAGCAGCTCCTCGGCAGGCAGGTACTTTGCGTCGTGAACTTCCCTCCCAAGCAAATCGCCGATTTCAGGTCCGAAGTACTGACAACCGGCTTCATATTACCAGACGGAGAAGTGATCCTGACGGGGCCGGATTTCGAGGTTCCAAACGGAACGAGGCTGGCCTGAGAAATCATGTAAATCCCGGCCAGAATTGTGTAATGACTCGCGCAGATGCAGTTATTAATTTTGTAGACAAGATTTACAAGGCTATGGATACAACATCAGAAATTCATAAAGTAACGCTTCCGGTAACCGGAATGTCTTGCGCGGCATGCGCAGTGAGCGTTGAAAGTATGCTTAAAAGTACCCCTGGCGTGGAAATCGCCGGGGTCAATTACGCGAGTCAGTCTGTGTCGGTGGAATATGATCCTGATACCGTAACCCTGCAGCAGCTGAACGGAGTACTGAATGGGATCGGATACGGGCTTATTATCGAAGACGAAGAAGATGATGCGCTCGCCGAGCAGGAGAAAGCCCGGCTGGCACATTATGAACAACTGAAAACTAGGACGATCTGGTCGGGTGTATTGACTGTCCCAGTGGTGATCCTGGGCATGTTCTTCATGGACCTGCCTTTTTCGAATTATGTCATGCTGGCATTGACAATTCCGGTATTGTTCATTTTCGGGAAAGACTTTTTTGTCAATGCATGGAAACAGGCCAGCCACGGCAAGGCGAATATGGACACGCTGGTCGCATTAAGTACCGGTGTCGCATTCCTTTTCAGCACATTCAACACTTTTTTCCCGCATTTCTGGCACGCCCGCGGGCTGCATCCGCACGTATATTTCGAGGCAGCTTCCGTGATTATTTTCTTTATCCTTTTGGGTAAAATGCTGGAAGAGCGTGCCAAAACGAAGACTTCCGACGCATTGAAAAAGCTGATCGGCTTACAGCCCAAAATAGTGCGGGTGATCCGCGAGGGCGTGGAAATGGAAGTGAATGTAAAGGAAGTTGTTGCATGCGACGAAATCCTGATCCGAGCCGGAGAAAAGATACCTGTTGACGGAAAGCTGATCTCGGGAAGCTCTTTTGTAGATGAAAGCCTGATGACCGGAGAACCGGTACCTGCCCTTAAAAACGCAGGCGACCCCGTTTTTGCCGGAACAATCAACCAGAACGGCAGCTTTACATTCGTGGCCGAAAAGGTAGGCAAGCAAACCGTTTTGGCACAAATTATCAAGACTGTGCAAGAAGCGCAAGGGAGCAAAGCACCAGTTCAAAAACTGGTTGACAAAGTTGCAGGTGTGTTTGTCCCTGCCGTGATCGCGATCGCGGTGCTGACGCTGGTAGTGTGGATTTTTGCCGATGGTGAAAATGCATTAACCCACGGTTTAATGGCCGCGGTATCTGTGCTGGTGATTGCCTGCCCATGTGCACTCGGCCTCGCTACGCCTACTGCGATGATGGTAGGTGTAGGGAAAGGAGCCGAAAACCATATCCTGATCCGTGACGCAGAAAGTCTTGAAAAAGCGTACCGCGTGAATGTGGTAGTAGTGGACAAAACCGGCACGCTCACCATGGGCCACCCCGTGGTTACCGACTGGATATGGAAAATTAAGGAAGCTGACAGGGAAAAGCACCTGACCGCTATCAAGGCCATTGAATCGCGATCCGAGCATCCGCTTGCCAGTGCGATAGTTCAGCATATCGACACACCTGCGCAACTGAATGTACGTCATTTTGAATCGGTGACAGGAAGCGGTGTACGCGGGAAAGTCGATAATGTCCGGTACACAATCGGCACCCTTAATTTCCTCAAAAGTGAAGAGATTACAGTTGGAACCGACGTGATCAATGAGGTAAGACAAATTGCCGAGCAGGCGAAAACTGTAATCGGAATAGCGGCTGACAAAGAGCTGGTGGCAGTAGTGGCCATTGCAGATACCCTGAAACCAACTTCCCGCCAGGCGGTTACCGAATTGCAAAAACAAGGGATAGAAGTGATTATGCTGACCGGCGACAACCAGCAGGCAGCAGCGGCAATAGCCCGAGAAACCGGCATTGTCTCGTACCGCGCCGAGATGAAGCCCGATGATAAAATGCAGGCGATCCGGCAGCTGCAAACCGACCGGAAGATTGTGGCCATGGTCGGCGACGGGATCAATGATTCGCAGGCACTGGCGCAAGCCGATGTGAGCATTGCTATGGGAAAAGGGTCTGACATCGCGATGGATGTGGCCAAAATGACGCTGATCACTTCCGATCTGCTCGTCTTGCCAAAAGCATTGAAACTGTCGCGTAAAACAGTAGCAACGATCCGGCAAAATTTATTCTGGGCATTTATTTACAACCTGATCGGTATCCCCATTGCGGCGGGGATTTTGTATCCAGTCAACGGATTCCTGCTGGATCCGATGATTGCAGGCGGCGCAATGGCGCTGAGCTCGGTGTCGGTAGTAATGAACAGTCTGCGGTTGCGGGCGGCGCGGTTGTAATCCGGCTTTCCCAAAACTTTGTAATAACCCGCGGTAATTGTGTAATGCGTGGCTTACATGGAGTACCGATATTTGTAACATCGATTTAAATACCCTGATTTCGAATAACACAATGGAAACAATCAAATTCAAAACCAATATCAAATGCGGCGGCTGTGTAGCTACTGTTACACCTTTCTTGAATGCAGATAAAGAAGTAGCCAACTGGGCCGTAGACCTGGAAGATCCGCAAAGAATACTGAAAGTAGAAACCTCCCATTCTGCCGAGGAAATTGAAGAACTGATCAAGAATGCAGGCTATGTAGCCGAAGAAATAGCCTGATAATTAATATATTTGGCATACAATGAAAAACAAATTGCACCAATCGATCACCGCCCTGATGGCATTTCTGGTACTGTTCAGCAGTACAGGATTTGCTTTGGTGGAGCATCAATGCATGATGCGCGGCAAGTCGGTGCAGTTTGTTACCCCTTCAAAATCAGAAGATTCCGTTAAAAAAGCTGGTACCTGTTGTGCCAAAAGCAAGCTGCTTACAGCGTCGAAGGGAACATATATCAAAAAAACAGACTGCTGCAAGGAGAACCACAAGTTTGAAAAGCTGGATGTGGTTGCTTCCGGTGGTCAGCAGGCTGCAAAAATCCTTAAAGTGTGGGCAGGAGATGTGGTTTGGTTTGCTACATCCTTCCAGTTTATCCGTGCGGAATGGAGACTTCCTTCTCCGCCCGATTCGCCCGACATATCCTTTTCCTCCCGCCTTCATGGGAGAAGTATGCTTTCTTTTATCCAGTCGTTTCTGATCTGATACAATTGATTAATAGCTAATTAACAGATCCCACCAGGGATTTGCAGTACTATTTTTTCAATTGAATCTATTTTGAAATGAAAACTTACCTGGCAGGATTGCTCTGCCTGCTTTCCATTTCCGTATCAGCACAGCGCGTTACCGGCTCCGTCAGCGAGCAGGTTTCAGGGTCCGACAGCCTTGCTCCTGTCACCGGCGCCAATGTGTACTGGTCGGGTACCACCCAGGCTGCTGTTACCGATCAATCGGGCTATTTTAGCATTCCAAGATCTGCACAATCGAACCTGCTTGTAATCAGCTTTGTAGGGTTCAGGAATGACACGATCAAAATCGGCGCGGAGAGCGAGCTGCAAGTCGTGCTGAAAAGCGACCAGACGCTGGATGAAGTTACCGTGCGCGGCGGCAGCGGTACAATCGACCGGCTTTCTCCACATCAAACAGAAATTATCACTACCCGCACGCTCGCCAAAGCTGCGTGCTGCAATCTTTCCGAAAGCTTTGAAACAAATGCATCCGTGTCTGTTTCCTACGCCGACGCGGTTACGGGTTCAAAGCAGATCCAGATGCTGGGGCTGAGCGGCACTTACATTCAGTCCAATGTGGAAAATATCCCGTCCCTGCGCGGACTGGCTTCTACTTTCGGTCTTAGTTCGATTCCGGGAACGTGGATCCAGTCCATTGACATCGGCAAAGGCGCGGGCTCCGTTGTGAATGGATATGAATCAATGACCGGGCAGATCAACATCGAGCTGCAGAAGCCCGATTCACCCGAAAAACTTTACCTGAATACTTATGTCAACAATTTCGGGAGAGCCGAACTGAACTTGAACCTTGCCCATCAACTCAGCAAGAAATGGAGTACCGGACTGCTTACACACGTAAGTACCCTGCAAAACAGAGTGGATAAGAACGGCGATGGTTTCATGGATATGCCGCTTTATACGCAGATCAATGCAATCAACAGATGGAAATACCAGGGCAATAAGTTAATGGCGCAATTTGGTGTGAAAGCAATGGTGGAAGACAGGCTAGGCGGACAAACCGGCTTCGATAAAGAAATGAGCGGTACTACGCAAGCTTACGGTTTTGGATCCAGGATCAACCGTTATGAATTTTTCTCTAAAATCGCGCGGCTCTTCCCCGAGCAGCCTTACAAAGGTTTGGGACTGATCGTGAATGCGTCAGTTTTTGATTCAAAGTCATATTTTGGTCTTAATAACTACGATGGAAAGCAGAAAACACTCTACGCTAACCTGATTTATCAGTCCATTATCAACAATACCAATCACTCCTATAAAACAGGATTGAGCTACCTGCTTGATAACTACGATGAACGTTACAAAACGCTGACTTTAACCAGAAACGAATCAGTACCGGGCGCATTTTTTGAGTATACCTATAACAATTTCGACAAGTTTGTGCTGGTAGCAGGCGGGCGGGTGGATTTTCATAACCTTTATGGAACACAATGGACACCGCGCGTGCATTTGAAATACAATGTTGCAGATCAAACCGTGTTACGTGCTTCTGCGGGCAAAGGGTTCCGGGTTCCCAATCCGCTGGCTGAGTACTATGGTAACCTGGTAAGCGCGCGGCAGGTCGTTTTCAGGGAACAGATCCAGCCGGAGAAGTCGTGGAACTACGGCGCCAGCCTTACCCAGGAATTTACAATCGGCGGAATGAAGGGGAATCTGATCGTCGATTATTATCGTACAACATTCGAAAACCAGCTTGTTGCGGATATGGAAGATCCCAGGTACCTGAACTTCTATAACCTGGATGGAAGCGCATTCGCGAACAGCTTTCAGGCCGAGGCTAACCTGACGCCGATCAAACGTTTTGAATTGAAACTTGCTTACCGGCTTTTCGATGTAAAGCAAACGGTGGTCCAGGGTTATGATCAGCGGCTGCTCCTGCCCAGAATGATGGTCAGCCGCGACCGGATCCTGTTCAATGCAGGTTATGCATTGCCTTACGACAAATGGAAGTTTGATTTCACCGCCCAATGGAATGGTAAGAAACGGCTGCCCTACATGGGGCCTGTTGATCACCACCAGGTACCTGAGAACCTTCCGTCGACAATGGCGCCTGCGTTCTATAATTTCAATGCACAAATCACCCGCACTTTTCCCAAATGGGATATCTACCTGGGAGGAGAGAACCTGGCGAACTTCACGCAAAAAGACCCGATTATAGGTTCAGAGCAGCCTTTCGGCCAGCATTTTGACGCCGGAATGGCATGGGGACCGATAGTAGGACGAATGATTTATGCCGGGATACGTTATAAGATTATACGTTGAAAAGGAAGGGAGGAGGGAGGAAAGGGAGGACGGAGGAGGATTTATAGTCTAAATATTTTTTTATGAGGTTATATATTAAAAATATGGTTTGTGACCGCTGCAAGCGTGTTGTACGTGAGGAGCTGACTGCTTTGGGGCTGCACACTGTTTCGGTGGATCTGGGCGAAGTAGAAACGGAGGAAGACCTGGATGCAGAGAGCCTGAAACAGGTAAAAACCGTTTTGGAAACGAATGGGTTTGAGTTGCTCGACGATCGGAGGCTGACACTTGTCGAACACATCAAAACGCTGGTTATTGATGAGATCCAGAATCTAAAAGGACTTAAACCTGCCCAGATGAATTTCTCGGATTACCTGTCGGAGAAGATCGGCTATGAATATTCTTACCTGAGCAGCCTTTTTTCATCTGAGACGGGGCAGACCATTGAACAGTACATTATCGCGCAAAAAGTAGAGAAAATAAAAGAATGGTTATCGTACAATGAGCTGACGCTAAGCGAAATGGCGTGGCGGCTTTCGTACAGCAGCACTGCGCATTTGAGTAACCAGTTTAAAAAGGTAACCGGAATGACGCCCGGAGAATTTAAGAAAAGTCCGACAAGAAAAACGCTCGATCAGGTCGGAGGATGAAATCAATATATCAAATCAAAAAACAACTGCAATCATGAAAACAATCCTTTTTTCATTCATTACACTCCTTTTTATCGGATCCAATGCAGCTTTTAGTGCGGGTGATGAGAAGGAAATAAAGATCAAAACGTCGGCGATCTGCGAGATGTGCAAGGCGCGCATTGAACGTAACCTTGGCCTTTCAAAAGGTGTGAAGGAATCCAACCTGAACCTGAAAGACAAGGTGGTGACAGTGAAGTACAATCCCGCCAAAACAACGCCGGAAGCGATTAAAGCCACGATTATCAACACAGGCTACGATGCCGATAACCAACTCGCTAACCAGAAAGCACACGACAAACTGCCAAGCTGCTGCCGCAAAACCGCAGCACCACACTAATCATTTAATTGCTTTATTATGAAACTCAACAAACTGAAAAACATTCTTATATCTGGGCTCGGAATGCTTGCGTTACCGGCAATGGCGCAGCATGAACATCATCAGCAGCCTGCAAAAGACAGCACGCGCCACGAGATGCATGATATGAAAAGTATGGATCATGGCAACATGGAACATATGAATCACGGAGATACCACGAAGACGGATCATTCGAAAATGCAGCATGCGCACCAAATGACGCACAGCTTTTCGCTCAGCTTGCCCATGACCAGAAACGGCTCGGGTACCGGCTGGCAGCCCGATGCAACGCCCATGTATGCGTATATGAAGCATAACAACAAGTGGAATTACATGTTGCATGGAAGCGTTTTTCTCCGCTATACCAGTCAGAACTTCAATAACAAAAACAAAAAAGGCCAGGACTCTAAGTTCAGTGTGCCGAACTGGTTTATGGGAATGGCGCAGCGGCAGGTTGGAAAAAATGGCTTGCTGAACATCCGGGCAATGGTTTCCCTCGACCGGATTTTCGACGGCGGGGCTGGCTACCCGCTTCTTTTTCAATCTGGCGAAAGCTGGAACAATGTTCCATTGGTTGACCGCCAGCACCCGCACGATCTGATTTCGGAACTTTCGGTGGGTTATACCCAGCGTATTAACGAACAGCTAGATCTCACGATATACGCAGGTTACCCCGGAGAACCGGCGCTCGGACCTACTGCTTTTATGCACAGAATGTCCGCATTCAACAATCCTGATGCGGTTTTGGGTCACCACTGGCAGGATGCTACGCACATTACATTCGGCGTGGTAACTGCGGGTGTGCGTTATGGTGCGTTCAAACTTGAAGGATCTTCGTTCACTGGTCGCGAGCCGGATGAAAACCGGTTTGACTTCGACAAGCCGCGTTTTGATTCTTATAGCTACCGGCTGCTTTTCAATCCTTCAAAACAGTTGGCTTTTCAGGTAAGCCGCGCATTTATCAAAAGTCCTGAAAGGCTGCATGCCCACGACGACGTGACGCGCACGACTGCTTCTGTCCAGCACTCGGCGCAGCTTGGCGGGGATAACAAATGGATTTCGAGTACGCTGGTTTGGGGTAACAATTCAGGCGGACACGCTAGCGGCAATACCGTTTTGGCAGAATCTAATTTGCAACTGAATAAATGGGCAGTCTACGGCCGCTACGAGCGCGTGGAAAAAGGTAGCGACGAGCTGCTGAGCGACTCAGGTAACCTGAGGGTCGGATACTTTAAACTTCCTGTTTCTGCATTCACATTGGGTCTGAACCGGCAGCTTTTTGGTTTTGCCAACACGCTGGTACAGGCCGGCGCACAGATTACTGTTCATAGTCTGGCCGGAGACAAGACAGGGATTCTGGAAGACGTTTATGCCAAAACCCCACTTTCTGGTCAGGTTTACCTCCGTCTCACGCCCGGTTTGATGAAAATGTAGTTTCTCCGATTATCTTCAATAGATACCAGGCCGCATTTGTTTAGTTTTGCCAAAAATCAAACGACGCAGTGGCCTGGTATCATAGTTATTTCAAAGGATTACCCCAAATAGCCTGGAAGCTTTACCAGGATGAAGAATACACCGACTTCGAAGTTGATTTTCTGGCTGATGTGCTGGAAATCAAGGAAGGAAATAAGGTACTCGACATTTTATCCGGCTATGGCCGCCACGCCATTCCACTGACAGAAACAGGCTGCTCCGTTACCTGCGTCGACATTTCTGCTGAGTATTGCGAGGAACTGACAAAGGTAACCCGCAAGAAAAAGCTCCCCATTGAGGTGATTTGCAAGGATGTGCTGGAATATCAACCCGAACAAAATGTATTTGATGCGGTTTACTGTTTAGGCAATAGCCTTAGTTTTTTCCCACGGGCTGATATGCTGCGGTTTTTCGGGAAAATTGCTGCTGCGCTGAAACCAGGCGGTCACGTGGCACTGCATACCGAAAACCTAGCCGAAAGCATTTTACCCAACTTTCAGGTACGTAACTGGATGCCGGTGGGAGACGATATTTTTTACCTTGCTGAAAACGAGTACCGCGCCGAAGAAGGCTGCATTGAGGCGCAGCAAACGTTTATTTCAGGTAGTGAAAAAGTTACCCACACTGTATTTCAGTATATCTATACGCTGGCTGAAATTACGGCCATGCTGCAAAGTGTGGGATTAAAAACGGTAGGTACTTTCGGAAACCTGGAAGCCGATCCATTCACATTAGGTGACGAGCAGCTTTACCTGGTTGCTGTTAAAAACTGATCAATGCGGAAGCTTCGGCCTCAGCAAACCGTAAGTCCAGGTACCTGCAATCGCGCTCAGTAATGTTACTGCTACCGCCAGGTACCCGCTTCCTATCTGCGCGAAAAGGGGTCCCGGGCAAGCGCCGGTGATCGCCCAGCCGAAGCCAAACATCAGTCCGCCGTAGATCTGGCCTTTTTGAAATACCTTATCCTGAATATAAACGGCTTCTCCGGATAATGTCCGGATATTGAATTTTCTGATAAGGAATACCGAAAGCAGCCCCACGGCCACCGCCGAGCCGATTACGCCGTACATGTGAAATGAGTCTAACCTGAACATTTCCTGAATTCGGAACCAGGACACAATTTCCGCCTTCACAAACACGATCCCGAATAGTACACCAACAAAAAGGTATTTCAGCTTCGCGGCAAAGGTTTCCTGCAACTGCTGCTGATTTGCGCCGTCGGTATTATCTGTTTTGATATCCTGAGTTTCTATATTTTCCATTATCTGACGAGTTCAAGCAAAAATGGAAGGACCAGGTGTGTACACGCAAAACCTCCTGCCATAAAGCAGATTGTTGCGACGAGCGAAGGCCATTGTAAGCTGGCGAGACCCATTATAGAATGCCCGGAAGTGCAGCCACCCGCATACCTGGTGCCAAAACCAACCAGGAACCCGCCTAAAATGAGAAGAATGAATCCTTTGAGCGAGAATATATAGTCTATCGAAAATAGGTCCGCCGGCATCAACCCGGAAAAATCTGTGATCCCTAATGATGCAAGTGTAAATTTCGTATCTGCTGCAATAGCAACAGGCTCCGGGTTGGAAAGAAAGAATGTCGCCAAAAAGCCGCCCATTGCAATACCGGCTACAAAAAAGAGATTCCAGGTTTCTTTGCGCCAGTTGTATTTGAAGAAAGAAATGTCAGCAGGGATTACCGCCGCGCAGATATGCCTCAATGATGAAGAGATACCAAACGATTTGTTCCCCAAAAGCAGCAGCGCCGGAACAGTAAGTCCGATCAAAGGCCCCGCTACATACCACGGCCAGGGTTTCCGAAGGAATTCAATGAGGTCTGACATGTCAGAAAAGCAGTATAGCTTAATAATGATTCGGGTTTACGATTCTTAACTTCGGAATAGTAAGAAAATCCCTCTCATTATCTGTAATTAAGATCAAATTATTCGCAATGGCAGTGCCTGCAATAATTGCGTCAGGTGTTTTAATTTTCCTTCCTCTGCGTATAGCCACACAACTTTTGACCACCTCAGGTGTAATTGTAAATACAATACTGTCGCGAACAAATGCTTCAACGCTACTTGAAGAAGCTGTCTTCCACGATAGTAGTTCTATTTCAGTGATAACGGAGATATTGGGAATCTCATTAATGACCATATCCATAAACTCCATTCCCTTTGAAGGAAGCAATTCAGAGAGATAGTGAGATACAGCGTTGGAATCGATCAGATACCGGTCCATTCGCTGCGCGTTTGGGAGATGTGTTTACTCAAAGCTTTGCCTTCCTCTTTAGTAAGCGTCCCTCTGTATTTGGATGATAAACCAGGTGCAGTACGTTCTTCATTCTGATGAATTCGGATTACGTTCAATGCTTCCAGGTCCCTGAGTAACTGCAACGCTTTATCATGCGTCAGCTCCACTACATACGTTTCCATAATTTTATCTTTATAATACAAGATAGAAATAATACGCCAGTATTTAACTTACCTGCAGCACCGGCACATTCGTTTTTGAAACTGCTCCGTAGCCTCCTTCGATATTTACTACGTCGTCTATTCCGCGGGATTTGAGAATGGAGGCGGCGATCATAGAACGGTATCCGCCGGCACAATGAATATACAGTTTTTGATCCTTTGGAAATTCCTGCATCAGGTCGTTGATATAATCCAGCGGCAGGTTTTTGGCGCCTTCTATGTGGCCGGCATTGAACTCGTCGGGCTTGCGTACATCGATAATTTCCAGCGCTCCGTTTTCAAAATCGCTTTCAAATTCACCCGCAGAAATGGACATGATCGAATCAACCTCCTTGCCTGCATCCGCCCAGCTTTTAAAGCCGCCATCCAGATATCCGATCGTGTGGTCGTACCCTACCCTGGCCAGCCGCGTGATTACTTCCTCTTCCTTGCCGGGTTCCGTAATAATCAGCAGCTCTTGTTTCAGATCAGGTATGAGCGCGCCAACCCAGGGTGCAAAACTGCCCTGAATACCAATGTTAATAGAATTCGGAACAAAACCTTTGGCAAAATCGCCGGCACTTCTGGTGTCGAGGATCAATGCGCCGGTTTCGTTTGCTTTGGCTTCAAATGCTTCGGCAGAAAACGCCTGGTCTCCGCGTTCAAGTACATCATCAATGCGCTCGTAACCGTCGCGGTTCATTTTTACATTCTTTGGAAAATACTGCGGTGGCTCGGTCAGGCCGGCGGTCACTTCTTTAATGAATTCTTCTTTGGTCATATCCGCCCGCAGTGCATAATTGAAGCGCTTCTGATTTCCGAGCGTGTCTGATGTTTCCTTGCTCATATTCTTGCCGCAAGCTGAGCCTGCACCATGCGCAGGGTACACGATAACGTCGTCAGGAAGCGGCATGATCTTCTCGCGCAGACTGTCGAAAAGCATTCCTGCAAGATCGTCCATTGTCAGGTCACACTTTTGCGCAAGATCGGGCCGGCCCACGTCTCCGATAAATAGGGTGTCTCCGCTAAACAATGCGATTGGCTTCCGATTTTCATCCAAAAGCAGGTAACAGGTTGATTCCAGCGTGTGCCCTGGCGTATGCAGTACCTGAATAGTCACGTTTCCAAGCTGGAACTCCTCCTTATCTTTTGCAATATGTGCTTCAAAGCCCGTTTTTGCACCCGGACCGTAGATGATCGGTGCGCCTGTCTTTTCAGACAGATCCAGGTGACCGGATACAAAGTCCGCATGAAAATGCGTCTCGAATACATACCTGATCTGCGCGCCTGTTTGCTCGGCTTTGCGGATGTACGGATTTACTTCCCGTAAAGGATCAATCACAGCAGCTTCGCCATTTGAAACAATGAAATAAGCCCCTTGCGCGAGGCATCCTGTATATATTTGTTCGATTTTCATGCGGAAAGTAATTGTGTTCTTATGTTTTATTAAACCAACGGCTGTGGCTCTTTGGTTCGTTATGTCATACCTTAACAGCCTTCCACCCTCCCATTCTGAATCGCCAGATACCCATCAATGCAAGAACAGACTCGGCAATTGGCACGGAAACAAACACACCGATCGGCCCGAAATTAAGTACGATAGCCAGTACATAGGCAACCGGGATTTCAATAGCCCAAAAGCAGATCAGATTTAGAACTGTTGGCGTTTTTGTATCTCCTGCCCCATTGAACGATTGCGCTACCACCATGCCGTAAGCATAAAAACCGTAGCCAAGACAAAGTGCCCGCAATGCGGTTTTACCGGTTTCAACCACTTGTACATTTGTACTGAACCAACCCACGATCGTCTCTGCCCAGACAAACATAAAGAACGACAGGGTCAGCAGGAAAACCAGGTTGTAAAAAGCACATTTCCATACCGAAGTTTCGGCGCGGCCGGGCTTGCCGGCACCCAGGTTTTGCCCGACCAATGTTGCGGCGGCATTGGCTAATCCCCAGGCCGGTAACAACGTAAATGTAATCACGCGGATCGAAATAGTGTAACCAGCAACCACATCACTTCCAAACTCTGAAAGAATGCGGGTAAGGAAGATCCAGCTGGCCGAGCCAATCAGGAACTGGACAGTGCCGCCTGTCGCAATTGTAACGATATTGCCGATTGTTGCCGGATCCGGCCGAAGATCTGCCCACATCAATCCGAGCATCTTACTGGCCTTGGTAAGCGAAAACAATTGGTAGCCAACTCCTATCGAACGCCCCGTAGCCGTTGCAATCGCTGCGCCTGTTACGCCCAGCTCAGGAAAAGGGCCAATTCCAAAGATCAGCAATGGACCCAGCAGCATATTGAAACAGTTGGCGACGATCAGAGACCGCATTGCCGTAGCTGCTGACCCGGCACCGCGCAGCGCACCGCTTAATGAATACAGCAAGACCACTACCGGGCTGCTCAGGAATTGTATTCTGGCAAAGTTGGTACCTGTTTCGATTACCTTCTGATCTGCTCCCATTAACAACAAAATGTCACGTGCAAACCAGGTACCTGTCAATGCGACTACCAGCGAAATACCAAGTGAAATAATGATAACTTGTCCGACTGCCTGCCGCGCCTGTACTGTATTCCCCTCGCCAATGCGGCGCGCGATGGTGGCGGTTGCCGCAGTACTCAACCCGATCGCCAGGGAATAAACGAGTGTGATAACAGATTCAGTAAGTCCGACTGTAGCCACTGCCTCAGTACTTACCTTCGAAACGAAAAAAATATCAACAACAGCGAAGAGCGACTCCATAACCATTTCCAGGATCATGGGTACGGAAAGTAAGAATATAGCGCGATTGATGCTCCCTTCGGTAAAACTTTCTTCGGAGCCACGAATAGCCTCACGAAGTAGTGTAAACCACTTTTTCATGGATAAGAAGTATTGAATGAAATAAATAGAAGAAGTGAAATCCCTTAGGGACCACTAAAAAGAACTTGTAAATGTGACCGGAATGGTCGGCGGACTAAGCTTGTAGTCCGAGGTTGAAGAGCAGCATCGGCTTTGAAGATTTGCGCAAATATACAAAAGTGTTTTTCGCATAATCAAACAAAATGGAATGCCTGGCCGGGAAATGTTACTCAGGCATAAAGTTTTATGAACTTTTGAAGCAGGCTTACCGTTGAAATTCTACCTTCTCCGCAAAATTACCCTGCAAATCTCTACATTGCAGACGAACTATATTACAAATCAAAAAAGCAATACATGATTGATAAGAAGAAATTTCATTCTACTGCTGTACAGCCCGAAACCGCGGTGCTGGTGGCAGTAAGTACCCAAAAACAGAACGTTGAGAAAACCAAGGAGTACCTGGAAGAGCTTGCTTTTCTGGCTACGACGCTGGGTGTCGAAACGGTTAGAACATTTACACAAAACCTGGAAAGACCGGACACACGCACTTACACCGGCAAAGGAAAACTGGAAGAAATACAGACTTTCATCAAGGCTAATCCCGTAGATATGGTCATTTACGACGATGACCTCACTCCTTCCCAGGTGAGAAACCTGGAAGCTGAGTTTACTGATATCAAAGTAATTGACCGAAGCCTGCTGATCCTGGCGATTTTCGCAATGCGCGCGCAGACTGCACAATCGAAATTGCAGGTTGAACTGGCCCAGTACCAATATATGTACCCCCGTCTGACACGTTTGTGGACCCACCTTAGCCGCCAGTCGGGTGCTGGTGTAGGTATGCGCGGACCTGGTGAGACGGAATTGGAAACGGATAGAAGGATTGTAAAAGACCGGATTGCCTTTTTGAAGGAAAAATTGGAGAAGGTTGACAAGCAAAGCATTACGCGCCGCAAGGAGCGCGACCGCCTTGTGCGTGTTGCGATCGTGGGTTATACCAACGTGGGTAAATCTACATTGATGCGCAGCTTGTCCAAAGCTGACGTATTTGCAGAAAACCGCCTTTTCGCTACCGTTGATTCGACGGTACGAAAGGTCAATATGGAGAACATTCCATTCCTGCTTACGGATACGGTTGGATTTATCCGTAAGCTGCCTACTACTTTGATCGAGTCATTTAAATCGACGCTTGACGAGGTTCGGGAGGCAGATATCCTGATGCACGTAGTGGATATTTCGCATCCTTCATTTGAGGAGCATCTGGATGTGGTGAACAAAACGCTGGAAGAAATCGGCGCCGCCAACAAACCTTCGATATTGGTTTTCAACAAAATAGACCTTTACAAACCTTCTTTCCACGAGGAAGAAGAAAATGAAGACGAAGGTGTAATGCTGCAGGAAACGGTTTTGGAACAGCTGAAAAAGAGCTATATATCCGACAAAGCGGAACATGTGGTGTTCATTTCGGCCGAGAAGAAGGAGAATATCGAAGAATTAAGGAATACATTGTTCTCGCTGGTTAAAGAGAAACATTTTTCTATTTATCCGAACTGGCTTGATTTGGGCTATACTGCGGTACAAACAGAGGAATAATCTTTTGTAATTCAAACGATTTTTTCCGAGGTTTGCAGCCCCAAATGACTGCGTAGTTCAACGGATAGAATAGGAGTTTCCTAAACTCTAGATATGGGTTCGATTCCCGTCGCGGTCACAGGAGCCAGGTTTTAAGCCTGGCTTTTTTGTTTTTTAGGTTCGTAGTTCAACGAATAAATAGGAGTTGTCGAGGGTGACTCCCACCTAAACTCTGGATATAGGCCGGGGTCGCGTTCGACTCGATTCCCGTCGCGGTCACTGAAGCCAGGTTTTAAGCCTGGCTTTTTTGTGCTTAGGTTCGTAGTTCAACGAATCGAATAGGAGTTGTCGAGGGCGACTCCCACCTAAACTCTAGATATGGGCCGGGGTCGCGCTCGACTCGATTCCCGTCGCGGTCACAGAGCCAGGTTTTTTAAGCCTGGCTTTTTTTATGCATCATTCCCATCTATTTACAACTCCAAGGTTGCGAGCATTTCTTTATTTACATTGCGGACATCGAACTTCTCTTCGGCGTATTTTCTTCCATTTGCACCCATTTCTGCAATAATCGTGGGGTTTGAGATGATGTTTTCCATACAGAGGGCCAGGTTTTGAGTGTTTCCCGGTGCTATCAGAAATCCATTGCGATGATGTAGATCGGGATTGATAACTTCCCTGCAACCGGGAGTGTCTGTGGTAATTACGGCACGTCCGACGGCAAGTGCTTCCAGAAGTGCTCTCGGAGTTCCTTCCCTGTATGAGGGCAGCACCACAACTGAACTGTTCCCGATCAAGGACGCTGTATCTTTCCTGAATCCAAGGTATGTCACAACATTTCCCATTACCAGATTACCATAAAGCTCGTTGTCAATACAATCAATATTTTGTACCTCATACTCTCCCGCCAGGCAACATTTCACCTCAGGATATTTACTCCGGACAATTTTTACTGCTTCATAATATTCCCTAATTCCCTTCGAGACTGTCAGCCTTCCAATCATCAGAAGGTAAGTTCTGCTGCATTTACATGCTTGAATGGGAACCTTTCCAGGTTTACTCCGGAGCCGTTCACTACCATTGTTTTCTCAACCGGTACCAACCCCATTTTGACTAAAAGATCGCGATCGTCCGGATTATGGAAGATCACTTTTTTATTAAAAATCAAGCTTAGCCTGAGCAGTAAATGAACGAACCTCTTCTGTCCTTTTTTTACGTTCTCACCTTCCACGAAGTTGTACCCAAGTCCCGTCAGCATGGAATAGATTTCCCTGATCCCCGATAGATAAGAAACAATGCTTCCAAAAATGACCGGCTTGATTGTATAACCAAAAAAAAGGGCAGGCTTTTCCTGCATTATAATCTTTAATAAGAAAAAACAGTAAGCCAGATCGTCCGTAATGGAGATACTATTGGGCTTTAAATTGCTTTCAAAAACTGTCACACCGATTAAATTTAATTCCTCGCGGATTTCGGGATCGCTGATTGTTGGCGAAACCAATATAACGCGGTTTTCTTTTACCATTTCCCTGAATAAATCTCCCCTGAAATCGACCACCGATCGTGGCGGACCGCAAGCGACCAGAATAGTTTTTGAAGTCATTTTTAATCAAAAATTCTACAAGTACATTTAAGTTACTATTGTCTTTGGCTATCAATTAATTGGTGTTAGCTGTGCACTACTCACATGATTACAAACCCTCATGAATCTATCAGAATTACATTCGGATAAACAGCCGAGTGTACTTATTACAGGTGGTGCCGGATTTATCGGAAGTCACCTTGCGCCGGCGTTTTTAAAGATCGGATTTAAAGTCCGGATTTTGGATAACCTGTCCACAGGCACCCTGGAAAATCTTCCAGTTCATCCAGATCTGTCTTTTACCAATTGCAGCATTTTAGATGAAAATGCACTTAAGAGCCTCGCTGGCTTCGATCTTGTAGTTCACCTGGCCAGTGTGGTCGGGATGAAATTGGCAAAGCAAAACCCCGTACTTACCTATCAAACTGCGGTAAAAGGCACTAACAATATCCTGAAATATACAGGTAACACGCCTATTGTCCTTTGTTCGTCTTCGTCAGTATACGGACTTTCTGATACTGGCATAAAGATGCGGGAAGACGCGGCGATTACAGATGGAAACCTGCTTGATTATGACGGCGGCACACTTGGCTATGCCTGCGGGAAGCGGCATATGGAGCAGCTGGGTATAGCCGCCGCAGCTGCCGGTCGGAAGGTTCTTATTGTAAGACCTTTCAATGTGATCGGCTTACGACAGGTAGGCACGTATGGAATGGTTGTTCCAGCTTTCATTCAAGCTGCCATGGCGGATATCCCGCTCCGTATCTTTGGCGACGGTAATCAAACGCGGTGTTTTAGTGATGTAAATACATTTGTCCAATCCCTGATCAGGCTCTTGTCTATTGACCTGGCCTGGCAACCCGGCAGCAACATTGTTAATCTCGGATCTGACCAGACTGTCAGTATCAATGCGCTTGCCAACAAAATCATCCGGGCCATTGGCTCAGCATCAGCGATTGAGCACGTACCTTTCAAAAGTATATTCCCCGGGCAGGTTGATGTGCAAAACAGGCTGCCGGATACCTCGTATTCCAAATCGCTCCTCGGGGATATCAGCTGGCCAAATATTGACGACGTGATAAACACCTTTCTCGACATTAGAAGCATTTCCAATGGCTGATAACGCTAACGAAATTGTAATCCTCGGCGCAGGAATTACAGGTCTTGCAGCCGCCAGCAAACTGGGTGAAAACGTCACAGTTTTTGAAAAATCGGGAAGACCAGGCGGACTGGTTCAATCTCATTGTTTTGATGGCGGCTACTGGTTTGATCATGTACTACACATTTTTCATTGTAACAACCCGGAAATATTAAATAAAGTAAACAATCTGCTCGGGCCGGTACTTTTTGAATGCCCGCCGGTGGCCTGGATCGAAACTGCGGCCGGGGTGGCACGCTACCCTTTTCAACTGAATCTTGGCAGCTTGTCTACCGAAGCTAAAATCAGCTGCATCAAGGATTTCTCGGCAGCATTTTACCAGCAAAAGGATTTTTCCGGAATGTCTTACGGAGAATACCTTATCAATGCATTTGGCAAAACCATGTGCGAACTTTTCTATTATCCATATAATGAAAAATTATGGAAGCTGCCGCTGAATGAAATTTCAACAAACGGGCAATTATGGAATTTACACCGGCCTTCCTTTGACGAGATACTGCGCGGCTTGATCGAGCCGAATGTATCGCGGGAGACTTATAACACAAAAGCATTTTACCCGCGACCGGAAACGGGCTCAGCTATACGTGGAATGGAAGTACTATCCCAAGGTTTTGCGAAAAAGGTAAGAAAGCTGCATTTGAAATCAGAGATAGTCGGTCTTGACCCACAGAAGAGAGTGGTCACTTTTATGCAAGAAGGAGAAATTCATACGTACAGGTATGATCGTCATTGTTTATCCACCATTCCGCTCCCTGCTCTTATGCGTATGTGCGCGGGTGTTCCCGATAAGCTGATAAAAGAAGTGGAAAAGCTCAAATGGGTTAAAGTACTCTCTATTGCCTTGTCGATAAAGGGGCCACGGCCGGATAATCCTGGTTGCTGGCGCTATTTTACCGATCCCGGTACGCCATTTACCAGACTGGTGTTTATGACCGAATTTGATCCTGCTAATGCGCCGGAGGAAGGCTGGGGCTTGCTGGTAGAAATACCGCTCAAAGCCGATGATCAAACTGCCTTGGAAAAACCTCTTGAAGACAAAGCTGTTTTTGCGATCAGAAATGCAGGATTTATTACAGACGATCATCAGATCATTGGCGTGCATAAATGGCTGGCAGATCCTGCCTATGTGGTATTTACACCTGAAACAAGCCAGATTATCAATCATTGTCACGAATACCTGGAACAATTTGACATCACATCCACCGGCAGATATGGAAACTGGGAGTATTCTTCCATGTCAAAAAACATAGAGGATGGTTTCAGGATCAGTAAAGAGCTATGCAGATGAACCAGGCCCTGATTTTTGCCTTGTCGCTGGCCACCGGCGGAGTGTTCACCTGGCTTGTCCGTGCTTTTGCATTGAAAAATAACATTGTGAACAAGCCTAATCCCATTGTTCCCCAACACGTGCGGCCCGTAGCATATCTGGGTGGCCTGGGGATCTTCCTGGGTAGCGTGTCAGCAATGGGAATCTTGCATTATTTTGGAAAGGTTGCTTTTCCAGAGGTTGGTATCGGTTTTTGTGCCACGGGCTTTCTGGTACTCGGCATATTCGACGATTTGGAAGTGTACAGTGCGCGCAAAAAATTCATAATCCAGCTGATTCTCGCAATTGCAGGTACGGCCTTGGGTATAAAAGCCGAATTCGTCGGTATTCCAGCGGTAGACTTCCTTTTATCCGCATTCTGGACTCTGGTGTTAGTTAATGCCGCTAACCTGACAGATGTGTGCGACGGACTCGTTGGCGGACTTATGCTGATCACATTCCTTTTCATAGGAATGCGCAGCCAGGAACCAGCAAGCCTTGCAATACTTATTGCCGGCAGTATTATTGGCTTTCTCATCTTTAATTTACCAAGAGCGAGCATATTCCTGGGAGATGCCGGCTCGCACCTGCTGGGGTTCTTACTGGCTGCTTTCACATTATTGCACTTCAATCAGCCTGCTGCAGGTTCAAACATCATTGCATTTCTGCTCATTCCGGGGGTAATGTTGTTTGAGCTCACTTTTCTTACCGTCGTACGAATTCAAAAAGGGCTTGCATGGTGGAAAGGCAGCCCTGATCATTTTTCCCTTCGCCTTCAAGCAGCAGGATTTACAAGGTGGCAAACAGACGCGATTGCCTGGACAGCGCAGGCGCTTATCCTGTTAATTGCCTTTTTATTCCCTCAACAAGCTGCTCTCAATCAGCTGGGTCTTGGTCTCATTCTTGCTGCAGGTGTGCTTTTCAGTTGGAAATTTTTACTTCGTCATGAAGTGAAGAGATAATACTGCTACCTGTACTGCTCTTATCTGTTATATACCATTCAGATAAATGGGAAACTCAAAATAAGTGGACTTTTCGTGCAGTCTATTGACACCGAAATTCCCCAGTTTATTTAATGGAGAATGCAGGTGCGGGAGGAAAGAAGCTCAGAATCAGTTAATTTTTCAATTTCTGCCTGACTATAAGAGTTAGCACAACAATTGTAGTGTATTGTAAAAACAAAACTGCAATACAATGCAAATGCTTTCAGGCCTCGGAAAGACAAGATATTTACCACTCCTCATCCTTTTTACATTGGCGATCATGCAAGCCTGTCGGAAAAATCCGAAGGAAATGACCAATGAGGAACTGGCGAGTGAGATCACCAAAAAGAACTACGACAAGCTCCTTCAATTTTCAAAAGAAGTAGGGGTTGACCCCGCCAAATTTGAACCCAAAGATGGTACCGCGCCGGTTTACGCTTTATTGGAAGAGATCGGATTCGGACATAAACCTGCCTTACGTTTCGTACAGAAAAAAATTGCCGCAGATACTGCCGTGCTCCGCGCTGCTGCTGAGGATCTGGTGGAAGGTAAAGCGATTGAAAAGGTGATGGAGCGGCTGGAACCTGTGTTTCCCGTTTACAATAACCTCAAAGTAAATTATACCAGGCTGCTGAAAGAGCAAAAGTATGACAGTGCCGCATTCGTGGCTGAGTCGCTGAATGCATATCGCTGGATTCACAGGCAAACCAAGAATGCACCCCGTTTTGTAATGGTCAACATCAGAGGCGCATACCTGACTGCAATGGATTCCGCAGGTAAAAATGTGCTCACCATGCGCACTGTTGTCGGAAAATCAGATACACCTACTCCTACCATTGACACTTACGCGACCAGCATTGTGACACACCCTTACTGGAATGTACCCAAGAGCATTGCAATCAAGGAAATCCTGCCGAAAGCGATGAGCGACCGCGAATACCTGTCGAGAAACAGAATCGAAATTATTGATACCAAAGGTCAGGTAGTTGATCCCAGCGAAGTGGATTGGGAAGCGGCCAAGGAAAATAAATTTCCGTACAGGTTTCGCCAGGAAACAGGGGAAGATAATTCTCTCGGCCTGCTGAAAGTGGAGATTAAAAATCCATTGGCGATTTACCTGCATGATACCAATGCAAGATACCTGTTCAAAAGTGAGCAAAGGTGGAGAAGCCACGGCTGTGTGCGGGTACAACGCCCTACCGACCTGGCCAACTATATGGCGGGTACCCAGCTGCTGAGCAGTGACTTCATGACCGAGCCTGATACTGTTTCAACACCTCCTAAATGGCACAAATTGAAAGTACGCGTCCCGGTGTTCCTGCTATATCTTCCGGCAGATTGTAATGAAAAAGGTGACTTGCTTTATTTCCCTGATATATACAAAAGAGGATCACCTAAGGCGCGATTGACTTTATCCAAAGTCAACCCGGCCAGTAAAGAAGACGCGTGAAGGTATTTCTGATCTCCGGAATAGATAAAAAGTCCGGAGCCGCCGTGCAGCAAATCGATCAGCTTTTTCGAATCTTCAACAGATACAGCCGGACAGCCTAAGCTACGTCCCAAGCGACCTGTGTTTTTTATAAAAGATTCACTTACATAGTCAGCACCATGCATGACGATCGCCCGTTCAAGCGCGCGGTCGTTAATGCCTTTTTCAAGTCCTTCCAAACGGAGCGATAAACCGTGTTTTCCCTGGTAAGTACCCAGTGTTTTATAAAAACCCAAGCTGGACTGGTATGAGGAATTGTCGTTTGAGAATTTCTCCGCAAATTCCTGCCCGGAGTTACGACCGTGAGCTACGTAAGTATTATATAGCACTTTACGCTTGATCAGATCAATTACATAAAGGCGCTTATTTCGGGAAGATTGCGTAAAATCCGCAATTGCAAGTATCGGATTTTGCAGGTTTGCTTTTTGAAAACCATACCATGCACAATAGAACGCAGCTTGCGATAATCCCTTGGTTTTTAAATCAAGCGAATCATACAATGCAACCCATTCCGGTTTGGAAATGGAATCCGTATCAACTACTGAAATTTGTTTGGATTTGGATGAATCCGCAAACGGATTGATTTGGCGGATACCTAAGGAAACACTAAGCGCAACAAATACCGCTACAAAAACTGCCTGAGCCTTCGTCATTTCTTACTGTTTTGTTGAAAAAATAAAGATTTGAACTGATAGATAAACAGGTAGCAGGTTAACAGGCAGCCCGCCTGCATTGGTTCCAATCCAGAAAACAGAAAGGTGTAATTGATTCATTTTAAATCAATTACACCCTCGAAACAAATAGGTTATTTCTTCTCAATACCGGCCAGAATGCGTCCGATATCATTGGCCCGGCTCATGAAATTAAGGCTTGTCCCCAGATCTTCATTATCAATGGCGGTCTTGAATTTTTTAAGCAGTTCAATGTAATCCGCCAATGCTTTGGAAACATTGGTTTTGTTTTGATCAAAAATCGGAGCCCACATCTGAGGCGAACTTTTGGCAAGGCGCACCGTGGAAGAAAAACCGGTGCTCGCCATATCGAAGATTGCCTTTTCGTCGGCCTCTTTATCCAAAACCGTCAACCCCAATGCAAAGGAGCTGATGTGGCTGAGGTGAGACACATACGCCAAATGCAAATCGTGCTCCACGGGCTTCATGTAGTGGATCTTCATACCGGCGTCGCGCAGGAATGTTTCTACCAACCCGAGCGAATCGGGGTTACTTTTTTCCTTGTCGCAAATAATCACATTTTTGTGCGGCAAAAGCTCTTTGAATGCAGCCCCAGGACCCGAGTTTTCGGTACCGGCCATCGGGTGAACTGCTACAAACTGGCCGCGTTTCGGATGTGTATCCGCCAGTTTGCAAATAAGCTCCTTTGTTGATCCGAGGTCCATAATCGTACGCCCCTCGGGAAGCAGGTCGAGCATATACGGCAGAAGCTTCGATATTGCATCGACAGGCGTCGCGAGTACATTCAGCTCAGCAATTTGCAGAGATTCTTCCAGGCTGACGATTTCATCGACAATCCCCTTGGCCAATGCAATTTTCTGATTGACAGCAGAAGTATCAACACCTACAAACTTGACATTCGGATACTTTTCACGAAGAGAAAGTGCAAAAGAGCCGCCCAGCAGGCCGATCCCGATAATGCTTACTACCATTTTTGATGTTGATAAATTTACGTCAACCCTTGATCCGCTCCACTGCTTCCCAAATGCGTTCTTTCGGTAAGCAAAGTGAAAGCCGGATATAACGCTGCCCCTTCGGACCAAAAATAAAGCCGGGAGCTATAAAAACGTGTTTTTCAACCAATATTTCGTTCACCAGCTTCTCTGCTGATTCGACAGTTTCCGGCAACTTTCCCCACAGGAACATTCCTTCCTGCTTCGCGTCCCAGGTGCAGCCAAGTGCATTCAGCAAAGCTTCCGAGGCTTCCAACCTGCCCTGGTATACTGCATTTCGCTCCTTGTGCCAGTCGTCTGAATTGTGCAGCGCAGCCACGGCCGCTTCCTGCATTGCCCAGAACATACCCGAATCCACATTGCTTTTAATGGTCAGCACTGCTGTAATATAAGGCTTTGCGGCAGCAAGCCAGCCCATTCGCCAGCCCGCCATATTATGCGACTTGCTCATGGAATTCAGCTCGATCGCCACATCCTTTGCACCTTCCACAGAAAGCAGGCTGATTGGCTGTTTCTTATTCAGGATCAGGCTGTACGGATTATCGTGACAAAGTAATATCCGGTGCTTCCTGGCAAAAGCTACTGCATTTTCGAACAGTTCCACCGTCGCAGGAGCCCCCGTAGGCATATGCGGATAATTGAGCCACATCAGTTTGGTTTTGGATGTAACCAAGCTTTCCATTGCATTCCAGTCAGGCTGCCAGCCGTTTTCTTCTTGCAGCGGATATTCTTTTACAACCGCACCTACCATTTGGCTCACAGCCCTGTATGCCGGATAGCCCAGTTCAGGAACCAGTACCTCGTCACCGGGATCCAAGAACGTGAGACTGATATGTGTAATACCTTCTTTTGAGCCGATCAGCGGTAGTATCTCGGTATTTACATCAAGCTTTACACCGTAATGATGATCATAAAAGCCGGCGATTGCGTTCCGGAATGCAGGGGTGCCTACATAAGGTTGATAACCATGTGCCTGCGGTTTCAAAATGGCTGCCGACAACGCTTCAAGCGTCGCCTCCGAGGGCATCATATCGGGATTACCAATTCCCAGATTGATGACGTCGTGTCCTTCTGCAATCAGTTTGCGTACTTCGGCGAGCTTCACTGAAAAATAGTATTCAGAAGTCTGCCTGGTGCGCAGGGCGGTTTCTATGATCATTTATAAAATTGAATTACGCTTCGGGAAACTTGACCACCAGCGGTTAATGTTTCGTCCAGCCTGGTCGAAACGGCGCGCAATTTACGATATTTTCCCGATGAGCCGGATTTTGGCGCCATGTATAGGAAACAAAAATCCTTTAAATTGCAAGATGAACTTTCGGTATTTTACACTTCTGATTACCCTCCTTGCAGCGGGCTGCTCGCAGCCTTCTGAAAAAATAATTGTAGCCACAGCGGCCAATGTCCAGTACGTCATGAAAGAGATCAAGACGAAATTTGAAAAAGAGTCGGGAAAGGAAATACAGATTGTAGTAGGCTCGTCGGGTAACCTGACCACGCAAATCAGGGAAGGCGCGCCATTTGATGTATTTGTATCCGCGGATACCAAGTACCCCGAGGAGATTTTCAAGAATGGCGGTTCCGAGGAGAAGCCGAAGGTATACGCGCTCGGCTCCCTGGTATTATGGTCAAAAAATATCCCGCAAGCTGAACTGAATCTGGCGTTGCTCGCCTCGGCAAAGGTGAAAAAAATCGCTATTCCCAATCCCAAAACGGCACCTTACGGGGTAGCAGCAATGGAAGTGTTGCAATCTCAGAATCTGGCAGGCAAAACAGAGTCCAAGCTGGTATACGGTGAAAGCATTGCGCAAACCGCCCAGTATATCGTGTCCGGTTCTGCGGAAGCAGGCTTTAATGCATTGGCGATTGTACTCGCTCCCGAAATGAAAGGCAAAGGGCATTATATAGCCATTGACCCGAAGCTGCATAAACCCATTCAGCAAGCCGCTATCTTGCTCAAACACAGCGACAGCTCTCCAAAAAAAGAGTCAAGCCGGCAATTCTACGACTTTTTATACTCCAAAAAAGGTCAGGCAATACTGGTTAAGTACGGGTACAAACCAATGATTGAATGAGTGAATGATCGAATGATCGAATGATCGAATGATCGAATGAAGAACAAAGCCATCATAACCAACTCAGTATTTATTTATCAATTCACTCACTAACTCACTCATTCACTCATTCACTCATTCACTCATTCAAAATTAAAAAAATGGACTACCAGCCAATCTGGCTCACATTTCGCCTCGCTACGATCACCTCACTGATCCTGCTTGCCCTTGCATTGCCGGTTGCATACTGGCTTGCATTCGGGAAGTTTAAAGGGCGTGGTGTTGTAGAAGCTGTGATCGGGCTGCCGCTGGTTTTACCGCCGTCTGTAATTGGTTTTTACCTGTTGCTTGCATTCAGCCCGTCTTACTGGTTTGGTGCGTGGATTGAGGAAATCTTAGGTATCCGTCTCGTTTTTTCATTTCCTGGCCTGGTGATCGCCTCCATTTTATATAGCCTGCCTTTCATGGTGTACCCGATTCGCGCCGGGTTGCAGTCACTCTCGCCCTCTTTGCGGGAAGCCTCTTATACTTTGGGTAAAAACGAATGGGAAACCTTCTTCAAGGTTTTGCTGCCGAACTGTAAACCTGCCATACTCACTGCATTTGTACTCACTTTTGCTCATACTGTCGGAGAATTCGGCGTAGTTCTGATGATCGGCGGAAATATCCCGGGTGTTACCAAAGTTGCTTCGGTAGCTATTTACAATGAAGTGGAAGCACTTAATTATTCTGTTGCAAACCAATATGCAATGGTACTGTTCGCAATCAGTTTTGTGATTTTGCTGCTGGTTTATTCTATCAACAACCGCCTGCTTCGTGTCCGACAATCAGCTTAAAATCGCGATCAGGCATTCATTGCACACTGCACACGGAGAATTCCCGATGGAAGTCTCATTCGCGCTGGAAAAAGGGCGCATTATGGCGCTCACGGGACCTTCCGGCGCAGGAAAGACGACATTACTGAAACAAATTGCCGGGTTGCAAACGCCGCTACAGGGACAAATCCACTTTGACGGAACTGCCTGGCTCGACAGTGAAAATCACCAAAACGTTGCGCCCCAACACCGGAACATTGGCTTTGTTTTTCAGGATTATGCATTGTTTCCCAACATGACCGTTGCGGAAAACCTGAGCTATGCATTAGCAAAAGGCTCAGACGCTACCATTGTGGACGAGCTGCTCGCAGCAACGGGACTTGATCAGCTCAGCCAAAGAAAGCCGAGCCAACTTTCGGGCGGGCAGCAGCAGCGGGTTGCGCTGGCACGTGCGTTGGTGCGGAAACCCGGCCTTTTACTGCTGGACGAACCGTTTTCGGCAGTCGATCCTGAAATGCGGTACCAGTTACAGGAACTGATCCTGCAATTCCATAAACGCTATCATTTTACAGCAATCATCGTCACGCACGAAACGGCCGAAATTTTCCGGCTGGCTGATCAGGTAGGTGTAATGGAGAATGGAAAACTGACCCGTTTCGGCGCTCCCGCCGCCATTTACCTGCATAGCGACGCACCCGACGAAAGCTTTTTCATCCACGGCGAAGTACTAAGAACAGCGTTAGCAGGAGATCAGCTGCTGGTTGATGTTTCGATTGAAAATAAAATCCGCCTAATCAGACTGCCACTTGCAATGCAAAACGAGGTAACAATTGGCAGAAAGTTCGTTTTGCATTACCCGCTTACATTTCCGCAAATATCATGGATGAGCTGATTGTAAACCGGTCTGAGGTGTAAAGTAACTTTCAAGCACGTTTGTCTTTTTCCCCTGAAATCTATTTTAAACCTTTATATGAAGCTATTTTTCAAACTTGCACAAATCGCGTTTTTCGTACTACCACTTCTTGCAATGCGGCAGGATAAACCGTTAAAGGTTGTCTTTTTCGGAGATTCCATTACGCAGGCCGGCGTGGGGGCAACAGGTTACATTACCCAAATGGGCGAAATGTTGAAAGCAAAAAACCAGGGGGCTAAGTACGAGCTGGTTGGCGCAGGAATCGGCGGGAACAAAGTATATGATCTGTACCTGAGGTTGGAAGACGATGTCCTCTCCAAAAAGCCTGACATCGTATTTATTTACGTAGGTATCAATGATGTGTGGCACAAAGCTTCGTCGGGAACGGGAACTGATCCTGACAAATATGTAAAGTTCTATGAAGCCCTGATCAGGAAAATGAAGGCGCAAAACATTCGCGTGATTGTATGTACACCTACCGTAATCGGGGAAAGAAATGACAATTCAAATCAGCAGGACGGAGACTTGAACCAGTACTCCAAACTGATCCGTGAAATCGCGACAAGAAACGGATTGCAGCTCTGCGACCTACGCAAACATTTCACGGAATACCTGGCGCAAAACAATCCTGAAAACAAAGAGAAAGGAATCTTAACAACCGACCGGGTACATTTAACAGAAGCCGGGAATAAATTCCTGGCAGAGAAGATGATGGAGGCACTGGTGCAGAAATAATAAAACAAAGGCAAATCCACCAAAAATACCGGTAGGCATTCAACATAGGTAATGCCGCTAGGCATGTAATATCGGTAACACGAAACCTGGCATACAACATCGGCAATGCCGTCAGGCATGTAATATCGGTAACACACAACTAAGCAAACAACATCGGAATGCCGTCAGGCATAACTATGTTTTATCCCTATGGGATTGGGTGATGCACCTGTTTGGCCAAACTTACCTATGTTACATGCCTAGCGGCATTTCCGGTGTTACATTCCTAGCGGGGTTACCGATGTGATATCCCTAGCGGGATTGGGCTACCACAATTTTTCAGGATACTCCCCACTTTCATGCAATGCATTCAATGAAGCTTGCACATTTGGCTTGTCCTCCGGGTAAGTAACGCCGAACCAGTCTGAGGAGCTGCGGAAAACGCGGCAGTTACCTAGTTTCCCTTCGATGATTTTCGTCATCACAGTCGGAATGTAGAACTCCGCTTTCGGGGTATTGATATTTTCACGGGCGTAAATCTCGAAAAACTCCTTTGTAAGCGGGAACATGGTTGGCTTAAAGCCCCAGAAGTTCATAGAAACCGGCGTTTCAGGCGCGAGCTCCGTTTTTACCCCGTCCTCTTCAAAATAAATCACACCTTCTTCTTCGAAGATCTTGGTACGTTCTACAACCGATTCCAGGTTGTGATCCTCGCGTTCAATGCAAACGCCGCGCGAAACGGTCCCGTTTTCCGACAAGGTCCTTTTCAACTCATATCCGATCATTGCGTGCTGCGTGTCATCGGTATCATTCTGGAGGAATTTGGCCATTGTTTCGAATGCGTCCCGGCCGTAAAAATCGTCTGCATTAATTACCGCAAAAGGCGTATCAGTTTGATCCCACGCACATAAAGTAGCGTGGCCCGTGCCCCAGGGTTTTGTACGCTCCACTTTTCCAAGATCCTCGGGAACGTAGGACTGTATTCCCTGAATTGCGAAGTCAAAATCGATCTTACCTGTCAGTTTCGGGGCAAAAATAGCTTCCGCGCTGTCCTTAATTTCCTGACGGACGATAAATACTACTTTGCCAAAACCGCTTCTGATTGCGTCATATAGCGAGTAATCAATAATTGTTTCCCCATTTGGCCCAAACTGGTCAAGCTGTTTGATACCTCCGTAGCGGCTGCCTATTCCGGCAGCCAGAATCAAAAGAGTTGGTTTCATTCAGTTTTCTTTAAAAAATTGCATTGTGGTGTATGAAAGCTTGCAGCAAAATAAGGTCTTTCGGTACTATAAAAAAAACGCGCCCCTTTATTCAGGACGCGTTTCATCAAATAAAATATTTTAAAATTTATACCGCAAAACTCTCTCCGCATCCGCAGGTACGGGTTGCATTCGGGTTGATAAACTGAAACCCTTTGCCGTTCAGTCCGTCTGAAAAATCGAGTGTTGTTCCAGCGAGGTATAGCAAGCTTTTCTTATCTACAATGATCTTCACTCCCTTATCTTCAAAAACCATATCAGTAGGCTTGGACTCGGAGTTGAATTCCAGGTTGTAGGTCAAACCGGAACATCCGCCTCCTAAAACACCGACCCTGATCTGATAATCGTCAGCAAATCCGTCAGCATTACGGAGTTCAACAATTTTGTTTTTGGCGGTATCGCTTACAGTAACCATGATTCTTTGTTTTTATAACTACACTTTTTAACATTCCGGACCTTTGAGAAAGTTCAACAAAGTCGAGAAAATGCGCCTAGTCTGTGAGAATAACCGCGCCTTCTTTATTAATAGAAGATACGTGTAAACCGGCTGCTATTCCTGCCTCAGCAAACCGTGCTATCATTGCATTACCTGCTTTTTGAGCGTTTTCAATTCCCCGGCTCAATGCAAACATGGAAGGTCCGGCCCCTGAAATACTGCATCCCAGTGCACCATTTTCAATGGCGGCCTGCTTTACTTCTTTAAACTCGGGTATCAGGATAGAGCGGACAGGCTCGATAATCACATCCACCATTGAGCGACTGATCAGGTCGTAATCTGCTTTCATTAACCCCGCGACAAGTCCGGCTACATTACCCATTTGGGCAATCGTATTTTTCAGGGAAACCTCATTCCGCAGGATAAAGCGCGCATCTTTGGTATTGATTTCAATGTCGGGATGTACGAGCGTGCAGTACAAATCGTCAGGTACCGGGATGGTAAAAACGTCGAGCGGATTGTAGCTTCTGATCACTACAAAACCGCCCAGAAGTGAGGGACCTACGTTATCTGCATGCGCCGATCCGGAGGCAATGCGCTCCCCTTCCATCGCAAAAGGCAGCAGCTCCTCGCGGGTAAGTGGCTTGCCAAGCATTTCATTGATCGCTACCACACCGGCGACTGCACTGGCAGCGCTGGATCCCATTCCACTGCCCAGAGGCATATTCTTATGCAAAACAACTTCGCAGCCGAAATCTGTAATGCCCAGATATTTGAGCAAATGCAGCATAACCCCGGTTACCGAATTTTTGGCTGCATTACGTGGAAGCCGACCTTCATCTCCGGTAATATCCGCGATAACGATACCCGGCTCATCACGGCGGCGCAGCTCCACGGTATCCCCCGGCTCTTTGATCGCAAAACCAAATATATCAAACCCGCAAGCCACATTAGCAACCGTAGCAGGGGCAAAAGCTTTTACATAATTCACTGTAAGTGGTTGTTTTCTTTTAAGTATTGAAGGGTTGTATTAACGAATTGCGCTGCATCCTGAACCGACTCTCTGGCGTCTTCTTCCAAAACTTCGTCATAATCATAGTCGCTGAATTGCCTCTTTTCAAATGCTCTTTGCAACGTTGTATTTAACTCAATGTCCAAAATTCCTGTTTTTATGAATAACTCGCGAAACTTGGTATGTGAGCCTACGTGCGTTTTGACTTGCACGTTCGAAACAAAAAGCAGGGCTTGAATACAATGGAAGATTGCGTAATATGCCCGGTTTACGCTAGCTTCATTTCTGGCTTCTTCAAGGAAGCTTTGACTCACTTCCAGGCAATCCTCGGCTTTTCTTAGTATTTTTTCTAATGTGACCTCACTCATAATACGATACCTTCTTCATGAATGGCAGCGCTCAAAAGTGCATTTCCAGGCAGCAGTTTATCCACCGTAAACGGAATTGCTGAAATCCATAAGTTGTACTTCAAACCAAGCGAGCTGGTAATAGGAGACATTTTACTTATTTCTGCGAAAGTTTTCAACTCCCTATCATTAAGAACAACTAGGTAGTCCACGTCGGATTCTTCGTGCTGCTCACCTCTCGCATAGGACCCGAAAAGGATTACCTGATGCAGCCTCGTGCCATAAAGCGCACGCACCTCGGCAACGAACTCTTCTGTTAAAGCTTTTACCGGCTCCGGCACCTTCCTGTTGCTCATAGTTCAAATGGTTGAAGTACAATGCAATTTAATACATTACCCCAAATAGCTGCTGATACTCATGATGTCGGCGAAAACACCGGAGGCAGTTACTTCGGCTCCGGCGCCTGGGCCTTTGATCACGAGTGGGCGGTCTTTGTAGCGTTCTGTCGTGAATGAGATAATGTTATCACTGCCCGATAAAGTATAAAATGGATGCGACGGGCCAACTGTTTTCAGCTCGATCGTCGCCTTGCCATTTTCCAGCGTGGCGATGTAGCGCAGCTTTTCATTATTTACTTCTGCCTCAGCCTGCTTCTCTGCGAAGTAGTTATTTGATATTTCAAGCTCCCTGAAAAAAGCATCCACAGTAGGTGCATTCAGACAGTTACCGGGCAAAATCTGTGAAATCACGATTTCTTCCGGTTCGAGCGGCACGCCTACTTCCCGCGCCAGGATCAGGATTTTCCTTCCTACATCGGCCCCGCTCAGGTCATCGCGCGGATCGGGCTCCGTAAAACCTTTCGCTTTTGCTTCTTTCACTACATCAACAAAGCGGTTTTCCGAATTGAAATTGTTGAAAATGTAAGATAAGGTACCCGACAATATCGCCTCTATTTTCAGGAATTTGTCCCCACTTGCCATCAGCCCCTGAATGGTATTGATGATCGGCAAGCCGGCGCCTACATTGGTTTCATATAAAAATTTAACCCCGCGCTGTAAAGCAGTTCTTTGCAGCGACACATATTCGGAATAAGAACCGGAGTTGGCTACTTTATTGGGTGTTACCACCGAGATGCTCGCATCCAGCAGAATCTGGTAGTACTGAACAATATCCTTGTCCGAAGTACAATCCACGAAAACACTGTTTGGTAAATTGAGCTCGATCATTCGCTGCACAAATGCTGGCAAGCTTGTTTTCACGCCCTCGTCCATCACCCGGTCACGCCAGTTTTCAGGTTTGATCCCGTCGGGATCGAGGAGCATTTTTTTGGTATTGGACAAGCCCGCGATATTGAGGTTCAACAGTTTCTCTTCTCTCAGGTATTTGGTCTGGTTGCGGATCTGTTCGATCAATGTTCCGCCGATCAGCCCCACTCCCACTATAAACAGGTTCAGCGATCGTGTTTCCGATTGGAAGAAAACGCCGTGAATCGCATTCAATGCTTTTGAAAGGTCGCTTTTTGCAATTACAACAGAGATATTCAGCTCTGAAGAACCCTGTGCGGTCGCTACGACATTGATACCGTTTTTACCCAAAACAGAAAACAACTTGCCTGAAACCCCCGTGCTTTTCTTCATCCCCTCACCAACTATCGCAATAATCGAGAGGTTTTTTTCAATTGAAATACTGTCGATATGCCCAAGGCTGATCTCTATCGCAAATTCTTTTTCCAATACCTCGGTTGCCTTTTGCGCATTTTTTGGGTCAATGGAAAAACAGATCGAATGCTCGGAAGAAGCCTGCGAGATCAGGATCACACTGATTGCATTCAGGGAAAGCGCCGTGAAAAGACGGCCGGATATCCCCGCAACCCCGATCATCCCGCTACCCTGGATATTCACCAGCGCAATCTCGTCTATGGACGAAATGCCTGTGATCGCATATTCTTTCCCGTTTGCTGCTTTCTGAACATAAGTACCTTCAAAGGCTGTATTGAAAGTGTTCAGTACTTTCAAGGTAATGTTTTTGGCAAAAGCAGGCTGCAAGCTGGGCGGGTAAATGACTTTCGCACCGAAGTGTGAAAGTTCCATCGCCTCAGCATAAGAGATAGAAGGAATTGTAAATGCATTGGTCACCTTGCGCGGATCAGCCGTCATCATCCCGTCCACATCCGTCCATATTTCAATGGAGTTCGCATCCAGCGCTGCCCCCAGAATGGAAGCGGTATAATCCGAGCCGCCGCGGCCGAGCGTGGTAGTAACTCCCTCGGCAGTGGAAGCAATAAAGCCTGTTACGCATTGTAATGCCGCGTTTTTGGCAAAATATTCAAGTATCTGTTTATTGGTAATTTCAAAATTCACGTCACCCATTCCATAAGTTGCATTGGTATGGATGATCTGGCGTGCGTCACAGAACTCGGCGTCGATACCTTTGCTTTTCAGGATTTCGGTGATCACCATGGTGGATAATCTTTCGCCGAAACTCATGATCAGATCGAGCGTGCGTTCTGATAGTTCTTTAATCCACGAAACGCCGCGGAGTATATCTTCCAGCTCATTGAAAAGTCCACGTATAGCCGCAAACGTACTGCTCTGGCTTTTCACCGGTATCAATCCTCTGACCACCGCGAAATGCCTTTCTTCAACGCCTTTCAGGAATTCAATGTAATCCGTATTTCCGGCTGCGGCCATTTTGCCGATCTCTATCAACCGGTTCGTGACCCCTCCCATTGCAGAAAATACAACCGCGAAACGCTCGCCTTTCGCAAGGTTTTCTTCGAGGATACTGATAACTGTTTTAATGCTGTCAACCGAACCGACAGAGGTGCCGCCAAATTTAAGAACCTTCATTGAACGCAATATTCGAATACACTTTGATTTACAGCCGAAATGGCCGCTTCTGTACTTGACGCAAATATAGCAATTCAAACGCCCCATACTTCATAGATACACCGAAATGACGGCTGCACCTCTTTCCCGATAAGGAACCTGCAAGTGAAAAGCCGGCCGGAATGAGTATAATATGAAGATGTTTTTTCAAAATATTAAATTTCAAATATTGTCGGTATTGTAGATAAATATTTTGCATTAATGTTTTTGAAAGAGTAAAAATTTTACAAAACTTAATAGACGTAAAATTTTGTTTGCCTAACTATCATTTTCACTCCTTAAAAATTCAATTATGAGAAAGAGCTTTACTTTAAGCTGTTTGTCCTTTCTGATGCTGCTCTCCGCAGCCAGCTTTGGACAAGAACTCAACCTAAAAGGGAAAGTGCAGTCTTCGGACGGAAATTTGCCCGGCGCCAGTATCCTCATCAAAGGGACCAGCCGCGGAAGCACAACCGATGCCGACGGACAATTCATGATCAGCGCTCCCTCCAATGCAACCCTGGTGGTTTCATTCATAGGCTACAAAACGCTTGAAGTGCCTGTGGGGTCCAGGACTACTTTTGACATTATGCTTGAACAGGACGCGACTCAGTTCAATGAAATCGTGGTGACTGCATTGGGTATTGCCCGCGAGAAAAAGGCGCTCGGCTACGCGGTGCAGGAAGTAAGCGGAAAAGCGCTGACCCAGGCGCGCGAGACTAACCTTGTGAATTCACTTTCAGGCCGGCTGGCCGGGGTACAGGTGACTAACTCCAACGGCGCCCCGGGATCTTCTTCCAGAATGATCATTCGCGGTGCGAGTTCAATCGGAAGCAACAACCAGCCACTTTTTGTGGTCGACGGTGTGCCGGTTGACAATAGCAATTTCGGATCGGGTACCGGTGTGGATTACGGTAATGCGGCTGCCTCCATTAACCCCGATGATGTAGAGTCAATCAGCGTACTGAAAGGCCCGAGTGCAGCTGCGCTTTATGGTTCTCGCGGAGCAAACGGAGTAGTACTGATTACCACCAAAAGCGGAAAAGGCACCAAGGGAATTGGTGTTTCCTTTAATACCAATACAGCATTCGAAAGTCCATTCAGACTACCTGAGTGGCAGAATGAATACGGACAAGGCGCAGGAGGTCAGTTCTCTTATGTGGATGGAAGAGGCGGCGGCAAGGGCGACGGGGTCGATGAAAGCTGGGGACCTAAGCTTGACGGCAGATTGCTCCCACAATTTGATTCTCCCATTGCCGCAGATGGTACACGGACCCCAACTCCTTGGATCGCACACCCGGACAATGTTGACAAATTCTTTGAAACCGGCAGAACGTATACGAATAGCGTTGCAGTTACCGGCGGGAATGAAACTGCTGATTTCCGACTGTCTTTTACCAATCTGAGCCAAACCGGTATCCTGCCTAACACGGACTACAAACGCCGCACTGTATCCTTAAATGCAGGCTGGAACCTGACCAAAAAACTTAGCGTGAGAGCGACCGGAAACTACGTTAAAGACGGAAGCGACAACCGGAACAATTTCGGTCTCTACTTCATCTGGTTTGGCCGCCAGGTGGATATGGACAAGCTTACTTCCTATAAAAAACCTGGCAGCATTTACCAATATAATTGGAATGATAACTACTGGACCAATCCTTACTATCTGCTGAATGAAAGTACGAGAGCAAATGAGAAAGACCGCCTGTATGGTAATTTTTCGGCTACATACAAGTTCACAGACTGGCTGACACTTACAGGTAGAAGCGGAACTGACTTTTATGAAGATCGCCGCAAAACCAAGGGCGCTGCCCGCCAGCCGGTAATTGGAACTTCCAACTTATTTGACAGCTACAATGAAGAGCAGATTTTTGTACGCGAATCGAACTCCGACTTTCTGCTTAATGCTACCCGCAAATTTGGCGAGTTCGACGTAACTGCTAATATTGGCGGCAACCACCGGACCAACTATGCGCAACGCAACTATATGGGAGCAACCGAGCTGGCCATTCCAAGAGTGTACAACTTCGGTAACTCCCGCCAGAAGTTGGTTGGTGAAAACAGCTACATCAAAAAGACAGTCAACAGCCTTTACGCATCTGCTAACCTGGGTTTTAGAAATTACCTGTTTGTAGACCTGACTGCCAGAAACGACTGGTCGAGCTCACTGCCTTCTGACAATCGTTCTTATTTTTATCCTTCTGCTGCTGTAAGTGCAATTATTACAGATATGTTCAATGTGAAATCCTCTGTACTTTCTTTTGCCAAAATCAGAGCAGGATTAGCACAGGTAGGTAACGATACTGATCCATACCGTCTGGTGAGTGCATATAAATATGAAAATGCATGGGGAAGTACGCCAAGCTTGTCGGAGAATAATTTGATGCTTAATGCAAATCTGAAACCGGAGATTACTTCGTCCTATGAGATTGGTACTGATATCAGATTGTGGCAAAACCGGGTTGGGATCGATGTTACTTATTACAGCAAGATCTCCAAAAACCAGATCCTGGACGTGAACATTTCCAATGCGACCGGGTTTGCTTCCAAATTATTGAATGCGGGAAAAATTAAAAATGCTGGTGTTGAGGTTCAACTGACTGCCACTCCTGTGAAGCTGAATAATTTTCAATGGGATATTGGTCTGAACTGGGCTAAAAACAACAACAAGATACTTTCGCTTGAAGGCAACCTGACCACTTATGCGCTGAATTCAAGCTATAATCCACTTACCCAGACGACCACCAACAATGCATTCCGTGGACTGGCGGTTGAAGCGCGGGTAGGTCAACCTTTCGGTACTTTCTTCGGAAAAGGGTTCCTGCGTGCTCCCGATGGGCAGATCGTGTATGATGAAAAGGGATATCCGATGATCGATCCGGTAAGCCGCGTGCTGGGAAGCTTCACTCCTGACTGGATCGGTGGAATTTCCAACACATTCACTTACAAACGCTTCTCATTAAGCACTTTGATAGACATTAAATCAGGTGGCGATATTTTCTCCCAATCTATCAACATCGGGCGCTACACCGGGGTTTTGAAGGAAACTACATTGGGTCGTGAAGAAGGTGTGATCGGAGCAGGCGTGGTTAATAAGGGTACTGCCGCCAGTCCTGAATATGTACCAAACGAAACGCGGATCTCTTCGGAAGAATACCACCACAAGTACTACCTGCTGACCAACAACGAGAACACCATTTTCGATGCCAGCTATGTAAAGCTGCGCGAAGTGAAGCTGACATATATGATCTCCGGCAAAGCCTTTAACAAACTGCCTTTCCGCGATATCGCTGTTTCAATTGTCGGACGTAACCTGGCTTTACTAAAAAGCAACCTTCCGCACATTGATCCTGAGACCAGCTATTACAATGACGGGAACCTGCAAGGCATAGAAAACGGCCAGATCCCTACAACAAGAACAATGGGTTTCAACATCAGCTTTAATTTATAAGCCAATTATTAACCGAATTGATATGAAAACGATTATAAATTCATTCATTTTCAGAGTTCTTCTTTCCGTCAGCTTACTGGGCTTTTCGAGCTGCACCGGAGAATTCGACGAAATCAACACCAACAATAACGGTGCATTCAACGCCACAGCCGACTTGTTCCTTCCTCACGGGATTCAGAGTGCAGTGGATATTTATTGGGGAGGTGCTCTCGGAATGGATGTGGGTGATGGTTTCTCTCAGCATTGGGCCAGAGTTCAGTATACCGACATTGATCAGTATACGGTTTCAAGCGACGTTTACACAGCCGGCTGGCAGGGACTATATACTGAATCGCTGGCCGATTACCAGCGCATTTACAAGATTGGTCAGGAAAGCGGCAATGTGAATTATCAGTCTGTCGCTATTATATTAAGGTCGTGGGCCTTCTCTTTGCTGACCGACATTTACGGGGATATTCCCTATAAAGACGCATTGCAAGGTCTGGAAGGCAATTTGCTACCTAAATATGACAGACAAAAAGATGTGTACGCAGCACTTTTGGTTGAACTAAAAACTGCTGGCGAGACGATCAATACGACTGACAATAACATGGCAATCACTGGCGACATTCTTTTTGGCAATGATCTTAACAGATGGAAAAAGTTTGCAAACACGCTTAGCCTGCGAATTCTCAGCAGGATGATTGACAAAGCAGATGCACCGGTTGACGTAAAGGCCGAAGTTACCCGGATTTTGAGCGATCCCGTGAAGTATCCGGTCATCACCTCGGTTTCTGAAAACATTCAGCTTAATTATCTGGACGTGACCAACAACCAGAACCCTGTGAATGTAAACCGCAAAACACGCGACGATCACCGCGTAAGTGCTACATTGGTTAATAAACTCAAAGCCTTGAATGATTCCAGGCTGCCTGTTTATGCCAACCTGTCTACGAAAAACCCGGCTTATGTGGGTGTGCCAAATGGACTATCCTCCTCAGAAGCAGGCGCATTGGGGCTGGAATTCACTTCACGTGTGGGCTCCTATTTCATCGCGCCTAACGCACCAGCTGTGATATTAAGCTATGCAGAACTGCTTTTTCTCAAAGCCGAATTTGCTTACAAAGGTATTGCAGCCGCCGGAGATGCCGCCAAGAATTATACAGATGCAATTACCGCTTCTCATGCGCAGTATAAACTCACAGTTGCTCCTGAATACTTGACAGCCAATGCGCTGAAAGCAGGAGCAGACGGTTTCACCCAGATCATGGAGCAAAAATGGATCGCATTGTACGGACAGGGATTGGAAGCCTGGACAGAATACCGCAGAACCGGCCTGCCTGCCTTGCAACCTCCTGTTTTGAACACGAACCAAAACGTCATTCCTACCAGAATGCCTTATCCCGGATCAGAGGAATCGTTGAATTTTGAGAACTTCAACGCAGCTCTTACTGCTCAGGGTGGAAAGAATGATATGAAAATGAAACTCTGGTTTGCCAAATAAGCATTTATACCTACGGCATTTAGTATGCCCGTAGAGGCTTTAAGTTCTTATACCTAAACAGTTTTGTTTGATAAAGACCCGGTCTGCACAGGCCGGGTCTTTTTTGCACCTGGAACTATGATTTCAATCATCGTATTGCTCTATTATTCATTTTATTGGCCCGATTATTCGGCACGAAAGAATTCCTTATTCCTAACACATGTTCTTTTGGTACGCTTGAAAACTTCATTTGTCGATGCATTAATATAATTCATCGAAGAAATAAATGTATTGGTCGAAGAATATTTTTTAAAAGGATAGGATCATCGATCTTCAATACATCAAATGCATTTTTTGTACATGCTACATTTCTATTTACACAAATAGAAATGTCCTTCGTATATATCAGCTTCTTATTTCGTAAATACTTAGTCAAAATGACCAAAGCATTTTTCAAACAGATTGTGACATGATTTGTTCAGCCTGCAATCTGAACACATAAGCAATTTCATATAAGCACAAATCGACATTGTTAAAAGAATACCTAGCAAAATACAATGTCAGAATTAAGGAATTAAGTATTCTAAATAGAATTGCCTAAAACAAAGCAACGTAATCGATCAACTTAAAGTGAAAAAACTCATTAAGACATGTTTCGCCATTCTTGTTTATTCACAGTTTTCGAGCTATTCAGCGGCTCAGGATCTGGCACAAAAACCTCCCAAGTGGGAAGTTGGCGTAGATCTGCACTCCCTCCTGTTCGACCGCCGTGAGCGGGCAATAATGTCTTCCGGATACAGTCTGATTATCAAGAGGCAATTTCAGGAAAACGCTCTTCGCTTTCGGCCAAATTTCGCACTGGAATACATGCCCAATCCCTCAGTGAAGGGTACAAATCAGCCAAGATCATATGACTTGTCTTTTGACCTTGGCTACGAGAGACAGCGGAAATCCAGGCGGTTTGTCCATTACTATGGTGTTGATTTTCGCCTAAAATTCATCAAAGTGAATAGCACGGTTGGAATTGGATTAAACGATTCCACTTCGACATTTACACAGGAGAAAGGACACACTTCTGGAATCGGAATAGCGCCTTTCATTGGGGGCAAGTACTTTATTACCGATCGAATTGCCATTTCCTTAGAAACGAGATGTATGTTGTCATATTTGAGAGTCCGAAGTAGTACTCAGCAAGTCAATATAGATAACCAACCGGTATCTCCCAAACTAGACGCCGCCAATACAAATGGAGTGAATTTCGATATACATCCCATCTCAGCCATTTTTATAAGTTACACTTTTTAACAGTCGCTATCTCTGTCCCTGCGCCAGCAACAGATCCAGCCGCCACTTGCGTATACTGATGCACGTACCCACCGGGCTGGAGTGGACCTTTACAAACCAACTCTCCAAGTGTTGCGGCGACTGCCTCTCCTGGTAATGCCCCTGCAACGATAAAAGTCGAAGCTAGAAGAAGTGATGGAACAACGAAAAAAAGCATCACTGTGAACATCACACCTCCGATGCCAACAAAGCCGACCATCAACTCTGGTGACATCCTATTATGTACTCCCCAAAACATCACTGCCTCCGCCACGAATGCGACCAACTATGAATGGAGTACAACAGGCGGTATAACGGCAAGCTCTCCTGGTGGGACAAGCACGGCATACATTACAGGCACCTCGGATGGCACGTTGAAGGTAAGATCATATTCGTCTGTTTGCGCAGCTTCAACAATAACGTTACTCAGCGAGAGCAGTGGGAAACAGGTAAAATCTATTAACACAATGCAGGAGTATTCAAATTCTGACTTCAAAGGCAGCAAAAAGATCGAAGTTGATGTTCGGGACCTGCCACGTGGCATCTATTATTTGCATATCTCAACAAAATCAGAGTCAAACAACGTCAAAATTCTACTTCAATAAACTGAATCCAGTGCGGTTTCGACTCAGCAGACCATTGTACAAAAAGAAACCGGTCAGCCTTGCGGCGCCAACCGGTTTTCTTTTTTGGTATTTATGTAAATCAAAATGCGATACCTAAGCCTGCGCCCACGTTTACAACACCGATGAACCGCTTTTCACTGACAGGTTCAGCAAATTCCAGAGTACCTCTTACCACCCGGATCGTCACATCATTGATCTCAGCTTCTGCACCGATTACATCCCCGCTCAACTGGAAAAATAAATTGCCTACAATCGGTAATCGTAAACTTGCGCCTCCTGCCAGCCCGAAAGCCGAAGTAGAAGCCGGTCTTAAATCAACAGTGATCGGTTCGCCGCCCGTTTGAGAAAGTCCTACCAGATTTACGGAAGGAGAATCTGCCCAGACTTTACCAACCTGACCATGTACCTCAATTTGTGCGCGGCCCATATTGATATAGAATGCCGGGCCGATCATCAATGCGTTCAGTTTCCATTTAGAAACTTTGGCATCCCAAAGGAAAGTTTCACCCAACACTTCTGCGTAATCGTTCGCTTTGTCCACAATCGGCTGAGAAATGGTGGTATTCAGGTTCATGCTCCCCGAGGCACGTAATCCAAAACCACGTGAAAGGCGGAAGTCGTAATTGGCTTGTCCGAAGTAACCCGAGCCCGTGAGCCCTGCAAACGGATCGTCCAGTTTTTCACGCGCCAGCTCACCTACCGGCAAGCTGTAACCGGCTGTTACAGAAAGAAAGCTCCTTGTATTTTGTCCGTAACTCCGGGTGCAAACCAATGCAAAAAACAGGATTGACAATGCGAAGTACCTGAGGGAAATCTTCATGAAATGTGGGCTTAAAAAGTAACAGAATGGCCGTTTGTAATGATTTTTCACTTATGCTAACATCAAACATAGGTCTTTTATTACATTTTTATTTCACCTACTTAGTTTGGGGAAATTTTATCAACACAATGTTATATAAATGGCCGCAGGAGCCTGCTTTTAGCCTTGGTATAAAAATGGTAAGAGTCTGTTCAAACTAAATCATTGAACCATGGACAGTCGAGAAACAGATAAAGAAGCAAGAGCTACCAAAAACACCAAGAACGTTTGGAAATGGATTCTCGGAGTAGGTATCGTGTTGATGGCAATCGCTTTTTGGGGAGGTTTTTTCAACCATGATGAAAACTTTCGGGAGTCTGACAACCCTTCCCAAAGTGCAGCAACATCGGACACGGTAGCGACAGACACCGCTAGCCAAATGTCTGCTGACACCGTAATGGAACACGTAAGAGGTACCGAATAGGTTATCGGATCAATGCTTCCCACAATATTTCAATGGGGTGCTTTGCTTTGCGCCCCGTGCCATCCTTGATCTGGTGGCGACAACTTGTCCCGGAAGCAGCTATGATGACGTCATCGGGTTGCTGCCGGACAGTTGGGAAAAGCACCAGTTCGCCGATCTGCATAGAAACATCGTAATGCTCTTCCTCATACCCAAATGATCCCGCCATTCCGCAGCAACCTGAAGGAATAAGCTGTGTCTGGAAGTTTTCGGGAAGCGATAGCATCTTTTTGGAAGCAGTTAAGGTTGATAATGCCTTTTGATGACAGTGCCCGTGCAGCTTGATAAGCTGCTTTTTTTGTGTAAAAACGGCCTTGTTAATGCGTTTTGCGTCCACTTCCCGGGCAATGAATTCTTCGAAGAGCAATGCGTTTTCAGCGATCCGCTGTGCATTGCTGCGCTCCTCTTCGGGAACAAGATCAATGTATTCATCCCTGAACGAAAGAATTGCCGAAGGTTCAATGCCGATCAGCGGCGTATCGTAGGTGATTTTGTCTTTTAACAAATTGACATTCTCAATCGCCAGCTTCTGCGCCTCTTTCACAAAACCTTTAGAAAGATAAGAGCGTCCCGATTCCGTATGTTTCGGGAAAATGACTTCATAGCCTAGCGCTTCCAGAAGCTCAACCGCCTTCTTGCCGATCTCTACATCATTATAGTTGGTAAACTCATCGCAAAACAGGTACACGGTACCGATCTGTTGCGCATTAACTGCCGGCTTCTTCCTTTTCTTCCACCATTGTGACAGCGTTTGCGAGGCCAGCGACGGCATACTGCGGTCAGGATGAAAGCCTACCATTTTATTGGCCACTTTCCGCAATGCAGGCTGACCAAATACGCCATTGAATGCCCAAGGGGCGATTGATGCTAATTTCATTTGTTTGGAGAAATTCGCAATCAGCTTACTCCGGGCCGGGATACTGTGACTTTCGTAATATTGCTGCGTGAATTCGGCCTTCATTTTACCAATATCCACACTCGACGGACATTCCGACTTACAGCCTTTGCACGAAAGGCAGAGATCGAGAATTTCCTTTACCATTTCCTGGCTGGCTTCTATTTTCTCCTTTTTGTCGGCTGGTGTAAAATACTGGCGAAGGATGTTGGCACGCGCCCTGGTAGTATCGCGCTCGCGGCGTGTCGCCATGTAGCTGGGGCACATGGTACCGCCCGTCAACTCGGTCTTGCGGCAATCGCCCGAACCGCTGCATTTCTCAGCAAGCCGGAGGATACCCTCCTGTTTACTGAAATCGAAAACGGTTTTGATCTCCGGCTGGGGTTTGTCCTGCTGATATCTCAGAAACTCATTCATAGGCGGGGTATCGACGATCTTGTTCGCATTGAAAATCCCTTCCGGATCCCAGATCCGCTTCACCTGCCTGAACATTTCGTATACTTCTTCCCCCATCATAAAAGGAATGAACTCGCCGCGCAACCGCCCGTCGCCGTGCTCTCCCGAAAGTGCGCCATTGTATTTCTTCACAAGCCTGGCAGTATCTGCCAGTACCTGTCTGAACAGTGCCTTTCCTTCAGAGGTTTTCAGATTGATCATCGGCTCCACGTGCAGCTCGCCGGCGCCTGCGTGTGCATAATATGAAGCGTGCAGGTTGTGTGAGCGCAGCAGCGACTCTACTTCTTCAATGTAGGCAGGTAAGTCTTCAACCGCCACGGCACAATCTTCGATCAGATTGACGGGCTGTGTGTCGCCGGGCAGGTTTCGGATTAGCCCCAAACCTGCTTTGCGGATATCCCAGGCTTTATTTGCATCATCTCCGAACAGAAGCGGATACGCATAACCCAGCTGCTGCTCGCGAAGCTGGCTTACCAATGCGCTGGCCTGGGCTTCTACGGCCCCCTCGTCGCTCCCCCAAAACTCCACCATCAGCATAGCCGCAGGGTCGCCTTGCATGAAAAACCGGTTTTGCGAATACACATTATGGTCTTTGGTAAAATCCATAATGTACTTATCCACCAGCTCGGAGGCTTTCGGATTGAATTTCATCGCCAGCTGGTTGGCATGAAGGGCTTCGGCGACGGAATTGGTATGAATGCAAACCACGCCGACTGCCGCCGGCGGAACATCGACCAATGCAAGCTTCGCCTCGGTTACAAAGCACAGGGTACCTTCCGAACCTGCGATCAGGTTGCAGAGATTGACGTTCCCGTGCTCAAAACTCCGCACAAGCGCGTCGAGCGCATAGCCCGAATTTCGTCTGGTTACTGTTGGTTTCGGAAACTGCTTTTTAATTAATTCCTGATCAACAGGATTGGATATCAACCCGAACATACCTGCCATAATAGCCTGCTCGCGTCCGTTCTTCGACTGCTTTTCGGCAATCTTTTTGGTAAAATCAGGTATTGTGTTATTTGTAAAAACGGCTTCCTCGCCGTCGGAAAGCAATGCATTAACTTCGAGCAGATTACCCCTTGTGTCTCCCCAGGTAACGGAATGCAGCCCGCAGGAATTATTCCCGATCATCCCTCCCACCATTGCGCGACTTGCCGTGGAAGTTTCGGGACCGAACAACAACCCGTAAGATGCGAGGTATTTGTTCAGGTCATCGCGGATCACGCCCGGCTGCACGCGCACCCATTTTTCCTCCTGGTTCACTTCCAGTATTTTGTTGAAATGCTTGGAGATATCTACCACAATTCCCTTCCCTACCACCTGCCCTGCCAGCGAAGTACCTGCCGCCCTGGGAATGAGGGTTACCTTATTTGTTTTTGCAAACTCGATCAATGCTTTGATATCCTGAACATTCCGCGGCAATGCTACCGCAACCGGCAACTCCTGGTAAACCGACGCATCTGTCGCGTAAATTGACTTTTGAGCTTTATGTAAGGTAGAATCATCGAAATACAGCTCGCCTTGAAACCGGGAGCGCAGCGCGTTGAACTGGAATTGGGAAACAGGACTCATAATGAACAGGCGAAAAATGCCTGGCTAAATTAAGGTACAAATGTTACTTATTGACCAGTAATCGAAAATTGCGCGGCTCCATTTGACAGAAGCCTTGCACAAAGGCGAAAATCCATTACGTATATTGGCACAATTTTTACACACGAATCTTACAAAAAACCGTCACTGATCGAGAACATGAAAAAAATTACATTACTGATACTCACACTATTCAGCTTCTCCGCCTTCGCTCAAAACACTGCTACCATTACCCTTACCGTTTCCAAGCAAGGACCCGTAAATGTCACGCTGATCAGCGAAGATGTTCACTTCCACCCCAATCTGGGCATCGGCCTGGCTGATGCTGAACTGGAACCTGTAATGGCGGTCAACTTTGCTGAAAAAGCCAGTGAGAAGGCAGTAATACAACTTAACAAACCCCAGATGATGCGCTTGCAATACAGCGGCAACAGGCTCAACAAGACGTGGATGCTGTTCATGCAGCCCGGCGACGACCTGACCATCAACTTTGCAGAAAACAATGACATTACATTCACAGGCAAGAATGCCAATTATCAGACTTTCCTGAAAAACTACTTTCTCGAAAACCAATATCAATACCTTCCTGTTTTCGGCTACAAACCCTCGCAGGTTGACAATAAAAGTGTGATCGCGCAAAGCGACAGTCTGAAAAAAGTACGACTGGAAGCTTACGAGAAATTCAAGACCGCCAATCCGGCAGTACCTGCATTTGAAGCCTACGTACTCGCAACAACCGCCACCGAGCCTGCCATTACGCGGAGACTGATACAGGAAAGAATTATGCGCCGCAACCGTGTCGCACAACTGGATGCCACGCAGCGGAAAGAGCTGGAAGATGCGACGCTTGCGGATTTCAAGATCATGCCCGACGACGCATTGCTGAGCCAGGCATACCGCGACGAGCTCCGCAACTGGGCGTTGATCCCGTCTACCCGAAAATATCCGCTCAATGCACAGACGCGTTATGAGATCAGCCCGGAAGCCTTGAAAGATGTGTATGCATTCAGTAAGGAACAACTGGCGCAGTATCCCAAACAGAAGGAGTACCTGCTTACTTACTGGCTCAACTACGCCGCAACCGCGATTCCGAATGTAGAAACTGCTAAAACACTGCTGGAAGATTACAAGACAACTTACCCGCAATCGGAGAACGGGACCTACATTGCTAAACTGATTGAAACCAAATCTTTATTGCAACCAGGCGCGCAGTTGGCGGATGTTACCCTGCTCGCACCCGATAGCAGCGCAGTTACCATTGCTTCTTTGCAGGGAAAACCGGTTTGCATGGTATTCTCTTTCAGCATTGGTCAGCACGAGCCCGGCCTGAAAGCTTTGGAAAATAAATACGGCGCAAAGGTGAATTTCGTCTATGTTTCAGTAGCGCCGGGTATTCCACTTTCAACCTGGAAGCAGTACGCCAAAGAGCGGCCGAATGTGAAGCATTTGTGGGCTTCTGACGAAAACATTGAAGTATTGAAAGACAAATACGCGATCGATATCCGCTATCCCTTTTTAGTCGCCGATGCTTCCGGCAAGATCATCAACCGCTGGATACCGCAGGAATTCCCGGCCAACAATACACTTGAAGCGGAATTGCAGAAAGTGGCGAAATAGACTTAAAAGCGCGGAGCAGTTCTCCGCGCTTTTTTTACGCAAAAACCCTGATACTATGCAGGGAGTCTACGTGCTGGTAATCGATCTGCAAATCGTAGTTATCGCAGATCTGCTTTACAATAGCGAGCCCTAACCCAAGAGACTCTGCTCCATTTGATTCTTTCTTAAACCTTTCAAAAAGCCGGTCGGGCGCGGCCTTCAATGCATTTCCCGTATTGCTGATAATGAAGAAGTCCTTACCGGCAGTTACCGTCAGCTGACCGTCGGGATAGTTGTGTTTGATTGCATTGCTGAGCAGATTCGTAACCAGGATATCTGCCAGTGCTGGCGAGATTATTTTGATGAACTTCCCGGTTTGCTCCGTTTTGACAGTAAGGTTTTTGTGAAGAATGATATCTTCGAAATCTTTCAGCCGCAGCAGGATTAATGCAGCCAGGTCCATTTCTTCCTGTTCGGTAAACTGCTGGTTTTCAATTTTGGCCAATAACAACAGCCCCTGATTCAAACGTGACATCCGCCGGGCTGCGTGGTAAATCTCCTCGATCCAGTGTGTTTGTCCCTCACTCAGGTCTTTGGATTGTATAAACTGCTCAACGCGTGCATTGATCAGCGCCAGCGGCGTCTGGATTTCGTGTGAGGCATTCTCTGTAAACTCCCGGAGGCTTTTATAATCGTGCTGCATTTTAGAAGACATTTTCAGCATAACCTCATTCAGCTCGTTGAACTCCGAAATTTCACTCGCGGAGAGTTCCAGCTTCTTGTTCCTGGTCCAGTCAAAATCCTTGATTTTGGCGAGTGAATCGTAAAATGGTCGCCATAACTTCCCGGAAAGACTACGCTGAAAAACGAACATACCGATCATCAGCAGCGCCAGGAATGTAATCATCGCAGCAGAAATCGCCTCAATCAGCTTGTACGATTCCACGATCGACTTTCTGATCGTAACGCGGTAAGGCGACCCGCCGATCATTGTATAGAAAGTGAGCTGCCGGAACGGGTCCATGCTTTCTTCATACCTGTTATAGATCAGCGTGTCAGTGAATGCGGTTTTATCTTGAATCTTAACAACAGGCACGACCTCAATCTTGTTTTCAACGAAATACGAGTTGTTGACCCAGGTATTATTGGAATGGATATAGGTTTCAAAATCCCTTTTCTCTACCATCAGCCGACTTTCCACTTCATCATAAATCATGAAAGTGATGATCCAGTAAAACGCAATTCCGACCGCCAGGTAAATAAACAGCGAGGCGAGCAGATAGATCCGGCTTGTCTTTTCAAGTAGTTTCAAGGAGCTGTGAATTTGTAGCCAATGCCGTAAATGGACTGAATGTAATCTTTTCCACCTTTCTCAATGATTTTCCGGCGGAGGTTTTTAATATGGGAGTATACCATATCGAGGGAATCAGAAGAATCCATGTGATCTCCCCACAAATGCTCCGCGATTGCTTCTTTTGTCAATGCAACATCAATATTCGACAGGAAATACAGCAGTAAATCGTATTCTTTTTTGGATAGCACGGTATCTTTTTCATTTACAAAAACCTTACGCGAAGGCAGCTGCACGCGGATTTCTTTCCAAACCATATCATTATTCCCGCCAAAGTTGCGCCTGCGGATCAGGGATTTGACACGCGCATTCAGTTCCGACAGGTGAAACGGTTTGGTCATATAATCGTCGGAGCCGATTTCCAGGCCCTTGATCTTGTCCTCCAATGTATTCCGCGCCGAAATAATGATGATACCGGTCGCAGCCGCTATTTTCTTTAATGTTTGTACAATGTTAAAACCGTCGCCGTCCGGCAATGTAAGATCCACAATGGTGCAATCGTATTGGTACAGGCTGATCTTTTCATCGGCTTGCCAAAAGGTATTTGCTACCTCGCACACGAAACCCTCCCTGGACAGATACTCCACAATGCTCTCGGCAAGTCCTTTTTCGTCTTCGACCACTAATACTTTCATCTCTAAGAATTGATCCGCCCCAAAAATAGCTTCCGATTCTGGAAACATTTAGGAAGATAATAATTTATCCCACAGATGCTTGTAACAGGGTTTTTCCCAAATGTTTCCAGAATTGGCCAATAGTTTTGACCAAAAATCATTAACCGGAAAGCAAGCACTCCTATGTACCGACACCGATTTAAAACAATTCCTGGCAAAGAGAAAGGCCGGCAGACTCCCGGGATCGCATTCTGCCTCACGTTACTGCTGGCTCTTTTTTGCATTGATACCCACGCGCAGCAAGTACGGTTGCAGGACCTTTTGGAAGAAAGTAAACAAAACTTCCCTTTTCTGCGATCCAAACAGGCCGAGATACGCAGTGCCGAAAACCGCATTAAGTCTGTCAAAACGGGCTATTTACCCGCATTGATCGTTCAGCATCAATACACTTTTGCGACTGATAACAGCGTCGCCGGTGCATTTTTACCAAACGAAGGAAGCGCTATTTCACCTTCTGGAGGTATCAGGCCCGAGAATATTTACACCGGCACATTCGGCAGTTTCACGACTGCGCTGGTCGACTGGCGGGTTTTTAATTTTGGTAAAATAAAAGCGGAAGTTAATGCAGCCAAAGCCGACCTCAGCCGGACGCAGGCTGACTATGAAAATGAGCTTTTCCAGCATCAGGTGCGGGTGATCGACTCCTATCTGGTTCTTTTAATTAATCAAAAATTAGTAGAAGCCCAGCGGCAGAATCTGCAACGGGCCACTGTTTTCAAGAATGTGACCGACGCAGCTGTAATTGCCGGAATGCGGCCGGGCGTGGATAGCTCGCTGGCCGCGGCCGAGTTTGCGAAAGCGCGGTTGCTTTTGCTGGAAAGTCAGCGTTCTGAAAAATCACAGCGACTCCGTCTCTCGGAACTGACAGGCGAACTGCGCGACAGTATCCAGGTGGATAGTATGGGATTTTATTCGAAGTTGCCCGTCACCGAGGGAGCGGAAACTGCATTTCTCAACAACCCTGCACTGCGGTTTTCGCAAGCGCAGCTTGGAGCCTCAGTAGCAAGAAGTCTGGCGGTTAAAAGATCGTTTTTACCTTCTGTTTCACTCACAGGCGCGGGCTGGGCCCGGGGATCAGGTATTTCCAATCAGGACGATTCCTATCACACCAGCTTTGCAAGCGGGACCAATTACCAGGTTTACAATTATTTATTCGGCATTTCCACACGCTGGAACCTGACCAATATTCTGAAAGTCAGAAACGATTATAAAACCGAGCAATTTCAGGTGGAGCGGTTCAAGGAAATTTACCAGACCCAAAAATTGCAGCTCGACCGCCAGTCACGCGAAGCTGAAATCCAACTGCAACTTTCCATGGAGCAAGCCCGCCTCACACCAGTCCAGCTGAATGCCGCCCAACGCGCATTCAACCAGGCCGAAGCCAGGTACCAAAGCGGCCTGACGGACCTTTTCACATTAGCCCAAAGCGTCAACGCACTAAACCGCGCCGAGGTCGACAAGTTTGTAACAAATGGAAATGTATGGCGCTCGCTGCTAATGAAAGCAGCCGCAGCGGGGGATTTGGGATTGTTTTTGAAGCAAATAGACAAGTAGCAATGGGGTTTTGTCACCCGCTTTGTCGCCCTGAGCGGACCGCCGGGCGGTAGAAGGGCTGGCACAACGCTACTATCCGGCAATAATGCCTTTGTCACCCTGAGCGCAGTCGAAGGGAATATGTGAGACGCATTGTGCAGAGCCCTTCGACTGCGCTCAGGGTGACAAGGGTAAGTTATCATGAAAACACATTGTACCAAGTGCTTTGACCGCCCGGCGGCCCGGTGCGCTCAGGGTGACAAAACATATAACTAAAAACATTAACATATTTCACGAGCTACCACTATGTATCAACTCATTCGAACCGCCCTGCGACAGCCCATATCCATTGTGGTGATTGTCATCGGCATTCTGTTCTTTTCTGTGCTGTCGATCCGCAGCATTCCTGTCGACATTTTCCCAAATCTGGATTTACCGACCATTTATGTGGTGCAGCCTTATGGCGGGATGGCGCCGGATCAGATGGACGGATTTATTGCCACGCGTTACCAGGATCACTTTCTGTACGTTTCGGGTATCCGGGATGTGGATGTGAAAACGATTCAGGGACTTTCGCTGATCAAACTTTCTTTTTATCCCGGAACAGATATGGCGCAGGCGGCGGCTGAGGTCGCGAATAATGTGTCGCGGGCCAAAGCGTATATGCCCGAGGGTACGGTACCGCCTCAGGTTGTGCGTTTTGATGCGAGCTCTGTGCCGATCGGGCAAATGGTATTTGAAAGTGCCTCGCGTTCATTGAATGAAATCCAGGATTTCGCTTCGTCCCGCGTGCGGCCGATGTTCAGCCGGATTGAAGGTGTTTCGAGTCCGCCGCCATTTGGAGGTAACCAGCGCACGATTGTGATCCGCGTGGATCCCGAGCGGATCCGGAGCTACCACATGACGCCGGAAGAAATCATCAAATCCATTATTACCAACAACCAGCCTTCGCCGGCGGGTAACATCCGAATGGGCGACCGGACCTTGATGACGCCCGTCAATTCCCTGATCAAAAAACCCGAAGATTTCCTCAATATCCCGATCCGCGTTGGCGCGGGGCCGACGGTGTTTATCCGCGATGTAGGTACCGTGGAAGATGGCGCTGACGTGACGGTGAGTTATGCATTGATCAATGGCCGCCGTGCGGTTTATATTCCGGTTGTCAAGAAGTCAGACGCTTCCACATTGGATGTAGTGAACAATATCCGCGCTGCATTGCCCCAGCTGCGCAATGCGGTGCCGGAAGATGTGAAGATATCCTATGAATTCGACCAGTCTGTATATGTGACCAACTCGCTGAAAAGTCTGATCACGGAAGGTATCCTCGGTGCATTGCTCACCGGGTTAATGGTACTGCTCTTCCTCCGCGACTGGCGCAGTGTGATCATCGTAATTGTGACCATCCCGATCTCTATTTTGTCCGCAGTGATCTTGATGAACCTGTTTGGACAAACAATCAACATCATGACTTTGAGCGGGCTTGCATTGGCGATTGGTGTATTAGTCGACCAGGCTACGGTTACCATTGAAAATATCCACCAGCACCAGGAAATGGGCAAACCCAAGGAACAGGCGATCTGGGATGCCTGTAAGGAAATTGCATTTCCAGAATTCCTGATCCTGCTGGCTATATTGGCTGTTTTTGCGCCTTCATTTGTCATGAGCGGCATTCCGAGATCGATGTTTTTACCCCTTTCGCTGGCGGTAGGATTTGCGATGATCGCTTCGTTTTTGCTATCCCAAACATTGGTACCGGTACTGGCCAACTGGCTTTTGAAAGATCACCCGCACCACGAGGCGCCTACGCTGGCGCTGGATAGCCAGGAAGTTTCAGATGTGATTGAAGAAGGTGCGCATCCTTCCCTGCCGCCTACGGGTTTTGAGAAATTTAAACTGAAATACCTGGGCCTTTTGTCGGGTATCATGAACCGCGGCAAGCTCGTTGTGCCGGTCTATCTGGTAGGAACTGTGTTGCTCATCGTCGGCGGATTTTTGCTGATCGGTACTGATATTTTACCAAAAGCCAACAGTCACCAGTTTCAAATGCGCCTGCGCGTGCCCGACGGAACGCGGGTGGAACGTACGGAACAGGCTACATTGAAGGTACTCAACCTGATCAAATCGGAAGTGGGTAAAGAACACGTGGAAATCTCCTCGGCTTACGTCGGTACGGTGCCTTCCAGTTACGGTACTTCCAATATTTTCGTGTTCAACAGCGGGCCGCACGAGGCAGTATTACAGGTTTCGCTCCATGAAGATTTTCCGGTGCGAATGGATGCATTGAAGGAAAAGCTGCGTGAAAGAATTGGGAAAGAAATCCCAAACCTGGCTATTTCCTTCGAACCTATTGAGCTGGTTGACAAGATCATGAGTCAGGGTGCCTCCACGCCGATCGAGGTAAGTGTGGCTGCCAAAGACGTGGAAGAAGCAGGAAGATTTGCCAAAAAGATCCGGAAAGAAATGCAGCAGATCGCATTCCTCCGCGATGTTCAGATCGCCCAGCCGCTTCAATATCCGGTTCTGGATGTAAAAATTGACAGGGAACGCGCGGGTCAGCTGGGTATTACCTCCACGCAGGTAGCGAGATCTATGGTCGCTGCTACATCTTCCAGCCGTTTCACGGATAAAAACCTTTGGCTTGATGATTCAAAAGGATTGGCGTACCAGGTACAGGTGCAGATCCCGGAATATCAGATGACCTCAGTTGAAGATATTGGAACAATACCTTTGAAAACCGGTGTAAGTAACCCGCTGCTGGCCGACGTAGCTACATTTTCTGAAAAGACGGCGCCCGGCGAATACGACCGCGCAGGCCCGAACAGGTTAGTAACCGTGACTGCAAACATTCACCAAAAAGACCTCGGTGCAGCTTCTGCGGCTGTGCAGCAGGCGATCAAGAATGCAGGCGAGCCGCCGCGTGGTGTTCTGGTTGAATTGAAAGGCCAGTCTGACCTACTTACAGAAACGCTTACCAGCCTGCAAACCGGTCTGCTGATCGCGGTGGTAATCATGTTCCTGCTGCTTGCGGCGACTTACCAGTCTTTCAAACTTTCGCTGGTGGTTTTATCCACCATTCCTGCGGTGGTAGTAGGATCGATCGGGCTGCTATTGCTTACCGGCGCGACGCTGAACCTGCAATCTTATATGGGACTGATCATGTCGGTTGGGGTGTCCGTTGCGAATGCGATTCTGATGGTGACCAATGCGGAGAACCTGCGACTGAAATTGCAGGATGCCCGCCAGGCAGTTGTACTCGCAGCCGGCTCCCGGATCCGCCCGATTCTCATGACGAGTATCGCGATGATCGCGGGTATGGTGCCGATGGCGTCGGGTATGGGTGAAGGCGGCGACCAGATCGCGCCGCTAGGACAGGCGGTGATCGGAGGTTTGATCGCCTCCACGCTGGCTTCCCTGTTAATCCTGCCGGCCGTTTTCACGATGGTGCAGCGCAAGGCTTCCGTTCTTTCCGTGTCCCTTGATCCGGAAGATCCTGAGAGTAATTTTTTCCGTAAAAAACTTCAAACATCCATTTCCATGAATACCCTGAAATCCCTTCTTATCATTCTGACGGTTACGATTGGAATGAGTGCGTGCAGTTCCGAGGCTGAAACGAGTAAAAAACACGAACAAAAAGCGGAACAACCTGCTGCTGTGGAACTTGCAGAGGTACAAAGTTTGAAACCGGCCAAGCAAATTGCATTGCCCGGCGAGCTGAAAGCCTGGAACAAAGTGAGCATTTACCCGAAAGTGAAAGGCTTTGTAAAAACAGTGAATGCAGACCGCGGAACAATGGTGCGGAAAGGACAGGTACTGGCGGTACTCGAAGCGCCTGAGATATTGGCAGAGCTCAGCCAGGCCAAAGCACAGGTGATCGCAGCCGAAGCGAATTTGCACGAGGTAACTACCAAATTCCAAACCAGCGCATTGACTTACAGCCGGTTATTAAGAACCAACAAAACAGAAGGCGCAGTTTCACTCAATGAACTCGATCTGGCAAAAGCTAGGGTATTGACCGACAGCTCGGCGACTGCTGTAGCAAAAGGGAATGTACAGGCGGCGAAATCGTTTATGGAAACGAAAGCAGAATTGGCCAGGTACCTGACTGTGACAGCCCCATTCGACGGGATTGTGACCGAGCGGAATGTTAGTCCGGGCGCATTGGTAGGGCCGGGTGAAAGTGCGGCAAAGCCGCTATTTATGCTCGAAGACAACACCAAACTGCGACTTACACTGGCTATTCCGGAAAATCTGTCGAGCGCAGTTCCTTCAAAAGGCGAGGTGAAATTTACCGTTTCGGCCAGTCCGGAGAAAAAGTATACAGCAGTTTATGCCCGTAGCTCGCGGACTTTATCTGAGGAAAACCGCTCAATGATCACGGAATTTGACTTTAACAATAAATCAAATGAACTCAAAGCAGGAATGTACGCGCAGGTTTTGCTTAATACCGAACGCACTTCCAATACGCTCTTTGTCCCTGTCACTTCGGTTGTCAATTCCAGCGAACAGGTATTTGTGATCCGCGATAAAAACAAGAAAGCGGAGTGGGTGCCTGTAAAAAGAGGAGTTGTAGTCGATACGCTGGTAGAGGTATTCGGCGACCTGCATGCGGGTGATCAGATTGTGAAGAAAGCTTCGGAAGAGTATCGGAATGGGGAGAGTTTGTAGGGTGACAAACAAAAGGTTAGGGTCATCAGAGAAAAAGCCGCTTCCGCGGCTTTTTCTCTGATATTAAAACTTGAAACCTTACTTCCTGCTATACGTATCCTGCGTGGCTTGCGGGAAGGTTCTCAGGATATCGGACATGGTGTTTTTAACCATGCTTTCGCGATCTTCTTTTTTGGTTGGTGCTTTTACCTTACCGGAAGCCCAGCCTTGCCAGATCATTCTGTCGCTGTTTTTCTGATAAATATTAAGGATAAAGCGGCTTTCCTGGTAATTGTAGGTTGAGATGTTATTTCCACCGCCGTACCACCACATATATGGCGAGTACATGTTGTTGGAACGTACCTGCTGACGGTCTTTTACGTCTGTCATAAATCTGACAATCAGTTCAGGGCTCTGCTGGTCGTACTTATAACCCTTGGACTCCATTACCTCTTTCACTGCATCACCCAGTCGTCTTCTGTTCAACTCACTCCCTAGCAGAGGGTCATTCTCAATGTTATGTTCTGCCTCTACTTTGAAGGTTTTGAATTGCTTTAAATTAACTGATGAATCGTAGTCGTAACTGACCTGAAGGGCCTGGCTGCACGCCATAATCAGAACTCCCGCCACAACCGCAACACCTGCGGATTTCATCAACTTCACTATGGTTTTCATCTTCAATTGAACGTTTGGTTTAACTAATATATCTGACAGTTCCCGAGGGTAAAAGGTTTAAAATGATCGGAAAACAATGTATAAACTCATTTTTTTACAAAATGGTATGCGTGCATATAAATTTCATTACAGTAACAAAAAAACGCCCGGATTTAGCCGGGCGCGTTGCACTGGGAAGTATTTGGGGACCACAAACTTTTAATTTAAACTAAACGGTTTTATAGTCAGGATGAACGTAGGGTGAACGGTAGGCGCGGGCGAGTAGGCCGGTAGCTTCTCTGTCTCCCACAATTTCGCGTTTTACAGGATCATAAACAAGAGGCCTGCCGGTTTTCATGGAGAGATTTGCGAGAATACAGCTGGCTGTAGAAATATGTCCTTCTTCAATGTCGGCCACCGGTCTGCTGTTATTATCAATCGCACTCAGAAAGTCGAGCATGTGAAGCCGCGTGGCAGGCGCTGCATTCAGCTCGATTTTTTCTTCCTTGATATCCTCTGGATATTTCTCTTTTTCATAGACCACATCCTTATGGATTTTCTCGCCTTTGCCTTGCGGGATAAAATCGTACGACATGGTACTTGCCCAGAGCGTGCCTTTTTCACCATACAAAGTAAATGACCACGGATAATCGGGATTGTTGGGAGTACCCCAGGTGCGGTGCTGCCATACACAGTTCAATTCATCGTATTCAAAAATGGCGGACTGTGTATCCGAGATATTGGACTTACCTTCTTTTTGTACGTAAATGCCGCCTGTTGAGCTGATCTTTTTAGGCCAGCCGAGTTTCAGCATCCAGCGCACGGTATCAAACATGTGTACGCACATATCACCGGTAATGCCGTTTCCATACTCCATAAATGTACGCCACCAGCGAACGTGCGGTATTCCATCGTACGGTCTGAGCGGTGCGGGACCAGTCCATTTTTCATAATCAAGAAACGCCGGAACTGCTTCTACTGGCGGATTACCATTGTTGCGCATGTGGTAATAGCAGCACATTTCAACATGAGAAATTTTGCCCAGAAGGCCGGCATCAACAATATTCTTCTTGGCGTCGATTAAATGCGGCGTGCTCTTGCGCTGCGTTCCTACCTGCACTACTTTCTTGTATTTGCGTGCCGCGGCCACCATTGCCTCCCCTTCCATCACATCTACACTGATTGGTTTCTGCACATATACGTGCGCCCCGGCTTTCACTGCGTCGATCATTTGCAATGCATGCCAGTGATCGGGCGTGCCGATGAGGACAATATCCATTTCGTTTTCTGCCTGCATTTTCTGGTAGTCGCCATACAGTTTTGGCACTTTACCCGATTTCTGCCGCTGACTTACCAGCTTACCCGCTTCATTCAACTGGTTTTTATCTACATCACAAAGTGCGAGCACTTCCACGGGCGCAACCTGGATCAACCTGAACAAATCGCTTTTCCCGTACCAGCCTGTTCCGATCAGTCCTACGCGTAAGGTTTTGGCGGGATTGATCAGGTCCATTCCTCTTGCTCCAAAAGTAGAAAGCGCCAGCGCCGCCGTCGCACCATGCAAAAAGCTGCGCCGGTTGATATTGAAAGTGTTCATGCAGAATTTTTATTTGTTCAAATCCAAAACTATGCTCCTAAAAGTACTGGCAGGACTTGATTTTACTTGATCCACATCCGGCTTGTTACCATTTACAGGATCTGACGTCTAATAGAATAGTATCCAAATTTTCTATGAAGTCAGAATCTTACTTGCTAACACACGATGAATCGTGCTGCTATTTTGAATTTTTAAGTGAAGGGAAACAGAAGGAAGATCGAAAGGTTGTGTTGTACTCCTTGATGGATAATTGCAATAAGTATAACTTATGTCTGGGGCATGTTCTTCCTAATGGCGAATTATGTGACTTAACAGTCAGCAACAACGGAGATATGGAGAAGATTATCTCGACTGTTATTAAAACGATATCAGTTTTCCTGAATAAGGATCCGTCTCGATCCATCTATTTACAGGCAGCACTCCTGTGAGGACCAGGCTATACAGAGCGATAATTAGTCGAGAATTTCGTGAAGCAAGAAAATATTATGAGATTTATGGGGTCGGGCAAATGGATAAAGAACCCTTTAGCCCGAATACTAACTATGTAGGTTTTCTTATAACACTTAAACGCACATTAAAATGAACACCATTGATAAATCTAAACGAAGAATCCCCAGGGAAGTAATTACCTACCCTACGCTTGAAGCCTTTGTTGAGGCAAAGCTGAAAATAGTCCGCGAGCAGCTAAAAAATGTAGATTTTTCACTCCTTGAAAAAGACAAAAAATAACCTACTTCAAAAACTCCCCCACATTCTCCTTCGTCACAAGCTGAAAAGGAATTAAAGCCTCCTTTTCAAAAGCTTCCTTTTTTGCTGCTTTTACAGCGGTTTCAATTGCTTTGCTGCCTTGTTCTCTGGCGTTTTGGAAGACGGTCGCGTCTAATGTGCCTTTTTTGACGGCTTGCAATGCGTCAGGGATTGCGTCTACACTTACTACAATAACTTTATTTTTGATGCCGGCTGCTTCCAGTGCCTTTACCGCCCCCATTCCCATTTCATCGTTATGCGCAAAAATCGCGTTGATCTGTGAACCGTAAGATTGAATCCAGTTTTCGGTCAGAGACATTCCCTTGGCGCGGTCCCATTCGCCGGTTTGCTCCGCGAGCAGCTTCAAGCCCGGATTTGCTTTCAGGATTTCTTTTGCTCCATTATCTCTTTTCAGCTGCGCAGCCTGACCCATAAATCCATGCATCATCAGGATATTCCCTTTTCCACCCAGCTTTTTCGCCAGATATCGCATCGCAATCCGGGCGGATTCAGTATCATCGGAGCCTACGAATGCGGTTGGTTTAGCAGAGGTTTCCGAATTCACATTAATGATCGGGATATTGGCATTCATTGCCAGTTTGACCGCCGGCGAGCTGGCTTCTACCTCACAAGGATTCATTATAATTGCATCAACGCCCTGTGCAATAAAGCTTTCCACCTGCTCTACCTGCTTCAAAGCCGAACGTTCCGCGTCGACGGTGATCAACTCCACGCCGAGCTCCTTGGCCTTCGCCTCCATCTCGTCACTCACATTGACAATAAACTCATTCTGCATACTCAGCATAGTAGCGCCGATGACCAGCTTCTCACCGGAAGATTCGCCCGAACTTCCATCCTGAGATTGATTACACCCTGAAAAAAGAACAGTGGCGATGAGAGCGGCAAAAATTAAGTTGGTTTTCATAGGTACTTCGGCTATCGGCTTTCAAAATAAAATTTACTAAATACATTTTCCCTCCTCCATCCTCCCTTTCCTCCTTTCTCCTTAAAATCAATCCTTCTTCCCGAAACCATCCAGCACCACCGCACCAATGATGATCACGCCCATTACTACCTGCTGGTAATAGGAAGTCACATTCAGCAAATCCAGACTGTTACTGATCACACCGATCAGCAATGCACCGATCAGTGTGCCCGTCATCGTACCGGTTCCTCCCGAGGTACTTGTACCGCCGATAATCGCTGCTGCAATTGCATCGAGTTCAAACCCGGCACCTGCATTTGGCTGACCAGTTGTGATCCGGGCTGTAAGTAAAATCCCGCCCATTGCCGATAGTATCCCGCAGATCGTGTAAACCCACATTTTCACATTCCCGACACGAATTCCGGAAGCACGCGCGGCTGACTCGTTTCCACCCACCGCGTACATATATCTGCCCAAAACAGTCTTGTTTAAAATCACCGTGCAGACTATGAATGCGACGATCAGGATAATGATCGGAAATGGAATACCAAAAACATTTCCCCCGCCAATGAAGTTGAATGTATCTGACAAATTCGAAACCGGTCTGCCTTTACTGATGATCAAAGCCAGTCCGCGGCCGATCGTCATAGTACCCAAGGTTACGATAAATGGCGGCACTTTGCTTTTCGTAATTACCAATCCATTGAATGCGCCGAAAAGCAATCCGCTGCCAATTCCGGCTAGCAAAGGAACCGCAAGCGGATAAGTATCCGGATGTGCGAAAGTGGCCGCGACTACGCCGGTGACCGCCACCATCGATCCCAAAGACAAATCGATTCCGCCAGTAATAATCACAAACGTCACCCCGAATGCCAGCAGCGCATTGATCGAAACCTGCGTACCGATAATCAGCAAATTGGAAACCGTAAAAAACCGCGGGGTACTGAATGCCAGCACAACGCAGAGAATGAGAAACGCCAGGTAAATGCCGTACTGGCCGACTTTGGTGAAACGAAAATTTTGAGTCGAAAGCATAGGGTAACTTCGGCTTTCGGCAGTCAGCCGTCGGCTTTTTAGTGTTTTTATATGTTAATTTTATACGGATGAATATCAAAAGCTAACGGCTAACAGCCAAAAAAAGCCGAAAGCCGATTGCCGACAGCCCCTAAACAACCGCATTCCTCATTATCAATTCCTGCGTTGCTTCCTGTCTTGACAGCGTTGCAGTTTGTCGGCCTTTTGATAAAACGACGATCCGGTCGCTCATTCCTAAAATCTCCGGCAGTTCAGAGGAAATCATAATGATCGCCATGCCGTTTTCTGCCAGGTTCCTGATGAGTTTGTATATTTCAAATTTGGCCCCAACATCGACTCCCCTGGTTGGCTCGTCTAATATAATCAACTGTGGCGCAGCTAGTAACACTTTACCAATCACCACTTTCTGCTGGTTACCTCCGCTCAGAGTGCTCACTTTCTGATCCATTCCCGAAGTTTTAATCCGCAGGTCGGCGATCATTTGCGCGGTATCGGCTTCTTCGCTTTTTGTGTTAATGAAAATGCCTTTTTGGTGGCGCTTCATGCTTGATAGTGTGACATTATTCTTTACAGACATTCTTGGGATAAACCCCAAACCCTTCCTATCCTCGCTCACATAACCGATGCCATTTTTTAATGCTTTTAATGGAGAATCGATCTGTACGGTTTCACCCGAGATCCTGATCATTCCCTCATCCATTTTGTCCAGACCAAAAATGGCGCGCGCAATTTCAGTTCTCCCCGCGCCCATTAATCCGGCCAACCCAACTATTTCTCCTGCATGTACCTTGAAACTGATATTGGCAAACTTTCCCTTTTTACCCAGATTTTCAACTGACAGAACTTCCTCTCCGATACTCGCATTTCCCTCCGGAAACATTTGCCCGATCTCCCGCCCTACCATCATCGCAATCAGTGAGTTATGATCCAATTCTTCTGCGCTTTTTGTCCCGATGTACTTCCCATCCCGCAAAACGGTAATCGTGTCCGATATCCGGAAAATCTCATCCATTTTGTGAGATATGTAAATGATACTGACACCCTTGGATTTCAGGTCGCGGATCATTTTGAACAGCATTTCCACCTCCTTATCTGAAATGGCAGAAGTAGGCTCGTCCATGATGATCACCTTCGCCTCATTAGAAATCGCTTTTGCAATCTCCACCATCTGCATCTGCGCAACGCTCAGGTGTTTCATTTTGATGTCGGGAGAAATGTCGACGCCGAGCTGTTGAAGGATTTGCGCCGATTTTTCATTGATCGCTGAATCATCGAGCAAGCCCGGGATCCACCCTCTTTTTACGCCAAATGCTTTTTCTCTCCCTAAAAAAATATTCTGCGCGACTGTAAGCTCCGGTACGATCAGAATCTCCTGATGGATCATCGAAATGCCCTTTTTGAGCGTATCTCCCACATTGCTGTCGTGCAGGTTTTTACCCTCAAAAACGATCTCACCGGAATCCGGCGTCAGCAGCCCGATCAGGATCTTCATGAACGTCGACTTACCCGCCCCATTTTCTCCCATCAATGCATGCACTTCTCCTCTCCGCAGATTAAAGCTGATATTATCCAGCGCTTTAATCCCCGAAAATGACTTTGAAAGTTGATTGACAGTAAGAATGAAATCTGGCATAGGTCAATTTAAGAAAGGCTTTAACCCCAACCTGAATACTCAGCAAGTGGTTAAAGCCCTTTTTATTTTTGGTCAAAAATCAGGTTAACCTTCCCATTCTACGCCGGTATCCTTCCATGATCTGGAAGCCGCCGAGTCAAGTACAGCCTCGCACACTTTCTGTGTTTCGTAAGCATCCTTGAAAGTTGGAGAGCAAGGTTCGCCGGTTTGCAGACTCTCGAAGAAATCAGCAGCCTGGTGAATGAACGAATGCTCATAACCAATGCTGGTTCCCGGAATCCACCACCGCTTCATATAAGGCTGGTCGCTATCAGTAACCAGGATAGATCTCCATCCCCGAACGATTGATTCGTCGCTGTGATCGAAGTATTCCAACCGATTCAGATCATGCAAATCCCAGCGGATAGAAGCGTGCTCTCCATTGATCTCAAATGTATAAAGCGCCTTGTGGCCACGCGCATAACGTGTTGATTCAAAGAGACCTAGTGAGCCGTTATCGAAATGGCAATGGAAAATACAGGCATCGTCGATACCTACTTTCTTCACCTCCCCGCTTCCTGAATGCACGCGCTCTTTGATGAAAGTTTCGGTAACTGCAGATACGTCTTTGATACCGCCATTGATCCACATCGCTGTGTCGATGCAATGCGCCAGCAAATCGCCCGTTACGCCGGAACCTGCTGCGTCTACGTCCAGTCGCCACGTAGCGGCGCCGCCTTGGGGTACGTCAGGACTGATCGTCCAGTCTTGCAGGAAGTTAGCGCGGTAATGGAAAATTCGTCCCAGCTTGCCGGAATCGACGATTTGTTTGGCCAGAGTAACAGCCGGCACGCGACGGTAGTTGTACCAAACGGTATTTTTCACACCTGCTTTTTCAATGGCTTCCACCATACTCCTGGCTTCTTCCAATGTGCGCGCAAGTGGTTTTTCGCAAAGGATCATTTTACCCGCAGCTGCGGCAGCCAATGCGATTTCGGCGTGGGTATCGTTGGGGGTACAGATATCCACCGCGTCAATATCGTCGCGCTCGATGATCCTTCTCCAATCGGTTTCGTAAGAAGCGTATCCCCACTGTTCGGCGAAGGCTTTCACTTTTTCTTCGTTGCGGGAACAAACAGCCTGCAATACAGGGCGGTATTCGAGTTCAGGGAAGAAATCCCCGATCCTTTTATATCCATTGGAATGCGTGCGTCCCATCAGCCCGCTTCCTATTAATGCTATTCTTATCTCTTTTTTCTCCATCTTTTTTGATCCGTCGGCTTAAGCCGACGGTTAGGGATTGGTGATTGATATTTTAACATCCATTTCCGTTGGCTTGAGCCGACGGAAAATGGGTTTATGCCTCCTGGTACCAGCCGTGGGCTTTTCTTACGTTGATCAATGCGGCCAGGATATCATTCCATGTTTGCTGGTTGGTCATTACTTCGTTCGGGAACATACAGCCGTCCCAGCAGATGTGGCGGAATGCTTTAGTCACATTGCCATCTTCATCGCGCATCCAGAAACCTGCATCGCGAACGATGTCGAGCTTACCATTCGGGTCGGTAGCAAGACAGTGGCGACCAGTTTTATCGTGAGAACCTGTTCCGTGTACCGTTCCGTCGTTTTGCGCAACGTGAAAATCGAATGTATACGGACGAAGCGCAGCAGTCATTTTCTTCAAACCTTCCTCCTGTGCAACGCGATCTCCCCATTGGAAATCTTCGGGCAGGATACGATCCTCAGGTGCATTATACCCGAGCAGGTACAGGAATGTGTGCGACATATCCGCCTGGAATCCCATATTCGGACGATCCACAGCTTTCAATGTTTCCATCATGGTTTTCCAGCTATGCATTCCACCCCAGCAGATCTCGCCTTCGGCGGCCAGCTTTTCACCAAAATCAGCAGCAACATCACACGCGCGGCGCCATGTTTCAGCGATTTGTTTGGTATTTCCAGCAGGATCGGCGGCCCAGGCTTCAGGAGAGCAAGCAGAATCCACGCGGATCACACCGCCTTTACGAACACCGAGGTCACGCAGTTTTTTGCCAAATTCACAAGCTATGCGTACCTGATTGACAAACTCGTCGCGCGCTTCCTGCGTACCCATTGCGGATCCCGCCCAAACGTTGGCAACAAGGCTACCCACTTCCAGGCCCAATGCATTCAGCTTATCAGCAAGTTGTCTCGGTCCGTCTTCGGTGTTCATATAAATACCCACGTGCGGATCAAACAAACCAATGTCAATTCCATCGAACTTGATACCGTCTACCTCGGCAGCAGCAGTATGTTCGAGCATGGTATCAAAAGAAATAATCGGCTCCGAGTCAGAGCCCTTTCCAACAATCCCAGGCCAGGTGGCATTGTGGAGTTTGGGATAATTATTTTCAGGCATGGTTTAAGAAGTTTGAAAGTTAAATTGTTGATCAGAGTTTATGAGTGAAGAGTTTATGAGTTTAAAGTTTACGAACGCGAGATATTTGAACTAATCAAATCCAAACTCATGAACTCCAAACTCATAAACCTTAAACTCTAGAGCACCAAATCCGGGTTTCCTGGACCGAAATGCTTCAATATCACAATGGGGTCTGTTTTGGATGGGTTGCTGATCACCACTCCTTCAATTGCTGCCTTTTCGGTTACAAAGAATTCGTCGTTCGTCAGCTGTCCGTAGCGGATCAATGCAGGCGTTTCAATATCCCATTCGCCGAATTTTCCATGGCCCTGCATCACGATCATGCCGTAAGCGGCAGCATCTTTAATGGTTACAGTTTGTCCCGGGAGTACCGTCAGTTCCTTGGCGCTGTACGCCTCGTTTTTATAGCAGATCCAATTTTCACTATATCCTTCCTGCTCCATTTCAGCAACATCTTTGACCGGTTTTGGACGCATGAAATGCTTTTCCATCAGATTTGGATTTACATTCAAATCCCAGTCGATCACTTCCATCAGCAGGTCATAATCGCCGATTCTGTCTTTCGGCGTTCCTTTCCAGAGCAATTCTTCCGGAATAACCGCCTCATTCACAAGCGACTGATACATCGCAAAAATATCCGAGGCTTTCTGAGGCTCGTAGGTACACAAGCTGCCCGGTGCGTGCAACATGCCAGGAGGCACATCCCAGCCTGTTCCCGGTTCCAGACGAAACGCCTGGGAGTAGTTGGTAATCTTGTTATCACCCTTGGTGAAGTTCATCAAGCACTCTTTGATTTGCTCCTTCGTCGTACCAGGAGCAATACCAATGAATGTGTATGGAAAATCACCACCGTGGTTATTCAGTTGAGGTGGGAAATAATATGCTTCCGGCTTTCCATTCTGACCCACCATGGCAGCGTGCTCATCGCGGTGGTGAATGTGGTGCGGCAGCGGCCCCATATTGTCAAAAAATTTGGAGTACATAGGCCAGCTTTTGTATTGATCCCAAAGTCTGTCGCCTATAATTTCGCCTTTCAATTCTTCGACCGCATCCCGCAATGTCACTTTTTGAACCCCGGATTCATCTTCAAAGACGATTTGGCTCAAACCTTCATTTTCGCCTGTCAGTGGCCCGTTTTCCGCAGGAGTGGTTGACGAGAGCCAGCGCTCATCAATACCGCCACGCTCACCACCCAATATATAATAATCGTCCGGGTGTAATTTGATCCTGCGGCCGGGAACGCAAAATGAGCGCGGCACCCACGTAGGTGCTAAACGCAATATTCCTTTTCCCTGCTCCAACGCCTTCTCAGCTATACTTGAAAGTCCCATTGTATTATATTAAAAGTTGGTTTAGTTGATACTTGTTATTGTTTTATTGCAAGGCTTAATGCTGTGCTATATTGCTGCTGTACTTTGCTTTTTTTGGCGCTCACATCGACTAGATTGAGGTGCGCCAACCACCTTTTGTCATGCTGAGCGCGGTCGAAGCACCGCACCACGCCTTTGTTTGTAGCGGCCCTTCGACTGCGCTCAGGGTGACATAGGCGGCAGTTGCCTAACATAACAAAGCCTTGTTACGCCGTTGTCACCTTTAAAAGCAACTCCGCAATCGCCTCCTTCTCAGTCAATACGTCCAATTCCAGCTCGTAAAGCTTTGTTTCGTCGGGTTCTACAAAGATCAGCGTCCCGTCTTCTCTTGCTTTTGCTTGTCCGGAAAGTGGGTGCGTGCTGGGTTCCAGGCCGGTTACGTATTCGCCTTTACCCCAATGCTGCCAGTTGGCCAGCCAGGGTAGCTGCTCTTTTTTCCATTTTAAAGACACTGCCAGTCCGAGCTTTTCATTATGCAGGCCGCAAATGCTGTCTCCGAAAATATCGGCTTCCACATCTATCAAAGCCACTTCTTCTCCTGTTCCCAGATGACTTTCCAGCGGTGCGGGGCATTTTTTAAATTCGTTACCTTCTTTAAAGATCTTTGCATTCTCCTCGCCGTGGCGCGGGTGCCATTTTCCATTCCAGAGAATGTCCGTACCCTCGTCAGCCAGTGGCCAGCCGAAATTGAAATGGTACAAAAGCATATGCGGCGCAGGTGTATTGGCCCGGTTTGTCACTTCGTCTTTAATGCGGATCCCGGGTTTTCCCAAGGTGGCCGATATGGTTCTTTTCAGTTCGAAATTGGGACCGAACGGCTTTGTTTCCCGGATCATGCCGGTGATACTCATTTCCAGCTGACCTTTTCTCAAATCAGGCTGTACAATGGAGATAACCTCGGCAGGCGCATTCCCGATCAAACCGTGCAAGCCGCGGTCACCATATTCGTCCGACTCCGGTCCGCCTGCGTGAGAAAGGCCGCAAGTAGTGAGCAAACCGCCACCAAAAGTACGCAGCCAGTCAATCCCTTTATCCGAAAAAGGCTGTGGATAAGTAACGCCCACGTGACTGATCCACGCCAGACTGTGCTCATTATAAAATGCTTCCGCAATATCCATTGCCCTGTCAAGTACCACTTTGAAACGCAGCCCGGTGCCGGTATTCACCCACGCAATCCGGGTACCTCTCCCCGCGCCATTATCAAGCACCGAAGTTTCGATACCCCCTACCTGCACGTGATTGGATACTTTATCTACCCAGCCCTGGTTTATTGAATCGGCACTTTCCATTGTTTTTATTATTGAGTTTTGTAAAGATTAAAAGTCGAAAAACCCTGTTATTTAATCCTTCTCATAAGCTTTTGTCACTTCAATTTACTGTTCTTAATAAACCTTTGTCACCCTGAGCGAGACGCTAGCTCGACGAAGTTTTCAGCCAACCCCTCACCCTGGCATTAAACTCTTCCGTATCCTCGAAATGAAACGCGTGTCCTAGTTTTTCGTACAAAAACAGCTCTGCCCCCGGGATACTATTTGCTACTTCCTCCGCCATCCACACCGGGGTAAAAATGTCTTCCCGTCCACCGATCACGAGGGTTGGTTTATCTATTTTGTGCAAATCGGGCAGTGCGTTGTGGTTCATGCAAGCAGCTGCTTGCCCTTCCAAACCGTGTAAAGGCTGCGGGAATGCACCGTAAGCGTCCTGTTGCCGGCCCTGCGCGAGATCTGCGTGCTTTTCAGCATTGTCCCACGACGATTTTGAGAAAATCAGCAATTGAATGTACAGACTGAATTCCTCCGGCCTGAACCTGGCTTTGGCATTCATGATATGCTGGAACAACCCTTTCGCATAATTGTCGCAACGCGCCCAGGGACACATTAACACGAGCGATTTTACCTTTTGAGGATGCCTGATCGCCAATTGCTGTGCAATGGTACTGCCCATTGAACAGCCGATTACATTCACATTCTCCAACCCAAGCGAGTCCAGCAGACCTGCATAATCGTCGGCCATTTGCTCCGAGGAATAAGGCCCGGCTGGTTTATCAGTCAACCCTACCCCCCTGTTATCCCCGATAATGCAGCGAAAATGATGCTTCCAATCCGCCACATGCACATTCCAGACCGACCCGGGAGCTGTTATTCCCATGATCAAAAGCAGCGGTTCACCAGAACCCCGCTCTTCGTAGTACATGTTTATTGCGTTGGTTTTAATAGTGGGCATACTTGGAGGTACTTCGGCTTTCGGCGTTCGGCCGTCAGCTTTTTTAGTTTAAAAAATTATCAATTACGATTAAAGTATGACAGCCGAAAGCCGATTGCCGACTGCCAAAGTCATCTCAACCCCGGAATCAACTTTTCCTGAATCCACTTTCCGTCGTGCAAAGTCACGTAATCCGGATCGTCGAGTGCTTCTGCGCCTTCGTCTTCGCAGATGATCCAGCCTTTGTAATTGATATCTTTCAGCCACTGAGTTACCCCGAGTAAGTCCACGCTTCCATTACCCATTAATGCAAACTCAGGTGCGCCGTCCCAATCTTTGAAATGCACGTGGTTGATCAATGCCTCGTACTCTTTCATTTTAGAAAGCGGGTCCATTCCGCCGTTGATAATGTGGCCAACATCCGGCGTCCAGCCGGTAGCCGATATATCCAGTGATTCGAGTACGATTTTGTAATCCTCTTCCGTGCGGATAATGGATGTGTGGGGGGAATTGGGATGGTAGCTGCACGGAATGCCCTTTTCAGCGGCCCGTCTTGATACTGTATTCACAATATTGACCAGATTGGCCTGGCGCTGAGCAAGGTTATGCCTTCCGCTCGGGATTTGTACTGTGTTCAGGATCGCACCAGGAAAACGTTGCAGTACCCTGATCGCGTGGTCGGCAACCTCCCTTTCCCGCTCCGTTTCTTCGGCTTCGTTCCAGTCGAGTGCCAGTGCCAGTGCAGCCAACTCGATGTTCTGCTCCCTTAATTTTGCTTCCAGCAGATCCGGATCAACCAGCTCGCCCATCCAGGTGAAAATAGGTTGAATGCCACTGAAACCTGCCTTTGAAATAACCTCAATCATGTGTCCGAGCCGGCCTTCATACGTTTTACCGTTGCCGCTCATAAACCAGGTATATACCTCAGAACCAAAACGAAATGGAAGTTGTACTGACATTATTTTAAATCTGTTTGGTCAAAAACTAAAATCACGGCGCCTTTTTCTTCACAACCTTACCAGGCATGATCAGCGAGTCAAATCCAGCCAGATCGGCCGGCTTTACATTGGCTTTGTATCCGCTGAAATTGAAGGTAGTGGGCTTGTAAGGGCCAACAAATGCAATATTATTAGTTGGCTTAATGGACTTTTCCATCCCCAATCCCCAAAACATGGCATTCACTGCCATTCTTCGGAAGCCTTCGTTCAGCAGATCTTCGGAGGCGCCGTGGGTAGTTGTAAAAGATTTTCCTTTGCTCCCGCCCTCCACCTGGTATTCTTTGATCCAGGCGACCGGCAACAACTCTTTTGTAGGATACGGTGCGGAAGTGGCCGTCATTCCATTCAAAACCTGTCCCCTCGCCAGTACAGTACCTTTCGGTTCGGCAGTATACCCGCCGGATTCTACCCATACATCTTTCACGCCGGTCATAATCGGGTGCGCGGCTTCTGATTGCTCGATGATCAATTTTGAAGACTGTTTGTGATTGGTACCGTAGTGCGACACCCAGGTTTCGCCAAGCACCACTTCTCCAAAACCATCTTTCCAGGCAGTTTTGTCACCCTTATAATTCCATGTATAATGCTCCCATTTAGGGTCATTTTTAATTTCAAATGCGTGTGTAGATGTGCGGAAAGCCACAATCGGACCGCCCCGCCGGATATACTTATCAATATGCTGCATTTCCTTATCTTCAAAATGCGCAAACCGCATGAACATCACCAGCAGATCGGCCTTATCAAGTACTTCCAACCCTTTCAGATTGGAGCTGCCCGGCAGGATATTGCCCTCATCATCCAGGCCCCATATCACTGTGCAGGTAAATCCATAACGTTTTGCCATAATCCGCGCCAGCGCAGGAAGTGACTCCTCACTGCGGTATTCATGATCGGTAGCAATGAAAACGATGTTTTTATCCAATCCCGGCCCTTTATCGCCTTTGTAAACAACTTGATATCCGGAAGCGTCGCCCTGCGCGAATGCGGCAGAACTAAGCAGGAAGAACAAGAAGAGAAATTTCAGGTTGTGGGTCATAGTGACTTGTTTACTTCGGCTTTCGGCCTTTTTGTTTACTGTTTGAGGTCCTTACGACATCAACTTAATAGGTGACTCTGGTCACGATGACGAAGTCCATCGCAAAAAAGCCGACTGCCGAAAACCGACAGCCGAAGTCACTTACAATCCATGCTTCAAACACATCTCCCTGATAAACCGGTAGCCATTTTCGGCAATATCCCAGGGCTCGTTAAACTCCCGCCATACGCCAATCGCATTGGCGAAGCCCGGGTCGTTTCTTGAAAATGCTTCGATTGTAAGCCAGCCTTGATAATTGATGGCAGCTAAACCCGCAAATGCATCATCCCACAAAACCTGTCCGGTACCAGGTGTTCCGCGGTCGTTTTCGCTGATGTGCACGTGGGCAAGTACCGGCGCGATGGTTTGCAATGCGTTACCATAGTTTTTCTCCTCGATATTGGAATGGTGCGTATCAAACATCGCGCGCACATTCGGGTGATTGGCGGCTGTCACCAGCTTTTGCAGCTGCTCCATGGTATTGCATAAATAGCATTCAAACCGGTTGAGCGCCTCCAGTGCAAATGTGATATTAGCCTGCGCGGCATATTCGGCAGCTGCATTCAGTACTTCTCCTGCCAATGCATATTCCTGGTCCTCCGCAGGGCGATTTACAAAAACCGTGTGCGCTGAGTGGAATGGCCCGCAAATGATTTTCGCATTCAGGTCGTGTGCCCGGTCTACCGCCCATTTGATTTTATCCAAAGCTCTTTGACGTACCTCAACCGACTCGCTTACCGGATTTTCATCCGCACCCAAAGTCATCACAGCTGTTGTTTCCAGGCCGAGGTCTTTGGTATATCCACCCATTCGCTGGTAAGCAGACGATTCCTGCGGTCCAAGATAAAATTCCACACCGTCGTAACCGATGCCTTTCAGCCTGTCAATAATCGGAAATAAATCATCCGACACCGACGCCGTCCAGGCAAGTACATTGAATCCAATTTTGTTCATGATATTTCTGGCTAATAGCTTTTAGCAGTTTAGCTATTAGCTTTTAGTTATTAGCTTTTTAAAAATCCTTTGCTCTGGATCCCCGGGTTGAAACCCGGGGCAATTGACTTTTTGCCCCTAGGGGGCTGTTTTATTGTTTGTCTTTCCTTTTCTCCTTCGTCCTTCCTCCCTTTCCTCCTTCCTCCTAACCTAACAGCCAAAAGCTAATGGCTAATAGCCAAAAGCTATTGTTTAATCCTCAAATCCTTGAACTCCACTTTCATGGGTGGGCCTACGTGCACCTGCATACCCAGATAGCCTTTTTTGCGACCATTGTAGGTGTCATTGTCTGTCACCTCGCTCATAAGTACGCCGTTGATATAATGTTGCAAACGGTTGCCTTTGATCACCAGATGGAAGGTGTTCCAGTCTTCGCTTTTGATTAGTGTTTTGAGGGAATCGGAAGCGCCAAGTGAGCCGGTTACTTCGAAGCCTTTCCAGGCATTGGCTTTGATGTTGCTGCGTACACCTTCGGGTGTTTTTTCGCCTGTGTACTCGTTGATCACCGTTTTTTGTCCGCGGTAGGCCAGTGTTGTGCGGCGGCGTTCTTCGTAATTCTGGCCGGTATATGTATTTTTTCCGTCAATATCTGCCTGGTATCCTCTCAACGCATTCGGCACATCCTCTACTTTTTCGCTCCGGTATTGAATGCCCGAATTACCACTCTGCTGGATTTTAAACGAACCTTTCAGTTCAAAATCCGCCGGCTGGCCGCCTTGCCAAACAATGAAGGAATTAGTCTTAAGAAGTGTTTCCGGAGTGATTTCGCCTACCAGATTCCCATTCTCCACGCGCCAGTATTTTGCATCATACTCCCAGCCTTTCAGGGTCTTCCCGTCAAAAATGGAAACAAACCCTTTCTCTTTCTTCTGGGCCACCGAAGTAGCCTGGCTTGCAATTACCAGCAAAGCTGCCAGCATAAAACCGGCTTTGACAAATCTGAAATTCATTTGAATGGGTTTTATAGGTTTAGTGACTTCCTTAATCTGCCTTTCCCTTACAAGAGGGTTTTTATAAAAGTTAATACTCTTAAAAAAGCAGAAAATTATATCCAAAAATTCCTAAAAATATCTGGCCGACTATCCTGTACTAACCTGCTTGAAGGCGTGCGCAGCAAATAAAAAAGCGGAAAGACCAAGGTCCTCCCGCTTTTACAACAACTCACTCACACAACCAACTTCACAAGCTCATTAAGGCATTAACACTTTGTCTATCACATGGATTACACCATTCGATTGATAAACATCGGCAGTAGTAACTTTGGCTGAATTACCTTTCGCATCGGTTACGATCAAATCTTTTCCCTTCATTGAAAATGTAAGCTCCGCGCCTTGTGCTGTTTTCGCCATTGCCTTGCCGCCGCCGTCTTTAATCATTTTCGCAACTGCTTTCGAGTCCACTTTGCCAGGAACCACGTGGTAAGTCAATACCGAAGTTAGTGTTCCTTTGTTTTCCGGCTTCAACAGATTATCAACTGTGCCCGCAGGAAGTGCTTCAAATGCCGAGTTAACCGGCGCAAAAACTGTAAATGGACCTGTTCCCGAAAGTGTTTCTACCAGTCCGGCCGCTTTCACAGCTGCTACCAGCGTAGTGTGCTCTTTGGAGTTTACTGCATTCTCAATGATGTTTTTAGAAGGGTACATAGCAGCACCACCAACCATCACGGTCTTTTCTTTTTGAGCAAAAGCGGATCCGGTTGTAAACATCGCTGCGAGCAGCAAGCCCATGATTTTTGTTGACATTTTCATAATAAGAAATCTAGTTTAGTGATTTCCTTTATGTACGCCAATCGGCTTGCGATCGATTGAATGCCTGAAAATTATTGCCTGCCAGTTGCTGCAACAGAGGGTAAAGCACGGGTATCTGAGGAAAAATCAAGTGTAGAACGACGAAGGAAATAGTTACCAAAAATTGGTAACTTTGGTCTAACATCTAAATAAACGGAAAATGGGAAAAAATACATCCATATCAATGGGCCAGCATTTTGATTCATTTATTCAGACTCAGATAGCCGAGGGCCGGTATGCTACTACCAGCGAAGTGGTTCGGGCAGGTCTCCGATTATTAGAGCAAGAAGAGCAGAAGCTGAGCTTATTAAGACAGGCACTTATTGAAGGCGAAGAAAGCGGCTGGGCTGAAAACTTTGACCCGGCAGATTTTAAGTCAAAACTAAAAAAGGATCATTCAGGCAATGAGTAATTACAAACTTACCCGCCTTGCAGAGAATGATTTAATTAAAATTTGGGAATATACAGTTCATGAATGGTCCTTGCACCAAGCTGAAAAATATCTCGACGGGCTGCTGTCGAGTTTCGAAGCGATAGGAGACGGAAAAATAAAAGGCAAGGCTATTGATCAGGTTCGAAAAGGTTACCAGAAAACTTTGTACGGAAAGCATTACATATTTTTCCGTTTTTCAACCGAGAACAAAGCTGAGATTATTCGCATCCTTCACGTTAGCATGGATGTAGAAAGGCATCTTTAAAGGAGCAAAGCAAATACGATTGCCTTTGGCTTTGCTCCTTTGTATGTTTCAGTTTACGGAAGCGGATCGCCCGGCAGTTTTTGTTTAGGATCATAAACTGCCACACCAACCCGGGAATCGGCGCAGCCGTAGTAGAGATACCATTTCTTCTTGTGGTAAACCATTCCTTCAATGAATACAGTACCGGCTACGTACTGACCGCTTTTTTCAAATGCTTCCATGGGCCGGAAGAATGGTTTATCCAGACGGGCCAGTACTTTGGAAGGATCATTTTTGTCAAAAAGCACCTGACCGGCGCAGTAGCTGTTGGGCGTAAACTGCCTGTCACCATCCTCGCCTTTATCGTTTTTACCATTATATAAAAGGACAATACCTTTGTCGGTTACAATCGCAGGCGGGCCGCATTCCGTGAGATTGCTGTCAAAATAGCCTTTGCGGGGTGAGATCAGGTTTACCAGATTCTGGTTATTATCCACAACAGGCTCCCAGTTGATCAGATCTGTTGACGTAGCCACATTTACATTCGCCTCGCCGAAATACAGCCAGTACTTCCCATTGATTTTCGCAATTACCTGTTTGTCGCCGACCAGTTTGGTAACAATCGAGCCCGATTTTGTCCATATCTCGTTGAACTTACCGCCAAAAGCTTTCTTGAATACCGGCCCGTGCTTTTCCCATTTGATCAGGTCCCTTGAAGTCGCAACGCCAATGCGCGCTTTGTCCTGGTTCCATTGGGTATAGAATACAACGTACAAGCCGTCTTCGGTAACTGCCACGCGCGGGTCCTCACAGCCGCCGGGCCACTCCATTGCCTTCTGACTGTCTTCCGCGGGAAACAGCACGGGTTCTTTTCTCCTTTTAAAATGGATCCCGTCTTCACTTTCCGCATAACCAAGCCGCGAAGTGCGCTTTCCGATCGCCTTACCTGCTTTGTCTTCCGCGCGGTAAAGCACTACAATCTTGCCGTCTTTGATAGCAGCGGCCGGATTAAAGGTATCGTTCGATTCCCAGTCAATCTGCTTCTTGTTCATCGGGCAGAAGAATGTGGAGGTGCTATCCGGTGAAATCACAGGATTTACATTGGCCGGACGTTTGAACCCACCGAAAGTCCAGTCAGGCAATTTGTTTTCCTTTTGAGCAGCCACTTCGCCGAAAACAAGCGCGAGGCAGAAGAGTAATCCGGTAGTCGATTTGTTCATAGGTTGGTAAAAAATTAAAAAATCCGGTCTGAATATTCAAACCGGATTTCCTATTTCAAAGAAAACTTGTAATTATTTATTGGCCACCAGGTTTACATCCAATGTAAAATCATTATCAATTGCCTTGTCGCCCAGGTTTTCAAAGAAGTTACTTGAACGGAATTTGATGTCGTATTTGGTACGATCAATCGTTACTTTCGCATTTGCAGTTACTTTTTGCGCGTCTGATTTCACGGTAGCGGGGAATTTCACTTCCTGTGTAATGCCTTTGATGGTCAGTTTACCAGTCACATCATACGCATTCGCGCCTTTCGGAGTTACCGAAGAGATAACCAGCTTGGCTTGCGGGTGTTTCTCAACAGAGAAAAAATCATCACTTTTAAGGTGGCCGGTAAGCTTGCCGTTCATATCCTTGTCAGTTACATCAGTTACCACGAGGTTCTTGATATCTGCCACAAAGCTCCCGCCTTTCAGCTTATCTCCGTCAACGACCAGAGAGCCGCTCTCCAATGGAACAGTACCTGCGTGGGTTCCTGTCACCTTTTTTGCTCCCCAGGTTACGCTGCTGCTTTTAGTGTCAACCTTCAATGTCTTGTCTGCGACCTTCGTCTTGCCAGGCCCGTCAGCAATTGCAGCAACATTGAATAACAAACCGGCTGCGGCTAGAAGAAACATTTTTTTCATAGTGGATTCCGTCATTTTAAAGTGAGAAAGATTTTTTTGTAATATAAAAAGATATAGTGAAATATAGAACTCCTGTTTCAAATGCCTTACGGTACTTTCGGGCTAAAAGTTGCGTACGGCTTCAACAATGCAGATCCGCTCAGCTTATACAGGATCTCCTTTCCCTCACTCCAATCCGAAAGTCCGGAAACTGCATTGATGTGCCCTTTCTTGCCAACATTGATAAACTCGCTTCCCCAGTGTTCGGCAAATGTCTGTGAACGTGAGATACTCGCATACATATCATTGGTACTCGCCACTACAATCGTGGGAAAGCTGATTTTCCCTGTCGGGACCGGTGTAAAACCTACCACGAAGTTCAGGCGTTTTGAGAGGTCCGCGTCAGCCGGCGCGACGAGCAATGCGCCTTTGATATGTTCCGACTGAAACGCCTGCGCCCAATGTGCCACGGTAATGCAGCCCAGACTGTGAGCAACCAGTATCGTCGGACCTGTGAGCTCGCTGATTTCTTTTTGCAGCTGGCCTACCCAGTCGTTCTTAACCGGCCAGTCCCAGTTTTCCTGTTGTACCCGGCTGAAATGCGCTGGATACTGTTCTTCCCAGATCGTTTGCCAATGCTGCGGTCCTGAACTGGCAAGACCCGGAACTGTCAGGAAATGTGTGTCTTCGAACCTCTGCATAATAATACTACAACTTAACAGGTGAATCGTTTTCTAAGTAAAAACACCGGGAATATATTACTTCTTCGCAACCAACACACATCTGAAACCGAGATTATTACTCCCGCTTGTAACCTCACCTTTCCCGCGGCTGCCCGCTTTGTAGCGAATGCAATATTCATCGCTGCAAAGAAACGACCCGCCCCGTTGTACACGCTTCACAGCGCCGGGCTCGTCGGGATCATAGCTATCGGCAGGCCCGGTCGGGTTGACTTTCGCACTTTTCTGATAGTAATCCGGGCGATACAGGTCCTCGCACCATTCCCACACGTTTCCGTCCATATCATAGAGTCCGTACGGATTCGCCGGGAATGTTTTCACTGGCGCGGCAGCCAGGTAACCATCCTCCTTTGTGTTTTTGTCAGGGAAGCTGCCCTGGTAAATATTGGCCACCCATTTGTTGCCCGGTTTGAGCTGATCGCCCCAATAGTAAGTGTTGTTACCTTTTCCGCCCTGGGCCGCGTACTCCCATTCTGCTTCAGTAGGAAGCCGCTTACCAGCCCATTTGGCGTAAGCAGCTGCATCCTCGTAGGAAATGTGGATCACGGGATAGTTCTCCCGCCCTTTAATCGAGCTTTGCGGACCTTCGGGATGAGCCCAGTTTGCGCCGGGCACATAATTCCACCATTGCAACGGGTTATCAAGGTTCACGCGCGTGGACGTGGGTGTAAACACCGCAGAGCCCGGCACCAGTTTATCAGCAGGCACTCCCGGGTAATCTGCCGGGTTCAGCGGCCTTTCTGCCACGGTCTTGTAATTTGTCGCTTTGACAAACGCAGCAAACTCTGCATTGGTTACCTCGTGCGCATCCATATAAAACCCGTCAAGCGTCACTTCGTGCATGGGCCGGGAGTCGGGGAATTCGTCGGCGCCCATTAAAAACTTCCCGCCTTTGATCCACACCATTCCTGTCGTGTCGCCTGTACCCGCAGTGATATTTACTGCATTCGCGATTGCCGCCGCCCGGGAAGGTATCCCTTCCGAGATGCACTGGGCAATGCTGTCTGCTTTTCTTTCCTCGGCGCTCTTTTTGCTTCCGCAACCCAAAGCAGCACCCGCAACAAGCGCGAGCAGGGCCAATCTTTGAAGGTTGTTTCTACTGGTTTTCATTGATCTCACTAAATACTAATTGTTAGTTACTTTAAAAATATCCTTCAATGCCTGCGTAGCAGCGTGGTAGCCGCACATTCCATGCACCCCGCCGCCGGGAGGTGTTGACGAAGAACATATATAAATGTGCTTCGCCGATGTACGGTAAGGCGACGCACTCAACACGGGCCTTGAATACAGTTGAAAAATGTCCTGAATGCCTCCATTGATATCGCCGCCGATGTAGTTGGAATTATATCCTTCCATCTGCGCCGGACTCATTGTACTCCTGCCTTTTATCAAATTCCTGAAGCCTGGCGCAAACCGCTCCACCTGCTGTTCAACGGCAGCTGTCATATCACGTGTCGATCCGTTAGGAACGTGGCAATATGCCCATGCTGTATGCTTGCCCTCAGGGGCGCGGGTATTATCAAATGTGCTTTGCTGCGCTACGAGTACAAAAGGCTTATCCAAATGAATGCCTTTTGCTATTCCGGCTTCATACTTTGCAATTTCTTCAATGGTATTGCCAATGTGAACGGTACCCGCCTGCCGGCACGCTTCCGCCGTAAATGGTATTGGTTCTTCCAGGGCCCAGTCTACTTTAAAGACACCAGCTCCGTAACGATAGCTTTGTAACCTGCTGCGATACGAGGATGAAAGTTCATTCCCGGCAATTTGTACAAGCTGCCTGGGGGTAACATCCATTAATATAGCTTTTGAGGCCGGTAATTCATTCAAGTTACCCACACGGAAATTTGTTCTGATCTCTCCTCCGAGTGATTTGAAATAAGTGGCAAGCGCATCGGCCAGTGACTGACTTCCTCTCTTTGGAATCGGCCAGCCGTACAAATGTGCCGCCGCCATCAGCATAATCCCGAAAGCAGAAGTGGCAGCGTTTTCAAGTGGTTGAATGGAATGCGCCGCCATTCCCGCCCATAATCCTCTGGCTTCTTTCGCTTTAAACCTCCCTGCCGACCACGTTGCAGGCGGCAATGCTTTCAATCCGAAATTCGCCAGTTTCAGCGGATGTTTCGGAAAGGTTAACGGACCTAAAAGATCGGGTAAAATGTCCGGGATAATGTCTACCAGCCCGCCCATGAAGTCCATGTATGCAGACCTGTCCACACTCAGGCTATCTGCCGTTTTCGCAACCGACTGATCCAGGATTGCGGCATTCCCATCGTCAAAAGGATGCGCTGCAGCAAACGTTGGCTGGATAAATTCCACCCCCAACTCGCGCAAAGGGATACTTTTGAAGAATGGCGACATCAAGGCCATCGGGTGCACCGCCGAACAAACGTCGTGAACATAACCCGGCAATGTCAGCTCGGCACTCCGCATTCCGCCGCCAATCGTTTCTTTTGCCTCCACAATCAAGACCGATAATCCACGACGTTGCAGCGTAATCCCTGCCGCCAGTCCGTTTGGACCAGCTCCGACCACCACCGCATCATATCGATTACCACTCACGTTGTTATTTTTTAGCAGATGCAAGCACCTTTAATGCTTCTTCATCCTTGTACTCTTCCATCAGAACCTTCAACTTGCTTTTCAGGTCGGCAGCAATGGACTCTGTTCCTTTTGTGCCATAAATGTTATTGACCTCGGTAGGATCTTTCTGCAAATCAAAAAGCTCCCAGGAATCAGGTCCTCCGTAAAAATAAGCCAGCTTGTAGCGGTTCGTTCTCAAACCGAAATGCGGATACACGTGGTGAGGTTGCGGGAATTCATAGTAATGGTAATATGCCTCTTTCCGCCACGGAACCTGCGCAGTCTGCCCGCTTTGAAGTCTTGGTAAAAACGATTTACCCTGCATGTCAGCCGGCACTTTCACACCTGCGATGTTCAGTACGGTAGGCGCCCAATCGATATTCACAACCAGGTCATTGTTACGCGTTCCCGGCTTGATTACACCAGGGTAGCGGATCACAAATGGCGTTTTCAATGATTCCTCGTAAATAAAACGCTTGTCAAACCAGCCGTGCTCGCCCAGGTAAAATCCCTGGTCCGAAGCATAGATCACCACCGTATTCTTCGCCAGTCCACTCTTGTCCAGATAATCAAGCAGCTTGCCAATGTTCCTGTCCAGCGATTTCGCCACGGAGTAGTAATCACGCAGGTAACGCTGGTACTTCCATTCGGTGAGTGCTTTTCCGGTCAGTTTTTTATCCGCAAATTCCTTTGATATCTTGTCATAATATCCTTTAAATACCTTTTTCTGGTCTGCATTAAAACGATTATAAGTCCAGTCTTTGTCAAAATCGGCATTTACTTTCAAGTCCTGTTTCAGCCGCATTGTTTTTTCAATGGACATATCCTGGTCCAGCGCGGCGGCTCTTCCTTTATAATCATCGTAAAAATTCGAGGGAAGTGGGAAATTCACATTGTCATAAGCACCGAGGTCCTGCAAGTCCGGCAGCCACTCGCGGTGGGTAGCTTTGTGCCCTACTATGAGGAAAAAAGGTTTTGAGTTGTCCCGCTTGTCCAGCCATTCCGTCGAAAATTTCGTGATCAGATCAGAAACATAGCCGGTGTGGCGCGTAGTATCATTGGGCTGACCTATGAAATCGGGATTGTAATAGCTGCCTTGCCCTGGCAGTACATTCCAGTAGTCGAAACCGGCCGGCAGACTATTTAAATGCATTTTCCCGATCCAGGCTGTCTGGTATCCATTCTGTCGGAGGGTTTCCGAGAGCAGCGTCTGATTGGTGTTGAAGCGGGTATTGTCATTTCGTTTATAGCCATTTAAGTGGCTGTACTTACCGGTAAGCAAAGTAGCCCGGCTCGGCCCGCAAATGGAATTGGTAACCAGGTTATTCGTCAGCAATGCGCCTTCTCTGGCGATGCGGTCGATATTGGGTGTTTTAACATACTTATTTCCATACGCGCTGATCGCCTGGTAAGCGTGATCATCGGAGAAAATGAAAATAATGTTAGGGCGGCTGGCTGTTTGTGCAGCAGCGAAACCAATAGACAAAATAGCCGATCCAGCGACAAAAACGGCTTTTCGAAAAGAGAACAAGAGATCTGTAAGCATAACTCTATTAAATTGATAGACAAAATAAGCTTATTGCAGATGATTAATCAAATATTTACGCATTTTTGACTTTGAGCTACCTCAGATTAAAAGTTCAAATTGTCTATTTCTTCTCAAAACTCAACCATTAAAAACACAAAAAAGCCGGAACCTTGGCGGTTTCCGGCTGATCAGGGAGGAATTTGCGTGCTTATTTCTTCGCGCTGTTAATCGCCTCTGCCATTTCCAAATGGTGTTTCAGGGCTGGCACTTTGCCTGCTGCCCACGATTTCACGTCCGGATCCTTGGCGTCCTTCGCTGCTTCCTCAAACTCGCTGATATCCTCTTTATGATCGTCAACCATAAAAGAGATGTATGCTTTATCAAAGTCGGCGCCTTTCTTCGCCGCCAGGTCGTCATATTTCTTTTGCTTGTCGTTGCTCAGCATCGCAGGCAGCGTGATGTTTTTCTGCTGGGCCAGCGCTTTCAGCTCATCGTTGGCTTTCCCGTGCTCGGTTACCATTGTTTCTGCAAATTTCTTTACATCCGCACTGGCTGCATTTGTTTTTGCCAGCTCGCCCAGCTGCACTTCCATCATACCTCCATCAGCAGCGGCTACTGCAAACTCTGAATCATCTTCCAGATTGGTATCGTCCAGCTTCTGCTCATTTTGCTCTTCTGCTACTTCCGCAGTATCCTCAGTCTTATTGGAATTGCAAGCAGAAAATGCCATCATAGTAGCCAGTGCCAGCGAAGTAAATGCGATCTTTTTCATAAACATTTTAATTTTTTTGTGATTTCTGATTCAAGCAGGTGAAAAAATTGTGCCAAGATCCGTCTACCTTTATCAGACGATCACCCAGAATTACACCTACAACCCGTGTGGCGCTACATTTTCTTATTCAAGAAAGGAGTGAATGTATTTTTTAAAAAAAAGTTATATTAGCTTTGTTAGCTGCCCTTATTGGCCAACTATATTCGTACCCTCACCTGTTAATAGGAAAGAAAAAGAAGCCCCGCTTCTGAGAAAAGTAATGACGCAGGACAAACAATTTCAGATTCTTCTCGCTGACGACGATGACGACGATACTTTTTTATTTCGTGAAGCATTAGAACAAGTCTCTCCAAATTCACAACTGTCTGTGGCCTCCAATGGTGTTGAGCTGACAGACAATATCCATAGCACCGAGCCGAAACCCGACCTCATTTTTCTGGACATGAATATGCCGGTAAAAAACGGGCTCGAATGTCTTGAAGAAATCAGGGCTACTCCCGGCTTTGAAGACACGCCCATCATTATCCTGTCTACCTCCGTCGCCCAGTACCTTTGGGAATCGGCGTATAAAGGTGGAGCGAACCTGTACATCCAAAAGCCTACGAGTTTCGCGGGACTTGTAAATGTCCTGGAGAAGTGCCTGTTCCACAGCCTTAACCAGGCTACTCCGACACAAGTGGAACAGTTTTTGATTACGAACTAATTTTTTGAGGCTTGAATCAGCGTTCTTATATGAATGAAACGACCGTTATTGCGAATGAACAAGAATCGTTTATTAAGAATTTAAGAATTGAAACTGCTGAAAGCCATCAAATTCTTGAAAACAATCAGCTTTCCAAAACGTTACTTGACCCTGCTGTTACCCTATCCGATTATCAGGCGTATTTGTCAAAAATTTATGGAATTACACTGGCTTGTGAACTGCAGATTTTTCCAGTCTTAAAAGACATTTTACCGGATTGGAATAGCAGGTACAAATCTGCGCTGATCGTAAAAGACTTGTCCCGTACAGGAATGAGCGACGATCAGATCCGCGACTTGCCAATCCATCAGTTTGATTGTTCAGGCACTCCGGAAGCAATGGGCATTATGTATGTCATGGAGGGTTCGACCCTGGGCGGGAAGATCATTTACAAGCATGTTCATAACAAGCTCGGGCTGGATCCGGAAAGTGGCGCGGCCTACTTCTGGGGTTATGGAGATCAGACAGGCAGCATGTGGAAATCGTTTGTGTCGCTGCTTGCTCAATATGCCGCCGGGAGTAAAAGCAGTGCGACCATTATCGACAGTGCCAAAAAAACTTTTACAGTAATTAACAGCTGGCTAAGCGACAGAAATATTTAGTCGAAATGAACATTAAGGATATAGTAAACAGGGACATCGTTAATCTGACGAATTGCGAAAGCGAACCAATTCACATTCCGGGGAGCATTCAACCGCACGGGTTCCTGTTTGGCATCAAAAAAGACACCCTCCGAATCGAATACTGCAGTGAGAACACCAGCAGCTACATCGGTCTGACACCAGACGCGATTTTGGGTAAGTCACTGAAAGAAGTGGTTCCGGCTGATCAGGCCAGCGAATTTGCCACTTACGCAACTGCGCGGGTTATTGATACCGCACAGCCATTTGTATTTACCCTGCAAGAGGTTTCCTATAACACCACTGTACACCAGAGTGGCGATACCATTATACTGGAATTTGAACCGTTTCCTGACGGAACGATCAACTTACCGAACCTATATAACCAGACAAGGCACTTTGTGTCCGTACTGGAAAAAACGACTTACCTGCAGGAGCTTTGCCAGGAAATTGCGAACGAAACGCGGGAGATCACAGGCTATGATCGTGTGATGATCTACCGTTTCGATACCGAGTACAATGGCGAAGTAATTGCCGAGAGCAAGGTAGATGAGATCGACTCTTTTGCCGGCCAGATGTACCCGCATACGGACATTCCTGTTCAGGCGCGCGAGCTGTATATCCGTAACCCGCTGCGTATGATCGCGGACATAAATTACGAGCCTGTACGTTTGCTGACCATTGATGAGGGAAATACTAAAAGCAACCAATCCCTCGACCTGAGCCTCTCCATTTTGAGGAGTGTATCCCCTATTCACATTGAATATTTGAAAAATATGGGGGTAGGCGCCACATTGACGATTTCTCTTCTGCAAAACGGAAGACTGTGGGGTTTGATAGCGTGTCACCATTATTCTCCCAAAGTGCTGCCCCATTACACGCGGCTTTCTGCCTTGCTTCAAGGGCATTTTCTTACGTCGCAGATCGCGGTGAGGGAAACTGCGGAGGAATTTGAAATAGGTCAGGAAGTAGATAAGGCGCTTTCGGATTCTCTTACGCTGCTGCACGAAAATGAGGACTTTATAGAAGCTTGCCACCAATCGCCTTCCCTGCTCAAACTTGCCAATGCAACAGGGGCTGTGATCTATTACAATGGACAGTTATATAAAAATGGCATTGTTCCCAGCGACGAAGAGCTGGTCACTTTGATGACAAAGCTAGCCGAAAGGTATCCGACGCAGGGTTTTCACACAGATAGTATCTCGGACATTTTTCCCGAAGCCAAATCTTTTTCGAACTCTGCCGCTGGTATCATTTATCATTCGGTAGCCTCCATGAACCCTGACGGTATTATGTGGATCAGGTCGGAGAAAGTTGAAACGATCAACTGGGCCGGAAATCCCGATAAAGCAATCTTGAATAACGAAGACGGATTCCGCCTTTCACCCAGGAAATCCTTTGAGCTGTGGATGGTTGAGGTAAAAGATAAGAGTCTGCCGTGGAGAAAATTGGAGCTCAGCGCTGCTTCCAATTTCTCGTATGCATTGCAGAAGCACATTAACTACCAGCTCATCCAGGTACAAGAGGATAAAAACCGTATCCTGAATGAAGAACTGAAAACGGCTAATAAAGAGCTGGCTAACCTGAACTGGATCAGCACGCACGACTTGAAAGAGCCGCTCCGGAAAATACAGATATTTGCTTCCAAGGTACTCGACCGCGAAGATCCGTACCTCTCGGCACAAGTGAAGGATTCGGTAGAAAGAATGCGGTTTGCTGCCGAAAAAATGCAGGCGCTGATTGAAGATATCCTGACTTATTCCAAAACCGGGAATATGGAAAAGGTATACGAGCAGGTGGACCTGAATGAAATTGCCGCGACCGTGATCAAGGATTTACGGGACACGATCGAAGAGAAAAAGGCGGTGGTAACCTTTGACAAGCTGCCCGTTTTGTCAGTAATCCCATTCCAGATCCGCCAGCTGTTTGTAAACCTGATCAGCAATGGAATCAAGTTTACAACTCCGGAAGTTGCACCATTGATCCACATTCGCGTGTCGAAAGTGAATGGAAGCGAAATTGGTGAAGACAAGGCTGTTGCCGACGCCCCGTATTATCGCATTGCATTCATAGATAATGGGATCGGCTTCGAAGATGAATACAAGGAGCGGATATTCGACGTATTCCAGCGGCTGCATCCTGCGCACCGTTATCCCGGAACAGGTATCGGGCTCGCGATCTGTAAAAAGATCATGGAAAACCATAAAGGCTTCCTGATTGCCTCTTCCGAACTGGGAGTAGGCTCTATCTTCAATGCGTACTTTCCGGTAGAATAGCTTCAAACCTGAAATTCAAACTGAGTATATACTTCCTCAGCAAAGCCTGATACGGGCCCGGCTGAGGAATTTTTGTTTATAACAACCTCGCTGAGATGCTGATTTAGAAGTATTTGTTGCGGCGCGTCTCACCTCTTTCCGCTGGTACTACTTTGTTATAACAAAGGCCTAGAAAGTAAATGATTGTGAACATGCAAGCAACCGCAGTAGGGACGCTCACGGAAGTACCTGAAATATCCGCACGACAGATTAAAAAGTTAAGAAAAGATCCCGCGCTGACAGCCGCAGCTGTGGGTTTGAATTATATCAAATCGGGCTACGCGCCCGGGTACCTGCGCAGAGGAAAGTCACCGCGCTTCTTTTATGTAGATCCACAGGGAAACAGGGTTAAGGACAAAGAGGTTATCAAAAGGATCAAGTCGCTGGTACTGCCTCCCGCATGGAAGGAAGTGTGGATCAGCAATGATTTGAATGCGCATTTGCAAGCCACAGGGATAGACGATGCCGGCAGGAAACAGTACCGGTACCACCCACAATGGAACCTGATCCGTAATCAAACCAAATACTTCCGGCTGCTTACCTTTTCTGATGCACTTCCTGCACTCAGGGAACAGGTGGAGCACGATCTCAGAAGGCGCGATTTCGATCTGAACAAGTCCATTGCTTTGGTGGTAAAGTTAATGGACAAAACCTGCATTCGCGTGGGCAATCAGCGCTATAAACTGAAACACGGATCATCGGGCATTACCACGCTCGACGCCCGCGCAGCTACTGTTACGGGAAGTCGTATCCGGTTTGTATTTACAGGAAAAAAGGGAATCAAACAGGATATTACCCTGCGAGATACACAGCTCGCCAGATTGGTCAAGCAGTACAAAGAAATGCCCGGAAAAAGGCTGTTTCAGTATACCTCGGAAGCAGGCGGCAAATGTGCGCTCAATGCCAGGCAGGTCAATGACTACATCCGTGAACATACCGGTTCTCACTTTTCGGCCAAGGATTTCAGGACCTGGATGGGGACTGTGACTGCATTTGAATATCTCTGTACGCAGGAAAAACCATCCTCTCAGCGCCAACTGACAAGAACCCTGAATACCTGTCTTGATGTAGTAGCGGCGCATTTGGGGAATACACGGGCAGTTTGCAAAAAGTACTATGTGCACCCCGCGGTTTTCCTGGCTTATGAAAACGACCGGATCAAGCGTTTCGCTGGCAAAGACGTAGAAGAAATGAAATGGTTTTCTGCCAGCGAGCAGAGGGTAAAATCGCTTCTTGCACATCCAAAATCGTGAAAAATTCGCCAGCCGGGCAAGAATTCCTACATATACGCTTGCAGAAGTTGGGCTCAGGTTCAATGGAACAATATGTAACCTCTTGGCACAGCATTTTTGTTTAGCATTACAAATAAGAAATCATCAACACTAAAAAGAATAGATCATGGAAACCAATGAAAATTTAGTTGAGGTATTAAACGACCTGATCAGAATTAATAACGACCGCATTGAAGGCTACGAAAGAGCGATTAATGAGGTTGAGGATATCGACATCGACCTGAGAGGAATTTTTCAAAAAATGGCTAATGAGAGCCGTGAGAATATCAATGAGCTGAGCGCTGAAATCAGAACCCTGGGCGGAGAAATCGCTACCGGCACAACCAACTCAGGTAAGATTTACCGGGTTTGGATGGACATCAAAGCTACATTCACAGGCCACGACAGACAGTCTGCCCTTGAAAGCTGCGAATATGGTGAAGATGCCGCACAGGAAGCCTACGACGACGCACTGGCAACCGATGTTGATCTGCCGGTAAACATCAGACAGATCATCGCTAACCAGAAAGCCGAACTGCTCGAATCACATAACCTGATCAAAAAGTACCGCGATGTACATCAGGCAATCAACAGCTAAAAGCCAATAACACACCAGCACACACTAGCAAAGAAAAAGGCGAAATCGATTGATTTCGCCTTTTTCTTTTTTCAAAACAAATTGCTTTGTTCTTATCGAAGGTCAACCACTTCCACGCCGGGATATTGTTTTGCATTGAAGGTGAAGTAAGTATCAGCTACCGCTACATCAGGTTGAAACTGATCGACTTTGTAGGTTACCTGCTGTCCGTTTTTCTGGAATATTTTCCAGCTGTTAATGGACTTGTCTGCCTTATTTACTTCAATCTGCACCTTATCAACCTGGCTGCTTTTGTTGGTAGATGTAAGCTCCACCACTTCCAGGGACTTGGCGCCTTCTTTTTTCTCTTTCAAAAAAGCATATTTAAAGCCTTTCTTGTAAGCTGAATAAATTCTCGTCGGGTCAAGGTCGCCGCCTGCTGTCGGATCAAAATCCTGCAGGTTTACTTCGTTGGTTTCCTTGATATATGTCGCCATCAGCTTCCCGTCGTTGAAGATCTCCTGTCCGGCCATTTTCAGCCTGAACTTTGTACCTTTTACAGTTGCCTCGCCTTTCAGTGGCTTGCCTCCTTCGGGCGAATAGGTAAATGCGGCTTTGAAGGATTTGATCTTCTGATATTTGTTGCTCATTGCTTCCAGAATTGCAGATGACCTTTTATCACCCTGCGCAAATGCAGCAGAGCTGACGGCGATCAACATAGCAATAAGTAAGCACGCATTTATTCTCAGATTTTTCATATTGAGGTTTTCAGTAAGTTAAATTGATTATGAGGTTGTACAAATCTTAGACCATCACGAAAAATGAAGGTTTAATTTACGCCCATCACACGCAGGTGCTCTTCGAGGCCGCTCAGGTCGTGGAACATGACGTCGCGCGCCTTGCTTCCGGTAAACGGACCTACTACGCCGAGCACTTCCAGCTGGTCCATGATCCGGCCTGCGCGGTTGTAGCCGAGCTTCATTTTGCGCTGGATCAGTGAGGTACTGCCCTGCTGGTGCGTGACGATCAATCGTGCCGCGTCGGGCAGCAAGCCGTCAAAATCGTCAGGATTCAGTTCAGCTTTTCCTTCCGAAGCATCTTCGCCTTCGTATTCAGGCAATGCATAAGCTTCGTCGTAGCCGCGCTGGCTTCCTATAAATTCGCAGACATCTTCAATTTCACGGGTGTCGATAAACGGACATTGCAGACGGATCACTTCCGAGTTGATCGCCAGCAGCATATCTCCCTGTCCTACCAGCTGCTCCGCACCACCCATATCCAGAATAGTCCGCGAGTCAATGCTGGATGTTACCCGGAATGACAAACGTGCAGGGAAGTTGGCTTTGATCAAACCTGTAATGACTTTCACGGAAGGCCGCTGGGTAGCTACTACCAGGTGAATACCAACTGCACGTGCCAGCTGTGCAAGCCGGGCAATGGGCGTTTCAACTTCCTTTCCGGCCGTCATCATCAAATCCGCAAGCTCATCGATCACAAGTACGATGTAAGGCAGGAACCGGTGGCCTTTTTCGGGGTTCAGTCTTCTTTGGGCGAATTTCGCGTTGTACTCTTTCAGGTTTCTTACAGCCGCTTCCTTCAACAGGTCGTAGCGCGAATCCATTTCGATACACAAAGAGTTTAAGGTGAAAATAACCTTTTTGGTATCTGTTATAATTGCCTCCTCTGCATTCGGCAACTTGGCTAAAAAGTGCCTTTCCAGTTTGTTGAACAAGGTAAGTTCTACCTTTTTTGGATCGACAAGTACGAATTTCAGCTCAGCCGGGTGTTTCTTATATATCAGCGAAGCCAGGATCACATTCAAGCCGACCGACTTACCCTGTCCGGTTGCACCCGCCATAAGCAAGTGGGGCATTTTGGCAAGGTCAACAATGTGAATATCGTTTGAAATCGTTTTACCCAAAACAATGGGCAGATCGTAATTAGACTTCTGGAAACGCTCATTGGCCAGCACCGATCGTGCAAAAACAGTCTCACGGTTTTTATTAGGTACCTCAATACCGATTGTCCCGCGTCCCGGCATAGGTGCAATAATCCTGATACCCAATGCAGCAAGACTTAATGCAATATCTCCTTCCAGGTTTTTGATCTTCGAAATACGGACACCTGCTTCCGGGATAATCTCGTATAATGTAACAGTCGGGCCGATCGTAGCTTTGATCTTGGATATATTGATCCCGTAGCTTCCGAGCGTATCTACAATTTTGGTTTTATTGCTTTCCAGCTCTTCCTGACTTACTTTTTCGTGGTGGTTATCTTCCACTTCATTCAGCAGATCCACTTTCGGAAAATGGTAGGAAGGCAAATCGAGCATCGGATCATACTGGCCGAATTCTCTCAGGATAGACGCATTTACATCCTCGTCTTCAAACTCCTCCGGCGCAGGCTCAGCGACTTGAGTAGTATCTTCCACTTCCAGTTCCAGCCTTGTTTCAACCGGGGCGACAGGCACAACAGGTATTACCGGCACTGGTGCTGCGATCACCTTTTCCTGTTCGAGTATCAATTCCGGCTCTTCTTCCGGTAACTCTTCCTCATCGTCATCTTCATCAGCAGGCAGTTCATCGTCATAGGTATCGTTTACAACTGCTGCAAAACCTTTCGCTGGCTCAGCTACCTTCTCTGCTGGTACCTTCTCCTCAGCTGCTACTGCAGGTGCTGCGCCATTCAATTCGGGCGCTACTTCCGGACGGGCGTTTTTCTGCTGCCAGGCTTCGTAAGCAGAGCGGGCATCGTAGAAGAACACGGCAAAGACAAACAATGCGAAAATGATCGGGAGGATACTTCCCCATTTCAGCCAATCAAACAGCGCCACGTTGACCATGTAACCAATGCCGCCGGAGACGAAGCTCATGGTACTTTCCGTATTGCTCATCAGGATCACATAGCCCATCAATGCGCTGATCCACAATGTGAAAAAAATCACTTCCTTCGTAGTACGGTTGAGCGGGAGTATTTCTTTGTCAAAGGCTATTTTCCAGCCGGCCACAATGGGCACGAGCGGGAGCAGCAATGCGCCCACGCCAAACCACCTGTAAACAAAGAAGTGAGATATCACCGCACCAAGTACCCCGAAGAAGTTGCGCGTTTGCCGGCCCGCATCACGGATCGACTGCTGCCCCAGGCCATCGATCACGCTCTGATCGGAGATACCTGTGACGATATAGGAGATAAAGGCGATTTCCAGGAAGATTCCCAGCAAAATGAAAAAAGTCCCCCAGGCGAACGTACCTTTTGGACTTGAAAAAATTTGCTCCCAATCAAAAGAGAAGCGAATGCGCGGCTCCGCAGCTTCCTCCGCTTTCGCACGTTGTGTGTTTGCTCTTGGCTTATTAACAGACATTTATTTCAACTCTGGGATGCGTGAAAGGTAATTTTCTACCTATTTCTGATCAGGGACTTACAAATGTTCTTCGCGAGCCCCGGACCTTCATAGATGAATCCGGTATATAACTGAATCAATGCAGCACCTGCATTTTTCTTCTCCAATGCATCCGCTGGCGAGGATATTCCACCTACGCCTATGACTGGAAAAGCATGATCCGATTTATCGCAAATGTAACGAATAACTTCCGTTGACCGATGTGTAAGTGGCGCCCCGCTTAGCCCGCCCGCACCTATTTGTCCGATCTCCTCAGCACTGGTACGAAGGTTATCCCGGGCGATTGTAGTATTGGTTGCAATCACGCCGGCGATTCCGGTTTCTTTTACAATATCGATGATATCGTCCAGCTGACTGGTGGTCAGATCCGGAGCAATCTTTAAAAATATAGGTTTTGGATTAAACTTCTCGCGATTCTTTTGTTGAAGCTCTTTCAGCAATGCAGTAAGCGGTGCCTTTTCCTGCAAGTCGCGCAGGCCCGGCGTGTTGGGGGAGCTTACATTGACAACAAAATAGTCAACCACGTCGAACAACTCGCGGAAACAGATCAGGTAATCGCTCAATGCCTGGTCGTTGGGTGTATCCTTGTTCTTACCGATATTCCCTCCTACCAAAATCCCCGATTTGCGTTTACTAAGCTTAGCCGCCGCCACAGCAGCGCCTTTATTATTAAAACCCATCCGGTTGATGAGCGCCTTGTCTTTTTTTAACCGGAACAATCTCGGCTTGTCATTTCCCGGCTGCGGGCGGGGAGTTACTGTTCCGATCTCGATGAAACCAAAGCCCAATGCTTCCAGCTGATCGACCATTTCGGCATTTTTGTCAAACCCGGCCGCAAGTCCCACGGGGTTCCTGAACCGCAACCCTGCTACTTCGGTCACCAAGTCGGGATGCTCAAATGTGTACATCGACCGCAATAACTGGGGCACGAACGGGATTTTGAATGCAAAATGCAGCAGGTCGGTCACAAAATAATGGATCCGCTCCGCATCAAACAGGAAAAGTATAGGGGAAATGAGGATTTTATACATGCTGCAAAAATAGGTGGTTTCGCAATCTTCCTGAACTTACAGCGCCGGATTGTTTATCAATGTTTCCTAATCTTAATTTTTTAATAATTTTATGTAATTGTTTCTGAGAAACGCGCGTTAGCAATATTCAGGTAACTTTGCAGTTCCCGGTTCAGATCCGGTTCTTTTTGGCTACTCCCACACTACCTTCGTTCGCCTTCCGGCAATTTAATTCCTGGTAAAAATCAAAATCCTATCCCCGTGACAAAATCTACTTTTCTGTGCCTCATTACCTTTCTAGCTTCTCCGGTCAGCCTTCTTGCAAACCATTCCCCAATTTTTACGGAAACATTTACGGTAACGTCACCGGCGGCTGAGGGTGGAAAGCTGGTAGGAAAAGTAGTAGAATCTCCGGCCAATACCGCCGTGAGTTTTGCCACCGTGGCACTGCTCGCCGCACGCGACTCGTCCATTACCGACGGTGTGGTAACGGACGAGAATGGCGCATTCACCATGGCGAATGTAGCTGCGGGCAGCTATTTGCTCCGCATTACCAACATGGGCTACCAAACTTTGTTTGTCCCCAATATCCGCGTTTCTCCCGAAGCCAATCTGATCGATCTTGGTTCTATTACCCTGATCCCGGAAGCGCAAAAGCTTGCAGAGGTAGTTGTGAGAGGTGAAAAAAGCATGATCGTGGACGATATCGACAAAAAGATCGTCAACATCGGAAAAGATATGCTGGCTACCAGCAACAATGTAAGTGACCTGCTCGAAAAGGTACCCGCCGTTTCGCTGGATGAAAACGGTAATCCGCAGGTTAGGGGAAAAGGCAATGTAGTGGTATTGATCGATGGAAAACCTTCCAATCTCTACGGCAGCGACCTTCCTACCATTCTTCAATCTTTCCCTGCCAACCTGATCGAAAGAATAGATGTAATGACCACGCCGTCGGCCAAGTATGAAGGCGAAGGCGCGTCGGGTGTTATTGATATTATAACCAAAAAGACGAAGATCCGCGGAACAAATGGCGGGTTGCGCCTTGGTCTTGGAAATAAAAACAACCATAACGTTTCCGGTAATCTCAGCTACCGCGCTGGTAAGTTCGGGCTTAATGCGTCGCTCAGCGGACAAAGCCGCGGAATGACATGGAAGAGAACGCTGAGCCGCGACAATTTCCTTTCCGAAGCAAGCTCTCACCTCGAACAAAGCGGTACCGGCGCCAATAAAGGAAACAACGCATTCGGCAGGATCGGGATGAATTATGATTTCAACGAAAAGAATTCGCTTGAAGTCGGAATGAATTATTCACAAAACAACAACCGCAACAACAGCAACCTGCTCAATGAAACAAGCAACACTTCCGGCGCTGTGGTTGAAACTTTCCGCAGGCTGAACAACAGCAAGGGAAATGGAAATAACATGAACTTCAATGTGGATTACCGCAAGAAGTTTGATAAAAAAGACCACCAGTTCAACTTCACTACCAGCTACTCGCTCGGTGAGTCGGACGGTGAATCGTATTATGTGCAGGAAAGCGAGATTGACAGTCTGATGCGCAACCAGCAGAACCTGCGCAACAATAACCGGAATTCACTTTTTGTCAATGCGGATTACACCTGGCCTATTACATCAAAAGCGACCATTGAAACGGGTTTCAGGACGAGAATGAGCTCAAACGACAATACCAATTCGTTTTACAATAAAAATCTCGAAACCGGCGCGTATGTTTTTGATGAAAACATCAGTAACATTTTCGGATATAAAGACGCTACTTACACGGGTTTCATGACGTTTTCACAAAAAACAGACGACTGGGGAATGCGGGTTGGTTTGAGGGTGACAGATTACAACCAGGAAATTAACCAGATCAGTGCCGCCCGGAAGTTCGACGTGCATTTCCTTACGCTGGTACCTTCCCTGGCGCTTACCCGCAAGCTGAGCGACGCTTCGCAGCTGAAACTGAATTACAGCCGCCGCGTGCAGCGCCCGGAGGCTGACTGGCTCAATCCATTTACCGATTTATCCGATCCACGGAACATTCAATCGGGTAACCCTAACCTCCGGCCAGAGTTTACCCACAAGGCAGAAATGGGCTACTCGAACTACGAAGAGGCAGGCGGCTTCGGCCCGTCTCTTTTCATGGATTACAGCAACAATGCGATCACACGTATCCGCACGCTCGACGAGTCGGGTATCTCTTTGACAAGATACGACAACGTGGGCCGCGAGCTTTCGTACGGCTTTGAAACAGATTTCTCGAAGAAGATCGGTGACATATTGAAAATCAATGGAAGCGGCAGGGTTTTCAGAAGTGAAGTTGTTTCGCAAGTCGCACAGATCGATAACCGCACGTGGAGCTATTCGGGTAACCTGAATGCATTTATCACACTTCCTGCCGACTTCCGCGCTTCGGCTTATGTGAATTACGAAGGTCCGCGAGCAATTGCGCAGGGTACGCGTGAAGGTGTTTTTATCGCCAATATGGGTATCCGGAAGGATCTTCTGGAAAAAAAGGCCACAATCTCGTTTAATGTGCAGGATATATTTTTGTCAAGAGCATATAAAAGTCAGCTGATGACAGAAACGTACTCTCAGAGCTCTTTATGGCAGCAGACAAACCGCCAGGTAAACCTTACATTCCAATATAGGTTCGGTAAGATCTCCGCAAGCGGGGACGACGCATAAGGAAAATGTCACCACGAAACACAATCGGGAAGGGCCTTCAAGCTCTTCCTTTTTTGTTTTACCCATATTATCATGGATATTCCAGCTAACCCGACGATATGGAATGGTTTTTGCAACTCCCGCAAAACAGCAGGCGTATAGGCTAAGATTAAACCTAGCGCGTCCTAACTGATCTAAAATGTTGAAATTGGGCGATGATCGAAAAAGTGCATTCCCAAACACATTTTAAACAAACAATAAGATGATACAAATGAAAAACACTTGGAGAATTCTGATCGCATTGATGCTGATCAATACTGCTTCCTTTGCTCAAAAACTACCTGCCGATTCCATTTTCAATAATTTCTATAAAGCAACGGGAGGTAAGGCACTTTGGGATGGTGTGAAATCTTACAGTCTGAAACGGAATTACAGTGCCGCCGCTGCTGCGCCTTATGACGCAAACATTACGGTTTCGTTGCCGGAACAATCTATCTACAAATCCAAAACCATCATGAAACGCAGTTTTGTGTATACGGTAAAAGGTGACCAGGGCTGGATCAAAGTTCCACTGGGGCAACGGATGGATGTGAAAGACCTGAGCCAGGCCGAGCAGCAGAACATGCGACTTGAAATGTACGATATGCTCGCGCCATTTATCGACTACAAAAACAGAGGCCTGATTGCTACCACGGTGGGTACCGAAACATTGAATGGTGTACAGGTTAACCAGGTAGAACTGCAGGGAAAAGGTGTCAAGTATAACCTGTATTTCGATGCAAAAACAGGCTTGCTGGTTCGCCAGAAAGAAACGAGCGGCGGAGTGGAAACTACGACCGATATGTCGGATTATACAAAATCGGCTTACGGTATTTCATTTCCTTCCAAGCTGGTCGAGATCAACACAGCTGACAAAAAACCTGTTACTATCAAGTCTGCATTAACAGTCAACCAGCCTGTTAGCGCAGATCTTTTTAAAAGGTAATTGTCAGGATAAATCGAAAATGAACTGGATAGCCGAACAGGACTTTGGCTGTCCAGCTTTTTTATAAAAACGGGACGCAATTTAAATCACCAGCCTTGAAATACGGGCCGGATCAAAAGCAAGGGATGAAGAAAGCATTAAAGGTACTGGCAATCGTAATCTTAACAATACTTATTCTGGTGGGTGTGCTGATCTGGGGGATTACAACACCTTACGGCCAGAATGTTCTTACATCCCAGGCGAATTCATTTTTACGTAAAAAGCTGAAAACGAAAGTCAATATCGAGAAAGTCCGCTTCGATATCCCCGACTGGATCCTGCTGGAAGGCGTTTACATTGAAGATACACACGGAGATACCCTTGCTGCGGGTAAAAGGCTGTATGTGGACCTGGACATGTTCAGCCTGATTAAAGGTAATATCGGGATCAACAAGGTGGAACTGGAAGGTATCAATGCAAATATCAATCGCGTATTGCCGGATACTACTTTCAACTTCCAGTTTATCGTAGACGCATTTGCAAGCACCGACACAACTACTGTAGAGGATACTACCGCTGCTCCGCTGGAAATGCGGCTTGACCAGATTTCACTGAAACAAGTGCGTCTGTCATACCGGGATGCGGTGACGGGAATGGACGCGATTGCGGTAATCGACTCGGCTCATGTTGAGTTTGATAAGTTCAACCCTACAAAATCACAGTACCACCCTACTATGGTGGCTTTGCTGAACAGCCAGGCGAAACTCCGAATGTACGCCCCGCTTAAAACGGCTGCAGCCGGCCCGCCACCTGAAACTGAACCGGGAGATACGTTGGATCTAAAACTAGGAGATATCCTGCTCAGCCAGTTCAAATTCCAGCTTGACGATGAAGTTTCGGGATTGAAAAACGGAGTATCTGTGGGAAAACTGCAGGGACATATTAATAAGCTTTTCATGGAGAGCCAGCAGGTGGATGTGAAAAACCTGAACCTGGAAAATATGTCGCTTTTCGCGGAGTTTGCTAAAAAGGCTAAAACTCCTGAGAAGAAAGATGCAGATACAACTGCTGTTGAAACGCCGGGATGGAATGTAAAAGTTGGCCAGATCAGACTGGTGAATAACGATATCCGCTACGACGATAACAATACGGCGGCACAGCCGAAGGGACTTGATTTCGCGCATTTGAATGTAAAAGACCTGAACATTGATCTGCAGGATTTCGTGTTCTCTCCAGAAGTGATTTCAGGCGCATTAAAATCGGGCTCATTCAATGAGAAAAGCGGATTTAAGTTGCAGGAATTCCACACCAATTTTGCCTACGGAGAACAGGAAACGTACCTGCGGAACCTGCTCGTAAGAACCCCGAATACGATTTTGCGCGACGAGCTGAGCCTGCGCTATGCGAACATGGACCAGCTCACCAAAGACATAGCGAAGGTAAAACTCAAACTAAGACTGACGAACAGCCGGGTATCCTTCTCGGACGTGCTCCTGCTGATGCCCGACCTGGCAAAAACACCTCCATTTGACAAAGAGCCAAATGGCGTAGTGCAAGGGTCGGCCAACATTACCGGATCTGTGAATGATATGCTGATTTCGAAGGCGGATTTCCGGATGCTCAATGGAACAGTATTGAATGTAAATGGCCGCGTACAAGGATTGCCGGAGGCAGAAAAGCTGGCAATGGACCTGAACATCAATGAAATTTCTTCCAGCAAGCAGGATCTTATGAAAATGCTGCCGGACAGCGCGATACCTGCTTCTATCGAGCTGCCTGAAAACATCAAGATCTCCGGAAAAGTGAAAGGTTCGATGGAGAACCTGACGATGACTACTACCATCAATACTTCATTTGGCACAGGTACTTTTTCCGGAAATCTCAAAAACATTACCGATAGCCTCAAAGCCCAGTATAACGGAACATTGGCATTCCAGGATTTCGATTTGGGTAAATTAATGAAACAGCCGCCGCAGGAAATGGGCAAGCTGACGCTCCGCACTGACCTGGAAGGTACCGGATATGCTCCTAACACCATGAAGGCGCGGCTCGATGGTACCATTGCAAGCGCAGATATTAAAGGATATGTATATCAGAATCTGCAGTTGAAAGGGGATATTGATCATGGTCTCGCCAATATCACTGCTGATATGCAGGACCGTAACATCAATGTAAACCTCACTGCGCAGGCGGATCTTTCCAAAGAGTACCCTACTGTTAAAGCGGATGTTGCCATTGATAACCTGGACTTGACTGCCTTGAATCTGTATTCGGATTCTTTGCAGGTGAAAGGGAACATTAAGGTAGATATGCCTTCGACCAATCCCGAAAACCCCATTGGAACTGTCAATATTAATAACCTGGTACTAACCCACCACCGCCGCCCGATTGGCGTGTCGGATATTAATATGGCGCTGACCGATTCAAGCGGGCAGAAGCAGGCGAATATCGACTCACCATTTTTGAAAGTGAAAATGGAAGGAGATTATTCCTATACCGAACTTAGCGACGCGTTGCTGACAGAGGTTGGAAAGCACTTTAAAGCACCAAGTCTGACTTATACGGAGGTAACCAAACCGGTCAACTTTACATTAGCAGCGACCGTTACCAACCACCCTGTTCTGCAAATGTTCGTTCCGCAGCTGCGAGAAATGAATGAAGTCCAGTTTAATGCGAAAATGGACAACCAGAAAGATTCGTCGATCGTAGCGCGGCTGAGTATTCCAATGGTGGATTACGACAGCATACGGGTGGAGCGCGTTTCGGTGGACCTGAGCAGTGTTGAAGAGAATGCCGCATTGAATGCAAATGTCGGTTCGGTAAATACAGGCAGTTTCAGGATCCAGAATACTTCATTGCAAAGCAAGATTGTTGACAATAATGTTAAGTTCGATTTTGTTGTAAGAGACTCGGTCAATACGGAGCGGCATTCGGTGAAAGGTGATCTTGCTGTTGCTGATACCCGTTACCGTCTCAATCTGCGCGAAAACCTGCTCCTGAATTACAGCGAATGGGAAACTGATACTGCGGGCTACATTCAGTATGCGACAGACAGTTTGTATGTCAAAGATTTTGTAATCAAAAACGGTGAGCAATCGCTGACAATCAACTCTACCGGGCTGGTACCAAACAGTCCGTTGAATGTAGAAATGGCAAATATCTCCATTGGCAACCTGATCGAGATCGCTACCCGCGACTCCACGATGGCAACAGGGATATTGAACGGAAAAGTATTGCTGAGCAATTATATGGTTGCGCCTGTGTATACCGGCGAGCTTACCATTGACAGCCTCGCCGTAACCACGATCCCTGTTGGAAACCTTTCTTTGAAATCAACCAACGAGACGGAAAACCTGATCCGTGTAGCTATGTCGCTGGTGAGTGCGCAGAACGATATCAGCGTAGACGGGAGCTATAATCTGAAATCCGAAACACCCATGGATTTCAAAATGGACCTTAAAAAGCTGAGCGCAAAAACGATTGAAGCATTTAGCTTCGGTGAATTGCAGCGGGCCGAGGGTAATCTGACGGGAGATATTGCAATTACCGGCTCAACCAGCAGTCCTAAACTGAATGGCGCACTGAACTTTGATAATGTCGCATTCAATGCAACGCAGCTGGGTTCACGGTACTCACTGGGCAACCAAAAGATCAATTTCAATGGACAAACGATCAATTTCAACAACTTCACCATTGCCGATTCGCTGAACCAGCAAATGAAGATCAACGGTAATGTGAACATTGCCAACATTCCGAATGTGGGTTATGATCTTTCCATTTCCGGTAAGAATTTCAATGTGCTGAATTCAACCCAAAAACAAAACGAGCTCTTTTTCGGGAAAGCGAATATTGATGCAAACCTGACTGTAAAAGGTGTGGGCAGCAAATCGGTGATTGACGGAAGCGTGAAAGTTGATCCGGGAAGCAATATCACAGTAGTATTACCAAACGACGCCACAGAAGCTGGCGACGCTACAAAAGGTGTGATCGAGTTCGTGGATATGAGCGATTCGACGCAGGTAGCGCAGGCAGATTCGACAGAAAAGACGCAGCAGATCATAGTCGATTTTGCTTCGCAGATTTCGCTCGACGTGGCTGTAGACGACAAGTCCGAATTTAAAGTGGTGATTGATGAACTGAATGGGGATAATATCAGGCTTAAAGGAAATGCGCAACTGAACACAGGTATCGCGCCAAACGGACAACTCTTTCTGCTCGGTTCTTATGATTTAACAGAAGGTTCCTATGACCTTACCTTGCAGATCCTGAAAAGACAGTTTGAAATCAAGAAAGAAAGTACGCTGCTCTGGACCGGCGATCCGATGAAGGCCGATCTGAATATCATTGCCGCTTACCCGGTCATGGTTGATCCAGGATCTATTTCTTCCAAATTCCAAGGTGCAAGCAAGATACCTGTTGAAGTACAGATCATCATTACCGGTAACCTTACTACACCGAACATTACCTTCAATATCAATCTGCCCAAGGCGCAGATCGACGAACAGATCAGAAGCGATATTTCAAATCAGAGATTCTGGTCGGATATGCAAAACAACCCGTCGGAAATGAACAAACAGGCATTTGCCCTGTTGATCACCAACAAATTCATCACAGACCAATCGTCGCCTGGATTCAACCTTGGTTCAAGCGCAGAAGCAGTAGCGCGCCAAAGCGTAAGCCAGCTCCTGAGCGATCAGCTGAACAACCTGGCTTCGGATTTGATCAAAGGCGTGGATTTGGATATTGGCTTAAACTCTACTGCCGATCAGATTTCGGGGGCACGTACGGATTTAAATCTCGGATTAAGCAAAGCGTTTTTGAATAACCGATTGAAGGTTTCAGTAGGTAAAAACTTTGAATTAGAGAGCCAGAATAACTCTGCAAGCTCCACGGAGGTTTTTGACAACATTGCCCTCGACTACTCGCTGACCAAAGACGGAAGGTACCTGTTCCGTGGTTACCGTAAGAATCAATACCAGTCCATTCTGGAAGGTTTTATCGTCGAAACGGGCGTGAGTTTTATTATTACTGCGGATTATGATCTTTTCCGTGAAATTTTTCAAAGGCAGCGAAATGAAGAATAGTTTATTTGGGTTATTGATTTTATGTGCATTGCTGACAGGTTGTTCTGTCAACAAATATGTTCCGGAGGGGCAAAGTCTTTACGTGGGCAGTAAAGTCGTCGCACGGCCCGATAGTATTTCTCGTCCCAATATCTCAGGCGTTGCCAGTCAGCTTGAAGGCATTATCAAACCGCCACCTAATAAAACGTTATTTGGTTTTCCCTGGAAGGTTTGGTTTTACTATTGGATCGGAGAGCCAAAAGATGAGGGTGGATTAAAAAGCTGGTTCCGTAATAAACTTGGAGAACCTCCGCGTTTTGCAACACAACGCGTAGCGGATATCAATGCAGATAATATGGTTTCTTTTCTTGACAATGAAGGCTACTACCGGTCTTCGGCTGAGGGTAAGCTTGTACAGAGTAAGAAGGCAAAGCGGAGAACCGCAACCATGGAATTTGATGTGTATGTCATGCCGCGATATCTAATCAATGAGATAAGTTACGTTGTATCCGACAGCTCCCTGTTCAATAGGGACCTGGTTCTTGCTAAAAAAGATACTTACCTGAAAAAAGGTGATCCTGTCAGGCTGGATGTGATTTCGTCTGAAAGGACACGCATTGACAACGAGCTTAAAGGAAAGGGATATTATCTCTTCAATCCTGATTACCTGATCATCAAAGTCGACTCTACCATCGGGAGAGCCGACTCTACATTGGCGCCGCAGCAGGTTAATTTGTTTTTGGAAGTAAAAAACACAACTGCTCAAACCTCATTGAAGCAGTATTTTATCAACCGTATTTATGTCAACACAGGAACGGATGAAAATAAGTCTGCGGACACAGTAACAAACCAGCCAATACGCCGGGGATTGAACATCACGGATCCGGGCAAGCTATATAAGAGACGCATTTTCTATGATGCTATCGGATTTCGTCGTGGTAGCATGTATAACAACAAAATGCATGATGTTTCATTGCAGCGACTTGTCAATCTACAAAACTTCAAGTTCGTACGTAACCGGTTTGAGCTGGTACCGCGTTCGGATTCTGCATTGTTGGATGTCTATTACGACTTGGCTCCATTAAAGAAAAAAGCCCTACAAACTACAATTGCTGCAAGTACCAAGTCCAATAACTTAGGAGGATCGCAGCTGGATGTAACTTGGCGCAACAGGAATACCTTTAAAGGCGCTGAAATGCTGTCAATCAGTCCCTACTTTGGATTTGACGTACAGCTCGGTGGCGGACAGCGCGATAATTCGAATCAGCTGGGAAGGGAATATATCAGGTACGGAGCACGTGCCGATTTGTCTTTCCCCAGATTTGTCGTGCCCTTTGTAAGGATCAGGCCGGAAAAAAGCCAGGCGCTACCGAAAACAATTCTTTCGCTTACTTATGAAAACAGGGTGCAGCGTAATTTTTACACTACTACATCCATTCGTGGTGACTGGTCTTATGTTTGGAGAAAAAACCAGGAAGTGGAGCATACACTTACGCCAATCTCCATCAACTTTGTAGAACCAAGAAATGTAAATGGAGAGACTCTGGACGCAATTGTATTTGATCCAAATACTAATCCGCTTGATGTTAAAAGGTACCTTGAAATTCTCAGCCAGAAATACCTGATCGCAGGTTCCAACTACTCCATTTCATACCGGCCAACTCCCAAACCATTCAGTCGAAACCAGTTTGCGCTTACAGGAGGAATTGACTACGGTGGCAACTTGCTGAGTCTCTTCGCAAAAAGGCCTGTCGGCGATACTTTGCCGAAAGAGTTCTTGGGAGTTCCCGTATTTCAGTATATCAAATTGGATGGTGATGTAAGATATTACAGAACTATAACCCCGGGTATTAAATGGGCAAACAGGCTTTTGCTGGGAGCTATTCGCCCGTATGGGAATTCCAGGACAATGCAAACTCCTCAATTCAAGCAGTATTTTGGAGGGGGAAGTACGGGTATCAGGGCATTCCGGGCAAGGTCACTTGGGCCTGGATCTTACCCTCCTGATACGCAACAAATAAGTTTATATGGGTACCAGTCTTTTGCGGATATCCGAATGGAGTTCAACAGCGAACTTCGCTTTAAACTAACTAATCTGATTAACATAGCGGCATTTGTTGATGCAGGAAACATCTGGGCTTTTGGTGACTCATTACGGGCCGGATTTGATTCGCGGGGAATAATAAAAAAGGATTTTCTCAGAGAATTGGCAGTTGGCGGCGGCATCGGCCTGCGGCTGGACTTTTCATTCCTGGTTTTCCGCCTCGATCTTGCCACGCCTTTCCGGAAGCCCTGGTACAAAGGTCTAGCTGATCCTGACAACCCCGACGATCCTACAAGAAACAAGAACCCCTGGGTGTTCAATGAGGTTAATTTCCGGAGCAAGGCATGGCGGCGCGAGAATTTGATTCTGAATATTGCGGTGGGGTTACCGTTTTGAGTCTGAATTACTCTATCGCGAAAATGATGATCTCATGCCCTGCCGTAAAATAAACAGACTGCCAGCCAGACAAACGCTATTAACCAGATAACGCGCGTTTTACTGCGCCCAGACCAATTCCTGATTGTAAAGTAAATTATTGCTTCCGCTGTAAGAGATAATGCAGCGGCAAGCATATAATATCGGAACGGAAGTCTTTCAGACGGGACATTGTTTTCGACCAAAACACAAGATATCGAAAACAGGAAACTTCCTACAATTATAAACTGCCACAGGTTTTTACTCAGATCTTTTGGGGTAGACTGGTCCATAAGGTGTGAATTAAGAGTCGGCAATCTCCTGACATAACTCAATTAAAATCCCATTGGTACTTTTCGGATGGAGAAAGCAGACGAGCTTGTTGTCGGCGCCGGGTTTGGGTTCGGGGTTCAGGAGGGTGAAACCTTCTTTTTGAAGCCGCTCCATTTCGGCATATATATCTGCTACTTCAAAGGCGACGTGGTGAAAACCCTCGCCTTTTTTTTCTATAAACCTGGCGATTACGCTATCCTCCTTTGTTGCTTCCAGCAACTCGATTTTCGTTTGGTTGATTTTGAAAAACGAAGTAGCGACGCTTTCAGATTCTACGATTTCCTGTTTGTAGGGCTGCACATTGAAAAGCGCAGAAAAAAGCTTCTCAGCAGCCGCCAGCTCCTTCACCGCAATCCCAATATGCTCCACATTTATCATAGCGAAAACTACAAACTCATAAACTCTAAACTCATAAACTCTAATCTCACTTCCTGTTATCCTGCCCACCCACCATGCTCAGGTAACTCTCATACCTGCTGAATGCAATGTCACCCTCCGAAACTGCATCTTTCACAGCACAGCCCGGCTCATTAATATGCTGACAATTATTAAACCGGCACTTGTTTAAGAGCTCGCGCATTTCAGGAAAATAATGACTGATTTCCGAAGCTTCCATATCGGCCAGGCCCAGCTCTTTGATACCCGGCGAATCGATAATGAAAGTGCCGGGTTCCAGCTCAAACATTTCGGCGAATGTGGTCGTATGTACCCCCTTGTTGGCAAACGTGGAAACTTCCTGTGTTTTAATGGAAAGATCAGGCGCAATCGCATTCACAAGCGTGGACTTACCCACACCAGAGTGGCCGGAAAGCAGCGAAACCTTGCCGCTTAGCAATGCAGCGAAATTATCCAGCCCCTGCTCGCTCAATGCAGTCGTTGCCAGACAACGGTAACCGAGGCTGCTGTAAAGCTCCATCAGCTCCGATTGAAACTCTTTCATTTCGTCGTTCAGCAAATCCTGCTTGTTAAAAATAAGTACACCAGGTATCCTGAACGATTCGATAGCCACCAGAAAACGGTCAATAAAGCCGAGGGATGTTCTTGGGAACACCAGTGTGGCGATCAGAATTGCCTGATCCACATTGGCTGCAATTAAATGTGCGTGGGCCGTTTTGTGGACTGATTTACGTATCACATAATTCTCCCTGGGCAGTATTTCGTGAATAATGCCGAAATTCTCTCCCTCATCTTCCTCCTCAAAATTGACGTAATCGCCTACCGCTATTGGGTTGGTAACCTTCAATCCCAACGCTTTGAATTTGCCCTTCAACCTGCATTGCCAGATATGTCCGTCGCGGCTGTCGCGCACTTCATACCAGGATCCGGTTGACCTTAATACCAAGCCTTTGATCAAGCTCATTCTATGTTTTTTCGACTAAGTACAGAAAATAAACAGCAGTTTTCCAAACCACATGAAAATTAATGCCACTTTAAATAAATGCGGATCGCTATTCCAGTAGTTTTTAGTTTTAAATGGTTTTATTTGGCAAAATACCATACCTAACTACTAGGGTAAACATCACCCATAAGTCTCCATCGGTTACCCGCAACGAATTTTATTAAATAATATTTTTTAAAAAAATCGATCATGCGCAGCTTTTTTCCTACATTAGTTCGCATTTATCATAAAGAATATTAATAATACACCTACAAAAGAGCTTTACCTTGATGGACTTAGTTGCCGAAGAACCGAATTCGGTCATTGATATTCGAAAAAATCGCATTAAAAGCAATCTGCTGCTTCATTTATATCAAAATGGCGATACTTCAATTAACAAGATGGCGCGGCTTTTCCACGCCAGTATTCCATCGGCAACCGGAATAGTCAACGACCTGATCAGGGAAGGCTGGATTACTGAAACAGGTACCGGACCCGCACGCGCTGGCCGCCCGCCGGTACTCTACGGTCTGAATGCAAAAAAGTACCTTACCCTGATCATGGATATCAACCGGCACGACACCCAGCTGGTTGTATTTGATCTGCATAATCAGCTCGTTGTCAAGAAGAAAGTTGATATCCGTCTTGACGATTCCACGACCTTTCTGGAACAACTTTTCGAACAAACCGACGAGTTTTTAAACTCCAATAATATCAATATCAGCAAGCTCTGGGGAATAGGCGTGTCCATGCCCGGACTGATCAATTCATCGCAGGGTATCAATTTGACATACCCGAACCTGACTGCACCCGGGGAACCGCTGATCGTGCGATTGAAGAAGCATTTTAAAGTACCGATCTGTCTTTTCAACGATACAAAAGCGACTACCATCGGAGAGCACCGTTTCGGGCTGGCAGCTCAAAAATCGCAGGTACTTACAATCAACATTGACTGGGGTGTCGGATTGGGCATTATCATCAATGGAGAAGTATTCAATGGAGCGTCCGGGTTTGCCGGTGAATTGGGCCACATTCAGGTGAAGCCTGACGGAATGCTGTGTCACTGCGGGAAAGTAGGTTGCCTGGATACGATTACCTCCGCGATCGCGCTGATACGTCGCGCAAAAGAAGGTATCGCGTCAGGCCGGGCAACGATCCTTACGCAAATTGTGAATGGTGATCTGAGCCGGCTTGAAACTTCTCATATTATAGAAGCAGTGCACGCCGGAGACGAGTTTTCCATTGACCTGCTCAGCAATGTAGGCATAGAACTTGGCAAAGGTCTGGCGACGGCTGTACACCTTTTTAATCCCGAAGTAATTATTGTCGGCGGCTTGCTAGCTGAGGCAGGACCTTTCATTTCGAACCCGATAGAACAGGCGATCAACAAATACTGTCTATCTGACTTCAAGAACTCGCTGTCGATCCATATCTCCAAACTAGGCGCAAAGGCCCGCTTGCTGGGAACCCAGGCGCATTTGTTCGAACATTTGATTGTAAAAGAATTTCCGTGATAGAAGGGCTGGCGCTGGTCAGCCCATTATTTCTTTTACCTGATCCATTATAATCGACGTAGCACCAGTGCCGCTAGCTACGTAATCCCTGGAAATACTTCCCGCCTGAGACCTGTAAGCGTCATCTTGCAGCATTTTGGTTAGCAGCAGCCCGGTATCTGTACTGTTGGTTACTGCAAATGCACCACCAAGCCTGACAAGATCTGCTGCTTCCTGAAAGCGCTGATAGCTTTTGTTCCCAAAAATGACGGGCAATCCGAAAGTCGCCGCTTCCAGGATATTGTGTAGTCCCGCGCCGAAAGATCCGCCTATAAAAGCGAGCTCTCCATATCGGTAAAGGGATGAAAGCATTCCGATGTTGTCAATAATAAGATAATCAAAGGCAGCTGTGTCCATTCCTGCTTTAAGCTCCGAATAGCGGATCGTTTTTCCCGAAAGCTGCTTCCGCCAGGCTTCGATCTCTTCACTTTTGATCTCGTGTGGAGCAATAACTGCCTTCAAGCCGCTCCCGATTTTGTTCAGAGCTGGAATCAAAACCTGCATATCCGCTTCCCAGACTGAACCTGCAATCAGACAGGTCTTCCCATTTTTGAATGCGGCTATTTCAGGCAGGTCACGCGCATTCAATGCGATTTCGCGAACCCGGTCGAACCTGGTATCGCCCGCAATACTGCAAGACGAAATTCCGATCCCATTCAACAACCGGACAGACTCCTCATTTTGAACAAACAGATAGTCCAGACTAGCGAGCATCTGACGATGAAGAAAACCGTGTGGTTTAAAATAGATTTGTTGAGGACGGAAAATGGCTGAAAATGAAATGGTGTAGCAATGCTGCTGTTTGAGCTCCTGCAGGTAGTTCAGCCAGAATTCGTATTTGATAAAGAATGCAATCCTCGGCTTTACAATTCGGACAAACTCAGCCGCATTGGCGCGGGTGTCGATCGGGAGGTAGGCGATATAGTCAGCGCCTGTATAATTCTTTCGTACTTCGTAACCGGATGGAGAGAAAAATGTCAGCAGTATAAAGTGGTTCGGATAGGCAATTCTGTAAGCTTCTATAACCGGTCTACCCTGTTCAAATTCACCCAGAGAGGCTGCATGAAACCAGGCAGCAGGTCTGTTTTTCGGCTGCTTTGAAAACTGCTCTTCCAACCTTTTCAGCACGCTATTTCTCCCTTCAACTCCCAGCTTTATCTTTTGACTAAAAGATGCAGCCATTTTTACAACCGACGCGAACAGCTGTATGGCAATCTGATAAATAAAATTTCCCAAGGATTCTGATTAAAAGGGGATTAGAGAGAAAAAATGTTTCCAGGAACGCTCAGATTTCAGGCTATCTGGCAGGCTTTTTTCCCTCTTCTTTCGTTTAAAGAACATAAAAGTACAAAAAACCGTTAAAGTGGAGTTAGCATAAGATTGCTTACCCGATTATTTTGTATTTTCACTTTTTAGAAGACACATACCTATTCACGGAGAACTTATTTTACGAAATGATGCGTGTAAAACTTTTACTTTCAGTATCTATCCTGTTTGCACTATCAACAGATATATACGCTCAACGCCGTGCGGCAAAGAATGAGGACAGTGAGGAGAGCTATAAATCTTTCACTTCGGTAGGTATCACCACGAATACGAACTCCGGTATCCTTGGCGGGGCTGTCTTCCGCCAGTCTTCCGCGCTTCCTTCCAAGCTTTTTGGCAAAAACCAATACAGATATCTGGCTGTGGAAGTGGTGAATGTTAAACATCCGAAAGAGCTTTCAACGCAGGATTTTGTTACCGGCGCCCGCCTTGTTTTCGGAAAGGAGAACTATCTTTTCGTAGTAAGACCAGAATACGGACGGGAGCTATCGCTGTTCAGCAGGCAGGATGACGAAGGGATTTCGATCAGCGCGATTGTAGCTGCCGGACCTTCTCTGGGTCTCGAAAAACCTTATATGGTGCAATTCCAGTCCTCGGACGGTCGTGTTATCACAGAGCCTTTCGATCCTGTTAAACACGCAGGAAGTACGCAGAGCACAGGTATTGTAGGTGCAGGAAGTTTCTTCCAGGGTTTTGGTCAAATGAAGGTGGTACCCGGTTTGCACATAAAAACCGCAATGAGTTTTGAATTAAGTGCATTCAGGGAGAACGTTACTGGCCTCGAAATTGGTTTTGTAGCAGAAGCGTTCACCAGAAAAGTTCAGATCATGGCATTTGCCGAAAACCGCAGCCTGTTTACGTCGGGTTATCTCACACTTTATTTCGGAAGCAAAAAACGCTAGTTCCCATTACAAATTGGCTGACCGCTCAACAAAACCGGCTGGCCAGAGATTACAGATTTTATGATTGAATTACCAGTTATTCCATCGGAGCGCAAAAAAAGGCCCGATTGGTTGAGAGTTAAACTTCCCGCAGGACCAGAATTCAGGAAAGTAAGGCAGCTTGTTGATAACTATAAACTGCATACAATTTGTGAAAGCGGCAACTGTCCCAATATGGGAGAATGCTGGGGAGCCGGAACAGCTACTTTCATGATCCTGGGAAATGTTTGTACACGCAGCTGCAGCTTTTGCGCAGTAGCAACAGGCCGCCCCAGCGAATACGATACCGATGAGCCCAGGCGCGTGGCAGAGGCGATTAAGCTGATGCAGGTAAAACACGCAGTACTTACGTCCGTTAACCGTGACGAGCTGAAAGACAAAGGCGCCGAAATATGGTACCAGACGGTGAGGCAAGTGAAAGAGAACACGCCTGAAACAACGATCGAAACTTTGATCCCGGACGTAAAAAGCAACTGGGACGCATTGATCAGGATGATTGAAGGCGGACAGGAAGTGGTGTCGCATAACATGGAAACTGTGGAACGTTTATACCGCGCAGTGCGCCCGCAAGCTAAGTACGCCCGCAGCCTTGAACAGATTAAAAGAACAAAGGAATACGGACAGCGGACTAAATCCGGCATTATGCTGGGACTTGGCGAAACGCAGGATGAAGTATATAAAGCAATGGACGATCTGGCGGAAAATGGCCTGGATATCCTTACCCTTGGCCAATACCTGCAGCCAACCAAAATGCACCACGAGGTGATCGAATGGATCACGCCTGAAATGTTTGAAAACTACAAAGAGGAAGGTTTGAGACGCGGATTGAAGTATGTTGAATCAGGACCACTTGTACGTTCCAGTTATCATGCGGAAAGACACGTAAATGTTCCTATCTGATTTCCACCAAAAGAAAAAGCCTGTCTGGATTGATCCAGACAGGCTTTTTCTTTTTTAGCTTCCTTATTTCGCTTTAGTTACTGCCCATTCAGGCGCTCGTTTTTCAGTTTGTTTTATTTGGTTAATGACTTAAAAAAAGTCAATTTTGTCTTTTAGTCTATACACTACATTGCAGTCTCTACAGATCAACTTTCATCAATTCAGTTTATGCCGTACTTATTCACCTCGGAGTCCGTATCTGAAGGACACCCAGACAAGGTAGCAGATCAAATATCAGATGCGCTCATTGATAACTTTTTAGCCTGGGATACAGATAGCAAAGTGGCTTGTGAAACTTTGGTAACAACCGGACAGGTAGTGCTCGCAGGAGAAGTTAAAACCAACACCTATCTCGATGTTCAGAAAATTACGAGAGAGGTAATCAGGCGAATAGGATATACCAAGAGCGAGTACATGTTTGAAGCCAATTCCTGCGGGATTTTGTCTGCCATTCATGATCAGAGCGCAGATATCAACCAGGGTGTTGACCGTGCAGTATCCTCTTCCAGCTTCGAAGAAAAAGCAAATGCACAAGGTGCGGGTGACCAGGGTATGATGTTCGGCTACGCGACACGCGAGACTGAAAACTACATGCCGCTTGCGCTCGACCTTGCACACAAGATACTTCAGGAAATGTCGGCTATCCGTAATAACGAGTCCAGCCTGATTCCTTACCTCCGTCCGGATGCAAAATCGCAGGTAACAATTGAGTATAGCGACGATAATGTGCCTCAGCGCATTGACACGATAGTGGTTTCTACCCAGCACGACGACTTTGACTCAGAAGAAGCAATGCTGGCAAAAATCAAGCAGGATATTATCAGCATTGTAATACCGCGTGTAAAATCCAAGCTGACTCCTGAGCTGCAGAAACTGTTTACAGGAGAAATTACTTATCACATCAACCCGACCGGCAAATTCGTAATCGGCGGACCTCACGGTGACACAGGCTTGACCGGAAGAAAAATCATCGTAGATACTTACGGTGGAAAAGGTGCACACGGCGGTGGTGCATTCTCAGGAAAAGATCCTTCCAAAGTGGACCGTTCAGCAGCTTACGCAACGCGGCACATTGCTAAAAACATGGTAGCGTCCGGTCTTTGCGATGAAGTACTTGTTCAGGTATCTTACGCGATCGGTGTTGCAAAACCTTGCGGTTTGTATATCAATACCTACGGAACTGCGAAAGTAGCTGATCACGACGGTGTAATTGCTGAGAAAATTGCTGAGATCTTCGACTTACGTCCATACGCAATCGAGCAGCGCCTGAAACTGCGTAACCCAATGTACTCAGAAACTGCGGCTTACGGCCACATGGGACGCAAAAATGAGATTGTTACCAAGTATTTCAAAGGTGCAAACGGCGAAGAGAAACAAGTAGAAGTTGAACTTTTCACCTGGGAAAAGCTTGATTTTGTTGACAAGATCAAAGAGAAGTTTTCGATATAATTTGTGAAGTTAAAAAATAACAAAGCAGGTCGGCGAAATTCGTCGGCCTGCTTTGTTTATAAGCTATATTGGTCTATTTCCTAGACAGGATCTGTAAAAACCTTTGTGCAGTTACAACATTGACCTTTGGAAAATCTATATCCGCGAGGACACCAAAGTGGCCGTCATTCGTTACCAGATAATCTGCATTACAGCTAATTGCACAATCTACAAATTTGTTATCGTCTTTATCTGCTTCAATTAGCTGCCAAAGAAAGTACGACTCAATTTTATAAACATCAGCCAGGTTAATCAATTCTATTAAATGAAGATCAGTCCGATCAACTCCCAATCTTTTACCTATCTGCTCTTCATACTCAGCAAGAATTTCATTCGAAATAAACAATTGAAATTCTTTGTCCAATAACGCCTTGAATGTAGGATGATAAGTAGAATGACTTGGCAAAGAGACAAGTAGAACATTTGTATCGAGTACAACATTCATTATTGGTTCCGATCATTTAAGATATTTTCCATATCGTGTTGACTCCAATTGTTACTTTCCCAAGCTGAATCTGCCATTGCGGAAAGGCGGAGCGCAAAATATTTACCAATTAATTCTTTAATGTTCATCAGGTCATCTTCGCTGACCTGATGTGCATACAATTGCAAAAGCTCCTGTTGCAAATTGCTAAGCGGCATTTTAAGTGATGACTGCATATCTTTAACTTTTATAATAGTTAACGAAAGTGGAAATGTAATCCTTCCAATAGCATTCTCAAAACTGCGCCTGCTCTTCCAGTTCGCTATCGTGTGCGATGCGTTCGATCATTCGCATTTTCTCGTAGTTCTTGGGCCGTGAGAAGAATGTGTAAATGGCAGGGATCACATACAAGGTCAAAACAAGCGAGAACAGCAATCCTCCCATAATAACAATCCCCATTGACATCCGGCTTTTACCCGCTGAGCCCAGTGCCATCGCAATCGGTAATGCGCCCAGGATTGTCGCCAGACTTGTCATTAAAATCGGCCTGAAACGCAGTGTAGCAGCTTCCAGTGCAGCTTCCTGAATACTCCTGCCCTGCTCGCGCAGCTGGTTGGCAAATTCGACAATCAGGATGCCGTTTTTAGTTACCAGCCCAATCAGCATGATCATTCCGATCTGCGAGAAAATATTCAATGTCTGATCAAAGAACCAGAGTGAGAACACTGCTCCGCCGATAGCCAGCGGCACGGTGAACATGATTATAAATGGGTCCACAAAGCTTTCAAACTGGGCTGCCAGAATGAAGTAAATCAGTATCAAGGCAAGGAAAAACGAGAACATCGTATTGGACGAGCTTTCGGCATAGTCGCGGGAAGAGCCACTGAGTGAAGTTTGAATAGATTCGTCTTTCAATTTATCCCTGATCCTGTCCATTGCAGCAATTCCGTCACCTATGGTTTTTCCGGGCGCAAGTGCGGCTTGTACCGTCGCGCTCATGTAGCGATTATAGTGAAACAGCTGCGGCGGACTGCTTTCCTCCTCCGCTTTCACAATGTTATCCAGCTGTACCAGCGTTCCGTTAGCCGTTTTTACAAACATACTTTTCAAGTCCAGCGGCTCGTCGCGGTTTGTGCGATCGTACTGACCTATCACCTGATACTGCCGGCCGTTCATCGTGAAATAACCAAAACGTTGACCTGCAAATGCAAGCTGCATGGTTTGCGCCACATCCTGAACAGATACGCCAAGCGACTTCGCCTTTTCGCGGTCAATGGATATCTGAATTTCGGGCTTGCTGAATTTTAGGTTCACATCGGTAATCGCGAAAGTCGGGTCGTTTGAAGCCTCTTCCATGAATTTGGGCAGATACTCCCGCAACTTCTCAAAATCAGGCGCCTGAATAACGTACTGAATAGGCAAGCCGCCCCGAGAATCCACAGAGATGGTCTGCTGCTGCACGACAAAAGACTTCGCGTCAGGCATTTGCTTCAACTTCTGGTTGATATAATCCGCAATTTCCTGCTGCGACTCTTTCCTGAACTTCTTATCTACCAATGCAATTCTTCCGCTACCTGTGTTGGCCGCACCCAAACCAGAGTTACCTGGTGAAGTGATCAGCATCAGCCCCTTTCTGCCCGGCATAGAATCCATTAACATGTCACTGACATTCTGAACATACCGGTCAGTAAACTCAAATGAAGAACCTTCCGGCGCAGTCATATTGATCCGGAACCAGTTACGGTCGTCCAAAGGCGCCAGCTCCGATTGAAGGTCTTTCCCAAAAAACCAGATCATACCCACCGTCACCAAAACCAGCGGCACAGCTACCCAGCGCATTTTCAAAAACTTGCCCAGCGCCGTTCCATAGTTCTCAGTTATTTTTTCAAAAAACGGCTCGGTCTTTTCATAGAACCAGCTCTTTTGATGCGTTTTACGAACCAGGTATGCATTCAGCATCGGAGTTAATGTGAGTGACACAAAAGCAGAAATCAATACTGCGGCTGATATCACAATCCCGAACTCCCGGAAGAGCTTACCGACAAAGCCTTCCATGAAAATCACGGGTAAAAACACCGAAGCCAGCGTGATGGAAGTTGATAAAACAGCAAAAATAATCTCATTAGAACCTTTAATAGCTGCTTCAATGGGGCTCATCCCCTGCTCTATCTTTTTAAAGATATTTTCCGTGACCACAATTCCGTCGTCAACTACCAGGCCGGTAGCCAGTACGATCGCGAGCAGCGTAAGTACATTGACCGAAAAGCCCATGATATACATAATGAAGAACGTGCCGATCAGCGAAACCGGAATGTCAATCAATGGACGGAATGCGATCAGCCAGTCGCGGAAGAAGAGGTAAATGATAATGACCACCAGAATAATCGCGATCAGCAGCGTTTCGCCTACTTCCTCAATAGACCGTTCTACAAAAATGGTATTGTCAATCAGCGTATCCAGCTCATAATCTTTCGGCAGCTCCTTTTTAATATCCGCCATTCTCTTATTCACCTCTTCGGCGATATTGAGGTAATTGGCGCCCGGCATCGGGGATATCGCAAGACCGATCATCGGCACATTGTCCAGACGGAGAATTGTTTCTTCGTTTTCAGGTCCTAATGTTGCGTGGCCGATATCTTTGAGGTGGATGGTTTGAGTGGATGAATTTTTAACGATCATCTCATTAAAATCATTTTCCGTGCGGAACCTTCCGATCGTCTTGACGGTCAACTCGGTATTGTCGCCTGCCAGCTTGCCACTCGGCAACTCTACATTCTCCTTATCGAGCGCAACTTTCACATCCTGCGTCGTAATACCCAGCGCGGCCATTTTAATGGGATCCATCCAAATCCGCATGGCGTATTTTTTCTGCCCGAAAATGCGGATCTCACTTACTCCCTCAATGGTTTGAAGGCGCTGCGCGATGACGTTTTCAGCATAGTCACTTACTTCCAGGTGTGAGCGCGTGTCGCTTTTGAAGGTAAGTACAATAATAGGTTCAGAATTGGCGTCGGCTTTACTTACAACAGGCGGGCCGTCAATATCAAGCGGTAAAGTCCGCGAAGCCGAACCTACTTTATCCCGGACATCATTGGCAGCCCGCTCCATATCCACTCCGATATCGAACTCAACAGTAATTTGGCTCGTACCCTGGCTGCTCGTGGAGTTAATGGATTTAATTCCCTCAATGCTGTTCAGCTGCTTTTCGAGGGGTTCTGTGATCTGGGACTCAATAATATCTGCATTCGCGCCGGTATAGCTCGTCCTGATCGAAACGACCGGCGGATCAATGGAGGGGAATTCACGCATTCCCAAAAACTTATACCCCAGGAAACCGAAAAGAATAATCAGCAGGTTCATGACAATCGCAAGAACCGGCCGTTTGATTGAAAGAGTTGAAATACTCATAAATAAGTAGGATATCAGTTCACCTTGACGGCTGTATTCGGCTTGATCGCAATGATTCCGGAGGTAATGAGCGAGTCGCCGGGTTGAAGACCGTCAACTACCTGAATTTTCTTGTCGGTCCGTAAACCTGTCGTCACCATCACTTCCTGTGCCTTTCCATTCTTTACCACAAAAACCTTCTTGCCTTTCAAAACGGGCACAATCGCCTCGGTAGGGACCATCAGAGCGGCTCTGTTTGCTTCCAGATCTGCAAGTATCTTAACAAACATTCCGGGAACAAACCGGTTTGACGGATTTTGTGCGACTGCTCTAATGCGCAGTGTTCTCAAATCCTCGTCAACCTTCGGGTCAATGGCCAGAATTTTCGCATTGTAAGTAGCGGGGTCACCGTCGAGGCTGAACTTCACTGTGTTACCGATTCGGATATTCGGGGAGTATTTTTCAGGCACTGTAAAGTCAATCTTCACCGGATTGCTTTGCACAATGGTTACGATGGGCGTACCCGGAGCCAGATATGCGCCTTCACTGATGTATTTCAAACCAATGCGGCCACTGAAAGGCGCGCGGATCTCGGTCTTTTCAAGCTGAGCTTGCAATACTTCCTTTTCCGCTTCCAGAAGGCGAATGTTATTAGAAGTCACATCATATTCTTCCAGGTTGATCGCTTCCACATTCAACAGCTTCTTCTGGCGCGCCTCGATTTTCTTGCTAAGATCCTGGTTGTAAGCTACTTTTTGCAACTGCGCCTGTAACTCGCGGTCATTGATCTTGGCGATCAGCTGGCCTTTTGTGATTTGCGCGCCTTCCTGGATATTCAGCTTTACGAGCCTTCCCGAAGTTTCCGCCATCAGATTTACCTCTTCATTCGGCAGCACGGTACCTGACGCGAATATTTGATTTTCAATGGTTTCATTTTTCACAACAAACACATTCACCGGAACCGGAGCGCCACCCGCGGACTTGGCACCTTTCCCTTCACCGCTCTTTTTGGTGTTGCCGCTTCCAACGGTACCTGGCTTTGAGAAGATAAAAAGCTTACCTATTACCAGCCCTACAATGATTACCCCCACCAGCATTATTGTACGCATGATCTTACTTCAAATAAATTTCGTTCAAAAACAATACTAATAAATTATATTCCCTTATCTCACCTAATTAAAGATACTTCATATTGTACAAAGCGGCAACGAGTAATTTTTATACTTCCCGGCAATGGGAAAGTTGTGTTACCATTTTATTTCCAAATACCTCCTTTGGATAATTGGTTTACCCTCATTTACTCTGTTAAACTATATTTAATAAAACCTCACATTACCAAAATGAAAACCTCCTACAGTGCCACGATTTTACTGTCCACACTATTTCTTATACTAAATACAATGCACGCAAACAGCCAGAACCCGATTAAAACCTATGATGCCAATTGGAAGAAAGTAGCAGATTTACAGGCAACAGGTCTTGCTAAATCTGCATTGACGGGAGTCCGCGAAATTTACAGGCTTGCCCGACAAGAAAAGCAGGACGCTCAGGTGATCAAAGCTGCAATCGCGATGGTCAATCTGCAAAGCGAGTTCAGGGAAGACAATGAGATTGCAGCTATCAAAGATTTGGAAGCCGAACTTGCAAACAGTTCAGGTGTGGTTAATTCGATTTTCAGCAGCCTCTTAGCCAGCTACTACTACAATTATTACCAACAAAAACGGTGGCAGCTCTATCAACGCACTGAAACAACGGGCTTCTTAAAGGAAGATATCGACACCTGGTCAACGACCGATTTTCATCACAGAATAGCAGAATTGTATCTTGCTTCTCTCAGTAATGAAAACGAGTTGCAGCAAACAAAACTGGAACCCTTCGACGCGATCATCACAAAAGGGAATGCCCGCCAGCTGCGTCCTACCTTGTATGATTTGCTCGCTCATAACGCATTAAGGTACTTTTCGTCGGACGAACCAGAGTTGAAGAGACCTGGATATGCTTTTGAAATCAATTCAGCATCGGCCTTCGATCCTGCTGCAGATTTTATACACCGCCATTTTGAAACGAAAGATTCCACCTCGCTCGAACTATATGCATTGAAGCTTTACCAGAAACTGATTGCATTTCACATGCATGATCCGGTTGCGGATGCATTGATTGATGTTGACCTGGCCCGCATTCAGTATGTGAAGCAAAAATCGGTGCATGAGAATACGGACGAGCTGTATTATTTGGCGATCAACCATGTAGCCAACCAATACCAGCAAACGCCTGCTGCGGCACAAGCGTGGTACCTGCTGGCCCAATACCACTTTGATCTCGGTACTGCCTATAAAATCAGGGAGGACTCAACGAACCGGTTTGCAAAAGTGCAGGCAGTATCGATCTGTAAAGAAATCATCCGGCAGAATCCTACTTCGGAAGGCGGCGTCAATGCAGCTAATTTGCTGAGCAGGATTCGGCAAAAAGCACTTCAATTTAATGCAGAGCAGGTATTAGTGCCGGCAAAGCCATTTTTGATCTTTGTAGAATATCAAAATATTAACAAGCTATACCTCAGACTTGTAAACTCCACGCCGTCGCTGCTGAAAGATTTTGACAGGCGCAACAGTGACGCTTTTTGGCGCACTGTATCAAAAGCGACTGCAATCCGAAACTGGGAGCAAACTCTGCCGGATACCAAAGATTATCAGGAACATAGCGTCGAAATCAAAGCAGATGCATTGCCTGCGGGTGAATATATGTTGCTTGCCAGTTCAAGCCCCGACTTTTCAGATACACAATCCATTGGCGGCGTGCGGCTCCTGTATGTAAGCAATATCAGCTACATCCAGCGCGAGCGTGACTATTTCGTTTTGCACAGGGATACCGGACAACCGCTCGCGGGAGCTACCGTGAAAAGGTGGGATTCCGCATTTGACTATCAAACACGAACCTATAAGAAAAGCCTTGCTGCACATTATACGACAGACAAAAACGGGTATTTCAAAGAGAGTATGCCCAGCCAGTCGAAGGTACAATCAGAATCTTTTGAGATGCTTCATGGAAACGACAGGCTTTTCATTCAGGAATCTATTAATACCTACTACAATGATGAGGAGGAGAAAGAGGATGCGGGCACTACGATTTACCTGTTTACAGACAGGAGCTTGTACAGGCCTGGACAGACTGTCTACTTCAAAGGCATTGTGGCCGAAGGGACCAGTGTCCTGAAAGACAAGACCAGGAAAATTGAGGTCAAGCTTCAAAATGCCAATTATGAGGAAGTAGAGACCGTTACCAAAACTGTGAACGATTTCGGCAGCTTCTCCGGCTCCTTTGTACTGCCTGGAACGAGCTTGAATGGTGAATTTTCGATTTTGGCTGACGATGACTACTCCGTTTCCTTTCAGGTCGAAGAATATAAGCGGCCCCGGTTTGCAGTCAGCTTTGATACACTTCGTAATACTTACAAGCTGGGGGACACGATCAGGGTTACGGGCACCGGAACTGCTTATGCAGGAAATCGGATCGATGGCGCAAAGGTGGTTTACAGAGTAGTGAGAAATGAACGGTTCTTGTATCCGTGGACGCGAAGAGCCAGCTATTTCCCACTCAGCCCACCCAAGGAAATTACCCACGGTGAGACTGTTACAGATCAGGAAGGACATTTTTATGTGAGTTTTGAAGCAATACCAGATGCAAAGTCCGATAGGAACTTCGACCCGGTATTCAATTACACCATTTACGCAGATGTAACAGATACAAACGGAGAAACAAGAAGTGCTGAAACCTCAGTTTCTGTTGGATATAAATCATTGCTGATCAAAGCCGAAATCCCCGAGAGAGTTTCGGCTGATGATTTTACCCAACTGAAAATCCGCACAGAAAACATGAATGGCGAATTTGTTTCAGCTGAGGCAAAAGTGAAGTTAACGCGCCTCATTCCCGAGAGCAGACTAATTCGTTCCCGCTACTGGGCACAGCCGGATATGTTTGTGATGACCAAATCAGAGTTTATAGCCAGTTTCCCAAATGATGAATACAACAATGAAACTGAGAAAGAAAACTGGCCCGAGCAAAAGGTAGTTTTCGAAAAGTCGCAGGCACTTACCGCTGATAAAGAGCTGGCATTTCCCGGCGGCAAAGTCGCGGCTGGATTTTACAAAATAGATATTGCTGCAACGGGTCAGGACGGAGACGAAGTAAAAGATACCAGGTACATTGAACTTACCGAAGAAACGAATCCTAAGCTGTTAAAACCGGAGTACCAATGGACTAAGAGCGGTCCTGCGGTTGAACCCGGAGAGAAGACGAATGTGCAATTTGCAACTTCTGCGCCCGATGTTTTCTTAATCAGCACTTCCGGCAGAACTGAAAACCCTGCGAATTTCTCATTTCTAAAACTGAATGATGAAAAACGGACTTTTCCAATTTTGGCTAAAGAAGCGGACCGGGGTGGATATGCCATCGATTATGTATTTGTAAAACATAACCGCGTACACCAGGCGCAGAACTTCGTAAACGTCCCCTGGACGAACAAGGAACTGACAATTGAGTATGCAACATTCCGCGACAAAGCATTGCCCGGGAGCAAAGAGCAATGGAAGGTAAAGATATCGGGTTATAGAAAGGGACAAGTCGCTGCTGAGATGCTTGCGAGTATGTACGATACTTCACTTGATCAGTTTTATCAACACCAATGGACCAAGCCGGGTCACTGGCCAACTGGCCGAACGCTAAACAGGTGGGGTAACGGAATCAACTTCACTCCGAAAGATGCCACAATCGTCAACTTTCTATTTACATCAGAAAAAGCTTTCGAAAAAAGCTACGACCAGCTGATTGACCCGGATATCATCCGTATGTCAAGCGGAGGCGGGAGAAATGCGCGGTACCGCCGAAGTTTGTCGATGGACCAACTCTCTTACAAGAAAGGGGAAATGCATGAGGAAGAAATAGCGACGTCGGTGCCAGCTCCACCGATGCTAGGTGACGCTACAAGAGAGTTACAAGAAGTTGTGACAGTCGGGTATGGACAAACAAAGCCTAAAAGTCCCGCTGCGGAACCTGAAAAGACCAAAGTCCGAAAGAACTTTAATGAAACTGCTTTCTTTTTACCGGATCTGAAAACCGATGAGAATGGCGCAATAACCTTTTCATTTACATTACCTGAGGCACTTACCCGCTGGAAGTTTCAGGCTTTGGCGCATACGCCTGAGTTGGCATTCGGTTATAGTAAAAAGGAGATTGTCACCCAGAAAGAGCTGATGGTACAGCCTAATGCGCCGCGTTTTTTGCGCGAGGGTGACCAGATCCTGTTCCCCGCAAAAATTGTCAACCTATCTGATCGTACATTGAACGGGAATGCGACTTTGCAACTTTTCGATCCTGCCACCAATGAAAATGTTACCGCACACTTCGGGCTGATTTCAAATGAAAAAGCTTTTTCAATCACAGCCGGGCAAAGTGCAACCGTCGATTTCAATTTAAACATCCCGGCTGGTTACCATCACGCACTTACCTGGCGTGTAGTTGCAAAAGCCGCGAACTTGTCCGACGGAGAGGAGAATACCTTACCTGTATTGTCAAACAGGATGCTCGTAACTGAAAGTTTGCCGCTGACAATGCGCGGGTCCGGCAAAAAGGAATTCAGATTTGAGAAGCTGATCAACTCAGCGAATTCAAAGTCCCTCGCCCATGAATCTGTTACTGTTGAATACACCAGCAATCCGGCCTGGTACGCGGTGCAGGCACTACCCTATTTAATCGAATATCCACATGAATGTGCCGAGCAAACCTGGAACCGTTATTATGCCAATGCAGTCGCAAGCAATATCGTAAGTAAATCACCCAGGATCGCTGCCATTTTCAATTCCTGGAAAACAGTTGATACAGCTGCGTTGGCTAGCAACCTTCAAAAGAATCAGGAGCTCAAATCCTTACTTCTTGAAGAAACACCCTGGGTACTCGCTGCGAAGTCCGAATCGGAACAGAAGCGGAATATCGCATTGCTTTTTGATTTGATAAAAATGAAAGGCGAACTGGATACTTACCTGGCAAAACTGAGGGAAATGCAAAACGAAAGTGGCGGATTTCCCTGGTTCAAAGGCGGGCACAAAGACCGGTATATCACCCAATATATTGTAACAGGAATTGGCAGGTTACTTCAAAAGAAGGTTATCGCCGAAAATCGTGATATCAATGCAATTATTGAAAAAGCATTCCCGTATCTGGATCGTCAGATCAAAGAAGACTATGACAGGCTGATCAAAAATCAAGTCAACATGCAGGAATACGTTCCCGGACCACAGCAGGTGCAGTACCTGTATATGAGAACGTGCTTTGACGATGCGCCTATTGAAACAACTGCATTCGATGCGTATGAATTCTTTCTGCAACGCGCCAGAGCGAGCTGGCCAAAGCAATCCAAATACATGCAGGGACTGATTGCACTTATGCTGCACCGTTCAAAAGATGCAGCCACGCCGAAGGCGATTCTGAAATCACTGCGGGAAACTTCGATCAGCAACGAAGAACTGGGCATGTACTGGAAAAACACCCGGAGCTGGTGGTGGCATGAGGCTCCTATCGAGCAGCAGGCACTTTTGATAGAAGCTTTTCATGAAATAGCGGGTGATAGTGCAACAGTGGATAAACTGAAAACCTGGCTGCTCAAAAACAAGCAAACCAACCGCTGGGAAAGTACCAGAGCAACTGCTGAAGCTTGTCACGCACTTTTGCTGACGGGAAATAATTGGCTGGTTGAAGAGAAAGCACCAACTGTCCGAATCGGGAGCGAGGTTATAAAGCCCGACAATGTCGAATCAGGAACCGGCTATTTTAAGAAAGCTTTCGAAAGCAGCGTGGTCAATGCTGAAATGGGCAAAATTGAGGTGGATATAAGCAGCAGCAGTAACTCCAAATCGCCCAGCTGGGGAGCTGTGTACTGGCAATATTTTGAGGATCTGGATCAAATCACGTTTTCAGAAACACCATTGAAATTATCCAAGAAGCTGTTTATACAAACAAATACAGACCGCGGACCTGTGTTATCGGAGGTTAAGGAGGGTGACAGCGTCAAAGTGGGAGACAAAATCGTCGTGCGCATTGAGCTGCGCGTGGACCGTGACATGGAATACGTGCATATGAAGGATATGCATGCAGCTGCACTGGAACCTGTGAACGTATTAAGCGGCTACAAATGGCAGGGCGGATTGGGATACTACGAATCCACGAAGGATGCCAGTACCAATTTCTTCTTTGACCGATTGAGAAAAGGGACTTACGTGTTCGAATATCAGCTATTCGTAAATCACCAGGGCAATTTCAGCAATGGAATCACGAGCATTCAATGCATGTACGCGCCCGAGTTCACCGCGCATAGCGAAGGAATCAGGATCAGCATTCGAAAATGAGGATAGCATGAACATAAACAAGCTGCTGGAATACGAAAAGATCCCTACCAGCCTTAAAGATATGATTGCTGACGAGCAGATTGCCAATCAGCTTAATAGGATGGAATGGGTTGCAACCGAGAAAATCCATGGCGCAAATTTCAGGTTTATATACCAGGGGAAAAGGCTGCATTTTGGAAAACGAAAGGAATTGCTTGCCTGGGAAGACGATTTCTTTGGTTTTCAAGAGGTGGTAGTAGCAATAGAGTCTCAAATTATTGCCTTGTGCGAGCAGTTATCAATTGATTTCGGTGCTGACACTATCATAATTTATGGCGAGTTGTTTGGCGGCTTGTACCCACATCCGGATGTACCTGTTCGCGCGCACATTGAAGCAATTCAAACAGGCATTTACTATTCGCCTGATATTCGTTTTTGTGCCTTCGATATTGCATTTGAAAATGAGCCAGACAAGAAAACATACCTGAGCTACGCACAATCCCTGACCTACTTCGATCGTTTCGGCATTTTTTACGCGAAGCCTTTAAAGACCGGAAAACTGACGGATTTGCTGAATCTCGACCTGCGCATTGAAAGCCGCATACCCTTTGAGCTTCGTCTGCCCGTGATTGCAGGTAACTGGATTGAAGGTGTTGTCATCAAGCCTTTCGGCCAGCTTCCGGATACAGTACCATTCCGCCCGATTCTTAAACTCAAAAATCCGGAATTTGAAGAGAACCAAATGTACCATCAGGCTAAAAAATGGTCATTGATACCAAATGTGAATAGCCTTTCCCGAAAGGTGGATTTCCTGATGGATGAAGTAAGAAATTACATCAACGAAAACAGGCTCAACAGCGCCATCTCCAAAATCGGAAAACTTAGCCCGGCTAACAAAAATCAAATCGTTACGGAGTTCATGGAGGATGTCCTGACTGATTTCAACCTGAATCATAACAACATACTGAAAGAATTGGGCGAAGCAGAAATCAAATGGATCAGGAATCGGGTGGAAGCTGAAATCCTGTGGCTACTTGCTAGCTGATCATCGCACGCTGTATCTTCAAAATCGCATGCACGAATTGTTCCATATCCTCTTTATCCCCCAGCATTGCATGTTGCAGTATCCAGACTGCGTCTGTGCTGCAAGCTTGCTCAGCTACCGGGCAATGCACCTTCGTATAGTCAACATATTCAGGAATGGCGTAGCACATGAAGTTCTTATTCTGAAAAAGCGGCTGCTTGTAGAGCGGGTGCGGATAACCCTTGAAGCAAGGCACACCTTCAGCAGCCAGCATTTCAGCAAATTCATTCTTAGGTAATCCCCCAAATGCGGAAGCGTCGTACTTGAAAATGTATATATGATAACAATGCAGGGTAATTTCCTCGTTACGTTGCAGCGGGGAAATTCCTTTAACCTTACTCAGCAAAGTATTGAGATACATCCCATTGCTATTACGCGTTCGCGTTTGTGCTTCCAGTCTTTTCAGCTGTGCAGACAGCAGTACCGCCTGCATTTGAGTGATCCGATAGTTGCAGCCGGGATTGTAGTGATCATACCACTGTCCTCCTTCAATGCGGCCCACATTTCGCAGAGAATGCATTGTTGCATAGAGTTCATCATCGTCCGTGATCACAATTCCGCCTTCACCGGCAGTCAGGTTTTTGGAAGATTGAAAACTAAAACTGCCTACATGCCCGATTGAGCCCAATTTTTTCCCTTTGTATTCCGCGCCGTGTGCGTGCGCCGCGTCTTCAATTACTTTCAGATTATATCGCCGGGCAATATTCATAATCGCATCCATATCGCAGGCCAATCCGCCGAAATGCACCGGTATAATTGCCTTGGTACGTTCCGTAATGGCAGCTTCAATGGCAGCCGGACTGATGTTATAAGTATCAGGATCAATGTCTACGAAAACAGGTACGCAATTGCATTCAATGACGGAAGAGGCTGTTGTGATAAACGTATAAGGCGGAACGATCACCTCATCTCCCGGCTTCACCCCGCACGCAATCAATGCAAGGCGCAGTGAAACAGAACCATTCACACAGGTTATCGCATATTTACTGCCGCAATAAGCTGCAAATTCCGCTTCAAACCGCGCTACTGCGTCACCGCAATCCGGGTTCCCCCATTTGCCGCTCGCAACGATCTCCGTCACTGCATTCACTTCCTGCTCGTCGAAAACAGGCCATTGAAAGTTGGCATTAATGGTTTTCGGACCGCCTTGAATTGCCAGTTTTTCGCTCATAATGGTGTCTAGTTTTATTAATTGTGTACTAATCGTCCGCAACTATTTACGGATTACCAACTCATCTTTCAGCTTTCCGGCAGGATCCAGGCATTTATAATGGAGCTCCCCGTCTTTGATAGAAATGTGCTGGTAAAGTGGCCCGTCCTTGTATCTGACAACCGCATAGCTCTCGTCTGGCCATTGCTCCTGCTTGCCTGGTATACTGATCGACATTGTATAAATTGTCCCTTCTGCGGGACTTGCGGCCGGTTTTCCTGCGTGCATGGGCTTGGTCCGGAGATAGTAATGCATGTGCCCGTTCATCACCATATCCACATGGTATTTGTCAAAAAGTGAACACCATTCCCGCATGATCTCCTCATAAGGTTCTTCCAAATTGTAAGGCGGGAAATGAAACATGACGAACTTCCACTTCGCATTGCTGTTTTTCAATGTCGCTTCCACCCAGGCGCTTTGCTTCGGCACTGACAATGTTGCATCCAGCATTACGAACAATGCATTCTGATATTCAAAGGAATAGGTCATTTCAGAAGGCTGACCCGCCGGCCCGTTTTCAGGCAGACTGAACATTTCCTTGTACATCCAGGCACCGAGCCCGTCCTGACTATCATGGTTTCCGGGAACCGGCATCAATGGGCGTGTAGTGAAAGTTTTGTCGCTATGTGCCCAAAGCTGGTCCCATTCGTCCCGATGCAAGCCTGTACTCACCAGGTCCCCTGCAATGGAGAAAAAAGCAGTTTCAGGATGTCGCTTGATCGATCGCTGCGCCATATCCCCCCAAACAGGTGAATAGTGCGTATCGCCAAACCAGATGAATGAAAAATCCGCTTTGTCTGCCGGCGCCGTTTTAAATGTGGCCGCTTGAGTCCATTCATTTTGCTCACTCCGCAATGCATATCCGTAATCAGAGCCCGGCTTTAATTCTTTGAGCCTGGCAGTAAAGCGGTTTACATAGCGATCGTTTTGTAACAGCCTGTCCTCCATTTTAAACAAGGAGGCTTTTGCAAAAAGCGTATCGCCTGAGCCTGTTTTCCAGTATTTAACTTCTCCGGCTTGCACCGAGCTTGCTGTCCGCCACTGAATGTCCACACTTGTTTGCGGATCACCGCTCCATGTAAGCAGTACCTGGTCAGATTGCGCCGACGAAGGATGCGGTGTAGTCCTGAATGCTTTTACCAGATGTGCTTCTCTCGCCCTGCCGCGCACGGTTGTAAAAAGTACCTGCCCTTTCAATTTGTCCGGCACTTCCGTTAACACAAGTCCGTCCCAATCGTGGTAGGTAAATGCGCCCGGCTGCATGGTGCTCAGCTTGTACTGGGCGGGCATCACATTTGAAATTTCAAGCTTACTGGCTTTATCTTGCGGAGCTACACTGATAAAGTAAACAGGCCTGTGCTTATCAAAGCCATTGATCCCCAAACCAATGTCGCCTTCATCGAAATCTTTCTGCCAGACTTCGTACGTATATTCTTCGTTTTTGACCAGCATCTCCGTTTTCCTGAAACCGCTTTCTGCCAGCCAAAATGGTACGACGCGCTGAGCAGTATCCCGCATTACGGAAACCGTCACAGGCACATTGGCATGAAAAGTCCAGAATTTACCGGCAAGCACTTCTTTCTCTTCTGCGGTCAGAAAGCCAAGTATGTAGTTTTCAGAAATCGTGTCCAGTTGCGCAGGTGAAAGGTTTTTATAAAACCGGGTTACCGCGCTATCGATTACCTCCTTCACATTTCCTTCCGGCAATGCTTTCTTCTGATGATTACAGGATACTAATGCAAGCAGCAGCAGGCCGGTCGTAAGTAGCTTCATTTTCATATATCATTTATCAAAACAAAACCGGGACTGTCAACATTTGCAGCCCCGGTCTAAAATCTATTCACTTCAAAACAATTTCAATTACCAGGGCTTTCCGGTTCCTTGTATCAACCAGGGTTTAGACCACTGGCTGTTCTTTTTGCGGGGACCTGAAAAACTCGTTTCTTCCAACCTGTCAATTGCGCTCCTTACACTTGCGCCATTGTTGTTCAATTCATTATTACTGTAAATGAAGCGCAATGGAAGCGCCCGGGACGAAGGTGCCACACCTGGAACCAGCGCAGGTAAGCCCGTCCTTCTGAAATCAAACCAGGCCTCGGTTGCTGTTGTCCAGCTGGCTATCCACTTCTGCTCGATAATCTGCGCCAATGTACCTTTATAAGCTACCGTTTTGATAAAAGCATCGTATTGATTTTCAACTCCCCAGGTTTGCAGTGATTGCCGGATCGCGTTGTTGTAATGCGTTTCTGCACTTCCTGCTGCCCAACCCTTCTGTGCCGCTTCGGCTAGGATGAATGAAGTTTCAGAAGCAGAAGCCAGTCTCGCTTTCAATATCCCTCCTTTTTGCCCCTGATACGTATAGCTCAGTTGTGACGCATGCTGATTTTGTACCTGCTGACCGGTAGTCGGATTTTCATTGTAATAAGTTGGATCGAGCATCCCGGCAGGTATACCCACGTATTCATTGGTATTGATTGGTCCATTAAAAAAGTCAGGACGCGTCGGTTTGTACGTATTTGGGTTAAAATGGCGGGTGTACTTGTTTCCGGCAGCGATACCAGCTTTCAATTCTTGCTCGGTAAGTGACTTAACCCCTGTCTGGATCACCCCGTTTTTGCGGATAAACTCGTCCATTCCCGTAGCAAGTGCCGGATCTGCAACCCACCTCACGTGAACTGGCTGAAACCAGACTTTTAAACGCGGATCATTGTTGGTCACCAGGCTGTTCATCAATGTGGCAGCCGGTCTTCTTCTCCGCCAGCCGGACTCACTTACGTCATAAGCTATTGCATTTGGCCAGGAGTTGTTTGAAGCTGTGCCTATGAACTCCATCACGGCGTCGTCCGCTGCATCCTTAATGTAGATACCTGAAGTGTAAACGGATTCTATGCCTGCTTTTGAAATGTCAGGCAGCTTGGAAGAAATGCGCATATAGTAGCGCAGCAAAAGTGTATTTGCAAACTTCTGCCACTTTTGCGTGTTTCCATTGAAATAAACATCGTACCCCGGCGCATAAGTACCCGCATCGCCAGTGGCGAACATGGCAGAAGCTGTTTTCAGATCTTCAATCACACCTTTGTAAATAACTTCCTGGCTATCAAACTCCGGAAGCATTTGACCTTCATCACCTTTCAGTGCATTGGTGTAAGGCGCGTCGCCCCATAAATCGGCGATAGTCCCGAAAATAAAGGACTTCATGGTCAGCGCTACTGCCTGGTGAAACTTCGAATTGGTCTCAACCGCTCTTTTATAAAGCAGATTGTTGTTACGCAGGAAACCGTACCAGGCTGTCCATTCAGAATCCTCTTCCGACCAGTCATAGTCATTAAAACCATTTTTCCAGGCATCTTCCTGTGTATGCTGAACTACGCCGGCAATGCGGCCAAACCCCAGCCCAAGGTATTGATTGGCAACACCAGTCATCACAGTCGGCATAAGCAGGTTTGGATTCGCGCTGTTCGGATCCACGCCATTCGGGTTTTCATTGATCTCCGTCAGCGACTCGTTACAGGAAGTCACCGCCAGCAGCATCATGATAAATGCTATTTGAGGAATGTATTTAAAAATCTTCATCGCTTTATGATTAAATATGAATAAGCGTTTGAGCCTTAAAAGTCAAAGTTGAGCTTGAATCCGAATGGAATGGTCCAGGGCATTACGTTCTGGCGCTCGATACCCTGACGGAAACCACCTTTGGAAGGATCTGCCCAGAATGCTCTCTCAGGATCAATACCAATGTTCGCAGCTGTCCACAACATGATATTTCTTGTGTAAACAGAAAGGTTCGCATTGCGGATTGTACCAAAAAGCACCGGGATCTTATAGTTTAACGTCACCTCTCTCAATTTCACAAAAGAAGCGTCGAAAGTAATCTGCTGATTGTAATCCCATGGATAGGCATTGGTAATCGGCATTGTTTTTGTGCCTGGGCCACCTAACCATTCGTGGTAGTTACCATCTTTATCCTCCCAAACACCCGGAATAAATGCACCGTCGCCATCTTCACCAAACCCGCCGGTAGCGGCTGTATGTCCACCGACTCTCGGGAAGTTTCCATTTTTCGGAATAATGTATTTCTCAGGGTCCGACTTCAAGAGTGCTACCAATTCATCAGGACTGTACAGGCCGCCCGGGATCAGGTTGTCGATCTGGCGTTGTGATTTCCAGTCGGATTCTCCATAACGATAAGTAAATGACATAAACTCTCCGCCCTGGCGCCAGTCAAAGCTCAGGCCAAGCGAAAATCTTTTGTAAGAAAGTGTAGCCTGCGCGCCCACAAGAAAGTCGGGATTATAGTTACCTACCTTCACGTTGGTCTCGCGCCCGCCTGCTCTTTGCCAGTCCATATCACCATTACCCTCTTCATCATAAGCGATAATTGGCCAGCGATAGTACGGTGAACTTTTGTCTGTAACAGATGCAAAACCGCGGCTGTAAATGTTACCAATCTGCTCACCTACGTAAGTATAAGCACCAGCGCCGTTTTCACTCCATTGCTCGAAGAAGGGGAAGTTTGGCGCCAGCTCCTTCACAGTGACACGGTTGCGGCTGAAATTCGCATTCAGATCAAGGCTCCATCCATTCCGGTTATTGATCGGAGTTCCGCCTAATCCGATTTCCCAGCCACGGCTCACCAGTTTTCCTGCATTGATATTCTTGCTGGCGTAACCTGTAGAAGGCGCCATTGGAACACTGAAAATCTGGTTGGTATTGGCGCGGTCATAATAGGTAAGGTCAAAACGCAACCGGTTGTCAAACAAATTGAAATCAACACCACCTTCGACAGATGTTGCTATCTCGGGCAATAAGGTAGGGTTCAGCAAAACATCACCCAGGTTAGCAGTTACCAGATCTCCCCAGTTGCCTGTACCCAGATTTGGGTACAGCTGATAAGGATCTGTATCATTACCCACCTGCGCCCAGCCTCCGCGAAGTTTGAAGAGAGACACATAGGAAGGCAGATTGAATGTAGTGCTCGCCAGCCAGCTCAGAGAAGCAGAAGGATAGAAGTATGACCTGTTTGTCTCAGGCAATGTACTCGACCAGTCATTGCGGGCAGTCAAATCCAGGTATAGCTGGTTTTTAAACCCGATTGAACCCAGCGCGTACAAACTGTAAATCGCCTTTTTGAAGATGCCATTTCCAACAATCCGGTTCCCAACAGGGATATTGGAGATATTATATAACCCCGGAACCGACAAGTCACGACCGCCCAGGTTTGAGCTGTTGCCGTGCTGCTTCATGATGTTACCACCACCGGAAATGTTCACATCCAGATCACCTGCCTTGATATTTTTAGTAATCAGGAAGTCGGCATTGCTTTCATTACGACCGATGTTTTCAAGATAGTAACCACCTTTCGCCATGCTTTTGTAGCTCCACGGAATTTTGGTCTCCCGGTCTTCATCGTACATATCATGTGAGTAGCGAACAAACGCAGTCAAGCCAGGTGCGATAGTCCAATCCAGTTTCAAGTTTCCATATAAACGGTCACGAGTATACGCATTGGTCAGATACTTGGCAAGGAAGTAAGGGTTGTCGATTTCACCTTTGGCAATGGTAAGCTGTTCTATTTGCTCCAATCCCGGCTTCCATACACCTTCCAGATCCTTTATATTATAGCTGGGCGAATAGTACACTGCCTGTAAAGGGTTTCCGTCGCGCTCGGAAGTCTGCGGCCGGCTGTTCGAGTTGGATCTAACAAAATTGACATTGGTACTCAATTTCAGGTTCTTGTGCATATCGAACGTTCCTGCCACTGACAACGAGTTACGGTAAAGGTCCGAATTGGGGATCAGGCCGCGGTTGCTCATGTTGTTGTACGAAACCCGGTAAGTAGACTTGTCCGTCGAACCCGAAATCGTCAGGTTGTTGGTTGAAGTAATTCCGGTTTGCAGGAAGTTCTTCATATTGTCTTTATACGATTTCAGCTCGGTCGGCACCGGCTGCCCGTTGGCGTCCAGCGGGCTGTTCCATTGTACTTCTTTAATTCCCTGATCGAGTGGCAAGCCGCCCCAGTAAGCGGAAGATTCGTCCAGCTGAAAAGGTCTTTCTCCGTTCGCATATTTATAATGTAAATCGAGATAGCGGTAAGGTTTTTCAAAAACATTGGATGTTGAAAAAGAAACCCCCAGACCTTTGCCTTTCTTGCCCGATTTGGTAGTGATCAGGATTACCCCGTTACCTGCACGCGAACCATAAAGTGCTGCTGCACTGGGCCCTTTCAATACCGACATACTTTCAATATCGTCGGGATTGATATCAGAAATCGCATTACCGTAATCGACTTTATTACCATTTCCCTTCTCGCTTACGTTGGCGAGACTGTTAGCAAGAGGAACACCGTCGACCACAAACAGCGGCTGGTTGTTTTTCAATGAAGCTGCGCCACGGATAACAATGCTGATCGAAGACCCGATACCGCTCGTCTGGTTGATAGAAACACCTGAAACGCGCCCGGAGAGAGAGGTAAGTACGTTTTCGTTGGCTACATTGGCAATATCCTTAGCTGCCACTTTACCCACATTATAGCCCAGGGAGCGCACATCCCTTTTAAGACCAAGCGCCGTAGTTACAACCGCTTCCTGCAGTGTAGCGACATTTTCTTCCAATACTACATCCATCACACTTTTCCCCTGTACCTCCATTTCAATGGTATTGAAACCAATATAAGAGAATACGAGTACTACATTGCTTCCGTCGGCATCAATGGAATAAGCACCTGCCGCGTCCGTGGTGGTACCTATCTGTGTGCCTTTGATCAGTACATTCACACCCGGCAGCGGCGCACCGTCAACTGCGGACGTTACTTTACCCCTGATCCTGGCCACTGCGAAATCATTTTCAATTTTCACGATCCCGGCTGCAAATGCGGAGATGTCCGTTCCGGAGAAGAAGAGCAGAGCGAGCATACATCGTGCCGCCATTTTCAAAGTCGCTTTCGGTTTCATAATAACAAGTTGGTAGTAGTTAAAAACATAGGTTGCGTTTTGTTAAAATCATTTTTCCTGCTTTTGCCCCTCTTTCAGGAGCTGGTTGAAATAGGCTTCCAAAACATCCGAGTACTCCTGCTGCTGCTCTTCGCTCGTAATGCCGGCGAGCAGCTCAGAAAGCTCTTCCCCTGAAAGCTTATTGCTGATGAGCTTTTCTATCAATGTTTCCGCCCGGGAAAGTGACATGGTTTTTGGCTTGTTATGTATGTCAAGGATACTGGCGGGGCCGGGGAATGGACTACTGATTTTGCAATGTATTTTCCATCATTTTTCACCATATTCAAGGAAAGTATCGTTTCTTTACGGAAACCCGGTTGTGAAGAATGAATTCTGTCAAAAGCTGTATTTCTTTTATTTTTCTTCTACTCACTTACACACAAGCAACTTATTCACAAGAGGTTGTGCCCGACAGCACCGGCACGATCGTGATTGGGGAAGTAAGTGTGGAAGGAAACCATAAGACACGCACCGGCATTATCCTGCGTGAAATGGCGATCAAACCGGGCGATGCCATACCGGCAGCACTGCTGAAAGAAAAGCTGGAAGTTGACAGGCGCAAGGTGATCAATACCAACCTGTTCATTACTGTAGAGCTTCTTGCCAAACCCAATCCCGATTCGCTGCGTACAGACATCCTGATCCTGGTCAAAGAACGATGGTACCTCATTGCGTTGCCGGTATTCCAGCTGGCCGACCGTAATTTTAATGAATGGTGGTACGAACGCAAGCGCGATCTTTCCCGAACAACTTACGGAGCCTATTTCAGCTACGGAAATGTGACAGGCCGCGCGGATAAGCTTCGTCTTCTGGCGGAATTCGGCTTCATTCCGAAGTTTGAAATCGCCTATACCCTGCCCTATCTGGACAAGGCACAAAAGACCGGCATTACCATCGGTACCTCATTTTCGATCAACAAAACCACTGCATACAGGACCTGGCGCGACAAGCTGCAGTACCTCAACAGCGAGGATGTGAACCGCAGGCGCTTTTACACGTACGTTAGCCTCACCCGCCGCAACAAATACTATGCATTTCATTCGGTAGATCTCAGATGGAGCCAGTCCCGGATTTCAGATACCATTGCGATTTTGAACCCGAACTACATGCTTGACGGGAGAAGGCGGCAGCAATATGTGCAGCTTACCTACACTTTCAGCTACGATAAGCGGGACAATGTCCAATATGCATTGCAGGGACAGAGCTTTTCGGCACAGATCTCCAAACTGGGTATCCTCCCCTGCGACGATGTGAACACACTTTACTTGTACGGTTCGTACAGGAAATATGTCCCTCTGGGCAAGAATTTCTACTTCAACACCGGCATGAGAGGAAGGGTATCTTTCCCGAAAAGGCAACCATATCTGCAAACGATCGGACTTGGCTACCGGAACGATCTTGTACGGGGTTATGAGCTTTACGTGGTGGACGGGCAGGATTATGCCCTTCTCAAAAACGAATTGAAATACCGCCTGTTTTCCGTTCAGAAACATCTCTCGTTCATTCCGATCAGGCAGTTTAACACCATTCCGCTGGCGGCTTATATCAATACTTTTGCAGATGCCGGCTATGTCAAAAACAGTTATCCTGAATTCAGTAATACGAGGCTGGGCAATTCCATGCTATATGGCGCAGGCGCCGGGCTGGACGTGGTAACTTTTTATAATATTGTAACCAGGTTCAATATCACACTGAATGCAAAAGGCGAGCGCCGGTTCTTTTTCAATGTTTCGAGAGAATTCTAGGGCCGTTTTCAGAGTTTGTATTTATCATTAAATTGCATTGACAGGCCAAACCACAGAGCAAGGCACGACTATTTTACCGCACATTAACCTGACTGAATGAAAATAATGTTTACGCCCATGAAATATTGTACTTATTGGGCCTCTATAATGCTCCTGGCGATTATTGTAGGTGGCTGCGATACCAAAACAAATGAAAAATCCGAAGCCTCAACCGATTCGGTAGTTACAGAGCAACCTTCACAACCTGATCTTAACAGCGATCAGTCAGAGCTCCTGGATACCATTCTCGGGTCTGCCGAAGATAGTGAGCAAACTGTGCTGAGAGGAGTTGCATTCGGAGATCCGGTAGCGAAAGTCAAAGCTGCCGAGACATTCGAAATGTTTGAAGAAACACCCGATCACCTTGGCTACACGCACGAAACTAGCCGGCTGGAAACGATCGACGTTCAATATTTTTTTGATAAGGACAAGAAGGTTAACCGGATCACCGTTGACGTTTACCTGAATAGCCCGGAAGCAACAAAACAGCTTTGGCGGGCAGGAAAGAGTCATTTTACGGAAAGTCAAGGTGCCCCGAAGGAGGAGCCTAAGAAGATTGTCTGGAACGGAAAATCTGTTCGCGTAAATATGGAAGATGTTTCCGAAGGCAAAGATTACGGGTTAAAATTCCAGTTTTACCCGGCAAATAAAAACGTACTGGCTGCAAACTAATACTTATGAAGACCAAAAATTCGATTATTCTGGCAGCATTGTGTCTGCTGTCTGTTCATGCATTTGCTCAAAAGAAATCTAAAAAAGACGAGGTAGTTACCATCGAGACGGATAAGGGAACAATGCGTTTTATCCTATTTGACGAAGCTCCCAAACACAAAGCCAATTTCATTAAGCTTGCTAAGGAAAACTTTTACGACGGCGTACTTTTCCACCGCGTGATCGACGATTTTATGATTCAGGGAGGCGATCCCAAATCGAAAAATGCCAAACCTGACGATAACCTGGGCAATGGGGAAAACGGGTACCGGATACCTGCTGAATTCAGTCCTAAACTGTTTCACCAGAAAGGCGCACTTGCTGCTGCCCGCGATAATAATCCCGCGAAAGAATCGAGCGGCTGTCAGTTTTATGTGGTAGAAGGTCGGAAATGGAGTAAAAATGATCTGGACAAGCAGGCCTCACGGGCAGCCCGCAAGCTGACCGACGCACAACGGAAAGTGTACGAGACTGTGGGAGGTACCCCTCATTTGGACGGTTCTTATACTGTGTTCGGTCAGTTGATCGACGGAATGGATGTAATTGACAAGATTGCTTCTGTTGATAAAAATGAAAGAGACCGGCCGGAGAAGGATATTGCGATGAAGGTTTCCGTCAAAAACATGAAAAAGAAGAAGATTACAAGAAAATACGGCTGGAAATACGAGGCTTGATTTACCATTGAAAAAACGAATCTTAATCACAGGCTCAAACGGGCTACTAGGTCAAAAGCTGGTTGAGCTTCTTGTTCAGCAGTCTGACATTGAAGCAATTGCGACTGCGAAAGGCGCAAACAGGCTGCCATTTCAGGAAGGTTATCAGTACCTCGAAATGGACATTACCGATCCCGTGCAGGTAGATGCGATCGTGGGAGAAGTTCGTCCGGATGTAATCATCCACACGGCAGCAATGACCAATGTGGATCAATGCGAACTGGAAAAAGAAGCTTGCTGGAAGCTGAATGTGACTGCAGTTGAAATCCTGATCGCTGCTTGCCGCAAGTACAGTGTATTTCTGCAACACCTTTCTACCGACTTTGTATTCGATGGAACCTCCGGCCCGTATAAAGAGGAAGATCTACCAAACCCGATCAGCTTTTATGGTTGGAGCAAGTACGCGGCCGAAAAGGCGGTACTCAGTTCGGATATCCGGTTTGCTATCACCAGAACCGTACTCGTATATGGCATAGCGCACGATATGAGCCGCAGCAATATTATACTTTGGGTTAAAAAATCGCTGGAAGCCGGGAAAAACATTCAGGTTGTTACAGATCAGCATCGCACACCAACCCTTGCGGAGGATCTGGCGACAGGCTGTTTTTTGATTGCTGTAAAAGAAGCAGAGGGCATTTTCCACATTTCCGGAAAAGACTTTCTAACCCCATTCGAAATGGCGATTATGACAGCGGAGTACTTTAATCTTGACAAGTCATTGATCTCCCCTACCGACGCTTCCGCATTCACCCAACCTGCCCGCCGCCCGCCGCGAACAGGTTTCGACCTCAGCAGATCCCGCAGCATTTTAGGCTACGAGCCGCATTCATTTAAAGAAGGAATTGCATTGCTGGCCAGCCAGATAAATTGATTATTCAATGATCTGAATAACTGATTTATCTGGCTGAAAAGGAAAACTGGATAATCCTGCGGCCTAGTACAACTTTTCGTAATACTCTCTCGCCATACGATCGGAGTTGAATGGTACACTCACGTCGTTCATGCTGTTGAGTACCATTTCCCGCCACTTTTTCTGACCATTATAATACGTCGGAATCACCTCACGTTCGAGCTTTTCCATCAGGTTATCACAGTCCTGCTTGTTGATATCATCGCCTTTCGCAACCGGCAGCAAAAATGAGTTTTCACCATCTTTTGCAAATTCACAGATCCAGCCGTCGAAAGTTGAAAGGTTAAGCGACGCATTCATCGCCGCTGTCATTCCGCTGGTACCCGAAGCTTCACGGGTCACTACGGGCGTATTCAACCAGATATCCGAACCGTCTTTCAACAGCTTGGAAAGCGCCAGTTCATAACCCGTCAATACTGCCAGGTTGGGATAAAGGTGACTCAGATAAAAAAGCCGGTTGAATGTATTGACTGCATCTTCATCTTTCGGATACGGTTTACCTGCCCAGATAACCTGCACCGGCTGCTGGATATTGTTCATCATCCTCGTGAACCTGTTCATATCCCATACAAGCATATCCGGCCGCTTATAGGCTGCAAACCGGCGGGCCCACACGATCGTCAGTACATTCGGATCGAAGATCTTACCGCATTGGTCAGCTACGGTTTTAAACAATACTGCTTTCAGCTCTTTCTTCCTGGCTGCTATGCGATCGGTATCCTTATCGATTCTCGCTTGTTCCAGCTGAGGATCAATCCAGTATGTATTATTTTGTGCATTGGTGATATGCCCGATCGGCGCAATGCCCGGAAATGCCTTCCACATCCCCCGCGACACTTCGCCGTGCAGTTTGGATACTCCGTTTGCATTCCGGCTCAGACTTAATGCTGCGAGAGAATGGTTGAATATGTTATCCTTCATCCCACTGATCTTCTTGATCGTAGGCAAATCCAGTCCCGAGAAAAATCCGAGCTTTTCCAGAAAACCGATTTCGTGTTTGTCATTTCCGGCTTCTTCCGGAGTGTGTGTTGTAAAAACAACACGCTTTTTCACTTCATCCACTTTCCCGTACTTTTTGTACAAAGAGAAAACGGCTGAAACCGCGTGTGCTTCATTGAGGTGATATACTTCCGGCTCATACCCCAGTTCTTCCAAAAGCCGCGCGCCACCTATTCCCAGCACCATGCATTGCGCTACTTTGTAAGTCGGGTCGGCATCATATAAAGAATAACTGATCGCTCTTGTAGTATCATCATTTCCGTCTGTATCGGTCGTCAGCAGGAACATCGGGGCGGTTTTGAACACTTCTGGATCCAGATAGTATGCTGCTACCCAGACCTTCTTGCCCATTACCGGTATCTGAAAACGGATTTTTGTGTCAGTCAGGAAAGAGTACATCTTTTCTCTGAACTCCGGCTGCATACTGCCGTCTTTGGCGCGGCCCTGGTCGTAATAGCCATATTTCCAGAGCATACCAACACCGATAAGGTTCTGTTTTAATGCATATACACTGCGCATGTGCGAGCCTGCCAGAAATCCCAGACCGCCTGAATAGATTTTCAGCGCCTGGTCGACGGCGAACTCCATTGAAAAGTATGCAACTGATTTTTTGTATTGATTATCCGGGGTAAAAGGATGTTTGTAAGGAAGTGAAAACGTGGACTTAGCCATTGCTAGGAGTTTTGTTGAAAATTGACAGCCGAACCCGGCCACTATACGTGCTACAAAATTGTGCCATCAAGTTAATCAACCTATTTTAAAATCCGCCCTTCCATTTTTGTGCGATGTTCATTGCCGTTTGCAGCATATGCGGTTCCCAATGTTCAATGTGCCAGTCGGTATCACTAAGGTCAGAAGCATTCAGTAGCCTCTGCGCCTCTTTGAGGTCGCCGGCTATTTCCAGAATGTTTGAAAGCTGCATTTGCTGCTGGTACAAAGCCAGGTCTTCGACGGGCAAGCCAGCAGGAGAAGTCGGCGAGAAAGGCAGGAAGTTGTTTGCCGAAATGCGGCCGGTTTCTCCAACTGACTTAATAATGTGGTCCATTTGTAGAAAATCTTTCTGAAAATCGGCCTGCTTTTCGGCTGTATCCAGCGCGGTGCCCAGCTGCTCCATTACCACAAACTTCAAATCAGGACAGCGTGGAATTGCTTGCCTCAGATACTCGAAAACTTCGGGCGGTACTGCCTCATCGTGCGTATCGCGGCGCACTATCCTGCCCGGAATCTGCGCATCCCAGCTACCGCCTGAGATATGCATTTCGCGCACTCGGTCCAGCGGGTAAAAGGAAAGGAATTCAGTAAAGTCAAGTTCAAAATTGTGACACTGACAATACAGGTTATGCAGGTCGAGAATAATGAAGCCGTTGACACTTTCCACCAATTGGCCCAAAAAATCTCCATGCAGCTTTACTTCATCGAGCGAATAGGAGAAAGCAAGGTTCTCTAAGCCGACCGGACAATTACACGCATTCTGAATGCGCGCCAGTCGGTCTTTCCCGATAGCCAGTGTCGATGCATTGAAAGGAATGCCGAGCGGCGCGCCTTTGTGAAAGTCGGAGCCTGTCATGAAACCGAAGTGCTCCGTAATATGATCAAAATGAAACTGGCCGCAGAGCTTGCTGAGCTGGTCCAGCCAGTGTTGCTGCTCCGCAGACCATTTTCCGGAAAACAAGGAAAAATAAACGCCGTGACAGATCAGTCTGCCCTGATCGCTGAACTCCCCAATCAGGTCCGTAAACCATTCAGGCACTACATCAGCTTTGAAAAGCGCATCGAAAGACCATTCAATGGCTTCTACTTTTTCCATTTCAAATAACGGAATGGACGATTGCAGAATGTGCGCGTCGAGGTTGCAGGCGATTGTGGAGAATATCTGTGGCATAGGAGTAACGATCAACCCATTCCGCAGCCAGGGCAAGGATCCATGGTGCGTGTTTTCGCCTTTTTCTCTTTTCCGGGTTTGATATCAATGTCGGCGCAAGCGGTAATTGTGCTCAACGCAACTGCAACGGCGACAGCCTGAAGTACTGATTTCGAAATTTTCATATTTGAAATGGATAAGGTGGAACCGGAATATGCTATCAAGATGAAAATTTATCATAATTCGTTGTAACCATCGTGTATTAAAAATGCAAAATGCCCGACTTTCGGCCGGGCACTTAACAATATCTGCTTTGAACAGACTATTTACCAAACAGTCTGGCCCAGAAGCCTTTTGCTTTCGTCTTGGTTTCCACGTATTTCTCCGACGCGGCTTCTTTCAGTTCTTCCATCTCAATCTCTGCCTTTGCTTTCAGCTCTGCTGCTTTTACCTGTGCTTCGGCCAATTTCTCGGCGGCTACTTCTCTGGCATCCTCAAAAGCTTCGGCGGCATCTTCCCTGAGGTCCTCATATTTGTCAATAGCAGCTTCTTTCAGGTCCGCAGCTTTTTCCGACAGATCTTCGTAAATCTCACCTGCCTTATCCTTGCCTGCCGCAATGCCCAGTTCAACCTCATTTTGCAGACCAGCAAATGTCGATTTCGCTTCTTCCGACTTCTCTTCTGCAAAATCTTTTACTTCTTCTACCTTATCCCCTGCCGCCGCTCTGACCTCCTGCACTTCGGCAGTTGCCTCCTCTTCCAGCTCCGCAACCGAGTCTTTTGTTTCTTCAATGGCCATTTCAGCTTCTGCTCTCAGATCGTCCGTCGTTTCATAAACTTCCGTTTTGATCCCGTCTGCACCTTCTCCTACCTCCTCCACGATCTCATCTCCTGCTGCTACGGTCGTAGCCTTGATTTCTTGTGTTGTAGTTTCCAGCGATTCTTCTGCATCTTCCGGAAGTGGTTTGTCGTTTTCGGCCATTGCTAACAGGTTTAAGGTAAAAAGTTGATACACTTAAAGTTGTAAGCTACAAAGGAGTTTGGATGTTACAAACAAACGGACTTGCTTTCTTTCATTCTAACCTTCTAACCATCAAATTTTTAACCAGCTCATAAAATGGCTCCGGCTGCAATGTGCGCCAGTTGCCAATGTGCAGCGTACCGCCAAAATTGATAAAGTAATCGAGCCTGAACTTCTTCCATTGCTCCTCCACATGCTCCCTGAAATTGACAGCTGCGATCCAGCCGTCTTCGATATCATCAAACCATTCGGCATAGTAATCATCTTCGTTGCCGTGGAAATCGAGCAGGTTTTCGCCCATTAATATAAATTGGTTGATCCCCTCGTCAACAAGCGGGTCCACGACCTGTCTTTTGAAGAACATGATATCGTTGTGCAGCGCATCGTTCCATTCACCAAATACTTCGATCACTGCAAAGCGTTTTTTGTAATCAGCGAAAATAATCTTCACGTAAAGCGTCTCCGACCCTATTTCGTCCCAGAGCGGGTGGATATAGTATCCGTAGATCGCATTTTCATAATAGTCGAGATTGTAAGTCCTGCCGAAAAAGGGCGACTTCTCATCGTGACTTGCCACATAATGTTTTTCCCAGTTATAATAGGGTTCTATCTCCTGCATAATCGCTCCTTGTAATGGGTACTTACTTTATTTTATTACAAAACAAAAAAGGCTTAAACGATGTTTTAAATCGTTCAAGCCTGATAAAATTATTGTACCTGTTATCTCTTACAACTCGCGGATCCAGACGTTGCGGAAGCTCGTTGTGTTATTGTGGTCCTGCAATTTGATAGGTCCTTTTCCGTGCGGCTCAATGGTTGGCTGGCCCACGTAAGGAGTTGTACCCTGGATCATCGTGTGGTTTTGCACCAAAACTCCATTGTGGATCACGGTAATGTAAGGCGGAATTGTCATTTGACCGTCTTTGTTGAAATGCGGCGCAGTGTAAACCACGTCGTAAGTCTGCCACTCGCCCGGTCCTACTGAAGCATTTACCAGCGGCATGGTTTGCTTGTAAATAGAGCCTGCCTGTCCGTTTGAATAAGTTGCATTGTTGTAGCTGTCGAGTACCTGCAGTTCATAAATTCCCTGCATAAAGATCCCGCTGTTGCCACGTCCCTGTCCGTTTCCGTCCACTTTCGCAGGAGTGCGCCACTCAATGTGAAGCTGATAGTCACCAAAGGTCTGTTTAGTCTGGATATCTCCTGATTTTGGAGCAACCGTCATTGCGCCGTCTGCAACTGTCCACGGAGCAGCTGATTTTCCGTCTTTACCTGAAACCCAGGCGTCGAGGTTTTTACCGTCGAATAAAACGATGGCATCGGAAGGTGCAGTAAAGCCCGAAACCGCAGAAGAACTTTTACCTGGCGTCACAACACGGGGCACCGGGCTCCACAATTCGCTCGATTCCGGCGTTTGTTTGGCAGGTTGAAGTTGTGCATGAGCAGCAAACGCCGTAGCCAGGCTGAACGCGGTAAGAATTAATTTTTTCATTTTAAAAATAAACTTTTTAGTCAGATAAAACTGATTGAAAAATGCGTGAAAACGCACCAAATATCAAAAGCAGGCAGCCTCACGATTCTCATCTAATTAAATGCAATTTTACCAATTCTTATCACGTAATTTGCACCGATTCGGCGACCTGCGGCCGGTATTTAATCAAAAACCTACCAAGCTTACCCAAGTATGTTTAAAATCAAATGTTCGTTTTTACAGTTAATCGTTTGTGGCATAGCGGTTATTGTAAGTCAATCTGCTTATGCCCAGCAACCTATTCCTCTTGACAATCTCAGTGCATTTACCACCAAATCCGATAACTGGAAAATCGTCGGAAATGCGTCTGCTGACATTTCAAAAGAAAATGTGCTGACTACAACACCCGGAAAAGGCGTGTTGGCCTGCATTCATGAAAAAGGAAAATACGGAAACCAGTACGAGCTGATCTCCAACTTCAAGCACGGCGACCTTGACATTGAAATGGACTTTATGCTGGCGAAAGGATCCAACTCCGGCATTTACCTGCAAGGAAACTACGAAGTACAGCTGTTTGATAGCTGGGGCAAAAAAACAGCCAAATACAACGACTGCGGTGGTATTTACGAGCGCTGGAATGATTCAAAGCCGGAAGGCGAAAAAGGCTATGAAGGATACGCACCGCGTTTCAATGTAGCCAAAGCGCCGGGTTTGTGGCAGAATATCAAGATCTCCTACCAGGCGCCACGTTTTGACGCGAATGGAAAAAAGGTATCCAATGCTGTTTTCCTGTCCGTAGTACTGAACGGAATCATCATTCACGAAAACGTAGAAGTGAGCGGCCCGACCCGCGGTTCGCTGACTGCCGAAGATGTGGCAATGGGACCTATCCGCATTCAGGGCGACCACGGTTCACTGGCGATCAGGAATATTGTCATCAACAATTTTGATAAAAAACCAGGTACCCTTTCTGAGCTAAGCTACAAAACTTACTACGGCGGCTTGTCCGAAACAGAGGACCTTTCCAAGCAAACTCCTGCTGAAACCGGTAAAACGGACGCATTAAGCTGGGAAATCCTGAAAGAGAACAACAACTACTCCTACGTTTACACAGGAAGATACAATGCACCAACCGCAGGTGAATACAATTTCAAATTGCAGGCTTCTGGTAATTCTTACCTGAAAATCGACGGCAAGTTTGTGATCGACCAGCAATGGAAGAACAACAACGAATTCCGCACTGGTGCGGTAAACCTGAAAGAAGGCGACCATACCATTGAGATCTTCAACAACAAAAGAGATGGCTGGATGCGTCCCGTTCTGGGATTGTGGGTAAGCGGACCTGGCTTCCGAGAAGTGGCTTACCACAGCAAAAGCTCCGTTATGGCATCAGGCTCCACCGATCCTATCCTGATCACTGCGGGTACCAATACCATTACGCGCAGCTTTATGGATTTCAAAGCAGATGACAAAGGCAAGAGACAGCGTGCGGTTCACGCGGTATCTGTGGGCAGTCCTACCAACCTGCATTATACCTATGACTTGGACAAAGGCAATGTGTTGCAGGTATGGCGCGGCGAATTCCTGGATGCTACTCCTATGTGGCACGATCGTGGTGACGGCTCTTCCCGCCCGCGCGGCAGCGTTACGTTGCTGGGCGATGATATGATTTTGGGTAAAGTAAGTGGCAAATCGAAGTGGGCGGCAGATACAGCCGGCAGCGGCTACCGTCCGAAAGGCTATGTGCTGGATGATCAGGATGTTCCTACATTCCAGTACCAGGCATTTGGCTCGACTGTTACCGACTATATGTCGATTGTTAACAATCAGTATTTTGAAAGGATTATCAAAGTAAATAACCCGACTAAAAATCTGGTTGCAAGATTGGCAGACGGCGCGAACATTGAGAAGGTTTCTGACGCTCTTTACGCTGTTAACAACAAATCGTACTACATCCAGCTTGCCGACAAGAACATCAAACCCGAGATCAGAAGTATTGACGGACGTCAGGAATTGATTGTTCCGGTGACGAATGGCGAAGTGAAGTATTCCATCCTATTCTGATTAAATCCCAATAGATACCGCATTGATAATGAAAAAATTAATTCAGATTACATTCATTTTCTTGGCAACACTTAATGTGCTGAAAGCGCAGGAGTCGCCCAAAGAAGAAGATTTTTACAAGATTATTACCCCGCCCATTCCGGAAGGCATTATCCTTGAAGTAGGCGGATTGACTACCATGCCAAACGGATCACTGGCGATTTCAACGCGCCGCGGAGAAGTTTGGATTGTGGATAACCCTACCAGCCGCACGCCTTATTTCAGGAAGTTCGCGACAGGTCTGCACGAAATACTCGGTTTGGCTTACAAAGAGGGTGCATTGTACTGCGCACAACGTGGCGAGCTTACCAAGCTGGTGGACAAAAACGGCGACGGCAAAGCGGATGTTTACGAAACAGTGTACCAATGGCCGCTTTCAGGACACTACCACGAATACTCTTTTGGCCCGAAACTGGCACCAGACGGAAGCTTTTTCGTGAGTGGTAACGTAGCATTTGGAGATGAAGAATGGTGGAGAGGCGAAAGCCGCGTGCCTACCAGAGGCTGGATTTTCCACATTACCAACGATGGTAAATATGAACCTTATGCAACGGGAGTTCGCTCCCCTGCCGGTATCAGCATGCTGAATGGCGAGCTGTTCTATACCGACAACCAGGGTGACTGGATGGGAACAGGTGCTATTTTCCAGGTTAAAAAAGGTGGCTTTATGGGTCACCCGGCTGGTTTGAAGTGGGCTGGACTTCCTAACTCACCTGTTAAGTTAACTGAGAAGCAATTCTTTGCTGAAAGAGATAACCGCCAGAACAAAGACGCAAATGGCCGCGCGATCAAGCCGGAAAATACATTGAACGAGACTCCTCAGTTCTTGTATCAACTGAAAGAAAAATACGATATGGTACAGCTTCCGGCAGTTTGGCTGCCTTACGGTGTACACGGAGTTTCTACTGCTGAGCTGATCCTTGATGATACCAAAGGTGGTTTTGGTCCATTTACCGGCCAGGTTTTCGTGGGCGACCAGGGACAGAGCAACATCATGCGGATTGTCATGGAAAAAGTAAAAGGGGAATACCAGGGAGCAAGTATCGGTTTCCGCAGCGGGTTCCAGTCTGGTGTTTTGAGAATGGCATTTGATAAGGACGGTTCCATGTTCGTAGGCGAAACCAACCGTGGCTGGGGCTCGGCAGGTGACGCAAACCAGGGCTTGCAGCGCCTCGTTTGGAATGGGAAAATGCCTTTTGAAATGTATACTGTAAAAGCGCAGCCTGATGGTTTTGAAATCGAATTCACAATGCCGGTTGACCGCAAATCAGCAGAAGACCTGGATTCTTACAAAGTGAGCAGCTATCTGTATAAACACTACCCTGTTTACGGTAGCCCTCAGATCAACCTGGAAGATGTGAAGATCAAAGGCGTGAAGGTATCTGACGACAACAAAAAAGTACGTATCGTACTTGACGGAATGCGCCAGTACTATGTTCACAAGATCTCGCTGGAAGGTGTGAGAGCAGCAACAAACAGCTGGTCACTGGTTCACCCTGACGCTTACTACACGTTAAACAACATTCCTGACGGCGAAAAACTGAAAGTTTCTGAACTGAAGACAACGCGGTCTGGCGAGACCCGGTCTGGAAGCACAAGCTCGGGCGTATCTTCAACAGGAAGTGCTTCGGGTTCTTCTTCCGCTACCAAAGAGCACGTTTCTCCGGACGGAAAAGGCAAGCAAACCGCAGCGGCGAGCAGCAAAGCACCAACCTGGGCGGAGATCAAACCGATCCTTGAAAAGAATACCTGCCTTGCCTGCCACGCGGCCGACAAGAAGGTAGTGGGTCCATCTTACCAGGATGTTGCCAAAAGAAAATATTCGAACGAGAAAATAGTTGACCTGATTTATAATCCTAAGCCTGAAAACTGGCCGGATTATGCAACACCGATGGCGCCAATGCCGCAGGTTCCAAAAGCGGAAGCGGCCAAAATCGCTGCCTGGATCAACTCTCTTGCCAAATAAGCATTTTTCGAAATCCTTAATTGCATTTGCAACAGTTACAAAAGGTTGTCTGTTAAACAGGCAACCTTTTGTGCTTTTGAAGTCCTGATACTTTCTCAGGAAAGCTGTATCTTCACACTATAAGTCAGACAGATGCAGGTCCAATTGCACGTTTTGTTGTCTGAAATGCGTTAGTTGATATTGAATATCGTAAGTCTGCTATGTCAATTCTGCGTGACCTTTCTTTTTTGAAATCCGTCAAAGGCAAGATCTTCCTCGGCTTTTTCGTGGCATCCATTGCACTTGGTGCATCGTGGATTATCACCAATCTGGCTTTCCATCAGATCATGGGAAAAGTGGAGATGATCTCTACACCCAATGACAAGCTGCGGCTGGTTAATAAAATCTTCAAGAATATCCTTCAACTGGATCATCTGCAGCGTATCCGGCGAATGAACGATGAAGAGCATAAGGCGGCCGTCATGTACAAATCTGCAGAGCTGGCAGCCACGCTTGATTCACTCAGCGAAATGAGCCTTGATGATCCGTACCAGATCATACGGATCGATTCAATGAAGAATATCCTGAAAGAGCGTGATAAGATTTATGGCAATTATGTCAAAGTCCGCTCCAAGCTGGTCAATACGAAAACACTGGAAGACGAGGTCAAGAACATCTCAGGGTTAATCACTACAAAGCTCAGACCGGACAGTACGGTAGTCAAAACCGAAAAGCGCACGACGACCACCACTATTTATACAGTACCTGACTCTGTTCAGAAAGCAACGGAGAAGAAAGGATTTTTCAACCGCGTTTTTGGCGGCTCCAAAAAGGGCAAAAAAGAACAGGTAACAGCCCCAGCCCCGAAAGTAGTGCAGCGGCAGGAAGTGAATGTGGAAGTGGATACCATTAAAGTTGCACAGGAAGATAGTACAATCGAAAAAGTAGGGGAAGCGGTACACGCCATTGAAAAAGCGCAGAAAAAACGGACAATAAGCTTTGTAGATAAGGAGCAGGAACTCGCTACGGCCGGCAATTCCCTGGTTAATCAACTTCTGAGTGTCATGCAGGAAGTGGAAGGCCAGGTGCTGAAACAATCGGATCTCGACAGCCGCCAGGCCAATTATATGGTCAACAAAAGCATTGATATGCTGAAATGGGTAATGGTCGGGTTTTTCCTGTTAACCGCATTGCTGATCTACCTGATTTTTACGGATATTACTAAAAGCAACGATTACCGCAGCCAGCTGGAAGAAGCCAAAGAGGAGGCCGAATACCATAGTATGGCAAAGCAACGGTTTCTGGCCAATATGAGCCACGAGATAAGAACCCCGCTGCAATCCATTCTCGGCTACACAGAAGCTTTGAAAAAAGCCGACAAGCCGCGCAAGCAGGATCTGGAAACGCTCTATTCCGCTTCCGAACATTTGCTTTACCTCGTCAACGAAGTACTCGATTACAGCCGCATTATCTCTGACAGGTTTACATTCGAGGAGCGTGTTTTTGCAATAACGCCGCTTTTGAATGAGGTTATCCAGGTGTTGAAGCCAAATGCAAATTCCAAGAACCTTTCGTTGCGGATCGAAAATCTTTTGCCCGCCAACCTTTATCTCTGCGGAGATCCGTTCCGGTTGCGCCAGGTTTTGTACAATCTGCTTACCAATGCGATCAAATTTACTGATAGCGGAGAAGTTGTACTAAAAGTGAATAGTGTTGAATTAAACAACAATGTACAGGTAGAATTCATCGTTGCCGACACCGGAATAGGATTGTCGCCAGAGCAGGTACAGCGCATTTTTAACCAGTTTGAACAAGCCGACTCGTCCATTTCCCGTCGCTACGGGGGAACAGGCCTCGGTCTCACAATCGTAAAGGCGATTGTGGAGGCAATGCGGGGGAATATACGCGTTAAAAGCAGTCCCGGGCAGGGCACGACTTTTTTTGTAACCGCCAGTATGAAAAAAGCTGACACACTGGAATTGACAGAGGAAGTACCTGAGAGAGACTACCACGTGACCGGCAAAGTGTGGCTGGTGGACGATGATTCTTTCATTCTCAAATGGTGCTCTTCCGTTCTCGAAATGAACGGCATTCCGCATAACTCATTCTCATCTGCCGAAGAAGTACTTAACCGGCCCTGGGATAATCAGGTTAAATTCGTACTGACGGATATGCGCATGTCCGGCATGAACGGGGCAGAGCTTTGCAAAAGGCTGCGGAAAGTAGCCAGCCCAGACGTAAAATTCTTTGTATTAACTGCGCAGGCGCTTCCAGAAGAACGTGCCAACCTGCTTAATCTTGGTTTTGACGGGTATTTGATGAAGCCATTTCATTCCAAGGAATTATTGGAATTGCTGGAATCATCGTCGGCAACGCGAGGTCAGATCAGGGAGCACAGGCCCATAGAACTGGACTTTACAATGCTCAATGAAATGACTTTCGGGGATGAAAGTTTAATGCGGGAAATCCTCGACCAGTTCGTGAAAGACTCCCGCCAGGATGTAGAGGCGCTGGAAATACACCTTGAATCCCGCGAGCTGGATAAAGTAATGGAAATCATGCACCGGATGGCGGGACGCACCGGGCAAATCGGCGCGAAAGAGCTTTCGGCGCGTTTCCGGGTATTTGAAATTGAACTGCGCAATGATGTAACTCAGGTTCCTTTTGCTGATATGCAGCAAATCACCCGTGATGCAAGATCGGTAATCGAGCAAATAGAAGAAAAAGCACTCGCTTACTCGATCTGATATTTTTCTATCTTATAATAAAGGGTCTTTCTGTCGATGTTCAACAACTTGGCAGCCTTGCTCTTGTTGTAACGCACTTCTTGTAACACCTTCTCGATCATTTCTTTTTCGTGCGTCTCCTGCAAAGCTTTCAGGTCCGAGCCGGTTGGCTTTTGGGTACCTTCCATAGCAGTAATCATCTCGGCAGGCAATGCACTTGAAGTTGCTACTTCTTCTTTTGACAGCAGTACCAATCTTTTAATTACATTATTAAGCTCCCGCAAATTTCCCGGCCAATCGTATTTCTGGAAAATCTCCATGACCTCTTTCGAAAGCTCTCTTACATTGCGGTCGAGCTCCTGATTGGCTTTGTCTACAAAGTGCTGAATAAAAATGCCCAGATCTTCGCCGCGCTTCCTCAATGGGGGCACTTCGATTTTGAACTCATTTAAACGGTGGTAAAGATCTTCTCGGAAATCACCGGCTGCGGCACTGGAAATCAGGTCTTCATTGGTTGCTGCAATCAGCCTTACATCCACTTTTACCTGCTGGGTGCCTCCTATCGGAACGATGATACGTTCCTGCAGAGCGCGTAGTAGTTTGATCTGAACGTCGTAGCCAAGGTTACCAATTTCATCCAGGAACAGGGTACCGCCGTCGGCCGCTTCAAACTGACCGATTTTGTCCAGCAGCGCACCTGTAAATGCACCTTTTTTATGCCCAAAAAGCTCGCTGGCAGCCAGTTCTTTGGAAAGCGAACCGCAGTCAATCGCGACAAACGGTCCATTACTACGTTTGCTCAGCTTGTGAATGGATTTGGCTACGTGTTCTTTCCCTGTACCGCTTTCCCCCTGAATGATCACCGACATATCGGTCGGTGCCACAAGGCGAACGTACTCGTATAGTTGTTTGGATATTTTGCTCTTACCCTCGATATATTCCAGGGATTGTTTATCGGATTTAGCACCGCTCTTAGCCTTGGGCGCACCCTTTACACTCGACACCTCACCTTTGTTAAGTGCCTCACGCAAAACCATTAACAACTCTTCCGGATTAACCGGCTTGGTAATATAATCGAATGCACCCAGCTGCATGGCGGTGACTGCTGTTCTTACATCATGAAAGCTCGTCATGATAAATGCAGCTGTCCTGTTCCCCTCTCCACGCAGTGTTTTCAAAAAATCCACAGAGTTACCGTCTGGCAGGCGATAGTCCAGCATCAGTACTTCAAACGGCCCATTGGGATCGTTATGGAGTGCTTCTCTCGCCTCTTTCAAATCTGAACAAGCCCTGACCTGGTGTCCATGTTTGCCAAGAAAGTTGGTCAACAGTTTAGAAAAGGTGGTATCGTCTTCAACGAGGAGCAGGTGAGCCATGAGAATAAAGTATGTCAGAAATAAATAGCTAACTAACGAGCCGATGAAATGTAAAATTATAAAAACAAAAGTCAAAAAGCCGGAGAAATGTCCGGCTTTTCATTGTGACTGCAGCAAAATGAAGGGCCAGCGTTCTCAGTCCACTTTTCGCCCATATTTGTCAAGACTTACTATAGTAGTCTCCTCGCCTTTTTTGAGATTGATTTCGTAGTACTGAGCATTATTTTCCCGTGTAATCAGGTATGCACTAGCCACTTTCCAGTCTGCATAACCATCACCGGTGAGGGTAGTTTTTACAGCTTCCGGCAGATCTTCCGGTCTTACCGCTACCTTACTTTGCTCCACTGACGGGACAGCAAACGGTGCACCTGAAACGTCCGCAACGGGGGCGGAAAATGTGAGGCAAATGCCTAGTATAGTTCCAAAAAAAAGTTGTTTCATCACATTGAATTTAATGTAAGTACTGCATTAAAGGCGTATTTCCCTGGTGTACCCGCAACAAAAAAAGCTTTTTCGATGCTCTTAAAAAAACTTTACGGGATCATTCTCGCAAACCAGTGCATGATCAGAAATACTTTGTTACAGCCGTTAACTCAGAATTTTCATAGCAAATCGGGCTTTAACCGAAACGGGGCTACTTGTTACTGCAAATTATTCAACAAATTTTTAATATAAACTATGAAAAAGAAACATTTCAACTATCTTTGCATAGTAGGTTTTTTCTACACCAATGTAGAATCTTTACTACAAGATATTAGCGCTATACATTCAAAGTTGAATCTCTGTTGGCATTTTTTCTCAACGTTATTTAATACCTATCGCTTAGTTTTAAACAAAAAGAGCCTGGAAACAGGCTCTTTTTGTTTTGGTACTCGCCCGTCATCCATTTCGGAACTCAAAATTGTTTTTCCCTCTCTTCTGATCTAAAGCTTTTCGAAGGGCGTAGGTCTTTACAAATCTTTCGAGGTACGAAAGAGCTCAATAACCTTTGAAGCTATGAACCAATTATTGAAACCAAACACCAATTCTGCTAAGGAAGAAGGAGGCAATGTGTCGCCGGTGAACAGGCGCTCATTCCTGCGTGCAGCCGGTATCGCTACCTCACTGGGCACTATCGCACTCACTACTGCTTGTAACGATGACGATGATCCAAATCCTACTAACCCCAGCGGCGACACCGTTGATCTTGGCTCGGGAGATGTAGGTGTATTGAACTATGCATACGCGCTGGAACAACTCGAAGCTGCTTTCTATTCACAAGTGATTACTACGCCGTACGCCGGCATGACCGACGCGGAGAAAATCATCCTGACGGACATCCGTGATCACGAGATCATTCACCGGGATTTTTTCAAAGCTGCATTGGGTGATAAGGCGATCAAAGGTCTGACCCCAAATTTCGCAAGCATCGATTTCACTAAAAAAGATGCGGTTCTGGGTGCTGCCAAGTTGTTTGAAGATACCGGCGTTGCTGCATATAATGGTGCGGGCAAGTTGCTTAAAGATGGTGGAAATTTATTGCTGGCTGGCAAAATCGTATCCGTGGAAGCACGCCACGCTGCTGTGATCCGTGATTTGATCAAACCAAAATCGGCTGACTTTGCTGGTGACGACATTATTGATGCCAACGGAATGGACAAGGCTGTTTCGCCCGCGGATATCCTTGCAGCAGTTAAAGGATTTGTCAAAGAAACCATCAACGGAGCCAACGTCGGCAAATAATCTTCACAATTAATCTGAATCAGAAATCATGGATATATTTAAAATAATTGACGATTTTCAAAAAGCCGACGGTGATACAGTGGGCAGACTTGAATACGCGACACGCCGCCATTTCATGAGCAAAATGAGTAGCAAAGTGGCTTTGGCCGCTGTACCTACTATGTTCGCGAGCATTGTCAACAAAGCATTCGGACAATCGGCTGCTGCTGTGGATGTACTGAACTATGCTTTGACACTGGAATACCTGGAAGATGAATTTTATAAGGCAGGACTTGCTGCTGCCAACCTCATCCCGGCCAGCGACAGAACTATTTTCACACAGATCGGCAAACACGAAACGCAACACGTTGCTTTTCTTGTTAAAGCACTAGGTACGAAAGCAATTGCAAAACCATCTTTCGACTTCCAATATGGTGGCGCATTCGGTGATGTGTTTTCTAACTACAAAACATTCGTAACGGTGTCGAGCGCACTGGAAGATACTGGTGTCCGGGCTTATAAAGGACAGGCAGGCGCATTGCTTGCTGACCCGCAGATTCTTGAATATGCATTGCAGGTACACTCGGTAGAAGCACGCCACGCGGCAGTAGTTCGCAGACTGGCTGCTACTGTGACCGGAAATGCAGCAATGAAAGGCTGGATTACGGGCAAAGAAGGTGCTGTACCTGCTATTTATGCAGGCGAAGAAAACATGACCCAAGGTGGTAAAGACCTGAAAAATCTCGCATCCAAAAGCGATGCGGCTATCACAGAGGCATTTGACGAGCCTTTGACCAAGCAACAGGTACTGGCCATTGCAGGACCATTCATAAAAGCATAATTGTAAATTCTCCCTGTTGGACATATACATACACTTGTCAGGTGACAGTATGTTCGAAATGTTACAGCACACTATGTTTGACTTTGAAAAGGCTACCCGATGGTAGCCTTTTCGCATTTCTGGCGGGAATGTCAATTTTCCGGCTGGTTAACCGGGCAGTATTATTAAATTTGATTATTGATCAATACTAAAATATCCTGAACCTATAATGAACCCCGCGTTTAACAGAAGAGGTTTTTTGAAAAAGAGCGGCTTGACCGTGCTGGGTACCGCACTGGGCAGCCAGATGGTTTTTGCAGACCGGATGCCTGAGGGATATGTACCTCTTGCATGGGATGAAGGTGATGCGCTGAAAGGTAAAAATCCGGAAATGATCGTGCAGGGAGACAAACCCTGGAATGTTGAATCGCCCTTACACCTGCTTGACGATAAGGTTACCCCGGTGGACAAAATGTTTATCAGGAACAATGGCCTGATACCCGAGAAAATAGATGTGAGCAAATGGACACTGACAATCGACGGCGAGTCTGCCAGGGCAACCAAGACCTATACACTGGAAGAACTTAAAAAGAAGTTTAAGACCTATACTTACCAGCTTGTACTTGAATGCGGGGGCAATGGACGCTCGGGCTTTACGCCGCAGGCTTCGGGTAACCCGTGGGGCCAGGGCGCTGTACATTGCGCTTCGTGGACGGGTGTACGTTTAAAGGATATCCTTGCTGATGTGGGCATTAAAGATGATGCTGTTTACATCGGTTATCATAGCAAAGATCTGCACCTGAGCCGCGATCCCAAGAAAGAGTCTATCTCGCGCGGCGTGCCCATTGCAAAAGCGCTTGAAAATGAAACTTTGATCGCCTGGCAATTGAATGGAAAGGATATTCCTGAATTCCATGGTTATCCGCTACGCCTTGTGATCGGCGGCTGGCCTGCTTCTGTTTCGGGTAAATGGCTGAGCGGGATCTCTATCCGCAACAAAGTACATGACGGGGCTAAAATGGACGGACATAGTTATAAGATGCCCAAAAGCCCGGTAGCACCCGGTGAAGATGTTCCGCAGACAGACCAGTATTTCAGGATCATTGAATCAATGCCGGTGAAATCGCTTATTACTTATCCTAAAACGGGCGCGATGATCAAGCCGGACAGCGAACTTGCATTGCGCGGTCACGCCTGGGCGGGCGATCTGAGCGTGAAGAAAGTGGAAGTATCCATTGATTTTGGCTCGACCTGGAAAGAATGCAAACTGGAAGCGCCGGTTAACCGGCTTGCCTGGCAGCATTGGGAAAGCAAAATCAAGTTTCCTACCACGGGCTACTACGAGGTGTGGGTTCGTGCTACCGACTCCAAAGGTGTGGCCCAGCCCATGGTTATTCCAGCCTGGAACCCGGGCGGGTACCTTAATAATGCGTGTGAAAGAATTGCAGTGAAAGTTGGTTAAAACGAAACTATGAAGTTATTGATAACGCTGTGCACCAGCCTGGGCATTCTGCTTTTTTCAGTTAGTGAACATGCCAAATTACCAGTGCAGCACGTGGCTGCTTCATTGGCAGATACAGTTAAAAAAGACCCTGAAACGGGATTAGTTACAGATGGAAATCTGTACCTGGTAAAAGCGCAATGCACTACTTGCCATAACTCCAAGCTGATCCTTCAGAACAGGTTTACCCGTGACGGCTGGAAACAAAAAATCCGCTGGATGCAGAAAAACCACAATCTCTGGGATCTGGGCGAGACAGAAAAGCCGGTGCTCGATTATCTAGAAAAGCATTACGGCCCAACTGTTACCGCTGCCCGAAGAGCGCCATTGAAAGATGTCAAATGGTATAAGCTCGAACAATAGTCCATTTTATTTTTATTACTGAATAGCGTACGCGTGCAATCCTTTTTGAATTTTCCAGCTGGAAAACTGGCATTTCTGATCTGTTTTCCGGTTTTGAGTGCCTTCGTTAATTCCCCATTAAATACATCAGCAGAAAGCCGCTTTTTACAGGCTGATCCGTCGAATCCGCTTAAAGCTGAGGTGATCGGAATACAGGACGGGGATACCATTGAATTAAAATACATTTATACCGGCAGAAAAGCAGGCCAGAGAGCAGGAAAGAACATCCGGATCAGACTGCTTCATGTTAATTGCCCGGAACGCGGCAGGCCCTATTACAAGGTTGCGAAGGATTTTACTTCCAAATATTGCTTCCGCAAGGTGGTACAGATTCGTCACACCGGCGAGTTTGACAGATATGGTCGCCTGCTTGGGGAAGTTGTAATTCCAGGCGGCAAGATCTTGAACAAAGAACTGGTAAAGAACGGGCTGGCTGTTCATTTCAAAAAATACTCTTCCAGTATGGAATATGCCAATCTGGAAATTCAGGCAAAGAAGCAGAAGCTGGGTATTTGGAGCCAGCCTGGTTTGTATACGGGTAAATATTAAAACTGGTCGCGATGAATAATCCCGCATTATTTAAGATCCTCTATCAGGACGAGACGCTTTTCTATTTAGGGGATATTAAAACCGGCACTCAGGAGACTGTGGCAAGGGTTGAAAAAGCCCCTGAATCGGCAGCCGTGCAGACCAATGTAACTGCGACGCCAGCCAAGCCGGCAACTCCGCCGAAGCCGGCTATTCCTGCGACGCCAGCTATTCCCGTGGCTGCTCCTGAATTCCCACAGCTGCGGCACAAGATCTTGATCCTGATCGACGAGCCGAAGCAGGAGGAAATGCTTGCATCAGAAGCCGCTTTTTTGAACAACATCCTGAAAGCTGTCGGACATTCAACCGACCATTCTGACATTCTCAATTTCAGTTTTTTGTCAGGCACTGACGCGACAAAGGTGTTTAGAGATAAGAAAACCAATTACTTCATCACGTTTGGCGTGCCGCTGATCAAGCTGCATCTGGATCTGCTGCTTCCGCCTTATACCCCTAAAAATATCGAGGGTGTCTGGTTCCTTTTAACTGATCCGCTCGTGGTAATCGAAGCCGACCGCAATCTGAAGAAAAAACTCTGGCAAGCTTTACAGAAAATGTTTGAAGTGTCCTAGATCTGAGTGAGTTACCTTTTTTAATAGCCGATCATCACAATAATGTAGTGAAATTCTGTGTTTTCATGGATAATCGCAGGTTAACCCATGAAAAGCTATGGCAAAATTCACTGAATACATTGCAAACTGGTTCCGCGCGAAGGAGGACGACGAGAACCAATATTATGATGATGAACCTGTCGAGGTAAATGCAAATCCCTCCCCAACCTCCTCAGTAACTGCAATTCAACAAACAACTTTATCGGAAAACAAGCCAGGTCAGTCAGAACCTGTGTTGCAACAGCCTGCATTCAATGCACAGGAATTGCCGAAAGTGGAGGTGACAATCCCCTACTGGCTGGAAGACGAAGATATGCTGCGTGATGAAGGTGTTTTGTTTGGATTGTCAGAATCGGACCCGAATGAAAAAACTGACATTATCCAAAAATACTTTTCAAACCTTGCGGCCGGCCACATTGCCAATATAGAGCAGCAAAATGAGCGTATTCAGGAGCTGAACCTTTTTATTGGCCAAAAAAATAACCGGATCGATGAGTTGCAGGAGCGACTGAAACTTCCCGCCGGCCAGCAGACGACTGAGCACCATTTACCAAGAACGCTGATAGGAATTACCTTGTGCATTGCCATGTGCATTGGTAACTTCTTCCTGATCCGCGAGTCGCTCAAACCTGTTTTCAATGATAATTCCTGGATCGCGCTGGGCGTTTTCCTGGCAGGTATGTTCAGCCTTTTCGGAAGGATTTCATTGTTTCACGATACGGAGTCGAAAGTAACCTGGAAATCGCTGCTGGAAGAAGTAGGACTTCCGTTTGCATCCGCACTGTTTGTTTTTGCCAATGTGATCACCCACCAGACCTGGTGGCAGGCATTTGCGCTTTTCATCTTTGTTTTCTTCCTCTTCCTTTTTGCCGGAAAACTGCTGCTGAGCAATATCACAGTACTTCGCAATGATCTGCAAGCCTGGCTGAACATCCGGAAGGATCGCCAGGATTCCAGTGATAACCAGTACAACTGGGAGGCAGAATGCCAGACTTTACAGGGAGAAATTGATGAATTAAGGGTCAAAAAGTGGCAGGTTTTGAGGGAACAAAGTACAGCCGAAACAGAGCGGGACAAGCTGTATGCCAAACGTGATATGCTGATCAAACTGTTCGAAAGTGAGTTCTATCTGGCCCGACGCATGAAAAATGAGCTTACAACCCGGCAGCTTAACCTCATTCAGAAGAGCTCCAAGTAGCATTATAGCCCAGGCTTATGGCCTGATTTTTTATCCCATTCTCATCTGATCAATCAAAATAACAGGTCATGAACGAGCAGAATCCAAACGAGCACGGCGATTACCAACGCGGCTACACACGTGGCATTGAGGGAATTGACCGTCAGGTTTATGAAGCATATTTGTCCAGCGATGTTAATCATGACTGGATCCAGGAGCGGCTCACTTCCAAAAAGGAAGAGCTCTCCTCCATTAAAACGTCACACCAGGAAACACGCCAGCTGCACAAGGTAGCTTACGATAAGCTCCAGACAGAAGTAATGGAGCTGAACCGTACTGCCAGACAAATGCAGGACCTTGAAAGGAATGTTGCAGATATCGACCTGCAAACAGAACAGTTACGTGAGAAAAGAACCGAAAAAGCGCCTTCGTACTCGCTGGTAGCAGGACTTATCTTTCTGGCAGCCGGTATTTCGTTCATTGCAGGTGACCTGATCATCTCGCACGAAATTGTTGCTTATGCATTGAATATCAGGAATTCAAATGAAGCCTGGGCATTTGCAATCGGTTTGGCAATGCTGTCAATCCTCCTTAAACCTGCGTACGACAGGTTGGTTGAAGAGCCTTACCACAAGAATGAATCGCCTAAGGCGAGGTCAAGATATGCAGGATTCAAGCTGGTGCTTTCAATTTTTGCCATTGTTACCCTGATTATCCTTGGCTGGTTCCGGTATGAGGCTTACCGTACCGATAAGCTGAAAGAGGCGATCAACAAATCTGTCAAAAACCTGCAGTTAAATGCGGTGGACCCGATGACGGGCGCACCTATCAACAGCCCCGAGCTGACCAACAAGATCGAGAATGCGCTTCGCAACTCGGACCAGCTTAACCTGGATCTGGTAAACAGTCCCTGGGCATTGCTTTCTTTCGTGTTAAGTGGTGTTTTGTTCGCTGTTGCAGGTGCGGTGTCGCTTGGAATGGCACTGCCGGTCTTGCAGGGTTTTTGGTACCGGTGGCTGCAAATTGATCCTAAACTGGGCAGACTGAGAAGACGTCGTAAAAAGATCATCAAAGCAATGGAGCCACTGCAGGAGCAGCTGACCTTGCACATGACGCAGAAGAGCATTCTCGAAAATGACCTATCCGTACTACCCGCATTGGAAGAACTCAGGGAAGAAGAAGCACGGATCCGCGCTGAAATTAATACTTTGGAAAACGAGCGCAGAAAAGCACTGACCGACAGTCGCATTCAATCTTTTGGTGACGGATACGAACATGGAAAAGTAAGCAGGGATGTAATGAGCGAAGAAGAATATGATTCGTGGAGAGACAGTCACCTGACAGTTTCAAATCTGGCTTTACGTGCCAAATCAAATGCGTCGGCCGATCGTGCGGTGCAACGCGCAAAGAGCACAGGAATGCGTCCGCACCAGGCGATCAGAAAAGCAATTACAGATCGTTTCGACGAAAACAACTCATAGTTTCCTAAATTGGGGGTCGATATTGGATTAACATGATTGAGACCCCCCATTTAAGAATTGTCCCCTGCGACGACACGCTTTTCGATGCGATCCGCATGGGAAATCATACACTTGCCCGCGTCATGGGTGTGAATGTCCCTAAAAAGTGGACAGAATTTCGTGACACATTTACGCCTTCTTACCACCGCTGGAAAGCCCACCCGCCTTTGCGCAACTGGTGGGTTTATCTCATTATTTACAAGCCTGACAACCAGCTTATCGGATCCTGCGGATACAAGGGAGAGCCGGATGCCAGTGGAATGGTGGAGATCGGCTATGAAATTACGCCGTCGCACCGCGGCAGAGGACTGGGAACGGAGACTGCAAAAGGGTTGCTCGACCATGCATTGCGCCAGCCCGGCGTACACAAGGTGATTGCTCATACGCTGGCTGAGGAAAACGCCTCTGCACATCTGCTGGAAAAAATCGGATTTGTTCATAAAGAGGATGTTACTGATCCGGAAGACGGTTTTCTCTGGCGTTGGGAGATAGCCCGCAGATAATAGGTACAGGCTGGTTTCCGTTTAAATGAGAGGACAATGCGATTAAAAATTATTGCATTGTGTTAATAAACTTTTGGCTTAATTAGCTACTTTGAATCCGTCAAAAGTTTGTTTTGCAGAACCCTTACCCACACCAATATGACCGGCATATCAAAGAATTCCTATCCCTGGCTTCGGAATTATCCCGAGGGCATTCCTTACGAAATCAATCCCGAGGCTTATTCTTCATTGCTTGAAATGATGGAAGTGAGCTTCCGGGAAAATACCGACAAGCCTGCCTATACCAACATGGGTAAGTCGCTCAGCTTTGGTAAGATCGATGAGCTTTCAAGGAATTTCGCGGCATATCTGCAGAGTGTGGGTTTACAGCAAGGTGACCGGATTGCCATACAAATGCCCAATTTGCTGCAATACCCTGTTGTGATGATGGGCGCTTTGCGGGCCGGACTGGTGATTGTAAATACCAACCCGCTTTATACCTGCCGCGAGATGCAGCACCAGTTTAAAGACTCGGGTGCGAAAGCGATCGTGATCCTGGCGAACTTTGCTCAAAACCTCGAAAAGGTTATTCAGAACACCAATATCCAGCAGGTAATCATCACTGAAATCGGTGACCTGCTTGGCTTTCCCAAGAAGCTGATCGTGAACTCGGTGGTGAAATACATCAAGAAAATGGTCCCCGAGTACCACATTCCGAAAGCGACCAGCTTTTCAAATGCAATTTCGATCGGTGCGGGACTTACTTATAAGAGGCCCAACATCTCAGGTCTTGACATTGCGTTTATCCAATATACGGGCGGCACCACCGGCGTATCCAAAGGCGCAATGCTGACCCACCGGAACCTGATCGCCAATGTGGAAGGTATCAATGAATGGCTGATGTCCAAATTGCGCAACTCGCAGATATCCGGCCAGCTGACCCTGATCGGCGCGCTTCCGCTCTACCACGTTTTTGCGTTAACGATCAATGGATTGTGCGGGATCAAATGGGGCGCATTGAATGTGCTGATCACCAATCCGAAAGATCTTCCGGCCTTTGTCAAAGAACTGAAGAAGTTCAGGTTCCATATTTTCCCCGGCCTTAATACGCTGTTCAACGGGCTTTTAAACAATGTGGATTTTGCTTCCGTTGATTTCAGTCAACTGAAAATCACGATTGCTGGTGGAATGGCGCTGCAAAAAGTAGTAGCCGAACGCTGGGAGAAAATTACCGGATGTCCACTCGTGGAAGGTTACGGGTTATCAGAAACTTCGCCGGTACTTTCAGTCAATCCGCTTGACGGGCACCACAAGCAGGGTACCATCGGGCTGCCTTTTCCGAGTACCGAAATGCGCATTCTGAAAGACGATGAAACCTGGGCGCCTGTGGGTGAAAAAGGCGAAATCTGCGCGCGCGGGCCACAGATTATGCTGGGCTACTACAATCGCCCGGATGAGACTGTGAAGGTAATTAAGGAGGACGAAAGTGGGCGATGGTTCAAAACAGGGGATATTGGCATTGAAGATGCAGATGGTTTTTTCAAGATCGTCGACCGGAAGAAGGATATGATCCTGGTTTCCGGTTTCAATGTTTATCCAAATGAAGTAGAAGATGTAATCGCCCAATGCCCGGGTGTACTGGAAGTTGCCTGCGTGGGCGTTCCTGATGATAAATCCGGCGAGATGGTAAAAGTTTACATTGTAAAAAAAGACCCCGCGCTTACGGTGGAGAATGTAAAGGATTACTGCCGCGAAAACCTGACGGGCTATAAGCGGCCGCGTGAAATTGAATTCCGCACCGAGCTTCCAAAAACCAATGTGGGCAAGATCCTGCGCAGGGCATTGCGTGAGGAAGAAATGGCAAAAATTGCCGGGTAGGGCACCTTTGGGAATGTGTTTATGTATATTTAGGCAAAAGAGTTCTCAACAATGAAAGCCGATTTATATGAATCTACACCGAAAAACCCTGGTATTGCTACACGGCCACGGAGCAGATGACACCATTTGGGACTACGTTGATGCCGTTATAAATGACGAGTTTACGATCGTCAGACCTAATATTTCACTTTTTACATTTTGCCAGTCCGTGGAAGATTATGCGGACGAGCTGCACCGTTTCCTGACGAACGCCGGCATTTCCCGGTTTACGCTGATCGGGCACTCAATGGGCGGCTACATCGCCCTTGCTTTTGCGGAAAAGTACCCTGATATGCTGGAAGGCTTCGGGCTTTTCCATTCCACAGCTTTTGCAGACGATGAGGCGAAAAAGGCGCAGCGTGGCGATATGATCGAGTTGCTCAGAAATGAGGGAACGGCCGCTTTTATCACTAAAACTGCTCCTAACATGTTCGGCGACAGGTACAAGGAACTGTTCCCCGAGAAAGTGGAAGCGCATATTGAATACTTCAAAAAGCTGCCAGCGGAAGCCTTGATTTCCGGACTTACTGCAATGCGCAGCCGGCCTGACAGAACAGCTGTACTTGCCTCAATGCCATTTCCGGTTTTGTTCATTATCGGAATGCAGGATAAGCTGATCCAGTTTGAAAGTGTGATCTCCCTTTCGGAATATCCGAAACAAAGCTACCCCTTTATCCTGGCCGAAGCCGGTCACATGGGAATGGTGGAAAGGCCCGACGCGACCGCAAGAATGATCAGCTGGTATATGGGCAAAATATAATCATTGATAAATAGCCGATTAGCGATCAAAAAAGGGTGAACGTTCGTTATAACAGCGAGCGCTCACCCTTTATTCACTTATGCGAACCTTTACACCAATCAAACAATCCAAGAAAATCGTTTTTCTCCTTTTCTGGAGTCTGCTTCTGCTTAATTCCTGTAATGATGATAACCCGGTGGTTGAACCGCCTGTTGAGGATCAGTTTTTACAGAAAAGCGAAGATGTGAAGCAGCTCTCCCGCGAGCAGGTTTTACAGCTTGCAAATGATCTTAGTCCGATCCTCGGCGGATATGTCAAGAACGGGATTAAGGTTTACAAACTTTCGTATAAAACGAAAAACACGGACGGAACTGAAATTACGGCGTCCGGAGCCCTGATCATTCCTGATGCGGACCAGCCGGTATCGATGATCAGTGTGCAACATGGTACGATCCGGGAAGATGCTGCTGCGCCTTCTTATTACAACAATAACACCGAAGCCGCGCAGTTTGGCTCCCTGTTTGGTTCAATGGGCTACATTATCTCCTATCCGGATTATATTGGTTATGGCGAGTCCAAAGCTCTTCCTCATCCCTACGAGCATGGAGAGAGCCTGGCATCTGCTTCGCTGGATATGTTGCGGGCTGCAAAGGAGTTTTTGAAAAAACAGGATGATGTAAAATGGAATGAAAAGCTGTACGTAGCCGGCTATTCGGAAGGTGGCTATGCAACAATGGCCCTTCATAAGAAGATTGAGGAAGAAGCTGCTTCTGAATTCAACCTGAGGGCTTCGAGCTGTGGCGCGGGCGCTTACGATAAGACGGCTTTTATGAACTACATTATTAATAATAATACCCAGGGTGTTGCTTCCTACAATGCGCTTTATCTTTGGGTACTTCTGACTTACGACCGGATTTACAAGCTGAACCGGCCCGCTTCCTATTACTTCAAAGAGCCATTTGCAACCCGCATTGCACAGTCGGGTATCAATGTGACTATTTCCCAGAGCTTCGACACGATTTTGAACGAATCATTTAAAACCGCATTGAATGATGGGAACGACAAAGGTTTCAGGGATGCGGTTGCTGATAATGATGTATATAAATGGAAACCGAAGGCGCCAATCCGTCTGTACCACGGCAATGAAGACAATCTCGTTTTTTATTTTAATTCTGAGAATGCATTTAAAACAATGCAGGGACTTGGCGCGGATATACAGCTGACAACTGTTCCGAAAGGAAATCACGGCTCGTCTGTTCTTCCTTTTCTGGCTGGTACCCTATCATTTTTCACTTCTACTCCTTAACCGGGATAGTTTTTATAAGTAACAAAAGATTAGCATCAATGTCCTCACTTCTTGATCTGGTAGGTAATACTCCTCTTGTAGAATTAAAAAGAATCAATCCAAACCCGAACGTAAAGATTTTCGGAAAGCTCGAAGGAAACAATCCCGGCGGCAGCGTGAAAGATCGTGCTGCTTACAGCATGATCAAAGGCGCACTTGACAGGGGCGAGGTGAAAAAGGGGATGAAGCTGGTAGAGGCAACAAGCGGGAATACTGGTATCGCACTGGCAATGATCGCCCGCCTTTTTGATCTTGAAATTGAGCTTATCATGCCGCAAAATTCTACGCGGGAACGTGTGCTTACCATGGAAGCTTTTGGGGCGAAGGTTATCCTGTCTGAATCAATGGAAGGGGCGAGGGATATGGCGGAAGACAAAGCGGCAAAAGGTGAGTATTTCATGCTTAATCAGTTTGCCAATCCCGATAACTGGCGCGCCCATTACAATACCACCGGCCCTGAGATTTTCAGGGATACCAATGAGAAAATCACGCATTTCGTATCTTCAATGGGCACTACGGGCACGATCATGGGCGTGTCGCGCTATTTGAAAGAACAGAATAGCGACATTGAGATTGTAGGCTGTCAGCCTACCGACGGTTCTTCCATTCCCGGGATCCGTAAATGGCCGGTTGAATATCTTCCGAAAATATTTGAGCGTGAGCGGGTAGACAGGGTCATGGAGGTAACCCAGGAGAATGCGGTTTTAATGACCAGAAAGCTGGCGAAGCAAGAAGCTGTTTTTGCAGGAATGAGCAGCGGCGGTGCAACCTGGGCGGCTGTCGAATTAGCAAAGGAGCTGGAAGAAGGTGTAATAGTTTGCATCATCTGCGACCGCGGCGACCGGTATTTGTCGAGCGAGCTATTTGGGTAGTACATCGGCTGTCGGCTATCAGCAATCGGCTGTTGGCTGTCGACCTCAAAGAGCCGATTGCCGACAGCCGATTGCCGATGTACGTCAAAACCAGCCTGATCCCAGGTTCCTGAAAGGCCAGGGGATAGCTACGATAATGATGATCAGCGCCATCGTATAGAAGTACAGCACGGTCCGGTGTCTGTCAGCTCCCACCATTTTCTTGGATTTGATTCTCCCGATCGTAATAAGTACAATCGCGATAAGCATCATGAAAATGTGCTCGATAGAGAAAAAACGGAACACCTTTTCACTAATCAGATCAAAGTTTACTTTGGGGCTCATGACGTATAAAACCAGCCCGATCAGCAATTGTGTATGCGTTGCTATCAATGCAAAAAGATAGATTTTACTGTCCTCCTGCTTTCCACTCCGCCAATTGGAATAAGCAGTAAAAATGGCGGCGAGAAGCAATGCCAGAACAACATACCGCAGGCCGGAATGGGCTCTTAGAAGAATATTCATTGTTGAATAAAAAGTTATGGTGAATAAGTACAGGTTTTACAAATGTAGCTTACAAACCACCATCCCCCAAATACGCTCTGACCTGAGCGGGCTTATTCAAATCATAAATATTAACCCGATATTTCGGTTCTATTAACCACTTACTTATGATTATCTACAATATCACGATCAACATCAGCTATGAGGCAGAGAATGAATGGCTGACGTACATGAAAGGAACGTACATTCCCGAAATCCTGCAAACTGAATTGCCGCTTGAATGCAAGCTGCTGCGCCTGCTGACCGAGATTGAAAATGAAGGCTCCACGTATACTACCCAGTTCACTTTCAGAACAATGGAAGATTTCCTGGCTTACCAGACCGATTTTCAGGCCGACTTTCAGCAGCGTCACCACGATCTGTTTAATGGAAAATATGTGTCTTTCCGAACACTTTTGGAAGAAGCCTGAGCCTGCACGGAGTACATTTTGGATCGAAAGAAATAAATTAACAAACACTCCCTTTTACTTGACATTGGCTTAATATTTGACGTACTTAAATTACTGTTACGGGAAACCGGGAGGCAGTCGAAATGGGGATTTTTATGCTTTTAACAAAAATCCGGACTGAAAAGATGGCGCTCCTGGTTTTTAGGTTTCAGTAAAAAATTTATGTTTTACCATTAAAACAATGTGCTTATGAGACTGCAGATGCAAGCAATTCATTTTGATGCTGATCCTAAATTGTTGAACTTCATTCAGCAAAAATTAGATAAACTGGACACGTTCTATGACCGGATAACCAGTGGAGAGGTATTCCTTAAGCTCGATAAAAGTGAGAATGCAAAAACTCAGACTAAATTGCTGGAAGTTAAGCTCTACGTCCCAGGCGGAACGATGTTTGTAAGGGAGCAGGGGACTACATTTGAAGAAGCGACGGATCTCGCGATTGATACGTTGAAAATGCAGGTAAAGAAGTTTAAGAATAAACGTAATAATGCCAGGGCTGCCAAGATATCGGAAGCTACGGCAGTAGTTCTGACAGAAGAAACCGAAGAGTAACCACATATAGCCAGTGCATACAGGAAAGTCGCCGCAAAGGCGGCTTTCTTTGTTTTAGGGCATTACGCAACTTGGATGCGTGCAGGATTTCGCCTTAATTTTGAAGCAAATAATATTCAGTTAAACTTACCGATATGCATATCGAACCTATTGTTGACTCGACTTTTGATTATCCGTTTAAGATCACGCAGGAAGAAGTGCAGCGCTTCGCGGACCTGACGGGCGATAATAATCCGATCCATCTTGACGCAGAATATGCCGCAACTACCGCATTCAAAAAGCCGATCATTCACGGAATGCTGGGCGCGACTGTGTTTACAAAAGTACTCGGCACGCAATTCCCGGGATTCGGCTCCATTTATGTGAAGCAAACGCTGGAATTTTTAAGACCTATGTTTGTGGAGACGGATTATAAGGCGGTATTCACGATTCAGAGCATTAATCCTGATAAACATCTTGCGGAAATTTCAACCGAAATCGTGGACGTGACAACCAATAAGGTGATCACAAAAGGAGTTGCCACAATGATCAATAAGGAGAAGTTTTAAAACAAAAAAGGCCCGGATTATGACAAACCCGGGCCTCAAACTCTTTGTGTGCTTCTTAACCTTCGCTCTCGTTTTTCTTGTTCTGAACTTCTGCGCGAATATCCTGAGCTAACGTTTTGAGGTCTTGCATACCTTTCCGAACGCGGGTGCCAGCTGCCTGGTTTCCTTTATTGTAAAACTTATCGAAATCACCTTCAAGCGAAAGGATCAGATCTTTGACTTCATCAAATCGTGCCATGTTCTTTTGTTTTTTAGTTTAAAAATGCCTCTAACACGCCAAAAACGCATGTTTTGACCGAAATTTAGTAATTAAAAGTATTTTCGCAACCCAAAAAACAAAAAAAAACACTTCTAAAATACAATTATCCGATTGCAATCAGCTAAGTAACAGCATTTCAGATAGTTAACTATTTTTTATTTTCTATACGCAAGTCCAAAAAAAGAGGGCTTTTTTTTAAAAAAGCCCTCAGAATGCGAAAAAAGCAGATTTTTATTATTCGGCAGTCACTTCCTCAACCTGATATACTCTGTTCTTGAGTTTGTCGGCAAGTGTAGTAAAAGCATTCAAGGTATACTCCACATCTTCAAGTGTATGGGCTGCCGTCGGGATAATCCTCAGCATAATCTGGCCTTTTGGAACAACCGGATAAACCACAATCGAGCAGAAAACACCCATGTTTTCGCGCAGGTCACGAACCATTCTGGTAACCTCGGGCACACCGCCTTCACTGTGAAGGAACACGGGAGTAACCGGAGATTCGGTTTCGCCGATATTGAAGCCGCGGCTTCTTAATCCATCCTGCATTGCCCTTACATTCTCCCAAAGCTTGGCCCTGAGTTCAGGCATTTTCTTCACCATATCCAAACGTTTGCGGCAACCTTCCACGTAAGGCATCGGAAGCGCCTTCGCGTAGGTTTGCGAGCGCATGTTATATTTCAGGAACATAATGATCTCAGGATCGTCGGAAGCAATGAATGCACCGATTGCCGCCATTGATTTTGCAAAAGTGGAGAAGTAAAGGTCTACTTCTTTTTGAACCCCGAGCATCTCACCTACTCCTGCGCCGGTTTCGCCCATGGTACCAAAACCGTGTGCATCGTCGACCATCAGGCGGAACTCATACTTCTTTTTCAGCTCTACAATTGCTTTCAGATCGCCTACTTTGCCGGACATTCCGAAAACACCTTCTGTGATTACCAGCACACCGCCGCCTTTTTCATTGGCCAGCTTGGTAGCACGGATCAGGTTTTTTTCAAGACTAACCATGTCATTATGGTTAAACTTGTAATATTCACCCAACTTGGCTTTGTGCAAACGAATTCCGTCTATCAGACAAGCATGTGACTCGGCATCGTAAACAATCACGTCACGGTGATCGCAAAGACATTCAATGGCCGACATAATTCCCTGGTAACCGTAGTTCAGCAGGAATGCGTCTTTCTTACCTACAAATTCAGCAAGTTCTTTCTCAAAAGTCTCATGCAAACTCGAATTTCCGGACATCATTCTCGCGCCCATTGGATAAGCGAGTCCCCATTTGGCAGCTGCATCCGCATCCGCCTGGCGTACTTCGGGGTGATTTGCCAGTCCCAAATAGTTGTTCAGACTCCAGTTCAAAACTTCACGTCCCATAAACCTCATGCGCGGGCCTAATTCTCCTTCCAGCATTGGAAATGAAAAATAGTGATGGCTGTTCAGCATTTTTGCCGGAGTTCCAATCGGACCAGAGTTGTTGCGCAGTTTCTCGAAAATATCCACTCTCTTCTTTTTTATGTGGGTAACAAAAGATTCTAAATGTTAGATAAATGCAAAATTAAAGAATTTCAACGGTACTTTAATGAGCTGCATTTTTCCATCTTAAACAGTAAGTTAGTAAAAATAGAATATACCGGCACAACTATACTAAATCTATATACTAAACTTTTCCGCTTTATCACACTGATCTTTGTATAGAAGAGTAGTACGCATTTGGAAGAATGCTTTTGCTATTTTAGGAACTGATACTACCAACCCGACTGAATGAATCAGATCAAGAAAATACTGGTTGCCAACCGAGGCGAAATTGCGTTGCGGATTATGCGTACTGCGAGGGAAATGAATATTTCAACCGTTGCTGTTTTTAGCGAGGCCGACCGAAAATCGCCGCACGTGCGCTATGCAGACGAGGCTGTTTGCATTGGTCCGCCCGCCTCGTCAGAGTCTTATCTGAATATTGATAAAATACTGACAGTTTGCCGGGAGCTGCAAGTTGACGCCATTCATCCGGGCTACGGCTTTTTGTCTGAAAATGCAGCTTTTGCAAGAAGAGTAAAAGAAGCAGGTCTGATCTTCATTGGTCCTTCTGCTGAATCCATTGAGGTAATGGGAAGCAAACTGGCCGCAAAGCAGGCTGCCGCGAAGTACAATATACCCATGGTGCCCGGAACAGCCTCTGCAATAAGCGACCGCACAGAAGCTAAGCAAACCGCCCGGGAAATAGGTTATCCTGTTTTGATCAAAGCGAGTGCGGGTGGCGGGGGAAAGGGAATGCGCGTTGTGGAAAGTGAAGCCGATTTTGACGAACAAATGGATCGCGCAGTCAGTGAGGCGCTTGCCTCGTTTGGTGACGGATCTGTTTTTATCGAAAAATACATATTATCTCCCAAGCACATCGAAATTCAGGTGCTCGGGGATCAGCACGGCAACATTGTGCATTTGTTTGAGCGGGAATGCTCGATTCAGCGAAGGCACCAGAAAGTTGTTGAAGAAGCGCCCTCCGTTTCCATTACTCCTGAAATACGCGCCGCAATGGGCCGCTGCGCAGTGGATGTGGCGCGGTCTTGCGGTTACTATGGTGCTGGTACGGTGGAATTTATTCTGGACGAGAACAAGGATTTTTATTTTCTCGAAATGAATACCCGGTTGCAGGTGGAACACCCGGTTACCGAGCAAATCACCTCAGTCGATCTTGTGAAACAAATGATCTGGATTGCAGAAGGGAAAGCATTGCAGATTAAACAGGAAGATCTGACAATTACCGGACATGCCATTGAGATCCGCGTGTACGCCGAAGATCCTTCCAATAACTTCCTTCCCGATGTGGGGCAGCTGCATACCTACGTGAAGCCCGACGGGAATGGCGTGCGGGTAGACGACGGGTTTGAGCAGGGAATGGATATCCCTATTTATTATGATCCGATGATTGCCAAATTGATCACTTATGCAGAAAACCGCGAGGATGCGATCAAGAAAATGATCCGGGCGATTGACGAATACCAGATTTCCGGCGTTCGGACAACGTTGCCATTCTGCCGGTTTGTAATGGAGCATCCTGCATTTATCTCAGGCGACTTCGACACCAACTTTATTTCCAGGTATTTCAATCCGGATATGATTAAACCAATTTCGTCGCACGATGCGGACGAGATTGCCGCGCTGATTTCTGCACTGTTGCTGAACGACAAGGTAACTGACAAACCGGTTCAAAGTCAGCTTTCAGCAGCTGTTCCCAGCAAATGGAAAACGAGAAGGCTGGGTTTACGCTAATGTTACAAACTGATAGGATTTACGCCGGAAAATTCCTACTTTTGCGCTCTTAATTTTTTTGTGCCACATATTTATTGTAAATAATAACCGATAACTGATTCTTTACAAGTATCCACAGTCGCAAATTCTCTTTGATAAGTGGATGCATTGCCTTTCAGGAATTGATTTACTTTATAAAGGCCGGATCGAGTGAATAGGTACATTTATCCAGCCGGCATTTTATTCTACTACATAAGAAATACACAGATTTTCCAGCTATGAAGCTTTCCGAATTTAAGTTTGATCTCCCTCAAAGTCTAATTGCACTTCATCCTTCCGATCGCGGCGAGTCCCGGCTGATGGTTGTACATCGTAAAACAGGTGAAATCGAACATAAAACATTTGCTGACCTGATCAATTATTTCGATGACGGTGATGTAATGGCGATTAATGATACAAAGGTTTTTCCGGCCCGCTTATATGGCCAGAAGGAAAAAACCGGCGCCAAAATCGAAGTCTTCCTTCTGAGGGAATTGAACCGTGAAATGCGCCTTTGGGACGTTCTGGTTGATCCGGCACGTAAAATTCGCGTTGGTAACAAGCTATATTTTGGCGACAGCGACCTGGTTGCAGAAGTAATTGATAATACAACTTCCCGTGGCCGCACAATCCGCTTTCTCTATGATGGGGATAATGATGCTTTTATGAAGCTTGTGGACGAGCTGGGCGAAACTCCGCTTCCTCCTGAAATCATTTCACGTCGCAAGGTTGAAACCTCCGACCGTGAACGTTTCCAAACGATTTTTGCAGAACATGTCGGTGCAGTGGCCGCGCCTACTGCGGGAATGCACTTTACCAAAGCGATTATGAAGCGCCTGGAAATTAAGGGGGTGAATTTTGCTCCGGTAACTTTGCACGTTGGTCTCGGTACCTTCCGCACTGTGGACGTGGAAGATCTTACAAAGCACAAAACTGACTCTGAAAACTATCGGATCACACAGTCGAGCGCAAACATTGTAAATACCGCAATTGACTCAAAGAAACGCATTTGCGCAGTAGGAACTACTTCATTGAAAGCGATTGAGTCTTCTGTATCAGCGAGCGGGCATTTGAAACCGGTTGAGGGATGGACAGACAAATTCGTTTTCCCTCCTTATGATTTCAAAATTGCAAATGCACTGCTATCCAATTTCCAGCTTCCGGAATCTATTTTATTGATGTCTGCCTGCGCATTCGGAGGATTTGACCTGGTTATGAAAGCATACGAAATTGCGATTAAGGAAAAATATAAATTCTTCACTTATGGAGATGCGATGCTGATTATTTAGCATGCCTTTTCTGAGGTTAAATGGTCATTTATGTATTAGGTTTGAATCCTGATCCTTAAATGACCTTTTTTTGTAATATGATGCAGGAATTTGCAGTATTAGTTGCCGGAGGAAGTGGCAGCCGGATGAAAAGTGACGTGCCCAAGCAATTTCTTGTGGTAAATGGCCTCCCCGTGTTAATGCATACCATTCTTGCATTCAGAGCTTACTCTGACAATTTGCATATCATCCTCGTCTTGCCCGAGACACAGTTCGCATTCTGGCAAAATTTATGTGCTGAATACCGCTTTAATGAAAAGTACTTCCTCGTAGCAGGAGGTAATACCCGTTTCCATTCGGTGCAAAATGGCTTGAAAAGTATTGGATCCGGGCACGGTCTGGTCGCTGTTCATGACGGGGTAAGACCTGTTATATCAAAAGACATTATCGCTGCGGGTTTCCATACTGCGCGCGAATTCGGCTCGGCAGTTACCAGTGTTCCATTGAAAGAATCGATCCGGACCATTGAACCGGGCATTGGTAATAAAGCACTGGACCGTACACATTACAGGCTGGTACAAACTCCCCAGACTTTCCGCCTTGATTGGATGTCTGACGCATTTTCAACCGAATATCAGGAGACTTTCACTGACTGCGCGAGTGTTCTTGAATCAAAAGGCTATCCCATTCAGCTGATCGATGGGGCTTATGAAAACATCAAAATCACAACGCCTGAGGATTTACGCTGGGCAGAAACATACCTCCGTCAGCTTTCCTGAATTCATTTAATTGGTCGGCACAATGACAATCCGCGATATTCAGAATCTCCGGCTTCACAATTTGCTTCTCTCCGATCCACGTTTTAAAACGCCTGCGGAAACCGTGCGTTGGCTCGGGGCTATTCAGGCGCAGGATCACGCGGGTGCATTGTTTTCCATTGCGTTGAGGATGCAGGGTGGAACCCAGACAGATGTTGAAAAAGCGATTGCAGAGAAATCAATTGTCAGAACCTGGCCAATGCGCGGCACGCTCCATTTCGTGGCAGCAGAGGATGCGCACTGGATGCTGCGTTTGCTCACGCCCAGAATTATTAAGCGTTCGGCAGGCAGGTATAAACAACTGGAACTTGATGATCGTATTTTCGCCAAAAGCCGTGACCTGATTGTTCCCGAGCTGCTTGGTGGCAGACAAATGACGAGGGCTGAGGTATACGCATTGCTTGAAAACGGAGGGATACCGACGGGCGAACAACGTGGCATGCACATCATTAATCACTTGGCGCAGACCCAGATCCTTTGTCACGGCACGCACAATGAAAAGCAGCCTACCTATACTTTGCTTGACGAATGGGTTGCTAATCCAAGACAGCTGGATGAAACGGAAAGTATTGCCGAGATTACCTTACGCTACTTTACCAGTCACGGTCCTGCCACTTTAAATGATTTTGTGTGGTGGACGGGGCTTAAAGTTTCAGATGCGAAGCTTGGATTACAATTGAATGCAGACAAGCTGCAATCCATGGAAGTAAATGGAGACACTTATTGGTGTCCGCAAGAGCAAATGGAAACCGTGGTTGAAAAGGCAACTTTCCTGCTGCCTGGCTTCGACGAATACATGCTGGGCTACACCGACCGCTCCGTCATTCTTGAAGAGGCAAATTGGGGCAAGATTATTCCGGGTAACAATGGAATGTTTATGCCCACAATCGTCATCGACGGCAAAGTGGAAGGTATCTGGAAAAGGACTTTAAAGAAGGATAGCGTGCAATTGGACATGTATCCTTTTAAAAAGATCTCCCAAACAAAAAAGCGACTTCTGGAAGGCTGCGCCCGGGAATACGGGAAATATCTTGCCAAAAATTTATCTGCTATCAACTGGCTTTAAGCTTTACTAAGCAAGCCACTTCCCAAGCCAGGCAAATGCATCTTTCTGCATCTCAACATCGAACTTGTGCGGACCGTCATAAAACTTCGCTGCGTACTTTTCTGACGCATTAGCCTTCTTATATACGGCTGTCAGAATGCGGTCGGCTTCCTGCATCTCCGGTAATGTATATAGTGGATCCTGATTGTTGTTTTGAACCAAAGTAGGTAATGGTACCCTCAAACCAAGTATCTCCGGAAAGTCAATAAACTGCGGTAACAATGGCGTGTACGTCATCCAGGTGTGATTGAAAGATCTGTTAAAGATTAAATCCGACCACGTTGTCATAAAGCCTACGCAAACCGCGCATTTGATTCGCGGATCCAGTCCGCCAAGATAAACAGTACGCAGACCGCCGCCTGACAATCCGCAGCAACCTATCCGCTCCGGATCAACATCTTTTCTCGCACTTAAAATATCCAATGCAACCTGATCTTCTGACAGAAAGACCCCTGGCCAGGTTGTCCCGGCGGAGAATAGCGACTTCGACATCACGTGCTCGTGCTCCGATGACCACGCATTATAAGCTTCTATATGCTCCGGTTTCTCAGGATCTTTATCGGTTTTCCCTGTGGTATCGACGCCTCCCCAGTTGAGGCCTTCTACATCATCGTAGTGTACCCGCCTGCTGCCAAATGCAAAAGTATCATGCACCAGAACTGCATATCCAGATCTGGCGAGCTCATTGGCCCACGCCTTACCGCCATAATCAGATTTCTGATGTTCTATAAGGATCGGATGTTGATCTTCCGACGTTTTCACGATTTTCCGGTAACCGAAATACTTCATACCGGCGTGATCATGCAGGCCGAGTACCGCAGGTAATGGTTTAGTTGCACCTTGCGGTTTGAGGAAAACTGCCTTTGTTGGTCTTCCGTAGCCCAATTCCCACGATAGCTCTTCTATTTCAAGTCCGTCGAAAACATATTTTTTTTCGACAGTAACCTTGGGCATAACTGGTTTTGGCGGACTGGCGACGAGCTCCCTGGTTTTGGCTAAGGCTTCCTTTTGCCAGCTTTTCAGGTCTTTGTATTTCTCATTTCTGTAAGAAAGGTTCGGCACTTTGGGCTGCAATGCATTCGCCCATTGACCATAATGTCCGATTACACTTTTCTCCGGTAGCATAGCTGGTAGACTAGTAGATTTCGATAAAACAGGAGCTTGATTTTGGATAAGATGTGGGAACGTGGCTGTTCCGAGCATTGCTGCAATAAAGTTTCTCCGTCCTATTTGCCCAGCCGGATCTTCGTTCGTGTTTGATTCCATACAAGTTATACTTTGACAAAAATCTTATTTCGGTACAGAAAGTACAGAAAGAGCCAAACCAGCACGAATCCGCCCAGCGCATTGTAAACCTCGTGCCATTTTTCAGGCGCGTATTTGTAAAATCCCTCAAAAAGTAGTTTGGAAGATGCATTGAAGTTTACAAACCTGACTGCCAGGTAAATAACTAAAGAATTCATTCCAATAACCTGAAAGAAAAAAGCCCATCTGGAAAAACCTTTTACATCGATGATCCAATAGAAAGTGGCAAGGAACATAAATGCGAGCCCGGAAGTAAGCATAATAAATGAGCTTGACCACAAATGTTTGTTAATCGGAAATAGCAGGTCCCAGGCGAGACCAACCACAATGCCGGCAAGTCCGAGTAAGACTAGCTTCTTAACTTTTTGATTTTCAGGAGCAGCTTTCAACAGAATATCACCTGCAATTGTGCCAAATAAGGTTAGACAAATCGCGGGAAATTGTGTCAGTATCGCAAGTTCATCGTAAGTACCCTGTTTGAGTTTGCCAGGCATAAAAGCGCGGTCAAACCAGCCTACCAGATTTCCCTCAAATGACAAATCGCCAGCGCCGTAACCTGGTACAGGAATGAGCTTTAGTGCGAGATAATATACAACCAACGTGGCGATAGCGATACCAAACCGCTGAACAAAGCTGAACCGCATGAATAGCAGCGCGCTCACAAAAGTAGCCAGCCCAATGCGGCCAAGTACACTTCCGTATCTGATATGAGCAGGGTCGAAGACATCGATAGGTGCATTTTTATCAAGGATACCCAATGCGATCAGAATGAGCATTCTTACAAAGATTTTATTTCTGATTTCGGAATGGTGCATTCCTTTAGACAAGCCTTTTTGAATACTGAAAGTCAAGGAAGTACCGGCAAGAAAAAGGAATAATGGAAAGATGAAGTCATAGAATGTAAATCCGTTCCATTCAGGATGCTCGAATTGATCAGCCACTGCATCTATCATTGGAATACCCGTTTTGCCTTTAAGTAGAAAAATAAAGGCGCCACCTCCTGAAATCATCAGCATATCAAACCCGCGCAGTGCGTCTATCGAAGCTAGTCTGGTATTTCTGACAGGCACAGCCTGTTCTGCCGGGGCATAAAGCGTTTTTGGTTCCATCAGTTGGTTTAGGTAAGGTTCTGGATTTCTGAGCTCGCGAGCAGACTTGCAGAGCTTTTATCCAGATAAAATACACAATCGGGATGAAGCTGCAAAATGCTGGCTGGAAACAAGTTACTCACTTCATTTTCAAGGCAATCCCGTACTGCCACTGCCTTGCGCTGATCAGGCACTGAGCAAATAATATGCGCAGATTGCATGATTTGTCTGATCGACATGCTGATTGCTTGCTGCGGCACTTCTTCCAGCGCGGCAAACCAGCCTTCGCCCATTTGCTGCCGTCTGCAGGGTTCATCCAGATTGACAATCAGGTAAGGCTTTTCCGTGTCGAAATCCGCAGGTGGATCGTTGAATGCAAGGTGGCCATTTTCGCCTATTCCCACCAGGGCCAGATCAATAGGATGCTTGCTGATGATCTTATCAAGAAGCTTTGTTTCTTCCTTTACGTCGCCTTCTCCATTAATCAGGTACGCCGCCTTCAATGGAGGTAGCTTTTCAAGAAACCGTTCGCGCAAATACTTGCGGAAACTGGCGGGATGCGAATCAGGCAAATCGATGTATTCATCCAAATGGAACATCGTTACCCTGCTCCAATCTATTCCGGTTTCCGAAATCAGCTGGTTTAAAGTCTCAAACTGGCTGGTACCGGTCGCAACAATGATATTTGCAAAACCTTTGCTTTTAATACTCTCACGAATCACTTCCGCTGCTGCTTTGCCAGCAAGAAGGCCAAGTTCCTTATTCGTTTGGCCAATATTAATCTTCATATTGAATTGATTAGATCTGGATTATGGATATCAGGATTTAACTTTGGTGTTTCCTCCTTTGGATAGGGTAAGGTCTACCGGTTGGTTATTCTTCCACGCCCCGGAAGTAAAATCAGGAATATCGATGCTGTTGGACCTGTTTACTACCGACCACTCAGATAATGGTGCTATCACGCTCCACGAAGCTGCATCGTATACATCCTGATCCAGCGGAAGTCCATTCCGCAGACAGTCGATCAACCGCCAGTCCATCAGAAAATCCATTCCGCCGTGCCCTCCTACTTGCTTTGCGAGCTCACCAATGCGTTTGACGATTTCAGGCTGATACTTTCGTTCGAGTTCATTATATTCTTCATCAGATACCCATTCATGCCCCTGAGAAATCCTTCCTTTCCCTTCTTTCCCCTCCATCGGATATTTCTGTGCAGCGCCTTTGGTACCGCTTACCAGGTGAATGCGCGAATAGGGGCGTGGAGAAGACACATCATGTTGCAGCATGATCGTTCTTCCTTTATTGGTTTTAATTGTGGTGGTATTCATGTTACCACGAAGCGGCTTCGTGGTGTATTGTTTAAAATCAGGATCTTTGGCTGCCATTTGCTTCGCCTTTTCACCCAACATAAAATCATTGCTCGCGACAGAAACGAGAAAGTCCATCTTATCGCCTCTGTTAATATTCAGTATTTGAGCAACCGGACCAAGTCCGTGAGTTGGGTACAGGTTCCCGTTCCGCTGGTTTTCTTTCAACCTCCAAAGGTCATATCGCTTTGATTTATCAAAAAAGGAATCGAGGATATCATGAATATAAGCACCTTCTACGTGGACGATTTCACCGAAGAATCCCTGACGCGCCATATTCAATGTGAGAAGCTCAAAAAAGTCGTAACAACAATTTTCCAGCATCATACAATGCTTTTTCGTTCTCTCTGAGGTGTTAACCAACTTCCAGCAATCTTCTACGGTGGTAGCAGCAGGAATTTCGACAGCCACATGCTTTCCGTGCTCCATTGCATACAATGCCATCGGAGTGTGAAGGCTCCACGGGGTACATATGTAGATCAGATCAATATCATCCCTTTCGCAAACCTTCTTCCATTCATTTTTGCTTCCTGAGTAAAGGGTCGGTTTCTGATTTGATTTCTCAAAGACCTTCGCTGCCTCATTTACATTTTCTTTCCTAATGTCACAAAGCGCCTTTACTTCGACATTTTCAAGATGAATGATCCGCTTTATTGCACCACCGCCCCTGTTGCCCAAACCGAGGTATGCAATGCGAACTGTATCGATTTTTGGCGCGGCATACCCTGACATATTGAAGAGCGGTGCCTTACTGTCAGTTGTGGTAGCCCGTTCCGCCTTAACAGCAAAATTGGGAGTCAGGCCGGCAGCTATGCCCAGCCCGGAAAGTTTCAAGAAATCTCGTTTTTTCATGGATGTGTTAGAGCTTAGGAAGTGATTTAACGAATGCGGAAGTGCCTATCGCCAGAATGTCAATCTTACATTTAAAGGATGGATCAGACGTATACCGAAACAATTTACATGATTGAGGGAGCGACTAATAGTGGATTGAAATAAATATTAGCGAGAACGTTTACGATAACGGTGGGTATAAAGTCGCCTTTGTCATTCTTCCTATCATATACATCTAATAAGAGGTCACAAGTGCTGCGAAGGTCAAGTACTATTAAGGATATCGCCCGGGAGCTGAATATCTCGGTAGCTACTGTATCGCGTGCTTTGCGCGATACTTATGATGTAAGCAGGGAGACAAGAGAGCGGGTTTTGGAAGTTGCGAAGAAGTTAAACTACAAACCCAACCTGAATGCACTGAACCTTGTGCAACGTCATACCCGAAACATAGGAGTTTTGATCCCGACAATAACTAATTACTATTTTTCGACAGTAATAACAGGAATTCAGGAGACAGCAAACTTGCACGGGTATAATATCATTCTATACCTGACAAACGATTCCGCCGAGACTGAGGAGAGGCTCATAGCTGAACTGCCTTTTAATCACATAGATGGATTGTTGGTATGCGTCTCATCACAAACCCGCATTCATAAGTATTTACAGGAACTTAGCGAAAGAGGAATATCAGTCGTATTCTTCGACAGGGTCATTGAAGAAGCAGGCTTTTCAAAAGTGATGCAGGATGACTATAATGGGGCCTTTATGGCGGTTGAACACCTACTTTCCTGTGGCTACCGTAGAATCGCGCACATCACAGGCCCGAGCAATCTGTTATTAACTCAGAACAGAGTAAAGGGTTATATGTCCGCTCTTCAGCAATTTGACATTGAATATAATGAAGTGGTTTCCTCAGGATTTTCCAGGCTCGATGGTCAGGCAGATACGGATAGCCTATTTAGTCAAACAGCAGATAAACCGGACGCAATCTTCGCTGTAAATGATCGAAAAGCTATAGGTGCTATTCTAGAATTAAGAAGGAGAGGTATTGCCGTTGGAAAGGAGGTTGGTGTTATCGGATTTACCAACGATTCAATGGGAGAAGTAATCTCGCCAACACTATCCACGATCGCAGAACCTGCATTTGAAATTGGTCAAAGCAGTTGCGAGCTCATAATCAATCAGCTTATAAGTAAGTCCCAGGTTAGCTCAGTGCAGGAAATCTTACTGCCCTGCCATTTGATAACAAGAGAGTCCACTCTTAAATCTTGACTATCATTAACGTATGAGAATATCATCGATCTAATTAGAAAGCAACATAAAAAGACCATCTTTAAGGGATGGTCTTTTGCGATGTATTGTGGCGACCAGGCTACGCGCCCCGCTTACTTTACCAGGTTTGATCCAAGTATCATCGGCGGTTCTGGGGATCAAGACCAAATGTTGTGGAGCAACTTAGATTAAGCATATAACTGAGTAAGCCGGTAAAGGAAGAATTCCACGTTTCGCACCCCTCTGAACTGTGCCCTGAATGCTTTGATCTTTGCGTTGAAGGATTCGGCAGAAGCATTGGTACTTCTGTTGTCAAAATAATTCACGATAGTTTTATAGTGATTCTCGATTGAGCGAGCGACGGTATTGAATGGTTTAAAACCGGACTGCCTGACCTTTTCGTACCATTTGGCCAATCTGGTCAGTCCGTATATTTTTTCAGTTGTGTTTGTGAAGATGTTACTGAGCTCTATTGCCAGCTCGTATGCCTTTTTGAGGTCTGGGAATCGTTCAAAGAGAAGTTGCACCCTTTCTCGCTGGCTTTCAGTCCAGGTATTGGGCTTTTTATACAGCGCATATCGGCTCCGAGCCAGGAGTTGTTTTACGGTGTCGCCGTTGGGTAATATTTCTGGCTGATATTCTGTCTGAGAGATTTTTGCCTGCTCAATGGCGTCATGTTCATTATCCAGCGCTTCCCAGCGATGTTTTATGCGGATTTCCTGCAAGGCTTCGATAGCTAACCTTTGCACGTGGAAACGATCAGTGACACGCGTGGCTCGTGGAAAACAACGCTTGGAGATCATTGTCATGCTGCCAGCCATATCCAGAGTTATCTCAGTAACTTTTTTGCGTTGTGATCCGGGGATTTTGCGAAGAACCTCAATAACCGTCTCAGCCTTAGTACCCGCGACAATGGCTACTATGCATCCTTTTCCGCCTTTCGCTGACTTGTTGGTGAGGATCGTGTACAGCTCGCCGTGAGAAAGGCTAGTCTCGTCAATTGATAAATGAGAACCGATATTTTGAGGGAACAGTAGCCATTTTTTAGCGTGTCCTTTTTGGCTCCAATTCTTGAATCCGCTTTGAAAATCACGGTAATGGCGTAGCAGATCCTTGCCATTCACTCCATAAAACCGTCCGATTGTCAAGGCGCTATTCGGGTTGGTATCGACCGATTTCCGCCCGGCGGCCCGGTTTTAAAAAAGCCGCGAATTCACTAGTCATTCGCGTCCCCTCTGCTACCTCCGCCCAGTCCCTGTAAACCACTTTACCGGTCTTGGTATTAAGCCATCTGCGGCGTTTAATGTGAAGAAAAACTTTATGTCCACGAATTGGGAAATCCTGAATTGTGATGGTAGGGAAAAAGCCTTTGGAGCGTAAATTTTTCTTGTCCGAATCGTTATCAGCAGTGTTCTTTTCTTCGATGCGAACGTGAAATGTATCTCCGTCTTTGTCTACGGAAGTAAGACTGAAATTTTCTAAAATGAATTCGGGTAATAAAAACTGAACAATAGGCAGGAAACTCTCCAAAACAAACAAGTTTGATTAAAAACACAAACCTAGAAAAATCGGATCAAGCAGAATTCTTGGGGTGAGATTAAGCATAAAGTTTCGTGATCCTGAATAGGAAGAACGGAATATCCCTCACACCTCTGGATGAGGCCCTGA
>NZ_LMPS01000009.1 GCF_001424405.1 Dyadobacter sp. Leaf189
CAACACCCCCGCTAAAATATTTTTTAAACTTTTTGCACCAGCAATATTAACCCCCTGAAAATGAATTCTATCCAGCAAGGAAAGTTTTTAAAGATATTTTCACTCCATTTAAAGCGATAGAAAGTCCGTTTTTAAGAATCTTATTTTTTCCCCGAAAACTTCAATATTTATTTGAAAGATCAACACCTATAATGCAAAAAGCGGCTCCCGTAGAGTACAGGAACCGCTTTCAGAATTTTCATTCAATTATGAACCGCAAGCTTCGCAGCCCTCCGGATCATCCAATGAGCATTGCATATCGGAGCGATTGTCTCTTGGCATTACCGGCTTGGCATGTTCCTCTGCATATTGAACATAATTTAATTCCTTCTCTGTAACCACAGCTGTCGCTGGCTCAAGCAGCACTTCTGCCTGTTTGCTAACCGTAAACTGAACCGGATCTGATGCGGCGCGTGTACGCAAGTAATACATTCCCGTTTTAAGTCCTTTTTTCCAGGCGTAGAAATGCATTGATGTCAACTTGCCGAAATTGGCTTCCTCCATAAAGATATTCAGCGATTGAGACTGGCAGATGTAAGCCCCGCGATCGGCAGACATATCCAGCAAGCTTCGCTGCTTGATCTCCCATGCTGTTTTATAAAGATCCTTAATGTTCTGAGGAATGTTCGGAATAGCCTGAACTGAACCGCTTGCCCGGACAAGGTTATTCTTCATTTCTTCATTCCAAAGATTCAGACGAACAAGATCTTTAAGCAAGTACTTATTCACCACAACAAACTCGCCCGATAAAACACGTCTTACATAAATGTTAGAAGTAAATGGTTCGAAGCATTCATTGTTCCCTAAAATCTGGCTGGTAGATGCAGTTGGCATTGGTGCAAGCAGAAGCGAGTTACGAACACCGTGTTTAACCACCTCCGTTCTCAGCTTCTCCCAATTCCACCGATTGCTCTCCGGTGTTACATTCCACATATCGAACTGGAAGATACCTTTAGAGATAGGACTTCCTTCCCAGGTTTCGTACGGACCATTTTTGATAGCAAGCTCCATTGAAGCCTCCATTGATCCATAATAAATAGTTTCAAAAATTTCCTTGTTCAACTGGCGCGCTTCGTCCGAATCGAAAGGCATGCGCATCATACAAAACGCATCAGCTAAACCTTGTACTCCGATACCGATTGGCCTGTGCCGTTTATTGCTTTTCTCTGCCTCCGGAACCGGATAATAATTGAGGTCAATGATCTTGTTAAGATTGCGCGTGATTACCTTGGTAATCTCATACAACTTCTTATGATCAAAATGCATAAATCCATCCGCACCCTGCTCAACAAACTTCGGCAATGCAATGGACGCCAGATTACACACTGCTACTTCATCAGGCGCAGTATACTCGATAATCTCGGTGCAAAGGTTTGAGGACTTAATCGTACCCAGGTTCTTCTGGTTGGATTTGCTGTTCGCGTGGTCTTTGTACAACATATAAGGTGTACCTGTCTCTATCTGCGATTCCATAATCGCGAACCAAAGATCCTGCGCTTTGATAGTCTTCCTCGCCTTACCTTCTAATTCATATTGCTCATAGAGCTTTTCAAACTCCTCGCTATGCGTATCAGATAATCCCGGGCATTCGTGTGGATCGAATAGTGACCACGTATCGTTTGCCTCAACTCTCTTCATGAACAAATCAGGAATCCAGAGCGCATAGAAAAGGTCGCGCGCACGTTGCTCTTCCTTTCCGTGGTTTTTCTTCAAGTCCAGGAAGTCAAAGATATCTGCATGCCAGGGTTCCATATAAATAGCAAAAGAACCTTTGCGCTTGCCACCTCCCTGATCAACATATCTTGCTGTATCATTGAAAACCCGTAACATTGGCACTATACCATTGGATTGTCCATTGGTACCCTTGATATAAGAACCAGTCGCACGCACATCGTGAATGCTCAATCCGATTCCTCCTGCAGACTGTGAAATAAGAGCGCAGTTCTTAAGTGTATCATAAATGCCGCTGATACTATCTTCCTTCATCGTCAAAAGGAAACATGAAGACATTTGTGGCTTCGGTGTTCCTGCATTAAATAAGGTTGGAGTAGCATGTGTAAACCACTTTTCCGACAACAAATGGTAGGTTTCAATCGCAGCCTGGATATCATCCTGGTGAATTCCCACGGCAACACGCATAAGCATATGCTGTGGCCGCTCTACAATTTTTCCGTCAACTTTCAGTAAATACGATTTTTCAAGGGTTTTATAGCCAAAATAATCATAGGCATAGTCGCGGTCATATATAATAGTAGAATCAAAAAGAGACGCATTCTGACGGATAACTTCGTATACCTCCTTAGAGATAAGGGACGCATTCTCGCCGGTTTTAGAGTCTATATATGTATACAAGCGTTTCATTGTAGCCGAAAACGACTTCAATGTATTCTTATGCAGGTTTGAGATTGCTACACGGGCAGCCAGAATAGCGTAATCCGGGTGCTTTGTGGTCATAGATGCGGCAGTTTCTGCAGCCAGGTTGTCCAGCTCGGCCGTAGTTACACCATCATAAATACCGGACACTACCTTTTTCGCAACCTCGACAGGCTGGATGTACTTGGTGTCCAAGCCGTAGCTTAGTTTCTCAATGCGGGCCGTCACCTTGTCGAATTTCACGGATTCGCGGCGACCGTCACGCTTTATTACATACATAGACATATAATAGCTTGTTTTTTAGGAAGTTAGTGATGTATATTCTAAGAACTTTACTCGGAGTTGATTTCTAAAAATCTCCTGAAATAACATTAATTCGAGCGCATTCACAACCACACTTTTGAGGGAAAATCAAGCCTTCTGAGCAGAGTACAAATTATGAAATTGTTAAGAAACTTATTACTAGTGATTTAGCCCGGCAGACATGGAAATGGTTCTGGAAAAAATTTTTAAAATATTTCTCAACATAAAAATTTGTAAACTTTTTTTCGACCAAGCAGACCAGAAGTTCACACAAGCTCAACATTAACATCTGTAAATGAATATCTTACAATTCTCATTTGTTAATTGCAAAATTAAAATTTGTAAACTTTTATTTTTCAGTTCAAAAATTTACATCAAATAAGTACAACAGGAACGCATTAAACCTTAACCATCATATGCAACACAAAATCGAAAATGAAGCAAGAAGAACCTTTCTGAAAAGGTCTTCCGGAATCATTGCAGGACTGGCTGTCGGAGCCAATGTGCATGAAGCATTCGCACAGTCGCCGTTCAAGCCCGAATACAACATCCCGCTAGGGGTATATGCCGCCTACGACAAAGCCAATTTCCTGAGAGAATCCGGTTGTACATATATAGAGGAGTCTGTTGCCGGGTTCCTGATTCCCGCAGATGGAGATCAACAATATGAAAAGAACCTCCAAAAGCTGAAACAAGATAACTTCCCTATCAAATCTTATGTGATCCTGCTTCCAGCTGCATTAAAAACATTGGGCCCGGAAGCGAACCACGAAGCCATTTTGCAGCGGACAGAAGTTGTTTTGAAACGTGCCAAAGAATGCGGCTCCCAATATGTTGTGTTTGGAAGCGGCGGTTCACGGATTATCCCGGAAGGATTTGACAAAGCAACCGCAAAGGCGCAACACATCGATCTGACGAAAAGAATGGCGCCGCTTGCCGAAAAGTACGGCGTTACCATTGCGGTAGAGCCACTAAACCGGGGCGAGACAAACTTTATCAACAGCCTGGCAGAAGGAGTCGAGATTGTTGAAGCTGTAAAAAGCCCAAGAGTGAAGTTGCTATGCGACATTTTCCACATGTTAAAGGAAGACGAACCCGCAACCGAGATCGTGAAGTACGGCAAGCACATTGTCCATTGCCACATTGCTGAAAAGGAAAACCGCACACCGCCAGGTGTAAAGGGGGATGATTTCAGACCCTACCTGAGCGCATTGAAAAAGATCAATTACAAGGGCGGACTTTCCATTGAATGCTTCACTTACACCGATTTCGATAAAGAAGCAAAGCGCGGGATTGAGGTTTTAAAGCAGCAGCTGAGCGAAGTTTAAGATGCACACTCGGCGTATGGTACTAATATTTAAAAAGATACAGTTTTAAAACTTGGTTTGAAAAATTAGAATGTATACTTTTGCAATCCTTTTTGAGAATTGTATCGAAACATATAATACCATATACCAATGAAAAAAGATATTCATCCCAATTATAGAGACGTAGTTTTCTGGGATTTGTCGAGCGATTTTAAATTCATTACCCGTTCTACGATCGAAACCAGCGAAAATATCACTTGGGAAGACGGTAAAACTTACCCTGTTTACAAAGTGGAGGTTTCTTCTCAGTCACACCCATTCTATACTGGTAAAAACGTTCTGGTTGACACAGCCGGACGTGTTGACAAGTTTAGAAAACGTTACGGACAGAAAGAAGCTTAGTCACAAGCAGCTTCGTAGCCGATACATATTTATGAAAGCAGTCTCCTGGCAAATGTTCAGGAGGCTGCTTCTTTTTTTGTCCTAACCGATAAAATGCGCGAACTTTGGCAACACATACTGAAAAAATATGCCCGCTATAATCCTATTTGACGACCCGGTACTCCGCAAGCAACTGTTGCCACTTACATACACGAGACCTGTTGCCGGAATCCGTTGCGGTATTGACACAATTGCTGAGAAATGGAGCCGCGCATTACAATCACCTGTTTCTTTCCAGACTGAAAACTACCTCCGCCCCAAGTTCCCGCTGCATATCTCGCAGGATAATTGGTACGTTAATGGCGGACTGTGCCCGGACAACCAGCTGATCGCCGCAGCGCAGGATCTTGCAATCAATACAGTATTGACATCCCGGAACAATGAAGTACTTATTGTCAGAACTGACGGTCCGTGGGAACCGGCGCTGGGCGTCAATGAACTTACACCAGTTGCTTACCCGGGCTCATTCATTTTGATTCGTCAGGTTTGGGATATATTCGCATTCAATGCCGCGCAGATCAAAGCTGATTTTGAAAGGATAACCTCAAACAGGATTTCAGAACCGGTTACTGATCCATTTACACATATTTACAATCCTGCACAGGTATTTATTGAAAAAGGCGCAGTATTGAAAGCAGCCATTCTGAATGCAGAGAATGGACCGATATATATTGGTAAAAATGCATTGGTCCAGGAAGGCTCGACCATTCAGGGCCCGTTTGCTATGGGAGAAGCTTCTGTGCTGGCGCAGGGAACTAAAATCCGCCCAAATACAACCGTAGGGCCTTTTTGCAAAGCTGGCGGCGAAGTAAGTAACAGCATTCTTTTTGGATATAGTAACAAAGGTCACGATGGTTATCTAGGCAATTCAGTGCTGGGAGAATGGTGTAACCTGGGCGCGAATACCAACAATTCAAATCTGAAAAACGACCATAGCGCGGTGAAGCTGCACAGCTATGCAACCAATCAGCTCGAAAACACCGGTCTGCAAAATTGTGGACTGATTATGGGGGATTATTCCAAAGCCGGTATATCGACCATGTTCAACACCGGAACCGTCGTAGGCGTAAGTGTCAATGTGTTCGGTGGCGGTTTTCAGCAGAAACACGTTCCATCATTTTCGTGGGGAGGTACTGCCGAAGGTTTTTGCGAATACCGCTTGCAAAAAGCACTGGCAGTTGCATCAGATACAGTAAACAGGCGGAATATTACTTTTGAGGAAAAAGACGAAGCGATCCTGAAAGCCGTTTTTGACCAAACCAAAAACCAGCGTGTTTTTTGACAATGCTGCCATTGAATAAGATTAATTTCGATTACTGTGCTTTTTAAAGATATCCCCGGGCTTAAAGCAATAAAATCCACGCTGACGCGCTCGGTTAAAAACAGCCATTTGGCCCACGCACAGCTGTTTGACTACCCGCAGGGAGGCGCCGGACTTTCAATGGCGCTGGCTTTCGCGACCTATATCAATTGCGAAAACAAACAGGAAGAAGATGCCTGCGGTAAATGCGCCTCCTGTGCAAAAATGGAAAAGTTGATCCATCCGGATATGCACTTCATTTTCCCGACTGCCACTTCAAAAAAGGTCGATGGAAAGACAAGCGAGGCATTTCTCCCGCTGTGGCGTACATTCCTGATCGAAAATCCGTACCGGTTACTTCCCGACTGGCTGGATGAAATCGGTGCTGATAACAAGCAGGGTAATATTTCAGTGGAAGAAGCCAGGGGTATTTTACGAAAGCTTTCTGTAAAATCGTACGAAGGTGAATACAAGATCCTGCTGATCTGGAAACCGGATATCATGAATGCGGCATCTTCAAATGCAATTTTGAAAATCCTGGAAGAGCCGCCGGAGAAAACACTTTTTCTGCTTGTCAGTGATCAGTCTGACAAACTACTGACCACCATCATTTCAAGAACCCAGCGCATTACGGTTCCGGCATTCTCAGATCAGGAAGTGCGGGAATACCTGCGGAAATACAATGCAAACGAAGCTGCTATTAACCAGGCAGCTTACCTTTCCGACGGAAACCTGTCAGAAGCTTTGAAATTGGTGCATGAGGATGAAGACGATAGGTCGACCTGGTTTGCTGGCTGGATGCGTTCCTGTTACAGATACGATGTTTCGCACCTTGTCAAACTCGCCGACAGCTATGATACAATGAACAAAGAAAAGCAAAAAGGCTTGCTGGAATATGCATTAAGGCTTTTCCGCGATATGCTGATCTGGAGTCACGGCGCAGGCGACTTGCTGCGGGTACCGGAGGAGGAGCTTACGTTCGTTCAGAACTTCTCCAAAACCGTCAACTTCGGCGCGCTGGAAAAAATGATTGAAGAAGTAAATACGGCGCATTACCACATTGAGCGCAACGTACGCGCCAAAATGGTCTTGCTGGATCTTTCTCTTACGATAGCTCACTTTTTTGAACGCAAATGAAAGGAAAGGTGCAGTTGATCGGCGCAACCGATATTGTAGACCTGCCTGACCTGGGCTGGTTCAATGTACCCGTACGCATTGATTCGGGCGCAACTACCTCAGCAATCCATTGCTCCCGCGTTAAGCTTATTAAAGAAGGCGACAAAACGCGGCTTCAATTTTACCTTGATAAAAAGAAAGGAGCGCCGCAGCAATCTTACATTGTGGATAACTATAAAGAAACTGTTGTAAGGAATTCATCAGGCAAGGAGGAAAAACGGTATGTGATCAAAACCGGGATCAGGATTTTTGGTAAAAAGGTCCGCACGGAATTCTCGCTCGCCAACAGGAAGAAAATGCAGTATCCGATCCTGCTTGGCAGGAAACTTTTAAAAGACCGTTTTATCATTGATGTTTCCCAGAAAAACCTGTCGGCATCAAGACATTCAAATGCCCCGGATCATTTGAAATCAGACATTGAAAACCCTCGTCATCACAGCTAATCTCTCAAATTCTTTTATGAAAATCGCCGTATTATCCACCAATGCAGACCTTTATTCGACGCGACGTTTGGTGGAGGCAATCAAACAAAAAGGTCATGAATCCATTGTCATTGACCATGTTAAATGCTTTGTGATGATTGAAGGTGGCAAGCCTTCCATTATATATAAAGGAAAACCGGTACCTGAAATTGATGCGGCTATACCGCGGATCGGAACTTCGGTCAGTGCATTTGGCTGTGCAGTAGTACGCCAGCTGGAACTGATGAAAGTTTTCACCACGGTCAAATCCCAGGCGATATTACGATCACGTGACAAGCTGAGAAGTATGCAGGTTCTTGCAAAAGCGGGCATTGGTATTCCTAAAACTGTTTTTGCCAAAAACCCTTCGCAAGTCAACGAGCTGATCCACATGGTCGGCGGGCCACCTGTTGTAATCAAATTACTGGAAGGAACGCAGGGGGTAGGCGTGGTACTGGCGGAGACGATCAAAGCTGCAAAGTCTACAATTGAAGCTTTTTACGGCTTGCGTGCCAACTTTTTAATTCAGGAATACATTGCCGAATCAAAAGGAGCAGATATTCGTGCATTCGTCATTGGTAACAAGGTAATTGCAGCCATGCGCCGGCAAGGTGCCGACGGTGATTTCCGCAGTAACCTGCATCGCGGCGGCCAGGGCAGCCTGGTCGAATTGACGCCAGAGGAAGAGCACACCGCCGTGTCAGCTGCCAAAGCGTTGGGCGTCAAGATTGCAGGAGTAGATATGTTACAATCCGAAAGGGGCCCGCTGGTAATGGAAGTAAATTCATCCCCGGGGCTGCGCGGCATCGAAGAAATCAGTGGAATTGATATAGCCTCTTTAATTGTTAGCTACATTGAAGACAAAATTGTTACAGATGAAGGGGATACTGTTGGAGTTTAAAGGATTTAAGTAATAAAACATCATGCATATAAAAATAGGAACGCGCGGCAGCAGGCTCGCTCTCTGGCAGGCGTATTACGTCCGGGACCTCTTGCAAGCGGGCGGCATTGCATCTGAAATCGTTATTATTGAGACCAAAGGAGATAAAATTCTTGACAGGTCCTTGTCTAAAATCGGCAGTAAAGGAGTTTTTACCGAAGAGCTGGAAGACCAGCTGAGAAGTGGCGAAATAGATATCGCCGTTCACAGTGCAAAAGACTTACAGTCGCAGCTGGACGAAGCATTTGAAATCGTCGCATTCACCGAAAGAGAAAAAGCGAATGATGTATTGGTAAGCCACAACACTGCATTATCTCTTAAAAGTGGAGAACCATTTACAGTAGGTACGTCTTCTACGCGCCGCGTCGCCGTACTCCGGCATTTTTACCCTCATATTAAAACGGTAGATATGCGCGGCAACCTGCAAACGCGTCTTCGCAAATTGGAAGAAGGCCATTGCGATGCATTGCTCCTTGCCTACGCCGGGGTGCATAGGATGGAATATGATAATAAAATCGCGGAGCATTTGCTCCTGGACGAATTCACGCCCGCAGTGGGCCAGGGCAGCGTTGCGATTGAATGCGCTACTTCTCTGAGCGAAGAGAAAAAAGCCATTCTGAAAGATCTCCTCAACCATGTAGAAACAGAAATCTGCCTTTTGACTGAAAGAGCTTTCCTGAAAACATTGCAGGGTGGCTGCAGCATCCCCGTATTTGCAATGGCCACTTTGCAAAGCGAACAAATTCACATTACCGGCGGCATTATCAGTCTGAATGGAAGTGAGTTGATCCGAAAAACGCAAACCGGCGCACAAACCTTCCCCGAGGAACTCGGTACCGCATTGGCCAACGAGCTACTGGAAGCAGGCGCGGATCGGATTTTAGCGGAAATCAGGAATCCGAATAGCTGATTATTTGAATGCAGAAAACGCAAAAGCCCGGCACTGTGTCCGGGCTTTTTTGCTGTTAAGGGTTATTCTGGTTAGTCTTTCTTGGGAATTGAATCTGCTGGAACAGCAGGTTTCATGGGGATTGAATCCGTACGTACAGGTAGTGCTGTACTGTCCGGCTTTATAGTCGAGTCAGCGGGAACAACTGGCTTTGCAGTTGAATCCGGTATGATTGCCGGTCTCATTGTTGAGTCAGGACGCGCGGTTGAGTCTCTTCTCATTGTTGAATCCGGCCTTGTACCTGGCTGCATCGGCATTCCCTGACGCATTGGTCTTGCAGTACTATCTGCGCCTGCAGGCCTTGCTCCTCCTTGCGGCCTGCCGCCAGCTCCGCCTCTTGCAGGAGAGATACCGGGAACAGAAACCGCTGGCGCAGCTTGTCCGCCTCCGCCTGCATCCATTCCGCCCCCTTCACTTTTCTGGTCGTCGTTGTTAACCGACTTTCTTCTGCGAGATTTTTGCTCAACAAAAGTCATTTTACCAAAGCGGTAATTGAAGTTCACGCGGAATCCTCTGTTGAAAAGGAAATTCGTATTCTCCTGCGTGAATGTGGCCGATTCAAGGCTTGTACGCATTTTCATTGAAGGTGCCAGGAAGTTTTCCATTCCGAAACCAATGCCGCCGCGTTTGTTTTTGAAGTCTTTGCGGATACCCAGATCATACATACGGAAGCCAGCCTGTGTTCCCTGCAACTGAACGTCGCGTCCTCTTGCAAAACCGCCGAGCTGCAATCCCCAACCGTTTTTAATGGTCAAACTACTACGTAAACGTCCGCTAACCACAATCCCGCTGTTGCTAGACCGCAGTGAAGCGTCGCCGCTGTTATTCCTGAGATTGGAATAATAAGAATCAAAACCACCACCGATCTGCCATCTTTTGAACAATGTCAGGTTTCCGTAGACATTGACACCATAGTTTTTCTTCTCACCAATATTTCCATAAGTTGTCGAAATCACCCCATTTGCGTCTGTTGTACGGATACTTTCAATGGAATTATTGGTAAACCGCGCGAATGTTGCCACATTGATATACAAGGAGTTCTTGAAAAAACTGGTACCCAATTCAATCTGGTCCGTCAGCTCGGGGCGGAGATTGGGGTTACCGAACGAAATGTTGTTCGGGTTGGCAGAATTAATGTTAGGGTTTAGGAATTGAATGCCCGGACGTTGCAACCTGCGGTTATAACCCAATTTCACAGTCTGACCTTTGCCAAATGTCTGCGAAAGATTGAGGCTAGGTACCAGGTTGCTGTAAGCGGGCAGGTTTAATGCACCCTGCTCACCCTGCGTCGCGTCGATGCTGGTATATTCGTAGCGCGCGCCTGCTTTCACAGTGAAGCGGCTTTTGGTAGTAAAAGTATAGGAAGCATACCCTGCACCCACATTCTGGTCATAATCCAACGCGCTGTTCGGGCGGGCTGCTATCAGGCCTCCATACACAATGTTACTCACTACCTGACGGAAAATGCCTTTTCCACCAAATTCAAAAAGCTGATTGTCCTTGATCGGCGTTTGATAATCGATCTGAACTGTGCTTTCCTGGTTATGGCTATTGTTATCGTTCAATTCAGTGCCAAGCAATTCTCTTGTACTCACGCCACCCAGCAGGTTGTATACATCTGCGGTATAGTCGTTTGTACGGTTGTTGCGGCTGAATTGTGTCGAAATGCTTAATTCCTGTTGAGGTTTCGCGAGCGTTTTGATATAATCCACATTCACGTCCCACGTTCCTGACAAATCTTTTGAATTTACATCGCGGAAGCTGTTTTTCTCCGTACCCGCAGCAGACCGGTTCAGCGTGGTCAGATCCTGCATATTACGCTGGTTCCGCATTCCGTAGCGCACACTTGCTGAAAGAGACGTTTTTGAATCTATCTCATAATCCCATCCCAGGTTATAAGACCCGAATGCCATTTTGTTATCTGACTCACTGGTCTGACGTACCTGAAAGTTATCCACTTTTCCATTCTGGATATTCTCCGATTTACCAGGCATATTGTAGTTGAAACGGCCAAAACCGCCTAAACTGAAACCCATTTTACCAACCCGGTAGTTACCGCGAAGTCCGAGGTTAGAGCCACGGTTACCAATGCCCGTATCCAGGTTAAGCGTACCGCCCTGGATCGTGCTCTTTTTGGTAACAATATTGATAATACCCGCAGAGCCTTCCGCATCGTAGCGCGCAGATGGAGAAGTAATAACCTCAACCGACTTGATCATATCCGCCGGAATCTGGCGCAATGCATCGGCAACACTCGTCGCAATAATCGTGGAAGGTTTGTTATTGATCAAAACCCGAACATTGGAGCTACCTCTGAGTGAAACGTTTCCATCCAGATCCACAGTCAGCATAGGGACTTTTTTCATTACGTCAGAAGCGTCGCCGCCTTTGCTGGTAATGTCCTTTTCTGCATTGTAAACGAGCCTGTCAACCTTCTCTTCCACGAGCTGGGCCATTCCTACTACTTCTACTTCCTTCAACTGGACCACGTCCGGCGCCAATGTCACATTTCCGAGATCAATGTCCGATCGTCTGTCGATTTTGATATCGTTAATGGTTTTTGTTTTATACCCGATAAATGAAATGAGGATCTTGAAATTTCCGGATGCTACTTTCGACATTGCAAACTGTCCTTTCTCGTCAGTTGTGGTACCGTCGATCGGATTGTTCGTTTTAATATCCACGAGCGATAATGCAGCAAATTCCACCGGATTTTTGCTCACTGAGTCGATCAGGGTTCCACGTATTTTCCCGCTTCCGCTGCGGGTATCTTCGGCTGTCCCGGGAATAGCAGTCTGACGTTGTCTCTCGCCGCCGCCCCTGAAATCGCCGCCGCCGCCTGGCCTGCCTCCGCCACCTCCGCCGCCAAACTGTGCGTAGGCTCCAAATGTAATTCCCGAAAATAATGTCAGGAGTGTTAATCGTAAATTAAAGTTCATGGTTGGGTTGTATATAATGATCCACTATCCGAGTTTCAAAATAAGTACCTAAAAACGGCGTAGAAAAAAGGAATAGATAGAAACAGGTAATGTACCGATCAAAGTCGGGTTTCACACGACTAAGTAGCTTACGACTGTCGATGGATCTGCTTTACAAAAACCCCTAATCCCCAACAAATCAGTGCAATCAGGCAATTCCCGCCCCACTGTTGCGCATTTCGGTTTAATAGACTCTGCACCTGATTCAGTCGGTATTCGTCCTGCTTTGATCGATTGAAATAGGGGATTAGAGAATTTCCCTGTAAGATTGCGTTTATATGTCGGGATCATTGACATATAAACCAAATGATGAAAATGGATACGCGTGCCGCTAGAAAATACCCGCCATTGCTCCTGCACCTTTTAGGTTGGGGGTTCCTGGCCATGTTTCTGATGTGGCAGCCACTCAACTGGCAGATTCAGTTTCCGATTGCATTCTGGATCAAGCAGGCAGTTTTGTTTACACTGCTTGTGTCTATCTTTTATATTAACTACTACTTCTGGTTTCCTCACTTTCTTGCCAAAAACAAATACGTCAAATTCATTCTCCTGAATGTGATCTCGGTTCTGATCATTGCCTTTACAATGGAGCAGGTGAAAAGCTATATAGGCTTTGGAACTCAGATGGAAAGTGCATTCAGGCTGGCAAGAGAAGCGAACGGAGAAAAGAAACGGGCTGAAAAGCTGGATAATTTCGCAATGATTACTGCATTAATGGTAATCGGGCTAAGTACCGGCATCGCTGCTGTACGCACCGCGCAAATGGATAAGCAGTACCGTCAGAACCTCGAAAAGGAAAAGATCAATTCTGAGCTCTCGTTTCTGAAAGCGCAGATTAACCCCCACTTTTTCTTTAATACCCTGAATAACATTTACGCTTTGACGGTGATTGACGTAGAAGCAGCCCGCGAAGCTTTGCACAAGCTTTCGAGAATGATGCGCTACGTGCTTTACGAAACCCAGCACGGTACCGTGTTGCTGAGCCAGGAAATTGCATTCGCCCAGGATTACATTCAGCTGATGCAACTCAGGCTGACTGATAAAGTAACAGTACACCTCGACCCGCCAAATCCGATGCACGATGTTTCCATTGCGCCGATGCTGTTTCTGCCTTTCATTGAGAATGCATTCAAACATGGAGTAAGTGCCGTGCAGCCGAGCCGGATCGATATACGGATCAGCCAAAGCAGCAACAAGATTTTTGTAGAAGTGAAAAATACATTGTTTACGGACAAAAGGGCTATCCTGGATGAAAGTAACGGGATTGGTTTGGCTAATACGCAGCGCCGCCTCGATTTGCTATATCCCGGAAAGTATCAGCTGGAAGTGAACGAGAATAAAGCTGAAAAAGAGTTTGAAGTACATCTGGAATTAGAAACGGCATGAATGTATTACAATGCATCGCCGTTGACGATGAGCCGCTGGCACTGGGATTGGTTTGTGCCTTTATTGAAAAAACGCCTTTTCTGTCGCTTGCAGGCAGATATTCGAGTGCAGTAGAAGCATTGCAGGTAATCCACAATCAGCAAATAGATCTTATTTTCCTGGACATCCAAATGCCGGACCTCACGGGTATTGAACTAGCCCGCGTGATCGAAAAAGCAGGAGGAAGAGCGCCCAGGATCATCTTTACAACCGCATTCAACCAGTATGCCCTCGATGGCTTCCGGGTCGACGCACTTGACTATCTCCTAAAACCCTTTAATTATGAAGAGTTCCTCCGTGCTGCATCAAAAGCGCAGGCTTATGCCGACCTTTTGCAAAAGGCATCATCGGCTGGCTCCGTAGAAAACAAGGATGAATACCTGTTTTTGAAAGTTGAATACCAGCTTGTGCGGATTTCCTACGATGATATTATGTACACGGAGGGACTCAAAGATTACGTAAAAGTTCACCTGAAATCAGATCCCAAACCTGTTCTTTCGCTCACGAGCCTGAAAGCGCTGGAAGAAAAACTTCCCGCTTCCAAGTTCATGCGCGTACATCGTTCCTTTATTGTTAACCTCGACAAAATCAGTGCGGTAACAAAGAATACGATTCAAATCGGGTCGATCACCATTCCGGTAAGCGACCAGTACAAAGAGAACTTTAACCAGTTTTTGAGTAAATGGATGTAGCTATTTCAGCTCTTCCTGCAGGAAGTAACCTGTAAAGCTCCCCTTTACTTTCGCGACTTTCTCGGGTGTACCTTCCGCAATAATGCGCCCGCCTTTGGCGCCGCCTTCCGGTCCCACGTCGATAATGTGGTCGGCGACTTTGATCACGTCCAGGTTATGCTCGATGATCAATACTGTATTCCCCTTTTCCACAAGTTTGTTTAAAACATTCAACAAATGGCGGATATCCTGAAAGTGGAGCCCGGTTGTTGGTTCGTCAAGGATATACAGGGTTTTTCCGGTATCCCTTTTTGACAGCTCTTCCGATAACTTCACACGCTGTGCCTCACCGCCGGATAATGTGGTTGCATGTTGGCCTAGGGTGATATAACCCAAACCAACATCATTGAGCGTCTGCACTTTACGGAGTAATCTTGGCATATTTTCGAAAAACTCCAATGCAGTTTCCACGGTCATATCCAGTACATCGGCAATGGATTTACCTTTGAAACGCACTTCCAGTGTTTCCCGGTTAAAGCGTTTGCCTTTGCAGGTTTCGCAATTGATATGGACATCTGGAAGAAAATCCATTTCAATCTTTTTCATTCCCGCACCCTCACAATCTTCGCATCGACCGCCTTTTACATTGAATGAAAAACGTCCCGGCTTGTAACCACGGATCTTTGATTCTGGCAGTTCGGCGAAAAGTGTCCGGATATCTGTAAATAAATTCGTGTAGGTAGCCGGGTTCGACCGCGGGGTCCTCCCGATCGGCGACTGATCCACTTCTATTACCTTGTCAATATGCTCCAAACCCTCCACCGATTTATAAGGCAGCGGCTCTCTTCTTGATTTATAAAAATGGGCATTCAGCAATGGAAAGAGCGTTTCGTGGACCAGCGAAGACTTTCCACTCCCGCTTACTCCGGTAACACAAATCATCGTTCCGAGCGGAAACGACATTGTGACATTTTTAAGGTTGTGACCGGTGCAGCCTTTCAGCGTAATGGAGTTACCTGATCCTTTTCTACGCTTTTTAGGTATTTCGATGGCTTCCCTGCCACTCAGGTATTCAGCGGTAAGAGACCCATTTTTCAGGAAAACCTCAGGCGAACCCGCTCCAACTACATTACCTCCATGCCGCCCCGCACCCGGACCAATATCAAGGATATAGTCAGACGCGAGCATCATATCCTTGTCGTGCTCTACTACCAGTACCGTGTTTCCAAGATCACGCAGACTTTTCAGCGAATTGATCAACCTTACATTGTCGCGCTGGTGCAAGCCGATACTTGGTTCGTCCATAATGTAAAGAACACCGGTAAGCTGTGTACCAATTTGGGTCGCAAGCCTGATCCGCTGTGCTTCCCCGCCTGATAATGTGCGCAATGCGCGGTTCAGGGTTAAATAATCCAATCCTACATCCAGCAGAAATCCGACACGTTTTCTGATCTCTTTCAAAACCTCGTGTCCGATTACCCGCTGCCGCTCTTCCAGCCTGTCTTCCAGATTCACCAGCCAATCAGCCAGCTCACGTACATCCCTGTTTGAGAGTTCAGCAATATCCTTCCCGTCAATCCTGAAATGGAGCGATTCTTTTTTCAGCCGCTTTCCATTGCATTCCGGACAAGTTTGAATGGACATAAAATCTTTCAGCCACTCCTGAATTTTATCATTACCACTCTCCTGCTGCCTTTTCAGGAAGTTAATGATACCGTCAAATTTCGTCTCCCATTCTGTGCCCGGGTACTTTTTAGAAGGTACAGGCACCGCGTCCTCACTTCCGTAAAGCACCAGCTTGATCGCCTCTTCTGGAAATTTTTCAAGTGGGGTCTGTAATGTGATCTTGTATTTTTTCAAAAGCACTTCGAGCTGCTTGAAGATCCAGGCCTCCCTGTATTCCCCCATTGGCGCAATACCGCCTTTACTAATGCTCAAAGACTTATCAGGAATGATAGACTCTTCGGTAATCTCCTCGATCATTCCTAAACCCTGGCAGGTGGGGCACCAGCCGTAAGGTGAATTGAATGAGAATGCATTCGGTGCAGGATCATCATAGCTGATCCCCGACTCCGGATCCATCAGGTTTTGAGAGAAATAGTATGTTTCTCCTTTATCATCCAAAACCATCAATGCGCCTTTACCTTGCTTGATCGCCGTCGCTACCGACTGGCTGAGCCGGTACCTCGACTGGCTATCTTCCGATTCGCTCTTGGGAATGATGCGATCAATAACGATTTCAATATCGTGGACCTTGTACCTGTCAAGCTGCATTTTCGGTGTAATATCGAGCACTTCGCCGTCTACCCGCACCTTCGTATAGCCTAGTCGGGTAATTTGCACGAACAGTTCCCGGTAATGGCCCTTCCGGCCTTTTACAACCGGAGCAAGCAGGATGATCTTTTTACCTACAAACTGCGATAAAAGCTGGTTAACGATCTGGTCTTGCGACTGCTTGATCATTCTCCTGCCGGTTACATATGAATAAGCCTCGCCTGCCCTTGCATACAGAAGTCGCAGAAAATCATAGATTTCCGTAACCGTACCCACCGTAGACCGCGGGTTGCGGGAGGTTGTTTTCTGTTCAATGCTGATGACGGGTGAAAGACCGCTGATCTTATCCACATCAGGCCGCTCCATTTCACCTATAAAACCGCGCGCATAAGATGAAAAACTCTCCATATAACGCCGCTGGCCTTCTGCATAAATGGTATCAAAAGCGAGCGAAGACTTGCCGCTGCCACTGATCCCCGTCACCACAACCAGCTTATTGCGGGGAATGTTAACGTCAATATTTTTAAGATTATGCTCGCGGGCGCCCTCTACTTCAATGAGATCCTGACCAGCAAGTTCTGTTGCATTCAGATGTTCCAATACCTTAGATGATGGTGATGAATAATTTTTTTGTTGATGTAGCTTAACTGATTTAACCACAAAACTACACCTTCAGTTGCATAATTATCATAAGATTCGGATGCAATCTCCGGCAATATCAAATTGAAGTTTTAAAGGATTTTCTGTTGCAATGCAAACGTTCCCAATTTGCACGAAACAATGATCCCTCTCAGTTGTCACCATTAGTATATTAACATTTTATCACCGTTTCATTCAAAAACAGTTGTAGAATTGCCAATTGAATTTCTACTTTTGGTAGTATATTGATAATTAGTAATACATAATTAACATTTTAACATCCCTATTCTATGAAACAAAATTTACGAGTCGCTCTGACTTCCGTAACGTTATTGCTATGGGCGCTGCTAAGCAGTGGTACGTCTTACGGGCAAGACAGACAAGTTACAGGGAAAGTCACCTCTACAGTTGACGGAGCCGGTATCCCCGGCGTGAATGTTCAGTTACAGGGTACCAACACCGGTACTGTCACTGACGCAGACGGGCGGTTTGCTATCGACGCAAAATCAGCCAATTCAGTCCTTGTTTTTTCTTCAATCGGGTATATCAAACAAGAAATTACCGTAGGTTCAAAGACTGTTATTGACATAAAACTTTCCGATGACATTAAAAGTCTGACCGAGGTTGTTGTAACCGGTTACGCATCTCAGCGGAAGCAGGATATCACCGGCGCGGTTACCGTTATCAACCCCAAAGAACTAACCGCAGTGCCAAGTGCCAGCGTTACGCAAATGCTGCAGGGCCGCGCGGCCGGGGTTACAGTTGGTAATGATAACTCACCGGGCGGTGGAACAATGGTTCGTATCCGAGGTTTCGGTTCTATCAACAACAACAGTCCGCTGTATGTAATTGACGGAGTACCTACGCAGGGAACGCTTAATCAGATCAACCCGAACGATATTGAGTCCATGCAGGTGTTGAAAGATGCTTCTGCTGCTTCTATTTATGGTGCACGTGCTGCGAACGGGGTTGTGATTATTACAACTAAAAAAGGCAAGCCAGGTGCACCGAACATTACATTTGATTTTTACACAGGTACGCAGCGGCCAGGCAAAATGCTTGATCTGTTGAATACCAAAGAGTTGGGCGAGTATCTGTATCAGGCAGATCTTGGCGCAGGTAAAAACCCTTCTGCCACTTCTCCTTCTGTTCAGTATAAGTTTGACGAGAATGGAAACCAGACGATCGCCGATTACATTTACCCGAATGTTTACGGAGAACTGCCTTCCAACTATACCTATACCAATGATATTGCTGACCCGAACCTGGGTAAAACAGCATTTAACATTACCAAGGCAAACAAGGAAGGTACTGACTGGCAGGATGTGATTTTTGACCCGGCGCCCATTTCTAATTACCAGATCGGTGCCTCAGGTGGTTCGCAAACAGCCAAGTATGCGATCTCGGCCAATTACTTCAAGCAGAATGGTATCCTGAGATATACCAACTACAAACGCTATTCAGTTCGTGCCAATACCGAGTTCACGAAAGGTAAAGTTACTGTGGGGGAGAACCTTACATTCTCTTATGATGAAAGACAGGGAATCACAAACAATGACGAAGGTAACCCGATCATGTTCGCGATCCGTGTACACCCGATCATTCCCGTGTTTGATATTACAGGCGGTCCTGCTGAACTGGGTGGTACAAATACCTCTGCTTACAATGGTTTCGCAGGAAGCCGCGGTAGTAACCTGGGTAATGCGCCAAACCCGCTCGCTCGTTTGTACCGGGAAAAAGATAACATTACAAGAGGTACCCACGTGTTTGGAAACATGTTTGCACAGGTGGACATCCTTCCGGGATTGGTAGCCCGCACGAGCTTTGGTCTGGAATACAACCAATCCAACCGTTCTGAGTATTTTCACCGTGACATTGAAGCAGCTGAGGCGAGAAATGCAAACAGCATGAATGTGATCAATAACCTTGATCGCTCCATTACCTGGTTCAATACATTGAATTATGCTAAAATTATTGGCTCGCACAACCTGAACGTGCTGGTAGGGACAGAAGCTGTAAAAACATACGCAGCGGGATTCCAGGCTAGCAGAAGCGGTTTTGCATTTGACGATCTTGACTACCGTTACCTGGATGCAGGTTCGGCTGCCGGTTTGGCCAATGCAGGCGCAGGCGCTACACGTACCGCCCTTTTCTCTCAGTTTGGCAAGATCAACTACGGTTTCAAAGATCTTTTCCTTGCTGATTTCACATTGCGTCGTGACGGTTCATCGCGCTTTTCGGAAGCAAATCGCTACGGTATCTTCCCTGCATTCTCGCTGGGTCTGCGTATGACGGAACTAGGTTTCATGAAGCCGACCAAGAAAGTTCTGGATGATTTGAAAGTTCGTTTTGGCTGGGGTAAAACAGGTAACCAGCTGATCCCGAACGTATCGAATGCATACACTTTGTACGCACCTGATCCTCAGAACAATGCTTACGATATCAATGGTACCGGAACTTCTATCGTAGGTGGTTTTGACCTGGTGCAGTTTGGTAACCAAAATGGTAAATGGGAAACCAATACCTCTACCAACATTGGTCTTGATGCGGTATTGCTGAACAACAAGATGGAAGTAGTGCTTGACTTGTACAACCGCGTAACATCGGATATGCTTACCCAGATCGCCATTCCGAGAACAGCCGGAACAGGAACCATTCCTTATACCAACATTGGTGAGGTACGTAACAGAGGATTTGATATCGGGGTTAACTTCCGCGACCGCAAAGATGATTTCTACTACGCAGTAGGCGTAAACTTTGGTCACTATAAAAACGAAGTGATCAAATTGAATGACAACCCTAACTCTACCATTTTCGGTTTCACAACGCGCCTTCCGGCAATGTCTGCAACGAAAGCGGGCTACCCTATCGCGAGTTACTATGGATACTTCGTGGATGGTGTGATCAAAGATCAGGCGGAAGCAGATGCAGCTCCAAAATTCGGTTCGTATACTCGTGAAGGTGTATTTAAATTCAGGGATGTAAATGGCGACGGTATCATTACTGCTGCTGACAGAACCATCATCGGGAGCCCACACCCTGATTTCAACTACGGTGTTAACCTGAATGTAGGTTACAAAGCTTTTGACCTGACTGTATTTGGACAGGGTGTTTACGGCAACGAGATATTTAATTACGTGAGATACTGGACTGATTTCAATGTGTTCCAGGGTAACAGATCAAAGGATATGCTTTATAACTCGTGGAAAAAACCAGGTGACAATGCGAAGCTGCCACGCCTTAATTCAGGTGATGCTACTAGCCAGCAGGTTTCCTCTTACTTCCTTGAAGACGGCTCTTACTTCCGGATTAAGAACATCCAGCTTACCTACACAGTACCTTCTGCGTTCCTGAAGAAAATCAAACTTAACTCGGCGCAGGTGTATCTGCAGGGACAGAACTTGTTCACATTCACCAAATACACCGGACTTGATCCTGATATCAACCTGAGAAGATCAGGTAACGATAACCAGGACACGCACATGGGTGTGGATGAAGGTGCATACCCGGTTTCAAAATCGTACCTGGTAGGTGTTCGGTTTGGTTTCTAAAAATCTCGTGACAATCAAATTATTATAGATAATACGATGAAAAAAATAACATTATTAGTACTCCTCGTCGGACTCAGCTTCTCCTGCTCCGACAGCTTTTTTGACCTAAAACCACAGGGAAGAGCGTCACGCGAGCAATTGAGCAATAAAAACGGAGTAAATGCATTGCTGATCGGCGCCTATTCTCTGCTCGACGGCGTGGGTTCAGGTAACACCGGCCGCCAGTCAACCATTTCGAACTACGTTTTCGGCGGTATCGCGAGTGACGATGCGGTGAAAGGAACTGATGCGGGTGACCAGCCTGAGCAGTCTTTCATTGAACAATACAACTGGCTTTCTGACAACACCTATTTCCTTGGAAAATGGTGGCACCAGTATGATGGAGTTGCCCGTTGCAACGAAGTGATTCAGGTGGTCAATGGAGAATTGGTAAAAGATATGACTGATGCTGAAAAGAATCAGGTAATCGCAGAAGCGCGCTTTTTGAGAGGCTTCTACCATTTTGAGGCCAAGAAAATGTGGAATATGGTACCTTACATCGATGAGACCATTTATGTAGCCGCGGACCCGAATTCCACCAAAATCCCCAACAAGGATGATATCTGGCCTAAAATCGAAGCTGACTTCCAGTTCGCTGCGGACAACTTACCCGCGACTCAGGCGCAAAAAGGAAGAGCTACCCAGTGGGCAGCGAAATCGCACCTTGCCAAAGTATTGCTGTTCCAGAAAAAATGGGCTGCGGCAAAAACTTTGCTCGAAGATGTGGTTAAAAACTCAGGTAAAAAGCTGGTTGCCAATTATCACGACAATTACAGAACAACAGGTAATAACAACAGCGAGTCAATTTTCGAAGTACAATTTTCAGTAAATGACGGTACTAACGGAAACAACGGTAACGCCGGTGATAACCTGAACTGGCCTTACTCGGCAAATGCTCCTGGTAGAGGCTGCTGTGGATTTTATCAGCCTTCTCACAACCTGGTAAATGCATTTAAAACTGAAAATGGACTTCCGATGATCGGCAACGCAGCCGACGGATCGCTGGATACTTACAACAAAGTGGACCTTCCAAACGACCAGGGAATCGCTGCTTCTGCTGCATTTACATTGGACAAAACCATCCCGGTTGATCCTCGTCTTGACTGGACTGTTGGCCGCCGCGGCGTTAACTTCCTTGACTGGGGCCCAATGCCGGGTTCTTCCTGGATCCGTGACCAGACCTATGCAGGTCCATTTACCGGAAAAAAATGGATGTACTATCTGGCAGAAGAAAACAGCACCACGCACTCGACCAGCAAGCGGAATGTTAACAACAACTTCCGCCTGATCAAATTGTCGCACGTGCTGCTCTGGCTGGCAGAATGCGAAGTGGAGCTTGGCAACCTGGCTGCGGCTGAGGGTTATGTAAACCAAATCCGCCTGCGCGCTAAAACCGGCTCTGTACAGGATGCGAGCGTGACTTACAAAGTAGAGCCTTACCCAGCAGGTACATTTGCAAGCAGAGGTGCTGATTTTGCAAGAAATGCAGTTCGCATGGAGCAGAGACTTGAATTTGCAATGGAAGGTCACCGCTTCTTTGATCTGGTAAGATGGGGTATCGCCGAGAAAGTATTGAACAAATATGCTGCCGAAGAAGCAGTTCCAGGGAAAGAGCCTTCCGGACGTACTTTCAGCAAAAGAGGTTATATGGCCGGAAAAACATTTACTTCCAAAAACCTTTACTATCCATTGCCTCAGGACGAGATCCTGAACAGCCAGCTGAATGGACAACCCGTTCTGGTTCAGAATCCGGGATATTGATAATCTGCATTTTTAACCAAACTAACGCAAGGACCTGCTTCGGCAGGTCTTTTGCGTTTCAGGCATTATGAATATCTTTATCTCAATTAGACCAGGCAAATAATGATTATCAAGAACGAAAGTGATTACGAGAAAGCGTCGGAACGCGCTGATGAAATTTTTGGGGCGAAAAAGGGAAGCCCTGAGGAAAAAGAACTGAAAGAGCTCTTGAAAGCAATGAAAGACTACGAGGATGATTTTATTAAAATGCTGAAAGACAACAACTAATCTACTGTAATGTAAGAGTTAGACCTTCGATCTTCTGGCATCTTGTGACGAATAGTTCCGTTGCAGACACCCGCACTTCCACCTTCATGGCGCAATGCATCTCGAACTGCTGGCTTAATACAGGGAGCTCCATTTCTTTTACTATCCGCATTACTTCATTCATTTGCGGGTAGGAAAATGCAATTTCATACCTGTTTACAAAATGCCTGGTTACCACATCTGCTGCATCTAATGTATCCTCAGCCGTGGCTTTGTAGGCATTGATCAAACCCGGAACTCCCAGGAGTGTCCCGCCAAAATACCGGACAACAACTAGCAGCACATTGGTTACGTTTCGTGAATACAATGTATTTAGGATAGGCCGGGCCGCGGTACCCGAAGGCTCCCCATCATCGCTCATGCGGTAACTCATTTTATCCGTACCCAACCGATAGGCGTAACAATGATGCACTGCTTTGGGATGCAGCTCCCTGAGCTCTCCTAAATGCTGCCTGGCATCTGCGTCGCCTGAGATCGGGAATGCATATCCGTGAAATTTGCTTCCCTTATCCTTGAAAAATCCATCGGCTGGTGCAGCAATTGTTTGAAAAGTATCGTCAAATAACACGGCTTTTGCGTTTTTTCTGCTGATAAATGAATATAGTGTAGATCAGTCCCGCAGCAGCAAATCCGGCCATTGAGAAAAATACAAGAGGTAAATTCTTTGACTTATTAGCAAACAGAGCCGCAGAAAGAAATGCGCCGATACCAATGCCGGCTTCCAGGCAAATGTACATAGTTGCGATGGATCGGCCGCGGTTATGATCTCCACTCAAGTCGACTGTCCACGCTGAAAGTACCGGAGATAAAATGCCCATTGATATCCCGAAAACAGCTCCGCCTGCTAAAAACAGAAGGGCAGTATCTGCGTAACCAGTAATTATCATGGACACGATCAATATAGCTGCGCCGACAATAGTAACCGGCATGCGGCCGTGCTGATCAGAGATTTTACCAGCAAAAATGCGGACTAGAATGGACGAAATTGTAAATACCATAAAGTAGTATCCTTTGTTCTGCAAACCGAGATGCTCGCTAAAATCGGGTGTAATGGTCGCTACTGCGCCAAATCCAAAGTAGCAAAGGAAGGTGATCAGTGCCGGACTGAATACGTCAGGTTCAAAGATATCACGCCAGCTCAGCTTGAACGCGTCCCTGGAAAGCGGCTGTTTTTCGGCCAGCGTTTCCTTCATATTCATCAGAATCGCGATCGACAGCAATGCGAAAACAGAGGAGGTATAAAACAACCCATTCAACGAAAACGACTGACTGATCATACTTCCCACAGCAGGCCCGAAAGCCGATCCGACTCCCATGCACATGCCATGGATACCCATTGCCTCGCCCCGGCGGTTTGCAGGAACGATGTCCGCTACGTATGCGGCGGTCCCGGTTGGCTTGAAGCCCGTAGAGAAACCATGCACGAGCCGGAGCAGTAAAAACGGCATTACGGTTGTAAATACGGGATATAGCAGTCCGCATACAAAGCAAACCAGCGAGCCAAATGCCATAACTGGCACCCTGCCGACACGGTCAGTAAGACGCCCGCTGAAGGGTCTTGACAAACCTGCCGTCAATGTAAATAAACCGATGATTGCGCCTTTATAATCCGCACCGCCCATTTGAGAAAGATATCCCGGTAACTCGGGTATGAGCATGTTAAAGCTGGAAGAAAAGAGAAAGGAACTGAGGCCCAGCAGCCAGAACTGCGTAGTGAAGATGCTCTTTGTTGCGGTACTTTGCATTCGGCAAAGGTACAATTTTGCCTGGAAGAATATTGAACGCTTACTAAGACTTGGGTGGCAGGTTAAGCACAGTAATTCCGCGTTACCCCAACTAACCACCTCATCTTTCCTGCGGAAAAATCTGCATCGTCTTTCGCGGGACATTCTTTTTTCCCAACTTTAAAACATGGTACGCATATTCTATAAAGAGGGACGTTTGATTAAACGCGAAAATGATTTTCGCGAACTTGGCAAAGTGAAGAACCTGATTTGGGTGGACTTACAGTCCCCTTCTGCCGAGGAAGAGGAATGGGTTGAGAGTAAATGCAATATCAGCTTCCAGACCCCCCAGGAAATCGTTGAGATTGAAAGCAGCTCACGGTTTTTTGAACAAAATGAGACCATTAATGCCAACTCTAACTTCCTGAAAATCGACCGGGAAGGGTATGAGACTTATCCTGTGTCCTTTCTACTGCACCAGAATGTACTGTTTACATACCGCCGCGGCGACTCAAAAACGTTTGCGGATACAGTGAAGAAAATGAAGGTGAGCCCCGAGAGTATTCAGGGCGGCGTAGACTTTATGCTTTTGTTGCTGGAAACCCGCATTGAAGCAGATGCTGATTCGCTGGAAGGTATTTCCAGGGACATTTCTGCGATCAGTAAAGACCTTACCCACGAACAAAAAGCACGTCAGGAAGTACTGATCCGCATCAGCGGCTTGCAGGAAATCACGATGATGCTCCGTGAGACAAGTATCGACAAACAACGCGTTTTATCCGGGATTTTACGGAGCCAATATTTCCCTGAGGACCGCAAAGAACATTTGCGCATTATCCTGAAAGACATTAATTCACTGCTGGAATATACCACCTTCAATTTCGAGCGGCTCGAATATCTGCAGAACACATTTATGGGTTTGATCAACCTTGAACAAAGTCAGGTTATCAAGATATTCACGGTAGTGACGATCATTTTCATGCCGCCGACCCTCATTGCAGGGATTTTTGGAATGAATTACAACCATATTCCTTCTACCGGCGAACCCTGGGGCTTCTGGGTTTCGCTCTTGTTAATGGTCTTTTCCTCCGCGATCGTACTTTGGTTTTTCAGGCGGAAGAGGTGGATTTGATCCTATTTTTTATAAATGGCAAATCTGCCGTCAAAAAAGGATAGTTTGTAAAACGGGATTGATTTTGCGCCTGCGGCAGGATAGTAAGGTTCAGGTCGGAATTTATAGTCCATTACAATAAAGTTTGCACCATTTTTATACGCCCACCTGGCCATTTTGAGCGTCGTCATTCCCTTCTTCTTCGATTGAAGCTTGTAATTTTCGTGCGTCAACAAGCGGGGATATTCCTCATACTCATTGAAGAAGAATGTTAACGGAACGAATCCAACATACTGATCTTCAATGTGCGGCCTGAGCTTTTCATAAGAAAGCGGCAGGTACTCCATTGTGAAATTACGGTAAATGATCTGTCCCATTCCAAACACACTGATCAGAAAATACGCAACCATAATCAACTTCAATGCCGGACTTGAGAACGGGCGAAGTTTATACAGTTCGTAAATCAGTACCAACATGAACGGTATGAAAAGTACCAGATAAAGAGCTCCATTTGCTTTGGTAATCAGCCAAAACGAAAAGAAAAGCGTGAGCGAGTAGACTCTTAGCATTACCGGCAGTTGTGACACGAACCCCCATTGCTTCCAAAGCAGAAATGCAAACAGTAACGAAATTGAAATCTGTTCGGGTGAATGGAAGAAAAGCCGCGGATATGTTGCCAGCTGTAACAACTTAGAGGATAAGCCGAGCGCATCCTGAGTTGCAGGATCTCCGCTAAACTGATAACTCCAGATCGAAAAACCATTGTTTGCCAAAGCTACATCCAGCCAGTACAGACATGCCACAATGCCACCGGAAATCGTGAATACGAAGGCTGATTTGTATTGTTTGGAATTAATGAGTGCTACAAAGCCTGCGATGAGAAAAATGATCCCATTCAGGTGACACAAAAAAGCCATTGCGGCGAAGATACCTGCTAACATATTTCGTAAAACTGGTCTCCGCTTACCTTGAATCAACAAAAATGAGCCAAAGCCAAGTGCGGCCAGCATCATTTCGGGGCGGTTCTCAAAGCTCATTTTCACCAATAACCTGTTGGCAAATATGAGAATCAACACTGCCGGCAGGTACCAGGTCCGGAGGCTTTGCTCCCTGATCCTGACGTAATAAACCAGCTCAGCCAGTACAATGCAGAAGAAGATCAATCCGGTGAACTGCAGTACAGGTAAATGGTGGCCAAAGAACTTTATCAGTACCGAGCCAAAAAGGAGGAAGAATTTGTGACTGACCAGAATTTGCTTTTCCCATCCCAATAAGCCCCTGAAATATTCCGACCGGATTACGCCTTCCCTTTCAAGCCAATAGGACTGTTCCCCAAACCAGGCATCGTCGCCGGTAGGGTACCGATGAAAGTAGGATAGCAAAGTGAGTGCAACAAAAAACGATAGGATAGCAAATAGTTTGCCTCTTGATATTTCCAGCATTTAGATAGTTCACAAAAACCTGTAATTGCGAAACTCAAATAACCGGCGGCCTGTCCTTTTCTCGTACCAGTACAAAAGCGCGTCTTTCAGCCGGAATTTCTTTTTTGATATATCCAGATCCACTTTCCAGGTCTGACTTTCAATGCGTTTCCGCATCACAGCTGGGTGTGTTCCGTCGAATACGCGGATAGAATCAAATTCCTCATAATTGAAAAAATCCTCCGATTGCAGGATCTTTTCCCATTCATTATCCTCATTCCAGAAGCGACTTACATTCTTCATTTTAGTCTTCATCTGGACCGGACTTTTCACCCACCCATAATGATATACGGCGGCGCCGGAATGCTTTACATTCAACTTCGTTCTGCCACGCCTAAAACCCTGCGCGTCCCTGAATGCAGTGATGGGCGTTTCTTTCGGCTGTTTTTCATTCCTTATAATGCGTATTTCACGGCGGTACCATTTTCGGCTGTCGCCCACATAATCATAAGTCCCGTAAAAGTGAAGATAGTCAAAAACTAACCCTTCCACTTCCGGACTGTTTACATATTTTTTGCAGGATTCAAGAATGGCCGGATGGTACTTCTCGTGCACCACCTCATCGCCCTGAATGTAAAATGCCCAGTCACTATCGGGCGAAATCTGCTGCAGAGCTTTGTCTGTTTCAACAGCCAGCACTTTTCCACCAGCACGCAGCGACATATCCCACTCTGATTCAACAATACGGATCTTATCAGAGGGAATGGACTTAATTAAATCCAGTGTACCGTCTTCACTAACTCCAACACTCACAAGCATTTCGTCGACAACCGGAAGAATAGAAATGATTGCCTCGACGATAGGATAATCGTTAATAACCGCGTTTCTGATGATGGTAAATCCGGAAATTTTCAACAGTATATAGGTTTAAATTGACTAACGATCCGCAGCTTTTCTACCGACAATTAAGGTATTGAAAAAGGCAAAGTTAAGTCATTCCCGGCAAGTATAGTGAGAAATAAGTCTATCCATTTGACTTGTCCGTCCTTGAGTTTTCGGGCCAAAGCATGTAGATTTGTTAATCCCGGCTGCTGCTATCTCTGGCCAGCGACACACAGCGGGTTGTTCAAAATTTATCCCCGTATATACTCAAACTAATTATGTCACAAGAACTTGCGCGTCAGGAGCCCCTGCTGATAGAAGATCCATTGCGGTTTGTTTTATTTCCTATTAAACATTCCGATATCTGGGAAATGTACAAAAGACATGAGGCTTCATTCTGGACTGCCGAGGAGATTGATCTGGGGCAGGATATGAAGGACTGGGAAAATCTTAACGATGGGGAACGCCACTTCATTTCGCACGTACTTGCATTCTTTGCAGCCTCAGACGGCATTGTAAATGAGAACCTTGCAGTTAATTTCCTCAGTGAAGTCCAATATGCGGAGGCGAAGTGTTTCTATGGTTTCCAGATTGCAATGGAAAACATCCACTCCGAAACTTACTCGCTGCTGATTGATACTTATATTAAAGATGCAGTTGAAAAAGACCGCCTTTTGCGCGCAATTGAAACTGTTCCTTGCGTAGGCAAAAAAGCAGAATGGGCGTTGAAATGGATCAATAGCCCGGTTTTCGCGGAAAGAATCATTGCATTTGCAGCAGTAGAAGGTATTTTCTTCTCAGGCTCATTCTGCTCTATTTTCTGGCTGAAAAAACGTGGCCTAATGCCCGGACTTTCTTTCTCCAATGAATTGATTTCCAGAGACGAAGGTCTGCACTGTGAGTTTGCTTGTCTCCTTTACACAAGACACATCGTCAACCAGCTTGATCCTGCAAGAGTAATCGAAATCATGCTGGATGCGGTGGAGATTGAAAAAGAATTCATTACCGAAGCATTACCAGTTTCCCTGATCGGAATGAATGCTGATCTGATGAAACAATATATTGAATACATCGCCGACTTCTGGCTTGAAAGACTGGGCTGCGAAAAGCAATTCGGTTCGGCTAACCCATTCGATTTCATGGAGTTGATCTCACTTCCTGGTAAGACTAACTTCTTCGAAAAACGCGTAGGAGAATATCAGAAAGCGGGCGTAATGAGCGGCGTGAAAGACAAAGATTCAGGTCACAGAATTTCGTTCGATTCGGACTTTTAAGGCTTGTCATGCTGACAAATCCTCTATTTCTTTCCAGACCAATTCTCCCTCATACCCTTTGGCCAGAGCATATCTGGCCAATTTTTGTTTCAGGATCAACGGATTTGATTCGGTTCTTTCCAGTAAAGTCTTTTTCTTTTCAAGAAGCTGTTTTAAAGTGGCCAGATAGTTTTCATCCTTGATCTCCGCCATTCCCTGGTCGAGGCTGTACTTACTGATCCCGCGGCGCTGCAATTCCTGTTTGATCTTAATCCTGCCCCAGTTTTTCACGCGAAACTTGCCCCCAGCAAAAGTCTTGGCGAAACGCTCCTCGCTGAGGTAGTTTTGTGAAATCAGTTCTGCGATGATCTCATCGGCTTCGTCGCCCCACACATTCCATTTTCGCAGCCGCTGGCGCACTTCATCCTGCGTCCGCTCCTGATAGGCGCAATAGGAAGCTGCATTTTGGAGAATAAGGCGGTCCATCGTGAATATTAATTATTGTTAATGCAATGCAAGAATAAAGAAAATATCTCCGATCAATAACTATTTTTGAAACTAATAACACCCCGACCTACTTATTAAACCCGGCTACCAATGAATCTCGAACGACGGTCATTTCTGAAACTTGTACCTGCTGTTTCCACGCTCCCATTCTTTTCTAATAGTTTGAACGCCGCTCCGAAAGCGAGAATTGCAATGCGGTTTATCGTCGCTTCTGACGGGCATTACGGTCAGCCAAACACTGAATTTCAGAAATTCCACAGTGACCTGATCAGCTGGATAAACCGGGAAAAAATGCAGAAAGGTGTTGATTTTCTTTTTATCAACGGCGACCTGATCCACGACGAGCCGACATTGTTATACGACTTCAAAAAAGCCATTTCCGGGCTTAGTGTACCTTTTTTTGTGAGTCGCGGTAACCACGATAAAGTAGGACTTGATGTTTGGGAAAGCACCTGGGGCTACCCTACCAATCACAGTTTTGCCAAAGGCGAATACGCATTTGTGGTAGGTGATACTTCCAACGAAAAAGGTGAATATGTTTGTCCCGACGCCACCTGGCTGAAAACGGAGTTAGCGAAATACAAAGACAAAAAAGGCATTTTCGTCTTCCTGCACATCACCCCGGCCAAATGGACCGTGAATGGAATTGAATGCAAGGAGGTAATCGACCTTTTCGAAAATACCCCCAACGTAAAAGCCATTTTCAACGGCCACGACCACGACCAGGACAGCACAAAACAATACGGCAAAAAACCCTATTTCTTCGATGCCCACTTCGGCGGCAACTGGGGAACAGCTTACAAAGGCTACCGCGTCGTGGAAATTTATGAAGATCACACCTGGCAATCGTACCAATATAACCCTACGGCTGCGCCGGTTTTGAATACGTTTTCGGGGAAAAGCTAAGTTCTATTTGGGATAGTTCTGATGCGCCTTTACGCTCTTAATCTGATTGGTATGCCGCTGCGTATGCGCAATCCAGAGTAATGTATATTGTTGCAGATCCCTAACCCGCCACACTCCTGCATCTTTTGAACGAAAAACAAAATGTAATCTAAAATCAGTTTTGGTTTCTCTGATAAGCGCGATCAATTCATTTCGAAAACGATTGAAATAGGCTATCAGATCTCTTTCATTTTCAAAACGACCTAGGGGCTGAGCGATAAACGGAGCCTTCAACTTGATCGGATCGTCGGTATACGCTGTCATCACCGAATCAAGACCTTTCACCTTATCAACCCACTCAGGCATTTCTGGTGAATATTGTTTGTTCAACAAATCCCAGTAAAGCAACTCATCATAGATAGCCAAATGCTCTATGATTTCCGCAACAGACCAACCTACACTGTCGGGCTTGAAACGGATTTGTTTCTTGGTTAAGCCATTTACCTCACTAAGAAGGTCATTTTGCGAAGACTGTAACCCTTCCAACAAAATTTGCCGCTCCTGCTCCGTCCAGATTGGGCTTTTGGTTTGAGCAAATGATGTTCCGCTTAACAACAGCGTAAGTACAATTAAGATATGTTTCATAGCTTGCTTCTCGTTTCGAAAGCTATCAAGGTAGTAATTCGCACATTCGCTTACTTGGAGATTGACCTATCGGTAGCGGTCGTCTTTTTATCGGCGCAAAAAACTTTAGTAAGTTTCTCCAAACAAAAAAAGAAGCTCGGGAAGAGCTTCTTTTACTAAAATGATCGTTCGTAAAGAGACTTTACTCCACCCGAATCAAATGATTCTTTTTCCCTTTGGAAATCAACAAAAACTTATCCTGCAATAACGAAAAGTCACTCAGCGCCTGCGCCTCAGACGTAACCTTTACCTTGTTTACACTCACTGCATTCTGCTGGATCGCGCGGCGGGCTTCGCCCTTTGAAGGATAAATCTCGGCTCTGGTAACTATTGAAACCAGATCCAGAATATTTGCTGTTCCATTCCATTCCTCCCGGCTAATTTCAGTTTGCGGTACGCCGTTAAAAATCGTGTCAAACTCATCGATCTCAATGCTTTGCAAAGTTTCCAGCGTAGCTTTTCCAAACAAAACTTCCGAAGCTTTGATCACCAGCTGATATGCTTTCTCAGAATGCACGCGTGTAGTCAGCTCTTCGGCCAATGCTTTTTGCATAATGCGCAAATGCGGCTCGGCGGCGTGGCTTTTTTCGAGGGCTTCGATTTCCTCGCGGCCTTTGAATGAATATACCCGCAGGTAACGTGGCAAATCTTCGTCTGCCTGGTTGAGCCAGAATTGGTAGAACTCGTAAGGAGACGTTTTTTCAGGATCGAGCCAGATGTTTCCGCCTTCGGATTTACCGAATTTTGAACCGTCGGATTTCGTCAAAAGTGGCGTGGTAAGCGCGTAGGCTTTGAAATAACCTTCTTCGTCGCCTTCTTTTCTGCGGATAATTTCGGTGCCGGTCGTGATGTTACCCCACTGATCGGAGCCGCCCATTTGCAGACGGATATTCTTGGTTTTATATAAATGGTAAAAATCGTAACCCTGCAAAAGCTGGTACGAAAACTCGGTAAAGGAAATGCCCGTTTCCAGACGTTTCTTAACCGAATCTTTGGACATCATATAATTAACGCTCAGGTACTTACCAGCTTCGCGCAGGAATTGTAAAAAGCCAATATCTTTGAACCAATCATAGTTATTGACCATTTCGGCAGAGTTTTCGCCGCAGTCAAAATCAAGGAATTGTTCCAGTTGTTTTTTGATCCCTTCCTGATTGAAACGCAATGTATCTTCATCCAGAAACGAACGCTCAGCTGCTTTAAAAGAAGGGTCTCCGATCATCCCGGTCGCGCCACCTACAAGTGCAAACGGCTTGTGACCAGCACGTTGGAAATGCACAAGCAGCATAATTGTTGCCAGGTTGCCAATATGCAGAGAGGAAGCAGTGGGATCGAAACCAATGTAACCGGCAGTCATTTCCTTATTCAGTTGCTCCTGTGTGCCCGGCATGACGTCGTGCAGCATTCCGCGCCAGCGCAGTTCCTCGATAAAATCAATTTCCATTGTGAGTTCAAGTACATTTTCAAATCGAAGCGCAAAGGTAAAATTTATAGACTTGAAATGCTGCGCTATCCACAAGGTTTTGGAAGTCGCACCTCATATTTCCCCCAAAAACTGTTATTTTGGTATTGATTAAAGATTTAAATGCAATATCCTCACATGCTTAAAAAACTGACTACCACACTATTGATCTTCTCTCTGGCCTTGCTGTGTGCACGGCAAGTGCTGGCGCAGACCACCTACTGCAACCCGATGGATATCGATTACAAATACAATTTCGAGCAGCTCAACGAAAATATCAGCTACCGCTCCGGCGCTGATCCCGTGATAATCAACCACAAAGGCGAATATTTCCTGTTCGTCACCATTTCCGGCGGCTATTGGCATTCGAAAGATATGCTAACCTGGAAGTACCTCACTGCCAATCGTTGGCCTTTTGAAGATATGTGCGCGCCCGCAGCCGTTTCGGTGCGGGATACCTTGTTTTTGTTCCAATCCACATTCGAATCCAGACCTATTTTGTACTCAGTAGCGCCGGAAAAAGGCATTTGGGAGTTTTACAACCGCTGGACGCCGAGACTGCCGAAAGATATTGGCCCGTGGGACCCCGCGCTTTTTCATGATCCCGACACTGATAAATGGTATATGTACTGGGGCTCGTCGAATGTGTACCCAATTTTCGGCTCCGAGCTCGATTATTCCAAAAGACTTGCATTCAAAGGTGATTACAAAGCGATGTTTTGGTTAAATCAGTACGATCACGGCTGGGAACGTTTTGGGCCAAACCACTCGGATCCATTTAAACCCTTCACCGAGGGCGCTTGGATGACGAAGCATAAAGGCAAATATTACCTCCAATACGGCGCGCCAGGCACGGAATACAATGTATATGCAAATGGTACTTACGTGGGCGACGATCCGCTTGGGCCGTTTACTTACGCGCCTTACAACCCCGTTTCCTACAAGCCAGGCGGCTTCGCGACTGGCGCCGGTCACGGGAATACTTTTCAGGATAACTACGGAAATTACTGGAATACCGGCACCACCTGGATCGGGCTGAACTGGGGAATGGAGCGGCGCATTGTGATGTACCCGGCAGGCTTTGACAAAGACGGACAAATGTTCGCCAACACGCGTTTCGGCGATTTCCCGCACAAAATGACGACCAAAACCTGGTCCGGCAAAGGCGACGAACAGTTCACGGGCTGGATGCTTTTATCCTACAAAAAACCAGTAACAGCCTCATCGACAATAGATTCAATGTCGGCCGCGAAGATTACCGATGAAAACCCGCGTACATTCTGGGCTGCAAAGCAAAACAAGCCCGGGGAAAACCTAACGATCGATCTCGGAGCCGAACAGGAAGTAAAGGCAATTCAGGTAAATTACACCGATTATAAATCCAATATCTTTGACAACAAACCCGAAAAAGTTTACACGCAATTCAAGATCCTGACTTCGAAAGATGGCAAGAAATGGGAGCCAGCGGCAGATCTTTCCAACGAACCAAAACGCGACCGGCCAGTAGCTTACATTGAACTCGCAAAACCCGTAAAAGCCCGATATGTGCGCTACGAGCACATTTACGTAGCCTCGCCCACTCTCGCAATCAGCGAGTTTCGTGTGTTTGGAAATGGTTTTGGAAAAGCGCCCGCTACTCCAAAAAGCTTTACAGCTGTTCGCCAAAAAGACGCCCGGAATGTGGATTTGAAATGGGAAAAAGTGCCCGGCGCGATTGGATACAATGTTCTTTGGGGAATCTCACCAGATAAATTATACCAAACCTACCAGTTCTGGCACGACGAGCCGAATGCATTTGAATTGCGCGCATTGAATGTAGGGGTGCCTTATTATTTCAATATTGAAGCTTTTAATGAGAATGGGGTTTCCGGAGTGAGTAAGGTTGTTGGGATTAGGTAGCAAATCAACATGGTAAGCAGCGACTAACATATGCAAAGATATCTTTCACTATTTTCACCAAAATAAATAACAAAGCTTTTGTAGGAAACTCGATTATTGATTACATTTACATGAAGAAGTTCGAAACTATCCCGGAAGCGTTTGATTGGTGGATAAAGAATGTATATCCATCATTACCGCCAGCAGTGAAAAAGGGCAAACCTGTTGTGGCTTGGAGAGACTATACCTATAATCAGGGAATTTCCGAAAAACGAATGCGAGACATTTTAATTGAATTCGGAAATTTTAGAATTGAGACTTTGATTGTCTATGAGCCGTAAAGCGGCTTTTTATTTGCCTAAAATTAATCGAGAATCCTACAAATTCAGTTATTTACTATAAACAACTTAAAACTATGAACACACTAAAAACCAGCTTATCGGACGAAGCCTTAGTTAAACAAAACGAGATCATTCGTGATTTTTTCGCAACCGACCATGTCAGTGAAATGGTGGAATCAATGCACTATATGGTTGAAAGCTTCTTGTTCAGTTCAGATCTGGAAAATGTTACTTCTGAGATGCGCGTGCATATTGTGAACCAGCTGAGAGTTGCGACTATGCTGACGAAACTGGACACAACTTGCAAGTGCGTTGTATAATTCACAATCATTGTAAACAGGAGGCTCCTCAGGAGCCTTTTGTGCTTATAGGAATATGTTGTTTCTATAAACAGGGCGTTCCTCCGGAACGGTTTTCGCGCTTAGCAAGTGCATTGGCTCCTGCGGAGCCTCCTGTTTATAGAAAATGTGCTAACGTGAAAATCGCGGCTCCGGAGGAGCCCCCTGTAACTAAGCTAAATATGACTTGCTAGCGACCATCTCAAATGCATTCAGTAATTGAAAACAGGCGGCTCCGCAGGAACCTTTGTGAAATGTGGATACGGCAATCACAGCTCCAGAGGAGCTTCCTGTTTATAGAAAAATGTGGACGGCATAAATAGCGGCCCCAGAGGGGCCTCCTGTTTATAGAAAAACGATTATTGTGCGATGTAGTTCAACATCTTAGTCACATTGCTAAGACCCAGCTGGATTGTATTAACGGATTTAGTACCGTGATAGTAGCCAGCCAAATGCAGTTCGTCATAAACATCTACTAAAAGTCTAAGCAATTTTTTATCATACTTGCCAACTCCTACAATATAATCTTCAATGCTGGTCGGTTTCTTGAAATGAATACCTTCTTTTTGCTTCAGAAATTCATCCAAAATAAGCAGCGCCGCTGAATAAGCCGTGCCCGAGGCCATTTTGACGTATTTTACATCGGCATACAATCCGTCTTTCTTCCCAGCCTTTTCGCTGAGAATGGTGCGTGCATTCTCCAAATAGCGCTGCGCTTCCTCCGCAGCCGATCTTTCTTCGTGTGTTTTTGCTGACATAAATGATAATGGTGTGACAAACCGTCCATTCTTACTGGACAAATTATTTATTCTTCGAGAAGAGATCAAAGGCGATATAATCATCACCACCATCTCCACTCATTTTGCAAACAGATGCGCCCAAAGGGCATAAATCTAAAATCAGTCTGAGATAATCGATGTTACCTGAGCCAGTTGCTTTGTCATATTCAACCGGAACATTCTGTACATCTTTCAACAAATCTTCCCCGGCAATTACAATAAGTGCATTTCTGGAATCAACCAAATGGCTGGCGAGTGTACAGAAATTCGTGGCATCCAAAGGTTCGACGCGCTGGGTATTCATTAAAACGAGGTACTTGAAGCCTGCAACTTCATCGAACAAAACACTCCTTAAATCTTGAAGTGCTTCCGCTAACAAGTCATTGTAGCTTTCTCCAAATGATCCCTGCACATAATAGCGCGTACACTTTACCCAATCTGCCAGCCAGCGATCCTGATCTGAAATGATGCTGACAGGATAATGGCGGTCGCCTTTGTAATAGAGGTAAACGTGCTCATGCAGAATATCTGAATATTCGATCTTTTTCATTTAAAGGCCTAATCCCGCGGAAGCGTGGTTTCCGCCTCTTCCGGCAAAAAAGTAATGCCCTCGTAAATCGCGGCAACAGATAATGAAAATCCCAGATTGTCAAATGGAACCTGGTCTGTCGGGTTAGCAAAAGTTTGGTAATTCCAGATATCACTGTCGCCAGACCGGGTGTACAATTGCACATAACATTCATATTGTGTGACCAGAAGGTAATATTGCAGCGAGGCGATTTGCTTGTAGAGTTTTAGCTTAAAGACCTGGTCATAGCTGACGGAGCTTTTGGACAAAACTTCAACCAAAATACTGGGATTGCGAACAATATATGTACTGGCAAGATCCTCAGCTGAACAGGTGACCATGGCATCTGGATAACAATAAGTGAAATTTGGAGTGCATTCAACTTTCACGTTTTCAGCAAATGTCTCGCAGCCTCTTGGCTTGAAGATGCCCTTCAAGAGCGTCCTGACACTATCAACAATCCGATTGTGATTCAGTGTTGTGCCGGCCATAGCAAAGATTTCCCCGTCATAATATTCATGACGGATCTCGCTTTTCTCTTCCAATTCGAGATATTCAGGTACGGTGTAGGTGTTTGTTGCCATTTGAGCGAGTCCCATGTGTGTAAAGTGTTTTTATAGTGATTCAACAATTTACACTAACACAATTTAGTAAATCAAATCCGATTATCATGCGGCTTAACTTTTAAGAAGAAGCAGTCAATGCACCTGCGAAAGCATTAATCAGGCTGGCACAATTTTCATAATTTCAGAGTCATGCCATCACAACCACTACTTCAATTTACCGGGAAAAGTATATACTGCTCCGTCGCCGATGCGCACATTGATCCGTGGATACCGGTCGATAAGGCGATTATAACACACGCGCACAGCGACCATGCGCGCTGGGGTAGCAAGCATTATCTTGCGCACAAAGACAGTGAGCCTATTTTGAGGCTACGATTGGGACAGGATATTTCTTTGCAAACTGTTGAATACGGTGAGAAATTCGTGATCAATGGCGTTACTTTTTCCCTATACCCCGCCGGACATATTATCGGCTCAGCGCAGATCAGAGTGGAACATAAAGGCGAAGTATGGGTTGCCAGCGGCGATTATAAATTGGAAGACGACCATTTTGCTGTGCCTTACGAACCCGTGAAATGCAACGTTTTTATAACGGAATCTACATTTGGCCTCCCCATATACAAGTGGCAGCCGCAACATGAAGTTATGTCCGAGATAGATACCTGGTTTGCCCAGAATAAAGCCGAAGGAAAAGCCAGTGTTTTAATGGGCTATTCTTTGGGTAAAATGCAGCGGATATTGAAGAACATACAGTTACCCGACGAGCCTATTTACGCCCACGGAGCTATTTATACATTAAACGACAGGCTGCGTCAGGCAGGCTTCGACTTACCTGAATTAACATTAGTCACCAAAGAGACGGACCGCAAGCTATTCCGCGGCGCACTCGTACTAGCCCCGCCTTCGGTAGACAGCAGCACGTGGATCAAGAAATTCAATCCTTATTCCCTAGGTTATTGTTCGGGCTGGATGGCGCTGCGCGGTGCCAAGAACCGCCGCGCCGTGGATCAGGGTTTCGTATTAAGCGATCACGTCGACTGGCCTGACCTGAACAGGGCAGTAAAAGAAACAGGCGCCGAAAAAGTGTTTGTAACGCACGGATATACCAGTATTTTTTCGCGGTGGTTGAACGAAAATGGCATTGAAGCCGGAGAAGTACACACTATGTATGGAAATGAGGACGAAAACGAAGAGGAAGAAGTAGTTCAGGACGCAGCAGTCGCAAGTGAAAGTTACGAACAACACAAAGCCAAACTGGACGATGAAATCGAAAATACATCAAAAGAAAAGTCCCCAACAGGGGATTTAGGGGTGGAAGGAGGCCGCGAACTATGAAACAATTCGCAGAACTTTTCATGAACCTCGACCGTACCAACAAAACCAATGCAAAGGTGGAGTTGCTGAAACAGTATTTCCTGACAGCCTCAGACGAAGATAAAATTTGGGCATTGACCCTTTTTACAGGTCGGAGACCTTCATTTAAGGTCAACCGGACAATGGTAAAAGAATGGGCTGCGCAGGAAGCAAATATTCCGATGTGGCTTTTCCAGGAAAGTTACCATAGCGTGGGCGACCTGGGCGAGACCATCTCTTTGCTTTTACCTAAAAACCAGACTTTTGACTCTGACAAAACCCTGACTGACTGGTTTCACTACCTCGGTATGTTGCCAGGCATGACGGACGAAGAAAAGCGCGACCACATTATTCAGGCCTGGATGCAGCTTTCGCAGCACGAGACTTTCGTTTTCAACAAACTTTTAATGGGCAGTTTCCGCATCGGTGTTTCGCAAACGCTTGTGGTGCGGGCCTTGGCAGAGGCAACGGAAATTGATTCAAATGTGATTGCTCACCGCGTTATGGGCCAGTGGGATCCTGCGGATACTACCTTTGAGAAACTTATATTGGACAAAGGTGAAAACGACAACGCTTCCCGCCCCTACCCTTTTTTCCTTGCTTATGCCATTGAAGGAACGGTGGCCGACCTGGGCCAGCCGGAAGACTGGTTTGCAGAATGGAAATGGGACGGAATCCGCTCACAGATCATTTACCGGAATAACGAACTGTTCATTTGGACGCGGGGAGAAGAGCTTTCGACTGAAAAATTCCCTGAGCTGCATTTCCTGGCGGATGTGCTACCGAATGGAACTGTGCTCGACGGTGAAATTGTGACTTACCAGGACGATCGCCCGATGCCTTTTAATGTGCTGCAAACGCGCATTGGTCGGAAAAATTTATCTAAAAAGGTACTCGAAGAAGCGCCGGTCGCATTTCTGGCTTACGATATTCTGGAAGCAAATGGCGTGGATGTTCGCAGTCACTCGCAGCAGCAGCGCCGGGCAGAGCTGGAAGCACTGCATGCCCAAATGCCAGCACAACGGATATTCAATCTTTCTCCGCTGATTGATTTCAAAGAATGGGAGGAGTTGGCCAACCTGCATTCACTTTCCCGCGAGCAAAATGCAGAAGGGTTTATGATCAAAAGAAAAGCCAGTACTTACCAGGTAGGACGAAAAAAAGGCGATTGGTGGAAATGGAAAATTGATCCGCTGAGCGTCGATGCCGTTTTGATCTATGCCCAAAAAGGCTCCGGCCGGAGAGCGGAGCTGTTTACCGATTACACTTTTGCAGTGTGGGGCGAAGACGGGAAGCTGGTACCGTTTGCCAAAGCGTATTCCGGATTGACAGACCAGGAAATCGGGCAGGTTGATTATTTTATTAAGAGAAATGTACTTGAAAAATTCGGCCCGGTAAGGACGGTGAAGCCTGAGCTGGTTTTTGAGATCGGCTTTGAGGGCATCAATGAATCCACCCGGCATAAGTCAGGTATTGCTGTGCGCTTTCCCAGGATTTTGAGATGGCGGAAAGATAAAAAAGCCGAAGAGGCAGATACTTTGGAGAATTTGAAAGGGATTTTGGAGATGTATAAATGATTAATTAACAAACCACATTCACATAACCTCCATATTCGCGAAACTCCAGTAGGCAAGATATCGCATTTACATGTATTCTTTAAAATCGTCTAGCGGAACATCAAATCATCTGACATTCTGATTGTGCCTTTCATTTTGCCCAGCTCTCGATCGCTGTGAATGGAACTATGTTTTTCCTCAATGAAAGTAATCAAAACCTTCGCCTTATCCCTCACCGGCGGTTCCTCACTTAATGTTACCTGACCATTTTCATAAACTCCTTCGATCGTCGTCCACATATTGGTATAGTTTTATTTGATTAGACAGAACGTTCATTTAGCTTGCTAAATCTAAACATTATTCAATAAGTACTGACAACAACCCGAACCTCCTTGCCAAAATCCCGTGGACATATTATCGCTGAGCAATGGTTTAAGTCCAAAAACTGGAAATGGGCGGATTTTCAAAAGGAAGCGGCGGCTGCTTATTTGGATGGAAAGAGCGGCTTGGTGAATGCGCCTACCGGGAGCGGAAAGACCTATTCACTTTGGGTACCCATTCTCATAAGGCACATTAATTCTCTTCCTGGTAAAGAACCGAAAGCTAATGCGAAAGACCCAAAAGCTAAATCAAAGGAGCCGAAAGTTAAGAAAGGGCTGCAAGTGCTCTGGATCACGCCGCTGCGTGCCTTATCCAAAGATTTGTTCCGCAATATGGAAATGGCGGCGCTGGAAATGAACCTGACCTGGCGCGTCGGAATGCGGACCGGAGATACTAATGCCAAAGACCGCAGCGAGCAGAAAAAACAAATGCCTGATGCGCTGATTATTACACCCGAAAGTCTGCATATTTTATTTGCTCAAAAAAACAATTCGGAGCTGTTCAAAAACCTGCATACCGTTGTCGTAGACGAGTGGCACGAGTTAATGGGCAGCAAACGGGGCACACAAACAGAGCTCGCACTCGCCCGGCTAAGGAAAATGAACCCTGCTTTGCAAACCTGGGGGATTTCGGCGACCATCGGAAACCTGAACGAAGCCAGACAAGTGCTGCTGGGAATGCGTTTTCCGCAAGAGCAGGCGGTGACCATCAAGGCAAATACCGACAAGAAAATTTTAGTAGAAAGTATTATTCCGGATCGCGTTGAAACGCTGCCGTGGTCGGGGTATATGGGCACGCGGTTGGTGGACCAGGTGGTTCAAATTGTGAATCAGAGCAGCACGACATTGCTTTTTACCAATACCAGATCGGGTACCGAGATATGGTACCGGACTATCATTGAAAAATATCCTGAGTTTGCCGGCATTATGGCATTGCACCACGCGTCACTTGACCGTGAAATACGCGACTGGGTGGAAGAGGCTTTGCACGATGAAAGGTTGAAGCTCGTCATCTGCACGGCGAGTCTGGACCTGGGTGTGGACTTCCGGCCGGTAGATACGGTAATTCAGGTCGGCAGCCCGAAAAGCATTGCGCGGTTTATCCAGCGGGCGGGACGCAGTGGCCACCGGCCGGGTGTGGATAGCAAGATCTATTTCTGTCCGACCAATGCACTGGAACTGATCGAGGCGGTTTCGCTCCGGGAAGGTGTTGCCAAAAACATATTGGAAGACCGCCCCCCGGTGGCTCATGCATTTGATGTTTTGGCTCAATGGATGATAACGCTGGCAGTAGGGGAAGGTTTTGACGAAGCGGAATTATTTGAAGAAGTGCGCGACAGTTACGGTTATCAGTATATCAACCGGCAGGAATGGGAGTGGCTTTTGGGATATATAACTACGGGCAGCTCTTCCCTTCTGGTCTATGATGAATATAAAAAAGTGGAACGCGTTAATGGGCGCTATGTAGTTACCAGCCGGCGTATCGCATTGCGCCACCGGCTGAGTATGGGAACGATCGTTTCGGAAACGGGCATTAAGGTGAAGCTGCAAAGCGGGAAGTATCTGGGTACGGTCGAAGAATCTTTTGTAACCTGGATGAAGCCCGGTGACGTGTTTACGTTTGCGGGTATGACCGTCGAGTTTATCAGGATCCATGAAATGACGGTTTCGGTAAAAAAAGCGGAGGGTAAGAAAGGATTTCTGGTTCGCTGGGCGGGAGGAAGAATGCCACTCTCTTCGCAATTATCGGCATTTATCCGTGAGCGCCTGGCTGACGCCATTGAAAACCCGTTTAAGGAAAAAGAGCTTGCCAAAATGCAGCCGCTTTTAGAATTGCAGGCCGAACGTTCCATGATCCCGAAGACAGACGAACTGCTAATCGAGCAATGTGAAACGCGGGAGGGTTGCCATATTTTCATTTTTCCATTTGAAGGCCGACTTGTGCACGAAGGAATGTCGATCATTCTTGCATACCGGCTATCAAAACTCAGCCCGATCACGTTTTCTGTCGCGATGAATGATTATGGATTTGAACTACTTAGTGACCAGTATGTTGACCTTGAAAGTATCTTGCAGAATCACGATCTGTTTTCTACCAAAAACCTCGTGGACGATATTTACCAGAGCGTGAATGCGACTGAAATGGCGAAGCGGAAATTCAGAGAGATTGCTGCGATTTCAGGATTGATGTTTCAGGGTTACCCGGGAAAAAATGTCAAAACAAAACAATTGCAGGCTTCCAGTTCGTTGCTATTTACGGTAATGACCAAATACGAAGACAATAACCTGCTGATCAAGCAAGCTTACCAGGAAGTTTTAACCTACCAGCTGGAAGAAGTACGGATGCGGCAGGCGCTGGACCGGATTGCGACGCAGAAAATTATCGTAAAAAAAACACCGAAACCGACACCATTTTCTTTCCCGATTATGGTGGATCGGCTGAGAGAACAATTAACTTCGGAAAAGCTGGAAGACAGAATCCAGAAAATGATCAAACAGTACAGTAATGCAGATTGAAATCAGAGGGGAACATTTTCAGTTATTAACACAAAAGGCCATTTTTTGGGAGGAAACGCAGACATTATTAATTGGGGACCTGCATTTAGGCAAAATAACTCATTTCAGAAAAGAGGGAATTGCACTGCCTCCCAATGCGATTGACAATAATTTTGCGAGACTGAATGAACTCGTAAAAAACACCGGCGCTACCCGCATTATATTTCTCGGAGATCTTTTTCACAGTCAATACAATGCAGAATGGGAGCTTTTCCGCGACTGGCGGCAAACGCATCATTACATTGAAATGCTGATCGTGATCGGCAACCACGACATCTTGCCCGTGAGCCTCTTCCTTGAAGCCGATCTGGAAGTACATTTAAATGATTACGAGGAAGGTGATTTCGTTTTTACCCACCACCCTAAAACAGAGGCTGTGGAGGACAAATTTGTATTCGCCGGACACGTGCATCCCGTTTTTACTACTTATGGAAAAGGCCGACAGAGCGTCCGCTTACCTTGTTTTGTAGTCGATAACCACCAAGCTATTCTTCCCAGTTTCGGCGTTTTCACTGGCGGGTTCCAAATGGATTTAACCAAAAACCGGAAAATATTTATCACGACTGAAACAAAGGTATTTTCGGTGTGTTGAAGGAAGAGGAGTCAGGAGGAAAGGGAGAAAGGAGGAGGGGGGTGTAAAAACAAAAAGAGACTGCCAGTTAAGACAGCCTCTTCCTTATTATCTGTTCAACTTATATTATTCAACTACGCTCAACTTCACTGTATTCGTCTTGCGCTGTCTCGAAACCGGCATGCTCAGGGTATTGATAAATACATCTCCCTTTTGCAATTCGCCTTTTTCTACCAGGAATGTCTTGATATCCTCGATCAGATCGTCAGTTGAAACGCCCTGGTCGCGGTCGTAATAATACACTTTGGTACCCCAATACAATGCGAGCTGGTTCATCAATACTTTATTGGAAGTAAAAATAATAAGGCTGGCTTTTGGACGGTGGTGTGAAAGACGAAAAGATGTGTAACCTGACCGTGTAATTCCGATAATAGCGCTCGCCTGGGTATCACGGGCAAGGCGGCACGCACTCATTACTACATTGTCATTCAGCTTATACGTGCCAGGACTTTCGTTCACAAATGCGTGGTGCCTGAAATAAATGCTGTTTGTAGATGCTTCCACGCGCTCAATGGTGCGTGTCATGCTTTCAACTGCGAGGATCGGATATTTACCGGAAGCTGTTTCAGCACTTAGCATTACAGCATCAGCTCCATCCAGTACCGAGTTTGCTACGTCGTTCAGCTCGGCACGTGTCGCACGAGGACTGTCGATCATACTTTCCAACATTTGTGTTGCAACGATAACAGGCTTTCCTGCTTTGTTACATTTATCAACGATCATTTTCTGGATCATCGGTACCTCTTCGGCAGGAAGTTCAACCCCCAGGTCACCGCGGGCCACCATGATGCCGTCAGTAGCTTCGATAATCTCGTCGATATTAACGATCGCTTCCGGTTTTTCGATCTTCGCGATCAACCGCGCTGTTTTGCCTTTATTGGCAATGTATTCTTTCACTTTCAGGATCTCAGCAGCCGTACGTACGAACGACAATGCTACCCATTCCACGTCATGTTCAAGACCGAAGTCAAGATCTTCGTAATCCTTGGTAGTTACCGAAGGCATTGAAACCCTTGTATTAGGAAGGTTAACCCCTTTTTTAGATTTCAGATAACCACCGTAAATAACTTCCGTAACTACGTCAGAACCGTCAATGCCTGTTACGAGCACTTCCAGCTTGCCGTCGTCCATCAGAATACGGTCGCCGATTTTTACATCATTATACATTCCGTCGTAAGGAGTACTCACCTTTTCAGCGGTTCCTAATACTTCGGTATTGGAAAGGATCAACTTATTTCCAGGCTCAATCAGAACTCCGTCCTTTTCGGCCACAAGCCCGATACGGATTTTTGGTCCTTGCAAATCCTGCAATACCGCAAGGTTCAATCCATATTCTTCATTGATCTCCCGGATTGTGTTAAGTCTTGCAAGGTGGTCGGCGTGGGTACCGTGAGAGAAATTCAGACGAAATACGTTTACTCCGGCTTTTGCTAATGCGTATAAAGTTTCTTTAGATTCTGAGGCCGGACCTACTGTCGCAACAATTCTGGTTTTTTTGGAAGACATACGGGATTTGCAGTAAGAAATGATTTTTATAAACAGTCCACGTCAATAACGACCTGAATGCTTTTCAAAGTTTTGTCGGTCAAAATGTCAATAACTTTTTCCTGTATAAATGACTTTGCCGCCTTAAAATTAATCTTTTCTCGCTCAAGTTTAATGAGAATGTCGAACAAAAACAGATTTCTTACTCTTTCTACGAGCGGCGGCTGAGGTCCTAAAACGCGGCTTAAACCCAGATTTTCAACCAGCTTCGCAGCCAGTACATGGGCTGCCTTGTTGGCAGTAGCCTCATCGATGTGCTTTACCGTGACTTTAATAAGCCGCGTAAATGGCGGATAGCTGTACTTTTCACGCTCAATGATCTCGGACTCGTACATTCCGATATAGTCATTTTCAATAATTCTTTCAAGCAGCTTTTGTGCCGGATTGGCGGTCTGGATCAGCACTTTGCCCGGCTTATCTGCCCTCCTGCCCGCGCGCCCGCTTACCTGCGTCAACATTTGAAAGGCGCGTTCGGAAGCGCGGAACTCGGGAAAATGGATAATGCGATCGGCATCAAAAATACCGACTACACTTACATTGTCGAAGTCAAGTCCCTTGCTGACCATCTGCGTTCCGACCAGTATGTCGATCCCGCCCTCTTCAAACTCCTGAATGATCTGCTGGTATGCATTCTTCGCCCGCGTAGTATCCAGGTCCATGCGCTGCACCCTGGCTTCGGGGAACATCAGATTAATCTCCTCCTCGATTTTCTCGGTACCATAACCCATTGTTTTCACCTTCGTCGAGCCGCAGTTCGGACAAGTGCGCGGTACTTCTTCTTTATGTCCGCAATAATGGCAGCGCAGCTCCCTGGCTTTCATATGATAAGTCAGGCTTACGTCACAATTCGCGCATTCGGAGATCCAGTTGCATTCTTCGCATTGCATATAAGGCGAGTACCCTCTCCGGTTTTGGAAAAGAATGGTTTGTTCCTTGTGGTTAAGGTTATGCTGCAGCTGATCGATCAGGACGGATGAAAATTCATTTTTCATCTTTTTCATCTTCTTTTCCTTCTTAATATCGATCAGCTCGAAGGTAGGCAAAGCGGCATTTCCAAAGCGCTGCTTCATTTCCACTAAACCGTACCTACCGCTTTTGGAATGATAATAACTTTCAAGTGAGGGAGTTGCGGATCCCAGCAACGTTTTGCCTTTGTGCATATAAGACATAATCACGGCTACATCCCGTGCATTGTAGCGGGGCGCAGGATCGTGCTGCTTGTAGGAGGATTCGTGCTCTTCATCGACGATAATCAATCCAAGATTATCAAAAGGCAGAAAAATCGCCGAGCGTACACCGACGACAAACTGGAACTTTCCATCGAGTATCCCTTTCCAGACTTCCACCCTTTCATTATCGGAGAATTTGGAGTGGTAAATGCCCATTACATCGCCAAAAACCTTCCGCAGCCTTACTACGATCTGTGTGGTCAATGCAATTTCGGGTAAAAGGAAAAGTACCTGCGAGCCGCCTTCCAGTACCTGCCTGATCTGGTCAATGTACACTTCTGTTTTTCCGCTGCCCGTAATGCCGTGGAGCAGGACTACTTCCTTTGTTTTAAAATGCTCCTGAATCTCAGCTGCTGCGAGTTTCTGGGTTTCTGTTAAAGAAATATTGACTGTATTGCCAGCCGGAATATCGTCAAAGCGGGAAATGAAGATTTCAAACTGCTCAAAAATGCCCCGCTTGATCAATGTATTCAAAGACGAAGCAGATACACTTTCATCACCGCCAAAAACAGATTTATCCAACCCTTTTTGATTAAGATCTGGATTATTATAAACGGGAATGTGGCTGAGGTATTTAAGTAAAATATCCTGCTGCTTCGGGCTTTTTTCAAGTGAAGCTGCAAGTGCCGAAAGCGACTCGTTGGTGAGATAGGCATTTGTGAGCCTGATCTTCTTCACCACTTTCGGCTTGTACCGTTCTTTTACTTCCTCGTAAAGGATAACGGCGCGTTTGCCAACAAGCGACTTGATAATCGCCGTGATATTGGACTTCTGCAAAAGCCGTTCTACCTCTTCATACGACAGTGTCTGGTGCTTTTTTATTTCCTCAACAACCAACAGCTCCTGTTCAGTGAGCAGATCTTCGTAGTCAAATTCAGGGTTAATCTGAATGCGCGACTGACTTGTAATTTTCAATCCGGCCGGCAAAGCCACATTCAGTACCTCTCCAATGTTACACAGGTAATATTCGGCTACCCATTTGAAAAGTTCAAGCTGGTGACTGGTGATAATGGGCTGCTCATCCAGTAATTCGAGAATGTATTTGGCCTGGTATTTGGCTGGGGGCGTGCCGTGTATGTGAGCGATTACTGCGGTAATGACCCTTTTTTTTCCAAACTGGACTATCACCCGCGCTCCCACCTTAACCAATCCCGCCATTTCCCTCGGCACCCGATACGTAAAAAGAGCAGGTACCGGAACCGGCAAAATTAAATCAGTAAAAAGGGTGGTTTCTTCCTCAAAAAAGGAGGTCATATTGTGCAACGAAAAAAATAAAAGGCTAAAAGATTCGCTTCCTTCTGGGATGCTGACGAGTGTCAAATATCGCCAGTAGCAGAATATGCGTGTCAGTAGCTTTGTAAATCAGAAGATTGTGTTTGGTAATTACAGCTTCTCGGATTTGCCTCTTTTTAGAAACTAATCGAAAAATCTCGGGATGCTCTGCGACTATCTTGATAATCTTTTCTGTTCTTTTAACAAATGTTCTGATCACCTGTTCGTCCCAGCTTTCTTCAAGATATGCTATTACATTTTGGAAGTTGTCAAGCGCTCGTGGGGACCAAATGATTTTTAAAGCCATTTTGCAAATGTCTCACGTGCTTTCTCGTGGGGTATTCCCTCTCCTCTTTCAATTTGCCTCAGCGACTCGTCTACATCCTGAATGACTTGCTCCGGAAGGTCGGACCATTCATTTTCATGATCAAATTGTCGGAATATGGATTTGACAGCGTCAATTACGTTTTCATCTTCTGTATCCAGAAGCCTTTTCGCCAACTCGATTTTATCAGTTTGTAAGTCCATAACTCAAATTTACAATTTTGTAAGCAGGAAAGAAATGCCCTCAGTCAATCAGCTTCGTATCAATCTCCGGCGCCGTTTCCCAATTGATCATTGCATTGAAAAGCCTGACGGTATTGTAGCTGAAAATGTCAGTTTCTGAAATTTCGCGCTCGCGGATAATCCCCTGATCGAGCAAATACGCCCGTTTCGTGCCGGGCAGCAGGCAGGTGGTTGGCGTAAACCAATCTTTCCCGTCGCTGAATGCCACATTGTAATAATACGCATCAGTTACCCAGCCATTTTTGATGATCAGGATTTCGTCAGATTCTTTCCGTTGCGCAAAAAGCGTGTTCAGCTCCTCACGTTTGTCGTACTTATAGCTGTAATCAACCGTGTCGCTGTAAACGCGCCTGATGCTTTTGACCGTTCGCAGCGTTTGCGGCTCCCATTTGATATTGTCGATTTCTTTCGAGTAAGCCAGCCTGCATTTGTGCATTTCGTCACTTACAGTTTCCGGTATTTCAAGCATTTCTGCAAGATTCCAGTGATCGGTATATCCCCAAAGTTTTTTCCGGGTTTTATTAAGCCGGGCTTCGTGATAGGCCAGATTCTTTAGCTTTCGGTTCTCAACACAGATCGTTTCAATACACAACATGCGGCACAGATTTAAATGGAAGGTACACTTTGTCTACCAATTCCTGGTACTCACTTTTTGCATTGCTTAATGCAGTTATCCCGCCACCGCTTTTAAATACGAGCTTCCCTTTCTGCTCCTCAATAAAGCGGATCATTACCGCACTTTCAAAGTTCTGGCCGTCGAAATAGCCCATTACGCCTGTATAATAGCCTCTGTCATAGCCTTCTGCTTCTTCGATGATCTGTAAAGTACTGGGTTTGGGAGCTCCTGTTACAGAACCAGCTGGCAGCAATTTGAATAATAAGTCTCCGTAATTTCCATTGAAATCTTCGGGTAAAATGCCCGCTATTTCTGAGCTTACCTGCAGCAATGCACTGTCGTAAGCCTGTACCTTATCAATGTACCGGTAACGTTCCACCCAAACCTTATCGGCAACCATACTCAGGTCATTCCTGATCAGGTCCACAATCGTTGCGTGTTCAGCTGCTTCTTTATGATCGGATAAAATTACCTGCGCTGCATTCTCCACCGACGCGTCGATGGTACCTTTCATAGGAAACGACGAAATCCTGTTGCCGGAAACTTTCACGAAAATCTCAGGCGAAAAGCAGACAAACTGGTCTTTCAGCCAGAAACGGTAAGGCGCCTGGCTATTTTCAAAAATTTCCAGCAAGCTGAGATTGGTCTCTACCGGCGTTTGAACCGAAAGATTCAGTAAAAACGAGTTACCTGCGCGGATGTTCTTTATAACGTGCTCAAACCTGGCTTCGTAAGCTTCAAAAGCTACAGGAAACTTTTGGAAGTAAAACTCCGGCGACGCCCCCAGGCTTTGCGACGCCACGTGATTCGAGAATCCATTCAGGTCAAACCGTACTTCTGCCGCATTGATATCCTCCTGCTTCCAAGCAAGTGGTTTTCTCATTTTGTAATCCACAAGAAATACAAAAGGAGTTCCGGCTCTGCCCCACGCATTAAGCTGATCAATAAAAGTCTGGATGCTGTCTGCCAATTTGAAAGGGATATATGCAGATTTAACTGCAAGCGAATTTACAAAGTTCAGAAACCAATCTACCATTTAGCTGGTTAAATTGACGAACCACTTACCTGGTCAATTCGCCCGGTTTTACCAAAAAACATGCTTGAAGTAATGCACATTTACGACGTAATTGTCATCGGAGGCGGTCCCTGCGGACTCGCAATGGGAGTCGAGCTCGCGAAAAGCGGAATGGATTACCTGATCCTGGAAAAAGGCAACCTGACGGAATCAATCAGAAGGTACCCGCGGAGAATGCGCTTCTTTTCCACTGCAGAAAACATTGAAATTGGCGGGATACCGTTCGCGATTTCCGAGGTAAAAGCTAACCGGAACGAAGCATTGCAATATTACCGGAAGGTAGCGGGTTACTATAAGCTTAATTTCAAATTGTTTATCGATGTAGATCGTTCTGAAAAGCAGGCTGATGGTACTTTTCTGACTTACTCCAACGATGGGCAGGTATTTCAGTCAAAGAATGTGGTACTGGCGACGGGCTACTTTGATGTCCCGCGCATGCTGAATGTACCAGGCGAAGATCTGCCGCATGTGTCCCATTATTACGACGAACCTTTCAAATATTCATATACCAATGTAGTGCTGGTAGGTGGCTCCAATTCTTCTGTTGAAGCCGCGCTTGAACTTTATCGCCACGACGCACACGTTACAATTGTCCATAAAGAGGCCGATTTCAGGACAAAAGTGAAGTACTGGCTTGTGCCGGACGTGAAAAACCGTGTGAAAGAAGGGAAGATACATACGCGCTTCAACAGCGTAACAGAAGCGATTGAGCCTGGCCGAATACTGATCCGAAATCTGGAAACGGGTGAAACGGAGTGGCTGCCTGCGGATTTCGTGTTTTTGCTGGTAGGTTACCTGCCCGATGAGCACTTACTGACGCGCTGTGGCGTGGTGCTCAATCCCGTCACGAAAGTACCCACCTTTGATTCGGATACATTTGAAACCAATGTTCCCGGATTATACCTGTGCGGGACGGTTATGGCGGGGGTATTTACCGAAAAGGTATTTATCGAGAACGGACGTGAACATGCGGCGGCAATCGCTGATCATTTGGCTGGCCGGGAAGTACGGAAAGTGAAAGAACTGATTGACCGGATCTGAGCTTTTTTATGCCACGAATGCACGAACCGTCGTTGCCCCGGTGGTCACGAATTTCACTCCTCAACCAAAACCAGCTTGCGTTTTGTCTTTTTGAAAGAAAGCTTGTCGATTTTTCCGATCAGCCCGTTGGCTCCTACTGCATAACCCACGTTTCCTGCAAAGCTGACTGCGTGAAAACCTTCTTTGCCCAAAAACCGCCAGCTTTTGCCGCGGTCGATGGAATAGCTGCTCCCTGACGGGCCAGTTGCCACCAATGCATAATCGTCAGACCGCAATTCGGTCTCTCCTGTCCAGATCGCGTCTGTTTTCTGGTAAATGGCCACACATTCCTTCAACCCGGCTGGATTGGTCATTTTTGATAACTCCCAGGTAACCCCGCCGTCTTTCGTGAGCAATACATTTCGGGTGGAGTCGGTGGTACGTTTGTAATCGCCGCCTACTGCAATCCCATTTTTCTTTGACCAAAACCTTAAACCGAAAATGCCACTGGTTGGTCCGGCCGGCAATGGCGTGGAAGAAACCTGCCAGGTACGCCCGAAATCCTCAGACCTGAAAACGCGCGCCATTTTAGATCCCCCTGTTCCGATATAAGCATTGCTTTTTCCAAATGCGAGCAAAGAGGTACCGCTTGCCGCAAAGCACGCTTCGCCAGGTTCTGCCGCAGGCCGACTTTCCAGTGGCTGCTCCACCCAGCTTTTACCACCATCCTCGGTAGTCAGAATAAACAGTTTTCCATTGATCGGATCTCCGAGACAAATGCCTCTGTTTTTATCCCAAAAGTCGATTCCATCCAGAAAAACCCCATTTTGTGTAGTTTGGTACACAAGGCTCCAGCTCTCTCCGCCATCGTCGGTCCGGTACATTCTGGCTTTGTCCTTCTCGGATTCGCCGGCGCTCATCGCGATCAATGTATTCTTGTTAATGGCATGCACATCGCGAAAATCAAGCGAGTCGGCGCCGGGTACTTTGAAAGTTATCCAGGTCTTTCCGCCATTCACGGTTTTCAGAATTGTGCCTTTTGTACCGCCAATCCAGCAAATAGAAGGCGAAACCGCGTGGACAGCGCGCATGTGAGTAGTAGCTTTGATATCAATGATATTCCATTGCGCAGATGCGGGCTGGACAAGGAACAGCGGATTGAGCATCAAAAGTGCTCTCAGGATCAGCAAGGGGGCTTTCAAGATAGGAATGGGAGAAATTGGCACAGTATTTTTACTACACTCAGTTCTAAGCTTTTATTATCACAAAATAGGAAATTCGTATGAACAAGAATCAAAAATTTCTCGTAGGCGCTCTTGGTGCATTGATTTCAGGCATTGCAATTGGCCTTCTGGTTGCTCCGAAAAATGGTAAAGATGCCCGCAAGTTGCTCAAAAACAAAGCTTATGGCTTGGGCGACAACGCGAAAGACAAATACGAAAAAAGCCTTGAAGAATTATCCGTTTTGGCCGACAAACTGAAAGAAGGTTTTCTGAAAAATGTAAGCTCAGTAAAAGATAAAGCAGGTTCTGTTGCCGATAACGTCAATGACAAAGTCCGCAATGTGGTTAACAACAATGCATAATACTCCTATATTGAGATATTCAAAGGCAGCTTCCTACGAAGCTGCCTTTTTTGTGTCTGCTACTTCGGGATCTTCTGCAAGAGTTCGGCAACAGCCTGGTTCACATCTTCCGTGAAGTTCTTGCTTTTGGAAGGTATAATGCCCGACACACCGCCTTGCCACACCATTCTGTTGTTGTTTGCATCTACGAGGTCAATCATGAGCGTTCCTTCGCGGTATTTCCCGACAACTACCTCCTCACTCTTCCAAGAATAGCGGCGCTGCCCCATATACCTCGGTAAGCCTTCTGTCCGGAAATCCGTTTGCCTGGTCTGCACCTTCTCTTTCACATCCAATGCGATGTTGATTTTCAAATTAGCGTCCCGTGCTTCGTCCAGGCCTTTTGCCTGCAAGTTCTGTGCAACAGCAGCTTTGATGATCCCGACATTCTTCTCAAAATTTTCAGGCATCGTATCACCTGTTGCCTCTATCTCGTAAAAACCGAATGTAGCATAGTCCGACAGCCGGAAATTGTCTTCCTGCTCCGGTTTAAGGATTTTATAGGAACTGCTGCATCCTGCCAGCAGCAGAATTGACAGTCCCCAAAATGCAAAAATGATCTTTTTCATCGTTGCTCCATTGTTAAGTTATCCAATCACACTCCCCAGCTCCTTGGCCGCCGCCATGCTGATCCCTTTGTAAAACATAAACTCACTCATCACGCTATTCTGCTCGTCTTCCGATTTCGCGTGAAGCGCCTGATTTAAACAAACCTTCATTTTCTCCTCGATAAAGGCTTTTTTCAGCCGGAGGATATTTATAAAAGCAGTTTTATCCAAAACGTCAGCCTCGAATGGAACATATATCTCGTATTTTTCTGACCACAGCTCGCTCAGCTCATATTTGCTGGTGAGCCAGCCGATCGTCAGGTTCCTGATCTCGGATTCGTGATGGTTTAGGAAGTAGTCGGTGGGCGGGACATAATTGCGGTTCAGATTTTCTCTGAAAAGCGTCAGCAGGTGTTGAAACACCGCATCTTTGAAGTCAATACCTTCAATTTCGCCCAAAACATACTGGCAAACTGTAATGGTTGGTTCCAGCTCTTTTGTACCAAACAAAACCAGCAATCGCGTAAATGCCTCTTCCTGGTAATACAGCTTGCTTTTTTGAGGCGGCTCGTAGGTTTGTGCCGGCTCGGGCTCGAATATATCCTCCTCGGTAAAGGTAAACCCGTCGGAAAAGCTGCCCAGGTCAGAAGGACCTTCCGGCGCTGCTTTCTGCTGCGAAAAACCTCTATCCGGCTTTTTCTGCGTCTGCTGCTTTCTGACAAGCTTATTACCTTCCGAAATAAGCATTTGTTCATCCACATTCATCATTTCTGATGTGCGATGAAAGAATACCTGTCTTTTAATCGCGTCAGGTATCTTGACGATGCTGCTCACCACCTCGCCGATTACAGCCGCAAGGCGGAAAGGATCATTGCCCGCATCTTGCAATAAAACCTCCGTTTTGAAGGTGATAAAGTCTTTCGAGGCTTTTTTGAGATAAGTTTTAAATGCTTCCGCACCTACTTTCCTGACGTAACTATCGGGATCGTCTCCATCGGGAAAGAGGACGATATTTACATTCAAACCTTCCTCCAAAACAAGGTCCAAACCTCTCAATGCCGCCTTGATCCCCGCAATATCGCCATCGTAAAGAATGGTAACATTGGGTGTAAACCTGCCGATTAGTCTGATTTGCTCAATGGTGAGCGAAGTACCGGAAGATGCAACAACATTCTCGATCCCGGCCTGATGCAGTGAAATTACGTCGGTATAACCTTCTACGAGGTAACAATGGTCGAGCTGGCGGATTGCATTCTTGGCCTGAAAGATCCCGTAGAGTACATCGCTTTTGTGATAAACAGCGGTTTCGGGAGAGTTAAGGTATTTGGGCTGATTTGCCTTTTGCCCGCTCTCTGATTTCAGGATACGCGCGCCAAATGCGATTACCTTGCCTCCTACATGGTGGATCGGGAAAATGACGCGCCCCCTGAACCTGTCGTAACCGCCGCCGCTGCTGCCTTCTCGTGGAATCAGCAAACCCGCTTTTTCCAGTATTTCTGTTGAATATCCTTTTGCAAGTGCCTCTTTGGAAAATGCATCCCAGGTATCCAGACTATATCCCAGCTCAAATTTCTGCCGGATTTCATTGCTGAAACCACGTTCGCGAAAATAGCTGAGCCCTACTGCCTGTCCTTCATCCGAATGTTGGAGCTGGTGCTGATAGAAATTCTTGGCAAAATTGAGGATAATGTAAAGGCTCTCGCGCTCATTCTGACGGAGGGTCTCTTCGTCCGTCATTTCCTCCTCTTCAATCTCGATATTGTATTTATTGGCCAGGTAACGCAATGCTTCTCCGTAGCCAACATTGTCAACATCCATCACGAACTTAATGGAGTCCCCCGCGGCGCCGCAGCCGAAGCATTTATAAATCTGCCTGACCGGGTTTACATTGAATGATGGCGTTTTTTCATTATGGAAAGGACAGCAAGCCGAGTAGTTTGCGCCCTTCTTTTTCAGGGATACAAAATCCCCTACTACCTCGACAATGTCGGCGGCCAGCTTGATCCGCTCTACGGTTTCGGGATTGATCCTCATTTTTGTAATCGATTAGAGTATGTAACCTGTTCTGCTCACAGGGAGTGAAATATACTTACATAACACATTTGTAAGAAAAATTAGTTACACGAATGTAATCAGGTGGCAACCTATGGGCAATATTTGAATATTATTTGCGTAAATTTGAAGCCTAAAACGGGGTTTGGCAAAATTCTTTTCCAGAATTGTCCATTATTTTCTTATTAGAATTTAGAAAATCACATCTTAAAGTTTTTTTCTAATTACTTTAGTTTGTTATTTTGCGGTATTAGAACCAGAATTCGAACCATCAAATAATTTGATATAGATATTAAAAATATAGTGTGTGTATAGTGTGAAACAGGGCATGGAAACTTTCTATGCCTTTGTTTTTTTGGAGCTTTCCAAAATTTTACATTCCAATGCACTGCTATAAAGCGACATCAGCTGTTCGATCACCGGAGTTTCCTCACTCTCAATTCGTTTACCGGGAAGCAAATCTTCTGCCTTCCTGATCTCAGTTTCCAGATCCATCTCATTTAAATCATTGTAAACCTGGCAGTAAGGTGATCTTTCCACCACGGCGGAAGCAAGTACTGCTACATTCAGTTGAAGTGCTTCGTGAATGGACAATGAAACGCCGTCAGTGGTAGTATTCCTGATAAATGCGTCTGCTATCTGCAACACATTCCTGAAATCGTGCGGAATGGAGATGAAGAGAACATTCGTCGGAAGCTCGCCGCATAAATCTGATATGTAGCGAATGTAAGCAGCGGAAGGATCGGAAATGACCAGTCCAAACGCGGGCTGTTGTGAGATGTAAGTAACCAGATCCGAAATCCCGTAAGTTTCCTTTTGGTTTTTGTCAAAAGTCAGGTTCCATGCATTGGTACAAACAATTATCCTGTGCTGCTTCCTGAACTCCGCCAGCTTTGAGCTCGTACACTTATCGAGTGGAACTATATAATCAGAGGGCAAAAACGTCGAGATCAGCCTGGCAGATTTGTTGCATTCCAGTGCTTTTTGCAAGCTTTCTTCATTCTGAACAATGGGAATGGAGCAAAGCCACGCCGACCAGCTTACCAGTACATTCCCCCAGAAAGTATACCGGCCCCAGTTTCCATGGTAAGCAATGATTAGTTTCCTGAATGTAAGTCTGCAAAATAGCGCTAACAGAACCTGCCAGGCGGGATTTGAGATATGAAGGTGTATCACCTCGTAGCGGCACAATTTGAAAAAACATCGAACCGGCCCGTGTTGCAAGTCAGCGAAGTCAAAGTTGTTAAAACCTTCTTTTTCGAGGTTTTCCACCAGTCGCTTCACATGCATGGTTACCCCGCCGATTGGTGGCGGCACTTTTCCAATGATGAGCAATCTACGCATTCGATAGAGGTGACTTGCGCAGACTTTCGGAATAAAAATAAAGACAAAGCAACAACACCGGCGCAATGCAGTTGATCGTCAGGCTTTTCGCAGGAATGATCACAAAGACGCTCCCGACTGTATGATTAAAAACCAGGTAAACCACCAGTGCAAGTGGCAGCACCTTGTACATTCTCCCCGCATTGGACGCGCTTACAAGCATAGTGCCGCATTGAACAAAAACAGAATACATCAGTATCGCACCGATCAGCCCATTCTCGGCCATTAACGTATACCAAAGTGAATGCGCCTCCCTGTACCCTGGTCCGAGCACCTCAAAGCTCCCGGTACCATGCCCAAAAACCGGACTTTCCAGAAAAAGACTGTGTGCAACAGCATGTATCTCCCCTCTTCCGCTGGTTTCGAGAAGTCTGCCGAAGATTGAATGCGTGGCCAAGTCACCAAACCGAAGCTTCCAGAAATAGGTAAGTCCTGCATTGTCAGTAGCAGGCGCTGTCCAGGGCACAGTCAAAATCAGCAGTCCGAGAACACCTGCAAACATCCAGAACAACCACCTTCCAAAACTGAATGTATTTGTAATAATCAGATAAGGGATGATGAGCAGCACTGCGCCGCGGGAAAATGAAAACAAAACGACACCCAGGAAAACCGAAGTCAAAAAGATAACTAAGCCGGCCCGCGAGCGTTGTCGCCTGGCATACAGCAATGCAAATGGCCAGAGTAACACGAAATACGCCATTGTTACATTGGTATCTGTGATATTCCGTGTAGCCAGTAAGTTGTCAGATCCTTTGTAACTAGCGCCGGCCGCCACAAGACCGAAGGTTCCGGCCCCGAGAATGATATAAAGCAGACACAGGTAGCTTTCCAATCTAGCCCGAAAATCAGACGATTGCATTGCAGCGGACAGATATACAAGATAACAGGGCAATGTAACCAGTGTAAGTACTGTGGCGCCAAAAACCACGTTGCCGAGATTAGGTGATATGCAGAGGAAAAAGACATTCGAGCCAGTCCAGCTGACCAAAAAAAGTTGCTCCTTTCTGTTCAGTTTACATGCGGATCGCACAAAGAAGTTGATCAAATAGGTGTCAAGGATCAAAAAAGGCAGCAGCCGCCACAGCGAGTTTGCGCCGGCAGGGAATGCATATTTTTGAAATAAATGCAAAAACTGGGTAAATACCGGGATCGATAACACATGAAAAAGCTTGTGTGGCGAGAACGTAAACAAGGCGACGACGCAGTAGATGTAAAACGAAAAAACAACTAGCGCCTGAAAACCGCTCTCGCCAAAATGGAGCAAAGCCGGACAAAGCCAGGATACAATCAGGGCTATACTCAGCGATAACAGGCATTTCCAGCCTGCTTCTGCAATTAAGCCAGCCATTCGTCGACGTAACGCATCATGCGTGAAACACTACCACCTGCCTGTATGGGCGCGTGAGCGCTGAGCGCGGCTTGGGTAAATGCACTTTGAGAACGCTTCCGGAGTACCTGATCGAGGTGATCAAACAATTCCTGCTTGCTTAAAACCAGTTTGCCAACTTTGAACGCATTAAGCGGCAGCTGGTGGGAGTAATCATATAATCGCCTCACGGACTGGCTGTAAGGAAGCTCCTCATTTCCATCATACCCGATGTTCACAACAGGCTTTCCGCAGGCAGCGGCATCCAGGCGCATGGTCGAAGCAACCTGCACGCACACGGTACAGCTGTAAATTGTATCGGTAAGCAAATCCAGGAAGTTCAGCTCAGGAAGAGAGGTGCACGCCGAAGACCGGCAGACTCTTACCGTACGCTCCGACAGATATTCTTTGTAGTAAGCCAGTTGATCAGCAGGATGCAGCCGGATGAGCAATATTGTATTAAGCCTCCTTTTACAATATTCCAGCAGATCTTCCACAATGTGACGCTGGTTTGGAAAATGCCTGGGTGCGCTTGTTGCAAAAAGAATGATATCGGCAGAGCCGGAAATAGAAAGCTTTCTTTTGAAGTTTAAAAGTGATATCTCATTCGGCTTCCTTTTCACGTAAACATCAAACCTGGGAACCCCGGTAACACAAATCCGCGGTATGGGCTGAAATCCGGAATAGAAGTTCTCGAATTCGCATTTCATTACTTCATTCCAGACAAGCACATAGTCGTGATTTGCATTGATCATTCCCTTTGAAGTGAGGTTATCCCAGCTAATGATGATAGCCAATGCAGGTACTTTCTGGCGGGCAAGCCTGTTTACGATTGCATTCTCCCTGCTGTCAAGCGGTGACGAAGAAATGACGCCGGCCAGGCCAGGATTGGGTAAACCGGGTTGCGCGATCCTCGAAGAGAGCAGTATGATCGCTTTTCGGACAAAGTTCAGGAGCCAGCGGGCAAGCATTCCTGACCCTATAAGCCAGCCTAAACCATGCACAACCCGGCGAATAAAGATGCTTTGTTCCAGCAACTTAACCCTGTGCGTATTGGCTTTGAACAAGTTAAAAAACAAGAACTTTTCAAAAAGTCTCAGCAGGCGCAAAACCGGAGGTTCTTTCCCGAAGGAAATGCTGACAAGCGTAAGCTGGATTTCGAAGTACCTGTTGATCTTTACAATGTCGGCTTCCTGAATGAAATCGGAAAGGATCTGGACGCTGTACTTGTCAGCAAGCTTTTGTATAAATCCCGTGTGGATCAGATTAATGGCCGCAAAATGATTAGTGATAAGCACTAACAGTTTTCTTTTTGAAGGTTCTTCCATAGATGAATGTGGTTCTGCGCCATTTCCCAATCTGAAAAAGTATCGATGTTAATGTCAGGCTCATCCTCTGTCAGCAAGCTGGCGATCTTCCCGCCTACCAGCATTCCTTCCTGGATCAGGGCAGTTTTAGAAATGTATATTTTTCCATCGCGATAGTAGTTGTCGGGCAGGTCCTGCCGCCGCGAAATGAGCTGCGTGCTATCATTGACAACTTTGTATAGCCCCTGCTCCCCGGCCTGAAAAGCCCAGCTGGGATGAAAACGATCGGGAATTTTACGAACGGTGATCAGGCTATCCGCGCCCGAAGCAATCAAGTATTTCGCCGCCCTGTCGATCAGATCTGCACTTCGGAAGGGCGACGTAGGTTGCAGGAGCATTACAAAATCGAATGCACACCCGAATCTGGAGTAGAAGTCGAGGGAGTGCTTTACTACTTCAAGCGAGCTTGCAACATCCGTAGCCAGGCTTTCGGGTCTTACAAATGGAACTGTTATCCCTGAAAACTGCTGTGCATATTGGAGGATCTTGTAACAATCGCTCGACACAATTACCGTGTTCAATAACTTCGCTTTCAATGCCGCCTGGATCGTGTAGTAGATCAGAGGCTTGCCGCCAAGTAATTTCAAATTCTTGTTGTAAATACCCTTTGAGCCGCCGCGAGCGGGAATTACGCCTAATATTCTGCTGGTGGTTTTCATCAGTAAGTGATTTTCTTTTCAAATGTGAGGGGGATTTCGGCAAGCAGGTCGGCGATTTGCTGACCTGCATTTCCTTTTCCGTAAATGAAATCGGGCGCAAATCTGACGCGCGCCAGCTGTCTTTCAGCAGCTTCCATAATGGAGTCACTGGCATGTTTTGCATCTACTACATTCTGCCCGCGCTCCCGCCCGTCCTGCCGGTTACCGATATTCACTGCCGGTATGCCCAGCGTAGCTCCTTCCCTGATCCCGCAGCTGGAATTCCCGATCAAACAAGCCGCTTTATTGAGCAGTTTCAGGAAATGCTCCGGACGCATGTTGTTGAAGAAGTGAAATGGAAGCAATGTATTCTGGCCGTAAAAACTGCTTATCCGATGAAATGTCCCGCCCGTGCCCGGATCGGCATTCGGGAAAAACCATAACACAGGTAGCTGCAGTGAGATCAATGCGGTCAATGTATTGTTGAGCTGCTCCTCAGACTTATGTGGCTCCGTACTGACAGGATGCTGCAAAACCATCAGGTAAGGCTGCTGCAAATCAGGCTTGCTTCCGATCCCACCGTATAGTGTATACGGATTAAAATCGATGTCAGGATTTTTCAGTACATCAATGACAATGTCCAGCGAAGGACAGCCGGTAAAGAATATCCGACCAGGCTCCTCGCCCATTTTGATCAGCCTTTTACGCGCCTCTGCCGTTGCTACAAAATGGATATCCGCCAGCTTGGTAATTGCGTGACGTACCTTCTCATCAATGTTCCCCGTCACCTCTCCGCCTTGCACATGCGCCAGCGGAATGTTCATATAAGCAGCAGCAATCGCTGTGGCCATTGTTTCAAACCTGTCGGCAATGGTAACGACCACGTCAGGCCGGATCTTCTCGAATACGCTGGCGAGTTCTGTGATGCCGGAAGCTGTGGTCACCGCCGCCGACGTACGCTTGTCGCCGGTATTTGCATTCGCGATCCTGGCCACAATCGGGAAACCGTCATCAACAATGTGACTTACTACCTGTCCGTATCGTTCAAGCAAAGCGCTGGAAGCAACTATGAGCTGTAATTCGAGAGCGGCGTGTTTTTGTATGGCGGCTAATAGGGTTTTTGAGCGGCTATAACTTGCCCTCGCTGTAATCACGACACAAACTTTCCTCATGTCAAATGTGATTAGCAGTCAAAAAATCCCATTGAGTTATGTTTTCCCGCAGCTTGCTCCCAAGTATTTCTGCAAACCTTTTGGCCTCAATACCGTGGCCAGCCGGTTTCTTGGATTCAAGGTCTTCTATGGAAATAACATGCCCTTTTTCAAGTGATTTATTGATTGCCAAAGATTTGCCAAACTGGACTTTTAACTTTTGAAAATGTGCATTATCGGCTTTATCAACGGGGTTCTGAAAAGCACTTTCGATTGCACGTACTCCCCGTGCAAGCTGAAAAACCTGATCTACCGTCAAAGAAGAAGACGTATCCGGCCCCGGCATTCTTTTGTCGAAGGTCACATGAAATTCCAGTAGGTCGGCGCCCGAGGCAGCTGCGGCGAGGCAGGCAAAAACGTCTCCGGAATGATCTGAAAAGCCGACTGGCAATTGATATCGGTTTTTGAATTCATGAATTACATTGATCCCCCATTGATCGGGCTGGGTGGGGTAAGAAGTGGTGCATTGTAAAATGGAGAGCGGACAATTGTACCGGCGCAGGAAGGCGATCGTTTCATCCAGTTCATCCGGCGAGCTCATTCCTGACGACAGGATCATCTCCTTACCAAGCCGTGCGATCCGGTCAAGCATCAGGAAGTTTTCAACCTCACCCGACGCAATCTTAAATCGCGATACCCCCATATTTTCCAACATCGTGACAGCCGCCACAGAGAAGGTGCTCGGTATAAAATCAAGCTGGTAGTACTCACAATGCCGCTTCAAACCAATCCATTGCTCTTTTGTAAACTCCATTCGCCTCCAATAAGCCATTCTCGTCAGGTCTGGAAATGAGAATGGGTTCCGAAAAGGCTCGTAGATACTACTTTCCGCATCGGCAATGTGCACCTGAAACTTGATTGCATTAACTCCCGACTGCGCCACTGCATCAATGTACGCGTGGGCCATGGCGACACTACCCTCGTGCGCCTGCCCGATCTCACAGATCATGTAAATCCCTTTCATAACTTTTTAGTTGTTGATATACCTTGTTAAAAAATGCTCCTTCTTTGTTTTGAATGTGAATAGTATTGATATCCGGGCTTGTATTTTGCTCCATTGTAAATGAGCTTCAAGGCCGGCAGCTGGCCTGTATTCAGCAGCTCATTGATTTCATCGAGGTTTGCCAGAAGCGTAAAATCGTGGCGTACCACAAACAACGACATATCTGCAACCCTGCCAATTATCCTGGCGTCGGTTACCAGACCCACAGGCGGCGTGTCTATTATAATGTGGTCGTACCTGCTTTTGAAAATCCCAATAAGTTGGTCAAAGCGTTCTGTGGAAAGCAGTTCGGCAGGATCGGGAGGCGACGGGCCGGAAGTCATTATATCAAAAGCATTGCGTGCCCTACCTTGCTGGATGAGACTCTCAGGAGCCGGATCTTCGTGCATATAATCTGTAAACCCGGCGGGATCGAGGTTCAGATAAGCTGCCACTGAAGGTCGCCGCAAGTCCAGTTCAAGTAATAAAACCTTCTTATCCGCATTTGCAAGAGACTCCGCTAAATGCATAGCAACAAACGACTTACCTTCTCCCGAGGCAGCAGAAGTGATCAGGATCGTTTGACATTGGTGTACTGGAGAGCCAAAAAGCAGGTTGGTACGTAATGTTCGAAACTGTTCTGCTACGATACTGCGGCTGTTAGTGTCAAGCAGCTTATGGTGACTCTCGTAGCCGATTTCTCCCACGATCGGTACAATGCAGCGCGTAGTAATGTCATTCTTGTTTGCAATTCTTACTGTCAGGACTTTTTTGATATGCAGTACAAATAGCGGAATGAATAATCCCAGGCACCCCGCGATAAGCAGCACAAGCTGTTTGTCGGGTGTTACTGACTGCGAAGCTGCTTTTGGCGCGTCCAATATCCGCGCATTGGCAATTGTTGAAGACCGGGTAATAGAAGTTTCAATCCGCTTTTTTATTAAAAACAGGTAGAGCTCCTGCTTGATTTGTTGTTGACGAGAGTAGTCGATGTACATCCGCTCCGTAAAAGGAAATTTGGCAATCTGACTTTTAAACTCCCTTTTATGTCGATCGTACGAGTCCAGCGTGATCTGAACTTCGCGCTTCTGTACATCCAATGCAGCACGCATATCAGCCTTCAAGCTACTTAGCTGGCTGTCGAGCGTGTGCATGGTAGGATGGGCCGCGCTCATGGTCACGGCATTCCGCTTCCTGGATAGTACCAGCTCGTTGTATTGCCCAACTAATGCGCTGAAATTACTTTCCTGCTGGATCAGAGAGGTTGGAATTGCACGGTCGGGATTATCCGAGATATATCGGGTAAGTTCTTCGAGGATTTTTAATTTGATAACGTGACCTTCAAGCTCATCAGAAATGCGCGACGACTTTTCACGAAGTGCCTGATTATCTGCATTCAAATCAACTACTCCGTTACGTTGTTTGAATTTGGCTATGCCGGTTTCAATGCTCACCAACTCTGAGGAAACCTGAGCGAGATTGCTTGTAATGAAGGATAACGTACTATCTGCGGTTCGGTTCTTGTCATCAATACTGTTTCGTAAATATTGCCTGATCAGCTCATGAAGAACAGCTTCTCCCTTTTGCGGCAGGATATCTTTTAGCGACAAACCGACGACACTTGCCATCTTGTTGGTTACAGATACCTTCAATGCCGAAGTATACCTTGCTACAACTTCGTCTTTCGCCGAGATTTCAATCGAATATTGATCGTCTGGAGTGTAAATGTGTTTTGTCCGCGAAATTATCGCGGGTACCTGATCAATTAATATAGTATCTCCGAATGCACAGGTCCTGCTTCGCTTTGCATCGGAGATCTGGTATTTTCCTTCTTCGAGAAAAGTCAGTGTATAAATTGTCTTGTTCCGCAGGGTAATGGGAGCGAGAAACACGATTTTGAAAGGCGATTTCTCATACAATTCGGAGGTCTTTACCCTGCCCGAAGCAAAGCAGCGCACCTGCAGTTGGAGCGCGTCCACTACATGCTCCATCAGGTTCCTGCTCCTTAGAATTTCAACCTCATTGTCTACATTGCTTGTAACAGCAGCCAGGCCAAGGTTTTCGAATAAAGCGGCGTCCTCGAAGCTGGTGCCGCGCGAATCGTCTCTCACCAGCAGGGAAGCCTGAATGTCATACCGTGGAGTCGAATACCTCAGGAAAACAATGGCAATTACTACGCATGTAGCCAAAGAAGCTACAAACCAATACCAGAAGCGCAGCGCTTCTTTCAGGAAGTGGAGGCTTACAATGCCTTTTCCGTCATTTGCTAAACTCGTAACCTGCTCTAATTGCTTGCCTGTCATTACATACCTTTTGACTTAGTATGGTTTAGACGTCGGTTAGCAGAATACGTAACGCATTAACCGGAATTTTTTTTGAAATGCGTATAAACAAAAATCCCTGGCAACTCAAAAAGATGCCAGGGATCTATAAAATGGCATTTTCAGGCGAAATGCACTTTCACTTTCTTTAATGCAGAAGCTACTACCTGGTGCATATCATAATAACGATATTCGGCTAATCGCCCACCAAATATTACGTTCTCTTCTTCTCCGGCAAGTGCCTTGTACTGGTTAAAAACGGCAGTATTCTTGTCATCGTTAACCGGATAGTAAGGTTCCGCACCTTTTACCCATTCTTGTGGATACTCGTGCGTGATCACCGTTTTAGGCTGCGTGCCAAATTCAAAGTGCTTATGCTCGATAATCCGCGTAAATGGCGTCTCTCCATCCGTATAGTTTACAACCGCATTACCCTGGTAATTCTCCTTGTCCAGCAACTGGTTTTCAAAGCGAAGGCTGCGATATTCGAGCTGCCCGAATTTGAAATCAAAGTATTCGTCGATTGGACCTGTGTACACCACCGTTTCCGCCAATGCTGTTAGTGCCTCCCTGTCTTTGAAGAAATCGACGCCCAACCTTACTTCCACATCTTTGAGCAGACCTTCCGTCAGCTTGTTGTAACCACCGATGGGAATGCCCTGGTATTTGTCGTTAAAATAATTGTTGTCAAATGTAAAGCGAACAGGCAAACGCTTGATAATGAACGCAGGCAGTTCCGTTGCTTTCCGTCCCCATTGTTTTTCAGTGTAGGCTTTAATCAGCTTTTCATAGATATCAGTTCCGACGAGCGAAATAGCTTGTTCTTCCAGATTTTGCGGGTCTTTGATACCGGCTTGCTCTACCTGCTCCCTGATCTTTTCCTTTGCTTCCTCCGGCGTGCGCACCTTCCATAGCTGATAGAAGGTGTTCATGTTAAATGGAAGATTGTAAAGTTCTCCATTAAAGTTGGCTACAGGCGAGTTGGTGTAACGGTTAAACTCAACGAAAGAGTTTACGTAATCCCACACATCCTTATCGTTGGTGTGAAAAATGTGTGCACCGTATTTATGTACATTGATACCTTCCACATTTTCGCAATACACATTGCCGCCTGTGTGTTCTCTCCGATCTATCACCAGGCACTTTTTCCCTCTTTTTGTAGCTTCATGCGCAAAAACAGATCCCCACAACCCTGCTCCAACTATTAAATAATCGTATTGTTTCATTAAACTAGTTTGTAATATAATGTGAGTACTAATTGAAAAGATTTCCATCCTAAAACAGAAAAGGCCTCCGATATGGAGACCTTATTCTGCTTATATCTTTTTTCCACTAAACTATTATGGAAGAAGTTTAAGTTCTACGCGACGGTTTCTTTGTAGTCCGTTGCGGGTTGCGCTATCTGCGATAGGTTTGAATGAACCGAAGTAATCAACAATCACTTTGCTTGGGTCAGTCAATCCGGCTTCGTTGATCAGGTAGTTTTTAACTGCATCAACTCGGCGGCGAGAAAGTGCGATGTTGTAACGGTCAGATGCACGACGGTCTGTGTGACCAGCCAGTTGCAAGCGGCAACCGTTTTTGTTCATCAGCGCAGCTACGTTTTTCAACATTTCCTGAGCCTCAGGCTTGATCACGTTTTTGTCTGTATCAAACATTACGTTTGCAAAGATCTCGCTGCAAGCTGCACCCGTTGCCAATGCATTTTTAACATATGCATCGAAGTCAAGTACGCGTCCACCACCGTCTACGATACTTCCTGCTGGTGAATTAGGCTCTTTATCGAAGAAGTCAGAAACACCGTCACCATCTGTATCAAGAAGCAATCTTGGGTCGATATCTTTTGGACGGTTTGCTTTTGCAACTGAGTCCATTTCTTCAAGCGTAAGGATCTTTGGTGGCTTGATCAACACCTTAGGATCTGTGTAACGCAAGTGGTAGTATCCGCCTTCGTCAGGTTTGTAATCCCATTTGCCATCAACTTTCTGAACTTTCAATGGGTTTTTACCCAGTTTGTAAGTCAACTGAATCGCTCCATAACCGTAGCTATCCAATTCAGAGTTTCCTTTACGTGAAGTCTTTTGGTCTTTAATAAGATTCAGATTCTCAGTTCTGTCATAGTCACCACCGTAAGTAGCGTCCAGATAGTCAGAGTTAGTATGGTTCAAACGGAAGTCAAGACCAATATCGATTCTCTTTGTAACTTCGTAGTTTACGTTCAAACCTGTTGGCATGATCCAGTCATTTTTGCTGCCGGTCTCGCGCAATTTTACACCGCCAGTAAGATCATATGCAGTTGCATCGTAGAATATCTGCCCAACCCCTACATACGCATCCACTTTCCAGCGCTTCATTTTATTAGGTCCCATCAAAAGACCTTTCAGGTTGACGGTTCCAGCAATGGAAACATCAAAGTAATTTCCTTCGAAATAACGATTGTAATTACGGCGCTTCATACCTCTCAGATTACCAAGAGATACATCCAAGCGAGACCCGAACAAGTATGAAAGCTGTTTGTTTAAAGTGAGGCCTCCTTGAATTGTTCCGGATTCCTTGTGACTGTCAGCAGATGTTTTTGTAACAGGCCAGAAATCATACTCTCTCAAATCGCCGAAAAACATAGACGGGCCAAAGTGTGCAGAAACTGACCAGGTATTCAGTTTGTAAGGGCCATCGTAGGTTGCTTTGGGATTGTAATCCGGAGAATTCGGTTGCTCTAGCGGTTGCGCCAATGAAGGCAGCGCCATCATTGCCCCCAAGGCAAACGAACAAATCAACTGGGATACTTTTTTCATACTATTCAAGTTAGCGTTATTAAGATTAACTAGGATTGATCTTTAGTCAATATGAGTAAATTAGGTATTCAATTCATGGCCAATTGTACGTCAACCAAATGCCTAGTGCGCACAAAAATAGGTTAACAATATCACTTAATCAACCGAAGTTTCAGAGAAACGGAAAAACTTTCGGGATTACCAATTCAAATTTTACCCGAAAGAAACGTCCTTTTCCGAACTTTCAAAGACGTTGATTTATTTTTTTTAATATTTCAGTCTTCCACGAAAGAAATACTCCTTCCCTTATTTTTTCCCTCGCACTACGCACCAGCCACAAGTAAAATGTAAGGTTGTGGACACTCGCAATCTGTGCGCCCAGCATTTCTCCTGACTTTACAAGATGCCTCAGATATGCCTTACTGTAAAAAGTACTAACGTATCCTCCTAATCCTGCATCAATCGCCGAGAAATCATCCTTCCACTTTTCATTGCGGATATTGATTATGCCTTCCGTAGTAAAAATCATGCCATTCCGCGCGTTCCGCGTTGGCATTACACAATCAAACATATCTACACCCAGTGCAATGCATTCAAGGATATTCGCGGGCGTGCCTACTCCCATCAGATACCGGGGTTTGTCTTTGGGTAATATGTCGCAAACCACTTCCGTCAGCTCGTACATGATCTCGGCCGGTTCGCCTACTGATAAGCCGCCGATTGCATTTCCCTCGCGGTTACAAGAGGCAATAAATTCTGCTGACTGAACCCGAAGATCTTTGTACACACTGCCTTGCACAATCGGGAAAAGTGTCTGCTGGTGACCATATAGAGGATCGGTAGTATCAAATCGCTGGCAGCAACGCACCAGCCAGCGGTGTGTCATTTCCATGGATTGACGGGCATAAGTAAAGTCACAGGGGTAAGGAGTGCATTCATCAAACGCCATGATAATGTCCGCTCCGATGGTCCGTTGAATATCCATCACATTTTCCGGGGTAAATGTGTGTACGCCACCGTCAATGTGTGACTTAAATACCACACCCTCTTCATTGATCTTTCTTCCCGTTCCGGCAAGTGAGTAAACCTGGTACCCGCCGCTATCTGTCAGTATGGGTTTATCCCAGCCATTAAATGCATGCAAGCCTCCTGCGCGGCTCAGTATGTCAAGTCCCGGGCGCAGGTATAAATGATAGGTATTTCCCAGAATGATCTGTGCCTGAATATCGTCATGCAGCTCGCGCTGGTGCACCGCCTTCACCGTCCCCGCAGTACCTACCGGCATAAAGATCGGCGTCTCAATCACACCGTGATCAGTCTCGATATATCCGGCCCTTGCCTTGGAAGCGGGGTCTTCAACTTCTAGTGTAAACTTCATTAAACCTTTTAGATTTCTGAGCTGCAAAAATAGATTGAAGGTCTCGAAGAATACTGACAATGACTGTATATTTGTGAGAATATGATTAAAATTTACCTCTCTCTTCTGTTGTGGCCGAATCATTACTTTATGCGCTAGCAGCGTTTGTTACCGTACAATTATTCTATTATCTCTTCTTTTTTACAAGACTTGCGTTTTATGGAAAAGGTGCGAACTACGGTAACGCAATGCCTGGTGTGACGGTACTGGTTTGCGCCTGGAACGAGCGGGACAATCTGACGGAATTGCTTCCCCTGCTCGATGCACAGGAATATCCCGAATTTGAAGTGATCCTGCTCGATGACCGTTCTGATGACGGGAGCGAGGAATTCATCCGCAGCAACATCTTTCAGTGGAAACACATCAGGTATATCCGGATCAACGATCAGTTTGATCACGTAACACCAAAAAAATACGCATTAACGGTAGGAATGAAGCAGGCAAAATATCCGATTGCGTTGATGACCGATGCCGATTGCCGCCCCTCCTCGCCCCACTGGATCACCGCGATGACTTCCCGTGTAACGCCGGACAAAGACATTGTGCTGGGCTTCTCACCCTACTTCCGGGACAAGGGAATGCTCAACTGGTTTATCCGCTGTGAAACCTTTTATACTGCAGTTCAGTACCTTTCTTTTACGCTGGCCGGAATGACTTACATGGGCGTGGGCCGCAACATATTATATAAGCGTTCGGTATTCTTCGCCAACAAGGGTTTTTACACACATAAGAATGTATACGGCGGAGATGATGATATTTTCCTGAACGAAGTGTCTACCAGTGAAAACACGACGATCTCTATTGAGGAAGATTCGTTTGTTTACTCCCGGCCGAAAACCACGTGGAAGGACTGGTACCGCCAGAAAACGCGCCATATTGCAGTAAGCAGGTACTATAAGCCGCGCAACAAGATATTGCTCGCATTGCTGTCAGGCAGTCATATTGCAGTTTGGCTGCTCGGGCTTGTCGCACTCCTTTTTGGATTGATCACGAGAGACTATCTTTCCTTACAATACCTAGGCATCATCGTTGCGGTGCGCTGGGTGATTCAATGGTTTTTACTCATTATTATAAATCTGAAGCTGGACAAAACGGTAGAGTGGTTCAGCTTTTTGCTCATGGATTTTGCATTGTTTGTTTACTATACCGTTTTCGGTTTTGTTACTTTAACTAAAAGAAGGCCACGCCGGACATGGAACTAATTAACAGGTATTTTCCCGAACTTACTGAGGATCAAAAAAGTAAGTTTAGTCAAATGGAAGAATTATATCAATACTGGAATGCGCGCGTGAATGTGATTTCGCGGCAGGATATTGATACATTATATGAAAGGCACGTGCTGCATTCGCTTGGGATTGCGAAAGTGCAGGGATTCAAAGCAGGAACCAGCGTTTTGGATGTAGGTACCGGGGGCGGTTTTCCCGGCATCCCCCTGGCGATCCTTTATCCCGATGCCCAATTTCACCTTGTGGATAGTATTGGCAAAAAAATCAGGGTAGTGCAGGAGATTGCGGCTGCATTGAAGCTGGATAATGTGCGTGCAGAGCAAACACGGGCTGAAAAGCTGGACGAATCCTATGAATTCGTGGTAAGCCGCGCAGTAACCCGCATCACGCCATTTGTAGGCTGGGTCAGAAAAAACATCAACCGTAATTCATTTCACGAGCTCAGGAACGGGATTTTATATTTAAAAGGAGGCGACCTGGCAGAAGAATTAGGTGAGCTAAACCAGAAAAACCGCGTTTATGCGCTTTCTGACTATTTTAGCGAAGAATTTTTTGAGACCAAGAAGGTCGTGTATGTACCTTTATGAAAATTTAATTTAACCTAATATTATGAACGAACGTTTTAGCGCCAGTGGATTGATGAATCCGTTTTTCCCCGATGAAGTAACTTTCGGAGAGAAAGGCGTAACCTTCAAAGTCAGCAAGCTTTTCAGAAGTACCGACAACTTTGTGTTCTATTCCGACATTTCGGGTGTTGAAGTGGATAGCGGGATGTTTTTTTCGACGATCCGCGTGATCCCGAGAATGCGTCCGGAAATAATTATCAATAATTTTACGAAGGGAGACGCAAAGAAAGTCAAGGAGTTAATTCTCGCGAAGGTGCAATCATAAGTTTTTTTTAGAGTTTACTCTTGCGCTGTATAACTTGAATTCTTAGATTTGCACCACAATTCGAGTAAACAACCGGATATAAACTCCTGAATAGCTCAGCCGGTTAGAGCATCTGACTGTTAATCAGAGGGTCGTTGGTTCGAGCCCAACTTCGGGAGCCTGAAAGTTAAAAAGCCTCATTCTTGCGAATGGGGCTTTTTCATTGTGAGTCACTTGGCTCGCCAGCAGCACTACAAAGTACTTACCTGGACAATCGCCTGGTTGTTGTCGCTGTTCACTTCTCCCCCTGCCCCGCCCACAATCACGGCTGTGATGTTTTGAGTGATATTGGCGGACTGGCCTGCATTTCTGGTGATTTTAAAACCAACCACCGCCTTGCCGCCCTGCGCTATCTTGATGCCTGCCTTCGATGTAATAATTACAAAATTGGCATTTTCTGTAAAATCCCAGCTCGAATTTTGATTCGCTACCCCTCCAAGTACATTCGAAGTGCCTGAGGTCAGTGGATAAGTGATCTTGAATGCAGAAATTTTACTGATGCGAAATGAAATCAATCCGGATGTTTCCACATTGTTGATCTCATACATATTCAATACAAAGTCTCTCGATGCTGCCTCAGCGAATAATAAAGCATTGATATCGATCGTAGGTGTAAGGTCGGCTGCCGAGCTTCTTTTGATCCTGTTGCCCGCGGCATCATAGCCAAATGCGACTCCTTGTGAAAATGATGAACCAGAGAACACAAGACAGAGCGCCACTATAAATAGGTATTTCATCGTAGAAATGGGGAAGGTTTGCTGACAATAGATGCATTTGCATCGCCGTGGTAATGGTATTGAACATTACCAAACAAACCCAAAGGAGTTTTCCTGCGGCGGCAGGCTTCTTTCAAACGGATTGATTCAAGCGTATTGACAAGGGCGAGTGATAGGCCTCTCCACCCGATCTTCATGAAAGGCTTTCCGTAAACCTTTCTTTTATCACAATACTGACAAATCGCGCAATCCATTGGAGCACAATACATTGTACAACCGGCAAATAATTGCACCGTACATCTTCGTTTATATTTAAAGTTAATTGATACGTTTGCCGATGTCCTGCCGGCTTAGGATCGCCCCGAGTTTTGAGATTCCGCGTCCAACATTCCCACTCAACAAAAAGCATAGGGAATCCACTCTGAAGTTCTGAAAAGAACAAGGGTTTTCTGTGTCTTACCGACTACGTTATCAGGTGTTTAAAAGAATACACATACCGCTATTCCGCTTGCCAAAATTGCATTTAAATCCTCCTATATGAAGACAGTTTACCTCCTTTGCAACGTCCGGTCAGCCAATCGCCCTGCGAAAATCCATTGGCCAAAATGTCTTTCCCGAAAGATCCTCTGGCTTTTCACAGCCCTGTACAGCTTCAACTCTCTTGCACAAAATGTAACCTACCAGACCTTACACACCGGAGCTACTTTCAACGGCAGAACCATTAATCAAAATCTTCCCGTTGGAAGTATTTCCGAAAGTGCCGGCGTTGCATCCGGAGGTGCCACTTACTCGATATTACTAGCAATACCTCCCGGAACAAATGGTATTGCTCCGACTATATCCTTAAACTACTATTCCTTAGGAGGAAATGGCGTTTTAGGTCAGGGATGGAGCATTGGCGGCTTGTCAGAAATTACCCGCAGCACGCGCAATAGCTATTTCGATAGTGAGGCAAATCCTATTGTAATGACAAACAGTGACAGGTTTGTTTTGGACGGTTCCCGGCTGATCGGCAAAGTGGGTAACTATGGAGACCCGAATACGACGTATGGTACCGAGTGTGAAAACTTTGCTACTATCATCTCCAAAAACACACAGGGAGACGGCCCGCAATGGTTTGAAATTGTTACAAAGGATGGAATTAAGATGGAATACGGCAATTCGCCGGATTCCAGGCATACCGGCCAGAATGCAACTGTTTTGACGTGGGCTTTATCACGCATTACCTACCCTGATGAAAACTATATCTCGTTCAAGTACAAGGCAGTAAGTTTCGCCTTGCTTATCGAAGAGATCAACTACACGGGTAATGCCGCTCAATTATTAGACCCTTATAATCAGGTCAGATTCGACTACAAGATCCGGACCATTGATGAAAACGCAGGTTTTGAAAACGATACGCGCATAGAAAGCAAATACTTGCTGGATAAAGTCACCACCAAAACCAGTGGCGTCGTTGTCAAAACCTACCAGTTCAATTACGGTCATGACAACATCAATTCGTACCTGAAAGAGGTGACTGAATCGGGTGCAGACGGCAGTTCACTGAACGCCACTATTTTCAAATATGGAGATTCGCCAGCCGAATTTAGTACGGTAACGACAAGCGGGTATGACAATCCATCCGCAACAACCATTACAGGTGATTTTAACGCCGATGGATTAACTGATTTCCTTGAAGCCAGCCTGATCCAGAACCCTCCTGCATATAGGATCAAGGTCTATACCAAGTATCTGCCATACACAGCAAGTCCGAATGATTTTTATGTAGGAAATATCACAGACGCGCCTGTTACTTATTCGGTCGTTAAAAAACAGAGTATACCTAATTCATTTGATTTTCTTGCTTACGACTTCACGGGTGATGGTGCAGATGATGTTCTGATGACCAATATTGCCGGAGCGGGACAGGATCGTACATTATCAAGTCTTCGCATTTACCGGACTCTTCAGAACTATGATTGGCAAAACAATGCACAGTTTGCCATCCAATTTGACCCGCTCACGATAGCTCCCTATACAGGCTATTCGAAGATTCACCCAAGTGGCCACTTCATTTTTCCAGGAGATTATGATGGGGATGGTGTGCAGGATATTCTTACCATGCTGGGAAGTAATGCCGTGAATTACAACTGTCACTTATACAATGGCAAAGTGCAACCCGATTTTGGGTCAATCGTAATCTCGGGGACGCATCTTTTTGAGACAACTGATTGGGCTACTGCCGACAAGGTGCACGTCGTCGATTTCAATGGTGACGGCAAAAGCGATATTATGCTTATCAAGAGCATTCATTGCGAGATTTTTACTTTTGACGGGTGGACTGCGCGACGTATCCACTATTCTGTTAATTATTTAAGCAAAGATCACCTCAGCTATTTTGGTGATTTTAATGGCGACAGAAAGACTGACATTCTTGCCAAACTAACCACTTCGGGCGCATGGAAGGTATTGATATCCAATGGGGTCGGCTTATATGAATCCCCTTTTACTTTCAATACCACACCTGATACAGACCTTTACCTGGGAGACCAACTCGGTATTGCCGATTTAAATGGGGATGGCAAATCAGACATTTATCATGGCTGGCAACTGCCGGACCTGGAAACTGCGAATTTGGACGTCTACTACGGAAGAGGCTTTTCGGGCGCAGGAGCAGGCTTCCATCGCATCACCAGCACTTATGCCGTAAGATTAGGGGCACCACCACCGATGATCGGTGATTTTAATGGGGATCGCAGAGCGGACATCATCAACTTCAAGAGCGTTTCAAACCCCATGGATGTTTTCAACTTCAAAAAAGAAGGACGCGAAAATATCCTTGAAAAGGTAAAGAATGGATACAATCATGTAACGGAATGGAGCTACAAAAAGCTGACGGATGAAAATGGCTTCCATATCCGGGGAAATCTTACAGCGTATCCGTTAAACGCAATTCAGCCACCACTTTACGCCATTTCCGATTTCAAAATACAAGATGGAATTGGCGGCTTCAATACCACTCAATATACTTACGAAGGCACAAAACTTCACCGGGCCGGAAAAGGGTTTATCGGGTTTGGTAAGATAACAGCGAACAACCTGACAACGGGTATCAAAACCGTTGTTGAAAATGAATTTAATACAACCTATTACACGGCTGTCCCCTACCGGACTTCTACCTATCTGGCATCTACCAATGCATTGCTTGATCAAACGACCAATACCAATGTATTTGTTTCTCCGGCAGCCAAACGGTTCTGGGTTCAGACCACCAATATTCTTGAAAACAAAGCATTTGAGGGCCGCACAACTACTACGGTAAATGTTTACGACAATTACGGTAACATCAAGCAAAGTACGGTCAACAATGGAGTTGAAACCACTGTTACCAACACCATTTTTGGCGCTTATCCTGCGGGAGTTCTCAACAAGCCAACCTCTGTAACCGTTTCAAACACCCGGACAGGTCAGCCTGCGTATACGGTTTCAACAGGATACGGATATAACGGCATTGGTCAACTTACTACCAAAACGGATTTTGTGGGACTTCCGAAAAGCGTAGTAACCACTTTCGAGTATTATCCCTTAGGTAACCTGAAAAAAACGACCATAAATCCATCCGGTCTTCCAGCAAGGTCAACCTCTTCTGTTTACGACACCAAAGGCCGCTATCCGGAAACCAAGACGAATGAGCTAAGCCAAACTTCATCTGCGACTTACGATTTTAAATGGGGAAAACCACTGACTATAACGGGAGTAGATGGTTTGATAACAACATTGGAATACGATGCTTTTGGCCGGGAGAAGAAAATCATATTGCCGGAAGGTTATTCAATCACCCAAAATTATGGCTGGAATATTTCAGGTAACGCGGTCTGGTACCTGAACACCTCCCATCCGGGAAAGCCGGATGTAAAAACATTTTACGACCTGTTAAGAAGGGAAATCAAGAGCGAAACGGAAGGTTTTCAGGGACAAACCATTACTCAGGTTAAGACGTACGATAGTCGAGGCAATGTCGCCACAACGACCGATCCGTATAAATCCGGTGAGCCGGTACTGACCACCACAACACAGTATGACACCTACAACCGGCCATTTAATATCAGCAACAACGGTCCTTTTGGCACTACTACCATTGGCTACGTTTATGCAGCAGGAAAGCTGACCACAACCACCACTACGCCCTCGGGAGTTTCTTCGAAAGTAACGGATGCCAGCGGCCAGGTTATCAGCGCTACGGACAATGGAGGCACATTGACCTACACTTATTACAGCCACGGCGGTCTCAAGGAAGTAAACAATGGCGCAGTGATTACAAGCAGCCAATACGATGTGCAGGCCCGGCAAACTTCACTGACCGACCTCAATGCCGGTACAACCACTTACGATTACAATGCATTGGGGCAGCTGGCGAGCCAAACCAATGCAAACAACAAAACGCATACGATGCAATATGACCTGCTGGGCAGGAACACCAGCCGCATTGGCCCTGAGGGTTCAACGGTTTACGAATACTACCTCACAGGCAGCGGAGCGTCCACTAACCAGCTAAAAAAGGTAACCGGGTTTGCCGGCAATCTGGATGAGTATACTTACGATGCATTTGGAAGGTTGCAGACGGTAAAACAATCCGTCGACGCCACTATTTACACGACTACTTACGGCTACAATCTTTACGGGGACATGACATCAGTGTTGTATCCGTCAGGCTTTGGAACTAATCATGCCTATGACGGCAATGGTTATCCGACCACTATTAAAAACAGCACCAATGCGGTGACGCTTTATACCAATAACGGGATGAATGGTCTGGGACAAAACACGGCGTATGCGTTGGGTAACGGCAAATCCTCGGCAATTTCTTACAACTATGGGACACCTAAACTGTTCACAACAGCTGGTGTACAAAACCTGGAACTGACCTGGAATTACGCAAAAGGCAATCTGGATAAACGGAAAGATTACATCAAGAATAAAGAAGAGAGCTTTACATATGATAACCTGAATCGGCTGCTGACGGCTACCGTTTTGGGCAAACCTGCGCAGGTAACATCCTATACAGCCTCAGGAAATATTACTGCAAAAAGTGATGCCGGACAGACATTCAATTATCACCCTGCAAAATTGAATGCAGTTATTGGTGTTGTTTCGCCGACGACAGCGATTCCGGTACTAACTCAGGAAATTACATACACCCCATTCAACCAGCCTGAAAAAATTACGGAGAACGGGTCGGGCCAGCCTTATGAGCTGACCTACACCTACGGCGCCGACTACCAGCGACTGAAAGGGGTCATGAAAAAGAACAATGCGCTGATCAACATGCATTACTACTTTGGAAGCTACGAAAAGGATGTAACGCCAGGTATTGCCGATAAGCATCTGCATTACATTAGTTCACCGGCGGGGCTGATCGCTATTATTATTCGCGAGAACAATGCAGACCAGTATTACTACACTTACACCGATCACCTGGGATCGCTTTTGACTTTAACGGCTTTTAACGGGACAGTCATTCTCGAACAGAACTTCGACGCCTGGGGCCGCCTCCGTCATCCAGCCAATTGGGATTATGCCAATGTCCCCGCCCCAACAAGCTACCTCTATCGTGGATTCACCGGTCATGAGCATTTAACAAATTTCAACCTGATCAACATGAACGGCCGGATGTATGATCCGGTGGTTGGGAGGGTGCTGAGTGTTGATAATTATGTGCAGAATTCGTATTCGACGCAGGGTTATAATCGGTATAGTTATGTGATGAATAATCCATTGAAGCATACGGATCCTACCGGAGAGTTATTCGGTACGATTATGACTTTTACAGGTCATTTGTTCGAAACAGCATTTTTGCACGGCGGCCTGGATCCTACAAGCAAAACAGCTAGAAACAATGCATGGCGCAATTTTGACCCCACAGCAACCGGTACCTTAACAAACAATGCCTGGAAGATAGACATGGGGGCATTCAAGACAGATCCGAAACGCAATTTTTGGGGAAGAGCGGGCACCTTACTTTCCCGATTTACTTGGGAGGCACCTCAATCGCTATTAGGGAATACGTACTCCCATGCAAGAAATGGGGCAAGAAAGGTAGACAATGTTGATTATTGGGGAGGAGCAACGTTGGTTAATGATAATTCAAATTCAGATAATCAATGGGGACTTACGCTGGGTTCTTACATAAATTCAGAGAATATGCAGATTGGGAGTGACATCTTCCGGCATGAATATGGACATGTTTTACAGAGCAGACTAGTGGGTCCTTTGTACTTTGGGCATATTGGTGTTCCAAGCTTTGTTGGATCAATCGCTGAAAACTTCGGTTGGCACAGTCATAATGACGAATGGTACGAAATACAAGCCAACAGAATGTCATTTAAATACTTGCAAAAATACAGGACAAACGACCTACTTACCAGAGGTTGGGATGATCGTTCAGGTGAATATAAGAGAGAATATATTAGGGACTGGTATCTTCTTCTCTTTCCTCCAACATATCCATTTTGGTTTAACTTTTAAAACAATGAAAGCAATGATCTCTAAATCATCTTTTTTCGCCTTGCTTCTTATACAGCTGTTTGCATTATCATGCGAGCATCCTCCTGGTGCAACGGTGAGGTACTTTTTTACAATACAAAACAACAGTTCAAGTCGCATACTATATTTTGTAAATAACGATTATCCAGATATCTCAATTCCCGATTCATTGTCAACAGAAGTTCGGCTTGTGACTCTAAGTTCTGAGGAAAATTTCAAATATGAGTCTTCGAAGAAATGGCCAAAATATTTTAATAGCCTTCCAGCAGACACTCTCAGTATCTTTTTTCTTTCCGCTGATACAGTTTCGAAATATGGTTGGAAACAAGTTCAGAGCAGATATCTGATATTGAATCGAAAAGATATAAGTCTTCAGGATTTAGAAGATAACAAATATTTAATAACCTATCCATAATACCAACCTCGTTGTGATTAATGCCCATATCGGTTGGACTAATCAATGCTTTGAAATACAATAGATAACCAATAAAGTGATATGAAGCTAAACTTATTTTCTATGGTCAAAGCTAGATTTTGATGGATTTAGAACGTGTTGGGAAAACAGACTTGCCAACGGGAAGTCAGAAGAGATTTACTTTATTGATCCGAATCACTTTTATACTGAAGGTGGTTTTTATGATTGCGATTCCATTAATATAAAAAGTAAAGTATTGAAACTTCATAAGTTTAATTTAGACGATTTAAAGAAGAGCAATTTTGTTATTACTTATGAATAATTGGACAATCATATTATTATTGGCATTGTCCTCATGCGATCCTCCTGGTGATACTAGATTAATGTTTCAGAATGATTCGTCACATCCAATCATTTTCACCAAAGCACCAGATGAAGGCAAAGCTGGGGATCCTTACAGTTTTTATGATTGTTCGTCAAGCAAACTTGCACATACCTACCTCGTGGAAGGAGAAAAGGACGGTTATCCAACAAGTCCCGGTGAAATGGGAAACTCTTATTCCAAGGTACCCTAAGGGAAGGTTGTTATTCATTGTCTATCATGCTGACTCGGCCATCAGATACATAGATAAATATGGGTGCGACAGTCTCGGAAAGCGGCACGATCTGGTCCTAAAGCGTTTCGAAGTAACTGTGGATTATCTCAAGAAAAACAACTGGACGCTCACTTATCCATGATATAGTCGAGCAATAAAACACTGAGCATTCTATAATTTTTGAACATTCTAGTTAACTATCTATCTAGTATGAAAGACATCCTCTTACTAATTGCACTATCCATCACTCATCTCACCCAAGCCCAGATCAACCTTACAATCGACTACAATTGTAAAGATTCCACATCAGGTTTTTCAACTATTGAAGTGATAGACAACAGAGACGGCCAGAAACTATTAGGATATATTCATAAAGGGCTGGGAAACAATAGCAAACAAATCGTCTTCGAGGGAAGTATTGCGGATAGTCTAGCGATATTTTTTAAAGGTAAAAACGAAAGCATACGCAATCAAAAAACATTGGTCTTCATTCTTAATGAGTTATTTATGAATGAAAATACCAGGGACATTCCTGAGAATGGAAAACTCAAACTTTCACTGCGTTTATTTCTTGAAGAGGATGTTGGTAAATATTCTGAAATACTTGCTGTTGACAGCATCTTCACAGTAAAAGGGTTTGATGTTACAAAAAAGCTGTTTCGATCGGTGAGCGAGGAATTTTGTGCCATTGCAAAAGATGCTGCTGAAAGCAAGCTCAACGAGGACAAACCCACATTCACCAGAGACGAGCTAAATGATCTGGATAGTCTGGAAATAAGCCGCATTCCAATATTTTCTAATCAAGTACCCAATTCAGGGATATTTAAAGACTATGCACACTTTGCCCAGAATAATCCCGATATCAATGCAAGAATAATGATTGAAAAATCGAAGAAGGGAAAAGTAACAGCCTATCGCTATTATGGAACAAGAAAGAAAGGTGTACAATTGGAACCTACTGGTCTTTACGCAATATCAGATGGCATTAATTTGTACAAAGCCACTTCCGCAGGCTTTTTCGAAATTAAAAATGTTAATCAACGGCTTTATTATGATCGGCCGGGATCTTTCACAGATGCTAACAGCGGCGCCATGTGGGGCGCGTACTTTGGACTTGCCGGTTCGATTGTCGCCAGCTCCATATCTGCATCAGGCAACAAAAACTATCTCTTTCGATTTAAAATTAATCACCGCCGAGGTAATTCAATTCCAATTGGTCTTGCAGAATAGCATACATCCTGCTTGCCATTGAAACCATTCGATAACAATTCTAATATACAACCCCAATGAAAAACACACTTACCATATTTCTTCTCCTCCTCATTTGCACCGCACAAACCTGTTCCTCCCAGGATCAGCCAAAACCTGTCAGCTCGGAATATGAATCCTGTTGCGGCACTCAGGCTGTTGAGTTTTCTTATGACAAAAAGCGCATTTATGTACCCAATGTTTTTACGCCGAACAAGGATGGTGTGAATGACTATTTCCTGCCTTTTGTAAATGATATCGTGACCGACATTTGGGGATTTACCATATACAGTGCCGTCGGTGACACTATATTGTATCAAAAGCCTTATTGTAATTCCAAAATGGCGATCGCTGATTATGGCTGGGATGGACTTAGACCGGATGGATCCAGGTACAAGGGATTGTTCAGGTATAAAATGCGGGTAGATGACAGCGAAGCGAGGAAACACATCGTGGGAGGACAGGCGTGCGCCATTATTTGTGGAAGTGAGTCAGAGATATTCAAAACAAAAGCCGGATGCTACTACCCCATTCAGGCGGGTAAAGCGGGTACAGTGGATAAATCAATTGCCTCTGCGGAGAAGGATTGCTTCTGATTTTAACAAGTCTGTCATTTTATGAAGGCACAGTGATAAGCAGACACTATTATTTTGTTGAGTCTGATCCAATTACAGCATACTGAAGGTACCTCCGCCATTGATCCCGACCCTCGTGATGTTCTTCGCTGGTGATTTGAAAGGTCGACGGATCGGCGTCGGGTAATTTGTAATTTCTCCAGAATACGTTTTTTTCGTCTTTTGCATAGTAACGCGACAGCACCTTAAATGTAGCCGGATCAGCACCTTCCAGCATTAGGGGCATTCCCTCATCAATGAGAAAAACAGCTTTCGCATCCATTGAATAGTTGTGCATCAACGGCTTGAACGTTTCAGCGTCAGCTGGATCAATTCTGATTGATCCGGTAAAAACACCTCTCCCGTCTGCATGGTAGGAGCGCAGGTTTGTACTGCCCAGGTAAGTGAGGTGGGCAGGATCATCAGAAACGATCCTGTAGCCATCATAAACATGCTTGCGATCTTTGAACAACCCGCCATTTACATTTACAAAGTGGACGGGATCATCGGATAATATGGAGTGAAACGCAAAAACGTGCTGCGAATCCTTTGCCCAGCCATAGCCAAAAACCTGAAAAGTCTTCCCGTCGGCGCCGTTGATCAGCTTACCTTCGAAATAAACATGGTTTCCATCAGTGGCATACAAATGCGCAAATGGTTGTTCGGGGAAGCGCTTTTCGAGTGTTTCAAACTGCGCTGCGACTGCATTCTCCAATGCCGTAACAGTTGCATTCCCAAAGCCGCCATAATAATAAACCTTGTCGTTTTGAATGTAATAGCCCGCTTTCGATAAGATGCCCGGCTTGAATGAAGAATTGCTTCCCTGGCAGGAAAGCAGATTGAATACCAATGTGATGAGGCCCATATACCCGGCGATTATTTTCATGGCTTCCATGCGGGCAAAAAAAGACCCGAATGCCAGGTTCACACACACGCAGGGCATCCGGGTAGTTCAACGAGTTACAATTGAACCGTTACAAAACTATACATCCACACTACAAGGCGAAGAACAAATCAGCAAACGGTCGATATGGGTAAATCATCGGAAGAAGTTTGACAGATTGCCTGCATTATCAATCCTGAATCCATCTAAAAAGGTATTTTTGATTGCACAAACACGCGACCCGAAAAGTGTTTATCACAGCCATGACAAAAACAGGAGAAGAGCAGGATCTAAAAAAGTGCCTCATGCTGATTGAGTCGCAGCTCAGTTGGGGCGACAGCGGGCATTGGAGCAATTACGACTTTGAAAAGCTGAGCGATATCCTACACGAAAAAACCGGCGTAAGACTCAGTATCACCACTTTAAAACGGATTTGGGGAAAGCTTAAATACGACAGCGCACCTACCCTCACAACACTCAATGCACTGGCCAAATTTGCAGGTTTTTCAGATTGGCGGCATTTCAGTCAACAGGAGAGAATGGTGGCAAACTCCTACGTACATACTGCCCCGTTGCCGGTAAGCACTGAACCTGCAACGAAAAAAGGCAAACTGAGATACCTTTGGCTGCTCTCGCTGGTCCCTTTGCTGCTTGCCGGGTATGTTTTGCTTTCCAACAAAGCTTCTGATTCCACGCTCGATCCTAAGCTGTTCTCCTTCCGACCTGACAAGATTGTTACAGAGGGCGTTCCCAACTCGGTAGTGTTCCACTATGATGCGAAGGCGGCTAAAACCAATTCGGTGTTTATCGCACAAACCTGGGATGTGAGCCGCAAAAAACTCATTTCAAAGGACAAACACGAGCATTCTTCCATTTATTACCATCCTGGTTATTTCAACACCAAGCTGATTGCAGACAACCAGATCGTCAAAACGCAGGACCTTTGGATTACTTCGGGCGGCTGGCTTTGTTTGGCGGAAGAAGAGCCGGTACCCGTTTATTTTAAGAAGGAGGAATGCGTCAGCAACGGTATTGTGGAGGTAAATGAGCGTGTTTTAAACAAATATAATCTATCGCTGCACCCGAAAGCACCAAGAGTACGGATTTTCAATCAGCGCGATATGGGCGATCTGATGAGTGACAATTTTGTATTTGAAACAAGTGTCCGGAGTAATTTCAATCAGGGAACGAACGCTTGTCAGCCGATGCAGGTGCTGATTCAATGTAAAAACGATATTATCATTATTCCGCTTGCAGCAAAACCTTGCATAGGCGATCTGTCGCTGGCTTTTTGCGGCACTTATGTAACGAGCAAAGAGGCCGATCTGTCAAATTTCGGTGCAAACCTGACGGAGTGGACGAAACTGAGAGTTGAAACAATCTCGAAACGGGCAGATATTTACGTTAACGACAAAAAAGCCTATACGCTTCATTTCCCAAACGAAGCAACCGGCATTGTGGGTGTTCAATACCGCTTCAATGGAACCGGCGCAGTAAAAGATACCTGGTTTGGTAATAAAAGAAATGTGATTCGGATGAATGAATGATCAATGCGTAAATGAGTGATTTTTAAGTGACGTGACGCACGTTAAAAAAGTAGTTTCTACCTATCGATCATCAATTTATGTATTGAATAGATCAGTGATTTAATTAAGTCGAAAGTGCCGCCACGTAAGCCGGCGTCAATCCTTCACTTATTTATTTTCTGGCATGAAACCACTTTTTTTCTTTTTAATTCTGCTTTTTACAATCATTACTGCAAAGGCGCAAGCACCAGAGCAATTTAGCTTTCAAGGGGTTGCCCGTGGGGTTGACGGGAAGCCGATCAGTGATGTTATCGTTCGTCTTCGGGTAACTATTCACTCCGAAAGTCTGATGGGGCCATCTGTTTATCAGGAGATACATCGCCCGCCTACCAACACGAACGGAGTATTTACTATCGCAATTGGGAAAGGAAACGTAGTTAGCGGGAACTTCACTGAGATACCGTGGAAGGCACTGGAGCATTTTATACAGCTCGAAATCGACCCGACCGGAGGCAACGATTTTATCAATCTTGGGTCAACGCAATTGCTGAGTGTGCCCTATGCCTTGCAAGCACGGGAAGCAACTCAATGGAACCAGGGTATTCCGGTTGTTCAAAGTTTAAAATTGGGATCAGAAATCGACCCTAACTCGGATCCGAATGACCCCAAGGTTTTAAAATATATGTTACCAGCGATAGAAGACGGCCAAACGTTGATCTGGTATCCAGTGAAAGGTTCATTCAGAGCAGGAAATGCTGGAAACGAAAAGTGGAACGATGCATTAACCGGTCAATTCTCCTTCGCAACCGGTGCGGGCACCGAGGCGAGCGGTGAATGCAGCGCGGCGTTCGGAACATTTACGAAGGCATCTGGTACACGTGCAGTAAGTATGGGATTTAATTCGGAAGCAACAGGCACTGCATCATTCAGTGCTGGCAATTTCACCAGAGCAGGCGGAACCGCTTCTGTTACGTTTGGCAACAATGTCTTTTCAAGAGCGATGGGCTCTTTGTCGATAGGTTCTTTTAATGAGGTTAGCACAGATGTTGCAGATACAGAAACCGAAGGACCTACAGACCGGATATTTCAGATAGGAAATGGATCTCAGAATAATAGCGACGAATCGCAGAACGTCAGAAAAAACGCGCTCACTTTGTTGCGAAACGGGAATCTGGGTTTGGGAAAAAATGCATTGAACCCGAAGTACATTCTGGAAGTTGACGGAAGACCACGTATTCTTCACAATGGAGTAACTGCCGGCATTCACTTCGATAATTCCAGCCACGTAGAGCGAGGTTTTGTTGGAATGAAAACAGACGATGAGGTAGGCTTCTTCCTCGACAACTGGCAATTATGGGTAAATAACGATGGAAATGCATTCTTGAATGGCAATGTCAGCCTGACTTCTGACGCGAGATTAAAGCATAATCTTTCCCCATTATCCGGCAGCCTTTTAAAAATCCGTGATCTGCAGGGTTATCATTATAACTGGATTGATAAAACAAAAGAACAATCACTGCAAACCGGGCTCATTGCGCAACAGGTCGAGAAGCTGTTTCCGGAACTAGTCAAAACGGATGCTAACGGCTTCAAGTCTGTCAATTATATCGGCCTCGTGCCGCATTTAATAGAATCAGTAAAAGAACTTAATGAAAAAAACGAGCTTTTGACCTCACAGAACCAAATTTTTAAAGAACAAGCTGCGCTGATCATGAGCAAACTGGATGCAATGGAAGCGCGACTTAACGCATCAGAGCAGGCGAAGTCTGAATTAAAAACAAAGTGATTGTACCCAGAATCAAATCACCTGCTGCAAAATCTTCACTTCATCGCCAGGCAGCGTTGTTGATATACGCTTTTGATCCTTAAAATTAAAGACGTGACCGTCCTCTCTTACAACATCGAGGTTTGCAAAATCCAGTTCCTGGATGAGCCAGCCTTCCTGTTGCGGAAGCATTGTTGAGATAATTCCCTCTTCGGGCAAATCTCTGTCCGGTGTGGAGTAGCAGGCTGCGTATCCGTAATTGATATCCACTGCCGGCGACCAGGCCGCATTGCCGATTGTTTGGGAAACGACAGTATATGCCTGATTTTCCAAGGCGCGGGCACGGGCTCCAACATGCACGCGGGTGGCACCGCGGATAGTCTCGGTACAGCTTGGCGCAAGGATCAGCACGGCACCGGCCTCGCACAGCAACTGCGCTCCTATCGGGAATTCGACATCGTAGCAGATCTGAATGCCAAACTTACCCCAGGACGCTTCGAAGACAGTCAATACTTTGGGTGCAGTTTCAATGCCCCATTCCTCATCTTCAAAACGCGTCATGAAAAACTTATCCTGGTATCCGGCTAATCCAGCCGGAGAAAATACATATGCGCGGTTGAGGTTTTTACCTTGCTCAACAACCGGGATCGTCGGGGCCACAATAGTTACCTTATATGCTTTCGCCAGCTCTTCAAACACCGCACAAAACTCGGATTTCAATGCGTCAAGTGAAAAGATCTGCTCACGGATATTGCTTCTGACAGCTTCTGAAAAAATGCTGACAAGCTCCATAGATCCATATTCAGGGAAAAGCAGAAGCTGAGCGCCCTGCCCGGCAGCCTGACTCACCCAATGCGCAATGTGCTTTTTCCATGCAGAAAAGTCGGCGTGTTCGCTGATCGGATATTGTGCTGCTGCAACGGTAACTTTCATCTATTCGCTTTTCAGATCTTTCAACCAAAATGTCATAGTCTTGGCTGTTTCTTCGCTATCTCCAATATCCAGCCACCGCATTGTACTTTGTAATTGCGGCGTTTTTATATAACCTCTTTTCTGCCAGAAAGCATCATTAGGCCGGTAATTGTCTGGCCTGGCCGGATGATCCGCTGCTCTTTCCACTGCACAAAAACACGCAAGTTTGTATTCGCCGAAACTGCGCGCGTGCGCTTCACGTTCATCGAAAAAGCGGTGCCCCAGCCCCAGCCCGCGGTATTTTTGAAGGAGAATGCTTTCACCAAAATAAAATACACGGCCTGGATCGTACCCTGCTTTCTCGAAAGGTGCCCTTACTTCCTCTGTTTCATCGGAGAGTGGAATGCAGGTAGTAGCGCCGACCATTTCGGCACCATCATAAACTGCAAAAAGGAAGGCTCTGGCAGATTGACTGTAGATTTTAAGATACTCCTTTTCGTAATTCAGATCGCCTTCGTAGAGATAGGGAAAATCATGAAAAACGGCAATCCGCAACTTCCCCAGATCTTCGAAAACACTTTCGATCTCAGCACCTTTTTTTGAAATGAATGAGAGATCCTGCATTATTTCTTTGAGACCAGCTCAATCCAGAGCGGCAGGTTATAGTAGGTAGTTACGCGCGTGATTTTTCCTGCTTTTACTTCGAGGAAAGCACCGGCAGGCAGCACGTAAGTTTGTCCGTAAGCTTCCGGCAAACCTTCCTCCGCCTTCTTGTAAACCCCATTTACCACAAATTCAACTGCGACGCGTGTTCCGGTTTTTTCTGTAAAAAAGAACATATCCGTAAGCTTTTCTTCATAAGCTTCATCCATTTTACCCAAAAACTCGGTGAACTTATCTATACCCACGCGCACATCGCCCTGGTTTGCTTCGTGCCTGACCTCCGGGTCAAGCAGCGCCAGCATTCCTTTCCAATCCTGATTATTAAAGCAAGCGTAATACGCTTCTACAACTTCCAATGCGTTCATTTCAATTGATTAAACCTGTAAATCCTATTTCAAATTGTTGGCTGGAATGTAAACCCACTTATCGAGTGTATGAAAACCCAGCACGTATTTCTGTCCATGACAGTCAAACGCAGCTCCTTCATAAACCTCCGCGAGGATCAGATCAGGCTTGAATGCCGGGTTCTCCAATACTTTTGAAGGATTACGGACCGCCACATGCTCAAAAATACGGCCTTCTTTTCTTAAAGAATATTGAAATGCATAATCATAGCTGGCTTCCTTTAAATCAAAACCGATTTTTTGCGGATTCCGGGATTCAATAAAGCTGGTAAGATTCTGTATTTCAGCCAAATGGTCGCCCCATATTATTTTTTCAGGCGGAGAAAAAATGATACTCTCCTGCATCAGGTTCGCATTGCCCGGTCCCACGTGGATATGCAGGTTCAATGCATTATTGATCGGTGGAAACACATTTTCAAAAAACCACCTGGTAGAAAGCAGCGGGTGTGTTACGCTCAGAAGCGCAAATGGTAATGCAAAAAGCCATAGTATCGTGAGCAATATCTTGCCTGGCACTGCCCGCATTACCGAGCCGTAAACCAGACCCATCACCGGAGCCGCAAGTACAAAAAACGGAATATGCAGGCGCGAACCGTAAGTCTGGTATCCAATAAACAGACAGAAGATAAGGTAACTGCAAAACGCAGCCAGTGCATACCACTTTGCATGAGGAACAAGCCGCGCAAAGAAAAGCAACGGGATACTCAGCAGGATCAGCCACATTCCGAAGAAGTTATGCGCAAAATCTTCATTGAAATTGAGCTTGTTCATCTTGAAAGGCATCCCCGAGCCCGGCCGGTTCAATGGAACATCCATTGCAGCGTGCAAGTCCGTCAGCCGGCTTTCCAGAAATTGATTGTACCTGTTGCCCGGTGAAACAAAGCCCAGGTGCAGCGCGGTATGCTTGGAGAGCGAGGATATAAAATCAGCCGGCCTGCGTATATCATTCCTGTTTCCATTACTCATCGTCCCGACTGGCGAGCCGAAAATCTGGTGTGTTCGGTACCAGAAAGGCGCATTTAACAGCAATACCAGCACGACGGTACCCGCCAGCAACAATGCCAGTGACTTCCATAAATCCGCTCTTCCCAATGTAAAAACAAGCAGATAAAATCCAAATGGAAGTGCGTAGAACACGAATGTACCCTTTGTCATAATCCCGATCGCGACCGCAAGTGCCAGGAACAAAAAGGCAATGGGCTTACGGTTTTGGGTAAAATCAAAACAGTAAAAAGCTGTTGCGATCACAAAGAAAGCGACCATCAGGTCATTTTGCGTTGTCATGGATTCAAGCACTACAATCGGTAAAGTAGCTGCGAAAACCAATGCAATGCGAAGCTGAACAGCGGAGGCGGAGAAGAGCTCCACAATCAGCGACACGCAAATGAGAATACCAGCCAGGCTCAGCCATTGTGCCAGCTGAAAATACCGGTCGCTGCCAGAAAGCAGGTACGTATGCAAGTGTACGTACTCCGAAAAAGGGCTGAATGAAATCGCGCGCTCGATGTGGGAAGCATAATGTTCCACATTCCCGTTCTGTACCCAATAGCCCAGCCGGCTCAAATGGTAGCTCAGCGAATCGAGGTTATTGGGAGTAGCTACAATGGCCACGATGAGCGTACATAATGCCAGTGAACCAAGTATTATTATCGTAAATACACCGAGCTTGCGAAAGAACGCTTTGCCAGATTGCATCCAGAACCTGCTGATCGAACGGAGATTAAGCTTATGTTTACCTTGCAGCCGCGCAGAAATAAATATCAGGGCTACATTGAACAAAAGCCAGGCGGTAATCACGACATAGGAATTAATCAGATTGAATGCGCTGAGTAATTCAGTACCGGCCCCAATGAAGAAAAAGAGGAAAATGGCCGAAGCAAGTACCGATCGCCGGAATGCCTGAGGCCCGTCTTTGAAAAAAGCCAGATAACAATTGGCTGTACAAAGCCACATTGCTAATGGAACCAGAAGAATCATGTGAAGGGTAAAACCTGTTTGGCTAATAGGTTTCAAAAATAGCCATTATCACGGAAAGAACATCAGCTAAGTCACCGATGTTATATTCTATTTACTGTGAGGTCAAAAAAGTGATCAGGGCTGCGATCGAGTATAGCTGGACCGGACTTCCGCTACCGCTTACCTCCCACATTACGCGCTCACCTGCGATGTGCATTACTTTAATCTTTCGGCGACTGTCTGCTGTATTTGATACTGAAAATCCGGCACGTTGAAGCGCTTTTTTCGTCCATAATACCTCCTTGTCACTGCCTTCCAAATAAACCTGCTCCCCGGTTGGCTCCCGCTGTATATTAAATGTACCCGTATTGGTATCAAAGAAGAAGTTGTCCTGGTTGAAAACCGATTCGAAGGATCCATTTAAAATCAAATCCTCGGGAACGCCTGCCAGCAATCCGCCGCCTTTTTTCATTAACCATAGCTGATCGGCAGTTTGTAATGCGAGATCGAGCTCGTGGGTACTGAGCAAAATCGCCTTGTTGGTTTCGGCGGCAAGCCGGTGCAGCAGCTTCATCAGCCCGATACGGTTGGGCAGGTCCAGGTGTGCAGTAGGTTCGTCGAGCAAAATGACGCCGGTATCCTGCGTCAGTGCCCGCGCCAGCATTACTTTCTGCCGCTCTCCGTCACTGAGCTGGCTGATCTGGCGGTTTAGTAGCGATTCTGTGGCTGTGTATGCGATCGCGAGGTCAATTTGCCGCCTGTCTGCGTCACTGAGCTGACCAAGCCAGCCCGTGTAAGGTGTGCGGCCGAGGGTAATTACCTCCCGGGCTGTAAGGTTACCCGTTTCAAGTCTTTCAGTCAGAACGAGGCTCAGCTGCGTGGCGAGTTCCTGTGGCTTCAACCGCGCTAGTTCGCGCTGACCGAGCAGGATTTTGCCAGCTAATGCAGGCTGCAAACCCGCAAGCGTGCGCATCAGAGTGGATTTGCCGGAACCATTTTCGCCGAGCAGGCAAACCAGTTTTCCCGCCTCCAAAGAAAGATTCAGATCACCCGCAATGACCAGGTCAGCGCTTTTCGACCGGTACCCGATAGAAAGCGCCTCTGTTTGCAGTATTGCCCGATTATCTTTCATGAGAATGATGAACGAAGGTTGTTACTGCGGAGGATCACCCAGATCACAACCGGCGCACCCAGCAGTGAGGTAACGATATTGATCGGAATCACAGTTTGCGTGCCGGGAAGCTGCGCCACGATATCACAGAACAACATCAGCACGGTACCCGAAAGGCAGCAGGCGGGCATTAATATACGGTGGTTGGAAGTGCGCAGCAAAGCGCGCGTCAGGTGCGGAATGGCAATTCCGATAAAGCCGATCGGACCGCAGAAGGCAGTGATACTTCCGGTAAGCAGACTGGTGCTGGCCATGATCATCAGCCTACTCCGCACAATGCTCAGCCCCATGCTTCTTGCATAATTCTCACCCAGCAACAATGCATTCAGTGATTTGGAAGAAACAAATGCACCCAGCAGGCCCAGTAGCACAACGATTGTCAGTACAAAAAGCCGGTACTGCGTTACCCCGCCCAGTGAGCCGAAAGTCCACATAATGTATTCCTGCAACTCCTCGGGCTGGCTTACATATTGCCAGATACTGATCACAGAAAGTGTAATCGTGCCGATCATCACACCTACGATCAGCAGTACAACATTGTCTTTCACACGACCGGCGATCAGCAGGATAAGCGACATCACCAATGCAGATCCGAGCGAGGCCATCACAATCACAAGCCAGCTACCCGAGATACCCAGCTGATTTACCGCGTACATTCCTCCTGCGCTTCCTCCCGCCAGCATTACGGAAGCCACACCCAGGCCCGCGCCGGCGGTAATGCCCAGTTCGGAGGGGCCAGCGAGCGGATTGCGGAAAAGTGTTTGCATCAGCAAGCCGCTCACCGAAAGCCCGCAGCCTGCCAACACAGCAGTCGCCGCTTTGGGAATACGGATTTTTTCAACAATGAAAAGCCACGCCTGATTTTCAGATTCCCGCGAAAATAGGATATGCATTACTTCCCCGAATGGGATAGCCACAGACCCGGACAATACATCCAATGCAAAAAAAACAACTGCCAGCAATGCCAGGCAGGTCAGGATCAATCCTTGTCTTTTTGCGGGTCCTGCCATTTTTATGGTAACTGTTTGTAATAAACCAGCTGGTGTCCCGGAAGGAGCTCCGGGTGGAAGATATGGATCAGGTCTGCCAGCACCGTATGCGGGTTAAAAGCGCCTGACTCGAAGAAATCATGCGCACCCGACGCATTCACGCGGGCATTGTAGCTGTACATTTTTCTGGACTTGGCAGCAGCAAAATCGGCATAACGCGAATCCTGCGCGAGGATACTTCTCCGCGTATCGTTTTTATCAAATCCTACATTAACCCAGTACTGGGCCTTCAAAGCAATGGGATACACCGACTCGAAACTGAGCGACAAGCTGCCGCCGCCCTTGGTATCTGCCCAATGGTAGCTTGCCCCGGCGTCTTCAAAAAATTGCGACATATAATTATCGCCTCTTGGTAAAAACCATACATCCTTTGTGTTCAAACCGGAAATGACGGTTGGTTTGGGATCTGTGGTGCGGGCAAGGCGCGCCAGGCGGTTATAGTCTCTTTCTATTTTGCCAAAAATCCCATTGGCTTCCTTTTCCTTGTTTAGTAACGCAGCCGCCAGCTTTATCCATTCGCAACGCGCCAGCGGAGTGGTTTCAACCCATTCTGAATTGGTCAGAACGGGGATACCGGCTTCTCTCAATGCATTAAAGCGATCCGCCTTCGTACCTGGTGAACCTACTGTCATTACGAGGTCCGGATGCATTTCAATCAGCTTTTCCTGATTAAGTCCATTGTCCTTTCCTACTTCCACAATCTTACCTGCCTTGATCCGCCTCTGAACCGAAGATGAATAAACGTATTGCAGGCCAGACAGTCCGGTCAGTATATCAATCGAATTGAGCGCTTCCAGCAAGCCGGTGTGCATGGAGGATGTCCCTACCATCGATTTGACTGGTATTTGAATGACCTGTGCTTCCGGGTAACCCTCGGGACGGGACCTGCCTTTTTCAAGCAAAATAAACTTTTCGCCGGCCGCGGTAGAATCAGCACTGTTGATTGTGACGATTTTGTACTGATCGAAATATTGAATGTCGAAACCTTTGGCGTGCCGGATCTCGCTTTGTTCTTTATAGCTGCTTTTCGTTCCAGCTTCCTTCTTTTCCTGCGACTTCTGACCGGAATCACAAGCTTGCAATAGCAAGAACACCAGCAATACAACCCAAGTTTTGTTCATCATATTATGTCAATGTTGCGCCGCCGGCCAGAGTAAGGAGGAATCGCCGTAGCTTAAAAACCGGTAACCTTTGTCAAATGCTTCCTGATAGATCTGTTTCCAGGCACTGCCTACCAATGCAGCCACAAGCAGGATCAATGTGGAACCCGGCTGATGAAAATTGGTAACCAGCCCTTTGCAAAGCCTGAACCGGTAACCCGGAAAAATAAATATCTCGGTTTCACCCGTAATGTAGCTGTAATTATTCAGATCCATGAATGCAGCAATCGCAGCAAGCGACTCCGATGCGGTAGGCAGATCGCTTTCTTCAAAAGGATAAGGGTACAATTTTTCAATCCTGAACTCGGTTGTTTCATTCCTGAAAAGCTTCACACCAAACCAGTACAAACTTTCCAGCGAGCGCATGGAAGTTGTACCCACAGGCACCACCGGACCGGCGGCAGACCGCAGCGCTTCGATCAGTTCTCTCGAAAAAACGATTTGCTCCGAATGCATTCTGTGCGCCGTAACAGAAGTTACTTTGATAGGCAAAAAAGTACCTGCGCCCACATGCAGTGTCAGAAATGACCTGCTTATCCCCCGTCTCGCTAATTCCTCAAAGACGTTTTCTGTAAAATGCAGTCCCGCAGTTGGCGCGGCTACCGCACCATCGTGATTTGCGTAAACAGTCTGGTAGGTTTGCTTGTCTCCCTCTTCGGTATCCCTGTTCAGATAAGGCGGCAGCGGGATTTCACCCAGAGCCTGCACGATTTCCAGAAAGGTGAACCCGCCGCTCCATTTTAAATACACATGGTTTTGCTCATAGTCGGCATAGGATACTTCCAGCGTGACCGGCTCTGCATGTACCTCAACAGTCGTTTTCAAGGTATCCGCAGACTTCCACCGCTTTTTATTCCCGATCATACATTCCCAAATGCATTCATTCCTGACCAGCATTGCATCGTTGATCACGCGGGTTGGCATTTCCGGATGCAGCAGCAGAATCTCTATCACGGCGCCTGTTTCTTTCTGAAAGTACGCCCGTGCGGGAATTACGCGTGTATCATTGAAAACCAACAGTGTATCTGCCGGAAGTTGTGCAGGTAAGTCGGAAAAGATACGATGGTTGATCGTTCCATTCTGATAGATCAGCAGTTTGGACTGGTCCCGGACATCAAGCGGGTAATGCGCGATTCGCTCATCGGGCAGATCATAGTAATAATCCTGCAACCGGATCGATTCGGCTTTTGTAAGCCAGTCTGCCTGCACTCCTGTTTCCCCGCGTTCTTGTTCCATTCGCCTTTCTTTTACAGCTTTTCCTCAGGTACAGGCGGCCAAAGCAGGCGCAAAGGCAACAAAAACACAGCCACGATCAACACGATACCTGCATAATATACCCAGGAGAAATCAAATACGTCCAGTTTGTATTGTGTACTGTTGATCGTCGCCAAAGCCAGCAAACTGAATCCCATAATGGTATTGATAACCGAAACTAGGCAGTAAATCCAGTTTACAAGGTGCTCGCTCAGCTCCGGGCGGAACTGCGCCCATTCTTTTTTCTTTGGAATTGGCAGGTAAGTCGGATCTACTTTTGGGATGTGGCGGGCAAATGCCGAGATCACGACATTGTTCAGTATAAACAAACCCATTATAATGTAAAAAATATGCTCTTTGTCCACATATTTCTCGGCCAGGCCGGTTTGGGCAAAATCCACAGCCACCATTTCAGGGAACAGGGAGTAAGTCCATAGCAATGCACCTACCACAAATATGATGGACAGCCAACGCCAGACCTTGATCGCAAATGTTGTAATTTTCATGAATTCTTCAACCTTAAGGAGGTTTTCGCCAAGTTAAATCAGGGTGCAAAATTAGGTCGGGGAGTTTCTAAAACCTAATTGGCAGTTATTATTGCGTTCAAATGTTGTTGCCGGAACGCAGGCTTCCGCTAATCCACTTTCAAAATCACATTTATGAAAATATACACAAAAACAGGCGATAAGGGCATGACTTCCCTGATCGGAGGTACGCGACTGAGCAAAGCCCACGTCAGAATTGACGCTTATGGAACCGTCGATGAACTGAACAGCTACATTGGTCTACTGCGCGACCAGCTGGTAAATGAAGACCGGAAAGAAACGTTGAAAGAGATCCAGGACAGGCTTTTTACGATCGGCTCGCACCTGGCTTCCGAGTCCGACCGGAGCAAACGCATTTTGCCGGACCTTCTGGAAGAGGACATTCTTTTACTGGAAACAGAAATGGACCGGATCGACGCGAAAGTACCTCCATTGCGGGCATTTGTGCTTCCCGGCGGGCACCAGTCCGTTTCGTTCGGGCATGTGGCGCGCACGGTTTGCCGGCGGGCCGAGCGGGCGGTGATCCATTTGCAACAGGGCGAAGAAGTGGAAGACATTGTGGTGCGGTATCTTAACCGCCTTTCCGACTATCTTTTTATGCTTTGCCGGGCTATGACTTACGAGCTGGGAATCGAGGAAGTCACCTGGAATCCAAGAGTTTCTCCGAAAAAATAATTGTTGTACTAAATATCAGTTATTTATAGATTAAATATTTAAATTGCATTCCCTGACGAACATTCGTTTTAGCGTTTCGAAATTTAAATTTAGGCATCATGACAGCCGACACATTACAGATCGAGGTTCAGCAAACCACCGAATCTCGCTTACAAGAGGTTGACTTCAACAACCTGGTTTTCGGCCGGAATATTTCCGACCACATGTTCATCGCCGACTACCGTGACGGTCAATGGCAGGACCTCCGGATCGTCCCTTACGGCGACCTCTCGCTAAGCCCTGCAACAGCCGCCCTGCATTACGGACAGGCTATTTTTGAGGGAATGAAAGCTTATAAAAGCGAAGAAGGCGAAGTGCTCTTGTTTCGCGCGATAGATAACTGGAAGCGGCTCAACAAATCGGCAGAGCGCCTTTGCATGCCTTCGATCCCGGAAGAAGTTTTCATGAACGGACTGCTGGAACTGCTTCGCCTGGATTCAGGCTGGGTACCTTCTCAGCCAGGATGCTCGCTGTACATTCGTCCGTACATGTTTGCAACTGATCCTTATATCGGAGTTAAACCTTCTGATTCTTATACATTTATCATTTTCACAAGTCCGGTAGGTACTTATTATGCCAAACCGCCGCGCGTGAAAGTGGAAACACAATATATCCGCGCAGCCGAAGGCGGCGTGGGCGGTACGAAGTGTGCAGGCAACTACGCCGGTTCGCTTTATCCTGCAAAACTGGCCCAGGAGCAAGGTTACGACCAGCTTATCTGGACAGACGCACGCGAGCATGCCTACATTGAAGAGTCGGGTACGATGAACATCATGTTCCTGATCGACGGCACGCTGGTTACGCCTTACGTTTCTGAAACAACGCTCGACGGGATCACACGTAAAAGTATCGTGGCGATCGCTCAGCATTGGGGCATCCCGGTGGAAGAGCGCCGTGTAAGTGTAAAGGAAATTATTGACGCAGCCAAAAACGGCACATTGGAAGCAGCTTTCGGTGCAGGTACTGCGGTAGTAATCTCTCCATTCGCTGCTATTGCATACGAAGGCGTGGATTACACTTTACCAGAGATCAAAGAAGATTCATTTGTAACTAAAGTCAAAAACTACCTCACCGACCTGCGTACCGGAAAACAGGAAGACGTTTTCGGCTGGATGCTGAAAGTGTAGTTAATGAGCCGCCGTGAAACAGTTAATGAGTTAATGAGTTAATGAGTTAATGAGTTAATGAGTTAATGAGTTAATGAGTTAATGAGTTAATGAGTTAATGAGTTAATGAGTTAATGAGGTTAATGAGTTAATGAGTTAATGAGTTAATGAGTTAAAAATAAAGAGCTCAAAGTTCCGGTATACTCGGCTTTGAGCTCTTTTATTTTGCCAAAAACAAAAAATTAGACTCTAAACTCATAAACTCTAAATTCACAAACTTTAAACTCATGAACTCATAAACTCCACCAAAGAACTCTCTAAACAAACGTCCGCGTGCCAGAGTAGTTTTCCCTGAATTCCTTCGGCGTGCAGCCGTTTTTTGATTTGAAGATGCGGTTGAAATAGGACAGGTTATTGAACCCGCATTTGTAGGCGATTTCCGAAATCGTGTTGCTGGTATTGATCAGATACCGGGAAGCGTGGCCCAGTCTGATCTCATTGAGGCTCTCGATAAAAGTTTTTCCGGTCCTTTTTTTGATAAACCTGCTGAAAGATACCTCCGACATTCCCGCGAGCTTGGATATTCCGGGCAGATTGATTTCCTTATCATAGTTATCCTGCATAAAGGCAAATACCTTTTCAATGCGGCGGCTGTTGAAATTGACGTTCTCGCCCGTAAATGTACTGTTTGATAAGGTGCGCATGTTACGTGATACCGAGAGGTCGTGCAGAATGGACATTAATTCCAGAATAGAATCAAACCCGCTTTTCTGGCCGAGCGCCTGGAAACGTGGAAGAATGCGCTCAATGGTCTCGCGCGAAAAAGAAATCCCTTTTGCCGATTTTTCCAGAAGCGAGCGCACAAAGAAAAGCTGATTGCGTTTCAGAAATTTGTCGTCGAAAAGGTCGCGGTGAAACTGAACGGTAATTTCCTTTACTTCGGGCATTCCCTCCTGCCATTTATAGGTGTGGGTCAGCCAGCCGTGCGGGAGGTTATTACCGACAAGAACGAGCTCAGCATCGTCGATGGTTTCTGTGTGGTCACCTACGATCCGTTTCACACCACGCCCCGAAAGGATCAGATTGAGTTCAAATTCGTCGTGGGTATGTAGTGGAAAATCGAAAATGGTCTTACTGCGGGTAAAAACAGTAAAGCAATCATACTGGGTCAGAGGTGTAATTTCGCGGTAGATTTCATTCATACAGTGTCAGGTTGGAATGTTTAAATATATCAATTTAATGTTGAAAATGTATTATAATCAATCCGCAATTTTCTAACTACTTATTAACCGGATGCAAATAGGATTTACCGACTTCCTGGTGATCGGGACCTACCTTTTTTTCGTTGTTACTGTCGGCTTCTTGTCGAAAAAACAGGCAGATAAAACAAGTGAGGATTATCTGTTGGGCGGGCGGACAATTCCTTTCTGGATGCTCTCCATTTCCAATGCATCAGGCATGTTTGATATTTCAGGTACTGCCTGGATGGTGTCCGTTATGTTTGTTTACGGTGTCAAAAGCATCTGGCTTCCGTGGCTGTGGCCCGTATTCAACCAGGTTTTCATGATGGTATATATGTCGGGATGGATACGAAAATCGGGCGCATCTACCGGTGCAGAATGGATGCTCACGCGCTTTGGTACCTCCCGCGATTCCCGACAGTCGCACAGCATTATCATTGTGTTCGCGATTCTGAGCTGTCTGAGTTTTATGACTTACGCATTCATAGGACTGGGCAAGTTCCTGGAAATCTTCATTCCGTGGAGCACAGTTTCCCGGTTCATTCCCTTCGATGTTCCGGTCCAATTTGTACCACATCTGTACGGAATAGTATTCACCACATTTACGGTATTCTATTCACTCCTCGGCGGGATGAAAAGCATCGTTTGGGCAGACCTCGTGCATTACGTGATCATCGTCATAATTTCGGTCTGTGTCGCGACCATTGCGATGCAGGCGTTGGGGAATGCAGGCGGGTTGCGCGTGCCGGAAGGTTGGGACAGTATGTGGTTTGGTAAAAACCTCGAACTCAACTGGAGCAGCTACCTGGCCGACGCTGACCGGAAGATCAGGGAAGACAACTTTTCACCTTTCGGCTACTTTTTTGCATTGATGGCGGCCAAAGGCATTCTGGCCAGCCTCGCCGGCCCGATGCCGAGCTACGATATGCAAAAGGTCCTTTCATCCAAAACACCCCGGGAAGCTGCATTGATGAGCATGTTTGTCAATTTGGTACTACTCCCGCCCCGCTACCTGCTGATTACCGGAGTAACCGTACTCGGACTCATTTTTCATGCGCAGGGGAGCGGTTACGGCAGGGATTTCGAACGTTTGCTGCCCGAAGTACTCAGCGCCCATGTTCCTGCCGGCCTGCTCGGACTTGTGCTGGTGGGCTTGCTGGGGGCATTCATGGGAACATTCGCGGGTACTTTCAATGCCGCACAGGCGTACCTGGTCAATGATGTTTACCTCAAATCCATTAACCCCTATGCAAGCAACAGGCAGGTAAGATGGATGAATTACATTTCAGGACTGTCGGTAGTGGCTGTGGCGATCGCGTTGGGCTTTGTAACCAAAAATCTGAACAGCATTCTGCTCTGGATCGTATCCGCGTTGTACGGCGGCTATATTGCTTCCAACGTGCTCAAATTCCATTGGTGGCGTTTCAATAGCTACGGATTTTTCTGGGGTATGATTGCAGGAATTACCTGTGCGATGTGCTGTCCGTATCTTTTCCCGGCACTCCTCCCACTCTACTATTTTCCGCTCATCCTCGCGATATCCACCTGCGTAGCGATCGCCGCGTCACTGCTCACGCCGCCTACTGAAATGGCGGTTTTGAAAAGCTTCTGTCAGCAAGTTAATCCCTGGGGATTTTGGGGGCCGGTCAGAAAAGCAATCCGGAAAGACGATCCTGCATTCATACCTAATCCGCATTTTTCCCGGGATGCATTTAATATTGTGACCGGCATTATCGCCCAAACCGCACTGACTGCTTTGCCCGTGTACACGGTGCTTCTGATGCCCCTACCAGCCGGCATTTCTGCTGCCATTCTTGTAGCCGCTGCATTGATCCTCCGGCAGACCTGGTACAAAACACTCCCACCCCGCTGAGCTTAGCACTGTTCACAAATTTGTCACTGCGTATATACATATCCGAATAATCGGGACAGATAAGAATAGCTACCGGAGTTTCCATTTCTTAACCAAAAGAGGAGCCCGGCGAAAAAGCACATCAAACAAGGTATTATTTTATTTATTCTTTATATAAACAAATTAACAGCCACCACAGTGGTACTAAATGTGTCATTTTTTGATAAAAATCTACTATACAGTTGTAGTTCCTTCCATGGTATATTTGGGTTAATTTTTATGAATTTTCCATATTTCAGCTAGTCCAAATTTTTCTTACCAGAAGTCAGATTCTATGAAAAAAACTCTACTAATTAAAGTATTGGTACTGCTTTCTGTGCTCGCCCTGCCGGGTTATGCCCAGGAAATGACGGTAGCCGGGAAAGTTACAGATGCAAGTGGCGGCGACATTGCCGGGGTGAACGTAGTCGTAAAAGGCACAACCCGCGGCACAACCACCAACGACAAAGGCGATTATTCCATTACAGTGGAAAAAGGCAAAACGCTGACGTTTAGTTACATTGGCTACATAACCACGGAAGTTGTAGCGAATGCGACTGTATTGAACATCTCACTAAAGCCCGAAGCAACTGCCCTGAACGAGGTCGTTGTAACTGCGTTGGGTATCAGTCGTGACAAAAGAGCGCTGGCCTATTCCATTACCGAAGTAAGTGGCAGCAATATGACCGCGGCCCGTGAAGCTAACCTTGGTAATGCGCTCGCCGGACGTGTTGCAGGTGTGAACGTAAGCAAAATCGCCTCAGGACCAGCCGGTTCTTCCCGGGTGATTATTAGGGGTAACAAGTCACTGCAAGGCAACAATCAACCGCTCTATGTGATTGATGGTATTCCGATGGACAATAACAACTTTGGCCAGGCCGGCCTCTGGGGTGGTTCCGACGAAGGTGATGGGTTATCCAGCATTAACCCCGACGATATTGAATCGATTACCGTTCTGAAGGGTGCTAACGCAGCTGCACTCTATGGCTCACGCGCGGCAAACGGCGTTATCAACGTCACCACGAAGCGCGGCGGCAAAAGAAAAGGAATTGGTGTGGAATTCGGGTCAAATTATGTCTTCGAGAAGCTGAATGATCTTTCCGATCTCCAGCATTCTTATGGAAGCGGCTCTTATGTTAATGGCGTTGCAACCAAATCTGCCAACCAGAACCAAGCTTATGAGTGGGGAGACGACTCCTGGGGCCCTAAGTTCGACAACAGCCAGGTGGTAGGTTTTGACGGCAAAATGCATCCCTATTCTTATGCAGGCGATAACTTTTCCAGATATCTGAAAACGGGCCACGCCTTTACGAACAGCCTCGCGTTTTCAGGTGGTAACGAAAACCAGAACTTTCGTGCCTCGGTCACTAACCTGAAAAGCACTTCTATCCTTCCCAATTCTGGTTTTGACAGGATCAATTTGTCTCTGTCTACGCAATCCAAGTTTGGAAAAAGATTGACACTGGACGCTAAAATGCTGTATTCAGAAGAAAAAGCGAAAAATCGTCCGAATGTATCCGACTCCCCGGGGAATGCAATCCAGAGTATATGGAGAATTCCAGGCGATTACAATGTGCTTTCCTATTATGGTGATCCTAACAAGCCGGGAGCAATCGCGCCAGGCACCGACGCGGCAAGTTTAAGCCTTTGGGGCGGCACCAAGCCTAAACAAGTGGGCGAAGAGTTTCAGCAGGCAAATAACAACTGGGGTCAGAATCCATATTGGGTAGCATACCAGTTCATCAAGTCCGATCAAAAGAACAGAATAATCACATCTGGTCAATTGAAATACCAGATCACAGACTGGCTGTTTATTCAGGGCCGAGTAGGTTTGGATAAATACTCAAGAAAAGCAGAAAGCCTCACACCGGAAGGTACCGGTTACCAGCGCGGCGGAGCGAGGAGCCTGGGCAACTGGAATGTTTCTGAGCTGAACGCAGAATACACCATCGGCGCAACAAAAGACTTTGGCAAATTTGGCTTTACTGCTTTTGCCGGCGGTAACAGAATGAGAAGAAAATACGAGTATGTGAACATTTACGGTAACGGATTCAATGTTCAATTCTTCCCTGCTCTGAACAACGTCAAAGACAAATCTTTCAATTATGAGCCAAAAGAAAGCGGTATCAATTCGCTTCTCGGTTCGGCTGAATTTTCTTACGACGGATTCCTGTTTCTTACCGCAACGGCGAGAAATGACTGGTTCTCAGTCCTCAACCCGGCAACAAACAGCATTTTGTATCCATCCATCGGCGGAAGCTTTGTATTCTCGGATGCGTTTAAGGGACTTCCGGGCTGGTTATCCTATGGTAAAGTCAGAGCATCGTGGGCACAGGTCGGTAATGTGACAATTGATGCTTACCAAAACAACCTGACGTATTCGTTGAACGGGAATCCACATTTGACACGTCCTATGGCCTCGTTTTCACAAGCAATGGGAAATGGCGGAAACATCCCCAATCCTGCACTGAAACCACTTACTGTTACTGAAACAGAAGTTGGAATTGATTTCAGGGTATTTAATAACAAACTGGGCGTCGACTTCACTTATTATGACCAGCAAACTACCGACGACATCCTCAATGCAACGATCTCGCGTGCATCGGGCTTTGGAAGCACATCGGTAAACCTGGGTAAACTGCAAAACCGTGGTATCGAACTGCTACTAACCGCCACGCCGCTCAAATCGAATGCGCTCGTGTGGGACGTTACCGTGAACCTGGCCAAAAACAACAGCAAGGTAAAATCACTCATTCCAGGCACAACCGAACTGGTAATGGATGAACCAAGGACCAGAAACGCTTTCATTAAAAACATTGTAGGGCAGCCATTCGGGATGATCACGGGACGTGTACAAAAACTGTCACCTGATGGGCAGCCGGTATTTGACAAGGATGGTCGTCCGATTAGCGCGCCGGGTTATCAGGTGATCGGAAATGGCATTGCGAAAATGACGGGCGGTGTAACCAATGCTTTCAACTACAAAGGGTTCGACTTATCGTTTCTGGTTGATTTTAAAGTAGGCGGAGATATTCTTTCCGGAACGAACATGAGACTGGATCAATGGGGTTTAAGCAAAGCTTCATTGCAGGGCCGTGAAGGTGAAGCGCCGCTTACCGTAACCGGCGTAACTCAGGAAGGAACCGAATACAAGCCATTTACCAAAACACTGACCCCACAGGAAGCATACAATTATTGGGGCTCTGTTGGAGGTGAAGGAGACAATGCTGTAACGAGCATGTACCTCTATGATGCTTCATTTATCAAACTTCGACAGCTGACTGTCGGCTATTCATTCCCTAAAAAGTGGCTTGGAAAAACGCCGCTGCAGAATCTGACACTCTCATTTGTAGGTCGCAACCTGGCTATTCTGTTCAAGAATACCCCAAACATTGATCCTGAATCCAACTATGCAAACGGGAACTCACAAGGGTTTGATTACTTCGGCTTTCCTTCTACGCGCAGCTACGGTTTCAATTTGAGAGCAACATTCTAATTCCATTGAAGATGAAAAATTTAAAAAAATATATCAAGTACGGGCTCGCGGTGGTATTGGTAACAGGTTGTGATACAAAGCAGCTGCATGATTTAAATATTAATCCGCAAGCGTTGAACGAGGTTGATCTGAACTTCATTTTTACCTCTGCCGAACTGGGCATCGCATCTAACGGAAGCACCGGTGATAACAGATACATCGACTGGCGGACGAACATCGGAATGTGCGGCTATGCTATTCAGCAACTGGCCAATTCCGGGGGCGGCATTGCTCCGGGGGATAAGTATACCGTCAATTCTGAAACGAATGCGGCACCGTTCGAATTCACTTATAATGACCAGTTGAAAAATATCGCAGAGATTTTGAAACAATCAGGTCCGGGTGGTTTTGCGGAAGGAAAGTACCTGAACATGCGCCAGGCTGCGCGCATTATCCGGGCTTTTAGCTTCGCCAGGATCACTGATTTTTACGGTAACATTCCATACCAGGAGGCGAATCAGGGAATTGAAGGGATATTTTTCCCAAAATACGACAGCCAGGATGCCATTTATTCAGACTTGCTGAAAGAGCTGGATGAGGCAACAGCAGCGCTCAACGCGTCCAATGGTGACGAAGGTTTCGCCAACGCCGACTTCATTTATAATGGGGACATTGCGAAATGGAAAAAGTGGGGATACTCTCTCATGCTGCGACTTGCTATGCGCATTTCTAACGTGGATGCGGCCAAAGCGGCAACCTATGTTACCAAGGCGGCGGCTGGCGGCGTTTTTACCAGCAATGCCGACAATGTGTGGGTCGCTATGGCTGACGGGCCTGGCGAATGGGTAAACCAGAATGGTATTTCAAGAGCATTCGATCCGGGAGACGGTGGCCAACCTCCTTACCTGAGTGCCACACTTGTTAATTGGCTGAAAGGGGCTAATCAGGCTGTTGCAACGGATGATGATCCGCGCCTGATGATCATTAGCGGCGGAATCGGTGACGTCGCAGTCATTACAGATCCTGTTAAACAAAAAGGAATGCCCAATGGATATGATCAGGCCATGCTCGACAAGCTGGAAGGACGGACCGTGGACGTGCCGAAAACATACTCCCGCATCAATCCTAAAATGTTACAGGATTCGGATCCTTACATGATCATGAACTATGGAGAAGTAGAGCTTTTGCTGGCGGAGGCCATTGAGCGGAAGATCGGTTCCGGAATTTCGGGCACGGCCAAGTCGCACTATGATGCGGGCGTAAAAGCATCCATGCAGATGTACACGCCATTTGACGCGTCGCTCACCGTTTCGGATGCAGCGGCACAAACCTACCTGAGTACGTATCCTTATGGCGTTACCAAGCCTGCATTGGAAATGATCGGAGAGCAGCTCTGGGTCAACAAATTTTTCAACTGGTGGGAAGCATGGTCGGACTGGCGGCGAACAGGATACCCTAAACTTACCCCAACCAACTACCCCGGAAATGTAACAGGCGGCACCATTCCCGTACGGTTGCGCTACCCCACCAACGAAGTAGCAGGCAATCCAAATTACCAGACCGGCGCAACCTTGCCGGACGATTTTACTACCAAAGTGTGGTGGGACAAATAGTATAAATTAGTAGATATAATTCAAAAGGTGTCCTGAATATTTTAGGGCATCTTTTTGTTTTTTATCCTAATTTTGAAACTCACCTTAATCAGGTTAATCCCTTTTTATGATACAATCATTCACAGCAGATGCTGATAAGGACGCTGTATTCGCAAAAGTCCAGCAGTTTATCGACGAGCAGGGCTTCACAGTTGTCAGCAAGGATCACTCCCGTCCATGGGGAGGTTTTTTTGTACTGGAAGAAAGCCAGGCTCCGCAGTTTATCTCCACATTCTTTCCTCACCTTTCATTGGAAGATTTTGCAGGCTACGATAAGTTGAGCCCGAAGATCCTCGTGGTTGCACCAAATAAAAGACTGTCGTGGCAGTACCATCACCGCCGCGCCGAGATCTGGAAAGTAATTGGTGGAAATGCAGGGATCGTGATCAGCGATACCGATGAAGAAACCGAAATGCGCCAATTGCCGATCGGCACTGTAATAGATCTTAAAAAAGGAGAACGCCACCGGCTGGTAGGTGTTGACGAATGGGGGATTGTTGCTGAAATCTGGCAGCACACAGATCCATCCAATCCTTCCGACGAAGACGATATTGTTCGGGTACAGGATGATTTTGGAAGATAATTAAAACAAGTTTCACCACTATTTGCACAACTATTAATCCCCTGAAATATGAAATTCGGAAAAGTTGATAATCCCGCATTGATCGATTTTACATTGCCGCCCGATGCACCTGAAAATGAAAAGATATTTAGCAGTACAAAGGGCAAAGGCAAACCGGATATTCGTATTGGCTGTGCAAAATGGAATAAAACGGACCTGAAAAGCTTTTATCCAAAAGGGGTGAAAGACGAGCTGGGTTACTATGCTACGCAGTTCAACAGCATTGAGCTTAATGCCACTTTTTACAACAACTTTCCCATTGAAACGATCGAGGGATGGTATAACAAGACTTCCGAAGGTTTCAAGTTTTTCCCGAAACTTCATCAGGGAATCAGTCACTGGAAAAGATTGAAGGAAGCCAAGGAAGCGACCGACGTATATCTGGACGGGATCTCACATTTACAGGAAAAGCTCGGAATGCTCTTTTTGCAGCTGCCCGACAATTTTGGTCCCAAAAACTGGGAGCAGCTGAAAGCCTATCTTGAACAATGGCCTTCCGGCTTCCCGCTCGCATTGGAACTCCGGCACCCGGGCTGGTATGACGGGGTGTTTGATACCACCGACTTTTATGAGGTTTTGGAAAAAAATAACATCACGCACATTGTTACCGACTCGGCAGGAAGAAGGGACTTAATGCACATGCGGCTCACTACGCCAACCGCATTTATCCGCTACAATGGCGCCAATGTGGATTCGGATTATTCCCGCCTTGACGATTGGTTTGAGCGTTTGAAAGTGTGGATTGAGCAGGGTATTGAGAACATTTACTTTTTTGTACACCAAAATCACGAGGAAGCCTCTCCCCTGCTGTCCACTTATCTGATCAAAAGATTGAATGATGAACTGGGAATGACATTGCAGGTACCACAACACCCAGCTACCGGCGGACAAACGAAGCTGCTTTAATTATTTAGAAATTCAATGGAATACCCTGTTGCGGAAAGATCAGCTTGACGCCCAGGGTATTTTCCTTTTTCAGCTCGGAAGTTATTTTCTCTTCATTAGTCCCAACCGGCTTGATATGCGTCACGACCACATTCAGGTTTTGCATTGCTTTTTGTCCGGTAAATCCGGCCAGTTTTTGCAGCTCTTTAAAAAACCATTTGGGAGTTAAATGTCCGAACAGGCTTTTGTCGGGCTGGCTGTTGGGATAGGATACTTCCAGGAAGATCGCGCGTAACTTTCCTTCTCTGACGAGCGGCGCGACTGCTTTCCAGACTGTCTCTATTTTATCGGATTTTTCAACTTCGTCAGGTCCGGTGTCGCCAAAATACAACAGGTAACTATCGCCGCTCCGCACCAGGAAAGCTGCACTTTCGGTAGGGGCACCGTGACTGAGCCTGAAAGCGCGCACGTGCATGGCGGTACCGGCCAATGGAATTTCATTTTCTTCTGAAAGTATGTTATAAGTGTACTTTTTCATTGCCGGCGCTGCGCCTTCGTTGGTGAAGTTGGGCCAGCTTTCCCAATTGAAATAATGCGTTTTCAGAACCTTCATGCAATTTTCAAATCCGTAAATGTGCTTGGCGGTATCCTCCACTGCGTTGAGCAGCATTCCCGAAACATGGTCGAGATGCGGATGTGAAATCAGGTAGCCTTTGATGTACTGCTTCAAAACGACTTCACCTGAAACCGGAAATGTACCCTGTTGCACTGCGGACCAGATTCCGTTAGTCAGCGTACCTGCATCCAGGCAAACAAATGCATTGCTACCCGCTGGCGCGACCATATAAGCGGACAAATTTCCATCATTCACCCCGCCTTTTACACCCAATGGAACTACCCTGAATCCATTTTGACTGTAACCCTGAGCACACCAGCACAGGAGCGTAATAATAACAGAGAGCAGCGTTCGCATGATTTTAATAACTATTTCCGACGGATCTTTTTGGTTAAAGGTAGGTAATTGCTCTTAAAACGGTTTGTTATGAAAATGGTTACGCTGGTATTTCCGCATCAGTTATTCAGGCAGAACCCTGCCGTAAGTGCCGACAGAAATGTGGTTATGGTGGAAGAATACCTGTTTTTCAAACAATTTAATTTTCACAAACACAAGCTGTTTTACCACCGCGTATCCATGCAGGCCTACCGGCAACTTCTGGAAGATCAGCAGCTGCAAATCGACTACATTGAAGCTCACGAAGACCATAGCGACATAAGAAAGCTGGTACCCTATCTTAAAAAGAAAGGGGTGGAAGAGATCCATTACGTGAATGTAACTGACGACTGGCTCCAAAGAAGACTGCAAAAAGCGGCAAAAAGTGCGGGAATTGAGCTGGTATCTTATGAAACGCCGATGTTCATCAATACACAGGAAGATCTGGACAGGTACTTCATCAACAAAAAGCGCTACTTCCAGGCTGATTTTTATGCCAATCAGCGGAAGAGACTGAAAATACTGGTTGACGAAAACGAGGAGCCGGTAGGTGGAAAATGGAGCTTTGATACCGAAAACAGGCTCAAATTTCCAAAAAAACAAGAGCCGCCAAAGATCCGGTTTCCGGATCGCTCCGGACTGCATGACGAAGCCGAAGCCTATGTTGAAAAATACTTTGGCAAAAACTATGGTCTGATTCCGGAAGAGATTCGCTTTCCTGCCTCGCATGAAGAAAGTCAATCCTGGCTGGACCAGTTTCTTCAACACCGTTTTGAGGAGTTTGGCAAGTACGAAGACGCGATTGTTACCTCAGAGCATTTCCTGCACCACAGCCAGCTGACCCCCATGCTGAATGTAGGACTGATTACTCCAAAGCAGGTCATTGCAAAAACCCTGCGCTATGCCGAAAAGCACGACATTCCATTTAATTCAACGGAGGGATTTGTCCGTCAGGTAATTGGCTGGCGGGAGTTTATGCATGGTGTTTACGAAAATAAAGGCAGCCGCCAGCGGACGCGCAACTATTGGGGTTTCACTCGAAAAGTCCCGGAATCATTCTGGAAAGGAACTACCGGCATTGAACCGGTGGATATCACGATCAGGAAGGTACTTGCTACCGGATACTGCCATCACATTGAACGGTTGATGGTAATGGGAAACTTTATGCTGCTTTGTGAATTTGATCCCGACGATGTGTACCGCTGGTTTATGGAGCTTTTTATTGATTCCTATGATTGGGTAATGGTACCTAACGTGTACGGAATGAGCCAGTTTGCAGATGGCGGGTTATTGTCGACCAAACCGTATATCAGTTCAAGCAACTACCTGACCAAAATGAGTGATTATAAAAAGGGAGAATGGCAAGAGATCTGGGACGGGCTTTTCTGGCGGTTTATGGACAAGCAACGGAAGTTTTTCTCGCACAATCCCAGGTTAAGTATGCTGCTAAGAACTTTCGATAATATGCCCGACGAGAAAAGAAAAGCGCATCTTGACAATGCAAATGCATTTTTGAAAAAGCTGGATAGTTGATGATCGCGGCAAATCAGCGATATTGCATTGAATGCAATTGCCTGTTTATGCTTAAAATTATACGAACCACCAGCGACAATCCGGACTTTACGAGGCTGACTGACAAGCTTGATGATGAGCTATGCTCCATTTATCAGACCAAAAAAGAAGATTTCGAGGAATATAACCGCATTACGGACCTGAAAACGGTGGTACTTGCTTACGAAGAACAAGATTTAGTAGGTTGCGGCTGCTTTAAAAAGTTCGACGAAACGACACTCGAATTAAAACGGATGTTTATCGAACCCGCATTCAGAGGCCGGGGTATTGCGTCGGCAATTGTGCAGGAACTTGAAAAATGGGGCATCGAGCTGGGATACGCATCTGCATTCCTGGAAACCGGAGAAGGCCAGCCACAAGCTATTCAGTTGTACAAAAAGCTAGGCTACGAACAGATCACAGACTTTTCAAAGTATCAGGTCTCGGATTATAGTGTTTGTATGATGAAGAGTCTTTAAAAATGAAATCCTTTTTAGAAAAATAACGACAATGCAAGCCCTAGACTCCCCTCCTTTTTACCAAAGATTATCACTTTCCCTGTTAGGAATTGGCTTGATTATGACGGCTATTTATCTGGGAGCTGATATCATTGTTCCACTGGCACTTGCTGGATTGATAGCGGTTTTGCTGCGGCCGGTGGAAAGGTGGCTGGTGAACATGGGAATGCCGAAGGTGGTGGCAATAAGCCTCGCGGTATTGCTGGCTGTATTGATCGTCTCCGCGGTGGGTGTGCTGCTTTCCATGCAGCTGGCAGATTTTTCGGACGAGCTTCCCAAGCTCAAACGCAACATCAACGAATTTTACCACGACGCCCGCCGCTGGATCCGCCGGGAATATAGCGTTACTTACCGGCAGCAAGCCGAATACCTGAAAAACGCTCAGACCAAAACACTTGAAAATTTCCAGGGAACAGAAACCCTGGGCGCTGTCACCGGTCCATTAACTACGCTGATCCTCATACCGATATACGCATTTCTTCTACTTTACTACCGCACTATGCTGCTCCATTTCATGGTAGTGGTGTTTCCCGAAGAACATAAGGAGAAGATACTGGAAGGATTGGGACAAATTAAGTCGATTATCCAGAGTTACATGGTAGGCTTGCTTTTCGAAACAACGGTTGTAGCAATCCTGAATTCCATCGGTTTGCTGATCCTGAATGTACAATATGCTGTGCTGCTCTCCATTATGGCGGCTATCCTCAACCTGGTACCTTATATCGGCGGGATCGTGGCAACGGTACTTGCAGTGCTGGTGACATTTATCAGCCACCCCGAAACCGACACAGTTCTGGGCGTGGTTGGCGTTTTTATTGTGGTACAATTTATCGATAACAACTTCCTTGTTCCCGTAATCGTGGGCTCCAAAGTCAAGATCAATGCATTGGTTTCGATAGTTGGTGTGCTGGTGGGCGGCGCACTGGCGGGGTTATCGGGTATGTTCCTGTCCATTCCGGCAATTGCCATGATGAAAGTAGTATTCGATCGCGTCGACGATCTGAAACCCTGGGGTATTCTGTTGGGTGACCAGACGCCGGAACAGGAGAAGAAAGCCCTCTTAAAGCTGGTAAGACGCAAGAAAATGATTGAAGAGGAATAAAAAAGGCAGACAGAAAACCTGCCTGCCCTGCAACAAGTATTGCTGTTATTACATCGCGAACTGCTTGGTTTCAACTTCTGCCTTCAAATCATGCAGCAAGCTGAACAACCCAAAGAATGTGCGGTTGATATAAATGAAATGCTTCGAGCCGCGATTCATATTCATTTTCCGCAGCTCTTTATCGTTTGCATATTTTTCACCCAACTCAGCCAGCTTTTCAAAGAAACTTTCATCCGCAAAGTCGAACTTCTCGGAATTAAAAGGTTGAGTCAAAAGGCCTAGTATATCCCTGAAAAGATTTGAGAAATAGACGATCTCTTTCTCAGTATCCTTTGGTGTAAGTATTTCCAGATCCACCAAACCCTGTCTGAAAGTCGCGGGATCATTCAGTTTTTCGGGCTCCGCCAAATCAAAGTACGGCGTGTAGAACGATTCGGGAATCTCCTTGATGCAACCAAAGTCAATGGCGATCAGGTTATCCTGTTCGTCGATCAGGAAGTTGCCCGGGTGCGGGTCCGCATGTACTTTCCGCAGCTGGTGCACCTGATACATATAAAAGTCCCAAAGTGCCTGCCCGATCTTGTTGGCAAGTGTTTGATCCGTATTTGCTTTGCAAAACTCAGACAAATGCCTGCCTTGCATCCAATCCATTGTAATCACACGCTCGCATGAAAATTCGGGATAGTAAGCAGGAAAACGCAGGTTCGGAATATGTGCGCAGGCCTCTGCAATCTCGGTACTGCTCGCTATTTCAAGATTGTAGTTCGTTTCTTCGGTCAGTTTGGTTTCTACCTCCTTGAAGTACTTGTCCGAATCCTTTGCCTGAATATTGAACATTTTCATCGCAATCGGCTTCACAAGCGCGAGGTCCGAAGAAATACTCTCGGCTACGCCAGGATACTGGATTTTCACAGCAAGCTCCTTACCATTCAAAGTAGCTTTATGTACCTGTCCGATACTGGCTGCATTAATCGCATTCGGATCAAAGCTATCAAAAAGGTCAAGCGGCGATTTACCGAAATACCTCCTGAAAGTTTTGATAACAAGCGGAGCAGAAAGTGGCGGAACCGAGAACTGAGACAATGAAAACTTCTCGACATAAGCCTGTGGAAGAAAATTCTTCTCCATACTAAGCATTTGCGCCACTTTGAGCGCGCTGCCTTTCAGGTTTTTCAGACTATCATAAATGTCCTCTGCATTGTTACTGTTCAAATTATCACGCGCCGTTTCAGGATTCGTGATCTTTTCACCGTAATACTTCAAATAATTACCACCGATTTTTACACCGGTCGAAATCAATTTAGTGGCACGTCGGATTTTAGAGGTGGGTATACTATCAATCGTCTCCATTCCTACCTCAGCTTTTCTTTAATGAGAAATTTTCCAAAATCGATAACACTTTCAAGCGGACTCGTATCGATCAGGTCGAATGTCGCACGGATTGATTTTTCGATAAAAAGATCTGTTTTTTCAAATCCGAGAGACTCGTCATCGAGCCAGAACTTCAATGTCACCAGGAACTGTATCCACGCTCCTTCCTCCAATGCATCCTGCTGCGCCTTGCGAATACGCTCGCTTCTGATTTTCAGATAACCATCGCTGCTCTTTGAAATAAAGTCTTTGAAATGCGTTCTGAACTCTTTCAATTTCATCAGTCCGCTCAGACGGTTCCTGCTTTCCTGCAATGAAAAGATCACAAAGCTCCTGTTGGCTGTAAGTATCTCAAAGTAAGTGTAATAGTAAGTCAGCAATTTATCCCTGAACCCTAATGCATCCACTTCTCCGCTCTGGTCGATCAGCTGAACAGCGAGCTTGTGAAAGCTTACAAAAACCGTTTTCTCAACCGCATCTATCGACGAAAAGTGTTTGTAAAAATCCTTTTCAACAATCCCGTTTTGCTTGCAGAACAGGTATACCGACTCCGGTTTCCTGTTGTTCTCAAGACAGTATTGCATGAATAACTCGGTGATTCTTTCGGAGGTAATCTCCTGTGCAGCAGCCGGAAGTTCTTTTAGTCTAGTTGCCATTGTTTATTTGGATTAGCACAAAAATGTCTGAAATCAATAACGTAAACAGCGCGGTAATCGTGCCAGTTGCGCAGGGCGAATCCTGCGGAACATTAACCGAACACGTTCATCTTCAGGAACTCATTTACAAATTTCCCTTTCTGATCGTACTCTTTTGCCAGTTGCCTGAATTCACCGAGCTTTTCATACCTTTTTGCAAGAAGAGCGGGCGCGACAGTGAAAAGCTTACCCCAATGCGGCCGTACATCATAAACGGAAAGTTCCTTTTCAATAAACGGCAGTAATTTGCTAACAGCCGGCCAATCCTGTTTCCAGGTAAAATGAATCGCCACAGAATCCTGTTTGTAGCACGGACTCATCCACAGCTCATCGGCCGCAATGGTACGTATTTCGGAAGTCAACAAATGTGGGGTAATCTGCTTTCCCATTCTCGAAATAGCCAGAATAGCGTCTACCGCATTTTTTCTCGGCACAAAATACTCCGACTGCAACTCCTTGCCGCTGCTGGGCGTGAAACCCATTTTGAAGTGCGGCATGCGCTCATACCACGGACCGGCGACGCCCATTTGTTCAGTACAATTTTCAGCTGAAAGTTCAGGAATAGGATGCAGGTTTTTAGTAGCCAGCTTCCCGCCAAAAAACTCTTTATCAGCTTTGAATGCCTTATCCCCCTCCTTGTATTTGACCCAGACTTCAGTAATGTCATCGCTGGCCCAGTTGGTAAACAAGCTTACACTGTACCCACTAGCCTCTATTTGGTCGAAATTGTCCTTCAATTGGCTCAAAGGCAGGTTTTCAAAAACGTATTGCCCCATCATAAACGTAGGTTCCACATCCAGCGTAACCTGCGTTACCACACCCAGTGCGCCCAGGTTCACCACGGCCGCATTGAATTTATCACCATCTTCTTTCCGGGTCAGCCGCACAAGCTCACCATTTGCAGTAACCATTTCCAGTGCCGATACTGCGGTAGAAAGATTCCCATTCTTTTCACCCGAACCGTGCGTAGCCGTAGCGCAAGCGCCAGCTACCGATATATGTGGCAGGGACGCCAGGTTATGTAATGCAAATCCTTTCCGATGCAACACAGGGCTGAGCTGCCCGTATTTCAGCCCCGCATTGACGGTAACTGTTTTATTTTTTTCATCCAAAACAATCTGCTGCTCCGCGTCTGTCACAGAAATGAAGCGGTCTTTAGTATCCGCAATGTGATTGAAACAATGCCGCGTGCCGAGTACTTTCAGCTTCGGGTATTTGGTAACGATTTCTTTTACCTGCTGCAAATTCCGGGCTGCGTCCAGTTTGTTGGTGCTGTATTCCAGGTTACCGGCCCAGTTTTTCAATTTTTCATCTGCTGCCAGACCAGATAGCGGACGGAATAGAGGAGCTGCCATTAATGCTGACGATAGTTTAATGAATGTTCGCTTTTTCATAAGGTTAGCTGCGGGCCTGTATATGATTTTACCACAAATTAGTTGAATAATCCGAAACCGCAGCACCTCTTTTCTAATGCATTTTATCGAGTATATCTTTGAGAATCAAGACTGCCTCAGTCATTTCATTTTCATTCAGATTACCAAAACCCAGCCGCACCGCGCTCAGTTTTCCTGTTTGAAATAACAGGGTTTGCGGAAGATGCAGATTTTGTTTCAGACAAGCCTTACTAACGCGCATCAGGTTGATATCCTTGCGCCATTCTGTCCAGAAAGCAAGTCCGCCGGGTGGTGATTTGAAGGTCAGGTACTCACCCAGTTGCGCGTCGAGCTGGGTACTGAGCAGGTCGCGCCGCTGATGGTAGACCTTCTGTGCTTTTTTGATGTGTCTTTGAATTTCGCCATCATCGAGCATTTCGCCCAGTGCCTGTTCCATCATCAGGTCGCCCTGCCGGTCCATAATGCGCCGCAACTTTCCGAGCTCTGCAATCAGGTTTGCCGGCGCGACCATATAGCCCGATCGCAGTCCCGGCGCCAGCGCCTTGCAAAATGAGCCGATGTAAACTACCATTCCTGCCCTGTCGGCACTGGCCAGCGGGAGTACCGGACTACTGTTGTAATGAAAATCGTAATCGTGGTCGTCTTCCAGAATAATAAACCCGTATTTCGCCGACAGGCTCAACAACTCCATCCTCCGCTCTGCCGACAAGGTAACGGTAGTTGGGTAATGGTGGTGCGGGGTTAGGTACAGCATTCTGACCGGGGTTGTTTCGCACAATTTCCGAAGTGCTTCCACGGATATACCCTGACTGTCAACCGGAATGGAGATCATATTGGCACCTGCATTCTGAAAAATCATATTGGCCGTATAATAACTCAGATCACCCACTACTACCCTATCTCCGCGCTTGATCAGCAGTGCAGAGGCCAGATAGATCCCCATTTGAACACCCCGGGTTGTCAGGATATTTTCTGCATTGATATGTAGTCCGCGGGTATTGTTGAGATAAGCAGCCAGTTTTTCCCTGAAAAACCTATTTCCTTCTACATGGGAGTAACCGAGGTATTTCCGGCTGTTCTTTCGGCGCAAAATTCCTGAGTAAGTTTTGGCGAGTTTGTCAAGCGGCGCGAGCCGCACATCAGGCAGCCCGTCGGTAAATTCAAGCTCTACATTGGATACAGAAACCGGCCGGTCCAAAAGCATGCTTTTATCAAAAGAAAACCCGGCAGCCCGCGGGTAGCTGACAAGATCTTCCGCATTGATAAGCAACTGTTTACCTCCGGATTCCTGTAATTTGTAAGTAATATAAGTGCCTTTGTTTGGCAGCATTTCTATCCACCCCTGCGCATGGAGCTCCTGGTAGGCAGCTACCACTGTTTTTCGGTGTACATCCAGGGTCTCTGCCAATGCGCGCGTGCCGGGCAGCCGGGCTCCATTGGAGAGCAACCCGCGCTGGATTGCATTGATCATTTTATGAGCGATCTGCAGGTACACCGGAGTGCCCGAAAGGCGGTCGAGGAGGATTATGTTGTCGAAAGGTATTTCAACCGGACTATTCATGAGTTTAAAACCGGAGCATATAAACGGTCCGGCAAGGTAGTAGTTTTGTTGCTGTTGGTTGTTGGATTTTAGCTTTTAGCTGTTAGAGGTTAGCTATTGGCGGTTAGCATTTGGGTGTTGACCGTTCCTGGCTCAACCAGGCCAGTCGCTAACAGCTAATTGCTAACAGCCACCAGCCATCAGCAACTCATTTCTAAATAATAACAATTGAATAAATGAACCGACATTACTTAGTTCTTTGCCTGCTTTTTACTTTTATCACAATCCAGATTAAGGCGCAGGATGTTTCGCTGGATCCGGTTACTGTTACTTCTTCGATTGTGGAGAAGCGGGCGTCGGAAACGGGGCGGAATATTGCTGTTATCAAAGGAGAATCATTTCAAAACCTGCCTGTACATAGCATTGACGACCTGCTCAGGTATGTGCCAGGCGTGGAAATACAGGCACGGGGACCAATGGGATCGCAAAGCGACATTGTGCTGCGCGGAGGTACTTTTCAGCAGGTGCTGGTAATCCTCGACGGAATCCGCCTCAATGACCCGAATACCGGACATTTTAACAGCTATATTCCCATTTCGCCTGCGGAGATCGAGCGGGTCGAGGTTTTGAAAGGCGCTTCTTCGGCTATTTACGGTTCTGATGCCGTGGGCGGGGTTGTTCATGTAATATCAAAGACTTTTGCAGCCAGAACATTGGACGGGAATGAAGATGCGCCCGGTACGAAAACGAATGTCAACGCGCGTGTCTCGGCGGGGCAATATGGTCTGCTGAATGCAAGTGCCGGGGCATTTTACCAGGTCAACAAGCTGGCGGTGTCGGGCGGGATTTTATCCAATAATGCATCCGGCGTTCAGCAGCGGGGTACCAAAGGATTTTTCCACAACAATACTGCCTCACTTTCGCTGAATTACCGGCTTTCCGATGCGTGGAATGTAGCGGTTCGCAGCTCGTACGATCACCGCGATTTTGCTGCTCAGAACTTTTACACCGTTCTGAAATCCGATACTGCAAGCGAAAAGGTTAAAACCTCCTGGAACCAGCTGCGGCTCGCTTATCGCAAAAACAAAAGCACATTTGCATTTGACGGAGGATACAAGTTTGTGGAAGATACGTACGCATTTAACCCGCATGCAATTGCGAATAACAGCAAATCGCGGCTTTGGCAGGGACTTGCTACCTGGCAGCAAGCTTTTTCACCGGCTACCAGCCTGATCGGCGGATTGAATTATCAGAACCGGAATATCGCGTCCAATGACCGTGGGAACCACTCCATTCACCAGCTCGCGCCTTTTGTTTCATTGGTTCAAAGTTTTGGTACAAATTTCACCGTGACGCCTTCTATCCGGCTGGACTGGCGGCAGAATATTGGTACGGAAGCTGTCCCGCAAATCACTTTATCATACAAAAAAGACAGCTGGCAGCTGCGCGGAAGTGCAGGCAAAACGATCCGCGACGCCGATTTTACCGAACGTTTTAACAACTACAACAAAGCCCTCGTGACCGGTGGTAATGTAGGTAACCCTGACTTGAAAGCGGAACGTTCTTTCAGCTACGAAGTGGGTGCAGACTGGTTTTTGACGACCAACAATACCGCTCAGCTCAAACTTTCGGGTACGTTTTTTCAAAGGCTGCAAAACGACCTGATCGATTATGTAACTACCCCTTATGCGCAAATGCCGCGAAAAGACAATCTATCCCCCACTGGCAACTTTGGGCTGGCGCTGAATATTGCAGAGGTGAATACAAGCGGTTTTGAGCTGGATGTGCAGTCGGCGACCAAGTTAGGCAAAGATCAGAGCCTGCTGCTGAATGCAGGATTAACGTGGCTGGACAGCCGGAACAGCAATCAGGTACCTTCGTTTTACGTATCCTCACATGCTAAATTCCTGGCCAATTTCTCTGCTATCTATCAGCTAAAGCGGTTTTCGTTCAGTTTGAATGGATTGTACAAACAAAGGGCCGCGCGCGAAGCTTCGGCGATTGAAGCAACTATCTCAAAAAACTACTTCGTAATGAATGCCCGCGCAGAATATGCCTTTGATGGCAGGATGCTAGCCGTTTTCGCGCAGGCAGACAATGCATTTGATGCAGATTACAGCGACTTACTGGGCTCTAAAATGCCTGGCCGCTGGGTTTTGGCGGGAGTACGATTTAATCTCGTGAAGTAGGAAAATCGTTATTCAGGCGCAGTTCGTATATTCAGGAGGTTAACAATCGACTATGACTTCCGGAATACGAATTGCGCTTTCTCTTTTTATGATCCTTGCAAATGCATTTGACCAAAATCTGTTTGCTGGCAAAAACCCCGGCTCTCCTGAACCGTCTAAAATGAATGTATACTTTATCAGCGGTCTTGGTGCAGATAAGCGTGTTTTTGACAAACTGAAACTGGACGATGCTATACAGGTCAACCATATTCAATGGATCAGGCCGCAAAGGAAGGAGACGATCGCGCATTATGCCGGGCGCCTGGTCGCGCAGATGGATACGACGAAACCATTCAAGCTGGTGGGCTTGTCTTTTGGTGGCGTAATTGCCAGCGAGATTTCGCGGATCGCGCTGCCTGAACAGATTGTGCTTATTTCGAGTACACCGCTAGGTATTCCCGTTTCTGCATTCAATCGCGGGTTAATACGGTTCTTCCTGCTTTCACCATTCGCCGCTCCGATTTTGAAATCGGCCAACAAGTATACTTACAGATATTTCGGTGCAGATACGCCTGAGCTGCAAGCTTTGTTAAAGAACATTTTGCACGATACAGACAGTAAATTCCTGAAATGGGCATTGATCAAAATGAGCAGCTGGGATCGGAAAACGAGGGCTGATCATATATATCACATTCACGGCAGCGCCGACAAGCTGATCCCGATTGATCTTGTAAAACCGGATGTTGTGATCAATGGAGCGGGACATTTGATGGTTTACGCGCAGGCTGACCAGATTTCTGAAATTTTGAACAAGCAGCTTTTGTCTAAATGATCAATCCCAATTATTGATCAGGATTATCTTTCCGATGTGCCCGCTGCTTTCCATTAACTCGTGTGCCTTTGCTGCTTCGTGAAGCGGGAACGTGCGAAAGATAACCGGCTTAAATGCGCCCTTTTCGATAACTGGCCAGACTTTCTCCCGAATTTCTGCTGTTAGCTGATTTTTAAATGCAACATCGCGGTTCCGTAAGGTGCTGCCAGTAACGACCAGTCGCTTCCGCATAATGAGACTAAAATCCACCTGATCTGCTTCCGGCTTTACCTTGCCACCTTTCATGGTGTTGATAAAAACGAGCCGGCCATCCTCCCGTAGTAACCTGATATTCTTCGGAATGTAATCACCGCCAATCATATCCAGGATCACATCTACGCCTTTATCTTTCAGGATTTCTTCAAAGTCTTCTTCTTTGTAGGGAATGCAAATGTCGGCACCGAGCCTGGAACAAGCCTGGCATTTTTCCTTTGAACCAGCGGTTGTAAATACACTGGCGCCAAAAGCTTTTGCAAGCTGAATGGCGGTAATGCCAATGCCGCTGCTGCCACCGTGAACCAGCAAGTGCTCGCCAGTTTTGAGATTGCCTCTCTGGAATACATTGTGCCAAACCGTAAAGACCGTCTCGGGCAGTGAAGCGGCTTCTGCATAATCAAAACCTGCCGGTATGGGAAGACAATGCCCTGCTTGCGCTACTGCATATTCGGCATAGCCGCCGCCAGTAAGCAATGCACAAACCTTGTCGCCCCGCTTCCATTCAGTTACTTCATCCCCCGTTTCCACGATTTCGCCGGCAACTTCCAGACCGGCAATGTCCGCAGGGGCACCTGGCGGCGGCGGGTATTTACCCTGCCTTTGCATCACGTCCGGACGGTTAACACCGGCTGCGTAGACTTTAATCAATACTTCGGTAGGCCGGGGTTGCGGCGTTTCCCGCTCGCCAATCTGCAAAACTCCGGGAGCGCCGGGCTGCGTGATCACGACTACTTTCATGCTGGATTTCGATTGCTGATTAATAGATTTCCTTACCGAAAGGTGTAAAAGACAAGCTCATCAGCTTGAAATGTTGCCTTGCGAACGGAAGTCCGACAATGGTAATGGCAAGAATTATTCCAAAAATCAGGTGCGTCAAAGCAATCCAGACACCGCCGAGGACGATCCAGATAATATTGAATATGGTAGAAAGGCAACCCGTATTTCCCGGCACCTCGCGCACTTGCTGGCCAAATGGAAATAGTGTTAGAAATCCGATCTTGAAGCATTGTATTCCGAATGGGATACCTACGATGGTGAGGCACAGCAAAAAACCAGAAATCATGTATTCCAGGAAGACAATAAAGCCGCCGAAAATAAGCCAGATGATGTTTCCAATGAGGTTCATAGCCAGAAGTTTTGTTTTACGATGATTCAGGTCGCATAAAACTAACAATGCCCCGGCTTAGTGTTCCGGGTTTGTTACAGGCGGTCGGGTGCGCCAGTCACTGGAAATATCGGCTGATTGCCAGTTTCTGATTTTAAGTAAATTGAAGAATGTAGTTTCTTCAATTTCGCGCACTTTACCGGGTGGCAGGTCGCCCAGTTCCAGATCTTCGATGCTTACTCTGACCAGACGCTTGCACCTGTGGCCGGCGGTACGCACCATTTTGCGGATCTGGTGAAATTTACCTTCCTGTAATGTTATTTTCAGCCAGGTATTCGGCACATTCTCCCAGTTTTCGCTCGGGTGTTTTGAAAGGATTGCTGGTCTTTCAATAATATCAACCTCGCAGGGTGCGGTGATGTATTCCTGTCCTCCTTTTACTTCTATCCCAATCCCATTGCGGAGTAGTTGCAGCGTCTGCTCACTTACATGATGCCCAACATTGACCCAGTAAGTACGCCGGTGCGGTTCTTCTCCTGTAAACAGCAGCCTGGTGACACGTTTGTTTGTAGTAAGTATCAGCAAGCCTTCGGAATGACTGTCCAGCCGTCCTATCGCATGCGTGCCTGCCGGAAAATCAAAATCAAGGTCACCCAACAGCCCCACCGGATGTGTGCTGATAAATTGGGAAACCATATTAGCGGGCTTATTAATAATGAAATAACGGTGACGCGGTTCGGTCATTTGTGAAGTTGTTAGAATTCCCAGCTCAGGCGAGCGGGATCCTGATAGCTGTTCCAGATCGTCAGGATATAAATTTCACGATCAGTTTCTTCGTAGATAATGAAACAGTCACGTACGATTTTGATCCGTACATTTTCTTCATCTGTATGTTTGCCGATTTTCGGAAAAGCTGCTATCAGCTGAATCGCTTCTTTAAAAAGCAAATTCAGCTTTTTACTGTAACTATTTGATTTATTCCTGTCAATCCAATAAGCTAAAATTGCCTTTCTATCTTCAAGAGCTCTTTGGGACCAGATTACTTTTTTAACCATTGGTCAATCTCATTGTCCGCCTCTTCATTTGTAAGGCTTTGCCCCCCACTAATTTGCTCCCTGGCTTCTGTAATTGCCTGCCTTTGTTCATTACTGAGATTAAAAGCCTTTTCTCCTTCAACTTCGAGCGCGAGCAAACGATAGGCTTCCGCCAATAAATGGTCGTTATCAATTTCCTGAATCTTCCCTATCAACCTTTCTTTTAAATCAGTGCCCGACATCATAATTAATGATTTTAGTTATTCGAAAATAGTCAGAATATCGATGGTTACCTAGTCGAATGTTTGTATTAACACGCTGGTCGATTCACCGGTGTTGGCTTTCATAATGCGCCCGCAGCATATCTTCTCCGAAATCATTGGTAAGATCCCGCACCACGGAATGGATGTGGTTGCCGCCGTTTTGGGTATTGTCAAACTCGATCAGGAATGTAGGACCGTGGATCCGGTAATAGTGGCCGTGCCCCTGACCAATTACCGGTTCGTGATCGCCCATCCAGGCAAAATGGATCTTTTCCAGGCCTGCTTTTTCCAGTTGCGCCCATTGCTGGTTTTTGAGTGTAATATGGTAACGCAGGAGATATGCCATGATCAGGTTTTTAAAAAGCGCTTTTTGCTCCCCATTCAATTCTTCCATCGCAACCCCTTCCATTTTGTCCAGCACAGCTTTGCGGGAATTGGAAGTAAATATTTCGTTTGGCGCTTTTCCGCCCAGATCCGCTTTTTTCTGCTGGGCTTCGGTGAGACTATGCAGTAACCTGAATGCAATTTCCTGCTCATCTTTCAATATAACCTTCCCTTTCTGTGGTACATCTGCAAGCACTTTTCCCGGATTACTTCCCATAAAACTCGGCGTGTAGGTAATCTGGTTTTTGATGGATGAAAAATGAAGTGATAAATGGTGGCCTTCCACACGCCAGCCCCACGGATCGCTGCCAGGTGTTCCAAAAACCAGGAATGCATAATTTTCAGGATCCCGGTAGGTATCGTTTGCCGGGCGGGTTTCTACTACCCTCAGCACATTTTCAAGATCAATAATCTGCTCTGCCTTACTATATCCTTCCTGGCTCAGCACAACCCTGATCAGCGACATAGCTGCTTTTCGCTGAGCTGCATTCATTTGTTTGAGTGACAAACCCTTACGCGCACGTGGCGTAAAATTCCAATCGAACCGCGCCGGATCCTGATAATCAAGCTGGGCCTCTTTCCGCTGCGTGTCATCGAGGGTTTTCAGGAATGTATTTACCGCCGCCGCCATTTGCCTGGCGAGCTTTTCGTCCTGTACCGGTTTGGCTGTCAGGTCAGCAGCCTGCCAGCCCGGCAGCAGCCCGAACAGCAAAAAAGCAATCACCGTTATTCTAATTCCTAAATCTCTCATCAGCGCAGTAGTTTGAGAATGGCTATTTCCATTTGCAAAAAAGGAAAGTAACAGGCGGGATGAAACTACCACTGCAATGCAGCCAATCGCCGGAATGTTCTTTGAAGCGCGGAAAGGAATTGACTGAAACCGACTAGTTTTACTGCATTAAGAAAATCAACATGATGAATTGGGACAAACTGCTTTCCGCCAAACGCTGGGGAAGTGAAGACAAATACAATGCAAATCCGGCCGAAGCGCGGTCTGAGTTTCAACGCGATTACGACAGGCTTATTTTTTCTTCTCCTTTCAGAAGACTTCAAAATAAAACACAGGTATTCCCATTACCCGGAAGTGTTTTTGTACATAACCGGCTAACCCACAGCCTGGAAGTGGCTAGTGTGGGAAAGTCTCTCGGCCGGATATTCTACAATAAGCTCTGTTCAGCCGACGCTGACATTGACTCAAAATATCCTTTGGTTAGTGAGATAGGGAACATCGTTTCCGCCGCTTGTCTCGCACACGATCTGGGTAACCCTGCATTCGGACACTCGGGTGAAGCCGCTATCTCGCATTATTTTACACACGGTGACGGATTTAAATACAAAACCCTTGTAAGTGAGGCACAATGGGCTGATCTGATCCATTTTGAAGGAAATGCAAATGCATTCCGGATACTGACACACCCTTATGCCGGAAAAGGCTACGGAAGTTTCGCTCTGACCTACGCTACATTAGCCGCCATTGCAAAGTATCCCTGCGAAGCCATTGCAGGACATAATAAGGCCAATATTCACACCAAGAAATACGGCTTCTTCCAATCAGAGCAGGATGGCTTTCAAAAGATTGCCAATGAACTCGACCTGCATAAAGTAACCGACTCGCCGTTGGTTTATAAACGTCACCCGCTGGTTTATCTGGTGGAGGCGGCTGACGATATTTGTTACAATATCATTGACCTGGAAGATGCGCACCGCCTCAAAATCCTTTCTTATAAGGAAGTCGAAACTTTGCTGCTGGAACTTTGTAACGACCCCAAAATGCCGGCAAGGTTACAGGAGATCGACGACGACGATGCCAAGATCAGTTTGCTGAGAGCTAAATCGATCAACACGCTCATCGGGGCCTGCTCCGAACTTTTCTATGATGAACAATCCACGATTCTATCGGGCGATCTGAACTGCAGCCTGATCGACGGAATTGCGGAACCTTACCGGAGCGCGATGAAAGAAATTGAGCGCATTTCCATCAGTAAAATTTACAATTATTCATCCGTGGTTCAGATAGAAGTAGCGGGGTACAAGGTAATCGGCGGACTGCTGGAAGAATTTGTGCCAGCCTACCTGAATAATACTTCGCATTATACCCGCAAGCTGGTGGACCTGATACCCAAACAATTCATCACATCCCGCACAGATACCTATTCCCGGATCCAGACCGTGCTGGATTTTATTTCGGGGATGACGGACCTGTACGCAGTGGAACTGTTCAGGAAGATAAAAGGCATTTCGTTTCCATCTATTTCCTAGGCTAAATACCGCACTTACAATGCAATAAGCGTAATATTAATTCGAATATTAAAAGTTTTACGTAAATTGTTTTCCCGAATTATCCAGCCCTTTTAGATACGTAAACCCATGCAAATTGAACAGGTAGTTTATACCGAATCTTCCTCTCAGGTTACATTTAGTTTTAGTCCACAACTCCTATTTATATTCGGAAACCGCGAACTACTTGAGGGTAGCAGTCTGACCACAAAGCTGGCAGCCGAATATCCCGGGGCGATCTTTTCCGGATGCTCGACAGCAGGTGAAATTGCAGATGTGAATGTGAAGGACAATACCATTATAATCACGGCGATCGGCTTTGATAAAACGGGTGTAAAAAGCTCGAAGGTTTGTCTTGAAGATATCCAGTTCAGCAGCTTTGAAGCTGGCAAGCAACTGGTAGACCAGCTTCCAAAAGAAGGATTGCAGCACGTTTTTGTTGTTTCCGACGGTCTGAAAGTGAATGGTACCGATCTGGTAAAAGGTATGACGGAGCACCTTCCGGCAGATGTTACCTTAACCGGCGGTCTTGCCGGCGACGGTTCCCATTTCGTGAAGACGGTGATTGTGGAGCCTGACGGCGCTGTGGCAACACAAAGTGTAGCGGCAGTAGGATTTTACGGGGACACTCTGTCCATTGGTTTTGGTTCAAGAGGCGGCTGGGACAGTTTCGGACTGGACAGAGTAGTAACCAAATCGAAAGAAAACGTTTTGTTTGAGATCGATAACCAGCCTGCGCTGGATCTTTATAAATCATTTTTGGGAGATAAAGCCAAAGAGCTCCCGGCCTCGGGCCTGCTTTTTCCATTGAGCATGCGCGACAGCGAAGACCGCGCCCCTGTGGTACGTACCATTCTTGGCATTAATGAGGACGAAAAAAGCCTCACTTTCGCCGGTGACATTCCGGAGGGTTCATTTGTAAGGTTAATGAAGGCAAACAACGACCGCCTGATCACAGGCGCGGAAGAAGCAGCGCACGCGGCTGCCGAGGGCCTGAAAAATGATCCCGAGCTCGCAATCCTGGTGAGCTGCGTCGGAAGAAAGCTGGTATTAAAACAAATGGTGGAAGAAGAAGTGGAATGCGTTTCGGAAGTATTGTCGGCTCCGTTTATGGCTGGCTTTTACTCTTATGGCGAGCTGGCACCCTTTAACCGCAATGCTTTGTGCGAGCTCCACAATCAAACCATGACCATTACCACTTTCAGGGAACTGTAATGTCTGCTATTGAAATAACGGAAACCAATTACCACCGGCTGCTTAAACGGCAGATCCGGAAATCATTGCCTTTGGAGCTGGCCGAACACCCTGGCTTACAGGATTTCCTTTTATCAGTCCATTTGGCTTATACCGAATACCAGGACGATCTTACGAGGGTTGAACATATTCTCGAACAAAGCTCAGGCGAGCTTTTCAAGGCGAACAGGGAACTGACCCGCGTTGCGCAGGAGAAGACCGAAGAAGCTGCGCTGACCAGCAAAAGACTGGAACAGGTTGTCAGCAGCATTTCAGAGATACTCTTGCAACTTGATCGTGACGGTACCATCATCTATCTCAATAATGCATGGGAAACTGTTACCGGCTATACTGTAGCCGAAACGCTCAACCGTAACTGGATGGATTTCTTCTCCGAATCGGCTGATCAGATCAATGAAGTTCTGAATACGGAGCAGAATGCGGTGGATGCGATTATCAAAATCCACACGGCCGGTAAAAAAGAGATATGGGTCGGCGGATCGATTACGAAACAATACGCCGGCGACGAGCTCGTAGGTTACATTGGCGCACTTTCGGATGTGACCGAAAAGGTTAATTCCGAAAGGAAACTGAAATCCTACATGCGCGATCTGGAAAGGATCAATGCAGAACTTGACCAGTTTGCATACGTGGTAAGCCACGACCTGAAAGCGCCGCTCCGCGCCATCAATAACTTGTCTGAATGGATTGAAGAAGACATTAACCATTTGCTGGAAGGAGATACGCTCGACCAGTTTAAGCTGCTGCGCGGCCGCGTGCATAGAATGGAAAGTCTGATCAATGGGATCCTGTCGTATTCAAGGGCTGGCAGGATTAAAACTTCCAAGGAACGTTTTGCATTGAAAGCGCTGGTTGACGATCTGTCTGAAACTTTCAGCAGCAAAAAACCTGTACGCTTCAAACTGGACGGTGACGCAAGTCTTGAACTAGAAACAGAGAAGATTACATTGACCCAGATTTTACAGAACCTGATTTCAAATGGCGTCAAATACAACGACAAGCCGGAGATAGAGATCACGATCGGCTGGCGGGAGAAAGACACTCTGTACGAATTTTACGTAGGAGATAATGGTCCTGGCATCAGCCCCGAATTTCATGAAAGAATATTTGTGATTTTCCAGACCTTACAGGCGCGTGACGAAGTTGAGAGCACCGGTGTGGGGCTCGCAATTGTGAAGAAAATACTGGATGAAAAAGGCGGCGTGATCCGGATAGAATCTCAAATGGGTGAAGGGACCAAGTTCTTCTTTACCTGGCCGAAGAATGAATTGAAAAATACTGAAACCTCTCTCAAAAACAATCCATTTCAATAACAGCAATATTTAAATGTCACTCTCCAATCCAGTTCCTATGACAATCCTTCTTGTAGAGGATGACGAAGTAGATGTTATGAATGTCAAACGGGCATTCAAAAAAAACAATATTTCAAACCGTTTGGTCGTAGCTTCGAACGGAATAGATGCCCTCGCTATGCTACGCAATCCTGAAAATGAGTTTGCAAGGCCAAAGATTGTATTGCTGGACCTCAATATGCCGAGAATGGGCGGGATCGAATTTCTGAAAGAAATCCGTCAGGACCCGGACCTGAGTTCGCTTTCTGTATTTGTGATGACTACCTCTAATGAAGACAGCGACAAGATCGACGCTTTCAACCTGAATGTAGCCGGATATATCCTGAAACCATTATCGATGGACCGGTTTATTGCCGCTGTATCCACATTGAACAGCTACTGGACACTTTGCGAATTTCCCGAATAAAAATCTCAGCGTTATCTCTTAAAAATCATGATCAGTCCCGATATCTTGTTAGTAGAAGACGACGACATTGATGCGATGTACTTTATGCGTGCAATGCAGAAGTCTTTGCTGGATGTTGGCGAGGTCAGGATTTGTAAATATGCGGAAGAGGCGCTGCAGATGCTCGACGTATGGATTCCTTCCTGCATTTTTCTCGATTACCAGCTCCCAAAAACGAATGGACTGGAATTGCTGAAAAAGATTAAGCGCATTGTTCCTAACCTGCCGGTTATTGTACTCACTTCGCAGGGCGATGAGCGTATTGCTGTCGAAATGATGAAGGCGGGCGCAATGGATTACTTTCCCAAGTCGGAAGTTACGCCGGAGAAGCTGACGAAGACGTTCCATACAATGGGGCAAATGCTCGAAGCCGGGAAAGGAAGAGAGCAGGCCAAGCAGGAACTGGCTGAAAAGGAGGAGTTTATCAACAAAATCGCATTACTCTCCCCTAATATCATTTATGTAATCGATATTGAAAAATGGACGAATATCTTCCAGAATAAGCAGATATCGAAAATACTGGGCTACTCCGACGATGAGCTTCTGCCGGAAAGCAGCAATGCCCTTTCGCGGATTGTGAATGACCAGGACCAGCTTACATTCCGCCGGCATTACCACTATATGCGGCACTGGGTGAAGGATTCGGATGTGGTGGAGAAAGAATTCAGGCTGCTGCACCGTGACGGATCGGAAGTTTGGATCATCACCAGGGAAGTACCTTTCAAGCGCAATGCAAACGGAACTGTGCAGGAAGTGCTGGGTACTGCTATTGATATTACCAGTCGCAAAAACGTTGAAAAGGAACTGATCAAGGCGAAACGCGACGCGGAAGAAGCGACGCGGATCAAATCTGATTTCCTCTCCACGATGAGCCACGAGATCCGTACGCCCATGAACGGGATTATCGGCTTCACCGACCTTTTAATGACGCGTGATTTTCCCGATGAAGACCGCGAGTATCTGCAGATGATCAAGTATTCGGCAGATAATTTAATGGTCATACTGAACGACATACTCGATTTCTCTAAGATAGAAGCTGGCAAGTTTGGCCTGGAAAACTTCGATTTCGACCTGAGGGAGAAACTGAGCTACCTGATCAAAACCTTTGAAGTTAGAGCAAAAGAAAAGGCCATTGATCTGACTTATCAATTTGATGAAAACACGCCGACACTGCTCACAGGAGATGCTTACCGGTTGAATCAGATATTGGTCAACCTGGTGGGGAATGCGATCAAATTCACAGAAGAAGGCGGCTTTGTAAAAGTGATCGTATCGCTTCACAAAGATCTCGGAAGCAGCGTAGACCTGAAAATTGATGTAGTCGACTCGGGGATAGGTATCTCAGAAGACAAGCTGAGCGTCATTTTCGAAAGCTTTTCGCAGGCACATAAGAACAATGCGAAACACTATTTCGGCGGTACCGGGCTTGGATTGAGCATCACGCGTAAGATTGCGGAGCTGATGAACGGAAGCATTACAGCCCAAAGCAAACTGGGCGAGGGCGCTACATTCAGCGTGATACTTAATTTCGGCAAAGCAGAGAAAGACCTGAATGTAGTACAGGCTGATCCGGTTGAACATATCTCGCTCAAAGGTTACCGTATCCTCGCTGCCGAGGACATTATTGCCAATCAGATCCTGCTGAAACACCTTTTATCCAAGTGGGAAGCTGATTTTGTGATTTGCAACAATGGAAAAGAACTATTGGAACACCTCGACCATGCAGAGTTTGACCTGATCCTGATGGACATTCAAATGCCGGTAATGGATGGTATAACAGCTATGAAAACAATCCAGGGATCGTATCCGCACCTCATCAATGTCCCGGTGATTGCATTTACGGCAGATACTTTCGCTGAAAAGGAGCTGGAAGGTGTCAGGTTCAGCAGCTTTGTAACAAAACCGTTCAAAGCCGATGAACTGATCAGCGTGATCAGCCGCAGCCTGAAAGAACTACCCGCTCCCGTAGCCAGATACTAGTTGTTTGAACAATTTTGAAAGTATTAGCCTGCATTGAATGCGGGCTTTTTTTTTACATAATTTCAAATAACTAATAAAATAGTTTTGAAACTAAATGAATAGTCTTAACTTTGAGATAATACCAAGTTAAAATTTAATAATACAGCTCAAAATTATGGAAGTACGCACATTGACACGCGCTGAGGAGGAGGTAATGAGGATTCTATGGCAACTTAAAAAGGCATTTGTAAAAGACATACTGGCCGAAATGCCTGAACCCAAACCTGCTTACAACACCGTTTCGACGATCATCCGGATCCTGGAAAAGAAAGAAGTTGTGGGCTACACAGCGTATGGAAAAACGCACGAATATTACCCGCTCATCAGCGAAGAGGAGTATAAGCGCCACGAGATGAAGCAATTGATGGTCAATTACTTTGATAACTCATTGCCTAACCTGGTTTCATTTTTCGTAAAGGACAATGATCTGAAAACGAAAGATCTGGACGAAATCATGAAGCTGATCAATCAGCACAAAAACGAACAATAAAAACCCTGTTAGCCATGGAAATGCTATTGTATCTCGGCAAGGTGAACCTGTATTGGATCCTGCTTTTTGCCTGTTATCGTCTGATGCTCCGGCAGCACACTTTTTTTCAGCTGAACCGGTTTTATCTGCTTGGCTCCCTTGCCGTTGCATTTGCATTACCATTTGTAATCTACCCCGAAACCGCACCTGCGCTGCCGGTTATTTACGAGGTGAATACAGCAGCAGTTTCCATTTCGGCTGTTCAGGAAGAGCAGCCGCTGATTACCTGGGTGCAGGTCGCGTGGATTTTGTATGCGATCGGGCTGCTCATTTCGGGTTATCTGCTTTTCAGGCATATACATCAGCTGCGGAGGTTTTTGATGGCAGGCGAAGTGATCGAGCTGGAAGATTGTACCGTCGTGATGATCGACTCCAACCAGATCGGCTCATTTTCCTTTCTGAAATGGATCGTGATCAACAGAAACGATTATGAAAGCCATTTTGACGACATTCTTTGCCACGAAATGGTACACGCAAAGCAGTGGCACAGCGCCGATATACTCTTTGTGGAGATCATGAAAGTGTTCTTCTGGTTTAATCCCGTTCTCCTGCTTTACAAAAGAGATTTGCAGGAGGTACACGAATTCCTCGCCGACTCGAAAGCTTCAAACCGCGAAAATTACGCCCGCTTTCTGGTGAGTTATGCGTTGAATGCGCCCATTGCTTCATTGACAAACCATTTTTTCAAACCATCACAAATTAAATCCCGAATCCAGATGATCTACAAAAACCGGAGTCCGAAATGGCTGCTCAGCACTTACCTGTTTGCTGCCACAATGATAGGAGCCACTGCATTGCTGGTTGCTGGCTGCGAGAAGGAAGATTACAGCGAGCCTGAGGTAGCGAAAACAGAAGAGGAAATATTGCCTGCGAAGGTTTTTACGGTTGTTGAAACCCAGCCTGAATTCCCGGGAGGTACAGATGCAATGCATCGGTTTTTAGCGCAAAAGATCAAATATCCCACTGCCGCTGTAAAGGCCAATGTACAGGGAAGGGTGTTCCTCTCATTTATAGTGACTGAAACAGGTAAGATACAGACCATTAATGTACTGAAAGGAATTGGTTACGGATGCGACGAGGAGGCAGTACGTGTTTTAAGGAGCTTTCCTGACTGGAAGCCCGGCGAGCAGAGCGGACAAAAGGTTAACGTTAAATATGTACTTCCCATTAATTTCCAGTTGGAAGAAGCAGATAACCAGGCTAAGCTGAACATACAAACTGGTGAAAAGGCGCCACTGTATGTTGTAGACGGCAAAGAACTTGAAAACGCTGATGATGCCAGAAAGCTGTCTCCAGACCAAATCGCCTCAGTGAATGTGCGGAAGGATTTCAAAACCACTTCCATTTATGGAAACAAAGGCAAGAATGGGGTCATTGAGATTACAACCAAACCAAATTCGACTGAAACGATCAAGACGGCCACTGTCACTGCATTCGTGCCGCTTGCCGGAGCTACCAACCAGCCTACTACAAAAGTGCAGCAATTAGACCCGGAGCCGCGTTCCGGAATACAGATCAGAGCCAATCCTAACCTGTCTGTTGCCAAGGTTCCTTTATACATTGTAGACGGTGTTAAGCTGGCAAATGGCGATGGCGTGAGCAAGATGGACCCGAATATGATAGAATCGATAAGTGTGCTCAAAGAGACGGGTGCCACTACGATCTACGGAGAAGAAGGCAAAAATGGGGTAGTGCTGATCACAACAAAAAAATAGCTCCCACTATATGGAAATGCTCATTTATCTGGCCAAAGCCAACCTGTACCTGATCCTTTTCTATTGCTGCTACTGGCTGTTTTTTCGCCAACATACATTTTTTCAATGGAACCGGATCTACTTGCTGGGTTCAATCGGAGCTTCGTTCCTTCTCCCACTTATCGTGTTTTACACACCTGTGGAGGTTGCGGAGCAAAGTACAGAAATGATGCAGCAGGTCGCAGCGAATGCGGTAACACCCGCGGCACCGGAAGAGCAGGTTAGCTGGTCGCAAATCTTGTTTTGGGTGTATGTGTCGGGTTGCATGTTCATGCTGGCTAAGCTGTTACGGTCTTTTCAAAAGTTATTTGTTTTGGTCAAAAATGGCGAGCGCATTCAGCTGGAAGCGTATACCCTTATTTTTCTAGACTACAAACAAGCTAAAAAGACGAACTCCGGTTCATTTTCATTTTTCAAATGGCTGGTTGTCAACCAGGCCGATTATGAGAACAATCCTGACACCATTCTCCGGCACGAACATGTGCATATCCGCCAGTGGCATAGTCTGGATATCTTACTGATTGAAATTCTCAAAGTTCTATTCTGGGCCAATCCGGTGGTTTGGTTCTACAAAAGATCATTGCAGACTTTACATGAATACCTGGCAGATATGGAAGCTGCCAATCGTGACACCTATGCGCATTTCCTTGTTTCCTACGCGTTGAATGTACCCGGACAGGTACTTACCAATCATTTCTCAAATGCTTCGTTACTTAAAAACCGCATCAAAATGATTTACAAAAACCGCACATCCAAATGGCTCCTGAGCAAGTATCTGCTGATCTTGCCTATTACAGTCACCGCTGTGTTCTTAACAGCAGCCCGCGAATATATCCCTCAGCCGCGAACCGCAAGTCCCGCGATACTGACCGATCATGCAATGATTAAGGGAAGAATTTCAGATAAAAATGGCAAGCCGATACCAGGCGCAATTGTGATCGTTAAAAACAAAACACAGGGCGCCGCGACGGATAAGGATGGAAATTTTGAATTAGAAAATGTAGCAGCGGGCGCGTCGCTGGTCGTTAGCCACATTCAGTTCAAGTCGAAGGAAGTGGCTGTTACCAAAGGGAAATCTACATACGCCATTGTCATAGAACCAGACGATACCGTTTTAAAAGGTCCGACGATTACAGCTACCCCGAACAAACCAGAGCCTGCTGCTCCCAAAGCCGCTGCGCCGAATGGGAAACCTGCTAACAAAACTTTTACAGTAGCGGAGCAAAAACCGGAGTTCCCAGGCGGGCAGGCGGCCATGATCGAGTATCTGAAAAGCAATACCAAGTATCCTGCTCCTGCACTCAAAGCGAATGTAGAAGGCACCGTTATTGTTAGGTTTACAGTTGACAAAGAGGGCGGCCTGCAGAATGTGTTAATAGTGAAAGGTGTAGGCTTCGGATTGGATGGAGAGTCTGTTCGCCTGGTTAAAGGTATGCCTAAATGGAAACCCGGCATTCAGAATGGCGAGCCGCTGGAAATGACGCAGACCATTGAGATCAAGTTTGACCTGGCTGCTGCAAAAGGTGATAAACGGCAGGGATTTCAGTTGCCAAAAACGACTGGATTTACGAATGCTTTTCAGGTAGCCAAAGTAGAAGTTGAAGATCTGTTTAGCTCGTCACTTGCCTATTTTGAGCCAAAAACATTTAAACCCTCCGTAGATCCGCCGAAAGCACAGTACAGGTATCAAGCCGATTCAAGCAGCTATCGGTTTATGAACTATCAGAGTTCCAATCATCCCGCTTTTGCAATGAGTCTTCAAACAACAGGAAAATACAAGTATCAAAAACAACAGTTGAAGAAAGACAATTAATGCGATAGCTAGCCAGGCTGTTATTTCTGATAATGTTTCCATATTTTACGGCAAACATCATTGGAGATAACAGCATGTCACTTCTTAAAGCCGCTATTATCGGCGGCGGCCACATAGCCGACCAGAATCACATTCCCGCATTAAAGCGCTTATCGGACCGGGTTGAAGTTGTTTCAATTTGCAGCAGGGTTAAGGAAAAAGCCCGTGCGCTCGCCGACCAGCACCAGATTCCCTTTGCTTACGATAGTGCCGAAGAAATGTATGCAGGCGAAGGCCGGCCTGACTTTGTCGTGATTTGTACTGCAAACAACCTGCATTATCCATTTGCCATGCAGGCACTTGAAAACGGCTGTCACGTATTTTGTGAAAAACCACCTGCATTAACCGCCGCGGAAGCTGCGCAAATGGCAGATCTTGCCCAAAGCAAAGGCAAGGTTCTCGCCTATAATCTGCAACTCCGGCAAACGCCTGAATTCGGCTTCATCCGACAAGCCAGACAGGAAGGAACATTAGGTCAGATTTACCATATCAATGCACGCTACCTGAGACGGCGCGGAATACCGGGCTGGGGCAATTTTACCAATAAATCTGTGCAGGGCGGCGGCGCTTTAATGGACCTGGGCGTACATATCCTTGATCTGGCGTTGGAGATGATGGATTATCAACTGCCAGACAGAGTGGTGGCTAACACTTATGATTTTATCGGAAAAGCCGGCGGCAAAGGTTTGATGGGTGAATGGAATGCAGACAGCTTTGAAGTAGAAGATGCCTGTTTTGCACACTTATCATTTCCGAACAATGCCAGCATTACTTTGTCAGCCTCATTTGCATTGAATATGGAGGCAGAAAAAGACGTGAACCTGGAAGTATTCGGCACAAAAGGAGGAGCAATGTACAAGCCGCTTGGGCTCTTTACGGAAACGGGCGGAGAACTGGCAAACACCCACTTCCCGCACCTGGCAGAAACAGATATCCAGCTCAAAAACACGACTGCATTCCTGGATGCCATTGACGGAAAGCCTAGCAATATCTGCAACGCCCAACAAGGAGCTATTTTACAGGAAATAGTTGGCAGGATTTATGAAAGTGCTGGGAATTAAAGGGAGGATGGAGGAAAGGGACGAAAGGGAGGAACGAAAAAGTAGATCGAAAGTAAAAAACAGAAGATGGAAGCTACAATCTTGTATTGTCAGTCTGAGCGGAGTCGAAGACAGCTGCAGAATGTCTTCGACTCCGCTCAGACTGACAAATCCTTTATCTATTCTCCATAATGGCTACTTCGCAGTAGCCATTACCATTTTAATATCGTTCTTGGCGCCTAGTTCGAGTACGTCTACCAGGTCTTGTACTGCGAGGTTTTTGTCTACTCTTAAAACGACTGTGCGCTCTTCTACGTTGGCGAAAATGCTTTGCAATTCAGCTTCCAGCCGGTCGAATGGGATTGGTTCTTTGTCGATGAAATAGCCTTTATTTTCATCCACAGACAGTGTAATCTGCTTTTTGTACATCTGCTGCGTTGCCGATGCTTTTGGAAGCATTAGCTTGATCACGTTCGGATTTGACATCGTGGAGATGATCAAAAAGAACAGCAGCAGGAAAAACATAATATCGTTGAGCGAGTGTGTGAACACCTCGGGGGCAAACCGGCTCTTGCGACGTATTTTCATAAATAAATTGTCTTTTTACTTCGCAGCCACCGGCTTTTGTAATACATCCAGAAAATCAGAAGCCGCCATTTGCAAACGCAATGCAAACCCGTCGATTTTCATGTTCAGCAAGTGGTAACCCGCATAGGCGATCAAACCAATGATCAGACCTGAGCCGGACGTAATCATTTTTTCATACATACCCCCAGCGATTGTGCTGATATTGAAGTCGTTTGAAATGGATATATCGTAGAAAATCCGGATAATACCAGAGATCGTACCCACAAATCCAAGCATAGGCGCAATACCGGCAATTACACCGAGGTAAGGCAAATTCCCTTCCATGCGCTGGATTTCGATCTGACTTGCGTTTTCGATGGTGGTTTCAATATCCTTAATCGGATAACCAATGCGGCCAATCGCTCTTTCCAGAATGCGCCCGGCAGCATTGCGCTGGTTACGGCAAAGTGACTCGGCAGATTTAAGGTTTCCCTGCTGAATAAAATCTTTTACATTATCAACAAACTGATGCTCGATCTTTCCGTTCGCATTAATTCCTAAGAAGCGTTCGATAATCAAAAAAAGAGTTGCCAGGAAAAGCAATCCAAGCGGTAACATAACCCAACCCCCTTTTGCGAGAAGATCTATAATGGAAAGTCCCTGGTCAGCAACAGGCGCGGCTACCGTAGAGTCAGTAAGTGCTTGCAGAAGCATCATATTAAATATAATAGTGAAAGTTTAAGCGAATGGAACAGAGGTCAATCCTGGAAAAATGACTTTGAACATAAACGGAGGCAGGCCTCCCATATTGTTTAAAGGGCAAATATAGAAAAATTACTCTATGGGAACAGTAATGCACATTTTTAGGTAGATACATAAAAGATAAATGAGGCAATTGCACGAAAACAAAACCTCATTTCGCATAAATACCGCCTATTTTCTGTTATATTCTTCAGGTAAATACCTTCGTTCTGTTTCCCGATAGTTTATGAAAAAATACTCCTCAGTATCTGTCGCCATTACTTTCCTTGCACTGGCGCTTTTTCAACTTTCCTGCTCTAACGATGATGAACCGACTGTCGAATCAGGCAGTATGCTCGTGCATTTCGACAATATGGTCGGCAATGAAGACCTGGTTTTAAACAGCGGCAATTACATCAATGTGGCCGGAGAAGACTTCACTGTGACGCGGCTAAATTATTATGTATCAAACATCAGGCTCACCAAAGCCGACGGCAGCAGCTTTACGGTACCGAAAGATTCGAGCTACTTTTTGATCCGTGAAGGAAATGTACCCTCGCAAACCGTCAGGATCAACGATATCCCGGTGGGCAATTACACCGGAATAGAATACGTAATTGGGGTAGACAGCCTAAAAAGTATCGACGAGCCTGAGAACAGAAAAGGGATTCTGGATATATATACCGGCCCGACCAATGAAGAAACAATGTACTGGAACTGGAACCCGGGTTATATTTTCCTGAAATTCGAAGGGAAATCAGAGGTGTCGACCACAGCTAATGGAAAATACGAGTACCACATTGGTGGTTTCGGCGGCCGAACCGAGAAGACGCTTAATAATATCAAAACTGTTAAACTGAGTTTTGGAAATCAAACGGCAGCTGTGTCAACCACTACGTCGCCGCAGGTCTACATTAAAGCGGATATCCTCAAAATCTTTGGTGGACCGACGCAATTGAGCATTGCGAAAAACCCGGGTGTGATGTTCATGCCTTTCTCGGCAAATATCGCGGCTAACTATGCAAATATGTTTAGTGTAAAGGAAGTGCAAGCCAACTGATTACAAGTCAGTAGTCTGGTATGAAAAACGTTTTCAAATTTTTGGTAATGCTCGCCTGGCTTGCGCTGGTCGCATTTTCTTGTGGAAAGGAAACCGAAAATCCGAAGCCTGAGCCTGAGCCAACGGGTCCTAAATCCGTACAATTTAAAAAGCCCTCGTATTTTCCGGAGCCTGTTTACGATCTGTCGAAAAATCCATTGACAGAAGAAGGAATCGAGCTGGGCCGGTTTCTGTTTTACGACGGTATTTTGTCACGAACAGATAAAATCGGATGCGGAACCTGCCACCAGCAGCAGGCTGCCTTCACCCACCATGGCCATGATCTCAGCCACGGCGTCGACGATCTGATCGGCACGCGGAATTCACCCTCGGTACAGAATATGGCCTGGAGTACCTCATTTTTCTGGGACGGCGGCGTGCATGCTATGGACGAAGTTCCCCCGGTACCTATTCAAAATGAAGTAGAAATGGGCGAACGTACCGGCAATGTGATTGACAAGCTTAAAAAAACGCCGGTAGCAGGTGCAGCCAAGCAGGTTGATTATCCCAAAATGTTTAAAGCAGCTTTTGGAACAGAAGAAATCACGGCGGATAAGATGATGAAAGCATTGTCGCAGTTTATGATGACGATGGTATCAGCTACCTCGCGCTACGACTATTATTTACAAGGCGACGCTTCTGCATTGAATGCACAGGAAAAGGAAGGATTGTCTGTTTTCAAACAAAAATGCAGTTCCTGTCACGCTACGGAGCTTTTCACCGATCATAGTTTCAGAAACAACGGACTGCCACCCAACCGGATCAACGATCAGGGCAGGTACGCGATCACTTTAAATGAAAATGACAGGTTAAAATTCAAAGTACCCAGCCTGCGCAACATCGGGCTGACTGCCCCGTACATGCACGATGGTCGTTTTAATACATTGGAGGAGGTTTTAAACCATTATGCCAACGACAATGTAAAATCCAGCATCCACGAATCGGTTACCCTTGATCCGCTTCTGAAAACCGGCGCAAAGCCAGGCATACAACTTAATGCAGCTGAAAAGCAGTCCATCATCGCCTTTTTGCGGACATTAAATGACCAGCAGTTCATCAGTGACAAACGCTTTTCAGATCCGGGTGTCGGGACATCGTTTTAGGCTATCGGCTTTCGGCGATGAGCTTTCGGCGTTTAGCTTTGGTGCTTACTTTTTAACTTTTAATATTAAAAGTTATACTTTATCCACTGACTAAGGTCATGATTAAACATTCATTAAAATCAAGGAAAATTGCGATGCGCATTGTTTCTTTGCAGAGAATTCAAAAAAGCAGGTAAGTAAAATATGCAAAGCGGAGAAAAAAATGCACAGCCCTGGTTGGGCAAAATGCAGGAAAGATGGGGTTTGGAAACAACCAGGCAAGTTCTGATCGTACTGGCTGTTTTTAGCTTGGCTGGTTCTTCGGTGGTGTGGTTCAGAAAAGGACTTTTTTACCTCCTTGGCTACGACGACCTTACTCCGATGTGGCTTAAAACCATCACCTACATCATTTTTATATTCCCGATGTACCAGACGCTGTTGCTGGCTTACGGGTTTCTGCTGGGTCAGTTTTCGTTTTTCTGGGAAAAAGAAAAGAAAATGTTCCGCTGGGTTGCAGCCAAGTTTAAAGGCAACAAATAAATCAAAGATATATCCCGCATTGATTTTCAAGGAGTACAGGATTCCCTTTCCTGTACTCCTTATTTTATTTATACATTTGTGATTATTTCAATTCAGATCCAGAATAATATTTTATAATCCATGTTTGAGAACTTACAGGATAAGCTAAACAATGCCTTTCGCACACTAAAAGGAAAGGACAGGATATCCGACATAAATGTTGCCGCAACTACCAAGGAAGTACGTAAAGCATTGGTCGACGCCGATGTAAACTTCAAGGTTGCAAAAGAAATTACAGACCGGATCCGCGACAAGGCGCTTGACAGGAAGATATTGATCTCTGTTGAGCCGGGACAAATGTTCGTCAAAATCGTGCAGGAAGAGCTGACCGAATTGATGGGCGGCCAGGCAGAGGCGATCAATATCAAAGGAGATCCTGCCGTGATCCTGATCGCAGGTTTGCAGGGTTCGGGTAAAACGACATTCTCTGGTAAGCTCGCTGCATTGTTGAAAAAACAGGGACGCCAGGTATTGTTAACCGCTTGCGACGTGTACCGTCCGGCTGCGATAGACCAGCTGAAAGTGCTCGGCGAGCAGGTTGGAGTCGAAGTGTATTCGGAGCCTGAGAACAAGAATGCAGTGAACATCGCGCAAAACGCCGTGGCTCACGCGAGAAAAATCGGAAAGAAAATCGTGATCGTGGATACTGCGGGCCGTTTGGCTGTAGATGAAGTGATGATGAAAGAGGTGGAAGATATCAAATCTGCGGTGCGCCCCTCCGAAATCCTTTTCGTTGTGGATTCCATGACCGGACAGGATGCGGTAAATACAGCCAAAACATTTAATGAAAGACTTGATTTCGACGGGGTTGTTTTAACAAAACTCGACGGTGACGCACGTGGTGGAGCGGCGCTTTCTATCCGTCAGATTGTCGACAAGCCGATCAAATACATCAGTACCGGCGAAAAAATGGAAGCCCTCGACTCCTTCTATCCAGACAGGATGGCGAGCAGGATCCTGGGTATGGGTGACGTAATCTCCCTTGTTGAGCGCGCGCAGCAGGCTTTTGACGAAGACGAAGCGAAGCGTATCAATGCCAAAATGCGTCAGAATAAGTTTGACTTTGACGATTTCCTTGGCCAGTTACAGCAGATCAAGAAAATGGGTAATGTCAAAGACCTGATCGGCATGATCCCGGGAATGGGAAGCGCAATGAAAGATCTCGATATCAGCAATGAATCGTTCAAACCTATCGAGGCGATCATTCAATCAATGACCAAAAAGGAGCGGGAAAATCCGGATATGATCGACGGCAGCCGCAAAAAGAGAATTGCGGCGGGTAGCGGAACTACTATTTTGCAGGTCAACAACCTGATCAAGCAATTTGATGAAATGCGCAGAATGATGAAGAAAATGAACACGATGCAGGCAGCTGGAAAGCTGGGTAAAGCAATGCGCCGCTAGTAATGAAAAAACTGCTCTGCCTCTTCATTTTTATTTTTACATTAAGTACGGGAACGTTGCAAGCACAGGCTTCGGTGGGTTATTACCCGTGGAGCAGCCTGCTTTCCATCAGTACCAATTCACGGAAAGCCATTTGGCTCGATACACGGTTTCAAACCAACTCACTATTTAGTAGTTTGAGCGTGGATCTGCTTCCGATGATCAACCTGAAAAGAGGCGAAGTGGTACAATGGTACATTGGCGGCGGACTTCGCCTGAATCCGCTTTACCGCATTGCAGACGCGGACGCAGATTTGATCACCATCGACGGATATTCGCTTAATGTAGGTGTACGGATTTCACCTTTACCTCAAAACCGGAACATTCAGCTCGCTCTCGAACTGAACCCGTATGTAAAAGATGAATTTGACAGCGGGGTATTGAAAAGCCACTTTGGGTTGGTTTATGTTTTTGGTAAAAAGAAAAAGACAGAGACGGTACCTGAACAGCCCGTCAATCCCTGACATTTAATAATTTCTTAGTACCTGAATGCTCTCAAATCCGGCAAAATCACCGTTAATTTGAGAGCATTTTTATTTTATCACGAATGAAATTCCTACGGTTAATCCTCCTGAGCTGCGTGCTGCTGACTTGTCAAAACGAAAGTATTCTCGCGCAAACAAAAATCAAAAAGACACTTTTTGTGATCGTTGACGGAATTTCAAGTGACAGTAAAGAGAAAATCCCCACACCTAACCTCGACGCAGTCGCAAAAACGGGCGGTTATACCCGCGCACACGTCGGCGGCGACAAAGGTACTTACTCAGAAACACCTACAATCTCTGCTGTGGGTTACAACAGCCTTCTGACCGGCACCTGGTTTAACAAGCACAATGTACCTGATAACGATATTAAAGATCCGAATTACCACTACTGGACTCTTTTCCGCTTTCTGGAAAGTCAGTACCCTTACAAAAAGACCGCCATTTTCTCAACCTGGCTTGATAACCGCACCAAGCTGGTAGGTGAAGGTTTGGAGCAGACCAACAAATTACAGCTCGACTATTCCTTCGATGGCTTCGAGCTGGATACCATCCATTTCCCGCACGACAAGCAGGCAGAGTACATTCACAAAATCGATGAGAAAGTAGTTGACGATGCTGCGGCTTACATTTACAACAACGGACCCGATATGTCGTGGGTATATCTTGAATATACTGATGATATGGGCCATCGTTTTGGCGACAGTGACCAGTTTCACAAGGCCATTCACATGATGGACGATCAAATGGGTCGGCTTTGGAAATCGATCCAGTATCGTGAAAAAACCTTTAATGAAGATTGGCTGCTCGTTGTTACCACCGACCACGGGCGCGACGCCAAAACAGGTAAGGGACATGGTGGGCAGTCGGACAGGGAACGGGGAACCTGGATTGTGACCAATGCGAAAAATCTGAATGCAAACTTCAAAAACAACCCTGGTATCGTGGATATCATGCCAACAGTAGCGCGCCACATGGATATAAATATTCCAAAAGACCAGGCATTTGAGGTAGACGGAACTGCATTCACGGGCAAATTGTCGGTAACAAGCCCCGTTGTGAAAAAGGAGGAAGGTAAGCTGCTGGTTTCCTGGCAGGCAATGGAGAAGGACGGAAATGTGAAAGTGTGGCTGACAACTACCAACAACTTTGCCAAAGGCTCGCGCGATCTTTACCACCTGGCGGCCGAGGTACCTGTTACAAATGGAAAAGCCGAAATAGATATCAGTAAATATCCATCCGGCTTTTTCAAAGTGGTGTTAGAAGCTAAATATAACAGCGTTAACCGCTGGGTTGTCGAAAAGTAGCGATCAGTTTCCGCCGCGCCCTGCTTTATAGGAATCGTATTCTTCCAGTAACTTCATCAGGTCGTCGTCGCCGGCAAAGTCCAGCTGCTGTTCCCGGATCACATATTGCATTTTATTCTTCTCATCCGTAAGCAGTTTCAGGAAGCTGTTGCGATTTTTCAGATCTACCAGGTTCATTTTCCCGTCCTTCAAAATGTAAAGCTTTGCCGAGGGGTCCATTTGCATGGTAGCGCTCGCCTTTTCCACCTTGATCGGCTTCACGTATTTTTTCAAAAGCTTTGTATTTCCATCGTACATCAGGCGGTAAAAGCTTTTCTCGGATTGATCGGCAACAGCAGGGTAGCCACTTCTGAATGTATATAAGTCAGTACCAGTTGGAAGATTGAATTCTTTGATCCCTCCCGAAACCCGGTACATACCAGAATCCGCTTTGTACTCCAGCTCGTCTTTATTCACATCGTACCGGATTTTGATCCCGTCATGCACGCGGTCGTCACTGGTGCGGACACTTCCGGTGTACCATTCTTTGAAAAGATAATGCGAGCCGTCGCTGCTTGCCGAAGCTTCATTATAGGGAGTACCTGCCAGGCCGGTGGAGTCCTGGGCAGTTGCAAGCTGGGCCAGAAGTATCGGTGTCAGGAGAAAAAATCTTCTAAGATATTTCATGATTTAAGTTGGTTAATTTGATAAGTTCGAAGTCGGGTAGCCGCTCAGGCTGGTTTCCCTGCCATCTTTAAGTACTTTTGCCAAAAAAATTGTACCCGTTCCATTGAATATAAGCGAGCAGCTCATACATATACGCCAAAGTTTAGCAGGCATCGTTCCGGAAATTTTCCTGGCTTTTCTTTTTTGTTTCATTCTGCTGGCTGAGCTGCTGTTTTTGAAGCGGGTTGATGCCAAAAAATCTGCCGCTTACCTGAGTAGCATTGCGCTCGCCGGCAGCGTAATCGTCATTTTGCTTCTGCTTTTGCAATGGAATGCAGAACCTTCGTTCCGCTTCCATCCGTTGCTGTTTTTGGATCGCCAGGCGGTTTTTTTCAAACTACTGATCGCATTTGCGTGGCTGTTTACATTGCTGCATGTCCGGATACTCAAATATGATTTCCCTCCCGAGTTCAATGCATTGCTGATTGCGGCGGTTGCAGGAATGAACCTGTTGAGTATGTCAACACATTTCCTCTCCATTTACCTGTCGCTCGAACTGATCTCAATCAGCTCTTACGTGCTGGTAGCGCTGTCGCCTTACCGGAAAGCAGCCGAAGGCGGGATCAAATACCTGCTTTTTGGATCAGCCAGCTCAGCTGTCATGCTTTACGGGATTTCCCTGGTTTACGGAATTACGGGAACAATGGACATTACCAGTGAAATGATGACGATCGGGCTGACCAACAATCCGGATTTTGTGGTAACGGTAACCATTGTACTGACACTCGCCGGGCTCCTGTTCAAGTTGTCGCTTGTTCCGTTTCACGTCTGGACACCCGATGTTTACGAAGCCGCACCTACCCCACTTGTTTCATTCCTCTCCGTAGCGCCAAAAGCTGCAGTGATATTGGTGTTAATGCGACTAGCGGGAATTCTGCCTGCACAATACTTTCCGATTTTGGGAGGTATCGCGCTGATCAGCATTACTGTCGGGAATGTGGCTGCACTCTGGCAAAGCAATATACGTAGGTTACTCGCTTATTCTTCCATTTCGCAAGCCGGTTACCTACTCGTGGGTATTGCAGCATACAGCAGATTTGGCTTTGAATCGGCAGTATTTTACACAGCAGCCTACCTGATTATCAACATGGCTGCATTCTTCCTGGTTGATTTACTCCAGCCCAGGTCCGAGACCGCATTCACGGATTATGAGGGATTAGGTAAAAAATCGGTGTGGATTTCGGCGGCTTTAACGATTGTAATGGTCGCCCTGGCCGGACTGCCGCCTACCGGTGGATTTACTTCAAAGCTGCTGGTGTTTTCGGCACTTTGGGAAAGTTACCATCAGCAGGAATTCCCCTGGATGCTATGGTTACTGATCGGCGGTATTTTGAATGCGGCGGTTGCACTCGCTTATTATATGAAGCTTCCCTACCTGTTATTTTTCAAGAATGCGGGAAACAAACCTTACACCGGGAATAATGATTTTACGGGTAAGATTGTGGCTGGTTTGCTATTGGCCGCCGTGCTGTTGCTGTTCTTTACGCCCGAGCTGCTTACCACCTGGATTTCTTCTTTTTGACCTGAGCTTAAAGAACAGGCCGGATTTTGTATCCCTGTTTCCGGAGCAATGCGATTACACCACGTTCGCCGCCCAGGTGGGCCGCTCCCACTGCAATGAACGTCGGCTTTTCTGAAACGATCTTCTCAATGCGCGAGATCCATTTTTTATTTCTGTCAAACAGCATAATTTCCTCGTTTCCGTCGAGGCCAAACTCACTTTTTAACGTCAGTTTGTAAAGCTCGTTGATGTTCTGCGTTTTGTAGAGCGCAACAAGCTCTTTGAACTCATTCCGCGCTTTTGGCAGATTATCGATCATCGCCAGGATCATTTTCACCTGGTCTTTGTAAGGTATTGAATCAAAAACGGCCATTTGCTCGTCCATCGATTCTATCCCTATCACTTCTGATTGCTGTTTTTTGGCAAGTTCCACGAGGGACATTTCGTACGATTGCGGCTGACAATTCAGCACTGCATTAAACAGCGGCCCCATTAGTACAAAGGGTTTAGCCTTCGCAAACATTCCAATCCCAACTCCCACAGAATCTTTGTAAAACTGATCGAGCTTGTTGTATTCCGATTCGGAAACGAGTTTTTTCAACTCGTTTCCGTCCCGCATATTCATCGACTTCATCATATTCATCATCATGCCCGGATCGTCCATATCCATTTCCAGCGCCACCTGCTCTGTTTTTGATAGTGCAGATTTAACCGAATCACTCAGCGCAAAATCAGCCGGGCAAATCAAATGAATGGTACCAAAGAGATAGGAAGGCTTGGGTTGCCCTGGTTTGGTGATCTCCCAAAGCAATGCATTTTCAGTAGGTGCCTGGGCAAAGCCTGCACCTGCAGAAATCAAAAAAGCAAAAACCCAAACCAAAACCTTCATATAATAAGTGTTTATTCCTGTCAGTCTGTCTTCGACTGCGCTCAGACTGACAAGTTTCATTCTCCTTCCTCCCTTTCCTCCCTCCTCCCTTTTCTCCATCAAAAAAACTACTCCTTATTGCTATCCACCAAAATCCGCTCGTCCCGGTTAACTAGCTCCCAGGCTGTATGGAAAACCAGCTTCACGATCGATGATTGTTTGTCGAACAGGATTTTTTCCACATCGTCACCTGGTTTGTGATAATCTTCGTGCACGCCGGTAAAATAGAAAATGACCGGCACGCCAACTTTGGCAAAATTGTAATGGTCGGAGCGGTAGTAAAACCGGTTCGGATCTTTCGGATCGTTGAATGTGTAATCAAGCTTGAAGTTGACGTACTTCTTATTTGCTTCTTCACTGATCTCGTGCAGCTTCGAAGACAGCTTGTCTGAGCCGATCAGATATACATACTTGTGATCATTTTTGTGCGCTTCGTCAACCCGCCCGATCATATCAATATTCAGATCGGCGATCGTGTTTTTCAATGGATAAAGCGGATTTTCGGAATAATATTCAGATCCAAAAAGCCCTTTTTCTTCGCCGGTCACATTCAGGAACAGGATACTTCTTCTTGGTCCTTTTCCTTCGGCTTTGGCTTTACTGAAAGCCTCCGCGATTTCAAGCAGTGACACAGTCCCCGATCCGTCGTCGTCTGCTCCATTGTTGATCTCTCCATTCGGCGAGATACCGATATGGTCAAGGTGCGCGCTGATCACCAGTACTTCCTCCTTCTTGTCGCTACCTTCCATAAATGCAGCAACGTTTTCGGTGTCAATCGTCTCGCTGATCCGCTCCACTTTCATCGACACTGAGCCTGTCGGATTTTTGGTTAAAGCTTTACCCGACTTCTCAATTGACTCCCGGCTTTTAGCGAGTTTCGCAACTGAAGTATTGAGGATTTTTGCGCCTAAATCCTGCGACACACCAAATGCCGCAATGTTATTCGGATTCTCCTGAACCGGTTTCAATGTGGGAGCACTGAACCTGCGCGCCATTGCTGCACGCTGGCGGATCTCCTTATCAAGATCGTCCCCTGTTTTGTCAGTAATGATAAATACATATTTCGCTCCCTTTTCACGGGCCAGCTTCACTTTGTTCTGCCAGCCGACAGTCGCGCCCCATTTACTTTTTTCAGTAGTACCGCTGAGGAGGTATTTTCCGTCCGCACTTTTAGGCTCGCCTTCAAAAATGATCACCGACTTGTCTTTAACATCCAGGTTCTTATAATCAGAATAAGCCTGGTCCTCGATACCAAATCCCGCAAGTACGACATTGGCCGAGATCTCTTCCGGCACTGTCAGCAGTCCATTGAGGTAAAAGTCCTTATTGAACTCAAACTTCTTACCGCCTGCTTTTACATACACATCGCCGTAGCTTCTTTTATAGAGCGTGTACTTCTGAAGATAGCTTTTGGAACCATCGGCCGCAGTTGCAGCAGGCTGCAAACCGAATTGCTTATAGTATTTTGAAACATATTCAGCCGCTTTTTTCTGCCCCGGCGAACCAGTATCGCGACCTTCCAAACTGTCAGAAGCGATAATTACCAGGTGCTTTTTAAGATCTTCCGGGGTAATGCTGTTTGCATATTTGACAGCATCATCCTGCGCATTTGCAATCGTTGCAGCGGAAAGAAGTATCCCGGCCAGCAAGTTTTTGTTCATAGTAATGTTCATTGTTATGTCAATTGTTACAAAGTAACTAAACCCCGTGCCGAATGCAAAATGCCGGTGATTTGCGAATGGATTATAGTTGTAAATTTGAACTTCACTTATACACACTGTTTTATGCCCGAAATAAGCCGCTTTCTGGGAATTGTTATTCGCATGTTTTTTGACGACCACAACCCTCCGCATTTCCATGCCGAATTTCAAGATTTTAAAGCCGTCATCGGAATAAAGAATGCAGAGCTGCTTGAAGGATATCTTCCGTCAAAACAATTAAAATTAGTACAGGCCTGGGCAATTATTCACGAAGCAGAATTGTTAGTCAATTTTACCCGCCTGGGAGAAGATCATAAATCGTGGAATAAAATAGATCCGCTTCAATAAGATGCTTTACTATATCAAAAAGATCATTTCAATTGAAGATTATACAGTGAAGTGCCTGTTTAATACCGGTGAAGTGCGTGCTATCAATCTTGAAAAGGTTATAGAAAGATATAAACTGATCAACGATGGACTAGTAAGCCGGCTGGCTGATCCTAACTATTTTAAATCAGTAAATCTGGATTCTTACGGAACATTAACCTGGGATAATGGTGTTGATTTTGACCCCGATAATCTCTATAAAATGTCAGAAGCCGAAATAGCTACATTCTGATAATTTCTATTAGATATTGCACTTCTTCGAGTATAAAGCCCCATTTTCAGCCGGCAACAATTATTTAATTGTAAAATACTGTTATTCAGCAGAAAATGTAGTACATTTGCACCTTATTTTGACACTACTTCAGTCAAAACAAGCATAGCGGGGCCTGGTAAAACATCCAACTATCCAATTCAGGTTTCGTAAACAATTGATCTATAAAACAATGCAAGCCATTCGTAACATCGCAATCATTGCGCACGTTGACCACGGTAAAACCACATTGGTTGACAAAATCATCCACGCTTCAAAGCTCTTCAGGGACAATCAGGAGTTCGACGACCTGATTCTTGACAACAATGACCTGGAACGCGAACGTGGAATTACAATTGTTTCTAAGAACGTATCGGTGCGTTACAAAGATGTTAAAATCAATGTAATTGATACACCAGGTCACGCAGACTTTGGTGGTGAAGTGGAACGCGTACTTAAAATGGCGGATGGCGTATTGTTGCTGGTCGATGCATTCGAAGGCCCAATGCCGCAAACGCGCTTCGTATTAGGAAAAGCGATCGATCTGGGATTGAAGCCGATCGTGGTTGTGAATAAAGTAGATAAAGAAAACTGCCGCCCGGAAGAAGTTCAGGAAAATGTATTTGACCTGATGTTCAACCTTGGTGCAACAGAAGATCAGCTTGACTTTGTAACTGTTTACGGTTCGTCGAAACAAGGCTGGATGGGCCCGGATTGGCAGAAACCAACTGATAACATTACTTACCTGCTGGATACGATCATCGAATCGATCCCTGAGCCGAAGATCGACGAAGGTACTTTGCAAATGCAGATCACTTCGCTTGACTACAATGCATTCGTAGGTCGTATCGCGATCGGACGTGTAAAACGCGGAACAATCAAAGAAGGATCTACATTGTCACTTTGCAAAGCGGACGGTGTGATCAAAAAAGTGAAAGTGAAAGAATTGCAGACTTTTGAAGGTCTGGGAAGAGTGAAAGTATCAGAAGTTACAGCAGGAGATATTTGCGCAGTAACCGGGATTGAAGATTTCGAAATTGGTGATACCCTCGCTGATCTTGAGAATCCGGAGCCAATTGCACGTATCGCTGTGGATGAGCCAACTATGAACATGCTCTTCACGATCAACAACTCTCCATTCTTTGGTAAAGAAGGTAAGTTTGTGACATCACGCCACTTGCGTGACCGTTTGCTGAAAGAAACTGAGAAGAACCTCGCATTGCGCGTTGAGCCAACAGATACAGAAGATAAATTCCTTGTATTTGGTCGTGGTATCCTTCACTTGTCGGTATTGATCGAAACAATGCGTCGCGAAGGTTACGAATTGCAACTGGGCCAGCCTCAGGTTCTTTTCAAAGAAGACGAAAACGGCGAGCGCCTTGAACCAATCGAAACATTGGTTGTAGACGTTCCTGAAACAACAGCTGGTAAGGTAATCGAATTGGCAACGCAGCGTAAAGGCGAGCTTTTGATTATGGAGCCAAAAGGTGATTTGCAACACCTTGAATTCCTGATTCCTTCAAGAGGTTTGATCGGTCTTCGCTCAAACGTATTGACTGCAACGCAGGGTGAAGCTGTAATGACGCACCGTTTCAAAGAATTCGGTACATTCCGCGGACCAATCCCTGGACGTATCAGCGGATCTATTATTTCTAAAAACACAGGACCAGCAACTGGTTACACCATTGATAAATTGCAGGATCGCGGCCGTTTCTTTGTAGAGCCGGGTGACGAGATCTACGGTGGACAGGTTATCGGCGAGCACAACCGCCCGAACGATATTGTAGTAAACTTGCAGGAAGCGAAAAAACTGACCAACATGCGTGCTTCTGGTACAGATGATGGTTTGAGAATCGCACCGAAAATCAATTTCTCTCTGGAAGAAGCAATGGAATATATTCAGAAAGACGAGTATCTTGAAGTTACGCCTCAAAGTATCAGAATGCGTAAAATATACCTGGAAGAAAACGACCGCAAGCGTTATGCTTCTAAATTGGAGATGGTTTAAGCCGGATCTTATTTGCTGTTAAAAAACGAGGAAGCGCTGGCGCTTCCTCGTTTTTCTTTTTCTGACCTATAACATTTCCGGCTGTTAGACAGCTATTCAGAATTTGAAGTTTTGATTATTTCGTTGAGCGCCTCAACTTGCTTCTGATGCGTCTGTCTTGTGAGAAATATATAAATCAGTAGTCCAACTAACACAAAGCCCAGAATTTTCATCGGATTTGAACTCAGCCTTTCACCAGCTTGGTATTTTATAAGACCTAATAGTACCAGGAAGAGCAGAATTGATGCATCCAAAATCAAAGGCAAAGGTGATCTAAACATGAGTTCCCTATAAAGGAAGAATGAAAGTGCTACCCGGGTAATTACCAGCAAGATGATAATTCCGGATACTGGTCTTTTGAATGTTTTTATATTGCTCATAAGCTACATAATGGTTCAGATATGTATTCAGCATCCGGCAGAGCAAGTACCAAGCGTATCAAAAGCGGTATTTTCACAATTAAAATAAAGTGAAACGGAGACAATCAGACCTGCCGCGCCGGCCATTCCTCCCGAAATTATTCCAGCTGCTAAACTTCCTCCAATTTCCAAAACAAGCTCGTTTTCGCAAGATGCCATATCAATATTGAACTGTTGGCTACACATACCCGGACAATTTGGGAATTTCATGTTTGCAAACCGCTTATTGAGAGATTTTATCGAGATTTGTTTAACAAGCATATGCGCGAAGCTATTGGTATTTACCTTCTCTGTTTCAAGATACTGAGCTATCTTCTGAAATTCTCTAATAGCTTCGAAAACACGATCAGGGTCTCCTCCCGCTTGATTTACAAATTCCCGAAGATCTTGCTCCGACTTTGTTTTTTGAAGCTTTAAGATCTCTATACTAGAAAGATTACGCTTTTTGACGGGAGACACCAAGTTGGCATTGATGAATAGCAGAAGATCAGCTGCTGCTTCTGCTGCCGTTTCTTGAGAAAGATTGTTGGCATCGACTCTTAGCAGCTTCAACTCGCTACTTGCCTTTCCAATCTGGGCTTTGTCACGTGCAGGCAGCGCATCTCGCTCGTTATTGCACGATAAGGTTGAAATAATGACGAACAAACTGCAAACGAATACTTTGAATAGCTTTTTCATCTTACTGTTTTTTAGTTGTTGATTAATCACTGACTAACATTAGATCTCGATTGAGACCAGGACTAATCAACTCCCAAAAACCTCTTTTCTCCAATCCGTTTATTTTTCGGCTGGCGCCAATGATCAAGGTAATTTTCTACAACCGTTCCTTCTCCTCGTCTGACGCATTATTGTTGTGCCTCCGCTTTCTTGCAAAGGTCTCCTTGCCGAAGCGATAGGTGAATGCAGCTCCGACCCGCCGGGTATCTGTTCTGTTCGTCTGGAAGTATTCCGACCGGATTAAGCTGATAGATCTGTTGTGGTAAACCCAGGAATGAAATATGTCTTCTACTGAAAGCCGGATACTCGCTTTTCCATTCCAGATCTTCTTCTGAACAGAAGCATTGGCGCGGTACATTCCGCTGGTGACAGTTTGGCCTGTAAAATCCCGGCTGGCGTAGTAGCCGCCCAGCTCGGCAGTCATTGTTTTGCTTAACGTGAAGTAATTATTGAGTTCAAAACGGGCGATATTGCTTTTAAAATCAAGCTCTTCGGTAAGTACCTTCCCTTTCAGCCCTACTCTCGAAAGCCGCAAAGTCGTGTTAGTATACCACCATTTAGTAATCGATGCAGAAACTGTGGTGTTGAGCAGCGCCATAAAACCTCCGCCAATGTTGTCCGGCCGGTTTATAAAGATCGTATCGATCGTTTGGGTGGTCGGGAAAATGGTACTGCTGAACTTGTTATAGCTCAGGCCCATATTCAACCATTGCTTACGCTGGTATTTCAGCTCCGCACGGTTCTGGTACTGCGGGTTCAGATCGGGATTCCCTGAGCTATAAGTATACTGATCGCGCTGAAAAAGGAATGGGTTCAGCAGCTGGTAATTTGGCCGGCTGATCCGCCGCACCAGCATTAGACCGAAGGTATTATCGCCTTTTTTGTCAGGTTTGAAGCTTACAAAAGCGCTTGGGAACAAGCCTGTGTATTGTTTCCTGAAAGTGGTGCCGGCAATTGCCTCATTACCCAGTTGAACGCCCTCGACATTTGTGTTTTCAACCCGCAGCCCAAGTTGCACTCCCATTTTGCCCCAGTTCTTTTGTGCATTCAGATAAGCTGCATTGATGTTTTCTTTGTACTTGAAATGATTGGATTGTGTGTTGTTGATGCTCTCACGACCATTTTCAAGATTGTAGTAGTTAAATACATTATCAGTATTGATCAAACTCGACTTAAAACCCGCCTCGATTTTTCTCTTTTTCGCAAACGGATGCACATAATCCGCTTTGGCTGTATATATGTTGAAATCGGCCGGAATGCGGTAAATAAAATCCTCCCGCCTGATCATTTCACCCGAAGGCTCGAATGCGACGTTCCGTAAAAACTGGTTTCCATTATTTACGTAATGCAGGTAATTAGCATCTACGGCCAGCTCGCGCCCTGCTGTATTAAACTTGTGCAACAAATTAAAATTCAATCCTGTATTGTTCCGCGTGTCGCCGCCGCTTGTTCCGCCGGAGCCGGTTACTGCCAGTTGATTAGATGCATCGTAATTCCTGCTGTCGTAATCGAAGTTCCCGTTTCTTTTGGTTCTGTTCAAATTCAGGATCAAGCCCAGCGTGGTTTTCGGCGTCGCTGCAAAGTCGATACCTACATTAGCATTGACACCATTGTTTCTATAAACCTGCTCATTCGTCAGGTCCACCCGCGAAGCCAGCCCGCCTGATTCAGTATAAAATCTTCTGTCAAATACATCTTCACTGTAATTTTTCTCAAAACCATATCCCAGATTGGCAAAGGCATTCCACTTTTTATAGTTATAGTTCAGGTTCAATGCATTGTTTGTTCTTGCATACTTACCCTGGCTCAATCCCGCAGAGAAGCTGCCTGTCAAACCGCCTATCCTGTTTTTCTTTAAGCGAATATCGATCACTGCGTTCCCGCCCGCATCGTATTTCGCCGAAGGATTGTCTATCAATTCTATCTTGTCCAGCAAACCGCCCGGCAGCGATTTCAGGTAAGCAGCCAGATCTGCACCCGACATGTAAGTACTTTTCCCATCAATTAAAACCAGCACGCCACTTTTTCCATTCAAACTAATTTCCCCATTTGCATTTACCGATATGCCAGGTGTTTTTTCCAAAACCTCCATCGTATTGCTCGTCGCACTGCTGATCATCGATTCCACATTCACAATCGTGCGGTCAATTTCCTGCTCAATAAGCGGCTTTTTAGCTTTTACGGTTACTTCTTTTAACTCGATGTTCTTAGCTGGAAGCAATACAATTACCGGCAGCACGATAGAGGAATGCGCACTGTCGAGTGTCATCGGCAGGCTTATGAATCGTTTTTGGCCAAGCGAGGATAAATCCAGCAAAAATGTCCCGCTTTCCAGTGCATTGATCTGAAACCTGCCGCTGGGATCGGTTATCGCGCCTTTTACAAAAACAGAATCAGGCATTTGCAAAACGCGTACGGTCACTCCGGGCAAAACCTCATTTCCGGCATCTTTCACCGTACCCGAGATTGCATGCGGCGCTGTTTGGGCATATAGTCTGCCGACAAAAAGTAAAATGGTTAAAAAACTGCTTATCGTTTTCATGGCTTCATCAATTTGAAAATGTTCTGATGAAGCAAATATTCACAGCAGCGCAGGCGACAGAAAATAATAGTGTCGTAACTTTCCAAATGGCTGACAGACGCTGCAAACAGCGGGTCGAAATGATTGAAAGGGATATTTCTGCATTCTGTCAGGAATTGCGGTGCGTCCGGCAGATAGATTTGAGATGTCAGATCGCGAAATGCACATTTGTGATCTCATAAAATGACACGTCGAAATGGAAACGAAAACGGATATCTGGACAAAGACCGGTTTTTCAACGCGGGATAAATACATTTTCCTCTCTGCCTGCGCCGCCGGGCCGATCTGGGTGGCGATGAATTTCTTCGCAAATACGCTGGGTATCAATGGTGACGAAGCAGTAGCGGCTGCCTTAACCGCATTTTTTCTGGGTGGCGTATTTACCGGAAGGTACCTTGCTGAGCTGGCAACAGTGAGGATTAAGAAGCCACAAAAATTATTGCTGGGTACACTTTTGGTCCTTGTGCTCAGCAATATAGGACTGATGGCGCAGTTTGAATTTACCGATGATAGCTCACGCGCGTTCAATGTTCTGCTGGGTTGGATACTATTTATGACTATCAGTATTACACTGGGGATGGTCGTTAAACTTTTGCGCGCAATTGGCTCCAACGAATTACAGGAGGCACGGAGCCAGGCGGCGCATAGCAAGAGCGAGCTGCATTTGCTCCAATCGCAGTTAAGTCCGCATTTTTTGTTTAACACATTGAATAACCTGTACGGACTATCCATTACGCAGCACGAGAAAATTCCGCCTCTGTTGCTCAAACTGGCTGATTTGCTGCGCTATTCCGTTTACGACGCCAGCGAAATGTTCGTCCCGCTCAAAGATGAGCTGGCATATATTGAGAACTACATTGATTTCGAAAAAATCAGGATTGGCGAGCGGCTGCAACTGACTACGGATATTGAAAAAATAGCCGATACACAAATTCAGATCGCACCGATGCTGCTGATCGTATTTGTGGAAAATGCATTTAAACACTCAAAGAACACAACCGACGAGAAGATTTACATCGATATCTCCATTAAAACCTGGAATGGACTGATCTTGTTTTCTGTCAAAAACTCGCGCGGACCGGCGAAAGAGGAAGTGAAGATCTTTGAAAAAAACAGCGGTTTCGGATTGCCGAATGTTAAAAAACGCCTCGAACTGCTTTATCCAAATGCACACGAGCTGACGATCAAAGAGGAGGCGGATTCTTACCAGGTCATTTTGAGACTTAATGCGCATTAAAATGCAGAAAATCAATTGCCTCATAGTCGACGACGAGCCCATCGCGCGGGATATCCTCAAAACTTACTGCGCGCATTTTCCCTATCTGAATGTGGCAGGTTCAGTTGGCAACGCATTGGAAATCAAACCAATTTTGTATGAGCAAAAAGTCGATATTCTTTTTCTGGATATCAATATGCCGGTTATGGACGGAGTTACCTTTTTGAAAACACTCAAAAATCCGCCGCAAGTCATTTTCACAACTGCTTACCGCGAATATGCGCTCGATGCATTCGAACTTTCAGCTTGTGATTACTTACTGAAACCGTTCTCGTTGGAACGCTTTGTTGTGGCAGTTGACAAAGCGGTCGAACGATTGCAGCCAGGTAACCCGCCGGCTTTCGAAACTGCTGCTCAAAAGCCCGATGATTTTATTTTTATAAAAACGGACGGCAAAATTTTCAAAGTACTGTTTAATGAACTGCTTTACGCGGAAGCCAGTGGTAACTACATTAAAATAGTACTTACAACCAGCACGCTGCTCCCGGCGATGACATTCTCGAACTTCGAAGACATGCTGCCGAAAGCCACCTTTATCCGCATTCACCGCTCCTTTATCGTCAACAAATCAAAGATCAGCCACATCGAAGGCAACCGCATTTTCCTCAACCAAACCGAGCTACCGATCGGGACGAGCTATCGCGAGGGTTTATTGAAAGAGCTCGGGCTGAATTCATAAGTAACTTCTTACTAAGCCGCAAGTTGTTCTCATTATTTACCAGTCAATAAGTCATATCCGCCGACAGCACATCGGCAAAGAAGCCGTATACAGTACTTCATACATTGTTAACAGATCTGCCTGACTTCAATGCGATCTATTATAACTCTTGTATCAGGTCTGCTATCAATGAATTGTTCCCGAATATTGCCACGTCTGATATGTACCTGCATTATCTTCTCCTACTTTTTCCTGATCATACTGCATGCTGTTAACATCCCAAGGGGTGACGACCTTTATTGTCTGCTGTTGTTTACCCAATCTTTCAGGGATGCCAAAAGCTGGACACAATGTTTTCAGTTGCTGTTTGAACAATGGGTCGAGCATCGCATCATCTACTCCCGACTCACTGCGCTGGCTTCCTACTGGCTGCATGGCACCCTGAATTTCAAAACGATTATGATAATAGGCAATGCGTCGCTGCTTGGCATCACATTTCTTATTTACAGACTCCTGCAAAGAATTGGCTTATCGATTTCCTATCTGTTACCAGTGGTATTAACACTTTTCAGCCCGGTTATGTATGAAGGAAATCTCTGGGCAGGAGCAGCTACGGTTTACATGCCGGTATGTTTTACCGGCATGTTATCTATTTACTTACTTACCGTTCCTTCGCGCATCGCTTTCGTATCGGCAGTGTTTGCTGCAATATTAGCTACCTATTCTTTTGGCAATGGGATGTTTACTTTTCTTGCTGGATGCGCCGTTTTACTGTATCTGAAAAAAACTCTGACAGCCTGCCTGTGGATGCTCGTTGGTCTGGCCGCTGCACTAATATATTTTGGTGGTTTCAAAACCCACAGTGCAACGAGCGCATTTGACTGGGCAGTTCATTTCCGATATCCCGCATACATTTTCTACAATTTTTCCGCGTTTGTAGGAGGAATATTCAACTACTATGAGAATGTCAATGGCCCAGTTGCCTTACAGAATACTCCCGCCATTTTGTGTGGTGTCGCAATATCTGTTTTTATAGCTTGGAGCCTGTTTAAAATTGCTACCACTCGGTCGCACGATGAGCGCGGAATGTTCGCTGTCAAAGCTACGTGGATAGGATTTGTTATTTTTATCGGCATTACTTCTGTGGTAATTGCCTATTCCAGAACCTCGGCACCACAAATGACGGTGGTTTCCAGCAGGTACAAGATCTACTCAATGACTGCCTTTCTGCTGGTTTACCTGTGGTGCCTTATCTCTTTTAAAAAGCAAAGGACTATCGGGATTATTTTTGCGACTACCAGTGCAATTCTGCTCGTATTTAATTACTTTGTTTACTATGAAAAGTTTGTTAACTATAAGTCGCACAGCTTAGCTGGCCTCTTTAATTATACAAACCGTGGCCAATGGATCATATACAACGGCTCATACTTTGAAGGTGCAAGCAAGCTGATTTGCGATAGTATCCGCAACAACCCTAAGCCGGTTTTTCATTTCCAGCCTGTTTTCCACGAGCTTAGTAGGGAAGCACTCAGCAAAGCACCTGCTTTGCTTGATGTGCGGGTTATTGAGAACAAACATTCTTCCAACCGATTTATAAGCAGTATTTCTGTTGGCACTAATGCATTTCCTACCACGCCCAATATGTCGCAGGGAGTGTATTTGGTTATGTACAATGAAGAAGATATCGTTCTTTTTGCTGCAAATCCATTGAAAAACGGGAGGTTTAATATGCTGCGGCAGCGGAATTATTTCAAGCCTGGATTTTACCTGGAAGAAGACATCCATAGAGCGATGCGCAAGGGCAAGGTCTACAAACTTGCCGTGTTCTGTCCGACAGAAAAGGAGAAGCTCAGGCTGATTAATCACCAAATTACGGGTATATAACCCCCGGAGATACTGAGCCAAACAGCCCCCGTCAACTCTTTTTTCGCATTTTAGTTTTGAGTAAAATGCATTCATCAAATTTGGAGTAATTGCGCTATACCAGCAATTTATTCTGACATTATGACTACCATAAAACAATCTATTTTCTAACACTTATTATACTATTTCAAGAATTTTTAGTTTTTTGTTTTTATGTGAACAAATCCTGTATGTTTGTGTTGTTAAATACACATTATTCATTAACATACTTTATTTCAATTAGTTATAAAATGTCATATATAGAACCAGCTCCCATTAAGGACAAAGAAAATCCTTTGGAGTCAATGATGCAGCGTTTTGATAAAGCAGTGGACATTCTAGGAATATCCGAAGAAATGTACCATATATTGAAAGTACCACGCAAGCAGGTAATTGTCGGTTTGCCAGTCACAATGGACTCAGGCGAGATCCGGACTTTTGAAGGTTACCGCGTGATCCACTCTACCATCCTGGGCCCGAGCAAAGGCGGTATCCGTTTTGATCCGGATGTAAATCTCGACGAAGTGCGCGCGCTTGCCGCGTGGATGACGTGGAAATGCGCAGTAGTGGATATTCCTTACGGAGGCGCAAAAGGTGGCGTTGCTTGTAATCCAAGAGAAATGTCTGCCGGTGAGATCGAACGTTTGATGCGCGCTTACACCACTGCATTGCTCGATGTTTTCGGCCCCGACCAGGATATTCCTGCACCGGATATGGGAACCGGCCCGCGTGAAATGGCGTGGTTAATGGATGAATACTCCAAATCGAAAGGAATGACAGTACCCGCAGTGGTAACAGGGAAGCCGCTCGTCCTGGGTGGGTCACTGGGCCGAACGGAGGCAACGGGCCGCGGCGTAATGGTTTCGGCACTTGCCGGAATGGAGAAGCTGCGCATTAATCCTTACCGCGCTACTGCGGCTGTGCAGGGTTTTGGTAACGTAGGCTCACACGCGGCTATGCTGCTCCGCGACCGTGGCGTGGCTATTCACGCGATCAGTGATATTTCCGGTGCGTATTACAACGACAAGGGAATTGATATTGCTGCCGCAGTAGCTTACCGCGACGGCAATAAAGGTTCGCTCGAAGGCTTTGCCGGCGCAGAACTTATTCCAGGTGACGATCTGCTCACATTACCTGTCGACGTACTGGTACCAGCCGCCAAAGAAGATGTAATTACCCGGAAAAACGTGTCGGGCATTCAGGCAAAAATGATCGTCGAAGGCGCAAATGGGCCTACTTCTTCCAAAGCCGACGATATTATCAATGAAAAAGGAATTATGGTTGTGCCGGATATTCTAGCCAATGCTGGCGGCGTGACTGTTTCTTATTTTGAATGGGTTCAAAACAGGATCGGCTACAAATGGACGCTCGAACGGATCAATCGCCGTACCGACCGGATCATGAAAGATTCATTCGATAAAGTCTACGAAATTTCACAAAAACACAAAGTATCACTCCGCATCGCTGCATATATTGTTGCGATCGACAAGGTTTCGAGTACCTACAAGTTTAGAGGCGGGTTTTAGGAAGTCATTGGTGGTCATTTATTGTCATTGAGGTCATTGAGGTTATTTATGTTGTAGTAGATGTTTAGGCAAACTAGCACACTTCCGACACTAACAACAATAATGACTATAAATGACTGTTAAATGACCACCAATAACCCCCTTTCCCTCAACATTACCCCTACATTAACAAACCCCGCCGCTGCATCTTCTTAAAGACAGAAATGTTAACTTTAAGGCAACAAAGCAGCTCAGTATGTCATTAAGTCCGCGTTTTATCGCATTTATCCTCGCTTTCCTTATCTCGCTCATTACCACTACATTTCTTGCATTTGTAGACGGTGTTTCAAAGGGTATGTTGTTCGTTGTGGCGATTGCCTCCTTTATCTCATCCTTCTTCCTGGTATTGTATGCCGTCGACATCCTGGTTTTCCGGGAGGTGAACAAAATGTACCGTACAATACACAAGCTGAAAATGCGCGATTTCAATATGGCGCCGCGCAAAAAGCTGATCCAGGAATCAAATCCCCTGAAAACGATCAACGATGAAATTTTTGTTTATGTAACCAAAAAACAGAAAGAGATCGACGAGCTTAAAAAGCTGGAATTGTTCAGAAGAGAGTTCCTGGCCGACGTTTCGCACGAATTCAAAACACCTATTTTCGCAGCTCAGGGCTTTATTCACACATTGCTTGATGGCGCCATGGAGGACGAGAATGTACGTGAAAGGTTCCTTAGAAAGGCCGCCAATAACCTTGATAGTCTTGATGTACTGGTTAAAGACCTGCTGGTTTTATCCCAGATGGAAACCGGCGACATTAAGATGAACCTGCTGCCTACGGACATCCGTCAAATGACAGTCAACATTTTCGGTCGGCTTGAAAATATCGCCAAATCCAAGAATGTAGTGCTGAAAGTGAAACCCGACGAGCTGCCGGAAGTCTGGGTAATGGCCGACGCCGACCGGATGGAGCAGGTAATGCTCAACCTGATCGAGAATGCGATCAAATACGGAAATGAAGGCGGAAAAGTAGTTGTACAGTTTAGTGAAGGCAAAAAATACATGGAGGTGGCTGTGAGAGATACCGGCCCGGGTATCCCACATGAACATTTGAACCGTATATTTGAGCGTTTCTATCGGGTAGACAAAAGCCGGAGTAAGGAAATCGGCGGCACCGGTTTGGGATTGGCGATCGTAAAGCACATACTGAATGCGCATAATACCAAAATTGCAGTGATGTCAAAGCCCGAGAAAGGAACGACTTTCTCATTCAAACTTGAAAAAGCCTTTGGTACCACACACGCCGAGGCTGGGGAGGAAGAAATAACAGCCCAGTTGAATTCTTAACATTTCAAATCCATAAACCATTAAGCATGTTTGTACATAACGTATTTTTCTGGCTCAAAGAAAAAGACAACGCTGCAGCGCGGGAGCAACTTCTGGCAGGTATCAAGTCCCTGGAAGCGATCGAATCCATTGAATCCGTTTACATCGGCACCCCAGCCGCAACCCGTCGCCCGGTTATTGACGCCACTTACGACTTTGCCGAAATCCTGGTCTTCGCCGACGAGGCTGCACACGACGTGTACCAGGTTCACCCACTTCACAAAAAGTTCGTAGAAGAGAACTCGCACCTTTGGGAGCGTGTGCTGATCTACGACGTAGAGGCATAACCGAATGCAAACATTTGTTAACAGGTTATCCACAACCAGTATGTGGATAACCTGTTAACAAATCCACATTAACCGCAAATACAGCGTGTTAACCTGCATTTACGAGTTATTTACACTGTGGATAACTTATTTGACAACACGTTTGCCAGCTGCCTGATGGCACTATTCACGGAATGGGATCGTTTTATAGAAAGCACAAAACGAACGAAGCCATGAGAACAAACAGAGTCATGTTGTCGGTGATCGTAACGATTATTACAGCAATAAGCATTTCATCCTGTACCTACCGGGCCTCCTACAATCCTGGCTATGATTATGGTTACAGGCACGGGCATCGGTATTATTACCGCGCACCAGCTCCACCGCCACGTGTAGTGGTCGTGAAGCCGCACCGCCGGGTAATACATGCGGATCACTACAGACCAAGCCGACAAAATGATAAAGTATACAGACGTCAGTATAACCGGGGCAACCGATATGGTCATGGAAACAGGACCAGGGGACCAAGATGACGTAAACATTTTAAGCCTTAATTAAACGGGCCGGAAGCCGGAGATAACTCTTCGCTTTCCGGCCTGTTCTTTTATCTATGCATATACTCGATATACTGGAATCAAATGCTGAGTTGTATCCGGGCAAACTGGCTTACGGCTTTTTAGGCAAAGACGGCGAATTGACCGAGCAGATACTTTACGCTGAGCTAAGTCAGCAGGTAAATGTCATTTCGGCCGGGCTCTCCGATCGATATCAGCCAGGCTCGCGCGTGCTGATTTTGCTGCCTGCGGAGGCAGCCTTTATCCGCTTCTTTCTTTCGTCTCTGAAAGCACAACTAGTTGCAGTACCTTGCCCGATTGGTTACTCCGAATCGGGTATTCACCGGATCCTGAATATTATCCGCAATTGTGAAGCGGCAGCGATCATCACCAACAGAAAAACCTTTAAAATGCTTTTCCAAAGGCAAAATGATGCCGTAAAATCGTTAAAGGATTGTTCTGTTGAGTGGCTGTTTACCGATGAAATGGCATTTGATACCGCGCCTGTCAGCAATGCGGTTCAGAAAATTGATCCTCACCAAACGGCTTACCTGCAATATACCTCCGGCTCGACTAGCCTTCCTAAAGGAGTGATGATCAGTCACGCCAATCTGGTGGCTAACCTGAGTGCGATCAACAACTGTTTTGGAAGAACTGCCGATGATGTTTCGTTGACCTGGCTGCCGCATTACCATGATATGGGCCTGGTAGACGGACTTTTATCTCCTTTGTATACGGGCGGAACAGGGATTGTCATTTCTCCTCTTTTATTCATTACCAAACCGTTTTTGTTCCTTCAGGCTATCAGTAACTACCGTGCAGGATTTTGTGGAGGTCCCGGTTTCGGACTTGATCATTGTGTTGCCAGAATATCCGGCGAACAGCTCGAAACACTGGATCTGAGTTCTTTGCGCGTGCTATATGTAGGTGCGGAACCGATACGCATATCCAGCCTCGAAAGGTTTGCTGAAACCATGAAAGTCACCGGGTTCCGGCGCAACAGCCTGGTACCCGCCTATGGATTGGCCGAAGCTACACTGGCCGTGAGCTTACATTTGAATGGAACGCCGATGGTCTACCACAAAACAGCTGACCATTCCAAGGAGGTAGTCGCCTGCGGGCCGCCGGTGGAGTTTACCGAAGTTGCGATCGTTTCGCCAGAGACAAAGCAGGCATTACCACCGACCGAAACAGGTGAGATATGGGTCAAAAACGCTGGTGTGGCATTGGGATACTGGAAAAACCCGGAAGCTACGCAAGCTACTTTTCGGGCATATACCAGTGATGGCGACGGACCTTATCTGAGAACGGGGGATCTGGGCTTTATGGAAAACGGGAAACTCTTTATTACCGGCCGCACCAAAGAGCTGATTATCATCCGCGGCGTGAATTACTATCCGCAGGATATTGAAGAGGTGGTCGCCGAAAGCCACGTGGATGTTCAACCCAATGCAACTGCCGCCTTCTCAGTCAATACCGAAATTGGCGAATCGCTCGTGATTGTAGCAGAAGTAAGACGTATAGCACAGACAGATGAAGATTTGGATCAGATCAGGAACAAGGTCGCGCACAGTGTCGGGCTTGCATTTGGATTGATTCCTCACAAAATTCTGCTGATCCCTCCGGGTAAGCTACCGAAGACTTCCAGTGGGAAAATTCAGAGGCTGCATGCCAGGGAATTATTTGGTAGTTTTGACTAAAACAATGAATTACTATAATGAATAAAACATTTACAGAAATCTCTGGTTGGATCGTTGAGAGCATTGCGCGCCATGCAGAAATGGATCCTACGCAGGTGCAGGTAGACGCGGACATCGTCAATTTCCGGCTGGACTCCCTTATTTTGGTCAACATCACAGCCGACCTGGAAGAGTGGCTCGGCATGGAGCTAAGTCCATCCATATTCTGGGAAATGGGCACGATCGCAGCTACAACCCACTGGATATTAGAGAATCAAGAAGTTTAGTCTATATTGCTGCCTCTTATCTACTTACAATCGTTCATAATCAGTAACCTATGTCTGCAACGACTATCTGGTCGTCACAAAACGAGATTAGCCAAAACTATTCTGAGCTGATCGGAAATATGCGACAATCCAATCCGGTTCATTTCAATATGTTCGGGGACCTGGTCGTCATGGATTACAAGAATGTCAAGCGGGTATTCTCAGACTCTGAAAATTTCAGGAATTTCGACTTTACCGAGCGATTCAAGATCGTGTCGGCTATTGCGAACAATGATCCCGCCCTGCTGGAATTCGGAGAAAGCCTTCGATACTGGCTTTTGTTTATGAACGGCGACCGGCATGCTGAACACCGCCGTTTCGTAAATAAGAAGTTTTACGAGGCCGATTATGAGAAAATAACACACGACGCTATTCACGATGTACTGACCACGTACCGGGACAGGGAAGAAGCTGATCTGGTTGAAGTTGCACGAAAATTCAGCTTTCTGATTATCAGCAAGATCATCAATCTTGAAAGTTCTGATTACGATTTTATTCAGAAATTCTCCTATGTCATCACACTGATATTTGAAAAAACGCTTTCTGTGAAAGATTTACTGGAATGTGCCAGTATGTCGAGACAGTTCAGCAGCTATCTCTCCCAAACACTCAGCCGCCAGGAAAAAGACCTAACCCGCAGCCTTCTGGTGGAAATGAATGAGATAATGGGTACTTCCCGCATCCATGAACTGATTGGTACCTGGGAATTTCTGGTGAATGCAGCCACTGAAACCACCACCCTCCTGCTGACCAGAAGCATTGCCACATTAATCGACAACAAAGACAGGCCAATTAACTGGAATTCACACACCGAATGTGCAATAGCAGTAGAAGAACTGATCCGTTATGTAAGCCCTGTCAACTGGATTCCCAGGCAAATTCACCAATCCATGGAGTTTGAAGGTCTTGCATTGAAAAAGGGAAAAACGGTGCTCGTCGGAATTGCCTCTGCCAATCGTGACCCTGCTGTTTTTCAGGATCCGGATACATTTATACCTGCCCGCAAACCCAATCCTCATATCGGCTTTGGCTTTGGCATACACCATTGCGTCGGCGCCAGACTCTCCCGATTTGAGATGCAAAAATTCCTTCCTGCATTTATGTCGGCCTTTCCGAATATCCGGCTACACCCTGAGAAACCCTGTGAATGGGATTCCAAAGTATTTTTCCGGGGGTACAAAAGTTTGCCGGTATTGTTAAGATAGTGGCATAATGATCAAGTTTACAGACTTCTCATACTTCCTATTCCTGCTGCTGATCGTCCCTGCATATTACTGGACGCCCAACACCCGCAAATGGATCCTGCTGCTTGCATTGAGTATCCTTTTCAATATCAGCTGGAGTGGCTGGTATGTACTTGTCTGGATTGTACTTGTTACGATTTGCTACTTTTCGGGAAAATACCTGGCAAACCAGGCGCATTCCAAACAGCGCCGAAAAACGGTTTTAACCTTTTCCGTGATCGTTTGCCTCTCGCCTTTGCTATTTTTCAAATACCTGATTCCCGTTAGTAATTCTTATTCTGCGGTTGCCCTCAACTGGCTTGCGCCTATTGGCATCTCCTACTACACTTTTCTGATCATCGGTTATTTGACTGATATTCAGAGGAGATACATCAAACCGGAGCAACACTGGGGTTACCTCGCATTGTATCTGGGCTTTTTTCCGACGATACTGGCCGGCCCCCTGGAACGTGCGCGGCAATTGCTGCCGCAACTCCGAAATCCGGTCAGCTACCAGCCCGACAATATCAAAGCAGGTATTTACTTTATTGTCTGGGGTTTATTCAAGAAAATCGTACTGGCTGCGAGACTAGCTGAACTGACTGATCCCGTTTTCGCGAAGCCTGAAAATTTCACCGGCTTCTCAGTAATGCTCGCCATTCTGTTGTTTTCAGTGCAGCTATACTGCGATTTTTCCGGCTATTGCGACATAGCAATGGGCTCTGCCAGGATGCTCGGGATTCGGCTAAGCAAGAATTTCGCCAATCGCTATTACTTCACCCCTTCCCGCACCGAATCCTGGAATCTCTGGAACATCTCTGTGACATCCTGGTTTCGCGATTATGTCTTTTTTAATATCAGCAAAGGCGTTACTAACCCGGCAAGACTGGAATTAAACCGCCTGTTAACCTTTATTATCACCGGTTTGTGGCACGGGCCGAGCTGGTCATTTGTGATATGGGGTGCGCTGCAATGGGCTTACATTAACTTCGAGATGCGGACGAAACATTTCTGGCAGAAGTTTTATTCAAAGCTTGGATTTCAGCTCGGCTCTTCGTCGCACAATGTCTGGCGCATCATTGTCAGGCTATTAACCGGCACGTTGATCATGGGCTGGTTCCGCGCTGCGGAGCTAAGTGCCGGGTTGCGTTTGTACGGAAGCATGTTCGGGTTTTCTTCCGGTACCATGTCGCTGATAAGTCCTGCTTTCCTGCTTACCCTCAGTTTATTTCTGATTATGGATTATTTCAATTATCAGATGGGCGAGAAAGAAGACATCGCGTCGTACTTAATGAAAAGAACCACTGCAAGACGAAGGGTTTCTCTGCTTTTACTTACCCAAATCATCCTAATATTTGGAAGACCCTACGTAGCCAATTTTTACTATATTCAATTCTGATTCGCAGTGCAAAACGTGATCAAAATATCGGGGCAAAATGGTTAGTACAATTATCAAATGGCTGCTGGTAATTATTGGAATCAAACTCATTGTGGTTTTAATCACTATTCCATTCACCCCCGATCCGAGAAGGGATCTCGCTGTCAGAGAAGAAATGTACCGCAAGTTCAATCCCAATGCCGTTTTCATTGGTACCAGCCGGACTCTGTATGCATTGGATTCCCGGTTATTTGACTCCCTGAACCGAAATGAAACGCGAACCTACAACATGGGTCTTTTCAACCTGCCTGCTTCCCAGGCGTTCAATATCGCTGAGCGGATCATTGAAAGAGATACCGCTGTAAGAAACATCTTTATAGAGTTAAGTGCCCTGGATTACAACACCATACTTTTAAGTCCAACCCGTGTTCTCCCCGATTTTGTATTCAGGACAAAGGTTATGGCCGGCTGTTCCACTATCGAAGTTTCGGATAAAATAGAAAGCTTCCTGGCCGGGCTAAATACATCGTTGTATCAAATGCTTTCGATTGCGCCCCAGATTGTTTTGGCAAAAAAAGCAATGCGTACCTCGTCAGATCCGATCGAAGGCACTCCATGGTTGCGGCCCGACGGTCACCAGCCCGTCAACCTGGGAGGTACTAACCAGACTGCATATATCCACAGAAGCAAAAAATCGACTGCGCAAATGATGGCGGCGAGGCAAACCAAAGAAGCCAATCAGTATTACATTGACCAGATTAACGGCCTCATTCTGAGCGCAAGCAAACGTAAAAAGAAGATCACGTTTTGCTTTCCTAATAACCTTTTGCATACCGAATTCCTCATTCTTTCGCAGGTAGCTCCCTATATTCCCGAGCATAACCTGATCCGTTTGCCCGCTGATTCGCGGTTTGAAGCACTTTTTGATCCAGGTAATTCCTTTGACGCACATCATCTAAACCAGCAGGGAGCGAAAATATACACGCGATTTCTGCAAGAGGAATTTTCAAAGAGATCACACCCTTTGACCGATAATATCTGATGCTTGTTTTCGCCATTCTTGCCTATCTGCTCGCGAACCTCGGCATTGGCCTCTGGGCTTCGCGGCGCATTTCTACCACGCAGGACTTTGTACTGGCAGGCAGGCGGCTCCCGCTGGTCCTGGCGGCTTCCGCTACTTTTGCCACCTGGTTTGGCTCCGAAACAATCATGGGCGCGCCAAATGAATTTGTGAAACACGGTTTGCTCGGCGTGATAGAAGACCCCTTTGGCGCAGCACTTTGCCTGTTGCTGGTCGGACTGTTCTTTGCCCGCAAATTCTATGAAATGAACATTATCACGTTCTGTGATTTTTTTAAAATCCGCTACGGCCGGAAAGCTGAACTGTTGTCTGCTGTTTTGATCATTCCTTCCTATTTCAGCTGGATTGCCGCGCAGTTGCTCGCAATGGGATTTGTGCTGAATGTAGTGCTGGGCTGGCCTCTCACCACCTGCATTATCGGCAGCTCTTTCGTCGTGATCGTTTATACGATCTGGGGCGGAATGTGGTCCGTGTCCATCACAGATTTCTTCCAAACGATCATGATCATATTCGGTCTGATCGCAGTCGCAGTGGTGCTTTATCAGGAAGTAGGCGGCTTTCGACCGCTGATCAATGCAGTTCCTGAGGACTTTTTCCGGTTTTATCCCCAGTTTACTTTCAAAGGTTACGTCGAGTACTTCGCTGCCTGGATCACGATCGGCCTGGGTTCTATTCCTCAGCAAGATGTATTTCAGAGGGTTATGTCCGCAAAAACAGCAAAAATTTCGGTGCAGGCTACATTGCTTTCCTCGTTTATGTACATCACAGTCGCATTAATCCCCCTGTTTATCGGCTTATGCGGCAACTATCTTTATCCCGGAGGCGATATAAATGATCAGCTGGTAATCCCCAAAATGGTCATGAAACACATGGGACTTCCTTTGCAGATCGTGTTTTTTGGCGCATTGGTCTCAGCTATCCTGAGTACGACCAGCAGCGCGATCATGGCGCCGGCAGTGGTGTTGGGAGAAAATATTTTCAAGTTTTTCAGACCGGAACTTACGGACAAGAAGCTCCTGAGGATTATCCGCGTGGGTATTGTCGTGATCACTTCCATTTGCATTGTACTGGCAGTTACCCGCGAAAGTATCTTCGAGCTTGTGGCTGAATCTTCTGCTTTTAGCCTGGTTTGCCTGTTTGTTCCGCTGGCTGCGGGCGTATACTGGAAAGCCACCAACGAAATAGGTTGTCTGCTGGCAATGGTGGCAGGATTGATCGTCTGGATCGCCTGTGAGTTTGCGGGCACCGAATATCCCGCGTTGATATACGGGTTGCTCGCCAGTTTGCTGGGAATGATCCTGGGTATAATCCTGGAAAGACTATACCCGGATCAGCTTCGCCTGCGTACTAAATAATGAACTTGGCCACGCCGCCGTCTACTTTCAGCGCGGACCCGTTGGTGCCGGACGAAAGCGGGCTCGCTACATAGGTAACGAGATTGGCAATCTCCTCAACGGACGCAAACCTTTGCAGCAAAGAAGTAGGTCGGGCTGTTTTAAAGAAATCTTTCTCCGCCTCCTCAAATGACTGATTATTAGCTGCGCCAAGCTGCTTTACAAAATCGGCTACACCTTCGGATTTCGTTGGTCCTGGCATGACGGTGTTTACAGTCACGTCCGTGCCTTTTGTCAGCTCAGCGAGCCCGCGGCTTACACCCAGCTGCGCCGTTTTTGTGGTTCCGTAATGGATCATTTCTTCCGGGATATTCACCGCCGATTCGCTCGAAATAAAAATGATACGGCCCCAGTTTTTGGCCAGCATTTTAGGCAGGAAATAGCGCGAGAGTCTTACGCCGCTCATTACATTGACTTCAAAAAACTTGAACCATTCTTCATCCGTGATATCGGTAAATGGTTTTGGTTCAAAAATCCCTGCATTATTCACGAGGATGTCAATTTCAGGTAGTTTTTCCAGCAAACCTTTTACTTCTTCTGCTTTGGAAAAATCAGCGGCAATGCCGGAGATAGCCGCGCCGGGAATTGCCTGCTGCAACTTTGCAACAGCTTCATTTACTTTACCTTCCGATCTTCCATTAAGAATCACACTGGCGCCTTCCTGCGCCAGACTGCGGGCAATCGCCAATCCTATTCCCTGCGTTGAACCACTTACAAACGCCGTTTTCCCATTAAGTTGTAAATCCATAATTTTTTGATATTATTCAAAGAAAATTCACTCCTGACCAGCGCCTTTTTGACTTGGCTGCTCATATAAGGAGTCGATTGGATAACAAGCTATACCCTAAAAACATCCACGCATGAGAACACTTTATCTCTTTGCATTTTTGCTCTGCCAAACCGTTTCCTTCGCGCAGGGACCCAGGATTTTGATCGTTACCGCCCACCCCGACGATGAAACAATGTTTCCGGTAACTGTTTTCAAAACCACCCGCGAGCTGAAAGGTTCTGCTGATCTTGCATTGATTACCGACGCTTCCGGCGGCTATAACGGACTTGTGGCTTCGAGTTATTACGGATTAAATATGGTTGATTCGACAACAGGGAGAAAACATCTGCCTTTGATACGAAAAAAGGAAATCATGGCTTCGGGAGAGATCCTGGGAATTGGCAATTTCTTCTTCTTTGACCAGCGAGATGATTACTACAACCTGAATGAAAAACCTTATCTGGAAGGTAAAAACTGGGATATCAGGTACATTGAAAAGAAGCTCGACCAGATTCTGGCTCAGGGTAACTACGATTTTGTTTTCTGTCTGGTCCCGCACGAAGGGCAGCACGCGCACCACAAAACAGCATCCATCAGTGCCATTCGTGCAGTTCAGCGATTTAAAGGTGCAAAAAAGCCTGTTGTGCTGGGCGGACAAGCGCAGAACAAAGGATACACTTTCAAGTTTTCAGGACTGGCCGGTTATCCCGAGACTAATATTGCTTCCGATGCGCCTGTGTTTGAATTTGATAGGTCGGCAGGTTTTGGAGAGGATAACAAACACAGCTACATGATAGTGGCTGACTGGGTGAAAGCGGCGCACAAATCTCAGAGCGGCGATATGAACCAGGCAATGCACCGCGGCGACCTGGAAACATTCTGGTATTTCTCGCTGAATGGAGAAGCAGGCATTTCAAAAACAAAAGCCTTTTTTGAAGCAATCAACAATGCAGGATATTCCAAAAAGTAGCGTTATCTGCTCTGCATTACCATAAATAAGGAACTGCCAAATGGAGCCTTCTGCAGCAATGCAGATTCGGTTTTAGTAACTGTTCTGAGGACGGAATTAATGAAGTTACCGGGGTATTTCACGTCGGAATCAACTTCATCAACATTGATTGCCTTCGATTTGATCTGGTACTTCTGCCACTGGCGGACTGCCAGAATGGGAAGCGACAGCAGGAAAGGCCAGTAGGTATTATGTGCAATTTTCAATCCCGCTGCTTTGCTGTATTTGTCAAAATCAGCAATCGTAAATCTGCGCTGGCTTCCTACTGCGAGATCGTGAATGCCCGAGAAAGCCTCAAATGCGTGGATATTGATTAATAAAAGTCCATTAGCACGCAGCCGTGAGTTGAAATGCTGTAATGCATTGACAATCTCTTCATCCGTAAGAAAGTAAAGCGCATCGTTGCAGCATATCACATCGAATATTTCGCCTGGCTGAAACAAATGCACATTGCGCAAATCGCCGAAAGTGACGTTCAGCTTTCGCTCGCCTGCAAAGTCGATCGCGTGTTGCGAGTAGTCAAAGCCGGTTAGGTTATGATAGCCATTTTCCTGCAAAAAGGACAGCAGTCCGCCGGTACCACAAGCCGCATCAAGTATTTGAACTGATTTATTATTTTGCCCGAAATGCTTCTGAACCTGACTTAAAACACGCCCATGCAAGCTCTGATACCACCATAGCTGCCTTTCCACTTCATACATGCGCTGATATTCCAGGCGGTTGTCGATCATACGGGCTCCTCGCTGTTATACTTGATCACATACTGCGGCTGGCCACTTTGTGCCATAAAACTTTTACCAATATATTCACCCAAAACACTCAGCAGCGTGCATTGTATCCCGCCAATGAAGATGAAAGTAGCGGTTACTACCTGCCAGCCTTTCGGGTCCGGCCCGATCAGCCATTGAATGGTCAGAAATAACAAAAGGAAGAACCCTAATGCAAATAACCCGACTCCGATCGGCATAAAGAGGCGGATGGGCAGGGAAGAATAGCAGAAAAGGATATTCAGAAAAAGCGAAATCAGCTTCTGCCAATTGTAATTGGAAACTCCTTCCTCCCGCTTCAAATGCGCTACTTGTACCGTACCAATGTTTCTGGTGATCCTGAAAATCAGCCCGTCAATGTAAGGATAGGGTCCCTGGTATTTGATGATTTCCCGCACCACTTCTCTCCGGATCAGCTTGAAGCTTGACAGGTAGAGATCCTTGGGTTTGTTGAGCAGGTAGCTTGTCAGCCAGTTCACAAACCTGCTTCCCAGGTTTCGGCTTACGGAGTGTTGTTTTTTGGAATAATAGGTATAAACGACATCGTGCCGTCCGTTTTCCGCTACCTCTATCAATCTCAGGATTTCTTCCGGCGGGTTCTGAAAGTCGTCGTCGATCATGACGCAATATTCACCGTAAGCCCAGTTGAGACCGCACATTACTGCATTGAATTCACCGTAATTACGACGAAGCGAAATGAAACGCACATTGGTAAATGCATCAGCAATTTGCAAACAGACCGCCTCTGAATTGTCGCGGCTGCAATCATTTACCAAAACAATTTCAAAAGTGATATCAGATAGTGCCTGTTGTAATTTTTCCACCAGCGGTCTCAGGGTCTTCTCGCTGTTGTACACTGGAATAATAACAGACAATTTCATGAATGAAAAGTGAATTGATTGACGGTTTCGATGATGTAAGTGACCTCGTCCTCTTTCAGAACGGGATTAAGCGGCAGACTGACTACCTCGCGATGAATTTGCTCGGTAATGGGAAAACTAAGGTCGTTCAAAGATGCATAAGCCTGCTGCTTGTGGATCGGTAAAGGATAATGAACGTTGGTCTGTATATTTTTTGAGTCCAGATATGAAATCAACTCCTCGCGCTGCGGATGCCGCACGACAAACAAATGCCAGGAATCTTCCTGAATGCGGTCGGCTGGTGGCAGGGTAAGTGCTTCCAGATTGATCTCTTCGAGGTACCTTTTGGCAATCTGGCGCCTTGTTGTGTTTTCTGCATCGAGATAAGGCAGTTTCACATTGAGGATCGCAGCCTGTATTTCGTCCAGCCTGCTGTTGACACCCTGGTAATCATTTTTATAGCGCTGCAAAGAGCCGTAATTGCGCAAGTACCTGATCTTTTCAGCAAGTTCCGCGTCCGATGTGACCACCGCGCCTGCGTCGCCCAATGCACCCAGATTCTTGGTCGGATAAAAGCTGAATGCAGTTGCATGCGCTATTCCGCCCGTTTTTTTATGCTGATAATAAGTGCCGTGCGCCTGGGCGGCATCGGTGATCACTTTCAGATTATGTTTCGCGGCCAGCTGCATAATCTGGTCCATTTCACAGCTTCTTCCGTATAGATCAACTGTGATGATCGCCCTGGTTTCCGAGGTAATTGCCGCTTCTATCAAAGCAGGATCGAGCAACATCGTATTCCGGTCGGGCTCTACGAAAACGGGTTTCAGGTGAAGATAACTGAGTGGCAGTACCGACGCGATGTAAGTATTGGCAGGCACGATCACCTCACTTCCAGGTGGAAAATCCAAGGCTTTTAAAATCAGGGTAATTGCATCCAGCCCATTCGCCACGCCCACACAATGCTGTGCTTCACAATAGCCGGCGAAAGCTTCTTCAAATGCTTTGAGTTCGTTACCCAGGATATACCAGCCAGACCTGATCACGCGCAAGGAAGCTTCTTCAATTGTCTTCAAATACGGCGCATTGACCAGGTTTAAGTCCAGGAAAGGGATCATTGCGTGAGCAGCTGTTTCAGAACGTAAGGTTCGTCGATATAATCCGCCTTGTCGTAATACTCATTGGAAAGTACCAGCAGAATCGCATCAGCAGAAAAGGTGTCCATGGTATGCCAGTCGCGGGGTTCCAGGATCAGGCAGGATGCAGGATTATCCAGTGTGAAATATTCCTCCGTTTCGCCGTTATTGGAATACACCCGGCAGCTTCCGTGAATGCAGATCAATGCATTCCAGGTTTTATGGTGCCGGTGCCCGCCACGCGACGAGTCCCCTGTACCATAGATATAGAACACGCGCTTTATTGTTCCGGGAATAATCTTCTCGAACACGGTCAGATTACCCGAATCGGTATTGAAAGTATCTAAAGTAATTAATAGCGGCATATATAATACCCTGTTAGGAAGCGGCTTGCGCCATTTGAGTTGTATAGCTGAAACCAGGACCGAAGCTCATGCTCCCTTGAAAATACACAAATATTCCCGACATAAAAAAGACGGTGAGCGAGCGGCCTTTATGGATTATTTTATAACTATTTGGTTTCAAGTTACAAATAGTGAAAGATCGGACACTCTTAACAAATTATTAATCAAACATTTACAAAAATAAAATAGACGAAAGGTTACCTGAAAAAATTCCAGCCGAACACATGATCTAAGTACATTAAAACTTTAACAGGAAGTGGTTCCAGCCAAAGAATCCTGTTGTAACCCATGTAAAACACCTGAGGATGAGTGACACAGACAACTGCCGCAAAGAACAAAATCACCCGCAGCGAGCGTACAGAAGCTGTCTGATGCAGGATGAAAAAGGACAGCAGCACGAATGGAAATCCGTAAGCCAATGCCCTGTCCAGATCGTGTACGTAAATGCCGGTAGCCACAAGCACTGCAATGCCGATCGTCAATGCGGCGATCAGCCAGTAGCGCCGCGTCAGCCACAATGCAAGCAATGCAGCCAGCATAATCAGCCAGGTACCTTCGAAAGTAGCCCAAATACTACTGCCCAGTCCATTCCTGTGTGCATTGGCAAACAGCACGGGCGTGCCGATCGTGGAGTAGCTGTGATTAGGGAAATATTCGGCCTGCACATAAAACCGGATCGCAAAATACACAGCCCACGAAACCCACATAACCAGACTCTGTCCTGTAAATACGCGTCGTAAAAGACCGGAGAAGCTGAAATCATTCAATTGATACGCCTGGATTACCATCCAGAAGAGCAGCAGGTACCCGCCTGCCACCACTGCGCGCTCGTCGGTAAAGAATGCCGCCTGAAGACTCATGAAAATGACAAGAGGATTCCGGCTCAGCAATGCAGCAAGGAGGAAGAAATAGGCAAGTCCGTCGCCGTAACCGTGTACATCGGCAAATGCCCAGACACTCACGAACGTGTTTGCGATGGCGAGAATGGAAAGTGCGGTAAGTGCCTTGTCTGCACAAACCGAGTAGATATAGTCTCCGATCCTTTTCAGGAACAAAACCCCGAGTACCGCCTGAATGACCAGTATGATGAGGATATTACCGTTTGTCAGAAACGACAGCAGTGGCAGAGTCCAGCGGAAAATCATGTTTTCGCGCCTCACATCGTAGTCCATATCCTTCGGGTGCAGCAGGTCCTGCGCCTGGTTGTGGATAAAAACCCAGGCGTCGAGCTTGGTCCCGCCGTCACGAAAATGATCAATCAGGAGTGTATAAGGCGGAAATGCCAGGAACAGCGCCAATGCGACAGAGGCAAATGTGACTTTCCACAACCAGCTACTACCCGATAGCCGTAATTCAATCGACGCAAAAAACGACTTGTAGAAGTTCTCTAAAAGCATTGAGGCTAAATGTATACCGGCTCAAAGATACGTTGATTGAAATCTCACTTCCAACTAGCCTCGATCCGGCTGCCCTCCTCACTTTCAATGATCCTCAGATAAGTCTGGATTTCCTGCTGCAAATCCTCCACGTGGCTGATGATGCCGACAATGCGGTTTTCCTTGCGAAGCGACTTTAAGGTCTCAAAAACGGTTTGCAATGCATTCTTGTCGAGTGAGCCGAAACCTTCGTCCAGAAAGAAAAAGTTGTGCGTTGATTCATTCCGGATATGAATATGGTCGGCCAGTGCGAGCGCAAGTGAGAGTGCAGCCTGAAATTTCTGTCCGCCGGAAAGCGTTTTCAGCAGCCGCAAATGTCCGCCATTCAATAAATCCCTGATCCAGAAGCTGTTTCCTTCACCGAGTTCCAAATGCAGCTGCTGGTGCGTCATCTGGTGAAAGCGCGTATTGGCAGCTTGTATCAGATTTTTCAGGTAAATACTGGAAGCATAGTCCACAAATCCGCTGGAACGAAAGAGCTTTGCAAGATCATCCAAATGTTCTTTTCTAAGCTTCAATCGTGCCTTTTCCTTTTCCAGCACCTGCTTTCTGGCCAGATCTTCTTCCATTTTCCTGACCAACCTGTCGAGACCGCCTTCTTCCTTTTGATGCGCATTCAGGTTGGCGGTTAATGTTTGTTTAGCAAGAACCGCGGCTTCGTGCTGTTCTTTATTGTATTGCTGACCGGTATTTTCCTGCAAAAGCTGCTGCAAATCGCGGCTGGTGCTTTCCAGGGCAAACCTGAAAGTTTCGATCGCCTTTCGCTCAGCATCAATGTGGAGCGGGTTCTTCAATATGGTTTCAACCTGCAACTCCGAATCAAATTCATAGCGGGCCAGCTGTAAATCAATGTTTTGCTGAGTCTCTCTGAGATCATTTCGATAGCTATCCAATGCAGATTGTAAAGTCGCCTGACTGCCGGCAAGTACATTGTTCTCGGTTTCAAGTGCGTCCAGCTGCTTTTCGGTTTGTTCAAATAGCGTGGTAACTTCCTTGTAACCCGACTTTAATGCATTTATCTTTTCAACTATTGCTGATTCAGGCTGCGTCTTAAAATCTGCCAGCTTCACCTTTTCAAGCTGCTCGGATAATGTCAAAATCGTGTTTTCCAGCCTGATAATCTCGTCTCGCAAGGCTTGAAGCGGCTTTTCTACTTTCTCGCTTTTCTCCTGAATTTCTGTTTCAAGCTGCAATGCGAGCTTTTTAATAGCTGCTTCTGCTTCACGGATAACTTGCTGGCTTTGGGTTACGGTTTCAAAATGCTTTTCGAAGCTCTCCCGATCATTCTTATCAAATTTTACCCAAACAAAAAGCGCGTCGTGTTCCTCTGTCTTTTTCTTCGCCAGCAGCCAGCGTTCACGAATGGATAACTTTTGCTTTTCAAGCTGGTCTATCTGATTAAACAGCCTTTCGACTGTTAACTGCACCTTCCGGATCGCACGGTCATTTGCTTCCAGCTGCCTGGTACTTTTGTCCACCGCTTCAATGTCTGCATGGAGCGACTGATCGGCATGCAGTACCATGGGGTGGTGCGCCGAGCCGCAAAGGGGGCAAGGTTCTCCATCCTCCAAAGCGCCTGCATACTGCTGCAATGCAAGCTGGGTATTAATTTTCAGCAGCTTGACAGAAAGTACTTTCCTGCTTTCTTCGTTATTGTTCGAATATTCCTGAACTGCATTCCGGAACACATCTATATTTGTCTCAATCGGCAAGCCCGGGATGAATGCGGTTCTTACATGCTCCATTTGCGCTTTCAGGGTAGCCTGCTGCGCTTCAATTTCCGTCTTCAGATCGTCGGCCTCTTTCTTGATAGCCTGTCTGTTTTCTGCCAGATTTTGCGCAGACACAAACCAGGACTTCACCTGACTTAACTCCTGAATATCTGCAATCTGTACCTTCCGCACCTCGTTCTCGCGCTCGCTTTGCGCAATCTTATCCCTGAGCTGCTCAATGGATTTCTCCCTGCTTTTCAGCTGGTCTTCTCCCCGCGTAAGTGCCTCCTTCCGTTTCTCGACTGCTGCTTCGTTTTCCAGAATGCGGATTACTTTTTCAAGCTCTTCGGCGGTATCGAGCAGTTCCTCCCGCGTTTCGTAGCGCGGTTTCAGCTCACTAAGTGTCTGCTTCTGTTTTTTTATCAGTACAGCAAGTGCTTCGCTTCTCAGCTGGTTGTTCAGAAACTGCTTTTCGTCGCGCTCAGTATCTGCTGTCAGCTTTCTTTTTTGGTCAAAAAGCGATTTGAAATGGAGGGAGCAGATTTCGTAAATGCGCATTGCTTCTTCCCGGAGCTGCATTCCCGGAGCTTGCAATTCGAGTTCTGCTTTCTGTTTCTGAAGTAAATCAATCTTTTCAGCTGACGCTTTCAACCTTTGAAAAAGACTTTCCAATTCGGTTTGAAGCAATAATTCCGCGCTTACCCTCCTGATTTCCTCCCGCACCAGCTCACGCTTTTTTTGCTCTTCTGTGATCATTTCCTGAGTTACTTCCCCCAGCCCGGTAAGCTGCCCGTCCAGGTTCGACAATGCGATATCATTCTGCTTGCTCAGCGAACCCACGTTCCGGCTCAGGTCATACTTTTCGAGTTGAAAGAGCTCCTTCATCATCCGCGTGCGCTCCGCGTCCCGCAGTTCGATAAACTCCTGAAAACGCCCCTGCGGAATGATGATCGTGCGCCGGAAGTTGTCGTAACTCAGACCTATTATATCCTCAGCGGACTCATTTTCGGGCAATGGTACCCAGTTTTCATCCGACCAGATATAGGCCCTTCTTTCAAAAGTCTTTACTTCCTTAAAGTTTTTCGTATTTCTTTTTCCACGGACTGTGAATCTGTAACGATCGCCTTTCTTCCCTGCAATGCATTCAAAATCAATCAGCAGCTCGTCCGAACGCAGGTTCATCATATTGTAAGTCCGGTCGTCCCCCGACTTGTTGAGCCGCTCGGTATCTCCGTACAATGCATAAGTTATAGCTTCCAGGATGGAAGATTTACCGCTACCAACCGCACCAAAAATGCCGAACAAGGAAGAATCGGTCAAAGGATCGAAATCAATCTCCTGCTCGCTCTGGTAAGAATAAAGTCCTTTGAGTTTAAGGTATTTGGGGATCATTTTCGGGGCTTTCGGCCATCAGCTGTCGGCCGTCGGCTTTTTTTATTAAAATATAAATGTTTGTTAATGAAAACTTCGGCTTTCGGCAGTCAGCTTTCGGCTTTTTTATTTGAAGCGGGGCAGTCAACAAAATACATTTGCATTCAGACATCGGATGTCAAAAACAACTCAATAGCCGAGTGCCGATAGCCGACAGCCGACAGCCTAGCCAATCCCTTCCAGCAAGTCATCCAAATACTCCCTCGTGTTACTTAATCTCGGCACTTTGTTCTGGCCGCCGAGTTTCTGGCGCTTGCCCATCCAGGCGTAGAAGGTACCTGCGGGTACGAAGTGGATCAGAGGCGGCAGCAGCGCCATATCCTTGTATCTTTTAGCATCATAATCGGAGTTGACTTCGCGCAATGCATTGTCCAGTGCCTCACTGAAAAGTTGTTCATCTTCCGGCGCTTTGGTGAATTCGATCACCCACTCGTGGCTACCGCGCGAACCGTCGCCCATATACACCGGGCCGGCGGTATAGTTCGCCACCAGGCAATCCGACTTCTGAGCCGCTACTTTGATCGCATGATCTGCATTTTCAACAATCACTTCTTCTCCAAATGCATTGATAAAATGCTTGGTACGCCCGCTTACTTTTAGCCGGAACGGATAAACGGAAGTAAATTTGACGGTATCTCCAATCAAATAGCGCCACAATCCTGCATTGGTCGAGATCACCATTGCATAATTCTTTCCTACTTCCACTTCGTCGAGCAATAGTGCTCTCGGATGCTTTTTACCAACTTCCTCAACTGGTACGAATTCGTAGAAAATACCGTAATCAAGCATCAGCAGCATTTCTCCTACCCTATTCACATCATCCTGGATAGCGAAAAAACCTTCCGATGCACTGTAAGTTTCAAGATATAAAACCTGGTCCGACGGGAAGTATTTAGTCATAAAAAGCTCGCGATAAGGCTCGAACGAGACTGCGCCGTGTACAAAAACTTCAAAATCGGGCCACACTTCGAGCATATTCTTCTTGCCGGTCAGTTCAAGGATCTGATCCAGCAGCACGATGGTCCAGGTAGGTACGCCAAGAATGCTCGTCACATTTTCCTGCGAGCAAATGGAAGCCATTTTTTCGAGTTTGTTTTCCCAATGATCCATCAATGCCACTTCCAGCGGCGGAGTACGCATAAATTCTGCCCATGAAGGCAGATTTTGCATAATCACCGCCGAAACGTCGCCGACCTGGGTATAGTCATCGAATGGATTGGCGTGCAGCGTACCGCCGATCGATAAACCTTTACCGTCGAAAACACGCGTATCCGGGCGGTTGTTGATGAGCAGTGTCATCATATCTTTCCCTCCCTCATAATGGCATTCTTCCAGCGCTTCCGGTGATACCGGGAGGTATTTGCTTCTCGCATTGGTGGTACCAGACGATTTTGAAAACCATTCGATCTGTGAAGGCCACATGACATTCGGCTCGCCTTTGAGTACGCGCTCGATATAGGGATAAAGGTCCTCGTAAGTAGATACCGGCACCTGTTCCTGAAATTCCCTGACTGTTTTGATCTGACTGTAATTGAACCTGCTTCCCCACTCCGTATATCGCGCGGTTTCAATCAACTCCGAAAAGATGCGTTGCTGAGTCTCAATGGGATATTTCCTAAACTGCTCTATTCTCTCAAAGCGGCGCTTTAAGAACCAGACAGTCATATCGTTAACCAGCTTCATTGTATTTACTCAGTTTGAAGTGCCAGATGCAAGACCGTAAAAATAACAATAAAAAATGGTGGGAGAACAGTTTTTGAAGCTGTTTCCCACCATTCTGTTCCGAAGAATTTTATGATCTGGAGCTAAATTTCCGGTAGATAAAAAGAAGCAGAATTGCACCTAAGATGGCAATGAAAAGGCTTCCAAAATTAAATCCGTCAACAGTCCCGTAACCCAGCATAGATGAAATCCAGCCCCCGATCACGGCACCTGCGATACCAATCAATATGGTAACAATAAAACCGCCCGGATCTTTTCCCGGGTGAAGTGCCTTTGCAATAGCACCGGCAACCAGTCCGACGATAATCCACGTTAAAACTCCCATAATGCTTAGTTTAGATTAGATGAATGTGATTACATCCCTATTCTCAAAAACTATGCCCTACCAGAATCATTTATCATAAAACATATTGCTGCCGCCCGCTTTCTTTGCAACCGAGGAAGTAATTTCCTGACTTTCTTCTTCCTGTAAAGTATGAACGCCACGTCCCTGACGTACTACCCGGCTTCCTGTGATTTTGAACAAAGCTTCCCCAAGCAAAGGGTCACGCGGATCTCCGTAGCGATAGAGGATATTGCCCTCGCTGGCGGGGATATCAGGAACGAAGCCTGTGTGGTAATCCGATTTTTTATCTCTGTTCAGCGATTTGGAAACAATCGGCTGTAAGCCCCATTTAATACCTTTATCCTCTCCCGTCAATGTCACCGAGCCTACGTTTTTACCGACTGTTCGGGTACCAACAAGGGTAACATCCATGTAAGGCTTTAACCCGTTGATCAGCAACTCACTGGCGGAAGCAGAACGCGATGAAACCAGGAATACGAGATTGTTCAGGTTGCCGCCGATGTTTTGTGTTTTGGTAATAAACTTATCGTAAAAATAGCTGTCGCCAAACTTCTTACGGTTGGTCTCCGTCACCTCATCGTTGTATTCTTTATAGTAAAAAATGTCATTCGAACTACCTTTCACGATCAAACTGGCCAGGTTGGTTGCAGAACTGACATAACCACCCGGATTATACCTCAGATCGACTACCAATGCATTTACATTATTCCGCTGAAAGGTTGTGAAGATATTATCCAGCTTTTTATCGTACTGTCCGTTGCTTGTCTTGTAAGGCTGCGGGATAAACTGATGGTAAACTACATACCCTATTTTGTTGGGCCCGTACGTGAATATTGTATCAAAAAAGACGGGATCTTCCTGCAAAACAATCGGTGCAAGCTCCCTGCTGGTCGTTGTTTCTTCCAGTGCAGTACCATTAATTTTTGCCAGTTTGAATGTCTTTTTATCCTCGGTATTCAGTAGCTGACTGTAATTGCTCCCGGTCAGTTTCTGATCATTTACACTATTGAAAATATCCCCCCGCACGAATCCGGCTTTGTCGGCCGGTGAATCGGGGATTACGTACAATACAATCCCGATTACATTGGTGGAGCCACTTGGAAAATACACCAGCTTGTACTCCATTCCGGTCGTTTTGGATTCTCCTGCCAGCGAAGCCTGCAATTCATCTGCACTTTCCTGTATCCACGAAAAACGATCCCCGTCAGGCCGCGCATTTGCATCAAACCTGTACAATAAGGATTCGAAAAAATCGTCCGGCTTTTTTGTATAATCCGGTGAAGCGGTAATGTGGTCGTTCCAGTAATACCAGTACTTCATATTGGCGTAAATCCATTCGTTAGTCTGCGTTTCCGTAGCAGGATCAACGTTTTTTTCACGACAACCATTAAAAAGTGCACCTGTGAGCAGGAGGATCAGGAGGTATTTAGTTTTCATAATGCGTTGTTAAATGCGAGGAAAACTTCTTTGATAATGTCACAAGCCTGGTTCATTTGTTCTTCATTGATCACCAGCGGAGGTGCAAAACGAATTTTGTTGCCGTGGGTAGGTTTGCAGAGCAGTCCTTTCTCCATCATTTTATAACAAAGTTCCATTCCGGTAGTACCTTCTTCGCTGTCGCGGATTACGATCGCATTCAAAAGCCCCTTTCCTCTAACGCTTTCAATCAGAGAACATTGTTGTTGTAAATCCTGCATTCTTCTTCTGAAAAGAGAACCCATTCTGTCCGCATTTTCAGCCAGGTTTTCATTTTCTACCACTTCCATGGCAGCGATGGTCACAGCACAAGCCAGCGGGTTACCGCCGTAAGTAGAGCCGTGCTCGCCTGGCGCGATCGTGAGCATAATTTCATCGTCGGCAAATGCAGCTGAAACCGGCATTACACCACCTGAAAGCGCTTTTCCCAGAACCAGTATATCCGGTTTTACACCTTCCCAGTCACAGGCAAGTCGCTTCCCTGTTCGCCCGATGCCGGTTTGCACTTCGTCAGCTATGAAAAGCACATTGTATTGGGTACACAAATCACGCACTCCTTTCAGATAACCTGCTTTTGGTACTACCACGCCGGCTTCTCCCTGGATCGGCTCAACCATAAAACCGGCTACATTAGGATCGCTTTTGAAAATAGATTCCAATGCATCCAGATCATCGTAAGGAATGATTTCATAACCCGGCAAAAACGGCCCGTAATCATCGGTGCTGGAAGGATCGGTTGAAGATGAAATAGCGGCCAGTGTCCTCCCCCAGAAGTTACCCGAAGCATAAACTGTTTTGGCTTTTCCAGGCTCGATTCCTTTTACTTTATATGCCCATTTCCGGGTAAGTTTCAATGCGGTTTCGCCGCCTTCCACGCCCGAATTCATCATTAAAACCTTATCATACCCAAAGTACTCGCACAGGTACTTTTCACATTCTCCCAGACGGTCGTTGTAAAATGCACGCGAAGTAAGGGTCAGTTTCTGTGCCTGCGAGATCAATGCATTGATGATATGCGAATGGCAATGCCCCTGGCTGACGGCACTATACGCAGAGAGAAAATCGAGGTACTGTCTGCCTTCCACATCCCAGACATGCACGCCTGATCCTCTTTCCAGCACGACAGGCATTGGTTTGTAGTTATGAGCGCCATAGCGGTATTCGAGCTCTATTGCCTGCTGTGAGCTGCTGATCGTGTCTGTATAGTCTGAGATTTTTTCCATCGTTATATTGTCTTTTCTATCTTACGTAAAAATAGAGAAAAGCATTGAGGGAATCAGTGATTTTACAGTAAGCCTTATAATCTTATATTTGTAAAAGATAACAAAATCAAAGATCATGAAAGCGCACTATAATCCAGATTATCAAAACATCCTGACTTGCATATTTATTCCCGTACAGGAATGGAACTCCCTCAAGTCCGAACCTTCTGACATTGAAAGTGCAGGAGCATATCAAATTCCTGACTGGCAAAAAAAGATCGTCCTGAATAGAATGGAAGCATTTGATGCCGGACTGGAAGATTCGCTGGATTTGGAAGAAGCCATGAGAGAGATTGAAAAGGATCTTTAATGTACAGAATTCAGATTCCACGCTCTGCCCGGCGTGATATCAGGGAAGCTGCACAATGGTATGATAAACAGCAACCCGGCTTGGGCAGGCGATTCACACACTTGGTCAAAAGAAAACTCGAATTTATAGGTAGCAATCCCTACTTATATGAAATTCGATATAAAAATGCCCGTGTGGCTCGGATACCAATCTTTCCCTTTAACATACATTTTAGGATTGACGAAGTAAAAAAAAAGCGTCGTCGCTTTCGCTATTTTTCATACAAGTCTGAATCTCGATAGACTGGAATCCAGAAAAGAATAGCACTGTTTTCGCTTGAAACGTCAACTTCACTCAGTACTTTTGCAACCATAATCTCAAAGGGGTGCCCTACCTGACGGGCTGAGATCATACCCATAAACCTGATCCGGGTAATGCCGGCGTAGGAAGAGAAAGCTGGAATAATCCATTGCTTCTAAGTTTCATTTATTGTTTTAAACCAAGATAGGTGGCCCCTGCCTGTTGTAACTATTTATCTCGCAATGCGAAACGTTACTACCTATCTGCTTATGCTGATTTTCAGCGTGGCTTTTTGTGCCAATATCTTTGCACAACGCACTATTACCGGTCGCGTTACCGACGCCGAAGACGGCAAGCCGCTCCCCGGAGCGACCATCGTCGCTTCCGATATAAGAGGTACCAACTCCGACCAGAACGGAAACTTCTCCCTCCGCAACATCTCGGAGAACGTCGGCCAGATCGAAGTCTCTTACATTGGCTACCAAAGTATTCAAATCCAGTTAACGGGACAAAATCAGCTGGAAGTCAAGCTGGTCCGCAGCACTTACCAGGCCGATGAGGTAGTGATCAATGCAACCCGCGTGAATGAAAAAAGCGCCATGGCATTTACGAATGTGAGCGCCGCGGCTATCGATAAGCAAAATCTTGGACAAGACTTGCCGGTATTGCTCAACTTCACTCCTTCGCTGGTAAGTACAAGCGACGCGGGCGCAGGTGTGGGTTACACCGGAATCAGGATCCGCGGCTCTGATGCAACGCGCATTAATGTGACCGTCAACGGAATACCTTATAATGATGCCGAAAGCCAGGGCGTTTTTTGGGTGAATATGCCCGACTTTGCCTCGTCGGTAAGCAGCATTCAGATCCAGCGTGGCGTAGGTACCTCTACTAATGGAGCCGCTTCTTTTGGTGCAACCGTCAATATCAACACCAATGCGTTGCGTAAAGAAGCTTATGCCGAGCTGAACAACGCTTACGGATCTTTCAATACTTTCAAAAACACATTGAAAGTGGGTACCGGCTTGATCAAAGATAAATTCACATTTGACGCGCGGCTTTCCCGTGTTTCGTCGGACGGTTTTGTGGATCGCGCTGCTTCAGAGCTGCATTCCTATTATTTGTCAGGTGGTTATTTTGGCAAGAAAAGTTTTGTACGCGTGAATGTATTTTCGGGAAAAGAGCGGACTTACCAGTCGTGGAACGGGGTACCGGAAGCTAAGTTGCGCGGAGATCGCGAGGGAATCTTAGGCTATATCGAAAGAAACGGGTTGGACGAAGCAGATGCGCAAAACCTCCTTAATTCCGACAACCGTACCTACAATTCTTATACTTACAAAAACGAAGTAGATAACTACCGCCAGGACCATTATCAGATCGTTTCCTCGCATAACCTGAGCGACAAATGGAACTTCAACCTGAATGCATTTCTGGTAAGAGGTTTGGGATATTACGAACAGTACCGGAAAGGCGATGATTACGCGAACTATAACTTGCCCAATGTAGTAATCGGCCCGGACACGCTGGAAAGCACCGATCTGATCCGCAGACGCTGGCTTGACAATTACTTTTACGGAACTACCTTTTCACTGGATTATAACAGTTTCAAAAAGCTGACTGCCAGCATCGGCGGTGGCTGGAATAAATACGATGGTGACCATTACGGACAGATTATCTGGGCGAGAAATGCGGGAAATATCGAAAATGAACATCGGTATTATTACAGTCAGGGAATCAAAAAAGATTTTAATGTTTATGGAAAACTGTACTACCAGTTTACCGACAAGCTCAATGCATTTGCAGATCTGCAATTCAGAACTGTAAGTCACGCCATTCATGGAACAGACAATGACCAGGTTCAATTAGCAGTTGATCAATCGTATTCTTTCTTCAACCCAAAAGCAGGACTTACTTACCAGATTGCAGACCAGAGCAGTGTTTATGCCTCTTACAGTATTGGTAACCGCGAGCCAAACCGGGACGATCTTACCAACACAACCGCCGTTTTATTTCCGAAAAATGAAAGTCTGCAGAATGTAGAAGCGGGTTTCCGGACACAGCAGGGAAAATGGGCTTTTGCGGCGAATTATTATTTAATGCATTACAAAAATCAGCTGGTACTCACCGGGCAGATCAATGACGTTGGCAATTCAATCCGCGTGAATGTTCCCAAAAGTTATCGTACAGGAATAGAGCTGGAAGGCGCAGTGGCTTTCAACCGCTTTTTGAAATGGAATGTAAATGCAACTTTCAGCCGGAACAAAATCGATAATTTCACCGAGTATGTGGTTGATTATGATAATGGAGGCTACCAAACCGTAAATCATGGAAAGTCTGACATTTCTTTCTCACCCAATGTAATTGCCGGAAGTCAGTTGACTTATTCAATCTACAAAAACGTGGAGCTTGCATTACTGACGAAGTATGTAGGGAAGCAATATCTCGACAATACCTCCACAGAAAGCCGGAGACTGGATGCCTATTTTACGAATGATGTGCGTTTGTCTTGGACGATCAAACCGAAATGGGCGAATGAAATTGCGTTCAACCTACTGGTCAACAACATCCTGGCTGAACAATATGAATCCAATGGATATACTTACGGCTACATCGCCGGAGGCGCATTAACACAAGAAAATTTCTACTTCCCGCAAGCCGGCAGAAACTTTCTGATAGGGGTCAATTTTAGGTTTTGATTTCGACTTTCTGGCTACCTTTGCCGCATGGAACTCAAAAATGACCTTTTAATCCGTGCGGCGCGGGGCGAGAAAACGGAGCGGACGCCGGTTTGGATGATGCGCCAGGCTGGCCGGATTTTGGCTGAATACAGGGCGGTTAGAGAAAAAGCCGGCAGCTTCATCAAGCTTGCTACTACACCCGAACTGGCAGCCGAAGTAACATTGCAACCTGTTGATTTACTCGGCGTCGATGCGGCTATTATATTTTCAGATATTCTCGTAATCCCCGAAGCAATGGGGCTGCCTTATGAAATGGCCGAGCAGCGCGGACCGGTTTTCCCGGCAACCGTGCATTCCATGCAGGATCTTGCAAAGCTGCATATCGCCGAGCCTGAAACAGATCTGAAATATGTGTTGGATGCTATCAAAATCACCAAGCAGGGACTGGAAAATCGGGTTCCGTTGATAGGTTTCGCAGGAGCACCATTTACGATTTTCTGTTATATGACAGAAGGAAAAGGCTCCAAAACGTTTTCTGTCGCCAAAAAGCATTTATACGCAGATCCTGAATTCTCTCACGCTTTACTGCAAAAAATAACAGACAGCACCATTGCTTACCTGAAAGCGCAGGTTGCAGCAGGTGCCAATCTCGTGCAGCTATTTGATTCCTGGGCGGGCATTCTTTCGCCCGAGCAGTACCGCATTTTCTCACTTCCCTATATCAAGCAGATTTGCGACGCGATTAACGAAGTACCAGTTACTGTTTTTGCCAAAGGTGCATTCTTTGCAAGAAAAGAGATCAGCGAACTGAGCTGCGATGTGGTGGGGCTCGACTGGAATATGGATATCCGTGAATCGCGTGAACTGATCCCGAACAAAACGCTGCAAGGAAATCTGGATCCCTGCGTATTATATGCTTCGTACGATCAGATCAGGATTGAGGTGAAGAAAATGCTGGAACAGTTTGGCACACAGAGATACATTGCCAACCTAGGCCACGGCGTTTATCCCGATACTGATCCTGATAAGGTAAGATGCTTCATTGAATCCGTTAAAGAATACTCAAGCCTGTAATGACAGTACCAAAAACCAAATGCGTTTTCCTTGACCGAGACGGCGTGCTCAATGAAGATTGTCCGGACTATATGTACAATCTCGACAAGCTGGTGATTCCGGAAGGTGTACCGGAAGCTTTGAACCTGCTGAAAAATGCGGGTTATCTGCTGATTGTTGTGACAAACCAGGCCGGAATCGCAAAAGGGCTGTACGGACCTGAACATGTATATGCGATTCACGAAGCGATGCAGCAGGCTTCCGGAAATGTACTGGACGATCTGTACTTTTCTCCCTATCACCCACAATATTCCGGCGCTTCACTATCGAGAAAGCCGGGCTCGCTGATGCTGGAAAAGGCAATTGGTAAGTACAACATTGACCCTGAACAATCCTGGATGATCGGTGACCGTGACAGGGATATGCAGGCTGGAAAAAATGCGGGAGTGAGAACAATTCACATTGTTCCTGAAAATGAAAGATCGGAGGGTGATTATGCGGCTGTTAATTTATTAGAAGCAGCCAAAATCATATTGAAAGCCGGAAACTAGGCTTTTACTATCGGAGCAGCTTGCGGCGCTTTCTGGATTGAGCCGTAAGCCGGGCAAGCATGCTTGGTGCAGGCAGAAGCTGCCAATGTTCCGCAAATAGCGAAAAGTACCAGTATCTTCTTCATTTTTCTGTTCGTATAAGATTTTGTCACCGTAAAAATATAAAAAAAGTTCTTTGAACGAGCGTTACTATCTGACTAATAACGAAACCATCCAAAGAACTTTATATTAAGCGGTTAAATTTTTGTTTCAACCAATTCTTCCTCTACTACTTCGGCCAGCGCTGCCGGTGCATCTTCCTTGCCATCATTATTATTGATCTGGCTCGTAAAAGGCTCTTCTTTAAAGCCCAGAATCCGAAGCATTGAATCGCTGTTTTGTTCTTCTGCGAAAACACGCGTTGTAATCTTGCCGTCTTCATCCTTATCCACCAAAACGTGTTTTGGCGCCGGGATCAGGCAGTGCTGGATTCCGCCGTAGCCTCCCAGAGATTCCTGGTAAGCGCCGGTATGGAAAAATCCGATGTATTGTTTTTCGGTTTCTTCTTCAAAAATCGGCATGTACAGATCGGCGCTGTGCATTTCACTGTTGTAGAAATCCTGCGAGTCACAAGTCAGTCCGCCGAGGTTCACCTTCTGGTACGGACTGTCCCAGTTGTTGATCGGGAGCATGATATACTTCTGGTTCATACCCCACGAATCTGGTAGCTGAGTGATGAATGATCCATTGATCATGTACCAAAGCTCTTTATCGTTTTGCAGCTTTTTGTCGATGATTTCATAAATCACCGCGCCACTCTCGCCTACTGTATAGCTTCCGAATTCCGTAAATATATGCGGAACGGGAACGTTGTTCTTGTTGCAGATCCACTGGATGTTTTCAATGATCTCGTCGATCATCTGCTGATAATCGTAGTTGGATTGCAGGGAAGTCTGAATAGGTAACCCGCCGCCGATATCGATAGAATCAAGCTCAGGGCAGATTTTCTGCATTTCGCAGTATTTGAACATAAACCGGGTAAGCTCACTCCAGTAGTATGCACTATCCTTGATACCTGTGTTGATAAAGAAGTGCAGCATTTTGAGCTTAAACCGTGGGTTTGGCTCGATCTTCTCTTTATATAGCTGCTGCACATCGTGGTAACGGATACCCAGACGCGAAGTATAGAATGCAAAATTTGGCTCTTCATCCGTAGCAATGCGCATTCCGAAATTCACAACATCCGCAGTAACCTGCTGCTCATAAGATTCGATTTCTTTGAGGTTATCCAGAATAGGGATCACATTGAAGCCTTCATTGATAAGCTCGCTCAGATACTGCGTGTAGCGCGGTAGCTTGTAACCGTTAGCGAGAATATAGGTACTTTTAGTAACCTTTCCGCGGCGGTACAATTCCCGGATAATGGGAATATCAAAAGCGGATGAAGTTTCTATGTGAATGTTGTGTTTCAAAGCCTCTTCCAGTACAAAACTGAAATGTGAAGACTTGGTACAATAGCAGTAGGTGTAAGTTCCTTTGTAATTGTGCCGCTTGAAAGCATTCCGGAAAAACATATTCGCATTTTCGATATGCTCCCCGATTTTAGGTAAATAATTTATTTTAAGAGGCGTACCGTGCTCCCTGATGATATCCATCAGAGGTACATTGTTGAACAGCAATTCGTTATTATCAACGTTGAACTCCATGGTCGGAAACTCGAACGTCTGCTCAATAAGATCAATGTAGCTGCTTTTCATTATTTGCTTTGTCGCGGTTGTAATGAATGAATTGTAAGTAAAAAAGGAACAAAAAGACCCGAAATTTGGCCAGAATATATCTCATATGCAAACATTGAACGGGCTGAAATCATTCATTTCTTCACCTATTTATCGGTCGATTCAATCGGTTCATCCTTCAAATACCCCGCTTGATTATTTTTCAATTGATCCTGCTGCATTGCTGTGCCTATTTTTAGTCTGTTGAAAGATCAAAACAGGATCAAACCTTCACACGTAGTTACACCGGCTTGTCGCAATCCGCAATAGAATTTATTTAAATAGTACAAATAAATTATTGTTAAGATTTCACCGGCAAAAACGTGAGTGCAGGAGGTTGCCCAGGTTTTTTAACACTTAAAAAAAAAGAAGACTGGCTAAATAGCTGATTTCAGATGCATTGCGGAGATCGTTGAGCAACTTGTTCCAGGAAAACCGGCTATTATCAGGCAAAAAATTAGAAAACTTTAAAAATACCCGGAGTTTCCTTAGTTTTTATCATTCGAATATTTCAAATTTGAACCGTGAAAGATCGAATTATAAAATCAGCATTAAATCTGTTCTGGCGCTATGGGATCAAGAGCGTCACAATGGATGATATTGCCAGAGACCTGGGGATTTCGAAAAGGACCATTTACCAGCATTATTCGGACAAGGAAGCGATTTTGGCCCTTGTAATACAGGAAGAGCTCAACTCCCAGCAATGCGAGCTGGAAAAGCTCGATGAGCGGGCCGAAAATCCTATCGAACAGTTGATTTATTCTTCTGTACAAATGCGCGAGACCATGGCGAACATGAACCCGACCTTCCTGTACGACCTTAAAAAGTATTATCCTGATGCATGGGGCCTATTTCAAACATACAAACATGAATATATCATCAAAAGCCTCCGCGACAATCTGCTCAAAGGGATCGAGCTGGGATTGTACCGACCGGAAATCGACGTGGATATCCTCGCATTGTTGCGCGTCGAACAGGTTGTGATGGGTTTCGACCCGACCATTTTCCCGCCCCGGAAATTCGATATGATGCAGATCCAGATGCAGTTTCTGCTGCACTTTCTGAGGGGGGTTTTATCCGAAAAAGGATTTGAATTTTACAACACCATAAAAGATAAATCAGCACTTGAAATTAACATCCATGAAAAATAACATTACAATACGTGGCAGTCTCGCACTGCTGGCCGTTTTGCTAAGTTTCGCCTCCATACGCGCACAAGACGGCGGCTACTCGCTCGAACAGGCCGTCGACTATGCGATCAAGCACAACCTGAATATTAAGAATGCACAACTGGATGCGACTTCCGCAGAAGCCCGCATTGGTGAAATCAGGGCAGCAGGTTTGCCTCAGGTAAGTGCGGCCGTGTCGGTGACAAACAACATTATTATCCCCAGGTTTTTCCTTCCGGCAAATGCATTCGATCCCACTGCTCCTGCCGACGCGCCGCCGGCTGCGGTTGAGTTTGGTATCCCCTGGCAAGGTTCGGCCTCTGCCAATTTGAACCAGCTCATTTTTAACGGTTCCTACTTTATTGGTCTGAAAGCAGCAGCAACTTATCGCGAGCTGGCGCAGAAATCGACGACTTCGTCGAAAGTGCAGGTAGCGGAAGCAGTTACAAAAGCTTACTACTCAGCGCAGGTTGCCGAAGAGCGCGCGAAGCTGCTTGACCTGAATATTTCGCGTGTTGATTCATTGATGCGTGAAACCAAGGCGATGAATGCAAGCGGCTTTGTTGAGCTTCTGGATGTAAACAGGCTGGAAGTGCAGATCAACAACCTGCAAACCGAACGTCAGAAAGTTCAGAACCTTATCGAGCTCAGCTACGCACTCCTGAAATACCAGATGGGAATGCCTGCCAACGAGCCGATCAACCTGACAGATGATATCAATGCAGTGAATGTGGACTCGCTCAGGACAGCGACTGTGGGTTCTGACCTGAGTTATGAAAACCGCATTGAATACTCGCTGTTAAGTACTCAGGAAAAGTTAGCCGGCCTCGACCTGCGCAATGTCCGCAGCGGGTACCTTCCAAGCTTGTCGGCTTCGCTCGGTTATGGATATAATGCGGGTTACGACAAGTTTGCACATTTATTTTCCCGCAACTGGTTCAACAATATGGTGTTAACCGTAAACCTTAACGTCCCGATTTTCGACGGTTTTTCCAAAAGATACCAGATCAACCAGAAAAAGATCGCGATTGACAAGGTTAAGAACAGCCAGACTTTGCTGAAACAATCGATTGATCTCGAAAACAACCAGGCGGGGATCAACATCAAGAATGCATTTGCAACGCTCGAAACGCAGAAGCGCAACCTGACACTTGCAGAGGAAATTGTGCGCGTTTCCAAAATCAAATACAAAGAAGGCGTAGGCTCAAATATAGAGGTAATCAATGCAGAATCTTCGCTGAAAGAAGCGCAGACCAATTACTTCACAGCACTCTACGATCTGATGATCGCCAAAGTTGATCTGAGCAGAGCCAAAGGAGAACTTTATACAGAGAAATGAGCATCACATTAACACCGAAACAAAATTTGAAACTGCTATTTACCTATATCATGAAAAAAAATATTCTATTAATAACAGCCATGACAATCCTGCTGGCAGCATGCGGGGGCGAAAAGAAAGAAGGCCTGGAAGGTAAGAAAGAAGAGCTTGCGAAGCTGAAAGCAGAGCAGGTTGAGAACGAGAAAAAGATCAAAGCGCTTGAAAGCGAGATCACGAAACTGGATCCGAAAAAAGCGGCAGAGCCAAAAGTGAAGCCGGTATCCATTGACACATTGACGCCTGAAACTTTCCGTCACTACGTAGAGCTGCAGGGTACTGTTGATGCAAAAAACAATGTAATGGTAACCCCGAAATCGGGCGGCGCAGTGACTGCGATGTACGTAAAAGAAGGCGATTTTGTGAAAGCAGGAAGCATTATCGGCAAGGTTGACAACAGCCTGCTGCTTGAATCGGTGGAAGAGCTGAAAACCCAACTGAGCCTTGCCAACACGCTTTATGAAAAGCAAAGAAACCTTTGGGACCAAAAAATAGGTACCGAACTGCAATACCTGCAGGCGAAGAATAACAAGGAATCCCTTGAAAGGAGAATGAGCACGCTGAATGCACAGCTGTCACAAACCAACATCGTATCGCCAATGGCGGGTGTGGTAGATATGGTGAATGTAAAGGTTGGCGAAATGGCTTCTCCGGGAATGGGCGTGGTTCGCATTGTTAACCTGAGCAACCTGAAAGTATCTGCCAAAGTATCTGATACCTACGCGGCCAGTGTAAAAAAAGGCGACGAGGTGATCGTGAAATTTCCTGATCTGGATAAAGAATACAAAGCCAAGGTTTCATTTGTGAGCACTGCTGTGGACCCGCTTTCCAGAACATTTACGATCGAAGCAAACCTGCCTTCTGACAAAAGCATCAAACCCAATATGATGGCCAATGTACAGATCAACGATGCTACCAGCAAAAATGCATTGGCGGTTGACCAGAACTTCGTGCAAAGCACAGAAAAAGGTAACGTTGTGTATGTAGCGGTAACTGAGGGCAACAAGAAGATTGCCAAAGCACGTGAGGTTAAAACCGGTTTGAGCTACAATGGGAAAATCGAAATCCTGTCAGGACTTTCCGCAGGTGATCAGCTGATTACATTGGGCTACCAGGAGGTTTCCGACGGACAGCCGATTAGTTACTAAAATGCAGAATGACGGCCGTTAGGTCATTTGTAGTCAGGGATTGTCATTAAGTGCACAATTCAGTCATTCACTCATTCAGTCATTGAGTCATTCAAAATTGATCACATGAAATTTAGCGAATATAAAACCCTTGGGTTCACCAACTGGTGCGTAGAGAACAGGACTACGATCTACATCTTTACGTTCATTATTACGTTGGCCGGGTTTATGGTTTATAATAACCTGCCCAAAGAACAATTCCCGGATATCAAGATCCCCCAGATCTATATCAACACCGTCTACTTCGGTACTGCACCTGCGGATATCGAAAACACGATCAACAAACCCATTGAAAAGCAGCTGAAATCGCTGAGCGGGGTTAAAAAGATCAAGTCCAACGCATTGCAGGACGTATCCGTAATCCTGGTGGAATTTACCCCGGATGTTGCGGTTGAAGTTGCCTTGCAAAGAGTCCGCGATGCGGTGGATAAGGCGAAGACCGACTTACCCCAAAACCTCGACTCAGGCCCCACAGCTCAGGATGTGAACTTCTCAGAGTTCCCGATCATGAACGTGAACATTGCAGGTAACTACTCGCTGAAACAACTTAAACAATACGCAGAAGATTTGCAAGATGGCATTGAAGCACTGCCTGAAATTACCCGCGTGGATATCCTCGGCGCATTGAACCGCGAGATTCAGATCAATGTAAACCTGGACCGGATGAAGTCAACCGGACTTACCTTTTACGACATTCAAACTGCTGTTCAGGGTGAAAACATCAACGTTTCAGGCGGTGAGCTGAATGTTGACGGTGTAAGAAGAACTTTGCGTGTAAAAGGCGAGTACACCAATGTTGCCGATATGGCAAATATCCGCATTCGTACCGCAACTGGCGCGACGATCCGACTGGGCGATGTTGCCGATGTGAAAGATGATTTTGAAGAACAGCAGGATTTCGCACGTTTGGCCAACAAGTCTGTAATTACATTGAACGTGATCAAACGGTCAGGAGAAAACCTGGTGGACGCAGCGGACAAAATTGAAGCGACAATCGCAGACTATAAGGAAAACCGCTTCCCGCAGGGATTGGATATCAATATTACTGCTGACCAGTCCATTCAGACAAGAGCTGACCTGCACGATCTGATCAACACCGTTGTACTCGGGTTTATTTTCGTGGTAATGGTTTTGATGTTCTTTATGGGTGTGCGCGACGCGATTTTCGTCGGCTTGTCAGTGCCGCTTTCCGCACTCGTTGCATTCGTAATGATGCCGATTATCGGCCCGATGGTAGGTACCGAATTTACATTGAACACGATCGTACTGTTCGCGTTTTTGCTGGGGATCGGTCTGGTGGTGGATGATGCAATTGTGGTAATTGAAAATACGCACCGCCTTTTTAATCAACATAAAGACTGGACGATCCAGCAGGCTGTGAAGGCGGCTGCAGGCGAGGTATTTATCCCGGTTCTTTCAGGTACGCTGACTACGATTGCGCCATTCTTCCCGCTGCTTTTCTGGACAGGTATAGTCGGGGAATTCATGAAATTCATGCCGCTCACGCTGATTATCACGCTAGGCGCATCGCTTTTTGTCGCTTACGTGATGAACCCGGTATTCGCGGTATCATTCATGGGCCGCCACGATGATGAGAAAGAGGCACACGATACCAGCTTCAAAGCCATTCGCAGGCCTGTGATCATTCTGGCAGTAGCCGCAGCGATAGGTTACGTCATTGACCGCGGGCTTGGTAACTTCCTGGTGTTCATCCTGGTGCTATGGATGTTCAACCACTACATTCTGACACCAAGAGTGCTTGTTCCATTCCAGGACCGTTTGCTACCTGCATTGAAAAACAATTACCGCAAATTCATTGACTGGCTGCTGCACGGCTGGCGGCCTGTCATTGCGATTGTTACGATGCTGGTCATGCTGGTGGCTACATTCATCATCACCGGTATAGCGCAGCCTAAGGTATTGTTCTTCCCAAGCGGCGATCCGGATTATGTATATGTATATAACAAAATGCCGATCGGAACAGACGCCCGGGTAACCGACTCTGTTACCAAAATCATTGAAAAACGTGTTTTTGATGTTTTGGAGAAAGAGAAAGCAATGGATATGGTTAACTCGGTCATTGCCAACGTTGGTAAAAATGCCGGTGATCCGTACAACCCCGATCGTGCTGCGACGCCGCATAAATCGAAAGTGACCGTTGCATTTGTTTACGGAACCGAGCGTGGCGGAAGATCTTCCGAAGCTATTCTTCGCAAAATCCGTGAGGCAGTTACAGGTATCCCGGGCGCCGAAATTTCGGTGGAACGGGAAGCAGTAGGACCGCCAACCGGTAAGCCGATCTCCATTGAAATTTCAGGAGATGAATTTGACGAACTGCAAAAACTCGAAAAAAGCGTGATGCAGCGCGTTCAGCAATCGGGAATTGAAGGAATTGACCAGCTCCGTTCTGACCTGGTAACCAACAAGCCTGAAATTGTAATTGATATCGATCGTGAAAAAGCGCAGCGCGAAGGTATCAGCTCGCAGCAGATCGCCCTGGCAGTACGTACCGCATTGTTCGGTCTGGAAGTTTCGAAATTCCGTGACGATAAAGATGAATATCCAATCATGGTAAGGTTGAACAAAGACGATCGGGAACAAATTGAGAAGCTGCTCAGTCTGAATGTGGTTTACCGGGATATGAATATGGGAGGTGCATTGCGTCAGGTTCCGATTACCTCGGTTGCCAATATCCACTACTCGACTACGTTCAGCCAGATCAACCGCCAGGACCAGCGGCGGATCGTAACCCTGGGCTCCGATGTTTTGCCGGGGTATAATGCCAATGAAATCGTTGCGCAGATCCAGACGCTTATCGAAGATATGGAGGTACCAAACGGATATACGATTAAAATGGGAGGAGAGCAGGAAGAGCAAGCTGAATCTATGGCTTTCCTTGGAACTGCATTCGGGGCGGCGATCTTGCTCATTTACCTGATCCTTGCGACGCAGTTTAACTCGGTTGTCAAACCATTCATTATCTTCTTCACGATTGTTCTTTCACTGATTGGGGTATTGCTGGGTTTTGTGATTTTCAACAAAGACTTCTCCGTGATCATGTCCGGTGTGGGTATCATCGCATTGGCAGGTATTGTGGTAAAAAATGGTATCCTTCTGATCGAGTTTATCGAAGAGCTGCGTGGCAGGGGTTACCCGATGCGCGAAGCAATTATTGAGGGTGGCGCAATCCGCCTGACTCCGGTACTACTTACTGCTTCGGCCGCTGTATTAGGGCTTGTGCCGCTCGCATTGGGCATTACGGTCGACTTTGTTGGTCTGTTCCGCAACCTGGAACCCGACCTGGTTATCGGCGGACCGAGCTCAATCTTCTGGAACATCCTGGCGTGGACGATCATTTTCGGTCTTACATTCTCAACGGTACTGACACTGATCCTTGTACCCTGTATGTATTATGTCAATGAAAGAGTACGGGAAAAGTGGTTCAGAAAAGAGAAGCCGGAAGTGGTGAACCCGAACTGGCAGAATGAGACGATTTAGAAATTTTAAAAAAATGCTGCCTGTTTCAATTTTCTTCAAATTGGAATAGGCAGTATTCCAAAAATTCCTAGATTTGCAACCCCAAAGAGTTCGGGAACTGAGTTACTCAGTAAGTAATCTCGGGATGTAGCGCAGCCCGGTAGCGCACTAGCATGGGGTGCTAGGGGTCGCAAGTTCGAATCTTGTCATCCCGACAAGGCCTGGTCGAAAGACCGGGCTTTTTTGGTTTTAGAGTGAATTGACACCAGCTCATTGAGTTTTTGTTGGCAATACGAGCCAGAAGATCTGAATCTGACTATTTCAAGTGGTTACAGTTGGACTTCTGCCGACAAAATCATAGATTTCAGCCTTGTATTGCAATATTTAGATACTAAACACACTTAATAATGCTCTTTGACCCGCCCAAATTAGTCTTTCGTCCCATTACCAAGGAAGACACCTACTCCGTTTGTTTGCTACTCGAACAATTATCTGAATTTCCTGGCGGCGTGGATGCAATTGATTTAGAAGACAGCTGGAACAACTTTTCCGCACATCCTAATATTTACGGAGTGGTGGGAATTGCCGACGACAAGATCGCCTGCTACGGGAGTGTAATCATTGAATATAAAATCCGGGGCGGAAGGTCGGGCCATATTGAAGATATCGTTGTAGATCACCAATATCGGCGAAAAGGGTTCGGAGAGCTGTTGATATCACATCTTGTCAGTTACTGCGAAACGGCCGGATGCTACAAAGTAATTCTCGATTGCTATGAAGAAACGGTCCCGTTTTATAATAAGCTTCATTTCAAGGAAACTCATTTTGGAATGTCAAGATATTTGTGAGTTTTAAGTAGGACTTATGCTGACGAACGGAACAATTCTGACATTTATGCGCTCTTCGGAGAATCTTCCATGTTGTGTCGGCATACCCTTCGTCCATTTGGACGTAAGTATATAGTTGCCATCTCACTTTCGTTATTGCCAGGCAAGTGAATTCAACAAATCACCATTTAAAAGGAAATACCCTATCGGGTTTAAGTCCATATCATTATGATTCCATTTAACAAACCATATCTTACAGGAAAAGAAGCCCACTATCTTTATCAGGCTGTGCTGTCCGGCAAAATTTCCGGAGACGGGATCTTTACAAAAAAATGTCATTCCTTCTTTGAAGAGCGTTATGGCTTCCAGAAATCGCTTTTGACAACATCGTGTACCGACGCGCTGGAAATGGCCGCGATCCTGGTGAATATCGAGCCAGGTGATGAGGTGATCGCGCCTTCATACACATTTGTCTCTACTGTTAATGCTTTCGTATTGAGAGGCGCCAAAATTGTTTTTGTAGACTGCCTGCCCGATCACCCCAACATGGACGTGTCACAAATCGAAGCACTGATTACCAAGAAAACAAAGGTGATCATCCCTGTCCATTATGCGGGAATTGCCTGTGATATGGCTGGAATAATGGACCTGGCAGCAAAATACGGTCTTTTTGTTGTAGAGGACGCTGCTCAGGCCATCGACTCTTACTTTAATGGCAAACCTCTTGGTTCAATAGGTCACCTCGCCGGATTTTCATTTCATGAAACAAAGAATATCATTTCCGGAGAAGGCGGAATGCTAGCGATCAATGACTCCGGCATGACAGAACGTGCGGAAATTATACGGGAAAAAGGGACAAACCGGTCGCAGTTTTTCAGGGGAGAAGTAGATAAATACTCATGGGTTGATATTGGCTCATCATTTTTACCATCAGATATCATAGCAGCGTTTCTGTTTGCACAGCTTGAACACCTGGAAGATATTCAGGGCAAACGAAAGGAAATCTGGAATCTTTACGAAAAAGAGCTGAGACCACTTTCAGTTTACGGGGTGCAGCTACCCTACTTTCCTGAATACGCAGTCAACAATGCGCATATGTTTTACCTGGTCTGCAACTCAATCGACGAAAGAACCAGTTTGATCCAGTTACTGAGAGACAATGGAATTCTGTCTGTTTTCCATTATTTATCTTTGCACAAATCGACATTTTACTCGGAAAAACATGACGGGAGAGATCTTCCGGAAACTGACCGCTATGCAGATTGCCTGGTTCGACTGCCGCTATTCTATGAATTGGAAACGGAACAGATATTCAAAATTACTGACGTGATACTGGGATTCTACCACAACCGTTTTTCGGCATGATACTACACTTAATGCACGACGAAAAATTTTGTGATAACACCATCAACAATTTTGAAAAAGTAAATCCGGGCAATAATAAATATCTCGTGTTCAAAGCCGATAAAGACAGAGGGATTTTTCGGCATATCAGTCAGCCAGAGCTTACCTGTGAATATTTTTATGAACACGATAATTTAAATGATCATGTTACTGCTATGCCGGCAATCCGGGGCATCATAGCTCATTCCATAAGCGCGCTCACAGCGTCTGCTATTTCACAACTGCAACAAAGAATTAAGATTTACTGGATTGTCTGGGGCTACGATATCTATCAAATGCCGAGAATCCAGCCGGGATTATACGCACCGAAAACCCTGTCTTATTTAGCTAAGGAAAAGCCCCGGTTAGGCCTTCTCTGGACTATAAAAAAATACAAACCACTCCGATTTCTTTTCTACACTGCCCGAGGGAAAAAGAATGTCCTGAACTTACTGGAGTCGACACAAAAGGAAGTGGACTATTTTGTAACCTACATCCGGGAAGATTATGAGCTATTTAAAGAAAGATATCCCGATACCAAATGTAAATTCTTCAACGCAGCCTTTTTTGATCTGAATCAATATGTCGGTCAAGCTTTTATGGACAAGAGAATTGTTGGGAAAAACATACTGATTGGCAATTCAAATTCCACGGAGTCTAACCATTTGGATGTTATTCAGTTTTTCGAAAAAGTGCCTTTGGAAAATGAAACAAAGGTTTACATTCCCCTTTCCTACGGGGAGGGCGGCAGCTACAAAGAGGCGGTAACAAAAAGTGCTGAACAAGTGTGGGGCCCACGCTCATTTCCGCTGCTAGGCTTTATGCCTTTGCAGGAGTATGTCGAGATACTGTTGACCTGCGGCGTTGGTATCTTCTACCATTACAGACAGCAGGCAATGGGTAACATCATTGCCATGCTATGGCTTGGGGCACGCATTTATATGGCCGGAGTGAATCCTGCCTTCCAGTTTTTCAAAAGAATTGGTGTTCATGTATTTGATCTACAGCATGATTTTCAGAATTACGGGCTGAGCCCGCTGACTGAAAAACAAATTAGCACAAACAGAGCAATCCTGACGGAAGCATTCTCAGCTGAAAAAGTAGCGCAGGATTATGCGAATCTGGTCAGGAATATTTATGAATAACAATTTTTCATGTCACTGAAACAAAAAGCATTTGGAGCGGCAAAATGGACGTCTTTGTCGGCCGTCGCTACTTCCCTGATGCAGCTGTTACAAATTGTCATCCTGTCGAGATTTATTGACAAGGCAGATTTTGGTTTGATGGCGATCGCCATTTTTGTGATCGGACTTTCCCAGATATTTATGGATATGGGAATTTCAAATGCAATTATTCACAAAAAAGATGTCACGAAAGCCCAATTAAACACCTTGTTCTGGCTTAATATCCTTTCGGGTATATCCATTTACATTACACTATTTATCTCCTCCCCTTTCATTGCTGATTTTTATCGGGCTCCTGAACTTGTGAGCATTATCCGGTGGACGTCCGCTACTTATCTGATTGTCCCTTTTGGTCAGCAATTCGAAACTCTCCTGGTAAAAGAGCTTAACTTCAAATCGTTGTCCATCAGAGATGTAATTGGAAAAACAAGCGGCTTTTTGGTGTCTGTTCTGCTGGCATTTTGGCACTATGGCATTTATGCACTCGTGTACGCCAATTTTATCCAGGCGTCGGTATCTACCTTGCTGCTTGTAATCTATGGCTTGAAGGTTTTTAAGCCAAAATTCGATTTTGACTGGCACAGTTTAAAAGATGGAGGCTTCTTTTCATTTGGGCTCTTCCAAATGGGTGAGAAAACCGTTAATTATTTTAACTCTCAATTCGACACACTCCTGATCGGAAAACTCCTCGGCATGGAAGCTCTTGGAGTCTACAACATTGCCAAGACACTTGCATTTAAACCATATCAAATCATTAATCCGATTGTGACCAAGGTCGCATTTCCCGTTCTCGCAAAAATGCAGGATGATATCGAAAAGCTAAAACGCGCTTATCTTCAGATCCTTCGTTTACTCACTTATGCCAATGCACCTGTTTATGCAGCAATGATAATCTTTGCCAAGCCTCTGATTATCCTATTCTTTGGGGAGGCCTGGACTGAATCGATACCTTTTCTCAGAATTCTTGCCATAACAGCTCTTTGTAACAGCATCGGCAATCCTGTTGGGGCATTGTTACTGGCAAGAGGTCGGGCTGACTGGGGTTTCTACTGGAATCTGGGTATGCTGCTGTTTATGCCGCTTTGTATTTGGATGGGCAGTTTTTGGGGTTTAGAAGGTGTTGCGTGGGGACTTACCTTATTTAAGGTTGCAGTAATGCTTCCTGCGTGGGGCTTATTTGTATATCCCCTCTGTAAGGCTAAGTTTCTGGAATATTTCGGAAGTATTGGCAAGCCTATCTTGCTTGCTGCAATCAGTTCCGTTGTGGCCTATTTTCTTTCCCCATCCATGACCAATAATTATCTTGCACTGGGCATAGGGCTGGCAATACTCGGAGCTGTGTATGCTATCCTTGGAATGCTGGCTACAAACAAGCAGGAAAGAGCATCCCTGATGTTGTATTTTAATAACAATAGAAAAGCTGGCCCGTAAAATGATCTGATCATACTTTTGTTGCCCACTCTCATTTTAATGGCTTCAAATGCGGAGCCTGCATGCAAAAACGAGTTGCTTGGATGTACTACGCCATCCAAGCTGGCAAGCGAATTCCAGTCCTACATAAAAAGCTCCTTATAAAACCGCAACCCTTCCTCCGCCAGTTCGTCGGCGCTGTTTGCGAGTGGGCGCCAGATGCAGGCTGCCCGGGCCAGTTCTTTGGAAGGTTGGCCGAAAGTTTCTATTACCACAGCACCTTCGTACCCGATTTCCTTCAATGCGTCTCTGATACCTTCCCATTCAAGATGCCCGGTTCCAGGTGTTCCGCGGTCACTTTCGTTGCCTTGCACGTGGCAAAGCAACTCCTTTCCTATCTTCCGTATTGAAGCGGGAATATCCTTTTCTTCGATGTTGGAATGAAAGGTATCCAGAACGATTTTGAGACTTGAATGCGACACTTCGCGAACAATGGAGAGCGCCTGATCAACCGTATTGACCATATCGGTTTCAAACCGGTTCAAAGGTTCGAGTCCAAGCGTCACGCCTTCTGATTTGGCGATATCGCTTACTTCGTGCAGCGTTTCAATGCACCAGGCGCGTTCCTGCCGTTTTTGTTCTTCGGAAACAATCCTGGTTTTCCCTACGGCCGAATAAAGCGGTCCGCCAAAAACCGGGCTCTCCATCTCCGCAGCAATCCGAATGCAATCGGTAATGTAATCCCGCCCGATCTTTCGATTGGCAGGATCAGTGCTTGAAATGTCGCGTTCCGGTCCGAATGCGCCGCTGATCGTGATTTTAAGATCAAGATCCCTGCAGGCTTGCTTCACCAGCTTCCAGTCAATAAGCGTTTTGTCTTCAACAGCTATTTCAACAATGTCATAGCCAAAGCCTTTTACCTTTTCAAAAAGAGGAATATTGGCCGTGTAAAACGGTGAGAACCAGATAAATGTACTTGCGCCAAAAAGCATTTCAGTTGATTTTATTCTTCAAAACTTGGCACATCCACTCGGATACCCCCATTCATTGCAGACTCATGCGCGCATATTCCTGCGCAGGTGTAGTTAGCAGCCAATGCCGCATCCACAGCTGAATCGCGCTCTTCGATGATCGCGGCTACAAACTCCTGTACCAAATGCGGGTGTGAGCCCCCGTGACCCGCTCCCTGCAAAAACGATACGTGATTCGGATCGTCAATTTTTTCACGCTTTGTAAAATGTTTGATCGGTTCAATCAAAAGCTCGTCAGTGTCGGGTACGTCAATGCGTTTTGCATTTTCGCCTCCATCAAAAATCACATGGCTTTCATCCTGCAGCTGCTCCCATTCAAAGGACATTTTAGTGCCATACACATCGTAACTCTCGCGATACTGGCGCACCACGTCAAAAAGTGACCTCGTCGCTTCTGCAACAACATCTGAATTTTTGAGTGTAAAAGTGGCAGTTTCAACAGCAAACGGAGATCCGTATCTGCTCGCCAGGTCTTCCGAAAGCCGGCCTGATCCGTGGCAAACTACTGTTTCAGCAATCGTATTGTTGATCTTTAATAATGGCGAAATGGCGTGCGTTCCATTCAGCATCGGGGGATACCCTTTCCAGTATTCACCCCAGCCTTCCATGCTCATATCCTGAATGTGCGAGCCGCGCACAAACTGAATACGTCCAAGATCGCCACTCTCCGCCAGTTTCAATCCATATAAAAACTCACGCGTATAAAGCGCCGTTTCCATCATCATATATACTTTTTTGGCTTTCCTTTTAGCAGCTACGATCGCTTCGCAGTCCTCTTTCGTCATGGCCATCGGGATTGTGCAGGCTGTATGTTTTCCTGCATTGAGCGAAGCCAGCGTCATGCGTGCATGCTCAGGAACTGGTGTTACGATATGGATTGCATCTACATCGTCCCGCTTCGGAACATCTTCGAAATGCTCAAATACCAGGTTGCTATCGAGGTTGAACTTCGCTGCCAGTTCATCCCGCGTCTCTTTGCTGCGTGTACATATTCCGACAGCTTTGATATTTGGATGACTTTGGTAAATAGGGATAAATTCCTTCCCAAAACCCATTCCGACAATAACTACTGTGATCTGTTTCTGACTCATGCTATGCTAAATTAATTTTCAAAAATTCTAAATCTCTATCTGAATTCCCCGGGCTTAAGCCCGGGGTAATGGATTGGAGCGGCGCTTTGCGCCTCGCCATATTTCTGCATTGACCTGCGGTCAATGCACATCCATTTCCGTCGATTTCAATCGACGGAAGAAGCCCCCGCCCCCGCACCCGCACCCGCCGAGCCGCCGGCTGCCCATTGCACGGCATTGCGGATCATGGTTTTGTAGGGTTCGATGGTGTGTGATGCTGCGTCGTGGCCCAATGCAATCCCTACAATTCTGCCTTTTGGATATTTGACGATGAACAAACTGGGATAGGTATTCTCGGAAGTGGTTGCTTTCCCTGTTGCCAGTATCTCAATCGGAGTTGCAGCCGGGTCCGTTTTGAAGTAGTACAGCTCGTCGTCAAGATGGAAAGTAGCCGGGATACCTTTCGTTAATGGATGTTTTTTGTTTGTGATCGTAACATCGAAAGGTCCGTACTTATCATGACCGCGCGAACCTCCGCCCACCAGTTTTGCATTGTATTCAGGCCAGTCTTTCCAGTTGTACCAAATCGCAGGATGCGCCAGGATCATGCCTTTTCCAGCATCAGCAAAAGCGAAAATGGCTTTTCTGGTAGCTTCATCGGCAATGGGCTGGTTGTTTGCCAAAAACAGCACATCCGTTTCCGGAAGCTGCGACAAAATACTGGCAGGATCGCTGGTGTAAGTCACTTTCGCCAGTCCGCCTTTTTCCAGGGTAGCTACATCTTCCTGTTTGTACCAGCGGTCAAAATCGTGAGAGGAGCCGCCACCGACCATCAAAACCCGGATGGTCTTTTTAGGCGGCAAACCTCCATTTTCTGCTAATAAATATCCTGTTGACAATACAACCGCGACGAGCAGCAGCACCAGTTTTTGAATGGATCTGAACATAAATCGTATTTGAAGTTTACAAAATGCTTGTTTGTTATCTGGTAACCCGGAGAATTCCGTTCATCCCGCGCCAGTGTCCCGGAAATGTACATACATAGGGATAATCGCCAGGCTCATTTGGAACGGTAAATTCAAGAGTAACTGTCTCACCGGAGCTCACGAGCCGGGTTGAATGCAGTACCTCCGGAATTTTGGGCACATACTGCTTTTCAGCCGCCTGCGGATCACGCAACATTTCGTCTGCCGCCTTTCCAACTTTCTGCAAAGTTCCCGGCTTGATGATCAACAGATTGTGCTGCATTCCGTCGGGGTTTTCAAGGTTAATGACCACTTTCTGGCCGGCTTTTACATTAATCAGCTTTTTGTCAAACTGCATGATCTCCTTCTCTACTTTCATCTCAATGACCGTAGCGCCAGACTTTGTGCCGGCTGACTTGGTCTCAGTAACAGCGACTTCTGACTTTCCTTCTTCCGGTTTGTTGAATTCCAGGCTGGCTTTCTGAAAATTGCCTGCAAAGCCAAACTTACCCTCGTACTCGCCGATGTTATTCTCCCCTTCCATATCCTCGCCTGTTCTTACCGTATTTTCAAGCGGCATTGCAAAAAGCATGTGCGCCTTTCCTTCGGCAGCAGGTTTCCCGTCAATGTTAATGAAGATCTTCCCATCCTTTTTCAAGCCCGCTTCCACATCAAACTTCTCCGGAAGCGGTTCCTTTGTGACAGCTTTGGATAACATGCCATGCTGCTTTACAGCCATAATCAGCTTTCCATCCTGAATATAAAGTGCATATCCGCCTTCCTTGCCGCCCTGTCCCGCGATAAATCCCTGCAAAGCGCGGTCTTTTCCTTTCGCCACACTCGCCTTAATGGTAATTTCCTTTCCGGTTACATCCGGCGGGAATTGAAGACTTCCTCTTCTGCCCAAAACATAAACCTCTTTCTTTAATGCGCTCGCAATCTGGTCCGCCAGTGCAGACTTACCGGTTTGCCCGGCCGAAGCAGCCATAAAGCCATTTTCGTGCTGGATACCCGCGGCCAGTAATGCTTTTGATAACCACTTATCCTTTGCATTTTCCGCATCCAGTGAAGCCTGGTAAACAGCAGCACCGATTTTGTCGGAAGCAGGCATTTCTATCAAAGCAATAAAAACCGCCAATCTTGTGTTCAGATCAGGATCTTTCATCAGCTTTTGTAATTGCTCAAAACTCTGCTCGTTCTTCGGAAGTACCGACGCAGCTGCCTTGCGAACACCTGGCGCAGGATGTGAAAGTGCTTTATTCACCACTTCCAGACTTTTCAGATCAGATCCGTCCATTACACCCAGGCCGTGCAAAGTCCACAATGCATGTACAGCCGGACTGTTCAATCCGATTTCGTCCACTTTCTGATTCTCAATAATTTTGTACAGATCAGGTACTACCGACCGCTTGCCTGACTCAACCAGCAGTCGCTGTGCTGTCATTCTCCAGAACATATTATCGTTTTCCAAAGCCGCAACCAAACCTGGCAGATCGTCTTTGGAGAGTTTCAGCGGCGCAGCTTTCTTTCCGTTTTTATAAACAACCCGGTAAATGCGCCCGTGATTGAGGTCGCGCATCGGGCTGCTGAATGCATTACCCTGTCCGTGCGGCTGCTCTTTGAATGGGATAATAAATTCCGCCGGCGACTGCGCAGGTACGAATACATTGTGCTGGATAATGAAGTTGTACCAGTCCGAAACCCAGACAGCCCCGTCCGGACCAACCTCGGCGTGCACCGGGCCAAACCATTCATCGGAGCTGGCCATGAAATTCCAGCCGTCTTTCTCCTTGAAACCAGCGCCGTCCTTTTCAATAATAGCTTTGTGGACCAGCCTGATCGTAGGTTCAGCTACGAATGCAATGCGGTTCCAGTATTCTTTTGGAAATGCGCGCGCTGTGTAAAAATGGTGACCGGCAGCAGAAGTATATCCCCCTACCACATCCACCTGACGCAGGTTCGGCGTCATCGAATGCGCATCATAATGCCCGTCTATTTTCTGTACCGACTGGATACCCGGCTCCTCACTTTCAACGGAACGCTGCAGGTATTTGGCCGCCATGGAATAATAGGCGCTGTGCGTATTGTTCGCGGTTGACAAAAAGACGTTGTTGTCTTCTGTTACCCCCAGCCCCCAGGTGTTGTTGCTGCTACTGCCAAGGTATGCAAAGTCTTTCCCGTCGGGTTTGAAATGGTAAACACCCTGCGAGAAATTATAGGCTTTTCCATTGATATTACCTTTAAAACCCGAGTACCCGTTTACGCCCCAGATCTTGTTGTCAAAACCATATTGCAGATTGGACGGACCGGCGTGGGTATCGTTTTTTCCCCAGCCAGTCATAATTACCTCGCGTACATCGGCCTTATCATCTCCATTGGTATCTTTCAGGAAAACAAAATCAGGCGCCATGGAAACGATGATTCCGCCATTTGAAAAGACCATACTGGTGGGAATATTGAGCTTATCTGCGAAAACAGTAAACTTGTCTGCCTTACCGTCGCCGTCTGTATCCTCACAGATCTTGATCCGGTCATTGGCGGCTCCGTCAGTTTCCTTAAATGTGTTCGGATAATCCACAGACTCTACCACCCACAATCTCCCACGCTCGTCCCACGCCATCGCGATCGGATTGGTAATGTCAGGTTCTGCGGCAAAAAGCTGTATTTCAAAACCAACAGGTACCTGCGTCAGTTTGTTCGACTCGGCAGGCGGCAGTGATTCCTGCATTTTGGGCACTACGTGTCTTTTGGTATAATGTGCGATCGTGTCGGCGTCATAAATATCCGGGTCAGGGAGTTTCAATGCGGCAATGCTTTTTTGAACATTGTCCCCCACCGCCCAGAGTACGCCGTTTCTGACCAGGTCTAAAAAACCACGATTGGTCCAGGTACTGTCTTCGTGCCCATAAGCGGTATAAAATACCCGGCCTTTTCCTTCATTTCTGACCCAGGTATAAGGTTCGTGGTGATCGCCTTCAACCCTTTCAGCCAACACTGTTTTATCGGGGTTCAGATTCTTGTGTACATAGGTTTCATCCCAGGTCTCGAAGTCCGTAATACCCTTTATTACCGGATGTTCGGGTTTTAAAATGGTGTTTTTGAAAGTACCTACCTTATGTGAGGCAAACTGTCCGCCCACTGTTTTGATATACCATTGCGAATTCCTGAAACAGCCTGTTGCTGAATGCAATGGGATTAAACCTTTGCCGCTTTCAACAAAAGCTTTCATAGCGCTTTCCTGGGCAGGAGGAAGTGAATCATGGTTTGCGTAAATGATCAAACCATCGTATTTGGAAAGATTTTCGGCAGTGATATCGCTGAGATCGGCGGTATAGGTCATATTGATCCCGCTCCTGAACAGCTTGATCGCCAGCCAGGGCGCGTACTTACCCGAATCGTGGTGTTTGCTGTTGTGTCCCAGGAACAATACCTCAGCACGTCGCGCCGATCCGGAACCTGCATTGCTGCCTGTGTTTCCGGAAGGGTTCCGGGCGCAGGATACAATGATAATTGCGGCAATAGTAATCAGAATGTTTTTCTTCATCAGATAAGAATTCAGGGTTTTGGCCCTTGTCCCTCGCGGGTTTGGGAAATAAGTCATGCAGGTCTGGCGCGGCCAGCGTGGCGCGGCCAGCGTGGCGCGGCCAGCGTGACCGAGTCAGACCTGCATGAAAAGGACTATAAATCGATTTTTTGAACGGGCGAGAAGATCATATCTTCCACATCCTTGATTTTCACACCAATCCTTGCAAATACATAACCCTGAGCAGGTACAAGCGCCGGTACATTCACCGACATAGTGATATTGTTCAGGTCTTTAATGTTCGCAGATGCAAGATCGGTTGTGCCAATATTGGTTGCCCGCGAAACAAAGTTTGTTTTATTAACATACAAAGACACCTGTTCTACTGCTTTTGCATTCGCACCGGTTACAATTTGTTCCAGCTTTAATGAAGCTGAAACTTTGCCTTCGCCTCCATTGAAGGACGGATTGCGGATCATAAAGTAAGGCTGCACTTCCACGTCAAGTGTCTGGTTTCCATTCACCGTAACATAGACCGTATCCTTTTTCGCAGCATCCTGCTGAATGGTCCGGAATGGGCCGCGGCCGGCAGGGAAAACGAGTTTATAGTTTCCATTAAAAAGCAGCGCCGAGAAGCGGCCTTCCTGGTCAATGGGTGCGTCGATGGGAGCGAGCTTACCGAAGCCAGGCTGCCAGAGCTGCATCCGGACCTGATTGAATTCCACGCCAATGGGTTCGCCATTATATACAATGCGACCGGATAAGGTAGACTTGGGTGCCGTGAAATTATCTTTGTCACAAGACATTACCCCCAGTCCGAGTAATAATATAGCTAGAAGCTGAACTGTTACTTTCATGATCTGATATTTTAAAATGCCTTAATGATTAGGGTTACGGACGATCTTCGGATTGTTGTTGATCACATCGTCGCTGATGTAGGAATAATAATTCCCGAGCTGGAACCTGTCTGCACCAGTTACGCGGCTCAAACGAGTTACTTTGTAAATCCATTTTCCATTCGTAGGCGAGCCGGGATTGTAGATTTTGTAAGGCCAGAGTCCGTAAGGCTGGGTATTGCGCTTGGTAGCTTTGCCAAGATCCTTGGAAAGTTCTGCAGGCGCAATCGCGTTTCCGTCCATGATCAGGTGCGCAATGCGCCATCTTTTCATATCGTAGAGATAATGTCCTTCAAAAGCCAGCTCTACGCGTCTTTCATGTACAATGCGGTCGAAATTGATCTCGGAAGATTTCAATGGCGTGACCAGCCCGGCACGTGCGCGTACCATATTCATGTACTCGGCTGCAACTGCGGGTTGTCCTAGCTCAAATGCTGCCTCAGCTGCATTCAAAAGCACTTCTGCGAAACGGTATCTTACCAGCCAAACCTCACTGTTAACCCCGCGCTGACCTGAACCTACAACCGGATCTAGGTATTTGCGCAGGTAAAAACCTGTTTGTGCAGTGAATTCAAAACCGTCGATAGGTCCGTCAAAACCGACTACCTGCTCGGGTACTGTTTTGCCGGGCAATGTTTTTTGTGCACCGCGGTCGTCGCCGCTTACGATGGTTCCATTCCCTAACTGAAAACCAGCCCAGATATCCACGGCTCTTCCTTTGAAGGTAGTGCCGGGCAGCATTACAGTCCCGGCAAGACGCGCATCTCTTCCTGCGAAGATATCTACCTGGTTATCGTAGTAAATAGGTGCGCCTGTTGCATTGGTGGTAGGGATTGGGGCAAAAGTATTGTCGAGTTTCTCAAAAGCCTCAACAAAATTCAGGGAAGGATTAATACGGCCGCCTTCCTCTTCCTCGGCACCATACCTCGGCTGGTTCCAGCCTGTAAAGTAATGCACCTTGCCACTTTGCAGCTTGTAATCCTCCACAAAAATCACCTCCGGATTATTCGCCTTATCATAAAATATGCTCGCGAAGTTTTCAGACAGATCAGGTTTTTTGGTATAAAGTGCATAAGTACCTGCCGAGCCGGTTATGATTTCCTTTGCCGCTGCCAGCGCTTTGGTATAATAACCTTGTGACATGGAAGCAGGGATACCAACTTCGCCGCCTGACAGCATCACAGAAGGTGTATTCACGCCGTATTTGGCGATAGAAGCGGCATACAATGCGGCGCGCGCCTCCATTGCAAGTGCTGCGCCTTTGGTAGCGCGCGATTTTTCACCTGCATTTGAAGGCAAGTCTCCCTTAATCGCTTCTGCCTCTGCGATTACAAAATCATAGATCTCGGATTCTTTGGCACGTGGGCGTTGCAGGTAAGTCGGATCGCCGCTGAAATCGTAGGTAAGCGGTTCCAAAATCAATGGAACACCGCCCATTCTTTTCACCAGCTCAAAATAATATGATGCACGCAGAAACCTCGCTTCTGCCAGAAAGCGGGCTTTTACCCCTGCGTCCAGCTTTTCGGAAGCGCCGCATTTTTGAATAAACAAATTCATTTCCCTGATGTAACCATAATCCCAGGCGCCCCAGGAACGAACATCCCAGCCCGAGTTCTGAAAAGCATTGTAGCGTCCTGCTTCCGACCAGAATGCCTCATTGAAGTCGCCCACTGTCATCCAGCCGGGGATATCGTTGATCGTTTTGAAAGTTGAAATATCGACATAACGGTTGTACAAATCCCCCAGCACCGAGAGTATCTGCTCTTCACTGTTCCAGATTTGTTCGTCAGTCAGGATATTGGTGGGTGGGCGGTTGAGGAATGCGTCGTCGTCGCAACTCCAGCCCAGCATTAAAACAGCGATCAGTAAAGTATAAAATCTCCTTTTCATTTGAATCTGACGGTTTTTAGATTGAAAGATTGATACCCACATTCACAAACTTGGCTTGCGGATATTGAAGTCCGTTTTCGTCAGCCACTTCCGGGTCTATACCGAACTCTTTCAGGTTATCGATTGAAAACAGGTTATATCCATTGATATAGAAGCGGGCTCTTTGCATTTTGAGCTTTTCCAAAACCGATTTCGGCAGCGAGTACCCCAGTTCCAGTGTGCGCGCACGGATGTATTTCACATTATGCACCCAGAAAGTGGAGTTCTTATTGTTGTTGCTGTGCGAGCCGTCGTTGTAGCGCAATGCAGGATATTTGCCCGGGATCCATTCACTGTTCAGATCGAAAGGATCTTTGCGGTGCCACCTGTCAAGGAAGATACTGTTGAGGGCGCCGTCATTCTGATAAGCCCAGCGTTGTTCCCAGTTCTGGTTCCAGGTGTACATTCCGCCCCCGGAAAAGTCAGCTGCAAGCGTAAATCCTTTCCAGCTTACCGACAGGTTCAGACCAAAGTTGATGTTAGGCTGGCCATTTGTAGTGTAACCAATCGGCCTTTCGTCGAGGTTATTGATCACATTATCCCCATTTATATCCTTGTAAATCAAATCTCCCGGAAGCAAAGTGCGGTTTCCCTGTCCGTCGATATTAACCGGATATTCAGAGATCTGCTGCTGCGACTGGAACTGGCCAACCGTTTCATAACCCCAGAAAATGTTGTCGTAGCGATTCTCCCGCGAAGCACGGTACTGATCCTGTGCATTGTTGAAGATCGGCTTGTAAGAAGACACAAACTTGGTCCTTGAAAATGATACATTACCACCAATCGAGTAATTAATATCCCCAGATTTTCCATTGTATGTCAATGCACCTTCCCAGCCTTGCTGCGAGTCACTGTTTACATTTTCTTCCGGCAGCGCATACCCTAGCTCGCTTGGCACGAGCAGGTCGTACTTACGTCCGAGCAGACCTGTGCGCAGTCTGTAAAAATAATCCACCGAACCAGTCACTTTCGTGCCCAGTAAAGAGAAGTCTGCCCCAATGTCCGTGATCTTGCTTTTAAACCACGAAATATTGTTGATGATCTGACCTTTATCCCTGGATGTAACAACCGCATTGCCGCTCAGGATCACATTTCCCTGGTTGTAGTTGTAGCCGGGCAGGTAAGCATAGGGACTTAGAGGGTTGTTCGGATCATTGTTAAAGAGGATATTATCATCTCCCAGAATACCGTAAGAAGCCCTGAATTTAAGATCATCCAGAATGCTCCGCGAGCCCAGCAGGTCCTTGATAAATTTCTCTTCGGTAATTCTCCAACCCACAGAAGCAGACGGGAATGTACCAACCCGGCGATCCGGAGCAAACTTCCATGAAGCGTCGCGGCGGGCAGAAAGTTCAAGATAATACTTACCGCCATAATCATAATTTACTCTACCGATATACCCTATACGCGCAAGCTCCGATTCCGAATCATTGTAGGTATCCATGGTCGGGAAGTAGATCAGAGGAAGCACATTGGTTTTGGGAACTGCATGTACCCATTGATCCTGTACCTGCTCTTCCTGCCGCTCCGCCACGAAAGTTGCGCCTACGGTATGTTTGCCAAAAGTGTTGTTGTAATTCAACTGACCCTGATACACATTCCGCATCACCTTCCTGGTACCACGCTCTCTCCACGGGTTTGTACTTCCGCCGGTCACGGTGTAGGTATCTTCGGTTGGATTGTAGGTGTAGGCTTCGTAGGTATACTCGTGCCCGTTCATCACACGGTCGGCGATGTAGTAGGAGTACATTCCTTTCGCTACCAGTCCTTTAATGCCCGGAATGGTGTACTCTCCCGTAAAGTTGGTTTGCAAAACACGCCAGTACTCCGTCCAGTAACCTCCCAACTTTTTGTTATTGTAAGCCCAGTTGGTCTCATTGTGTTTGATATCATTCAGATAATTAGGATTATCGTTGGCGTAAGGCCGCTCGAAAGGACGGTTTCTCAGGATCGCAAAGCGGGGCAGCCAGTAATCATCGCCACCCGGGATACCAGGCTGATCACGGTTTTCAATGCGACCGTTGATCTGCACACCCAGTTTCAGCCGATCTGTAATTTTCGCATCTACATTACTCTGAATGTTGGTTCTTTTAAATGTAAACTCTCGTCCTAAAACAGCAAACTGTTTCAAATGCGTCGCAGAAATGTAGTAGCTGATCCTGTCGGAACCGCCGGTCATGTTCATGTTCAATGAATAGAGCGGCGCATTCTTTTTAATGATAAAATCCTTCCAGTTAAATGTCTGGTAACCAGGCTCCGTACCAGCTTTGTATTTTTCGAGTTCGGCAGGTGTAATGGACGTCTTACCGTATTGGTTCATTTCCGCCTCTGCCCGGCCGAGCATCCATTGGTACGAATCGTTAACCACATTCGGGAAGCGCGACCAATTTTGCCAGCCTGTGTATGCGTCAATATTGACGGTATTTTTAGTCCCGTTCTTTCCACGTTTGGTTGTTACCACCACAACGCCATTTGCCGCACGAACACCATAAATAGCCGCAGAAGCATCTTTCAGCACCGAAATGCTTTCTATATCGTTGGGAGAAATGTTGTTGAACTGACCAGCATCCTGCTGTATACCATCAATTACAAACAGCGGGTTACCCATATTCCGGATCTGCACGTTAGCACTTGCGCCTGGACGGCCGTCGGGCATACGGAATGTAACGCCCGGAATTTTACCTGCCAGGCCCGAGCTTACCGTGGAACCACCATGTACACGCTCGATATCCTTACTCGTCACAGTGGAAATAGCGCCGGTAAGTGATTCTTTCTTTTGGGTACCATAACCTACCACAACTACTTCTTCCAGTGCTTTATCATCTACTTTCAGGGCCACATCCACTTCCGTTTGTCCCTCATTAACAATGATTTCACGCGACAGAAAGCCTACAAACGAAAAGATCAGCGTGGCTTCTCCATTCGGAACAGTAAGTGAGAATGCGCCTTTTTCGTCGGAAGAGGTTCCCGTTTGTGTACCTTTTAAAACAATGCTGACACCGGGTAATGCAACGCCGGCTTCATCTTTAACTGTCCCGCGAAGGGTGCGATCCACCGCTTGTGCCACGTCCGGGACTACCTCGGGCTGCACCACGTCAGATACCTTCACTGGCGTCTTGTCAGGCTTGATCACAATCAGATCTTCACTTACCTTATAGCTAAGCTGCAGCGGTTTCAGCAGCTGGTCGAGCACCGAAGCCAATTGCGTGTTGGTTACCTTAATGGTCGCTTTCCTGTCAGATTGGATCAGCCTGGAACTGAATACAAACTTGATGTTTGTTTGCTTTTCGAGCTCTTTTAAAACTTTTTTAACATCCTGATTCTGAATATCAAGAGTTACCTTCTGGGTGAGAGCCGACTGTGCCCTGCCGTCAACTGCCCACGACACTCCGGCAAACAGGCACACCAGAAAACATTGCAAGACGGTTATACGCATAAGAGTTATGAGCAGGTCATCGGTTCGTCGAACTTTTTCCATATTTTTGATTGATTTGTTGGTTAAGGCGATTTATTCAACAATATCTTCCCGGGCGGCCACTTGCTGTGGCTGCGAGTAATTAGCGTTACTTTCGGGAATCCGAATCAGTCATGTGGCAGCATGGCTGATTTTTTTTCGACAGTATGGCTCTATGTCATTTGTATGTTAGGTTTGAGTGATAGGACTTACTGACTCCGGCAATACTCATTTAATTTTGCTATTTGCACCCATTGCCCGTGATCCTGACCTGATCCCCATTGATCTCGTAAGTAGCGTCAATGGCATTGCATATCACAGCCAATTTCTTGCTGAAAGGTTGTCCGACCAAAGTGGCAGTTAGCGGACATTTTTCCAGCGCATCGACATTATAAATGATCTTCACATTATAAGCTGCTTCCAGCGCCTTGAAAACTTCGGTCACCGGGGTTTCGTCAAAAACAAAAAGCTGTGACGAGATATCCTGCTGATCAAGCTCCCTGATGCTGGCTTCCACAGGTTTAAGCACCTTTCCGCTGCCGGCTGTCAATGCAATGCGCTGGTCGGGATAAAGAATAAAACCCTTCTTTTCTGCATTGCTTACTTCCATTTCCGTAGCGCCGGTACTTACCGGAAAAACGGTAACCTTCCCCGTTTTCACTTCCACTTTCACCTGACCCGTTTTTTCTCTCGCATCTACACTGAAACTGGTACCTAATACTTTCGTCACAATTCCCCGTGAGTACACCAGGAATGGTTTTCCGGGATCTTTAACAATTTCAAAAAAGCCTTTTCCAACTAAGGTAACTTCCCTTTTCTGGCCGGTTTGCATTTTCTGATAGCTGAGCTGCGAGCCCGGATCCAGCACTACGGAACTACCGTCGGGCAGTAACACAATGCGTTTTGCCGCCGATGCATTAACTACCTCGATTGATCCTTTACCAGCAGGCGCAACTTTTTGTCTCAGGGAAATCATTTCGCCTGGTCGAAGGAAATACCAGAAGCTCATTGCGCCTATCCCGCAGATCAATGCCACCGAGGCTGCTACCCTAAGCCAGCGCCAGGCGTGCACTACGGGCTTTTCCTCTTCGGCTGCAACAGGTTCCTCCACGTACATGCTGTCTTCCACTACCTTCCACATTTTGCTGCTCTGCGCCTCTGTTGGCCTGTTTCTGCCTGTGTCCTCTGCCAGCAAATAAATATACTCCCTCGCTGATTCGACAGTTTTCGTCTTTTCAGGATATTGTTCCAGAAAGCCTTTCCAGTACGCATCGCTCTCTGCATCGGGATTCAAAACCCAGGCAATGAACGCATCGTGCCTGATCAGGTCCGTCAGAGAATAAGGAGTGTATTTCATTTGGGTAAAGAGGCTGAATGCCCTCCAAATACAAAGAGCGGAGATGTGCGGATTTGACCTCTTTGAAATGAGATTATTTTTACAAAAAATTTTAAAAAATGGGCAATGCGCAGATAATCAGGAGGAAGTTGATGATAAAATTCTGCGTCTGCCTGAAAGCAGTGAGGGCTTTATAAAGAAAATTGCGGACCGACTTTTCATTTACACCCATAATCTGCCCGATTTCTTCAATGCTGAATTCGTCGAAATAGCGGAGTGTTATCGCTTCCAGCTGTCGCTCGGGGAGCAATGCGAGCAGTTCCCGGATTCGCTGCGCACGGATCAGGTTGGATTCGGATTCGATCAGTAACGTTTGGGAATCCGAGAATGAAAGCGGCATGATATCCGGCTCACTGAGGTCGGTGATCTCTTCGGTGGCGGGGTACTTGTCGAGCGTCTGGTGAATGCGCCGGCGCAATGTCCGGTATAGATAAAATTTAATCGAAGAAATGTGCTCTGTGAGGTTAGCCCTCAAACGCCAGATATCAATAAAGATATCCTGAATAGCATCTTCGGTTACGGCAGTGTGCGTGGTCAGCTTGCAGCCGTAGTTATAAAGTGTACGGTGATACTTTTCGAAGATAAACGTAAACGCCTGCTCATCCCCTTGCCTGAGCGCGAGCCAGAGCTGCTGCTCGGTTTCCCACCTGCCAAAAGTATCCTCTGTGACCAACGTGTTCTTTTTTAGACAAAGTTTAAGGCAACGAAATTATACTATAAATACTATTTAATATCAATCTATTTACATAAATAAAATCCGGAAGCTTGCATTTAAAATACTGCTTCCGGACTGCCTGTTTAAGGCTGTTTACCGCAGGGTAAGTGATTTAAAATTGCGCGTCAGGTCGGTAAGTGACTGCTCCACGCCCATTCTTTCCAGCGACGACGCACCTACGAAACCGTGGACATCTGTTTTCTCTAAGATTACCCTCACATCCTCGGGCGTATTAACCGGTCCGCCGTGGGCAAGAAAGAACAAATCAGGGTTTACTTCTTTGCCCGCTTCCATGATCGCCTGTGTTGCTTCCACAGCCTGGTCCATTGAAACTGATGCATTGACCACACCAATCGACCCTCCTACGGTTGTCCCCACGTGTGCGATAATCGCGTCTGCGCCGGCCTCAGCCATTTGCCGGGCTTCTTCGGGCTTGGCTACGTAGACAATGGAGAAAAGATCCATTTTGGTAGCAAGCCGGATCATTTCGACTTCTTTCTCGAAACCCATTCCCGTTTCTTCCAGCACTTGCCTGAAATGCCCGTCTACAATCGAGTGAGTGGGAAAGTTATTTACACCTGAAAATCCCATTTCCTTTACTTTCAGCAAATGGTGCCACATTCTCCGTCGCGGATCAGAACCGTGCACGCCGCAAATGACAGGCACTTCCTCTACTACCGGCAGTACTTCAAACTCGCCAATCTCCATTGCCACTGCATTGGCATCACCATACGCCATTAACCCGGCGGTAGAGCCGTGCCCTGCCATTCTGAACCGGCCCGAGTTATAGATAATGATCAGATCGGCACCTCCTTTTTCAATAAACTTCGCACTGATCCCGGTACCGGCACCGGCAGCGATAATGGCTTTTTTCTGGTTGACAGTAGCCCGCAGGCGCTCGTTGACCTCCTGTTTGGTGTAAGGATTTCCCTTACCTGTCCACGGATTTGGCATAGTATAATAATGAGTTATAAAAATGAAAATCGGTATGTATGCTATTTCTGGTTGAGCAGCGCCAAAAGCCGGGTTACCAATACTTCGGCAAATGCCGCATCATTGATGTGCATATCGCATTGTATAATTTGTTCTTTCGAGCCGATGTGTTTTTCCACTGATTCAAGCAGGGCAAGATCTGCTTCCGGGTCATGGAAAATGCCTCCTCCGCTATCTACCTGCGAGATACCTTGCAATGGAAATACAAACTGCACCGGACCGCCGGCTGCATTGATCTTCTCAGCGATTTCTTTCCCCAGCAGTGCGTTTTCTTTCGCATTGGTCCGCATTAACGTTACATCAGGCGCCCAGCTGTACAGCTTTCTGTCCTGATACTTTTCAGGAACAGAATCCAAATGTGCGAAATTAACCATATCGAGGCAACCCGGAACTACAATCTGCGGGATACCCAGCTCACTGGCAGCAGTAAGACGAGCAGGACCTGCGCTGCATATTCCGTCACAGAGGTTATCTGCCAGCTCGGTAGTAGTAATGTCGAGCACCGCTTCAAAACAGCCTTCCCGGATCAAAGCTTCCATTGCTTTTCCCCCCACTCCATTGGCATGAAAAGCAAGAACTTCATATCCTTTCTCCCGAAGCAGCGCCGTACATTGGTCTACGCACGGCGTTGTGTTCCCAAACATGCTCACCGCGATACTTCCCCTCGCACTCACCCCGGCCAGTTGCGCCGAAGCTGCCATGGCGCAGATAGCGCCCGCAGCCTGGGTAATCAGCAGCCGGAGTATGCTGTTCAAGCCTGCCACATCAACAATGGACGGCATCAGCGTAATATCTTTATGACCAATCTGCCTTGTAAGGTCTTTTGTTGCCAGCGTACTGAGGCACAACTTGGGAATTCCGAGCGGGATTTCCTGCATGGCTGACAGGGTAATGTAAGTGCCGCCGCCGCCGCCCATTCCGATTGCACCTTTGATCCGGCCACTTTCAACCAATTGGCGCACGACGCGTGCTGCGCCCCGGCCCATTACATCCATTGCATAACCCCTGTCGCGCCTTGTACGCAGCGCTTCAATGGTTGCTCCTGCTTCGGCAACGACCTGGGCGGCTGTAAAATCTACCGGAAAAGCGGGCAATGCAGCAAGCACTCCGGTATCAATTGTTATCACCGTTTCACCCAGATTTATAATGCATTCTCTGAGGTAAGAAAAAGCTTCACCCTTGGTGTCGAAGCAACCGATAATTAAGATGGATTTGTCAGTCATGAAATGTTGCTGGTTCCGGCAGATAAACCTGTGCTAAAACAAAGAAAGGGCGGAACCGAGTCCGCCCTTTAAAATTATCGTAAAAATTTCTCTTTCATCAGCTGTGCTTTGAAATTACCCACATCCAGTTTGCAGGCCAGTAGTCTGTGCTGATACCGTCGTGTTTTACAATGCGTTCATTCACCACTTCGTAGCCGGTCAGGTGTCCGCCATGGCTTTCTACATCCGCCTTTGCGTAGTTGTATAATTGCAGCCATACTTCGGCACTGATGTTGTCCTGCGAGACAAATGTGAGCTGCTTCCATTTAGGATCTGTGGAGTTGTTAACATAGCGAAGCAGGAGGTAATGCTTAAATGTGTCGTTGTTAAGCGACATAACAGCGCGTTTACGATTTTTCATGAGTGAGGTAGATTTGATCGGTTTACGGCAATGTGACGAATATTGAAATAGTTCTACACATAACAGTCAAACTAGGTTTATTCACACTTATCGCTAGAAAAATTGATATCCCGTATGGCACGAGATTTGAAGCTGGCTCGTACTACGTTATAAAAAGAACTACTGATGGTGACGCTAAATTTTGTTAAAGGCGATTGGGTGAAAGAAAAGAATGGATCGAGGGTAATGCGGGTAGATGAATATCAGATCGTGGAAACGGTACAACATGCAAACGGAAGTCATTCAACTCCGGTTGCCAGGCGGGCTTATAGCGGAAAAGTGTGGTGTACGTGGGTGAATGAAAACAAAACGGTGGTAACGCAACCCTTTTGGCAAGACGATCTGGAACTGGCATCGCCAACTGATTAATGACATCATGCATTTGAATCAAACACACTATGATTTAAACAAAAAGAGGGTGTCTCAATTTAAAACCGTGGCACCCTCTTTCGTTTGAATTATTCGGGCAGAAAATTATCGGTCGATATCCTTCATCAAAAGCTAAAAGGCT
>NZ_LMPS01000010.1 GCF_001424405.1 Dyadobacter sp. Leaf189
CTGCCTAAGCCGGGGGCGCCCAGCCCAGAACCGCCGATGATACTTGGATCAAACCTGGTAAAGTAAGCGGGGCGCGTAGCCTGGTCGCCACAATACCAACACAATTAAAAGCCCCGCAGAAATGTGGGGCTTTTTTTGTGCTTAGCAGGCTGCCCCCGAACATGTAACTGTATTTTTCCCGACAGTTCTTAAATACTACTGCAAAAAGCAAGAAATTAGATTAATCCATAGGCAATCAGGCTGCAGTAAGATCCAGTCCATTCGAATATGTATAGTCACTAACCGATATTTTTTCAAAATTTTTGATAGATCCTGTTTTTATTTATATTTGCCTAACTGAATACAAAGAATCCAAAGATGAAAACAGTAAATACTATATGGTGGTGGCGTGCACGTCTTATCAAGATGGACGAGTAGGCTATTGTATGGTATAAGATATACTTTCACACGGCTCGCTGTTCATCTGACAGCGAGCCGTTTTTTTATGCACTTTTCGAAATGATCACCCATGAATACTGAAGAAAAAAAATACCTTATTACCACCAGATTTAAGAAATTACTAGCTGATACACTTACCCCCGTATCTATTTATCTCAAACTGCGGGATCGTTTTGTGAATACTATCCTGCTCGAAAGTTCAGATTACCACGGAAATGAAAACTCATTTACTTATATCTGCTGTGATCCGGTAGCTTCTTTCAAACTAAATTCAGGCATTGTAACTCAGCAATTTCCCGATGGAAAGGTTACTGATTACCAACTTCCCAACCAAAAAGACGCTGTACAAGCTCTTTATGCCTTTGCCCAAAGTTTTCAATCGGAAAAATCAATATTCCCCTTTATAACGAATGGATTGTTTGGTCACATGACCTACGATGCAGTAACGTACTTTGAGGATATAGAGATACAACCAGCAAGCCCCGAGACTGCTATCGATCAAATCTTTTACCAGGTTTACAGATACGTTATTGCCATCAATCACTTCAAAAACGAGCTATATATATTTGAGCATCAGTATGGAAGTGAAGTGGATGACGACGGTTTTGAGCAAATTGAAATTCTGATCAAAAACAGAAATTTCCCTAAATACGGATTTTCAACAGTCTCTGATGAAACTTCCAATGTTACAGATGATGAGATGCGCGCTGTAATCCAAAAAGGGATCGATCACTGCCTTCGCGGCGATGTATTCCAGATCGTACCTTCAAGAAGGTTCAGCCACGCATTCCAGGGTGATGAATTCAATGTTTACCGCGCTCTGAGATCAATTAATCCTTCCCCTTATCTCTTCTATTTCGACTACGGTAGCTATAAAATTTTTGGCTCTTCTCCCGAAAAACAGATTTTTATCAAAAAAGGCCAGGCTGAAATTCATCCTATTGCCGGCACTTTCAAGAGAACGGGAGATGACCTGGCTGATGCAGAAGCAGCACAGCAACTTTTGAACGATCCGAAGGAAACAGCAGAGCATGTAATGCTTGTCGATCTTGCGAGAAATGATCTTAGCAGAAGCTGTGACGAAGTAAAGGTTACCAATTACAAGGAGGTTCAATACTACTCTCACGTAATCCATTTGGTATCCAAAGTAGTGGGCAAGATGAAGAAAGATGTTAATCCGCTACAATTAGTCGCAGATACTTTCCCGGCAGGAACATTATCCGGAGCGCCAAAGCACAATGCAATGAAGCTCATTGATCAAATGGAGACCAGTAACCGCAGCATTTACGGCGGAGCTATCGGTTTTATGGATTTTAATGGCGACTTCAACCACGCAATTGCAATCAGAACATTCCTGAGTAAGGATAATACATTGTTTTTCAGGGCAGGTATGGGTGTTGTGGCCAAGTCAGACGTAGAAAGTGAATTGCAGGAAATCAATAACAAACTTGCTGCTCTTCGCCAGGCTATTAAGGTTGCACAGGAAATTTAGAATCGGAGAAAGTCCTGCATCTATGTTTCTGGACTATCAAGTAATATACAATCCATTTGAAGCGATCATAAAATGAAAATTCTGGTTCTCGATAATTACGATTCATTCACATACAACCTGGTCTATATTCTGCGTGAACTGCACGACCAGGTAGATATTTTTCGAAATGATAAGATCAGCCTCGATGAAGTATCCGAATATGACAAAATTCTACTTTCGCCAGGGCCTGGAATACCTTCGGAAGCAGGTATAATGCACGAGCTTATTCGTGAGTTTGGCCCTAGCAAGAGCATACTGGGGGTCTGCCTGGGCCACCAGGGAATTGGGGAGGTTTATGGCGCGACACTCGAGAACATGACAGATGTACTGCATGGAATCAGTGACACGGCCATCGTTACAGACAGCAGTGAACGAATCTTTAAAGGCCTTCCAGCCGAAATCAAAGTCGGGAGATACCATTCCTGGACTGTTATCCCGGAATCTTTCACCGAAGATCTGACCATTACCGCAGTTGACGAGAAAGGAAGGGTAATGGGACTTTCACACAAGAAATATGACGTTAAGGGCGTGCAGTTCCATCCGGAGTCGGTACTAACAGAGCACGGTAAAGAAATGCTTGAAAACTGGTTGAAAATTTAAGAAACCCTCTTAGTTCAATAATCAATAAGTAGTATAGTAAGCATGAAAAATATTCTTAGTCACTTGTTTGAGTACAAAATGCTTAGCAAGGAGCAGGCAAAAGACGTGTTGCTGGGAATTAGTACCGGCAAATATTCAAACTCTGAAATCGCATCATTCCTGACCATCTATGCGATGCGCAGTATTACGGTGGAAGAACTGGAAGGTTTCAGGGACGCAATGCTTGAACTCTGCCTCTCTCTTGATCTCTCTGCTTACGATCCGATCGACGTTTGCGGGACCGGCGGTGATGGAAAGGATACATTCAATATCTCAACCCTGTCGTGCTTTGTTGTCGCTGGTGCCGGACAGAAGGTTGCCAAACACGGTAATCATGGAGTGTCTTCGCTTTGCGGCTCCTCAACAGTGCTCGAATATCTGGGAGCCACATTCACGAACGACAAAGGATACCTGGAAAAAAAGATATCAGAAGCTGGTGTTTGCTTCTTGCACGCACCTCTTTTCCATCCTGCAATGAAAAATGTAGCGCCTGTCCGCCGCGAACTTGGGATCAAAACTTTCTTCAATATGCTGGGTCCGATGGTCAATCCGGTATCTCCCAAAAAGCAGCTTGTAGGGGTGTTTAGTCTTGAATTAGCGCGTCTTTTTGCTTATCTTTACCAACAAACGGATAAGAAATTTTTAGTTCTTCACGCGTTAGACGGATACGACGAAGTGTCATTAACAGGCCCTTTTAAAGTCATCACTGCTCAATATGAGCAGATCTTTTCCCCCTCTGATTTAGGGCTACAAACCTTGCGCGCACAGGATTTGTCCGGTGGCCAGACTGTCAAGGAATCTGCTGAGATTTTCATGAATGTTTTGAATGATATTGCGACGCCTTCCCAGAAGCAGGCGGTGATCGCAAATGCGGCATTAGCCTTGCATTGCGCTAACCCAAACCTGGCACTGACCGATGCGGTGGCTGCTGCCCGTGAATCTTTGGAGAGTAAAAAGGCGTTATATAGTTTTAAAAAGTTGGTTGAAGCTTAGCAACAACCGGTCTCAGGCATAAAATAAGAGTTATCAGGCCCTTAGATGAATATATTAGAGAAAATAATTGCCCGTAAGAAGATCGAAGTACTCGAATCAAAGAAAGAGAAGTCCTTCTCTGATCTTGAAAAAGAGATTTATTTCTCTAAATCCACCCATTCGCTGGCAAAAGCTTTAAGAGCGGCAACAAATCCGCAAATCATATCTGAATTCAAACGGAAATCTCCTTCCAAAGGCATTATAAATGATCAGGTAAGTCCAGAGGTTGTTACACGTGACTACGTCAATGCAGGCGCTGTGGCACTTTCTGTGTTGACCGACGTCGATTTTTTCGGCGGATCTTTCAACGATTTCCTTAAAGCACGCGAAGCTAATCCATCCATTCCTATGCTGCGCAAGGATTTTATCGTAGATGAGTACCAGCTTTTTGAGGCGAAAGCAATGGGTGCTGATGTAATTCTGTTGATTGCGGCTTGTCTGACGCCTCAGGAAGTCGCGTTTTTAAGCCACAGAGCGCATGAACTTGGGCTTGACGTGTTGTTGGAGGTCCATAATGAAGAAGAGCTGCTGGAGACCCTTAACGATAGCGTTGATATTGTGGGAGTGAACAACCGTAATTTGAAGACTTTCGAAACAGCTATTGAAACGTCGGTTGCATTAAGTAGCATGATCCCCGATTCTTTTGTCAAGATTTCAGAGAGCGGTTTGAAGGATGCAGAAACAATCACCAGATTATACCAGAACGGATATAAAGGTTTCCTGATCGGTGAGACATTTATGAAAACAGTAAATCCTGGCGCCGCACTAGCTGATTTACAAAAGGATATAACTCAACATAGCAATTTAAATCCCCTGTTTCTATGAAAATTAAAGTTTGCGGATTACGCCAGCAAAGTAACATTGAAGAGGTGGTCGCCCTTAAACCTAACTTTATCGGATTCATCTTTTACGAAAAATCCCCCCGCTTTGTTGGTGAAGAAATTAGTGAAGAATATATCAGGAGCATTCCTCAAAGCATTAAAAAAGTAGGCGTATTCGTGAATGCAAGCCCTGGCCACATTCTGAATATGGTCAAAAAGTACGACTTGCAGTACGCGCAGCTTCATGGAAATGAAATGCCCGACATTTGCCGCAGCATTCGTCAAAAGGGCGTGAGCGTGATCAAAGCTTTCTCCATCAATGCGCAGTTCAACTTCGCAATGCTCAATAATTACAAATCATTCTGCGATCTTTTCCTGTTTGATACTGCCGGCGCCAACCCGGGCGGGAACGGTACATCGTTTGATTGGAACCTGCTAAAAAAATACGACAACGAAAAGCCATTCTTCCTAAGCGGAGGTATCGGGCTGGATAACATAGAAGAGATCATAGAATTGTCAAAAACACTGCCTATTTACGGCATCGACGTAAACAGCAAGTTTGAAACAGAGCCGGGCATCAAAGACATTTCCAAATTGCAGGAATTGTTTGATCTGATCCGGATCAAAGAAAAAGAGGAAGCAGAAGCCTAAATTCTTATGGAAGATATAGCAGAAAAGACATCTTATCAGGTAGATAAAAATGGTTATTACGGGAGGTTCGGAGGTGCATTCATTCCTGAGATGCTATACCCGAACGTACAGGAATTGCGGGAAAATTATTTACAGATAATTGATGATCCTTCCTTCCAAAAAGCATACAGCGATTTACTGCGCGACTATGTAGGCCGGCCGACACCGCTTTACAAGGCTAATCGTCTTTCTGAAAAGTACCAGACCAATATATTCCTGAAAAGGGAAGACCTGTGCCACACCGGCGCACATAAGGTTAACAATACCATTGGCCAGATATTAATGGCGCAGCGACTTGGAAAAAAGCGCATTGTTGCTGAAACAGGCGCTGGCCAGCATGGTGTTGCTACTGCCACTGTTTGCGCCTTAATGGACCTGGAATGCATTGTGTACATGGGCGAGCTCGATATCGAGCGCCAGGCACCTAATGTAGCACGCATGAAAATGCTTGGGGCTGAGGTAAGACCAGCTACCTGCGGTTCCAGAACCCTGAAAGACGCTACCAATGAAGCAATGCGCCACTGGATCAATAATCCCGTTGATACACATTATATCATCGGTTCAGTAGTTGGTCCTCATCCTTACCCGGACATGGTAGCACGTTTTCAGTCTATCATTTCAGAAGAAATTAAATGGCAGCTCAAAGCGCATATCGGCAAAGAAACTCCCGACTACGTAGTTGCCTGCGTAGGTGGCGGCAGTAATGCAGCGGGCGCATTCTATCATTTTCTTGACGATGAAAACGTGAGGCTTGTGGCAGTAGAAGCCGCAGGTCTGGGCATTTCTTCCGGGCATTCCGCAGCTACAACTGCGCTGGGTAAGCCGGGTGTGCTGCATGGTAGCAGGACTATTTTAATGCAAACAGAAGACGGTCAGGTAGTTGAACCATTTTCCATCTCGGCCGGCCTTGATTATCCGGGCATTGGACCACAGCACGCATATCTCTACGACAGCGGCAGAGGAACATTCTTGTCCGCTACCGACGAGGAGGCTGTGCAGGCTGCATTTGAACTAACGCGCCTGGAAGGCATTATTCCTGCCCTGGAATCATCGCACGCGCTGGCTATTCTGGGAAGGCTGGGCGCAACAAAGAATGAAACCGTAGTACTTAATCTTTCCGGAAGGGGAGATAAGGATATGGCTACTTATATGAAATACATCGATTGATCTCACCTAAATATAACGTCTATGGCTACATTAACGCTACCCGAAGTTTTTGATTTAAGATTGAAAATTAAGGAGTTAGAAGAAAAAATTAATTCCGGAGAGTTGTCTTTGTTTGAAAGATGTGATTTTGAAGACGAAGTACTCGAACTGAAAGAAAAGCTGGGAGAGTTTGACCGTCTGAAATTCAGTGACGAAGGTGAGTGCCTCAACTGCTCCGCGTAGCCAAATGCATTACCATTTTTTACTATCTAAACTCAAAACAATGAATTTCAAGCAGGTTTTATTTGCATGCATGTTCCTGATCGGATCTGCTACATTCGTTTCCGCACAAACCACAACTTCCAAGAAAATGCTACGTCACGTTGTTCTCTTCAAATTTAAAGATTCAGCAACTCCTGCCCAGGTAAAAGAAGTTGAAGATGCATTCAGGGCGCTTCCTTCCAAAATAAAAGAGATTAAAGGATTGGAGTGGGGTACCAATAACAGTCCCGAAGGTTTGTCACAAGGTTTTACGCACGTGTTTTTTGTCACATTTGACAGTGAGGCAGGTCGTGAAGTATATCTTCCTCATCCTGATCACAAAGCTTTTGGTAAAGTCCTGGGCCCGCACCTGGACAAAGTATTGGTAGTAGATTACTGGGTAAAAGAATGAACCGGATTACAGCACTTTTTCAGCAGGGACAGCCAAACGGTGACGGACTGTTGAATGTATATTTTACAGCAGGCTTCCCTGAACTGAACGATACTGTTCGTGTTTTGCAGGCTTTGCAGGACGGAGGTGCCGATTTGGTTGAAATAGGAATGCCTTATTCCGATCCCGTCGCCGACGGCGAGACGATTCAAAAAAGCAATGATCGGGCACTGGAAAACGGTATGTCTGTGAAGGTACTTTTTGAACAGCTTAAAAACATGCGCGAGAAGATCACCGTGCCTGTGCTTTTAATGGGCTACGTCAATCCTGTTTTGCAGTATGGAGTGGAAGATTTCTGCCGCTCTTGTGCCGAGGTGGGCGTAGACGGGTTGATTTTACCCGATATGCCGATGGACGTGTACCAGAATGAATACAAGTCCATTTTCGATTCTTACGGTTTGTTAAATATCTTTTTGATTACGCCGCAGACCTCAGAATCGCGTATAAGGCAAATAGATGAGATCAGTGAGGGTTTCATCTACACCGTGTCTTCTGCGAGCGTGACAGGCTCAAAATCGGGCGTTAGCGCGGATATGGAATCCTATTTCAGCAGGCTGAATGCGATGAACCTGCGCAATCCAAGGTTAATCGGTTTTGGTATCCAGGATAATGCTACTTTCCGGAAGGCTTCTAGCCAGGCGGCCGGCGCTATTATCGGGAGTGCATTTATCCGTGTTTTGCAGAATTCTACCGATCTGGAACAGGATGTCAAGTCTTTTGTAAGATCAGTTAAGAATGCGCCGGAGGCTGTTGAGATTTAGCCGACGGTCAATTTGAATTTTCTTCAGGCATCAATTTTTTACAAACAACCCCGACGGGTTGTTTGTTTTTTTATCTAAAAAACTGGTGCAAATGAAAATGAAATTTCTTCTTAGCTCTCTACTGTTTCTCTGTTCCATTCAGTTGTATGCGCAGGTCAAATTGGACCTGGAAAGCGGATTGGTACTGGGTACGAATTACAATAAAGTCAGGATACCGAATGTAGGCGGTACTATCGTGAACCTGCCGGAAGATCTGAGTATAGATCCAAAGGTTTTTTATCGGATCAGGGCGGGTTATACCATCGCAAAAAGACACAACATTTCGCTTCTGTACGCGCCACTGACAGTTACTTACCAGGGCAATTTCAACAGGAATATCAATTTCAACAACACGACTTTCCTGGCTGGCCAGCCTGTTAAGGTGCATTACAAATTTAATTCTTACCGCCTTACTTATCGATACGATCTTATTTCACGGGCTCGCGCGCAGGTAGGGGTGGGGCTTACAGCCAAAATCAGAGATGCGGATGTACGCTTTCAAAATGAATCCTCAGACACGCACTTCGATAACCTGGGGTTTGTTCCGCTGATCAATTTCTACGTCGCATTGAAGCCGTCTTACCGGTGGTCTGTCATCCTGGAAGGTGATGCGCTTGCTTCAAAACAGGGGCGCGCAGAGGACATATTTGCGGGCGTTGCTTATCAGCTCAACAACAAACTGGGCGTGAAGCTGGGCTACCGGGTTGTGGAAGGTGGCGCTGACGTCGATGATGTTTACAATTTCAACTGGATCAATTACGCCTCAGCCGGGTTATTAATTACATTATAATATCACGGTAATTCACTATATTTCTTCGTTTAAAGCATATGCGGGAAGCTGGTAATTTTTGCTTCCTGCATACGTTGTAAGTCCACAGTTATAACGAGGATAGATATGGCACCTTTCACTCCGGCAATGGAAGGCCTGTTGCTGCGCATTCAGGAATACCGTCAAAAATATTATCAAAATCAGTTACTGAAAGGCATCATCTTCTCGTTGGGTCTTTTGCTGACTGTCTTTTTGTTTTTCAATACCATCGAATACTTTGGGCGGTTCAGCTCGGTTGTGCGCGGAATGCTTTTCTTCGGCTTTCTGGCTGTGCTTGTATTTTCGGTATTTCAATGGGTTGTCCAGCCCTTGATTCATTTGTCAGGCCTAAAAAAGCCGATTTCTGATGAGGCTGCTGCATTGCAAATCGGGCAGTATTTTCCGGAGATCGGCGACAAACTGGTGAATACCTTGCAATTGAGAAGCTTGTCGGGCAGCCAGTCAGACCTGATTGAAGCCAGTATCAAACAGAAATCCAATCAACTCCTCATAGTCCGCTTTTCCGATGCGATACGCTTCAATGAGAACAGGAAACGCGTTAAATATGCGATATATCCGCTGGCTGCAATTGCAGTAATTTTGTTGTTTAACCCTGCTTTTTTCTCTTCAAGCTCTGACCGGATTATCCATTTTCAGAAAAACTATACTTACGCTCCATTCTCATTTGTTCTTGAAAACAAAAATCTGAAGGCATTCCGGAACGAAGACTTTACATTAAAACTAAAACTGGAAGGTGAGGCGCTGCCGGCTGCTGTGTACCTGGTACAAAACGGCTCCCGCTTTAAACTTACTTCAGAGGGGAATCGCTCTTTTGCTTATACCTTCAAAAATCTGCAGCGCGATGTAACTTTCTCTTTCGACGCTGCGGGCTTTGCTTCTGACGAGTACCGCATTGATGTAAATGAGCGGCCTTCGCTGCTGTCCTTTGATGTAAACCTGCATTATCCGGCTTACCTGAATAAACCTTCGGAGGGACTGAGTAACGTCGGCAATTTGTCAGTTCCAGAGGGTACTACCATTGAATGGTACTTCAATACCGCGTCCACCAATTCACTTGCGATCAAATTCGAAAATGATTCGGCTTTGTACCAGGCAAAAGAAAGTAGCGGTGAACATTTCCAGATCCGGAAGTCAGTCAAAAGATCCGCGCAGTATCAGGTAAGTTTGAAAAATGATGAGACAACGAATGCAGACAAGATTGGCTATTTCATCAATGTTATTCCTGATAAACATCCGGTTTTGACACTCGAAAATTTCCAGGATACCACGCTATACAATTACCTTGTACTAGGCGGCTCGATCAGCGACGATTACGGGTTTTCTCAGCTCAAAATGTTCTACACTGTGAACCGGTCGGGGCAGAAAGAAGCTTCTCAACCCAAAGGAATTCCCATCCCATTTAACAAAACAGTCAATACACAGAGCTTTTTCTTCCAGTGGTATGTAGACAGCCTCAAACTCGCGCCTGGCGACAAGATCGAATACTACGCGCAGGTTTGGGATAACGACGGCATCAATGGAGCCAAAAGTGCTCGCTCGCGCTCCATTCAGTTTACAGTTCCTTCCAAGGATCAGCTCGAAGCTGAGATCAAAAAATCTGAACAGGAAACTGAGAACCAGATCCAGTCTGCGATGAAAAAGGCTCAGAATCTTCAGAAGGATATCGAAAACCTGGATAACCGCCTGAAAAGCAATAAAGAACTTGATTTCAAGGAGCAGAAGCAAATTGAAGAGGTACTACGCAAACGGGAGGAGCTGATGAAAGAATTGCAGGCTTTGCAGGAGAAACATCAGAATTCGAATGAGAAGTCCCGGCAGTTTAACCAACAAAGTCCGGAGCTGCAAAACAAGATCGAGCAGCTTCAAAAGCTGATGAATGCTTTAATGGATGAGAATACCGATAAGCTCTATAAGGATCTGAAAAAGCTTTTGGAACAAAAACAAAGTGAGCGGATGTCCAGCCTTATGGAAAAGCTCAAGAATAAGGAGAACAACCTTGAAAAGGAGTTGGAACGGACCATGAAGCTTTTCAAGCAAATGCAGCTTGAACAGAAAATGGAAAATCTGGTGGACAAGCTCAATGATCTTGCGGAGAAAGAAGATATGCTTGCTGAAAAAACCGAGCTAAATGACAAAAACAAGAACCAGGAAGATAAAGCTGGTAAGAATGAAGAACTGAAAAAAGAGCAGGAAAAAATCCAGGAGGATTTTCAAAAGGCGCAGGATAATGCGAAGGAAATAGAAAAAATGGGCGAGGAACTTGAAAAGCCTGTTGACACCCAGAAAGAGGAGCAAAAAGGCGCTGCTGAGCAGATGGAAGAAGCTAAGGCGCAACTAGCAAGGCAACAGAATAAAAAAGCGTCCACAGCCCAGAAAAAGGCCGCAGAATCGATGAAGAAAATGTCGCAGTCAATGGAAGAATCCATGGAAGCTGCGGAGATGGAACAGATGCAGGAAAACATGGATGATTTGCGTGACATTCTTGAGAACCTGATTACACTTTCTTTCGATCAGGAAGCATTGATGAAAGATTTTAAAGGTGTAAGCCTGCAAGACCCGCGGTTTGTCAAGCTTGGCCAGCAGCAACTGAAATTGAAGGACGACGCCAAAATAGTAGAAGACAGTCTCTATTCCCTGGCAGGTCGCGCCGAGCAGATCCAGGCATTTATCACCCGGGAGCTCAACGATATGAAATCCTACATGGATGAAAGTGTGAAAAGCATTAAAGACAGGCAGATCAATTCCGCGACATCGAAACAACAATCAGCGATGACTTCGATGAATAACCTGGCATTGATGTTAAGCGACGTTTTCAACCAGATGCAGCAGCAAATGGCAATGGCGATGCCAGGAGCAGGAAAAGGGAAAAAAGGCAAGCAAAAGGGCAACTCTCCGGGAATGGGAGAAATGCAGGAAAAATTGAATGGGCAGATCAAGCAACTTGGTGAGGGCAAAGAGGGGCAGGGTAACAGCTCTGAAAAGCTGGCGAGAATGGCCGCTGAGCAAGCCGCCATCCGTAAGATGATCCAGGATCTGATGGAATCTCAGAAAGGCTCGGAAGTTGGAAAGCAGATGGGCAAGGAGCTGCAGGAAATTGCGGACAAAATGGATGAGACCGAGACAGACCTCGTGAACAAACGCATTACACCAGAACTGATCAAGCGTAACCAGGAAATTACAACACGCCTGCTTGAATCTGAAAAAGCAATGAAGGAGCAGGACGAGGATGAACAGCGCAAGGCGCAAAGTGCAAAACAGCAGCCACGCCAGCCACCTGCTGCATTTGAAAAATACATTCGCGAAAAGGAAAAGCAAACGGAACTGCTGCGCACGATTCCTCCTACATTCTCTCCATTCTACAAGAGAGAGGTGGATACTTACTTCCGCAAGTACCAGGCAAAGAACTGATCAAAGGCGGTTCTTGTTGAACCAGCAGGCGAGGTTTTAACACGTTTTAAGAAAACGCTGATGACAACCGTAGCTTGCTGGTTCTTTTGTTATGAATATCCTTGCTATTTTTGTAAAATATTTATCATCAAATCTTTACGTCGAAGCAAGTAACCGGTAAGCCGGTTATGTTTGACAAAGTTTCCAAAAAAGCATGCTGAATTTCTTTTCCGAAGACGTAGAATTTAACCTCCCGCGTCCTCTAAAAACCAAGAAATGGTTAAAAATATCCTCAGAATCAGAGGGTTATATCATTAGTGAATTGAATTACATATTTTGCTCCGATGATTACCTTCTGGAAATCAATAAAGAGTACCTCAACCACGATTATTATACGGACATTGTTACGTTTGATAACAGTGAAGAAGAGAAGCAACTGGCTGGCGACATATACGTCAGCGTCGACAGAGTGAGGGAAAATGCAGAAACGTTTCAGGTGGATTTTGAGACAGAACTAAGGCGCGTGCTTGTGCACGGATTACTGCATTTAATGGGCTATGGCGACTCTAATGATGAAGAGAAGGCTTTGATGAGGGAGAAGGAAAATCAACATCTTACACGCTTCTAATTAAATTTCCACGTGGAACACTTTAACTAAAGTGGTTTAACAAGAATACAAATTATGTTTCAAGAATATGACGTGATAGTAGTAGGAGCGGGGCACGCGGGATGTGAGGCAGCTGCGGCTGCAGCTACGATGGGCTCTAAGGTACTGCTGATTACAATGAACATGCATACCATCGCGCAAATGTCCTGTAACCCCGCAATGGGCGGCGTTGCGAAAGGACAGATCGTCCGTGAAATTGATGCATTGGGAGGACAGTCTGGTATCGTGAGTGACAAGACAATGATTCAGTTCCGGATGCTTAATCTTTCAAAAGGTCCTGCTATGTGGAGCCCGCGCTGCCAGAGCGATCGCGCACTCTTTGCAACCGAATGGAGGAACATTCTCGAGAATAATCCTAATGTTGACTTTTGGCAGGATACAGCCAAAGAGCTTATTATTGAAAATGGAGCAGCGAGAGGTGTGAAAACAAGTCTTGGTATCGAGATCAAATCCAAGTCTGTTGTTCTTACCAATGGTACATTCCTGAATGGACTGATTCATATTGGCGAGAAGAACTTTGGTGGCGGACGTACCGGAGAGAAGTCTGCTACTGGGCTCACTGAGCAGCTTGTTCAACTCGGATTTGAAGCAGGACGAATGAAAACCGGAACGCCGCCACGCGTAGACGGCCGATCACTCGACTACTCTAAAATGGAGGAGCAACCTGGTGACGAGAAGCCAGCCAAATTCTCTTACACGGATACGAAGCCACTGGCTAAGCAACGGAGCTGCTGGATTACTTACACCAACCAGGAAGTACATGATGTTCTGAAAACCGGCTTTGAAAAATCGCCTATGTTTTCGGGCCGCATTAAGGGGCTTGGACCAAGATATTGCCCGTCTGTCGAAGACAAGATCAACCGTTTTGCAGATAAAGACCGTCACCAGATCTTCGTTGAACCGGAAGGGTGGGATACTGTTGAAGTATATGTAAATGGTTTTTCGACTTCATTACCTGAGGACGTTCAATACGCTGCACTACGGAAAATTCCAGGTTTTGAGAATGCAAAAATGTTCCGCCCGGGCTATGCGATCGAGTACGATTACTTTCCGCCGACACAGCTAAAATCAACACTTGAAACACACCTGATCAAAAATCTATTTTTTGCAGGGCAGATTAACGGAACTACGGGCTATGAAGAAGCAGCTTGTCAGGGTTTGATGGCAGGTATCAATGCGCATCAAAATGTAAACGAACTCGAACCGTTTGTACTGAAAAGATCGGAAGCTTATATTGGCGTACTCATCGACGATCTGATCAACAAAGGCACTGAGGAACCATACCGGATGTTTACCTCCCGAGCTGAGTACCGCACATTGCTCCGCCAGGACAATGCTGATATCAGATTAACTCAGAAGGGGTACGAAATTGGTTTGGCTAGCCAGGACAGATTGGATGCTGTTCATAAAAAACAACAGGAAGTTACGGCTATCATTTCAACGCTTTCGTCCAATAAAGTTACCCCGGAAGAAATCAACGATACACTTGAATCACTCGGCACTGCGCAACTCAGAGAAAAAGTGGCTGTTGCTCAGTTGCTGAAACGTCCGCAGATTTCCATTGAAAAACTGGCAGAACACAGTCCGATTATAGCAGATCTGATCAAGGATTTCAGCCTGGAATCCGTTCAGCAAGCCGAGATAAATCTCAAATATGACAGCTATATAGAGAAAGAAATGCTGCTGGTTGAAAAGATGAACAAGTTGGAAAATCTGAGCATCATCGAGAACTTCAACTATGACGTGGTTACCTCGCTATCCTTTGAAGGGCGTGAGAAGCTGAAACGCACGCGCCCTGCCACAATAGGACAGGCTTCCAGAATCAGCGGCGTGAGTCCATCAGATATATCCGTTTTAATGCTTTATATAGGTCGATAATTGGAAACAATAATTAATTGCCCGGTTTGCCAGAATACCAACTTCCACGAACATTTAACCGTCGTGGACTACACAGTTTCGAAAGAAAAATTTCAGATTCAGGAATGCGGATCCTGCCATTTCCTATTCACTAATCCACGGCCAGCTGAGCAGGAGATAGGCTCGTATTATGAGTCGCAGGACTATATTTCCCATCATGATGATTCCAAAGATCTGATGAGCCGGGTGTATACATCCGTACGGGATTATACTATTCAGCAGAAAATAAAGCTGATTAACCAACACTCCCAGCAGAAAGGTACATTACTGGATATTGGTTGCGGAACGGGCAGCTTTGCCAAGTCTATTCAGGATAATGGCTGGCGGGTCTTTGGAACTGAGCCGGACTCAGGTGCAAGAAAAGTGGCAGCAGAACGAATTGGGGCTACTGTTTACACTGACATTTTTCAACCGGAAATAGGTGCTCAAACGTATGATACTATTACGATGTGGCACGTTCTGGAACATGTTCACAAGCTGAATGAAACTGTCGATTGGTTAACTGAGCACCTCAGCAAAACGGGAGTACTTGTCATTGCTGTACCAAATCCTGACTCCTACGATGCTCAAAAATACAAGCAGCAATGGGCAGCTTACGATGTACCGAGGCATTTGTACCACTTCACCAAAGGCAGCATGAAACTGCTTATGGAGAAGCACGGAATGGAAGTAAAAGAGACACTCCCGATGTGGTTTGATTCGTTTTACGTGAGTATGCTCAGTACCAAATACCAGAAGCAAAAAATCGATCTGGCAGATAGTATAATCACTGGCCTCACATCTAACTGGAAAGGAAGAACGTCGCCACAAAGAGCAATTAATACATCGAGCATTATTTACATTATCAAAAAGAAATAACATCTAAACGCATTGTTTCAGCCCCTGTACCAACCATGTACCGGGGCTTTTTAAATACTACTGATTATGATCCGGACCATTCTGTTTGCCCTTCTTTTTTTGTTTTTATTCGATCGTTGCGCCCAGCAGGTTTCGCCTACGGGAGGAAAGAAAGATTCCATCCCGCCTAATCTGGTAGAAAGCGTCCCAGTTAACAAAACCTTGAACTTTAAAGGCAAAAAGGTAGAGCTGTTTTTTGATGAATATGTGGTTGTAGATAACATCAATCAAAAGCTGGTAATTACCCCGGAGGCAGATAATCCCTATTCCTACAAACTGAATGGAACATCGGTGCTGCTGACATTCAAAAACAACTTTAAAGACAGTACTACATTCACATTGAATTTTGGAGACGCTATTAAGGACTTTGCTGAAAAAAATCCGTCAAAAAACCTGAAAATTGTCTTTAGTACAGGCTCCTCGCTCGACTCCGGGAGGGTATATGGGGTGGTTAAGGATATTCAGACTAACAAGCCCATTTTCGACGCGCTGGTGGGCCTTTACAACATCAGCGATACGCTCGATATAGCGAAGCAAAAACCTTATTATTTCTCCAGAACCGATAGCAGTGGCGTATTCTCTATTGAAAATATTCAAACCAAAACTTTCAAGCTTGTCGCAATTGATGATAAGAACAGAAATATGCTGTACAATGCAAGAGACGAACGCACTGGCTTCCTGAACGAGAATGTAACTGCCGGCGTAGATTCTATCTCCTACAATATCTCCATGTATTTGTCGGATAACACACCCTTGAAGATCCAGAGAACCACTCCGCGCGTCAACAACTATGCAGTCATTTTCAGTAAACCGGTTGAGAAAGTCGACGTGACTTTTATGAACAAGGATACCCTTCCGTATTTGCTTGAACAAGGTACTTCGCTCAAATTTTTCAATGTTCAACCACACCCTGACTCCACATTAGTAAAGCTTGTCGCAACGGACTCGCTCGGCACAACTACGGAATTTGAACAAAAAATCGCCTTTCAGCAGCCAAGAGGGAAGGAGCGTCAAAAAGATCCATTCTCTTTAACAACACTACCAGAATCGAACAAACCTCTTGAAAATACATTCACCTACAAACTGATATTAAACAAGCCGGTTCAATACCTGGACGACAAAAAGATCACATTGATTACAGACAGCCTGTCTCATGAGCCGCTCAGCTCGTTCAAATGGGAGTGGAATGCAAATCACAATATTGTACTCATTAGTGCGAAATCCTTCGCCAAAGACTCTATTAAATGGGATATACCAAAAGGTTCCGTAATCAGTGTAGAGGGGGATACACTCGCTCGAATGTTCATCAAGCACCCTGTTCTTAATGCTGAGGATTTCGGAATAATCAGGGGCAGGGTAGTCAACGCTGACACGGCGAGCAATTATATTGTAGAACTCGTAGATGAGCAATTCAAGCTGATCAGCCGCATTCAAAACACAACCTACAATTTTCAGAATATACCACAGGGAAAGTACCTACTGCGTGTCATTGTAGACAAAAACAAAAATCAAAAATGGGATACGGGCGAAATGGCCAAAGGCCGGCAACCGGAAGCTATCTACTATCTGCCTGATAAGGTCATGTTGAAGGCCAATTTCGAGCTCAATGACATCAACATTGTCATTCCTAAATGAAATTTAATGAAAAGTTATCCCTAGAGTGTGGATAACTATGTGAATAAGCCGTGAATTTTGTTGGTAAGAGGTATGATTTTGTGGATAAGTCTGTGAATAACTCGGAAAAAGCGTTGATAAATATCCGGTCTTCTACCTCCAGTGGATAAAATACTAGCTAACCTTGAGTTAACAGCCTGTTGATACACAGTTGAGAATGTGGATTAATCAAAACAGGCTACGAGAATCACTTATCCACACTCTTTTCTTCCCCGAATAATGTTTACATTGTCATTCAGCTTATTAGATGTTGACTTCTTACTAAAGTTATCCTCATTCATTCCTTAAGTTATTAACAAATTGTGGATAACTATGTGGATCTTAAGTGGACAAACGTTTTATCTACATATCCACAGCGCTAGAGAACAATAGTAATTAAAAACAAAAAGTCTTTTTTCTATTATGAGAAAGGTATGCGAGTTGCTGATAATAGTTTTGATTATTGCGGCCGTGGCGGGAGCGGCGCGGGCCCAGAGCGAAAAGGAAATGGCCGAGGAGTACTTCAAAAACGGAGATTGCGCGAAAGCATTAACCTATTACAACAATCTTCTCAAGACTAGCTTCGAGAAATCCTCTCTCAAGAACTACACCAGTTGTATCATCAAAATAAAAGACTGGTCTGCTGCTGAACAATTCTATAAGAAACAGATCAAAGCCGACGCCGGGAATGCAAGCTGGTATTACCTGTACTGGGGAATGCTGCTGGAAGCGCAGGGAAAGCCGCAGGAGGCTTCTAAAAAGAATGAGCAGGCCGTGGTATCATCAGGTGCTAAAATCGAGCTCAAACGTGATTTGGCTGAGGAATTCCGTAATATAAGTCAGCCTGAATGGGCCAAGAATATCCTCCTGGAAGCGAGGGAATCCATCAAGCGAAACGACATTTTCCAGTTGGAACTGGCGAGTGTCTACCGGGATCTTAATCAGCCCGAGAAGATGATAGATGAATTGTTATCTTATGGGATGCGGTACCAGAACACGGAGGTGGTACAGAACATGCTTCAGGATTTCACAAAGGATGAGAAGGAGCAGGCTTTATTAGAGAAAGTACTGTATGATAAAATTCAGAAGTTCCCTAACGAAGGTTTTTACAACGAATTGCTGATTTGGTACCAGATTCAGAAAAAGGACTTTTACAAAGCATTTATTCAGGAAAGAGCTTTGGACAGACGGTTCAAGCACAATGGGGCCAGGCTCTATAATCTTGGAATGCTCGCATTGCAGAACCTGGATTACCAGAATGCCGGTACCATTTTCGATCATTTGGTAAAAGAATATCCGAAGGGTCAGCTCTATCCTGTGTCACGGCGAATGGCCATTTTCGCCAGGGAAGAGCAGGTAAAAAATACGTATCCGATCAAGCGCGGAGAGGTTCAGAAATTGCTCGGTCAATACCAGGAGTTGGTCGATGAGCTTGGCGTTAACGTACGTACAATAGAAGCCCTTAGAAACATGGCAATCCTCTATGCATTCTACATGGATGATTTTAAGAAAGCGACCGAAACACTTCAGATCGCGATAGAGGCAGGGAAGCAGGAGAAGAATTTCGTAGACAAATGCAAGCTTGATCTGGGTGACATTTATTTACTTCAGGGAGAACCGTGGGAGGCTACACTGGTGTATTCACAAGTTGAAAAATCGCAGAAGGATGATCTGCTCGGTTATGAAGCAAAGCTGAGAAATGCTAAGCTCCATTATTTCAAAGGAGAATTTGAGTTGGCGAAAGCAGTACTTGACATTTTAAAGAAGGCAACATCAAGAGAAATTGCAAATGACGCCAATAATTTGTCTCTCCTTATCATGGATAACACAGGCCTGGATAGTACCGAAACTGCAATGAAACGCTATTCGGCGGTGGAGCTTCAATTGTTTCAAAATAAAAAATACGAAGCGATAGATTCTCTTAAGAGTTTGTATCAGCAGTATCAAAGTCACAGTTTGACAGATGAGATTGTTTGGCTCACTGCTAAAACTTACATTAAGCTTGACAGTAACCAGCAAGCTCTCGAAAGTCTCAAACTGTTATACTCAAAGTTCGGTCACGACATTTATGGAGATGATGCATTGTTTGCTATGGCAAAGCTTTATCAGGAAAAGTTGAATGATAAAGAACAATCGATGAAGCTTTACCAGGAACTGATGGAAAAGTATCCGGGTAGCATCTTCGTGGCGGAATCGAGAAAACGTTTCCGGATCCTGCGTGGTGATGTGATTAATTAAGATATTGGCAGCAAATGTAAAAGCGGTAAAAAGTGTATGCTTTTGACCGCTTTTACATTTGCATATTTCAGAGTCAGACCCGGTCAGCTTCCATCCATTTAAATCTCAGGCGATACAAAAAGCAGACTTACAATGCTAACTCATTCAATAATAAGTTCTTGAAGTCTTCAAAGGTTGGCTCCATTTTTACTGCTACTTTTTCAATATGGAGCAAAGATTCGAGTCTTGCCGGGATTTCAATGCTTTTTCCCAAAGTTTGTTCTACCAGGTCGATAAATTTGGCTGGATGAGCGGTTGAAAGAAAAACTCCTGTAAAATCAGCACCTGACTCTTTACGATATTTCTGCAACCCCAGGTAGGCAACTGCAGTATGAGGACACATTACATAATTTGTACTTTCAAAAACCTCCCGCATGGCTTGCTGCGTTTCTTCATCGGTGAAGAAGGCACCCGAAATTTTTTCGGTCACCAATTTCCAGTCGTCACCGAAAAATCTTTGTAACCGAACAAAGTTGCTGGGACTGCCGACATCCATGGCATTTGAAATTGTTTCAATGGAAGGGTGTGGGTCGTATAGTCCTGACGTCAGATATCTGGGAACCGCATTGTTCAGGTTAGTAGACGCCACGAAATGTTCAACAGGTAGTCCCATTCTAAAAGCGAGGACGCCCGCACTCAAATTACCGAAGTTGCCGCTTGGTACAGAAAAGACAATTGATTTTCCTAACTTCTTTAACTGGGCAAAAGCAGAGAAGAAATAAAATGATTGAGGAATCAATCGTGCAATATTGATCGAGTTAGCTGATGCAAGATTATAATGCTGCCGAAGTTCAGGATCCAAAAAAGCTTCTTTTACTAGTTTCTGGCAATCATCGAAAGTACCATTAACCTCAATGGCAGTAACGTTGTGGCCGAGCGTAGTTAATTGTTTTTCTTGTATCTCACTTACTTTTCCACTTGGATACAAGATTGTGACACTGATACCAGGTACTTGATAGAACCCCTGTGCAACAGCTCCTCCGGTATCTCCTGATGTAGCAACCAGAATTTTTATTTCCCTGTCTGATTTGAGAAGGAAGTGCGACATTACCGCAGCCATAAATCTGGCACCAAAGTCTTTAAAAGCCATTGACGGCCCATGGAAAAGCTCCAAAACATAATCCTCAGGTGCAATCCCGACAATCGGAGCCTCGAAATCGTAGGCGTGTTCTATAATGTTTTCTAGCTCACTTCTGGTAATTTCGCCTTCAAACAGGGTAGTCGCAACTTCAACAGCAATTTCCTTGAACGAACGATTTTCTATATCCACCAGAAAATCCTCTGATATTTTGGGAATATACTCCGGCATGTAAAGACCGTTATCTGGTGGCAAGCTGTTAAAAATTGCTTCCTCCAGAGAGGCTTTCAAGGCTGCATTTTTGGTGCTGTGAAATATCATTTTAGTAAAATCTGTTTCTTCGTTAAGGACAGCAAATTTAGTTAAAATACCTGCGCTAAGCGATTGGAGATTCTGATATCAGGAAACCGATAGCACAGTCATTGATGTTATTGGTACCAGACCTTCCGTTTAGTTCTTTAAAATAAGTCTTTCAATATATTTTCATTTAACAATCTACAGACTAAATAATATGTCGATAGGTATTTTCAATGTTCCGGCAGCTAAAAATGAGCCGGTTAAGAACTATGCTCCCGGAAGCCCGGAAAGAGCATTATTAAAGAAAGCGCTTGAAGAGGCAAGATCAAAAGTGATCGATATTCCACAATACATTGGTTCGGAGGAAATCTTTTCAGGTAACAAAAAGAAAATAGCGCCACCTCACGATCATCAGCATCTACTGGGTTACTATCATGAAGGGAATGCAGATGACGTTAGTAAGGCGATAAAAACAGCATTAGAAGCCCGGCACGAATGGGCTTCGCTAAACTGGGAGCAACGTGCCGCTATTTTCCTGAAAGCAGCCGACTTAATAGCTGGTCCGTACAGAGCAGAAATCAATGCAGCAACGATGCTTGGACAGTCGAAAAATGCTTACCAGGCTGAGATCGACTCAGCGTGTGAGATCATTGATTTTCTGCGACTCAATGTAAATTTCATGCGTGATATCTATGAAGAGCAGCCCATTTCATCAGATGGTGTCTGGAACCGCATGGAGTATCGTCCTTTGGAGGGATTTGTGTTTGCAATTACCCCTTTTAATTTTACTGCAATTGCCGGAAATTTACCTGCTGCGCCTGCATTGATGGGAAACGTAGTGTTATGGAAGCCTGCATTTACTCAGGTTTACTCTGCAAATGTGCTCATGAAAGTCTTCAAAGAAGCAGGTCTTCCCGACGGAGTTATTAATATGATCCTGGTCGACGGACCTATTGCCGGGGATATTATTTTCAAACATCCTGATTTCTCCGGGATTCATTTTACAGGAAGTACAAAGGTTTTTCAGAACATATGGAAGACGATCGGAGAGAATATAGGCGTGTATAAATCCTTCCCGAGAATTGTTGGTGAAACCGGCGGAAAGGATTTTGTGCTTGCACACAAGTCAGCTGATCCGCAAGCATTAGCCACAGCTTTAATAAGGGGAGCGTTTGAATATCAGGGACAAAAATGTTCAGCTGCATCAAGGGCTTATATTCCGGCTAATCTGTGGGACGATGTTAAGGCTTTAATGCTTAAAGATCTTTCTGAGATCGAAATGGGCGGTGTCGAAGATTTTGGCAACTTTATCAATGCTGTGATTGATGAGAGATCATTTGATAAAATTGCTACCTATATAGATGGAGTGAAAACAAGTAATGATGCTGAAATTATTGCCGGAGGGACGTTTGACAAATCTCAGGGCTATTTTGTACACCCTACGATCATTCGTGCATTCAAACCCGATTATATCACGATGTGCGAAGAGATTTTCGGCCCTGTGTTGACGGTATATATATATGATGAAAATAATTTTGACGAAATCATCAAGGTTATTGATCAGACATCGCCGTATGCTTTGACCGGCGCAGTGTTTTCCAGAGACCGGTATGCTATACAATATGCAACGGAGAAGCTGGTTAATTCGGCTGGAAACTTTTACATCAATGATAAGCCCACAGGCGCAGTTGTAGGGCAACAACCTTTTGGGGGTGCACGCGGATCTGGGACTAATGATAAAGCTGGTTCAGTTTTAAACTTGCTTCGATGGGTTTCACCGAGGGCCATTAAAGAAACCCTGATTTCGCCTACAAATTACAAATATCCCTTCTTGGAGCGCGGATAATTGTATGTAGCTCAGTTAAAATTTTCTTTAATAAAGAACTTCATAAAAATGGAAGTTTTTTTCTAGCTGAGTATTGCAACCGAAAATTTTTTTGCTACCTTTGCAATCCCAATCGCAAACAGAGCAAGAGAAAAGAAGTAAAGAAAGCGTGATTGGCACTGTTCTTTGACATGATGAGATAAACCAAAGGAGTAAGAAAAACTCGTTTGAATAGAATTAAGCTACTATTAGTAGCAAGCAATATTTACAATGGAGAGTTTGATCCTGGCTCAGGATGAACGCTAGCGGCAGGCTTAATACATGCAAGGCGAAGGGGCAGCAATGTCACTGTCGTACG
>NZ_LMPS01000011.1 GCF_001424405.1 Dyadobacter sp. Leaf189
CCTTTTAGCTTTTGATGAAGGATATCGACCGATAATTTTCTGCCCGAATAATTCAAACGAAAGAGGGTGCCACGGTTTTAAATTGAGACACCCTCTTTGTGTTGGTATTGTGGCGACCAGGCTACGCGCCCCGCCTACTTTACCAGGTCGGACAGCGTAGGTTTGATCCGCGCCGCGTAGGCCAAGTATCATCGGCGGTTCTTGCGGGGGTTGCCAACAACCTTGGCGCTCCCGACTTAGGTAGCCCCGCTTAACTTCTCTGCTCGGGTCGGCGTCGCGCTCGACCGGGGCTCGCAGCCGGCGAGTAGGTGAACACCTGTGCCGTCCTGAAATAAGTTGACGGTTTTAGATAAAGTTACTAGCCTTGGAGATTTTCTCCGAGGCTTTTTTGTGCACTGCATTGGGTGTCATCATATTTAAGCTTAGATGAGGTCTTTTATCGTTGTAAATCTCAACAGATTCTTTTAAAAGCAACTCTAACTCTTTCTTTGTCTTACACTTGTTAATCAAGAATTCTTGTTTAAGTATCCCATTGATCCTTTCCGCCAGCGCATTCTGATAACAATCATARCCATCTGTCATAGAAGGGACAATATTTCCTGTGCTRAGTACCTTTTGGTAGATCATTGAGCAGTATTGAAGGCCCCGATCTGAATGATGGATCGTTTGATTRGTATACATTCTGCATTTGATTGCCTGTTTAAGGGCTTTTACCACACTTTCCGATGTCATATCTGCGCTCAGGTGGTAGCCCATTACTCTTCTAATGTAAGCATCTGCGACCAATAACAAGTAGTGAACCGATTCTCTGCTTTTTACATAAGTGATATCGCTTACGAAATATTGTTCTGGGCGGTCGGGTTTGCAATTCTTCATCAGATTAGGGTATTTCCTTAGCCAATGTTTCGAATTGGTGGTCTTCGTGTATTTTTTAAGGGTCGTATTAGTAAATATTCTGCTCTTAGCAAATCAAAAAGTCCATCTCGGCCAAGCTTGATTTGTTTTTGCCGTAAATCGGCCTCCATCAGGTAATAAAGCTTTCGGGTGCCCAATCTGGGCATCTGCCTACGGATGTCTTGCACCATCGCCTTAACTGGCTGCAACGCTGTGGCTCTGCTGACTTTCCGTACTTCTCTTTGATAAAGTGCCTGTCGGCTTATCCCAAACAATCTACAACTTCGCGATAGGCTTACTTTACCTTGCCCTCGGAGCTTTTGGACTGTTTGGGTAAATACTTTTTTTGTAGGCCAGCGTTGTATTCTCCGTCGAAACGGTCAACCATCTCATTGAGAATCAAGTTTTTTAGACGCTCATCTTCTAGTTCTTTCTGTAACCGCTTGATCTGTTGCGCTGGCGTTTCTTTAGCTGAAGGCATTTTCGGCAAGTTTGGTTTTCTCCAATCCAAATTACCATGTTTGCGCAACCAGACCAAAACCGTACTTCTGCCCTGGATACCATAAATCCGCTGAGCTTGCTTGTATGTCATTTCGGATCAAGACAAAAAGTTGTGGAGCGCATAGGATTAAGCATATAATTGAGTAAGCCGGTAAAGGAAGAACTCGACATTCCGAACACCCCGGAACTGCGCCCTGAATGCCTTGATCTTCGCGTTGAAAGATTCGGCCGAGGCATTCGTGCTTCGGTTATCAAAATAGTTGACGATCGTCTTGTAGTGGTTCTGGATCGAGCGGGCGACAGTGTTAAACGATTTGAAGCCGGACTGCCGGACCTTTTCATGCCATTTGGCCAGTCTAGTGAGTCCGTAAATCTTTTCGGTCGTGTTTGTGAAGATGTTGCTTAATTCTAGCGACAGCTCGTATGCGCGTTTAAGGTCTGGAAAGCGCTCAAACAGAAGTAGCGCCCTCTCTCGCTGGCTTTCAGTCCAGATATTGGGCTTTTTGTACAGCGCATATCGGCTCCGAGCTAGGAGTTGTTTTACGGTGTCGCCATTGGATAATATTTCCGGATGATATTCATTTTGAGACGTTTTAGCCTGCTCGATAGCGTCATTTTCTTGATCTAGCGATTGCCAGCGATGTTTGATGCGGATCTCTTGCAAGGCTTCAATAGCTAACCTTTGCACGTGAAAACGGTCGGTGACGCGTGTTGCCCGTGGAAAACATCTCTTAGCGATCATTGACATGCTGCCAGCCATGTCAAGCGTAATTTCAGACACCTTTTTGCGTAGTGCCTCTGGGATTTTTCGGATGACTTCGATAACTGTCTCGGCCTTGGTGCCTGCTACAATGGCTATAATGCTCCCTTTGCCGCCTTTGGCAGATTTATTAGTGAGAATAGTGTACAACTCGCCATGTGAAAGACTGGTCTCGTCAATAGATAAATGAGACCCTAGATTCTGAGGAAACAACAGCCACTTCTTAGCGTGGCCGCGTTGGCTCCAATCCTTAAATCCACTCTGAAAATCACGATATTGTCGTAGTAAATCCCTGCCACTAACTCCATAGAACCTTCTAATGGCCCAGGCACTACTCGGGTTGGTATCGACTGATATCTTTTAAAAAAGCCGCGAATTCACTAGTTATTCGTGTTCCTTTACCTACTTCCGTCCAATCTCTGTAAACCACTTTTCCTGTTTTGGTATTGAGCCACCTGCGCCGCTTGATGTGAAGAAAGACCTTATGGCCCCGAATTGGGAAATCCTGAACAGTAATTGTCGGAAAGAAGCCCTTGGAAAGCAGGCTCTTCCTTTCCGGGTCATTCTCATCCGCATTCTTCTCGTCGATATGCACATGAAATACACCGTCCTGCCGGTCGATGGAGGTTAATTCAAAATTTTCGAGGATAAACTCTGGTAGTAAAAACTGAATGATAGGCAGGAAACTCTCCAAAACAAACTAGGTTGATTAAAAACACAAACCTAGAAAAATCCTATGCGCTCCACAAGTTTTTGTCTTGATCCGTCATTTCGCCCTTTTCTATCTGGCTGATCAAAGACAGTTTAAAGCCCAAATTATAATCACGTTGGCTACGCCTTTTTACTGAAAATGAATCGCTTCCCATTATAAGTCAAATTTGTGTCAACTTATTTCAGGACCGGACACAAGCAACACAAAAAAAGCCCCACATTTCTGCGGGGCTTTTAATTGCTATGGTATTGTGGCGACTACCTACTTTACCAGGTTTGATCCAAGTATCATCGGCGGTT